>NZ_JAPEOS010000006.1 GCF_026340975.1 Streptomyces sp. NBC_01214 | reverse complement strand
TTCGCGGCAAGCCGCGAAAGAGAGAATGCCTCCGCTGCGCTCCGGCAATTCCCGCGCAAGCGCGTGAATTGAATTCCGCGAGCGGAATTCTGAAAGGCGGAGCTATTCGCGCGAGCGCGAATAGGCGGAGTACCCGCAAGCGGGTCCTCCTCTCAGCGGGTCGTCCGCTGGCGCTCCCGACCCAAGCGGCTACGCCGCGGCAGCGGCAGTGAGGGGGTGGCTGGGCTCTGTGGGCGTCTGCGGGCATGTCAGCGGCTTGCGGAGCCCTAGGACGGCCCCGTGGGGAGGGAGGCGCGGGCGGGCCTTGCGTGGGGGTGGGAGGGGCGTAGTGTAGGTGGAAAAGCGCGTTTCCAGGGCCGTCCGTGCGTAAGGCGCGGGCGGCCCGCGCACGCGCTCTCCAATTTGATGCACATGTGCTGTTGGCAGATCTGGGTGACACCCCCGGGCTTAGGTCCCGATGGCGGCTCCGGGGGTAGTCATCAGGGCCCGTGCATCACGTGATGAGCTGTGTAGAGTCCCGGATTCTGGCGTACCCCCTCCCGGACAGCATCTGGGGCAGTGAATAGGTATGCATCGGAATCTGGTCCGCGATCGCTTGCCGGGCGTCCCTAGATATCGAAGGGGAGCGGATCGCGGGCCGCATTCCTGTGCTCCTCCAGTCGGCATTTCATGCACGGGTTAGGCCACACGTAGTCGTCATCCAGCTCTCCGCCGCAGTGCGGGCATTTCCCGCAGTAGTCGTCACCGCAGGCTTCCCCGCAGTTGTCGCAGAGTTCTTCCTCTTGCATCTCTCCTGCTCTCTGTGCTCCGGCTAATAGGAGTGGCCCCGGACTGTAGAGCCCGGGGCCACGTTCCGTCAAATACCCGTCTGGTTAGGCGTCTTGTGCCGTGTCGGCGTTCCAGTCCTCGGGAACTCCATAGACGGAGTGGAGTTCGTCCACCGTGTAGTAGGAGACGCCCTTGATGACTTCTCCTTCGGGGAACTGCTTTCCGCGTTTGATCCAGTCGGATTTCTTCTGGCGGGCGGCTCCGGGCTTGGTGTCGATGATGCCGAGCGTGCATGCCTGGGTGAGGCTGTAGCGGAGTTCGGCGGGCTCCTCCTGGGCGAGTTGGGCGGCCAGCGCGCCGAGGTCGAGCGGGGCGCCGGCCGCGCTCTGCGCCGCGCTCTGGTGCTCGTCGTCCTTGGTCAGGCTGACGTTCTGACCCTGCCTCTGACCAGGGACGGGGGCCCCCTGTCGCGTGGCGTCCGCGTCAGTGTCAGGTGTCAGGTCGGGTGCGAACTCCCCGCCGGGCAGGAAGGCAAGCACGGCCGCGGCTGAGTCGGCCTTGGCCATGTCGGCATCGGTGATCCAGGGGGCCATCTCGCCGTTGTCGAACCAGGCCGGGGCCGTGGGGGCGTCGGTGAGGTAGGCGTCCATGCGTGCTTCATCGATGTGCGCGAACTGAATCTCTTCTACCCGCTGGGGAGTTCCGTCCGGGTTCAGCTTCTTGGCTTTGCGTCGCTTGGTGCTGATCACGCCGCGTCCGGGGATCGAGTCGTCGTAGTGCACGCGCGGTGTGGTGGCTCCGAATGCGACTGCCCATGACGGGTCGGACGTCTCTCCCACCACCATTTTCGTACCAACCTGGTCACGTGCCATGGTGGATCCGAAAAGGTCCATGGCGAACTGGTGTGTACCGAGGAATACCCGGTGATTGGATGAGCGGCCCTGCATGAGAATCAGTGCGAGCCATACCAGGACCGGCGGGAATCCCCTCTGCTGCTTGATGTATTTCCACCACGCCGCAATGAATTCTCGGAAGGACGGGAGTTCGTCAATCATGAGAAGCCGGGGAATGGGCGGATTGGCGTGCGTCTTGCCCTGCATGGCGCGCGAGTTGTATTTCTCAGCGGCCATCATTGAGGTAAAAAATTCCGCCATCTCCTGCACGCAGTCGTCCACGGCGGTCGCGTAGCGGACGCCGGACTTGCCCTGGGCGGCCGGCTGGGAGTTCTGCTTGGGGTCGATGATGGTCACCAGCCACCCGGCCATCCGGGCCTCCACCAACGTCCCGGCCGCCGTAGTCGACTTGCCGGTACCGGTCTCACCGGCCACGCCCACGTGCGGGGTTGCGCTGCCAGTCAGCAGGTACGCGGGCCCGTCGTGGGTCTCCCCGATGTAGACCCGCAGCGGGTCACCAGTGGGCTCCCACCGGACGTACTCGGGCAGCGGCTCCGGCCGGACAGGCTTGGGCTTGCGGGTGAAGACAGCGGTGATGTCCGAGAGGCTGACCTCGGTGTTCATGGCCCAGTCCCCCGGCATGCGGGTGCGGATGACGGCGGACAGAGCCTCAGGTTCGACCAGCCAGCCGGAGGGGATCCGCACGCGGATCTCGCCCACGCCCTCTTCCAGGGTCTCGGAGAGGGTCAACCAGTCCCGCCGGGGCTCCCACTCGGGGACGGCCAGGAGACGGCGGACGGGCAGCCACAGGCCGGGCCCGTACTCGGCGTCCGCGCCGGGGCCGGACGCGTCGATGCTCCATCGCACGAACCGCTCGCGGCCCCGGGTCTGCCAATGGGCGACCCACTGGCCGGGCAGGCAGGCGTGCAGGAGGTCGTGAAGCGCCTGTCGGTCACGGTCGCTGCCCATCAGCACGTTGGCGGGCAGTCGCAGCGTGATGGCGGCCCCGTCGGCGGTCTCGTCGTGCGGCAGCTCCAGCCATGCCTGCATCACCGCGTCCTCGTCTAGCCGGAGCGCCGGCCGCAGCGCCCGCCACAGGCCCGCAGCGTGGATGTCCGCGAACGTCGGCTCGTAGCCGCGCCACCAGCCGAGCCCGTGCGGCCCGGTGACGGCGGCCGCCACCACCAGGAGCGGGGAGGTGATGAACGCGAGCAGGATCCACCCGCGTGCCTCGGGGACGAGGAGCCAGCCGGAGACCAGCGCCACGGCGGCCACACGGGCCGTCAGGACGCCGGCTCGGGCCCAGCGGGGGTAGGAGCCGATCAGGCGCCCCATGGCGCGCAGGACGGGGCCCACGGCCGCGAGGCTGCGCCCGATCGCGCGGAGCATGCGCCACAGGCGACCCAACCAGGTGCCCACGGTGATGATGGCGATGCCGAGCCACTCCAGGGCACGCTGGCCGCGCCCCTGGTAGGCGTCGAGCCGCTCGAACAGGGCCGCCGCGCGCTTGCCCAGCCAGAGCGCAAACGGGGACGGACCCGCGGACTCCGCGGCGGGGGCCGCGATGGCGCCCAGCTGGGCGAGCGGGACGGCAGTCTCGACTGTGTCGGTACGTGTACCGGGGCGCCACCAGGTGGCGTCGGACCGGGGCTCACCCCACAGCGGACGCCCGGCCAGGAACCGGCCGATCAGGCGGCCCAGCCTGCCCAGGACGACGGCCAGCCCCTCACCGACCGCATCCACGAACCCGTTGAGCCCCGGCCGCTCCTTGCGCCCCTTGTCCTTGAGGGACCGGCCCCCGATGCCGGCCAGGGTGCCCACCGCGATCGCGGCGACAACCAGCAGGATGGTCCACCCCTGGCTGGTGGTGGGTCGGTGCTCCCACAGCCAGGAGCCAATGGAGCCGAGCCACTCCCCCACCGACTCACTCGGGTTGGTGTCGGCCGGATCCGGCGCGGTCGCCGTGTACGGCGCCGCTGTCTCGGTCATGCTCTGCACGCGTGGGTTCCCCTCTCCATGCGGCGGACCGCCCGGCGGGCGGTGACTCTGGCAGGAGTCCTGTCGGGCGGTCCGGTCTTGTGATCGTGACTGTTGTGACTGACATGCACCCCCGGTTTTCGGGGGTTGGTGCAGGTTGCGGGGCCGGACCCGTGGATGGGGGAGACGGATCGTCCTCTCACCTCTCCCAAGTACGAACCGGCCCCCGATCCAGACACGTTGTGACGTGGATCACTCAATCGGGCGACATCGCCCCCTCCTGCTACAGGTCCGCCAGACGGCTCCGGTGTGACATCAAGTGACCTAGCTCACACGGCCGTTGTCGCCAGGTAGCTCACCAGTCACACCCGGACCGCGTCCCAGATCGGTCACGGTGACCGGTCACCAGTCACCGGATCGGTCACCAGCGCAGCGCCCGAAACCGCAGGCAGACGCGGCTGTGACCCCATCTCCAGGGCCGTGTCCGGCCACAGCGGGAGCTGACCGGCCACCGGCTCGACGGGCCGCAGCAGGCCATCGGCCACGGCCGCCCGGGGGCGGCGCGGACGGCGGCTCACCGGCCGCCCTCGCCCTCGTCCCGACTCGTCCATCTCTGTCCCTCCCTCCCACGAGTGAGCCCCGGGGCCGACATGCGGCCCCGGGGCGATCCTGCGATCAGCGGTGGTGCTTGCCGTCGGTGCTCACCCGCGAGCCCTCGACCCTGCCGCCGCGTACCTGGGCGAGGGCGCTCCTCTCAGCCGCGGCCCGAACCTCCGAGACGGACATGCCGACCGGCCCGGTCGTGTCGGCGTAGATGGTGACCAGCTCACCAGCCGTGGTGCGGACGAAAACTTCGGCCTTGTAGTACTGCTTCATGGGGTTCCTCCCGGGAGTCAACGGGGGCGAGCGGTGCGCCCGCCCCCAGGTCGGTCAGCGGTGCTTGCGGGCGGCCTTCTCGACGGCCGCCTCGAACCGGGCAGCCTCACGCTCGGCGGCGACCCTGGCACGGGCCGCGTCCGCGATCCGCTCCCGCTCACACGCGGCGGCCTTCACGGCCTCAATCTGGCGGTCCAACTTGCCCGTGGGACCGGTCTTGACCCCCTTGGCCACCAGGGCCGCGAGCCTGGCGATCTCCCACGCGGTGTACTGCTTCGGCTCCGGACCGGACATCAGCGGGCCCCCTTCATCGGCTTGATCGTGAATCGAACGTTGGCGTCCACACCGGACAGGTCCGGCCCGGCCAGCTCCACGAGGAGCCGCGCGCAGACGGCGAGAACGGACTCGGACTCGGTCAGCACGGTGCGGCCGTGACCGGCCACCCACGCATCCGCGTCCGGGAACTGCGCAGTGAGGACCCACTCGTGCGGGCCGGGGGCCAGCAGCCGCGGGGCGCTCACCGCGCCCCCGTCCGGCGCGCTTCCTCGCGGACGGCGAGCGGCCAGCCGACCGCCCACCCGGCCGCCACGGCCACCACAGCCGTGGCGGGGGCGGGGAGCCCAGCGGCCAGGAGCACGGCCGCCACGATCCCCATCAGGGCCCACAGGCCCACCAACATCCGCAGCGCCCACACCGGACGCACCCGGGCGCTCACAGGTACGCCCCCGTCCCCGAATCGGTGTCCGTCTCGGCGGCCCGCTCGGCGGCCCGCACGCGGCGGACCTCCCGCTTGACCGCGTCCACCGTGACCGGCCGGTCCATCAGGACCGACAGACGGGCGGCCATCACCGACGGATCGCTGATCCGCGCGGCGCGCAGCTCACGGACACCGGCGGCGATCGACGCGGGCCGCTGGTCCGGCACCCGGTCACCCCGCCCACCGCCAGGGGCGGACGCCTCCGGTGCCGCGGCCTTGACCAGGGACGGCGCCTGTTCCGGACGGACGTCCGGCTCCCGCCGCACGGCCGCCTCGACCCGATCGACGACCCATGCCCGGTCCGCCGCCGTGGCGCCGGGGTCGGACGTCACCGCCCGGTACAGGGCCAGCGCCTCCCGCTCCCGCTCGTCCTCGTCCTCCTCCGCCGTAACCGGCCGCGCCTCCGCCTCGATCGCCAGACGCTCCGCCCGCAGCGCGGCCAGCTCCGCCCGCAGCGCCTCCAACTCCGCCACGGCCGGACCGTCCGCCGGCGTCGCGTCCTGCACACCGGCCGGAGCGAACGCCCGCCGCTCCGCCTCAGCCGCCAGGAGCTCCATCGCGGCCCGACCCTCGGCGCGGGCCACCTGGCGGCGCACCGCCGCAACGGCCAGCTGGGCGTTGGCGCCGCTGATCTCCGCCTGCACCCACTGCGCATCCGCCGGGGACAGGTCCCGGTCGATGAACCGGAACACCGCCAGCCACAACGCCTTGGCGATGAGGGAGACGGTGGCACCGACCACAGCCACCGCCCACGACCCGGCTTCGAGCCCCTCCCACACCAGGGCACCCATCGTGATGGCCACCAAGACCCAGCCCATCACCCGGGCGAACATGCGCTTGCCGGGGTCGAACCGGCTCATCCACTCCAACAGGAGCACCGTGCCCCATGCGACGTCGAACAGGCCGGCCGCCGCGAACCCGACCCCGCCACCCAGGAGACGGCCGATCGATGCGGTGGACCACACCACGGTCACCAGCGTCACGGCCAGGACCAACCCGATCGCGGCCCGCAACGCAACCGCGTCCCAGTCCCGAGGGAGCACCGGCACCCGATCCCGCACCGGAGCCTTGACCATGTGCGTCCTACCGTCCCGCTCATGCGGGACCAGCACCTCACGCTTCACCGTGCGCCACTTCATCGGGCACCGCCCGACCGCCGCGCCTCGTCCAGCGCCGCCAGCAGCGCCTCAGCCTGCGCCTCACCGGCCAACCGGTCCGCCTCACGCTGCGCCGCCGCCATCGCCAACAGGCGCTCCGCCTGCAACGCGCCCAGCTCCTCCGGCGTCATCGGGCACCGCCCGACAGCTGCGCACGCAGCGCCTCAGCGGCCAGCCGGGCAGCCTCAGCCGCAGCAGCAGCCTCAGCGGCCCGCGCCACCGCGGCGGCCGTGGCCACCTCGGCAGCGGGGTTGTACGACTGATCGATACGATCCGTCACAGGACCGCACCTCCTGTCCTCATCAGGGGTGTCGTCTCAGGCCCCGCACCGGTGGTGGAACACCGGCGCGGGGCCGTTTTCAGTTGTGGAGACGGGAGCTGACTGCTCCCCTCACCGCCCGGCCGGAGCCGGGCGGATCGGGCAACGGTCAGCGCTCGTCGGTGACCGTGACGTCGACGATGTGGCCCACCTGGAACGGCAGCCGCTCGTACTCACGGGCGATCGCATCGTCGCTGACGGTGGTCTCGATGACGGTGCCGTCAGACTCAGTGATCTTGATGTTCTTGGCCACGATGTACTCCCTCTACTGAGTGGGGTGGGACTGGGTGGTGTGGGCTACTGGACGAGAAACCGGTGCTCAGTGACCGTCCCGCTCGTACGCCTCCGCCATCGTCTGCGCCAGACGACGCGTCGCCTCCTCCTGCGCCAACGCCTGCTGACGCAGCGCCTCAGCGATCGCCGCCTGCTGCTGCTCCTGCTCGCTCATTCGACTCCCCTCACCACCAACCGGATTGACCCGGTTGACATAGGAATGCCCGGGGCTTTTCGGGCAGTTCGCCCGATCGGCCTGACAAGAACGACACTACGGCATTGATTCCTCAGAAACAAATCCAGATCTCAAAGTGTCGAGCGTAGATTCGGAACGGCCGCAATCCCTATACTGACCTGCATGTCTGAGATCCCTGAGGAAGCGCAGGCCGCAGCCCTGCGCGCGGTCGTAGAGGCGGCAACCGCCCGCGACGAAGCCCAAGACGTCGTCGCCGAACGGGTCGCTGACCTGCAACAGGTCTGCGTCGCTGCCGCCGCCACCGGCGCCTCACGCACCCGCATTCGCACGCTCGCAGGCGTGAGCAGCAAGACGTTCTACGAGTGGCTGAACGCCGCCGGCCTCGACGTCCGACCCCAGCAATCCCGCCGCTGACCGCCATCCCACCGAGGGGGGAACCTCATGTTCGGCAGGAAAAAGAGCACCACGCCCACCGCAACCACCGCCCCGGCCACCCCGGCCGGGGCCGATGAGCGCGACGACGACCGCCGCTCGTTCATGTGGGAGTTCGGTGACCTCGACGACCCCGCCCCGGGCGCGTGGACCACCGACCCGACCGTCACCGACCGGGCCGGCCGCTGATGGGCGCCATCCGGGACGCACTCGACCGCGCCCGCAACGCCGTGACCACCCGCCCGATCCCGGTGCGGACCGGAACGCGGCTCGCGTTCCTCCTCAAGAAGGAGAAGGGGAGCACGGCCGCCGTGGCGGCCCGTCTCGGCGTGTCCCAGCGGAGCGTGCAGCGCTACCTCAAGGGCGACCGCGCCCCCAGCCCGGCCGCCGCCGCCGCCCTCGAACGGGAGGTACGCCAGGACTGGCAGCCCAAGGTCAAGGCGCGCGCGGAGAAGGAGGCGGCCCGCCGGGGGATCGTGGTGGAGACCCGCGCCCGGTTCGGTTTCCGCGCCCCCGGCGGGACCACCGACGACGCCCGCCTGCGCCGAATCACCCAGCACATCACCCCGGAGAACAGCGCGGAGGCGTTCGCCGCGTACCGCGCCGGAGCCAGCGAAGACGAGCTGGCCGCGATCGTCGGCGGCGCCCTCGGCGAGAGCTACTTCCGCGACGGCGGCCGACGCGCCCAAGGCCTCGACGTCGAACTGACTGACATCGACTACATCGACATCGGTTACTGACCGGCCATCACCGGCCTGTCCGCTCGCAGGCGTAGCCTGTGGCCCACTGATCAGCGTCCAAACACGGCGAAAGCCCTGATCGGGGAGTTCCGAGAGTTCCCGCTCTCGGACCGATTCAGGGCTCGCCGTGACTGTTGCTCGTCGTTGCCGAGTGTAGGGGAGATTTCTCCTCCCCGACCACAGGGCAGCGGCGTACCGCCCCCATCCCGGGGACAGGAAGGCCCGCCCGAGTGACCCAGAAGCGTCCCGCCCACAAGCAGGCCCCGCCCACCACCTGCGGCTCCTGCGTCCGCATCGACGCCATCCTCCGCCAACACGCCCGCCGTGCCCTCGGTCAACCGCTCACCGGCGCCGCCATCGCCTCCGCCGCCGGCATCTCCCGCCGTAAGACGTTGGTGCACGTGGCCTACCTGGTCGAGTGCGGGTGGGTGGAGGCCGACGGCCGGACACCGGTGGTCCCGTGCCCCGCCACGCCGATCACGGCCGCCGCCGCGCAGCGCCGTTCCCCGCTGGAGTGGGCAGCTGGCCTCCCGCTGTCCTGCCGCACCTGCGGCCGAATCGTCATCGTGCTCGCCTCCCAGGCCGGGGACGACTGGCACGTCCAGCTCACCGAAGCGGAAATCGCCGCCGCGATCGGCCTCACAGAGCGGCGCACCCGTGACCACATCGCGGCCCTGACCGGCCGCCGCCCACACGCCCGCCACGCCCAAGAGGCGCCGTTCCTGCGCGGTGAGCGGGTGGCGGAGACCGGGGGCCGCGGTGGGCTCCGGTGGGTGTTCCTCGACGGCAAGCGGCGCGATGGCGTCCTGGTGGAGCTCTACACCAAGGAGGAGTACCGGGCGCTGCGGAACATCGCGCTCGACGTCCTCGCACAGGCCCCACTCATCACCGCCAAGATGACCGCGCGCGAACGCACCGGCGCCGCCGAGCTGCTCGTGATCCCGCGCCTGCACATCGGCTACCCGCCCGCCGCGATCCTCGCCGCCATGACCTACTCCACCGATCACGAGGAGACCGTCAAGGGCCACGCCTTCGGGCTGATCCGGTGGCGGCTCACCCAACGGGCTCCCATGACCGGCTACGTGGCGACGGCTCAGGAGGCGTACGACACAACCCCGTCCGTCCGCGACTGCGCGGGTGGATGTGGCGGCCGTTTCAAGGCGCCCCCGCACATCACGCACTGCGCGGACTGCCGCCGCCGGGAAGCGGCGGGCATCTCCATCGACGTGGCAGACGAAGCCATCGCCCGGCGCATGCGCCAAATGCGACTCACGGGCGAGACGTTGCGGGTGGGACAGGAGCTGTACGCCTGAGAGCCCCTCAGAGCCCGCCACCGGCCCCGTCATCCACCTACCGGATGGCGGGGCCGACCCATGTCCTGAGAGGCGCTCAGGCGGCCACCAGGTGCCCCGCGTTGGGTGTCACCCAAAACAGCCGGGGTGGGTCACACCCTCTGACCTGGGAAAACGTCCGGTTGTCCACAGGAACGGCACCGCCCACGACTCCGGGGCCCGACGCAGGGTTAAATCCACGGCTAAAGTGACCGCCAAATGGGTGCATACTCGCCCAAGTTGGGTGTGACCCAAAACGTCCGGGGTCCGTTCAGCTCTCTGACCTGCGGAAACGTCCAGTTATCCCCAGAATCGGCGCCTCAGATCCACAAGGATGGGTCACACCCGTCCACACGTGGGTCACACCCTCTGACCTGCGAAAACGCCTGTTCTCCCCAGGGGGGTGTGACCCAAAACGTCCGGGCTCCTAGGGAAGACAGGTTGGCTCGGTCGGAAGAACGCGGGCGCGCAGCGCACGCGGTCGGCCGCCGGGCCGACCCCGGCTGCGCGCTTGCGCGCGGCCCGCGAGGCGGCCCGCCGC
>NZ_JAPEOS010000001.1:2575000-5243295 GCF_026340975.1 Streptomyces sp. NBC_01214 | reverse complement strand
GTGTGGGTGGTGGACGACACCGGTTTCCCCAAGGACGGCACCGCATCACCCGGGGTGGCGCGACAGTACTCGGGCACGTTGGGCAAGGTCGGCAACTGCCAGATCGGTGTCAGTGTCCACGCCGCTTCCGACATAGCCTCGTGCCCACTGTCCTGGCGGCTGTTCCTGCCCGAGAGCTGGGACAGGGCCGAGGCGGCCGGGCGGCGCAAGGCCTGCCGGATCCCCGATACCGAGCACCACCGCCCGAAGTGGGAGCTCGCGCTGGAGATGCTTGACGAACTGGCCGGCGCTGGTCTGCGGCCCGCCGCGCTGGTCGCGGACACCGGTTACGGCGCGAACGCCGATTTCCGCCACGGCCTGGAGGACCGGGGTCTGGCCTACGTGCTGCAGGTCAAGAGCGAGATGACCGCCCACGGCAAGGACGCCGAACCGCACCAGCCCGCCTATAGCGGGCTCGGGCCGCGCCCGCTGCCGCGCTACCGCACCCGCCCGGTCTCCTTACGCGAACACGTGATGGCCGCGGGCCGAGACCGGGGAGGGACCCTGACCTGGCGCAAGGGCTCCAAGGCGGCGATGAGCTCGCACTTCGTGCTCCTGCGGGTCCGCCTCGCCGGCCGACGGCCCAAACCCGCCGCCGACGGCACGATCCCGCTCAGCTGGCTGATCGCCCAGTGGCCCGAGGACGAGGCCGAGCCGGTGAGGTACTGGGTCTCGAACCTGCCCGACGACATTCCCGCCAAGGACCTGGTCCGCCTGGCGAAGTCCCGCTGGCGGATCGAGCACGACTACCGCGAGCTGAAAACCTGCCTGGGCCTGGACCACTTCGAGGGCCGATCCTTCGTCGGTTGGCACCGGCACGTCACCCTCGTGACCGCAGCCCATCTGTTCCTGACCGAACAGCGGAGGACCCCAAAAGCCCCTGCCAGGGCCTGACCCTCTACCAGGCCCTGGACCTCCTCCAACACCTCATCGCCACCTGGACCGGCACCTGCCCCACCTGCCAACAAACCGTCCCCCGACAGCCCTACGACACCAGCTAACAAAGCACTACTAGGAGTTGTCGTCAAAGTGTCACGCCCACATCAGGAGCGAGGCGAGGGTGACGGCTGCTTGGTAGGCCTGGGCGGTCTTGTCGTATCTGGTCGCGATGCCGCGCCATTGCTTGAGTCGGTTGAAGCACCGTTCCACCACGTTGCGGTGCTTGTAGACCTGCTTGTCGAAGGCCGGCGGCCGGCCGCCCCGGCTGCCGCGCCGCGCACGGTTGCGGACCTGATCGGACCGTTCCGGGATCGTGTGCGTGATGCCGCGGCGCCGCAGCCAAGTACGGATGGCCTTCGAGCTGTAGCCCTTGTCGCCGATGACGTGGTCGGGCCGGATGCGCGGTCGGCCCGGTCCGGTCCGGGGCACTCGTATCGCGTCCATCACGGCGGTGAACTGGGTGCAGTCGTTCGTGTTCCCACCGGTCAGGACGAACGCGAGGGGTCTGCCCGTGCCGTCGCAGGCCAGGTGGATCTTGCTGGTCAGTCCGCCGCGGGACCGGCCGAGGGCCGGGCTGCGGAGCCCCTTTCGGGCCCCGGCCGCGTGCTGGTGGGCACGGACAACGGTGGAGTCCACCGAGACCAGCCACTCGATGTCGCCTGCCGCGTCTGCTTGCGCCTGCGCGGCCTGGAGCATCCGATCGAAGGTTCCGTCAGCTGCCCACCTGCGGAAACGGGTGTGGAGGCTGGCCCACGACCCGTACCGGTCAGGCACGTCCCGCCAGGCGACCCCGGTCCGGAACTTCCACACGATCCCGTTCAGGATCGTCCGGTCGTCCAGCCGCGGCCGCCCCAGCACAGGCCGAGGCAGCAACGGCTGCACCAGTTCCCACTCGGCGTCCGACAGTTCATGGCGACGTATCACCCAACCATGATCCACAATGCAAGATCACTTTGACGACAGACCCTAGCCCCTCAGGCTGCTCAGCCCGCCCCAGCCCCTCAGGCCCTCAACAGCCCCTCAAGCTTGTCGAAGCCCTGGGACCAGCCCTCGTCGTGCAGGGCGAGCCGCCCCGCGGTGGCGAAGCCGCCCTGCACGAAGACGAGCCGGGTCGAGCCCGTGCCGTCGTCGTGCAGCTCCAGGATCACGATCGTCTCCCGGTCATCGGGGTCAGGGTCTTCCCAGCAGAAGGTGTACGACAGCAGGGCGGGCGGCTCCACTTCCAGGAATTCGCCGGTGAGGAAGAAGGAATCCCCTTCGGGCGGCTGCATCTCGATCCGATAGACCCCACCGGGCCGCAGATCGCTTTCCACCCGGGGAATGCCGAACCCGTCCGGCCCCCACCATTTCGCCAGCTCCACGGGATCGGTCAGGGCCTGGAACACCACCCCGGGCGCTGCCGGGAACGTCCGCACCATACGGAGCCTGAGCGCACCATCCTGAGTCATCACGCCCCCTGACATGCGGCAGCAACAGCGGACCCCTCCATGGTAGAAGCCCGGACCCACCCTGTCGCAGGTACGCGCAGCACTGCTCGTAGCTGACCCTGGGTTCACAGGTGGGCCAGTTCAGTCGGTCAAGACCTGGACGGTGCGGTGCCGCCCCAACGCCTCCTCCACCACCGGCACGACCGCATCCGGCATACCGGCGTCGGGGGCGCTCACAGCCGGATCCGGCAGGCCGGCAGCCGCCTGAAAGAAGGGCAAAGACACCCAGTTCGGCGACGACGGCAACACCTCGACGGCGGCCCCGGACGCAACACCTGTATCCACCCCCCTCACCGGCCCCGGCTGCAGCATGCTCAGGGCAGTGGCGGGCCGGCACGATCCCGCCGCTGCCCTCGCCCTGGCGGGGGAAGTCCCCGGCGCCCGCCTCCGGAACCGCGCGCCGGGCCGGCCGGCCTCCCGGACAGGCCGACCCGCCGGGACAGGGCTGCTACCCGCACCAGGCCGCGGACGCCGTCCTGCCTGCCTGGAGGCGGGACTGTCGGGCGGTGGGGTTTCCGACAGTTACTCGACTGCCAGGGCGAATACGACGAAGGCCAGGAATCCCAGGACCGCGGCCACGACGGCACCAACAGCGACCGTGGCGGCACCATAGACCAGCGCCTTGAACCAAAACTCCCGCAGTCGGCCGATGGCCGTGTCGGTGCGCCAGCCTGACGGGATGTCGATGCGTCCTTCGGCGAACTCCAGTGTGGCCCTGCCCACGTCCCCGGCATGAAAGTAGTAGGAGGTCGGGCCTGACCCCCACGTGCCCAGGCTCTGCCCGCTCGACGTGCGGACGCGGACATCCGCCCGACGAGCAGCGTCCGGCAGCCACACTTCACGCACCGGCCACAGCTTCGCGACCTTCCTGCTACTCAGCCACTCCTGATCCTGGCGCTCCGGCTCGGGTGCACCAGGATTCGGCGTACTCGGCACGCTTCCCCCTCGACGCGGCAGACCTCCAGTACACACCCGCCGTCCAATCCACCGACAGACCACGCACGCTGCTTCGTTCCCCTGGCTTGATGATCGAGGAGGGGGGCGAGGGATTGAGCGAGCGCCGCTCGGTGCGTGCTCCAACGCGCGGGTGGAGGCCCGCCATCCGGCGCGGGCGCGGCCTTCCAGGGAGCGGGCTCCGGGGGCGCGGGCGGCTTGCTCGAAAGCATCGGCGGCCGCCCGGACGCGGTCGCGGACGAGCGCCGGGGAGTGTGCGGCGGCGACGGCTAGGAGGTCGCCGAGGGCGGCGACATCACCCGCGCTGGAGGCTTGTCCGGCGCGGCCCAGGAGTGCGGAGGCCTCCCGGATCCGGTGCTCGGCCAGCGCCCAGTCCGCGGGGGTGACGTGCGGGGTGAAGCGCTCGCGGACCCGGGGCAGGGACAGGTCGTAGGCGAGGGTCGAGTCGGCGAACCACACCGGACGGGACCCTCGGTCCGCGCGGTCGCCGGGCAGGGCCACCGAGTACCCGACGAGGGTGCCGTCGTCGCCGTGGCGCTCGCGTACGGGCAGGCCCGCGTCGCGGAGCCGGTCGAGGAAATCGGTGTCGCCCTGCGCGAGCGCGGCCGCGCTGCGGACGGTGCGCTGCGGGGACTCCCGGGCGGTCTCGGCGAGGCCGCGGCGGGCCGCCTTCGCCGTCTCCCCGGTGACCGGGCTGCGGCGCGCGGTGCGGTCCAGGGGTGACATCGGGGTCAGGCCCCAGCGGGCTTCGAAGACGCGGGCGGCGGTGTGCATGGCGAGGATGTCGCCGCGCAGCCGGGGGTGGCGGCCGTCCTGTCGAGCGAGGGTGGCGAGGATGTGGATGTGGTCGGTGGCGTGGCGTACGGCGATCCACCGGCAGGCGTGTTCGTCGCCGTGTTCGGCGGCCCCGGCGGCGTGCACCATGGCGGCGGCGACCTGTGCCCACTGGTCGTCGAACAGGATGGGGTCGTCGGGGTGGTTGCGGACCGAGACATGCCACACGTGTTCCGCCGGCCGTACGCCGCGCAGCGCTTCGACGGGGGCGTCCAGGAGCAGTGCCAGGTCCGCGCGCGTGATGCGTTCCGGGTGGCGGGCCGGGCACGGCAGGTCCGGATCCCAGCCGGCGACGAGGTGCAGGTCGGTGTGTTCGTCGCGCTGCCCGGGGCCGAAGAGGTAGTCCAGGAGCTCGGCGGTCGTCGACCCGCCCGCAGCTTTCTTCGGCATCACGAGCGGGGGCGCCTCTCCCGCATCACCTGGGCCGTGGCCGCATTCACCCGGGCCACCGCCCCCAGCGCCTCCTCCAACACCCGCACAGCCGCGTCAGGGAGACCAGCACCCGGTATGCCCACGGCCGGATCCGGAACCCCGGCACCGGGCGGGGCCGCCGTGGTCAGGGCGCGCAGCGCGGTGACGGTCTCGTGCAGGTGCACCCGGGCCGCGACCAGCTCGCGCAGGACGTCCCCCGCGTCCTGGGACACCGGCACCAGGACCTCTTGTCTTGTGCGACTGCCATCACCTGCCGTCCCGCCCACGACGCGGGCGACATCCCCTCCCGGCCGGCTGCCAGCCGCACGACCTCCAGCTCCGTCTCGTTGAACGACAGATTCACCCGCCGTCCGCGGGGTTCGGACGTCAGCCGCTCACGGCGCCGCACCCCGCCACCAGCGCCACCAGGTTCTGCGACACCCACCGGAAATCGCTCCCGGAAAAGCCGTCCTCAGGGCCCGGCGAATGGGCGAATTCCAGAGGTCGTTGCAACAGTGCAGTGATCACCGATGTGTGGTGGCGAGCAGTTTAGACAGGTGCTCGGCTGGGGTTTCCCAGCCGAGCGTCTTGCGTGGGCGGCTGTTGAGTTCGGCAGCGACTGCGTCGAGGTGGTCCCGGGTGTGGCCGGACAGGGTGCTGCCCTAGAGACTGCCCGATTCGCGACCAGCGTACGGGCCCCTATCTCTCGCCCCATGGCAGCTCCAGCCCAAAGCCGCTCCCGCCGACCTCATCGGGCCCGTGTGCGATCGTCACGCCTCCCAGGTACGTTGAGCCGTCAGCCGAGGGAGAACGCTCGCGAGGGAGGCGCCCCGCAACGCGTGGCTGCGGGGCGCCGATCCACTTTCGCAACGGGCCCTAGTGGGGTTTAGTCGACCGTCTGCCCGTCGTACATACCGCCCCTGCAGGTCGGGAGCACGGGCGTCGACCGGTCGATCGTTCCGCCGTTGTCCGTGCACTCACCCGGGGTGACGCTCCCGGCGATGGCGGTGGCGGTGGCGGCGGTGGCGGCGCCTGTGAGGCCGAGTCCGGCGAGGGCTGCCGTGGCGAAGACCGCGGCGAGGATTCGTCGAATGCGCATTTGGTTCGCCTTTCACAGATTGCCTCGGTTGGGGCACTAGCCAGCTTGATCTTCACCCATGTGGGTGGCACGTTATGTTGGGCCATCTGGGTGACAGTGTTGTCGGGTGCGGGGTCGGTAACGCGACCCGTCAGAGCGGATGAAAGCCCGTGCCACATCCGTCCCAGAAAGAGCGGATCCCAGCGGTCAAGAGCAGTCAAACGCGACGCCTCGCGATTCATCACCAGAGGCCGTTTGCGCTGGTCAGCGTCACCCCCCCCCTAACGCGCCTACCTGACCGAGACCCGCTTCGCCTTCGCCGGCCTGACCGCCAAAGAGGCGACTCATGCCATCACGCACGCGGTGACGGCATGTGCGCAGGCCTCCGGCTGGAATTTCCGTGCCGGAGGCGGCCATGCGCTACATCGACCCGCCGCGCCCGCAGGCCGGAGGATGCCGTGCCTGCTGGTCGCCGCCGAGGTCCGCGTACCTGGACCTCCGACTGCTGCGCGGGGACGGCACTGCGATCGCTGTGGAAATCGACCGTGAGGACGACGGAACCGCCGTGGACAAGCTCCGAGATGAAGCCCTGCGCGGACACCCCGCGCTGTGGATCCGCTGGCATGGAGCGCTGCGCGCCGAACTCCCGGCAGGCGTCGCCCGCCTGCACCTGCCCACCCGGTCGACCCGCTCCCCCATCCGGTACTCGCTGGCCCCGTCACCGATACGGCAGTGATCACGCACGGCCAGGCGGTCTCTCTCGAAGCCCGAGAAAACGCCGTGAACCGGGATCGGCAGCGGATCGCTGAAGAGAAACGCGCGACCGCGCTCCCCTGCCCGCCGTTGATCCGCTGCTGAAAACGCGGCACAGACCATTTGGCTCCAGCATGGGCCAGGAGCTGATCAGGTTCGACTTCTAGGGCCGCGCTCCCCCGACACCAGTCCTCGCCATGTACTCGGCCGAAGGCGTTACTGGGCCTCGCGTCTTAGTACTGCAACGGTGCTTGCCGTGACTGGTGGCCAGGTTGCTCGTTGGCCTGGTTATGGGTGGAGATCGTGGCGATGTCGGGTCGTGGGCGGCGGGTCTGGTCGAGTTGCATGAGCGTTTCGTGCATCGGTTTGCCAGGTCGGAGCCGCGGGAGTCGGCTCTTGCCTATATGCGGGGGCTGATAGCTCCGCTGGAGCGCAAGAACGGTTGGACGCTTGCCGAGGAGGCTGGTCACGCGGCTCCCGACCGGATGCACCGGCTGTTGAACCGGTGCGACTGGAACGCGGACGAGGTGGACGCCGACGGCGCAAGCCCGGCAAGCTCCATGCAGACAAGGGCTATGACTACGCCCACCTGCGGAAATGGTTACGTCAGCGCGGCATCACACACCGCATCGCCCGCAAGGGCATCGAGCCCTCGCAGCGGCTGGGACGTCACCGCTGGACCATAGAACGAACCATGGCCTGGCTCGCCGGCTGTCGCCGACTCCACCGCCGCTACGAACGCAAGGCCGAGCACTTCCTCGCCTTCACCAGCATCGCCTGCACCCTCATCTGCTACCGCCGACTCGCCAAATGAGATGACTTCTTAGGAAGCCCTGACCATCCTCCTGCCCACGAGCCTCCCTCCACCTCTCGTGCCGACAGCGCTCCTCTGGTCCGACGAGCCGCCATTCTGAAGCCCTGGCCAAGTGCCGGCGCTGACGGTCCCTCGGGTACGTGCACTGCGGCGGCGCCAGCAAGGCTGGACGCAATCTCGGTGACGGCCGATCTCCGCTTCGCCTGGAGTGGCCGGAACTGTGGCGGCGAGGAGCGGTAAGACTGTAAAAGCGAGCGTGGGCAGGCCACGCCGCATCAGGTTTTTGATCACGTTCGGGTTGCAGTCGGAACGGGGTCGGCCGGGAGGGAGGAATCGGGGCGACTCACCCAGCAGGGTGGCCGAATTCACCAGAGACGATCACCGTTTCGGGCGGGCCGCCTGGACGCCAGAGCACGGGTGCGCGCCTGGAGGTAGGCGGTCCAGTCGGTGCCGGCTCGTCGTCGCCACTGCAGCACGGTGATGACGTGAAGGCCGAGGAACGGGGCCAGGACCGCGGGTGGCATGTCCTGGGCGAACTGGACCAGGGCAGTCGTGCGGGCCGGGCGGACCGGGATGCCGTGCTCGGCCAGGGCGCGCGCGAGCGGGCCGGGAAGTCGTATGGGGGTATCGTCGAGGTGGATGGTGGGATGGCCGTTGCGGGTGCCGAGGTGCCCGGTGGCCGCTCTCCTGGGCCCTGGGCACGCTTTCCTGTCCCTGCCCCTGGGCCACCCACAACCGCATGGCTGTCTCGGTGAGATCGAAGTCCTTGACAATCTGGGGCACCGACCTGTCACCACTCGGGCACAACTCCACGATCTCCGCCTTGAACTCCGGCGTGAACTGCCGCCGCGGCCTCCGCGGCTTCCTGTTCGCCATGCTCTCCATCATGGACATCCCTTCCCGGGTACACGCCCAGATCGCCAGATGTCCGCCAAACCGGAACAACCTCACAGGGCCGTTGCCCCGGGGCAACGGACGGCAAAGCCCCACCTCTCGTCCATGGAGAGAGGTGGGGCTTTATGGGTCAACTTCCTTCGGTTACCACATGCCGGGTGCGGCGTACCAGGATGCGCGGACGCCGTCGAAGCCGCCGTCGGGTCGGCTGGTCAGGGTGAAGGCCCTGGTGTCGCCGGCCGCGTAGTTGTACATCATGACGATGTCTGCCCGGCCGTCACCGTCGGTGTCCCCGGAGATCGGGGCGCCGCTGCTGATGGCCCACCAGTTGCCGTCACCGGACTTCCAGCTGGCGAGGGGGGCGTTGAAGCCTCCGTCGGGCTTGGCGGTGAAGGTGTGGGTGCCGGTGGCGCCGCTGTAGTCGTAGACGATGGCCAGGTCACCGCGGCCGTCGCCGTTGTAGTCCCCTCCGGTGGACTCGATGCGGGCGGACTGGAATGCCTGGCCTGTCGCGGACCAGGACTTGAACGGCGCTTCGAAGCCGCCGTCCGCCTTCGCCTTGAAGGTCCACATCGCCGTCTCGACCGTGCCGTTGAAGTACACGGCGGCGATGTCGGAACGACCGTCGCCGTTGGAATCGACCACCTGGTACTGCGCGGCGGCGTTGTGCCAGCCGCTGGCCGAGCGCCAGCTGTCGAGCCCGGCGTTGAAGGTACCGTCCGGCTTGCTCGTGAAGGTGGTCGTGCCGGTGGATCCACCGCCGTGGTCATGGACGACGGCCACGTCGGCGCGCTTGTCGCCGTCGAAGTCGCCCGCGAGCACGGCCACCTTGTTCCGTCGCCGTGGGCGTAGACAGCCGCGACGTCGGTGCGCTTGTCACCGTTGAAATCGCCGGTGGCCCACTTCGCATTGCCGGCGTTGAAATTCCCGGCACCGCTGGTCCAGACCTCTCGGGGTTCGGCGAGCCCACCGTCCTGCTTGGCGTCCAGGACGTAAAGGACAGTTTATCCTACAGATACGCTTACTCCGAACTCCTCCAATCAACGCCTTCCATATTTTCAATGCCTGCGAAAACCTCTGGACTTGCCGCCACAAATCTGACCTGCCAACCAGGTCCGTGAATGCAATCCACCACCTCCGCAAGAGCTCCGTGCCCCATGAAGAACCGGAACCCGGGTTCGGGCCAGCGGCATGGGGAAAACTGAACTTCCCCCATCGACGACGTAACCTGCACCAGTGCTTCGTCGGGCACGGTGAAAGCCCACAGAGACTTAACTCGGGGGCGATTTATCACTTCTCGCACGGTATTCTGCATAAGAAACTCCCGGACCCCTTCCGAACTCTGAATCCATGGATCACGCGAGCTACCATCGAAGACTTTTTCGGGGTCACTGGAGTCGAATGCCCAACGCCAATCACCCGTTGGGTCAACCATGAAAATCGCCTTACCGTCACCTGCAATATGAATCTCCTGAGGCGCCACCATTGCAGTTGAATGCACCAGATTTACATCCCACTGACTGGTCAGACCATGCCACTCCCTCAAGGGCTCGGGGAGCCAGTCATAGGAACGAGGTAGGCGGGCCGCCTCTCGCGTTGGAGGCCCGTACCAGGTTCTAAGAAATGAATCGAGTTCGATGTCGGAGGGGTCGATCACCTGCTCATTGTCGCACGTGCGTAAAGTCAAACTCATCACCTCAGCGCCCAGAAGGCCGGCGGCCTGCGAGAGTTCGCCACGTCGCGCGACTAAGGGCTGTCCCGTAATCCCCGGCGGGCGCACGACGACAGCTACGGCACCTCGCTGCGTTGTCGGAACGCCCTAATACGCCCAGTATGAGGACGCCTCTCCGCCTTGCGATGCACCGCATCTGACGCCGTGCGCTGATCTGCCGGGGATTACGGGACAGCCCTTAGCTGACCATTTACCACCTGACGCCCTACGCACCTGACCACCCGATGGAAGGGATACGGTCCCTCCAGCGACGCGGATGACTCTCCAACGTCGCCTTCCCCCCGAACACCTCGTCCAGCGCATCCGCCAAGACACATCCAGTACCGCAGCCACCTCATTGACGGCCGCCTCGCCGAAACCGCCTGAGCATCAGGCCCATGAGCACTCCATCGACATCACGAGTTCAATCTCACTAACTTGCGCCTCAGTCATTGCCGATTCGCCGATTGTCTTCAAAGGACAACCCGACCCGCGTGGACTCTATTTCGGGCGGGACATCGAGTCCATATCTTTGGGCTTCCGGGCGAGAATGTCCGATATTTAAAGAGGAACAGTTTGATTCTCAACGTTCAATCCGGAAATACCTACTGCCACGCCAAGACTCTGCCGGAAATGCTGCGTCTAATCGATTCGGTCATGAGTGAGCAGCGCGTCTCTCTTCCAGGTATTGGCGCTGGCGACAACGATCTTTTCTCGTTCCCAGAGAGGCCGCACACGATTGACGCCACAGACGGGTGGCCTGACAACAGCCTGCACGTTTCCGTAAACCTGGAAACGGGATACGGCGGACTCACACGGAGACCCCGCACGGCCGGCGCGGGAACGGGACCTTCCGGTATCCCCGCACACGCCGTCTTCGCCGCTGTCCGCCCACAGGCTTGGCCACCACAGCCTGGTTCCCCCGAACGAGGCAATGACGCGCGGTGCAGCTTGACGAGGCTCCCTCCCCCTCAGCCGACCTGATTGCCTGGGCTGCGCGGCAAAGACGCCGCCGCGCGGAAGGACATAAGGGCCCCGACCGGCCGGGGGGAGGGCCGGGTCGGGGCCGCGCCCAGACCGGCGGGGGGTGCCGGGCAAAGCGGTCAAAGTGTAAGGCGGAAAGGGCGTCGCCTCACGGCGGCCTGGTCGGCCGCGTCCCGGCTGGATGCTGCCGACCGGGCACGGAAACCGGCGACGTGTGACGGCAGCCGTGCTCCTGCCCGCAGTCGGCAGCGCAACGGGGCTGAGAACAGCCCGTCCGAAGGCCGCTCCCCGCAGTTGTCATTGCACCCCAGGTCCAGGCAGCGCCTGGACCTGACACGCTCGAACCCGGCTGCGCCCACCCACACCCCGCGTTCTGAGCCGAAGCTCAGTATTGGTCACCGGAAGAGCCGGATGACGTGGCGAACGAAGCAGCGTGGTTGTTACCGCCGAGGCACACGGCTTGTCACAACTGCTCATTCAGCAGCCTTCCTGTCACCGGTCCCGCGGCCGGCGGCCGGAGGGGTGCGCAGCCGTGGACGTTCTCCTTGGGGCCCGAACATGATCAGATACTCGACCGGTCCGGCGGATCCGGCGTTCGCGACTCCGTGAGGGATACGGGTGTCGAACTCGGCGACGTCCCCGGCAGTCAGGACGAGGTCCTGGTTGCCGAGTGCGAGCCACAACCGTCCGTACAGGACGCACAGCCACTCGTGGCCCTCGTGGGACACCTGTCGGGGCCGTGCGGGCGACTGTGCGCCGGCTGGCAGGACGTGCTTGTGGGCGTGCAGGCCGCCGACGTATGGGGTCAGCGGCAGCACCGCCTTGTCGTCGCCGAAGCTGTGCGGCGCCGTGCTGCGGGGCTCGGCCGCAGGGGCGGGTGCGGTGCCGGCCAGCTCGTCCAGGGCGACTGCGTACTCCTTCGCCAGATGCAGCACCACCTCCAGGGTGGGCTTGCGCCGGCCGGTCTCGATGCGCGACAGCGTGCTGGGCGAGATGCCGGTCGCGCGGCTGACATCTGCGAGCGTGACGCCACGGCGCTCGCGCACGCCCCGCAGCCGCGGCCCCATCACCGCCAACATCTGGGACACATCATCACCAGCCACCGTCCCCGTTCCTTCCCGTCAAGTCACTTCACCGCCCTGTCCTGCAACCTTGCCAGAATGGCAACGTCGATCGCGCCGAGTGGCCGCAGCGCCGCATGATCGACAGGTTCCCGCCGACCGCCCGCGAACCGAGGAGAAATCCCCCATGCGATCCGAGCCGAGCGCCGCACTCCGCCACCACACCATCGAGGCCCCAGCCGGGCGCCTGCACCTGGCAGAGCAGGGCACCGGCCCGTTGGTCCTGCTTGTGCACGGCTTCCCCGAGTCCTGGTACTCCTGGCGCCGCCAGCTCCCGGCCCTCGCCGCGGCCGGGTACCGGGCAGTGGCCATCGACGTGCGCGGCTACGGCCGCTCCTCCAAGCCCGCCGCGACCGACGCCTACCGCATGCTCGACCTGGTGGAGGACAACGTCGCCGTCGTGCACGCCCTCGGCGAGGACAACGCGGTGATCGTCGGCCACGACTGGGGCTCCAACATCGCCGCCACCTCCGCCCTGATCCACCCCGGAATCTTCCGGGCCGTCGGCCTGCTGAGCGTCCCCTACGCGCCGCCCGGTGGCCCGCGCCCCACCGACATCTTCGGCCAGATCGGCGGCCCCGAGCAGGAGTTCTACGTCTCCTACTTCCAGGAGCCCGGCCGCGCCGAAGCGGAGATCGAGCCCGACGTCCGGAGCTGGCTCGCCGGCTTCTACGCGGCCCTGTCCGCCGACACCATGCCCGCTGAGGACGAACCCCACCCGCACTTCGTCGCCCACGGCGGCCTTCTGCGCGACCGATTCCCCGCCGCCCCGCTCCCGGCATGGTTGAGCGAGGACGACCTCGACATCTACGCCGAGGAGTTCGAGCGCACCGGCCTGACCGGCGCCCTCAACCGCTACCGCAACATGGACCGCGACTGGGAAGACCTCGCCCCGCACCGCGGAGCCCCGATCAAACAGCCTTCCCTGTTCATCGGCGGCACCCTGGACGCCTCCACCACATGGATGTCGAACGCCATCGACGCCCACCCCACCACCCTCCCCCGCCTGTCCGCCTCCCACATCCTCGAAGGCTGCGGCCACTGGATCCAGCAGGAACGCCCCGACGAAGTCAACCGCCTGCTGACCAACTGGCTCGCCACGATCCAGAGCTGAAACAAGCGGGCTACCACAGCAGTACGGCAGTGCGTTTTGGGCGGGCCACGCCGAGGTGACACATGCCGGTCTGCTCGGTGATACCCAACAGCCCCAGCGCACGTACTCCTCTGCGCCAGTGACGACAAGCGCGCCTGTATGACAACTACCGTGCAGCGGCTCACCGCGTCCGCATGGGGCGCACCGTCGACGGCGGGGTTCGGAAGGAGACGTCGAAGTAGTCGATGTCGGTGAACTCGACCCGGAGTTCGTCGGCTCGGGTTCCGCCGTCCTTGAAGTAGATCTCCTGGAGTCCCTCGGCGACGATCGCGCGCAGTTCGCGGTTGTCGGCTCCCTGGGCGCGGGCGTCGAAGAGGCGCTGGGCGTAGGCGGCGGGGAGGTGGACGGTGAGGCGGCGCACCCGGCCGTCGTCGGTGGTGCCGACGGGCGCGGTGTAGCCGAACCGGGCCCGGGTCTCGACCGTGATGCCGGTGCTGGCGGCCGCCTGCTTGCGGCGGCGGCCGCGGACCACGGGCTGCCAGCGGGCCCGTACGGCCGTGTCGATGCGGTCCGCGACGCGCTGGGGCGGGGTCTTGCGGTCGCCCTTGCGGTAGCGCTCCACCGACCGCTGGCTGACCCCGAGCTCCGCGGCAACCGCGCGGGTGGTCTTGAGCTGCTTGAGCAGGAAGCTGATCCGGCCCTTCAGGGTCTTGGGCGAGTCCTTGGTGAAGGCCTCCTGGTCGGCGCGGACGATGGCGTCCTCGATCTCTCCCACAGCGGTTCAGCTCCTGACAGGTGTCCGGGTCGTACACGGTGAGCGGTCGGTCGGATGTGGCCTCCGGCACGTCGCCGCCGGAGGCCACACCGGGTTCTCGTTCTCTATTCGCCGTCGTCGAGGACGGCGTCGCCGCCCTTGATGTGGCGGGCGGGGTTGAGGCCCTTCTCCATCAGGTCCACCGCCCATGCCATCCCCTGCACCCCTTCCAGCTTCGCCAGACCCGGGGTCGGGCCGAGACGGAAGCCGCCCATCAGGGGCTTGCCCGACGCCGCGTACGGCAGGAAGTCCAGCGGCGAGGGGCCCGGGGACGGGTAGACGACGCAGTCGGAGAGGACGCGAGCGGGTACAGGCCGGCTGAGATCGTGCCGCGACCGCGACCGCAGGACGGTGCTACGCGTCTTAGCTGAGGAAGTCCAGGAGGATCTGGCGGCTGGTCTGTGAGGTCAGGCTGCCGTAGACGTCATCGAACGCGTGCTCGGCGAAAGGCAGTTCCTTCACCGTGATATCGACGCCTTCGGCTCGGAGTGAGGCGCCGAAGTCCTTGATGGTTTCGGGGCGGGCGCTGCGGTCGCGGTCTCCCACGACGATCAGTGTGCGCTGCAGACCCGTCCGAACGTCGGTGGTCGGGGAGACCTCGCGGTAGCGCTCGGGGTATTGGGCAGGCGTACCGCCCGTGAACAGCTCTGCGGCCTCGCGGGTGCCCGCGACGTCGTCCTTCCACATGTTGTCGACGTCAGTGCCGGGGTAGAAGCCGACCACCGAGAATGGCGGCTTCGGGGTGGTCCCGTCGGTGGCCTGCATGGTGCCGTTCTGAAGGCGGTAAGCGGTGTTCATGGCGAGGGTGCCGCCGGCCGACATGCCACCCAGCGAGATACGGGAGCTGTCGATGCCGTACTGGTCGGCGTGGTGCTGCACCCAGCCCAGGGCGGTCATGAGGTCGTGCGGGGCCTTGTCCCACGTGGGGCGGTCGGGGGAGGCCAGCCTGTAGTCGACCGCTATCACGGCCACACCGTGGTCCGCCAGCCAACGGCCGGTACCACGCAGGTCGCTCTTGTCGAAGGTGTGGAAGCCTCCGGCATGGGCGAGCACTATGGCCGGCGCCTTGTTCCCCCGGCCTTTCCCGGCCAGATATATATCTGCTTCGAGTGCCTCGCCGTCACGGGTGGCATAAATCTGGGTTGTGTCCGGCGTGGCACCCCCGGAGGAGGCGAGCTGGCCGAAGACCTGGCTGAAGGAGATCTTCGTACCGGCGTCGCGAGCGGCAACGAACTGAATGCTGCCGATGACCAGACCGGCGGTGGTCGACAGAGCGGTCACCGCGGTGAGGACACGCCCCCAGCGCACCAGGCCGCTGCGCCAAGCCAGGGCTCCCAGGGCAGCGCCGGCCAGGGCGAGGAGCGTCAGGTGGAAGGGGTACTGTCCGCCGACGACCGGGCCGATCACGCCGGCCTTGGGGATGGCCGGAAAGTATGCGCCCAGCATGATCGCGCCTGTGAGGAAGGCCAAGATCGAGGCGATCGAAGCGGCGACGACACTCAGGAACCTCTTGATCCCGCCAGGAGGCGTGGCCTGCGAGGCAGGTGAAGGGTGTCGGGCTATGGACATGGTTGCGGTCCTTGAGGTGGGCGTGGTGCGGGAGGCGGACGGTGCCTCCGGACTGGACGCCATAAGGTTCGCTTTCAGAGCCGGTGATCTGCGTCCCCCGGAGGGGCCAACCTGCCGAGTAGCTCTCCAGGGCTACGCCGACACCCGAGGAGCCGTTCCGGCTGTCGGCAGGCATGACCGCATGCCGTCGCAGGTCGGGACTGTCCAGGGGCTGGGATCGGCATGGGCACGCCGGTCTACGGGGCGGCCCGAAGCGACGGTGCCCAGCGGGCACCGTCGCCGGGGGCGACCAGGCCGGATTCGTAGGCGAAGACGGCGGCCTGGGTGCGGTCGCGCAGCTGCAGCTTCCGCAGGATGCGGCCCACATGCGTCTTGACCGTCTCCTCGGCGACGACCAGCACCTGGGCGATCTCCGCGTTGGAGAGGCCCTGTGCCACCTGTGCGAGAACTTCGGTCTCGCGGTCGGTAAGGGCATCGATGCGCACGCCGGTCGGCCGCTTGGCACCAGGACTCACGCGGGAGAATTCGGCGATGAGCCGCATGGTGATGTCGGGTGCAAGTAGAGCCTCGCCCCGGGCCACTACCCTTACGGCTTCCGCGAGCTGGATGCCGGAGGCGTCCTTGAGCAGAAATCCGGAGGCCCCGGCGCGCATTGCCTCGTAGACGTACTCGTCGAGGTTGAAGGTGGTCAGGATGAGGATCTTCGCTGATGTTCCGGGCGTCGACGTGATCTGGCGGGTGGCCTCGATGCCGTCCAGGCCGGGCATCCGGATGTCCATCACGATCACGTCGGGTGCCAGTTCCGCGGACCGGGCGACGGCCTGAGTGCCGTCCTCGGCGGTGGCAACGACCTTGATGTCGGGCTGGGCACCGAGCAGGACGGAGAAGGCGTCCCGGACCATGGCCTGGTCGTCGGCGATGAGCACGCGGATGGTCATGCGCAGGTCTCCTTGCCGGCGGCGGGCGCGATACAAGTGGGCAGCGTCGCGCTGACCTCGTAGCCGCCGTCGGGGGTGGGGCCGACGGCCAAATCACCGCCGAGCATTGCAATGCGCTCCCGCATACCGATGACACCGTGCCCGGCCCCGGGTGAGGGGGCAGCAGGGAGTGCGGCAGGCCCGTTGACGACCCTCAGACCCAACGCATTTCGCGCATAGGTAAGTTCGATGCTCGTCTCGGCACCGGGGGCATGGCGCAGGATGTTACTGAGGGCTTCTTGGATGATGCGGTAGGCCGACAGTTCCACGCCCGGGGGCAGATGGCGGGCAGTGCCCTCGATCCGGGTGGTCGCGGGAAGGCCGGCAGCGCGTACGTTGCCGAGCAGCCCGTCAAGCTGTGCCAGAGAGGGCTGCGGGCTGGTGCCGGTCGTACTGTCGCCGGGGCCGTTCGACCGCAGCAGACCCAGCATGTGGCGCAGTTCGGCCAGTCCTTCCAGGGCGTTGGCGCGGATCGAGGCCAGCTCAGTGACGAGTTCTGGTGGTGGAGCCTGGACCCGATAGGGCGCGGCATCGGCTTGGATGGAGATGAGTGACAGGTGATGGGCCACGACGTCGTGCAGCTCGCGTGCGATCCGAGTTCGCTCCTCCAGGACAGTGCGCAGTGCTCGTTCCCGGGCTGTGGCGGCGATCTGCTCGGTGAGGCGTGCGTGGTCCTCGCGGCGGCCGCGTACCACGGCTCCGATGAGCACGGCCAGAGCGAACAGCACGAGGGCCCCGGTGATCATCTTCCATGAGCCGACGGAACAGCCGGACAGCTTCAGCAGAACAGCCAGCAGGGTGCTAAGTACGGCCGCTGTGATCGCCGAGAGCAAGCGCACCCGCAGCGCGAGAAGGAAGAGGACCCCTGCGTGCACCATCCACACGTAGATCTGAGTGTCGTGGGTGGGCGGATACTCCAATGTGATACCGGTGACGAGGGCCATCGACAGCCACCAGGCGGACGTCGGCCAGCGCAGGGCCACCACCAGCATGGCCGCGTGCCCGATGGCCGAGATCGGGGCGGTCGCGCCCGCCGCCGCGGCAGTCAGAGCGGCTGCGAGCAACACGAGGCCGTGGGGTAGCCAGCGTAGCCAACGGGGCCAGGCCAGAGGTGGCATAGGGCAGCCTCGTATGGTGATGAGGTCAGCCCGCAGGATGCGAAGGCTGGGGAGGTCCGCCATCGCGGTGGTCGTCTCGGGCACGTGCTCATTATCGGACATCGCAAGTACTCCGGCGGGGTGTCCGGAAGCGAGGCGTTCAGCGAACGCGCCGACATGCAGAGGCCCGGTGACGAAGACGGCCGGCAACCCCCGCCGCAGCTGCGCAGATCGTTTCACTCGTTCATGACGCCTTCCATTCCGAGATCCGTAAACGAACCTACGGGGCAGCCCCTTGGTCAGCATCCCGCTGGAGAGCCATACCAGCATGTAGCTCTTCAGGGGGACGAGACGCTTATCGAGCAGGCCCACGACATGACGCCGCGCTGCCGCCCTGCGCCCCGGAGCCGATCAACGCCTGCCGACGGGCCACCGACGGCTGTGTGAACGCCCGGTCTGACCATCCGGGCGGACCGTGTGAGGCGCTGTCAGAGCCCCGTGTCAGGATCCTCCCCAGGTCGGTGACGTCGATGCCGTCCCCGGATGCGACCCATCGGGCGCACCCGGGGCAGCCTGGCGCCCGGCCCGGGCCACCCACCCGGGGCGGCGCGTCAAGAAGGGGTGCGGATGGACATCGACGGCGAGGTCGCGGAGGCGTGGCGCCCGGCCACACCGCTCTCACGGCTGCGGGAGCTGGCAGCGCAGGCTCCGGGGACGGCCCGGATCGTGGCGTCCCGGATAGGGCTGCCGGCCGAGCTGGCCGAGGAGGTGGCCGTTCGGGCCGTCGCGGGCGGCCCCGACTGGTTCGGGGTGCTGCGCGCGCTCGCCGCCCACCCGGCCACCTCGGCCGAGCGGCTGGCCGAGCTCGCCGCCCACCCGCAGGAGTCGGTGCGCCGGGTGGTGGCAGTGCACCGCGCGACCCCCAAGACGGCGCTCAAAGCGCTGGCCCGGGACGGATCGGCAGCGGTGCGCCGGGCCCTGGCCGGATGTGAGGAACTCCCGCGTAAGGCGGCCGCGCTGCTGGTCACCGACACCTCCGCCGAAGTCCGGCTGACCCTGGTCCGGCGGATCGACGCCCGGCCGGAGCACCTGCGGGCCCTTGCCACCGACCCGGACGCGCGGGTCCGGCGGGTGGTGGCCGCACTCGGCCACGCCGGCGACGCGGACCTCACCGACCCAGACCCCGGGGTGCGCCGCACCGCCGTCACCAAGCGCTCAGCAGGAGAACTCGCGCCGCTGCTCGACGCCGTGGCGCAGGACCCCGACACCCGCGTCCGGGAGCTGATGGGCCGGCAGTGCCACAACCGCACCCCGGCCGTGCTGGCCCGACTCGCGACCGACCCCGAACCGTGCGTCCGGGCCGCCGCGGCGGCCAACGCATTCACCCCCGTCCGGCAGCTCACCGAACTGGCCGGCGACCAGAGCCTGGCAGTGCTCGCCGCCATCAGCCAGAACACGACGGCCCCGCCCGAGACACTCGCCCGGCTGGTCGACACGATCACGCGCTCGTTCGGTGACGGCGAGAGCATCGCGCACGGGCAGGAGCAGGACGTCCAGCGCCTCACGTATGCGGCACTGGAACACCCCGCCACCCCGCCCGAGTCACTGCGCGCACTGCACGCACTGGGCCTGTGGCCGTACTTCCACCCCGGGAACGCGATGGACCAGCCGAACTGGCCGGCAGACCTACTGGTCGAGTTCGGGCTGACGTACTGTGCGGGCACGGTGTCAGGCAAGGCGGAAGTCGAGAGCTTCGCGGCGATCGACGACGCCCGGCACACCGAGCCGCTGGGGGACGTGCTCGCCGCCATGGCACGCAGCCCGATCTACTACTTGCGCCGCGCCGTCGCCAACCGTCACACCCCACCGGAGGCGCTCGCCGAATTCGTCCGCGATCCCGCCCGCGCCGAGGACACCGGCCTCCTCAACGACATCGCCAAAAACCCGGCGACCCCGGTCGAGATCCTGCTGGCCTGGGCCGAGGCGGGCGTGCGCCAATACGGCATGCTGAAGAATCCCGCCCTGCCCGAGCCCGTGCTCGCCGCCATCGCGGCGGGCACGGACGCCTCGGACGCCGCGCAGGCCCGCGCCATGCTGGAGGTCCGGGCACTCCGGGCCGGAACGGAGACCTCGTGCTGACCATGTCCTCCTGGCGGGCCCGGTTCGACCGGCTCGCCGACACCTCCGCGGTGGCCGAGCGGCTGGGCCCCCAGGCCAACATGGCCGACTACCTCCAGGACACGAGCATCGCGTGGTACCACCACCAGGGCGATCTGGTGGTTCCGGAGGACCTCGACCTCGACATCGCGCTGGTCGTCGACGGCGACCTGATCGTGCACGGCTTCCTGGACGACTACGTCTCCGACATCGGCATGCTGGTGGTGCTCGGCGACCTGGTGGTGCGCGACCTGGTCTCCTGGGGCTCGGTGTATATCGGAGGCGACCTGCGGGCGGAGGGCATCGTCTACGGCTACTACAACGACTACACCTTCGAGGTGGAGGGCAAGGTACATGCCCGGGCGCTGGTGCTGTACGACAAGTCCGCCTCCTACCGCTCGGGCGAGCTGGAGGTGGAGGTGGAGTCCTACCACCCGCCCAAGGAGCAGCTTCGGGCGGCCCGCGACATCCTCGTCCCGCAGGTGTACGACGGCGGCGCGAAGCGGGCCAGGCAGGGACGACCGCCGAAGCTCCGCCGCCCGAGCTACCAACGGGTCTGCCGCCGACTGCGGGAGGGCAAACCGCTGTTCCGCAGCGCGTAGGGGCGCCGCCTGCTTCCTGACGACCATCATCCCCAGCGCGGTGCCCCGCTCTGTGCGACATTCCGTGAGTTCCCCCCTGAGCCCCGCTGAGTGGCACCTCACGGAGGTCCGCATCGTCGTCGCGTTGATGGGCGCGGGACTGGCCATCAACAGGCCTCCGGGCCAGCGGCAGCAGGCCGGAAACCGCACCATCGCGGTGGTGGCTATACGTCAGCTGATACAGCACTGCTGTGCGGCTCGGTGGCAACGATGAGTACCCCCTCTTCTCCACCTGCCGGCATGGACGCCCGACGGATCACCCCTTCCCATTCTTCGGGCCAGAGGGTGGCGGCGTCCCAGCGGACACCTTTGAGCGGTACGCAGAGCAGATTGGCCTGGCTGAGGTCTTCGCCGACGAAGTCGCTGCTTGCCCTCTCCACGGCGGCCACGGCGCGGCACAGTGCCTGTGCCTTGCCGTGTGCCTGTTCCAGGTCGTCGACGAGGTCTTGTGCGACGGTGGCCGCACCCAGCAGAAAGTCCGCTTCGGAGTCTGCCGCGCGGAGGAGGGCAGCGAGCTCGCCTCCGAGAAGATGCTGGGCGTTGTGCAGGTCGTGGAACAGCGGAGCGCTCTGGGATTCGAGGAGCAGTTCTACCTCGGTGAGGTAGTCGGCTCCGGTCTGGTCCGGTCGGCGGCGCTCCTGAGGAGCCGGCAGGTCGATCTGAGCGAGCTGCTGCTCCAGCTTCATCGTGAAGCGATGTGTCTCCGGCAGGAGTTCGTCGGCCTCCAGAAGGTGGATGAGCGATTCGACGGTCGAGAGCGCCGCCCGGATCACCATGGTCAGATCGGTGGGCCGGTAGTTGTGGGCGAGGCGGAGCGCTTCTCGTCGGTACTTCAGTCGTACCGAGGCAAGCCGACTGGTCAGCGGTCCGTGTGTCGGCAGCCTGGCTGTCGAGGGGAGGTGCCGTTCCTCGTCGGTATCGATCGTTTCGCGGCTCAGGCGCCCTGCTACTGCGGCGCCGGTTGCCTGGTGGGCCGACCAGAGCATACGGGCGAGCGTGGCGTCGGAGTCCCGAAGCTCAGGAACGCCTCCCTGGGCTGCCAGCCGGTCGAGGACTGCCCTGCCCACGTCCTGGTGCGCTGAGACCAGCAAGGCTTCCAGAGTGCTGCTGTGCGCGCCGGCACCGCTGCGGGGTGCATCGTTGCTCATGATTCTCCCTTCGGCGCTTCGTCGTCCTGGTACTCGCTGTGAAGCTGGAATACCGCTTTCAGCGCCGTGCGAGCGCGTGAAAGGTTCTGGCGAACAGCAACCTGCGTTGTGCCCATGGCCCGCGCGCTCTCCTCGGTGGTGAAGCCGTCGAGGTTCCATGCCAAGGCAGCACGTTGCTTGGAGGGCAGTTTGAAGAGCTGAGCCATCACCTGCCGTGCTTCCTCCCCGATCTCGGCAGCCTGTGCTGGCGTGTGCCATCGCAGGCTGACCTCGGGTTCGGGTAACTCCGCGAAGGCGTCTTCCGGCCTGACCTTCTGGCTGACCCATGACCGCCAGGCGACGGTGCGCAGCCAGGCTTTGGGTCGGCTGATGGTCAGGCCCGGCGTGCACATCTTCGTGAACGCGTCTTGCGCGGCGTCCTGGGCTTCCGGCCAGGACGCCCCGGCGAACAGCAGGAAGCGGACGAGCGCGGGGTACTGGTCGTGGTGCAGCGCCTCCGCCAGCTCGCGGCCGGGCAGCGCTACTGCCGGTGCTTCCAACGGGTGCACGACGGGCATCCCGTCCACAAGCAGTTCAGGGCTGGCGGCATCCTCCATCACAGCCACCCCCGATCCCATGCGACTCAGGAGCGAACCAAATACGTCGGTTCCTGGCCGACTCTTGCATGGCTCCCCGGGGCGCCGCATACCGGATCCTCGCGGTAATCCCCTCATCCGCGATACGCGCGAGTTCCACCTCCGTCCTCAACCAGCGGTGCGCGATCTTCACCGCCCCACTCACCAAGCTGACGAGAACGGTCGCCGCCGCTCCTGCCACAATCGGATCCACCCTACTCCCCTTCGCTTTTACCGTTGCTGTGACCCACATGTGCAGCAACAGAGCGCAGAATCAGGAAAGTTGTGACATTGCGCAGGTCAGAGAGGTAGAGCCTGAACCACGCAGGCGCAGCAGTGGTGGAGCGGGAGCGGGCCACCATCGGGGAGACCCACAGCCGGGACGCGGACTCGGGCCGCGCGGATGGCGGCGTGGTCAGGGCGTGCAAGCCGGACCCGGCCGGTCGGGGCCGTCCGCGGGCGGGGGCGGGCGTGGACTTGGCCGTCGCCTCGGCCGCCGCCAAGCTCGACGAGGTTTCGGGGCGCGAAGCCGGGGCACGCTGCGTGGTTGAAACGCCGTGCGCCGGGCGGGGGCGGTCTCTCCCGCCGGGCGCACGGCACGTATGGGCGCGTCATGGTCTGGGCAGTGGCAGGCCGGGCATCTGCGGGTAACGCAGGTGCTGTCCGCTGTCGTAGACGTGCAGGGTGAAGCTCTCCGGCCCGGGCCTGCCGGCCGCGTCGTAGGCGTCCAAGACGTGCTCGATCCGCTCCCACAGCTTGAGCGGGCCGCCTTCGCGCACGGCCCACCCGCCGTTATCGTCGGGGGTGAGGGTGGCGGCGGAGCCGGTGACGACGTCGACCAGGTGCACCACCTCCCCCACGGTCGTCATCTGCGCGTCAGGCACCGCGCTCTGGGCGAGGAACCGCAGGTGGAACGCCTCTTCGGTGGCAGCGGTGATCCCGGGCGGCGAGTGCCGCGCGAGGCGGCCGTCGTCGCCGGTTCGGGCAGCCCAGTGGTCGGGGTTGCCGAACACGGGCGCCGCGTGCGTGCCGACATGAATGAGACCGTGCCTTCCAGGAACTGGCCCTCAGCGGTCCTGTCAGGGCCGACCGTGAGGAGGACGCGTGCGTATCCGTAGAGCCAGCCGGAGAGGGTGAGCAGGATCTTCCCGCCCGGTCGGGTCTGCGCGAGCAGAGCCGGCGGCACGGCGCGGAACGAGCAGGCGGCCACGATCCGGTCGAACTTTGCCTTGGGCCAGTACCCGTGCAATCCGTCCGCCACCGCGAGCGTGGGGGTGTAGCCCAGGCCGTAGAGGGCGTCGGCGGCCTGGGCGAGCCGGTGGGGGTCGACCTCGATCGAAGTGACCGCTGCGGAGCCGAGGCGTTCGCAGGCGAGCGCCGGGAGTAGCCAGTACCGGTACCAATCTCCAGCACCCGCTGCCCTTCGTGCATCTGCATCCGCCCACATCCGCACCACGAGAGAGGGCAGGGTAGATGAGGAGGTGGGTGCCCCGCCGTGCCGGGTGGAAGGCTGCTTCCAGTCGGGTTCGTCGCCGTCGAACTGGGTGATCAGGGTGGTGTCGGTGTAGGTGGCGGCCAGCCACCGGCCGTAGTCGAGTTCGGAGGTGACCGGCTCCCACACCGTCAGGCCGACGCCGTCTCGTTCGTCGGCGGGCAGGTAGAAACCGGGCACGAACCGGTGCCGCGGCACCCGCTCCACGGCCGCCCGCCATGCAGGATCGGCCAGCGCGCCGTCCTCGGCGAGGGAGCCAGCCATCGCCTGCCGCAGCTGGGCGGCGTCGGTCTCAAGGTCGGCGGGCATTGTCATGGCCTGCCGCCTCCTTTCTGGTGAGGATGTCGGCGAACGCCTCGGTGATGGCTGGCGCATCCGGGAGCCAGCCCCACTGTCCGTTCGGATTGCACTCGATGGCCGTCCAGTGTTCCGCGTTGTCCCCGTCGCCGGTGAGGGCGAAGTCGAAGCAGCCGAAGACCAGACCAAACGATGCCAGGTAGTCATGCGCGGCGGCGGCGATGGGATCGGGCACGGCGATGGGGGTGTGAATCAGCTTGTTCCAGTCGCCACGGCGCCAGTCCAGGGCGCCGTCCGGTGTCTGGACGCGGCTGGCGAACACCTGCAAGCTCAGCTCTCCACAACGCGTGCTCGGACGACAACCCGCGCCGCGAACAGCTCTGATGTCATCGGGCACACCACCGGACTGATCGGCTTCTTGCGAGAGATCGTCCAAAGCAGCCACCAGCGTCTACGGGACGACCGGCGTTCGCGGGAGCGTTTGTGGCTCGCCAGCCTGCCGGCCTCCGTACGACGCCCCGTCGACCGGCCAGACGGCATCCTGCTCACCCTCGACCACGTGCCCCAGGCCGCCCCGCCGCCGCTACCGGAAGGGCTGGACGGGTGGTGTCCCCTGAACTGTGCCGGGACGCGGACGGTGAGGACCCGCCGCTCGCGAGCGAGGGACTGGGGAAGGAGTTGGTGCGGGCCGAGGACGGTCGCCAATGGCGAAGACCTGTCACGACGCGGGTTGGATCGGGACCGACGTCGAGCGCTGCCACGAGTTGCGCAAGTACCGCAACTTCGTACATCCGCGCGCCGAGATCCGGGAGGCTCACGCCCCGGACCGCGACACCCTGGACATGTGTTGGCCCGTGAGTAAACGCAGTCCTGAACGACCTCGCCGACTCCCAGCCCAAGGCAATCTGATCTTCCGAACCGCACCGTCCCGCGCGCAGCTGCTCAGACGAGTCTGGGCACGTAGTTCGAATCCGGGGACTCCAGCAGCTCGTCGATGCCGTCCGCTCCAAGTCTCCGTTCCGATGACCGCTGTCCGCACCGACCCTTACGATGCGTGCAGGTACTTCCACTTGGAGTAAGGGATGCCGGTGCCGAAGCGAGTGTTCGTCAGTTTCGACTACGACTACGACAAGAGTCTCAAGGATCTCCTGATCGGGCAGGCCAAGAACCCCGACTCGCCCCTCGAGGTAGATGACTGGTCCATCAAGGAGGCGCCATATGGCGGGAAGGCCAAAGCGCGCGCTGTCGGCGTGGCCATCGAGCTCCGGGTGGCCCAGGAGGAAGGAATCGACTACTTCCTGCTGAACGGGTACAGCAGCCAGACCGGCAAGAAGCCGACCACCGCACAGGCCGACGACAAGCTCTACCACTGGACGTGGCCCAACCTTGAGACGCCGGTCGGAGGGGGCCGGTGACAACGACTCCCGACCCGGTCCAGCGTGCAGAGATCCTCGAGCTCTACAAGCTCGCCGTAGAGATGGCCGACCGCGTCTCCGCACGCCGCGGGACCGCCAACGCCTTCTTCCTGTCCGTCCAGACCGCGTTCGTCGGCCTCGTCAGCTTCGGATTCCCGGAGCTCGCCAAGTCCCCTTGGTGGGCGGCGCTCGCCGTTGCTCTGGCCGGCGTCACCCTGTCCGCCACCTGGTGGCTCCAGCTCCGCAGCTACCGAGACCTCAACACTGCGAAGTTCCGGGGCATAAACAAGATCGAGGAAATTCTCCCGGTCAAGATATTCGCGGACGAGTGGGAGGCCCTGCGACGCGTTCCGATCGCCGACTGGCGCAAGCACTACGCCGAGCTCGGAACATCCGAACGCGTCGTGCCCCTGGTGTTCGTCACGGCACATCTCCTCCTGCTTGCGGGCACACTGACCGTGTGACCTACCTCGACTCCCTCGCCGCCTTGATCCGGTCCTGCCTCCCCTCGGACGCCGAGCCTCCTGAGGAATCGGCTGCCCTTTTCCGCATGTACGCCGTGCTGCTGAAAGCCAAGGGGGAGCAGGTTACCGACGAAGACGTCCACGATGCCTGGTCAGCGTGGATGCAGACGGTGAACAGCGCTCATGAGGCGCTGGTCCCGTTCGGCGATCTCGATCCGAAGGTCCGCGCCTTCGACGCCCCGTATGCGGAGGCCATCCGCGAGGCCGCGCGAAGAGTGCACCCACGCGCCACATGACACGCCGAACAACCGGTCAGGACGGATCACACCCCGTCCCGGGTGGCCGGTCGCCACAGCCCCGGATGCTCAAGCCTGGGAGGTGGGGAAGAGGTCATGAGCGGCGTCAGCTACGAGGCGGAGCTCGCAGTCAGCCAAGATACGGCTCAGTACGCGCTGCCAAGGCATGGGTGACACGGAGCCGCATCGATGGATGCATCCGCAGTGCGGCAACATCCTCCGTCGGCACGAACACGACCGCTGACGACTCCTCGCTCACTGCTCCCGTTCCGCCTGTGACTCGGCCCCGGAAGACCATCGAGCACTCCTGGCTCACGGTGCCGTCGTCGTACGAGGTCACATGCCCGGGGTTCGAGTACAGACCCACCAATCCGGTCACCTCGACTTCGTATCCCGTCTCCTCACGTACCTCGCGCGCCGCGGCCGCCGTGAAGCTCTCGCCGACGTCCACCATGCCGCCCGGCAGCGCCCAGTACCCGTCGTCGGAGCGCTCGATCAGCAGCAGCCTCCCCGATGCGTCACGGACCGCGACGTTGACCACTGGCCACAGTCGGTTGGCGGCCGGCGCCTTCGGGTCCTCGAAGTGGTCCTTCTTCATCTCGGGGCTCCTCGGGCTGGAATTGCGTGGAGCGGCTGTGGCCGCAGCACCACATGCTGCACCATGCTGTGACGGTGTGTATGCGGGAGGTCACGGCATGGGCCGAATCTTTGTGAGTTACCACGCAAACGACGGCGGCGGCATCGCCCGCCACTTGGTGGACGAACTGAAAGCCGCCGGCTACGTGGACTGTTACGCGTACGGCGTCCCCGGGTCCGGACCAGAACCGTCGTACGACTGGCGGGAAAGTCTGCGGCGCGACCTCCTCGCAGCCGAGGCGCTCGTCGTGGTCACCACCGAAGGGTCGTCCTCCGAGTGGTGCGTGTGGGAGATCTCCGTCTTCCGCGAACGCAAGCCGGACGCACCGTGCGTGGAGTTCTTCAGCGGAATTCCCCAGGGCCGGGCCATCCTCGACACCCGGCAGGCTCAGAAAGTCGTACCGCAGGACCCCGAGTCTTTGGCCGCGGCGGTACGCACCGCCCTCCGCCTGCTCGACCGGGCAGGCATCTCGACGAGCCCGGTCGCCGATTCGCCCTTTCCCGGTCTGCGCGCCTTCAACGAGGACCAGGCGTCTGTCTTCTTCGGCCGGGACGACGACATCCGTCGGCTCGCCGAGCCCCTCACGGGAGGGCTCAGGAACGGCGCCAGGGCCGTCATCGGCCCGTCCGGCGCGGGCAAGTCGTCTCTCGTACGCGCCGGGCTGATCCCCCGGCTGAAGCGTGACCCCCAGTGGATCGTCCTCGGCCCCGTCACCCCGGCTCACGGTGCGGTCGCCCACCTGGCCTCGGCGATCGCCGAAGTGCGCCACGGGCTGGGGCTGGACATGGCGACCGGGGCCCAGGTGGAGGCCTGTATCCGGTCCGACGACACCGGGCTCGCCGGGCTGCTCGGCGGCATCGTGGCCGCCGCGCCCTCGGCCCGCATCCTCATCTGCCTCGATCAGACGGAGGAGCTCCTGTTCGACAGCGCAGATGACGGCAGCCTCCAGGGCGACGCCACACTGCTGGTGGGCGCACTCGTCGAGGCCGTACACAGCCACGCCTGGCTCGTCTACACCCTGCGGGCCGACTTCCTCGACCAGCTGATGCGGCACGAGGCATTCGCCCCGCTGCTTGTGGACGACTTTCTCGTCAAGCCGCTGAGCAAGGCGGACCTGCCCCAGGTGGTCAACGGCCCGCTCGGCACCCGCGGGTGGCGACTCGACGAGCCGGCCATGGGGCTCCTGCAGGAAGACGCGACCGGGGATTCGCTGCCCCTGCTGGCCTTCGCGCTCGAGCGACTGTGGCGCCACGTCAACAAGGGCGGGCGAGGGGCGCCTCGGGCCATCACCCGGGCCGAGTACGAGGCTTCGGGACGGGTGCAGGACGTCCTTAGGATGCAGGCCGAGGAAGCGTTCGTCACGGCACGGAGCCTGGTGCGGAACGAGAACGGAGGGTGGCCCCTCCCTCGCGATGCGGAGCGCACCGTGCTGCGCTCCCTGCGCCGGCTGGTGTCGGTGGACGAGACGGGCAAGTACACCCGGCGGACCGTGGCGACGATCGAATTGTCGGACGCAGAGCGCACGTTGCTACAGCCCTTCGTCGCCTGCCGGGTGCTGACCACCACGCGTCATCCCGGCACCCGGACCGAGGCGTCGGGCTGGGACGGACTGGTCCAGGACGCGCTCGACGTCGCCCACGAGAGCCTCTTCGCCCACTGGCCTCGGCTGTACGAGGCGCTGCAGCGTGACCACGTCGCCCTCCGTGCACGCCGCGACGTGGAGGAAATCGCCACCCATTGGGCCAGGTTCGGCCGACTGGCCGACCAACTCGTGCCTGCCTCACGCCTGATGGGGCTCCTCATCGCGCTGTCCCCGTCGTTCGCCGACGGTCGGCATGACGATCCGCTCGAACCGTACTGGCCAGCGCTGGCCGAGGCCATGCGGGAGCTCCAGTTCTCCGAAACGGCACACACTCTGGTAGGCCGTTCCCTGCAACGCATCGCGGACGACGAAGTCGACCGCGCCGCCATTGCCCTGGGTGACAGCCCCCAGGACGCGCTGCAGCTGCTTACAGGCGGACCGGACCGGGGCAATGTCATGGTCCGGCTGTTGCTGCACGCGCCGAACCTCGACCGGTGGCGCCGGACTCTCCAGCACGCCATGGCCGTAGGGCGGCGGCTGCGGCTGCTCGACGGGCACGAAGGCGGAGTATGGGGCGTGGCGTGGTCGCCCGATGACCGCAGTGTCGCGACCGGCTCCAAGGACGGCACCGTACGCGTGTGGGACGCCGAGAGCGGCGAGTGCGTGGCCTGTTTCACCCACGGCAGGGAACGCAAGGGCGGCAACCCCGGGTGGGTGCGATCCGTCGCCTGGTCACCCGACGGCAAGCTGATCGCCTCTGCCGCCACGGACGAAACGGTAAGGCTGTGGTCTGTGCTCGAGGGCCGGGAAGTAGGCCTGATGCTACTACCCGACCGCCCGTGGTCCGTGCGCTTCGATGCCACCGGGAAGCGACTACTGGTCGCGTGCGCCGACGGCGGGGCCCATCTGTGGAACATCCACGGCGGCACCCGCGAACCGTCGCGAACACTGCGCAGCGTGGACACTGCGGGCAAACCCGTACGGCTGTGGGACGCAGACATCTCACCCGACGGTCAGCAGGTGGTGGCGGCACGCGACGACGGCCTGATCGACCGTCACGACCTGACCAACGAAACCCCGGTCCGAACCCTGCACCCGTATCGGGGAAACGAGAACCCGCAAACGGTACGCTCCGTGCGCTTCTCTCCCGGCGGCCGGCGTCTGGCCCTCGGGGACCAAGGCCACAGGACCTCGGTCATGAACGGCGACGGCGACGACCCGCCGGAGACCGGACGCGGACACTCGGACCAGGTCCGCAGGGTGGCGTGGTCACCCTCAGGATGCAACCTCGCCTCCGCGTCCGCCGACGCCACGGTGCGGATCTGGAATGTCACTCACGAGGCTGACGGTCCCCGCAGCATCCTGCGCCTACACGGACACGACCAGGGGGTGTGTGACGTCGCCTGGTCGCATGCGGGGGACCGCCTCCTCAGTGGCTCCGACGACGGCCGGGCACGCATCTGGGCGCTCGGATCCGACCCGATCATTACCACGATCACCGGCCGCGGACCCGTGTGTGCCATGGCCTGGTGCCCGACGACCCGTGTCCTTGCCCTCGCCGAGGAACAGAACGATCACCAAAACCCCCGGGGCAGCTCCCGCACCGCCCCGGTGGGCATCATGCCGGGTGGCGGAACCGTTGTCCGCGTGTGGTACCCCGACCGTACGGAATCGCTCGCCTGGTCGCCCGACGGCACCCGGCTGCTCGTCGGTTCCGCGAACGGCACCGTACGCATCCTGCGGCGCGGCGACGGCACGTCGCTGCACACTGTCGCCGTGCTCGACGATGCCCACGACGGCGTGCACGACGCGCAGTGGTCGGCCGACGGCACCCTGCTCGCCGTCGCCTCTCGAGACCGCACCTGGAGGCCGAGGGTCTACGACCGGGACGGGAATCTGCAGCCCGCCGGCGCGTGGAGTATGCACCAGAGCTTCCTGCGGGCAACGGCCTGGCGCCCGTTCGGGCATGTGTTCGCGGTCGCCGGGCAGGACAATCTGATCACGCTCAACTCTCTGACCGGAACCCTCGCCGAGTACCGCACCTCGAAGGTGTTTACCAGCCTGGCCTGGCACCCCGCCGGTGAACGGCTGGCGTTGGGCTGTACCGACGGACAGTTGCTGGTCCTCCGCATCGCCACAGACGGCACCAGCCACCACATCCGCACGGAACGAGAGTCCCCGCTGACCGGCCATCGGTCCGCTGTCCACTCCGTCGCCTGGTCGCCCTCAGGAAATCGACTCCTCTCGGCCTCAGCCGATGAGACGACACGCGTCTGGGACGCCCACACCGGATCGCAACTCACCGAACTGATCGGGCATGGAAAGCCGCTCCGGCAGGCGCTGTGGCTTGACGAACACCTGGTGGCCACAGCGTCCGAGGACGGCAGCGTCTGGTGCTGGGACCTCTCCGACGGGTCGCGCCAACCCGTCCCCGGCACCAGAGCGCAGGCGGATCTGGCGGCGCTCATCCACGAGGCACGTCTGCGCGCGCGATGACGCTCACAGCTGCCAGTTGGCCAGGGCGTCGAGCAGCACCGGCGGCCGCACCCCCACCGGGCCGGTCGCCACGTGGGCGTAGCCGAGCCCGGCGGCCGTGGCGCCACCGTCGGTCACCGGGTCGTCCCCGACGAGCAGGCACTGCGCCGGGCTCGCTCCGAGTCGTTCGCACGCGTCGGTGAACATCCCGGGATCGGGCTTGCAGCGGCCCTCCTCACACGACAACACGAACATGTCGACGAACGGGTCGAGCCCGTGCCGTGCGAACGCCGTCCGGATGTCCCATGCGATGTTGCTGAGCACGCCGACGCGGACTCCCGCCACCTTCAGGCGCTGCAAAGCGGGGCGGGTGTCTGCATAGGGGAACCAGCTGCCGGGGTCGTTGAGTCGGCGGAAGACGGAGGCGAGCACCTCGGCATCGGTGAGTCCGGCCAGCCGGAACAAGGCTTCATATGCGCGGTGGTTGGCAGCGGCGGACAGGTCACGTGCCGCCCAGTCGGCCCGCTGGGCAGTGTTCATCCGCGCAACCACAACATCGGGGTGGCGCAACGTGTGCACGATCTGTGCCCGCAGATTCTGGTCCACCGCGGGGATCGGTCCGCCGGTACTCTCGAACAGCCAGTCATGTCCCGGGAGCCGGCCGAACAGCGTCCCGGAGAAGTCGAACAGCACCCCTCGCACAGCTCCTGCCACCCATCCCCTGGTCGCAGGGCTTCCCTGTACAGGCTCCTCGGTCACAGTACCGCCCCGAACCCACCTGGTTGAGGCAAAACCTTGCTCCACTGTCGAATTTCCCGGGTAGGTCGAAGGCAGGTAGATCGAGGGCGCTTCATTGTGGTTTCCCCGATCCTCCGACGCCCGCCACATTCGCGCTGCGCGTACGCCTTCGTCCCATCGGATTCCTCGTCCGGTGCCCAGTTGCTCGGCCGATCACGCGTTGGCCGGAGGTATCGGAGTTCTTCTCGGGCAAGCCCCAGGGCGGGCCCTCACTGCAGTAGGTCGCGAGGCGCAACAGCAGCCAGTTCATCGACAACTCCTTCCTCACGAACGGGCTCACCAACCTCGGCTCCCTTCGCCCGGCTCCCGGCACCTGTGATGCTTTCCCCCTGGCATACGTCGAACACCGACGCTACCCGAGGACGGTGGGGGCGCGTCGCCATCCGGCGGGAGAGAAGCGGGCCGGCTAACCGCACGTCGGATCACCGGTCTCGCAGACACCGGGGTGGAGTGGAGAAGGGGCCGACGGCGCTGTACGACGCCCCCGTCCAGGGCGCTTCTTGCCGATCGTCTGATCGTTGGCTGATGTGTTCCGTCGACCGATGTGCACTGGGCGCGGATTGAGCCGTTGTGCCGGACTGGTCACCGATACGGGGTGGGCGGTGGCGGGATCACCGGCGGGTGATCGACGCGATTGCGTTCAAGTACCGCACGGGTACTCCCCAGCTGGACCTGCCCGAGCGGTTCGCTTCATGGAACGACACCCACTGCCGGCTGCTGATGTCGGCGATCGACGGAACATGGGAGCGCGTCTTCGACGCCCTGCTCACCGAGGCCGATGCGGAGGAGGATCTGGACCGGGTCGTATCTGTGGACTCCACCATCGTCCATACAAATCAGCACGCTGCCGGCGGTTGGCCTTCGTCCTCACCCCGGCCAGGCTGGTGACGCTCCAGTCGGTCGCCGCCTTGGAGAACACGGCCCGGCGCGCGCGGGTGCCCTTCACGTCGAGGACGGGAAGAGCCGGGTCGGGTTCCGCACCGTCGATCAAGTCGAGTGGATCGATCACGGGAGCCGACCCGGCGGGTGCAGGGATCTCCGTGATGGTGAACCCGTACCACCCGTTGTGGCCGCTTATCCAATCGAGCCGCTGGGCTGCGCTGCGGCATGCGACCTGACGTCCGCGAGGCAGCCGTAGTCGGCCATCCGGACCTGGGACACGCGGGCCCTGCGTGCGGGATGTAGTGGACGGGTTTGGCCGACAGTCGGAACCGGTAGGTCTGCCCGACGTCCAGGCGATCCAGGAGCGGTTTGTAGTCGGCGACGGCCGGCCGCGCGGAGGGGACGTCGATGGCCCAGCCTGCCTGTTCGACCAAGGCAGTCCAGTCGGGTTCGACCTGGGTGACCGCGTACAGGTTCGGCATGTGCTTGTCGTCGGGGTCCAGGCGCCACAAGCTCCGGCCGGGGGCATCATGATAGGACGTAACGCCAAGGACAGCGGCGTGCACGACCTGCTCGGAGCCTAGGAGTTTTCGGGCGCCCTAGGGTCTGTCGTCAAAGCGATCTTGCATTGTGGATCATGGTTGGGTGATACGTCGCCATGAACTGTCGGACGCCGAGTGGGAACTGGTGCAGCCGTTGCTGCCTCGGCCTGTGCTGGGGCGGCCGCGGCTGGACGACCGGACGATCCTGAACGGGATCGTGTGGAAGTTCCGGACCGGGGTCGCCTGGCGGGACGTGCCTGACCGGTACGGGTCGTGGGCCAGCCTCCACACCCGCTTCCGCAGGTGGGCAGCTGACGGAACCTTCGATCGGATGCTCCAGGCCGCGCAGGCGCAAGCAGACGCGGCAGGCGACATCGAGTGGCTGGTCTCGGTGGACTCCACCGTTGTCCGTGCCCACCAGCACGCGGCCGGGGCCCGAAAAGGGGGCTCCGCAGCCCGGCCCTCGGCCGGTCCCGCGGCGGACTGACCAGCAAGATCCACCTGGCCTGCGACGGCACGGGCAGACCCCTCGCGTTCGTCCTGACCGGTGGGAACACGAACGACTGCACCCAGTTCACCGCCGTGATGGACGCGATACGAGTGCCCCGGACCGGACCGGGCCGACCGCGCATCCGGCCCGACCACGTCATCGGCGACAAGGGCTACAGCTCGAAGGCCATCCGTACTTGGCTGCGGCGCCGCGGCATCACGCACACGATCCCGGAACGGTCCGATCAGGTCCGCAACCGTGCGCGGCGCGGCAGCCGGGGCGGCCGGCCGCCGGCCTTCGACAAGCAGGTCTACAAGCACCGCAACGTGGTGGAACGGTGCTTCAACCGACTCAAGCAATGGCGCGGCATCGCGACCAGATACGACAAGACCGCCCAGGCCTACCAAGCAGCCGTCACCCTCGCCTCGCTCCTGATGTGGGCGTGACACTTTGACGACAACTCCTAGCGGAGCGGGACACCTCGCCTTGGCTGTAGGTGCTGATGTACACGGCCACGCCGACGGCGTCCCGCAAGTACCGCCGGGCGTGGCCGGGGCCTCGTTACGGTGGTTGCTGCCCTACACTCCAATATGTACGGAAAGTCCCCTTTTGTTCACATTGAGTGCCGATGGGGTGGCCGTGGCCTGTTCATGCCACAGCATCCAGGCACGCCGCTCCGCACAGGCTTTCGCTCCCTGGCGGGCGCGATGCGCACGCCCCAGAGCCCGACGGAGCCGGCGGCGCCACCCCAGATCCCAACGCAGCACGTACCCGTACGCCTCCGTGAAAGGGATCCGTATGCCGCCCAGGAAGAAGACCGCTGCCTCCAGGACCATGCCTGGGCAGGACGCGCGCATCGACGCCCTCCGGCAGTTCATCCGGACCAAGGGCCACACCTATCTCACCGATCCGAACGTGAACAGCATCGGGATCGGCTACCGCGAACAGGGCGGGAAACGAACCAAGGAACTCACGCTCCAGTTCACGGTGGGTACGAAGGCAGAGCCGGAGGTCCTGGAGGAGCTGGAGACCATCATGATCCCCGAGACCATCAGGGTCGACGGGGTCGAGGTGCCGACCGATGTCATCCAGCGCAGCTACAAGCCGCAGTTCCAGGTGGTGGCCGAGGCGGAGAGCCCGACCCGCAAGCGGCGCCTGGACCCAATCGCTCCCGGTGTCAGTGTCGGGCACGAGGAAGTGTCCGCGGGCACGATCGGCTGCATCGTCTTCGACAAGAACGACGGCACTCCCCTGGTACTGAGTAACTGGCATGTCCTACACGGCGAGGACGGCGAACTGGGCGAAGTGGTGGTGCAGCCCGGACCCCACGACGACAACCGCATCGCCCAGAACCGCCTGGGCACCCTCAAGCGCTCCCACCTCGGAATGGCCGGCGACTGCGCCGTCGCGACCATCGAGGACCGCCGATTCGTCCAGGAGATCCTGGAACTCGACGTCGTCCCCGAAGAGCTCGGCGAGCCAGAACTCGGCGACAAGGTCATCAAGAGCGGTCGCACCACCGGAGTCACCCACGGCGTGGTCCGCCGCATCGAAACCCTTGCACAACTCGACTACGGCGAAACGGTGGGCCTGCGGAACATCGGCTGCTTCGAGATCGAACCCGACCCGGCGAACCGCCCAGCCAATGGAGAGGTCAGCCAGGGCGGCGACTCTGGCGCCGTGTGGATGTTCAAGTCCGGCAACGGCCGGCCGGGCAACGTGCTGGCAGGCCTCCACTTCGGAGGCGAGGACGAGTTCAGTTCCGACGAACATGCCCTCGCCTGCCTGCCACGCTCGGTCTTCGAGAAACTCGAGATCACTCTCAAGCCCCCGTCCGTCGAAGAAGCGGTCGTCGTCCAGGGCTACGACCCCGACTTCCTCGGCGTACGGATCGACACCCCGCGTCTGACCGCCGCAGTCAAGGACGACGCCGTCGAACTCGACGGAACCGACGTCATCCCCTACACCCACTTCTCCCTCGCCCTCAACGGCGTCAGAGGATTCGCGTTCTGGGTGGCCTGGAACATCGACGGCGCCACCATCCAGAGACTGCCCCGCCGAGGCATCAGATTCGTCAAGGATCCCCGCCTGCCCGACGACGCGCAGATCGGCAACGAGCTATACGAAGACAACCCACTTGACCGCGGCCACCTCGCCCGACGCGCCGACCTGCTGTGGGGAGCACCCCTGGAGGCCAAGAAGGCCAACAAGGACTCCTTCTTCTACACCAATATCACCCCCCAGATCGAAGACTTCAACCAGTCCAGCAAGGGCGGCCTCTGGGGCCAGCTCGAAGACGCCCTGTTCGCCGAAGCCGAGATCGACGACCTCAAGGTCAGCGCCTTCGGCGGTCCGGTCTTCCAGGAAGACGACCGCGTCTACCGCGGCACCCAGCTCCCACGCGCATTCTTCAAGGTCCTCGCCTACGTCGAACAGGGCCAGCTCAAGGCCAAGGCATTCATGCTCACCCAGAACCTCAACCGCCTTGAAGCCCTAGAACTCGACGAGTTCCGCGTCTTCCAGGTCACACTGAGCGAGGTCGAAGCAAGGGGCCGATTCCGCTTCTCCGCCGCACTGCGCAACGCCGACACCCTCTCAGTGCCCGAATCACTCGCCGCCCGTACTCCACTCGAGGACCTGTCCGACATCGACTGGCACTGACCGACCAGGCTGGAGGGCCAGAGCCGCCACCCTTAGTACTGCAACGGTGCTTGCCGTGACTGGTGGCCAGGTTGCTCGTTGGCCTGGTTATGGGTGGAGATCGTGGCGATGTCGGGTCGTGGGCGGCGGGTCTGGTCGAGTTGCATGAGCGTTTCGTGCATCGGTTTGCCAGGTCGGAGCCGCGGGAGTCGGCTCTTGCCTATATGCGGGGGCTGATAGCTCCGCTGGAGCGCAAGAACGGTTGGACGCTTGCCGAGGAGGCTGGTCACGCGGCTCCCGACCGGATGCACCGGCTGTTGAACCGGTGCGACTGGAACGCGGACGAGGTACTCGACGACGTTCGCGGCTATGCGGTCGAGCATCTCGGCGACCCTGAGGCGGTCCTGATCGTGGACGACACCGGGTTCCTGAAGAAGGGCGTCCGCTCGGCCGGGGTCCAGCGCCAGTACTCGGGAACGGCGGGCCGGACCGAGAACTGCCAGGTCGGTGTCTTCCTCGCCTATGCCCGTGCTCATGGCCGCACATTGATCGACCGCAGGCTGTATCTGCCCACGTCATGGACCGATGACCGAGAACGATGCCGGGCCGCCGGCATCGAGGACACCATCGCGTTCGAGACGAAAGTGGTCATCGCCAAGGCCATGGTCCGCCGGGCGATCGCCGAGAAGATTCCGTTCCGGTGGGTGACCGCGGACGCCGCCTACGGCTTCTCCAAGGGCTGGCGGACCGAGCTCGAGCGGGCGGATGTCTTCCATGTCATGGCCACCACCCGGCACGACACCGTGGTCTCCCGCTGGGCGATGAACCACCCCGTTCACGACCTGTTCAACGGCCTTGCGAGGCAGAAATGGAAGCGCCGTTCCTGCGGGAACGGCGCTCATGGCCTGCGGGTCTACGACTGGGCGAGAGTGGAGGTGAGGCCCTGGCACCGCGAGGACCGCCGGCACTGGGTGATCGCCCGCCGAAGCGTCGGCCGGCCGGACCAGATCTCCTACTACATCGCCTACTGCCCGGCCGAGACCACCCTCGACGAACTCATCCACGTCGCGGGCAGCCGGTGGGCGGTCGAGGAATGCTTCCAGACCGCCAAGCAGGAATGCGGCCTGGACGACTACCAAGTCCGCCGCTACCCCGGCTGGCACCGCCACATCACCCTCGCCATGGCCGCCCACGCCTGCCTCACCGTCCTGAAGGCCCGCGAGGCCGACACGGGGAAAGCAGAAACGGATCCTCCCAGCTCATACCCCTCACCCTCCCCGAACTCCGACGCCTGATCACCCGCCTCACCCACCGCCGACCAGCAACCGTCCAGCACGTCATGCACTGGTCCTACTGGCGCCACCGACGACAACACCAAGCCCGCGTCAGCCACTACAAACGACGCGGCCACACACCACCAGAAGCCAACAAACCATCACAGCAAACACCGTTGCAGTACTAATTCCCCTGGGGAGCCGTCGGCACTGTGGAAGGCGGCCCGGCAAGGAGGTGGAGCTGGAGCAAATCGTCAAGGGCTTCGACACCGGCGAGGAGTACGTGCTCGTCGAGCCGAAGGAGCTCGACGAGATCGCGCCGGGCCAGTCGAAGACGATCCAGATCAGCGGGTTCGTGGACCGGGACACCGTGGACCCGATCTTCTTCGACAAGACGTATTTCGCCGGGCCGAAGGGCAAGGAGTACGCCAAGGTCTACGGCCTGCTGGAGCAGGCACTGGAGGAGTCCAACCGGGCCGGGATCGCGACCTTCATGATGCGCGGCCGCGAGTACCTGGTCGCCCTGAAGGCGGAGAAGGGCCTGCTGGCCGTGCACACGCTGCACTGGTCGGACGAGATCCGCGAACCCCACCAGGAGATCCCGGACCTCCCCAAGACCGGCAGCGCGAGCGCGGGCGAGCTGAAGGTGGCCCACCAGCTGATCGACGCCCTCGCCATCGACTGGCAGCCGGAGGACTACCGCGACGTCTACCAGGAGAAGGTCGCCGCCCTCATCAAGGTCAAGCAGGCCGGAGAGACCGTCGAGAAGGCCGAACCCGCCCCGAGGGCCACCGGGGCCGTGGACCTCATGGAAGCCCTGCGCGCCTCCGTCGAACGGGCCCGCAGCCCCAAGGACACCGGGGAGAAGGCCGACACCTCCACGGCCGGCACGAAGACCACGGGGAAGAAGCCGGCCGCCAAGAAGCGCACCGGCTCTTCCGGAACCCGTGCACCGTCGCTCCGGTCGCTGACCAAGGCTGAGCTGTACGAGAAGGCCACCAAGGCCGGCATCCACGGCCGATCCGGCATGAGCCATGACGAACTCGCCAACGCCCTCACCAGCGCCAAGGGCAGCTGACGCTTTCCTGCCGACGCGGGCGGAGCCTGGTTTTGTAGTTGGGTTTCGGGTTCTGGCACAGATCTTGGGGAGTGGTCACAGATCGTGACGATGCCGTTCGATTACGGGGAAGGGGCACGAGGCCGGGTCCGTCAGCGTTCACGCATCCTGGTCCACCACCGCTGAGGACCTGTCCGTGATCCCGGAGGTGGTGGTCCGTTTCGCCACCGAGTAGCTGAATGTCGGTCCGGGTGAGCGCGGCCGGCCGAACCGGGACCGCATCTGCTCCCGGTGCCCCGGTTGCGGCGACGCGCCGACCGGATGGCCGTGCACCCGAGGGGGGAGGCCGGACGCGCCCTCGCCCCGGCAGGACTCGGCGAGTCTGCCGGGGCGAGCGGGACCGCGGCGGTTCCCGTGCGGTCGTCGGGTCGTAGGTCCTGCCCCCGACGACCGTACGACGGCACAGAACGTCGCGGTCAGGAGGAGCTCGGGTCAGCGGACCTCGGTGACCCGGTGCTCCTTGCGCGCGCCACAGTTGGAGTTGTACACCTGCACGTGCACGTTGCTGATGCCCCCGCCCCAGTCGACGCAGTGGCCCTTGCCGTACACGTAGGCCGGGCCCGCGTACGACGTGTACCGGCCGTAGTCCTCGCCCCGCTCCCAGGTTTCGGGGACTTCGATCCAGAGGGCCATGTCCACGGCCGCGCCCGGGTTGTTGCGGATGGTCGCGACGCAGTTCTTCCCGTTCGAGGCGTTGTACGTCAGGTAGACGGTGCCCAGCGAGCCGATGGCGGCCGAGTTCACGGTCTTGTAGGCGCTTCCGCAGACCTTCTGCGGCGTGGTGTTGGGCGCGGCGGTGGCGGGCGCCGCCAGCGCGGTCGTGGCCCCCAGGGCCAGGGCGGCGAATGCGGTAGTGGTAAGGACGGAACGGGTGAATTTCATGTTTCCCCCTGGTCGTCATTGGAGTTGGTCGCTCCTGCAAGGTGGGACATGCAGAAGCGGCGGAACGGTTGCGCATCGTCCGCAAAGAATGTGACCGCGTCGCCCTACCACCCCGCCCGCCGGCCGACGGACGGCGGGCGGGCGGGCGTCGAGGCCACACAGGCCGACTTCGCCGCGTTGTGCCAGCAGTCGACGGCTACGCCCGTCACCGCTTAGCGGAGTCGCTCCTCACCGCTCCGATCCTCCCCAAGGACCGAGAAGGCGTACGCGGTCTCACGCGTAGCCGTCTCCTCGCAATCGAACATCCAGGAACACTCCGCAACCGCTCCCCAAGATCAGAAGCGGGTTTCGAGAACGTCTGTTGCTCAATGGCGAGAACGCATTCTTCCTCGGGGAAGTGGTGTTGCCGAGTTCTGAGAGGGCGGTTCGCGAGTGATCGTCCGTTTCAGGACTGGGTTGGGTGAGGTTGGCTGGTGGCGGGCGGGGCTGCTCGTCTGCGCGAGTATCAGGTGACTACACTGGTTTGCTTGCTGACAGTTGGCGTTCCGGATCGTTGCGCGCTTAGATAAGCGCATGTCGGAGGGGACGCGGGGCTGGGCCCGTTGGCGGTATGGCGTATGGAGCGTAGTCATTTGCGCGATCTTGGCGGGTGCCGCCGCCTGGCTACTGAGTCCTGGTGAAGCAGACCCGCACGACTATCTCCGAGAGCGGGACGACGTGGTTTATGGCGACGGTTCGCTGGCAACCGTGCTTGCGCACTACGACGTGAGCCTGCCCGACGAGGCGACGGTTGTGCGCTTCCATGACGAAGAATCGCTGATCGGTTCCGAAGGGACCCTCTTCCTTCACTTCAAGGTTTCCGACGCCGGCTTGACGTCTTCCTTCAGACCCTCAGCGTGGGGCCACTCACGCCTGGCCTCCCTGCCGGCTGGGACGGCAGGGAGGGGCAGCGTTTCGGCTGGAGCTTCCCGGGCAGTTCCTGGCACGGAGCTCAGGGACCAGCCGAGGGAACCGTCACCGCTTCCGTCGCTGTCGCTCGGGCGAGCGGGGTCAACTCCGTCTATGTGATCGCCGAGCACGTCTGATCCAGTGCGAGAAGAGGTGCCACGGATTCACGGACGTGGCTTTCTGGTGAAGTTGCCGGTGTCGGCTTCGGCGAGGATATCGAGTCTGACCAGACGCTTCAGCTTGGCGCGGGTGCCTTCGATGTTCTTCGGTAGCAGTTCGTGGCCAAGGGCTTCGCAGACGTCACGGGCTCGCAGGGGGCCGGTAGCCTCGTTGAAGACGGCGAGGATCTGGGGGTAATCCGGGTGCTCGGGCAGGTCCGGCGGGGCGGCCGGGAGTCGGTGAGCGAGGCCGGCAATGGTCTTCCGGGTGATCTCGAGGTGTTCGAGGTGGGTCTCAGCCTCCCGCAGACGGTCCTGCAGTTCGGTGATCTGTCCACGGAGGTCGTCGGCCAGGGCCCGGGCGGCTTCCTTCTGGATGCCGAGGACGTCGAGCAGGGGTTGAAGGTTCATGCGGCCACCGCCTGCGGTCCGCGCCAGGTGGGGGTGTTCGCGCCGGTGAGCCGTCGGGCCATGACTTGGGTCATCGCCCAGTAGACGCCGGAGACGGAGGAGGAGGGGCGGTGCTCGTAGTCGCGGACCAGGCGTCGGTGCAGCATGAGGATCCCGCAGGTCTGCTCGACCCTCCACCGCTTCGGCTGCGGGACGAACCTCCGGTCCTGCGGGTTGCGTTCGACGATCTCCGCGTCGATGCCGAGCGCGGTGCCGTGGGCAACCACGGCTTGATCCAGCAGGGCGATGCCGGCTGCGTTGTCGTGGGTGTTCGCAGCCAGGACGATGACGGCGATGACCAGGCCCAACACGTCCACGGCCAGCCCCCTCTTGCGGCCCGGCACCTTCTTCGCCGGGTCCGGCCGGTCGTGGAGGCGGGGACCCCGGAGGCCGCGTGGACACTCTGGGTGTCCAGGACCACCAGGGTCGGGTCCTCTAATCGGCGGGCCCGTTCACGGACCTGGCAGCGCAGGAGTTCGTGGATGACTTGGTCGGTGCCGTGGTCCCGCCAGGCGGCGCAGTAGTAGTACGTCGCGCTCTTCGGCGGAAGATCGTGCGGGAGGTAGGCCCACTGGCAGCCGGTCCGGCCTTGGTAGAGGATCGCGTTGACGATCTCCCGCATCGCGTAGGCGCCCTGGTGGCCGCTGATCGAGCGGTGCCGGTCCTGCCATGCGGTGATCACAGGCTCGATCAGAGCCCACTGCTCGTCCGATAAGTCGCTGGGGTACGGCTTGCGTTCCGTCACACCACACCAGCAGGCGAGCGGTTGCGGACCGGCGGATTCCGCCCCGCACCCACCCCATCAGGCGACGACAGAGCAGCTCAAAGACTCACGAACCACCCTCTGAAGTGTTGCCGCAAAGGGGACCCAGCCCAAAGCCGCCTGCCTGGTTCACTCATGTGGAGGGCCCGGGGGTCACCAGTCGACGTGCGCAGTGATCCATCTGGCCAGGCCGTCTTCGTCCTCTTCGCGCGGCAGGTCAGGACCGCAGCTGAGTGGCGTGTAGGACAATTGAAGGTGGGTGAGGTAGCCGTAAGGGCCGTTGTCTGCCGCCGGTCCGAGTACCAGCGCGTGGGTGCGGGTGCGCCAGATGCGGTGCGTCAGCGCAGGACCTGTGACCACCGTTGCGGACGACAAAATCGTGCGCTCTGGCGCTGATTCGAGGTACTCGGTCACAGCCCGCGCCGCCTGCGCAAGGACGTGCTCGCAGTCCTGATCGGTGCCCGTTCGGCAGCCACTCCATCCAGCCTGCTTCTGCCAGTCGTCCATGAGACCGTACAGCCACGGTCCGTTCGTCACGCTCTCGTCGTCCGGGTCGACGGGGTAAACCTCGCCGAAAACCAGGAAATGCCGAGCCTCTGCCTGCCCAAACGGATTGCGGCCCTCAGTGCACAACACATGCCCGTACCCGGTGCGGAAAGAGTCACAGACCAGGTCATGCTCCCAGCTCCATCCCCGTTGCAGAACCACCGCGTCGACATCGTCCTCGTGAATGTTCAGCTCAGCCGGCAGAGCGACGAGCTCGGCGACAGCCGCCGCAGTCAACGGCCGGTGAGCAAAGGCATGTACGGGTATCGGCACGCGACCCACTCTAGAAGCCTCCCGGGCCACGCTCCCGGGGCCGTCTAGGGGTTTGGGGCGGCCCGGTGCGGGTGGGAAGGCTGCTACGCCGGGTGTGCCCCGCTTCTGCTCGTCGTTCGTATGCCGGTGCGGTACGGCGCAGGGCCCGGCCGGTGTGGCTACCGGGCGGCCGGGTCCTGCTTGCTCGGGACAACCCGTCGTCCGGTCTTCCCCATCCGGACTGTCACACGCCGGGGTGCCTTGTGTCGCGGCGGGGTGCGGCGGGTGGGTGACCCAGCCACCGGTACGGCGACGTCAGCGGGCCGAGCCGGTACCCGAGCCGCCTTCGGCGTCGACGCGCACCCCCAGGAGCGCGATGAAGAGCGCGCCCGCAGTTGCGAGCCAACGCAGCCGCCGAAACGTTCCCGCGGCCTTCAGTCCCTCGCGGAGCTCGCTCTTCTCCACGCTGCCCGTGAACCGCAGGACGACCTCGCCCGTGACCTGGGCCTGCTGCGGCTGTCTTATGTTGATGTCTTCCACAGGCGCGGAGCATAACGCTCCGCCACCGGGCCCCCCTCGTCGGCCGTCTCCTTGTCCGTCGCCCTGAAGGTCCGCCCGACCGCGGCCAGCCGTGCGGCGGCGCGGGACGGGTCGGTGCAGCGGATTCCGCCGCCGGGTCCAGTCGTCACCACCCCGTATGCGGTTCCCGTACCGGGGCAACGACCGATCCACCGCAGCAGCACCGCTCCCGGACCCGGAATCGGGGCCAGCCCGGCCCCGGCTCGCGCGGGGGGGTGCCCCTATGGGTTTAGTCAAGCTGATGGGGCGGGTTGGGGTTCGTAGAAGGTGCCGTCGCGGAGCATCGCGAAGAGCACGTCGGCTCGTCGTCTCGCGAGGCAGAGGAGTGCTTGGGTGTGGTGCTTGCCCTGGTTGATCTTCTTGTCGTAGTAGGCCCTGGAGACCGGGTCGGCCAGGGCGGCGAACGCGGAGAGGAAGAAGGCCCGTTTGAGCTGCTTGTTTCCTCTCCGGGACGGTTGCTCACCACGGATCGACGAGCCCGAGCTGCGGGTCGCTGGGGCAAGGCCGGCGTAGGCGGCGAGGTGGGCGGCGGACGGGAACGAACTGCCGTCGCCGACGTCGATGAGGATGCGGGCTCCGGTCCTGACGCCGATCCCCGGCATGGACGTCAGGACCTTGGAAAGAGGGTGGTTCTCCAGCAGTTCCTCGATCCGGGCGGCGAGGAGTTTGCGCTGGTCAAGAACTGCCTGGAGGGAGCCCGCGAGGCTGGGAACGATCAATGCGGCCGCGTCGGTGCCCGGGACGACGACGGTCTGCTCGTCCAGGGCCGTGAAGATGTCATCGACGAGACGCTCGGCCATCCGCGGGGCCTTCGGACGGATCAGTGTCACGAGCCGACGCCGTCCGGCCTTGCGTATCTGGGCGGGCGAGCCGAACTGGTCGAGCAGCCTGAGCACGGCCGGGTGCTGCACTCGCGGCCCCAGGACGCGTTCCAGCGACGGATGGATCTGCGTCAGCAGGCCGCGCAGGCGGTTGCTGATGCGGGTGGCTTCGCCAGCCAGGTCGTCGTCGAAGCCGACGATCATCTCCAGCTCGGCGATGGTCTCGTCCTCGAGATCGACCGAGCGGAGCGTGTGCGGCATGACGCGGGCGGCGTCCGCGATGACGAACGCGTCGCGGGCATCGGTCTTGGCCTCACCTGGGTAGAGGTCGGCGATCCGCCGCATGGTCAGTCCGGGCAGGTAGGCGACCGGGCAGCCCATGTCCCGGGCGACCGCCAGCGGCAGGGCACCGATGGAGGCCGGCTGGTCGACGACCACGAGCACGGTCCCGTGCTTGGCCTGTAGCTTGCCGAACACCTCGCGGAGCTTGGGTTCGCTGTTGGGCAGCCGCTTGTCGAAGGCCTTCTTCCCGGCCGGGGTGACGGCGGTGGCGTGGTGTTCGCCCTTGCCGACGTCCAGGCCCAGGAAAGCGCCGATGCCACTCGTGTCGATCACGTGCGTCCTCCGGTCGTCCCCACCGCCCGGCCGTCCCACGGCACCGATCGCCACATCCACATTACGAAGAGCCTCCCAAGCTCCCGAAGGAAGCCGGTGGTCATGCCCCTAATCAGCGGTCTGTCGATGCCTCCGGGCCGGTGACACCACCCCCCAGGCCATACGTTCAACAGGGGGGAGCAGTCATGCCGGACCCGGAGGCCGGGCACCCCATTGCGGGGCCACCAAGAAGGTAATGGGGGTGGCCTCCAGGTTCGGTGGCCGCGGCCAGGGCGCGCGTGGAGGGTCGACCCCGACACCGAGACTTGCAGGCTGTTCGGGGCGACGGGCGCCGCTGGCGTCTGCGTGCCTCGTCCGTGGAAGGCGTCAACCAGGCGGTTCCACAGGGAGCCGCCCGGCCGGGCCGTTGCGATGACCTCACGGTCAGAGCTGGCTCTGCAACTGCGGGAGCTCTCGCAGGGCGGCGGGCAGCTCGTTGATCCCGCGCTGCAGATACCAGGCCCGGGACCAGCGCAGAACGACGCCGCGGCGAAGGCGCCACTGGTCGCAGAACTGGGACAGGACGTCGTCGCAAAAGTCCTCCCGGAGCTGCGCCAGCACCTCGTCCTCCGGATAGGTTGCATAGCCGATGCCACACTTGTCCGGGTCGCCGAGGTCGAGCGCGTCGGCGAGGATCACCGCGGCCGCCGCGCTGGTGCCGCCGCCGTTGTAGCCCCAGCCGAAGCCGCCGTGCTCCGGCTCAGCCAGCTCACGCAGCACCGTCACGTCCTGCCGCTCGGTGGGACCGAACTCGGCCTCCTCGACCAGGATCCGGGCGGGCTGCCACTCCTTCCCGTCACTCCTGTTGCTCTCCGGGCCGTCCTGGATCCCGTGGTACGTCCAGTCCTGGTACGTCATGCCTCTCCCCTGGTCGTTGCGGCAGAACCTCCACAGCCTGCCGCAGCTGACTGACGGCGGACAGGGCCTGACCGGCCAGCCGGAGGCGGGAACGATTCGGGCACGCGTTCCTGGCCGATTTGCCGGAGCCCTCAGCCGAGGCGCCATGCGGCTTGCTTGTCCAAGCGGTTGCGCCGGCGCTCCCACCGCCAGTCCCGGACGTGGAGACGGGCACGGGTAAACCGGCTGTCGAACACGCGGTAGGACGGGTCGCTCAGCCGGACCATGTCCTGGTCGACGCCCAGTGACATGCCGAAGAACTCTCCCTTCTGGAGTTCCTCATAGAGCGCGATGCCACTGATGACGACGGTGTTGATTGGGGTCCTGGCCCGGTAGCTGTTCCGCTTATCGTCCGGCATCCGGTTGAGTTCGGTCTCGGAGTCGTTCCAGTCGAGCATGGGCGGGACGGGTTGGTAGCCGATGTCGTTGACTCCCACATACCAGTGGCGGTAGCCGCCCGGGTTGCCGAAGAAGTGTTCTTCCAGGTAGCCGTACCTGCGGTTCCCCTGCCACGCGCGGTGTTCCTCGGTGCGGTCGAGGTCGGCGAGGATCGACTTGCCGAGCCGGATCCGGGTGTTGCCGACGAGCACGCGGGGGCGGAACCACCAGCTGGTGGTGGTAATTCCGTACATCACCACCGCGTCTTTCTCGGACCACGTGACCAGGTAGCCCAGTTTTGAGAGCGGCCAGGTTCGCACGGTGATCTCCACGTCCCTGTCGTCCTTCTCGACTTCCCCCCTCGCCGTTGCCCTCCAGAAGCCTCCCCTGGCAGCCTTGGTCGACTCGGCGTCGGGGTCAGCGAGGCGCGTGCAGGTCATCGTGGACTGCCACTTCGGCTCACCGAGAAGGCCCTCCACGTAGTCGTGCCGAACGCCAGGAGCGATCTTGCGGAGCTGGGCAATCAGGTGCCGGCGGCGCCCGAGGGTGAGGCGCCACACCGCTGGTATCCACTTCACGACGGTCACGACGGCGACCAGCACGCCAGCCAGCTGCCAGAGGTTGAGGGTGGTGTTGTACCAGCGGTCAGGGTCGGGGTTCATCGTTGCAGGATGCCGTACTCCGGCCATCCCAGAACGGTGAGTTCGGGGGGTGGCCCGGATCCGGCAGCGCCAGGTCCGGTCGCGCGGAGAAGGACCCTGCCGCCACGGCGACCGTGCCCGCCCCGCGCCGGCGCGGCCGAGACGGCGCGGACTGGGGGCGGGCTACCAGGGGCATCCGTACCGGCGGTTGAGGTCGGCACGAGGACGGGTTCCGATTGGACCTGTCGGAGGTAACAGGCTGCGCGAGGCATGGCGCTTTGGCATCGAGCACCAGGTCCAGCTCACCGTGCTCAGCGCCGGCGGCCTGCTCGCCTTCGACGTCCAGCGCGCCGGATGGGAGCCGGAGCTGCTGCGCTCCCTGGACCGAGCCCTGCACCTCACACCCCTTTAGGCCTGTGAGACCCAACACCCCCGGCCGTCGTCGCAGGCCGGGGGTGTTCCCAGATCAACGATCACTGGGCCGTATCGGACCCCCCGTCTCCTTGGACCCGGTCGGGACTGGACCAGGACCGCCAGCAACGGTGGCCAAACCCACCGCAATTGCCACGAGCGCCGCACAAATCGCGACGGTCGCAGCGAAGGCCTTCGCTGCACGTCGGCAGCGGTCGGACCGGTGGGGAGCGGAGGAGTGAGGAAGCGCGGCTGCGATTACAGCGGCAATCAAACTCACTAGGAAGACGACCATGACGATCAAGAAGATGAGCGCCATGGAGGTGCCAGAAGGGGCGGAGGCCAGAGCAAGCATTCGACAATCCCGTGGTCATACGGCAGCACAAGCCGTCTCCTGACCACACGGCACACCCGTGCGGTCGGATATGACCCGGGGCATCCCCAACAAGGGGGATTGCCGGACGACGGGCCGGGACCTTGATTGTCGTCACTCCATCCTGGAGCCAGCCTACCCCGCCGCTTCCTGGCCGAACCAGGCGCAGAGACTGGGTTGCGGCGTTCCTCGCCGGACCCCGACAGGACGAGCCCGTCACCGTCGCGTTCGGTTGCGTCGGAGGTCTCTAGCCACAAGCGACTGTTGCTAGGAATTCAGTGACCGTGGGTGGCTGTACGTTTACTGATTGATGATCGGTGAACTTGAGGTGGAAGCGGGGCCGTTGGCGCGGTGGCAGGTGCATTGGTGCGACCCGCGGCGGGAGGTGCCGTGGTACGCGGCCGATCCGGTGCTGGCGGGCTTGCCGACCCTGGCGGAGTGGGCGCATGTGCACGGCACGCAGCCGGGACAGCCTGTTCTGCTGCGGTCCGATGGCTGGTCGGTGCCGGAGGTCAACGGGTTCTTCGCCTCGGCGCGGATGCGCAACGCGAGCGTGGGCACCCGGCGGAAGTACGCCTTCGCGGTGGCTGTCTGGTTGGGGTTCCTCGATGCGACCAGCCGGGCCTGGCACGACGCCGATGAGGAGGACGTCGCAGGGTTCAAGTTCTGGCGGATGACCGACGAGGCCAACGTCCGGCGGGTGGCTGGTGGGACGGTGCTGGACGACCTGGTCGCGATCAGCGCGTTCTACCGCTGGGCCGGGGTCCGGTTTGGAGTGAGCGATCCGGTGGCCCGGCGGCAGGTTCCCGGCCCTAACCCGGGCACGACCACGAAGTCGTTCGAGGCCGGGCCGCACCTCGTGCGTGGCAAGGACGTGAAGTGGCTGGACCCGGCCGGCTACGCCCGGTGGGTCGACGTCGGGCTGCGCGGGCTGGACCTGAGCGGTCGGGAGGTCGACGGATGGCGCGGGCGCAACAGTCAGCGCGACTGCGCGTTCGTCGACGGGCTCTACGGCACCGGGCTGCGGCTGAGCGAGTGGGCCAGTGTTTTGCGCCTGGAGCTGCCCGCCGACGATGAGGCCCGCACCTACTACACCTGCCGACTGGCGGCGGCCTGCGCCAAGGGCGGACGCGGCCGCCGGTTCTGGAAGCCGCGCAGCGTGCTGACCGACGTACTGGCCTATGAGGAGGGCGAACGCGCCGCCGCGGTCCGCCGCGCCCAGCGTGCCGGCCGCTACGAGCGGCAGCCGCGGCTGCTGCTCGTCGAGCGCATGTCGCGGCACCGACGGCTGGAGATGCGCGACGCCAAAGGCAACCAGATGGTCGCATCCTTGGACTCGCTGGACCCCAGCGCCCGCAAGCGGCTGTTTCGCCGGACCGCCGCCGGACTGGAACCACTGGCGGTCTGGCTGAACGAGGACGGCCTGCCGCGCGAGGCACACGGCTGGCAGCACACCTTCGACACCGCCAACGAGCGGGTCGTCCCCGCCGGACTGACCTCGTTCGAGGCGAACGCGCACATGATGCGGCACTCTTTCGCGCTGCGCTGGTACTCGGTCGGCCGGCTGCTCTACGAGCGGCAGGTCGCGCACCTGAACGCCGAGGAGGTACGCGACTTCCGCGCCCAGTTCGGCGACACCTGGTATCTGGTCAAGACGCTGCTGGGGCACGCCAACGTGACCACCACGATGGACATCTACCTGGAGCCCTTCCGTGACCTGGATGTCACGATGCTGATCGAGCACGCCCACGGCGTCGCGTTGTCGGCTCTGATGGCGTCGATGTTCGCGGCGCACCCGCAGGTCCTGTCCGATCCCCTCGCCGGAAAGCTGTCATGACCCGTGCTGCTGGGCGCCCGGCCGCGCTGCCGAAGCCCGGATACCAAGCGCCGCAACGGTTGTTCCTGGACGACGAGAAGTGCCTGGTCCGGTTTTTCCCGGAGCGCGGCGGCCCGGCGGTCGACTACGACTTCGCCGCCTTCCCGGTCGCCCGCGAGCTGGTGGTGTGGATGGCGACCGCGTTCGCAGGGTCGACCGCCCCGGCCGGGCGGCGCCGGACAACCTCTTCGGCCACGAGCGCCTTCGGGCTGCTACGCCGATTCGCCCAACACCTGGCCTCGCTGAACCGCCCGCCCGTCAGTCCGGCGCAGCTTCGAGCCGCGCACCTGGAAAGCTTCATGCTGGCCAGGCTCGGCACACCGAACCTGAACCGGGAGCTGCCGACGCTGCGCTCGGTGCTTCGGTTCGCACCCGACGGTGCCGGGCAGGACTTCCTGGCGCGGCTGGCCCGCAAGGGCCTGGAGCGCAATTCGACGCCCGCCGCCAGCTACACAACGGCTGAGTTCGACCGCATCACCACCGCCGCGCGCACCCAGCTTCGGCGGGCCGCCGACCGGATCCTCGCCGGGCGGGAACTGCTGGCCCGCTGGCGGGCCGGACGGATCGACCGCGAAGCCGAACCGCGCGCCTGGAAGCACGGCGAACTGCTGGACCACGTGGACCGGCAAGGCGACGTCCCGCGCAAGGACACCCGCTGGGGTCGGCAGCCCGACCACCGCATCCGTCCATTCGGGGCCGGCCAACTGATGGCGGATCTCCACCTGACCTACTCCGACATCGGCGCGGCCGGGGTGCTGCTGCTCTGCCTGACCGGGCAGAACTACAGCACGATCTCCACAGCCTCGGCGACGCATCACCGTGCCGACGGACACACCGGGGCCACCGCGACCGCGGTGGTGGACCTGGTGAAGCCGCGCCGCGGCCGGGACCGAGCGCACATGCCGACCGCGTTCTCCGGCACCGCGCCCGGCGGACCGGGCCGCAGCCCCCACCGGCAGCACGACCTACACACGCCGTTCGGGGTCTACGCGCTGCTGGTCGATTTGGCCGGCCCGGCACGAGTACACATCGGGACGGACCAGCTCTTGGTCTTCCACTGCTCCAGCGGAGTAGACCGAGGTCGTGGCTTTCGAGCGGGCCTGCCCAAGTCGATTCTCGCCTTCTGGGGCCGTGACGTGGACCTGCGCACTGATGCACTCGGCGAGAACGGCCGCCCGATGCCCCTGGTGGTCGACAGCCGGCGGCTGCGGATGAGCTGGCTGGAACGCCACCAGCAGCCGGTCGCGCACACCGAGCGGACGCTGGCGAACGAGTACCTGGCGCGCAACCGCGGCAACCTCGCCGAATACCAGAAGGTCGTCGCGGCCGTGCTGGAAGACCAGCTCGCCGGCGCGAGGGCCGCGCAGGTCATGCGGGTGCTGACGGCCACCGACGTCGCCGAGGCCCGCCACTCGCCCGAGACCGTCGCCCGGCGCCACAGCCTGGACCCGGCCACCCTGAAGAAGCTGCTGGCCGGGGAGCTGGACACCGTACTGGGAGGCTGCACCGATCACGTGGCCAGCCCGCACAGCCCTGCGGGCGAGCCTTGCCGAGCCTCGTTCCTGCTCTGCCTGTCCTGCCCCTGCGCCCGCGCGACTCCGGCACACCTGCCGGTGCTTGTCGCAGTTCATGAAGGCCTTGAGGCCCGCAAGCAGGAGATGACACCGCTGCGCTGGGCCGAACGTTTCGCTGGACCCGTCGCGCAATTGGCCGACCTGCTCGCTGCCTTTCCCACCGCGATGATCGCCACGACCCGAGCTGAGCTCACCGCTGAGCAGCGCGCCCTGGCCGAGCGGTTCCTGACCCGAGGACTCGACCTGACATGAGCCGTCTGGACACCGCCCCGGCCACCTCTCCGGCTCCGCTGCCCGACCCCGGCACGCTCGTGCTGCTCAACCGGCCGTTGCGTCCCGGCACAGATCCCAGCACGCTGTCGGTGTTCGCCGACCAGCGCTGGCGCCTTTCGCCCGCCGTCTTCGAGGGCCATACCACCGCGTTCTCGATCGACTTCAGCCCCATCACCGCACCATTCCTGCCTACGGTGAAGACGCTCATCTGGTTGCTCCTCAACCACACCAGCGCCGGAGTTTCCACCTTCTACTTCCGCCCCCGCACGTTGGCGATCCCGACGATCACCGCCACGTTCCGCAACCTCCGGCTATTCACCGACTGGCTTCACGGACGCGGCCGGACATGCTTCGGTGAAGTGTCCCTGGCCGACCTCGACGACTACGCCGCGCACGTCAAAGCGGCCGAGTCCAGCCATGCCCTGCGCGAAGACCAGCTCTCGATCGTGAACCGGGTGTGGTCCTACCGCGACCTGCTGCCCGACGCCGACCGGCTACCGCAAACACCGCCCTGGCGCGGCGAGCGCATCCAGGACATCCTCCAGCAGCGCCGCGCCATCCGCGAAGAGAACCGGACGCCCCGTATCCACCCCGAGACGATGTCGGCGCTGCTGGGCTGGGCCCTGCGGTTCGTCGAGACCTTCGCAGCGGACATCACCGCGGCGTTCGACGAACACCTCGTGCTCAGCGAGCGCGGCGGCCGCAGCCGCAGGGGCCGGGACATCCCGCCGCCGCGGCGCCCGAAGGGTGCGCTGACCGACGACCTGCGGGTCTTGCTGGCCGGCTATCGCGAGCAGGGACGGCCGCTTCCCGGCTTCCGTGACAATGACGGAACGGTCCGGGTCAACCTCTCGCACCTGGCGAAAGTGCTCGACACCGCCCGCGGCGCGCTGGACGTCCCCAGCAACCGGGCCGTCTTCGCCGAGGCACGGCTGCCCGTCATCGAAGGTGCGCCGCTGGACACGCCGGTCACCGGGCGGTTGGACGGCAGGCCCTGGCACGGCGCGACCATCGACTACGCCGAGGCCGGTCCGCTGGCCCGGCACCTGAGCACGGCCTGCTTCATCGTGATCAGCTACCTGTCGGGGATGAGGTCAGGCGAAGCCCTCAGCCTCGAACGCGGCTGCGTCGAGCGAGACCACGCCCACGACCTGGTCCTGCTACGCGGCAGACATTGGAAAGGCGTCCGCGACGATGCCGGTGACAAGAGGCCCGAGGGCGAGATCCGGACCGACCCGTGGGTCGTCACCGAGGTCGTCGCCACCGCCGTCACCGTCCTGGAACGGCTGCACACGAGCACCTGGCTGTTCCCGGCGACGTTGTTCACCGACGGCCGCGACGGCGCGGCCATGCTGCGCAGCCGCGTCGGCGGCTCCCGGTCGGAGACCCGGATCAACAACGATCTCGCCGAGTTCCTGGCCTGGGTCCAGACCTACTGCACCGAGAACGGCCGCGGCGACGGCATCCCGCCCGACCCGGTCCACCCGGTCATCTTCTCCGGGCGCCTGCGCCGCACTCTGGCCTGGTTCATCGTCCGCCGGCCGCGGGGCCTGGTCGCCGCCGCCATCCAATACGGACACCTCCGCGTCCAGATGACCCTCGGCTACGCCGGCAGCTACGCCTCGGGCTTCCCCGACGACCTCGCGTTCGAGGACTGGCTGGCCCGACTGGACACCCTCGCCGACGCCCACCAGCGGCTGCGCGAAGGCGAGCAGATCAGCGGCCCAGCAGCCGAGACCTACCGCCACCGCGTCCAGGCCGCCACTCGCTTCGCCGGCCGAGTCCTGCGCACCAAGCAGCACGCCAACGCCATGCTCGCCAACCCCGACTTGCAGATCTTCCCCAGCAAGGGCATGACCTGCGTCCTTGACCCAAAGCGGGCAGCCTGCCGCCTCCGCAGCGAGGAGGACGGCACCCGCCGCACCCCCGACCTCGACGACTGCCGCCCGAACTGCGTCAACATCGCGCGAACCGATCGCGACATCGAACAGGTCCACGCTCAGATCGCCCAGCTACGGCCGATCGTCGACGACCCGCTGGCTCCCGCCTTCCGACACACCCGCGAACAGCACGAGCTCGACCGCCTGGAGCGCATCATCACCGCCCACGCCAACACCGGAGAACCCCACGATGACTGACCGCGATGCCGAACGCGACGCCATCACCGCGGCGATCCAGCGGTTGCTCGACGGCCGCCCGACCCGGTCCACCGGGGCGCTCACCACGCTGCAACTCGCCGCCGAGGCCGGCGTCAAGCGCTGGGTCCTGACACACAAGCATGTTGACCTGAAAGAAGAATTCGCCCGCCGAAAGACCGAGTCGAACGGCATCCCGCCCGCCTTCCAGCACCTCCACGCACGCGCCGTCGACGCCGAAGCCACCGCCCAAGCATTGCGGGAGGACAACGACCAGCTCCGCGAGCACGTCGCCGTCTATGCCCAGGTCATCCACGAACTCCGCACAGAGCTGGACCGGCACACCGACAACACCACCCGCCGCAGCCCTGTCCGGAGCCTGCCCACCAGCACCACCTGACGCGCGCGACGAGCGGATGGAGCCAGCCCGCCAGCCGGACGGATGGACCTATGGGCGGCGGGCCAGCAGGTGGGCGTCGAGAAAGCCCCGTTCGGAGGCCGGGTCGTGGAGCAGCCGAGCGAAAGGAACGAGTCCGGCATCGGTCAGCAGTTTGGCGAGGTGGTCCGCTGGCCAGCTGTAGGCAGGTGCAACTTTGTGGTCGAACTTGACCGGCTCCGGTCCGTCGGTCCCGAAGAAGGAGACCAGGAGTACGCCACCTGGCGCCAGGACGCGGACCTGCTCGGCGAGCAGCTCGGGCAGTTCCCCCGGTGGGGTGTGGATCATTGAGTAGTGGGCCAGTACGCCGCCGAGCACACCGTCCTCGATCGGCAAGGACTCCATCCGCGCCTCCTGGAAGCGCAGCGCCGGATGGGCCCGCCGGGCGTGGTCGATCATGCCGTGGGAAAGGTCGAGTCCGAAGGCTTCCAGGCCCAGTTCGTGCAGCATGGCCGTCAGATGTCCGGGCCCGCACCCAACGTCGGCTGCCCGCAGGTTGCCGGTCGCGCGCACCAGTTCGGCGAAGGTGCCGATTATGGCCCGGGCGAACGGCTGCGTCTCCAGCCGGTCTGCGAACAGCGATGCGTACAGCTCAACGACTCCGTCGTAGGCCGCTCTGGTCTTGTCCTGATGATTCGCCACAGGGAGGACCCTATAGCCGGTCCAATAATCGGTCTTGTGGCAGGTTGAGGGGAGGTGACGGACGCGGCGTGGGAGCGGATAGAGCCCCTGCTGCCGCAGGCGGACGGACGTGGCCGTCCATGGCGTGATCACCGACAGCAGGTGGTCAATGGTGTGTTGCGGCGGCTGCGGACCGGGGCTCCTTGGCGCGACCTGCCTCAGCGGTACGGGCCGTGGCAGACCGCACCATGATCGATTGCCGTCGGAAGCAACAGGTCGAAATGGGCGAGAGAACGGGCGGCCGGCACCGTGCCGCTACGGCGGCCGCCGTCCTCGCCCAGCGCTGCACCGACTGGGGGCTGAACGTGCTCCTGGTCCATCGGGACCTGGACAAGGACGTCGTCGAGCGCTGAATACGAGGACGCCCATCGGGCCCCGTCCGCCAGTCGCGGACGGGGCCTTTTGCGGTAGACGGCCTGGACCGCGCCCTGCGGGCTCCAGGCCGGTCACTGCTTGAGCAGCAGGTGCAGAAGGGTCACCACGCTGATGCCGACCAGGAGGGCGATGCCGACGGCCGGGTGCAGGAACGCGATGTAGGTCGCGAATCCGCCGACGATCAGAAGCATCGCCGTGCGCAGGTCGAGCCCGCTTCCGCTGTTCACCGGACACCCGCCTTCGGTGCGGAGGTGCGGCCGGAGAGCGGCTCGATCTCCCCCTTGGCGACCATGAGTTTGACGCGGGCCCGCAGCCGGCGCATGTGCCCTTCCACGGCCCGGGAGCTGATCCCCAGCTCGTCGCCGATCTCCTTGTGGGTCATCTCGGTCTCCCAGATGCACCCGCGGCTCGGCCTGGACCAGCGGGTGGGCGGCGCTGAAGAGGTTCCGTCGGTAGCTGCCCGACCAGTTCCTGAACGCGTCCCGGAAGGCGTACATGCAGGTCCCCAGGAAGTAGGTGCGCATCGTGGCGCCCTTGTTCGGGTTCCAGCGCCCGTCCCGGAGGTACTCCTCGGTGAAGGTCCTCACCGCGTACTCGACAGCGGTGTGGACGACCTCGTCGCGGAGGTCGCCGCGCCGCCTCAGCGTCTCGATCTCGAACCAGCGGCTGGGGACGATGATGTCGCGCTCACCGCAGTCATACGAGAACCGGGCCGTTGTCGTTGAGGTCAGGGGGCGGAGCCGTCGAAGGAGTAGATCTGGCCACCGGGGGCGGAGGCGATGATGATGTCGCCGAGGGTCAGTGGGGGCGGAGGGTTGGGCCTTGAGCCCGGGAACTGTGGGTCAGGAGGTGGTTTCTTGTGCCAGAGGAAGCTCCCGCTGAGCCGGTCTAGGGCGATTACCTTTCCGTCCGCGGTGGACAGATGGACGCGGTTGCCCTGGACCGTGGGCGGGGAGACCGACGTGGCGAGTGTTGGGTAGGACCATAGGAGCCTCTGCTCGCGCATTTCGTATGCGCTCACGACTCCGTCCCGGGTGATCGTGTAGGCCGTGCTCCCCGCGGCGCCCAGGAATGTGGCCGGCTCCCCGAGCCGGATGCTCTGGGTCGCTTCGCCCCTGTTGTCGAGCCGGAACACGCGGCTGGTGAGGTTGTTGGTTCCGGTGCTGTCCACGTAGAAGGCCCCATCCGGGTCGGCCGTGACGAAGCGGGTCCCTTCCGGGGCTTTGTATCTCCGGTGGATCGTCCCCGCAGAATCGACCTGGGCCACCTCCTGGTTGCCGGCCCCGTCATAGCGCACCATGTGGATGGCGGTGTCGGGCGCTGCCGGGAACTGGCGTTCGGCCCCCAGGCTCCACTCCTTCTCCATGTCCCAGAGCCGCTTGCCGTCAGCCGGGTCCCAGGCGTCGACACCCGCCCCGCCGGAACAGACCACCATCTCCTTGATGGCCATACACGAGTTCTCTGACGCTGCGCCGAGTTGCTTGCCCGGTTTCCCCGAGTCGACGGCGAAGGTGCGCAGAGCGTTGTCGTGGCGGGTGTTGTCCGACACGACGACGTGAGTGTCCGTGACTCCCATCATCTGGACCGAGCCGCTCAGGGGCTGGCGCCAGAGGGTCTTGCCCGTCAGTGGATCCAGCCCGGAAACCGATCCCTGCCCGGCGCACAGCAGAACGGAGGACTGGGAGACGCAGGCTGGTGCGTCGTTCTCCGGACGGTCCCCTGCCGGCTTCACCGCCCACGGCTGCCACCCCGCGAGTCGGATCGGCGCCGGACTCTGCAGGGAAGGGCGCGGCGAGGCCGAGTTCGGCGCGCTCTGCGACAGGGAGCCCCGCGGAGATTTCGAGTCGGAGTACGGCCACCACACGACGGCTGCAGCCACCAGCGCACCGGCCGCCACGACGGCTCCGGCGGCCAGAGCGGTCCGCCGTACCCGTAAGCGCCTCGTGGCGACGGCCGCTAGGGCCACCCGGGCGCGGCGCTCCCGGCGGGAGGACAGCAGAGTCAGCAGCGCGTCCGCGTCCGGGCGGCCGGCGGGGTCCTTGGCCAGGCAGGCGGTCACGACCGGGAGCAGGGATGCGGGCAGTCCTGTTAGGTCGGGGTCCTCGTGGACCACTTTCCAGGCGACCGCGTAGGGACTGTCTGCGTCGAAGGGGCCGTGCGCTGTGGCCGCGTGGACCAGCACCGCCCCCAGGGCGAAGACGTCCGCCGCCGGTCCCGCGTCACGGCCGCTCTGGAACTGCTCCGGTGCCATGAACGGCGGTGTCCCCATCAGCTCCCCGGCCTGGGTGAGCGCGGTGGCGTCGGGGATCCGCGAGATGCCGAAGTCGATGACGCGCGGGCCGTCCTCGGCGAGGAGGATGTTGCCCGGCTTGAAGTCCCGGTGAACGAGCCCGACCCGGTGGATGTCGCGCAGCGCCTCCGCCAAGCCCGAGCCGAGCTGCCAGACGGCGTCCGCAGTGAGTGGGCCAGACGCGGCGACCCTGGCTGCGAGACTGGGGCCGGGTACGTACTGGGTGGCCATCCACGGCACAGGCCCGGTGGTATCGGCGTCGAGCACGGGAGCGGTGAACGCGCCGCTGACCTGGCGAGCGGCAGCCACCTCGCGGGCGAAGCGTTCACGGAAACCGGGCCGCTCCGCGAGTTCCTCGCGGATCACCTTGACCGCAACGGCGCGGCCCGACGGCGAGTGCGCCAGGTACACCTCACCCATGCCGCCGGCGCCCAGCAGCTCGGATACCTCATAGTGGCCGAGCACGCGCACGCGCACGCCCGACTCGGACCCCTCGTCCTCGACACCCACCGGTTCCCCCGCCGTCGACCTGGTCGAGGCACACCCTAGTAACCAGGGCGACTGTTTGAGAACGGCACCCGGCAATGTGTGATCACCAGACCGGTATCAAGATCGCAGATCTACCGCCAAAACTCGGTCGGATCCTCCCCGAGGGCCGCGTACGCGCTGCTGTCCCCCCGAGACGGCCGCCCGCATCCGGACCGAGCTGTCCCCCGTCCTGGACCGGCCCGGGGCCCGCACCGGCATGCTCACCGTGTGCGCCCAGGTCCTTCAGGCCCAGGACCGCGTCGACTTCTACGCGGAGCTCGCCGACCCCGTGCGCGAGCACCTGGCCCACCTGTAGCGCCCGGTCCTGCCCGGTTGCCCCCGTTGGGCCTAAGAGGTCCTAACAGAAGCTGTTGATCATGTGACTTTCGGTCCGGCTGGTCGTTGGTCTGGCCGTGGGGAAACGTCAGTCGCGACCGTGGATCGTGTCGGATGAACTGTGGTCGCTCATCGAGCCGTTGCTGCCCGAGCCGGCGCCGAAACAGGCGGAGGGGCGCCCTCGGGTGCCGGACCGGCAGGCACTGTGCGGGATCCTGTTCGTCCTCCATACCGGAATCCAGTGGGAGTACCTGCCACAGGAGCTGGGCTTCGGATCCGGCATGACCTGCTGGCGGCGACTGGCCGCGTGGAACGCCGCCGGCGTGTGGGACCAACTACACCTGGTGCTCCTGGAGAAGCTGCGGGTCGCGAAGAAGCTGGACTGGTCGCGGGCGGTGATCGACTCCTCCCACGTCAGGGCCGCTCGACGGGGCCCAAAAGCGGACCCAGCCCGGTCGACCGAGCACGTCCGGGCAGCAAGCACCACCTCATCGTCGACGGCCAGGGCATCCCACTCGCCGCCTCACTGACCGGCGGCAACCGCAACGACGTCACCCAGGTGATACCCCTGCTGAAGAAGATCCCCTCCGTCGCCGGCCTGGTCGGAGACGCCACGCAACCGGCCTGACAGCCTCCTCGGAGACCGCGGCTACCACCACGACAAATACCACCGTCTCGTCTGGGCGCTCGGCATCAAACCAGTGATCGCCCGCCGCGGCGTTCCACACGGATCCGGCCTCGGAATCCACCGCTGGGTTGTCGAGCGGACCATCGCCTGGCTCCATGGCTTCCGCCGGCTCCGGATCCGATGGGAACGACGCAATGACATCCACGAAGCCTTCCTCGGCCCCGCCACCTGCCTCATCACCCACCGACACGCCCAACGCCTTTGTTGTCCCGCCCGAGGGCTTCCCCGCACCCGCTGATTGGGGCGACCCCGAGAACCGCCGCCGCCCCAAATGGCGCCGCAGCAACGCCCAGCAGTACGCCGACACCCGCACCCCCAGCCTGCCGCCCGCCGGCGCCGGCAACCGAGCCGGCTCCCGCCGTGGCACCTCCTACACCGGCGACCCCGCCTCGCCCTCGCCCGCCAGGTCCTCGCCGAACACCCCGACGAGCGCCCCGCCCGGCACATCGAGCGCCTCCACCAGCTCATGCCCGGATCCTCCGCCAGCACCTGGACCAAAATCCTCCAGGCCGCCCGCCGGCCCGAACAGGACTGACCCTGCCGACCTGCCCCCGACGCCTTCAAGCCCTACCTGGATGACCGCTGGAACCAAGGCTGCACGAACGCGTGGAGGGTGTGGGAGGAGATCGTTCCCCTCGGCTATCGGGGCAGCTACCAGCGGGTTCGCGCCTATCTCCGGGAGAAGAGGCTCTCACCAGACCCCGTCACGGCTCGGCCACCATCACCCCGCGTCGTCACAGGGTGGATCCTCCGCCGACCCGAGACCCTCACCGAGACGGAGCACCTTCAACTCAAAGCCGTTCTCGTCCACTGCCCTGAACCGGACGCCCTCACCGGCCACGTCCGCTCCTTCGGTCAGATACTCACTGAGCGCCAGGGCGAACGGCTGCCGCAGTGGCTCGACGCCGTCCGGTACGACAACCTCCCCGGCCTCCACACCCGCGCCGCAGGCATCGACCGTGACCGCGACGCCGTCATAGCTGGCCTTACCCTGCCCTGGAGCTCCGGCGCCGTCGAAGGCCACGTCAACCGAATCAAGATGCTCACACGCCAAATGTTCGGCCGAGCCGGCTTCCAACTCCTTCGGAAACGAGTTCTCCCGGCCTGATCGATGCCTGGTGACGAAGGCCGACAGGGGTTCACAGCGAAACAGTCCTACGATCTGGTTCATGACGACTCCCGACTGCTACACATGCAGCAAGGAAGTAGAGTTCGACGACCTTCCACCAAGGGAGTGCGTGGTCCATGACCAGCACTGGCGGGTAGCCCACGCCTTCAACACCGCAATGCCCGGCTGGCTAGTGCTGCTGCCTCGACGCCACGTTGCCGCAGTTCATGACCTCACCGATGCTGAGGCAGCTGCCCTAGGGATGTGGCAGGTCAAGCTCTCCCGCGCTCTCCGAAGCATGACTGGTTGCGCCAAGACCTACGTCGTCCAATTTGCCGAAGCCGAAGGCTTCGCACACGTGCACTTCCACATCGTTCCGCGCATGGCAGATCTGCAACCAGAGCATCGTGGGCCGGGCGTTTTCGAGCTGCTTCGGCGGCCCGAGCAGGAGCATGTATCGGCTGACCGGGCAGACCAAGTGGCCCAGTCAGTCCGAGCTCAACTTCAGGGGCACCCGAACTCTCAGTAAGCAGACCACGGAATGTGAGCCAGAACCCGTTCTCGTGAACAAAGCCAAACGAGACAACAGGCGCCCTGAGCCTCCTGATGCGGGGCGTCACCGGCCCGCTGTGGGCGGCCGACTACGTCAACGGCACCTGGCAGGAAGCCCGCACCGTCCCTCGCGCCGAACCGCAGACCGCACCCGCCGCCGCGTACCTCAACAACCAGCCGTATGTGATGTACCTCCGCTGACCCAGGTCTCGGCCACGGCGCCGCCTACGCCATCACCATCTGACACCCACCCCGCGCCGCGTCACCGAACCAGGCCCACCACCACCCGCGGCCACAGACCTCGGCGCCTGCGTAATGGCCGCCGGCAGCAGTGGCTCTGCAGCGACCTGGTCGCTAGCAACACGGTCGCTCGGCGGACCGGCCGTGTGTCCGGCCGGTCCGCCACCCGCCACGATGCGGGCGAAAGCGAGCCTGCCTACCTGGCCTGCGGGGCGTCGAAGCGCACCGAGCGGACTTCCAGGGTGTCCTTGGCCGGCTGGCCGTGTGCCTTCAGCCGCCAGTCGAGGCCCTGGCAGTTCGCGCCGAGGTAGACGGTCACGGCGGTGTCGGTGTCGTTGTGCGGGCCGTAGCCCGGCTGCTCCTCGTCATCGCCGACGGCGTAAAGGTTGATGCACTTGCCGCTGTGCGGGTCGTGGAGGGTGGCCTGGCGCTCCACGCCGAAGCCGTCGACGTACTTGTAGGTGAAGTTGCCCTGGGCGGCCTGGGCCGAGCCGGCCATCGACAGGACCAGAGCGAGCGCGCCAAGACCTGCGCCGAGGGTGGTGCGGAGCTTCATGACAGGGGAATCCCTTCCAGAGATGATCAAGAGTGATGCGGGCCCGACCTTAGAAGCCGGGCCCGGCGGCGAAACGATCCGCCCAACCCGACCCTCCCGCGCGCCCCGCCACCACCACCCGATCGGACCGGCATCGGCTACTTCGACGAGGTCCTGGGGGCGTAGACCGGTTCGTGGCCGGGGCCCGGAGGAGACGACGGTGGCTGCGGCTCCTCAGACCCCCGGCAGGGCGCCGGCTGTCGGTGCCGGTCTCCCTCGCGTCGACTCCGCGTCACCTGCCGCGCCCTGCCCCCTTGCCGGGCGCGGGCTGCAGCTGGTGGGCGGAGGCCTCGGCCGGGGCCCCATCGGCTCGGGTTCCGTCCCTGTGGGTGTTGCTCGCGGTCCAGTCGGCGAGCATGCGCAGGGCGTTTTCCGACGATGAGCCGGGTTCGACGGTGTAGAGGCCGAGGGTCTGGTCTGGCTCGCCGATGGGGGTGAAGGCTTCGAAGCCGAGGGTCAGGTCTCCGGCGAGGGGGTGGTGGTAGCGCTTGGAGCCGTACTTGGGCTGGTACACGTCGTGCTCCGACCACCACCGGCGAAAGTCCCTGTCGCCGGCGGACAGTTCGCCGACCAGCTGTGCCAGCCGGGGATCGCGCGGGTGGTGGCTGGCGTACAGGTGGAGCATGCCGACGTTTTCGCGGGCGGTCTCGGGCCAGTCGACGTAGAGGTCGCGGGCCTCGGGGGCGAGGAACATGTAGCGGGCCATGTTCCGCTCGCCGACCGGCAGGCCCTCCAAGTCGCGGTAGAGGGCGCGGGCCAGGTGGTTGACGGCCAGGATGTCCAGGCGGTTCCCGAGCAGCAGGGCCGGGACGTCGGTGATGTTCTCCAGCACCCGCAGCAGCCCGGGGCGGGCGCGCTGGGCTGTGGTCGTATCCGTCTGCTGCCCGGTGGGGTTGGCCAAGGCAAACAAATGATTACGTTCAGTGTCATTGAGTTGCAGTGCGTGAGCAACGGCGCTCAGGACGGCGGCGGAGACGGATGTGGTGCGTCCGCGTTCGAGCCGTACGTAGTAGTCCACGCTGACGCCGGCCAGCTGGGCGACTTCCTCGCGCCGCAGGCCGGGCACCCGGCGCGCACCAGGATACGGGGCAAGGCCGGCTTGTTCCGGGGTAAGGCGGGCCCGGCGCGTGCGCAGGAAGTCCCGGATATCGGTGTCCGGCACGGGCTGGCTCATGTTCTCAGGCTAGCCCTGTCAGCCGGCCCCGCCCCGTGTCCGTGAGGGGGGTACTGATGGACCCCCCGTAGGCCGAACCCCGGGACGAGGAGGGTTCTACCTGGGGTTCCGTCCGACTGGTGCTCTGGATGTGTCGCCCGGCCACAAGGGCCGGCACACCACCCCAGGAAGAAGCGCAGCCATGAACACCACCCCGTCCACCAACGCCAACCGCAAGATCGTCCTGGTGACCGGCGCGTCCGGCGGCATCGGCGAGGCGACCGCCCGCCACCTCGCCGCCGAAGGCCATCACGTCGTCCTCGGCGCCCGACGCACCGACCGCCTGGACGCCCTGGTCACCGAGGCCGGCCACCGCGCCGAGTCCGCGCAGCTGGACGTGACTGATCGCGCCAGCGTGGAGGCCTTCGCCTCCGGCGCGCTGGAGCGCCACGGCCGTGTCGATGTTCTGGTCAACAACGCCGGCATCATGCCGCTGGGCTTGATGGAGGAGCTGCGCGTCGACGAATGGGACCGGATGATCGACGTGAACCTGCGCGGTGTGCTGTACGGCATCGCGGCGGTCCTGCCCACCATGGGTGAGCGCCGGTCCGGGCACATCATCAACGTCGCCTCGACCGGAGGCCACCGCGTGGACCCGACCGGGGTCGTGTACTGCGCGACGAAGTTCGCCGTACGGGCGGTCTCCGACGGCCTGCGCCAGGAGACCACCGACGTCCGCGTCACCGTCGTCAGCCCCGGCCTGACCAAGACCGAGCTCACCCACTCCGGCGGCAACGACGCACAGCAGGACGCGGTGCGCTCCGCGCTCGACGCGGTCGGTATCGACTCCTCGGCCATCGCCCGGGCCATTGGCTACGCCATCGCCCAGCCGGATGACGTCAACGTCAACGAGGTCGTCGTCCAGGGCACAGCACAGCTCTGACGCCCTGCCGGGCGGACCGTGTGCTGGCACCGCCACGGCCCGGAAGCCGGCAGTGGCCACCACTGAACGAGCTCACCGGCTGAGCCGATTCCCTCCCCTGGCCATCGGCGGCACCTCGCCCCCACTCCAGCGCGAGGTGCCGTCGGCCACCGGGCCCGGCCGCCAGTGTCACCGGCTGATGCGGTGCTCCCGGCAACCACTCCCGTACAGGCATCACCCCACAACGACATGAAGGATCCAGAGAGATGAACCAGCAGTTTGCAGGCGCTTCGGCGCTCGTCACCGGCGGCGGCAGCAGGATCGGGCGGGCCTCCGCCCTGGCCCTGGCAGCCGAGGGGGCACTGGTGACGGTCGCCGGCCGCACCGCGGCGTCCCTGAAGGAGACCGTCCGTCTGATCGAGGCCTCCGGCGGCTCGGCCCGCTACGTGGTGGCCGACATCACCGACGAGGCGCAGGTGGAGAAGGCGGCCGATGCCGCCGTCGCGGACATCGGCCGCCTCGACATCGCGTTGAACAACGCAGGATACGACGGTGAGTACCAGCTCACCCGCGACTACTCCACCGAGATGCTTGACCGGATGATCGCCCTGAACGTGCGTGGGGTGTTCCTGTCGATGAAACGCGAGCTCCGGCACATGACGGCGCAGGGCTCCGGGGCGATCGTGAACATGTCCTCCGGTGCCGGTCTGATCGGGGTTCCCGGCTTCTCCGGATACGCGGCCACCAAGGCCGCCGAGATCGGCATGACCAAGAGCACGGCGGTCGAGGTGGCGCCCCACGGCATACGCGTCAACGCCGTGTGCCCCGGCCTGGTCGACACCCCTATGATCGCCGCCCTGGACGCGGACCAGCGCACGTCACTTGACGCCGCCCACCCCCTGGGACGGATCGCCCGCGCAGAGGAGATCGCCGACGCCGTGGTTTGGCTCTCTTCGGACAAGGCCAGCTTCGTCACCGGCATCGCGCTCCCCGTCGACGGCGGATACACCGTGCCCTAAACAGGGGCCCGACCCTGCACAAGCGTCTGTTCGAGCACCACAGCAGGGTGCTGTGCGAGCGCGGCACCGGCGCCGGCGCCGTTGATACCCCATCCCCAGGCGGTCAACGGCGCCACCCGCTACCACCAGGCCACTGGCCGCTCCCAACCGGGCGCGGCCAGTGGTCCAGCCAGTCGCATACTGCGGAAGGGGCTGGTCGCCCTGGACAGGGTGCTCACGGTGTAAGTCGCAGTAGACGCTGTCGATCTTGATGCCCGGTGCGGATTCCAGCGCCGCACCGCACCTACCCGCCCGATGACGGCGTGGAGTCCCTGACCGGCTTCGCGACCGGGACCGGGACAGAGCACGGGACCGAGAACCCGTTGAACGCCTCGGCCTTGTCGGTTGCTGCGGTCACCGGGCCCGCTGTGCAGGCGTTGACGAAGAAGAGTCAGGACCTCGGCGTGCCCTGGTCTCGAGCCGCCAGGTAGTGGCTCCAGCTGTCGTTGGCGTAGCGGGCCCAGCGGTTGGCAGTGCTGGGGTGCAGGCCGAACAGGTCAGCAATGACGATCGGCGGCAGGTCGGTAGCAGCTTCGATCATTGCGGTATTGCGTGCGGTGAGAACGGGGAGGCCGTGTGAGCGCAGGAGGGCGCCGGCGCCGAGGGGGTTGCGGGCGCGGCCCGGTGCCTGGCCGGGCAGATCGGCGTCGGCGAGGCTTGTCAGGTGGGAGTCGAGCCAGGTCAGAAGGCGATGGCGGTCCGGATCTCGGTGCCGTCGGCTTTGGCGGCGCCGACGGAGTAGCGGTTGCGGGTGGTGCGGCGGCGGACATCACGAAGGACGTGCCATTCGACAAAGGGCCTGATCACTGGCGACGCAGTTTGTCGCGTCGGATGAGGGGAGCTTGTCCGACGCGATCCACAACCTGGCGGGCCGGCGCCGCGGCCCGCCCCCGACTGGGCCGGATCGTGGTTGCCCGGGGACCGCCCAGTCCGGCAGGCATGCATGGCAGGACGGGGACGCCGTCGCCAATCTCGGCGCGGTGCGGTGCGGTGCTCAACTGTGGCCGACGAAGCGGCCAACCGGCGTGGGCCCTTACGGGGCGGGGGCGGGGTGCAGGGGGGTTGAGCCGAGGTTGTGCTGGTCTTGGGTGCCGAAGGTGGACCAGAAGGCTGCGGTGAGCAGGAGGAGCGTGCCGAAGACGAGGTAGACGGGCCTGCCTCCGAAGCGGTCGAAGAGGAAGCCGGTGGCGAGGATCGCCCCGGCACTGACGATGCGGATGACGGCGTCGAGGAGGCCGTGCCAGGTGCCGAGCAAGGCGGCGGGGGCGCGCAGCTGAACGAGGAGTCCGGCCGACCTGAGGTACACGGTGAAGCCGAGACCGAAGAGGATGAGGGCGCCCGCGAGGATCCACTGCGTCCCACCGAGCAGTGCCGCCGTGAGGGTGCCGGCGCCCGCGAGGGCGGTGGCCCAGCGGAGGCTGGAGTAGATGCCTTCCGGGCCGGCTTTCGCGACGACGAAGCCACCGATGATGGCTCCGATGGTGGAGAACGCCAGGAAGGAGCCGGCGCGGGCCGGCGACATGTCGAAGGTCTCCCTCATGAGGGAGAGCAGGGAAAGGATGACCGTCGAGAGGGCGAGCACGGTCAGGGCGTGGAAGGTGAGGAAGCGGCGCCAGGCCGGGCTGGTGGCAAGGGTCCGCGCCACCACGCGGCGGGACGGGAGGGGGGCAGGGGCAGGGGCAGGGGCGGGGGCGGGTTCTTCTTCGGGTGCAGCGCTGGCGGCCTTCACGCTGGTCGCGGCGTCAGGCCCCTGCGCGTGAACGGGCTTTGGCTGCACGGATCCCGGCTGCCGGGCCACGACGGCGATGAAGCCAGCGAAGACGGCTAGGGCGAGGACCTGGAGGCCAGCGGCGACGAGGAGGGCCTGGGACCCGGGGAGCAGGGCGATGACCAGGCCCGCCACGACCGGGGAGAGTAGTTCGGCGGCCGAGCGGATGGTTCCGCCGACGCCCTGCACCCGGACGAGGGTCTTGGCGTCGAGGATCCGCGGCAGGAGCACGAACAGGGCCATTTCCCCGATGTGGTGGACCAGGTCCACCGTGGCGGCCGCGACGACGATCGCCCACAGGTGGGAGGAGAGGAACGTGGAGCCGATGCCGATGCCGACGAACACGCCGATCTTGACGAGATAGGCCACGACCAGGACGGTCTTTGGGTTACCTCGGTCTAGCAGGGGGCCGGCCGCGATCGAGGCGACGACCTCCACGCCGTAGCCCACGCAGTACACCAGGCCGACCGTGCTGACCAGGCCGGAGAGGTCCAGGGCCAGGTTGGCGAACGCGATGTCGTAGATGCCCTCGCTCAGGGAACGGGACGTGACGAGCACCGCGAAGACCACGAGCAGCAGCGTCAGCCAGCGTGACGCGGTGGGGAGCACGGTGCGGCCGGTCTTCGGTTCTTGCTGGGTCGCGGTCACGGGTAGGCCAGCTCTCGGACGACGTTGCCCGCCAGAGCGGCACCCGGCGTGTCAAAGGTCGGCAGTAATCCGTCGGCGTGGACCGGGACGAAGAGCTCGGGCAGGCGCGTGCCGCGGGAGTCGTGGACCTCGTACTCCACCCGGTAGTGGAGCGTCCCCCTGCCCCGGGCCCGCATGAGCACACCCGGTTCGATGGTCAGGACGGCCCGCGAGTCCTGCGGGAAGGGGAGGATCTGGCTGGCCCCGAAGGTGGGAGAGTCCGCGCGGCGGTCGACGAGTTGGAGGTCCATCTCGGGATTGTCATACAGCAAGGGAGACAGCTTCAGAGTGAGATGGGGATGGGAGCTGAAATACTGCGGCCAGGATGCCGGAATGTCGTAAACCATGGTGTCGGCTAGCCCGTTCTCGACGTTGGAGCCGATGCCGTACGAGTCATCACGGATCGACTGGTACGAGCCGATCCCGGCGGTGACGGTGGCGAGTTCCGACGCGGGCAGAACAGGCTGCTGCCCGGCGAGGTCCCGGTCGATGAAGTAGCGGTGGAGCTCGCCGCCGATCTCGGCGGAGGCAACAACGCCCCAGGAACCCGCCACGAGATGCCCCTGAACTGACGTCACCATGTATGGCCGCCCGGGGCATAACAGCACCAGGATCCTCCCGCCCCGAAAGCGACCTCGGCGATGATGCCGCCGCGACAGCCGAACAAACGAGCCATCACACCTGCGCGAGCCGACGGTCCGGGCACGGCTCTCGCACCGGCGGGCTAAGGAGATCCTCAAGGGGAACTACCAGTCCCGAGGGCGGTTGACGACACAAGCTATGACGGGCCGCGGCCGGTCAACTGGACGATCACAAGGTGTACCTGATGGAGTAGAGAAAAGCCCCAGGCGCCGGTCGGGGGGCCTTTCTATTTACCCTAGCGCGTCGCTAGCGATGTGTCGTCTACCTCACCAAGGGCCAAATCAAAGTAGTGGAGGGCGCCCCACATGGTGGTGTGCAGAACCTTAATTGACGGGCGGTTGTCCACCAGCAACCGGAACAGCTCATCTCCTACGCAGACAAGGCAACCCGAGCTGTCGTCGTCCGGCCCATGTCGACGCCTAAGGGTTGTCCCGTAAATGATCTTTGAGTCGCCTGAGGCGAGGTCGGTCGCAGTGCGATCCGATCGCCTATCCGGCGAGGGCGAGGTTGTGCATGCGGGCGATACCGAGCATGGCGTGGTGGACGCCGTCGCCTTTGAGGCGGCAGTCGCGGAGGATCTTCCAGGTCTTCATGCGGGCGAAGACGTGCTCGACGCGGGCGCGAACCTGCTTGTGGGACTTGTTGTGCGCCTGCTTCCAGTCGGGCAGGTCTTCGCCTTTGCGGCGTCGGTGGGGCATGACGAGTCCGGTGCCGGGGTAGCCGCCGTCGGCGATCGTGAGTGTCCTGCCGACGGCAGCTTTGGCGCCGGATTCCTCCCACGCCTTGCAGTCGTTGCGGTTCCCGGCGAGCGGCCGGCCGACTACGACGACCAGGCGGCTGTCGGCGTCGATGACGATCTGGTGGCTCGTGGAGTACCGGTAGTTCTTGGACTGCTCGGCCACGGCGTGGTCTCGGGTGGGCACGAGAGTGCCGTCCACGATCAGCACGGTGTCCTTGGCGAACCGCTTGCGCGGCTGCAGGGCAAGCATCGGCCCGAGGTGGTCGATGATGCGGTCGGCCGCCGACTTCGAGACCCCGAAGAGTGGAGCGAGCTGGCGGATCGTCAAGTTCGTGCGCCAGTACGCCGCCACCAGCAGTGCCCGGTCCTCCAGCGGGAGACTCCACGGCCGGCCCTTGCGGACCGCGTCCGCACCCTCGCGCCGCAGCACGGTCACCAGCTTCCCGAAACAGCGCGGGCTCAACCCCGTGAACGGGGCTATCCAAGACGGCTCCGACGCCGTAATCACACCAGCCACACCAAGATCATCTCACCTGCGACCTGCAGTTACGGGACAGCCCTTAGTAGGCCCTTCGATGCGGTGCTGTGCGACCTCGACAACGTGATCCGCTTCTACGACACGACGCAGCTGGCAAACCTGGAGCGTGGTGCGGGGCTGGCGGATGGCACAACCGAAAGGGTGGCGTTTGCACCGGAGATAGACCTGCCGCTGCTCCTCGGGGCGATCACCAAGCAGCAGTGGGTGGAGTCCATTGTGGTCGGCCTAGCAGGTCAGGTGCCGGAGGTGCAGGCGCGCGAGCTGGGTACCGCGCTAGCCAAGGCGCCGTTCTGGGCCGACGAAGTTGTGGTGGCCATGCTTCGTCAGGTGAGGGCGCACGTGCCCTTGGTACTGGTGACAAATGCGACCGTGGAGTTGGAGGACGATTTGGCCTCGCTGGGTCTGTCGGATCTCGCAGACCACGTCGTCAGCAGTGCCCGGGTGGGGGTGGCCAAGCCGGACCGGAAGATCTACGAGATCGCGGCCCAGCAGGTTGGTGTCGACATGAACCGGTGCCTTTTTGTGGATGACCGGCTCGAGAACGTCGAAGCTGCAGTCGGGCTCGGGATGACCGGCGTGCACTACTGCGGACCTGCCGACCTCCGTGGGCCGTTGGGCTTCATGCTGGACGACTGAAACCGCCGTGAGCACCCGCTGGCTATGCCAGGTGAACACCGCGGCGAGCGCCGTTACGTTCATCCAGGTCACGGTGCTGAGGCCGTCGGCAAGACCGAATGGTACGGGGACAGCGCGGGCAGCGCCTCGAACGACCGCGAGGCACCGGCCCCGGGCGGCCACCCGGGGCCAAGAACAAGCACCGGGCACCCCGCTACGACGTCGGCAAGACCGTCAAACGCCCCGAGACCTCGAGGCCATCGGCAAACCAGGAAGATCCTGGTAGATAAAGAACAAGCTGAGCTTGCCGTTTAGCCTGAGTTCGGTTTGCCGTGCACGAGCGCCTGAGCCTAGAAGCTGCCGTCAGAACTTGGCCCGGGCCACGCAGCGGCACAGGGAAATGAGCGAGCGGACTTCTGCGCGGGATCGGGGTTGTCCTGGGCCATCGCAGTGAGCTGCGTCGCGGGTCCCGGGAGGTCTGCTGTCAGGGGGGTGTGTCAGAGTCTGCGCATGCTCGAGATCGTGGTGAAGACGGAGAACGGGGAGCGGCACGTTCGTGTGTCCGCCGAGGCGTTGGCTGGGCTGGTCCGGCGAATCGGCGGTGATGGTGACCGGTTTCTGGTGGTCCATCGGATACCCGACCTGCCCGACGTCTTTGCCCAGGTCTGGCACCAGGCCGGTGGGGATTACACGCTGGAGCACCGCGACGGTGCCGCCGACCGGCACTTCCAGGTGATGGTCGACGGTTCCGAGGCCGTGGTTGCGGCGATGACCGGCTGGGCCCGGCAGGGGTCGGGTTGGGGCGCTGGTCTGGCCTGGTCGCTGCTGGATACGGGCCTCGCCCGCGAGGTGCCGCCGCTGGACCTGGACGAAGACGAGCGCGAGGGGTTGGAGAAGCGCGTCCGTGAGGTGCTGATCGGCGGCTACGCGGACCGCGCCGAACTGGCGGAGCTCGCTGAGGAGTACCTGGTCACCGCGGACCGCCGGCCTGTCTCGCGCGTGCAGGCGGAGGCGCTGGCCGACCGGATGTGGCTGGAGCGTGTCGCGGAGCAGGCCGGGTGGCCGGGCGAGACTGACCCGGAGCGGCTCACTCGCGCGTTCGCCGCCCTGCAGGAGGCCGGTATCACCGCCCGCGAGAACTTCACCTGCTGCCGCAGCTGCGGCCAGTCTGAAATCGGCGGCGAAGGCGGGACCGACGCCCGTGGCTTCGTCTATTTCCACTCCCAGTGCACGGACTCCGCCGCAGCCGGCCAGGGACTGGTGCTCCTCTACGGAGGCTTCGACGGCTCGTCCGAGACCACTGCGGCCATCGGCCACGAGGTCGTGGCCGCCCTGGAAGCGGCCGGTCTCCATGCCGATTGGGACCGTGACCCCGGCCGGGCCATCACCGTCACCGCCCTGGAGTGGCGCCGCCGTCTGGTCGGCTAGAGATCGTCTCCAGAGCGTCCGCTTCGCCATGGCCGCAGCGTCGGCCATCCGTGCAGCCGTCACGGGACCGATCCAGTTCGGCGGGGTTTGGTGCCTGCCTGGTGGTGGGTGGGTCGGCGGTAGGGCTGGCCAGTGACGAGTTCGAGGCCGACGTCGTGGCGTGTTGCCAGCCGTTGGTTCTTCGAGCCGGGGGGTGCCCCTATGGGTTTGGTCAAGCTGATGGGGCGGGTTGGGGTTCGTAGAAAGTGCCGTCGCGGAGCATCGCGAAGAGCACGTCGGCTCGTCGTCTCGCGAGGCAGAGGAGTGCTTGGGTGTGGTGCTTGCCCTGGTTGATCTTCTTGTCGTAGTAGGCCCTGGAGACCGGGTCGGCCAGGGCGGCGAACGCGGAGAGGAAGAAGGCCCGTTTGAGCTGCTTGTTTCCTCTCCGGGACGGTTGCTCACCACGGATCGACGAGCCCGAGCTGCGGGTCGCTGGGGCAAGGCCGGCGTAGGCGGCGAGGTGGGCGGCGGACGGGAACGAACTGCCGTCGCCGACGTCGATGAGGATGCGGGCTCCGGTCCTGACGCCGATCCCCGGCATGGACGTCAGGACCTTGGAAAGAGGGTGGTTCTCCAGCAGTTCCTCGATCCGGGCGGCGAGGAGTTTGCGCTGGTCAAGAACTGCCTGGAGGGAGCCCGCGAGGCTGGGAACGATCAATGCGGCCGCGTCGGTGCCCGGGACGACGACGGTCTGCTCGTCCAGGGCCGTGAAGATGTCATCGACGAGACGCTCGGCCATCCGCGGGGCCTTCGGACGGATCAGTGTCACGAGCCGACGCCGTCCGGCCTTGCGTATCTGGGCGGGCGAGCCGAACTGGTCGAGCAGCCTGAGCACGGCCGGGTGCTGCACTCGCGGCCCCAGGACGCGTTCCAGCGACGGATGGATCTGCGTCAGCAGGCCGCGCAGGCGGTTGCTGATGCGGGTGGCTTCGCCAGCCAGGTCGTCGTCGAAGCCGACGATCATCTCCAGCTCGGCGATGGTCTCGTCCTCGAGATCGACCGAGCGGAGCGTGTGCGGCATGACGCGGGCGGCGTCCGCGATGACGAACGCGTCGCGGGCATCGGTCTTGGCCTCACCTGGGTAGAGGTCGGCGATCCGCCGCATGGTCAGTCCGGGCAGGTAGGCGACCGGGCAGCCCATGTCCCGGGCGACCGCCAGCGGCAGGGCACCGATGGAGGCCGGCTGGTCGACGACCACGAGCACGGTCCCGTGCTTGGCCTGTAGCTTGCCGAACACCTCGCGGAGCTTGGGTTCGCTGTTGGGCAGCCGCTTGTCGAAGGCCTTCTTCCCGGCCGGGGTGACGGCGGTGGCGTGGTGTTCGCCCTTGCCGACGTCCAGGCCCAGGAAAGCGCCGATGCCACTCGTGTCGATCACGTGCGTCCTCCGGTCGTCCCCACCGCCCGGCCGTCCCACGGCACCGATCGCCACATCCACATTACGAAGAGCCTCCCAAGCTCCCGAAGGAAGCCGGTGGTCATGCCCCTAATCAGCGGTCTGTCGATGCCTCCGGGCCGGTGACACCACCCCCCAGGCCATACGTTCAACAGGGGGGAGCAGTCATGCCGGACCCGGAGGCCGGGCACCCCATTGCGGGGCCACCAAGAAGGTAATGGGGGGGGCCGTCGTGGCCTGGGCGGGAGGGTTTGGGAACAGCGGCTGGCGAGGGCAGCCGCGATGGAGGTTCCGGAACCCGCGGCGGACGCGGGCTGGGGTCAGTCTGTTCGGGTCGGCCGATTTCTCCCAGGGGCGTCGCAGGTCGAGAGCGGGCGGGCGGGCGAGGCGGAGCTGGGTGTGTGCGGCGATGATCAGCCCGGTCCAGCGGTCGGCAGCCTCCGGTTCTCGAACTTTCGGCTTGGTCCAGCCCATGGTCTGTTTGATCATTCTGAAGGTGTGCTCGATGTCGAACCGGCGCAGAAAGGCGTGCCAACAGCGGTCCACGTCCGCGGCTGTGGCGTCCACTCGTGACCACCACAGCCAGATCGGCTTCGGGTCGCCGCCGGACGGCAGGTGCTCGACTTCGAGACGGATGACGGTGCCGGAGATGATGGGCAGTTCACCATCGTGGCCGAGCCAGGCGGCCCTGCGGGTTCGGTGCCGTGCTTGGGCGGTCGCCCTTGGGGTCGTAGACGCGGGGCGGAGTCGGCCGGCGCGTGACCCGGTCCGAGCGCGTCCGGCCGAGGATTTCGACGGGCAGATCGCCCGGGGAGTGGGCGATGCGGGGCGCGTCGTATCCGGCGTGCAACACGATCAGGATGTCGCGGTCACCCGGAGCCCACTGGCCGGCGGCGACGAGCCGCTGGACGACTTCGCGGACTTGGGCGATCGTGACGGCAGCGACGTCCGCGCCCGGGCCGAGGCGGACGGCGTCCAGGATCGCGGCCCAGGAAGTGCGGCCGGTCTCCAGCGCGGCGACGAACGAGTACGGCCAGCCAGGGATGATTCGGTGCCGGGTCTTCCCCCGCCCGTAGGTGTGGCAGAACGAGCGGTCCGGCGAGGTCGCGGCGTCCGGCCGCAGCCACGGACTGACATCGACGGCCAGGACCAGGCGACCCTCCGCAGCCTTCGGCAGCGGCATCTCTGCCAGCGACCGCCGCAGCCGCGATACATCAAAACGGCCTCGGTTGAGGGCGCCGTACAGAGCCCCGTGACCACGACGATGTTCGGGAGCGAGCGCGAGATCGACCAGAGTCCGAACCGGACCGTCACTGCATAACAGCGCGTCCGTCAACTCGAACAAGGTGTCCGCACGTCCGGTCATCGACGCGTACAGCTCCGCCCGGAAGCGTGACAGCACCGCGAACGCCTCACACCCCGACTCCCCACCCAGCAGACTCATCCCCACGGGCTCCGGCTGCTTCACGTGCACTCCTTGCCCGGACGCACAGAATCAGGCGGAGGAAGTCATCCCCGCTGGATGCCGTCGGTGTTCTGCAGGATTCCACGCTGGCCGTCCTGCGCCTGGACCATCAAACCCCTGCTCGTGTTGCCGACTGCCAGGTACCACAACCCAGGCTGTAGCTCGATGCCTGGCGCAGCACCGTCGTCCGTGCATACCAGCGGGCGTGAGTTGGGTACGGCGAACCAGAAGGGCTGGAACTCGAGATAGTCGCTTATGGGAGTGGCACTGTCAGGGGCGGCAAGCGATGGGACGGGCTGGGCCTGGTAGGCCATGCCGGCGGGGAGCGGGCTGCCCCTGAAGTGCTCTGTCAGTCGCACCAGGAGAAAGTTCATTTCTTCGCTCACTTTCTCAACCCTTGCCCGCAGTTCCGCCGGCTCGTGCTCCAAGCAGGTGTTGGAGGTGTTGGTAAGTCGCTGGAGCAAGACCTTACGGACGAGTGCGCTGGTCTCGCTGAGCGCGGTCCGGGGTTTCCCCACACCAGGGACGTTGGCGAGTTCGACACCATCGACAGCGGCGAGCCGGTAGAAACCAGTGGCGAGGACGTCGAGCTGCTCCCTGACCGTCGCGTCATAGGTATCGAGTTCGACGGGATGGCCGGCCTCCAGGTTCTGGATCACCAGCTCCATATAAAGGCCCCATGAGCGCGTAGCGACGCGGCCTGCAGCGGCCGCTTCGAGGGCTGTCTGCTTCGCTTCCAGTGACTGCGTCCGTCGGACACCGTCCTCACTCGCCTTGCGGGTCGATCGCTGTAAGAGGCCGGAGCTGACAGCGCCGATCGCTGCGCCGCCCAGCACTCCAGCCAATCCGTATATCGCTTCGATGGTCGCCACACCTGCCAGTCTGGGCACGCAGTTGTTTGTGCGGCAAGGGTGCGCTCGGAGTGTCTCTCTGCCCGCGAGAATGACGAGCCGACGTCCTCTTCGCCATGCTCCGCGACGGAACCTTCTACGAAGCCCGGCCAGCTACGTCGGGCTGATCCTCATCACGCTCACCGCACGCAGGACAGTCGTACTCGTCGATCAAGTCGATCACGACCGGGTTACCGCCCAGCGGCCGCAGGAGAGGTCGTCGCGGAGCATGCTCACCGCCCGCTGCTCGGCCTGCGGCCCGACCCTGGTCCAGACGGATACCGCGCGGCGCACGTGTTCGTCCAGGTACGACTCGGGGCGGCGCCAGTGGGCCTCGAAGAAGCCGTCGGCGCAGTCCCACTGATGAGCACCGGCTCCGCGCGGCCCCCGACCGCGCGGGTCATGTCGGCCAGTGAAGGCCAGCCGACGAGCAGGTCGGCGAATTCGGGCAAGTAGTCGCGGGTGAGCCAGAACCGCTGGAGCCAGCTGGTCGGGCTGGCGTCGTACGTGAACACCACCACGCGCCGGGCCACCCTCTTGAGCTTGCGCAGCCCGGCGATCGGGTCCGGCCAGTGGTCAACTGTGCTGACCGCCATCGCGGCGTCGAAGGACTGGTTGGCGACCGGCAGGCGCTCCGCACTGGCGGCCACGCACGGCGCCGCGCTCGAGGGACGCTGCGCGCATGGCCGCCGACGGTTCCACCGCTGTGACCTCGCGGTCCGGGGGTTCGTAGGAGCCGGTGCCGGCCCCGACGTTCAGGACCGTCCGGGCGTCCCCGAGCGCTTCCCAGATCCTCGCGGCGATCCGCGGCTCGGTGCGCCGAGTCGCAGGGTAGGCGGACCCGATGGCCTCGTACAGCCGCGCACCGAACACTTTGAGTTTTTCCTCCGGTGTCGTCCTGATCCCCCTGGCCCGTGCCGTCAGTTCTCTGTCTATGGCCGGCACCGTCGCGGCGGCGCGGTCGCGATGTTCCAGCAGCAGGCTGCGCAGCCGGTGCAAGTGTGTGACCGCATCGGTGTTCGGGTCGTCGACCAGATCCGCGACCTCGCGCAATCGGGAGCGTGGTGGGGCGGCCGTAGAGTTCCTGGTTGAACCAGTTGCCCCAGCGGCCGATCGCCTGGGCCGGGGCCATGCCGGGGGCGACGGCGTCCGCGTGGGCGGGGAAGGGGATGCCGTGGCGGCGGCAGCCGAGCCACGCGCCGACACCGCCCAGGGCGATGGCGCCCCAGATGCCGAGCCCGCCTTCCGATGTCCTGCCTCCTGATCTTGGTCCACCCTCGGTACCCGGACAGGTAGCGGCCGTTCAGGCGCCTTTCGAAGCTGTTGCTGAAGCGCAGGAAAAAGCAGGGCTCACTTCTTGCAGGGGAACGTCACCTGCTCACTGCGGACGCTCTTCTTCTGGTCCGGCAGGTGGAGCGTGACGTACCCGGTCACCGCCTTGGCGTTCCTGGGCGCCGGCATGTCCACGACCTGAAGGTCGACCTTGGTGGAGGTGCCCGCGCCGAAGGCGAAGGTTCCCGGGGAGACCCGGGCGCGGCCGGTATTCACGGTCCAGTGGTAGCGGACCGTGCCCGGCCCGGTCGCCGTGACCTTCCCGTCGAAGGCCATGGCCACGGGAGTGCCGTTGCACTCGACGGTCTCCCCCGACTTCAGCAGGGTGACCACTTCGACTTTGGTGACTTTCACCGCCTGCTTGACCCCGCTCGACCCGGCGGTTCCGGCCTGCGCGACGTGGGCGGGGGCGAGGGCCACCGAGGAGGCGAGGAGCGGGGCTGCGAGGAGCATGAGGCATCGACGCCGCATCGTGCTGCCTTCCGGCTGAGGAAAGCCCCCGATCTCGGTCCCAGGATATCGGCGGCCCGCCCGGGCGGCCCGGCAGCCGGCGGTCAGCCCCGCGAAGGATCGGCGCTCTCGACACGGGTACCTCACCGAGCTCTACGCCACCGACCCGCCGCAGGAAGGGGTCGAAGGCGAAGAAGTAGGCCGGCCACGGGCGACGAGGCCGGCAGCGCCGCGGCCGCGAGCGGCGGCCCGGCGCTGCAACGCCTCGAACGACAACCGGCCTGCCTCGGTGTCCCAGACGACGAGTTCGCCGTCGAGGACCAGGCCGTGCGGCAACTGCGCCTCGGCGGCCGCCACCAGGTCCGGCCACCGGTCCTGCACCCAGAGCCCCGCGGCGGGTCTGCACCACCACCGCGGCGCCCGGCCCGGACGCGGTGAAGATGAGCGCCCGTTGACCGTCCAGCTTCTGCTCGTACGCCACCCCCGCCCACAAAGCGGCCGGGCCCGGCACAGCCTCTGCGGCCTGCGCCATCATCGGCTCCACCGACGGTCTGAGCGTCGCCAGGGCCTCCCTCACGGCTTGCCTGCCCCTCGTCCAGGGTCCGCCAGACCAGCCAAAGGCGGCCCTGCCGTACAGGCGGCCCGTCGTGTCCTCCATCCGAGGGGCGTAGCGGGCCCGTCGGAGGCGCCGTGCAGGGCTTCTGCGGCACGGTTGCGGCCATGCGTCGCTGGTCCCTGCCCCTGCTCCTTACCGCGCTGCTCGCGGCCTCGGGATGCGTCACCGTCCACCCCGTTCCTGCCTCAGCGATTGCGGTCAAGTACGACCACGTCGTCGCCCATGCCGATGACGAGGCCTTGGCCGACGGCGGTCATGCACTGGGCCCGCGTCGGCAGCGCGACCTTCTCCCGGAGCCGGGCCAGCGCGAGATCCCACACGTGGACCGCGCCGCTGCCGTCCAAGGTGATGGCGTCCGTACGGTCGTCCCGCGTGGTGCAGGCCACCGCGAGAACTCCTGACGGGTGTCCCGCAAGGGTGGACCGCAGAGTGCCGTCCGTCAGATCCCACACTTGTACTGCGGTGTCGTTCCCGCCCACGGTCAGCGCGTGGGGACGGCCCTCCAGGACGGTGCCGGCGAGTGCCCGTATCCAGTGGTGCCCTGTGTGGACGGTGGCGGTGACACGTCGGCCCTTCTCCGTGAGCCTCCACAGCCGCAGTGCGGCGTCATCACTGCCCGTGAGGAGGTGGGGGCGGCCGTCGAAGGTGACGGGCTCCATGGCCCGCACCGCCGACCGGGTGCGGTCGCTGTGGAGCGGGTGCTCCACGTCCTCGTCCAGATCCCACACGCGTATGGTGCGGTGCTGGTCGGAGGTGACCACGTAGGGACGGCCGTTGGCATCCGCCCACGCCACGGTCTCCACCCGGCTGTCGGGTCCGGGAAGGTCCCGAAGCCCGGTCCCTGCGGCGAGGTCCCAGACTCGGGCGACGCCGCAGCAGCCTCCGACGGCAGCGTAGGGGCTGTCGTGGACCGTTGTGCACGCCAGCGCCTCCACACGGTGCCCGTGGGGCAGGGCGCCTCGTTCCGTCCCATCGGCCAGGTCCCAGACCCGTATTGTGGTGTCGCCTCCGGTGACGACGTGCGGACGGCCGTCGATCTCCACGGCGTCCACGGCCTGCACGGTCCCGGTGTGGCCCTTGTGTCCCGCGGGCAGGGCGGCGTCGCTCAGGTCCCATACGCGTGGGGGCGCGGAATGGCCGCCGCTCACAGCGTACGGGCGCCCGTCGATCTCCGTGCTGGCCAGCGTGTCCACATAGCCGTGGTGTCCGGTCAGGACAGCGCGCTCCGTGTCCTCGGTCAGATCCCACACGTGCACCGTGCAGTCACCACCGGCGGTCAACACGTGGGGGCGTCCGCCGAGTTCGAAGCAGCTCACGGCAGCTATCCACGAGGTGTGCCCGTCCAGCACGGCGCGCTGCGAGCCGTCGGTCAGGCACCAGACCCGTGCCGCGTGCTCCCCGCCGCTCCCGGTGATGGCGTGGGGGATGCCGTCGATCACCGTGCAAGCCACCGAGTAGACGGCCGACGTGTGACCGGTGAGCACGGCCCGCTCGGCGCCGTCCTCCAGGTCCCACAGCCTCACCGTGTTGTCATAGCCCCCGGTCACGGCCACGGGGCGGCCGGCGACCTCGCTGAACGCCACCGCTCGTACTTCCTCGGTGTGGCCGGGCATCCGCGCACGTTCCGACCCGTCGACCAGGTCCCACAGCCGGACCAGGCAGTCCTCTCCCGCAGTGACGGCGTGCGGCCGACCGTCGATCACCGTGCAGCCCACCGCGTGTATCCAGCCCTTGTGACCTCCGAGGGCGAACCGCTCGGCCCCGGTATCCAGATCCCACACCCGTAGGCTGCCGGAGCAGGTTCCTGTGACGACATGGGGACGCCCGTCGATCTCGACGCAGTCCAGTGCGTAGACCCCGTCGTTCTCGGTGATGACAAGGCGTTCGGTTCCGTCGACCAGGTCCCACACGCGGACGTTCGCGTCGTAGCAGCCGGTCACCGCGTGGGGACGCCCGTCGATGACGGTGCACGCGGCGGCGTCCACGCCCAGTCCCGTCTTGGTGAAGCGCAGCGCTGGATGAACCATCGTGCCGGTCGCCCAGCGCGGCCGCCACGGGCGGCCGCGAGACAGCTCCCGGGCGAGGCCGGTCTCACCGTGGCGCGCGGCGTCGACGGCGAGGATGTCCCGTCTTTCGGGCAGGGTCGCGGTGGCATGGACGTGGACGGATGCCCGGTAAATGCTCCGCCGCACCGTCTCCCGGGAGGAGCCTGGGATGTTGAGCGCGCGGAGCAGCCCCCGCGGGGCCGCGTGCACCATGTACTCGGCGTCCTCGAGTATCTCGTCCAGGGCACCGGCCGCGGCGGCGTGGGCGGCGAGATGATCGACGATGTACGGTGCGGCAGCCAGCCAGTCGCGGTGCCCGCTGTCCCCGTCAAGGGGCACCTCGGCCAGCAACGCGCTCGTGACCGCCTGTTGCGTCTGCCGCTCGCCCGACCGAGCTCCTCGGGCACGCAACCGGTAGGCCACACCCTCCGGTGTCTGCGTCTCGACCAGGAGTTCGCCCGCCCGGTCCCGGAACACGCTCACGTCCTGAGCCGTCCACGGGTGACCCGACAGGGCACGTGCCAGGACCACCCACAGGGCAAGTGGCAGACCCCCGCCTTCGGCGAACGCCAACGGCCGCAACAGCGCGGCTTCGTCGTCGGAATCCAGCGTCGGCCCGACGGCCCTGTTACCGTTCGCCATCGCCACACGCTCCTCGCAGCCCGTTCACGACCCCGTCCTTCCCCACTGCGGGCGGACGGGTCACCAACCTGCCACGGATGCTACAGACAGCCACTGACATTGATACTCGTACGCGGGTTCCTGTGGTCGTGGCTCTGCCACTGACTGGCGCCCTGCTGGCTGTCTTCGGGCTCCACCGTCCGGCTGCCGGGGCCCGTTCTAAAGCGTGCGTCCGCTGCTCGATGTCAGGCCATGAAGGCCAGCAGCGCCTGGGTCTCACCCACGTGGTGATGGGTGTGATGGAGGTAGTGCTCACAAGCTGTCAGCCCCCGGTCCGGGTGACGCGGCGACCGGCGGCAGCGACCCCATCCGACGCCTGATGGCTCGCGTCTGCCCGAGCCGAAGGTGGCCGACGCCTCTCGGTCCGAGGTTCCCGCCCCCCTAGCCGGTGGCGGGCTACCGCGGATGGGGTCGGCCCGGTGCCACGCTGATGCCATTCGTGTCCTTTCGGCCTGCGCGGCATTGGCCGGTGGGTGTGCACGGGTTCAGAAGGCCCTACCGGAATTCCCCTTCGTCATCCGATGGCCGACCGCCGCGAGGGGGACGCACACAGCAGGGAGGTGCTTGCTGTGACGTCTCCTGAACCGGAATGGCGGCGGCGCCATGCCCTCGTCCTGCACTTCGACGAGCAGTACCGGCTGCCCGACCGCTTCCGCAGTCCGAATGGCACACCACTGGAGTACCAGGCCGGGGTGCACTCGGCGCACTTGAACTGGGGCCAAGAGTAGTAATCACCTGCGAGCAGGGCCCGCATCGCCTCACCGCCGGCGTCGAGAAAAGCGGCCCGATGGGCGGACACTGCTGCCAAGCCCTCCTGCGGCAGGTCGCCGTGCAGTACCGGCGCGACCCCCTCGATTCCGGAGGGAGCGTGCTGCCGCACTGAGAGCACCGCCGAACGATCTTCCTGGTCACGCCACCAGCGTCCTCCCGGTCACGCCGGTCACCCAGGAACCCCGCCGGGTGCGTTCCGTCGGCGTACACGTGAACGTCCCCATCCGCCCAGCTGGTGCCTGGTCAGCCTTCGAGCGGTCCGAACGGGCCGGGACAGCCACCAGGGAGGAGGGCTGGCACCCCATCGCCGTCACCGTCACCGTCGTGGGCGGCCGCCGGCAGTGCGGCGGCGGAGACGATCGCACCGGCGGCCAGGACCGTGGTGGCGATACGGCGTACGGAGGAAGAAGCGGAAGACATAGGTGGCGCTCCCTCAAGAACAGTGCCTCACCAGCCGAAACAGGTCGGTGAAGGCACCTTCGGAGTCGGCCCGGCCTGCGCGGTTCCGCCCGGAAGGGGCGGACGTTGTAGCCCGCCGGTGCGACCAGGTCGCGGAGCGGAAGTCTCGGGTGGGGCGGGCCGGTGCTCCCGAAGGGGGCGGGGGCATCGGCCCGCCCGTCGGCAGCGGCCCGGCGCCGGGTGGTGGGCTGCTGCGGTGGATCAGGTGGGCGCCTTGCGGATGTCCCTTATCAGCGCCTGCCGTTCCCGGCCGGTGGCAAGCCGCACCCACACGTAGGCCTGCTCGGCGTCGACGCCGTCCCATCCTGAGCCCACCTGGACGATGCGGCCGGTGAACTCCTCAGGCTGTTCGCGGCCACGGTCCTCGGGATGGACGTAGGAGGTGCCGGTGACCAGGTCACCGACGGCGTACGGGGCGCGGTGCGTGCGGGGTTCGGTCCGGCGGGGGCCGGGCGGGCGGGCCATGGCGCTCTCCTTCGGCTTCCGGTGACGGGCGAGGTCGGCCTGCGGGCGGGGACCAGTGGGGTCGTGCGGGCGCCATGGCCGGAAGGCCCGGACGGCCGGTGCCGGTGTCCGGCGGCGTGATACTCAGTCAACCGGCTGCTACGGCAAGTGAGTACGGTGGTGGCGTCGGGAACCCGTTCAATCCGTTCAAGATCGCTTCAGGGGGCCGAGGATGGCGGAGAGCCAGACACCGAACGAGAATCTGGCGGCTGTCATCGCCGAGGCCGGGGTCACCTACTTCGCGCTCGCACGCGAGATCCGCGCCGTCGCGACCGAGGCCGGCGAGAAGCTGAGCACGGCTCCGTCAGCCGTCGCCTACTGGGTGGCCGGCGGAACACCAAGCGGTCGAACAGGTGCGTATATCGCCGAAGCTCTCACCAGAAAGGTGAAGCGTCGCGTCACGACGGCCGAGATCGGTCTAGGCTCCGCAGTCATCGGGAAGGCCATGGGCGCTGATCCCCTGGCCACCGCCGCCGACCTCGGGAGATCAGTGATGCTCCGCCGCAGGGAATTCATCAACGCAGCGTTCGCCACCGCGGCGGTCGGCCTTCCCCTGGCCTACGACCACGAGGCCGTGGCCGCCACGTTCAAGGCGGCCGCGAGCGGCGGCAGCGTCGGCGCGGAGGAAGTCGTGGTTGTCCGTCAGCTCACCGAGATGTTCAGGAGCGCGGACGAGAAGCTCGGTGGCGGACACGGGCTGACCACGGTCACCGCCTACCTGACTGACACCGTCGCCCCGATGCTCACCGCCCGCTTCCCCTCCGCGGCCGTGCGCGAGGATGCTTTCGGGGCCGCCGCCCAGCTGGCCTGCCTGGTCGGCTGGAAACACCACGACCTCGGCCGCGAGGGCGCCGCTCAGCAGTACTACCTGCTCGGCTACCAACTAGCCTGCGAGAGCGACCCGGACGGGCACGGCGCGTGGCTGATGCGGGCCATGACGCACCAGGCCCTCGACCTCGGGCATCCGCACTCGTGCACGGAGCTCGCGGACGAGGCGCTGCGGCGGGCGTCAGGGAAGGTCGACCGGCAGACCGAGGCCCTGCTCCTGGTGACCTGCGCGCGGGCCTACGGGAGCAACGGACAGAACGGAAGGGCGGCAGCCGCACTGCTGGCGGCCGAAAACGCGCTCTCGGACACCAGGGATCCGGTGCCGTCGTACTCGGCCGCATCCGGTCCCGTCGCGGCGACGGTCGCCTCGCACATGGGCAAGACCCTGACCGCGATGAAGGACTACTCCGCGGCCGAGCGGCACTACCGCACGGCGATGCTGGCCCGCACGCCGGGCACTTATCAGCGCGGGCACGCCCTGACCATGATGAACCTGGGAAAGTCGGTCGCCGCGCAGCGCCGGCACGAGGAGGCCATCGGCTTGTGGAACCATGCGCTCGACTTCACGGACGGCGTGGTCTCCGACCGCAGCCGACAGGAGATCCGCTCCATCCGCCGGACGGCGGCCGGCTACCGCAGACGCGGGGTGCCCGGGGCTGCGCACCTGGACCAGCGCGCCACCGAGCTCCTGCGGGCGCAGGCATGACGGCCTCCGAGACGTCCGGGCCCACGGTCGGAGTCGTCGTGCTGACCATGGGCGACCGTGAGGACGAACTCCGTACGCTCCTCGACTCGGTGAACGCCCAGGAAGGCGCTCCCGCGACGGTGGTGGTGCTCGGGCAAGGCGTTAAGCTGCCCGCCCTTCCCACCTGGGTGGCGGCCGTCGAGCTGCCCGAGAACCTGGGGATCCCTGGCGGCCGGAACGCGGGCGTGCAGTGGTTGCGCGAGCACGGCGGCGTGGACATCGTCCTGGTCCTGGACGACGACGGCCTCCTCCCCCGCACCGACACCCTGCAACTCGTCTGCGGGGCCTTCACCAAGAACCCGAGCCTGGGGATCGTGGCATTCCGGATCGTCGACGAGCAGGGACTCACCCAGCGCCGGCACGTCCCCCGCCTCGGCGGCTCCGACCCCACGGTGTCAGGGCCGGTCACGACATTCCTCGGCGGCGCCCACGCCATCCGCATGACCGTGATCGACGAGGTCGGCGACTTTCCCGCACCGTTCTTCTACGCCCACGAGGAGACCGACTTCGCCTGGCGGGCCCTGGACGCCGGCTGGGACATCGACTACCGCGCGGACCTCCTTCTCCGCCATCCGCGCACCGCCGCCTCCCGGCACGCGGTCTACTACCGCAACACCGGCCGCAACCGCGTATGGCTGGCCAAACGCCACCTCCCCGCCATCCTGGTACCCATCTACCTCGCCACATGGGCCGCCTACACCATCACGCAACGGCCACCCCTGTCCGGCCTCAGATCATGGTGGGCCGGGTTCTTCGAAGGGGTTCGAGTCTCCTGCCCGCCACGACAACCGATGCGGTGGCGGACCGTATGGCGCATGACCCGCCTGGGCCGGCCCCCAATCATCTGAGTGACGCGCCTTCTCTGCTCCTCAAAGGCCTCAAGCAAAGAAGGCGGAACCGGGCCGCGGCGGGCGCGACCCGGACGGCGGGAGCCAGTAACAAGCGTCGGCAGCCTCAGTACGGGCCAGGTCCCATCCGTAAGCTTGAATTTTAACCTCGTACGCTGATTTGAGGATGTCTTGCTCTGCCCAGCGGTGTGGAAACCCAGCCCCGACGCACGGTCGCCCTCCGGTGTTCCCTAGCCTCCTCCCATGAGCATCGGCGTATACATCCCGGAGTACGTACAGGACTGCGAGTTGGTCGCGAGCGAGGACCTCGCGCGAGACCCCGCGTTCTGGCTAGCTCATGTCCTGTTGACGATGGGCGATCCCGGCGAACCAGCCGAGCCATACGGGGTGGACACGTCAGCCTACGAGGAAATGGTGGATCGCCTCGGTGACCCCGAGCAGCCCTGGCCGGTCTTGCGGGTCTGCTTCGACGGTGGCCATACGGTCTACGCCGTCTATGCCAACTGGGACGACCAGAACAACGTCGACTACTTCATCCGCCATCCCAAGTGGGGGCGCCTCGGCTTTCTCGGTCAGTGCGGCGCCGACGAGGCCGGCCCTGGCCTGTCCTGGACAGAGCTCCTCACCCTCGCCACGAGCACACAGGAAGGCACCGAGGGTTTGACCAATCCATCCGAGCGCCTCCTACTCCTGCTGCCCATGCTCGGCGACGCCGACATGCCCGGCGAGGCGTGCGACACCGTGGCACGCGCACTGTCCCACTGTGGGATCTGCGCGGAAGCTGCTAGCGATTTGGCCGCGGTCCTGCTGGGGGAACAGGACCCGGCGAACGGACCCTGGTGGACGCCGACCGGCGACAGCCCGATCGCCGTGTGCTCATCCCCGTACAGCCCTCGCCAGGTACCCCTCGCCCTCGGTATCACGCCGGACCAAGCCCAGGCTCTGGCCACCGCCCTCAGCAGCCCGGTACCCGGGCAAGAGGAAGTCATGGAATACCAGCGGAACGAGCACTCGGCGGGCAGACGGTCCTGAATCTGGACTTGTTCAATAGTGTCTGACCTCGAACGATGCCCCCGAACGTGATCCCCTGTACGTGGGTTCCTGGGACGTGAACGCGGCCTTCGCTTGATCCTGTGCTCCGACCGAAGAGACACCTGGCCAGCACGAAGGCCGTGGGGGAATGAGTTTGCTGCATCACGATGTCCAGCGGGATGCGTTCGCTGTGTCGTCACACTTCCGGGACGATTTCTATGCGTGTCTGACCTCCCGACGTGACGAGCTGTTCGAGCTGACCGACGCTCTGCTCTGCGCCGAAGGGCCGGTGACCGCGCCGGTGGACCTGACGCTGCTGGCCGAGCACCGCCGTGGGCACGGCGCGCTGTATGACGCTCTCAACCATGGCCGCATCGACATCGACGGGCTGCGGCGGACACTGGCTGAGCTGCCCCAGCCGGGGGCGGCCGATGACCGTCTCGTCCTGGCCGTGGACGTGACCAACTGGCTGCGGCCGGATGCCGAGTGCAGCGCGGACAGGCTGTTCTGCCATACCTTCGGCCGTGGCCGGGACCAGCATCTGATGATCCCGGGCTGGCCGTACTCGTTCGTTGCCGCTCTCGAATCGGGCCGCACCTCCTGGTGCCAGCTGTTGGACGCCGTGCGGCTCGGTCCCGAGGACGATGTCGCCGAGGTCACCGCCCGCCAGGTCCGCCGGGTAGTCGAGGACCTGATCACCGGCGGACGCTGGCGCGAGGGCGATCCCGACATCCTCATCGTCTTCGACGCCGGCTACGACGCCCCGCGCATGGCCTACCTTCTCAACGGACTGCCCGTCGAGGTCCTGGGGCGCGTGCGATCGGACCGTGTCATGCGACGGCCGACACCCACCCAACTGGAGTACGCCTTGGCCTATCCCCAGGGCGGCCGGCCACCGAAGCACGGCAAGGAATTCCGTTTCGCCAAGCCTGCCACCTGGGGCGACCCCGACGCGGCGACCATTCAGGTCACCGACCGCTACGGCACCGCCCGGGCGATGGCTTGGGACCGCATCCACCCCCGCCTCACCACCCGCTCCGCGTGGATCGACCACGACAGTGAACTCCCCATCATCGAGGGGACGCTGATCCGTCTGGAAGTCGACCACCTGCCCGGCGGCGGAGAACCGCTGCCGCTGTGGCTGTGGTCCTCCGCCACCGGCATGGCCGGCCCCGATGTCGATCTGCGCTGGCAGGCGTTCCTCCGGCGCTTCGACCTGGAGCACACGTTCCGGATGATCAAGCAGACCCTCGGCTGGACCCGGCCGAAGCTCCGCACACCGGAAGCTGCGGACCGGTGGACGTGGCTGATCATCGTCGCGCACACCCAGCTCCGTCTCGCCCGGCCGCTCGCCGAGGACGTCCGCCGGCCTTGGGAACGGCCGGCAGAACCGAACAGGCTGACCCCGGCCCGGGTCCGCCGCGGGTTCAGGAACCTCCGCCCGCACCTGCCCTGCCCGGCCCGTGCGCCCAAACCCACCCGGCCCGGTCCCGGCCGCCCACTCGGCTCGAAGAACCAGAGGCCCGCCACCCGCTACGACGTGGGAAAAACCGTCCGGCGCCCCGAGAGCATCATCGAACGCGACCGGATCAGACCATAAAGCACAAGGTAAGTGCCTGTTCCTGAGCCATGCATGACAAAAGGAAGCGGCTGGTGGCTGGGTGGGAACGGGTTGGGTCAGCGAGGGTGTCGGGTTCGGGTCCTGCCCTCTTCCTGCACCATCGGGTACGCCTGGTAGACAGTGGCCATGACGTACTACGCCGATCTGACGCCGTACACGTATGACAAGGACAACTGGGCGCGAGACGCGACGGGTCTCTGGCGTGGCGTCCCCTTGACCAACGTGGGCTGGCTCGACCGAGGCAAGCCTTACGAGAAGGGCACTGCTCCTCCAGGGCTGGCTGAGGCACTGAAGTGCCTGAGCCGTACGCACCGAGCCCAGCAGACTCGCGGCTTCCACCCGTGTCCATTTTGCACTTCGCGGGTATTCGGCAGGCGCGCCAGCCACCCGCAGGGTAGTGCAGAGATATGGCTGATGGGTGGTGGCGTCGCCTACGCCGCCCCTGAACTGATCACTCACTACGTCGAGACACACGGCTATTCGCCGCCAACCGCCTTTACCACGGCAGTTTTCGCTGCACTCTGAACTCGACTGTTTCACGGCTGTGTGGCGATTCACGCGTCCACGACGCCTGCGCTCCAAAGCCCGGCTCCGCCCGGAGCTCGCCGTGTCAGAACGACCAGCCGAGACCCGAAATCGCCACGGATCTCCCGTGGCCGACCGTGGCCCCACGGCGCGAGCACGGCCCCGCACGACGGACATGTAAGCCGACCTACCCTCAGTTGCCGTTCCACCAGCAGAGCATCCGAGTCGACAACCAGCACCGCCACCTCCGCCTGACCTGCAGCAACCAGCCGGAACCTCTCCAAACAGACCAGTGATCACGCCCGGATCGCCCCGTCAGTGACGGCAGAACACGGCCACGCCGTCCACCGCCATCGCGCGCGATGTACGGCCCGATCCTGCCACGGACGCCGCAGTCCGGCTCGCCCTCCGTAAAGAGATCGCGGGCCTGGTGAACGATGCGCCCAGCCTGCAGCGCGGACGACGTGGCGAGGTCGGCAAGCTGCGTCAGAAGCGGAATACCCCCAGGTCGCGCACTATGTCGGCCAGGGCGCGGATGAGATCGTTCTCGGCTTCGGTCCGCCAGACCAGGGCGAAGTTCAAGGTGGCGATGTCCGGGACGGGAAGAAATCGGATGTTCGACATGCCCCAGTACCTGGTGACATGACCGGGAAAGGTATTGATGATGTCGCCCATGCCGACCAGGCTGATCAGCTCATCAGAGTTATCCGCGAGCACGGTGCGCTCAATCTGCCGGCCCCGTGGGGTGTAGAAAGGCAGGTAGCCGTCCTCCCAGTAGTCCGGCAGGTCGAGGGCGGTGCTGTGCGGGAATTCGGCGAGCAGCTCCAGTGTGACGGAGTCCCGTTCCGCAAACCGATGGTCGGCGGCAACGGCGAGGATCCGGGAGTCGGTGCACAGGATCGGTCCGACGGTGAGGTCCGGCTCTTCCACAGGCAGCCAGAGGACAGCGACATCCATGGCACCACTGCGGAGCCGGCCAAACAGGTCGGTGAAGGTTGCCTGGCGGATCTGGAGGCCCCATTGCGGGTGGCGCGCGCGGAACGCCTTCCAGTAGGGGTGCAGATCGGCGACGTTGAAGGGCATGAGGCTGACACGGAGCTGTGCGGTGATGCCGCGAGCCGCCAGCTGGGCTCGCTCCAGGGATTCATGCAGGCCCGCGTAGACCGGTTGCAGGTCGTCGCGGAGCTGTCGGCCGACCTCCGTCAGGCGAACCGTGCGGCTGGTGCGGGCGAACAGCTCGGCCCCGATGCGCCGCTCCTGCTTCTTGATGGCCTGGCTGACGCGTGCCTGGGAGACGTGCAGCCGCTGTGCGGCCCGGCCGAAATGCAGCTCCTCCGCCAGTACGAGGAAGATCTCGATGTCCCGCAGCTCCACCGGCCCCCGCCCCCCTGCGTCGATAACCCGGCGGTTATCGAACCGCGTTGAAGTACGACTTGATCATATGCGCGGATCGCAAGATCGTTTAAGGCATGCATGCACGTATGAAGAACCGTGAAGAACGCAGCATTCGTCCGGCCCGATGAGCGACACCCTCGACCTGAGAGCGGCTGAAACCTCCAGCTCGTCCGCTCAACGCACACCAGCCAAGGAGCTGCCGTGAACGTTTCCAACTCCACCCTGTCCCTGACCGTCGCCGACGTCGACGCCTCCCGTGAATTCCTCTGCACCCACCTCGGCTACGAGGTGGCCATGGCCGACGACGGCTTCGCCACCCTGACCCGCGAGGACGCGGCCGTCGACATCGTCCTGCTCCGCAAGGGCACCGAGGTCCTGCCCGCCGAGCAACGGAACCGGGAGGCGGGCGGCCTGATCCTCGCGCTCACGGTCGCCAACCTCGACGCCGAGGAGGCCCGGCTGCGGGCGGCCGGCGCCCCCATCACCATGCCGCTGCGCGAAGAGCCGTGGGGCGAGCGTCTGTTCCAGATGACCGACCCCAACGGGGTCGTCGTCCAGCTCGTCGAGTGGGCGGTCCCCGACCGCCCCGCCGATCCTGACGAGGACACCGCCCCACACGTGATCACCCCCACGGCGGAGAGCGTCACCGTCTCGCCGAACGCCACCATGACCGGCCTGGCGGCTCCCAGCCGCGGCAGCGCCGAACTCAGCACCTGGACGGTCGCGATGGAGGCCGGGGCGACGGGTCCCGAGCACTCCATCACGCGTGAGCAGGTCTGGACGGTCACCGAGGGCGCCCTGGAAGTGACCTGCGACGGCCACACCCACAAGGTCCTGGCCGGCCAGAGCCTGATCCTCCCGCCCGGCCTCGTCCGTCGCATCCACGCCCCGGAACGGGCCGAGGCCCACGTCGCGATGCGCTCCGACGGGGTCGCTTCCGTTCCCGGCACCGAGGGCACCCGCGAAGTGCCATGGGCACGATGACCGCGACTGCCGCGAACGAACCTGCCCCCTGCTCCCTGGGAGGTTTCGGCAACGACCGGATCCCTCCCGCGCATTCGCCGGCCGAGGCCGGCATCCACAAGGAATGAGAGACTCGACATGCGTGTGCTGTTGATGGCGTACGGATCGCGCGGCGACATCGCGCCGCTGGCGGAACTGGCGGCAACGTTGCGAGCAGTCGGCGCGGAGGTCCGGGTGTGCGCACCGCCGGACGAAGAGTTCGCGGAACTGCTGGCCGGAGTCGGCGCGGAGCATGTGCCGTTCGGGCGGGACGTGCGAGTGCTGCGGACAGGAGCGCCGTCGTCGGACGCGGCCGCGTTCGCGGCCGGCTGGTCGCCGCGCACTTCGATACGGTCGGCAAGGCGGCCGAGGACTGCGACGTGCTGGTCGCGAGCGGCCTGATGCCGGACGGTGCCCGCTCGGTGGCCGAGCAGCTGGGCATCCGCTACATGTACGCCGGATTCCACTTGTTCGAGATGCCCTCCGCGCACTACCTGCCGTCCGGGCGGCCCGGCCCGCCGCCCCCGCCCGGCATGACCGACAACCAGGCCCTGTGGGACCTGGACGCCCAAAAGGTCAACGCGCTCTACCTCCAGCCCCTCAACGCACACCGGGCGGCGATCGGCCTGCCACCGGTGGACAACGTCCGCGACCACGTCTTCGGCGACCGGCCGTGGCTGGCCGCAGACCCGGTCCTCGGGCCGTGGGAGAAGCTCACGAACCTCGACCTCCTGCAGACCGACGCGTGGATCCTGCCCGACGAACGGCCCCTGCCGAACGACCTGGAAGCGTTCCTGGACACCGGCACACCGCCGGTGTACGTCGGCTTCGGCAGCATGCCCATGAACACGGCCACCGACATCGCCCGGATCACCGTCGAGGCCGCCCGCACCCAGGGCCGCCGCGTCATCGTCTCCCGCGGCTGGGCCGACCTGGCCCTAGTACTGCAACGGTGCTTGCCGTGACTGGTGGCCAGGTTGCTCGTTGGCCTGGTTATGGGTGGAGATCGTGGCGATGTCGGGTCGTGGGCGGCGGGTCTGGTCGAGTTGCATGAGCGTTTCGTGCATCGGTTTGCCAGGTCGGAGCCGCGGGAGTCGGCTCTTGCCTATATGCGGGGGCTGATAGCTCCGCTGGAGCGCAAGAACGGTTGGACGCTTGCCGAGGAGGCTGGTCACGCGGCTCCCGACCGGATGCACCGGCTGTTGAACCGGTGCGACTGGAACGCGGACGAGGTACTCGACGACGTTCGCGGCTATGCGGTCGAGCATCTCGGCGACCCTGAGGCGGTCCTGATCGTGGACGACACCGGGTTCCTGAAGAAGGGCGTCCGCTCGGCCGGGGTCCAGCGCCAGTACTCGGGAACGGCGGGCCGGACCGAGAACTGCCAGGTCGGTGTCTTCCTCGCCTATGCCCGTGCTCATGGCCGCACATTGATCGACCGCAGGCTGTATCTGCCCACGTCATGGACCGATGACCGAGAACGATGCCGGGCCGCCGGCATCGAGGACACCATCGCGTTCGAGACGAAAGTGGTCATCGCCAAGGCCATGGTCCGCCGGGCGATCGCCGAGAAGATTCCGTTCCGGTGGGTGACCGCGGACGCCGCCTACGGCTTCTCCAAGGGCTGGCGGACCGAGCTCGAGCGGGCGGATGTCTTCCATGTCATGGCCACCACCCGGCACGACACCGTGGTCTCCCGCTGGGCGATGGACCACCCCGTTCACGACCTGTTCAACGGCCTTGCGAGGCAGAAATGGAAGCGCCGTTCCTGCGGGAACGGCGCTCATGGCCTGCGGGTCTACGACTGGGCGAGAGTGGAGGTGAGGCCCTGGCACCGCGAGGACCGCCGGCACTGGGTGATCGCCCGCCGAAGCGTCGGCCGGCCGGACCAGATCTCCTACTACATCGCCTACTGCCCGGCCGAGACCACCCTCGACGAACTCATCCACGTCGCGGGCAGCCGGTGGGCGGTCGAGGAATGCTTCCAGACCGCCAAGCAGGAATGCGGCCTGGACGACTACCAAGTCCGCCGCTACCCCGGCTGGCACCGCCACATCACCCTCGCCATGGCCGCCCACGCCTGCCTCACCGTCCTGAAGGCCCGCGAGGCCGACACGGGGAAAGCAGAAACGGATCCTCCCAGCTCATACCCCTCACCCTCCCCGAACTCCGACGCCTGATCACCCGCCTCACCCACCGCCGACCAGCAACCGTCCAGCACGTCATGCACTGGTCCTACTGGCGCCGCCGACGACAACACCAAGCCCGCGTCAGCCACTACAAACGACGCGGCCACACACCACCAGAAGCCAACAAACCATCACAGCAAACACCGTTGCAGTACTAGGCAGTTTCCTTCGGATCACCTCGCCGACCAGATGAAGATCGCGGCGAGGTGGAGTCCGGCAAGGTAGATGGTGGCGGTCTTGTCGTAGCGAGTGGCCAGACCGCGCCATTGCTTGAGTCTGTTGATGCATCGCTCGACCGTGTTCCGCTGCTTGTAGGCCTCGCGGTCGAAGGCCGGCGTGCGGCCGCCGAGCCGGCCGAGACGCTTGCGGTTGGCGGCCTGGTCGGCCGGCTGTGGGATCACCGTCCGGATCCCGCGCCGCCGCAGGTAGCGCCGGATCGCCCGGGACGAGTAGGCCTTGTCGGCCAGGACTGCGTCCGGTGTCGTTCTGGGCCGTCCGGTCGTTCGGGGCACTCGTAATCGGCCCATGACCTGGGTGAACGCGGGTGCGTCGCCTGCCTGGCCCGGGGTGAGGACGAATGCGAGGGGGCGGCAGCGGCCGTCGGCGGCGAGGTGGATCTTCGTGGTCAGTCCGCCACGCGAGCGTCCGAGGGCATGGTCGGCGGGCTCGCTGGCCGGAGTCCCTTTTGACGGGCCCCGGCGGCGTGCTGGTGAGCCCGGACGATCGTGGAGTCGACCGCGACGACCCACTCCAGGTCGCCTTCGGCGTCGGCCTGGGCGAGCAGGGCGGTAAAGGCCTTCTCCCAGGTGCCGTCGGCGGCGCATTTCCGCAGCCGGTTGTGGGTACCCTTCCACGACCCGAAGTGCTCCGGCAGGTCCATCCACGGCGTGCCTGTGCGGTACTTGAACGCGATCGCGTCGATCACCTGCCGGTGATCACGCCACCGCCCACCCCGCCGAGGTGTCCGGTCCGGCAACAGCGGTTCGATCCGTGCCCACTGGGCGTCAGTCAACGACACGCATCAACCAACGATCCGATGATCTGAAGGAAACGGCCTAGCGGAGTTGGCCCGGACCGTGAACAGCCGGGCACCCCGGTCGGACACCTTGTCCAGTTGTTCGGCCGCGCGGTTGAGGCGGGCAGCGTCGCGGCCGGTGATGACAATATCGGCGCCGGCTTCCAGGAGTAGACGCGCGGTGGCCAGGCCCATCCCGCTGGCTCCGCTGGTGATCAGGTGGACCAACTGGGCCCAGAACAACCCGGGTCTCCCAGGGCCCCCTTCCGCAGACGGCGTGACAGCCGTCACCACATCGCTTGGACGTCCCACGATGCGACACGCACCGCCCGGGCCCGTGCATCAACCCCGAAGGACTTCCGGAACCGACCGCTCGGGTAGCAGTGTTCACGCCCCGGAACTCTCGCGGCTGCCCCGCTCGACCGGGATCCACAACTGGGAGTCGGTCTCCTCGCCGATCCCTACCGGCTGCGTCCGCAGGAGCTCCGGACCTGGCCGGCTCGCGTAGGGGTTTGAGGGGAACCACTGTGTGAACACATCTCGCCACAGCTCCTGGAGTGCGCTGGGGTAGGGCCCGTGGTTGTCGAAGACCGCCCAGGTCCCGGCCGGCACGTCGAGGGCGTCGAGCCCCTCGGCGGCTGCCTCGGGGCCGGTCACCACACCGATCCAGTAGTCCACCTCGGCGCCCTCCTCCCGGCTGTCGGTCAGGTGCACCCACGCCGACAGGACCCCCTCCGGCTCTCGGTGAACCAGCTCCTTCATCAGTGCGATCGCCTCCTCGTCCAGGCTCGCCAGGTGCGCCGCGGCAGCCGCGTTGACCCCCTCGTGGACGAGCGCCACCCGGGCCTTCCGGCCGACGACCCGAAACGACTCCTTCTCCACGATCCGGTACCGCATGCTCGTACCCCCTTCGACGACGACACGGAAGGACATGCGCGGCTGCGCGGTGAGCATCGCGCCCGTGCGTCGAGCCTCGCCCGGCCCGATGCCGTGCACCGACCGGAACGCTCGGGCGAAAGCCTCGCCCGAGCCGTACCCGTACCGCACCGCGACATCGAGCAGCGTCAGTTCGCCGGCCAGCACGTCGGCCCCGGCGAGCGTCATCCGACGGCGCCGCACGTAGAGCGGGAGCGGCATCCCGGCGAGCGCGGAGAACAGCCGCCGGAAGTGGTACTCCGACACCGCGGCAATGCGGGCCACCTCGGCCATGTCGACCTCCCGGTCGAGGCAGGCCTCCAGGTGGTCCAGCGCCTGGTTCAGCCGCTCCAGCACGTGTATCGGTCCTTCTTCCTTGTGCCCCCGCTGTAGGAACGCCTGTCGTGCCAACAGCCACAGGAGCCGGGGCGGCCTGCATCCGAGCCTAAGCCGGAGTCGCTCCCCGCGCGCGGCCTGCGGGGTTGAAGCGGGAGCCGTCGACCGCGCGGCGTGATGGAGTTGAGGAGATGTGATCGCGCCCCGGCCCGACAAAACCAGCGCGGGAATTGTTGGGCAGGAAGCCCTGGCGTTACCTGAGGCTCACACCCATGACTGATATTGAGGGAGTGTGCGAACCGCGGTTCGACGCAGTCCGTGAGGCGCTTGCAGCTTTGCTCGGCAAGGACGATGTGGGTGCCTCGGTGGCTGTCTACGTTGAGGGCGAGCCGGTGGTCGACATCTGGGGTGGGTACGCCGACGCGGACCGTTCCGTCAGCTGGGAACGCGACACCCTCACCGGCGTGAACTCGACGACCAAGAACATGGTCGCCCTGTGTGCGCTGATACTGGCGGATCGAGGCCAGCTCGATCTGTCCGCGCCGGTCGCCGCCTATTGGCCCGAGTTCGCCGTGTCCGGCAAGGAGAGGGTGCTGGTACGGCACGCTCTGTCGCACACCGCGGGACTGCCGGACCTGTCCGGGCTGACGACGGTCGAGGAGCTCTACGATTGGGAGAGGGTGGCAGCAGGGCTGGCCGCGCAGACTCCCGAATGGGAACCCGGGACGGCCGCCGGCTATCACGCGCTCACGTTCGGGTTCCTTGTCGGTGAGATCGTCCGCCGCATCACGGGCCGCGGTCTCGGCGAGTTCTTCGCCGACGAGGTGGCCAAGCCGCTGGGCGCGGACTTCCACATCGGGCTCTCCGCGGAGCATGACCACCGCCTCGCACCGCTCATCCCTCCGCCGTCTCTGACCGAGGAGTACGCCTCCAGCGCACCGTCCGGACCTGGCGGCGCACGCCGCAAGTACACCGGTGCCGCAATCCGGGTCAGGGACGTCAACTCCGTGGCCTGGCGTCGCGCGCAGATCCCTGCGGTGAATGGCTTCGGCAACGCTCGGTCTGTCGCCCTCGCGCAGTCGGTACTTGCGAACCAGGGGTCGGTCGGCGGTCTTCGACTGCTCTCCCCGCGGGGTTGTGAGCCCGCGTGGCAGGAGGTGTTCCGCGGCGACGACCGCGTCCTGCGGACGCCGATGTCTTGGACCGTGGGCTTCGGTAAGTTCGGCAACAGTTTCGGCTGGGGCGGCTGGGGCGGCTCGCTTGTCGTGAGCGATCCCGACTCACGCGTGACGGTTGCGTATGTCATGAACCAGATGATCGACCCGGAGCGGCAGGAGGACAGCCGCGGCATGGAGATCATCATGGCCGCCTATGGCGGACTGCGCTGAAAGGGCCACCGGGAGAGGGCAGTCCGTGCCTGCACAGGCTGCCCGCTCCCGCTCGCCGTTCTGCAGGTGAGCGGGGCCTGCCGGTGGCCTCCCGCTCTGGCGTCTCTGGGCGACGAGCAGGGGGAGCGGCTCGACGAACTCGGCTACGGACGCGGACCGGGCCACGGTGCGCTCCGCTTCGGTGTCCCCGACGACCAGCTCGCCATGCAGGGCCAAGCCGTACGGCAACTGCGCCTCAGCAGCCGCCACCAGGTCCGGCCACCGGTCCTGCACCAGCGCCCCCCGGCGGATCTGCACCACCACCGTGCCGCCCGCCCCGGACGCGGGGTGAACTGGAGCGCCCGGTGACCGTCCAGCTTCTGCTCGTATGCCACCCCCGCCCGCAACGCCGCCGGGCCGGCACGGCAGAGGCGGTTGCGGTCGCTGTACGTCCGGATCGTGGAGCGGCTTCGCAGCCGGGGCCGGTGGCGGGCGGATGTCGGTGGGTGGGCGTTGTCATTCAGGGCAGGCACGGCCGGTGGGTTGTTGGGGGTGCCCGTGCGCTTTTGACCTGGCTTTCGGGGTTTCCCGGCGACAGCTGGCAGGAGAGGTGGGAGGCCTCCCCGGCCTCCACCTGTCCACGGCGGTGGCGTCGGGAGGCAGAGTCCTGGGTGAACACCGCGGCCTCCGCCCGCAGCACCAGTATCCAGGCCGACTTGCTGATACTGGCCGCCGCCGACGTCCTGCGGCTGCCGCTGCCCTGGCAGACGGATCTCAACAGCTGCCACATGCGCACCGCCGTTGAGGAATGCCGCTACCCAGCCGGCTTCGATCGGCTGAAGGAGATCGTCGGCGCGGAGCGGTGGGCGTCTGCGGGAGGTGGACGGGCCCGTCGCGCGCTACCCGGATCATCGTGGCCCAGGGTGGCGGCCTGGTGGACATCACAATCGGCGACGCGCTGGAGTACGACGCCGAACTGCGCAGGAACGCGCGCGGCGTGAGCTCCGGCGGCACCCTCTACTACGCCTGGCTGCGCGAGCTGGGAATGCCGAAGCCGCGACCGGCCACGACGTGATCACCTCACCCGCGTCCGTCGGGACGAACGCTTACGGCCCGTTACAGCCTGACATCTCGCTGACGACCGACCGCCGATCACCGCACTCACCCCCGATGCTGGGCTGGGACCGGATTGTGCTGTGACCGGCCCGGGCTGAGCCGTAATTCGTTTGACCGGGCCACGGGTCAACACGGCACTGTGGCCGGACACCACGAGTCGTGGTGCCGGTATCCCGAGGAGGCACGGCAGCAATGGAGATCCGTTCTACGACCGACAAGGATCTCGACGTCTTCGTTGACACAGTCCATACCGCGTTCGGGCGCTTCCCGGAAACCCCGATAGAGGGCGGTGGGCTCTGGTGGTCGGCGCTCGAAACGGACCGCTGCCTGCTCGCCCTGACCGCGGACGGACGGCCCGTCGGCACCGCCGCCGCGCACCCTTTTGAACTCACCCTGCCCGGTGAGACCGTCATCCCGGCTTCCGGGGTGACCGCTGTCGGCGTCCTGCCCTCCCACCGGCGCCAAGGCGTGCTCAGCACGATGATGCGGCACCAGCTCACCGAGTTCCGGACCCGAGGAGAATTCCTCTCCGTGCTGCTGGCCTCCGAGGCCTCCATCTACGGCAGGTTCGGCTACGGACCGGCGACCTACACACAGCGGCTGACGGTGCCGCGCCAGCGAGCCGCCCTCGCCGTTCCCCGGGCCCGCACCGTCACGGGCGCCCCAGCGGCCGGCCCGGACAACACCTCGGTCGAGGTACTGCGGCGTGCCGAGTGCGGCGAGATCCTGGAAGAGGTCTACGACCGCTACCGCCGCGCCCAGCCCGGCGCACTGTCCCGGCCGCACCGCTGGTGGGCCCTGCGCGCGGGGCAGCCCCCGATATCGCCGGCGCCGCGCCACGTCGCCGTCCACCGGGACGCCGACGGCATCCCCGACGGGTACGCCAGCTACTCGGTCGAGTCCGGCACCCTGACGGTCGACGAGACCATCGCCACCGACGCCGCCGTCTTCACAGCCCTGGCCCGGTTCGCACTCGGACACGACCTGGTCTCTCAGGTCGTGTTCAAGCACGTCCCGCCCGAGCACCCGCTGCGCTGGCAGCTTGCGGACTTCCGCGCCGGCGAGGTGAGCGGCGAGATGGACTGGCTCTGGGTGCGGCTGCTGGACATCCCGGGTGCGCTGACCGCACGTGGCTGGTTCACGGACGGCGAACTCGTCCTCGACGTCGACGACCCGTTCCTCGGCGAACACGGCCGCTACCTGCTGACCGTCCAGGACGGCAAGGCCGTCTGCATGCCGACAGACCGGGAGCCCGACCTGTCCCTGGACGTGCGTGACCTGGGCTCGATCTACCTCGGCGGCACCGCCCCGAGCACGCTCGTGCGTGCCGGACACATCCGGGCCCACCACCTGAACACGGTCACCCTCGCCGACGCCCTCTTCCGCGCCGACCGTCCCCCGCACTGCCTGCACTGGTTCTGACCGCGCGCTCGTCGACCCCGCACAAGTCGCGTCAGCCCACAGTCACCCCTCGGGGCACATGCTCCCGAATCGCGAAGGGGTAAGCGGGTGTAGGTGGGGTCAGAAGTCGGGGGACGACGGCCGGGCTGGAACGGGCGCACCCTCACGAACGGCCCGACGACCTGGCCTCCCTGCAGCAGCGCAGCGTGCGCTCCCAAGTCCAGGTCAAAGCGATACGGGTCCTAGTGCCGCATCAGACAACGTTCGCCCCGTGCGTCGCACCGGTGAGGCGGGGTGGAAGATAGCCCCGTGAGCTTCGATCTTGCGGTTCTGGCGATGGACGAATCAGCCGACGTTGCGGCGGTGCGTGCGATGTTCGATCGGTGCACCTCCGACCACCACGACGAGGGCGAGTTGGATGAGCGAGTGGTCGGGTTCTATGAGCGGCTCCGCTCACTGTTCCCAGACCGCCCGCCTTTCGCCGCAGAGTCGCCGTGGATGTCGACGCCGCTGACGATCGGTATCGACCACGTGATCATGAATTTGAGCTTCTCGTCGCGGAGCGACGCGGCAATCAAGGCGATCGAGGAGCTTGCAGCGGAGTTCCGCCTGGTCATCTGGGATCCGCAGTCCCAGGACGCCCATCTGCTGGGGCGTGATTGACCAGGCGCTCTGCTCGATTCAGGCGATGTTCGCCCTGCTGACGACGCTGCGGAGGCGCTCGTCCTGGGCGTGCTTGTTCCGCCAGATGATGTAGCGGCGGATCATGCTGCCCTGCTCCCTGTGGCTGGCGTGGTCGGTGCCGTCGAGGGCGAAGTAGCGCAGGGCGGTGAACTGGGCCTCGATCCGGTTAAGCCAGGAGCTGTTGGTCGGGGTGTAGGCGATCTCCACGTTGTTCGTCGCAGCCCAGGTCCCGACCCGTTGGCACCGCTTGGTGGTCAGGTGGGGCGAGTAGTTGTCGCAGACGATCGCGATGCGTAAGTCCATCGGGTGCAGCGAGCGCAGGTAGCGGCAGAACTCCAGGAACTTCGAGCGGTTCTTCGTCTTCTTGATGTGCCCGTAGAGCTGGTCCTTGGCCAGGTCGTAGGCGGCGAACAGGTTCCGGACGCCATGCGGGCGGTTGTAGGTCGCTCGCCTGCGAGGCCGGGGCTCGCGGTCGGGGTCCTTGTGCCGGCCCCCGCGTTCGGCCCACTGCCGTCCGGGGTGGGGCTGGAGGTTGAGGGGGCCGAACTCGTCCATGCAGAAAATGACTTCCGGCTCGCCTTCCTCGGGTATGACCTCGCCGTCGGCGATCGCGTAGAGGTGCTCGACCCGGGCCTTCTTGGCCGCGTAGTCGGGGTCGCGGGAGGTCTTCCAGGTCTTCAGGCGTTGAAAGGAGACGCCTTCCTCGCGGAGCAGGATGCGCAGGCCCTCGTGGCTGATGTCGTCGACCACCCCCTCGGCGACCAGGAAGTCGGCCAGCTTCGCCAGGCTCCAGGTCGAGAACGGCAGGCCGTGCTCGACCGGCTTGGACTTGGCGGTCTTCTTGATCTCACGGCGCTCGGGAAGGGTGAACGTCCTGGGCCGACCGCCTCTGTACTTTGGATAGAGCGACTCGAAGCTATCGGCGTTGAAGTTGTGGACCACGTCCCGGACCCGGTCCACGCTGGTGAACGTCACCTCAGCGATCTTCGCCACCGGCATCCCCTGCGCTGACAGCAGCACCATCTGGGCCCGCCGCCAAGTCACCACCGAGCCGGTGCCCCTGCGGATGATCTGCAGTAACCGCCTGCCCTCGTCGTCGTCAATATTCCGAACCTGCACGCGCTCAGCCACGTGATCATTCTGGACGTCTGACGCCGTCCGGCGCAGAAACCGGACGACATGTCAGGACGGGGCAAACGTTGCTTGATACGGCACTAGTTCAGAGAAAGTGACTAGGCCGAAGCTGATCGCACCTGACCAGATCGGACACACTCGGACCTCCACGCCGTGAGTCTCTCCATCCAGCGTCGCACCGGCCGGCTCCCACCAACCGCCCCTCCCCCCACCACAGGACTCTCCACAATGCGGCCCCGCAGCGCCGCGCTCTCGCCGACCGCGGCACGGAGGCGATCTCAGGTATACGGACGAGCCGATCACGACACCTCTTCCGGGGGATCCACCAGCGATGGACAGCCCTGCTGCACCAGCCTCCCCCGTCTACGAGACGGCCCGCACACCGAGATTCTCTTGATCCCTTGAGGCTGAAGAGGGGACAGCGGTGGTGTCGGCGCATCGGCCTGCAAGCCGCCAGGGCCTACGAGGCTTGTTCATGGTTGGCGAAGGTTCAGCGGCGTCCATTGCAGGGTGCTTCGAGTTCCAGTGCGGTATTCGTGGGGGTCGACCTCGATCCGTGTGTCCACGGTCTGGGGGCTGGTGCGGTGCACGACAAGGGTGGGTTTGCAGACATCGGTCATCACCATCGCGGGGTGATCGATGTGCAGCCAGGTGGACATCCGGCGGGAGAGTTGCGGTTCGGGATCGACGACGGTGGTCAGCAGGAGAGGCAGGTCAATTCTGATTTCCCTGACGGACCACATCAGCTGGTCTGCCCGGGACTCGGGCTCGTCCGGGTGGTCGATGGGGTCATCCCATTCGCAGTACGGCGGTGGGGTGGGGCTGAGGCGCTCGTAGCGCTCGATGACCACGAAGGAGGGTTTCTCGCCGTTGATCCGTCGTTGTGCCCGTGCGTTCACGTCTGCGGGGGTGGGGTTGGGAGTCTCGTCGACGGCCAGCCAGTCGGGCTGTTCGTTGGGGGGATAGCCAGTGTAGAGGAGCGTGGGTACGCCGACCTTCGCGGCGTGAACGGCGATGTCCCTGCCGACTTTGGCTTCTCGGCTGCCCCGCTGCGCGATGATGCCCACCTTGTGGCGGAAGTTCAGCTCGGCGAGGTCGGTCAGGTCGGGCCATGGTGTGGGGATTGAGGTGCTGGTTTCCAGGGTTCGCCGCAGGGGCTGCGGTAACGCGTCGTGGTGGGTCAATGCTCTGCTCCTGCCTGTCGGGTCTTGAGGTTGTGCCGGGCTGATCGGCGACGTGGTGTTGTGGGTTCTCACTTTCGGTGTCATGTGCCGACGCTATGACCTGGACGTTCCCCTCCAGTCTCACGACTTGTCGGCAGGCGGTTGTCTCAGATCGGTGTCATTTCCCCAGACCGTCCAGCCGGCTGCGCCGGACCTCATGAACCTGCATCCGCGGCCGTCCGTTCCATCCACTCCCGCACCTTCACTGCTTGCTCGATGCGGTTGACGATGTCCTTCTTGGACTCCGTGTCCAAGGTCTCCGGGATCTTGTCGAAGGTGTCGGGAAGGACATCGAGGAGACCCCAAAGGTGTTCGCCAGTGCTGACGGTCAGCAGTTGCTGGCACCTCCACTGCAGCGGCACCTCGGGACGGTGCGTGAGCCGCTGCACGAGTGTCGGGAACAGGTAGTGCGTCGCCTCTGCGGCAAGGTGCTCTCGTAGCCAGTCGACTGGGAGACGCTGACTGAAGCCGTGCATGGCGGCCTCCTGGGCCAGGTCCAGGAGCTGAGCGGTGTCGACGGCTCGGACAGTGCGGGGAAGAACTGGGGCCATGCCGAGATGATGCCAAGAAGCCCTCGGAACACCGAGAGGTGGGCGGGGTCGGGCTGCAATCTGTCAAGGAACTCGGCCCAGGCTTTGTCGAACTCGCGGGGGTCACCCTTCCACGGACAGCCCGCCCTTTGTGCGGATCCATTCGTGGATGGTCTCGATGGCATCGAGGAGGTCCTGGAAGGTGCAGAGATCCCGGTGCTGTTGTCGGACCTGGCCTGTTGCCATGTCCCCGTACTCAAGCTCGGCTTCCCCGCTGCTCCAGACGATGAGCACGGCGACGAAGTCATCGTTTTCGAGCGTCATCCAGGTGCTGGTCTTGGTTCGGTCGTCCTCGGGCGACTGCTGGACCGCACCCGTGATTCCGCAGGATTGCAAGTGTTCCTCATGCTCGGCGAACCAGGCCTGGAGCCTCTGCGGCAGTTCGATCGACATGGGCTGCTTTTCTTCGCTTTGTCTCATGGCTGGGCGATGAACCCTGCGGATCGGTCGAGCTGAAAAGGAGACCCGGCCCTGGTTGGTTCCCAGCCTCGGTCCCGTGCCTCTCGGATGCTGGCAGCAACGTGGGCTGGGTGGATGGGCACTGCCTCGGCACCCACCCAGTTACTGGGATGGGCCTGGCCGCTGGTGACGATCAAGGCCGTGCCCGGCTGGCTGTCGCTGGCCGCTTCGACGGCGTAAGTCATCGGCGTCCAACAGAGTCCCTGCATGTAGGAGGGCTTCCTGCGGATCCGCCAGCAGTACTCGATCCCGTCAACAGCTATGCGTCGGGAACCCTTCTTGTTCAGCGCCATCATCCCTCCTCCGCTGTTGGACTCTAGCGCCGTGCAACAGGTCCGTCTCAGCCGGGTCCTGGTTGAGGCGGCTGGCGAGTTGAGGCGCGAGGAGCTGTGCCTGGGCCGCCCACGCTTTCGAGTCCGCACGCTCGGTGGAAGACACGTGCTGGATTGCGCACCCGACGATCTGTCCGGGCATCGAGCGTGACGGCTCCGCGGATACAGGTCTTGCCGATCTGCACCGGCAGTCCGCCATCAGTGCGTTGGCGTGACCAGCACTGCCCCACCCATGCCTCCGAAAGCACAGCGCCGGATGCCCAACCTCGCGAGTGTGAGCACTTCGACCCGTTCCGTCACAGCAGCCACATCATCCGGCTGACGAAAGCCCGGTGGCGGATCGAGCACGACTACCGCGAGCTGAAAACCTGCCTGGGCCTGGGCCACTTCGAGGGCCGCTAGTTCACCAGCTGGCACCGCCACGTCACCCTCGTGACCGCAGCCCACCTGTTCCTGACCGAACAGCGGAGGAACCCAAAAGCCCCTGCCGGGGCCTGACCCTCTACCAGGCCCTGGACCTCCTCAGACACCTCATCGCCACCTGGACCGGCACCTGCCCCACCCGCCAGCAAGCCGTCCCATGGCAGCCCCACGACACCACCTAACAAAGCACTACTAGCTAGGAGTTGTCGTCAAAGTGTCACGCCCACATCAGGAGCGAGGCGAGGGTGACGGCTGCTTGGTAGGCCTGGGCGGTCTTGTCGTATCTGGTCGCGATGCCGCGCCATTGCTTGAGTCGGTTGAAGCACCGTTCCACCACGTTGCGGTGCTTGTAGACCTGCTTGTCGAAGGCCGGCGGCCGGCCGCCCCGGCTGCCGCGCCGCGCACGGTTGCGGACCTGATCGGACCGTTCCGGGATCGTGTGCGTGATGCCGCGGCGCCGCAGCCAAGTACAGATGGCCTTCGAGCTGTAGCCCTTGTCGCCGATGACGTGGTCGGGCCGGATGCGCGGTCGGCCCGGTCCGGTCCGGGGCACTCGTATCGCGTCCATCACGGCGGTGAACTGGGTGCAGTCGTTCGTGTTCCCACCGGTCAGGACGAACGCGAGGGGTCTGCCCGTGCCGTCGCAGGCCAGGTGGATCTTGCTGGTCAGTCCGCCGCGGGACCGGCCGAGGGCCGGGCTGCGGAGCCCCTTTTCGGGCCCCGGCCGCGTGCTGGTGGGCACGGACAACGGTGGAGTCCACCGAGACCAGCCACTCGATGTCGCCTGCCGCGTCTGCTTGCGCCTGCGCGGCCTGGAGCATCCGATCGAAGGTTCCGTCAGCTGCCCACCTGCGGAAACGGGTGTGGAGGCTGGCCCACGACCCGTACCGGTCAGGCACGTCCCGCCAGGCGACCCCGGTCCGGAACTTCCACACGATCCCGTTCAGGATCGTCCGGTCGTCCAGCCGCGGCCGCCCCAGCACAGGCCGAGGCAGCAACGGCTGCACCAGTTCCCACTCGGCGTCCGACAGTTCATGGCGACGTATCACCCAACCATGATCCACAATGCAAGATCACTTTGACGACAGACCCTAGTCGCCGAAACGCCATGTTGCCCTGCCACGCACCGGACCGGCCCGGAGGAACAGGGGCCGGCCCGGTGCGCTCCCACGGGTGCTTCAACCTGGTGCCGCTCGGCGTGGGTGACGTGTTCGCCCTGGTGTAGGAGGGCGGCGAGTTCGCCGCCGTGCGATGCCCGCGTATGCCTCCGGCACCGTCCCCAGGCAGCTGCCGCAGGGATACCGGGTGGTGCCCCGCTTGCCGGGAGCCGGCTGACCCCACTACCTGGCGGCTCGTGACTGCCGGCCTCCCTCGCCTTCGTGACCAAGGCAGTCAGCGAATGCGGATGGATGTCAGGAGTTGCGTGGGGTCACCAGGCCGGATTCGTAGGCGAGGATCACGAGCTGGGCGCGGTCGCGGGCGTGGAGCTTGGTCATGGCCCGGTTGACGTGGGTTTTCGCGGTCAGCGGGCTGATCACCATGCGGTCCGCGATCTCGTCGTTGGACAGGCCCTGTGCGACCAGTACGACGGCTTCACGTTCGCGGCCGGTCAGTTCTTCCAGCGCGGGCCCCGTGGTGCTGGGGAGCGGCTGGCTGATGTACCGGTTGATCAGCTTGCGGGTGATCGAGGGTGCGAGGAGGGCGTCGCCGCGCGCAGCGACGCGGACGGCGTGCAGGAAGTCCTCAGGCACGATGTCCTTGACGAGGAATCCGGCGGCGCCCGCGGACAGGGCGTCGAAGACGTATTCGTCCAGGCCGTAGTTGGTGAGGATGACGACGTGGACGCCGGTCAGGGCCGGGTCGGCTGCGATGCGCCGGGTCGTCTCGATGCCGTCCATGACCGGCATCTGGATGTCGATGAGCGCGATGTCGGGCACGTGCTCTCTGGCGAGCTCCAGGCCTTCCTGTCCGTTGGCGGCTTCGGCCACGACCTTGATGTCGTCTTCGAGGTCGAGGAACGCGCGGAATCCGCTGCGGATGAGCGGCTGGTCGTCGACCAGCAGGACACGGATCACGAGGCCCGCTCCACGGGGAGTTCGGCCCGGACGGTGAAGCCGCCCTGGTCACCCGGTGCTGCCCGGAGGCGGCCTCCGAGGGCGGTGACCCGTTCGCGCATCCCGAGCAGTCCGATGCCGGGCACGGTGGCGGTTTCCTGCGTGGCCTTGCCGTTGTCGTCGACCTGCAGGGCTACGGCGTCCGGGCGGTAGTCGATGTGGACTGATGCCGTCGTGGCGTCCGCGTGACGGGCGATGTTGGTGAGGGACTCCTGAACGATCCGGTAGACGGTGCGGCCCACCGCGGCCGGTACGTCGTGCTGCCGACCTTGGCCTTGGATCGTCAGTGTCGCCCGCAGACCGGTCTTGCCTGCTCGTTCCACCAGTTCGGGGATGTGGTCGAGGCCGTGCGGCGGGGTGATGTCGTCGTCGCGCAGAGCCTCCAGGGTGGCGCGGAGCTCGCGGGACGCCTCCCGGCCGGCCTCACGGATGGCCAGCAGGGCCTCCGGGACCTCTTCGCCGCGCTTGCGGGCCACGTGGACGGCGGCTTCGGACTGCACCTTGATGACCGAGATCTGGTGGGTGAGCGAATCGTGCAGCTCCCGCGCGATGTGCAGCCGCTCCTCGTCGGCGCGGCGCCGCGCGGTCTCCTCCCGGGTGCGTTCGGCTTCGTCTGCTCGCTGCTCGGCCTGCCGTAGGGCTTCACCAGCGGCGCCGGCGGCGATGAGCCAGGCGATTTGGAGGGCGCCGCGGGCTTGTGTGAACGCCTCGCCCGTGTCGTGCAGGCCCGAGGCCAGGGCCGCGAGGGGGAGCGCGGCCAGCACGGCCACGCTCACCGCGACCGTGACGATGCGGTGTCCCGCCCGCATAGCCGCGTACACCGCGAAGAGGAACGCGACGGCAGCCACATCGAACCCTGCCGCCTGGTAGCCCACTGCGCACAGCCCGGTGACAACGAGGACGGCAACCGGAGCCCGGCGGCCCGCGGCCAGCGCCAGGCCGCCTACCGCCAACAGCACGTAGCCGAGCAGTCCGAGGCCCGTGGCGGAGTGCTGCCCGGCCAGCCCAGTGATCAGCAGCGCAGCTGCCACGCCTGCGGCGATCAGCCAGTCTCTGACACCGGCCCGAACGCGGAACCGTCCTTTGTTCATCCGCGCACCGTAGCCCGAGTCCGCCGCGGGCGAATCCCGCTCGCGGACGAGCGGTCGACTACTACGCACGCAGTAGCCCCGCAGCACCTGCCGCGTGCGTGGTAGCGCGAAGTGCCTGCGCCTGCCGGACGACCTGCCACGGCCCGGCCGACATGCTCGAACCACATCCAGCCGTGGGAAGAGAAGGAGCACCCTGATGTCCGCTCGTTGCCTGTTCGCCGCCTCCGCAACCGTCCTGCTCGCCGGGCTCGGTCTTGCCACCCCAGCAGCAGCGCACGCCTCGGTCCAGCCCGTCGCCGCCAGCGTCACCGGCTTCAGCCTCGGAAGGCTCGGAGCCACCACCGGCGGGCTGCTGGGGCTGGCCGCCGTGGTCATCGCCGTGCTGGCGCTGAGACGCGCCGGTCGACTCGGCATCACCACCGGGTCGCTCGGGGCCACGGTGGCCGTGGTCGCGGGGCTGATCGCCACGGCCCTCGGCGGGCTGGTCGCGGCCACCGCCGACGGTGGACTCGGCACCGGCAACGGGCTGGGCGGCGCCTACGTGGCCCTGCTGCTCGGGGTGGCCGGCACTGCACTGGGCGGGCGGGCTTGGAACCGCTCCCGCCGCACCCGTTGACCACAGCGGATCCGTGTTCCGCTGCGGTCATGCCCTACGGGCGGTCACCACGCGGCGAACGGTCAGGCGGATGAGCTGGTCGGCGGCCGCGCCGCCCTCGACGATGGTGATGTCGAGGTCGAAGCCGGTGTCGTCCTGCTCGGCGGTCGTCGCCGGGGTCGCGGCCGTGTCGATCTGAACCGTCATCGGGTCCCCTCCTTGGAGAGGTGGATGGATGGTGCGATGCCCCGGGGCCGGTCGGCCCCGGAGTCTCAGGCCCAGGTCACCGACACGTAACCGTGGCGCTTGCGTGCCGTGCCCGGGGGCAGCGGGGACGGTGCGGCACCCGGGACGTACCGGATCGTTGCCGCCCCCCTTTGCTGGTGGTCCGCTGCCCACCGCTGCAGCAGCTCGACGTACTGGGCGGCGAGCGCTTCGGCCTGCGGGCCGTGGGCGATGACGCCGCTCTCGAACCCAGCCGTCCCGGTGTCCGTGTTCGGGCGCCGGGTGCGGTAGGCGATGCTGTCCTCACCGACCAGGGCAGCCACGCCCAGGCGTGCGGAAGGCTCCACGAGACCGCTGTCGATCAGGTCCTGGCCGGCGTGCAGACGGGCCGGAGCCGCCAGGCTCAGGGTGAGGAACCAATCGAGCTCGTCGGGCAAGTCGTAGGCGGCTCCCGACCACATCTCCAACCGGTCGCCCTCCAGGGCCCGCGCCAGGGCCTGTGCGTTGAGCGGGACGTCCTCGTTGTCGGTCTGCAGGGCCACGCCGTCCAGCAGCATGATCTTGCGGTCCGGGGCGGCGCCCTCGCCCTGCATGGGCACGAAGGACGCCAGCCGGTAGGCGCGGCTGAGCAGGCCGTCCCCGGCGCGGTCGAAGGCGACCGAGCGGGTGGTGCCGCACACGGTGAGCGGGGCGACGAGCCGGCCCTTGGCCGTGAGTCCGCTGATCCACGACGGCGGGATGTCCCACGCGGACACCGTGACGATGATCCGGTCGAAGTGCCCAAGGACGACGGCGCTTTCGGCGTCGGCCACGACCGTCTTGACCCGGGTGTACCCGGCGGCGTCCAGATGCTTGCGCACCCGGTCGATGACGTCGCGGTCGATGTCGAGGCTGGTGACCTCGCCACCGGCCCCGACGAGTTCCTGGATGAGGGCGGCGTTGTAGCCGCCGGAGCCGATCTCCAGCACCCTCATGCCCGGCTCGATATCGGCCTGCTCCAGCATCACCGCTTGCAGGTGCGGAGCGGAGATGACGCTGATGTCGAGCCCGTAGCCGTCCTTCTTCACGGGCATGATGCCGTGCAGGTCGTAGGCCTGTTCGAGGGGAGTGTCCGGCGCGAACAGGTGGCGGGGGACTGCGGTGAAGGCGGCTGCGACCGACGGGGAGGTGATCGCTTCCTGGTCGTGCAGGGCCCGCACCATGTCGGCTCGCAGAGCCTCGGGGCCGACGGTCTCGAGATGGTTCATCCGGTTTCCTCTTCCTTGTTGTGGTCAAGCAGGGGAAGGACATCGAGGCCGGCCCGGAGCGCGGTAACGAGCTCAGGTCCGTAGTCCGGGTCCTCCCAGGTGGCAAACGGCGCCAGCACCGCAGAGGGATCTCGCAGCAGCGGGCGCATCCAATGCGCATCACCGTGCCCGAACTCGGCGGCGGCTTGGACGAGATAGCGCAAATGCGGGTACAGGACGTCGTCGCCGAGTACACAGGGGCCGCGGCGGTGGACGGTGACGGCGAAGCGGAACCAGCCTCCAGGTTGATCGGCTTCCACGGCCTTCCACAGCCAGTTCTCGGCCACCTCCAGGTCCCCCTTGGACAGCGCCAAGGACCCCAGGCGGTAGCAGGAGTGCGCGTGCTCCCGGAGCTCCAGGAGCGCCCTCTCCTGCGGCCGGCCCTCGCCCCAGTCGCCTTCGGGCCGGTCCCAGAAATCGCGCTTCTCCACAGTCGCCACCTTCGCCGTGCCCGGATCCATTCACGCGGCGCCTGGTACCTCAGGGCGACCCGGCCGGTAAGGATGCGGACCTCGTTCGCCGGCCGGGGTTCGTGCTCCAGGCTGACGGCCACGAAGCAGCCCCCACCACCGCGCACGACGTACGGCCAGATGAGGTCCTGCGGGAAGAAGGTCAGGACGTCGCGCGGGTGTCCGTAGTCCAGCGCCCAGTAGTCCCGGATGTTGTAGACGCACTGGCCTGTCCGCGGGAAGTGCCGGCCGTAGCGGAGGCCGAGTCCGCTCGCGATGGCCAGCATCGCCGTGCCGGCCGCCATATTGCGGGTGTGCGCGTGGGGATGGAACAGGGTGACGATGGGCACCGACCCGTGCAGGGTGTAGGTGGTGTCGACCTGGATCCCCGGCAGGAACTCCGGGTCCGGCGGTGCGAGCCTGCTCACCGGCTCCTCCCGCTGGCAATAGACGCCGCGGTGCGCGAGCGGTGCGGCTCCACGATCTGGCCGTTCGGGAGAAGCTCCCCTGTGTCCTCGAAGAGCAGCACCCCGTTGCACAGCAGGCTCCAGCCCTGCTCAGGGTGGTGCGCCACTGGGCGAGCTGCTTCTCTGTCAGAGGCGTCGGAGGTCGGACAACACGGCTGGTGCTGGCAGAACATGGCAATCCTCAGCGATCGGCGAGGGTTCAGGGGTGGGGACCGGGAGAGGGGCCAGGAGGTCGACCAGCCCGAGGCCGGCCACCGCCATGCGTCTCAGGTGCATTCGGACGCCGAGGTAGTCGCCGGGGGCTCCGTATCCAGCAGGAGGTGGGCCTTCGCGATGAGCGCGGCGAAGTCCGGCTTCCTGGCGTCGTGGAGAGGGACCCTGGGGAGCAGCTCCATGAGGGAGCCGCGCATCCGCATGATCAGGAGGGGTACTTCGTCTTCGTCGGGCACGTGGTCCGGGCCGAGGACAGCGTTGAGGACATCGAAAGTCGAGTCCGGCACGACTGGGGGCGGGAATGAGCGTCGGAGGCCTTCGAGTACCTGTAAGAGCACAGCCTCTCTCGTGTCGCCGACGTCGAGCCTCACTGGGTGCCGCCTGAGGTCTCGTGGTGGAAGACGCACCAGACTGCTCCGTCTTCGGCGACGCCCCACGCATCGGCGAAGGCCTCCACAAGGAGCGTGCCGCGTCCGGGCAGTGCGAGCGCGTCCGGGCAGTGCGGCTGCGGCGTCCAGGACCCCTGTCTCGGACCTCGATGCGCAAATGGGTGTCGGAGACAGACACCCGCATGGTCACCGTCTTGCCCTGCCCGTGCACGAAGGCGTTCGTGAGCAGTTCGGAGACCGCCGGGCAAGCGGGGTCCAGGTGCTCGGCACATCCCCAAAGCCGCAGGAGAGCTTTCGTGATGAGGCGCGCCTGCCGTGTGCGGGGCGCGTCTCGGTCGAACTGTCCGCTGCGCTCGAAGGACGCTTCGGCTCGGCGCTGCTGCGGCAGGGGGGTGCGCAACCCAGCGCAGCGCAGGGCGACGGAATCGAGCGGTGGTGCGGCAATCGACATGGCGCAGCCTCCGTGCTGACGTATCGTCCTGGAGCGATGACGCTCTGCGCCACCGGCGTATGAGCAAACCGCGCAACCGCGCTGCAGGGATAGGCAATTCATCGAGTCATCGCGCTGCAGGCAGGGGGTAATTTTTACCTTCTTTGCCATCACGGTGAGCCGCTGAGGGCTGCGTTGAGTACATGACGCACAACGTCCATCTGGCGGGGCGCATGGCTGCAGCCGGGTTCTCGCAGGCGGAGCTCGCCAAGTGCCTCAACAGCCGCGTCGAACAGCTCACCGGGCGCCCTGGGACGCTCCAAGCCCGGCACATCAGGAACTGGCTGGGGGAAAAACACGCTGGCCGCAGGAGAGACAGCGCAGGGTCCTGGAAGCAGAATTCGGAGTGAGCGCCGAGGAACTGGGATTCGTCCCTCCGACAGGTCCGTCCTCGCGCCCTCACTTAGCACCACCAGGGGACCCCGTGGATCGTGATCGTCGCCGCTTCACCGCCGCCGCAGCCGCACTGGCCGCCACCACACTGCTGCCCATATCCGACGCCGCCGCGAAACCCCGCGTCGGTATGAGCGACATCACCGCGCTTGAGAACCGCTTCGACGAACTGGTCGCGGCCGACAACGCGGCCGGCGGAACTCTCACCCTTGAAAGACGAGCCCTGGCCTTCGCACACCACGCCCTGGAACGCATCAGGGTCGGTACCGCCTCAGACCGCGTGAAGAACCGGCTCTACGCGAGCGCTGCAGCCTTCACCGGAACCGCCCTGTGGGCGGCGATCGACGCCCGCGAAACCGACCGGGCCGAACGCCACTTCGACCGCGCGCTGCGCTACGCCCGCCTCTCCCAGGACCCGGTCGCCGAGCTGCGCCTGTGGAGCCACCAGGTCCTCGTTTCCGGCCAGCGCCCCGGGGGGGGGGCAGAGCGAAGCACTGGCGGCCGCGCAAGCTGGCCGCACCTCCGCCGCCTGTCGGCGCGACCCGCTCTACCGATCCCTTGCGACGGCACGACTCGCCGGCGCCCAGGCACAGGCGGGCGAGTACACCAGCGCGCTGCGTTCCCTCGATCACGCCCGCACGGCGCTCTGCAAGGCCGACCCCGGAGAGCAGCGGCCGTCGTGGATCGGCTTCTACGACGAAGCCGAGCTCAACGGATTGACGGCGCTAGTCATGGAGGACACCGGCCGGCACGCGGAGGCAGAGGCGTTCCTGCACCGCACCCTGACCCGCCTACGCCCGGATCTGCTCCGCAACCGCGGGTACTACTCCGCCACGCTCGCCCTGGCCCAGCTGCACCAGGGCGAGGTCGAGCGTGCATGCGCAACGGCCCTGACGGTTCTGCCCGATCAAGCGGGTGGTTCACTGTCGGGGCGGACCAGCACCCTGCTCCACACCTTCCACCGAGAACTAAGTGCTGCGGCGCCGAACGCGTCGTGCACTTCGGAGTGGATGAATCGCTACACCGAGGCGAAGGGAACCCAACCGTGACGGTCGACCTCAAGCAGGTGACGGCGGAGCAGCTGCCGCTCGTCCGGCAGGCCATCCTCGATATCCACGTCGAAGTCCGACACCACGACTTCGAGCTAAAAAACGCGTTCAACTCGCGCGTCCGATTCGACGAGCGGCTGACCGCATACTCCTCACGGCCGGGATGGTCCGCGGTGATGGGGTACGAGGATGGTCGTCCCGTGGGCTTCTGCTTTGGTGTCCCGCTCGGAGCGGATACGGCTTGGTGGTCCTCGATGAAGGAACCTCTGCCCGAGGGCTTCACCGCCGAGAACGGCAAGCGGACGGTCGCGCTCAACGAGATCGTCGTACGGAAGCCGTGGCGGGGCGGCGGTGTCGCTTGGCAGCTCCACGAAGCCTGGCTGGCGCAGCGCCAGGAAGAACGCGTCACCCTGCTGGTGAACCCGGCGGCTGGCAACGGAGCTGTGCAGGCCGTGTACGAGGCGTGGGGCTACTCCAAGATCGGCGAGCAGCAGCCCTTCCCCGACTCACCGGTCTACGCCTCAATGATCAGGCCCGTAAGAGCCTGATTCAGGCCCGTAAGAGGCCAGCTCAGCCGACCTGGAGGGATCGGATTCGGTCCGCGATGCCGTACGAGTCGAGTCGCAGGGATCGGATGTCGGTGATGAGGTCGCGCCACGGTTCGTACTCGGCATTGACGCGCTTCCCTGAGGCTTCCAGGTAGGCGAGAGCGACGCCGTAGCCGTACGCCTCGTTGCGTGCAGGGAGGGGGCGCAGGAGCACGCACTCCTCCAGGAACGCCGCGGCGCGCCAGAACGCGTCAGGGTCTGCCTGGTCCAGGCGGGGGGTGTTGACCCGGTGCCGGGCGGCCATGCCGACCAGCACGGAGAGGTCGTTGACGGTGAGGTCGGAGCGGAGGATGTCCTCCTGGCGGTCCAGGAGCCATCGGTAGTCGACGAGCAGTTCCACCGGTTCAGGCCGCCCGCGGAGTGTCGTGGGCGGCGGCCGGCGGCAGCCCGCCGAAGTCGGCGTCGAAGCGGTCCAGGACCCCGGGCGCGCTGATGGCTCGCCGGAACGCGGCCGTGGCGGTGTCGAGCAGCTGCTCGTGTTCCTTCTCCGCGGCGACGCGCGCGAGGTAGTCCTTCATGGTCACGCCCGCGGCGTCGGCCAGTGCCTTGAGTCGGTCTCGGGTGGTGTCGTCGATCTTCACACTGGTGTCTGCCATGCTTCCGAGTATGCCAACAGGTATACCCAGCTGGCTACCGATTCGCGCACAAGCTCGCTGACCTGCCCTTTTAGGCATGCGGGCGGGTCATACGGCCGGGTCACTCCTCTTGACCTGCGGTCGCCGCGGTGCGGGCCTGCTCGACGGCGGCATGGCCGGGCCGCCGTACAGCGGCTCGCGCCTCGCTTGAGGCCGGCTTCCTGCCGACCGAGCTTGTCGAGGGCGCGTCCACTTGGGGGTGTCGAGGCTCTTCGGACCGAGGACGCCCGGTAGGGCTTGAAGTCAGTGCCGTGGACGCTGGCCACCACGGTGCCGTAGGCGTCGAGGTCGAAGCCGGCGGCTTCGGCCAGGGCGGGCAGGATGTACAGCTCGACCAGTCCTTCGACCAGCACAACAGCGGAGGCAAAGATGACCTCGGCACGGCTGAAGTCGAGGTAGCGCTCCAGAGCCGCGGCTTCCTCGCTGCTGACGGGGAGGTCGGCCGTCGTGGCTCCGGTCGTGCCGTTCTCCGTTGCCCGCAGGACGATGAAGGAGCGAACCGGGGCGACAGCAGCGATGTGGCGGGCTGTGGGTGGTGAGCATGAGCGACGGTCCGGTGCGCAGCAGGTATTCACTGCAGGCCGAGCGCCCCGACACAGGCCGGCGGTCCGGCCGGCGGGTGCGGTGTTCCTCAGCAATTGCTGGGTGGTGTCCGGTGACCAGTGGGCGGTGGAGGCGTTGATCTGGTGCGTCCCTGCGAGCCGATGCTGCGCGGCGTGGGGGCGTGCCGGCCGGTGGGGGGCTGATCGTGGCCCTGCCCGGTGGTCGGTGGGCTCTCACCTTCCCGTGACTCGCCCTTCCTTCGTGCTTTCAGTCTGGAGACATGTGTACCCACCCTCTGACACCGGCCTGTCTTCACCCGTTCCGGGCCGCCGCTGGCATCCCGCGTTGGCGGTTCCTGCCGTGGTCGTCGCGACGCTGTTCATTCCCCCACTCGGCGCCGCGCTGGCGTTCATGGCGCGTTGGGACAAGGCCGGCAAGGCGGTGACGGTCGTATTGGCGTCGGTCTGGTTCGGAGTGCTGCTGGTGGCCGGCGCCAATCCGAAGCCCGCCAGCGTTGACGCCAAGCCGCAACCTCAGTCGCAGCCGGTGGTCGTGGTCACGGTTACCGCCCCCGCTCCGGCGGCTTCCGCACCGGTCGCCGCGTCGGCTGCTCCGACGACGCCTCCCCCGGGGTCATTCCCGGTGTCGCCGCAGGCGGCGGATGCACTGGCGCCGCCGGCTCCTGCTGCACCTCAGAGGACGACCGGTACTGCCCGGCGGCCTCAGGGTGAGGCCGCGGCGGAGCCGGGGCGCCAGGCGGTGGCCGATGACGGCAAGGTCAGGACCTCCGGCAGCGCTCCTGCCGTCGGCGGATCCTCATCCCGCACCAGTACTGGCGGAAGCCGAAGCTCGGGCTCTGGGGGTGGGAGTTCGGTGTCGTACCGGAACTGCACTGCGGTCAGGCAGGCGGGGGCGGCTCCGATCCGGCGTGGCGATCCTGGCTTCGGGCCGCATCTTGACCGTGATGGTGACGGTGTCGCCTGCGAGTGATCCCGCCGCGCGGTAGCCGGTCAGCCGCCCGGCGGGCCGACAGTTGTGGCGCTGGTGGCGTATGCCCGCCCGGCGTGGCCATGGCAGCCCGGTTTCCATTCTGGATGATCGTCTCGGCGGGTGAAGGCGTGCGGCCACCCGCGGAAGGGAGCCGCTTCCCAGACGTGAGAGTCGGACGCTGTCCGGATCGGGCAACCGGGCGCTGCGTTTACCACGGTTCCGGCGGCTGGTGTGGAACAACAAGGCAATTGCATGGGGCGGCCGGATCGCACCAGCAGGTAAGAGCACCCGAGTCCGCGGTGCGTCGTCGCCCCGGCCCGCGTAGGCCGAGCATCGAACGCCAGGCAGGCACCAGCACCGCGGCGCGCTGTCAGGCCCCTACCGAGGCCAGGCCGGCGCAGGCCGTCAGGGGTCAGGACCACGGGAAACCCGCCACGGAACTCTGGTGCATCTTCAGGGGCGGGCCGTGCACCCGCCGTGCCAACGAGGTCCGCTTCGACCGGCCCCCACTTTCGGCCCCGGAAACGATCCCAGCAAGATATGGACACTATGTCCAGACTGGACGTACAGTTCAGCCATGAGTGGAACAGAAGCCGGCCGCGACCCTCGTCTTCGGATGTGGGGACCTGTGTGCCAGGCCGTCGCACTACTGCTCGGCCCGTATGCCGAGGTGGTCCTACATGATCCGGAAACCGACCAGGTGCTTCAGATCTGGAACCCGATGACCACCCGCCGGGCGGGAGATCCTTCGCTGCTCGGCGAGCTGGACGCACTCGCCCAATCGGCTCAGGACGTGTACGGGCCGTACCCGAAAATGCTCGTGGACGGCCGGCGCCTGTCTTCGGTCAGCGCGATTCTCCGGGATGCGCAGGACCGGCCGTCGGCGGTCCTGTGCATCAACCTCGACCGCACCCCGCTGGAGCAGGCCGCGGCGGTCCTGTCCGCCTTCGGCGCGCCAATCGTGCAGCGCCCCGAGCCTTTGTTCGAGGAGGACTGGTCCGAGCGCATCCAGCATGTGATCGGCTCCTACGTCCGAGAGACGGGCCGCCCCGTCGAACGCATGACCCGCCAAGACCGCCTAGCCGTCCTCGGCCGCCTCGACGAGGCCCGGGTGTTCGCGGTGCGCCGCGCAACCCCCGTCGTCGCCGGGGCGCTGCGGGTGTCCCGGTCCACCGTCTACGGCCTGCTGGCCGAGCTCAGAACACCCGGCACAAAGGACTGATGCACCATGACCCGTCTGCCCGATTTCCGCCTGGAGACGTACTTCTCGCGGTGGGAGTTCACCGCCCGCCATCACCTGACCGCCTCCGACGTGCAGACCATGACGCTCGGCGAGCTCCTCGCGCTGGCTGACGACGAGGACCGGGACGCCTTCGAGAACCTGCCCCTGGGTTACACCGAGACGTTCGGCGACCCGGCACTTCGCGACGTGATCGCGCAGATGTACGAGCGCGCCGGCGCCGACGACGTCATCTGTTTCGCCGGTGCCGAGGAAGCTCTCTACCTGGCGATGAACGTCCTGCTCGGCGCGGGCGACCATGCGGTGGTGGTGACCCCGAACTACCAGGCCGCCGAGACCGTGCCGATGGCGCTGTGTGAGGTCACCGGGGTGGCCCTCGATCCGGACCGGGACTGGGCCCTGGATCTCGACGAGGTGGCAGCGGCGATACGGCCGAACACCCGGGTCGTCTCGGTGAACTTCCCCAACAATCCGACCGGCAAGGTCATCGACGCGGCCGACTTCGCCGCACTCGCCCGGCTGTGCGACGAGCGGGACATCCACCTGTTCAGCGACGAGGTCTACCGAGGTCTCGAGCGCGACCCGGCCCGTATCCTGCCGCAGGCCACCGACCTCTCCGAACGCGCCTTGTCCCTGAACGTGACTTCCAAGTCGCTGGGGCTGCCCGGGCTTCGGATCGGCTGGATCACCTGTCGCGACCGCGAGCTGCGCTCCCGTCTGGAGCGCGCCAAGCACTACACGACCATCTGCAACTCCGCGCCCAGCGAGGTCCTGGCCCGTATCGCGCTGAAGGCCCGCGCCACGCTCCTGGATCGCAACCGGGCCCGGATCGCGGCCAACCTGCCTGCGTTCGAGGCGTTCTTCGCCGAGTTCGCGGACGACTTCGAGTGGCGGGCCCCGGACGGCGGATGCGTCGCCTATCCCCGCTATCTCGGCGCCGAGGGGGTGGAGGAGTTCTGCACCCGTCTGGTGGAGGAAGCCGGTGTCCTGCTGCTGCCCGCGAGCATCTACCACTCCGAACTCACCGCCACCCCCGCCGACCGGTTCCGTATCGGAATCGGCCGGCGCAACCCGGAAGAAGGCCTGGCCGCCTTCGCCTCGTGGATGCGGGCCCGCCGATGACTCTCCCCGTTTTCGGCCTGACCGACATCGAGCGGACGGTCACCTCGCGGCAGGTCCTGGACACCGTCCAGGACGGACTGATCGCCCACGCCGAAGGCCGTACCAGCGTGCCGCCCCCGCTCCACATGGCCTTCCCCGAAGCCGACGGCGACTGCCACGTGAAAGCCGGCTGGATCACCGGCGCCGCCCACTTCACCGTCAAGATCGCCACCGGCTTCTACAGCAACTCCGCCCTCGGTATCCCCTCCAATCACGGCCTGGTCTGTGTCGTCAGCGCCCGCACCGGACAGATCCGCGCAGTCCTCGACGACCGCGGTCTGCTGACAGCCTGGCGCACCGCGGCAGCGGGCGCGCTGATCACCCACGCCATGTCCCGCCCCGACGCGACGACCCTGGCCGTCTTCGGCACTGGCGAACAAGCCCGTCTCCAGGCCACCTGGCTGGCCGAACTCCGCACCATCAGCACCGTGCTCGTTCACGGCCGCACCCTCCACAGAACCAACGCCCTGTGCGAACAGCTCCGCATACACGGACTGAACGCCCGGCCCGCAGTTGCTCAGGACGCCGCCGCCGCTGACATGATCATCACGACGACTGCGGCCACCACCCCAGTTCTGGACGCCACCCACGTACGCGAAGGTGCACACGTGACGGGCATCGGCACGGACATGCCCCACAAGAACGAGCTCCCACCCGCGCTCTTCCACCGCGCACAGGTCATCGCCACGGACGACCACGCCCAGTGCATCGACCACGGCGACTTCGGCCACGCCGTCCGCGCCGGAGCCACCGCCCAGGACAGCGACACCGCGGCGGGCGAACTACTCAAAACACCCCTCGACCGCCCCGCAACAGCCATCACGATCGCCGACATCACCGGGGTAGGCGCACTCGACGCAGCCCTCGCCTCAACCGTGCTCGACCAACTCCTGCAGTAACCGCCCAGAGCCGGACCAGCCAGGATTCACCCACACCTCTCCCACAGCCGACCGGCAGGCCCCTGCCATGGACACCACCCCCCACACCGAAGCAGCCTCCTCCCCCACTGCGCCCCTACAGCCCGTCACCCACACACGGGCCAACACGCCCGGCATCTGGTGGCTGCCGCACTGCCCCGAGTCAGCCGGCACCGCACGCCGCATCGCCAGCGCAGTCCTCCACGCATGGAACGTGGACGACGACACCATCGACCACGCACTCCTCGTCGTCTCCGAACTCGTCACCAACGCCCTCGAACACGCCCTGCCACCCGTCGCCCTCCACCTGCACCAGGCCGAAGACGACAACACCCTGCGCATCGAAGTCAACGACGGCGGCCCCGCCCACAACAAGGGCACCTGGACCACCAGCTGCACACCAGAAGAACACGGCCGCGGCATGGCCATCATCACCCTGCTCGCAACCGCCCACGGCACCCGCACCCTCGCCCACACCGTCACCTACTGGGCAATCCTCCCGGCAGCCAAGTGAGAACTGAACGCAGTGCGGCCGCCGCTTACCGCCGATGAACAGGAACCATGTGCTGATTCCCATACGCCGGCAGGAGCAATTCGCCCATCCCTGACTGTGACCGACCCCCGCCACCGCCTGTACCAATCACGCTGCTCCTCCTGACGAACGGGATATCGGACGCCTACGGCTCTACGAGCGCCAGCGGCTCGACACCGGACTGTGGATGTACCGGCGGCGGCAGCGCGCGTAAGGCGGGCGCCCGCTATAGCGCGGTCTCGGCTCTCGGATCTCGTCACCAAAGGCGTGCTCCACGGCCTTCCCCACCAGGCTGAGGGCTGACTGGCTAGAAACCGGGCAGGCAGTGCACACCGAGGAACGTCATCTCTGCCGAGAAGGCACTCGGAGCCACGATCGGCGAGGGTGATGCGGTCTTGCTGTATTCCGGCCCTACCCGTCGACGCCGCGAACTGAGCACCTGGAATCCGGACACTGCGAGCGCGGGCCTCCATGTGAGCTCCCTGCCGTTGCTGGCCGAACACCACATCCCCCTGCTTGGCGAAGCACGGCTACCAGCGGGCTGTCGACGATGCAGACGAGAAGCCCACGCCATCAGTCACCTGCTGTGCAGGGGCCTGCGGCCAGTCCGTGCAGCGGGTCAACCAGCACCGCAGCGGTACTGTCCCGAGCTACCTCAGATAATCAGTGCTCTCTCAGACGGCCTGCCGCGAATGAACCGGCGGCAACGGCCACCTCACGAGGAACAACAGACCTGGCCTCCCATGAGGCTCTTCCTGGGCAGCGATCTTGGCCGACGCGATTCAGCTGGAGCTTCATCTCTATTTCAGCTCGCTTGCCACATCATTTCCACCTATGAGCAGTGGTTCTAGTATGGGGAGAGGTGCTTCCAAAGGATCATCGAGGTAGTGTCGTGGCGCGTTCGGTGAGGGAAATGATCGAGCGGGGCCTGGACGGGGACAATTGCGGCCCCACGGGTGCCCGTGAGCGATTCCTCATGGGGGAGCGTGTCGAGGACGGCGTGCGTAGTCCCATCCTGGGCTCGTGGGAGCGCTGTCATCTGATGGGGGTTTCGCCGGACAGCTCCGATCCCCCGTTCTGGGAAGATCTGGACTTGGCGATCCCTCTCGTCGATGCAGCCGAGCCAGTGCTCGACGGGCTGGAAGCGGTATTCTCGGGGAGCCACATGAATGTGGGACTCGCCGACCGGCGCGGGGCGGTGTTGTTGCGCCGTTTTGGTGACGCGTCACTCATACGTCATCTCCCTGCCTCCCACAGCAGGCCCGGTTTTGTTTTTGCCGAGCAGTTTGCCGGGACCAACGGCATCGCTCTTGCGCTCGCGGAGAGGCGGTTCTGTCAGGTTTACGGTGCTGAGCACTTCTCCGAGCGTTCCCAGGCGAACGCTTGTTGGGGGATGCCCATCCGCGATCCGCTCAATGGCCACATCGAGGGTGTTTTGGCTTTTGGCTGTCCCCGTCTCGAGGCGGATCTGGCGATGGGGACGGTGATATGCGACGCCGCTCGTGCTATCGAGGGTCGGCTGCTGGCGCGCAGCACGGAACGGGAGCGGTCTCTTCTGCGGGCTTACCTCGATGCCCGGCGCAGGGTGGGCGTCGACGGGCCGTTCTGGGGCAGGTACGTGATCGGAGAGGATGGTCTGGCCCGGAGCGGGCTGGACTGGCGTGACCAGGTGGTCTTGCAGGCGAAGGCCGCCGAACTGATCTCTTCGGCCCAGCGGGCCGCCGCGGTGGTGCCCCTGTCCCACGGCCGACAGGCAACCCTTCTGAGCCGTCCGTTGACGAGCCCTTCGGGGGTGGTGGGTTCTGTCGTCGAGGTCGTCCTGCCGATTGATGTGCCACGGCGTGGTAGCCCTCGCCTGCCCCGCTTCGGTGATTCTCTTCTCCCGCTGGCTGAGCACGCGCCTGCGACACTTCCCGTTATGCGGCCCCGGACTCCTGTGCTGGTGCCAGGCCAGGCGGACCGCCTGGTGCTGCTGGGTGAGCCGATTGTGGGGCGGCTGGCCGTCGCGGCGCGACGCCGTCTGGAGTTGCTGGCGGAGGCGAGCACCCGCATCGGCACTACGCTGGATGTGGAGCGCACCGCGTGGGAGCTGGCCGAGGTGGCGGTACCTCGTCTGGCGGACTTCGTCACCATTGACCTCCCCGAGGCAGTACTGCATGGGGAGGAACCCGTAGATCCTCGCACCGACCTGCACCGCACAGTGGTCCACGGCATCCGTGAGGACTGCAATTTCTACCCGGTCGGCGAGCGGGTGGACCTTCGGCCGAGCACACCTCATCTGCGATGTCTAGACAGCATGCAGGCGGTGCTGGAGCCCGATCTGAAGGCTGCCGCCGGTTGGCGCGCTCAGGACTTCGAGCGCACAGACATGCTGCTCGCCCAGAACATGCATTCCCTCATCAGCGCCCCCCTACTGGCCCGCGGCGTGGTCCTGGGCATCGCCACCTTCTACCGCTCAGGGGACTCCTCTCCCTTCGGTGACGACGACCTCTCCATGGCGCAGGAACTCACCGCCCGTGCGGCGCTGTGTCTCGACAACGCCCGCCGCTACACCCGCGAACACACCACAGTCCTGGCGCTTCAGCGCAGTCTGCTTCCTCACTCCTTGCCCGAGCACAGCTCTGTCGAGCTCGCTCACCGCTATCTGCCCGCTGAATCCAGCGTGGGGGGCGACTGGTTCGACGTCATCCCGCTCACCGGCACTCGTGTCGCCCTGCTGGTCGGTGATGTCGTCGGTCATGGGCTGCACGCCGCCGCCACCATGGGACAGCTGCGTACCGCTGCCCGCAATTTCGCCGAGCTCGATCTTCCCCCCGACGAGGTCCTCACTCACCTCGACAACCTTGTGGGACGCCTTGACGGGACGGACTGTGACCGCGAGCCCCTTATCGGTGCGACCTGCCTGTACGCCATATACGACCCCACCACACAGCTGTGCACCATGGCACGTGCCGGCCACCCTCCACCGGCGGTGGTGGGCCCCGACGGCAATGTGAGTTTCCCGAACCTTCCCGCAGGTCAACCCCTTGGCTTGGGCGGTCTCCCCTTCGAAACAGTGGAGATTCATCTGCCTGAAGGCAGCAGCCTGGTCCTCTACACCGACGGGCTCCTTGAGGACCGTCATCGTGACATCGACGAGGCCCTCGACCTACTGCGAAGTGCGCTGGCCCACCCCGGCCGCGCGCCGGAGGGCACCTGCACAGCCGTCATGGACGCCGTGGCACCCAAGCACCCCGGCGACGACATAGCCCTGCTGGTCGCCCGGACACACGCCCTTTCCCCCGACCGGGTCGCCAGCTGGGACGTGCCGGCCGACCCGTCCTGCGTCTCCGACGTCCGTGCCGCCGCCATGCGCCAGCTAGCCGACTGGAACCTGGAGGAAACCGCGTTCGCCACCGAACTACTGCTCAGCGAGCTGGTCACCAACGCCATCCGCTACGGCCGGGAACCCATCCGAGTACGCCTCATCTTCGACAGGTCCCTGATCTGCGAGGTCTACGACGGCAGCAGCACCGCGCCACGCCTGCGGCAGGCGGCCTCCACCGACGAAGGTGGCCGCGGTCTCTTCCTCGTCGCGCAGCTCACACAAGCTTGGGGCACCCGCTATACCGCTGAGGGAAAGGTCATCTGGGCCGAGTTCACCTCCGAGTAGCCCATCGGCACACACGCCACGGAGGGGCGGGCCGGTGGGCCGGCCAGTCCACACCGCCTGGCCTACCTGCCGCACTGAACGGCATGCTCGGGTGGGTCAAGGCTTCACTGCTGGAGCGAGACATGAACAATCCGTTGCGTGATAGATACGACTGGCAACTCATCGGGATCGCGGGAAGGCTCGGCCCATGCCTCGTATCTGCTCCCCCGTCGCTGGCGTGCGCCGAACCGCGCCGAATACAACGAGCTGCGGCCAGCCATCGCCGGATCAGGGCCCATCGCCGCCATGCTAAACAGGCCGGCCCCCATCGACCCGCCAAGCGCCCAGGAGCCAGGATGCATCCCCACTTCGCCGGTAGCTGCGGTCGCAGGTACGGCCTCGCCGCGTTCGGTGGATCTGGCCTGGTCGCCGGGGCCTATCGTGCAACAGTGGCTGCACGACAGCACCGCCAGCAGTGATTGCGCCGGCCCACCGCTCTGCAGCCGCGAGCGCGTCTGACCCGCCCGACCTGCTTCCACGTCGAAGGCCGTGTCCATCACGACCCTCGGCCGCGCCTGCGTCGGCACAGCCTCCCGCCACCACCCGGTCCTCGCATGACGGACAATCCGCCGCCACCCTGATTTGCCGGCGGCGTCGAGAGCCGCCGCCTTGATCCCCACCCCGGAACGGATCTCGTGCGCTGCCCCCGCAACAAGGACATCGCCCATGCACACCGTCTGTAAGAGACCCCTCACGGCGGCCGCGGCCCTCCTCACTCTCGCCACCGTCACGACCGGCTGCGATCAAGGCTCCAACGCCACAGGACCGTCGAAGGCCGGCTGCCCAGCCACCCTCGCACGGGCCAACGGCAACGTCGAACAGGCCATGAACACCCCCAGTTCCTGGAACGGCCCTACAACCGGTCCCAAAGCCGCCTCACACAGAACCATCGCCTTCGTCGCACAGGCCATGACCAACCCCGGGGTGTCGGGCGTTGCACGGGGCGTGAAAGAAGCTGCGAAGGTCATCGGCTGGGACGTCAGGGTCATCGACGGTCAGGGCACGCCAGCCGGGATCCAAGCCGCATTCAGCCAAGCAATCAACCTCAAGCCCGCCGGCATCGTCATCAGCGGCTTCGACCCCGCAGTGACCTCTCGGCAAATGGCGCAGGCCCATGCCCGGCACATCCCGCTCATCGGGTGGCACGCAGTTCCTGCTCCAGGACCGAGCGAGCATCCCAGGCTCTTCACCAACATCACGACCAAGGTCGAGGACGTCGCGACCATCAGCGCTGACTGGATCATCGCGCACTCCGACGGCAAGGCCGGAGCCGTCATCTTCACCGACGCCTCGGTGCCCTTCGCCAGGAACAAATCCGAACTGATCCGGAGAGAACTCGCCACCTGCTCCGGCGTGAGTCTCCTTTCCTACGAGAACATCCCCATCACGGACTCGGCCAGCCGCGTCCCCCAGGCGGTCTCCTCCCTCCTGGCTCGCTTCCGGAACAACTGGACCTACTCCGTCGCCATCAACGACCTCTACTTCGCAGACGCCGCCCCCGCTCTCCAAGCGGGGGGAAGGCAAGGCGACGGCCCGCCCTTCAACATCGGCGCAGGCGACGGCGACCCCTCCGCCTTCCAGCGCATCAACCGCCAGCACTACCAAGCAGCCACCGTGCCAGAGCCGCTCTCCCAACAGGGCTGGCAGATCATCGACGAATTCAACCGTGCCTTTACCGACAAGCCCGCCAGCGGATACGTCGCACCCGTCCACCTCTCCACCGCCCTGAACAGCAAAGACGCCACATCCTGGGATCCGGCGGGCTACCGGGAGGCGTACCGAAGGATCTGGGGCAGGTGACATCATCCCGCTCCCAGCCCACAGCGGCACACGGCCCGCCGTACTGACCTTGGACGCCCCGCCAGCGAGCTGGCCCCACACCTCCAGTACGGGTAGGAGGAGAAGGACAAGGACGCGTCACCTTCAGTGCCCGTACTGGGTCAAGGAGCCAAAGGGAGGCCCCGGCTGGCGGTCCCTGCTGAACGACGAGCGCCCGCAGTCAATCCCGACGCCCCCGTCCCGCTCCCGGCCGACGTGCTCGAGGTGCTGTGGTTGTTCAGCGAGCACATCGCTCTCACGACCGAGGACGCAGCCCTGCGACGTACGGCGGCGCGTTACCGCTGACCGTCTGCGCACGGCCCTGGACCAGGCCGCCTGACCGGACAGCCCCATGGGCGACTACGCAGCCTGAGCTTGCCCCCGCCGGCGGAGGCTTGCCCAGGCACCCCCTGGGCTTGTCCAACGCCTGACCTCTCACTCGGACCGGCGTGACCGATCGTCGGTCACCCAGCTGGGCTTCATGTCGTTCACGACTCCAGCATGACCTGGGTGCCGCTGCTGGCGGAAGCGTCGTGTCCCGCCGGTACCGGCAGTCGTTGTCCCCGGCGACGCGTGCCTGACCGTCCCCCACAAAGGCGCGTTGGAGGGGCCCTGTCCCACGCCCGGCCAGGGCCTCACCCCCTCGTTCACACGGCGCCGGCGAGAGCGCGCCTCATCCGTCCCTGGGGAAGGCCGGGCCACGATGGAGACCCGCAGGACGGTGCATGCGGGTGACGGGAGAAAGAAATTTGATCAACGTGGGCGTTCAGCACTGCGGCAACTCGGTCCTGATCAGCGCCGAAGGCGAACTCGATGAGGACGCGGGCGGGGTGCGCCTGCAGGCCCTGGACCACGTCACCACCGATGACCGGGACCTCCTGGTAGACCTGCACGGCGTGACGCCATGGACACCGGCGGCTTGTTCCACCTCCTGGACCTCCACCGGCACGCGGAACTCCTGCGCCTGAGAGTGCTGGTCACCGGCTGGCAGCCCCAGCCCCAGCGGCTCATGGCCGAGATGGCCGGCATCCCGGGGCCGGGCACGGCCACCGGGGAGCGGTACACGATGGCGGGCTTTCGCCGACTCCTCGAGGACTGGGCCCAGCGCGCACGCGACCACGCCGACTTCGCCGACGCCTGGCTGCCCCGCGCCTAGCCGCGGTGGACCGTGGAGTCGCACAGGGAGCGGCGCAGCAGCCCGGTGGGTCCGCTGCGGATTCCCTTGGCGCCTGTGGGCGGGTACAGGGCGTCGACGATGTCCAGGAGGCGGTATGGCTGCGGCTGCAAGTTGTACGCGAAGAACCGAATGCCGCGGCAAATCGAGCCGGTCGACGAAAGTAATCAGGCCGTTCAGGCCAGTGACGTCCATGAACGTGAGGTGCCGCATTGGCTTCGCCGCCGATGTACAGCTTGTCGAGAGCAGACCTGCTCTCCAGGTCGAGCTCACCGGCCGGGGCGAGTTGCACCGTCGGCCCGTAGCGCCTCGGCATCACACGGAAGTCCATGTCGTCCCACCTCGCCGCGATCGGCAGGATTGATGCGTACCCGCCCGGATCCGGGCCCCGGATGGCCCTGGTCGCGCCGCTCGGAACTCCTTGCCCAGGGCCGTGGGCTTGCCCAGGCGCTCAGGCTTGTCCGGCGGCCTGCTCCCACAACGGGTGAGCACGGCCGGTGCCGACGCAGTGGAAGCACTGGCCGCCGCCGGGCGTGCTGCGGGCCCCGATGGTGCCGACGGCCTGGCGCAGGAGCTGGGTGAGCCCGTGCACGTGGGCCGGGTGCAGCGTGAGTTCGTGACGCGTGCCCACCACGATTTGCAACGTCTCCCGGGGAAGTGCACGCCTGTCGTCCGTATCCAGGGCAGGCACCAAATCCGCTACTAAGGGCTGTCCCGTAACTGCAGGTCGCAGGTGAGATGATCTTGGTGTGGCTGGTGTGATTACGGCGTCGGAGCCGTCTTGGATAGCCCCGTTCACGGGGTTGAGCCCGCGCTGTTTCGGGAAGCTGGTGACCGTGCTGCGGCGCGAGGGTGCGGACGCGGTCCGCAAGGGCCGGCCGTGGAGTCTCCCGCTGGAGGACCGGGCACTGCTGGTGGCGGCGTACTGGCGCACGAACTTGACGATCCGCCAGCTCGCTCCACTCTTCGGGGTCTCGAAGTCGGCGGCCGACCGCATCATCGACCACCTCGGGCCGATGCTTGCCCTGCAGCCGCGCAAGCGGTTCGCCAAGGACACCGTGCTGATCGTGGACGGCACTCTCGTGCCCACCCGAGACCACGCCGTGGCCGAGCAGTCCAAGAACTACCGGTACTCCACGAGCCACCAGATCGTCATCGACGCCGACAGCCGCCTGGTCGTCGTAGTCGGCCGGCCGCTCGCCGGGAACCGCAACGACTGCAAGGCGTGGGAGGAATCCGGCGCCAAAGCTGCCGTCGGCAGGACACTCACGATCGCCGACGGCGGCTACCCCGGCACCGGACTCGTCATGCCCCACCGACGCCGCAAAGGCGAAGACCTGCCCGACTGGAAGCAGGCGCACAACAAGTCCCACAAGCAGGTTCGCGCCCGCGTCGAGCACGTCTTCGCCCGCATGAAGACCTGGAAGATCCTCCGCGACTGCCGCCTCAAAGGCGACGGCGTCCACCACGCCATGCTCGGTATCGCCCGCATGCACAACCTCGCCCTCGCCGGATAGGCGATCGGATCGCACTGCGACCGACCTCGCCTCAGGCGACTCAAAGATCATTTACGGGACAACCCTTAGGTTGTGCAGATCGGTCATGGTCTTTCCGCCGGCCAGCTCCACCCGCACCCTCCAGAGAAGTTCCGACCGTGTGAGAGACAGCTACACCTCCGGCCTCAGAAAGGGAACGGCGCTGCGGGGTGGGTTGCGTGGCTTTATCGGCGAGAGGGTTCTGGCACAGATCTTGGGGAGCCGTTGCGAAGGGTGACGGTGTCGTTCGATTTACGAAGGATGATCCCGAACCCCGCCAGCCCCACTGGTTGGACGAAGACCTTCACCGGTCCCCGTCTCTGCGCGGCCGTCGTCGACCGCCTCACCTTCAACGGCACCATCATCGAAGCGGGCGCCGCCGCCTACCGCCTCGCCAGCACCCGCGCCCGAGCCGAAAACGCAGGGGCGCGCTGATCAACCGCTTCAACGCCTGGCCGGCAACCGCTGAAAACCGGCCAGGCAGAAGTCATCCGAGCGGGACCTGCTCTGGGGCCAAGGGCCCGGCATTCAGATGAGCTGCGATGCGCGTGACGGTCCGGGCGTTGCCCTCGAACAAATGCGCCTGCATGCCCGCCGCCTGGGCGGCCACAACGTTGATTACGACATCATCGATGAACAGGCAGTTTTCCGGCCGCACATCCAAGCTGGCGCATGCTGCCTCGAAGGCCCGCAGGTCGGGCTTCTCGACACCGATCTCGTGCGAGTAGACGATCTGCTCCACCAGTTCGTCGAAGTGGTACAGCGTCGTCTCCCGCTCCCGGGCGCCGACGAAGCTGTTGCTCAGGATGCCCAGCCTGCAGCTTCCGCGCAGCCCTTGCACATAGGCGATCAACTCCTCGTTCGGCGTCCCTAGATACTCCGCCCAGAGATCAGCCATGAAGGCTTCAACCTGGGGGGCGTCGAGACCCAAACGGGCCGCCACCTGCTCGCGCACCTCTCGCTCGCTGATGCTCCCAACGCTCCCAGCCCGCCACACGTCGTGCATCCGCTCATGGACAGTGCCCAAAGGCAGCCTCAGCCGCTCCTCCCACCGTTGCACCCATCCCGTTTCCGGCGTGATCTCCAGCACGCCGCCGATGTCGAGAATGACGCAGGTCGCGGTCACACGAACTCCCCCTCTTCGTCCTGGTCTGACCAGCGAGCGCAGACCGCCCGCTCATGTGATCGACTCAGACACTGTCGTCTCTCCCTCTGGGGCAAGGTCAAGCGATCTCCGACGCTGTGACAGCCCTGTCGCAAGCCGCCGACCCGACTCGCCTGAATGAGCAGGGGCCTTGAAAAACTCGGTCTGTCACAGACCTTGGGGAGCCCTCACTGAGCGTCACTGGAGCAGGATCATCTTGCGAAGTAGTTCGAATCCGGCTCAGACATAGAGCTGCCTTTTGATCTTCTTGATGCGGTTCACCGCGCCCTCAATGCTGCCGGAGCTCCAGTTGAGGGTGAGGCCTGCTGTCACGGCGTCGAAGTCCCGGAGCAGGTGGTGCGAAGCCGCTGAGGCCGGGCAGCTGGCTGGCCTCGACTGCGTCGATCCAGGTGGGGAGTATGGAGCCGAGGTGGTCGGTGAGTATCTCGCCGAAGTCGCGAACGTGTCCGGCGGCAGTGTCCAGTTCTGGGCAGTGGGCCAGGACCTCCTTCAGGCCGGCCCGGTCTTCGTCGGTCAGGGTCGTGGGGTGCCGGGTGAGCCAGCCGGTCACCTGTCGCACCGTCGGCGGCCGCGGCGGTGCGGCGGACGGAGCCCCGCGCTATGTGGCGATGTGCGCGCGGACCATGCCGTAAGTAACGGGAGCTTGTCGGCAACCAGCTCTCCACACCGTTGGACAGGACGCTCTTGGGGTCACAGCCAAGACGCACGATTTCCCAGGCGAGGTACCCAGGCGTGGGTGGCCCGAAGTCCACGATCGCGGCGACATCGTCGTTCTTCAGCAGGATGTTGGGACCTGCCAGGTCGCCGTGCATGACCTGGACCTCAACTGTGGAAGCGAAGCAAGGATACGCTCGACGTCCCCCAAGACGGCCTGTCGCTCACGCGCCGCCTGCAGAGCCCGCGTCTCGAACTCCCCAAGTCTGGGCCTGTGCTCGTACGCGAGAATCAGACTCTTGAAGCGTCACGTGCGGCAGCCACGTCGCACACCCCGGCACCAGGTTCCAGGATGGGTGCGGCGGCGGGGTGAGTGGCGAGTCGGCTGTGGAGACGGCCCATCGCTGTGCCGACCGCTGCCCACCGTGCACCAGTCAGGTTGCCCTCGGCAGTCTCGGTGTGTGGCACGTACGACCATAGGGACATTGGCAGGCGGCCGCGGGGCTCGATGAGCTCGTGCTCGCGCGTGCGGGTTACCCGCGCGGTCGCGACACCTCCGTCGGCGGCGTACTCGGACAGTTCGACCGATGCCCGCTCCAGGTCCAGGCGATCTTGAGTGCGATAAACCTTGACGAAGTACCGACGGCCCTTCTGGTCCACGATGGCGTAGTTGTCCGTCGAGGTGCCCTCCGGGATTCGCGTTACTTCTGCCGGGTTCAGTCCGTAAGCGAGCACCAGCGTGGAGGCGACCGCCCTGATCTGCTCCCCCTCCGCGGTGCGGCCGGGTGTGGAAGGCCCGGCAACGGGCTTGGTGGCGGGCTGGTGAGATGCGGTGGACATGGTCTCCTCGTCGAAGCGCGCAGCGATAGTGGTCAGATGATGAGCGGGCGGCAGGTGGCCGGGGCGATCAGGACGCGGGCACGGGGGTGCCGGTGAGGCATTCGACCCGGCGGGCGATGTGCGGGGTGAACGTGGGGTGGACGCCTCTGCTGCAGGCCTACAGAAGCTGGCCGAGCGCGACCCGCTGGGCATCACCTCCCGGCCACCGGATCACCAGGCAGCAGTGTTCCTTGTCCAGGATGTCGCCTGGAGGCACCTGATCGTCGGGCGTGCCGGCCGGATGGACCGTCAGGATCGAATCGACGTGCTGGCGGTTGTCCTCGGCGCGCGCGTGACAGTCCCAGGCCCGGAGGCCGCCAGGTGCTCATTGAGCTGCGGCGGGCCGCGCCGGGTGCAGCGGCGCCGCAAGATCGCCGACGGACAACGCTCCGTCAATGCGGTCATCTGACTACGCCTCCCTCATTCGGGTTGTCGCAGTACCCGAGCCCGATCCGGCACCGCCAGCAGCTACCGGAAGGGGACCGGCCGACCAAGCCGATACCGCGACCCCCTGCCGCGTGACTCGGCTGTTCGAGGCGGTGAACGCGGCAACCGACACTGGTCCTTTCGTGGCGGGGGTGACCAGTTCGGCGTCTCTCAGGCGGGGCGTAAGGCCGACCGGCGGGCACTACGGCGCCAGGTCGGGATGCTCGTCGCATAGAGTGCTAGCGCGAGGGTGGCCATGACGTTCGCCGTAAGGCGATCTTGGACACCTTCGTTCTCATCTCCGTAGACACCCCTCGGGCCGGACCACCAGGAGGAACCAGTGTCGTCCCCGCAGTTGATCACCCCCGAGGAGAAGCTCGCCGATGCGAAGAAGCAGCTGAGCTTCCCGCGTATCGTCGCGATCTGCGGCTCCACTCGTTTCATGGCCGAGATGAACGAGGCCGATCTACGGGAGACCAAGGCTGGACGGATTGTCGTCAAGCCTGGTTGCGACCTGAAGTCGCCGCACGAGCTTTGGTCTGATCCTGTCGAGGCTGAGGCGCTGAAGATTCGACTCGACGAACTGCACCGGTCGAAGATCCTGCTCGCTGATGAGGTGCTCGTGGTCGGCGACTACGTCGGAGACAGCACCCGAGCCGAGATCGCCTACGCCCGGGAGCTGGGCAGGCCCGTGCGGTTCACGCACCCCGAAGTTGGCCCCGGCGCCTGAGGGCCCACCCCACACCCTCCGTGGACACCCCCTTGGGATTGATCACCTGGCGGGTGGCGTGGTGGTGATAGCGAGCTCAAGGAGCGGCGGAACGCATCGCGGCCGTGATGGCGACAGCGAGATGCTGCTGGTGGTTCATCAAGTAGAAGTGGTTGCCCTCGTACCTCTCGAGTCCGCGGAAGTGCGTCGTGAACGCTCGCCAGGAGAGCAGGCGGTCCTCGCCGATCAGCTTGTCGCGGCGGCCCCCGAATACCGAGAGTGGAACGGGCAGCGGCTCGGGGTTGCGGGGAGGGGCCCACGTGTCCACGAGTGTGAAGTCGCTGCGGAACGCCGGGGCGAACTTGTGCCAGACGGCGTCGTTGCCGAGGAGCTGGGGTGGGCTACCGCCCACGCTCCGCAGCCAGCGGCGCAGTTCGTCGTCCGACATCAGGTGAGGGCAGCCGTCGGCGCCGGCCTCACCTCGCGGGGCGCAGTAGGCGGACATACCCAGCCAGGTGGGGAGCAGGTCCTCCTGACGGCGAAGTCGGCGAGTGAGCTGGTAGGCGATGAGTGCGCCCATGCTATGGCCGAAGAACCCGAAGGGCCGGTCAAGCAGTGGAGCGACGGGCGGTTGGCGTGGTCATATCCGGTCCGGCGGAGGCCATGTTGTCGCTTGTGCTGTTCCGTGGCGGCTGGGCCGATGTGGACTTCGTCGCTGACCTTGACGACGCCGGGTGCCTGCCGGCGTCGGGGATCACCTCGGGATCGGACTTCGGGTCCTGGGTGGATTGATAGGTCGCTCGTGTGTTCGGGAGCCTCGACAGCGGTTGATGAGGGCTGCGCCGCCTTAGAGGTCATCTCATTTGGTGAGTCTTCGGTAGCAGATGAGGGTGCAGGCGATGCTGGCGAAGGCGAGGAAGTGGTCGGCTTTGCATTCGTAGCGGCGGTGGAGTCGGCGGCAGCCCGCGAGCCAGGCCATGGTGCGTTCGATGGTCCAGCGGTGGCGGCCCAGTCGCTGTGAGGACTCGATGCCTCTGCGGGCTATGCGGTGCTTGATGCCGCGCTGACGTAACCATTTCCGCAGGTGGGCGTAGTCGTAGCCCTTGTCAGCGTGGAGCTTGCCGGGCTTGCGCCGTCGGCGGCCACGGCGGGAGCGGATGGGCGGTATGCCGCGGACGAGGGGTTCGAGGGCCTGGCTGTCGTGCAGGTTCGCGCCCGAGATTCCGACGGACAGGGGCAGACCGGTCCGCTCGGTGATCAAGTGGATCTTCGATCCGAACTTGCCCCGATCGACAGGATTCGGACCTGTCAGGTCCCCCTTTTCAGGGCCCGCATGTTCACCGAGTCGATCGCGCAGCGGGACCAGTCCAGATCGCCGCGGGCGCCGAGCTCATCGAGGACCAGGCGGTGGAGCTTGGCCCACACCCGGGCCTTGCTCCACTCGGCAAAACGCCGGTGCGCCGTCGCTCCTGACGGCCCGAACGACGCCGTCGGCAACTGTTGCCACGTACAGCCCGACGTGGCAACGAACACGATCGCGGCGAGTACTTCCCGGTCGCCATGCCGACGCCGACCACCGCCCTGCGGTCGCGACGGGGCCTCCGGCACGACCCGCTGGAACAGCACCCACAACTCATCCGGCACCAGCCGGTCAACAATCCCCGCCACGACCGTCAGTCTACCCAACCATCCAAATGAGATGACTTCTTAGCTCACCTGGCCCCCTGTTGTTCATCGCGGGCTCGGGCGGCGGGGGCCTTGACCCCGGATTTTGAACACGTCTATGCGGCTTGGGCCAGGGCAGTTGCTGCTGGTTTGAGGCCGTTCTCGTAGGCGATCGGAGACCGCTGACCGAGTCGGGAGTGCCAGCGTCGGATGTTGTAGCGGGTCAGCCAGCGGAAGGCGTCGAGCCTGGCATCACGCTCGCTCGACCAGGCCCTCCGGCCTTTGAGCGTCTCCCTCTTGACGACCCCGGATGACCTGCAGGCTTCAGCGAAGGCCCTACTCGTATATTGCGAGCCGTGATCGTTGTGCATGATCGCTCCAGCCAGGCTCCCGCGGGTTCGCTCGGCGGCCGCCAGGGCATCGGTGACGAGCTCGGCTCGCATGTGATCGGCGATTGCCCATCCGGCCAGCCGGCGTGAGGCGAGGTCGATGACGGTCGCGAGGTAGAGCTGCTTCGCGCCGCTGACCGGCAGGTATGTGATGCTGCCGACGTACTTCGTGTTCACCACGACCGCAGTGAAGTCACGTCCGATCAGATCCGGCGCCTTCGGCGTCGCATGGTCTGCGACGGTGGTCTGGTGCCGGCGGCGCAGACGGACCCTTTCAAGTCCGATGGTCCGCATGATCCTCGCGACGCGTTTGTGGCTGATCCGTATCCCTTCGTCGTGGAGTTCGGCAGTGATTCTGGGGGCTCCGTAGGTGCCGTCGGAGTCCTGGTGGACCTTGCGTATCCGGGCCGCGAGTCCGGCCTCGGCGGTCTGCCGGGCCGCTCTTGCGGCCGCGGTGCGGCGCCAGTAGTCGAAGCTCGAGCGGGAGAGGCCGAGGATGTCGCAGAGCCGCTTCACGCCGTGGCGGCGCTGGTGGTCGTCAACGAACTGGCAGCGGTTCGCCAGCGCGTCTCCGTCGCGAAATACCGGGCCGCCTTGAGGAGAATGTCGCGCTCTTCCTCCAGCCCACGGATCCTCTTGCGTGCCGCGGCCAGCTCCGCCTGAACGTCGTCACCGCCCGTCTGCACGGCGGCCGGCGGTGCGGAGTGGGCGCCGGGCCGGCGGCCGTCGGCGGCCCTGATCCAATTCCGCAGCGTCTCGGTGTTCACCCCGAGATCACCGGCGACCGACCTGATCGTCGCTCCCGGCCTCGACCGGTACAACGCGACCTGTCCGCCTTGAACTCGGCGGGATAATGCTTCATCCCCACGGAGACTCCGTTCTCCTGGACCATCAAGATCCAAGTCTCTCCGGTGTCCAAAACCCGGGGGCAAGGCCCGTATGAGTTCCCACTCGGCATCGGACAGTTCATGGCGGCGTATCACCCGATCGGCGCCGGGCAGATCGGACGGCTCACGACCGGGAGGGCAGGCGTGGAGATCACCGGATTCGTGCTGCCCGAAGCCGACTGCCGCCCCCACGCCGTCGCGGTCGCCCCGGACGGGACCTGCTGGTTCACCGAGTGGGCCACTGGCCGGATCGGCTCCGTCACCCCGGATGGGACGATCACCAAACACCCGCTCACTCACCGCAACCGCGAACCCCACGGACTCGCCTTCGGCCCGGACGGCACCCTGTATGTCGCAGAGGAGCACAACGGCATCTCCATATGGCAGATACACCACGCCGCCTGACACCCCAACAGACGGAGCAAGGCCGACAGAACGGCCACGGCAGCGACAGCCTGGTGTCCCCGGTGGCGGGGCGCTGGCCAGGCCACAGCAGCACGGCCGCCTTCGCGGCAGCTTCCGCCTGCGCGCGAAACTCCTGCGCCGGCGCCGCAGCCGGCCCCTGGCCAAAACCGCGGGACGTCGTCCACGGTCACGTCCATGCGCAGCCGCTGGAACGTGAGCGGGTGCCGGAAAACACCCCGGTCAACGGCCCGATCGGCGCTGACCTCCGCCACCACATTCGGGCGGACGAGTACCACGTCCAGAACGTCACGACTCCCCCACGCCTCCGCGAACCGCACCCCGTCGTACTTCTACGCGGGGGCAGTCGCCGGCGGGTTGGTGCCCGCAGGGCGGGAGGAGCTCCGGTCGCTGTCGTACGGCCGAAGTAGTGTGTGGACGATGGCCACGACCAGTGGTTTCACGTTCGGATGGCAGGAAGCAATGACGACTCGGCACAGTATTCGACGCCCGCGGCGCATGGGCCTGGTGGCCGCCGCTCTCCTTGGCGGTGTGGCCCTGACGACGGGATGCAGCAGCACCGCAGGCGGTTCGCCGGGTGGGGCTGCCAAGTCCGGCTCCGCGGCGGGCGCGCAGGAACTCGTGCTCGGCCAGCCCAGCCAGAAGGAGCAGGAGATCACGAGGTGGGACAAGACGGGGAAGTTCCTCATCACCCCGCAGAAGGTCGTGGAGGGAAAGCCGGAGGATCTGCAGGAGCTCAAGGACGGCAAGTTCGCGGGTCAGAAGGTGGCGTGGGTGTACGTGGACGCGCGGCATGTGGGCGGGGAACCGGTGAAGGGCCCCATGATCATGAAGGACATCGGTGCCGAGACGGATGGCGGCTCCAAGGCAACCCCCCTGCTCGTGTTCGGGGATCTGAGCAGCAGGCCGAAGGACTGCGTCGAGGACGACGGGGAATCGGTCTTCAAGAAGGGCGAGAGCCACACCCGGTGCGCCCCGTACCTGATCCCCGCGGGTGCCAAGGTCGGGAAGGTGACCTACTCCCAGGGCTACTACCAGGAACCGCTGAAGTGGAAGGTGCAGTAGCCGCGGACGGATGGCCGGCAGCCCACTCACATGGGCTCCCGGCCCTTGGCGCACAGGGCAAGGCGCCCTCCCGGGCTGGCACCGCCACTCCGCGATGCGCACCGCCCCAGCGGAGGGGTAGGAGCGGGACCCAGATGCCAGGACCACGGGGCCGTTTCCGAGGTCGGGGAACCCGGAAGCGGTGTGCGTCCCACCCCCGTCAACGACGGACGCCCCTGCGCGTTCCGCCGAAGCGGCGTACGCGGGTATCCGGCCTCGCGGCGGCACGTCAGCAACGGCGGCCGGAGAAGACCACCGTGAACACCGCCACCAGAGCGGCGGCCACCACGCCCACGGCGCCGACCGGCGCGATCAGCTGGGTGAACCAGGCACAGGTCCGTCTGGCGCTGCTTGACCTTGCCGCTGGCGGCAGGGTTGCACGCTTACCGGCATGAAGAGCACCGCAGCGCAGAACAGCAGGATCGTCGCCGTCACCGGAGCCGGCACCGGGATCGGCCGGGCCACCGCCCGCGCCTTCGCCGCTGAGGGCGCCCACGTGGTCGCGATCGGGCGGCGATCCGAGCCCCTCAAGGGGACCGCGGCCAGGCACGACCGGATCACGCCGCTGACCGCCGATATCACCGCCGAGGGTGAGCCGGATCGCATCATCCGGGCCGTGCTGGAGACACACGGCCGACTGGATGTCCTGGTCAACAACGCAGGCATCGTGCGCAGCGGCGCCCTCGGCACGCTGACGCCAGAGATGATCGAAATTCAGCTCGCCACCAACGTCGTCGCCCCCATCCTGCTGGCTCAGGCCGCGCTACCGCTTCTGGAGGCGTCGCGCGGGGTGGTCATCAATGTCAGTACGTCGGTGGGGCAGCGCGCCTGGCCGGGCAGCTCGGTCTATGCAGCCACCAAGACCGCTCTGGAGCTGCTGACCCGCAGTTGGGCGGTTGAGCTGGCACCCCGTGGGATCCGGGTGGCGGCAGTCGCCCCCGGCGCGATCGACACCCCCATCGGCGAGCACCAGGGCCTGACGCCGGAGCAGATGGCCGCAGTGCGGGAGTGGCAGCTGGCGCACACCCCGCTGGCCCGGGTCGGTCGCCCCGAGGAGGTGGCTTGGGCAATCACCCAGCTCGCCGCCCCGGGTGCGTCGTTCGTCACTGGCGTGGTACTCCCAGTCGACGGCGGAGCGGTCGTGGCGTGATAGGAGTGACCCAGGAGGTAGGACGTATGCGGATCGGTGAGCTGGCCAGGGCAACTGGGACGACCGTTCGTGCGCTGCGGCATTACGAGCAGGCCGGACTGATCTCTTCCGAACGGGCCTCCAATGGCTACCGCGTCTACGACGAGCGGGCCGTGGCGCGAGTCCGCAACATCCGCCATCTGCTGGCCGCCGGGCTCACCCTGGAAGACGTGCGGGTGTTCCTGCCATGTCTGGATGGCGATGTGGCTGCGGCACCGCCCTCGGACAAGGGCCTGCGGGTCGCGCAGGAACGGCTGGCGGTCCTCAACCGACGGATCGCCGCTCAGACCGAGGCTCGTGATCGGCTGGAAACCGCGTTGCGACAGGCAGCCGGTGGCCGGGTCCGCCCAGTAGAGTGACTGCCCGCCTGGTCGCATAAGCCGAAGTCGTCCGGCGTCGCTACCCTCCCCGGTGACGGCGGCCGCCGGTGACGCCGCACCCGGATCCGGCCGAACGAGAAGCCGTCGGGCCCGGTGCGTGCGGGCACCCCCGACCGGCATGTTCCCTCCGCTCCGGAACGGCCGGTGCTGGCCCGATGGCTTGCCACGGCCCGTCCGCAGCACCCCCTCCTGGCCTGGCAGGAGAGCGCCCATAGCGGCGCACTGGACACGTTCGAGGAACTACTGGGCGGCCTGGACGCCCACGATGCGCAGCGCTGGAAGGCCCAGCGGGTCGACTTCGCCTCCCGCACCACGCTCGGCTCCCTGCTGAACGACCGCGCCGAGTACGTCGTCGGCCGGGCGCTGGACGCCGCGCAGGTCGCCTACCGGCTGGGCAACCCCAAGGTCCGCAACCCGGACTTACTGATCGTTTCAGAATCAGATCCTCCATGAGGGCTTCGCAGTAGGGGGCTGCGGGCGCTGTAGGCCCGTCACGTGGTAGGCATGGGCAATGATTGGTCGCCTCCCGCTCGAAGAGCAGCTTGCCGCCCTGAAGTCTGCGCTGGCCCGCAATGAGGTGCTGGTGGAGGTGCTGAACCGCACGGCAGGGCTGGGGCTGCCCAACTGGTACCTGACGGCGGGTTGCCTGTTCCAGACCGTCTGGAACGTGGTCACGGACAGGCATCCCACCAGCGGGATCAAGGACTACGACGTTTTCTACTTCGACGACCGTGACTTGTCATGGGAGGCGGAGGACACGGTGATCAAGGCCGCCGGTGAAGCGTTCGCAGGGCTGCCGGCGGAAGTCGAGGTCCGCAACGAGGCTCGCGTCCACCTCTGGTACGAGCAGAAGTTCGGCGTCGCGTGCGCTCCTCATGCTTCCACGGAGGCGGCCATCGACAGCTTCGCTGCGACCACTTGCTGCCTGGGCGTGCGCCTGGAGCCGGGCGGCCGATGGCGCGTCTATGCGCCGCACGGGCTCTCCGACGTGTTCAACCTTGTCATGCGCCCCAACCCGGTGCTTGCCCCGCGCGAGGTGTATGAGGCCAAGGCGGCCCGCTGGCAACAGCAGTGGCCTGAGCTGACCGTTCTCGGCTGGCCGTCGGAGTCTGTCGTCCTGGCTCCTTCTTCATCCTGAGGTGCGGAGCCGACGCAGGCAGATAATGCTGCACGCGAGTTGGAGCAGGCCGAGATGGATGTCGGCACGGCGCTCGTAGCGGATTCGCAGGCGCTTGAAGTGGTGAAGCCAGGCGAAGGTGCGCTCGACGACCCAGCGCACCTTGCCGAGTCAGGAGCCGAGGGCGACACTGCGTCGGGCGATCATCGGCTTGATACCGCGCTTCCACAGCAGACGGCGGTACTTTTCGAAAAGGGCTACGACTCCAACCCCAACCGGGGGAAGAGCTGCGTAAACGCCGGATCCTGCCCGTCATCTCCCGCGCAAAAGCCCCGAACATCAAGGACATGGGCAAGCTCCGCTACGTCGTCGAGCAGACCTTCGCCCTGCTCCACCAGTTCAAACGACTCGCCGTCCGATGGGAACGCCGCGTTGGGAGCTCGTCTCCGACCCTGTGGGCGCAGGACCACCTCCGCTCGCGCGGAGAGCACCCGGGTGGGACCACCGGCTCCAAGGCCTGACTCTTCTCCTGACCGCGCAGGACAGCTAGTACTGCAACGGTGTTTGCTGTGATGGTTTGTTGGCTTCTGGTGGTGTGTGGCCGCGTCGTTTGTAGTGGCTGACGCGGGCTTGGTGTTGTCGTCGGTGGCGCCAGTAGGACCAGTGCATGACGTGCTGGACGGTTGCTGGTCGGCGGTGGGTGAGGCGGGTGATCAGGCGTCGGAGTTCGGGGAGGGTGAGGGGTATGAGCTGGGAGGATCCGTTTCTGCTTTCCCCGTGTCGGCCTCGCGGGCCTTCAGGACGGTGAGGCAGGCGTGGGCGGCCATGGCGAGGGTGATGTGGCGGTGCCAGCCGGGGTAGCGGCGGACTTGGTAGTCGTCCAGGCCGCATTCCTGCTTGGCGGTCTGGAAGCATTCCTCGACCGCCCACCGGCTGCCCGCGACGTGGATGAGTTCGTCGAGGGTGGTCTCGGCCGGGCAGTAGGCGATGTAGTAGGAGATCTGGTCCGGCCGGCCGACGCTTCGGCGGGCGATCACCCAGTGCCGGCGGTCCTCGCGGTGCCAGGGCCTCACCTCCACTCTCGCCCAGTCGTAGACCCGCAGGCCATGAGCGCCGTTCCCGCAGGAACGGCGCTTCCATTTCTGCCTCGCAAGGCCGTTGAACAGGTCGTGAACGGGGTGGTCCATCGCCCAGCGGGAGACCACGGTGTCGTGCCGGGTGGTGGCCATGACATGGAAGACATCCGCCCGCTCGAGCTCGGTCCGCCAGCCCTTGGAGAAGCCGTAGGCGGCGTCCGCGGTCACCCACCGGAACGGAATCTTCTCGGCGATCGCCCGGCGGACCATGGCCTTGGCGATGACCACTTTCGTCTCGAACGCGATGGTGTCCTCGATGCCGGCGGCCCGGCATCGTTCTCGGTCATCGGTCCATGACGTGGGCAGATACAGCCTGCGGTCGATCAATGTGCGGCCATGAGCACGGGCATAGGCGAGGAAGACACCGACCTGGCAGTTCTCGGTCCGGCCCGCCGTTCCCGAGTACTGGCGCTGGACCCCGGCCGAGCGGACGCCCTTCTTCAGGAACCCGGTGTCGTCCACGATCAGGACCGCCTCAGGGTCGCCGAGATGCTCGACCGCATAGCCGCGAACGTCGTCGAGTACCTCGTCCGCGTTCCAGTCGCACCGGTTCAACAGCCGGTGCATCCGGTCGGGAGCCGCGTGACCAGCCTCCTCGGCAAGCGTCCAACCGTTCTTGCGCTCCAGCGGAGCTATCAGCCCCCGCATATAGGCAAGAGCCGACTCCCGCGGCTCCGACCTGGCAAACCGATGCACGAAACGCTCATGCAACTCGACCAGACCCGCCGCCCACGACCCGACATCGCCACGATCTCCACCCATAACCAGGCCAACGAGCAACCTGGCCACCAGTCACGGCAAGCACCGTTGCAGTACTAGCCCGGGTCTTCAAAGGGTTCTGATGGGGGATCATGTTGGCATGGTGCGTCGTCATGAGCTGACGGATGTGGAGTGGGAAGCGCTGTCCGGGCTGTTGCCGCGGTCGTCCTCGGGGCGGCCGCGGTTGGACGACCGGCGAGTGCTGAACGGGATCGTGTGGAAGCTACGGACGGGGTCGGCGTGGCGTGATGTGCCGGCACGGTACGGGCCCTGGAGGACTCTGTACACGCGTTTCCGCAGGTGGGCGCTGGACGGGACGTTCACGCGGATGTTGGCCGCGGTCCAGGCGGAGAAGGACGCGACTGGTGACATCGACTGGCTGGTGTCGGTCGACTCCACAGTCACGCGGGCCCATCAGCATGCCGCGGGCGCCCGCAAAAAGGGGCAGGGCAGGGGGACGAAATATGTGATCACGCCCTCGGACGATCCCGAGGCGGACTGACCACGAAAATCCACCTGGCCTGCGACGGCCGCGGCCGGCCGCTCGGCTTCGTCCTCACCGGCGGCAACGCCGCCGACTGCACCCGCTTCGAGGCGGTCATGGACACCATCAAGGTCCACCGGGCCGGGCCCGGGCGGCCCCGAACCCGCCCGGACCACGTCCTGGGCGACAAGGGCTACAGCTCCCGCAAGATACGCGCCTACCTGCGTAAACGCGGGATCGGCCACACCATCCCCGAACGCCGAGACCAGCGGGCCAACCGATCCCGCCGCGGCCGCGACGGAGGCAGACCACCTGCCTTCGACAAACAGCTCTACAAGAAACGCAACGTCGTCGAGCGCTGCTTCAACCGCCTCAAGCAGTACCGCGCGATCGCCACTCGCTACGACAAAACCCGCGAGTCCTACCAGGCAGCCGTCACCATCGCGTCCCTGTTCCTCTGGCTCAGACCCCTTTGAAGACACTGCCTGGGCTGGAGGGTCAGGGCCCGCCATCTTCAGCCCTCCAGCCCGCCCCTCGCCCCCGTTATGTTCTTCGCGCTCCTGCAATGGGGCCCCTGGCCTCCGGGCCCGGTACGACTGCGTCCCCTCTGTCTAACGGATGACCTGGGGGTGGTGTCGCCGGGCCTGGGAGGTGCCGTCGGAGACGCTGATGAGGGTCATGGAGACCCTGGCCCGAGGGCTGGAGGCCACGAAGCGTCTCACCCGGGCCGGATCAGGGATTCGGGCAGTGACCATGTTGGCGCGTGGCCTGCAGATCGAAGCCGTCGTCCCGGGTCCGGGGCGGCTGCTTCGTACCGTTTGACCCCAGCGCCGTGGCGAAGGCACCTCGGCTGTGGGAGTGTCGGCGTGCAGGACGAAAGTGACCTTGGCGGAGCCCACGGCACAGGCACACAAACGAAGCCCTGAGGGGCGGGGGTCGAAGCCGTAGCAACGGGCAAGGCCGGCCACCTCGGGTTGCCGCTCTTCCCCTCGGTCACGGGTTTGCCGACACTCACAGCCGTGGACCCAACCACCCCTACGCTCACGCAATGCAACAATAGTTACAGAGTGCTACTTGCCGCTTGGCGGCGGCTCGGGGATACAGGGCCTCCTCAACCGCCACTGGCTGCGACGTTCCTGCGCCGCAGCCAGTGCCACCACCGGCTCCGTGGCCGTTGGGTGGACATGGCTAGCGCTGTCTCCAGCGCGTTGCGGGTGCTCAAGGTATGCGTGTGCTCGTCGCCCAGGATGCGGACGCGGTCATCGAAGGTTCGGCGCAGCAGGTCTATCGCCTCGGCCTGCTCACCTGCACTGGTCAAAGCGAGAGCGAGGTTGTGGCGACTGGCAAGGGTATCCGGGTGCTCGGGGCCCAGGATGCGGGTGCGGCCCTCCAGGGTCTGCCGGTGCATGCGCACTGCTTGTGCGTGCTCGCCCATCCCGTCCAACGCGAGACCGAGGCTGTCCCGACTGGCCAGCGTGTGCGGATGCGCGTCGCCCAGAATGCGGGCGTGGTCGTTGAGCGCCTGCCGCAGCAGCTGTATCGCTTCCGTCTGCTCACCCGCCCTGGTCAGGGCGCTGGCGAGGTTGTGGCGGCTGAGCAGGGTGAGGTGGTGCTCGGGGCCCAGGACACGGATGCGGTCCTCCAGGGTGCTCCGGTGGATGCGCACTGCTTGTGCGTGCTCGCCCATCCCGTCCAACGCGAGACCGAGGCTGTCCCGACTGGCCAGGGTATGCGGATGCTCGGGGCCCAGGACACGGGTACGGTCGTCGAGGGTCTGCCGCAGCAGACGCACCGCCTCGGCATGCTCACCCGTCCCGTCCAAAGCGCATGCGAGGTCATTGCGGCTGGTCAAGGTATCGGGGTGCACGGGGCCCAGGATGCGGGCGCGGTCCTCCAGGGTCTGCCGGAGCAGACGTATTGCCTCGGCCGGCTCTCCCATTCCGAACAAGGCATTGCCCAGGTTGTTGCGGCTGGTCAAGGTATCGGGGTGCTCGGGGCCTAGCATGCGGGTCTCGACCTCGAGGACCCGTTCATGCAGCAGGCGCGCCGCACCGGAAGCGCCAGCCTTCTGCAGCACCTGCGCCAGGGTGTTGAGAGTGGTGCGGTGGTGCGCGGCGGTGCGCGGGTCCGCGTAGTCGAGCAGCAGCGGCAGGTGGGGGGCGAGGAGCACGGCTGCAGGCCAACCAGCGCGCCCGCGCTGGTTGGCCTCGTGCACAGCCGTAGCGAGCCGCTCGGCAAGAGCCCGGTGCCACACGACGAGATCGGAGGTCTCGGCCGTGAGGGCGACAGCGTTGATCTCTCGGATCAGGGGATGCAGCACCACCTGCGCCCCCTCACTGCTGCCCGACGCCGGGCCGGTGCTGCCGGGAGAGTGGGGCAGGCCGAGGAGACCGTAGCGGTGCAGGCCAGCGAACGCGGCCTCCAGGGCCGCCGCGGTGACGTCGTGTCCGGTGACGACGGATAGCAGGTTCGGGGTGATCAGGGACAGTGGGACGGGGGCTTGAGCCAGCAAGGCCAGCAGTCGCAACAAGGGGCGGGCCAAAGCGTTGCCCTCCCCGGCGAGCTGGTCCAAGGACACCTCCCAGGTGTGCCGCACCACGGCGCGGGCGACCTGCGGATGGGAGGCATTCGGGTGCGTCGATCCCAACAAGAACCGCAGTTCCTGATCCAGGGCCTGGCGGTAGGCGGCAAAGGTGCGGTAGCGGCTGGTGGGTCCGGCCAGATAGGTGCCGGCCGTGTGCAACGCCAGTGGCAGCCCGCCCAGTCGCGCCGCCAGCTCCCGGGCCTGCTCGGCGGTGCCGGCCACGGGAGCAGCGTCCAGCAGGACCTGCCCCGCAGGTCGCACCGCCAGCGGCTCCAGTGGCAGCAGCTGTGCGCACGGACCCCAGGTCTGCTCGCTGCCATCCCGGCTGGTCACCACCAGCAGGCCCCGGCCGTGAGGACGGATCCAGCCGCGATAGTCGGCCACCGGCTCCCCTGCCGGGCCGATCTCGTGCGGCTCGTCGGCGTTGTCCACCACCAGCAGCCACCGCCGCACCCGGCCCAACTGTCGCCAGACCACATCCGGCAGGCTCGCCTGCCCCGCTCGCGCGGCCTCCAGCTCTGCCTCTGGCAGGCCGCAGGCCAGCGCCGTCTCCACCATCTGCTGCGCCAGCTCGGCACTGTCGCGCCAGCGCACCCAAAACACTCGCCAGCCCGCCGCCTCGGCCTGGGTGGCCAGTTGCGCGGCCACCGTTGTCTTGCCCATCCCGCCGACCGCGCACAGCACCGCGAACCGGCCTTGTGGCCGCCGAAGCATGCCTGCCAGCACGGCGAGTTCTCCCTCACGCCCCCGCACGCGCTGAACATGCGGCGGGCGTAACGAAGCCTGCTGGCCTTGGGCCAGTCGGCTCACCGGTGCCAGCCGCGCCGGGGGCCTTGGTGCGGCATCCAGTCGGCGGCTCCACAGCAACAGCCCGATGCTGACCACCACCAGCACGGCGAACACCGGCCAGATCACCCACGCCTGCGCCGCCCAGCCAGGCACCGCGTCACTGGCGTAGTTGGTCACCGGCCCCAGCACAGCCGCCACCAATGCGGCCCCTCCCGTTACCGCCGACCCGGCCCACGCACCCCGTCTACGCCCCACGGTCTGCCACCCCCGTCCACCGTCACCAGGATGTTCCCGCCTGGATCACCTCCATGGAAGGGTGCGGGTAGTCACGACGCGGGCGGCGGTGTTGCTCCGGTTCAGCGGCCGGATGCCGAGCCTGCTGCTTGAACGCCGTCATCCGCCGCGCGGCGCGGCCCGGGCACCAGGGCAGGCAGCAGGTCGAGCCGCTTGTCCATGTCGAGGCGGAAGGTGCCGTACGGGTTGGTGTTCGACCAGAACAGTGCAGTCAGTCCTCGTCGGACAGCTTCTTCGCCCAGGCCGGTTCGGCGAGGACCTGCTGCAGCAGCAGGGTGTTGACGTGCACCAGGGCGGCCTGGAGCAGGTGCAGCGCGAGCATCGAGGTCTCGGCGTGTTCCTTGTCCGGGCCTGTCAGGGCGCCGTCCTTGCCGTAGTGCAGGACGGTGTTCGCGCTGTTCCAGTTCTCCACGACCTGGAGCCCGCCGTGGATCTCGCGGCGCAGGCCGGGGCTGGCGAGGTAGTCGCACGCGAAGGTCGTGCGTACGGCGCGGCCGAGTTCTTCGAGCGCGGAGTAGGCGGGGTGCTTGGGGCCGCCGCGGGTGAGGGCCGCAGCACCTACTCGGCCTCGGCGGTGCCCAGGCGCAGGGCGGTGGCGTACTTGACCATCTGGTCGTACTGCTGCTCGATCAGGTCCCACTTGATGGCCGGGTCAGGGAGCCGCCGAGCGCCGACCACCCGGGCGGGTTGTCGTCCGGGTGGTACAGGCGGATGCTGCCGATGTTCTTCAACCGGGCAGCAGCCGGAAGTTGAGCAGCTCAGTGAAGGCGAACCCCACCACGCTCGCGCCGTGCGTGTCCACGTAGTTGGACTCGATCTCGGCGTCCGTGCAGTGCATGCCCTGTGATCCTCCCCAGAGGCCTATCAGACGCCGGGCCGGGGACGGGGCGTCGGCGTCCGAGTTCGGCTGCGTAGCTGGCCCGGGGGCTACCGCTGACGGCGGCCCAGGTGGCGGCGGTGGTGGGTGCGATGCCGAGGGTCTCGCTGAGGATGGCCGTGGGCATCCTGGCGGCGAGATCGATGAGGGCGCTGTTGCGTCCTCGGCGGGAGGGCAGGCCGTGGGCGGCGAGTCGGAGGCGTAGGTGGCGGGTGCTGGCGGGGGTGCCGGGCCGAAGGCCGGGGAAGAGCCAGCGCTTGTGGCCGGTGGTGGCGTCGTCGTGTTCAGCGAGGGTGAGAAGGAGTTGGCCCAGGGGCGGGGGGACGGTGATGGGGTGTGGGCCGAGGGCGAGGCGGATTCCGTCGGGGGCGTGGTGGATGTGGTTGGCGGTGAGTTGGGCGATCTTGGTGACGGGCTGGCCGTAGAGGAGGCCGGTGACGCGGTCTGCGGTGGTGAGGGCGTGGTCGCGGAGGAAGCGGTGTGCCAGGCGCCATCGGTCGGTGTCGGGCAGTGTCCGGTAGGGCCGGTCGCAGGGCATCGGGGCAGCGGGCCCGGCCGGCTGCTGTTCGCGTTCTTCGCCGCAATGGCTGAGACCGAACGGGAAAACATCCCGAGTCCACCCTCGAAGGCTGGACACCGCCGCCCGCAAGGGCAAGCACGGCGGCCGGCCCCCCGTCATCACCGACGACATGCTCCACACCGTGCTCCGCCGCCGCGCAGCCGGCGAGTCCGTCGAGCAGATCCAGCCGCAGCACGCCGCCGACCAGTTCGGCCTGCGGGCCGCCGGTCGCCGGGTGTGGGGGTACCGGGGCCGAACCCTGTCGGGCGCCGCCGGCCCGCACTGGCTTCGCGTAGTCTGCGCCGAGTCCGGCACCGAAGGCGGAAAGCTGTGGGACGGCCCCTACCCCTCCCGCGCCCTCCCCGCCTCGGTGCCGCGCCCCGAACTGCTCCACGTCCGGGACTGGACCGACCAGGCGTACGCCTACCGGGCCGAGCTGTACACCTTCGCCCCGACCCGATCGTCTTCCCGCGCCCCGTCCTCGACGAGGACCCGGCGCTGGCCGAGACGTGGTGGAAGGAGATGCTGGCGGCCCTGGACGCCCTCGCCGATGTGCCGCGGCCGGCGAACCGCGAGGCCGTCCGCGAGGAGTACCTGCGCCGGGTCATCCCCCAGTTCACCGGCCACCAGGCCGAGGACGTCGTCTGGGCCCCCGCCCACGGCGATCTCCATTACGGCAACGTCACCCGCGGTCCGCACATCCTGGACTGGGAGGGATGGGGCCGCGCCCCGTACGGGTACGACGCGGCCACCCTGTACCTGTACGCGCTGCTGGTCCCCGAGGAGGCCGCCCGCATCCGCACCGAGCTCGCCCCCATCCTGGACCGCCCCGAGGCACGCACCGGCCTGCTAACCGTCTGCGCCCAGATCCTCCAAGCCCAGGACCGCGTCGAGTTCTACGCCGAGCTAGCCAAGCCCGTGCGCGAGCACCTGTCCCGTCTCTAGCCGCGCCTGTTTACACCCGGTTGGTCCCGTTAGACCCAACGGGACCAACCGGTGAACCCACGGTCCCAGAGGAGCGTCAGCCCTTCTATCAGACCCAATGGCCCAATACACCCAGCGAACTGAGGCAGGTCACTGGTTCAGGGATGAGCACCTGCCTGGGGCCTCGTGTCACTGCTGGGCCGAACGACTCCGGGTTCGTCGCTGATCGCGCCGAGTGATCTTCCAGCGCTTGAAGCGGAGGCGGCTCTCGAAGACTGCCACGGTGCGGTCGGACTCACCGTGGGCGCGAACGATGCTGGCCCTCGCCCGTGTGCAGACGAGGATCAAAGTCGTGGCACTGGAGGTGAGGATTACTGCCGCGATCAGCCAGGTCGGAAGACCTGGCTGAGCCAAATCGGTGATCAGAGGTGGCATGCTCAGACTCCCATCTCGGTGGCCGCAGTTCCGTGGGTGCACGTCGCAGGGTTTGCGGTCGCGCGGTGCCGCTTGGCGGCGTGCTTCACCATCCGACGGACTCGTTCGCCGAAGCGCTTCGGGTCCGAGGCATTGGCTAGAAGCGCCGCGTCATGCCAGTCGGTGTTGGAACTGCCGAACACGTACATGGCCACTGCCTGAGCCTCCTGTGGGGTGAAGTCGACGAGCAGGAGATCGAGGCACGGGTGGTGCCCGTAGGGCTGTCGGTCCAAGTACTGGTCCTCGGCTGACTTGCTCCTGGGCTGCTTGCGGCTCTCGCTGTTGACCCCAAGAACGATGTGGTGGCCCTTGAGCTGGCGGGTGTGGATCGGTCGCCAGTTGTCACGCTCGGACCTGATCTGGCGGTTGAGCGCGGAGACCACACTTTCGTCGTCGTAGAGCTCCACGCCGTCCCAGTCGATGCTGATCAGCCCGTTGAGGACCGCGGAGCGCTTGCGAATCGTCAGGTTCCATTTACGCGCGAAGGCCACAGCTGTCTCTTCGTCGCTGTGGAACACGTAGGCCGTCATCGCGTCGTGGGCTTCCTTGTAGGCCTTGCAGGTACCCGTCGGGAGGGGCCATGTGGCGGCGATAGCAGACAGCTCGCCGTAGATATCTGACGTCGGGCGTAGCGTCAACGGGCGCTTGAACGGCAATGCCTTGGTCAGGGCCTCACGGGTGAGGGGCTGACACCTGAACGCGAGCTGCAGAGCGTCGACGGGCTTACGGGAGTCGACGATGAACGGGATCTGGTCGACCCCATAGCGCTCGCGCAGGTGGGGGCTGTCGGGGATCACGACCAGCCGGGTTGCCACGGCGTCCGCGGCCAGGCCGACCCGCCTGGCAAGTGAGCGGTGCTGCTGGGGCGGCCTGCCGACCAGCCATCGTGCGGCGCGTCGTGCCAATTTGATGCGGGGGGACGTCGGAGTGCTGTCGTTCCTGGTACTGATCAAGACCGCAAGCCGCGTCTGGGCCTTCATGTGCTTGTCGTAAGTCATCGGATGCCTTCCCTAGGTGAATTCCTGACACCTGTTAGGGCCTCGCCCCGGGGTCACCGACAGCAAGAACAGAAAATGTGATGCAGGTCACATCTTTCAGTCTGGAATCTCCAGCTATGAGGAGAAAAGGAATGCCCTGCTGCTGTCGACGGTGAGGTCGCGTGGCAGGTCTGGTGCCGAGGCCGGCACCGAGGGCGGCACCCTGTGGAACGGCTCGTCCACCTCCCGCACCCTTCCCACGTCGGTGCCGCGCCCCGACCTGTTCCGCATCCGAGAATGGACCACCGACGGTCACGCCTACCGGGCCGAGCTGTACGCCTTCGCCCCGGACCTTGCGCGTCCGCAGGTTCCTTTGCCCGGTCAGCTCGTGCGGGCGACGGACCTTCGCCGAACAGCTGCCAGGGTTGACCCGTCGGTACGGTCGGCGGACCGAGCGCCTGCGCTCGACGCTGGCCGCGGTCGGCCTCGCGCTCGCCGGTCGGGCCGGTGCCCGCATGGCGATAGTGTTCGGCGTGTCCGTGAGCCGCAGCACGGTACTGCGGCTGGTCGAAGCGTTGCCCGACCCCGAAGTTCCGGCCCCGCGGGTGGTAGGCGTCGATGAGTACGCGACCCGCAAAGGGCGTCACTACGGGACTGTCCTGGTCGACGTCAAAACCCGGCGTCCGGTGGACCTGCTGCCCGATCGGGAGGCGTCCAGCCTGGCCGCTTGGCTCGCCACACAGCCCGGGGTGGAGGTGGTCTGCCGCGATCGGGCACCGTTCTTCGCCGAAGGTGCCACGGCCGGGGCACCACAGTCGGTGCAGGTGGCGGACAGGTGGCATCTTTGGCACAACCTGAGCGAGGCTGCAGAGCGGTGCGTCGCAGACCACCGCGGATGCCTGCAGGTCCTGGCGCCAGATCCAGTCCAGCCTGCCCCCGAGCCGGAGAAGTTCGAAGACCCCTCCGGCTCGCCCTGGCCAAGGGGACACCGCTTCTCTGATCGCACCCGCGTCAAGCACGCGTCCGTCCACGAATTACTGGCCGCCGGGCTCAGTCGGAGGGCGATCGGCCGCCAACTCCGCATGACTTCCCGCACCGTCAAGCTCGTCGCCGACGCAGCCACCCCGGAGGACCTGTTCAAGGGGCAGTGGCAGGGCCGGCTATCCAAACTCGACGCCTTCAAGCCTTATCCGGATGACCGCTGGAACCAAGGCTGCACGAACGCCTGGAGGGTGTGGGAGGGGATCGTTTCGCTCGGCTATCGGGGCAGCTACCAGCGGGTTCGCCTATTTCCGGGAGAAGAGGCTCTCATCAGGATCCGTCACGGCTCGGCCACCATCACCCCGCGTCGTCGCCGGGTGGATCCTCCGCCAGCCCGAGACCCTCACCGAGACGGAGCACCTTCGGCTCAAAGCCGTTCTCGTCCACTGCCCTGAACTGGACGCACTCACCGGCCACGTCCGCACCTTCGGTCAGATGCTCACCGAGCGCCAGGGCGAACGGCTGCCGCAGTGGCTCGACGCCGTCCGGCAAGACAACCTCCCCGGCCTCCATACCCTCGCCGCAGGCATCAACCGTGACCGCGACGCCGTCATCGCCGGCCTTACCCAGCCCTGGAGCTCCGGCGTCGTCGAAGGCCACGTCAACCGAATCAAGATGCTCAAGCGCCAAGTCTTCGGACGAGCTGGCTTCCAACTCCTACGGAAAAGAGTTCTTCTGGCCTGACCGGTGCCTGGTGATGAAGACCGACAGGGGTTCACAGCGAAACAGTTCTACGATCTGGTGCATGGCGACTCCCGACTGCTACGCATGCAGCAAGGAAGCAGAGTTCGACGACCTTCCACCAAGAGAGTGCGTGGTCCATGACCAGCATTGGCGGGTAGCCCACGCCTTCAACACCGCAGTGCCCGGCTGGCTAGTGCTGCTGCCTCGGCGCCACGTTGCCGCAGTTCATGACCTCACCGATGCTGAGGCAGCTGCCCTAGGGATGTGGCAGGTCAAGCTCTCCCGCGCTCTCCAGAGCATGACTGGTTGCGCCAAGACCTACGTCGTCCAATTTGCCGAAGCCGAAGGCTTCGCACATGTGCACTTCCACATCGTTCCGCGCATGGCAGATCTGCAACCAGAGCATCGTGGGCCGGGCGTTTTCGAGCTGCTTCGGCGGCCCGAGCAGGAGCGTGTATCGGCTGACCGGGCAGACCAAGTGGCCCAGTCTGTCCGAGCTCAACTTCAGGGGCACCCGAACGCTCAGTAAGCAGACCACGGAATGTGACCCAGAACCCGAGTTTCAACAGCACCCGGGCCTTCCTCGAGGGCCGATCGTGGCCTTCGACGAGTCCCTGCTCAAGGTCGTTCGCCTGCGCTGACAGTGGCCAGTTGAAATTCCCCATCGGCGGCCAGTAGGTGGGGAGTCAACTGGTCGCCGATGGCTACTGACCGTGAAGTGTCAGCTTCCGTGATGTGCGCTTGGGACTGGCTCTTGGGGGCGGAAGGTGCGGCGATAGGTGTCGGGTGGGACGCCGACGCTGCGGTGGAAGTGGCGGCGCAGTGTGGCAGCGGTGCCCATGCCGGTAGCCGTGGCGATGGTGTCGACGGTGGCGTTGGTGGTTTCCAGAAGTTCCTGGGCGTGGCGGATGCGCTGGGTATGGAGCCACTGCAGTGGTGTGGTGCCGGTGAGGTGTTTGAAGTGGCGGGCGAGGTGGCGTGAGCTCATGCGGGCCCGGCGGGCCAGGTCCTCCACGGTGAGCGGTTGGTCCAGTCGCTCCAGCGCCCAGGGGAAGAGTGCGCCTAGGGGGTGGTTGCCGGGCTCGGGCAGGGGGGTGGCGATGAACTGGGCCTGGCCGCCGTCGCGGTGGGGTGGAATGACCAGGCGGCGGGCGATCTTGTTGGCGTTGGCCGCGCCGTGGTCGAGGCGGACCAGGTGCAGGCACAGGTCCATGGCGGCGGCCTTGCCGGCGGAGGTGAGGACGTCGCCGTTGTCGACGTAGAGGACGTCGGGGTCGACGGTGGCCGCAGGGTGGCGCCGGGCCAGTTCCCGGGTGTGGGCCCAGTGGGTGGTGGCGCGTCTGCCGTCGAGCAGTCCGGCTGCGCCCAGGATGAAGGCGCCCGTGCACAGAGAGGCCACGCGGGCGCCGGCCTCGTGGGCAGCACGCAGCGCCTGGACCAGGTCGGTGGGCGGTTCGCGGTCGGTGTCGGCCCAGCCGGGGACGATCACCGTGTCGGCGTGCGCGAGCTGGTCGAGTCCGTGGTCGGGCTCCAGGCGGAAGCGGTCGACGTGTACCGGACCGCTTCCGCAGACGGAGAAGTCATACCAAGGGTCCAGAACGTGAGTCAGATCGGCGCCGAAAACCTCGAGGGCCACGGACAGTTCGTAGTGGAGCATGCCGTCGGTGACGGCCAGCGCGACAGAGGGCATGTCCGAAACTGTACGCATCATGTCGTTTCCGACGCTCGTGCGGGGTGCTGCCGCGAGGACAGGATGTGGGTGTCAGGCCGCGGCGGATCGACACCGCGGCGGGGGTGGTTCGAGTGCACGGGAGCAGTCTCATGGGGTCAGGTCAGCTGGTGGCGGTGTTCGGCGCGTACGGTCACACCGGGCGGTTCGTGGTCGCGGAGCTGGCCGCGCGCGGGTACGTCCCGGTGCCCTCCGGGCGCAACGCCCAGGCGCTGCAGGAGCTGGCCGACGAGCACGGCCTTGAGCCCCGGGTGGCGACGGTCGAAGATGCGGTGTCGCTGGACCGGGCCCTGGCGGGCACAGCGGCGGTCATCAACTGCGCGGGCCCCTTCGCGACGACCACCGGTCCCGTGATCGAGGCCGCGCTCCGCGCGAAGATCCCGTACCTAGACGTGGCCGCCGAGCTCGAGGCCAACCTCGACACCTTCGCCCACTACCGGGACCGAGCCCGAGAAGCGGGCGCGGTGATCGTCCCAGCCATGGCCTTCTTCGGCGGCCTCGGCGACCTGCTGGCCACCACGGCGATGGGCGACTGGACCGCAGCAGACGAGGCCCACATCGCCTACGCGCTCAGCAGCTGGCGCCCCACCGCCGGCACCCGCCTGTCCGGTGCCGTCTCCCGCGAGCGGCGCGGGGACGTCCGCCTGCGCTACAGCGGCGGGCAGTGGGAGCGCCGCACCGACGCCCCGCCCACCCTCCAGTGGACCTTCCCGGAACCGATGGGGGTCCGGGACGTGATCGGGGAGTTCACGATGGCGGACGTCGTCACCGTTCCCCAGCACCTGTCCATCCCCGACGTGACCACCTACATGACCATTGAGGCGGTCCGGGACGTCGCCGCCCCCCACACACCGGCACCGATCGCCGCCGACGAGGACGGGCGCTCGGACCAAACCTTCCTCGTCGACGCCGTCGTACGCTCCGGCGGAGTCGAACGCCGGGCGGCGGCCAGCGGCCAGGACATCTACGCCATCACCGCGCCCCTGGTCGCCGAGGCCCTCGAACGCGTCCTGACCGGCCGCACCAAGTCCGCAGGCGTCGCCTCCGCCGGTGAGATCTTCGATGCACCGGACTTCCTGCACGCACTCGCCCCTTACATCGCACTCGACCTCCACCCGCAAGGCGCCTGACCGCGGCGCTGCACGACGCACGCTCAACACCCAGCGGGTCGAGTTGGTTACCCGTCCGGTGACGACCGAGTTGGGGTGCTGACAAAAGCCGTGTCACCGGCCGCGAAGGGTGGTTTCACCGGTCTGGTGGGTTGACTGCCAGGCGGGGTAGCGTCCGGGGCGCGGCATTCCGTCCCGGTAGGCCGCGCCCGTCCGGCAGAGGAAATCCAGTGTCTTTGTTCGATCGTTTCCGTAAGGCGCGTCCAGTTACCGAGCACGCTGTTGAGCCATTCGGTGTCCGCTTCGCCGACGTTCTGGCTCTGTCTGGTCGGGAACGTGATGCGCTGATGGACGAGTCAGCACTCTGGGAGGCTGCCCGTCATCTGCTGGAGGAAGGGGAAGTGCAGTGGGTGACGTGTGGTGGTGTGTGGGTTCCGCCCGACGCCCCGCCAATGCCCGTGCGCTACTACCTCACGGACCGGCGGATGCTGATGCTCCTCGACGGTCCTCGTCTGCCGGCCGGGCACGACAACTTCCGGTTCGACGACATGGCCGTTTTCGACCCTGAGGGCGGGGTGAAGGGCAGGCCGAAGCGTGTCCGGTATCTGGTGATCACGTCTGCGAGCGGGCGGCCGGAGGACGGCGTTCGGGCCACGGTCGAGTTCAACCTCGACGCGGAGGGCCAACGGTTCGTGGGGACCGCGATCTCCGTGATAGCAGACCATGGCGGGCTGCATGCGCGACTCGAACGAACCCGAAAGCGGAGCGAAGAATGATGGCCGCTGTTTACGGCTGGTGACGCGGTTTACAGGCACCCCGGGTCCCGGCCCGGTGCCGTCCGGCGCGAACCGGGCTGTACTCGATTCAGCCGGACCGCGCCGGGCGGTGCCGGGGCAGCGGGTGTCCGGGGGAGGCCGCGGCAATCCGTTCGCCTGGCATCGCCCGACCACCAGGCATGCGGGACAGTCATGTCGGCGGGCCAATGCTGTGGCCGGACAGCGACATGTGGCCGGTCCGCCACGAGCCCCACCAGCGCGAAACTGAGGGTTACGCGCCGGACGAGATCCGCATCGCCCGGACCGCGGGCGAATCGCCGCGAAGCCGGCCATGCGCCACAGCCAGCCCACCCCAGGAGGATGGACCGGTGCCCTTCGTCGGTCTCGCCCGCGCTGGGCCTCGACGGGGCCGATGGCCATCTGCTGCGAGTCCTGCGCGACCCCGATGCGACTGCTGCTGACCGCCGGGGTCGACGAGATGGACGGACCTGCTGGGACGTGAGCGTGGACTCGACTGTCTACCAAGACCCACGCGGCGGTCGAGCAGGCCCAGAAGCCGATGCCACTCGTGGCCACGGCCCGGCCCGAGCAGGAACCGCTCACCCCGTCCGCCCGTCATGTTCACGGGAGTTACCAGAGAATCAACACCCGTTACGCTCTTCACCACCGAGGTCCGAGGAGATCCATGGTCGACACCGTCAACTCACTGGCCACCCGTGTTCACGAACTGCTGGTGGAGGCCATGACCAATGGTCCCGCCGCGATGGGCACCGCGGGCTTCCACGACGTCGTCGCGCGCGCCACGGCACTAGGCCCCGACGGCACGTGGCTCGTCGCCGCCGGCCACTCGAGCCTCGGCGTCATGGCCGTCCTACGCGGAGAGGCGAACCAGGGAATCTTCCACCTCGACGCCGCGGTGGCAGCCGGTTACAACGACTGCGTGGCGCTCCACGTCGCCCCCTTCCGTCCGCTGCACGACGATCCCCGCTTCCGGGCCCTGTACCAGCGGATGCGCATCACCCAGGCGGACCTCGACGAGTTCTTCTGGCTGCACCGGGAAACGCAGCTCATGGTGCAGGCCGCCCAAACAGCGGCCGTTGACAACATAGGCCGTCTCGACACCGGGGTGTCCCCGCTTCCGCAGGCCCCCATGCCGACCCGGGAACCGAACACCCTCGGCGTCCTGATCACCCGCATCGACCTCGCGGCAACCCAGACCGCACTCCAACAGGCCGCCTTGAAGTCGGAGTTCCAGCGCAGCTCCGGCAATACCAGCCTCAGTCTCATCGACGACTCGTGGGACTACGACCGTGCTAGGCGCGACGCCTGGCACGCCGACGAGTTGGATTCCCAGCGCCTGCGGGCCGCCGAGGCCCGGGCTTTCGTCGAACGCCCCGGCGCCGGCACCGTGCTCATCCCCTGCCCGCCGCTGGGCTCGATCGCATACCCGGGCTGAGGAGGACCTCACCGGCACGGTGGCCGGTGAGGCTTCTTCTCCGGCTTCCGTCCGCCATTTCGGGCGAGGCTGGTGAGAACCGGCTACAGAGCCCACGACGCCCCCGCCGGCCGGCGGGGGCGCGGTGGCGGTACTCAGGCTTCGGTCAGCCAGCCTTCTTCAAGACCGCCCAGAACAAACCCGTTCTCGAAGCGCACCCTGTACCTGATCTGAACGCCGACTCCGGAGTCGAGCCCTCCGTGCCGGATGATCTGCTGACGGAGACTGTCGATCAGGCCGGCCGTGTGGCCATCGAACTGGACCCCACGGACTCGCCGTTCGAATTCCGCGAGCCCGTCCTGGGCCACGCCGCCGGCTTCCTTTGCCGAGCCCGTGACGATGCCCTCCAAGCCCTCGGCCAGGCACAGCGGACCGGGGAAGCCGATCCTGGCCGCCGTGTCGTTTGCGGTGAGCTGCACATCCCTGGTCAGCTTCACCTTCGCGCCGGTCTCGTACGGCATGGGTGTACCCCCTCGTTCGATCTTGGCCGTGACCATGGCAAGCGTAGTCGGGGATGCCATGGAAGGAATGGGTGTCCGGCAAGATCAGAAGCCTCACGGCTTGCCAGGTGGGGCCCTTCGTATCGGCCTCGGCCTGCAACGCGCAGAACCCTGTTCCTGCTTCTCGTCAACATGTCCCAGAGCAGCCGCCCGCGGTCGCTCCCGGAATCCGGCTGCAACCGTTTCTCTATCTGGCCGGCGCAGCCACACGCCGCGACCCTGATGGCCGGGTACCCCACGCTGGCCGTACTTCAGGTGAAGGGCACCCGGGCTACCGACTTCGAGGGATGGCCCCGTCGCATGACCAGCACACCCGCGCGGTATCGACTCTGCGGGGCAGGCGGGGCCCTGGAGCGGAGATCGATCACGACCAAGGCCGGCGCCAGCGGAGCGACCTTGTGGTACTGCGCGTACCACCCAGCGGGGCGAGGTGTGCGGGAGGATCGTGTGCATGGATCAACTCGGTGCCGCGCTGCGGGCGTGGCGGGACCGGCTGGACCCCGCGGCGGTGGGCTTCGCACACGGCTCACCCCGTCGGGTCCCCGGTCTGCGACGCGCGGAGCTGGCGACGCTGGCCGGCATCTCGGTCGAGTACGTGGTCCGGCTGGAGCAGGGACGGATGGCGACACCCTCGGCGCAGGTCTGCTCGGCCCTGGCTCGCGCCCTGCACCTGTCCGACGACGAGCACGCTCATCTTTTGCGCATGGCCGGTCACGCAGCGGATCCGAGTCGGGTTCCACGAATGATCCCAGGGAGCCTGTACCGGATCGTGGACCAGCTCGCCGGCAACCCGTTGGCGGTCTACGACGCCACCTGGCAGTTGCTGCACTGGAATCCGCTGTTCGCGGCCACGTTCGGCGATCCCACGGTCCGCGGTGTGGGAGACCGCAACGTCCTGGTCTGGCAGTTCCTGGGTGAGCTGCCCCGGGTCCGGCAGACGGCAGCCGAGCGGGTGGCGTTCGAGGAGTCCCTCGTCGCCGACCTGCGCGCGACGACGAGCCGGTACCCCGACGATCCCGACCTCGCAGCGTTGGTGTCGAGGCTGAACCTCAGCCCACGGTTCTGCGAGTTGTGGAGCCGCCGAGCGGTGGGCGGTCACCAGAGTGCGCACAAACTCGTCCAGCACCCGGATGTCGGAGACATCGCCATGAACTCTGACATCCTCAACACCCAGGACACGAACCTCCGCCTCGTGGTGTACACGCCGCAGCCAGGCACCGACGCCCGCAGCAAACTCGAATTCCTTGCGGCCATTGGGGTTCAGAGGATGTCTCCTCAGGGGTGAAGGCCCGCGTTCTGCCTCGTCCGGTGGACCAGGCTGCTGGGTGGTACGCGCGGTACCAGGAAGTTCTGTAGCTCCCGCCAACCCTCCCGGGGACCCAGCATGGAGTGCGTGAACAGCGCACGACCGTGCTGTTCGGACCAGGAGGAGCCAGCATGACCACCACGTTCATCACCGGGGCCAACAAGTCCCTCGGTTTTGAAACCGCTCGTCGCCTCGTCGAGGCGGGGCACACCGTCATCCTCGGTGCCCGCCACCGTGAGCGCGGTCGGGCCGCGGCCGAGTCGCTCGGCGCCCGGTTCGTTCAGATCGACGTGACCGACGACGCCTCGGTCCAGGCCGCGGCCGCGGATGTCGCCGCGCATGAGGGAACGATCGACGTCCTGGTCAACAACGCCGGCGTCCTCGGCAAGGTCGGCCCCGTCGAGGAGTACACCGCGGCCGACGTGAGCGCCGTGCTCGACGTGAACGTCGTCGGGATCGTGCGCGTCACGCACGCCTTCCTCCCGCTGCTGCGCAAGTCGCCGAACCCCGTCATCGTCAACGTGTCCAGCGGGATGGGCTCCTTCAGCATGACCCAGGACCCGGCGCGGATCGAGTCGCAGTATGCCCTGCCCCTCTACTGCGCCTCGAAGACCGCGGTCACGATGCTCACGACGCAGTACGCCAAGGAACTAAAGGACGTGAAGGTCAACGCCGCAGACCCCGGGCAGACCGCGACCGACTTCACCGGCGGCCTCGGACACAGCGTCGCCGACGGCGCAGAGTCCATAGTGACCCTCGCGACGATCGGCCCGGACGGGCCGACGGGCCAGTTCACCGACCGATCCGGGAACCTCCCGTGGTGAACCTGCCCTGAGCTCAGGGTCGGTCGACCCACCTCCCTGGGCGTACCTCATGCTCGCAATCTCTATGCTCAGTGATCACGAAGGACGGCCGTGCCCACGCTGCCAGCTTGCCTGCTCGAACCCCTGTGGGACCAGTTCGCCGCGCTCCTCCCCGTCCGGGAGGAGTTCGTCGTCGGCCACCCGCTGGGCTGTCACCGCCGCCGAATCCCCGACCGAACCGTCTTCGAGCACGTCGTGCTCGCGCTGGCCCATGGTTCCGGCTACGAGCGGATCTCCACACCCGGATGCTCGGACCGCACCATCCGCCGACGCCTCAAAGAGTGGTCCCGGCAAGGGATTTCCAAAGCGCTGCACGCTCTCGCCCCGGACGCCTACGACCGGATGATCGGTTTCGACCTTGGCGAGATCTCGGTGGACGGCTGCATCACCAAGGCCCCGTCCGGCGGGGAGAAGGCCGGCCGCTCGCCGGTCGACCGGGGCAAGCAGGGACTGAAGCACTCCGCCGCCTGCGATGCCCGCGGCGTTCCATTGGGGATCGTCTCCGAGAGGGCCAATAGGCACGACTCGCCACTGCTCGGACTGGCCCTGAACGCCGCGCAGGAGCAGGTTGGCATGCTGCCGGACTTCGCGAACGTCAACCTCGACCGGGCTACGACAGCATCAAGTCCCGTGCGTTGATAGTCGAGTTGGGGTTCACTGCCGAGATCGCCCGCAAGGGTGTGCCCGCTCGATCCAGGCCAGCAGGCGGTGGCCCGTCGAGCGCACGCATTCGTGGATGAACGGCTACGGCAAGCTTCGGCGCTGCACCGAGAGAAGCGGCAGGGCCGTGGACTTCCACCTCTACGTCGCCGCTACCCTCGTCACACTTCGCATGATGATCTGGCAGGCACGCAGCCGCTACCGCTGGGATGGCCGACCCACCCGCTGCCGCCTCAAGTGATCCATTTGCCGGTCGGTCTAAAGCCAGACTGGTTTCGTGCCGCGCCGTTACGGCGACGCAGGGCACCTAGCACGACCGCGGCGGGACGGTGCGGGAGAACGCGAGAGGGCGGCAGCCCTCTCGCCAACCGGACCGCAATCCGCTGCGCGACAGCGACCAGAAGAGCCGCGCAGCCCCCCTCCACACGAAGCATCGACCGCCCGGGAGGGGGAGGAAGCCTCAGCCCGTGCCGACGGCGCAAGTCGGGCGAAATTTCCGGCACCGGCGTGAGCTGATCGGTACGCTTCGCAGATCACCAGCGTCGTGCCAGGAGCGACGTGCACACCGTGCTGGGGGCATCATGGCGATCACCTTCGCCGTCACCGAAGTCATGCTGACGACGGGCTTGAAGCTGGCACCTCCGACGAACGGCATGACGCTGTTCATCGGCTCCAACAACAGCGGGAAATCGCTTCTCCTGCGTGAACTCAACCAGCACGTCAACCAGCCCGGGGGTCCGGGCGGCGCGCCCTTCCATTGGATCCAGCACGCGTTCCCACAGCCTGGCGGGACTGCCGAGGACTTCATGGCGTGGCTGGACGCACGTGGGTACGGCCACTGGGACCCGACTGCGGGCGAGCAGTACACCGATCCGGACGGAGGCACGGTACTCAAGGGCACCGTTCCCCACGTGTGGCAGTCCGTCGCCCGCTCAGCACTGGTCCCCTTCCTGAAGCAGGATTTGTGGACGAACAACCGCCTAGAGCTCGAGGCAGACGCGCCGCGCTGGGACGAGCTGCGGGCTCCCCGATCCAAGCTTCAGTACCTCTACGCGAACCGCGACAAGGAGAGAGCCTTCTCTGAGCTGGTCTACCAGGCCTTCGGTGAGCACGTGTCGGTAGACCGTTACGCCGAGTCGATCCAGCTTGTTGTGGGCCGGCCTCATCCGGATCTCCGGGATGCCCTTCCGGGAGAGGCGCGAGAGGTCGCTGCGGCATACCGAAGCCTGCCCTCGGTATCCGATCAGGGCGACGGTTTCCGCAGCTTCGTCCAGATCCTGCTGCAGGTGATGGTGCGACCCGCTCCGCTCGTCATCATCGACGAGCCTGAGGCGTTTCTGCACCCGCCGCAAGCCCGTCTCCTCGGACGCCTGCTGGCTGGCATCGAAGAGCAGACGCAGCTGTTTGTCGCGACCCACAGCGCCGATTTCCTCGCCGGCGTCCTCGAAACGGAAAAGACGCGGCCGGTGTCGATCGTCCGCCTCGACCGTTCCTCGGACAGGCCTACCGCCCGGCTGCTGAATCCGGACACGGTACAGGACCTCCTGCGCACTCCCCTGTTGCGGTACTCGAACTTGTCCTCGGGCCTGTTCCACGACCGGGTCGTGCTCTGCGAAGGCGCCAGCGACTGCCAGTTCTATGCCGCGTCGTTCGACGCCAGCAAGGACGCGGCGGCCCCGCACGACAACATTCTCTTCCTCCACACCAACGGCAAGCCGCCGCTCGCCGACACCGCGCGACGGCTACGGCAGTGCGGTATTCCCACCGCGGTGATCGCCGACTTCGACTACCTCCGGGATAGCCTCGTCAAGGCAGTCAGACGCCTCGACGGCGTCGCCGCACGCCTGGATGCGGACACCAAGTGCCTCAACGCGGATGCGACCGGATCCCGGCTTGAGGCGTCCGCGGGCGGCTTCAAGACCGCGATGAACGAACTCCTGAAGGGCGTCAAGGCCGCCGACCCCCTTCCGGAGCAGGTACTCACCAAACTCACTGCCCTGGCCAAGGGCAGTAGCCGATGGGACGACCTCAAGAACTACGGCCTTGGAACCCTGAAGGGCGATCCGCGCAACGCAGCGAAGCGTCTGCTGCAGGCGGCGGCCGACCACGGACTGTTCGTGGTGCCCTGCGGTGAGCTTGAGTCCTGGGTGCCTGACGTGTCCCGTGGCAACAAGGCGGAATGGTGCCGGAGGGTGTTCACCGAAGGCTGGTACGCAAAGCCGAGCGGGGAACTGAAGACCTTCTGCGACAGCATTCGCGCCTACCTGAAGCACGGGGTCGCCGACCACACGCGTACCGGAGCCCAGGCCCTCCAGGTGACCTCTCGTCTCGACCACGCTCGCGCTGTCGTCATCAACAGCAGCGATGTTCCCCTGACAGCGGTGCGGGTCATCCGTGCGACCTACACCGACCAAGGTCGCCATCGCATTCAGCCGCTCTGGGGCACGCCCGAGAGCAAGACCTGCGGTGACCTCGGGGCAGGAGAGGAGTTCTCCGTCCCCCTCACGCTGCTGAGCGACGGATACGGCTACGAAGGGTTCCTCCCGCGCGAGTCGACGGACCAGGCGCTCACGGTCCACTTCCGCGACCAGGCCGGCCTGTGGTGGGAGCGCATCGCCGACGGGCACCCGACACCTCTGCCGTCCGGTCCCTCCTCACCCGACCCTGCGCCGGAGTAACCGTCCAAGCACCTCGTTCGGAGGTGAACGCTCGTTGGGCTGGACCTGCGGCCGCGACGCAACCTGTCCTGCCTGCTGCGTGTTCGCGGAGGTATGGGGCCGGGGTGGATGCTGTCGACCGGGGCGGTGACCGGCTACGTGTGACGGCGGCCGGGATCCTGGCCGCGGTCGACGGCGCCCGGGGGGCGGGAGCAGCCCGTCCGAGAGCGGCTCCCCGCAGGGGCTATTGCACCCTTCTTCCGGGCGAGACCGGCGTTGGCGCGCTGGTTCATGTGTGAGCCGCACCCGGACAGGTGCTCGTGTCCGGTTGCGGCTCTGCCGGGGCAGGCCCGGTGGTGGGGGTCAGCAGGAGACGTCGAAGTAGTCGATGTCGGTGGACTCGACCCGGAGCTGGTCGGCCCGGGTGCCGCCGTCCTTGAAGTAGATCTCCTGCAGTCCCTCGGCGACGATCGCACGCATGTCGCGGTCGTCGGTGCCGTGGGCGCGGGCGTCGAAGAGGCGCTGGGCGTAGGCGGGCGGGAGGTGGACGGTGAGGCGGCGCATGCGGCCGTCGTCGGTGGTGCCGACGGCGGCGGTGTATCCGAACCGGGCCCGGGTCTCGACGGTGATCCCGGTGCTGGTGGCGGCCTCCTTGCGGCGGCGGCCACGTACCACGGGCTGCCAGCGGGCCCGCACGGCCGTGTCGATGCGGTCCGCGACCGGCTTGGGCGGGGTCTTGCGGTCGCCTAGCAGGACCCGACCCACCCGTCATGCCACCCAGCACAGCCCAGGTCAGCCGTCCCCCGGGACGAAAACCACCTTTCACCAGGCAGACAGCAATGACCACCCGCTCACACCCATACCCCGCCACCACACCCCCACCTCACGCGCACACCACCGCCCCGCAGGGGCACGCCCGTGGTCCGCCGACTCAGGTGAGGGCGGCGATCACCTCTCGCGCCGCCCGTTCGCCCTCGGTGGCACCGCCCTCCATGAAGCCCTGGAAGTCGTAGCTGCAGTGCTCGCCGGAGAGGTGGACGTTGCCCTGCGCGGTGCCCTCGTACTTCGCGTACCGGTGCAGGTAGCCGGTCGGCCAGTACGAGTACGCGCCCAGCGAGTACGGGTTGCGGTGCCATGCGGAGAGCTGGGCCCGCCCCGTCCATGCGGCCCTGGTGCGGGGGAAGAACGCGTCGATCCCGGTCAGCGTGCGGTCGGTGAGCCGCCGCACGTACGGGTCGGACTCGGTGGCGAACGGTGTGGCGGGGGTCAGGGCGCGCGCCAGGGTCCCGCCGCCGTACTGGAGCAGGATGCCGCCGGTGCCGGGCTGGAGCTTGGTGGTGTCCCAGGTCTGCTGGACCTCGGAGTCAGTGAAGCAGTCGCCCGCCGACACGCCGGGCCAGGGGCCAGTGCCGCGCCACGGACGGCCGGTGAACTGCATGTTGAGCTTGGTGCAGGCGCCCATCCGGGCGTCGCGCAGCAAGTTCTTCATGAGGGGGTCGAAACCGGCCGCCGAGGTGTCGACGCCCTGGAGGACCGGCAGCGGCAGGCACAGGACGGTGTGGTCGGCCACGACCGTGCGGGTGGCGCCGGAGTCGTCGAAGGTGAGGGTCTGGGTGCCGTCGGTGTCGGCGCGCACGGCGACCAACTGGCGGCCCATGACGATCGAACCGGAGGGCAGGGCCGCGGCAATGGCGTTCGGCAGCTGGTCGTTGCCGCCGACGATGTGGTAGCGCTCGTTGGACAGGCCCCAGACGTTGAAGTTCCCGGGGTTGGGCTGGTAGCCCATCAGCAGGACCAGGGCGAGGGCGGACTGGTCGGTGGTGTCGGCCCCGTACTCGACGTTGTAGGCCACGTCGATGAAGCGGCCGAGCGGGGAGTCGTGCCCGCCGGGGACCCGGCTCTCGATCCACTCGTAAAGGGTCATGTTGTCCAGGGCCGTGCCGACGGGGGTGGTGGAGTTCCAGGACACCTCGCCGGAGTCCTGGAGGTCGCGGTGCAGCTGCTGGTAGACGGCCTTGAAGTCCTCGTCGGCTCGGGTGCGGGAGTAGTAGGTGCCGTTGAACCACAGGACCTCCTCGGCCCCGTTGGGGCCGCCGCCGAGGAAGTCCTCGGTCGGGAGGCCGAAGCGGCGGCAGAGTTCCAACATCTTCTTGTGGCTGGTGTCGATCAGTTCGCCGCCCACCTCGGAGGTCTGCCCGTACGCCCAGTGGTCGCGCTGCGTCCAGATCCGGCCGCCGACGCGGTCGCGGTTGGCTTCGTAGACGGTGCACGGGATGCCCGCGTCCTGGAGGGTGAGGGCGGCGGTGAGGCCGGCGATGCCCGCACCGACCACCGCGACGCGGGCCCGCTGGGGCCTTTTGCCGTCGAGGGCGGGGGTGGCGGCGCGGGCCGGGGCGGCGGCGACGCCCGCCACGGCGGTGCCGAGGCCGAGGGCGGCCGCCCGCCGCATAAGCTCCCGGCGGCCGAGGCCGCGCACGTCGGCGACGGGCAGACGCAGGCGGTGGGCGGCGGCGTGTTCGGCGGTGAGCCGGCGGAGTGCGTGCATGAGGGGCGTACGGGCCATGGCGGGGGCTCCTTCGCGGAGTGGGCGACTGCGGGCCGGGCGTTCGTGGATCAGGCGTACGCGGATCAGACGTCCGCATGGAACGGGGAGAGGCCGGTGGTGCCGTCGGAACCGGGGGCGGTGTCGTCGTCGGCACGCTCGGCGGCGTCCTCCAGGACAATGCGGCCGATGACCTCGTAGCGCTCGGGCGCCTTGGCCTTGAGCCACAGGCCGAGGCCCAGTCCGCCGAAGAAGACGGCGCCGACGATCCAGGGGATCAGCTTGAAGAAGACGGAGTCGGCGGCGGCACCGGCCGCGGTCTCCATGTTGACGACAAGCAGGACCACGACGACGGTCATCGCGATCCCACCGAGCAGGGGCGCGGTGAAGGTCCTGAACCAGTGCCGGTCCTCGGGGTGGTTGCGGCGGAAGTAGCCGATGACGGCGAAGGAGCACAGGGTCTGGACGATCAGGATCGCCATGGTCCCCAGGATCGCCAGCAGCGTGTACAGGTGCAGGTACGGGTCCTGGCCGGTGAGCCAGAAGCCTGCGACCAGGGTTACCGCGATGACGGTCTGGACGACGGAGGCGACGTGCGGGGAGCCGTGGCGCGGGTGGGTCCGGCCGAGCGCCGGGTGCAGGAAGCGCTCGCGGCCGACGGCGTACAGGTAGCGGGCGGCGCACTGGTGGAAGGCCATCCCGCAGGCGAACGAGCCGGTGAGCAGTAGCCATTGGAAGGCGTCCACGGCCCATGCGCCGATGAAGTGCCGGGTGGGGGCGAAGAAGAGGTCGAGGGGGTTGGCGGAGGCGGACAGTTCCACGGACCCGGTCAGGCCGTTGCCGGCGATGGTCATCCAGGAGACGTAGATGTAGAAGAGGCCGACTCCGACGACGGAGATGAGCGTGGCCTTGGGAATGACCCGCTTGGGGTCGCGGGACTCCTCGCCGTACATGGCGGTGGACTCGAAGCCGACCCAGGACCAGAAGGCGAAGAAGAGGCCGAGGCCGGCGGAGGTACCGGTGAAGGCGTTCCGGGGGTCGACCGGCTCGAGGGGGATCCCGTCGGGGCCGCCGCCGGAGACCAGTACGGCGGTGGCGACGGCGAACAGGACCGCGATCTCGGCGACCAGCATCACGCCGAGTGCCTTGGCGGTCAGGTTGATGTCGAAGTGGGCGAGGCCGGCGGTGACGGCGAGCATCCCGGCCGCGTACAGCACCCAGGGGAGGTCGACGCCGAGCTGGTCCTGGACCGTGGTGCGGGCGAAGTAGGAGAAGACGCCGACGATCGAGGCCTCGAAGACGACGTACGCGAGGACGGCGAGCATGCCGGAGGCCATGCCGGCGATCCGGCCGAGTCCGTGGGAGATGTACCCGTAGAAGGCGCCCGCGGCGGTGATGCGCTTGGCCATGGCCACGTAGCCGACCGCGAAGACGGTGAGGACGACGGTGGCGAAGAGGTACCCGGCGGGGGCGCCGGTTCCGTTGCCGAAGCCGACCGCGATGGGGAGATTGCCGGTCTGGCGGTGATGGGGGCGGCGGTGGCGACGGCCATGAAGACGACGCCGACCAGGCCGACGGAGTTGGCCTTGAGGCGCTGGACCTCGCCTGCGGGGCGAGCCGCCCGGGTGGATCGGGGGGTGCCGGTGGAACCGTTGGACATGTCGTCCTCTTCCGCTCGTGCTGGGTGTCCCGACGTGAGGCGGGCCACTCTGGCGGTACGTGACGCAGCCCACAATCGGCATGCGGTCCGATAATCGCCGTGTGGGGACGACGAGTTGTCGGGGCATCAGGAGCGGTTCGTACGCCGTCGGCGGTGGGCACGGCGGCGTGTCCGGCGGGCGGCCCGGGGACGGCTGGGCAGGTGGGGCCGATCCGGACCTTGTCAGGGTCTGTTCAAGCCGGGTGCCGGTGGGCGAGGATCACGCCCGCCCCACCCGTTTTCTTTCCCCACCACGCCTTCCCACCCCGGAGGATGTCCATGACCCGCCGCACACCCCGCGGCCTGCTCGCCGCGGCCACCGCCACCGTGGCGCTCTTCTCGCTCGCCGGCCCGGCCACCGCGCAGTCCTCGGCCCCGACGGCCGACTCCACCGCGCCGCAGGGCCGGATCTTCATGGTCAACCCCGTCCAGGCCACGGGCGACCAGGCACTCACCGACGGCAAGGACGCCGATTCCGTCGTCCCCGCCACCGCGTACGCCCTGGCCGCGCTGCGCAACCTGGACGGCGGCGGCGGACTCCACGGCCGCTGGGCCTCCGTGCGCTCGGACACCGGCCCCTCGGCCAGGACCGGCGAGGCCGCCGGGTACACCCGTCACGACGACCGGTTCGAGCAGGTCATGGCCTACTTCTGGGTCAACGAGGCGCAGGAGTACCTCCAGTCCCTGGGCTTCGGTACCGAGCTGCGGGGCGCCAACGACCGGGTGCAGCCCGTACGGATCAACCAGTGGGGCGCGGACAACTCCTTCTTCACCGACAAGAAGGACGAGATCCGCTTCGGCAAGGGCGGGGTCGACGACGCCGAGGACGCCGAGGTGATCGTCCACGAGTACGGCCACGCGGTGCACAACGCGCAGGTCCCCGGCTTCGGCTCCTCTCCCGAGGCCGGCGCGATAGGCGAGGCCTTCGGTGACTACCTGGCGGTCGAGGTCGGCGCCCATGCGGACGCCGCGTACGGCTGGCCGCAGCGGGCCGACCTGGCCTGCGTCGCCGACTGGGACGCGGCCTCCTACAGCGACGCCCCGCACTGCCTGCGCCGCATCGACGGGAACAAGGTGTACGCCGACCTGGTGGGCGAGGTCCACGCGGACGGGGAGATCTGGTCCCGCGCCCTCTTCGACATCCGCAACGCCCTGGGCTCCCGGACCGCTGACCGCATCATTGTCAACGCCCAGTTCGGTTTCGCGCCGGACACGTCCTTCAAGGACGCGGCCCTGACGACGGTTTCGACCGCCCAGCGGATGTACGGCACGAACGCTGCGGATGCCGTGCGTGCCGCGTTCAAGGCCCGGCATATCCCCGGCGTCCAGTAACGGCCGGGCCCTTCCCCGGACTCGGTGCACACCGCGTCCGGGGAGTGGTACATCGCCCCGGCGGGCCGGCGGGCCCGCCGGGGCTTCCGCCGCTTCCGGCGGACTGCGGACTGCGGACTGCGGACTGCGGACTGCGGACTACAGGTCGCGGTGCACCTGTGGCCAGATGTGGTCCTGCGGGCTGTGCGGGATCGGTGCCGAGGCGTGGGGCGCCCAGGCGGGGTCCGCCTCGTAGCCGCCGTGCGGCTCGCCCGCGGGACCGTCCCAGGCCCCGGCAACCTGCGGCGCCCCGGGCGCGGGCGGGCGGCCGTACGAAGGGTCGGAGGGCCGGGGCGGCACCGCGGTCAGCGGCTCGGAGGGGGTGGCGGGTACATGCAGGCTGCCGTAGCGCTCCATCCGCTGCCAGCGCAGCCGGGAGCCGGCGACGGCGGTGAAGACGGACTGGATCACCACCAGGTACATGAGCTGGCGGTAGACGAACTGTTGCAGCGGCAGGCTCCACAGCGGGCCCGGCCGCTCCCCGTCCAGGCGGAACGCGTACAGGCCCATCAGGACCTGGAGGAGCAGGAACGCCGTCCACAGGCCGAGGATGCGCAGGGGGTCGAGGAAGACCAGGCCGTAGACGGCGAAGACGTCCACGACGGGCGCGAGCAGGGGCAGCAGGACCTGGAACATCAGCAGGTAGACCAGACCGCGTCGCCCGAGCTTGCCGGCCTGCCCCCGCTGGGCGAGGGCGCCCCGATGCTTCCACATGGCCTGGAGGGTGCCGTAGCACCACCGGTAGCGCTGCTTCCACAGGGCACCGAGCGAGGCGGGCGCTTCCGTCCAGGCCTTGGCCCGCTCCTCGTAGACAACGCGCCAGCCGTCCCGGCACAGGGCCATGGTGAGGTCGGTGTCCTCGGCGAGGGTGGTGTCGCTGACACCGCCGACCCGCAGCAGTGCCTCGCGGCGGAACGCGCCGACGGCGCCGGGCACGGTGGGCATGCACTCGGCGAGGTCGAACAGACGGCGGTCGAGGTTGAAGCCGACGACGTACTCGATGTGCTGCCAGCGTCCGAGCAGCCCTCCCCGGTTGACCACCTTGGCGTTGCCGGAGACCGCGCCCACCCGGCGGTGGGCGAAGGGCTGGACGAGCATGCGGACGGCGTCCGGTTCGAAGACGGTGTCGCCGTCGACCATGACGAGCAGATTGCAGGAGGCGGCCGCGATACCCGTGTTGAGGGCGGCCGGCTTTCCGGCGTTCTGCTGCCGGATGACCCGCACGCCGGGCAACCGGAGGGCTTCGACGATGTCGGCGGTGCCGTCCGTGGAGCCGTCGTCGACGACGATGACCTCGAGTTGGTGGTCGGAGGCCACGAGGGAGCGGACGGCCGCCTCGATGCCGGCGCTCTCGTTGTAGGCGGGGACGATGACGCTCACGGGTTCGGTGACCGGAGCGCCCCAGGGCTTTCGGCGCATCCGTACGTGCCGGCGTGCGGCAACGAAGACGGCGACCGCACGCAGCAGGCTGATCGCGCCCGCTGCCCACAGCAGCCACGAGAGGGCTTCGAGGATCCAGTCACTGGTACGGATCGCGGTGATCAGGGCGAGGCCCTGCCACCGGTCTGTGGTCGCGGCGGGCTGCACGACCCCCCGGAGGGCGACCGCATCGCCCACCGTGGCGAACGTCCAGCCGGAGGCCTTCAGCCGCGGCACGAGCTCTTCGAGCGCGGCGACCGTCTGCGTGCGGTCTCCGCCCGCATCGTGCAGGAGCACGATCTGCCCGGCGGTGTCCTTGGGCGTGGCGCCGGCGAGGATCTGTTCCACGCCCGGGCGTCGCCAGTCCTCGCTGTCCAGGGTCGTCAGGACGGTCAGGTACCCCTCCTGCCCGGCCTGGACGACGGCGCTCCAGTCGGCGTCGTCGAGCGCCTTGCCGGTGGAGGAGTACGGCGGGCGCAGCAGCGGCGTAGTGACGCCGGTGGCGCCGGCGATGACGAGCTGGGTCTCGCGCAGTTCCAGGGAACGCCGCCAGGCGGACGCGGCGCCGAGATCGGTGTGGGTGAAGCTGTGCAGGCCGATCTGGTGGCCCTCGTCGACGATCCGGCGGGCGAGGTCGGGATTCTCGGCGACCCGGGTGCCGACGGTGAAGAAGGTCGCGGGCACGGCGTTGCGGCGCAGCACGTCGAGGATCTTCGGGGTCCAGACGGGGTCGGGGCCGTCGTCGAAGGTCAGGGCGATCGTGCGGGCCGCCGGGGCAGCGGTGCGGGCCGCCTCCCCCTCGATCACCGGCCCGCCGGAGCTGATCCCCGCCGGCACGGACGTCCCCGGGCCTTGCTCACGGTGAGCCCCGTCGGGGGTGGAGTCGAACAGGTGCTGGGTGTAGCCCTGGAGGAGCAGCGCCGCCGAAAGGGTGAGCACGAGGGTGGTCAGCAACAGCCAGTGGGTGCGCAGGGGGACGTTGCGTACGGTGCTGTGCCTGCCGCGGGGGCGGCGGCGACGGTTCTTCGACAAGGGGTGGGACTTCCTGCCTGCTGCGTGGGGCGGTGCGGTGCCGGCTGTGTGCTCTGTGCTGGGCCTGTCCGGCGTGACGGACGTGGCTGGCTCAGGGACGGCCGGTGGGCTTGCCGCCACCCTGGCCGGGGGGAGCGGTGACGCGGCCGCGGCCGCCGCCGCGAGGCGACGGAGCCGGGTCTGCCGGTCCGGTCGCGGCCTTCGTCGGACCCTGCCCGGTGCTGGGCGTCCTCTTGTCGGTCACGGTCGCGGCGGCCGGGGCAGGTGCGGCGCCACTGTGCGAGGCTGCCGGGGCGGGGCGTGTGCTGCTGCTCGCCGGACCACGGGTGGAGGGGCTGGCGGTGCCGGTCCCTGGCGTGCCCCCGGGCACGGGGGTGTGGGGAGCCTGGGCGGAGGGCAGCAAAGGTGACTGGAAGGTGGGGCCGCCCAGCAGGGTGCTCATGAGCAGCACGACATAGGCGACGGCCGGTACCACCAGCAGGTAGCCCCAGCGACGCACCCGGCGCTGTCTGCGCCCCGACGTGTCGACGAAGACGGGGGCTTCGGCGGCGGCCGGGACCGGCGGCACCTGCGCCGTGCCGTACGCAGCGATATCACCTGGGAAGAGCTCCATCGTGTCCGGATCTGGGATGCCGAAGGGTGGGTGCATGCGTGGTGGCCTCTGGATCGGGAAGCGGAGCGACTGATGCCGGGGACGCACTCGAGAGGGCACCCCATGCCCTTCAGCGCTGGAACCACCTTCCGTGTCACTCCCGGTGCCGAACCGGTCCCCTTCCGTACGGTGCCGACCAGGATGCCCCGGTCGGCACCGGTCCACCCGCTCCGCCCCCGCTTGACCGGCCGGCCGAGCCCTCCGTCCCGAAGGACCCGTCCGGTCCCGGGGCACACGCTGGCGCCGCTGCGCGAGGGAGTGCGGACCGGCAGGGTGCCCGCACGTACAACGCGTTGGACAGCAGCTCACCCTTCATCGAGACCGTGGAACGTGAGGAGCTGTTCGACGCCCTGGACTTCCTGGCGGACGAACCCAGACAGCCGCCAGCCGCGACCTGACCGCCGCACGCGCGGCGCTGATCGAAGGCGTGGGCTCTATCCGCGACTGGTAACCGCCGCCCAACCCACAGGCGCCAACTGGCTACGACTGATGCCGTTGTCCAGCGCCGGCGCAGCTTGAGCGCGGGCCATCGAAGGCCCGTGACGGGTCCTTTCGTGACAGCGAAGGTTGATCGCCCTGGTGGGGCCAGGCGATCAATCCTCGTATGCGGCCCTGTCGGTCCTGCCGACTAGGGTGATCACTTCGGTGGGTGCGGATGGAGGGACGATCTGTGCCCGTGAGGGGGGAGGCGCCATGAGTGGCGGCATTCAGTGGCTTGTGGATCAGGGCGACTGGCAGCACGGCGTGGTCTTCGCGCGCGGCATCGGCCCGCAGGAGCTGGGCGTGCGGATGGGCGGCACGCCGGGTTCCGTCGTGCCCCCGATCACGGACACAGAGGCATGGAACATGGTTCTGGACCTTGCGACTGACGACGATGACGTCGTGCGGGTCGGTGCCTGCGGTGGCTGGGCCTTTGCCGTTGAATACGGCATGGGCGACGGGGGTGACAGGCTGGTGGAGATCTCCCGGAACGGCGTGGAAGCCATCCACCTGGATCCTTCCCCGGATCATCCGCCGGCGATGTTCTCCTACGCCAGGGACGGTGCGGACGTCTGCAGTTTCGGAATCGGCGAAGAAGTCTGGCGATGGGGTGAGCAGCCGGACCTGCTGCTGCCGGAGCTGATAGCGGCTGGTGTGCTGCACCCGGACGGCGAGTATGCACGACCGGACGGCGAGTCCTACCTCGACCGCGACCGCCATACACTGGCGCTCATAGAGACCCGATTCGGTCTGTTCCTCCCCCGCGACGAAGTCGTGAACCAGCGCCTGCCGGCCTTCCTCATCTGAGCGACAACCCCGGATCGAGGCTCAGCAAGCGACCGAGGGGGGCGCAAGGCATTCGCCCTGCCGGGCCTACCAGCCACCTGACCGCCCGTAAGCGGACACGGTGTCCGGTTCCGGACGGGTGAACTCGGGGCACAGCCCGCCCGGATCCCGGATCCCGGATCCCTCCGGAATACTGGCAGCCATGATGAACACCCCTGCCACACCCGCCCCGTTCTCCCGGATCAAGATCCGGACCGGGGCGCTGGTGTTCTGCGGCGACGACGTCGCCCTCATCCGCCGCGACCGCGCCAACTCCACCCACTACACCCCGCCCGGCGGCAACGTCGAACACGGCGAAGACCTCGTCGCCGCCCTCGCCCGCGAACTCGACGAAGAACTCGGCCTAGACACGGCCGCGGCAGAAGGCGGGGACCTGATGTGGGTCGTCGACCAGCGCGTGACCCGCCCGGGCCCCACCCCGCCGCCCCGCAAACTCCACCTGATCTACCGCTTCCACATCAGCCCCGACATCCGCGCGACCCTCGCCGAACAGGAACTGGACGAGCTCCCCGATGGCAGCCACCAGGTCGGCGTCATCGAGTGGATCGACTACCGCAAGACCGCCGAGCTACCCATCTTCCCGCCCATCGGCCCCGCCCTCGCCGCCCTCACCGACCCGCACTCCGCCGTCACCAACGCGGCCCTGGACGCCGTCACCGACGCGAACTACACCTGGGTGTAGCGCCCCCACACATCGGAAGGCAGACCAGGTCAGGGCCGGATACGGCACCACGGCTTGTCGTACGCGCAGTCCGGCGTCGCGCAGCCGCTCCAGGAAATCGGTTCGCCGTCGGCAAGGGCGGCCGCGGTCCGGACGGTGCGCTGCAAGGACTCCCGGGCGGTCTCGGCCAGGCCGCGGCGGGCCGCCTTCCCCACCTCCCCGATGACCGGGCGGCGGCGCGCGGTGCGGTCCAGGAGTGACATCGGGGTGAGGCCCACCCGGCTTCGAAGGCGCGGGCGGCGATGCGCACGGCGAGGATGTCGCCGCGCTGCCGGGAGTGGCGGCCAGTCGCGGCGGTGACCAGCGTGACCAGCCACGCCGGAATGTACCGGAGCGTCAGATGCAGTCCGCCCAAGCGGAGCTCGAACAGGATCCCGTTGATGACCACCCCGGCTGTGCCTCGGCGAGACGGCACAGTCGGGGGTTTGAGATGCCGCCGCCGTCTACCTCCAGACGATCAGGTACCAACGGCCCATCTGAAGCTGATTGCAGTACGAGTTCTTCGAGTTGTAGCCGTGGTACTCGGCCATCATCTGGCACGAGCTCAGCGAGTGGTACGGACCACTGTGGCGCTCCCACCGGGCCGGTGCGACCGAAGTGGCCGACTGCGTCAATGCCGGCTGAGCCTGCGCGGCTACAGGTAGCGCAACGGCTCCGGCGAGGGCGGTAACAACTGAGATGACGGCTAAGCGAGCCTGCATGGTGCGCATCTCCGTTCTATCTGAGGGACAGGTGATCGTGGTTCGTAAGCCGGGCGTTCTTGCTCGTTCGGGCGGGGCGGTGCGCACCACTGCTGGTACTGCGTCCCGGCAGCACTACGACCGTATGCGCAGGTCAAATACCTGCAAGCTGCATATTCTGGGGTTGGCCGCGTGGAAAGAGTGGCCCAGCCCGGTGCGGAGTTCGACTCGTTTCGGCCTGGCCCGAATCGAGAGTGACGGGAGGGATGATCCGAGGGCGAGGGGGATGCGGTGCTGCTCCGGCCCGGGCTCCGCGGGAGCTGCGCGACGGATTCAGCAGGGTGCGCCGTGCGCGGCGCGGGGCGAATCTTCGCCACGGCTGAAACGGCTCAGGTGAGTGCCGTCCAATTCCCAACTGACAACCGCTGCCCCACCGAGAGCGGTACGCGAGTCCGTCGAGCGCCTTCTTGGCGTCTGCCTGTAGCGGAGCGTCCTGCACAGAGGAATCGCTGGCCACCGCGGCCTCTCTCGAGGGGTCTAGGCAGCAGTCCGAGAGGCTCTCGCGGAGGTGATGACTACCTATCCGGCAGCGGAGCTGGTTGGTGTGTATGGGTTGGTCAGTTGATCGGATGCGTCTGCCCGATTGGTGATCACTGATGCGATGTGGGGCCGGATCGAGGCGCTGATGCCGGCCGATCCGGTCCGGTCCGTGGACGGCGTTGGCCTGATCACCGCCGAACGCTCGAGGCCAGCGCGGAGACGGTTCCCTCCTGGCCGGAATCGCGGTGGCCGGCCACCGCACGGCAGACGTCTTGGTGCTGCTCGGCGGTATGGCGGAGAGCGAGGACGAGTACGGTGTGGCACCGGGCGCGGTCCGGGCGGACTCGCCGTCGGCGTTCCTGCCGATCCAGGAGCGGGTGCGGCTGATGACGGCGTTGCGCATCTGCTTGTTGACCAGGAGGCCCGGCCAGAGGGCGTCGTCGATGACGTGGTGGTCGGCGCCGAGGTTGAGCGCAAGGAATTCGACGAGCTCGACGGCTGCGCTCTGGCGGTTGGAGTCGATCCGGCCCGCGGCGCCCTCGATGGCTACCCGTCCGAGCAGGAGCACGGTCGGCGCGGAGTCAGGCGCCCTCCGGTACAACCCCCATGTGGCCCACACCAGCCGGTGCGGCATGCGGGCGGGCCGAACTGGGCAAGCCCTCTGCGTCCGCCCCGTTGATCTGCGGGGCCCGTCACCGCATGCTGTGGACTTGTGGAGAAGGCGACAGAACAGGCGCTCCGACCGGTCCGGTTCCATATCCTGACCGGTCTGATGAACCATGAGAAGGACGCGGCCGAAGCCGTGCTGCGAGCGTTCGGCGTTGCCTACGTGCACCTGCGGCCGGAGAGCAGCTCACCCGGTGCCGAGGGCGTGCTCACCGGTGCCGCCGAGGAGTCGGGGCTGCTCCAGGTCCTCCTCGCGCTGCTGCACGACCTGCGACACGGCTTGTTCGTCTGCCGGAACGGGCCAGAAGATCTCGTCATCCGGTCCACCGACACGGTGGGCCAGGGCCGGATCGTGCTGCGGACCGGGGACGGGGACATCGAGGTCCGTGACGCTGAGGGACTGGGCGGGGCCCTGAGAGCGATGCTCCGCGTGGGTCCGGTGAGGCGGGCCGCCCCCTCGTACGCGGCGAGCACGATGTTCGCCGAAACCCAGAACCGGGAACTCGCGGCCGAGGCCGTCAGGCTGATGCGCGTCTTCGCCGACCCGGACTTTCTCCGTCGGGCGGACCCTGGAGGAGGCGATCTGCTCTCCGATCCACGAAGGCTCGTCGAGCGCAATTCCCTGCCGCGTCACCTTCTGGACCTGCTGCTGCTCACGCACGCGATGTCACCGGCGGCAGCGGGCCCCGGCCCGCGCGCTACCCACCACGCGGGCATGGCGACGGCCGCGGAGATCGCGTCCAAGGTGGAGGTGTTCGTGGCACCGTCGGCCGCCGTCGAGAGCGGGACGCTCTCCCGCCCTCTGTCCGACGGCGGCACCGGCTTCCTCATCGCCCTGCCGGCCATGGCCTCCGAGGTGATGGCCAACCTGGCCTGGGTGCTCCCCACCCTGTTCGCCCTCGCTCCTGGGGCCGGGTTCCCCCCGGACGGCCAGGACCTTTCCGGCGCGTGGGACGCGCTCGACGATTCGCTGGCCTCCTACCTCGCCTCCCGGCGCCCCCGGCGCTCCACCGCGCCGCTGCGGGCGCCGCGCCCCGTGATCCCGATGACGATGCCGGGCACGGCGACCCCGAACGGCGCGGACGACCCGTCCGCGGTCTTCGAGGCCAGTTCCCTGTTCCTCATCGCTCGTGAGCTCGTACCGATCCTCGACGGCGGGTCTCGCGCGGGCGTGCCCGGCATACGACTGCCCCGCTCCACGGCGGGGCTGCCGGAGGAGACCCGGCTGGGGGTATGGGCGGACCGCGAGGCGTACGCGCTGACGATCAGCGCGCTGATCGTCGGAAGCGGAGAGCAGGGGCCCTACCTCCCGGACTTCGACAACATCAAGCGGTCGCTGCGTCCCGGTCGGCTCCCGTCGTTCGGCCGGAGCGCCCGCCTGCGCGAACGGGCCCGCCACGACGCGGACCTGCTCCTGAGGTGCATGAACCGCGCCACCGAGGTCCTGCTGTCCTACTACGCCGTGGCGGACGTCTTCGGTGCGGCGGCCAGGGCGGACGGACAGAGCCTGCTCGCACGGCGGCTGGAGGCGGTCGCCGCACGCCGGGAGCGGGTGTGTGCGTACGTGCTGCGTACGAAGCGGGAGCACTTGCCCGGGGCGTGGGGGATCCAGACCTGGCACGAGCAGGAGGAGGCGCAGTGGCGAGCCCTGCAGGAGTACGTGCGCCACGTTCAGCTCGATGTCGTCCCGCTGATCGCCGCCGCCTGACGTTTGCCTGCAACTCCTGTACCGAACACGGTAGTTGACCTTACGGTGGACGGCATGGACGAAATCAGCATCGGTGAAGCGATCGACCATCTCCGGGCCGAGCTCTCAGCCGCCCGGCTCCGTGCGGCGCACGACGGAGTCCGCTTCGAGCTGGGCGACATCTCGTTGGAGTTCACCGTGGAACTGAAGCGCGACAAGACCGCGAAGGGTTCCATCAAGGCATGGGTGGTCTCGGGCGAAGCGGGCGCTACCCGCACCGAGACGGCGACCCACCGGATCGCGTTCACCCTGCGCGCCGTGGACGGGGACGGCCAGGGCATCCGCATCGCGAACTCCGACGCCGCGACCGACGGTCTCGCCGGCGGAGGCACCCTGACGCGGTAGGAGAGGGCATACGCAGGGCCGGCCGGCCGTGAGGCGCGCCCGGCCGAAACACGAGACGGGGGGGCCGTGATGGAACTGGGGCGGATAGCCGCAGTCCTGCTGCCGGGGGCATCCGGGTACCAGGGCAACGGAAGCGGATACCTGCTGAGCCGTAGACTCGTCCTGACCGCCCGGCACGTGCTGGACGGCCAACCGTCCTGCGTCGTCCAGCTGCCCGGGGGCATCCCGGTCCGTTGCACCACCGTCTGGCAGGGCGGTTCCGTCGACGGTGCCGACGTGGACGCGGCGCTGCTCCTCGCCGAGGAAGACCTGCGGGAGACGGTGGCGCCAGTCCGCTGGGGTCGGCTCGTCACGGCCCGGCACCAACCTTGCCACGTCGCCGGCTACCCCGACGCGGGCCGGCGCGCCGACGGCCGTCTGGACCTTCAGCAGCCCCACGCCACGATCTCACCCGGCACGGCCGCACTTTCCCACCGGTACACGGTGGAACTGGCCAGCGCGCCACCACGTGATGGTGAACGGGCCCCCTCACCCTGGAGCGGCCAGTCGGGCGCCGCGCTCTTCTGCGGGGCCCCGGGCCGGTCGTCCCCGCTCCTGACCGGTGTGGTGGTGACCGACGTGACCGGCTGGGGCCTGCCCCGCTGGGAAGCCGTGCCCGTCTACGCGCTGCTCGCCGATCCAGGATTCACGGACCTGGTCGCCGAACACACGGGGGCGGCTCCGGTGGCGGAACCCGTCGACCTCCAAGGACTGATAGCCCCGGCCGCGGGCTGGCGGGTCCGTTCCCCGGCAACCCTGCTGGACCAGCGCGCCGAGGCGGTCCGCTTCCACGGTCGCGACGCGCTCCTGCGGGAACTGGCCGAGGACTGGTGTGCCGGAGAGGGGGTCCGGCTCGGGGTGCTCACCGGCCCGGGCGGAGCGGGGAAGTCGCGGCTCGCGGGAGAGCTGTCCGCACGACTGCGCGACGGCCAGGGCTGGATCTGCGGCTGGCTCGACGACCGCAACCCGGACGCCGACCACAGCGTGCTGGCCGAGGTCGACCGGCCCCTGCTCCTGGTGTCGGACTACGCCGAACTCCGCATTCCGCAGATGACCCGCCTCCTCACCATCCTGGACCGCAGGCCACCGGGCCTCCCACCCGTGCGGCTGCTGCTCACCGCTCGGGGCCCGGGCCGGAACACCGGCGGATGGTGGGACCAGTTGCGGACCCGCACGCGCGAGACACGAGCGCTGACCTACGACGCCGTCCACTGGGAACTGCAGCCCCTGGAAGAGCCGGCCGACCGCGACACCCACTTTCGGAACGCCTTGAACGATCTCGCCGACCTGCTCCCGCAGGCGCTTCCCCACACCCTCCGGGAAGCGACCGGGGACTGGCGCCCGCGCGTCGGGCTCGTGGCCCCTCGGAACCTGACCGGCCCCCGCTACGGCTCACCCCTCGCCCTCCAAATGACGGCGCTCGCCGACCTCCTCGCCACGCATGCGGCCACCCGGCCGCACGACATAAACCTGCTCGTGGAAGAGCAACTGCTCCTCCACGAACGCGCCTACTGGGAGGACAGCGCAGTCGGCCGCGCCGAACTCGCCGCGTCGGGACCCGTACCCCTGGCCGACGCCGTGGCCATGGCAGTCATCACCGCGGGCGCCGCTCCCGCACTCGCCCGGCCGCTGTTCCGTTCGGCCCCCGGCTTCCGTGCCGCCAAGGACCCCCTGCTCGGACAGGGCACCTCATGGCTCGCGGAGATGTACCCGACACCCGGCGGAAGCTGTTGGGGTGCCCTCCAGCCGGACAGGCTCGGCGAGTACCACGTCGGCGAACGCACCCGGGCGAGCGCCGACCTGGCCGCCATGCCCCTGGTCGTCCTGGCCGCCACGGGCCCCCGGACGGAACGGGACGCCCCCGACCGGGCCGGAGCGCTACTCGCCGCCCTGGTCACTCTTTCGCGCACCAGCGCGCTGCCCCGGCACTGGACACCGTGCGCACGCGCCCTCGACCGTGCCCTGGACCTCGCACCCGTCCTCGCCCCGCACGTGGTGCGGGCCGCCACCCTCTCCGACAACCCCGAGCCCCTCGTCGAAGCACTCCAACGGCTGGCGGACGCCCCTGAGACCGATCCCGCCCTGCTCCTGGACCTCTTGGAGGGCATCGGCGCGGGGAAGAGCCGCGTGCTGGCCGAGTGGGGAGCCCGTGCGGCGGCGACCGCCGCCGGGAAGCTCCCTCCGGCCCAGCGGGCCGTCGCACTCGTCCACGAGGCCGTCTGGCGACAGTCAGCCGACGACCACGACAGCGCCATACGCCGGTGCCAGGACGCGCTGGCCCTGTTCAGGCACGGCAGTTCGTCCGAGGCGGTGGAAGACACCGTCCTGGCCCTGACCGTCCTGGCTCGCTCCTACCGCTGGACTGCCGCCTTCGACGAGGCGACCGTCATGCTGGACCGAGCCGATGAACTGATCGGCGGACTGCCGCCCACCCGCGCCGACGCCGCAGCGCTGGCGACCGCCGAGACCCTGGGCGAGCGCGCTCACATCCACACCGCCATGGACGAGCACGAAGCGGCATTGCCCCTGCAGGAACGCAGGGTGTCGATCCTCACGGCACTCGCCGGCACGGACCAGCCCGGTGTGATCGAACGCCTCGCGGACGCGGAGGCACAACTCGCCCTGAGCCGCAGCCGCCGGGGCCGCTTTCGGGAGGCAGCGGCCACCCTCACGGACGCGACGGGTCAGGCCCTGCTGGACTTGGCGGGCGAACGCCCCGACTCGCTGGACCACGACGCGCTCGGCAGCCTGGTAGGACGTTCCAACCGGCTGCGTGGCGTCGGCAACCTGGAAGCGGCCGCCATCCTGCTGCGGGAAGCCCTCGGCATCGTCGACCGGCCTGAGAGCCTTGCCACCCCGCAGGCCGCCGAAGCCCTCGCCGCGGTGCTCAATGACCTGGGCGGCACCCTCGTGGGCCTGGGCCGGCCGGAGGAAGGCGCCGACCCGATACGCCGGGCGCTCGACATCCGCAGGAAACGGGCCGCGGACACCCGCCTGCCCAGCGAGGGGCTGGCGAGCTCCCTGCTCAACCAGACCATCGTGCTGACCCAGCTGGAACGCTTCGAGCCGGCGAGAGAAGCTGGAGAGGAATGCCTGGCGGCCTGTTCCCAACTGGTCCGTCTCGGATGGGCGCCGCCACGCCTGGAGGCCCGTGCAAGCAGGGTCCTCGCGGAATCGATCATCGCCGCCCGGATCGCGGGCGCCACCGATGGCGCCGAGGACGTACGCCGGGCCGAGCGGCTCCTCGACCGCAGCATCTCGCTCTACGGCCAGAAGCTCACCGACCTCCCGGGCGACCATCTGCGCGAGTTCGCCGACGCCCTGTCCGCATCCATCGACTTCCACAGCGTCTTCGGCAGTCCGCGCGCCGCACGCCTGCTCCGACGGCAGATGCTGTCGGTGAAACGGACCCTGACACGGGGCGACCCGGAACTGCACGGTGACGAAATGGTGTCTGACCTCAACGCCGCGGCGCGGGAGTACGAAGCGGCCGGACAGATGGCCCACGCGCTCCGGCTGTGGGCCGAAGCGGTCGGTCTCCGGCGGCACCTCGTCAGGGTACGAGGCCGAGGGAGCGACCGGCTCCGGCTGGCTGCGGCCATCACCGAGTACGGACGAGCCCTCTCACGGGACGGGCGTCAGCGCGAGCTCCTGCCCCACCTGCGCGAGGCCCTCGCCGTCGCGGAGGAAGCCCGCGGCGACGCCGAGCCGGCCGAGTACGCCCTCGTGGTGGCCCGCTGCCACCACAACCTTGCCGACACACTGCCCTGGACCGGCGCCTTCGCCGATGCACTGCGCGAGGTGGCAGCGGCAGAGGCCTGCCTCGCACCGCTCGCGACCCTAGACCCACGGCTGTACGCGGAGGAGATGCGAGACTGCGCCGCCGTGCGCAGGGCCATCGAGGACGCGGCTGTGAACGGCCTGCCCCCGCGCCCGGGACGTCGACGATGGTGGCGGCGGCGCTGACCGCCCAGCCTCCGTGAACAAGACCCCATCCGAGTAACAGGCCAGCCGTTTACGGGCGGCGATCCACGACAACACCCCCTCTGGCGAACTCCGCCTCCACCTGACCGCGACGCGCGGATCCCGGCAACGGCGCTTCCGCAGAAGTCGCCCGTTCTCGGGAAGTCGGAAGAAGCGCGGAGGAGCCGGCGCCTGGCACTGCTGCAGCCGCCCGGCCACGGGAGGCGTGGTGGACGGTGCGGCCGGGAAAGTAGAGAAGCCGCTGACCATGGCCAGTGAGCAGAGCGATCAGAAGTGCGCCCCCGCCGGCGTTCAGGTCGACGGCCCAGGTCACCGGGCCGTCCTCGGCCAGTGCCAGGACGTCGCCTATCAGCTCCAGGAGCCATATCGCGGGATCGACCAAGCCCCTTTCGTGGGGCCGAGGTTGACGCCGCGCCCCCGACAGTCGGCCGCAGACGTCCTTCCCCGGTCCCCTGCGGCCGGCTGCATTCCCTCGATTGAGGAGTGCACCATGACCGATCCTCTGCCCCACCGATGCCCGCCGGCCCGGTATATCCGGGATCAGCCGGAGTACGAACCCCGGGACGCGTTCAGCAGCGCCGGCCCACGTCCGGCACTGGTGGAGCGGGCTGCTCAGGGATGGGAACGGTTCCTGCGGGGCACCCGCCCCGACAACGGCCAGGAAGGCCGGCCGAGCAGCGGCGCGGAGGATCTCTGCGGCCACCGGCCGGATCCCCTCGGCTGCAGGCAGCTCCGGGACATCGCGAGCGGCACGGAGGGCGAGCCGATGGCCGTGGTCGCCGAGAAGATCCCGGACTTCGAGGGTGTCCTGATGACTGTGCCACGCGCCTTCGTCCTCCCCCTCCGGACGTCGCCGACGAACGTCGAAGTTCTCGGGTGAGTCCGTTACGAGGGTGGCGTCAGCGTCTGGCCGTGCTGGTCTACGTCGTCCTGGTCTACGTCGTCCTGGTCTGTGCCCTGGTCGTCGTGCTCGCCGCCGCCGGCACGCCCAGCTCATGAGCCCGCAAGCTCCCCGCCCGCCGGTCTCGCACGCTCCGGCGTGTGCGGGAGTTTCCAGCGCCATCCGAGGAAGGACCGAGGATGTACCCCGTCTCCCCGAACACCGTACTGGCGAACGCCCTGGGCAGCGCCGAGGACGTCCTGGCGCCCCGCATCCACGACACCAAGCCCCACCGGGCTGTGTTCGTCGTGGGCACGCAGATCAACGGCGCACCCCACATCGGCACCTCCCTGGTCCAGTCCCTCACCTTTGCGGCGGCGGCCCGGACGCGCGACCGCTATGGGGTGCCGGTCGCTGTCACGTTCGGCGCCCTTGACAACGCGCCGTACGAACTCGTCACCGACCCGGTCAGCGGCCACCGCTACCAGCGTGCATACGCCCAGGCCCTGGGAGAGCAGCAGGTCAGCGCGCAGGTCGGCGCCCTGTACCGGCCCATGTTCGACGCCCTGTCGGGCGCGACCGGTATCCCGTACAGCGTCGCGATGTACTCGGACCAGCAGCGTTCCGAGACGTACCGGCAGACGTGGCTCCGACTGCTGCCCCGGCTGGACGCCTGCCGGTGGTGGCTTGCCCCGTCGACTGGCGTTCCGCACGTCCGCGTGCCCTGCCCGCAACCGGGCTGCGGCTGGGCGGAGAAGCACGCCGAACGGACCCGCGTCATCATCGAGGGCAAGGAAAGGGTCACGGTCTCCGCGCAGTGCCTCCGCCACGGGCCGTACAGCGGGACCATCGGCACCCGTCACGGCGCGTACCTGGACCTCTCCACCCTCTACCGGAACCTGGTCAAGGAACTCGCCCTGTCCACCGACTCCAGGGCCTTGCACGTCATGGTCAAGGGCGGCGACTGGGTGTTCGGGTCCCAGCTGGTCGACGGCGCCCTCCAGGCCGCCGGGTTCGCCCAGGGCCGGCTCCCCGCCCGACTGTTCTGCCCCCAGGTCGTCACCGACACGGGCGCCAAGCTGTCCAAATCACTCATCCGTGAAGGCCGGGCGCCATTGCCCGAGGGCGCGGAGCCGTGGATGCTCGACACCAGGCTGTGGTCCGGCACCACAGCGGAGTACGCGGAGCGCCTGCTGGCCCTGGCGGAGACCCTGTTCTCCGATCCCCGGCATTTCTTCCGCTCGTACTCGGCGGCCGAGCTGGGCCGCCTGATGACGACCGCAGGGAGCCGTACCGCACCATGAGCGCCACCCCCGACATTCGCGTCCACGAACTCAACCTCTACCAGCAGTACTTCGACTTGGTCGCCGCCGGACGCAAGACAACCGAGGTCCGCGTGAAATACCCCCGACTGGAGAACCTGGCCGTCGGCGACCACATCCGGTTCTCCGTCAAAGGCACCACCGAGAGCTGTCTGGTCCGCATCCTGGCCGTCGCCGAGTACCCGTCCTTCGAGGCCCTGCTGGACTGCGAAGGCGCGGCCCACGTCAACCCCACCTCCACCCGGGAGCAGCAACTGGCCAACATCCGCGCGATCTACGGCCCTGAGAAGGAGGCCCTGGGCGCGCTGGCCATCCGGATGGAACTCATCTGAGCCCGTGCACCGCAGCCCCTCTCCCTCCACGTCGAGGAGAAGGGACGGCCTTCTGACCGACACCGGGTGGCGCCACCTCTGCTCCCGGGAGGCAGGGCGATGAAAATGCCGGCGGCTGGAGTTGCTGCGTGCAGCGTCGCCCGACGGCCGTGGGGCATGCGTGCACCAGAGCCTCCTAGGTACGGGGAAGGGCCGAGGTGGTGGCCGTTGGCTCTTCCTGCGGCGTGCCGCGGCTCGACTTGGCGCCGTCGAGAATGCCCTGCCGCAGATCAGGTGGCGAGTCGGCTGGTAGTGGCTATGCGGGCCCGTCCCTGGTGCGTGCGGCGCCATATCGACCAGTGGAGGACTCGGCAGGGTGAGCGTGGCTGGTCGGGGATCAGTGCGTTCATCAGGTGGTGGATCTGGTTGTCGGTCAGGCCGATCGGTAGGTGGCCGGGCCCTGCGGGAGTCGTGGTGGTCCGGCGACCAAGAAGGCCAGAACGCCCCCGGGCGGGCATGGCCAGGGTTATGTGGCGGTGCCAGGACGTGAAGTGCCAGACCTGGTAGTGGTCGGGACCGACCTGTCCCCTTGGCGGCCTGGAAGCACTCCTCGATCGACCAGCGCACCCCGGCGACGCGCACGAGGGTCGACAGCGGCGTCGGCTCCGGGGTGAAGCACAGGTAGAACGCGCGCTCGCCGGTAGCGGTGTTACGGCGAACCAGCAGTTGGCGGCGGGTGCCGTCGCCGTCCAGGGCGATCCACGCCCGCACGGATAGGTGCGCGGGCCTTTGGCGCCGGCCCCGGCACTGCGGTCCTGCCGGGCGTCCTCGGGAAGGCCCGCGGCCGCCGTGTCGGCGCGGGCCGGGGTGCGTCCGCCGTTGCTGTGCACGCGAGTCGTGTACGACACGGCCAGGAGATAGCCGGTGCCACGGGCCTCCAGATCCGCGCGCAGTGAGGGGGCCTGGCCGCCGTAGACCTCGTCCCCGGGGACCCACCGGGCAGGGGTGCTGGCGTCGAGTGCGGCGGCGATCACGTCGCGGGCGAGGTGCGGCTTCGTTGCGAACACCGGCTGCTCGCGTATGCCGACTGCCGCGCGGCGGGATTCGTCGGCGCACCAGCTGTCCTTCGGCAGGTAGAGCCGACGGTCGATCAGCGCGCGCCCGCGTCCGGACGCGTAGGCGAGGAACACCCCTATCTGAGAGTTCTCGATTCGTCCGGCGGTGCCGAGTACTACCGCTGGACACCGGCCGAGTGCTCGCCCTTCTTCAGGAACCCTGTCTCGTCCGCGATCAGGACCCGTCCGGGTCGCCCAGGCGCTCCACGACCAGGTCGCGCAGGTCGTCGCGGACCGCTTCGGCGTCCCAGCGTGCTGCGCGCAGGAGTCGCTGCATCGCGTCGGGACGCCGATGTCCACAGTGCTCGGCCAGTGACCAGCAGTTCTTGCGCTCCACGTCCGAGAACAGTCCGGCGACGAACGCCCGTGCCGTGGAGCGTGGTTCGACCCGAACGAACCGGCCCGCCACCTTGGCCATCACCTCCCCGAGCACCGATCGCCACCGGTCAGGATCTACCTTGTGGCTCGCGGCCACCGTCCGATCTTGAAGAGTCCACGCACCTCGCCGAGATCACGCGGTGGCCGTCCTGGTTCCCACCCGCATGCCGCTGGAGTGTCAGTACCGCCATCTGTCGCGGAACAACCAGGTCAACCGCTCGGTGTAGTGGTACCGCCAGAGCCACCACGGCAGCCGCCGATGGGCTACGAAGGACCACAGGTCGTCGTCGGCTTCGTTGCCACGTGGGCAACTACGCAGGAGATCGAGACACCGTCGATCAACGGTCCGGTGCAGACGGGCGACGTGGGCCAGAGCGATGACACCTTGTCGGCGGATCTCCGGGTCCTCTGACTCCAAGGCCTTGCCGACTCGGGGCATGATCGCGTCCGCGTCCACATGATTGAGGGCAAGAGCAATGACGGCCACTCCGACCAGCGGCTCGCCCCGGTCAAACGCAGCATCGACCTCGCCGGGCTGATCGGTCCAGCGCAGCGTGGAGCCGTCCTGCCAGTTCAGGACGGGTGCCGGATCGGCAGAGCCGCTCTCATCAGGGTGCACGGCCCGACCCTACCGAGCTGCCCCCAAGGGAGCCCCCGGATATTCGATCCAGCCCTCGCACACCCGACCCGCGACGTCTCAACACCCCGTCACGAAGTGCGGCTGGGGTACTAGGAGGAGAGATCAGTACGTTCCTCGAGCCTACGGGCTCCCCGAAACCGGCGTCGATCCGGCAGGAAGGGTCCGCGCGTCGCCGTCGGCCCCGAACCCTGCGACCCCTGACCGGGCGGCCGGACACGGCATCGTCCGGGGAGCCGCGACCGCCCTCGGGACGTTCCTCATGGGATCAGCCATCCGGTGGATCCAGCAGCGCTGACCGGGCGCAGCTGACCTGGGCCGCCCCGGCCGGCTCCGCACGGCCGACCTGGGCGCAGGGCCGGGCGGGCAGCCTCGGGTCGTGCGGGTTCGGCCGCTGCCGTCTGCTGGACGGGGCGAACGGCAGGCTCGAAAACCCGTTACGCGGGTCCTGGCGGGAACGCATAGGGTGCGTGTGCCGCGGCGGGGAAGCTGTAGCGCAGAGGCAGACGCGCCCTCTTGTCAGGAGGGGATGACCCCGGTTCGAATCCGGCCTGCTCCCCCACCCGGTGCGTACCCACGAAACGGCCGGCGCCAGGACGGGTTCCGCACTCCCGCGGCGGGTTGTGGCCCGCAGGCCGGGCGCAGCGCCGTCACGGGTCGTGCGGCGGCCGGTGCGGGCGCATCGACAGCCCACCCGCTCTGGGGCCGCCGTCCGGACACCCGTACCCTCCTTCCGATCCGCTCCCTCACTGAAGAGAGTCTCCGTGCACACCGCTCACCGCTTGATCGCCGCCGTCGCCCTCACCGGTACCGCGGCCCTCGGGCTCACCGGATGCCTGTCGTCCGAACCGTTCCCCGGTCAGCCGGGCTCCCGCGTGCTGAACGACTCCGTGACCGCGCTGCGCGGCGCGTCCACGTTCACCGTCAGCGGGACAGCGTCCAGCCAGGGCGTATCCATGCAGGTGAACCTGTCGATCAGCGGGACCGGCGAATGCAAGGGCACCCTCTCGGCCCAGAGCGGCGGCAACATCGAAGTGGTCCGCACTCGAAGTCACACGTTCCTGCGCGGCGACGAGGCCTTCGTCCTCGCCCGGACGCAGGACATGGCCGAGGATCAAGCGGTTCAGGCACGCAAGGAGATGTCGGGCCGCTGGATGCGCATGGAGGCCTCGGACCCCTCCATGAAGGGACTGACCAGCCTGTGTGACCGCGACGGCCTGCTCAGGGACATGTACAACGTCCCGGGCGCGGAGAAGGGCGCACTGACCAAGATCGACGGCCAGGAGGCGGTCACGGTCAACACGATGCAAGGAGTCTTCCTCGTGGCCACCAAGGGCGAACCGTTTCTGCTCAAGGTGACCGCCAACGGCCCGAACCCGATCGACCTCTCCTTCACCGGCATCAACAGCCCCGTACAGGTGGACGTCCCGGCCGACAAGGACGTCTACGACCCGGACGACAACGGCTAACGTCCGCCCGCGCCTGTCGCCTTCGATGCGCTCCTGACCTGCTGGCCGGGGCGTAGCCCTCTCTTGGGCCGTTCGGCCCGCGGGCCGAACGGGGAGCGGGTGCATCCTCCGACTCCGCGGCCGGAGCGCGCTCACGCCGCCCGTCGGGTGGCCGCTCCAACTGGCGACCAGGCGCTCGGGCAACGGCGCCGGAACGGATCCCGAACCTCCGTGGAGACCTCGAGTTGGGGCCTGCAAGCCCCGGGGCGCAGCGCGCGCCCCATCCGGGTCGTACGGCCGCTGCGGGGCGGCTCCGGCCGTACTGCGTCCGTGGGGACGGGACCTGTCCCCCCGCACTCCATTCCGGCACGGGCCGGGATGAAGCGCAGCCCGTCACGGAATTGCAGTACGTGACGCTGCGGAGGGGTATGGCCAACCCGGATGGTGGCCGGTGGAGCGCGGTCACCTGCTTGCACGGCAATTGACAGCAGGCGCCGCACCGAGCGCGGGTCTGCAGGACCAGGCCGCTGGGGCTATACCGCTGACAACCAGCTGCCGAATCTCCACTGACACTCCCCCGCAGACCATCAGGAGCGCCTCGGGTCGTGCCGGGTGGGGCGGGCGGGGCGGGCGGGTGACCCGGTGGGCATCACGGCGACATCACCGCGCCCGGCCGCTGCCCGGGGTCGAGCACGGCCCCGCATCCCCGCTCGCCGTGCCCGTCAGGAGCCCCACCGTGCTGGAACGCGCCCTGCGCAAGAACTCCGTCGAGGTCACCTTCGTCCTGGCGCCGACACTCCCCCGGCCGAGGTCAGCGTGGTCGGGAACTTCAACGACTGGCGCCCCGGCGTTCATGCCCTCACCCCGCGCAAGGACGGCAACCGGGCCGTCACCGTGGAACTCCCCAAGGGCAGCACCCACTCCTTCCGCCACCTCGCTGCCGACGACCACTGGTTCAACGACGACACCGCCGACGACCAAGGCGGCCCCAACAGCCGCATCCACACCTGAACGGCACGTGGCCGCGGCGGCCTCGCGTCGTGGCAGCCCTTCCGGGAAGGGCGGGCGACGAGGCTGGTGAGCGCTGCGCCGACGGGTCCGCCGCACGGTGTCCATGGGAGTTGCGCCGGTGCCCGGTCGGACGGGGCGCGGCTCGGCCTGCCGTCGCGTGGACGCGGCGGCAGGCTGGCAGAAGTCCTGGTTCGTCACGCGCCATGGGTGGCACAGCAGCGGCTGTGGTAGGCCTGCCGTCCTTCCCCCGCTGGCGGGCGGTGTCGTCCCGGACGGACTTCGGTGGGGCCTGCGCGATCACGCTCCGCCCTGGCGGCGATCTCTTCGTGGCCACCTCAGGCTGGCGCGTGGCGGCAGCTGCCACCAGTGTGGGCGAGGCTCCACCGCGTCATCCTCGACGGGCTCGGAGCGCACAACGGCGGCGCGGGCGCGGCCCGCCAGGCAGCGGGTGCCGGGGGTGCGAGCGGCTTCCTCGAAGGCGTCCGCTGCGCCCGGACCCGGTCACGGTCCAAGGCCGGGGAGAGACACGTCGGTCTCGGAGTGCATCTACTTCTGCGGTGCACGCACTCTGAGGAAGTACGCCGACCGGACGGGACGACTCCTGGAGAGCTCGCGTACCGTCCCGCACGCCGTGCTGCCGACCCGTGGGGGTGCCCTGGTCTGGGGAAACACGATCGACGGCGACCAGCTCTTCTTCGTGCCGCATAACGACGGCTCCTGGACCGTGTCAGCCTTCCGTCGCGGGTGGGGCGACTGGCACGACACCAACCTCGGGCTCAGCGACTGGTTCTACCAGGCCCTCGCCAGCGAGATCGGGACAGACTGGTTACCGGAGTGGGACGCGGGAATCCACCCGCTGGAACCTTCGTAACTGTCTGTTCCATCAGACCGATGGTGACTGGGTTGTGTCGGTGGCGTGGGATAGCTTCGGCGGCACTTGGAGGCGGGAGACCGCGTGCAATGGCCAGCGCTGAGGTCTGTGTGAATCACCGGGTGCTCACGGTCGGAGCAACCGACTGGCTTCCGATCATGGAGCTGAAGCAAGGGCCGGCTGTTGCGTGCGGAGCACATGTCCCGGTGCGGGTGCGGGTGCGGGCCCAGATCGGCTTCGTGCGCATCCGTGTTTTCACCGAGCCCTTCGACCAGCGGCTTCGCCCTGACGAGACGTTCATCGAGGCCTTCGCTGGGCCTCTGTCGTTCTCCGATGGGCGCCTGGTCGTGGGCGATGTGATGGGCGAGACCCGTTTGATCAAACTACTGGGGGAGCCTGACAGGCGGCGTGTGGGGTGTCAGTGGACGAAGCCGGCTGGAATGCCAGTGCGATCGATGTTCGGGTTGGCGATGTGATCGTGTAGATCGGTTGGGACACGTGAGCGCTGGCAGCTGGTTGAGGCTCTTTCGACCCTTGGCCAGGCGGCGTGTCATGAGCGTGATGGCTGCCCAAGTGATCAGCGTCTCGGAGTTTTGTACGAGCCGTTCGTAGTCGCGTGCTTGACGGCGGGCATGCGTCATCCAGGCCCAGGTCCGCTCGTCGACCCAGCGCCGAGGGCAGCAAGGCTACTGGTCCAGCTCTTACCGCCGTCCGCTAAGATCATCTTCTCAACTTGTTCGTTTAAGGGGCTGCTCATCGGCAGCCACGGGGGAATCATGTTCACGTATTTCCTACCAAGTCGATGTGGCGCTCCATGGCCGTTGACGCGTGCGCCTGGCTCTGTTCAGGGCCACCGCGGCTACGGCCACCCCCTCGTCCACCGCAGCGGGTGGATCCGTGTTCCAGAATCAGGGTTCGTTCCTGTGTCTTTACGCTCGAGCTGACGGGAGTCTGGCTCCGCCGTGATCGCGTGGGACTGTAACGGCGGCGCCAACCAGAAATGGCTGATCGGCCAGGACAGCGTCGTGAACGGCGCCGAGCTGATCCTCTGGAACTGCAACAACGGCTGGAACCAGGCCTTCCAACGGCACATGCCCTACCAGCTGGAGAACACGCCCTACGGCGATGTCATCGACGCTCCCAACGATACGCGTGGGACCCAGATGGCCATGTGGGGCAAGAGCGGCGGAAAGAACCCGCAGTGGGAGTGGCTGTAGCAGCCCGCCGACTCCCGACCGGTGGGTGGGCATCCCGCCGAGTGAGACCGTCGGCGACATCCTTCGACACCCCTGATCGGGGAGTCAGGGAAGACGGTTACAGCAGGTAATGCAATGAGGTTGAATACGTGAAGAATGATGGTGAACCCAGATGACCGGCATGGTCTTGCTCTACATCCTCATCGGACTCTTTATCCTGGGCTTGCTCGTATGGCTGTCCCCTTACATGCTGGGGCTCAGCTTCCTCGGACTGATCATCTCGATCGCCACATGGACGCCTCAGGGGATGCTGATTTCCTTCATCGCCTGCCTGGTCTCGGGCGGCCTGATGGCACTGCGCGAGCCGGACAAAATCTACGTCGTCATCAAGCGCTGAGCACGGACGGCGGGACCGACGGCTCGGCCGCGGACGGAAATGGGGCGGGGCGCCGTTGAGGGCCCGGTGTGCTGCTCACGTGTGGGTGCGGCGGTGATGTTACGTCAGGTATGGCGGTATCCGCTGCCCCAGGTAGCCGTCGAGGTCGAGCCGACCCCCAAATCCACTGCGTGCCGCGGACGACCCTTCGGGCCTACCGCCGCTCGGCGCCACGGCTCTACACGCCGCGGGTGCTGGGCGTGGACGACTGCGCGATCCGTCGCAGCCAGACGCCGTAGCCGCCGACCTCCGTCTCGACTGGAGGTCCGGCAGCATCGAGGGCGCCGTCAACCCTCATCGCGCAAGACCGTGACCTGCAACCTCAAGAGCTACTCGTGGCCGGTCTTGGGGGCCTAGTAGTGCTTTGTTACTGGGTCTTGTCACGTCGGGTGTTCGGTAGTTCGCTGGTTGTATGAGGGCTGGGGAGCTTGCTGCGGTGCGGGGCCGGTTGGAGGAGTTCGCCTCCGAAGTGTTCGCGCCGTTGGTGCGGCGGGACTGGCTGGAGAAGGGCCAGTTGTATCTGCGGGGCCTGCTGTTGGACGGCCGACGCAAGTCGATGCAGCCGATGGCCGAGCGTCTCGGGGTGGACCATCAGCGGTTGCAGCAGTTCATGACGTCCTCGACCTGGCCGGTCGAGGACGTGCGGGCTCGGCTGGCATGGCGGGCGGTACGGGCGGTGCGGCCCGAGGTGTGGGTGGTGGACGACACCGGTTTCCCCAAGGACGGCACCGCATCACCCGGGGTGGCGCGACAGTACTCGGGCACGTTGGGCAAGGTCGGCAACTGCCAGATCGGTGTCAGTGTCCACGCCGCTTCCGACATAGCCTCGTGCCCACTGTCCTGGCGGCTGTTCCTGCCCGAGAGCTGGGACAGGGCCGAGGCGGCCGGGCGGCGCAAGGCCTGCCGGATCCCCGATACCGAGCACCACCGCCCGAAGTGGGAGCTCGCGCTGGAGATGCTTGACGAACTGGCCGGCGCTGGTCTGCGGCCCGCCGCGCTGGTCGCGGACACCGGTTACGGCGCGAACGCCGATTTCCGCCACGGCCTGGAGGACCGGGGTCTGGCCTACGTGCTGCAGGTCAAGAGCGAGATGACCGCCCACGGCAAGGACGCCGAACCGCACCAGCCCGCCTATAGCGGGCTCGGGCCGCGCCCGCTGCCGCGCTACCGCACCCGCCCGGTCTCCTTACGCGAACACGTGATGGCCGCGGGCCGAGACCGGGGAGGGACCCTGACCTGGCGCAAGGGCTCCAAGGCGGCGATGAGCTCGCACTTCGTGCTCCTGCGGGTCCGCCTCGCCGGCCGACGGCCCAAACCCGCCGCCGACGGCACGATCCCGCTCAGCTGGCTGATCGCCCAGTGGCCCGAGGACGAGGCCGAGCCGGTGAGGTACTGGGTCTCGAACCTGCCCGACGACATTCCCGCCAAGGACCTGGTCCGCCTGGCGAAGTCCCGCTGGCGGATCGAGCACGACTACCGCGAGCTGAAAACCTGCCTGGGCCTGGACCACTTCGAGGGCCGATCCTTCGTCGGTTGGCACCGGCACGTCACCCTCGTGACCGCAGCCCATCTGTTCCTGACCGAACAGCGGAGGACCCCAAAAGCCCCTGCCAGGGCCTGACCCTCTACCAGGCCCTGGACCTCCTCCAACACCTCATCGCCACCTGGACCGGCACCTGCCCCACCTGCCAACAAACCGTCCCCCGACAGCCCTACGACACCAGCTAACAAAGCACTACTAGGCTCTGTCTCTTTGGTCAGCGTCGGGTCCAGATGAGGATGCCGGCGAGGTGGAGTGCGGCCTGGTAGGCAATGGCGAGTTTGTCCGTCCGTGTGGCCAGGCCGGGCCCCTGCTTGAGCCGGTTGATGCACCGCTCGACGGTGTTCCGCTGTTGTGGGCCTCGCGGTCGCAGCCTGGCGGGCGGCCACCTCGACGTCCCCGCCGCAGGCGGTGGCCGATCTGGTCGTACGGCTGCGGGATGACCGCGCGGATTCCCCTGCGCCGCAGGTGCCTGCGGATGGCGCGGGACGAGTAGGCGCGGTCGGCCAGCACGACAAAGGGTCGGGGTCGTGGCCTGCCCGGGCCGCTGCGGGGCACCCGGATACGAGCCATCACCGTCTCAAAAGCGGGTGCATCACCGGCTTGGCCTGCGGCGACGGTGAAGACCAAAGGTCGTGCTCCGCCGTCTGCGGCGAGATGGAGTTTGGTGCTCAGCCCGCCGCGGGAGCGTCCGAGAGCATGATCGGCGGGCTCACCGGAGCCTGTCGCCTCCTTTTGCGTGCTCCAGCGGCGTGCCAATGGGCTCGGACGACAGTGGAGTCCACCGACACCGTTCAGTCAACGTCGTCGGCGGCATCCGCCGCTGCCAGAACGGCGGCCAGGATCGTCTCCCCCGGTTCCGTCGACTGCCCATCTGATCAGCCGCTTCTGGGCGGTCCGGAAAGGGCCGAGCCCGTCGGGAAGGTCCCGCCAGGGCGAGTTGGTGCGGTACTTCCACTCAATGGCCTCGAGGGTGCGGCCCTTGTCGGCCCACCGCCTGCCGCGGACCGGGTCGGCTGGTATCAGCGGCGCGATCCGGTCCCACATCGCATCAGTGATGACTCATCGGACAGGACGCATCCGATTAACTGATCCCCCCATCAAAGAGGCACACGCTAGCCGACGGCGGAACCGGCGCTTGGCCTTCAGCGCTTGCGAAGGAAGCGGGTCCAGCGTGATGCACCCGGGTCGTCTTCGGGTGGGGGTGGCAACTGCAGCTCGCGCTGGACTACTGGGTGCGGGCACCAGGTGAGGTCGCGCACGCAGTCGCCCGGGATGCCCAGAACCTCGACGAGCGCCGCGAGGGAGGCCTCTCCTCGTCGTGGCTCTGCCGGCGGTCGAGCCATACGGTGACGCCCGTGTCCTCCACGTCGGTGATTTGGCTCAGCAAGAAGAAGCGCTGACCCAGCCTGAACGAGGCGACGTCCACCGCACCCAGGTCTTCCCCACTCTGCTCCACCTGCAGCACGAACCTGTCCGCGTACGCCTCCATAGGCGGCGGGAGCACACCGATCGGCCGGTGGGAGAGGGCAATCGAATCCCACATCCCGTACTGCAACACGGGGTTCGGATTCCCTCCCTGCTATTTGGGCGCGGGCCGCCAGTCAGGTTCCGGGGCGGGTACCGCGACCGGATCCCACCTCCTCGACTGACGGCCCCTGCGGATACGCGCCCGGTCATCTCTGCCCTCCGCCTAGCACACCTCTCCCGGTCGATGCGCACGCACGCGCAGCTGCACGCTCGTGCGCATCAGCGCACTGCTCCCGGCAGCCGTGTCGCGGGCCTGTTCCTCTCAGCTCGAGGTGAACGTAAAGCCAAGGAAGACCACGAATGCTCGCCGTCAGGGCTTGTTCGGTCAGTGGCTCACTGCCTGGTCCACCAGGAACCAAAGGACCATCAGGGCTGCCCAGCCCAGAACTCCCAGCGAGCCGAGTGTGACCCCCGTAATGGAGTTGATCCGCCCGGGCGTTGTGGCTACGCCGCGGCGTAGCGCGCCGGCACCCGATGCGACGGCTGCGATACCGAAAGGGAGAGCAAGGAGGACGAGGTACGGAAGGGCCGGCAGGGTGCCGAGCGCCAGGCACGCACTGGCACCGAGTACGAGGGATGCCGTGCCGGTGTGGTGGCTGCCGGGCTCAAGGTCGAGGTGGAGGGTGGGGGTCTGCTGGTCGGTGCTCATGGCGTCCACGGTAGGTCTGGCGCCGTGGCCGGGGTATGGGCGCAGCTACTCGGTTGTGCGTGAGTAGCCGGCCGCGTCCCGCGTCGCGGCAGGTGTCACCGTGTCTGGCGTGGTTCAGCAGCCTGTTTCAGGTAAGCGGCGGCCACCCCCGCGGGCGCGAGGTCGACCTGGACTCGGGCGGCGTGTGGTTGACCGTCCACGGATCAGCCGGGCCCGTTCGCCTCGTATGCGGCGGGCGGGGCGTGGTCCAGTTTGGTGGACCGGGGCGCAGTCGGCCGACCCGGCTGGAACTGGTTGACGAAAGCGACCAGTTACTGGCCAAGGCAAGCCGGGTGACGGCCGTCACGGACCACGAGTCCCTCGGGTTTCACCCCCGCGGGCCGGCCATCCCGCCGCCGGCCCGAACCCCTCCGCGTTCGACTGTCCGACTACAGGGCAAGAGCCGTTCCTTCTCTGCGTTCATCGTGTTCCAACTGCCGTCAATTGCAGCCGGTGCGTGCTCCTGAGACCTCACACCGACATCAGCATCACGCGCGATGCTGTTCGTGTGCTGCGGGCGACGCGGGCTGCTCTGCCTGGGCGTCCCGGGCAGCTGCAACCGCGCCGGCTGCGCGCACGAAGGCAGCTACGGCTGGGGAGCGAACGTCCTGCGGCCAGGCGACAGCGAGGGTGGAGTCGGGAACGTCGGCGACCGGGCGGTAGGCGATGCCGGGGCGTGGGTAACGCTGGGCCACCGAGGCAGGGGCGAAGAAGATGATGCTGCCGGTCTCGACGAGACTGAAGATCTCCGGCAGGTTCGAGGCCGGCCGCAGCGTGTCGTGTCGGGAGCGGGATTCGACGGGCCGCCCGCGGTTGGCCGGCGCCCCTCCCAGAGTTTCGCGACCTGCCAGGTCGTCCAGGCAGAGGGTGGTCCGAGCGGCCAGCGGGTCGGCGGTCGCGAGGGCGACCAGGACCGGTTCGGACAGGAGGGGTTCACTGTCCAGGCCGCGGTCGTCAAAGGGATGCAGGAGGAGTCCCACGTCGGAACCAACCGACGCGCTGCTGTGCGTCGAGGGGCCTGGGGTCTCGCCTGTGGATCTGGCGCTGGTGCCCGAGCACCGCCGTGGGCACGGAGCTGTGTACGGAGCCCTCAACCACGGCCGGATCGAAGTCGAGCGGTTGCGGACGGTGCTGGCCGGGCTGTCGTTGCCGCGGTTCGAGGGCGGGCGCTTGGTGCTGGCGGTGAATGTGTCGCCGTGGCTGCGGTCGGACGCGCCGTGTTCGGCGGACCGGCCGTTCTGCCACGTCCATGGGCGGGCGAAGTCCGCGTATCGGTTCATCCCGGGCTGGCTGTACTCCTTCGTCGCAGTCCTGGAGCCCGGCGTCACCTCGTGGACCGGGATCCTGGACGTGGTCCGGCTCGGGCCCGAGGACGACGCGACCGCGGTCACCGCCGCCCAGCTGAGGGCCGTGACCGAGCGACTCATCGCCTGATCGTCGACCGCCACGTAGCCCCGCTCGCCGTAGCCCTCACCGGTGGCAACCGGCACGACGTCACCCAGCTCCTGCCGCTGCTCGACGCCATCACGCCGATCCGGGGCCTGCGCGGACGTCCCCGCCGCAAGCTCCGGCGCCTGTACGCCGACCGGGGCTACGACTTCGACAAGTACCGCCGCCTGCTGTGGAAACACGGCATCCAACCCCTGATCGCCCGACGCGACGTCGCCCACGGCTCCGGACTGGGCAAGGTGCGCTGGGTCGTCGAGCGCACCTTCGCCTGGCTGCACCAGTTCAAACGACTCCGCACCCGCTACGAACGAGGCGCCGACCTCCATCCCGGACTGCTCGAACTGGCCTGCAGCCTGACATGCCTACGCCGTCTCCAGCGAGCGGCCAGACACGGGGTCGGTAGCGGAGGCGAGCCTCGGACCCATCAATACGCACCATGCAGGCCGGCCCGGACGGGCCTCCACAGGATGCCGTTCGGGACCTGGCGCCGGTCCCGCCCCGAACGGCCCATCCGGGGCGGGCGGGGCCGACAGCGGCTCGATCACTTCCCAGGCCTGATCGGTCAGTGCATGACGTCGCGCCACGAACGGAGCAACGGCCGACCGACCGGCGGACACCCCTAGCCGTTGTACGTCTTGAAGCTGATGACGGCGTCCGCTTCACCCCGCCATGTGACCGAGACCTCCACGGTGTCGATCCGTCCGGCCGAGGGCGGCACGAAGAAGAAGGTCTGGGGGGCGGATTCCTCACTCAGGACGGGCGGCCCCTCCCGGCGGGACGGCAGGCCGGTGAGCCAGTCTCGGACATCGGCGCGAGGCATGCGGAACGTTCCGGTCCAGGCGGTTGCGAAGATGCTGCTCTCGATTTCCGTGCAGGCCTCCTCGTCCAGGCGTGCCGGAGGCTTCCAGCCGATGCTCTTCAGGGCCTTCGCGCATGCGGCCGGACGTCTTTCGATCTCCTCGGGCTGTCCGATCACATAAACCACCCACAGCGGCAATCCGATCGCTGCGACAGCGGTCAGGGTCGTCAGGAACTTCCGCCATAGCGGCCACGGCGGGGCCGGTGGCGGCGGCCGCCAGGGTTGCAGCTTCGGCGCCCCCACGTAATTGCTGAAGTCCACCACGTCCACCCACCCCATGATCGATTTGAATGCGTTCAAGTTGAATGCGTTCAAGATTCTCGCACAGGTGACGGCCAACCAGATGATCAAGGAGGCGACCAACTCGTCCTGGCGGGACCTGCCCGACGAGCCCCGGCCTCTTCCGAACCGCCCACGAACGGCTGATCAGGTACGCAGCAGAACGATCGAGGCGACCGCCTGGCAGCTCGGGGCGGGGGCCGAATCCTTTCCGCCCGGCCGTAACGCACACCACACCCTCGCGATCGAGATCTCGCCCCGCGCTGTGGATCCGCTGGCACGGGGCCGTGCGCGCCGAACTCCCGGCAGGCGTCGCCCGCCTGCACCTGCCGGCCGGGTCGACCCGCTCCCCCATCCGGTACTCGCTGGCCCCCGTCACCGATACGGCAGTGATCACGCACGGCCAGGCGGTCTCTCTCGAAGCCCGAGAAAACGCCGTGAACCGGGATCGGCGGCGGATCGCGGCGGGGGGAAACGCTCGACCGCACTCCCCTACCCGCCGTTGATCCGGTGCCGAAAACGCGGCACAGACCGCTCAACTCCCGCATGGGCCAGGAGCTGATCGGGTTCGACTTCTAGGGACTCGTTCCCCCGACACCAGTCCGCGCCACACAGTCGGAGCTGCCCAGCAGATGGCCGGGCAGCTCGTCCCCCTTGCGACCTTTCCACACCGACCAACGCGGGCGTCTGCGACCTTGCCCCGTCCGCGTACGCGCCCACACCCCGGCGGCCCCGACAACGAGCGCGGTTGGATCCTCCACCGGCGGCGGACACGACGAAGAGCGCCGAAACGGCCCGCCTGGGACGCGACGCAAGGGGACGGGCGGTGGGAGAGCCGGACGGTCCGCGGAGCCGGTGCGGGGCCGTGCACGCCTGTTCCTCGCCCGGCTCTCCAAACCCCGACCGATCCCGTCGTGGGACGGTTTCCAGGGCGGCGGTGACTACACTTCACGGCCATTTCGCAGGGCCTGGATGAGCCAGGGGTACATCGGCGCCAGGCTCGGTACGACCTGCCAGCCGTTGACGATCCACACCAGCCGCCAATACCGGTCCACCCGGGGATCGTGCGCCTCTTCGAACTGTTGAGCCATCCAGTCCCGAAACTCCGTGTCAGGGGTACGCGCGAACACCGCGGCGAAACGGTCTACGAGGTCGTCGGCGAGGGATGCACCCCTGCCGCTGCGCGGGTCGATGCCCGACTCCAAGGCCTCGGCGACTTTCTGACGGGTGAAGTCCATCAGTTCCTCGCCGGCCTCGCTCTCGATGTCGAGCGTTCGCCCGGTGGCCTGGTACACGGCCGTGCGGCGCATCCGGGCACGGAAGTCCTCGTCGCCGATCAGCTCAGCGAGTTCCGCCCACGCCGCGACCTGCTCACTGGAGGGATCATCGGGGAGATCGGGAGTGGCAGCACGAACCATGGCCACCGCGGCCGGGGCGGCATCTGCTGTGCCGAAGGTGCCATCCATGAAATCGTCGATCAACCGTCGGCGTTCCTCGCCGGACAACTGCGTGAGCCTGTGCATGCGTTTCGTCTCCTCGGGACTGGACCCGCCTGCGGCCACGGCTCGCAGTACGCTCCGACGCAGTTGCAGCACCTGGATCTGGACGTCCAGTGCGTCGGCGTGCGCCGCGGCGACTTCCGCCACCGAGAGCTCGCGGTCCAGCACCCGTCGAACCGTGGCCAGGTCCATGCCCAGCTCGCGCAGGGTGCGCAGGAGTTCCAGACGAAGCAGTGCGTCGACGTCGTAGAGCCGGTAGCCGGCGGGACTTCGTTGGGTGGGCGCCACCACCCCCGAATCGGAGTAGAACCGGATGGTCCTCACGGGCAGGCCGGTCCGCCGGGAAAGCTCCCCGATCGAGTAGAGGGTCGTAACGTCCATGTCCCCCACTCTGCTGTCTCCAGTCACTGGAGACTCAAGGCCATTCACCAGCCGGGCCCCGATCGAGACGCCCTCCGAGTGGCTGAGCCTGCGTCCTGTGCACTCCGCTGCCCTTGAACCCAGTCATCCACCGAACGAGATCATCGAGGTTCTGAACGGGCACGAGCCCCCACGGTGTAGCCGGTACCTCGCGGTACGCCGCATCCGTCACTGCCGGCAGAACAATGCCCAGCACCGGGTACCGGCTTCCGGGCGGCGGCGGCCCGAGATCCCGGCCGGCAGTCAGCGCGAGCGCCGAGCAGGCGCTCCGCCATGAGCGGTCGTCTGTGCCGTGGTGCTTGGTACTCGGCCGCCGATGATCATCGCAATGGGAATACGGCAGTTCCGGCCGGTGAGTACGGTCAGCGGTCGCACGAAGCGGCGAAAGATCGACTTCCGCGCTGTGGGCCGCTCCGGGAGACTGCAGAGACACGGTCCTCGAAGGAAATCCGAGGTGCAGGATGGCCGAATCGGAGGACGACTACCGTGACGGCCCCGGCCACAACGGGTGGAGCGTCTCGAACGGGGCTGGCGAGTAGTGCTGGTTCGGTCCGTCCGTGGCCGTGGCGAGCCGTTCGAATGACTATGGCGATGCTCGAGGTGTATGGGTAATGAAGGCGTCCCAATGCTCGACGCCCGCCGAGCGACGGCTGCAGGTCGATCGGCGGGCTTCGGCGCGGTCGGTGTCGCGCCGGGTTCAGCCGCTGGCCGCCTGCCGGATGAGGTCGGCGACGGCGTCGGGCTGCGAAACGTAGATGGAGTGGCTGCCGGCGACCTCGACGGTCTGGGCACCGATCCGCTCGGACATCGCGTGCTGGGCCGGCGGCGGGATCATGCGGTCGTCGGTGGCGATCAGGTACCAGGCCCGCTTGGTCCGCCAGGCGGGCTGGGACACCGTGCCGGACAGGGCGTCGACGCCCCAGGGGACCTGGGAGTCGGCCATGAACTCAGCCTGCGCGGGGGGCAGGTCGCCGGCGAAGGATTCGGCGAACTTGTCGCGGTCCAGGAAGAGGAAGCCGTTGTCGGGCGGCAGGATCGGCGGGACGGGGGCGCCGGGGGGCGGGTCGGCGATCAGGGTGCTGACGGACTCGCCCTTGTCGGGGGCGAATGCGGCGATGTAGACGAGTGCGTTCACCTTGGGGTGGTTGCCGGCCTCGGTGATCACGACGCCGCCGTAGGAGTGGCCGACTAGGGTGACGGGTCCCGGTAGGCGGTCGATGACCTGTTGGGTGGCTGCGACGTCGCCTTCGAGGGAGAGGGTGGGGTTCTGCACGACGGCCACGTCGTAGCCGTCGGCGGTCAGGGCGTCGTACACGCCCTGCCATCCGGAGCCGTCCACGAATCCTCCGTGGACGAGCACGATGTTCCCGGCCGGTGCGTCGTCGGTCATCGGTTCCTCCTGTGGTGTGCGGGGTGCGGGCCCGGTCTGCTCGGGCCGTGCGGTGACGATACGAATGCGGCCGAATTCATCGCTTCCGTCATCTGACGTAGTTCCGGCCCGCCGGTGAGCGCCCGGTCGGGTCACTGCTGGTCGAGGCGTTTGAGCGCGTCGCGGAGTCCGGCTCGGGAGGTCACTCCGACCTTGGGGAACAGCTGGTAGAGGTGAGTGGAGACGGTGCGCGGGGACAGGGCGAGCCTCTCGGCGATCAGTTTGTTGGTCAGGCCGGCGGCGGCCAGGGTTGCGATCTGCCTCTGCTGGGGTGTGAGGACCGCGGTGCTTGGGCGAGGAGCCGTTCGGGCGGGGGTGCCGCAGGCGCGCAGTTCCTGGTTCGCGCGGTCGGCCCACGGGGCCGCGCCGAGTTGCTCGAAGAGGTCCGCGGCGGTGCCCAGGTGGTGTCGGGCTTGCGCGCGGGCGCGGGCGCGGCGGAGCCGTTCGCCGTGGTGGAGGTGGATGCGGGCCAGGTCGAAGGGCCAGCGTTCGCCTCCTTCGACGGTGAGGGCGTCCTGGAAGCCGGGGTGGTGGTCGTCGTCGGCCGTGAGTGCGCTGGTGGCGTGGACCAGCATCTTCAGGCGTGGGGAGAGCGTGTCCAGGCCTGCGGTGCGGGCTGCGGTGGCGTGGTCTTGGGCTTGGGTGCGGCGGCCTGTTCTCATGGCCGCTTCCGCCAGGTCCATGACGGTCCAGATCGCGTGCGAGGCGAAGGGTGGCAGTGTTCCGGGGGGTGTGATGAGCGTTGCCTGCTGGTAGGCCTCCTCGAAGTTGCCCTGTCCCAGGGCGGACAGGGTCCTGGCGTGGGCGGCGTAGGCGCGCACGGTGTCGGCGCGCCGGGGGCCGGCCCAGTGGTTCATCTGGTCGGTCAAGTTGCGGGTCGTCTCGTGGTCGCCGCGGGCTGCGGCGGTACAGGCGAGAAGGTATTTCCCGACCCAGGCTTGCATGGGGTAGTGGTGCTGTTCGCACAGGTCAAGCCCTTCCCGGGCCGCCTGTTGCAGGTGTTGCCATTGCCCGGTCAGCCAGGCGTAGTTGCCGAGGAGGAACAGGGCGTCGATGGCGGGGGCGATGTGCTCGCCGCGACGGCCGCCGGCCACGACGCGGTGCAACGCTTCGGTGCATCCGTCGAGCCGGTCCAGGTATGCGCCGGTGATGGCGGTGCGGACGATGCGGCGGGGGTCCGGATCGTGGGTGAGGCCTGCGATGGCTTCGTCCAACACGGCGAGGTCCGCCGGACTGGTGCGGGCGGGGTCGGCGAAGGTCCGGCGGGCCGCCGCCAGGAGAACGGGAGGCACGGGGTAGTTGGCCAGAGCGGTGTCGAACGGGGGCCACAGTTCGGTTCGGCCGCCGAAGAAGCAGACCAGCAGCAGGGTGTGGAGGGCATCGGCCAGTCCCGTGTCGGCAGGGTCGTAGGGTGCGGGCCGGATGGTGAGGGCGCCGTACAGCAGCCTGTGTGCGGTGTCGATGTCGCCGGAGCCGTTGAGGAGGTAGGCCGCCCCGGCCACCGCCATGGCTGGCGAGTCCGCCCCGGGCGCTGTGCGCCGCGCGGTGTCGAGCAGATGGGGCACGTCCCGCAGATCGCCGCTGATGTTCGCGCTGGTGCAGGCCGCCTCGGCGAGGCGGCGGGCCCGCTCGGGGGCTCGGGGGGTGAGGTCGGCGGCGCGCAGCAGCGCGGCCACTGCGGCGGGCCCGTCACCGCGGCCGGCGATGACGCCGGCTGCCCGTTCCAGCAGGGCGGCCACCCGTTCGTCGGGGCCTTGGGCGGCCTGGGCCAGGTGCCAAGCCTGCCGCTCCGGAACCTCCTGCCAGGCCCGGGCCAGCGCGCGGTGGGCGTTGCGGCGCTGGTCGCTGGTCGCCAGCTCCACCACCGCAGAGCGGGTCAGTGGATGCCGGAAGTGCAGGCCGGCCGGTTCGTGGACGCAGATCAGCTGGGCCCGTTCGGCGGGAGCCAGGTGTTTGAGCCCGCACCGCCCGGCGGCGGCGCGGCGCACCACGTCCAGGTCGCCGGTGGCGTCCAGAGCTGCCAGGAGCAGCAGGTAGCGGGTGGCCGGGGGCAGGCCGGTGATGCGGGAGGCGAACGCCGACTGGAGCCTTCGGCTGAGTGGTAACCGTTCGGGGAGCGCGGTTGAGGCCCTGGGTGACGCGTCGAGTGCGATCGGGAGCTCCAGGAGGGCGAGGGGGTTGCCCTGTGCCTCGGTGATCAGGCGTCGCCGTACTCGGGGGGCGAGCGCGGGAAAGGACCGTTCCAGCAGGTCGTGGGCGTCGGATTCGCCGAGGGGGCACACGTCGTGGATCGGGAGCCCGCTGTGATCGAAGAAGCTTTCGGTGCCCTCGCGGGCCGCGCACAGCATCCCGGCGGCGAAGCCCGTCATCCGCCGTGCGAGGTCGCCGAGGATCGTGGCGCTGGCCGGGTCCAGCCACTGGACGTCGTCCACGACGATCAGCGTCGGCCGGTGGCGGGCGAGCCGCGCGACCAGCGACAGGACGTCGCGGGCCACCGATCCGTGGTCGGGCGGCGGGCCGTCCCGGTGGCCGAGGGCCACGGAAAGGGCTTCTCCCAGGTCGACAGGCGACTGTACTGCGGCTGCCTCCCCGATCAGCCGGCCGAGGCCGCTGTAGCTCAGATGTGCCCGGTACTCCGCGCCGGCGGCCGCCACGACGTACATGCCGCGGTGCTCGGCTCGGGCCGTGGTGGCTGCCAGGAGCGCGGTCTTGCCGACGCCCGGCTGGCCGAGCAGCAGCAGCGGGCCTCCGCCACCAGGGGTGCGGGAGATACCTTCGAGGAAGCGGTCGATCCGGGCAAGATCCGCCGTGCGCCCGACCAGAGGAGCGTCCGCTTCGAACACCCGCAGACCGATCGGACCCGCCGCGCGGACGTCTTCGCCGCCGGCGGCGCCTGCTTCCTGCTTCGATGGAGTTGGCATCGCACATACATACCCGTTGTCGGCGAGGACGAAGGCGGCGACCTCTCGGGCGAAGCTCTCCGGCTCCTCGACATGGCCGAAGTGCCCACGGTGCTCGAGGACCAGCAGCCGCGAGCCGTGCAGCAGTTTGTGTAGTTCCCCCGCCCACCGCATCCCGCACACCATGTCGTGGCAGCCCACCCCCAACCCGGGCACCCGCAGCGCGCCCAACGTCTCGCGGTCGTCGAACGGACCCGCACACCGCCGCTCACGCCCCCGCCTCCGCGGCGCTTCGCGCTCACGGGCGCGGATAGCCGTGGCCCGGCGGCGGGTAGTCGCGGCCCGGGAGTCCGGCGACGCCGTGGAGCACGATCCGCTCGAACTCCGGCCACTCCCCTGCCATGTCGGCCTTGGCGCGGGCTTCGTCGATCGCCTTGAACAGGCGCAGCGACCGCTCCCGGTGCGCGTCCTGGCGCGCCACGGGCCCCGGCGCCCTGTGTCCGGCGCCGGCGGAGCCGGGCATTGACGCGTGCTGCTGGCTCTGTCCACGAGAAGGAGCAGCAGTTCGACGTCGGTTGGTGAGGCGCACTCGGCCAGGGAGTGCCTGGCAGTGTTCACGAGAACTGCCAGCACCGGGCCTTCCTCTCCGCATGGCCGTCAGTGAAGCGTGATGGGCTCCCTGCTCTTGCCCTTCGTGCGGAGACCCGTTCATGATCGCCCTATGAGTCAGCACTCGGTAACCTTGGACAAGATCGTTTTGGCGGACTGGCCGGCCGTTCACTCGTGGGCGTGCCTCCCGGAGGTGTGCCGCTATCAGTCCTGGGGGCCGAACACAGAGGTCCAGACGCAGGACTTCGTGGACGCCGCGGTCAAGGCCTGGTCGGGTACCCCTCAGCGCCGGTTCCCTTATGTCGCCCGGGTCGGGCGGGATGTGGTGGGCATGGGTGAGCTGCATGTCCGCAGCCATAAGCAGCGCCAGGGCGAGATCTCATACATCGTGCATCCCCGGGTATGGGGGCAGGGCATCGGCACGGAAATAGGCCGGCAGCTGCTCGCGCACGGGTTCGGCGAGCTGGGGCTCCATCGGATCCATGCCACCTGTGACCCGAGGAATCTCGGCTCCTCCCGAGTGCTGTCCAAGATCGGTATGACGTATGAGGGACGCCTGCGAGACACGGCGCTGCTCCGCGACGGCTGGCGAGACTCCATGATCTTCAGCAGCCTCGAAGGGGAATGGGACTCCACTGCGTAGCCCGCCTGCGGGGTGCTGTCGTTTCTCGGGTTCTGGCTCACATTCCGTGGCCCGCTTACTGAGCGTTCGGGTGCCCCTGAAGTTGAGCTCGGACAGACTGGGCCACCTGGTCAGCCCGGTCAGCCGATACATGCTCCTGCACGGGCCGCCGAAGCAGCTCGAAAACGCCCGGCCCACGATGCTCTGGTTGGAGATCTGCCATGCGCGGAACGATGTGGAAGTGCACGTGTGCGAAGCCTTCGGCTTCGGCAAATTGGACGACGTAGGTCTTGGCGCAACCAGTCATGCTTCGGAGAGCGCGGGAGAGCTTGACCTGCCACATCCCTAGGGCAGCTGCCTCAGCATCGGTGAGGTCATGAACTGCGGCAACGTGGCGCCGAGGCAGCAGCACTAGCCAGCCGGGCATTGCGGTGTTGAAGGCGTGGGCTACCCGCCAGTGCTGGTCATGGACCACGCACTCCCTTGGTGGAAGGTCGTCGAACTCTACTTCCTTGCTGCATGTGTAGCAGTCGGGAGTCGTCATGAACCAGATCGTAGGACTGTTTCGCTGTGAACCCCTGTCGGCCTTCGTCACCAGGCATCGATCAGGCCAGGAGAACTCACTTTCGAAGGAGTTGGAAACCGGCTCGGCCGAACATTTGGCGTGTGAGCATCCTGATTCGGTTGACGTGGCCTTCGACGACGCCGGAGCTCCAGGGCAGGGTAAGGCCAGCTATGACGGCGTCGCGGTCACGGTCGATGCCTGCGGCGAGGGTATGGAGGCCGGGGAGGTTGTCCTGCCGGACGGCGTCGAGCCACTGCGGCAGCCGTTCGCCCTGGCGCTCGGTGAGCATCTGGCCGAAGGAGCGGACGTGGCCGGTGAGGGCGTCCGGTTCAGGGCAGTGGACGAGAACGGCTTTGAGCCGAAGGTGCTCCGTCTCGGTGAGGGTCTCGGGTCGGTGGAGGATCCACCCTGTGACACGCGGGGTGATGGTGGCCGAGCCGTGACGGGGCCTGGTGAGAGCCTCTTCTCCTGCCGAACTCACGGCAGGTCCAGAGGCGCTGCTGGCTTCCTCGGCGGGCTGCGTAGAGTACCTGCGGTCATCGAACGGAGAAAATGTTGGACGCGGTCGAATTCCCTCTTAGCGCTCGTGTGCGCCGGGCCCGGCGATGGCTCGTGGCCACGAGCGCGGCGGGGGCTGTGATTGCGGGAGCCGCCGTGGCATCCGTGGTGGCCGACGCCTGCGGCTGGGTGCAGGCGTCGCGGACGGTTCAGTCGGGCCTGGTGCTGGTGACGCTGTTCCTGCTGCCCGTCGCATGGGTGGGAGTGCACGCCGTCTGGGCGCTGCGCGGACGTGCCGAGCTGTTCGCCGCCGCCGGCGAACACCGCCGGCGGCGTCCCACCGACCAGCAGCTGGTCAACCACCTGCGCAACGAGCACCCGCTCACCCCTCTGTGGTGGATGCTGGCCGTCCTCGGCGGCCTCGGCACGCTCTGCCTCGGGTTCGCGCTTCCGTTCGCCCTGGCAGACGGGGCCGTACTCGCCGGTGCACTGCTCGGCGCCGGGCTGGCCGCTTCCCTGACCGCTCTGGCCCTCGCCGTGCCCGGGATCCGCCGCGCCGACCGCCAGGGCGTGCAGGATCGGAAGCGGCGTACCGAGCTCTGGTCGCTGCCCAGCGCCGTCGAACGCCGGCTCACCGTCCCCCTCCTCGGCGCCGGCGACGGGGCACACTCCGGCGCCTGAACACAAGGCCAGGGACCGGTTTTACATCCCCACGGGTCAGCGAAGTTGATCAGCTCCCACGCGATCCGGCCGGTTCGTCCTTCGATCGGCCGCCCGAGCGGGGCGGGTGCGCTCCCCCTGCACCAGCCGGATCACGCGTGGCTGAGGATGACCACCAGCGCGGTGGCCTCGGCGAAGATCTGGACCGCGAGCGCGGCCTGGCGCACCCGCACGGCTGGCGCGGCGAGTGCAACGAAGAGCGCCACCGCACCGAGGCCGGCGCTCCACTCGAACAGCCAGCCGGGCAGTCCCGGGGCACACTGCTCGCCGTAGGTCACGCACCGGGAGGCCTGCTTCGAGGCCAGCGTCAGGATGCCGGTCGCCGCGGCAGCCGGCACGAACAGGAAGGCGGCCACGGCGGCCCACAGCCGGGTACGGTCAGTCGGCGAGGGGGATTGCACCGGGCGGGCGGAGACGGAAGCGGATGCGTTCATGCCCCCATCCCATCCGGGTGACTGGCGCTGCACAGCCGCCGGGCTACTCAGATCCGGGTGACCGCGTACTCAGGCGTCGGCGGGTACGAGACAGCGCCGGTTGCCGGAGCCCGGTCGCGCACACGAAGCGGGCAGCCGACCGGTTGTCCGTCGGGGGGCGTGGCGTATCCGCCGCGTCAGCTGGGGCAGCCGTCGCCTCCTTCGCGCCCCGCGGTGAACTCGACGGACCAGCGGTCCGGTGCCTGCTGGTGGGGCTGCCGGTGGTAGGCGCCGCGGCTCGCGGCCATCCGTCGAGTCGGCGCAGACCGGGTTCGCCCAGGGCGGGATTGCTGTCCGGGGCCTTCCGGCGCCAGGCGGCGGATGCGGGCGGTCAGCCGGCCAACCATGCCGATGTCGCGGGTACGGCCTGCGATGCGGGGTCGGCGATCGAGGTGCAGGGGATGCTCGCGTGCGTGGCGAAGCACGTCTCAAGACCGGTCAGGATTCGAGAAGCCCCGGCTGCCGCTCAGCCCCTAGCGTGATGGTCATGGCAACCACCGCTTCCACCGCAGCCCACACGTACCTCGCGTCCGTCACTCTTGAGGTGGCCGGCCTCGAGGCCGCCCGCCGCTTCTACCGCGCCTTCGGCGTGGACACGTACCTACGCCTGCGGGCGTCCGATGCGCACTCCACCGGATTCCGCGGCTTCACCCTGGCGCTCACGGTGGCCGGGCCGGCCACCGTCGACAGCTTCGTCGGCGCCGCCGTGGACGCCGGCGCCACGGTGCTGAAGCCCGCCGCGAAGTCGCTGTGGGGCTACGGCGGGGTCGTCCTGGCCCCGGACGGGACGATCTGGAAGATCGCGACCTCGGCGAAGAAGGACACCGGCGCCGCCACCCGCGAGATCGAAGAGGTCGTTCTGCTGATCGGCGTCGAGGACGTGAAGGCCACCAAGCAGTTCTACGTCGGCCGGGGCCTGACCGTGGCCAAGAGCTTCGGCGGCAAGTACGCCGAGTTCGCCCCGGGTCAGGCCAGCCCCGTCAAGCTGGCGCTGTACAAGCGCCGTGCCCTTGCCAAGGATCTCGGCGTCCCCGCCGACGGCACCGGCTCGCACCGCATCGTCCTCGGCAGCACCGCCGAGGCCTTCACCGACCCGGACGGGTTCGCCTGGGAGGCTGCCGAGTCGCTCGCCCCCATGCCGTCCTGACGCGGCAACGACCGGGCCGAGCGGCTCTACACCGGGTAGCCGCCGTCTCCTGCCTCACCGCCGTCCAGGACAGGGGGTGGTCCCCGGTGTGGGACGTGGTAGCAGCGCTCGGCGGGGGTGCGCGGCCGCCGGTGACGATCACGATCAACGGGCATTCCTGGAAGGGCCGGGTCGCCATCATGCGAGGCCGCCACCTGATCGGCCTCAGCAACGCCAACCGGCAGGCCGCGGGTCTCGCGATCGGCGAGGAGGCCGAGGTCGAGCTGGAGCTCGGCACCGAGCCGCGCGTCGTCGTCGAGGCCCCGGACTTCGCGCGGGCTCTGGACGACGACCCGGTCGCCCGCGGCGCGTACGACAACCTTGTCTCCAGCCGCAAGCGCGAGCATGTGCGCGCCGTCGAGGGTGCGGAGAGGCCCGAGACGCGCCGACGGCGCATCGAGAAAGCCATCGCCACCCTGCGGGGCTGACCCCCGAAAGCCAAAACTCAGGCGGCACTGCAATCGCCGTGCGGCGACCTGACCCTGCCCCATTCCTACGGAAAGGACAAGCATGTCGAAGCGACTCATGACCGGTCTGTACTGGTTCCTGGCCTTCGAGTTCGCGCTGGGCGCCGTGACCAAGTATTGGCCAGGCGACACGATGTTCAGCTCGGCGTACTCCGCGAAGTTCGTCGATTGGGGTTACCCGTCCTGGATGCGCTTCGTGGTCGGCGCCCTGGAAGGTGGAGCCGCCCTCCTGCTGGTGATCCCCGACAGGCGAACACGCTTCCTGGGTGCCACGACGCTGATGTTCGTGCTCACCGGCGCGGTCACCACCCACATGGTCAACCACCACCCGGCGGTGGAGAGCTGGGCCGCGCCGTCCCACCTTGTCATCATGGGCATCCTCGCGCTGGCCAACTGGCCTGCCGACTGGCGAGACCTCCTGCGGGCTCCTACCGCGTCTGCCGCCTCAGCGGTCGGTGGCTACCGTTTGAGGTAGGCCAGAACGGCCAGTACCCGGCGGTTGTCGTCTGCGGACGGTTCGATCCGGAGTTTGGTGAAGATGGCGGCGGTGTGTTTGGCGACGGCGCTCTCGCTGATGAACAGGGTTTGCGCCACGGCCGCATTGGAACGGCCCTCTGCCATCAGGGCGAGTACGTCCAATTCGCGCGGTGTCAGCTGGGCGGTGGTGCCCCGTGCGTCGCTGCGGGCCAGCAGCCGTGCGATGACCTGCGGGTCCATGACCGTTCCGCCCGCGGCGACGGTGCGTACCGCGTCGATGAACTGGGTGGTGTGCGTGATCCGGTCCTTGAGGAGGTAGCCGATGGCGCCTTGGCCTCCGGCGAGGAGTTCGTGGGCGTAGAGCTGGTCGACGTACTGGGAGAGTACGAGGACCGGGAGCGCCGGCCGTGATCGGCGTGCTTCCAGGGCGGCTTGGAGCCCCTCGTCGGTGAAGGTGGGTGGCAGGCGGATGTCGACGACGGCGACGTCCGGTTGTTCTTCGAGGAGCGTTCTGAGCAGGGCGGGGCCGTTGTCGACTGCGGCGATCACCTCGAATCCGTGTTCTCGGAGGGCGCGGGTCAGTCCGTCCCGGAGGAGGAAGAGGTCTTCGGCGAGGACGACGCGCACGGTATCTCCAAGGTCGCGGTGGTCGGGCCGCCCGGCGGGCTGTGCAGGACGAGGGTTCCGTCGAAGGGGTCCAGGCGGCGGCGTACTCCTTGTAGTCCGCTGCCGTCCGGGTCGGCGCCGCCGCGGCCTTCGTCGGTGACCGTGGCGCGCAGGGCGCCGTCGGAGTGGCTGAGGCGGATGTGCACCTCGGGGGCGCCGGAGTGTTTGGCGGCGTTGGCGAGGAGTTCCGCGACGGCGAAGTAGCCGGCGGATTCCACGGGGGCCGGGAGCCGGCCGGGCAGGGCCGTCTCGATGCGCACGTCGAGGTGGCTGTCGAGGGCCAGTGAGCGGACCGCGTCGCCGAGCCCGCGGTCGGCGAGTATCGGGGGCAGGACACCGTGGACGAGTTCACGAAGGTCCTGGAGAGCCCTTTGGGAGGTGGCGCGTACTTCGTGCAGGAGTGCGCGGGCGGCTGCGGGGTCGCGGTCGATGAGCCGGGTGGCTTCGTCGAGGGTCATGCCCAGGGCGACGAGGCGGGCCTGTGCCCCGTCGTGCAGGTCCCGCTCGATGCGGCGCAGTTCGGCGGCCTGGAGGTCGAGGACGTCGGCGCGGGATCCTGCGAGGTGTTCGATGCGGCGGACGAGTTCGGTGGTGTGCGGGGCTGCGAGCAGGCGTCGGCTCCAGCGCGCGTGGAGTCGCAGGGTGGTGGGGGCCAGCTTGAGTCCTGCGGCGATGAATCCGAGGCCGAGCAGGAGCGCGGCGAGCATCGTCGGGGTGGAGTCCACGAGGACGAAGGCGTACCAGTTGCCGTCGCCCAGGAGCCGCCAGACGAAGGGCTGTACGGCCGCGCCGAAGAGGCCGTACTCGACGAGGGCCAGCGGCACGGCGGCGAGCAGTGCGCCCGTCCACGGCTCTGCCCAGGCCCAGCGCAGGTCGTGCCAGAACCCGTCGTCGCCGAGGAGGGCGCGGGCCTGCCGGTGGCGGCCGGTGGAGTTCTCGGGTGGGGCCTGGCGGGACGGGAGCGGTTGCGGCGGGCTGATCTCGGTTCCCGTCCAGCGGGCGGCCCAGTCACGGTAGCGGTCGGAGATGCGGCGCAGGGCCGCTGCGGCGTGCGGGAGCAGGAGGAAGCCGATGCCGATGGGCAGGAGGAGCAGCGCCCCGATCACGAGGGCGCCGGCCCCGGAGACGGCGAGCGCGGCGAGCGAGAGCAGCTGGCAGCGGCCGATGCCGACAAGCGCGCCCCTGAGGCCGATGCCGGGGCGCCTGTCTCCCTGTGCCATGCCCACCTGTGGTTCCGTCATGTCAGCGCGGTCCGTCCGCTGTTGCGGCGGCGATCCTATCCGGCGCGGTCGCCGCCCGGCGGGCGGAGGCGATCCACGGGAGTGCTGCGGCCAGGCAGGCGGCGCCGAACACCGCCATCGGCGCAGTTGCCGGGGAAGTCTCGTCCGTCACGAACAGCATGCCGAGGTTGACCAGGGTGTGGAAGCCGCCCGCGAGCAGCAGCCGGTTGCTCCGTACGCGTTCCAGGGCCAGGCCGAGGATCACGGACATCGCGACGGTGGCCGTCAGGAATCCGGCCGCGTAGGCCGGCCCCTGGGTGAGGGCCGGTACGTGCCACAGGCCCCAGGCCGTCCCGACCAGGACGGAGGCGGCGACCGGGCCGAAGCGGGTGCGCAGCAGTGGCTGGAGGTAGCAGCGCCATCCGATCTCCTCGGCGCAGGCACCGATGAGTTGGGCGGTCACGAGCAGGGTGAGGGGGTGTGCGAAGGCTTGGGAGCTGGTGCCGGGGAGGGAGCCGGAGGTGAGCAGGGCGGCGCCGGCGGACAGTGCGATGATCAGGGCGGGGGTGAGGAGGAGCGCGGCTCGGTTGCCGGCCGGCAGCCGGGCCTCATGGTCGGCCGGTCCTTCGCTGCGGGCGGGCAGCGTTCCCGCGAGCCGGTTCCTGATCCGGCCGGGCCACAGCAGTGCCACGGCCGCCACGGCGAGGGCCGGGCCGAACTGGGTCAGTTGCAGCACCTCGGGTGGTATGCCGGTCGCGGGCTGGAGCGCCCCGCACAGTCCCGCCGCCAGGAGGGCGACGGTGAGGAACACCCCTGTCTGCGCCACCCATCCGCTCCGCGGTACTCGCCGCTGCTCCTGCCCCTCGTTCCGGTCCTGGTCCTGGTCGTGGTCCTGGTCCTGGTCGTGGTCCTGGTCCTGGTCGTGGTCCTGGTCCTGGTCGTGCTTGTGGTCCGGCATGGTGCCCGGCCTCCCCGGGGATCGCTGGGGGGCGCGGCTGTCACGCCCCGCGTTCGACTCTGCCGGCCGGAGTCGGGGCCGTCCTTGCACGTGGGTGCCGGAAGGGGTGTACCCAGGTACACCCCTTCTCGGGGTGGGTCAGGTTGTGGTGGTGAAGTGGTTCTTGCGAGTTCGCCAGTCGCGGCCGTCGCGGCCATAGCTGCCGCGGCCCGCTGAATCGGAGGCGCGCATGAGGCGCTCGGTCACAGCGGTCGGGGGCCGAGCCCGCCGCGCGCTGACCAAGATCATGGTCGCCAAAGGCGGCGGCCTGGCCGACATCACCGTCGGCGACGTGATCGCGTACGACACCGAACGCCGCAGCCCCGCCCACCGGATCGACGGCCTCCCGCACCCGCAGCACGGCGGGAGGTGCGACGGGCGCGGGTGCCGGGGTGGCGGGAGCGGGGGGTGAGGGAGCGGGGGCGGTGGCGGTGGCGGGGGCGGGGGCCGTGAGAGGCCAAGCAGCGACCGACGTCGCCGTTTGATCAGTCCGCGACCTGTGTCATCGATCCCCGGGTAGGACACGCCTTCCATATGTGAGGGCGTGCCGATGGCCGGGAGTAGCGTCTGCTGGAAGACATAGTCGGGTGGTAGCCATACCCGAGTGATCTGCCAGATGAGGTGTGGAAGCTGATCCGGCCGGTCGTCACGGCGGGGAGAGCGGGCACCGCTACTTCGTGCAAGGAGGTCGCCATGGCACACGACGACCAGTTCACCGCCCTTGGGCCGCCATTGGCCGGTTCGGGATTCCCGCGTGCGGCATTCTCAACCAAGGCCACCGGCATGGTCTACGGGGGGAACGTGCAGGGCGTGAGGGCCGGCATGTACGCCGAGAGCTCGCGCGGCAACACCGATCGCGAGGCCGATGTCGAGGGTGTAGGCGTTTTCGGTGTGGGTGACAATTTCGGCATCTTCGGGAAGATCGCGCCCAGCCCTGGACGCCCAGGCATCGCCGGGCTGTTCGGCCAGCACAACCGGGGTGGTGTCGGTGCTATCGGGGCCACGATGCGGGGCGGCATCGGCGTCGTGGGCACGAGCGTGCAGGCGCTGGCCAACCCGCTGGAGACGTTCGGTTCCGGCCCCGGGCCGGGCGACGGGTCCGGAACGGGGGTGCTCGGCACGAGCGGCAGCGGCGTCGGCGTGCACGGGATCAGCCACTCCGCCGAAGGCGTTCATGGCGAGAGCGCCCAGGGCGATGCCGTCGTGGGCCACAGCACCGGCGGACGAGGCGGACGTTTCCAGTCCGGCCGCACGGCCGCCGGTACCCCAATCGGCCAGATCGGGCTGGTTCCCCAGCCGCTGTCGGTTTCCGGCCGGGTCACCGCCTCTCCCACGATGTACGTCAGCACGGCGCTGGAACTGCTGCCCGCCGAGGGCAGCGGGGGCGACCTGCTCGTCACCCAGTCTGATGACGGCACTTGCGCGTTGTGGTTCTGCACGAACTCCGCCCAACAGGACCGGCGCGCAGTCTGGCGAGAGGTACTGCTCGGCCCTGCGCCGGTACCGCAGGCGGTGGAACTGGTCGACTGGACCGTGGTCGAGGGTGACCCCGCGACGGGAACCGCACAGGGGACTTGGCACGGTGCCGATGTGCGGCTGGTGGGGCCAATGGGCACCGGCAGCGCTGTCGACGGGTCCTTCGGCGGATTCTCCTCCAACGCGTTCACTCCGTCGTTGCCATCCAGCGATGCTGTGGAGATCCGCGGCGGAACCGCGCACGCCTTCACTCTCACCTTCGCGGCTGCCATCAAGGACCCGGTCCTGTATCTCGCGTCGATGGGATCGATCATGCAGTTCCCAGCCGGGACAGAGGTGACCCTGGTGAGCGGGCAAGGAATGAGCGTGTCCGGAAGCACCGTGACAGGCCTGGCTGGACCGGTCGACTCGAGCGGAACCATCAGGCTTACCGGCGTGTTCACCACGATCTCGTTCACTGCCACGACGAACGTCCCCACGCCGGGGGTCATCGATGGGATCCTCCTGCAGATCGGTGGTGTCCCGGCGTAGCGCCATCGTCGTCGCAGGAGCCTCTCCAGCGGGCGGCACACAAGCAGGCCCGCGCGGCGGTCCAGGACCCGGGGTCCGCCCCAGGCAGGACGAGGAGAACGGCAAGGCGTGCCCGGGACGGCGTGCCGGGTGCCGGCGGGTCGGGTGCCGGCGGGTCGGGTGCCGGCGGGTCGGGGACTTGCCCGGTGTGTCTGACTGCAACGTCGTCGTCCGCCCGCCACCCCCACGCCTGACCAGGGGGCAGCAGATGACCAGAGGGGCGGGAAGGGCTTGGCCTCCCGCCCCCCTGGGACATCAGTCGAGCCTGGACGCCTCGACGCTGTTCATGCCTTCCCGAACTCTCCGACGGTGATGCCGGCCTGCTGTGAGTTCACTGCGGCCCGACGTCTCCTTGGTGTTGCCGGCCGGGGAGGTTCGCTTGCGTCGCTGCCTAGTAGGACAGGTCCTTCTGCTCTGTGATCAGGCGACCAGCGATGTGTAGGTTGCCGTCGGAGTCGAGTACCGCGATGACCTTCTTCGTGGAGCCGTGGTGGGTCGTGAAGTAGATCTTGTCCGCCTCCTGTGAGGTGGAGTAGTTCGTGTTCACCGAAAGCTCGATGCTCACCGGAGAGCTGATGAGCACGTCCTTCGAGGTCGGGGCGATCTGGTTCTGCCGCAGTTTGATACGGCCGTGGTTGTCACCCTCATCCCAGTCCGACGCCACCCCGAGATCGATCTCAGCCATGAGGTTTCCCCTCCAGTTCCGGCGGGCCGTTTCCTCTGCCGGGCTCCGGCAGCGTCGTTCCGCACACGAAGCCCGACAAGACGCGCCCACTCCCGAGTGAAAGAACTTCCTCGGTTGGATGACATGTGACATCACCCGAACCGGTGAGGAGCCTACGCAACTCGGTCACCTGACGGGGACAGATTCCGAAAATAGTCATCTTATATCGCAGAGTGACTATTTTTGATCAAATCGGTCACACCGTAGTTGGAGTGCCGAACGCCCTGAAGGCTCACCGGATCGCTCGATGGCGTGCGCCGTCTGCCGCGCATACGACGCGGCCCTGGCGCTCCGTTGCCGGAGTGCCAGGGCCGAGGACGGTCCGGTCGTACTGCCCCAGAGCGCTCTGGGCACCGGCCCTGACCCGCGCACCCATGTCGGCGCGGACTGCCCACGACCCTAGCGGCCCGCCGAGGACCGACGGGCCCGGCCCACGCAGACAGCGGGCCGGGCCCACGGGGTCTATCGCGCCTTCGGCAGCGCGGCCAGGGCGCGGCGTTGCTCGCCGTGGCCGTTGCTGACGACCCGCCACACCGGAGCGCGGGCCCCGTCGCGGGTCAGCCGGGGCAGGGCCGTGGTCGCCACAATGAGCTGGTACTTCACGCTTCCCGTCCTGCCGGCAAGGGCCGGGGATTCGTCGCGCAGGTTGCGCAGCGCCCGGGGCACCTGGCTGGAGGTGAAGGGCCCGACCGCTCCGCGTCGGGAGAAGGCAACAGAACTCGGCAAGGCCCGCGCCTGCCACTGCGCCAGCATGTGCACCTGCCCGTGGCCCGGTGGCCAACCGGTCCTGTTGGGCTGGCCCTCCCACCGCAGCCCGAACCGACCCGGAGAACCATGCCCGGTACGGTCACGCATGGTGGGATCCGCGTACGGACCCGGCGCCTACCTCATCGAATGCCCGTAGTGCACCCGTGCCCACTGGGTCACCGTGCGCAGGCCATGGCAGTGCCGTGGGTGCCGCGCCAGCCTCGGAGCCACGCCCCCCTTCTACAGCCCAGCAGAGCAACTGATCCGCTTCGGCGAAGATGACTCGCTCGTCTCAGCCCTTGTCGAGGAGGACATGCGACGGCTCGCGGAGGAACAAGAACTCTCCGGAGCGGTCGGTTCGCCGGTTCCTCTTCGCTGCGGCGGGACGGCCATCGTGCTGCGCGGTCGAGCAGTGCGCGCGTTGTTCGCTCGTGCAGGAGTAGCTGACCGCCACCCCGAGGCCCCTTCTGCGTCGGCCCCGGTGCAGGTGCAGGGGGGCGTAGGCCACCGGCGGGGCAGGCCTGCCGCGCCCGATCGGAAGCCCGGCCCCCGCCCAGCCCACCGAGCTCAGTTGCTCAGGTGCGCCAGCAGGGCAGGGTGGTCGGTGAGAGCGGTTTGGAGCAGCTGGCGGGCGAAGGGCGCGTACTGGCCGCTGTCGGCGGGTGTCCAGTCGATCGGCCCGAAGGGCGGCTCGGGGTCGTACTCGATGAACAGCTGGACCATCCGTGCGACCTCTTCACCGGCGAGGCGGCCGACAAGATGCAGAGCCATGTCGATACCGGCCGAGACGCCGGCCGCGGTGATGAAGCGCCCGTCCTCGACCCAGCGCCGGAGGACCGGTGTTGCCCCGAAGCGGGTGAGCAGGTCTCGGTACATCCAGTGCGTGGTGGCCTGGCGGCCTTCCAGGAGCCCTGCCGCCGCAAGCAACAGCGATCCGGTGCACACCGAGCCGACGAGCTCGGAGCGCGATGCCGTTTCGCGCAGGTTCTGCAGGAGATTCTCGTCGGCCATTGCGGCAAGGGTGGGGACGAGGCCGCCGGGCACGATCACCGCGTATGGATCCGCCATCTTCTCGAAGGTGTGGCTGGGCACCAGAGACAGCGGGGTGTCGCTTCCCATCGGCTCGATCCGCTCGCCGACCACAACGGTGCGGTAGCCGGGGACCAGGTCGGACAACGCGGCGAAGACCTGCAGCGGGCCGACGATGTCCAGCGGGGTGAGGCCCGGGTACAGCACGAAGGCAATGGTTTTCACCGGTGCCTCGGACGGCGCGGGCGGGGTTTCGGTCATGGCATGTCTCCTGAATCGATCGGTGGTGGTCGCGGGCTGGCGGTGAACCGCCGCACCGGCGACTCCGACGACTCTCACCCACAGCTGCCGCCGAGGGGGGAAGTCCGCGGACCCGATGTCCGAAATCCTGGGATGCCTGTCCTACGGTCGGACTAGGTAGTGTCGAACGCATGACGACAACTGTCCGCCACCACGTGGTGGTCGTGGCCTACGACGATGTGGAGCTGGTGGAGGTCGCCTGCGTGACCAGCGCCTTCGACGGTGCGAACCGCCTCCATGCGAGTCCGCCCTACGAGGTCCGCCTGGTCACCCCGCAGGGCCGCCCGGTGCGCTGCTCCTCAGGACTGGTCCTGGGCGCGCAGGCCGCCCTGGAACGTACCCGCGGCCCGGTCGACACACTGCTGGTCGTCGGCGGGCCGGGTCACGCCGCGGCGGCGCAGAACACTCGGCTGGTTGAGCACGTGCGTCGCCTGGCCGGAATCAGCCATCGGGTCGCGTCGGTGTGCACGGGCACGAGTGTGCTGGCGGCCACCGGGCTGCTCGACGGCAGGCGCGTCACGACCCACTGGGCGTACGCGCGCAACCTCGCGCAGCGTCACCCGGCCGTCCACGTCGACGCCGCGCCGCTGTACCTTCGCGACGAGCACGTCTGCACCTCGGCCGGCGTCACCGGGGCGCTGGACCTCACCCTCGCGTTCATCGAGGAGGACCACGGTCCGGCCATCGCCCGGATGCTGGCCCGGATGATGGTGACCTACCTCCAAAGACCGGGCAATCAGGCCCAGATCAGCATGTTCGTCGGCGCACCGGCTCCCGAGGACGGGACCGTGCAACGGACCGTCGAGCACATCACCGGACACCTCGACGGCGACCTCAGCGCCACCACGCTCGCCACGTACGCGGGAGTCAGCGCACGTCATTTGGCCCGGCTGTTCCTCGACCACCTCGGGCAGACCCCGGCCCAGTTCGTACGCACCGCCAGAGCCGAGGCGGCCTCGCAACTCCTCGTCTCCACAGCCCTGCCGCTGGCCTCGGTTGCGCGGCGCTGCGGGTTCAGCTCCGCCGAGACGATGAGGCAGTTGTTCCTGCAACACTACGGAACCACACCCAGCCAGCACCGCACGGTCCACAGCACTTCCCGGGACGCACCCGCAGCGGGGCGACATGATCAATCGCAGCCGCTGGAGAGCGACATGACGTGAGGCACGGAGTGCTCCGCACAGCGCGCACCGGACGTACGTCACCGCGACCGGGGGTGCGCATCCCGAACGACAGCTGCTCCATCTCCACGCCGTACCCAACGCGGGGCGTCACGCCGCATGCGCTGTGCCGGCCGGCTTGTGCGCGAGGGGCGGGTAGCGGCGCTTCGGACGCAGCACACCGGGGAGGCCCTGGTACGGCTCACGCCGGAGGGCGCCCGCCGCCTCGGCGTGACACCCACAGGTGACGGATGGAGGCAGACCCGGGTGGCATCGAGTCAATCGACCACACCCACGGCGAACGCCTCTGGCATTCGTTCGCGGATCCTGAGCAAGGCCGCAGGCCTGCCTGCATGTCCCAGACGGTGTCGCCGACGAGTACGGCGCCCTGCGCGGGTGCGTCGGCGAGGCCGAGGGCGTGGTGCACCGGATCGGGAGCGGGCTTGCCCTCGCTCACGTCGTCGGAACTCGCCGTCGCGGTGATGGCGTCGTCCGCGTCGACGGCCCGTCTGAGCGCGTCGAGCTCGGCGTCTTTGGCCGACGTCACGAGCACGACCCGCCAACCCCGTCGGTTCAGCTCGCGCAGGAGATCCGCTGCCGAGCCCAACGGGGGCAGCCGGTCGAAGTACGTTCCGTAGAGGGTGCTGTGAGCGGCGCTGAGCGTGTCGTCCTCGGTCGTATCCCGATCCTCGCCCAGCACGTGCGCGAGGAGGTCCTCACCGGGCAGTCCGATCGCGCGGTGGATGTCGTGCATGGCAATGTCGTGGCCCGCCTGCCTCAAGGCCTCCCACCAGCACACCACGTGCAGGTGATTGGTATCGGCGAGGGTGCCGTCGACATCGAACAACGCGGCGCGCTTCACGTCCGCTTCCCGGCCGTTGTCACAGCTCCCCCAGAGCCGGCAGCAGCTTCGTCTGGGACCACTCCAGGAAGGGCTCCTGCTGGTCGCCGCCGATCTGGATCAGGGCGACTTCGGTGAATCCTGCGTCGGCGTAAGGGCGTACCGCATCGACGAAGGCGTCCACGTCATCGCCGCAGGGGATGGCATCCGCCACGTCCTCGAGCCGGGTGTACCGCGAGGCCTGGGCGAAGCTCGCGGGGCCGGGGAGTTCCGCGTTGACCTTCCATCCGCCGAGCGCCCAGCGGAACTGTTCGTGTGCCCGGGCCACCGCCGCGTCGCGGTCGGGGTCGTAGGCGACGGGGAGCTGGCCCACGCACGGTTTGTCGGAGCCTCCGTACGCGCCGAACGCGGTCAGCAGCTCCTGCTTCGGCTCGGTGGCGATGAGCAGGTCGCCGCAGCGGCCCGCGATCTCGCAGGAACGTCTTCCGGAGACGGCGATCCCGATCGGGGGCGGATCGTCGGGGAGGTCCCAGAGTCTGGCGTCGTCGACGTCGAAGTGGCTGCCGTGGTGGCTGACGTGACCACCGTCGAACAGGGAGCGGATGATCCCCACGGCTTCCTCGAGCATGTCCAGGCGGACGTGGGCTGCGGGCCAGCCCGCGCCGACGATGTGCTCGTTGAGGTTCTCTCCCGAGCCCAGACCCAGCCGGAAGCGCCCCTGGGAAAGGAGCTGCATCGTGGCCGCCTTCTGGGCGATCACGGCAGGGTGGTAGCGGAACGTCGGGCAGGTCACGTACGTCATGAGCGGGATCCGGGAGGTGGCCTGCGCGGCGGCGCCCAGGACGCTCCACGCGTAGGGCGCGTGACCTTGCGCCTCCAGCCAGGGGAAGGAGTGGTCGGAGATGACGGAGAAGCCGAACCCTGCCCGCTCCGCCGCCACCACGTGGTCGACCAGTTCGCGGGGCCCGGCCTGCTCGGTCATCATCGTGTACCCGATTCGCACCATGTTCGGCGCCTAACCCGTTCGGCCCCGTTCAAACGCGCCCCGCCCCCGGAAGCGGGGGGAGAGCGGCCCGGCCCGGGGCCTCAGGCCGGGTGGCCGGGCTCCAGGTCGCGCAGTTCCCGGTATCGGAGCAGTGGGGGCGGCGGGCCCTCGATCGGCGGGCAGACTGCTACCGGAGCCAGGAGGAAGCCCACGTGGTCACCGCCCTCGATCCGCCCTTCGATCCGGCCGGTGAACCAGATGGGCGCCCGCTCCAGGACCGGACTGCCCGCTCGTCCCGGCCGCCAGCCGACCCGCGCGAACTTGTCCACCTCGTCGCCCGTCTCCCCTCCGAAGAGTTCCGCCAGCGCCCGGTCGTCGCGGCGGAGCAGGTGCACGGTGAGGTACTCGGCCTCACGCGCGACCTGGTAGGTGCGGTTGGCGATCGACAGCCAGGTGGTGAACCTCGGCGGGTCGATGGAGCACTGCGAGGCGAAACCCACCAGGCAGCCGTCCCGCTCGCCACCGGACGCGGCCGTGACCACGTACACCGGGCCGTCGAGCACGTCGGTGAAGGGGTTCAACTCCGTCACGGCTCCTCCTCGTGTTCCGAATGGTCCAACGGCCCCCACAGCGGCTACCCCGAGCGATGATCCGCAATCCGTCGGCGCCGGCCGCTCGGCCCCGGCCTCACAGGTCGAGGTCGAGGAGGGCGTTCTCCACGACCTCGGTGAGCGCGGGGTGGATCCAGTACGGGGACTTGGTGAGGGTCGTGGCGTCGATGCCGAGGGTCGCCGCCAGGACGAGGGGCTGGATGAGCGTGGGGGCATGCTCGCCCATCAGGTGGGCGCCGAGGAGGCGCCCCGTACGGGGCTCGGCCAGCACTTTGCAGAAGCCGGTGGTGTCCTCCATCGCCCAGCCGTAGGCGATGTCGCCGTAACCGGCCGTGCCCACCCGGTAGTCCAGCCCGCTGTCGCGGCGCTCCTGTTCGGTGGCACCGACGGAGGCGATCTGCGGGCGGGTGAAGACCGCCGCCGGCACCAGATCGTGATCGGCCGCGATCAGGTCGTCCGGGTGCCGGAGGTTGTGGGCCACGACCTTCGCCTCACGGTTGGCCACGTGTTTGAGGGGCACCGGTGAGCAGATGTCACCGAGTGCGAACACACCTTCCGCAGTGGTGCGCTGGTGTGCGTCGACGATCACACGGCCGTCGTCGTGGGTGGCGATTCCGGCCGCTTCGAGGTCCAACCGGTCGCTGTTCGGCACGCGGCCCACCGCGACGAGCAACGCGTCCGCCTCGACCGTCGACCCGTCGTCCAGGGTCAGCCGTAGCCCGCCCGGCCGACCGCCGACCGCCGTGACCTCCCGGCCGAGCCGGAGGTCGTAGCGGGAGCGGGCCAGGTCGGTGAACCGCTCCCGGACCGTCTCGTCCTGGGGGCCGAGCAGCTGCTCTTCCTTCTCGACGATGGTGACGGAGCTTCCCGTCCCGGCGAACACATCGGCCAGTTCCGCGGCGATGTAACCGCCGCCGAGGATCGCCAGGTGCCGGGGCGGGGCGTCGATGCGCATGATGGTGTCGGATGTCTCGTACGGCAGGCCCGCGTCCAGCACGGGCCCCGGAACCAAGGGCCGACCGCCCGCCGCGACGACGATCTGCCCGGCGCTGACGTCGACGGGCCCGTCCACCCGGTCGATGCGGAGGGTCCTGGGGCCGGTGAACCGCGCCCTGCCCTCGTAGAGGGTGACCCATTCCTGCTGCTCACGGTACGTACGGCCGTCTTCCCGTTCGGCGTCCAGCCGCGTGAAGACCCGGTCGCGCACCTCGCGCCACCGCACCGCTCGCAGCTCGGCGTCCACGCCGTACGCGCCCGCTTCGCGGACGGTCCGGGCGACGTGCGCGGTGTAGGTGAGCATTTTGCTCGGGATGCATCCGGCGTTCAGGCAGGTTCCGCCGAACCAGCGCTCCTCCACGATGGCCACGTCCAGATCGGCGAACGAGTCGTCGATGACGGCGTTGCCGGATCCCGCACCGATGACGACAAGATCGTGGTGACGCATCCGGGCAGCCTACGAGGCCCTGCGCCGAGATGACGCGCGGGCGCGCTGATCACGCTGATGTCCACGGTCGTCGGCGTCCGCCTGCAGCTCGTCAGCGGGGCGGATCTGCTCCTCACGGCCGATGCCCGGACGCTGGTGCTTGGCACGGTGACCCCCGGCATCCGCGCTGCCCTCGGCCGTGCCCGAACGCCGCAGAACGGCATCGTCCGCCGGCTGCCGGGCCGCACGGGCACCGCTCGCGCCCGCGGCCCCGGACGGCTCGGTCCGCCGCGCGTGCTGCCTGGGCTTTCCGTGGTCCGTCACCGTGTCCTCCCTTGCTGGTGTCCGTGTCCTTGATGGTGTCCGTGTCCAGCGGCTACCCCGCCGTGTCGCCTTCAGTCGGTCGACGGCCTGGGTGCTCCGCTCCGGTCCGCGTCGACGTGTGCGCCGCGTCAGCCGGTGGCGGTGGTGCGGATCAGATCGCCCACCACTTCGCTCAGGCGTTCCCGCCGCAGGTACGCGGCGCGCTGGCGGGCGGCCCCGCCTCCGGAGCTCCGCACCCGGTGGAACGCCTCCTCCGCGAGTTCGAGGTCTCTCGCGGCTGCGAGCCCGGGCGCGGCACGGGCGAGGAGTCGCTCCGTCAGTGTCACGGCCGGTACGCACTCCCCTCGCACGGGGTCGAGGCCTTCGCCCGCCAGCCCGTGCCGGGCGGCGAGCCGGTGGGCGGCGCGCAGGCACCCGGCGGGCAGATCGGGCGGCGGGCGCCCGTCCCCGATCTCGCGCAGCAGTACGGTGGCCAGGCCCCGCACCAGGGCGGTGAGCAGCAGCACCACGTCGAGGTCGGCGTTCACGTCGCAGACCCGGATCTCCAGCGTCGGTACGTGCTCGGAGGGGCGCGCGTACCAGTAGATCATTCGGCGGTCCAGCAGGGTCCCGGTCGTCACCAGATGGTCTGCGAGGCTCTCGTAGCCGGCTTCGTCGAGGAGGGGCGCGGGCCCCACGCCGGGCCAGCGCGCATGCTCCACGGACCTATGGTCCGCCCAGCCGCTGTCCCTCCCGAGGGAGAAGGGCGAATTGGCGGCAAGGGCTTGAAGCGCAGGCAGCCAGGGACGCATGTGGTTGGCCAGCGCGAGGGCCTGCCCGCGTCCGTCCACCCCGACGTGGATGTGGCAGCCGCACACCATCCCGTCGTACGAACCGACCAGTGAGGGCCACCGGGCGGCCATCCGCTCGTAACGCTCTCCCGGGGTCACGGTCGGCGGGATCCCCGGTGGGATCACGGGAGTGCCGGCGGCCACCAGGCGGCATCCCTCACTGGCTGCCACCTCCCCCAGCACCTTGCGCAGCAGGGACAGTTCGGACCTCAGCTCGGTCAGAACCGCCGTGGGTTTGGTGCATACCTCTACCTGCGCGCTGAAGAATTCTGCCTGGACCTGTTCGCCCAGGACCGCGGTCGCGGCTTTCACCACGTGGGGACCACGGCCCGCAGGGCGTCCCGTCAGCCGGTCCACGAGCAGGAACTCCTCCTCCACCCCCACCGTCGGACCGTGTCCGGCCCGCGGCAGTGTCGTCCGTGCACGATCCGTGCCGCAGAGCGGGGCGGTCATCATGGAGGACATGAAGGAGCCCTTCGTCGAATGGGCCGGAGCGAGCCGGAACCGGCTCTCCCTCAGTACCTCGCTCCTACCCCGCCGCCCGGCAGCCAGTCGCTGAAGGAGACACTTCCCGCGCGCCCATCGCCCCCGTCACCGTGCCCGGGCGTCGTCCGCAAAGCGCTGCGCCCCTGGTCCCAGGCGTCTCGGAGGTGGACCGCGAGGCGGTCCTCCAGCAGGACGGTCGCCGCGCATCCGAACGCGATGTCCGCCTCCAGGTAGGGCTCGTCGGCCAGCAGGCCTCCGATCACCTCGTGGCGCACCACCTGTTCGTGGACGGCGTCGGCTTCGACGTGCTCCGCGTAGAAGTGCTCGGCGGAAGGTCCCGCTCCGCAGCGCAGCATGGCTTTGGCGAGGCGCCTGGAGCCGGGCGACGAGGTGACCTCGACGCATGCGAAGTGACCGACGAGCGCGCCGCGCAGGGCGCGGTGGAGCCCGAAGAGGGACATCAGGTTCACGGTCGCGAGCAGCGGCGCCGGCGCGCGGTCCAGGTAGCGGCCGTAGTCGGGATCCAGTTGCAGGTCGACCATGAGGTCCGCGAAGAGCCGTGCGTGGATGCGGTCGGCGCGGCCCGCGCCGAACTCGTCGTACTCGATGGCGACCATGGCGGCCTTGGCCCGTCCGGTGAGGCGCGGGATGATCCAGGCGTGCGGGTCGGCTTCCTTGAGGTGGTAGAGGGAGCGCAGGGCCGCGTACTCACGCAACTGCCAGAGCTCGCCCTCGGTTTCCAGGTGGTGACTGAGACTGCCGGAGAGGTCCACGGGCTCCACCAGAAGCGGGGCGAAGGCTTCCTCGACCGTTCGGGGTGGGTCGGGCAGCTCAATGCGCAGGGCGTGCAGGACGCGGGTCTCCAGCGACTGGCGCAGCCGCAGTAGCTCCGGGTCCCATTCGCGCTCGTCGTCCACGCCGTCGAAGCCGCGGTAGTGCAGCTCGTAGAGCAGGTAGAGGGCGAGCTGGAGGTCCTCGCCCCAGGGGTCCGCCTTGAGTACGGACCCCGTGGCGTACACCGGCGGGCCGCCGGATCGCAGGGCCTCAGTCACGGCGCGGGACAGTTCGCCCCGGGCCTCGACCAGGCGGGGTCCGGCGGCCGGCGCCACCGTGTACGGGCGCGGGTTCGACGTCGGGCTCGGCGAGGTCATCGCGGGTTCCTGTCCTCGGGAGGCGGGCCGACCCGCTCACGACAGCGGTGGCTGGTGTCGCACCACGGGTACGCACGGCTGCGGCGGCAGGTGCACACCGCGACCATGAAGCGGTCGGACCGGGCGACCGTCCCGTCGTCCAGGACGATCTCGACCGGCCCCTCGACCAGGACCGGACCTAGCGGGTCCACCGATACCCGGCGGGCCGGCGCCCGTACGGAGGCCCAGGCCGGGGCCGGGGCCGGGGAGCTGTCAGAGGGACCGGGCACGGATGATCACCAGCTCTTCCCACTCGTCGGTCTCTGCCGCCAGACCCCGCTGCTCCAGCCAGGCCCTTCGCGAACGCAGTACGGGGCCCCACGGCACCGAAGCACTCGCCGTAACCTCCGCTGCCAGCCCCACGCCGGCCAGGCGATCCAGGGTCTCACCGGCCCCGCACATCGCCGAGTGCACCATGAGCAGGACGCCCCCGGGACGCAACAGGGAGGGGGCTCGGGCGCAGATCCGGTCGATGACCCCGCGCCCGTCGGGGCCGGCGTCCCAGGCCCGCTCCGGTCCGCGCGACGGCAGCCGGACCCCCGGGGCGGGGACGTACGGCGGATTGGCGACCACCAGGTCGAACCGGCACCCTGCGGTGCGCGCCGCGAAGTCGCCGTGCAGGACGCGTAGGGGCAACCGTCGGCGCAGCGAGTTCAGCCGCGCCGTGACCACGGCGAGCCACGACACATCGACCGCCGTGACCCGGGCTCCTCTGACCGCGGCGTGCAGTGCCAGCGCGCCGGTGCCCGTACCGATCTCCAGCGCGTCCGTACGCGGCCCGAGTTCCTCCTGGGCAAGCGCCTCCGCGAGGAAGAGGGTGTCCGCCTGCGGCCGGTAGACGCCCGGCAGGGCCATCAGGTCACATGGCAGCGGAGGCAAGGACAGGACCGTACTGGGCACCGCGTACCTCCCGGTGGAAATGCGGTCCTCGGAGCGGACCGCAGAAATCGGACGACATTCTGCGACTGCCCTCGCCGTCGCGGCCCACCCACATCATCGGCGCTCTTCAGAGGATCGGACGAATGCCGGACCTTGATCTCCCGGCTCGCCACCTGCCCCTGCGCCACGGATTCCACGCAGCCGACCGAGCAGGAGCCCGGCGCCGTACGCCTCTGTCCCGTGTGGCCGTGCGGGTCAGCCCGGCCAGGTGCCCGTCATACGACGCGTGGCCACGGCGCCGGAGCGGTCGACCGCGGCCTTGACCACGGCGAAGATCGCGCCCTGGAGGGCGGCCGCGATCAGGATCTGCCGCCAGGAGCGGTCTTCGTCCGTGGCGCTGGGAGCGTCGTCCTCGCCTTCGACGACCTTCCAGACCTGCTTGAACGCGGCCCCCGCGATCAAGCCGCTGACGGCGCCCAAGGCCAGACCGACAGGCTTGTAGGCCACCTTCGAGGCTTTCATCGCCGTGCCCTGCTGCGCCGCAAGATCAGCAGGAGGACGGCCAGTGAAGCGCCGGCCACGAGCAGCGGCTTGCGGTTGGCACGTGCCACCCTCGCGGCCTGACCCGCCCTGTCGAGCACCGGATCGGGTGTCGTGTCCTTCACGAGCTGAGCGGCATGCTGGGTCCGCACGCGGATCTGGTCGGCGACCGCGGCGGTCTTCTCGGCGGCCTGTTCCTTCACGGCGGCTGTCTTCTCCTTCACCTGCGCCTTGACGTCGGCCTTGTACGCCAGCGCCTCGACGGTCTGCCCGAGCTCGTCGCGGGTGTGCTCGACCTGCTCGCGCAGCTCGTCAGGGGTGGGCGTGCCGAAATTCGTTCGGGGTTGGTCGGTCATCGGTGCACCTTCTCCTTGATTTCGGCCAGATCGGCCTTGACGCTGTCCATGGTCTGCTCCGGGACGGGTGCGCCGGCCTCTGCGATCTGCTTCTTCCCGGCCATGGCGGTCACTGCGGCGACCACCGCCAACACCGCCGTGACGATCAGGGCCGATGCCCAGACCGGGAGCATCGACGCGAGCGCTGCGATGCAGGCTGCGGTCAGGGCCTGAGCTGCCAGGATTCCGATCAGGCCCGCCGCACCGAAAAGGCCGCCGCCCTTGCCGAAGCGTTTGCCCTTCGCGGTCATTTCTACGCGGGCCAGCTGCATCTCCTCGCGGACCAGCTCCGAAATCTGCTGGGAGGCGCGCGAGACCAGCACACTCACGGATTCATCGGAGCTGTGGATCTGCCGCTCTATCGTGCTCATGCGGAGTCTCCCCTTCACGATGTGCACGCTGTTGTCGTGACGCGCCTACCCGGTATGCGAAGGGACACCCACACCACGAGCGGAAGCTTCTGCGCACACCGCAGTGCAAGGGCTAAACCACCAATGCCCCGGGCGGGTGCTGGTGCCGGACGAGTGGGCCGTATGGCCGGTGCGGCCATCACCGCCATCCGCACCGTGTGATCGCCGCCGGCCCCTGCGGCCGAGCCGAGCTCCGCCGGGGGCGACAGGCCGAAGGCGCATCAGCGTTCGGCGTAGGGAGGGTCGCCTGTACGAGGCATCCCCTTCGGTCACCAGTGTCGCCAACGCACCACCGGGTACACGGGTCAGGGCGGTCGGCTGCTCGCCCGATGGACGACGGAAGGAGACCCGGTGGACGGGATCGTACTGCTCAAGGAAGACCACAAGACGGTGGAGAAGCTCTTCAAGCAGTTCGAGAAGGCCGGCGACGGCGCGCACATCACCAAGCGGAAGATCGCCGACCAGGTGATCGAAGAACTCACCGCGCACACCTGGATCGAGGAGAAAATCTTCTATCCGGCAGCCCGCGAGGCGGCCCCCACCACCAAGGACCACGTCCTCGAAAGCATCGAGGAGCACCACGTCGTCCTGTGGATGCTTTCGGAACTCAAGGACCTCGATCCCGCTGACGAACGGTTCGACGCCAAGATGACGGTCCTGATGGAAAACGTCCGCCACCACGTCGAGGAAGAGGAGAAGGAGTGGTTCCCCGAGGTCCGCAAGGCCATGGGCCGCAACCGCCTCACGGAACTCGGCGAACAGATGGAAGCGGCCAAGAACGCCGCACCCGGCGACCCCTTGGCCGTCCCCAGCGCCGACCACTGACATTCCCCCACACTGCCGAAGGCGCCCACCGTCATCCGTCCACCGTGGGCTTCTACCGCGCGCCTTCTCCGACTCGTCGGTGTACTCGCGGGTGCGTCACCGGTGCCCGTTCAGGCCCTCTGCGATGAGGGAGATGCCGATGCCCAGCATCCAGACGTCCTTGGCCAGCACGATTCCCTGCTCGGTCGGGCGCAGACTGCCCTCCTCACGCATCCCCGGCGTACGCAGATAGAGCCCGATCGTGCCGACGGAGAACGCGGTCAGCGCAACCCCGGCGACGGCGGCAGGGACAACCGGCACGAGCAGCGTGGCGGCTATGGCGAGTTCCCCGGCGGAGAGCAGCCGTACGAACTTCTGGGCGTCGGGCTTGCCCAGGAACGGGTAGGTCGTGGCGGCGAACTGCTGCAGCTTCTCGGAGGTGGTCTCGTCCGCGCCCAGTTTCGTGAGCCCGGAGTTCAGAAAGAACGCGCCTACCGTGAGCCGGAGCGGAAGTTGCCGTGCTGCGGAGCAGCGTGCCCAAGCGGATGCCATGCCAAGCCTCCCAACATTGGCCCCGGACACCACCCTGCCACCCGTTGCAACCATGTCAACCGGGGGCCGAGTCAACCGCGGGCCGATCCGCCCCACCCTCCGGACCGGGTTCGCTCGGGCGGGATGCCGGCCGCCTGGCAGGACTGTCGGTCATCCGTGGGCTAGGTATCGGTGGCCGAGGTATCGGTGACCGCTGGAGCCGTGGGGGTCGAGCTTCCCCCCGGGCGCGCAGCCGCAGCCGCAGCCGCCTTCGACAGCAAGGGACCCCGTCGCCATGTCGCCCATCTCGCCCTAGAATGTCCAACGACCGCCCCGCGCCGATGGCCGCTCGGACGCGTGCCCCAGCAGACCGCTCTCCTCACGTCGACAGGGTCCGTTCACTGGCCCAACGCCCGCTTCAGCTCTACCTTGTCCATCTTCGAACGGCCCTAGATACCCTTCTGCTTCGCCTCGTTGTAGAGAACCTCATTCAGCGCGCTCGCGACCCCTCTCCCGCGTCCGCCGGCAGTTGCTCAACGGGCTTCCGGTGTGTTGCTTGCTTCCCGGCACGCTCCACACGGGCCGGGTCGGCAGGCGGGCTCACGCCGGTGCCTGTACGTGACGGGGCTCCCGGCGGGCGACCGTGCTCGTCCACGGCCGCTCCCAAGTCGGGAAGCAGGTTGGGCCGCGGGTCTTGTTCGTTCTTGGCGTTCATGATCGGCCGTCTCTCGTTGTGGGTGGGCGGGGCCCTGCCGGCCGGCCCGTACTTCGAGGCCATGAGGTCAGCCCGCGGTGTACTGGACGGCCTCGCACAGTGCCTCGGGGGCGAAGGGTTGGCCCATGAGGATGCAGAGCCTGAACAGGGAGTCCTCGAAGGCCCGGCATGCCTCCGGGTCTCCGGGCTCGGCGGTCAGGCTCAGGCAGGTCTCGAAGAACCGGCCGAGGTCCTTCTCGGCCCCCTCCCGCAAAGGCAGCAGGTACGGGCCCGACGTCGAGGACGGTAGGGGGACCGGGGTGCGGGCCGTGTGGACAGCCTGGCGCAGCACCTGCTCGGCGCGGGCCGGGACGGGTGTGCCGCGGGAGGCCTCGATCGTCGCGGCGGCCGGGACGGTCTCTGGCAGGCCGGCACCTGCGACCGCGGCGGACAGGACGCGCTCGGCCTCGCGGGCTGCGGCCGGGGTCGTCAGTATCAGCGTGCACACCTCCCACGGGACTGCACGTTCGGAGGGCGGGTGGGTGGTGGCGGTCTCGGGGATGCGGTGGCGGACTTCGTGGCTGTGGGCGAGGGGGACGGAGGCGGGCATGGAGATCACTTGCTTTGAGCGCACGCGTTCAGGTGAGGAGGGAGCGGGTGTCGGTGAGGGTCAGGAGCCGCTCGACGCGGCGCCCGGCGGCCGTGATGTACAGGGTGCGTCCGGCCCGCAGGGCCGTGTGGCGGGCGGTCAGGAGGGCGTTGAGGCCGGCGCAGTCGCAGAAGGTCACCCGCTCCAGGTCCACGAGCAGGGTCGCGCGGTGGGAGACGAGGGCGGCCAGGAGGGCCCTGCGGAGGAACGTGGCATTGTCGAAGTCGATCTCGCCACTCACCACGACCTGGACCGTCCCGGGCCGTGGGCCGGGGGTCACCCCGACCTCCAGGCCGGCCGCGCTCGAGGGACAGGGCCGGTGGTCGGGCGTGGTCGCGGTCATGGCTGCCTCCCCACACGTTCTGGGGGCTGTTTCTGCTTCCAACAGCATGGTCGGCATTGGACCAACATACGTCAAGAAATACATGAAAAACAGGACGTATATACAAGACGGGTGCAAGCTGGAGGCATGGGTGATGAAGGCCTTCCCCAGGGGGCATGGACCTTCCTGACCAGTCATGCCCGTGTTCTGCTCGCTCTCGCCCGCGACCCCGAAGTCCGCCTGCGGGAAGTCGCCGAGACCTGCGTGCTCACCGAGCGGACCGTCCAGGCGATCGTCGCGGACCTGGAGCAGGAGGGATACCTCACCCGGGTACGCGAAGGACGACGCAACCACTACCGCATCAACCCCGGCGCCCAGTTCCGCCACCCCGCCGAGGCGGGGCGCGACATCGCGGGGCTCCTCGCCCTCTTCTCCGACGACCCGCCCTCAAGCCGTCACAAACGGCAGCGTGCCTGACCGGCCTGCACTTCTGTGTCGTGGCGTGCGGTGCGTGCGGGGCGGCCCCGCGCGTGGCACGGTGGCAGGGCGACGAGGGGTCCACGCACGCGGTGGGCGCCGCTCGACGAAGCCACCCCGGCCGGGCTCCGCCACGGACGCCGGGACACTTCTCAAACCCCTCGCACCGGGAGCCCCCACCCGTTCACACCGCCGGTCGGGTGACCTGCCAGCGCGACGCGGCCGGTCCCACCGCAGCAGGCCGCGGCGCGGGCGAGGGTGCCCCCCGACCCCATCACGGCTTGGGATCTACGTGCTCGACCGCAAGCGACTCAAGGGCCGCACCAGGGTCACCCACTGGAGCCCCGCCACCCACCCCCCTCGAACCCCGGGGCGACGGCACCCGCGCGGCCGACGTCTTGCTCCCGGCGCACAGCAGCCACTCGTTCCGCTACCTCGTGGCCAGCGACTACTGGTTCGACGACGAACACGCCGACCACCACGACGGCAACAGCTACCGCATCCACACCTGATTCACGCATGACGGTCCCGTCTGCACCACGGCCAGTTCGGGGAGCCCCCGTTATGTTTTTCGCGGTCCTGCAATGGGGCTGCTGGCCTCCGGGCCCGGTATGACTGTGTCCCCTCTGTCGAACGAATGACCTGGGGGGTGGTGTCGCCGGGCCCGGGAGGTGCCGTCGGAGACGCTGATGAGAGACCCGGCCACCGCCCGGCCCGGCGCAATGCCGGGCAGAGATGTGGGCGGCAGGTCTGCATAACGTAGATGCGCGAGCACGGTGCCACCGCCAAGGGCGGCACGGTCAACACCTCTGGAGTCGTGCGATGTTAGACACCGAAGGCATAGGCGTCTTCCTCGGGTTGGACGTCGGCAAGACGGCCCACCATGGCCACGGGCTCACGCCGGCCGGGAAGAAGGTCTTTGACAAGCCGATGCCCAACAGCGAACCGAAGCTGCGGGCCGTGTTCGACAAACTCAAGGCCAAGTTCGGCACCGTCCTGGTGATCGTGGACCAGCCCGCCTCGATCGGCGCCCTGCCCCTGACCGTCGCCCGCGACGCGGGCTGCGAGGTCGCCTACCTGCCCGGACTCGCGATGCGACGGATCGCCGACCTCTATCCGGGAGAGGCGAAAACCGACGCGAAGGACGCCGCGGTCATCGCGGACGCCGCCCGGACGATACCTCACACTCTGCGATCGCTGGAGCTGACCGACGAGATCACCGCCGAGCTCACGGTGCTGACCGGCTTCGACCAGGACCTCGCGGCCGAGGCCACCCGCACCACCAACCGGATCCGCGGGCTGCTGACCCAGTTCCACCCCAGCCTCGAGCGGGTGCTGGGCCCGCGCCTGGACCACGCCGCCGTCACCTGGCTCCTCGAGCGCTACGGATCCCCGGCCGCACTACGGAAGGCCGGCCGTCGCAGACTCGTCGAGGTGATCCGGCCCAAGGCCCCGCGCATGGCCGCCCGGCTGATCGACGACGTCTTCGACGCCCTCGACGAGCAGACCGTAGTGGTCCCGGGAACCGGCACCCTCGACGTGGTCATCCCGTCGCTGGCCCGCTCGCTGGCCGCGGTCCACGACCAGCGCCGGGCCCTGGAAGCCCAGATCAACAGCCTGCTGGAGGCGCACCCTCTTCACCAGGTCCTGACTTCGATGCCGGGAGTCGGAGTCAGGACCGCCGCCGTCCTGCTGGTCACCGTCGGCGACGGCACTGGCTTCGCCAGTGCCGCCCACCTCGCCTCCTACGCCGGCCTCGCCCCCACGACCAGGTCGTCGGGAACCTCGATCCATGGTGAGCACGCACCACGAGGCGGAAACCGGCAGCTCAAACGCGCAATGTTCCTCTCCACCTTCGCCTGCATGAACGCCGACCCGGCCTCCCGCGCCTACTACGACCGGCAACGAGCCCGCGGCAAAACCCACACCCAGGCCCTCCTCCGCCTCGCCCGCCAACGCATCAGCGTCCTGTTCGCCATGCTCCGCGACGGCACCTTCTACGAATCCCGGACCCCCGACGTCACTCTCGCCGCATGACCACCCCAAACACTCGCATACCAGGCACCACGTCCTTGACGAAGGACATAGAGACACCCCCCGGGCCCGAAAGCCCTCTACTCCGTCCGTCCGGGCGGGCGGGCGGGCGGGCGGGCACATCAAGGAACACGGACTCCGTTGGACATTCAAGTCAGCCATCGTGTCATCGAACCCAGCCGGGGATCTTCTGGACCTTGGCGTGCCAGGATGCCGGGGACGACCGTCAACACGTTGATGGACAGGGGCCAACCATGATCAGCGGTGCGCATGTCATCCTCTACAGCCAGGACGCCGAGGCGGACCGTGCTTTCATCCGTGACGTCCTCGACTTCCCCATGGTCGACGCGGGCGGCGGCTGGCTCATCTTCAAGTTGCCCCCGGCCGAGGTCGCCGTACACCCTGCCGATGGCCCACCCCGGCACGAGCTCTACCTGATGTGCGACGATCTTGATGCCCAGCTCCGCGAATTCCGCGCCAAGGGCGTCGAGATCACCCGCCCGGTCAGCGAACAGCGCTGGGGCAAACTGACTGCTGTCCGGCTTCCCAGCGGCGCCGAACTCCCTCTGTACGAACCGTCGCACCCCACCGCCCACAACTTGTGACTTCGACAGCACTCGGCTCGGCCCATCGCACGACGAGCCCGAGGCTGGTAGCCGCTGACCCACACGCTTCTCCTCCCCGACCAAGGCTCTCCGGGCGCCTGGCAGGTACCCCACGGGAGCTGCCGGATCCCGGCCCGGCCGAGCTCTACGGGACGGCCCCTCCACCAACAAGATCACTACGGTTACGACTACAGGCCCACCAACGAGCGCCCTGTACGACGAACTGTCTCCGTACGGCCTCGCGGGCACCCAGTTCGCCCCGCCCGGCTACCAGGAATGCGCGCTTGGCCTGCCGGCCCTCCCTCACCCCGAAGGTCTCGGAAGCACCGCAGCTCCCTGCGTCCGACCGGCGGAACCACACGGCTCCCCCACGCCGCAGGGTGGGAGCACTGCCGACCGTCGCTCTTTTCGCCGTTCTCTTCGGCTCCCCCTCATGTGAGCTGCGGCGCCGGCCAGCAGTTCTTCGGACCGCCTGTTGAGGGCAGCAGTGTGGGCCGTCGCCCGGTCGGGGCGACGGCCCGTGCTCGCGTGCCGGTCAGTGGCTGGTGGCCGTGTGGTCCGGCTGCGGGTGGGTCATGTCACGCAGGTTCCGCGGCGCGATGCGCGGCCTGCGCGTGGTCGTGGTGGTGGGGGTGGTGGTTAGCGGCGGCCCCAGGTTTCGGTGTCGACGGTGCGGCCGCGGTCGTCGCGCAGGGTGGCGGTGTCGGCGCGGTTGCCCCAGATGTACTCGCGGCGGTCCTGGAAGAGGTCGGTGCGGGTGTCGCGGCCGTTGCCGGTGTGGATGCGGATGGTGGCACGGGAGGCGAGGCGGACGTTGTCGAAGCGGTAGCGGTTGCCGTCGCTGTCGCGCAGGGTCCAGCCGCGGAGGTTGATGGCGTTGCGGGTGGTGTTGGTGATCTCCACCCACTCGTTGTTCAGGGAGCGGTTCGAGTGGTCGTCGCGTCCGGGGCTGTCGGCCTGGACCCGGCTGATCTCCACCCGCGGCCGCTGGTGGTGACGGTCCCCGTCCGCGGCGGACGCCGGCAGAGCGGCGGCAGAGACGATGGCGCCGGCGGCCAGGACCGTGGCGGCAATACGACGTACGGAGGAAGAAGCAGAAGACATGGGTGACGCTCCCTCAAGAACAGTGCCCCACCAGCCGAAACAGGATGGTAGAGGCAGTTGCGGGGGTGGCTCGGGGTGAGCCGTGGCCACACTCTCGACCCGACACGAGCCCCACCGCAGCCCCCACCGACGCCGGTTACCGGACACGGACATATCCGTCACACTCGCCTGCACACCGCACGCATTCCTCCCGAACGTGCCCCTGACATTCACTGACCGCTACACCCACCCGCCCCACGCACCGCGCCCACGGCGCGGCGTGCTCCGGCGCACTACCGGGCGCACTTCTCCCCCGCCTCACCCGCCCGGGCTAGTTGATCAAGTAACAACCGTTCTGCGGAATTCTTCGCACCCAAGTCCGCAATTCGCACACATTTCTCACCCTGCAGCAGGCCGCGTACCCCTCAGCCGGTTCGGTCGGGTACTTCGAGGGCCCGAAGTGGCCGCTGATCATCGGCGGCGTGTTCGCGGTCTGGTTCGCGCTGGCTCTCGCCGCCGTCCGCCGACTCGGCGGGCGGGGGCTGGAAGGCGATCGAGCGGTGCATACATGGCAACCTCGGCTGGGCCGAGTGGCTCTGACCTGACCGATGCCGGGCTTGGCGGTCACTCGTGCGCACCTCGAACCACTCCTGCCCGGCTGGCGAACCCCGGTCCGCCAACCGGCCGCCCGACACAGGCTCTCCAGCACGCTCCTACCTTGGGTTATGCACACTCGACGCTTCAGGTGGCTGGGACTTCACACAGACCGCCGCCGCGAACTTTGACGGCAACGGCAAGGCCGACCTCACCGCCCGGGACGCCACCGGCTACCTGAAGATCTGGGCCGGCCACGGCGACGGCACCTTCGGTTGCGGTGCACAGCTCAGTGGCGGCTGGGACTTCACGCAGGCCGTCGCCGCCGACTTCGACGGCGACGGCAGGACCGACATCATCGCCCGCGACGACACGACCTTCGCAAGCCCCACCACGCTCACCGCAGGATGGTGACCCCCGACACAGCCCTGGTCATCTGGCTGCAAGCCTGCGGCGTTCTTAGAGGCTGTCCAGGTATCCGGCGCTGGTGGTCGGCCGGTTCACGGGACAACTGCGGACGGCCCGGCCCTACGTTCGTCCGGCCCCTTTCGGGCGCCGCCTACACGAACTCGCTCTTGTAGAAGACGCTCGCTTGGCGGGTTCCCGACGTGTTCGAGTAGAAGCCGAAGGCGAGTCGCGGGCCGCCCGGGGACTGCCAGATCGCCATGCCCTCCGGCTCGCGGCCGGGCAGTGACTGGCCCGCGGTGGTCACGAACCGGTCCACCACCGTGGAGTTTCCGACGTCGTTCAGGTCGACCGTGGTGAGGTACGTGGGCTTTCCCCTGGCACCCTCCAGCAGGTACGCGTACCGGCCGAAGGCGGCGAAGCCCTGGAAGGGGTTGGCGTCGCCCCACTCCTTGCGGTCCGGCAGGGCACGCTCGACCAGCCGGTTCGCGCTGGTGAGCCGTCCGGCGCGGGCATCGCTCAGGGCGAAGGCGACGATGCGGCGCTGGGTCGTGCCGACGTTGTAGCGCACCAGCAGCCGGTCGGTGGACGGGTCGATCACGGGCTGCGGGTTGATCATCCTGTCGCCAATGGAGGGCGTACGATCTTGGATCGAGGGATCGTCCTGCTCCAGCACTCCCCCGTTAACGAACGGGAACCGACCGATCCGCGTCCCGAATCCGCTGGTGCTCGTCTTCCACTCGGTCCACAGGTAGACCTGTCCGTCGTACGGCTCCACCGCGATCGAGACACCGTGGCCGAAGCCGTGCAGAGCCATGGACCCCAGCTGGTTGCCCGCGGTGTCGGTCTTGGTGACCCACAGGTCACCGTTCGTGCTATCGGTCTTCGTCTGCAGGAAGTAGACGTGCTGGTGGACGTTGTCGTATCCGAAGGACTGCATCACCCAGTTGGCGTGGAGCGACTTCTTCCATATCGGATTTCCGCCCGCTCCGTCGAGCTTGAACTGCGGCGAGTGAGGCACGGCCGCGCTCGCGGGGGAAGCCGTGAACAGGGGCAGTGCGCCGCCGCCCACCACGGCGGCGGCGACGCCTCCGCCCGCTTTGAGGAATCCACGCCGACTGGTGGCCCGCTTCGCTGATCCGCTGGTGCTCATCAAGAAACTTTCCCTCGTTCGAACGCACGCGCATGTAGGTGCGAAACCGGCAAGCCATCATTTGCTGTGCATGAGTGGGTATTTACGCAACATCCGCCTTCCGATGCCTGGCAGCCCGGCACCCCCTGACGCCGTCGATACGACGGATGCGCTGTGAGCCCGGGTGGCTCGCAGGGCATCCGTGCCGGCGGGGCAGCGTGCTGTGGGGCTGTATGCCCGGGGGCGGGGACTGTCCGAACGGCTGCGCCTCGGTCGGGGATTTGGAGGCGACCAAAGGGCTGTTCGCCTGAGGATGGCGGTGGGCTCGGCGCGATCCAGGTTCGGCTGGGGTAGCTGGCATTGCACGTGAGTTCCGGCTCACTCGCAGAGCCACTGGTGTGTTCAGGCGGTCTACCACAGCCTGGTTCCGGCCTGTCCCCTGCACTCCCAGAGTTGGATGCGGGCGCCGTTGGCGGTCCCGGAGTTCTCGACCTCGAGGCACTTTCCGCTGGCGTGATTCCTGAGGGTGTAGTAGTCGCCGCCGGCATTGACCCGGTACCACTTGGCTCCGGGCTGTCCGTTGCAGTCCCACTGCTGGATGCGGGCGCCGTTGTTGGTCCGGGAGTTCTCGACCTCGAGGCACTTTCCGCTAGCGGAGTTGATGATGTACTCGTAGCTGCCGTGCCAGTCGGAATGCCAGGTGGATCCGGCCTGTCCGTGGCAGCCCCACTGTTGGACGCGGGCGCCGTTGTTGGTCCGGGAGTTCTCGACCTCAAGGCACTTGTTGTTGAAGGTGTGGATCAGCGAGCCGCCCGCCGCGGCTGCGGACGCACGCTGATCGGAGGTGGCCGGTTCGGCGCCGGGCAGGGGCGAGGTGCCAGAGGCGGCTGCGGAGGCGGGAGCGACGCCGAGCGCCCAGGCGCTGACTAAGACGGCGGTAAGGGTGAGAAGGCGACGGGGCATACGTGTGTCCTTTCGGTGCCGGCCTTCGGGCCGGGGTGTAAGAGAAGTTGCGGAGAAGCTTGCGGTACTGTCATGGCCAGTTCAATTTGATTTCATTTGTTGGCCCGAACTGGCCGGGCGGGGTTCTGCTCGCTCGGCTACGTATCAGCGGCACGGCCTGGCTAGAACATGTATGGCCGCGATCAGGGTTCCCCTCTTCAAAGCTGACAGCCGCGACGGAGAGCCGCGCGGCGGAGGTGATCGTGTGAGCAGCGGCCATCGTGGTCAGGTTCCGTATCGACGTCGAACGCATACGTCGACGATCTCGTTCGGGGACCGGTCGGCGGCAGTGCGAGGTGCATCGGCCGATGTGTATTTCACATGGGTGGGGCGGGTGCGGTGCACGGACGTGCGTCTAACGTGACCCCATGAGCGGGTGGAGTTGGGCATTGCGGCGCGGGCGCAAACCTGGGGGCACCGCGCCGGAAAACTGCGAGTCCACGGACCCGACGGGCGGGCCGGCCAACGGCACGGCCTCGAAGGAGCACTCCTTGGGATCCGGCCTGTTCACCGATGCGGATGCGGATGCGGATACCGATGCTGCTGCGGATGCCGACTCCGACGCCGGTCCGACGCCGGCGGTCGTCTCGGTGATCCTCGTCATCGTCATTCTCGGCTTCGCCTTCGAGCCCGGTGTCGTCCTGCCGCGCCCGGCCGCCGTTCCGATGGTTCTGCTGCAGTTGGCCATCTGCCTGCCTGCGACGTGGCGGCTGCGCGGGGCCTGGACCCTCGCAGCACAGGCCCTCCTCACGCCCTGGTCCGGGCTGCCCGGTTTCCTGGGCGCCTCCGTGCTGCTGGTCGTCGAACGGCCCGTCCGATGGGCTCTGTTCACGGTCGTCGTGCTGGCGGCCGGGCCGCTCGCACCCGGCGACGGCAGTGTGCATTCCGTCCTCAACGGCATCGGTAACGCCCTCGCCCACGGATTGATCCTCTATGCCCTGACCCGGCTCACCGACCTCTACGCCGAACTCCGCACCACCCGTGGCGCACTGGCCCGGGCCCGGGTCACCGCCGAGCGGGAGCGCGCCGGGCGGGACCTGGACGCGGTACTGGGTACGGCCTTGGCGGAGATCACCCGGCTGGCCGGGCAGGGCAGGCGGGCGGCGGAAGAGCTCGTGAGGGTCGCGCGGGCGGCGACGGAGCGCGTGCGGGCAGCGCCGCCCACACAGTCAGCCGACGGGGCGGACAACCCTTTTGGTGCTCTGGCGCCTCGGCTGGTGTGGCCCATCGTGGTCGCCACGCACCTCGAGTACCTGGTCGTGGGCACGACGTTCCTGCTCGGTGCCGGGGTGCGGGGCTGGTGGTTCGTCGCGTACGCGACCGCACTGGCGGCCGTGGTCGGACTGCAGGCGTACCACTGTCTGCCGCGTCCGCCCGGTGTGTGTCCCCCGTACGTCGCGTGGACACTGGGCGTGCAGCTCACCCTCGCCCTGGGCATGCTGGCCGCTCCGGACGGGCCGTACCCTCAGCTGATGGGTTTCGCGGCAGCCTCGGTGCTGATCGTCCTTCCCGGCCGCACCGCCTGGCCGGCGGCCGGAGCGCTGACCGCACTGGTGGCGATCGCGATGCTGCTGTGGCCGGACGGGCCCGCGGCTCCTGGCACCGCTCTCCTCCTGCTGGACATCGTGGTGATCGCCCTGGTCTTCTACGGCATCGCCCTGCTCACCGGCCTTGTCCACCAGGTGCGGGAGGCCCGCGGGGCACTGGCGGCGCTGGCCGTGGCACGAGAGCGCCGGCGCATCGCCCGGGACGTCCATGACCTGCTGGGCTGCGGGCTGTCGGCCATTGCTCTGAAGGGCGAGTTGGCGGTCCGCGACCCTGACCGGGAGCGGGCCGACCGTCATCTGGCCGATGCGGCAGCGCTGGCGGACCGGGCTCTGGCGGACCTCCAGGCGATCCCGGGGGAAATCCAGAAGATCACGTTGGCCGAAGAAGTGGCCTCCGCCCGGGAGGTACTGGCGGCCGCGGGCGTCGTCGTGCTGGTGCGGGGCGGGTTGGAGGCGGTGGACGGGAGGTCGGAGGCGCTGTTCGCCACGGTGTTGCGCGAGGCGGTGACGAACGTACTGCGACACGCGGCGGGAGCTCGCCGGTGCGAGGTGAACTTCGGCCCCGGACTGCTGCGAGTGGCGAACGACGGCCGTGCGGTCCCCCGACTGGCATGGGGCCAAGAGGGCCGCCGGGCAGGTGCCGGCGGCAACGGGCTGAGAAATCTACGTGAGCGCACGGCCGCATTGGGCGGGGTCCTGGAGGCCGGGCCGGCCCCGCACGGCCGAGGCTTCGTCCTGACCGTCCGTCTGGAATCCGCTCGTGTCTCCGCTGTCGGATGACTTCGTGTCAGTCCACCCAGCCGTGCTCCCGGGCGATCCGCACCGCGTCGAGCCGGTTGCGGGCATCGAGCTTGGTGACGGCCGCACCAAGGTAGTTCCGTACGGTGCCCTGCGTGAGGTGCAACTCGCCGGCTATCTCGTCGAGCTCGGCGCCGCCGGCAGCCAGCCGCAACACATCGGTTTCGCGTGGGGTGAGCGGGCTCTCTTTGGCGGTGAGCGCCGCGGCCGCCAGTCTCGGGTCAATGACGTGCTCCCCTGCCGCCACACTGCGGATCGCGGCGGCGAGCTGATCCGGCTGGGCGTCCTTGAGCATGAACCCGCCCACCCGGGCGGCGAGTGCCGACCTCAGTGCCTCGGGCCGGCCCAATGCAGTGAGGATCAAGACCCGGCAGTCGGGAAGCGCGGCTCCGAGGTCGCGGGCAGCGGAAAGTCCGTCGGCGCCGGGCATGCCCAGGTCGAGCACTGCGACGTCGGGGTGGTGGGCGAGGGCGGCGGGGACGACGGCGTCTCCGCGGGCCACCTCGGCCACGACCTCCATGTCAGGCTCCAGGCTCAGCAGGGCGGCCAGCGCCCCACGGATCATGTGCATGTCCTCGGCCAGCAGAATGCGGATCACAGTCCCTCCCGGAGGATCGTAGCGGCTTGCAGGTAAGGGATCCGGCCCGCTTGGACTTCCGTGGCCACCGGGCTCTCCCTTGACCCGGGCCAACCCGAACAGGGCTGCCTCGCGCTCGGCGACAGCCTCTTCCAAGAGCACGGCGTGTTCCGCGCGACGCTGGCCTTCACCGACAGCGGCGTGCTCGTATCGCCGGCGGCGCCGTCGACCGCGTACGAGAAGCTGACCTAGCGCCAGTCTCCGTCCTTGCACCTGGGATTGCTACTGCTGTCCACCGTGACGGAGCTGGGCGCGGCCCTCGTGCCATTGACGCTGGGCATGGTGGCGGGGACGATCAGGGCCTGGCTCCGCAGGGGGTGGAGCGTCACCGGCCGCATCACGTTCACCGTCGCAGCGGCGGCCGCGGTCACGATGACGAGCATGCTGCTCACTACCACCTGGTGGGCCACCCGTTCGCCCGGCTGACGAAGTGAACTCCCGGTGCCGCCACGCGGTCACACGGCGTTTCCGCCCGTGCGCCGCCCGGCCGCTCCTGAGCCAACCGCCAGCCGCCAGCCGCCAGCCGCCAACCGGTACGAGGCACACGACCATCCGATGCCACATCAAGCAGAGGAGCAGATCATGAGCACGTGGACCAGGCGCGGTCTCCTGACCGCCGGCACGGCAGCGGGAGCTGTCGCGCTCATCGGCGCCGGGCCGCCGTCGCCGCGGCAGCCGCAGCCGCAGCCGCTCGACATCGTGACCGGCGAGGACGGGTTCAGCACGCCGGCAACCGCGGTCGCCGGCGCGGTGACCTCCCGGGTACGGACGACCAGTCCCCGCACCGGCAACGTCGGCATCGCCCGCCTCCGCCGCGGCATCGGTGAGGCCGCCTTCCGCAGGCACCTGCGCGACGTCTTCGAGAAGAAGAGCCCGGAGGACGTCATCCAGGCGTCCAAGGACCTGATGGCCGACGCCGAACTGATGGGCGGCGCCATGGCGGTGTGCGGTTCACAGTCGTCCTTCACCGCATGGCTGCCGCCCGGCCCGTACCTGGTCCTGGAGTACAAGGACTTCGAGGGCCCGTACATCGGACGCAACCCCCTCCCCGGCGCAGAGTACGTCAGCCCGCTCCTCGTCCGGACGGCGGACCACGCCGGAGCCGGGCGCCCGCGTCCGTCCGCCACGATCACCGCCGTCGACACGGCGCGGGGCCCGCGCTTCGTCCTGGAGGGACGCCTGCGCCGGGACCGGCCCTTACGCTACGTGAACGCCATGCGAGGTCAGGTCGACGAGCTCGCGGTGTACCCACTCACCGACGACTCCGTCACCGAGGCCGACATCCAGAGGTACTTTCAGGACACCCAGCACACACCCGAGCCCTTCGACCTCGCCGCGCAGCTGGGCACGCCGCCCCTCTCCCCGGGCCGGAGCACGGTCATCGAGTTGCCCGTTGACCAGGGCCGCTACGCCCTCACCAGCTGGGTCGCCAGCATGAAGGACGCACAACACCTGTCCGCCCACGGCCAGGTGCTCATCGTCACCGTGCCCTAACCCGACCCGCTCGTGGCCCGCGCTCGAACCCCGCTGTGGGGTGAGCCGGCTTCCGGTTCACCCCACAGCGGGGCCCACGGAATCCGTGACCGCGGCAGCATGGCTGCCACGTCCTCCTCAGAGGCCGCTGACGCCGGACGGTCAGGACCGTTCAAGCAACGTCGAATAGGCCTGCTCGATGCCCTGCGTGTAGCCGGTCCCCAACTCGACGTAGACGTGCCCGGTGGCCGTACACGCTTCGCGCAAAGCAGCGCTCCGCTCCCTGACCCACGCGGCGATCTCCCGGTAGGTGGTGTCATCGGCCTCGGCTAGCCAGTCCGGGGCGGCTCGCAGATGTTCGGGAGTGAGCTTCGTGTTTCCTAGGAAGACCGAGGTCAGCGGTATCCCGAGAGCGGCGGCGGCCGTGGTCGCCGCCGGTGTGACGATGTCGCCCTCGACCACGTAGCCGTCTTGGGGATCGGAGGCGTCGAGAGCCTCTGCAGCTGCACGGATGAACTCGACGAGGAACGGCTGGGCGAGTGCTGCCTTGTCCGGATGCGTACCATGCCGCACGCCGTGCTCGGGGGCAGCGCGTTGCAGCATCGACACCAGGGCGTCGGTCGGGCATCCCGGGAGGCCCTCTCGCTCGAGCAGCATCCAGGCCAGGGTGCTTTTGCCCACTCGGGGTGGGCCGCCGATCAAGTAGATCATGTGAAAACGGTACTCCGGGCGCCTACTTGGAGGAGCTGACGGATCTCACAAGGCCGCCGGCCCTGCAAGCCTCCCCCCTCGGGGCGCAGACGACCTGCGGGCTATTCGCCGAGTTGTTCGACTCGAGCGGTAACAACATCATCGCCGTTCGGCCATGACACGCGCCCGCCAAGCGGGGACGACGGTGGGCGCGAATCGACCGGTCGTCGTCACGGCAGGGGATCGGAGAGGGTGGGTTTCATCGGCGGCGGTGATCTCCGACGCGGTGCTGTGCCAGCCCGGCCGCGGCGCCGAGGTCGACCGCTGGTCGATGTCCCGGCTCGTCTCGGGAGGCCTTCGCCGCGGTGGCAAAACCAGCGGTGTGCATCGGCCTGGTCGCACTGTCGTGCTGGGCGATCTCTGCGGGGGGGGTGCCCCTATGGGTTTAGTCAAGCTGATGGGGCGGGTTGGGGTTCGTAGAAGGTGCCGTCGCGGAGCATCGCGAAGAGCACGTCGGCTCGTCGTCTCGCGAGGCAGAGGAGTGCTTGGGTGTGGTGCTTGCCCTGGTTGATCTTCTTGTCGTAGTAGGCCCTGGAGACCGGGTCGGCCAGGGCGGCGAACGCGGAGAGGAAGAAGGCCCGTTTGAGCTGCTTGTTTCCTCTCCGGGACGGTTGCTCACCACGGATCGACGAGCCCGAGCTGCGGGTCGCTGGGGCAAGGCCGGCGTAGGCGGCGAGGTGGGCGGCGGACGGGAACGAACTGCCGTCGCCGACGTCGATGAGGATGCGGGCTCCGGTCCTGACGCCGATCCCCGGCATGGACGTCAGGACCTTGGAAAGAGGGTGGTTCTCCAGCAGTTCCTCGATCCGGGCGGCGAGGAGTTTGCGCTGGTCAAGAACTGCCTGGAGGGAGCCCGCGAGGCTGGGAACGATCAATGCGGCCGCGTCGGTGCCCGGGACGACGACGGTCTGCTCGTCCAGGGCCGTGAAGATGTCATCGACGAGACGCTCGGCCATCCGCGGGGCCTTCGGACGGATCAGTGTCACGAGCCGACGCCGTCCGGCCTTGCGTATCTGGGCGGGCGAGCCGAACTGGTCGAGCAGCCTGAGCACGGCCGGGTGCTGCACTCGCGGCCCCAGGACGCGTTCCAGCGACGGATGGATCTGCGTCAGCAGGCCGCGCAGGCGGTTGCTGATGCGGGTGGCTTCGCCAGCCAGGTCGTCGTCGAAGCCGACGATCATCTCCAGCTCGGCGATGGTCTCGTCCTCGAGATCGACCGAGCGGAGCGTGTGCGGCATGACGCGGGCGGCGTCCGCGATGACGAACGCGTCGCGGGCATCGGTCTTGGCCTCACCTGGGTAGAGGTCGGCGATCCGCCGCATGGTCAGTCCGGGCAGGTAGGCGACCGGGCAGCCCATGTCCCGGGCGACCGCCAGCGGCAGGGCACCGATGGAGGCCGGCTGGTCGACGACCACGAGCACGGTCCCGTGCTTGGCCTGTAGCTTGCCGAACACCTCGCGGAGCTTGGGTTCGCTGTTGGGCAGCCGCTTGTCGAAGGCCTTCTTCCCGGCCGGGGTGACGGCGGTGGCGTGGTGTTCGCCCTTGCCGACGTCCAGGCCCAGGAAAGCGCCGATGCCACTCGTGTCGATCACGTGCGTCCTCCGGTCGTCCCCACCGCCCGGCCGTCCCACGGCACCGATCGCCACATCCACATTACGAAGAGCCTCCCAAGCTCCCGAAGGAAGCCGGTGGTCATGCCCCTAATCAGCGGTCTGTCGATGCCTCCGGGCCGGTGACACCACCCCCCAGGCCATACGTTCAACAGGGGGGAGCAGTCATGCCGGACCCGGAGGCCGGGCACCCCATTGCGGGGCCACCAAGAAGGTAATGGGGGAGAGAGAGCGGCGCTGATGGCCGTAGTTTGGAACACGCCGGCTCGCCGTCACGGTGCTGTGCGACAACCAGGGCGGCCGCGGCCGCGGCCACTGCCATTCGCCGTCGGAAACATCCAGGTGACCCACGGGGTCGGGCGGCGCGCTCGAGTGGCCCATGGATCATGGATTCGCGTTGCTCCAGCGGCGCCTCGTCCAGATCGCCCCCGAAGTCGGCGACGGGGTCGTTGCCGAAGGCCGATGTCCCAGGTACCGGTATCTTGAAGCCTGCGCGTCCGTACATCCGCCACCTGATCGTTTCGATGTACACTCATCGCAATCGGGCACCGACTCCACCACCTCGCCAGCATCCGAGCACGAGCTGAAGAACCCACTTGATGGTTGTGAACGGCCCCTTCCATAGTTGCGGTCCGCAACCAGGCAGGACACTACCTAGCAGACCTACGGGATCCTGATACTGCACCGGCGCCTGGTCCGCGACTACGAGCACCGTCCCGCCTCATCCGCCTCCCGCGTCTACTGGCGCAGCGCGGGCGACACTGGTCTCGGCCCCGACTCCCCGTTCCGTCTTCCATACCTTGAGCCCTACGCCGAGGCGTTCCGCACGTGGCTGCACGCCGCGGCCGAGGTCGTCGACACCACACACCTCACACCTACACCTCACACCCGCCCAGGCCGCCCTTCAGATCGCAGAGGCCGTCAAGAGTTGATGTCCCGCTCGCCGTGGAGGCAGAGGTGTCCGGCGAGCGTCAGTCTCGCGACGACATTTGTACAAGACTGAGAGCGGGCAGTGCAGGCATCGTCCCGTACATGGGACATGACGACGTCACGCACGTGCACGGGATGCATGTGGTCCACTACGGCCCGCGGCAGGCGCCGCCGCTGGTGCTCATCCACGGATCGGGATTCTCGGGCGGCTCCTGGAGCCCGGTGGTGCCGACACTCACCGACCAGTATCACGTCATCCGAGTCGACCTCCCGGGTCACGGCCGGTCCTCGCCCGCGCCGTCGTACGACGTGCCTGAGCAGGCGAGTCGCTTGGCCGCGGTGCTCGACGAGCTCGGTCTTCGTCCGGTCACCGTAGTCGGGCACTCCAGCGGTGGATACGTCGCCACCGCGCTTGCCGAACAGCGCCCTGACCTGGTTGGTTCGCTCGCGCTGATCAGCAGCGGTCCGAGTCCCGACGCGCTCCTTCCGCAGCCCGTCCTCCTTCAGATGCTGATTGCCCCGCCGCTGGGCCCGCTCCTCTGGTCGATCCGCTCGGACGCCATGCTCCGCAGGGGGGTGACCGCGGTGTGCAACCGCCCGGTGGACGTCCCTGACGACCTGGTCGCCGAAGTCCGGGGCATCGGCTATCGCACGTTAAGGACGGTGCTGCGCCGAAACACCGCGTACATCGCCGAGCGGAGCGTGCCCGAGCGCCTCACCGCCCTCGACGTCCCGGTCCTGGTGATCTTCGGCGCTGCCGACCGCCGCTGGGATCCGTCTTCGGCACACCACTACGACACGGTGCCGAACGCGCGCGTCGAGCAACTGCCCGACGTCGGACACCTCCCCATGTTCGAAGCGCCGGAGGCGACAAGCGAGTTGCTGCTGGCCTTCGCGGCGGCCGGCCGTTGACACCGATCGCTACCCTGGAGCTGTGTGGGCCACAGAGTCACCACCTCGCTGGACGTCGGTGGAGGTCGCGATCCCGCGGCAGTCAGAGCGACTGCCCGGGATCAGCATGGCCGGGTTCGGTCAACGTGTCCCGGCGCCCGTGGACATCGCCATGGTCGCGCACCCATCGGTCACCCTGTTCGTGGACCTGAGCGAAGGAGACGGCCTCGTCTACGACGCCCACGACCGACGCGAACGCGGCAGCGTGGTCGTAGGACTGATCCCGGGCGACCTTCGGATCAGCGGCCGGACGGCCGGGGCAGGCCAGTGCCTCCAGATTCGGTTGTCGCCGGTCGTGGCGGCTGCAGTGCTCGGCGCATCGACCGAGCTCGTCGGGACCGTGGTCTCGCTGGAAGATGTCTGGGGTCGCGACACCGGGCGAACCGAAGAGAGGCTGCGCGCCGCCACGTCGTGGGACGAACGGTTCACGATCGCGGCGGATGTCCTTGGCCGACGGCTGGACGCCCGCCCGCCGCTCGATCCGGAGATCGCGGCTGCCTGGCGGCGGATGCTCACCAGCCGGGGACGGGTGCGGGTCGACAGCCTGGCGAACGAGGTGGGATGGAGCCGTAAGCGCCTGTGGTCCCGCTTCCGGTCCCAGATCGGCCTCACTCCCAAGCGCGCCGCCCAGCTGGTGCGCTTCGACCACGCCGCCCACCTTCTCGCAGCGGGTGACGCCACCGCTCGGGTGGCGGCCGCAAGCGGCTACGTCGACCAGTCCCACCTCCACCGCGAGGTCAAGGCGTTCACCGGGGTGACGCCCACCGCCGTGGCCGCTGCGCCGTGGCTCGCGATCGACGACGTCGCGTGGCCGACTTCGTTCGCCGGCCTGCCCGGGAAACGGTCAGCCTCACGAACCGCCCTCCGAGTGCTTCAGTTGGCAGGTTGAGCACTTCGGGCGAGACCGTGTGGGCACCGTGGTGTAGCGGCCCTCGCCGGTGTCGATCCCATCGAAGCTCGGCCGCTACGATCTGCTCATGTCCTGTGTCTTCTGCGGCAGCTCCCCCGTCACCAAAGAACACGTCTTCCCCCAGTGGCTGAACCGGTATCTTCCGCCGGGGCGGCAGCAGACCGAACAGGCCCGCTATGGGGCGGGCGCCTACGAGGTGACCAGGGAGAGCTTGGGCCTGGACTTCACAGTCAAGAAGGTGTGTGCCCCGTGCAACAACGGCTGGATGTCGAAGCTTGAAGCATCCTCCAAGGACGTACTCGAGCCACTGATCATTCGGCAGGACCTTGACCTCATATCCCTCCAGCAGCAACGGCAGATCGCGCTCTGGGCCACGAAGACTGCGATGATGGCCGACCAGGTTCAGCAGGAGCCCCTCCTGCCGTCCCATCAGCTCCGGAGAATGCGTACTCACCGAGCGATTCCTGGTGGGACGCGCGTCTGGCTGGGGTCCTGCCCCGAACGCAACCCCATCGTCACCAGTCACACCGTGAGGATCGACCTCACCGGTGTATCCGCTCCTGACACCCCCCAGCCGGTGGGGTTCTTCTGCCCCATGAAGATCGGGCACCTGTGCATCTACGTCTATTTCCCGGCCGTGGACGTCGTCATCCAGCACGCGCGTGAGTTCCACCTCTCCGTCGCCCGGATCTGGCCCCGTCGTTCCAGCGATCTGCCTTTCCCCCCACCCGTCCAGCCACGGAACGGGGAAGCCTTCGAGGCAATGGCCGATGCGCTTCGCCAGAGTCTCTACCTCTACACACCTGAGCAGGCGGCCAAGCACGGGATCAAGGAGTCCTGAGTTCGGGGCCAGGCCTGGCAGCAAACCCCGCTCAACAAGGGCGTGCCTGAGCGCTTCGGCTCGCCAGGTGTCTCGACTCTCGGGCGCTCAGTGCGCCGCCGGGCCCAGATGCACGTCCGCCATCTGAAACGCTCAGTCACACGGGTGTGGCTGAGCCTCTGATTCGGCGAGTTGAGCAGAGTACCCGTACGGCCTGTTGTCGATGCCGGTTTGGGCCTTCTCGCGTGCACGGCTCGTGCTGTGCGGTGTGCTCCGGCCGTGGGTGACGTACAGGTCGTCGATGTTCCGGTAGGTCCGGTGCGGTCGCACGCCTGCCGCTTGGAGGACCTTGCGCTGCCGTACGCGCTTCCCGAGCGGGCCACCGAGTGCCTGGATCTTGGGCCAGGGTGGCCGCGTACATGGACGGTCACCTGGAAGGTCGGGAAGTCCGACGTCATCGTCCCGGCGAAGGTCAATTCGGCATTTGGTGTGGCATGCGGGGGCGAGGGTTGACGCCTTGCGCTGACACCGCCGCTCCCACCGGAGCCCGGACCTGATCCACGCCCGAGTCCGCAGGCTTGGTACCGGACGTCGTCGACCAGGCCCTCGATCGCCTCGTCGAGCCGCTGTCGCAGCGGCCCGGGGCCCGTGTGTTTCAGGCGCCCCGAGAAGGGCCCTTCCACGGCGTGGGCGATTCATGTCGAAGCGGCATCCGGGGGCGTGTTGGGGAGCGCAGGGACCACCGGGGAGCTTCCCGTGCCCTCTGAACTGGTGGTTTGGCACTCCAAAAGCGTGGCGGCCGCAACGGGGCCCCTAGCGTGAGACACGCCGCCGCCCAGGGGGGCGGTGGCCATCGTATGGAGGGAGCCAGCATGTCGTTGAAGAGCCGCATGTTCCAGAGCAAGCGATCCCGCGTCATCGCCTTGACCAGTGCCGGGCTGTGCCTGGCGGCAACGGCAGGCGGTGCGGCCGTGGCAGCGGCGCCCGGAGGAGCGAACGCCGGGCACACGCAGGCAGCAGCGATCATCAACGCCGACACAAGCATCGTGCGCTCCAAGGGCATCAGCTCGGTGACCAGCCCCTACGCCGGCCGGTTCTGCGTAAGGCTCGACCCCGTAGGGCTGAACGTCAACGAGATCATCCCGATCGCGACACTGACCACCGGCGGCTACCCCGGCCAAATCTACGTCCACCCCGGAGCGACCAGCGAGTGCGGCAACCGCGCCGACACTCTCCTGGTCGTCACCACCAACTCCAGGGACGAACCGGAGAACAAGCAGTTCTCCCTCATCATCCCCTAACCACCCCCGAGGCGGTCCAGCCGTCGTCGCCGTCCCCGTGACACGCCTGAACGGCGAAGGCGAAGGCGACGGGGACGGCGACGACGGCGGCCGCGACAGCGGACCAGATCGTGATCATCATGGGCCGGTTCCACCGGCCCCCCGCACCGTCAGCAACAGGCCACCCCGGCCCCGTTCACCCGCCCACGCACACGGTTCACCTGCGAAACGCCACCGCACCCCACCCGCCCGGTGGCCTGCGCACCTGTTCGCGGTCGCGGTCTCGTCGGCGATCTGCCGCTTCGGCCGGTACAGCGGCAGGCCCTCTTCTACGCACGTCCTCTGACGCGTGGTTGGGGGGCAGGGTGCGGGCTAAGGGGGGTGCGTCGGGCGGGTTTGGCGGTTGCTGCCGCTGCGGCGGTGGCCGCCGCGGCGTCGACCGTGGTGACGAACTACGTGACGGATGTGCTGCTGGGCTGGGCCGAGGACCCGTGGGTGGTGTGGGCGGTCTTCATCGCCTCCGTGGTCGTCGCGGCCGCGCCGGCCGTCCCGGGCAGGCAGCCAGATGGGCGGTGCAAGCTCTCGACCACCTCGAGCGCGAGCTGGGAAACGATCACACCCACGTTCTCAACAGCCGCAACAACCTCGACCGGCCCGGTCGGTGGCGTCGGGGCGGTCTCCAGCCCCGTGGGCGCGGGTGAGCAGCTCAAGTCGGGGATGGCCTCGTACGCCCTCGGCACACGCCCTCGGCGCAGGCCCTCGGACCGGTGCGAGGCCGACAAGGACCGGCCGAATGGCTCCCGCCCGCCGCCACCTACCACTGTGCGTACATGACGGGCTGGGCCGGGACCAGGCTCCGCTGGGGCCTGGTCCCGGCGTACGCCTGAACGTGCTCAACCCCCGTACAGGTGACCGTGCTCAGTCGATGATGCGCTGACCACGGGTGCTCGTCAGCCCGCAACGGACCGTCGACGGCGTCGGGCAGCCGGGCACTTCTCATGCCACCTTGATGACGACCTTGCCCGAGGCGTGACCGTTCTCGACGGTGGCGAGGGCGGCCGGCGCATCGGAGAGCGGATGGACCGCGGTGATTGCGGGTGCGAGGAATCCGGCGAGGGCCAGCCGGGCCGACCGCTCCAGGTTCTCGCGGTCGACGCGACGCTCGACGAAACGCCCACCGAGATCGGTCACAGACATGTCACCCACAGCGATGACGTTGAGGGGATCCCGGGCCAGCGGAGCGACCGTCCGCAGCGACGTTCCTCCGACCAGGTCGACGATCCCGTCGAAGCCGTCCGGAACCAGCTCGCGTGCCGCGGCGGCGACGTCCTCGTCGGTGTAGTCGATGAACCGCATCCCGATGGCCTCGGCGTGCTCGCGTTTGGCGGTGCTCCCGATGCCGGTCACGCGCAGCCCTTGCCCGATCGCCAGTCGGGCGACGGCGAAGCCGACCCCGCCCCCGACCCCGTTGACCAGGACCGTGGCACCAGCCGGGAGGCCGAGCTGGTCGAGCACGTCCACCGCGGTCGTCCCGGCCACTGGCAGCGTTGCCGCCGCGGTCGCGGACAGACCGTCCGGGATGCGTGCGGTGTTCGGCGCGGACAGCACCGTCGTCTCGGCGTAGGTGCCGCCACCGGTGAGTGCGAAGCCGAAGACCGCGTCACCCACCTCGAGCCCGTTGACGTCCTCGCCCAGGGCGAGAACGGTTCCGGCTGCCTCCATGCCCAGCACGCGGGGAAACGGACGCCCCCCGTCGAGCCCGTCGACCAGACCTGAGCGCAGAAGGTGGTCGAGGGGATTCACGCCGACGACGTCGACCTGGATCAGTACCTCGCCGCGACCGGGGACGGGATCGGGACGATCGAAGAACTCCTGCACCTCGGGCCCGCCATACCTGCCGAAACCCCACGCCTGCCCCATCTTCTGCCGCCTCTCGTATGACCGACCCGGTGATTCCGGTCGTTGTCGCCATCCTCACCTCTGACATTGGTGTGAGGGGCAACAGGCTGAGATGCAGATCACAGCATCAGGTCGGCTGCGCCACCGGTTTCGGGCCCGTGGACAGCTCCGCCCGGTGCCGGCTGTTGGCCCCGATCAGCACGTCGAGTGCATCCCGGGTCTCGATCAGGTGGGCGATGTCGGCGTCGATCCGGTCGCGCTGGCGGGTCATCGCCGCGAACGTCTCCTCGGCGACGCCCAGGTCACCCGGGACGTCCACACACGGCAGCACAGTCGCGATCGCCCGGCTGGACATGCCCGCATCGAACAACTGCCGGATGAGCGACACGCGCTGGACCGCAGCATCGGAATAGTGACGCTGCCCCGCGTCGGAGCGTGAGCTGGTCAGCAGGCCCTGCTCTTCGTAGTACCGCAGTGAGCGCGGACTCACGCCCGTGCGCTTTGACAACTCGCCTATCCGCATCCCCGAGAGCCTACGCCTGCGTGCGCCCCAGCCCCAGGTTCAGGCCGCCGACGGGTCATGGGCGCTCGCGGATACCCCCACGGCCGCAGGGTTGTCGTCCCGGTCCCACGCCTGAGCACGTTCGTCCGTACACGCCTGAGCGCGGTTCTCAGTACGCCGACACCGGCCGACACCGGCCGTCGACGGCCGCGGCGGGTGCGGAGGCGCCCCTCGGGCTGGCGCAGGACCCCCTCGGACTGCGCGTCATCGTCAAGCACCCCGACGAGAACCATCAGGGTCCTCGCCTCATCCCCGCTGATCAGTTTCAGGCGCGGCTCGATAACCGCGTCGAGGAGCACGTCCAGCATGTCGTCCGCGCCGCGAACAACGCCGGGCCGCCGGTCGGGGTGACCCCCGATCGGCCCGCCGCCGTGACGCCCGGAGGACAGCCGTACCCGTGTGCTCCAGACTCACCGATCCGGTCACCAGTCACCGGGCCGAACCTCATCAAGCTGGCCAAGCACACGCTGGTGAGCCAAGTTCAGCGCCCTCCCCTGCGGGCAGTGCAGGGGAGGGCGGGGGTGGTTCAGTGGGTCGCTGCTTCGTCGATCTGGCGGCGTGCCCGTCGCGTGGTCCGGGTGGTGTCTCGCCGCAGGGTCGGGCGGGCCGGGAGGTCGCTGGGGCCGTCGGGTCGGTTGGCGGCCGCAGCCAGAAGGGTCCGGACCTTGTGCGCGAAGTCGGGGCCGGGCAGGGGCAGCTCGCTTTCGGGTTCGCGGAGGTAGCCCACGGCCACGGCGGTGGGCATGTAGGTCATCAGCTCAGCGACCACGGCGGACCGGGGCCGGCTGACGTGTCCGGCCAGGCCGCGCATGACGCGCAGGAGTGTGGTGCTGGAGGCGCCGTCGTCGTGGTGGAGAACGAACGGGTCGCCGTCGCAGCGGATGGTCGTATGCACGGTGGGTGCGTCGGGTTTGGCCGTATCGGTGTGCGTCTGATCGGTCTGGGTGCGCCACCAGCGGGCGGTGTGAGTCTCGCCGAGGGAAAGGTGGTGCAGGTAGAGGCAGTAGGCGGCGGCCGGATGGCCAGCGCCAGCGGCGTACTGCCACCAGAACCTGGCGCCGTCGTCGGTGTCGGTCAACTGAAGCACGCAGGCCAGAATCAGGGCGCTTCGGGGTTCGGGTACTTGTTCGGTGACGAAGCCGGCGACCGTTGTGGCCGGGGTGTGATGGACCAGGGCCTCGCACAGTGCTCGCAGTTCCTCAGCTGCACTCGTCTTCGGAGCCTCGATCGCCACCGGATGGTTGCGTGAGCTGGTCTCGCGGATCGGAACGATGTCGCGGGGCACGGCTCGGTTGGGGGTGAGCAATGCTCTGGACAGCAGGTGTTCGAGGGTGGTCATGGAGTGGGTCCTCCGGTTCGGGGCGGCAGCTCGATGGTGTCGTCCAGGAAACGTCTGGCGTGGCGTTCGTCGGACCGGACGGCGGCTAGGGGGATACCGAGGAGATCGGAGACCTGCTTGGGCTGGAAACCGCACAGGCGCCGCAGCACCATGACGTCGAGTTGGGCGTCGGGCAGTTTGCTGATGGCAGTGAACAGCTCCAGGATCTCGGCCAGCCCTGTGGGCTGCTCTTCCGGGCCGGGGTGGCTCAGAGAGATGGTGTCGAAGGCGGCTTCGGCCAGCACCGGGCGTTCATCCCGGTAGTTGGCCTTGGCCTTGACGGTGGCGCGCAGGATGTTCCAGGTGTAGCGGCGGATGTCAGGGCTGGCGAGGGCCTCGTCGAAGCAGAGCCACAGAATCGCGAAGGTGTCATCCACTGCGGTCTTGTGAGTGCCGTCGGTGAGGAAGACTCCTGCGTAGGCGAGATATCCCTCCACTACGGTCTGGCACAGCGCCCAGTGTTCGAGGGGCTGGTCGGAGCGGGCGGTGGCCACGGCGGTCGTGCCCTCAGTGGACCGGTCGACCCAGTCCCGGCTCTTCCCTGCGTCCATGGCGGCCTGCTTCCACAGCCGATACAGGGGCCAGCCGGGTATGTCCAGCTCGCCGGCCAGGCGGTGGATAACCTCCCAGCGCGGGTAGTGTCCAACGCCGCGTAACAGCTCAGACAGCTTCGATTTGGCCAGGACGTTACGGCTGAGGTCGCTGAGGGTGCGGCCGCTGGCCAGGTAGTGCTCGCGGGTCGGCTCCAGCCAGGCGCGGTGCGAGCTGCTGACCGTGTCCGCGATGGGGCCGAGCTTGCGGCCGGGGCGGACCGGGGCCGGCTCGGAGGCCGGCCCCGGCGTGTTGAACGACGTCGTCACGGAGCGCCGTCCTCCTTGTCGGGCACCGTGGCAACGCGGTGCCCGGAACCGGCCGTGGTCCGCGAGCGGGTGCAGCGCACGACCTGGGTGACCGTCAGGCCAAGGACCGGAGCCAGCCCGGCTATCAGGCCCGCGTGGCCCATCGCCGCCATCACCGCGCTCCAGCCGAAGACCAGCAACACCACCAGCGCCAGCGCCATTGCCGCCGCTATCTGCTTCTTGTTCATCACCGTTCCTTGATGTCGAGTCCGCAATCATCCGAAAGACCCCCAAGAGGGGGGTCCGTCCAACGAGCGGGTGCCGAACCGCTGTTGGAGGAGCATCAGCATGACCCCAGGCATGCAGATCACGCGACGTGATCAAGAAATTACGGAACATTAGGAGTCGGAGACGGTCGGCGCGCGGCCGGAGATGACCGTTCCGTTGCACGTAGAGGGCACCGAGAGCAGCGAACGCATTAAGTTCCCGGTTTTTCCTTGCAATCCCACCCCGACACCCCGTCATATGGAGACAGGACACCTTGGTGTCGGCCCTTCCATCCGGAAGAGGCGTGCTCCCCGTGCCGAAGATGGGGATCACGCCACGCGCCCTCGCCCGGCCTGAGATAGAGGCCGGGCGAGGACCACGCGCGCCCTGTGGGGAAGACGACCGTAGCGCAGGCCACTGACATCGGCGCTCGTAGCGGGTTCCGGTGGTCGTGGCTATGCCACTGACTGACGACGATGCTCCGGCGGCAAACCCTCGCGGTGCCGGGAGCCGGGCGGGCGACGGTGGCGGCGCGGGCCCAGCGCACCACCGTCACCACGGCCACGATCAGGGCCGTGCTGAGCAGCAGCGCCACGACCTCATGCGCCCGCCCCTCTCGCCCCGCTCCGGCACGGCCTTTTCGCCGGCAGCCGTGTCCGTCCTACCCACCGGACAACGACCTCCGGCCCCGACCACCACGACCGGCGCCGCCGGGGCTGGGTTGTGGGAGCTGCCGCTCACCGGCCGCGTCCACGCGCCTGGCCGGGGCGACCTGCTGCCGGTGGGCGGGTACCGCGGCCTTGATGCGCGCCGTGTTCGCGGTGACGGCCTGGTGGACCCGGCGGTCATCCAGCCCGTCTGCGGCAGGAACGCACCCAGGTCGACACCGCCCTCCTGCACGCCGACGAGCCTGCCGGCCATCAGGGGCCAGTCCGCGCCCTGCATCAGCACGGCCATGACAGCGTCGCCGAGGTGACCGCGCAGCCTGCCGGCCGACCGGCCCGGCAGTTGTCCAAGCTCGTGTCCGATCTGGACGCCTTGCGGGCCAAGCCTGCCGCCTTCTAGCCTCGTGCGTGCTAGTCAGGAAGCGGACGGGACGAGGTGCGCACGCGTAGAAGGCCCGGTCCCGGCCGTGGCCTCAGCCTGGTCGTCATCACGCTGACGGTGAAACCAGAAACTCGGTCGTGCTCGCCGACGGGGTCCTCTCGAGTTCACCGGAGCAGGGCGCCTACCCATGTGTGCACCTTGTTGCGCACGCCAGCGCAGCCGCTCGAAGAGCCCTACTGACTCAGTGTGGCTTCCTGTACCACTACTCGAAGGGGAACGCTGATGCGATTACGTCATGCCCTCACCAGTGCGGGAATCGGGGCCGCGCTCATCGTCGGGATGGGAGTGACTGCAACACCGGCAAGCGCCAAGCCTGCTGGCTGCTGGAGCAATGGCAAGGGCTCGTCTTTCGGCCGAGGAGGATGTTCGGACATGTCGGGGGGTGGCCGGTGGCGGCTGGGCATCAGGTGTTCCGACGGCGACTACAAGTGGTCACTCTGGAAGGACACGGCCACGCCCACCAGCCTGCGCTGCACCGGCGGAACCATCATCACCCACGACTGGGTCGACGTTCAGTAGTACTCGGGACATCAGGCCGTACGAGCCGGACGGCCAACCGCTCTCGTGCTCATACGGCTTCGTGCACCACCACTCGAAGGGGAGAACCGATGCGACTACGTCATGCCCTCACCAGTGCCGGAATCGGGGCCGCGCTCATCGTCGGAGTGGGAGTCACAGCATCACCCGCGAGCGCCACACCCCGCGGCTGCTGGAGCGAGCTGACCAACCCGACCTTTGCCCGGGGCGCGTGCTCAGACATGTCGGACGGCGGCATCTGGCGGCTCGGTATCAGGTGTTCCGACGGCGACTACAAGTGGTCCTCCTGGAAGCGGGACACCCGTCCGACCAGCCTGCGCTGCACCGGCGGAACCGTCATCACCCACGACTGGATCGACGCGAAGAACGAGACCAGTTAGCACGGACCTCTTCGTCGTCGAGCCCGTGTCTCAGAAATGAGACCGATCAAGCCGCTTCGAACAGCTCCACCATGACGAGCGGGCAGCCCCACCGTCTTCCGAGAGCCGGCGCAGCCACGCGGATACCCCGAGCGGATCATTCCTCACCGACCAGCCACAGTGTTCCTGCACGGGGCCGGACCCGGTCCCGGGACGTGGACCGGGGACATGACGTTGTCGTGCCGCGCCGCGCACGGCGTCACCAGCCCCGCCGTGGCGGCGCTCTGCCACCAGACGTACGGCCGATGACGGGAGCGTGGCGCTCGCGGAGTCCCACGCACGGGCGACCCTGACCATCTGGCGGCGAACGTATCGGCGTCGTGCTGCGGCTGTCCGGAGACGACCTCACGCTGCTGCACTCCCTGCACGGGCGCACCGTCCGACGGCCCGCCGGGACGCCGTAGGGGCCGGACCCGGCGGGTCCGGCCCCTACGGCCATGTGTGGAGCGTCAGTTCTTGACGGGCTCCATGCAGAGGACGAACTTGTCCGTCTCGAGCTGCTGCGCGAGAGCGACCTCGGCCACGCCCTCGCACTTGTCGACGTCGAAGGTGTTGTCGACGACCTTGACGACCTTGTAGAGGTCGGCCACCTTCTCGGTGCAGCCCTTGCTCTCGACCTTGGGGGCGTTCTCCGGGCCGGTGACGACGACGCAATCGCCGGCCTCCGCGTGCACCGGGGCGTCGCCCGTCAGGTGGGGAAGGCCCAGGCGCCAGAACAGTGCGACCGCGATCACCACGGCGACGCCGAGGATCTTCTTCCCCAGGCCGCCCTTCTTCTTCGCGGGCTCGGACGGTGCGACGGGGGCGTCGGACGGGCCGGGAGCGGCGGGCTGCTCGGGGATCTGCGGCGCGGGAGGCGTGGCCATGGAGGGTTCCTTGGGGACGAGTACACGATCGAACGCGCGTACGTTACCGACTCCTGGAACCACAAAAGGGACTCTTCCCTTCCGTTTTCCAATCAGATGCGGAGTCGTGATCCTGTCGACTCGTCAGGGCGGCGCCGCCCGATCCCGACCTAAGGGCGGGCCCGGCCCGGAGGTCCGCGTCGAGGACTCCTACCGTGTGTGGCCGAGGAGCGGCCCCGCACCGTGCAGCGGTGGCTACGCGGAATCTCGCTCGTGAGGGGGCGGGTTGTTACGGCCAGCCCTGCTTCACTTTGGCGGGTGCGGTGTTCCAGCTCTTGGGTATGAAGGTGATGACGTAAGTTCCGCGGTCGAAGTCCGAGTATCCGGAGGACCAGTTGCGGAACTTGCTCTCGTATACCTGCATGGGCCCCATGCCGCCTTCCGGCGAGTGGTAGTGGTTGGCATGGGTCCATATGGTGTTGTCAGGGTTTGTTTCTTTTTGGTCCCCGAACCAGCCGTAGTCGAAGTTGACGTAGCTTTCGCCGGGCTTGGCGGGGCTGCGCGAGGTGTTCCTGTCCTTCGACATGTCGACGAGGCCCGTGTTCTGGTTGGGACGGAAGGCGTCGGGGTCCCCGTACTTCCGCTTGTCGGCGGAGCTCCGGGGGTCCTGCCCGCTCCAGAAGTGCTTCGAGTAGATGACTGCCTTCATCTTGGACGGATCGTGGTTGCCCCCGTTCCTGTCCTTGAAGGACGGGGTGTTCCTCAGCGCCGAGTAGAAGTTCGAACGGCTGTCTTCGGCGGCGAGAGCGTCGTCGTTCTTTGCGAGCTCTGCCTTGAGGTTGCTCAGGTAGGCACTCTCGTCATGGGCGCTTTCCAGGGCCTTGTTCATGACGGATGCCACATCTCGAGCCCGATCGAATCCCTTTGTCTCGTCAAAGCTTTGCTTGGCGATGCGCCCCTCGAACTCCGCCCGCGTCTCGCCCGGCCGGGGGCTGGTGTTCTCCAGAGCGTTCCGGTGCTTCTCCTCGTCGAAGGACGCGAAGGCCAGTTTGTTCGTCGGATAGGGACCTGAATTGACCCAGGTGACGCCGACGCAGCCGTAGGACAGCTGCTCCCGCTGCTGTTCGGTCATCTGCTGCACTCGTCCGTCGCGGTGGCTGTAGACCTGCTGCCACTTGCGTATGTAGTTGCTGATGCCGGTAGTGGCCCTGTCTCCATGGGCCCGGTACGCGTCGGGCATGCGCTCCAGCGGCTCGGCAGGCGGCGTCACCCTGTCGCCAACCGCTGCCGTGGCCCTGAGGGACTCGGTGGCGCTCGGCAGGTCCCCGCCGGGGGTCGTGCCCGGCCGCCCCAGGACCAGGGCCTCTTCGTTCAGCTCGTTGATGAGCCTGACGTCACCCGCTGTCAGCCCGTTGCTGTCGGCATAGGAACCCTGCCCGTCGGCGGTACCGCCGGCTGCCTGACTGACGGAAGGCGCGAGACCAGCGGTGCACAGCACGATGCCCGCTGTGGTGAGGGCGAGGAACCCTGAACGTTTGTACATGAAATCCTGGAATTCCTTTCATTGAAAAGTGGAATGAGAGAACGCGAAGCATCTGCGCGGCGGCATAAAAGAGCTGCCGAAGCCGGCATGGCCCCTGCTCCCGCTTGGCCTCGACGCGTCCGGGAGCAGCAAGAAACCGGCCCCGGCCGGGATTTCACTGCTCCTGCTCCGGTTCTCAAATGGATGGTCAGGTCGTGCGAGAAGTGATCATGTCCTGGCGCCGATTCCTCGACAACACTGCGGCTCCACATTCGGCCAGCAGGTCAATGGGGTGGTATTCGGTCATGCGGACCGGACCTGCCCTGCGCCGGTACGCGCAGCGGCAGCGTTCTCCTGACCCCTGCCGCACGATCCGTGGCGCGGGCGGAGCCGACCGCCTCGAAAGCCCCGCGGAACGGTCTGCGGCGGCGCTGTCAGCCCGCCGGGGAAGGCCGGGCGCCGGCGGCGATACGGGCGCGGGAGCTCCGGCCGACGCGTGCGGAACTCCGGGATGACGCGGCTGTGCCCGCCGGAAGGACCGCAAGGTCTTCGCCACTCTCCCTCGCGAACCTCGGTCGGCACACTGCCGGCCCAGCCCTGTCATGAGCCGTCTTCTTCCGTAGAACGGCTGGTAAAGCCCTCTCCGTGCGGAGTTCTCGGCGAAGCCGCCGCCGCCGACGACGACGGCGGCAGCAGCAGCAGCAGCAGCAGCGTGCGCGGTGTCCCGGGAAGACGGTGTGGGCTTCCGCATGAGGGGTCAGCCGATGCGGACGGTGATCTCGGGGATTTCAGCGTCCAGCCCTGGCGCTCCAGCTGCACGCAGACCGCGTCCGTGCCCACAGCCCGGCAGGAGCAGCTCAACCGCCCCTGACCGTGACAGAACCCGCACCCCACGCAGCCCGTACCGATCACGCTGCTCCTGCCCGATGGGCTTCGCCCAGGTACCGCTCCAGCAGTGCGAACAGCTCGCGGTTCGAGCTGTCCAGGGACGGGCGTCTCATGAGCGGGTCCGAGGTTCGGGAAGACGCGTGCTCGCCCCTCGCACTGCGGGCAGGCCCCGGGCGGGCGCGGCGGGCGGGGGCCGGGCCTGCCGTCGGCCTCAGTTGGGGATGGAGCAGTTGGCGTCGGGGGCGCGGCCCGCGGGCCAGGCGATGCCGTCGAAGACGGCGGTTTTGGTCGTCGGGTCGAGATGGACGATGGAGACGGTCTTGTTGTACGGGTTGCCGTACTGGTCGAGGCAGATCCAGCCGCTGGCGCCCTCGACCCGGTTGTTGCCGTGCAGCCGCAACCAGTTGTCGGCTACCTCGGAGAGGGAAGGCATCTTCACGCTGCCCACGGCGTCGTTGCGGATGCCCGCGATGGCGGTGGAGACCGCGTCGTAGGTGATGATGACGCGGCCGTCGGAGAGGTTGGCGGGGCCGATCGAGTCGGGCTCCTTGGTGCCGAGCTTCTGGACCAGGTCGGTCAGCTCCTTCAGCGCCGCCTTGGAGCCGCCGGTCGGCATCGTGCTTCGGTCCCCCCAGGCATCGGGGTGGGCCAGGCCCGGGTAGCGCAGGGTGATGCCGGCGCCATGGGTGAGGGCGCCCCACTGGTCGGCGAACTTCTCGTCGACCGTCAGGGTGGAGGCGTGCGAGCCGCTGATGACCGTGTAAGGCTTGTTGCACTTGCGGTTGCTCAACTCGACGAGGAACAGCCGCAGTTGCACCGGTCGGCCGGCGAAGTAGATGGTCTTCGCGTCGGAGGAGCAAATGTCCGGCACCATCTGGTGGAAGTCGTTGGCGAGGTTGCCCTCGTCGTTGAAGTCGGGCGGCGACCGGAAGGTCTCCGGGGCGTTGGGCGCGCCCTTGGCCAGCTTCTCGAAGGTCTGACGCAGGCTGGCCAGGTAGTTGTCGCCCTCGCGGATGTCCTCGACCACCAGCGTCTCTTCGGGCTTTATGTCCGACCCGTACGAGGCGAGGGCGTCGGCCTGGTCGGTGTTGCCGGGGGCGATCCGGGCCAGGCCCGGGTAGCGGTGCGGGTCGACTGCGGTGTTCTTGATGTCGTCCGCGGTCATGGGGCCCGCGACGACCGGGATCCCCTTGTCCTTCGTGAGGTAGCGGACGGCCTCTTCGGTCTCGGTGATGCTGATGTTGATGCCGGCGACGGCGCGCAGGTTCTCCTTCTTGTCGGCCGCGGCCCGCGCGAGCTGGTCGGCGACGGTACGCCACTCCTTGTAACCCCGGCCGGGGTTGGCAAGCACCAGCCGGATGGGCGGCTGCTTGCCGTTGGCCTGGTGGTTCGCGCGGTACTGCGCCAGATAGGCGCCCTGCACCTGCTCGACGTACTCATGCTGCTCGGCTTGGGTGTCGGAGATCATGGGGATCATCAGGGCGATGGTGGCCGGCGACTTGCCGGCGACGCTGTCGTTCTCCGCCTTGATGCGGTCGGTGACCTGCTTCAGCGACGGGGCGAATACGTAGCTGCCGTCGGTGACGCCGACGCACTCGTTCCGGGGGCCCCGCTTCGCTACGCCGGGGGCGCAGGCCGGGTCCTCGGCGAGCCACCGGTCATAGGAGACGTAGCCGCCGGTTCCCAGGACGACGGAGACGGCGGCGATCAGCAGGGCACGGTTGAGCGGTCCGGCGGGCCAGAGTGTCATGGGCGGGGCTCTCCGTAAGTCGGCAGATCGGGTGCCTGGATCCAGCGGTTCAGCAACTGGGGCCACTCCTCGTAGGCCTGGTAGAAGACCTCCTGGGGGCCGACGGCGCTGTTCTGGGCCAGGGTGAGCAGCTGCAGCCGGACTGCGTTGACCTTCCTCGGGTCAGGGTGCGCGAGGGGATGCGACTGCCGCCACAGGTTGAGGACGAGGAGCTGTACGGCCTGGCGCACGGGGTCGTTGTCGGCCGCGAGCCGGTCTTCCACGGGATCCGCAGCCGGGACGGCCGGGTGCTCCGGGGGATGCGGTGCGGCGCAGACGAGGTTGAGAGTGGCGAGCCACCCCGGCGCGTCCTGCTCGGCCAGGCGGCGGTGCAGGGCGCGCACGACGACGTCGGTGTCGCCGATCGCGAGCGAGTGGTGCAGGTAGCAGGCATCGCGCGGGTCGGCGGCGCCCGGCGCGTACAGGAGGCGCAGCCGCCGGTGGCTGCCCCGCCAGTCCCCACCCCCGGGCGCCGCGCCAGTGCGGGTGCGGAGGTCGTGCACGAGCAGGGCCCGCAGGGTGGGATCACCGACGAAGGGCCCGCCGGTGCCCGGCCAGGGGTGATGGCTCCAGCAGTCCTTCCGCAACAGGCGCTTGGTCTCCGCCACGGGCACTCTGACGGTCGCGGCCACGGGCTGTCCGTCAGCTCCGTGCGGCACGTGGTCGGCGTCGAGCGCGTGGGCGGCCGCGTCGTCGAGCGCCGGGGTGTAGGAGGCGAGACGGGCCCGGGCCTCACCGTCGGGGATCAGGAGCCGGAGCAGCCGTTCGTACACGGGCAGCGTCGGCCCGTCGTCGAGCGGCAGCGCGAGCGGAAGGTCGAGCAGCGCGCCGTGGTCGACGGGCTCATGGAGGCCGATCTTCTGCCGGACGGACAGCACCAGGGCGTGGGTTATCCCAGCGCGCCCGGCGCTGAGCCGGTGGATCACGTGAGCGGTGTCGGGCTCCGGCCGGTCGTTGCCGAACATCTCCTTGACCTCGTCGAGGTCGAGCTGTGCCATCGGCAGCCTCAGCACCCAGCCGGCCGCCGTCTGCGGCCTGTCCTGCCGCCAGTACGGGCCCGCCGCACTCCTCGTCGACGGGGCGGTGCCCTCGGCGTCGGGCACGGCGGGCTCCTGGGCGAGGGCCGCCGTGACGACGCCGGGGTGTGTCCGCGTGGGCTCGTCGTGCCAGGCGCGGGTCAGCGCGTCCAGGACCGTCACACCCAGCGGGGTGTGGACGTTGTCCAGGAGCAGCAGCGGGCGCGGCACCCGGTTCTTCAGGCGCATCCAGGTGTAGTGGTCGGCCATGTCCTCCAGGAGGGCGGCCACCAAGTGGTGCTCCGCCCGCCGCCGGTCGCCCCCGTCACCGCGGAAACACATGGCGAGATCGGTCAACTGGGCGTGTCCGTCCCCCTGGGGGCCGACCCGACGGCCGGCCCACCAGCCCAGGCCCTGCCTGTTGGCGCGCGGGCCGAGCAGTTCGGTGGTGACGATGTCGGTGAGCGGCCCCACGAGTTCGCTCACCCCGGGTCCCAGCCCCGCTGCGGCGCTGACGCCCTGGGTGACCTGTCCGATCCAGCCCGACACCCGCTGGTTGCGCGCCTGGAGGTCGGGCTGGCTCTCCCGTAACAGCCCCGCGAGGCGACGACGGGCGGCCTGCAGCTCGGCGGGCTGGACGTCCTCGGACTGCCAGCTGGTGACCGCGAGCAGCCCCTGGGTAAGTCGGGGGAAGGACAACTTCCCGGCGAACTCGTTCGGCTTCCGGCTCAACCCGTCCATCAGGTAGAAGAGCAGGTCCGAGGTGCGCGAGGCGTTCGCCGTGGTCTCGTCTGCCAGGGAGGCGAGCCCCGGCTGGCCGAAGTCCGCCGCCCCCAGGTCGGCGTACGCCTGCGGGATGCGCTGCGCGTACCGCTTCGAGAGCTCTTTCAGCAGCGCGGTCTTGCCGGTGAGCCGCCCGCCGCCGCACTCGATCAGCAGCGGACTCCCGCCCGGTATCCGCAGCCGGGCGGCTCCCTGCGACTCGAGCCCCACCAATGAAGGCACGACGGCATCGAGCACCGCCGCCCGTCCGTACAGCGTCACCATGACCCCCCAGTCATGCGGCTCGATGGTGCACCGTCGCCGCATGGCAAGGAGCGTAAGGGGACGGCTACATGTCGCCACCGACATTCGACGAAGCCGCACCTCTCGGTTACGCTTTCGTGACCCACAGTGGGGCGGGGCACTCCTTCGGCCCGTGTGTCGCCTCTCCGAGCTCTGGGGAACCTTCCGGCACAGAGCCGGTGACACCAGGCCCAACGTAGAGCGCGCCGAAGTGCAGCCCGCCCTGATGGGTGGCGGCGCCGGCATGCGGTGTGGCGAGGAGCGTGGCGACGAGTGCCGGAGTCGCGGCGAGCATCGCGGTCTTCTTCATGATGATGCTCCCCCCTGAGGCGGTGTCAGCGCACCGCCGTGGTGTGAGCAGCGGCCAATACATCCGCGAACGGGGCGGTCGGCTGCTCACCGGAGATCAACGGCGGGCTGGTGAGAGCGGCACGGCCGACCCCCGCCCGTTCCAGCGGCGCCGCACCTGCTCGGCCGCATGCCCGCGTCCCGTGACAGCCGCACTTCCAAGGCGGAGGGGCGCCCGTGTCCTGGACGTACTCCCGCGCGCCCCGACAACCTGGGGGTCCCCCGGACGGAGTCGGGGGGATCAGGTGCGGTGCCGGGCGTCTCGGGCCCGACGGGACTTTGACGACAGGGCCTCGGCTACCGCTTGACTCGTCCGCGCACGGCAAGCACCGCGAGCCCCAGCAGCACGGGCTCGGTCAGGCGGGATGCCATCTCGGTGTAGGTGCCGGTTGTGGTGAGGTGCTGGCCGGAGGAGCGAAAGACAACGGAGTTCACGACGATCCGCAGGGACTTCTCCCAGCGCTGTGAGGTCACTCGGGTGCGCAGTGGGCCGGAAGGGTTCACGGGGGTGGGGTTCTTCGTGGTCAGTGAGATGTTCTGCCCGGTGAGCTGCCCGGTCGTTACGGCCTGTGGGTCGTTCTCCGGGATGCCCCACAGCATCATGATCAGGACTGTGGCGGTCATGGCGCCCAGGAGCCAGGCAAGGGCCCTGGAGGCGCGCAGCCCGTAGCCGGACAGGGCCCAGTACAGGGTGAGCAGCGCGCGCTCGGAGTAGGGCCGGTCGCCGTCGTGGCGGCGCATCTCCATCTCACCGTAATAGAAGTCTGCTGCGTCCGGTTCGTTCTTGGCGTCCTCGAGGGACTTCCGCAGCTGGCGGTACACGGGTGCGAGGGCGGCAGGCTGTTGGGGGGACGTTCCGGCAGGCGCGGGTGTCCAACCGGTTGAGCCGGTGGCCGCGCGCCAGTGGTGTTCCTCAGCGAGGCTGCGACGCTGTGTCCAGCGGGTGGGAAAGGTGCCGTGCCGGTGCAGGCCGGTGGGAGCGGCCGCGAAGGCGCAGCGGCCTTCCAAGCGGAGCTGGTCGAGGTGGAAGGTGCCGGTGAGCCTGCAGCTGGACAGGTCGACGTCCGTCAGCGCCAAGTGCGCCGCGTCCACACCGGTCAACGAGGTGATCCGGGCACTGGGGTCCCGGCCGGCCAAACCGGACTCGTCCACTGGCCGCCGGTCGTACATGAAGGCAGACGGGCGCGTGGCCACGCTCACCGGGTACTCGAAGACGGCGTCCGTGAGATCCACCGTCGCGTAGCGCAGACGCAGCGTGGCCGTGGAGTCCCAGCGAGTCCTGACACAGGAGAAGGAGGCCGTTGCCGCCTCGATGGCCACCGGCCCGCCGAAGTGCGCGCCTGAGAGATCCAGCTCCCCCTGGCAGGCCAACGGGCCGAGTCGGGACAAGGTGTCGAAGGTAGCTCCGCTGAAGGAGGCACCGGTGGAGAAGGTCGCCGCGCCGAAGACGGCGCCGCCGGAGAACGTCGCCCTGCGGAAGGCCGCCTCACCGGAGAACACCGCCCCGCTGAAGTCGGCGCTGTCCGAGAACACCGCCCCGAGGAAGCGGGCCCCGCCGGAGAACGCCGTTCTGTGGAAGGCAGCCTCGCCAGAGAACGTCGTAGCGTCGAAGCGGGCACTTCCGGCAAGAGCCGCCGAGCTGAACCGGGCGCTGCCGGAGAAGATCGCCAGGCCGAACCAGGCTTCGCCGGAGAACGTCACGCCGCGAAAGTCGGCGCTGCCGGCGAACGTCGCCTTGACGAATCGGGCGTCGCCGACGAACAGGGCTCCGCCGAACCCGGCGTCACCGGAGAACACCGCCTCGCGCAGGCTCGCCCCGCCTGAGAACCTCGCCCCGTTGAAGAGAGCCGTACCGGAGAACGCCGCCTTGCTGAACCCAGCGTCCCCGAAGAACACCGCGGCGCGGAAGTCGGCTTTGGTGAACTCGGCACGGTCGAAGCGGGCGTCATGACGGAACTCCGCCCCACCGAACCAGGCGTCACCGGAGAAGGCCGCTCTGACGAACGTGGCGTCGGTGAACATCGCGTTGTCGAAGCGGGCGTCAAGGGCGAACATCGCCCCACCGAAGTCCGCAGCACGGGAGAACACCGCCCTGCTAAACCCGGCGCTTCCTGCGAACGTCGCCCTCCCGAACCCGGCGCTCCCTGCGAACGACGCCCCGCGGAAGAGAGCATCGCCGGAGAACACCGCCCCGTCGAACCAGACGTCCGCGAAGGCCACTCCGCCGAAGTCGGCCGTGTCGGAGAACGTGGTGGCCTGGAAGTTGGCGTGGCTGACCAGCAGTCGCCCGCTGTTCGGGTCCCGGAGCGCGTGGAGCAGCCGATGCAGCAGATCACTGGTGAAGGTGGTGCCGGAGTGATTGATCTCGGTGTCGGGGGTCAGGCTGGCCAGGTACGTCGCGCGGAAGGCTTCCGACAGGTGGGTCAGGCAGGCGTCGTACGGGTCGACGATGAGGCCACGACAGCCCACGGGATCGTCCGGGCTTGCTCCGACGGCGCAGTGCGGCCAGGGCGGCGGATCCAGGTTCGGCGAGGTCGTGGTCACCAGGAGAAGAGATCACGGGAGTGGTGATTGCAAGGACCGTCGACACGACACTGAAGCCGACTACACCGATATGGCGCGCGCTGACGTCGCGCCGATCGGCGAGCCGCTTGATCGTGCGGGAGCGCGAGGGCGGACTGAACCCCATCTGGTTGCATCTGGTTGCATCTGGTTGAGGCAGAGAGCACGGAATTCGAGATCGTCGACAAGAAGATGACGGTCGGCGTGAGAATGACGTGGCCATTCGCCACTCGTGTCGGCACCAGTGCGTCATGGCCCGTCAGTGTCGACTACCGGGTCGCTGGGGCTACACCGCTGACAACCAGCTGACGAAACTCCACTGACACTCCCCCGCAGGCCATCAGTGGTCGGTGGCGGGCAGCGGGGTCTCGTCACGGTCGTGCACGGGTTGCTCCGAAGGGTGGGGGGCTGACCGATGATGTGGCCGAGGCGGAAGTGCAGGCGACGGCGGGTGGGGTAGCGGAAGCCGGTCAGGATGGTGCCCAAGGCGGTGTCCATCGCCCAACGGACCCCCGGTGGCGGGTGCCTGCTGCGGAGTCCGTGCGATCGGTGTCGGCTTGCCCGAGCGCTGCCGGGTCGAGCCGGGTGCGGGGCAACCAGTCGACGACCACGCTCGGCGGCGTCGAGGTAGACCAGGACACCGCCCCGGTCCTCGTCCACCGCCGGCTCGGGCGGCGCCATGTGCAGCCCAGCTGTGGCGAGGGTCGAGCCGCACCTGTTCCAGGAGCTCCGGCTCGTCGAGCCATCGGCGGACGACCGTGGCGAGACGGCCCCGAAGACGGCGTGGCGGAAGACCCCTGGTACGCCAAACGCCATCACGGGCAAGGCCTCGCCAGGCCCGCGCCTGGCCCGCGCCTGGCCCGCGCCTGGCCCGCGCCTGGCCCGCAGTACGCCGCGAGGACGCGTGCACACTGCGGAACGGTCCTCCGCACGTCTACGACTTCCACCAGGACGAAGCCACGGGGCCGATCAACCCGTTCCCGCTCGACCCTTCGCGCAGCAGTGGCCGCGTGAACGTACACCACAAGCCTGACCAGCCCCTTTCAACGGGAGCGGGAGCGGGCAGGCCGCTACCGGCCAACCATCCCGAAGCGTGCGCCTCGGCGCATCCCCGGCAAGATGTTCAACGCGTTGTTCGCCTCTCTCCGGCACAACCGGGACCGTGCTTGCTGGCCTTCTGGTTCTCGAACGGCGTCCGCGCCGAGGAAGGCGGCTCTGGCGCCCGCTGAATTGCGACGCGGCTCGGGCGACGTTCAACCGGGCCAACGACGTACTCGGATCGAACTGGACGCTCCACCACCTGCGTCACACGGCGTCCTACCGACTCGCCCGCGACCCCAGCACGCCGCTGTCGGAACACCCGTACGAACGTGGAGCCGGTGTGAGCACCCGTGCCCTGAGGCGGCCGGATCAGCAGGTTTCGCCGGCGCGTTTTCCCTCCCATGGCAGTCCGCCCTGTGGATGTGCGACCGGCCGCGACCTGTGTCAGCGTGGTGGGGAGAGCTATCGGCACCGTCATCCTGTCGATGTCATTCCGGCCGGTCAGCCGGCGGGCCGTAGTTCAGCAAGTACGGTCGCGCGGCGGGTCCAGAGGCTGAAGCCCCGTACGGCAGATCCATGACTTTCCGGCGCAGGCACATGCGGATGTTCGATCCGACGCCAGCCGAGACTCCCACGCGTCATGACGTGGAAGAGGTGCGGATATGCCCAGGCAGGGAGTGGATGACGGAAACCGCCGACCGCAGTACGACGAAGTACGAGGACATCCCGAACTCATCTGTGCGGTGGCGGAGGACGTGGGCGTGGCGATCACGCCGTCGGGCGCGTCGTCGACCCGAGGCGCTGATGTGGCCGGGCTGAATGAGCTGGCGGCTGCGCCCGACATCGTCCTGAAGCCGCTGTTCGATGCCGACCTGGCCCGGCTGCGCCGCCAGGCCCAACAGACGCCGCAGGCTGGCGAGTTCGCCGATCAGGTCGAGGAGAACCTGGGCAAAATGGCGCGCTTCTACCAGGTGGACGCGCCCGAGGAGCGGCTCGAGGAGATCGCCGAAAGACTCCGGGAACTCGACGTCATCGAGGCCGCCTACGTCAAGCCGGCTGCCGAACTCGCCCGAGCCAGAACCGAGGCCCGGCCCCGAATACGCCCCCTCTCCAGGGGCGAGTCCCGGGGCGAGGAGCGCAAGGAAACGCCCATCAACGACATGGCTCCCATTGGGCCGGACGCACCGTCGATGACGCCCGACTACACGGTCCGCCAGATCTACCTGGACCCGGGACCGGCTGGCATCGACGCCCGCCACGCATGGAAGCAGCCGGGCGGCACAGGGGACGGGGTCCGAGTGATCGACTGCGAATGGGGCTGGCGCTTCGGCCATGAGGACCTGCTGCAGAACCAGGGTGGTGTCATCGCGGGAATCAGCAGCACCGACACCGATCACGGAACCGCCGTCCTCGGCGAGATCAGTGGCGACGTGAACGGGTTCGGCGTCACCGGCATCGCGCCCGACGCAATGATCAGCGCCTCGTCGTTCTCTCTGCCGACCGCGACCGCCATCCGGGCCGCCGCGGACCGACTGGGTCCCAGGGACCTCCTTCTCCTGGAGATTCACCGGCCGGGGCCACGGGCCACCGGGATAGGCCAGCAGGGGTTCATCGCGGTCGAGTGGTGGCCGGATGACTTCCTTGCCATCCGGTATGCCACGGACAGGGGCGTGGTCGTCGTCGAAGCTGCCGGCAACGGCGCGGAGAACCTCGACGACCCGGTGTACGACAGGTCCCCCGGCTTCCCGCTGTGGTGGACCAACCCCTTCCGGCGCAGCCTGCTCGACTCCGGTGCCGTCATCGTCGGCGCCGGCGCTCCCCCGCCTGGCACCCACGGCGCGGACTGGGGTCCTGACCGTTCCCGCCTCGGCTTCTCCAACTTCGGCTCGTGCGTGGACGCGCAGGGTTGGGGCCGAGAGGTCACCACGACGGGATACGGCGACCTGCAGGCCGGGGGGAATCCCGACTTCTGGTACACCGACAGGTTCAGCGGGACGTCGAGCGCGTCCCCGATCGTCGTTGGCGCTGTCGCTTGCGTACAGGGCGTACTGAAGGCGAGCGACCGTAGTCCGCTGGACGGGTGGCAGGTCCGGGACCTACTGAGGCACACAGGCTGGCCTCAGCAGGACGCGCCCGGACGCCCGGCCACCCAGCGGATCGGAAACCGACCCGACCTGAGTCAGCTGATTCCGGCCGCGCTGGCATGATCACCGGCGATCGCCGACGACAGCCGGCACTGCGGCGGACGGACCGCCCGCCCGCCGCAGTGCCGGCTGGGCGCCCCAGCGCCGCAGGAAAAGAGACGGGAGGCGCAACATGACCTCATTTTCCGATGATCGCTGCTACCGGATAAGCGTTCCCGGCGGCGACCTTCTCACCCTGGAGGACGCGGACGGCGACTCGTCACCGGTACAGATCCTTCCTCCCAACGGCAGTGGCGAGCAGGAGTGGAAGATCCACCCCGCCCATCACGGCACCTTCACGATCACGAACGTCAGAAGCAAGACGTTCCTGGGCTTCGCAGGCGAGCCCGACCACAATGTTCTGGTGGGCGGATCACCCGAACCCCGCGCATGGCAACTCACTCCCGTTGAGGAGCCGGACCACTTCGTTGTCGGTCCTCCCGGCACCGAACTCGTCCTCGGGCGCAGCCCGATGCGTATCGATCCGCCACGCACCGCCCTGGTGGAGCCTCTTGGAGAGGCGACCGCATGGCACTTCCAGCTGGTCGGTCAGGTTCTGGCAGCACCGGCTGAGCAGGACTCTCCCGTGCCCCCTGAGTGAACTCCGCCGGGCCGAAACCTCGACAAGGAAGGCCCCGAGAGCGTCATGTCAGACACCCCATGTCGTCGGCTGTCGAGCGGCATGGGGTTGGGCGTGATGCGACGAGCATGCGGTTACTTCGTCGTGAGCGTGCGGGTTTTGAGGCAGCCGTGGATGCGGGCGTCGAGTCTGATCACTTTGAGCGCGATGGCGGACAGGCCCGCACACGAGCGGGCGACAACAACGGCTTCGCGGTCTCCCACACCCCCCGCCTGCTTCGGAATATATCGAAGTCGGCGGCCCACCGCCGGTTCCTGATCCGCGCTGTCCTCGGATCCGCCCACGCCAGGGCGAAAGTCCGAGCCCTGTGGACCGGGGTGAGCCGGGTTCCAAGATGCACGTCCTGTCGGACGCGGCAGGGCTGCCCCTCCTCGTCGGCACCTCGGCCAAGCGCTAGAGCCGATGCTGCTCGGTCGCCAAACGAGACACGACCCCCACCGTCCACGCGGACACGCGGACACGCGGACACGCGGACACGGCCTACGACGTTCCCCACCTGCGCAGGTGGTTCCGCGACAAACGGATCGGGGTCCGTATCGCGCGCAAGACGATTTCTCAAGCGGTGATCACAATAACTGCCCGCAGGTTATGTGCCCCTGACGTTCCAACAGACCAACCGGGCGGCACCACCAGGTTCAGGGGACGATCTCGAAGATCTGGTCCTCGTTGCTGTCCACGTTGAACAGGAACATGTCAGCGTCGAAGGAGTCGGTGCTGGCCGTCCATTCGCACCAGCTGAACTCCCGCAACGGCATGGCACGGATGATCCCCGAGCCTGGCCACACCTGCCCACCACCCATGATGAAGTCGCACCACCAGACGCTCACGTCGTCCAGATCACCGCCGTACGGGATCTTGGAGCCGCCCGGTGGAACGTTCCACCAGCCTTCCTTCGTCCAGTCGCCGCCGTCCGGGCAGCCGGGGGTGAACCGCATGATGGCCACCGAGACCGTAAACGGGCACCGGTTCAGCTTGTTCTTTAACCTCGGGACCTTCTTGTCAGTGCCTGGTTCTATCCTCCGCTGAACGTCACGGATGGACTGGGAGTCAGGCTGTGCAGATCGCAGGGGTAGACCTGTATGTGAATCACCCGGTGATGGCGCTCGGTTCGACCGAGTGGATCCCCACTACGTTGGCCCTCGACGGCGCTCCTGCCGCTGCGTGCGACACGCACCTCATCGTTCGGGTGCAGGCCCAGGTTGCGCTGGTCAAGGTTCGAGTCTTTCAGGGTCACGGTGACGCGGATGACCACGGAAGTGACAGAGAGCCTCTGACCACCGTGTTCGACGGGCATCTTCTGCTGAGTGACGGTCGGCTCGTAGTTGGGGATGTCGTTGGCGAGAGCCGATTCACCACTTCTCTGCTCGGGAAGCCAGGTAGGCGGCGGGTTCGGGTCTCGGTTGACGATCCGCAGGGATGGGCTCGCGTGGTTGATGTCGTCATCAGCGCCGAGACAGTGTGACGGAGCCGTGTATCAGCTCGAATGATCTTCGAACTAGGTGGCTCACGTGTGGATTCGCCGGACGTGGGGGCGGCCTTCGTTTGATCCTGTGCTCCGACCAAGGTGCACGTGACCCAAGACGAAGGCCGTGAGGGTGAGTCTGCTGCCTGATGCTGTCCGGAGGGAGGCGCTCGCGGAAGCGTCACGCTTCCGGGGCGAGTTCTACGAGTGTCTGACCGCGCGACGCGACGAGTTGTTCGAGCTGGTGGACGCGATGCTGTGTGCGGACGGGGCGGTGAAGACGCCGGTGGACTTGACGTTGCTGCCCGAGCATCGACGTGGCCACGGAGCGATGTACGGCGGCCTGAACCACGGCAGGATCGACGCCGACCAGCTGCGTATGGCGCTGGCCGGGCTGTCGCTGCCGCGGTTCGACGGTGGACGCCTGGTCCTGGCGGTCGATGTCTCGCCGTGGCTTCGTTCGGACGCGCCTTGTTCGGCGGACCGGCTGTTCTGTCATGTCTACGGCCGTGCGAAGACGGCCTCGCAGTTCATCCCGGGCTGGCCCTACTCCTTCGTCGCTGTGCTGGAGCCGGGCGCCACGTCCTGGACCGCGATCCTGGATGCGGTGCGGCTGGGGCCAGTGGACGACGCGACCGCCATCACGGCCGACCAACTGCGAGGTGTCGTGGAGCGGCTCATCACCGCCGGCCAGTGGAAGGCCGGGGACCCGGCCATCGTGATCGTCAGTGACGCGGGCTATGACGTCACCCGTCTGGCCTGGGTCCTGCGCGACCTGCCGGTCGAGCTCGTCGGCCGGGTCCGCTCCGACCGCGTCATGCGCCTGCCCAAGCCACCGAGGATGCACGGCGTCAATGGCCGACCGCCTAAGCACGGCCCGGAATTCCGCTTCGCCAAACCGGAGACCTGGCCCGAGCCGGCCATCACCACGATCACGGACACCACCAACTACGGCAAGGCCGAAACCCAGGCATGGGACCGGGTCCACCCACGGCTCACCCACCGGTCCTCATGGCTGGACCACGAAGGCGAACTGCCCTTGGTTGAAGGGACGCTGATCCGCCTGAAGGTTGAGCACCTGTCGAAGGACCGGGATGCTCCGCCGGTGTGGTTATGGTCCTCCAAGACCGGCGCCACCGCGGATGACGTGGACCGCTTCTGGCAGGCGTTTCTCCGCCGTTTCGATCTGGAGCACACCTTCCGCTTCGCGAAACAGACCCTCGGCTGGACCACCCCGAAACTCCGTACTCCTGACGCCGCGGACCGCTGGACCTGGCTCCTGATCGTCGCGCACACCCAGCTCCGGCTCGCCCGGCCCCTGGCCGCGGACCTCCGCAGGCCCTGGGAGAAGCCCACCACCTCCGGCCGGCTCACCCCGGCCCGGGTCCGCCGAGGGTTCAGGAACATCCGCGCTCATCTCGCCTGCCCGGCCCGTGTTCCCAAACCTCAAGGCGCCGGACCCGGACGGCCACCCGGCGCCAAGAACAAACACCGGGCACCCCGCTACGACGTCGGCAAAACCGTCAAGCGCCCCGAGACCCTCAAGGCCATCGGCAAGCCCGGAAGATCTTGGTAGATAAAGAACAAGTTCAGATACTGCAGCATCGTGGCATCTCCCTCCGGTCTTCAGCTCTTCCCGGACCCCGTGGCCCGGCCAGGAGCCGGACGCACGCCCTCGCGGCCCTCGCGTTCGACGAGCGCGTCGGGGACCGGAGTTGTCCGGTAGGGCCGGCGCACCGTGACGTTCGTCCTGCGTTCCGGGGTTTTCTCGTCGCCGGGTGCTCCGAGGTCTTCTCTCTTGCTCACCGGCACGGTGAAGCGCTCTTCTTCTGCCATGTCCGTCGTCCTCCGACCTGTGTATCGAGGGTTCGGGGAAGCTCGGAGCAGACGGTCCGCCGCGATCGCGGCGCTCACCGGTATGCGGCCGACTGCCGCTGGGAACAGGCCCTTTCCTCTATCGTCACGCCGCGCCGAGTGCGGCGCAATGCGGCTGGTTCAGCCGAGGAGACGCCAGGTCTGCGGCCCGACGACGGCGTCGACGACGAGCCTCTCTGCCCCCGGAAGTCGCACACGGGCCTCCTCAGTGCGGGGCCCGAACCGGCCGTCGACCCAGGCCCTGATCCCGCGCGTGAAGGGCATGCCTGCGAAAGGCCGGCGAAGAGCAGCTGCTACTCGCTCTTCTTCGGGCGGGGAAGTTTCCAGCGGTCCGCCCGATAGCGCGCCGGCTCGTCACTGCCAGGCTTCGGCGGGTTGAGCGTACAAACCATGGCGCAGTCGGGCGTCAACGTGAACGTCACCACGTCACCTTTAGCCCGGTGACCGTAATACACGTTGGCCCGATGGCCACCCTGCACAAGCGCTGTTCACCACCGTCTCAGGCGGACTGGCGATCGTCTCCTGCCGAAGCTGCCGCTCCCCCGCGAGGCCCCGCCGGGTCGGCTCCGCGTACCAGGCTCAGGCCTCGGTGCCCGCGGGGCCGACCGTCGATCCGGACTCACTGATCGTTTCAGAATGATCTCCGGAGTCGTCGGAGGGAGATGATGCTGGCTGCCCGTTCCCGACCACCCAGCATGTGCCGCCGAGCCCGGAGCCATGCGCCGTGCCGCGACGCGCGATCTGCGGCTTGATCCCTCGTTTCCACGGCAAGCGGCGGTACTCGTAGCCGCGGTCCGCGAACAGCCGCTTGGGTCTGCTGCGTGACGTCGTGGCGGTTCCCGCCGGTGAGCGACACGGCCAGTGGGGTGCCGGGCCGGTCCACGATCACGTGGTGCTTGGAACCCGGACGAGCACGGTCTACTGACGAGGAACCCACATGATCCCCGCTTTCAGCGCCCTGACGTGGGAGCCGTCAAGCGCGCAATCATCCATGTCCAGGCCGCCGTTGACCCTCGGCTCGGTGAGCACTGGTGTGTAGGTTGCGCGCATGGTCATGTACGGAGAGCCGGGAGGGTCCCGCGCCAACGACTGCCAGCCGGCGTGGGCGCGGCCCTCCAGACCGCGGGCGCGGGAGCGCGGGCGGCCTGCTCGAAAGCATCGGCCACCGCCCGGACACGGTCGCGGACGAGCGCCGCTGGACCCGGTGCTGGGCGGGCGCCCAGTCCGCGGGGGCGACGTGCGGGGTGAAGCGCTCGCGGCAGCACGCTTCAGCTTCCGGTCATAGCCGCGCCACACGGTACCCATTCCGCCCGACGCGATCGGCTCACGGTCGAGGACGTAACGACCCCGATCTAACTCCCCCGGCGACCCATGGCGACGCACATAGCCGCCCAAGAACCGCGCTGGCGAGGCTCGCGTCCGTGGCCATGCAACGCCATGTCCCTCGCGCGGAGAAATGCGTTGCCATGGGCACCGAAGCGGGCCGGTTTCCCCTGGCCCCTGATGCCCGTTCCCGGCGAAGGTGAACGATTCCCGCAACATTTGACAGGAAGCTGGTCGATTCCCGGCGGTTCTGACATCACGGCCACGATGTGTGTGCGAGGAAAGAAATGTGACACCCCGCAGCTTCGCGATCAAGGTGATCAAGGTGATCAAGCAGCTGGGGTTTGACATTGGGACGCGGCGCGAGCGAGACACACACGCCCGGACCGAGCTGAGGCCAAGTCCCACGCGCGCCGTCGCCCGCACATCACTCCGGGGAGTGGTTTGCCCGTACCGCTGTTGTGGACCCTGCACCCGGGCGGCTATGAAATGAAACGCAATATGCTGGATGCGCCATCTGCGCATTCTTCCTGGTATGTCGAAGGGATCCAGCATGGCCGTTCGCCCCTTAGCTCTCTCCTGCCTTAGCACCGCAGTTTTCGCGTCATCGCTGCTGCTCGTCCCCGCCCTGCCCGCCGCAGCCGAGGCGCCGACCTCATGCAGGGGTTCCTCGTGCACGGGGAAGAACCCCCAGAGCGAGGGGTGCAGCTCCGGCGCCAGGGTCATCGACCGGGTGCAGCCGGCGGGTGGTGGGCCAGAGGTGGAGTTGCGGAACTCGACCCGGTGCAGCGCCGCGTGGGCGCGCATCCAGAAGGCCAACAGCAACTGGCGGTTCAAGATCGAGATCCGGCGCGGGAACTCGTACACAGCGAACGCCTCGCCCTCCTACGCCGCGTACACACGGATGGTCGGGTCGAGCAACGCCTACCGTGCCTGCGTGGAGATCTACGACGGCCGAGGGGGCAGCTGGTCCTGCACCGACTGGCACTGACCCGCACCCGCCCGGCCGAGCCCGACCACATCGGGCCTGGGCGGGGTTCCCTCCTTCTACCGCAACCACAACGGCGCGGCACCCGACCGACCAGCCCCCCCTTCGAGGAGGCCCCGGCGGAGGCACACGCTCTTGATTGCCGGCGCCGAGTCGGCGTCTGTGTGACTGCTGCGACCCCGTACCGCGCTTCCGTGTCCGCTATACCCCGCTGCCGTGAGCGGCACCGCTGGTGGTTCGAGATGTCCGCGGACCTGTGCTTACGGTGCGCGCGATGAGGAGCGATTTCGAACAGGACAGGGGACAGGGGGCACGGGTGAGCACGACTCCGGCAGCATCGGTGAGCGCGGCAAAGCTGCGGCGGCGGGTTCGCGCTGTAGAAGCGCTCCAGGCGAAGACGCGGGAGACGGCCGCGGCAAGCGTGTGGACCACGCGCGGAAGGGCGGCGAACGCCGCACGAGCGAAGGACGAGGCCGACATGACGGCACGGGAAGCCGCTGCCGTAGCTCTACGGTTGTTCGACCACGACGCAGAGCTGGTCGCGGAGCTGCTGGGAGTGCCGGTCGAGGAACTGGAACGCGAGGCGAAGCCTGTTACCGCCGCTCGCGCGAAGGAGATCATCGAAAGGTTGCGGGCCCGCGCAGAGCGCCCGCGCTCCTGCCGCCCCCGTACGCCTCGGGCGGAAGCGTCGACCCCGCTCCCTCCGGCTCCTGGCACCGCAGCTCGGGTCCTCGCCCCGGACGACAGCCGGGCTGATGCCGCCTGAGAACGACCTCGGACCCGGACTCTTCCTGCTCTTGGCGGTGAACGGGTCCGGGCCCGCGAGGTCGACCGCACCTCGTCAACCTAGGACCGCTGGTTCTTCTGCGGCGGGATCTCCAGCACCGGCCACGCCAGTTTTCGGGCCACCTCGCGGCCGGGCGGGACGCGGCGCGGCACCTTGCCAGCTCACCTGTACGGGTACCAGCTCGCGAACGGCGTCATCCCTCGCCTCGGCTGGGGGACGGACAGCCCGACCGTCTGCCGCACCTGCGACAACCACTCCTGCCAGCAGCCACCGCACCTCCGGCTGGGCACGGCGGCGGAGAACCGGGCCGAATGGCCGGCCCGCCGCCGAGATCCAGGCAGTCCCCCTGGCCGACCTCCGCGGCCCGGCCGGACGCTCCCGCTCGATCGGCGCTGCCATCCGCGCCGGCCTGGCGAGCAACCACCGGGTCTGATCTGCACGGATGGATGTCCCGACTCGGCGTGCACAGTTCGGCAGCTGTCGAAGGCGGGGCGTTCTGGCTCAAGCAGCAGAGCTGCGCGCTCATCACCCCTGAGATCGCAGGTTCCAATCGTGGCCCAGTACCACGAAGTTCGGGCCCCCGTCGAGCGCGTACGCTGCGATACGCCTGGCGGCCGAGGTCAAGGGCCGCGCTCACCTGCGGGTGACGTTCTCCGTGATCAGGCGGAGCAGGTATCTGGCCGTGGCGTCCTGTTCCGGAGTCAGGTTCATCGCATCGCCGATGGCGAGCGGGACGGCCCGGGCCTTGCCCTGAAGGGCCGCTCCAACCTCGGTGAGGCGCACGGCGACCGAGCGCTCGTCGTCCACGCGCCGCTCGCGCAGGACCAGGCCGTTTGCTTCGAGGCGCTTGAGCAGCGGGGAGAGCGTGCTGGACTCCAGCTGGAGCGCGGCTCCCAGGTCCCGTACGGAGAGGGAGTCCCGCTCCCAGAGGGCGAGCATCACCAGATACTGCGGGTAGGTCAGTCCGAGTTCGTCCAGCAGGGGCCGGTAGCTCGCAGTGACCGCGCGCGAGGCGGCGTAGAGGGCGAAGCAGAGCTGGTCCTCCAGCCTGAGCGAGTTGCCTTCCGCCTGCCCGGGCGCCGCCTTCTCCATGTCGCTGTTTCCCTCTGCTTCCGCCTGGTCCGCTGCTGCCATCGGCTCGGATCCCGGCTTCTCATCCTACTATTCGAAGCGCACGCGACCATAGTGCGGTCGATTGAGTTGTGCACGACTTAATCGTGTATTACTTTCCTGATGTGCCTGCCGGGCGGCGGGCACGACGACCGCCGAGGGTCACCAGCCCTCGATGCCCTACGCCTTGGAGAGTCCGACATGACTGAGAAGAGTGCTCGTCCGGTCCTGGAACCCGCTGCGGCCGCATTCGCGGAGGCCACGGCGAAGCCGCCGTTCCTGTTTCAGATCCCGCCGGCCGAGGGCCGCAAGGCCGTCGACGAAGTCCAGTCCGGTGACATCGTCCTACCCGCCGTCGACGAGGAGTGGGTGACCGTCCCCGGCGGTCCCACCGGCTCGGTCCGTGCGCGAATCGTCCGCCCGACGGGGGCATCCGGGTCGCTCCCGGTGATCATCTACATCCACGGAGCCGGCTGGGTGTTCGGCAACGCCCACACCCACGACCGCCTCGTGCGCGAACTCGCCGTGGGAACCGGCGCGGCCGTCGTCTTCCCCGAGTACGACCTCTCCCCGGAGCACCGCTACCCGGTCGCCATCGAGCAGAACTGGACGGTGGCCCGCTGGGTCGTCACCGACGGCGCCGGCCACGGCCTGGACGCCACCCGGATCGCGGTCGCCGGGGACTCCGTCGGCGGCAACATGAGCATCGCCCTCACCCTCATGGCCAAGGAGCGCGGCGGCCTGGACCTGCGCCAGCAGGTCCTCTTCTACCCCGTCACCGACGCCGCCTTCGACACCGGCTCCTACCACCAGTTCGCCGAGGGCTACTTCCTGCGTCGCGACGGCATGCAGTGGTTCTGGGACCAGTACACGACGGACGAGGCTCAGCGGGCGGAGATCACTGCCTCCCCGCTGCGCGCCACCACCGACCAGCTCACCGGCCTGCCCCCGGCCCTGGTCATCACCGGTGAGGCCGACGTCCTGCGCGATGAGGGCGAGGCGTACGCCAACAAGCTCCGCACCGCCGCGGTCCCGGTCACGGCCGTCCGCTTCCAGGGCATCATCCACGACTTCGTCATGCTCAACACCCTGCGCGAAACCCACGCCGCCCAAGCCGCGATCGACCTCGCCACCACCACCCTGCGCACCGCACTCGCCAGCGCCTGAGCAGCCCGGCCCGCCGCACGGCAGCACCCCGCCCCGAACAGACCGGCGCGACCGAGGCCCGCCGGTTCAGTCGAGGACGGCGGTTGCTTCGATCTCCACCAGGTGCTCGGGGACATCCAGCGCCGCGACGCCCAGCAGCGTGGCCGGCGGGACCGGTGCGGCCCCCAGCTTCGCGGCCGCCCGACCGACCCCCTCCATCAGCAGGGGCATCTTGTCGGGGGTCCAGTCGACGACGTAGACCGTCAGCTTCGCCACGTCGTCGAAGGATGCGCCGACCGCGGCCAGGGCGGTTCCGATGTTGAAGTAGCACTGCTCGACCTGGGCAGCGAGGTCGCCTTCACCGACCGTGACACCGTCCGGGCCCCAGGCGACCTGCCCGGCGAGGAAGACCAGCTTCGACCCGCTCGCGACCGACACCTGATGGTAGATGTCGGTCTCCGGCAATCCGTTGGGGTTCACCAGGGTGATGGCCATGCTGCCTGCCTCCATTGCTCTGCGAGCCACTCTCTTGTGGTTACTGAGAAACCGTAGGAGAGTGGTCGCTGACATGGAAGAACGCACTTTTCAGTGACTGGGGAACCTGATGGTGACCAAGCAGCTCACGGGCTCGCCCGACGAAGCGGACCTGAGGCGCGCGGACTCTCTGGGGCGGCAGATCTTCTCGGATGTTGCCAACAAGTGGGCACTCTTGATCATCGAGGCCCTGGGGGACCACACCCTGCGCTTCAGTGAGCTGCGCAATGAGATCGAGGGCATTAGCCACAAGATGCTCACCCAGAACCTGCGCATGCTGGAGCGCTACGGTCTCATCGAGCGGACGGTGCACCCCGTCGTACCGCCGCGGGTCGAGTACACCCTCACCGAGCCGGGCCAGGCCCTGCGGGTGACGATCGACGGACTGTGCGACTGGACCCACCGCTACCTCGGCCACATCGAGGCCTCCCGCCACCGCTTCGACAGCTGACAGAGCAGGCGCTTGCACACGATGCCAACGGCCGGGCCTCGCTGAGGCGGGCACGGGATACAAGGCGGAGATCAAGCGATTGCGGGCGCGGCTGACCAAACTCGCTGCCCTGGTCTCGGCCCTGGCCGAGGCCCTGCGCCGACGCGGCGTCGCCGACCCGGCCGCGATCCTGGCCGCCGAGGTCGGTGTCGCCGCCTTCAAGGTCGCGTTCGGACACTGGATCAGCGAGCCCGACCAGCAGGATCTCGCGCGCCTGGTCAGCGACTCGCTGGAGGAACTCAAGGCCGTGACCGCGGGCAAGTGAAAGGCCAAGAACCAACCCAGGGCGAGGAATTGAAGGTTCAAGAAACCGCGGGCCAGTCGTGGTCGACCTACGCGTGGCTCATCGGGCCGGTTACAGCGTGGCGATTGCGGCGTTGGCGTAGCGGCGGGCCAGGTGGGCAAAGGCGTCCGTGAGCTCGGGCGGGCCTACGACCTCGATGTCGGCGTCGAAGCGGCCGAAGGAGGCGGCCAGGGCGGGCCATGACCAGGAGCCCAGGACGAGCCGGCAGCGGTCGCGGCCGAGTTCCTCAACGATGCCGTCGCGGGTGTGGCGGAAAACGGCGGCGGCGGGCATGTGGAGAATCACCTCTCCGCGGCAAGGCCAGTCGTCGGAGCCATCGGAGCCCCGGAACTTGCCGGCCACGAAGGCGGCCACATCGCCTCCGGGCAGTTCGCGTGGGGTGAAGCGGGGCCCCGTAGGGATGCGCGGGGTGATGCGGTCGGCGCGGAAGGTGCGCCAGTCCTCGCGGTCGAGGTCCCAGGCGACGAGGTACCAGCGTCCGCCCCAGGTGACGAGGTGGTGGGGCTGCACCCGGCGCGGTGGAGTTGCGGCGGAGTCATGGCCGTCGTCTCCCGGTGGGGAGGCGGGGGCGTAGTCGAAGCGCAGCACTTCGCGGGCATGGACGGCGGCACTGAGCGTCATGAGCGCACCGCTCTCCACCTGCGGGTCGGATTGTGGTGCGGGCCGCTCGACGGCGGTGACCTGGAGTGCATCGATGCGTCTGCGCAGCCGGGCGGGCATGACCTGCCGGACGGTGGTCAGCGCCCGCATCGCGGCTTCCTCGATGCCAGCACCGGTGGTGGTGGCGATCTGGAGTGCGATCGCGAGGGCGACGGCCTGCTCGTCGTCGAACAGCAGCGGGGGCAGCTCCGTACCCGCGTCGAGCCGGTACCCACCGTCGGGTCCCTTGAAGGCAACGATGGGATAGCCGAGCTCCCTCAGCCGGTCGACATCACGGCGTACGGTGCGCGGGCTGACGTCGAGGCGCTCGGCCAGGAGCGCGCTCGGCCAGTCGCGGCGCGCCTGGAGCAGCGAGAGCAGTGACAGCAGTCGCGCTGAGGTCTTCGGCATGCCTCCATGGTGCCCTGAGAAGCGGACACATCCTGGCCGCTTCCCCTGTGATCGTCGTCCCGTACCCGAGAACAACCGGAAGGACCTGAAGACGATGACCACCACGGCAACGTCCCCGAACCTCGACGACGAGCGGGCCGGCCTGCTCGACCAGCTCAGGGCCGCCCGATCCGCCCTGCTCACCACCATCCGGGGGCTCAGCGACGAGCAGGCGGGCGAGCGCCCGACGGCCAGCGTGCTGTGCCTGGGAGGTCTGGTCAAGCATGTCGCGTCCATGGAGGACGCATGGATGCGCTTCGTGGTCGAGGGCCCGTCAGCGATGCGCTACGACCTGCCCGAAGGGGTGACCTGGGAAGACTTCGCGGCGGGCACCGCCCGTGAGTACCCGCAGTGGGCGATCGACCACCGGAACGACTTCGAAGTGCTACCCGGCGAGACGCTGACCGGCATCCTCCAGCGCTACGAGCAAGTCGCCGACCGGACCGTGGAGATCATCTCCGCTGTTCCCGACCTGTCGGCCACGCACCGGCTGCCGAAGGCCCCGTGGAACGAGCCTGGAGCCGTGCGCAGCGTACGGAGGGTGCTGATGCACCTCATCGCCGAGACCGCCCAGCACGCCGGGCACGCGGACATCCTGCGGGAGGCAGTCGACGGGCAGAAGTCGAGCTGACCTGCGGACGCCGCCGGATCGGACCGTCGTCCTGATCCGGCGCCGTGCGCCGGACGCGATGGGTCCGGCGCACGGCCGTCCGGCTCCATCAGGCCTGTCAATCAAGAATCAACGGAGAAAGAGGAATCAAGCATGTTCAACGTTCTGGGCGATGTGAACTGGACCGGCGCCCTGGCCGCCTTCATCGCCTTGGTCCTGCTGGGAGGGGTGTGGTTCGCGTTCCTGTTCAGCAAGCCCTACAACATCTCGCTGGGGCGGGATGCGTCGGCGAAGCCGGTGGCCTCTCCCCTCTTCTTCGCCGGCCCGCCGCTGACCTCGCTGGTCATCACTCTCACCAGCGCGTTCCTGATGGCGGTGTTGAAGATCGACTCATGGGCGGACGCCCTGGTGTTCGGCCTGGTCGTCGGCGTCGGGTACCTGGCGGCCAACACGGTCACCATCTCCATCAACCCCAACTTCCCCCGCCCGCTCCAGTACGCGCTCGTCTCGGGCGGCTACAACCTCGTCGGAAGCGTGCTCGTCAGCACGGTCCTGGTGGTCATCTAGGCCGTTTCTTTTGGATCACCGGATCGCTGCTCTGGGATGTAGCACCCGCTCCTCTTCGGGCTTCAGCGCCGCCGACCGAGAAGGGCAGCCTGCTGCTTCTTGAGTCGCGCGAAGCGAGTGGTGGCGTACTCCTTCAGCTCGGGCCCCGGGAACTGGATGACGGACTTGTATTCGCCGAACTCACCAGATGCCCAGCGCCGCGGTGATCTCGTAGCCAGCGACATGGGCGCACAGTACGAGCAGGACAGGCGGCACCTCCTCCTCGATGAGGAGGTCGGCCTTCGTGACGACCACATCGCGCATCTTCTGGATGTTGGGCAGGAAGACGGTCGTGGCCCAGATGCGCCACTCGGCGAGCTCCTCCTCGGTGGGGGGAACGTCGTGGTCGAAGGGGTGGACCCCATCGGGGCGGGCATACCGCTCGCAGAACGCCTCATAGGCACGACTGTTGGCCTCCATGAGCGCGAAGAGCGGGCCGTAGAAGTCACTCAACTGCTGGCTCACTCGGGCGAGCCGGGCCTGCCGCTGCGCGAGCCGCAGCCCATTGAGGTACGTCGCCAGGTATCCGACGAAGGCCAGACTGACAGTCATGATCACGGTGCCCATGGCGAGGATAGTAGGCCCGCTTCCTTCAGACCATCTGATCGTTGGTCTAGTTGTGCCGTTGACTGACGTGCAGTGGGCGCGGATCGAGCCGTTGCTCCCAGACCGGGCGCCAAAGCGGGGTGGCCGGTGGCGGGACCACCGCGAGGTGATCGACGCGATCGCCTGGAAGTTCCAGACCGGATCGCAGTGGGTTCACCTGCCCGAGAAGTACGGCAACTGGCGGGGCGTCTACAACCGGCTTCGTGGCCCAGGCCGACGCCGACGAGGACCTGAGCTGGACGGTCTCGGTGGACTCCACGATCGTGCGCGCCCACCAGCACGCGGCCGGGGCCCGCAAAAGGGGGCCCCAGCCGACGAGCCGGACGACCATGCCATCGGTCGCTCCCGCGGCGGACTGACCACCAAGATTCACCTCGCTGCCGACGCCGGTTGCCGGCCGCTCGCCTTCGTTCTCACTGCCGGACAGGCCGGTGACGCACCCGCCTTCGCGCACGTGATGGCCAGTTTGCGCGTTCCCCGACGACGCGGACGGCCCCGCACCAGGCCAGACGTAGTCCTGGCTGACAAGGCGTACTCATCACGCGCCATCCGCGAACACCTACGCAAACGCGGCATTCGGGCAGTCATCCCCGTTCCGGCGGACCAGCAGGGCCACCGGCTGCGGCGAGGCAGCCGGGGCGGCAGGCCACCCGCCTTCGACCGCGAGGCATACAAGCAGCGCAACACGGTCGAGCGATGCATCAACCGCTTGAAGCAGTGGCGGGGCATCGCCACTCGCTACGAGAAGACGGCGACCATCTACCTGGCAGGACTGCACATTGCAGGCATCTTCCTCTGGTCCGCCCGATGATCCAAACGAAACGGCCTAGCCGCCCAGGTGGGCCAGGAGGAGGTTGGGGTCCTTCGCCGTGACGTACGCGGCGCTCAGGACGTAGGCGGTGTCGCCGCGCAGGGCGATGGAGGTGGGGTTCTGCAGGCCGTCGGCGGCGGTCAGGACGGTGGAGTGGGTGCCGTCGGGCTGGACGACGACGACCTCGCCGGGGCCGTTGAGGGCGGCCAGGATCTGGTCGCCGTGGCCGGTGAAGGCGAAGTCGTCGATCCCGGCCAGGCCGGTTGCCCGGGTCTGGACCGGGCCGGCGCTACCGTCCCGCAGGACGGGTATGCGCAGGACGGTGCCCCGGTCGAGGTTGGTGACCCACAGCGCCCCGCCCCTGGTCTTCAGCCCGTTGGCGCCGAGGAATCCGGTGGAGGCCAGTTCGGGGGCGGTGGACCAGGTACGGGGGGTGCCTCCGGTGGTGGGCACGCTCGAGATGGTGCCGAGGACGGAGTCGGTGATGTAGAGGGTCCGGGTGCGCGGGTCCAGGGCCAGGCCGTTGGGCAGGCCAGCCGCGGGCAGCTCTGCGATGCGCTGCGGGGTGCCGCCGGGGCGCAGCCGCCACAGGCCGGTCAGGTCGGCGGTGCCGGTGGCGTACAGGAAGTACAGGGTGCCGTCGTGCGCGCGGACGATGCCGGTGGTCAGGGCGAAGCCCAGTACCGGGGTGTGGACGCCGCCGTCGGCGGGTGCGGGCAGGGTGGCCAGGATCCGGGTGGATCCCCCGGGGGTGATGTGGGCGACCTGGCGGGCGGCGGCGAAGGTGACGTACGCGCTGCCGTCGGGAGCCACGGCGATGTTCTCGGGCGTCTGGTGCCGGGCCAGGTCGAAGTGCGCGGTGATGCGCGCGCAGCTCAGTGGGGCGAAGACGGCGGACGCGACGCCGGGGGTGGCCGCGACGACCGCCGCAGCGGTCAGTACGACGGCTGCTGCGGCGGTTTTGGACAGCGTGAACTTGTTCTTGAACATGGTTCCTTCACTGTTTTCGGGCATGCGGCAGCGGTACGCCGATGCGGGGGTTGGGGGTTGGGGGCTTGTGGTGTGTGCCGGGTCAGCCGGAGCCGGCCCGGATTCCCCGTCGCGCCGGGTCGTGCTGCGGGGTGACCTGGTCGAGCAGGGCCAGCGTGGTCCGCGCGGGCGAATCGGCCTCGGTGGTGGCGACCACGATGTTCTGCCCCTGGTCCGGGCCCAGGCCCTGGCTCAGGGTCTGTTGGGTGACGGTCAGCGGGCCGACGAGCGGATGCCGCATCTCGTAGGTCGCGACGGCGCACGCCGTGACGCGGTGGTCGGCCCACATCGAGGCGAAGTCGAGGCTCTTCGCGCTCAGTTCACCCACGAGCGCGTGGAGCGCGGTGTCGTCCGGATGCCGTCCCGCCACCAGGCGCAGATTCCCCACCACGGCCCTGGCCTTGGCCGGCCAGTCGGCGTACAGGTCACGGGTGTGCGCGTCAAGGAACACCAGCCGAGCCATGTTGGGCCGATCCGCCGGCCGGTTCGGGGCGTCCGGGTCCACGTGTCCGGCGAACAGCGCATGGCCCAGCCGATTCCATGCCAGGACGTCACTGCGGCGGCCGGTCACGATCGCCGGGACGTGGACCAGTGCCTCCAGCAGCTGGCCGGTCGCCTCCGTCACCCACTCCGGAGCGGGCCGGCGGACTCGCCCTGAGCCCGTGGCCGATGACCGGGCCAGGTCGTGCAGGTGCAGGCGCTCGGCCGCCTCCAGCCGCAGGGCCCGGGCGATCGCGTCCAGCACCTGTGGTGAGGCGTTCAGGGACTGCCCCTGTTCCAGCCGGGTGTAGTAGGAGACGCTGACACCCGCCAGCGACGCCAGCTCCTCCCGCCGTAGACCCGGCACACGGCGCCGCTCCCCGTAGCCGGGTATCCCGAGATCCTCCGGTTGCAGCTGGGAGCGCCGCGTCTGCAGGAACTCCCCTAGCCGCACTTTTCCGTTCATGGATCCGAGTATGGGCCGGGTGCCACCGCACAGCCTGACCCTGGCGTGGATAGGCACCAGCGGGTCTGGCTACCCGGCGGGAGCGGTGGTGATGTGGGCGTCGCCGACATGGCCCCACCCCACCTGTCCAGGAGGACACCTTGAGCGCCAGCGCCACCACCAGCGAACACGACCTCTTCGAGGTCCTGGACGCATCGGATTTCAGCTTCACCCGGCGCGCCTGGGTCGCTGCCGCGCCCGCCCGGGTCTACGACCTGGTCAGTGACGTGTCCGCCATCGGGCGCTGGAGCCCCAACGCGAGCGACGTCACGTTCGACCAGGGCGCCGAACCCCGGGTCGGGGCCTGGTTCAGCGGCCGCAACCAGAGGGACGGCAAGCAGTGGACCACCCGCTCCCAGGTCGTACGGGCCGACCCCGGCACCTCCTTCGCCTTCGTGGTCGGCGGCGCCGAGGACGGCATCGTGCAATGGAGCTGGACCTGCCACCCGCAGGGACGTGGAACCATCGTCGAGCAGTCCTGGCAACTCCTACGCCTCGACCCTGTGCTCGGCGCCACCCGAGGCGACCTCGACGCCCTGCGCGACTACATGACGCACAGCGCCGAAACCACCCTGCTCTCCCTCGCCCAGTGGATCGCCGAAACACCGGCCAGGTGAACGACCCCGCGGGCCGGTACACCTGGACCGTCTCGCGATCCGCAGGAATTCCGCAGCCCGAGCCCGCAAGGGCAACCACGGCGGCCGGCCACCAGTGATCACCGACAACATGCCGTCCACCGTGCTCTGCAGCCGGGCGATCACCCCGGATGCCGAGCACCACCTAGCCACCGCATCGACGTCCGGGCCGCGACGACCGGTCCTGCGCCTGCCCGCCGACCCCACGGCGGGCCGCACCGTCCAGCACCCCCCTCCCCTCAGGCGCTGCGTAGCGGTGGGACTGCACCGCAAGGGCCATCCGCCGTACCCGGCGCCCAGAGGATGCAGGCCACCCGCAGCTCCCCCTCGTAGGGTGCGAACTGCCTACCCAGGGCCACGTGGGGCCTCCAGCCTCGCCCGCCGCCCCGGAATGTGCCTTCGCGACACACATGCTTTACGCTTCAACCGCTGCCCCACCCCTTCGGCCTGCCCCGAGCAGTCGAGGCGTCCGGGGCTCCGCACACCACGGCCGCCGACACATCGCCCCCGTATCCGGCGGCCCTCCACCGGGGGCTGGCGCTCTCCCCCGGTGCGCGCCAGCCCCCGCCCCCACTCCAATCATTCCCATACCACCGGCCGACCGCTGGCCCACCTGAAGTCACAGCCCTGTCGTCGCCAGCCAGGTGGTGACGGCCATGGCGACGAAGAGCGAGATGTTGAGGGCCACGTGGCGGTTTGTGCGGCTCATGTAACCCGGTTGCGCCGATCTGCAGCCTGACGGTGCACGAGCTGCGCGCCCATCCGGTGGGCGCCGTGCCCGCGCCGTCGATCCGCCGGCTCGCCTGGACCGTCAGACGCTGACCGACCGGGCCGACCGGGCCGACCGGGCCGACCGCCGCTGATTCCAGTTCCCGGACGGCACCGAACCTTTCCGGCAGTCGTACTGGAACGGCGGCGAGCCACGCGAGGGCCCGGTCGTGCGCGCCGTCCAGGAATGCCTGCAAGCCGTGCTCTGGAACGGCAGCGTCGGCATGACCCCGCTCGTACACCACCCACCAGAGGAGCTGACCGCGGTACCGGTGACCGACGTGGCGCCGAACCGCGTGGTGGCGGCGTAAAACGCGGGCGACCCGAACCCGCTGATCCGCTCGTTCGCCCAGATCGCGACGGCTGCCTACCGCCACTGAGTCCTCGCCGTGCCGGACTCCAACCCCACCCGGCGAGGACGACGGCCTGGACGCGGTCGCGCAGTCCGAGTCTCGCCAAGACCCGCGTAGCCGCGCGTGCCGGGTGAAGCGCCCTCACTCAGTGGGAGGCGTAGCGGATCCAGGCGTCGGTGAGGTTCTGCAGAGTGGCTCGCGAGGCACCGCTGCTCTCCAGGTGATCCGTGAAGGTCTGCAGCCGGTCGGGGCCTTCGGGCCAGTTCGGATCAGCGGCGGCCAGCCTGGCGAGCTCCCCGAGCGCGCCCTGGTCCGTCACGTGGCGCAACAGCCACGCCTTGAACCCACCCATCGGGCCACCCGTGTATCCGAAGTCGTCAGAACTGGCTGAAGTTGCTGAGCAGCGACGCCGTCGGCGTTCATCCCGAACATGGAGCGGCCGAGCGCCAAACGCCGCGGCGCACGATACGCGATCACCACCAACCACCGGAACGGACGCAGCAGATTCCGGCCTGCCAGCCACGGCAGCCGACCTCCGGCAGCAGATGATCGGCTTCCCGGCCGAGCGCACCCTCATATTCACTGGCCTCCGACGGACGAGGCGAACGCAATGCCTGACGGTCGGCCCCCACCCCCCGTCTGAGCGCCGCGCCGATGTGCGGCCGATCGCGCCCAGGCGGCGAGCCGGGGCCACCAGCAGGCCGTCAACTCCGTGACCCTCGACTGCGGGTGTGCGCACCGCGCGTCGAGTCACCACTGCTGGCGCTCGAAACGCTCACGGAGCGCGCCCTCCATGTCTGCCTCCGCCGCACCACCCGGCGTCCGCCTCCTGCCGTACGCGGCGGACCGCAGGAACTGCGACCGCTGCTCTTGGCGGGGCTCCCCCAGCCGCCGACCGCGCCCGTCACCCCGCCTCGGCATTGCGGGCCGCCGCCATCGCGACCGACGATGGCGCCGCGCGCAGGGAACAAAGCCTCCGTCTCCGGCGGGGTCCTGACGTCACTGATCCGTGGCCAGGCCTCGCAGCACAGGGCACCGGGGCGTCGTAGACCGGCGTATCGGATGCCTGCCGGAACTCCGCGCCTATCTGCGGCCGGAGGTCAGGTTCCGCGTTCCGTCTGCTCTTCGGAGCCCAGCAGGTCCTTGGCTCTGCGCTCTATCAGGATCGGCAGGTAGGTGCGCACACGTGCGTACCTGAGTTCTTCGTACGCCGTCCGCACTGAGCTTTCCAGCAGGTCTGCGTCCAGCTGAGGGTGCGCCTTCATCAGCCGCTCGGTGACATGGCGGATCGTGAGGGCATCCTCCTCTGGGCGCAGTTCTTTCGTGACGGCCCGTTTGGCGTCCTTGCGGGGCTGGAAGGTGTGGGTGCCGGGCTGCCAGTCATTGGAGTCGCCGACCACGCTGAAGGTGATCTCGGTACGGTCCTTGCGCAGCGTGCGCTCCAGCATGGCAATCGGCTCCTGACGGCGCGGGCGGGCGGGGTAGCGCTCATCTTCGGCACCAGGCCTGCGGCCCGCATGCCGACGCATCCGCACCCGCCCGGACACCACCCTGCCGCCACATTCCGTAGCATAAGATGTGCGCAGTGTGATGCCTGGTGTCAGTGTGGGCGGGAGGAGTCCGAACCCCACGCGTTGAAGAGTCGCCGTCATGGGCGGTCAGCAGGTCAAGCGGCAGGAGCCGGGCAGGGGCCGCGAGGAACAGCAGCACCCACAGCGGCCTGGTCAGGACGCCGTCCCCCCTGAGCCCCGCACCCCCTCCCCGTGGCCACCGACGCGGCCGTCTCCGTCCTCACCGTCACCGCCGCCGGACTCGGATGCGCCATGCTCCCCGGCCTGACCGGCATCCTCACCAGCGCGGCCCTGATCGGCGCCGGAACCGGCCTGATCACCCCGCTCGGCTTCGCCGACCTCGTATCGGCCGAGAAGAAGCCCCCCGGCATTTTCACCTGTGAGGAGCCCGTCACGACGGCATCGAGACGGACGCCATCGACGGGCTGCTCGACGTCATGAGCAAGAACCCCGTCGCGGCGACGGCCTTCTTCGACGCCAAGGGCAACGGCCCGGACGGAGACAAGGTCTCCAACGACCACCTGCACTACCTGGCCGGCAGCGGTGACGGCACCCGCGACTGGCCGCGCAACACGGTCCTCGGCCATCACAACACGGACCTGGTCGACCCGACCAGCCACGCGGGCCTCGGCGCGGCCCTGGAGGCTGCGACCACCGGCCACGCGCCCCTCGGCCCCCAGCAGGACCCCTGGCCGGTGACTCCGCACACCGACGCCCGGGCGCGCGTCATGCACGACGTCATCGGCGAGCTCGGCCCCTCCCAGAAGATCCACGAGAACCTCCGCGAGCCCATCGCCCGCGCCCCGTCCTCCTCCACCGAGGACACCCACCAGATCCTGGGCGGCATGGGCAGCAGCCAGGACATCACCTCTGCCACCGGCGACGGCTTCTTCCACAACGGCGACAAGACCCACATGGCGGTGACGCAGAAGGACCTGGCCCAGTTCATGCGGGGCCTCTCCGCCGACCCGGAGGCGTACGCCACGCTGCACAAGGCGGAGTCCCGCTACATCAGCCTGGAAATGGAGAAGATCCCACAGGCCGCCACCGGCTTCGCCCAGAGCAATCCGCTGAGCAACGCCGGCGCTGTCCTGGGGGCGTACAGCGCGATCAGGGAAGATGTCCTCAACGACGACCGCATGGCCGCATACAGCGCGGCGGACCGGAAGTCGAAGATGGCCTACCACGTCATCGGTGGCGCGGTGACACCGCTGTACTTCACGACAGCCGGAGGCATGTCCATCGCGATCGGCGACTCGATCCAGCGCGGTATGGACACCTGGGCCTGGGTCATGGGCAACAACCTGAAGGCGGAGGCGGACGTCACGGCGAACGCGGGCATCGCCGACCACTACCTCGATGCCAACAACCAGCTGAATCTCATGGTCGAGTCATGGGCGAACGGCCGACAGGACAAAGCATCCTCAACCGTGGCGTCCAGGCGTAGTCGTACAGTGCGCAGCGAGAGTCTCCGCGCTCCCCGGCCGGTGAAGTGTCTCCGTCGGCTTCGGCTACCAGCCCGGAACCGACGAGAACGGGTCCCAAGGGCTGGCGGCTCCCCCACGCCGAAGGTGAACCGCGCCTCCCACGAGTGCCCGGGACCCATCGGGAGCAGGTACTCACTGCTGGCCCTGTCGCGGACAGCGCAGGCACCAGGAAAGCCCCGTCAACGACTGCAGGAGGACAGCGTGCTCACAGCGCACCAGTGGATCGACGCCCTAGGCCTGGAAGCCCACGTGGAGGGCGGGTACTTCCGCCGGACCTTCCAGGCAGACCACCGCCCCCGGATCCAAACACCCCATGGGGACCGCTACACACTGACCTCCATCCACTACCTGCTCACCCACTGGTCCCCGATCGGTCACTGGCACCTGAACAGGTCCGACATCCTGCACTTCCACCACCACGGCGAACCCATCACCTACCACCTGCTCCACCCCGACGGCCGCCACTCCACCGCTGTCCTCGGGCCGGACCCTGGCCAAGGACAGCTCCTCACCCTCGCTGTGCCGGGAGGCGTCTGGAAGGCCTCCCACCTCACCGCTGGAGACCACGCCCTGATCAGCGAAGCCGTCGCGCCCGGCTTCGACTACGCCGACATGACCCTCGGCCGGCCCGACGAGCTCATCGCGCGCTTCCCCGCGCATGCCGAGCTCATCCACCGCTACTGCCGCCCCGCCCAGCCGCACACAACCGTCAATTCCTCTACGTGACGTAGCTCGTGGCCGGGCCCCATGGGGCGGGGCACGCTCATCCGCGGACGCGTCCAGGCGTAGGCGCACGGACCGGAGCGGTACCGATAGACGCTGCCTGAGAAGGCCCAGCAGAGCGAGGGCTGAGATGACCAGGAGGACGGGGTACTGCAGCGAGCCCGCCACGCCCCACTACCGCGAGGCCGGCGTCCAGTCCGCGACGAGGTCGAGGAGTCCGGGGAAGCGCGCGTCGAGGTCGTCGACGCGTACGTGGCTGCGCCGCTCCAGACCGTACTGCCGCTGCCTCGTGATGCCCGCCTCGCGCAGCGCCTTGAAGTGATGCGTGAGGGAGGACTTGGGACGGTCCAGGCCGAACCACCCGCAGGAATGGTCGAACTCCTCGGACTCCAGGAGGAGTTTGCGCACGATACCCAGGCGCAGAGGATCGCTCAGCGCCCCCAGCACCGTTTCGAGCCGCAGTTCACCCACCGCCGGTTCGGCAAGGGGCTCCGGGAGCCCGGCAGGCTCCGGCAGAACCTTGATGGTGGTCACTGATCGCGTCGTCGCTGACATAGGCCACTCCTTATCACCCGAATCCTATGTACGACTTGAATCGTACAACTGCTAAGTTCGACTTAACTCGTACATACCTCGACGGAGGAAACGCTCATGTCGGAAAGTCGAACGGTGCCCACGTACGCGGCGTGCGGAGCGCGGCACGCCAAAGCGGCGCAGATGGCACAGGGCTCGGGCCCGGCCGCCGCCACCCTGGCACCTACCTGGTGGGTCTGGCTGGCCGCCTGGCCCGTCACCGCGGTGTTCATCCTGTCCAACGCGGCCACCCCGTTGTACGTGCTGTGGCAGAAGGACATCGGTTTCTCCAAGGGCACCCTGACCGTGATCTTCGCGTTCTACATCGTCGGACTGCTCGGGTCCCTACTCGTCTCGGGCGTGGTCTCCGACCGGCTCGGCCGCAAGCCCGTACTCCTCCCCGCCCTCGCCCTCGGCGTCGCGGCATGCGTGATCTTCGCGACCGCCTCGTCGGTGGACGCGCTGATCGTGGCCCGTCTGTTCACCGGCATCGCCGTCGGCGCCGTCGTCTCCGCTGGCATGGCCGCGGTGACCGATGTGGCCGGGCAGGCGCGCAAGCGCCTCGCCGCCCTGCTCGCCTCGTGCGCCATGGTCTTCGGCGCGGGCCTCGGCCCGCTCCTCGCGGGCATCCTGTCCGAGACGGCGCCGGCCCCCACCATCACGGTCTTCATCGTCGAGATCGTGCTGCTCACGACCGCGATCCTCGCGGTGCTGCGCATGCCCGTACGTCGGCCCACCGCACCCCCGAAGGGCGCCTGGGTCCGCATCCCGGGCGTACCGAAGGGCAATGGCCTGCAACTCGTCCTGGGTATCGCGGTGTTCGCCCCCGGCATCACCGCCACCTCTTTCGTCCTCTCGCTCGGCCCCTCACTCCTGTCGGGCCTGCTCGGCACCACCAGCCGGGTGGTGGCAGGGGTCATGGCCTTCGCCATGTTCCTCTCGGCCACCGGCGTGCAGTTCGCCGTCCAGAAGTTACGCCGCCGTACCATCCTGATCACCGGGGCGGCCGGCACCACCCTCAGCATGGCCGCCCTCGTCGTCGCCGTGCACTCCTCGTCGGTGGCGGTCCTCATCGCCTCCGCACTGCTGGCCGGCGCTGGGCAGGGGATGGGCCAGCTGGGCGGGCTCTCGCTGCTCAACTCCACCGTGCCGCCGCAGCGGCTCGCCGAGGCCAACGCGGCCCTCAATGTGGGCGGTTACCTCCCCGCCGGCATCCTTCCGGTCTCCGCCGGCTACCTGAGCGACGCCGTGGGCCTGACCGATGGGGCGACCGTCTTCGCCGCCGTCCTGACGGCCCTCGCGGTGATTGGCGGCCTCGTGGTGATCAGCACCCGCCGCCGGGCCCCCGAGCCCGCCTGAGCCCCCTCGACCGCAGACCGCCGTACGGCAGTGCACCGCAGCCCCCTGCGGTGCACCGCCGTATGCCGGTACGGGCGGATGCCCCGACCTGGCGGGGGCGCGGACGTTCTCACAGCAACCAGTAGCCGCAGCACACCGTAGACGCCGTCGAGGCCAACGCACCTCGGCGTTGCCCCCAACGGCAAGTCCACAAAGATGGACAGCTAATTCGCAGCCTCTGCCCGAAGCGTGCCGGCGCCGATGGCGCCCCGGAGGACGTGGGCGATCTCCTCGGGCTTGAGGTCGATTCCGTCGAGCCCCTCCACGGTCAGCGGGATCTCCTCCAGCGCGTACTCGCCCCGACCCTCGGCACTGAACTCGGGCCCGGTGCGATCGTCGAAGGACCAGGTGGCGATGCGGGCGAGGTAGAAGAGCTGACGCTCGTCGTCGGACTCCATCGTGTGGAAAATCCGCACGATGTCGGCCGTCCCTGCGATCTCCTCGTGGATCTCCCGATGGAGTGCGGCCTCCCGCGACTCGTCGCTGGGCTCCACGCCCCCGCCAGGGAGCACCCAGTACGTGGGGACGTCGGGCTTGGTGCGGCGGATGACCAGCATCGTGTCGTCAGCGGTGACGAGGACGGCGCGGACTCGTTCCTTCATTTCGGTCTCTCTCCTTGCTCGATGTCGGTCTCAGTGCAGCATCCAGCCGCCATCGACGTGGACGGATTGCCCGGTGATGAACGACACGGAGGGACCCACGAGGAACGCCACCGGGGCCGCGACATCTTCGGGCCGATCACGGCGAGGGACACGCTGGCGCTTGATCTGGTCCTCCGGGCGCGCGCGGTGCTGGGCAGGGATCGCGTTCTCGGCCTCGACCTGGATGGCGCCGGGCATGACCGTGTTGACGCAGACCCCGTACGGGCCCAGTTCGCGGGCGAGGGAGCGGGTCAGGCCCAGTAGCCCGGCCTTCGCGGTACTGTACGCGACGAGGTTCGTCCGGCCAGCGCGGGCGTTGACGCTGCCGATGTTCACGATCCGGCCCCAGCGGCGATTGATCACGCCGGGGGTCACGGCGTGGCAGGTGCGCTAGTGAGCGGTGAGGTTCACGTCGAGGGAGTAGCTCCAGGCCGCCTCGTCGGTGCCCTGCCAGGGGACGCGGGGGTAGGAGCCGGCGTTGTTCACCAGGATGTCGATGGGCCCGATCTGGGCGCGGACGAGCTCGACCACGGTCTGGACGGCGCCGGGATCGGTGAGGTCGGCGTTCGCCGCGATCCCGGGGCTGCCGTCTCGCTCGAAGGCGGCGAGGAGGGTGTGGGCATCGGGGTCCTGGCCGAGGTGGTTGACCGCGACGGTCGCGCCGGCGGCGGCGAGCGCGCGCCCGATCTCGGCGCCAATGCCGGTGGCCCCGCCGGTGACGAGGGCGGTGCGGCCCTGGAGCGGTCGGGCCTGGAGAGGGGTCTCACGCAGGGGCAGGGATCGGCCGCGCAACGATCTCGGCCTGGGTCGTGACGTACGGGGCGCGCGCGTCGAAGTGCAGTACCCGACTGCTGCATTCGCCCGGCACCATGTGCTTCACGGGGTACCAAGCAGCGTCGAACTGGAAGAGGTCACCGAGCTTGACCTCGTGAGGGAGCAAGAACTCCTCAGAGGTTCAGAGCGGGCGGCTCACGCGACGTGCTCCCGGTCGGCGTGGCCACGTGCGGGCCGAACCTCACCGTGCGCCTCGAGCCAGCGGCCGAGTTCGTAGGCGTCGGCCGAGCCGAGCGAGATGTGGACCAGCCCTTCGAGCTGACCATCCCGCCTCTCGTTTGCACCTGCCGGGTAGACCGCAGCCGCGATGCCCGCGCGCTGAGGAGCCTGCTGTATCGCAGGCACGGCGCTCCTCGCGATGATGCCGTCCGTCTCACGCGGGGTGGTACCGAGCTGCTGAGTCAATGCCGTGGTCTGCGTACTCAAGGTGTTCGTCCGCCTCGTACAGCGGCCGGTCGCCGACCGTCGCCCGGTCCCGCGGGTGCTCGGCAGCTCCTCGCCATCCGCACGCGCACACGGCCTGGAGGGCCACGGCGCGCGGGCGGCGGGCCCGACCGTCGTAGGCCGACCAGTGCGTGGTCGACGGCGCGTTCGGGCCGCTACCGACGCCGAAGTACACCGGCCCCCGGCTCGCTACCGCCGACGAGCACACCCGCCGCGCCCACCCGCGCACCCGCGCACCGGCCGCCCCACAACCAGCGCAGTTGGATACCGGGCCCCGCCATGCAGCACTGCTGAAGAGGGAGTCGCAGTTGCCGTCTCCGAACGAAAGGGCACGGCCGCGTGAGGCCAGCGCAGTCACACAAGCCCGGCTCGCGATCTCATTGGAGTCGACACCACAGGGGGGCGAAAAACCGGGAAAACGGCCGCCTGGCGACCCCTCCCCTCCGTATGAAAGAGCCCCGACCAGCCGGGGGGGGTGGGCTGGCCGGGGCGGGCCCCCGGCCAGCGGGGGGGTGCCGGCCGGGGGCGTACGGGGCGGAGCCGCAAGGGCAGTCGCTTCACAGCGGATCCCCCGACTCCAGCCGAACGATCCTCGCAGGCAAACAACCACCAAACCTGCCGGACACGCATCCTGACGCAAACCGCACGCACGAACAGCCTCCCTGACCGGTGAAGAACGGGGCGCTCTTCCAGCCCCGCCCGCCCCTCACGGACCGTGCCGCCTGTCCTGCATGGCGTGGATCACTGTGGATCAGGGGCGTCGTGCGAGGAAGACGAACTCTCCGCCCGGCCGGTCAGGCGCATCGCGCACGCCTTGCACCACGTAGCCATGGGCGACCAGGTCCGCCTCGACCTCGTTGCGCTCTCGGAAGCGCAGCGTCGAATCCGAGGTCAGCACCTGTCCGTCCGCCGCGAAGACGTAGGTCCAGCGGAAGGTCACCAGGGGCCAGCTCACCTCGATCAGCTGGACCCAGCTCTCGACGGAGCCGACGCCCGGGATCTCCGTCATGCGGTAGGAGTTCTCGCGGGTCCACTCTTCCCAGGTGCGTCTGGCCGGATCACGGGTCTCGAAGACCAGGTGCCCGCCGGGCCGTAGTGCCTCGTAGGCACCCCGCAGCGTCTTCTGCCAGGTGTCCGGATCAACGATGGCCTGCGCGACGTTCGCCGTCATCGTCGCGAGGTCGACCTTCAGTGACGGGAGGGCTGTGGCGTCACCGCAGATCCAGCGCACTCGCTCACTGCCCGGTTTGGCCCGGGCGACGTCGATGGATGCCTGGGCGGGATCGATGCCGACGACGTCGGCCCCGCGGTCGGCCAGGAGAAGCGCGAACACCCCTGTGCCGCAGCCGATGTCCAGAACGTGGCGCGCCCCGAACTCTTCCGCCATCCCGAGGTAGGCATCGAGATCGCTGCGGTCGGGGTCGAGCGGATCGTAGATCGCGGCGAGCCATGGATGCCCGAAGCAGTCGTCAGCCATGCGGCCGAAGGTACGCAGCGCCGACCCCGAAGAGCCACCGGGTTTCGGCGGCGGATTCCCACCGACCGACCCCGTATCGGCCGCACGTTCGATGACTTCTCTGCACCAAGTCAAGAGAGCTGGACGGGTTCGCGGCGGCCGTACGCCACGCGCCGGCCAGCACCGCCGTGCGCTGCCTGCACCGTGGCAACCCTTCCAGTTGATACGGCCCTCCCCGGCCATCCCCGGCCGGGCCCTGAGTCCGGGCCCCGTGACCTGCGACCGGACCGAGATCGGTTCGCCGTCGGCTACTGGCCGTGGGGTGCGTGCGGTTCCTCCCCCGCGTACATCCCCGTGAGTTCGGCGGCGATCCGGGCCAGCCACTGTCGTACCTCCGGCGGTTCCAGTACCTCGACCCGCGCTCCCAGCCCGGCCAGATGTCCGGCCAGGGCCTTGGCGGCCGGGCCGTCGACCCACACCTCGGTCCAGCCGTCCGGCAGCGGACCGCCGACGCGTACGCGGCCGCCGAGGAACCGTTGCAGCAGGTCCAGCGTGTCGGGGTGCACGCGGGCCCGGGCGGTCACCGCGTGCATGCCGTCCTGGAAGGCTCCGGACAGCGTCCGCCAAGCCGTGGCGAGGTCGAAGTCGCGGGGCCGGGTCACCGGTTCGCCGGTCGGCTCGACGGAGGTGACCCGGCTGAGCCGGAAGGTGCGCAGGCCCTTGTCGGTACCGGCGACTAGGTAGTCCACCCCTGCCTTGGCCACGAGCCCGAGAGGGTCGACGGTGCGTTCACCGATTGGTTTGCCGATGCCCGTTGCGGGACCAGTCCGTGGCGTCGACGACCCCCGCGCGGGTCGCGGCTTGGGCCTGCGCCCGCATCGGCGGCGGCAGGGCCCGGACCAGCTTGCGCAGCGTGGCGCGCAGTTCGGGGGTGGCCGACAGGGGGCCGGTGACGAGGAAGAGCGCCCGGATCTCGTCCGCGGTCAGCCCGGTGAGGTCGGTACGGGCCCCGCCCACGAGGGACCAGCCGCCGCCGCGGCCGCGCTGCGAGTAGACGGGGATGCCGGCCGCGGCCAAAGCCTCCAGGTCTCGGCGCGCGGTGCGCTCGGACACCTCCAGTTCGGCGGCCACTTCGGGGACGGTGACGCGGCCGCGCTCTTGGAGGAAGAGCAGGGTCGCCACCAGCCGGTCGGCTCTCATGTGCCCTGTTCCTCCTTCGTGGGTGCTGCGTCGTCGCCTTTCATTCTCTTCGGAAAACAGGCCAGAAGGTGGCCACTTTTGCTTACAGGATGAACCCATGAACAAGACCGAGCAGCTCATCGAGACCCCGTCCGACTCCACCGGTACCGTCGCCGCCCCGTTCTCCTTCGATCCGCGGACCGACCTCGCCGCGGCCGTCGAGCTGGCGGGGCGTACGCTGGCCGCGGTCCGGCCCGATCAGTACGACGCCCCGACCCCCTGCGAGGAGTTCGATGTACGGCGACTGTCGAGCCACCTCGTCGCCGTCGTCCGCAGGATCTCGGTGATCGGGCGCGGCGAGGACCCGTTCAGCGTCCCGTCCTTCGCCGACGAGATCGCCGACGGCGCTTGGGCGGCGGCCTGGGTGCCGGGCGCCCGCGAGGTCGCGGAGGTGTGGGCGGATCCGGACATCCTCGGCCGGCAGCTGCGTCTGCCGATGGGCGTCCTCCCGGGCGCGGCTGCCGCGGCCGTCTACACCCACGAACTCACGGTGCACACCTGGGACCTGGCCAGGGCGACCGGACAGGACCCGGACTGGGACCCGGCTCTCATCGAGCGTGTGATCGGCGTCGTACGTCGCGCGCTGCCGGCCGAAACCCGCGGCGAGGGGATCCCCTTCGGAGAAGTGGTGGCCTTGGACCCCGAGGCCCCGGCCATCGACCGGCTCGTGGCCTGGGCGGGACGCCGGCCCTGAGGGCCCCGGTGCGGAGGACGGCCGCATAGGTCCTCTCGTCAGAGTGGCCCGGCCGAGCCCGCGGCGTCCGGTGCCAGGGGTCTCCCCCAGGGCTCCAGGGCCGAGGGGAAGCAGGGCCAAGGCGGAGGGGCGCCCGTGTACGGGACGTACTCGGGCGCCGCGGGCCCGGCAAGATCCGGAAGAGACGGCCTGGGTGCCCGCTGGCAGTGCTGTCCCCCAGCCGCACCTCCGGTCCGGAGTGATCTTTGGACAACAGCCTCCGTTGCCGATGAGAGGCGGGCAGCGGCCTGACTCCGGGGTGCGCTCCGGTCCGCACGGCTCCCTGGTGCCTTGCTGGCCGCTGGTCACAGCTGAGTGGCCGTAGGCGGCCTCCACCTGGCCGGGGCCATGCCGTCGGCTCCCTACGGGAACGGCGGCGGGTCCTGGCAGGTCACGTCTGCGGCAGGCAGCCTGCCCGTGGCGAGGTACTTGTTGACCGTGGCGTCGGCGCAGGAAGCCGGTTCGGAGAGGTACACGCCGTGCTTCTCGCCGCCCAGCGCCAGCACCATCCGTGAGCCCTTGAGCGCCTTGTGCAAGCCCTGGCCGCTGACCAGCGGGGTCTGGGAGTCCCATTCGTTCTGCACGGTCAGCACGTTGGCCCGGGTCTTCATGGGCGTCGCGGGCTCAACCGGCGGCTGCCAGAAGGCGCACGGCTTGATGTTCGACGCGAAGTCCCCGTACAGCGGATACTTCGCCTTGTCCCGCGCCGCGTCCCGCGCGTACTGATCGGGGTCGCGCGGCCAGGCGTCCGTGTCCCCGCACACGACGGACCAGTAGACGGCCATGCCATCGGAAGCGGAGTCGGCGGCTGCGGTGCCCGGCCCCGGGGTGTTCAGCTCGGAGGCGGCAGCCCCGGAGGGCCGGGACCCGGCGAGCAGTTGCTTCAGATCCGGCGCGTCGCCGTTCGCCGGCCCGGGCCCGTTCTCGGCCAGGGACTTGAGGTACTTGATGACGGCCGAGGCTCCGTACGGGGAGAAGAACAGGGAGGGGTCTGACCTGAGGCTGTCACCCGTGACCTGCTCCCCGTTGTGGTTGATCGGATCCCTGTCGGCGCGGGCCACCAGGCTCCAGAAGGTGGCGGACACCTCTTCGGGAGTGGTGCCGAGCCCGTACCGGTCCGAGCGCTCCGCGGCCCACCGCGTCCACCGCGCGAACGCGGGCTCCGCTTCGGTGGCCCACACCTGGATCATGCCGCGCCAGACGCGCTGCGGATCCACCCCGCTGTCCAGCACGAAGCGGTCGGTGCGCTGCGGGAACATCTGGGAGTACACCGCCCCGAGGTAGGTCCCGTACGAGTAACCCAGGTACGAGATCTTCCGTTCGCCGAGCGCCGCACGGATGACGTCCAGGTCGCGGGCAGTGTTGCGGGTGGTGATGTGGGGAATGACGTCACCGGACTTCTCCCGGCACTTGTCGGCGACACTTCGTGCCCAGGCCACGTCGGAGGGGAAGGTCTCGGGCCGGTACGGGCCACCGAGGCCCCGCTCGTTCGCGCTCAGCCCGCCACAGGAGATCGGGCTGCTCTTGCCGACCCCGCGCGGGTCGAAGCCGATGAGGTCGTACTGGTCCCGTACGTCCTTGGGGATCTTCGTGTCCAGGACCACCGGCCGGAACAGCGAGGAAGCGCCGGGGCCACCGGGGTTGAAGAGCAGGACCCCCCGCCGCTTCCCCGGGTTTTCGGTCTTGATCCGGGATATCTCAAGGTCGAGCATCCGGCCTTGGGGGTGCTGGTAGTCGAGCGGCACCTTGAGGGTCGCGCACTCGTACGTCACCGGCTGATCGGGCCTGCAGCGGTGCCAGTCCGGCTGCTGGCGCATGTAGCCGGGGACCTGGGCGGCAGCTGCCTGGGGGGCCGTCAGCAGGGGTAAGGAGGTCGCGATGAGTCCGACCGTGGCGAGCAGCGGTGCGAGGCGTTTCATGGGAGGCGTGCCATCCTTCTTCCGGTGAAATCGCTGGTGTGACCACCGTGTGGCATCGGCGGGCAGGAGCGAATCCCCAGGAAGACCCGTCCCTGGTCCCTCTCCAGTACCACGCGATATCCAGACAGGCGGCCGAAATCCGGCTCCCGAATGCTCCGCTCCGCCTTTCGGGCGCGACCACGGCACCGGCCTGACACAGACATGATCACCGCTGGTACGCAGGGTCCTACGACCGGCTCGGCGCGCCCGGCGGACGCCGCCGTGCCCCGGTAGTCCGCTCCCCCTCAAGTAGGACCGCCGCGCTGGCAACGGCGGAACCGCCCCGAGCAGGCCGGCCATACCGAGCCGCCGCCGACGGCCACGCAGACACGGCGGGGCCGGGTGACGGTCCTTCCCCCGTCCGGTCTCACGACCGACCCGGACGGCGCGGGACAGCAGCATCGAGCGGACCCGGGTAGAGCGCGGCACCGGCCACTGACGCACTGTGACGGAGCAGTCGTCCGAGCGACTGGCAACCGGCGACCAGCGACCCGTGCCGTTACCTGTCCTGCGCGGTGAGGAGCAGGACCAAGGCCTTGGACCGGGTGGTCCCGAGCGCCCCGGCCACCGCTTCGGCGGACACGCCGTCGTCACCCAGCGCGCCAGCGGCCGTCCGGCCCTCCCGGGCGGCGATCCGCACCAGCACACCGGCAGCGCGCAGCGCGGCCAACGGCGCGTCCGCAGCCGTGCCGGTCAGCTGCTCGGCCCAGGAGTAGGCGGGGCTACTGCTTGACCGTCGTGACCGGACTCGGTGCGGACCGTACCCCCGGTGTTGCCGAGCTCGCGGGGCGACGGGCGGCGGGCGGCGTCGCAGCGCCGGTGACGGCGGGCGACGGCCTGCAGCAGAACGTCGAGGGCGCGATGGTCCGGGCTGAAGACTGCGAGGCCATCGACGTGCAAACGCGTGGATCAGGGCACGGGTCCGGGAAGCCCGGCTTGCACGCATCCTTCACCGAAGGCCTGCTCCGTGGAGCAAAGTTGCAGATCGCTCAGAGCGCGCTACCGGCGTGCCCGAACGGGCCAACAGAATTCTCTCAGTTCACCGCTCGGCCGCAGGCGCTCAGGCAAATGACTCCTCTTCTACGCGTCATTCGAAGGGGGAAGAGCGCCGCGCCACGGCAGGTACGACGACGACCGCGACGACTACGAACGGAAGTGATCGAGGGTGACCGCCGATATTGCCGCCAACAACGAGCTGAGTCCGGATGCCGCGAAGGGGCGCATGCTGGACTTCCAGAACGGCCTGAGGCTGGCGCATCTGCTGTACGTGGTGGCCGAATTGGGAGTGGCCGATCAGCTGGCCGCCGGTCCGCTGCCGGTGGACGAGATCGCCAAGCGCGTCGACGCGCACCCGGGCACCCTGTACCGCGCGTTGCGGGCCATCGCCAGCAAGGGGGTGTTCACCGAGGTGGCTCCGAGTACCTTCGCGCTCAACACCATGGCCGAGACGCTGCGCTCGGACGTCCCGGGTTCGCTGCGGGACCACTTCCGGTACGAGGGGCAGCCGGCGTTGCAGCAGGCGTACGCGGCGCTCGGGCACAGCATCCGCACCGGAGAGTCCGCGTTCGAGCACGTGCACGGCACCGACCTGTTCTCCTACCTGACCGCTCGCCCGGAGATGGGGCAGATATTCAACAACGCGATGGGCGAGATCGTCGGCCACCTCCAGAGCGTCGCGGTCGCCTCCTACGACCTGACCGGGATTCGGAAGATCGTGGACATCGGCGGTGGTCACGGGTATCTCGTGGCGCGGATCCTGCAGCGCTACCCGGAGATGCGCGGTGTGGTGTTCGACCTGCCCGAGGTCGTGCCCGGGGCCGTCGAGGTGCTCACCGAGGCCGGTGTCATCGACCGTGGCGAGACGGCGTCCGGTGACTACCTGGCCGCCGTTCCCGCCGGCGCCGATGCCTACGTGATCTCGCACGTGGTGCACCAGCTGAGCGACGCGGAGGCGATCACCGTTCTGAGGAACATCCGCGAGGTCATGGACCCCGCCGGCCGGGTCGTCATCCTCGACCCGGTGATTCCCGAGGGCGACGTCCCGCACCCCGGGAAGTTCCTGGACATCGTGATGATGGCGCTCACTCCGGGACGGGAGCGCACGGAGGCCGAGTTCGACGCGTTGTTCAAGGCGGCCGGTCTGCGCCACGCGGAGACGGTGGCGCTTTCGGCGCCGTCGAGCGTCATCGTCGCCGTCGCTGACTGAGTCGGCAGCGGACAGGGCCTCCTGGCGGCCGGAGTGGCTGTCCCACTCGGGCACCAGGAGGCCCTGTCGTCGCGCGCCCTGTCGTCGCGCCCTGTCCTCGTCACATGCCCAGGACGGCCCGGGCGGTGAGGAAGTAGATCACGAGTCCGGTGGCGTCCACCAGGGTCGTCACCATCGGGGCCGAGACCACCGCCGGGTCGATGTGAAGACGCTTGGCCAGGAGCGGCATGGTGCCGCCGACCGTCGCGGCCCACCCGCAGATGATCACCAGGGCGACGCCCACCACCAGGGCGATCTGCGCGCCCACGAACGCCGTACCGAGCGCCATCCCAAGGGTTGCCAGCATCGTTCCGAGCACGAGCCCCACCCTGCATTCTCGCCAGATGATCACGGGCAGGTCGGAGCCGCGGACCTCGCCCAGAGCCAGCGCGCGCACGGCGGCGGTGGCCGCCTGGGCGCCGATGTTGCCTCCCGTACCGATCAGCAGCGGGATGAAGAGGGCGAGCTGGGTGACCTGCTCGAGGGTCTGTTCGAAGGCATCGGTCACCGCCACGGTGAGCGTCGCGGCCAACAGCAGGAGCAGGAGCCATACGACCCGGTGGCGGGCCAACTGCCACACGGTCGCCGCCATGTAGTGTCCGCTCCACGGAGCCGACCCGGACTGACGTACGACGTCCTCCGTGTCCGCCTCCTCTATCACCTCGACCGCGTCGTCGATGGTGAGCAGCCCGACGAGCCGCTCCTCGCTGTCGACGACGGGCAGGTCCAGGGTGTTGGTCGCGCGCATCAGGCGCGCCGCGTCCTCGGCGGGATCCGAGGCGTACGCGCGGGGCGCGTCGGCGGCGACGAGGTCGAGGACCTCCCGTCCCGACGGGCTGAGTACGAGCTCGCGCAGCTCGACGACGCCGATCAGGCGGCGTCCGGCGTCCACCACGGGCAGTGTGTAGATGGTCTCGGCGTCCGCGCCCTTGGCCCGGACGTGATCCAGCGCCTGCCGGACGGTCAGGTGCCGGTCCACCGCGACCACCTCCGGTGTCATGTAGCGCCCCACGGAGCCCTCCGGATACCCCAGCAGGGCGGCGGTCATCTGGCGTTCGTGCGCGCTCAGCCCCGCCAGGACCCGCTGGACCACCTTGGCCGGGGCCTCGTGGAGCATGCGTACGCGGTCGTCTGGATCCAGCTCCTCGACCAGCTCGCGGAAGGCCGTGTCCCGCAGCCCCATCAGGATGGCCTGCTGGTCGACCGGCTCCAGTTCCTCGAAGACCTTGATGGCTTCGTCCTTCTCCAGGAGCCGGAAGGCGACGACCGCGTCGACGGCGTTCATCCGCGCCAGCTCGTCGGCGATCACATGGGGCGGGCGCTGGCCCAGCAGGAACTGGGCGTCCCGGAGGTCGTGGCGTTCGAGAGCGTCCTGGAGTTCGGTGGGCAGCTCGTCGTCGGAGAGTCGGACATGCGTCATGGCAAGAGTCACCTCGGCAGGCAGGGGGACGCGATGTTCTACTGCTCGGGACGCGTACCGACGCCGGCCCCCGCGTGGTGGAGATCAGCTCTGCCGGGGCACAACACGCCCCGGCCGTAAGGCGGTACGCGAGGTTCGACTGGGAGGCTCGCTCTGCACGGCGAACCACCTCCTTCCTTCGCATGCGGGCACGCGAGCGGGGCACCACCCCGGTGGGAAGGCTCTCCGCCGGAGCCGGCCCACCGGTGTGGTGCGGCTGGTCTCAGGCTCGGGCGACCAGCGCGAAGCGCACGCCGGACGGATCCTTCAGGACGGCGACACGTCCCACACCGGTCACGTCGGTGGGAGCGGAGACGACCGTGCCGCCCAGCGAGGCGGCCGTCACCGTTGCCGCTTCGACGTCCTCGACGCCGAAGTGCAGGCTCCAGCCCGTCGAGTCCGCGGGCCCCTCGGTGATCCCGCCGAACTCCTCCGCGTCACCGGCTGCGGTGACGCGCGTGGTGTCGCCTGCCGTCGGCGGCAGGGCCGTCCAGCCGAAGACCTGCTCGTAGAAGGCCGCGGAGCCGTTGACGTCCGGGGTGCTCAGCCCGAACCAGGACGGCGTGCCGGGTTCGCGCACCAGACCGGAGCCGGGGTGCTTGTCGGGTTCCCAGGCACCGAAGAGGGCCCCGTCGTGGGCCCTGTACACGGCAGCACTGCCGGCGACCGACACCTTCCGCGGGGGACTGACCACACGGCCGCCGGCCGCCTCCACCGCCTTCGTCGTCTCGACCAGGTCGTCCGTCATGAAGTAGACGCTCCAGCCCGCGGAGTGCTCCTCACCCTCCTTGAGCTTGATCGCGCCCACGATCTTCTCCGCGCGCAGCGCGAAGTTCACGTAACCGCCGGGCAGTTCAAGGGCCTCCCAGCCGAACAGGGAGGAGTAGAAGGTGCGCGCGGAGGGGACGTCGGGAGTGTCGAGGTCCGCCCAGCACGGTGCGCCCGGAAGGTGGCGAGTGATCTTCATCGTTCTCTCCTCGTACCGCAGTGATCCATCGTCGTCACGGTGAGCCGGCAAGCCCGGGCTCAACTCGACCAGCGTGACGGTCCACCGCAGTGCGGCTCCAGCAAGCGGCGACACATCGCGGATTCTTTCCACCGGTTGTGCCGCCCGTGCCGAATTCACTCACGGTGGGCGGACGCCGCGCTCACCGGATCGTCAGGTGGTCGAGGTACGACCGGACGGCGCGGCGGGTCTCAGGTGTGCTGTCGCCGCCGAACTTCTCGGCTACCGCGTCCGCCAGCACGAGGGCGGCCATCGCCTCGGCGACGATTCCGGCCGCCGGCACCGCGCACACGTCCGAGCGCTGGTGGTGGGCCCGCGCGGGCTCGCCGGTGGCCACGTCCACCGTCCCCAGGGCCCGCGGCACGGTCGCTATCGGCTTCATCGCGGCGCGCACCCACAGCAACCCACCGGTGCTCAGACCCCCCTCGACGGCGCCGGTGTCGCCCTCCGTGTGGGCCCGGTCCACTGCGGCGACCATCGCCTTCGACGCGTCCGGGTCCAGGCAGCGCACCGGGTCGGCGTCGAGCCTCGCCACGTCGGCGGGCGTCGGGCGGACGCCTCGGGGGGGCCTTCGCGGAGCCGAGTTCGATGACGTGGCTGACGATCTCGATGCCGGTGGTCTGCTTCAGGTACGAACGGGCACCGCGCCCAGCGCGACCCGGGCCGCCGTCTCCCGGGCCGAGGCGCGCTCGAGCACCGGCCGCGCCTCGGCGAAGCCGTACTTCTGCATCCCCGACAGGTCCGCGTGGCCGGGCCGGGGCCGGGTGAGCGGCGCGTTGCGGGCCAGCCCGGCCAAGACCTCGGGGTCGACCGGGTCGCCCGCCATCACCTGCTCCCATTTGGGCCACTCGGTGTTGCCCACGGTGATCGCGACCGGGGAGCCCAGGGTCAGCCCGTGCCGGACACCGCCCAGGAAGGTGACCTCGTCCCGCTCGAACGTCATGCGCGCACCACGTCCGTGGCCGAGACGCCGCCAGGCCAGCTGGTCCGCCAGCATCCGCGTGGTGACCGGTACGCCGGCGGGTAGACCCTCCAGCGTGGCGACGAGTGCGGGGCCGTGGGACTCTCCCGCGGTCAGCCAGCGCAACCTGCTCATCAGCCGCCCTCCTCACCGGACGCGCCCGCACCGGACGGATGGCCGCACCACGGGAAGGGTCTTCGCAACTCGGCGCGGAACGTCGGGAGGGTCTTCGTCAGGCGCTTCGAGCCCGGCATCCGGGCGACCGGGTGGGTGCCGGATGCGGTGTCCGTGGTCATGTCTGCTCCGGGATGACGGCCGCCGGGGTTTCCGGCTGCCGGTGACCGGGGGGTGCGGGCAGCCGCAGCGCCCGGTGGATGTCCATGGCGGCGGACGAGTCATTGAGCGTGATGTAGTGCAGGCCGGGCGCGCCCTCGTCGAGCAGACGCTGGGCGAGTCCGGTGGCGTGGTCCACGCCGATGCGGTGGGACGTGCGGGGGTCGTACTGCGCGCTCCGCAGCCGCATCGCGAGGTGGTCGGGGAACGTGGCGTTGCTGAGCCGGGCGAACCGGCTGATCTGTTCGTAGCGGGTGGCGGGCATGATCTCGGGGATGACGGGGGTGTAACATCCGGCGGCCGCGAGCCGGTCGCGCAGCCGCAGGTAGTCCTCGGCCCGGAAGAACATCTGGGTGATGGCGTAGTCCGCGCCCGCCCGGCACTTGGCCACGAAATGGCGGATGTCGCCCTCCCAGTCGGGCGAGCGCGGATGCCGCTCGGGGAAGGCCGCGACGCCGATGCTGAAGTTGCCGCAGTCGCGGATGAGTTCCACGAGTTCGGCGGCGTGGTTCAGCCCGTTGGGGTGGGGGACCCACGGCCCGTTCGGATCTCCGGGCGGATCTCCTCGCAGCGCGAGGACGTCGCGGATGCCGGCGTCGGCGTAGCGGCCGATGATGGCGCGCAGTTCGGCCGTGGAGTGGCCGACCGCGGTGAGGTGTGCGACCGGGCGCAGCGTCGTGTCCTCGGCGATGCGTTCCGTGAGGGAGGTGGTGCGTTCCCGGGAGGAACCGCCCGCACCGTAGGTCACCGAGACGAAGGCGGGTCGGAGGGGCTCGACGCGGCGCAGCGCCCTCCACAGGGACCGTTCGCCCTTCGCGGACTTCGGCGGGAAGAACTCGAAGGAGTACGACCGGTGGTCGGACGCGATCAGTTCGGCGGGACCCGGCTGGACCGCCGGGACGGGCGCGGGGGCCAGGGTGGTCGCGGTCATGGCCGGGCGTCCTCCGGCAGCAGGCCCGTTGCCGGGCGGCCGGGGGCCTCGTACGACGTGGTCAGCAGGTCGCGCAGGAGGGCGGGGGAAGCGGTGTAGGTCTGGGTGCCGACGGAGGCGAGGGCGAGTGCGGCCAGGGCGGAGCCCGCCTGCGCGCAGTCCACGGCGTGCTCGCCCTTCGTGAACGAGGCCAGGTATCCGGCCCGGAAGGCGTCCCCGACACCGGTCGGGTCGGTGACCGTCGCCCCCGCGACCGCGGGTACATCGAGCACGGGATCACCGGCGCGTTCGATGCGGCTGCCCTTCTCGCCGAGGGTGGTCACCCAGGTGCCGACCTGCCGCAAGACGTCGGTGCGCGTCCAGCCCGACTTGGCGAGCAGCAGTCCCCGCTCGTACTCGTTGGTGAACAGGTGGTCGGCTCCGGCCACCAGTTCACGGATCTGCTCGCCGTTCAGACGGGCGAGCTGCTGGGACGGGTCGGCGATGAAGCGGAGGCCGAGGGCGCGGCAGGCGCGGGTGTGGCGGAGCATCGCGGCGGGTTCGTCCGCGCCGACGTGGACGAGGTCGAGGCCGGCGTGGTCGCGGACGACGGCGGCCAGGTCGATCGCCGCCGCCTCGGACATCGCGCCCGCGTAGAAGGAGGCGATCTGGTTGCCGGCCTGATCGGTGGTGCACAGGAAGCGAGCCGTGTGCCGGGTGGGCGAGATGTGGACAGCCGAGATGTCCACCCCCTGGTCGGCCAGTCGCCAGCCGTACGGGTCGAAGTCTGCGCCCACCGCGCCCACCAGGAGGGGACGGTGTCCCAGAGTGGCCAGCCCGTACGCGATGTTGGCGGCGACGCCGCCGTCCCGGACCTCCAGGGAGTCGACCAGGAACGAGAGCGATACGTGGTCCAGGCGGTCGGCAAGGAGTTGGTCGGTGATGCGGCCGGGGAAGGTCATCAGGTGATCGGTGGCGATGGAGCCGGTGACGGCGATCCTCATGTCAGCACCCCGCTGCGCGGCGCAGGGCGTCCACGCGGTCGGTGCGCTCCCAGGTGAAGTCCGGCAGCTCGCGTCCGAAGTGGCCGTAGGCGGCGGTCCGGGCGTAGATCGGGCGCAGCAGGTCCAGGTCGCGGATGATGGCAGCCGGGCGCAGGTCGAAGACCTCCCTGATGGCCGTCTCGATGGCCGCGTGCGGCACGGCGGCCGTGCCGAAGGTCTCGACGAAGAGGCCGACCGGCTCGGCCTTGCCTATGGCGTAGGCGACTTGCACCTCGCAGCGGCGGGCGAGACCGGCGGCGACGACGTTCTTCGCGACCCAGCGCATGGCGTAGGCGGCCGAGCGGTCCACCTTCGACGGGTCCTTGCCGGAGAACGCTCCGCCGCCGTGCCGGGCCGTGCCCCCGTACGTATCGATGATGATCTTCCGGCCGGTGAGTCCGGCGTCGCCCATCGGGCCGCCGATCTCGAATCGTCCGGTGGGGTTGATGAGCAGCCGGTGGTCCTCGGTCTCCAACTTGATCCCGTCGTCCGCCAGCCGCGCGAGTTCGTGCTCGACGACGTGCGTGCGGATGTCGGGAGCCAGCAGGTCGTCCAGGTCGACGTCGGCGGCGTGCTGCGCGGAGACGACCACCGTGTCCAGGCGGACGGCACGGCTGCCGAGGTACTCGATGGTCACCTGGGTCTCGCCGTCCGGACGCAGATACGGTGCGATGCCGTCCTTGCGGACCTGGGAGAGCCGGTACGCGAGCCGGTGCGCCAACTGGATGGGCAGGGGCATCAGTTCGGGCGTTTCGTCGCAGGCGTATCCGAACATCAGCCCCTGGTCGCCGGCGCCTTGCGTCTGCAGGGCGTCGCCGTCCTCGCCGGACGGGTCCACGCCGAGCGCGATGTCGGGGGACTGTGCGCCGATCGAGACGGAGACGCCGCACGACCGGCCGTCGAAGCCCTTCGTGGACGAGTCGTAGCCGATGTCGAGGACGGCCTCGCGGACCAGCCCGGGAATGTCGGCGTACGCGGTAGTGGTCACTTCCCCGGCGACGTGGACCTGGCCGGTCGTGATCAGGGTCTCCACGGCGACCCTCGACCGCGGGTCCTCCTGGAGAAGGGCGTCGAGGATCGTGTCGCTGATCCTGTCGGCGATCTTGTCGGGGTGGCCCTCGGTCACGGACTCGGATGTGAACAGGCGGCGGGGCATGGCTCTCCCTGGGTCGCAGCGGCTGCTGACTGGTGGTGGAACGTGCGTGGGGTGGCTGGGGCCGGGCCGGAGGGCCCCCGGGGGACGTGGGGGCTCTCCGGCCGGCGGGAACGCGGACCGGGCCGACGGCGCCGTAGTCCGGCCTCTGCCGACGGGCAGGGGCATCGACGGGGGCTGCCCTTCGTGTTCCGTACGGGGTGCGGAGCCGCTAGCGGCTTCCGCCGGACCGGGCGGCGACCGCCCGGGCGAGGGTCACCACGCGCTCGGCCTGGACGCGGGCCGCGTTGCGGGTGACGTCGCCGACCGGCGCAGTGCCACCGGCGTCGTGGTGCGCGGTCCCGTAGGGGTTGCCGTCGACGAACTTGTCCGGGTGCGTGAAACCGGGGGCGACGACGATTCCGCCGAAGTGGTGGAAGGACTGCATCAAGGCCAGCAGAGTGGACTCGTTGCCTCCGTGCGGGCTGCCCGTCGAGGTGAAGCCGCTGTAGATCTTGTCGGCGAGTTCACCCTTGCGCCAGGCACCGCCCAGGGTGTCGAGGAACTGCTTGAGCTGGGCGGACACGTTCCCGAACCGCGTCGGCGACCCCATGAGGACGGCGTCGGCCCACACGATGTCGTCGACCTCGGCCACCGGGATCCCGGCCGATGCCGCCGCGTGGGCGGCCCAGGTCGCATTCGATTCGATGGCGTCCCGGGGAGCCAGCTCCCGCACCTTGCGCAAGCGGACCTCGGCGCCCGCCTTCTCTGCCGTCTCCGCGATCTCGTGGGCGATGTCGGCGACATGGCCCGTGGAGGAGTAGTAGACGACGGCGACCTTCACCGCGTCCTTCACGGTGTTCTCCATGGCAGCGGTCACCAGTCCGCCAGGTGCAGGATCTTGACCGGCTCCTCGGTGCCCGTGTCGGCGTCGGTGGCCGGGTGGGCGAAGGCCCGGTTGTAGTACACGAGCGGGGTCCGGTCGTTAGTGTGGGTGTCCACCACGCGGCCGACGAGGATGCTGTGGTCGCCCGCGTCGAGGACGGCGTGCATCGAGCAGGCGACGCGGACGCAGGCGCCGTGCGACCCGGGCAGCCCCAGTTCGCAGGGCTCCATGTCGGCGTCGGCGAACCGGTCGACCCCGGACCGGGCGAAGCGCAGCGCGACGTCGTCCTCGCCGTGCGCGAGTACGTTGATCAGGAAGCGGTCGGCCGCGGTGAACGCCTCGTGCGTGCTGGCGGTCTTGTTCAGGCAGACCAGGACGAGGGGAGGCTCGAGGGAGACGGACGTGAACGAATTGGCGGTGAATCCCCAGCGTTTGCCGGTGCCGTCGATCGTGGTCACGACGGTCACCGGTCCGGGGACCCGGGCCATGGCCCGGGTCAGGGCGGTGCGTTCCATGGTGTCAACTCCGGTTCGTCGTGGTCAGGGCTGGAGCCGGCTCACCTGCCACCCGTGGTCCTGGCGGTCGTAGCGCAGCCTGCGGTGCAGTCGCTCGGAGTCGGCGCACCAGAACTCGACGACGACCGGCGCCAGCCGGTAGACGACGAAGCGGTCCGGGCGGGGCAGCGGGGTGCCGGCGGCCTCCAGACGGGCCGCTTCGGCGCGCAGGGCGGCCACTGCCGCCGTGCCGTCGAGCGGTTCGCTCTGCCGGGAGAGCGAGGACATGGCGTGCAGGGGGACCGGGCGGCCGGACCAGAAGGCGTCGGACGCGGCGTCGCTCGGCCGTGCCACCGGGCCGGAGACGATGAGCTGCTGGCCGGTCTCGCGCCAGTAGAAGAGGCCGGAGGCCCATCCCGTGACGGCCAGTTCGCGGCCCTTCTGGCTGGTGGTGTGACTGGCGAACGCCAGTCCGCGGTCGTCGACCTCGGTGACGGCGACGATGCGGTTGGAAGCCCGTCCCCGGCTGTCGGCGGTGGCCAGGGCGAGCGAGCGGGGTTCCCGCACGCCGTACGCGGTCGCCTCGGCGATCCACCGGTGGATCAGCGGCATGGGGTCGGGCGGTGGGGCGTCGTACTCGGGGAAGTCGATGTCGATCTCGCCGGTGAGGCTTTCGAACTGACTGGTGTTCACGTGGTCCTCGCTAGACGTAGATCGTGCCGCGGGCTGCGATGGCGCCGTGGCCGCCGACCTGCACGCTCCGGACGTGCTCGCCGGTGCCTTCCGCGGTCACCAACATCAGCGAGGGGCGGCCCATCTCGACCCCCTGAAGGATCCGGAGCCCTTCCCCGTACGTGCTGAGCCCGTGCCGGGCCAGGTGGATGGCGAGCGGGCCGGCGGCCGATCCCGTCGCCGCGTCCTCCACCACCCCGTAGGCAGGGGAGAACATACGGGTCCGCCACTGGGTGCCCTCGCCGGCGAAGCAGTTGGCCGCCATGTCGGGGAACCGGCTCAGGGCCCGGTGGTCCGGGCGGAGCGCCGACAGCGCGGCCACGCTCTCGAGCCCCACGAAGACGTGCCGGGGGCCGTTGCGGTAGATCTCGACCGGTGTCGTGGACTCCGCGACGCCGAGCGCCTCCAGGAGCTCGGCGCTGTGCTCGTACGGCTGCCAGGTGGGTACGGGCTGCTCCATCCGCACCGCCGGGACGCCGTCGTCGTCGCGGAGCCGGAACGGGACGGGGCCCATCGCGGTCTCCAGGAGCAGCCGCTCCTTCTTCATGGTGTGACCCAGGGCCACCGCCGTACCGAGCAGGGGATGACCCGCGAACGGCAGTTCGTTGACGGGGGTGAAGATGCGGATCCGCGCGTCACCGCCCTGCTGCGGCGGCAGGACGAAGGTGACCTCGGAGAGGTTCATCTCCCGGGCGATGCGCTGCATCGTCTCGCCGCTCAGGTCCGCGGCGTCGAAGAAGACGGCCACGGGATTGCCTTCGAGCGGCCGGCGCGCGAAGGCGTCCACCACTATGTATGCGTGCACGGTGTCTCTTTCCCGGGTATGAAGGTGGTCGGTGCAGCCGATGGCGCGAACACCGGGCCGAGGCCCTGCAGTTCGCGGAGTGCGTACGCGCCTTCGACTGTGGCCTCGACGTCGAATCCGGTCCGGTGGGTGGGCGGGCGGCCGATCAGTTCGGCGGCGCGGTTCGCCGGGAGGCCGGCCGGACGGTCCGACTCCCAGAGCATGACCGCGCCCCAGCGGTTGCGCAGCCGGTCGGCCATCCAGAACTTCAACCGCAGGCCCGGGACTTCGCGCCACGCGTCGACGGTGCCGTCCCGCAGGTGCTCGCGCAGGGAGTCGATGGTCTGTGGGGAGCCGTCGAGGTCCCACCAGGCGATGTCAACCCGCACGGTCGAACACCTCCCGGATGGTCTGCCCGACGATGCGCGGCCCGTCGACGGTCAGCACCGACTCGGCGTGGAACTGCATCGAGGCGAAACCCGGGCCGCGGAGCGCGTGCACTTGGCCGGTGCCCTGGTCACGGCTCACCTCCACCCGCCCGATCCCCTCGATGTCGAGCTTGTCCTCGGTGCTGCGGGCGGCGAACGTGTTGTAGAAGCCCACGCGTTCCCGGGAGCCGAACAGGTCGATCTCCCGCTGCACGCCCTGGTTCGGGACCTTGCGGCGCACGAGGTCGAGGCCGAGGGACAGGCTGAGCACCTGGTGGCTCAGGCACACGGCGATGAAGGGCCGGCACTGCTCCAGGAGCCCGTCGATCGCCGAACGGAGATGACGGACCTTGGGGTCGTCGGCGGCCCGGGGGTCGCCGGGGCCGGGCCCCATCACCACGAGGTCGTGGCCGTCGAACCGGTACGGCTCGTCGAAGCGGCTGACCTGCACCCGCAGGCCCTGGGCGCGGAGTTGGTGTCCGATCATTGCCGTGAAGGTGTCTTCCGCGTCGATGACCAGTGCGTTCAGTCCCTCCAGCCCGGTGACGGCGGGCCGGCGGCCGGCGGCGTCCTCCAGCCAGAACCGGGAGATGCCGCTGTTACGGCGGCTGAGGGCGGCACGGACTTCCGGATGCGCCCCGAAGCGGCGCACGGGTCCGGCCTCCAGGGCGGCGAGCAGCCCGGCGGCCTTGGCGCGGGTCTCCGCGACCTCCGAGACCGGATCGGAATGGCGCACCAGGGTGGCGCCCACTCCGATGCGCACGCGGCCGTGTTCATCGATGTCGGCGGTGCGGATGAGGATGGCCGAGTCGAGTGAGCGCTCGCCGTCCACGTCCCGGCCGATCAGCGCGGCCACACCGCTGTAGTAGCCGCGCCCCTCGGGTTCGTACTTCCGGATGACGCGTGCCGCGCTCTCCAGCGGGCTGCCCGTCACCGTGGGGGCGAACATCGTCTCGCGCAGGATCTCGCGCACGTCGCGGTCGGTCTGCCCCTCGATGAAGTACTCGGTGTGGGCCAGCCGGGCCATCTCCTTGAGGTACGGCCCCAGGACCCGACCGCCGTCCGGGCAGATGCGGGCCATCATCTTCAGTTCCTCGTCGACGACCATGTACAGCTCGTCGGTCTCCTTACGGTCCGCGAGGAACTCGGTGACACCCTCCAGCGTGGGGCCGGCGGGAGGATACCGGTAGGTGCCGCTGATCGGGTTCATCACGGCGGTCCCGTCGCTCACGGAGATGTGACGCTCGGGCGTGGCGCCGACGAAGGTCCGCCGGCCGGTGTGGATGAGGAAGGTCCAGTACGCCCCCTGCTCGCGTTCCAGCAGACGGCGGAAGAACGCCAGCGCGCTGTTCAGCGAGTAGTCGCCCATCTCGGCGACGAGGGAGCGCTTGATGACGAAGTTGGCGCCCTCGCCCGTGCCGATCTCGTCTTCGACCACGCGCCGTACGGTCTCGGCGTACTGCTCGTCGTCGACGTCGAAGCCGCGGGCCGTCACGGGGGTCGGGGTGTCCGGGAGGCGTGCGAGGAGCTCGGCCAGGGGCACACCGGCCTGCTCGCCGATCGACAGCGCGACGACCGGCTCGCCGTCGTCGGGCGCTGTGAACCCCCGCTCGGTGATCTGCCGGTACGGCACCACGACCAGGACGTCGTGCTCGGTACGGGGCGCGCCGGCGTCCGGCCCCCGGAAGGGGACGTCCGCCAGCGTCCCGTACAGGGTGACGTCCCCGGTCAGGACGTCGACGGTGTCCGGGAGACCGGACTCCGGCCGGTGCAGCAGGGCGAAGGCAGCCGGCTCCAGGCCCAGGACGGCGTCGAGCAGGTCGCCCTGCTTCCGGCCGCTCATGCGAACACCTTCGCGGACAGGACGACCATCGCGCACCGTCGGGCCGCGTAGTCGAGGGCGAGCCGGTGGTCGTCCTCGGAGAAGTCGCCCAGGGCGTCGGCGGCCAGGAAGGGCTGGATGTCGTGGGTGAAGGCGTCCAGCGCCGTCGCCAGGATGCCGACGTGTGCGTAGACACCGCAGAGGATGAGCTGGTCGCGGCCCTCGGCCCGCATGCGCGGCAGCAGCTCGGAACGGAAGAAGGCGCTGTAGCGCCATTTCGTGAACGTCCAGTCGCCCTCGGCGGGCGCCAGCTCGGGCGTCACTGCGCGGTCGGCGGGGTCGGTGCGCATGCCCGGCCCCCAGAAGTCCTTGAGCAGCCCGCGTTCCTCGTCGGTCATGCGGCCGGGCTGCGCGGTATACGCCACCGGCACGCCGGCGGCGGCACACCGCTTGCGCAGCTGGGCGGTGTTGTGGACGAGCTCCGTGCGCAGCGGGTCCGGCAGGGCGTTCAGGAAGTAGCGCTGCATGTCGTGGACGAGAAGGACGGCGCGCTCCGGATCGGGGGTCCACTGCGCCAGGTTCTCGGGCAGGCTCTCGGCGGTGGGCAGCGGGTAGGGCGCGATGGGCGGTAATCCGGCCATCGAACCACTCCTTTCCAGTGATGTGGCCGAAACGGCGGTGTTCACAGAGCGTCGGACCATGCGGTGACCAGGGAGACGGCCTGCCGTGAGTTGAGGCGGGGATCGCAGAACGTGGTGTGCCGGTCGCCGACCGATCCGAGCGAGGTGATGTCGGCGACGCACTCGGTCACGTCGTCCGGGGTGGTCTCCAGGTGCAGTCCGCCGACCACACCGCCCGCGGCCGCCACCGCGCGCCGGAATCCGGTGATCTCCCGGGCGAGGGTGGTCAGCAGGCGGGTCTTCTTCCCGCCCGGTGCGGTGACGGTGTTGCCGTGCATGGGGTCGCACAGCCAGATGACGGGATGCCCCGCGGCGCGGACCGCCGCCACCAGGGACGGCAGGCGCTCTTCGACGGCATCGGCGCCCATGCGCGAGATGAGCGTGAGGCGGCCGGGCTCCCGGAGCGGGTCGAGACGCTCGCACAGGGCGGTGATCTCTTCGGTGGTCATGGACGGGCCCACCTTGCAGGCCACGGGGTTCACGACGTCGGCGAGCATCTCGACATGGGCGCCGTCCAGTTGCCGGGTCCGTTCGCCGATCCACGGCCAGTGTGTGGAACCGAGCCAGCGCCGCCCGTCTCCGACTTCGCGGATCATGGAGACCTCGTAGTCCAGGAGGAGTGCCTCGTGGCTGGTCCACACCAGGGGTTCGATGCCCGGCCACGCACGCAGGGCCGGTGCGCGCCAGCCCAGGTGTTCCATGATGTCGCCCGCCGCCATGTATCCGGTGAGGATGCGCAGTGGGTCCGGCTGCCGCTTCTCCAGATCGGGTTCCGGGCTGTTGACCATGTGACCGCGGTACACGGGCAGGACCAGGCCGCCGGCCTGCTCGAAGGAGTTGGACCGCGGCTTGGCGAACTGTCCCGCGATGCGCCCGACTCGGATGACGGGCTTGCCGGTGACCATCTTGAGCGTGGTGGCCAGCAGGTCGAGCACGGCGGACTTCCGCCGCACGTGCTCCGCGGTGCACTCCTCCGGGTCCTCCGCGCAGTCGCCCGCCTGCACCACGTGTGCTTCGCCGGCGGCGACGGACGCGAGCAGCGAGCGGAGCGTGTGGACGTCGTCCACGCGGACCAGCGGCGGGCGGGAACCGAGGATCTCCCGCACGCGCTGGACCTGTGAGAGATCGTTCCATTCGGGCTGTTGCAGGGCTTTGGCGATCTGCATTTCGGTTACTGCATGTCCCACGATTTTGCCCCCCGTGAGGCTACGTGAATGAACGGCCGGATCATGTCGGTCCCGTGCTCGTTTCGGCAGCCTGTCAGGTCGGAATTCCCTCGCGCTCGACGCGCGGGACGGGGATTCCCAGGGACCGGAACTGCTGGCACGGGTTCATGAACTCGCGCTGCTGCTTGATCTTCCCGTTCTCGAACAGGAAGGAATGGATGAAGTGATTGCGGTAGAGGCCTTCGGGATATCCGGGGAAGAGAATCTTTCCCTCACCGTCGCATTCGACCCAGAAACGGTTGGGGTCCTGGGTGTCGAAGATCTCGATGTTGGTCCAGGCCCAGTCGGGGAAGCACTTGAGCGACCAGACGGCGTGCTCGCCCAGCCGGTCGCGGCTGCGGATGACGATCGGCTCGCCGCTCTCCGTGGTCCACAGCCCGCCGACACCGTCCTCCGTGAAGAGGAGGTGCCGCCGGAGCCGGTCCTCACCTCGGGTGTTCATGTACTGCTCGACGACGGCGCGGTTGTGGTCGCGCAGCCCGGTCTCGTCGGTGGGTATGCGGGGCTCTGCCATGGGGGTCCTCAGCGGTGGATGGCGAACGGTCAGGATCAGCCGTGCCTCGGTCATCGGGGCATCGGGGCATCGGGGCATCCGGTCAGACGATGAAGCTGATGTCGCGGGGGTCCTGGCCGACGAGGGCGCGGCCGTAGACCTGCTCGGGGATGCCCATGCCGAAGCCGGCGTGGCGGCTGCCGACGTTGATGTCGCGCCAGAGCCGCTGGAGCGGGTTGGCCTCGTTGAAGGCGGAGGAACCGTGGGCGGTCAGCAGGGTGTCGACGGCTTCCCGGCACAGCCGACCGACCTGGGCGGACTCCAGCCGGTTGCGGGCCCGGACGGTCAGATCGATGTTCCTGCCGGCCCGGGCGTACTCGTCGACGGTGTCGGCGATGCGCAGGGCGATCAGCTTGGCCGTGTCGATCTTCGACGTGGCGTCGGCCAGGTCGAGCTGGAAGGTCGGCGACTGCGTCTGGTCGCGGTAGGTGGAGCCAGCGACGGGACGGGTGGGGCCCTTGTCGCGGACGTAGCCGAGGGCGGCCTTGGCGCCGCCGATCAGCGCACCGATCAGGCCGATGGCGAACAGGCCGGTCAAGCTGTTGCGGTAGGGCAGATCGGCGTCGACGACACCGTCGGTCTCGCCGTTGAGGATGGGCACGTAGGGCACCAGACGGTGGCTCGGTACGAAGAGCCGGTCGGCGACGACCGTGTTGCTGCCGGTGCCGCGCATGCCGGCGAAGTGCCAGGTGTCCTTGATGGTGACCGCGTCGGCCGGCATCAGGGCGAACTGGATGTCGGGCCGGTCCTCGGCGGTAGGGACGGCGATCAGGGCGCTGACCCACTGGGCGTGCAGGCAGCCGGAGACGTAGGCCCACTCGCCGCTGACGACGACGCCGCCGTCAGCCCGCTCGACGTTCTGCGCGGGTAGCCCCAGGACCAGGGCGCACCGGGCGTCGGGGTTCTCGCCCCACACCTCGTCGCCTGCGGCCGGAGGGAACAGCGACGCCACGAAGTTCCCGGCGTTCAGGACGCCGGCTATCCAGGCGGCGGAGCAGCAGCCGCGACCGAGCGCGGTGGCGACCTCGAGGAGGGTGCGCATGTCCGTCCCGTGGCCCCCGAGCCGCCGTGGTGTCATCAGCCGCAGCAGGCCGGCCTCGGTCATGGACGAGACGACTCGTTCGGGTACGCGCCGCTCGCGTTCGCAGTCGACGGCGTCTTCCCACAGCAGGTCCCGCAGCCCTTCGGCCCGCTTCACGAGTTCGGCGCGGTCGGGAGTCTCCACGGCGGAAACGGCCACCGGATTTGACATTCCGAATCATTCCCTTCGCATTTCTCGGCTCTGGAACGCTAGGACTCCGAATACGTCGAAGTCAAGGAAGTTCTATCGGTGCACAGAGAATTCATCTGTCAGGAAAAGGGCATGGCTGACCTGCGTGACGGCCTTTCATGCCACGTTCTTCGTTTCGGATGTTCAGCGTGCGGGAGGACGTCGGCGCAGGTTTCCGACGACGACCCGCCCGATCGTGGCGGGGGCGAGCAGGATCGTCGGGGGCGAGAGGAGGGAACTGACCTTGACGAACTCCTGGGTCAGCGCCGAGTCGTGTTCCGCAGCGGTCATCAGCCAGCCGAAGTACGCGTTGAGGACGCGCACCGGCAGCGGCCGAGGGCCCGGCACCTCGGGCAGCGAGAGGTCGCTGCCGAGGGCCATCTGCCAGGCGACCTCGATGCGGCGGGCAGCCGTCTTGAAGAAGCGTCTGGGCAGCTGGTCCCGGCCCTGGGCCAGGGCATCCTGCAACGCCTCGGCCTGCAGGGCGGCCGCGGACATCCCCTGGCCGTAGACGGGGTTGAAGCTGCAGAGGGCGTCACCGAAGACGAGCAGTCCGTCGGGGAAACGTTCCAGCCGCTCGTAGCGCCGGCGCACGCTCGCCGGATAGCGGTGGGCGACCGGGTCGTCGAGGGGTTCGGCGACGCAGAGGACCTCGAAGACATCCGGCGGCAGGATGGGCTTGGCGAACTCCAGGAACTCGCCCGGGTCGGTGGGCGGGTGGTGCCCGCCGTAGCCGATCAGCGTCAGCATCCAGTGGTCGTCGCCGTGCTGGAGGAAGGTCGCGCCGGTCGGCCGTCCCGGGCACGCGCCGACGATGACGACCTTCTTGCTGCCGAGGGCGCCCGGTGCCACCTTCAGGTTCCGGCTGACGTACTTGATGTCGATGGCGAGGCGGTCTTCCTGCGGCTGGTCGTAGCCCAGATCCGCGAGCCAGCGCGTCGTGCGTCCGCCGCGACCTGTCGCGTCGACGACGAGGTCCGCGGCGATTTCCCGCTCGGCTCCGTCGTCCCGGTCCACCACACGGACGCCGACGACGCGTCGTCCGTCCGGGGAGTTGATGAGACCGGACGCCTCGCACCGGTCGATGATCTCGATGTTCGCCAGTGCCCTCAGCCGTGCGCGTACTCCGCCTTCCAGTTGGGGCCGGTTCGGCTGGTAGGTGGGGATGGGGTCCCTGCGGCGGCCCTTCTGGCTGAGGAGGTGGCCTCCCGGCGCGAAGTGCATCTCGTCGGGTTCCCGGACCACGGACACCCCGTCCGCCTCGAACTGCTCCAGCAGACCGGGGAACGTTTCCTGGAGCCACTTCGTGCCGGCCGGCAGGATGGCGTGCGCGTGGCGGCCCTGCGGGACGCCCTTTCGGTTCTCGTCCGTCTCCGGCAGCGCGTCCCGGTCGATCAGCGTCACCCGGTCGAAGGTGTCGGACAGCACCCGCGCGGCGAACAGACCGCCGATACTCGCTCCCAACACCACGCAATGGCTTTTCGCTAAGCAGGGCTCCTCTGGATGACGTGGGCGTGCGGTGTCGTCTGGCATGCGATTCCTCCGCTGGGCTTGGGGGATTCAGTAATGGCGTGGTGACGGCGCGACGCCTCGGTTACCTGTCGCTGGTACGAACGCGTGCAACAAACGGGATGCCACTCCGCCATGGCCGGCGGCGGACCGCCCTACGGTAATCTGACAAACTCATGGATGGCACCTGACATTTTTTCGACAAGGAAACCGTACGGGCGTCCGGGATTGCGGTTCCGCTGCGGAATTTTGAGTTCCGGTTTCCCCTCCGCCCGGGCCGGCGGTTTACCGTCAGTCCACCGGATCGCCGGCGGGCCGAGTGAGCGTGCCCGTCGCCAGCCAGCACGCCGGGAGCGGCGCCACCGTGCGCCCGTATCCGATCCGCGGATCGTCGCCCGCGTACACCCGGGCGCTCCAACCGTGGCCGCTCATCCAGGAGGTGAGGTCGTCGCGGGCGGAGAGCCAGGAGGCGCCCTGCTCTTCGACCCGCTCACGTACCGGCCTGCCCTCCTCTTCGAGCATGGCCGCCTTGAGGTGCTCCAGCATGAGCTGGCTGCCCGGAGCGGACAGCTCGCTGACACCGGCGAGGATCGCGTCGCCGGCGGCGTCCGTCAGGTACATCAAGAGGCCTTCGATCAGCCAGATCGTGGGCCGCGACGGGTCGAAACCCGCAGCTTGCAGCGCCGCCTGCCAGTCCTCCCGGAGGTCCGCGGCCACCCCGCGGCGCTCGCACGCGAGGGGCAGGCCGGACTGCTCGATCAGCGCGTCCTTGAACGGCATCATCTCCGGCAGGTCCACCTCGAACCAGCGCGTCCCGGCCGGCAGGTCCAGCCGGACGGTGCGCCCGTCCACGCCCGCGGCCAGCGTGACGACCTGGCGGATCCCGCGCAGGGTCGCGGAGATCACCTCGTCGTCGAAGAACCGGGTGCGCACCGCGAAGTAGGTGGGGAAGCCGGCCGCGCTGGTGTGGGTCTGCTTGATCACCTCGGCCACGTCCGCCAGTACCGGATCCTCCGCCAGGGCCGAGAGCATCGCGGCGGCGAGCGGATCCCGGAAAAGCGCATCCGGACGATCGCTTTCCAACTGCCGCATCCATGCGACGAAGAGTGCGGTCTGACCGACCCCTATCGAGGGCGTCTTCAATTCAGCCACCAAATCCTCCCCAAGGCGAGTTAAAATCTGCACAAAACGACGAATTCGCGCCGGTGCGTGTCGACGCCCGAAAACGCCCTCATGACGGCTGGGATGTTTCCCTATGGCTGGGATGTTTCTGTAGGTGTAACTTGAAAGAGAGGGGCCGGAAACGTTTATCCGCCCGTCGGAACGTGTCAATTGTGCACGACGAGCGGTGAACTGATGGAATTCTGCGGGCCTTTCCGGCTGCGGTGGTAGCGTGACCTGCCGTATCTTCAGCTTTATTCCACGGAGCGGGCCCCTAGTGAAGGATGAGTGCATGCTCGACACCCTGGACCGTGCCCTGATCCACGCGCTGCACCTTAACGGCCGTGCACCGTTCAGCCAGATCGCCACGGCTCTCGACGTCTCCCCCCAGACCATCGCCCGCCGCTACCGACGACTGCGTGACGAGGCCTCGTTACGGGTCGTCGGGCTCGCCGACCCCCACCGAGCCGGCCAGACCCAGTGGCTCGTCAGGCTCACCGCCGCAGCGAGCTCCGCACAGGACCTCGCCCGCGCCCTGGCCCGGCGCCCGGATACCTCGTGGGTCAAACTCACCTCCGGCGGCACCGAGATCGTGGCGGTCATCCACACGCCCACCGACGCCGCGGTCGGCAACTCCCTGCTGTTGCGCGACATCCCGCGCACGAACAACATCACCGCCGTGTCGGCCCACTGCCTGCTGCACATGTACCTCGGGGGCCCCACCGCCTGGCGCCGGAGCGCCGACACCCTGACCGAGGAGCAGCAGCGCATCTTCCGCTCGCACGACGCCTCCGACACGGCGTACGTCGCTGTGCCCCGTCAACTGAGCGACTCGGACGCGGATCTGCTGGTCGCCCTGCAGAAGGACGGGCGTGCCAGTCACGCGGAACTCGCCCAGGCGACCGGCTGGTCCCCCGTCACCGTCGCGCGCCGTCTGGCCGACCTGCAGGCGGGCGGAGCCATCTTCTTCGACGTGGAGGTCGACACCGGGCTGCTCGGTGCCAACACCCGGGCACTGCTCTGGATGTCGGTGAGCCCCGCACAACTGGAGAACGTGGCGACGACCCTGGCGGGCCACGACGAACTCGCCTTCGTCGCTGCGACCACGGGCCCCACCAACCTGGTGGCCCAGGCGCTGTGCAAGGACCCGGCCGACCTGCACCACTACCTCGCCCGTCGGCTCGGCTCCCTCGGCGCGATCCACACCCTCGAGACCAGCCCGGTACTGCAGAACGTCAAGGCGGCGAGCCCGATGATCACGGATCTCGCCCGCAGCCGGCGCACCGCCCCGATCACGCGCGCGCGGTCATGACGTCCCTCGTTCCGTTACGGGCCGGCGCGGCCGGACATGCCGATGCGGCGGCCGTGAGGCCGCCGCATGGACCGTTCGGGCCGGTGGCCCGATCAGTGCTGCGCCCCAGTGCTGTCCGGGGCTTCCTTCTCGACCATCAGCCGGCTGCTGACGAAGCTGACCACCACCAGTGCCACGGCAACCCAGAAGGCGACCTCGATCGCGTGCAGCGAGGCCGAGGCGCCACCGGACGCCGCATGGTTGAGGTAGATGCTGCCCAGGACGGCGACGCCCAGCGTGGCGCCCAGCTGCTGGACCGCGTTCAGCAGCCCGGCGGCCGTCCCGATCTCCTGAGGCTTCAGCGGGTGCAGGGAGATGCTGAAGAAGGCGGGGCTGAAGAGGCCTGCGCCGACGCCGATGACGCCCAGCGCGACCAGCAGCCGCGAGGGGTACGCCGCGGGGGCGGCCGAGTGGTACACGGCGATGGCGGCCAGCGCCCCGGCCAGGAACACGGCGAGACCGAGGTACATCGTGCGGTGGCCGAGGCGCGGGATCAGATGGGCGCCGGCCACCCACGACGCGACGGCCAGACCGACCGACCACGGCGCGAGCGTGAGACCCGCGTCGAGCACGTCGATGCCGAGCCCCAGCTGGAGCTGCAGCACGATGACCATCATCAGACCGTTCGTCACCGCGAAGAAGGCGGTCGAGGTCACCAGGGCGGCCGGGAAGCTGCGGCGCGTGAACAGACTCGGCTCCACCAGCGGGCTACGGCCGCTCGCGGCCACCCGACGCTGGTGCAGCGCGAACACGACCATCACGGCCAGACCGGCCACGATGGCCGCCCAGCCCCACCCGGAGAGCGCGGAGATGTCGCCGGCGATGAGCGGGTAGACGACGAGCCCGATACCGAGCACGGCCAGGAGCGTGCCGGTCAGGTCGAGGGTGGGGCGGTTCGGGGCGCGGTCCTCCGGCATCTTGGGGGCGATGGCCAGGACGACCACGGAGAGCGGGACGTTGACCAGGAAGACCGCGCGCCACGACGAGCCGAACAGGTCGGCATGGGTCAGAACGCCGCCGAGCACCGGGCCGCAGACGGCGGCCAAGCCCATCACGGGGCCGATGCTGCCCAGGGCCTTGGCCATCTCGCCGCCGGAGAACATGGTCTTGATCAGGCCGATGGTCTGAGGAATGATCACGGCCGCCGCGGCGCCCTGCACCACGCGGAAGGCGATCAGCAGACCCACCGTCGGCGCCAGGGCGCATGCGGCGGAGGCCAGCATGAATCCGGTGATTCCGACGACGAACATGCGCCGTCGGCCGGCGATGTCACCCAGCCGGCCACCGGTGATCAGCAGCACCGCGAACGGGAGGGTGTAGGCGGTCGTGAACCACTGGACATCGGACACCGACCCTCCCAGGTCGGTGTGAATCGCGGGCGCGGCAACCTGAACGATGGTCGCGTCCAGCAGGTTCATGGCCTCACCGAGCAGCAGGGCGGTGAGCGCCAGCCACCGCCATCGGTACGCCGCAGTGGGAGTCGGTGCGAGCACACGCTCAGCAGTCATCGGAGTCCTCTCCATCATCGTCGGTACATCGACCCGACTCCCCCGGGGCAGGGCTTCGAGTTCGACCACGAGCCACAGTGGAGGCGCCGATCCGGCGACTCCAGCCAGAGCGTGGAGATGGAGGATTCCTTCCATCGAAGGATGGTGTGGTGGTGAAATCCCACACCGGTCACGGTGCTTGCCCGCGCTCGTCGATGCCGCGGTGGCGGTGATCAGACCGACGTACGGTGTGCGCTTCCTTCAGGCAGCCGCCCGGGATGGAAAAAATGCTCCAGTTCGACGCCCTGACTGGAGGTGACGACGCGGCCGACTCCACGCTGGAATCCCTTGGTCACTTCCTGTGTCCGGGGCTCCACTTCCCTACCGTTCTTCCTGCTCAGGAGCGTGAATGGCAGCCCTGCCCGCTACCCAGAGAGAAGTCCGCCTCGTTGCCAAGCCTGATGGTTTGCCGCGGCTGGAGCACCTCCGTGTCGTCGAGACCCCCCTGCTTCCGCCGGGGGGAGGCGAGGTGCTCGTCCGGAACCGTTTCTTCCATGTCTTCGCCACACTGCGCATCCTCATCGCGGGCGCGACACGGGACACGCCGTTCCCCGTGCTCAACACCGGCGACACCCTGGTCGGGGCGGCGATCGGCGAGGTCGTCCGAGCCCCTGAGGACAGCACGCTGCGGCCGGGCGATCTGGTGTCGCACTGGCTAGGCTGGCGCGAATACGCCGTCGTGCCCGCGGCCGAGTGTGCGCGTCTTGACTGCGAGGCCCTGCCCGATCCGATCACCCATCTGGAGCAGGGCTGGACGGCCTACGCAGCGCTGACCCGCGGGGTCCAACTCCGCCCCGGGGACACGGTGTTCGTCTCCTCCGGCGGTAGCGGAATCGGATCGATAGCCGGGCAGATCGCCAAGCGACTGGGCGCCGGCCGCGTCATCGCCAGCACCAGCTCGCGCCAGAAGGCCCACCGTCTAGTGACCGAACTCGGCTACGACGAAGCCGTCGTACGCGGCGCGGAACCGCTCGCCGAACAGCTGGCGAAGGCCGCACCGGACGGCATCGACGTCTTCTTCGACAACGTCGGCGGCGAACAGCTACGGGCCGCTGTGGATGCGGCACGTCCGGGCGCCCGGTTCGTCCTGGTCGGCGCCCTGTCCGGACAGCTTTCCGAAGACGGCACGGGTACGTCGGCACCCGTCGAGCTGGACTCCCTGCCGCTCATCCACAAACGGATCGTGATGCGCGGCTTCAGCTCGGACGACTTCGACGACCGTGCGGAGTGGACCGAGCGATTCGGTGCGTGGCTCCGCGCCGGGGAGATGGTCTTCCCCCACGTACGGATCAAGGGCATCGAACAGGCCCCACAGGCCCTGCTGGAGGTGATCGAAGGGCGGCACATCGGTGCCGTCATCGTCGAGCTGTGACTCCGTCCCCAGCTCCGCGCTTCGTACACCACGGCGGCGGGCCGGCGGAGGTTCCGCACCCGCCGCCCGGCCGCCCCGCCCTCACCTCATACGCCGAGAAGGAGTGCCCGTGCCTCGCCCCAGCACAGAAGTCCTCGACCTCCCCGTCGCCGTCCGTCCCGAGCCGGACGAGCTGATCCGGGCCGCCATGGAGTGGCACTTCCACCCCGACACGGGTTCCCCGTTCTGGCTGGAACGGGCCAGAACCCTCCCCTTCGATCCCCGCAGCGACGTCCGCACCCACGAAGACCTCAGGCTCTTCCCCAACGTGTCGGCCGAACTGCGCGACGTCCGTGCCGAGGACCTCATCCCCCGGGGCTACGGCAGGCACCCCGACGTCGTCGGCGTCTTCGAGAGCGGTGGGACCACGGGAGCCCCCAAGCGGGTCGTCCTGCTCCGCGACTGGCTGGAGCGCATGCTCCACTGGAGCAACGCCAACCTCGACGCCCACGGTTTCCCCGGCGGCGCGAACTGGCTCGGACTCGTCCCGACCGGCCCGCACATCGTGGGCGAGTACTTCCGCAGGTCCGCGACCAGCCACGGGCGCCACGGCTTCACGGTCGACCTCGACCCCCGCTGGGTGAAGAAGTTGATCGCCTGCGGACGGGGCGCCGACGCCGGCGCCTACGCCGAACACCTCATCGACCAGGCCGGGCTCGTACTGCGTACCCAGGACATCGGCGTCCTGACCATCACACCCCCGCTCCTTGAACGCCTCGCCCTCCGGGAAGACCTGGCCGAACTGGTCGACGAGAAGGTACGGGCCATCCGCTGGGGTGGCACCCAGCTGGATCCCGATTCACGCCACCTCTACAAGACCGAGGTCTTCCCCAAGACGGTCCTGTGCGGCAACTACGGCAGCACCATGATCCTCGGCTTCGCCGGCGAGCGCCCGGACCTCCCGGAGGACTCCGGCTGTGTCTTCGATGCCTACAGCCCGTACGTGACGTTCTCCGTCGTCGATCCGGTGACGCTCGGGACCGTTGCGTACGGCGATCGCGGCCGCGTCCTGGTCCACCACGTCAGCAAGTCGTTCTTCCTGCCCAACAACTTGGAGCGGGACACCGCGATCCGGATCGAGCCCCTCGCCGGCCACATCGGGGACGCGGTGGCGGACATCGCCCCGGTCGAGACCTTCGAGGACGAGGCCGTGATCGAGGGGGTCTACTGATGGCGGAGCCCCGCAGGCCCCGCACCGAACTCCTGCAACTCGACGCCCTGGGAGCGCAGGGCGCGTACAGGGCCCGCAACCGGATGACCGTGCACGACGTCGCGGGCGGGGAGGTCGCCGAACTGAGCCTGGTGCCCCCGCTGTTCGTCGAGCGCACGATGAAGTCCCTGCACCGCGCCTCCGGTCCCGCACTGGACGACCGGATCCGCATGATCGACCGTGCCGCCGAGCTCTTCTCGACCGCCGTCCTGGACGGCCAGTCGGTCGCGGAGTACGAGTACCGGGTCAGCCGGGTCGGCGGGATCCCGATTTCCGAGGTGCGGGCCACCACCCGGGCGATCGCGGCCCGGCTGAGGAAGGTCCACTACAGCGTGGAGCACGCCAGGCCGGCCGGATCGGTGACGCGCTGGGACGACCCGCTGACCCGTACGGGCCGTGCGGTATGGGCCCGGCGCGGCAGCGTCTTCGCCGTGCACGCTGCCGGCAACCACCCCGGCCCGCACAGCCTCTGGCCGGAGGCGCTCGCGCTGGGCTACCGCGTCGCGGTCCGCCCCTCCCGGCGCGAGCCCTTCACCCCGCACCGGCTGATCACGGCACTGCGCGGCGCCGGCTTCGGCGACGACCACGTGGTGCTGCTGCCGACCGACCACGCCACCGCGGAGGCCCTACTGCGCGGCGCCGATCTGGGCATGGTCTACGGGGGCGAGGACGTGGTGCGCAAGTACGTCACGGACGCGTCGATCCTCCCTCAGGGCCCGGGCCGCTCGAAGATCCTGCTGACCGCGGAGGTGGACTGGCGGGACAACCTCGACACCATCGTCGACTCCGTGAGCGGCCATGGCGGCACCGGTTGCGTCAACACCACCGCCGTGTTCGTGGAGGGCGACCCGACCCCGCTCTGCGAGGCGCTGGCCGAACGTCTCTCCTCGGTACCCAGTCTGCCGCCCGAGGATCCCGGGGCGGTTTGCCCCGTGCAGCCGCTCGCCACGGCCAAGGCCTTCGAGGCGCACCTGTCGCACAAGGCGGCAGGCGCGAAGGCATGGCTGGGCGGCGACGGCATCGCCGACGAACTGGGCGACGGCAGCGCCGTCCTCCGGCCCGCGGTCCACCAACTCGACCGGCCCGATGCGTCGCAGGCCTCCGTCGAGCTCCCGTTCCCCTGCGTGTGGGTCGCTCCGTGGACGCGGGAAGCGGGCCTCGCGCCCCTGCGGAACAGCCTCGTCCTGACGGCGATGACACACGACGACCGGCTCGTCGACGGACTGCTGGAAGAACCCTCGATCAGTAACGTGTACGTGGGAGACCACCGAACGTACTGGATGGAGTCCGGCATGCCGCACGACGGCTATCTCGCCGAGTTCCTGATGCGCTGCAAGTCGGTGATCAGGGACTGACCCGTTCTCCGTGGCTGCGAACGCTCGCCGCCACCGCCGAGGGGGGAGCGGACTCCCCCCTCGGCCTTCCGGGCGGCCGGGCGGCCCGGATCACGACCGAGCGGAGCACCGACGTGTTCGGGCGTCGCCACCGGCGACTTGCCGCGCCCTGCCACGTGGTGCGTGAAGGATGGTGTGCGAATGCTCGACGACCTCGATCGCGCCTTGATCCATGCGCTGCACATCGACGGACGTGCCTCTTTCACGCACATAGCGAACGTGCTGACCGTGTCCCCGCAGACGATCTCCCGCCGCTACGAGAGACTGCGCGAACACGCCGCGTTCCGCGTCGTCGGACTGCCCGACCCCCATCTGACCGGCCACGAACAGTGGCTGCTCCGCCTGACCGCGGCCCCCGAGACGGCACTCGATCTCGCCCGCGCCCTGGTTCGACGCGAGGACACCTCGTGGGTCTACCTGACCGGTGGCGGCACCGAAGTCGTCGCGGTACTCGAAACACCCCTGGGCACGGCACACGGCCATACCCTGCTCCTGCGCGAGCTCCCGCCCAGCGTCGGGCTCACCGCCGTCTCCGCGCATCAACTGCTGCACGCCTACATCGGTTGGCGCACGCCGTGGCGCATGAGCGCCAACGCCCTCACACCGCGACAGCAACGCCTGCTGAGAGGCACGAGACCCACGGGATGCATCGGCTCCCCGTCCCCGGCGGAGCACCGGCCAGTGCGGCTCTCACCCGCAGACCACGCCCTGATGGACGCCCTGCGACGAGACGGCCGCACCAGTGTCGGTGACCTCGCGGCCACCACGGGCTGGTCGCCGGCGACGGTGTCGCGCCGGCTGGACGGCCTGCGCGAATGTGGAGCGATCTTCTTCGACGTGGAGCTCGACCCCGCGCTTCTGGGGGGCAGCACCAAGGTCCTGCTGTGGATGGCGGTCGCCCCGGCGCATCTCGACGAGGTGGCCACGACATTGGCCCGCCATGACGAACTCGCCTTCGTGGCCCATACGACCGGCCCCACCAACCTCGTGGCTCACGCCCTGTGCGAGGACACCTCGGCCTTGTACCGCTACCTCACCCACGGTCTGGGCACGGTGACGGCGATCCGCACTCTGGAGACGGCCCCTGTCCTGCGGACCCTCAAGGCGGTGGGAACGATCACGTCCGGGACGCCGTCATACCATCACGGACACTGATGGTGCGCGGCGCTGCGGGCATCGCGGCGCCGCTGCGGATCAGCGACACGAGGGCAAGCGGCAGGAAGAAGCCTTCACTTACCTGTCGCCGCCGACGGCACCGTCATCAGCCAGCGCGGCCGCAGGGCCCCGGTCGCCGCCCTGCGCGGCATCTCCTACGAGGCCTGCGTTGCTCCACCGCCGCGGCGTACGTCGCGTGGCTGCCCGCCACCGGGCATGCCGCGTCCCCCGTCCACGCGTGGGCGGTCACGGCTCCCGCGACCGGCAGCAGCAGCAGCAGCAGCAGCCAGGGTGCCTCCTGAGCCGGCACCCCTTCTCCAGGAAGGAGCCCACCGCCGCAGCCGGCCCCTCCCCCGCATCGCGGCACGTCCCCCACGCCCACGCCGAGGCGAACCGCACACTGCCGAAGGGATGCCCGGGCCGGCCGCCGCCAGGTGCTCGCCGACCCCCGGGACGCCTCCGGGACGCCGCGGGATGGTCCCGTCGACCGCGCGCAGCTCTGGTGCGGTGAACAGCTGCAACCGGAAAGTCCCCGGCAGCCCCTGAGGCGGTAAACATGTGGTCGTCCACGCAGGTCCTGGGGGGCCGGACCAACGTCACACCGCCGACGGTCATGCAACCCTGGCTCTGTCGGGGATCTTGTGATGTCGCAGGGTCATGGATCGAGGAGTGGCCGTGATCACCGACGTTCCCGTACGCGCCCCCGTGTGGGCACGAGCCTCCTGGAAGTGGACCGAGACAATGGCCGACGTCGTGGAACTACGCCCGGTGACTCCGGAGAACTACAAGGCGTGCCTCGCCCTCAAGGTCCGTCCGGATCAGGAGGGTTACGTCGCCCCGAACGTCGACTCCCTGGCTCTTGCCTACGTCTACCCGGACGCCGAGGCCAAGGTCGTCTACCACCGGGACGAGCCGGTCGGGTTCGTACTCTTCCACCCGATCGACGAGGAGCGGCCGAGCGATGGTCACAGCATCGTGCGCTTCATGGTTGACCACGGTGCCCAAGGCCAAGGGATCGGGCGGCGGGCACTGGAAGCCTCGCTCGATTGGATCGCGCGCGAACGACGGGTCGATGTGGTCCAACTGAGCGTCGAGCCGGAGAACATCCGGGCGCGGAGCTTCTACCGCGCGGCCGGTTTCGAAGAGACCGGGGAGATCGACGAGGGCGAGATCGTGCTACGGCGGACTCTGCCCTGATCAGCCGACTTCGGGGGCATGGGACTCGGACACGATCGCAGGGCTGCCCGGAAGCTGGCGTACCCGTCCGGTCAGAGCACGAGAGCGAGCTGGCGCAGGGGCTGCTGCCGCCCCCGGCTTCCGCTCCCGCTCCCGCACCCGGCTTCCGGCTTCCGGCTTCCGGCTTCCGGACGACGGCAGCCTGACATCCCGGCCGGCGGTCAGCGTGCGAGCGCCGACCAGGCGCTCAGTCCTAGCTTGCCGGTGTCGCCCAGGTCCACGGGCGCGCTCAGCCGCAGCGTCAGCCGGGGCGCGCCCGGCTTGGGGACGAGCTCCAGTACCCACCCCTCAGCGGCGGGCACGGTCGAGTCGGTGACCAGGTTGCGCCACATCAGCGCCGTCGTGGTGGCCTGGCCCGGCTGGAGCGTCACCGGCCGCGGTGGCGCGTCTCCGTCCGCGGGGAACGAGGTCACGCCGTTCGCCCCGTGCCCGACGTCCACCTGGAGGGGCCGGTCCTCCCCGTCCAGCAGCCGGACCTCCGGGTAGCCCTCCAGCCGGTACGCCGCCGAACCACAGTTGACCAGCTGGAAGTCGACCACCCGCAGCCCCATTGCCGCGTTCCCGTCGCCCTCGGCCAGCCGCACCCCGCCCTCCGGGCAGGGCTCCGCCCTACCCGTCGGCGGCGATTCGCCGATCGCCTCCATGACCGAGTCGCACCCCACCAACACCCACGCCAGCGTCAGGGCGCCCACCCCCGCCACCGCCACCGCACCGATCTGCTTCGCCCGCCCCTGTCCACGCATCCCTCGACTCTATGCCCCACCTCCGCGGGTCTTTGTCGGTGTGGTTCGACATCTCGATGTCTCTGGTTGCCGACCGGTAGAGCCGTGAAGTGGACACGCGGCAGCGCCAGACGGCGGCCTCGGCGTAGCGGAAGACGGCTGACACCCGTACGGGCCAGCCTCGCGCGTCGAACGACACATACACGCCGAAGGCGGTGAAAATGGGTTCTGGTCGGGCCCTTCCTGCCCTGTGCCGCGGCCCCGGAGGAGTCCCTGAAAGGTGAGGTGGCCGCGGTGGCTGAGTCTTCGTCCGATGCCCGGGGCGAAGCGGGGTCCGTCGAGGCCGGAGGCTACCGGCAGGAGCTGAAACGCACCCTCGGCCCCTTTCAGGTGTTCGCAATCTCGTTCGCGTTCATCTCGGTGGCCGTCGGCATCTTCGCGACCTACGACGAAGTACTGCTGACCGCTGGGCCCGTCGGCATCTGGCTGTGGATCGTCGCGGCGGTGGGACAGACCCTGGTGGCGCTGGTGGTCGCGCAGTTCGCGGCGCGCATCCCGCTCAGCGGCTCCTCGTACCAATGGGCCTCGCGGCTGGCCAGCCCGAAGATCGGCTGGTGGTTCGGCTGGCTGACCTTCTGCTACCTGGCGATCGGCGTGGTGGCGGTCGACAACGCGCTGGCGAGCCAGGCGTTCATGCCGCTCGCCGGCATCGCGCCGAACGAGGACACCGCACGCCTGATCACACTCGTGGTGCTGCTCATCCAAACCGTGCTGGCCGTGGCCTCCACGCGCATCGTCAGCCTGATCAACACAGTCGCGGTGGGGCTCGAACTGGCGCTCGTCGTGGTGGTGGCGATCGCGCTCGCCATCGCCGTCGCGGTGACCGGCAACGGCTCGGCCAGCAACCTCACCTCGCGCGGTGTCGTCGAGAACGCCCCCGACTACTTCGCGGTCGGCGGTGGGGTGATGCTTGCGATGATCATGGGACTTGCGACACTCGTCGGCTTCGACTCGGCGGCGAACCTGGCCGAAGAGGCCAAGGATCCGTTCCACACCGTTCCCCGCGCGATCGTGGGATCGGTCGTGGCGGCCGGCGTCCTGGGCATGCTGTTCCTGATCACGCTCACCATCGCGATCGACGACATCCCCCGCATCAGCCACAACAGCTCACCCGTCGCGGCGATCATGCGTGACCAGCTCGGTCCGGTGATGGAGAAGACGCTGTTGGTCGCGATCACCATCGCGTTCTTCGGCGCCGGGATCGTGGTGATGGTCGCGTGCTCGCGCCTCGTCTTTGCGATGTCGCGCGACGGGCGCTTCCCCGCCCACCGCCTGATGCGGCGGGTCAACCCCCGCACGAGGACGCCGATCCCGGCGACCGTGCTGGTGTTCGCCCTGGGCGTCGTCCTCATGGTCGCGCTGCCCGGCGCCGCGCTGCTGGAGCTGATCACAGCCTCGACCATCCTCCCCGCACTCACCTACGGCACGACCATCGTGCTCTACCTGGCAGTACGCGGACGCCTCAGCCGCCAGAAGGGCGCCTTCAACCTCGGACGCTTCGAACTGCCCGTCGCAATCTGCGCCCTGGTATGGACACTCATCGCCGTATTCGTATTGGTCGCGCCGAAAGAGGCGCTGGTCTCCGTCGTGATCGTGGGGGGCCTCCTGCTCCTAGGCGGTCTGTTCTTCGCCGCCATGCTCAGGTTCGATCGCCAAGCACTAGAAACGGAGCCGGGGGAAGCGGACGCCTTCAGCAAGTGACCCGCAGACGCCCGGCCCAGTCCGCACCCCAGCCGCACACCGCGAGGACCGACCGCGCCAAGGTGCCGCCCCACACACACAGCGCTGCCTGCCCGTCATCACGGCCACACCACACCCCTCCCGGACCCGCCCGGGCGACCACCGGCCGAACGCTGCACGCTGAACGTCGAACGCCGACTGCCGGTCCCTTCTCTCCCCCGCCCAACGCAACGTCACCTCCCGTGCCCCGCCACCCTTGCCGGGGGCAGCCTGCTCCCGGGAGCCACGGACCGCGGCCGAGGCCGTGGTAGAGCAGGAGCGAGTAGCCGCCGGTAGGACCCGTGGCCCGACCACGAGCGGAGCCTCCGACGCGGCGGTCAGGACCTGGCGGGTGGGTGGCACCATGCGGCGAACGAGCTCCGAGGGCGAACCCGCGCGTCAGAAATCGTCCTCGGCCAGGTGTGCCAGCTGTCCGGCGCCCGCTCAGCCGCCTTCGGCCATCTTCTGGACGTGGGCCACCAGGAGCAGCCAGGAGCGGGCGTTCAGCAGCAGGCCCCCACCCCGCTCGCCGAGTAACGTCTCTGACCACGGCCGCGAGGCAGCCTGGCGCCCGGAGCCTGTCCATGCCGACCGGCGACGGCGAACTGAGCCGCACCCACCCTGACACCCCGCCCGGCAGACGGGATGTGCCATGCCGCGCACCGGCCCCGCTCCGGTCCGGTCCCCGATCCGCGCGCCAAAGGCGATCGTCGCGACGGCTGTAGCGCACACAAGCGCTTGTCTGCGAGCCGGCCGAGGTGCTCCAGACGCTGGGGGTGAGGATGAACTCCCACGCTGAGTCCCTCAGGTGTCGGGTCTCCTCGTCCGTCACTTTCCACCACCGGACCCGCTCTTGGGCGAGGGCGGCTTGACCTCGTTCGGTCCATCGCCGGCGGTGCGGGCGCGCAGGCGGCCGGCGACGCGAGCCGGCTCGGACGGCCGGCCCACCATGAGCGGATACCAAAGGGAGTGCGGCAGGTTCCGGCCGGTGAGTACGGTCAGCGGTCGCACGAAGCGGCGAAAGATCGTCTTCCCCGCTGTGGGCCGCTCCGGGAGACTGAGGAGACGCCGTCCTCGAAGGAAATCTGAGGTGCAAAATGGCAGAATCGGAGGATGCCCTTGCCATCCGCCATGTGGCTGAGCGGCTGATGAAGGCGCACCCTCGACTCGAAGCCGACCTCGTACAGAACTCAGTACAGACGGCGTACGACGAGCTGAAGTACGCGCGTGTCCGCACCTACCTGCCAGTCCTCATGGAACGCAGGGCCAAGGACTTGCTGCCCCCGGACGAGCAGACGCAACGCAGTACCTGACCCTCGGCACGTGACCGTCTGTGGCCGTGGCGAGCCGTTCGCATGATCAGCGCGATGCTCGACGCCCGCCGAGCGGCGATGTCAGGTCGATCTGCGGGCGTCGGCGCGGTCGGTGTCGCGCCGGGTTCAGCCGCTCGCTGCCTGCCGGATCAGGTCAGCGACAGCATCGGGCTGCGAGACGTAGATGGAGTGGCTGCCGGCCACCTCGACGGTCTGGGCGCCGATCCGCTCGGACATCGCGTGCTGCGCCGGCGGCGGGATCATGCGGTCGTCGGTGGCGATCAGCTATCAGGCCGGCTTGGTCCGCCAGGCGGGCTGGGACACGGTGCCGGACAGTGCGTCGACACCCGAGGGGACCTGGGCGTCGGCCATGAAGTCCGCCTGGGCGCGGGGCAGGTCGCCGGCGAAGGGTTCGGTGAACTTGTCGCGGCACAGGAACAGGAGGCCCTGGTCGGGCGGCAGGATGGGCGGGACACGGGCTCCAGCCGGTCAACCCGCGGATAGGACTGAACCACCGCATCCGCCGGGGCCGGGCTTACTACATTCGCGTCGACACCGTCGACTACTCGGTGGACCCGCAGGCCATCGGCCGATTCGTCGACGTCACCGCCTCACCCGAGACGGTCACCGCATTCTGCGAGGGCGTCAACCCCTCTCCCCCGAAAGCGAAGTGATCCATGACCACCTCCGCCAAGGCCAAGCCGGACAGCGCGGCATCCTTCCCGAAGGCCTGGTAGCCCTGCTGCACCGCCACGTGCAATCGCTGCGACGCGACGTCCCGGCCCACCCGGCGACCGGCCTGGGCGTCAAAAGCCTCTCAGGCTGGCCACTCGGTCCTGTTCCACACCGCCAGGAACTGGATCTCCCGCCTCGCCGATGCCTAGCCCTCCGGGCCGAGACGCGGCGAGCCTGTTCTTCCAGCTCGTAGCCTCACGCTACGAACGGGGCTCGGTCATGGTGGCCTCGAACCTGTCCTTCGGGAAGCGCACGCGTTCCCGCGAACGTATGCCAGGCAGCGCCGAAACCATCCGGGTTCGGTCGGGCTCAGGCTTTCTCCGGGGGACGGCTCTTGTGCCAGACATCTCTGAGGGCTTCGAGTTCACAGCGGGGAAAGTGCTCGCCCCACTTGCCGCGATACCCGCTCTCGCCGTACTTCCGCGCGACCTCGTCGAAACATCTGACCACCGCACGAGCCACAGTGTCGATGCTTTGTTGGCTCGACCAGATTTCGGTTCCTGCGTTGTCGTGCTTGCTGCCATCGGCCAGTTCCAGCACACGAATCCACACGTCGGTGCCCTCCCGGTAGAGGATCCAGCGGAAGGCGGTCGGTTCCGCCTCGAACTGCACGCGTACCTCCGCCTCACCGGTGACGAGGCGGGCCACCGCCGTCAGTAGGTCCTCGGGTGCCGTGGAGATGTACGAGGCTGTGACCTCGGCTTCCGCCTGTTGATCGGCGACGGTGCAGTCGGCCCATCCCCGCCCGTTGAGAGTCCAAACGAGCTGCATCTCACCCACGATGACCGGCCTCCTGGCCGAGGAAGTACCGGACATCGGCTGCGAGAGTGGACATCTGCTCGCCGGCTTCCAGCCAGGTGGTGACGGATGCCTCCCAGCTACCAACGGATGTTTTCCAAGGACGTAGTGTCCAGGTCAGCCCAACATGGCCGCCCGAGCGGAAGACCGCTCTGACAGTGAGATCGCGGTCGTTGGTCTGCCAGACACGCTCTCCATCCCAGCCGCGGAAGTCCTCGGAGAGCTTCTCCAGGAAGGGAGCCAGGTCGGCGCCCCACTTCCAGGCTGCCACGCCGTCCAGGCGAGCGTTCAGTCCTGCCGCGCAAGCCTCGATGGCGTAGTGGACGCAGTGTTCGTCTTCATCGAAGAGGTCGCAGAGCTTCACCGAGACGGCCCGGTCGTCCTGGCAGCGGACGGTCAATTCGGCTGGTTCTTCGCGGGCGGTGTCTCGAGAGCTCATCCAGAGACACTAGGCCAAGGACGTGCTCGTCGTCACCGTGATTGCAGGTCAGGCAGGCGGCGGGGTCGAGGTGGTCGGCAAGATGGATCATCGCGGCTTCGGGGTCCGCCAACAGATCACGTCGCGCTCGTAGTTGTGGGTCGCGCACGCTCGCCACGGAGCATGCGGGCTGAACCGGCCGGCCGCCGGGCGGTCTTCGAGTCCCATCAGATACCGCAGGCAGTTGCGGATCGTCCCGCGGTGCGCGCTGCCACCGGAATCGTCCGCGAAACGCACCGGTGAGTCCGGGAACTCTTCGCGGACGTCATCGGGAAACCGGTGCAGGACGAGGTCGAGTCCGTCCAGCATCGGCACGCAGCGCGGCCTGGGCCCGGAGATGCGAGCGCATTTGCCGAACCGCACGTGAGTTTTCCGAACGGACCCGCGTGAAGTCTGCGCATGCTCGCGCCGGGTCGAGGCGGTCCGCCCGGCAAGAGCCAGGTCGCCGACGACACGGTCGATGTCCTCGGGAGTGACGTCCCAGGCGGGCCGGCCCGGCGCAGTGAGCGTCCGTTCCAGCAAGCCGATGTCGTCCTCTACCGTCACCGGACTGAACCCACGAGCGCGCAGGGAAGCCACAAGTGCGTCGACGCAGTCGGCTTGGAACTCCCACGGATCGGCGGTCACCGGATCCCGCAGAACGGCACTGCCCTGGACCACCCTCAACTGGGCTGTCACCGGCACACCTTCCTCGCACGTGACCGATCAAGGCAGCACCTGGAGAATCCGGGTACGACCGTGAAGACCATCGAGGACGAAGCACCGGGCCGGACGGGACCGGACGCTAGTCCTCGCTGAACTCCTCAGCGAGGATCTCCACCTCCTCGCTCGGACCGGAGATGGTCAGCCAATGCAGCACGCAGCGGTTGTCGTGGTGATGCAGGAGGTGGCGGGCCTCGGCCGGCCAAGGACCGTACTGAGGCAGTTCCCGCACGGCGACCTCGGCCACGAAGCCGCCATCCGGGTCGGCCAGGTCGGTTCTCGCATGAACGATGCCCACAAGGCGCAAGGTCGCCCTGGCGCTCTCCGAACTCAACTCGATGACAGCCTCGCTGGGCTGCAGATCGGTCCGAAGGACGATCGACGTCAACCAGTAGAAGTGGCCGCGTAGTTGTTCAAGGCTCACGGCTGAACACTAACTCGAGCGGTTCCCACGAGGCGGCGCTGCAGGCGCGGGGCCCCCTTTTCCGGACTGCTCGGGGGTCAGCCTTCGCGGAGCGCGGCGCCGCCGTCTGGGAGGAGAAGGCCCGGGCTCCGCCGACGCCACCTCACCGGCCGTAGAACGAAGCCACGAAATGACACGACACGACACGAGCACGAGAACCTGGCCGGCCTCGAACGCCACGATCCCAGCAACATGTGGCGCGCCCTCACCTGCCTTCACGCATCCCATCCCGAACCGGTCAACTACTTCGAGTCGTTCGAGCGTGTCAACGGCCGACCAGGTGCCGCCGCACCATGGTCTCCTCCCTCCCCGCACTGGTCAGTGAACTTCCGCCCGCACCGCTTCCACTCGGGGCGCTGCGCCTCCCGCTCGGCGGCACATCGCTGTGCCTCCCGGGCGTCGGCGCGGTCCGCCTGCGCGCAGGCGGGGCCGGATGCGGCGGAGGGCATCGCCCGCGCCGTCATCGACTTCGCCGTGCAGCTCCTCACCGCCGACCACGAGAACGTCGCCGATGTCCTGCGCGAGTTGGAGGCGGTCGGAGTGGGCCAGGCCCTCGATGCCCGCACCGGCCGGCGCCCGCCCCGTGTGCCTTCCTTCGTGTCGTGCGCATCGTGGACGGTGGTGGTGCGCACCCCGCCCATCGGGTGGGCACCACCGCCGACCCGTTCACCGGACCGCACCGCACCGCACCGCACCGCACCGCACCAGGCACCAGGCACCACGATGCGGACCAGCATGCACCGCACCAGGTGCGCGGCCGCGGTGGCGGGCCGCGGCTAGCTGCGATGCGAGGTACGGCATGGGTCTTTGCTGCCGCCCGGTTTCTTGCATCTCCCGGGCCCTGGTTTCAGCGCGTTCGTGGCGGGCGAGGGACCGCGGCTCCTCTGCGGCGAGCCGAACGACGACGGCCGGGCCGTCTGATACAGGACGTGGTCGTGGGGGCTACTTGAATTCGACTCGTCCTATCGGGTCGGGTCCGGCCGTCAGTGCCTCGCAGGCGATCTCCCAGGTGGAGGCGCCGGGGTGGAGCTGGGTGTGGAGGTAGGCAGCGGCGAGCTGCGCAAGGGCGGCGACTCGCTCGGGGTTCTCGTCGGTGGTCTCGGCGGCGTCGTATCCGGCGATCCCGCCGAGCCCGTGCTCCGCGTCGAACAGGGTGAGCAGGGTCTTGGGGCCGGGGGCGAGGGTGTAGGGGTCGGCGTGCCAGTCCGGCCCCATGTCCGTGAAGTGCCGGGGGTCGTCCTTGTCGCCGGCGACGACCAGCGCGGGTGCGGTCATGGTGGAGAAGTCGACGGCCCCGATGATCGGCCACTGCTCCGCCATGGGCCCGTTGAGGACGTCGCCGCCCCTGCCGGGCGCGGCGAGCAGTACGCCCGCCTTGATCCGGGGCTCGACGAGGTGCACCACGTTCCCGGTGTCGGGGTCGGTGAGCCCGGCACCCAGCAGGAGGCCGGCGGTGAAGCCTCCGAGCGAGTGTCCCGCAAGGGCGACCTTGGTGTGGTCGATGCGTCCGGCGAGCTGCGGCACTGCGTTCTCGATCACGTCGAGCTGGTCGAGGATGTGGGTCATGTCCTCGGCGCGGGAGCGCCAGAAGTCGGGTGCGCCGGGGGCGTCGGCGACCAGGTGGGTCAGTGTGCTGGAGGTGAGGTGGGTGGGTTGGACGACGACGAATCCGTGTGCGGCCCAGAAGTCGGTGAGCGGCGCGTAGCCGTTGAGTGAGGAGAGGTTGTTCGAGGGGCCGTGGCCGTGGGAGAAGAGGATGACGGGGAGGCCCGTTCCGGTCGCGGGCGCGGAGACGCGCACGTGGAGGTCCACAGGACGTCCTGGCACGGACAGGACTACGGGGCTGAATGACAGGACCGGTGCGGCCGTACCCAAGGCGTCGGCGGTGATGGCTGTGCTCACGGTGTGAATTCCCTTTCGGTGGCGCCCGCCACCCGCCGGACTCTTGCAGCCGGCGGGCGGACAGGCGGTCAGGGGCGTCCCGTTTCGGCTAAGCTGAAGCGGAACGCTGCTCCATTTAGTATCCGGAGCATCGCTCCGTTTTGTCAATCGTCGTCGAAGGAGAACGTGATGGCCACCGAGGGTCCTGCCGGGGATTCGCCGTCCCGAAGCAAGCGGGCCGACGCTCAGCGCAACCGGGAGACGGTGCTCACGGCCGCAGCCGAGGTGTTCGTAACCTCCGGCGTCGACGCGCCGATCCGCCAGATCGCGGCCCAGGCGGGCGTCGGGATGGCCACGATCTACCGCCACTTCCCCACGCGGGCGGACCTCGTCACCGCCGTGTACCAGCACCAGATCGAGGCGTGCGCCGAAGCCGGCCCGAACCTGCTGGCCAATGCCGCCTCCCCGCTCGACGCACTGCGCCAATGGATCGACCTCTTCGTCGACTTCCTCGTCACCAAACACGGCCTCGCCGACGCCCTACAGTCGGACAACGACCGCTTCGCCGCGCTGCACGCCTACTTCCTCGACCGCCTCCTGCCCGTCTGCGCGCAACTGCTCGACGCCGCGGTCGAGGCCGACGAAATCAGGCCGGGCACACAGCCGTACGAGCTGATGCGCGGCATCGGCAACCTCTGCATCGGACGCGACAACGACCCCCGATACGACCCCCGCCGCCTGATCGCCCTCCTCCTCCAGGGACTCCAGCGACCGCAGACGTCCTGATGCCGAGCAACATCGCGACCAGGCTCCTCCCCGACTTCCGATCGATGCGTCTACTCAGCGAACCCCGCGGCTTGGCTGGCGCGATCCATCATGTGGCCGTCCGACGGTTCGCGATCGTTCGCGATGCAGGTGCTCAGAGCGGGACTGGAGGATGTCCAGGGCCTCGTGGATCGAGCAGCCGAGGTGGTCTCGGAACATCTTGACGACCTTGACGGTCATGCCGCTGAGGATCTCCTTGTCCGCGAAGGAGAGCGGGCCGGCCGTCCAGGGGGTGGAGGCGGGATCTCCACCGGGCCAGTCGACGTCGGTCAGGGTGACGAGCAGGCGGCCGTCCGCGAGCGCCACCGCCACGTCCGTGCCGCGGGCTGCCTTCTCCGTGAAGGCAGCGGGTGCAGTGTGGTCCAGGAGGAAGACGAAGTGCTGGGCAATGCATTGCCGCCATTCATCGAGCTCGCCGTCGGCGTCCAGGCGGAGGTTGGAGTTCCAGGCTGCCTGGGCGAGAACCGATACGAACAGTCCTAGGAAGTCCGACTTCAGCAGGTCGTCCGCGTGCTCGATCAGAATCGCGAGGTCTTGGCTCCCGTGGCCAGGACCGTGCCAGTCGTGAAGGCAATCGACGAGAGCGTCCCAGTTGTGGCCGAAGTAGCCGAGGAACGACAGCTCCCGGGCGAAGGTGCGAAAAACGGACCCCGGATCACGCATTTCCCGGCCGTCCAGCCGCAGGACCAGACCGTTTCGCTGCGCGAGCGCGGCCGTTTCCGACGCCAGCCACGGGTCGGCCGGGGAGGTGAACACGACCCATGGAGAGCGATGTTCCGTCAGAGTGGGCTCGGTCATCATGGGTGAGATCCTTGCACGGCATTTGCTCGGAGCCCGAGCGATCGAGGGAGGGCAGATCGTGCTCAACGAGCACCGTCCGCCCTGGTCAGGAGGCTGCCGATGACCATCTTCCATGAGCGGCCAGCGGGAGGGTTGAGCTTCGGCGCCGTCCTTGCACCACAGGGCTACCGCATCGGGATCGTCTTCCGCAACGGGTGAAAGCCAGCTCGTCCGTAGAGCTGCCTTTTGATCTTCTTGATGCGATCGACGGCGCCTTCGATGCTGCCGGAGCTCCAGTGGAGGGTGAGTCCGGCCGTCACGGCGCGAGGTCCCGGAGCAGGTTGGAGTGCGAAGCCGGTGAGGCCGGGCAGTTGGCTCGGGTCGACTGCGTCGATCCAGGTCGGGAGCCTGGCGCCGAGGCGGGCGGTGAGCATTTTCACTGAATGCGCGGACATGTCCGGTGGCCGTGTCCAGTTCTGGGCAGCGTGCCAGGACATCCTTCAGGCTGGCGCGGTCGTCCTCGCTCAGCACGGTGGGGTGTCGGGTGAGCCAGCCGGTCAGCTGCCGCACCGTCGGAGGCCGGGGCGGCGCGCCAGCCGGAGCCCCGCGGAGGGTAGCGATGTACCTGCGGACCATCGGGTAGGCGACGGGCGCATCGTTGGCAACGATGCGCTGTGGAGGCGGGTGGCGCTGGTGCATCCTTCGGCGAATCGGCGCTCCAGGTAGGGCTTGTAGGGGTCCAGCCTGCTGGGTCGGGGCCGGTTCTCGCGGGTGGTGTCCTGCCAGCGTATCGGCGCACGCCATTGAGACGCTGGAGGGAACGCCGTGCTGGCTAGCCGCCCCCGCCTCCGCCGCATCCGCTGCCGCCGCCGCACCCGTAGCCCCCGGCGCCACTGATGCCGATGCCGGAGGGCCCGCCCCGGCCGCGCTTCCGGGGGCCGGGGCGGCGCCGGGGCGCGGGGCGGGTGGTGCGCTTGACGTGGAGTTCGAGCAGGACGGCCGGCCCCAGGGCCTGCTCCAAAGCCGCGAGGAGCTGTCGGGCGTCGGTGTCCGGCGGGAGGACGGCCCGGCAGACGTCGGAGTCGTCCCGGATCAGGCGCAGCGTGAGGACGCGTGTGGCGGGGAGGGGGTCCCCGGCGTACGGCTCCTCGATCTCCTGCTCCAGGCGCAGCCGGTCCGGCTCCTCCATCGGCCGCCATGGACCGCTCCCCAGGCCGCGCACCAGGCGCACCCCGGGGGGATCGCCGACGGCGGAGAACCTGATCCGGTACACCTGGAAGCAGGCCACGGACAGCGCGCCCGCGAAGCCCGCCGCGACGGCTACGAACACCATCCAGAGGGCCACCACCCCCACCGTGGCCCAGCCGGCGCCGGAGAAGAGCACGATCACCGCCACCGGCAGGACGAGGGCGAGGCCGAGGAGGCCCGTACCGAGCGCGGTCAGCGCGGCGCTCCCCAGCGAGCGCGGCAGGATGAGCCAAGAGGCGCCGCCCGCCCGCAGCACCACGTCCGTCGTCCCCGACTCGCCCCGCTCCACGCGGCCGGGCGCCCCCGGACTATGTGCCGTCATTGCCCCACGATAGATCTAACGCCGGGTGACTGACCAGATGCCGTACGTGAGAGACCGCGGGCGGCGGTGCGATGCGGCGAGGGCCCTTCAGCCCCGCCGGTGCAGGGGGGTGCTCACTCGCTGGGGTCGTCGTGGGCGGGCATCGGACCACCTCCGCTCGGGCAGAGAGCGCGGAGAGCGCGGAGAGCACCGTCGGTGCTCACCTTGGAGCGGGCCCTGGACGCGGCGCAGCCCATGGGGACCCGACTGTGCTCCCTGCGCGGCGCGGCCGCCGAACTCGACCCGGTCCTCAAGGGCTTCGACCGCGGATTCCCCGGCGCGGACCAGCGGCCGGACGAGCGCCGGAGTGCCCGTACCGGACGGCCGTACGACGATCCGCGCACGCGTGCGGGGGCTGGGTCGGTGTTGTCAGAGCCCGCTCTCACCATCCGGGCATGGCTCAGATCAGCCCCGGGCTCGCCCGCACGCACTTCGCGGAGATCTCCGCCGGATCCGCCGTCCCGCTCGATCTGGACGACCTCGTGAGCATGGTGCGACTGCGCCAGCACGCCCACTGCCACGACCACGGCTACGTGCGCGGCCCACTGTGCACCAGCTGCAACAAGTATCAGGGGAAAAGCACTGCCCACTCCTTCCTGCGGGACAAGGAGGGCTCCGTGCTGCGCCTGCTGGGGTGCCGCGGCTGCCTGGAGGGGCGCACCCTGCTTGTCCGGTACCACGCCGCCCTCGCCCGGATGCATCTGGAGGCGAGGGAACGCCACGTCATCCGTTCACGCCGCTACAGGCGTGAGCCATGGATCGAGGACGTCGAACTCGACCACGACGCGCACCGCTTCGAGCTGTCCTGCCGGTGGCGCGACGCAAGGTGGACGGGGACCGTCATGGTGGTAGAGGCCGCGAAACTCGTGCGGTAGTTCGTCTCGAAGGCCGGCAGGCCGGCAGGCGTTTGGTAGCCGGTCAGCAGGACGAGCGCGGCCTTGGAGGCGGCGTAGCCGAAGGCCCGTTCCGGTTCCGCGAAGTACTCCAGCAGTTGTGCCCGCATCCGGGTGACGGCGCGGGTGCGGTCGGAGGCGAGGACGCTGACCACGGCCAGTGAGCAGAGCGATCAGAAGTGCGCCCCGCCAGCGTTCAGGTCGACGGCCCAGGTCACCGGGCCGTCCTCGGCCAGTGCCAGGACGCCGCCCATCAGCTCCAGGAGCTCAGGCCTTCGTCCTGCCCCTGTCGATCACCGTGCAGGGGTACGCGGCCTCGCCGGCATCCGTCCCCGCCCAGAGCTCGGGGCACCCGAGCCTCCCTCCTCCCTCGTCGTCCGGTTGACTGGCCCCACGGCCTGAGCGCTTCCCTAGCCCGACCAGGGCCCCTGGTCTCCCGGTCGCCTGGGCAAGCGGCGAGCCACACCCTACGCCCGGGCTCCCTCGTCCGCCTCGTAGCAGGCTTCGATCAGGGCACGCAGTGCAGTCCGGGGCGGACCGTTCCGCACCGCAAGGTAGGTCTGCATGACGGGCGCCGGGTCGCTCAGGCGGCGGAACACCACGCCGGGAACGTGGAGCTGATCCGCGTGCGGGGCGTAGAAGACCGTCCAGGACGGTTTGCCGTAGCCGATGGCGGCGAGGGTGTCCTGGTCGTTGGTGAACTCCGGCCCCAGGACGGGTGTGTAGCCGGCCGCCCGGCAGGAACGCATCACCAGGTCGTGGAGTGCGGGGTTACGAGAGCGGGGGGAGAGCCGCAGCGGTAGTTCCGCGAGCCGGGCCAGTACTACGGGCTCCCGCGCGGCGAGCTCGTGGCCCGCGGGTAGCGCCGCCATCAGCGTGTCCCGCCACAGCGGCAGGAACTCCAGCCCGGGGACGGCCCGTTCACCGTGCAGCAGGGTGGCGTCCAGGTCACCGGCCCGCACCTGTGCCAGACGTTTGTCTGTACTGCCGGTGACGAGTTCCAACTGGGCCTGTGCGGTACGTCGGGTGAACGCGGTGAGTACGGCGTCCAGCCAGGCACCCAGCCCGGAGCTGGTGCCGAGGCGCACCGTCGCGGCCTGTTCGGCGCGCAGTTCGTCGATGGCCTCCCGGGCGCGTACCTCGACGGCGAGCATCTCCCTTGCGTACGGGAGGAGCTGGTTGCCGGCCTCGGTGAGCCGGACAACGCGGGTGGAGCGGGCGAACAGCTCGGTCCCCAGCTCGCGTTCGAGCCGGCGGAGCTGCTGGCTGACCGCGGACTGCACAATGTGCAACCTCTCGGCAGCACGGCCGAAGTGCAGTTCTTCCGCCACGGTGAGGAAGTAGCGCAGCTGACGCAGCTCCATGGGCCTCCGCTCTCCCTGTCCGCCGTGACCAGCATTGATCACTTTTCGCGATCAGTGTAGGCGCGGATCGCTCATTGGCCGGCGAGGGTGATCGCGGTTCGCTGGGGACATCACGAACCGCGCGGCCCGCAAGGGCCCACGAGGCAGGGGAGAAACATGCCCGGCTTGAACGTCAACGACACCACGCTCCACTACGAGGACGAAGGGGCCGGTCCGGCGCTGCTGTTCCTGCACGGCTGGGGCACCAGCGGCCGGACCTGGGGCGCCCAGCTGCCTGAATTCACCCGGGACCACCGGGTCGTCACGGTCGACTGGCGGGGCTGCGGGCGGTCGGCTCGCCCCGTCCGGGGCAACTCCACCGCCGGGGTGGTCAGCGACCTGGTGGCGCTGATCGGCGCGCTGCGGCTGGACCGGCCGGTGGTCATCGGCTCGTCGATCGGCGGGTCTTTTGCCAGCGAACTGGCTCTTCAGCGGCCCGAGTTGATCGCAGGCGTGGTCCCGGTGGGCGCGCCGGGGTACTGGCCGTCGACGAAGGCTCAGGCGAAGGCTCAGGCGGAGCTCGTGGCCGCTCTGCGCCGCGACCGGGCCGGTACGGTCGCCGGCTGGGTGCCGGGGTGGTACGCGCCGGGCACCGCGCCCGCGCTCATCGACTGGACGGTCCGCCAGATCCTGGACTCCGGCGTCTACATCGACGAGCACCAGGCCACCGCCAACGGCTACGACCCACGCCCGACACTGCCCGGTCTGCAGGTGCCGATCCACTACATCCACGGTGAGCTGGACACCGCGATCCCCCTGGAGGTGGCCCGGACCTGCGCCGCCCTCACCCCCGAAGCCGAGGTGAGCGTGATTGCCGCCGCCGGCCACATGCCACACCAGGAGCTTCCCGAGCAGTTCAACACCGCACTGCGCGCCGCGCTCACCCGGATGGCCAGGATGGCCCGGGCAGCCCGCGCCACCGCGTAGCCCGCCCGGACGAGCCCACCGAGACCGTCCCGGTCAGGACACGTGACTGCGACCGGACGCGGCATCGTCAATCACGATGCCGCGGGTGGTCGCCGCCTTCTCCCTGACCTTGGCCCGGATCTGCGGCTGCCAGCGGGCCTTCACCACGCGCTCCAGGCGCGCGGCGAGGTCGGGCACACGGCTTCTCGGCCTGGCCCGCTGCGCGCCTCTCCAGCCGCCGCTGCGACATGCTGAGCAGTTCGGCGACCGCCTTCGTGCCGCCCAACCGCGCGACCGTGTACCGTATTTGCGACCCGGCGGACTTGGGCGCGGGACGGGTGAACGCATTCTGCACCGCCTTGTCGAGGCCGTCCCCGAACTCCGTGCTCACTGCCTGCCCACTCCCCTACTCGCCGTTGCCGACGTCGGTGACGGTGCCGTCCTTGACGTACCGAGCCAGGTTGAGCTCCCGCGCGTCGAACCGCTCACGCAACAGCCCGAAGAACGATTTGCTGTGGCGATCGAGGTGCTCCAGGTGTGCAGGTGTGCATTGATGGCCTGCGTGCCGCAGCCCAGGAGCTCGGCGCCTGACCGGCGCCGTGACGGTTGTCCCGGCGGCCGTCCAGGTACTCGCCTCACGCGAGGCGGCCCACTGGTCCTCATGGGCAGAGCGGTTGGCCTACGCCCCGCAGGCGCTCGCCTTCGCCAGGCCCTCGGACTCCCGGCGGACGCTGCTGCGCCTTCCGCCCACCGCACGCGCCCGGGCCGCCTGACCGACATCCACGATCTCGACTCCGTTACGGCCTGGTCGTCATCCGTTGCAGTCGCCATCACTTCGGGGTGGCAACCGTGGTGATCGCCGGCGCGCAGCCCGCTCCGAAATGTTCAGGATCGCCTCCGTCCTCGCCCCCGCTTCCTTGCCCGGGGCAGCGACCTGCCGGAGGGTGGCGACGGCGGCTCCTGTCGGCCCCCGGCCGGCGCCAGCGGAGGGTAATGGTGGGGGCGGCCAGGAAGGCGACCTACCTTGGGTCGCGGCCACCAACTCGCTCCCCGAAAGGACACCCAATGGGTTTACCAGAGGGCATCAAGGTTCCTGACGCCCTGCTCGCGTCGTACACGAGGCACGGCGGTGAAGTGGAACGGGCCTGGATCGCCCGGCTGCCCGTACTGGTGGCGGAGCTGCTCGACCGGTGGGAGCTGGAGCGCGACGGCGGCATCGCTTCCGGCGAGGCCTCGCTGGTGGTGCCGGTGCGCCGTACGGACGACACGCGCGCCGCACTCAAACTCCAGATGCCCCGCGAGGAGACGACCGCCGCGCTGATCGGCCTACGGGCGTGGAACGGCGACGGCATCGTACGGCTGCTCGACCACGACCCGGAGAGCAGCGCGATGCTGCTGGAACGCCTGGACCCCTCACGCACCCTGGCTTCCGTCGAGGACGACGACCTGGCCATGGGCACCTTGGGCGCGATCATGGGCCGGTTGCACTCCGTCCCGGCGCCCGAGGGCCTGCGCGGCCTCGGCGACGTCGCGCGGGACATGCTGGCGTCCGTGCCGGCGGCCGCCACCGCCCTGACGGACCCCGCCGACCGGCGGCGGCTGCGCGATTGGGCCTCGGCCGTCACCGAGCTGGTCGGCGAGCCCGGCGACCGGATGCTGCACTGGGACCTGCACTACGGCAACGTACTCGCCGCCGAGCGCGAGCCGTGGCTGGCCATCGACCCCGAACCCCTCATCGGCGACCCGGGCTTCGACCTGTGGCCGGCTCTGGACACCGGTTGGAGGAAGCTCCACGCCGCGGGGAACGCCACCCGGGTGCTGCAACGCCGCTTCGACCTGTTGACCGAAGCACTCGGGCTGGACCGTCTGCGCGCGGCCGGCTGGACCCTGGCCCGGCTGCTGCAGAACACGCTATGGGACATCGAGGACGGACGGACCACCATCGGCGTCTCCCAGACCATCGTGGCCGAGGCGCTACCCCGTCGCTGAACACTTCGCCAACACGACGCGAACGCGAACGCGCCCGCATCCGCATCCGCACCCGCATCCGCAGCGCGAAAGACATCCGATGGGGCGGCAGACCATGACGAACAGCAGCCTGACCACCCGACCTGGCAAGCTTTCCCGGGCACAGGACTACATGTCGAAGGGTTCGTAGCGGGCGTCGGCCTCGGGCCAGGCGCGGTCCATGAACGGCGCCCGGTCGAGGCCGTCGAAGCAGCGCATCACGAAGCCGGTGAAGGTGCCGCTGGTGCGGTACCACTCCGCGCACTCGCTGCCGACCACGATCTCCCAGTTGCCCGGATCCGGGTCGCTGGCCAGGAAGTAGTACTCGCTGCTGTGCTCGTCGTGACCCCAGCGGATCAGCCCACCGGGGTCGGGGTGGAAGGGAAAGGGGTAGAGCTCCTCCCACCCCCTCCGTGCCTCGCGCCAGGCCTCCAGGGACCAGAAGTCCTCGAGTTCGACGGGGGTCATGAGACCCGTCGGCCGGTCCAGGTGGAGGTACCCGTCGAGGGTTCCCGGCCCGTACACGTCCATGAAGGCCTTGTAGTCCGCGGGCAGCGTGACACCGAGGTGCCGTTCGGAGGCCTCCCAGACCTCTCGGCGCGGCCAGCCCCACGCCTCCTCCGGCTCACCGAGCAGTGCCTGGAGACGTTCCAATGGCGATGGCATGTCTTCCTCGTCCCCGATATGTGACTGGCCGGGAAACATCATCAGGTCTCCCTCTGACAACACCGATAGGCGCCCCGGCCTCTGCCGTGGGGTGTGCTGCAACGCGCGATGACCGGAAGGACGCCGCGGGCCCGAACCGGGTGGCGGTAGACGTCGCGACCGTACCCACGGCCCGCGCACACGGACTGAGATTTGCGGCGGGGCCAGTCGAGCCCCCTCATCCGTCGTAGAGGGGCCCAAGCGTCCTCAACCCGGGGAACCCTCCTGGTCACAGCACTAGGTTCCGTCCGGCGGATCTTGGGGCCTTAGGGTCGGAGCATGATTGATCTGCAGGTCCGTAGCGAGGCCGGCGCAATCGAGGCTCGTGCCAAGCATGGTGTGCTCTGGGGGCCCGAGCTGGCCGCTCTTGACCAGTCGGTGTTTCCGATGCTGGGGCACCTGCTGCCGTACGCGGACACTGTTTTCAACAGCCGCCAGGTGGTCACCCTGCTGGCGGAAGTACCGCGCCTGCCTCCGGGCGTGGTCACCGACGAGTTCGCTCGTGAGCTTCTGGACCTGGGCCAGACGGTTCTCGACGGACAGCACCTCTACCTGTGGTTCCTCGGGGACTGAGACAGCAGATCGGCTCAGGCCCGGAGCCAAAGCTTCGTTGCGGCGCTTGTAGATCTCCGAGTCGAAGCCGGTGGGCCGGCCGCCGTTGTTGCCGCGGCGTCTACGGTTGGCCCGCTGGTCCTTCGGCTCGGGGGTCGTGTGCTTGATCTGGCGTCGGCGCAGGTCTCGACGGTTTGGCCGCGAGCTGTATGCCTTGTCGCCACCGATGTGGTCCGGTCGGGTCCGCGGGCGACCGCCCTGCGGGCGGTGGACCTGGATCCGTTTCAGGATCTCGATCATCTGGGGTGCGTCGCCCCACTGCCCCGGTGTGACCAGGAGGGCCAGCGGGCCAAGGTCGGCTCCGATGAACCCCAGGCCGGCTACCCGGCCGTCGGCCCCGCCGGGCACATCACCGGAGACGGGGTCTGACCTGCGGCCCGCCAGGCCGATAACACCATGGAGGCTGGCCGGGCAAACTCGGCGGCGGTGCGAGTCGAGATGGCCCCGCGCCCGGGCAAATTACAACCGACAATCCGTAAGCTCTCAATACGCTTCTCAGCCAATCACTGTCTCATTCGAGAAAATCTTGACGCATCTCCCTAAACGTGTCGAGCGTCTCAATAATGGAGTTCCATTCACACTAGGAATGTGTAACGATCACTTCGGCGATCAAGAGCAGCACAGGAATTCTCCGATCGATGCTCTTGATTGCTCCGCACGGCGCCGCTCAGGGACACCCCTGCGCGGCGGGATCATTTTCAGTTAGAAACGGGGTGAATTGGATGTCTTACGGATCTCAGTGGGAGAAGGCGGTTTCGACCCGCTCCCTGAAGAAGCGCCTCACTGACGCAGATAAGTGGTAGGAAAGTAAGTAAAGGCCGAGGGGGTGCGGGCCGTCGGCTCCGCACCCCCTCGTTCTGCTCCCACTGAATGGTGAATGTCTTGCGTCTCTTACAGAGAATAGACGAACTTGATAAAATAGCGCTCGCCTCCACATGTGCCCAGAGTGACGCTCCGAGACTTGTTCTGGAATATATCTCCGCGATCGGCTCAGCGAAGGCCCATGAGGCCCCGGACCTCGCGCCCATCGGCGCCATGCATCCGTGGCCATGGGTACGGGTGGCGGCGCTTCGACATTTGGCACACATGGCGCCTACGCATTCCGGTACCCGGAAGCTGACGGAGTGGCTGACACATGACTATGACGACTTCGTAGCCTTTGAAGCTCTTCAGGTCGCCGGACTCATCGCGGATGAAGACACGATCGCGCACTTGATGCTCATCGTGGGCGAGGCATCCAAGCGGATCACCCACCACAGCGGAAAGCCCGTGGGCATCGGACATGCCGTGGCTCTGGAGGCGATCCAGGCGATCGCGCACCGGTTGGGCCGCGGAGAATCGGGGCCACAGTCTCTTGCCGACCTGCAGGACAAGCTGTTCCCGGAAGGGCGGCCAGCCCAGCCCGCACCGCCCGAAATCCGGACCTGCACCTCGCGCACCGATACCAAGGACCACGGCCGCCACGACGGCATGGCCTTCGTCCCCGGGGGCGAGGTCATCATGGGCGTCCCGCGGCAGTGGGAGTCAGCGGGACTGCTCTTCGACTGGAACGACGACCCGCGTACGACGGTCCCGGTGCCGGGCTTCCACATCGACCTGTTCCCTGTGACCGTGGGCTCTTACGATGCCTTCGCCGCCAGCGAGGCGGCCCGGAACCATGCCTACTGCCACCCCAGCGAGGCACCGGGCAAGATCCACTGGCGCAATACGCTCACCGACCCTCGTGTGGCTGCCGACCACCCGGTGACCGGAGTCGACTGGTTCGACGCCTACGCCTTCGCCAGTTGGTCGGGCAAGCGCCTACCGGTCGAGGCGGAATGGCAGCGTGCCGCGCAGGGCTCGGACGGCCGAGCCTTCCCCTGGGGCCGCGAGTTCGACCCTGCCCAGGCCCACTGCATAGGAGACTTGGACCTTAGCCGCGGCTGGACATCGGTCCAGGAGTGGCGCACCCGACTGATGGCCCTCCTCGAGGAGCCGACTCTGGTGACCACACGTGCGGTGGCCGCCCGCGGGACCTCCCCGTTCGGCGTCCACGACATGAGCGGGAACTGCTGGGAATGGACAGCGTCGGCCTATTCAGGGGCATCGGCCACACCTGGAGACGGTGCCAGGGACGCTCTGGACGTCGTCTACGACCCCACCTCCTACGCCGTGATCAAGGGCGGGGCGTGGACATCGCTGCCCGAACAGGCGTCGGCAGCGTTCCGGGGACGGGACCTCCTGTTCGACCGGCACTTCGAAATCGGATTCCGTTGTGTGTGCGACTGTGCAGCGTCCTGACACGATCACCAAGCCCAGCGGGTACCAGAGCGCTTGGTCAAACGCCCGTATCCGGCGTCTGCTCATCGGGTACATGCCGTTCGCGCTGTCCACGTCCATGGACAAGATCGCGATCGTCTGGATCGCGGCACAGCTGACCCCGGACAACAAGTCGCTCGCCATCTCGGGTGTCACCATCGCCTACCTCGTGCCCGGTGTGCTGGTGAACGTGTTCTTCGGCCGACAACTGGCCCGCGTCACCCCTGCCCGGCTCACCGTTGTCAACAGTGCGAACAAATGCACCTTCCTGGTCATCGCCGGGGGGCTCTACTGGGCTGACGCGCTGAGCATGCCGTTCTTCCTGGTGTGCTTGGGGCTGGCGAGCCTGACCGGTTCCTTCGGACGGGCCGCCTGGCAATCTGCCATCCGAGACAGCGCGAAGCCGGGAGAGCTCTTCGCGGCGAACTCGCTGTTCTCCACTGTCACGCAGGTGGGCTTCCTCGCCGGCCCGGCCGTGGGCGGCATCATCATCGCGGCCGCTGGCGCCGGACCGGTCCTCCTCCTGGACGGTCTCGGCTATCTGAGTGTGCTCGCCGCGGTCGTGTCCGTCCGGAACGGAACGACGGGTGCGGGCCCGGCCTCGGTTCCGGCCCCGTCACGGGGAGCTGTAGACGAGTCATCCCCGGCATCCAGTACGGCCCTGCGCACCGCCTGGGTCCTGGTCGGAGCCACCGCTGTCTTCTACGCCCTCTACGGTCCCTTGCTCGTTCAGCTTCCGCTGAAGCTCATCGAGGACTTCTCGATGAGCGACGCGCAAGCTGCCCGCAGTCTGGGATACGCATGGTCCGCAGTCGGCGTGGGCTCCGCGGTGACCGGGCTGCTCCTGGGTACCCGCAAGAGCCTCGCACGGCCGTTGTGGGCCGCCGTCATCATCTTTGGCTGGGGGGCCGCGACCGTCATCGTCGGCCTGGCCACCAACCTTCCTACGGTCGTCGCGGGCCTGCTCCTGGGCGGCCTCGTCTTCGCCCCCTACGGCACGATCGTGATCACCATCCTCCAGGAGTCACTGCCCAGGCCCGCCTTCGACTCGATCAACATGTACTACGCGGCCGTCCTCAACGGGGCCCAGCCCGTCGGGGTCGCAGCGGCCGGCGCCGTCGGTGTCATGGCCGGATCCGGCCCGATCCTGACCGTCACCGGGTTCCTCCTGATAGGGACAGGTGTCCTGGTCGCCCTCCTCATCGCCCGCCCGACCCCAGCGAAGGACCCGTCCGCGTGACTCAGCCGAAGCAGACCATCGAAGAATTCGACGCCTGGGTGAAGGTCCGTTCCCTGTGGACCGGAGCCCACGACGCGGCCTTCTACCGCGACCTCGTCGCCGGCACGGGACGTCCGGCTGTGGACCTCGGCATCGGAGACGGGCGCGTAGCCGTCGAAAGCCGTCCTGACGTCGGCATCGACATCTCGCCTGAGTCCCTGCGCCGCTGCGCGAAAACACTCGAAGGCACCCGGACCAAGCTCGTCGAGGCGGACCTCGCCGACTACAGCCTGGACGAACCAGCCCGGCTCTCCTACTCCTCCCTGAATACCTTCAACCACATAATCGACACAGAACACCGCCTGCGCGTGATGCGCAACGTGCTCCGCAACACCCAGCAGGGCGGATACTTCGTCTTCGACGCGGCCAACACGTCCCTGGAGAGCCTGCTCAAGTACGACCGCATCCCCGTCGAGATGGGCCGGGGCGAGGACTACGTCTTCTACCTCAACGAGACCATCCTGGACCGCGCCCGCAAGCTGACCACCTACCACGGCGTCATCGAACATCTCGACGGACAAGGAACGGTCACGAGCCGCACCCACCTCCCGCCGCTCCACCGCGCCTATGTGCCCGCCCACCAGTTCGCCATCGAACTGAACCAGGCAGGTTGGCAGATCGACAACCTCTACGGCGAGTTCGACCGTTCCCCCTACACCGAGATCAGCCGCAAGCAGATCTGGGTCGCCATCAAGCCGTAGCTCCAGCGGAGCGCACGATCAGCTGCTCCCCGCGTGCGCGGGGAGCAGCCCTGCCTCAACGTCATCCGCCTCCGCCGCGCCCGGATCGCCATGGACATCGACGGCCCGCCTCCCTTTCACGGCTTCGGCCGGGTATGCCGGTCGAGGTTCTGTCGGATGCCCGGGTCTCGCGCCCCGGCTCGGTGAAGCCTTGCGCTCACGGTTCGCCAGCGGGCCCGAGCGATGGAGCGTGGGCGCCATCGAGGAAGCGACCAACGCTCCGGAGGTAATCACCGGAGCGCTGTCCGGGCCCCAGAGCACGGAGGCCGCTGAACCCCTGGAGGTCGTCCCGGCCGCTGTCGCCGCGCTCCGCGAAGGCATCGAGCGCGTACCACCCGCGACCGGTCTGCCCGGCGACGCTGGTCGTGAGGGAGGGACCGCGGTGTTGAGCACCGGCCTGCGGCGAGCGCGTCCCGCCCGCGACCTCACCGGGCGAGGCCACCAGCTCTGCCCGGCCCTGCTGACCGTCATCATGGACTCGGCTCACGGCCCAGCCCTCGGCGCGCGCCTCGACGTCCGTTGTGAACCATCACGTCAGACACCCGCCGCTGAGGACGAACCCCGCCGAACACTCTCGCCAGCCGCAAGGAACTCGCCAACGCCCTGCACGAACTGAGCCGGTACCAGGAAACTGCCGACCTACGCCGCCAAGCCCTCCATGACCGACGGTCAACCTCCGCAGCGTGTGCGGTCTGACGGCCCCGGCGGCCCCCGCCGTTCGGCAGGGGTGGGGCTGATGCCGAACAGACGCCGAAGGACCGCACGCGATGACCTGAGCCCCACACCCGCGCCAGCCAGCGGACCCGACGGCGGTACGTTGCGTGCCCGTCCGACATGGCCCGGTCCATGGACTCGCCCCCGCGCCGACGCTGTCGTCACCTGCGCAGCGCAGTCACGCGCCGTGGGCCGTACCCGGGCGTGGCTCAACGGCCGGCACCGCACACGGAGCTTCGGTGCCATGGTGCCTCGCTGGACCTACCGCTTCGCTCTGAGCCCTTCCTCCTTTGCCGAGGAGTACGACGCACTGGCCTACGTCGCGGTCTCTTCCGGCTCCCGACCTCTCCAGATCCCGTCAACGGTCCCTTACAAGAACTGAGTCGACCTCGGCGGATAGAGTCGATTGCGTTGGTACGATCACTGACGCCCTCGTTCTGGGCACCGAGGAGCCGTCGATGGACCACCCCGACTCCGCCCACGCAGCGCGTCTCGCTACCTACGGGACCGTGGCCACCGGTCTCCCCCTGCTGAGCGACAGGCGGCTCGCCGACGTCGTAGCGTCCGCTTCCGCGCTCGGGGTCGGCATCGGCGGCAGGTCGGCCGAACTGGACGTCGACGGGACACGGGTCTTCGTCAAGAAGGTGCCACTGACGGACGTCGAGGCCCGGCCAGAGAACGTCCGGTCCACGGCGAACCTCTTCGGGCTGCCCCTGTTCTACCAATACGGAGTGGGGTCCGCCGGGTTCGGTGCTTGGCGGGAACTGGCCGTACACACCATGACCACCCACTGGGTCCTGGGGAGGGAGCACGAGAGCTTTCCCCTGATGTACCACTGGCGTGTCCTGCCCGATTCCCCTCCCGAGGCCTTCATGGACGAGTTCGGGGGTATCGACGGAGCCGTCGCCCACTGGGAAGGCTCTCCGGCCGTACGCAAACGACTGGAGGCCATCGGCCGGTCCTCCCGCAGCCTGGTGCTCTTCCTAGAACATGTGCCTCAGACACTCGGGTCGTGGCTGTACGAGCACCGGGAGAATACGGCGCCAGCCGGTGCCGGTGCCCCTTACGTGTGGGTGGAGGACGCCTTGGCGCGGGGAGCGGCGTTCATGAGCTCTCGCGGACTCGTGCACTTCGACGCCCATTTCAACAACATCCTGACCGACGGCCGGCTGATCTACTTCGCGGACTTCGGGCTGGCCATGAGCTCGGGCTTCGAGCTCTCGGGAGCCGAGGCGCAGTTCCTGTCGGACCATCTCGCGTACGACCGCCACTACACCGCGAGCCATCTGCTGCACCACCACCTCGTCGAACACCTTCGGGGCGAAACGGGGACAGACGTGTTCCTGCAGGAGTGGATTGCAGGCCGAAAGCCCGGCGGTGTTCCGCCGGAGGTCGCAGCGATCATCGAGCGGCATGCCAGGACCGCAGTCGTCCTGGGCGACTTCCACCGCCAGCTGATTACGGAGAGCAAGGAGACACCCTTCCCGTCCGGGGCGCTCAACCACGCAGCGGCGGCCGCCGAGGCGCCGCACCGTTGAGAACGCATCTACCTGATCTCATCGGAACAGCTCGGCCTGCTCTGACCCACCGCAGGCACTCCTCCACCGAGTGCCCTCTGACCCGTCTGGTGCTGGTCGCCGCAGCGTCCGGAGCGGAATTCCGGACACGTCTGGCAGTGCGCAGGGCAGCAGGCCGCACACACACGGGGGGAACCGGGCTTCAGGGGTGCGGCGTTGAGGTTTCAGGCGGCGGCGGACCGTCCGTGCCGCCAGTGATTGCAGCCGCCCGAGCAGAAGCGTTCGCGGCACCGCACGTCGGCGATGGTGAGCCCCGGAACAGCAGCACCTCGGTCTGCTCTTCCTGACCGAGGCCGTCGGTTCGATGCCCCCTCGGACACCGGGCGGCGGATCCCCTGCGCGAGCGCGTTGATCAGGATGTCGCTTCATTCATGGCGGGCTCCCCGTGGGACAGACGCCGGTCAGCAGCGTTGATCAGGATTCCGAGCAGCACCGCCAGATCGACCGCGCCTTCGGGGTCGTCGGCCCAGCGGGTCGTCTGGAGCGGGTACACCTCGTTGAGGAAGACGCCTTCCCGTGCCAGGACGAATGCCAGTGCCAGCATCGCTGCGCGGGCGTTGCCGTCCTCGAACGGGTGGAAGAAGAGGATGTCCAGGTGGGCCCGGGCAGCACGTGACGGGAGGGGCAGATCCAGTTGTGCGCTCTCGGACAGGCAGCGCTCGAATCTCGCCCGGGTGTCGGGTGCGAGGCCGTAGCGCTCCTGTCCGCCCTTCGCGAAGGCCGGCACCGTGCGGAACCCGGCAAGGTCGCGGCCCAGCACAGTCCGCTGCCACTTCGCCATGAGGGCGAACGTCAGAGGCCTGCCCTGCTCCGCGTCGGCGACAGCCAGGTCGAGGGCGGTCAGGACGCGCGCGGTTCCCTGGCTGTCACGTCCGCCTCGCGTTGCCATGAAGAAGTTCTGGAAGCCATCACGGGCCGCTGCTCCAGAGGCGGGGCATGCGCCGCGCCAGGACGGCCGGATGGAGGGCTCGCCGGCGGCGAGGACTCGTCCGACGTCGTAGCGGGTGGCGGGCTGTCGGTTCTTCGAGCCGGACGGGCGGCCGGGGCCGGGACGGGTGGGGCCGGGACGGGTGGGTTTCGGTGCACCGGCTGGCGTGCCCGTCTTCGCCCGGGCTGAAGGCGTACGGCACGGCGGCCTGGATCCGCCGCGCAGCGGCACCCTTCGGTTGCGGGCCTCGCCCCCAGCGCAGCCCTTGCCTGGACGTCCTCAGGTCCGCTGCCGGCACGGGTAAAGAAGGACCCGGCCGACGCCCCTGCCGTGATCACCCACCTGCACAAGGCCCCGTACCCATCCCTGAACGGGTAACGAACCCTCAGCTCTGTCCGGCCTGCCCCGTGGAGCAGACGTGGACATCGCCTCCGTGCCCCCCGCACGCTCCACGATGAGATCATCGGACTTGAACTGAACATGCACGGAGGGGCAGAGCGTGAGCCAGGGGCGAGTGACGTACGAAGTGATGACCAAGGTGTCCCCGCCGGCGGTCGTCATGAGCGGTCAGGACGAGCAGGTGTCCGGAGCGGTCCGGCTCTACCGTGATGTCAACGCCCCCACGCTGGACCGACGCCGCTCCGTTCGAGCCTTCCACATCGTTCCGGACGGCCAGGCGCCGGCCGCCCGCGTATTCACCGAGCAGGCCCTGGGGTCGCGCCTGAGCGGGCGCCCCGCCGTCTACCGTGTCGAGGACCCGCTCGGCGTGCCGCTTGGGCGGATCACACTGCGGCGCCGCCGTTGGCTCAGCTTTGGCCGGATGCTGTGGACTGTGGAGCCGTCGGCGGGTCCCGTGCTCCGCGGCTACCGAGGCCGTCTCGTGTGGTGGGCGTTGTGGTGGCCCTTCGGCCTTCCCGTCAGCCTGCTGTGCCTGGTCGTTTCCATCCTGGGCGAGGGTGACGGCGGGTTCGGCTCACCCCGGCGCATCATATGGCGCGACGACTCAGGCCGGGCCCACCTCGTCTTCCGCGGTATGGAGGCCGACGACTTCCAGGTACTCGTCCCTGGCTGGGACTCCCGCCTGATCACCGGCCTCGTGGCTCTTCACCAGGCGTTCGAGCCATCGCAGGAAGCGGGATCCGCAGGCTGGTACGGACGCTGAGCTTGACGTTCATGGTCGGCTGGCCTGATGTTCCTTGATCGACTCGGCGCGTTTGACCGTCCTGCCGACGTCGTGGCGCTTGGCGCGGTGCTTGTTCTTCGAGCCGGGAGGGCGTCCCGGGCCTGGCCGGGACGGTTTCGGTGCGGCCGCCGGACAGACTGCCGTCGCACGGACGTTGCGAAACCCCCTCCGCATTCGGGCGGGGGTGAGGCGGCGGGGTTCGGCCACCAGTCGTTCCCAGGGGCGACGCAGGTCCTCGGCAAGGGGCCGGGCGAGGCGGAGCTGGGTGTGGGCGGCGATGATGAGCCAGGTCCACAGGTCGGCGGTGTCCGCGTGGCGGACCCTCGGGGACGTCCAGCCGAGCGTCTGCTTCATCAGCCGAAAGGTGTGCTCGAGATCGAATCTGCAAAGGAACGACTGCCACCAGCGGTCCACGTCCGTCGGCATGGCGGCGGTCGCCGAGCACCACAGCCAGACTGGTTTCGGGTCACGGTCGCCCGGCAGGCGCTCGATCTTCAGTCGCACCAACGTGCCGTGCAGAACGGGCAGTTCCTCCTCGGATGTTCCAGCCAGGGTTCGCGGTGGGTGAGTCTGGGGTGCATCCGGTCCCAGGCCGTCGCCTCCGCCTTGCCGTAGCGGGTGGTGTCCGTAGCAGGTGGTGTCCGTGGCGGGTGGTGTCCGTGGCGGCGGTGACGTCGGGTTGGTGCCAACTGTCGGGCTTGGCGAAGGTGAGGACGCCGCCGTGCCGGCGGGGACGGCCGCCCTTCGGGCCGGAACGTGGGGAGCCTGCGTCGCGGAGCATGACGCGGTCCGAGCGCAGGCGTCCGACCAGCACGACGGGCAGGTCCGTCAGCGCATGGGCGACGTGGGCGACGTCGTAGCCGGCGTCCATCATGATCAGGACTTCGGGGTCGCCCGGCTGCCAGTGCCCGGCCTGCGTCAACCGCTCGACGACGTCGCGTAGTTGGGCGGCCGTAATGGCGGTCGCATCGTCCGCGGGGCCCAGGCGCACGGCGTCCAGCAGCGGCGACCCAGGAAGTGCGGTCGGGCTCCAGCGCGGCGGACGAACGGGTACGGCCAGCCAGGCACGAACTGGTCCGTCTTGCGGTCACCACGCCCGTAGACGTGGCAGAACAGCTTGTCGTCGCTGATAGGGGCATCAGGGCGGAGCCAGCGGCTCACGTCCACGGCCAGCATGATCCGCCCGTCGGCAGCCCTCGGCAGCGGCAATGAGGCCAGGGTGCGGCGCGGTCGCGCTGGCTCCAGCCAGCCTCGGTCCAACGCCGAGTACAGGGCACCATGCCCGCGCCGGTGCTCGAGGGCCAGCGACAGCTCGACCAGGGTCTTCACCGGTCCGTCCGTGCACAGCACCGCGTCCGTGAGCTCGAAAAGCGCATCCGCGCGAGCGTAGAGGCTCTCGTCGAACTCGACCCGAAGGCGGGACAACAGGCCCAACGCCTCGCCTGCGGGCGTCGACCGGGAGACTCATAGGCAGCGGCCGTTCTCTCGTGCTTCGTGACTCGACATCTCGAAGCGTGGAGAACGGCCGCCTCCGCAGTCCCGGGAGGAACCGCAGATCAGCAGGTCGGGTCACCTGCGAGGTTGAACGTCGAGCTCAGCCGGCGCCCCAAGCGCGCAGCTCAGTCGTCCTCGTCGTCTACGGGTTCGGGTTCGCGGACGTACCAGAGGTCGAGGGTGTACTGCTCGGGTTGCGGGTTGTCGTCCCACAACTGTCCGATCCGTGCACTGCTCCAGTCGCCTTCGATCTGGCTGAGCGCGTGCTCATAGTACTCGGCGGCGGCGACCCGGCCGGCCCATGAAACGTTTCCCTCGTAGACACCCGGTCTCGGAAGCGACATCTCCGCCGCAGGTCCGAACACGAACTGGCCGATCACCAGGAACCCGGTCTCCGACTCAAGGCTGACGGCCGTAGAACCCTCTACCTCAGCGGGTGGAGGCTGCGGTCCGTCCCACACCCGAACTATGACTTCCACCTTCAGGTCGGACTGCAGGCTGCACATGTAAAGGTGGTAACCGTTGCCGCCGACAACGTCGCGTCGCGCTGCGGCGATGGCCGTCTCGTCGGTGAGGCAGGCGTCCGCGTCGTAGACCTCGACCAGGCGATAGGACGGGCGGGCGAGGGTCGTGCTCTGGGTGAGCAGCGTCATGATTCAGTGCCTGCCGTTCAAGGGGTGATCCTGACATGGAAAGCTTCGTTTCGACTCGGCAAGATCCATCGCAGGAGCACCCCGGATCCCGGATTCCGGATCCAGGAAACCCGGGATCCAGACGCCGAACCAGAGGTCATCTCTGAGGCGTTGCCTTTCGCCCTTCTGCTTCACGTAGGCGAGACGGTGGCGCACATGTCGAAGCGATCTTGATCCAGCCCTTTCGGAGTTCGCGTCTGCGCCGCTGGCACACTCGGTACGCAGGTCACCTTCATGCAGGCATTCCGTAAATTAACGCACTCGCTTCACGGAGTCGGCAACCGGTTCGATGGACGCCCTGACCGAAACCGAGCACCCATCGCGATGACGGCAGCCCACGTACAGCGAGGGCATCGCCAGCAAGCCCCGAAACCTCCAGCAGCATCACGCGGCCCGAACCTCCCAGCCCTACTCAGAGAGCACAGCGGATTGACTCGAAACGCACCTTGGCCGCTGAAGTTGTGCGGTCTGGCGTCTGCTGTCCTGCCCCAACGTTGCCTGACCGTAGGGTTCCTGACGCTAGGGTGGTTCCTCGCCGTGTAGAGACGTGCCGTCCGTCGTCCGGGGGCTCGGGCCCCATGGTGTTCGTGGGACCGGATGCCGTGCCCTGTGCTCAGGCCACGGCGGGCCTGCCCCGGCCCAGCCGGTGATCTGGTCTCCCGCATGATGAAGGGGACGGGCATCTCGAGGCCGTGCTCGGCGACGGTGTGCAGATGCCGCGGGGCGGCCGAGGCGCTGCCTGCGCTTCACCGGCGTCCTGGAGACCTGGACCTGGGGCTTGGCCCTCCAATTCGCCAGCCGTGACGGCTACGCTGACGACGTCCTGCCCGGCAGTCTGCCGGCAGGCTCCCGAAGAAGGCCCTGGACCGTGCTGGCGGCGGCCTCTTCCTCGGCGACGCCATCACCTGTGACTCTGCCTGAACACCGCTGCTGACGGTCGGCCGACGACCACTACGCCCGCCACTGCGCGGGGGCATCACGTGCCCAGCAGCACAGGATCACCACCTAGTCATCGCTCACCTGGAGGTTTCATGCCGCTGCCCGTCTCCCCCGTACGGCTGACTGGCCGTGATCTCGTACTACGAGAGTGGGAGGACGCGGACCTGCCGGCCATGGTCGAGCTTTTCGACGAGCCCGATTTCGCCGACCGGACCCCGCTCGCCTCGCCCTTCGACCTGACCGCGGCACGCGAGTACTTGCAGATGATCCACCGCACCCGAGCCGAAGGGAAACGACTCCACCTCGCCATCACGACCGACGGTTTCAAACCCCTCGGCGAAGTACTGCTCAACCTCTCCCGAGGCACCATGGGCTACGGCGTCGGCACCGCTCACCGTGGACACGGCCTGGCCCTGCGTGCCGCGCAGCTCTTGACCGACTACGCCCACCAGGTTCTGGAACTCCCCCGCCTCCTGCTGGAAATCGAGGCCGACAACACCCCCAGCATCTCCGTCGCACAAGCCCTGGGCTTCCACCCCGCCAGCGACGAGCCAGAACGAGTGGAAGGGAAAGGCCGGACCCTCGTCCTGCACATCTGGGTCCACGACGCCCACGACGCCCCCACCTGTACGGGTGCCTACTGACCAGGGACGGTGCTACCGGGACGGGGAACGGTGGCAGGCGCTGGAACGCCCGGCGGGACGGCCCGACGTCCGGGCCGCGGTCATCTCCACGCCCCGGGTGAACATGCACGCAAGCCGGCGAACGTCGCGAAGGTGTGCGTCACTTCCGAGCCCGCGGGCGACAGCACCTCCGGGAAGCCTCGCCCCGGTTCGTTCCGCCCGGGGACACCACCCGCTCTGGCCGAGGTCGATAGCGTCCAGGAGATGGCGTGGGCCGTCGACGTCATGGAGAAGAGTCTGAACCCGGCCCGGCACATCAAGGGCGGCGACGCCGCACTGGACGAAGGGGAACAGGTCATGGGGGACATCCAGGACGCCATCACCCGTGCGACCGCGAGACGTTCACCCGGGAGCCGCCCAAGACGATGAAAGGAACGCGTCAACTTCCCCATGGGCAGCTGAAGACGACCAGGGCCGTCGCGCGGGAGCTCGGCGTCAGCCAGCGGTCCGGCGAGCGCAAGACCCCGTCCAAAGCGATCACGGACCGCATCGACGCCGCGGTCCGCTCCCGCTGGCAGCCGGCCGTACGTGACGAGCTGCGCAAGCGGGCCGTGGCCCGCACCGGCATCACCGTCGAGACCCGGGCCCGGTTCGGCTACACCGCCCCCGTCGGCACCACCGACGACGGACGCACGCGCCGCCTGACCGTCCACCTCCCCGCCGCCTACGCGCAACGGCTCTTCGGCGCGCCTCAACAAGGGCGCCGCCGATCCGGAACTGCGCTCGACCGTCACCGAAGGGCCTCACCGAAGGCCTCACCGAAGGGCTCGCCGAAGGCCTCCAGGAGACCCATTTCCAGGACGCCGGAACCCGCGCCGGCCTCCTCGAGGTCGAGTTCACCGACATCGACCACGTCGACGTCTCCTACTGAAGAGCACGATCACTACGGCCCGGTCCGACGGGGCAGCCCCACACGCGTCCCGTCGGCCCGATGGTTACGTGCCTCGCCCCGTACGCCGGAGGCCCCACAGCCTCACTGTGGCGTTCTCACGCAAGCGGACGTGCGGCGCGTACGGCAGGTACGGCAGGTACGACCGCCTTGTACTCCACGGGAAGCGCCGCGAGGCCGCGGGCCCGCAAAGAGGTTCGCCACTGGGGTTCGGTCTCGGTCAGGGCCAGGCTGCTGAATCGCTCGAGGAGTGCGGCCAGGGCGATCTCGGTCTCAGCGCGGGCCAGCGGGGCGCCCAGGCAGTAGTGGATTCCGTAGCCCAGTGCCAGATGTCCGGAGGTGTCGCGGTCGACGTCGAGCTGCTCGGGGTGGGGGAAGCGGGCGGGATCGCGGTTGGCCGCGGACAGCGACAGCAGAACAGTTTCTCCTGCAGGGATGGTTACCCCGCTGATGGTCACGTCCTCGGTCGGGAAACGGCGGATCGACAGCAGCGCGGGGCCTTCGTAGCGAGCCAGTTCCTCCACGGCATCAGGGAGCTTCGACGGGTCCAGGCGAAGGCGTGCCAAGAGCTCGGGATGGGTCAGGAGGGCATGGACCGCGTTGCCGATGAGTTGGACGGTGTTCTCGTATCCGGCGCCGAGGATCAAGAAGGCGAGCGAGGTCAGTTCGTCCTCGCTGAGGCGGTCGCCGTCGGTGTCGCGAACCGTGATCAGGTCGGACAGCAAGTCGTCGGCGGGGTGCCGGCGCTTGTGGGCGATGAGCTCGGTGAAGAAGGCGAGCATGGCGCCGATCGCTTGCTTGGCCGCCTGGGGGCGACTGGGGTCCGGTGCGATCAGCTCGTTGGTCCAGCCGCGAAAGTCCGTGCGATGTCCGTCCGGGACTCCGAGGAGGTCGCAGATGACGGTGATCGGCAGTGGCGCCGCGTAGGCCGCGATCAGGTCGGTCCGACCGTGCGTGCCGAGGGCGTCGAGCAAGTCGTCCGCGGTGCGTCGGATCGGGGTCCGGAGCTCTTCCACGCGGCGAGGCGTGAACGCGCGGCCCACGAGCTTGCGCAGGCGGGTGTGGTCGGGGGGATCCATGTTCAAGAGGTTGGCGTCCAGGGCCGGCGGTAGTGACAAGCCGCGGTACGCGCCCTCCACCGCATTGGCCTTGTTGAGGGACAGCCGTGGATCCGCGAGGGCTGAGCGAACGTCGTCGTACCGAGTGACGAGCCATGCGGGCTCGCCACCGGGCCCGGCGATGCGCTGAACTGGCGCAGCATCACGCAAGCGCTGGTACGCGGCGTAGGGGTGGGTGACGAGCTCGCCTTGAAGATCCATGGGCACACCCTAATTCGTCGTCACGGCCGGGCATCGAGCCCGTCGCCCGGTCGTGGCCGCGCCGCACATGGCTGGGCAGGGCCGCTCCGAGACCGCCCCGGCCGCCGCACCGACGGCCGCGGGGTGCACTTCCAGGTCGTGGGGGTCCCACTCTGCGATGGGACGCCCCGGACTCCTGTGCGATGGGGCGCCGAGCTCTCCGGCTACGGTCCGTTGCAGCGTCAGCAGTTCTTCGCGAGCGGAAGTGTGGATCGGGCCCGTCCGTGTCCGCGGCGCCGCCTGAGCAGCCATCGGCATGCACGACCCACCACAGCCTCGTACCGATCCCGATGCAGGAACCCAACTGTGCGGGGTCTGACCCGCCCTGTGCTGCCCGCGCGAGCAATTCGTCGTGTACGACCGGTGCCGCGAGGCCCCCTTCGATCCCTGCGGCGGCCACCGGTACGCCGTCGCAGGGAGGCCGGCCCGCTTCCCTCCGCACAAGACGGCCCGCAGTGCGACCGGACCTCGGCCAGACGTGCCCGCGCCGGCCGACGCCACGCCGTCTCCAGGCCCCCGCTCAGGGTGGTGGCGGGGGCGGGCCCCGAATGTGAGCCGCCGGGACCGGGCCACTCAGCCTCCGCAGAAGACGGTGGGCACGATCCTGCCGATCGTGTCCCCCCTCATCCTCCGGATGGGCCAAGGAGCCGACCGGAACGGTCGGGTATCCATGGTGGTGGGTGCGAACCTGCGTCGGCAGCTGCCCGGCCACGACGTCACTTCCCGGCTCGTCATGCAGTCCGCATGCAGTCCGCGCGTCTTGACGATGCTGAGCGGGCACAGCAGCTCGCCACGCTGTGCGGGGCAGGAATCGAGCCTCCGACCAACCTGATCACCAACGCGGTCTTCGAGCTCCTCACCGACGTGGAGTTTTCCGCGGACGTCCACGCCGGCGGGGCCTCCGTAGGGAAGCCGCTGACACGGTCTCTGGAGTGACCCGCTACTGGCCAACTACTGCGTCTCCTCCCCACCCCGGCCCGTCAACATCGACGGAGTCGTGCTGCCCGCCCGTTAGCCGGTCGTCATCTCCATGAAGGCGTGCAACAACCATCCCGGGCTCGGCGAGACAGGCAGCTCCGGAGACCGGGCCCACCTGTCGTGGAGCACCGGACTGCACACCTGCCCCGCACACCTGCCCCGCACGCCTACCCGCACGCCTACGCCGCACGCATGCCCCGCACGCCTGCCCCGCGCGCTCGCACGTCTCCCTCATCGCCGGGACGGCCGTCACCACCCACCTGTTCGATGCCCTGTCCGAGAAGGACCTCGCCTGCCCTCCTGATGCCCTAGCGTGGCGCCCGGGCCCGTTCCACTGCGCCCCGACCCACCCTTCCGGTCCTCTTCCCCGCCCCCATCGCAGCCTGAAGGAGTCCTGATGGCACCGCAGTCCACCGCTCCGATCGTCCTCGACCCCACCGGCGCCGACCACCACGGCGAGCACGAGCAACTGCGCGGCCACGGATCCGCGGTCCGCGTCGACGTCCTCGGCGTGTCCGCCTGGTCCGTCACTGACCCGGCCCTGTTGAAGAACCTGCTGACCAGCCCCGACGTGTCCAAGGACGCCCGTGCCCACTGGCCGGCGTTCGGCGAGGTCATACAGACATGGCCGCTCGCTCTGTGGGTGGGCGTGAGCAACATGTTCACCGCGTACGGCTCCGACCACCGGCGGCTGCGCCGGATGATCGCACCGGCTTTCTCCGCACGCCGCATCGCCGGCCTCACCCACGTCGTCGAAACGGTCGTCACGGCCATCCTCGACGGCCTCGACGCCCTGCCCGCCGGGGAGACCGCCGATCTGCGCGAGCACCTCGCCTACCCGCTCCCGATCGCCGTCATCGGCCACCTCATGGGCGTACCGGCAGACCAGCGCAGCGTCTTCCGCACCCTCGTCGACGGCGTCTTCGACACCACGTTGAGCTCCGACGAGCAGGCCGCCAACACCGCCCGCCTCTACGACGCCCTCGACGGGCTCATCGCCGCCAAGCACACCGAGCCCGGCGATGACATGACCTCCCTCCTCATCGCCGCCCGCGATGACGACGGGGAGGGGGGCGGGGACGGGCGCGGCCTGTCCGACGCCGAACTTCGCGACACCCTCCTGTTGATGATCAGCGCCGGATACGAGACCACCGTCAACGTCATCGACCAGGCCGTCATCCTGTTGCTGACCCACCCCGAGCAGCTCGGCCGCATCCGCGCCGGCGACGCCGACTGGAACGACGTCGTCGAGGAGACCCTGCGCCTGGAGCCGGCCGTCAAGCACCTCCCGATGCGCTTCGCCGTCACCGACATCACGCTGCCCGACGGACAGACCATCGCCCGGGGAGAGGCGATCCTCGCCTCCTACGCCGCCGCCAACCGCCATCCGGACTGGCACGGCGAAACCGCCGACACCTTCGACATCAACCGCGTCAGCAAGGACCACCTGGCGTTCGGGCACGGTGTCCACTTCTGCCTCGGGGCGCCGCTCGCCCGCCTGGAGGTCGCCGTGAGCCTGCGGCTGCTGTTCGGCCGCTTCCCGCAGCTCGAACTCGCCGTCTCCGCCGATCAGCTCCGGCCGCTGGGCTCACTGATCAGCAACGGCCACCAGGTCCTGCCCGTCCGACTCCGGCCGGCCACCGCCCTGACGACACCTGCCGATCAGGAACCCTGATGGCCAACAGCACCGCGATCACCCCCTTTTACTGACGCGCGCGCCAGGCAGAAACTGCTGAGCTGCTGAGCTGCTGAGCTGCTGCGCGCCCATCCCGAGTACTCCCGGGCCCACGACATCGCCCCTGGCGGCCTCCGGGCCGACACGAATGCCCTCGTACGCATCGCGGGACCCTCCCATAGCGCGCACGTGGTCGGATCGTGGTCGGATCGTGGTCGGATCGTGGTCGGATCGTGTTCACGGCCCCTACCTGCAAGGTGGTGGTTCTCCGGTTGGGAGTCCGACGGTTCACCTGCCGAATGCTTCCTGTGGGCGGTGGACGTCAGTCGAGGAGGTTCCGGGGCTGACGCGTCACCAGGGCCAGCGGACGGAACGGCTTCGCTCGACGCCGGCCGACATCGGACCGGCACTGTCCGGCCGGGCCGGCTCCCGCATGGCCCAGGTGCTCGGCGTCGGCGTCGGCCGGAGCACGGTCCTGCACCTGGTCGACGCGCTGCCGAAACCGTCCTGGTCGACATCGAGACCCGTCGCCAAGTCGACCTGCTCCCCGGCCGGGAAGCAGCCAGCCAAGCAGCCTGGCCGGCGAAACGGCCGGGGATCGAGGTGGTCTGCCAGGACCGGGCCCCGTTCTTCGCCGAGGGTGCCACCGCCAGGGCACGTCAGGCGGGCCTGGCCTCCGACCGGTGGCGCCTTGGCACGACCTCAGCGAAGCCTCGACGTCGCCCCGGGCAGGCAAAGCGACGAAGACCCGCTGCCACGTGCCGTCGATCGCCCACATTCGTAGCCGGCCGTGGGCGTCCTTCCACGAACCGAAGCACTCGGGCAAGCCCATCCACGGCGTCCCGGTGCGGTACTTGAACGCGATCGCGTCGATCACCTGATGGTGATCCCGCCACCGCCCACCCCGCCGAGGTGCCCGGTCTGGCGCAGATCCACGACAAAGCCGACGCCTACGGCCACCGAATCTCGGACTCAGGTCACTAGTAAGGGAGGTAGTAGCTGAGCACGTCGGCAGTGAGCGGAGGGAAAAGCACCCGGAACAGCTCCTCGTCTGCGGAGTAGACGTCGGGGCGGATCCGGGTCAGCCCCTCGATTCCGTGCGGGCCGAACAGCAGGGCGGCCAGATGGTCGGGCGCCACACCGGCGCCTTTCACGGCTCCCGGCGACTGTATCGGTCCGCCGGTGACGATCTCACCGAGCCCGTCGGCGAGAACGGGAATCCGGTAGTGGGCACCAAAGGTGGAGATGACGATGTCTCGGCCGGTGCGGTCGATACCGGCCGCGGCGAGGCGCTGCCAGAACAGCGGACGCAGCCTGTCGAGAAGCGCTGCGACATCCGGGATGCGGATGTAGTACTGCTCTGCGTTCCGGTGCGGTTCGTGGTCGATGAACTCCTGCCACGCGTTGCCCGTCACGGTGCCTGCCCGATGGACGATCCGTATCGGGTCGCCGGGTGCCAGGGCTGCAACGCCCCTCAGGAGGTCCCGTGCCGCCGCCTCGTCGCGCGCCGCCGCCTCGGCCAGGAGCATCTCCTCACCGGGAGGCGTGGTGCGCGCGGTGGCAATGACCGTGTCGGCGTGCTCGAGAACCCAGAGGTTGCTCGCCTCGTGGTCCAGGAGCCATCGCCAGCACGCCTCCGAGTGCGGCATGGTCACATCGAACCCGCTCTGCGCCGAGGCTTGCAGGGCAGCCATGGAGGGGATGTCCGAGGGCCGGGCGGCGCGGAGCGTGGCCGTTGCATCGCCGGGCGGCAAGGCGTTCACGTTCAGCGCCTGCGGTATGTCGATGGCGTACTCGTAGCCGAACAGCCGGTAGAAGTACGGGATTCCGATCATCGCCTGGACGAGGTGGCCACGGGCGGCAGAGCGCTCGTGGGCCCAGCGCATGAGCGCCCTTACGAGCCCGCGTCCCTCGTATTCGCTCTCGGTGGCGACCAGTTCTACCTGGCCGGCGGGGAGGCGGACGCCTCCGATACGCACCTCCTCGTCGAGGAGCGTCGCGGTGGACACGACCCGGTCGCCGTCGACGACCACGGCACAGGCGGACAAGCCCGCGTCGGGGTCGGTGACCACCAGCCGGTGGTCGATGGCGTCGTCCGGCTCACCACGCTCGGACAGGAGCGCGCCAATCTGGTCGAGATCTGCGGGCCTCGCCTGTCGCAGGGCGAGACCGTCGGGCAACGAAACAGGTACGGAATAACCGCTGGTCATGGTCACAGCCAGACTGTGGCATCGCCCAGCCATGCCGGCCAACAAGTTTTTCGCAGTGCGTTGTCAGCGCCGCCGGGCACGGGGTGGTCAACCACGCCGGCTCACGTCTGCTCGCGGATCCGGCCGGCGCCACCACGCTGGGCAGCGATTTCAATAACGCTCTGCACCGGCTTCGACGCAGGACGCACGACGTACGGGACCGGGCACGACGCGGGCCGCGTCACGGTGGACCTGGTGGTGATGCTCGCCGACGGAGGTGAGGCGGTCAGGGGAGCGCACAACGGGCAGGCAGAGTCGCGACCGTTCGACTGACCGGCACGCCGAGGTCCGGTAGCGCATGCCGGGTGAGCTTGTCGTTCCACCACGGACGTCGAACGAGGCTCGAAGCCCGGGCCCCATTCCAGTCCAACGAGACGCCTTCGCGCCGGTGTCGGAGTTCCGCTCGGAGCCGTACGCGCGCCTGACGTCGCGGGCGGACGTCCTGTACGACTTGTCTGACGCGCAGCTGTGCACCGACCGACCGGTCCGCACCCTCGTGGACCTGCCGCCCGCGCCGGAACACCGACGAGGGCACCTCGCCTTGTACTCCGGGACCAACCGGGGCCGGATCGAACTCGCCCGGCCACGTGGTGCGTTGGCGGGTCTGCCGTTGCCCCGGGCGAGCGACGGCCGTCTGGTGTTGGCCGTGGACGTGTCCCCGTGGCTCCGGCCAGATGCAAACACCTGCTCTGATCGCTCCTTCTGCCACATGTTCGGCCGGCGCCTGGGGAAGGGCCAGGTGGTGCCCGGCTGGCCCGACTCGGTCGGTCGCCGCGCTGGAGACCGGCCGGACCTCATGAACGGTCCTGCTGGACGCAATGCGGCTGGAGCCCGGCGCGGACCTGGCCGTGGTCTCCGCCGACCAGGTCCGTGACGTTGTCGAACGCCTCGTCGAAGCCGACCAGTGGCAGGCAGAGGCGCCGAACATCTTGGCCGTCCTCGATGCCGGCGGCGACGCGCCCCACATCGCCCACCTCCTCCCGCCGCCGCAGGGACGGACGCTCGCCCAAGCACGGCGGTGAGTTCGTCTTCGGACGGCCCGAGGGCTGGGGTGAGGTCACCGGGGTGACCGTTGACCCACACCGACCGGTACGGGACGGCGCCCGCGCCGGCGTGGAGCCGGCTCCATCTCCGGCTGACGCGCTGGGCGGCGAGGCTGCTGGACCACGAGGGCCCGCTGCCGGTCACCGGGTGCACCGTGGTCCGCCTGACGGTCGATCGAGGGGCTACCCAGCGGCGTGGCCATAAGGCCCGTTTGGCTTTGATGGTCGGGCATCGGCGCCGGCCCAAGGATGTCGACCGCTGCCGGCAAGCGTTCCTCCGCCGCTTCGACGTGGAGCACACCTGCCGGCTCCACAAGCAGATCCTCGGGTGGACCCGGCCAAGCGCCGGGACTCCGGCGCGGCCGACCGCTGAACCTGGCTCGTTCCGGCCGCACACGCCCAACTCCGCCTCGCCCGACCCCTCACGCGGGACTTGCGCCGACCCCGGGAGCGACCGGCGGAACCGAACAGACTCACCCCCGCACGGGTCCGCCGCGGGTTCAGGAACCCGCACGCGATGACGGGCACGCACGCCAGCCAGTGCGCCGATACCCACCCGGCCAGGCCCCGGCCGCCTCCTGGCTCGAAGAACCGGCGACCGGCTCCCCGGTACGACGCCGAACGCGTCCTGGGCGACCGGCGGATCCTGCACCCGACCCGCACACCACGAAGTCGGCACGAAGCCCCGACTCACTGGCGGGTCGCCAAGCTCAGACGGATAGGAGGAATCCGCCAGCGGCTCGCTCGTCGCCATCCCAGCCGATGAGGTCCCACCCAAGGGTTTCGGTGTTGATGTCGTTCACGCGTCTACAGTAAGCGCGAACGGTCGTGAGGTTGAACGACAAGGTAAGTGCCTGGTTCCGATCTCGGACCCAGTGAGAGGCACGGCTCATCTGGTGTTTAAGGTGCGGGCATGGCTGTCCCTGAGATCATCCCCATCACCCATGAGCCGGGCCACCGAACGAGCACCATCGGCCGGTTCAGCGGCGGCCAGTTCCTGGCTACGGTCACCTATGCGTTCCCAGACGGGTTCGTGATGGGTGACGGCTGGGAGGAGCAGAAGCGGCTCTTCGTCGTGCTGCACAAGTTCGACCACGACGGGCACCGCCTGGAGTCCGACATCTGGTGCGCCGGTACTTGGGCAGAGCAGATGAAGCGTCCGTATGACGAACGTTCCGTGGTTGCCCGCGCGGAAGCCCGGCTGGTTGCCATCCTCTCCGGCCTCGCGGAGCGTGAGTACTGCGACATCGCGATCCAGCCGTTCCGGCTCACCGTTGATGGTGTGGTCTTCGGCCTCATCACGGAGTGCCGTGCCGACGACGAGGACGGCGAGCACGACTGGGCTGAGCTCCATCCGGATCGGTTGGGCTTCTCGGCACCGTGGAACGGCGAGTACGACACCTGACAGACCGAACGGTCAGCCGAGTCTGTCGAGCCATTCGTAGGCGCGGGCGTGGCGGCGTACGTGCATGCGCCATGCCGCAGAGGTGTTCTTGTGCCGGCTGACAGGCTTGACCGTTAGCCGAAAGTCCTCGCCCGGTCGACGAGCTGGCCGGCCGGCGTAGGCGGGGCGGGCCTGAGGTGGGCGAACTCTCAGCTTGTTTCGCGACTTCGGGTGCCTGAGTGTCCCAGTCGGCGAGTGTCCCGGTCGGCCTTTGAGCGCTCCGGTCGGCCGACGCAATGCTCACCCGCACAGCGCAACCACGGGCCCGCGCCCTGTGGGCGGAATATCGGCCGCCTGGCGGGGCTGTCGGCACTCCATGGGTGATGTGTCGGTGGCCGCTGGAACCGTGGGTGCCTGGTTGCCGAAGGAACAGACGCAGCCGCCTTCACCAGCAAGGGAGCCCCGTGGCCATGTCGTCCGCATTCTCCGCCCCGCCTTGGGATGTCCAACGGCTGCCGCGTGCCGATGGCAGCGTCTTCCTGGTCACCGGCGGCAACGCCGGCATCGGGTACTTCGTCGCGGAGCAGCTGTCGGCAACCGGAGCCACCGTCGTACTCGGCAGCCGGAATCCGGCCAAGGCCGAAGCTGCCAAGGCCTCGATCCGTGCACGCGTCCCCGGCGCACGGGTGCGGACCGTGCGGCTGGACCTCGCCGACCTCTCGTCGCTCGAAACAACGGTGGAATCAGTAGGGGTGGAACGCCTCGACGCGGTAGTCCACAACGCCGGAGTCGCGCTCGACGACCCGCCGCGCAAGGAGACCGAGGACGGCCACGAGCTCATGTTCGGCACGAACCACCTCGGGCACTTCGCCTTGACGCGGTGGCTGATGCCGCTGCTGTCGGCTGCGCCGGCGGCCCTCGTCGTGACCACGGGCAGCTTCGCGGCGAAGTCCGAACGGCTCGACCTGGACGACCTGCAGTCCCGGAAGGACTACCGGCCCAAGCGCACCTACGGACGCTCCAAATTGGCCCAGATGTACTTCGGCGTCGAACTCGACCGACGTCTGCGCGCTGCCGGCAGCACAGTGACGAGCGTGGTGGTCCATCCCGGCGGCGCGCTGGACTCCCTCACCCCGTCACGGTCGCCGGTCCATGTGCGAACCACCGGCGCCCGGCTGAGGGCGGCACCTGCGGCCCTCCTCGTGCAAGGCAAGCATGCCGGGGCGTGGCCCGCGGTCCGGGCGGTGCTCGACCCGGCTGTATGTGGAGGCCAGCTGTGGGGACCGCGCGTCTTCGGCCTGCGGGGCGAGCCACGACGTGAACGGGTGTGGAACCACCTTGCCGACCCCTCCTTCGCGGCACGGCTATGGGACACGAGCTGCGACCTGACCGGTGTCGACCCCGCTGCCGTCCCCGGATAGCCCCGGGCGAGCCGCCTCGCTGAGCACGGCCGGTACCCACCCTCACCCATGGGGGTCGCGCTGCTGTGGTGTGCTCTGGCGTGCTCTGGCGTGCTGTGGCGCCTTGCACCACCGCCTCGCCGCGGGGCTTCGATGTATCACTCGTCGGTCACCGAGCGGGGTGGTCCCGTCGCCGCAGCACTCGGCCGACGCCGCCGACGCCGGGGCAGTGGTCACGGCCTCCACGTAGGCGGCAAACGCAACCGAGCCGCCCTGCCGCACAGGGCGGGAACGGCAGCGGCCTGCTGATCAGCATCACCCTCGAGATCGATCGCCCCGACCGAAACGGCTCTCGACGGGTCAGCCAGACGCGCATCGTGACCTGCGGAGACGCCGCTCGTTCCGACATGTGGCCCGATTCCTACCGGATGGCCTGAAGGAGCTATTGTCCCCCGGTCACGGACGGCAATCGGCTCGTCTGTTCAACCCAGGGGAACCACCATGACTGATCTGAACTCGCTGCGGGCAAGCCTTGCGTCAGGTGAGCACGAGTTCGCCGACACCTTGGCCTTCATCACCGCGCATTACGCATACCAGCCGCAGGCGTTCCGCAACGGGGAACTGGAAAATGCCGCAGGTGAGAACGAGGGTTCCTGCAAGACGCTGGGGCTGGCCCTGCTGGAAGGGCTGAGCGACCATGAAGCGCTGCTGGCGTTCGGTGAGCACTATCGCAGTGTGCTGGCGACGCCGAACGACACTGACCACGGCAACATTCGGAACCTCATGGCCCATGGCCTGGAAGGGGTGAGCTTCGCCGGGCAACCGTTGGCCCGAAAGAGCTGAACCACGAGATTCGGGCGAGCGCCAAACCGCATCACGGCTGGTTACCCGCCCCGTACCGCCCCGTAACGCCCCGTAAATCGGGAATCTGCAAGCCAAGCTCACGCAGTCGCGGAGTCTGAAATCGAACAGCCAGAAGGCTACAGCGGCCTCTCGCGGCCCCGGCTTGACCGCTTGGCACCGTGAGGTGTCTACCGCCTCGCCACCACCCGCGCCGGACCTGAGCGGCCCGGCCCAGCGGGATGCCCCCAACAGTGGCAGCAGGTCAGCGGGTCTCGGCTGACTCGTCGGGCGGTGCGACGGGACGCAGCACGGTCAGGGAGTCTTCCTGGCGAGCGACCATCGCGAAGGAGAACCTGTCCGCCTCCAGGCACAGGTCGACATCATCGGGATGAACACCCTGGTATCCGCGTCGCACTCCTTCGCCAAGGTCGGCGGCTGCCTGGGAAGCCTTCGCGCGTTGGAGGTACGGGGCCACCTCGGCATCGCCTCCGGCAACATGCTGACTGATGTATTCCGCGCAGGCCAGATCCTCAGCGGCCTGGCCGTCCTCGCCGGTGACCACGAACGTCACCGGCCCGGAACCGTCAGTCTTCAGGAACCGCGCTGTCGCGCCGGCCACTACGAAACTCGCGCACAAGACCAGCGGCGCGCTCGCGACAGCCAGCGCGCCGACGGTTCCGGCCGTCGTCTTCTGCACCACCGTACGACCGGTCAGATCGAGCGTCCTGATCAGACCGGGTGAGTTCACCGTGTCGAAGCCCGCTGCCGGGGCACCGTCCTTCAGAGCCAGCCAACCGGAGCGGCTCTCCTTCAGGGCCAGTGCCTCAGTGTCGGAAGATGCCAGGACGATCTTCTCGGCACCGCGAGAGAACGCCCAGGCAGCCACGGTGAAGGCCCGCATCACATCGATGACGACCGCAACGCGCGGAACGTCAGCCAGCTCCGGAATACCGACGAAACGATGATCCATCTGGCCATTCTCGCCGAAGCCCGCATCGCTCAGGCCATCGGGCTCTCCAGCAACCGTCACCGAGCCTTGAGGCGGGGCGGTGCCCCAACTCGGCCCCGACATCCGTACCTCTGCTGATCACCAACTGCCTCCGAACCGGTCGACAAACGCGGTTCCTAGCAGTGAACGAAGCCCAGGAGTGCTTCTCCGGCGGCAGGACGTCCAGCACCGTGTGGATGTGGGTGGTGCTCGCGGTGACGTCGCCGGGCCACCCGAGCGTGAAACACGAGTACGAACCGGTCCGTATCGGTTCACGGGGCCGTGGAAGAGGCGGCCGTATCCAGGTCGAAGCGCAGCCGTTCGGCCAGGGGTTCAGAACGTCACCGGTAGCGGACGTCAGCTCTGCGGCGTCGATCGGCGGGGCCTGCCGGTGCGGTGCAGCCGAACCGGGCCCGCGTCTCCACCCTGATCCCGGTGCCGGCGGCCTGTTTCCGGCGGCGGCCGCGTACCACGGGCTGCCATGGGGCCCGTAGGGCCGTGTCGTCGATGCGGTCCGCCATGGCCTTGGGCGCGGTCTTCCGGTCACCCTTGCGGTAGCGCTCCACAGACCGCTGACTCACCCCGAACTCCGCAGCGACCGCTACGTCCCGTTCCACAGCCGCACCCCGACCGCGCTCTTCGCGGCGATCCGCCGGGACTTCCAAGAACCCTCGCTTCACCAACTCCTCCGCCGCGCAACGGACGCACGGCCATCGAGGGTCGGGCCAAAGAACGCGTCGGCCCTGTCGACCCTGCCGTCGATGTCATCCTCGACGAGTACGCCGCTACCCAGCAGGCCTTTCACACCAACGTGCTCCAGCACTACCGGGCGCTGCTGACCGCGGTTCGTGGTGAGCCCGCCCGGCACGGCCTCGACGGCTCCTTCTCCTCGACGACCGTTTTCCCTCGGTCCGTCTGGGCCGAGGTCATGACCTGACCTGGCCCCTCATCGTCCGCCACCTCGCTCCAGGGGGTTGGACTCACCCGCTCACCAAGCAGTCCGACGCCGCAGCGGTGATCACGCTCTACCAACTTCTCGGCGAGTCTTTCGCGGTTCGAGAGCAGCCGAACGGCCTCGCCGCGATCTTCCTGGACCACCGGTCCTAGATGCTCACCCAGGACTGGTATCAGCTCGACGCGGCAGAGCCTGCCCGAAGCAGCTGAAGAGCTACCTATCGATGTCTACTGGAACCCCGCGGAGTCGCAGCCGGGTCTTCAGAAGCTCGATTTCCGACAGCGTGCCCACCACACCGTCGTGGCTCAGCTTCTCGGCCAACTCGCGGGCCTGCGACAACGACACAGCCGAGACCTCGCGGAGGACCTTCAGGGCCGGGACGAGACTCGACACCGGCTCGACCAACCGCAGTCTGGCGGGGCCATGCGCCGCGAGCAGGGCCTCCCGCACATCGTCAGGAGCTGCCCCCTGCCCAGCGTGTTCGCACAGATGGGTGCCGCAGCTGTCGCAAGTGAGGTCGGCATCCCACCACAACTCACCGTGGTTGATGAACTGGTTCACCTGCCGCACCGCCGCGCTGCCGCACTCACAGCGCGCCGCGATCTTCGCTGTCTGGCCGGTTACTTGGGCTCCTTACCTCCTGCTCCTGCCGCCGTGATCGTCTCGCGGCAGGAGAACCCGGTGCGACTGAATTCGAGAAGAAGCGCGGCCAACTCGCGGACCCAGCAAACAACCAAGCTCGCTCGCTCGCCAGAGATCACGCACAGGGAAATCGCCGCCCGGCAACCGTCTCATCCAATCCAGTCCTCGCAGGTCAGCGCGAGCTAGCCGGCTACCTTCGTTGCGACGCCTCACCACCACCCGGGCCCGGGCCGAACATCAGCCTGCCAGCTGAACTGAGACGGACCAGCACTCACTGAGCATCGCCGCAGACCCCGAAGGGACACGAGCGACCCACTGATTCAATCGGGCCTCGAAGTCCGACGCTGAGGCGATGTTCGAGCCCGGGAGGGAACCCGCGTCGTCGAGGCCGGCGATGAAGTCCACGTCGGCCCAGCCAGCACTGCAACCACCTCATCAAGATCAACAACTCTGTCCATGAGGGGGTCATTCCTCATGGACGAACCCGGCGGTCCGGGGATCCGGCACCCAGCCCGCGAGACAAGGGCGCCAGCCTGTTCCTCCTTCTCGCCGACACTTTCAGGGCTGCCGGCCCACGGACGTTCTCGGAACCTACCGACAACCGTTCCTGGTTCTGACCTACGCAGCCAGAGGTCACCTTCTGCGAGGGAAACAGCCTGACGTCACTCTTCTCGTGGCAGCTCGGTGAGGCGGGTGATCAACTGGCTGAGGTCAGGGGCCGAGAGGTGCGACATGAGTTGGCGCAGTGCCGTGGCATGCTGGCCAATCCGTTTGAGGGTCGACCGTCGGTTCGGGGCTTGACCGGGAACGTCCTGGGCGGGCCCGCATCCGGCAGCGACGTAGAGCGCGTCCAGTTCAGCCCGCCGCCCCCTGACGCCGTCTGGTCCGACGACGGCCAGGCTGGTCACGACCTCCGGTTCTCGGCCGCCGTAGAGCTGTACTTCCACGTCCAGTCCAGGGCCGCGGAAGAACAGTGCAGTACCGCTGAAGGGCAGGACTTCCGTCGCTTCTGGATGCGCGAAGCCCGCTTCCTCATGTAGGAACGAGAACGCCACTGCAGCCTCGGTCCGGAACTCTGCCTGCAGATCTATTGCCGGGCTCATGACCCGATCATCCGCCCGCCAGACCACCCCCGGTAGCCCCCGTCCTGGCATGGGTTCCGGTCACAGCACGTCTAGGTGCTTGGTCAGCGCATGGGAAACCGCCCTGGGCCCTTGCGTCTCCTGGCGGTTCGGCGGGCCATGAGAGTGACGGCTGTTGAGGCGATGTAGGTTTCCGGAGTGCTGGACGAGTCGTCCGTAGCGGCGTGCATATCTGCGGGCTCGCAGCATCCAGGACCAGGTCCGCTCGGCGACCCAACGGCGGGGCAGGACGATGAAGCTGGAGGAGCCCCCGGTCTGCTGACTGTCTTGATCGTCAGGTTCAGGTACTTCTTTGCTCAAGTCACAAGCTGGCCCGCGTAAGCGGAGTCGGCCCAGACGATGGTGATCTCGGGGTGCATGAGGCGGAGACGGAAGAGGACCTCCTTGGCCATCGACGGCATCGGGGAATGCGCGGCCGCGTGCACCTTCAGCAGCTCCAGAACGCGGGCACGGTCACCGAGATCGAGCGAGTTCACCCTCTGAGTTGGTGAGCTACTCGACCTTCCGGGCCGCCTCCACCGCCCGCACCCGCACCCGCACCTGCACCCGCACCCGCACCCGCACCCGGCGCACGGACCGTCACCAGTCGCTCCCCCGGAGCCCGTACGTCGTTCTCGGCCGCTGTCACGACGCCAGCCGCGCGGTCCGGCGGTTCTTGCGCGGCGGCCTGCGCCGCCTCCCGGCACTCCGCTTCCGCCCGGGTCTCGGCCGACTCCCCCGCGCCGCCTTCACACCCTCGGGTTGCGCCTGCCCCGGCTTTCGGTATTCACCGACGAGGCCAACGGGGCGATAGCTGTACGCGGTCGGCGCCAACCGGCGTAGCGTGGTGGGGTATGAGCGAGGTTGTGGAAGCCAAGGGTCCGAAGGTTCCGCCGAGTTTTCCTCCGAAGTCACCGCCGCCGCAGAAGAAGCCCGTGGAACCGCCGCGGCCGCAGCCGGCGGCGAAACCGAAGTCGCTCACCGGCGTGCCGCCGCGGCTGATCGTCACCAGCCGGCGGGCGAGGGTGCTGGCCTTCCACGCGGACCAGTGGGCGGCGAAGAAGGCCGCAGGACAAGCCGCGCTCGCCGTCGCCGAGTGGCACTACACGCTGCTGGACGAGCACGACTTCCTGAAAGCCGTTCACGGCCTGGTCCACACGGCCGTGTCAGCCGGCGGGAAACGCGTCAGCGTCCACCTCGCCGATCAGGACGCCAAGATCCTCGTCATGGTCCTCAACCATCAGACCGACGGACAGGACGGCGCCGGAGCCGTTCCGGCGGAGGTGGCGGTACTGCGCACCGTCGACGCCTGCGGCACCCACACCAGCCACGACGGCCACACCTGGTGGGCACTCCTCGACGCCGAACCCCGGCCGAAGAAGCACCTGGCCTAACTGTATTGACGCGGAGCGGCGTTCAGGCGTGCAGCATCCGGACCGATCGCTGACTGACCCCGAGTTCCTCCGCGACGTGCGGTGACGGCCCAGTCCTCCATGCCGTGGACGTGGTTGATGTTGCCCTCGGCGGGGTCGACGAGCCACCACTCGCCGGACGGGAGCACGCCGCCGGCCAGTTCGTCCTCGGCCCCCTGCGATCCCGGCCGGGCCTGCACAGCAGCGGTTCGCGCAGGACGTTCAGTACCGCGTCTTCATTGGCGTGGATCTTGCCCACGACCTCGTCCAAGCTCACGCCCGGGCGTGCAGGGTGTAGCGCTCGCGCAGCGTGGCGCCGGCGGCCCGCTTCGATGCGGGCACATCGGACAGGAGCGTAGCGCCGTACCGGCGTCGGAAGGCATGGCTGCGCCCCCGATCATTAACAACACGTGCATGTATGTCACTTATAGAGTTACTCTCATGCAACTGGATTTGAACCTGCTCACCGCCCTGGACGCCCTGCTGGAAGAGGGCAGCGTCGCCGGCGCCGCCGCCCGACTCCACGTCACCGCACCGGCGATGAGCCGCTCCCTGGGCCGCATCCGCAAGGCCACCGGTGACCAGATCCTCGTACGCACCGGCCGCAGCATGGTCCCCACCACCCGCGCGCTGGCCATGCGCGCCCAGGTCCACGCCCTCGTGCAGCAGGCCCACCAACTCCTGTCCGCGCAGCAGGAACTCGACCTGGCGGCTCTGGATCGGGTGTTCACCGTGCGCTGGCACGACGCCCTGACCGCCGCTTGCGGTACCGCTCTGATCACCGCCATCCACCGTCAGGCCCCCGGCGTCCAACTACGCCTGACCGCCGAACCCGGCACGGACACCCCCGAGCTGCGCCGCGGCGAGGTCGACCTCGAATCAAGCTCCAGTCCGCCGACGCTCCCCGACATCCGCCACCGCCTCGTCGGCAAGGACCGCCTGGTCGTTGCCGTCCGCCCGGGCCACCCGCTCACCGAAGGGCCGCTGAACCTCGAGCGCTACGCGGCCGCCGGACACCTCAGCGTCTCGCGGCGCGGACGCCTGCGCGACCAGATCGACGACGCCCTGACCACGCGAGGCCTCGAACGACGCGTCGTCGCCGCCGGACCCACCGCTGCCTTCGCACTGCAACTCGCCCTCGACACCGACCTGGTCGTCACGCTTCCCGACGCGGTCACCCGCGCGGCCCGGGACCAACTCGGCCTGGTCACCCTGCAACCACCGCTCCCGCTGCCCGACGTCCCCCTGTACCTGCTGTGGCACCAGCGCTACGACGACGACCGCGCCCACACCTGGCTGCGAGACCTCGCCGGCGAAACCGTCCAGGCCCTGTTCGCCCCTCCAGCTGCCCCTCAACAGCCCCTCACCCACCAGAAGTGACGGGTACGCCCGGGAGACGACCTGCTGCAGCTGACTCCGGAACTCGGCAACCAGACTTCTGAGTGCCACCCCCCGGGTGCCTGCATGAGCCGCATGTGGTCGTCCGAATCGCCTCCTCGCCCCTTTCCTGCTCTCACTCCGGGCCGGGGCGGGGCGGGCCGGGCCGGAACAGGGCGGGCCGGAACGGGGCGGGCCGGGCCGGAACGGCCGTACGACGACCCGCTCCGGCCGGCCGCGCGCCGCCCTCCTGCGGGAGAGCTGCTCGTGCGCGTGGCGGGGTGCGGCCGAGTACCCGGGCGCTGCCCGGGGCTCGGCGGGTTGCTCAGGCGCTGTGCTGAGCGAGGAAGGTGGTGATGAGCTCCTGCCATTCCTCGGGGCGTTCCACCATGGGCAGGTGGCCGGTGTGGATCTCCACGAGCTGGGCGCCGGGGATGGTGTCGGCGAGTTGGCGGTGCAAGCGGGTGGAAGTGAACCGGTCCTGGGTGGTGGAGATGACCAGGGTGGGTGCCTTGATGTGCGGCAGGTCGTCGCGGACGTCGGCCCGGGGGGCCAGCTCGGCGTGCTCGGGGGTGCCGTCGGCGACGCTGGCGGCAGTGAACCCGATCGCCTGCTGGAGCTGATCGGCCGGCATTGCCTCCAGTGCGTCGGTGCCCAGGGCCATCATGGTCAGGTACTCGGCCAACACTTCACGGTCGCCCGATTCGGCCAGCTTGCGCCAGATCGGCAGGGCGAGAGCGAGGTGGTTGTCCCGGTAGGGGAAGGTCGCGGTCAGCACGAGGGCGGTGACGCGCTCGGGGTGGCGGGCTGCCGCGCGGATGGCGACGGGCCCGCCGAGGGAGTAGCCGGACAGTGCGAAGGTGTCCAGGCCTTCGGTGACGGCGGCGGCGACGAGCTGGTCGGCCAGGTCGTCCAGCGACAAGGGCGTGGTGGAGCGCGGGGTGTCCCCGCTGCCGGGGTAGTCGATGCCGACGACGGTGTGGCGGGCGGCCAGGTCCTCCAGGATCGGTCCGTAGGTGCCGGCCACGCTGCTGCCGGCGCCGTGGGCGAGCGCGAGACCGGGGCCGGAGCCGAGGACGGTGCGGGCGAAGGTGGACTCGGGCAGGGTGCGTATGGACATGGGCATTCCCATCTGCGGGTGTGGGGATCGGGTCGTACGGTGCTCGGGCCGCCGGCAAAGCGTCTCCGGTGCCGGCGGCAGGGCCCGGCCGTCGGGGTTGAGCGTGTAGTCGGGGTTGAGCGTGTAGGTGTCGGGTCCGGGCAGGAGCCGGTCGTGGGTCAAACCGGGCAGGAGCCGGTCGTAGGTCAAGCCGGGCATCGGGCGGTCCGCTCTGCCGGCCGGCGACCGTAGTGGTGGCTGATGCGGCCCGAGGCGGTGCGCCTTCGGCGAAGCGAATGGATCGGCCCCGGGATGACCGACCACGGCCCCGGGGGCGCGGTCGGTCATCCTCGGGTCGCGCCCCGGGGCCACCTCGCCCGCGCGAGCAGCACGAGGCGGGCGCATGGGGGGTCAGGGCAGCAGGACGGCCTTGCCCCGATTGCGGTGGGCTTCCAGGTCGGCGTGCGCAGTGGCGGCCTCCTCGAGCGGGTAGGTCCGCCAGATGGGCAGGGTGAGCGTGCCGTCGGCGGCCAGCTCGACCAGCTGCGGAAGGGCGTCCTCGGCCTGGTCGGTGCTGCCGGCGCTGAAGCGGACGCCGTGCTGCGCGGCGGCCATGTCGGCAATGGTGATGACGCGTGCGCTGTCGCCGGTCAGGGCGACGGAGTCGGCGAGGACACCGGCGCCGGAGGCGTCGAGGACGAAGTCGACTCCCTGGGGCGCCGCGGTCCTCACCCGCTCCACCCAGCCGTCGCCGTAGCGGACGGCGGTGGCTCCGAGGGCAGTGACCCGCTCGATGTCGTGCTCACCAACCGTCGTGATGACGGTGATGCCGCGGGTGACGGCCAGCTGCGCCGCGATGACGCCGACGCTGCCGCCGGCACCGTGGACGAGCAGGGTCTGCCCCTTGCGCACGCCCAGCTGGGCGAGGACACGGAACGCGGTCCGGCCGACGGTCACCAGCGATGCCGCGACCTCCCAGGACAGCGCTGCGGGCTTGACGACCGGCCGCTCCAGCAGCGCGTACTCGCTGTAGCTGCCGCCCGCGGTGGCGCCGAGGACCTCGTCGCCCACGGCCGCGTCTACTCCCTCGCCGACCGCGTCCACGACGCCGGCCGCGTCCAGTCCGGGGACTACGGGGAAGTGCGCCGGGATGGCCCCGGCCATCAGGCCGGAGCGGATCTTCATGTCGAGTGGGTTCACGGAGGCAGCCCGCACTCGGATCCGGACCTGGCCCGGACCCGGCTCCGGCGCGGTGACCTGCGACAGCCGCAGCACCTCGGGCGTGCCGTACTCGGAGAAGGTGATCGCTTTGGACATCAGGAACTCCCAGGTAAGGGCCCCGCTGACGGAGCCGCCGCTCAAGCGGTGAGGGTGGGGTAGTCGGTGTAGCCGCGGTGGTCGCCGCCGTAGAAGGTGGCCTGGTCCGGGGCGTTGAACGGACCCCGGTCAGCGAGACGCCGGGGCAGGTCGGGGTTGGCGAGGAACAGCGCCCCGTACGACACCATGTCCGCGCTCCCGTCCTCGATCAGCTCGAGCGCGTCGAGGCCGGTGACGTCGGGGTGGGTGAACGGGTTGAGGACGAACGTGCCGGGCCATTCCTTGCGCAGCTGCGAGGTCAGTCCAGAGTCGGGGCCCTCCATCAGGTGCAGATAGGCGAGATCCAGACCCGCGAGCCGGTCCAGCAGGGCCCCGTAGACCTCGCCCGGATTGTCCTCAACGATGTCGTTGTAGCGGTTTCCGGGCGAGATCCGCAGACCGACCCGCCGGCCGCCGATCGCCTCGGCCACGGTCGTGACGACCTCTACGGCGAAGCGGATCCGACCTTCGACCGAGCCGCCCCAGCCGTCAGTGCGGTGGTTGGTGTTGTCCGCGAGGAACTGGTGGATCAGATAGCCGTTGGCGCCGTGGATCTCCACACCGTCGAATCCAGCCTCGACGGCGTGCTGCGCCGCGGTCGCGAAGTCGGCGATGGTCTGCCGGATCTCCGCCTCGCTCAGCTCCTTCGGCGTGACGAAGTCCTGCGGCCCCTGGTGGGTGTAGACCCGCCCCTGGGCGGCAACCGCCGAGGGCCCCACCGGCGTCAGCCCGTCGGGCAGCAGGCTGGGGTGACCGATCCGCCCGGTGTGCATCAGCTGCGCGAAGATCACCCCTCCCTCGCGGTGCACGGCGCTGGTCACCGTCCGCCACGCCCGTACCTGGCCCGGCGTGTGCAGGCCTGGGGTGTCGGGGTAGCCCTGGCCGACGGGCGAGGGCTGGACGCCCTCGGTGACGATCAGCCCGGCGCCGGCCCGCTGCGCGTAGTAGGTCGCCATCAGCTCGGTCGGTTCCGCGCCCGGGCCGTGGGCGCGGCTACGCGTCATCGGCGCCATCACGACTCGGTTCGCGAGGCGTGTGCCGCCCAGGACGATCGGATCGAAAGCAGTGGTCATGGTCGCTCCCTTGGCATGAGTGGTGCTTGGCACTCTGCGGGCCGGGCGCACCGTGGCCCGCGCCAGCCATTTACTGTCCGAACAAGTAAATTACCTGTCTGAACAGTAAACCCGCGTCCCGCGACCTGGCAAGCGAGGTGAGCAGCACCCTCCACCTGTCCCTATGCATCGCTCGACGGGCAGAACCACTCCTGATGAACCTCGATGAAGGTAGAGTTCTCCTGTCCAAACAGGAGAGCGGGGATGAGATGGCCGAGTCCACATCCGAGGCCGGGCAGGGTTCAGGAGCGACGGAAGGAAAAGCCACCGTGCCGGTCCCCGGTGCGGCCGCCGGCGGACCGATCAGTCATGCGATCTTCCGGCTGGCCCGGCTGCACCGCATGTTCGCGGGACAGCTACTGCGCCGCATCGGCCTGCACCCGGGCCAGGAGCTGGTCATGATGCACCTCTGGGAACTCGGCCCCCAGCGCCAGATCGACCTGGTACGCCTGATGGACTCCGACGCCGCCACGATGACCCGCACGGTCCGCCGCCTGGAACAGGCCGGCTTCGTCCGCCGCCGCCCCTCGCCCACCGACAAGCGCGCCTCACTCATCGAACCGACGGCGGCCAGCCACGCCCTGCGCCGGGAGGTGGAGCGGGTCTGGAGCCAGCTCGAGGAGATCTCGGCCACGGGCCTCTCGGACGACGAGCGTGCCGACGCCCTCGCCACCCTGGAACGCCTGGAACAGAACCTCGTACGCGCCGACGTCCAGCCCCCGGAGCCGAACACGGACCACTAGTAGGGCTTGGTCAGGTTGGGGCTGGCGTTGCGTGTCCTAAGGGCTCGGTGTGTCGTTCTAGACGTGTGACGCCGGAGGAAATTGCATCTGTACGTGGCGAGTTGGAGGACTTTGCGGCGGAGGTTTTCGAGCCGTTCGCGCGGAAGGATCAGCGTCGGTGGGGGCGGGTTTACCTGCGGGGCCTGCTCACGGACGGGCAGCGCAAGTCGGTCGAGCCGATGGCCGCCAGGCTGGGCGAGGACGGGAACCGTCAGGCCCTGGCCCACTTCATCACCACCAGCCCGTGGGATCCGGCGCATGTGCGGGCCCGGCTGGCCTGGAAGATGGAAAAGGCGATCCGGCCCACCGTGCTGGTCTTCGATGACACCGGCTTCCTCAAAGACGGCAATGCCTCGGCGTGTGTGTCGCGGCAGTACACCGGCACCGCGGGCAAGGTCACCAACTGCCAGGTGGGAGTCTCGCTGCACCTGGCCTCGGATCACGCCTCGGCGGCGGTCGACTGGCGGCTGTTCCAGCCCGAGACCTGGGACCCCGCCTCGCCGAAGGCAGACCCCGACAAGGTCGCCCGACGCACCGCCTGCCAGATCCCCGACGACATCGGGCACGTGGAGAAATGGCAGCTCGCACTCGACATGCTCGACGAGACCCGTTCCTGGGGCATCGAGGTGCCGGTGGCCATTGCGGACGCCGGTTACGGAGACGCGGCCGCCTTCCGGCACGGCCTGCAGGCCCGGAGCCTGAACTACGTCGTGGGAATCTCCACCACCCTCTCGGCCCAGCCCGGCCACGCGGTGCCCGTGGCTGACCCGTACTCCGGGATCGGGCGCCGGCCGGTGGCGAAGTACCCGGACAAGTCGCAGTCGGTGAAACAGCTGGTCATCGCGGCCGGCCGGAAAACAGCGAAGCCGGTGCAATGGCGTGAGGGCTCCCGGCCCGGCACCGGCCGCAGCGGCTTCAAGCGGATCTACTCGCGGTTCGTGACCCTGCGGATCCGGCCCGCCGGCCGCGAGGTCCGCCAGGCGGCCGACGGCCCGGAGCTGCCCGAGTGCTGGCTCCTGGCCGAATGGCCCGCCGACCAGGCCGAACCCGTCCAGTTCTGGCTGTCCGACCTGCCCGCCGACACCCCGCTGACCACCCTGGTCCGCCTGGCCAAGCTCCGCTGGCGCATCGAGCACGACTACCGCGAGATGAAACAGGCCCTGGGCCTGGCCCACTTCGAGGGCCGCACCTTCAACGGCTGGCACCACCACGTCACCCTCGTCTCCGTCGCGCACGCCTTCTGCACCTTGCAACGACTGGCCAGAGCCCCAAAAGACACGGCGCCGGCCTGAGCCTCTACCGCATCGTTCGCGAGCTACAGACCCTCCTCGCGACATGGACCGGCGTCTGCCCCACCTGCCACCGCGGCATACCCACACCAACACCAACCTGACCAAGCACTACTAGAAGCCGCGAGGTACAGCGCCGCTCAAGGTCCGGGGCGCCGGTGTCTGCACGCGCTTCGGCGGGCACGCGGCCTGGACAGACGAAGCGGCGCAACGAGTGGACCGGCGGCTCGGAGCCGGGGAACGGCTTCGGGCGTCCGTCCATGCCGAGGGGGTGCGTCCTGCGTCGTCACGTCCGGGCACAGGCGCGCAAGTGGATCGGGTGGCGGTAGATGCCGCCGCGGCCGACGGGCGCGGTCGACGGCACGGCCGACGGCACGGTCATCGCTGACCTCGGCGACCAGGGCGGGGTGGACGCTCCGCGGACGCGGTCGCCCTTGAGCTCCGCAAGGTCACCCCGGCGGAGTACGAACCCGCCGGGCACGCTTCGCCGGCCGGGGGCGCTGGTGAACCAACGGTGACGTTTCTGCACGAGTGGCGGCTCGCGCGTCTCTCCCCCCGTTACCTTTTCGCGGCTCAGCAATGGGGCCTCCGGCCTTCGGGGCCGGCATGACTTCCCCCTTGTTGCGGTTGATGATCCGGGGGGGCACCGGGCCCGGAGGCATCGACGGACCGCTGATGAGGGGCTTGAGCACCCGCTTCACCCAGGCCGGAAGGGCTCTCCGTAGCGTGGATGTGGCAGCTCGGTGCCGTGGCAGGCCGGACGACAGCGTGGGCGGCCCGCCCTATCCGCGATACCCACGACGTCCGTGATCGACCGAAACAGCAGCTCCTCCAGCCGGAGCACGATCTCTTCCAACGACCCGAGGTGTCAGCAGGCGCAGCCTCCAACCGCTACTCGCGGCGCAGGCTCCACGGAAGTGAGTCAGTACCGAGACTCGCTAACAAGCGCTGCCGAAGGAAGTGATCGAAGCCAGATGGACCGAGCTCGGTCGCATCGTGGACCGGCGCGCCGAGGTGGGTCTGGAACGGCTTCGTGTCGGCAGGCGGGACCGGAACGACCGGGCGCAGCTCGCCGCCTGCGCCGAGTTGGACGTTTACTGGGCGCAGCAGGACCACCAGCCGGGCAGAGAAGGGGCTCGTGGAAGCGCTCCTCGGCTCCATCGACCCGGTCCAGTTCCGAAACAACACCGTTGCCCCACCGACCCCGCTGGTCTGAGCATCCGCCAGCAATTGAAGGAGTATCTGTCATGGCCTACGAGGCCCTCACCGTATGTCTGCCTCCAACGGACGTGCAGCAAGTCCGTGCAGCGGTCACGCGTGCCATGGCGCCGTTCGACAGGATGTCGGAAGACGTGCCGTGGGAGCAGGCGGAATGGGACGTCTGGTCCCTCGGTACCGGCCGGGCTTCCTTCGCGGTGCGGCCGGGGGCGGAGTCCGACCCCCAGCTGATCCGCATCGTGGAGCCCCCGAGCCCTTCGGCGCGGGTGCCCCTGCCTCCGTCGCGGTGCGACGGGGGTCCGCGCCGGCTCCTGGACCTCGACACCAAGCGGGACGCGGTCGCCGGTCAGGCACACGCGGAGTGGAGGGTATGGAACGACTTCGCGCGAGCCTTCCCGCCGGGCCGCCCCTTGCACGAACTCCGCTGGGAGTACCACTCGGTCCACGGGCCGGGGCCGGACGATCGGTTCCGTGGAACGTACGAGCAGCAGGACGTCATTCGGGCCATTTCCGCGAATCCCGAAGTGGCTGCTGTCGTTGTCGGCAAGGGCGACCCGCTCCGCTGGTTCGCCGAGCCGGAGGACCTCTACGTCCGGCGACTGAGCTCGGAGGTGAACCCGTCGGACGCACTCCTCACGTTGGACGGCCGTTGGCTCGACATAGCCTCGGAGGTGTTCGACGAGGATACCGACGGAAGCGCATATTTCGCGTATGCCGATGACTACCTGCGCCGCGTTCCCGATGACTGCTACCTGGTGAGGGTGCGGTTCCACAACTAGCCCCGCCCCTTCGTGACGGCCCGTCGGTTCTCCGGCAGGCCGTTTCGGCTTGTACGTCCGCGGGGTGCCTGAGGGGGGGTGATGGTCGGATGGGGTTGAGTTCATCCGTGGTGTGGTTCAGGCGTTCCGGGAGGGAACGACAGGATCACGGCCGTCTCCGATGCGGACCTGGTGGAGGAGGGGTCAGCCGTACCCGTACCCGTACCTGTACCCGTACGTGACCCGACTGGCTCGAACGCTGCCGACGCCGGCACGACGGCATTACGTAGAACGCGCTGTCAGACGGCCTTGGGCGCGCGGGCGAGGCCGAAGGAATGCCCCCTCAGTGGAGGACCGTGGCCGAGGTGCTCCCGAGACCCTCTCCCGCTCCGAACCCGCAGGCCGCGCGGCCATGCCCGGCACCGCAGCCAGGCGGACCTCGCCAGTTCCCCGGCGACGTCCTGGATCGCTGCACGCCTCGAGACGAGCCTTCAGCGAATTCAGCAGGGACGACAGTTTCCGCCGCGGCCGCTCGGGCATATCGGCGAGCGCGCCCGTACGTCCACCCGGGGCCTGGATGGCGGGTCGGCGCATCGGCTGGCAGCCTGGAAGAGAAGCCGTAGCGGTAGGCCGAGCCACGTGCCGCCACTTGCGCGACGTGGCGCCTCCGCTGCTGGAAACCACTGTTCGTGTTCGCAGGAGGTGGACCTCCTTGAACAGGCACGCTTCTTTCGTCAGAACCGCACGGGGTCTCGCTGTGGCCGGAGTCCTGTCGGCCGCACTGGTACCGGTATCGGCCGCACCGGCGACAGCCGTCGCGTGCGACGCGGCGGCCGCTGCCCGAGCCCCGAACAGCAGCAACGACAGCGCCGTACGCAACGCACTGGTGTGCCTCATCAACAACCAGCGCACGCAGAGGGGCCTGCCCGCCCTCACCACGAACCAGGCGCTGACGACTGCGGCGCAGCAGCACTCCGCCGCCGCCGTGCAGCTGAAGTGGTGGGGACCGGGTAAGGATTCGCACCGCAACCCGCAGACCGGTTCGACACCGCAGAGCCGGATCAAAGCCGCGGGCTACTGCCCGAACCCCAGGTCATGGGCCGTCGCCGAGATCACGTACACCGGCTGGGGCGGCTCGGGGACCCCGAATGCCGCGGTCAACTGGTGGATGAACGTGAGCACGTGGGGCCACCGCCAGATCATCCTCGACCCGTCGATGCGAGAGATCGGGGCCTGGGCCCAGCCGGGGTCGGCTGACCCGGCCGGGGCCGGCGCGAGCCAGGCAGGAACGTACGTCGTGACCTTCGGGCGCTGCCAGCAGTGAACCGGTGGGGTCTAGAGCCACGGTTCGTACTGCCCCCTGACCCGGCAGGGACGGCTTGGGGCCACTCGCCGCCGGGAGTACGGCAGTTGCGGCTGCCCGCTCTGCCGGAACGACGCGCAACAGCAGCCGCCGCAGGGAGGCAGGAACGATGGTCCGGCCGGCATGGCATCAAGCTGATGCGCAGCTCGGACCGTGGAAGCGCACTCCCTTGTGCCGCCAATGCGGTCGGGGGTGCGCAGTGACGGTCGGCGGATTCTCTTCGAGCTGCGCGAGGCGGGCAGCCCCACGCCACCCGTACGGGCATGTTGCACGACCCTGCCTTCTGCAACCCTCCGGGTCCGTCGACTACTTCTGCTGCGCGGCGCAAAGGGCCGTGCTCAACACCGCCGTACCGGCCCGCAGGCTCAGGGGGACGGCCCGGCACGCTCGTGCCCGGGCCGGTCGACCCGCTAGCCACCCACCGCCAGCACGCCGGCGCCGGTGCTGCGGGGATGCCGTCGGGCAGGTTCGAGATCCAATACCTGACGGGCTCGTCGTGCCCTTCGGGCCATTGCGCGATCAGCCAGGACAACGGGATCGTGCCGTCGGCAGCGGGTTTGGGCCGCCGGCCCGCGAGGCGGACGCGCAGGAGCACGAAGTGCGAGCTCCGTCGGCAGCCAGGACGTCTTCTCCTGGGGCGTCTGGGTCTCTCTGAGCAGGGACGCTTTCGCCCGCGCTCTTGAGGTGTGGAACACGGAGAGCCGCGAGGCCGAGAAGCCGTACTTCGGCTGGCTCAGCACCGAGCTCGCGCTCCATCCCGAGAGCAAAACCAACCTGAAGACCAACGCCCACACTCGACCAGTTGGCCAGTGGCCCGTCATCGAACTGGAGCCCACAGACCACCCGCTCGCCTTCGAACAGCGCGCCGGCATCACGCAGGACCACGTGCGTGAGATCGCCACGGCGGTGCTCCACCCGGCCTGACTGGCAGTGGAGGTCAGGTTCACTGAGACTGGTCGAACTTCGCTGAGACGGGACACCAGATCCAGGCGCACCGGTTCAATCGGGTCCGTCCTCGGAGGCTGTCCCCGCAGCGTGCCGTCGGCGAAACCTGCGGGCGACCGCAGTGACACTAGCGACGACCAAGGATGCGGCAACGCTTCCCAGGAACTCTGGCGCCGCTGCAATGAGGAGGCTCACGGCCGGCTCCCGGGGCCCCGCACCGCCTGGACTTGGCGGCGTTCGAGCTCGGCAGCGATGCGGCGGACCTTGCGCCTGACGCGTTCTCCGGCGGCAGTGGGTTCATCCGCGCCTGCGTGCTGAGCAGCCTCGGTCCAAGTGGACACCTGCGGATGGGCCCATGCCATGGCAATGGTGCGCTCAGCCGGTAGCAGCGCTCGGATGAGGGAGGCGAGCCGGGCGTTGTCCGGATCGATGTCGGCCAGGGTGGCATTCACTGGGGATGGTGTCCCGGCCGCCAGGTCGTAGAGGGTTAGGCCGTCGCCCAGCGGGGTGTCGAGCAGCAGGACTCGGCCATGACGGGTGCGGCGGCGCCATACAGGTGTCAGGTGGCGGTGCGCAGTCTGGGCGTCGGCACGGAGTCGGACTACGGAGGTTTCGTCGAGGCGCATGCCTTCGTGCAGCGGCTGGACCCAATCGCCCAGCAGAGCAGTTGATACGGCTTCCGTCCAGCGGGTGCTGCGCCACAGCCCCAGCACGTCGGTGGCAAAGGATTCCAGCAGGTCGTCGAGCCCGGTCAGTGCTGCCTGTCGTGCTTCCAGTGCACGTACGGCCGGGGAGCGTTGCGCGATTTGGTCGCTCAGTGAGATCAAGGCGGCCCGCTGCTGTGGGCTCTCACACGGAGCGTAGGTTTGGGGACCACTTGTACCTACGCTGCCGTCCCGGTACAGCGTCACCGTTGGTGAGGCCATGGCTCCATTCGGGCCGTGGATGAACATTTGCGCGAGGTCTTCGCCTTCGTCAGGGTTCAGGATGCGTACCGTGATCAGCTGCTTCGACTCGGAGAGCTGCTTAAGGGCTCGACCCGGTTGGCGGACAGGCAGTGCCGGCCGGTCGGAAGGTCGGCGCTGCCCGTCAGGTGTGGGCGTGGCTGGCCCGTCGTTTGCCGAAGTGGGCTGGGTGTTCGCTGGCTGACACGGAGAAAGAGCGGGCCGCAGGCGCGCTGGTTGTCCGACAGCAGCGGACGGGGCGGCTGGCCAAACAACCGAGCTGGCGGACCAAACGCCTTTGAGTGGGAACTGAAGTTCGGTAGGCCAGCCCTCGTCCAGCCGCCCACCGTCCCTCGGGTCCCTGTCAGGCTTTGACGTGCGTGACGCCCAGGTTGCGGCCACCAAGAGTGCGAGCGAGTCGATCGCCTTCGTGTGCGCACTTCCCAGCTGCAGACGGTCTGGCCGACTGCGCCAGACGCGCGTTGCGAGGCGGCCTGGCCAGCTGCTGTCCAGTGACGAGGCAAGAGCCTGCGGCAGGTACGCCGCAGCACGGCCCACGAGATTGAGTGCTCGTCGACGGGCATCCCTGGGTGTGGACACGAAGTAACTCCCTCTAGACGTGTGAAAAGGCTTCCTCTTCCAGGGCGTGGCAGGGCGTCCGATCGGCAAAGAAGTTCACTGGCGCAAGTGTGGCGTGCATCACATGACAGATCGAGTCACCTGCGGCGTGGCTGTCTGCCTCGAGGGCCCCTCACGGCCACGACATCGTCCTGAATACGTCTGACGCAGGCGACGTGTTCACCGGCCTGAGTGAGAGGAGCGAGAGGGCGCTCCGCCGCTGGATCACGGCCCCGAGCTGGTCGCAGCGGCCTACGCCCACCCCTACGCCCACGAGGGCTGGCTGCACTGCGAGACGGCAGTGATCCTCGGTTTCCGGCAGCCGGCCTACGCGCTACTCACCCACCCTGCGGCGAACCTCGACCTCTCCAATCCAACGACGTCGGCATGACACCTACGCACGAGGGGGTCCATGTCGAAGCGCGGACGTCAGATGGGTCCTGCCACACGCTGCTTCGCCTCAGTCCGTACACCCAGACCTGGCTCGCTTCCCGCGACGCCGACCGCCTCAGCACCGAACTGGAGGCCAAGGCGGCCACCTCCCTACCCCTCCCCAGGTTCACGGTCACGACGACGTGCACGCCCTTCGACGTCAGCGACCGTGAGTGCTACAGCGACCCGTACGAACTCCTGAGGCATCGCCACCCGGAGAAATGGTTCAGCTGCTCTCGATCAACCCGGTTGGTCGAGAGCAGGGCGCACGAGTCGAGGTCGCTCTGGGGCGGAGTTTGCCATGCCGTCATGTGATCAGTCGGCCAAGTGAATGTCACTGCGACGCGGCATCTTCCTCTGGTCCGCGAGACGTTCCCATGTCTCTCTGACGAGCTCCTGAGACGGGACAATCGCGTAGTGCTGCGGGGTTGGCTGCGGGGATGGCTGGGTCAGGGCGGGTGTAGAGCTGGAAGGGAAGGCGGACCAGGGTGCTGAAGAACGCGGCCAGCCCCACCTGAGGGCGAACACGGCTTCGGCATCATCCTGGTCTATGCGTCGAGCGACGAGTGGCCGGGAGGAAGCCGCAGGCCGCTGTCGCGGCCCGGGCTGCGGATGGTTTCGCGGAGCAGCGGTGATGGTAGGTCACATCGCGGGGACATCGAGTCGATGGAGATTCGGGGGTGGGTCTGTTGACACGTTCTTGGCGCTGGTTCACGGCAGCCGGGGTGACGGTGCTGGCGTTCGCCACGCCGTCGGTGGTGTGCGGGCTGTGGGTGCTGCCGTCGGTGATACAGGACCCTGGTACGCGCTGGGCGGTAGCCTCCGCACTCGGCGCAGCCGTGGCCGCCCTCGCCGTCCTGTGGGGCCAGAGCTTCGCGGCCTCCCCCACGACCACGGCCGACCCGCCGCCACCGGCGACGGTCATCGCGTCCGGCAACCGGGCGGTCGCGGTCGAAGGCGACATCAAGGGGAACATCACGACGGGCAACCGGGGTGGGCCGGCCATGCCTCCTGCAGGCGGGCAGCCGCCCTCCGCGCCGGGCAACCCGGAGCCCGTGCCGCCAGGGTCCGTGGTGGCCTCGGGCGACCGGGCCGCCGCCCTCCGCGGCAAAATCAAGGGCGATGTCACCACCGGGGACCAGCCAGGCGGGCCAACGCCGTGAAGTGGCCGCTGGGCACAAACCCCGACCCGGCGCCGGCCGTGCAGGCGACCGGGCCTGGGTCGGGCGACACCATCGCCTCGGGTGACGGGGCCATCGCGATCAACACCCAGGGAGCGCCGTTCCTCGGCGTCGCCAGTACCGGCGCCAACGCCACGATCGTTCAGGTACCGCAGGGGGAGCTACGCCCGCCTGCGGAGGTCGACGCCCCGCCGGGGCTGGTGGGCCTGCCTGCCAGGCACGCCGCGTTCACCGGACGCACCCGCGAACTGGGCCTGCTGGACGCGACACTCGACGAAACAGGTGCTGCGGTGGTGCAGGCCCTGCACGGCCTCGGCGGCGTCGGCAAGAGCACACTCGCCGCGCACTGGGCCCGCACCCGCGCCGGCACGGACAATCCCATCTGGTGGATCGCCGCCGACAGCCCCGCCAGCCTCGACGCGGGCCTTGCGGCACTGGCCGCCGCCCTGCAGCCTGCCCTCGCCCAACTCCCGGCCGGGCAGCTCACCGAACGCGCCGTGCAGTGGCTCGCCACTCACTCCAGTTGGCTGCTGATCCTCGACAACGTCGACAACATCGGCGATATCGCTCCTCTGCTCGCCCGTGCTACCACCGGCCGGGTTCTGATCACCAGCCGCCGCTCCTCGGGCTGGCACGACACCGCCACCCAGATCCCTCTCGATGTCCTCGCCCCGCAGGAGTCTCTCGAGCTGCTGACCCACACTCTCACCCAAGGCGGCAGCCGCGCCTTCGGCCTGGACGGCGCCGCCGAGCTCTGCGACGAACTCGGTCACCTGCCACTCGCCGTCGAACAAGCCGGCGCCTACATCGCCGAATCCGGGATCACCGTCCGCGCCTACCTGCGCCTGCTCGCCGACCATCCCGCCGACATGTACCTCGAAGCGGGCGAGGGCCACGACAGCGAGCGCACCATCGCCCGGATCTGGCGCATCACCCTCGACCGCATCGCCGACACCCCCCTCGCCGGACAGATCCTGCGCACCCTCGCCTGGTACGCGCCCGCCGGCATCCCCCGCACCCTCCTGGACCCCCTCGACGCCCCCGTCGCCGTTCAACGCGCAACAAGGCGCCTCGCCGCTTACAGCATGATCACCACCAGCGACCACGGCCTGGCCGTCCACCGCCTCGTTCAAGCCGTCGCCCGCACACCGGACCCTCACGACCCTCACCGTCAGGACGACGACATCACCGCCGCCCTCCACCGCGCCACCGCCCTCCTTCGCAGTTCCATCCCGGCCCTGGAACCGTCCACCTGGCCCGTCTGGCGCTCCCTGCTCCCTCACATCGATGCCCTCACCAGCCGTACACCGCCCGACGCCGACACTCCGGACGCCGCCGTGGTGCTCAACGGGGCCGGGCTCTTTCTCAGCGGTCAGGGCCAGGACGGACGCGCCACCGCCTACCTGGAGCGCGCCCTCGACGCACGGGTGAGGATTCTGGGCGCCGACGACCACAAGGCACTCGCTTCTCGGAACAACCTCGCCGGAGCCTACGAATCAGCAGGTGACCTGAGTCGCGCCATCCCCCTCTACGAGCAGACCCTCAACGATTCGGTGCGGGTGCTGGGTGAGGACCACCGCGACACTCTCATCTGCCGCAACAACCTCGCCTCTGCCTACTACAAGGGCGACCTGGACCGGGCGATCCCGCTGTTCGAACGGACGCTGAACGATATGGCGCGGGTGCTGGGCGACGACCACATGGACACGCTCGCCTGCCGCAACAACCTCGCCGGCGCCTACGCATCGGCGGGGCGCATGGGTCTGGCTATCCCCCTGTACGAGCAGAACCTGAACAGCGCGGTGCGGACACTGGGCGAAGACGATCCTTCGACCGTCGCCTACCGTTACAACCTCGCCTCCACCCAGCACGCGGTGGGGAACCTAAATCCCGCCATGCAGCTGTTCGAGCGGACCCTGGACGACATGGAGCGACTTTGGGGCGAGGACAACCCCAACACGCTCATCTGCCGCGACATGCTCGCCTTCACCCATTACGCGGCGGACAACCTGGGGCTGGCCATCCGGCTGTTCCAGAGGAATCTAAGGGAACGCGAGCGGATGTGCGGCGATGACCACCTGGACACGCTTGCCTCCCGCAACAACCTCGCCAACGCTTACGAATCAGCGGGGGCCTTGGACCTCGCCGACTCCCTGTACGAGCGGACCCTGCGCGATGCGATGCGGACAGTGGGTGAAGAGCATCCGTTGAGAAAACAGTGGCAGCCAACCTGCACAGTCTTCGCCCGCACGGGCCCAGCGAGGAATAGCGGACGATCCTCAGGGACCCTGGCACGACCGTGTCGCATCCAGTGCCCCGTGCCTCGAAGCGTCCATTCCGAGTGACAGGTTCACGAGCTCATCGCTCAGCCTGATCCTCCGCACGCCACAACCATTGATGCGCCATGCGCAGCATGATCGGCCGGACAGCCCGTAGCTGAGCCCCGAGCAGCAGCGCCGGCTCGGCCGCCTTGGCGTCAAAAAGGCCCCACGCACCCGCAAGACAGCAACGAAGACGACCGCGGCGGGGCGGGGCAGGGCAGGGCAGGGCAGGGCAGGGCATACAAGCGGTACGGCCGTAGAGAAGGGCTCTAGCCTTCACGCAGTACACCGCGCGGGAAGGCGGAACGCCAGGGTGGGCCGTCGTCGAGCGGCTCCCCGGCGGCACCGAACACCTCATCGGTATCTGGATCAGCAACCGGAAAGCCCGCCGCGACGAGCTTGACGCGCCCACTTCTCCGTCCTCGCCGAACTCGGCGTCGACTGGCGCGGCCGTGACCGCCGACACACCCTGAACTCCGCAACTGGCCGTAGGACGCAAAGGCCGGGCCAGGGTCGGGTTCCGCAGCCGCTGTCAGGCAACAGAGGATCAGATGGGGCGGACCTGCTGCGCCTGGGGACCCTTGGGGCCCTGGCCAGTGGTGAACTCCACCCGCTGGTTCTCCTCAAGCGACCGGAACCCGGACGCATCGATCTCGGAGAAATGCACGAACACGTCCGGAGTACCGTCATCCGGCGAAATGAACCCGAACCCCTTCTCCGCGTTGAACCACTTCACAGTCCCCTGAGCCATGACACGCCTTTCCGATCCACCCCAGCCCGCGAACACCGCGGCCGGCAGCAACCCGTTACTCCCCCACCCCACACAGACAAAACACCACCAAAGAGTGAAAGAGGCGCGACCGAGCAAGACAACTCCTCTGCCTCCCGGCCCCGCCGCCCCACAACCAGGGTCCCCTCGACAGCCCAGACCACGGCATGGGGGACGGCGGTGTAGTCACGGAGGTGAGCGTCGCGTCGATGCGGCGGCCCACGAGGGGCCCTCCCGGAGACCCGCTTCCAGGAGGCGCGGGCTGTCAGGCGGTTCAGGTGCAGAGTGACGGTACGTGGGCCGTCACTCGCGCCGATGTCCTGCATGCGGGCGACCAGCAGGGCCACCGGGGTGAGCCGACCATGAACTGTTCCGACGGGTGGTGCCGCCGACCGTGGTCACACGACCACAGGCCGGTGTCCGTCAGCGGGCTGGCCTGACCGTGCTACACGGCTGCGGTCACCGTCGCAGCGCCCGCTGTACAGCAGCCGCACGGCGTTGCGGGCGTTGCGGGCCGCGGTGCCCAGGGTGCTGGAGCCGGTGACGACCCGGCATCCCACGTCCACGCCTTGGCTGACTACGTCGTCCTCCTTGGTTTTCGGGTCGGCGGCGGCCTGCGACAATGACGGCCGGGGCCTGCTGCTGGCGCAGGAGCGGCGGCGGACGTGGCCGCCGGGGCGGTCGAGGCCGAGGCGGTCTCCGCCCGGGCGGGGGCCTTGGCGACGGCCTGTTCCACGCCGACCCCGCTTGGTGGGCGTCGGTGAGGAGCCGGGCGACGTCGATCCCGGCGGCATCGAGGCGGCCCGTCGGGGCCGCCCTGTCCGGCCACGCCGGAGACGCCAGGATCGCATCGCGGACCAGGCCGCCCGGCATCGTCGTCTTCAGGAGTCCGGCCCACCGGTCGGTGCCCCCGCCTCGATGCGCGCCGCGTTCGCGGTGACGGCCTGATGGACCCCTGCGTTCATCCAGCCCATCTGCGGCAGGAACACCGCCAGGTCGACACCGGCCTGCTGCAACCCGACACCCTGGCGGGCCATCTGCGGTCAATCCGCAACCTGCATCAGCACGGCCAGAACGTCGTCACCGAGGTAGCCGCGCAGCTGGTCTGCCGACCAAGCCGCCGCCCTCGCCTCGGCTTCCTCACCGGCCTCCTCCTCTCGGCCGGTGAGGCGTTTCTGGGCGACGTAGCCACGCTGGAGGCTCTACGGGGGTCCGCGGCACGGTTCACGCCTCGGTCTGTCCTCCCGGCAGGGGCTTCACGATCGTGTGGGTGATGACCTGCCCCTTGATGGACTTCTTGTCGAGAGTCTGCTGGCCGGGCTCGGCGGCGATCTGCTGGGTGTCAGGCTCGTCGGATGCGGCCTCGGTGGGCTGGTCGTCGGACATGAGCGTTCTCCTTCTGCCGGTGGTGCTCGGATCGGGCGTAGCCGATCTACCCCACCGACCACCTGGAGTAATCAATCGAACATCGGCCAGGGTGGGCGGGGCGAGCCGGATCGTCCGTGGTCCACGGGTGGAGGCAGCCGTGGCCCGGCAGCGGTACTCGCAGCCCGGAAGTGCAGCCACCGCGTGGGGGACGATCCGCTCGAAATCCGACCGCTCCCCCACCAAGCCGGTCCCGTCGTCGCCGGTTTCGTCGCTCGCCTTCAGCAGGCGCAGCAACCGCCCCCGGTCCGCCCGCTCCCGGTCCGCACTCTCCCGCGCCGCCGCGACCTGGTCTCCGTAGGATCATGATCATGAATGAGTGGGGTGCTCTCGGCCTTGCGGACGAGAAGCTGACGCAGGAAGCGGCCGAAGTCGCTGTTTCCTGGGTCCTCGCGGGAGAGCTGACGCATGAGCAATCAGAGCAGCTCATCGTGGGCGACCACCTGGGCAGCCACACCTGGGTGGGGGAAGCGGACCGGCTCCACCGATGGGAACTCGACTGGGTAGGCCGACGCGGACCCACCCCCGGCTACCAACGCGTCTGCGCATCCCCACACCGCATCATCGCCCCCGGCCGCCCGACAGCCCCGTAGGACAGCAGAGCCCGGCCGGGCATCGGTCCATGACCACCGCCCGAAGCCGGGCGGGCGCCGGATGGACCCCGGACCCGGGGGTGGCGGGCACGGAGGGCGGGGTGGTGAAAGTGGCGTCGCCGAGGTTGCCTCGGGTGCCAGCGAGGCAGCAGGCATGAGGGCAAACGGCCGTTTTCGTACATGCCTACGGGCATCCGAGGGATCGTCAGGCACGTACGGCACGTACGGCACGTACGTAAGCGTTGTGGGTGCGCCACCCTGCGCCGGATCAACGAATTCCTGAGCGATCCCCCTGCCGAGTGACGTGTCGGCCGAGGGTCCCCTCCCGGCCCGTCGTGCTCACCGCGCCCGGGTCCAGTCGCCCGCCTCCGCGCCTCGGATCCTCCGGTTCAGTCGCGACACCGGACCGGGTGCGGTCTCGGTGGGGCGCACGAACGTCCGGGCGACCGCCCCAGCCCATGGTCAGGCCCTCGCGCGTCCCGCCGTATCGAATGTGGCGACCTGTCATAATCCGTCCCGTTCTGTCAGCCCGGTCGGGAGGATTGCTGTGACTATCTGTCAAACCGTGAGGGGAGTGGGCCCGCAGGAGGCCCTCCCGTCGTCGGTGCCGCCTGGTGTACGAGTGCGTCGCTCGTGGTGGGGTGGGTTGTTGCGGGCGCTGGTGGCAGGTCTCGTCCTAGTGGCCGGCCTGGCCCTGCCCATGGTGGCCCCGCAGGCGGCCCAGGCCGTGCCGCCCGGCACCTACGCCTACGTCACCAACTTCAACAATGACACGGTGTCGGTGATCAACACTGCGACGAACACGGTGGTGGTCACGGTTCCCGTCGGCGATGCGCCGTGGGAAGTGGCGCTGTCGCCGAACGGCACCCGCGCCTACGTCACCAACCGCACCGATGGCACGGTGTCCGTGATCAACACCGCGACCGACACGGTCGTCGCCACCATCCCCGTCGGCCTTGAGCCCCTGGGAGTGGCGGTTTCGCCGAACGGCACCCGCGCCTACGTCACCAACTTCAGCGGCAACACGGTGTCCGTGATCAACACGGCGACGAACACGGTCGTCGCCACCATCCCCGTCGGCGATGCGCCCATCGGGGTGGCGGTGTCGCCGAACGGCGCCCGCGCCTACGTCACCAATTCCGACGACGACACGGTGTCCGTGATCAAGACCGCCACCAACACCGTCGTCGCCACCATCCCCGTCGGCGGCTTCCCGTTCGGGGTGGCGGTGTCGCCGGACAGCGCCCGCGCCTACGTCACCAATTCCGACGACGACACGGTGTCCGTGATCGACAGGGCGACGAACACGGTCGTCGCCACCATCCCCGTCGGCGATGCGCCCCAGGGGGTGGCGGTGTCGCGGGACGGCACCCGCGCCTACGTCATCAACGCCGGCAGCGACACGGTGTCCGTGATCAACACGGCGACGAACACGGTCGTCGCCACCATCCCCGTCGGCGATGCGCCTCGAGAAGTGGCGCTGTCGCCGGACGGCACCCGCGCCTACGTCACCAACGCCAACGACGACACGGTGTCCGTGATCGACACCGCCACCAACACCGTCGTGACCACCGTCCCCGTCGGCGACCTCCCGTTCGGGGTGGCGGTCGGGGTCGTGCCCCAGCCGGCGCCGGCACTGACGCTGATCAAGTTCACCGCCGGCGGGACGTTCACCCAGGGCAGGCAGGGGACCTACACCCTCACCGTCACCAACACCGGCACCCTGCCCACCGACGGCAGCACCGTCACCCTCACCGACACCCTCCCCACCGGCCTGACCCCGGTCAGCTTCTCCGGCACCGGATGGACCTGCACCCTCACCCCGCTGTCCTGCACCCGCAGCGACATCCTCGCCCCCGGCGCCAGCTACCCGCCCCTCACCCTCACCGTTCAGATCACCCGCAACGCGCCGAAGCAGGTCACCAACACCGCCACCGTCACCGGCGGCGGCGCCACCGGCACCAGCACCGCCACCTCAACCACCACCGTCGACAGGAAGCAGCAGCCCAAGCCCCCGCACCACGACCACCCAGGCCACGACAAGCCGGGTCACGGGAAGCCCGACCACGGCAAGCCGGGCCACGACCGGCCCGACCACGGCCACCGCCCCGGCCCCGGCCCCCGGTAACCGCACACCGGCATGACGAATGCCCCGGCGCCGACCGCCCACCCTCGGACGACCGACGCCGGGGCATCCCGTGACCACGCAACCCCGCACCATGGCCCGCCGCCCCCGGGCCTGCCCGTCCGTCGCTACGAGTGCCAGCAGGCCGGGTCGGAGCTCCGCCCGCTGCCGCCCTATTCCAGGCCGATCCCGTCGCACGCGGCCTTGAGGGCCTCGGTGCAGATCTCCTCGACGGTGTAGACGTTGTCGAGGACCAGGGTGCTCCTGATGTTGTCGCGGGTCACGGACACGCCGAGGATGAGGACGGCGGGGACTCGCTTGGTGGTGGGGCTGCTGACCACCTGGTTGATGATTCCGTCGATCTTCTCGCCCTGGGCGAGGAGGACGGCGAGTTCGGCCGCGGCCTCGGCCTCGCGGGAGTAGGGCTTGTAGACGCTCATGAACTGCTCGCCCGCCACTATTCGCTGCACACCGGCGAGTTCGGCGTCCTGCCCGGTGACCGGCGGCAGGGGGGAGACGCCGGCGGCCTTGAGGGCGGAGATGATGCCGCCGGCCATGCCGTCGTTGGCGGAGTAGACGCCGACGATCTTGTCCTTGCCGAGCGCGGACATCGCCGCCGTCATGTTGGCGCTCGCGTTCTCCCGCTTCCACTCGGCAGTGTCGTACTCCTTGCCGATGTTCACCTTGCCGTCGAGGACGGCGCGGGCGCCGGCCTTGTAGCGGGCGGCGTTGGGATCGGTGAGGGCACCGTGCATCATGACTATCTTCCCGTTCCTGGCTCTGTCGCCCAGGGAATCCAGCAGGGTCTTGCCCTGGAGGCGGCCGATGTCCTCGTTGTCGAAGGAGACGTACGCATCGACCGGGCCCTCGGCCAGGCGGTCGTAGGCGACGACCGGGATGCCCGCCGCCTTGGCCTTCGCCACCGCGCCGGCGATCGCCTTGGAGTCCACCGCGTCGACGACCAGCACATCGACCTTGCTCTCGATCATCGCATCGGCCTGGGCGTTCTGCTTGGCCGCGTCCCCCATCGCGTTGGCATAGACCACCTTGCCCTTGCCGAGGGTCAGCAGGGCGACCTTCTTCTCCATCAGCGGCTTGTCGAACTTCTCGTACCGCGCGGTCTCGTTCTCGGGGAGCAGCAGGCCGATCCTGACACTGTTGCTACCGCTCGCCTTGCCCTCCTCGGTGGTGCCGCAGGCGGCGAGGGTGGCGACGAGCGCCAGCGCGGTCAGAGCAGTGGGGGTGCGCAGATACGGGTTCATGCGGGGGTACCTCCCTGACGTGGCCGATTCGTACGGCCGAGGTGGCGCGGAACACGGTTCCCTTTCCGCTGCGCCGGAGGGTACCGCCTGCGGGAGCGTAGCCGGCGCGGTGTCCACGCCGGCGCCGATGCCTTCGTTGGTGTGGGTCGGCCGCGACGCGGCTTCGCAGAGAGCGTCCAGTCGCCGAAGCCGTGGTGGACGAGGAAGGCGGGCCGGTGAAGGAGCTCGTTCTACCGGCTCCAAGGAGACCTTGGCGAGCGGCCCGGAGCGGGCTGGCGTAGCCAGTGGCGGGCGGACGGCTCGTAGGCAACGTCGGCGACGTCGGCGACGGCCGAGACCAGCTCTTGGACGGCCAGCTCGGCTCAGGTCACTGCACTGGGCGGGGCCCTTCGGAGCACCTCGCCGACCTGATGAGGAGGACGGCGAGGTGGAGTCCGGCGAGGGAGGGGGCGACGGTCACGTCGTAGCGGGTGGCCCGGCCGCGCACGGCCGCCGGGCAGGGTCAGCCGCTTGCGGTCGGCGGCCTGGGCTGCGGGCTGCGGGATGGGCTGCGGGCTGCGGGATCAGCGCCCGGATCCTGCACCGACCAGGTGGTGCAGGATCGCCCGGGACGAGTACGCCCTGTCGGCCAGACCACATCCGGCGTGCCCCTGGGACGGCCGAACCTCGGGGCACCCGTAAACAGGGCATGACCTGCTCGCATGCGGGCGCCTCACCGGCTTGGCCCGGCGTGGGTACAAACGCGAGCGGCCAGCAGCTGCCGTCGGCGGCGAAGTGGATCCCGGTGGTCGGCCCGCCGCGGGAGCGTCCGAGGGACGCGGAGCGACTTTGGTCTCGGCGTGCGATCCCTACGGACGATGGGCCGGGACCCGCCCTCCGTAGAGGCTGGGGGGCATGACCTCACCACTGATCGGCCGTCGGACCCTGCTGGCCGGTGTCGCGGCCGCTTCCACCCTCTGCACCACCGCCACGGCCCACGCCACCGCCACCGCCACCGGCAGCGCACGTGCCCGGACACCCGACGCGGACGACGCCGCAGCCACGGCATCCTCGCGGACACCCGCATCGCTCACCTACAAGGGAGTCAACTTCGACACGGACCGTGAGGTCTGGCGGACGGAGTACGTGCGCCGGGAGATCGCGGCCGTCAAGGAGCAGTTGCACGGCAACGCCGTTCTCCTGCTCGGCCACCGGCTCGACCGGCTCGTCGAGGCCGCGTCGATCGCCGCCGCGCACGGCCTGTTCGTCTGGTTCGAGCCGCGGCAGTTCGACCAGGACGCCGAGCAGACCCTCGCTTTCCTCGGCTCGGTGGCGCGCGCCGCGGAGTCGCTGCGCACCCGGTATCCCTGCGTGGGCCTCTCGGTCGGCACGGAGTTGACCATCTTCATGTCCGGCCTGGTGCCGGGAAAGGACTACGCGGAGCGCGGTCAGGCGTTGGGGCGCCCGGAGTCGGCCGGCTACCAGGAGCGGCTGAACGCCTTCCTGGGCCGGGCGGTGGGGACCGTCCGACCGCTGTTCCACGGGCCGGTCACCTACAGCTCCGGCGACTGGGAGCAGGTCGACTGGCACGGCTTCGACGTCGTCGGCGCCAACCTGTACCGCAACGGCGACAACACGACCAGTTACACCCGCGCGCTGCGCGCCCTGCAGCGACACGGCAAACCGGTCGTCATCACCGAGTTCGGCTGCTGCACCTTCACGGGGGCCGCGGAGCGGGGCGGTTCGGGCTTCACCGCGGTGGACTGGGAGCGGGAACCGCCCCTGGTGAAGGACGGCTACGTGCGCGACGAGCGCGAGCAGGCCGCCGAGGTCGGGGCGCTGCTGGACCTCTATGCGGCCGAGCGCGTGGACGGGGCGTTCGTCTACAACTTCATCGCGCCCGACTCCCCGTACTCCCCGCAACGCTGCCACGACCTGGACATCGCCAGCTTCGCGCTCGTCAGGACGTATCCGTCCGGAACACGGCGCGACTACGCCGAAACCGGGCAGTGGACACCCAAGCGGTCCTTCCGCGCGGTGGCCGACCGGTTCCGCTGACGCACCCCGTGGACAGCGTCTTGTCGATCACTTGTCGATCACTTGTCGAGCCAGGGGAGGGTGCTGGCGAGGGTGATCGCTGGCTGCCTGGTAGCGGGCGGGGGCTCGTCGTAGCGGGTGGCGATGTCTCACCCTTGCTCGAGACGGGGGACGCAGCTTTCGAAGGCGTTGCGGCGCGGGTAGACGGCGTTGTCGAAGTGGCAGGACCGTTCTGCCCGGCATCGGGCTCGGCCCGCGAGTTGCTCGACACGCCCCGGGATCAGGATCACGGCGTTGGTGCCGCGCCGGCGGAGGTAGGCGCGGAACCGGGCGCGGACGACGTCGTCGATCCGGACGACGTCGTCGATCCGGTCGGCGATCGCCTCGGCCAACCGTACGAAGGGCTGGCCCGGCCCCTTGCGACAAAAATGCCGTCGTTCAGGTCGGTGTACAGCACGTGGTGGTCCGAGTACGGGCTGGGGCGGACGTGGTGCGTGCCCGGGGTGATGCCGCGCAGGAACACGTAGTCGAACTTGCTGTCCCAGTCGGTGGTCGCCGTGCAGGTGTCCGTGTCAGCGTCGGTGGTCGAGGGATGGCAGCCGGGGTCCGTGTCCGGGGCCAGGGCCCACATCGGGGCGAGTTCGGGCGCGTGCGGCACGGCGTTGAAGTCGCCGAGGACGATCGCACGGTCGTAGCGGGCGACTTCCGCGGCAAGCACTTGAATCTGGCCCGCCCGCACCTCGCCCTGCCGGCGCTCGGCGAGGTGGGTGTTGAAGACGCGGACGGACCGGCCGCTCACCAGCGTGGTGACGGCCAGGTATCCGCGGTCCTCGGAGCCACCGTCGGGGTATTCGATGCTCACCCGGTCAGTGATCGGCGCCGCCGAGAGGATCGCCTGGCCGTAGCCGCCCGGCCGCCACGGCAGTCCCCCGCAGCGGTTCCAGTTCCGCAGGACCGTCCCGTACTCGACCCGGTAGACCAGCCCGTAGAGCTCCTCCAGGTACCTGCGGATCCGCTCGACGTTGCGTACGCACGCCTCCTGCAGGGCGATGACCTGCGGCGCGTAGGTGGCGATCTCCGTCGCCCGGCCGAAGTCGTTCCCGCTCCCGCACGGATTGCACATGTTCCACGTGCCGACCCGGTCGGATACGACCGCCCCGGTGGCGTCGGACGTCAGCGGCCTGGCAAGGGGGAGGCCACCGTTCGGTGCGCCGGCGCCCTGGAGCAGCAGCATGCCGACCGCGGTCATCACGGCCGCGGCCCATCGCGCGCCTCTGCTCAGCACGATCGCCTCCCGGAGTGGACGCACATCATCACATGGTGCCCCGGCCCGGTATCGAGGTGCTTCCCGGCCGGTCCGTCCGGCATCATCACGGCATGATCGGCAATCGGATCACCCATCGCACGGCGGACGGCGTCCGCGTACCCGGCACCTGGCGGCACGCGTTCATATGCAACGGCGGCTCCTACTTCCTCACCGACCTCTTCATCTATGCCGACGGTCTCGTCGACTGCTGGGAGCTGGTCACCCTCGACGAGTTCGAGCAGAAGCTCCGCTGCGGATGGGTGGCCACCAGTCTTCCGGACGGCGGGCGCGCCTCCGCGCACGACCTGGCCTCGTGGACGTTCGGTGAACCGTGTACCTGGCTGACGCCGGACCTGCTGCTCGCCGAAGTCCGCGACACCGTCGACGAGCTGAACGGCCGTCCCGATTCGACCGCCCGCTGCCTCGCCGCGGTGGACGTCTTCATGGCGGACCGTACGGAGGACAACCGGGCCGCCGCCCGGGCCGCCTACCTGGCCGTCCCCGAGACCGTGCGGCACTACGCGCTCGGCGACATGGACCGCAAGGACCGCCCCCTCAAGGTGCTGGTGGCGGGGCCCGGCGGCCGGACCCCGGACGAGCGCGGGGAAACGGTCACGCAGGAGGAGTACGCCGCAGCCGTCGCTTACTTCGAGGACCGCGCGCAGTGGCTCGCGAAGGCCCCTTCACGGGTGCCCGCCGACGGGCCGGTCGAGTCCTTCGCCCCTGCGGTCAAGATCTACCACTCGTATCCGCAGCGCGCGCTCGAGGATCCGGGCAAGCAGGCCCTGCGCAACGACTATCCCGCGCCGATCACCGTCGGCGACGTCACGTACGCGTCGGTGGCGCACGCGTACTGGGCCCGGTCCGTCGCCGAACCGGAGGCCCGTACCGCGGTCGTGGCGGCGGAGTCGGGCGCGAAGGCCCGTACGGTCGCGGCCGGGGTGCCGCGGCGCGAAGGCTGGGAGCAGGTCCGGACGGCGGTCATGGCCCGGCTGCTGCGGGCCAAGTACGAGCAGCACCCCGACCTCGCGGCGATCCTGCTCGCCACCGGTGACGCGACCCTGCTCTACGACGAGGCCGACTCGGGCTTCTGGGGTGAGAACGGGGGCCGGGGCCGCAACTGGACGGGGCGCCTCCTGGAACTCGTCCGTGCCGAACTGCTGGCCGGGCAGATCCTCGTCGACTGACGTCGGGCTACGCATCGGGGGTGCTCGGCGATGTGCTCGGCGGTGTCCTCGGCGGTGTGCGATGACGTACGGCGGGGTGATCCCGGCCGGACGGCCGTGTGTACGTGTGTACATGTGTGCATGTGTGACGGGTTGCGGATTGCCGTCCGCATCGGGACCGGACGATCCGGGACATCGCCCTGGTGACTCGAAGACATGGCTCGTGCAGCTGGCTTGGGTAAGCAGGCGGCGCGCTGGGGGGCGGTGGGCAGGCCCCGTGTGCGGACCGGTCCAGGCCTGCACCGCGCGCAGCCCGCCCCCGCCGACGGCCATGGACGAGCGGGGACCTCCTGGTGAACCGGCACCGCGTCCGTAGCCGAAGGACCCCGTGGACTCTGTGACAGGGCCTGTTCGGCTGCCGGTCGGAGGTCCTTTTCAAGCAGCCTGGTTGATGGTCTTGCCGTGCGACCTTCTATCGATCCATAGGACGGCGCTCGGGGCTGCGCCCGGCGTCGCGCCCCGGTCCTTACCAGTGCCAGGTGAGGGTTTCGCCCTCTGCCACCTCGGCCCAGCGCTCCGAGGCGCGGTCGAGCGCCGCGCAGGCCAGGGCGACCTGCCGGTCGTCGAGGGGGCTCCGGCCCACTCCCCTGCCCTCCGTGCTCAGCCCGGACCAGACGCGGTAGGCCCAGTTGACGCAGAGCTCGGCACGCATCACCGCGTCGCCGCCGCGCCGCAGGACCTTCAGGCCCGACCGGCGGTGGCGGGTCGGGGCCGTCGTTTCGAATCCCTCGAAGGTGGCCCCTCGCGCCGTCGCTCCCCAAAATCCGTCGGTGATCGCGAGCGCGCTCTCGACAGCTGCGTGCACGAGGTCGTGGGGCATGGTCGGACCGGTCGCCTGGGACATCAGACGCACGTCCGGGCCCCGCCGGTCCCGAACTTCGAGATCGTGCCGGTTGTCCGGAAGCTTCCGAAAGATGATCTCCATCGTTCCTGCTCTCAAGAAGTCGCCAGTCTTGGCCGGTGGGTACCGCGCGGTCGGATCGTAGACACAGAGCCCCACGTCCGCACTCGGCTTTTCCCGTGCGGGCCCTTCGCGAGATGCCGGACACCCAGGGGGCCCAGCCCACAGGAGGCCGCCCGCTGCACGCGCCTGCTGACGGCTCAGGGCGCGATGGACGTTTCGGCCCGAACGCCTGGAGATCCGTCCGGCCGCAACCACCCGCGTCCGGTTCGTGCCCGCATCGCCGCGACGGGCAGACGGGGATCAGCTGTGGGGTTGCGGCGTGCGGGGCTTCCAGGTAGGCGGTCCGGTCTGTTGCGGTGCAGCAGGGCCATGGTGTGGCGGTCACGACGCGAAGGCCGAGGAGGGGGGGCCAGTACGGCTGGAGGAAGGTCTTGGGCTAGTTGGGTGAGTGCGGTGTTGCGGGCAGCGCGGATGGGATTGCCGTGTGCGTTGAGCCGGCGCGCGGGCACGGTGGCGCAAAGGCGCTGGCCGGGGCCGGTGGAGCGCGCGAGCGGAGAGGTGCCGGGCAGGTGGGCGGAGAGGCCTCCGTCCGCGTCCTACGGTGTCCACTCGCACGGGTGCGTTCCGGTGAACAGGCTGGCGGGGAGCGTCATTCGAACCGTGCGGTGTTCCCGGCTCCGGGGCACCTGACGGGCTGAGGCTGACGTCAGATGCCGTCGCGGCGCCACTGGTACCGCCACGCCACGTCGAGGTAGGCCATCTCCTCGTCACGGTAGCCGGGCCGCGGCGGGCCCAGACGGTCTGCTCCTTCCGCGCACCGCTCGTCGTCGTGAAGGGCAAGACCGTACACGGCAGCAAGCTGGACCCGGCGCTCCGGGTGGTGGAGGAGAGCCGCCATGGCGTCAGTCAGGGCGGGATCGCCGTTCCTGGTCTCGCCGGCTTTGCAGCAGGCCGCGATCCGTACGTCTGTATCGGGGTCGGTCATGAGCGCCAGAAGTGCCTCACGAGCTTCGTCGGACAGGTACGTGGACTCCAAGCGCGTGCCGAGCCCGTTGGCCACCGCGCGCCGGACACCGGCATCGAGGTGGCCGGCGTGAGCCAGGAGGGCCGCCTCGGCGCGCGGTCCGGCGTACGAATCAAGGCCGTGCAGCACCTCTGTGAGGACGGCGATGTCCGTCTCCTCGGCCGACCAGTCGGTGAGGGCGTCCACGGCGAGGACCGCGAGCTCGTCCTCGAGGCTGTCGGAGAAGAGTTCGATCAGCCGCATCAGCTCGGCACCGAACAACCGGTGGGACGGGTTCGTATGAGCGCGAAGGGCCGTGGCGGCCGTCCAGGTCTCATGGTCACGTCGATGAGCCAGCAGAACGGTGGCCCGTGCCCACGCGGTGTGGTCGTGGTCGTGGTCCAACGCCCGTGCTATCAGCTCCTCGCACGAGGAGCTGATGCCGAGCAGCTCCTCGAGGTGTGTGAGGATCGCCCCGTGCCCGTCCCGTACGGTCATTCCGCCGAGAGTGAGCTCGCCGACTGTGTAGTACTCGTCGTCCTGGACCCTGGTACCGACGAGCTCGTCCTGGGAGCCGGTGCGGCGCCGCAGTTCGGCTTCGGCCCCCGCCTCGTGCCAGCTTCGCGCGAGATCCCGCATCTCCAGCAGCTCGGACGCGGGGTACCTATCCCGGATGCCGTGGTCCAGGAGCGCCTCGACCAGCGCGGGCGAGCCCGAATCGACCGCCTCGCGCAGGGACAGCAGTTCGTCCGGCGCGCACTGGCCGGCATCGGCACCGCGGTTGAGCAGCAGTTCGGCGATGCCCCCGCGGAACGCCTGGACAGCCACGCCGAACGCCGTTGTCCGCTCGTCGTAGTCCCCGTCCTCTTCCAGAAGCCTCTTCACCACGAACACGTCCCCCGCACGAACAGCGGCGATCAGAGGAGGTTCCACCGAATCGCTGACACGTCCACCCAGCTCCATGACTTCGCTCCCCCGCCGTGTTCCCGCAGCTCAGTCTAGGTCTGCCCATCCAGCCCGCCTGCGCGTTCCCGTGCTGGAGCTCAGGATCAGCACCTGAGCAGCACCCTCAGTTCGGCCCTGAATCGCTCCGGCGTCGGCATCGGCGGTCCTGCGAAGCAGCTGCTCGCGCGGCTGGCCGTCCAACTCCCCGAGGAACTCACCGGGCTCCTCGCCGAACTCGTCCGCCGGCTCGACGGCCTGGCGGCCAAGGAGCCGCTGCTCACCCTGAAGCCCTCGCCGACCTGCAGTACGTCTGGCCCGAGTTGTCTCCTATGCAAGGTCAAGGTACGTACGTTGGGCCGGGGGACGCCAAACGAACGCATCTGCGATCTCGGAACGCAGAGGGTGGGCCTGCCAGTGGCTGGTGATGTCCTGCCAGCGCTCGATCACGGCGTCGCGGTCGCTTCCCTCCCTCATCCGGTCGTAGGCGAGGTCGAACGCGTAGACGCGACCGCCGTCCGACAGAACGACACCGGTCTCCGCTTCCGGACCGTCAGGGAAGAGATGGACGAGGACGGCGCTGGAGATGGTCAGCCCGCGCTCGGCGAGCAGCTGTCGTAGACGTATCCAGAGGCTGAACTGGCTCGCCCGCATCAGCCGAGTGCACTTGACATACATCAACGATCGTCGGCTGCCCGGCGAGCGATCGTAGAGCAAAGAGGCCAGGGGGCCCCAAGCCTCGTACAGCTCGGCCGGGATGAGCAGGTCACGGTGCGCCTGTCCGCTGGCGGATTCGGGTGCGAAGGCCGGGGAGTCCCCGAGGGACGCAGACTCTGCCCGGGGGCGGGACTGTCGGCTGTGATGAGACGACTCGTGTCGAAGTCGGCCAGGGGTGTTACGAGGCATGGGCCTTTCGGATGATCATGCCTCGCATCTTGCCATGCCCACATCCCATTACCGCCCCACCCCCGACCCGCGGCCGTCCCCGTCCGACCGGCCGCGTCATGCCCGACCCGCACCGGCCGGGCCGCGCTGGGCAACGGCGGAACCGCCGAGCAGGCCGGCCGCAGCGAGCCGCCGCCGAAGACCAAGCGGTCACGGCGGGGCCGGGTGCTGGTGCTGGTCCTTCCCCCGTCCGATCTCACCACCAGCGTGGGCGGTGCGGGAACAGCAGGGCACTTCATCGCATCCGCTCAGGCCGCCGGGAGCCGAATCCGGCTGACGGTCAGACGGGGCCACCGCCCCACGTGCCCTCAGTGGCCGGGGTGAGTACCGGCCGCCTCTCCGCCAAGGCGGCGGCCGCGTCCTCGTCGTCAAGGGCGGCCTCGCAGACCAGTCGTCGCTTCCCCCGTGGAAGGTCCCGCCCCCAGCCGGCCGGCGGGCGTACTCCGTCTTCCTCGGCGCGCGGCGCCTGGCCCGTCTGGGATGGTGTCGCTGACAGCGCCGCGCCGGCCGCCCGGTGTGTCCCTCGACCGCGGCAGGCTCCGGCGCTGTTGAATCGAAGCATGACCAAGCGCGACGACTCGGCTCTGTTCGGCAACCGATTCCTGACGGTGCCCGCTCCCTCGGAGACCTTCCCCGAGGAAGGCATGGCCGCGACGGACGCGATGAGGCTCGTGGATGTGGATCTCGCCATGGAGGGCGACCCGCAGCGCAACCTCGCCACGTTCGTCACCACGTGGATGGAGCCGGAGGCCAAACGGCTGATCGCCGAGAACCTTCACCGCAATTTCATCGACCATGCGGAGTACCCCATTTCCGCCGAGATCGAGCAGCGCTGCGTGCGCATGCTCGCGGACCTCTTCCACGCGCCCGGCAGGACGACCGGATGTCGGACCCAGGGCTCATCCGAGGCGATCATGCTCGGCGCGCTGTCATTGAAGTGGAAGTGGCGCGAGCGCCGCCAGGCAGCCGGCCTTTCGATCGACCGGCCCAACCTGGTTTTCGGGGGTGACGTCCACGTCGTGTGGGAGAAGTTCTGCCGCTACTTCGACGTCGAGCCGCGGATCGTGCCGCTTGCCGAGGACAAGTACACGATCGGCCCGGAGGACGTGGAGCCCCACCTCGACGAGAACACGATCGGCGTCGTCGCCGTCCTCGGCACCACGTTCACCGGCCACAAGGACGATGTCGTCGGGATCGACGAGCTCCTGCGGGACGTTCGCAAGAAGCGGGACCTCGACATTCCGATCCATGTCGACGGCGCCAGCGGCGCATTCGTTTGGCCCTTCCTCTACCCCGACTCGAAATGGGACTTCCAGCTTGAGCAGGTCCGTTCGATCAACGTGTCGGGACACAAGTACGGGCTGGTCTACCCCGGCATCGGATGGCTGGTCTTCCGCGAAGAGGCCGACCTCGCCAAGGACCTCGTCTTCTACGAGAACTACCTGGGCAAGACCGACGCGACGTTCACGCTGAACTTCTCCACCGGTGCATCGATGGTGCTCGCGCAGTACTACAACTTTGTGCGGCTCGGTCGCCAGGGCTACACCTACGTCATGAAGGCGATGCAGGAGAACGCCCGCACGCTGGCGGACAACCTGCGCAACAGCGGCCGCTTCGAAGTGATCGGGAGCGACCTTGAACAGCTGCCGCTGGTCGCTTTCCGTCTCGCCGGCAAGCACGCCTACGACGAGTCCGACATCGCCTGGCAGCTCTCGGCCGAGCGAGGCTGGATGGTGCCGGCATACACCCTCCCACCCAACGCCGAACGGGTGAAGATCCTGCGCGCCCTGGTCAAGGAGACCCTGAGTCGCGAACAGATCGACCGCCTGACCCAGGACATCGCCGACGCATGTCGCACGCTGGACGACAAGGGAGCGACCCACAGCATCGAGCGGACCCAGGTCAAGCGCGGCACCGGCTACTGACGCACTGTGGCGGAGCGGTCTCCGAGATGCTGATCGCTCCCGCCTCGTGCAGCCCCGGAACCGGCGAAGTGCTGGCCGGCGATGCGGAGGGGTCAGCCGATGCGGACGGTGATCTCGGGGAGGGGGATGTCGGAGAGGTTCAGCTGGATCCCGGTCAGGTTCAGGGAGCTCTGCGAGTCGGTCAAGGCGGAGGTGGTGGACGGTGCCTGAGTCTTTCCGCGCGTGCTGACCAGCAGGTACCAGCCCCCGCGCTTGTAGCTGCGGGAGGCATCGGGGCGGTCGCCCTGCGGGTTCGGGTTCAGCGTCCAGCCCTGGCGCTCCAGGTCGGTGCAGATCGCGTTCATCTCCGACGGTGCGGTGGCCTTCTCACGTACGGCCGTCCAGCCCGTCCTTTTCGAGTTGGCGTCGGCCGCGACGCTCGGGTGGCCCTGCGCCGGGTCGAGGCCCGCGGCGGCGACCGCGGTCCGGATCACCTCGTCCACGGCATCCCGGGTGAGGGGCGGTGCCGTGGACTCCGGTGTGGGCGCCGCCGTGGACGGGGACGGCGTGGGTGCGGGCGCGCCCAGGTGGATGCGCCCGTCGTCCTCTATCTGGATGTGGTCCGGCAGGGCCACGGCGGCCAGACTCACGATCAAGGTCGCGGCCAGCCCGAACCACACCCTCTTCAACAACGCGTTCAACGCGAGACTCCCCCTGAGTGATCATTCAGAGGGAGTTTCACACATACTGCTCGCCGCCCGACAGCCCTTTCGGGGCGGGGCAACCACGAAGCGGCGGGGTGCTACCCCTGCTTCCCCCGGATCCACTCCTGGCTCAGCCCGCGGGCAGCTTCCAGCAGCGGGGAAGCAAGGCCAGATCAGCGACGGCACGGCTGAAGACATCGACGTCGTGGCTGGCGTGATCGGTGTCGCACCAGCAGGCCACGTTCACCGCCGCGTCGACCGCGAGCCGGCCCGGGTCTGTCCACACGACCTGGAGCAGGAACTCCATCTGGTCGCTCCCGTCGGCATGCGCAACGACGTCCAGGCCGACGATGACCGGTGTCCCTGGCTGAGGTCCGGGGAAAACCGCGTGTTCCGGAGACCATTCCCATTCCGCCCCGGCTGCGTTGGCGCGAGCCGCCGTCGATCATCGGGGCTCTCCGGCTCGCCGGCCAGGTGTTTCTGCCCCGAGGTTTCCTCTTCTCCCTCACAAGGCGGCGCTTTGACGGCCGCCAACCTGAGCACGTTCGTCCGTACCTTGCTGAGCACCTCAATGAGTAGGCGGGCGGACAGGGGTGCGCGGATCGCGTCGGGGACAGGTGTCGGAAGTGCCGGAGGTGTGCCGCGCACGCACGAGGCACCCCACTCCAGAGACCCCCGGCCGGGGCCGCAGTAGCACGCTCCGCGGGCCGAAGCCTCGCCGTGCGCGCCGCGCTTTCACCAGGTGCTCGGCGCGCGGTCGTGGTCAGTCGGCCACGACCTCGATCAGGGAATACGGGGCGGCGTCCGCGAGCGGGGTGACCGACGTGACGCGCAGGGCCGCCCGGCGGCACACCTCCTCGAAGTCCGCGCGGGTGCGTTCCCTACCGCCGACGTTCACCATCATGTTGAGGTCGCTCAGGTAGGTGCCCTCGTCTTCCGTGCTGACGAATTCGGGAAGCACGGGCTCCACGATCAGGACCACGCCACCAGGTGGCAGCACTTGACGGCAGTGGCGCAGGATCGTGACCGCCTGGGCGTCCGTCCAGTCGTGCAGGATGCTCTTCACGAGGTACACGTCCGAGCCCTGCGGGACCGATTGGAAGAAGTCCCCGGCAATGAGGGAGCAGCGGTCCTCCAGCCCGTGCCGTGCCAGTGTCTGCGCAGCCCCTGCGAGGCCGTCGGCAGTATCGAAGAGCACGCCTGCGAGACCCGGGTGCGTTTCGAGGACGGCGGCCAGCAGGGTGCCGTTGCCTCCACCGACGTCCGTGACGGAGGCGAACCGGCTGAAGTCGAAGGCTCGCGGCAGGACGGCGGCGGTCTCGGAGACGACCTGGCTCATTGCCGCGTTGAAGTCCGTGGAGAGTTCGGGGTGGCGGGCGAGATGGCTGAAGAAGTCCGTGCCGAAGACGGAATCGAACGCGATCTCTCCCGTACGGACGCTGGTCTCCAGGTGCTCCCAGGCGCGCACGATCGCCGGATCGGTGAACATGCGGACGAACGACGCGAGGGAGTCGGGGTGACCGGGGCCGAGGAGCGCGCCCGCCGGGGTCACCGAGAACGTGTCGGGAGTGTCTTCCACGAGCAGGCCGAGGGCGGTCAGGGCGCGCAGCAGGCGGGTCATGGGCTGGTGCGCGGTTCCGGCTCCGACGGCCACCTCGGCGGCTGTGCGCGGTCCGTCGCCGATCAGTTCCACGACGTCCAGGCGGACCGCCGCGCGCAGGGTGTGCGCGGCCATGCTCCCGAACGCGAGCCGGACGACGAGCTCCCGGCCTGCCGCCGTCTGTGCTGCTCGGACCTCGGTGTTCTTCACGGGCTTTGTTTCCTTCCTTCGGGTCGACCGATCACCGATCGGTCTGGATGCGGACGAGTCAGGGCTCGGTGGACGCGGTCAGGCCGGCCAGTGCACCGGGCGTGCACCCGGCGAGGGCCTGGACGTCGCGGTGAAGATGAGGCTGGTCGGCATATCCGCAGGCCACGGCAACGTCGCCGGCGCGCTCGCCGGCGAGGAGCGCCCGAGCGGCGTGGTCGAAGCGGACCAGCATGGCGGCGCGCTTGGGGGTCAGGCCGACCTGGGCGCTGAACCTGGCCCAGAGCCGCTTGCGGCTCCATCCGCAGGACGCGGCGAGGTCGCCGACCCGTACTCGGCCGCGCCCTGCCACGATGGCGTCCCAGGCGGCGGCGACTTCGGCCGCCATGGGCGGGGCTCCGGCGGCCCTGCGCCTGAGGAATCCGTCCGTGAGGGCGAGGCGTTCCTGCCAGGATGCGGTGTCGGCCAACTGCTCGCGCAGGAGCCGAGCGTGCCGCCCCCAGAGGTCCTCGAGTCCGGTGATGGAGCCGTCCAGTTCGCGTGGGGACACGCCCAGCATGGCGTAGGCGGTCCGGGGCGACAGCGCCACCTCGACGCATTCGACGCCCTGCCCGCGGATGCGGGCCGGACGTGGTGACAGGGAGGCAACGAGTCCTCTCAGTGGCTGGTGGCCGGAGGCGCTCTCCACCGTGATCGGGTCGGCTCCGAGCCCGATGACGACGATCACGGCGGGCTGCGGCAGCACCCGCATGTCCAGCCTGCTGCCCGTACGGTCCCGGAACCCGGCCATCCGTACTCCGTCGAGAGAGGCCATGCCCAGGGGGCGGGCGATCTCCCAGCGGTTGTGAGCAGTGCGCTCCGGGGGCGCGTCCCCCGCGTCGTCTCTGGGCATGCCCCCAGGCTCGCTGGAGTCGGGGGCTCTTGTCTTGGACGAAAATTCCGCGGCCGTTCCGCGGTCCTGCCGTGTACGGGGCGGGGGGGGGCAGGGCGGGGTGCGGATGGGGAGCTGCCGCTCGGCATGCACGTCCCGTGCTCCGGGTGGGCGGGGTCTGTTGCGGGTGGGCGGGGGCGGCTTCGGCCGGGGTCGGGTTGCCGAGGCGCCTGCCTCGGCGGACTTCCGGTACCCCTGGGGTGCCCCGGGCGGCGGGATCATCGGTGCCGAGGGACTCGTCGGTCACTGCCGGGCCGACTCGGCACGGTGTGCCGGGGGGCAGGCTCGTCGTGCTGATTTCCCGCCGCGGCGACGGGCCCGTACGAGCCCGCGCCGAGAGAGGCGGCTGAGCCCCCGAGCCCGGGGAAGGGGGTGCCCGGGCTCGGGGTGCGGGGCCTGCCGGCGTCGGCCTACTTGAAGGTGACGTCCGAGCAGGAGTAGAAGGCCTCCTCGCTCTGGAAGGAGCCGTCGGGCCGCTTCAGCCCGTGCCAGATCGTGTAGATCAGGTGCTTGCCCTTCTTTTCGGGGAGCACCGTCTTGAACGTGAACGCCTTCGCGCCGAGGAAGCCCGAGGCTGCCGCGGTGGCCGCGGTGTTGTCGGCACTGAGGAAGGGGGTGTCTTCCAGGTCGGACCACTTCAGCGGCTTCTTCGGGTCGTAGCCGTCCTTGGTGACGTACATCTCCATGCGGTACGGGTTGTGCAGCGCGCTGATGTCGTAGCGGAGGTCGTACTCGGCGCCGCCGGGCAGTGTCGTCGAGGGGAAGTCGTCCCGCGGCAGGTCCAGGCCGGAGAACTGTGCGTTGCCGGCGCTGCACAGCTTGCCGTCGGGTATGCGGGCGCGGTGCTGCGGGGAGGAGGTCGGGGTGCTGTGGTCGATGGCGCGGCCCTGGACGATCGACTTCCAGTCGCCGGGGATGCCGGGGCTCTGGGCGAGGGCCAGCCGGCAGGCCTCGCTCGCCTTCGGGTTCTTGGTGCAGGCCACGCTGCGACTGACCGGGTCGGCGGTGGAGCCGTGTGCGGAGGCGGGCGCCGAGCCGAGGGTGGTCACGGCGAGGGGGAGGGCCACGAGCGCGGTGAGGCGCAGGAGGACGGCGCGGTGGGCCGGGGGTCGTGCCGGGGCGGGGGAAGTCGTGGCGGTGGGGCGGGTCGTACTCATGAGGGGGATGCTCCTGGTCATGGGGTCGGTCTTGCGCGTGGGGCTGCAGGCGAGCGGTCAGCTGCCCGTCTTCACGGTCAGCTCGCGGGAGAACGCGCCCCACGTGCCGTCGCCGAGGCGCGCCCGGATCTTCACGGTGTACGTGGAGCCGGGGTGGGCGCCGACGAGCACCTCGCGGGAGCCCTTCGTCGTGGGGATCGGCAGCACCGGGTCGCCCGTGCCCCACATGAAGGTCTGGGCGGGCTTGCCGTTCAGGTAGACCTGGTAGGTGGTGATCTGGCCGACGCCCTGCGGGACGGCCCAGGTGAGGTTCAGGTAGTGCTGGGTGACACCGCCGTCCTGCTTGGTGGCGGTGGTGGCGGCGAAGTCGCCGGGGGCGGCGGTGCCGCCGTTGCCGTCGGGGGCCGCGGTGGTCGTCACCTGTGCTTCGCGGGTCGGGTCGGACTCCTTGCCGGAGGCGTCGACAGCGGTGACCTTGAAGCGGTAGGCGGTGCTCGCGGTCAGGCCGGAGACGGTGGCCGAGGTGGCCTTGGCGTCCGCCTCCTGGACCTTCGCGCCGTTGCGGTAGATCCGGTAGCCGGTGACGGCGACGTCGTCGGTCGCCGCGCGCCAGCGCAGGGCGGCCTGGTACGGGCCGGAGGCCGTCGCCTCCAGGTCCGCGGGGATGACCGGCTTCGCCTTGTCCTGGCCGGGCGCCGCGAGGGTGGTGAGCACGATGTCCTTGCTGAAGCCGGTGGTGCGGCCGTCGGCGCGGACGGCGCGGACCTTGAACGCGTAGCGGGTGGCGGGGGCCAGGCGCTCGATGTCGGTCATCGTGTCCTTGACGGTCTTGACCTGCTTGCCGTCCTGGAAGACTTCGTAGCGCACGACTTCGGCGCCGCCGGCGGGCGGCTTCCACATCAGGTGGACGGCGGTGTCGTCCTTGACGAAGGAGCCGCTGTCGGCGGGGACGGCCGTGTTCGTGCCGGTGTCGCTTCCGTTGCCCGACGCGCCGTTCACCTTGCATCCGGTGATCTTGGGCATGCCCTTGCCGGCGGGGTTGATCCCGACCTTGACGGTCCGGTTGCCCTTGGCGGCCACGTCGGCGCGGTCGGCGATCGGCTTGATGGTGACGTGCTTGCCGGCCTGGCGGAGTTCGTACGCCCAGGGGTTGTCGAGGGTGACTTGCCCCTGCGACACGTCGAACTCGGCGGTCCAGTCCCGTACGGGCCGGTCTCCCTTGTTGGCCAGGGAGACCTCGCCGGACGCCCACCACACGGTGGCCTGGTCCGCGACGCGGCAGGCGGCGCTGAAGCCGTCCTTTTCCTCTCCCGCGTTGGCGGCCACGGGGATGACGACGGAGCAGACCCCGACGATCGCGGCCGCGCAGGCCAGGGCAATTCGCTTTCGGGACATCAGAAACCTCTTGGTAAAGCCGATCCGCCGGTGCAGCGGCAGCATCGAAAGTGTCTTGGTCAACACCCGTGACCCTAAGCACGGTTTGCGGCCGGAACGGGCCTCTGAGGGGCTGCGGGCTCGCTGTTATCTGTCCCTTAAGGTCCGGATAGGACGCCCTTGATCCCCTGCCCCCGCCCTTCGACGCTGCGGACACTGAAGATCACGCTCCGTTCCCGCCCCATACGGACGCGCTCAGACGGACGAGACGGGGTTGGACCCACGTCGAGCGAGGTGAGGCCGGGGCCCACCGAGGGGAATCTGATCTGGCGCTCCCGATCGCCGATCACGGGCGGCATGGAACACGTCGGGCCTGTAAGCGTCCTTGCTCTCCGTCCAGTCCTTCCGCATCCGCGGGCGTTCATGAAGGGGGCGGGCGTACGTCCTTTGATCGACGGCCGGGACGTGCTGGAGGAGATGCATCCCGACGGCGATTCAAGCTGCTACCAGGAGACGTGGCTCGGTTCGTCGGAGACGTGGCCGCTGTGGGCCGCTCGCGCACCTCGCCGTGTCGAGTTGTCTAACAACGACTGCGAAACCGGTTGCTGTGGAGGGGTGTTCGTCACCATCCGGCGTCGTGACGATCACGTCGAGTGGGTGAGCTGGGAGAACACCAACGACATCCGGGTGCCCGTCCCTCCCGAGGTCCGCTTCGACGCCGCGCAGTACGACGCCGAACCGGCTCGGCTCGTAGTTGACCACAGCTGGGAGGAGCCCGTGGACACGGCGGCCCGTCTCCTGGCCCACCGGATCGCCGCAACCGACTGGTACGAGCGGTGGGACTGCCAGCCGTTCGTGCACGGCATCCGCGTTCAAGAGCGGGGAGAGTCTGCGGAAGTAGTCATGCCCTTCGTCACCGGCCAGTTCGGCGAAGGCGGTGCGTACCGCTGGCACATCATGTCCGTGTCCGTGCAGGAGCCCGTCGAGGAACAGGTACGGCGCTTCGTCGAGCAGATCACCGCCACCGACCCCCGCGAGAGTGCCAAGGGTCTCTGACGGCGCTCCGGGAGCCTCGCGCATCAGGTGGTACTGGTGGGCAGAGTCCGGACGGGGCCCTGCGTGCCGTGTGCGTGCGTGCGCCCACTGCGCCGGCGTCGGCACCGCCCGCTCTGCCGACGTCGGCCGGAACCGGATCTGGTGAACAAAGCCGGACAGGGGACCGCCTGTTGAGGGCAGCAGTGTGGGCCGTCGCCCGGTCGGGGCGACGGCCCGTGCTCGCGTGCCGGTCAGTGGCTGGTGGCCGTGTGGTCCGGCTGCGGGTGGGTCATGTCACGCAGGTTCCGCGGCGCGATGCGCGGCCTGCGCGTGGTCGTGGTGGTGGGGGTGGTGGTTAGCGGCGGCCCCAGGTTTCGGTGTCGACGGTGCGGCCGCGGTCGTCGCGCAGGGTGGCGGTGTCGGCGCGGTTGCCCCAGATGTACTCGCGGCGGTCCTGGAAGAGGTCGGTGCGGGTGTCGCGGCCGTTGCCGGTGTGGATGCGGATGGTGGCACGGGAGGCGAGGCGGACGTTGTCGAAGCGGTAGCGGTTGCCGTCGCTGTCGCGCAGGGTCCAGCCGCGGAGGTTGATGGCGTTGCGGGTGGTGTTGGTGATCTCCACCCACTCGTTGTTCAGGGAGCGGTTCGAGTGGTCGTCGCGTCCGGGGCTGTCGGCCTGGACCCGGCTGATCTCCACCCGCGGCCGCTGGTGGTGACGGTCCCCGTCCGCGGCGGACGCCGGCAGCGCGGCGGCAGAGACGATGGCGCCGGCGGCCAGGACCGTGGCGGCAATACGACGTACGGAGGAAGAAGCAGAAGACATGGGTGACGCTCCCTCAAGAACAGTGCCCCACCAGCCGAAACAGGATGGTAAAGGCAGTTGCGGGGGTGGCTCGGGGTGAGCCGTGGCCACACTCTCGACCCGACACGGACCCCACCGCAGCCCCCACCGACGCCGGTTACCGGACACGGACATATCCGTCACACTCGCCTGCACACCGCACGCACTTCTCCCGAACGTGCCCCTGACATTCACTGACCGCTACACCCACCCGCCCCACGCACGGCGCCCACGGCGCGGCGTGCTCCGGCGCACTACCGGGCGCACTTCTCCCCCGCCTCACCCGCCCGGGCTAGTTGATCAAGTAACAACCGTTCTGCGGAATTCTTCGCACTAACGTGTGTAATTCGCGCACATATCGCACCTTGCGGCAGGTCGACACCGTCCCACACGAAGAGATCTCCGACCCAACTGCGCAACCACGGCTCACCGCCCGCGACCGGGGCAACTGGCGAGCCTGCGGGCCCGAGAGGCGCAGAGCATCCCGACAAGGTCGATCATGATCAGTCGTCGGCCGACTCCATCCGGCCCACCGGAGAGCAGGCTCCCCGGGCCGTCGACCAGCGGCCCGCACGCACCGTCGGGCGAAGCCTCTGGACGGCACGCCAGATTCGGGCATTTCTCCCCATATATGACCTGCTCGCATGTTAAGGATATAAGCGCAAAGATCCACTAAGCAGGAGGTATGTAACGATGCGTACGACTCTTCTTCGTGTGGCGACCGCACTGGGCACCGCAGCAATGCTGGCCGCCGTCGGCGCCGGCGCGGCCAGCGCCGACGGCCTGGGCAGCTCAGGCATCGGCAACCACGGCGTAGGGAACGCCGGTGTCTTCAACGACGGCGTAGGAAACGCCGGCGCCTTCAACAACGGTGTAGGAAACGCCGGCATCGCCAACTGGGGGCTGGGCAACGCAGGCATCGCAAACACGGGCATCGGCAGCCACGGCATCGGCAACTCAGGCGTCGGCACCTCCGGCATCGGCAACTGAGACGGCCCGCGGCACCCGCACGACCGAGTGACACGACGCGCCCAGCCGCCGGCTGGGCGCATCGCGCCGGACAGCCGGCTCACGAAGACGGCGCACCGCGCGAGCAGGCAGTGAGCCAGCGGGCAGCGGGCGCCACGGTCTGCTGCCGGTGCACGGGCGCGGCGTGGGTCCTGCTCGCGTTCCTCCTCCCTGCCGGTGAGAATGTGTGGGCGGGGCGGCCGACCCGGGGGCGCCGGATCGATAGCAGGGGGAGGGCTCATGCAGGCGGAGCCGGCGAAGAGCGATCATGACCGCGAGGCGCGACTGCAGCACATGGGTGCCGAGGCCCGGCTGTGCCGGAAGAACGCGAGGGCAGTCGGTGTGCCGGAGGACTCGGCGCAGGAGACCGCCTACCGCGCGAAGCGACAGCGCACGGTCGCAGCCGTTCGGAAGTGCTGGCTGGAGGAGGGGGCCGTAGTCCCGGTACTGCGGCGCCTGACCGCTGAACTCGGCCCGTACGAAGACCCTGCCGAGACCGGTGCTTTCGCCGTGGTCACCCACATGTCCGAGGCCTTCTGCATCCGGCTGGTCTTCGCCGCGAAGTTCTCACGGTGGCACGCCATCGGCGGCGACCTGTCCGATGAAGAGGCGGAGAAACGGTTCGAGGGCTTCATCACCTGCCCCCAGCACCCCGACCCGGACGGCCGGACCCGCCCATGTGAAACCGGGCAATAGCCGCCCCCAAGTACCCCCCAGTACCCCTCAGTACTCCCAGTACTCCCAGCACCCCCTGCACAGCGACCACGCCGCACTGGGCGTCGCAGCGGGCGAAGCCGACGACCGCACCCGGCGGAACGGCCTTCCAGATACGAAGGCCGCGTCCCGGGGCGCGCCGTAGGTTCCCTTCGCGGTCATGGTGACTCCGCTTTCTCCGAGGGAGGGTCGACGGGGGTGGTGCGGTGGGCCGGCCCGATGGTCGCGGCCGGTTCGGGTAGGCCCCGGAAGGCGAGCCAGCTCAGGGCGGGCATCGCGATGAGCGGGATGAGGGCGGTACGCAGGCTGGTGGCGTCGGCGAGGAGTCCGATGGCCGGTGCGGCGATGCCGCCGACGCTGACGGTGAGGCCGAGCGTGATGCCGCCGGCCGTTCCGACGTGGTTGGGCAGGTAGTCCTGGGCGAGGGTGACCTGGAGCGAGAAGGGCACGTAGAGGCCGGCGGAGGCGAGGGCGACGAAGGGGTAACCGAGCGGGCCGGGAGCCAGGGCGACGCCCGCGACGGCAAGGACGGTCAGGAGGTAGGAGCGCCGGATGACCGTGACCCGGTCCCATCGTTCGGCGAGCCGGCCGCCCAGGACGGTGCCGATGGCTCCGCCGAGGTAGAGGACCACGAGGGCCGCAGTGCCGGCGGTCGGCCCCCACCCGGTGCTCTGGGCCATGTGGAGGGAGATGAAGGTGCTGAGTCCTATGAAGACCACGGAGCGGCAGATCACGCCGAGGGTGAGGCGGAGGAAGGACCGGCGGTCGTCCGCGGGGGTGGGGGCCAGGGTGCGGTGCGCCGTGCCGGGAGTGATGTCCTGTCCTTGTTGGACGATCCGCAGGGCGGGCAGGCACAGCACGCTGCCGGCGAGCGCGGGCAGCAGGAGCAGCGGGGACATCGTCAGGCCGCCGAAGCCGACGACGAGGGCGACCAGTGCGGGCGAGAACGCGAAGCCGAGGTTGCCGCCGAGGGAGAACCAGCTCATGGCGGTGTGGCTGCCCCTGGAAGCCGTACGTGCGATGCGGGCGGATTCGGGGTGGTAGGCGGCGACGCCGATGCCCGACACCGCTACGAAGAGCAGGGTCAGGGCGTAGGAGTCGCCGAGGCCGCTGAGTGCGATGCCGAGGCCGCCGACGAGCGTGCTGACGGGGAGCAGCCAGGGCAGGGGCTTGCGGTCGGTGAGGGCACCGAAGAGGGGTTGGGCCACGGAGGAGAGCAGGGAGGCGGCGAGCACGATGCCGGAGGCGGCAGCGTAGGTGTAGGCCCGTTCGGCGACGAAGAAGGGGATGAGGGCTGCGACGGCGCCCTGGTAGACGTCGACGCAGGCGTGTCCGACGGCGAGGAGGGTGATGGCGCGGTTGCGGGGTGGGCGGGTGGAAGTGCGGAGGTTCTGGGGTGTGTTCGTGGGCACCGTGCCATCGTCACAACCCCACCTCGTGTCGCACTTCCAATAAACTGCCAATCAATGCGTGAAATCCGCCATGAGCCGATCGCCCCGACCCGGGTCCAGTGGATGGCCTCCGGAGCGGACATCGACCCGCACCAGCACGACGACCACCAGATCGTCTACGCGGCCCGGGGCGTCCTCACCGTGACCACCGGACTCGGCACGTGGGTGGCTCCGGCCAACCGGGCCATCTGGGTGCCGGCCGGCACGGTCCACGGGCACCGCGCGCACGGCACGACCGACCTGCACCTGATCGGCCTCCCGGCTTCCCGCAAGGTACTGGCATCGGACCGGCCCATGGTCCTCAACGTGGACGGGTTGCTGCGGGAGTTGATCCTGGCCTACACGCGGGAACCGGAGTCACGGGGACCCGAGCGCGGGCGCCTGCTCGACGTCCTCCTCGATCGGCTGGTCCTCTCACCGCAGCAACCCCTGCACCTGGCCTCCCCGACCGAGCCACGACTGCGCCGGCTCTGCGAGATCCTGACCGCCGACCCCGCCGATGGCCGGACCCTGGACGCGCTGGGGCGGGAGGTGGGGGCGAGCGCGCGTACGCTGACCCGCCTGTTCGCCTCCGACATGGGCATGTCCTTCTCGCAGTGGCGCACCCAACTGCGCCTGCACCAGGCCCTGATCCTGCTCGCGGAGGGGCAGACGGTGACGGCCGTGGCGCATCGGTGCGGCTGGTCCACGACCGGGGCGTTCATCGACGCGTTCCGCAACGTCTTCGGCCACACGCCGGGCAGGCACCGCTCCGCGGTTTGACCCGGCCGGTTCGGGCGGGGTACTCGGCTATCGCCACCGCCGCGTGCTGGCGGTCGTCCACGGCGTCGTGGCGGGCGACAGCAAGGCCTCGGCGTCCGCGCCGACCGGGACCGGAGCCGCCGCGAGCAGGACGGGACGGCCTGCGTACGAGAGGGAGCAGTGGGTGGGGACCGCTGGATCGACGGCCTCGGGGCGGTCGGTCGCGCCCCGGGGGGCCGGGCTCCGCACGGAAGCGACAGGCTCGGGCGGCAAGTCCAACCGGCGTCCGGGCATGGGGCTTTCGAGGAACCGGCGCCAGAGCAACGGGTAGCCGAGCAACGGGTAGCCGGGCAACGGGTGGCCGCCGCGTAGGGTGAGCGGAACCAGCACGCCTCCCGCCACCCTCCCAGGAGAGAACTGCCCTCATGCGCATGGTCTTCGCCAGTCAGGTGATCGAGTGGCGTGGACCTGCGCCCTTCTACTTCGTCCCCGTGCCGGAAGAGCCGTCCGCCGACGTACGACAGGTGGCTTCGGCGGCCACCTACGGCTGGGGAGTGGTCCCCGTCGAGGCCAGCATCGGCGAAGTCACCTTCGAGACGTCGCTCTTCCCGAGGGAGGGCGGGTACTTGCTGCCCGTCAAGAACGCTGTCCGAACGCCGCTCGGGCTGGTGGCGGGGGACGACGTGACGGTGGAGATGACGGTGCGCCTACCGGGCTGAGCGCTGCCGGTCCCGCCGCTGCGCGGACCGCGCCGAACCCTCCCCGCGGCGTGTCCGTTTCCCGCGCGGGGCCGGGATCCGGCCCCGCGCGGGTGTGTTCCCGGCTCTGGACGAGATCGTCCGCGCAGGCGGACAGCAGCGCAGACCCGCGCGGCCCGGGTCCTCCTGGCCGCGAGGGTCTGCAACGAGCCCTGCCCATCGGGGCGCGGGCGGCCGAGTTCACCACCTGGCTCACCGGGACGCGGGATCCCCCACCCGCATGTTCGGTCTCGCACGGGCCGCGGCCCACAGGCCCTGGACCCTTCAGCCAAGAGCTCGGTCCTGTCGTCAAAGCGGCGTCGGCCGAGCCGGCGGCGTCCGGCGCCATGGGGTCTCCCCAGGCCCCCAGGCCCGCAGGGCCGAGGGGAAGCATCGCAGGGCAGAAGAGCGCCCGTGTACGGGACGTACTCGGGCGCCCCGACAACAGCCTGGGGTCCCCCCGGACGGAGTCGGGGGGATCAGGTGCGGTGCCGGGCGTCGCAGGCCCGACAGGACCTTGACGACAGGGCCCAGGGCGAAGCCCTTCAGCAGGTGTGCCGGGGCCCGAGATGGCGGTCGGGATGTAAGCGACACGGCCTTTCGCCGTCCGTGTCAGCAACGGGTGAGCATTCATCGCCAGTGGCCACCTCCAGGGCGCTGGGCCTGCGCCACTGACGCTCAGATGACGAGGACCAGCTGACACTCCCCCGCAGACCAGCGGGTGTGCCGCCCGGGCGGGGGTTCATCGCCCCACGAGGGCGAGCTGTCGGTTCATTTCGGCGAGGAAGCGCACCACCACGTGGAGTTCTTCGCTGGTGAAGTGCTTGCGGGCGTCGTCCGTGCCGTGAGCCAGTGGGCGGAAGTACTCCCGGGCGACCTGCTTGGCTGCTTCGGCGTAGTGCAGGTGGACCACCCGGCGGTCGTCGACTGCCCGGACGCGGCGGATATGGCCGGCCTTCTCCAGTCGGTCCAGGCATGCGGTCATGGCGCCGGATGTGAGGTTCATCTGTTTGCGGAGCCGACCCGGAGTCATGGGGCCGGCCTCTTCGCCGTCGGCCGCGTCCAGAACGGCGATGAGGGCCTGGACGTCAGTGAGGTGAAGGCCCTGGGAGTGGGCGAACTCCTGCGCGATGCGATTGAACTCTGCGTTCATCCGGCGCAGCAAGACGGCGAAGGACTGCAACCCGATCGGGTCGTCGGCCGGAAGTGAGGGCAAGGGGCTGTCGGTGTCGCGCATGATCAGAGCATATAGTCTCTCGATGATTGACATTCTTTATGAATGACCTAACTGCAGGAGCGAGGGGCTCACCTTGAAGAACACACCGCGCTGGGCCCGCTGGATCGTGCCGCTCGCGCTGTTGATCGTGTGGCTCGGCATCGGCGGGACGCTGGGACCGTACGCGGGGAAGCTGGGCGAGGTCGCCACCAACGACCAGGCGGCATTCCTGCCGCGCAACGCCGAGTCCACACAGGTCCTAGAAGCCCGCAAGGCGTTCGAAACGTCACCCTCCATCCCCGCCGTCATCATCTGGACGGCGGACGGCAACCGTGTCAGCGCCGGACAGCAGGAGGCCGCCACGCAGGCGGTCGGCGGTCTCGCCGGCAGGCACGGCATCGCCGCTCCGCCCTCTCCGGCCTTCGTTTCCGGCGACAGCCGGGCACTCCAGGCCGTCGTACCGCTGGCCACCAACCTGGGCGAGGAGATCCCGGCAGTCCTGGAGGAGGTACGGCAGGCGGCGCAGCGGGTACCCGGGACCACCGTCCAGATCGCCGGTCCCGCAGCCAGCCAGGCGGACCTGTCCGACGCGTTCGCCGGCATCGACGGACTGCTGCTCGGCGTGGCCCTGGGGGCGGTGCTACTGATCCTGCTCCTGGTCTACCGCAGCGTCCTACTGCCCCTGGTGATCATCATCAGTTCGGTGTTCGCCCTCGGTCTGGCCTGCGCCGTGGTCTACGCCCTGGCCGACCGCGGCGCGGTCCGTGTGGACGGCCAGGTCCAGGGAATCTTGTCCATCCTGGTCATCGGGGCCGCGACCGACTACGCCCTGCTCCTGGCAGCTCGCTTCCGGGAGGAACTCGCCCGGCAGGGCGACCGCGCGAAGGCTGCGGTGGCTGCCGTGCGCCGGTCTGCCGGGGCCATCACCGCTAGCGCGGCAACCGTGGCCCTGGGCCTTCTGGCGCTGCTGGCGAGCGACCTCACGAACAACCGTGCACTGGGACCGGTGGGCGCGATCGGCATCGTCTGCTCGGTGATCGCCACTCTCACCTTCCTGCCTGCCGCTCTGGTGCTGCTGGGCCGGGCCGCCTACTGGCCCGCCACCCCCAAGCCCGCCGATGCCACCGTCGAGGGCCACGGCGTGTGGCGGCGTATCGCCGAGCTGATCGACCACGCGCCGCGGCGCGTGTGGGTATCCACCACGCTGCTGCTCGCGGTACTTGCCGGGTTCTCTTCCATGTTGTCGTCCAAGGGCGTGCCGCTGGACGAGATCTTCGTCAACGACGCCCCTTCGGTCAGTGCCCAGCAAACCCTGGCCCGGCACTTCCCCGGTGGATCCGGCAATCCCGCCGTCGTCATCACCAATGCCGGCCGCGTTGCGGAAGTACGAGCTGCTGCCGAGTCCACAGAAGGTGTAGCCGCCGTCACCACGGTCACCGCGGGCGGCCGACCGGGCATGGGGGATCCCCTCGTCGTGGACGGCCGGGTGCGCTTGGACGCCACGCTCAAGGCTGCCGCCGACAGCGATGCCGCGAAGGAGACAGTCCAGCGGCTGCGCGACCGCCTGCACGCGGTTCCCGGGGCCAAGGCACTGGTCGGCGGCTACACCGCCCAGCAGTACGACACCCAGCAGACCTCCGCCCGCGACCGCGCCGTGATCGTCCCGGTCGTCCTGGGCATCATCTTGCTGATCCTGATCGCGCTCCTGCGCTCCGTACTCGTGCCCGTCCTGCTCGTCGCGACCGTCGCCCTCAACTTCCTCGCGACACTGGGGGTGTCCGCCCTCGTCTTCGAACACCTGCTGGGCTTCAGCGGAACAGACGCCTCCGTCCCGCTCTACGGGTTCGTGTTCCTGGTCGCCCTCGGCGTCGACTACAACATCTTCCTCATGTCCCGTGTCCGCGAGGAAGCACTTACCCTGGGCACCCGCCAGGGCGTCCTGCGCGGACTCACCACCACGGGAGGCGTAATCACCTCCGCCGGGGTCGTCCTCGCCGCGACGTTCGCCGCACTGATGGTGATCCCCCTCGCCTTCCTCGTCCAGATCGCTTTCATCGTCGCCTTCGGCGTCCTCCTCGACACCCTCGTCGTGCGCTCACTGCTGGTACCGGCCCTGGTCATCGACATTGGCCCGCGCGCCTGGTGGCCGAGCGCACTCGCCCGACCCGCCGGGCCCGGCGGGCCGAACGACGCATCAGCACAACGGCAAAGCCGACTCTGACTCTCGGATCTCGGATCTCGGATCTCGCAGTGTGCCGTGACCGGATCGAAGGCCCTCCCACCCACCGCTCGGGAGGACCGTGGAGGACCCATATCGTCGTCTCCGTCACGGCGCCCGGCGGCACTGCCCACAGCCCGGGCAGCCCCTACCCCGTGCTCGCCACCGGGAGGGCGTCAGTCGAGGATGTGCCCCATGCCGGGGGCGCGCAGGAAGTTGGCGTACTCGGTCTCCCGTGAGGTGTTGGCGCGTGAGGTGAACCGGATGCTGGAGGCCGGCTGGCTCTGGTCCATCGCGTACGCCTCCCGCCGGGCCGCCGGCCGCGCCTGGCGGTCGGCATGAGAACGGCACGGCCTTTCGCCACCCATGTCACCGGCAGGTGAGCAGTCACCGTCGGCGGCCACCCCCAGGTCGCTGGGCCTGCGCGATTTGACACTCAGGTGACGAGGTCCCGTTGACATTCCCATGCAGACCAACAGCCGCGCGCGTCCCGGCACAATGGGCGGGACCCTTTGTCGGGTTCCCGGTCCTGTGACGCACGGGAGGGGCACCTGCCGTGGGGAGCGATCTTCCGATATTCACGAAGGGGGCGTCGTGGGCGCTGGTTGGGCCGGGCTGTTAATCGCCATGGTCGGTGTGGCGGGCACACTGGGGGCCGCGCTGCTGACGCAGAACCGTGCGGACCGCACCAAGCGGATGGAGTTACAGGCCGCCACTGAACAACGGCGGGAAGAACGTGCTCATGCCGAGGAGTTGCTCCGCGCAGAGCAGACCAGACAATGGCAGCGCGAGAGCCTCGAACGACGCCGCGCGTGTTACATCACGCTGAACACCGCGGCGCGCCAGTACCTGACGGCAATGACCAACTATGCCTTTGCGCTTCAACGCGGCGAGGAGGTCGCCGCCTCCCGGGGAAACCTGGAGGCGGCCAGGCTGACCTACCGGGACAGCTACGCGGAGTCTCAGATGATCGTTCCGGATGCTGTGTTGCGTGCGTCCGGCACGGCCAAGTCCCATTTGAACGCTGCGTACGGCAAGCTCAAGAAGTACGGCGCGGAACCCTCCGCGTATGCGGATGAACTCAGCGCCCTGGAAAACGAGCTCCACCGGGGGGTCTGGCCCCACCTGGGATCGCTGAAGCGGTCCATGCGCTCTGATCTGGGCATCGACGACTAGGCCGTCCCCTTCGGATCACCTCGCCGACAGATGAAGATGGCGGCGAGGCGGATCTTCGTGGTCAGTCCACCGCGGGAGGCCGGGCCAGCACGTGCCCTCGGCCTCCGTCCCGGGATGCCGACGACCACCACGGTTCCCCCGGTCCGGCGGGCATCGCGGACAGCCAGTCGCGCCGCCCACCGTCCCGGTCGAACGGCTCGGAGCGGACGTCCCCGAGGCACGTGCAGTGGGTCCCGGGGAGCGCATCCACGGCCATGGCCGTCCTGAGCTGCGCCGACTCTGCCGGATCGGCGAGATCCCCTTGCCGGAGGTGCCCCTTTGAAGCGTCCGAGTGGGGTCACGAGGCTTCGTACGCCGTGAAGGGGGGTGGTGGGGGTACGTAGTCGCTCAGGTTGGCGCCGATGAGTAGGCCCTTGTACTCGAAGATCTTGTGTGCGGCAACGGTGTCGTGGAAGCTGCGGACGTCGCGCTCCTTGCCGGTGGCGGCGTCGAGGACGTGCAGTTCCTCGTGTGCGATCGCCGATGTCGCGCTGGTCCGGACGATCACCGTGACCTTGCCGTTCTGGAGGCTCAGGCCGATACCCGGGGAGTCGTCGAGGCCGGTCTTCCAGACCTGCTGGCCGGTGGCCAGGTCGAAGGCGACCGCGCGGTGGCGGGTGCCGCCCTTCTTGTAGTAGCCGGACAGGGCGTAGAGCCGGGTGCCATCCGTCGTCGTGCCGAGCGGTCTTTTGGCGTCGAGTGTGCCGTACGCGCCGTTGTAGTCGATGGGCGGATTGGGGCGGCCGTCCTTGTCGAAGGAGTGGAAGGCCCCGTGCTCGGAGTTCGAAGAGGTCGAGGCGGCCACGACCAGCGGGTCGGCCGAGAGGACGGAGGTGCCCGCGCTGTGGCTGACCGGCTCGCGATCGCCGAACGGGGTGGACCACAGCAGCGCGCCGGTGGACGGGTCGAAGGCGGCCGCATGCAGTTCGGCGCCTACGGGGGTGCCGTCGCTCCACGGTTTGTCGGGGTCGCCGCATGCCAGGAGCGCGGCGACGTGCCGTTGGGCCGGCGCGGCTTTGCCCGGAACGCAGTTCTTGGGAACGGCCGCCGTCCAGCGGGGCGCGCCGGTGCGTATGTCGACGGCACGTAGCCCCTGGTCGGCGAGCACGGCGAGACCGCCTCCCGCGGCCACCGGGTTGGGCTCGAAGCGGGGCTTGTCGTCGTCGGTGGGGATCGGGGCGCGCCACATCTCGCGGCCGTTCTTCAGGTCGATGGCGGCGACGGTGGTGCAGAGCTCGCGCTGGGACGAGGCGGGGCGGGTGTCGTCGTCGCGTGTGACGAGGAGAACGGAGCTGTCGACGTCGGCTTCGGCGAGACAGATCTCGGAGCGGCCGGGCGGCCGGTACTGCCAGGTCCGCTCGCCGGTACCGGCGTCGTAGCCGGTCACCGCGTCGGAGCGGCTCCGCACCAGGGTGTCGCCAGCCAGCCAGGCACCGTTGCCCTGCTTGGAGGCGTTGCCGTCCGCCGGGGTCTCCCAGGCGATGTCCATGGAGTCGCCCGGGAAGCGGCCCGTGATGGCCAGGCACCCGGCGGTGATAGAGCCGATCAGGGCCACGGCGGCGCCGCCCGCGACCAGCATGCGGCCGATCCCTCCTCTGCGGTGAGACACGTCGACGTCCGTACGCGTGGCCATGTTCGCTACCCCCTGGTGCGACGCCGCCGGCTGGCAGATGAGGCGTCGCGCGTTCCCCCGGCGGTGATGATCATAGGTATTCGGCCATCCGGGCAGAAGGGATGTCCATCTCTCGGTACGGGCGCTGGGACGATCTCACGACGACGGCATCCGGTGGGTGGGGCGGTGACCCGGCTTCGCAGGGCTCTCTCGGCGGGTGCGCCGGCCGGTCCTGGTCCGCTCTGTCTGCCGGTCCGATCGCCCGATCGCTCCCGCAACGGTGCGGCAGCTGGCGGTTGCCAGCACCACAGCCCCGGCCGGCGGGCTCAGGGGCAGGCCCGCGGTCCCTTACCGGGATCGGTCGGCCCATCAGCGGCACGCGACCAGCACGTCCCCGCCGTTACGGCGGCGCGGTGTCTGTCCGTCAACACCGCTACTTCCCGGTCCAGTTGATGTGATTCAGCTGCGGGGCGTCGGGCGCGGTGGCGTGATCAGTCGAGCGGCGTGCCCTTCCAGTTGCCGGGAGTGAGAGGGGTAGGCATCAGGCAGGCGAATGCTCCGTGCGCGAGCACCTGGAACACCAGCGGCTCGGCCACCGCGCTCGCGCTCGCAGCGGGCAGGGCGAAGAGCGCCATCGGGAAGGCAATGAGCCACCGGAAACGGACCAGATCCATCCGTGTGTGCGCCGCGGCTGCGCCGATGGCGAGTGCTACCGAAGGGATGCCAGTGAACGCCATCATGCCCAGGGCGATGCCCATGGTCTGCCCGAAGGGGTCGTCGCTCGGCGCGGTGAACGCGACGGCCACCCACGCGGCCATGTGCAGGCATATGTAGGTCAGGATGCACCGCACAGCTCTGGTTCCTGTTGACGGTGGCTCGTTGCGCTCAGTGGGCGTAGTCGGGTCGGCCTCGGCCGTACTCATCTGGTTTCCTCTCCTGCCAGGTATGGTCACCCGCAGCCGTTGCCGGTGTTGACGCCGTTTCCGTTGCTCCCGTACTCATGCCTGCTCTCACCCCAGAACGGTGCGGCGTCCATAGCCGTTTCACTGTCCATCCGGTCCTTGACCGCGCCCCTCGGTGACGGGTGAGGCGGGTTGCACGGCTTCTCTAGTCTGCTGTCAGCTGTGTGTCGGGGGGAGTTGACGTGGGGAACATCCTGCCCGTGGCCATCGGGGCTTGTCTCGGCCTCACGGGGGTCGTGTTCGGGTCTTGGTTCACTGCGCGGCGACAGGAGCGCATGCGGCTGCGCGAGCAGAAGCTGAAAGCCGGGGTCGGCTTCAACACAGCAGTGGCCCAGCTCATCGACTACCTTCGGGAAACACGGCTGAGCAACGATGACGCCGGGGCCAATGAACTGGTGGGCCGGATGCAGGAAGCCCGGTCAGCCCTCTACCTGCTGTGCGCCGACGAGACCGTCGATCTCGCCGACGCTCTCGCGCGCCGGGTGTGGAGTTCCCGGCCCAGCGAGGGCAGGGACGATCGCAGGGCTGAGCACGGGGAAACTGAGGATCTCCTACGCCGATTCCCCCATCAGCTCCGGCAAGAGATCGCCAGGACGTAGTCCCAGCGTGCCCCGACGTGGTTGCCCAGGTCCTGGCGGTCGGCGGGCAGCCGGGTGCTGAACGGCGCCCGCACCCGGACCGGCATCCGTCGGCACGTCGCCCGGTGCGGCTCGTGACGATGACCGGCTGAGCTCCGCCCCACCGCACCGCGTGCGGTGCCGGGGGGACGACAGCGACGGGGCGAGATCCCGCACGGGGGGCATGCGCCCTGATCTGAGGCCGGTTTCGGATGCCCGGGCAGCCGGACGGGTCGGCACGCGCTCGTGGTCCTCGCTAGCGGGCCCCCGCGGGCCCCCGCGATCCGTGCCGGCGCGGGCCTCGAGCAGGTCCAGCACGCCCGTCGCCGCCAGCGGCCGGAACTGACGCTCATGCTGAAGGTTCGTCCGGACGCCCGCCGAGGTTCCATGCTGGCCTCATGTGGCCCGGCAGCCCGGTGCGCTGACGGACCGCAAGCGAGGTACGGAGAGGGCATCACGAGTGTTTCTCCGCCCCCAGCTCAGCTCTTGCTCAACGAATCGATCTCCGTGTAGCGCGGGTGGCGGAGCGGCAACACGTTCGAGCCGCCAGGCCAACTGGATTGACTCTAGGTGGACTTGACCGGTCGGCTCACTGAGAAACATGCTCTGGGCGCCCTCGGCAACCCGGCCGCCCCCGGCAGCAACCTCAGCGAGGATTTTCCCGCTCTCTGTTCGGGCTCTCACCTCATCGCTCTCGACGCCCGCTCGGGCGAGCGCACAGGTCTGGGGCGCCCTCCCCCACTCGAGCTGACTCCGTCAGGCCGATCCGGACCAGCGGGTTCAGCGGCTCAGGCACCTGGCCGGCCTGGTTCGGGGGTGCTTGCTTACCGCCGCGTGCCGACGGGAACCGGTTCGCCCGCCGGGGCATCTGGACCGGGTTCAGAGGGCCCTCGCGGCCCACCGCAACGCCCCGCCGACCGAGACCGGACGACTGCGTCCGGCGCGGTGTGTCGTGGACGACGGCCGGCCTGGGCGGCGGGCCGCGGACGTCTCAGGGGGGGCGGCCGCACCACCGCTGCCCGCTACGGGATCTGCTCGCTAGTCGCCGGTTTCGGAATATTTGATTCCGGGGATGGTGTCCCCACATCACCGTAATTGTCCTGCATCATGACGGCGTCCGACACGACAGCTGAGGGAGACCATGGGTGGGAAGAAGGGCAGACGTCGGACGGCCACGTCGGCCGCTCTCGTCGGAGCGGCCGCCCTCGTCCTGGCGGCTCCGCCTTCGGTCGACGCCGAGCCCCGGACCGGAACCGCGCCGGTGTTCGCGACCGTGGCCGCGCGGCAGGACGCCCCTGTCACGCCGCCTCCGCCCCGACTCCCCCGCGACTTCCGCGGCAAGGGCAAGTGGATCGTCCGCGACCTGGACATCACGGTGCCGTTCACCTGGGAGGGCAAGGACGGCGACAGCCAGATGACCGCGGGAGGCCCGCAGTACCCGATCTGGTTCACCAACCTGATCTACCGCGACACGCTCTACACACTGACGTACAAGTGGCCCGGCTTGAACGAGCATCCCTGCTCACGCATCCCCGGCTTCAACCTGGAGGCGCTGAACCAGGGGTTCGAGGGCGCCCGGTTCGTCGGGCCGGAGACCCTGCGGCGCACCCCGCAGCGACACGTGAACCACTGGAGGGTGGGCGCGGTCTTCCCGAAGCTGCCTCCCGGGAAGTACCCGCGCCTGCCGCTCGCACTGGGCGACATCTACGTCGACGAGCACGACCGAGGCACCTTCTGGCAGGTGCTGCAGTTCGGCGTCCAGAACCTCTACGACCCCGAGCTGGACGAGTGGCTGGTCATGGACACCTTCGAGCACCGCCCCGGGACCGTGACGCTTCCCCAGCGGTGCGAGCCGCCCCGGTAGAGGAGACGGCGGCTCAGGCCAACAGCGCCGTCAGGGGCTCGGCAGCCGCGTCGCGCCGTAGCGCAGCAGCCAGCGAGATGCGGCGCGTCCGTCCTCGCTTCGCAGAAGCCGCGCGTAGCCTGGCGACAGCCACAGCCACAGCCACAGCCATCCGAGTCGGGCAAGAAGTGTGAGGGCGTTCATGGCCGAGGCGCAGCGCGACCGGCACGACGTGGTGGTCGTTGGTGCGGGAGCCGCTGGACTGGCATGCGCTGCGGACCTCGCTGCGGCCGGCCTGCGGGTGCGTCTGCTGGAGGCCGAGGACACGGCCGGCGGCCGTATCCGCACTGACCGGATCGCGGGCTTCACCATCGACCACGGTTTCCAGGTGTTCAACACCAGCTACCCACAGGTCAGGCGCCGCCTCGACCTGCCCGCTCTCTTCTTGCGGCCGTTCACGCCCGGTGTGCTGGTCCACGGGGACGGCGGGAGGCTTCGGGTCGCCGATCCCACGCGGCGCCCACGCGACGGCATCGGTCTCCTCACCGGCGGGCGGGTCAAGCCGCGCGACCTGCTCGCCTTCGGCGCCCTGTCGGCACACGCCATGCTCGCACCCGCCTCCCGCGTGCGGGCCCGGCCCGACGTCACCACCCGCACGGCCCTGGCCGACGCGGGCTTCTCCGAAGACTTCGTCGAAACGTTCTTCCGGCCCTTCCTGTCAGGGGTCTTTCTGGAGGACTCCCTGGAGACCTCCGCCCGCTTCTTCCACCTGGTCTGGCGCAGCATGCTGCGCGGCACGCTCTGCCTCCCCCGCGACGGCATCGGCGCCGTCCCGGCCCAACTAGCCGCCGGGCTGCCCGAGAGCGTGTTGCGCACCCTGTCGCCGGTCTCCGCGCTGACGCCGACGGGGGTGGCGTGCGGCGACGGTGAAGTGCGGGCACGGGCCGTCGTGGTCGCCACCGGAGCAGGCGCCGCGGCACGCCTGCTGCCCGGCCTCGAGCCGCCTGTGGGACGGACCGTGACGACCCTTTACCACGCGGTCGAACGCTCGCCCCTCCCGGAACCCACCCTGCTGGTCGACGCACGCCGCAGGTTCCTGAACACCTGCGTCCTGACCGAGGTCCAGCCCGGCTACTCCCGTGACGGCAGGAGTCTGGTGTCGACCTCCGTGCTCGGCGCCCCCTCCCCGGCAGAAGAGGCCGCCGTGCTCTCCGCTCTCGCCGAGGCGTACGGCGTGGACACGGGAACCTGGGAGCCGGTGCACCGCGTGACGGTGCGCAACGCCCTGCCTGCCATGCCCCCGCCGATGCCGCTCACCCGGACCACCCGCTTCGCACCGGGCCGTTATGTCTGCGGGGACCACCGTGCGACGGGCTCGCTCCAGGGGGCACTCGCCTCGGGGGCGAGGGCGGCCCGCGAGGTGCTCACCGACCTCAGGCCGGCGGGAGGTCCCTGACAGGCGCCACGCGTCGCCCGGTCCTGCCCTGGCGACAACTCCCGCGCCCCCTGCTCCCCACCGCCACGTCCCGTGGTGACACGGCACCACTGACACCGGCTGATACGGGCACACCGCACACCCCCGACCCGCTGGTGCCACGTACACCCGCACACAAGGGTCGGCTACCAGGCCCCTCCCAGCACGAGACGTCCTTGGGGGTCGTCTCATGTGGTGCCGGATGGGTTCCTCGATACCAGCACGGCGAGTTGGTGCAACCGCTGGCAGTACTGGGCTCCTGCAGGGTCGTTGATCTCCGGGATGACTCGTTCCAGGTCCTCGATGCAGCTTTGCACCAAGCGGCTGTTCTTCGAGTCGAGTGTGCCGCCGCCTTCCAGCCAACGAAGAACGCAGCCGGCGATGTCCAGGTCGAGCAGCCACACATGCGTCCCCTCGAACGTGACCCTTCGTAGGCTGTCGGGGAAAGGCTCTTGGCGGTGTTCATGCCAGAGACGCCCTGCGGTCTGCACCTGCTCAGCTGATTCGATCATTTGAACCGAACCATATTGCAGTAGCGGTTGCGCTGGTCCGTCGTTCGTCTTCGAGCAGCGGTGGCGGATGAGGGCTCCAGTGGTGCCTACGAACGCCAGGACACCGTCCGCTCCACGACCCATCGGTGGGCCGGGCCCACCGCTCAAGCCCCTGAGCACGTCCGGACCAACACGGCGATCTTGTTCTGGCTGAGCGCCGGCCCGCCCGGTGGACACCGGGTCGGACGCCCCCGGTGTCAGTGATGCCACGTAGGGTTCGGCGACGCCGGTGGTTGTTGGAGATGCGGGGGTGCGCGATGGCGTGGGTGGGGAATGCGCGACTGGCTGCGGGGCCGCAGGACGCAGGGTTCCTGGAGTCGGTCTTCGTGCCCGGCGCACGTCTTGGGGTGCGCGCCGACGACCCTGCGACCTTTGTCGAGGTGGTCGAGGTGGAGGAACTCACCACGATCCGCGTCCCCAGTGGTCGGTTGATCGTCGACTCTCCCTGGTCAGAGGAGCGTGGGCGCGAGATCGTGGCCCGCGTTCCGCCGGGCACGTACCGCGTCGAGGTGGCTTGGACGCAGGCGCCGTACGAGTTTGGCGGCACGTACTTCGACGGACGGGAATGCGCCGCCACCCGCCTGTGCGTCAGTGACGACCCGGTGGTCGTCTGGGAGGCGGGGGTAGGAGTGAACGACGACATCGGGGATGCGGACGTCGCGGCAGCCGGGTTCCACTCTGACAGCGAGGCCATGGGAGCCATCGCCGACGTCGAGGCCTGGGAGGCGCTGACAGCACCATTCCATCGCTTCCGACGGGCCGTGTCCTCGGGGGGAAGTGCGCCCGCCCCGGACCGAGACACCGAGGACCTTGGCGACGGCTGGTTCGAGAAGAGCAGCAACGAGGGGTTCAAGGCCGACCTCATCGCATTCGATGTCGCCGAGGGATGGGCTCCGGTCTGGATCGGGCGCACCCGGACCGGCGCCGTGGCCTCGGTCCTCGTGCCGGGCCAGATGGCCACCAGCGCCCTGGCCTGAGCGTCGAAGGCGTCCGGGCATTGCGGGTTCTGCCGCTCGGCGAACTGGACGGCCTGTTCCTGCTGACGTTCCGGGTCGCCCCTGATACCAGCAGCCAGTGATGCGACCGTTCGCCCCTTCGGGCTGGCCACGTCGACGGCCGAGTTCGTGGCTGGGCGCGTTCCCGCTGATCGGGGTTGATCGACGGTCTGGGGGCGCTCGTTCGATCCGGGCCTTGCCGCGGGTCGGGCGGCGCCCGCTCTCTCCAGCGGTCCTGCCGGTCGTCGCCGGAGCCGGGTACTCGTGAAGGCCGACGGGCCGATCGGCGGTGGGTGCCGTTGGGTCGGCCTTGTGGTGCTCCCCGCAGATCGCTCCGGGCGCCGGGCCTCCCCCGCGCGCCACATCGGCACGGGGCTCGCGCCCACCGCGACGGTCCGGGCGAGCCCGTCCTGCGCGTCCTGGCCGCTGAAAGCTGAAGGCTGAAGGCTGGAAACTGGAAACTGGCCAGCCTCCAGCGGGCGCCGTCCGGCAACTCCAGGACGCATTGCGCGGGAGGTGACTACGTCCGCGCCGACCGGTCGTCTTCCATGCGCCGCACGAGGCGCGTGCAGCCCGCGCCGGCATCGCCTCCCGCCACAACTGCGGTCAGCTCCCGCAGTCTTGTCGGAAGATCACAACTTCCGTAGTGAGCGGTCGGCTGCGGGTTACGCTCCCGACTCCGGGTTCCTCGGCACCTGCGCCATCTGGGCAACCACGCGGAACACCCGGGCCTGCCGTGAGTTCGCCGTCCGCCCGCGGTTGCTCTCGGTGCAAAGCAACCACCATGTCCACGACCTCGCACGGATCGGCCGGCATCTGGAGGACGCCGCCGTGGTCCTGCCGCCGTATCACACCCCCGCACCGCGCCCCGCTCACCGGCCGTTGGCACGACGACCGTGGCCGCAGCACCTTCGGCCACCGCTGCGTCCGCGCGACGACGATGGCCCCCTGGTCCAAGCCCTGCCCCCGCCCCGCACCCCCTCTGATGGAAAGCCCTGCCCCGTTGACCCTGGCCGAACACCCGACCGCTGCCCCGCCGCTCGCCACGTACGGGGCCGTACTGGGCAGCCGACACGTTGTCCGCTTGCTCGGCGGCACCCTGATCGGGCGCCTGCCCAACTCCATGGTTCCCGTGGGACTCGTCCTGTGGATCACCGGCAGCGGGGGGTCGCTGGCCTTCGCCGGAATGCTCGCCGCCCTCTACGGGCTGGCGTCCGGGCTGTCCCAGCCCGTCAAGGGCAGGCTGATGGACCGCTACGGTCAAACCCGTGTGTCGGCAACGGCGGTGCTGCTCAACGCCTGCTGCCTGTCAGCGCTCCCCTTGATCCGGGCGTGCGGGCCCCCCGCGGCGGTGACCGCGGTGGTCGGGCTCGCAGGTCTGGTCACACCGCCGCTGGAGGCAGGGCTTCGGGCCCTCTGGCCGACAGTCCTGCCTGACTTCGGGCGGCGCCGAGTCGTCCAAGCCCTCGACACCGGCTCGCAGGGGCTCCTCTACATCGCTGGCCCCCTGCTCGCCTCGTGGCTGGCGACCGCGCACGGGCCCGACACCGCCTTGGCCGCGACCGCCGCCCTCGCCCTGGTGGGCACGGCGGTCGTGCTGACCTCCGCACCCTCGCAGACCTGGCGTCCTATCGCCGGAGTGACCGAAAGAGGACGGCTGATGAACGCCGGCCTGGTCCTGCTGTTCACCGCGCTGGCAGGAACGGGGTTCGCGTTCGGAGCGATGAACGTGTGGGCCGCAAGCCTGGCCGGCACCCACGGGCAGGCAATGCTCTGCGGACTGCTACCCGCCGTGTTCTCCACCGGCAGCTTCGTGGGCAGCCTGATCTACGCCCGCCGGGCGTGGCCCGGCACGACCAAATCCCAACTCATCGCCACCAGCGCCCTGTTCCTCCTCGGCTGGGCACCGCTGCTGGCCCAGCCCGGACCCCGCACGGCCTTCGTCCTCACGGCGATCCCCGGGCTGTTCTTCACCTTGATCATCACCAACGGCTACCACACCGTGGACGCTCTCGCCTCCGCCTCCCGCACCACCGAGTCGTACTCCTGGCTGATCCTGTCGGTCGGCACCGGTCAGGCGGCCGGCACCGCGCTCGCCGCATCCCTCGCCGCTCACCCCGATGTTCTCGCCGCGCTCCCCGCCGGCGGCGCCGCCACCGCGCTGACCATCCTCGTCCTCGCCCGCCGCAAGCTCGGCCCGGACCGTCGCCTCGGCCGCCACCGGCGTCCCCGAGAACAAGGCCAACTTCGCCGAACGCCGTCACCGACTCGATGGAAAGCGGCGGCCACGCGCTCGCTGCTCTGGGCGTCGACCGGCTCTGAAAGGGCGCTACGCGCCCTGGCCGGTCACGCTCGAGGGACTCGACGTCGCCACAGGCGAGCGTCGCAGAGCGCACGACGGCTGCGCGAGTTCCCATCCAGCATGGGACAGTTCGTGGCGGCGTACCACCACTCCATGACCCGCAGCGCACGATCACTGCGGCGACAGGACCCGGTTCGCGAGTGATCAGCTGACCTCATCGTCGAGTTCCTGCCCGTAGTGCCAGTGCCACCGCCCCCAGGGAACGTCCCAGGTGGGAGCCTCGACGCCGGGGCGGGGGATGACGGGCAATGGCCCGGGGGCCGTTTCGATGAGGTGGATCAGCGTCCAGCCGACGCCGTAGCAGTCGTCCGGTCCGAAGCAGGCAGCCAGTGCGTGGGCTTCCTCAGTGGTGACGGGTTTGGTGATGGCGTCGAGTTGCAGCACCCTTCTGTCGATCTCTTCTTCAGTGGAGTCCCAGTCGGGCAGCGGGCCGTCGGCGACGAAGATCTGGACTTCGGTTCTCATGCACGGATGATCAGCTGCCGATGCGGGGCGGGGCAAACGGGGTGACGCTCATGGTGCTGGTGCTCTGCGTCGGGCACAGACGTGTGGCCGAGCACGCTGGTCGGCCCGCCGGAGCGAGTCTGGGCTCGGCGGGCCCGGGCGTGGCTGTCGCGCGACAGCCGGCACGGCAAGACCGCCACCCGCGGTACGTCGGTCAGCCGGAGTCGTACCAGTGGGTGAAGGGGCGGTTCGGGCAGGATCGGCATGCGAAGACGTACACCGCGCCCCCGCCGCCCATGTCGAGCCCGGTGGGGTCGAGAGGGACGGCCCGGCGGCCCTCTTCGTCCCGGTCCTCCGCCGGGAGCCACGCGCGCCATGAGGCACTGTCACCCTCGTTGCTGGCCACGGTGAGCAGGTGATCCATCGGTCGGCCGCATTGCTGGCAGTCGGTGTCGCCGGGTGCGGTGAACCAGGACGGGTACCCGCCGAGTTTCGTGCCCGGCGCCTCGGCGAGGTGGGTGGCGTACGAGAGGAGCGGGGCCGCTTCCTCCAGCCGGTGGAAGTCCTCCTGCCACCTTTCGGTCAGGTCTTCCGGTAGGTCCCATGACGGATACTCCGTCACCCGCTCGGGATGGACCACGCACGGCGCCGGTAGGTGCCAGTCGTCAGCCTCGGGGTCGGCGGCCGGTGTCGGGAGGACGGCCTGGATCGGATCCGGAGTCGCGCCAGAGGACCACGGGCCATGGTGAAGCCGGGGAGTCGTGATTGAACGGGCACCACAGGACTTGCAGAACATCCCTACCGAGGGGGAAGGGCACCACGCCGGACGGCACGTCCGCGTGGAAGACCTGCACGACCGGCACCATCGGCACCAGTGTGCTGCTCGGCATGCCCATACCGAGGTCCTGGTGCGGCCTCGTGCACGCCGGCCACGGCTCGTCCTTCGGCCACAGCAGGGGCCCGCCCACGGAACTCTGCCTGCTCGACGGTGTGCCGCGCCTCAGGTGGAGACGGATGGCGTCCCGAGCCCACGCTGCTAGGCCGGGTACGAGTCCCACCACGTCGACCGGGCGTGTGGGTGTCCGCCGCATCGCTCCACTTGTTGCGGAACGCGAGTCCATCGCCTGCTCATTCACAGGGCGAACCCTGTCAGACACCTCTGACAACGCCACGTAGGCCCCGATCGGGCGCCCCTTCGACGCCTCGCGTCCCGTGGGCCGGCCAACTCGGCTCGGCGTAGCCGGAATTGCCAGGGGCGAACATCAGCGTTCACGGGGGCTTCCCAAGGGAGAGGTCAACGTCGGAACTCACTCACAGTCACGCGAGTGGGGGGTGAAGGGTGAACGCGTATTCTCCGGGGATGCCTCTCCACCAGTACGTCTACTTCGCTCTGTCCAGCCGCCGCATTACCGCGCAGGAGATAACTGATGTGCTGGGTATCGAGCCTGATGAGACGAAAGTGGTCAACCCGCGCCTTCTCCCTCTTGACCCGGCGAATCCGTTCTGTCAGGTCTGGAAGGTCGTGTGCAGGGAACCGGGACTGTGCGTAGACGAACAGATCGCGCACGTCCTGGGCCGTCTCCGGCCACAGACCGACCGCATAGCCGAGCTCATGAAGCAATACAACAGTGCAGACGACGAAGAAGAGCCGGGCCTCGACGCCCGGCTGGAGGTCGTGCGCTACTTCAACGACGACGAGCGGCAGGACGAGGCCGGGCAGCCTCAGGATAGGGAGCACAACCTCTTCGGCTGGGCGCTCGACCGCGAAGCAATCGCTTTTCTTGCCGCTACCGGCGCGTTTCTGGACGTCGATGAGTACGACATGACCCCTTCCCCGCTGTCGGCCTGAGCGCCGACGAGGATTTGGGATCCATGGAAAACGTCAGAGAACGGCGAATGTGCCCGCCTACTCCTTTCGCTCTCGGATCGGGGCCTAGAGGACGTGGAGAAGACGCGCTGGAGGCCGCGGTGGTAGTGGCGGGGGTTGGTCGGTCCGGGGTCGCGGGGAAGGCGAGGTCACTGCCCACGCTGGCGGGGAACTCGGCGCCGAGGAACGGTCCGATGCCGGGCACGCTCGTGATGATCTCGGCGAGGTCGTGGGCGCGGAAGCGGTCCTCGATCAGCGGTCGACCTCCGCGACCTTCTCGTGCAACACCCGCACGTCGGCAGCGAGGGGCCGCACCAGCTGGGCGATGACCGCCTCGCCGGGTACCGCGGTGTCCTGCTGTTCGGCAGCCTCGACCGCCGTCGCTGCGAGCTCCGCCGGGGTGCGGACGCCGCGAGCGCGGAGCCAGCGGGCCAGTCGGGCGGAAAGCACGCCGGTCAGCATAGAGCGCGGGCGGTTGATGGCCCGGGGCCGGTCACGGACGAGGTCCGTGCGGCGGCTGGTGAGGACCTTCAGCTCGATGGTGGCTTCGTCGGTGGGCCGCATCGGCTTGAGATCGCGGCGGATGCGGGCCTGGTCTGCGATCACGAGGCCGTCGCGGGCGTCGGTCTTACCCTCGCCGCGGTATCCGTCGCTGGCTCGGTTCACGACCTGGCCGGGAATGTAGAGGAGGTCCTGGTCGTGGCCCGTGAACAGGGCCAGGAGGAGTGCGGGCTCGCCGCCGGCCATGTCGACGGCCCAGGTGACGTGATCCCTCAGGGCAAGGACGTCTTTGGTGCCGTCCTGGTCGATGGCGACGCAGTGGTGGTGGGTCTGGCGGCCGGGCCGTCGTGTCGCACATGCGTTTCCTTTTGGATGTGAGACCACCGTTCCGCTTCCCCGAGGACCTGATCGCACTCGAAAGGGCATGGCAGCAAATCCAGCAGATCCAGCAGACCCATACCGGGCTCGCGCAGGCCCCGCTGGCGGGCCGGCGGCGTCGAGCTGCGGGCCCCGTGTGGAGCGCCCATGCTGAATAGGAGGGCGCCCTCGTCCTAAGGCTTGTCCCTCCCGCAGGCCGAAGGGAGGCGCCTGAGAGGAGGACGTCATGCGGATGCGAAGAATCCTGGGCCTCGCCCTGGCCGCGGCGACCCTTGCCGGCGCGAGCGCCGTCGGTGCGGTCAGCGCTGAGGCCGCGTCGTCTCCGAACATCACCCGGGACGAGTGCACGGCTGCGGGCGGGCAGATCACGGCACGGCCCTACGCCAACGAAACCTGCGCGCTGCCTGACGGAACCACGCAGCCGATCACATGATCGGTCCCCGGTGCCGGGCCGCACTCCCCCGCCGGGTCCCGGCCTGCTGATCCGGCGTCACCCGATCCATCCGGGGCCCTGCCCCGGGGCGGAACGTGCCCGGCGGGCGAGGGTGTTCTGTGGGCTGCCCGGTCCCGGACGACTCCTCACAGGTCATCGTCGTCCACGATCCGGACGATGACGCGCGCGGGCTCACGGGCGGTGTGCTCAGGGGCGACATAGGGGAGGTCGTAAATGGCGTCGGCTATCCAGCGGGGCCTGCGCGCGGGCGGCTCGCCCGCCTCACCCACGGGGATGCTGCCGTAGAAGCTGATCTCCATCTCACGGAGCAGGGATCCCCCTTCCTCCAGGACCTCGACGACCAGTCCGGGCAGTCTCACCTCGAAGGGGCACACGTCCTCGAGCGTCGAGTCCTGGTCGCGCCAGTCGTGCTCGGCAAGGTGGACGGCGAGCAACTCCTCGGGAGCGCCACATTCGGCGCTGCCGGCGAGGTGCACGCGCAGCCGGCTGTCCCACGGGTCGTGCAGGACATTGGCGCTGCTCGTGGTGACCGTGAGCCGTACTGCGCTGGTCTGTGTCGATTCGTCGATCACCTCGATCGGGAGCACCGTGTGCTTCTCGGGCGCGAGGTCGAAGTCGGACTCGATCTCCTCCACGTCGAGGGCGGTGATCCGCAAGGTGATCTCCTCGGGCGCGAGGGGGCTCTCGCGCTCCCACGAGCTGCTCGTCTCGGAGATGCGCCAGGGCCGCTCGGACACCTTCGGCACGGTCTCCATCACGAGCCGCTTGTACTGGGGTGGGGTGGGCGAGCCCGTGCGGCCGATTTCGAGCAGGAGGGCGGGGGCGTAGTCACCGCGGCCGAAGCGATCGGACCAGTCCTCCCCCCGGAACCGGGCGGTTGCGGAGAGCGCGATCTCCTGGTGGTGCTCCCACTCCCCGTAGGTCGTGGTGATCAGGCGCGCCTCGATCTCGTCGATCCGCCAGCCCAGGTGGGACAACGACCGCTCGTCGACGTCCAGGTCCAGCCTCTGCACCGTCTTGTCGTCGTCGCCCACCGTTGTGCCTGCCCTCCCCGCGGAGCCCGCGTTCCATGAGCCGGGTCGGGCCCGGCAGAGGGACAATAGCGCCCGGTCAGGGCGCCGCGTCGAGGGGGCTCGTACGGCGTCAGGTGCGGCGGCGGCGATTCGGACGGTTGCCGGGCGTCGGGGAACTCTGGCCCGGGGTCGGTGCCCGGCGGCGGACGGCGGGGGCCGCGGGGCCGCCGGGCGGACATGGATCAGACCAGCGCGTTCTTGTAGAAGATGCTGGAGCGTCGGTGGTCTTCCACGCCGGTGGCGAAGCCGATGAAGAGTCGGGCCTCGCCGGCGTCGGTGCGGTAGATCGCCAGGCCCTCGGGCTCGCGGTGGTGGAGGGTGGAGCCGGCCTTGGTGAGGACGGGACCCTGCGTCACGGTGCCCGTGTTGATGTCGATGGTGGTGATGTGGGTGTTGCCGTCGCCGGTGGGGGTGCCGTCGCCGGGGTACGCGTCACCCGTCAGGTAGTACATGTACGAGCCGTAGAGGGTGTAGCCCTGTGGGGTGCCGGAGATCGTCGGCTGCTTGAAGTCGACCAGCGGGGAGCCGAAGTTGCGCGTCTCGAAGGCGGAGAGGGGGTACACGGCGATGCGCTTGCCGGCGCTGGTGTGGTAGCGAACGATCATGCGCCGGTAGACCGGGTCGACGGAGCAGGTGTACTCGGTGGCTCCGGAGATCGGCCGGTAGGCGGCCGCGGCAGCCGGCGAGGCCAGGGTGGCGTTGGCGGTGTAACGGATGGGGGCGAGCGCGGTGCCGTACCCGTTGGTGTTCGCGTCGCACTCGATCCACAGCTCGGTGCCGGAACCGCTCGGCAGCGCGGCGAAGGCGACGCCGTGGCCGAAGCCGTTGAGGTGCATGTACGAGAGGTAGTTCCCGTCGAAGTCCATCTTGTTGATGCACAGGTCGCCGTCGGACTCGTCGCTTCCGCTCCGCTTGGTTGCCACGAACAGGAACTTGTTCACCCAGTCGAAGGCGAAGCTCTGCTGGACGCGTGCACCGTGCGTGTCCTTGGACCGGAACAGGTCGTACGACGGCTCCGTGAGATCGAACCGCTTGGTCACGGTCACGTCAGCCGAAGCGGTCTGAGCGCCGGCGCCGAGCCCGAGCGCGGCGAGCAAGGCGCCGACACTGGCGCGTATGAGGCCGCGGCGGGAGAGGGAGAAGTCAGGGGTGTGGTTCATGGGGGCTCCGACTACATGGGGGGGGAAGCCACGATGTTAACCGTCGCAGGGGTGGTGCGATCTGCCAGGTCCCGATGGGTAGTTGGGCGTCTGGTTACCGGGGGGCGGCACATCCTGCTGACTGTCTGGCGGCCTCGCGGACACCGCCGCTCCGCGGCATTTGCGTGAGCGGCCGTAGCGGTTGTACCGGCTGCGGTGCAGCCCCGGTGGCTCACGGCGGCGCATCGGGCTCATCGATGAGGTCGTAGCGCGGTGCGGTAGGGGCGAGGGTGCCGGCATGCCGCGCGGACCAGCTGACGGCCGAGGAGGTCGCCGGGCCAGCAGCGCTCGCCGTCACCGAGTGGGCCTATCGACCGCTGGGCGAGCGCGACTTCCTCAAGGCCGTCCACGGCCCACGAACTCGCGGGCCGTCCGGGCCGTCCGGGCCGCCCTGGCCGTCCGGGCGCGTCGGTCTTGTCCGCGTCGCCAGGTGCGACCCTTCCGGCTACTCCGGGATGTTGCGCGCTGCCGCCACGATCCGCGCCAGCGCCGAGGCGTGCCGCTGGAATGCCTGGCGCCCGTGCGGGGTGAGGCGGAGGTGGGTCTGCCGTCCCGTGCGGTTCCGTGTTTTTCGGACCTCGACGTACCCGGCGTCTGCCAACGCGGCGGCCTGCTTGGACAGCGCCGAGTCGCTGGTGCCCACCGCATCCCGGACGAATCCGAACTCCACCCAGTCGGCCGGAGCCAGGAGCGCGACCACCGAGAGTCGCGCCGGGACGTGCAGGAACTCGTCGAAGTCCGGATCCATCAGGCGTGGCCGTTCCTGCGGATGATGGTCTCGACGACCGGGCGCAGCACGTATGAGGCGACCATGACGGTCAGGGCGGTGACGGCTGCGGCGATGGTGTGTCGTGCCGGCAGGCCGAGGAAGTGGGCGGCGATGGCCACCGTCCAGAAGAGCGCGAGAAGGAGCACTCCTATGGCCGCGTAGAACAGCGCCTCCGAGCCGGCGGTCTTCCGGCGGACGGGGGCCCTGCGTTGGTGCACGAAGAGTCCTCCCAGGGTCAGGGCGTTCCCGGCCAGGATCGCGGCGGCCTTCCAGGGGCTCGGGAGATCGAAGGACGAGCACACGGCGAACAGGCCCAGCGCCGAAATGATCAGGTAGGGGCGGGAGTGGGCGTGGCGCACGTATGCGTCGAGCGTCTGCTCCTGACGGTGATGTATGGCGTTGAGGGCGGTCTGGGCGTCGTAAGCGGTCATGGTTGGCGTTCCTGGTCATCGATCTTCCATGTACTTTCTCGTGAGGAAAGTACCACCTTCTTTCCGGAGAGGAAAGAAGGTGGCGGCGGCGGCCCTGCTGAGCGGGTCGAGGAGGCCGATGGGGCTTGTGCCTCAGCGTGCGAACTCGGGGGCCTTGCCCGTGGGTAGTGTTCGAAGCGTTCGAAGCGGTGACAGGAAGTTCGGAAGGACGCTCAGCGTCATACCGGCTGCACCGATCCACAGGGTGGCTGTCGCCCCGAACACAGAGCCCGAGGCCCCGCCCAAAAGCCCGCCCAGGGGGATGCCGCCGCAGGCGACGAACCGGGCCGTTGCGCCCGTCCGGGCCAGGAGTCGATCTGGCGTCAGGGCCTGCTGGACGCTCGATTGAGCCACCACACGAACGACCCCGCCCAGCGAAAGGGCCGCGAGTCCGAGCGCAGCCACGTACACGCTCCAACCCGTGCGCGCGACCGGCATGAGGACGGTCAACGGACAGGTGGCGAGTGGCGCGAGCCAGATGACCGGACCGTGCCCGACCCGCTTCGAGGCCCTGGTTGCCAACAGTGCACCCAGCAAGGCACCGCAACCCATTCCCGACAGAACGAGGCCGATGCCGGAGGGGCGGAGTCCTATCTCCCGCTCCAGAAAGACCAGCAACATGGTTTGATACATGACCAGGAAGAGGTTGAATATCGCATCCCCCAACACGGTTGCACGCAGGACGGGATGCTTGACGAGGAACTTCAGCCCCTCCTTGATTTCTCGACCCAATTGAGGGCTCTCACTCGGCTCCGGCTTCTGTTCGCGTTTCCGGATGGTGAGCGCGAGCAACCCCGACATGGCCATCCCCGCCGAACTCATCAACAGCGTTGCAGGGGGTCCTGCCAGGCCGACCAGTGGCCCGGCCAACGCCGGCCCGCTGATACTGGCCGCCGAGCGCATTGCCGACAGCTTCGAGTTTCCTTCCACGAGGTTGCCGCGCCCGACCAGGAGCGATCCTGCCGTGGTCACCGCGGTCAGTGCTCCGACCTGGAGCGCGTCGGTGTGCAATGCCGCGATGGCAACCAGCGGCAGGGCCAGGAAGATGATGCGGTCGCCCAGTTGACCGAGCGCAGTGGCGGCGAATAATCGTCCGAAGTCCCGATCGTGCAAGAGGTCGATCCGGGAGGGTGTTGACATTCCAGTGCCCTACTGTCGAATGTGTGACGTCTCTCCGATGCCTTCAACGGCTACGGGCGGTCGACTCCGAATTCGTAGACCACTTCGCGACGCGCGTCCGGAATGACCATGTCGGCCGTTTCGACCGGACGTCCGTCCGTGTCGAAGATGGTCCGCTCGATCTGGAGCACGAGGTCCCCCACGCTGATCCCCAGGAGATTCGCCTGCACTTGGGTGGCACGGGCCGGGCGTGGCACTTCGACCACGGTGGAGATGACCACGCCGATGGAGCGCATGCGCTCAACCACTCCCTTCCCGCCAGGGGGCCCATCTCGGGCAGCACGATCGGTGTTCCGTCCGTGATGGCCATCGGCTCCCAGGATGCGGAAAGCTGGACGGGTTGCCCGTCGGCGAGGAACTCGTAGTGCGTGTTGACGCAAAGGTTCCCTGGGCTGATGGCAAGCCGCTCGGCGATTGCCTCGGGGGCGGGGACGCGCACCTGGCTGTGTGCATCCCAGGCGTCGGCCCTGCCCCGCTCCTTCCTGTCCGGCCAGGGGCGGGAGCCGTCCCTGCGTTCGTGGTGTCGCGAGCGGACCAACCGGAGGCGCTCTCGCGGCATGCGGACGTAGGTGCCCGATCCGGCACGTCCTTCGAGGAGGCCGTCGGTGATCAAACGGTCCATGGCCCTCTGCATGACGTTGCGTCCGACCCCGTACTCGATGGCGAGTCGCCTCCGGGACGGCAGGCGCTCCCCGATCTCCCACTCCCCCGCGAGAATCCGTGCGCGCAGCACGTCGGCCACTGCGAGGTACGGCGCCTCTCGGGGCATGGGCGATCCTCCGGTTGTCCTGCACGGCGCGGCAGCTGGTCGTTCCCAGGGGGTGTTTGGCAAGCTACTGCACCCGGTGAAAGCTGCTGGAGTAGCAATACGCTCGGCGCTCGTACGCCTTTGGAACAACACTTGAGGCTGCCAGGGCTCGGGCAGGCAGGGCCGTCGGCAGTACCGTCATGACTCGGGTCTGGCTCAGATTCTGGACCAGGTTCTGGATCAGGTTCCGTGAAGCAGTCACGCCGGGTACCGAGTTGAACGTCGTCAGCCGAGCGCACGGAGGATGGACCGCACTCCTCGGCTCCATTGGTCCGCCTCGTTGGTGTCCACCCAGCCGCTCGCCAACTCGGACCCCTCTTCGAGGACTCGGTGCAGTGCTTCGCTCGCGAGGCCGCGCAGTGCGTCCGGCACGCCCGGAAGTGGTTCGTCCGGCCTGTCGTCGGGGTCGATCACAAGGTCACTGCCTGGAATCTGAGCGGCTACCAGGGCGGCGGCAGCTACCGCCTCGGCGCCGTCTCCGCCATCGACACGAGGACCGGAATCGGCGACTCGTCGGAGTGCCTCCTCAAGCGCACTGACGAGCCGTTGCGGAGGGAGCCCGCGGAGCCGATCGGTGAAGTCACCTGCGATATCGCTGTCGAACGGTCCGGTCCCCCACGTGCCCATCATCTTCTCCTGACCGTTGCTGATCACGGTTGCCCCAGCATGCCAGGGGCCGGAGACGCGTGACGGCGACCGGTCCTGCCCCCGCGGCGGGGGTCAGAAGGAGACGTCGAAGTAGTCGATGTCGGTGAACTCGACCCGGAGCTGTTCGGCTCGGGTTCCGCCGTCCTTGAAGTAGATCTCCTGGAGTCCCTCGGCAACGATCGCCCGCAGCGCGCGGTCGTCGGCTCCCTGGGCGCGGGCGTCGAAGAGGCGCTGGGCGTAGGCGGCGGGGAGGTGGACGGTGAGGCGGCGCACCCGGCCGTCGTCGGTGGTGCCTACGGGTGCGGTGTAGCCGAACCGGGCCCGCGTCTCGACCGTGATCCCGGTGCTGGCTGCCGCCTGCTTGCGGCGGCGGCCGCGCACCACGGGCTGCCAGCGGGCGCGTACAGCTGTGTCGATGCGGTCCGCGACGCGCTGGGGCGGGGTCTTGCGGTCGCCCTTGCGGTAGCGCTCCACCGACCGCTGGCTGACCCCGAGCTCCGCGGCGACGGCCTTGGTCGACTTCAGCTGTCTGACCAGGAAGTTGATCCTGCCCTTCAAGGTCTTGGGCGGGGCTTTGGTGAAGGCCTCCTGGTCGGCGCGAACGATGGCGTCATCGATCTCTCCCACAGCGGTTCAGCTCCTTAACAGGGGTCCAGGTCATGCAGCTTGAGCGGTCTGTCGGGCGTGGACTGTGGCGACGCCGTTGCTGGAGGTCACGGGCCCGGTCCTATTCGCCGTCGTCGAGGACGGCGTCGCCGCCCTTGATGTGGCGGGCGGGGTTGAGGCCCTTCTCCATCAGGTCGACCGCCCAGGACATTTCCTGGACGCCTTCGAGTTTGGCCAGGCCGGGGGTGGGGCCGAGGCGGAAGCCGCCCATGATCGGCTTGCCCGAGGCGGCGTACGGGAGGAAGTCCAGCGGCGAGGGGCCGGGCGAGGGGTAGACGACGCAGTCGGAGAGGACCGCAAGGGGGTACAGGCCGGTCAGCTTCACCATGTTGCCCAGCTTGCGGTGCATGTTGACGCGGGCCTTGGAGATGACGGCGGCGCGGATGTCGGGTCGCCAGGTCGGGCGTTGCATGGCGGGCCACGGATCGCCGTCGCGGTAGGTACGGCCCTGGGGGCGTTCGCGGAGCTTGCCGATGCCGCCCTTGACCGTGGCCTTGATCGCCGAGAGGACGGCGGCCATGGCCCGGTCGGTCTGCTGGTGGACCTCCATCGCGGCGAGGTATTCGGCGTCGGTGAGATCGGCGGTGACGCCGAGGTCGGCGAGGGTGTCCACGTACGCGGTCTTGAGGCGGTCGTGCCACGGGTCCAGATAGGCGCCGGTCTCCCGGCGCAGGTAGGCCTCGATGGGGTGGACGTCGTGGCCGAGTTCCTTGGCGTAGGCGAGGGTGTGGGTCTGGTACCAGGCAGGTCCCGTCGGCCGGGTGCCGTCCGGGGTGAACGGGGAGGGCAGGCGGGGGTCGAGCTCGATGTGGGAGAGGTCGGCCAGCCAGGAGCCGGGGATCTTCTTGTTGAACACCGGCCGGTGGAAGTGGTCGGGGGCGGACAGGCCCACCATCAGGCGGGCGGACGCGGCGAGGAAGGCGGTGTTCAGGTCCAGCCCGACCGCGTACGGCAGCAGGCACTCGGTGTCGCAGAGCAGGGCGGGGTCGCGGACCCACTGGTAGGCCTCCTCGTTCAGGAAACCCCCGCTCCAGCCCGACCGGACGACGACGGGGTGTTCGGCGAGGGCCTCCGGCGGGGCCGGGTCCACCGGCTCCGACCCGAGGCTGCCGGGGTTGTAGCCCGACACCCAGGTCCCGTTCTCCTGCACGGCGCGCGTGGGCGGACGCAGCGCGGTCATCAGTTCCAGCCCGGACACAGCGGTGGAACCGCGCGGGGTGATGACCCGCTGCGCGTAGACGCCGAGGACCCGGGCGATGTCGGCGGGGTCCATGGCGGCGACGCCGGGCCAGGCCCGGGCATCGAGGGCGTCCCAGGACAGGACCGCGAGCTGCACGCACTGCCGTGCGCTGCCTTCGGCCTTGCGGTAGACGCGCGCCCACGGGCCGAAACCGCGCTGCGTGAGCTGCCACTTCGCCGCGCCGATCTGCTTCACGACCGGGTGGTCCTCCGCCAGGCGCAGCGAGCGGCGCTCCTCGCGGCCCTCCAGGCGTTCCGGGAGTCCGAGCTTCACGGCGGCGGAGGCGGTGAGCACGATCAGTGGGTCGGAGTCCTTGCCGTTGCGGTTCAGGCGCGGGGCGCCGAGTCCGGACTCCTTCAACGTCCACTCCACCAACTCCGTGATGGTGGTGGCGGGGCAGTCCAGCACGATCCCGTCGATGCCGTACGCGCTGCCGTCACCGTCGAGGACGCCGAGCGGGCCGTGGGGGAAACGGGGATCGGTGGGGGTGGCGGAGGCACGGCTGGTGGGGGCAGTGGTGGCGGGCCTGGTGGCCTTCTTCGTGGCGGGGCGCCGCGAGGTGACCTCCGGACGGACCGCGGACTCGGCAACGTCAGGACGGGTGGGCGCGGCTGACGGGGCGGACGATACCGGAGCGGCGGCCGGTACGGGGGCGGCGGCCGGTACGGGCCCCGCGGACGGTGTCGCGGGCACCGGCGTGCTCGGGCTGGCGGGGTGCTGGGCGGCCCAGCCGTCCAGCAGCCGCTGATATGCCTGACGGCGCGGTGGCCTCGGTTCGGACCGGCCCGCTTCCCAGTTCTTCACCGACTGGGTCGTCGACTGCAGGACCTGGGCGAGTCGGGCCTGCGTGATGCCGGCCGCTTCGCGCAGCCGGGCCCGCTCCGCCGGCGGAGGCATCTCGGGCTCACCCGTCAGCAGGGCATCCACGGCCGCGAACAGTTCATCCTCGGTTGGCATACACCGAAAATAGCATCCCTTAACCCTGGATTCCCGCTCTCATTATCCTTGAAATTAACCTCGCGCGGTTGTTCGGTTCACACCCGCCGAGAGCGGGCACGAGACCGGAGCCGGTGATGAACGCGCAGCCCTACCGCAGGACCGGCCGGTTGGCGGCCTCGTACTCGTCCGAGACGGTGAAGACGCTGGCACATCTCGGACACTCGGCCTTGCCGAAGAGATGGGCGATTCCGTCGGCGAGTACCCCCTGCCCGTCACGGACGGCGGTCTCGCGCATCCATCGGCCGACGCCCGAGAGCTCCTCGACCGCCGCCGGCCGTAGATCACGCCGATCCACGTCGCCCAGGTTCCAGTCCCGAACCGCCGAGTAGCGCCCGTAGTCACCGATGGCGATGATCACCTCCACCGCGCAGTGAGGGCAGGCCAGGTCGAAGAAGTCGTCCGTGAAGTCTCCCAGGACGCTGGCCCAGTGGTATTGCTCCTCGACCGCGAGCAGCGCGCGGAAGGTCACCAGGTAGTCGACCGGCCGCGACTGCAAGTGCCGGTCCAGGAGTGCGCCGAACTCGGCGATCGCCCGGGCACCGTCAGCCAAGAGCTCGTCACCGCCGTGGTGCCCTGCCGCGCGCTCCATGACTTCTCCGGCCAGGTGTCGGGCTTCCGCGCTCCCCGACGCGAGGAGCATCAGCCGGGGCAAGGCGGCGATGCCTGCGAGGGATACGAGATCACGCTCCAGGACCAGCCGCTGTCCCAGCTCCGTCCACGCTGCGGCATCGTTCGTACGTTCCACTCGATCCAGGAGCTCGGGAACGCGATCGACCTCAGATCGCCAGTCGTACATCTGTGCCCAGTTGACCATCTCGGCATTGAACCCTCCCGCGGGCTTCGAGTCGACCCGAACCGATCAGGCGACGGCCGTGTGATCAGAGCACGGCCCGGATGGCGTCGCGCTGCTCCGGCAGGCCGGCCTCCCTGAGCCAGCGGATCTTGTTGCCCATGTTGCCCCAGCATTCTTCATTGGCGGTGACGGCTTGCAGGAGCTCCCGTTGCGCCACCGTCAGCGGCTGGCCGGGGCCATGGCCGTTGGGGAACGCTTTGACGAGCAGCGGGCCCCAGTCGCAGTCGACGGTGTAGTCGCTGGCGAGCGGTATCAGGGCCGCTGCCGCCGGAGCCAGGTCCTCGAAGGCGTCGACGCGGTCGAGGACGGCCTTCAGGAGGGTGAAGCGGAACCATCCGTCGACCTGAGGGAGGGGGTCGGGAAACCACTGGTCTACCTCGGCCGGGTTCTGCAGGGCTTCGAGCAGGACGGCGGTGGCGCGGGTCAGGTGCGCGCATCCGGGGGCCAGAGCGGCGCACGCCCGCACGGCCGGATCAGGGTCGTTGAGGAAGCCGGTGGTGTCCTGGCCCCAGGCGCCCATCGCCAGGAGCGCGGACGCGCGTTCTCGGCGGCTGCCGTCTGCTTCGAGAACGCTCCGCAGGCGTTGGGCGGCGCGGGGGACGAACTCCGCGAGGTCCGGTGCCTTCAGAAGCAGGGTGACCGTTGCGAGGGCGGCCTCTCGGGTGTCCGGATGCGGATCGTCGAGGATCGGTTCGACCGCATCGTAGAGCTCGGGTCGAATGCTCCGGCACGCGCGGATCGCTTCGAGCTCGTCATCGAGCTCGCCGTCGCCGTCGCCGTCGTGCTCATCCCCGTACTCATCCCCGTACTCGCCCTCGCCGCCCGGAGCCTCGCCGTAGGAGGCAGAGTCGACGATCTGGCCGAGCCAGTCGAGCAGTGCGGCCCGCAGGGGCCGGGTCCGGTCGTCCCAGGGGAAGAAGCTCTCGTGCTCGGCGAACGTCTGGGGGTGCGTCAGGATCGCTGCCACGAACCGTGCGGCCGGCAGGGTGGAGCTGTACAGGGACCCCTGATGCAGCACGGACATGTCGAGCATTCCCAGCGCCTCGGCCTGCACCTCGGGATCCTCGTCCAGGAGTTGGCACAAGTACGACGGAGTGTCCTCAGCGCTCCCGTACGCATGCTGCAAGGCGTCCCATGCGGTTGCCACGAGTAGCTCTCTGGCCGCCGGAGGCAGCCCGGCCCGGAGGGGGGTGCCACGTTCCTCGTCTCGATTCGTCACGTGCCCACCCTGCCGGACAGCACTGACAACCCGCTGGCGTCGGGTGTCAGGCCCACAGGTCGTCCGAGAGGTCGTCCCAGGGATCGACGACACCCGGTTTCGCACCGTCAGCATCTGGGCGAGGGTGCAGGGCCAGGCGAGCGCGGCGGACACGGGGACCTCTGGGGGCCGTGCGGGTTCGGTCCAGGGGGTACGGGCCCATGGGGCGACGCGGAGGTCGGCGTTCGGGGCGGCGAGTTCGGCCACGGCCAGGACGAGGCTGGCGCGGACCGCGGGGTTCTGCTCGGTCGCCAGCCGGGTACGGAGGGTCCGTGGCGTAGCCGCTGCAGTCGCACGACCAGCTCTGCTCGGCCACTCGGAGCAAGGTCGTGCGCGTTCCGAATCCCCCGTGCTACTGTCGTGCCACCGCGTTGGCGACCCGGATCGTGCTCGACCGGTGGTGCGCTGCCGGGTCGGCAGCGACGCGAGCTGTTCCAGGGCCGACTCGGACGCGTCGGTGTCCGTGGCACGCAGCCGGGTCAGCAGCTCGGGCACATCGTCACCCGGGCCGCCGTGGGCCTGATGGGAGCGGCCGAAGGACACCTCGTGGACGCGGAGCCCGTCCTTGACGTCGTGCGGCATCCCCGCGATCACCGTGCGCACGTCGAGGGCGGTCGCGGTCCCCTCGTACAGCTCGAATCCGTGTATGCGGACCTGTTCGTGATCGAACACGAGGTGTTCGGACGCCATGCTTGCTCCCCCGTCGCGCTGTTGGCTGGACCCCGTGGCCCCCGTCTACCACGGGTGCGGACACCACCTGACGCCCTAACGGGTGCTCGGGAGCGCCCGCGTCCGGTTGGATGCATCCGGGGGGCGTAGCCGGGTCAGCGGGGGCAGGCGTGGCCCTCCGCCCGGTGACCCATCCACACCACCACGTCGCACACCCGCAGCGCACTGACCGTCTCCGCCACCCCCGCCGCTGTGCGCAGCTCGAGCAACTGGTGGTGCAGGGCGTGGTCGTCCGCGCGCAGTGCGGCATGCAGCGCGAGCCAGTACGAGGGGTGCGGGCGCCCCAGAGCGCAGCGCACGACCTTGTCGTAGACCGGCAGCAGTTGCGGACGCTTCCGGGCGAGGAGTTTGCCCGCGATCACCCAGCCGACATCGGTCTGGTCGAGGAGGGCGTTCCAGGCCTGGTCCGCCGGTGAGCCGTGGGACAGGACGGTGGCTGCGGCATCGGCCATGTCGATGCCGCGGGGAACGGCCCGTAGCAGATCGGACAGCCGCGCTCCGAGAGGGCCTTCCAGGATGTCCAGTGCGACGGGCGCCGGAACGGTCACCGACAGGGTGTGCACTGCGACGAGGTCCTCCGCGGTGATCCGGTCGGCGATGTCCGGGCGGTCTCCCCCACCCGCGAGGTGCTCGAACCGTCTGCCGGTGTACGTAGGTGTGCCGGAGGGCTGGCCGATCCCGAAGTAGCACTGGAGGTCCGTGCGGGCCCGGGGGTTGGTGACGAAGGCGTGCAGTCGTTCTGTGAAGGGCTCTATGAGAGTGGCCGAAGGAGGCATGCGTGCTCCGTCCTGACGGGGGCTGGCCCGGCGGCGGAGTGCGGGCCGTAGCAGTATGGCAACCGCTCGTACGTGCGCGCAGCGCTACCGGGCCGGCCCGTTCGCGTCCTTGTGGGTCAGCCGTTCGCCATCGCGGTGGGCCCGGGGCCGCTGGACGTGGTGACGTGCTCGCCGGCCGGGGCGGGGTGCGGGGGGAGCCAGCCGCGGATGGCGGCCTGAACGCCGGCTTGGAAGCGGGTGCCGGCGTCGAGTTCCTCCAGCATGCGGGTGATCCGCCGGCGGGCTGTGTGCACGTGCACGCCGAGCCGGCGCGCGATGGTTTCGTCCTTCAGTCCGGAGGCGAGCAGCCCGAGGAGTTCCCGTTGGTCCGCGGTGAGGGGGCCGCCGGGGTTGCCGAGGGGGGTGGCGCGCACCCACAGGGATTCGAACAGCGGCAGGGCGGCCCGGTGCAGCAGGCGGTCGCCGATCACCAGGGCCGCTCCGTCGCCTCCTTCGTCGTCGCCGGGCGGTGGGGGTAGCAGGCAGGTGCGCCGGTCTACGAGGACCAGGGCGGTGGGCAGGCTCTGGCCGATGCGGGCCTGGAGGCCGAGTCCGGTGAGGGCGATCAGCTCCTGTGCCCGGTCGGGGAAGTCGGTGCCGCGCCGGTCGGTGACGGTCCGTACGGCGATGCCGCGCGCCAGCAGGCGGCGGATGCGGTCCGCGCCGGCCTCCCCGATGTTGCTGGGCTCGCTGGTGCTGCCGGGCGGCCCGGGCGTCCGCGTGGCGCGGTCGAGGATCAGGACCTCCGTCTCGGCGGCTTCGAGCATGGTGTCGAGGCGGGCTCCGGCCGCTTCGGTGCCGGTGAGGATCTCGATGCCGGCCGGGGGTCCGGGGGTTCTCGCCGGTTGTGGGGGCAGCCGGTGGGCCAGCCGGTCGGCGTAGGAGCGCAGGGACTTCAGGTCGGCCGACTCCTGGTGCAGGAGGGCCTGTCGGCGCTGGATGAGTACGTGCAGTACGGCGGCCGGGTCGGCGGCCGTGTGGATCACCGGCCTGCTGTCGTCCTGCGTGCGGGCCGGAGTCCGGTCGTGCGGGTCGGTTTCGATCATGCGGGGGATTTTGACCGCCTTCACACAGCCCCCACAAGTGTGCATGGCCACTTCTGAGGGGGGCTCGGGGCTGGTCGGGAGCCGCCCGCGGCGCTTGCATGGCAGCGACTCACAGCAACGCACCAGGCACTCATGGTTGAGGAGACCCCTTGCCCAAGTACAGCGCAGGTTCGTCGGCACCAACCCCCGCCGCACGACGGATATGGCGGAAAGAGCTCCGATCCGCCGGAGGAATAGCGGTTCTGTTGGCGGCCGCAATGACCTTGCAGGCGTCGCCGGCGTGGGCCGCGGACCACGGCCCGTCGAACGCCGTTCCCGGCCAGGACACCGCGACCCCGGTGCTCGTCGAGGGCATACGGGAGCCGGTGGACGCCAAGGCCGCCCCGGCGGACGCGGCGCGGCAGCACCTCGCCGCGAACAAGAGCCGCTACAAGATCCCGCGGGCGGGCAGCGACCTCGTCCCGCTGGCGGCGACGGCCACCGGGTCCAAGGACGAGACGGTCCGACTGCAACAGAAGCACCGCGGTGTCGAGGTCCTGGGCGGCCAGTACGTCGTGCGCATGCAGAAGCAGGACGGCAAGCGCGTGGTCACCGGTACCTCGGGGCACTACTTCACCGCCTTGAGCACCGACGTCACCCCCCAGGTCAGCGAGGACGTCGCGGTCCGCCGTGCGGTGGCCGCCACGGTCCGCCGGCTGGGAGCTGCCCTCGACAAGGACCGGGCGCCGCAGTCCGAGTCCGGTGATCCGGCGGCCACCGGCATGACCGGTGACGCCAAGGGGCTCGTCGTCCTGCCCAAGGGCGGCGGTGTCCTCGCCTACCGCGTCACCGTGCGGGGTACCGCGCCCGGCACCGGGGCACCGGTCGTGGACGAGGTGTACGTGGACGCCCGCTCGGGCTATCCGGCGCTCCAGTACAGCGCGTTGAAGACGATGGCGGCCCCCGCCGCCCGGACGGCCGGTGAGGCCGCCGACGGCCCGACGGCGGGCGGCCCGCCGGCCACTCCGTCGAACCTGGTCCCCGAGACCGGGTCCGGGGCCCGGCTGAGCGGCGCCGCGACCTCGCTGGACATCGCCTACGACCCGGCGGCCGGCAACTACCTGCTCGCGGACGCGGGCCGCATGCGCTCCTCCAGCAAGAGCCTGCTGGCCACGTGGGACGCGCGCGGCAAGTCGGTGTCGGAGACCTCGGGCACGTGGCCCTCCGGCATCACCATGTTCTCCTCCCCGAACACCGCTTTCGGCGCTGCGGCGACGGATTCGGGTGCCGTGGACGCCCACTGGAACGCGGGCCAGGTCTACGACTTCTACAAGAAGAACTTCGGGCGCGACAGCCTCGACGGGAACGGCGGGGCCGTCAACTCCCTGGTCGGCGTGACGTACTACGGCCTGCCCTACGCCAACGCGTTCTGGGACGGCACCAAGATGGTCTACGGCAACGGCGACGCGGAGTTCAAGCCGATGTCGGCCGATACGGACGTCGTCGGCCACGAGATGACCCACGGGGTCATCGAGCACACGGCGAACCTGGTCTACGCGGGCCAGTCCGGTGCCCTGAACGAGGCCCTGGCCGACTACTTCGGCAACGCGATCGACGTCACCGCGAACGGGACGCCGATGAGCGATCCGACCGCCGGCCTGATCGGCGAGAACCTGTGCCGCACGAAGGCGGCCGCCGACTGCGCCCTGCGCGACCTCAACGACGGGGCCACCACCTCGAAGAGCTTCCTGGGCGTGTCGTTCGCCACCGACAACGGCGGCGTGCACCTGAACTCGACGATCTTCTCCGGCGCGCTGTGGGACATGCGCGAGGACCTGGGCGGCGCCCTGGCCGACAAGATCGTGTACAAGGCCGTGACCGAGTACATGACGCCGCTCGACGGGTTCACCGAGGCGCGGGGCGCGGTGCTCGCGGCGGCCAAGGCGCTGGGCGCGACCTCCGCCCAGCAGAACACGGTCAAGCGGTCGTTCAACGCCCACGGCATCGTCCCGGACTGGGAGCAGGCCCTGGGCATCGACACCGACACCCTCTTCGGGAAGCTGAACACCACCGATTCCGGAGTGGGTGCCGGCGGTGGTTGGTGGACGGCCTCGAAGTCCAATGACGACGGCTCCGAGCCCTACTCGGTCTATGCCGGTCGTCTGGACGGCAAGGGCGCCCCGAAGGTGATCAGCCCCAACGACGGCCGCTACCACACCGCTCCGGCGACCGACGGCAAGACCGTGGTCTGGACGGCGTACGGCCCGACCTCGGTCGACGTCCTGACCCGTCCGGTGGCGGGCGGCCCGATCAAGACCCTGTACAGCTCGGCGACGGGCGTCGGGGGTCTGCGGGTGGAGAAGAACACGGTCGTGTTCGAAGAGTACGACGTCTTCGGCGGCCGGCACGTCGGCTACATGCGGCCCACCGACAAGGCCCCGGTCTTCACCGACGGGAAGAAGTGGAACACGCTGACCGCGCTGCCTTCCATCAGCGACAACAAGATCGCTTACGCGAAGCTGTACCCGCAGAACGGTTCCTACCGGCTGGGCGTGGAGGTCGTCGACCTGGCCACCGGCAAGGCCGTGATGACCGAACAGCTCGACGAGCCGGTGAGCCTCGGCCAGACCGGCATCAACGGCACGAACGTGTTCTGGCTGGCGGACACCGACGAGAGCGACGGCGGTCTGACGTCGGTCATCAGCTCCGGCCTGGACGGCCGCGGCACCTACATCGTCAGCAGCGAGCACAAGCCGGGCGCCTTCATGGCCTCCGACCTGACGGTCTCGCAGGACGCGCTGACCCTGGTCGCGCAGACGCCCGACACGCGGTACCGCAACGAGTCGCTGCCCAAGCTGTGGCAGCTGACCACCGACGGTTCCCGTCGTGAGCGGGTCTCCTGCAACCGCGGTGAGCAGAGCTACCCGGCGGCCGGCGCGGGCCGTCAGGTCGCCTGGCTGGACGCGACCACCGGCTCCACCGATCTGGTGGTCCGGGAGCGGCCGGCGGGGACCTGCTGATCCCTGCCGGTGAGTGAGGGGGCCGACGGCCGTGCCGTCGGCCCCCTCTGCGTGTCGCCGCCTCCTGGCGGGGAGGTGGCGACACGGGCGTCAAGGTGTCAGCACTCGCGCAGGCCCGGGGCGGGGTCGACCGAGGTGTGGACGTCCACGGCCGCGACGTTGCCCCACTGGCCGTTGTCCAGCTGGGTCCAGTACCAGACGTTGTTGCCGCCGGCGTGCTGGTCGCCGCGGCCCCAGCACTGGAACCAGCTGGGGCTCGTGTTCAGCGGCCCCCGCACCGCGGAATCGTAGCGGCGGTGCTCGTAGCCCTTGGCGCCCACCCGGTTGCCGCACCACAGCTTGCCGTCGGCGCGCACGCCGCATTCGGCGGCCGCGCTCGTCCCGGTGGCGGACGTCGCCTGGGCGGGGCCGGTCACGGTGGCCATGGCGCCCGCCAGTGCGACGGTGGCGAAGCCCAGGGCGATCTTCCTGCCTGCGTACATGCTTCCTCCTCGGAAGGGCTCCCTCGGGAGCCGGGTGACGGTGGTGCGTGATCGGTGGTGCGTGATCGGTGGTGGGGGGCGTGCTCAGGGGCAGGTGGGTACGCCGTCCAGCCAGGCGGCGCCCTTGATGTAGATGTTGGTGATCCACGCCCCGTACTCGGGCAGGTAGGACCAGGCGTCGTTGGTGTAGCCCTCCGCCGTCACCGATTGGGCGTGCTTCTGGCACTCGATGCGCACGGTGGTCGGGCCGGGGAAGCGGTGTACCCGCGGACTGCCGGTGGACGGTTCCTCGTGGGTCCACACGTCCGTGCCCCAGGTGCTGAACGTGCCGGGTGCCGTGGCCGGTGCGATGCGGACCGCTCCCGCGTAGTCCCCGCCCAGCCGTACGTCGCTGACGGTGATCCGGGTGCCCGATTCCCGGGCCTCGACCATCTTCCCCGCGCCCAGGTAGATCGCGATGTGGTGGATGGAGCCCCCCGAACCCCAGGCCAGGAGGTCCCCCGGGAGCAGCGGGGCGGTCCCTTGCGCGGCGGTGAACCGCTGTTGTACGTGCGGTGAGTGGAACTGGTGGTAGGCGTTGCCGGGGAGCGGGTCGCCGCCGACCGCGCGGTGGTAGGCGTAGCGGACCAGTCCCGAGCAGTCGAAGCCGAGGCGCTCCGGGTCGTGTGCGCTGTCCGGGTCGCTCGGGTCGACCTGACCGTAGGTCGGCCCCGGCTGTTGCCCGTGGCCGCCGCCCCAGGTGTACCAGACGCCGATCTGTCCGCACGCCGCTCCTACGGCCTGCTCGGCCGCCGCGGAGGCCCCGGTGGCGAGCACGCCGCACTCCTCCTCCGCCTTCGCCGCCTTCGCCGCCTTTGCTGTCTCCGCCGTCTTTGCTGTCTTCGGTGCTGCGGCCGCCGTGGTGTGGTGGGCCCCTCCCCAGGTGGTCAGGAGGGTGAGCACCGCCACCGCCGCCACCGCCGTTCTCCGCATCGCCATGTCTGGTCCCCCTGTCCGTGCCACGCGGTGTCCTGCGGGGCGTTGTGTTCGTCGTGGTGTTCGCGGCGTGCTCGTCGTACGGAGCACGGACCGGCCGCCCGTCGGGCACTTCCGAGACTGTGCCCGGCCGCCCCTGCCTGTCGAGGAGGCGCGGGTCGCCCACTGCAACGGGAAACGGGAAACCTTCGGGAAACCCCCTCCCACCAGGCTCTTTGAGCATCCGTCAACAGGCTGCCCGGTGGGGTCCGCGGCGGGGGCGCTGCTCTGGAGCTGCGGAAATCCTTGGCCCCGCGCGTGACGGGGTGGGGTGCGGGCCAGCGGGTGCGGATCGGGATCTTGACGAAGGTGGTCACCGCCGAGCTGGTCGACCGGCGATGGCCAAGCACGACCGAGCCGAGCGGCGACGCCGACTCCGGCCGGCGCGGCTGGTCGTGTACTTCGTCCTGGCCCCGTGTCTTCGCCCGGGAGTCGTACGAGGAGGTGCTGAGGGTGCTGAGGGTGCTGACCAGCGGCATCCCGGCCAGCCGGGCCGGCGCGCGGGTGAACCGGTCGTCGTTGTCCCGGGCTCGTGCCCGCCTCGGGGCGACGTGCTGGAGACCGTGTTCCGTCAGGTGGCTGGCCCGCTCGCGACCCCGGGCTGCCTGGCGCGTGGTGGCGGGGGCGGCTCCTCGCCCTGGACGGCACCCGGTCGGAACGCATGGAGTCCTGGATGCCCGCCTCGGCGGTTACCGCGATGGCGAGCGCAGCATCGCCTACCCGCTGGCCGGCTCCGCCGACCCCGGAGACCCTGGTCATCGGCTGACCGCGGCTTCTGGTCGGTCGAGTTCGCTCACGTATGCACCATGGCGGGCGCGGATCTGCTGGTCGGACTCCAACCCAACCACCTCGGCACCGCCCTGGGAGAACTACCGGACGGCTCGTATCCATCCAAGGCGCGACCGGGCAAGGAGGTCCGGCTCCGAGCCGCGGGGGGACGGCCGAAATCTGCCCCGCCACGTGATCTACCGCGTCATCACCTTCGCCAGGGACGACGAGATCGCCTACCTCGGCACGACACTGCTGGACACGGTTCCGTACCCGGCCTCAGTTCGCGGACGCCGAAGGGCGTCTACCTCGCGGTTCACCAGGCCACCATCCGTCAGTTCGCCCGCACGGCTGCGCCCGCCCGTCCGGCCCTGGATGCAGACCGCGTGTCCTACCTGGTGCGTGCGCAGCATCCCTTCCCGGCTTGGAGCGTCACCCGCTCCTATGCCGAGGCCGGGCGTGAGGCACGCAGCCGTCTCATCCCGGCCTGCCGCAGCCGGGGCTACCGATGGGCGATCAAGAAGCCCAACCGATGGTCGGTACGAAGTACCCGGGCCAGACGCAGCACCGTGCGGCCTGGCCCCTGGGCGTGGGTATGGGGGTGGCGGCAAGACTCGTGCAACCGAGTACCCGCTCAGATCGGTCAACGGCGCACCCGATAGCGCAGGTGAAGCACCCGGTCGCCCTGAATCACCACGTCAGGATCCTCCAGCAGGTGCTGTGCGTGGACCGACCCGAAGTAGCGCTTGCCGGACCCGAACACGACGGGTACGACGTCCATGCGCACCTCGTCGATCAGGCCCGCGGCAAGCACCTGGCCACCGACGTCGCCAGCGGCGACCTCGACGATGCGGTCACCCGCAAGCTCCTGCGCCTTGGCCACGGCTGCCTCGACGCCGTTGACGAAGTGGAACGGCGCCTCGGGGTCCCAACCCTCGGGCTCCGGCCTGTGCGTCACCACGACCACGTGGTCGATCCCGGCCGGCGGCTTCCCGTCCCAGCCGTCCGTCAGGTCGAAGACGCGGCGGCCGGCGATCGTGACTCCGATCTGGTCCCAGTACGGCCGGGTGTAGTCGTAGGACGTCTGCGACACCTTCAGCTCGCCGCTCTCGTCCAAGGGGACGTCACCGTTGGACAACCAATCGAACAGCGGTCCGGGCTGGTCGTTCTCGTCCGCGACGAAGCCGTCCACCGACACCGAGCTGTACATGACCACCTTGCCCACGGGGCTCTCCTCTGCATTGGGGTGCCCCAAATTAGCGTGTCGTGAACTGTGTCCAGCCGCCCGGCGCGTGGCCGGGACGTTCGCACAGGAACCGCCGCCGGACTTCGACGTACCGGGGCGGCGTGAGCCCGGTGGACGCCCGGAACCCGTGCCCGACGTGGGCGTGGTCGAAGTAGCCTGCGCCACCGGCGAGGTCGCCCCAGTCGACCGGTCCGGCGGGGTTGATCGCGAACACGGTGGCGGTGAAGCGGTAGGTGCGGGCCAGCCGCTTCGGCGTGACGCCGATGAGCTCCTTGAACCGCTGTGCCGGATGAGTGCTGCTGACACCGGCTGCCGCGCTCCGGTCGCCGATCGCCTCCGCCCCGCTGGTCGCCGTGATGGCGCTGCTCGTACGGCGGACCAGCCCCAGGCCAGCGGTCTCGCACGGCCGTCGCATGAGCTCCTCCTCCAGCGGCGACTCAAACGGGTGTACCTGGTTGAACGGGTGCACCTGGTTGAACGAGTCTGACCGACACCCCGTATGTGAGGATCCGCCCGTGAAGTGCGACGTGTGCGGACGAGCGATGTGGGCGTCGACCCATGTGGGCGGCGAGTGGTTCGAGGTCTCACGGCCCCCGTACCCGCCCACGGGCATGCGCTGGGAGAGAGCACTGGTGGCTGCCAGAGGATGAGAACGCCTGCGGCGAATGGCGATCCGCAGCGAGCCTCATCGACAGTCGCTGGCCGCAGGCCATGCGAGGTGAGAACGCGCGCATCGGCGTGCCCCGGTCGGCAACCGCCGGATAGCTCGGAGCGGGGCAGCACCGTTCCCGGGAGTCTCGCGCCGTAAGGCAACTGCATGGGCCCGGTAAAGGCCCCCGGGACGGCTGGTGGCGCCAGGCTCACGCGGGGCTATCGGTGCGCGGTGGTCGTGTCAGGCGGAGGCCATGCGGGCGAGCAGCGCCTGGACCTCGCCCACCCGTGGGTGGTGGGGATGGAGGTAGCGTTCGCATCCGGTCATCGCCCGCTGGGCCTCTGCCTTCGCCTCGTCGTGGCGGCCCAGGCCGTGCAGGGCCGTGGCAGTAGCGAGCTCGTACGCTCCGGCGTCGGCAGGAAGCGGATCGGCGTACACCCTGCCGGACTCGGCCAGGGCCTCCTCATGACGCCCCTGGCCCAGCAGGCTACGAAGCAGCAGAAGACGCAGACCGAACTCCAGGTGCCCCTCGGCCCGCGGCAGATGCCCGCGGGCGATCGTCTCCGCTTCCTCATGCCGGCCCAGCGCGCACAGGACATCGCCCATGCACACCAAAGCAATCAGTTCTAGCTCCCAGACATTGGTCAAGTACATGGTCCGTGTCAACACCCGCAGGACGGCCTCGGCCTCGGCCTCCGCTTCAGCGGGCCGGCCCTCGTCGATCAGCACCCACGCGCGGTACACCCGGGCCCTCAGCAGCAGCAGCCGGCCCGCGCCGGACAGCTGCTCCAGGCCGGCGATCAAGCCTTCGAGTTCAGCCAGCACCACCGCCCCCCGCCCGTGGAGGACCGCCGCCTGAACGGCGTTGTACCTGCCCTCCCAGACAGCCCATGGCCGCCGATCCCGCCCCCGCACACCCTCACGAGCGGCAACGACGGCCCGCGCCCGTGCCTCGGCCGCCTCGAACGAGCCCTCCCACATGAGGCGGTGGGCATCGTCGAGAGCTGCTTCGTGCCACGGCGCCACAGCGCCCCTCGCCCATGCCGTCCAGGAGGACACACCCCACCACCGTCTTTGAAACGTCATGGTCAGCGAGAGTACGGCCTCACTCGAACTGGTCGCCGACCGGTGTCGTTCCGGAGCTCCGAGGAGCAGCCGCTGCGGCGGTTCCCGGTGTGTGCCGGTGTGCCTTCTCCCGTGCCGAAGGCGGGGGTTGCCGGCCGGGCTCCGACCGGATGGGGTTGCCGCGGGCAGGTACGGGCGCCCGCCCGCCCCGGGATGAGGTGGTGCGATACAGCAACCGGCTGCGGCCCGCGGCGAGTAACATCCGGCTCCAACACACATCCCTCCAGAAGGAGCGTGGACTGCCGTGGCCAACGAGCCGGTCAACACCCCGATCCAGACCGAGTACGCGGAGCATCTGGCTGCCGCCCTCGCAGCCAACCAGGCCGAGCAGGCGACCCTCAGCACGCGCCTGGGCAAACTCCAGGGCGAGGAGAAGTGGCTCGCCGCGGCGCTGGCGGACACGCCGTCGGTCGTCGGTCCTGAGCCGACGCCGGTGCCGGTGCCGGTGCCGGTGCCTGCGCCAGTGCCGGCGCTTGTCCGGCCCGCGAGCAGCACTCCCCCGGTCCGTGACGGCGCGGATGCGGCGGCCGTGCCGCTGCCGAGGGCGGAGAAGGTGGCAGCGGGCGCGGCTGCGGTGAAGAAGGCGGCTGCGGCCAAGAAGCCGGTCGCCAAGAAGACCGCGGCCAAGACGGCCGTGGCGTCCCCCGCCAAGAAGACCGCGACCGCGAAGAAGGCGGCCGTCAAGAAGACCGCGGTGGCCGGGGCCGGAACGACCGCGCAGGCGAGCCCCACCCTCGGCCGGCTTCTCAGTGACATCCTGTCCAAGCAGCCCGGCGAGCCCAAGAAGGTCAGCGAGATCCAGAGCGAGCTGGAAGAGGCGCACCCCGAGCGGGCGACGTCGGTTCAGACCATCCGCAACGCCCTGCAGAGGCTCGTTGAGAAGAACGGTCTCGAGAGGGACAACCGGCAGGGTGTGGTGCTCTACACCTGGCCCGTGCCCGAGGCCACCGCTGTGTCCGCGGCGGAGGTGAAGGGCGAGGAGCCCGCACCGGCCGCCGTCTGAGCGCGGCCGGCTCCCGGTCCGGGCGGGGCGGCCCCGCCCTGTCTGGGGCCGGTCAAGGGCCCGGCCTCGCCGCGCTAGGGCGAGCGGGCCCGGGGCTTTGCTCAACCTGCGGGCAGGACGGGTTCCCGGGTCCTGTCCGTGGGTGGGCGTCCGGCTATCCGGCTGCTTCGGTCAGGTGGGTGAGGGTGGAGCCGGTCGGGCTTTTGTGGACGTGGAGGCGTTGGGCGATGCGGCGGCGCAGTTCGGGGACGTGGCTGATGACGCCGACGGTGCGGTCGTGGGCGTGCAGGGAGTCCAGGACGTCGAGGACTTTGAGGAGGGTGTCTTCGTCGAGCGTGCCGAAGCCCTCGTCGATGAAGAGGGTGTCCAGGGGGTTGCCGCCGGCTTCGTGGGTGACGACGTCGGCTAGTCCCAGGGCGAGGGAGAGGGAGGCGAAGAAGGATTCGCCGCCGGAGAGGGTGTCCGTCTTGCGGGGGCGGCCGGTCCAGGAGTCGGTGATCTGAAGGCCGAGGCCGGAGCGTGCGCCGCGGGCGGCTTGGTGGTCGGAGTGGGAGAGGGTGTAGCGGCCTTCGGACATGATGTGCAGGCGGGTGTTGGCTGCGGTGACGACTTCTTCGAGTCGGGCGGCCAGGACGTAGGCCTCCAGTTGCATGCGGATGCGGGCGCTGGGTGAGTTGCCGGTGACGAGTTCGGCCAGGTGACGTGCGGTGGTGTGGGCCTGTTCGAGCGGGCCGAGGCGTTGGACGGCGGTGTCGAGTTCGGCGGCCAGGGCGGTGAGGGCCTGGTTGCGGGCGTGGGCGGCGCTGGCGGCAGCGGCTGCGGCGGCGTGCTGGTCGTCCGTGGCGGCCCGTGCGGCCGTGGCGGTGTCGAGGTCGGCGGGGGGCTGTGTGGCGGCCTGCTGAAGTGTCGGGTTTTCCAGGACTGCGGTGTGTACGGCGCAGTCCTCGCGCCACCGGGTGATCTCTTCTTCGATGGCGTGTAGGTCTTCGTCGCTGAGGAGGGCCTGCTGGGCGAGTGTCAGGGTGTCGAAGTTGTGGGCCTTGGCGGCGGCGGTGGCCTGGTTGGTGCGGTGGGTGAGGGTCTGGACGGCGGCGGCGAGGCTGCGGGAGGCTTCGGCGGCTTCCTTGAGGCGGTTGGCGGTGCGGGTGAGTTCGTCGGCGCGGGCGGCGACGGTGGGGTGGGTGCCACGGGCTGTCGTGAGTTTGCCGGTCAGCTCGGTGAGTTGCTGGGTGAGGGTGTCGTAGTCGGCATTGCGGGCGGACAGGCCGGCCGTTGCGCTGTTGTGTTGCTCGGTCCGGGCCGTGTGCTCGGTGTCGAGCGTGCGGAGTTCTTCTTCTACGGTGCCCTGGTCGGCCGCGCGGTCGAGGGTTTCGGCCAGCTCGGCGTCGAGTGCGGTGTGTTGGGTTTGCAGGTCGGTCAGTGAGGTCTCGCCGGCTTCTCCGGTGGCGGTGGCTGCCTGTTCGCGGAGGTCGTGCAGGGCGGCCGCGGCGGCTTCCTGTGCGGCCTTGGCCTGTTCGTGGACGGCTTCGGCGTCGTGTTCGTCCTGGCGTGTGGGCTGTCCGTCTTGGGGGGCTGCGGGGGCCGGGTGGGTGCAGGAACCGCAGACCGGGCAGGGGGTGCCGTCGGTGAGGGCGGCGGCGAGTTCGGCGGCCATGCCTTCGGTGCGCTGGCGGCGGATGGTGAGGTAGGTCTGGCCGGTCCGGGTGGTAGCTTTTTGTGCGTCTGCCAGGTGTTGTTCGGCCTTGGCGACGTGTCCGAGGTGGGTATCGCGGCGCTTGGCGGCTTCGATGCGGGCCCCCAGGCTGTTGAGGGTGTCGTGGTGGCGACGGCTTTCTTGTTCGGCCTGGCGGGCGGCGTCCCGTCGGACTTCGAGGGCGCGGCGCCGGTCGGGCTCTGCCTCGAGCCAGTCCTGGGAGGCGCGTTGCTGGGTGGCGAAGTCCTGCCGGTCGGTGTCGACGCGCTGCAGCTCTGCGGTCAGTCGGCGGACGGTGTCTTCTTCGGGGATGAGGGCGGTCAGGACGGCGGCTTCGGCGCGGGTGCGCTGCTCGGCGGTTTCCAGCTGACCGGCGTCCAGGTCCGTGTGGTCGGGCAGCAGGTGTTCGCGGGTGCTGCGTTCGGCGCGCTGGGTGCGGGCGTGGTCGTCCGCAGCGGTGTCGGCTGCGTGTAGTTGTGGTGCTGCTCGCTGGGCGCGGCGGGCCCGGTCGCGGCGTTGGACCAGGGTGTCTTGGTGCGGTGTCTGTTCCTGGAGCAGGTCGAGTTGTTGCCGGGCGCTGGCGTAGGTGGCTTGCTGCTGGTGGAGTTCGCGTGCCGCGGCTTCGAGGCTCTGCTGTCGGGTCAGGTTTTCCTTGGCCGTTGCGGCTGCCTGGAGTGTCTGGTCGTGGTGGGTGTGGCTGGCGTGGAGGAGGTCCTGGGCCCAGGCGCGTGCGGGTGCGGTGAGGGTGTGGGGGTCCTCGGGGGTGGGCGCGGTGTGTTCGGTCGAGAGGTCGTTTCCGGCGGCCTGGTGGATGCGTTCGGCCAGGCGGAGTACGTCGGCGCGGGCGGCGTCGCGGTTCTTCTCGGTGGTGCGGCTGTGGTCGTTGAGCCAGCGTTCGATGAAGGAGAAGCGGCCGGTGCGGAAGAGTTTGCCGAGGAGTTCGCGCCGGCCGTGGGCGTCGGCGTGGAGGAACTTGGTGAATTCGTTCTGGGGTAGGAGGACGACCTGGCAGAACTGGTCCCGGCTCATGCCCAGGAGGTCGGTGATCTCGGCGGAGGCTTCCTGGTGGGATTTGCTGGATGCTTCCCAGTGGCCCTGGCCGTGGGTGTCGGCGGCCCATTCGCTGAGGCGGGTCTCGGGCTTGTGGGGGGTCTCGCCTTCGCCGGAGCGCTTGGGGCGCATCTGGGCGGGGGTTCGGTGGATGCGCAGGCGGCGGCCCGCGAGGGTGACCTCCAGGGTGATCTCGGTCAGGAGGTCTGCGGGAGCGTGGTGGCTGCGCAGTAGGAGGTCGCGGTCGCCGGGGGGTTTGCCGTAGAGGGCGAAGCAGATGGCGGCGAAGATGGTGCTCTTGCCGGCGCCGGTGTCGCCGTGCAGGAGGAAGAGGCCGTCGGCGGACAGGGCGTCGAAGTCGACGGTGTGGGTGGCGGCGAAGGGGCCGAAGGCCTGCAGGCGCAGGTTGTGCAGGCGCATCAGACGGTTTCCTTGTGCTGTTCGTTCAGGCGGGAGGCTTCGACGGCTTGTTGGAGCAGGGCGTCTTCGTCCGGGGTGGGGGCGGTGCCGCGCATGTTGTGGATGAAGTCGCTGGTGATGTCGAGGTCGCTGCGGCCCCGGATGCGGTCGCTGTAGGTGGGGGTGGTCGTGTTCTGGGCGGGGATGCGGGCGGGCCTGTGCTTGAGGGTGGCGGTGTGGGGGAAGCGGCGGCGCAGGCGGGCCATGGCCTCGAAGGGGAGGGCGGTGTCGGTGAGGGTGACCTCGAGCCAGGCGTCCTTGAGCGGCTCGTAGGTGGGGTGGGTCAGGAGGTCGTCGATGAAGCCGGTGACGCGTTCCAGACGGCGCGGGACGGGGCAGGGCTGGTGGGTGAGGGTGGGGGTGGTTCCTGGGGCGAGGTCGACCAGGGTGATCGATTTGCTGTGGTGGGCTTCGGAGAAGGAGTAGGCGAGGGGGGAGCCGCTGTAGTGGACGCGGTCGGTGATGCGCTGGGCGCCGTGCAGGTGGCCGAGGGCCACGTAGTCGATGCCGTTGAAGAGGTCGGCGCCCACGTGGGCGACGCCGCCGACGGTGATGTCGCGTTCGCTGGTGGATTCCTCGGTCGTTTCGCGTTCTTCGGGTTGTCCGGTGCCTGGGGTGACGAAGGCGTGGGCGAGGACGACGGAGCGGGTGCCGGCCGGCTGGTTGTGGGCGAGGTCGGTGCGGATGCGGTCCAGGGCCGCGCTCAGTACGGCGTGGTGGGAGGTGGCCCCGGCTTCCAGCGGGGTGCGGGCCATCGACGGCTCGAGGTAGGGGATGCCGTAGACGGCGACGGGGCCGTCGGCGTCTTCCAGGAGGACGGGGGTGTCGCAGGTGGCCGGGTCGGTGCGCAGGTGGATTCCGGTACGTGCCAGGAGGCCGGATGCGACGCCGAGGCGGTGGGCGGAGTCGTGGTTTCCGCTGATCATGATGATCGGCACGTTGAGGTCCGCGAGCTCGTGCAGGGCGTGGCTGAACAGGCGTACGGCGTCGAGGCTGGGGATGGCCCGGTCGTAGATGTCGCCGGCGACCAAGATTGCGTCGATGTTCTGGGTGCGGGCGGTGTCGGTGAGGTGGTCGAGGAAGGTGCGCTGGGCGGGAATCAGGTCTTCCGAATGGAATCGGCGTCCCAGGTGCCAATCGGATGTGTGGAGAAACCTCATGCGCATGCACCTCGGTTTTGTCGCTCAGCGTGATTGTCAGTGTCGGCAGGGAAGATGGAGAACGTGGGAAGGAGGAGAGATGTCCTCTCCAAGGTCTGCTCGTGCTGCCTGCGTTCCCTCGCCGGGCGGGTGCAGGTGGTGCGGGATCGATGCTCGGAACCATGCCCGTCAATGGGTGGAATCGGTTGGCTGGCACGTGTGGGAAACGCCGACCGACGAACAGCGCAAGGAGCGTATGCGGGCGCGTCGTGCCCGGCGGTCGGCGCCGGATCAGTGAGCGAGTTGTTGCAGGTGGGCGAAGATGTCCCGGAGCTGACGGGGCACGTCCTGGGCCGTGGTGAGGGTGGTGGCCAGCCCGTAGACCATGGCGGGTTTGCCGTTGGGGCTGTTGTCTCCGGCCTGGTTTTGGATCATGTCGAGAATGCGGGCGCTGAATTTCTTGCCTGCGCGGTGGGCGGTGAAATCATCGGCTTGCCAGGTGTGCGGGGCCGGGCGGGGCCAGTGGGTGTTGGCGGCATGGGCCCATTGATCGTCGCTGAAGAGTTCTTCGAGCTCGTTGTAGCCTTCGGCTTCTCCGACGTAGGAGACGTGCTTTTCGAGGTCGAGGCCGGCGCGCCGGAGACGTTCGTCTTTGAAGAGTTTGTTGGTGCGGCTGTCGGCGTCCACCATCAGCATCACGGTGCGCCGGTGTTTGACGAGGTAGCGGGCCAGGTGAAGGGCTCCCTCGTTGTTTTCGCAGCCCCATAGGGCAATGCCCGCTGCCTGGAGGGACATGTTTTGGGCCAGGCGGAACAGCAGCGGCAGGCTCTTTTGCTCTGTGTCGCCCTCGACGGCCAGGAAGCAGCGCTCGTGGAGGAGGACGGAGTTGCGCAGCCCCAGGGATGCCGCGATCTGGCCGAGGTGGAAGTCGATCCCGTCGTGCTGGTCGTCGTCGAGGCGTTCGATGACGGTGCGCCCGCCGGATCCCAGGCTCAGGTGGACGACGTCGGCGATGTCGACGCCGTCGATGAGGTTCATCGAGTGGGTGGCGACCATGACGCTGACGTGGGGCAGGGTGCACTGCTTGCGGATGATGTCCATGACCGTGCGCTGGTGGCGGTAGTCAAGGTGGGTGTCGGGCTCGTCGTAGACCACGATGGTCTGCGTGGGCTGGGTGCTTCCCTGTTCCGTGGAGGCGGTCAGTTCGGCGTTCTCCAGGAGGTTGCTGGTCCATTCCCATACCGCCAGGGCGATACGGCGGGTGCTGCCCTGGCCGGCGCGTGTCAGGTCGACGGGTTCGCCGTCTGCTCGGGATACGTGCAGCGGGGCGCCTTGGAAGCCTCCTTTGAAGGAGACCATGGGCTTGACGTTGACGCTGAGGTATTCGGTGCAGTGCTGGCGGATGTGGTGGCACAGGGAGTCGGCTTCCTTCTCCAGCCGCTGGGTGATCTCCCCCTCGATCTCCCGGACGCGGCCCTGAAGGGTCTCGTCTTCCAGGTGCGTCTTGTAGCTGCTGCTCAGAGCGGTGCGTACGGCGTCGTCGGGGCGCTCGTCCTTCCCGCCGAACGACAAGAGCCGCGGGAGTCGTTCCTCGAGCGCTTTGGGCAGTGGCTGCCATCCCTGGTCCTGAGGAACCGTCCTGGCGTGTGCCGTCAGCTCTGCGAGGAGGTCTTCCTTGAGGGTTCCCGCCGGGGACAGGCCGTATTCGGCGACGAGCGCCGTCAGTGCCGGCTTGAGCAGCCGTCCCAGGTCGCGCAGTTGCGGATCGGCGGGCTGGCTGCCGAAGTGCTCCAGGCAGGTCGCCTCTCCCAGTCGTGAGCGCCGACGGATGCGCACGTGTTCGCCGAGCCCGTTGTGGAGCTGTTCCTCGGCGTCGAGCCGGAATTGGCCCTCCACCCAGGTTTCGGCGCACCGTCGTCCCTTGGTGCCTTCCTCGTCCTGCGCGTAGGTGCGGTCCTCGTCGGTCAGGCGGTGGGTGCCGAGGAGGAAGGCCAGCGCGGTCAGCACCGCGCTCTTGCCGCCGTCGTTGCGGCCGGCCAGGACGGTGGGCCGGCTGATCGGGATGTCCGTAACGTGGGCCAGGGAGCGGAAACCGCGCGCGGAGTAGCTGTCGAGATACACGGGAGGAGTTGCTCCGTATCTCTCCGTCCAGAACGGACAGAGGCGTGGCGTGCGGCAAGCGCGGATGCTGACGAGGCACCTGTGCCACTGGCACAGGCCGTCATATTAAGTGCTGTTGAATAACTGCATTACGTTTTGCGCCAGTTGGACCGACCGGTAGCTTCGTGGGCCGCCTCTTGGGGAACCGCCCTCCCCCAAGGGCAAGGTGGGCTCGACCCCCCTCTTCTTCGCGCACACGATCGATATCGGTGGGGGTGTCTCGTCGGCTTGGATTCGACCACGACGCTGGAGGTCCGGCCAGGCAGGAGCTACCCATTTCATGCTGAAATGTGATGGATAGCCGCTCCTGCCGCTGCGCCGTACGTTGCCGCTACGACTGCTCGACGCGCCGCCGGGCCGCGTCCCATGCGCGCCGCTCCGTATGGGCGCCATCACCGCTGGTCGGAAGGGAGCCGTAGCGTTGCGTCGCGATCTGGTCGATGCGCGCGGCATAGCGGCTCCTCGCGGCCTTGACCGCCTCTGCTGGAGGGAGGAGCTCTTCCGTTCCGGTCGCGCGGCAAAGAGCCGGGCCTGCCTGCCGACCCTGATGACGCCGCGCTCGAAGTCAACGTCCTGGGTGAGAGCCCGAACGCCTTGCCCTGGCCCGGTCCACACCCCAGCGCGACGCGACTGCGATCTGGCAACGAGGATTGATCTCATCCCGCACCCCTGCGCCGTTGCCAGTGGCCATGCCTCTCGCGCCTCGTCCGGGACCCTCGGCCAGCACACCGTCTTGGTCCGCATCGGATCAGGTTTCTTCCTCCACGTCCTGGATCCACGTCTGGAGGCTCCTCGCGCTGCGGGTCCACGCGGCGGCCTCTCCCAGTGTCTCGGCGAGGCCGGTGGCCGCGTCGGCTATCAGGAGATCTGCGTTCATCCCTGGTCCCTGCAGGGCGAGGGCGTGCGCGAGGTGGCAGGTGGCCACGGCGGTCTCGACGTGGTCGTGGCCCAGCTCCGTGACCAGTCCCTCCTGCAGTTCGAGCGCGAGGAGACCCGCGACGATCGCGTCGTACTCCGGCTCTGCGGCGTCCGACCGGGCGCGTGCCGCCGCGACGCTTTCCACGGGCAGGCTCCACTCCAGCAGGATGCGCAGCGTGCGTGTCGCATCCGGATGTGCCGGCCCCTGAACGGCCAGGCGGACCCGGTAGGCGTCCCGCAGCAGGCCGAGGGCCTCGTCCCGCACCGCGGACGTCACGGCCGCGCCTTCCTGGGAGGTGAGCGTGTCCACGTGGTCGGCGCCCAGGACCTCCCGGCGTGCCTCGGTGACCTGGACGAGCAGGCCGTGTGCCGTGGCCCGGTCCCCCAGGGCCGCGGTGCTGGCGGCGAGGTTGTGGAGCGCGTCGAGAGTCCTCGGGTCCTGCTCACCGTGGATCACGCGGCTCCGTACGTGGACGGAGTACTTGAGCCTCTGAGCGAGTCGGTGGTTGCCGCACCTGCCGACCTCGATCGCGTAGTTGCCGAGGGCCATGAGGGTGTCCGGGTGCTGTACGTTCAGCACCCGGCGCCGGATCCGGTAGATCTCGGCGTACTCCGCACGAGCCGCAGTCGAGTCACCTCGGTCGCTCATGGTCACGGCGACGTTGTTGCGTGCGGTGAGCACTTCCGGATCGTGTTCACCGAGAACGGCGGCCAACCCTTGGTACGCATCGCGCTTGCACGCCAGCGCGCTGTCGTGGTCGCCGACCAGTCCGTGCGCGATGCCCAGTCCCGCGAGTGTCTTCAGGGTGATCTGGTGGTGGGGTCCCAGAACTCGCGTACACGCTTCGTGGAGCCGCTGGTAGAGGGCCAGGGCTCCCCGTCCGTCGCCCAGCTCCGCGTACACACGGCTCGCCTCGTTCGTCAGGTGCCAGATGTCCTCACCCTCCATGCTCTGCAGGAGTTCCTGGACGTGGGGCACATGGTGGGTCAGCAGTCGGTGGACGAAACGGGCCTTGCTCTCTTCGAGTGCCTCGGTCAGCTCCTGGAGGGCCCCTTGCCGAAGGCTGTCCCGGCGATCGAGGTCGGTGTCGGCGAAGCGCAGGGTGCGGCTCACGAGCGTGTGCACCGTCCACAGCCCGCCCCCGTCCGCGGAAGGGAGCACGAGGGCTTCGGCGAGGGACTTGTCCACGGCGTTCGCGAAGCCGGTGCCGACGCGTTCACGGACCGCGGACCGCGCCTTGTCGTCGGTGCGCACGACGGTCCCCTCCACCAGCTGTTGCGGCAGCGGGGTCGGTGCGAGCAGGCTCGCCACCCGCAGGACCTCGCGCCCCTGGTCGTCGAGGCGGTCGATGCTGCGCAGCATGGTCGAGGCGATACTCGCGCCGTACCCGGTGGGGAGGTCACGGCCGAGACGGGAGGCGAGTTCCATGGCATCCGGACCCGGTGCGTCGATCGCCTCCAGGAGCCCGCTGAAGCCTCCCTGCTCCGGGTCGGCCACGAGTCCGGCGGCGACCGCAACGGCCTGGGCGTGGTGTCCGAGCTTCTCAGCCACGGCCAGTGCCGACCTCACCTCACCACGGTCGGCCGGCGCCAGGTGTCTGGTCAGCAGGCTCAGGGACGCCCCCCTGTCGAGCTCGCCGAGGTGGACCTCGCCGCCCCAGGGATACTCCTCGGCCGCAGACCGGTATCGCGTGGTCACCAGGGTGTGCCCGTCCGGTGTCGGAGCGAGGAGGGCGCGGAACGTGATTTCGTCCAGGCCTGCAGGAAGATCGTCGACGATCCACAGGTAGGGCTGCGCACGCCGCCTGAGGTGTTCGCGGAACGCGCCCAGCACCGCGGGCCGGTCCAGGCCGTCCAAGCCCGGAACCCTCATCGTCCCGGCGAAACCCACGACCTGGTCGGCGTGCCGCGACCGCACGTGGTGGCCGTCGGTTCGACCGGCGAGGTGGCTGCCGAAGCCTCGCAGTACGAAAACGCCACCGGGGTAGTCAGCCGCGAACTCTCGCGCGTACTGTTCGGCAAGAGTCGTCTTGCCCTGGCCGCCGAGCCCGACGACGCGTGCCACCGCCATTCCCCCGACACCGGGTTCCCGGTGTGTTCGCAGGGCGTCGTAGACCTCGAGGAGTTCGACGTCCCTTCCTCGGAACGCCCGGTTGCCGACCAGGGAAGACGGATACCAGTCGGGTTCCCCGAGCTCCGGGGCCTCACCCAACGTACGGGCGTCGGTCTGCCGAACGCGGGCGACGACCGAGCTGACGAGATCCTCGTCGGAGGACGTCTGCGGGTCCGGCAGCCTGACAGAGCCCAGGATCCGCGGCCGCACGTCCTCGTACCGCGTGTGGTGGAGGATCGGCATCACCCGTTGGGTCGAGCCGTCCAAGTGGTGGGCGGCCGAGAGTGCGCAGCGCAGTTCGCCGCGGCAGTAGTAGCTCCTGAGCGTCTCTTCGGAGAAGAGAACCACCAGGCACCGCGAGCGCCACAGACCCTCCTGGACGGATTCGGAGATCGTGTCGTAGTCCTCGAGGGCACGATGGTCCTGGAACACCCGCAACGGCCTGCCGTTCAACCTCTGTTCGGACAGACGCCGAACCAGTTCGTCGGCCCGGGTCCTGTCCTTCCAGGAATAGCAGAAGAAAACGTCGAAGTCCTCGGCGTCCGCTCGCAAAGGGTGCCCCTTCCCGTCGATCACGAACTCGGCTCCCGCAGCGCGTCGAGTCGCGCCCGGACCCGCTCGGCAGCGGGGGAACGCAGGGCCTCGTAGTGGAGCAGTGCCCGTCGCCAATGGTGCGCGGCGTGCGCGGGCCTGTCCGGTGCGCTCAGCGTGCCGAGTCCGTCGCGGGCCCGGGCCTCCTCGAAGACGCTGCCGCAGGCCCGGCTCTGCCGCAGCGCCAGCAGGTGGTACTGCCGTGCCGCTGCGGCGTCACCGGCCCGGGTGTGCGCCTCGCCCAGGCCGTTCAGGGCCATCGCGGCGTCGAGGTCCAGGCCGAGCTCCCGGAAGACGCCGAGCGCCTGCGTCAGATGTGCGACCGCCTCCTCGGACCGTCCGAGTTCGATCTGCGCCAACGCCATGCCCCGCAGAACGATCGCCTCGTTCCGCCGGGCACCGAGGCCCTGGTAGACGCCGAGTGCCTTCTGGTGGTCGGCGAGGGCCGCCGCGTAGTCGCCAGCGTACTGGTGGACCCAGGCGCGGTTCTCCACCGACGTGGCGACCCCGTGCGGATCGCCCGCCGCTTCGAAGAGCTCTTCCGCCGCGCGATAGTGCCGGGCCGCGTCTGGCGACCGGTCCTGCTCGATGAGCGCGATTCCCATGCTGTTGTGCAGAACGCCCTGCACCCGCGGTTCTCCCGCAGCCGTCGCCACGTCGAGCGCCACCTGCAGGGTGTCCAGCCAGCTGTCCCAGGCCTTGACGTGGAAGAAGAAGCCGCGCATCGCGTCGGCCAGCAGCCAGCACCGCGAGGGCTCCGTGGTGGTGGCGGCGACCCTAAGCAGTGCGGTGAGGTGGGGCAGTTCGTCGGCGAACCAGGCCAGTGCGGCCGGTCGTTCGTCGACGTCCGGCGTCGAGCGGGGTGGCCTGCCGACCGAGTGGGGCAGCCGGTAACGCCCTGGCGCCACCGCCAGATCGGCGCAGTCGGCGGTGTACAGGTAGTAGTCGATCAGCCGGTCCGTGGCCGCCCGGAGGGCCTCGTCGGCGATGTCCTCGTGGGCACGGGTGCGGGCGTAGGCATGGAGCAGGTCGTGCAGCCGGTAGTGGCCGACACCGTCCGCCGTGACGAGGTGAGAATTTCGCAGGTCCTGCATCAGACGCCGTACGTCACGCACCGGCAGGTCGGCGAGAGCGGCCGCGGCGTGGACATCGAACCGCGGTCCGGGATGCAGGCCGCACAGCGAGAACAGCAGCTGCCGGTCGTCGCCGAGCCGTTCGTATGAGGCCCGGAACGCCGCGGTGACGGTGCGTTCGCCGTCGTCCAGTTCAACCAGCCTCTTCCGTTCATCGTCCAGCCACCCCGCGAGTTCCTCGAACTGCCCGGGCGCCTGTCCCCGTACGCGCGCGGCTGCGACCCGCAGAGCGAGTGGCAGCCCTCCGCAGTGGGCGGCGATCTTACGCGCATGCGACCGGCTCGCCCGTATCTCGGCCTCCGCCTCCACGTCGGACAAGGACGCGGCGAGGAGAAGTTCACAAGCTGCCTCCAGCTGAAGGGGGTCGAGCGTGATCCGATGCACGTCGTCCAGCGCCGGCAGTCGGTGGCGGCTCGTCACCAGGGCGGCACAGCCGCCGGACGGCAGGAGCGGGCGGACCTGCGAGCTGTCAACGGCGTTGTCGAGCAGCACGAGTACTGAGCGTTCCTCGAGGCACCCCCGGTAGGCGGCAGCCCGGTCCTCCACATGCCCGGGGATGGTGTCCACCGGCATGCCCAGCCGGTGGAGCAGGCGCCCGAGCGCCTCACCGGGCGTGAGCGGCGGCAGGCCGTCCGTGTATCCCTGGAGGTCGATGGAGAGCACCCCGCCGGGAAACCACCCCCGTGCGAGCGCGGCGTGAGCGGCGTGCAGCAGCAGTTCGCTCTTCCCGACGCCGGCGGGACCGCTCACCAGGCCGACGCGGGTTCCGGTCTCCCGGTCCGGTCGTATCGTGTCCAGTGTGGCGGTCAACTCGGCGTCCCGGCCGATGAAAACGGTCGAGGGCGCGGCAATCGCGCCCAGGAGAGGGGCCGACGCCGGCGGAGCGGTGAGAGTGACGCTGCCCGCCTGGATGACGATGCCGTGGAACGTTCCGCCGCTGATCCTGTTGTCAGTGCCTGGCGCGGGCTCCCTCGTCACCACTCCCCCTTTCCACAGGCCCCGTTCGAGACCATGCCGCATGGTTCCTCCCCTGTCTCGGACAGGTGACACGTACCTCCTGTCAGGTCCCCGAGGCATCGTAGGCTCAACCCGTGAGTCATCAGGGGCATGTTTACGATCTCGGCGTCTCGTTCGCCGGCGAGCAGCGAAACTAGGTCGAACACGCGCTGGAAGCCTGCAGGAGTCGCGGGCTGACCGTGCTTCACGACCGCGATCGGACCATCGATCCGTGGGGCCGCAATCTCATCAGAGCTTCCGCAAGGCGTACAACGGCAGCCAGGCACGGTATGTCGCGCGTTTCCTTTCGAAGGATTACCTGGCAAAGCCGTATCCGATGGACGAGTTCATGGCGATGCTGGTTCCGTCGACCGAAAACCCCGACGACTACATTCTGCCGGTGACGATCGGGGACGTGGTCATCCCTCAGGAACTGCTGGGCCCGGCGGTCGGGTTTCTCCAATGCGATGACTACACCGCGGATGAACTGGCTCGGGCTTCGAGCAGAGGGTCAAGGGCGCCGGCGGTGCCCGGCAGACGGGGGGGCCTCGCCGGTCGGCAGCACGACGCCGGCGCTGCGCATGCCCGTGCCGACTCCCGGGAACTTCAGCAAGTACCTGGTGCCGAATGGTCTTTCTGCTACCTCACCGAGCAATTCAAGGTGGCCGCGCCGCTGATGGGTGAGTTCGGTTTCGTGTACACGGTCCGAAACTCCCAGTCGGAGGTGCGGGTTCGCGTCGAGCGGCACGGAAGAATCCTCTACGGGATCGACATCCGGTTCGGCGCCATGGGCCGCGGCGACGTGCTCAATTTCGTGCTCGCACCCCGTGGTTGGTATCGGTACAGCAACGGCACCGCCTCGGCGACTTTCGACCGGGCGGCCGGAGTACCCAAACCGGAAATGCACAACCTGTCGGTCTTCGGCATGACCCCGAGCGTGACGTCATACACGAAGGAGGAGCTGTTCGAGGAACTGTGGAACCGGCTCGTCGACGAGGTGCAGCGGGTCACAGGCGGTCACTGAGAGGCTTCGCCCGCTCGCATTGCCGGTCGGGCAACGCATAGCGGTCCTTGGTTGCCAGCCTGCGCGCAGGTCAGTCCAGGGCCGAGGCCACATCGGCCAGGCGCCCGGCGAGTTCCGGATGCCGGGCCGCGAACTCGGGATTCGGTCCCAGGTCGAGCATCTGGGACCACAGCACTCCTCTGCCCCGCTCCAGAAGCACGACCGCCCGGTCCGGTGCCTCGAACGAGAGGGCGGTGGCAGCCGCGTCGCCCGCGAGCTGGACGTGACCGGCAAGTTGCTTCTCCCTACTGCGCCGGGAGATGCGTCGGGTGACCAGACGCTCCAGCAGCGCCACGGCATTGGCGTAGGACGCAAGAGCCGAGGCCCAGTCCCCGTCCTCGGCAGCCTGCTCGCCCGCCCTTTGAGCGGCCGTCAACCGAACCGATGTCGCCGCGGTCATCAAGTCCGCCGCCTGCTGGTAGCGCTCGAACGCGGCCCTGCGGGAAGCCCCTCCGTCCTCGGCCCGCTGTGCGCAGTCAAGGAGGACACCCGCGAGGTTGAAGAGACGGATCGCACGGGCGGGGTCGTGGGGCGGCACCATGGTGACGGCGGACGTCGCCGCTGCCATGGCCTCCTCCAGATCGCCCGGCAAGCGACGGGTGGCCAGCAGGATCGCGAGATTGGACAGGTACTTGGAACCCCGGATCTCGTCGCTTCCGGTGGCTTCGACCGCTGCCCGGCCCGCCGCGATCGCCTCTTGAAGGTACTCCAGGTCGTGGGAGTGCTCGTAGGCGGACATCAGTGCCATCGCATGGTTGGACCACCTGCTCGCCCGCTGCGGTTCGTGCTCCCCCGTGGCCGCCGCGGCCCTTCGGGTCATCGACAGGGCCAGGACGAGATCCTGGGGATCCCGCGCCCTGTCGAAGCGGCAGCGGTGGGCGTTGCCGAGGTTCGAGCGGAGGGCGGCCTCGGCGGGCGCACCGATACGTCCCGCGGCCAGGCTGTCGTGGCCCCGCCGGATCGCCTCGTCGAGGTCCGCTGTCTCACCCCAGTGCTCGAAGCGCGTCAGCAGCAGGTTGCCCAAGTTGGCGACGACCGGCGCCTGGAGCCCCGGCTGGGAGGCGGCCGCGAGGACCGCCCTGCGTCCGGCATCTACGGCGGCATCCAGGTCGTCCGGATGCCTGCGCAGATCGAAGCGCGCGGCAAGTGCGTTGCTCAGGTTCGACCAGCGCAGGGAACGGGCGGGGGCGTGGTCCGGGGTCGCCCCGGCCGCCTCCGCGCTCAGCCGCACCGCCTCGTCCAGGTCCGGCCCGGTGCCGCGCACGTCGAAGCGGATGCGCAGCAGCCCGCTGAGGTTCGAGGCGTGGGAGGCCCAGCTGGGGTCGTCACGGGAGGTGGCGTAGACGGCTTCCTCACCCACGAGGACCGCTTCGGCGAGATCGGCATCGTCCCCGGTCCAGGCGTACCGGGTACCGAGGCTGGTCATCAGGTTGCCGAGGAAGGCTGCCCGGTCGTCGGCGTCGCCTTGCCGCAGGGCCTCGCGGGTCAGTCGTACGGACTCGTCGACGTCGGCGAGCCGGCCCTGCTCGGTCCGTTCGGCACGCATCCGCAACGCCATCCCGAGGTTGGACAGGGCCGCAGGGCGACGGGCGTCGCCCTGCGGAAGCCGGCGCTCGTCGTCCAGCAGGGTGCGGAAGAGGGCGATCGCCTCGTCAAGGTGTGCGGCGGGATCGCCGCTGTGCGCGGCCTCCAGCCGGTCTATGGCCTCGTCGAGCAGGGCGTCCGTCGGGGCGAGTGACGCGCCAGCCGCGACCTGCGCCGCAGCCTGGGCCACGAGCGGCCGTAGCGGCTCGGGGACGGCGGCGTCGCCCGCCACCTCCGCAATCATCGTGTACAGAGAGACGGCGTGCCCCAGGTCCTCGCTGCCGTTCTCCGGCCCGCGGCTCGCCTGGTGCCGGCGCCAGTACAACTCGGCCACGATCACGGCCACTTCCACCGGGACTCCACCGTCGTCACCTCTCGCCCGTGTCCACAGCCGCTCGGCCAGTTCCGGGACGTCCGGTCGCGTCAGTCCGCCTCCCTGTCCGTCCGTCAGATACGCGGCGATGCGTGCGCGCGCCTCGTCGAGCGGTTCCCACCATGCGGGGTCTCCGCCGGATTCCTGTGCGTTCCGGTCGTCCAGGGTCCTCATCCTTTCCACGGTGCAGGCTCAGGGTCCGGTGTGGGTGAACGGCAACCAGTCGTCCAGGGGCCGTCGCTCGGCACGCAGGAGCCGCACGGCCTCGTGCACGGCGAACGCCGCCCGGTCCGGGCGGAATCGGCCCTCCTCATCGATCAACTCGGGGTAGACGGCAGCCGTGACGTCCGCGGCGACCGCCGGGTCCACCGACCAGAGAGTCGCCACGACGTGCCGGTATCCGGTGTAGTTGAGAGCGGCAGCGAGGGTGATCGCCTCGTCCGGCAGGTTGAGACCGCCGGCAGCCGTCCGGCACGCCGACAGGAAGGCGAAGTCTCCCGTGTAGCGGGTGGAACTGAGCCGGGTGACAGTGAGGGTCCCGTCCGAGAGGACGAGTCCGGCCGCGGAAGGATCGTTGAGGTTCTGTTGGCCGTGGCAGCTGAGGTGGACCCAGCGATGGCTGGACAGCGCCGCCTGCACACTCTCCATGGTAGCGTCCGGGCCCTCAAGCACCCTGACGCCGCCGGGAAACCGCGCCTGAAGGAAGTCGTGTTCCCGCGCGACGTCCTGGGCCAGTTGGAGTTGGTCCGGCACGTCGGGCACGCCCACGAAAAGCAGTTGCCGTGAGCGGTCCGCGTGTTCCTGGAGGGGCTTCGAGGCTTCGTTCAGTGCCCTGAGGGTCGGCGTGTAGGACGACACCACACGGTCGACGACCGCACATCCGCTCTCGGCCGAGTGGTAGCCGGCCCCGTGCAGGGGCAGCAAGGTGAGCAGTCCCGTCGGACACCACCACAGACGCGGCGGTGACTTGCCGGCCTCGGGCGGGCCGGTAATGCGCAGAGCGTCCAGCACGGGGCCGGTCACCGCGTCCCACAGCCACTCCATGGTCGAGCGCAGCACGTCCTCACGCTCTCGAAGGGCCTGTCGGCGTGCCTCGATGGCCTCACGGAACGACGTCCCGGGCACGGTTGTCAGTCCGTCCTGCAGTACCCGCAGGTAGTCCGCCACCCGGCGGGAGACCTCGTCCGCGGTGAGGTCGGGCAGGGGCAGCGTCTCCAAGCCCCGGCTGTGGACGATGAGCGCGTCACAGCGCCAGCGGCTGATGTTGATGACGACGACGGTCCCGTGCTCCGCGGCCTGAAGCAGGGATTCCAGGGGCGGCGGCCGCAGGAAGTCCTGGAAGTCGTCGATCGCGCGGACCTGCTCGACCAGGTCGTCCCATTCCCTGGCCAGGGCCATCCGCCGGTCGACCTGTCGCGAATGATGTTCCCATGCGTCAGCGGTCACGCGCACCGGCCCGTCCGAGTCGATTCCTACACCGTTTGCCTGACAATTACCGTACTGTGCGGCTGCGCCAGAGAAGTCGGCATATGGAGAAACGCATGGACGCGATGAGCGATCGGGACGGCCTCGGTGACATTCCGCTCTACCTGACCCCGTCGACCAAGTCGGTGGAGACCGCCCCCAACAGGATCGCCATCGGGGCGATCCAGTTACGTGCCTGGCAGATCCACCGACTAGTGCCCACCCCGCCCGAGCTGGCCGGACGGGCCGCGTACCTGGTGCGGACGAACTACGAGTTCGACCTAGAGGCCGATGCCCCCGAACTCGCCTGGGCCGAGGTCGAGTTCGGCTTCGTGGGTGAAGCCGTCATCGTTGACGCGGTGCCCCGCAACGTGACCGATCCCGCAGCCCCCGGGATGTACGCGCTGACTCCTCAACTGCACTTCGTGCAAAGGAACGGCGAAAGCCACGGCTGGCCGGCCGGTTCCCCCGCGACCACCATCGCAATGCCCGCGATCACCCCGCAGATCGACTGTTTCGGGCTCGGCGGTGACCTCGTCAAGTGGCGACACACCGGAAAGGTCCTGCCCGGGTCGCACACCGGCTGCTTCGTTCTCGTCGTGCCGGCCACGTGGGAGGAGGTGCAGGTGATCGCCAACGGCAGGCATCACATCGAGCTCGATCCGGATCTGCGGCTGCGTCCCGCGTCCCGCGACGACGCCTTCCGCGTACGCCTGCCGCCATCGCCCACCGACCAGACCGGCACCCCGACCCTTACCGACACCCGCAGCCGACCGCGAGGTACCGAGGCACGCGTCTTCATCTCGTACGCCCATGAGTCGGAGGCCCACAAGGCAGCCGTCCGGAGCCTGTACGAGCTGCTCCGCAACAACGGCCTCGACGTCCGTTTCGACCAAGAGGGACTGCACGAGCGCCGACTGTGGGAGATCTGGACCACCCGGCAGATCCTGCGCGCGGACTTTGTCCTCGTCATCGCCTCCCCCTCCTACCGTCAGGCCGGGGACGGCACCCTGCCGAAGGGAACACGGCTGGGCCTGCGCTCCGAGTACAGGCGCCTGGTCGACGTCCAGCACCGGGACCCGGACACATGGCTCAAGAAGATCCTTCCCGTCGTCCTGCCCGGGCGGTCGCCGGAAGAGATTCCGCTGAGTTTCACGCCCGGGGTGGCCGATCACTACGTCGTGGACAGCATTACCCAGCAGGGCGCCGCCGACCTGCTGCGCGTGCTGCTGCACGAGGACGCCGACGCGTGACGGATCCGGCAGAGGCGAACGTCCTGCTGGACGCACTCCGGCGACGAATCCACGCGGGAGGCGAGGGCGACAGCCGCGCACTGCTGGACCCGAGCGCACTGACCGAAGCGGACCTGCTGCTGCAGGTCTCGACGACTCCCGACGGCACGTCACCGGTCGAAGTCGTGCACGCGGTGGCCGTCCTTCGGGCCCTGCGCTTTCTGTCGGGGGCCGGCGAGGAGGAACGGTTCGTGGCGCTGCGGCTCCTGACCGAGGTACGTCTCGCCTCGCCGGAACTGGTGGCGGACGGCATGTTCGCCGCACTCGGCGCAGGCTTCGACGACGGATTGGCTCTGCTGGGCGCCGACCTCCTGGGCCAGGCCCGGACGCATCCCGACGCGGACGTGCTGAACCGGGCGGTCGGCCTCCTGGAGGACGCGGCCCGTGCCACGCCGGAAGGGAGCGGCAACCTGGCCGCGCGGCTGTCCAACCTGGGCCTCGCCTACCGGATGCGGGCCGAGCGATTCGGCACGGACGAGCTGGACCGAGCCGTCTCCACCGGGGCGCAGGCCGTCTCCGTGTGCCCGCTGGAAGCGTCCGACCGGCCCGGCTGCCTGGCCAACTTCGCGGACTCCCTGCACGCCCGTTTCGAACGTCTCGGTCACCTCGAGGACCTGGAGTGGGCGGTCTCCGCCCATACGGCCGCAGTCGAGGCCGCGCCGGATGAACACCCCTTGCGCGCCACGGTACTCGGAAAGCTCGGAGCGGCGCTGACCGCCCGCTTCCTCGCCGAAGCGAGCGTGGACGACATCGACGTCGCCGTCGCACTGTGCGAGCAGGCCGCTTCAGCGGCCACGCCCGGCGATCCCTTCTACGCGCAGAATCACACCAACCTGGGCATCGCCCGTGCGGTGCGCGCGACGCTGGCCAACGCGCGCGGGGACATCGAAGGGGCCGTGGCCGCCTGCCGGGAAGCCGTGGCAGCCACCGTCCCCGGTGACCCTAGCGCCGTCATCCGATGGCAGAACCTGGCCGCCACGTTGCACGACCGATTCGAACTGCTGGGTGCCCGGGACGACCTGGACGGTGCCACCGCAGCCTCCCGGCACGCCCTCCGAGGCCAGGCTCTACTCGCCGACGATCCCGTCTCTCTGGCCGTGCTGCTCTCCAACGCGAGCAGCATTCTGCGTGTGCGCGGGGACATCGAGGACGACGGCGACGACCTCGATCTCGCCGCGGACACGGCCCGGCGCGCGGTGGAACTGTCCCCGCCGGGCCACCCCTCGCGGGCGAACCGCGTCCGCAACTACGCCACGGCGCTCCTCAGCCGTTTCGACCACCGGCACCGCATGAGCGGACGCGCGGATACCGGGGACCTCACCCTTGCCATCACCGCGCTCTCGCAAGCCGCGGAGGAAGCCCTCGAACACCCCAACCGCGCAGGAGATCTCAGCACGCTGGGGCTGGTATTGCTGCGACGCTTCGAACACGACGGGCACCCGAGCGACCTACAGGAAGCCGTCCGCGTCTGTGAGGAAGCGGTCGCAGCCCTTCCACGCCGTCATCCGGCCCTGGCCGGCGCCGCGTTGAACCTCGGCTCGGTCCTCCGGGCCAGGTTCGACGTGGAGGGCGACGGTGATGCGGCCGCTACGGCCGTCGAGGCGTGGAAGTCCGGTGCGGGCTCCACGGGTTCACCCGTGCGGCTCCGGCTGGCTTGCGCCAGGCAGTGGGCGGAATTCGCCGCACAGCGCGGAGCCTGGGACTCCGCTGCCGAGGGCTACGGCCAGGCCTGCGCTCTGCTGCCGCTCGTCGCTTGGCGTGGTCTGAGCCGCTCCGACCAGGAGCACGGGCTGATGCGGCAGGCTCCCGTGGCGAGCGAGGCCGCCGCGGTCGGGCTGGCCACGAGGGACGCGGAGGGCGCCCTGCGGCACCTGGAGCAGGGGCGGACCGTGCTGTGGAACCAGCACCTCGATCTGCGCGACCACACGAGCTCCCTGAGGACCCTCGCACCCCAACTCGCACAGAACCTGGATGAGGTACGGCGGGCACTTGACGAGGTCAACTCCGCCACCGCGTCTACGTCGCACCGGACCTGACGGCAGATCCGGTGGCAAGACTGCATCGGCGAACGGTTCGGTCGCACGCCCCAGCGTGGCGAAACCACCGTGCCCCGACCGCGGGTGACACCCCGACCTCGGCCGCCGCTCCCTCGGTCCTTCGGCCCCCGCCCGGGGGACTGTAGGAGGCGACCCGACCACGGACCGGCTGCTCGGCTCGCTCGCGCATCGCGAGGCATACCGCTCCGCCCTGGGTACGGGCCGACGTCGGCTGATCGTGCCTACCTCCACCTGGGGACCCGAGTCCCTGCTCGCCCGGCGGCCGGAGCTGCCGGGCGGGCTCCTCGGCAGCCTCCCTCACGACGCGCACCAACTCGCCCTCATCCTCCACCCCCAACGACCACCGCCGGGCCGGTTCCTTGGGCCTCTTCCGGCATCTCTCCCCTGCCCTGCGGGCCGGCCTGGTCCTGGCCAGACCCCACGAGGAGTGGGCTGCCCTCCTGATCGCGGCAGACGCGGTGGTCACCCACACGGGGTCCCCCACCCTCCATGCGGCCGCGCTGAGCTGCCCCGCCATCGGAGCGCATGACGGAGGACATGAGCTGATCCCAGGCAACGCCATGGATCGGATGCTGGCACAGGTTCCTCGGCTGTCCCAGGCCGCCGGCCTGGCCGCCCTCCGAGCGGCCCAGGTTCAGGACACCCACGGAATCGCTGACTCCGCTTTCGCCCTGCAGCGCCAATCCCCGCCCCGGCTCCGCCGAGAGCTCTACCGGCAACTGGAATTGCGGCCGTCAGCCGTCCCCGCAGTGCCGCACCCCCTGCCCGTGCCGGTGACCGTACCCTCGCGGCCTCCAGCCTTCGCGGTGCGGGCCGATGTCTCAGATGACGTGATCACCATGGAACGGTTCCCTCCGTTCACCTCCACAGCGGTGCACCACTTGGCGGCCGAACACCCCACGGCAGACCAGCGCCACCAGCAGAGCGCGGTGGTGCTGTGGCGCCGGGTCCGTCCCGCCACCCCGGCGCCTCACACCAGCGCCTGGGCGGCAGCCGGATGGACCATGCGGGCGCTGAACGAGGCTCCCGGGTGCCGGACCGCGGCCGCGATCCTCAGCCCCGAGCGGTGCCTGATCAGGCACCGCTCAGCAGGACCGCTCAGCAGGACCGCTCAGTGTCCGCATCGAGCCGTGCAGAACCGACGGCCGGGTACTGCGCGCCGATCCGGCGGCCGTGGTCTCGGCGGTCCGCGCCTGGCTGGGTGCCAAAACGAACGATGGACACCGCCGGTGTCGATGGTCTGCGACACCGGGCCGCTCACGTACGGATCCGTCTGCTCCCGGCTGACCAAGCAGACCTCGACTACGAGCTCTGCCCCTCGCCCGCCAGAGCCCCGGAGCGCGCGACCAGCAACCGAGCGGCCGTCCAGTGCTGCTCCGCATCGCCTGTCTCCCAGCTCGTCCGCGAGGGCGGCCAGTTCGTCCAAGACGCCCACCTCATCGGTAGCGGAACCCCGCTCGCGTGCGTTCTCCAGCGCCACACGGACGAGATCGTCCGCTTTCGCTGCGCGTCCGGCACGCCTCAGCGCCCGCCCGAGTTCGAATCCGGTCCGCGCGGCCAGCCGCTCCCGTTCCTGTTCCTGTTCCCTACCGTGCGCCCCACGCAAGAGAGCGACCGCCTGCCCAGCCTCGCCCAGGCTCAGTGCGGTGCGGCCCAGCAGGTAGGTCTGGAGCAGCACGCCGTACCCGTTCCCGATCTCTGCGTGGATCTGCCGGGACGATTCGAAGTCTCCACTGGCCGCCGCCCAGTCGCCCGTCGCCGACTTCAAGAACCCCAGGAACCCGATCGCCGACGCCTTCAGCTTGCGTTCCTGTGGCGAAGCGCCCAGAGACTCGGCGGCGCTGAGCGCGTGCCGCATCTGCTCCGCGGCCTCCTCGTACCGCTCCAGTTCCCAGAGCGCTCGGGCCAACTGACACCGCATCCGGATTATCGCCGGCAAGTGTTCCAGACGATCGGCCGCCGCCACGCCGTACGGAAGGTGTCCGTGTCACATCAGCGTAGTGCGGGTGGTTGAGGAAGTGGGTCCACAGCAGTTCGCACAGGGCCCACGCATCCTCGTACAACCCGTCCTCGAAGGCCAGCAGGTCGTGCATCCGGTAGCCCTCTGTCCGGTTCTCCAGCAGTCCGTTCGACTCCAGCTCTTCCAGTGCGTCCTCGGCCCGTTCCACCCCACCGCCCAGGAGTGCCGCGGCTGCCGGGGCGGCGATAGCGGGTGCGGGATACTGCGGCAGCAGGCGGTAAAGGCGCGCGGCATCCGGCCCCAGCGCCTCATACGCGGCATCCCAAACGGCCTCGACCATGGGAATGCCCCCCTCGCGCAGCTCCGCGGTCAGGCCTGCAACGAGCCTGGACAGGCTGCGCCGGCGGCACCTTCTGAGTCAGTGGCCGGCCGCTTGGAGTGCTGCCGGCAGACCACCACAGCCACGGGCGAGCTCCGCCGCGGCATCCGGCTCCGCCGGGGGCCGGGAGCCGAGAGCCGAGAGCCGGTGGCCCTCCACGATGTACCCGAAAGGCCGCACCGCGTCGTCCGTCGCGAGCGGGTTCACAGGCACTTCGACCGTGGCCACGCCGTCGAGGTCGTAGAGCGGGCCCCGGCTCGTCACAACAGCCACACTCGCGGCGGATGCCGGAAGGAGCGGCAGGGCTTGTGTCCCGTACCGGGCGTTGTCGATGACCACGATGAGTCCCTTGACCCGGGTACGCGACCAGTACTACTTTCTACGACTCGCAAACGACCACTCCAGGCACTCGGGGGCAAGGCCCAAGCCGGTCAGTAGATCGCCGATCGCATCCCCACCTCCACCACCCCGTCCCGGCGCACATCGTCGAGGTCGACGCATAGCGCCCCGTTGGGCTACTTCTCGCTGAGCCGACGGGCCATGTGGAAGCCCACGGCCGTCTTGCCGCCCCGCCGATCCCGATCAACGCAACGACCAGCGGCGCCGGATGGTCCACATGGCACTCGGCGGCGCGTGCGATGCGCTCCTGCTCGGCCGCCGGTCCTCGAAGTACGCAAGGAAGGCGGCAGCTGAAAAGGTGGGGGGCTGAACCTCAGGAGCTCCGCTGATGTGTTGGGGCAACTCACCAATGCTCCCGGCCTGGATCACCACGTCGGCCTGCCCGCTGAGACTGTTGTACGTCTCCTCCGCCGTTCCTCGACACTGCTTCCGGTGGATGAGAAGTGACGGAGAGACAGCACAGCCGGAGGAAGCGTTCGGGGGCTCTCATGGTCCTCTATGGCCGGAAAGTGAAGTATTCAGGCCGAGGGATGGCCGATTATCGACGCATCTGCTGCGGCGGAGCCCCCGCACTCCTATCGTGGCTCCAGGGAACTCGACCCAGGGAGCGCACCCATGGACCCCATCACGGCGGCCGCCCTCGCAGCGCTGGCAGGAGGACTCGGTGGGGAAGCGGGCCGACACGCCTGGCAGGGGCTCTCCGATCTCGTCCGGCGCCCCTTCCGCCGCGGGGAGACGCAGGAGGTAACCGAGGCTCCCGGCGTGAGCTCGGGCATAGCAGAACTGACCCTGCTGGAAGAGTCACCTACCGACCCTGTTCACGCGCAAGCGCTGGCCACAGCACTGGGCGTGCGGGCAGCACTCGACGCCGAGTTCCGGAGCCTCCTTGAGGAATGGTGGCAGCGAGCACAGGCCATGGGCCCAGCCTCCAACGAAGTCCACAACCACATCAGCGGTGGAAATCAGCGCGAGGTCTTCCAGGGGCGTGATTTCTCCAACATCACTCTCAACATCGGCCGAACCTCATCCTCAGCTGACTGACTGACTGACTGACTGACAGGCGCGGGTAGCGGATGCCGCTCACCACAGGGCCCGCGCATTGACCCCGGATTTTTTGGACAGCGGAGAGACTTGGATCTTGATGGTCCGAGCTGGTCGAGCGAGCGCGAGGCCAGGCTCGACGCCTTCCACTGGCTGACCCGTTACAACACCTGACGCCGGCACTCCCTCCTCGACCAGCGGTCCCCAATCGCCATCGCAAAAGGCGGCCAGGACACCGAGCGCGGTGCGTCCGGCCTCGTCCGCTCCGGCGACGGCCCTTCCGGCGACGGCCCGGGCAGCCTCGTGGGCAAGGCCGCGGACCTCACCCGCGGTACCGCGCAGAGCGTGCAGGAGACCGTAGTCGAAGACGAGACCCGCCGTCTCTACCGGCAACGGTGCCGACACACACCGCCAGTGCCTCCGTACGGAGCCGACCGGGCAGGACACCAGGAGTACGTAGGAGCTCGTGGGCGAGAGCCCGTGCCTCCTGCGGACGGCCAGCGGCGGTGAGCGCCCGGCAACAATCCAGAGCGAGACGGGCACGAGCCCCAACACCCACACCTGCGGCTGTGCCTGTGTTTGTTCTTGCGGTGGGTGAGTACTCCAGGGTGAGGCGCAGCCAGCGGGCGGCGGTGGCGGGCTCCCGGGCGAGGACCTCGGCGGCGCCGTCGGCGAGTACGCGTAAGACTCGGGCGGGATCGGCGGCAGCGGGCAGCACGTGTTCGGCGTGCCGGGCACGGGCCGCGGACGCTGCGCCACGGGCGTCGAGCAGGCCGAGGGCACGGTGGTGGGCCTCGTGCCGCAGACCGGGGTTCATCCGATGGTGAAGGAGGTGTCCCAGTACGGGATGACGGAAGACCAAGGTGCCGGCCGGCCCGTCGGACCGGATCAAGTCGGCGTCAGCCAGCGTGCCGAGAGCGGCCGCGGTCCGGTCGCCGGGATACCCGGCCACGTGCGCGGCGTCGCCGGGGCGAAAGGGCTCTCCCAGGACGGCAGCGGCAGCCAGCACCTCGGCGCAGTCGCCCGGAAGGGCTTCGAGTTCGGCGAGCACCGGCGCCGCGGCGCGCAGCAACGGGCCCGCCGCCGCGTCGGACCGCGCCGGCCACTGGCCGGGGTCGTGGCCCGCCGCCAGAAGGACACGCAGGGCACGTGGGTTACCCAAAGAACCCGTGACCAGCTCCTCTACCGGCCCGCGACCCGCCAGGGAAGCGATGGCCGCAGCGTCCAGGGGTGCGGGCTCCACCTTGACGAGACGTCCCGTGTGCGAGGCGTCGTCGAGAGCGGCGAGCAGGGCTGGCGGGGTCTGCCGGGGCCGCAGGGCAAAAGCCAGGACCAGCGGGTGCGCGGCACATTCCTCGACGAGGGCTTCCAGCAGATGGGCCGAAGCGGGATCCGCGTGGTGGACGTCGTCCAGGACGAGCACGCTCCCACGACCGCCGTCCCGTCGCACGCACGCATCGAGCAGTGCGCGTACCAGCTCATGATCTGTGGCGGTGCCCCACGGCGGGCCGGCCTCGGCGGCGGGCGAATGGGGGGCGGCCATCGAAGGCTCGGACCGTTGCCAGGCATCACGGAAAACCTGGTACGGCTTGACCTCGCCCGAACGAGCCCCGGCCCCGGCCCGGACTCGGACTCGAGCCCGGCCCCGCAGTACGGTGGTGCCTCGTGCGACGGCGAGCCGGGCGAGCAGGTTCAACAAGGCGGTCTTCCCGATGCCCGGATCCCCAGCGACCTCGAGGACCGTGCCTCTGCCGGCGCCGAGGTCCTCGACGGCCCGAGTGAGCGCTGCGATCTCCTCCCGCCGCCCTACCAACGCCGGTACCTCTGACACAGCTGCCCACTCCACACCCCCAGAGGGCGACTACGGGAAATGCTAACGATCTTCACAAGAGCGTGACAAGGAACAAGAGCCATCAAAGGGCCTTCCACCGGTCCGGGGGCAACGGGATCGGGCCGTCACCAACGGTGTAGCTCTCGTCACCACACGGGCATCAGCCGGCGGTGGCCCGGCCGGAACGTCATCGCCCGGGTATACGGCCCACCGGATCACCGGGACTACTCCTCCTCGGCTCACCGGCGGAATATGCACCTTGCTGGCGCCCCGGCTCGATACCGGGATTCGGGCCGTGCTCCCGCCCGGCCCTTCCCGACACGGCTGCCCTAACCGTTCCCGGCCCGTTGACCCTGGCCTTGGCCTTGGCCGTTCCTGGAACCGCGCTCCTGACCCTGGCTCTGGCCGTTCCCGGACCCTTGGCCCTGGCCCTGGCCTTGGCCCGGTGCCTTCTCGGAACCCTGACCCTGGCCGTTCCCGGAACCTTGGCCTTGGCCTTGGCCTTGGCCCGGTGCCTTCCCGGAACCCTGACCCTGACCCTGGCCGTTCCCAGAACCCTGGCCCTGCCCCTGGCCCTGGCCGTTCCCAGAACCCTGGCCCTGCCCCTGGCCCTGGCCGTTCCCGGACCCTTGGCCCTGGCCCTGTTCTTGACCCCGACCGTTCCCGGAGCCCTTACCCCGACCCTGGCCCTGGCCGTTCCCGGAACCCTGACCCTGGCCCTGGCTTTGGCCCGGCGCCTTCCCGGAACCCTGGCCCGACCCGTTCCCGGGCGCCGTTCCGGCATCGTTGCCGGAGCCCTTGTCGGGCGCATGGCCCGGCTCGTGACCCGGCAACTTCCCGGACTCCTGACCGGTGTCCTTGCCCGTGTCGTGGCCCTTCCCGGGAGCCGTGTCCGGGCCGTGACCCGCTCCCTTGCCGGGATCCTTCCCCGGCACCTTCCCGGAACCCTGGCCCGACTCCTGACCTGGCACCTTCGCAGGGTCGTGGGCGGGCCCCCTGTCGGGCTCCTGGCCAGGCGCCTTCCCCGGTTGCTTCCCCGGGCCCTCGTCTGACTGCTGACCGGGCGCCTTCGCAGGATCCTGGCCTGACTCCCGGCCCGGAACCTTCTCCGAGTCCTTCCCAGGGGCGTCGCCCGGGTCCTGGCCGGACTCCTTGCCCGGGTTCTCGCGCGACTCCTTACCCGGCTTCTGACCCGACTCTTCCTGGCCCGGCACCTTCGCCGGACCCTGACCGGACTCCTTGCCAGGCTCCTTGCCCGCTTCCTTGCCCGGAACCTTCTCCGAGCCCTCCCCAGGGGCCTTGTCCGGGTCCTGGCCGGACTCCTCACCCGGGTTCTCGCCCGACTCCTTACCGGGCTTCTTCCCCGGGTGCTCGCCCGACTCCTTACCCGGCTTCTGACCCGACTCTTCCTGGCCCGGCACCTTCGCCGGACCCTGACCGGACTCCTTGCCAGGCTCCTTGCCCGCTTCCTTGCCCGGCGCCTTCCCGGGTGCCTTGCCCGGCTCCTGGCCATGCTGCTTGTCTGCGTCCGGTCCGGGCACCTTGCCGGGCTCCTGGCCTGTCCCCTTCCCCGGGTTCTCGCCCGTCTCCTGACCCGGGTCCTTCGCCGGGTCCTGGCCCGGGTTCTGGCCCGGGACATTGCCCGGGACCCGAGCGGGTACGTTCCCCGGGTCCTGGCCGGGGTTGGTGTTCGGGGGCTGGTTCGGGGGCGCGTCCCGGGGCGGCTGGACTGATCCCGGGTGGGCCGCCGGTAGGACCGGGTAGGCAGAGCCGGGGGTCTGGCCCTTCGGGGGCGGGACCTCGCGGTCGTGCTTGCTCGCCGCCGCTCCACTCGGGCGCTCGTACCATCCCCTGCGGTCCTGGTCGAAGACCGTGACGGTGTTCACCGGCCTCACGGCCGGCTTGACCGCGACCAGGCCGGAAGACCGGAACGAGGACCACTTCGCACCGCTGTACGTCTGCCCGCCTTTGACCGCGACGGGCGGATCCAAGGGGTTACCGCAGGCACACCGGACCCGGGGCACACCCCGGCCGTCGACCAGTACGGGAGTACCGGCCTGCAGGACCGCCTGATAGCTGGTGGGCACGCCATTGCGGTATCCGTGATTGGTGACCCTGGTGTCCCACCCCAGCCGGACGGGCGTCAGCGACCGCAGGTACGAGGGGATCTCGGGCTGGCGGATACCCAGCGAAACGGCGAACGCCCTGCCCTTGTCCGGGTGCCGCGTCAGGAACCCGATCTGTTTCTCCACGTCACAGCTCGCCACGTTCCGCGTTCCGCCGTACAGCCCGGGATACCCGCCGTCGACCTCGAGCGTGCGCGCACCGTTCGTGGCGCTCGCAGTGCCCGTGTCTCCGTTGGTGCCCGTACCGTCCTTCGCGTCCACACCCGCAGCGGTCATGGGCATGACCTTGGCGACGCTCTCGGCCCGCGTGGCCGTCGAAGGAGTGAACGGGTCGGGCCCGACCTCCGGAGCGGCTTGGAGGAAGACCTCACCACTCATCGCGGTGTTCCCGCCCAACACGGTGAAACTGAGGACCGCCGCCGACACCACGGCCACCGCCGTGGTCACACCCAGTACGGCCTTGCGCGACCGCCATCCACGAAGCAGGCCAGCACCACCCGCCGCAGATAGCGAAGACCCGCCGGAAGAAGCCAGCACAGGCCCCGACGGGGGCCCCGAGGGAGACGGCGGGCCTGGGGGCGGCAGAAGCGGCGGCGGAGGCGGCGGGGGAGGCGGCTCTCCGTGCGCGCCCCGGCCCGACAACGGGCCGGGCGGCGGGCCAGTGGGGCGCTCGGAGGAAGGAGGCAGGGAACTCACGACGCTCGCCCCCCAGCACAGGGCAGTGGGTACACCGTGGTGACTCGCATGCGCTCACTCCTTCCGAACCGTCAACGCCTCCACATCCCGGAGGTGAAACCTGAATCTTTTGGAACGTCCGGAACTTCCGGACGACTGGACGTCCGGGCGGGGACCATCCCCTCCACGTGCGTCCATCTCCTGAGTAAGCCCTCCTCCCCCGCACCCCGTCATGCCGCGACCTTTCGGGACTTGACAGACCCCCGCCTCGCCCCCGTCACGACGAAGCCCCGGCCGCGGAGGGGCCTATGTTGAGGTGTCCCGCTCAAGCGCTCGACATCGAGACCGGCCTGTCCAGTACCTGGCCCAAGACTTCGGCGAGGCACCGCCTCGGATCCGTCCCCGCCGCCACGACGCGCATCGCAACGATCCCGTCCGGACGGATCAGCAACGCCCCCTCCTCGGAAAGCCAAGGGACCGCGACGCGATACGCGGGAAGCGCGACGGCCGTCGCGGCGGTAAGCCAGCGGTCGCCGGCGACGCCCACCAGCAGGGTCCACCGGGACGCCACCAGGTCGAGCGTGGAAACCCCGTCGATCCACGCGTGGGGCACTCGTGAACCCGGCGATCCGTCCAGCACCAGGTCCACGGTGGAGGGGAGCTGTGGCTGCGGCTCGACGACGGCGGCCGAGTCGTACCTCTGGCCGAGATGCACGACCGGCGCCGCCCACACCCCCGCCGCCGCCCTCGCAGCATCGGCCTCGGGTCCGCGTCCCCAGTGCAGCTGCGGGTCGGCGAGCCTGCGCATCGCCTGGTCCAGCGTCGCCGCAGCAACCGGTTCACGTTCCTGCGCATAGGTATCGAGCAACCCGACACCAGCCTCACCACGATGAACAGCGGCCAGTTTCCAGGCCAGGTTGTGCGCCTCGGCGACCCCGGCGTTGAGGCCGAACGCACCCAGGGGTGACACCGTGTGCGCGGCGTCGCCCACCAGGAACACGCGGCCGACCGCGAAGCTTTCCGCCGCTGCGCTCCGAGGCCGCCACGGGAGTACGCTGCGCACCTCGACATCGAGGTCGGGATCGCCGACCGCCAGCCGGACGACCTCGGCGCACCGTTCGTGCGTGAAGTCCTCGGGGCGTTCGCCGGCGTCGACGTCGCAGGAGATGTGGAAGACCCAATTCGTCTCGCCGTCCACGGTGGCCAGCAAGCCAGGGGCTTGTGGTGTGGTGATCGTGCAGGTAGCGAAGGAGATCCCCCGCAGGTGCGGCCGGAGGTCGGCACGGAACAAGATGTTGATCATCGACTTGCCCAAGTCACCCGGCCCGGAAATGCCCACACCCAGCGCGGTCCGCACAGTGCTATGGGCGCCATCGGCGGCGACCACGCGCGTGCACCGTAGCGAGTAGCGGCCGTCGGGTCCCTCCAGTTCGACGTCAACCCCGCTGGCGTCCTGTGCGATACCGGCCAGGCGGGTCGACCAGCGCACGTCCACTCCACGGCGCGCGAGGTCGGCCGCTACGACGGCGTCGAGCCGGTCCTGGGCACAGACACCACGCAGCCTGAAAGGCGTCACGTCCAGCTCGTCCACGGACGGCGTCGACATGGGCACCGTCACCACGTCACCCGCACCCATCTCAACGACAGTCCGCGCCACCGCCTTACCCACACCACCCCCAAGATCAACCGCAACGGCATCAACAGCGGCGTCGAGTCCGAGTTCGCGGAGGATCTCGACGGTGCGCGGGCCGATGCCGGTGGCGCGTGGGTGCACGGAGGGCCCGGAACGTCGTTCGACGAGGACGGCGGGGACGCCGTGATGGGTGAGCAGTGCTGCGGTGACCAGGCCGACGCTGCCGCCACCGACCACGAGCACCGGAATTTCTGGATACATCGTCTCGGTCATGGATACACCGTAGCCAGAAGGTAGGATGAGGGTCAACGAGGAAAGGACCCGCCCCGATGACCGAACAACCCGTTCCCTCGTCGGTGTGGACCCGGCCGCGTCCCGAGCCGCGTCGACGCGCGCCCGGGGTGGACCAGTACGTGGCCGCCGCGCTGGCCGTCGCGGACGCGGAGGGACTGGCAGCCGTGTCGATGCGGCGGGTCGCGGGTGATCTCGGTTCCGGGACCGCCTCGCTCTACCGGTACATCACCAACCGCGACGAGCTGGTGGACCTGATGGTCGATGCGGCGCAGGGTGAGGATCCGCTGCCCGAGTCCGCTGAGGACTGGCGTGCCGGTCTGAAGGCGGTCGCGCACGCGTTGCGTGCGACGCTGCTGCGGCATCCTTGGTTGGCGGGTGAGCTGGCGGGGCGGCCCGCTCTCGGCCCCAACTCGTTGCGGCGGTCGGAGTCCGCGCTGCGCGCCGCCGTCGCACTCACGCCCGACATCACCCTGGCCTCGCAGGCGCTCAGCGCCGTACACGCGTACGTACTGGGTTCGGTCGCCGCCCAGCAGGCCCTTCGACGCGCGGAGCAGCGCACCGGGCTCAGCGAGGAGGAGTGGCAGCGCAGCGTCGGCCCGTACATCAGTGAGGTCCTCGCGGCGGGCGAACACCCGATGCTCGCCCGCCGCGTCCTCGAGGCCGAGGAACTCGACCCCGACGTCGAGTTCGCGTTCGGTCTGGACTGCGTGCTCGACGGGCTCGCGGCCCGGCTGGGTCGCTGAGCATCCGGCGTGGCCGCGCACTGGAAGAACAGTCACGAGCTGTTCGTGCTCGTTCTTCGACGTCACGGGCTCGACCCGGATGCGATCGATGACGTTGCGCGGGCATGGTCTGCGTTCCAGGAGTTCGTCCAGGTGCCGGTCGACGGGATCGAGCCTGCGGAGGACGACGGAGACGGGTTCATCGTGCAGTGGGGGCGGTGGAGTTGGAATGACGACCGCCCCGCACTGGTCTTCACCAGGCAGTTCGCGGTGCACGACGAGGGTGCCCAGGATGACGAGGGTGACGAGGGTGACGAGGGTGACGAGTTCTGGCAGCCGCAGCGCTGGAGCGTAGAGCTCGAACTGTTCTTTGCCGACTCTCCGGCCTGGGCCGACCTGGACGATATGGCCTGGGCCGACAGCATGGGCTTCGACTTCGATCCCATCGGTCATGAACGTGCCGCAGCACTGGCTCGGATCGCCGCGTTCGTCGCAACGCTTCCGCAGGTCAGCGCGATGTGGCGGGCGATCCCGGTCGGTAGCGCCCTCGGGCTGGAGCGCGCGGACTGATCTGCCAGCGATGCTCTGCGCGTCCACCGGGGCAGCCGGCGCGCCGTGGGGGTTGGGCGCGCCGGCCGGGTGGACGGGACGGTCGGGATGGTCGGGTTAGCTGGGCTGACCCCAGCTGACGTAGGTGGGGGTGCCGTCGTCGTTGCGGAGGTGGAAGAGGGCCTGCGACGGGCGCCAGATTCCGATGTTCGCTACAGGGCTGCCGTTGCCGCCGTCCCAATTGCCCGCGACGGGGATGTCGTTGCTGTCGCCCCAGTCCAGGACGACCAGGCTGCCGTCGTCCCTGCGCAGGTGGAACTGGCCGGTCGACGGACGGAAGATGCCCACGTTGTCCGGGCCGACGCCGTCCCAGTTCCCTGAGACCGCGCGGTCGCCCGCCTGCCCCCAGTCCACATAGGTTGCCGAACCGTCGTCGTTGCGCAGGTGGAACCTGCCGTTGCGCCAGATACCGACGTTTGCTGCCGCGCCGCCGTCCCAGTTGCCCGCCACCGGCTGGTCCGTGCCCCCGCCCCAGTCGATGAGGGTCAGGCTGCCGTCGTCCCCGCGCAGGTAGAACTGGCCGGTCGACGGACGGAAGATGCCCACGTTGTCCGGGCCGGCACCGTCCCAGTTCGCCGAGACCAGTAGGTCGCTGCCGACGCCCCAGCCCACGTACGTGGTCGAGCCGTCATCGTTGCGCAGGTGGAAGGTGCCGTTGCGCCACACGCCCACGTTGGACGCCGGACCGCTGTCCCAGTTCCCCGACACCGGCAGATCGCCGGAGTCGTCGTCGACGATGCTGTTGTTGCGGACCGGCCGGAAGGTGCCGTAGCCCGAGTAGTAGGGGTAGGGGATCTCGCGGTAGTGCATCCCGCTACCCGTGAACTCGTAGCCCCTGTACGAGGTGCGCGCGGAGTTGACCCAGCCGCCGAACACGACGATGTGGCCGTTGGCCCCGGCCGCGTCGTTGAGCAGGGCGTCGCCCGGCTTCAGGTCGCTCTTGCCGATCCACGAGGCGACGCCGGCGGGGACGAAGCTGGTGGTGTCCAGCCCGGGGGTGCCAAGGCGCCAGGCCATGGAGGCGAAGCCGGAACAGTCGGTCCGGTAGCCCTGGTAGGTGTTGTGCCAGCTGTACTGGAGCCCGATCCCGACCCAGGAGGCGGCACGCTTGATCACTTCGCTGCGGGTGATGGAGGGACCGGCGGCCGCTTGGGACGGTGCGACAGGCGCGCCCTGGCCTGCTCCGCCCTTGTCCCTGGCCGCGAGGGCGGAGGCGGAGCCGGAGGCGGAGGACGGTGTCGGTACCGGTTCGTCCGCGTGAGCGGGCACGGCGGACAGGACGAGCGACACGGCGCAGGTGGCGGTGGCGGTGACTAAGCCCGCCGCTCTTAAGATCGAGGTCTTGACGGACAACACGACTCCTGATGAAGAGAATTGATCTAGGCATGACAGTCAACCGGTCGGGTGGGTCCCGTCGGCTGCTGCGGTGGTGAAGTGTGGTGGGGCTCTCGCGCGGTGCGGTCTCGTCCGCTCGACAGGCCGGGCCTTGGCCCGCAACGAGGGTGTCCGCCGTCGCCAGGACCAGGCCGCTTCCTGAGGATCACCTGATCGCTGGTTGATGTGTGCCGTTGGCCGATGCCCCATGGGCACGCATCGAGCCCCTACTGCCGGACCGAACACCTCGGCGGGATGGGCGGTGGCGGGATCACTACCTGGCCGGACTCCACATCGCCGCCACTTTCCTGGTCAGCGAGCCGACCAGATGAAGGGACTGCCTATACCCATCCATCGTCGAGGTAGAGCGTCCAGGCATCTCCCACTGCCCGGTTCAGCTCGACCAAGGCCGCAACCTCTGCGATCACTGCCGGCGCGTCGGCCAGCCGCAACGGGGAGTCCGGTACACCCTGCCGGGTGTAGGTCGGCAACTCACCGTTGCAGCCGAAGGCGTGAAGCGGCGAGGGGCCACGGTTGAACCATGTGGGTCGGTGTTCCTCGGCCCACACGGATGCGGCGTCGACGCGGTCCACGTGTGCAAGCAGGTGCTCGGGGGCAGGCCCGTCGCAGAACTGCACGAGGAATCCCCCGGCGTCTACGGCCCACCAATCCCATGTGAATCCGGGTCTGGGGTGCCGCAGGACCGTCGCCATGCCAGCACCATATCCAGGCCAGCACGAGCATGGTGACGGTGGTCCTCAGGAAAGCGGCCCGGCAGTCGGGAAGACGGCAACAGGTCGCGGCCCGGGGCAACCGGGCCGTCCACCGAGCTGTTGAGACACCCGTTTCGGTGCCGACGGACAGGGTCATGCCGTCGGAGCCCGTTCCCCGTTCGGCCGACGGGCCCGGGACCCGGTCGCGGCCGGCCACCGTGCCAGGATCGACGATCACGTGGTGCTCACCGTCCGTGAGGTAGGAGACGGTGGTGGCGGTCGAGCGGTCGAGCGGGGCGTCCGGAACCCAGGTGTGACCTACTGGGAGCCCTCGAGTTCGTCTTCTCGGAGTTCCACGATCACGAGTGTGCCCCGGCTATCGGGGCCGACCGCGTGGGTTGTTCCAGCCGGAACCATATAGAGCTCGCCTGCACGTACGGAGACGGGCCGGCCGCTGACTTCGAGTTGGAGCTGCCCGTCGAGGACGAGCAGGGCCTCGGTAGCTACGTGGCTCTCGGGCTCGACGGGCATTTCGTCCATCCTCAGCACCTTCACGCAGGCGTTACCCACCTCCCCCAGCACGAGCGAACGCCACCCTTCCGGGAGGTCCGCTGCGGTGTTCATCAAGTTGATCAGGGTCACGACACACTTCTCCTTCTCGGCCCGGCATCGCGTCCGCCGGCTCCCCTTCGGATGACTAGAAGCTATGTGACCTGCATCGATGATGGGTCGACCGATTGGTAAAGCATGGCGACGCAGAGCTGTTGGTCCTCCGGGGCCTGTGCGTGGTCGGCGAAGCGGCGCGCGGCATACGCCAACGCCCAGGACACGCCGCGCCCGCCTCGTTGATCGCGGCCACTACGAAGTCCGACCGGACCACGGCCGACGAGGCACCGGCAGCGTGGCGGACCTCCTCGGGCATCTCTGCCGTGCCTGGAGCAACTCGGCCCGGGCCGAGGCAGGCGGGCGGGCGGGTGTGGACGGTCGCGCAGTTCCCCAAGTGCTCGCGGTGGGGACGCCTGGTGGCTCGCGGGTCAGTCCCACCAGAGCACGACGAGCAGGTGGCGCTCGGCTGCGTCGAGGTAGAAGTCGCGCAAGGCGTTGAAGTGTTCCAGCAGGTACGCCTTCAGACCGCCGGCGACGGGGCCCACCTGGCCGATCAAGGATCCGGCTTCACGCTCGTCGGCCGGCAGGGCGGCGAGCAGGGCGGGCATGTCGATCTGGCCGAGCAGTTCGCAGACGCGCGCGACTTGGGAGACGCCCAGGCCGGTGGGGGCGCCCCCGAAGGGCCCCTTCGAGTCCAGCCACCTCCCCGACGCGGTTCAGCAGCGCCGGCGCCCAGGACAGGTCCAACACGTCGTGAGCCGGCGGATCCCAGTGGGGATCGCGGTCCGGTGACGCGCTGGCAGACTGACGGCAGGCGGCGAGATACGCCTCCGGGATGCGGGCGAGCTGCTGGGTAACGGCCATGACGTCAGTATCCGTGCCGCGTCTACCGGATTTCGGCCGCGGGTTCAGGAAGGGCTGTCCACGGTCGCCACCTTGATGCGGGGCTTGCGAGCGCCGGGGCGGGGAAGTTCGGGACGTTCCGCTCCCGATGCCTGGGGACAGAAGCGCCCCCACGCCTTCTCCCCGCCCCCGTCGTGCCCGTACCGCGCGTACGTCCGAGCGGCACGGACCGCGCGGGTCATCCGTTCCTGATCCGGCCGACCGACCGACAAGACACCCACTAGGCAGGGGCTTTGGTACCGGACTCGACGGGCCGCTTGTAGTACCGCCACGGGAACCAGCCCGCGCCGACCGGGATCCACCCTTCTGATTCCAGCCGTCGGTGTCGCGCAGGGGAAGGAAGGGTCACCCGGCAGTGTTCCCAGGGGTGGCCGGACGCCTCCACCTCGTGGAAGAAGGGGCCGTAGCCGACCATGTGCCAGCCGTCACGGCCGGCCTCCTCCAAGGCGGCCATCTCGTTGAACGCGGTCAACCCGCTGAGGGTGCGGCGCTTGGGGGCGTTGGGTCCCCCGGCGGGCGGTGCCGACGCTGTCGCGGCCTTGCCCGCGAAGCGCTGCTGGGCGGCCTGGCGGCTCACCCCCAGGACGCGGCCCACCGTGTCCCAACTGTGGCCGGCGGCCCTGGCGCCGTGGACGGCCTCGCGCAGCAGCCGACTGGCCTCCTCGGCGCCGACGCGCGAGGCGTCCACCAGGCGCAGGTAGCCGTGGGCGTCGTGTTCGAGGGAGTCGGCCAGCCCCTCGGGGGCGCCGAGGACGGCTACCGCGATCCCTTCCCGGATCCGGTCCATCTCCACCGGGTGGAGCAGGGGTTCGCCGCTCATCGACGCAGCCCGGCGAGGGGTTCGAGGGCGTCGAGGGCCGCCTCGTCGTGGCGCGCCCGCTCGGCCGAGTCGCGGGCCGCCGCCCGGGCGGCCAGGCCGGCCGTGCAGGCGATGAGCGCGAGGCCCGCGACGATCAGGGCGACGGTGACGGCGGTACCGAGCCGGCCGCCGAACACCACTGTGATGGCCGGCAGGCTCACGGCGAGCGGCAGCACGGCGGCCATGGAGGAGGTGGCAGGGAAGAGGTCCCGGTGCCGGTCCTTCAACTTCAAGATCAACATGCGTCAAGAAAACCTTGACGCAGCCGACTCGTCAAGAAATCCTTGACACTCAATTTCGCATCATGGCCCATGTACGGAGAGAAGGAAGCCCCATGGCTCAGCCCACCACTCAGGAAGCCCTGGCCGAGCTCTACGGCTATGACCAGGACGCCCATTTCGACACCGACCAGCTACGGGAGGGTCATCATGCTCCTCGAATCGGACGGGTGAGCCCGTGGGCCCGAGAGCACGGTGACCCCGTCGTGATGGCCTCGTCCTGACGGCTCTGTCGTAGCCGCGTACGTACGAAGGTTGCTCACGGCCGTGGTCACGTCGTCGCCCGGGAGAAGAAGCGGCAGGCACCTTGGGGAGGCTGAGGGAACTGCTCGGCGAGCCGGCCCGTTGGGGTTGGGCCCGGCCGCGCCTCTGGACGGCACGGCGGAGGAACTGGCGCGGCTCTGGCAACGCCGTCCGGGCGCGGGTGTACCAACTCGGGCACCTGCACCGGCACCCGTTCCCATCGCTACCCGTTCCCCTTGCGCCCTCGGGCCGGCGGCTTGCTCGACGGGGACGTCGTCGCCGTCACGCGTGCCCCCGTTCGCTCCTTCGCGGACTGCGCCGCGGCCAGTGCGTGGCGAAGCCGAGTACCAGGCAGCCCCCCACTGCCAGGGCCCCGCCGACCGCCGTGCACATCAGGGCCGTGTCCGGAGCGGCACCGGTCAGTCGCGGTATCGCGTTGACGGGTGCGGCGGCGTAGATCAGCAGGAGGGCTGCGCCGCGAGGCCGCACCGGCGCGAGCCGACCACGCCAGGTGCGGGGAACCCGGTCGGCCAGCATGGCCGAACCCGCGGGCAGCAGGGTGAGGGTGAAGAGAGCAAGGCCGATCCATTGCCATGGCACGACGGGTATTCCTTCCGGGGCGGACCAGGTGCCCGAAGGCACGTATGACGAGGCCGGTGGCCAGGGGAGACGTCCCGCATGACCGACATGAACGGGCCGGGCCCGCACAGTATGTGACAGACCGCTCCACCGGCTTCTAGGGGGTCTTGTCGATCGGGTCGGACCGGCAAGGCGCTTGCTAGGGCTTCGCTGCCCGGTAGGCGTACGGGGCGCTGTTCTCCACCTCGGGGAGAAGGTCCTTGCGGGTCTGCTCGTCCATGTCCCGTGCCTGTGCCCAGGTGCGGGCCATGTCAACGCCCTGGGTGCGTAGCCGGTCCGCGCGTGCCGGTCCGGGGGTGTCCTTCAGTTCCTGCAGCCAGGTGGCAGTGAGGTGGTCGGCCGGAGCCGCCTGGTCCGCCCGGTCCGCCCGTTCGTTGAGCAGGTGGTCGAAGACCGTGGCGTGCCATTTCCGGGCTTCGGGGGCGTCCTGGCTCTTGGCCGCGACGGCGACGGCGACGGCGACGGCGACGGCGACGGCGTCCAGGATGCCGAAGGCCCGGGCGTTCTTCGTCGGCTGCAGCGAGAGTTCGCTGCCGGTCGCACCCGTGGGGACTGCGGCGAGCCGCTCGGCTGCGGTACGGGTCTCGGCCGACCGGAGCAGGGCGTAGGCCCGGGGGTCCTCGGCCACCGCTCCCAAGGTTGCGCCGAACACGGTGTGGTAGACCGACAGGTGGTCGGTACCCCCGGCTTCCCAGAGCGGCATGTCGTGGCCCGCCTTCAGGACGTACTCGCTGTCCACACCGGCGAGCATCTCGTGCAGGTCGGGCTCGTAATCGGCCAGGGCGGTGGCGAGGGGGACCCGCAGTGCGGGGTCGAGGTCGATGTTCTTCGGCTGTACCCAGGCGAGTGCGAAGAGCACGTCCTTCATCGTCTGCGCCTGCGCTCGGGCGTGACGGCCCGGTTCGCTGCATGCGGTCGCCTTCACGATGGCTTCCCCGAGTGCCGTGCAGCTCATGCCGGGCTGGATCGCGGCGCCCATCGACGTCCGCACCCGCGTGTCGTGCGCCAGGCGGGTGCAGGGCGGGGACGGCTCACGCCCGAGGGTGAGCCATGCTGCGGCTGCGCCCAGCACGGCCAGGCAGATTCCGGCGGCGGCGAGCGCCTTCACCGGCACGGCCCGGCATCTCGTCCTTCCCCTCACAGCTGTCCCCCCTTCCCGTCCTTCAAGGCCCGGTCGCCCCGGCACCTGCTTCTCTGCGTCGACGTGCACGATCGCCGCCGCCCTTGCTCTCGACGCCCGTAGCTGGGCACACCGTCATCGCCGTCGGGGCTTCCCGAGGCTCCTGCGACCTGTGGCTGGAACCTTCGCTCCGTGCCACCCTGCAATCCGCTGCTGATCTTGTCCATGGGTGTCAGCACCCATCTCCGGGTGACCGGGGCCGCAGGCGGCGGGCGAACGATCCCCCGAACGCGCGTCTCGACGGGCAAGGGCCCGCGGCCGGCCTGAGGATCGGTGCGGGAACGTACGACGGGAGCCGACCAAGGATGCCGAACACCGCCGATTGCTCGAAGAGGGCGCGCATCGCGCTGTCAGGCGTGCTGGCCCTCGTCGGGGTCGTCGTGACCGGGTGCAGCGGTGAGGCCCGCGACGCCGGGCAGGGGCCGGGAGCCGGACCTCGCCCCCAGGCGGCGCGCTCCGGCCGGGTCACCGTCGTCTACGAGACCCGGACGGTCGCACCGGCGGACCGGGAGGCCGTGGCACTGATCCGGAAATCCCGTGTGCTGGAGCGGACGGCCGACTGGGTGAACCGATCCCTCACCCTCCCGCACGACATGGTCGTGAAGGTCACCGCGGACGTGCCGCCCGGCGTCACCGACGCCGTCACCCAGCCCGACGGCAGGACGATCTTCATCCCGCCGCCGTTCCTGACCGAGATCGAGAAGGCCCTCGCCGACGTCGTGAAGACCGTCGAACGGCCCGCTCCGTTCCCCGCGTCCGAGTACAACACCGACGATCTGACCGTGCTGTCGACCGAGTTCATCTTCGGCCACGAGATGGGGCACGCCCTGCAACGCCAGCTCCTCCTGGCCAACCTCGGCCTCGAGGAGGACGCGGCCGACGGCTACGCGTCCTTCTACACCGTCAACGAGGTCGGGCCGGGCCCGTCGCTGGCCGCCGCGATCCTCTTCGACGAGATCGCCCGCAAGGAAGGCACGCCGACGCTGGAGGGCATGTCGAGCGACCACCCCGTCACGCAGCAGCGGGCCTTCAACTTCCTGTGCTACCTGGAGGGCAGCGACCCGAAGAAGTACCAGGCGTCCCTCGTCGACAGCGGCTATCTCCCGAAGACCCGCGCCCCCCTGTGCCCGCAGGCGTGGGCGATGCTGGACTACGGCTGGTGGACCCAGCTCCAACCCCACTTCAGCGCGGCGTTCAGGGCCCGCGGTGACCAGGAGCAGAAGAAGGCGCACGCGCGGCTGATCGCGGAGACGCAGGCTCTGGCGAAGCGCATCGACGAGATCCGCACCAGTCAATGAGCCCGGCCGCCGCAGTGGCCGCCGGGTGTGGGGAACGGCGGGGCGGCCGGGCCGTGCGGGGCGGCGTACGGGGGCTCAGCGGACGCCCCGGCACGTCGCCCGACAGGGTCTAGGGGCGGCCGAGGAGTTGGCTGCCGGCCGTGTTGTCGGTGCGGGCGGTGAAGAAGTCGGTGAACGCCTGGACGAATTCGTCTTCGGTGATGCGGCCGTCTCCGTCGTGGTCGAGCTGGCGGAAGCCGTGGTTGAGTTCGGCGAGGTGGACCCGGGAGCCGCCGAAGACCCTGCGGTACTCATCGGCACACAGGTGTCCGCTGCCGTCGGTGTCCACCGCGTGGAAGACCGCCCGCACGGCGACGTGCAGTCCCTGCTCGAGGTAGGCCGGCCCGGAGTCGATTCCGGTGAGCATGGCGGTGATGAACTCCTCGCAGGTCACCTGTCCGTCCCCATCGGCGTCCATGCCGGTCCGTAGCTGCTGCCACCACGTCTCGAAGGCGGCGTAGACGGGGGCTTCGCGTTCAGCGGCGAGTTCGAGCGGCCAGCACACGTTGTGCGCCATGGCCTGTAGGTCGGCCGAGCTGATGCGACCGTCGCCGGTCTGGTCCAGGACCTGGTGGAAGAAGGTCCGCAGACGCACCGGGCGGGAATCGGCGTCCTTGCGGCGGCGTGGTACGGGAAACCGGACGGGGCGTGGTGCCGACGTGGAAGAGAGGTCGGTGGAGGCGGTGGAGGTGGTGGAGGGCTGTGGGGTCAACGGGACGCCGGCCGGTGGGGTGCGGTAGCGGCGGTGCTCGGGCAGGGCGTTCATCAGCACGCGCAGAGTGCGGTGCAGGATGAAGGACAGCAGGGCCGCGCGGCGGGTGCGGGGCAGGCCGAAGCGCTCGCGGAAGGCTTCTGGCAGGTCCGCGACGGTCAGTGCGCCGATCACCTGGGCGGCCACCGTGCGCAGGAGCGGCCAGGCCGGCTTCAGGGGGCCCAGGCGGCGGGGTGCGGGGGCTTCGCGGAGCATGTCGAAGAGCAAGTAGCGCACGGGCTCGCTGTATTCGAGGCGCTCGCGGATCGTGCGGTCCATGTACGCGGGCACGTCGGCGGCCGTGGCCGGGAACAGGTCGTCGGACAAGCCGAACTCGGAACACACCGCACGGAACTCTGCGTACATCTGCTCCAGTTCGCGCGGCGCCAGCGGGCGTCCCGAGAGTTCCCGCATCGCCGTCATGCACTCGTACAAGGTGACCAGCACCCATACCCGCACCGCCGGGTCCGACGCGGTGAAGGGCCTGCCCTGCTCGTCGGTCCCGGCCAGACGGCGGTGCGTGCGCTCCAGGCGGGCGACCTCGCGGCGCAGCCCTTCACGGTCGGAGAAGAACAGCCGCTTCCCGCTGTCCATCGTGTGCTCGATGCGCCGCCACGGGTGCGCGCGGTAGGTGGAGAAGTCGCGCATGCCGGCGGCGACCGCCGGATCCGCGGTCTGTAGGACCAGCAGCCGCCATGCGACCAATCCGATCCGCCACTCCCCCAGCGTGCGGCGCAGCAGCGAGTCGGGACCAGGAAGATCGGCGGTGGCCAAGGGGGTGTCTCCTCGATCGGGTGCGTGGGAACGAGCGGGGCGGAGGCGGAAGAAAGATCACCGCTCCGCCCCGCTCAACGGCCCTGCCGGGATCCGGGAGCGGCCGGATCGGCGAGTTCACCCGTCCGGGAGGTGTCTTGGGGTGGACGGCAGCGGGGGCCCGGTGCGTGCTGTCGGGCCGGGCTCACGTGGGGTGCTGGTGGCTGTCATGTGGTGGGGCAGGGTGGGGTGAAGTCGACCGCCGTGAAGTACTGGGCCCATTGGGCTTTGGTGATCCGGGGGTGGGCGCTGTCGCAGATGCGGGTGGCGACCTTGTCCAGGCCGGTGTCCCGTAGTCGGATCGTGAAGTCGTTGCCGCCGCTGGCCAGGGTGTTGCCGTCCGGGCTGAAGGCGACGGCTGGTACGGGGTTGGTGTGGCCGGTGAGGACGGTGGGAGTGGCCGCGCCGCCGATGTCCCACAGCAGGGCCTTGCTGTCCGCGGCTCCGGCGGCCAGTCGGCGGCCGGCCGCGTCGAAGGTCACGGTGTAGAGCCAGGAGCCGGACGTCGGTAGCTGCGTCATTTTCGCCGGGTGGTGGATGTCGTGGACGTCGATCAGCCAGAGGGTCTTGTCCGTACGGTGGAAGGCGGCCAGTGTCCGGTTGTCGGGGCTGAATGCGGCGCTGGTCAGCGGGTCGGAGCGGAACGGGGACGGTAGTTCCCGTGGGCTGCGCGGTTCGCTGATGTCCCAGAACCTCAGCGAACCGGATTCGCCGGTGCTCGTCACCAGCGTGCGGCCGTCCGGCCGGAACGAGGCCGTCGTGACGTGGGGTCCGTCCTCAGCGATCCGGCTCAGTGGTCGGGGGTTGCCGGGATCGGTCAGGTCCCACAGTCCGGCCGTGCCCTGTGCCCACAGGGCCAGCAGGTGGCCGTGGCCGTCCGGGCCGAAGGCGGCGCCGGCGACCTCGCCGCCGCCGGGGGCGAGGAGCGACGTCTGTCGCGGTCTGCGGGGGTCGCTCACGTCCCACACGCGTACGGTGCCGTCCTCGCTGGCGGTGGCGAGGGTGCGGCCGTCCGGGCTGAAGGCCACGCACCGGACGAACTTGGTGTGCCCGTGCAGGACCGACAGGGGCCACAGGGCCCGGCCACCGGTGACCTGCCACAGCCGTGCGGTGCCGTCCCAGCTGGCGCTGGCGAGCAGGTGGCCGCCGGGGCCGAACGCCAGGGAGGTGACCACGTCGTCGTGGGTGGCGAGGGACAGGTCCCGCAGGTCCAGGAGGCGGTCGGAGTTGGCGAGCACGCGGCCGTTCGGGCTGAACGCGGCCTGGTAAAAGCCGCCCTGGACGGTGCTGGTCCGGTTCGGGCGTGCCGGGGTGGTGACGTCCCAGAACAGGGTGGACCCGCCGACGGTGACGAGGGTGGCGCCGTCCGGGCTGAAGGCCACCGACCAGACGATCGCGGGATGGACGGGCAGGACGGCGGCTGTCTGCGTTCGCGGGCCGGCCGCGATGTCCCAGACCCGTGCGGTACGGTCCCAGCTCCCGGTCGCCATGGTCTTGCCGTCGGGGCTGAACGCGGCCGAGGTCACGGTGTCGGTGTGGCCGCGCAGGACGTCGCGGAGGAGCGGATGTGCGGGGTCGTCGACGTCCCACAGTCTGGTGGTGGTGTCGCCGGTGGTCGCCACCACGTGGCCGCCGGGGCTGAACGTCACCGAGGTGACCGTGGCCGAGTGGCCGGGCAGGGTGGCCAGCAGCTGCGGGCGGCGGGGGTCGCTGACGTTCCACAGTCGCGCCGCGCCGTCGGTGTGGCCGGTGGCGAGGAGGCCGTCCGGCCCGGACGCCACCCAGGTCGGCGCGGACCGCTGGTCCGCCAGTGTGCTCAGTTCGGCGGGTGCGTGCCGGTCGGTCACGTCCCACAGCCGCACGGAGCGTTCGCTCGCCGTGGCCAGGATGCGGCCGCCCTCGTCGAACGCCACCGACATCAGCCGCTCCGGCTGGTGGACGACGGCCAGTTGGAGGGGGCGGTGGGCGTGTGTGATGTCCCACAGCCGGACGGTGCGGTCCCAGCTCGCGGTGGCCAACAGCGTGCTGTTCGGGGCGACGGAGACCGAGACCACGTCGGAGGTGTGGCCGGTGAGGCGACTCGTGTACGGCGTCGCGAACGTGCTCATGAGCTGGTCGCGGACGTCGTCGGTGGCTGCCAGCCGGTACGCGGCCAGGTTCAGTTGCGCAGCGAGGGAGGGGTCGTGCTGGCGCACCTCGGCCGCGTTCGCGGCGGCCTTGCGTGCGATGGCCACGTTGCGCTGCCCGATGGCCGCGTCGCGCGAATCGAGGGCCAGCCCGCCCGCGGTCGCCGCGATGACCACCAGCACGGTCAGTAGCGTGACCAGTTGTCGCAGGCGGACCGTTCGGCGCCGGACGGCCGCCAGCTCGCCGGCTTGTGCTTCACGGCTCGCGTCGAGGAAGCGGCGTTCTTTGGAGGTCAGTTGGTTACGGTCGGCGGCGGCCAGGTCCAGCGCTGCGGCCAGGCGGGCGCCCCGGTACAGGGCGTGCGGATCAAGGTCCTGTGCTTCCCAAGCGGCGGTAGCGTCGGTGAGCTGACGGTGCAGGAGCAGTTGGTCCCGGTCTTCGGTCAGCCAGGCGCGCAGTCTCGGCCAGCAGCGGATGATCGCCTCGTGGGTGATCTCGACGCATTCTTGGTCCAGGGTCACGAGCCGTTGCCGGGCGAGGGATTCGAGCACGCAGGTGATGTCGGGGCTCGGGTCCAGTTCGTCCCTGGTGATCCGGCGCCGAGTGTCCTCGGTGCCGTCACCCAGTGCGGTCAGCCGCAGGAACAGGGACCGGGCGAGGTCTTGCTGCATCGGTGACAGCGTCCCGTAGGCGGCTTCCGCCGTGTGTGCGAGCGCGTGTTGGATTCCGCCGGCCGCCAGGTATCCCTCCAGGGTCAAGCGGCTGCCGCTGCGCCGGCGCCAGGTCTCGACCATGGCGTGCGAGACCAGTGGCAGTGCGCCCGGCTGGCCGGTCGCGTCCGCGACCACGGCGGCCAGGAGCGGGCCGGTCACCGTGCAGTCGGCGAGGACGGCCGGCCGGGTGATGGCCTCGCGCAGCTCTTGGCTGCTCATCGGGCCGACGGCGAGTTGCGCGTCGCGGATGGCTTCGACCAGGCGGGGATCCTGGACGCAGTGGCCGTAGAAGTCGGCGCGGACGCCGAGGACGACCCGGGTTCGGCTGGTGGGCGTCGTGGCGGCCGCGGTCAGCATGGCGATGAAAGCGCCTCGTTCGTCCCGGTCCCGGCAGAGGGTGAAGACCTCCTCGAACTGGTCGACGACGATCAGCGTGTCCGTGTCCGGCGTGTGGTCGATCATGGTCTGCCGGATGCGCAGGTGCAGGGCCGCGGGGTCGTCCAGCAGTTCGGCTGCCAGCGTTCCGGGGGCCTGACCGGTCGCGGCGGCGAGGTGGACCGCGCACTCTTCCACGGGGTGCGGGCCCGGAGTGAAGAGGATCACCGGCCACCCCGATGCCCGTGCGCGGGCGACGAGCCCTGCCCGGAGCAGGGAGGACTTCCCCGATCCGGACGGCCCGAAGACTGCCAGGAAGCGGCGCTCGCGCACCTTCGTGAGCACCTCGGTGGTCAGGCGCTCGCGCCCGAAGAAGCGGTCGGCGTCTTCTGGTTGGAATGCCGACAGGCCCGCGTACGGCGCGTCCTGCCGGCTGGTTCGTGCGGTCTCGTCGGGGCGTGCGCTCGCGGCGATCTCGGTGGCGACCGCATGCCATCGGGTTTCCCATGCATGGCGGTCGCCGTGGCAGGCCTCGACGTAGGCGAGTGTGACGGCGAGGCTCGGGAAGGTGTTGCCGCCTGCGGCGTCCGAGAGCGTCGTGGACGAATAATGTGCCCTTTTCGCCAGTGCCCGATAAGGCGGCCGGCCCGCTGTCTCGCGCAGCGTCCGAAGATCGGCCGCGAAGCGTGTCAGCGGACCGGAGTCCAGGTCGAGCGGGCGTTCGGGACGTGGCATGGCTTCCTTCCTGCGGCGTCCGCCGTCGTGTCGGGTGGTGTTTGTCCAGCTTTTGATGTCCGGAATCCTCGTTCCGGCGCCGGACATCAACGGGGGGCTAGACAGGGGTCAGCGCAACCGCGCAACCGCGATGGGAAGGGGAAATCATGAGGTCCATGCGACGACTGATGCTGCTGGCGGCGGTCACCGGGCTATTGGCCGGAGCCGCTTTGACGGGCTCGCCCGCGGCTGCGGCGGCGCCGCTCCTCAAGTCCAATCTGAACGGAAGGTGCGCCGACGTCTTCATGTTCCACCAGGAGAACGGCGCCTCCACCGTGACGTGGGACTGCCACGGCGGCACCAACCAGCAGTGGTACTGGGACGGTGAGCAAATCCGTTCCAGCATGAACGGGAAGTGCCTGGAGATCTACGGTCCCCACCTGGGCGAGCAGGGCTCGGTGAGCCTGTGGGACTGCTACGGCGCTCTCCACCAAAAGTGGTACCGCAACGGCAACGAAATCCGTAACCGGGTGAACGGAAAGTGCCTCGACATCTTGGCCGGCCGGCCTGAGATCGGGCAGCTGCTGGTGAGTTGGAGCTGCAACGGCGCACGGAGCCAGAGCTGGGACTTCTGACCGCCTGCCCGGTCCGGCACATCACGTGCCGGGCCGGGCCCCGTCGGATCGGGTCGGTGTCTGGAGCAGGCCAGGGTCGGGGCGGTGCGGCGTCAGCCCGCTTGGGGGCTCAGCGGCTGCCCCGCCGCAGCCGGCCCCGGACCTTGCCCGGGCCGGCCACCTGTGTCGGAGCGGTGGCGTGCGCCGGACCGGTGCCGCTCTGCGGTGGTCTGCCGTGCGGCTCCAGGTGCTTCAGCTTCGCCTCCCACGGGCCGTCCGCCATCTGCGATTGCACGATGACCGGACCTTCGGGCAGTGGAACGGTCTCCCGCCGCTTGCCGATCTCGTTCACGACGTTGTCGTCGTCGGGTAGGGCGGTGTGGTCGTGGTGCCCCTCCCGTTCGAAGAGGTTGACGATGAGGTTGTCCTCGCCCCGGTAGTGGAGGGCGAGGTCGGCTGTTCCCGCGGTGTGCAACAGGAGCCCCCTGGACAAGGCCCGTGGAAAACCGGTCGGGGCCCCGGCGCCGCGCGCGCGTCCACGCGGCTCATTCCTCCCGCGCCGTCGTCCCCCTGTCCACGACTGCCGAGACTGCGGCCACGAGCCTGTCCCCCGCGCGGTCGACGCTGCCGTTCTGCGCGCTGATCTGGGCGCCTTCCAGGAGGAAGGTGATCTCTGCGGAGACGTCGTCGGGCGCGGGCGCGCCGGCCCGCTCGCACATGGCCGTGAGGCGGCGCCGCTGAGCGGCCTTGTGGTCCTCGATCAACCGACGCGCCGGATGGTCGGGATCGGGCAGGCCGGCGATGGAGTTGACGAAGGGGCAGCCCCGTCGGGCGATGTCCGGCAGCCCGTCGGCGATGAAGCGTGCCACGCCGAGCACCTGAGCCCGGCCGTCGTCCGGGTGTTCGGCTTCCACCTGGTCGAAGGCGGTCGCGTACCCCGCCGCCACGATCCTCAGCCACTCCTCGATCAGCGCGTCCTTGGTGGCGAAGTGACGGTAGAGGGCCATCTTCGTCGTCTTCGCCCGCTCGGCGATGGCCTGGACCCCGACGGCCCTGACGCCCTCGAGGAGGAAGAGTTCCTCGGCGGCGTCGAGGATGCGCTCGCGCGGGGGGAGGCGGGCGACCCTGGAGTCCCGGCCCGGTCTCGGGGGGCTGCTCGTCATGGTGTGCCTCGCTTCGGTCGCCTGGGTCGGTGCCTCTCGATCTCAACCCATGTACGTTACCGACCACTCCCAAACGATACCACTCGGTATCACGCGGGACCGATCGGAAACGTAGGTGGAACGCCGTGGAGCTGCACGAATACACCCAGTACGACGCCGTGGGACTGGCCGGGCTCGTTGCCCGGGGAGAGGTGACCGCGGCGGAGCTCACCAGCGCCGCCGAGGCCGCTCTGGCGGCCGTGAACCCGCGGATCAACGCCGTCGTGGAGAGCTGGCCCGCCGAGACGCCCCCGTTCCGGGCAGCACTGCGCTCGCGGGCGTGCCGTTCCTCATCAAGGACCTGGCCGTGTCCATGCGGGGCAAGCGCGTCGAGTTGGGCAGCCGCCTGGCCGCCGGCAACGTGGCCGGCCAGGACTCCTTCCTGATGCGGCGGCTGCGCCGGGCCGGCCTGGTGACGCTGGGCCGCACGGCCACGCCCGAATTCGCCTACAGCACCACCACGGAGCCGGTCCTGTACGGTGCCACGCGCAACCCCTGGGACCTCACCCGGACCCCGGGCGGCTCCAGTGGCGGGTCGGCCGCGGCGGTCGCCGCCGGCATCGCTCCCCTCGCGCACGCCACCGACGCGGCCGGGTCGATCCGGGTGCCGGCAGCCAGCACCGGGCTGTTCGGGCTCAAGCCCACTCGCGGCCGCATCTCGCTGGGGCCGGACGCCGACGAGGTCTTCAACGGCCTCGCGGTGCACGGCGGGCTCAGCCGGTCCGTGCGCGACAGCGCGGCCCTGCTCGACCTGATCCAGGGCCCGGAGACCGGCGACCCCTACTTCGCGGAGCGCCCCCGACGCCCGTACCTCGAAGAGATCACCAGGGATCCCGGCCGTCTGCACGTCGGCCTGCTCACCACCCCCTGGAGCGGGCGTGCGGTGGAGCCGGCCGTGAGCGGGGCGACCCTGGCCGCCGCCCGGCTGCTGGAATCACTCGGCCACCGGGTCGAGGTCACCGTCGTGGACCTCGGCGTGAGCTGGGAGGAGTTCATGCTGGCCAACGCCCGTCTGTGGGCCACGAACCTGGTGACGTGGATCGACGACCTCGCCAGCTCGTTCGGCCGCCCCGTGGACGAGTCCACCGTCGAGCCCGAGATGCTCGCGAGCTACGCGTGGGGGCGCACGGTGAGCGGTGCCCAGTTCGTGCACGCCCTCGACGTACGCAACCGGGTCGCCCGCTCGATCGGCGCCCACTTTGGGGGCCAGGACCTGCTGCTGACGCCCACCCTCCCCGAAATACCGGTGCCCCTGGGCACCTACGGCCGGGGCGCGGAGCATGCTGACGGGCTGGGCTGGCTGGAGCACCTGTTCCACCGCTCCCCGTTCACCGCCGCGTTCAACGTCGCTGGCACGCCCGCGATGTCGGTGCCGCTCGCCTCCGACCCGGCGACCGGCCTGCCGATCGGTGTCCAGTTCGCCGCGGGCTACGGACGCGAGGACGTGCTGTTCCGGCTCGCCGCGCAACTGGAGGAGGCCGCGCCCTGGGCGCAGCGCAAGCCTGCCGTCTGGGCGGGCGCGGCCCGATCGGCCTGAGACCGTAGCGGGAGCACCGGCACCGCAGCCGTCGTCACCGCAGTCGTCGTCATTGCAGTCGTCGTCACCGAATCCTGTGCGGACCACAACGCCTAGCGGGTGCCGGAGCGGTCCTGGGAGGCCAGGACCGTGTCGGCGTAGCGGGCGGCCCAGCTGCCCATCGCGCGGATGGGGACCATCAGGGCCGCGCCGGCCTCGGTCAGGGCGTAGTCGACGCGCGGTGGCGCCTGGGCGTAACGGCGGCGCTCCACCAGGCCGTTGTGCTCCAGTCGCCTGAGCGCGTCGTTGAGCACCTTGGGGCTGATCCCGCCGATCCGATCCAACAGCGCACGCGGGCGCATCGGGCCGCCCTCGCCGAGGACGAAGACCACCACGCTGTCCCACCGGTTCGCCAACACCTCGAAGGCGACCCGGGCCCGGCAGTCCGCCGCGAACCCGTCCCCCGCCAGCTCCTCGCGCTCTCCCATCCCCCCATCCTGCCCGGCCGATGCACACCGTGTGGTGTGCATCGGCCCGCCTAGCGTCCGGGGCATGACATCCCACGACGTAGGGGCAAAGGGGAGCAGCATCATGCGCATCGGCATTCTCGGCACGGGCTCGATGGCGACGGCCCTGGGCGGTGCCTGGGTACGGGCCGGGCACCGCGTACTGGTGGGTGGGCGCAACGCGGCGGCCGCGGCGACGACTGCGGCCCGGATCGGAGCCGCCGGGCACGGCGGCCTCACCGAGGCGGCCGCTTACGGTGAGGCGGTGCTGATGGCCCTACCGGCGGACAGCGCACCGCGGTTGGCCGGCGAGCTCGCCCCGGTGCTGGCCGGGCGGACGGTGCTCGACTGCACGGTGCCCATGGCGGCGGGGCCGGACGGGCCCTGGCTGACCAGCGCCGGCGGCACGGACTCCGTCGCCGCGCGCATCGCGGCAGCCGCGCCGGACGCCGGTGTCGCCAAGGCCTTCGGGATCTGCCACGAGAGCATCTGGACCCTGCCGCGGCCCGCCTTCGAAGGGGCGGCCCTGGCAGTGCCGTTCTGCGCCAACACCCCCGCTGCCGCAGCCTTCACGGCGGAGCTGATCACCTCGATGGGCTGCTCCCCGCTGTCCTGCGGCGGACTGTCCCGCGCGGCACTGCTGGAGTCGGCAGCCGTCCTCGCCGTCGGTGTGTGGTGGTCCGGCGGCGAGGCGCGCCACATGTTCCCCTCCCCCGCCCTGGCACCGGGCGCGGTCGACGACGAGCCCTGAGTGGCGCGGTGCCGTGCGGTCCCGTGCGGTGCCGTGCGGTGCCGTTGCGTGCCCAGGTCACCCGTCGTTGCGGTGCGACTTGCGGCCGAGGGGAAGGAGGTACTGGAGCGGCTGGTCCGGGTCGTGGAGCCCGAGCAGTTCGTGGGCCAGGTCGTCGTGGAAGCCGCCCAGCAGGGTCCCGCCCAGGCCCAGCGCCGACGCCGTGAGCAGCAGGGTCTGGGCCAGGTGGCCGGTCTCCAACAGGGCCAGGCGCAGCGCGCGCAGTCCGTAGCGGCGGCGCAGCAGGCCGAGGTCGACGTAGAGGGCGAGGAGTACCGGTGCCTCTGCGATGCCGATCCAGTCCGGATCGGTCGGCGGGCGCGAGAGGTAGGTCGACAGGGCGGTGATGTCCTCCAGCGGCGCTACCGGGCCGATGCGGCGCAGGGTCCGGCGTTCGGGGACGCAGTCGTAGGTGCCTGCGGGCAGACCGCTCACGTCGAGGACGAGGAGGCGGACGCGTGCCGTGTGGAGGGCGCCCGCGCTGGGGTAGGGGCGGTGGGCCAGGGTGCGGGTCGTGCCGTCGGCGAGGTGCTGCTCGCTACGGCCGCTCTCGGCGAGGGAGTGCCACAGCAGGGCGCCGAGCGTGCCGGTGTCGAGCGGGCCGGTGAGGGGTCCGCGCAGCGAGGAGCGTGCGGCGAGGACCGCGGCCAGGGGCACGGCGGGCAACGGGTCGGCGGGGAGCGGGATTTCGGCGGGCCCGGCCGGGTCGCCCGCCCGGGCCGGATCGCTCGCCGGATCGCTCGCCCGGGCCGTGTCGGACGCCGGGGCCGGAGCTGGCAGTGGGCGCAGTGCAGAGTCCTCGCCGCGGCCGATCTGGAACTTGCTGCGTTCCAGGTATTGCAGGTCGGGGGCGGTGTGGCCGGGCGGGAAGAAGCCTGCCGGTCCGCCCGTCTCCAGCAGGGTGCGCGCGGCCAGCCGACACACGGCCCGTTCCTCGTCGGGGCTCACTCCCAGTCGGTTGAACAGCATGTGTAGCTGGGAGCCCCAGATCCCGGCCCGGGTCCGCTCGCCGGGGCGCTCGAGAGCCGCGTCGGCCTCCCGGACCCGTTCGGCCCAGTGCGCCAACCAGGGCGCCGCGGTGCCCGAGCGGAGGCGGTCGTGCAGGTCCGCGGCGCGGGCGCCGAGGGTGGTGCGCTGCGCGGCGTGGACGGTGTTGACCCGGGTGTGGACGGCGGCAGCGGGCAGCAGCGGCACCTCGGTGACCCAGCGCCAGCCCGCCGCGTGTGCGCGGAGCCAGCGTGCGGCGGCGAGCGGGTCCATGCCGAGCGCATACGCCGTGGTGTGGGCGAGGTCCGCGGCCGCGGTGAGGCGGGATGCGGCCGTGGTCGTGGCGGGCAGGGCCCGCAGTACGTCGAGGGCGGTGCGGGTGGAAGTGACGAAGAGCGCTTCGGCGACGGGCAGGGCCCGCGGTCCGCCGTAGCGCCGGGTTTCCGGTACGTAGGGCACGGCGCGGATCTCGGCGTGTCGGGAGGGCCAGGGGCCGGGGACGGCGGGCACCTGCCGTGCCCGCCGGGCCAGCAGTTCCGGTAGTTCGGCGAGGCCTGCGGCGGTAGCGGTCGCGGTCGCGGTGGTACGGACACGGATCCGTAGGTGGGGGCCGTCCTGCCCGTAGCGGATGAAGAACCAGTCGGCGGCTTCGCCGGCGGCCACGAGGTCGTCGAGGAGGGGGGCCACGTCCCGGACGAGGAAGCGGTCGGTGGCCTCGGTGGTGGAGTGCAGGAAGAGGTGGTGGCTGTGCCAGGTGCCGGCGACGGCACCCGTGCCGGAGCTGGTGCCGGTGCCAGAGCTGGTGCCGGTGCTGGTGTCGGGGCCGGAGCTGGTGCCGGTGCTGGTGTCGTTGTCGGTCGTCGTCACGTCGTCCGGTCCTCGTCGTCGCGGGTCGGGTCAGGGGAAGGGGTGCGGGTGCAGGGGCAGTTCGCCGTGGCGCATCGGCCGGCCGGTGCGGCCCAGGCGGTGGGGCACGTCCCATAGCCGGGGCAGGCCGAGGGTGCGCCGGTTGACGTGCCCGAAGGTCATCGGGAGCGCGCCGGGGACGACGACCTTCACGCAGTGCAGGTCGAACCGCTCGCGCAGCCCCGGCTCGCTCTGATCGACGGTGATCACTTCCAGTCCGGCCCGGGCCAGCCGGGCGACGGTCCGCGTCAGGAGGTCGGCGAGGTCGGGCACCGGGCGGGGGGCGCCGGGCCAGGCCTCGTCGACCGTGGCGGCCGGAGTGTCTGCGAAGAGGAACTCCAGGCGGGGGGCGGCCTCGGGCAGGGTGCTCAGCCCGACGTGGTCGTCCAGGGTGAGGACGAGTTCGGGGTGCTCCAGCATGGGCCGCAGCCGTTCGGGGTCGCGCGGCCCTCCCCGGGCGGCGGAACGGTGCGGTGCCTCCAGCACGTTGGTGACGACCTCGGCGACGGCGGAGCGGATGGCGGCGCGCGGATCGTGGTGGGCGCCGGCCGCGAGGAACATCCGCGGCGCGCCGGGATGGCCGCCCTCGTAGCGGCAGACGGCCAGGACGGCCGGGACGGCGAAGTCGTTGGTCGCATCCAGGAGCAGGAGCCGGTAGCCCGCGGCCGCCGCCCGGTCCGCGAGCAGCAGGGTGTCGGTGTCGTCGGCCGGCGGGTGGATGCGGCGCAGCGGGGTGGCGGCGTACCAGGCCATGAGGAAGGCGTCGCGTTCGGCTACCTCGAACAGCCCGTGCAGGGCGGCCTCTTCGGGGCTGTTGCCGAGGCCGCAGCCGTTGGAGGACTCGTACACGACGCGCGGCCGGTCCGGTCCCGGCACGTCCCAGTAGGCGACGTGTTCGGGGACGGCGATCGTCCTCTGGTGGGTGAGGGACCAGCCGTGTACCCAGTGGAGCGGCAGGTCCGGGGTGTAGGGGACGGTGGGTGAGCCGGGGTGGCCGTGGTGGGCGGGGTCGGGCAGGCCGAGCCGTGCGGGGTCCAAGGCCCGGTCGGGGCCCAGTTCGGCGAAGGAGGCCAGCAGGTCGGTGCGGCGGCCGGTGGGGCGCATGCCCGCGTACCGTTCGACGGCCTCGAAGAGGGCTATGCGTTCGCTGTCGGGGAAGGTGCGGGCCCGGCCGTAACCGCCGTCGTCGATGGACCTGCCGTCCGTGACGAGCGCGCTGGTGAGGCTGAACGCCGAGTCCTCGGAGCGGCGCAGCAGCCGTACGGGGCCGAACCGTTCGTCGTGCAGGGCGGCGCGCAGTGCGGCGCCGGTCGTACGGGGGTTGGGGGCGCGCAGGACGGTCGGGTCGGGCATCGGGCGGGGTCCGGAGGGGAGTGGGGGGAGCGGTGTCTGCGTGTCGGAGGGCAGTGGGCGGCACACGTCGCAGCCGCCGACGGGGCGGACGTGGTGGGTGGACCAGGTGCCGCGCCCCTGGTGGACGAGGTGGACAACGGCCGCATCCGCATCCGCATCCGCATCGGGGCCGGGGTCCGAGTCGAGGTCGAGGAGGTCGTGGACGAGGGCCTCTACGGCCGGGGTCAGGGCTGGTGAGGGCACTCCGGCCAGGGTCAGCTTCGGGGTCTGCCACGGGACCCGGCCGCCCGCGGTCGCCAGGCGCTGGTACTCGGTGCAGACCAGGCAGGCCGCGCCGCCAGGCCGGAGCACCGGTCCGATCACCGCCAGCGGCCCGTCGTAGCGAACCGGGACCAGGGTCACGGGCTGGTGCAGGGCGTGGCGGCTCAGTTCCTCGGCGAGGCCGAGCGTCCAGCGGGTCAGTAGGACCGCGGCCCGGCCGGTGGTGGCCGCCAGGGCGGCGGCCGCGTCCAGCACGGGGACGGGGCCCGGACCGACCGCGGAACCGGGTGCGGGTGCGGGAGCCGTGGCGGGGGCGGAGGCTGTGGCGGGGGCGGTCATCGGGCCTCCTCGGCGGTGGGGAGCACGGTGAAGCCGAAGGAGCGCAGCAGGCCGGCGAGGCCGGCATCCGGTGCGGGGTCGGGTGCGGGCGGTGTGATCGCGGGGTCGGCTCCGGACAGCTGGTGCAGGGTGGTGCGGAAGGCCTCCTCGCGTACGGCCAGGTCGGCGAGCCAGCCCCCGGTCCAGCCGAGGTCCTCCCAGGCGGCGGTGGGCACACCGGCCGCCGCGAGCGGGGCGGCCGCGCCTCCGGAGGGCGGTGACGTGGTGTCGGGCGCCCCGGCCGCGGCAGTACAGACGGTGGTGACGGCGGCCAACGCGGCGAAGGCGGCGGCGTCGCCGGGCGTCGCCTCGACGGCCTCGCCGAGCAGGGGGCCCGGCCCGCGCCCCGGCCGCGGCGGAGTGCGGCGGACCACGGCCCGGTACGCCTGCGCGTGGGGGGCCGCTCGGTGTACTTCCAGTCGTGCGGGGACCGCGAGCCGCCCGGTCAGGGTCGTCCACCAATGGCGGAGCTGCGGGTGGCCGGACCATCGGGCCGGGTCCACCGGGGGGCGGCCGTGCGGGGCGGCGGCGAGGCGGCGGGCGGTGGCGTGGCGCAGGGCGCGGCCTCGGGCGTGCCCCGAATCGGCCCCGACGGTGAACGCAGTCTCTCCGAGGAGTAGTTCGGCAGCGCGGCAGAACACTTCGAGGCGGGCCAGGTCGAGGCGGGGCCCGCCGCCGGTCAGGGTGCGGGGGGTGGTGGCGTGCCCGGTGGTGGGGCCGGGCAGGGCGCAGGCGGCGAGGGGTACCGGAAGTTGGGGCAGGTCCCCCGGTAGGGGGCCGGGCAGGGGTCCGCAGCGGCGGTCCCCGAGGACGGCGATGCGCTGGAGTGCCTCGGCGAGCCCGGCCGGGGGCGCGAGGTGGGCGCGGCGGTCCGCGTCGATCCGTTCGGGGCCGAGCCAGCTGTGGTGGTCGGCGCGCGCGGGGCGGGCGTCGGCGAGGAGGACGGCGGGGATGCCGGGGAGCAGTCGGGGGTCGTCGGCCTCGGTGGCCGGGTCGGGCAGCCCGGCGGCCGCGCACAGCAGCCGGTGGGCGGCGGCGCCGGCCAGGAGTGCGGCGAACGTGCGCGGAGTCTGGTGGGGTTGCGGCGCGGCAGCGCCATCGGCGCCGTCGGCGGCGTCCGCGGCGTCGGTGAGCCGGGCCTCCAGGGCTGCCGCGTCGGCGCGTGCCTGGGCCGCGCTGCCGGGGGCGGTCACGTATCCGGTGGCGCCGCACCGCCCGGCTGCGACCGCCCGGTCCGGACCTGCACCGCGGACGGTCAGCAGGACGCCGTCGCGGGGCAGGTCCGGGTCGGGGCTGAGGGTGACGGGCACACCGCCGGCCGCCAGCGCCCGTACGGCAGCGGCGGCGGGCGGGGAGGCCGGGTCGTGGGCCAGGACCTCGGCGCGGGCGGTGGCGAGGAGGGCGGCCGCGTCGGCGGGGCGTGCGGCCGTGGCGTCGATCCATCGTGCGACGGCGGGGTCGGAGTGCCCGGTGGCGGATGGGCCCGGGTGCCCGGTGGCGGGGGGTGCGGGGATGAGGAGGTCGTGGTCGGTGAGCCGGCCGAGGAGGGTGTCGACGGCGGTGCGGACGGCCGAGCCCTGCTCCAGGCCCTCGCGGAACTCGGCGAGGCGGCCGGAGCGCAGGGGTTCCTCCAGTAGGCCCCACACCGTGGGAACGGCGGTGCTGCCTTCCAGCGTGAGGTTGCCGCGGCGTCCCCGCAGGTGCAGGCCGGCGCGCAGCGGTGTGGCGGCGGTGCCGGGACGCAGCCGGTCGCCGCCGTGCGCGTGGTTTCTGCCGGCGTCCTGGCCGGTGCGTTCGCCGGCGTCCTGGCCGGTGTGCTCACCGGTGTGTTCGCCGGTCATGTCCGTGCCTCCACGGCGTCAATGACGGTGTCGATTTCGGTGCGCCAGTCGCAGCCGGTCAGGGCGGGCACGGCGCGGACGACGAGGTGCGCGGCGAGGTAGCGCTCCAGCGGGCGGACGTCGCAGATCGTCAAGAGCCGGTACAGGGCGTTGGTGCAGGCCCGGTGGATGAGGTAGTCGGGGCGGCTCCACATCGTGCCCTGGGGGTCGGCGCGGCGCAGTAGCTGGTGGAACTCGCTGTAGCGGGTGCGGATGTCTTGGTTCCAGCGTTCGTAGGCGGCGGCGTCGCCGGTGGCGGCCGCCCGGGTCCGGTAGGCGAGGGGGTCTCCGTGGAGGTCGGCGCCCGCGGCGTGGCGCTGGCGGGTGAGCTGCCAGGCGTTGCGGGAGAAGTCGGCCCAGACCTGTTCCCAGTCGTCCGTGCGTCCGTCGGCGATGCGTGCGACGAGGGAGGTGACGGTGTTCCCGGCGCGTTCGGCGTGCTGTTCGAAGGTGGCGCGGAGCCTTCCGTCGGGGTCGTCGTGGAGCAGGAAGTCTTCGAGGTGGGAGACGTAGGACCAGTGTCCGCCGGTGAGGCCGCCGGGGTGGGCGCAGGCGTGGGCCGCCAGGGCGGTGACCGCGAGGCGGAGCCGGGCCCGGTCGGTGTCCCCGTGCCGGCCGAGGAAGGCGGCGCCGGCCCGCAGGGCGTCCAGGCCGTGGCGCAGGAGGTCTTCGCGCAGGGCGGTTCCGTCGGCTTTGAGGAGAGTGCGTACGGGGGTGCGGTCGACGGGTTCGATCCGGGTCGTGTTGTCGGGGTGGATCGGTCCGTAGGGCGGGGGGATGAGTTCGGCGCGCCCGGTCTCGGCGGCCTGTTGCAGGAGTTGGGCCTCGGTGAGGTCGCTGTGTGAGGGGTGGGCGCGCAGCCAGGTGCGGACGTGTGCGGCTGCGGCTGCGGCGGTGTGCGCTACGGCGGCGGGGTCGGTGCCCTGGAGGCGTAGTCGTAGGTGCGGGCCGTGCAGCCAGTGTCGTTCGACGTGGGCGGCGGTGCCGTCGGCGGTCGCGGTGGCGGCGAGCGGCAGCATGACCTCGCGCAACAGGGGGGCTTTGACCGGGTGGTGGTAGTAGGCGACGACGTCCAGTGCACTGTGGTCGTGAGGATCCTGTCCTGGGCGGTTTTGGGGGTCGGGGGCCGGCATGTCCGGTGCGCTCCTGTCGTGGTGCTGCGGGCTGGGCGGGCGGGTCATCGTGGACGTCCGTCCCGGTAGACCTCCAGGGCGAGTTCGACGGCCCGGGTGGGCGCGGTCAGGCCGCCGGGGGCGGGCAGGGCTTCCTCCAGGACGACGCCGTCGGTGTGCCGGGACAGCCATTTGGCGAGGCAGCGCAGGTGCAGGGCGTTGCCGAGGTCCGCGAGGTGCGGTTTGGGGCGGGTCAGGCGGCTGAGGAAGTCCTCGGTGGCCCGGCCGGTGGGTGCGCCGGCGACGGGGTGCAGGAAGACCTGTTCGGGTAGGCCGAGGTGGGCGCGCCAGTCGGCGGTGGCCGCGGCGGGTACCCGGTGGGGGTGGGTGTCGGCGGTGAGGTCGGCGCGCAGCCGGGCCACCACGGCGGGTGGCAGCAGCCAGCGGCGGCGCTGGAGGACCACGTGGCGGTGGCGGAGCCGGGAGCTGACGGTGACCGGGCCGCCGGGTGCGTCCAGCGTTCGGCGGGGGGCGAGGGGTCGGAAGTCGATGACGCCGCCGGGGTGGTCGGCGAGGTGGGGCGCGATGCGGGCGGGCAGCAGGACGGGGGCGAGGAAGCCGGGGTAGAGCACGTCGAGGGGTTCGCCGGTGGTCCGCAGGTGGATGCGGACCTGGTCGGTGGCTTCGTCGTGGACGAGTTCGAGGTCGGCTTCGGCGATGGGGGTGCGGTCGCGGTCGGGGCCGATCTCGTCCGGGACGAGGAGGGGGTGGAGGTTGGCGTTGAACCCGCCGACGGGGCGGATCTGGGCGGGGTGGGCGCCGCGGCCGAGGCCGCGCCGGATCTGCCGGGACACCTCGGCGGTGGCGCGGGGGTCGAGGAAGTCCAGGAAGCGGCTGGTGAAGCGGCCCCAGCCGCCGTAGACGTGGTTGACGGCCAGCAGCCCGGAGGCGGGGTCGCGCTGGAGGAAGTAGGTGTAGCTGAGGGGGCGTTCGAGGGTGGTGGCGGGGAGTCGTTCCCCGAGGGTCTTGAGGGTGTCCGCGGGCAGTACCGCCTCGTCGGCGGGGGCGCAGGCGTGGCGGTCTTGGGCGGCGTCGTGCTCGCGCAGGGCGGTGGCGATCTCTGCGCGCAGCTGGGCGACGGGTTCCGTTGCGCTGGGGAACGAGTCCCGGTCGGCGGGGTCGAGCAGGGCGATCCGTCCGGCGGACTCCCAGGCGGCGGTGACGTCGGTGCCGAACTCCCAGGGGTGCGCGCAGCGTCCGCCGACGCCGTAGCGCTCGACGAAGCGGTCCCGTAGGACGCGGCGGACGAGGTGGCCGAGGTCGAAGAGTTCGGCGAGGGCGGTGACCTCGCCGAGCGCCTCGTGGTCGGCGGCGTCGAGGAAGCCGTCGAGTGCCAGCGGGCGGGGGGCGATCACGTCCTCGGACAGGACGGTCAGCGGGGCGGAGTCGGTGGGGACGGGCCGGCCGGCGGCGGCCAGCTCGGCGGTCCAGCGCTGGGTGAGGTCGGCGAGCAGGCCGGGTCGGTCGGCGGCCGGGGTGGCGGCGAACCTGGCCGTCAGCGCGCCGAGTTCGGCGATGCGGTCGGCGCGCTGCGCGTCCTGGGGATGGCCGGGTGCGAAGGTGCGTACCCAGGCGTCGAGGCGTTGCAGGGGGGCGGGGTCCTGTGGGGCGAGGGGGTGCTGCGGGACCAGCAGGTCGGCGTGGGTGAGCCGGTCGAGGAACGCGGCGACCGCGGCCCGACCTCCACCGCCGTCGTCGCCGTCGTCGTCGCGTTCGCCGGGCGGGCAGAGCGCTGCGGCCAGGCGCTGTGTCAGGTCGGCGAGGGGTACGGGGTTCTCGGCGAGGCCGGTCAGCAGGCGCAGCGGGCGGCCGGAGGCGACCTCGGCCTCGTCCTCGCCGGGTACGAGGTAGCGGCCGCCGGCGAAGGATGGCCGGTCGCGGGTGTATGCGGTGCGGGGGCCGTCGGTGCGTGCGGTGCTGGTGATGCGGTGGGGCAGGGTGGTGCGTCGGTGCGGTGCGTCGAGGAGGGCGAGGGTCAGCGCGGTGGTCAGGGTGCGGTTGGCCCGTACGACGGACCGGAGGGGGCCGTCGAAGAGGGGCGCGGCGCCCCAGGAGGTCACCGGGCGGGCGGGGCCGCGGGCGGGGTGGCCGGCGAGAGGGCCCCATCCGACCGCCGTGAACCAGGACAGCGGGCTGGTCTTGGTGCTGGCCCGCAGGGCGTAGCGCAGCACGGTGGGTTCTTCCTTGCGGGCGCGGCGGTCGGCGGTGCCGGTGGCGGCACGGTTGATGGCGCGCAGCAGGTCGGCGCTGGTCAGGGCGGCGGCCTTGGCGAGGGCGGGTTCGCTGCAGAGGGCGGCGAGTGAGGCGCGTTCGGCGTCGAGGGCGGGGCCGGTGGCGGCGTCGAGGGCGGTGAGGAGGGTGTCGCGGGCGGCGCGCAGGGCGAGCCAGGTCGCGAGTCGGGGCAGGCGGGCGGGCAGGTCGCCGAGGCGGGCGAGCAGGGCGGGGCGGGGTTCACGGCGGTTGTGCAGGGCCCTGCGCAGGGGCAGGACGGTGTCGCGGTGGAAGTCCGCGGGGTGGCCGTCGCGGGCGGCGTACAGGTCGTCGCAGAGCGGTCCGGCGGTCAGGGCCAGTTCGGTGTCCAGCTGGTGGAGGCGGGTCAGTAGGTCCCGGAAGGTGGCTGCGGCGGGAGGCTGGGCCGGGTGGACGAGCACGGTGGCGCGGGCCAGTGCGTAGGGTGCGGACCGGACCCGGTAGCCGTCGGTTCCGGTGCCGGGAGCGGCGTGCGGTTGCGGCTGCGGCATGGGTTCCCGTCCTGTGGGTGGGGGCGGCGCGCGGCTTCCCGCCGGGCGTAGGAGCGCGGCGGGAAGCCTCTGGCGAGCGGTCATGCGGTAGCGCTGTGGTGCAGTGGTGCAGTGGTGCCAGGGTGTTCCCCGGTTACAGGGGGAGTTCGGGCAGCTGCGGGTGGGCGCAGGAGGACGAGCCGCAGGAACAGGAGCTGCCGCCGTTGGACGCTCCTCCCTCGGGCAGCGCGACCGTGTCCCGCATGGAGGTCACGGTGAGTTCACCGAGGTCGAGGTCGTCGAGGTCGAAACCGGCTGACTGCGTGGCGTCGTTCATGGGTTGCCTCTCCGTAGGGGTCAGACGTCGAGGGCGGTGGCGTTCTGCGGCTGGGCGCAGGACGAGGACCCCTGGCAGGAGCAGGAGCCCCAGGACGCCCCGCCCTCGGGCAGCGCGGCGGTGTCCCGCATCGAGGTGACCGTGAGGTCGCCGAGGTCGAGTTCCAGGTCGTGGAGTTCGACCTCGGGGGTGCGTGCGGTGTCGGACATGCGTGTCTCCCGAATGTGGAAGCGGAAAGCCGAAAGTGCACTGAACGTCGGTCGGCCGGACCGTTCGGAAGTATTGCGATGCCGTCCGGACGGCAGCAAGTGCCTGAGGGTTATGTTCGCTATCTGTCCAAGTCCGGTTCTGATCGGTGGTGTCACCGTCGATCGAATCTGGCCGCGGTGGGATTGTGGCCGCTTCCCCGGCATTCCATCCGCTCCCCCGGCATTTCACGGGGCCGGCCGAACCCTGCCGGAGCGGGGGCGTCCACATTTCCCGGCGGGTTGCGGAATGCGCGGCGCGCGCGCCGTCCGCGCCGGATGTCGTGCACCGGTGCGGCTCGGCGGCTTCCGGCAGGTCGGGAAGCGGCGGCCTGCGGCCTGGACCGCCGCGGTGGACGTCCGGCCGCGCAGAGACAATTCACACGGCACCGGAATCTACGCCCCCTCTTTTCCCCGCGGGCGTTTTCCCGTCACACGAACTAGGGGGTGTCGGCTGTTTCTCGCCATTTTCGGAACACCCTCGACCAGATTCATTCGTTATACATTTATTGCGTGCCAGCATGTCGCGGGTGAGATGAACCGTCCGATTCGGACACCGACATGACGGAGTGTTTTCTTGACCACCTACCTCAAACAAGGTACCGGCCCGCGGATGCTCCTGGCACTGCTCTCGGCCCTGTGCACGGTCGTCGCCGCCACGGCGCTCGGTACGGCCCCGGCGACAGCAGCAACGACAGCACCGACAGCGGTCGCGGCTGATCAGCGCCATCCGGTCTACGCCATCGCGCACCGCGTCGACACCCTGGGCGGCGTGGACGCCGCGCTCAAGCACGGCGCCAACAGCATCGAGATAGACGTCTGCGCCTGGTGGAACCCGAACGAGTGGCGGGCCTATCACGACTGTTCCTCGGCCGGGGACAACCGGCTGGGCCCCAGCTTCGACAGCATGATCGACCGGATTCTCTCCCACGCGAACCAGGGGCGCAGGCTGTCGCTGGTCTGGCTCGACATCAAGGACCCGAACTACTGCGGGGAGCGCGAGAACCGCGGGTGCAGCGTCGCCGGGCTGCGTGACAAGGCGCAGCGCCTGACGGCTGCCGGGATCCAGGTGCTCTACGGGTTCTACGAGTACCACGGCGGCAGCACCCCGGACGTCGGCGGCCGGGGTTGGAAGAGTCTCGAGGGCAGGCTCGGCGCTCTGGAGGGCATCACGACGACCGGGACCCGCGACCAGGTGCGGGGGGCGTTCGACCGGTCCGGTTCCGGGTTCCCGGCCGGCCGTCGGGTGATGGACTACGGCGACAGCGACATCACCAAGGGGTTCGGCAACTGCACGGAAGCCACTTACTACACGTGCGCGGAGCTGAAGAAGGGCGCCGCGGACCGTGACGCCGGACAGCTGGCGGCGACCCTGTCCTGGACGACCACCTACAACGATCCGTGGTACGTCGACAAACTGCTGGGCGACGGGCGGGTGGACGGGATCATCGCGGGCTACGGGGCCTTCACCGGGGTACGGGAGTACGACGACAGCTGGCAGTGCGCCAACTCCGTCAGCCTGATCCGTGACTGGGTCGGCCGCCACGGCGGGACCCATCGCATGGCCGCACCCGGTGACCGTCTGTTCCGGTAGGACACGGGCACCGCAGCCGGTTACACCGGGGGCCGGGCGTGACGCTCTCGTGCCCGGCTCGTTGAACGGGTAGGTCAGCGAAGTACGCGGAGGCCCCGAGTCGTTGTCGGGGCCTTCGTGGTGTGCGGCCGTCGCCCACCGGCGCGGGGCTGTGCCAGGCATGGGTGTGTCAGGCAGGGGTGTGCCAGGCATGGGTGTGTCAGGTGTGGCTGTGTCAGGTGTGGCTGTGCGGGGCGATCGCGAGCATCGCGACGTCGTCGTGGAGGGTGCGGGTGTGGCGGGGCAGGTCGGTGTTGAGGAAGTCGACGACGTCGGCGGGTCCGGGTGCCGGGCGGCCTTCGAAGCGGTGGCGTAGCCGCTCCACCAGGGGGTAGAAGTCGCCGCCTGTGTCACGGGCCTCCACCAGGCCGTCCGTGACCAGCAGCAGTACGTCGCCCCGGGTGAAGCGGTGGGTGCGCGCCACCGGCCCGTCCGCTGCGGCCAGCTGGCCCAGGCCGAGCGGCAGGGCTGGCGGGCCGTCCAGCGTGCGCACCTCGCCGCGGGAGATGAGCACCGGCTCCACGTGCCCGTGGTTGGCGACCGTCACCCGGTGCGCCAGGCTGTCGTACTCGATCAGTACGGCGGTCGCGAACAGTTCGGCGTCCCGGATCTCCTCGGCCTCGCGGACCAGGCCCCGCTCCAGCCGGGCGGCGACGGCCGGCAGGTCGTGCGCCTCGTACGCGGCCTCGCGGAAACTACCGAGGAGCGCTGCGACCGTGCGGACCGCCGGGAGTCCTTTGCCGCGGACGTCGCCGATGATGGCGCGCTCCCCCGCCCTGGTGGCGCGGATGTCGAAGAGGTCGCCTCCCACCATGGTCCCGGCCTCGCTCGGCCGGTAGAGGCAGGCTGCGAGTACGTTCCCGACCTGGTGCGGTACCGGGCGCAGGAGTGCCCGCATCAGGGCCTCGGCGACGGAGTTGGCGTGGACGAGGTGGCGTTCTTGGCTACGGCGGTGCGCGGCGAGTGCGGTCGCGAGGATCCCGACGACGACGGTGGCGATGTCGGCGGTGACGTGGTGGGTCTCGCCGAGGTGGTGGGAAAGGGCGGTGAGCAAGCCTTCCAGGAGGATCGCGAGGACGGTGAACGCGGCCACGGCGACGGGGCCGAAGGCGTATGCGGCGATGGCGGGCAGGGCGACGAGGAAGAAGCTCACCGCCCACTCCTGCTGCTGGGCGAGTTCCAGGAGGAGGACGAAGGCGAGGTAGACGAACGGCAGCCACCGCATCCATACCGGTGGCACGGCCGGCCGAAAGCCGTCGTCGACGGCTGTGAGGGGCGTATCCGGGCGGGTGCGTCTCACCGCCCGCCTCCGGGGGCGGTGCGGAGGGCCGGGCACCCACAGGACCTGTGCACGCGGGCCTCCTGACATGAGCGTGATCGACTGTCACAGCGTGAGGAGGAAGTCGGGCCGAACCGTCGATTACGCCGAACGCGGCATGTTGCCCGGCACGTGCGGGAGTCCGCCCCCGGCCCCGGCCCGGGCCCGGGGAAAGGTACCGGCCGCGGGCGGATCTGCTGTTGCACCCGACCGGCGTCAGATCAGGCGTTGCCCCTCACGATGACGCCGGTCGCCCCTCGAGGGGCGTTCTACGGCTACTCGGCGCGCAACGCGGCCAGGCGCTGTTCGAAGGGCACCACCTTGAAGCCGTGCGCCGGATCCGCCGAGGTGATCGCCCCGGTCAGCGAACGAGGTGCGATCGCGGCAGCAGTGTCGGTATCGAAGGCAGTGTCGGGGGCGGTGTCGGGGGTGGTGGGGCGCATGGAGCGGGCCAGTTCCGTGCCCGCGCGGGTGATCCGCCGTGCCAGACCCTGTTCGCCCCAGTCCTGCGAGGCCGCGTACACGGCGGTGGGCACGACCAGTGCGCGCAGGTGGGTGAAGAGCGGGCGCAGGGCGTGTTCGGTGACCAGGCTGTGTCGGGCGGTGCCGCCGGTCGCACCGAGGAGGACGGGCGTGCCGGTGAGGGCGTCTTTGTCGATGAGGTCGAAGAACGACTTGAACAGGCCGCTGTAGGAGGCTGCGAAGACCGGTGTGACGGCGATCAGGCCGTCCGCGGCCGCCACCGCGTCGAGGGCGGCTGCCAGTGGGGCGGGCGGGAAGCCGGTGACGAGGTGTTGGGCGATCTGTGTCGCCAGTTCCCGCACTTCAATGACCTCGGGGTCGGCGTTCAGGTGGTCCAGGTGGTCCAGGTGGTCCAGTGTCGCGGCCGTGAGCCGGTCGGCGAGCAGGCGCGTGGAGGAGGACGAACTCAGTCCTGCCGATACGACGACGAGTTTCATGCCTGCATCTCCTGCTTCGGGGTCTGACGGGCGGCTGCCACGCGGGCCGGGTGGGTCGGGGCGTCCGGTACGCCGGCCGGGCGCAGGTTCGCGAACTCCTTGCGCAGGACCGGTACGACCTCTTCGCCGAGGAGGTCGAGCTGTTCCAGGACGGTCTTCAGGGGCAGGCCCGCGTGGTCCATCAGGAACAGTTGGCGCTGGTAGTCGCCGGCGTAGTCGCGGAAGGACAGGGTGCGTTCGATGACCTGCTGGGGCGAGCCGACGGTCAGCGGGGTCTGTGAGGTGAACTCCTCCAGGGACGGGCCGTGGCCGTACACGGGCGCGTTGTCGAAGTAGGGGCGGAACTCGCGTACCGCGTCCTGGGAGTTCTTGCGCATGAAGGCCTGGCCGCCGAGTCCGACGATGGCCTGCTCGGGGGTGCCGTGTCCGTAGTGGGCGTAGCGCTGGCGGTACAGGTTGATCATCTGCTCGGTGTGGGAGGCGGGCCAGAAGATGTTGTTGTGGAAGAAGCCGTCGCCGTAGTAGGCGGCTTGTTCGGCTATCTCCGGGGAGCGGATGGAGCCGTGCCAGACGAAGGGCGCGACGCCGTCGAGCGGGCGCGGGGTGGAGGTGAAGGACTGCAGCGGGGTACGGAACTTGCCCTTCCAGGTGACGCTGTCCTCGTCCCACAGGCGGCGCAGCAGGGCGTAGTTCTCGATGGCGAGGTCGATGCCGTCGCGGATGTCCTTGCCGAACCAGGGGTAGACCGGTCCGGTGTTGCCGCGGCCCATCATGAGGTCGACGCGGCCGTCCGCGACGTGCTGGAGCATCGCGAAGTCTTCGGCGATCTTCACCGGGTCGTTGGTGGTGATCAGCGTCGTCGAGGTGGACAGGATCAGGTTCTCGGTGCGTGCGGCGATGTAGCCGAGCATCGTGGTCGGCGAGGAGGGGACGAACGGCGGGTTGTGGTGCTCGCCGGTGGCGAAGACGTCGAGGCCGACCTCCTCGGCCTTCTGCGCGATGGCGAGCATCGCCTTGATGCGCTCGTGCTCGCCGGGCACGCGTCCGGTCGTCGGGTCGGCCGTGACGTCACCGACGGTGAAGATCCCGAACTGCATGGCTTCCCACACCCTTCCAAGATTGTTGATTGTTCAACCACACCTCGGAACCGGGGGTGCGTCCGCGATATTCCCGGGCGGCGGACACGAAGCCGCCCCCGCCGCGCCCGGCGGTACGAGCCGGGCGCGGCAGGGGCGGAGAGTCGGGCCCGAGGGCCGGAGAGTCGGGGCCCGGGAGCCCTAGGAGCCTGGGGCCGGGAGGCCTGAGGACCGGGGGCCCCGAAGGGCCGGGGGCCGGGGGCCCGAGGGACCGGGGGCGGGGGTGTCAGCCCTGGCAGAGGCCGCGGGCGTAGTCGTACGTCGCGGTGGCCTGGGAGTAGCGCCACTGCGGGTCCAGCAGGTCGCTCTTGATCTGTCCGGCCGCGGCCGGGCTCTCGACGACGTACCCGAAGTCCTGGAGCCAGGCGGGGTAGAGGTTCTTGGAGCCGATGTAGAAGGCGGATCCGTCGACCGAGACCAGCTTGTGGTGCTGGGCGTAGGGCTTGCCGTCCGCCCACGTCGGCCGGTCGGACGCACGGAAGGTGGCCAGCTGGAGGTTCTCGCACATCGCCGTCCGCGCCCGGCCGCCGTCACCGGTCAGGGCCGCCACGCGGCCGCGCAGGGCGTCACTCACCTCGGAGAGCGACTTGATCTGCGAGTAGCCGCCGCTGCCGATCGTGCCGCGGTTGGCCGGGTCGCTGACGACGATGCGGACCTTCACGCCGGAGACGAGCTTGGCGGCGAGGGCGTCGTAGAGGCGCACGTCGTAGCGGGGCAGCGGCGGGCAGGTGGCGTGCACGTCCTGCTGGGATATCTCGATGTGCGAGGTCGCGCTGGAGACCAGGGCGCGCAGGGCGCTCTCCTCCGGGTTGACGGTGTCGTAGTCCCGGTCGGCGTTGGTCCTGTCGTACACCCCGAACCCGCACTTGGTGTCGCCGGCCGTGGGCAGGACGGGACGGAAGGAGGAAGTGGGGTCGCTCTGGCGGATGCCCACGCCGAGGCCGCCGACGGCGAGCGCGGGCACGTCCCCGCCGCCCGCCGGGGCGGCGGGCCTCGGCAGGGAGGGCATGCAGTCCGCGCCGGGCGAGGCGGCGAACCAGACCGAGCCCCAGTTGCTCTTGTTGCGGCAGGTCCAGTCCCACAGGGAGTCCAGGTAGCGACCCGCGGAGCCCGCGGCGGGCCCGGTCAGCGCGAGGTCGACGTCGCTCACCGGGTGCGAGGTCTCCAGGTAGTCGTCCTTCCAGCTGTTGATGCCGCCGGTGATCACCGAGGTGCCGTCCACGACGACCAGCTTGGAGTGGTTCCAGGAGAACGCGGTCTTCGAGGTGGTCATCGAGGCCACGTTGAGGGTGATGGCGCCCGCGGCGCCCGGGCCCAGCTTCGCGAGGAGCTCATCACGGTAGGACGAGGGGATCACCGTGGAGTGGTAGATGGGCGCGGCGCCCACCATGACGCGCACCTTCAGCCGGCTGCCCTTCTGGGCGGCTTCCTTCAGGCCCGCGACGATCGCGTCCTGGTAGCCGCCGTTGGGGAAGGGCGCGAGCGTCGATATGTCCACGGTCTCGCGGGCGCCTGCGATGTCCTGGCGCATCTTCTCCAGGAGCCGGCGCGATCCGGGCCGGTCGGCGCACGCGGGGTCGCCCCAGCAGCCGGGGGTCTGGAGCAGCCAGTCGGCGCCGCCGGGGACGGAGGAGCCGAGCCGGTTGCCGGCGGTGCGCTCCCACACCGAGCCCTCCAGGCCCGGCGAGACCTGGCGCAGGGTCTGCTCGATGGAGTCCAGGTGCGGTGTGGGGGCATCGGCGGCGGACGCGGGGGCGGCGGCGCCGAAGAAGGAAAGGCCGAGCGCGAGGGCCGTGGCGGGGACGAGGGCCGTCGTACGGACGGTGCGTGCCAATGTGGTTCCTTGACTGAGGTGGGGGTGGCTCCGGCCGGGAACGTGGTCGACCACACCCCGACCTTGATCAACTCGCGTAAGTTACCAGCACGTAGCCCCTGGTTCACCCACCCCGGACGAGTTCCAGCCACACAAAGCCGGAACGCCCGCCGCGCAGAGCCCGGGGCACTCGCCGCGCAGAGCCCGGGATGCCCGCCGCGCAGAGCGGGGCCGCCCGGCACACGGAGCCGGGGCGCTCGGCGCACGGAGCCGGGCGGCCCCTCGCGGGGCCGGCACGCCCGCCGGGCGGAGCCGAGACACCCCCGCGCAGAGGCCGGCGCGCCCGCAGCATGGAAGCGGGACGCCCGCCGCGCAGAGGCCGGGGGCGCCCGCCGCGTGAAGCAGGGGTGCGCCGACCGGGCCCAGGAACGGGGGTGTTGGCCTGGATCGTCCTCGCGAACGGATCCACCCGATGGTTAAAGTGGGTGACGATGACTCCCGGGACGGCATTGCGCCACACACAGATCGGTGACCCGGTGCTCCGCTGAGCGCCGTACAGGCCGGTGTGGGCCGCCGGTTCGAGCGAGGAGACCGCGCCGCTGCGCGGGCTCCACCTCCGTCGTGTTGACCACAGGCTCGACACATCGCTCACCGCGCCCACGACTGGAGAACCCATGCCCATCACGACCCTGTCGATCCCCACCCCAGACGGCCTGGCCGACGCTTTCGCCGCCTTCCCCGACCACGGCGAACGGCAACAGCAACGGCACCCGGGGGTGCTGATGTACCCGGACGGCTTCGGCATCCGGCCCGCGCTGCGCGAGATGGCCCTCGAACTCGCCGGGCACGGGTACTACGTACTCGTCCCCAATCTCTTCTACCGGCACGGCCCGACACCGGTGATCGACCTTCCCGAGCACATCGGCGAAGAGGCCCGGCCCGCGGTCTTCGCCCAACTGATGCCCTTGATCGAGGCCCACACCATCGAACGTGTCCTGCGCGACGCCGACGCCTACCTCACGTTCCTCACCCGCCGGCCCGAAGTCGACACCGGTCCGGTCGCAGTGACCGGCTACTGCATCGGCGGACTCCTAGCGATGCACACCGCCGCGGCGCACCCCGGCCAGGTAGCCGCCGTCGCCGCGTTCCACAGCCCCGTGGGAGCCGACGGGCCCGACAACCTGCGCCGCCTCCTCTCCACCCTGACCGCCGAGGTCCACCTCGGCCACGCCGCATCCGACATCACGCCCGAGGCCCTCGGCGCACTCAACGAGGCCCTGAACGCCGCCGGCCTCGACCACACCTGCGAGATCTACCCCGACACCGTCCACGGCTTCACCATGTCCGACACCGACGCCTTCAACCCCGCCGCACTACAACACCATTGGAACCGCCTGCTCCCCCTCCTCCACCGCGCCCTCACCAACAACTGAGCCCAACGCCCCAACCCCGGCCCCGGCCCCGGCTGGGGCTGGGGCTGGGGCTGGGGCTGGGTGCTGCGGCTCCCTGCGAAGGTTGTCCGACCTGGCTCGTAGCCTGAGCACATGACCACCGCTGAGCTGGAAACCGTCGCACAAGAAGCGCTTACGCATTACCTGCCGATCATCGACGAGATGATCACCGAGCCCTTTCCGGCGACGGACGTGGAGGGCGGCACCGGCTACGGGAGCCCGACCCATGTCGTCCGGGTGCTACGCACGAGCCAGGACTTCTGGGACGACGAACTCCACAAGGCCTTGCAGCAGGCCGACGCGGAGATGAGCGCCGCCCTCGACGCCCTGGTCGCGGCCCTCACTGCGCGCTGGGGCGATCCACTCGTCGTGGACCTGTGGTCATACCTGAAGGCCAGCTTCGACGGGAGCAGGGCCCCGGAGCTGATCGAACGCCTCTCCCAGAGCGCCGGCAGCCTGCAGGCGTGGCCCGTCCCGGACGCCGGCCGCTGGATCGGCCTCACCGTCGGACAACACGACACGGAACTCCCCCTCGAGCTCATGGCCGTGGTCAGCCACACCCCGCTACCCGCTCCGAGCGCTGCCGACACCTACTGAGCCCGGAGCCACACCCGGAGCGGCATCCGAAGCCGCATCCGAAGCCGAACGGCAGCAGCGGGCCCCGGCTCCGGGCGGCGGCCGGGCGAGGTGCGCAGGGCGTCCGCTCGGCCGCCCTGCGGACCCCACGGACCCCGGCGTGCCCTCCACCCGGTCACGTCACGGACCTTCCTCAGGAGGCGGCCAGGGCCTCCAGCGCGGGAACCGTCTCGGCCGGGGTCGCCAAGGCCGCGTTCTCCGCCTGGAGGCGGGCCGCCGCCTCGCGCAGCGCCGGGTCAGCGATCAGGCGGGTCAGCAGCGGGGCATCGACGTCAGCGGAGGCACAGCGCAGGGCGGCCCCGGTGGCGGTGAGCGCGTCGGCGTTGGTGAAGTGGTCGGCGCCCTGGGGAAGCAGGAGCTGGGGGAGACCGGCCTGCAGGGCGGTCAGCAGCGTGCCCGAGCCGCCGTGGTGGACCAGTGCGTCAGAGGTGGTCAACAGCTCGGCGAGCGGAACCCAGGGCAGCGGGCGGACATTGTCCGGGAGGGTGCCGAGCGGGCCGAGGTCGGCGTCACCGACGGCGAGCAGGAACTCGGCGTCCACCGACGCGGCGGCCTCGATCAGACGGACGATGGCGCCGATACCGTCCAATGCGGTGAGCACGGTCCCCAGGGTGATGGCGATGCGCGGACGGCTACCGCGCCGGAGCAGCTCGGCGGGAACGGAGCCGCCACCGTTGTAGGGGAGGTAACGCACGCGCAGGCCACCCGGATCGCCACCGAGCGAAGCGGGAACGATGTTCAGCGCGGTGGGCTCGGCCGGGCCGGCCACCCCGTACGCCCCATACGCCTCGGTGAAGTTGGCGGCGAGCCGGGCGACCATGTCGAGGCCTGAGGTGACACCGAAGTTGTGGACCACCGACGGGATCTTGAGTTTGGCCGCGACCAACGGAGCCGAAGCCTGAAAGGAATCGTAAACCAGCAGGTGAGGACGCCAACTATCGGCAGCCTCCAACAGACCGTCCACAGTGGAGCGGGAAACGAGCGCGAAGCCGCGAGCGGCCCGATCAAGAATCTGATCCGTGGTCATGTCCGGCGCGACATAGCGCACTTGCTCGCCCGTGGCCTGCTCAAAGACGTCCCGGATCCTGCGGCCGTCACCGATCTCAACGATCGAAAACCCACTCTCGCGAAGTTGATCGAGCGGCTGCGAGCCCGCGAACAACACCTCGTGGCCGGCAGCGCGTAAGGCCTGCGCGGTCGGAATCATCGGGAAGAGATGGCCGGCTGCAGCCGGTCCGGTGAAAAGTATGCGCACGAGTTCTCCCTGCCGTCGGTCTGCCAGTCGAACCAGGTCGTGCGGGCCACGACCCAGCTCCCTCCGATGAACCAACAGGAACCCTTCTGACGTTCCCCCCACAGGATCGATGTCCGAACATTTCGAGGTGCGACTGTCCGGAAGGGCTCGATGCGCCCCGCGGGCCGCGGCCATACCGGAAGGTCCGAGGGTGTGCCGACCTGACGTCGTACACCACCAGCCACCCAGCACCCACAGCCACCCGGCACCACCAGCTGCCCAGCAGCACCGGCTACGATCCCGGAACGGGCGGAGCCGTAGCGCAGAGGTCGACGCGCGCGGTCTCCAACACCGCGAGGACACCGGTTCGAATCCGGTCGGTTCCGCCCACCCCAGAGTCCGCAACCCCGCCAAGCCATTCAGCTCCTGACGGCAAGAGCCACACGAACACCCTGACCCGGCGAGTACCGCTCCCCCACATCCCCATCCCTGTCAGGATGGGCCCGTGACCACATCTCGCCCATGGACGAACTCGTCGTGCCGCAGCAACGGCTCCCACCTCTCCCTCTGGTCGAAGGACTCGGTACTGTCCATCGGCTCGGTGGGCTCAGTGCTGTCGATCGGCTCGGTGGGCTCGGTGCTATCCGTCGGCTCCGTGGGCAGCGCTCTGTCCGCCGCCTCCATCGGCTCCTCCCTGTCCGTACTCAGCGCCGCTTCCTGGCTCAGCACGGGCTCACTGCTGTCCGCGCAGTCCCGCTGGTCGGTACTGTCCTGGCGCTCACGCAACGGCTTCATGGCGGCCGGCGTCATCGCCGCGACCGCCGCCGGACTCGCCGCCGCCGGACTCGCCCTGCACCTCAGTGAACGCCGCGGCCACTGAGGGACGCACGGCAGAGCCGGCCCACCGGCGCGCCGGAAGGCCGGCCTACGAACGCCTCCTCTACGGGCGGTGGTGTCAGCCGGTGGGCGGGGTCCAGTCCGCGGGCAGCCCGGACTGGGCAAGTACGGTGGCCAGGCTGTAGTGATCCTGGTCAACAGCGATCCGGCAATGGTTCTCGTCCAGGTCGAGCCGGGTGGTCATCGGCACGGCAAAGGGCTTGGGCGCACCCTTGAGATGACCCGAATAGACGGCCCGGACCGTGATGCGGTCGCCGTCCAGGCGAGTCGTGCGGACGGTGACATGCACGTTCTCGATGAGGGCGTCGGCACGGGCCTTCCACCCGGCGATCTCCTTGCGCCCGCGGAAGGAGACGCCAACGGCTTCGTCGGTGTAGGTGCCATCGGCAGTGAACAGGGCACCAAGAGCCTGAGGGTCAGTACCGTTCCAAGCGCGAGCCCAAGCAGCCACGATCCCCGCCCCACGCCGACCGCTGTCCTGCCCACTGGCAGCAGCGGCAACGGTGGCAGTGGCGGCGCAGAGGGTAGCGGTGGCGGTCAACACGGTGAGAGTGCGCACAGTGCGAGACGTCATGGTGAATGCTCCAGGGAAGTCGGATCCAGTCGGATCAGCCGCCGGTACACCTGCGGCCTCCATGGAGCACAGACTCACGTCGAGCAGTGTCCACTCTCCAGGCCCTACCGGGTCGGAAGATGTCCAGCACTGCCCGCTGCTGTCCACCCGAGGCCGGGGGCCGGGGCCGGCGTGGTGGCGAGCGGCCCGGCGGGCGAGCGGCACGACGAATCCCCCACACACCCCTAGCTCGTACGGCGTGATGTCATGCGCGAAGACCAGGCCGATGCCGTCCCGCACCACCCTCACCCTCCCCACCGGCACACCCCGCGCCTCGCATGGCGCCGTGCATCTCCCCCGGCTGCCGCTGGGAGGGGCGAAGTGCGCTGCTGGGCAGCGCGGGTAAGGCGAGATCCGGAAGAGACGGCCGGGGAGGCGGCGGACGTGGACGTGAGAACGCCCGGCCGGGAAGTCCGGGCCGGGCGTTCTCATCAGTTTGGTTGTCCGCTGGTGGCTTAGTACCAGTGGTTGGCGGACCAGAAGTTCCAGGCGCCGACCGGGCTGCCGTAGCGGTCGTTCATGTAGTCCAGGCCCCACTTGATCTGGGTGGCCGGGTTGGTCTTCCAGTCGGCGCCCGCGGAGGCCATCTTCGAGGCCGGCAGGGCCTGGGCCAGGCCGTACGCACCCGAGGAGGGGTTGGTCGCGGTGTGGTTCCAGCCGCTCTCGTGGGAGATGATCTTGTCGAACGCGGCGAACTGGGCCGGGTCCTTGATCATCTGCTGCGCGATCGCCTTGGCGCTCATCGGCGCCGCCTGGGCGGGAACCGTGGCGAGCATGGAGCCGGCGACACCGAGGGCGACGACGGTGCCCGCGAGGGCCTTCTTGGAGGTGGCGATGCGGCGGATGATGGCGTTGGACACGGAGGGGAACCTTCCACAGGGAACAAGGGCGGTCGCAGGCATGTCGAAGACATGCGTGAGCCACTCACGCGGTGGAGAGGGGTTCGTCGGCGGCGGGTGAAGCACCCGTGCCGCCTGGCGACTCATCCAGTTCTACAGACGGCCCGACCCCCTGGCAACGCCCCCTCTTACTAACGACCCTCGCAGTCCCCGGCCACCAGCGGCACCCGGGGGTGGGAAGAATCCGCGCAGGTGGGAGCCCACACCAAGGGTCGATATGAGACCTTTAGAGGCTACTATCCCGGTTCGTATGTGACGTGGGCCCTATGGGGCGGGTCACCCCTGAGGCACCCGGATCTCACCGACCGCGATCGGTCGTATCCCCTTCGAAACAGCCAGCCGGATACCGCAACCACCCCACGACCGAAGGAAGACCCCGACCGGCCCCCATCAAGGCAAGCCAGACCGACCACAGAACCCCACCGGCCAGGCAGCCGGACGGGCCGGACGGGCCGGACGGGCGGACGGCCGGACGGGCCGGCCGCTCAGCGTCACGGGGACGAGGGCGAGGGCGGCGTCCAGGCCGGATCGCGCCCGCTCAGGCCGACGGTCCGGTCCAGCAGCGGGGCGTCGTCCGGTACGGGCACGACGGCCCCGAAGGCGCCCCCGCCGCGGCCCTCCTCCTGCGCGGCCGCCAGCAGGAAAGCGTGCGAGGCGCGCAGCGCAGCCTGATCCGGTACGTACTCCTGGCCGGTGGCCCGGGCCAGGTCCCAGCCGTGCACCACCAGCTCGTCGGCGGCCACCGCCCCCGCAAGGGGACCGGGCAGGTCCACACCGCCCGCGCGGGTCATACCGGTCCAGGCGGCCGGGTCCTGCCAGGCCTCCGCCAGTTCGCCAAGGACCTTGGGCAGGTCCTCACGCCAGCGGGCCGGCAGAAGGAGCGCGGCCCGACCGGGAGGCGTGTCGGTCGTGGCGCCGAGGTCCTTACGAGCGGCGTCGCGGAAAGCAACGCAAAGGCCCACGAGGTGACCCAACAGGTCAGCGACCGTGTACGCGGGACACGGCGTCCGATCGGCGAGCCGGGCGTCGGGGACGGCGGCCGCAAGACGGGCCACGATCCGGGCCTGCGGTCCGAGGTCGAAGGTCGTCGTGCCGGTCATCTGCCGCTCCTCCCGGACGGTGGATCTGCAGGGTAGACCGACGGATCCGCTCGGGCGCGTTACGACGCGTACGAGCGGATCCGCACCGGGCGGACCAGAGACCCCGTCGAGTCGGCGCGCCCCGCTCGACGGACCCACCCCCGCGACGGAGGATGAGGGACTGTGATGACAGTCCTGGTAGTCGGCGTAGCGGAAGGCACGGAGCTGGAGCTGCTGCGGTCGCGGATCCAGCGCAACCCCCACTTCCGCGTCATCTCCCACGCCCACACACCCGACATCGCGCTCGCGCACGCCCGGGTGCTGCTCCCCGACATCACCGTGCTCACCCTGTCCGGCGGCTTCGGTGACGACCCGGCCGCACTCGGCGTGTTCCAGGGGGTACGCGCCCTCGACCCGCCGAGCGGGGTGGTGCTCCGTACGAGGGCGGAAGCGGCCCCCGGCGATCTCGACGTCGCCTGCGCCGACGGGGCCGTCCACCTCGTCCGCGCGGGCGACGAGGAGGGGCTGATGCGGGCCCTACGCACCATCGGGCTACGTCGCGCCACCTGCGACCCCGACGAAATGCCCTGACCCTCCGTTCCCTGCGCGAGGGCGTGTGAACGGGGCAGACGACTACGGCTACGGCTACCCGCGCGCCGTCAGGCGATGCGCAGGACGCTCTTGCCGTGGGTGGCGCCCTCGGCGAGGCGCCGTACGGCGGTGTCCAGGTCCGCCAGGCCGTATTCGGCGGTGATGTCGACGCGTACCGATCCGTCCGCGACGAGAGCGAGAGCACGGCGAGCACTGTCGGCGAGTCGCTCGGGGTGGGTGCGGCCGAGCAGGTTGCTGTTGTAGGTCAGGAGCGACCTGCCGTTCATGAGCAGATCGCCCGTGTCGGCCGGGACGGATTCAAAGGTGGCGAGGTTACCGAACACCGCGAGTCGACCATGCGCCGTCAACTGCTCCAAAGCAGCGCGGCGGGTAGCGCCGCCGACCGGGTCGAGGATCACGTCGAAGCGTTCACCGTCGACCCCGGCCGGGAAGTCCTCACGCAGCACGATGCGGTCGTATCCGAACCGGGCGGCGTATTCGGCCCTGGCCGGACTACTGGCGACACCGGTGATCCGGCCGGCTCCGGCCAGCCGGGCGAACTGGGCGGCAAGCGTGCCGACCGAGCCGGCCGCGGCATGGATCAGCACGCTCTCACCGGGCCGGACCCGTGCGGTGGTGTTGATCAGGTCGTAGGCGGTCGGTGCGCCCCAGCCGAGCCCCGCGGCCGTCCGCAGCGGCAGGTCACCGACGTCCAGGCTGAGCACGGCGGGCGCCACGACCACCTCGGCGTAGGCACCCGCCGTGGTCAGCGCCGTGACGGGCGCGCCGACACGGCCCGGGGCGACACCCTCACCGACCGCGATGACGTACCCGGACGCCTCGAAGCCGGGAACGAAAGGCCGCGGCACGGGGAAGTGGCCGTCGCGCACCATGATGTCCCCCCACTGGATCCCGGCGTAGGCGACCTTGATCGCCACCTGGCCGGGGCCGGGCGTGGGCGCATCGAGTTCAGCGACGCGGTAGCGGTCCTCGGCATCGAGGAGAACGGCCTTCATAGTCACAACCCCTTGTGCTGACTCAGTATCCTTACAGTCGAGACAGTAGGTATGTAAGGTTCCTGAGTCAACCCATGAACCTGTTAATGGAGTGGGAGTGCGTGATGGAGACCCCGACCGAGGAGTCCCTGTGTACCCGGATCAGGCGGTCCGAACAGGCGCTGATGGCGCACCACGAGGCGGTGCTGCGCACCTACGGGCTGACCATGACGCAGTACACCGTGCTGCTGGCCCTCTCGCGCGAAGGCGGCATGTCCGGCGCCCAACTGGCCCGCTCCTGCGGGGTGACCCAGCAGAGCATGAGCAGCGTGCTGACCAACATGGAAGGCAAGGGGCTCATTCGCCGCGAAAGCTCCCCCGTGCACGCCAAGGTACAGATCGCGACCCTGAGCAATGAGGGCCGGGCGCTCCTCGACCGTGCCTACCAGGAAGTGGCCGTCCTCGAAGAGGCCCTCACCGACGCGTTCACACCCTCCGAACACGCCATGCTCTGCACACTCCTAGAACGGGCCACCAGCGTCCTCATCAAGCAAACCCGCAACACGACGAGCCCGCCCGCCTCCTGAACCACCGCCCTGCAGCACGCGGCTGACGCCCGTCCCCCTCCCTTTTTCGATCGCCTGCGGCTCGGTGGCCACGTTAGGTTGACGCCATGTCTGAACTACGAACCGAACGCCTCATCCTTCGCGGCTGGCAGGACAGCGACCTCGCCCCGTGGGCGGCGATGAATGCCGATCCCGAAGTCCGTGAACACTTTCCGGACGTACTCACGCGTGAGCAGAGCGAAGGGTCTGCGGCCCGTTTCCAAGCCGACCTCGACCGGCGAGGCTGGGGCTGGTGGGCGGTAGAGGTCGCAGCGACGGGCGAGTTCATCGGCTTCACCGGGCTCGATCCGGTCGACGAAGACCTGCCTTTCGCGGGGGTCGAGGTGGGCTGGCGCCTGGCCCGCACGGCCTGGGGGCACGGATATGCGACCGAAGCCGCCCTCGCAGCCCTGGACTTCGGCTTCAACTCCCTCGCGCTGCCCGAGGTCCTGGCCATCACCACGGCCACCAACCTCCGCTCCCAGGCGGTCATGCAACGCCTGGGCATGACCCATGACCCCGCCGAGGACTACGACGACATGAGCGTCCCCGCCGGCCCGCTACGCACGAACGTCGTATACCGGATCTCAGCAGGAGGACAGCAACCCGCCAAGCGGTAGGCCCGCCCGACCACGCCAGGCGATCGACCCCGCGATGGCACCGCCTCCTGCCGCGTCGCTGCCCGACGTGGCGCCCGGGGAACCGCTCTGCCGCTACGGCTGGCGCAGCCCCCCTGCCCGGAGGCGGTCAGTCGCGGCCGATCACGGACGCGAGGAAGGACTCGAGCGCGCGGTTGAAGGGTTCCGTGCTCTCGAGGTTGACCATGTGGGCGGCCGAAGCGAAGCGTTGGCGGCGGGCCCCGGGAACGGCCTGGGCAATGGCCTGGGCGCGGGAGGAGATGTCGCTGCTGTCCAGTTCCCCGTCGAGAACCAAGGCGGGCACGGCGATGGCGGCCAGCCGGTCCGCCGCCCCGACCTCCCTGGGCGCACCCGCCCCGAGGCCGCCGGCGTGCCGCACGACGTTCGCGGACGCCGACGCGCGCATCCGCTCGCGCAGGCCGCGGTCGACCTGGGAGGGCTGACGGAACGGCCCGTCCACCCACATCCGGAGAAAGTGCTCGACAAACCGCTGCGCACCGCCTTCCCGGTCGCCCACCGCGGCCATCTGCTGTGCGCTGTGGTGGGCGACGTACGGGTCGGTGAACGGCCGGCCGCTCACCCCGGGCGAAGCGAGGACCAGTGCCGACACGCTTTCCGGATGGGCCAGCGTCGCATCGAGGGCGGTGCGGGCCCCGAGGGAAAGCCCTATGAGCGTGGCGCAAGGGACATCGAGGTGGGCGAGCAGCGCCTGCACGTCGTCATGGTGGGCGTAGTCCTGAGTGACCGTGGAGGAATGCCCGTGGCCGCGGGCGTCATAGCGGATGACGTGGTACCCCCGGCCCGCGAGCCACGAGAACTGCTCGTCCCACATGTTCAGGTCGAGCATGCCGCCGTGCAGAAGTACGACGGCGGGTCCTTCGCCGGCCGACTCGTAGAAGAGTTCGCCCGCCTCGACGGGTGCGGTGCCGGCCGTGACCGGATGGATCCGTGCGTGCGTCATGGTGTGTCGTCTCCTCGGTCCGTCGGGTGTGGCGGGGCGTCTTGCGCGAGCTCCTTGAATTCCTCGCCGAGGCGGCGGAGTACTTTCAGGGCCGTCGCGACGTCACCTGCGGAAAGATCGGCCAGGCGGCGCCGCAGTTCGGCTTCCTCGGCTTCCTGGATGCTGCTGATGGTGGCCTCCCCCTTCGGGGTGAGCCGGATCAGGTGCGAACGCCGGTGCTCCGGGTTCGGGGCGCTTTCGGCCAGCCCCAGGGCTGTCGCGTCGTTCACCAGACGCTGGACCGGCTGCCGGTCCAGGCCCAGCAGACGGGCCAGTTGAGGGACGGTGCGAGGGCCGCCCCTGCGCAACTCGTCGATCACCGCGTGCTGACCGGCCGTCATGCCCGTGCCCATCAGCTCCCGCTCCACGGCACGAACGACCGTGCGGTGGAGGGGCCACAGGCTGCGGATGACTTCGTACAGCAGGAACCCGACCGGGGGCTCGTCATTCGTACGCTCAACGCCACTCATGATGTCATCATGACACCTTTGATGTCGTCATGGCCAGAGGTTCTGAGCGGCCGAGCCCGAGCGCGTCCCCTCGTGCGCGACCGGGCGCACGCGGTACGCGGTCCGGGCCGGACGCGTACCGTACGCGTCCGGCCCGCGGAAGGTCAGGGCCTGCGGAGCCCTCGGCCGTACGGGCTCTCCCGGCCTTCGACGCCCTCAGCTTCCGTCGGCCGCCACGAACTCGGTGGTGAGGACGTCACCGAAGACGCCCAGGCCGCTCCAGTCGCCGTTGACCTGGCTGGTGAGCAGGTGCTTGCCGTCACGGGAGCCCATGGCGCAGGTCCACGAGCCGTACGTCGCGCCCGCGTTGCCCCAGACCGTGACGCCCGACGGCAGCGCCCAGGAGAACACGCCCAGGCCGTACCGGGTGCCGGGGATCCACGGGACGGGCCCCGTGGTGTCGACGGTGGTGAACATCTCCTGCTGCTGTTCGGCCGGCAGCAGGTGGCCTTGGAGCAGCGCGCCGAAGAAGCGCTGCAGGTCGTCCGTGGTCGAGATGATGCCGCCGGCCGCCCAGGCGAAGGACTGGTTCATGTCGGTCGCGTCGTGGACCTCGGGCTGGGCGTCGGAGGCGAAGAGGGTGGAGTAGTGCCGGGTGTGCGGCCCTTGGATCGTCGGTTCCGTGCCGGGCAGGTAGGTCCCGGTGAGCCTCAGCGGGTGGACGATCCGGTGGGTGAGCGCTTCGGCGAGCGTCCCGCCGGTGATCTTCTCGACGATCAGGGCGGCCAGGAAGTAGTTGGTGTTGGAGTACAGGAAGGCCTCCCCCGGAGCGAAGGACGGAGGGGTGGCCAGACCCATCCGGATCAACTGCTCGGGGGCGTAGGTGTCGTAGCGGTGCTCGAACCAGGCCGCACCGATGCCCTTCGCGAAGAACTGTGCGTCGTTGCCGTAGTTGAAGATGCCGCTGGTGTGGTTGAGCAGCTGGCGGATGGTGATCGCACGGCCGTCGTAGCCGTTGCCCGCCACCATCCCGGGCAGCCATTGCTCGATCGTGTCGTCGAGGCCCAGCCTGCCTTCGGCCGCCAGCTGTAGGACGAGCGTGGCGGTGAACGCCTTCGTCGTGCTCCCGATCCGGAACCGCTCGGACGGCCGGCGTTCCTCGCCGGTCCCGGTGTCGGAGACGCCTGCCGAGCCGAACCACGCGCCGTGGGCGTCTCGTACCTCGACGACGACGCCGGGAGCGCCACCCGGGGCGGCGGCACGGTCCAAGACCTGCTGCAGTGCGGCGCGGTCGGGGGTGGCCGTGATGGCCGCTGCGGGGACCGCCGGCGTGCCCTCTACGGTCGCCTCGGTGGAAAAGTGACTGGTCATGTCGGTGTTCCTTTCGGGAATTCGGGTTCGGTCGGTCGGTGTACGGGTCGGCCGGTGGGTCGGCCGGTGGGCGGGTCGGATCGGGGAAGTGGCGTCAGCGCGCCAGGCGGGCGGGCTCAGGGATCCCGGCCGGTCGCGCCGTGGCGTGCTCGGCCGTGGTGCGCTTGACCGTGGCGTGCTCGGCTGTGGTGCGCTTGGCGGCCACGATCACTCGTGCGGTGGTCCCCACCGTGAGCAACAGCACCGCGACGAGGGCGAGGAGAGTGGTGGTGTCCGGATGGATCAGGGACTGTCCGCGCCACGCCTGCCAGGTCACCACCGCGACCAGCCCCGTGTAGCCGAGGGCGGCACTGCCGACCAGGCGTGCCCGTACCTTCTCGTCGCGCAGCCAGACGCGCTCGGCGGCCAGGGCGGCCAGGACCGCCGTGATCAGGAGGAGTACCTGGATGCCGTGCAGGGCGAAGAAGTGCGGAACCCGGAAGTCGCCTCCGGTCACGCTCCAGTTGGTGAGGGGCATGCCGTGGCCGTCGGGGTCGCCGATGCCGTGGCCCTGGTACATCTGCACGGAGTGGCCGTTGGCGTCGGTCACCGTACGGGAGTGGATCTCGGTGACCATCCAGAAGACCGGTACGACCATGCCGAAGGTGGCGAGTGCGAGACCGGAGCGGATGGCGCGGTTCAGTGCTGCTCCGCCCGTGCGCTGGATCAGGACGACGACCGCGAGGACCAACTGCGCGATGACGATGACCATCACGCCGAAGGTGAGGAGGGGGACCAGGGCCAGGGTGACCGGGTCGGTCTGGTCCGCGTTGAAGTGACTGAAGGTGCCGCGCGCCGCCTGGGCGGTGATGGCGCCCACCTCCACGGTGGCGGCCACCGCGAAGACGGTACCCAGCCAGCGTCCCAGTCGTCGGCCCTTGGTCAGCTTGGTCAGCAGCCACGCCAGCGTGCCCGCGTAGAGGCCGAAGGCGAAGCCGAACTTGAGCGGCTTGACCCACACCGACTCGCCCAACAGCGTCCGCCCGTCGACGAGGGTTCCGACGCCGGAAACGAGCACCAGGCCGAACATGAGTGCGGTGCAGACCACCAGCGGCCGGTGCCAGCCACGCACGGGTGTGAGTAAGGACGTCATGAGGCGCTCCGATCAGGGCGACGAGCAGCCCTCGTCCGGGCCGGCTCGGTTCACATCGCTCGTTCGCGAATGACTAAAAGCTAAATTGCTTTCACTCTTTCGTCAATCAAAAAGGCGACCCGAGAAGCAAAGATGCAGGTCAAAGCGCAGAACTCTTGCAATGACAATGAAGTCGAATGCAAAAGCAGCGGGAAGGCGCTTGCAATGGCCTGACCGCGAAAGCAATACTGGCCGCACACGCGGACCCGACACGGAGGCAATGACGATGCCCGGAGGCAGACTGACCCACGACGAGCGACAGGCGATCGCCGAGGGGTTGGAGGAAGGGCTCAGCTACACCGACATCGCCGGGCGCCTGGGCAGGCCCATTTCCACCGTCACCCGGGAGGTGGCCCGCAACGGCGGCCCTTCCGCCTATCGGGCCGAAGCGGCCCATCGCGCCACCACGGGGCGCGCCCGCCGCCGCAAGCAGCCCACGACACCGGCGACCGCCCCGACCACGAGCGTCGCGCACGGACGCGACCCGGAGGCCGTCCTCGAACTGGAGGAACAGTTCACGGCGATGATGGTCGGTACCGGTCTCCCGCGAATGACCGCCCGAGTACTGACGTGCCTGTACGTCACCGATGGAGGCAGCCTGACCGCCACTGAACTCGCCCAGCGCCTCCAGGTCAGCCCCGCATCGGTCTCCAAGGCCGTCGGCGAACTCGAACAACAGGAGCTCATCAGGCGCGAACGCGACACCGGTCGACGGCGCGACCGGTACGTCATCGACGCCGACGCCTGGTTCCGCGGCTGGATGGCCAGCGCCCGCCAGAACGCCATGCTGGCCGACTTCGCCCTGCGCAGCGCCCAGGTCCTCGGCGCCACGACACCCGCCGGCGAGCGGATGCAAGACATAGGCCACTTCTTCGAGCACGTCGGCCGGACCATGATCGAGGCGGCCGAGCAATGGCGGCAGGCCGATGCCGCGCGGCGAAACCCGTCCGGCTGATGTCGACGTCGGCGTCGCCTCCCGCGAAGGCGGGCAGCCGGCCGGTGGGGGCGAAGATGTGCTCGGGCTCGCCCGACCCCAGGTCCAGGCCGCCCAGGAGCTCGTGGGAGCGGACGATCCTGCCGCCGGCTTAGGTGTGGGCAGCCGCCGAGCTGATGATGTCCTCCTTCAAGATCCCCCAGGTCTCCTCGGCGAACACGCGCATGAAGTCACGGCCGCCGCCCGAGCACACGAACACCCGGAACCCGTGTCCCCGCAGGAGGTCGAGCAGCTCCAGCATCGGCCGGTAGACCAGCTCCACGCGGGGGACGCCGAACCGCGGGTCACGCACCGTCCCGGTCCACTCCCGCACCCGCGCGTCGAACTCCTCGCCCGGTCGTGCCGGCCCACGACCGGGCGAACGCCTCCAGCAGGGTCGCCACCGCTTCGGGTTCCTGCGTCGCCAGGTCCTCGAAAAACCCCTGGAGCGAGGGGTCGGCCTTCACCTCCTCCTCCCAGGTACGGAACACGAAGTCGAAGTGCGGTGGCATCGGCTGCTCCACCCACAGCGTGCCGTCATTGTCGAACGTGGCGACCCGGTCGGCCGGCTCGACGAACGCCGCGCCCGGTGTCGTCGCCCCACGGACGTAGTTCAGGACCGCCCGCCTGGCAGGGCCCTCGTTCCAGCTCGCCAGTACCCGCTCGGTCACGGGCCGCTCCTCGGCTCGGCCGCCGCGTCGTCCTCGAACGGCGGCTCAGGGGCGTTCATGAGGCAATGGTCACGCCGGACGGCTGCGGTCGCCGTCCGGGCATGCCCCGGGTACCGCCCCGACACCGGACGGACCAACGCGGCGCGTCCCCTGGCAGCGGCCCACGCCTTCCCCGACCGCCGTCCCCAGCCGCCGCGGGCCGGGGGCGTACAACCCTGGCGGTAGCCGGGAATCAACTCCTGGCGGGCCGACAGAGCCGTTGGCCGGCCGCTACGTTGGCGCCCGGTCCGCAGCATCCCTGACGGAGGAGCGCCGTATGACCCGTTTGGCCGACGACCCCCGCAAGCGCGTGGTCCGGGGGATATCCCTGGTCCTGATCACGGTCACCGCACTCCTAGGAGGAACACCCGGCCCCGCCGACGCCGCCCGCGCCACCGCGGCGGCCAGGGCGGGGGCAGCCGGGGAGGGGGCGGCCGGGGCGGGGGCCTCGGAGGCGCCGCCCGTCCCGGTGCTGTCCTGGGGCCCTTGCGACGGGGCGAAGGACGGCTTCGAGTGCGCGACCGCCCGGGTACCGTTGGACTACCGCCGGCCCGCCGGCCCCACGCTCGCGCTCGCGGTCACCCGCCGGGCGGCAGCCGATCCGACGCGCCGCACCGGCGTCCTGGTACTGCACCCCGGCGGACCCGGCAACTCCGGTGTGAACTTCGCCCGCAGCAGCTACGGGGCGCTGCCCGCCTCCCTGCGAGACACCTTCGACGTCGTCGGCTACGACATGCGCGGTGTGGCGCGCAGCGGGCAGGTCGAGTGCTGGGACGACGCGCAGTACTCCGCCGCGGTCGACGGTGCGCGCGGTGCGCCCGGGCCGGGGGCCCTCAAGGAGGCCCTGCGGCAGGGCGCCGCGTTCGCCGCCGCCTGCCGGGAACGCTCCGGGGGCCTGCTGCCGTACATCGGCACCGGGTCCAACGCCGGCGACATCGACCTGCTCAGGCAGGCCCTGGGAGAGGAAACGCTCTCCTTCTACGGCCGTTCCTTCGGCAGCTACGTCGGCACCGTGTACGCCGCCCGGTTCCCGGAGCGGGTACGTGCCATGGTCCTGGACGGGGCCTACGATCCGCGCCGCTACGGGGACCTGCCCTACGCGTACGACGCCGCGCAATTCACCGCCCTGGACGCAGCGGTCGGCCGGTTCCTGGACTGGTGCGGGCGCAATGCGGCAGCCTGCGGGTTCGGTGAGGGCCACCCGCGGCAGGCATTCGAACAGCTGAAAAGGGATCTGGACGCGCACCCGGTGATCACCACGAGCGGGCGCCCGGCCACCGGCTACACCCTGGCCTACCGCCTCATGTTCAACATCAACGCGGGCAAGGAAATCTGGCCCCATCTGGGGCAGGCCCTGCGGTCCGCCCAAGCACGGCAGGCCTCGTTCCTCCTGTCGCCCCCTTCGCCCGCATCATTCGACTTCCTCACCGTCAACACGGCCGTCGAGTGCGCCGATCGCCTCTATCCGAGCAGCCGGCCACTCCTGCGCACACTGATCGCCGCCGAGGCCGCGTCCGCCCCGCTGCTGGGACCTCCGATCGCTCTCGGGCCCCCCACCTACGACCACAACCACGCACCCGCCTGTACCCAGTGGTCGACGGAACGCCCGAGCCGTTTCGAGGGCTCCTACCGGGCGGCGGGTTCCGCCCCGATCTTGGTACTCGGCACGACCGGAGACCCGGACACCCCCTACCAAGACGCCGTAACCCTGGCCGGGACACTGGCCAGCGGACGACTGCTCACCTTCAACGCCGAGGGGCACACCGCCTACCACCGCAGCGCATGCATCAGCACCCTGGTCGACACCTACCTCACCACTCTGACACTGCCTGCCCGAGGCACCGTCTGCACGGACGAAACGCCACCACAGCCGCTCGACCGCCGCACCACGACCCCTGAGGTGGACGAAACGCACGACGTAATCCCCGTCCTGCACTGAACAGACCGACCGTCAGGCATGAGCATTCACCCTCACTCCATTGCAACGAAATGGGGTGAGGGTCGTTGCGTTAAGCCCGAAACCATTGCAATGAAATCCTCGACTTGACCTGCGTGAACGCAGTTTTGAGGCAACGAGTCTGTTGCCAGATCCTCGAATGCAACGTAGCTTTTCGTTCATCAGAAACCGCGGAGCGCACGGAGCGCAGCCGCTGATGAAGGAGAAGGACCATGCAGAAGTTCGCCACCGCCACCCCGATCACCGCCGTCCTGGACGTCCCCGCCGCACTCATCCACTTCATCGCTGCCGACCGGGCCGACACCACCGTCGAGATCCTGCCCGTCGACACCTCCAACAGCCGCGACGTGAAGGCCGCCGAGCAGACCACCGCCACCTGCCAGGACGGTGTACTGCGGATCGCGGCCGCACCGGCGAAGAGCCCGGTCGTCGGCAACCCGGGATCCGTCAAGATCACCGTCCAACTCCCGGCCGACTCCCGCATCGAAGCGAAGACCGCCACCGCGGAGTTCCGCAGCACCGGGCGCCTCGGCGACGTCGCGTTCGAGAGCGCCCACGGCACGGTCAACCTCGACGAGACCGCGAGCGCCCACCTCACCCTGATGGCCGGCGACGTCTCCGTCGGACGCCTGGGCGGCGCCGCGCAGATCACCACCCAGAAGGGCGACCTGCACATCGCCGAGGCCCAGCGCGGCACCGTCGAACTGACCACCCAGGCCGGCGACATCACCGTCGGCGCCGCCCGCGGGGCCTCCGCCACCCTCGACGCCGGCACCGCCTACGGCCGCATCCACAACGCCCTCACCAACACCGACGGCGCCGCCGCCGGCCTCACCATCCGCGCCACCACCTCCTACGGCGACATCACCGCCCGCAGCATCTGACCTGCAGTCACGCCGGTGCGTTCGGCACGGTTGGCCCGTTTCATCCTGCCGAACGCGAGCCCGCCCCCGGGGGGGAGCAGAGTCCGTGTCAGGTCAGGTACCGGAAGGGGCCGCACCGTTGGAATTCAGCAGGTCGAGACCGAAACGGCTCACCGTATGAAGGGCGGCCTTCCGCTCCCGGGTGAGGGTGGTCAGCCCGGCGCTGCGCAGCGTGGTGGCGTGCTCGCTGGCGCTAGCAGGTGAGATGCCCGCCCTGTGGGCGAGCTGCGTAGTGGTGCACGCCGGATGGTCGGCTATCACGCACAACACGACCGCCCTGGTACGGCCGAGGAGCGCGGACAGCGCTGGTGGTACGGGGGCATCGACCTGGCGTGAATCGGCGGAGGGAGCCCATAGGCCGGCCGCCTCCGCCGGGTTGTTCAGCGCCGGATACACCATGACGACCGTTTCGGACCGGAGGCCGGTGAACAACTGGGGAACCGGCCCGCAGAACACCGAGGGAGCCAGAACGAGCGAACGACCCGCCAAGTGGAAGTCGGCCTCCGGGTGGACCAGCGGCCGGTATCCCGGGATCTCCAGCACGGGCGCCTTCCACAAGGCCATCGGGCGCAGGCTGTCCAGCAGTGCCCCCACCCCGCCCTCCACCATGAGCCTCCCGCGCCGGGCTACTTCCCCGTCCAGGTGCTGGTGGATGCGCCCCCAGTACGGGGCCACCGCGACGCGGTGGCAGTCCTGCAGCGCGGCGGCCAGCCTTCGTACCGCCCGCGGGTCGGCATGCATCGCTTCGGTCAGCCACGGTGCCCGCCACCTGTCCGTGGGCGGAAGCACCGCGAACTCCGCGCGCAGCTGCCGGTCCGGCGTACTGTTCAGCCGTTCCACCCCCTCGTCCATGCAGCCTGCCGCGCCGACGAGGGTGAACAGATCCACGAGCCCGCCGGCGGGTCGGCTGAGGAACCGTGCGGTGTCCGGCCCGTCGCTGGTGACCAGCGGGCCCGTGCGCGTGCGCCAGCCGCCGAACAACGCCTTGCCATCGCGCCGCTGGAGGTTCCACAAGCTCAGCTGCGTCTCCGCGAGGGGACCCAGAACAGTGACCCGTACCAGCGCCAGATCCTCTGCAGTGAAGTGGAACCGCAGCACGCCTACCTCCTCGTCCGCCCCTGCAGGCGATGCTCCCCACCGCCCTCGCTCGGGGACAGACCGAAACGAGTCGACTCCTCTTCCGGCCCGGGTAAATCCTGCTCTGCAGCCACGCCCGGCCCGGGGCACCCCGCCTCTCGTTGCCTCAGCCCGGAGGGATGAACCATGGAGATCCGCCGACGCTTTGCCACGGGCCGGCTCGCAGCCGCGCTGGTCGGGAGCGCACTCGTGACTGCACCCACTGCCCAGGCTCGGACGTCCGAGTCGGCAGCATCGTGTTTCGACCCCTCGACCAGCTACTCCAAGCCCGCCGGAGACGTGGACCTCCCGGCCGGCCGGCTCTTCTCCACCTCGAACGCCTGCACCGACATCCACATCAGGCCCCACACGAACCGATACATCAACGTCTGCTTCGAGACCCAGGGACGGCTGGAGTGCCAGGCGAACTACGCGCTCGCCCGCGGGGGCCAGTGGAACACGATCGCGACCAACGTGCGGCACGGCGCCCTGTTCGCCTTCTCCTTCCGCTCCGATGCGGCGTTCACCGGCCGTTGGGCCGCCCGACCCGGCGGGCTCGCCCCGGATGAGGCTGGTGCGGCGTAGGGCGACCTTTACCCTGCGGTGCCGGGGTGGGCCCTGCCATACTCTGCGATATGGGGAGAGCTTTGAGTCGCACCCGATCGTGGGGGCCAGGTGATCTGACCGGTGGACCGGTCGATCAGGTTTTTGCACAGGTGCGTCAGGCTGTGCCTGGATTGGCCATCGAACGTCTGGCGGTCACGTGGGCCAGCGACGACGACAACGTGTACTTCCTGGGTGTCGGATCGGTCCCGGACCTCGTCCAGTTCGATACCGGCCCGGACGGTCAGCCGCCGTTCTTGGTCGAGACCGATCATTGTCGGGCGGTGACCTCGGAAGTCGCCGAGGCGGTAGCGGCCGTTTCCGCGGGGCTGGGGTCAGGCGACGCTGGTTCCGGCGACGACCTTCCGTAAGTGGGCGCGCCTGTCCGATGCCCGATGGGAACCGTTTCCGACCCCGGTCAGCGGTGCGCCGCCTATCCCCGCTCCCAGTAGGCACAGTTGCGGCGGGTCTCCGGCGCCTCCGGGGTGGAACTCGGGCAAGGCAGCGGTTCTTGTGGCGGTGAGGAAGGGCGCTCCCATCGATGTGGCCCTGCCGGAGCGCCTGCCCCGTCCTCCATGGAGAGGGTGGCCGCGCCACCGAGTAGGACCAGCGCTACCCAACCGCCCCACAACCACCGTCGCACCGGCCTCGACACCGTCCGCATCCCCCTGCCGCCCGGGCGTGTTGATCACGAGCGTGGTGAGCACCCGTCAGGTCTTGATCATGACGAAGGCCTCCGGTGTGGTGGAGGACGTCTTGAACTGCACCCCACACGAAGGTCATCGCGCCCTACCGTAGTGTCCGCCCGACCGTTCACGGCAGGCGGATCTCGGTCGAACGCGTTCCCACAAGCTGCCCTGTCACCCATGTCGCGGCCGGGCATCCCGCCCGACGACTACCACGAACGGGTCCGTCGATGATGTCGATGGTGGGGACCGGTGCCCGTGCGGAGGGGCCTGCCGGGGGGTACACCCCGGCAGGCCCCTTCACCTGCTGCGGGTGACCGTTCAGCCCGTCGTACGACGGCGGCGGCCGGTGCCGGCAACCAGGGCCGCGCCCATGGCCAGCGCCACACCAGCACCTCCGAGGGCCCAGCTGCTGGCCGCGTCGGCGCCGGTGGCGGCGAGCTCGCCGCCGGCCCCGGTGGTGGTTCCGGTCTGGCCGGTGCTGCCCGTGGCGCTGATCGGCGTGGTGGTGCCGCCGTTCGGGCCGGGCCGGTTGCCGGTGTTCGGGTCGGCGGCCAGGATCTTCACCAGGACCGGGCGGCTGGAACTCCGAAGGTGCGAGCCGATCTCGAGGACCGTGCCGGAGGCCTGGAACTGCGCGTAGCCGAGCGGGGTGTCGGCGGCGAACCGGATGCGCAGCTTGACGTCGAAGGTCTTGCCCGCGGGGATGCTGCCACCTGCCAGGTGGTTGACGATGTAGTAGCCGTCGCTGTAGCCGAGTTCCGCACGCTCCCAGCCGTTCTTCCCGTAGACCTCGACCTCCAGCTTCTCGCCTTCCGTCGGGACCCAGTCGGGCCGGGCGAGGGTGAAGTACAAGTGGAAGTCGTCCAGGGCCGGCTTGCCGGAGTTGTCGACGTGGACCGTGAGGTCCTGCCAGGCACCGCCCACCGCGAGGCCGCCGGGCAGGCCGCCGATGGTGAGCTTGGGGCCCTCGGTCACCACGGGCTGGTCGTTGTCGGGGGTCGCGCCCGTGATCCCGGTGCTGTACCAGGACGTGGGCGAGGCACTGGTCTTGCCACCGATGCGGCTCGTGCCGTCGGCGGTGAGGTCGAAGGCGACGACCGGGGTGTCCGCGGCGAAGCTGATCCGCACGTCGATGGCGTAGACGGCGTCGACGGCCACGGAGGTGGTCGTCGCGAGCTTGTAGACGAACCCGTTGCCGAACTGCGGGCCCTGGACCAGCTTCGCCGGCTGCCAGGAGACGGATCCGTCCGCGGCGGTGACCCGCTGCTCGACCTTGACCTGCGAGGCCTTGATCTTCCCGTCCCTGTGCGTGACGGAGATCTCGGGCGTGTAGTTCGCGACCGCGACGTGGCCCGAGTTGTCGACCTGCACGGTCAGCGGGGTCCAGCTGCCGTCGGCCTTGAAACCGGCCTTCGGGATGCCCTGCACGCTGACTTCGGGCCCCATGAGCATCCCGGTGGGCAGCTCTTGGTCGGGGTCCTCGGTCGCGGGGCCCGCGGCGTCCTTCGCCGGCGTTCCGGCGGCCGGGTGTGCGGGCGTTCCGGCGGCCGGGGGTGCGGGTGTCTGGGCGGCCGGCGGCTGCGGGACGGCCGGCGGCGCCACCGCGGACCCGGAGGCCGGCGGCTCGGCCGAAGTGCCGGTAGTGGCAGGAGCGGCAGTAGTGGCAGTAGTGGCGGGCTTCTCCGCCGCCGCGGTCTCCCCGGCAGCCGGCGCCGTGTCGCCCTTCGGCTCGGCGTCCGGCGTGGTCACGGCCGGCTGCCTCTGCTCGTCGGCCATCGCGGGCGTGGTGAGCAGGACCGGACCGACGACGGCCGCGGCCGCGACGGCGGCGATGCGCTTGATCTTCACTTCTCAATTCCCCCCTCGTTTTGAACATGATCAGATTAGAGGGTCTGGAGGGGTCAGTGTCCGAAAATCGGATCACAGGTCGGACAAGACATCCGGACGCCCCCGCTCCATGCCGTGCGCTCCCCCACCCCGGAACGACCGGCTTGGTTCACGCCGACCCGGTCCTGGCCCAACCAAGGCGATAGCCTCCGTCCGTGACCCATCGCCGCAACCAGGCCGCAGATCCTCACGCCGCTGAGCCGCCTCACCACGAGACGCTCCTGGCGAGCACCGACTGGGCCTCGCTCGCCACCCCGTACGGGACGGGCGAGTCACTGCCGGCGGCCCTCGCCCGTCTCATCGACCCTGACCCGCGCGTCAGGGAGGCTGCGGTCCACGACCATCCGGTCCTCACCGAGGACGGCTTCTCATCATGAGGAGCAGGGCGTGGGAAGTCTGTTGAGGAGCGTTTCCGGGGTCCGATGGGGAGAACTGCACGACGCGACGGGGGCTGCGGCCTCCGGTATTCCCCCTCTGCTGTCCCGGATCGCATACGAAGATGAGGACACGGCCCGTATCGCCATCGATGACCTCGGCGATGCCGTCTGTGCGCTGGGGTTCGTCGTTGGCGAGGCGACGGCCCACACGGTCCCGTTCCTACTCGAACTGGTCGGGTCCCCGCACGTGGCTTGCAAGGCCGAGTTGTTGGACCTGCTGGAAAGCATCTGCCGGACCGACCAGTGGCACTCCGCCGCCGCGGCGGCCCAGGACCGCAAGCACGACGCGAACTACCGGCAGCGAACGGGCTGGGAGGCAGCCGCAAGGACAGCCGTGTACGCGGGCCGGTCAGTCATCGAGGGTGTCGCCTCCTCCGTACGACCGGAGGAGGCGACACCCGCTCGGAAGTTGTTGCTGGTGATGGACGGCACCCCGCCGTTCCCGGAGCCATGAGCGGTCATTGCGGACAGCCCTCAGCTCCGGACGTTCGGCCGCGCCGGCTTCGATCTTCTGCGGACACGAGTCCTACGTACTGAGCGGCTCCTCGGTCTCCGAGCGGAGATCGTAGATCGGGAACTTCGTGGGCGAAGGATGTTCCCTGCACGCTTCTCCGTGGAGTTCTTCGGGTCGCAGCGCCCAGGCAATGGCCTCGTCCGCACCGCAGAACGACGGATCAAGGTGGAACGTGGTCCGGGTCCCGACCGGTTTCGGCGCTGAGAACTCTTCCCGCGGGCCGGTCGGGGCCATCCCGACCAGCTCCTGACGAAGGCCGTGGCCATCCCGCCACACCTCGATGACCGTGCGGACGCTGAGTGCGGCAGCCGCGGAGGGAGCCCAGCGTTGCCTGTCGAACATGTCGAGCAGGGAGCCGAAGAACCGCGGCGCGCGCCTCTCCTGTGCGTCGGCGCTGGGACGTTGATCGCTCTCCACTGTGAAGCTGAGGTCAGATCCGATCTCGATGCTGATCCGTCCGTGCCTGCCGTCGCGACGGTGCAGAGCATCCCAGGCCACCGCTCGAAGGACCTCGGTGGGAAGCTCGGGGCTGCCCTGATCTACCAGAAAATACTGCGCCGGGCGGCGCCGCACGTGCGCCACGAAGTCGACCACCCCAAGCGGCTCGACTGCGAATTTCTCCACTCGCCCCCCATCTGTGCACCTTCGGCCAGTCACAGCCGATGATGGCACCCGCCACCGACATGCTCCGCGCTCCGCGCTCCCCACTCGCGTCCGGGCACCGTGCCGGACCGTTACGAGGAACTGAGCCGGAGCCACAGCCCCCTGAGCAGGCGGAGCGAGGGCTCGTCCTCTAGGGTCCATCACGGCGGCCCGGCATCCGGGCCGCGCGGCGCGGACCGGCAACGGCCGGGGGGAACAGGGGGAACTGATGGAGTCTTTGCGGCCCGGTGACCCGCTGGAGATCGGCGGGTACCGTCTGCTCGCCCGGCTCGGATCGGGGGGCATGGGCGAGGTGTTCCTGGCGCGGACGATGTCCGGGCGGGCGCTCGCGCTGAAGACCGTGCACCGCGAGCTGAGCCTGGACGCGGACTTCGCGCACCGCTTCGACCGGGAGATACGCACCAGCGACCGAGTACGTAGCCCGTGGACGGTGTCGGTGGTCGATTTCAGCGCACCGGGCGCCTCCCCGCAGTGGCTGGCGACCGAGTACGTGCCCGCGCCGTCGCTGGGTGACTGGGTACGCGGATGGGGGCCGCTACAGGCCCCGGCCGTCCAGCAGCTGGGACGGGAACTGTCGGCGGCCCTGGTCAGCGTACGGGCGGCAGGTATCGTCCACCGCGACATCAAACCGGCGAACGTACTGCTGGGCACGGAGCGGCCCTTCCTGATCGACTTCGGTATCGCCCGCACGGTCCGCGACCCGCGGCACACCCGCACCGGCACGGTCATCGGCACACCGGGCTTCCTGGCGCCGGAACAGGCCACTGGCGCGGTGGCCGGGGCCGCGGCAGACGTGTTCTCCCTCGCCGCGGTACTCGTGTACGCGGCGACCGGCCGCAGTCCCTTCCTCGCGGAGGGCGAGGAACTGGACCTGCCGGCCCTGCTGTACCGGATCGTGCACGACGAACCGCACCTCGACGGTGTACCGCAGCCGCTCCGGGCGCTGGTGAGGGAATGCCTCGCCAAGGACCCGCAACAACGTCCCCTTGCCGAAGACATAGCGGCACGGCTGGCCGGCGGCAGCCCGGTGCAGGGCTGGGGGCCCGCCGCGCCGCAGGCCCTGGCGGCCGAGGCCGGCCGACGGGAGACCGAGCTCCGCCATCTCCTCACGCTCCCCCCACCGCCAACCAGCAGCCCCCACGCCCCCCGTGCGAACGACGCTCTCGGAGCTTCCGGCGCGGACAGCTCTCCCCCCGCATCCGTGCCCGGACCGCTCTCGCCTCCTCCGACGCCGCCCTACTCCCCCGCACCCCCGAGGCGCGGGTCGGGGCGGGCGGTCCTGCGTTCGCGGGGCGCCGGTGCGGCCGCGGGTGCCACCATCGTCGCCGCCGCAGCCGTCGCGCTCTCGGTGTGGCTCCCCGGACACCGCGACGACGGCGACGGAAGCGGGAGCCGGACCCCCTCCCCCGGGGCGTCCTCACCCGGGGCGTCCTCACCCGGGGCTTCCTCACCGGCAACGGGTCCGGCGGGGGCGCTGCCGGCCGCGTGGGCCGGTACGTGGTCGGGTGCCGGACCCGGAACTCCTGACGCGGACGGCGTGTCCCGGGCGCGCACGGGTGAGTTCTCCGTCACCGTCACACTGAACGGCGGAGCGGTGGGCGAGCTCGTGGGCCGGCAGGTCAGCGACCTCAAGGAGCTCACCACCGGGCAGAACCTGGGATGCACCGAGGCCCTGCGGCTACAGCAGATCCGCGGGAACAGCGCGGTGTTCGAAGCGGCGACCAGCCATCCCACCGACCGTGCGGCGGTCCTCGAGTGCCCCCGGGGCAACCTGTACGTGCTGACGATGACGGCCCCGGACCGCCTCACACTGGAAACAGAGGGGGCACAGTCGGCGGGCGCTCCCGCGGCGCTGACCCGCCGCCCGTGATCCACCGCCCATGACCCACCGCCCGTGGCCCTCACGCCTTTGTCCCTCAGTCCTTTGACCTCAACCGGACTTGATGTTCTACACATGAGGTCATGACCACTCCCCTCCGTATCGCACTCGTCGTCGGCAGCACCCGGGAAGGCCGGTTCGGCCCCACCGTCGCCCGCTGGTTCGAAACCATCGCCGCCGCCCGCACCGACATCGAGCTCACCGTCGCCGACCTCGCGGACGCCGACCTCCCGGCACACTGGACCCCCGACCTCACACCCCACGGCCGCGCATTCGTCGAACGCCTCGCCCTAGCGGACGCCTACGTGGTCCTCACTCCCGAGTACAACCACTCCTTCCCCGCCTCCCTGAAACAGGCCATCGACATCGCCGGGCAGGTCTGGCGGCGCAAACCGGTCGGTTTCGTTTCCTACGGCGGCCTCTCCGGCGGCCTGCGGGCCGTCGAGCAACTCCGCCCCGTCTTCGCCGAACTCCACGCCACCACGCTCCGCGAAACGGTCAGCTTCCACCAGTTCCCCTTCGACGAAACCGGAGCACCCCGCGACGCCGACGCTGCCGCACGGGCCGCCACCCTCCTCTTCGACGACCTCCTGTGGTGGGGCCACGCCCTACGCACCGCACGCCAGCACGACGAAGCAAAGGACCGAGCCGCCTGACCACACCCGCCCCGCACCCCGGCTGCGGCTGCCCGGCGGCAGCCACAGTCGGGCAGGGCGGCCGCCGCTCCCGGGGTTCAGGTGGGAACGGCACGCGGCAGCTCGGGGGCACGCAGTACGTCCAGGCGTGCCTGTGCCAGCCGCAGGTAACGGGGTTCCAACGCGGGCAGGGTCCCCAGCAGGGCGAGCAGTTCGGCCCCCGACTCCACCGCCGAAGCCCGGTCCCTGAGCTGGGTCCAGCAGTACAGCGCCCCGGCCGCCGCGGCATAGACCTCGGGGGCAGCCGCGCCCTGACCGGCCAGCCGGACCCGACAGGCGCCGATCCACAACCCCGTCGCCAGCAGGAAATCACCCGCCATCCGCGCCAGATCTGCGCGGATCTCCGCCCACTGGACCGCCTCCGGGGAGGAGAACCCGTAGGCGTGCCGGACATGCTCCTCCCACGCCCGAGCCAGAGCCGCCGCCTCCGCGTGACGGCCCGCGGTCGCCAATGCATGGATGTGCGGCCGCGGATCCCCACCCGACACCCCGCCCGGCACCCCGTCGGAGGCCGGGACGGCCGGCCCGCCCGGTTCCTGCCACGCCCCCTGCCGGTCCGGCTGCTGCTGCGGCTGCGGCTGCGGTTGCTGCTGCGGGCCCGGGCGCATGCCCAGTTCGCGGGCGGTCGGCAGGACCAGCGCACCCGGCGGCAGACCCGCCGCTCCCGCCGCCAAAGCGTGCAGCTGCACATCGGCCGGCCGGGACGGGCTACGGCGCAGCTGCTCGATCCAGTGCCGCGTGTAGCCGCTGACCGTGCCGCTCCCCGCCGCGAAACCCGGCGGGCACACCACCCCGTACACCTCCGGAGACGGCAAGCCCGGCAGGCCGCCGCACTCCTGGAGCAACGGCCAGGCCTCCTTGTCCGCGGCCAGGTCGAGGAGCACCGTCGTCAGCCCGGCAGGACGGCCCCGCAGCTCGCCCACCAGCCAATCCCACGGCAGAGCCGTGTACCGCACGGCCGCCCGCGCCGTCCCCGCCAGAGCCAGGTACAGCCCGCGGCCGCGCCGGTCAGCGGTGAGCCGGCCCGAAAGATAGAGGAGCAACGGCCCCGGAGTAGCGGCTGCTGCACGCAACCGCGCCAGCACCGTGTTCGGATCACGTGCCCCGTCCAGACACACCGTGTCCGTCGGAAGCCCGCTGCCCAGCAACACCGAAGCCGGCACCATCGCAAGAGCGGCAAGATTCGCGCTCGGTGCAAGGTGCACCGTGCCGCGGCGCACCGCGGCGTCCCCCGCTATGAGAAGGACGTGCCCCCGCTGCTGCCCCGAACCGATCAAGTACATGGACAGACCGTACCCACCCCACGAACACCACCGCGACCACCGCGACCACCGCGGGGGAAGGGGACCGCGCGGGTGGGCGGACCGTACGACCTGGTACGGCCGACGGACCGGATGGGCCGGTGGTCCCCCTGTGGAGGGGTCGGGGTGCCGTGGCCACCTGTCACCTCCCCTACTCTCGGTCAGATGATCGAGTACGTGAACCAACTCGGCTCCGGGGCACCGCGGATCGGGCCGCCGCCCACGGGCACGGACGCCTCGGTGTGGTCCCTGGACACCGCCGCGGACACGGTCGGCGGGTACCGCGTCGAGGAGGCGGACGCCGTCCTGGACGCCGGGGAACGCGAGAAGGCCGCACGGCTGCTGCCCGGCCACCGCCACCGCTACCTCGCCGCGCACCTGGGGCTACGGGTCCTGCTCGGCGCCCGTCTCGGCCTCGACCCGCGGGAGGTCGCCCTGGTCCGGGAGGACTGCCCGTGCTGCGGCGGCCCCCACGGCCGTCCCGCCGTCGCCGGCGGCGGCGTCCACTTCTCCCTCTCCCACAGCGGTGACCTGGCCTACTTCGCCGTCGCCGACGTCCTGGAGTCCCTGCACCCGGTGGAGAGCGCCGAGTTGACCGCCCTGCCCGCCCCCGAGGGCTACGCCGCCGCCCTCGCCGTGGCCGACCACCACGATCAGGGCCAACACCAGCACCAGCACCAGGGACACGACCAGGAAGAGGAACAGGAGAACCAGACATGATGATCACCGTGCCGGGCGGACACGTCACCCTCTCGGACCGCCGCACCGAGCGCAGTTGGACCGTCGAGGTCGCCCCGTACCTCCTCTCCGCGCACCCCCTCACCCGGGCCGGCTACGCACAGGTGACCACGACACGGCCCGACGGCGGGCAGGGCGGCGGGCGGCTCCCGGCCCACAGCGTGTCGTGGTGGGACGCGGTCCGGTACTGCAACGCCCTGTCCCGGCAGGAAGGACTGACCCCCGCCTACCGCCTCCCCCACACCGCCGAATCCGCCGACACTAAGGACGGCGGGGACGGCGGGGACGGCGGGGACGGCGAAGGGGCTCACATCATCTGGGACCGGGACGCGGACGGGTACCGGCTACCGACCGAGGCCGAGTGGGAACACGCCTGCCGGGCCGGCACCACCGGCCCCCGCTACGGGCCCCTCGACGACATCGCCTGGCACCGCGGGAACTCCGGGGAACGGATCCACGAGGTCGGCGGCCGCCGCCCCAACCCGTGGGGCCTGTACGACATGCTCGGCAACGTCTGGGAGTGGTGCTGGGACTTCTACGACCCCGAGGTGTACGGCTCCTACCGGGTGCTGCGCGGCGGCGGCTGGTTCGACGAGCACTGGAGCTGCCGCGCCTCCGTACGGCGGCGCAGCCACCCGACGCTGCGGATCGAGGACGTGGGACTGCGGCTCGCCCGCTCCCCACGGCCCTGACCGGCCACCGTCCCGGGCGCGGGCCTGCCGCGCGGATGAGGCGCGGCAGGCAGGCCCTCGCACGGACGTCAGGACCGCGACGTCGGCTCCTCCGGTGCCAGTGAGTTGCCCGGGGCGATGCGGCCGCAGTCGGACGGGGCCGGCCTGCCCGCGAAGCGGTCACCCAGCCAGCCGAGAGCGGCGGGGGCCCAGGCCACGGCCGCACCCGTGTGGCTGAGCAGCTCGTACTGGCTGTACTTGACGGCGGAGTTACCGGTGGCGCAGTACTGCCGGGCGAGCGCCCGCACGTCCCCGCTGACCATGACGCCGTCGCCCGTTCCGATCCCCCGGCGGTTGCCGAAGGTCCCTTCCAGGAAGCCCGCGTCGCCCTGGGCGATGAATCCGGGGATGGCGGGGGTGCCGGCCGAGCCGAGGTTGATCTTGTTCATCGCCTCCACGAACGTGGGGATCGAGTTGGGGTCGGCGTACTGCGACTTCGCCATCTTCTTCCAGGTCAGCCCGGGGTAGCGGCCGATCGCGTCGACGATGGAGCCGTGCTCCAGCTCCTTGTACACCTCCAGGCCGTAGCCGTTGAGATAGGACTTGAGGTCGATGCCGTAGGACCGGGAGACGCCGATGACCGCCATGGGGATGACGCCCGACCAGGCCAGCGAGCCGTCCACGTACTTCAGGTTGTGTGCCGGGTCGACGAGCAGACCGCCCTCGGCGTAACCCACCAGCTTGCGCTGCACGTCCGGCGCGTAGCTCGGAGCGAGTGCGGCGGCCCAGTTGGTCGCGATGGAACCACCGGAGTAGCCCATGAGGCCGAATGCGGTGGCCGAATTCAGTCCGGTCTGCGGCGACTTGGTGGCGGCGCGGATCGAGTCCAGCGTGTTCGTCCCGTACTCCGGTCCCGCAGCGAAGTGCGCCTGCTGCCCCTCGGTGTCCGGGATGACGACGTCGTAGCCCTGGGTCAACAGCGGCGCCAGGAAGACGGCCTCGACGTTCGGGATGAGGCCGCCCAGGGTGACGTCGCCCGCGATCGCGCGGGACGGCCCGTCCTCCGGGTTGAGGGAATCGTAGAACGACTGGTAGGACACCGCCTTGCTGCGGTCACCCGTCGGGCTGCGCACCACCGTGGTCACGTTGGCGGCCGGGCGGCCCTGGGCGTCGGTGGTGCGGTAGAGCAGTTGGACCGCCTTCAGCGGCGTGGAGATGCCGAGGAGGTGGTACTGCAGCGTCCGGGTCTTCAGCACGGTGCCCGGCGCGAAAGCGGACAGGGGCGTGCTGTCGCCATAGGCGTAGAACGGGTCGCCCGTCGTGGACGTCGCTGCTGCCGGCGCGGACTGGGCGGCGGTGGCCGCCGGCGCGGCGGTCATGGCCGCCGCGGTGACGACGGCGACGGCGATCAGGCGAACGGCTGCCTTGGACATGTGTTCCTCGATTTCTGGGTGGGGGGGGCTGACGTGCCGGTACGAGGTCGGGCGCATCGGCACGTCAGGCCGGGGCGGGCGGCCCCCGGCAGGGGATTGCGGGGAACGACGCGGCCGGGGTCTGCCGCATCTGGCCATCCACCGGTCAACCGTGTTACCAACCAGTAGGACATGTCCCGGAAACATCATCGGGCCGGTACGCGGCCGCGTCTCCGGGGTGGAGAACAGAAATCTGCGAGGTGAATTGTGACCGGATCCAACGCAGTGGGGCGGGAGTCGGTGCCGCAGTTCGGCGGCGTGCCGGTCCACAAGCGGCTTCAGGACGCCGCCGTGGCGCTGGAACGTGCGGTGATGGTCCGGCTCGTCGAGCGGCTGCCCGTCTACGGCACGCTGTCAGCGGAACACCTCGGCGGTGACATCGCCAAGCAAGTGACCCGCGGCATCCGGAGCTTCGCCGTGGTCCTGCGCACGGGCGAACTGCCCGGGCAGGCCGAAGCGGCGGCGATCCGCGAGTCCTCGGCCCGGCGGGCCGACGAGGGCGTGCCGCTGGAGGCCGTGGTCGGCGCCTATCACCTGGGTGCGGAGGAGTGCGCCTCCCAGGTCTTCTCGGCGGCCGGACCGGGTGACCTGGGCGACGTACTGCTGGTCCAGCGCCAACTGCTCGCGTATCTGCGGCTGGTGAGCTGCGAGGTCGCAGCCGGGTACGTGCAGGAGCGGCAGACGGCGCTCAGTGACGAGCAGGTCGCCCTGCAGTCGTTGCTGTCCCGGCTGCTGGAAGGCGGCAGCCCGCAGGCCGCGGCCGATCGCGCGGGCATCCATCTGCCGCCCTGCTACCTGGTGCTGAGCATCAGCGTCGGACCGCACCCGGACGAGCTGGTGCCCGGCATGAACCATTCGGTCGCCGCGCGCCGCAAACTCCGGCGACTGCGCAATGAACTACAGCGCCAGACGAGGGGGGTCCCGCTGACCGTGCTGTCCGGCGACGGCGGGCTCGTACTGGTTCCGTACGAGACGCCGGCCGGCGACTTCGGCCGCGCGGACCGGGACCGGCTCTCCCGACTGGTCCAACAGCTCGGCCGGGTGTGCGGCGCCGAGCTCGTGGCCGCGGCGGCAGCGGCAGCGCCGGAAGGCGTCGCCGAAGCCGCCCGGCTGGCCGGCGAGGTACGCGAGGTGGCGGAGGCCTCCGGCCGGGGGCCCGGCCTGTACCTGCTCGACGACGTGCTGCTCGAGTACCAGCTGAGCCGTCCCGGCCCGGCCCGGGACGGGCTCGCCGCGCTGCTCGGTCCGCTCGATGCACGCCCGGAACTGCTCGTCACGTTACGCGTCTTCCTCGCGTGCAGCCTTGACCGGCGCCGGGCCGCCGCCCGGCTCCAGATCCATCCGAACACGGTCGACTACCGCCTGCGCAAGGCGACCGAGTTCACCGGACTGGACGCTGCGCGCGGCGCCGATGCACTGACGCTGCGCGCCGCACTGGCGGCGCACGACGCCGTCCGGCCGGGCGGACCCGACGTGGGCTGACGGGCCGTGACCCCGGTTCCTGGACACGAACGTGCGGCTCGGGGAGGGCGGGCCGGGTCGGGTGGCGCTGGATTCCGTCAGGGCGCCGGTTCCTCGACGGTGGTGACGCTCTCCCGCTCCTCGGCGGGTTCCTCCTGGACTTCCGCGACGTGGTACTCGGCCTCCGCCAGGAGCTCCTGGGTCACCCGCACACCGGTGAGGCGTTCGGTAAGCGCCAGGACCGCCGCCTTCCTGTCGACGTCTGGGTCCTCCTCCCCCGACGGGTGAAGGCCGACCGCGAGCATCAGGGGGTTGAGCGCATTCGGAGTGCTGCCGGTCCTGTCTGCGGGCCACTCGAACGTGGTCCTCAACTCGCCCTGTTCGTACCAGTGGAAGAAGTCCATGGGCTTCCCCCCGTTGCTGGAGTGCGAGACGGCACGGGTTCCGGCTGAGATCGCCTCCATGATGTCCGCGCGCATGTCCAGGCCGCCTCCGAACTCCAGAACGAGGGTCCAGTCCCCTCCCTCGCCCTGCACGGTGAACGCTCCGGCGAGGAAGGCGTCGGGCCATTCGTCGTACTCGTCCAAGAACTCCTGCTGCTCGTGGATGAGCTCGTTGAGTCCCTCACACACGCCTTGCGGCTCGGCCCCCACGATCCGGAACAACTCCGAAGGCGAGACCCCCCGCACCAGCGTCAGGCTGTACCCCAACTCCATTCCGTAGGCGAGCACTGAGGACGAGGAAGATATCCAGCCGTAGTCGGCTGCGGTGGCAGAAGTCATGCGGCCCATCCTCCCAGCGCGCACTGACACCGGGGCGCGCTGCCCTCGCGGTCGCGGCCGGCCGTCGTCGTTCCGGACGGGGTCGACCACCAGCCCTCGGTCCGGGCAGAGGGGTGGTGGCCTGGTCGATCTCCCGGCACTCACGCTCCCTACCGACCGGATGACCGGAGGGCAGGTCCGCCTTGCGCCTCCTCGTCCCTCTCCAGAACGCCGATCGCGCGACGGCGCCAACGCGTGATGGCTACGACGAGGATCACCCCACCCAGCAAGCTGACCAACAGAACACCCCAGACTGCGGCCGTGAACAGGGTCCCGAGTGACTCCATGACGCCCCCTCTCGGGGCGAGAGTACTGCGCGTGCGGCACGGTGGGTCAAAGAGACGGCCTAGCGAAGACGGCCGGCCGGGCACTACCGTGGAACACGAAGACCTCGGCGCGGTGCGTTCCTAGACAGCTCCCACCGCACCGGAGGTCTTCGCCATGTTCGAGACCTGCCGAGTGTCCACGACGTTCGTGATCGGTACGCCTCGACCGACCCGGGCTGCGGGCAGTCGGTCACCGCACCCTCGGCCCTGCCGGAGCCGGTACTGCCGGGCTGCACGGCATCCGTTCAGTGCTCGGGGTCGGGCCGGACGGGAGGGTCGGGGTTTCCGAGGGAGAAGCACCACGAACATTCGTGGGGGTCGCTCGGGGCGCTCGCTTGACGAGGCGGGGGCAGGGGAAATCCCGCCCTGTATTCGTCCTGGAGTACGTGTATCGGTCCCCTCTTCTGTCCGGGCGGAGCGACCGCGCCGGCCGTGCCCGCGTCGGCGAGGCGGCGCGTCACGCGCATCAGCGCGGCCCGGACCGTTCTCACCGCCCGGGCTGCCGCCCTCCGGACACGTCGCACAGCCGACCGAGAACCTCGATCCGATAAGTCACCACAGGAGCCATGCTCATGTCCCTTCACGAAATCAGTTACTCCTCGGTCGCACGGAACAGGAATACATGGATGATAATTTTTTTATTTTGGGTATTTCCCGCCCTTTGTATCAGCGCTTAGCACGGAGGTGCGTCGAACGAGAATTACGCAGACCGCCGACGGTACGGGCGGTACAGGCGGGCACTAGGGCGCCGAGATCCCGCAATGTACGAATTGCCGGGGTTTTTGCACTGGCGATGTGTAGATTGCCGGGGTTTTTAAGGATTCGGCGTTAACGGATGCCCTTTCGACCGGATGCACACCTCGCCGACGTGCGGAATTGCACGGCATTACGTCCGAGACCATCGGCTCATCGCCGTGCGGTAGTAGCATCGAATGCCTATCGCGAGCGCGGGCTCTCGTCGCCGGGCGTCGGCATCACCCGGCCCACCGGGGAACACAAGGGCCAATACGGCTCGTGGACGGCCTGGAGCGGCTCCGCACCGGGGCGGGCCGAGACGCCGGCAGACGCCTCCACCCGCGCCGCGGCTTGCCCTCGAGACAGCCGGAGGGCATCCACATGACAGGACAAGACGTCCTTGAACCGCTGCTGGCGCCTCAGCTCAAGGGCGTCCACACGCCACAGCCGGCCGGTCCCTGATGACGTGAACGCGGTGCAGCCCGTACCCAGTGCGGCAGAGAGCAGCACGATCCACAGGAGAAGATGTCCCACAGCTGATCCTTTCGAAGGCGGAAGCTCGACGACGCCCACGATCTAAGCCCCGTCGATTGCTCGGCATAACGCAGAGGCATATGCAGAGTTGCGCCCCGGCCTCCGATTTCAGCAATGCGTAGCAATGTGCCGCCCTTGGCATTTCAGCGGTTTTCACGATGATCGGCCTGCGAGTGGCGACGCAAGTCGGCGGCCGGCGCGCTCCTGTGCGGCGCATGGCAGTACGGAACCGGGGAGGCGACATGGAGGGATGAAAATATGGCGAGTCGGCGACACGTCCAGACCCATTCGGTCAGACGCGGGCGACGCCGTAAGGTGGGCTCGCGGTGTACGGCAGAGCCACCCGCGGGCCCGCCGCGGCCCGGCACTCATCGGCTCCCTGAGCTGCGGATTGGCAGGGCGGCAGGACGTGGTCGCCGGGCTCTCGCCGTGTTACCGGAATCGACTCGAGGTAGGGCTGAAACTTATCCGTCCACCACGATCACCCGGATGGCGCATACCCTGACCAACATCGACAGCGTTTATGGAATATGACAACAGCAAAGCCCCCCTTCTTCTTCCGTAGGCCTCTAGAAGAAGGCGAGGGGGGAGGTGGTTTTCACACCGGGACTACCCGGATCGGAAAGTGGACTTTCACTCCAGGATCAACGGGCTGCAGCGAGAGCAGGCACGCCACACTGGAAGACGAGGGCCTGGAAATCGACCTGTGTTACTCGTCCTCGGTCCTCGAGGACTTCCTCCATACGATGAGCATGATCCAGGTCGACTTCGACCGGAGGTCAGGGAGCACCGCACCGTCCACGGCCGTCGACGCGCGCTCGGGCGGCAGTTCCCGTGCATGAGTCGTACGGGTACCCCGACGTCCACGGCCTCCACCCGCAGCCGGCCACCACCCTGTCCTGGCATCGGCCGGAGCACGGGGAACCACTGGGCAGGTCCGGTGAGACGCAACTGCCGTGGGATCCGGTGGAAGAGCTCGCGAGCCTGCTCCAGGAGAGCCCCGGACCGGTACAGCCGGAGCCCTTCGCCCACGTCGGCTACGACCTCACCGGTGACACGGCCAGCACCATCGGCCTCGTCGCGGGCTTGAAGCAGACCTCCACGGAGCGACCCACCAGACGAGCTTCCAGCGGGCACCGCCGGAACTCGTCGAGGACGCCGGTGGCGACCCTGCTGCAAACCGGCAGCCTGTTCACCGCCCTGCTGGTCGCCATCATCGCCACCCTGGTGAGCGTGCTCAGCGGGATGGCCATCTGCGACGCCCTGCGCCACAGCGCCGGGCTCCACACGGCCAGCGAAGTGGTGAGCTGGTGGCCCCTGCTGATCTACGGGCCCTGGACGGTCGCCTCGCTGTCCATCCTCAGGTCCGCGCTGCACCAGCGCCGTGCGGTGCATTCCTGGGCGATCGTTCTGTTGTTCTCCACCTTGGCGACGCTCCTGTGCGTGGCCCAGGCACCCAGAACACTCGCCGCGGAGATGTCGTCCGCGCTCCCCGCCGTCGCGGCGCTGGCCTGCTTCCAGCAGCTGGTCCGTCAGATCACACTCACGCGGCCGCCCCGCCAAGCCGCTCCCCGACACCGGAACCCGTCGACGTCCGTGCTCGGGGCCGGGCAGACGGCCACGGCCCGCAGCGGCCCGGACGGTGTCCGTCCCGGGTACTCCGTGGCAGACGGAAGGGCGAGCCGCTCCCCGTCCAACGGTCGCAGGTTCGGGTACGGCGCATGACGGTCGTACCCGTGCGGCGGTGTCTCGTCCGCACGCCACAGCTACGGCCCTCGGCCCGGACTTCGGCTCGGGCTTCGAAGGGACGATCGGTGCGGTACCGCCGGGCTGAGGTGTTGACGCCGACCACGGAGGGCCCGCCCGCCTGGCTCCCGCGCAAGCGGGCCGGCGGGATCGGCGCTGCCGGACCACGGTGCAAGGGGGCCGAACGGCCCGTGCGGGGCGACCGCGAAGAGCGGAGGCAGTGACAGCCGCCAACTTCCTGGACAACCCCGTCCTTCCCATGCGTCACAAGGGTGTTCGCTTGCACCTTTGAAACGAAGATCGAAAGCGATAGTCACGGGCCGTGCGCAGACTCAACCCGACGGTCCCTGCCCAGGTCCGGGCCCCATTCACCGGGCTGCGGCCCGAGCCGTAGCCCGCACCCCGGGCATCCGGCTGCCGCGGCACGTCCGAGCGAGGCGACGTCCGTGGCAGCCACGTGCCCGGGGCAATGGGCCGGGCCGTGTTCCGGTGCCTCACCCCCCACATTTCCCACACCTCCCACGAAGGGCAAGAAGCATGGTGTACGAACTGACCCACGCCGAGCGGATGCAGTACAAGAGGCTTCAGGACGCCGCCTACCAGGACGGCGAAGACGCGGTCACCAACCTCCAGGCGGCGCTCGCGCTCGCCGGCATGACCCTTCCCTCCCTGTGCAACGACGGGCCGGTGGCCAGCCACGGTTTCGTGCGGCTCGGTGGGTGCAACGCGGACTTCGCCAACCGGCTCGCCGAGGTCATCGCTGCGGGTGCCGACGCTCTGCAGTACCAACGGTGAACCGGCAGCCGGCCCCCGTGAGCCGACCGTACGACGTCGCCGAGTTCGGATCTGCCGGACGAACCCGCCACGGGCCCCTGGCCCGCTGGGGCTGACCTGCACGAACCGCCCGCGCAGGCGCGCCCGCCGTGTCCTGGGTGTCTCGGTGGCTGCGGTCAAGACACCCAGGGCTGAGGTCCGTTGTGGAAGTGGCTGGAGATGCGGGGTGTCGTTCAGAGACTGCGGATGGCCTCGGCCAGGTCGGATCCGTAGGAGGCCCAGCAGATCACTGAGCCGTCAGCGTCTAGCTGACCCATGAACCACTCACCGTCGTCCCTCACGAGGCACAGTTCGTGGAACGCAAGGATCACATCGGGCTGGAGGGACTCGTAGTCGTCCTGACCGGCGACGTCGACGACTACGAGCCGGTCGACGGAGAGCGGGGCGGCGCTCGGGTCTCCGGACAGCGCGCGCAAGCGTTCGAGCGTCCATCCGGCGGGGAGTCGTGAGTTCACCGACGCATGGTCTCAACAGGGTGCCCGTCACGGCCACTCGTTAAGGACTGCCCATGGTCGGCCGGCTCGAGGAAGAGGCCGCCGGGTGGTTCCTACTCCCTCATGGCTTCCTGCCACGCCTGCGCCTGACCGGGGTGGGGGCCAGCGCACCGAGCGGCCCGGTGACCGCCGCGTCCGGCCAGGTCGCCCTTCCCTCCGCCGTGCGGGAGAGAAACGATTTAGCAGTACGCCCCAGTAGGCGCTTCCGGTCCGCCGGGTGCGCTCGGCGCCGGCCAGCATCTCGGTGAAGCCGGCGCGGGACCGGCCGAAGGCCGCCAGGATGTCGGCCTCGCACTCGCATGACCGCAGGACCATCCGGCCCTCCCTTCGTATCTCCACGGCAAGGACCGCCGCGGGCCAACCGCACCGGGCGCGCGTCTCCGGCAGCCACATGGGCGAACTCGTGCCGGGCGATCGCCCTCGACGTTGAACGGCTCCCCCAGCCGGAGGCGGCCTCGAGGACCCCGGGTCGGCCCCGGAGCCCGAGGCCGTCGGCCTGCCGATCCGCCCACTCGGTCGGGGAACGCACGCCGGGCAGCGCCGTCGGGGGGGCAGCTGCTGTGGGCCTGCGTCGAACTCCGCGGGAAATCGGCCGCATCCACGGTTCGCGGTCACCTGCGCCGGCAGGGGTGGCGCGCACCGCACGGCCGGCGTGCGCAAGGACGCCGGGCGGTCCTGCTCGTACAGCAGCTCACTCAATTGAAATATAAACGACATTTACTGCACATTTTTGCAACCCTTCGGGTCGATAAACACATCCAAAGAGAAGAAGAACCCACCCGTTCTGCCCGCCCGAGGGCAGCCGCCCCGTTCGGAGCAAAGTTCGTGCACGAGTACCCGCAGCCGCAGCAGCCCAGGCGATCCCGCAGGAAGGTGTGGATCACGTCCGCAGTGGCGGTGGCCCTGCTCGCCGGCACCGGCGCCGGGTTGATCTACTGGAAGACGGACTGGTTCGACGGGAACGGGGAGTCCGTCAGTTACGCGAAACCCGCCGCCGATGCGGAGGAGAAGAAGGAGACCGGCGGCGGGAAGCAGGCCTCCGCGCCGAGCGCGGACCCGGACGTCTCCCTCCCCGCCGGCCCGTTCACCGACTTCAAGCAGACGGTGAAGCTGGACGACGGCACCCGCATATCCAAGGCCCGTGTGAAGGGCGCCAAGTCCGGCTTCGACGGAAGCGTCTGGGTGTGGACTCCCAAGGAGTACGACCGCCCGGAGTACGCGAAGAGCGCCTTCCCCGTCATGATCGCGCTGCCCGGAGGCAACGGGAACGCCGACAACTACTGGGCGACCATGCCGAAGCTGGGCCTCCAGAAGGCCGTCGCCGAGGGCGCCGCAGCCGGCAAGAGCCTCCCGTTCATCCTGGTCATGCCGATCCTCAACCCGGACGCCAAGTACTACTACGACGGTTCCGACATACCCGGCCAGGCCAAGATGGGCACCTGGATCGGCGAGGACGTACCCGACCTCGCCCGGGCCAACTTCCGTACGTACAAGTCCCGCGACGGCTGGGCCTTCATGGGCAACTCCTCCGGCGCCTTCGTCGGCCTCAAGCAGCTGCTGCAGAAGCCGGACCGCTTCCGGGCCGTCATCGCCAACGGCGGCGAGATCGTCCCGGACTCCCCGCTCTGGAAGGGCCACCAGGCGGAAATGGACGCGAACAACCCCGAGAAGCTCGCCCCGAAGCTGATCAACGACAAGGGCCCCGAGGTGGACATCCTCTTCCAGTACGGCACCAAGGAAGGCGGGCGCGACCGGATGGAGAAGTTCCAGCAGCAGTTCGGCAAGGGGCCGATCAAGGTCTCGATCCACGAGATCCAGGGCGGCGACCACAACGGCTGGGACTACGTCCGCGGCATGACGGAGGGCCCCCTGGAACAGCTCAGCAAGCTGATGAAGGGCCCGAAGCCGCAGTAAGCGGCCGGTGCGCAAGCCTGAGCGGCCGGGCACCGTTCGCGCCGTCGAACGGCTCTCAGCAGCCGTTCACCGACCGGACGGTGCGATGACGCCCGGGCGAGGGGAAGGGCGCGCTGCTGCGCCCGGAGCCTCGGGGGCTCCGGGCGCAGGCGCCGTGTCAGCCGTGGTCGGGCGGCATGGCGTCGATCATCTCTGCCAGTACGGTCCGCCGGTCCTCTCCCGGGCGTGCGCGCAAAGGACGGGCCAGGCGGGCGCTGTCGTAGTGCCAGCGGTGATCGAGGTCCCGGGGAACGGTCCCGGTCGCACGGAGCTCCGCGCGGGAGCCGAGCAGTTCCGTGAGGTCCTGTGCCAGGTCGTACCAGGACACGTGGCCGCTGCACGCGTTGGCGACTCCGTGCACGGGCCGGTCCAGGCACTCGGCCACCGCACGGGCCAAGGCGGCAGCGTGCACCCAGGCGGCCCCGTACCAGTCGTGTCCGCCGGTACCGGGGCGCGGCAGGTCGATCGGCCGGCCCTGGCGGGCCGACTGGTAGAGCGTGCCGATGGCACCCCAGCGCAGCTGTTCGCGCAGCCGGTCGTGCGCGCCCCAGACGATCGGTGACCGTACGGCGCTCGCGCCCCCGCGCCCCTCGGTCCCCGCGGCGCGCAGCAGCATCGCCTCGCAGTCGAGCTTGGCCCTCCCGTACGGGCTGACGGGCTCGTGGGACGGCAACTCCTCGGCGACCCGGTCCGTCCCGGGGTGCCCGTAGGCGTCGACGCTGCTGACGAAGACGAACGGTCCGCGCCGCCAGGCGTCGACCATCGCCTCCATCGCCGCCAGGTCCACCTCGTGCCGGGTGAAGGTGCAGGCGGCGTGGACCACCGCGTCCGCCTGTGCGACGGCGTCCCGCAGCCCCGCCGGGTCGGAGAGGTCGCCCTCGATGACGTCGACGCCCTCGGTGGCGATCAGATGGGCGGACTCGGGCCGGGCCAGGGCCAGGACGGGGCGGCCCCGTGCGGCGAGTTCACGTACGACGAACGCGCCCACGCCACCCGTCGCGCCGGTGACGAGCACCGTGCCCGGGCGGAGGTCCCGGGAACGGGGGGCCGGCTTGCTCGCGGCCTTCGCGGCGCTCTGCCGTGCCGCCCGTTCGTCGAGGAGCACGGTCAGCGCCCGGGGCGTGCGGGCCTGGAGCACGTCGAGGCCCGTGAGCGGCAGTCCGAGGTCCGTGCGCAGCCGTTCGGCGAGCTGCACGGCCTTGAGGGAGTGGCCGCCGAGGGCGAAGAAGTCGTCGTCCGGCGACGGGGCGACACCGAGCACGGCGGTGAAGCCCTCCTCGACCGCCCGGGCCCGCGGACCGGACGGGTCGCTCGCCAGGGACGGCCCGGGCAGCCGGGCGCGGTCGAGCGTCCCGGAGGCCGAGCGGGGCAGCGCGTCGAGCAGCGTGACCGTGGCGGGCACGGCCGCGGGTGCGAGCGAGCGGCGCAGCAGGCCCAGCAGTTCGTGACCGGACGGGCCGAAGCTGTCGTGCAGGACGGCATAGGCCACGGACGGCCCCTGCTCGGGCTGGACCACCATGGCGTCGGCCACGCCCGGGTGGGCGCGCAGGGCCTGCGCGGCCGGGTGGCGGTCGCCGTCCTGGTCGGCTCCGTCCTGGTCGGCTCCGTCCTGGTCGGCTCCGTCCTGGTCGGCTCCGTCCCGGTCGGCGCCGCCCTGGGGGCCGGAGCCGTCGTTCGGACCGGGGAGGGGCAGCTCGCTCAGGGCGAGTTCCGGGTCGGCCGCGACCGCGTGGAGCAGGGCCGCGTAGTCCCGTACGGCCGCCTCCGCCACGGTGTCGTCCAGCGTGTTCGCGTCGTACTGGACGAGCGCCCGGGGCGGTGCGGCATCGGCCGGCACCAGGCCGTAGGACAAGGTGAACTTCGCGCCGTCGGAGGGGACGTCGACGTACTCGGCCGTCGTACCCGGCAGCCGCAGTACCGTCGGCTCGCCGAGGACGTCGGAGGTGACGCGGACCAGTGCGGTGCCGTCGGCACCGCGGGCCCCGGCGCCGAGGCGTTCGAGGACCAGGTCGAAGGGGATGTGCCGGTGGCTCTGGGCTTCGAGGAGCGCGTCGCTCACGCGGCGCAGCAGTTGGGCGAAGGACGGGTCGCCGGAGACGTCCACCCGTACGGGCAGGGTGTTGACGCACAGGCCGACCAGGCCGCGCATGGCGGTTCCGCTGCGGTGGGTGCCCGCCACGCCGATGACGAGGTCGTCGTCGCCGGTGAGGCGGTGGAGGGCGGCAAAGGCCGCGGTGAGCGACACCGCGAAGAGCGTGGCCCGGCGCTGTGCACCCAGCGCCCGTAGGGCGTCGGGCACCCCTGGCGCCAACGGCACGGTGTGCGCGGCGCCGGGACGTGCCGCCGTGGAGGGAGCGGCTGCGCCCGGCTGGGGCAGGCGCGGCGGGGCGGCGTCGGCCAGCAGGCCGCTCCAGCGGTTCAGTTCCGCCTCGAAGCCGGGCAGGGCGTCGTGCTCGCGGCGCGCGTGGTCGGCGTACTGCGGCGGTGCGGCGAGCGTGCGCCGACCCGTTCCGTCGGCGGCCGCCGTGTAGAGGACGGCGAGTTCGGTGGCCACGGTCTCCAGTGAGGCGGCGTCCACGGCGATGTGGTGGAAGGTCAGCAGCACCGTGTGGTCCTGCGGGCCGTGGCGCAGGACGAGGGCCCGTACGGCGTCGCCGGCCGCGAGGTCGAACGGCCGGGCCGACTCGCGCCGCAGCAGCTCCGGGGCGTCCGTTGCGCCGGTGTCGACGACGTGCACGGGGACCGTCCGCGGCGTCGGCAGCACCTCCTGGTACGGCTCGCCCTCGTGCTCCGCGTAGCGGGTGCGGAGAATGGCGTGCCGGGCCACCAGCTGGGTGAGGGCGGTGGCGAACGCGGCCACGTCGAACGGACCGCGCACCCGGGTGGCGAACGGTACGTGGTACGAGTCGCCCGCGCCGCCGAGCCGCTCCATCAGCCACATGCGGCGCTGGGCGCGGGAGAGGGGAACCCTTCCGGCCTGCGGGGCGGTGGCGGTGGTACCGGAAGGAACGGTGTCCCGGGTCGCGCGGCCGTCCTGTGCTGCGCCCGCACCGGTGGTGGGCTCGGTCTGGGCCGTCGCGCGGCGGGCGGTTCCGGCCCGGGCCCGGCGCAGCAGCTCCTGTTGGAGTTGCTGCCGGCTGTTGCGGGCCGCGGAGTCGGTGTCAGTGGACATCGCTGTGCTCCGGGGTCTCGGGGTGGAGGTCCGCGTGGGCGGCCAGGAGGGCTCGTTCGACCAGCGCGGCCTGGGCGGCGACGGTCGGGGCGGCGAAGAACTCGGCGAGGGAGAGTTCGACGCCGAGTTCCTCGCGCAGGTCGTCGGTGACGGCGAGGGCGAGGAGGGAATGGCCGCCGAGGAGGAGGAACTCGTCGGCGGCGCGGGTGACCTCGACGCCCAGGGCCTGGCTCCACACCTCGGCGACGGCCTGTTCCAGCGGTGTCATCTGCGCCGCCGGCTCGTCGGCGGGCAGGCTCTGGGCGGCGTGCGCGCGTGCGCTGTCCGCGCGTGCGGCGAGCGCGCGCCGGTCGACCTTGCCGGCCGGGGTGAGGGGCAGCCGTTCCAGCACGGTGACCGTGTCGGGAACCAAGTGGGCGGGCAGCACCGCGGTGAGCCGCTCGCGCAGTGCCGCGCCGTGCGGTACGGGGCCGGGCGCGGGGACGACGAACGCGACGAGGCGGGCCTCGGGGGTGCCGGCGCCGTCGACGGTGACGGCGGCGTCGTCCACGTCCGGCTGCTCGCGGAGGGCGTGTTCGACCTCGGCCGGTTCGATGCGGAAGCCGCGGACCTTCACCTGGTCGTCGTTGCGGCCGTGGAACTGGAGGACGCCGTCGGACCGGAGGGAGACGATGTCGCCCGTACGGTAGAGCCGCCCGCCAGCGGCGGCGGGATGCTCGACGAACCGTTCGGCGGTGAGTGCGGGCAGACCCGTGTACCCGTGGGCGAGCCTGCTGCCGCCGATCCACAGTTCGCCCCGGTCGCCGTCGGCGACCGGGTGGCCGTCGGCGTCCAGGACGTGCGCCGTGGCCCCGGAGACGGGCCTGCCGATCGGTATCGGCCCCTCGCAGTCCTGCCCGGTGACCCGGTGTGCGGTGGCGAAGGTGGTCGTCTCGGTCGGCCCGTAGCCGTTGACGAGCTCCAGCCAGGGGAAGGCGGTGAGGACCTCACGGGCCGGTGCGGCGGCCATCGCCTCGCCGCCCACGACGACCGAGCGGAGCTGGGCGAAGACGCGGGAGCGGCGTGCGGCGAGCTGGTGGAAGAGGGCCGTGGTGAAGAAGGCCACGGTCACGCCGTGCTGTTCGACGTGCCGGGCGAGGTCCTCCAGGGAGGGCCGCTGCTCGGTGCAGACGACGACCGCGGCACCGCCCGCGAGCGCGCCCCAGACTTCGAACGTGGAGGCGTCGAAGGTCATGGGCGAGTGGAACAGGACGCGGTCGCGGCCGGTGAGGGTGACGTAGTCGGGCGCGGTGACCAGCTCGGCGATGGCCCGGTGCGGCACGAGGACGCCCTTGGGACGGCCGGTGGAACCGGAGGTGAACATGATGAATGCCGGGCTGTCCGGGTCGGACTCGTCGACCGGTCGACCGGTCGTGAGCGGCTCCTCGGGCAGGGCGAGGACGGGGCCGGGGAGTGCGGCCGCGTCCAGCAGCTTCGCGTCGCCGACGGTGAGCGTCACGTCCGCGTCGGCGATCATCGCCTCGGTGCGCGGGCGGGGCTGGGCGGGATCGAGCGGCACGCACACGGCTCCCGCCAGCCACAGCCCGAGCTGCGCCACGATCGTGCGGGACGACCGTGCCGTCAGGAGCGCCACCCGGTCGCCGCGGGCCACGTCGTGCGTGCGCAGGTGTGCCGCGAGGGCGCGGCCCGCCTGCAGGAGACGGCCGTACGTGAGGGTGGTGTCGCCGTCCACGACGGCGAGGGCGTCGGGGGTGAGTTCGGCGTGCCGGGCGACGAGTGCCGGCAGGGCGGTCGCCGGGCCGGCGGGCACCGGGGTGGTGGACGGCACGGTGGTGGACGGCAGGGTGGTGGACGGCAGGGTGGTGGACGGCAGGGTGGTGGACGGCATGTCAGGCTCCTTCCGGGCGCGGGGTCCGGCGCTGGTCGAGGAGGGCGGCGAAGGCGCGCAGGTCGGTGCTGCGCAGCAGCTCGGGGGCGCGCAGGCGCACTCCGGTCTCGCGTTCGACGGTTGCCAGCAGCCGTGCGGCGACGACGGAGGTGCCGCCGGCGTCGGTGAAGTGGTCGCCGAGGCCGATGCCGGGCCGGCCGAGGAGGTCGCGCACCGTCGCCAGCACGAGCCGCTCGGAGGCGGTGGCGGTGGCGTCGGCGGGGTCGTCCGTGGTGGCGGTCCGGGGCGCGCCGGTGGTCCGGGCCCGGGCTGCCAGGGCCGGCCGGTCCACCTTGCCGTTGGCGTCGAGCGGGAAGCCGTCGACGATCCGTACGGCGGTGGGGACGGCCTGCTCGGGAAGCCAGGCCCGGACCGCGTCGAGGAGGTCCCCCGCCGCGGGTTCGGCGCCGTCGGCGGGCCGTACGTGGGCGACGAGTCGGCCGTGGCCGGAGCTGTCGCGCAGCACGGTGACGACGGCGGTGCGCACCCGGGGGTCCTGCTCGAAGGCGGCTTCCACCTCGACCGGTTCGATCCGCACGCCGCTGATCTTCACCTGGTCGTCGAGACGGCCGAGGAAGTCCAGGCTGCCGTCGGCGTTCATCCGTACCCGGTCGCCGGTCCGGTAGAGGCGGTCGATCGCGGGCAGCGCCAGTTCTTGCGGAGGCGGGGTGAACCGGCGGGCGGTGAGTTCGGGGTCGAGGTAGCCGAGCGCCAGGCAGTGACCGCCGACGCGCAGTTCACCCTCCTGCCCGCGGGCGACGGGGCGGCCCCCGTCATCCGTGACGACGAGGGTGACGCCCGGCAGTGCGGTGCCGATGGGGGGCGGGGTCGGGTCGCCGGCCTCCGGGTCGGTGCCGCGCATGGTGTGGGTGGTGGTGACGACGGTGGCTTCGGCGGGACCGTAGGCGTTGTGGACGGTCGCGGTGACGTCGGTGCCGGGGTGGCGGCGCATGCGGTCGCCGCCGACGACGAGGTGACGTAGCTTCAGGTCCTGCGGCCAGGGCCGGTCCAGGAGCGGTTCGACGGTGGGCGTGGCCGCCACGGCGTGGGTGAGGCCGGTGTCACGCCACCAGTCGGTGAGCACGTGCGAGTCCCAGCGGGTGTCGTCCGGGGCCGGGACGAGGGCGGCACCTGAGGTCAGGGCGGCCCACAGTTCGAGCAGGTGCGGGTCGAACGCGACACCGATGAGCAGGGACTGCCGGTCGCCCGGTGCGAGGCCGGTCTCGGCCCGGTACCAGTCGAGGGCGACGGACAGCGAGGGCTCGGCGACGGCGACCGCCTTGGGGCGGCCGGTGGAACCGGAGGTGAGGACGGCGTACAGGGCGCCTTCGGGCGCGCGCCGGGTGCCTTCGACGGAGTCGGCGAAGGCCGCGACCACGGTGGCGGGGGCGTTGACACCACTGGTGGGCAGCGGCAGCGGGACGTGCTCCCCGCTGCGGTGTTCCTCGGGCAGGACGCCGGGGTCGCCGATGAGGCAGGCGACGTCGAGGTCCTCGGTGACGGCCTGGATGCGGCGCTCGCCGGGGCGGGGGCCGAGCGGCAGGTAGACGGCGCCGAGCCGGGCGAGCGCGACGGCGGTCACCACCAGGGCGGTGGACCGGTCGAGGCAGACGCCGACCAGGTCACCGGGGCGGACGCGGTCGGCCAGATCGGCGGCGACCAGCTCGGCCGCCGCGTCGAGGTCCCGGTAGGTCCAGATCTGTGTGCGGTCGATCGTTGCCGGGGCCTGCGGGGTGCGCCGCGCCCAGTCCTCGAAGCGGGCGAGCACACCGGTCGGTTCGGCGGAGGGGCCGTGGGCGACGCTCGGCGTGGGTCCGGTGTCGGTGGGCGTGGCGGGAAGGACGACTGCGGTCGGGGACTGGGTCATCACGACTCCGTGGAAAGGGCGGTGGTGGCGAGGGCATCGGCCTGGTCGGCGAGCACGGGGTTGCGGAAGAGCACCTTCAGCGGCGGGCGCGTGCCCAGCCGGGGCTCCAGCCAGGCGGCCAGCTCGGCCGCGAGCAGGGAGTGGCCCCCGCTGTGGAAGAAGTGGGAGCGGGCGTCGAATCGGCTGTGGCCGAGGACCGTGCGCCAGCCTTCGGTGAGCAGGGCCGTCATCGGATCGTCGGAGACGTCGGTGGTGCCGGCGGGCCCGGGCTCGGAGCCGATCCGAGGCTCGTGGCCGGTTCCGGGCTCGGGCGTAGCGGCGTCGTCGGGGTCGAGCGCCGCCGCCCGGCGGGACAGTGCCGTACGGTCGGGCTTGCCGCCGGCGAGGGTCGGCATGCTGTCCAGCCGGGCCCATCGGGCGGGCACGAGGGGGCCGGGCAGGCGTCGGCTCAGCTCGGCGTGCAGTGCCTTTTCGTCGAAGGCCGCGCCGTCGGCGCCGTCTTCGAGGAAGCCGACGAGCCGGGGCGCGCCGGGGCCCTCCCGGTCCAGTACGACGGCGCAGGACCGGCCGCCCAGCACCGCGGACGCGGCCGCCTCGATCTCCTCCAGCTCGATGCGGTGACCGCGCAGCTTGATCTGGTGGTCGCGCCGCCCGAGGAAGTACAGCAGGCCGTCCAGACCGCGGTAGCCGAGGTCTCCGGTGAGGTAGACGCGCTGTCCGTCGAGTGCGTCGACGTGGACGAACCGGGCGGCCGTCGCCTCCGCGTTGCCCGCGTAGCCCTGGGCGAGGCCGGGTCCGGCGACGGCGAGTTCACCGACCGCGCCGGACGGCAGCGGGCGGTGGTGGGCGTCCAGGACGTGGACCCGCTCGCCCGGGAGTTCGGTGCCGAGGGGGATCTCGGATCCCTCGGCGAGGGCGTCGCGGGAGATCTCGTGGACGGTCGAGCTGATGGCCGCCTCCGTGACGCCGTACGCGTTGAGCACGGCGGCGTCGGTGTCGGCGAGGACGCCGCGCAGTGCCTCCACGGGAAGCCGCTCGCCGCCGAGGACCAGGAGCCTGGGCGCCCAGCTCTCGTCCCGCAGTGCGGGACGCAGGTCCTCGCGGGTGGCGAGGAAGTAGCTGGTGGGCAGGTTGGCGACGGTGACCCGGGCGGACGCCAGCAGTGCGGCGAGCTCCGCGCCCGTGGGCACCTCGTGCTCGGGCAGGACCAGGCACGCACCGGCGTGCAGGGTCGGCAGCACCTCCTCGAGCGCCACGTCGAAGGACGGCTGGGCGAACATCAGGACCCGGTCCGAGGTGGTGAGGCCGAACCGGTCGGCGGCCGCCGTCATGTGGTGCACCAGCGCCTCGGGGCCGACGGCGACGGGCTTCGGCGTGCCGGTGGAGCCGGAGGTGTGGATGACGTACGCGGTGCCGGGGAGTTCGGCGGTTCCGTGCGCGGCGGGCAGTACCGGGGCGTCGATCCGGGCCGTCGGCAGTGCTTCCGGCAGGTCCGGGGTGCCGTCGCCGATGAGGACGAGCGCGGGGGCGAGCCGTTCCAGCAGCAGGCCGAGGCGGGCCGGCGGATCGGACGGGGACAGCGGGCAGTAGACGGCGCCGGTCCGCAGGCAGGCGAGCAGGGCGACGAGCGAGTCGGTCCCCCTGGGCAGGACCACGGCGACCGGCCGACCGGCAGTCACACCGGCGGCGCGCAGTCGCTCGGCGAGCGAGCCGACGAGGTCGTCGAGTTCGCCGTAGGTGAGGCGGCGGGCGCCGCACAGCAGGGCCGGCTGCGACGGGTGGTGCGCGGCCACGGGATCCAGCGGATCGCGGTCGGCGGGGACGGGCACGGGCTCGGCGGCCGGCTCCACCACGGTCGGTTCCAGGTCGGCCAGCGCGGTCTCGGGGCTGTCGAGGTAGGCGCGCAGCAGGCCCAGGAAGCGGCCGGAGACCAGCCGGGCGACGTCTTCGCCGAACAGGTCCATGTCGTAGTCCCAGACCAGCGTCATACCGGGCGAGCCGTGGCGCGGGGTGACGCCGCGCCGGTCGTCCGGGAGCAGGACCACGTCGAGGTCGAAGCGGGTGGTTCCGGTGTTGAAGCCCTCGAAGAGGGTGATGTCGAGACCGGGCACGTCGATCTCGGGCAGCGGTGCGTCGTGGGCGCTGAACATGACCGAGAAGAGCGGGTTGTCGGCGCCGGAGGTGTGCATGCCGAGCGCCCGGGTCAGCTCCTGGACCGGTACGTCCTGGTGCGGCAGGGCCCGGATGAGGGTGTCGGTGACCTCGTCCATGGCGTCCTGGGCGGGGGCCGCGCCATCCAGGGCGAGCGGCAGCGGGATGGTGTTGACGAACATGCCCACGGCGTCCTCGTAGCCGAGGGGGCGGTTGCCGACGGCGGTGCCGATGACCATGCGGGAGCGGCCGCTGTGCCGGCGCAGGAGTTCCGCGAACAGCCCGAGGAGCGTGGAGAAGGGGGTCAGTCCGCGTGCACGGGCGTGCGCGCGCAGGCGTTCGGCGAGATCGGCGCCGATCGTCTGGCGCAGCTGTCCGCCGTGGTGATCGCGGCGGGCACCGGGGCGGGTCAGGCCGGGCAGCGGCAGGTCGTGCTGCTGGTCGCGCAGTTCGGCCCGCCAGAAGTCGAGCGATTCGGGGGCGTACGCGGCTTCGGCCCGCTCCTGGACGTGGTCCGCGTACGAGGATGCGGGCGGGAGCTCCAGGGTCTCGCCGAGGACGTGGGCGCGGTAGACGCGGAAGACGTCGTCGAGCAGGATCGCGAAGGAGTGGCCGTCATGGATCAGGTGGTGCTCGACGTGGACCAGCCGGTGGTGGCGCTCGGCCAGTCGCACGAGCGTCCAGCGGATGAGCGGTGCCTCGAAGGTGTCGAGCGGTGTTTCGGCCTCGGTGCGCAGGAGACGGGCGAAGGCCGCCTCGGGGTCCTCCTCGGTGCTGAGGTCGACCGTGCGCAGTCGCGGTGCACACTGCCGCGCGACCCGCTGCGCCGGTACGGATCCGGTGGAGGCGACGAGTTCGAGCCGCAGGCCGGGGTGGCGTGCCAAGGTCGCGTCGAGTCCCCGGCGCAGCGCCCCGGTGTCGAGGGTGCCCCACAGGTCCAGCGAAGCGGTGAAGTTGTAGGCGCGACTGCCGGGCTGCATCTGCTCGTGCAGCCAGACGATCTCCTGCGAGGAGGAGAGGGGAAGCATGGGCGATCCCTGAGGTTGTCGGGTCGGTCTCCGTACCGGTCACGGTCGTGTCCGGTGGTCGTGCGGGCGGCGTCGCGGGTCGCGCGGTGCCGCGTTCCACGTGGGGGGCCGTGGGGGGATGCCGTGGGGGGGGGTCGGGGTGCGCGGCGGCGCGGGATGCGCTGCGGTACCGGGTGCCGGACGCTGCGGTTGCGCGTGGACACCCGGTGCGCGGTGGCCGCGGGTCGGTGGTGCGCCGGGGGGCGCTGCGGTCGAGCGGGGTGGCGGGAGGGCGCGGGTGCGCGTCGTTCCCGGAGCCTTCGGCGGCCTCCGGGCGGCGGGGTCACTGCGCGGTGTGCTCCGAGGGGCGCAGCGCGTGGGTGAGCGCGTCGAAGGCCCGGTGCGCGGCCCCGTCGTCGAACACCGCCCGGTCCCACGCCATCTGCACGCGGATCTCCGCTCCCTGGGTGACGGAGACGGCGAAGGGGCCGCGTACCGGTCTGCCGTCGACGTGGACTTCCCGTCCCTCGACACCGGCGAGCGTCAGGGGTGGGCGACGGCTGTCGTCGTCCACGGTGAGCAGTCCGTCGAGGCCTCCCGTCCAGGCCGAGCCGGCGGCCCGCGCCGCGGTCACGACCGCGTCGAACGGTACGTCTGCCCGGTCGAGGTCGTCCCACCACGCGTCGGCCGTCACCTCCGGGCCGGGTCCGTGGCCGGTGTAGGTCGGGAAGACGAGGGTGTTGAGGAAGCAGCCGACGACCGGCTCCGCTCCCGTGGGACGGCCGCCCCACGGGTAGCCGAGCGGGACCGCGAGGCCGGGGCCGTACAGTTCGCGGGCCGCGGAGCGGCAGGCGTCGAGCAGCCCGGGGAAGGACACGCCACCGTCGTGCGCGGGCAGCCGGGCCTGCGCGGCACCGCTGGGCCATGCGCCCTCGGGCACGCGTGCCGGACGGGGGGCCGGAGCGTGGGCGCGCAGCGCGCGCAGCCGGTCCGCCCAGTACGCGGCCGCCTCGGGCGTCTCCGCCCTTTCCTCGGCGGCGAGTTGACTGAGGACCGCGTCCCGGTAGGCGGCGAGTTCGGCTTCCGTCTCCTCCGGTTCCACCTGGGATCCGGGGGCTTCCTCGCCGTACGCCGCGCCGAGTTCGTCGACGATCCGCGCCAGTGAACGGCCGTCGCAGACGGCGTGGTCCAGGGCGACGGCGAGGATGTCCTCCTCGCGCTGCTCGTCGTGTACGAGGAAGAGCCGCATGGGGGGACCCTGCGCGTCCCAGGAGGCCAGCGCGCGACGGAGCCCGTCGGCGGGCGACTCCCCCGGTACGAGGGTCGACCGGGTCACGGTGACGTCCGGATCGGCGACGCGCAGGACGGGTGTGCCGCGGACGACGTCGGGCCGCGAGCGCAGGGCGGTGTGCCGTGCGGCGAGCCTGGATGCCGCTGCCCGCAGGCGTTCGGGGTCGATGGTTCCGGACGGGAACGCGAAGAACATCGGCACCACGTCGGGGCGTCCCGACGGGTCCAGCGAACGCACCAGAAGGAAGCGGCGCTGTGCTCCGGTGACCGGCAGCAGGGTGTCGGACCGGTCGCCGGCGAGGCGCCGGTAGCGGGCCAGGTACTGACTCGAAATGCTGAGCACGTGGTCCTCTTCGTCGTGGCCGCGGTCACGCGGAACGGTGTGGCGGCGGGCGCGGTGCGCGCGTAGGGGTCGTCCCCGCTTGCCGAACGGTGGTCGGGCGGTGGTCAGGCGGTGGGTGCGGGGGCCGGCCGTTCGTCGCCTCCGGCGGAGGTGTCCCGCGGTGTCCCGTGGGCGGCGTCGGCGCCGCCGCCGTCGTCCGGCGGACCGGGCAGGTCCCGCATCCGGCGCAGCGGGGAGAACACCAGCGGCAGTGGTACGGCGAGGATGCCGACGGCGCACCAGGCGAGTGCCGTGCGCGACCCGTAGGACTGGGCGAGGGCTCCGCCGAGGAGCGCGCCCAGCGGCAAGGTGCCCCACATGAGGAAGCGCAGGGTGGCGTTCATCCGGCCGAGCAGCCGTGGTGGGCACATTCCCTGGCGGAAGCTGACCTGGGCGACGTTGTAGACGACGGCGCCGAAGGAGACGACCGCCGATCCGGCGGCGAAGAGGACCGCCCCGGCGACGCCGTGCCCGGACAGGGGCCACAGCAGTGCGAACGGGCCGGTCACGAGGAGGGACAGGAGGATGACCCGGCCTTGCCCCAGCCGGGCGGCGATGCGTCCGGCGCACAGCGCACCCAGGAGCCCTCCTACGGCCGACGCGGACAGCACCAACCCGAGCCCGCCGGCCTCCAGGCCGACGACGCGGACCAGGTGCACGGTCTGTGTCGCCATGAGGACCGCCGTGGAGAAGTTGGCGAGGCCGGTCGTGAGGGCGATGACACGCAGCAGCGGATGGCCGAAGACGAAGCGGAGGCCCTCGCCGATCTCCTTGCGCAGGGAGCCCCCGGCAGCAGCGGGCTCGGGCGCCTCCTCGGTCCGCTCGATGCGCAGGAGGAAGAGGGCGGAGAGCACGTAGCCGATGGCGTCGACGATGACCGCGAACTGTGCTCCGACGAGCTGGACCAGTCCGCCGCCGATGCCGGGGCCGGTCACCTGGGCGGTGGAACGGACGGTCTCCAGGGCGCCGTTGCCGGCCACGAGTTGGTCACGGGGCAGGATCTGCGGCAGGTAGCTCTGGTGGGCGACGTCGAAGAACACGGTCGCCACGCCGGTCACGAGCGCGACGGCGTACAGCTGGGCCATGGTCAGGACGTCCGCGAGCGCGGCAGCGGGGATGCTGGCCATGGCGACGGCGCGCACCAGGTCCGCACGGATCATCAGGGGCCGCTTGCGCATGCGGTCGGTGAGTGCCCCGGCGGGCAGCCCGACGAGGAGGAAGGCGGCGGTCTCCGCGGCGGTCAGCAGGCCCACTTGGAAGGCGGGGGCGTCGAGTTCGAGGACGGCCACGAGAGGCAGCGCCACCAGTGTCACCTGTGCACCGAACTGTCCGGTGGCGGCTCCCGCGAGTAACAGTCGGAAGTCGCGCAAGCGCATAGGGCCACCGGTGGCGGCTCGAGATGTGTCGGACATGTGAACGACATTCACGGATCCATCGCTCAAGAGTCAAAGCAAACCTGTCACTTTCGGACTTGTTTTGCGGCCGCACGGACACAGGTCGGGAAATCTTGCGCACTGTCCTGGGTACAGCCGCGTTAATTGCTGCCGATTCCATGTGACGCAAGGGACAGGCGAGACAAGGGGGGACAGGGGGACACGCTGAGGAGCCGAGCGACCCGCCTTACCCTGAGTAACTGGTTCCATCCTGACCGAAAAGGCTCACCTGTGATCACACCCTCGCGGAGGCGCCCGTTCCGTCGGCTATGAACGCCACCGGACGGACCCGCGCCCCAAGCCGTCCTTGAGTTCGGCCAGTTGATCTTCGGGCAGGCCCGGGAGGTCGCCCGCACCGCCCCCGCGGCCCGCTCCTCGTCAGCGCACCACGCCCCGGGCCGCCCGGTCGACGCCGGCCGTGGTCCGGCCGGCACAGTGCCGGACGACCGAGGCCAGGTCCCCCTCCGACCGCAGCAGGCTCCGCTGGACGCGCGCGCCGTTCCCGTGCTCCAGGAGGCGGGCGATCGCGGCCCGCACGAACTCCTCGTCGCCGGAGTCGACCAGGGCGTCGCCGACGTGCCGGTACAGCGCGTCGACTGCGGCCTCGGGCGCGGCCTCCCGCAGCGTTTCGGGGTGCAACAGCGGACCGTCCAGCCCCGAGCGGCCCGCCTGCCACGACGCGAGTCGGAGCAGGCCGGTGCTGACCCTGGCCGGGGGTTCACCGGCCCGCCACTCCCGGGCCGCGGTCTCCACCAGGGCGCGCACGAGGGCCGCCAGCAGGACGGGGGTCGACGCGTCGAGGCACACGTCCGCCACCCTGACCTCAACCGTCGGGTAGGAGGCGGACAGCCGCGCGTCGAACCAGATCATCCCCTTGTCGCGCAGCACGCCCGACTCGACCATGGCCCGCACCTCCGCGTGGTAGCGGTCAGCCGAGCCGAAGACGTCCACCGGCCCGGCTGCCGGCAGCCGGTTCCAGACCCGGCTGCGGTAGCTGCCGTACCCGGTGTCCTCGCCCTGCCAGAACGGGGAATTCGCGCTCATCGCGGTCAGTACGGGCAGCCAGAGCCTGATGCGGTCCAGCACGGCCACCCCCTCCTCGTCCGACTCCACGGACACGTGGACGTGGCAGCCGCAGGTCAGCTGCTCCTGGGCGGTCATGCCGAACTGCCGCGACACCCACTCGTAGCGGTGTCCGGGGGACATCGAGGGGCGGACGGCCAACGGTGAGGTGCCGAGCGCGGCGACGACCGCACCGGCCGCCGCGGCGTGCCGGGCCGCCTCGGCGCGCCAGCGGAGGATCTCCTCCTGCAGTTCGCCCATCTCCGTCACCGGTCTCGTGCCGAACTCGACCTGCTCCTCCTGGAGCTCCGCCTCGAAGGTGTGGCCGGAATCCTTGCCGTCCGCGGCACCGGCGGTTGCGGCGCGGTCAGCTGCGGCGAGCACGGCTCCCGACACGGCCAGCGGCTCCCCGCTGTCCGCGTCCGCCAACAGCAGCTCTTCCTCCACGCCCACGCTTCGCATGCAATCGCCCATCGCTTCGTCGTCCGGTGTCACCGCTCGGTGGTCAGCGTCTGCCCGGGCCCGCCGTGGATATGCGGAAGGGATTCCTCCGGACCGAGGTCCACAGAACAGCAGGTGGCGGGGGCCCGCTCGGCGGGGCGCGGCCGCCCCGCGCGGCCCGGATCCGACCCGCGCCGTTGCCTCCGGCGAAGGCCGGGCGTGGCGGCCGGGGCAAAAACGTCATCCCCGGGCGGGCTCGGTCCCGGACGGGGCCGGCTGCTGCTCGAACGCAGAGGGCACCGGGAAGTAGGCCTCCAGAAAGGCCGCGACGACGTGGTGCTGCTGCGTCGCCGACAGTTCGCCTCCGGCTCCGCCCTCGTCACGTCCGTCCGGGTCCTCGTCGTCCGCGAGGCAGAAGGCGTCGTGGCCGCGCTCGGCGGCCAGGTCCGGCAGCCGCTCGATCTCGGCGCGGTGCGCGGTGCTCACGTAGGTGTGCGCGAGGTCGCCCTCGACGGCAAGTCCCTCGGCGAGCGCCAGGTGGGCGGCGAGGGTGACGGGGGCGAGGTCCTCGGCGCTGCGGAAGACGGAGCGGGCGGTGGCGGCGAGCCGACCGGGCAGCAGTTCCTCGACGCGGGTGAAGGCGGACCGGGTGAGGGGGTACGGGGTGTGCGCCAGGATGTGGGGATACGTGCGACCGACGGCCTCCTCCACGGCCTGCCGGGTCACCTTCTGGGACGAGGTGAACACGTCGTCCCCGGCCCGGCTGCCCGGGTCCACCGCCCGCCGGTCGTGGAAGACCTTGGGCAGTCCGGAGGGCAGGAAGTAGTTCTGCGGGCGCTGGGGCCGGCCGAGGAAGATGTCGTCGTTGAAGTAGAGGAAGTGCTCGGCCAGGCCGGGGATGTGGTGCAGTCGGCTCTCGATGGCGTGGGAGTTGAACACCTCGGGGGCCGTCGGTTCCGTGGACAGCTCGCGATGGTCGATGACCGTGATGTGCGGATGGTCGGCCGCGAGCCAGGCCGGAGCCTGGTCGTCGGTGACCAGGAAGATGCGCCGGACCCAGGGTGCGTAGGCGGCGATGGAGCGCAGGCAGTAGCGGAGCTCGCCGCGGTCGCGGTAGCGGTTCTCGGCGAGGTCGATCCCGGCGGTGTCGTCGATCCCAGAGGGGTGACCTGAACCGCCCTCCGCCTTCGCCGCCCGGTCCCGACGGCGGCGCCAGGCGGGGTCGGCCGCGTCCACCCAAGTGATCACCGCGTCGATCGGGAAGTCGATGTCATCGGGGAAGCGGCTCGAGAAGCAGTCGACTACGGGGTACTCCCGGTCGTCGATGCGGCGGGTGGTGGAGGCGGCGAGGGAAGGCACCCACCAGCCGTACGGGGTCTCGCGCAGCACGGCGAGCGCGCCCTCGCCGGAGTCGGGGACCTCCCAGAACTCCAGGTCACAGCCGCTCTCGCGGCCGTACGTCAGGGTCCGGCCCGACGTGATGACCGGCCGGTGGATGCGTACGGCCCGCACGCGAGCGGTGTGCGCCGCCCCCCTCCCGTCCTTGCCCCCGGCAGTTTCGGCGGACTCCACCGCCGTCGGGAGGTCCTCGGCGAGCACGTCCCCGGCGTCACCGTCAGCGGTGAGCAGGCGCGCGTAGACGGGGAGCCCCGTAAAGGCGACGGCGCAGGCCTTCAGCGCCGCGGCCCGGTCGCCCGGCGCAATGGCCACCCGGTGGACGAGCTCCCCGTCGGGGACCAGCCCGTAGGGGACGGCCGCGCCCTCCAGGGCCTCGGCGACCGACCGGAGACTGGCGGTACGGGCATCGGCGGGGAGCAGGTCGTCGCGTACGGTCACGAGTCGACCACAGTGCCGGATCAGGCCGGGCACGGTCGCCAGCAGCTCCTCCTCGCGGGAGGTGAGCCCGCTGGACGGAGGGATCCTGCCGCCGATGCGCTCCCGCCCGGCGGGACCTGGCTGCGGCGGAACGCCCCCGGGGCGACGCAGCGTTCGGGCGAGTTTGCGCAGCCCGGCGGGCAGGAGAATGCGGTGAACACCCTGCATGTACGACCTCGGTGTGGGGTGCCGGTGCGCTGCAGCCGGTCGGCCGAACGTCCCGGGCAGGAGCGGTGCGCTCAGCGGCAACGACGGGTACCTCGTTCACCCTCACTTTTGCTGTTGTTCGCTTTTCACGCAAGAGTCGTGAGTGCCGCCGCCCCGACTCACAGCCGATTCTCAGGTGCACCGACGGCCCACCGCGCCGCTCCCCCGCACCTCTGGTGCCGCGGCCCGCCCGGAGGGGATCATGGGCGGTGCGCGTTGGCCGTCATCGCCGCAGCGAGTGCTGGAGGTACGTGTGTCCGTAGCGTCGAGTCGTGCGTCCGGGAGTTCCGAAGTCCCGCTGCTCCGCGAGACGATCGGGGACAACCTCGATCGGACCGCACGGCGCCTCCCCGACCGGGACGCCCTCGTGGACGTGGCTGCCGGCCGCCGGTGGACGTACGCAGAACTGGCCGCCGAGGTGGACGCCCTGGCCCTCGGGCTGCTGGACCTCGGGATCGTCCGGGGCGACCGGGTCGGCATCTGGGCGCCCAACCGGGCCGAGTGGACGCTGGTGCAGTACGCCACCGCGAAGATCGGGGCGATCCTGGTCACCGTGAACCCCGCTTACCGCTCCCACGAGTTGGAGTACGTGCTGGGGCAGTCCGGCATCCGGCTGCTGGTCGCGGCGGAGCGCTTCAAGACCTCCGACTACGCGGCGATGATCGAGGAGGTCCGGCCGCGCTGCCCGGGGCTGGAGTTCACCGTCCTGTTCGACGGGCCGCGGTGGGAGGCACTGCTGGAACGCGGGCGCGGCGCCGATCCGGCCGCACTCGCGCGGGCACAGGCCGCACTGGGCCCGGACGACCCGATCAACATCCAGTACACCTCGGGCACCACCGGCTTCCCCAAGGGCGCCACCCTCTCGCACCACAACATCCTCAACAACGGCTTCTTCGTGGGCGAGCTGTGCGGCTACGACGAACGCGACCGGGTGTGCATCCCGGTCCCCTTCTACCACTGCTTCGGGATGGTGATGGGCAACCTCGCCTGTACCAGCCACGGTGCGGCGATGGTGATCCCCGCGCCCGCCTTCGACCCGGCCGCGACGCTGGCGGCGGTGGAGGCGGAGGCCTGCACCTCCCTGTACGGGGTGCCCACGATGTTCATCGCCGAGCTGGCCGCGCCCGGGTTCGACGGGTACGACCTGTCGAGCCTGCGCACCGGGATCATGGCGGGTTCGCCCTGTCCGGTGGAGGTCATGACCGAGGTCATCGAGCGGATGGGGATGGCCGAGGTCTCCATCTGTTACGGCATGACGGAGACCTCTCCCGTGTCCACGCAGACGCGTGTGGACGACTCGGTCGAGCGCCGGGTCTCCACGGTGGGCCGGGTCGGCCCGCACCTGGAGGTCAAGGTGGTCGATCCGCAGTCCGGACTGACCGTCCCGCGCGGCACTCCGGGAGAACTGTGCACCCGGGGCTACTCGGTGATGCTCGGCTACTGGGGCGAGCCCGAGAAGACCGCCGAGGCCGTCGACGCGGGGGGTTGGATGCACACCGGCGACCTGGCGGTCATGGACGGTGACGGCTATCTGAGCATCACCGGACGGATCAAGGACATGGTGATCCGGGGAGGCGAGAACCTCTACCCGCGCGAGATCGAGGAGTTCCTCCACGCCCATCCCGACGTCATGGACGTCCAGGTCATCGGGGTGCCCGACCCGAAGTACGGGGAGGAGCTGATGGCGTGGGTGCGGATGCGCGAGGGGGCCGCGCCGCTGACCGCGCAGGCCGTGCGCGCGTACTGCGCGGGGCGGCTCGCCCACTTCAAGATCCCCCGCTACGTCCACGTCGTGGAGGAGTTCCCGATGACCGTCACCGGGAAGATCCGCAAGATCGAGATGCGCGCGATGGCGACCCGCCTGCTCGCGGAGGAGGCCGCGGCCGGTAGCGCCTGACCCTGCCGGGGCGGTGGTCCGGGGGCGGCCGGTACGGCTACGGCCCTCCGGGCGAGATGCGGACGGCGCAGGTCGGGGCACGCGAAGGAAGGGAACGCCCGGGCGGTCGACGGTCGGTGACCGTGCCGTACTGCTGCGCGCGACCGGCTGCGTCACCGGTGCACGGCCGGGCCGGCCCGCACGCCTACCGACCGCCCCCGGAAGCAACCGCGCGTCGGTCCTCAGCCCTTCCGCTTCGCCGCCGGTTTCGCGAGCGTGCGGTAGCCGGGGTGCACACCCGGCGTCAGTTCCTGCTGCGCCGCGACGCGTTCGAGGAGTTCCAGAAGCCGGGCCCGCCCGTCGGGGTCGAGGGCGGCCAGCAGGTCATCCTCGTGGGTGGCCGCCGCCCGGGACACCGCGCCGAGGGTCCGTCGCCCCTCGGAAGTGAGGTGCAGTTCGTAGTTGCGGCGGTCCTCGGCGCTGCGCCGCCGCTCGACGAGGCGTTTGTCCTCCAGGACGTCGATCAGGGCGACCACTCGACTGGGTACGACCCCCAGGTCTTCGGCGAGCGCGCGCTGACTGCGGCCGGGCTGCCCGGCGACCATCCGCAGCAGGCCGACGTCGGCGGGGGTGAGCCCCAGGGTGGCGACGCGCTCCGCGAACCGCCCCGCGGCGTGGGCACCGATCTGGGCGAGGAGGAAGGCCGCTCCGCGCGGAGCCGGCGCCTGGGCCGGGGCCGGGGAGGGATCTGGTTGCCGGGCGGTGTTCACGCGGCTATCGTACGCGACACGCAATGATTCACCGCAGTGAATCGTTCTCCTCAAGAACGGATTGTGCCGTGGAAGCGATCGAGAGCCGTGTCCCGCGCAACACCCGCACCACCGCCCCGCAGTCCGGGCCGCCGCCCGGCGTCCTCGCCGTGGTCTTCACCGCCCTGTTCCTCGGTGGTCTCGTCCTCAGCACCCTGCTGGCCGGCGGCGATCCGTTCCCGTCGCCGTTCGGCGACACGGACGCGATCACCGCGTACTTCCTCGACCACGGGGACGCGGTCCGCGCATCCGGGGCCCTGCAGTTCGCCGCCTCCGTCCCCCTGGCCATCTACGCCGCAACCGTCTCGGCCCGCCTGGGCCGGCTCGGGATCCGGGCGCCCGGCGCCACCATCGCCCTCGCCGGCGGGGTGCTCGCCGCCGCCTTCCTGGCCTGCTCCGGCCTGGTCACCTGGGTCCTGTCCCACGCCGAGGTGGCACAGCGGCCGGAGCTCGTACGAGCCCTGCAGTACCTGGCGTTCGGCCTGGGCGGCCCCGGCCACGTGGTCCTGCTGGGCCTGCTCGTCGCCGGGATCGCCGTACCCGGGCTGCTGGCCGGGCTCCTGCCGCGGGCACTGGCCGTCGCGGGTCTCGCCGTGGCCGCCGTCGCCGAGCTGGCCACCCTCGTCCTCCTGAGCGAGGACGCCGCCCTGCTCCTGCCGGTCGCCCGCTTCACCGGGCTGGCCTGGCTGATCGCGGTGGGCTTCCTGCTGCCGCGCAACCGTGCCGGCGTCCGCGTCCGCGTCTCTGAGGAAGGCTGACATGACCACCACCGACCGGAACACCGCCCAGGCGCAGCGTCTGCTGCGGTTCCACCAGCCGGAGAAGCTCCTGCGCCACCTGGGGCCGCTCGACGAGCCGGTGCTGGCCGCCCTGTTCGGGACCGACGCCGGGGACTACCGGGGCCGGCTGGAGCAGTTCGACGAGCGCAACCGGGAAGCGGCGGCCGCACTGTCGGCCGAGCCGGGCGCGGCCGCTCAGATCGCCGCACTGCCGTTCCGGCCGGGTGAGCACGTCGTGGCCCTGGGCGAGAGCACCACCGCAGACCGGCTCTCCTGGTTCGAGATCCTGCGGCACCTGCTCCCCGAGGGCGTGCGGTGCACCAATCTGGCCGTCTCGGGGAGCACCACCACCCAGGCCCTGGCGCAGCAGCTGCCGGTGCTGGGATTCCAGCGGCCCGACTGGGTGTTGTGCATGCTCGGCGCGAACGACGTGCAGCGCATCGACCGCACCCCGCTCGTCGGCCCCGCCGAGACCTGCCGCAATCTGATCGCCCTGCACGACCTGGCGGTGGCCCGGACGGGGGCCCGGTGGGTCTGGCTCACCCCGACGCGCATGGACCCCGTCCTAGTGGAACGGTACGAGCACTTCCGGCGGGCCGGCCTGAGCTGGTCCGATGCGGACCTCGACGCCGTGGCCGACTTCCTGCTGGCGCGGCCGGAGCCGGTGGTCGACACGCGCGGCGCGGCGCGCGGCCACCATGAGGCCGACGGCCTCCACCTCACCCCCTCCGGCCAACGCGCCGTGGCTGCCGCCCTGCTGGAGGCCCTTCACCCCTGACCGCCCCGAGCAGCACCGAACCCGACCGCGGGCCGTCGTGCCGCAGAGCGGGGGCGGCCACCCGGGTCCGTACGGTCCCGGTCGTCCTCCGCTTCCGCGCGTGCGTCGTCCCGTGCCGGCCGATGCGGACCTCTCACTCGTCCGCGTACCTCCGGTGAGCGCGGCGCCCCGGTCGTGGCGGGGGCCGCGCACGTGTGGCGTGCGCACGCAGCGGTGCTGCGTGCAGCAACATGGTGTTCACCACATCGCGCAGCCGGCGGAACGACGGCTTCCTCACGTGACCGACGTGGGACCACCGGCATGAACGGCGTCGCCGCAGAACGCTCATTACGGCCCGGCGCTCCCCGTCCTGCCGGCGGCGGCGCACCTGCACCCTGCCCCACCGGGAGGCGTGGCATGAGCACCACCGAGTCGCAACGGACCATTGCACACCCGACGAGGCCCCCTGCCGACCGGGCGGTCATTGCGGGCTGCGCCGGGGCGCGTCGGCCGTCGCCAGGGGGCGCGTTCCGCGTGGGGGGATCTGCAGGTGCAGGCGGTAGCCGCCGTCGGGGGTGGGCCCGTCGGAGAGGGTGCCGCCGAGGTGTTCGGCTCGTTCGCGCAGTCCGATCAGTCCGTGTCGCGCGCTGGGCAGCGCCAGGGCGGGCTGGCGGGCCTTGGTGTTGGTGACCGTCACCTCGAGGGCGGGTCCGGGCCGGCGGAACTCGACCACGACGGTCGAACCGGGCGCGTGTTTGCGTACGTTGGTCAGGGCCTCCTGGACGGTCCGGTAGGCGGCGCGTTCGACGGCGGGGCTCGCGTCGCGGGGGACCTCGCCCGTCAGCGTCACGTCCAGTCCGCTGTCCGCGATCAGGCCGTCGAGCCGGTCCAGGGCGGGCTGCGGCTGTGACGTCAGCCGCGGGTCGGGGCCTTGGGCGCTGCTGCCCGGGGCGCGCAGCACGGCGACCATGTGGCGCAGTTCGTCCAGTGTGGCCGCGCTCAGGGTGCGGATGGTGCGGGCCGTCTCCTTGGTGTCCGGGTCGTCGGCGGACACCTGTAGGGCGCCGGCGCGGACCGCGATGAGGCTGACCTGGTGGGAGACCACGTCGTGCATTTCCCGGGCCAGATGGGCGCGTTCGCGCGCGAGCACCTGCTGGGCGTGGAGCTCGCGCTGGTGTTCCTGCGCCGCGCGCAGCTCCTCCATGTTCTGGGCGAGTTCGCGGCGGGTGAGTACGAGTCGGCCGAGAGCCACCGCCACTCCTGCGGCGGTGAGTGAGTAGCCGACGACGACGGCGATCTCCGAGGGGTGGGCGACCTCGTACGGGCCGATGTCCGGCAGGTTCGCGCCGATCCCGTACGCCAGTACGCACCCGACCAGCGCCCTGCGGGTGCGGTGCTGCTCGGCCAGGGAGAAGAGGGCGGCGAGGGCGGCCAGGACGTTGTGTCCGAGTTGCACGGCGAGCAGGGCGAACACGAACACCGCAACCGGCCAACGGCGGCGTGCCAGCAGGGCCAGGGCGGCGGCGGCCCCGGGAGCGGCATCCGCCCATGTGCCGGTCGCGGCGAACACCCACGCGTCGGCCAGCGCGGCGGCTGCCAGTCCCGCGTCCACCGCGCGGGGGTCCAGGGCGCGGGCCTCCAGGGTGCGTCGGGTACGTGCCACGCGCCCGGGTCCGTCCGGAGCCGTGCTGGCGCTCATGCGTGCGTCCCGTCGAGCAGGCCGGCGCGCTCCGCCCACAGGGCGGCCTGGACGCGGTTGCTGACGTCGAGTTTGGTCAGCACGGCGCTCACGTAGTCCTTGACGGTGCCGATGCTCAGGTGGAGACGCCGCCCGATGTCGGCGTTCGACAGTCCCTGTGACAGCAGCACGAGGATGTCCCGTTCGCGGGCGCTGAGCCGGGAGGCCGCGTGGGTGAGGGCGCGCTGCTCGCCGCGGTGGTGGAGGTAGCCGCTGATCACGGTGGCGGTGACCTGCGGGGCGAGGGCCATCGCCCCCGCCGCCAGGGACCTGACCTGGTGGGCGAGTTCGTCCGGGTCGGTGTCCTTGACCAGGAAGCCGGAGGCACCGGAGCGCAGTGCGGTGGAGACGTACTGGTCGGAGTCGAAGGTGGTGAGCATGGCGACCACCGGCGGATCGGGCAGCTCCATCAGCCGCGCGAGGACGGTCAGCCCGTCGACATCGGGCATGCGTATGTCGAGCAGCACCAGGTCGGGGGCGTACGCGGCCACCGCTGCCAGGGCCTGCCCACCGCCGGTGGCCGCCACCACCTCGATGTCCGCCGCTGCGTTGAGGATCATCGTGAGCCCGGACCGGACGAGGGCCTCGTCGTCGACCACCATCACTCGGACCACCGCACCGGTCTCCCACCTGTCGTTCCCAGTCGACCCAGCCTTTCCCCAGGTCAGAACCCAGGGAAAGCAGCTGTCACCCTAGCGGTATCGCAGGTCCCGCCCCGCCACGCGACGGCCGGCACCCGAGAGGAACGCGAACACGGCCCGCCGGTGCGGGAGTCCGGCCGGGCGGCCGGTGCGCGACCCGCTCGGTGGCGGGGTCGAACCAGCCGGTCGACGGGTGCCGTTCGCCCCCGGGCCCGGCTGAAGATCGTGACGTCCCGGGCCACGCCGGCAGCCCGTGGACCGTGCACCATCCGACTCCTTCCGTCCAGGCGCGTCCGCATCCCGGGACTCCGGAATGCCTGTGCACGGGACGGACGGCACCGAGCAACACGGGAAACACCTTGCGCACCAAGCACAGAAGTCTCGCCCTGGTCATGGCCACGGCTGCCTTCCTGGCATCGGCACCTGCCGCCCACGCGGTCGATGTGATCCAGGAGAACAACATCAAGAACTGCTACCTGGGCAAGAAGAAGGACGCCGCGGCCTGTGAGCGGCTGCTGTCCGTCCGCCCGATGAACCAGCGGGCCAAGGACTGTCTGCTCAAGGCCGGCATCGGCGGAGCCGCCGCCCTGATCGTGGGACGCGTCAACAAGGACGCCGCCAAGAAGATCGCCACCAGTGTGGTGGCGGGCGGGGTCACCGGCTGCCTGAGCGGGCTCGTATGAGCACCGCGCTCGGGTGGGCCGCCAAGGTCGCCACCTCGGCCCTGGCCGTCCTCGTCCTGGTCCTCGTACCCGTGCTGGTCGGCCCGCCCTACTGGGCCGAACTCCTCCTGACCGCGGTCGTGGTGGCCGCCGGCGCCCGCGCGTGGTCATGGATCGACAGGACGGAGCCGCGGGCAGCGCAGCCGCGGGCAGCCGACCGTCAGTGAACGGGCCCCGGTCCGGGGCGTGTCCGTGTCCCTCGCTGGCACGCCCCCGACCGGAGGTCGACCGTCGGTCACGACGTGCTGCCCGCCTCAGAGCCCGTAGCGCATGCGCCCCAAGGCCGTCATCGGGCGGTCGTGCGCGGCGACCGGAGCCGGGAGGCAGGTGGAGCCGGTCAGGTAGCGGTCCACGGCGGCGGCCGCCGCCCGGCCCTCGGCGATGGCCCACACCACCAGCGACTGCCCCCGGCCGGCGTCGCCCGCGACGAACACTCCCGGTACCCGCCGCCCTCCGCCCGCCGCGAAGCCGGCGTCCCGCGCGAAGTTGCCGCGCTCGTCGAGCTCCAGCCCCAGCTGCTCGCGCAGGTCGCCGGCCCGCTCGGGGCCCGAGAAGCCGAGGGCCAACAGGACCAGCCCCGCCGGTATGACGTCCTCGGTCCCGGCCAGGGGGCTGCGGGCCACGGGCTCGACGGCGGTCAGGTGTAGCGCCCGTACCCGGCCCGCGGCGTCCCCCTCGAAGCGCAGGGTGGCGCGGGCGAACAGTCTGGGGTCCCGGCCCTCGCGCCCGCGGGCCTCCTCGTGGGCGTGGGAGATCCGGTACGTCCTCGGGTACACCGGCCAGGGCTCGTCGTCGGTCCGGCCCGCGCCGGGCTCGGGATTGATGTCGAGCTGGAGCACGGAGATCGCGCCCTGCCGCAGGGCGGTCCCGAGGCAGTCGGAGCCGGTGTCACCGCCGCCCACGATGACCACGTGCCTGCCTTCGGCGGTGACGGGCGACACGGCGTAGTCGCCCTCCCGTACCCGGTTGGCGCAGGTCAGATAGTCCATGGCCTGGTGGATGCCGTGCAGCGCGCGGCCCGGGACCGGCAGCTCCCGGCGCTCGCCGGCCCCGATCGCGACGACGACGGCGTCACAGCCGCTCCGCAGCTCGTCCGCGCCGGCACCGGTCGCGCCGCCGACGTCCGCACCCGTGACGAACACCGTGCCCTCGGCCCGCATCTGCTCGATGCGCCGGTCCAGGTGGGCCTTCTCCATCTTGAACTCGGGGATGCCGTAGCGCAGCAGTCCGCCGATCCGGTCGGCCCGCTCGTGGACCGTGACGCGGTGCCCGGCCCGGGTCAGCTGCTGGGCCGCGGCCAGCCCGGCCGGTCCGGAGCCTATGACGGCCACCGTCTTGCCGCTGCGCTTCGTCGGCGGTCTGGGCGACATGTAGCCGCGCTGCAGGCCCACGTCCGCGATCGCCTGCTCGACGTTCTTGATGGTCACCGGGTCCGCGTTGATCGTGAGGACACAGGCGTCCTCACAGGGGGCCGGGCAGAGCCTGCCCGTGACCTCCGGGAAGTTGTTGGTCGCGTGGAGCCGCTCGTACGCCGCGCGCCAGTCGCCGCGGGCGGCGTACGCGTTCCACTCGGGTATGAGGTTTCCCAGGGGGCAGCCGGTGTGGCAGAACGGTATGCCGCAGTCCATGCAGCGGTCGGCCTGCCGGGAGACGAGCGGCAGCAGCGCCTGGCCCGCGTAGACCTCGCGCCAGTCGCCGAGCCTCTGCTCGACGGGGCGGGGCGGAACGGCCTCGCGGGGGATCCTGAGGAAGCCGAACGGATCGGTCACGCGCCGCCTCCCTGGATCGTGGGCGCGGCGAGCCACACGGCCCGCGCACCGTGCCGCTCGTACGCGCGTTCTGTGGCGGTTCAGCCAGGTTACGCCGCCCGCGCGGCCGTGACCCGGGCGAACCGAAGGGGTGACCGGACGGATGCGGGCGGTGATGGCGGCGTGGTGATCCGCTGCGGCTCGATACGGCTCGGGCACGGGCACCGTCCGCTACGGCCGCTCACCTCTCCGCAGGTCGCCGGTCCCCCGCCGTCCGCCCGGCCACCGCCTCCGGACGGGCCTAGTGGAACGGTTCCAGCGTCATGAAGGCCGCTTGGGGGTTGCCGTCGTGCACCAGCGACTCATGGGCGCCCACGTCGTCGAAGGCGAAGCCGTACGCCTTACCGTCGGCCATCTGGCCGTGGATGATGCGGGAGTAGTGGTTGGTGACGGCGTCACGGTAGAAGTTGGCGTCGTTCGGGTCGGGTTGGACGGGGTTGGTCAGGAGCGTCGACCGGTTGAAGCCCGCGCACAGGGTGCGGGAGATCGGGCCGCGGACCAGGTCGTTGGGTGCGTCCAGGAGCTTGTAGCAACCGAAGACGCTGTCGGAATCCGGCTTCTGGAAGCTGGTGACCACCGCTCCCGAGCCGTCGGTGAAGTTCATGACGTTGCCTGAGACCCGGCCGTAGTACTTGGTGTTCGGTTGGTTCACGAAGGGCGCCACGGTGAGCGTGGAGGAGCCGTACTTGTTCCACACCCGGTTGATGTAGTCGTTCATGACGCCGGCGGGGATCGCGCCCGCCTCGATGCCGTGACCGGGCGAGAGCGCGCGCAGCGGTGTGCCGTCGGGGCGGTTCTGGATCAGTCCGCCCCAGCCGGCCGAACGCAGCTGGCCGAAGACGGCGTTGTAGCCGCCCGGGCGCAGCCGGCCCGTGTGGGTGACCGTGCCGTCGGCCGCCTTCACGCCCACCGCGTACGGGGCCGAGAACATGTCGACCTGGGTGCTGTTGATCCACAGGCCGGCATCGCCCAGCGTGTACTCGGACCAGTTGAACAGGACGTTGCGGTTGGGGTCGGAGGGGTTCTGCACGGCGGGCTGCACGAGGCCGCCGGTGCTGAGCTTGAAGACGATCTTCTGGCCGATGGAGAAGTAGACGCGTCCGGAGAACTTGGGTATCCGGATCGTCTTGGTCTGCCCGTCGGCCGGACCCGTGATCGACGCGTCGGGCGCCGGGGTGGGGGGATTGCCTCCCGCGGGCCAGGGGTGGAACGCGCCGTTGGCGTCGGCCCAGCCCTGCCGTCCCGTCGCGAGCTGCGTGCCCAGGTTGTAGACGTACACCGGCTCGCTGCGTCCCGAGTTGTTCTTGATCGTGAGCGGGATGGTCGCCGGTACGGCTTCTGCCGATGCCAGCGGACCGAGGGCGATCAGGCCGGCGGCGACCGCCAACGCCGAGAGCCCGGAAGCCAGCACCTTCGATAAGCGGAACACGATCTGCCTCCTTGTGGGACACCCGACAGTGGGGGGAGGTGCGATGCTCCCGCGCCTATGAGTTGACGAATGAGAGCGCTCTCAGCCTCGGTCTGCGTTCAACTCCTGTCAATGAACTTGTCCGATGCAGAGCAGAAAGCCCGAGCGGCTTCGCGCCCCTCAGAACGGCGCGGGCGCGCGCGTGAACCTGTCCGAGACGTCCCCGACGAGGTCGATCCCGTCGGGACGCAGCGTCATGACGGGGGCGCCGGGTGACAGGTCGAAGCGGTCGATCTCGGCCCACAGGAGGTTCGGGCTGGTCGCCAGCTCGAAGAAGTACCGCTTGCTGGTGAGGTCGCAGACGGTGCGGTACTCGGTGTTGTAGGTCTTGAACCTCCCCTCGCGGTACGGCGCGCCGAACGGCACCGAGGCGTTGCGGGTGACGGCCAGGATTCCGGCGACCGCCTGCCGGTCGTCCGCAGGCTCGGGCAGCAGTGAACTGAAGTAGGCGGCGCGTTGGAAGCGGTCGACCGCGTTCACGTTTCCGGGGACGGGAACCTCGCTGCTGGGCCGGTCGTGGCCGAGCCCCTGCACGGCGCGCACCTTTTCCCGCAGCAGACGGAGTTGTTCCTCGTAGGAGGGTTCGTTCGTCATGATCGTGTAGCTGCGGTCGTGGTGCACCTGCCGCTCGCCCGCGATGTACTCGATGATCGCGGAGTCCCCGGCCGCGTCCTCCAGGGCCACGTGCACCGAGGCCTTGAAGCCGCGCACCTCGACCGGCACCAGTTGACAGGTGTCGAGCAGGTCCAGGGCTTCCTGCACGGTGCGGGCGCAGTCCAACAGGTACTGGATCCACAGGGCGATCTGTAGGCCGGGCCTCCTGGGGTCGCGGGGGCCGAGGTCGGTGCTGTCCAGGTACAGCATGTGCGCTGCGAGGCCGGCTTCGTTGATGCCGTCGGCCGTACCGGCCCCGTACACGGTCGTCACGAGGCTGCCGAAGCCGCTCGTCCAGAGCAAGGGGTTGTCGGCGACGACGGTGGTGCCACCGAGGGCGCCTCCGTTGCGCTCCAGCCCCCGGGGGAACACGGTCAGGACCGGCTCGGTCGATTCCGGCCAGTCCATCGTCCGGCCTGCGAGGACAGCGTGGCCGTTGGTGTTCCACAGGATCCTTGTGCACATCGTGAATCCCTCGTCCCTCTCTACGTGAGCCGTACGCATCAGCTTGCGGTCGGGGCGCGTCCCCTCCACCGCCTAACCGACGGGCTCCTGACCGACGGGGCCCGAACGGGTGCGGGCCCGGGAGACCGCCCGGTCGCGGAACCACGCGCACGCTCCCACCAGCACCGCCGCCCCCACCCCGTACACCGGCAGCCACAGGGTCGTCGTGGCCGCCAGGCACTCGGCAACGGCCTTACGGGCCTGGTCGTGCTGCGCGAACGCCAGGGCCCGGCCGTCACTGGCGGCCAGGTTCCCGAGCGCGGCCTCCACCTGGAGGGCCGCGTACCTGCCCACCAGCACGCAGTCGCTGCGCGTGCCCGGCATCGGGAACAGCCACGCCCGGCGTTGCAGGAGGGGAGCCAGTGCGATCGCCACGCACAGGCCGACGACCAGTGAGTACGCGATCAGGCCGCGGACGTACGGCGAGCGGATGTCCGGGTTCCACTCCGCCCGTCGCTGGAAGGCGAGCATCACCGCGAGCAGGGTCACCCCGATGAACGTGGCGAACCACTGCCACGAGCCCTGGGCGAGCGCGAACGTCAGCACCGCGGCAAGACCGATGCCGATGACCCCGGGAGCGGGAAGGCCGTCGGCCGCCCCGGCTGGTGCCGGCCTCGTGGTCGCTCGCGGTCGGGAATCACTCACCGGCTCTCCTCCGGGGCGGGGAGCCCCAGCATGTGCCCCGGGACGCCGCGGCCCCGGGTGCCGTGCCGTACGCGCCCCGCGCCCCGCCCGGATGGCCCGCGCCCGGCCAGGACCTCCTGCCCGCATCCCCGTGACGGTTCCGGCTCGACTACTCTCGGCGCCACTGATCATGTTCGTTCCGCGGTCCGGGCACACCGCCTTCGGACCACCCCTCGGGAGACGCCGACACATGGATGCGCCACCATCGCCGCCCGGTACGGAGCGTACTGACGGATCGTCCGTCCGGATCGGCGCCCTCGTTCCACTGACTCGGCCCGGCTGGGTCGAGGCGGGCCAACACCTGCTCGCCGGACTCGAACTGGCCGTTCACGAAGCCAATGACGCCGGCGGGATCGGCGGACGGCCACTCGAACTGGTGGTGCGGGACACCGCGGCTGATCCGCAGCGGGCCGCGGCGGCCGTGGACGAGTTGGCTGCCCTGGGCGTTGCTGCCGTGGCAGGTGAGTACCACAGCGTCGTCGCTCGCGCCGCTGCCGCCCGGGCCGACGCCCTCGGCCTGCCGTTCCTCTGTTCGTCAGCGGTTCTCGACGCGCTCACCGAACAGCCGACGCACTGGGTCGCGCGCCTCGCCCCGGCACAGTCCCACGGCTGGCAGGTCTACGCGGACTTCCTCCTCGGCGCGGGTCACCGTCGAATCGCCGTAGCGACCCAGCCGAGCGTCTACTGGGCGTCCGGGACCCGCATTCTGCGGGAGTACCTCGCTCCGCGCGGCGGCGCCGTCGTCGAACTCGACGTCCGTGACCTCGACCCCACTGCGGTGTGCGACGAACTCGTCGACCACGGCGTGACGGCCCTCCTCCTCCTGGTCGGCCACCCGGAGCCGGCAGTGCCCCTCGTCAAGGCCGTCCGCCGTGACCAGCGCCTCGCCGAGATCACGATCGGTGCTCCGGCCGGGCAACCGGAGTTCCCCTCATGGGCGACGCTGCTGGGCGGCGACGGCGCCGCGGTCCCGTTCTTGCGCTACCTGCCGGAACGTCTCGGCCCGCTGGGTACGCGCGTCGGCGCGGCCCTGCGCGAGCGGCTTGGCCGGGCGCCCTCCTTCGTCGCCTTCGAGGGGTACGACACGGTCGTCGTCCTCGCCGACGTGCTGCGTGCCCAGGTCGGCGCAGACGGGGCACGCGTCGGCGGACCCTGGTCGTGCGTGGCGGTCGAAGGCACCCGGGGGCAGATCCGGTTCTCCCGCACGCCGGGCATCAACGTCTGGCAATGGACTTGGGCTCCCACCCAGGTCGTTGATCGAGACCCGGCGGAACCCGATCGCTTCCGCGTCCTCCACGCCGGTTGAGCGGTCACGGAACCTGCGCGGGGTCCCGGGACGTGAACACCTCCTGGTGGCGCGGGGCGCAGCCGGGTAGCCTCCGCTTGATCATCCGCATCGTTCCAGGGGGCCGACCATGCCGAGACGCGTTGCACGAAGGGCTTCCGGCTTGCCGGCGCTCCTGGCCGTCAGCACGCTGGCCGTCACCACGCTGGCCGTCACCGGCTGCAGCGCGAACCCCTCGAAGCCCGCATCCGCGCCCGCGCCCTCCGCACCCGCCGCCGCGTCCCCTTCGGCCGCGTCGCCTTCCGCCGCGCCTTCCGTGAGCCGCCCGCTGACCGCCGAACAGCTGGTGGCGGCCGCGCTGCCGACCGAGGAGGGGCCGGACTCCTACGGGCACCCCGTCGCCGTCCGCGAGCCCCGGGGCAAGGACCGGAAGTCCGAGGTCTCCGAACCCGCGTGTGCACTGATGCTGGAAGCCGCCCATGCCCGGCGGCCCTCCCGCCCGTCCCCGGTCGTGGCCGTGCAGACGTTCAACTGGAAGGACGACATCAACGGTGGCGACTCCACCCTCGCCTCGTACGGGAACTCCGGCGCAGTGGCGGTGTTCGCCGAGGTCCGCGAGGGTCTGAGCACCTGCCGGTACTTCGAGAGCCCGGGCTCGAGCACGACCTACAAGGGCACGGTCACGGTCGACCCGGCGCCGCAGCTCGGTGACGAAGCAGTGCAGTTCGAGATCACGGCCCCGAGCGAGATGGGCCCGCACGTCACCCAGTACACGGTGATCCGCACCGGGAGCGTCATCGCCACGTTCTCCAAGCTGTCGGTCGGCGGCCATGACGTACGCGCCTTCCCGCCGGCCATGATCGCCCAGCAGATCTCCCTCCTCCAGCAGGCACAGAGCCGAGTCAGTCTGGAGACGACCTAGCCGGCGGTCGCCGGGCCCAGGGCCCGCTCCAGGGCTTCCAGGACGGTGTTGCCGAACAGCTCCGCCTTGTAGCCGGTCTGCGGCAGCGGCCGGCAGCGGGCGAGGACCGTCGCTGCGGCTGCGGCAAGGACGTCGGGCGTGGCCTCGCGGCCGATCAGGGCGGCCTCCACCTCCGTGAGCCGCATCGGTACGCGGGCCACCCCGCCCGCCGCGACGGCGGCGCGCGTGACGGTGGAGCCGTCGAGCACCAGCCGGGCGGTGGCCTCGACCAGGGGCCATTCGGCGTGGGCCCGGCTGATGGCCCGGTGGCAGGCCGCGCGCTCACCGGGCCAGGGCGCGGGCAGGTGGACCGAAGTGAGGATGCGGTCCGGCGGCAGCAGGTGGTCGGCGTGGGAGAGGCGTTCGCCCTCTCCGTACAAGTCGGCTACGCCGCGCGGGGATTCGCCGTGGACGTGGACCTCGGCGTCATAGGTGAGCAGGGCCATCGCAAGGGTGGAGGGGTGCGGGGCGACGCACGGGCCCTCGCCGCTGACCACGCCGAAGTGGTGGTCGCCCTGGCGCGCGGGGCAGCCGGGGCCGCCCTTCTGGAGGCAGCTGAAATGGGGATTGCGGTAGTACCAACAGCGGTTGCGCTGCAACAGGTTGCCGCCCACGGTGCCGGCCGCGCGGACCTGCGGCGTGGCCGCGGTCCCGGCCGACAGGGCCAGGGCCGGCCAACCGGCGCGTACGCCCGGATCGGCGGCCAGCTCGGCCAGGGTCGTCAGGGCGCCGATCTGCAACCCGCCGCCGGGCAGCGGTGTGCAGCCGCGCAGGTGGCCGGCGCCGCCGAGGTCGGTGAACGGCCCCGGGGAGATGCCGCTGCGCTGCCGGGCGGTGGTGTCGGTGCCACCGGCGCGCAGTTCCCCGCCGCGGGCCAGGACGGTGGCCGACAGATCGGTGAGGGCGGTCTCGGTGCTCACGTGCCCAGTCCTTCCAGGAGCCGGTCGGGGCGGATGGGCATGTCGTACGGGCGCCAGCCGGTGGCGTCGTGGACGGCGTTGGCCAGGCAGGCGGCGGTGGGCAGGGTCGCGATCTCGCCGAGGCCGACTCCGCCACCGGGCACGTGCTCGAAGCCCTCCTGGTGGAAGTGGACGGTGATCTCGGGGGTGTCCCCGATGCCGGGGATGCGGTAGTCCTCCAGGTTCTCGGTCAGCACCCTTCCGGTGGCCGGGTCGGTGCGCCGTTCCTCGTACAGGGCGTAGCCGATGCCCTGTACGACGGCGCCCTGGCACTGGCTACGGGCGAGGCGGTCCTCGTGGATCCGGCCCGCGGCGATGCCGCTCCACACGCTCAGCGGGCGGACGCGGCCGAGCCGGGTGTCCACCTCGACCTCGGCGACCTGCACCGATCCGGTGAAGCCGCGGCCGATCGCGATACCGCCCAGGGTGAAGGGGGTCACGAAGCCCCGGCGGTCGCGGGGGCGGCGGCCGGTCACCCGTACGCCGTGCGCCATGGCCAGCCGGGGGGCGACGTCTCCGCCGCCGAGCGCGTCGCGCAGCCGGGCGGCGGCGTCGGCTGCGGCGGGCACGAGGGAGGGCGTGGTGCGGCTGCCGCCGGAGGTGGGGCCGTGGACGGCATCGCTGTGGCCGACCTCGGCGCGCACCCTGTCCTCCGGCAGGCCGAGTGCCGCGGCGACGGCGCGGCGCAGCACGGTGCGCGAGCCCGTGCCCATGTCCTGCACGGCGCAGCGGGCGACGACGATCCCGTCCTCGACGGTGAGCTCGACTTCGGTGACGGGATCGAGGAAGTACATCCAGTTGGCCGCCGCGACGCCGACGCCGCGGCGGTACCGGCGGGTGCCGCCGCGGGGGCCCGACCAGACCGGGAGCGCGGCCGCCCGCTCGTAGAGGGCGTGCCGCTTGGGGTTGCCGTCCCAGCGGCGGCGCAGGGCGATCGGGTCCTGGCCGAGCCGGTGGGCCATCTCGTCGACGGCCTGCTCCAGGGCCCAGCACATGGTGGGTCCGCCCGGGCCGCGGAACGGGGCGCCCGGAGGGTGGTGGGTGACGGTGTCGAAGTCGCGGAGCCGGCGGGGGGCCTTGCCGTACATGAACCGGGCCAGTGCCGCCACGGTGCCGCCGACCGAGACGCCGCCGTCGTTGTCCGCGTCCATGGCCAGGGCGCTCAGATCGCCGGCCGCGTCCGCGACCATGGCCAGCCGGATCCGGGTGCCGGGCCGGTATCCGCCGTCGGTGAGTTCTTCGTCCCGGTCCAGCACCACCCGCACCGGGGCGTCGTGCAGCCGGGCCAGTTCGACGGCGGCGACGACGTCGGAGGTCAGTCCCATCTTGCAACCGAAACCGCCGCCCACGTGGACGGCCCGTGCGACGACGCGGTCGACGGGCACGCCGAAGCGTTCGGCGGCGAGCTCGGCCGTGCGCTTCACGGACTGCGTGGACACCTCCAGGTGGAGGGTTCCGTCGATCCACCGGGCCAGGCAGGCGTGCGGTTCGAGGGGGGTGTGCGTCTGCGCGGCGGTGGTGTAGACGCCTTCCACCACCCGCTCGGGGGTGCGGCTGCGGGCTTCGGTGATGCGGCGCACGGCCGTGGCGGGGCGTTTGCTCATGGCGGACGGGCCCCGGAGGTTGCCGCGCCAGCGGGCGGGCACCAGTTGGGGGGTCTCGCCGGAACCCGGTGCCCGTTTGCGTGCCGCCTTGTCCGCGTAGACCAGGGGGCCCTCGCCGGTTCGGGCCCGGCGTGCGTCCAGGGACGCCGGGAGCACCTCGTAGTCCACCGTGACCCGCGCGGCCGCCAAGCGTGCGGAGGTCCGGTCCGGCGCCGCGACCGCGGCCACCGGCTGCCCGACGTAGCGCACCACGCCGTCCGGGGGCAGCAGCGGTACCAGGGGCAGGTCGCCGGCTTCGAGGGACCGTACGAGCGCGTGCGCGTGCGGCGAGCGGATGATCACCCCTTCCAACAGTCCCTCGAGGCGCAGGTCCGTGGTGTAGCGGGCCGATCCGTCGGTCTTCTGCGGCGCCTCGGTGCGCGGGACCGCCGGCGCTTGCCCTCCCGCCGGGGCCGTGTCGTATTCGCCGGCGCAGGCCGCGGCCACCGCGCTGAGGATTCCCTCGTACGCACCGCACCGGCACAGGTGGCCCGCGAGCGCTTCCGCGATGGTCTCCCGCCCGGGCCGGGTGCGGCCGTGGGCGGCTCGCCACCGCTCGAAGAAGGCCGCCGCCGTGACGACGAACCCCGGGGTGCAGTAGCCACACTGGAGGGCGTCCTCGCCGGCGAAGGCACGCCCGACCGGGTGGCCGGAGAGGCCCTCCACGGTCGTCACCCGTCGGCCGGCCAGCGCGACCGCCGGTGTCAGGCAGGAGACCCGGGGTTCACCGTCGACCTGGATGGTGCAGGCCCCGCACACCCCGCCCGCACAGACCAGTTTGGTGCCGGTCAGACCCAGCCGGTCCCGCACGACGTCCACGGCGGTCGGGTCGTCGTCCACGTCCACCGCGTGCCGGGTGCCGTTGACCTCGAACTCCACGAGACGTACTCCTCACCGCGGGGTGTCGCCTGTCGGACCCGGCGCCCGCCTTCACGCTCCTTGATATCCCGCTCGTGGCTCCGGCGCAGTTCGGCGCCGGCCCGGCCGGGTCGTCCCGTCCAGGTCGCGCCGGTCGTACGTGGATGAGATCCGGGGCCGTTGCGCAGTCACCTGCCCGGGGCGGCCGAGGGACCGGCGGCCGGAGTGGCCCGGCAGGAAGGCGCACCGGTGCTTCGCAGTGCACCGCAGGGGACGCCGTGCGCTGATCCACCGGGGATTGCGGGACGGCCCTTGGGCTGACCGGGTGACGCAATTCCGCGGATTCGCCGTGTTGTTGGGTCCGGTTGGCGGAGCGCCGCGGCGGGTGTGGGACGGTGCAGCGCCCGGCCCGTCGCTCCTGCGACGTCCGGCGCCCGCTTTCCGGGTGGAGGCCGAGGACCCGTTCGTCATGGCCGGAGCGGCTGTGCTCGCCCCACTTGGCACGCGGGCCCGTTGCCGCGGGACGAGCGGAGCCGATCGTGTCAGGTCGCGCAGTCGCTGGCCGCAGGAACGCCGCACCCAGCCGGTCCCGGAGCCGCCCGTGCGTCTCCCGTACCCGCCGGGTCCTGGAGACGTGACACCCGCTCTGCTGGACGGAACGGCGTCCCCGTCCGATGGGACGCTCGCCGCCCGACGACGGACCGGATGCAGCAGCTACGCGGTACCGCGAAGCGCATGCGTGGGGCCACGGACTACAGCTGGTACCAGTCGTCGTCGTCTTCGCGGAGCGAACGCCCGAGGTAGTCCCGCAGGCCGCCGGCCACCCACCGTCTGCTGTCGGTCTCGTGCTCCCACACGAAGACGTCGGGACGCCGCGGCATCTGGACGAAGGCGAACTGATCACCGCCCCCGTTGTCTCCGAAGAACAACAGGGCTTCGAACGACATGTACGACCGGGCGAAGGAGGGGTCGGACCAGAAGAGGAGGTTCTGCTCGACGATCCGGTCGATCGCCCAGACGGTGTCGACCGAGCTCTGACCGATCACCCCGTTGCTCTCGAGGAGCAGTTGCTTCAGTTCCGGAGGAATCCCACGGCCGAGCCGCCGCTCGGCCTCGGCGAGTTCGGGGGCATGAGACGGCTCGCGGAAGCCGACGCCGGGAAAGGCCTGCGAGGCCGTCTCTCTCCACATGATCGGAATCGTAGTGAACCCGAGCACCGGGAAGAGGGGCGTCGGCGCTCAGCGGGAGTCTTCGCGCGTGGCGTTCGCGGCGCGGCGGAACTCGGCGTTGATGCGCTGGGCCTCTTCGAGCTGGTCCTCCAGGATGACGATGCGGCAGGCGGCTTCGACCGGGGTGCCCTGGTCGACGAGCTCCCGGGCGCGGGCCGCGATCCGCAGCTGGTAGCGGGAGTACCGGCGGTGCCCGCCCGGGGAACGCAACGGTGTGATGAGACGGGCCTCGCCGATGGCGCGCAGGAAGCCGGGGGTCGTGCCGAGGAGTTCGGCGGCCCGGCCCATCGTGTAGGCCGGGTAGTCATCGTCGTCCAGCCGGCCGCCGAGCGAGTCATCCGCTGTCATCTGCACCTCTTCTTAGAACGCGTCGAAGGGCCTTGGTGCCGTACGGCACCAAGGCCCTGAAGGGAATTCAACACCATCTGTCGGCCTCAGCGCTGCGCCGACCTTCTGTTTCCGCGGTCGCGCCCGGGAGACGGGCGGGAGTGCGGGGATCGTGAATGCCTGACCGGGGACCACCTGCCGTTCGGGGTCGTGCGGTACCCGGGCCGTGTGCTCCTGCCCGGGCGATCCTGATGGTGTCTGCCTCCTCCCTTCCTTCGATCGTCGCTATGCGAGAAACCCTAGGCACGTCAGAGTCGGATGTCTACCGTGACGGGGATAGATTTTCTTGTGCCTGACGATGAGGGATCTTCTCCCGGAGCACGCGTGAGGGCCCGACCGGACGTGCCGGTCGGGCCCTCACGTGCTGGTCCGGTGGTGCTGTGCGCCTGCGGTCAGGCGGAGACCGATACGGGCGCGGGCTCGCCGAGCATCGCCGAGGCGCGCTGGAACGCGGTGAGGCCGGACGTGGCCGCACCCGTGCGCGTGTGCGCACCCGTGTGCGCCTGCGCGGCGGGGTCCTGGGGCAGGCCGCGGCAGGTGAACCCGAGCAGGGTCATCGCCCGTACGACTTCCGCGGCAGTGAAGTCCCGGCGGTCCTGGCGGGTGATGACCTGGCCGACCTGCTTGACCGGGTAGTGCCGGCGTCCGATGATCACGGACTCACCGTCGACGGGCTCGGGCTTGACGCCCTTCATCGACTCCAGCACCCCGCTCTTGGTCAGGTCGAAGGGGAATCGGGCGATGACGACGCGCATGATGCCTCACAAGGGGAAGGAGAAGGTTCACGCTACGGCGTCGGCGGCGGACGGCCGTGCCGGCCTGCGCCGGACGGCAGCCGCGGCGGGGCGGCGCCGGTTGCGCGAGGCGGAGCCGCTGCGCTCACGCCGCTCCGCAGCCGGGGCGGTGATGACGACCGGGATGCCGGAGGGGGCCTGGGCTCCGGTGATCCGGCTGAGGGCCTCTTCGCCGGAGCGGACCTGGGTGGTCTGCGGGGTGATCCCGGCGGCGGCCATGAGCCGCGCCATGTCGCGGCGCTGGTTCGGGGTGACCAGGGTGACGACGCTGCCGGACTCCCCGGCACGGGCGGTACGGCCGCCGCGGTGCAGGTAGTCCTTGTGGTCGGTGGGCGGATCCACGTTGACGACCAGGTCGAGGTTGTCGACGTGGATGCCGCGGGCGGCGACGTTCGTGGCGACGAGCACGCTGACGTGCCCGGTCTTGAACTGCGCCAGGGTGCGCGTGCGCTGCGGCTGCGACTTGCCGCCGTGCAGGGCGGCGGCCCGCACCCCGCTGTTCAGCAGGTGGCTGGTGAGCTGGTCCACGGCGTGCTTGGTGTCCAGGAACATGATGACGCGGCCGTCGCGCGCCGCGATCTCGGTGGTGGCGGCGTGCTTGTCACCGCCGTGCACGTGCAGCACGTGGTGCTCCATCGTCGTCACCGCGCCCGCGGACGGGTCGACGGAGTGGACGACCGGGTCGGTCAGGTAGCGGCGCACCAGCAGGTCGACGTTGCGGTCGAGGGTGGCGGAGAAGAGCATCCGCTGGCCCTCGGGGCGCACCTGGTCGAGCAGGGCGGTGACCTGCGGCATGAAGCCCATGTCGGCCATCTGGTCGGCTTCGTCCAGGACGGTGATCGCGACCTGGTTCAGTCGGCAGTCCCCGCGGTCGATGAGGTCCTTCAGCCGGCCGGGCGTGGCGACGACGACCTCGGCGCCGCCGCGCAGCGCGCCCGCCTGCCGCCCGATGGGCATCCCGCCGACGACCGTGGCCAGCCGGAGCTTGACCGAGCGGGCGTAGGGCGTGAGGGCGTCGGTGACCTGCTGGGCCAGCTCACGGGTCGGTACGAGGACCAGCGCGAGCGGCTGACGGGGCTCGGCACGCTGACCCGCCGTACGGGCCAGCAGGGCCAGCCCGAAGGCCAGGGTCTTGCCGGACCCGGTCCGCCCGCGGCCGAGCACGTCGCGGCCCGCCAGGGAGTTCGGCAGGGTCGCGCCCTGGATCGGGAACGGTACGGTCAAGCCCTCCGCAGTGAGTGCGGCGAGCAGTTCCGCGGGCATGGCGAGGTCGGCGAAGGCCTCGACGGCGGGCAGGGCCGGGGTGATCGTCTTGGGCAGGGCGAATTCGCCCTGCACCGCGGCGGGCCGGCGGCCGTACCCGCCCGAGCGGCTCGGGCCGCCGGAACGGCTGGGGCCACCGGAACGGCTGGGGGCGTAACCGCCGAAGCGGCCGCCGCTACCGCCGGATCCGGCTGCGCTGTTGCGCGTACGGGCGAATCGGTCGTTGGTGCGCGTGCGGTTCATGCGGAACCTTCCTCGATACGGCGCATATCAAGGAATTCCCGCAGGCGTGCAGTGCGCGGAGAATTGCAAGAAACGGGCCGAATGAAAATGCGAAAGCGAACCTGCCCGGCCGGAGATCCCGGCGGGTACAGGTGCGGAAAAGAGGTGACGCCGTCAGGGCGCGCAACCGGCGTATCGGCCGGGGCGTGATCCGCGTACGGAGGACTGCGGATCCCTCGGCGCCGTCCCCGCGGGCCGGCCGGTACGGCACGGGGCGGAGCGGGGCGGAAAATGCGTGCAGCTGGGGCCCGCACCCCGAAGGATGCGGGCCCCAGCTACGAAGTGCGCGTCAGCGTCAGGCGGGAACGATGTTCTCGGCCGTCGGACCCTTCTGGCCCTGCGCGATGTCGAAGCTGACCTTCTGGCCCTCGAGCAGCTCGCGGAAGCCCTGGGCGGCGATGTTCGAGTAGTGGGCGAACACGTCAGCGCCGCCACCGTCCTGCTCGATGAAGCCGAAGCCCTTTTCCGCGTTGAACCACTTCACGGTTCCAGTAGCCATGTCATATCTCCTTTGGGGCAGTACATCGGGATCCACACTGTGAGGATTCCGTGTCGCCGCGATGATTACCCCGTCCGATAATAATCGGAAAAATAAAAGTACTCCCAGGGGCGTAGACACCTGCTGGGGACACTTGAAGTTTTGGGAACCACAACTGCAACTGAGATCGACAGTAGCACGCATCGACACACCGTGTACGGTGAAACATTTCACGTCACCCGCCGCGGGAAAAAGACTCATGGCGCGGTTCTTCTCATTCTCATCGCGCGAACACAGATATTGTTCGACCGCCGGTCGACGTACGGGACGCGGCAGCCTCGGGCCTGCGCGTGCCGATCGTCGCCGACGCGAAGGCGGCCGGGCGCGACCGGTCGGGCGGGCTACGCCCAGCACTCCGGCGTCGTCCGGGTCTCCCGCACCGCCCCCCGCTGCCGGGCGGCTGCCAGCCGCGCCGCCTGTTCCGCGACCGGCCCCAGGTCGGTGGGAGCGCTGCCCGACTCCGGCGGCACGGCACGCTCCCCCATCAGCTCCACCTGGCGGGCCAGCTCCGGTGCGAACACCTCGGCGGGCAGGAACCAGGAAGCGGCGCCGGTGACGTCCACCTGGTGCGCCAGGCCCTCGGCGGCGAAGTGCAGCCGGTAGCCGAGGTACTGGCGGTCGGCGTCGAAGAGCAGGCTGCCGGTGACCTGTCCGCGGCGCTCCCGCGCCCACCGCGCCAGCTTGCCCACGGCGAACGGCAGCGTACGGGCCCGCCCGATCGACGCCGCGTACCCTTCGGCTTCCACCCCGCCCTCGGCGTAGCGGCCCGTACCGGTGACGGTCACCGCTCCGGGCTCGGCCCCGGTACGGAATTCCAGCCGCCCGTCACCGCCGTCGTCCGCGACGTGGCGGCGCCGCAGTTCGACGTACCGCGCCGTGTGGACCGCGGCCGTCCCGAGGGACGCGGCGACCACGGTCACCCGGGCCGCCGGGTTCCCCGTGAGGAGCGCCTCGGCGGTGGCCAGCGCGTGGTCTTGGCCGCCGGCCACGATCCAGCTGTCGGCGGCCGTTGCAGCGAGCCGTCCGTGCACCAGCTCGTCCCCGAAGCAGAGGGGTCCGGCGCCGCGCTCGGTGGCCCGCCGGAAGGCGGCGAACGCGCGGATCGCCTCGATCGGCGCGTCGACCGGCCCGTCGACGGGGGTGAGGAGCGCCGGGTCGAGGCGGTCCAGCAGCGCCAGCACGCCCGTCGGTCCGCCCCCGCCGTTGAGTACGTCGACGAGCGCGGCCGCCGCCTCGCCGGTCTCCGGTCCCCTCCTGACCAGCTCGGCCAGCAGTACGCCGGCGGCGCGGTCGAAGGAGTGGAGCGCGGGGCTGGTGCCGGGCACGAGCTGCGCGGGCAGCCCGGGGGCGAGCGTGGGCGTGCCGTCCACGTCGACGACCAGTCGCTCGGCGGCCCCCGTGGGGTGGACGGCCGCGACCAGGCGGCGTTCCTGGTCCACGGCCAGCTCGGCGGCGCCGTCGATCACCGGGCCGGAAACCGCCAGCTGGTCCAGCCACAAGCGGACGGCCAGCGTCGGCACCCGCTCCGCAGGGGCGGCGTACGTGTAGGGGTCGAAGCCGAGCGCGGTCAGATGCCGCAGCTGATCGGGGGTGTGGCCGAGATCGGCGAGGACGCCCCGGTGGAACGGCCCACCGCGATCGTCGACCAGCAAGGCACCCGCCGGTCGGGCGAGGACGGCGGGGCCGCCCCCGATCATGATCCGCACGGCCGGACTGCCGTTCTCGGACATCGCCGCCTCCCCCGCCTCAGTGATCAGGTGGGTCACAGTAACCCCGCACACGGACACGCGGCAGGGGCAGGTCGTTCCAACCTCCCGCCCTGTGCATCGAGTTGTCCTCCGCCCGGCGACCGGGTCCCCATCGGACGCGCGGTCCGCCGGCCCGTCCGGTCCCGGTGGGGCGCGGCCGGGCGCGGTCGGGCACGGTCGGCCACCCGCGTACCAGGGGGCGCGCGGCTCGCCGCACGGCCGTGACGGTCCGTCCTGGGGGTCGGGTGGGTTACGGTCCGTTACCTGATCTTCGCGTCACGCGGACGTCCGACCAGCTTCCCCCGGAGACCACCGTGTCCCAACTCCCCCGCCCCGCGCACACCCGGCGACTCCGGTCGGCCGCCGTGTCCGTGGCCCTGCTGGGTCTGTTGCTCGCCCCGGCCGCCGTGCCCTCGGCCGCAGCCCCCCGCCTCCCGGCCGCCGCGGGTCCCGCTCCCGCCGCGACGACGGTGCTCCCGGGCGGGACCGCCGCGCTGACCGGGTACGCGATCCGGTCGGCGGCCGAGGTGCCCGACACGGCGGCCGCGGTGTCCACGCCCGGCTATGCGACGGCCGGCTGGCACCGGGCCGGACCCCGCTCCACGGTGCTCGCCGCGCTCGTCGCCGACGGCACGCACCCGGATCCCTTCTACTCCACCGACCAGCAGCGGATCCCGCGCCGCGACTTCGCCGGTCCGTGGTGGTACCGCAGCGACTTCACCCTTCCCGATACCTCGGAGCGCACCTCGCTGGACTTCAGCGGGGTGATCTCCGCGGCGGACGTGTACGTCAACGGCCGGCGGGTCGCCTCGGCGGCCGAGGTCGCCGGCGTGTACACGCGCCACGAACTCGACATCACCGATCTGGTCCGGGCCGGCACCAATACGGTCGCCTTCCGGATCCAGCCCAACGACCCGCGCAAACACCTCACGCTGGGCTGGCTGGACTGGCTACAGCCGCCGCCCGACGCCAACATGGGCATCGTCCGTGATGTCCTGGTGCACCGCCGGGGGCCGGTTTCGTTGCACGACGCCCATGTGGTGACCAGCCTGGACGTGCCGTCCTCGGAGTCGGGCCCGGCCGAGCTGACCGTGAAGGGGCGGGTCCGCAACGACTCGCGGGAGACCGCCACCGCGACCGTCACCGCCGCCATCGGCGGGACCGGGATCGTGCTGCGCGAGGAGGTCACCCTGCGCGCCGGGGAAACCCGTGCGCTCGTCTTCGCCCCGGACCGCCACCGGGAACTGCGCCTCCAGCGGCCCGCCCTGTGGTGGCCGGCCGGCATGGGACCCCAGAACCTGTACGGACTCCACCTGACGGCGACGGTGGCCGGCAGCCGCTCGGACGCCGTCCGCCGCTCCTTCGGCATCCGTGACGTGAAGGCACCCCTCAACGCCGCCGGCGCCCGCCAGTACACGATCAACGGCCGCCCCCTCCTGATCCGGGGCGCCGGCTGGTCGGCCGACGAGCTGCTGCGCTGGGACACGACCGCCGCGGAGGACCGGATCGAGGCCGCGCTCGACGCGGGCCTCAATACGCTCCGTCTCGAGGGCCACATCGAGCCGGACGAGTTCTTCGACCTCGCCGACCGGCACGGAATCCTGCTGCTGCCCGGCTGGGAGTGCTGCAACAAATGGGAGGGGCCGGTCAACCCCACCGGTTCGGGCGAGAAGTGGAACGCTGCCGACCGTCTCACGGCCCGGGCCTCCATGGCCGCCGAGGCCGCCCGGCTGCGCGACCATCCCAGCGTCCTGTCCTTCCTCATCGGCAGCGACTTCGCACCCGACGCCCAGACCGAGCGGGACTACCTCGACGCCCTGCGCGCCGCCGACTGGCCCACCCCGGTGGTTCCGGCCGCCTCCGCCGTCACCACGGACCTGAGCGGCCCGTCGGGCATGCGGATGACGGGACCCTACGACTGGGTCCCGCCCTCGTACTGGTACGACAAACGCGAAGGCGGTGCGACGGGCTTCAACTCCGAGACGAGCGCCGGACCCTCGATCCCCACCCTCGACACCCTGCGCCGCACGCTCTCGCCGGCCGAGCTCGAAACCCTGTGGACATCGCCCTCCGCCCCCCAGTACCACCGTTCCCCCTCCCCCACCTTCAACACGCTGAGGCTGTTCAACGAGGCCCTCGCGCGCCGCTACGGCGCGCCGCGCAGCCTGCGGGACTACGTGGCCAAGGCCCAGCTCGGCCAGTACGAGAACGTCCGCGCCCAGTTCGAGGCCTACGCCCGCAACGCCACGGATCCCACCGACCCCTCGACCGGGCTCGTCTACTGGATGTTCAACAGCGGCTGGACCTCCCTGCACTGGCAGCTCGTCGACCGCTACCTCGACCGGGGCGGCGCCTACTACGGCGCGAAGAAGGCGAACGAGCCCCTGCACGTCCAGTACTCGTACGACGACCGGACCGTGGCCGTCATCAACCGCCGGCCGGCCGCCGTTTCCGGTCTCACCGCCCGGGTCACCCTGTTCGGCACCGACGGGGCCTCCCTCTACGACCGCACCGTACGGGGGCTGCGGGTCGGCGGCGACGGTGCGAGGACCACCGCCCTGACGGTTCCGGCCGTTCGGGCCGCCGCGGACGCACCGGATGCCACGTACCTCGCCCGGCTCACGCTCACCGACGACGCCGGCCGCGAGGTCAGCCGCAACGTCTACTGGCTCTCCACCCGCACCGACGTCCTGGACTACGACGCCACGGACTGGTACCACACCCCCACGACCACCTACGGCGACCTCACCGGCCTGAACTCCCTGGCGGCCGCCACCGTGACCGCGACCGCCCGCACCACGCACCGCGCCGGCTCGATGTCCACCACCACGGTCACCATCCGCAACACCAGCAGCGGGAACACGCCGGCCCTGCTGACCGATCTCCATCTCGTCGACGGCCAGGACGCACCCGTGCTGCCGGTCCGCTGGAACGACAACCAGATCAGCCTCTGGCCCGGTGAGAGCGCCGTCCTGACGGCCGAACACCGGACGGCCGACCCAACCGGTTCGGCACTGCGGGTACGGATCTCGGGCTGGAACACCCCCACCACCCACATCGATGCGAGCTCGCCCTGACGCCGGGCACCCGACGCACCCCCGGGGCCGGGGCCGGCACGACCCGCGATATTCGCTTGCGCACCATCCGTCTCTCGGAGCAACGTCGGCGGACACCGAACGAAGGCAGAGCCGATGACCACCGAGCACCCCCACCCCGTCGACGACGAACTCGTCCGGGCCGCAACCCACATCGCGCGCACCTGGTGCCACGGTGACAACCACACCGTGGCTGCCGCGGCCCGCGCCCGGGACGGCCGGATCATCACCGCGATGAACGCGTACCACTTCACCGGAGGCCCGTGCGCCGAGCTGGTCCTCATCGGCACCGCGGCCGCCCAGGGCGCGTACGCACTGGACACGATCGTCGCCGTGGGCGACCGCGACCGGGGGATCCTTCCCCCGTGCGGCCGATGCCGCCAGGTCCTCCTCGACTACTTCCCCGCCATCGAGGTCATCGTCGCCGTGGGCGACCGCCCCCGGACCCTCTCCATCACCGACCTGCTCCCGGAAAGCTACGTCTGGGCCGACCACCAACTCGACCCGGCATGAACCCCGGTCTGACAGGATCTGGGCATGCGTGATGCGCCCTTTGACGCCGTGCTCTGCGACTTCGACGGGGTCCTGCGCCTGTGGGATCCCGATGGGATGGCCGCGCTCGATCGGAAGGCCGGACTGGCCGAGGGAACTCTCGCGTCAGCCGCGTTCCGCCCCGAGCTCCTGGACGCCGCCGTCACCGGGCGGATCAGCGACGAGCAGTGGCGCCGGCGCGTCGCGGAGGATCTTGCGGAGGTCTGCGGCTCAGTGGCCCGTGCCCAGGACCTCGTCAGCGGCTGGGCGGCGCTGACCGGCCGCGTCGATCCGGCCGTCCTGGAGATCCTGACCGCGATCCGCAGCCGGGTGCCGGTGGTTCTGGTGTCGAACGCAACCACCCGGCTGGAGGCCGATCTCACCGCGCTGGGGCTGGCCGACGCGTTCGACGCGGTGGTCAACACCGCCCGCGCGGGGGTCGCCAAACCCGATCACCGGGTCTTCGAGGCCGCGGCAGGGGCGGTGGGAGCGGAGCTGCGGCGGTGCCTCTTCATCGACGACACGCCCGGCCACGTCGCCGCGGCGCAGGCGGCCGGGCTGACCGGAATCCACTACCGGCATGTCGACCAGCTGCGGAACGCGACCGCGGCGCTGCGAGCGTGACCGTGACCGTGACCGTGACCGTGACCGTGACCGTGACCGGGTAAACGGGTGGACGGGCGCCTCGGCGCGATCGAAAATGTCCGGCATGACGACATGAAGAGCACAGGCCCGGTGGCAGCATTGGCGCAAGGTCGGAACCTGGGACACGGTGCCCGAAGGGAACCGACGCGTCTGCGCCGCCTGCGGGACGCCCGTCCGCTCGTACCAGTACCGCTTCTACCCGCCCGAGTCCGACCTGTTCGAGCGGTGCATCGGATTCTCCTGGTGCTCGGGGTGCCGGATCTACTCCGGGAACATGGTGTACGTCCACCGGAAGCGGGTCCTCGTCGACGCCCTCGCCCCGCTCCCCTGCGCACAACGAGAACGGATCGCCCGGTCGGAAACCCGGTTGATCGAGTTCCTGGACCGCCGGCTCCGGGACGGCCGCTGACCTCAGCAGGACTTCGGCGTGGCCGGGGCGCTCGCCGACGTGTGCTGAACTCCGCGGGGCCACGGCCGGGCGGGTAAGTCCCAGGCGGTAGCGGTGACCGGTCTCGTACAGTGCGGTGATGTCTACCGTACGAGTGATGACCGAAGCCGATGTCGCGGCTGTCTCGGAGATTCGGGTGACGGGCTGGAAGGCCGCGTATGCCGGGATCGTGCCCCAGTCCTACCTCGATCGCATGACGGTCGAAGCGGATGCGCACCAGCGTCGCCAGTACGTCACGAAGCCGGACAAGGCCACCATCGACCTGGTGGCGGTGGACGCCCAGGGCGCAGTGGTGGGTTGGGCGTGCTTCGGGCCCTCGCGCACGGCTGCGGGTGAGCTCTACGCCCTGTACGTGCGGCCCTCGCTCATCGGGACCGGCATCGGTCGCACGCTCCTGCGGGCCGTGCACGCCAACGCTGCGGCGCACGGCTTCGGTTCGGTCCTGCTGTGGGTACTCACCGACAACACCCCGGGGCGTCGGTTCTACGAACGGGCCGGCTATGTCGCTGACGGTGCGGTCCAAGCCGACGACTACGACGGAGTGTCCCTCACCGAGGTCCGTTACCGGGTCGCCTTGTAGCGGGGTACGACCGGGGGACGGTGCGGCGGCAGTGGCCGGATTGCGGGCTGGACAGTCGGCAGGAGCCGCCGGAGCATGGCGCGCAGGTGCCAGGCCTTTCCAGGGGAAGGACCGTCAGGATGAACGTGGACGACGGGAAATCGGGCGGCTGGTGGCCTTGGCAGCGGTCGCCCGCGAACGGCGACCCGGGACCGGCGGGGCCGGTGGTACCCGGCCGCTCCGGTGCGGCGGGAGGACTCCCCCACCAGCCGATTCCACCCGGTGCGCGGATGCCGGACGCCGTGCGGAACCTCCGTGTACTGATGATGGTCCTGGGCGGGATGCAGGCACTCCTCGGAATCGCCCTGGTGACCAGGAGCATGGCCGTCGCCACGTCCATCTGGGGCGACGGTGACGCCTCCACCCCGTGTTGCACCACGCTGGACGAGGACCGCGCCGGGTTGGTCGTGTTCGTCGGCTTACTCGTCCTCGGGGTCTCCGCTTGGGGTGTCACCACCGCCCTCAAGTTCCCCACGCGCCATCAGAACCTGCGCGTGTCCGCCTTCGCCTACGGATGGACGGCCCTGCCCTTCAGCTGGGCGTTCTTCCAGGTGATCCCCCTACTGGGCTTCGCCTGGCTCGTGCCGGCGGTCCTGGCGATCGTCCGCCCGAACCAGCCGGAAAGCCGTGCCTGGTTCAACCACCGGTCCCCGTGACACGGGGACAGCGCGACGGCGTGCGCTGAGGTTGCGGCACGCGATCTCACCGACTCCGCCGCCCGGGAAACCCTGAAGGATCCCGGCCGTCTCTTTCGGATCTTGTCGGCCGAGCCCGCGACGTCCGGTGCCGTGCAGGGCAAGGCGGGGGTGCGCTCCGTGTACCGGACGTACTCGGACGCCCCGACAACCTGGGGGTCCCCCGGACGGAGTCTGGGGGATCACGTGCGGTTCCAAGTTCGCAAACCCGGCAAGATCCGAAGGAGACGGCCCAGGGGTGGTGCGAAGCGGCGCCGACCGCGGCAGCATGACCGCGACTCCGGAACGCGGAGCTCGTTCAGCCCGGGCCGGTGAGAGGTGGCGGCCTCGATCGTCGCCGGCCCGGCGGCAGCGATCTGCGGGGGCGGCTCGGGGTGACGGCCCCACCGGCCGCCCGGGAAAGCCCCGGCTCAACAAACCCTTCTTCGCCGGGCACCACGAGCCCACGAGGTCGACGAGCCCACAAGGTCGACGAGGTCGACGAGGCTGGTGCGCAGCGGCGCACGGCGCGACGTGCCGAGGGCACGGATCCGAATCCGCTCCGGCTCTCCGTCACGGGGAACGCGGCAGCGGCAGCGGGGTCCGCGGGCACCCGGACGCGAGGTCCCCGCACGTCGGGCACGACGGGCACGACGGGCGCGGCCCCGTCGGCGGCTTGCCGGATCGGCCCACCGCCCCGTCACCCCACCGCCATGCACCCGCTTGCCCCACACGGGAGGTGTGAGATCCGCCCCGGCCGGTTATTCGAGGGAGGTCTATCGACATTCCTGGACGAAGGGGCACCAGTGGCGCATCCCAAGCAGGAGACCCGCTCCGGCATCGGGCTGCACGTGAACGGCCAGCGGTACGAGCTCGACGTGGACCACCGGGTCACCCTCCTGGACCTGCTGCGGGAGCACCTCGGCCTGACCGGCGCCAAGAAGGGCTGCGACCACGGCCAGTGCGGCGCCTGCACCGTCCTGGTCGGCGGCCGGCGGGCCAACAGCTGCCTCCTGCTCGCCGTCGCCCACGACGGCGCCCGGGTCACCACCGTGGAGGGGCTGGGCGGCGACGGAGCGGGCGGCCTGCACCCGTTGCAGGAGGCCTTCATGGAACGGGACGCCTTCCAGTGCGGCTACTGCACGCCCGGTCAGCTCTGCTCCGCCGCCGGCCTGCTCGCCGAGGCGGCCGCCGACCCCGGGGCCGCGGACCTCAGCCGCTCCGGGATCGCCGAGGCGATGAGCGGAAACCTGTGCCGATGCGGCGCGTACCCCCGCATCGTGGACGCCGTACGGGACGTGGCCGCAGCCTCGGGGGCCACTGCCCCGGCCCGGGCTTCCGGTGACGGCCGGGTGGTCACGTGAAGCCGTTCGCGTACGTGCGCGCCACGGGTCTCGCCGAGGCCGTCGCCGCCCACGGCGGGCGGCCCGGCTCCCACTACCTCGGCGGCGGCACCAACCTCGTGGACCTCATGAAGCTCGGGGTCGAAGCCCCCGACACCCTCGTCGACCTCGCCGGCCTGCCGCTCGGCACCGTCGAGGAGACCGCGGACGGCGGCCTGCGGATCGGCTCCGGGGTACGGGGCAGCGACCTCGCGCTCCACCCCCTCGTCCGCACCCGCTACCCCGTCCTGTCCCAGGCGCTCCTGGCCGGTGCCTCGGCCCAGCTGCGCAACGTCGCCACCACCGGCGGAAACCTGCTCCAGCGCACCCGCTGCCCCTACTTCCAGGACGTGGCCAAGCCCTGCAACAAGCGGGAGCCCGGCTCCGGCTGCGGCGCCCGTGACGGAGTCCACCGGGACCACGCCGTCCTCGGCCACTCCCCGCAGTGCATCGCCACCCACCCGTCCGACATGGCGGTGGCGCTCGTCGCGCTCGACGCGGCCGTCGAGCTCCAGGGCCCCGACGGCGCCCGTACGGTACTCGCGACCGCTTTCCACCGGCTGCCGGGCGACCACCCCGAACGGGACACCGTCATCGAGCCCGGCGAGATCGTCACTGCGGTCACGCTCCCGCCGGACCGCGCCGGCCTCCCGTCGCGCTACCGCAAGGCCCGCGACCGCGCCTCGTACGCCTTCGCGCTCGTCTCCGTCGCCGCCGTGCTCGACGTCTCCGGGGGACGCGTCCGCGATGTCGCGCTCGCCTTCGGCGGGCTCGCCCACCGCCCCTGGCGCGCCACCGCCGCCGAGGAACGGTTGCTGGGCGCCGCGCCCACCGAGAGCGCCGTACGGGAGGCCGTCGAGGCCGAGCTCAACTCGGCGGAGCCGCTGCACGACAACGCCTTCAAGGTCCCCCTCGCCCGCGGCCTCGCCCGCGACGTACTCCACTCCCTTTCCGGGAGTCCCCCCTCCCGCGGCTCCCGCCCCTGAAGACGCCCTCCGCCCCGCCCCCGATCGCGAGGACCCGCCATGGACTCCAGCCCCGCCGCCCCTGCGCCCTCCCTCGGCAGTCCCGCCACCCGCCTGGAGGGCCGGGAGAAGGTCACGGGAAGGGCCCGCTACGCGGCCGAGTACGCCCTGCCGGACCGGGCGTACGCATGGCCGGTGCCCGCCGCCGTGGCCCGCGGACGCGTCACCGCCGTCGACACCGCCGCCGCGCTCGCGCTGCCCGGCGTCCTCGACGTCCTCACGCCCTACGACGCGCCCCGGCTGGGCCCCTCCGACGACCCCACCCTCCGCGTGCTCCAGGACCCCGAAGTCCCCCACCGCGGCTGGTACGTGGCCCTGGCCGTGGCCGAAACCCCGGAGGCCGCCCGGGCCGCTGCCGCAGCCGTCCGCGTCCGCTACGACGCCGAGCCGCACGACGCGGTGCTGCACACCGGCCACCCGGCCGCCTACACCCCCGAGCAGGTCAACGGCGGCTATCCGGCCCACCGCGAGACGGGCGACGCGGCCGTCGCGTTCGCCGCCGCGCCGGTGCGCGTGGACTGCGCGTACGCCGTACCGCCGCTGCACAACCACCCCATGGAGCCGCACGCCGCCACCGCCCACTGGGACGCCGACGCCGGCACCCTCACCGTGTACGACTCCAGCCAGGGGTCCGGTCTCGTACGCTCCACCCTGGCCTCCCTCTTCGGACTGCCCGCGGACCGCGTCACGGTGGTCTCCGAACACGTCGGCGGCGCCTTCGGCTGCAAGGGCACCCCCCGCCCGCACGTCGTCCTCGCCGTCATGGCCGCACGGCACACCGGCCGGCCCATCACCCTCGCCCTGCCCCGGCGCCACCTCGCGGCCGTCGTCGGACACCGCGCGCCCACCCTGCACCGCGTGCGCCTGGGCGCCCGTACGGACGGCACGCTCACCGCCGTCGCCCACGAGGTCACCACGCACACCTCCCGCGTCCGGGAGTTCGTCGAACAGGCCGCCGTCCCCGCCCGCGTCATGTACGCCGCGCCCGCCCTGCTCACCACCCACCGCGTCGTGCCCCTCGACGTACCCACGCCCTCCTGGATGCGGGCACCCGGCGAGAGTCCCGGCATGTACGCGCTGGAGTCGGCCATGGACGAGCTGGCCTGCGCCCTCGGCATCGACCCGATCGAGCTGCGCGTCCGCAACGAGCCCGGCGCAGAACCCGACAGCGGCCACCCGTTCAGCAGCCGCCATCTGGTGGAATGCCTGCGCGAGGGGGCCGCCCGGTTCGACTGGGCCGCGCACCGCACGCCGCGCCGGGACGGCCCGCTGCTGATCGGCACCGGGGTCGCCGCCGCCACCTACCCGGTGTACGTCGCCCCTTCCTCGGCGCGGGCGCACGCCTTCCCCGACGGCACCTACCTCGTGCAGACCAACGCCACGGACCTCGGCACCGGCGCCCGTACGGTCCTGGCGCAGATCGCCGCCGACGCGCTACGGGTCACCCTGGACCGGGTGGCGGTGGAGATCGGGCACTCCGCACTGCCGCAGGGCTCGGTGGCCGGCGGCTCGGCCGGTACGGCCTCCTGGGGCTGGGCGGTCCACGACGCCTGCACGAGCCTGGTCGCCCTGCTCGCCCGCCGCCCCGGCCCGATCCCGGAAGCCGGAGTGTCCGTCCCGGCCGATACGACGGCCTCCGCCAAGCAGAAGTCCCCGTACGCCAGGCACGCGTTCGGCGCCCACTTCGCGGAGGTGCAGACCGACACCGTCACGGGCGAGGTCCGGGTCCGCAGGCTCCTGGGCGTCTTCGCCGCGGGCCGCGTCCTGAACCCGCTCACCGCCCGCTCCCAGTTCGTCGGCGGCATGGTGATGGGCCTGGGCATGGCCCTCACCGAACACAGCACCATGGACCCGGCTTTCGGGGACTTCACCCAGAACGACCTCGCCTCCTACCACGTCCCCGTCCATGCCGACGTGCCCGACATCGAGGTGCACTGGCTGGACGAGCACGACAAGCACCTCAACCCGGTGGGCGGCAAGGGCATCGGCGAGATCGGCATCGTCGGCACGGCGGCAGCCATCGGCAATGCCTTCCACCACGCGACCGGCTGTCGGATCCGCGCGCTCCCGCTCACCCCGGACCGCGTCCTGGCGGCCCTCAGCTGAGGAGAACCGGGCGCCCGGAGCCGCGATCGGCTTCGGGCTGCCGCGCGGCCCCGGGCGAGGCGCTGCCGGGCGAGGCGTCCTCGATCGGCGGCGGCGCGTCCCGCGGGACGACGTCCGGGTCTGGGAACCCGCACCGGCCGAGCTCCTGCATCGCCCGTGCTGGCACGGCGCGGGGAGGCAGGATCCGTAGCCGTACGGCCGACGAGCTTCCCCGGACCCGGTCGGACAGGGGATCAGCGCAGTCCGGCGAAGAGATCGTTCTCGGGCACGGCCGCGCCGGTGGAGTCCTTGACGCGTACGAAGGTCTCCATGCCCATCAACTCGCCGAACCTCTCCTTGCCCATCTTGAGGAAGAAGATGTTCTCGCCCTGACTGGCGTGCGCGGCCAGCGCGTCGAACTTCTGACCGCTGTACGCGGTGGTGTCCACCCACGTGGTGATCTCATCGTCGGGGAGGCCGATCTCGGCCATCGCGGCGGCCTCGGCGGGATCCGGCTCCGGCATCTCCTCATGGAACTCGCGCATGATCTCCCCGAAGCGCTGCATCCCCGAGCGGGGCATCGTCGTCCAGTACACCTTCGGTGTCAGCGCGGTCATCTCCAACGCCGCCATCGTGATGCGATGGGCCTGGATGTGGTCGGGATGGCCGTAGAAGCCGTTCTCGTCGTAGGTGACGACCACATCGGGTCGGTAGTGCCGCATGAGTTCCGCGAGTCGGGCCGCGCCTTCCTCGACGGGGAGCTGCCAGAAGGACCCGGGAGCGTCGTTGCTCGGCCAGCCCATCATCCCGGAGTCGGCGTAGTCCAGCATTTCGAGATCGCTGATCTTCAGGACGTCACAGCTCGCCTCGAGTTCTTGACGGCGCATCAAGGCGACGGTCGCCGGATCGTGCGCGGGATCGCCCGGCTTGGTCCCGCCCGGTCCGTCGCCGCAACGGCCGTCGGTACACGTCACGAGAACCGTGCGGATGCCTTCTGCCGCGTACCGCGCGAGGACCCCTCCGGTTCCGGTGGCCTCGTCGTCGGGGTGGGCGTGCACTGCCATGAGCGTCAAGGGCCGGTCAGCCACGAAACAATCCTCCTGAGGAAGTACTTCTCGGTCCGAGTCCGCGGCGGACTCACCGCGATCCTGGAGGGCCGGATCCCGGTGGGGCGGACGACCTCGTGGTCGCCGTGCTCCCCGCCCGTGCGGCGCCGGTCCCTCGGTCGGTGCAACCGCGCCGACCGGCCCGGCTGTTCCCGGCGCGGCCGCTCGGCCGGCCCACAGCCTCCGTCCCGGCCCGCCCGGGCGGCCCCGTCGATCGCCCGGGGATCGGCTGGAAGGCGCTGTGCCGGCTGAGCTGCTCGTGGGAGGTACGACGGGTCCGGCACGGGGCGGCGGACCCGGTGGCAGTGTTCTGGCGACTGTGAGCGGGCGGCCTTGATCGGGGCGGGCGCATCGTCCGACACTGCTCGCGGCCCGGCGCCGACCCCGAACACCACTGATTCGTGAGTAATTGGAGGTTTGTGGAAGGAAGCTCGGCCAGCTCCACCACGGTCCGGAACTGACGCACACCTGACCAGGACTGACTACCAGTGCCAGGTAACACTGCCGTCGGCGTTGGTCTCCTCACGAACCGTCTCGGCGTGATGCTTCCAGACCGGTATCTCGCGCTCGGCGGTCGCGCGGAGCCAGTCGGTGAAGGACGAGCAGCTGGGAACAGGAAGGTCCGCGTGATCGCCTTCGGAGTACGACCAGACCTCGGGGTCAGGTCCGGTGCCTCGCATGAACTCGAACTGATACCCCTGGTGCATGGAGAAGACACGGTCGGTGGCCTCGAAGTGGAAGGACGATTCGTTCTCTTCGAGAAGCTCGCGGGCAGCCGTCCCCAGGCCAAGGATGCGGGGGTGGTAGACGTCCGTCCCCTGCATGAAGCGCCCTGCGCCACCGCCGATCAGGGAAAGGAATTCTCGGTAGGCGGCTGCCATCGGAGCTCGTTGATCACGCTCGACGGCCAGGACGGCCCCGGCCGGCAGGCCCTGAAGCTGATCGAGGCGGGCGGTGGTGCCGTCGGTGATCGCCTCGACCACAGCCCGCACCCGCTGCTCCGGCGTCAGCAGGCCTGCTTCATCCCATGCCGCCGGCCACGGTTGCGTCGGCAGAGGTATCGCTGGGCTCTCGTCTTCGCGTCGCTTCCATGGCATCGGGCACCCCACTCGGTCTGTGATCGCGAGCTTACGTGAGCTCCGAGCCGGCTCCGACTCCGATGTTCATGCCCGCGCCCATCCAGGTGGTGGGTGCGGTCCCTCTCGGAAGGAACGATCCTCTGCGGGGCCTCCCGGGTGACGCGGGGAGGCGCTCGGCACGGCCTACCGCCGCACTGTGGTCCCCTTCACCACCATGTGCCCGTGATCCCATCCCACTTGATCGGTGCGCTCTCCGCCCTCGCCCTGCTCGCGCCCGCCTCCGCGTACGCGGCGGCCGCCACCCCCGCCTCCGTCGCGCCCCCGGCTTCCGGGCCGGGCCGTGCCGGAGACTTCTTCGCCGACCTCCCCAAGGGTGGTGACCTGCACAACCACTTGTCCGGAGCGGTCACCACCGAGTTCCTGATCGAACTCGCAGCCGGGGACGGCCTCTGCATCACCACCGACACCACCACGGCGGTACCCCCGCCGTGCGGGGCGGGCACCCGGCCGGCCGCCGACGCCGTCACCGACGCGGCGTTCCGCCAGCAGGTGATCCGGGCCTGGTCGATGCAGGACTTCCCGGCGGACGGCAACGGCCACGACCACTTCTTCGCGACCTTCGGGAAGTTCGGCGAGGTGACCTGGCGGCACCCGGGCCGGATGCTCGCGCAGGTCGCGGGCTCCGTGGCCCGACAAAACCAGTTCTATCTGGAGACCATGATCTCCCCGGCCTCCGGCCAGGCCCGTGAGCTCGCCGACCGGGTCGGCTACGACGCCGACCTGGACCGCATGCACGACAAGCTCCTCGCCGGCGGGGGCCTGGACGCGGTCGTCCGCCAGGCCCGCACCGATGCCGACACCACCGACGTCGAGTTCCGTGGCGCCGCGCACTGTGACACTCCGCAGCCCGACGCCGCGTGCTCGCTGCCGTACCGGTGGATTTCCCAGGTCGCCCGCGCCGGCACCCCCGAGCGGGTGTTCACCCAGATGGCGCTCGGCATGCGGCTGGCCGAGCGCGACCCGCGCTTCGTCGCCGTCAACCTGGTGCAGCCGGAGGACGACCCGGTCGCCCTGCGCGACTACCGCCTGCACATGCGGATGCTGAACTACCTCAAGACCCAGTACCCGAAGGCGCACATCACCCTGCACGCGGGCGAGCTGGTGCCCGGCCTGGTCAAGCCGGAGGACCTCACCTTCCACATCAGGGAGGCCGCCCAGACCGGCCGCGCCGAGCGGATCGGGCACGGCGTGTCCGTCCTGCACGAGGACCGCTGGGAGTCGCTCATGCGCTACATGGCCGAGCGGCGCATCGCGGTCGAGGTCCCCTTCCACAGCAACGAGCAGATCCTGCGCGTCTCCGGCGACGCGCACCCCTTCGCCACCTACCGCCGCCACGGCGTGCCGGTCGTCCTCGCCACCGACGACCCGGGCGTGTCCCGGATCGAGATCACCGACGAGTACCGCAGGGCTGCGGAGATGTACGGACTCGGCTACCCGGAGCTGAAGGACCTCGCCCGGGCCTCCCTGGAACACTCGTTCCTGCCCGGCCGGGGCCTGTGGAACCGTGACGTCCGTACCGGCTACCGTCCGACCGGGGCGTGTGCCAAGGAGCAGCAGGGCGCCGAGCACCCGAGCGAGCGGTGCGCCCGGTTCCTGGCTGCCAGCCCGAAGGCGCAGGTCGAGTGGCGGCAGGAGGCGGCCTTCCGGCGCTTCGAGGCCGACCACACCCGCACCCCCCGCCCCGGCTCCCACTGATCCCGGGACCTGGTCGGAGCCGGCCCGCGGCCCTCACGGGCGCGGGCCGGCCCGCACGCCCCGTCCGCGGTGGCATCGAGGATCGGCGCATGATGGCTGTCATGGAGAACGCGGTCGAGAAGATCAAGGTGTGGTTCCGGTTCGTCCCGCGCGAGGGGTGGTTCCCGCAGGACACCGAGGGCCTGTGGGCGATGAAGCTCGGCGATGACACCGCGAGCGTGGAGAACTGCCCCTTCCTCCAGGACGGGGTGGCCGAGGGGGATGTGGTGCGGTACCGGACCGACTCCGACGGCCTCCACTGGGCCGTCGGGCGGGTCAGTTCCTCCGGCAACTGCACGATCCGAGTGCTGCCCGTACCCACCGGCCCCCTGGGCCGCAGCCCGCAGGCGGTGCACCAGCGCCTGTCGGAGTTCGGGCTCGGCGGCGAGGTCTTCAGCGAGGACTTCCCCATGCTGGCCCTGACCGCGCCGGCCGGCGCGGACTTCGCCGGGATCAAAGCCCTCCTGGACCGGGGGCGGGACGAAGGGTGGTGGCACTACGAGGTCGGCTGCGGCACGGACGCATGGTGGAACGCCTGACCAGCGCCGTCTGACCAGCGCCGTCAGATCACCACCGCCTGGCCAGCGCCGCCCGAGCCCCCGCCCGCAATCCCCCTCAGGAGTGACACCGACCTGTTCGAGCGAGTTTCAACGTCGGCCGGCCCGAGCCCGCAAGGGCCCTGCCCCACACCCGAACACGGGTTCGCGCGATGCCCCGGCCCCGGCCGTGACGGCCCCCGATCCGGACCGTTCTCCAGAGCACGAGTGAAGGAGCTCCGATGACCGAATCCGTCGAACCGCACGGCACCGCCGCGCTGCTGGTCGACTCGCGAGGCCGGTACCTGTTGCACCTGCGCGACGCCAACAAGGACATCTGCGATCCGGGCACGTGGTCGGTCCCGGGCGGCGGCCGTGAGGGCGAGGAGACGGCGGCGCAGGCCGTCGAGCGGGAACTCCTCGAAGAGACCGGCCTGACCGTGCCGTTGGAACCCTTCACGGTCGTCAGCTGCCACGGGCCCGGGCCGGACGGGCCGGCCGAGGGCCGCATCCAGGTGTACCTGGGGGCCTGGGACGGAGACGCCGACGAACTCCCGTGCCCCGAAGGCATCATGTTCCGCCACTTCGACGCGGCCACGATCCCCTTCCTGACGATGTGCCCGTGGACGAAGGAGGTCATCGACCTCCACCGGGCCCGGGGCCTCGCCCCGGCCGCCGTACCGGCCCCGGCCCGACCCGGCGGCCGGGCGCGACGCAACGTCGTCGGCGTTCACCTCTACCTCGAACGCGACGGGCGGGTCCTGCTCGGACTGCGGCACCCGGACTCCGCCTTCGCGGCGTCCACCCACCACTTCCTCGCCGGACACTGCGAGCAGGAGTCCGCCGTCGCCTGCCTCGTGCGGGAGGCGGAGGAGGAGGCCGGCCTGGGCATCGACCCGGGCGACGTGGAACTGGTCCACGTCGTGCACGTCGTGGACCGACCGGGCGGCCTGCCCCGCATCCAGCTCGTGTTCCGCGCGCGGCAGTGGCACGGCACACCCGAGGTGCGCGAGCCCGACCGCTGCCTGTCCTGGGACTGGTGGCCCGTCGGCGACCTCCCGGAACCGGTCGTCCCCTACGCCCGGGCTGCGCTCGAGGGCATCCGGGCCGGTCGCCTCTACACCGAGCTCGGCTGGGCATGAACCACCCATGACCCTGACCACGACCACGACCACGATCCGGTGCACCGTCACCCGAGCACCGGACCATCCGCACGACCGCGGTCGCCGCGCCCCGCACCCCCGGACCGCAGCGTGAGCGGCGGCCCCCGGCACACGGTGCCGGTCGACGTCCACCTCGTACTGCGCCGCGACGGCAGCTGCGGCCCGCAGGTGTTGCTGTCGCGCAGGGCCGGGCCCGTGTACGCGACCGGCCTGTGGCACCTGCCGTCCGGGCATCTCGACCCGGACGAGGACATGGTCGAAGCCGTGATCCGGGAGGCCCGCGAGGAGACCGGCGTCCTGATCGCGGCGCCGGACGTGACCGCGGCGGTCACCGTCCACCACCGCCCTCCCCGGGGCGGCAATTCGCGGATCGGCGTCTTCTTCGAGGTACGGCGGTGGACGGGCCTGCCCCGGGTGACGGAGCCGGACCGGTGTGACGGCATGGGCTGGTACCCGTTGGGCGCTCTGCCGGAGCCGATGGTGGCGTACTGCCGGGCCGGCCTGGACGCGTACCGGGCGGGCGCCCCCGCCGCCGTGCACTTCCAGCAGCCCGGCGACCTCGTCGAGTACGCCGCGGACGGCGCCGACCGCACCCGACTCCTGCCCGGCCCGCCCCCGCCCCCGCCCCCGCCCCCTCCCCCGGCTCCTCGGGGATCGGTAGGGTGCGCCGAATGACCGTGGGAAGTGACGGGACCCGGCTCGTGGTCCTTCGCGGGAACTCGGCGGCGGGCAAGTCCTCGGTGGCGGCGGGGATCCGCGACCGGTTCGGCCGTGGCCTGGCCCTCGTCGGCCAGGACAACGTGCGGCGGGTCGTCTTGAGGGAGCGTGACGTGCCCGGCGGCGCCAACATCGGGCTGATCGACACGGTCGCCCGCTACGCACTGGACGCCGGCTACCACGTGGTCGTCGAGGGAATCCTGTACGCCGACCGGTACGGCGACATGCTGGCGGGCCTGCTCGGCGACCACCGTGGAGTGTCCCGCTGCTACTACCTCGACGTCCCGATCGAGGAGACGCTGACCCGGCATGCCTCGAAGGCCGACCCCGACTATCTGGCTCAGGTCACCGAGCGGGAACTGCGGGACTGGTACCGCGAGCGCGACCTCCTTCCCGGTGGCGTCGAGACCGTCATCGGAGCCGACAGCGCGCTGCCCGACACGATCGAACGCATCATGCGCGACACCGGTCTCGCGGGGTTGCCCGCGCGCATCGACCGACCCTGATGCTCCGTGGTCCCGCCCTCGCCAGGAGTCTCCTTGACCTGAAGTGCGATCGAGCTTCTAGCGTGTCCTCAAGTTGATCAACGGAGGGCGGGAGAACGCGCACATGATCCTCGTGACCGGAGCCACCGGAAACATCGACAGGGCACTGATCAGGGAGTTGCACGGATGCGGCGCGGGACCGCTGAGAGGGTTCACGCGTGACGCCTCACGGGCGACGTTCCCCGAGGGGGTCGAGGGCGTCGAGGGCGACTTCGCGGTGCCCGCGTCGTTGGAGCCCGCTCTGGACGGGGTGCGCTCGCTGTTCCTCGTGTCCCGTACGGGCCCGGACGCGGACATCCTCGCGGCAGCCCGGCGGGCGGGTGTCGAGCACGTGGTGCTGGTGTCGTCCATCACCGTCCAGACCCATCCGCACCTGGGCCCCGCCGGCGAGAACCTGGCGGTCGAGCAGCTGCTCAAGGACAGCGGCATGGCGTGGACGATCCTGCGACCGACGCAGTTCGCCTCGAACGCCATGATGTGGGCGGCGTCGATCCGCGACGGCCAGGCGGTCCGCGCCCCGTACGCGGACACCGGGCTGCCCACGATCCACCCCGCGGACATCGCGGCGGTGGCGCGGGTCGCCCTGACCGAGCCCGGCCATCGGGAGCGGACGTACGCCCTGACCGGCCCGGAGCCGGTGACGGCCCGGCAACAGGTCGAGGCCATCGCCGCAGCACTGGGGCGGGACGTGCCCTTCATCGAGGTCAGCCGAGGGGAGGCGCACGCCCAGATGGCCGCCGTCTTCGGGGAGGAGGCCGCGGATGCGGTGCTCGACGTCACGGGCGGAGACGTCAATGCCGAGCTGCTGGCCGTGCGCGACACGGTTGCGCACGTCACCGGTTCCCCGGGCAGGTCGTTCCGGCAGTGGGCCGAGGAGAACGCCCACGTGTTCCGCTGAGCGGCCCGTCGGAGCGTCGGAGCGTCAGAGCGTCAGAGGGTCTCGCTCAGCGAGTCGGCCGGCCGCCTGCGTGCCGCTCGTGTCGCCGGGAGCACCGCCGCCACCACCGCGCCCAGCACCGCCCCGACGATCACGGTGAACAGCACGGGGAGCGGCGGCAGCTGGGCGATGCCCGCGCCGATCCCGCTCGACGCGCCCTGGGTGTCCACCAGCCACCTGCCGGACAGCACCCCGACCGTCGTACCCACCACGGCGGACGCCAGCGCCGTCAGCCCGGCGGCCGTCACGATCATCGCGCCGATCTGGCGGGGCGTCAGCCCGATCGCCTTCAGCGCGAGCAGGTCCCGGCCGCGGTCCCGTACGCCGGTCCCGATCAGTGTCAGCAGCTCGATCAGCCCGATCAGCGCCAGGACCGCGATCAGGGCCGCGATCACCGCGCGCGCCGGTTCCAGCCGGTCGACCGGGTTCGGCGTCTCGCGGACCTCCAGCGCCCCGGCCGTCGCCCCGGCGAGCGCGGCGCTCACCGCCTCGGGGTCCGCGCCCTCGCGCAGCACGAGGGCGTGGAAGTCGGGTCGTAGCCCCGGATCGCGCTCGCGCAGCGCGTCGATGCTCGTGGTGATCACCCGGCCCCCGGATTCGGGTTCGATGGTGCGGCCCACGACGTGCAGGATCTGTGGTCGGCCCTCGACGGTCATCCGCACCCACGCGCCGACCCGTACCCCGAGGAGGTCGAGCAGCCCCTGTCCGGCCACCGCCTCGTCCGGACCGCTGACCGCGCGCCCTTCCACCACCTCGGCGGGGTACGGGTCCCGGGCCGTCCCCAGGCCGCGGAGCGTGATGGTGCCGGTCTGACCCGGTACGAGCGCCGCCATCTCGGCGCCGGGGTGGACCGCGGCGACGCCCCGGACCCCGGCGAGGGTCCGCTCCAGTTCCGCGTCGGACGTCCCGGCCGACTGCCCGGCCCGTACGGTCAGTGCCGCGGGCAGTCCCATCTGCGCGGGCCGGCTGCGGAACTGGTCCAGCGTCGACCAAGCGACGAGTGCGACCGTGATGAGGACCAGCGGCAGGGCGAGCCGGGCGACGGGGACGAGCGTCCGGCCGCGCCGCGGGAAGGCCGCACGCCACCCCAGGACCAGGGCGGGCGGCACGCGTACGCCGAGGGCCCGCCTGCCGAGCGCGGTCATCGGCGCGGCGGACGGCAGCGCCGCCCGGGCCACCGGCACCGGTGGGACCCGGCCGGCCCGCCAGGCCGAGAGCCCGGTCGCGGCCGCGATCAGCAGCACCGCACCGCACGGGATGCCGATCATGAGCGCGGTATGGCCGGGCAGGTCCTGCCACACCGCCGTCGCTTCCCCGATCCGTCCGGGTATCCGGGCGCCCAGCAGGGCGATCGCCGCCGTGCCGAGCGCCACGCCGAGGAGGGCGAAGGCCAGGTGCTGGACGAGGAAGCCGCGGGTCACCTGGCCGGGGGTGAAGCCGACGGCCTTGAGGATCGCGATGTCCCGCAGTTGCCCGCGGACGCGGGCGCCGATCGCTCCGGCGGCGGCGAGCGCGGCCGCGAGCAGCGCTCCGAGCCCGAAGACGGCGAACATCTGCCCGAGCAGCCGGTCGTCGCCGCCCGCCTCGGCCCGTGCCTGCTGCCACTTGGTGACCTGGGCGACCCGGTCGGCGCCCAGGACGGTCACGGCCCGCTGGACGGTGAAGTCGGTGTCGTCCGGGTCGTGCAGGCGCAGGCCCACGCTCTGGCCGGTGTCGCCGTGGGCGACCTCGTCGAGGGTGTCGTCGAGGACCCATCCGATGCCGGGCCCGCCGCCCGGGTGGTAGCGCGGCTCGGCCACCTCGGCGATCCCGCTGACCCGTAGTGCGTGCGGTGCGCCGTCCGGGCCGGTGACCCGTACGGTGTCGCCCGGCTCCGCCCACAGGGCCCGCGCGACGGAGGCTTCCAGTACGAGGGCGCCGCTACCGGTACCCGCGCCGGTGCCGGCACCGGTGGTATCGGGACGGGCGAGCCAGTTGCCGTCGGTGACGAGCGGTCGTCCGGTCTCCGGGGGCACGGCCCGGGCCGCGCGCAGCGTCACTCCGGCTCGGGCGCCGCGCGACTCGACCGTCGTGGCCGTGGTGCGGTAGGGCCCGGAGAGGGCGGCGACCCCGTCCACGCGGGACAGGGCGGCCGTGTCCGCACCGGCGCGGGTGTGGAGCCAGAGGTGTGCGCCGTGGGACTGGTTGAAGACGCGCTGCCAGGGGTTGGCGGCGTAGCTGAACAGTGCGCCGGCGAGCAGGAGCGAGGCGATGATGCCGGCGCTGGCCAGGACGACGAAGAGGGCTTCGCCGCGGTGTGCGCGGAAGTCGGCGTGCGCCCAGCGCAGCGTGGCCCGCACGGTCACTCCTTGAGTTCCAGGTCCAGGTCCAGCACGCCGGAGACGCCGCGGGCCGGCCCGCGGCGTCCGCCGCCGAGCTGTGCGTCGTCGGCTATGCGCCCGTCGAAGAAGGAGATGACGCGGTCGGCGGCGCTGGCCATCCGGGCGTCGTGGGTGACCATCACGATCGTCTGGCCGCGCTGGTGGAAACGGGAGAGCAGTCGCAGGACCTCGCGGGTGCCCTTGCTGTCGAGGCTGCCGGCCGGCTCGTCGGCGAGCAGCAGTGCGGGGTGGTTGACCAGAGCGCGGGCGAGTGCGACCCGCTGCTGCTCGCCGCCGGACAGCTCGCCGGGCATCGAGCGTTCGCGGCCTTCGAGGCCGAGTTCGGCGAGCAGTTCGCCGCGGGATGCGCGGGCGGCCTTCGGGGAGGCGCCGGCGAGCAGGGCGGGGAGTTCGACGTTGTCGGCGACGGTGAGGTTGGAGACCAGGTTGAAGAACTGGAAGACGACGCCGATGCTGCGGCGCCGCAGGACCGCCCAGCGGGCCTCGCGGTACGCGTCGACCCGCTCCCCGCCGATCCACAGCTTCCCGCTGTCGGGCCGCTGGAGGCCGCCCAGCAGGTGCAGGAGCGTGGACTTGCCGGCTCCGGAGGGTCCGGTGACCGCGACGAACTCGCCGGGCCGGACGGACAGGTCCACCCCGCGCACGGCGCGCACCGGTACGCCCTCGCCGTGGTGCGTCTTGGTCAGGCCCTCGGCCCGCACGATGGGCTCGGCGGACGCGCCGGGAGCGGCGGTGGTGGCGGCGTCGCTCATTCCAGCTCCTCCTGGCAGCGTTCCAGCCAGTCGAGGTCGGCCTGCAGGTGCAGCATCGCGCCCTCGATCAGCAGTTGGGAGATCTTGTTGTCGCGGTCCTCCGCCGCGGCCAGCTTGGACAGGTCCCGCATGGTGTTGAGGTACTGCCGCCGCTGCTTGTTGATCAGTGCGACCGGATCGGCCAGACCCGACTGCGGCGCGAGCGCGAGCTTCATGAAGAACTCGTCCCGTACCCGGGGCTCCTCGGTGGCGTCCTCGAACCAGGCCAGTACGGCCTCGCGTCCGGCGTCCGTCAGCTTGTACGTGCGCTTGTTGGGGCGTCCCGACTGTTCGACGTCCTCGCCCTCGATGAGGCCGCTCTTCTCCAGCCGTCCGAGGGTGACGTAGATCTGGCCGACGTTGGGCTGAGGGTACGCGGCGCCCAGGAGCTTCTCAAGGTCCTGCTTCAGCTCGTAACCGTGCGCAGGGCTACGGGTGAGGAGCGCAAGGAGCGCCAGCCGCACTCGCTCCCCCTCCTTCCCGCTCCGTAGTCAACGGTTCACTCGGCAGCGGGCCAAGTCGCGCCGCCGTCCGTCTCGTCTGCCTGCGCGTCTAGTATCGCCCATGCCTAACGGGTATATATAGGCCACGATGGTCGGCGACGCAGCCGGATCGTGCACTGGGAGGAATCTATGCGGTGGATGCGTGCCGCGGGTAGAGCTCTCCTGGTCGGGGCGGTCGTACTGGCGGGCTACACCGGTCTCGGTGTCCGTGCCGGGGCGGGCGTTGCTTCCGAGGACCAGGCTCGCGGTCCCCTGACGCTCGTCACGGCGGGCGATCTCACGGACTACCTCCCGCCGCTCCTGGCGGACTGGAACGAAGCCCATCCCGACGAGCGCGTCACGCTCGTCGAGCTGCCCGACTCGGCGGACGAGACCCGGGCCCAGATGATCAGCGAGCTGCGATCGGGCCGCCATCGGTTCGACGTCCTCAACATCGACGTCGCCTGGACCTCCGAGTTCGCGGCGGCCGGATGGATCTCCCCGCTCCGGCGCGAGCGCTTCCCGCTGAACGCCTTCCTGCGGCCCGTCGTCGACACCGCGACCTTCGACGGCCGGTTGTACGCGGTCCCGTACGTCACCAATGCGGGACTGCTGTACTACCGCAAGGACCTCCTGGACCAGGAGGGCGAGCAGCCGCCGCGCACCTGGGACGAGCTGATCCGCCAGGCGCGCACGATCGCGCCGAAGTACGGACTGGACGGCTATGCGGGCCAGTTCCTGCCGTACGAGGGGCTCACGGTCAACGTCACCGAGGCCGTGCACTCGGCGGGCGGATCGATCCTGCGCGACGACGGCGCCCGCGTGAGCGTGGACTCCGACGCGGCGCGCGCCGGGCTGCGCTTCCTCGCGGACGGCGTGCGGGAGGGCTGGATCTCCCGCGACGCGCTCGGCTACAAGGAGGAGGAGTCGCGGCGGGCCTTCCAGGAGGGCCGGCTGCTGTTCCTGCGGAACTGGCCCTACGTGTACGCGGACGCGGGCGCGGAGGGGTCGAAGGTCGCGGGCAAGTTCGGCGCGGTGCCGCTGCCCGGGCCCGACGGGCCCGGCACGAGCGTGCTGGGCGGCTCCAACCTCGCCGTGAGCAGTCGTGCACGGCATCCGGCGTCGGCAGCCGACCTGATCTCCTACCTCACCAGCGAGCGGGTCCAGCGGCAGGTGCTCACCAAGGGGTCGCTGCCTCCGGTGCGCGCCGCGCTGTACGAGGATCCCGAGCTGGTCCGGGCACATCCGTACCTGCCCACGCTGCGCCAGAGCGTGCTGTCGGCGGTGCCGCGTCCCAAGAGCCCGCGCTACGACCAGGTGAGCCTCGCCGTGCAGGCCGTGGCGCAGGACGTACTGGCGCTGCGCCAAACGCCGGAGCAGGCGGCGGCGCGGCTCGCGCGCGAGCTCGGGACCATTTCCCGCAAGGGCTGATCGCACTCTTCCGCTCCCTCCCCCAGGGCCTCTACTTACATGTTAAGTAGAGGCCCTTTCTTTTACATGCGGGCAAACGCGCACAAACCACCCCAACTTTTCGCTGTTTCTGGACACATCGTTGACACCTTCCAGTCGCCGCTACTTAACATGCATGCATAACAGCGCACCGATCCGGAGCGCTCTCGCATTCAGCAGACAGGTCGACGCGAGATGCTCAGCACCCTTCCGGCCGCTACCGGCCACCCCTCTCCCACCGCCACCACCTCGGCCCCTTGGTGGCGCGACGCGGTGATCTACCAGGTCTACGTCCGCAGCTTCCTCGACAGCACCGGGGACGGCATCGGCGACCTGGCCGGCGTCCGGGCCGGGCTCCCCTACCTGCGCAAGCTCGGTGTCGACGGCATCTGGCTCAGCCCCTTCTACCCCTCGCCGCAGCACGACCACGGCTACGACGTCGCCGACTACCGCGGTGTCGACCCGGTCTACGGCGACCTCGCGGAGTTCGACCGGTTGGTGGCCGACGCCCGCCGGCTCGGGCTGAAGCTGCTCCTCGACATCGTTCCCAACCACTGCTCCAGCGAGCACCCGTGGTTCCGCAGCGCGCTCGCCGCGGAGCCGGGCAGCGCGGAGCGCGCCCGTTTCCACTTCGCGCCCGGCCGCGGCCCGGACGGTACGGAGCCCCCCAACAACTGGCGCGCGATGTTCGGCGGTCCCGCCTGGAGCCGGACCACCGGGCCCGACGGCGCCCCCGGCGAGTGGTACCTGCACCTCTTCACGCCCGAGCAGCCCGACCTGAACTGGCGCGATCCGGCCGTGGGCGACGACTTCGAGGAGGTGCTGCGCTTCTGGCTGGACCGAGGGGTCGACGGCTTCCGCATCGATGTCGCCGCCGGACTGTTCAAGCACCCCGCGCTGCCGGACTCCGGCGACCCCGGAGCCGACGAGCGGGCCCGCGACGCCGTCAACCAGCTGGCCTGGAACCAGCCCGAGGTCCACGGCGTGTGGCGGCGCTGGCGCTCGGTCTGCGAGGAGTACACCGCCCGGGACGGCCGCGAACGGCTACTGGTCGGCGAGGTGTCCGTGCCCACCGCGCGCGAGCACGCCGAGTACGTCCGCCCCGATGAGCTGCACCAGGCGTTCTTCTTCGACCTGCTGAGCGCCCCCTGGGACGCGGAGGCCTTCCGCACGACGATCACCGACGCGATGCGCGACATCGCCGGCACCGGTTCCACCGTCACCTGGGTCCTCAACAACCACGACCAGGTCCGCACGGTCACCCGTTACGCGGGCGAGCCCGGGGTGGAAGGCAGCGGACTGGGTGCCGCCCGCGCCCGCGCCGCGGCCCTCCTGATGCTCGCGCTGCCCGGCGCCGCCTACGTCTACCAGGGCGAGGAACTCGGCCTCCCCGAGGTCCTCGACCTGCCCGACGAGGTCCTCACCGACCCGATCTTCCACCGTACGGGCAGCCGCAAGCACGTCCGGGACGGCTGCCGCGTGCCGCTGCCCTGGTCCGGGCACGCCTCGCCGTTCGGCTTCTCCGGGGAAGCGGCCGGGGCCAAGCCGTGGCTGCCGCAGCCCGAGTGGTTCGCCGAGCACGCCACCGACCGCGCCCTGGCCGACACCCGTTCCTTCTGGCACCTCTACCGTGACGGGCTCCAGCTCCGGCGCACCCTGCCGCAGCTCGGCGAAGGCCCCCTGCGCTGGCTGGACGCGCCTCCTGGGGTGCTGGCGATCAGCCGCGGCGACGGCCTGGTCTGCGCGGTGAACTTCGGCACCGAGCCGGTACCCGCCCCGGTCCCCGGGACCCCGCTGCTCGCCAGCGGCCCCTGTCCCGACGGGGTCCTGCCCGCGGCGACCGCCGCCTGGTGGACGGCCGAATGCCCGGCCCCGTGACCCCCGGCCCCTGACCTCCCCCTCTTCCTCCTCTCCTCTTTCCTCTCTTCCTTCCTCCCCCGCGCAGTCCGGGCTCCGCCCCGTGTCCCGGACCTCCAGACAAGGACTCCCCCATGCGACGACCCAGCAAGACGACCCGGCGGACCGCGGCCACCGCATCGGCGGCCCTCGCCCTCGCCCTCGGTGCCACCGCCTGCGGCCAGACCACCGGACCCGCGAGCAGCGGCGAACTGAGCGGCCAGACCGTGACCGTGGCAGGCGTCTGGACCGGCAGCGAGCAGCAGAACTTCAAGAAGGTCCTGGACGCCTTCACCGAGAAGACCGGCGCCAAGACGGTCTTCGTGCCCTCCGGCGACAACGTCTCCACCTTCGTCGGAAGCAAGATCGAAGGCGGCAACGCGCCCGACGTGGTGATGGTTCCCCAAGTGGGCGTGCTCCAGCAGTTCGCCAAGGAGGGCTGGCTCCAGCCCCTGTCCGACCAGACCGTCCGCAAGGCCGGCTCCACCCTCGCCCCGGTGTGGCGGAACTACGGCACCGTCGACGGCACGTACTACGGCCTCTACTTCAAGGCCGCCCACAAGTCGACCGTCTGGTACGCCCCGGAGGCCTTCGCCCAGGCCGGTGTCAACGAACCCACGAGCTACGCCGACCTTCTGAAGGCCGGCCGCACCCTCGCCGACTCCGGCCGCCCCGCCTTCGCCATAGCCGGCGAGGACGGCTGGACCCTCACCGACTGGTTCGAGAACGTCTACCTCTCCCAGGCCGGACCGGAGAAGTACGACCAGCTCGCCCAGCACAAGCTCAAGTGGACCGACGACAGCGTCGTGAAGGCGCTCACCACCCTCGGCGAACTGTTCAAGGACAAGCAGCTCGTCGCCGGCGGCGCCCAGACCGCGCTGAGCACCGACTTCCCCACGTCGGTCGCGCAGGTCTTCGGCCCCGAGCCCAAGGCGGGCATGGTCTACGAGGGTGACTTCGTCGGCGGCATCGCCAAGGACCAGTTCGGCAAGAAGCCCGGCAAGGACGCCAAGTTCTTCCCGTTCCCCGCGGTCGACGGCGGCAAGGCACCGGTCGTCAGCGGCGGTGACGCGGCCGTCGTCCTCAAGGACGCGAAGAACGCCGGGGCCGGCATGAAGCTGCTCGAGTTCCTGTCCGGCCCCGAGGCCGCCGAAGTCTGGGCCCGCGCCGGCGGCTTCCTGTCCCCGAACAAGGAGCTCGACCTCACCGCGTACGGGGACGAGATCACCCGCAGCACCGCCGACTCGCTCATCGCGGCGGGCGACTCGATCCGCTTCGACATGTCGGACCAGGCCCCGGCCGCGTTCGGCGGCACCAAGGGCGCGGGCGAGTGGAAGCTCCTCCAGGACTTCCTGCGCGACCCGTCGGACCCGCGGGGCACGGCCGCGAAGCTCGAGGCCGAGGCCGCCAAGGCCTACGGGAACTGAGGCGCCTCCCATGGCTGACACCATGACCGCCGCCCGCGGCACGGCCGACGGGCGGCGCCGGGCCCAGCGCAGGAAACGCCGCCTCGCGGTCGTCTTCGTCCTGCCCGCCCTGCTGCTGCTCGGCGCGCTGGTCGTCTACCCGGTCCTCTTCTCCGTCGGCCGCAGCCTCTTCGACGCCGACGGCGACCGCTTCGTAGGGGCCGCCAACTACGCGGCGATCGTGCAGGACCGGGCCACCCTCAAGGCGATCCGCAACAGCGCCCTCTGGGTGGTCGTCGCCCCGACGCTGCTGACCGGACTCGGGCTGATGCTCGCCGTGCTCACCGAGAAGGTGCGCTGGGCGACCGCGTTCAAGCTCGTGCTCTTCCTGCCGATGGCCGTGTCGTTCCTCGCCGCGGGCATCATCTTCCGGCTCGCCTACGACCAGGACCCGGCCCGGGGCGTGCTCAACGCCGCCGTCGTCGGGGTCCACGACAGCTTCGTGGACACCGCCGCCTATCCGACGGCCCGTGCCCGGGAGGGCCAGGGCCTGGCGGGCGGGCCGGGCGGCCCCTACACCACCGAGGAGGCCGTCCGTCCGGGCCACTCCGTCGGTCTCGGCTTCATCGGGGTGGCACCCGACGCGATGCCGGCCGGAGCGAAGGCCGCGGCCCCCGCGGCGCCCCGGCCGGACGACATCGGGGGTGTCGTCTACCTCGACTTCGCCCCCGGCGGCGCCGGCACCCCGGGCCGCATCGACCCGGGGGAGAACGGGCTGCCCGGCATGACGGTCGAGGCCGTGCGGGACGGCCGGGTGGCCGCCACCGCCGTCACGGCCGAGGACGGGTCCTTCCGCTTCACCGGGCTGGCCGACGCCCCGTACACGGTCAGGTTGCCCGCGGCCAACTTCGCGGCCCCGTACCAGGGGGTGAACTGGCTCGGTCCGGCGCTGGTGACACCGGCCATCATCGGCGCCTACCTGTGGGTGTGGACCGGCTTCGCGATGGTCCTGATCGGCGCCGGCCTCGCGGCCATCCCGCGGGACGCGCTGGAGGCCGCGCGGATGGACGGCGCCTCCGAGGGCCAGATCTTCCGCAAGATCACCGTGCCGCTGCTCGCCCCGGTGCTCACCGTCGTCTTCGTGACCCTGGTGATCAACGTGATGAAGGTCTTCGACCTCGTCTACATCATCGCGCCCGGGCCGGTCCAGGAAGAGGCGAACGTGCTGGCCACCCGCATGTGGCTGGTCTCCTTCGGCGGCGGCAACGACCAGGGACTCGGCAGCGCGCTCAGCGTGGTGCTCCTCCTGCTCGTCGTCCCGGCGATGGTCTTCAACATCCGGCGCTTCCGAAGGAGTGGAGCATGAGCGGCCGCGGCACCATCGAGCGCCGACCGTCCCGGCGGACGGCGGCTGTCCACCCCCTTCCCGGCCCGCCGGCGAAGGGGCCCGCACGGGGAACCGGACGCGGGCGCGGGAAGCGGCTGTCGCGCCTGCTGAGCAACTCCCTCGTCCAGGGCGCGCTGATCCTGGTCGCCCTGGTGTGGATCACCCCGCTGGCGGGCCTGCTCATCTCCTCCATGCGTTCCGAGGGCGACAACGCCTCGGACGGCTGGTGGACCGCGCTCGCCGACCCGTCCCGGCTGTCCCTGGACAACTACGGCGCCCTACTGAAGGACTCCGGCATCGCGGCGGCCTTCGGGAACACCGTCCTGATCTCCGTGCCCACCACCGCCCTGGTGGTCGCCCTCGCGTCGCTCGCCGGATACGCCTTCGCATGGCTGGAGTTCCCCGGCCGGGACGCCGTCTTCCTGGTGGTCGTCGGGCTGCTGGTGGTACCCGTACAGATCGGGCTGCTGCCGGTGGCCAAACTCTTCGGTGCGGTGGGGCTGTTCGGCACGGTCGCGGGCGTGATCCTCTTCCACGTCGCCTACGGGCTGCCGTTCGCGATCTTCCTGCTGCGCAACTACTTCGCGGAGATACCGCGCGAGATGCTGGAAGCCGCCCGGATGGACGGCGGCAGCGAGTGGCGGATCTTCTCCCGGCTGGTGCTGCCGCTCGGCCGCCCGGCCATCGCGAGCCTGGCCATCTTCCAGTTCCTCTGGGTGTGGAACGACATGCTCGTGGCGCTGCTCTTCGCGGACAGCGGGTCCCAGCCGCTCACGGTGGCGCTGCAGTCCCAGATGCGGCAGTTCGGGAGCAACATCGGGGTGCTCGCGCCCGGGGCGTTCCTGTCCCTGGTGGTCCCGCTGATCGTCTTCTTCGCCTTCCAGCGGCACTTCGTCCAGGGGGTGATGGCGGGCTCGGTGAAGTGACCGCCGCCCACCCGGCGCAGAACGCGGGCCCCGTTGCCGGTCGAGGGACCGGCAACGGGGCCCGCGCCGGGATCAGGGGGTGGGCACGGGCCAGGGTACGTCGGTGGCCACTGCGGAGGCGTAGTCGACGCCCGGCACGGAGAATCCGTACAGGCGCTGGACTTCGGCGCGGAACCAGTCGAGGTCGGCGAGGCCGGCGATGGTGTCGGTCGTGGCGGTCGCCCAGCGCTCGGCGACGGCCGCCTGGACGTCGTCGGTGAGTTCCCACGTGTCCAGGCGGACCCGGCCTTCGTCGTCCAGGACGAGGGGCACAGCACCGGTGAGCTGGTCCCACAGGGCGGCGAGCTGATGCACCGGCGGGACCAGGTCCGCTCCGAGGACACCGCGCAACAGGCCGGTGTACAGGGCGATGCCGGGGATGGCGGTGGAGGACTGGGTGACGGCGGCGCCGTTGACGGAGGTCACGGCCCGCCCGCCCAGCGCCGTGCCGAGCCGTTCGTTCAGGGTGCGGGCGGTGGCCTCCAGGTGGGTCTTGGCCGCGCCGATGGTGCCCTGTCGGTAGATCGCCGCGGTGAGCGGCGAGCCGATGTACGAGAGCGCGGCGGTGGCGAAGCCCTCGCCGAGCAGTCCCCGACCGGCCAGGTGGTCGATCCAGCGTTCCCAGTCCGCGCCGCCCATCACGGCCACGGTCTGCTCGACGTCATCGCCCTCGGCCGGCCCGGTCTCGACCTCGCGCACCTCGGGAACGCCCTGGTCGTCGAAGACGAGGGTCTTGGTGCGGTTCGCCCGGCCGATCGGCTTGAGGGCGGAGGCGTACGTGGTGCCGGTGTCCGGGTCGGTGCGCCGGGGCGCGGCGACCGAGTAGACCAGGTAGTCCAGCCTGCCGCCGAAACGCCGTTCGATGAGGTCGGCGACCTCGTTCTTCATCGTGTCGGAGAACGCGTCGCCGTTGAGGAAGACCAGATCCCGCCCGGCGGTGCGGGCGATGTCGGCGGTGGCGGCGGTGCGGTACCAGCCGGCCGTGGCGGTGCGCCGTTCGGTGGGGGCCTTCTCGAAGGAGACCGCGATGCCACGGATTCCGGCGCGTTTGAGTCCGGCGACCGTGGCCGCGAGGCCGTATCCGGCCGAGGAACCGATGATCAGCGCCACCGGCCCGGCCCCCTCGGGCGGGTCGACGGGGTCGGGGCACGCCCGCCACATGTCGGCGACCAGCCGCTCGCAGCCCGCCGGGTGGGAGTCGAGGAAGAGGAAGCCCCGGTTGCGGGGGGTGAGAACGCGCTCGCTCATGTGTGCAGTCCTTGGGTCGACCGGGCCTAAGACGCGGCAACGGGTGGAGCCGCCACGTCCCGCAAGTCTGCGACAGGGCGAACACGGACCGTGGCCGCCACCAGGGACAAGGATCACGAGTCGATCTTGGAGTGTTCCGCCACTTCCGGCGGAGCAAGGGACGCGTCACGACGAAGTGCCCACGGCTCGGCCGCCCTTGACGCTCAGCGCGCGGAACTCCGTCGGGGTGAGGCCGTACCTCTCGCGGAAGGACCGGCTGAAGACCGCCGGGCCGCTGAAACCCCAGCGCGCGGCGATCGCGTGCACGGGGTGGTCCATCAGTTCGGGGCGTGCGAGGTCGCTGTGGCACCGCTCCAGGCGACGCCGGCGGATCCGGGCCCGGACGGTCTCGATGTCGCCCTGCCGCCGGAAGAGCTGGTGGAGGGTGCGGACCGAGACGTGGTGGCGAGCTGCGATCGCCGACGGGGTCAGGGCCGGGTCGGCGAGGTTGTGGTCGATGAAGGCGTAGACGCGCTGGAGCAGCGCCTGCGTTCGGACTTCCGGGGGGAGCTCGGCCTCGGCGTCCAGGTGCTGGGCCAGACAGGCGGAGACGAGGTCGACCGCGACCGTACCGAGCCGGTGCAGCTCTGCCGGGGAGCACTGGCCGCCGTGGCCTTCGAGTGCGTCCACGAAGGCGGTCAGGACCGCTGCCACGCCCTGGTCTCCCGGGATCCGGCGGGCGAGCAGCCGACCGAGCCGGTCCTCGTTCAACGGCAGTGCGTTTTGGGGAAGTTGGAGCATGGCGAGGCGTACCAGGCCGTCATCGGCGGCGGTCTGCACGTCGGAGGTGCGGGAGGTGTCCCAGAGCAGGATGTCCCCGGCGCCGACACCGCACTCGTTGCGCTGCTGGGCCAGGAACGCGCGTCCCCCTCGCATCAGGCCCAGCTGGTACTGTCCCGGGTCCCCGCGCCGGATCAGCGCGGGGGTGCGCCGCGAGCTGAGCGGGGAGAACTCCAGCCTGGCCAAACGGAGTTCGCCGAGCTCCAGGACAGCGGCCTCGGCCTGGAACTCGGCGGGCCGTTCGGTGCTCAGCGCGGTGGGCACCACCTCCCGCGAGAGCGTGTCGGAGAACCAGTCGAAGCGCTCCCCCACGGGCAGGTCACTCGCCGACACCACTGACCACATGTTCCGCCCCCGGCTCGAGATCTGCGACAGGGGCCAGGATGCAACAGGCGTACCGCTGCCGCCGCATGGTTCGGTGCGGCGTGGTGTCGCGCCCCGTTCCGGTCCGTCGGGCGGCCGCCGGAGGGGCGGCGCGCCGTCTTCGGCGCTGCCCCTCCGGTGTGCCGGGCGGTCAGTTGCCCGGGGCGTCTCCCTGTTCCCGCATGCCCCACGGGGAGCCGTACGCGGTGAGCAGGTCCAGGAAGGGGAGCGGCGGAAGGGCTTCGGGGCCCAGGACGCCGGGCTGCGACCAGACGCCGGTGGCCAGGAGTTCGAGGGCCACCACCGGGTTGACGGCGGTCTGCCAGACGACGGCCTGGGAGCCGTACTCGCGCATGGACCACTGGTTGTCGACCACGTGGTAGAGGTAGACCTCGCGGGGCAGGCCGTCCTTGGTGCCCTTGACCCAGGTGCCGGCGCAGGTCTTTCCGGTCATCCGGTCCCCGAGGGTCGCCGGATCGGGCAGGCAGGCGGCGACCACGTCGCGGGGCGAGACCCGGACCGTGCTGCCGTCCTCGCCGCGGACCGCGACCCGTTCGGTGGAGTCCAGGCCGAGGGCGTGGAGGGTCCCCAGCTTGCCGATGAAGTCGTCGCCGAGCCCGTACTTGAAGGTGACCCGGCGGGCTCCGACCCAGCGCGGGACCAGGAGGACCTCCTCGTGCTCGACGTTGACGCACTCGACGGGGCCGATGCCCTCGGGGAAGTCGAAGACCTCCGGCTCGCTGAACGGCTCGGTGGTGAACCAGCCGCGCTCGCGCTCGTAGACCACCGGAGGGTTCAGGCACTCCTCGATCGTCGTCCAGATGTTGAAGGACGGGGCGAAGTCGTAGCCTTCGACGGCCAGGTTCGCCCCGTCGCGGATGCCGATCTCCTCGATGTCGTCGAAGAGGTGGTCGGCGGCGTAGCGGGCGAAGACGTCCGAGAGTCCGGGCTCGACGCCCATGCCGACGAGGGCGAGGCGGCCCGACTTCTCCCACTCCTCGGCCCGTTCGAACTGCTCGTCGCCGAGCTTCACACCGCATTCGCGGTGCGGGTGCTCGGGGTGCGGGCGGGAGAGGGACATGGCCATGTCGAGGTAGTGGCTGCCCGCCGCGAGCGCGGCGTTGAACAGGGGCATCACGAAGCGCGGGTCGGTGGCGTTCATCAGGACGTCGCAGCCGCGCTCGGTGAGCAGCCGGGTGACCGCCGCCTCGTCGGAGGCGTCGACGCGGCAGGCGCTGAACCGCTGCTCGTCGCTGCCCAGGGCCGCGACCGCGGCTTCGGCGCGGGCCGGGTCGTAGTCGGCGACGACGAAGTGGTCGAAGAAGTCGCGGCGGGCGGCGATCTTGGTGATCGCGCTCCCGACACCGCCGGCACCCACAAGCAGAACACGCATGGCGAGGTCCTTTCTCTGTGAGGCGTGCGCCTCAGGGGGCTGATGGAACCGTTCCGTCCGAGATAAGGTCAATGGTGTTGGCATAAGGATGGACGGAGGCGGGCGATGGCGAAGGACGTGGTCCCGGAGGAGGCCCGCAGGCGGCGGCGCCCGACCCGGCAGGGGACGGTGCTCTCCGAGCGGCTGATCGTCGAGACGGCCCTGCGGATGGTGCGCGAGCACGGGAGCGCGGGCCTGTCCGCCCGGCGGCTGGGCGCCGCTCTGGGGGCGGACCCCAGCACCTTGTACCGGTACTTCGACGGCATGGACGGTCTGACCCTGGCCATCGGCGAGGAGCTCATCGGCCGGGCGCTCGACGGCTGGGTCCCCACCGGGCGGTGGCGCGACGACCTGCGCTCACTCGGACTGCGCATCCACGGCGCCTACCTCGCCCACCCGCAGGCCGCACTGCTGACCGCGAGCCGGGTGAGCGGCCGGCCGCGCGAGATCGCGGCCGACGAGGCGATCCTCGGCAGCCTGCGCGGCGCGGGCTTCGCGGACGTGGACGCCGTACGGATCTACCACGCCTACATCGACCAGGCCCTGGCCTTCGCGGCGCTCGACGCGGGACCCCTCGCACTGACGGACGAGGCGCGCGCGTCGGACGAGGAGCGGTGGGAATCGACGTACGCCCGGCTGCCGGCCGACGCGTACCCGAACATCGCGGCCACCGCGGGACTGCTGGCCGTCCGAATGCCCCACAGCGCGTACCCCGTCGCGCTGGACATGCTGCTGGACACCGCCGAGAGGCAGCTCGGGGAGGCGGCGGGCGCCGGGGGCGGGGGCGCTGCGGGGCACGGCTGACCCGGCCTTCCGCGGGCGCTTATGCCAACACCATTGACCCCCTGTACGGAGCACGGGTTTCCTCATCGCATTCACGCCCCGTTCACAGTGCACCAGTGAGGGACCATGGTCGAAGACACCCCGCGGACGTCCGCCGCGACCGCCACGCTCAGACCGAACGCGATCGGGTTCGTCGACGCCCTCGCGATCGGGCTGAACGCGACCTCGCCGGCGTACTCCCTGGCCGCCGTGATCGGGCCGATCGTCGCCCTGGTCGGCGTCCACGCCCCCGGGGTGATGCTCGCGTCGTTCGTTCCGATGGTGCTCATCGCTTCCGCTTTCTACTACCTGAACCGGGCGGACCCCGACTGCGGCACGACCTTCTCGTGGGTGACGCGCGCGCTGGGGCCCACGACCGGCTGGCTGGGCGGCTGGGCGATCACCATGACCGGGGTACTGGTGGTCGGCTCGCTCGCCGACGTCGCGGTCAATTTCGGTCTGCTGGCCGTCGGTCTGGACGGCTGGGCCGGGAACACGCCGATCCGCCAGGCGCTCACCGTGCTGGTGATCGTGACGATGGCGGCGCTGTGCGTCCGGGACACCCAGGCGGCGGCCCGTCTGCAGAACGTCCTCGTACTGCTGCAGACCGTCTGCCTGTTCGTCTTCGCGGGCGTCGCCCTGTACCGGGTCTACGCCGGATCCGGTTCTCCGGGCGCGCTGCGCCCGTCCGTCGGCTGGCTCGACCCGTTCGGGGCCGGAAGCACGGCGCTGACCGGCGGGCTGCTCCTGGGTGTCTTCGTCTACTGGGGCTGGGAGTCGGCCGTCAACCTCACCGAGGAGACGAAGGACCCCTCCTCCGCCCCGGGCCGGGCCGGCATCTGGTCGACCGTGGTCCTCCTGGCCACGTACGTCTCCGTGGCCTTCGCGGTGGTCGCGTTCGCGGGCACCGGCTATCTCACCGCGCACGCCGACGACGAGGAGGCCGTCTTCGCCTCCCTGGCCCGCGAGGCCCTCGGCGGCTGGGACTGGATCGTCCTGCTCGCCGTCGCCACCTCGGCGCTCGCCTCGACCCAGACGACGATCATCCCGGCGTCCCGCACCGCGCTGTCCATGGCGCGCAGGCACGCCCTCCCCCGCCGGTTCGGTGTGATCCACGACCGGTACCGCACGCCCGCCGTCGGCACCTGGTGGGTCGCCGGCACGGCCACCGTCTGGTACCTGTTCATCCACCAGATCAGCGAGAACGCGCTCGCCGACTCGCTGACGGCCCTCTCCCTGCTGATCGCCTTCTACTACGCCCTCACCGGCATCGCCTGCGCGGTCTACCACCGGCGCCTGCTGACCGCGGGGGTGCGCGAGTTCCTGTTCATCGGCGCCGGTCCCCTCGTCGGAGCGGGGATGCTGATCTGGCTGCTCGTCGAGGCGGTCGTCGACATGGCGGACCCCGCGAACTCCTCCGGTGGGACGTCCTGGTTCGGTTTCGGCCCGCCGCTGGTCATCGCGCTCGGCCTGAGCCTCGTAGGGGTGTTGGTGATGCTCGCCCGGCGCTCGGCGTCCGGGGCGTTCTGGGCGGAGCGCCCGACCGTCCACGAAGGCCCGGCGGATCCGGCGGACCCGGCGGACCCGGCGGACCGGCTGGCGGAGGCCGCCCCGGCGGAACGGTCGGCGGGAAGCGCCGCGGCCCGGGCGGCGGAGCCCGTACGACGAGGGTGAACACGCGGTGGGCGGGCGGGTCGTGACGGCCCGCCCGCCCACCGCGAGGGGGCGGCGGTGAGCGCGCCGGGGCGGGCCGGGGCGATTGTCAGTGGCTCGCGAGAGGATCACTCCCATGATGAACCTTTCCGCCGATCAGGCGCTGTCCAGCACGTCCAGCCGCTCCGCGTACGAGGCCGCCCTCGCGCGCCTGCGCGACGCATCGGGGGCGTACTACGCCGACGGCGACGGCCCGATGGACGACGCCACCTACGACCAGCTCCGGCTCGCGGTGCTGGCCTGGGAGGCGGAGCACCCCGAGGAGGCCGCCGCCGACTCCCCCACCGGGCAGGTCGGCGACGGCGCCGCCCCGGCCGGCGACGTCGCGCACACCACCCGGCTGCTCAGCTTGGACAACGTCTTCAACCCGGACGGCCTGCTGGCGTGGGGCGAGTCCCTCCAGCGGCGGCTGGGCGGGGCTCCGGTCGGCGGGTTCACCGTCGAACCCAAGCTGGACGGCGCGGCCGTCGCGGCCCGGTACCGGGCGGGGCGGCTGGTGCAGATCATCACGCGGGGCGACGGCAGCACCGGTGAGGACGTCAGCCATGTCATCGGGCAGATCGAAGGCCTGCCCGAGCGGCTGCCGGTACCGGCCACGTTCGAGGTGCGCGGCGAGGTGCTGTTCACCCAGGAGCAGTTCGAGACGGCGAACGCGGTCCGCACGGCACACGGCGCTCAGGTCTTCGCCAACCCCCGCAACGGCACGGCCGGCACGCTGCGGGCCAAGGACCGCCCGTACCGGCTGATGATGACCTTCTGGACGTACGGCGCGGTCGAACTGGACGGAGAATCGTTCCTGCCCGCCGGAGCCACGCACGCCGAGGCCCTGGCCGCGGTCGCTCGGGCCGGCGTCCGGACGACCGCGGACACCCCGGTCGGACTGCACGTGGTCGCCACCCTCGCCGAGGCCCAGCAGCGGGTGGACGAGATCGCCGCCCTGCGCGCGGGGCTGCCGTTCGGTATCGACGGCGTCGTGATCAAGCTCAACGACGCGGGCGAGCGGGAAGCGGCGGGGCTGGGCAGCCGGTTCCCCTACTTCGCCGTCGCCTTCAAGCTCCCGGCCGTCGAGCGGCAGACCGTGCTGGAGGACGTGGTGTGGGAGGTCGGCCGGACCGGGGTGCTCGCCCCGACCGCCGTACTCGCCCCGGTCCTGATCGACGGGTCCACGGTCACCCGGGCCACCCTCCACAACCCGGCCGACATCCGGCGCCGTGACCTCCACCTGGGCGACACCGTGACGGTCTACAAGGCGGGCGACATCATCCCGCGGGTCCAGGCCGCCGTGGTGGCGCTGCGCCCGGCCGGAGCGGCGGAGGTGCCGCTGCCCGAGGCGTGCCCCCACTGCGGCGGGGAGATCGACAAGACGCAGGAGCGGTGGCGCTGCGCGCAGGGCGCGGCCTGCGCGCTGCCCGCCCTCGTCGAGTACGCCGCCGGGCGCGAGATGCTCGACATCGACGGGCTGGGCAGGACGTACGTCAAGGCCCTGGTCGACGCCGGTGACGTCATGGACGTCGCCGACCTGTTCACCCTGTCCCTGGAGCAGCTCACCACCGCTTCCGGCAGCGCCAAGCGGGCCGCGAAGCTCGCCGAGCAGATCGAGGCGGCGAAGGCCCGGCCACTGAGCCGTGTCGTCTGCGCGCTGGGCGTTCTGGGCACCGGACGCAGCATCTCGCGCCGCATCGCCCGGCACTTCGGCACGATGGACGCCGTCCGTCGGGCCGATGCCCTGGCCATGCAGGCCGTGGACGGCATCGGTCCGGAGAAGGCTCCGGTGATCGTCGAGCAGATCGCCGCCCTGGCGCCGGTCATCGACAAGCTCGCCGCGGCGGGCGTCAACATGAGCGAGCCGCAGGAAGCGGCGGCGGCGCAGGAGTCGGGTCCGCTGGCCGGGAAGGTCGTGGTGGTGACCGGGAAGATGACCGGAGCGCTCGAAGGCCAGGGCCGGGACGCGATGAACGCACTGATCGAGAAGGCGGGCGGGCGCGCGGGCAGCAGCGTCAGCGCCAAGACCACCATCCTGGTCTCCGCGCCCTCCGCGAGCGGCAAGCCCAGTTCGAAGGCGGTCAAGGCCGCGGAGCTCGGTGTCGAGGTCCTCACCCCGGAGGCCTTCGCCGAGCTGGTCGCCGACTTCCTGGGCTGAGCCGAGCTGATCCCGCCCGGCCCGCGGCCCGGCGTCCGACACGGAAAGACCTCCGGCCGTCCCGCGTGATGCGGAGACGGCCGGAGGTCTCAAGTCGGTGGCGAGGAAAGCGAAGGGGCTATTTTAGGAGTGTTGAGAAGGAAGCCCCTTCATGGCCTCGCCACGGTCACGTTAACACTCAGGCGGGGATCAGGTCACGCAGGTTTTCGGGGGTGACGATCCGCGACCCCGGGTGCAGCTTCTCGGGCCGCTCCAGGCCGACGTAGGTGACGGGACCCGCCGGAACGGTCTTCCCGTCCCACACGGTGACGGTCGTCGCGCTGCCGGTCATCAGCTCGATGAGGTAGCGGACGGTGAGCTGCTCGCGCTCGACGACGGCGCGCATCAGCGTCGCGACCGTCACCCGGTGGTCCTCGACCCGGTTGTACGACGGGGACCCCGTCAGGCACAGGTGCAGCCACTTGGCGCGCCACCGGCCGTCGGACCCGCGCAGGAACACCAGCGGCAGCGCGACCCGGCCCGGACCGCGCAGGTCCGACTTCATGCGCACCGTACGCGGCTCGAAGGGTCGTCCCTTCTGCTCGGTCTCGCGCAACATGAACCCGAAGAACGACTCCGCTACCTCTTCGAAGCCTTCCCCGGAGTAGATGTGGACCTGCGGGACGATGCACGTGGCGGCAACCGCGTCCAGGCGTAGGTCGATGAACTCCGAGGCCCCGTGGGGCGCGTTCGTGATGTCGCCGGAATGCTTGCCCCCGATCTCGGTCAGGTTGGTGTACGACAGCCAGGAGACGGTCGAGTAGTCGGTGTCGAGCAGTGCCGCCGACAGGTCGTAGTCGGTGCTGCGCGCGGTCTGCTTCCAGTACACGAAGAAGCGCAGCAGCTCGCCGTCGACCCGGGACACCGAGCCGCGGGGCAGCACGCCGAACCCGGGCGCGGTCGCCTTGCCGCTGAGCGGAAGCGCCACGTCCAGGACGTCCGGGTCGATCAGCAGGTGGTCCGCGGCGGGCACCCGGCGGCGCAACTCCGCGTCGATCGCGGCGATCATCCGCTTGCGCTCGGGCGCGAACACCGGCGGACGGGTGTCTTCGGTGACCCAGGCCCGGCCGGAGCGGTTGACGAACACCCGCTGCTCTCCGGTCTCCTGCGCGCGGTTGTGTAGGTGCTCGCGCACCGACAGCAGGACCCGGCCGGAGGCGTCGGGGACGGCCTGCTCGGCGGCGGCCACGACCGCGTCGCGCTCGTCCTGGGTGTGGGCGGAGCGCAGCAGCCGGTCCAAGGAGCGCAGCAGCTTGCCGGGCGCGGCCTTCAGCAGCTCGGCCGCGCCGGTGGGGTCGATCCGGGCGTGCAGTTCCTCCACCCGGCTGTCGAAGGTGCGCACCGCCTTCTCGCCGCGGGCGACGGCGAACGCGTCCGCCGCGTGCGGCCACTGCGGGTACTCGTGCGGGTGCAGCCGCTCGCCGAGCCGTTTCCACATCTCGCGGTGGGCGTGCACGTCGGCGAGCTTGGCGGGCGCCGCGCCGACGACCGCGTCGAGGCCCGCGAGCAGGGCCCGGCGCACCGGGCGGGAGAGCCCGCGCAGCCGCGTCGGCTCTTGGAGGCCGACGTCGCCGCCGGCGAGCGCGCAGGCGAGTCGGAGCACGTCGGTGACCGTGTCCAGCAGCAGGCTCGCACCGGCCTTCAGCCGGGCCTCGTTGACCACGGCCCGGTTCTCCCGTACGGGGATCTCCGCGGGCTGCGGTCCGTCCGTGCAGTGGCCGGCGAGGTCCCGCAGGTCCCGCAGGCCGTCCTCGCCCAGGGGCGTGGTGCTGCCCGCCAGGGCCAGGTAGAGGGAGGTGAGTTCGTCCTCCGGGGCCGCGCCGAGGTGCAGGACCGTGATGCGGTCGCCCGCCGCGGCGATCAGCTCGTCGTGGTGGGTCAGCATCTCGGCGTACGTGTGCCGGTAGTTCCCGTACGAGGGGAGCGTGAGCAGGTTCACGACGCCGGTGCTCAGCTGCTCCAGCGTGCTCACGCGCGCGTCGTCGTCGGCGAGCGCCTCGGCGATGCACCGCATCCAGAAGTCGAAGGTGTCCGGCACGTTGGCCGGGAAGTCGATGAAGTACGCGTTGTGCTGGACGTGGTCGCCGACCATCTCCCGGACGGTGCCCAGCGTCGGTACGGCGGTGTCGACGACCGCCGACCCGGACAGTCCCGACAGGTGTTCGAGCAGCTCTGCCGAGAGCTTGAAGCCCACGGACATCAGGGCGGCGTCGAACTGCTGCGCGGCGACGGCGCCTTCGCCGGCGGGTCCCGCGGGGCGGGGGATGCGGTGGACGTGCCGGAGTACCAGGGGGTCGAGTCGGTGGACCATTCCGGCATGATCCCAAGGCCGCGCGGGCGGCCGCACCCGGTTTTCCCCGGGCGCATCGGGGTCCACCCACCTCTGTTCCGTACCGGACGGTCGGCGCCCTACTGTGGCGCGGTGACTCAGATGATCATTCTCAACGGTGGTTCCAGCTCGGGGAAGTCCGGAATCGTACGGTGCCTGCAGGCCGTGCTGCCCGACCCGTGGCTGTCGTTCGGGTGCGATGCGTTCGTCGACGCCCTGCCCGCCGCGATGCAGGAGGCCCAGGAGGGGATCGAGATCGCGGCGGACGGCACGGTGAGCGTCGGGGCGACCTTCCGGGCGCTGGAGGCGGCCTGGACCGAGGGGATCGTGACGATGGCCCGTGCGGGCGCGCGGATCGTCGTCGACGACGTGTTCCTCGGTGGGGCGGCGTCCCAGCAGCGGTGGCGGAACGCGCTGGGCGACGTGCCGGTCCTGTGGGTCGGCGTGCGGTGCGACGAGGCGGTGGCCGCGGGCCGGGAGATCGCGCGGGGGGACCGGGTCAGGGGCATGGCCGCGGCGCAGGCGGACGCCGTGCACCGGGGGGTGACCTACGACCTCGAGGTGAACACCACGCACACCGAATCCCTGGAGTGCGCACGGATCATCGCCTCCCGCGCCGGCTGACCGGGGAGTCCCCTCCCCGGCGTAGGGACTCCCCGGCGGACGCACCCGGTGCGATCAGCGCGTGGTGCGGCCGTGGAGCAGCGTCGCGCGGGCGAGAGCGGTGAGGGCCGCGGTGCAGAGCAGGGTGCGGACGATGTTCGTGGTGACCCAGGTGGTCTTGAACCGCTCGACGATCGAGAAGTCCGTCATCTGCTCGACCGCGCCCCCGTCGGCCAGCTCGTTGTTGAGCGGGATGTTCACGCCGAAGGTGATCACGAGGGCGACGAGGTACGCGATCGCGGCCGCCCCCACCCACAGGGCGGTGGCGCGGCGGCCCCCGCGGTACTCCACCACCGCCGAGGCGGCGGCCGCCACCAGAGCCAGCAGGAACACCGAGCCGAAGAGCGGATTGCCGTCGATGGCCTGGTTGAAGGCACGCATCGCGGTGACGTACGTCTGCTCGTCGCCGGCCGCCAGCCCCGGCATCACCGAAACGTCGAAGGCGAAGAACAGTCCGGCCATCAGACCCACCAGAACGGTGGACAGCGTGATCAGGGTAGCGGCGAGCCGGGTGCTCTGCGGCCGGCCCGGTGTCGTCGACGGGGTCGGCGGCCGGGTCGGATCGTGCGGCGTCGGGTTGATGGTCATTCGACTCTCGTCCTCTTCCAACAGTCAATACGGCACGGTGCGATGCAGTGCGATGCAGTGCGGTGCGGTGCGGTGCGACGCGTTCTGAACGCGAACGCCCGATCGTGACATCACCTGTTCGATCTCCCGCCGGGGTTCGCTGACCCCTTGGGTGAATCTTTAGCCATTGCTGCGCACTGCCGGGGAGCGTCGGATCCGGGGATACGCTGGCACCATGTCAGCCCTGAACACCCCCGCACCGGGCCCGCTGCGCCTGGAGCCCGTCACCGGTGACAACTTCGACGCGGTCTGCGCGATACAGGTCCGCCCCGACCAGGCCCACTTGGTCTCCCCGGTGGTGAAGTCGCTCGCCGAGGCGTACGTGCACAGCGCGACGGCCTGGCCCCGGGCCATCGTCGACGGCGACGAGACCGTCGGCTTCGTGATGGCCTTCCACGACATCGTCTGGGACCCGGCCGCCGACCCCGACGACCGGCGCAGCGGCATCTGGCGCCTCAACATCGACGCCCGCCACCAGGGCAAGGGCTACGGCCGCTTCGCCGTCCGAGCGACCACCGAAGAAATCCGCGCCCGCGGCATCCACGACGTGTACGTCAGCTGGAACACCGGCGCGAACAGCCCCGAGCCCTTCTACCTCGGCCTCGGTTTCCTTCCCACCGGCGAACTCAGCGGTGACCAACGCGTCGCCAGGCTCTCACTCGCCCCCTGAGGGGGTGTCGTGCGGAACCGCCCTCAGGAAACGGCCCGACCGAGAACGACCGTGCCCCGCGGGCCCTGAGCCGTCGCCGCGGCCGGCACCGTCGTCCCCGAGCGGTACTCCCGCGGGCTGACCCCGCGGACCCGCTTGAAGGCGGCGGACAGTGCGAAGGCGCTGCTGTAGCCGACCTTGCGGGCCACCTTCTCGACCGTGGCGTCCGGTTCCCGCAGGAGATCGGCCGCCAGCGCCAGGCGCCAGCCCGTCAGATAGCCGACCGGCGGCTCCCCGACGACCTCCGTGAAGCGGCGCGCCAGCGACGCCCGGGAGACGCCCACCTTCAGGGCCAGTTCCTCCACGGTCCACCCGTACGCAGGGCTCTCGTGCAGCAGCCGCAGCGCCGGCCCGACCACCGGATCGCCCTGCGCCCGGAACCAGCCCGGGGCGCCGGACCCGGGTGCGGCGAGCCACGCCCGCAACACCCCGATCAGCAGCAGGTCCAACAGCCGGTCCAGGACCACCTCCTGGCCGGGCTCCTCGCTGGAGATCTCCGAGCCGAGGAGCGTGATCAGGGTGGCGTCGGCGGTTCCGGCCGGCCTCACCAGGATCGTGGGCAGCGCGCTCAGCAGCCGGCCGCCGACCTCACCGGGCGCCTGGTAGGTACCGCTCAGCATCACCGCCGCCCCTGCGCCCGGGCGGGCGACGCCCCAGGTCCGCACGCCCAGCGCCATAGACTCCGAAACGTCCTCCCCCTGCGGCGTACTGCACCGCTGGTCCGGCCCGACCGTGATCTGGACGGGGGTGTCCGGCGAGTCCGCGACCGTGTAGGGCACGGGCCCCCGTACGACGGCCACGTCCCCGGGGCCGATCCGTACCGGCTCGGCGCCCTGATCGTCGGGCAGCAGCCAGGCGGAGCCCTGCACCATGGTCACCACCGACAGCGGGGCACGGTCCTCGATCCGCACCGACCACGGGGGGTCGAGCACCGACTTGAGCAGGAACGCACCCCGGGCCTGCGGGCCCGCCAGGAGACCGGCCAACATGTCCATGTGCACTTCCTCCCCACGACGGAACAACACCCCGGCACGAACCCGGGCGCGGGCGGTCCGCATCAGACCGCCCGGACGTCCCAGACGCCGGTGGCCGCCGCCTCCCGGGCGAAGTCCGAGAAGTCCCGGGGCGGCCGCCCCAGCACCTCCTCGACCCCGTTCACGAGGTGCGCGTTGCGCCCGTCCAGGATCAGGGTGAACAGCTCGGCGAACTCCTCCGGCAGCCCGTTCTCCCGCAGGACCGCACGATAGTCGTCCATCGGGATCGGCGCATAGGCGATCTCACGGCCGGTCACCTTCGAGAGTTCCGCGGCCACGTCCTCGAAGCCCATCAGGCGCGGCCCCGACAGCTCGTACGTCTTGCCGATGTGCCGGTCGTCGGTCAGCGCGGCCACCACCACGTCGGCCACATCCCCGGTGTCGACGAACGCCTCGACCGCGTCCGCCGTCGGCAGGACGATCTCGCCCGCCCGGACGGAGTCGAGGAAGAAGCTCTCGTCGAAGTTCTGGTTGAACCAACTCGACCGGACGATCGTCCAGTCCGCGCCGGTGGCCTTGAGCCCTTCCTCGCTGGTCCGCGCCGCCTCCTCGCCGCGTCCCGACAGCAGCACCAGGCGCCGCGCCCCGGCCGCGACCGCCACCTCCGCGAAGGCCGTCACCTGAACGGCCGCCCCGGGAAAGGCGAGATCGGGGTAGTAGGTCACGTACACCCGGTCCACGCCTTCGAGCGCCGCAAGCCAGGTCGTGGGATCGTTCCAGTCGAAGGCCGGCTCGCCGCGGCGGGATCCGACCCTGACGGGGCGGCCCTGAGCCGTGAGCCCCTCGGCAACCTTCCGGCCGGTCTTGCCGGTACCCCCGATCACCAGGGTGATGCCACCGGCGGCGTCCCGGTGCGCGTGCGCATCGGTGGTCAGGTCGGTGGTCTGCGTGGCGTTCTCGTTCTTCGTCGTCCTCGTCGTCTTCGTCATGACCCCAGTCAAATCCAACGGCACGAGACGCGACATAGCCGAAGAGCTCACCTGCATGCGCGAGCGTCCACCGGCCCCGGCTGACCGGGACCCGTTCGGCGCGGGGAGTCCGATAAACGGGATGACAGGGCGGCGGGCGCGGAGGAAGACTCGCGGCATGCGCGAACGTCTCGAAGTTTCCTCGGGTTTGGTGCTCCGGAGATGGGCCCTGCGCGACGCGGCATCGGTGACGGCCGCGTTCGCGGATCCCCTCATGCGTGAGCAGACCAGCCGGCCCATCGGTTCACCGCAGGACGCGCAGCGGTGGATCGCGGAGCGCACCGCCGAGTGGGAGGCGGGCTCCGCCTTCGCCTTCTGCGTCGTGGACGGGGCCGACACGGTGCTCGGACACGTGTCGGTCGGCGCGGTGAACCGGCGGCACTCGGTCGGCTGGGTCTCCTACTGGACGACGGCTGCGGCCCGGGGTCGGGGCGTGGCCACTCAGGCCTGCCGGGCCCTCGCCCGCTGGGCGTTCCACGAGGCCGAACTGTTCCGGCTGGAACTGGGGCACCGGGTGAACAACCCCGGCTCGTGCGCGGTCGCTCGCGCCGCGGGCTTCGCCGTGGAAGGCCACCAGCGCCAGAAGCTCGCCTACGACGGGGTCCGCTACGACGTCGAGCTCCACGCCCGTCTGGCGACGGATCCGGAGCCGCTCGCCGCGGCTCCGGGGCCGTACGGAGCGTCGTCCGGTCGGTCAGTACACGAGCTTGTACGTGACGTCCTTCGGGACCGGGGCCGGTGCGGTGTCCGTGTAGAGGAGCCGGATCGTGGTGAAGCGCTCGACGTCCGGGTGGCCCGGCCAGGGTTCCGGAGCGCTCAGCGTCACCGTCACCGGGTAGGACCGGAAGCGGCCCGCGGCACAGTAGGGGACGCAGTCGTTCACCATGTCGGTGCCCGTGGCCGTCGCGGTCTTCGGCCCCCAGGTGTCCCAGGTCAGTCCGACGAGGCGGTTGTTGCCGTCCCCGCAGGCCAGCAGGTACTCCTCGGGGCGTACCTGGGACTGCGAGAAGCAGTCGACGACCACGAGGGGTTCCGCAGGAGCCGATACGGCCCCGGGGCCCTGCGCGGAGGCCGGGACGGCGGCCGCTGCAAGAGCCGCCGCCGCACACAGAACGGTGGCGGTCCGCACCCGGGACCGGAACCAGGCCCGGGGTGCACGAATGAGCCGGCCGTCTTCTGAGGTATCCACGAGGCCCTCCTCGCCCTTCTGTCCCGCTGTCGGCGGTGCGGCTTAACCCAGCTTCCCCCATCCGGGCGTGCCCCGCACGCGCAGGGCCGGGGGCCCGCACGCGCAGGGCCGGGGCCGCCCGCCGCCCGCCCCTCTGCCCGAGGGCCTGCGGTTCCTGATCAGGTTCTCCCCGTTCGAAGCCTCCGTGGGGCCGCCCGTTCGGCCCGTCGGCGCCGCGGACTCCCGGCATCGCGGCGGCCGGGAATGCGACGCCCGGCCGGACACTTCGCACCGCAGCTCCGCGGCACCGCAGCGCTCCGCCGCCGTGAGTCCGGTGCCGATGGAAACGGACCTGCTCCCGGGGGGCGTGATCCGGCTCAAACCATGTGATCATATTGCGGCATGACCACGAAGACCCTTCACCTGCTCTGCTCCGCCGCCCCGCCCGTCTTCGACGTCGCCCGGGTCATCGAGGACGCCCAGGCCCGCGGCTGGGACGTGTGCCTCGGCCTCACCCCCACCGCAGCGCACTGGCTCTCCGAAAGCCTCGACGGACTCGCCGCGCTCACCGGCCATCCCGTCCGCTGGCAGTACAAGCTCCCGGGCCAGCCCGACGTATGGCCCGCGGCCGATGCCCTCCTCTTCGCACCCGCCACCTTCAACACCATCAACGCGTGGGCCCTCGGCCTCACCCACAACCTCGTGGTCGGCCTCGCCGCCGAAGCGACCGGCAAGGGCACGCCCGTCATCGCGATGCCCTGCACCAACGCCGCCCTCGCGGCCCACCCCCAGTTCGAAGTCTCCCTGAACACCCTGCGCAACGCCGGCGTCGAACTCCTCCAGGGCGAGACCGGATACGCCTCCGACCCCGCCGACCCCGACGCCCCGGTGCACTTCCCCTGGCCCACCGCCATCCATGCCCTGGGCGCCCTCGACCGCGCCGTGCCCCAGGTCTAGGCCGCCTTCCCGCGCTGCTCGCCGTCTCCCCCGCGCCCCGGACCTGGCGGAAGCCGGAGGCGCGCCGCGGGCCCGCAAGCGATTTCCGGTGCCCTGACCCCCGTACCGGCGGGTTCCGGCCAACCTCCCGTGCGTCTGCGCCCGGGAGCCCGGCGGCGCCCGAACACGATCAGCGGCCACGGCTAGGGAGCCGTCGCCGCGAGGTCGGCCAGATCCCGCTGCTCCGGCCTTCGGCCTGCGCTGTACTCACTGCTTCCAGTTCCCGCGACCACGCAGCCGCCCTTCCGCACACCGCGGAGACGGGCTTCTCCGGCATGCGCTGCGAGCGTCGAACCGGCCTCCAAGACAACCCAGTTGAAGGAGACGCAGGATGTCCGAGCAGCAGACCGAGCACCGCAAGACGGCCGCACCACCGGCCCCGCCGGAGTTCAAGTACACCTGGGGCCAGCACAACGAGACCATGGAGGCGCTGTCGCTCGGGCAGATGGCCCGCCGCGTTCCGTCCGCCCTCCGGCAGACCGCGCGGCTCGCGCTCGCCGTCAACCGCACCGCGTTCCACGTACTGGTCGGCGCCCAGATCCTCGGCGGGATCTGCACGGCGGCAGCGCTCGCGGCGATCTCCCGGGCGATGGTCCCGCTCCTGACCGGCGACGGCATCGAGGAACGGATCTCGGCGGCGGCCTGGCCGCTGGTCGCCGCGGCCGCCATGACGGCGCTCGGGGCGCTGGCCTCCATCACCTCGGGCAGCGCGGCCCGCCGCCTGAATCCCGGTATGGCCACCCTCGCCGACCTCGCCATGGTCGACGCCCACATGGACGTCGAACTCGCCGCGTACGACGCTCCCGACTTCACCGAGCGCTCCGAGGCCGCAGAGACCGGATCCGCCCGCTCCGCCATGCTGCTGCAGGACGCCCTCGGCTTCACCGGCGGCCTGATCGACATGGTCGCCGTGGCGTCCGTCCTCGCCGTGGTCCACCCCGTGCTGCTGCCGCTGCTCCTGCTGTCGGTGGTCCCCCGCGGCCTCGGCTCGGTCTACGCCGCCCGCCTCGACTACCGCCTCCACAACCAGACGGTCGCCTCCCGCAACATCAAGCACATGATGCGGTGGCACCTGACCACCCCGAAGCTCGCCGACGAGCTGCGCGGCAACAGCATGCGCCCCTACGCCCACCACTGGTACGCGGCGGTCTGCGAGCGCATCGACTCCAGGATGGTCAGCTCCGCGCCCCGCTACCTCACCGTCTACCTGATCGCGGCCGCCGCCTCGGGGGTCTTCGTCGTGGCGACCTACGGCGCCCTCGCCGGGCTGGTCATCGGCGGGTACATGGCGATCGCCGCCGCCGGTACGGCGATCGTCGCCATGCGGACCTCCACCGCCGCCCTCTCGCAGCTCGTCGTGTACGGGGCGGCCATGTTCCAGCACGCGCTCTACCTCGGCGACTACACCGCCTTCGTCGCCGAAGCCGCAGAGAAGTCCGGTCCGCGCGGCCCGCAGGTCATGGAGGCCGCACCGGAGAAGATCCGGCTGGAGGAGGCCACGTACACCTACCCCGGCAAGGACACCCCCTCGCTCGGACCGGTCTCCCTGACCCTGTCCCGGGGCGAGGTCATCGCCGTCGTCGGGGAGAACGGTGCGGGCAAGTCCACCCTGATCCGCCTGCTGACCTCGTTGACCGCCCCGACGTCCGGCGTCGTCTCCTGGGACGGGGTCCCGACCTCGGACGCCGACCAGCGCACCGCCTGGCAGCACGTCGGCCTCGTCACCCAGTCGTACGGGTACTGGCCCTTCTCCGCCCGGGAGAACATCACGCTCGGCCAGCCCGACCCGCGCGGCGAGGAAGCCGTCTGGGACGCTCTGGACGCGGTGGGCATGCGGGCGGCCGTCCAGGAGTTCCCGGACGGCCTGGACACCCTGCTGGCCCGCTCGATCTGGGGCGGGCACGAGCCCTCGGGCGGCCAGTGGCAGCGCCTGGCGTGCGGGCGGGCGTTCCACCGGAAGCCGGGGCTGCTGGTCATGGACGAGCCGACGTCGGCCATGGACCCGCGCGGTGAGCACATGGTGTTCTCCGGTCTGCGGGACATGAAGGACGACCGGATCACGGTGATCGTCACCCACCGGATGGAGAACTGCCGCCTCGCCGACCGGATCATCGTCCTCGACGCGGGACGGATCACCGAGCAGGGCGGCTACGAGGAACTGGTGCGACTGGACGGCTCCTTCGCCGAGCTGGTCCGGCTCTCCCAGGACCGGTAGCCCGGTGACGTCCGGGGGACGGGACGCGTCGCGCCGCACGTCCCCCGGACCCACGGCTTCGGCGAGGGCGCCCCCCGGCGCGCTCGCCCGGAGGACACCGGCTCATTGCACCGGCCGGAAGTGCACGACCGTGATGGTGTCGGCCGGCCCGATGCCGGGGTAGTGGTACCGGAGCCTGTCGTGGAGCTCGGCCAGGTCACGGAAGCCGTCCGCCCGGGCGTCCGCCTCGCTGAGCCGGGCGACCGTCTTTTCGGTGACCTGCGTGATGACACCCGGCAGGGACACCTCCTCGTCCAGTTCGAACACCAGCCGGACGGGGCCCGCCTCGACCGGGTCACGGAAGCGGACGGTGGTCGTCTTCCGGCCGGCCCGCACGGCGTCGAGGTAGTCGGGGTGGAAGTACAAGGACTGCGAGTTCATCGGCACACCTCAGGTCGTCTCAAGTCGTCTTGTCCGGATCTTGCCCCACCCCCGTCGCGGCGGGCGAATCCCGACGGGGCCCGCCGCCCGCGCGCCTGATCGATCACGGGTTGCCGGTTGGGTAGGGTTCATCCCGAATTTCTTCCCGACCTGACTCGATGGAGAACCGGCGGCACGGCGGTGCGGAGAACGGGGCCGCGGGGAACGGGCCGCCGGTACCGCATCACGGCCGGCGTGACGGAAGGCGGACGCGGTGAGCCCTCAGCCGGTCGTGCACGTGCGCAAGAACGTGTGGACCCTGCCGGAAGACGACCTGACGCTCGCGCACTACGCGGCAGCCGTCACCGAGATGAAGGCGCGGGACGCGGACGATCCCACGAGCTGGGCCTACCAGGCGGCCATCCACGGGACGGCCGAGACGCCGCCGAAGGCGCTGTGGAACAGCTGCAAGCACGGCTCGTGGTACTTCCTCTCCTGGCACCGCATGTACCTCTGGTTCTTCGAGCGGATCGTCCGCGCCGCGGTCGTGGACCTGGGCGGTCCGGCCGACTGGGCGCTTCCGTTCTGGGACTACGACGCCGACCCCTCGCAAGCCCGGATCCCACCGGCCTTCCGCGAGGAGGAAGGCGGCGCCAACCCCCTGTTCGCCGAGCGGGCGCACCGCCTCAACCTGGGTGCACCCCTGCCCTTCGAGATCACCTCCCCGGCCTATGCCCTGGGGCGCACCCAGTTCGTCGGCGAAGCCGAGTTCGGCGGTGGGATCACACCGGACGGCGATGCCTTCTGGAACCGGGACGGAGCCGTTGAGAGCACCCCGCACAACGCCGTGCACAGCCACATCGGCCGCTGGATGGGGAGGACCGACACGGCGGCCCTGGACCCGATCTTCTGGCTCCACCACGCCAACATCGACCGACTCTGGTACACGTGGGCGAGCCGCCCGGGACACGGCAACCCGACGGACCCGCGCTGGATCACCCAGGAGTACCAGTTCTTCGACGCCGACGGGAGCGAACGGAGACTGGCGGCGTCCGCGATCGTCGACATCGCCGGGCAGCTGGGGTACACGTACGAGTCGCCCGTACCGGTTCCCGCGCCGCCGCCGGCTCCTCCGCCGTCCCCGCCCCCGCCCCCGCCCCCCGTACCCGAGGCGTCGATGAGCAGTCCGAACGAGTCCGGGCCGGTGCCGCCCAAGCGGCGCGAGATGGCCGGCGCATCACAGCAGACCGTGCAGCTCGTCGGTCGCGCGGTGAGCGTCACCGTACCGATCGACCAACGGACGACGCGGTCGCTCGGCACGGCGCTGGGCGTCCCCGCCCCCGAGGCCGACCGGCACGTGTACCTCAACGTCGAGGACATCGAGGGCGAGCAGAACCCGGACACGGTCTACGGCATCTACGTCAACCTGCCCGACGGAGCCTCCCGCGAACTGGCGGAGAGCCACCGCGTGGGCAACCTCTCCTTCTTCGGCATCGAGCGGGCGCAGGATCCCCGCGGCGACGAGCACCCGCACGGTCTGCGGGTGACCGTCGAGATCACCCCGCTCGTGCGCAGGCTGGTGGCGCAGAACGCGTGGGACGACCGTGAGCTGCGCGTGACGTTCCTGCCGCTCGGCGCGCTCGGCCCGCTCGACGCGGTCGATGCGGTCGATGCGGAAACCGAGCACCCGCCGGTCGAGATCGGGCGGGTCAGCCTCGGCTACACCTGATGACGGTTCAGGGTGCGGCGCGGGTACGGTCCCCGCGGACGGCGCCGGTGCGACGGTTGCTGCGGCGGTTGCTGCGGCCGCGCGTCTCGCTCGCCTTCGAGCTGGCGTCCGTGGCCGCCTGGACCGCCCTGGTCGCCCTGGCCGTGACCGGCGGGTCGCACGGCGCCGACGGCGCCGACGGCACCCTCGGCACCGGGGCCCCGCACCACCACGTGTCCACGACGCACGCGGTCCACGGCGTCGCCGGTTCCGGGGATCTGGCGATGTGGGCGCTGATGAGCGTCGCGATGATGCTGCCGGCGGCCGTCCCTGCGCTCGAGCACGTGGGGACGAACAGCCTGCGGCGGCGCCGACAGCGCGCGATGGCCACGTGCGCGGCCGTCTACCTGGCGGTCTGGATCGGGTACGGCGCACTGCTCCTGGGGCCGGCGGCGCTGTGGGCGCGGCTGCCGGACGATGTCGCGCTCGCCTGCGCGCTCGCCCTCGCAGCCGCCTGGCAGCTGACCGTGCACAAGCGGCGCGCCCTGCGCGACTGTCACCGTTCCTCCCCGCTGCCGCCGACCGGCTGGCGCGCGGTGGCGGGGGCGGCCCGCTTCGGTCTGCGCCAGGGTGGCGCGTGTCTGCGGTCGTGCTGGGCGCTGATGCTGGTGATGGCCGTGGCGAGCGGCCGGGGCGGGATGCTCGCGTGGATGGCCGTACTGACCGGGATCGTCATGACGGAGAGGCTGGCGCGCAAGCCGCGGCGCCCCACGCGCCTCGCCGCGGCGGCGCTCGCCGCCGCTTCCCTGGCGGTCGCCCTTCCGGCGGCCGGGCGATGGTACTGAGCAACGGGGGGAGCGCCCCCGTGCCGGAGTGCGCGCCACCCGGCGCGGGGTGAAGCTGGTCCGGACGGCCTGACGGCCTGATGCCCTGACGGCCGGTGGCCGGACCGGGAGGCGTGGGCATGAGGGTGCGGAGCAGCTCCGGGCCGTTGCGCGTACAAGCCATCGCCGGGACCCATGTGGTGGTCCTGGGGTTCGACCACGAACACCGGTGGCTCGACAACCGCCTCCGTTTCCCGCAGGCAAAAGGCCGATGGGGGTCCCACTGGAACCCGTTCCAGACCTTCGCCTGGGGCGACTACCGGGTCAAGCCCGGGCAGACCTACACCTACCGCGTGCATTCCGTGACCGGAACCCGGGGGGAAGAACTCACCCCCGCGTCGACGGTCGAGGTGCAGGTGCGGACCGAAGAGCCGGGCGTGCAAGGTGTTTGGTTCAACCGTGGCGCGTACGCCTCGCAGGCCTACGCCGAACGCTTCAAGAACCTCCACCCCGCCGACGTCCCCCACCGCGCGGCCTGGCGCTGGCTGTCGCGCGGCCTGGAGGAGGCCCCCTGTTCGCCTTCATCGGCAACGCCGACGGCGACCTCTGGCAGCTGCACGCGGCGCTGTACGAGTTCGCGCACCTGCCCGTGCTCGAAGCCTTCCGCGTGGCCGCGGAAACGGGCGTGGACGTCCGGCTCGTCGTGTTCGACCACCCGCACAACCGCGCAGCGGTGACCGCCGCCGGCATCGACGACCTCGTCGTCACCTGGCGGACCCGGGCCACGATCCCGCACAACGAGTTCGTGGTCGCGAGCCACGACGGGGCGCCCCGGGCCGTCTGGACCGGATCGGCCAACATCACCGAGAACGGGATCTTCGGACGGTCCAACGTCGGACACGCCGTCACCGATGCGGCGGTCGCCCGGCAATACCGTGACTTTCAGCGCCCTCGCGGAGATCCATTTCACCGAGTTCTCCCGCCTGTTCAACCACCACCGCTTCCGGGACTCGCTCCGCTTGGCCGCGCACCAGCCGACGCCCGGCCCCGAGACGGGAGTCGAAGCCCCGGTACCGCTCCTCGCCGGGCACTGGTCGGACAAGTACTACGACGAACCGGCGCGGGACCACCAACGGCGACTGCTGGCCGGTTCGTCGTAGCACGTGCCGTAACGGGCGGCGGCGTACGCCTCAGACCTCGGGAAGGGACGGATCGGGTGTCCAGGGGCTCGGTGCGGTGATGGCCCAGCGTTTGTGGTCCCGCCAGTCCCCGTCGATGTAGAGGTAGGCGGGCGAGAGCCCCTCGTAGCGGAAGCCCAGCCGCTTGACCAGGGCCAGGGACGCCGTGTTCGCCGGCTGGATGTTGGCCTCCAGCCGGTGGAGCCGCAGGTCGGTGAAGGCGTACCGCAGGACGGCGGCGACCCCTTCGGTCATGTACCCGCGCCCCGCGGACGGGGCGAAGGCCGCGTAGCCGAGGGACGCGCCCTGGTAGCGGCCCCGGATGATCGAGTTGATGTTCACCATGCCGACGGCTGCGCCGGTCTCCCGGACGCGGACCAGAAAGCCCAGGTTGGCGCCGTCGTCGAAGCGGCGGGTCCAGACCTGGAACTCCTGCGCGGTCGACGGTAGCTGCATCCATGGCCGGTGCAGCTCGGAGCTGGCCCGCACGAGCGTGCAGAACTCGTCCTGGTCGGAGTCGGTGAGCGGGCGCAGTTCGACCCGTGACGGCGTATTGATCATGGATCAACGTTAGGGCCTGGCGGGCCCCGGGGGCGAGGGTACGGATTCCCGCATGCTTTAATAAATGCACGTGCATTTATTAAAGAGGAGCGACTGTGGCCGGACGTCCCCGCGGGGTGGAAGACGAGGTGATCCTGCGTGCGGCGGCCGAGGTGATGGGACGGGTGGGGCCGTCCGGGCTGACCTTGGCTGCGGTGGCCCGCGAGGTCGGCCTGGTACCCGGCACGCTCGTGCAGCGGTTCGGCTCCAAGCGCGGCCTGGTCCTGGCACTGGCCGACCAGTCCGTGCGGGACACGGACGCACTGGCCGACCGGTTCCGCGGGGAGCAGGGCTCGGCGCTCGGGGCCCTGGCCGCCCTGCTCGCGCAGTGGATGGCTCCGATGGTCTCGCCGGAGACCTTCGCCAACCACCTGGCGTTCCTGTGCACGGACCTCACGGACCCCGAACTGCACGAGCGTGCCCTCGCCGTGCACCGGGCCCAGCGTCGGGCGGTCGGGTCGCTGCTGGCGGAGGCCGTCTCCACGGGCGAGCTCCGCGCCACGACGGATGTCGAGGCGCTGACCGCCACCGTGCAGGCCGTCACCTCCGGGGCGGGTCTCATCTGGGCGCTCGACCGCGAGGGCGCCCTCGTGGAGCGCGTCCGGCACGGGCTCGACGCCGTGCTGGCCCCCCATGTCACCACCGCAACCGGCGCTGCCACGGCCACCACAACCACCGCGTGAATCCGCCGGAAGACAGGGAGAAAGAGATGACGACGAAGACACCACGGCTCGCCGGAACGGTCGCGCTGGTCGCCGGCGGCACCCGGGGCGGCGGGCGGGGCATCGCCATCGAGCTCGGAGCCGCCGGGGCGACCGTCTACGTGACCGGCCGCAGCAGCGGAACGACGCGCTCCGACCTCGACCGCCCCGAGACCATCGAGGAGACGGCCGAGAAGATCACCGCCGCCGGAGGGGTGGGCGTCGCCGTCCGCACCGACCACAGCGACCCGGAAGAAGTCCGGGCCCTCGTGGCGCGGATCGCGGCGGAGCAGGACGGCCGGCTCGACGTCCTGGTCAACTCGGTCTGGGGCGGCGACCCGCTCACCGACTGGGAGCACCCGCTGTGGGAGCAGGACCTGGAGCAGGGCCTGAGCCTCCTGCGTCGGGCGGTGGAGACCCACGTGATCACCAGCCGGTACGCACTGCCCCTCATGGTCGCCCGCGGGAGCGGCCTGGTCGTGGAGGTCACCGACGGCAACACCGCCCGCTACCGCGGCTCCTTCTTCTACGACATGGCGAAGTCGGCGGTGATCCGGCTGGCGGTCGCGCAGGCCGCCGAGCTGCGGCCGCACGGCGTCACGGCCGTCTCCCTGACGCCGGGCTTCCTGCGCTCGGAGGCGCTGCTGGAGCATTTCGGCGTCACCGAGGCCAACTGGCGTGACGGCGCCGCGAAGGACCCGAACTTCGCCCACTCCGAGACCCCCGCCTATCTGGGGCGGGCCGTCGTGGCCCTGGCGGCCGACCCGGACGTCATCGCGAGGAGCGGCCGGGCGCTGGCCACCTGGGATCTCTACAAGGAGTACGGGTTCACGGATGCCGACGGCACCCAGCCCGACTTCGCCGCGCACTGGGCCAGGAACTTGGAGGCGGAGTACGGTCCCCTCGGCGACCCGCTCTGACCCCACCACGCCGACAGGGGCGCTGTCAGTGGCAGGGTCTAGCCTTCATCACATGATCAAGGGGGAATTCGCCGTACCGTCACTGGATGCGCTCGCCGACGAGGTCGCGGCCGTGCTGACCGGTCGCCACGACCCTGGCGTGGTGCCGTTCGAACGGGTGCTCAACGCCGTGGTGAGCCACGACTTCCGGGACAGGGATGCGCTGGCCGCCGCGCTGGGCTCCGTCCCGCGCGAGTTCAAGGTGAAACCGCACGCACAGGTGCGGTGCATGGCGGGCGTCGTCGGCGCGGCGGTCGGTCCGGTACGGGCGGAGGAGTCCTGGGAGAAGACCGCCGGGGCCGGCTGGCTGGAACTGTGCCAGCACGTGGCGCTGGACTACATAGCCGGAGCGCGCGCCGACGAGGTCACCGCCCGGTTGCGGGCCGGTGACCCCGTGCCGTTCCTGCTCTCCGTACCGAGCCGACCGACGGGCGCGGTGGAGCCGTACGAGCTGGTCGAGCGCCTCGCGGAGTACGAACGCCTCGGGCTCCGGCCCGGACCGGCGGACCTCGGGCAGGCATTGCTGCGCTGCGGCGGCCGGGTCGACCCCGAAGCGGTGCGTGCCGCGGAGGGGTTGGGGCTGGCCGAGGGGCCCCGGGTGGCCGCTTGGCTGCGACAGGGCGGTCTGCCCCGGCCGACGGGGTGGCGGGAGCGCGAAGCGGGTGAGGCCGAGCGTCCCAGCAGGCGTCGGGGAGCACGCATCGGCCGCCGGATCCTGGTGGGGCACGAGGCCATCGAGGGCCGCGGCGCGTTCCCCCGGCAGTTCTGGTCACTGTTCCGCGTCTTCGAGCCGGCCATCTCCTGTCCGCACTGGTCCCTGCCGGACTACCGGGACGCGCACACCGTCGCGACCCTGCCCTGGCACCCGGAGATAGCCGCGGCCCGACTGCTGACGGGTGTCGCGTCCGCGGCCGACCAGGACGGCTGTGGCTCCCCCGCCTTCCTGGAGGCGCTGGCCCGGGCCGACGGCCCGGCCGGACCCGCCGTGCATCTGGCCGTGGCCTACGGGCTCGCCGCCGTCCCCGAGCCGGAGCGGGAGGCCGCCGGGCGGGCGCTGGTGGTGCTGGCTTCGCGGGGCCGGCTGGACGGCGAGCTGCTGGGCCGGGAGCTGACCGAACTCGTGGGGCTGGGCACGCTGAGGGTGCCCCTGCTGACCGAGTCCCTGCGGGCGGCCGTCGCCGCACCGGAGGGCGCCGGTGCGGTCTGGGCGGTCCTGGCCACCGCCCTGCCCGGTCTGCTGGCCCGCACCCGGCCCCAGGTGCACGGAGCGCTGCTGGCCGTCGCGGCGGACTCCGCCCGGCTGTCGGGTGCGCGCGGCGAGCTGCCCGAGGTGACGGCGCTCGCGCAGCGACCGGGTTCGTCCCAACTGCTCAGGCAGGCACGGAGGTTGCGGGACGCGCTGGCGGGGGTCTGACCGGGGCCCGGGAACGGCGGCCCGCGGCCGTCAACCGTGCTGGTGCTGCTCGGGCAGCCGGCTGTCCGGGTGCACCCACAGCAGCACGTTGTCGGGCCGCTCGTCGTGGAAGAAGTCCAGGACGTCCTGGTCCGAGTGACGCAGGCTGAAATGGGTGAGGACGAAAAGGGTGTCCGGGTGGGCCTCGACGACGGGCCGCAGCCGGCTCCAGACGGTGTGTCCGACCCGGTCGGCCCGTTCCCGTTCGGCGTCGTCGAGGAACGTGCACTCGGTGATGATCACCGGGTACTCGAAGAGCCACGGGTTGTCCTCGAAGACGCTGACGTGGGTGTCGCCGAGGAAGGCGAACAGCGGCTTGCGCACCTCGCGTTCGACCTCGGCGCCCTCCTTGCGCCGCTGCGCCAGGACCCGGCCGAACTCCGCGCCCCGGCCCTGTGCGGCGAGGTCGTGGCGCAGTTCCTCGTACTCGGGCAGCAGGGCCTTGCGGCGTTCGGAGAAGGCGTATCCCACACAGGGCACCTTGTGCACGCATTCCACCACCCGTACGTGGTGGCCGCGGCGCCCGAAGGTGAACTCGTCTCCGCCGCGCACCCCGTGGAGTCGGCAACCTGCTGCGAGGGCCGGATCGTAGGCGGCGCCGTGGTTCAGTTCGGCGGAGGCCCGCAGAAAGGTCTCCACGTACGGCACCGCCGCGGCGGGCAGGTGGATGTCGACCCCGTCGGGCCTCGCCGCGAGGTGGTCGAGGTCCTTGGAATGGTCGTGGTGGGTGTGGGTAAGGAAGACGGTTTCCGGCTGACGCCCTTCCACCAGTCCGGCGTCGAGCGCGCAGCGCAGTTCGGGGACGTGGAAGAACGTCTTGTCGTTGGCGCGCGAGTACCCGGTGAGCGTCAGTTCGGTGCCGGGTATGCGCCAGGTCTTCCACTGGCGGAACGGGTGTCCTTGCTCCAGCCGTTCGGGATGGGCGGGTGTTCGCGAAGGGGCCGGTGTCATCGGTGCCTCCGTCGGACCGCCGTGATCGGGTGGAGGCCCGATCGTAACGGGCGGCGCCCCGCCGCGGCCCGCCGTTTTCCGGGCGCCGGACACATCGCGGCCCGGGCCGGCACGCTCCTACGGCCGGGTCGCACGGACCCGGACCATGAACGCGAATGATCGCGCGGGATCCATATCCATCGTGAGCGAGATCGATTGTCGATCGCTTCAAATCGGCCTCATCGACAGCCAGTTACGCCTCACGTAAGATGCGCGACCGTGAAGCCAGACAAGACGCGATCGCAATCCGTCCAGAATCAGGTCGACACCACGAGGCTGGGGCGCGAAGGCCCCGAGATCACCCGCCTGGGACTGGGCACCTGGGCCATCGGCGGACCGTACGAGCACGGGTGGGGGCCGGTCGACGACGCCGTTTCGGTGCGGACCGTCCTGCATGCGGTCGATCGCGGCCTCAATTGGCTCGATACCGCGCCCGCCTACGGATGCGGCCACTCGGAAGAGGTCGTGGGGGCTGCGCTGAGGCAGCTCAATTCGTCCGAAAGGCCTTTGGTCTTCACCAAATGCGGTCGCGTCTGGGACGCCGAGAATCCCGGAAAGGTCGTATCCGACCTGCGGCCGAGCAGTATCCGCCAAGAGTGCGAGGCCAGCCTGAAACGTCTCGGCGTGGACCGGATCGATCTCTATCAGATCCACCGGCCGGATGCCCGGACCGGCACGTCGATCGAGGAATCCTGGGCCACGCTCGCGGAACTCGTCGACGAGGGCAAGGTCCGCTGGATCGGGCTGTCGAACGTGGACCGTGACCTGCTCGACCGCTGCGAGACGGTCCGGCACGTGGACTCGTTGCAGCCGTCCCTGAGCCTCCTCGACCGGAAGTCGCTCCCGCTCCTCGACTGGTGTCAGGAGCACGGCACGGGCGTCATCGCCTACTCGCCCCTGGCCTCCGGGCTGTTGACCGGCGCCTTCGACCACGCGCGCGTCGGGGCGCTCGCGCCCGACGACTGGCGCAAGAGGTCCTCGAAGTTCGCCGAGCCCGCACTGACCCACAAGCTGGCCGTCGTCGACGCGCTGCGGACCATCGCCGACCCGCTCGGGCACACGGTTTCCGAGCTCGCCCTCGCCTGGGTGCTCAGCCGGCCCGGGGTGAGCGGGGCGATCGTCGGCGCGCGCCTTCCCGGCCAGGTCGACAGTTGGGCGGGCACCACGAAGGTGACCGTTTCCGACGACACTCTGCGGGAGATCGAGGCCGTCGCCGTCGTGCCGTAGACGGGTGCCGCATTTCCCTCACGCATCCCTCGGAAGAGGAAGAGGAGGCCGAGTGGTGTCCGCACCGGACGCAATGGTCGAGGACGACCGGGCACAACGATTCCTCATCCCTTACCTCCAGCAGACCGAGCGCTTGCTGCGCGATGCGCTGCGCACCCTGGACCGCCGGGCGGACTGCCGCGTGAGCCCTGCCGCCGACTTGGGAATCCCCTACGACGCCCTGCGGCTGGCCGGGGGATTCGCCACCGGATGCCTGGTCGAATGGGAATGCGGCGTGCCCGTGGTTCCGGTGGACACCACGATGAACATCGACACGTCGTCCATTTTCTGGCTGGACGGCGACCCTGCGGAGGTGTTCACGGAGAAAGCGGTCAACACGCTCCGCGGGCGCATCTGTGAAAACAGCAGCTACGAATGGAACTTCGACCGCGGGAACCACTTCATCCTCACCTGTCGCCGGGAGACCGACGGCAGGTACGCGCTCCTGCTGCACAGCAACGAGAAGGAGTTCAAGGACCAGTTCAACGGCTTGTGCCCGACACCGGAGAACTGGTTCGCGGATTCGGTGCTCACCTTCGACGGAGAACGACGCATCCGGCTCCTGGTCGGGAAGAAGGCGGAACTCTTCGCCGATCTCGCGCAGATGTTGCTGCGGTTCAACATCCTGCGGCACCGCTTCGTGGCGACCATGTTGCTGGACGGGCGTATCGGCACGGTCGACGAATACCACAAGCACCACTACTTCATGCCGACTCCCGCGTCCGCGGTGATCGGCTGCTACCTGTGCGAGCCGGACGAGGAGGTCCCCGTGTTCAGTGCGCCGGGACGGCCGATCGCCATGTTCCGGCCCTCCGTCGGCGGCCTCAACTCGGTACGCCTCCTCACCGGGGAGGACCGGCTCGTCGTACCGCACGGCTGGGGGACGTCCACGTCGCGTCCCCTCGACGTCACCCAGTCCCCCGGCCGGCTGACCCTCAACGGTCGGGCCTACGACCTGGCGCCCGGGGTCTCCTTGCTCGAACATCCCGACGTCACCCCGCGACTGTTCGCCGGGGGGACGCGGGAGTTCCTCGCCGCCATCCGGAAGCACACCCCCGGCCGGCTGGTGACCGAACTGGTGCAGACGGCGTCGTACTCGCGACACGGCTTCGTGCGGCACGGCCCCGGCGGCGACCCGGCCGACGGCGCCTGACCGGTCAGTCGTCCTCGTAGGCGAAGAGGTACAGCCCGCCGTTCCCCGCGGCAGCGATCATGGAACCGGTGCCGGTGCCGGTGCCGGTGCCCGCGGCGGACCAGGCGCACCGGTGCAGCGGATAGGCGACCCGGATGCCGGTGAGGGGCGTGCCCGTGGCCACGTCCCACACACCCAGGTAGCCTTCGTCGCCGCAGGTCGCGATCTGCCGTCCCGACGGGGAGAAGGCACAGCCGGTGATCCGGTCGCCGCCGATCGGGACGGACGTGCCCACCGTCCGATCGGCGGTCGACCACAGGGTGAGTGCCGTCGCCGGCGATCCGACCGAGGCCAGCAGAGTGCCGTCGGGCGAGAAGCAGCAACGCCACAACGAGCTCTCCCGGCCCGTCGCGAGCGTCGACCGCAGGTGTCCGGTGCGGCTGTCCCACAGGCGCAGCGTGCCGTCGTCCCCGACGGAGGCGATGAGCTCTCCGTCGGGTGAGAAGGCGCAGCCGAGCACGTGTCCGTCGTGGTTCACCAGCTCGCCGAGGACCTCTGTGGTGCGCAGGTCGTGGACCCTCACCACTGCGTCTTCGCCCGCCGACGCCATCCGGGTGCCGTCCGGGGAGACGGCGCACCCCCAGACGCGGCCCGAATGGCGCTTGAACCGGCGCCGTAGATCGCCCGACGGCGCGGCCCACAGCGCCAGGTCGCCGTCGGCGCCCGCGGTGACGACGTCTCCGTCGGGCGTGACCGCGCAGTCCAGGACCCGGCCGTCGTGGCCGTCGACCTCGAAGCGCACCCGGCCGGTCGCGATGTCGAAGAGCTGGACGACGCCGTCGCTGTGCCCGGCCACCACGTGCCGTCCGTCCGCGGAGAACGCGCAGCACCCCACGGCCCGGCGCGTCGCGCGCACGGTCCGGGGCGGCGTGTCGGCCGTCACGTCCCACGTCCGCAGCGTCGTGTCCCCGCCGCAGCTGATGAGGGTCCCGCCGTCGGCCGTGAAGACCGATGCCCCGACCCAGTCGGTGTGTCCGTGCAGGACGCGGACCTGGCGTCCGCTGGCGGTGTCCCACAGCCGGATCGTCCGGTCCTCCGAGGCACTGGCCAGCAGAGTGCCGTCGGGCGAGAACGCGCAGGCGCGGACACGGTCGGTGTGCGCCCGCAGGACGTGCACCAACTCCCCCGTGCCGGTGCGGAGCACGCGGACCGTCGCATCGCTGCCCGCCGTGGCCATCAGGGCGCCGGAGGGGGCGACCGTGCAGCAGCGGATCCTCCCCTCATGGACCACGGTGCTCCAGCGCGCGACACCGCTGGCGGTGTCCCACATCCGCAGGACACCGTCCTCGCCGACCGACACGAGGCCGTCTCCGTCGGGAGTGAAGGCGCAGTCCCACTCGTTTCCGCTCGGGCTGTGCATCTCGCGGCGCTTCTCGCCGGTACGGGCGTCCCAGATGGTCACCGTGCCGTCACCGGTCGTCGAGGCGACCCACCCGCCGTCCGGGGACCACGCGCATCCCAGCACGCGGGCGGAGTGCTCCCCGAGGACGTGCAGCGGACGGCCGTCGAGGACGTTCCAGATCCGGACGGTTCCGTCGGTCGCCGCGGACAGGAGTCGGGATCCGTCCGGGCTGAACGCGCAGGCCCGGACCCGCTGACTGTGCCCGCGCAGGACGTGACGGACCCGGAGGGTGGCCGCGTCCCAGAGGATCACCAGCCGGTCGTCGGACGCGGTGGCGATGACATCACCGCGCGGTGACACGGCGCAGTCGCCGATGGGGCCGGTGTGCCCGTCGTCGGTGGCCGCGTCGGTGTCGGGCAGCGGCCAGTGCGCGCGCAACAGCGGGCGCGCCATCCCTTCGAGGTAACGCTCGACGACTCCGTCCAGTTCCGCGGTTCCCGCCAACCGGCTGGCGAGGGTCGCCCCGACGGCCGACGGGGCGGCCTCCGGGACGAAGACCTCGACGTCGCGGTCGAGTACGGCCCGCAGCGCGGCGGCCCGGGCGGTGTCGATCCCGGACAGGGTGGAGACGGCGAGCACCACCGAGCCCAGGTGCCGGATCTGTGATTCGATCCACCGTGGATCGCAGGCGAGTTCGCAGAGTTCGGCGTGCAAGGCGGCCGCTTGGAGGTGGTAGGGGAGGTATTGGAGCGCGAACTCCTCACGTGGCGGCAGCAGCCACCACTGGGCGGCCGCACCGGCGGGCAGCAACGTGCGCAGCGCGGCCACCAGCGACCGGTTACGGGTCACCAGGTCCTGCGGGGACATCTGGTGGCGCACGTACGACCGCAGGACGTCGTGGACGGCGATCGCCGGTTCGCCGTCGCACCACCGCTGCGACACCAGACGCAGGGTGGAGAGCAGTGCCGTCATCCTGCGGCTCTCGGTGCGTTCCAGTCCCCCGGTCACGCTCCACAGCAGGGCCACGACGTGTTCGGGGACTTCGGCGTCCTCGTCGAAGACGGCGAGATCGAAGTAGCGTTCGCGTTCCTCGGCGGAGAGCAGGTCGAGGCTCGCGCTGACCGTCGCGGCGACGGTGGAGCGCATGTGGGGCGGCATCGTGGCGTCGAGTGCTTCGGGCCCGTCCGAGGCGACGAGGTGGGCGACCCACGCGGCCACCTCTGCCGGTGGTCCGCCGGCACGGATGTGGGCCCGTAGCGAGGCGTTGATCAGCCCGAGCAGGACGGGCCAGCCCTTGGCGAAGCGCAGCAGGCTCTCCAGGACCGACGCGTCGAGCTCGGGCAGGCCGGCCGAGGCGGTCGCGCGTGCCTCGTCCTCCGTCATCTGGCCGACTTCGACGATCCGGGCGACGGCCGGTGCGAGACCCCTGTTGCGTGCGGTGAACATCCGGGCGGATCCGGTGCCTCCGACGAGGAAGGCATTGACCTGCTCCTCCGTCCAGACGTCGTCGACCACCACGAGGGCGGGACCGCCTTCGTCGAGGATCTCGCCGAGCAGGGCGCCGACCAGGAGGGGATCGGTGCTCGTCGGGCGGCGGCCGGACAGGTGCTCGCAGATGTCCGCGATGTGGTCGGCCAGTTCGGGACCGGTCCGGGACTGGCCGATGACCGTCCACACCACTCCGCCGGGGAAGCGTTCGGCTACTTCCGGAAGCCAGCAGGTCTGGAGCGCGACCGTCGTCTTCCCGATCCCGCCGTACCCCTCCAGGAAGAGCACCGGCGCCCGGCCCTCGTACTCCCCGTCCGACAGCGCCTCCTCCACCGAAGCGCTGATGCCCGCGCGGTTCGCCGTCTCGCCGAGCGGCGGGGGTGCGAGTTGGCGGCGCCGCGGTGGCTCGGGGCCGGGGGGCCAGCCGACCACCACCTGTTCGATCAGGGTGGCGCTGCTGCCCGTACCGATGGCGTTGCCCATCATGTGACCGCCGGCGCCGAGCCCGCCCCGGTCCGCGCGGACCTCGGACCGTCCGACCGGCCCGCCGGGGGCGGTCCCGCGTACGGGCGCGGGAGCTGGCGGGCCTGCCGGGTCCAGGCCCTCCCACGTTCCCGGTCCCACCGCACGTCCGTCAGGCGCCTGCGGTGCGGGTGGCGGTGGCGACGGACGCGGTGCCCGGGAGCCCCGCCGCCAGGGCCACAGCCTCATCGCTCGCTGTCCTCGCCCATGGCGTTGTCGACGATGTCCCCACCCGCTCCGACGGCGCCCGCGCCGCGCGCGCTGACGTCCTGCCCGCCCCGGGCCGGACGGCCGCCGGCCGCGGGGCCGCTCGCCCCGGTCACGGTGGACCGGGCTCCGATGGCGTTGCCCCGTAGGTCCCCGCCTGCGGCGATGCTGCCCCTGCCGCGGGCCCGGACCCTGACGGTCCTGCCACCGCCGGGGCCGGGGCCGGAGGTTCCGCGGTCGCGCAGGAGGGTGATCCCGGACAGGCCGAGCCCGATCACCGCCACGACGGCGGCGACCACACTGGCCGTTCCGTCGGCGACGGGCAGATCGAGCGCGGCCGTCACCACGAGGCAGACCACCACGGCCGAGCAGACGGCGCCGACCGACCACGCGACGATCCGGCGTGCTCCTGTGGACACGTTAAGGTCCTCCCCGCCTCGTGTGCCGCGGGCCCCGCGACCGCACGTGTGGCGTCGGTGCCCGAACGGACCATTGTGAGGCAAAGGCGCTCGCATGAATAGCAGTTGGCCCATTGCGGAAGAAACAGCAGGCAACGGGTACCTCGCCTGCGCACGGGACCAGGTGCTCACACCCTCAGGCGCCGCATCAGCAGGTCCATCGCGCGCGCCGCGTCCCGGTAGCCGTACGTCAGGCGGAAGAAGCGGTCGGCGGACGGCGGGAGCGGGGCGCTCGCCGGCGAGGGCTCGGTCCCCAGCCAGCGGACCCGCGGCGGCAGGACCTCCTGCCGGAGGAGCAGCAGGCCGGCGGTCGGGTCCAGTTCCTCGCACCGGACCGGCACCGACGGTGTGCCGACGCACGCCAGGACGACCGATCGCAGGGGCAGCGGGTCCACGACGACACGGTCGGCGTCGCCGGCGAAGTACGCGGCGAGAGTGGCGGTCCGTTTCGGCCGTCCCGGACCATCGATCACCCGAATGGGGTCCGTCCAGCCGCGAATGCGGGTGCCGCCCGCATCGGTACGGGCGTACAGCTTGTCGTTGGCCACCATGCGCGCACCCGCGGCGACCGCGGCGAGGACGGTCGAGGTCTTGCCCGCACCCGCGGGTCCCGCCACGGCGACGGCCCCGCCGCCCACGGCGAACGCGGACGCGTGGACCGTCGACACGCCCGCCGCCTCGAACTCCGTGGTCACCAGCTGCTTGACGACCCGCAAGGCGTCGCGCGTGCCCGACTCGGCATCGGGGTTCACGACGCGGACGTCCGTGCCCGTGATCAGGAACCGGGTGCCGGTGTGCGGGTTGACGACGAGCCGGTCCACGCCGGGTACTCCCGTGTACTCGACGCCTTCGTTGAAGTCGGGGACGTGACCGTCGGGGGACGCGTAGAGCGTGACCGTCCGCCGGGAGGCAGCGGCCGTCAGCCCGGGCGTGATCCGGCCCGGCACGAGGGTGACCGTGGGCAGAGCGGGGTGGGCGGGCACCGGGCGCGCCTGCGGCCACAGGTACCGGGCGGCCGCTTCGACGAACGCGTCCGGCCCCGCGAGGACGACCTCGCACCGGTCGTAGAGCCGGAGCCCCACCCGCCGGCCGTCCTGCGCGCTTGTTCCCGGACCTTCGCAGCGAATCGTGGCCTCCATGCGGACATTCTGTCCGCCTCCTCCCAGCCGAAGCATGACATCACGTCACCACCCCGTGCGGCCTCCGTGGACCGGGCCCGCGCTCACCGGTCGGCGGGGCCCGTCGGCCGGGCCCCTCCGAAACCCCGCTCTCGTGTGGTCCCTCGTCCCACCCGTCCCCATGCTCCCGAACCGGTGGACGGCCGTTCCCCGAGACCCGAAGATGGGGCCGGCCCGCGCCCGTGGGCCGCGGAGGGAGTGCCATGACGACGTCACCGGTGGCCGGCAGGCCGGCGCCACCACCGAGCACCGCCCGAGAGGTCCCGGACAAGGGCAAGTGGGCCGTCAAACCGCTGAACGACGGCAAGCTGGCCTACGCGTTACCCACCGAGTGGAAATCCGGTGCACTGCACCACAAGATCTCCAAGGAGCGGCTCAGCTCGATCGCCGAGCAGCTCACTCCGGCCTGGAACGCGAAGGACCAGCAGCTCCAGGGGGCGGCGCGGGCGTTCTGGAACCTGTGCTGGTCGGTGGCCGGCGAGAGCGTCGCCCAGGCCGTGGCCATGGCGGGGCACAGCGGCAGCCCCAACCCGCACCGGCTGCTGTGGAACCTGCCGCTGATGGTGTCGCTCGGCCCGCAGAGCCCGGCCAACGACCCGGGCATGAACTTCGACCCCGACACCGAGCCGGTGCCAGGCGGCCCGGGCACCCGTCGGATGGACGCCGTGTCGATCGCGCTCAAGGAGCTGGAGACCGCCTGGCTGACCGCGGCCGACGCGGACGGCGGGCGCGGCGCGTACGACGCGGCGCTCTGGACCACCCTGCACCGGCACCTGCAGACCGCGCACATCGCCGCCGAACGGATCGAGCGCGGTGCTCGGGTGCTGTACCCGCCGCTGCGCGAGCAGTGGGTGTACGACTCCACGACCAAGCAGAACCTGCGCAAGGGCCTGACGCCGTTCCCGACGCCCGAGCAGGGTCGGCGCCTCTTCGCCGGGGCCCGGTCGAACGCGCCGTCGATCGCGGCGTACGCCGCCTCCGGGGCCGCCGCCGCGACCGCCACGGTCCGCGCCGCCGTGGGCGGGCGGCAGGTGACCCTGCGGCTGACGGCGGCCGAGGAGAACGTGCACCACGTGTGCGTACGCCACACGCTCACGTTCTTCGACTTCACGGACGCGTCCCGGCCGCGGCCCATCAACACCTTCTGGCCCGACGTGCGCACCTTCGCCGACGCCACGGCCCTCGCCGCGACGCTGCTGCCGGGCATCGGCCGTAGCGCTCTGCGCGAACTGGACCGGGCGTCGGGCAACGTGGCCCACGCGGCCGACTGGCTCGACGAGGTCCTGGAGATCTCCAACGAGGACCTGGGCGGCCGGCTCGTCTTCTTCAACGTGCAGTTCACCGAGGTGAACGGCACGGACGCGGCTCCCGCCGTCGAGGCCGTCATCGAGTCGTTCGCCCCGGACGGCCCCGACGGTCCGGGCTTCACCCGCGGGGACCTGGACCTCATCGCCGGGCAGCTGTAGCACCGGGCGGCAGGCGGGGGAGGGCACGGTCCGTGCCCTCCCCCGCCGTACCCTGAACCCCGTGCCGCCCTCCCGTCTCCACCGCGTAGCCGTCCTCGTCCTCGAGGGCGCGAAGCCCCTCGACGTGGGCATCCCCGCGCAGGTCTTCACGACCCGCGCGAGCATGCCGTACGAGGTACGGGTCTGCGGTGCGGCTCCCGGCCTCGTCACCGGCGGCGACGGCCTCTCGTACCACGTCACGCACGGGCTCGACGCGCTCGCGTGGGCCGACATCGTCTTCGTCCCCGGCTACCGCTTCCCCGACCGCGAGGACCCGCCGCAGGCGGTCATCGACGCGCTGATCGCCGCCCACGGCCGGGGGGCGCGGCTGGCCGCCATCTCGACGGGCGCGTTCGCGCTCGCCGCCACCGGTCTGCTCGACGGCAAGCGCGCCACGACCCACTGGCACTACGCGCGGGCCCTCGCCGCGAAGCATCCGCTCATCCGGCTCGACGAGAACGTCCTGTTCGTCGACGAGGGCAGCGTGCTCACCTCCGCCGGCGCCGCCTCCGGCATCGATCTGTGCCTGCACATCCTGCGCCGCGACCTCGGCGTGGCCGCCTCCAACCACGCGGCCCGGCGCCTGGTCGCGGCCCCCTACCGCAGCGGCGGCCAGGCGCAGTACGTGCCGCGCAGCGTGCCCGAGCCGCTCGGCGAGAGGTTCGCCGCCACCCGTGAGTGGGCCCTGCACCAGCTGGGCGAACCGCTCACCCTGGAGGCGCTGGCGCAGCACGCGGGGGTCTCGGCGCGGACCTTCTCGCGGCGCTTCGCCGAGGACACCGGGTACACGCCGATGCAGTGGGTCATGCGGGCCCGGATCGACGTGGCCCGTGAGTTGCTGGAACGTTCGGAGCGCAGTGTCGAGCAGATCGCGGACGACGTGGGCCTCGGCACCGGCGCCAATCTCCGCCTGCACTTCCACCGCATCCTGGGCACCACCCCGACCGAGTACCGGCGCACCTTCACCCAGGGCGAATAGCCCGGGGCGGTGGTGTGGCGAGATCCTTACGAACCGTGGCGATCTCGCCGCTGTCGCGGACGGTGACCGGAAGCGAACCTGATGGCGAACGAAAGGGACATCGTCATGACTCGCATTGCCATCAACGGATTCGGCCGCATCGGACGCAACGTGCTGCGTGCGCTCCTCGAGCGCGACACCGCCCTCGAGGTCGTGGCCGTCAACGACCTGACGGAGCCCGCCACCCTCGCGCGGCTGCTCGCGTACGACACCACGTCCGGCCGGCTCGGCCGCCCGGTGACCGTCGAGGGCAACGTTCTCGTCGTCGACGGACACCGGATCACGGTGCTGGCCGAGCGCGAGCCCGAGCAGCTGCCCTGGGCCGAGCTCGAAGTCGACCTCGTGCTGGAGGCTACCGGCCGCTTCACCTCGGCCGAGGCGGCCCGCGGCCACCTCAAGGCCGGCGCGCGCAAGGTGCTCGTCAGCGCTCCGTCCGACGGCGCCGACGTGACGCTCGCGTACGGTGTCAACACCGACGCCTACGACCCGGCCGTGCACACGATCGTCTCGAACGCGTCCTGCACCACCAACGCGCTCGCCCCGCTGGCCGCCGTGCTCGACGAGCTCGCGGGCATCGAGCACGGGTTCATGACCACCGTGCACGCCTACACGCAGGAGCAGAACCTGCAGGACGGCCCGCACCGCGACCCCCGGCGCGCCCGCGCCGCCGGCGTCAACATCGTGCCGACCTCGACCGGTGCCGCGAAGGCGATCGGCCTCGTCCTGCCGCAGCTCGACGGCAAGCTGTCCGGCGACTCGATCCGCGTGCCGGTCCCGGTGGGCTCGATCGTCGAGCTCAACACCACCGTCGCCCGCGACGTGACGCGCGAGGAGATCCTGGAGGCCTACCGGACCGCGGCGCAGGGCCCGCTGGCCGGCGTGCTGGAGTACTCCGAGGACCCGCTCGTGTCCTCCGACATCACGGGCAACCCCGCCTCGTCGATCTTCGACTCGGAGCTCACCCGCGTCGACGGTCGCCACGTCAAGGTGGTCGCCTGGTACGACAACGAGTGGGGCTTCTCGAACCGCGTGATCGACACGCTCACGCTCCTCGCCGCGGGCTGACCCGACAGCGGTCCCCGGTGGGGGCGGGCCCGGCGCCCGCGCACGGTAGGTCCGGTTCATCGATCCCGGTGAACCGGACCGGCCGCGCGCGGGCGCTTCGGCCTGTCCGCCGCGGCCGTACCGGGTGCTCCGTACTCGCTCCGTACTCCTGCGGCCCGCTCAGCGCATGCGCGGAAGCCGGAGGCTGAGCAGTACGGTCAGCGCGATCAGGCCGAGTTGGACGAGCAGGGTGGTGGACACGGCCGCGCGCATGCCGGCCGTCGGGACCAGCGCGAGGAAGAGGCTGCCGAGCGTGGCGACGCCGAGCGCCACGGCGGACTGCTGGGCGGTGATCATGACGCCGCTGCCCGCCCCGGCCCGGTCCGCGGGGACGTCCGAGAGCGTCAGGCGCATCAGCACCGGCATCTGGAAGCCCTGGCCCAGTCCTGCCAGGGCGATGCCCGGAGCGAGCACGGCCACGCCGAGGTCGGGCCAGCCGTGGCGCAGGGTGGCCAGCAGGAGGGCGATCCCGGCCGCCTGGATGACGCCTCCGGCGGTGACGATCCGGCTGCCGAAGCGGGTGATCAGGCGCGGACCGGCCAGCGAGGCTCCGAAGAAGGCGACGGCCATCGGCGCCAGCGCCAAGCCGGCCGTCACCGGGCCCATGTCCAGGCCCTGTTGGAAGGTCACGGCGAGGACGAACATGAAGCCGCCGAAGCCGACGGAGAACGGCACCAGGAGTGCCAGGCTGCGCCTCAGCGACTCCAGCCTCAGCAGGCTCGGCGGCACCAGCGGGGTGTGGCCCTTGCGGTCGGCCCGGCGCTCGGTGAAGTAGAACGCCGCTGCGGCGAGGGGGAACACGCCGAGCGAGATCCAGGTCCACAGCGGCCAGCCGGCGGCCCGCCCCTCGGTCAGCGGCAGCAGCAGCGAGACCAGCGACAGCGCGAGCAGCAGGGTGCCGGGCACGTCCACGGCCGCGGGCCGGCCGGCCCGGGTGTCCGGGACGGTGCGCACCGCGAGGACCAGTCCGAGGACCACCACGGGTACGTTGACCAGGAACACCGCGCGCCAGCCGGTTCCGCCGAGGTCCGCGGCGACCAGGACGCCGCCGAGGATCTGCCCGGCGACCATGGACAGGCCCCCGGTGGCCCCGTACAGGCTCATGGCCCGGGCCCGGCGCGGGCCTTCGGTGGTGGCCTGGATGGTGGCGAGCACCTGCGGCAGCATGAGGGCGGAGGCAGCGCCCTGGGCGACGCGCGCGGCGACGAGGGTCCAGGCGTTGGGGGCGAGGCCGCAGGCGAGCGAGGTGACGCCGAAGGCGGCCATGCCGATGAGGAAGAGCCGGCGGCGGCCGAGGCTGTCGCCGACGCGGCCGCCGAGGACCAGCAGGACGGCGTAGGCGACGCCGTAGCCGCCGACGACGAGTTCCAGGAGGGCGGGGCCGGCGGCGAGGTCGTGCTCGATGGACGGCAGCGCGACGTTGACGATGAAGAAGTCGATCAGGGGGAGGGCCGCGCCGAGGAGCACGGTGAACAGGCCGAGGCCGCCCAGGTGGGGCGCGGGGGGCGCGGGGGGCGCGGGGGCGCTGCGCACGGGGTCGGCGTGCACGGCGCTGGTGCGTACGGGGTTGGTGCGTACGGGGTCGCTGCGTACGGCGTTGCTGCGTACGGGGATCTGAGTCACCCTCCGACGATCTCCCGGCCGTGAGACGGGTACCAGAGTGTCCTTATCCGGGTACCAGGAGTACCTGGCAACGGGATGAGCGGTGCGGCAGGCTGGGAGCATGACCACTGTGGCCCCTGGAAGCGATGTCCGCCGGCACGAGCTGGCCGAGTTCCTGCGCACCCGCCGCGAGCGGATCGCTCCCGAGCAGGTGGGACTGGTGCGCGGGCCGCGCCGGCGGACTCCGGGGCTGCGCCGCGAGGAGGTCGCGCACCTGTCGTCGGTGGGCGTGACTTGGTACACGTGGCTGGAGCAGGCGCGCGACATCCAGGTGTCCGGGCAGGTGCTGGACGCGGTCGCGCGGGCGCTACTGCTCGACGTGAGCGAACGGGAGCACCTGTTCGCGCTGGCCGGGAGCCTGGACCCGGCGCCGCCGGCGGTCTGCCCCAGCGTGACGCCGGCCGTGCGGGCCATGCTCGACCAGCTGGGCCACATCCCGGCGTGCGTCCAGAACAGCAGGTACGACATCGTCGCGTACAACGCGACGTACGGGCGGCTGCTCGGCGACTTGGACGGCAAGCGGCCGGAGGACCGCAACTGCATGTGGCTCGCCTTCACCGACCCGCAGTGGCGGGAGTCGGTGGTCGACCTGCCGAGCACGCACCGGCTCATGGCGGCGAGGTTCCGGGCGGCGATGGCCGAGCACCTGGCGGAGCCCGCGTGGACGACGCTGCTGGCCCGGCTGGAGGGGGCGTCGGCGGAGTTCCGTGAGGTGTGGGCCCGCCACGAGGTGGTGGGCGGGCAGCTCGCGAAGTCGAAGTACATCCGCAACGCTCATGTGGGCCTGCTGCACCTGGAGCACACCAACCTGTGGCTCGGGCCGCGGACCGGGCCGAGGCTCGTGACGTACGTCCCGCTGGACCAGGGGACGCGGGAGCGACTGGAGGAGCTGGAGCGGCTGGCGCGACCGGTCGGTGCGGGGCTCCACGGCTGACGCGACGTCACCTTCGCCGTGCGGACAGCACGTTCCCCGCTGGGTGCCCGTGCTGGCCGGCTGGCCCGTGCCGCCGGAGCTCGTGCTCTGGCCGGCCGCCGTCGGATCCGCGCTGTTGGCGGTCTACGGCCCCAGGAGGAGCACCAGGTAGAGGCAGGCGGCCAGGGGCACCAGGATCGCCACCGTGCCGAGCGCGACCCCGGTCAGCGACCGGCCGCGGGCCGCTCCCGCGTCGCCCCGCACGGCCCACAGGTCGGGAAGACCGCAGACGACCGCCATGATCCCGACGGGCAGGACGAGGTAGACGGGGAAGTAGCGGATCCAGGGCGGGAGCCCCTCCGGCAGGAACGGGCATCCGATCATCGCCACGGCAGCGATGCCCAGCGTGAGGGACGCCGTACCCCTGCGCTCCGCCACCGACTCCGCCACCGGCTCCGCTTCCGTCTGTTGCTCCGGCCCGGCCGTCTGCTCCACAAAGCTCATGGCACGGAGGTTAGGCGGGCGGCGGGCAGCCGCGCCTGGGCGCAGCTACTCAGAACTGCGTGAGTAGCCGGACCCGGATGCCTCGGCCTCAGCGGCGTCGGCGCGCGGTCCGTCCACGCTCCGCCCCCGGGTCCGGGCCCGGGCCCGGGCCCGGGTCGAGGCGGGCCAGCACGTGGGCTTCGAGGAAGCCCCGTTCGGAGGCCGGGTCGTGGAGCAGCCGGGCGAAGGTGGTGAGCCCGGCCCCGGCCAGCAACTCGGCGAACCGGTCCACCGGCCAGCTGTAGGCGGGCGCCACCTTGTGGTCGAAGCGGACCGGCTCCGGTCCGTCGGTCGCGAGGAACGAGACCAGGAGCAGGCCCCCTCGCGCCAGGACGCGCGCCTGCTCGGCGAGGAGTGCGGGCAGTTCCCCGGGCGGGGTGTGGATCATCGAGTAGTGGGCCAGCACGCCGCCGAGCGCGCGGTCCTCGACGGGCAGGGCTTCCATCCGCGCCTCGTCGAACCGCAGCTCCGGATGGGCCCGCCGGGCATGGTCGACCATGCCCGGGGAGAGGTCGATACCGAAGGCGTCCAGTTCCAGGTCGTGCAGCAGGGCCGTCAGGTGCCCGGGCCCGCACCCGATGTCGGCGGTCCGCCGGTTCCCCGTCCCGCGCACCAGCTCGGCGAAGGTGGCGACCATGGCCCGCGCGAACGGCTGGGTCTCCAGCCGATCGGCGAACATCGACGCATAGAGTTCGACGACCCCGTCGTAGGCCGCCCTGGTCACGTCCTGGTGTTCCACCACGGGGGAAAGCTACACCGGCGCCGTTCGCGACTGCTCGGCCCGGCGGGACTCTGCCGACAGGGCCTAGGCGAACGGGCCTTCGGCCGTGAAGCGGCGCAGGTGGCGGGCGAACGTCTCGGCCTCGCCCGGGGGCCAGTCGGACAGGCTCGCCGTGATGTGGTCCGCCAGGCGCGCACGCAGTTCTGCGACGACGAGCCGCCCCTCTTCGGTCAGGACGAGGAGGTGTGCGCGCCGGTCGGTGGGGTCCGGTTCGCGGCGGACGAAGCCCGCGGCCTCCAGCCGGGAAGCGCGGCGGGTCACGCCGGAGCGGTCGATCCCCACGTCGTGGGCGAGGTCCGCCGCGCTGCGGGAGCCGGCCCGGGCCAGGGCGCTGAGCACGGGGTAGGTCACGTCGTCCACGGCCTCGCCCATGCCTTCCGTGAGCCGCTGGTGCAGGTGCGTACGGGTCGTGCGCTTGAGCAGGATGCCCAGCGCGTCTGCGATCTCATGTCCGATCTCGTTGTCCACGACCGAAAGAATAGCGTGCGCTGCGCACGCATCACTGCTACGGTGAGCGAAGAGCGTGCGTCGCGCACGCATCATCGATCCGCTTCCCATCGAAAGGCAGTCCCATGACCCGCACCGGAATCACCGCCGCCCTCACCGACCTGCTCCTCAACCGCGACCTCACCGTTCAGGAGGCCGCCGACCGCCACTTCGCCCCGGAATACCGTCAGCGCACGGACGGCGAGTGGGCGGACCGGGCCGGCTTCATCGAGCACATCACCCACCTGCGCACCGTCGTCGACCACGGCCGCGTCGAGGTCCACGAGGAGCTGTACGACGGCCGCAAGTACGCCGACCGGCACACCGTCCACGTCACGAAGACGGACGGTTCGACGGTGCGCACGGAGGTCTACCTGTTCGGCGAGTTCGCGCCCGACGGCCGCTTCAGCCGCATCGAGGAGACCACCTTGATGCTCGAAGGATCCGAGTCCGACCGCGACCTCGGCAGCGCCCGCTAGACCCTGTCGCGCGGCCTCGGGTCAGGGGCGGAAGCGCAAGGGGTGGTCGGAGGGGACCTCCACCACGGCGATCCGGACGCCGTCGGGGTCGACGATCCACATCTCGATCAGACCCCACGGTTCGCGCTCGGGAGGCCGCACCACCTCGGCGCCCCGGCCCCGCAGTTCCTCGTACGCCGCCTGCACGTCCGCGACCTGGAGCCACAACCGCAGGCCCGGCGCGGGCGGCGCCTCGGCACGGCCGGACAGTTCGAGGAAGCCGCCGCCGAGGAAGTAGACGGTGCCGCGGTCGGGGCCGGTGCCGAACTCGCGGTGGACGGCGAGCCCGAGGGTGTCGCCGTAGAAGGCGCGCGAGCGTTCGGGGTCCGTGGGGCGCAAGAGGACCCTGCTGCCCAGTACGTGCACCATGACCCCTGCCTTCCCTCACCCACGGCCTTGCCGCGGCCCCTTCAGCGACTTCCAACGCCCGCGCCGCGAGCGGGTGTGCTGATCGAGCTCCTCCAACAGGCGCTGGGAGCGCTTGTCCACGCCCAGCTCGTCCAGGACCCGGTCGATCTCGGCGAGCAGCGCCCCGCTCAGCTGCCAGTGTGCCGGGTCCTCGCGGGCGGAGGCCAGCAGCAGGACCGCGAGTCGGTCGCGGTGGGCCCGGGCGACGGCCAGTTCGCCGGTCAACCGGGCCTCCGCCTCTTCCGCGTTGGCACTGACCTGCGCGGTGATCAGCTGGGCGAAGCTTTCCACCGCGATGGCCGTGTGGCGGAGGACCTGCCGCAGCGCGGTCGCGGTCGCGGGATCGAACAACGGACCGTCGGGGCGGGCCCGTGCCAGGTCGGTCAGCGTCCGGCAGGCCACGCGGAGCACGACCGCGCAGATCTCCAGGGTGTCCAGGCCGGTGCGCAGCACCAGCCTGAAGAGCAGCCCCTCCTTGACCCGCGGATTGAGCCGGAGGCTGTCCTCGGCCTGCCGGAGGGCGGCGTCGACCTGGGCGATGTCGTTGTCGAGGCGGCGCGCCTCGTGCAGCCGGGCCGCGGCCTGCTCGACCCTGGTCGGTCCGGAGGGTTCCTCGCCCAGGTGGTCGAGCAGCCGGCTCATGCGCCCGGCGAGGTCGGTGATCGCGGCCCCGGCCGGGCCGACCCACACGGGTGGCGCCAGGAGCAGGTTGACCAGCAGCCCGACCACCGCGCCGATGATCGTCTCCAGGACCCGGTCCCAGGCGGTGTCCGTGACCTGGGTGACGCCGAGGACGAGCATGGCGCTGATCGCGACCTCCGGCACGAACTCGTCCACGCGCACCAGGTGGCCCACGACCAGCGAGGCGAGGATCAGCAGCCCGAGGCTCCACCAGGTCAGACCCACCAGCGCGCTGAAGCCGATCGCGATCAGGACGCCGACGACCACCGAGTTCACCCGGCGGATGCTGGTGGTGAGGGTGGAGTACAGGGTGACCTGGACGACGAGCAGGGCGGTCAGTGGCGCGGTCAGTGGGAGTGGCTCGCTGCTCAGGCGCAGCGCAACGACGTAGCTGATCACGGCGGCGGCGGTGGAACGCAGGGCCTGGACGGCGACCGGCTCACGGCGACGGCGTGCGACACGAGTGGCGAGGCTGCTGATCGTTTCCGGCATGCGGGGCGCCTTCCCGCTGCTGGGCCGGATGACGCATGGCGTGGCCGCATGGTCCCGATCGGCCGAGGATGGGCCGTAGGAGGAGGGCGACCCGGCCGTTCGCGGGCAGGAGGTGGGCGTCCGGGGCAACCCCGGTCAGCGAGATCCACGACTACGAGGGAGAGGAAGCCATGGCCGGTACGGAGGACAAGCGAGAGAAGGCGGGAGAAGGGCGTGCGGAGCAGGCGCAGGAGCACCCCGGTCCGGACCCGGTACACCCCGAGGCCAGCAAGCGTGTCGAGGGCAAGAGCCCAGAGGAACTGAGGCGGCGACAGGAGCGCAAGACGACCCGTACGAGCGACGACGACGCGGAGTAACGGCGCCGGGCCGGACGTCCGGACGGCCTGACCACCGGACGTCCGGACGTCCGCACGTCCGGACGGCTGGATGTCCGGACGGCTGGACGGCCGCGGCGGGGCGGGGAGCGGCGGCGAGGGCCTACGGGCCCTCGTCGTAGGTCCCCGCCTCGATCTCCAGGGCGAGCTCCTGGAGCACCCCGAGCGAGGAGATGTCCGTCCGCCCGCTGTCGTGCACCATCGCGAGGCTGGTGAACGCCAGGCTGAAGCCCGAGACCATGGTGTGCAGGGCCGGCCCGAGCGCCTCCGCCACCAGGGCGGCCACCTCCTGCGGAGACGCGTCGGCCGGCACCCTGATCGACGGCAGCATCTCGTTCAGGAGCAAGGTGGCCACACCGGCCGTCGGCGGCGACCCGGCGCCGTCTTCCCCGGTCCCCCCGGCCCCGCCGCTCCCGTCGCTCTCCCCGGCTTCGGCGGCCCGGCGGATGTCCTGGGCGTCGGTGAGGATGGCGATCACTCGCTTGAGTACCTCGGCGCGTTCCATCTGCGGAGCGTAACCCCGAGCCCCGGATCGGGGGCGGGCGTGTAACCGCGGCCGCACCGGGCAGGCGCGCGGTGACGACACGGATCGATCGAGGGAGCTGTTCCGCTCATGTCTGAAAACGTCTGGGCCTACCGCGTCACCGTTGACCGCATCACGGACGTGGACCTGTACGGCTACAAGGTGGAGGCGGCCGACGGCACCATCGGAAAGGTCGACAAGCATTCCGACGAGGCGGGATCGGCCTATCTGGTCGTGGACACCGGCCCGTGGATCTTCGGCAAGGAGGTCCTCCTCCCCGCGAGCACCGTCACCGGCATCGATGTGGAGGAGAAGCGGATCCGCGTCGAGCTGACCAGGGAACAGGTCAAGGACGCCCCGGAGTTCATCCGGGACGAGCACCTGGAGAGCACTGACTACCGGCAGCTGCTGGGCGGTTACTACGGCATCATCCCGCCGCGCTGGCTGTGATCCACGGCCGGAGGACGTGCCGCGTCGCCCGGACCAGGTAGCGGCACATACTGGGCATATGGCACGGGCGACGACGGTCCAGCGGATCAGGCGGCACGCCGGCGAGGCGGTCTTCCTGCGCGTCGCCGGGCCGGACGGGCCCCGGAACAGGGCGCGGATCCACACGGCGCCCGGACCCCGGTGGTTCGCGCCGGAACGGCCGGTGCGGCGGGTCCACGGGGACGCGTCGATGTTCGTCGGCGGGCTGGCCGCCCTGCTGCTCCAGTCCCTGCACCCCCTCGCGATGGCGGCCGTGGCGGCGCACTCGGGGTACCGGGGAGACCCGTGGGGGCGGCTGCACCGCACCAGTACCTTCCTGGCCGTCACCACGTTCGGTACGAGCTCCGACGCCGAGGCGGCGGTGGCCCGCGTACGGGAGGTGCACGCGCGCATCCGGGGTCGGACGGCCGACGGCATCCCGTACCGGGCCGACGATCCGGAGTTGCTGACCTGGGTGCACATCGCCGAGGCGGACTGCTTCCTGCGGGCCCACCAGCGGTACGGCAGGAGCCCTTTGGATCCCGCGGGCTGCGACGCGTACCTCGCCGACACGGCCCGCGTGGCCCGCGCGCTGGGCGCGGACCGGCCGCCGGAGAGCCGGCATGAGCTGGCTCTGCGGATGGCGCGGTACCGGCCCGCCCTACGGGCGACGGCGGCCTCCCGGGACACCGCGCGGTTCCTGCTGACCGATCCCCCGCTGCCGGGGGCCGCCCGGTTGCCGTACGCGCTGCTGGCGGCGGCGGCCGTGGACCTGCTGCCGCCCTGGGCGAAGGCGGCCGTGGCCGCCGAGGTGCCCGCGGCCGCCCGGATACCGCCCCTCGCCGCTCGTGCGGGCGGCCGGGCCGTGACCCGCGCGATCCGCTGGGCGTTGCCGCCGGCTCCCCCGCCGCCCCCGCCCGGCTGAGGGCGGACCTCTCAGTACTCCTCGTCCGGGTAACCCCAACGGATTTCCGGCTCGGCTCCTGCCGCCACTGCGGCGACCGTCGCCGCGAAGACCCCCTCGAAGTGCGGTTGCCACAGGTAGAAGCGGGAGATGCCGAGCGGGAAGTCCGAGTCCCCGGAGACGAAGTGCGCGCCGGCCTCGTCCACCGCTACGCCGATGGTGACCTGGTTCGCTATGTCCTCCTCGTACATCAGCTCCTGCAGGGCGCGGACGATCGCCCAGGCCTGCGGCTCGTCGGCGACCCGGGTGACGGTGAAAGCAAGATCGATGTTCACTGACATGCCGGAAGAATAGGTGGGGCCACCGACACCGGGGCCGTCCGGACGAGTGGACCTCGACCCGTACCGACCCGTACCAATCGTTCGCTGTTTACCGAAATCATGGGGCATCCTGGACGTATGAACGAGACGCATCCCGGATCGACGTCCGCGGGCACGGCGGCCCCCGCGGCCCTGCTGGCCGCCTTCGCCTCGGCCCTGGCCGACGAGACGCGCGCTGCGATCTGCATGACGCTGCTGGAGGGGCGCGCCTGGACCGCGGGCGAGCTGGCCCGGATCACCGCGGTGGCACCGTCCACCATCAGCGGCCATCTGACCCGACTGCTCGACGCGGGCATCTGCGTGACCGAACGGCAGGGCCGCCACAGCTACGTGCGCATCGCCGACGCCGCGACCGCCCGCCTGATCGACGAGCTGGCCTCGCACGCCATTCCGGACCGGGACGCGGCGCACGCCGTGCCCGTGGTCGCTGCGCCGGACCCGCTGGCCCGCGCCCGGACCTGCTACGACCACTTCGCCGGGCGGCTCGGCATGGCGGTGACCGATGCGATGGAGCGGCGCGGGCTGCTGCGTACGCAGGACGTGTTCGAACTGACGGAGGCCGGCCGGGCCTGGTGCGCCGACGCGGGCATCAGCCTGGCCGGCGAGGGACGCAGGCGACTGGCGAGTTCCTGCCTGGACTGGACCGAGCGGCGCCGCCACCTGGGCGGCCTCGCCGGGGCGCGGCTGTGTGCGCGGGCGGCGCAGGAGGAGTGGGTGGTGCGCCCGGCGGGCGGCGGCCGGGCCCTGGAGGTGACCGATGCCGGGGAGCGGGCCTTCGGAGATCTGCTGGGACTCACACCGGAGGCGTGGAGCTGATCCGCACCGCCCCGCACGATCGGCCGTCAATTCGGTCGACACCGAAATGTTGCGGCCGTAGGGTGGGCGCATGACGTTCCGCTCGAGCTCGATCCCGCCCGGCGCCCTCACGGTCGGCGCCGTCACCTTCACGGTGTTCGCCTGGGCCTCCGCCTTCGTCTCCATCCGCAGCGCGGGCAGCGCGTACTCGCCCGGCGCCCTGGCCCTCGGCCGACTGCTGGCCGCCTCGCTGGTGCTCGTGGTACTGCTCCTGATCAGCCGCCAGGGCCTGCCGCCCCGCGAGGCCTGGCGCGGGATCCTGGTGTCCGGCGCGGTGTGGTTCTGCGGCTACACGATCGTCCTGAACTGGGGTGAACGGCTGGTCGACGCGGGCACGGCGTCGCTGCTGGTGAACACCGGGCCCATCCTGATGGCGCTCCTCGCGGCCCGCCTCCTCGGCGAGGCGCTGCCCCCGCGGCTCCTGGTGGGCATGGCCGTCTCCTTCGCCGGAGCGGTGGTCGTGGGTCTGTCCATGTCGTCCGGGGACGGCGGCTCCACCTCGGTGCTCGGGGTCGTGCTCTGCCTGCTCGCGGCGGTGGCCTACGCATCCGGCGTCATCGCCCAGAAGCCCGCGCTCTCCTACGGCACTCCCCTCCAGGTCACCACCTTCGCCTGCCTGACGGGAACGGTGGCCTGCCTGCCCTTCGCGGGCCGGCTGTTCGCGGAGCTGCCCGGGGCGCCGGTGTCCGCGACCCTGAACATGGTCTACCTGGGCGCGGTGCCGACCGCCCTCGCCTTCACCACGTGGACCTACGCCCTGGCCCGCATGCCCGCCGGCAAGCTGGGGGCGACCACGTACGCCGTCCCGGCCATCGTCGTGCTGCTGAGTTGGGCCCTCCTGGGCGAGGTGCCGGCCTGGCTGACCCTCCTCGGAGGGGCGCTCTGCCTGGCGGGCGTGGCCGTCTCCCGGTACGCGCCGCGCGCCCCGCGGACTCCCGTCGAGGACAGCCCGCTCGGTGCGGGCCGGACCTGACCGGTCCCCGTCTCCTCCCCCGACTCCCCTCCCTCCCCCTCCCTTCCCCTCCCTCGAAAGGAACCCTTCATGCGGATCCTCACGGTCGGCGCCGGCGCCGTCGGCGGGTTCTTCGGCGCCCGGCTCGCCACGGCGGGCCGGGACGTCTCCTTCCTGGTCCGACCGGGCCGGGCGAAGGCCCTGGAAGCCCGCGGTCTGCGCGTGGCGGGACAGGGAGAGGAACTCCACCTCACGCCGAAGCTGGTGACGGCCGGCGCCGTGGCCGGACCGTACGACCTGGTCCTGCTCTCGGTGAAGGCGACCGCCCTGCACACGGCCCTGGCGGACATCGAACCCGCCGTCGGCCCGGACACCGCCGTCGTACCCCTGCTCAACGGGGTCGCGCACCTCCGGACGCTCGTCGCGCGCCTGGGTGCCGGAGCGGTCCTGGGCGGCGTCGCGAAGGTGGTCACCACCCTGAACGACGACGGCGACATCCTCCGCATGGCTCCGCCCGCGGTCATCCTGACCGGCGAGCTCGACGCGCGCCCATCGGCCCGGGTGGACGCGATCCGCGGCGTGCTGGCCGAGGCCGGCATCGACTCGCCGGCGAGCGAGGACATCGTCGCGGCCATGTGGCACAAGTGGGTCTTCATCTCCGCTCTCGTCGCCCTGACCTGCCTGATGCGCGGCACGATCGGAGAGGTGAACGCCGTTCCGGGCGGCGCGGACCTGGCCACGGCGCTGATCTCCGAAACCGCGGCGGTGGCGGAGGCCGCGGGCCACCCGGTGCCCGCGGCGGAGCTCGCCTTCACCACGTCGACCCTCACGAGCCCCGGCTCCCCGCTCACCCCGTCCCTGTACCGCGATCTCGTCGCCGGGGCACCGACGGAGGCCGACCACGTCCTGACCGACCTCACCCGCCACGCCCGCGCGCTGGGCGTGGCCACCCCCCTGCTGGACCTCGCCGCCCTCCAGCTGCGCGTCCACGAACACCGGCTCGCCGCGGAACGCCCCTGAAGCCCTCGCGGCCCCGCCCCTGCGCGGTCACCCGGATGCCCCGCCCATGGGGCAGCCGGGCCGCCGGGCCCTTTGACTGGGAGGTCCGGAGGTCCGGAACACCCGTGGAGGCATGGTGGCGACGGTCGCGTGGATGCGTGGTGCGGCAGGTGCGGTGGTGCTGTCGGTGGTGGCGCTCGGCGCCGCGGGCTGTTCGGACGGCGACGGCAACCCGGCTGGCGCCGTGTCGAGCGCCGCGTCGGCGGTGAAGTCCGCCGGCGAGGCGGTCTCGTCGGCCGCGGCCGAGGCCTCGAAGGCCGCCGAATCGGCGGCCGCCGTCGCGAAGGACAAGCTCGCCGGGGTGAAGGACGGGGTGAATGCCAAGGACCAGGTGTCCCTGGGGGCGGTGGCCACCGACGGCGACGGATACACGACGGTCCCCGTGACGGCACGGAACACCGACGACGCGACGAAGTCCTTCGCGGTCCAGGTCGAGTTCAAGGACGAGAGCGGCAATCTCATCGACACCGTGGTCGTGACGATCACGGACGTCGCCGGGAAGGGCACGGGGCAGGGAACGGCCCGCAGTACGCACAAGCTGTCGGGCACGGTCTCGGCGCAGACCGGTTCGGCGCTGCGCTACTGAACCCGGACCGCACCCTGCTGCGCTGCGCGCCTTCCGGGGTCAGCAGTGGTCGCCCACGGCATCGATCTTCGAGCCGAAGCGGCCGCTGTAGTTGCTCGCGTAGTCTCCGCTGCGGACCGGTCGGCACTCCTTGCCGCTCGCCCAGTCGATGAAGGCCCCGCTCCTGTTGGCCCGGAACGACCCGACGTGGTTCACGAACCTGCTGGGGAGGTCCACGTAGCCGCCGCGCCAGACGTAGAGGTCCCCCGTCCCGTCCTGGTACCGCCACAGACAGATCGCGTTGGCGGGGCACGCGGGCAGGGCCTGAGCGGGTGGGACGGAAGTGAGTGAGACCAGTGCCGCCGCGCCGGCGACCAACAGGGTGCGTACGTGACGTGTCCTCATGCGGATCCTCCTCTTCGCCCCGTTCGTCTCCCATCGTCCTCGCCCGGGCGCCGGTGTGGACGGCAACACCCGGATTCGCCGGACCTCTTCACCACATCTCCCCGAGCGGTGCGGACCCCCCGCTGACCGGCGGGTAGCAGGGGCCCCGGCCACGCAGGGGCCCCTTCCACCGCACTGCGGCCACCGCACCCGCCGGCCGCGCCGGTCACTTCCGCGGCTTCTCGTGGCATCCGACGTCCTGCGGCTTCGGCTGGAATTCCTTCCACCGGTCCCCGGCCGCCAAGTCCGGGAACGACGCGGTGAAGTCCTTGTACCAGTCGCTGTTGGTGACGTACTCCATGACCGTGGCCGCCAGGTCCTTGCACTCCGCCTTGTGGTCCTTGGCAATGCCGATGCCGTAGTTGTTGGGCGAGCCGACGGTGGCGTCGGCCACTTCGACGGTCGGATCCTGGTGGGCGAAGCCGTAGAGGATGAGTTGGTCGGTGGAAACCGCAGTGACGTCACCCGACTTGAGCTTGTTGATGCAATCCTGTGCATCGCTCCCCGGGGTGCGTTGGATCTGCGGGTACTGCGTTTTCAGCACGTCGTCGGAGGTCGTCCCGGGCCAGGTGCAGACGGCCTTGCCCTTCAGATCGTCGGACGACTTGATCGGGGGACCGCCTTTGCGGACCAGGAAGCCCTGCTTGGTGACGGCGTACGGGCCGACGAAGTCGATTTCCTCCAATCGGGCATCGGTGATCGAGAAGGTCGCGATCACCAGGTCGACGCGATCGTCCTTGAGCGCCTGCAAACGGTCATCGGAAGATATGTCGTTGAAGACGTTCTTGTTGGGCGCGATGCCCTCCGCCTTGGTGAGGTGGTAGGCGACCTGGATGTCGAACCCCGTGCGCTTGTAGTGTTCCCACACGCTGGTGCCCGGCTGGTCGTTCTTCACGCCGATGACCAACCGGTTCTGCTCGAAGATCGACGGCTGGCCTCGGTCGTCGCTGCAACAGCCACTCGTCAGGGACGCCAGAGCGAGCAACGTGAGCGCGATCCCGCGTCCACGCGAGGTCATGAACATGAATCTCCATCAATTGTTCTGCAGGACGGCATGGTTGACATCGAGCTCGACATAGCAGCCGGGTGCGGTGCGGACCGTGAGGACCAGGCCCAGCGACTTCCGGCCGGGGTCAAGTCGGATCTTCACCCTCCGCTCCCCCTGCTCTTCGACCGTTCCGCCGGCCGTCGTCACGTCGAACGTCGTGGAGGGCAGGCACCACTGGCTTCGGTAGTGCTCATCGAGATCGACGTCGAACGTAAGGACGGACCGCTGCTGGGGAACGACCACGGTCACCTCACGTCGACCGTCGTTGCCGAGCGGCTGGCGATCGGCCTGACGGAACTGATCCGTGACCGTGAGGTCGCCGTGGTCCTGGACCCAGGCGAACCCCCACCAGCTTGCGGCGACCAGCAGGACGGACACCCCGGCGAGGATCGCAGAGGGCTTCACGGTGCCGCCGCTGGCCCTGTCGGGTGCCTTGTCGGGTGTTGAGGGTGACACGGACACGGCGACACCCAGCCCAGCGGCAAGCGCCAGGAGGGAAGGAACCAGGTAGTACGCCTTCTGCCAGTCACTGCTTTCTGGCCGGAAACACGAGTACCACCGCGAGGCTCACGAGCGGGAGGCACATCCAAGCCCAACGACCGGGGCCGGTGACGCTCACGCGAATGAACCTGAGGTCCCGGCCCACAGCGATCGCCCCGTCGCTTGCCCCCACCCTCCTCGACCCTTCGTCCCCGCCCGATCCGGACACCGGCGCACTGACCGCCCTGTCCTCCTCCGTGGGTTCCCCGGGCCCGATCGGGGACGGGGTCACGCCTGATGCCTGGGCAGGTCGACGCCGTACATGAAGTCACCGACCGCGATCGATCCTTCTCCCCTGGACGTCACGACGCGCGTTTCGGACTGCGACCTCAGATCACCGAGGCCGACGGGCAGTTGGACCCCGGCACCGATGATGCCGATGCCGACCGACAGGCCCCCGTCCTCCGCGGCCACCCGAACCCTCCGGACGCTACCGTCACTGACGGCGGTAGCCGGCGCCTGTCCGTCTCCGGCCCGGCGTCCCCCCGCTTGCGTGCCGCTGCTGCGACTGCGCATCAGTCCGTGGACCGTGATCGCGAGGCCCAACAGGGCGATGATCGCGCCACCCACGCTCGCGAACTTGTCCGCGGTCTCGAGATCCACCAGAGCCGCGACTGCCACCAAGCCGGTCCCAGCTGTTGCACACAGCCCTGCTGCCATCCACCACGCCCATCGATGCGGCATACGCCCGCCCCCTCGTCAACTGGCCACCGGCATCGCCCCGTAGCCGGATTGTGCTACTTGCTCCTTATCGCAATCGGCCCGTCCCTCAACGCCCTGGGACCACACCGTGCACACCTGCATGTCCGCTTGGTACGTGCGGGTCGAGTCGGTGATGGTGGCGGGGGCGCTGCCGAGCTGGTTCTGGCGCGGCCATCAGATCGGGATCGCCGATACCGCCGGCGGCGCCCCGGGTGCGGTATATGTCCTCCGGGGGTGACCCGATGCCGGTGAAGGGAGTGGGTTGCATGGAGCGGACCACCTGCTGTGTGGTGGGAGGAGGGCCCGCGGGAATGGTGCTGGCCCTGTTGCTGGCCCGGGCCGGGGTCGAGGTGACCGTGCTCGAGAAGCACGGCGACTTCCTGCGGGACTTCCGCGCGACACCGTGCACCCGTCCACCCTGTCGCTGCTGGACGACATCGGCCTGGCGGAGCGCTTCGCCCGGCTGCCGCAGCGACGGGTCACCTCGGTGCAGCTGCCCATCGCGCCCGACCGGTCCCTCGTCACGGTCGGGGACATCGGGGCACTGCGGGGGAAGTACAACTACATCGCGATGGTGCCGCAGTGGGACCTGCTCGACCTGCTCGCCGACGAAGCGGGCCGGGAGCCCTCCTTCCACCTGCGCATGAACACCGAGGCGACGTCCTTCCTGATCGAGCGCGGCAGGGTCACGGGCGTGCGGTACCGGACCTCGGACGGTGGCACCGGTGAACTCAGGGCCTCGCTGACCGTGGCCTGCGACGGACGCGGCTCGCTGGCCAGGGCCCTGCCCGAGCTGGGGCTGGAGGAGTTCCCGTGCCCCATGGACGCGTGGTGGTTCCGGGTGCCGCGCCGCGAGGAGGACCCCAGCGGGCTCGTCGGCGGCCTCGGGGACGGGCTGTTCGTCGCCCTCATCGACCGCGGGGACTACTGGCAGTGCGCGGGGCTCATCCCCAAGGGGTCCGACGCCGGGCGCCGCGCCGAGGGCCTGGAGTCCTTCATGGCGCAGTTCGCGGAGGCCGTCCCCTGGCTGGCCGACCGGGCCCGGACCGTCACCTCCTGGGACGAGGTCAAGCTGCTCGACGTACGGCTCGACCGGCTGCGCCGCTGGCACCGCCCGGGGCTGTTGTGCATCGGTGACGCGGCCCATGCCATGTCGCCGGTGTTCGGCATCGGCATCAACCTCGCCGTGCAGGACGCGGTGGCCGCGGCCCGCCACCTCGTGGGCCCGTTGCGCGAGGGCACCGTAGGGCTGCGGGACGTACGCCGCGTGCAGTGGCGGCGCCTGCCCACCACCGTGGCGACCCAGGGGCTCCAGCGCCTCGCGCACGCCAAGGTCATCGGGCCGCTGTTGGCCGGCCGTGCGGCGTTCGGGAACCCCCGGCGGGCGAAGCGGCTGACCGAGCTCCTCACCGACTCGCGCCGGCTGAACCGGCTGCCGGCCTACTTCCTCGCCTACGGGGCCCTGCGCGAGCGACCCCCGGGGGAATCGCTCCGCTGACCTCGTCCCGGTCCGCCCCGGTCCGCCCCGGTCCGACCCGCCCCGACCCGCCTCGGCCCCACCTCGCCCGAGGCCGAAAAGCGACGTATCGGGACGGTCAGGCGGATAACCTCGCTCCCACAGCGAGGACGACACGCTCCGGGAGGCCTCATGAGTGAGCAGCAGCCGACCCTTCTGCCCTACGCCGACCCCGCCTTCGTCGCGGATCCGTTCCCCTTGTACCAGCAGCTGCGCGAGGAGGGCCCCGTGCGCCGCGTCGTCGTCGCGGGCGGCCTGGACGCCTGGCTCGTCACCCGCTACGAGGACGGCCTCGCCGCCCTGTCCGACGACCGCCTCAGCAGCGACGTACGCGATGCCTCGGACAGCCGGATCCTGCGGCAACTGCCCGATACGGAACGCGATTCGATGCTGAGCAACATGCTCCGCAGCGACCCGCCCGACCACACCCGGCTACGCCGCCTGGTGTCCAAGGCGTTCACCGCCCGCCGCGTGGCGGAGATGCGGCCACGGATCCAGGCCATCACCGACGCCCTGCTGGACGCGGTCGTCCCGGCCGGCCGCGCCGACCTGGTGGCGGACTTCGCGCTGCCGCTCCCGGTCACGGTGATCAGCGAACTGCTCGGGGTCCCGGTGGACGAACGCCACGACTTCCAGCACTGGACGGACCGGATGCTCAGGCGGGGCGCGGAGCCGCCCGATCCCGCCGTGGTGAACGAGGCGTGGCAGCACATGCGCGCCTACCTGACGGGGCTCGTCCACGCCAAACGGGCGCGACCCGGCGACGACCTGCTCAGCGGCCTCGTCACCGCCCGCGATGCGCAGCAGCGGCTGAGCGAGGCCGAGTTGATCGCCATGGTGTTCCTGCTGCTCGTCGCCGGTTACATCACCACGGTCAACCTGATCGGCACGGGCATCGCCACGCTGCTGGCCCACCCGGACCAGCTCGAGCTGCTGCGCTGCGACCCCGACCTGCTGCCGGGAGCGATCGAGGAGTTCCTCCGCTACGACGGCCCGGTCAGTCCCGGCATCGCGCGGTTCGCGCGCGAGGACGTCGAGATCGCCGGGGTGGCCGTCCCGCGCGGCGCGACCGTCCTGATCGGCTCGGCCGTCGCCGACCGCGATCCCGAGCGGTTCCCCGACCCCGACCGCCTCGACATCACCCGCAAGGACAACGCCCACCTCGCGTTCGGGCACGGCATCCACTACTGCCTGGGGGCTCCCCTGGCCCGGCTGGAGGGCCAGATCGCCATCGGCACGGTCCTGCGCCGGCTCCCCGGGCTGGCCCTCGCCGCGGACCCGGACGGGATCCGCCGGCGCCCCGGCGGACTGCGCGGACCCGAGAGCCTGCCGGTGACCTTCACCCCGGGCGGCTGAGGCCGGCGCCCCCTGGCCGGTTCAGCCGCCGTCCTCGGAGAAGTGCTGGTAGTCCGGCGGGCTCCAGCGGCCGCCCCAGTACCAGCCGATCTCCCGGAAGGCCCGGGTCACGACCCCGTCGGGGGTGATCATCCCGGGGCTGGTGCGGCCGCGGTCGAGATGGGAGCGACCGTTCGGCGGATGGCTGGTGCCCCGGACGTCGACGTAAGGGTTCTCGACGGGGTTGATGTCGATGGCGTCGCCCCAGGAGTGCCGGGACATCCGGCTCGGGTCTCCGGTGACCCGCCGGCAGTTGAAGGCGGAGGTGTTGTCGTCGGCCATCGCCGCGGCGTCGCTGCCGCCGTACTCGGCCATCACCCGCATCCGACGGATCGGGAAGCGGGCGGCGAAGGCCTTCCCGAAGGCTTTCAGCACGGGGGCGACCACGTCCTCGTGGACCACCAGTTCGCCCCGGTGCACCGTGCCGTCGAAGCCCCAGTGGTTCATCCGGACGAGCCGGAGCTGCTCCGGCGGCACGGGACAGCCGGGGTGGTGGGTGGCGGCCAGCTTCTCCGGGGGGACGGCCGTAACGTGCGCGGACAGCGTCTTCACCACGGGCTGGCGCGCGGCCTGGAAGCGCGCTTCGGGCAATTCCCCTGTGCATGACAACGCCGTCGCGCACAGGGTGCCGGTCAGGGCCACGCAGGCGAGGCGGTGGCTCACCGTTCCACCGTAGGTCGGCCCGGCCGTCCGGGCATGCCGGAGGGGGCGGCTCCGAGGTCCGTGGGCGGGCGGGGACGGGCCCGGGCGGCGAGCACGGCGACGTCGTCCTCCGCGTGCCGGGCGTCGAGGCCCTCCACGACGGCGTCCACCACCGCGTCCACTCCCGCCCCCACCGGGGGGCGCACTGCCACCAGCCGGGCCAGCGAGACGTCGATGTCCTCGCCCCGCCGCTCCACCAACCCGTCGGTGAACATCAGCAGGGTCTCCTGGGGCGTGATCGCGCGCGTGACGGCCTCGTAGCCGCCGATGCCGGTGCCCAGCGGCGGGCCGACCGGAACGTCGACCAGCGAGGCCGAACCGTCGGCCCCGAAGACCGCCGGCGGCAGGTGGCCGGCACCGGCGAACATCGCGACGCCGCGCGCGGGATCGACGCGTACGAGCAGGCAGGTCGCCGGCCTGCGGGTCGCGTCGCCGGCGGCCAGGGCGTCGAGCTGGCGCAGGACGCGGTGCGGGGCGAGGTCCGTCGACGCCACGTCCCGCAGGGTGGAGCGGTACGCGTTCATGTCCACGGCCGCGTCGAGCCCGTGGCCCATCACGTCTCCGACGACGAGCAGCGTGCGCCCGTAGTGGAGGCGGATCGTCTCGAACCAGTCGCCCCCCACCAGCGCCCGGGGGCCGGCCGGCAGATAGCGGCTGGCCACCTCCAGGTTGGGGTGCGGGCGGCCCGGTTCCGCTACGAGCGCCCGCTGGAGGTGCGAGACGGTGTGCTCGGTGGCGGCCAACTGCCGGGCGTGCCCCAGGTGCACCGCCGCCAGCCGGGCCGCGAAGTGGACCGTCGCCGCCTCGTGGTCGCCGAACCCCGCGCGGGCCCGTACGACGGTCAGCATTCCGTGGACCCGTTCCCGGTCCGGCAGCGGGACGAAGAGGACGTGGACCGGAACGCCGTCGGCGACCGTCGCCCACTCGGAGAGCTGGTGTCCGCCGTCCGACGCCCGTACCGCGGCAGGTGCGTCGACGCTCGCCGTCAGCAGCCCGACGGCTCCTGCCGTCGCCACGCGGTGGGAACCGCCGTCCTCCGCCACGAGGTCCACGGCGACCGCGTCGCACATGTTCCGGGACAGGAAACCGGCCAGTTCCTGGCAGGTGGTCACCGCGTCGAGGGTCGTACCGATCTGTCCGACGGCGGCCTCGGCCGCCCGGACACGTGCCCACAACCCCTCGGGCCCACCCGCGGACCCGGTGGGGCCCCCGCCACGCTCCGGCAACGGACCTCCTCGCCACGGACCGCCGAAGCAGCCATTCCAGCAGGAGTACCGGTCACAGGCACGCACGCCGCGCCCCGCGGACCTGCGGGCTCACGGGGCGGGGGCGATCGACCGTGCCGGCCGCCCGCTCCGGGGGGACCATGCGTGGCGCGCCGGGTCCCTCGAACACGTTCCCGAAGCAACCAACTCGCCTACCCCGTACGGCCGATGGCCCCCGGCACCGATGCCCGCCGGCCGGGCCCGAGGGCGTATCGTGCCCGCATGCCCGCTGATCTGATCCGCATCGTCTCCCGCGATTCACCGATGGCCCTCGCCCAAGTGGAGCGCGTCCGCGCCGAGCTCGCCGCACTCCACCCGGAGATCAGGACCACCGTCCTGCCGGTGAAGACCACCGGCGACAAGTGGATGGGAGACCTCTCACAGGTCGAGGGCAAGGGCGCGTTCACCAAGGAGGTCGACGCCGCGATCCTCGCCGGTGAGGCCGACCTCGCCGTGCACTGCGTCAAGGACGTCCCGGCCGACCGTCCACTGCCCGCCGGAACCGTCTTCGCCGCGTTCCTGGAGCGCGACGACATCCGCGACGCCCTGATCCACCCGCAGGGGCTCACCCTCGACCGGCTCCCGCCCGGCACCCGCATCGGGACCTCCTCTGTGCGCCGGATCGCCCAGCTCGCCGCCGCGTACCCGCACGTGGAGTGCGTGCCGATGCGCGGGAACGCCAACAGGCGCCTGGAGAAGCTCGCCGCAGGTGAGGCGGACGCGCTCCTCCTGGCCGTCGCCGGACTCCACCGCATCGGCCGCGCGGACGCCATCACGGAGATCGTCCCGGTGGACACCCTGATGCCGCCGATCGGCGCCGGTGTCCTCGCGCTCCAGTGCCGGGAGGACGACACCGAACTCATCGACACCGTCAGCGCCCTCGGCCACCCGGACACGCACCGCGAGACGGTCGCCGAGCGGATGCTCCTCCACGTCCTCCAGGGCCACTGCAACAGCCCGATCGCGGGGTACGCGCGGGCGGAACGCGGAGGGGACCTCTCCCTGCGGGCCTGCGTGTTCTCGCCGGACGGCAAGGAGGTCCTGAACGCGCACGAGTGGGCGGGCCGCCTCGACCCGGCCACCCTCGGCACGTCCGTCGCGGTCGCCCTCCTCCGGCAGGGTGCCCGAGAGCTGATCGACAGCATTCCGCACTGACCCCACCCCCGTGCGGGTCAGTGCGTCCGGACGGACCCGGCGTGGGCCGACGGCCGTGCCCGGCCCCGTTGGTCCCCCGCACTGCCCAGACCCCCGTCCGGGGCAGTGCGTTCGCCGGGGCGCCCGGGCGACGTCACGCCGGGCGCGGCGCCGTGGTGACGGACACGGTGGCGGTGTCCTGTGCGGCCGCCGGCGCCGGAACCAAAGCGGCCAGCGCGACATCGTCTCGGGTCAACTCCACGGACACTCCTCGCAGAACGGATCGTTGGCAGGTACTCGCACCCGGAAAGCGCCTTCGGGCAGCGGCTCTTCGGTCCGGTGCACCAGGCCGGCGGCCGGCCGTCCACACCCCGCGAGAACGATCACCACGCTATGGCCGCGCACACCGCCGGGCCAGGGCAGCTCACGCCAGCCAGGGGACCGTCCGCGCCACGGGTCGGTCCCACAGGCGGAGTTGGGAACCTCCTGCGCCGGTCCGGACCGACGACCGGACGTTCCCGCTCGTCTATGCTCAGCCCCTGTGATCACGCAAGCACACCACGGAACCACCTCCTCCGCCATCACCCGGCTGAGCATCACCGCGGCGCGCCTGTTCGACATACCCGCGCACGGGTACGCACACCTGCTGGGCCTGGCGCCCGAGCACCTCAACGACGACCTGTGCCGGACGCCCGCGGCCACGGGCATCCGCATCGCCGAACTGACGACCGTCCGCGTGCCCTGGACCGAGTTGTCCCTCCTGCTGGCCGAGCAGTCGAGCATCGGCACCCTCGGCGTCTGGGACTACCTGATCACCTCGGCGCCCACTCCGCTCGAAGGGATCCGGGACGCCGCCGCCTACCTCTCGATCGTCGGCGACCCCAGCACCGACGCCCTGCGGATCGCCGAGAACGGCGAGCAGATCGTCATCAGCCACATGAACGAGGCGGATCAGAGCTACGAACCGGCCTGCGCCATCCGCGCCTTTGCGCTCGGCCTGTACCAACGGCGCCTCAGCGCTGCCGCACAGCGCCCCCTCGTCCCCCTCCGGGTCAGCCTGGCCGCCAGGACACCCCGCCGGCACGACGCCCTGATCGAGCTGTACGGCACCCGCAACATCGAGTTCGAGGCCCCGAGCAGCACCCTCACCTTCCTCGCCTCCGACCTGACCGGGCCGACACCGCACGCGCAGCCCGGCCTGTCCACCGTGCTGCGCAGGCACGCCGACCAGACCCTGGCCACCGCGATCCCGCTGCACAGCTGGCTGGACCTCTTCCGCACCGCGCTGGCCTCCGTCCACGACGAAACCGTTCCGACGCTGCCGGCGGTGGCACGGCGCATGGCCGTCAGCCCGCGGACCCTCCAGCGCCGCCTCGACGAACACGACACCACGTGGAGCAACGAGGTGGAGGCCGCGCGCCGGGACCACATCACACGGCTGCTCCACGGCACCGACCTCAGCGTCGACGCGATCGCCGCCCGCAGCGGCTACGCCGACGCACGCGCCCTGCGCCGGGCGGTCCTGCGCTGGTACGGCACCACACCCGCCGCCCTGCGCCGCACCGGTCTCCCGGGCCCGGCCGGCGCGTCCGGGGAGCACGCACCGGAAGGCCGTGGCCCGGTGGCACGGTCCGTGACATGAGCGACCTCATGATCGAAGACCACGAAGACCCCGTGCGGAAGGGGGCCACCGCCCCGTTCAGTGAAGCGGCCGGACGCGGCGATGGCCGGCGGCGCTCCTCCGGACGGCGCGCTGCCCGCTCGCCTGCGGGGCGGGGCCGTCGGCCGGCCCTACCGTAGGCGGCATGGCCCCTGACGAGACGCCCCCGGCCGGGTCCCCCGGCGGAGCCGCCCCCGGCGCCGACGACGAGCAGGCCTTCGATCGCGATCCGCACTTCGCCGCCGCGCGGCTGAAGGAGCGGCTGTACGCGACCATCACCATGATCTCGGTGGTGCTCGGGCTCGCGGCCTCCGACCACGTCGGCGCCACCGGAGCCGCCGCGACCGTGGTGACCACCGCGCTGGGCCTCTGGCTGGCCGCGCTGGTCGCCGACCAGCAGGCCCACCGCGTCGTCCACAGCCGCCTGGCGACCGGCCACGAGCTGCGCCGCATGCTGTCCGTCAGCAGCCCTCTGTTGCTGTCCGCCGCGGGACCGTTGGTCCTGATCGGTGCGGCGGCGCTCGGGCTGATGGCGGTGGACACCGCCCTGCTGGTCTCGGCCGGGGTGAGCGTCGCCGGGCTGTTCACCTGGGGGTGGTACGGCGGTATCCGCATGGGTGGCGGCACGGGCCTGGCCCTGCTGGCCGGCACCCTGGACGCGGCCATCGGCACCGCGGTCGCCCTGGTCAAGGCCGCCGCGGGCCACTGATCGCCGCCAGCGGGCCGCCCGGCCGTCCCGCGCCGCCGCGGGGACGCGGGATTCCCGGAGCCGCCGTAGCGTGGAAGCATCAGAGGCACTCCGCGGTGAGGGGCGATGCGCCATGACCTGGGCTTCGTGGACGACGACAGGAGTCTTCGCCGGACGGGGCGGAGTACGCACCGACGAGGCGGGAGTCCTCACGGGCGACCTGACCGTGCACACCACCTGGTCGGACCCGGAGGCCCATGTGGCGGTGCAGTACAGCGGCGGCTCGGACTGGTTCACCGTGACCGGCAGTCCGGTGCGCTGCGAATCCGAGGAGTTCAGCCGCGTCCTGCATCAGACCGTGGTGGATGCCGTGCGCGCCGACGGGGCCGCCACGGTCCCTCAGGACCTGCCGGAGGAAGTCCGCCGGGCCCCCCGCGCGCCGGCTCCGTGATCGGCCCCGCCGCCGGTGCCGGCGCTGGTGCCGGCACCTGTGACGCCACCGGGCAGCAGGTGGTCGATCACTTCGCCTGGGCGAGCCGCACCGCGTCGGCACCGGCCGGGAATCGCAGCTGCCCGGTCGTGTCGTGGGCCGCCCGCCACACGGTCTCGGCGACGTCGCTCTCCCTGGTGTAGAGGTCCTGGCCCATGAACTCCTCCATGGCCTTCTTCGCGAAGGCCGCGTAGGGCTCCGGAACCAGTTCGTCCGGCGACTCGCCGTTCGTCGCCCGCTGCCCGAAGTTCGTCGTCAGGCAGGCGCCCGGCTCGACCGTCTTCGCCCGTACGCCGAAGGGCGCGAGCTCGAGCGCCAGAGATGCGGTGAACCCCTCGACGGCCATCTTGCTCGCCTTGTAGACGGCCGAGAGCGGCATGTGGCCCAGCACCACGCTGGAGGTCACGTTGATGATCACGCCGGATCCGCGCTCGCGGAACTGCGGCAGTACCGCCTGCGTCATCGCCATCACGCCGAACGTGTTGGTCTCGAAGACCTCGCGCACCCGGGCCATGGGGGTGTCCTCGAACACTCCGATCGAGGGGACGCCCGCGTTGTTGACCAGGACGTCGACGGGCCCGGCCGCTTCGAGCGCGGCACTGATGCTCGCGGGTTCGGTCACGTCGAGCTCGACCACGCGGAGCCGGTCCGACTCGGGCAGGACGCCCGTACGCGGCGTCCGCATGGTGGCGATGACGTTCCACCCCTGCTCGTGGAAGTAGCGGGCGGTCTCCCGGCCGTAGCCGGAGGAGGTACCGGTGATCAGAACGGTCTTCATGGTGTGTCCCTCGCGATGTGGTGGGATCCGCGGGCAGACAGGCATTTTCCTGCTCCCCGGAAGAACTTCTGATCCCATTGAATCGCCCTGACCTGCACGAACAGTAGACCTATCCTCGCCCCTCCTTGCACGATCCTCGCCGATCACCTGCTTCGATCAGGGCAGGGCGCCAAAGGGGACCGGTGCGCGTACGGTGGTGCGCAGTCGGGCCGCGTCCCGGCTCGGGGGTGCGCCGAACTGACGGCGGTACTCGCGGCTGAACTGCGACGGGTTGTCGTAGCCGACGCGGTGGCCGACCCCCGTGACGTCGCCCGGGTGCGTGGCGAGCAACAGCCGGGCCTCCTGGAGCCGGATCTGCTTCTGGAACTGGATGGGGCTCATCGCGGTCACCGCCTGGAAGTGGCGGTAGAACGCGGAGACGCTCATGCCGGACAGCCGTGCCACGTCCTCGACCCGGAAGGGCTCGGCGTAGTGCTCGCGGATCCAGCGCACGGCCCGGGACACGTGGCTGAGGCCGCTGTCGGCGAGGCCGAGCTGGCGCACGGCCGCCCCCTGCTCGCCGGTGATCAGACGCCACAGGATCTCCCGCTTGACCAGCGGGGCCAGCACGGCCCGGTCGCGGGGCTCGTCGAGCAGGCGCAGCAACCGGACCACCGCGTCGAGCAGGGCCGGCGGGGCGTCGCTGACGGCCATCCCCGACGGCGCGGCGCCCGAGCCGGTACGGGGGGTGTCCCCGGGACCGGCCCGTAGGAGCAGTTCGGCGACGGCGGACGGGTCGAGCACCAGGCCGAAGCCGAGGGCCGGCCGGTCGGGGGCGGCCTGGGTGAACTGCCCGGTGACGGGCAGGTCGACGGATGCCACCAGGTACTGGCCGGCTCCGTACTCGTAGACCCGTTCGCCCAGCGCGATTCGTTTGGCTCCCTGGGCGATCACGGCCAGGACGGTGCCCGACATGGAGGGCGCGGGCGGATCCGGCCGGTCGACCTTCGAGATCAGGACGCCGTCGACGGCAGTGGTCCAGTCGGGGCGGGCGTGCCGCGCCAGCAGGGTGCGGAGCTCTTCGAGGCACATGCCTCCATTGCAGCACCCTTTGGGTTCACCTCTCCCGGGAATGCGAGGATCGTGCAAGCAACGGCGTGCACGGTCCTACGTTCTCGCAGGTCGGCGGCGCTGGACGGATCAGCCCCCTCCCTCCCTCACGGCTCGATCACGAGGATGCCGTACCCGACGAAGGTCGCCGCGGCGAGCAGCAGCAGGGCGAGGCGGCCGGCCGAGAGCCACAGCGGGAGGCGTCGGGCCCGTTCGGTCCCGGCCCGTGACAGCAGGGTCGCCGTCGCGGCCAGGGACGCGATCAGCCCGAGGGCGGCCGCGAACAGGGCGAGAGCCGTGGGCGAGGTGGGCCCGGTGGCGGGACCGTAGTCCTCCTCGATCCCGGGCAGCAGGAGGCCGAGACCGCACAGTACGAGGGACGCCAGGACGGTGGCCAGGACATCGAAGGCGAGGGTGAGGGCCCAGCCGACGGGCAGCTGCCGGACCGGGCGCTGCCCCTGGTTCACTGCCATGTACTTCTCCGTGGGATGTCTGGACGCCCGGACGTCGGGACGGTTGCTCTCGGGCGGTCGATCTCGAACGGCCGATCTCGGACGGTCATTCTCGGCACGGACGGCCGAAAATGACCAGTCCGCAGCAGAACCTAGTCCGCGGCAGCGCCGAACCACGTGGGCAACCGGTCGAGCAGGTCCTGCTGATCGTCACCGACCCACGCCACGTGGCCGTCCGGCCTCAGCAGCACCGCGGGCACGTCCAGTTCCTCGCTGACGTCGACGACGTGGTCGACGCGGTCCGCCCAGCCCGCCACCGAGAGCCGGCCCGTCTGGTCCAGCAGCAGTCCGCGCCCCTCGTGCATCAGCTCGTAGAGGTTCCCGCCCTTCAGCGCGACGTCCCGCATCCGCCGGCCGAGCAGTTCGTGGCCGTCACCGAAGTCGTAGCGGAGCCCGATGGCGGTGATCTTCTCGATCAGGTACCGGTTGACGTCCTCGAACTCCATCAGCTCGGACACCAGCCGGCGCACCGCCCGGGCGCCGGGCTCCGTGGACATCAGCTCCATCTGCGCGCGGGTGTTGTCCAGCACGTCGGCCGCCACCGGGTGCCGTTCGGCCTCGTAGCTGTCCAGCAGCCCTTCCGGTGCCCAGCCGCCCACCTCGGCGGCGAGTTTCCAACCGAGGTTGAAGGCGTCCTGGACGCCGAGGTTGAGGCCCTGGCCGCCGGTCGGCGGGTGGATGTGCGCCGCGTCGCCGGCCAGCAACACCCGGCCGACCCGGTAGCGCTCGGCCTGCCGGGTGGCGTCGCCGAACCGCGACAGCCAGCGCGGTGAGTGCACGCCGAAGTCGGTGCCGCCGACGGCCCGCAGCCGTTGCTTGAACTCCTCGAAGGTCGGCGGGACGGCCCGGTCCTGCGCCACCCCCTCGGCGGGCACGACGACGCGGTACACCCCGTCCCCGAGGGGCGCCGCGCCGAACCGCAGCTGCGTCTTGCGCACTTCGGCCATCACCGCGGCCAGCGTTCCGGGCTCCGCCGTCAACTCCATCTCGCCCAACAGCGTCTCGACCCGGGACGGCTCGCCGGGGAAGCCGACGCCGAGCAACTTGCGCACCGTACTGCGGCCGCCGTCGCAACCGACGAGGTGGCGCGAGCGCAGCCGCGTACCGTCGACCAGCTCGACGTCCACCCCGTCCTCGTCCTGGCTCAGCCCGACCAGTTCGCAGCCGCGCCGGACCTCGGCGCCGAGCTCGGCGGCGCGCTCGGCCAGCAAGCGATCGGTGATCGTCTGGGGGATGCCGAGCACGTACGAGTGGGCGGTGTCCATCCGCTCGGGCCAGGACGTACCGAGGCCGGCGAAGAAGCCGCCGACCTCGTAGCGCCGGCCGTGCGCGAGGAACCGGTCCAACAGGCCGCGCTGGGCCATCACCTCGATGCTGCGCACGTGGAGGCCGAGTGCGCGGACGTACGGGGTCGGCCCCGTCTCCTTCTCCAGCACGAGCACGTGCACACCGTGCAGCCTCAACTCGCAGGCCAGCATCAGACCGGTCGGGCCGCCACCGACGACGATCACGTCAATCATCAAGATCCCCCATTCGACAAGGTTGCGTCTCGCCAACCGCCCCGCGTCCCCGCAGGCCCGTACGCCGGCATGGCCGTACGTACTTCGCGAATCACTGATTTCGACAGGTTCTGGCTTCGATCGGAGATTCTGCTCCACGACCCGGGTCTTGCCGCAAGGCCCCCTGTGCGCTATACCTTGAGAGTGGCAAGGAGTGGGTAACCTCCTTGCCCTTTCTTTTTGTCGTCCGCCGTGAGCGCCTGGCGGCAACGCAACGCGGCAGGGCACAACGCAGCGGGGGCGACCGCCCTGTGGTCGCCCCCGCCTGTTCATCGCGGCTCAGAAGTCACGCGCCGTTCCCCGGGTGTCAGAACTGGAGCGCCCACGAGTCGATCTTGCCGGTGTCGACGTTCGCGTTGTCGTTCACGCGGAGCTTCCACACCCCGTTGGCGACCTCGGAGGAGGCGTTGACCGTGAAGGTCTTGATGATGTTGTCCGCGCTGCCGCCGGCGCGGTTGTGCAGGGTGTAGACGGTGCCGTCGGGCGCGACCAGGTCCACCTTGAGGTCACCGATGTACGTGTGCTTGATGTCGACGGCGACGGCCAGTGACGCCGGGGCGTTGCCCGCGACCCCGCCGACGGTGACGGGCGACTCGACGGTGGCGTTGTCGTTGATCGCGTAGTCGGCGGTGTTCTCGAACCGCTTGCCGGGCGGGACGGTGCCGCCCTCACCCACGTTGAGCAGCAGGTTCGGGGAGCCCGTACCGGGGCTGGTCACCACGTTCGGGGTCGCTGCGCCCACCAGGCCGTCGCGGACCTGGGCGGGCGTGCTGGCCGGGTTCTGCGCCAGGTACAGCGCCGCCGCGCCGACCACGTGCGGGGTGGCCATCGAGGTGCCGGAAATGGTGTTGGTGGCCGTGTCGCCGGTGCCCCACGAGGAGGTGATGGAGGAGCCCGGCGCGAAGAGGTCCAGAACGGTGCCGTAGTTGGAGTAGCTGGCCTTGGCGTCGGTGTTGGTGGTGGCGCCGACCGTGATGGCCTCGGCCACGCGCGCCGGGGACTTCGTCGACGCGTTGGTGGACTCGTTGCCCGCGGCGACGCCGTAGGTGATGCCGGAGGCGATGGAGTTGCGCACGGCCGTGTCGAGCGCGGAGTCCGCTCCGCCGCCGAGCGACATGTTGGCCACCGCCGGCTTGACCGCGTTGCGCGTCACCCAGTCGATGCCCGCGACGACCTGGGCCGTCGTACCGCTGCCGTTGTTGTCGAGCACGCGGACGCCGACGATCTTGGCCTTCTTGGCCACGCCGTACGCGCCGCCCGCGACGGTTCCGGCGACGTGCGTGCCGTGGCCGTGGCCGTCCTGGGCGGTGTTGTCGTTGTCGATGGCGTCGTAGCCGTAGGAGGCGCGGCCGCCGAAGTCCTGGTGCGTGATGCGGACACCGGTGTCGATGACGTAGGCGGTGACGCCCTCGCCGGCCTTGTCCGGGTAGGTGTAGCTCTGGTTGAGCGGGAGCGCGCGCTGGTCGATGCGGTCCAGGCCCCACGACGGCGGGTTGGGCTGGGTCGCGTCGACGGTGAAGACGCGGTTCTGCACGACGGACTTGACCGCCGGGTCGGCGGCGAGCTTCTTCGCCTGGGCCTCGGAGACCTCGACGGAGTAGCCGTTGAGGGCGGCGCTGTAGGTCTTGTCGATCTTCGCGCCGTACCGCTTCGCGACGGCCTTGCCGCTGTCGGCGGTGGAGCGTGCGGCGGAGTCCTCCAGGGTCACGATGTAGCTGCCGGAGACGGTTCCGGCGGCGCCGGCGTTCTCGATCACGCCCTGCGCGCCGTTGTCGGCCGCCGAGGCGGGTAACGCGGCGGCCGCGCCGAGCGCGAGGGCGGCGACTGCGGTCGCGCTGATACCGGCGAGCCTCCGGCGGGTGTGACGCATCACGGACATGTGGGGGGTCCTCCTCTGGGTGGACGCTGCGGGGGTGGAGCAGCGACCTGACGGAGCCATGCATGTAGGCATGGCCATGACAATGCGAAGCCCGACTGGCTGTCGCCTACGAAAGGTTGACCCAGCCCCGTCGCACCCACAAGAGGCCCAGGGACGCGTAACATCCCTGCCATGCCCCGGTCATGATTGAGCAAAGGTGCTCCGCACATGACGTAGGCACGGACCGGTCGGGCCGGCCCCGCGACGGGCAAGCGCGCCGCCCCGCGGACGGCACCCCGGACCGGCCCGGTGCGCGGTCCGCCCGCGACCGCGATTTCCCGCCGGACCCGGCCGTGGTGCCCGGACCGGCCGCTGGGGCGAACTCGCTGCCGCAGTACGGGTCCGGGCCGCCGCGGCCTGGGACGTTCTCGGTGCCCCCGGAGGAGGGGCCCACCTGGGCCGCGCCGCCGACCGGGCGGGTTCTCGCCACACGGGAACTCCTCGGGCCGAGCCCGCCGTACGCGGGCCGGGGTGCGCGCACGCACGCGGATCCGGCCCTGCGGCCGGCTCCGGAGCCGGCCCCGGCAGACGGCGGCGACCCCGCGGAATGCCCTGGGTCGCGTACTGCGCACGGTCCGGGCCGAGTTGTGAAATTTTCGTGCCCGCCGTCCTCGCCCGGCCCCGCCGGGTGGTCCCGTGGTATCCCACCGCCTCCCTCGGACGGGGGAGGCGAGTGCGACGGGCGGGGGACGCGGCCGCTCGGGGCCACCTTCGAAGATGGGATTCCATCTGATGGAAGGGGAGTTCGGGTGGAACGGTGGGATCGGGTCGGGCGGCGAGCCGCGTACGGGGCGGCACTGGCACTGCTGCCGTACCTGCTGATCAAGGTGTCCTGGGTGGTGGGTTCGCTCATGGGGCTGCTGCCGGTCGGCAACGGGTTCGGCAAGGCGGAGTGGGTGGTGCTCAACACCATCACGGTCGGTATGGCCGCGATCGGAATCGCACTGGCGCTGGCGCTGGTGCGGCCGTGGGGCATGCGGATACCGGGGGCGCCGGTCGCGTTCTGCGCGTGGGTGGGGTCGGGGTTCCTCGTCTCGATCCTCCCGTTCGGCGTGCTCGGCGCGCTCCTGGACACGAGCGGCGACGCACAGGGCGGCGGGGCCGGGAGTCCGGCCGATCCAACCGATCCGGCCATGCCGGTCTGGGAGGGCGTACTGGTCCAGTTCGGCTTCGTGGGGATGGGGTTGGGGCTGACCCTCGCGGTCCCCGCGTACCTGCGGCGGCGCTGGCCGGATGCGTTCACCGGGCGCGTCGGCGGGGGCCCCCGCACGGCCCTGCCCTGGGCGGCCGGCGTCGGTGCGGCGGTCGGGCTGCTCTGGCTCTACTGGGCGGCCGGCGGCACGGCGGGCATCGCGCACCCGGTCGAACGGAACGCCGACTGGTACGTGCTGGGGGCGATCTCCGGATTCTGGGCGCTGGCCGCTTCCGCCGCCGTCGGAACGATCGCCCGGGCCCGACCTGCCCGCTTGCCACGCCTGCTGCCCCTGGTGTTCGGCTGGGTCGGGTCGGGTTCGCTGTTCGCGTGGAGCGGATGGAAGTTGCCCATCACCGTGTACGTGGCCTGGGCCGAACCGGTCGGCGCACGCCCGCCCGAGAACCTCGCCGTCGCGGTGGTGCTGCACGGGTGCGCGGTGGTGGCGGGCGCGGCGATGCTGCGGACGCTCGTCCGCCCGCGTGCCCGCGCCGCCGAGCCCCGCGCCCGGGCCGAGCCGCCGCTCGGCCCGGGGCTCGAGTGCCCCGGCGCCGACACGACACCTCCTAGGGGGCGAGCTGCCACCACTGGTCGTCGTAGTGGTCGCCGCAGGACGTCTGCGTCGCGGGCCGGGCCGCCTCGCGGCCCTGGACCGTCAGGCACTTGGTGTTGACGGCATTGCGCAGCACGAACTGGTCGGCCCGGTCGCCGCTCCCCCACTGCAGTTCCCAGTGCTGCCCGTCGTTCCGAGCGGCGGTGCAGGCGAACTGACGGGCCGGGGCGAAGTTCTCCGAGCCCACCACGGCCAGACACCGGCCGCTGTGCGCGTTGCGCAGGGTGCGGGTGTCACCGCCGCCGGCCTGCAGGGCGAGCGTCCAGGTCCGGTCGGCGTCGTCGGTGCAGGTGTCCTGCACGGGGACGAGGCCGTCGTCGGTGCCGGGAACCCGCAAGCACAGCTTGCTGTCGTAGTTGACCAGCCGCCCGGTGAGGACCGACGGATCCGCCGTACCCGTACCCGCACCCGTACCCGTACCCGAACCCGGACGCGGTGCGGGGGACGAGGTCGTGCTCTTGGCGGGCGGCGGGACGGCACCGGTGTCCGAGTCCGCGCCGCCCACCCGGACGGCGATCACGGTGGCCACGCACACCAGGGCGACCGCGCACGCCGACACGATGCCGGCACGGTGCTCGTGGAAGTTGACCTGGAGGTTCCCGCTGCCGCGCTGCACCCCGGTCGGGCCCCCGTAGGTATCGCCGCGGCGGCCGTCATCGCGCCCGCCGTCGCCCCCGTCGGACTCCGCCCCGTTCACGGGCGGGAGTCGAACCGGTTCACCTGGATGTTGCCGTGCCCGGACTGCGCCGCCGTCGGGCCGAGGAACACGTTCCCCGTGAACCCCTCGCCTCCGGCGGCCGGGCGCACCGCCTGCGCGGCCTCGTCGAGCAGGGCCCGGAGCTCCGCCGCGGCTGCGGCCCGTTCGTCCGGATCCAGCTCCTCCAGCAGGTCCTCGGTACGGGTCCGCCAGGCCTCGCCGTGCCTGCTCCGCTCCTCGTTCCCGTTCCCTTCCGGCCCGTTGCCCTCCGGCGCGTTGCCGTCCTGCCCGGCCGCCGTCAGCTCGGCCGCGGTCCGGTCCAGGCGTTCCAGCTGGACGGCCTCCTGCTGCCGGTCCCCGCGGCCGAACAGCCGGCCCAGCCGGTTCCGCAACGCCAGCCAGGCGTCCGTTCCGGCGGCCTGCACGACGCCCGAACCGACCGAAGTCGCCAACGCGACCATCGCCTCGTCCAGCATGAAGCTCCCCCTTCGCCGTCCCCGGGCAACAGCGTCAACGGTAGCCCCGCCGGGCCGGCGGGCAACAGCGCTGCGCAGCTTCGAGGCCGGCACCGCGCCTCGCGGCGCATCCGAGGGGGACGACCCTGCTAGTCGGGCCCGGTCCAGTCGAAGGTGATGTGCTTGCTGGAGCGGCCTTCGCGGCTCCAAAGGAAGCCGTGGGCATCGGCGCGGTCCGCCGTCGAGCGACCCCAGGTCGCGACCTGGCCCGGTCCGGTCTCCGCACCCGGCAGGTTGGTCGACTGGACGCGCGCACCCTCCGGGGTCGTGGGTCCCGTCAGCGCGGCCGCGCTCGCCTCGACCCGGCCCGGTACCACGGCCCGCCAGCTCGCGAGGTCGTCGGCGACCTCGATCTCGATGGGGGCGAACTCCATGCCGCGCATTTCGGCGCCCATCATGCTCACCATCTCGGCGGGCCAACTGCCCGCCTGACCGCCGAAGATCATCTGGAGCGCCTCGCGCTGGGGGGCGTCGGCGCGCTCGTCGACGAAGACCGCGGCGTACGCGTCCGTGTGCTCGGCCCAGATGTTGCCGACGAACGAGGCCAGCATCAGCACGTTCAGGCCGTCCAGCCGTACGTCACCGTAGCTGCCCTCGCGGATGTGCCAGGCCAGGATGCCGTCGCAATCCCCGTGGGTGGGCAGCTGTGCGAACGAGCAGGGGCAGGGCACGTTGCACTTGCAGGTGTCGAACCAGTCTCCCGCCGCGTGCCACCGGGGAACGGTCGCCGTCGTCTCGGACATCTCCGTGCCTCCTCGTGACCGCGCCGGGACGTCGGTCTCGGGAGGACGGCAGAGCCCCCGGGAACCATCGCCGGCCCACGCCCGGGTCGTACGGGTATCCACCCCGATTGTCCCACCGCAGGGTCACGCGGAGCAGGTGCTTTCCGTGTACACGCGTTCCCGCGCGCACGCGCAGGTCCGCCGTGATGTGCTGGAGGTGTGCGCCTCGACCGGAAGGCCCTGTCACCCCCTCTGCGTCCGGCGAATCTGCTGTCCGCCCGGCAGCTCGCGTTCGCCTGGTCCGTGATGGCGTCGATCGCCCTCCTCGCCTGGGTGCTCGTGGTCGACCAGACCCGTGACATGGGGGTCGAGCCGGGAACCATGGGCATGGGCGTCCCGCTGTTCCTGCTGCTGTGGCTGGTCATGATGGTCGCCATGATGTTCCCGTCCGTGGCCCCCGTGGCCCTCACCTGGGCGCGGGCCATCGGGCGCCGGTCGCCCACGGGAGTCGTGCGGGTGGCTCGTACCGCCCAGTTCGTCGGCGGGTACCTGCTGGCCTGGACGGCCTTCGGCCTGATCGCCTACGGGCTCCTCGCCGGGACCGGGGCCCTGGTGGACGAGCATCCGGGCGCCGGGCGCTGGATCGGCGCCGGGGCCTTCCTGGTCGCCGGGCTGTACCAGTTCGGCCCGTGGAAGGACCTCTGCCTGCGGCACTGCCGGAGCCCGATGGGCCAGCTCGTGCGCTACGCGGGCTTCCGGCCCCGGGCGCGCGATCTGCGGGTCGGGGCGCACCACGGGGCGTACTGCGTCGGCTGCTGCTGGGGGCTGATGGTCGTGCTCGTCCCGCTGGGCGTCATGAACGTCCTGGCCATGGCCGCGGTGGCCGTGGTGATCTTCGTGGAGAAGCTCTGGCGGCTGGGCCCCGTCTTCGCGCAGGTCGTCGGGGCCGCCTTCCTTGTACTCGCGGTACTGAGCCTCTTCCAGCCCTGGCTACTGCCAGGCTTGATCCCGCCCCGGTCACCTATGACGGACATGCCAGACATGACTGACATGATCCGGCTCTAGACCGTTCCCTTCAGATCATCGGATCGCTGGTTGATGCGTGCCGCGTGCCGCGTGCCGCCCAGGGAGCGGGGACCGATCCGAGTGATCCGAAGGAAGCGTCCTAGTCGGTCGGCCGCTGCGGGGTGCTGGCCACGCCGGTGGGGCGGCCGCTGAGTTCGGCGTCCAGGGTCTGCTGGGCCGTGCGCATGGATGCGGCGTACTTCGGTTCGGACATGCGCCGCCAGGCCTCGTCCGGCGCGACCTCCTCGGCCCGGCTCGTCACCCACCAGATGTTGCCGAACGGGTCCCTCACCCGGCCCCCGCGGTCCCCCCACGCGCTGTCGGCGGCCTCGGTGACCACGCGCGCTCCGTGGGCGACGGCGGCGGCCATGGCGGCGTCCGCGTCGCGCACGTAGATCCGCAGCAGCGAGGGCGTCGCCGGCCAGTCGGGCCGCCGGTCGAAGGCCAGCACGACCGTGTCGCCGACCCGGATCTCTCCGTGGCCGATGCTGCCGTCCGCGACCGCGACCCGGGCGATCTCCTCGCCGTCGAACGCCGCGGTGATGAAGTCGAGCAGCGCGCCCGTGTCGTCGGTGACGACCCACGGCGCGACGCTGGTGTACCCCTCGGGGGCGAAGTGGTCCATCTGCCTCTCCCTCTCCTGCCGCTCTTCCTGACAGCACCACCGTAGGCGTGAACGAGGTCAGTTCTTGTCCTCGTTCACGCTCCGATCCCCCACGGCGGTGCGGTCTGCCCGGCCGGGTGTGTCGGTGGTGGCCGGGACGCCTTCCGTCCGGCACGGTGGGCGCGATCGGTGGCCGTCGTGCGCCCGCGCGCCCGTGCGCCCGTGCGTCGGTCGCGCAGCGCGCGGGAGAGGTTCGCATGACCGAGAACGGCAGTTCCCCGACCAGCCGCCGTGCCCTCCTGCTGGCCGCCGGATCGGCCGGGGTCGCGGCCCTTGCGGCGGCCTGCTCCGGCCCGCCCGGGACGCGGGGAGCGGCAGGACAGCCCTCCGCGTCACCGTCCCCCGCGCCGTCGCCCGGTGGCAGCACCCCGGCTTGCGTCCTCGCCGTGGAGGCCGGTGCCGGCCCGTACTACCTGGACCTGGACCGGGTCCGCTCCGACATCACCGAGGGCCGCAAGGGCGTGCCGTTCCGGCTGGACCTCACCGTCGTACGGGCCTCGGCGGGCTGTCCACCGGTCACGGACGCCGCGGTCGACGTCTGGCACGCCGACGCCTCGGGCGCCTACTCCACCGGCGGAGCCACCTTCCTGCGGGGTACGCAGGTCACGGACGGAGCCGGCCGCAGCACGTTCCGCACGATCGTGCCCGGCTGGTACGCGGGGCTGGCGCCGCACATCCACTTCAAGGTGCGTCCCGATCGGCGCACCGAGACGACCTCGCAGTTCTTCTTCCCCGAGGACCTCCTGGTGCGGGTGTACGCGCGCCCGCCGTACGCGGAACGCCGCGCGCCGCAGCACCCCAACGCCCGCGACGGCCGCTACCGCGCCTCCGGGGCCGCGATGACGCTGGCCCTCGTTCCCGACGGGGACGGCTACCGCGCCGCGTACACCGTGGGAATCGCCTGAGCGTCAGAGGAGCGCGAGGCCCTCGATCAGTTCGGCCCCGGGGATCTGCGCGAACAGCTTCCCGGGGGCGATCAGCTTGCCGCGCCGCCGTCCGCTGCCGACGAGTACGTACGGCATGTCGACGACCGCCGCGTCCACGAGGAGCGGCCAACCCTCCGGCAGGCCGAGCGGGGTGATGCCCCCGTACTCCATGCCCGTCAGCTCCACGGCCGTCTCCATCGGCGCGAACGACACCTTGCGCGCGCCCAGGTGGCGCCGGACGGCGCCGTTGACGTCGACCCGGCCGGCGGAAGGAACGAGGCAGGCGGCGAGGGTGACCGCGCCGCCGCGCTTGGCGGCGACGACCACGCAGTTCGCCGACCGGTCGAGGAGCTCCGGCCCGTAGTGGGCGACGAAGGCACCGGTGTCGGCGATCGCGGGGTCGGTGTCCACGTAGACGATCTGGTCGGCCGGCACGTCACCCGTCCAGCCGCGGACCGCTCCGGCGACCGGCGGGGTGAGTTCCGCGAGGCAGTCCGGAGCCGGCACCGCGTTGTCGAAGGACCCGAGGGGAGCGCGCATGCCCGCACGCTAGCACCCGTGGGCGGGTCGGGGCGGTGCGCACCGTCCACGGTCCAGCGGCCGGCATCGCCCCCGGAGGTCCGGACTCCGGGGCGCGTTTCAGCCGACCTGGATTCCGATGACGCAGGTGTCGTCGTCCGTGTCGGACCGGCTCTCGGCGAGCAGGCGGTCCAGCTGTCGGTCCAGGTCTCCGGCCCCGGCGGCCGCCGCGTTCATGAGGTGGCCGAGCGAGTCCTGCACCGAGGAGTCCCGCCGCTCCACCAGCCCGTCCGTGTACATCAGCAGGGTGTCCTCCGGTTCGAGCCGCACCTCCCGCTCGGCGTACGTCACTTCGGGGAGCGCTCCGAGGAGCAGGCCCCCGATGAGCGGGAAGGCTTCGGCCTCGCCGCCGCGGACGAGTACGGGAGGCAGGTGCCCGGCTCGCGCCCATCGCAGCACCCTGGTACGGGGGTCGAAGATCCCGCAGACGGCGGTGGCCGTCACGTGCTTGGCGAGGTGGTGGGTGACCGTGTTGAGCCAGGACAGCAACTGGGCGGGGCCCGCACCGGTCACGGCGAGGCCGCGGAGCGCGTTGCGCAGGACGACCATGCCGGTGGCCGCCTCGATGCCGTGTCCGGCGACGTCGCCCACGGAGAGCAGGACCAGTCCGGAGGGCAGGACCACGGTGTCGTACCAGTCGCCGCCGACGAGGGACTCGGTCTCAGCCGGCCGGTAGCGGACGGCGACGCGCAGTCCGGGTGCTTCGACGGCCGGCGGGGTGGGCGGCATGATCGCGTGCTGGAGTTGCAGGGCGAGGCGGTTGCGTTCGGCGGATTCGGCCTCGGTGTGGGCGAGTTGGTCCCGGGTCGCGGCCAGGGCGACCTCGGTCCAGTGCTGCGCGGAAATGTCCTGGTAGGCGCCGCGGACGGCGTGGAGCCGCTGGTCCGCGTCGAGGACGGGCTCGGCGACGACGCGGATGTGCCGGGTGATGCCGTCCGGCCTGCGCAGGCGCAGGTTGACGGAGGACGGACGGCGGTAGCGCAGCACGGCCCGCAGGAAGCGGTCCAGGGCGGCGGAGTCGTCGGGGTGGGCGTAGCCGGGCAGTTCCCGCAGCCGCACGGGCGGGGCGGTGGTCGGCAGTCCGTGCAGCGCGTAGAGCTGTGCGTTCCAGGTGATCCCGCCGGTGACGAGGTTCTCCTCGAAGCCGCCGATCCGGCCCAGGCGCTGGGCGTGCTGGAGGAGGTCGGCCAGTCGTGCCGTTTCGTCCTCGACGCGCCAGATCAGCAGGACGGCTGCCCCGTGGCGGCTGACGCTGATGTCCGCGACCGAGGTGAGGGGGATCTGGTCGACGAGCGCGGTCAGGCTCATGCGTTCGGCGCGGAAGGGCTCGCCCGTCGCGTGCACGCGCTCGACGATGTCGAAGAGCCCGCTCTCGCCCCCGGCCATCGGATAGGCCTCCAGCAGCAGCGCGCCGTTCACGTCGCCGCGCGGCCGCCCGGCGGGATCGACGAACCGGCTGCTGGCGTGCCGGATCCGGAAGTCGGTCAGCCGTCCCTCGTGGTCGAGTACCGGGGTGAGGACCACGGCGGGGTCGTGCAGGCCTTCGGAGAGGTCGATCAGCTCCGCGACGTCGGGGAGCACCGCGTCGAGCGTGCCGGGATCACCGGTGGGCGCGGCGTCCATGGTGCGGGCGCACAGTTCGGCGAGGGCCTCGACCTGGCGCTCGATCTGCGGGGGCTGCGGTGCCAGGGGCTGCGGCCAGCAGATTTCGAGGACGCCGTGGATCCGTCCGCCGGTCCCGGCCGGTACGGCCATCCGCCCGCCGTCGGGCCGCTGGAGGTGTCCGATCGAGGGAGGTCCGTCGTGCTGGAGCCGGGTGAGGGTGACCAGTCGGCGCTCGTGCAGGGCGAGTCGGGCCACGGTGGAGACGCCCGGGGGGACGTGGCGCCAGCGCGCGGCTTCCCCGGGCGGGAAGCCGGCGTGGCCCGCGAGGGCCAGGGAGCCGTCGGGGGCCGCGCTCCAGACGGCGACGGCGTCCGCGCCCAGGGGCCCGAGGGCGTTCGTCAGGAGGGACTCGGCCACCGCCTGGGTGTCGTCGGCGGCGGCCAGCACCCCGCTTTCGGCCGTGCGCAGCCGCACGGAGACCGTGGTGGCCTCGGCCGGTTCCGGCGTGCCGGTGCGCCGGGCGAACGCGGCGGCGACCTCGCTGACGTGGTCGCGGGAAGCCTGGTTGACGATGTCGGCGGCGAGTTCGAGCGCGGACAACCCGGTCTCGCGGGACAGGTCGTCGAGCTGGCGGGCCGCGGCGGCGGGGGTGCAGCTCAGCTGTCCGATCAGGATGCCCTTGGCCAGTTCGATCAGGGCCCTGCCGTCCGCGGCGGCGTGCGCCGCCCGTACCTCGCGGCGGAGCCGTTCGACGGTGGCGACCAGGCGTCCCAGGGGTGGGGGCGCATGGTGCGGAGCCGGGTTCGAGGACGGCTCCTCGGCGATCGTTCCCGCAGCCGTTCCCGCAGCCGTGACCGGTCCCGTTCCCGAGGCCGTTCCCGCGGCCGTGACCGCGGCCGTGACCGCGGCCGTGACCGGGGCCGTTCCCGGCGGGCGGGCGTCGTCGTGCCGCTGCGTGCCGGGGGTCATCCGGTGAGCCAGTGCCGGACGCGGGCGATGAGGTCGTCGGTGTCGACCGGCTTGGTCACGTAGTCGCTGGCTCCGGCGGCCAGGCTCTTCTCGCGGTCGCCCGGCATCGCCTTGGCGGTGACCGCGATGATGGGCAGCCCCGCATAGGCGGGCATCCGCCGGATCTCGGCGGTCGCCGCGTAGCCGTCCAGTTCCGGCATCATCACGTCCATCAGGATCAGGTCGACGCCCTCGTTGCGGACGAGGGCGTCGATCCCCTTGCGGCCGTCCTCCGCGTGGAGGACGCGAACACCGTGCAGTTCCAGCACCCCGCTGAGGGCGTACAGGTTGCGCGCGTCGTCGTCGACGACGAGGACGGTGCGGCCGGCCAGGTCGTCGTCGAGGGGATGGGCGGTCTGCCGGTCCTGCGCCTCCTCGTGGACGAGGGGCAGCACGTCCCCCGGCCGCTCTGCGGACAGGTGCAGCACGATGCGTTCCCGGAGCTCGTCCAGACTCGACAGCAGTTCCAGCCGGCGCGACGCGGCCCGGTCCCGCAGCGCCCGGTCCTGCCCGCTCTGCAGGCGGGGGTTGTTGTGCGCGAGGACCGGGAGGGAGGAGAGCGCCGGGTCTCCGTCGAGCGCGTCGAGGAAGCGCAGGGCCTCGCCGCCGGGCATGTCGAGTTCGAGCACGACGCAGTGGAAGGAGTGCGAGGCCAGGGCGGCGGCGGCTTCCCGCGAGCTCGTGGCGTTGACCACCTGGACGCCCTCGCGGTGGCCCCCCGGCGGCAGGTGGTCGGGGGTGAGGTCGCGGTCGGCGCTCTCGGCGACGAGGGAGAGCAGGCCGCGGGGACGCTCCTCGATCACCAGAAGACGGCGGGCCCGCCGCTGCGGCGGTACCAGAGCGGCCGCGCCGACGGCGCCGGCGGGTACGGGACGTCCGGCGGCGGCAGCGTGCCGGGCCGCCGCGGCGTCCTCGGGGAGGGGTCCCTCCTCGTAGTCCGCCCGGCTGACCGGCAAGTAGAGGGTGAAGGTGCTGCCCTGGCCCGGTGTGCTCTCCGCTGTGACGGCACCACCGAGGAGTTGGGCGATCTCGCGGCTGATGGAGAGCCCGAGCCCGGTGCCTCCGTATTTGCGGCTGGTGGTGCCGTCGGCCTGTTGGAAGGCACCGAAGACGGACTCCAACTGCTGCTCCGGGATGCCGATGCCGGTGTCCCGTACCCGGAAGGCGAGCAGGGGCGCGCGGCCGGGGAGCCCGGCGGGGACCTCGGCCGGCGCCGCGGGTTCGATCCGCAGCTCGACGCCGCCGCGCTCGGTGAACTTCACCGCGTTGGAGAGCAGGTTGCGCAGGATCTGGCGCAGGCGGGCGTCGTCGGTGAGCAGGTCGGCCGGGGCGTCGGGGGCGGTGGTGACGGTGAAGTCGAGGCTCTTCTGCGTGGTCAGCGGGCGGAAGGTGGCGTCGACGTACTCCAGCAGCTGCGGCAGGTCGACCCGCTCGGGGTTGACGTCCATCTTCCCCGCCTCGACCTTCGAGAGGTCGAGGATGTCGTTGATCAGCTGCAACAGGTCCGAGCCCGCCGAGTGGATGATGCCCGCGTACTCGACCTGCTTCGGGGAGAGGTTGCGGGTCGGGTTCTGGGCGAGCAGCTGGGCGAGGATGAGGAGGCTGTTGAGCGGGGTCCGCAGCTCGTGGCTCATGTTGGCCAGGAACTCGGACTTGTAGGTGGAGGCGCGCGACAACTGTCGGGCGCGGTCCTCCAGCTCCTGCCGGGCCTGTTCGATCTCCAGGTTCTTGGCCTCGATGTCGCTGTTCTGGCTGGCGAGGAGGGCGGCCTTCTCCTCCAGCTCCGCGTTGGAGCGCTGCAGTTCCACCTGCTGGACCTGGAGCTCCTCGGAACGTGCCTGGAGCTCCCCGGTCAGCCGCTGGGACTCTTCCAGGAGTTCGTCGGTACGGGCGTTGGCGACGATGGTGTTGAGGTTGACGCCGATGGTCTCCATCAACTGGCCGAGGAAGTCCCGGTGCACGGGGGTGAAGGCGGAGAAGGAGGCGAGCTCGATCACCCCGAGGACCTGGTCCTCCACGACGATGGGCAGGATGATCAGGCTGCCCGGGGTGGTGTGGCCGAGCCCCGAGGAGATGACGTAGCCGCCGGGGACCTGGTCGGTGGCGATGATCCGGTGGCTGCGCGCGGCCTGCCCCACGAGGGACTCCCCGAGGGCGAAGCCGGTGCCCTCGTCGGTGCCCGCGGGGCGGCCGTAGGAGCCGACCAGGATGAGCAGGGGGCCGGCGGGGCCGTCCTCGGCGAGGTAGAAGGCCCCGTACTGGGCGGCGACGAGCGGCGTCAGTTCGTCCATGACGAGGTCCGCGACGGCGGCGAGGTCACGGTGGCCCTGCATCAGGCCGGAGATCCGGGCCAGGTTGGACTTGAGCCAGTCCTGCTCCTGATTGGCCCGGGTGCTCTCCCGCAGCGAACCGACCATGGAGTTGATGTTGTCCTTGAGCTCGGCGACCTCGCCCGAGGCGTCGACGGTGATCGAGCGGGTCAGGTCGCCCTCGGCGACCGCGCTGGCGACCTCGGCGATGGCCCGTACCTGGCGGGTGAGGTTGCCGGCCAGCTCGTTCACGTTCTCGGTCAGCCGCTTCCACGTGCCGGAGACGCCCTCGACCTCGGCCTGGCCGCCGAGCCGGCCCTCGCTGCCGACCTCGCGGGCGACGCGCGTGACCTCGGCGGCGAAGGAGGAGAGCTGGTCGACCATCGTGTTGATGGTGGTCTTCAGCTCCAGGATCTCGCCCCGCGCGTCCACGTCGATCTTCTTGGACAGGTCGCCGTTGGCGACGGCCGTCGTGACGAGCGCGATGTTGCGGACCTGGCCGGTGAGGTTGTTCGCCATGGAGTTGACGTTGTCGGTGAGGTCCTTCCAGGTGCCCGCGACGTGGGGAACCTGTGCCTGGCCGCCGAGCCGGCCCTCGGTGCCGACCTCCCGGGCCACCCGGGTCACCTCGTCGGCGAACGCGGACAGCGTGTCGACCATCGTGTTGATGACGCCGGCCAGCGCGGCGACCTCGCCCTTCGCCTCCACCATGATCTTCTGCGAGAGGTCGCCGCGGGCGACGGCGGTGGCCACCTGGGCGATGGAACGCACCTGGCCCGTCAGGTTGGACGCCATGACGTTGACGTTGTCGGTGAGGTCCTTCCACGTGCCGGAGACCCCGCGGACCGTGGCCTGGCCACCCAGGTTGCCCTCGGTGCCGACCTCGCGGGCCACCCGGGTCACCTCGTCGGCGAACGCGGAGAGCTGGTCGACCATCGTGTTGATGGTCTCCTTCAGCTCGAGGATCTCGCCCCGCGCGTCCACCCGGATCTTCTGCGTCAGATCGCCCTGGGCCACCGCGGTGGTGACCTCGGCGATCGAGCGCACCTGGGCGGTCAGGTTGTCGGCCATGACGTTGACCGACTCGGTGAGGTCCTTCCAGGTGCCGGACACGTCCTTGACGTCCGCCTGACCGCCGAGCCGCCCCTCGGTGCCGACCTCCCGGGCGACCCGGGTGACTTCGCCGGAGAAGGCGGACAGCTGGTCGACCATCGTGTTGATGGTCTCCTTCAGCTCGAGGATCTCCCCGCGCGCGGTGACGTTGATCTTCTGCGAGAGGTCGCCCTTGGCCACGGCCGTGGCGACCTGGGCGATGGAGCGCACTTGGGCCGTGAGGTTTCCGGCCATGAAGTTGACCGAATCCGTGAGGTCCAGCCAGGCGCCCCCGACTCCCGGTACGTCCGCCTGGCCGCCGAGCATTCCCTCGGTGCCCACCTCGCGGGCCACCCGGGTCACCTCGGACGTGAACAGCGACAGTTGGTCGGCCATCCCGTTGAACACGGTGGCGATCTCGCCGAGCAGCCCGTCCGCCGTATCGGGCAGCCGGGTACGGAAGTCCCCGTCCCGTACGGCCGTCAGGCCGGCCAGCAGCTGGCGCAGTTCCGATTCGCCGATCCCGTCCTCGCCGGGGACCGCCGGTGACCCGCCCGGTGCCTGCCTGCCCGTTCGCTCAGCCATCCGCCAACCTCACTCTAGACAACGACCGTGCCGGCACGGGGACAGGACGTGATGGGGTTCCGCCGTCGCCGCACGACCGGTGATGAAGGCTATCGTCGACGGGAGCACACCTGATCACCCGGTCGCGCGGACGGTGACGGACGGCGGCCCGGCCGGTCACGTCCCGCCGACCGCGTCCTCGACGCTCGGGTGGAGGGAGAGGACCGTATCGGCGCCCGTCAGGGCGAAGAGACGGCGGAGTTGCTCGCCCGGGGCGGCGATGCGCAGCGTGGTGAGGTGGTGCATCCGCAGCAGCAGGTTCAGGAACGAGGAGTCTCCGAAGGTGATGGAGCCCGCGTCCAGGACCACCAGCCCGTGCTGGTCCGCGGCAGAGGCGAGCGCCTCCTGGAGCGGGGCCAGCGTGTCCTGGTCGAGCTCCCCGTGCGCGGCCACCACCCACCCGGCTCCGGCCAGGTAGCTGTCCCCGACGACGCCTTGGTGGTTCGCGTCCCCTGCTCCGGTCATGTCCGCCTCCCCGGATCGTCACCTGTACGGCTTCCGAAGGGAGTATGCCTGCTCGCCGGCCGATCGAGGGCGCCGAGCCCCGCGGCGCTCGCATCCGGGGGCCGGCGCCACCTCATCGGCGGCAGCCGCGCAGAAAACTTTCCGCGAGGAGTGTGTAAGGGCGTCAAGTGCGGGCACAAGCGCCCGAGCAGCCGTCAGTCAATCGGGAGGGAACGGCCACCATGTCTCGCTCGGCCACCGTCGCAGGCCCCATTCGTGCAACAGACGCGCACCTGGCGCCGGCTGTGCCCGGCGCCGCGGAAGCCCCAAGGCAGGACGTGGAACTGCCCGAGGTGAAGGACGCCCGGGAGATGGCGCCCGCCGACGCGCGCGAGCTGTCGAAGCTCTTCTTCCTACGGCTCGGCACCCTGGAAGAGGGCACCCGCGAGTACCAGTACGCCCGCAACACCCTGATCGAGATGAACCTGTCGCTGGTTCAGTTCGCCGCGCGGCGCTTCCGCTCCCGCGTGTTGGGCGGGGGTCTGGACATGGACGACATCATTCAGGTGGGGACCATCGGTCTCATCAAGGCCATCGACCGCTACGAGCCCGAACGCGAGGTCGAGTTCTCCACCCTGGCCCTCCCCTACATCACCGGCGAGATCAAGCGCTACTTCCGTGACACCACCTGGGCGGTGCACGTCCCGCGCCGTCTGCAGGAACGGCGTACGGAGCTCGCCAGGGCCCAGGAGGCGCTGACCGAGTTGCTGGGGCGCTCCCCCACGGTCAAGGAGGTCGCCCAGCACCTCGAACTGACCGAGGAACAGGTCGTCGAAGGACTGGTCGCCGCGAACGGCTACACGAGCGGTTCCCTGGACACCTGCGCCGAGGGCGACGAGCCGTCGACGACGACGAGCCGGACGACGCGTCCGCTGGCGGACCGGATCGGTGAGGTCGATCCCGCCATGGAGCTCTTCGAGGAGTTCCACACCCTCGCGCCCCTGCTGGAGCAACTGGACGAACGCGACCGGACGATCCTGCGGCTGCGCTTCGGCGAGGACAGGACGCAGGCGGAGATCGGCGCGGAACTGGGCATCTCGCAGATGCAGGTCTCGCGCCTGCTGTCGCGGACCCTGGCCCGGCTGCGCGCCGGAATGCTCTCGGTGTAGGCAGCGGGCATGCCCTCACCCCACCGGCACGACGGACCCGTCCCGCCCGGCCCACTCGTCCCGCCCGTCGGCGCGCAGGCGCTCTACGACGACGGGACGTGGGCGGACGCGGTCGTGCGGAGCGCCAACGCCGCGACGGGTACGGCGGCGACGCTGACCGCCCGGCCGTTGCGCGACCGGCCCGGTGCCCTGCTGAGCGGCAGCTGCGACCTCGACACCCGGGCAGTCCTGGGCGCGGCGCTCGGCGTCGTCACCCGGATCCCCGGTCCGGTCGTCCATCTCGACCTCTCCGCCGTGGCCTTCCTGGACACGGCCGCAGTCGCCGCCCTGGTGCAGGCCAACGCCACCGTCACCGGCCAGGGGCGCCGCCTGCTGCTCCACCACCCCCCATACTCGCTCCGCAAGCTCGTGGAGATGTTCCCGGACGAATGCGCCGCGCTGGAGGTCGCAGCATGATCCGATTTCCTGCGTCCTGCGCCTCCGGGGCCTTCGTCCACCCCGCCCTCTTCTACCGGGGGCAGGCGGACTACCTGGCAGGCGTGGGCGGGTTCGTACGGGCCGCCCTCGCGGCCGACGAGCCGGTGCTCGTGGCCGTGCCCGGCCCGCGGCTGGACGCCCTGCGCGAAGACCTGGGCACCACGACCGGGGTCACCTGGACGGACATGACGCACCTGGGCCGCAATCCCGGCCGCATCCTGGCCGCCCTACAGGACTTCGCCGACCGGCACGCGGGCCGGCCGGCCCGGATCGTGGGCGAGCCGATCTGGCCCGGCCGCTCGCGGGCCGAGGTGCTGGAGGCCACGCGTCACGAGGCGCTCATCAACACCGCCTTCGCGGGGCGGCCGGCCACCGTCCTGTGTCCGTACGACGTCCTCGGCCTGCCGGCCGCCGTGGTGTCCGATGCCCGGCGTACGCATCCCACGCTGCTGGAGGACGGCACGGCCCTGCGGAGCCCGGACTACGCGGACGCCCCGTCGGTCTGCGCCGACTGCGACGCCCCACTGCCCGAGCCCGACGGCGGTGCGCCCTGGCTCGCCTACACCTACGGGCAGCTGAGCGAGGTACGTGCCTACGCCGAGGCCTTCGCCCGCGGCACGGAACTGAGTGCGGCGCGGCGCGGCGACCTCGTCCTGGCGGTCGGTGAGGCCGCCGCCAACTCCCTCGCCCACGGGGGCGGGAGCGGCGCGCTCCGGCTGTGGAGCACCGCCGGAGCCGGTACGGGTGCGGGTACGGGTGCGGGTGCGGGTGCCGAGGTCGTGGCGGAGATCCGCGACGGCGGTCATCTCGCCGACCCGTTGGCGGGGCGCCGCCGCCCCTCCCTGGCATCGGTCGACGGCGGCCGGGGCCTGTGGATGATCCACCAACTGTGCGACTTGGTGGAGATCCGCGCCGCGGACGACGGCTTCGCTCTAAGACTGCACATGACAACCTTCTGAGCGACCGGCGGTCCCCTTAGACTGTCACTCGCGTACTGGGGTGTCCTCGGCCCCACGGGGCCTGTTCGTTCCCGCGAACAGAGACCAATGTCAACGGTGGGGGTGGAAGACCACAGTGGAAACGATCGGGCCGGAAACCGGCGATCGTAGGCCTGCCGGGCTTTCCGTCGTGGGGCAGCGCCGTCGGCTGGCCCTGGCCGGCGTACGCGGACCCGTGGCCAAGGGCCGCGACTTCACGCGCCAGGCCCTGCTCGACTGGGGCTGGAGCGGGACCGAGACGTCCGAGGACGCCCTGCTCCTGGTGTCCGAGCTGCTGACCAACGCGTCACTGCACGCGGGTGGTTGCATCGAGCTCGCACTCTCGGCCGGTGAGGTCCTGCGGATCGAGGTCTTCGACGGCACGACGACGCCGCCCCGCCGCCACCCGTCCCCGCAGCGCGCCCTGCCCGGCGGCCACGGCCTCTACATCGTGGAGCGCGTCTCCGATCGCTGGGGCACGCACACCCACGAGGACGGCAAGGCCGTCTGGGCCGAGATCGAGGCGTCACGGCTGACCTCGGGCAGGTCCACGGGTCTGTGACCCGGCCGGGCCGCGCGGGGCCGCCCGTACCACCGGGCCGCCCCGCACCCGCGTACCCCGTACCACCGGGCCGCCCCACACCCGCGTACCCCGTACCCGAGCTTCGTTCCGCGTGACGGGGGCAGGCGCGCGGTATGACATCCCACGCGCTCGACTCCCTGGCCCTGACCCCGGCGCCCGGCCCCGCCTGGCTCCATCTGGCCGTCATCGCGTTCGCCCTCCTCGTCCTGCTCCACAGCCTGGCCCGGCACCGGTAGGCGCCTGCGGAACGGTGGTCCGACCACCCGGCGGGCGAGCAGACCGAGGCGGCACGGCACGAATTCTTTCCCCCGGTTCTGTTTGAGCCCTCGATTCGGGGCCAGACGCGTAGGTGTCGGCGGGTCGCCGTTTCGAGCGGGGCGGCGACCCGCCGAGATCCGCGGCCGCACGCCGGTGCCCCCTCCCCCCGGGCACCGCGTGCGGCCGCGGTCCTACAGGGTCCTGGCGGCGGTGCCGCCCTCGCGGGGACGCGGGGCGGGGCCGCCGACGACACGGAAGGGGTACGCATGTCGCACGTGGAGGAGTACGTCGAGGTCAACGTTCCGGCACGGACGGCCTACAACCAGTGGACGCAGTTCGAGGAGTTCCCCGCTTTCATGGAGGGGGTCGAACGCATCGAACAGCGCACGGACACGCTCACCCACTGGGTGACGAACGTGAACGGCGTGCGGCGCGAGTTCGACGCGCAGATCACCGAGCAGTTCCCGGACCGCCGCGTCGCGTGGATGACGGTGGGCGGGGAGACGCGCCAGGCCGGGTTGGTGACCTTCCAGCCGATCGACGCGACCACCACCAAGGTCGTCCTGCACATGAACTGGGTGCCCGAGGGGCTGGCCGAGAGCGCCGCCGACAAGCTCGGCTTCGTCAAGCGCCAGGTCGCCGGGGACCTGAAGCGGTTCAAGCAGTTCATCGAGTCCCGCGGAGCCGAGACGGGCGCCTGGCGGGGCGAGGTCTGACCCCGATGGGGAACGGCCGGGCACGCAGCGGCGTCCGGGCCGCGTCCCGCGGTGGCGGGGGCCGGGAGGTCACGGCGCGCTGCGGGCTGCTGGCCCGCGGGGTGCTGTACGCACTGGTCGGAATGCTGGCCCTGCGCGTGGCCTCGGGTGATCCCGGGGGCGGGGAGGCCGACCGCCAGGGCGCCCTCGAGGAGCTCGTGGGAAGGCCCTTCGGCGGCGTCCTCGTCTGGGCCGTGGGCATCGGGCTCGTCGGCATGGTGCTGTGGCGCCTGTCGGAGGCGGTGTTCGGCGCGGCCGGGCCCGAGGGGAACAAGCCGGTGAAGCGGCTGGCCGCGGCGGGCCGGACCGTCTGCTACGTCGCGGTCGCCTTCTCCGTCCTGTCGTTCGCGATGGGCGGGGGCGGGCGCTCCGGAGACCAGCAGTCCCGTGACATGACGGCGCGGGCACTGGACCTGCCCGCCGGCCAGTGGCTGGTGGGTGCGGCCGGGCTCGGCATCGCCCTCGCGGGCGCGGTCATCGCGGTGCAGGCGGCGCGGCGCCGCTTCCGCAAGCACCTCGCCATGGGCGGGGTCTCGGCGCGTTGGCGGGCGGCCGTCGGCTTTCTCGGGGTGACCGGCGGCCTGGCCCGGGGCGCCCTGTTCGCGGCGGTCGGCGGTTTCGTCGTGTACGCCGCCGTGCGCTTCGACCCGGCGCAGGCGAAGGGCACCGACGACACCCTGAGGTCCTTCGCCCTGACGCCGGTGGGGCCGTGGCTGCTGGTCGCGGTCGCCCTCGGGCTGATGCTCTTCGGGGCGTTCTCCTGGGCGATGGCCCGGTGGCGCGAGGTCTGATCCGGTGCGACCGGGCCGCTGCACGACCCGTCCGGGCTCAGCGGTGCCACCAGTGCCTGCGGCGCGGGTGAACGGCCCGCCCCAGCCGCAAGCCGATGAACAAGTACCCGATGAGCGCTCCGGCCGTGTTGAGGATGACGTCGTCGATGTCGAAGACGCGTCCGGTGATCAGGGCTCCCTGGGTGAGCTCCACCAGGGTCATCAGGGCGACGGTCACCACGGCGACCCGCACCAGTCCGCGTGCCGGGGGCAGCAGGACCGGCAGGAGCACCCCGAACGGCAGCCCCAGCAGCAGGTTCCCGCCCAGTTGGCGCACCGCCTCGATCGTCGACGTCCCGTCCAGATAGGCGCCGATCGAATGACCGGGGCGGACGTTGCTGTGTACAAGGGCCTCCGACGCGGCGGACGGTTCGAGCGTCAGCCGCGCCAGGGCCGCGCCGAACAGGACGGTGCCGACGAAGGCGATCACCATGGCCAGCGCCCGAACGGCCGGGTGTGCCGGACGGCGTTGCCGCCCGCCGGCTGCCGCGGTCCCTTCTCCGGACCTTCCGGTGTTCTCCGATCCCTCGAATTCCTCCGGTACCTCACCACGCCGTCGTGCGTACCTCCATGTCATGCGGGCGCGTTTACCCTGGGCACCGCTGCGTACGCGTGCTCCGCCGGCAGTCCGCCACGGCCGCACGGCGGTCCCCCGCGTGCGCGACGGCCCCGGCGGACACGAGGAGGCTTCATGGCGCAGGATGCCCGGAACGGGCGGAGCGAGAGCGCGGAGGAACGCGCGGACCGGCAGTGGCAGGAGCTCATCCAGGAGATCCGCGTCGCGCAGACGGGCGTGCAGATCCTCTTCGGCTTCCTCCTGACCGTCGCCTTCACCCCGCACTTCCAGGCCCTGCCCCAGACCGACAAGGTGATCTACATCGTGACCGTGGTGCTGGGCGCACTGGCCACGGGGGCGCTGATCGGCCCGGTCTCCTTCCACCGCATCGTCTCGGGCCGCCAGATCAAACCCGAGGCGGTCGCCTGGGCCTCGCGGCTGACCTTCACCGGACTGATCCTGCTCCTGGCCACCTGCACGTCCGCCCTGTTCCTGGTGTTGCGGGTGGCCACCAACAACGCCGTCGTGCCGTGGCTGGTCGCGGGCGTACTGGCCTGGTACCTCCTGTGCTGGTTCGTCCTCCCCCTCTGGGCACGCGTTCGCTACACCGCGGCCGACTGAGCGGCGGACGGCCTCAGAGGGCGGGTGTGGCCGTCGTCGTGTCGGCGCAGCCCAGGACCACGCCGGCGAGATCGCCCCGCTCGGCCAGCAAGGCGCGTTGGACGCGGGCTCCGTTGCCCCGTTCCAGGAGGGTGGCGATCTCCGCACTCACCCGTTCCTGGTCGCCGTGATCGACGAGCGCCTGGCGGACGTGCTCGTGGAGTGCCCGTACGGCGGCGGCGGGAGCGGTTTCCCGCATCGTCAGGGGGTGCAGCAGCGGTCCGTCCAGCCCTGACCGCCCGGCCCGCCAGCCGGCCAGTCGCAGCAGGCCCGTATCGACCCGGGCGGGCGGCTCCCCGGCCCGCCAGGCCCGGGCGGCCGTTTCGACCAGCGCGCGGACGAGGGAGGCCAGGAGCACCGTGGTCCCCGCCTCCAGGCACACGTCCGCGACCCGGATCTCCACCGTGGGGTAGACCGCCGACAGGCGCGCGTCGAAGTAGATCATCCTTTCGTCGTGCAGCACGCCGGTGTCCACCATCGTGCGGACCTGTTCGTGGTAGCGGTCGGCGGACCCGAAGACGTCCACCGGCCCGGCCGAGGGCAACCGGTTCCACACCCGGCTCCGGTAGCTTCCGTATCCGCTGTCCGTGCCCTGCCAGAAGGGGGAATTCGCGCTCATCGCGATCAGTACGGCGAGCCAGGGGCGGATCCTGTCCAGGACGGCCACGCCCTCCTCGTCCGACTCGACCGAGACGTGGACGTGGCATCCGCAGGTGAGCTGCTCCTGCGCGGTCAGGCCGAACTGCTCGGCGATCCACTCGTACCGCTGGCCGGCGCTGCGCGAGGGCCGCACGGGCAGGGGTGACGTGCCGAGGGCCGCCACGAGGGCGCCGGCGGACGCCGCGTGCCGGGCCGCCTCCGTGCGCCACCGGACGATCTCCTCCCGGAGCTCGCCCATCTCCGTCACCGGCTTGGTGCCGAACTCCACCTGCTCCCTCTGGAGCTCCTTCTCGAAGACGTGCTCCTTCGCTCCCCCGCCCTTGGAGCACTCCCCCGTGCAGTGGTCCGCCGCCGCCAGGACCGCGCCCGAGACGGCCAGCGGCTCACCGGTGGCAGCGTCCACCAGCAACAGCTCTTCTTCCACGCCCACGCTTCGCATTCCGCCGCCGCCCATCGCTCCCTGGTTCAGATCGATACAGGTGGCCGCGTTCGAGGTGAGCGCCCCGATGCCGCACGCACCCGCGGAAACCTTGCCGTCTCACGTTCACACGTATCGCGGTTGCCTGCATCCGCCGTCACGGACGATGCCGCCGTGAACATGCCGAGGTCCCGCACCCGTGGTGGGTGCGGGACCTCGCAGAGAGGCTGGTGCGCGTCAGCGCTTGAAGACGTCCTTCATCTTCTCCTTGGCCTGGCGGGCGTCGCCCTTGGCCTTCTCGGCACGGCCCTCCGCGGTCAGGCGTTCATTGCCCACCGCGCGCCCTGCTGTCTCCTTGAGCTTTCCCTTGGCCTGCTCGGCCTTGGCGCGGCTCTTCTCCTTGTCCGACACAGCTGATCACTCCCTGAGGAATTGGAACAGAAATGGGGACTGCGTACGTCTTTCATCCGACCGGAATCCCGATGGTCGAATTCCGAGCCCCGGCGTCGCTCGTACGGCGTAGGGCCGACCGTCTAGTAGTAGTGGCGGCGACCGCCGACCGCGTGCCCGACCGAGCCCAGGATCCAGAGCACCGCACCGACCACGAGCAAGATGATCCCGATGGTCCACAGGATGGAGATCCCGGTGAGAAATCCGACGAGCAGTAGAATAAGCCCGACAACAATCATGATTTCCTCGTTCCCGCTTCGGAATTCGGCGGAACTGTTGGATCCGCCGGGGCTTCTCATGAGGCGTCTACCCTAGAAATCCGTTTCTATCGGTTCCATGCCCGCCGATTTTCGGTGAGGGGAAATACCGCCACGCCGCGGGCAGGGCCGTCATCCGCGGTGGCTGCCGACCGGGCCTTCGCCGGGGAGCCACGTGATGCCGTAGTAGCTACCGACCTCTTCGCGGTAGCCGGGGTCCAGGAGGTGCTTCTGCCGGTGGAACTCGGGGGCGTTCTTGATCCGGTCCTTGTCGGCGTTCACGTAGACCTTCTCCTCCTCCAGGTCGATCCGGGACACCGTGCTCGCCGGGAGGAGCACCTCCTTGCCGAAGATCCACACACCGGTGTCGACGACCAGGTAGGCATCACCCACGTCGTAGGAGTGCTTGTCGACCTTCCCGATGTGACCGTCGGTCGCCTCGACCGTGTACCCGGTGAGATCGGCCCAGGTCAGGTGGCCCGATGCCGGCCGGAAGCTCCACACACGCTCAGTCACGCGAAACAACTCCTCCCGGTAGGGGTGACCCGTCGCGTCGCGTTCCCGACCGACCGGTCACGGACCGCACCGCGACACGCCGGACCTCCGTCGTGGGGCCCTACGTGTTCAGGCGGCTGCCCGCCCTGCCGTCGGCCAAACACGGGAGCTGGCGGCCCGGGGCCCGCCGCGCGGCCGAAGGGGGACATCGCCCGGTTCGAACCGCGCCTCGCGGCCCAGCGCCGCCGCCCGGTCTACGGTGGAAGGGTCCCGTCCCCCGCCCACGGCAGATGAGGCTGACAGCTGTGTCGACTTCGAGCCACGAGATCTTCGGTTCCCCGTGCTGGGTCAGCCTGCTGGCCCGGGATCTCGAATCCACACAGCGGTTCTACGCCGGGGTGCTCGGCTGGGACTTCCGCCCCACCCACCTCGGCGGCGGCATCATGGTCGCCTTCCGCGACGGGGCGCCCGTGGCGGGCATCGGCGCACTCGCCGGGAGCACCGGCGCGCCGGTGCTGTGGACGCCGTACTTCGCGGTCGAGGACGCCGACGTGACCGCCGCCCGGATCCTCGAACGCGGCGCCACCATGGCGGTCGGCCCCGTGGCCTTCGGCACCGGCCGGATCGCCCTGGCGGCGGACCCCGCCGGGGCCGTCTTCGGCTTCTGGCAGGGCGAGGTCGTCCCCGACTGGTCGGTCGGCCGTGGGAGTGCACCCGCCTGGCTGGAACTGCGGACGCGGGACGCGTTCGCGGCCGCCATCTTCTACGGGGAGGTCCTCGACTGGGCCGGTTCGCGTCCCGGCTGCTGCGCGGTCTCCTACGAGCACGCCCACGTCGTCCTGCGTCACGGGCACGACACCGTGGCCCGCATCAGCGGCGGCGCGCTCGAAGAGGCACCGGACCCCGAGGTCCGTCCCCGATGGCACGTCCACTTCCGCGTGCCCGACCTGGAGACGGTGGTCGAGGCCGCGATCCGGCTGGGCGGCAGGACCGCGTCTCCCGTACAGACGTCCAGCATGAGCCGGTCGATCGTCCTCGCCGATCCAGAAGGGGCGCTCTTCACCGTGGTGACACCGCAGGACTAACCGCCCTGACGTGCCCGACCGGGGCGAAGGCCGCGCCGATGGATTCCCCGACAGGAGAGTCCTATCGTGGGAGCGACACCTGGAGCGGCCATGCTCGTCACCTCACCCCCGGCCCATCGCTCCCGGTCACGGAACAGCGGTCGCCACGACGCGTCCGGGCGTGACCCGGCGAAATGATCGGGTCGGGCAGCTCCGGTCGGCTGTCGCCCGTCGGACGGATGCGCAGCGCGATACGCCGTGCGCGGGCCGGACACCACTGGGGGCGCGTCCGGGACGTCGAGCTGTGGCAGCGCTCCTTGGGGTTCTCGGCGCTGGGGTTCCTGACGCTGGTACCGCTGCTGATCGTCGTGTCCGCGGCGGACACCGCCACCGGGCAGGGCTTCGCACAATGGCTGGGGGACGGGCTCGGTGTGTCGCCGGCCGCGCGGGCGGAAATCGACCGGCTCTTCGCCCTGCCCGGCCAAGCATGGCGGACCACGACGGCATTCGGCCTCGCCGTGCTCACCGTGTTCGGCCTGTCCTTCGGGACCATGCTGCAGAGCGGCTATGAAAGGATCTGGGACCTGCCCCCGGCCCGCTGGTGGGCCAAATGGCGGCACGTGGTCTGGCTCGGCGTTCTGGTCGGCGTCTTGTACTTGTCGGCCATCACACCGCCCTGGCGTGAGTCTCCGGCCCGCGGGTTCGTCACGGTGGCCATCGGCACCCTGTTCTTCTGGTGGTCCCAGCGGCTGTTGCTCGGCGGCCGGGTGGCATGGACCGCTCTCCTTCCCGGGGCGGTCGCCACCATGATCGCGCTGCTCGGGCTGCGGATCTTCTCCCGACTCGTCTTCTCACCGCTGATCGCTTCCAACGCCGTCACGTACGGCCCCTTCGGAACCGTCCTCGTCATCCAGACCTGGCTCGTCGGCGTCGGCGTCGTCATCTTCGGTGGCGCACTCGCCGGTCGCCTGTTCCACGACGGACTGCCGCGCCGGTCCGGCCCTGCACAACCCGGGTAGACGATCGAGCCCAGCGGTGGACAGGGAACGGGCAGGGGGTTCCGGTGCGCGGAAGGAGTGATCGGCTCGATCGTGGCGGCTGCCCTGTCGTGGTTCGCGGTCGCGCCCGCCGAGGCTCCGGGCCAGCGGCAAGACGGACCCGGGCGTCACCGTCATCATGGGCGGGGTCGGCATGGCCGTGCTCGGGCTGGCGGACCGCCCAAGGATCGCATCCGCCAACCCGCTCGGGAGGTGCTCCCGTGCCGGCCGGCGCCGCAGGAGGATGGCCTACCCAGGGCGGCGGTTCGCCGATGGGCGGACCCGTCCGCCCTGGAGCGCCTTGGCGTACGGACCGATCTGCGGATCCGCCTGTACGACTGCAACGGGTCTGCGGCGCCGTGTCGACCCATGGGCGCCAAGGTGCAGACCGTCCGGGGGACTTCGGGCCGAATGCTCGGCGTCACCGGTGGGCGGGGACGTCGACCGCATTGTCATACCGCCCTGTTACGGTGCACGCGGACGGGCGTCGGACCCGGGTCGCACCCAAGTGGTTGCAGTCCACACCCACATGACGGGCCGCACGTTGCAGCGTGCGGGACACGCGGCGAGCAGTCGGGACGAGGGCCGCACATCCGCTGCTAAGGTGTCATGCGCCCATCAAGTCGGGCTCTCGCATACTGATATTTCAACGGGGTTGACGTGAAGCTTCGCCATGTCCGCGCGGTAGCCGTATTCGGTATCGCAATCTTCGCACTCACCGGAGCCCGTGGCTCCCACGGTGGCAGCTGCGGGGGCAGCAGCCACAGTTCCAGCTCGAGCTCCGGCGGTTCCAGCAGCTCCAGCGGCGGCACCAGCAGTGGCAGCGACAGCACGAGCGGCAGCACCGGCAGCAGCTCGGGCAGTTCCTCGGTCACCGGCGGGTCCGGCAACAACAAGGCCGAGCGCGACATCAAGATCGACGCGTGCAAGATGGACGCCTCGGGCAAGAACCTCGTCGCCAAGATCACCGTCACCAACAGCGGCTCGGTGGACTACACGTACAACATCTCGATGAAGTTCCGCGGGAGCACCGCCTCGGCGGCGACCCCCACCCAGGCCAAGGTCGCCGAGCTCACGGTCAAGGCGGGTACGTCGAAGCAGGCCGAGGCGACCACGGCGTACACCGGCAAGGGCGACGGCAGCGAGTACAAGGAATGCGTCGTCGACAGCGCGTCGAAGAGCGTCCTCTGAGCCGTTCCTGATCGAGCGGAGCCCCCCCCTCCTGGACGGTTGGAGCGGGGGCTCCGTCATGTTCGGACGGAGGCGGCCCGGCCGCCGGAGCGGATCACGGACTGACCCGGGCCCGGCCCCGACCCCGGGCCCGCCGGGCACCGGCGCGGGATCCGGCGGGCGTCGGGGTCGGGCCGGAGTCGGTGCGTGTCCGGGCGGCGGCACCGCGCCGCCGGTGGAGCAGCGCGTCGAGGGACAGCAGCGGCGCGCCCGCGAGGATCAGCGGAGTCCAGGCCAGCAGGTAGATCACGTCCGCACCGAAGTAGTACGGGGTGGTCGACCAGCTCATGGTCAGCCACAGGCTGAGTGAGATCAGCGCACCGCCGAGAGCCGCGATCCGGGTCAGCAGACCGGCCAGGGCGCCCAGTCCGACGGCCAGCTCGCCGGCGGCGATCGCCATGCCGAAGGCGACCGGTCGGGTCAGGGAGAGGTCGATCAGCGCGGGGATGCCCGCGGCGTCCCGCACGGCTTCCATCTGCTGGCCGATCGAGCCGTCGCCGGTGGCGGACAGGAACGCCGGGTCGGTCAGCTTGTCCAGACCGGCGTAGACGAAGGTGACGCCGAGGAAGAGGCGCAGCGGCAGGAGTGCGTACTCGGAGGCTCTCGCACGGAGGCCGGCAGAAGGCGTGTTCATGACCCTCACACGAGGGCCCCCGCCATCCGGTTCGACCGTCGGAGCCCGCTCTTCACGGCCACGGAGGCCACCGGGCCCGTCCGGGTCACGGCAGGTGACGGCGGCCGGCGTTGTTGGAACGGGTGCGGGAACTGGTGGCCGTCCAGTGGAGCCGGGATCGGGTGTGGGCCCGGTTGCTCCGACCCGTCCTTGACGAACGTGCCCCGGTGGCGTCTGCCAGTTGACTGACGACGCCGTCATCTCGACCTGCTCGTCTCCGGCGTCCTCGGGAACCAGGTGCCGATCAGGGAGACGGTCAGGGGCCGGATCTCCGTGCTGGCGGAGACCCGGGCCGGCGCGAAGTCCTCGCACCGCAGATCGTTCAGTGCCGTGACGGAGGCGCACCAGGCCCCGTGAAGCTGATCGAAGGCGACGGAAGTACCGTCTGCCCGAGGGACCTGGGGAGATCTCTCCTACCCGGCACGGGGCTACGTCATCACGACGCCGAAGCCGGCCACCGCGCTGCGGCTGTTGCCTGCCGACGCCGCCGCCGCGGCCTTCGCTGCCCTCCGGCGTGCGTGTTCAGCCACACGTGTCATCGGGCTCGGCGATCTGGCGGAGCGGACGTGCTGCTGATGCGCGTAGGACCGGTCACCGGCGCAGGTCGGCGCCGGGGGTACCGGCTCAGTGGGCTGGGTACGCGGGTGATGCTGCGGAGCGGCGCGTGCCCGGTGCCGAACGGCCCTGGCTCCGGCCGCTCAGCCCCACCGCCCGGCCAGCCCGTAGGTCCTGAGCTCAGCCCGTTCCTCCTCCGGCAGATCCGCGACGACGGCCGCCAGCTCCTCCCGCAGGTCGGGGAAGAGCGCCCAGGCCGATTCGGGCCGGCCCAGGGCGGCGAGCAGCAGGTCCCCCGGGTAGAAGTACGCGTCCAGCAAGGGCTCTTCGAGGAGCAGGCGCACCGCCAGGGGCAATGTGTAAGGGAGGCCCACCTCTTGGGTGATCAGCGTGCGCAGGTCGGCCGGGGTCAGGTCGCCGAGGCGTTTGCGGCGCAGGGCGTGGACCTTCGTGACCAGGGTGGTGGTGGGCGAGGGCGGCGGGGGCCACGGCGGTCCGTCGAGCTCGTCGAGGGTGCGGTCCAGGTGGAGCAGACGGTTCATGCGCACATTCTTGCGGGTCGGGCGGACGGGGCCGGGGAGACCGGACCCGTCCGCCCGGCCCGGTCCGGGCTGCGGCCGGGCTCGGTTCAGTGGAAGAGCATGGACGCGTCCCCCGCCGGGGTGGTGACCGATCCCGGGCACAGGAAGCTGCCCGAGGCCTTGGCTGCGGTGAAGGCCCGGTTGACGTACTTCCGGCTCGTCGCGTCGCGGTCCCACACGATGCCCGTCGCCTTGTAGCGGCAGGAGATGAAGCTCTGCCTACCGGTGATGTCGATCAGGTCGGTCCGCGCCGTGCCGGCGGTGTCGTCGAAGGTGAAGGCGGGGTTGTTGTTGAGCGTGGCGGCGATGCCGCCGCCACAGGCCAGGTTGCCGCCCGGGGTGTTGATCGTCGAGCGGTCGACGGTGAGGGCGTTCGGGGGGACGGCGCTGGTGCTCGCGTTGGTCCAGCTACAGCTGTTGCCGGCGACCACCATCACGCCGTCGACCTTCTGGTCGACGGCCGAGGCGCCGGTGCTGTGCGCGAGGGCGGTGCCGGTGCCGGTGAACGCCGCCGCGACGACCAGCGTCGCGATACCGGCGAAGCGTGAGATGCGGGTGCCGTGCGTGATGTGCCTCATGGTTCGCTCCTCCATGCCACGTACTGGTGGGGGTGGGCGAGGCGTGGGGCCTCACAGAGTGTGCGGAGTGCGTGCCGGGAGAGTCCCACAGCGGGCCTGAACTGTCAGGAGCATGTCAGTGCGATGCCGAGAAATGGCCGAAAATGCCGAGCCGCGCCCCTGCCGGGTCGCGCGCCCCGCGGGCCCCGTAGCCTCGCCGCATGCTCCGTGATCGTTTCGAATGCCGCTGCGTCCTCTGCCACGACTACGGCGACCGCGCCGAGGCCGACCATATGGACGGGCGCATCATCAGCGACGTGCAACGGCACGGCTGGCACGTGGTCATGGTCCCCGAGGATGAGATCGGACCCGGGTTCGCCTACACGATCGGTCTCGCCCACACGCACGGCGCCCCCGAACTGTGCACGTTCGGACGTGATGTCCACGAGATGCACCGCATGCTCAACGCGCTCGGCGACCTCGCCGCCACCGGCGCCGCGTCGACGGACGGGCAGGAAGACGGGCAGGAAGACGGGCAGGAACACGAGGGCGTGGTGGACGGCGGGCCGGTGCGGCTCCGGAGCGTCGACATGCGCTGGTGCCGGACCTTCTTCGGCCGGGCCATCGGGTTCTACCGGCGGCCCCCGCTCCCCTTCCTACAGGTCACCTGGCCCGACGCGGGTGGGCGCTTCCACTGGGAGGAGCGGGCGGACGAGGACCACCGGGAGTCGCAACCCCGGCTGTGGCTGCCGCCCGACGACCACCCCGTGGGGGTCTGGACCGCCGAACTCTGACGCGGTCACGGCCCGGCGCGCTCGATCAGCGCGGCGACCTGCGCCTGCGGCGACAGGGTACGGCCGCGCGCGAACGCGGTGGCGAAGGCGTCGTCGCCCAGCCGCGCGCGGAGGCGGACCGTCGCCCGGTCCACGTCGTGCCGTTCCGCCGGCGGCAGCGGGGTGCCGAGGGACTCCCGCAGCGCGGCGGCCGTGCCGAGGAGCGCCGCCGCCGCGGCGGCCCGGTCCCCCGGGACGGCGGCCACGGACCCGGCACCCGCCAGCCCCTCGAAGGCCAGTGCGAGGGCGCGCGGGTCACCCGAGCGGCGGGCCGCCGCGAGGCCGTCCCGGTGCAGGGTCTCCGCGAGCGGGGCGTCACCGCGCGATTCGGCCACGTACCCCAGCTGCGCCAGGATCAGCGCGACGCTGATGTCCACCCCGAGCCTGCGGCTCCAGTCGAGCCACGGCCGCAACCACGCTTCGGCGGCGTCCAGGTCGCCGTCCCGGCGGGCCCCGAGGGCCAGTCCGATCTCCGCGAACTGCTGGGCCGGCCGGTGCGACTGCTCGTCGGCCAGCCGCCGGGCCTGCTCGTGGAGGTCCGCGGCCCGTGCGGTGTCCCCCGTGAGCAGGGCGATGCGGCCCTGCTGTGCCAGCCGGAAGGAGACCTGGGTGAAGAGCTCCAGTTCCCGCGCGCTCCGTACGCCGTCCTCGTGCAGCCGGGCGGCCCGTGCGTAGTCGCCGCTGATCTCGGCGAGGACGCCCAGCTGTTCCGAGGCCTGGAGCCGGCCCCACTGGTCGCCGAGTTCCGCGAACAGCCGTGCCCCGGCCTCGGCGTTGCGGCGCAGCTCCGTGAGGTCGCCCCGGTACAGGGCCCTGGTGGCGAGGCCGCTGAGCGCGGCCGCCTCGCCCCAGCGGTCTCCGAGGCCCCGGAACACCGCCGGCAGCCCTTCGAGGACGTCGTCGTCCGCGGCTGCAGCAGTGACGTCGGCATCGGACCCGCTCGTGAAACCGATCCGGGCGAACTCCAGCAGCCACCTCCCCCGCGGGTCGGCGCCTTCGAAGTCGCCGCCGAGCAGGCTGTCGTCCCCGGCGAGCACGGCGAAGGCGGCCAGCCGGGCCCGCGCACCGGCGACGGCCGGCCCGTCCTGCCCGCCCGCGGCGGCCGCGCACGCCAACGCGGACCCCAACGCCGTACGCGCCTCGCCGATCCGGCCGCGCAGGAACCAGTACCAGGCCGACGCGTTGACCAGCCGCAGTGCCGCACCGGCCGCTCCCGCCGCGACCGCCGCGTCCAGCGCGGCACGCAGGTTGAGGCCCTCGGAGTCGAGACGGCGCAGCCGTCCGCGCTGTTCGGGACCGTGCAGGTGGACCGCGGCCCGCTCAGCGAGGTCGGCGAAGTGCTCGGCGTGCCGCAGCCGTGCGGCCGCGGCCTCGCCCGCCCCGTCGAGCCGTTCCAGGCCGTACGCGGTCACCGATTCCAGCATCCGGTAGCGCGGCGCCCCCGTATCGCCGCCACCGTAGGGTGCGACGACCAGTGAGCAGTCCACCAGCCGCGTGACCAGGTCCAGGACGTCCTCGGCGGCGGTGTCGCCCGCGGCGCACACCGCCTCCGCCGACTCCAGCGTGAACCCGCCCGAGAACACGGCCAGCCGGCTCAGTGCCGTCTGCTCGGCCGGGGCCAGCAGCTCCCAGCTCCAGTCGATCATCGCCCGCAGGGTCCGCTGCCGGGCCGGCGCGTCCCGACGTACCTGGTTGAGCAGCCGGAACCGGTCGTGCAGCCGCTCGGCGAGTGCGTGCACGCCGAGCGCCCTGACCCGGGTGGCGGCGAGTTCGAGGGCGAGCGGGAGTCCGTCGAGGCGGCGGCACACCAGGGCCACGGCCTCGGCGTTGTGCGGGCCCAGGGTGAACCCGGGCGTGCCGGCGGCGGCGCGGGCGGCGAAGAGCTCCATCGCTTCGGCCCCCTCGAGCGGGACGACCGCTTCCAGGGTCTCGCCGGCGAGGGCGAGCGGCTCCTGGCTGGTGACGAGGACGCGCAGCCCGGGGGCCTGCCGCAGGAGCTGCCCGGTCAGGTCGGCCACGGAGGTGACGACGTGCTCGCAGTTGTCGAGTACCAGGAGCAGCCGGCGCGTTCCGAGCGCTGCGGCCAGCCGGTCCCGGGCGGCGGCCCCGCCTCCCGAGCCGGTGGCGGCACCGCCTTCGGCGCCGGCGTCCTCGCGCACCCCGAGGGCGGCCGCGATCACCGCGGCCACGTCGCCCCGCGCGCCCGCGAGTTCGACGAAGCGCACGCCGTCGGGAAACGGACCCGGCCCGGCATCGGCGAGGCGGGCCGCGGCGGCGAGCGCGAGGCGGGTCTTGCCGACGCCACCGGGCCCGGTGAGCGTCACCAGGCGGCCGGCCTCGACCGCCGCGCACACCCGGGCGACGGCTTCCTCGCGCCCGACGAGCGAACTGACCGGGGTGGGGAGGTTCGTCCCGGGCCGGAACGGCCGCGCCTCCACGACGGCGGGCACCGGCCCCGACACCAGCTCCGGCCCCGACCCCGGCCCCGACGCTGGTTCCGGCACCGGCACCGGCGCGGCCGTCAGTTCCGGATCCTGCCGCAGGATCGCCTCGTGCAGCGCGCCGAGTTCGGGGCCCGGGTCGATGCCCAACTCCTCCGCGAACCGTGTCGTCAGCTCCCGGTAGGCCGCGAGCGCCTCGTTCTGCCGCCCCGCACCGTAGAGCGCCCGCATCCGGGCCGCGTACAGCCGCTGCCGGAGCGGATGCTCCGCGATCAGGGCACCCAGTTCATCGGCCAGTACGACGTGTTCGCCCAACTCCAGCCGCGCCTCGGCGAGGTCCTCCTGCGCGGTGATCCGCCGCTCCTCCAGCCGGACCGCCTCGGTGCCCACGAAGGCGGCGTCCGGGAAGTCGGCGTAGGCGCGACCCCGCCACAGCCCGAGTGCCTCCGACAGCAGCGCGGCCCGCGCCCGCGCCCCGTCCTCCTTGCGGGCGAGCGCGGTCAGTTCGGCGAACCGGCCCGCGTCCACCGCTTCGTCGGCCACCCGCAGCGCATAGCCCGCCGGACCGAACCCGACCAGGGCCCGACCGCCCTCCTCGGCCCGTGCCAGGATGCGCCGCAGCTGGGAGACCTTGGTCTGCAGGGTGTTCCCCGGGTTGCCCGGCAGGTCCTCGCCCCACAGCTCGTCGATCAGCCGGTCCACGGACACGGGCCGCCCGTACCGCACGAGCAGAGCGCCCAGCAGCGCCCGGACCTTCGCCTCGGGCACGGGGACGGGGGTCCCCTCATCGGTTCGTACGGTCAGTGGTCCCAGCACCTCGAAACGCATGCCGCAACGTTACTTCTTCCTCGTCAACAGCCCGTGGGCGGAAGGCCGGTGGTCCCAGAACCCCGCACTTCCGCAGCGCGTGCGCGGCCCGTGCGTCGCCCGTCGGCGGCCCGTGCGCGGCCCCTTGCACGGTGTTCCTGTGACCGCGAACGAGCGGTCCTCAACCGCACCGGAAGGAACACGCCATGACCGTCTCCCGTGAGATCCGCCTCGTCTCCCGCCCCACCGGTACCCCGAAGCCCGAGAACTTCCAGCTCGTCGCCGCCCCGCTCCCGGAGCTCGGCGAGGGGCAGATCCTGGTGCGCAACACGTGGATGTCGGTGGACCCGTACATGCGGGGCCGGATGGACGACGCCCCTTCCTACATGCCGCCGTTCGCCCTCGGCTCCGCCCTCGAAGGCAGCGCGGTCGGCGAGGTCGTCGCCTCCCGTGCCGCATCGGTTCCGGTCGGGGCGACCGTCTCGCACTTCCTCGGCTGGCGGGAGTACGCGGCCCTGGACGCCGGCGCCGCCACCGTCGTCGACACCTCGATCGCCCCGCCGACCGCCTACCTCGGCGCGCTGGGCGCCACGGGCCTGACCGCGTACGTCGCGCTGACCCGGACCGCGCCGGTCGAGGAGGGCGATGTCGTCCTCGTCTCCGCAGCGGCCGGGGCGGTGGGCAGCATCGCCGGGCAGCTGGCACGGCAGTTGGGCGCGTCCCGGGTCATCGGCTCGGCCGGCGGCCCCCGCAAGACCAAGAAGCTGCTGGACGTGTTCGGCTACGGCGCGGCCGTCGACTACCGCCGGGGCGATCTCCCCGGCCAGCTCGCCGAGGCCGCCCCCGAAGGCATCGACGTCTATCTGGACGCCGTCGGCGGCGACCACCTCCAGGCGGCCGTCGGCGCGATCCGTCCCGGTGGGCGGATCGCCATGGTCGGTGCCATCAGCGGCTACGGCGCCGTGCGGCCGGCACCGGGTCCCGACAACCTCTTCCGGGCCGCGGCCCACGAGGTGACCCTGCGGGGGATGCTGGTCTCCAGCCACTTCGACCTGTTCCCCGAGTGGATCGGCAAGGCGGCCGGCTGGCTGGCCGACGGGACCCTGCGCACGGAACAGACCGTCGTCGACGGGATCGAGCGGGCGCCCGAAGCCCTCCTCGGCGTGCTGAGCGGCGCCAACATCGGGAAGATGCTGGTCCGGCTGGGCACGGACCACTGAGCGGACCACTGAGCGCCGACCGCTGAGCGCCGCTGCCCCGGGCGGGCCCCGGGCGGGCCCCAGGCGGACCCCGGCGGCCCCCGACGTACCGGCGGCGGTTCAGATGCGGTGCGCAGCGGTGGAGGGGACCGGGCCCTCGGTGCGCAGCAGCAGGAGGGCGATGTCGTCGCGGCGGGGGCCGTCGCGGTGGGCGTGCTCGATGAGTTCGTCCGCCAGGTCGGCGAGCGGATGGTGCTCGGGGGCGTCGCCGATGAGGCCCGCGACCGCGCCGATGGCGTCCTCGATGTCCCGGCCGGGGGCCTCGACGAGTCCGTCGGTGTAGAGGGCGAGGAGGGTTCCGGGGCTGAAGGGAATCTCAACAGCGGTGTACGAGGCCCCGGGCTCGATGCCCAGGAGGAGTCCGGCCGGCAGGTTCACCATCTCGGTCGTCCCGCCGGGGTGGCGCAGCAGCGGCGGCGGGTGGCCGGCGGAGGCCAGGCGGACGGTGTGGCCGACGAGGTCGATGTGGGCGTACAGGCAGCTGGTGAACAGTCCGGGTTCGAGGTCGGTCAGGAGCCGGTTGGTGCGGGCGAGGACCTCTTCCGGGGGTGCGCCGGCGCCCGCGTGGACGGCGGTTCGGACCTGGCCCATGAGGGCGGCGGCATTCACGTTGTGGCCCTGAACGTCGCCGATGGCGGCGACGACGGTGGTGGCGTCGATGCGGATGAGGTCGTAGAAGTCGCCGCCGATGTCGAGGCCGTACGCGGCCGGGAGGTAGCGGGCGGCCACGTCGAGGCGGGGGACGCGGGGCAGGGTGTGGGGCAGGAGGCCGGTCTGCAGGCTGCGGGCCAGCTGGTGGGTGGCGTCGTAGAGGCGGGCGCGGTCGAGCGCCTGCGCGATGAGCCCGGCGATCGAGGTCAGGACGGCGCGCTCGCCGGGGGCGAAGACGCGGGGGTGCGCGTAGGCGAGGACGAGGGAGCCGATGGGGCGGTTGGAGGCGATCAGCGGCAGGAACGCCCAGGCGGCCATGCCCTCCTCGACCACCGCGTCGGGGTGGGCGGCCAGGAGCTCGCCCACGTCGCCGAAGAACAGCGGGGTGGAGGTGCGCAGGATGTGGGTGATGGCGGTGTCGGCCGAGACGGGGGTGCCGTCGAGCTCCGCCAGGTGTTCGGCGGAGTACCCGCGGTGACCGACGATCCGCACCCGCCCGTCCTGCTCGGCCAGCAGGGCCAGGGCGTGGGCTCCCAAGGAGGGAACGATCTGGTCCGCGGCCTTCTCCACGACGTCCTGCGCGTGGGCGGCCTCGGTGAGGGTGACGGCCAGCATCATGAGCGGGTAGAGCGCGGCGGCCCGGCTGGGTGCGGCCCGCTCGGGGTCCGCCGGGGCGAGGGGGGCCGATGAGCCGGCCCGATCGCCGACCGTGGTGATGCGGACGCTGATGCCGGTGTTGTCCGGGTAGAGCTCGAAGCACAGCTGCTGTCCGGTGGGACGTCCGGCGGTGAAGCTCCGGGGCAGCCGGCTCATCGCGGTGGCCCGGTAGTGGTTCTCGATGGCGGGGGTGTCCATCCAGGGAAGGGCCTCCCAGGGCAGGGCTCCGAGCAGGGCGGAAACGGGCGCGCCGAGCAGGTCGGCCGCCTCCTGGGTGATGAAGGTGATGGTGCCGTTCAGGTCGAGCGCGCAGTTGCCTCCGGGGAGGCGCCGGACGAAGGCCATGGTGGCCGCCGCCTCGGCCGGGCCCGGTGTGGGTGAGGGGAGCGGCCGCAGGATGACCGGATGCGGTGTCGGCCGCAGCGGCAGGCCGTCGCCGGCGGCGCGCAGCAGGATGCGCGTCAGGAGGCCGCGGACCGATTCCAGGGCCTTGCGTTCCCGCTCGTCGAGCTCGGGCCCGTGCGAGCCCGGCCACAGGAACACCAGGCCCGCCCCGGTGGGCTCGGTGGCCCTACCTGCGGCTTCCCCGGTCAGGGGGACGGCGGCGAGCGCGAAGTCGTACGGGAGGACGAGGCCGAGGCGCGGATAGCGGCGGGCCGTGTCCTCCTGGCCGCCGAGCCAGACGAGCCGGCCCTCACGGACCGCGTCGGCCACCGGAATGGGGTCGTCCAGGGCGACGCGAGACCAGGGTGCCGCGAACTCGCGGGAGAGCCCGGAGGCCAGTGTCAGGTGCAGTACGCGCCGGGTGGGGTCGGGGTCGGGCAGGTAGAGCATCCCGATGGACGCTCCCGCATCGGCACAGGCCCCGACCAGTGCCTCTCTCAGCGCACGCCGGTCGGCCTGCTGATCACGCCCGGGAACGTTTCGCACCTGACCATGGTCTCTCCATATCCCCCCTCCCGTCGGTACCCGCCCGTCCCGGCGAGCCCGTACGAGCCGTCTTCGGCCCCGCCCGGGCTCTCAGGCCGGTCCCGGGGGCCCGAGGTCGGGGTGGTCCTTGAGCAGGCCGGGAGGGGCGGCCTGGCGCCAGGAGTCGACGACGATGGCACGCAGCTCGTCGCTGTCGTCGAGGGCCACCAGGCGCGCCCGTACCCAGGCGAAGGACGCCTCGTGGTCCGCGACCCAGAACTTCTCGGGCTCGGCGCGGACGAGCTCGTCGCGTTCTTCCTTGGGGCAGCGGACGGCCAGCGACGTCTCGTCGTCGGGCAACGTCAGGAACATCTTTCCGGCGACCCGGAAGGTGGGCATGGCCCAGGCTTCCTTCTCGGTCGTCTCCGGGAGGGCGAGGGCGATTTCACGGACTTCGTCGGACGTGCACACACCCTGACCGTACGACAGGCCACTGACATCGGGTCTCGGCAGGTACCCGCGGACCGCTCGGGCGTAGGCTTCGATCGGCACGGACGCATCGGGGGGCGGGGTACATGACGGCGGAGACGGCACAGCGGTGGGTTTCGACCCTCGATTCGGTCGTGGTGTACGCGCAGGGCGCGGTCTGCCGCCGGCTGGTCCGGGGCAGCGTGCCGGCGGACGGACGGGTGCGCGTGACGGGGCTGCCCCGCTCGCTGGACCCTGGATCGCTGCGCGCGAGCGTGCTGGGCGCCCCCGGCGTGCGCGTGACCGAGGCCCGGGTGGAGGTCGAGGCCGAGCCGCGCACCACCGGCGCACCCGGTGCCTTGCGGCGCGAGGTCGAACGGCTGCGCGACGCGTACGCGGAGGCGCAGGGCCGCCGGGACCGGCAACGGGTGCTGATCGACGAGGTCAGGGCCCTGCGGCCGGTGCCCCCGGCCCCGGACCCCGAGGCCCCGCACCGCCGCACTCCGGTCGACGCGTGGCTGGAGCTCGCCGACTTCGCCGAGGAGCGGCTGAGGGGGCTGCACGCCCGCCTCGTCGAGTTGGAGGACGCGCTGCGCCTCGCCGGGCACGATCTCGGCGTCGCCGCGGACCGGCTCGCCCGCGCCTCCACCGACGCTCCGCAGGCGCACGTGGAGACCACGGTCTCCGCGCTCCTGACCCTCGACACCACGGGGGACGCGGAGGGCGCTGCCGGGGAGGTCGAGCTGGAGCTGGAGTACGGGGTTCCGGGAGCGGTCTGGGTGCCGGCGTACCGGCTCACGCACCGTCAGGGCGACGGCGACGGCCGGCTGGTGCTGCGCGCTTCGGTCGCCCAGCGCACCGGTGAGGACTGGACCGGTGTGCGCATCGCCCTGGCCACCGCCGACCTCCGGCGCCGCACCGACCTGCCGAAGCTCCGTTCGGTCCGGATCGGGCGGCGGCAGCCCGCCCCCGCGCCGTCCGGCTGGCGCGAGCCTCCGGCGGGTCTCGCCGACCTGTTCGCCGGCTACGAGGCGGCCGGCCGCCGCCGCCCGTCCCCGACCGTCGTGCCCCCGGCCGTCAGCGTCGGCTCCGCGGCAGGTCCCGTACCGCCGCCCCCTCCGCCGCCGCCCGCCCCGGCAGCCGCGGCCGCTCCCGCGCCGCAGGCGTACGGTGCGCTCCCGGTGCCCGGCGGCGCGTACGACGCCTCCCCGGACTTCGCCGGCGCGATGCCCGCCCTCGCCCAGCCGGTCCGCCCGCGGCCGGCCGGCAGGCCGCGGGGCGGCGGCGCCTTCGGCGGGGCACCCGCCCCCGCGGCTCCCGCGGCCCCCGGCCGGGCCGCTCCGCCGGCGCCCGCGCCCGCGCCGGCTCCGGTGCCGGAGCCGGTGGCCGGTCCGCCGCAACCGAGCGGCGCCGAGCTCGACTACGCCGCCCTCGTCCTGTGCGGACCCGACGAGCAGGGCGGTCGCAGGGGCCGGCTGTTCGCCGACTCCCGCGCCGACCCTGTGGCGGCCGAACACCGCCGCCGCGCCGAGGCGGTGGGCGGGCTGTCGCTGCCCGGACACGCCGTGCGGCCCCGGGAGTCGGCGGGTTCCTTCGACCACCGCTTCGACGCCGCCGCCCGCGCCGACGTTCCGTCGGACGGCACCTGGCACACCGTCACCGTCGGGGAGATCCCGGTCGGTCTGCGCACGGAATACGTCTGCGTGCCGTCCGTGGAGCAGACCGTGTACGCGACGCTGGTGCTCTCCAACGCCACCGACCAGGCGCTGCTGGCCGGCCCGGTGGAAGTCACCGTCGGTGAGGACTTCCTGCTGACCGCCGCCCTGCCCACGCTCGCCCCCGGTGGGGTCCGCCGGGTGGGGCTCGGACCCGCCGAGGGCGTCCGGGTCACCCGTCGTACGAACCTGCGCGAGTCGACCGCGGGCCTGCGCAACAACATCACGGTGCTCGACCACCAGGTCCACGTGGAACTGGCCAACCGGCTCGCCGGACCCGTCACCGTCGAGGTCCGCGAGCGGGTGCCCGTCACCTCCGATCCGGATGTCCGGATCGAGGAACGCGCCGGCTGGACGACGCCCGAGGACGGCGCCGGGCCGGAACAGCACGCCCCGGGCACCCGCGTCTGGCGGGTGGACCTGCCCGCCGGGGGGACCACCGCCCTCGACGGCGGCTACGAGATCCGCATCCCGGCCGGCAAGGCCCTGGTCGGCGGCAACCGCAGGAGCTGACACCCATCATGTCCACGGCCCCGAAGCCGATCGCCCTTCCCGTCACCGCCGTCACCTGCCTGGAGGACCGCGCCCACATCGAGCGCGCCGCCGTACTGGACCTGGAGGCGGGGGTCCAGCGGCTGCGGCTCGGTCCGGTCAGCGCGCTGGCCGTCGACCGCACCCTGCACGCCGAGCTGGCCGCCGAACACCGGGCCACCGTGCTCGACGTGCGGATCGTCCGCAGCTGGGAGCCGCGCGGACCGCTGCCGTCCGCCGACGAGGACTCCGCCCTGCGCCACCGCGTGCACGTCCTCGAAGAGGAGCAGATCGCCCTGGGACAGCAGCGCGACCGGCTGCTCGCCCGGCTCGACGTGCTCGGCCGCCTCGCCGCCGATCTCCTGCGGGAGATCGGCGAGGGCGCCGGCTCCGGGGAGAGCGACGGGCCCCGCTGGGCCCGCGAGATGGACCGGGTGGACGGCGAGCGCGATGCGTACGGCGAGCGGTTGCGCTCCGTGGACGCCCGGTTGGCCGCCCTCGCCGTCGAGCTCGGGGAGACCCGGCAGGCCATGGACCGTGCCGAGACCGAGCCCGCCGAGCTGGTCGGTCACATCGAGCTGACCGTGGACAGCGCGGCCGCCGGTCCGGTCCGGCTGCGACTGGGCCACCTCACCCCGTGCGCACTGTGGCGGCCCGCCTACCGGGCCGTCCTGGACGGGGACTCGCTGACGCTGGAGACCGACGCCATCGTCTGGCAGCACACCGGCGAGGACTGGTCCGACGTACGGCTGACCCTGTCGACGGCCCGGTCGGCGCTGGCCACCGAGCCGCCGCGACTGGGCGAGGACCGTCTCACGCTGGGTGACCGCACGGCGGCGGAGCGCCGCACGGTCGACGTCGAACTGCGCGAGGAGGAGATCGGGGACCTCGGTCCGGCGGCCCCGGTGCTCGGCCTGCCCGGGGTGGACGACGGGGGCGAGGCGCGGGTGCTGCACTCTCCCGTACCGGTCTCCGTACGCGCGGACGGCCGCGCCCACCGGGTGCCGCTCTCCGCCTTCAGCACGGCCGCGAGCAGTGAGTACGCCTGCTCCCCCGAGCTGTCTCCGCTGGTCACCCGGGTGGTGTCCTTCGACAACCGGTCCGGTCACGCGCTGCTGGCCGGTCCCGTGGACCTGGTCCGCGGCAGCGGGTTCAGCGGACGCGGCACGCTGGACTTCACCGCCCCGGGCGCCCCGGTCGAGCTCGCCTTCGGCAGCTGCGACGACCACCGGGTGGTCCGGTACGCCGAGGAGTCCCGCGACTCGGCCGGATTCACCCAGCGGACGGTGGTCACCCGCACGGTCCGACTGCACCTGTCCCGGTTCTCCGCCCCCGGGGACCACGGCGAACGCGTGGTCGTCGTCCGGGAGCGGATCCCGGTCTCCGAGGTGTCGGCGGTGGACGTGCGCCTGCGCAAGGAGGCCTGCTCGCCGGCGCCGGACTCGGTCGATCCCGAGGGCATCGCCCGCTGGGACGTCCCGCTCGCGCCGGGCGGCCGGCGGACGGTCACCCTGGTCTACGAGCTGTCGGCGAGCGCCAAGGTCACCGGGCTGTGAGCGGGACCGGCCGGTGACCGACGGCCACCGGCAGTCCCTCTGGACGCTGCTGCGGGAGCTCGACGCCTCCGGGGACGCGGAGTTCCCGCGCGACTTCGACCGGACCGCCACCCGCGAACGGTTCGGCGAACTCGTCGCCCGCATCGACGCCGAGTTCGGCCGCTCGTGCCTGGACGAACAGGACGTCCAGGAGGCCGCCTACCACGGCCGGATCATCGTCCCGGTGGCGGCGACGGCCAGCGCCGACTTCATCACCGTCCTGGTGAGCAACTTCGGCGACCTCGCCCTCATCACGCTCGGCAACCCGGACAGCTACGACGAGGAGGAGACCGAGTACCTCCTGGACGCCACCGATCTGGGCCGTATCGCCGGCATCCTCGACGGGCTCGGCTACCGCACCGTTCCCGAGCACCTGCTGTGGGCGGACTACGACGGCGTGCTGGACCTCCGCTCCCACGCGACGTGTTGGCTCGACCGGTTCTTCTTCTGGACCTGACGCCGATCAGGGCGTCGGGAGGCGGTCGACCTCGGCGGCGAAGAGCAGGGCCGGGTCGAGGCCCATGCCGGTGAAGTGGCCCGCCAGCTCCAGGGACAGCACGCCGTGCAGACGGCTCCAGAAGGTCAGGGCCAGGTGCAGCGCCGACGGCGGGGCGTCCGGGTGGCTGCCCGCCCATGCGCGGTGCGCGGCCAGGTGCTCCTCGACGGCGTGCGGCTCCGCATCCGGGGTCGCGGTCGGTACGGCGGCGGCGCAGGCGTCCAGCAGGACCGACATCAGTTCCGAGGCGATCACGGTGACGTCCGGCGGCGCGTGGTAGCCGGGCACCGGAGTGCCGTAGACGAGGAAGTAGCGGTGCGGGTCCGCGAGGGCCCAGGTGCGCAGTACCTGCGCCAGCCCGGCGAGGCCCGGCCGGCCCGCTCCCCCGCCGTCGGCGGCGACGAAGGCGTCGGCGAGGCTGCGGTAGGCGTCGCGGATGAGTTCGGTGATCAGCTCGTCGCGGTTGGCGAAGTACCGGTACAGCGCCGGTCCGCTCATGCCCATCTGCTTGGCGATCGCATTGAGGGAGAGCGCCGAGGCGCCGGAACCGGCGATCTGCTGCCAGGCCTTCTCCTTGACCTCCTCGCGCACTTGCTGCCGGTACCGCTCCCGGGGGGTCTTCGTGCTGCCCGTCATGCCCGCCGCCTCTCACCGCTCGCCCTTCACCACCAGATGAGTTAGAGGCTATCACCATCGGCATAGCCACTCTCGATCGGACGAGCCACTCCCTTGACATCGACGAGATAGCCGATCACTCTTGTTACAGCTTCTAACGAACACGAGAAGCAGGAACTCAACCGGAGGTCATCATGACGAACACCGTCGAGCGGGTCGAGATCGTTCTGCCGGGCAAGGTCGAACCGGAGGGGCTGCAGCTCCACCGCGGCCCCGTCCCGGTGCCGACGGCCGGCCAGGTGGTCGTCGCCATGGAGGCGACGGGCGTGTCCTTCGCCGAGCAGCAGATGCGGCGGGGCCGGTACTACGACCAGCCTCCGTTCCCCTTCGTCCCCGGGTACGACCTGGTCGGCACGGTGCTGGCGGTGGGTGAGGGCGTCGGCTCGACGCTGCTCGGCAAGCGGGTCGCCGCCCTGACCAAGACCGGGGGCTGGGCGAGCCACGTCGCGCTCACCGCCGCCGACGTGGTGGAGGTACCCGACGGCGTCAGCCCGGTGAACGCGGAGACCGCGGTCGTCAACGGCATCACCGCCTGGCAGATGCTCCACCGCAAGGCCCGGGTGCGCGCCGGCCAGACCGTCCTGGTCCACGGCGCCAACGGCGGGGTCGGCTCGATCCTGGTCCAGCTGGCGCTGGCCGCGGGCGCCCACGTGATCGGCACTGCCTCCACCCGCCACCACGAAGCACTGCGCGCCCTCGGGGTGACCCCGATCGACTACCGCTCGGGCAACGTCCCCGCACGGGTACGGGCCCTCGCGCCCGGCGGAGTGGACGCGGTGTTCGACCACGTGGGCGGCGACGGCATCGTCGAGTCCTGGCGGCTCCTGGCCCCCGGCGGCACGCTCGTCTCCTACGGCAGCGCCGCCACCCGCGACGACGAGGGCTCCGGCGCGTGGCCGGTGCTCAAATTGCTCGGCCGGGTGTGGGTGTGGAACGCGCTGCCGGGCGGCCGCCGCGCGTACTTCTTCAACGTGTGGGCCGGGCGCGCCTACGCGAAGGAACGCTTCCGGGCACGTCTGCGCGCCGACCTCACCCAGGTGTTCACGGCCCTCCAGCACGGCGAGATCACCGCCAAGGTCGCGGCCGAGATCCCGCTGGCCCGCGCCGCCGAGGCGATGCGCCTCGCCGAGTCCGGCACGGTCGCCGGGAAGGTCGTCCTCGTCCCGTGACCCGGCCGCCGGACGCTTCAGGAGAAGGGCAGCCGGTCCGGTTGGCAGGTCGTGCCGGGCGGCGGGAGCGTGCCGTCGATGAAGTAGCGGCTCTCGTAGGTGTTGATGCAGGTGCTGTTGTTGTTGAAGAGTGCGGTGTGGCCGAACCCGTTGTTCGTGAGCAGCCGGGCGTCGGCCAGCTCCTCGGCCATGGCCTGGGCGTCCGAGTGGGGCGTCGAGGGGTCGTACGTGGTGCCGATCACCAGGACGGGGTTGGCCGTGGGGTTGTTCCAGGGGCCTTCGTACCGGTTGGCGGCCCGGGCCGGCCAGGTGGCGCACGGCTCGCCAGACCAGGTCCAGTAGCGTCCGGCGTCGCCGGCCCGCTTGGCGCTGTCCTCCTCCAGACCGTGGTAGACGGCCGGGTCGCGCGGGTTGGGGCTGTCGCCGCACCACACGGCTCCCGCCTGTTCCTCACCCAGGTACGGATTCGGGTTCGCGACCGGGGGCGGGGGCGGGTACTGGGCCGGCTTCGGGGCGCGGCCCTGCCAGAGCTCCTGGAGGCGGGAGGCGAGATCGGTCCAGCCGGGGCGGACGATGTAGAGGCTGCTGACCGCGTCGGCAACGGTGGTGGCGTACGTCCACGGGCCCACCGGGTGCTCGCGCAAGCGCCCCATCAGCTGGTCGAACTTGTCACGGGTGGCTTGCGGGCTGCCGGCCGAGAAGGCGCAGTGGGCGGTGGTGGCCGATCCGCAGAGGTCGAGGAACTTGTTCAGGGTCGCCGCCGCGGTGCGGTCGGAGCCCATGCGCAGGAGGGTCGTGGTCCGCGGTTCGCTCGTCGAGGCGTTGTTCGTCCAGGCCAGCGGGTCGATGTTGCTGTCGAGGACCATGGCGCGGACCTTGTCGGGGAACAGGTTGGCGTAGGTGGCGCCGAGGATCGTGCCGTAGGAGACGCCGAGGTAGTTGAGCTGCGGCTCCCCCACGGCCCGGCGGAGCAGGTCGAGGTCCTGGGCGGTGTCGGTGGTCGACACGTGGCGCAGGAGGTCGGGGTCGCGCTTCTCGCAGCGGCGGCCCAGGTCCTCGTACGCGTCGATCCAGGTCGTGCGCTCCTTCTCGCCCACCGGGAAGCCGCTGGGCTTGGACGCACCCCAGGTCCGGGCCTCTTCGGGGCTGTCGAAGCAGTTCACCGCGGTGCTGTTGCCGATGCCCCTGGGGTCCCAGCTGACGATGTCGAACCGCTCGCGCAGGTCCTTCGGGAAGGAGTCGTAGTTCTGCGGCACCTGCACCGTCCCGGGGCCGCCGGGGCCACCGGGGTTGACGAACAGCGTGCCCAGGCGTTTCGCGGGGTCGCCCGCCGTGCGGCGGATGACGGCCAGGTCGATCGTGCGGCCGGCGGGGGCCGCGTGGTCCAGCGGCACCCGGGCGGTCGCGCAGTCGTACGGGCTGCCGGGTTTGCAGGGGCTCCAGTCCAGCCGGGGGACGGTCGGCGAGGGCGAGGGCGAAGACTCCGCGCGGGCCGCGGCGAGGTCCGGGGCGATGAGCATCGAGGAGCAGACCGCCGCGACGGCGAGCGCTGCCGCGCACCGGCGGCGACCGGACGTCGGGCGGGGTGCGGGTCGAGATACAGGTGCAGGTGCAGGTGCAGGTGCTGGTGAGGCTCCAGGTCCGGGCATGGTCCGCCCTCCTCCGGCACGTCGGGGGCGTGGTGCGGCAGCCGGTGCCCGCGCACCGGCACGCGCCGCTTGCTCATGGTTCAACCAAACCCCCTTTCGCCGACGCGCGCGAGCCGGGGTGCCGGCCGGAGCACGGCCGCGGTCGTCCGCAGGGGGGCGGATCCACGGCCCGCGCGCTATCCTCCGCGCCATGTTGATTGACATGGACATGCGCTTACGGGTGCGGTCGCGCGCCCTGGTGTGCCTCCTCCTGCTGGCCCTCCTGGGCACGGTGACCACAGCGGCCGCCGCACCCCGGACCGCGGCCCCGGCTCCCGCCACGGCCACGACCTCGACCACGACCACGGCCGCGAAGGCCCCGCCGGCCACCGCGAGCAGCGCCGCCGCGGCGGCGGCCCGCTGGGGCGACCGGCGGCTCGACGAGGTCGCCTTCCTGACCACCCACAACGCCTTCACCAACTACGAGGACTCCCGCTGGAGCTCGGTGAACCAGTCCGAGTCGGTGCGCGCCCAGCTCGACAACGGCGTGCGCGGTCTGAGCTTGGACACGCACTGGTACGAACGCAGCACCTGGCTGTGCATCATCAGCTTCGGCAGCGACTGCTACCCCAGCGACGTGTACCTGTGCCACGGCGACTGCAAGACCTTCGCCGGAGCCACGTACGCCCTGCCGCGGCAGACCTTCCACGGCACGATGCAGACCGTGGTGGACTTCCTCGCCGCCCATCCGCAGGAGGTCGTGACCGTCTTCCTGGAGGACTACGTCGGCGCCGATCAGCTGGCGGCGTCCCTCGGCCGGGTCAGCGGACTGCAGGACCTGGTGTTCCGGCCCGACCAGTGGGGCGTACGGCAGCACGGCTGGCCCAAGGTGGCCGACCTCGTCGCCTCCGGCAAGCGGTTGCTGATCTTCTCCGACCGCTCCGACCGGGAACACCTGGGCGTCATGTACGACAAGTCCTGGACCGTGAGCAACTTCTGGAGCCTCGGGGACCTGGGCAACGACCTCTCGTGCGTCAGCCGCTGGTCGGACGTGCCGCTCGACCGCCAGGAGCCCGGATTCCGGCGCCTGTTCACGATGAGCCACCACCGCAACGTGCCCACCGTCCTCACGGCGGCCCTGGACAACGGCGCCAAGCTGCGGGACCGGATCGCCCAGCAGTGCCGGTCGGCCACCGGGGGCCGCGACCCGAACTACGTCTCCGTCGACTTCCACCGCCTGTCGGACGGGAGCGGCCACACGCCCGCCTCGATCGTCGCGGAACTGGGCGCGCGCCGCTGAGTGTGCCCGTCGGCCTGCCGGCCGGGTGCCGGATGGATCGCCGCGTACGGCGCGGCACGGCGCACCCGGTCGGTCAGCCCGCCTTGCGCGCGCCCAGCGCCCGTCGCTCGTCCTCGGTCAGTCCGCCCCACACCCCGTACGGCTCCTGCACGCGCAGCGCGTGGCCCAGGCATTCCGCGCGCACCGGGCACAGCGCGCAGACCTCCTTGGCCTCCTGCTCCCGCACGGAGCGCTCCTCACCGCGCTCCCCCGCCGGATGGAAGAACCGGTCCGTACCGAGCTCCCGGCACGCCGCGTCCTCCTGCCACTCCCACAGGTGCTCCGCACGGCCCGGCAGGCGCGCCACCTTCGACATGTCCCGGCTCCTCTCCTCCGCCTTGCTGATATCTTTCGACTCCTTGCTCACGCGTCTGACCCGGGTGCCCGTTTCGAAACGCCGTCCTCGTACGTCGACGGGACGGCGGCCGCGGACGTGGAGACCCGCGGCAGGGCGTACGGGTGCTTCTCGGCCAGCCAGGCGACGAGCTGTTCGCGCACCGCACAGCGGGCGGTCCACAGGTCGTCCGCGTCCTTCGCAGTGACGATCGCCCGCACCACGATGGCGCTGGGCGTCGTGTCGGTGACCGCCAGGTCCCAGCCCCGGCCGTCCCACGCCTCGCAGCCCTCCAGGACCTCCTGGAGCTTCTCGCGCATCAGCGCGACGGGGGCGGTGTGGTCGCAGTGCAGGAAGACCGTGCCGGTCATCTGGACCCCGCCGCGCGACCAGTTCTCGAAGGGGCGCCCGGTGAAGTACGAGACGGGCATGGTGATCCGGCGTTCGTCCCAGGTGCGCACGGCCAGGAAGGTGAGCGTGATCTCCTCGACCACTCCCCACTCGCCGGCCACCACGACCGTGTCGCCGATCCGCACCATGTCGCCGAAGGCGATCTGGAATCCGGCGAAGAGGTTGCCGAGGGTGGACTGGGCGGCCACGCCCGCGACGATGCCGATGATCCCGGCCGAGGCCAGGAGCGAGGTCCCGACGGCGCGGAGGTCGGGGAAGGTCAGCAGCATGGCGGCCGCGGCCACCACGGCGACCACGGCGGTGACGATCCTCATGATCAGCGTCACCTGGGTACGGACCCTGCGCACGCGTGACGGGTCGCGGGTGCCGAGCGCGTAGCGGGCGTAGGAGGACTCGACCACGGCGGAGGTGACGAGGACGACGCACCACGCGCTCGCCCCGATGAGTACCAGGGTCAGGACCCTGCCCACGGCCGCCTCGTGCTCCTGGAGCGGCTCCCACGCGATCTGCCGGTACACGGCGCGCAGCACCGCGGCGAACAGCAGCACCCTTACCGAGGTACGGCAGCGGCGCAGCATGTTCCAGAGCGGTGTTTCGGGGTGTCGGGCATCTGCGCGCCGCAGCAGCAGGTCGGTGACCCTGCCCGCGGCGAAGGTGAGCAGGATCGAGCCGCCCATGACGGCCAGTACGTGCACGAGGCTGTTCATGACTCCTCTGGATGGGTCTGGGGGACGGGTCCCGTCGCGCGTGCCCGGCCCCTGCCCCGGACAAACGGGGCGTCCGTTCCGTAAAGGCGGGTACAAGCGACCACGACACGACAGCCGAGGACGAGGTGAGTGCGCAGTGCAGACCATCGGACCGGACACCGGCGGGCCCGTACCGGACGCGCGGGGGCCGGCCTTCCCCCAGCTCCGCCGGCTCGCCCTGCGCGACGCCTTCCGGCAGGTGGCGCGTGGCCGCCAGTTCACCCGCGAGGCGCTGGAGGACTGGGGGTGGGACGGTCAGGAGGCCGCCGAGGACGCGGTCCTGGTCGTGTCCGAACTGGTCACCAACGCCAAGCTGCACGCCGGCGGCTGCCACGAGCTCATGCTCCGCGCCGGGAACGCGTTCCGCGTCGAGGTGTACGACGGGTACGGAGAGCTCCCGCGACCGCTGCCCGCCTTGCGTCCGGGGCGTCCGGGCCGACCGGGCGGGCACGGTCTGCGCCTGGTGCACCTGCTCGCCGACCGCTGGGGCGTCCAGGCGATCGGGCACGGCAAGGTCGTCTGGGCCGAGTTCGACGCCGAGCGCCTGCGGACGGGCCGACGCGGGCACGGCTGAACCCGCCGGGCCGGCCCGGCGGGTTCAGCCGTGCCCGGGGACGTTCCGGTCCGGGCGTTGGGACGTTCCGGTCCGGGCGTTGGGACGTTCCGGTCCGGGCGTTGGGACGTTCCGGTCCGGGCGTTGCGGGTCAGCGTTGCGGGTCAGGCGTGCAGCAGCTCCTCGCGCAGGGAGCCCAGCGTGCGGGTGAGCAGGCGGGAGACCTGCATCTGGGAGAGGCCGATCTCCGCGCCGATCTCCGCCTGGGTCATCTCCTGGCCGAAGCGCAGCTCCAGGATCTGGATGGAGCGCTCGTCCAGGTCGGCGAGCAGGGGCGCGAGGGCGTGCCGGTCCTCGACCGCCTCCAGGGCGGGGTCGATGTCGCCCATGGTCTCGGCGAGGCTGCGCGCGGTCCGTGCGGCGGCGGACACCTGGGTACCGCCGGCGGCGCCGTCCTGGGGCACGTCGAGGGACTGCGTGGAGTAGCCGTTGGCCGCGACCAGGCCCTGGCGGACCTCGTCCTCGGTGAGGTCCAGCCGCTCGGCGAGTTCCGAGGGGGTGGGCGCGTGGTCCGTCTCGGCGGTCAGCTCCTCGGTGGCCTTCGCGAGCTCCAGGCGCAGCTCCTGGAGGCGGCGCGGCACCCGCACGGCCCAGGTGGTGTCCCGGAAGTGGCGCTTGATCTCGCCCGTGATGTAGGGCAGGGCGAGCGTGGTGAGCTGGGTGTTGCGCTCGGGGTCGTAGCGGTCGATCGCCTTGATCAGTCCGATGATGCCGACCTGGACGATGTCCTCGGTCTCGGGGCCGCCGGGGCGGTCGCGGAACGGGCGGGCGGCGAACTGAACCAGTGAGATGTTCATCTCGATCAGCGTGTTGCGCACGTACTGGTACTCGCGGGTCCCCTCTTCGAGGCTCTGCAGCCGTTCGAAGAAGATACGGGTCAGCTCCCGGGCGTCGCGGGTCGACAGTTCCCGTGGGCAAGGGACGTCCGGCAGCCCGCCCAGTGCGGGGGCTTCGCCGGTGCCACCGCTGGGGGTGGCCGTCGTCGGGATCGTCGTCGGGGTCATGGCCTCGGCCGTGGCCGTGAAGGTCATCGTCTTCGCTCCTTGGGCACGTGTGCTTGCGGTGCGGTGCGTCGCTCGATTGCTCTGGTCATGCGGAACTCTGCTTCCGCTTCCCCTGCACCCTGTCGGGGCCGGGGACGCACGTCAAGTAATACCGGAAAACCAGTTCTGGAATTGCATTTCGTGAGTCATCCCTCAAGAATGACGATGTGGAGAGCGAGCGCACGGGTCACCGCCGTAACGGCTGGACCTTCCTGACGAACCACGCCCGGGTGCTGATCGCCATCGCACGCGACCCTGGCATCCGGCTGCGCGACATAGCGGTGGAATGCGGTCTGACCGAGCGCACCGTGCAGGCGATCGTCACGGACCTACAGGCGGACGGGTACCTCAACAAGACCCGGGACGGGCGGCGCAACCGCTACGTCGTCGCCCCCGGCGCCCGCTTCCGCCATCCGGCGGAGGCCGGCCACGAGATCGCCGGCCTGCTGGCCTACCTCGCCGGCCCGCTGAGCACGCAGTCCGCCGAGGTGGAGCAGTCCGCCGAGGTGGCGAACGACACACCCGGCCACGGCGAGCCCCGCACGACCGTGTAGCCCCCCGGCGGACGCCGTACCCGCGTCAGGAACGGCCCAGGGACGGCCGCCCGAACCGTACCGGGACCCCCGGCGAGTAGAGCACGCTCACGGGCGGCCCGGCCGGGGCCGGCAGGCCCGCCGCGACCACCAGGTCCTCGTCGCAGTCGAGGAGCTCCGCGCGGTGCAGCGGCCAGCGCGGATGCGCGTTCGGTACGTACAGCGGCCGACCGAAGAGCTCCGCGTGCATGCCCCAGCGGGCGGTCAGGAAGTGCTCCAGGGCGGTCGGCTCCGCGATGCGCCCGCCCACGCGTACGGCGATCCGGCTGTGCGCGCCGCGCGGGCCGGGCAGGCGTCGACCACTGGTGTACGTGATCGTGTCGCCGTCATGACGGACCGCCATCCGGGACCAGACGTACGGCAGTCGGAACGCGGCCCGGCCCACGGCCACCGGGATCAGCCGGGAGGCGTCCAGCGAGCGGAAGACGACGCCCCGGCGGCCCCGGGCGTCGACCGAGTAGAGGCGGACGTTGGTCTCGGGGAAGGAACCCAGGTAGGGGACGCCGGGAAGGCGGAACCAGCCGACCTCGTGCATGCGGAAGGCCACCAGGCCGACGTAGGTGACCCCGTCCAGGGTGTCCGGCACCGTGCCGGCCGGCAGCAGCGGGGCGACCCGGGCCGGGTCGACGGCCCAGTGCAGGAACGCCAGGTCGAGCCAGGACTGGGTGAGCAGGGGGCGGTCCACCGGGTGCGGCGGGTCGGCCGTTATCGGCTCCGGAACCACGGCGGGCGGCGGCGTCTGACGCATTCAGCCAGTATTCCCCGCGCGCCCGATGCCGACGCCGACGGGCTCGCCGGTCTCGGTGCGGATCCGGGTCTCCCCCGACATCCGTCCGTTCCAACGGGAATGCGCGGAGGGCTCGATCGCGCACTCGTCGGGATCTTCACGGCGGTACGAGTACAGGCTCCGCGTCCCGTCGCGGTGGGCCATCACCGAGATGCGACGGCGCCACGCGTGGTCAGGTCGTCGCGGACGCCGATGCCCGGCAGCGGTGTTCTGCCCGGACGCGGCGCGGGCACGGGAAACCCCCCAGTGTGCGCGGTGACCGACCGAAGGGTGCCGCCAAGTCTCCGCCCCGGCAGCCACTTTGGCCACGCTTCGTTCGGGCGGCCGGGCGCGATGCGTGGAGCGGAACGCGCCCGCTGACGGCCCGGGATGCCCTCCCCCGCTGGTGCATCATCTCCGAGAGCCCCATCGGCGGGGCATCGCGCGAAGGAGGCGTCGCATGGTCGAGTGGAAAAGGATCAGTTCGGGCATTCGTCCCGTACCCAGCCCTGCCGCGACGACCTCGGTCTGGGCCGCGGCGGCCGTCGCGGCCGTCGCTCTGGTCGCCCTGCTCAACCTCATGGACGGACCCGACGACCCCACCGTCGACCTCATGGCGCTCTCCCTCGCCGTGGCCGTGGTGAGCACCGGAGCCCGCCTCACCGCCGCCCCCGGGACCGCCCTGCTCTGCTGGCTCGTCCTCAACGTCTTCGCGACCGCGCCCGTGGGCGAGCTCAGCTGGGACACCCCGTACGACCTGGTGCGCCTCGTCTGCCTGCTCGCCTCGGCAAGCACGGGAACCGTCGTCGCCCGCCTCCTCCACGCGCGCGCCGCGCACCGGCGGCTCACGCCGTAGCAGCGCGGCGGCGCCCGATGCCGTGGGTCAGCCGGCGGGCGTGGCTGCGGAGGTCTTGCGCAGCACGCCTATCTTGTCGATGCGGTGCTCGGGGTTGCCCTGGGCGTCCTTCCAGAAGTTCCCCTCGGCGTGGTCCTCCGGCGTGGCACAGGTCGAGATCGTGATCATGGCCTGGGTGGGGGCGGCCCCGGGCGCCCCGGGCACGGCGGCGCGCTGTTCGCTCAGCGAGCGCTCCGAGCGGAAGGACGTCTTGCGGGTGGTGGTGATCTCGTAGGTGTACACCACCTCGCCCACGGTCACGAGGACCGTGTCGCCCGGCCCGACGGCGGGCAGGTGCCCCAGCGGGCCACCGGCCGACAAGCGGTGTGCGGTGATCAGGAAGTTGCCCACCTGGCCCGGCCCGACCCCGCCCCGCTTCCCGTAGGGGCTGGCCGCCACGCCGAGGTCCTGGATACGGGTTCCCGCCACGTCGTCGGTGGTGCCCTCGTACGGAACCACGCGCAGCCCGGTGACACCGGCGGCGGGTATGGACAGCGTGGAGGCCACGGGCGCGGGAGCGGGGGCGGGGGCAGGAGCAGCGGCGGGGGTGACGACCGCGGGGGGCGTGGTGGCCGGGACGGAAGCCGGTACCGCGGCGCCGGCGGCGGTCGAGGGGGTGCACGCCACCAGCAGGGCGGTCACGGCACCGGCCAGCACGGCCGGGACGGCTCGGTACGGGAACGGCAAGGACATGGGCGTTTTCCCTGTCGGTCAGTCGGGCGGGCGGCCGGGGGTGCGTACGTGCGGTGGGTGGGGTGACCCGACGCGCCCGGCCAGAGTGACATACGGAGCAAGAGGTCCATAAGGGTCCGACCCTGTGACCTCGCTCCCGACGCGCGTGGAGGCGGACACACGGAATCCGAAGTCGCGGGAACTTCCTTCCGTTCCCCTGCGACTACCTCGCCGGAGGAAGTGCCGTCCCGGCTCCGGCACGGCCCGATCGGCACCTCGTCCGTCTGGAACCGAGTACAAGAATCCGGAGAGACGATGACGGACCGGCTTGAGTACCCGACCCTGGCGATCACCGCGCTGAAGCGCTGGGCCCCGCCGCCCGCTCTCGCCGGCTTCCTGGCGCTGCTCATAGTGATGTTCGGCGCGGCGTACGCGGTGGGAGCGGGCGCCGGCCCGGTGGCCCCCGGCATGCGGTCCACCGAAGTCGAGAGTCCGGCCTTCGTCGGGGACCTGGGACGGCCGCACGGGCACAGCGGCGGTACGGGTGGCACGCGGTGACGGCCGAGCGGACGGAGGTGGTGCTGGGCACCACCGATCTGGTCGTCGGCGGGATGACCTGCGCGGCCTGCGTGAACCGTGTCGAGAAGCGGCTGGCCAGGATCGAGGGCGTGAGCGCCACGGTCAACCTCGCCACCGGGCGGGCCCGGGTGCTGCATCCGTCGCACGTGACGGTGGGAGACCTCGTCTCGGCGGTCGAGCGGGCGGGCTACAGCGCCGAGGTGCCGGCGCCCCCCGAGCCCGCGGAGAACCGGACCGCGCCGCCAGCGGGCGCAGGGGCTTCCCCGGGCGGCGAGCAGGTGCAGCGGCTGCTGATCACCGCCCTGCTGTCCGTTCCGGTTCTGGCGCTGTCGATGGCGCCCGCCCTCCAGTTCCGCAACTGGCAGTGGCTGTGCTTCGTGCTGGCCGCGCCGGTCGCCGTCTGGGGTTCACTGCCGTTCCACACCCGGGCGGTACGAGGGCTGCGGCACGCGGCGGCGACGATGGACACCCTGGTGTCGCTGGGCGTCGTCGCTTCCTTCTCCTGGTCGGCGTACGCGCTGTTCCTGGGCGGGGCGGGCGATCCGGGGATGCGGATGCCGTTCAGCCTGCTGCCTTCGGCCGGCGGCGACGTGGCGCACATCTACCTGGAGGCAGCGGTCGGGGTCCCGCTGTTCGTGCTGACCGGGCGTTTCCTCGAGTCCCGGGCCCGCCGCGGCGCGGGGGAGGCACTGCGCTCGCTCGCCGGTCTGGCCGCCAAGGACGTGACCGTACGGGAGGACGGCCGCGAGCGGCTCGTCCCGATCGGGCAGTTGCGGGTGGGGCAGGAGTTCGTCGTCCGGCCGGGCGAGCGGGTCGCGACGGACGGGGTGGTGGCCTCCGGCGGTTCGGCCGTCGACCTTTCCCTGGTCACCGGCGAGAGCGAGCCCGTCGAGGTGGGCCCCGGTCGGGCCGTGGTCGGCGGTGCGGTCAACGCGGGCGGTCTGCTGACCGTCCGGGCCACCGCGGTCGGCGCGGACACCCAGCTCGCCCGGATCACCCGCATGGTCACCGAGGCGCAGTCCGGCAAGGCTCGGGCGCAGCGCCTGGCCGATGCGGTGGCGGGGGTCTTCGTTCCGGTGGTGCTGGCGCTGGCCGTCACCGTTCTCGGCTTCTGGCTCGGTGCCGGGGCCGAGCCGCAGGCAGCCGTCACGGCCTGTGTGGCCGTCCTGGTCGTGGCCTGTCCCTGCGCGCTGGGGCTGGCGACCCCCACCGCCCTGCTGGCGGCGACCGGCCGGGGCGCACAGTTGGGCCTGCTGGTCAGCGGCCCTCGGGCGCTGGAGACCCTGCGGCACGTCGACACCGTGGTCCTGGACAAGACCGGCACGCTGACGACCGGCCGGATGACCGTCGCGGGCGTGACGGCCGTGCCCGACGGGATGGGCCGGGAGCGGGCCCTGTGGCTGGCCGCGGCCGTGGAGCAGGGGTCCGAGCACCCGCTGGGCCGCGCCGTGGTCGCGTACGCCCGGCAGGATCAGCACCGTGGCCCGCTGGCCGAGGTGACCGAATTCCGAGCCACCGCGGGCATCGGCGTGACGGGGATGGTGGAGGGGCACCGCGTGGAGGTCTGCGCCGCCGGCGCGGACCTGCACCCGTCGCTGGACCGGGCCCTGGCCGGGGCCGAAGCCGCGGCACACACGCCGGTCCTGGTCCGGGTGGACGGCGCCGACCAGGCTCTGATCGCCCTCGGGGACGTCCTGCGCCCCGGCAGCTACCGGGCCGTCGACCGGCTGCGGCGGCTGGGGGTGGAGCCGGTACTGGCCACCGGTGACCGCGGGGCCACCGCGGCTCGGGTCGCCGCCGCGCTGGGGATCCGGGACGTGCACGCGCACTGCTCGCCCGAGGACAAGGCGCGGCTCGTCAAGGAGTTACGCGATCAGGGGCGACGGGTCGCGGTGATCGGCGACGGGGTGAACGACGCCGGCGCCCTGGCCGGAGCCGACCTCGGCATCGCCATGGGGAGCGGAACGGACGTGGCCATCGGCGCGGCCGATGTCACGCTGGTGCGCGGCGACATCGAGGCGGTCGCCGACGCCGTCGAGCTGGCCAGGCAGACCCTCAGGACGATCCGGGCCAACCTGGTCTGGGCCTTCGGCTACAACGTCGTCACCGTGCCGCTCGCCGCGGTGGGGCTGCTCAACCCGATGGTCGCGGCCGCGGCGATGTCGGTGAGTTCCCTGATGGTGGTGGCCCACAGCCTCCGGTTGCGCACCTGGCAGCCGGCACCGCACGTACGCCGGGCGGGCACGAGCAGCCGGACGAGGGGTACGGGGCGATGACGCATTCACCTTCGGAGCGGTCCCCGGGCGGCCGTCTCCCGATCGATCGACGCGTGCGCGAGGGGCTGCGCGCCGCGCTCGTCCCGGTGGTCGCCTGTACGCTCGCGCTGGCCGGCCTGACGGCCTGGACCTCGGCCGGCGCCGCGGGCAGCCCGCCGCAGATCGCCGCCGGGAACGGCCGGGTGCTGCTGCCCGACGGTGGGGGCCGGGACACGGCCGCCTTCTTCGACATCACCAACATCGGGGGCGCGGACGACCAGTTGACCGACGTGACGTCATCCGGTGTCGAGAAGACGCTGCTCAGCCGGCGGGAGAGCACCGGGCTCGGGCCCGACGTCGTCCGGACGGCGGCTCCGGTGCGGGTGCCCGCGGGCGGCACCGTCACCATGTCCCCCTTGGACCTGAGCGTCACGACGCGGACGAAGGAGACCCGTTGGGAGGCCGGCGACATGGTGCCGTTCGTCCTCCACTTCCGCTACAGCGCGCCGGTCGAGGTGGTGGCGGTGGTGGTCCGGCCCGGTAGCTGACCCGCTGTCGGGTGTCCGCCCGGTCCCGTGGCCGGGCGGACACCCGTACGGGCTTCCGGGCGAGGCCCCTGCGATCATGTGCCCCATGGGCGAACTGGTCGAGCGGGTCGACGAGCAGGACCACGTCGTGGCCGTCGTGGACCGGGCGGAGGCGATTCGGGAGCGCTGGCCGCACCGCATCGCGACGATCGTGTGCCGTGACGGCGACGGCCGGATCCTCGTGCACCGTCGCCCGGACGACGCGTCGCGGTTTCCCGGTCAGTTCAACTGGATGCTCGGTGGCGCCGTCGAGGTCGGCGAGTCGTACGAGGAGGCCGCGGCCCGGGAGCTCGCGGAGGAGCTCGGGGTCCGCGCCGTTCCCCGCTTCGTACTCAATTTCCTGTGCGACGGGGCGATCAGTCCCTACTGGCTGGGCCTTCACGAAGTCGTGATCACAGCGCCGGTCCGGCCCGACCCCAGGGAAGTCGCCTGGTTCGACTGGCTGACCGAGCCCGAACTCGATGAGCTCGTCCGCAGCTGCGCGTTCGTACCGGACGCCCGTGAGGCGTTCGACCGCTATCGCGCCCCGGGGCGCCCGCCCGCACACGAAGAGTGACGTACGGCCACGGCCCGCACAGCTTGAACCCCTCGTGAGCGGGTATGGGGCTCTGAGGGAACTCCCCGAGGAGGCTCCATGCCTGCCACTCTCCGTAGCCAGCCCGGCTCCGCGCCGCAGGATCCCCGCGAGATGCGCGATCCGCGGTCCGTGAGCACCGCCGACGCGCACGACCTGTCGGTCACGCTCTTCCGGCGGCTGCACGAACTGGACGAGGGGACCGCAGAGTACTCGTACGTGCGCAACACCCTGGTCGAACTGAACTTGAGCATGGTCAAGTACGCGGCCACGCGCGTCCGGCACGTCGGCGCGCCGTGGGAAGACGTCTTGCAGGTCGGCACCATCGGTCTGATCAAGGCCATCAACAGGTTCGATCCGGAGCTCGGGTTCGAGTTCATGTCGTTCGCCCTGCCCACCATCGTGGGGGAGATCAAGCGGTACTTCCGTGACACGAGTTGGGCCGTCCGCGTACCGCGGCGGCTGCAGGAGCTGCGCATCGACCTGGCCAAGGCGAGCGACGCCCTGGAGCAGGAGCTCGGCCACGTTCCGGGTGCGCGCGAGCTCGCCGAGCGGCTGGACATCACCGTGGAGGAGGTCCGCGAGGGTCGGCTCGCGGCGAACGGCTTCACCAGCCTCTCCCTCGACGTCCCCGTGACGGCGGAGGACGACGAGGCCCCCGGCGTGTCGTCCCGGAGCCTGGGCATCGAGGAGAGCCGCTTCGAGACGGTCGAGGACCTGGAATCGCTGAGGCCGCTCTTGGGAGAGCTGTCCGAACGGGACCGGACGATCCTCACCCTGCGGTTCGGGGAGGAGCTGACCCAGGCCGAGATCGGCGAGCGCCTGGGCATGTCGCAGATGCACGTCTCCCGGCTGCTGGGCCGCATCCTGGGCCGGCTGCGGGAGGGGCTGCTCGCCGAGGAACCGCCGACCGAGGCGGGATGAGGCGCCCCCTTCCGTACGCAACGGACGGGCATAGCCCGCCGGAACCCGGGCAGGTGCAGAGTGCACGACGGGAAGGGTGATGCCGGATGGTGCCGGAAGCGGAGAACGAACGCTTCACCGTCGCGGTGAGGACCGTGGACGGAGCGGTCGTCCTCACGCTCGCGGGGGAACTGGACCACGACACGGCGCAGCCGCTGCGGGACGCGCTCGACGGGGCGCTCGCCCCGGGCCGTCGGCTGCTGGTCGATATGACGGGCCTCGGATTCTGCGATTCCACCGGGTTGAACGTGCTGCTGAACACGCGCCTCGCGGCACAGGAGGCGGGAGCCGGCCTCGAACTGGCCGGTCTACACGGACCTGTCGCCCGGATGTTCCGCATCACCGGTGCGGACGGCGTGTTCCCCGTCCACGCCGATGTGACGGAGGCCCTGAGGGCGCCACACGGCGGAGGGACTTGAGCATCGTGGAGCAGCGCGGGCCGTCCGACCGGATCTGGAGCCTGATGCTGTCCGGAACCACCGATGTCGTCTCGCGCAGCCGTGACTTCGCCCGCCAGGCACTGACCGCCTGGCGCTGGCTCCCGGGGACGGGGGAAATCGACCGCGAGAGCGCCGAGGACGTGCTCCTGCTGGTGTCGGAGGTGGTGGCCAATGCCTGCCTGCACGGTGGCGGGCCCCGTGCGCTCGTCCTCGACTGCTCGGCCGAGCGGCTGCGGATCGAGGTCACGGACTGCAACCCGGCCCCGCCGGTGCGGGTGCCGGCGCACGGGCCGGGCGACCCGGGAAGGCCGGTCGGTCACGGACTGCTGATCGTGGAGCGTCTGGCCCGGGCCTGGGGCTCGGAACCGGGGGTGGACGGCAAGCGCGTCTGGTGCGAGGTTCCGTGCCCGCCGGGGATCAGCGTTCCCGGATGACGGTGGCGAACCAGTGGCGGACCCAGTGGCGCACCCCGCACCGTCCGGCCACTCCGCGCCGGCGGGCCACTCCACGTCACGCGCTGGGCACGGCCCGCACGCTCACCCGCGATGCGGGTTCCTGGTGGCCGCCGCTCGCGATCATGCGTACGTCGCCCTGGTCGCTGATCTCCGCCTGCACGATTCCGGTCTCGTCGGCGTAGATCGGATGGCCGCCGGGGCCGGTCCGATCGGTGCGGTGAACGAGGACGGACTCCTCGCCACCCGGTACCGCATGGTCAGGGCCGGCGAATACCAATTCGTACCTGCTGTCCCGTCCCATTCCGGCCTCCTCGCGTACGAATACCCCGTCGCCACCATTATCGGGCAGAGCGACTCGGCTGCGCGCTCCCGGGCACGGGCTGGGGCGAGGAAGCTTCAGCAGGAATAACGCCCCGCACACCTTCAGGATTCCGGGTCGCGATGTGATCTTCCGCCACCCCTGCACGCCTTTCCGGCACGGCTTCCACCTGCGCATACTCCAGGACCCGCCTCGCCCCGAACCATCGGGGGACGATGGCCGATCGGATGGAGTTGATCAATCAGATGACGTCGCACACGGTTACCGCGGCAGCTTCGGGCACATGGGTGCTCGGTGATCTCACGGTCAACCGGATGGGCTTCGGCGCCATGCGCCTGACCGGCAGCGCGGCCTTCCACGAGGGCACTCCCAGCGACCGCGGGCGGGCGATCGCCGTACTGCGCCGGGCGGTCGAGCTCGGCGTCGACCACATCGACACCGCCGCGTTCTACTTCTCGCGGCTGCGTTCGGCCAATGAGCTGATCAACTCGGCGCTGGCGCCCTACGCGGACGACCTCGTCATCTCCACCAAGGTCGGCCCCGCCCGGGACGCCTGCGGCAGGTGGGCCGAGTCGGCCCGGCCCGACCAGCTGCGCGGCCAGGTCGAGGAGAACCTGCGCCAACTCGGCCGGGACCACCTCGACGTGGTGAACCTCCGCGTCATGGGCCAGGAGTCCGTCAGCGAGCACTTCGGGGCCCTGTCCGAACTGCGCGACGCCGGGCTGGTCCGTCACCTCGGCATCTCCCACGCCCGCCCGAAGCACCTGGCCCAGGCCGAGGCGATCGCACCGGTGGTGTGCGTCCAGAACCGCTTCGGAATCGACGCGCCCGACCCGAAGGGGATGCTCCGCGCCTGCGCGGCGCGCGGCATCGCCTTCGTGCCCTTCTTCTCCATCGCGGGAGAGGGTGCCGAGGCCGGCACCGTCCGGACCGAGCACGACGCGGTCCTCGCCGTCGCCCGGGCGCACGGAGCGTCACCGGCGCAGGTGCGGCTCGCCTGGATCCTGGGGCAGGGCGCCCACGTTCTGGCCATCCCCGGGACGGGCAACCCGGACCACCTCGCCGACAACGTGGCAGCGGGGGCACTCCGACTGGCGCCGGAGGAGCTACGGCTCCTCGATTCGATCGGCCGCTCCGCAGCCTGATGCCGGCGGCGCGCCCTTGGCTCCCGCCGGGAGCTCGGGGCGATGGAACACCAGAACCGCTCGCGTGCGGGCGTCCGAAGAAACGGTCGGACCATTCGTTACAGGGGCCTGAACCCGTTCGGCGCAGAGCGGGAGGGGGTCGCGAGGGCGGCACGTCGGTGTACGAGCGCCTCCGTCTCCGGGCCTGCCAAGGCTCGTTCGGTGCGCGCCCTCCGTTCGCGTCAGCGCGGCATTGACATGTGTCCGATACACGGGAGAGTCACCGATACATCCGCATTTTGCAACACGCCCCGAATTAGTGGCTTTTGATGGTGGTTGGGGGTCAGAGTGTGGCTCCTCGGCAGGACGCCGGGAACGGTTCCAGGCCCACCCGCCGTACACGAGGCGGGACCGGGCTGCTGTCTGTTGAAGGGGTCATCTTCATGTCTGCTTCTCTCGCCACCCGCCGGTTCGTCGCCGCGCTCCTGGCTGCGGGCGCCCTCGTCGGCGCCGCCGCCCTCCCGGCCACCGCCGACGACCACGGGCGCGACCGCGACCGCGACCACCGGGCTCCGCACTCCTCGATCGTCATCAGCGACGTCCAGTACGGCACCGGCGGCCGCGACCGCTCCGCCCGTGCGCTGAACCGGGAATGGGTCGAGGTCGAGAACACCGGGCGCAGGAGCGTCAACCTGCGCGGCTTCACCCTCACCGACCGGCAGGGCAACCGGTACCGGTTCGGCGACTTCCGCCTGGACGGCCGGTCCAGCGTGCGCGTCCACACCGGCCAGGGTCGCGACACCCGCCACGACGTCTACCAGGACCGCCGCCACCAGATCTGGGACGAGCGCGACTCCGCCACCCTGCGCGACAACCGTGGCAACGTCCTCGACACCGACTCCTGGAACGGCCGCCGGCACCACCGCAACGGCTGACCCCGACGGGTCACCGGCCTGACGCGCGCCCGCACTCCCCGCACGGTGGGGGTGCGGGCGCGCGCCGATATCGGGCTGCAACTGTCAGAGGGGGGTGGCAGGATCATCGGCGGTGATCCGACCACCTACAGGGGGCAGGGATGGGGAGCACGACGTTCGAGTGGCCGCGCGGCGCGGAAGCACGGGACACGGAGGCGCTGGAGTCGTGGCTCGCCGTGCACGGCTGGGAGGTCGACCCGACGGTGTTCATGGCCGGCGGACTCGGCCCGGCCGTACAGGTGCAGCCGATCGGCGGGGCGGGTCAGGACGGGGAGCCCGGGCTGTTGATCCTGCCGGGCGAGACCGTGGAGTACGCGCGGGACCGGATGCGCATCGCTCCCCGGTCGGCCGCTCCGGCCGCCTGCGGGGCCTCGTAGGACCGCCCGCCCGGAGCCCGGGCCCGGTACGTGACTCAGTGCGTGACTCAGTACGTGACGACGATCCGGCGTGCCGGGCCGTCCACCCGGATGCGACCTCCGACGGGGATCACGACCTGCGGGTCGGTGTGGCCGAGGTCGACGTCGAACACCGCCATGGTGTCGGGGGCGTACTGGTGCAGGGCCCGTAGGACGGCCTCGCGCTGTTGCCGGCGGAACTCCGCCTTCGCCCCGGCATCGAGCCGGTTCTCGAACGACCAGCTCTTCGCCCTGCCCATGAGCAGCGCGGGGAACTGCCGCAGCAGCCCGCGTTCGCCCATGCCGCGCAGGATCCGGTAGACCCCTTCGGCGGGCATCATTTCCTCGTCGGTCTCCAGGAACAGCACGTTGCCGGCGTAGGATTCGACCGGCCCCGCCACGCGGTCGGCCATGAGCAGCCAGGAGATGATCTCCAGGTTGCCGCCCCAGCTGATGCCTTCGACGACCCGGTCGGGGTTGTGCCAGGACCAGCCGTCGGCGGGTTCCATGGGGGGTTCGGACGCGAAGGTCTGCGGGTCGTCCCAGGGCCTGTCGGTGTCCCCGCAGGCGCTCGCCGCGGTGAGTTCGTACTCGCCCGAGGTGAACAGCGCGGCCCGGAGGGAGTCGGCGGTCGACGGGTGCATCGCGCCGGGCCGTCCGAGCCCGACCATGACCGACCCGCCGTGGTAGCCGACGATGCCCAAGTCCCGCAGGAACAGCAGCAGGTTGGTGTTGTCGCTGTAGCCGAAGAACGGCTTGGGGTTGGCGCGCAGGAGATCGCGGTCGAGGTGGGGAAGGACGGTGATCTGGTCGTCGCCGCCGATGCTGGCGATCACCGCCTTGATCTCGGGGTCCGCGAAGGCCGCGTGGATGTCCGCGGCCCGCGCCTCGGGGGTCGCACCCATCGTCCGGGTCGTCGGATACTCCACCGCCTTCAGCCCGAAGTCGTCCTGGAGTCTGCGCAGCCCCAACTCGTAGGGCTGCGGGAACAGGCCGGGGAGGCCGGACGAGGGCGAAAGTACGGCGACCGGGTCTCCGGGGCGGGGCTTCACGGGATAACGGGGATTCTCCATCCGATGATCATAGGAGTCGGCGGATCCGACCCCGCATCGATTATCCGGGGCGAGCCGGCATCAGCACGACGGACCGGCGCGTCAGGCGCGCCCATGTGACGATCATTCAGACCTATGATCTCGAATCGAATGCAAAATCGAGACAAATGAGACTGTGTCCCGCGCTGCTCGGCGGATCCCGTCGGAGAAAACTGGTCCGCCGTCAGAGCCATGACGTATCCGACCGAGAACAGGACCCCGACCACTGATCTGACTGCTACCTGCCAACCGACTGCGGAGGTATCACGATGTCCTGCTTGAGGACCGACTTCCGAAAGGCCCCCAAGGGCCTTCACACCACGTGTTGTTGCTCCAGAGCCCGCGCCATACTCTCCTTGCTGCTGCTGACGGCCGCCGTAACGACCGGCCCCGCGGCCCCGGCGCACGCCGCCGCCGCCCCCTACGGCGCCAAAGCCGTCGCGGTGGCCGCCTCCAAACAGGGCTCGCCGTATGCCTACGGCGCCACCGGACCCAAACGCTTCGACTGTTCGGGCCTGACCCTCTACGCCTTCAAGAAGGCGGGCAAACGGCTGCCGCGCACCGCCGAGCAGCAGTACGAGCACACCCTCCACATTCCCGAGGCCGATCGCGCGGCCGGGGACCTGGTCTTCTTCCCCAGCGGCGCGACCATGACCCACGTCGGGATCTACGCCGGCGACGACCGCATCTGGCACGCTCCACGTCCCGGCACCCGGGTGCGCCTGGAACGGATCTGGAGCTCAGCGGTCCGCTACGGGCGCGCCACCTGATCGGGCGCCCGGCCGGTCCGGGCCCTTCGGTCCTGGTCTCCCGCCGCGACGGCGGCCGGACCCGGGTCCGCGGGCAGCCTGCGTACCGCCCGTACGCTCGGGGCGAGCAGCAGCACCAGGCTCGCCAGGACCATCAGTGCGGCACTCCAGAGAAGGACGGACTCCGTACCGAGGGAAGTCGCCGCGGCGCCCACGACGAGATAGCCCAGCGGCACGGACATGAGCTCACCGGCCTGGTTCAGGGAGCTGACCCGCCCGAGCACCTCGGACGGAAGCTGTTCCTGCACGGCGGTGTTCCAGCACACGATCGCGATGTCGAGGCCGATGCCCGCCATGGCGCTCGCCCCGGCCAGCACGGCGAGCGGCGCGCCCCAGGCGAGCGCGAGGAACGGCAGCGCGAGAGGCAGGTTGGCGCACACGCACACGACCATGAGCCTGGACGGCTTCCATTTGAGTGAAACGATCCCACCCAGGAGCAGGCCCACCGCGAACGCCCCCTGGACGATTCCCCAGGAAGGAGCACCCAGATGACTGCTCTGGGCCACCACCGGGCCGAGGAGCTGATAGCCGCCGAGCCAGAGGGCGACGACCACGGTGCCGGACAACGTATAGGACCAGATCCAGAAGAGACGGGAGAACTCTTTCCAGCCGTCCTTGAAGTCACGGAAGACTGAAGCCGCGGTCTTGGCGGGTCCGGACACGTCGAGACGGCTACAGAGGAAGGCCGCGACCGCGAAACTGGCGGCGTCCCAGCCCAGGGTCAGTTCCGGGCCGACGAGGGCGACGAGGGCGCCGCCGACCGCCGGCGCGAGGATGCGGATGAGATTGAGGGGCAACCGCATCAGCGCGTTCGCCTGCTGCAGCTCGCCGGGATCGACGAGCTGCGGCAGCAGGCTGTTCATGGCGGGCTGGGTCAGTGCCGACGCACAGCCCGCCAGTGCCGCGAACAGGGCGATCCGCCCGGTGGTGGCCGTTCCCGTCGCCACGAGCAGTGCGACACAGCCCTGGGTGACGGCAGGCAGCACGTTGCCGATGACGATGACCCGTTGCCGGGAGAACCGGTCCGCGAGCACTCCTCCGACGAGGAGCAGGACGAGCTGCGGGGCGGTATTGGCGGCGAGGACGATCGCCAGGGAGGCCGGGCTGCTGTCGAATCCGAGCACGGCGAAGGCCAGGGCCACGGGGGCCATCGCCGTTCCGCTCATCGAGATCAGGCGTGCCAGGAGGAATAACCTGAACGGCTTGTGCCGCAGCGTGGAGAGGGATCCGTGTCGAACCATTCGAGGGACACTAACCTGCTCCCGCGCAGGTGGCGGAGCCAGGGGCGGGCTAGGTCCGGTCGTCACAGTGGCGTCGGCCGAGCCCGCGGCGTCCGGTGCCACGGGGTCTCCCCAGGCCCGCAGGGCCGAGGGGAAGCAGGGAACCTGGGGGTCCCCCGGACGGAGTCCGGGAGATCATGTGCGGTGCCGGGCGTCGCGGACCCGACGGGACCTTGACGACAGGACCTAGGAGGGAGCCGGCGCCTCAGAGCGATTCGCCGGGCCGCAGATAGCGGTAGCCGTGCGAAGTCTCCTCACCGAGCCAGCCGTTGACGCTGCTGAGACCGCGGTCGTTGATCTGCGCGTCATGAATGGCGAACGCCCGCTGCGGCGCCACGGCCTTGACGAAATCGATCACCTCCGCCATTTTCAGCCACGACCCCTGCACCGGCACCAGCAGCGTCTCGATGTCCTGCTCGGGCACGTGCAGCGAGTCACCCGGGTGGTAGAGCGCGTCGTCGACGACGTATCCGAGGTTCGCGCAGTCGGGTTGACCACCGTAGATGAAGGCATGGCGGCCGCCGACCGCCCGTATGCGAAAGCCCGCGGCGGTGAACTCCGTACCGGAGGACACCCCGATGACGTCCAACGTGGGGATGTCCGCCTCGGCGGGGGCGTAGACCGGTACGCCGAGCCCCGCCAGGCGCAGTACGTCGACGTGGTCGGTGTGCTCGTGGGTCACCAGCACGGCGTCCGCGCCGGCCAGGGCGGCCGGTTCGCTCCACGTACCGGGATCGATGACGAGGACCCGGCCGTCCTGCTCGATCCGGACACAGGCATGGGTGTACTTCGTGATGCGCATGGCTTCGGACCGTACCGCGCCGGCCCCGCCACCGCCCGGCAATCTTCCGGGTCATGGGCGGGGCACGGGCGGGGGCACGGGCGGCCACGGCGGGGTCATTCCCCGGTCGTGCCGTCGATGGCCTCGCGCAGCAGGTCCGCGTGCCCGTTGTGGCGGGCGTACTCCTCGATCATGTGGGCCAGGATGTAGTGCAGCGAGTACGACTGGTCGCCGGAGTGCCCCGTGACGTCGAGGGACTCGGCGGCGTCCACGATCGCGCGCGACCGCTCGCACGTCTCCTCCCAGATCCTGAACGAGTCCGCCACGTCCGCGTCCTCGACGAGGAACTCCGTCCGCTCCCCCGCCTCGTTCTCCGGGAAGTAGCCCCGTACGTCCTCCCCGCCCAGGACGTTGCGGAACCATCCGCGCTCGACCTCCGCGAGGTGCCGCACCAGCCCCAGCAGGCTCAGCCGGGACGGGGCGACCGCCCTCGTCCGCAGCTGCTGCTCGCTCAGCCCCGCGCACTTCATCATCAGGGTGTCCCGCTGCCCTTGCAGGACGCTGGTCAAGGTGGCGCGCTCGTCGCCCGTCAATGCGGGCCGGGTCCGCTGTTCGTCGATCACCGGGCGATCATCACATCCGGCCCGGGCCCCGGCCACGCCTTTCCACATGCTGGTCAGCGCAGTTGTCGGAAGAAGGCGCGGATGTCCCCCACCAGCAGATCGGGCACCTCCATGGCGGGGAAGTGGCCGCCCCGGTCGTACGAGGTCCAGCGCACGATGTTGTCGGTGCGCGCGGCGACGTGGCGCAGCGGGATGAAGTTGTCCCGGGGGAAGTCGGCCAGTGCGGTCGGGGTCCGCGACACCTCGGGCGGCCGGCCGGCGTACGCGGCGCGGGCCCGCTCGTAGTAGATGCGGGCCGCGCTGCCGGCCGTTCCGGTGAGCCAGTACAGCGTCACGTTGGTCAGCATCTGGTCCCGGTCCACCGGGCACGCGGGATCGCTCCACTCGATGAACTTCTCCGCGATCCAGGCGAGCAGCCCGACCGGCGAGTCGTTGAGCCCGTACGCGAGGGTCTGCGGCCGGGTCGCCTGGATGTCGGCGTACCCCTGCCGCTCGCGCGCCCACGTCCGGTACCGCTCCCAGGAGGCCAGCGTCCGCTCCCGTTCGGCGGGGGACAGCGCGGCCAGTTCCTCCGGTCCGGGTTCGGCCGTGGCCCCGCCCCCGGGCAGCAGGTTCAGGTGCACTCCGATCACGTGGTCCGGCCGGATCAGCCCGAGTTCCCGCGAGATCGCGGCGCCCCAGTCGCCGCCCTGCACCCCGTACGACCGGTGGCCGAGGCGGTCCATCAGCACGCCGAAGGCCCGGGCCACCCGCTTGAACTCCCAGCCCGTCTCGGTCGTGGGTCCCGAGAGGCCGAAGCCGGGGATGCTCGGCAGTACCAGGTGGAAGGCGTCCGCCGGGTCGCCGCCGTGCGCCCGGGGATCCGTGAGCGGGCCCACGACGCGCTGGAACTCCACCGGCGAGCCCGGCCAGCCGTGGGTCATCAGCAGTGGGGTCGCGTCCGGCTCGGGCGAGCGGACGTGGGCGAAGTGCACCCGCGCGCCGTCGATGACCGTGGTGAACTGCGGCCACTCGTTCAGCCGGGCCTCGGCCGCCCGCCAGTCGTACTCTTCGCGCCAGTAGTCGACCAGCTCCCGCATCCGGGCGAGCGGCATCCCGTACGCCCCGCCGACCCCGGGCAGTTCGTCGGGCCACCGCACCCGGCCCAGCCGCTCCCGCAGGTCGTCCAGCTCCCCCTGGCCCACGTCGATCCGAAACCGGTGCATCCGCTCGTCAAGATCACTCATGCCGCGCATGCTAGGTCCTGTCGTCACAGTGGCGTCGGCCGAGCCCGCGGCGTCCGGTGCCGTGGGGTCTCCCCAGGCCCGCAGGGCCGAGGGGAAGCAGGGCGAGGCGGAGGGGCGCCCGTGTACTAGACGTACTCGGGCGCCCCGACAACGCACCGAGGTGCGGTGCCGGGCGGCGCGGGCCCGACGGGACCTTGACGACAGGGCCTGGGCGGCGAGGTACCCCCGCAGCGCTGTCAGAGCGGGTGAGAAGGCCGATTCCGGGGGTGCCGCACCGTCCCGGCCGGCCCGTGCGTGATGTCAGTTCCCGTCCGCGCGGCGGGTCATCAACAGTTCGAGCCCGTCCAGGATGCGAGCCAACCCGAACTCCAGGGCCTGGTCCCGCCCGCCGTGTTCCGCCGCCGAGGCCAGGGCCGCCCCGAGTGCGGGGAAGCGGTCCCCGTGCGTGCGCATCACCTCGCCCAGCACCGCCGCGAGCTGGGCGTCCGGCCCCTCCCCCACGGCCCCGGCCCCGGACACGGACCCGGACCCCGCACCGGCGGCCCGCTCCTGCTCGGCGATCCCGCGTACGTGCCCGGCGAGCAGCACCACCGCGTCCATCGCCTCGGCCCCGGTCAGCCCGCACCCGTCGAGCGCGGCGAGCGCCCGCTCCATCCACTCCAGTTCCCGGGGGCCCATGACCCGCACGCCGACGGTCGCTTCCAACAGCCACGGGTGGAGCCGAAGGCCCTCCAGCAGCCCCCGCGCCCACTCTTCGAGCCGCTCCCGCCACGGGCCGCCCGGCGACTGCGCCGCCGCGGGCATCGCGCCCTCCACCATCAGCGCGACCAGTTCGGCCTTCCCCGGCACGTACCGGTACAGGGCCATCTTGGTGACGGCCAGCTCCGCGGCCACCCGCTGCATCGACGCGCCGCCCAGGCCCTCCGCGTCGGCGATCTCGATACCCGCCCGGGCGATCCCCTCCAGCGTGAGCCCCCGCTTCGGTCCGCGCGCGGGCCCGGCCGGCGGCGGCCCCCACAACAACCGTACGGCCGGGCCCCACTGATCGCTCGTCATCGCCTTCACCTTGCGCTCGCACCAAAACTGCGTCTACCGTACACGGTATCGAATCAGTGTCCGCTGGACACAGTTGTTTTCCAGACCAGGAGTCCTCCATGACCGCATCGCTCGCGCGGACCGACTACCCTCGCCCCGCGGCCCGCACCGTCCTCGTCTCGGGCGCCGGCGTCGCGGGCCCGGCCCTCGCCCACCGCCTCGCCCACCACGGCCTGCGGCCCACCGTCGTCGAGGTCGCCCCCGCCCTGCGCCCGGGCGGCCAGGCCGTCGACTTCCGCGGCGGGACCCAGCTCCGCGTCCTGCGACGGATGGGGATCTTCGACAAGCTCCACCGCGTCCGGACCGGCGGCAGCCCGATGACCTTCGTCGACGCCGACGGCCGCGAACTCCTGCACCTACCCGCCGAGTTCGCGGGAGGCGACATCGAAGTCCTGCGCGGCGACCTCTCCCGGATCCTCTACGAGGCCTCGCTCGCCGCCGGTGCCGCATACGTCTTCGGGGACTCCCTCACCTCCCTCACGGAGACGACCACCGGCGTCGACGTCACCTTCCGCCACGCCCCGCCCCGCACCTTCGACCTGGTCATCGGCGCCGACGGCCTCCACTCGAACGTCCGGCGCCTGGCCTTCGGCCCGGACGCCGACCACGTCACCCACCTCGGCCACTACGCCGCCACCTGGAGCCTGCCCCACCACTCGGGCCTGGGCCTGGACCTGCGCCCCGGCGCCGGCTCCATCGGCCACAACGCCCCCGGGCGCTTCGCCAGTGTCGCCGCGGACCACACCGACCCCGCCCGGGCCCGCGCGTTCCTCGTCTTCGCCTCCCCCGAGCTCGCGTACGACCGCCATGACCCCGAGGCCCACAAACGCCTCCTGCGCCGGGCGTTCGCGGGCCTGCCCTGGAAGGTGGACCGCCTCCTCGACTCCCTCGACACCGCCGACGACCTCTACTTCGACTCGATCAGCCGCGCCGACGTCCCCGCCTGGTCCGCCGGCCGGATCGCCCTCCTCGGGGACGCCGCCTGCGGCGCGACCATCGGCGGGATGGGCACCGGCACCGCGGTCCTGGGTGCGTACGTCCTGGCCGGCGAACTCTCCCGCTCCCCCGGGGACCACCGGGCCGCCTTCACCCGCTACGAGTCCCTGCTGCGCGACTACGCCCAGGACCGCCAGAAGGGCGGTGACCGCACGGGCCGCTTCCTCGCCCCCTCGTCGAAGCTGGGCCTGCGCCTGCGCAACGCCCTGCTCAGCAAGCCCCGCATCCTCGCCCGGATGCTCGAGGCGGCGAAGGACGCCACCGCGCTCGCACTCCCCGACTACCCGGACCGCCCTGTCAACTCGCCTTCGACATCGGCCCATTGACGTCCGCACACGTGCGCCGCCGAAAAAGAATCACGCAAAGAGCCACACAACTCCCCGAACCGCTCCCCGCCTCCGCAAAAAAGTACCTGCCGACTGGTTTCCTTTCGCGTTGCCCGACTAGATTGACGGGACACCGCGGCGAACACCGCTCGGGCAGTGACCAAGGGGACGAGCAGGACGTGGCGAGGGCCAGACAGGAGCGGGCCGAGATCACCCGCCAAGCCATACTCGACGGCGCGGCGACCGCCTTCGACCTCAGCGGGTTCGAGGGCACCAGCCTCAGCGACGTCGTCAAGCACGCCGGAGTCACCAAGGGCGCCCTCTACTTCCACTTCCCGTCCAAGGAAGCCCTCGCCCGCACCCTGATGGACGAGCAGTTCCAGGTCTCCGAACGCGTCCCCGCCATCGAGAACCCGGGCCTGCAGACCGTCATCGACCTCACCCACCACATGGCCCACGGCCTGCGCACCGACGTCCGCATCCGCGCCGGCATCCGCCTGGTCATCGAGTTCGGCTCCTTCACCCACCCCGACCCGACCCCCTACGACGCCTGGATCGACATCTGCCGCAGCTGCCTGACCCCCGCTCAGCAGCGCGGCGACATACACCCGTCGCTCGACGTCCGGGACCTCTCGACCCTGCTCGTCGGAGCCTTCACCGGCATCCAGGTGACCTCGCACGTCCGTACCCGCCGCGAAGACCTCCACACGCGCGTCACCGACCTGTGGAACTTCCTCCTCCCCGCGATCGTCCCCCCGCAGCGCATCACCCGTTTCCACCCCACGGGCACGCCCGAGACGGCCCCGCCCTCCCCCACCCACTGACGCAGGACGGCCCCGCACACGCCGTGGCGAACCACGGGGGTGCTCGCCACGGCGTGCCCGAGACCGCCCTGCCCGGAACGAACCGACCCGGCCCTACGGCCGGGGACCCTCCAGGACGTACGCCTGCTTGGACGCACAGGTCCAGATCACCGGCCGGACCCGGTTCTGCGCGTCCAGCGCGGCTCCCCCGACCCGGTCGTCGTCCGTGACGGCGAAGGCGGCGGTGAACAGGGACGGGCCCAGCCCCGGCAGGACGCGCATCGGCCCCTTGCCGGTCCAGTACTGCGCCCGGGCCGGCGGGCTGTCCGGCGGGAGCGGCGACGCGTAGCTGAACTCCGCCAGGCCGACCGCGACGCCGGTGTTCGGGCTGATCGAGTCGAACGTTCCGCCGATCGCGCCGGGTGCCCGGGGCGCGTACGCCGCAGGGCCGTCGGGGCGGTTCCACACCACGGCGAACTCCGCGCTGTCGGGCCCCTGGCCGCGCCGCGCATAGCCGACGATCCGGCCCGAGTCGTCGATCTCCCGGGTGACGTGGTGGTCCCCCGTGTCGTCAAAGGGCGCCAGCACCGAGGGCGTCGAGTCCGGGTACGCGGACCAGTAGAGCCCCGGGGCGGCGAGGAACTGGGCGCCGGGGCGCCGTTCCAGCTCCCACCCGTTGCCCGATACCTGCCCGGCGTTGTTGAGGCCCGACGTCTCGTAGAGCACGTATCCGGCGGGCGAGGGCAGTTCGCGGCGCACCCTGCCGCGCGACCATTCCACGCCGATGGTCCGGTTCTGGGCGGCGTCCCAGAGGCTGCCGACGATGACGCCGCGGTCGTTGACCCCGCCCACCTTGTCCCCGCCGGGCAGTACGGTGATGGCGGGATCGCCGTGCCGGTAGCTGAACGCCTTGCTGCCCTCGCGGGTGGTCACCTGCCCGACCATGAGGCCGGACCGGTTGACGTCCACGACCCAGCCCGTGCTGGATCCCTCGGGCACCGGCACCGCGTACACCTGTTCCCCGATCCAGTACGCCGGCTTCATGCCGGACATGCCGACCGCCAGGCGCGAGTGCCCCGGTGCGATGGCCGAGACCTGGGTGCGGCGCACCCAGGGGCTCGGGTGCGGATCCTCGGTGGCGGACAGCGTCTGGAGGACCTGGATGGAGGGCTTGCAGGATGCAGCCGTTGCCCCCGCGGCCGCCTGCGCGGGAGCCGTCATGCCGAGGGCGGCGAGGAAACTGCCCGCCACGGCGAAGCCCGTACGCCTCGTACGTCCTGCGCCCCTCGTGTTCCTGGTGCGTCGCGTTCTCGTTGTCATGAATCCCCCCGGATCACGTCACGTGGAAGCCGAATCGCAGGGAGACATCCTTGCCCCACCGGACCGGGATGAACAGCGACGATCCGGACAAGCGGCGCGTCACTTCCGGACCTGTCCACGGACTCCGGGAGCACCGGGCCTGGAACACCGCACGGAGCTCGGGAGCGACGATCACCGGCTGCTCCAGCCACTCGGCGAGGCGGGGGCGCCACGCCGTGGGGGCGGCTCGCGTCGGACGCTGCGGCCCGGGTCCCCGGGGGTGTCGAGAGCGTAGACGGGGCGCTCGGCGCTGAGGGCGAGGGTGTTGGGGTGCCACGGGGCGGAGCAGCCCCCGAACCGTGCACCCGTTCTTCGCGATACGACCGTATCGCATAGCTGGTACGGCGGTACCATAAAGAGGTCCGGAACGGCCGGATGCGAACCCGCCACCAACAGTCGGAGGCCCGGCACATGCCGAAGCGCGTGGACCACGAGGAACGACGGGCCCAGATCGCCGAGGCGCTCATCCAGGTGGCCGGACGGCGCGGCCTGCACGCCGTGGGCATGCGCGACGTCGCGGCGGAGGCGGGCGTATCGCTGCGACTCGTGCAGTACTACTTCGAGACCAAGGAGAAACTGCTCTTCTACGGACTCCAGCACCTCACGGACCGCTTCACCGCACGCGTGGGCGAGCGCCTGCGCGCCGTCGGCCCGAACCCGGGCCCGCGCGCGACCATCGAGGCGCTGCTGCTGGCCTCCCTCCCCACCGACGAGGAGGGCCGCACCTTCCACCTCCTCTACAGCTCGTACTCGATCCTGTCCGTGACCGACGAGGCGCTCGCCGCCCAGCCGTTCATCGACAACCCCGACGCCGCGGAGAACGCCATCGCCGGCCTGCTCCAGCAGGCGCAGGAGAGCGGCCTGGCCGATCCGGACGCCGACGCGCGCATCGAGGCGATCAGCCTGCTCGCCATGACGGCGACCATGGGCACGAGCATCCTGGTGGGCCAGCGGAAGCCCGAGTCGGCCGTCGCGGTGCTCCACCACCACCTCGATCGGATCTTCACCACGGCCTGACCCCCACCCCACCCCCCGATCCGCGACGGCCCGGCCGCTCCGGCGAGTTCCAGGACTGTTCACCCCCACGTGACCCGCACCTTCCCGGACCCACCGGGCACGGCCGGTCGAATGGCGACCCAAGAGGTCTGGACCACTGAAGTCACGCCAATCCGTGGCGCATTGGCTCCGGTGCCACACTCTCGCAACGACTGGTCTATACCTTTGGCACTAGGATGGGTCACCTGAAACGGGTACATGCACAGCCGTGGGGGGCTTTATGACCTTTCATCATCTTCCACAACCACCGTCCGACGAAGAGCTCTACTGGTACTTCGGTCCGCAGCGCCGCTGGGTCCTCGTCAGCACCTCGCTCGCCTTCGTGTTCACGGCGGCGACCATGTTCGCCTTCGCCCTGCGGACACCGGCCCTGTGGGCGTTCCTGGCCGTCCTCGGCCTCAACCTCGTCGCCCTCGTCCTGTCCTGCGTCAACAGCCTGCGCCAGCGCCGGCTCACCCGGCGGTCGCACGAGGTGCTCATCCGGGCCTGGCGGCCCGCGACCTTACCGGACGTCGATCTGTACCTGCCCACCTGCGGCGAACCGCTCGACGTCCTGGGCAACGCCTACCGCGCGGTCGCGGCCGCCGACTGGCCCGGCGCGCTGACCGTCTGGATCCTGGACGACGCCGACCGGCCGGAAGTCGCCGCGCTGGCCGCCTCGTACGGCTACGCGTACGTCGTACGGCCCGACCGGGGGCACCTGAAGAAGGCCGGCAACCTCAACCACGCGCTCTCCCTGAGCAGCGCCGAGTTCATCGCGATCCTGGACGCGGACTTCGCCCCGCGGCCCGACTTCCTGCGCCACCTCGTGCCCTACCTGGCCGACCCGGCCGTCGGCATCGTGCAGAGCCCGCAGTGCTTCGACACCGACGAGACCATGGGGTGGATCCAGCGGGCCGCCGGCTCCGCGCAGGAATGGTTCTTCCGCTGGATCCAGCCGTCCCGGGATGCGAGCGACGCCGCCATCTGCTGCGGCAGCAACGCCGTGTACCGGCGCAGCGCGATCGATCTGGCCGGCGGCTTCGCCCGGCTCGACCACAGCGAGGACCTGTACACCGGCCTCGCCCTGCACGAGCAGGGGTTCCGCACCCTGTACGTACCGGTGCTGGTCGCCAAGGGCACCTCGCCCGACCGGATCACCTCCTTCGTCAACCAGCAGTACCGGTGGGCGATGGGCAACCTCCATCTGCTCGGCACGCCCGTGCTGCGGCGGATGCGGGCGCCCTGGCGGATGCGGCTGTGCTTCTACGAGGGCATCGTCGGCTATCTGACCACCGCCGTGAACACCTTCGCGGCGCCGTTGCCACCGCTGGTGATGATGTTCTGGTTCCCGGACCACATCCGGCCCTGGCACGTACTGCCCCTGCTCGCCCCGCTGTGGCTGTGGCACGTGCTGCTGCCGCGGATCAGCCGCACCCGCTGGCGGGTGGAAGTCATCCGGGCGAACGTCCTGACCAGCGTGGCCGCCGCGACCGCGTTCGTGCACACGCTGCGGGGGCGCACCGCCGCCTGGGTGCCCACCGGCGCGCGGAGTGCGGGGGCTCCGGGCGGGATGGCCCGCCGGGTGGTGGCCGTCTCGCTCGTCTGGCTCGTCCTCTCCAACGGCGCCGCGGCCACCGGTCTCGCGCTGGCCGTGGCCCGGGGCGGCTGGGAGCCCAACTGGGGGCTGCTCCTCTACCTCCTGGTGCAGTGCCAGATCAACGTCCCGCTGATCCGGGACCTGGTGGCCGAGCTGTACCCGGAGGCGGGGCCGGTGCGCGCCCGGGTGCGGGCCGCGCTGCGCTCGCGCGGCGGCGTGCTGCCGCGCCGCTGGCCCGAGACCGTCGCCGCTTCCGCGGTCCTCCTACTGACCGGCCTGCTGGCATCGGGGTGGGTCGACCCGATGCTTCCCTGGCTGAGTTGAAAGGCACCATCCGCATGTCCTTCCTCGTCACACCCGGCCGGCACCGGCCCCGCGGGAGCGCTGCTCCTGGGGCCGGAGAGCTGCCGTCCGGCTCCCGCTCCGGCAACGAGTCCGGGCCGAGCCCGCACCGGTCCGCCTTCCGACCCGACATCGAGGGCTTGCGCGCGATCGCCGTCCTCGCGGTGCTCGCCTTCCACGCCGGGCTCCCCTGGGCGACCGGCGGTTTCGTCGGCGTGGACGTCTTCTTCGTCATCTCCGGCTACCTCATCACCGGCCTGCTGGTCCGGGAGGCGATCACCACCGGCCGGATCCGGCTCGGTGACTTCTTCTCCCGGCGGGCCCGGCGGCTGCTGCCCTCCGCCGCCGTGGTGCTCGCCGCGGTGGCCCTCGCCGGCGCCTGGCTGACCGTACCGCTGCGCCGCACCGACGTGGAGCACGACGTCGTCGCGGCGGCCCTGTCCTTCGCCAACTGGCGGTTCGTGGCGCAGCGGACCGACTACCTCGCCGCCGGGCACGACCAGAGCCCGCTGCTGCACTTCTGGTCCCTCGCCGTCGAGGAGCAGTTCTACCTGCTCTGGGCCCCGCTGCTGGCGGTGCTGGTGCTGTGCGCGGCCCGGGCGGTCCGCCGGGGCCGGGCCGTACGGCTCCTCGTGGTGCTGGCCGCCGTCCCGCTCACCCTGGCCTCGTTCGCGCTGGCGGTGTACTGGAGCGAGCACTCCGTATCGCTCGCGTACCTCGGAACTCCCTCTCGGGTCTGGCAGTTCGGCGTCGGGGCGCTGCTCGCCCTGCTGCCCTGGCACCTGATGCGCGGGCCGCGCCCGCTGCGGCTGCTGTGCGGCTGGTCGGGGGCCGCGGCGATCGGCTGGTGCGTCGTGTCGTACGACGCGGGGACCCCATACCCCGGTTGGGCGGCGCTCGTGCCGACCCTGGCCACCGCCGCCGTGATCCTCGCCGCGATACCCGGCCGGGGCGAACGGCACGCACAAGGGCCGTGGGACGTGGGGCGGCTGCTGGCGGGGCGGGCGCCCCGGGCCGTCGGGCGGCTCTCCTACACCCTGTACCTGTGGCACTGGCCGGTGCTCGTCCTCGCCGAGGCCCGGCTCGGTGCGCTCGGCTGGCCCGCGAAGACCGCGCTGACCCTGGCGGCCGTACTGCCCGCCCTCGCCACCATGCGCTGGGTCGAGCAGCCGCTGCGCCGCAGCCGTACGGTCTGCGAACTCCCCCGCCGCGGACTGTCGGTGGGCGTGTCGGCGATCGTGCTGCCGGTGGTCCTCGCGCTGGTGGTGGGGACGACCACGCTGCGCGTGCTGGGTCCGGCCGGCCCGGTGGACACCCAGGGGCTGCCCCCGGGCGCCGCCTCGGGCCCCACCCTGCTCGCCCACACGGCCGGTACGCCGCTCGTCGACGGGCCGGTGGTGCCCAGTCCCGCCCAGGCACGGGGGGACTTCCCGCCGGACGGGGCCTGCGAGGTCGCCCCGGCCGAGACGCGCAGCCCGGACTGCCTGTTCGGCGCGGTGGACAGCCCGGACCGGATCGTGCTGCTGGGCGACTCGCACGCCGGGCAGTGGTTCTCCCCGATGCTGGCACTGGCCTCGCAGCGGGGCTGGGCGCTGCAGGAGCTGGTGAAGCAGGGCTGCCCGCTGCCGGAGCTGGCGGTGGACAGCCCGCAGCTCGGGCGTGCCTACCGGGAGTGCGACACCTGGCGGGCGGACTCCCTGGAGCGGCTCCGGCAGCAGCCGAAGCCGCGCCTCATCGTGATCTCTTCGCTCAACCGGTACACGGACGACGCGAAGCTGCTGGCCGAGGCCTGGGAGAAGACGCTGACGCCGCTCCGGGCCCTGGGGGCGCCGATCGTCTACGTCGAGGACACGCCCGTACCCGGCCGGGACATCCCGGCCTGCGTGTCCGGCAGTCCGGGATCGCCGGCCGACTGCGCGTTCAGCCGCGCGGACGCCCAGCTGCCGGATCCGCTGGCGAGGCGGATCGCGTCCGGAGCCCTGCCCGGCGTACGCAGCGTCGGCGTGAACCAGGTCCTGTGCCCGGGCGACGGGCCGACCTGCCCGGCCGTGCTCGACCGGATCCTGCTCTACCGGGACGACGCCCACCTGACCAACGCGGCGGCGGTGGTCCTGACCAACCGGCTGGAGCGGCTGCTCACGGAGGCCGGGTCGCTGCCCGCAGCGGGTGGAGCGGCGCCGGGGCCGGCGCCGGGGACGGCAGCAGGGGCGGCGCCGGGGGCGGACGGGTGGACGCGGCTGCTGCGCGACGACTTCGACGGCCCGGCGGGCACCCCTCCGTCCGCCGCCGACTGGATCCACGACATCGGCACCTGCTACCCGGGCTGCCCCGCACCGCAATGGGGCACCGGCGAGATCGAGACCATGACCGACTCGACCGAGAACGTCCGCCTCGACGGGAAGGGCGCGCTGGAGATCGTGCCCACCCGCAAGGACGGGCGGTGGAGTTCGGGGCGGATCGAGACGCGGCGCTCCGACTTCGCGCCCCCGCCCGGCGGGGTCCTGCGGATCGAGGCGTCGATCGCCCTGCCGGACGTGACCGGGGAGAGGGCGGCGGGATACTGGCCGGCCTTCTGGACCTTGGGGGCACCGCTGCGTGACGGCTACACGGGGTGGCCGGGCGTCGGGGAGCTCGACGTCATGGAGTCCGTGAACGGGCGGGACACCGTCTTCGCCGCGATGCACTGCGGTGTCCTGGACGGCGGCCCGTGTCAGGAGCCCGCCGGCCTGACGTCCGGTCCGCAGCCGTGCGCCGGCTGCCGGACGGCGTTCCACTCGTACGCCGTCGAAGTCGATCTCGCACCCGGCGCGCAGGAGGTGCGCTGGTACCTGGACGGGCGCGCGTACCACCGGGTGACCGCCGACCGGATGGACCCCGGGACGTGGAAGGCGGCCGTGGACCACGGCCTGTTCCTGATCCTCAACGTGGCGATCGGTGGCGGCATGCCGCTCGCCGACGGCGCGAGCGCGGGCCCGGCCACCGAGCCGGGCCGTGCGATGCGGGTGGACCACGTCACCGTCTCCACCCGGGAGCGGACCGCGTAGACGCCTAGGGGTGCGGACCTGTGGCGGGGGGAGCGCCTCGCTCCGGGCCGGTCGACGGTCCGTGAGCGGGGCGCGCTCCACGGGAAACCCGGAGCACGCCCGGCGCCTGCGCGGCACAGGTCCGACGCGGGATCAGAACGCGAAGACGGCGTTCCCGTTGAGGGTCGCGGACATCACGCAGGTGTTGGAGAAGGTGTGCTTCCAGGCGACGCGGCTGCCCTTCCACACGCCGTCGGCGGTGACGGTGACCGGGGCGTAGTGCATCGGGCAGGCGCGGTCCGGGTTCGGTGAGGCCAGCAGGCGGTCCAGCGCTCCGCCGGTGGAGTTGAGGGCGGCGCAGGCGGCCTGCGGGTCCGGGTGGGTACCCTGCGCGGTCGGGGCGCAGCTGAGGGTGGAGGCCCGGACGATGGTCGAGGTGGCTACGTCGTCGCCCTGCGCGACGGTGAACACCAGGGCGGACGGGGCGTACAGGCTGGAGGGTTGGGCGGCTGCCATGCCGGTGGCGCCGACCAGACAGAGGAGCGTGGCGGCGGAGGCAGCTGCGATGCGGTGGCGCACGACAAAACTCTCTTTCGATTCGAAGGTTGAACGCGATATTTGGTTTCGATATCGCGTCGTTGCGGCTTCAGACTGTCTGACGTGAAGCCGCGCCGCACATCGATGACCGATTTACGGACAGTGCGTCCGCATATCGGCGAACGACGGGCCGTTCGGGCAGCTCACAGGGGTCGCCCCCGCTCCACCGCCACGCCCCGGCGCCGGCCGCGCCGCCCGCGACGTGCGGCCCCACCCCTCCCTGACCTGCTGCCGGCCGCGCACGGTTCACCCGACGGCCACTCAGCTTGACCGGATGTGCACGCTCGAGCCCCGAGAGCACCGCGCCCGGGCGGTCCAACTCCACGACATCTCAATAAAGTTAGGTAAGCCTTGCCTAAAAATGACTTACGATGCCGGCATGAAGAAGATCATCCGCGTGCTGACGGCGGTGGCGACCGGTCTGGTCCTCACCGCGCCCGGCACGCTCGCCACGCCCGCCGCGGCCGCGGCCCCGCCCGCCCCGGCCGGCGTCTCCCGACTGGAACTCCCGCGCCCCACCGGCGGCTTCGCCGTGGGACGCGACACCCTCCACCTCGTGGACCGGGAGCGCAAGGACCCCTGGGTTCCCACGGCCGACCGGGAATTACTCCTGTCGCTCTACTACCCGGCGCTCGCGCACACCGGACGTCCCGCTCCCTACATGAGCGCTCCCGAGGCCAAGGCGCTGCTGACCGACCGGGGGCAGCTGGGTGAGTACGTCACCCCCGAACGCGTCGCGGCCACCCGCACGAACGCGCGGACGGACGCGCTGCCCCGGCCCGCCGCGAACCGCTACCCGCTGATCGTGCTCTCCCCCGGCTTCACCATGCCCCGCTCCTCGCTGACCACCCTGGCGGAGGACCTCGCCAGCCGCGGGTACGTCGTCGCGACGGTGGACCACGCGTACGAGTCGGACGGCACCGTCTTCCCCGGCGGCCGGATGCTCACCTGCAAGGCGTGCGAGCAGGTGTTCCCCGACGGGTCGCTGCACCGGGTCTCCGACGGCCGGGCCCGTGACGTCCCGTTCGTCCTGGACCGGTTGACCGGCTCGCACCCGGCGTGGCGGTACTCCTGGCTGATCGATCCCCGGCACATCGGCATGGCCGGGCATTCGATCGGCGGTGCGGCCGCATCGGCCACCATGGCCGTCGACCCGCGCGTGGACGCCGGGGTCAACATGGACGGCACCTTCTTCACACCCGTACCCCAGTCCGGTCTCGGCGGGCGGCCCTTCCTGATGCTCGCCAGTGACCCCGCCCTGCTGCCGCCCGACTTCCCCGACACCTCCTGGGAGGACACCTGGCCCCGGCTGGACGGCTGGAAGCGCTGGCTGACCGTCACGGGGGCCGGACATCCCGGTTTCACCGACTGGCCCGTCCTGGGCGACCAGGTCGGGTACCCGCACCCGGAGACACCGCTGTCGGGCACCCGCTCGCAGCAGATCACCCGGGCGTACGTCGGCGACTTCTTCGACCTGCACCTGCGCGGGAAGCCGGCGCCGCGCCTGGACGGTCCGGCGGCGGCCGACCCGGAGGTCGTGTTCCACCGCAGCTGACGCCGTGCACGGGGGCGCCCACCCGTTCCGGGCGCCCCCGTACCCGCCCCGATCCTCACCGTTCCACGTCGAACCCGTCGATCCAGTCGATCCAGTCGAACCGAGTCGAACCGAGGAGTCCACGCGCATGTCGAACACCTCCGAGGGCGGCGGCGCCGCCCATGGCCTGAGCGGTGTGGCCATGACCCTGCTGACCCCCCTCTACGGCCGCGCCCACGCGGCCGAGCTCCTCCCGGGCACGGCGTTCCGCGACCCGGCGGCCGCCTCCGTACTGGCCTCGACCGGATACCGCGCGCCCGAGGTGCTGACCGATCGGAGCAATGCCCTCGGCTCGGTCCACCGGGCCATCGTCTTCGACGAGTTGACCGCCGCCTTCTGCCGGGCCCACCCCGATGCGGTGGTCGTCTCGGTGGGCATCGGCCTCGACACCCGCGCCGAGCGGCTCGCGGGCGCCTTGCCCGCCTCCGTCACCTGGCTCGGCGTCGACGTGCCCGAAGTCGTACGGTTGCGGGCGGAGCTGCTGCCGAGGGACCACTCCCGCGTGTTCGCCGCCTCGATCACCGAACCCGACTGGGCGGAGCAGCTGTTGCCCCTCGTCGGGGCGCGGCGCGACGTACTGGTCCTGGCCGAGGGCGTCCTGATGTACCTGGACCCGGCCGGCCTGAAGGCCTTCCTCACCTCCTGCCGGTCCGCCTTTCCCACCGCGGAGCTGGTGGCGGACTTCTTCCACCCGAAGGTCGCGCTCAGCGGCCGGCACCCCATCGTCAAGGCGACGGGAGCGCAGTTCCGCTCCGGTGTCCGGGGCGGCCGCGGGCTCGCCGCCGTGGCACCCGGCTGGGAGTGGATCGGTGACCACCGGGTGATGGAGCGCATCAGCATCGGCCACCGCGCGGCCGCGGGTCTGTTCCGCCTGCTGGCCCTCGGCGCCCCGGCCTACTCCGCGGCCCGACTGCGCGCCACGCGGTAGCGCTCAGTACGGGTCTGCGTAGCGGGCGGCGAGGGCGGCGGCACGGTCGCGCAGGGAGGCGCGCAACGACGGCGGGGTCAGGGCTTCCGCGTCCGTGCCGAGCTGCCACAGCGCCCATTCGGCGTGTCGTGAATCCTGGAAGGTCAGCTCCAGCCGCAACCGGCCGTCCGGGTCGGGTTCTTCCGCGCGGACGGCCACCGCGGTGTCCAGCAGGTCCTCCCGCCTCGCCGGGTTCACCCGGACCAGCACGGTGATGTGGTCGTCGCTCAGGAACTGCGCGGCGCGTTCCCGCCAGATCCGGTCCAGATCGACCCGGTCCGGCCGCTGGGCGGCTTCGGGGAGTTCCTCGGCGGCCAGGACCCGGGACAGCCGGTAGGTACGGTCCGCGCCGGATCGCGTGGCCAGCAGGTAGACCCGGTCGCGTACGGTGACCAGGCCGATCGGGTCCACCGTGCGCCACTGCGGGGGCCGGCCGGTGGCCGCGTAGTGGATGCGCAGCTTGTGTCCGGCGAGCACCGCGCGCCGGACCTCGATCATGGTGGTGCCGGGTACCTCGTCCGCGACCAGCCGGCGTGAGAGCAGGTCGGTCTCGGGTTCCACGAGAAAACGCCGCGCCGCGTCGCTCGCGGTGGCCCGGTGGCTTTCGGGCAGCGCGTCGACCACCTTGCGCATGGCCGAAGCGAGCGCCGAGCCGAGGCCGAACGCCCGCTCGCCGCGCCCCGATCCGGCGGCCAGCAGGGCCAGGGCCTCGTCGTGGTTGAGTCCGGTGAGCTCCGTACGGAAACCGGGCAACAACGCGAAACCGCCGTACCGCCCGCGTTCGGCGTAGACCGGGACGCCGGCCGCCGACAGTGCCTCGATGTCGCGCAGCACGGTGCGGGTGGACACCTGCAGCTCGCGGGCCAGCGTGTCCGCGGTCAACCGACCGCGCTGGCGCAGCAGCAGCACCAGTGAGACCAGCCGATCGGCGCGCATACGGGAACCGTAACGGAATACCTGACCGAGGGTGTCGCGAGGGGTGGGGCACCGACCACCACGCTGCTCGAGGGGACCGCCGTCGCCTGATCCGACCGGCGCGGGGGTCTGCGCCGCGGCTCAACCCCTGCGCCGGGAGCTCCACTCGTAGGTGGTGCCCGTTCCGACGACCTCGCTGGGCCAGGTCGCTCGAACCCGGTCAAGTCGCTGGTGGTGGTCCTGGATCCACGTCTCCTGTGGCGCGATCCCCAGCGCGACGCTCAGGCGGTCGGGGTCCTGGACCATCAGCGACACGTCGCGGTCCTCGTGCACGAAGAAGTCGACGCTCGGCCCGCGGTCGCCACCGATGGTTGCGCCTTTGCCCGGGGCGAGCCGGGTCAGGTCGTGCTGCCAGGCGTCGAGGTCCTGCTGGCGCAGGTGGAGCTCGAGCCTGACGTCGACGAAGCTCGCGGAAACCACGAGATCGGCGCGCAACACGTCGTGGCCGGTCAGCACTCCGGGCTGGTAGCGGCCGGTCACGCGGACGACGCAGCGGTTGCCGTCCGCGTCTCCCACGTCGATCAGGTTCACGGGGGCCGGTTCGGTCACTGCTGGTCTCGCTCTCTCGTGGGGCACGGGCCGGGGCCCGGCCCGATGGCCGAGGTCGGGCGGGCTGCTGCGATCATCCTCGGATGCGAGGAATCGACGAGTTGGCCGAGGTGGACGATCCGGCTTGGCCTGAGCTCCAGGGGATGCTCACCGAAAGTTCCGTGCCCGTGCAGGTGCTTCCCGTCGACTTCGACGAGGGGCGCCGGTGCCTCGTGCAGATGCAGGTCACCGCACGGTCGACGCTCGGTGCACTCGCGTTGAACACGGGCGGGCTGCTCTTGGACGACGGATGGGTGCGGGTGTTCGGCGGAGGTTCGGCCCTCGACGGCGGCCTGCCGAGCCTGGGGCGGGTCAACGGCTTTCCCACGGCTTTCGATCCCGCTTGGAATCCCGGGACCGGACTCGTCGTGGGGCACGATGCCCTCGGCGGGGTCTTCGCACTGAACGGCCGTGATCCTGCGGCTTCGGGCCGCCCGGGGGCGCCTGGGGAGATGGCCTACTTCGCTCCCGACACGCTCGCGTGGGAGGTGCTGGAGATGGGCCACTCCGTGTGGGTGTCCTGGCTGCTCTCGGGCGACCTCGAGACGTTCTATGAAGGGTTGCGCTGGCCCGGTTGGCGGGAGGAGGCCACCGCCCTCGCCCTCTCGCAGGGGATCACCGTCTACCCGTTCCTGTGGTCCGAGGAGGCCCGTGCGGATCTCGCGGCCACGAGTCGGCAGGCCGTGCCGATGCGCGAGGTCCTCGGGGCGGCGGCCGACTTCGCCCGGCAGATGGGGCCGGCCGATCCCGGAGCTCTCGGCTACGTGTGAGGCCACCTCGGATCAGGGCCTGCGTGGCCGTACGGGGTCCTGGTCCGGCAGCGGACCGCTGCGCCCCGGCCGCACGCCGAACCACTGCTCGGCGCCGTACTCCTCGAACCTCTCCACCTCGGTGAAACCCAGCTTCGCCGCGAGGCGCATCGCGCGGTCATTGGCGGTCTGGGTACAGAGGACGACCGGCTCGCCCGGATGCGCGTTGGCGAACCAGTCGAGAGCCGCCGCGCACGCCTCGGCGGCGTACCCGTGGCCCCACGCCTCGGGGAGGAACATGTAGCCGAGTTCGGTCTCCCCGGCCTCCGGGCGGACGTGCCCCTGGCGCTCAGGGCCGCGCCGATCGAGCGTGATCATGCCGATCATCGCTCCGTCGACGGCGACCACGAAGAAGCCGGGGCGCCGCCCGGGCACCTCGGGCACCGCGCGTTCGAGCTCGGCCCGCGGTCGCGGGCCGCCGACGTAGGTGCCCACCTCCGGCGATGCGAACAGCTCGATGAACGCCGCACGGTCCTGGGCCTCGGACCGGCGCAGCACGAGCCGTTCGGTCTCGATCGGGGCGGGTGGCCAGGTGACGGCTCCGGCTTCAGTCATGCAGGGCAACCTATCGCAAAGGCGTACGAGTGGTCCGGGGGAACGGCCCGGCAGTCACCGTGGGCGGGCCTCTCCGGTCCGGCGATCCGCGGCCGCGGCCTTTGGCCGGTTGCAGCCTCTTATCGGGTGAGACCGCCGATTCGCGCACCGTCGCCGGTGGTCTGCGGCACACTGTTCGGCCATGAGTGATGCACGCACCGGCCGACGAAGCCGGTTCACCGTTCAACTTCCGCATGGTCCGACCGGGTTGGGACGGGGTCGGCGCCCCGGGAATCCCACGACTGCGGTCGCACATCTCCCCTTGCACTCCACAATTAGGTTAGGCTTACCTAAGAGTGGGGGTGCGGGGATGCAGGACAACGCGCGAGACCAAGCGCAGCAGGACGAGTGGGCCGACGAGGTACTGGCCTGGATAGGCTCCCAGGAGGAGATGGACCGGGCATTGCGCGACGCACTGCGCCGCACGCCCAGCCAACGGGAGGAAACGATCGCCCGGATGGCGGACGCCCTCCGCGGGGCGGCCCAGGGGCTGACCATCCCCGGGTGCGCGGCGGCGGCCGGCGTCCCCGAGCGAATCCTGTGCGAGTGGCTGGAGATCGACGCCAGCTTCGCCGCGGCGCTCCGCGCCGCGCACGCACTGGCCGAGGCGCACGGGCTGAACCCGGGCGCGACGCCCACCCCGGCCGCGTTACAGCTGATGCTGAACGCGATCCGCAAAGGGGCTGCCTGGCCGGCCGCGGCGACCCTCGTGGGCATCTCCGTGCGCGGGTTCAACCGCCTGCGCGCCGAGGCGCCACCGGTGGGGGCCCTGATCGCGGCGGCCCAGCGGGCGCGCTCGATGCAGGCCGGTGCGGGTCGGCGGCGCAGACCTCCCAAGGCGGCGAGCCGGCGGGTCGGGTACCGGATCGTGCAGCTCGACGACCCGCTCCTGTCCCCGGACAGCCAACCGGACGACCCCTCGGGCGGGTTGAGCGACCGCGCGTCACGCCGGGACTGAACGCCCGATCGCACGAGGAACGAACTCGAAGGGCGTCTCTCACCCCGTACCCGAGGAACTTAGGTTAGGCTAAGCTAACTACCAGATGAAGGGCGGGGCATCTCCGCCCCTCGTCGAGCTCCGCGCGCCCGTTCACCACCGGCGCTCCGCGCAGCGCCGGTGACAAGGAGATCCAGCCGTGGGCCCTGTGACCATCGACCCATATCCCATGCCCACCCAGGACCTCGTGCCGCGCTCCGTGGCACCTTGGTCCATCGACCCCGACCGGGCCGCCCTGTTGATACACAACATGCAGAACCATCTGCTGCGGCCCTTCCCCCGCGATCACTCACCCCTCGTGGACCTGATCGGCAACATCACCGACCTGCGCAGGTCCGCACGACGGCTCGGCCTCCCGGTCGTCTTCAGCGCCGTACCGACGGGCGAACGACCCGAACAGCGGGGCCTCGCAGCCGAGATGGAAGCCGAACCGGCGGCGGACCGAGACGTGTCGATCACCGAGGAACTGACCCCCCGCCGGGGGGAGCACGTGATCACCAACGCACGGCACAACGCCTTCCTGCGCAGCCACTTGGAGCGCATCCTGCGCACCACGGGCCGGGACCAGCTGATCCTGTGCGGGGTGTTCGCCCACGCGGGCGTGCTGCTCACCGCGGCGGACGCGTTCATGAACGACATCCAGCCGTTCGTCGTCGCCGACGCGGTGGCGGACACCTCCGCCGAGGAGCACGCGCTGGCCCTGCGCTGGACGGCCGCACGGGGCGCCGTCGTACACACCACCACGACCCTCATCGACGAACTGGAAGCCTGAATGACGACCGCACACCCCACCCCATGAGCGGACAGGCGGCGCCACGGGCGCGCACGCTCATCGAGGCCCTGCCATGGCTGGAGCGGTTCCAAGGACGCACGGTCGTGGTCAAGTTCGGCGGCAACGCCATGGTGAACGAGGAGCTCAAGGCGGCCTTCGCCCAGGACGTCGTCTCCCTGCGCTACGCGGGGCTCCGGCCGGTCGTCGTGCACGGCGGCGGCCCCCAGATCAGCGCGATGCTCGAACAGCTCGCGCTGGAGGTCCGGTTCGCGGCGGGGCTACGGGTGACGACCCCCGCGGTGATGGAAGTCGTCCGCATGGTGCTGGCCGGGCAGGTCCAACGGGACATCGTCGGACTGATCAACCGTCACGGAGCCTTCGCCGTGGGGATGACCGGCGAGGACGCCCGCACCCTGTCCGCCGTCCGGCGGCCGGCCGTCGTGGACGGCGCCGAGGTGGACATCGGCCTGGTGGGCGACATCGTGCACGTCGCCCCCGACACCGTACGGGGGCTCCTCGAGCGCGGTCGCATCCCCGTGATCTCCCCCATCGCCCGGGGAGCGCACGACGACAACGTCTACAACATCAACGCGGACCTCGCGGCCGCCGCCCTCGCCGAAGCCCTGGACGCCGAGAAGCTGGTGATGCTCACCGACGTCGCGGGCCTCTACGCGGACTGGCCGCACAGCACGGAGGTCATCGACCGGCTCACGGCCGGTGAGCTGGCGGAACTGTTGCCCTCGATGGCGGGCGGCATGGTGCCCAAGATGGAGGGCTGCCTGCGTGCGGTGCGCTCCGGGGTGCGGATGGCGCACGTACTGGACGGCAGGGTTCCGCACGCCCTGGTCCTGGAGGTCTTCGCCGACGAGCACACCGGCACCACGGTCGTGCCCGACGGCCCGTCCGACGGCCCGCCGGACGGGTCGCCGGACGGTTCGCCTCAGGTTTCGCCGCGCGGGGAGCACCTCCCCCACTGAACCGGGGGAGGGTCGACCTGCCCCGGCCCTCTCCCACCCCACCCCGGAGCCGCTACGGCTCCGGGGCCTTCCGCGTGCCCAACTCTGCTGGTAGTAAACCGGTTTGGTGCGGATCGAGGCGGTCGCGGTCCAACTTGACAGCTTCCGGCCCGTCAGAGATGTTAGGCCAGCCTTACCTAACCAAATAGGGTAGGACCGAGGAAGGATGGGCATGTCCGCACCGCACGCGAGCTCCACACCCGGGGACGCTCTCCCGGACATCAGGGACCTGGTGGGCATCGGCTTCGGGCCGGCCAACCTGGCCCTGGCGATAGCGATCCGGGAGCACAACGGCCGACGCGCCCCCGGTGAGGCGATCCGGGCCTCGTTCATCGAGCGCCAGGACGACTTCGGATGGCACCAGGGCATGCTCCTCGAAGGGGCCACCATGCAGGTCTCCTTCCTGAAGGACCTGGTGACGATGCGCAATCCGGGAAGCTCCTTCAGCTTCCTGCACTACCTGCAGGACCGGGACCGGCTGGCCGACTTCATCAACCAGAAGTCCTTCTTCCCCACCCGCCTCGAATTCCACGACTACTTCCGCTGGTGCGCCGCCCCCTTCAGCGGGCTGGTCGACTACGCCACCGAGGCCGTCGAGGTACGCCCGGCAGGTCCGGACGGCGCCGCGGACCTGCTGGACGTCATCACCCGGCCCGCGTCCGGCACCGGGCCGCAGCGCGCCACCCGCACCCGCAACCTCGTACTCGGGACCGGGCTGCGCCCCCGCGTCCCGGACGGGATCAGCACCGGACCGCACGTCTGGCACAACCGCGACCTGCTGCACCGCGCACCGCAACTGACGGCCCGCCCCCATCGCCGGTTCGTCGTCGTCGGCGCCGGACAGTCCGCCGCCGAGACCGCCGACCACCTGCACCGCACGTTCCCGGACGCCGAGGTCTGCGCCGTGTTCACCCGGTACGGGTACAGCCCGGCCGACGACAGCCCGTTCGCCAACCGGATCTTCGACCCGGCCGCCGTCGACGAGTTCTTCAGCGCCCCGGAGGAGGTCAAGCAGCAGCTCATCGGCTACCACGCCAACACCAACTACGCGGTGGTGGACGGCGAACTGATCGAGCAGCTGTACCGGACCGTCTACCAGGAGAAGGTCGCCGGCACCGAACGGCTGCGCATACTGAACGCGACCGCCCTGACCGCCGTGGAGGAACTCCCCGACGGGGCACGGGCCGTGGTGCGCTCCCTCACCACGGGAGAGACCCTCGCCCTCGATTGCGACGCGGTGGTGCTGGCCACCGGTTACCGACCCACCGAGCCGGCCGAGTTGCTCGGCGACCTGGCCGAGGAGTGCCTCACGGACGGACGGGGCAGGCTGCGGGTGGGCCGCGACCACCGGGTGGAGACCACCGACCGCGTCCGGGCCGGCATCTACGTCCAGGGCGCGGCCGCCGAGCACACCCACGGCATCACCGCCTCCCTGCTGTCCACGCTGGCCGTGCGCTCGGGCGAGATCTGCGACTCCCTGCTGCTGCGCGTCGCCGAGCGCGAGGTGCGGGCCGCACTGGCGACCAGGGCGGCGGCCGTCGCCGACGGCGTCCCCGCCCAGCGGGGCTGAGCGGCCGTGCCGCGCACCGATCCCCCGGCGGCGGCCGGGCCGGCCGGACTCACGGCGGCGCAGGCGCACGTCCTGGCGGCGCAGAGCGCGGATCCCTCGTACGCCGGCCACAACGTGGGCCAGTACATCGAGCTCGTGGGCCCGCTCGACACGGCGGCGCTCGACGAGGCCGTGCTGCGCACCCTCGACGAGGCTCCTTGGCTCCGCTCGCGGCTGATGACTCGGGGCGGCCTGCCGCGCCTGGACACCTCCGCGGCGGCCGACCCGGTGGGCGCTGCCGTCGGCCTGGTCCGCGGCCAGCTCGCCTGTCCGCCCCGGCCCGAGCTGCTCACCGCCCCGGCGGGCACCGGCCTCGCGCCCGACCTCACCGGCGCCCTGCTGGTCAGGGTCGGCCCCGAACACCACCTGCTGGTGCAGTACTTCCACCTGCTGGCGGTCGACGGGTACGGGGTGGCGCTGCTGAGCCGGCGGATCGCCGAGGTCTACACGGCCCTGGTGCACGGCCGCCCGCCCGGCCCCACTCCCTTCGCGCCGGTCTCCGTACTGACCGACGCGGACCGCGCCTACACCGGCTCCGCGGCGCAGGCCGCGGACCGGCGGTACTGGACGGGGCGGTACGCCGACCGCCCCGCTCCCGCCTCCCCCGCCGGACGGGCGGCACCGGCACAGGACACCGCGCGGCGGCACACCGTGCACCTCGACGCGGTGGACAGCGCGGCCGTCCGGGCCACCGCCCGTTCCGCGCGCGTCACCTGGGCCGAGGTCGTGCTCGCCGCGACCGCGGTGCGGGTGACCGCGCAGGTCGGCGCGCGCGAGGCGGTCCTCGCCGTGTACGCGGCGGCGCGGACCGCCCCCGGGACGCTACGGGTGCCCGCGACGGCCGTGAACGTCCTGCCGGTGCGGCTGCCCGTGCGGGGGGCGGACACCTTCCGGTCGCTGCTGGGCACGGCGGCCGGCGAGCTGACGCTGCTCCGCCGCCACCAGCGGCTGCGCAGCGAGGAACTGGCGCGCGAGGTGTGGCCGGAGTACGGGGGCGGCCGCGTCCCCGGGCCGCTGGTCAACCTGCGGCCGTTCGAGACGGAGCTGGACTTCGGCGCGATCCGCGGCCGGGTCGTCAGCCTCGCCTCGGGGCCGGTCGACGACCTGTCGGTGTCCGCCGCGGCGGGCCCCGACGGGCGGCTGCGCCTGGACTTCGACGCGAACCCGGCACTCTACGAGGAGGCCGAACCCGCCAGGTTCGCCCGCCTGTTCACCGAGGACCTGGCGGCGCTCTGCCGCGCCCCCGACGTACCGATCGCCTCCCTGCAGGCTTCCCCCGTCCACCACTGACCCCCTTCCCGAACCGACCGTCCCGGTCATCACCCAAAGGAGAGACACCATGGCCACCAACCCCTTCGAGGACGACGACGCCCGCTACTTCGTGCTCGTGAACGCCGAGAACCAGCACTCGCTCTGGCCCGCCTTCGCGGAGGTTCCCGCGGGCTGGACCGTCGTGCACGGCGAGGACAGCCGGGAGGGCTGCGCCGCGTACACGGAGACGCACTGGACCGACATGCGGCCCGCCAGCCTGGTCGCCAAGAGCTGATCCCGGGGGCCACCCGGCCCCCGTGGTCCACGCGCGGGGCCGGACCGGAGCACGTGCTCCGGTCCGGCCCCGGTCGTGTGCGGACCGTAGGGGTGCCTCGCCACCCCGCCAGGGTTCACAGCCTCCTGGAGAGCACCTCCGAGCCGCGTGCGGGGTCCAGCGCCCCGGCCCAGGCGGCGGGCGCCCGTCCCGGGCCGGCCGGCACGAAGCCGTGCCGGCCGAAGAAGGCTGCGCCACTCGTGGTCGCGGTGAAGACCTCCCGTACGAGGCGGCTCCGGGCGTCGGCGAGCGCGGCGCGCAGCAACGCGGCGCCCAGCCCCTGGCCCTGGTTCCCCCGGGCGACGCAGAAGTTGTAGAGCACTGCGACCCCCTCCCCCTCGTCGCTCAGGGCGAGGCAGCCCAGGACCGCGGTGCGACCGCGACGGGTCGCGAGGAGGAACTCCCCGGCGTGCGCCAGGTAGTGGTCGATGCTGCGGTGCCGCAGGGCACCGGAGCGGATGAAGGCCAGTGAGAGGGCGTGCAGGGCGGGGGCGTCGTGCAGACGCGCCCGCCGGACCAGCGGCGGGAGACCGTCCGTGCCGTACAGCGGGGGACGGGGGGTGGCGGCAGCAATCACGAACTTAGGTTAGCCTTCCCTAAATTGACCCGCAATTCGCCTCTCGACCCAACACATCACACCCAGAGGCCAGTTCATCAAAGCGGCAGTCACGACATCACCGCACCCGGCTTGACGTGCACCTTCGCGTTTAATTAGGTAAGCCTTACCTAATGGAACGCTGACGTACTGCCGTCGTTCCGCCCTTCCGCCCTTCCGTCGATCCCCGAGGAGAGAGTCCCTCCATGTCCGCTTCCCCGCCCTTCACGCTCGACCGGCTGGTCCGAGACGTCGCCGACGTGCTCTACACGGAGCCCGCCGACGTCTCCCTGGAAGAGGACCTGCTGGACCAGGGCCTCGACTCGATCCGGCTGATGTCGCTCGTCGAGAAATGGCGGGCCGAAGGCGCCCGCATCAGCTTCGTGGACCTCGCCGAACGACCGACCCTGCGCCAGTGGGCCGAGCTGCTCACCGCAGCCCCCTGATCCCCCTCCCCCACACCTGCCCGCCCCGGAGCCTGCCGTGCCTCTGCGTGACTTCGTCATAGACATCGAACCCCTGCGCACCAGCAGGGACTTCCGCGCCATCTTCATCGCCCGCGTGGTGTCCCTGTTCGGCCTCGGCATGGCGACGGTGGCCCTGTCCGCCCAGGTGTACGGACTGACCCGGTCCACCTTCAACGTCGCCGTCGCCAGCATGATCATGAGCGTCACCGTGCTGCTCGGTTCGCTCTGGGGCGGCGTCATGGCCGACCGGACCGACCGCCGGCGGCTGATCGTGTGCGCCCGCGGCGCCGCCGCCCTCGCCTTCGCCGGCCTCGCCGTGAACGCGATGCTGCCGGACCCGACCCTGTGGGGCATCTACGTGTGCGTCGCTTGGGACGGCCTGGCCACGGGCGTCAGCGTGACGGCCCTGATGGCCGTCGCCCCGACGCTCGTGCGCCCCGACCAACTCCCGGCCGCGGGCGCCCTCATCTCGCTGACCGGTGAGATCGGCTCCATCAGCGCGCCCTTCCTGGGCGGCTTGCTCCTCGCCGTGTGGGGGCCCGGCCCGGTCTTCGCCTTCACCGCCGTCACCACGGCCGTCACCACCCTCCTGATCTCCCGGATCCGGCCCCTGCCCCCGGTCAAGGGCGACGAGGACGACGAGGACGAATACGGCGCCGACAGCGGATCGCTGCTGGTCGCCTTCAAGTACGCCGTGCGCAACCGCGTCGTCGGCGGCCTGCTCACCCTCGGCGGCGTGATGGCCCTCTTCAACCTCCCGGTCGTGCTCTTCCCCGAGATGGTCGACCGTCAGTTCCACGGCGGCGAGGTCATGCTCGGCCTCCTCTACACCGCCCCCGCCGTCGGCGCGGTCGCCGTCTCCGCCACGAGCGGATGGCTGACCCGGGCCGCCCGGCCCGGCCGGCTGCTGATCATCGCGGCCTTCACCGGCGGTCTGTCCGCCGTGGGCTTCGGCCTCAGCGGCGACATCTGGGTCGCCTTCGCGCTGCTCGCCGTGGGCGGCGCCGCCGGCACGGTGTACGAGATCCTCGAGTACGCGCTCGTCCAGCACAGCACCCCCGACCGGCTGCGCGGCCGCATCGTCAGCGTCATCACCACGCAGGGCACCACCGGAGGCGTCGTCGGCGACGTCGAGGTCGCCGCCCTCGCCCGTTGGTTCAGCCCCGGCGGGGCGGCCGTCGTCAACGGCGCGATCTGCGCCGTGGCCGCCGTCGCCGTGGCGATCGCCGTGCCCGGCCTGCGCAGGGCCACCCTCCCCCGCGAGGAGCGGGACGCCGAGGACGGCCGCGACGACGGGCCCGGACCCGGCCCCGACACCGCCGGTCTGAAGCCCGCAGCACCCGCAGCACCCGCCGTCTAACGGGTCTCCCCCGCCCGCCCGCAGGCCCCCGCATCCCGTCGACCTCCCCCGCCGGTCCCGCCACCGGACGGGGACCCGCAGCGAATCTGGAGCACGATGTCCATGACCGAGCGTCCCTCCCAGCGCCTCCCCCTCACCGGGGCCCAGACCGGTGTCTGGTACGGCCAGCGGCTCGACCCCGACTCCCCGGTCTACAACGTCGGCCAGTACGTCGAGATCGACGGCCCGCTGGACGCCGGTCTGTTCGTGACGGCGCTGCGGCGGACGGTCGCCGAGAGCGAGGCGCTCACGGCGCGCTTCGCGGAGGACCCCGACGGCGAGCCGTACCAGGTCACCTGGAGCGGCCCGGCCGCCGGACCGCTGGTCGCCGTGCTCGACCACACCGGCCAGGACGACCCGTACGGCACCGCGCTGTCCCTCATGCGCGCCGACATGGCCCGCCCGGTGGACCCGGTCCGGGACTCCCTGTACGTGTTCACGCTGCACAAGGTCGGCCCGGACCGCACCCTCTGGTACCAGCGGGCCCATCACATCGTGCTGGACGCCTTCGGGTTCTCCCTGCTCTCGCGCCGCACCGCCGAGGTCTACACGGCTCTCGTCGGGGGCGCGGAGCCGACGCCCGACCCGTTCGGCGGCCTGGAGGTGGTCCTTGCCGAGGAGCACGCCTACCGCGCCTCCCCGCGGTTCGCCGAGGACCGGGACTACTGGCTGGAGCGACTCGCGGACCGCCCCGAGCCGGAACCGCTGAGCGGTGCCCGCTTCCCCGCGGCGCACGCGTTCCTGCGCGACGGTGCCACGCTGACCCAGCAGGAGACGGCGGGGCTGCTCGCCATTGCTCGTACCGCCAAGGCCAGTTGGGCCGACGTGCTGACCGCCGCGTTCGCCGCCTACCTGCACCGGGCCACCGGCAGCCGGGACGTGCTCCTGTCCGTGCCCGCCATGGCGCGGCTCGGCTCGGCGGCCCTCAAGGTTCCGTCCATGGTCGTCAACGTGCTGCCGCTGCGCGTCGCCGTCCGCCCGCAGACCCCCTTGGCGGAGCTGGTCGCCGCGGTCGCGGCCGACGTCCGCGACCTGCGCCGCCACCAGCGCTACCGCGCCGAGGACATCCGCCGCGACCTCGGACTGGCCGGTCGCGAGCAGGGCCTCCTGGGGCCCGTGGTCAACATCAAGGCCTTCGACAACTCCCTCGACTTCGCCGGATCGGCCGGCTCCGTGCACAACGTGGCCGCCGGCCCGGTGGACGACCTGACGCTCGGCGTCTACCACGACGCCGCCGAGGGCCGGATCCGCTTCGAGCTCGACGCCAACCCGCAGGCGTACGACGCCGGAACGCTGGCCGCGCGCCGCGCCGAATTCGCGCACTTCCTGCGCGAGGCCGCCGCGGCCGGGCCGCAGGCCCCCGTCGGGCGCCCGGACCTGCTCGCGCCGGCCGCCCGTGACGCGCTGCTGCTCGACTGGAACGACACCGACCACCCGGTACCGGCCGGCACCGTCGTCGACGCCTTCGAGCGCGCCGCCCGGCTGCACCCCGAGGTTCCCGCCGTGATCGCGGGCGCCGACACCCTGGACTACGCCGCCCTGGACGCGCGCGCCAACCGGCTCGCCCGGCTGCTCATCGGCCGCGGCGCCGGCCCCGAGAGCATCGTCGGGCTCGCCCTGCCCCGTACCGCCGACCTCGTGGTGGCCCTGCTCGCCGTGTTGAAGTCGGGCGCCGCCTATCTGCCGCTCGACCTCGACTACCCCGCCGACCGGCTGGAGTTCATGGTCGAGGACGCCCGCCCGCTGTGCGTCCTGACCACCTTGGACCACGCGGCCGCCGCCCCGGTCGTGGACGGGGTCGAAACCGTCGTCCTCGACGCCCCCGACTCCCTCACCGAGCTCGCCGACGCCGCCGCCTGCGCCCCCGCGGACGCCGATCGCACCGCGCCGCTGACCGGTGACCACCCCGCGTACGTGATCTACACCTCCGGGTCCACGGGCCGCCCCAAGGGGGTCGTCGTCCCGCACGCGGCCCTGGCCAACTTCCTGCGCATGCAGGCCCACGCACTCGAACTGGCCGCCGGACAGCGGCTCGTCGCGGTCACCACCATCTCCTTCGACATCGCCGCCCTGGAGATCCACACCCCGCTGATCAGCGGCGCCACGGTGGTCCTGGCCGACCGCGACACCGTACGGGACCCGGCCGCGCTGGCCACGCTCGTCGATGCCCACCGCCCCTCCGTCATGCAGGCCACGCCGTCGCTGTGGCACGCCCTGCTGGAAGACGGCCGCCCGGCGTCGCTCGGCGGCACCCGGGTGCTCGTCGGCGGGGAGGCGCTGCCCGCCGCGCTCGCCGAACGCCTCGCGCGCACCGCGCGCTCGGTCACCAACGTGTACGGCCCGACCGAGGTCACCGTCTGGGCGACCTCCCGCCGGCTCGACCCCGCGCACACCGGGGTCCCGGACATCGGGGTGCCGTTCTGGAACACCCGCGCCCATGTCCTCGACGGGGCCCTGCGCCCGGTCGGCGTCGGCCGTCCCGGGGAGCTGTACCTCGCCGGGGACCAGCTGGCCCGCGGCTACCTCGGCCGGCACGCGCTGACGGCGGAACGTTTCGTCGCCGACCCGTACGGACCGGCCGGCACCCGGATGTACCGCACCGGCGACCTCGTGCGCCGTCACGCGGACGGCCGGATCGCCTTCCTCGGCCGCGTCGACGACCAGGTCAAGCTGCGCGGCTTCCGCATCGAACTCGGCGAGATCGAGAGCGCGCTGACCGCCGGCGAGGGCGTCGACCGGGCCGTAGCCCTGGTCCGCGAGGACCTCCCCGGCTTCCCGCACCTCGTCGGCTACGTCACCCCGGCCGCCCAGGGTCCCGCCCCCGACGCGGCGGGCCTGCGCCGGGCGCTGGCCGAGCGGCTGCCCGAGTACATGGTCCCGTCCGCCGTGGTCGTCCTCGACGCCTTCCCGCTGACCGCCAACGGGAAGATCGACCGCCGCTCCCTGCCCGCCCCCGACCTGGCGGCACTGGTCGGCAGCGGGGCGCGCGCTCCGCGCGGCGCCCGCGAGGAGATCCTCTGCGGGGTCTTCGCCGACGTCCTCGGCCTGGAAACCGTGGGCCCCGACGACGACTTCTTCGCCCTCGGCGGCCATTCGCTGCTCGCCGCGCGGGTGATCGCCCGGGTGCGTACGGCCCTGGGCACCGAATGCGGGATCCGGGACGTGTTCGAGGCGCGCACCGTGGCCGCGCTCGCCGCGCTGCTGGCCGGGCGCACGGCCGCCGCCCGTCCGGCGCCCGTCGCGGGTCCGCGCCCCGACCCGCTGCCGCTCTCGTACGCCCAGCAGCGCCTGTGGTTCGTGCACCAGGTGGAGGGCGCGAGCGCCACCTACAACATCCCGTTCGTGGTGCGCTTCGACACGGCGCTCGACGCGGACGCCCTGGACGCGGCCCTGCGCGACGTGGCGGGCCGCCACGAGACCCTGCGCACCGTGTTCGGGGAGCGGGACGGGGAGCCGTACCAGCGGGTGCTGGACCTGGCGGACGCCGGGGTGCGGCTGCACGTCCACGACGTGGCCGCCGAAAGGTTCGAGGCCGCAGTGCGGGACGCGCTGGGGCACCTCTTCGACCTGTCCGGGGAGGCCCCGCTGCGGGTGACGCTGGTGCGCGACGGGGCGCGCGGGGAGCACGCCCTGGTGGTCCTGCTGCACCACATCGCGAGCGACGAGTGGTCGATGGGACCGTTCCTGCGCGTCCTGGAGCGGGCGTACGCGGCCCGGCGCGCCGGCGAGGACCCGCAGCTCGGGGTTCCGGCCGTGCAGTACGCCGACTTCGCGCTGTGGCAGCGGGAGCTGCTGGGCGGGACGCGGACCGACGGTTCGCTCGCCGCGACGCAGGCGGCGTACTGGCGCGGGGCCCTGGCGGAGCTGCCGCCGGAGGCCGGGCTGCCGGCCGACCGGCCGCGCCCGGCGGTGGCCGACCCGGCCGGTGCCATGGTCTTCAAGGCGGTGCCGCGCGAACTGGCGGCCGCGGTGCGCTCGCTGGCCCGCGAGACCGGCACCAGCGTGTTCATGGTGGTGCACGCGGCCGTGGCCGCGGTGCTGCACCGGCTCGGCGCGGGCGAGGACATCGTGCTCGGCAGCCCGGTCGCCGGGCGGAGCGACAGCGCGCTCGACGAGCTCGTCGGCTTCTTCGTCAACACGGTGGTGCTGCGCACGGACCTGTCCGGCGACCCGTCCTTCACGGACCTGCTGGACCGGGTGCGCACGGCCGACCTGGCCGCGCTCGACCACGCCGACCTGCCCTTCGACACGGTCGTGGAGGAGGTCAACCCGCAGCGCTCGCTGTCCCGCCACCCGCTGTTCCAGACGATGGTCTCGCACAGCACGGTGACCCAGGACGTGGCGAACCTGTTCGGGCAGCCGGCCCGGGTGGACCGGGTGGATCCCGGGGTCACCAAGTTCGACCTCGACATCACCTTCTCGGACGCGGCCCACGGCGAGGACCTCGAACTGGAGGTGTTCTACGCGACCGCGCTGTTCGACCGCGCGACCGTGGACACCTTCGTCCGGCGCCTGCTGCGCGCCCTCGCCGCGGCGGTGGCGGCCCCGGCCGACCCGGTGTCCTGGTGGGAACTGCGGGACGAGGCCGAGCGGGCCCGGCTGGCCCGCTGGAACGACACGGACCGGCCGGTGGAGCCGGGTGCGGTGACGGAGGTGTTCGCGGCCCGGGCGGCCGCGGCTCCGGGCGCGGTGGCCGTGGTCGCCGGGGAGCAGCGCCTCACCTTCGCCGAACTGGAGGACCGCGCGGGCCGGCTGGCGGCCGTACTGGCCGAGCGCGGCGTCGGCCCGGACGCGGTGGTGGCCCTGGCCGTCCCGCGCTCCGCCGACACCGTCGTGGCCACGCTCGCCGTCCTGAAGGCGGGCGGCGCCTACCTGCCGCTGGACCTGGACCACCCCGCCGAGCGGATCGCGTTCATGCTCGGCGACGCCGCGCCCGTGTGCGCGGTGACCACCCGGGCGGTCGCGGACCGGCTGCCCGGCGTGGACCTGGTGGTACTGGACGACCCCTCGACGGTGGAGGCGCTGGCCGCCGCCGTGCCCGGGGCGGACGTCACCGTGGACCCCGAGCACGCCGCGTACGTCATCTACACCTCCGGTTCCACCGGCCGTCCCAAGGGCGTCGTGCTCCGGCACGCCGGTCTGACCCGGCTCTTCCGCGACCACGAGCGGGAGCTGTACCTGCCGGTCGCCGAGCGGCTCGGGCGCCGGGTACGGGCGCTGCACACCGCTTCCTTCTCCTTCGACTCCTCGTGGGAGCAGCTGCTGTGGCTGGTGGCCGGACACGAGCTGCACGTCCTGGACGAGTACGGGCGCCGGGACGCCGACGCGGTCGTGGCGTACGTGCGCGCGCAGCGGATCGACACGCTCGACGTCACCCCTTCGTACGGCCGGCAGCTGGTCGACGCCGGCCTGCTGGCGGGCGAGTGGCGGCCGCCGCTGTTCCTGCTGGGCGGCGAGGCGGTGCCGCCCGCGCTGTGGGAGGAGCTGCGCGCCGTCCCCGGGGTGGAGGTCGTCAACTACTACGGGCCCACCGAGTTCACGGTGGACGCCCTGGTGGCGCGGGTGGACGACTGCGTCTCGCCGGTGGTGGGCCGGCCGCTCGACAACAGCCGGGCGCACGTGCTGGACGGCCGGCTGCGGTCGGTGCCCGTGGGCGTACCGGGTGAGCTGTACTTGGCGGGTGAGCAGAGCGCCCGCGGTTACCTGGGCCGGGCCGCCCTCACGGCAGAACGTTTCGTCGCAGATCTGTTCGGATCTCAGGGCTCCCGGATGTACCGCACGGGCGACCTCGTACGGTGGCGGCCCGACGGCCTGCTGGAGTTCCTCGGCCGGGTCGACGACCAGGTCAAGATCCGCGGCTTCCGGGTGGAGCCGGCCGAGGTGGAGGCCGAACTCGCCGCCCTGGACGGGGTGACCTCGGCCGCCGTGGTGGTCCGCGAGGACACCCCGGGCCTGCCGCGCCTCGTCGGCTACGTCACGGGCCCGGCCGATCCGGTCCGGCTGCGGGCGGAGCTGTCCGAGCGGCTGCCCGAACACCTGGTCCCGGCCGCCGTGATGGTGCTGCCGGTGCTGCCGACGAACGTGAACGGCAAGCTCGACAAGGCGGCGCTGCCGGTTCCGGTCGTGGCGGCCGACACCTGCGGTCGGGCCCCGCGCGGGGCCGCCGAGGAGCGGATCGCCGAGGTCTTCGCCCAGGTGCTGGGCGTCCCCCGGGTCGGCGCCGACGAGGACTTCTTCCGGCTCGGCGGGCACTCCCTGCTGGCCACCCGCGTGGTGGCCCGGATCCGGACGGCGCTGGGCACCGAGTGCTCGGTGCGCGACGTCTTCGAGCTGCGCACGGTCGCGGCGCTCGCCGAGCGAATGGCCGGCCGCCGCGCCGCGGTCCGTCCGGCCCTGGTGGCGGGTCCGCGCCCGGAGCGGCTGCCGCTGTCGTACGCCCAGGCCCGGCTGTGGTTCCTGCACCGGATGGAAGGCCCGAACGCGACGTACAACATCCCGCTGGCCCTGCGGCTGCGCGGGGAGCTGGACGCGGCCGCGCTGGAGGCGGCCGTGCACGAGGTGACGGCCCGGCACGAGGCGCTGCGCACCGTGTTCGCGGAGGACGCCGAGGGCCCGTACCAGCGCGTGCTGGAGCCTTCGGACACGGTCGTGCCCTTCGCGGTGGCCGATGTCGAACCGGCCGATCTGGGCCGGAGCCTCGATGCGGCCGCCGGGCACGCCTTCGACCTGGAGACCGAGACGCCGCTGCGGGTGACCGTGCTGCGCACCGCGGCCGACGAGCAGGTGCTGCTCCTGCTGCTGCACCACATCGCCGGCGACGAGTGGTCGGCCGGCCCGCTGCTCGCCGACCTGGCCGCCGCCTACGCGGCCCGGTGCACGGGCGGGACCCTGGAGACCGCGCCGCCCGCGGTCCAGTACGCGGACTACGCGCTCTGGCAGCGCGAGCTGCTGGGCGACCCCGCCGCTGCCGGGTCGGTGGCGCACGGTCAGGCGGAGTTCTGGCGGGAGGCCCTGGCAGGGCTGCCGCAGGAGCTGACGCTGCCGCTCGACCGCCCGCGCCCGGCCCGCCCCTCGCACGAGGGCCGGACCGTGACCGCGGCCCTGCCGTCCGAACTCGTGGCGGAGCTGGAGGCCCTGGCCGGGGAACGGGGCACCACGATGTACACGGTGGTGACCGCCGCCGTGGCGGCGCTGCTGCACCGGCTCGGCGCCGGCACCGACGTCCCGCTGGGCAGTCCGGTGGCGGGTCGCGGCGAGGAGGCCCTGGACGAGCTGGTCGGGTTCTTCGTGAACACCCTGGTCATCCGGGCCGACCTGGCGGGCGAGCCCTCCTTCGCCGAACTGCTGCGCCGGACCGCCGCCTTCGGAGCGGCCGCCCTCGCCCACGCGGACCTGCCCTTCGACGCGGTCGTCGAGGCGGTCAACCCGGAGCGCTCGCTGTCGCGCCACCCGCTGTTCCAGACGATGGTGGCCTACGAGGACGGCGGCGCCGAGCCGCTGCGCGCCCTCGGTTCCCTGCCGGCCGAGGAGTTCCCGGTCGCGGCGGGAGACGCCAAGTTCGACCTGGAGATCCTCTTCCGCCGTACCGCGGGCACCGCCGGCTCGCCCGCTGCGATGACCTGCGGGGTGCGGTACGCGACCGACCTGTTCGACGCGGAGACCGTACGGTCCCTGCTGGCCCGGCTGCTGCGGCTGCTCGCCGCGGCCGCGGCGGCCCCGGAGGTCCCGCTGGCCGAGCTGGAGCTGCTGGACCCCGCCGAGCGGGCCCAGGTGCTGGAGGGGTGGAACGACACCGAACGGCCGGTGGCGCCGCAGACCCTGGACTCGCTGGCGGCGGCCGGCTCCCGGCGCGATCCGCTGGCCACGGCCCTCGTCTTCGAGGGGCGCGAGCTGTCGCGCGCCGACTTCGAGGAGCGGGTGAACCGGCTGGCGCGGCTGCTGATCGGCTCCGGCGTGGGCCCGGAGTCGGTGGTGGCCGTGGCCCTGCCGCGCTCCTTCGACCTGGTGGTCGCCCTGCACGCGGTGGTCCGGGCCGGCGGCGCCTACCTCCCGCTCGACCTCGGCCTGCCGACCGAGCGCCTGGCGTACATGGCGGAAACCGCCGCTCCGGTCTGCCTGCTGACGGACCTGCCCTCGCTGGGGGCGCTGCCGGAGCTGCCCGACACCGAGGTCCTCGTCCTGGACGCCCCCGAACGGGCGGCCGAGCTCGCCGCGCTGCCGGGCGGTCCGGTCGCGGACGCGGAGCGGCGCGCGCCGCTGCTGCCGCTCCACCCCGCCTACGTGATCTTCACGTCCGGCTCCACCGGCATGCCCAAGGGCGTACTGGTCGAGCACGGGGCGATCGTCAACCGGCTGCGCTGGATGCAGGACGCCTACGGCCTCGACTCCACCGACCGGGTGCTCCAGAAGACCCCGGCGAGCTTCGACGTCTCCGTCTGGGAGTTCTTCTGGCCGCTCGCCGAGGGCGTTCCGCTGGTCATCGCCCGCCCCGAGGGCCACAAGGACCCGCGCTACCTCGCCGAGCTGATCCGCGAACAGCGCGTGTCCGTCCTGCACTTCGTCCCGTCCATGCTCGCCGCCTTCCTGGGCGAGACCGAGGTCGCCGACTGCCCGTCCCTGCGCCTGGTCGTGTGCAGCGGCGAGGCGCTGCCCGGCGAACTCGTCGCCCGCTTCCACGCCTCCGCTCCCGGTGGCGCGACCCGCCTGGCCAACCTGTACGGCCCCACCGAGGCGGCCGTCGACGTCACCGCCGCGGACTGCCCGGCAGCCGGAGCGGGGGCGGGTACCGCTTCCGCCTCCATCGGCAGCCCCGTGTGGAACACCCGGGTGTACGTCCTGGACGCCCGGCTGCGGCCGGTGCCCGTCGGGGTCCCCGGCGAGCTGTACCTGGCCGGCGTCCAGCTGGCCCGCGGCTACCTCGGCCGCCCCGCACTGACCGGCGAACGCTTCGTCGCCGACCCCTACGGCGCCCCCGGCACCCGGATGTACCGCACGGGCGACGTGGTGCGCTGGAGCCGGGACGGACGACTGGAGTACCTCGGCCGCACCGACGACCAGGTCAAGCTGCGCGGGTTCCGCATCGAACTCGGAGAGATCCAGGCCGTGCTCGGCGGTTCCCCGGGCATCGCGCAGGCCGCCGTCGTCGTCCGCGAGGACCAGCCCGGCGTACGCCGCCTGGTGGCCTACGCGGTCCCGGCGCCCGGCGCCACCGTCGACCCGGCCGCCCTGCGCGCCCTGGCCGCCGCCCGCCTGCCCGAGTACATGGTCCCGGCCGTGGTGGTGCCGCTCGAGGCGCTGCCGACGACGGCCAACGGCAAGTTGGACCGGCGGGCGCTGCCCGCGCCCGCCGCACCGGCCCCGGGCGCCTCACGGGCGCCGCGCGACGCCCGCGAGGAGATCCTCGCGGGGATCCTGGCCGACGTACTGGGCCTGGACTCGGTCGGTGTGGAAGACGACTTCTTCGCCCTCGGCGGCCACTCGCTGCTCGCCGCCCGCGCCGTGAGTCGCTTCCGGGCCGCCCTGGACGTGGACTGCGCCATCCGCGACCTCTTCGAGACGCGGACGGTCGCCGCGCTGTCCGCCCTCCTCGCGGAGCGCACCGGCGCGGGGCGTCCGCGCCTCGCGGCGGCGGCCCCGCGGCCCGAGCGGCTGCCGTTGTCCTTCGCGCAGCGCAGGCTGTGGCTGCTGGACAGCGTGCGCGGTCCGAGCACCACCTACAACGTGCCGCTCGCGGTGCGGCTGCGCGGGCCGGTGGACGCGGCGGCCCTGGAGGCGGCGGTGGGCGATCTGGTCGCCCGTCACGAGAGCCTGCGGACCGTGTTCCGTGAGCACGAGGGCGAGCCGTACCAGGTGGTCCTGCCGGTCGAGCGGGCCGGTGCGGCGCTGAGCGTGCGCGAGGTGGCGGCGGACCGGCTGGAGGAGGAGGCGGTCCGCGCCGGCGGGCACGTCTTCGACCTGGCCGCCGAGCCGCCGGTGCGGGTCACACTGCTGCGGGCCGCTGCCGACGACCACCTGCTGGTGGTGCTGGTGCACCACATCGTCACGGACGAGGGTTCGGCCGGCCCCCTGCTGGCGGACCTGGACCGGGCGTACGCCGCCCGGTCGGCGGGCGCGGAGCCCGATTTCGCCCCGCTGCCGGTGCAGTACGCCGACTTCGCGCTGTGGCAGCGGGAGCTGCTGGGCGACGCCGGCGACCCGAAGTCGGTGGCGGGCCGGCAGGCCGCGTACTGGCGGCAGGCGCTGGCCGGCGCCCCCGCGGAGCTGGCGCTGCCCGCCGACCGGCCGCGGCCGGCGGTCCCCTCGTACGAGGGGGGCGTGGTGACCTTCGAGGTCCCGGCGCGGACCGGGGCGGGGCTGGCGCGGATCGCCCGGGAGGGCGGGGCGACGCTGTTCATGGTGGCGCACGCGGCCGTCGCGGCGCTGCTGCACCGGCTGGGCGCGGGTGAGGACGTCCCGCTGGGCAGCCCGGTGTCGGCACGGGAGGGCGAGGAGCTCGACGGGCTCGTCGGCTACTTCCTCAACACGCTGGTGCTGCGGGCCGATCTGTCCGGGGACCCGAGCTTCGCCGAGCTGGTGGCCCGGGTGCGGGACACCGGGCTGGCGGCCTTCGCCCACGGCGATCTGCCGCTGGAGGCGGTGGTCGAGGCGGTGGATCCGGAGCGCTCGCGTTCGCGCAACCCGCTGTTCCAGACGATGGTGACCTACCACTCCACGGACGGCGCGGTTCCGGAGCTGTTCGGGCTGCCGGCGCGGGAGTTCACGGTGGAGACCGGCGGCGCCAAGTTCGACCTGGAGATCGCCTTCGGTGCCTCCGAGGAGCACGGGGCGATCGCGGGCGGCATCCGCTTCGCGACCGACCTCTTCGACCGTACGACCGTCGAACTCCTGGCCCGGCGGCTGCTGTTGCTGCTGGACGGGGTCGTGGAGGCGCCGGACCGGCCGGTCTCGGCGGTCGAGGTGCTCGACCCGGCGGAGCGGGAGCTCGCGCTGAACGGCTGGAACGACACCGACCGCGCCCCGGGCGGACCGCGTACGCTGGCCGCTCTGGTGGCGGCGGGCGCGAAGGAGGAGACCGGCCCCGCGCTGGTCTTCGAGGGGCGCGAGCTGTCGCGCGCCGACTTCGAGGAGCGGGTGAACCGGCTGGCGCGGCTGCTGATCGGCTCCGGGGTCGGACCCGAGTCGGTGGTGGCCGTGGCCCTGCCGCGCTCCTTCGACCTGGTGGTCGCCCTGCACGCGGTGGTCCGGGCGGGCGGTGCGTACCTGCCGCTCGACCTCGGCCTGCCGGCCGAGCGCCTGGCGTACATGACCCGTACGGCCGAGCCCGTCCTGATACTTACCGACACGCTGTCGGGAACCTTGCTCTCCCCCGAAGTGGGCAGGGAACGGGTCCTGTTGGACGCCCCCCGCGTCCGGTCCCGCCTGGCCGAGCTGGACGGCTCGGACCTGGCCGAGGCGGAGCGGCGCGGGCCCCTGCTGCCCCACCACCCCGCCTACGTGATCTTCACCTCCGGCTCCACCGGCATGCCCAAGGGCGTACTGGTCGAACACGGGGCGATCGTCAACCGGCTGCAGTGGATGCAGGGCGCCTACGGCCTGCGCCCGGGAGACCGGGTGCTCCAGAAGACCCCGGCGAGCTTCGACGTGTCGGTGTGGGAGTTCTTCTGGCCGCTCGCCGAGGGCGTTCCGCTGGTCATCGCCCGTCCCGACGGGCACAAGGACCCGCTGTACCTCGCCGAGCTGATCCGCGAACAGCGCGTGTCCGTCCTGCACTTCGTCCCGTCCATGCTCGCCGCCTTCCTCGGGGAGAGCGCCATCGCCGACTGCCCCGCACTGCGCCTGGTCGTGTGCAGCGGCGAGGCGCTGCCCAGCGAGCTCGTCACCCGCTTCCACGCCTCGGCCGCCGGTGCCCCGGTGGCACTGGAGAACCTCTACGGCCCCACGGAGGCGGCCGTCGACGTCACCTCCGGTGCCTGCACGGCGCTCACCGCCGCCGAAGGACGGGCCTCGGCCTCCATCGGCCTGCCGGTGTGGAACACCCGCGTGTACGTCCTGGACGCCCGGCTGCGGCCGGTGCCCGTCGGGGTCCCCGGCGAGCTGTACCTGGCCGGCGTCCAGCTGGCCCGCGGCTACCTCGGCCGCCCCGCACTGACCGGCGAACGCTTCGTCGCCGACCCCCACGGCGCCCCCGGCACCCGGATGTACCGCACGGGCGACCTCGTACGCCGCCTCGCCGACGGCCGGCTCGACTACCTCGGCCGCACCGACGACCAGGTCAAGCTGCGCGGGTTCCGCATCGAACTCGGAGAGATCGAGGCCGTCCTGACCGGCGCGCCGGAAGTGGACCGGGCCGCGGTCGTGGTCCGCGAGGACCAGCCCGGCGTACGCCGCCTGGTGGCCTACGCGGTCCCGGCGCCCGGCGCCACCGTCGACCCGGCCGCCCTGCGCACCCTGGCCGCCGCCCACCTGCCCGAGTACATGGTCCCGGCCGTGTTCACGGTGCTGGAGCAGCTGCCGCTGTCGGCCAACGGGAAGCTGGACCGGCGGGCGCTGCCCGCGCCGGTGATCGCCGTACCGGCCGCACCGCTCCCGCAGGCCGCTCAGGTGCCCGCCGGGACCCCCGAGCAGATCCTGTGCGCCCTGATGGGCGAGGTGTTGGGCCTGCCCGGGGTCGGCCCGGACGCCAACTTCTTCGAGCTCGGCGGCGACAGCATCGTCTCCATCCGGCTGGTGGGGCTGGCCCGCAAGGCCGGGCTGACCGTCTCCGCCCGGCAGGTCTTCACGCACCCGACCCCGGCCGCGCTCGCGTCGGTCGCCACCGTGCCCGAGGGCGCTGCGGCACCCGCCGCCCGGACGGCCGACGCGGGCCCCGGCCCGCTGCCGCTGCCCCCGGTGGCCTCCTGGCTGGCCGAACGGGGCGGACCGTTCGCCTCGTTCGCGCAGGCCCGGCTGGTCCGGCTCCCCGCCGGGGCCCGGCGCCCGCACCTCACCACCGCGCTGCAAGCCGTACTGGACCACCACGACGGGCTGCGCCAGCTGCTGACCGTGCCCCGCCCCGGGGTGTGGAGCGCGGAGGTCCGCCCGGTGGGTGCCGTGGACGCCGCCGCCGTCCTGGAGGGCGTGGACGCGGCGGGCCTGTCCGAGGCCGCCCTGCGCCAGCTGGTCACCGCCGAGTCCGAGCGCGTCTGGCGGCTGCTGGATCCCCAATCGGGGGCGCTGGTGCGCGCCGTGCACCTCGACCGGGGTCCGGCCGAGCCGGGCCGGCTCCTGCTGGTCGCCCACCACCTCGCGGTGGACGAGGTGTCCTGGCAGATCCTGCTGCCCGACCTCCAGACGGCCCACGAGGCCGCCACTGCGGGCCGGACACCGGCCCTGGAGCCGGTCGGGACCCCGCTGCGGGCCTGGACCACGCACCTGCTGGCCGAGGCGCAGAGCCCGCGCCGCACCGCCGAGCTGGACCGCTGGCTGGCCGCCGCCCCGGGTGGGCCGCTGCTCGCCGGACGTCCGCTGGACCCGGGCACCGACACGGCGGCCACCGCGCGCCGGCTTTCCGTACGGATCTCCGCCGAGCGCACGGCCCCGCTGCTCCAGGCCGTTCCGGCCGCCTTCCACGGCACGGTCGGGGACACCCTGCTGAGCGCGCTGGTGCTGGCGGTCGGCGACTGGGCGACCCGCTCGGGCCGGCCCCGGCCGGACGGGTTCACGGTGGACCTGGAGGGTCACGGCCGCGAGCAGGAACTGCTGCCGGGCGCCGACCTCACCCGCACGGTGGGCTGGTTGACCAGCATCCACCCGCTGCGGCTGCCGGTGGGCGCGTACGACCCGGCAGCGGTCGCCGCCGGACGCACGGACGCCGGGGCGCTGCTCAAGGAGGTCAAGGAGCTGGTGCGGGCCGTGCCCGACGGCGGGCTCGGGGCCGGCCTGCTCCGGTACAACAACCCGGCCACGGCACGCCTGTTCGACCCGACGGCCCGGGCCGAGATCCTGTGGAACTACCTGGGCCGGCAGACCGGCCGGGCCGATTCCGCCTGGGGCCCGGCCCCGGAGGCGGACGCCCTGTCGGCCCGCCCCGACCCGGCGATGCCGCTCTCCCACGTACTGGAGATCACCGCGGAGATCACCGACGGGGACGGCGGGCCGGAACTCACCGCCCACTTCACCTGGGCGGGCGAGGCGCTCTCCCAGGACACCGTGGGGCAGCTCGCGGACGGCTGGACGGCCGCCGTGGACGCCCTCGCCGCCTGGGCCGACGGCGGCACGTCCGCGGGGCACACCCCCTCGGACCTCGACCTGGTCGATCTCGACCAGGACCAGATCACCATGCTCGAAGAAATGTGGAGGGCCCAGCAGTGACGCAGGCTCGAATCGAGGACATGCTTCCGCTGTCCCCCTTGCAGCAGGGCATGCTGTTCCATTCCGTCTACGACGCGAGCGCGCCGGACGTGTACACGGTGCAGGTCTCCGTGTCGCTGGCCGGCCCCGTGGACGCGGACCGGATGGAGCGGGCGGGCGCGGCACTGCTGCGCCGCCACCCCAACCTGCGGGCCGGCTTCTGGCACGAGGGGGTGCCGCAGCCGGTGCAGTTCGTGCCGGCCGAGGTGCCCTTCGTGCTCGGCCGGGCGGACCTGTCGGCGGACCCCTCGCAGGCCGCCGTGCGGCGGGTGGAGCGGGCCGAGCTGGACCGCCGGTTCGAGCTGCACCGGCCGCCGCTGCTGCGGCTGCTGCTGGTGCGCCGGGGCCGAGGCGACCACCTCCTGGTGGTCACGGTGCACCACATCCTGGTCGACGGCTGGTCCATGCCGCTGCTCGTCGGGGACCTCCTCGCGCTGTACGAGAGCGACGGCGATTCCTCGGCCCAGCAGCCGGTGCGCCCCTACCGCGACTACCTCAAGTGGCTGAAGGCGCAGGACGTGCCGGCCGCCGAAGGCGCCTGGCGGACCTCGCTGGCCGGGCTGGACGAGGCCGTGCTGGTGGCTCCGGCCGACGCCTCCCGCACCGCGGTGCGGCCCGGTGTGCACCGCGTGGAGCTGTCGGAGGCTGCCACCGCCCGGCTGACGGCGGCGGCGCGGTCGCTGGGCACCACGCCCAGTACGGTGATCCAGGCGGTCTGGGGGCTGCTGCTCGGCAGCCTGACGGGCCGCCGGGACGTGGTCTTCGGACTCACGGTCGCGGGCCGGCCCGAGGAGATCCCCGGCGTCGAGTCGATGGTCGGACTGTTCATCACCACCGTCCCGGTGCGGCTCACCGCGCGGCCGTGGGAGAGCGTCGCGGACCTGCTGAGACGGTTCCGGGACGAGCAGAACGCCCTGCTCGCCCACCACCACCTGGGCCTGCGCCTGATCCAGAAGCAGGCGGGCGGCGGCGAGCTGTTCGACACCCTCGTCGTCATCGAGAACTATCCGGTGGACCCCTCCGCCCGCCCGGCGCTGTCCGACGGGGTGCGGGTGACGGACGTCGAGGCCCGGGACGGCACGCACTACCCGCTCACCCTGTCCGTGTCCTTGGACGAGCGGGCCGAACTGGCCCTGGAGTACCGACCGGACCTCTTCGAGGCCCGGACCGCCGCCCGGGTGGCCGAGCGGTTCACCGCCCTGCTGGAGCAGGTCGCCGGCGACCCGGGCCGCCCGGTCGGCACGCTGGATCCGCTGACCGCCGCCGACCGCGCGGAGCTGCGTACCGCTGAGGCGGGCGCCGCGCGGGAGGTCGTCGACGGTACGGTCGCCGACTGGTTTGCTGCCCAGGCCGCCGCGACGCCGGACGCGTGCGCCGTGGTTGCGGGACCCGACCGGCTGACCTTCGCGGAACTCGATGACCGGGTGGACCGGCTGGCCGCGCTGCTGGCCGCGCGCGGCGCCGGACCCGAATCGGTGGTGGCGCTGGCCGTGCCGCGCTCGGCCGCATCGGTGGTGGCCATCCTGGCCGTGCTGAAGTCGGGGGCCGCCTACCTGCCGCTGGACCTGGACTACCCCGCCGACCGGATCGCCCTGATGCTGGACGACGCGGCGCCGGTGTGCGTGCTGACCACGGAGGCGGCGCTCGCGCTGCTGCCCGCCGGGGCGGCGGGCGGACCGGCCCGGATCGCCTTGGACGCGGCGGAGACGACCGCGGAACTCGCCTCGCTCGGCAACGGTTTCCGGCCGTCGCGCACGGAGTCCGGGCACCCGGCCTACGTGATCTACACCTCCGGGTCCACGGGCCGCCCCAAGGGCGTCGTCCTGACCCACGGCGGTCTGTCGAACCTGTACTCCAACCACATCGCGGACGTCTTCGCCCCCGCAGTCGCGGCGGCCGGCGGGCGGCCGCTGCGGGCCCTGCACACCGCCTCCTTCAGCTTCGACACCTCGTGGGAGCAGCTGTTCTGGCTGGTCTCGGGCCACGAGCTGCACGTCCTGGACGAGATCGGCCGCCGCGACGCCGAGTTCACCGTCGGCTACGTCCGCGAGCACCGGATCGACGCCATGGACGTGACGCCCACCTACGCCGGGGCCCTGTTGGAGTGGGGGCTGCTGAGCCGTTCGCACCACCGGCCGGGGCTGCTGCTGCTCGGCGGCGAGGCCGTTCCCGAGGCGCTGTGGACCGAGGTCCGTGCGGCGCCCGGAGTCATGTCGGTGAACCTGTACGGGCCCACCGAGTACACGGTGGACGCCCTCGGCGCCGACCTGGCCGACTCGACCACCCCGATCGTGGGCGGGCCCATCGGCAACACCTGCGCCCGCGTCCTGGACTCCGCCCTGCGGCCCGCGCCGGCCGGGACCCCCGGTGAGCTGTACCTGGCGGGCCACGGACTGGCCCGGGGGTACCTGGGCCGGTTCGCGCTGACCGCCGAGCGGTTCGTGGCCGATCCGTACGGCCCGGCGGGCTCGCGGATGTACCGTACGGGCGACCTCGTACGGCTGCGCAGCGACGGGCAGTTGGAGTTCCTGGGGCGGGCCGACGACCAGGTGAAGGTCCGCGGCTACCGGATCGAGCTCGGCGAGGTGGAGTCGGCCCTGTCCACGCTGCCCGGGGTCGGGTCCGCCGCCGTGGTGGTCCGCGAGGACACCCCCGGGGTGAAGCGGCTGGTCGGCTACGTGACCGGCCCGGTCGAGGGGGCGGCGCTCCGGGATGCGCTGGCCGCCGTACTGCCCGACTACATGGTCCCGGCAGCCGTGGTGGCCCTGGACTCGCTCCCGACGAACGTCAGCGGCAAGCTGGACCGGGGCGCGCTGCCCGCGCCCGAGCTGGGTGCGGCGCAGTCGTCGCGGGCGCCGCGCGACGCCCGGGAGGAGGCGCTGTGCGCCGTCTTCGCGGAGGTGCTGGGGCTCGCCTCGGCAGGGATCGACGACGACTTCTTCGCGCTGGGCGGGGACAGCATCGTCTCCATCCAGCTGGTGACCCGGGCCCGCAAGGCGGGCCTGGTCCTCACCCCGCGCGACGTCTTCGAGCAGCGGACCGTGGAGCGAATGGCCGCGGCGGCCCGCAACGCCGGTGACCAGGAGGGCGGTTACCTGGCGTCGGCCGGTCCGCTCGTCACCCTCGACGCCGGGCAGGAGGCCGCGCTGGCCGCGGTGTTCCCGCACGTCGAGGAGGTGCTGCCGCTGGCGCCGCTGCAGGAGGGCCTGTACTTCCACGCCGTCTACGACGACCGGGCCCTCGACGTCTACCTGATGCAGAACTTCGTCGAGCTGCTGCACGCCGTCGACGGGCCCGCCCTGCGCGCCGCCTTCGACACGCTGCTGCGCCGCCACCCCAACCTGCGGTCCGGTTTCTGGCACGAGGGCCTGGACGGCCCGGTGCAGGTGGTTCCGGGCGAGTGGGAGCTGCCGTGGCGGGAGATCGACCTCAGCCACCTCGACCGGGCGGCGCAGGACGAGGCGCTGCGGGAGTTCTCCCTCGCCGACGCGGCAGCCCGGTTCGACCTCGCGGCTCCGCCGCTGCTGCGCGTGGCCCTGATCCGCTTCTCGGCGGAGCGCTGGATGCTGTGCGTGACGCAGCACCACATCCTCACCGACGGCTGGTCGGAGTCGCTGTTCTTCGAGGAACTGTTCGCCCTGTACGGGCACGGCGGCTCGGCGGACGTGCTGGCGCCCGTCACCCCCTACCGGGACTACCTGCGCTGGTTGTCGGCGGTGGACCGGGAGGCCGCCGAACAGGCCTGGCGCACCCACTTGTCCGGGCTGGACCAGGCCACGCTGGTGGCCCGGGCCGATCCGGACCGGCAGCCGGTGACCGCCGAGGTGGTGGACCTGTCCCTGGACGAGTCGACCAGCGACCGGCTGCGGTCCTTCGCGCGCGGCTGCGGGGTCACCCTGAACACCGTGCTCAGCACGGCCTGGGCGATGGCACTGGCCGGGATGACGGGCCGCGACGACGTGGTGTTCGGCGCCACCGTCTCCGGCCGTCCCGCGGACCTCGTCGGCGTCGACCAGATGATCGGCATGTTCATGAACACGCTGCCGTTCCGGGTCGCCCTGCGCCCCGACGAGCCGCTGCGCGATCTGATGGTGCGGGTGCAGGGCGAGCACGCGGCGCTGCTGCCGCACCACTACGTGGGGCTCGGCCCGATCCAGCAGCTGACCGGCCTCGGACAGCTCTTCGACACCCTGTACGTCTTCCGCAACACGCCGCTGAACGACGCCGCCCGCGAGGAGGCGGTGGCGGCCCACGCGATCGGCTGGACGCACAGCGTCGACGGCACCCACTACCCGCTGACCCTCGCCGTCACCCCCGGCCCGGCCCTGGAGCTGAGCCTCGGTTACCGGCCCGACCTGTACGACGAGGCCACCGCCCGGCACCTGGCGAGCCGGCTCGCGCTGCTGGTGGAGCAGCTCGCCGACGGCGGGTCGGTTCCGGTGGGCCGGCTGGTCACCCTGGACGCGGTGGAGCGAGCCGAACTGCTGGCGACCGGGGACGACACGGGCCACGCGGTCCCGGACACCACGGTGATCGACCTGTTCGCCGAGCAGGCGGCCAGGACGCCCACGGAGACCGCGCTGGTCTTCGAGGACCAGCGCCTCAGCTACGCGGAGCTCGACTCCCGCGCGAACCGGCTGGCCCGGGCCCTGGTGGCGCGGGGTGCGGGGCCGGAGGCCGTGGTGGCCCTCGGGCTGCCCCGGTCGGCCGACTTCGTGGTCGCACTGTTCGCCGTACTGAAGACCGGTGCGGCCTATCTGCCGCTGGACCTGGACCACCCCGTGGACCGGCTGGGCGCGATGGTGGCGGACGCCGTCCCGCTGTGCCTGGTCACGACGGCCCCGGTGACGGACCGGGTGCCGCAGGTGGAGGGCGTACCGGCGCTGCTGCTGGACGATCCGGCCGTGCTGGCCGAGCTGGCCAAGCAGCCGGAAGGGCCGCTGGCGGAGGCGGAGCTGAAGGGGGTCCGGGACGGCCGGCACCCGGCGTACATCATCTACACCTCCGGCTCCACGGGGCGGCCCAAGGGGGTCGTGGTCCCCTACTCGGGTCTGACCAACATGCTCCTCAACCACCGCGAGCGGATCTTCGCTCCGGCGGTGGCGCTCGCGGGCGAGCGCCGGATGAAGGTGGCGCACACCGTGTCCTTCGCCTTCGACATGTCGTGGGAGGAGTTCTTCTGGCTGGTCGACGGGCACGAGGTGCACGTCATCGGCGAGGAGCTGCGCCTCGACCCGGCGGCCCTGACCGCGCACTACGACCGTGTGGGCATCGACGTGGTCAACGTGACGCCGTCCTACGGGCTCCAGCTGGTCGAGGCGGGCCTGCTGGACGCGGACCGGCACCGGCCCACGCTGTTCCTGCTGGGCGGCGAGGCGGTGCCCGACGGGCTCTGGGAGCTGCTGAAGCGCACCGAGGGCACCATGGGTTACAACCTGTACGGCCCGACCGAGTACACGATCAACGCGCTGGGCGCCGATGTCGACGACAGCATCAGCTCGTGCGTCGGGCGGCCGATCTACAACACCCGGGCCTACGTGCTCGACAGCGCGCTGCGGCCGGTCCCGGCGGGTGTGGCCGGTGAGCTGTACCTCGCGGGTGCGGGCCTGGCCCGCGGCTACTTCGACCGGCCGTCGCTGACGGCGGAGCGGTTCGTCGCCGACCCGTTCGGCGAGCCGGGGACGCTGATGTACCGCACGGGCGACCTGGTGCGCTGGCGCGGAGACGCGCAGATCGACTACCTCGGGCGCGCCGACGACCAGGTCAAGATCCGCGGCTTCCGCATCGAGCTCGGCGAGGTCGAGTCGGCCGTCGCGGCCGAGCCGGGCATCGCCGCGGCGGCCGTGGTCGTCCACACCGGGCCGACCGGGGTCAAGCGGCTGGTCGCCTACACGGTGGCGTCGGCCGCGGACGCGCCCGAGCCGGCCGCCCTGCGGGCCCGGCTGTCGGCCGCGCTGCCGGAGTACATGGTTCCGTCGGCCTTCGTGGAGCTGTCGGCGCTGCCGCTGACGGTGAACGGCAAGGTGGACCGGGCGGCCCTGCCCGCCCCCGACTTCGGGGACGCGGGCGGCGGCCGGGCGCCGAAGGACGCGCGCGAGGAGCTGCTGTGCGCGATCTTCGCGGACGTGCTGGGCCTGGAGCGGGTCGGCGCCGAGGACAACTTCTTCGAGCTCGGCGGCCATTCGCTGCTGGCGATGCGGCTGGTCGGTCGGATCCGCGCGGAGTTGGGCACCCCGGTCCAGGTCGGGGCCGTGATGGCCGCGCCGACGGTGGCCGACCTGGCCGCCCGGATCGGCTCGGACGCCCGCCGGGACGCGCTGCGGGTGCTGATGCCGTTGCGCGAACGGGGCACGGCCGCGCCGCTGTTCTGCTTCCACCCGGCGTCCGGTTTCGCCTGGCAGTACACGGGCCTGCTGCGGCACCTGGACGCGGACCGGCCGGTGTACGGGCTCCAGTCGCCGGGGCTCGCGGGAGAACAGCCCGAGGTGGCCGACGTGGCCGCCCTCGCGGAGCTGTACCTGGAGGAGATCCGTACGGTGCAGCCCGAGGGCCCGTACCACTTCCTCGGCTACTCCTTCGGCGGGACCGTGGCACAGACGCTGGCCGCCCTGCTCCAGGAGCGCGGGGAAGAAGTGGCCTTCCTGGGGCTGCTGGACGCGTACCCGCCGGAGATCGAGGACTGGTCGTACATCGACGCCCCGGACTGGCGCGAGCGGCTGGAGCGCGAGGAGAGCGGCTTCCTGCTCTCGGTGGCCGGGCTCAACCAGCCGGAGGCAGGCGCTCCGGTGGACCGGGCCGAGGCGGTCGGTGCGATCCGCGACAGCCAGGGCCTGCTGGCCGGCTTCGACGAGGCGCTGTTGGGGGCGATCGTCGACACGAACGTGCACTGCGTACGGCTCCTATCGCGCAGCCGCACCCTCCGCTACCGCGGTGACGTGCTGTTCTTCACCGCGTCCCGGTCCACTCCGGCGGAGGAGGCACCGGGGCTGGTCTGGCCCGCGTACCTGGACGGCCGGATCGAGGAGCACGTCCTGGACTGCTCGCACGACGACCTGATGTCGCCCGCGGTCCTGGCGCAGATCGGCCCGGTGCTGGCGCGTGCGCTGGCGTCGGGCGGGCCGGCCGCCCGCGACTGACCCGCCGGGGTGCGGGTGGGGGCGCTGTGCGGCGCCCCCACCCGGACCCCTCCCCTCCGAGGAAGAGAGACCGTCATCATGACCAACGGCCCCCGCCCCGGGCCCCGCATCGACGTCGTCCACCACGACATCGCCGTGCGCACCCTGGAGGTGTTGCGCGTGCGCCGGGTGACTGCGCGGATGGTCCGCGTCACCCTCGGCGGGCCCGAGCTCGACGGCTTCGTCGACCGCTCCCCCGCCGATCACGTGAAGGTGTTCTTCCCCGAGCCGGGCACCGGACGGCTCGTGCTGCCGCGAGTGGCGGACGACGGCGACGGACTGGAGTTTCCGACGGAGCCGCCGTTCCCGATCTCCCGCGACTACACCACCCGTCGCTTCGACCCCGTGGCCGGTGAGCTGGACCTGGACTTCGTCCTGCACGGCCGCGGCACGGCCGCGCGGTGGGCGGAGCGGGCTGAGCCGGGGATGCGGCTCGGTGTGGCGGGGCCGCGCGGTTCGATCGTGGTCCCGCGGGAGTTCGACTGGTACCTGTTCGCGGGCGACGAGACGGCCCTGCCGGCCGTCGCCCGGATGCTGGAGGACCTGCCGCAGGGGGTTCCCGCCAAGGTCTTCCTCCTCGTCGACGACGCGGGCGAGCAGGAGGAACTGCCGACCCGGGCCGACGCCGAGATCGTCTGGCTGCACCGGAACGGTCTCGCGCACGGCGAGGGCGACTTCCTGGACGAGGCGGTACGGGGCGTGGACTTCCTGCCGGGCTTGCCCTTCGTCTGGGTCGCCGGTGAGGCCGGGGAGCTCAGGCCGGTCCGCCGCTACCTGCACCGGGAGCTGGGCCTGAACCGGGCTTACACGGACGTGGACGGCTTCTGGAAACGCGGTGTCGTGGGCCTCGACCACCACGAGCCGCAGGACGACGAGGACGGGGACGCGGCTCCCGCGGACAACGTGCCTGCCGCATAGCGCCGTTCAGCATTTAATTAGGTTAGGCTTACCTAAGATTGAGGAGGGGGCGGCATGTCCGACCACCGTGTGCCCGGCAACCCCGGGACCAGCGGATTCACCGGCAAGGTCGCGCTCGTCACCGGCGCGGGGCAGGGCATCGGCGAGGCCGTCGTCCGTACGCTGTTCCGCCTCGGCGCCACCGTCGCGGCGACGGACGTCTCGGAGAAGGCCGTCACCGCGCTGGCGGCGGAACTGGACCCGGAGCCCCAACGCGCGCCGGCCTCCGGCGACGGGGCCGTCCGCGCCTACGCGCTCGACGTCACCGACCCGGCGGCCGTCGACCGGACCGTCGGACGGATCGGGCGGGAACTCGGCCCGGTCGACGTCCTGGTGAACGTGGCCGGGGTCCTGCGCACCGCACCGGTCGCGGAACTGACCGACGAGGACTGGGCGGCCACCTTCGCGGTCAACGTCCAGGGCGTCTTCTTCACCTCCCGCGCCGTCGTCCCCGGCATGGCGGCCCGTGGCTGCGGCAGCGTGGTCACCGTCGCCTCGAACGCCGCCGGGATCCCGCGGACCGGCATGGCCGCGTACGCCGCCTCGAAGGCCGCGGCCGTGATGTTCACCAAGTGTCTGGGGCTGGAGTACGCCCGCAGCGGGGTGCGCTGCAACATCGTGGCCCCCGGCTCCACCGACACCCCCATGCAGTGGGGGCTCTGGACCGACCCGCAGGCGCCCGCCCGGGTGCTGGACGGGGACCTGGCCAGCTACCGGACGGGAATCCCGCTGGGCCGGATCGCCGACCCGCAGGACATCGCGGACGCCGTCGTGTTCCTCGCCTCGGACCAGGCCCGCCACATCACCATGCAGGACCTCTACGTGGACGGCGGAGCCACGCTGCGCTGACCTCGCGGCAGCCCCCGCCCCGCCCCGCGCACCACGCGCGATCCCCGCGCCACGCGTACCACCCGCGCCACGCGCACCTCCCCGCACCTGCGCACCACCCCGCAGCCGGCGACCGCCCGGCCGCACCCACCTGCCCCGCACCTGCCCCCACCCTGAAGAGGAGTCACCGTGCCGACGGTCCACCAAGTCGCCACGCCCCCCGCACCGGCCGATCCGGTGCACCCCTCCGTCGGCGCCGCCACCACGCTGCTCGACGCCTACCGCCCCGGAGCCCGGTTCCTTGCGACGCCCACCCGGACGCTGCTGGCCCAGGGCATCCGCCAGGAGGTCGCCCACTCCGCCGAACCCCTGCCGCACCGCGTCGCCCAGGCCCTGGCCGAGGCCCGGCGGGCCGGGCACCCCTACCCCGTGGTGATCGGCGCGATCCCCTTCGCCCCGGACGCGCGCGCCGCCCTCGTCGTCCCGGAGTCCCTGCGCAGCGGCCCGCCGCTGGCCTCGGACCCGCTGATCGCCCTGCCCGCCGCCGGTCCGGCGCCCGCCGACTGGGCCATCGCCTCCGTCCCCGAGCCGGACGTCTACGCCAAGGGCGTGGCCTCGGCCGTGGACCGGATGTGGCAGGGCGAGTTCAGCAAGGTCGTACTGGCCCGGACCCTGGAACTCGCCTCCGACGGGCCGCTGGACATACCCGCCATGGTCCAGCGGCTCGCCCGCCGTGACCCCTCCGGCTACACCTTCGCGCTCCCCACCGGCCCCGGCCGCAACCTGCTCGGCGCCAGCCCCGAACTCCTGCTGTCCCGCCGGGGCGACCGGCTCATCTCCAATCCGCTGGCCGGGTCGACCCCGCGCAGCGCGGACCTCGCCGAGGACGTCCGCCGGGCCGCCGCCCTGCTCCAGTCCGCCAAGGACCTGCACGAGCACGCCGTCGTCGTCGACGCGGTGCACCAGGCCATGGCTCCGTACTGCACCTCCCTCGACGTCCCGGAGCGCCCCACCCTGCTCCGTACGGCCACCATGTGGCACCTGTCCACCACCGTGACCGGAATGCTCGCGCGGCCCGACGTCTCCGCTCTGGAGATCGCCTCCAGCCTGCACCCGACCCCGGCCGTCTGCGGCAGTCCGACCGACGTGGCCCGCAAGGTGATCGAAGAGACCGAGTCCTTCGACCGCGGCTTCTTCACCGGCATGATCGGCTGGGAGGACGGCACCGGCGACGGCGAGTGGGTCGTCACGATCCGCTGCGCCGAGGCCGAGGAGAACCGGCTGCGCCTGTACGCAGGGGCGGGGATCGTCTCCGCTTCCGAGCCCGATGCCGAGACCGCGGAGACCGCGGCGAAGTTCCGCACCTTCCTGCAGGCCGTCGGAGCCGAACTGTGAGCGACCCCCACGACCCCCACGACGACCACGGCTCCCGCGACGACCACGGCGCCGCAGCCGCGGCCGCCGCCTGGCGGCCCTGGCCGGCCGAGTTCGCCGAGCGCTACCGGACGGCCGGCTGGTGGCGGGGCGAGACCTTCGGATCCGTCCTGCGGGAGCGGGCCGCGGACCACCCCGACCGGATCGCCCTCGTGGACCCGACCGGCGGCCCGGACGGCGGCCGGCGCACCTGGAGCTACGGCGATCTCGACGCGCGGGCCGACCGGATGGCCGCGGGCCTCACGGCGCGCGGCATCGTCCCCGGTGACAAGGTGGTCGTACAACTACCCAACACCGCCGAGTTCTTCGAGGTCGTCTTCGCGCTGTTCCGGATCGGCGCCCTGCCCGTCTTCGCCCTGCCGGCGCACCGCCGCACCGAGATCTCCTACTTCTGCTCCTTCACCGGGGCGGCGGCGTACGTGATCCCCGCGGTGCACGGCGGCTACGACTACCGCGAGCTCGCCGCCGCAGTCCGCGGCGAAGTCCCGGGACTGCGCGAGGTGTTCGTCGCGGACGCCGACCCGGGTGACTTCACCGCGCTGGCCGAGGTCCCGCTGGACGTACCCGCCGGAGGGCTCGGCCCCGGGCCCGCCCCGCACGACCTCGCCTTCCTCCAGCTCTCCGGCGGCAGCACCGGCGTGCCCAAGCTGATCCCGCGCACCCACGACGACTACATCTACTCGCTGTGGGCCTCGAACGAGATCTGCGCGGTGGACGCGGACTCGGTGTACTTGGTGGCCCTGCCCGCCGCCCACAACTTCCCGCTGTCCTCGCCCGGTTCGCTGGGCGCCCTGTACGCGGGGGGCCGGGTCGTGCTGTGCCCGCAGCCGGTGCCCGACGTCGCCTTCCCGCTGATCGAGTCCGAGGGCGTGACGATCACCGGCCTGGTCCCTCCGCTGGCCCTGCTCTGGACGGAGGCCGCCGCACGCACCGACCGGGACCTCGGCAGCCTGGACGTCCTGCTGGTGGGCGGCGCCAAGTTCAGCGAGGAGGCCGCCCGCCGGGTCCGGCCGGGCCTGGGCTGCACCCTCCAGCAGGTGTTCGGGATGGCGGAGGGGCTGGTGAACTACACCCGCCTCGACGACCCCGAGGAGACCGTCGTCACCACCCAGGGCCGGCCGATCTCCCCGGGCGACGAGATCTTGATCGTCGACGACGAGGACCGCGAGGTGCCCCCCGGCGGGTCCGGCCACCTGCTGACCCGCGGCCCCTACACCATCCGCGGGTACTGGAACGCGCCCGAGCACAACGCCCGGTCGTTCACCGCGGACGGTTTCTACCGGACCGGGGACATCGTCCGGATGACGCCCACCGGGCACCTGGTCGTCGAGGGACGCGCCAAGGACCAGATCAACCGGGGCGGGGAGAAGATCGCGGCGGAGGAGGTGGAGAACCACATCCTGGCGCATCCGGCCGTCCACGACGCCAACGTGGTCGGCGAACCGGACCCCTATCTCGGCGAACGCACCTGTGCCTACGTGATCCTGCGCGAGGGCGCCGGAGAACTGCGGCCCGCCGCCGTGAAGAAGTTCGTGCGGGAGCGCGGCCTCGCGGCGTACAAGGTGCCGGACCGGGTGGAGTTCGTCGCCGCCTTCCCCAAGACCGGCGTGGGCAAGGTCTCCAAACGGGACCTGCGCACCGCCGCACCCGCCGCTCCGGCTGCTCCGGCCGCCGTCCCCGTCCCCGTACCGCCCCATCAGCACTGAACGGATGAACCCATGGCCCTGCCCGCCATCGCCCCCTACCCGCTGCCGACCGCCGAGGAGCTGCCGGCCAACCGCGTCGACTGGACGGTGGATCCGGACCGCGCGGTCCTGCTCGTCCACGACCTGCAGAACTACTTCCTGTCGGCCTTCGACCGCGAAGCACAGCCCGTCACCGGCATGCTCCAGCAGGTCGCGCGGCTGAAGAAGGAGGCGGGCCGGGCCGGGGTGCCCGTGTTCTACACCGCGCAGCCCGGCGGCCAGAGCCCGGCCGAGCGCGGGCTCCAGCAGGACTTCTGGGGGCCCGGTCTGCCCGCCGACCCGACGGCCGCCGCGATCCCCGCCGCCGTGGCGCCCGGCCCGGACGACACGGTGCTCACGAAGTGGAAGTACAGCGCCTTCGTCCGGACCGACCTGCTGGAGCGGCTGCGCGCGATGGGCCGGGACCAGCTGGTGATCACCGGCGTGTACGCCCACATCGGCGTCCTGATGACGGCCTGCGACGCCTGGATGCAGGACGTCCGGGCCTTCGTGGTCGCCGACGCCGTCGCCGACTTCTCCGAGCGCGAGCACCGGATGGCCCTGGAGTGGGCGGCGGGCCGCTGCGCCGTGGTCACGACGGCCGACCGGGTCTGCGCGCAGCTGTGAGACCGGCCCCGCTCCGGGCCCGACCGCGGCCGGCCGCCGCGCACGTACCGCCCGTGCATCCCGTGCCGCTGCCGGTGGCCCTGCCCGGGCAGACCCGCGTGTGGGCGGCTTCGGTGGCGGAGAACGCGGCGGCCGCCACGGCCCGGCGGGGCGAGCTCGACCGTACCGAGTCCCTGCGGGCGGACCGTTTCCGGCGGTTCGCGGACGTGGACCGCTTCCTGGTCGCGCACGTCTGCCTGCGGGACGTCCTCGGCACGGTGCTCGGAACTCCGCCGGCCCGCCTCATCATCGACCGGGAGCCGTGCGCCGCGTGCGGCGGTCCGCACGGACGCCCCTACCTGCCGGGCCGCCCCGTCCACTTCTCCCTCGCGCACGCGGGCGACCTGGTGCTGCTCGCGGTGGCCCCCGTACCGGTGGGCGTCGACGTGGAGGACCTGCCGTCGGACGCCCTGGTGCACGAGACCATGGCCGGCCTGCACGAGGACGAACGCGCCGAACTGCTGGCCCTGCCCCGGCCCGCCCGGGCGGCCGCCTTCGCCCGCTGCTGGACGCGCAAGGAGGCCGTGCTGAAGTCCACCGGGCAGGGCCTGGCGCACGGCACGCACCAGCCCTACGTGGGCACGGCCGCGCAACCGGCGCACACCGCCGAACACCGGGTGTACGACCTGCCGGTGCCCACCGGCGGGGCCGCCGCCCTGGCCCTCTGGACCGGCTGACGGTCCTCCCCCGCCCTCCCCCTCTTTCCCCACGTCCCCGTTACCCGACGAAGGATCTCCCATGACGGAACGTCTGAACGCCGCCCGGCCCTACGCCCTGGGCCTCTTCCGGATCGTCACCGGCCTCCTGTTCGCCTGTCACGGCGCCGCTTCCCTCTTCGGCGTCCTCGGCGGCGCGCACGGCGGCGGCACGGTGCCCTTCGGGGCCTGGCCGGGCTGGTACGCGGCGGTGATCCAGCTCGTCGCCGGCGCCCTGGTGCTGCTCGGCGCCGGGACCCGCAGCGCGGCCTTCCTCGCCTCCGGCTCGATGGCGTACGCCTACTTCACGGCCCACCAGCCGGACGCCCTCTTCCCGATCCAGAACAGCGGCGAGTCCTCCGCGATGTACTGCTGGGCCTTCCTGCTGCTCGTCTTCACCGGCCCGGGCGCCTTCGCCCTGGACCGCCTCCTGCCCGCCCGTGGGAACCGGACCGCAAAGGGCGAACAGCGGCCCCGGCCGGCCGCCGCCTGAGGCCGTGCCCCCGCTTCTCCCTGAGCCCCGCCCCACTTCCCCGGGGGCGGGGCTCAGGGCTGCTCAGAGCTGCTCAGGGCTGCCCAGGGCTACTCAGGGCTGCTCCAAGTAGCCGGCCAGGGCGGCGCGGCTGTGCCGCAGGCCCTCGATGCGCGCGTCCATGGCGGCCAGTTCGCCGTCGAGGACGGACCGGATCTCCTCGCACCAGGCGAAGCGCACCCCCTCGCCCCGCACGCACGGCAGCACCGCGCGGATCACCTCGGTGGACAGGCCGGCCGCGAGCAGGGCGCGCACCTTGCGCACGGCGGCCACGGAGTCCGCCGTGTAGTCGCGGTATCCGTTCGGGCCGCGCTCCGCGTCGAGCAGCCCCTGCGCCTCGTAGTAGCGCAGCAGCCGGGAGCTGACGCCGGTGCGCCGGGACAGTTCGCCGATCAGCATGTGCCGTACCTCTGCATCCGGTTGACCTTCACATTGATGTCAACGTCTAACGTCGGCCCTACCGGCGGGCATTCCGCCGGCCCGATCGCGCACCGCTGGAGTGATGTTCATGACCGACCGCTCGTTCCTCTTCGTCCTCGGCAGCTCCCGTTCGGACGGGAACACCGAGATGCTCGCGAGGGCGGCCGCCGAACAGTTGCCCGCCGGTGTCCGGCAGCGGTGGGTCGACCTGGCCGGGGCGGCGTTGCCCGACTTCCAGGACGGGCGGCACGAGGCCGAGGGCTGGACGCCCTCGGAGAGCGAGGAGGCCCTGCGGTCGGCCACGCTGGAGGCGACGGACGTCGTCATCGCCTCGCCCCTGTACTGGTACGCGCTCTCCGCGCACACCAAGCGCTACCTCGACTACTGGTCGGGCTGGCTCACGACCCCCGGCTCGGACTTCAAGCAGCGGATGGCGGGCCGGACCCTGTGGGGCGTGACGGCCATGGCGGACCCCGACGAGCTCCGCGCCGAGGGGCTGGTGACCAGCCTTCACCACACCGCGGCCTACCTGCGGATGGGGTTCGGCGGGGTGCTGCTCGGCAACGGCTCCCGGCCGGGCCAGGTACGGGACGACGAGCGGGCGATGCTCCGCGCCAAGACCTTCTTCGCGCAGGACGCCCCCCTGGCCCGATTCCCGTAGGGGGTCCGGCGCTTCGGGGGTCAGCCCGTGGCGGCCCGGGGGATGAGGCGGGTGCCGCACCAGCTGCAGTACCGGGCGTCGGCCTCTATGGCGTGCCGGTGGCACTGCTCGCAGACGAGGTGGAGCGGGCACTGCGGTGTGCGGGGTTCGGTGCGGGGCGGCCGGCCGATGGCCATGCCGGCCCGTCTGCGGTGCGCGGTGAGGAACACCAGTCCCTCGGGGCCGGCGCGGAGCGAGCGGGCGGAGCCGCGCGGCAGCAGGGCGAGGGAGCCGGGCACGACCTCCACCGCGGCGCCGTCCAGGGTCAGGGAACCGCCGCCCTGTACGACGGTGAGCAGGACGTCCACCTCGGGTTCCCGGTGTACGGCGATCTCGGCTCCGGGCAGCACGCGCACCAGATTCGCGTCGAGTTGTCGGCCCTTGTGCCGTAGTCGCCACAGGGCGCCGCTCTGGCCGTCCGCGGCGGCCTCGACCAATCCCGTGACCGTGACACCCACGGCTTCCCGCTCGACCACCCCGTAGTCCTTCCCGCGTGTTCGGCCGCTCTGCCGACCTCGTGATCGCCCATGAGATCACTTCGGTAGGTGTCCGCACCAACCAACGGGGTGCGCAGCGGTCGCCCGAGCGCCAGGACGTGTGCCGCTCGGCCCGCCCGACGCGGCGGACCGGCCGTACCGACCGTTGGGGTCAAGATATGCCGGGTCACGGGTTTGTCCCGGCGCACGAAGACCTCGTACGGGTGCCCGAGAGCGACGCAAACCGCCGTACCGGCCGGTTGGAGGCGCCCCCGGGCTACCGCGGGCGTGTCGGGTTCGACGGTACGTGTAACAGGAAGGTACGGGTGGGCGGTCGGGTGGAACGGCGGTGCGGGTCGGGCGACTCCTGTTGAGCGAAGACACCCTCCCGAACCGAACCGAACCGAACCGAACCGATCCGCACCGACCGCCCGCACCTCCGTCCGATCGATCCTGAGGAAGAAACGATGCGCGTTCACCAGCTGACCCTCGCCGCCGTGGCCGTCGCCGCGAGCCTTTCGCTCACGGCCTGCCAGAACGGCGACGACGGGGCGGCGCGGAGCACCCCGTCGGCTTCGTCAGCCGCGTCCGCCCCGTCCACCGCCTCGCCTTCGGGGGGCGGTTCGGATCAGGGCGGCGGGAAGCCCTCGCAGGGGACGGGCTCCGACGGCAAGGGCACGGCCGGGGCCGGGACCGGCTCCGACGCGAGCGGCAAGGTCGGCAAGTGCCGGACCGACGAGCTGGCGATCAGCGCCGCGGAACGCACCATCGGCGGCGACAAGGACGGCACGGTCGCGGTGACGCTGAAGAACCGCGGTACCCGGGACTGCACGATCTCCGGGTACGCGGGTGTCGATCTGAAGACCGACTCGGGCTCGTTGTCCGCGCAGCGTACGGGGCAGCAGGCCGACACGGCCGTCCTCAAGAAGGGTGAGTCGACCTACTTCGGCATCAGCTACCCGCTCAACACCTCGGGCGGCTCCGGCGTCCGCGTCACGGGGCTGGTGGTGACCCCGCCGGACGAGACCAGGTCGGTGACCCTCGCCTGGCCGGGCACCGGCACACTGCCGGTCACGGAGGGCGGCGGCGCCCCGGTAAAGGTCGGCCCGGTGGGAAGCGCCGGCCAGGGCGGCTGAGCCGGACACCCGAATGCCAACTGCCCCGTACCCGGGTCGTGACCCCCGGGTACGGGGCAGGTCCGTTTCCACCCGCGGGGACCGCGGGGAGCGCGGCGATCCGTCGGGCGGCGGGGGGCCAGCCGGCCGCCGCTACGCGGACCGGTCCAGCGAGCTGCGCACGTACGCGCCCGGGGTCTGCCCGAAGTGGCGGCGGAAGGCCAGGATGTAGCCGTTGGTGCTGACGAACCCCACCCGAGCGGCCACGGAACTCACCAACTGGCCCTGCTCCAGCAGGCCCAGCGAATGGTTGAGCCGGAGCCGGGTGCGCCATTCGGAGAAGGCCATCCCGGTCTCCGCGCGGAAGGCCCGGCGCAGGCTGGTCGAGCTCGTGTAGAGGTTCTCCGCCCACTCCGTCGCGGTGCGCGGGTCGCTCGGCGTCCGGGCCAACTCCCGCGCCACGGCGCCGGCGGTGTGACTGGTGGGCTGGGGCAGCGGCAGGCAGTTGCGGTGCCCCGCGGACAGCGCGGCGAAGACCTCCGGGTCCTCCTCCTGGGCGCAGGTGCTGCGCATCCGCCCGAGGACGAGTCTGCGCTGGGCGTCGGTGATGTTGATGGTGGTGACGTCCCGGTACGGCAGTTCGAACCGGTCCGCGTCGAAGGACTCGACCGCGATGACGGAGTCGGCTCCGAACCGTGCGCTGTGCGCGATGCCCGCCGGGATCCACAAGGCCACCGAGGCGGACAGTTCGTAGTCCCGGCCGAGCGCGGTGACCACGATCCGGCCCACCGGAACGTGCAGGAACTGGTGGAACTCGTGGACGTGCAGCGGGTGTCCGCCTTCGGCGATGAAATCGTCATCGGCCATGATCGCTTCCTCCGCGCGGGTCTCCTCGGCCCGCACGCTGCGCAGTCCCGTCTCGGCCACAACATCCTCCCCTACCGCAGGGTCCACATTCTTGACCCCTGATTGTGAGCGGTTCGACTCCGGCATTGGACCGGACCCCGCTTCGGTAAGGCTAACCTAACTTCGAGCTTGAGCAGGTGAGGAGTACCCGAAGACCCATGAAGCAATCGGCTTCGCCGGCCGCACCACCGACCCCGACGCCCGCGCGGCCCCGTGCCCCGCGCGCAGCGGTGGTCGTGGTGTTCGCCGGCCTGATGCTGGCCGCCGTGACCATCGCGAGCATCGGCCTCGGTGCGCGTGACATATCCCCGCTGGAAATCGTGCGGATCCTGCTGCACCCCGGCGCGGAGGGCTACAACGGCGACGTCCTGTGGACGGAGCGGATACCCCGCACGCTCCTCGGCCTGACCGTCGGGGCCGCCCTCGGCGCCTCCGGGCTCATCATGCAGGCACTGACGATGAATCCGCTGGCGGAGCCGGGCGTCCTCGGCGTCGAGCAGGGCGCGGCCGTGTTCGTCGTACTCGGCATCCTCTTCCTCGATACGTCCGGCGTGCACGGCTACTTCTGGATGGCGCTGACGGGCTCGGCGGTGACCGCGGTCCTCGTCTTCCTGATCGGGACCCGCACCAACGCGGGCAGCAGCACGATCGGCCTCGTCCTCGCGGGCGTCGCCGTCGCCGCGGTGATGTCCTCGCTCATCACCCTGCTCGTCGTGCGCGACGAGGCCGTCTACGCCCACCTGCGCTTCTGGTCCGTCGGTCAACTCACCGGCCGGGGCCAGTTCCTGGGCCAGGTGCTCCCGTTCGCGCTCACCGGCCTGCTGCTGGCGCTGCCCCTGGGGCGCACCCTGAACCTGCTGAGCCTCGGTGACGAGACCGCCCGCGGGCTCGGCATCCGGGTGGAGCGGGCCCGGCTCGCGAGTGCGGCCGTGGCGGTGCTGCTGTGCGCCGCCGCCACCGCGGCCGTGGGACCGGTGGCCTTCGTCGGACTGGTCGCCGCACACACCGCCCGGATGCTGGTGGGCGCGGACCACCGCTGGTCGCTACCGCTGTCCATGGTGTGCGGAGCCGTCCTGCTCGTCGGCGCCGACACCGCGGGACGCCTGGTGATCGACCACGGCGAGATCCAGGTGTCGGTGATGACCGCCCTCCTCGGCACTCCCTTCTTCGTGTGGCTCGCGCGCCGCCGCGACCTGGTCCGGATGTGAGTGACATGCCACAGACACACGCGCCCCGTACGGACGGGGCCCGGGACCTCGGACAGGCCTCCCGGGACACCGCGGCCGAACTCAAGGCCGCCACCGCGGCCCGGCTGCGCGGTGCCCACCGGGCAGGGGTCCGTCGGGCCCGCCTCGTCGTCTGCGTACTCGTCCTGATGCTGCTCGCGCTGCTCGCCGCCTCGCTGCTGCTCGGCGGGGTCAAGCGGATCCCCGCGGGCGACGTCCTGCCCGCCGCCTTCGGGCTGCGCACCGGACTGGCCGACTACGTGATCTTCCGGATCCGGATGCCGCGCGCACTGGCGGCGCTGCTCGCCGGAGCCCTCTTCGGCCTCTCCGGCGCCCTGTACCAACGGCTCATCCGCAACCCGCTCGCCACCCCGGACATCGTCGGCATCTCGGCGGGCGCCGGGGCCGGTGCCACCACGATGCTGCTGTTCGCCCCGGCGGTTCCCTTCGGGACCTCCCTGGCCGGCCTCGGCGGGGCCTTCGCCCTGGTGGCGACGGTGCTCGCGCTGAGCAGGCGCGGCGGGGGCGTGGACACGTACCGCCTGGTCCTCGTGGGCATCGGCCTGAGCGCCGTGTGCACCGCGTACGTGAACTACCTGTTCACGGTGGCCGGTCAGCACGGGATCGCACAGGTGATGCGCTGGTTGGTCGGCAGCGTCAACGACGCCACTTGGGAGGGGGTGTCCACGCTGGCGGGCGCGCTCGCCGTGTGCGGGCTCTGCGCCGCGCTGCTGGGCCGTTCCCTGGGCGGCATGGCCCTCGGTGACCAGCTCGCCCTCGGGCTCGGCACCCGGGTGGGCGCCGTCCGGATCGCGACCCTGCTCGTCGGGGCCGCGGCCGCCGCGCTCGCCACCAGCGTCACGGGCCCGATCGGATTCGTCTCGCTGATCAGCGGCCCCATCGCGATCCGGCTGGTCGGGGCCGACCGGTCCGTCGCCCTGGCCGTCCCGATCGGCGCCGTCATCGTCCTCGGCGCCGATGTCCTCGCCCAGCACGGCCCCGTGATCAGCCCGGTACCGACGGGCGTCCTCACGGCACTGCTCGGCGCCCCCTACTTCGTCTGGCTGATCCTCCGGCGCAGGCAAGGAGCCACCGCATGAGCGCACGACCCGTACCCGTCTCCCCCGACGCCGGCTTCCGGCTCGAAGCCCGCGGCATCAGCGCCGGGTACGAGCGCAAGCCGATCATCGAGGAGCTGTCCCTCGGGATCGAACCGGGCAAGATCACCGCGCTGGTCGGCCCGAACGCCTGCGGCAAGTCGACCCTGTTGAAGTCCATCGCGCGGCTGCTGCCCGTCGCGGCCGGCTCGGTCCTCCTCGAAGGCCAGGACATCCACGCCCTGTCCACCCGCGAGGTGGCCCGGCGCCTGGGCATCCTGCCGCAGTCGCCGATCGCCCCGGAGTCCATCACCGTCGGCGACCTCGTCTGGCGCGGCCGCCATCCGCACCGCCGGTTCGGACAGCGGCGCACCGCCGCCGACGACGAGGTCATCGCGGACGCCCTGCTGGCGACCGGTACCGCCGAGCTGATCGACCGCCCGGTCGACCAGCTCTCCGGCGGCCAGCGCCAGCGCGTGTGGATCGCCCTCGCGCTCGCCCAGGACACGCCGACGCTGCTCCTGGACGAGCCCACCACCTACTTGGACATCGCCCACCAGATCGAGGTCATGGACCTCCTCGCCGACCTCAACGAGCAGGCCGGCAAGACGATCGTGCTGGTGTCCCACGACCTCAACCAGGCAGCCCTGTACGCCTCGACCATCGTCGCCATGCGCGACGGCCGGATCGTGCGCCAGGGCGCTCCCGAAGAGGTGCTCACCGAGGAGACCGTGGCCGAAGTGTTCGGCCTGGACTGTCTCGTCGTCCCCCATCCCCGCTCAGAGCGGCCCCAGATCTTCCCCCTGGGCCGTCGGATCCCCGCATAGGAGACACCACCATCATGTCCGTTCAGCACAGAACGCGCCGTCGCCCGGTCCGCGCCCTCGCCGCCCTCACCGCGGCCGCCGCCTGCCTCGGCCTGCTCACCGCCTGCGGCGGCGAGGACTCGAAGGCTGCCGAGGACAAGCCGGCCGCCGCCGGAGCCGACGCGTCCGCCGCCTTCCCCGTCGCCCTCACCAACGCGTGGGGCAAGACCGAGGTCAAGAAGAAGCCGGTGAAGGTCGCGACGGTCTCCGACGGCGACACCGCCATCGCGCTGGCCCTCGGCATCGTCCCGGTGATCACCCCGGACGTCGAGGACGGCGCCAAGGTGCCCGAGTACAAGCAGCGCGCCATCGACAAGCTCGGCGCCGGCAAGCTGAAGACCTACGACGACGCCGACGGCACCGCCTACGAGGCCATCGCGGCCGAGGCCCCCGACGTCATCCTCGGCATGAACACCTGGGAGATGGACGCGGACTACGCCAAGCTGCAGCCGATCGCCCCGGTCGTCACCTTCACCGACAAGGCGCAGGCCGACACCATGACCTGGCAGGACCGGCTGAAGACGGCCGCGAAGGCCCTCGGTCTGAGCGCCAAGGCGGACGAGGTCATCGCGGCGAACGAGAAGGCCACCACGGACGCCGCGGCCGCGCACCCCGAGTTCAAGGGCAAGACGTACACCTACACGGTCGTCCACCCCGAGCAGGTCAGCTTCATGTCCTACGCCGACCAGGACCCGGGCGTCTTCGAGAAGCTCGGCTTCACCAAGACCGACAAGGCGAAGAACTACGCGCCGAACAAGAACGCGGTGAGCCTGGAGAACCTGGACCAGCTCGACGCCGACGTCCTCCTCGTCACCTACCCCTTCGGTGACCGCGGTGTGATCAGCGCGACCGAGCTGGAGTCCAACAAGCTGTTCCAGTCGCTGAACGCGGTGAAGACCAAGCACTTCACGGTCATCCCGTCGGACAACTCGCTCTCCTCGGCCATCGCCTACCCGGACGCGCTGAGCGCCCCGTGGGTGGTCGAGCAGCTCACCCCGCTCCTCGCGAAGGCCGTCGCCGGCCAGTGACACCCGCTCTCGCGCGGCCTGCGGGCGGGCCCGGCTCCTCGAGGAGCCGGGCCCGCCGCGGCGGTTCCGGCCGAGCACACCGTCGTGCCGACGGGGTGGACGACGCGCTACCACCGACCACGGGAGACGCGAACGCAGCTCTCAGTGCTCCGTCCCCGGAGCCTCGCGTGCGGCCTGCTGAAGGGCGGCGAGCGGGGCCTGCTTGGCGTCGGCGGCGGACGCGCACCGCGCCCGGTGGTCGTCCACGCGGGAGACGCCGTCCCTGATCGCCGCACGCGCCCAGTCCACGACGATCATTTCGCACCTCCGCATCGCCCGGTGCAGGTCCGCCGCCGTGGCCGACGAGCTCACGGCCGTGCCTCGACTGCCCGACCGCGGAGAGCCCACCACCGGTCAGCCCGCCGGTTTCAGTGGTGCCAGGCGCGGCCTCCGGTGTTGTGGATGAACCGCTGGAGGACCTTGAGCGCGATCACGTACTCCTCGTCCGGGATTCCCCGGTGCCGCTCCTGCCACAGCTCCGCCTGCGTCGCGGCCACCCGGGCGTAGAAGTCCGTTCCCGTGGCGGTGAGTTCGAGGTGTCCGTCCGCGTCCTGCGTGACCCACCCGCGGTCGATGGTGGCGTCGACCTCTTCGTCGAGGTCGTCGATGCCCACGGCTGCGTAGCCGCTCAGCACGCCGGTCACCCCGTCGCGCCTCGGGGGCACCTCGGCCCTCGCGATCTGGTCCAGGATCCATGCCTGCGGCTGGGTGGTGCCGATTCCGGCGAGGACGGCCCTGATGCGGGTGACCACCGCGTCCGAGGCGGCCCAGCTCCAGTAACCGATGGGCTGCCGGACCAGTTCGGCATCGTCGTGCGAGTACTCCATGGCGGATCCGCTCCGTTCACTCACTTCGAGATCGTCTGCGCACGACACCGTAGGAGCTCAAGCACGCTTGAGGTCCAGCCCTCGGTGCCGGGTCGGTGCGGGGAGCCGGACGGCGAGCTCGCCGGCGGGCACCGTGAGGAGCCGGTGGCCTCGGGCGATGGTGTCCGCGCGGTGCGCGATCACGATGAGGGTCCGGTCCGCGGCCGACGGCGTACGGGTGCCCACGCGGGTGCCGAGGCCCTCGGGGAGGGAGCGGATCCGGTCCATGAGGCCCAGCCCGGCCACCGTCTCCTCGATGCGGGCACGGTCCGGGGGTACGGCGGTCATCCCGAGGTTCTCCGCAAGGGGGAACCGGGCGTCCGGATTGCGCGCGGGGTGGCAGTGCCGTGGCCCGCGGGTTGGATGCGGGGCGCGCGCAGCGCCGTAGCGTGGCCGCATGCCGGATCTGCCGGACGGATGTGAAGGAGCAAGTCGGATGTCCACCCGTAGTCCCCGCTCGGTCGTCACCTTCCCCATCGTGCTCAGGGAGCTGACGGTGCTGCGCGTCTCGGACGTCACGCCCGGGATGCGGCGGGTGACCCTGGGCGGGCCGCAGCTGCACGCCTTCGAGCACGCGGGCCTGTCCCTGCCGCCGCTGCGCACGGAGGGCTTCGACGACCACGTGAAGTTCTTCTTCGCGGAAGAGGGCCGGGAGCCGGTGCTGCCCCGGCAGAACGTCAGCAGCCTGGACTGGCCTTCGGACGGCCGGCCAATCTCCAAGGACTACACGCCGGTGCGGTTCGACCCGGTGGCCGGGGAGATCGACTTCGACTTCGTCCGGCACGACGGCGGGATCGCCTCGTCGTGGGCGCAGCAGGCCGTTCCGGGCCAGGCGACCTGGATCGCCGGGCCGAAGATGTCGCACGGCCACCCCGAGGGCGCGGACTGGCTGCTGGTGATCGGCGACGAGACGGCGCTGCCCGCGATCGGCCGCTGGCTCGCCGAGATGCCCGAAGGGACCCGGGCCCGGGTGTTCATCGAGGTCGGCGAGGAGAACCACCGCCAGGAACTGCCCACGCGCGCGGAGGCCGAGGTCACCTGGCTGGTGCGCGGTGGCACGCCGGCCGGGCGCAGCGATCTGCTGGAGCGCGCGGTGCGGGACATGGAGTGGCTGCCGGGCACGGTGTTCGTCTGGGCGGCCGGGGAGGCCGTCACCCTGAAGGGCATCCGGCGGCACCTGTCGGTGGAGCGGGGCGTTCCGCGCGAGCAGACGCACATCACCGGCTACTGGCGGCGGGCCGAGGTCGCGCCCGGCCTCGCCGTGCCCGCCGACCCCGATGTCCTGGAGGGCGAGGACGCGCACGGCCGGCTCCACGAACTGACCGACCTGGCACCGGGGCTGGCGATCCGCGTGGCCGTCACCCTGGGCCTGGTCGACCTGGTCTACCAGGGCGTACGGGAGGCCGCCGAGCTGGCGCGGCGCAGCGGGACCGAGCCGCGCTCGCTGGGCGCGCTGCTGAAGTACCTCGTGGAGATCGAGGTGTTCGAGCAGGCCGAGGACGGCTACCGGCTGACGCCGGTGGGCGAGGAACTGGTCGAGGACGACCACTCGTTGGAGGAGTACGACCTGCGCGGCGCGCAGGCCGCCTTCGACCTGTCGTTGACGGGGCTCGCCGAGCGGCTGCGCTCGGGCGCGAACGGCTGCCGGACGGCGTCCGGTGAGACCCTGGCGGAGGCGCTGCGCACCGATGCGCGCCTGGGCGGTTCGGCCCGTACCGCGATCGAGGACGAGGCGCGCTGGGTCTCGACCGGGGTGGCCGGTGCCTACGACTGGTCGGCGGTGGACGTGCTCGGTGCGTCGGGCAACGGCGCCGGCACGGTCGTGAACGCGCTCGTCAAGGAGTTCCCCGGGCTGCGGGTGCGGCTCGCCGCCCTGCCGTCGGTGCTCGACGTCGTGGGCGGGCAGATCCTCGATCCGGAGGCACTGCCCCGGGTGGAACTCGTGGCACAGACCCACCCCGTGCCCTCGGGCGCGGGGACGCTGCTGCTGTGCCGGCTGCTGGAGTGGCTGCCGGACGAGGACGCGGTACTGACGCTGGCGGAGGCCGCGGCCGCGCTGCCGACCGACGGCGTCCTGGTGCTGGTCGAACAGGTCGAGGCGGCCGACCCGGACGACATCGACGCGGCCCTGCACCACCTGCGGCTCACGGCGGCGTTCGGCTCCGGGCTGCGCTCGGTGAAGGACGTGACCGCGCTGGCGGAGCGGGCCGGGCTCGCGGTGCGCGCCTGCCGTGACGTCGGCTGGGACCACCGCCTGTGGGTGCTCGCGCCGACCGCCTGACCCCGGACGCGGCGTGCCGCCCGGCCGGACACGGTAGCGATCTATCCGGTTTGTGCCACTCTGTGCTCATGATGTCTGAGGTCACGGCCGCGGCCTGGGCCGGGCAGCAGGTCGCCGCGGTCCGCGATGACCCCGCCGGGCGGATGGCCTTGATGGAGCGTTGTTACTCCGGTCCGTTCGGCAAGGCGCCCCGGCACCTGCCGTTCCGCCGGGCGGCGATGTCGTTCATGCGCTGGCAGGTGCGGCGGGGCGTGCTGCAGCCGGGGTTCGCCGACCGGCCCGGCAGCCCGTGGTGGCGGGCGGTGAACGAACGGATCCTTCGTGACGGCTGCGAGGCGGTGGGCCTGAGCGGCGGGCTCGCCGGGCCCGCCTCCTCGCGGACGGTCGACCACTGGCTGTCCTTCGCCGACCACCCCACGGCCCGGGCCTGGTACCGGGCGCACAACGGGAGCGTGGTCGCCGCCTACCTGGAGCACCGCGAGCTCGCGGAGGCGGAGAACGAGACCGAGCGGTTCTTCATGAACGTCGTCCTCTGCCGCGTCCTCTTCGCCCACGCCCTCGTCGCTGCGCCGCGCATCGCCCTCGGCCGGCTGCGTCCGCTCGCCCCGTTCCTCGGCGATCCGAGAGTGGAGATGACCGGGATCTTCTTGCAGCTGTCCCGCGTGCTCCCCGACGAGTACCCGCTCCGCGACTCGGTGCGGGCCCACCTCGCCAGGGAGATCGGTTTCGGCCGCCTGCTCGATTTCGGCGTGATCGCGCCGAGACTGCAGCAGCTGTACGAATGGTCGGCCCACGAACTCGCGGCGCCCGGCCTGCTCGACTGCGTCCGCGACGGATCCCCGGTCTACGCCTGGTCGTTCGCCGACCGGAACGTCTGGCGGCCCCCGGATTCCTTCGCCGTCCGCGTGATCCACCGGGCGCTGCCGCCTTCCCCGCGCACCCCGTACCGATGACGGGCGTCCGGGCTCCGGTTCAGCTCCGTCCGGCGGCGGGGTCCGGTGCGCCCGCCCTGCGGGCGTGCAGCACGTGCGCATCCAGGGGCAGGGGCCTGTGGTCGACGAGCCGGAGGCCCGCGTCGGCGAACAAGCGCGCGTAGTGGTCGGCCCGGCGTTCGCGGCCGCCTACGTTGCACAGCATGTGCAGGTCCCAGGCGGTGGCCAGCGAGGGGGCACCGTCGACGGGCAAGAGGCGTTCCACGACGAGCAGGTCCGCGTGGGCGGGCATCGCGCGGACGCAGTGGCGCAGGATCTCGCGACAGCGGTCGTCGTCCCAGTCGTGCAGGACGCGGGACAGGACGTAGACGTCGCCGCCGGGCGGTACGTCGGCGAAGTCGCCCGCGCGGTAGTCGCAGCGCACGCCGCAGCCCGCGGCGTCGAGCAGCCGGCGGGCGGCCTCGACGGCGTGCGGCCGTTCGAGGAGGACCCCGCTCAGGCGCGGGTGCGCGGTGAGGATGCGGCCGAGGAGCTCCCCGGTGCCTCCGGCGACGTCCACGACGGTCGCGGCCGCGGGTGCCTGGGCCGCGGCGGTGATGACCGGGTGGTCGGGGAGCGGCTCGAACATCCGTGAGCTCGCGGCCATGGACCGGTCGAAGAGGGCGGCGAGTTCGGGGTCGCGGGCGAAGTGGTCGAAGTGGTTCTCGCCGAAGAGGTGGTCGAAGGCCGGCCGGCCGGTGCGCACGGCGTGGTCGAGGCCGCCGAAGGAGCGGTAGAACGGGCCTCCGTACATCAGGGCCAGCGGTCGCATCGACCCGGGCGCGTCCGCGCGCAACAGGGCGCCGAGTTCGGTCAGACGGAATCCGCCCTCCTCGTCGTCCGGGCCGGGGTCCTGGGCGACGGCGCCGACCATGGCGAGGTAGCGCAGGAGTACGACCAGACTCCGGGGGTGGGTGCCGGTCAGCCGGGCGAGGCCCTCGGTGCGGCAGGCGGTGCGGGGGGCCATGACGTCGGGCAGGCCCAGCCGGGCGAACGCGGCGAGTGCCTGTGTCGTCCACGCGCCGGTGAGGAGGTGGAGGAGCGTTTCGGCGGGCTGCCGGACGTCGAGGCGGGGCCGGTCCAGGTGGGCGGCGAGGGTGTCCCGGTGATCGCCCCGTGCATAGAGTTCCAGGCGCTCGTAGTCGCAGGCCGCGTCGGGGAGGGTGAAGTAGAGGACCGTGCCGTCCTCGTGCGGGTTGTAGCCGCCGCCGTCGGGCCGCGCGCCGTGCCGGGCGAGGATCGCGCACAGACCGCGCAGGGCCAGCGGCTCGGGGTGCTCGATCTCGAAGGCGAGGTGCGCCTCGTGGCGGCGGGTGCGTTCGTAGGCGGCGATCGGCTCCAGGTCGGAGTGCGGGGGCACCGCCAGGGCGAACACCTCGACCGCGCGCCGTTCGCCGGCGGAGCCGAGCACGTGCGGGCGCAGGATCTGGACGTCGAGCTCGGCGGGGTCGCGCCGGTGGCGCCGGGCGAGGCGTTCGCGGACCACCACGCTGGGGTGGGAGGGGGTGTCCACGGCCAGTCCGCAGGCGGCGAGTTGGGTCCGCAGGCCGTCCGCGTCGGGCGGGAAGAGCAGCAACCCCGCGTGGGCGAACCGGCAGTGCCCGGCCAGCGCCCGCAGGTCCGGGCCGTCGATACCGGGCAGGAGGAGGGGGAGCAGGGCGGCGCTGTCGTGCTCGCGGACGAACCGGGCTGCCGCGCGCAGGCAGGCGGTGTCGTCCAGGAGCAACGTTTCGTCGGGGAGGGTCGTCGTCATCGCGGAGGTGTCCTCGGGCCGGTACGGGGCTGGGCGGGGCAGGGCGAAGCGGTGGGCGGGCGGGCCGGTTGGTGCGGGGTGGAGCGAGCAGTACGGAAGCGGGGTGCCGCAGCGGTCACACGCCGACGTAGTTCTCGGCGAACCAGTCCTGGTGGACGCGCGAGGTGCGCAGCGAAGCGAGCCGGGACCGCCGCAGGGCGGCGTGGAAGAACGATCCGGCATCCTGGTCCCGGTCGGGGGTCGCGTGCAGGAGCCGGGTCATCCACCCGGTGAACTCCTGTGCCCGCCAGATGTGCGCCAGGCACCGGTCCGAGTACCCGTCGAGTCCTGCGGTCTCGCCCCGGGTGAGGGCGTCGACGAGGGCTTCGGCCAGGATCTCGGCCTCCAGGACCGCGAGGTTGGCGCCCTTCGCGGCGGCCGGGGCGAGCAGGCTGGCCGCGTCGCCCGCCAGGAAGAGCGGGCCGTGGCGCAGTGGTTCGACGACGTCGCACGCGAGGTCGAAGACCCCGCGTTCCAGGAGTCTGCCCCGTCGGAGCGGGCCGTGGTCCTCGGCGCGCATCCGGACGTCGAGCTCGTCCCAGATCCGCTGCTCGGGCCAGGCGTCGGCGGGCGTGCCGCGCTGCCACTGGAGGTAGTAGCGGGTGATGTCCGAGGTGCGGGCCATGTGTCCGGCGAAGCCGTGGTCGTGGACGGCGTAGCCGACGGCGTCCAGACTCGCGGGGGCCTCGGCGAGCAGGCCGAGCCAGGTCACCCCGTGGTCGTACCGGTGGTGGCGGACGGCGCCGGGCGGCAGCGAGCGGCGGGCCGCCCCGTACCGACCGTCGCAACCGGCGACGTACCGGGCGGTCCAGCGGGTGGAACGGCCGTCGGGCCCGCGCGTCGTGACGGACGGCCGGGTGCCGTCGGTGTCCTGCACGACGAGCGCCTCGGTGCGGAAGCAGATGCGTCCACCGAGGTCGAGGTAGTGGGTCAGGAGGTCCGTGACCAGGTTCTGCTGCGGGTAGACGTGGTGCTGCCCGCCCTGGCCGAGGGCTCCGTAGTCGAGGCGGAACCGGCCGTCCTCCGTGCGGAACTCGCACGTGCCGTGGCGGTGGCCGTGCCGGTGCAGGCCGTCGGCGAGGCCGTGCCGGTCCAGGATCCGCACGGTGTTCGGGGCGAGGAACCCGGCGCGGGCCCGGGTCTGGACATGGGTGCGGGAGGCACGCTCCAGGATGACGCAGTCGATCCCGGCGGTGTGCAGCAGGATTCCGAGAACGAGCCCGGCGGGTCCGGCTCCGAGGACGACCACGTCGGCTGATTCCCATAACGTGCGGGAGGTCTGACTTTCCGTCATAGCGGGTGCAGCATAAGCACGCGAAGATCCACACACCTACCTGAATCATCCCTAGGCGGGAATAGAGTGACAATCGCCCTGGGTGCTGCTGCCGGGGCGCGGCGGGGCAGCCACCCGCTTCCGCGGCGGGTCGGTGGTGCGCTCCGGGCGCGCGAAGGCGGGCGCGCTCTCCCGCACGCTCCGGCGCGTGCCAGGCCGCCGGGCCTCCGAGCCGCCGGGCCTCCGAGCCGCCAGGCCTCCGAGCCGCCAGGCCGCCAGGCCGCTTGCCACGGGATCCCGGTCTCGGAAGCGTCGGCCGCCTCGCCGGATCTCCTCCCTTTCCCGACCGTGAGAAAAGGCGGGCATCGGGAGTGCAATGGCGATATACGAAACTGCGGAATGCATGCCATACGGTCGACCGTCATGGATTCAGCCGCAGGGCCATGACTCACCAAGTAAGTCAAGACTTACCTTTGAGGGGACCTTGACCATATGGTGTGACTCGAATCGAAGGAGCCCCCTGTTGTCGAAATTGAATGATCCCGCCGCGCGTGCACTTGAATCGGAGCGGGATTATGTGTCCTCCTTATACGAGGTGCTCACCGAGCGGCTTTCCGAGGCGCGAGCACACCGAGCGAGTGTGCTGAAGGCCCCGGCGAAGCGCCGGTGAGGCATACGAGAGAGAAATCGCCGCCGAGCGCCTGGCCAAGGAAATCGGCCGGCTGGAGGGCGCCGAAAAAGGGCTGGTCTTCGGGCGCATCGACCGGACGAATGGCACGGCCCTGCGCATCGGGCGGATCGGACTGCATACGGAGGAGGATGACCTGCCTCTGCTCGTGGACTGGCGCGCGAATGCGGCGAGGCCCTTCTACGAGGCGACACCGGTCCACCCGATGGGCCTCCGGCGGCGCCGGCACCTGCGCCTCGCGGAGCGCACGGTCGTCTCGGTGAGCGACGAACTGCTGGACGGGACCGCCCCGACCGACGAGGACGTCGTGGGGGACGGCCCGTTGACCGAGGCCCTGTCGGCACGGCGTACGGGCAGGATGCACGCGGCCGTCGCGACGCTGCAGGCCGAGCAGGACGCGGTCGTCCGCTCCGCCCACCGCGGGGTGACCGTGGTGCAGGGCGGGCCCGGCACCGGCAAGACGGTCGTCGCCCTGCACCGGGCGGCCTACGTCCTCTACGCGTTCCCGCGCGCCGCACAGGAGGGTGTCCTGGTGGTGGGCCCGAACGACCGGTTCCTCGACTACATCTCCCAGGTCCTTCCCTCGCTCGGAGAGAACGACGTCGTTCTGGCGACCTGCCGGGAGCTGGCCGGAGTGTCCACGCACGCGGTGGACCCGTTCGACACGGCGCGCCTCAAGGGCAGCTCCGACCTCGCCGACGCCTTGGCCGGCCTGCTGCGCGTCCACCAGGCCCCCGCCGGTGACTTCACCGTGCGGGTCGGACGGGAGCCGGTTCACCTCTCCGGCGGGGAGGTCGCCACGGCACGCGACGCAGCCGTGGCAGCCGTACCGGGGCACAACCCCGCGCGCCAGGTGTTCAAAGAGCTCTTGGTCGACGCCGTCACCGACGCGATGCAACGGGACATGGGCGACCTCCTGGAGCAGATCGACGCCGATGCCGAAAGGATGACGGGCATCGACCTCGACCGGTTCACTGGGGCCGCCCGGCGCCGCGCCGAAGGTGCGGCCGACCCGGGTCCGGTCCACGAGCTGGACCTGGACGCCATCCGAGCCGATCTGCTCGACGACGCCGGCGTCGACCGGGCGGTCGAGGTGTTGTGGCCGCGCCTGGTACCCGGCGACCTCGTGCAGGCGCTCCTGACGAACGCCGGCGCTCTCGCCGAGGGCCTGCCCCGCCTGACCGCGCAGGAGCGGTCCCTTCTGCTGCGCGGTCCGGACGACCCGTGGACCGATGCCGATGTGCCGTTGCTCGACGAGGCGGCGAGCCTGGTCGACGGCCCTCCCGAGCGGACGTACGGGCACGTCGTCGTCGACGAGGCGCAGGAACTGACCTCCATGCAGTGGCGGATGATCGTCCGCCACTGCCCGGCAAGGGCGATGACGCTGGTGGGTGACTTCGCCCAGGCGGGCCCGGTCGCGACGGCACGCGACTGGAAGGGAGCGCTGAGCCCCCACGTCGGGCCGCGGTTCGAACTGCACGACCTGACCGTCAGCTACCGCACCACGCAGGAGATCCTGGAGAGCGTCCGGGACCTGCTCACGCGCATCGCTCCGGACCAGAGGCCCACACGGTCACTGCGGAGCGGTGCGAGCCCTCGCACCGTGAGCACCCCTCCGGACGGGCTGGTCACCGCCGTCGTCTCGGAACTCCGCGCCCAGAGCACCGCGCACCCGGGCGAGCTTCTGGGAGTGATCTGCGCGGACTCCAGGGTGGGCGAACTGACGGCCCGGGGCATCGCCCACCACGCGCGCATCGTACCGGCGTCCGAAGCACGCGGCCTGGAATTCGACGGGGTCGTCGTCGTGGACCCGGACGAAATCGACACGGCCCGCCCCGGTGGGGAAAGGGACTTGTACGTAGCCCTGACCCGGGCCACCAAGCGCCTGTGCACGATCACCGTCCAGCCCGCCTGACGGTTCGGCGCCCGCGTCGTCACCCGCCGAGGGCGGAACGCCCCTGCGTGACCACGCCCCGCGCCTGCCCCCGGTCCCGCCACCGGTCCGACAGCCCGTCCAGTGCCGACCGCGCGGCGACCTCGCCCTCCTCGTAGGCGCTGGCCCGGGCCTCCCGGATGGCCTCGTGGAGCTGTCGTACGGCCTCGCCGGTCCGTCCGACGGCGGCCAACGCCTCGCCGTGCAGGGTGCGCAGGACCACCCGCCGCGGGGCCGCCAGCAAAGGCGCGGCGAGAGCCAGCCCCCGGGCCGCGTGTTCCGCGGCTTCTGCCGCGGCGCCGACCGACAGCAGGTGTTGGGCGAGGTGTTGGTGCGCCAGGGTGACGGTCTCGGTGAGGCCTTCCCGCTCGGCCAGGGCGAGCGCGTCGGCCAACAGGCCGCCGGGCCGCTCGCGGTCCCCGTACCGCATGAGGGCGACGGCCAGGTTGATCCGGGCGACCGCCTCCCCGGCGAAGTCCCCCGCCCGGACGGCGAGTTCGGGGGCGCGCTCCAACCGCGCCAGGGCTTCCTCGGGCCTGCCCTCCTCGGACAGCACCCAGCCGAGCAGCGCCGACGCCCGGGACTGGGCCGCCGGATCACCGTCGAGTTCCGCGGATGCCAGGCCCTGTTCGAGCAGCGGCACCCAGCCGTCGCGGACCTGCCACACGACGAGCGGCCACTGGAGCAGGACGAGCCGCCAGGCCCGGTCGTGGAGGCCCGCAGCGACGGCGGCCTCGACCGCCGCCCGCAGGGTGCCGCGTTCGGCGGAGTACCAGGCGAGGGCTGCCGTTCGGTCGGTGAACCGGCGGATCTCGGCGGAGCGCCGGGCGCCGGGCGGGAGGGCGCAGCAGGGCTCGCCGCCGGGCTCCGCGGCCGCGCACGCCGCGAGCAGGGTCTGCACCCAGTGGTCGAGCAGTCGGAGCAGCCCGGCGGGTTCGTGATCGGGTGCCAGGCTGCGGGCGAAGAGGCGCACCAGATCGTGCAGCACGTAGGACCGGGGGCCCGTCTCGACGACCAGCTGGGCCGCGGCCAACTGGTCCAGCGCCCGGGCGGCCTGGAGCGGCGGACAGTCGGCGAGCGCGGCCGCGGTGCAGGTGTCGAGCGTGGCGCCGGTGTGCGGGCCGAGGTGGTGGAACAACCCTCGTGCCGGTTCGGGCAGGTGCCGCAGGCTGAGGCCGAGCGCGGCGGCGACGCCGGTGTCCTCCGCCTGGAGCAGGTCCAGCCGGTGCTGCTCGTCGGCGAGTTCACCGGCGAAGGAGGCGAGTCCCCGGTGCGGACGCGTGGCGAGCCGGGCCGCGGCGACGCGCAGCGCGAGCGGCAGTCCGTCGCACAGGCCGGCCAATCGCGCGGCGGCTTCCGGTTCGGCGGCCACCGGTTCCGGGCCCAGCACGGCGGCGAGCAGCGCCGTCGAGTCGGCGGCGGGCAACGCGCCGACCTTCACCGGGCGGGCGGCGTCGGTGGCCACCAGCCCGTCGAGCCGGTCGCGGCTGGTGACGAGGGTGACGCACTCCTCCCCGCCGGGCAGCAACGGACGGACCTGCTCGGAGTCGACGGCGTTGTCCAGTACGACCAGCAGTCGGCGCCCGGCGGTCAGTTCGCGGTAGCGGGCCCCGAGGGCGGCGGGCGACCCCGGCATCCGCTCGACCGGGACGCCGAGCGCGAGGAGGAACTCGCGGAGCACGGCGCGGGTGTCGCGGGCCGGGGTGGGGCTGAAGCCGCACAGGTCGGCGAAGAGCGTGCCGGCGGGGAAGTCGGCGCGACGTCGGTGCGACCAGTGCACGGCGAGCGCGGTCTTGCCGACGCCGGCGCTGCCCGTGAGGGTGACGATGGAGCCCGGCGCCGCGGTCGTGATGCGATCGAGGGCGGCGAGTTCGTCCTGCCGTGCGATGAAGCCCCGTGGCCGGCGGGGCAGCAGCTGGGGCCTGACGGCGGGCGGCCGGGCCGTCCCGTTGTCGGCGGCCGCGTGGGGGTGTGCGTGGGCCTCCGCGTGGGCGTGGGCCTCCGCGTCGGTGTCGGGGTGGGCCCGGGCGTGCGCGTCCGTGTGCAGGAGGGTGTGGTACGCGTCGGTGAGCACCGGTGCGGGGTCGACGCCGATCTCATCGGCGAGCAGCTTCCGCGTGCGGTGGAACCAGTCCAGCGCGTCCGCCTGCCGGCCCGCCCGGGCCAGGGACAGCATCAGTTGCGCCACGAGCGGCTCGCGCAGGGGGTGCGCGGCGGCCTCGGCACGCAGCACGGACGCGGCCGCGCCGTGGTCGCCCAGCTGCCCGTACGCGCGCGCCAACGCCTCCACTGCCGTCAGGCGCAGCTCATCCAACGCCTGCGCGGGGGCCTCCAGCGGTGCGCTGTGCACGGTCCCGGCGAACGCCGGCCCCTGCCACAGCCCCAGCGCCTCGCGGAGGACCGCCACGGCCTCCCCCGGGTCCGTGCTCCGCCGGACGAGCCGGAGCGACTCCTCGAAACGGTGGGCGTCCACGAGCGTTTCGGGCAGGCGAAGCCGGTACGCCGCGCCCTGGGTGAGGAGTTCCACGCCGTGTGCGGCAGCGTCGTACTGTGCGAAGACCGCCCGGAGTCGGGAGACGTGTCCCTGGAGCACGGTGCGCGCGTGTCGCGGCGGCTCCTCGTCCCACAGGGCTTCGGTGAGCCGCTCGACCCCGACCGGCGTGTTGGGGTGGGCCAGCAACATGGCCAGCAGGCTCCGTCGTTTGGCAGGGCCGAGCGGGAGCGGACCTCCGTTCGCCGTCGTTACGGAGACCGGCCCCAACACGCGGAACTGCACAGACCCCACCCTTGTCGATCCGTACCGCTTCGTACCGTTCTGTTCAGGTAATGACAGCCCCTGTCCGAGGATAAGTCGGATTGTTCCGGCGGCATGAGTGCGCCCTCGGCCAAACATGGAACGCACGTTCCGCTCCCGAACGCACCGGGGGTAGATGCGGCATGGGCGGAGCGTTAGCGGGCCGTTAGAGCATCGTTTGCGGCCGGTGGAAGTGTTCGGAGCGTCAAGTCGTTCCGTCGTCCCGATTGGGGAGTACCCACATGACCTTGGCCATCCTCCGCCGCTCCGCCCTCGCGGTCACCACCCTCGCGCTCTCCGGGGCCGCCCTCGCCGGCGTCACCGCCGCCCCGGCGCAGGCGGCGGCGCCCGCCGCCGCCGCCGGCTTCTGTCACGTGTCCGGGCTCGGCGGCGACTACATCTGCGAGTACGGCGAGGCCTGGATGACGTACCCGGCCGGAAACCGTCAGGTCTTCATCGTCGGCACCGACTTCGCGGTGTGGACCCGCTGGCAGTACGCCGGGGGCTCGTGGAGCGACTGGACCTCCATGGGCGGGACCGTGCGCAGCGGGGTCCGCATCGAAGGCAACAACACCTGGAACCCGACCATCTCGATCGTCGGCATGGACGGTGAGCGCTGGTCCCGCCACCGCTTGAACAGCGGCAGCTGGACCCCCTGGCAGAACTGACCCGCGCACCCCGGCGGGCCGCCACCCGCCGCGCCCAGGGAGAGAGCGGTACGCCCGTGACGGGGGTGTCCCTGGCACGGCGGCCCCACCCCGACCCGCCGTGCCCGACCTCCGGCCCGCCGGGGCCGGCCGCCACCCGAGGTGGCCGCCGGCCCCGTACCGCGCCAGCCGGTTCCGCGTTCCTCGTCGTGACGTACGGCGTCGCGGCCGCCGGCGCCCTCGCCTCGGCCGACGCGGGACGCGGACGCGGGAGCGTCAGAACGCGTAGAGGGCGTTGCCGTTCAGGGTCGCGGACATCACGCACGCGTTGCGGAAGGTGTGCTTCCATTCCACCCGGCCCCCACCCCATACGCCGTCCGCGGTGATGGTGACGGGGTCCTGGCGCCTCGAGCACGCCCGGCCCGGATCGGGAGCGGCCAGCAGGCGGTCGAGCTCGCCTTCGGTGGCGTTGAGGGCGTCGCACGCGGCCCGGGGGGCGGGGTGCGTGCCCTCGGCGGTGTAGCCACAGCTCAGGACGACCGCCCGCAGGGCCGTGCCCGTGGCGGCGTCGTCCCCCTGCATGACGGTGAGGACCATCGCGGAGGGTCCGTGCAGGCTCGCGGGGCTCGCCTCCGCCAGGCCCGCGGTGCCGGCGAGGCAGAGGAGCGTGGCGGCGGAGACGGCGGCTAAGCGGTGGCGCATGACAAGGCCCACTTTCGGATCGAAGGCTGTTGGGGGCGCTAGAACTTTCATGTAGCGCTCAAGTGAGCCTGAGCCTGCCAGGTGTGAAGGACCTCCGCACACGGGCGGTCGAATTACGGACAGTCCGTTCGGATGTCGGCGATCCGAGGGGCGTTCCCGCAGCTCCCGCCGGGTGCCCGCAGGCCCGCACCACGCACAAGCGCGGTGCGTCGACGACCGGCGTGACGCGACCTCCCGCACCTGCGGCCCAGGTGGCGGCCGCGCACGGTGCGCCGAACGGCCCACCAGGGTGACCGGATCGATACGGTGACGAGCCCGCACGCCGGCCCGGACGGTCCGCGGACCGTCCGGCTAACGGGCGAACCACCGGACGGCGAGGCGGCCTCCGCGCGCCCGGTCTGGTCACCCGGTCAACCTGCCTTCAGGCGGCGGCCGATCTCCTCGGTCATGCGGCGCTGGAGTTCGGCCAACTGCTCGTTCGTGTAACCCGTCAGGTCACCGGGGTCCCCCGGGTTCTTCGCGCCCTCCTGCTGCTGCTGTTTCTGCTGCTCCCGGCGTTTGAGCTCCTGCTCCTCGGGCGATCCCGGCACCGCGTAGGCGCACCGGATGAGCCCGCCGTCGGCGGCCTTCAGGCAGGTCGCCTCACGGCCGCCCACCTGCCCCTTCCCCTCCACCCGGTAGCGGACGTTCTGCTCGCTGCCGACGGTGGCCGTCCACGTTCCGCCCCCGGTGGGCACGACCTCGAACACCTGGTCGTCGTTGTAGCAGCAGACGTCCCGGTACTCCGCCTTGATCAGGGCGACGAGCGCCTTCGGAGACGACCACGCCGGATCGAGGCGATGGACGGTCATCGGAGCGAGCCCGCCGCCCTGGTGGCGGGTGGGCACCGTCGACACGGCCACGACCGAACTCGCCTCCCCCTGCGGGGTGAGCGGGGTGACGTACGCGCTGCGCCCGGCCTCCGTGGCGTACCGCATGGTGAACTCGGACTCGTTGCCCTCGTTGGCGCCGTCCTCGGAGGCGTCCCACCCGCTGCGCTCGAACCACCAGTCGCTGAAGCCGCCCACCGCGGCCGTTCCCTCCCGCTGGCGGGCCGCGAGGCTGATCGGATAGGACGGACCGGGAACGGCGGAGGTGTCGGTGGTGACGGTGAGCTTCCCGGTCCGCCCGTTGTAGAGCGCCACACCGGCGGGGCGCTCGGTCACCACGAGGATCCCCGTCTGCCGCTTGAGCGGGACCACCACGACCGGCGTGCCCTCCGAGCAGGTCACGTAGGCGTCGTCGGCCTCGAACCGGACCCACCGCTTCTCGGCCGAGATCTTCCTGCCGAGGTTGTGGGTGAACCAGCCGCTGATCCTCGCGTCCGCCTCGGACACGTCGAAGGGGCAGCGCTCCTGGCTGCGGCTCTCGCCGCCGAGGGGGACGTCCTGCACGAGGCCGACCTCGTACCCGGCCAGCCAGCCGCGCCGCTCGACCAGGGTCGCGAACCGGTCCGAGTCGGGCAGGTAGGTGATGTCGGAGATCTCGCCGGTGACATCGCCGAGGTGCGGGGCGGCCTGCGCCTTGCCGGCCACGTACGGCACCCGGGCCGCCAGAGCGGGTACGGGCTCGGTCACGACCTGCGCAGTGGCCATGTAGGCACGGTCCTGCAGGTACGAGCCGTAGACCAGCCAGCCGACGGTGAGGCCCAGCCCGACGACGGCGCCCAGGCACCCGAGGGTGACGGCCGCGTTCCCGGCGCCCGCCTTGTGCCCCGCACGCCGCCGCAGCCAACCGACCACCAGCGCGGCCACCGCGGTGGCCGCCGCTGCCAGCAGGGGCAGCGCGAACCAGGCGAAGAGCTTGCGCAACTCCCAGACCGCGATCGTGGTGTAGTACGAGGCGTACCAGAGCACGAACCCCACCGGCAGAACCACGATCCCCACGCGCAGTGCCCGACCCATCAGCGCCCCCGCCCCTCGGCCCCCGCCCCAGTGCGTCCGATTCTCCACCCCGGACCGGAACATGTCACCGGCTCGTGCGGACGCTCGGGATTCCGCTGACCACCCTCGCCCCGGGGGGCTACTGTACGAGCACGACGAGTTGCACACGGTCACCCGAGGAGGAATCCTGTGCCATCGCCCTGTGACTCCAAGCACGCTGCCGTCGGCGATGTGGGTGCGGCGCTCATGATGATCGACTCACGGCTCAAGGCCATCTACGCCGGCAAGGCCGGGACCGACCCCGAACAGCAGCAGCTGATCGACCAGTTCACCGCCTCACTGGGCCCCGAGGAGGCCGAAGACCTGGTGGACGGCGCGTGCACGCTCATCTACATGTTCGTGCAGTGGCTGCGGATGGCCCACGAGGACCAGGACAGCGACGTCATCGAGTACGTGGTGCCCAGCTTCGTGGCCTCGCTGCGCATGATGCCCAAGAGCGTCCGCCCCGAGGTCATCCCCACCATGGTCGGCCTGGTCGTCGCGGCCGCCACCGGCCTCAGCCCCAACCTCTGGCGCAAGCAGTACGGAGATTGGACCGGCGACGAGATGAACTCCCTGGAAGCCACGGCCTTGCTGCTCGCGGAGCACATCAACCGGCTGACCGGAGACCACGACTTCGCCACCCGCATGGTCACCGAGGCCCTGTCCCGCTCGAACCAGGACTGACCGGCACCGCCTTCGCGCGTGCCCAGCACCCCTCCGGCCCGTGGACGGCCCTCCCCTCACCGCCGCCCGCCGCCGGCGGGGTGGAGCACGGCTTCGGCGATCTCACGAACGCGGTCCACGGTGATCCCCGTCCGCTGCTCGACGGCGAGGGGATGATCGGTGGGTTCGAGCTCGACGAAGGGGCGCTCGCCGAGCGGGCGGGTGTGGAGATGCGTCTTCAGGTTGAGCGTCGTGGACGAGTAGACGGTCAGCTCGGTGTTGAGCCAGCCGAAGTACGGCGGCTCGGAATCCCGGCCCGGTGTCTCCCACAGGTCCGCGGCGCGGGCGAAGTTCTGACGGCTGAGCGACACCCAGACGGCCCAGGAGAACAGCTCGTCGGTGCCGATGACCGGTATCTCGATCAGCCCCTTGACGAAGTGGTGCTGGGCCTTGACCACGCACTGGTCCGACGAGAGCAGACAGTCGTCGGCATCGGCGAACGCCGCGTCCCACACGGCCGGGGCCCCGGCCGTGTAGTGCATGGGCAGGCTGCCGTGGTGGGCGCCGCAGCACGAGCAGGTGAATCCGTGATCGCTGGTCATGACGGGGAGACTAGCGACCGGCTACGACACTCCGGCCGTGCGGGACCGGCGGACGGGAGCGCCCTCGGGGGCTCCGGTGAGCCAGGAGCCGTCGCCGAGGGGTACTCCGTCGTACGGGTGGTTCGCGTCGAGGGAGATCTCGCCGGCGGGGGTGCCCGTGGGCACGTCGACGAGGTGGTGGCGGAACCATTCCTCCTCGTCCTCGCGTTCGCCGCCCAGTGTGACGACGGCCGTGTCCGGGGTCAGGTAGCCGCCGCTCCATTCCACGCAGGTGTCCTCCGGGTCGTACCCGAAGGCATCGACGGACAGGGTGAACAGCACCTCCCCGCCGGGGTGGTGGTGGAAGGCGACGTCCTCCTGCCCGTGGTCGACGGTCATGAACTGCTGCCCGCCCGGCGCCAGGTCGATGAGGCAGCGGTCCGGCCACGGGTAGGCCACGCACTGCGGTACGCCGTCGGCGCCGATCGCACCCCTGAGGACGACGGACCCGTCCTGACCCTCGCCGATGCTGAGGTACACGCTGCCGTCCACCGGGTGCACGGAGTGGCAGCCGCCGTGCCCGACGGTCTCCAGCTCCCGATCGGCGAGGACCTCCCCGGTGTCGGCGTCGTACACGACCCACCGGTCAGCGCGCCCGCGTCCCGCCATCACGTCCGGCCGGTAGACCCACACCGTGCGGCCGTCCAGGGAGAGCGCAACGCCGGTCCGGTGGCCGTGGCGGACGTCGCAGTGCGGCTCGAAGGCCGACGCCCACACCGGGTCTCCGGCGCGCGTGAGGCAGACGACTCCGTTCGGCGTCGCGTACACGACCCGCTCCAGATCGGGCCGTACGACGGACTCCACGACCTCGTCGCCGGCGCGCGGCCGGAAGACCGCGGCGGGCTCCAGCGCCCCGAAGGCGCCGGGGCCCACTGCATAGGCGTGGATCTCCCCTTCGCGGTGCCGCGTGATGACCTTCGGAGGCTACTCAGGAACCATCCGCCAAGATTAACTCCGCGGCTCTAGACCTTCGTCAACGGGAGGCTCCGGGGGTCGGCCGGGCGGGGTACGAAGACCGGGGAGTCCGACTGGTAGAAGAGGTCGATGTCGGCCTCCTCGCCGCCGACGATCAGGGTGTCCCAGGCGCCGCTCTCCCGCAGGGTGCGGAGGGTCGCGGGGGCGATCGGGGCGAGGTGGGAGCGGAGTTCCCCGTCCGTGGGCAGGCCGGGCAGCCGGGATCCCAGCCGGTCGCGGATACCGGCCATCCGGTCCAACAGCGCCTCCAGGTCGCTCCCGTCCGCGGCCCCGGCGCTCGCCCCCGCACGGGTACCGGCGCCGCCGGCCTCCGCGCTGCGCGCGATGATGTCCTTGATGGCGCGGGTGACGCCCTGGTCGTCGGTGGTCACCATGGCGTTCCAGGCCCGGCTCTTGTGCCGGTACTGGAGCATGGACATGGCGGCCTCGTGCCGGATGAAGTCGGCGTCCCGCAGGGGCTTGCCCTGCCAGGCGCGGCTGAGCGAACGGGCCAGCGAAGTGGCCGAGGCCAGGCCGCTGTTGAGGCCGCGGCCCGGCCAGAAGTGGATGGCGTTGGCCGCGTCGCCCAGCAGGAAGCCGAAGGTGCCGGGGCTGGTCGCGGTCGGCCGGTGCAGCTGCGCCGTGAACCGCGGGCGCTGCACCATGTCCAGCCGGAAGGAGGTGATCGCCGACAGGTCTTCCTCGGCCACGCCGAACAGGCGCAGGCCCTGCCGGATCTCCTTCCACAGCGGGGAACTGCGCAGCAGGGCGGGCAGGAAGAGGGTGCCGTGGGTGGGGCAGCGGAACTCGTTGTCCTCCTCCTGCCGGCTCATCAGGCAGGGGCGGGTGGCGATGCACTCCTCGAAGACGTGGCGCACCGGGTCGATGCCGATGACGTTCTTGGCCTCCTCCCGGGTGAGCCGCATGTTCAGGAAGCCCTCGCCGCGCAGCGAGTTGAGCAGGAAGCGGTTCTGCGACACGGTGAGCAGCACGCTCATCGGGTCCGGCAGCTTCGACGTGACCCGCAGCCCCAGCACGACGTCCTGAAGGTGTTCGCCGTCGAGGGAGTAGATCGAGGCGTCGGCCGCGCCGAAGCGGTCGGCGTAGTGCTCGCGGGTGCGGGAGCGGCCGCCCTCGCAGATCACGAGGACGTGTTCCTGGGTGAGCCGGTTCTGCTGTTCCGTCACGTCGAAGCGTCTGGGGACGAGGCGGATCGCCGGCCGCCGGTTCGCCAGGTGCAGCAGTCGGTCCTCGATGTGGGCGATCCGGATGTTGCGGGGCGGCCGGCCGTCGACCGAGTCGGGGCCGACGGGCCACATCTCGGAATAGGAGCCGCCGTCGTCGAACAGTGCGCCGAGGACCTCCTCGGACAGGGCGAGGTACTGCCGGCTCTGGACGGTCACCACCTGCTGGCGGCGGAAGTTGCCCTGGGTCTCGTCCTTCCAGACGACCGCGGATCCCTTTCTGGTCCAGCGTCCGTCGTAGAGGGTGATGGCGGTCCTGCCGGGCAGCATCTCGTCGAGCGCCAGGGCGAAGGCGAGGCCCACCGGGCCGCCGCCCGTGATGGTGACCCGTAGCGTGCCGGGGTCCGCGGCACTGATCCGGGGGACGTCCAGCAGGGAGAGGTCCATGACCGTCTCCATGGCATCCTGCGCCTCATAGAGGAACGTTTCGTCACCGATCCGGATGCAGTCGTTCGGACGCAGCACGTGCCGGGTGACGCGCTGGTCGTTGACGAACGTGCCGTTCCGGCTGTCCCGGTCGTAGAGGACGAACCCCGGCTCCTCCGTGAGGATCTCGGCGTGCAGCCGGGAGGCGCTGGGACTCACGATCACGACGCCGTTGTCGTTCTTGCGCCCGAAGCTGAGGGGCTCACTGCCCAGAACCACGCTCTGTCCGGTGAACGGACCCGTGCGCCCGACGATGACCGATGGCACTGCACACCCCTTGGAAACGACACTGCTGCTGACTCGTACGACAAGAACACGCCGTCGAGAACGTGTTCGGTTCAACCATTTCTTGGAATCTTTTGAGTCCTGCTGAACCGGGGGCCCGGCCGGTACGTGATGCTCGCGTCGGCCGGCGATAAGAGGAGAACCACCCCCATGTACAACGAGGAAACCGAGACCGTGACGGAGACCGCGCTCGCGGCCACCACCCCGGCAGCGGGTCCGGTGGGCGGGGAGCCGCTGATCGCGGGCCGCTACCGGCTGTTGTCCAGGCTGGGAGAAGGCGGTATGGGCACCGTGTGGCGGGCCCTCGACGAGACCCTGTACCGGGAGGTCGCCGTCAAGGAGGTGCGGGCCCCGGCCGGTCTCGGGAGCGATGACATCTCCCGCATGTACGGCCGGCTGCAACGGGAGGCGTGGGCGGCGGCCCGGATACCCGACCGCAATGTGGTCACGGTCCACGACGTGGTCATGGAGGACGACCGGCCCTGGATCGTGATGGAGCTGATCCGCGGGCAGTCGCTGGCCGATCTGTTGCGGGCCGAGGGGGCGCTCACCCCCCGGTACGTCGCGCACATCGGCGCGGAGGTACTGGGCGCGCTGCGTGCCGCCCATGCCGTCGGGGTGGAGCACCGGGACGTCAAGCCGGCGAACGTGCTGCTCGCCGACGACGGACGGGTGGTACTCAGCGACTTCGGCATCGCGATGGTCGAGGGCAGCACCCATCTCACCATGACCGGCGAAGTGGTCGGCTCCCCCGAGTACCTGCCGCCGGAGCGCGCGCTGGGTCGCCCCTCGGGCCCCGAGTCGGACCTGTGGTCCCTCGGCGTGATGCTGTACGCCGCCGTCGAGGGGATCTCCCCGTTCCGGCAGGACAGCGCGCTGAACACCCTGCGGTCCGTCGTGGAGGAGGAACCGCCGGCAACGACGCGCGCCGGCCCGCTCGCCCCGGTGATCGCCGGACTGCTCCGCAAGGAACCCGAGCAGCGGACCCCGGCCGCCGAAGCCGCCGAAGCCCTACGGGGCATCGCACACGAAGCGGACGCCACGACCGCCGCCGGGGCCCGCATCCTGCCGACCCCTGCGGAAGCCGCCGCGGCCGAGGCGCCCGCCGAGACCTCCACGGTCACCGCCCCGCCCCGCAAGCGCCGTACGGCGGCCTTCGTCGCGGCCGGCACGGCCGCCTGCCTACTGATCGGCGGCGGGATCGCCTACGCACTCGCCAACGACGCCTGGAACACCGCACCCGGTTCGGGCGTACGGGTGTCGGTGGTGGGCTCGAACACGGCCTACACCGGCGCATGCCCGATCCCCGGGAGCCGGGCCCCGTCGTTCACCGCGACCTTCACCGCGTCCGAGCCGACGTTGATCTCCTACCGCTGGGTGTCCGGCGACGGCTCGGTGGTGGACCCGCACTGGCGCACCCTGTCGATCGGGGCCAAGGGCGAGCCGACGGGACGCGACACCGTGAGCCTGACGACCTACGCGAAGACCGGCACCCTGGCGTCCGGCATGGCCGTGGAACTACAGAGCCCCGCCCCCTTCACCTCCGACCCGGTCCCCTTCTCGATCACCTGCACCAGCTGACCCCCGCACGGGCCCGGCCGGCGGCGGCGTTCGGGGCCGTCACGGTGCCCGGGTCTCGGCCGCCTCGACGTTGGCGACCATCCTGCGCAGCACCTTGAGGGCGGCCACGTACTCCTCGTCCGCGATGCCCTGGTGGATCACGGCGCGCTGCTCGGTCACCAACTGCCGCAGTCGCGCCCGGGCGGTCTCCCCGGCCTCGGTGAGGTGCAGGAGCTGCCGGTCGTCGGTAGCGAGCCAGCCGCGGTGGAGCAGCTGGTCCACGACCCGGGCGATCTCGTGCGGTCCTTCCGCGAGCGGCGTCAGCTGGGCGACCACTTCTTCGCGGCCGGGCGCGGGAAGTCCGCTGTTCACCCGGTTGAGCACCCAGTACTGCGGCTGGGTCACGTCGATCCTGGCCATGGCGTCCCGCAACTGCCGGGTGACCGCCGCGTGGGCCAGGCCGCTCCAGTAGCCGATGGGCTGGGTGGCCAGCATGCCGTCGCTGGCGGCCGGATCGGCCGGCGCCTGGTCGGTGGTGGTCGTACCGGTCAGCGGTTTCATGTTCACGACGCTACACACCCCCGAACGCCGACTAACGCGCGACCGCCGGCTTCCGCCGGACCCGGTGGCCGAACGCCGGGTGGGCCGTTCCGGTGGTCCCGTACCCGGGTTCGCCGCCGGAGCGCGAGGGGTACGGCGGCCTTCCCGGGTACGGAGACCATCCTGAGGGTGCCGTGCGGCCCCGCCGCTGCCACCGCCCCTCGATCCCGGCCCGCCGGGAAGCTACGGAGACCGATGTCCCCGACCGTCGCCCCCGAAGCCACTGCCGCGGCCCTGGTGCGCCGCCCCCAGCTGTGGCTGGTTCCCACGATCCTGACGGGGCTGCTCGCCCTGCTGCTGTCGCTGCTCTACATGGGCGGCATCGTCAACCCCAACGCCGAACTGCGCGACCTGCCCATCGCCCTGGTCAACGAGGACAGGGGCCAGCCGCCGCAGGGGCAGCGGCAGAACCTGGGTACGCAGATCACCGCCGCCATCGCTTCGGACCCCGCGGGCGGCAAGGCGGACTGGCGCCAACTGAGCCTCGCCCAGGCCCAGGACCAGCTCGACTCCGGCCAGCTCTACGGCGCGCTGGTGGTGCCGGCCGGCTTCACGGACTCCGTCACGGCGCTCCCCACGTCCGGCGCCACGAAGCGGCCGACCATCACGGTGCTCACCAACCCCGGCAAGGGCAGCCTCGGGTCCTCGTTGGCGAGCCAGATCACGACGCAGGCCGCCCACCGCGCGTCCGGCACCGTCGGCGAACAGCTCACGGCCGCGGCCGGCGACCAGGCGAGCGCCACCGCGAAACTGCTGCTGGCCGACCCGGTCGAGGTCGTCACCCGGGTCGGTCACCCGATCGGCACGCACAGCGGCCTGGGTCTGACGGCCTTCTACTACACCCTGCTCCTGGTGCTGGCCGGGTTCATGGGCGGCAACGTCATCAGCAACGGCGTCGACACCGCCCTCGGCTACGCCGACAACGAGATCGGCCCCTGGCACACCCGCCGCCCGACGGTGCCCATCGACCGCACCCAGACGCTGCTCCTCAAGATGCTGATGACCGCGGGCATCACGCTGGTCAGCGTTTCCCTGGTGATGCTGGCCTGCATCGGCATCCTGGGGATGGACGCGTCCCACCTGCCCCTCCTGTGGGTCTACTCGTACTGCGCGGCCCTCGCCGTCGGCCTGGGCGTACAGGCCATCAACGCCGCGTTCGGCGGGATCGGCCAGCTCGTGTCGATGTTCGTGTTCATCGTGCTGGGTCTGCCGTCCTCGGGTGCGACCGTCCCGCTGCAGGCGGTCCCCGGCTTCTACCGCTTCCTCTCCCACTTCGAACCGATGCGTCAGCTCAGCGACGGCGTGCGCGCGATCCTCTACTTCGACGCCCGCGGCGACGCGGGGCTCACCCGCTCCTGGATCATGATCGCGGTCGGCACGGTGCTGGCCCTGCTGTTCGGTTTCGCCATGACCGCGTACTACGACCGCAAGGGCCTCAAGCGGCTCACGCCGCAGCCCGCCTGACGCGTCAGGCGGGCCTGCCGTCGACGTACGTGGCGACGACCTCGACGGCTCCGATCCGCGAGGGCTCGACCCGCCTCGGGTCGTCGCCCAGTACGGCCAGGTCCGCGCGCCGGCCCGGGGCGAGGGTGCCCGCGCTGTCGTCCCAGTGCGAGGCGTAGGCGCCCGCCACGGTGTAGGCGTGCAGGGCCTCGTCCACGGTGATGCCCTCGTCTGGCCCGATGAGGGCCCCGGAGGCGGAGGCCCGTTCCACCATGAATTGGACGGCCCGCAAAGGTGATCCGTCGGTGACGGGACGGTCGGAACTGCCCACCAGGGTGACCCCGTGCTCCAGGAAACCCCGGCCCCGGTACATCCAGGGGGCCCGGTCCGGGCCCAGCACGGCCGCGTAGTCGTCGCCGAAGGAGCGCAGGAAGTGCGGCTGGACCACCGCGCTCACGCCGAGGCGGGCGAAGCGCGCCAGCTGGTCGGGCCGGACCAGGCCGGCGTGTTCGATGCGGTGCCGGGCGGTGGGGCGGGGCCGCAGCCGCTGGGCGCGTTCGATGGCGTCCAGGGCCAAGTCGGCGGCGCGGTCCCCGATGGCGTGCACGGCGAGCTGCCAGCCGGCCAGGTGACCGTCGACGATGGTGTCGGCGATCCGCTCGGGGTCGTCCTGGAACTCCCCCGTGTGGTCGCTCCCTTCGTAGGGGCGGGTGAGTGCGGCCGTACGGGCCATCATCCCGCCGTCCGTGTAGACCTTGAGCGCGCCGAGGGAGAGCCAGTCGTCGCCGAAGCCGGTGCGCAGGCCGAGGCCGAGCGCGCGGGGGATCCCGTCAGCGGCGTGCGCGGCCACGGGCCGCAGGGTGTCGGCGGCCGCCATGAGCTGGACCCGCAGCGGCAGCCGCCCCTGGTCGCGCAGGAGTTGGTAGGCGCCGAGCTCGACCGGACTGTGGCCGAGCAGGCCGCCGCCGATGCCCGCCTCGGCGCAGGCGGTGACGCCTTCGGCGAGGCAGGTGCGGCCGGCGTGTTCGATGGCGTCGGCGATCTCCTCCTGCGCGTAGGGCAGGCGCAGCCGGCGGGCGGCGGTCATGGCGCTCTCGGCGAGGAAGCCCTCGCCGTGGGCGAGTTCGCCGGGGAGCAGGTCGAGGACGGTGGTGTTGACGACGCAGCCGTGTCCCGAGTCGTGCAGCATGAACACCTTGCGGCCGTCGCTGACCTTGTCCAGTTCCGCGGCGGTGAGGTGCCGGCCGAGGGCCCGCTGGTCGTAGCCCCCGATGTCCACCCATGCGCCGCGCGGTTTCCGGGCGACCGCCTCCGCGACGACGGCGAGCACGTCATCGACGCGTGCGCAGGGCGCCACGCTGGGGGTGGTCGCTTTGAGTCCGGTCCAGGCCAGGTGCACGTGGGAGTCGATGAATCCGGGCAGCACGGTGGCGCCTTGGAGGTCGACGACCGCACGGGCGGGCAGCGAGGTGACGGCCTCGTCCAGGCCGACGATCCGGCCGTGCCAGATGCCCAGGTCGTGGGCGACGGGGTGGTCGGGGTCCATGGTGAGGAAGGTGGCGTTCGTCAGCCTGGTGCAGAGCATGGGTGCTAGGCCGTCCCTTTCGGGTCTTGTCGGATGGGCCCGGGTCGTCCGGTGCGGCGGGCTGGGCCCGGCAAGATCCGGAAGAGACGGCCTGGTCCTCAGGGGGTGGGCGCCGTACGGGAGGCCGGTACCGGTACGCGGCCGCGCGCGACGATGGACTGGAGGATCTCGCCGACCCTGACGGCGGTGTTCGACAGCAGGGAGGACGTGATGCCGTGCGTGTGCTCCGTTCCTCCCTGGAGGTAGATGCCGCAGCGCAGTTCGGGCTCGCTCTCGACACGGTAGTCGCGTGCCACGCGGACGCGGCCGAGGCCGTCGCGCCGGCAGTACTTCTCGACGTCCCCGAGCAGCCCGAGGCCGTCCGCCGAGCGGTATCCGGTCGCGTAGACCAACGCGTCGGCCGCCAGGGCCTCCTTCTCGCCCGTGACCAGCGACTCCACGGTGACGCGCACGTGGTCGGGGGTCTCGGTGACGTCCGCGAGCCGTGACACCTTCAGGAAGCGCAGCCGTTCGGTCCCGAGGACCTTCTCCTGGTACTCCTGCCGGTAGAGGTCGTCGATGAGGTCGATGTCCACCACGGAGTAGTTGGTGTTGGCGTGGTACTCGATCAGCTTGCGCTTGATCTCCTCGGGGGCGGTGAAGTACTCGTCGACCGCCGAAGGGTCGAAGATCCGGTTGGCGAAGCCGCTGTCGTCGGCGGGGCTGTAGCCGTAGCGGGAGAAGACGGCGCACACCTCGGCCCGGGGGAAGGTGCGGTGCAGGAAGGCCACGTTCTCGGCGGCGCTCTGACCGGCGCCGACGACGACGAACCGGGAGGGGTCCGCGCCGCCCAACGCGGCGACCCGCATGAGCAGTTCCGAGGTGTGCCAGATCCGTTCGGTGCGGTCCACGCCTTCCGGCATCTGCGGCCGCAGGCCGGTGCCGATCACCAGGTTGCGCGCCCGGTGGACCACGAGTTCGGAGCCGGAGCGGGCGGTCACGTCCACGTACTCGATGACCCCGTCGCGCAGGACGGGACGTACGGCGACGACCTCGGACCCGTAGGAGACCATGTCGTCGACCTTGGCCGCGGCCCACTCGAAGTAGTCGTGGAACTCCACGCGCAGGGGGAACAGGCTCTTGTGGTTGACGAAGTCGATCAGGCGGCCCCTGCTCTGGAGGTAGCAGAGGAAGCTGTACTCGCTGGCCGGATTGCGCAGTGTCACCAGGTCCTTGAGGAAGGACACCTGCATCGTGGCGTCGTCGATGAGCATGCCGCGGTGCCAGCCGAAGCGGGGCTGCTGCTCGAAGAAGTGGGCGGTGACCGCTTCCTGCGGTCCGACACCGGCGTTGTGTTCGCTGAGCGCGATCGCCATGGCCACGTTCGAGGGGCCGAAGCCGATGCCGATGAGGTCGTGGATCAGTGGCGCATCATCGGACAGATCCTGTGACATGTCACTCCCAATCGTGCGGGGGGCAGCCGATTGCCGTGCGTGGGGGAACCGGGGCGGGGCACGCCGAAGGAGCAGAGCCCGAGGAGAACTTAGGGAAGGCTAACCTGACAACACAGTGCTGTCGATGGGCAAATCAGATCGAGCCTTCATCGACGCCGAGCTGAACTCTCTGCAAAAGAGGGGGTGTTGCACAGTTAGGTAAGGCTTGCTTTACTCGTTTTGAAATCTGTCGCCGCTCTAAGGAGGAACCCCATGCGGGTCGTCATGTTCGGCTATCAGACGTGGGGGCACCGCACCCTGCAAGCCCTGCTGGAGTCCGAACACGATGTCGTTCTGGTCGTGACGCACCCGAAGAGCGAGCACGCGTACGAAAAGATCTGGAGCGACTCGGTCGCCGACCTCGCCGACGACCACGGCGTCCCGGTGCTCATCCGCAACCGCCCCGACGACGAGGAACTGTTCACCCGACTGAAGGAGGCGGAACCGGACATCATCGTGGCGAACAACTGGCGCACGTGGATCCCCCCGCGCATCTTCAACCTGCCCCGCCACGGCACCCTCAACGTGCACGACTCCCTCCTACCCAAGTACGCCGGCTTCTCGCCGCTGATCTGGGCACTGATCAACAACGAGCCCGAAGTGGGCGTCACCGCCCACCTGATGAACGACGAGCTCGACGCCGGCGACATCGTGGTCCAGCGCGCCGTACCGGTCGGCCCGACGGACACCGCCACCGACCTGTTCCACAAGACGGTCGACCTGATCGCGCCGGTCACGGTGGGCGCCCTGGGCCGGATCGCGGCCGGCGAGACCGAGTTCACCCGCCAGGACCGGTCGCAGGCCAGCTTCTTCCACAAGCGGTCGGCCGAGGACATCCGCATCGACTGGAACTGGCCGGCCGAGGACCTCGAGCGCCTCGTCCGCGCCCAGTCGGCCCCCTATCCGGCGGCCTTCACCTTCCACCGCGGCAGGCGCCTGGAGGTACTGGCCGCCGTCGTCTCCGAGGGCCGTTACGGGGGCACGCCCGGCCGCGTGTTCTACCGCGAGGGCGAAGGCGTCGTGATCGTGGCCGGAGCCGACGCCCGCACCGGCCGCAACCACGGCCTCGCCATCACCCGGGTACGGACCGAGGAGGGCGAAGAGATGCCCGCCACCGACTACTTCACGACCATGGGCGGCTACCTGACGAGCCGCTGAGCCACGGCGTCGACCCCCTCGCCCGGACGGGCGCCCGAGCCGGTACGTCCCCCTCCTCGGGAAGGGGGACGTACCGATGAACGCGCTTCGGTCGCGTACGACGTGGTCGTGCACCAGCGCGTACGGACGTGCGCCCCGCCGCTCCGTCCGCCTCCTGCGGGAAGGCATGCCGATGCGGATGGGAATACCTACGTTCGTTCGATAACATCCCCACCATGACGCGCGTAGTATATCCAGGCTCTTTCGACCCGGTTACACATGGGCACCTTGACATCATCAGGCGCATAGGCGCCCTATATGACCAAGTAGTCGTCAGCGTGATGGTCAACATAAACAAGAAGTACCGCTTCACCGCCGAAGAACGCGTAGACATGCTCCGCGAGGTGACCGCGGACCTGGACAACGTGCGCGTGGAATCGTCCGACGGCCTGCTCGTGGACTACTGCCGCAGGGAGAAGTTCACGGTGGTCGTCAGGGGACTGCGAACGATCAGGGACTTCGAGGGCGAACTGCAGATGGCGCAGATGAATTACGGTCTCGCCGGCGTGGAGACCGTATTCATGATGACGAGTGAGCAGCTCAATTTCTCATCCACCCTCGTCAAGGAGGTCATGGACTTGGGTGGTGACGTGTCCCACCTGATCGCACCGTCGGTCCTGAACAGGATGAAGGCGAAGACTGCCCCGTAAACGGCCCCTTTTCTTGTTTCCATTGCACGAGAATTCAAGCCAATCTCGTGGCGATCGGCAGCGCGAAGCCCCGGGTCCTGGCACGCGGCGGCGCGATCGACCCGCACCGCCTCACAGCGGCTCGCACCGGCTCGCACCGGCTCGCACCGGCTCGCACCATGATCAGTACCGGTAAGGTGATACGAAAGTCCCTTATGCCTTCCACCGGTTCACCGCACACGCCACACGTCACCGCCCCCACACACCGAAGCGACGCACACCTGTGAACGAGACAGACCGAGCACCCATCGAAGACACCCTCTTCGGCGCGATCACCGTCCGCCAGGACGGCCAGGACCGCCTTGAGGTCGACGGCGAGGCGATCCCCCGCGTGAGCCTGGAGCGCGACCCGGCGTCCGAGGCGGACCCGCAGATCGCCATCGGCACCCGTGACCCGGCGCACCTCACCCTGCGGGTCGACGGCGCGGTGGTCGGGCTGCTGCCGGCGAAGGGCCGCCTGAGCAGGAACTCGTACCGGGTGGACGTGACGTACGACGGAGCGGAGTACCGCCTCGTCCCGGACTCCGTCCCCAGCAGCCGCCTGACCCGCGACGGCGTGCACCTGGGCGACTTCTCCTCGGACGGCGACGAGACAGTCATCGCCGAATGGCGGGAGGACCGCGAGGTCCGGCCGGCGGACGCGGCGATCGGCTACGCCCTGGCCTCGGCGTTCGGCACGGGCGCCCAGCCCATGTGGATGATGATCGTCGACGGCGTGAGCAGCGCACTCCCCTAAGGATCGCCGTGCGGGCGGGGGCCGTTCAGCGCGGGATCACCCAGCCCGGCGCCCAGGTCCCGGCGGCAGCACGGCCGGCCGCCGTGGCGGCCAGATGGGCGCGGAGGGTGACCAGGGCCGGGTGCGGGTTGTCGCGGTGCCACAGGAACGAGTGCGGGTAGACGGGCGTCGGGTCGGTCACCGGGATGCGGCGCAGGCCGTGGTCGGCGGGCCAGATGAGGCGGGTGTGCTCGCCCATGAAGGTGGCCAGGGCCGGGGTGTCGGCGATGGTGTCCAGGAGCGCGTCGGAGCCGAAGTTGGGGCCGGTCGCCTCGATGGTGAGGCCGAACTCGGCGACGAGGTCGTCGTAGTAGGCGCCCCACTCGGTACCGGGGACGATGCCGGGCATCCAGATCCGGTGCCCGGCGAGCTGGGCGACGGTCACCGACCGGGCGCCGGCCAGCGCATGGGCGGGGCCGGTGAGCAGCTGGAGCGGCTCGTCGAGCACCCGGACGGACTCGATGTCCTCGGGAAGGGGCCGGCCCGGGGCGGCGACGGCGCGGAACGACGCGTCGATCGCACCGGACCGGATCGCGGCGAGGGCCGTCTCGATCTCGAACAGCATCACCACGTCGAGGTCGACTTCCGGGTACGCGCGGTGGAAGCCGCGCATCAGGCCGGCCTGCGCGCCGCGCGAAGCGATCACGTCGACGCGTAGCGGACGGCGGCCGGGGCGTACGGACGTGACCGCGCGCTCGGCAACGCGCAGCAGCTCCCGCGCATGGGGGAGGAACGCCTGACCGTCGATGGTGGGCTCCGCGCCACGGGGTGCGCGGGTGAACAGCCGCACGCCGAGGCTGCGTTCCAGTGCGGCGATGCGTTTGGAGACGGCCTGCGGGGTGATCGACAGGTCGACGGCGGCCTTCTGGAACTGGCCCGCTTCCGCAACGGCGACGAAGGTGCGTACTGCTTCGAGATCCACGCCGATCCACCTTAGTGAACAACGGATGGTTGTGGGCAGCTGGCCGTGCAGTTGTTTGACCTGCTGCTGTGCTGCTCGGTTAGCTCTCCCGGTCAACGTCGGTTTGTTCGGGTGGGAGCGCTGCGCAGGGTGGGCAGGAGACGGTTGGGCCGGCGGTTCGGCTGGCTGTGGACGGCGTACGCGGTGAGCGCCTACGGGTCCGGGCTGGGGTTCGGCGCATTGCCGCTGATCGCCGTGCTGGCGTTGCACGCCGGTCCCGCCGAGGTGTCCGCACTGTCCGCGGTGGGGCCCGCGGTGGGCGCGCTGATCGCGCTACCGCTCGCGCCGTGGGTGGAGTTCCGGCACAAGCGTCCGGTCATGATCGCGATGGACCTGACGCGGTTCGCGGTCATGGCGACGGTCCCGGTCGCCTACTTCTTCGGGTGGCTCGGCTTCGTCCAGCTGCTCGTGGTCTCGGCCGTGGTCGCGGCGGCCAAGATCGCTTTCAGCGCGGCCGGCGGCGCCTATCTCAAGGCCCTCGTCCCGCCGGATGACCTGCTCGTGGCCAACGCACGCTTCGAGTCCACGAACTGGAGCTCCCTGGCGGTCGGGCCGCCGCTGGGCGGGGCGGCGATCGGCTTGTTCGGGCCGGTCACCACCGTGGTGGCCGACGCGCTCAGCTACCTGTTCTCCGCGCTGTGCCTCACCGCGATCCGAGGCCGGGAAGGGGCGCCGCACGCCACCGGCAAGGGCACGGTCCGGGCCGGCGGACTGCTCGACGGCTGGCGGCACATCATGGGCCATCCCGGTCTGCGGGCGCTCTACCTCAACAACATGCTCGTCTCCGGCCTGATCATGGCCACCGAGCCACTGCTGGCCGTGCTCTTGCTGGGCCGGCTCGGCTTCCCGCCCTGGCAGTACGCCCTCGCCTTCGCCGCTCCCTGCATCGGCGGACTCATCGGGTCGCGGTTGGCCCGCCGTACCGTGGCCCGACACGGCCGGAACCGGGTCATCCGGACCGTCGGCACCCTGCGCGCCGTCTGGCTGATCGGCTTGGTCTTCGTCCGCCCCGGCGTCGTCGGCCTCCTGACGGTGATGGCGGTCCAGCTGGCGATCGTCATCAACATGAGCCTGTACACCCCGGTGCTCGCCACCTACCGGCTCGAACACACCCCCGCGCATCTCGTCGCCCGCACCCTGTCGGCCTGGTCGATCGGCCAGCAGGCGTCCGTCGCCGTCCTCACGGCGCTCGCCGGTCTGCTCGCCGACGTCACCGGCCCGCGCACCGCCCTCACGGCCGCGGGACTGCTCGTCCTGACCACCCCGCTCCTGCTTCCGGCAGCCGCCCGTGAAACGGCTGACCGATGGACCTAGGTCCAACCGCGTATGGCAGGGGCGGGGGCAGGTTGCGAGACTGCCGGGATGGAAGAGCTTCCCGCGTCACGCGTTGACGCGTACCTGCGGCGGATCGGGGCGGAGCGGCCCGGGGCGGCGAGTGCGGCTGCCCTGCGCGACCTGCACCTGCGGCACCTGCGGACCGTCCCCTTCGAGAGCCTGTCCATCCACTTGGGACAGGAGATCGTGCTGGAGGGGGAGACACTGCTCGACAAGCTGCTGCACGACGGCCGCGGCGGATTCTGTTACGAGCTGAACGGCGCGTTCGCGCTGCTGCTGCACTCCCTGGGCTACCGGGTGGAGCTGCTGCAGGCCCGGGTGCTTTCGGCCGACGGCGTGCCGGGCGTGCCCTACGACCACCTGGCGCTGCGCGTGGAGTGCGAGGACGGCTGCCCGTGGCTGGTGGACGTGGGCTTCGGCGACCACAGCCACTTCCCGCTGGCCTTCGACGAGCGGGGCGAGCAGACCGACCCGGGCGGGGTGTTCCGGATCGCGGCGTCCGGTGGCCCGGAGGGGGACCTCGACGTCCTTCAGAACGGCGTGCCCCAGTACCGGCTGGAAACGCGCCCCCGGGTCCTGTCCGACTTCGTCACCGGTGCGTGGTGGCACAGCACCTCGCCCGCGTCCGGTTTCACCCGCAAGCCGGTGTGCTCGCTGCTGACGGAGACCGGCCGGACCACCCTCAGCGACCGCGTGCTGACGGTCACGGCCGACGGGGAACGGACCGAGCGGACCCTGGCCGACGACGCCGAGGTCCTGGCGGCCTACCGCACGCACTTCGGCATCCACCTGCCGCGCGTCCCGGTCCCCCTGCACCCCCGCCCCTGAGGGCCGGTCACGGGCGGCGCACGGAGCGGACGGCGCGCACGGCGTCAGCTGCGTTCGAAGCCGTGCGAGTGGCCGATGACGGCGAAGCCGCGGCGCTCGTACCAGTGGCGCGGCCAATCCGAGGCATCGGCCGTCAGGAAGCGGAAGTCGCTGCCGTGGACGGCGGCCAGGCGCAGGGCGCCCGCCAGGACCGCGTCGGCGTAGCCGCGGCCGAGGTGGGCCTCCGAGGTGATCAGGTCCTCGATCTGGGCCGTGCCGGTCGCCCGGTCGACGTAGAGATCGGCCCAGGAGGCGACCTCGCCCGCCTCCGTACGGGCACCGATGAACCGGACGACGTCCGCCCCGCGCCGGCGGGCCTCGCGCCGGTCGACGAGCTGGCGCAGGACCTCGCCGTCGGCGTCCGGGAGGAATCCCCGCCAGCGGCGGGTCAGCGGTACGCGCAGTGCGTCGAGGTCCACCTCCTGCGCGGGTCCGGCGTCCGGCACCGGGCCCGTGTGCAGCATGACCAGGTAAGTGGAGTGGGTGTATCCGGCCCGGATCAGCGGCCCCGCGCACGCCCGGCCGGTCTCGTCGTCGAGTACGGAGATCAGCCGGTGCGGCAGGTGCCCCAGGGCTTCTTCCGCGAGAGCGGGCAGCGCCTCGGGGTCGACGGCCGCGTCGATGACGAGCTGGTTGTTCGCGTAGGACTGCGCGAACGCGTCGTCGTACACGGCGAACCCTCCGGGAAGGACCGTGGTGCGCGCGGCCTGGCGGCGGGCGAAGTCCGAAAGGAAGGCGTTGACGCGCTGGAGTGCGGGGCTCGGCATGGATCGAGCCTATGCAGCCGGGGCCGTGGACGCCTTCGAATTTGCCCGGGGGCGGCCGTCACAGGCGCAGGACGACCAGTGCGGTGTCGTCGGTGATGCCGACGGCGGGGATGAGATCGGCCAGCAGGGCGTCGGCGAGGACGTCGGGCTCGGCGGTGCGGTGCCGTACGAGGGCGTCGGCGAGCCGGCCCAGGCCGATGTCGATGTCCTCGCGGCGGCGCTCGATGAGCCCGTCGGTGTAGAGGACGAGGGTGGAGCCTTCGGCGAAGGCGAGCTGCTCCTGGGGACGGGGGGCGTGTTCGGGCCGGGCGCCGAGCGGGGGGTCGGTGGCCCGGTCGAGGAAGGTGACCGTGCCGTCGGGGTGGCAGAGCAGGGGCGGGGGGTGGCCGGCACTGCTGTAGGTGAGGGTGCGGCTGTTCCAGTCGATGAAGACGGACACGGCGGTGGTGGACTCGGCGCCGTCGACGGAGCGGGCGTACAGGCCGAGGACCTCCAGGGCCTGGGCCGGGCCCTCGGCGACGTGGGAGGCGGCCGACAGGGCGCTGCGCAGCTGGCCCATGACGCCGGCGGCCCCGAGTCCGTGGCCGACTACGTCGCCGACGGACACGGCGGTGCGACCGGGCCGGTCGACGAGGTCGTACCAGTCGCCGCACACGTTCAGGGCCATGGTGGCGGGCCGGTAGCGGACGGCGGCGTGGTGGTGGCCGAGCGGGCGCGGCGCGGGCAGCAGGGTTTCTTGGAGGTGGAGGGCCACCTCGCGCTCGTGGGCGTGGGCCCGGCGCAGGCGCTCGTTGACCTCCTGGAGCTCCCGGCCACGGGTGTAGATCTCGGCCTCCAGCACCTGGGCGTGGTCGCCGCCGCTGCGGGAGCCGGCCCGGATGAGCTCGGTGACCTCTTCCACGCGGTGCAGGAGCAGTGCCACGGTGCCGTCGGGGGCGAGGACGGGCACGTTGACGGGACTCCAGTAGCGCTCGTGCCAGACCCCGGACCGGTCGGGGTACTCGACGTCGTAGCGCTGGACGGCCATGGTGTCGGGCTCCCCGGTGGCCACGACCCGTTCCAGGGAGGCGCGCAGGTTGCGCATGCCGTTGGCCGCCGGATCGTTGGGGTTGTCGGGGAAGACGTCGAAGAGGTAGCGGCCGATGAGCTGCTCGCGGGTACGGCCGGACGTCTCCACGAACGACTCGTTGGCGTCCAGGTACACCAGGTCAGGGGTCAGCAGTGCGACCGCACCCGGAAGGGCGTGGAAGACCTCGTGATAGTCGATCCCTGATCCGTCCACATCCACCTGTCCGCACGCCACCGCCGGGTCATGAGGTCGTTTCCACGATAGGTGCGGGCGTGCGGGGCGGGCCCGTCGTCGGCCCGGCGTTGAGCCGTTCGGCTCAACGCCGGGCCGGCGCGGGGCGGCTCAGGGGGCGATCGGCAGCTGTCGCTTGTGCTCGGTGAGGCGGTAGCGGGTGACGATGGCCGCGAAGGCGGTCCCCGCGACGGGCTTGCCCTCCAGGAGGTCGTCGATGTCGTCGTAGGTGACGCCGAGCGCGTCCTCGTCGGGCTTGCCCGGGTCGAGCGTCTCCAGGTCCGCGGTCGGGGTCTTGTGCACCAGCGCGGCGGGCGCGCCGAGCTCCTCCGCGAGGGCGCGCACCCGGCGCTTGGTGAGGCCGGTGAGCGGGACGACGTCGGCCGCGCCGTCGCCGAACTTGGTGAAGAAGCCGGAGACCGCCTCGGCGGCGTGGTCGGTGCCGACCACCAGGCCCTCGTGCGCGCCCGCCACCGCGTACTGGGCGATCATGCGCTGCCGGGCCTTGATGTTGCCGTGCACGAAGTCCTGGTGGTGCGCGTCGCGGAAGACCGTGCCGCCGGTCAGCGCCGCTTCCAGGGCGGCGTCGCTCGCGGCCTTCACGTCCACGGTCAGGACCCGGTCGGCCCGGATGAAGTCCAGCGCCAGCTGCGCGTCCTTCTCGTCGGCCTGGGTCCCGTAGGGCAGTCGCATCGCGAAGAACGTCGCCTCGTGCCCGGCGGCGCGCACCCGCTCGACGGCGAGCTGGCACAGGCGGCCCGCGGTCGTGGAGTCCACGCCCCCGCTGATGCCCAGGACCAGTGCGCGCAGACCCGTGGAGGTCAGCCGCTCGGCGAGGAAGGCCACTCGGCGCTCGATCTCCTGCCGGACGTCGAAGGACGCGCTCACCTGGAGATCGCGGGCGATCTCCTGCTGCAGGGATATGGACGCCAGGTCGGTCACGGTTGCTCCTCGCTCGGGCCCGTGCGCGGGTCGGCACGCGCCGCCCGGCCGGGGTCACAGTCACGTGTACGGGACGGAAGCACTCTAGAGGAAGCCCGGAAGCCCGGAGCCCAGGGCCCGGGGCCGGAAGGCCGGGGCCGGAAGGCCGGGGCCGGAAGGCCGGGGCTGGGACCGGGGCCGGGAGGGGAGGGCCGCTCCGCTGCGGCCGGGTGGTGTCAGTGGTCCGTGCGACGATGCGAAGCATGATCGTCTCGCTCGATGCCCTGGTGCCCGCTTCGCGCCCGCACGCCTCCACCACGTACGCCGACTGGGTCGCCGCCCACGACCCGGGTGCGGCCGGGGCCGCGCGGGACCTGATCGAGGACATGTACACCGAGCTCGGCCGGTCCCACGAGAAGCCCGGCCGGTTCGTCGACACGATGACGGCGCGGGCACGGCGGCTGCCGCCGGCGCACCTGCCGTGGTTCTGGGACACGGTGGGCCATCGCCTGATCGGGTACGGCAGCCGACCCGGCGGGCGGGCCTACGCGGCGGCGCGCGCCGCCGAGGCCGAGCACGGGCTGCCGGTGGATCCCGGCTACCGCCGGGCCAACGCCCTGCTGTTCGCGGCGGGTGGAGCCATGCCGGCCAAGGAGTTCGGGGCCCATCAGCGCTTCCTCGCCGAGACCCTCGATCCGGCGGCGGCGCACACGGCACTGGAGGCGTTCCTGACCGCGTGGGCCGGCTCGCCGGCGGACCTGCCGGCGGATCTGGTGCGCCGGGTACGGGCGTCGGCCAAGGCGGCCGGGCACGGTGACGACGAGGCCGCGCGGATGGTGGGCGCGATCCTGTCGGTCACCCGCGGGAAGTCGGTGCCCGAAGCGCTACTGACCGCCGCGGAGGCCGTCCTGACGGCGCATCCGCCGGCGGACGCCGTCCTGGCCGGACTGGTCGAGGTCTTCCCGGCCGGGGTCACCGACGGCGGGGCCTGGCTGCGGATGCTGATCGGCTGCGGCGCGACGGAAGCGATGGCGGCCGGGCGGTTGGTGCCGGAGGGCGGGCTGGCGCACTGGGTCGGACAGTTCGTCCGCATGTACCAGTACGCGCTCCGGTCCGGCGGCGGGGTCTCCCGGCAGCCGCTGCCGGCGGAATTCCTCGACCTGGTCGTCCGGCTGGGCCCGCGGCTGCGGGCGGCGGGCACCCCCGTCGCGGTGCACACCACCCGCTACCACTACCAGGGCTTCGACGCGGACGTGCTGGACGCCTGCCTGGCGGCCGGGGCCGCGGTGGTCGACCCGGGCGCGGAGGTCCGGATGCGGTTCTGGGGGGAGCGGTCGCGGCGGGACCTCGTCGCGCTGGCCGCGGACCCGGTGTTCGGCCCCCGCCTGGAGGGGACGGTCCACGCCGATCTGCTTCCGGACCACTGGACCGCGCGCGGGCGCCGCACCGGGTCCGCGGTGACGCTGCTGCCGGGCAACGAGGGCATCGCCCACGAGGTGGCCGGGCGGGTCGGCAAGCTCGTCGGCACGGTCGGGGGCGGCGGCATGGCGGGGGCCGAGGAGGCCGTGGCCGAGCTGGAGACCCTGCTGGACCGGCAGACGGTGGCGGCCCTCGGCGGGATCGTCGACGCCCTCGCCGGGGCGGGCACGGCGGGCACGCTGCGGCGCTCGCTGGCGGCCGGCCTGCCGGAGGAACTCGCCTGGCCGGCGCTCGAGTCGGTGTACGCGGGGTTCGCGGAGTCGGCCGGGCCGGCCGAGTCCACCGGGTCCACCGGGTCCACCGGGTCCGCGGCGAAGCCGCCGCTGCCGGGCGTCGCCGGGGTGACCTGCACCTGGCCGGTGCTGACGGTGTTCGGGCGGGACCGGGCGGTCGCCGTCGCCCCGGACGGGGAGCGGGGCTCCTGCCGGTTCACGGTTCCCGAGGACGCGACCCTGTTCGCCGTGCACTACGTGGGCGGCTCCTTCCTCGTGAGCTGGACCCTCAAGCCGAACCCGTACTTCTGCGACACCGCAGTCTGGGCGGACCGCCCCGAGGAACCCTTCGAGCCCGCGGAGTTGGGCGGAATGGTGCCGTTCGGCGGCAGCCTGGACGGGGCGTACGGCTTCCAGTTCGAGAGCGCCGACGGGGGCGGTCGCCACAGCGGCTTGCGCGTGCTGCGTCCGGGGGACACCGAAGGCATCGACGGCGAGGAGCTGTTGCTCGGCGACGGCTCCCGGATCTGGACCAACACGATCTACGGGCGGAAGCCGTGGGAGGTGGTGGACCCGGTCACCGGGGAACGGCGGGGAGCCGTTGCGCTGCCGGAGTTCCCCGGCCGCGCACCGGGCGCCGATGCCGCCGCGGAGCCGTCCGAGGTGGGAATGAGCCTGGACTCGGAGGCGCTGCAACTGGCACCGCTGCCCGCCGGGCTGTCCGACTCCCCGCTGGGCAGCCGGGACGGATTGGTCGGGACCCGGGTGCTGTTCCGCACCCGGCACCGCGACCACGCGCCCGACCACTACCTGGTGGAGAGCGTGGACGGACGTACGGCCCGCTTCGACATCGACCGGCCGGGGCAGGAGCCGTGGGGGCTGTGGGCCGCGCCGGAGGGCGCGGTGGAGGACGTGGTCCTGGCCGAGGCGCAGACCGATACGGGTGTGCGCGCGTACACCGCGGACGGCGTCCTGCTGTGGGAGCTGGACGGGCACCACTCCCCCAAGCACCCGCGGGTGAGGCCGGCCCGGCAGGTCACGGTGTCGGCGGGCGTGGCCCTGCCGCCCGCCTTCTGGTACCTGCTGCGCACGCGTGACGCGGCCGGGTCCCGGGCGCTGCGGAGCGTGGACGGGCAGACGGCGCAGGCCCTGCTGGCGGCCGCCCTCACCGGCGAGGAGGCGCTGCGCGCGGTCGTGGCCCGGGAGTTGCCGGAGGTCACCGACCCGGTCCTGGCCGAGGCGGTCGTGGCGGTGGCCGGGCGGGCGGCCCGGGTGGAGGAGCGACGGCGGGCCCTGCACCGGCGCGTGTCCCTGATCGCAGAGGCCCCGCCGGTCGTGCTGCGCCGGTCCGCGCGGGACACCGAGCTGCTGCCCGCGCTGTTCGGGCTGGTCCCGGGCGGGGAGGAGGACGCGCACGGGCGGACCCGGGACGTGGCCCTGCCGGCGACGCTCGGCGCGCTGGCCGCCGACGGCGCCTGCCTGGCCGGGACGATCGTGGAGGAGGTGCGGCGGCTGTCGCCGCCCGCGCCGCCGCACGACTGGTCGCAGCTGCTGGGCTCGATCGACGCCGTGGCGTGGCGGGCGGCGGTGGCACCCACCCCGGACGCGGATCGGGCCGCCCTGCTCGCGCTGCTAGACACTTGGGCCGACCAGCCCTTCGCCCGTGCGGGCAGCCGATGGTGGGTGGGCCGGACGCCCGGCTCCGCGGACCTGGACGGGCTGCGGGCGGGCGGGACGGCCGTGGCGTCCGCCGCACTGCGGTCCGGCGGGTCGGCGTGCTGGTTCGTGGCGCCCGCCGTCGGAGATCCGGACGGCGACCCGGTGCCGGCGGTGCTCGCACAGGCCCGCCCGGTGCGGGTGCGGCGGGACGACGCCGCCCGGCTGCGCGCCCTGGTGGCGGCGGTCGAGGCGCACGGTCCGGTCCCGGTGCCCGAGTCGGCAGCCGCACGCTTCGCGGAACTGACCGGTGTCCGGCGGGCCGTGGCCCGGCTCGTGGTGGCCGGTCTGGTCGGCCGGGCCCACCGGGACGAGGACCGCGCCCTGGCGTGCAAGGCCCCGTACCGGGCGACCGCGCTGACGGCCGGGGCGTACGAGGAACTGCGTGCGCGGCTCGGGGGCGCCGGACAGCGCGCCGTCCTGGCCGCGGCCCTGCCCGAGGACCCGGCCGAGCTGTGGCGGCCGGGCGGGGTCGATGCGGCCGCGGAGCGGATGGCCGGGGTGTGGCGGGAGCTGCTCGGGGCGCTGCCCGCCGTGCACGACGAGGCGGCGGACGCCCTGGAGACCGACCTGGGACTCGGCGAGGTATGGGCCCGGCGGTTGGCGGGTGGCTGGGAGGCCGCCACGGAGACGACCGCGAACGCGCCCGTGGAGGCGGCCGGCTGGGAGTTGGCTGCGACCCGGTACGGCGTCGGGGTGGAGGTCCGGGCCGTGCCCCCGGCCGGACCCGAGTTGCCGTACCGCACCCCGGTGGGACTCGACCTCCTCGGAATGGCGAGCGCGCTGGTGTGGGCCTGGACGGACCGGCCCGTCGGGGATCCGGCGGTGGCCGGCGCGATGGACGTGTACGAGCGGCTGCGCGCCGAACTGGCGCGTTCGGAGCTGCTGCTGGCACTGCCCGGGGGCCGGGTCCAGGACACCTCGGCGCGGATCGCGGAGCGGTTCGGGCCCGGGCTGCTGCCGGTGGCGATGGACGGCCGCGAGGAGGAAGGCCCGGTACCGGTGGCCGCGTACGACTCCGGCTCCCTGGTGGTGTGCGCGCCCGGCGGCGCCTCGTTCCTGCGGCCCGCAGCGGTCGCCGACCCCGAGGTGTGGCGGCGGGTCCGCGAAGTCACCGACCTCGCGGAGGAGTTGGACCGGGTGGCGCCGTTGCTGGCCGGTGGCGGGCTGGAGCGGATGATGCTCCGGGCCCGCTCCGGACCGGTGCCGGCCGGTGCGTACGAGGCGGATCCGCGGCGGTCCTGCCCGGAGCTGGTCGCGCGGGTGGCGGCCGAGCTCGGCATCGGCGCGGACGCGGCGGCGCTGTACCTCCAGGTGGCGGCGCTGGCCGCCCCCACCGACCGGAACGTACGGCGGTGGAACGGCTGGACCGCCAAGCGGCACAAGGAGGTCCAAGCGGAACTCCTCGCCACCGGCGCGGTCATGGAGGCCAAGCGGGCGCGGGCGGGTCGGACCGTGTTCCTGCCCGGGGAATGGACCGAGCTGAAGGCCCCGAACCTGCCGCTGGAGACGGTGAAGCTGGCGACCCACCAGGTGCGCCCGCTGTGGAGCAACTCGGTCCGCGCCCCCTTCGGCCGGGTGCTGCCGACGGAGCCCCTGCACGAGGTGTTCGCACGGGCCTGGGAACTGACTTCCTAAGCCGGACCATCGGGCCGCTCAGCTGGGCATCGAGGAACCGTCACGCGTGGTTCGCGGCGTAGGGGGAGGCCGCGCGGTAGCAGGCGGAGTGGACGGTGAAGGCGAGCATCGGCTCCTTCCCCCCACCCTGGAGGGCGGTGGCCTGTACCGAAAAGTGCTCCGTCTCGTTCACGGCGTAGATCTCGGGGTGCTGGTCCACACTGTTGGTCTTGCCCTGCCTGATGATCTTCCAGCCATTCTCGCCAAGCGCCTGCCGCAGGGTCTCCATGCCGGTGTCGACCTGGTCGCCGGTCAGGCCGTACAGCGACCAGGAGTGGTCCATGGCGAAACGGTCGTCGGCGTACGTGTCGCATGCCGTGGCGCTCATGCCGGACTCCGTGACCCTGCCCTTGACCCCGGCCATCTCCAGCAGGCGGCTGGAGACCTCCCTCGTCTTCGTGCGCGCCGGGTCGGGATCCATCCGCACCGGCGTGTAGTTGAGTTGCGGGGTGTCCACCCCACACCCCACAGACAGCACCGACAGCGACGTGACGGCGACCGCAATAGCCAGAGCCCTCACACCCGAGACACCTCGGCGATCGACCGCGCGTCGTATGTCAACCACGTTGCACCTCGCCGCACCGCGCAGCGTCCACCCTGGCCTGATTTCGATGCTCAACGACTGATCTCTCCATTTGTCGGTGCGGCTCTCGGAGCCGCCATGAGTGGGCCGCCATCGCTGGACCATCGAATGCAGCAGGGCCTGGCTCGCCGACTGCCGCCGACTCCACCGCCGCTACGAACGCAAAGCCGAACACTTCCTCGCCTTCACCAGCATCGCCTGCACCCTAATCTGCTCCCCCAGACTCGCCAAACGAGATGACCGCTTAGTCGGCCCAGGTCAGGACACCGCACTCGACTCACTTCATTGGCAACGGACAATGACGCCAGGCGGCCTGGCTCCGCGTCAGAGCGGTGTTCGCACACCGCACGTGCGGTCACCCGGTACGGAGCGGCCCAGCGCTGCTCGGGGGACTACCGCGCATCGGTAGTCCCCCGAGCCGGTCCCCGCCCCGCCCCCCGCCCCCTTCCGCCGCGTTGGGGACGTCCTGCTTGCTTTGTGGGTTCACGCCAGTCTATTCTCGTCATCATGACGATAATCGCTCGGCGGCCCCCGCTACCTGCGGGCATTGACTCCAGGAGCCTCGATCCGCCGCCGCACGCACGGCCGTGACGTCGAGCACGAGCCCGGAGCCATGCCGGCGCGCGCACCAGCCGCCCGGCGGCCGCCTGCCGCCAGACCCCCGGACCCCCGGGCCCCCGGACCCCCGGACCCCCGGCAGAGATCGACACAAGGCTGTCCCCATTTCAACGCTGCGGCACCCCAGCGCCTGATCCCTGATGCGCGATCCCTGTTCTCCGATCCACCGCTCGTGCACTTCACACCCTCGAAGACTCCGGCGCTCGTGACGCCGCGCGCCGACGCGAAGAAGCGCGTCGATCGAAGCGTGAACTCGGATGATGCAACCCCTCCCCTCCCGGAGAAATCCACCCGCTAGGAGCGTTTCGTGCGCCACGCCAGCCCCCCTCCACCCTCCGCCACGCGGCACCCTGCCCTCCTCGATTCCGTCGCCTTCGGGACCTCGTACGACTTCGTCGAGCACTATCCGGAACGGCTCACGATCCCGTCCGGCGAGAGAGAATCACACAAAAAGAGTTGGCCGGAATTCACCCACCTCGAATTCGAGGAACTGGCAGCACGCTTGGCGAACCTCCACAGATTCAACACGCACGAGTATGTGGCCGGCAGTCCCGCCGTTCACCTCACTGTGCCGCCCGCGGCCGTTCCGGGCGCCCGGAGCCACGGCCGCTGCGGCATCGACAATGACCCCAGGACGGACAAGTGAGCATGTTCGAAATGCCGGTAAATCCCTTCGATCTCTCCGAAGAAACGCTGAACCGAATATCCGCCGATGACTCATGGGCCCCGACCGAGTCGGAGATCCCACACGTCGATGCCAGGGTGATTCGCCATTTCCTCACTCCGGCTGAAGTGGCGGTATTCACCGCCGAACTCGCTGCCCAGCGCTTCGTGCCGGTGGGCCTAGACGGCATTGCCGCCAACTACGCAGAGGGAGATCCGGTCGGCTATCTCCGTGCCACGGCTGAATCCGAAGTCTTGGCGGCAGAGTTCTACCGCAGGCTGCGGACGTTCCTGTCGTTTGAAGTAGGACCGGACGATCCGACGGATACAGACGGCAGGCACTGGAAGCCGGCGTGCGTCAATCCGCGTATGCGCTTCATCACGTACGAACGCGACGGATTTCTTGTCCCGCACTACGATTCGCCCTATTTCGCCCCCGATGGAACGCGAACTCACCTGACCGTCGTCGTCTACCTGTCGTACGAGGCAGTGGGCGGAGAAACGCGGTTCATCGCCGACAAGCAGAACGACCTTCCCTTTGCGCAACGCAACTTTTCGGACTGGCCCCGGCTCGCAGAGCCTGAGGAAATATTGAGCGCTCACCGCCCCGAACCGGGCGATGCGCTCCTCTTCTGGCATCGAACGCTTCACGACTCGGCCCCGCTTCTTGAGGGTACGAAAACAATTCTCAGAACCGACGTGCTCTACGAGCCCATAGATGTGCCTTGAGCAACAACAAGGCAAACGTCACGCAGGAGGGCCCACGTGATACCCGCCCGGGCTGGTGACACCGGGTGGGCGCCCAGGGCGGGCTTCGGATTCGGCGACGTGCATGTGGTGCTCCCCTGAAGGGATCTTGCGCGCAGGGGCAGTAACCCGCATCCCACCTGGAGCGGAACATCTTCTCGATAACAGGGCGTACGCAGCTCACAGCGGGTGGTGAGGGGGCCTTCGATGAGGAGGTCTACCGCGACCGCAACGTGGTCGAACGATGCTTCGCACGCCTCGAGCAGTTCCGCGCGATCGCGACCAGGTTCGACAAGCTCGCCGACCGCTACCGCGCCGGAGTCATCCTGGCCTCGTTGACCCTCCGGCTCCGCGAACCGATCCGTGATCATTTGTCCGACACAGCCTAGGCCGGGGCGTGTCCGGTAGCCGGACGGAAATGGGGTGCGCGCGGGCTACGGCGTTGGCAAGCTGCCCCGGTGAATCATGAACAGATCTCCAGGATCGCCCACGCCGACCACCCCATAAAGGCCCCGCTCGGCGACGAATCGGTACGCCGACTGCTCGAACACGGCGCACCGCGCGACGGCGAGCGGGTGCTCGACCTGGGGTGCGGTACCGCGGAATGGCTCCTGCGCGCCCTGGCCACGCACCCCCGTCTGCACGCCGAGGGCGTGGACACCTCGGAGGAGTCGGTGGCGCAGGCCCGCCGGTCGGCGGGCCGGCTCGGCGTTCAGGAACGTCTCGTCGTGCACCAGCAGAAGGCCGCGGACTTCGTCTCCGACCAGCCCTTCGACCTGGTACTCAGCGTCGGGGCCACCCACGCTTTCGGCGGCCTGCTGCCGACCCTCGCGGCGGCCCGGCAACACCTGGCTCCCGGCGGCCGCGTGCTGCTCGGTGAGAGCTTCTGGGACCGCGCGCCCTCCCGGGAGGCCGTCGAGATCTTCGGTGAGCTCGACGACCTCGCGACCACCGTGGACCTCATCGTCGACGACGGGTGGGCTCCCGTACACGCGCACGTCAGCACGCGCGAGGAGCTGGACGCGTACGAGTGGTCCTGCTTGGGCTCGCTGGCCTCGTGGGCCCTCGACCACCCCGCCGATCCGGACGCCGCCGAGGTACTGCGGACTGCCACCGTCCGGCGTGCGGAATGGCTGCACGGCTACCGGGACAGCTTCGGCTTCGTCACCCTGGTCCTGCGCCCGACCTCCGACTAAGCCGTCGCGGGACCGCCCCTCGGCCTGGCGTCCTGCCGTCCCGGCGTGACGGCGTGGCGGCGAGGGAGTGCGGGCGGCCACGGCCGTCCGCACTCCGGCCCGACGTGCACGGGACTGGCACCGCAAGCGGTGCCAAGACCATCTCCTCCGGATCTCGCCGGGCCCGGGCGCCCGGCACCGCACCCGATCCACCGTGCTCCGTCCGGGGGGACCCCCAGGCGGTCGGGGCGCCCGAGTACGTCCAGTACGCGGCGCGCATCTCCGCCTTGCCCTGCTCCCCCTCGGCCCTGCGGGCCCGGGGAGACCCCCTGGCACCGCACACCGCGGGCTCGGCCGACAAGACCCGAAGGAAACGGCCTAGCTAGGCGAGACCGTCGGCGACCAGGCCGCCGAGGACCGCCTGACCCAGGGCCTGCACGGCGGACTGCGGGCGGACCATCACGGTGAACTCCTTGATGCGGCCCGCCTCATCGAAGTGGAGCAGGTCGATCCCGTGGATCTCCCGGCCGTCCACCGCCGCCCGGAAGAGCAGGACCTCCGCCGGGAGCTCCTGACCGTCGACGCTGGTCTCGGCCGCGCCCTCGAAGTCGCCGACGTAGCGGAAGTCCTCGAAGACGCGCATCAGGACCCCGAAGAGGCCCAGGACCATGGGCCGGCCCTCGAAGGGCGTGAACTTCACCGGGCTGTAGAACCGGACGTCCTCGGCGAACAGGCCCTCCAACGCGGCAAGATCCCGCTTCTCCACGGCGGCGCGGAAGCGTTCGGCTGTCTCCATGACCCCTCCTCATACTCATGAATCTGACTAGTCACTTTCATGAGTATGATGCAGAGGTTGGCGAGGAAGGGGAAGGGGCGACCGCGATGGCTTTGCGACATGCCGTACTGGCGGCGCTGCTGGACGGCGAGTTCAGCGGCTACGAACTGGCGAAGTCCTTCGACATCGGCGTCGCGAACTTCTGGCACGCCCTGCCCCAGCAGCTGTACGCCGAGCTGGCCAAGCTGGAGAAGGAAGGGCTGGTCGAGGGCCGCGAGGTGGTTCAGGAGGCCCGGCCCAACAAACGCCTCTTCCGGGTCACCGCGGCCGGCCGCACCGAACTGGAGGAGTTCGCCGCAGCCCCGCTGAAGTCCTCCGTCATCCGTGACGACCTGCTCGTCAAGGTCCAGACCGCCGACCGGATCGGCATCGGACCGGTGATCGCGCAGCTCGAAGCGCGCGCGGCCGCCGCCGACGCCAAGATCGAACTGATCGGCAAGGTGCTGCGGAAGATGCGCGGCGACATGGACGAAGACGAGTTCCTGCTCCACGGCGAGCGGATCGGCGGGTACCTGACCGGTCTACGCGGCCTCGCCTTCGAGCAGGGACACCGCGACTGGTGCCGCCGGAGCGCGGCGATCCTGAAGGAGAGACTGGCCCGTGCCGAACGGTGAGTACCTGCGCTACGTCGCCCTGGGCGACAGTCAGACCGAAGGCCTCGGCGACGGGGACGACTCCGTGGGCCTGCGCGGCTTCGCCGACCGGTTCGCCGAACACCTCACCGCCGTCAATCCCGGCCTCCAGTACGCCAACCTGGCCGTCCGGGGACGTCTCGCCGGGCAGGTGCGCGCCGAACAACTGGGCCCAGCCCTGGCCCTGCGCCCCGACCTGGCCACCGTCGTCGCCGGGGTCAACGACGTCCTCCGGCCCCGGTTCGACGCCGCGGAAGTCGCCGGGCACCTGGAGGAGATGTTCGCCGCGCTCACGGCCGCAGGGGCCCACGTGGCGACGGTGACCTTCCCCGACCTCAGCGTGCTCGTGCCCCTCGCCCGACCCGCCGCACCGCGCATAGCCGACCTCAACGACCGCATCCGCGCGGCGGCCGCCCGCCACGGGGTCGCCGTCGCCGAGACGGCCCGGCCGGCCGCCGTGACCGACCCGCGGATGTGGACCGACGACCGGCTGCACGCCAGCCCCATCGGCCACGAACGGATCGCGGCGGCCCTCGCCCACGCCGTCGGCCTGCCCGGCAGCGACGACACCTGGACGCACCCGCTGCCACCGCGGCCGATCGCCCCGGGGGGCTCGACCATGGCCATGGCAGCCGAACTACGCTGGGCGGCCGCGTTCCTCGGCCCCTGGCTGGGCCGCCGCCTCCGCGGCCGCTCCTCCGGCGACGGCCGCACCGCGAAACGCCCCGCACTGCTGCCGCTGGCCTCCGCCGTCGACCCGTAGCGCTTTGTTGGCTGGTCTTCTCAGGTCGGGCGTGCGGTAGTTCGCTGGCTGCATGAGGGCTGGGGAGCTTGCGGCGGTGCGGGGCCGGTTGGAAGAGTTCGCCTCCGAGGTGTTCGCGCCGCTGGTGCGGCGGGACCGGCTGGAGAAGGGCCAGTTGTATCTGCGGGGCCTGCTGTTGGACGGCCGAGCGTCTCGGGGTGGACCATCAGCGGTTGCAGCAGTTCATGACGTCCTCGACCTGGCCGGTCGATCAGGTGCGGGCTCGGCTGGCATGGCGGGCGTTTGCGGCGGTGCGGCCGCAGGTGTGAGTGGTGGACGACACCGGTTCCCCCAAGGACCGCCGTTCCTCGCCCGGGGTGGCACGGTAGTACTCGGGCACCCTGGGCAAGGTCGGCAACTGCCAGATCGGCGTCAGTGTCCACGCCGCTTCCGATACCGCCTCGTGCCCACTGTCCTGGCGCCTGTTCCTGCCGGCCGCCTGGGACGAGCCCGAAGCCGAAGCGCGTCGGCGGGCCTGCCGGATCCCCGACACCGTCCACCACCGGCCCAAGTGGCAGCCGGCCCTGGACATGCTCGATGAACCTGCCGCTACCGGGCTGCGGCCCGCTGTCCTGGTTGCGGACACCACCGGCTACGGTGCGAACGCGGACTTCCGGCACGGTCTAGAAAGACCGCGGCCTGGCCTGGGTGCTCCAGACGAAAGGCAAGATGCCTGCCCACGGACAGGACGCCGAACCGCACCAGCCCGCATACGGCGGTCTCGGACCGTTACCGCACCCGCCCGGTCTCCTTACGTGACCACGTGATGGCCGCGGGCCGGGATCGAGGGCGGACCCTGACCTGACGCGCAAGCGCCAAGCCTGCGATGAGCGCGCACTTCGTGCTCCTGCGCGTCCGCCTCGCGGGCCGGCAGCCCAAACCTGCCGACGGCACGATCCCGTTGTCCTGGCTGATCGCGCAATGGCCAGAAGGGCACGACGAGCCCGTCAGGTATTGGATATCGAACCTGCCCGCCGACATCCCCGCCAGGACCTGGTCCGGCTGGCGAAAGCCCGCTGGCGGATCGAGCACGACTACCGCGAGCGAAAACCTGCCTGGGCCTGAACCACTTCGAGGGCCCCTCGTTCATCGGCTGGCACCGCCACGTCACCCTCGTCACCGCCGCCCGCCTGCCAACAAGCCGTCCCATGGCAGCCCCACGACACCACCTAACAAAGCACTTCTACGGCAGGTCAAGACTAGGGACGGGTGCTGTCGGTGGGGTGGCGTAGCGTCGGAGGCGTGAACTCCGAACCGACGGGCCGGGCCGCGGGCCCCTACGACGCCGCCTTCCTGCCGCGCCTGCGGATGTCCTTCCGGGCCGCGCGCGAGCCGGTCACGGAACCGGTGTCGAAGTTCGGCGGGCAGCCGGTCTGGCTGGACGGACCGGCCTGGCCGGTGCATCCGCGTACGAGCGAGCCGCTCGTGTTCGTCGGACAGTTCCGGGTGCCGGGAGACGAGGTGCGCCTCGCGTACTTGTTCCTGCACGAGGAGGACATGGACATGGGCGGCGCCGCACCGGAGGACGGTGAGGCCGTCGTCCTCGTCCAGCCCGGCGGGCGGATTCCGTCCTTCGTGTCGGTCGGGCCTCCCGGTACACGGGGGAGGACCCTGTGGCGGTGGGGTCCGGACGACACGGAGGTGCCCGTCGAATGGCTCACGGACCTGACTCCGCTGCCGCCGGAACTCGACGAGGCGGCGAACCGGGCCGCCGCCTTCGCGCGGTGGCTGCGGCGCGAGGGCCCCGAGGTCGAATTCCCGGAGGAGGAAGGACCCAAGGACTTCCAGGGCGGCGAAGCCGTCTACCCCAACCACCGGGCCTTCGGCATCGACGCCTCCTGGCGGTTCCTCTGTCAGTTCCAGGACCGGGGTGAAGACGCCGCAGACCCGTTCTTCCTCAACTTCGGCTACGGAAGCGGCTTCCTCTTCCTCAGTTCCGACCACCTCGAAGGCCGGTTCCTGTCGGATTGCAGCTGACGGCCGCACCCCTTGCCGCACCCCTTGCGGTCGCTGGCCGTCGCGGGATCAGACATCGCCCCGGACCAGGGCGTGCAGGTGCTGGTCGTGCCATCCGTCGGCGTGCAGCAGTGCGCCGCGCATGGTGCCTTCGAAGGTGTATCCGGCCTTGTCCGCCACGCGGCACGACGCCGGGTTCGCCACCGAGTGGCACAACCGCAGACGGTGCAGGCCGAGGTCGTCCAGTGCCCACCGGCTGACCCGCCGTGTCGCCTCGACGGCGACGCCCCCGCCGCGGGCCGCGGGCAGCAGCCAGTAGACGATCTCGGCGCTGCCGCCCTGGAGGTCGACGTCGTTCCAGCCGATCAGGCCCACGGCCGGACCGTCCGGCCGGGCGACGGCCCAGATCGCGCCGAGCTCGGCCCGCCACCGCCGGTGCATGCGCTCGATCCGCTGACGCGCCTCCTCCGGCGAGTTCACCAGCAGCCGGTTCCAGAGGCGAACGGTCCGGTCCTGGCCGGCGGCGCACAACGCGTCCGCGTCGTCCTGGTGCCAGAGGCGCAGCTCCCACCCACCGGTCAGCGCGAGCACGGGCTGTTCCGACCGGGCCATACGACCTGCGGGAACCACATGCGGTATCGGCGAGTTGGAGATCATCGCGGCATCCTGCCACAGCTCCGGCGGCCCATCCTCCCCATCACCGGCCCGGCGGGCCCGTGCACGGTCACCGCGTGCGCGGCCACCACCGCGCACGCCTGCGCGAGCCGCGCGGTCCGCGCTCCGGCGGCGCGGGCGGTGCCAGGGCGAAGACCACGGTGATGTGCGCGCCTCCCTGCGGGCCGTGTGCGATGCGCATCGTGCCCCCGGTGACGGCCGCGGCCCTGCGGGCGATGTCGAGGCCGAGCCCCGAGGAGCCCGTGCTGCTCCCGCGGGAGAGGGCCCGGTCCGGTTCCGGGATGCCGGGCCCGGCGTCCTCCACCACCAGTTCCACGGCCTGGGCGGTACGGGCGACGCGGACCCCGAACGCGGTGCCGGGCGGGGTGTGGCTGAAGACGTTGCCGATGAGCGCGTCCACCACCGCGGCGATGTCGTCGTCGCTGAGGCTGACGGCCGTGGGCTCCTGGGTGAGGTCCAGGGAGCAGGGGCGGTTCTGCTGCTCCGCGAGGACCGACCAGAAGGCGGTCCGGCGCCGCACGACCTCGGCGGCCTCGGACCGGGGGCACTCGGACGCCGGCCCCGTCCCGGTCGGCGTCCGGCCCGTGTTCGTTTCCGCGCTGCGCATGCCGTGGCCCATCGGGCCCACGGCGAGCGGTGTCCGTGCCGTGGTGATGATGGCCTGGAGTTCCGATTCCAGTGCGTGGACCGCCGCCTCGACCCTGGCCGACTCCGGTGTGCCGGCCATCCGCTCCGATGCCAGGTGCAGGGCGGTCAGCGGGGTGCGCAGCCGGTGGGACAGGTCGGCGACCAGTTCGCGCTCGATGGCGAGCAGTTCGGTCATGCGGTGGGCCATGGCGTTGAAGGCGACGCCGGCGTCGCGCAGTTCCTTGGGGCCCATGGGCTCCACGCGGGTATCCAGGTTGCCCTGACCGAGGGTGTGCGAGGCCTGGGCGAGCTTCTTGGAGGACCGGACGACCTTGGCTCCGAGCCGGTCGGCGACCAGCACCGAGCCGCCGACCAGGCCGACCGCGAGCAGGAGCATGACCGCCCAGGAGGCCTTGACCCCGCGGGTCAGTTCCTCGTCGGGGACGAAGTTCTCGATGACGGCGACCCGGTCGCCGGGGAGCACCACGGGCTGTAGGCAGATCCATCCGCCGGGAGTCTTCTGGGAGATGGACTCGCGTCCCTGCTGGGCCCGTTCGAGCAGTTTCACGGGAGCCTGGGAGTCGCCGAGGCTCTGCGCGTCGGGGAGATGGATGACCAGGTGCTCCGCCGCGTCGAGTCCGGCGGCGGATTCCCGCAGCGCGGACGGATCCGTGGTGAGCGTGAGGACGGGTGCGAGGGCTGCGGCGCGCTGCTCGGCCGCGGTGACGCTCTGCTCCTTGACCAGTGACATCACCAGTGCGCCCAGGGGTATGAGGAAGGAGAGGGCGACCATGGACGTCACGGCGAGCGCGACTCCCGCCAGTGAGCGTCTCACCGCGGGGCCACGAGCTTGATGCCGACGCCGCGGACCGTCAGCAGGTAGCGCGGGGCAGCCGCGCGTTCGCCGAGCTTGCGGCGCAGCGACGACAGGTGCACGTCGACGGTCTGGTCGTCGACGTACGGCTCGCGCCAGACCTCGGTCAGCAGCCGGCGCTTGGAGACGACCTGGCCGGTGTGGTGGGCGAGGAAGGCCAGCAGGTCGAACTCCCGTCGGGTGAGGTGGAGCTCCCGGCCGGCCAGGTACGCGGTACGCGCGCCGGGGTCGACCGCCAGCTCGCCGACGGTGGTGGCGCCCAGCGGGTCGGCGGCCGGCGCCGGCCGTGCCCCGGGCCCGGTGTGGCCGGCGCCCGCGGGGGGCACGTGGCTGGTGCGCCGCAGTACGGCGGAGAGGCGGGCTATGAGCTGTCCTCCGGAGAAGGGCTTGACCAGGTAGTCGTCGGCGCCGGCGTTGAGGAGCTTGATGATTTCGGTCTCGTCGTCGCGGGCGGTGGCCACCAGGACGGGGACGGAGGATATGCCCCGGATCATGCGCAGTGCGTCTCCCCCGTCCAGATCGGGCAGGCCGAGGTCGAGGACCACCGCGTCGACGGGCGTCTGGGTGACCTCGCGCAGGGCGCCGAACCCGTCGCCCACGCTGCGTACGGCATACCCGTGCTCCGCCAGGACCTCGATGAGTGACTGGCGGATGCTGGGGTCGTCTTCCACGACCAGGACGCTGGGCATGGGCACACCTTAGGGGTTCGGTCCGGGGACCCTTCTAGGGGGCGGCGAACGTCGGGCCGTCGTCGGTGAGGCGCAGGTGTACGGGGCGGTCGGCGACCGGAATGGTGCAGCCCTCCTTCGCGCTGCAGCTCGCGTATCCGAGCAGCACGGTCGCGGCCCCGTTGCCGTCGGCGCGGACGGGCAGGGTGGTGGTGACGGGGCCGTCCGGGTAGACGGGCATCGGGGCGTCGACGCCGGGCACGCTGATGGACCGTACGTCGGCTGCGGCCGTCAGCTTCCCGTCGGCCTTGAGGACCCCGGTGACGTCCATCGCGGTCGGCCGGCCCACGCCTTCCACGCCGGTGGGCGGCAGTTCGGTGCTGTAGAGGTGGAAGCCCTTCTTCTCGGGGGTGAAGACGGCGGTCAGCGTGCCCTTCGGCGCGTGCCAGTCGGACACCGAGAGGGTGACGGTGACCCCGTTCTCGGTGAAGCTGGTGGTGGGCGGCGGCGCTGCGCCGGCGGCCGCGTCGTCCTCGGCGGACTGGTCGCCGCAGGCCGTGAGCGCGGCCAGGGTGAGGAGGGCGACCACGGTCCGGGCCGTCCGGGCCGTCCGGGTACGCGTCGTGCGCCTCGTACGCGGGGAAACGTTCATCTGGGTCTCTGTGCCCCTTGTGTCAGGAAAACGGATCGGTTCTCGGGTCTTCGGGTCGGACCCGTACGACGGGCAGCCGCTCATACGGCGGTGGTGAAGTCCGCGCTCCACAACTGCAGCCGGTACACCAGGTCGTTCCACACCCCGGTGGCCAGCAGCACGCCGACGAGCACGAGCATCCCGCCGCCGATCCGCAGGACCCACGGGTAGTGGCGTTTGACCAGGCCGAAGGCGCCCAGGGCCCGTCTGAAGGCCAGCGCGGCCAGGACGAACGGCAGCCCCAGGCCGAGACAGTACGCGGCCATGAGCAGCGCCCCGCGGGCCGCGCTGGCCTCGCTCCAGGCCAGCGCCTGTACGGCGGCCAGCGTCGGGCCGATGCAGGGGGTCCAGCCGACCGCGAACACCGCGCCCAGCACGGGGGCTCCGGCCAGTCCGAGGGCGGGCCTCCGGTGGCTGCGGAACTCCCGTTGGGTGAAACCCGGCAGGAACCCCATGAAGGACAGCCCCATCAGCACGGTAAAGACACCGAGCACCTGGGTGACCACCTCCTGGTGGGCCAGCAGGGTGCGGCCGAAGTAGCCGAACAGGGCGCCCCCGGAGACGAGGACCGCGGTGAAGCCGAGGACGAAGAGCAGCGCGCCGGCCGCCATCCGGCTGCGGCGCCCGCCGCGGGCCTCGGCCAGGTCGGAGACCGACAGGCTGGTCACGTAGCTGAGGTAGCCCGGTACGAGCGGCAGCACGCACGGCGAGAGGAAGGAGACGAGTCCCGCGAGGAAGGCCACCGGGGCGGCGACGGCCAAGGTGCCGTGCAGGAGGGAGGGGGTGTCCGCGGCGGCGAGCACCAGGCCCGTCGTCATGACGCCTCCCCCATCACGCGCGAGAGCAGCGGGCCGAGTTCGTCCCCGGTGACCGCTCCGCCGATGCTGACGGCGATGCGTCCGCGGCGGTCGATCACGAGGGTCGAGGGGATCGCCTGCGGGTTGAGGAGGGCAGGGGGGAAGCGGAGCAGGAGTTCGCCGGTGGGGTCGTGGAGGCTGGGGAAGTCGATGCCGTGCGCGCGGACGAAGGACCGGGCCGCAGCGCGGTTCGGGTCGCGGGTGTTGATCCCGAGGAACCGGACGCCTTGGTCCCGGGTCTGCCGGTCGAGCCGCACCAGGTCGTCGGCCTCCGCCCGGCAGGGGCCGCACCAGGACCCCCAGACGTTGAGCACGACGACCTGCCCCCGGAAGCCGTCGAGGGCGACCCGCTTGCCGTCGAGGTCGTCGCCCGCCAGCGCGGGCGCGGCGGGCCGGTCGGCGGGGTCGATGACCGTGGCCCCGGCCGCGGTTCCGACCGCGGCCCTGACCGCGATCGGCGGTCCGGCCGCCGCCTCCGCACGGCTGCCGTCGGCGGCGACCGTGCCGACGGCGGCGAAGACGCAGCCGGCCACGGCCGCCGCGAGGGCGGCTCCGGCCAGGGCCGCGGTACGCACCCGGACCCGGACCCGGCGCGGGCCCGCTGGTCTCACGAGGCCCACTTGCGCAGGAAGGCGTTGATCCCCTCCGCCGTGAGGGAGGGGTTGCCCGTGGCGTGGGTGTCGGTGCGCACCTTGCCGGACGAGTTGACGACGACCAGCACGGGCATCGTGTAGGTGCCGCCCGAGGGGCTGTACTTGCGCAGGAGCGCGGAGTTGGCGGAGCTGTTGCCGCCGATGTCGATCTTGACCAGGTGGTACGAGGCTCCGAGGATCGCCGCCGTCTGCGGTTGGGCGAACACCTTGTCGGCGGCCTTGCAGTTGCCGCACCAGTTGGCCCCGAAGTCGAGCAGCACCGTCCTCCCGTCGGCCTTGGCCGCGGCCAGTGCGGCGTCGATCTGCTTCTGCGCGTCGGCCGAGCTGTCGTAGCCGGGTCCGGGGACCCGGGCCGGCGCGGGCGCCGCGGACGTACGGGCCGGCTTGGGGGCGGCCGAGCCGCTCTGGGTCCGGGAGGGGGTCGGCGAGGAGGAGGCCCCCGCGGTGGCGGACGCCGACGGCGAGGCCGAAGCGCTCGGGGAGGCCTCGGTGGAGGCGGAGGCGGAGGCCGACGGCGCGGCGGCGGCGAGGGCCTGGGCGGACGCACTGGCCGTGGTGGGCGCGGCGGATCCGACGGTCTCGGAGGACGGCCCGCAGGCGGCGCACAGACCCGCCGCGACCACGGCAGCGGCGACGAGCGGCAGTCGGGCACCCAGGAGCGCGGCGGAGCGGGGCCGCGCGGTGTGGCCGGCACGGGCGGGTCGGAGTATGCGAGAAGTCATGACGAAGACACCCCAAGGCGCGCTGAGAACTACGGGAAGGGCGAGCAGCCTCCCGACTCGGTGAAGCCGGCGGTCCTGCGGTTCGCGGGGGCGGTGTGCCCGGGCGCCGGAGGCCGGTCGGCTGACGTGAGCATAGGACCGCGGCGGGCCCTGCGAACCGCCTGGGCGCGATCTTGAGGTTCCCCTAAGGAACAGCTCACCTTCCGCTTCACCGGGCCCCGTCCGATGAGTGCATACGGGGAGGGGAATCCGGCGAAAGGAGTCAGGGGGACCGAGCGGTGCGTACGGGCCGAAACGGTCACGCAGCCGCGGTCCGGCCCGGCAGCCGATCAGCCAACCCCCTGCCGACGACCGACGCCCGGCGACCGACCGGCGACCGACCGTCCGGCCGTCCAGGCAGCCCTCAGAACGACGTCTCGCGGACGCTGGCCTTGGCCATCGGGTCGATCGTCGCGGTGATGACCGACCGATGGTCCGAGCCGCTGAAGGTGACCGTCAGGGTGTCGTCGTCGGTCTGTGACGTGGTGGCCTTGAAGCCGCGGCTCGGCACCGCGGAGATCAGGCACACGCCGCGGCTCCCGTACCGCACCGTGACCTTGCCGCCCTGCGAAGGGACGGTGTGCAGGCCCGGTCCGCCGTTCTCGCAGTCGACGCGGGGCTTGGGCGCGGGGGTCCGAGCGGCTGCCGTGGGCTTCGCGGGCGGGGAGGACGGGGCCGAGGGGGTCGGAGCCTCGGTCACCGTGGGCGAGGGGCTCGGGGACGCGGAGGCGGTCGGGGACGGCGGACCCGGCGACGGTTCCTGCGCCAGCCACGCCGGCGGCGAATCGAAGACCATGGGGGCGGAGCGGGCCACCGGCGGCGTATGGCGGGTGGAGCCGACCACGAACTGGACCGTGCCGAGCACGGCCGTCACGCTGGTGGCCGTGCACGACAGCCATATGAACAGGTAGCGCGGAAATCGAGGCACGGCCCCATAGTGGCCGATGACCCGGCCGGCCCGTCACCGAGTCCCCCGCACAGCACGACGGAGCGCCGCCGCCCCGTGCTGCCACGCGTACGAACGCGCACGTCCTCCGACCCGCGTACGGGTCGGAGGACGTGTGCGGCCCGGCAGCCGGTGGGGGGTGACCGTTGCCAGGGGCCGGGGAGGGACCGGAGAGAGGAACAGGGGGAGGGTTCCTACTTCGACGTCCCGAAGTTCTGCGTCCACCACGGGCCGCCGTCGCCCTTGTGGACGCCTATGCCGATCTCCTTGAAGGAGCAGTTGAGGATGTTGGCCCGGTGGCCGGAGCTGTTCATCCAGGCCTTCATGACCGCGTCGGCGTCCGACTGGCCGCGGGCTATGTTCTCGCCGAGCCGGGACCACGCGTAGCCGGCGGCCTCCACGCGGCTGGTCATGGTGGACCCGTCGGGTCCGGTGTGGGACATGACGCCGCTGCGGGCCATGGTGTCGCTGTAGGCGCGCGCCGCGGCGCTCAGCTTGGCGTTCACGGTCAGGGGGCCGCAGCCGGCCGTGGCCCGCTCCTTGTTGACCAGGGCGAGGACCGCGGATTCGGCGTCGCTCGAGGAGCTGCCGGAACCACCGGACGAACCGCCCGAAGAGCCGCCGGACGAGCCACCGGACCCGCCCGACCCGCCGGACGTACCGGAGCCGCCGCCGGTGCTCCCGCCGGACGTACGCGGGGGCTTGCCGGCCGGGGCGGACTTGGCCGGGCTGTCCTCCTTCGCCGCGGGCTTCTCCGGAGCCGCAGACTCCGTCCCCTCGGCGGCCGGCGTCTCGGGCGGCAGCGAGCCCGTGGCGGCCGCGGCGTCGGCCGTCACCTCGGGGAGCGGAGCGGTGGGGCTCGCCGTCCCGGCGGTGTCCGCGGGGGTCGGCGTCCCGGTCTTCGATCCGGTGGCGCCGTCGGCCCGCTGGTCCACCTGCGTACCGCCGCCGGAATCGGCAACGGCGACGCCGACCGCCACCGCCGCGGCGGCCGCGGTGAGGGACAGGACGATGCGCGTGCGCACCGCCTTCTTCCGCCGCGCTTCGACGCGGGACGGCGTTGCGGGAGTTCGGCTGCTCATGCCTGTAGCACCTCACAGAGGGAAAGGGGGTGGGGTACGACCGAGCCTAGGGTCGTGATCAGTGAAATCCGCACGCTGGAGGGGTTCTTCAAGTTCTCTTAAGGAAGCCCGCAGGGTCGGTTCAGGGGACGAACCGGGGCACTCCCCCGTCGTTCGGTCGATACGGCCCCGACGAACCGGAGGCGAGCCCTCGACGAACCCGCGCCGAGCGCCCGTGCGTAGAGTTCGGCGCAGGTCACAGCCCGTACACCTCGTCTTGGGCTCGGGGCTCGGCCGCGGGCGGGCGCGCACCGGCGGCGTGTGATCATGTCCGTCGATAGATCCGCACCTCATGGGGGGACCATGCGCACCCGCACCACCACCGCCACGACCGGTCTCGTGACCGCGCTCGCAGCGCTGCTCGCCCTCGCCGGCTGTACCTCGCCGGGAGACGGCCGGCCCGCGGCGTCGAGCTCCGTGGCCACCGTGCCCGCGCAGGGCGGCGGCGGGTCCGGCTTCGAGGGACCGCGGCCGCAGGACCAGAACTTGCTGGCGTGGACCGGGGACCCCAATGACGCGGGGCACGTCACCGCCCAGTCGCCGGCCGGGGTCGGCGGTCGGGTCACCCTGGTACGCATCGTCCTGCGCGAGCAGATCACCTGGTCGAACGTCTGGCTGGGCCTGGCCGGCATCGACCCGAACGCCCAGCTCGCCAACTGCTACCTCGGCGTGTACGACGCCAAGGGCGCCCTCGTCGCGACCACTCCGGACATCTCCCCCCAGCTGATGACCGACGCGATCGCCAAACCGTTCGCCCTCGGCAAGCCGTTCACCGCCGCCCCCGGGACCTACTTCATCGCGCTGCTGCTCAACGGCACTTGGGCGACCAACGGCCTCACCCTGAAGTCCACGGGCGCCGGCATCTCGGTCAATGCGGGTCTGACGCCGCCGAACCTCCGGTACAGCACCCTGCTGACCGGTCAGACCTCGCTGCCGCCCACCGTGAACCTCGCCGAGCAGTCCACGAGCACCATCAACACCGGCTGGGCCAGCCAGTGGTACGCGATTTCCTGACCTGCGGGTTCCGCGAGGTCTGCCGGGTCTGGGGGGCCTGCGGGGCCCGCGGGCTCACGCCCGGCTGACCGCACTGTCCGGGAGTGCGGCGCAGCGGGAGGTACCGGTCGCGTCGTGCCGGTACCAGGCGCCGTCGACGACCCTGCCGTCGGGCAGCGTGTGCTGCTCCGGGCCGTCGTCCGGGACGAATCCCGCGGCGCGCAGGGCCCCCCGGCACCGGTGGTTCGCGTTCTCGGTGCCGGCCCGCACGGACTGCAGACCGAGGTGCTCGTGGCCCAACAGGGCGGTCGCCGCGACGAGTTCGGTACCCAGGCCCCGGCCCCGGAAGGCCGGGGCGAGCCAGATGCCGATGGCTCCGCCGTCGTCCCCGGCGAGTGAACTCATCCCGGCCACCCGGCCCGTGGCCGGGTCGACGGCGAGCAACCGCTCGTCCACACCGGGGGCGGGGAGCACCACCGGTCGCGTCAGCTCCCGGCGGACGTCCTTCGGGAAGGCGCGGAGCCGCTCGGCCCGGTTCCCGTCGTGGATTGCGAGGAGGTGCGCGGCGGTCTCCGCGGTGACGAGCGAGTCGGCGATCCAGCCGAACCAGCGCTGTGCGTCGGCGTCGGCACCGGCCGCGGCGCCGATCTCGACGTCCAGGACGTCGCGCGGTGTGTGCAGGACCAATCGCGCGGTCCGTATCGCGTGGCGGCCGTCGCCGCACCGGTCGGGCGCGGGCTGCGGGCCGCGCGCTCCCCTGCGCCAGATCATCGCCGTCTCCTCACGCGGGCACTGTATGCGGCTCCCGCCCGCCCGCCGCCGGAGGGGTCGCTCCCGGCCGGAGACGGCGGCGGCCCGGCCCCGTCGCCCGTCCGGGGGATGAGCGGTACGGGGCGGAATGCCGGGCCGCCGACGGGGGTTGATGCAGACGCGACACTGATCCCGGACGCACTGGAGAGCTCATGAAGATCGGCATCATCGGCGCGGGCAACATCGGCGGCAACCTCACCCGTCGGCTCACGGCCCTCGGCCACGAGGTCTCCGTGGCGAACTCGCGCGGCCCCGAAACCCTGGCCGCACTGGCCGAGGAGACCGGCGCCACCCCCGTCACCGTGGCGCAGGCGGCGCGCGGTGCCGAGATCGTCGTGGTCACGATCCCCTTCAAGAAGGTGCCGGACCTGCCGGCGGGCCTCTTCGACGAGGCCGCCGAGGGCTTCGCGGTCATCGACACCGGCAACTACTACCCGCGCCAGCGCGACGGCCGGATCGCCGGCGTCGAGGACGAGGGTCTCACCGAGAGCCGCTGGACCGAACGCCACCTCGGACACCCCGTCATCAAGGCCTTCAACGGCACTTACGCCCAGGACATCCTCGACCGGCACCGCCCGGCGGGCGCCGCGGACCGGATGGCGCTGCCCGTCGCGGGCGACGACGCCGCGGCGAAGAAGGCCGTACGCGCCCTGATCGAGGAGCTCGGTTTCGACACGGTCGACGCGGGCGGCCTCGACGACTCCTGGCGCCAGCAGCCCGACACGCCCGTCTACGGACTGCGGGACGGCGTCGAAGCGGTCACCAAGGCCCTCGCCGAGGCCTCGCCCACCCGCCCGGAGGATTTCCGCGGCTGACCGCCACCAAGGTTTCCGGTCCCGAGGGGGCGCTCTCCGCCGAGCCGCGGCGGGGCGCGTCCCCTCGGGCGGCATATGCCGGTGGGTGACCTATCATGCAGGCATGAGTGATCGTGCGATGCAGGAACCGACCCTCCTCCTCCTGACCGCGCTCGCGGACGAGCCCCGACACGGGTACGCGATCGCGCGCGAGGTGGAGTTGATCTCGGGCGGACGCGTCAAGATGCGCACCGGCACCCTGTACGGGGCCCTGGAGCGGCTGCTGGGTCAGGGACTGATCGAGGTCCACGAGGAGCAGATCGTCGACAGCCGACTGCGCCGCACCTACCGCCTCACCACCGAGGGCCGGCAGAGCCTGGCCGCCGAAGCGCAGCGGATCGCCGCCACCGCGCGCGAGGCGGCGCGCCGCCTCGGCGTCTCCGGAGAGACGGCCACGGCGTGAACCGCCGTCTGCTGCGCCTGTATCCCGCGGGTTTCCGCCGCGCGTTCGGCGACGAGATAGCCGAGGCCTACCGGGAGGCGACCGAGGACGCCGGTCCGCTCACCCGGCTGCGGGAGGCCGGGGACATCGTGGCGCACGCGCTGCGGCTGCGCCTGGGGGTGGGTTCGGCGCAGCGCGGCGGGCGCCTCTTCGCAGCGGCGGCTCCCTTCGCGCTGGCCGCCACGGGCGCACATGCCGCTTTCCTGCTCGCCTCGTCCCTCAACCGTGCGTACGTCACCGGTCGTCCCGACGTCGAGACCCCGTTCGGGTACGTGATGAGCGGCTTCTCCGTACTGACCCTCATCGGCGCCGTGGTGGCGCTGAGCGGGCGCTTCGCCGCCGGCGCGCGGACCACGTTCGCCGGCGTTGCGGGAAGCACGGCGTGCTTCGTCATCGCGGTGCTTCCGGACGCCCTGGAGATGCCGCTGGAGTACCTGGCCTACCTGGCCCCGCCCCTGGCGATCGCCGCGCTCCCGCTGCTCTGTCCCCCGGACCTGCACCCGCCCTGCCGGATCAGGACCACGACGGGGCTGGTCGCGCTGATGCTCTGGGCCCCGCTGTCCGTGGTGCTCCTGGGCCTGCTGGACGCGGGCGGGTTCGGCATGATCGTGCTGTGGCGCTTCGCCGTGACCGTGACCGCCGCCCTGGTCCTGGCGGGTCGTCCAGCGCTGTCGGAGATCCGTACGGCCGGTCAGTTCGCCCTGGCTGCGGCCCCGTTCCTCGTCCTGGGGTATTTCGCGGGTGTGGTGAGCGAGGACACCGCGCTGCCGTGCCTGGTCCTGCTCGCGTCCGCGGGCCTGGCCGTGCGCCTGTGGCGCCGTAGGCACTCGGACACGGCCGGCCACGCCTGAGCCGACGGGGTCAGACCTCGGCGTCGACGTCGGATCCGGCGACGCTGACCCGGATCTTGGACTGGCCGTGGCCGAGTTCCTCCCAGTCCTCCATGAAGCGCGCGGAGAGCCCGTGCCCGGCGGCGAGGTCGATGAGGGTCTCGGTGCGGTAGTAGAAGTCCTCGCGCAGCACCTGGTGTTCGGTGCCGGTGGTGCGGTCGAAGGTGAAGTCGAAGTGCCCCCCGGGCGCCAGGACCCGACCCACGTGGGCGAAGCACTCGTCGATGACGTCGAGCGGCGAGTGCGAGAAGACGCTGTGGGCGTGGACGACGTCGAAGTAGCCGTCGGGGAGGAAGTCCAGCGTCAGGTTCTTGGTGAGGGTCAGGTGCGGGACCTTGGCTTGGAGCCCCCGCTCGGTCAGGGTCCGCTTCGCGGCGATGAGGATGTCGGGCGAGATGTCGATGCCGTAGTAGTGGCCCGCGTCGAGGTAGTCGATGAACCGCCAGCCGGCGCGGAGGTTGCCGCAGCCGATGTCCAGCATGCGCGCCGCGGGCTTCAGGCCGTGCCCGAGGAGGTAGTCGAACTGCATCTGCCCGAGCACGAGCCAGCGTTCGTGGGTCTGGCTGCCGACCGCGGCCTCGGGGTTGCGCCGGGTGTCCGAGGCCATCACGGCCCGGTAGTAGCTGACGTGGTCGGGGTGCTTGAAGGCCAGCCACCGGTCGCGGGCGGCCCGCCTGAGGTACGGGGCGATGCGGTGGGGCCGGCTCGCGGCGTAGCGGACCTTGTGGACGAGGGATTCCCGGTTCGCGGTGAGGTTCTTCCTGGTGGCCATGAGCACTCCGTCTCCATCGCAACGTGAACCCCCGGCGGCGGGCAGGAGCGGCTGCCGCCGGGAGGGATCTTCAAAACCCACCATACGTCGACGACCGACATATACAAATCACTGGACTACCCAGGGAGGCGGAAGGTTTCAACACGACGCACACCTGAACAGTGAGCAAAATTGGATATTTACGGCGATATCGCCCAGGTTGCCACTCGATGACCCAGGGGTCCACGCAACGCGCCCGGGGGTATGACGCCTCGTCAGCCGCGCCTCTGGCAGCATGAAGAGATGGCAGACATACATCGGAAGGTCGGCTCGGGATCGCCGCTGGAGCCTCGGATCGGCTTCTCCCGGGCGGTGCGGGCAGGACAGTACGTCGCCGTCGCGGGGACCGCTCCCCTCGCGGACGACGGTTCCACCGTCGGCCCCGGCGACGTCCACGCCCAGACCGTACGGTGCCTGGACATCGCCGAAGGGGCCCTGCGGGAGGCCGGGGCGTCACTGGAGGACGTCGTACGGACCCGCGTCATGCTCACCGACGTGACGCGGTGGCAGGAGGCCGCGCGGGCGCACGGTGAACGGTTCGCCTCCGTCCGGCCCGTCACCACCTTCGTCGAGGTGTCCCGCTTCATCGACCCCGACTGGCTCGTCGAGGTGGAGGTCGACGCGGTCATCACCCGGGAAGAGTCCTGAGGGGGGCCGGGTCCCCGTCGTGCGAAGCGGTCACGCGGCAGGCGCGGGCCGTTCCCCGAGCAGCCGGGTGCGGAACAGGTCGAGGACGGCGTCGAGCGCCTGCCGGGTGGGCTGTCCCGGTTCGTCGATGAGGTGTTCCGTCAGGACGGAGTGCGGTGCGAGGGCGCTCTGCGGGTTCGCCGCGCTCGCGTCCAGCTCGATGGCGACGAAGGCGTCCCCGAGTTCCCGCCGGAGGTGGGCGAACCGGTCGCCGGGGACGAGCCGGTCGCCCCGGAAGCGCAGCCCGAGCACCTGGAGCCCCTCGCGCTCGCAGCGTCCGCGGACGACCGCGAGGTCCTCGGGGCTGATGTCGATGGCGCCCGCGCGGCTCGCGGTGCAGGCCAGCGGGAGCGAGGGCTGGGAGAGCACCGGGGCGACGAGGCGCTCGTCCGTGGCCATCGCCAGGGCGAATCCGCCCGTCAGGCACATTCCTACGGCGCCGACCCCGGGACCGCCGCAGCGCTCGTGTTCGGCGGCCGCCAGGGCGCGCAGCCACCGTACGACGCGCGAGCTGCGCCCCGTGGCCAGCAGCGTGAACTCGCGGCTCACGCACACCCGCCACAGCGACGAGGCCATGTAGCGGCCGGCGCTCGACCGGCCGACCGCGCCGGGATCCGCGTCACGGCCGGGTTCCCCGAAGAGCACCGGGAGTACGGCCGTGCATCCGGACGCCGCGACGTGCTCGGCGAACGCGATGACCTTGGGGGTGATGCCCGGGATCTCCGCCATGACGATCACCGCGGGGCCCGTGCCCCAGCGCAGGATCCGGCGGGTGGCGCCGTCGTGGGTGAACGTGCTCTTCTCGAACCCGCTCAGGTCGTGGTCTGCCACGCGCCCCGCTCCTTTTGACGGCCCTCTCCTGGACGACATCAAGTTACCGATAAGTAGAGCCCCGTGGTCAAGCGAACGGGACACGTTTCTCTGCGCCCGCCGAGGACGGGGCGAGCACCATGGTGGCGCGGAGCCGCCCGGTCCCTCCCCCACCACCCGGACGGCGGAACGCGCCGGGCGTGCGGAGTGCGGCCGGGTGAGGCTGGGGTGGAGCGGCGGCGCCCGCCGTGGGGCCCTCGCCCGGTCCGGTCGGGGCCGGTCAGGTACCGCCCGAGGAGGCTCACCCGATGGAGAACGGCCCCGGACACGACGCTTGCGAATCGATCGGCGCCGCTCACCGCACAGCGCGCGCCAGCGCCGCCTTCGCCGACCGCGCCGACTTCGACGACGCCACCCGCGGCTTCGTCGCCGCCCTGGAGCCCTGCGTGATCAGGGCCGAGGACGGGAGCGTCGTCTGGGACGGCGACGCCTACGCCTTCCTCAACGGGGACCGTCCGGACACGGTCCATCCCAGCCTGTGGCGCCAGAGCCGCCTCGTCGCCCTCCAAGGCCTCTTCCAGGTCGTGGAAGGCGTGTACCAGGTGCGCGGCCTGGACCTGTCGAACATGACCCTCGTCGAGGGCGAGCGCGGCGTCGTCGTGATCGACCCACTGATCTGCGAGGAGACGGCGGCCGCGGCGCTCGCCCTGTACCGGGCCCACCGCGGGGACCGTCCCGTCACGGGCGTCCTCTACACCCACAGCCACGCCGACCACTTCGGCGGCGTCAAGGGCGTCACCACCCAGGCCGAGGTCGACGCGGGCCGGGTCCCGGTCCTGGCGCCCGAGGGCTGCCTCGAACACGCGGCGAGCGAGAACGTCTACGCCGGCACGGCGATGGCCCGCCGCGCGGGATACATGTACGGGGCCGGTCTGCCCAAGGGCCCGCGCGGCCAGGTCGGTGCGGGCCTGGGCCAGACCACCTCCACCGGCCGGGTGACGCTGATCCCGCCGACCGTCGACATCACCCGTACCGGCCAGGAGGAGACCGTCGACGGCGTGCGCATGGTCTTCCAGCTGACCCCGGGCACCGAGGCCCCGGCGGAGTTCAACCTGCTGCTGCCCGATCACGGGGCGCTGTGCATGGCCGAGAACGCCACCCACACCCTCCACAACCTGCTGACCCTGCGCGGCGCCCTCGTACGCGACCCGCGCGCCTGGGCCGCCTATCTCACCGAGTCCATCGCACTGTTCGGCGACCGGTGCGACGTCGTCTTCGCCTCCCATCACTGGCCCACGTGGGGTCGCGAGCGGGCCATGTCGTACCTGGCGCAGCAGCGGGACCTGTACGCGTACCTCCACGACCAGACGGTCCGCCTGCTGAACCAGGGGTACACGGGCACCGAGATCGCCGAAACGCTGCGCATGCCGCCGGCGCTGGAGGCCGCCTGGCACACCCACGGCTACTACGGGTCGGTCAGCCACAACGTCAAGGCCGTCTACCAGCGGTACATGGGCTGGTTCGAAGGGAACCCGGCGCTCCTGTGGCAGCACCCGCCGGAGGAATCCGCCCGCCGCTACGTCGAGTTCATGGGCGGTGCCGCAGAGGTCCTGCGCCGTGCCCAAACCTCCTTCGAGGAGGGCGACTTCCGCTGGGTGGCCCAGGTGGTCGACCACGTCGTCTTCGCCGATCCGTCGAACGCAGAGGCCCGGGAGCTCCAGGCCGATGCCCTGGAGCAGCTCGGCTACGGCGCCGAGAACGGCACCTGGCGCAACTTCTACCTCACCGGCGCCCAGGAACTGCGCGGCGAGCAGATCGGGACACCGGCCACCGCCGCGTCCCCGGACGTGCTCGCCGCCCTGAGCCTGGACCAGCTGGTGGACTCCCTCGCCGTACGGATCGACGGGCCCCGGGCCTGGCACGCGGACGTCGCCGTACGGTTCGCCCTGCCCGGCTCGGACCCGCTGACGCTGCGCCTGGGCAACGGCGTCCTGACCGGTGTCCGCGGGGACAACCCCGCGGCCGGGCGCCCGCACGCCGTCCTCGTCCTCGACGAACCCCTCCTGCGCGGGCTCCTGCTCGGCGCCCTACCGCTGGACGACCTCCTGCGGCGCGATGGGGTGGCCCTCGACGGCGACCCCTCGGTCGTCGCCGAGCTCTTCTCCTACCTCGACTCCCCCGACCCGGACTTCGCGATCGTCACCCCCTGACGGCACGCGCAGGAGCCGGGGCCGACCTGCGTCGCGCCCCGGGGCGGCCCCTATGCTGCGGGGATGATCAAGCCGATTGAACTCGTCATATTCGACTGCGACGGGGTGCTCGTCGACACCGAACGCATAGCGCTGCCCCTCCAGGTCGCCCTGGGAGCGGAGCTGGGCTGGCCGCTGACCGAGGAGGAGGTCATGGACCGCTTCATCGGGCGCTCCAGCGCCTCCATTCACGAGGCCATCGCCGGCCGGCTCGGCGAGGAGACGGCCGGCCTCTGGCGGGAGTCGTTCGAACAGCGCCACCGCGAGGCGGTGGACGCCGGGTTGTCCGCCGTCGAGGGACTGCCACAGGCACTCGGTGCGATCACCCTGCCGACCTGCGTCGCCTCCAGCGGCTCGCACGACAAGATGCGCCACACCCTCGGTCGCACGGGCCTCTACGAGCACTTCGAGGGCCGCATCTACAGCGCCACCGAGGTCCGCCGCGGCAAGCCCGCCCCCGACCTGTTCCTGTACGCGGCACGGCGGATGGGCGTCGACCCGGCGGCGTGCGCGGTGGTCGAGGACAGCCGCCCCGGTGTCGAGGCCGCCCGCGCCGCGGGCATGCGGTCCTTCGGCTACGCGGGGGGACTGACCCCGGCCGAACGGCTCGAAGGCGCCGGCACCGTCGTCTTCCACGACATGCGCGACCTGCCCGGCCTCATCGCCTCGGATTGACCCTAGTGGTCACAGGTGCGCGTCGCGGGCGAGGGCGGTCATGACGGCCTCGGTCTTGCGCTCGCCGAACGGCGGCGGGGTGACGTCGCGGTCCCGCAGGGCCTGTTCGAGCTGCGCCTGGACCTCGGCGGCATCGGCGATGTCCGACCGCACCGACACTTCCAGGAAGCGCAGGCCGTTGTCGGTGCGCCATTCCTCGATCGCCACCTTGCCGGGCAGCTCGTCCCACTCGTCCTTCCACTTCACGGCGCGTACGGGGCCGAGCGCCGTCAGGTCGGCGAGCTCGGCCTCGGTGAGCTCGGCCACGCCCAGGAGTTCCCGCTGTTGCTCGATGAGCAGCAGCTCGGGCGGGCCGCCCTCGGCCTCCAGCGAGGCCGACAACATCGGCGTGAACTCCGGTCCCGTCCGGTCGTCCTCGATCTTGAACTTCCAGCCCTCGCCCTCCCGGTCACCCCGCCAGCGCTCCGGCAGCGGGGGGCAGGGACGCAGTTTGACGGTCAGGTCGGTTTCCCGCTCGGAATCGGGCCCCTCGTCGTCCCGGCGCCGGCGCAGGATGATGCCCCGATCCAGCAGGGGCAGGGTCAGCGTGCCGTCTGCCGCCCACTGCGGTCGGTCCCAGAAATGGATCGAGCGGCGGCTCCCCTCGTCCCGGTCGAGCTCCAGGGCGTCGAAGGCCGCCTTCGCCTCCGCCCCGGCGAAGCTGATCTTGATTTCCGCGGCCGTGGCCGTCGGGAGCTCGTTCATGGTGCCGTTATCCCACGCGGGGCGCAGCCCCGCATCTCACGCGGCGGCGCGCCCCGGGGACGGCGGACGGGCCCTCCGCACCCGGGGTGCGTCGGGCCCGTCCGCCGCCGTGGCCGCTCTCAGGCCGTCGGCGACAGGATGATGCCCTGCGGCCGCCGTGCCGTGGGCGGGGTGCTGCCGGCGACGATCAGGGCGAGTAAGACCGCGGCCGCCTCGCTCTGCAGGAGCCGGGCGGCCTGCTTCAACCGGCTGGGGTCGGGGACCGGGATGGACAGGGCCACGCATTCCGCTTTCGGGCCCGCGGTGATCGGCACCGCCGCGCACACCGTGCCGAGCGCGTACTCCTGTAGGTCGAGGAGGGGGGTGTTCGGCGGGCGGTCGTCGAGCTGGTGGAAGAGGTCCTGCTGGCTGGTGAGGGTATGGGGCGTGAACCGGGTGAGCCGGTGGCGGGCCAGGTGGTCCTTCCGGTCGGCGTGGTCGAGTTGGGTCAGCAGGGCCTTGCCCACGGCGGAGGCGTGGGCGGCGACGCGGAAGTCGACCCACTCCTCGACCACGGGTGCGGCCGGTCCGTCGGCGTACTGGGTGATGGAGACCTCGCCGTCGGTGTAGCGGGCGACGTAGACGGCGGCGCCGACGGCGTCCCGCACCCAGGCGAGGGTCTCGTGCAGGTGCCCGCGTCCGTCTCCGTTCGCCGATTCGGCCAGCAGGAGGGCGCTGCCGGCGACGTACGCGTCCGGTCCGGTCGGGGTGGCGAGGTTCGCGCGGATCAGCTGCTCCATGGCCCGGGCGAGGACCAGTTGCGGCAGTGCCGTTTCACGGGCGATCTGGGTCAGGTTCACGCCGCCCGAGTAGCGGTTGATGACTTCCAGGACGCGCAGTGCCTGGTGGGCGGATTCCAGTGCGGCGGGGGCGGGGCTCCCTTCGGGGGTGTTCCGGGCGGCGTGGGTCGGCCGGGGTTGTTTCAGTGCTTCGAGGGCCCAGGAGCTCGCCTGGTCCGTCAGGTGCGGGGTGCTGAGCCGGGCGTTCTGCGCGACGGCGACCGCCACCTGCGGGCCGGGGGTGACGACCTCCCCCAGATCGGGGTGCTCCTTGCGGGGGCGGGCCGTGACCGCCTGGCGCAGTCGTGCGGGGAGCCTGCACGGGGACCGGCCGGCCCGTCCGGGTCCGGTGGTGAGGGCGGTGAGGTCCTGGGTGGTGATGGGCGGGGTGGTCCAGATGACCGAGGCGCGGAGGGCTCCTTCGAGGTGTTCCGGGAGCGGTGGCAGGGGCGGCAGGTGTTCTTCCGGGGGCAGGGTCCGGGCCTGGCCCTTCCAGTGGCGGGCGGTCGCGACCTCGGCCCGGGCGAGGTGCAGGAGGTAGAGGCAGTGGGCGGCGGTCTGCGAGCCCGCCCCGGCCGCGTACTGGAACCAGAACTGCGCGTCCTCCATCCGGTCGGCCAGGTGGAGCAGGCAGCCGAACAGCAGGGCCGAGTCCACGCCGTGCGGCCAGGAGTCGGCGTCGAGGGCGAGTTCGGCGAAGGGCCGGCTCTCCACGAGGCACCAGGTGAGGTCGTCCAGACCCCGGGCGGCGCGCACGTGACAGGCGGCGTCGAGGATGAGGTCGTCGGCTGCTGTGGCGGACGCGGAGGCGCAGGCGGATGCGGCCGGTCCCCGCGGCGGCGGGGTCGCGGCGCCGGGAGGGCCGGTGGTGCCGATCGCCGAGCGGGCGCGGTCGGCGACGATCCGGCGGGCGATCCGACGGCGGGCCGCGCCCTCGTCGTATCCGGCGTACTCCTCCGCGAGTACCGTCGCGTCCGCAAGGGCCGCGTCCAGTTCGCACAGCGGCATGTCGCGGTGGCGGGGCATGTCGCTCACTAGTCCTTCTCCTCTCCGGGGATCCATTCCACCCCGAGCTTGCGGGACAGGGTTCGGCGTGCGCCGCGGATGTGCGAACGGACCGTCGCGGGGGTGATCCCCATCATCCGGGCGACCGTGTCGGAGTCGTTGCCCAGGAGGAAGGCCAGCAGCACCACGTCGTACTGCCGCTCGGACAGGCCCGCGATCGCCGCGTACAGCCCGAGCTTCGACTCCAGCAGTTCCAGCCGCTCTCTGGAGGAGCGGCGCAGCGCTGCGAACCACGCCGTCTCCACCATCGCCACCTGCCGGCCCAGGGCCGCAAGCCGCCTTTCGACGTGCTCGCGCAGCACCGCCCACGCGAAGCCGTGGAGGCTCGCCTCCTTCAGGGCCTGGCGCCACACCTTCAGCAGGAAGGTGAACACGTCGTCGACGACTTCCTCGGCGTCCTTGGGGTTTCCCAGCTGCAAGTGGGCGTAGCGCAGGTAGGCGCGGTGTTGTTGGGAGTGGAACGCGGTGAAGTCCACCGGCAGCACGCCGGCCAGTTCGCTGGAGACCGCCTGGTCCCCCGATGGATCGAAATCGCCTTCGCTCATACGCTCCCCCACAGCAGCTGTTCGTCGCCGCGCACCGGGGCGGCGGGGACCTCATGGTGGCGGGGGCGGGGAGCGGCACGGCGGTGGCCGGCGGATGGTCCGCCGGTTCCCGTCCGCACCCCCGCGCCCGGCAGGCGCATGGGCGCCCTGAACACATCGATGACGCGATAACGGGCACGGGTGGCTAACAGCGTGAGGGCGGTCGTCTCGGCAACATTCACGTCGGCGCGGAACCTTTCAAGTGGATCATGAGCAACCGGCATGCCTGCCCCCCGAACCGGCAGCCGTGGAGCAAGGGGCGCTCCCATTCACCACCCCATCGGAAAGCGAGCCCGATCGTGCAAGCCGGTCCCTGAAAATCTTCCGAAGCAAGCGCATCCGCTTCTTCGCGCGCCCTGGTCCGCTCGCGCGCGCCCCGGCGTGCCCGCCGAGCGCCTCCGCCGCCGACGCGCGCCCGATCGGGGCTTCTTCCGCTGTTCCTTTCACACGATCGGTTGTCAACGCGGCCCCATCCGGTGGAACACGTACCGGCTCCCCACTCTCCGGTGCCCCGTACCTGCATGGTGGGTCCAGCTTTCGGCGCCCCGGCCCCTGCGCCCCGCGCGCCCGTCGAGGAGGAAGGGGCTGTACAGATGGCGTTCGCGAGGACCTTGCTGCCCGCCGTGCTCTGCCTGGCACTCACCGGGGTGCCCGCCGCGCTCCCGCACGCCGCGGCCGCCGCGCCCTACGACGGCCAGGTCGGCCACGAGAGCGCGCTGTTCAGCGTGAAGGCCACGAACAACGCTGCGTCCCAGGAGTTCACGGTGGACGGCACCCGGCTCTCCCGGGTGAGCGTCTGGTTGGGCAGCGCGGCGGCTACGGGCACCGTGACCGCGCAGGTCCGCCGGGTCCGCGAGGACGCGGGGTCGGTGATCGCCTCGACGACCCTGGACCTCGCGGCGCTCGGCGGCGCCGGCGCCGGCTGGGTCGAGTTCCCGCTGAACGCCACCGTCACCGCGGGCACCACCTACCACCTGTTCCTCCAGGCGAGCACCGCGGACAGCGCGCCGATCGCCTGGTACGGCACCACGCGGTCGGTGCCCGGCTCGCTGACCAGCTGGAACTACGACAAGGCGTACTGGGGCGGCTGGCACGCCTACGGCTCCCGGCTCGCCTTCCACGTCAATCCCACCGGCAGCGAACGCTGCGGGGAGACCGAGCCCTGCTACGTACCCGCCTCGGCGCTCGCCGCCCGCACCTCGGGCCTGCTGACCAACCGGGTCGCCACCGAGGCCGTCCTGCCCTCCTTCGCCGTGGGCGCCTCCTACGTCGACGGGAGCAACGTGCTGCGCCTGCCGTCGGGCCGGTGGCGGTACCTGCCCGACGGGGACCCGGCGTCGGTGGTGGTCGAGGCGGACGACCCGGGCGCCCTGGCGCAGGTCGAGGAGAGCCGCGCGTGGTTGGCGGCGGGCGAGGTGCCGGGGACCACCGCCGCGCAGCGGGCCGCGTCACAGCGCGCCCTGCTGTCGATGCGGGCGCTGCTCAAGCCGAACGGCGCCTTCGCGGCGGCGTGGGCGCCGCCGTGGGAGTACTCCTGGCCGCGCGACGGGGCCTTCGCGGCGGTGGCCTTCGCCGCCACCGGGCACGACGAGGAGGCGTACCGGATCCTGGGCTACGACGCCCTCACCCAGCGGGCCGACGGGACCTGGGAGGCCCGTACCCTGCTGGACGGCAGCGGGCCGCCGGACGCGCGGAAGTGGCAGCTGGACGCCAACGGCTGGGTGCCCTGGGCCACTTGGCAGTGGTACCGGGCGGCGCCGCCCGACGGGCGGGAGGAACGGCTGCGCGCGCTCTACCCGATGGTGCGCGGGGCGGCCGACTACGCCGCCCGCTCCCTCGGACCGGACGGGCTGCCTCCGGCGTCCCCGGACTACTGGGAGCTGGACACGACCACGGCCAACATCGGTACCGCCGCTCCCCTGCTGGCCGGGCTCAACTCCGCGGCCGACCTGGCCGCGGAGCTGGGCCTGGGCGCGGACGCGGAACGCTGGGGTGAGGCGGCCCGGCGGCTGTCGGCCGCGATCGCCACCTCGTTCGCCCCGCTGGGGTACCAGCGGACCGTCGACGGCGAACACGGGCGGGACAGCGCGGTGGCCTTCATGGCGCCCCCGTTCAACGCCGCCCCGGCCGGTCTCGCCGAGGCGCTGGACTCCACCTACCGGGCGCTGCTGCTGCCGAACGGCGGGGTCTCGCCCGGCAACGACCCCTCCTTCAGCTGGGGTGCGTACGCGTGGACGGCCAGCACCTCCTTCTTCGCCCTCGCCTGGGCCAGTACCGGTGAAGCTGCGAAGGCGGGTGCGGTGCTCGACTGGGTGCTGTCGAAGCGGAACGGGCTGGGCGAGCTCCCCGAAACGGTGAACGGGGCCGGGCTGCCGTCCGCCGTGGCGCCCCTGGGCTGGACGGACTCGCTGGTCGTACTCACCGCCCTGGCCCTCCAGGGTGCGGTGCGGCCCACTCCCCCGGCGACGCGGTCTGGCGCGCAATGACCGGCCCTGTGAGGGTCACCCACGTGCTGTGTGCATCGACAGGAGGCGGAGGCGGTTATGCGCGGTAGAACGATCGCGGTGGTCGGCGGGAGCATCGCGGGGTGCGCCGTCGCGACGGCGGCGGCGCGGGCGGGCGCCGGTGAGGTGGTGGTGCTGGAGCGCACGAGCGGGCGGTTGCAGGACCGGGGCGTCGGCCTGTGCATCCACAACGAGCGGGCCGCCGAGCTCGGCGCGAGCGGCGCGCTGCCCGGGGGGATCGCCGCGCACCCGCTGGAGCGGCGCCGCTGGGTGGTCCGCGACGATGCCCACGGGCCGGGCGGCCGGGTGATCTGGGAGCAGCCGTTCCCCTTCCACTCCTACCACTGGGGCCTGCTCTGGCACGGACTTCGGGAGTCCGTTCCGCAGTCGGTGGTCTACCGGCAGGGGGAGGCGGTGACGGGGGTCGAGGAGACCGGGGACGCGGGCGCCTCGGTGCGGCTCGCGGGCGGGTCCGTCGAGCGGTACGACCTGGTGGTCGGCGCCGACGGGTACCGGTCGGTGGTGCGCACGGCGCTCTGCCCGGACTCCCGGCCGCAGTACGCCGGCTACGTGTGCTGGCGCGGCAACTTCGACGCGGCGCTGCTCGCGGGGATCGGCAGCGTGGCGGACTCGGTGCCGGAGGCGGGGACCACGGTCTGCTTCCCGGGCGGTTCCTGCGTCATCTACCGGATTCCCGGGCCGGACGGACCGCGGGTGAACTGGGTGCTGTACGGGTCTGCGCCGCAGGACGGGCAGCTGCGCCGGGGCGATCCGACGAGCTTCCCGCCGGGCGGCCTCACCCCCGCACTGGCGGGGCATCTGGCGGCCCTGCTCGATCGCGAGTTCCCGCCGTACTGGGCGCGGGCGCTCGCGCTGACCGACCCGGCGGACACCTTCGTCCAGCCGATCTACGACATGGAGACCACGCTCACCGCCGCCGGGCGGCTGCTGCTCGCGGGGGACGCGGCGAGCGTCGTACGCCCGCACAACACGAGCGGCGCCGCCAAGGCGCTCCAGGACGCCACCGCCCTCGCCGACGGCTGGCGCCGCTGCGGGTCCTTCGAGGAACTGCTGCGCGGATACGAGGAGACCCGCGGCGCCGCCGGACGGGAGCTGGTCGCGCTGGCCCGCCGGCTGGGCCGCGCCCAGGTCGAGCAGACCCCGGCGTGGGCGGGCATGGACGGCAGGGAGATGGAGGCCTGGTGGCGGGGCCAGCTCGGCGGGGCCCCCGGTATCGGGGGCCGGGCCATGACACCGTAGGCCTCGGTGGTCCCCGGGCCCGCCCATTCGGATCTTGTCGGCCGGGCCCGCAGCATCCGGTGCCGTGTACGGCGAGGTGGCAGGGGCGCACCGTGTACTGGACGTACTCGGGCGCCCCGACACAACGCGGCAGGTGCCGTGCCCGGCGGGCCTGGCCGGCACTATCCGGAAGGGACGGCCTAGTGGTCCTTGGTGGTGTTGCTGGTGATCGTGCCGTCCGTGCCGGACACGGTGACCGCGTGCCGGACGCCGTCGGATCCGATGACCACGGCCAGCCAGGCGCTGCCGCCGCCCTCTTGGGCCACCGCGCGCAGGCCCGCCACCTTTCCGCCCGGCACGGCCGCGGCGGCCTTCTCGGCCGCTTCGCCGATGGCCAGGGAGGGGATGGGCGCGGGCGCCGGGGCGTTCCTGGCGGAGCCTGCGCGCCCGGCAGCGCCTCCGGGTCGGCCCTGCTCCCCGGGTGCCTTGGGGCCCGCGGGGCGGCCGGGCTCGCCCTGCTGCCGTTCGTGCCGCGGTTCGGCGGCGTGCGGGCCGCCGCGAAGGCCGCCCTCGGGTCCCGGTCCGGCCCAGGCCATGCGCGGGCCCCGCTCGACCCGCCCGTGGTGGTCATGGTGTTCGGCCACGGCCACCGCCGTCACTCCGCCGACGACCACCACCGCGACCGCGCCCGCCGCCACCCAGCGGGCGCGCTTGCCCCGGGGGACGAGGCGGCCCGGGGCCGCGGACTTGCGGGCCTCCGTCTCGGGGGCGGTCACCGGGGCGGTCACCGGGGCGGTCGCCGGCGCGTTCACGGCGGCGGTCTCGGCCGGCTCGGACGGCGGGACGGAATCAGACATACGGGCACTCCTCAGGACAACCGGGCGCGGTGCACGGCTCGTTCCCGAGCATGCTGAGCGGAAGCTGAAGCCCCGCTGAAGCCACCTGAAGACCTCTTCAGGTGGCGGCGGGGACGGCCTGAGATCCTGTCCGGCATGCGCGTACTGGTGGTGGAGGACGAACGGCGGCTCGCCGTGGCCCTACAGCGAGGGCTTCAGTCGGAGGGGTTCTCGGTGGACGTGGCCCACGACGGGACCCAGGGCCTGTGGATGGCCACGGAGCACGACTACGACCTCATCGTGCTGGACATCATGCTGCCCGGGCTGAACGGGTACCGGGTGTGCGCGAGGCTGCGCGCGGCCGGCAACGAGTCGGGGATCTTGATGCTCACGGCGAAGGACGGCGAGTACGACGAGGCGGAGGCGCTCGACACCGGCGCCGACGACTTCCTGTCCAAGCCGTTCTCCTACCTCGTCCTGGTCGCCCGGCTCCGCGCGCTCGGCCGGCGTACGGGCCGTCGGCGGCCCCAGGTGATGCGCTTCGGCGACCTGCTGCTCGACCCCGCCCGGCACTCCTGCTCCCGCGGCGGCACGGAGATACGACTGACGGCACGGGAGTTCGCGGTCCTGGAGTACCTGGCCCGGCGCTCGGGCGAGGTGGTGCCCAAGCGGGACATCCTGGAACAGGTGTGGGACAGCGCCTTCGACGGCGATCCCAATGTGGTCGAGGTCCACGTCAGCGCCGTCCGCCGCAAGATCGACGCACCGTTCGGCCGCGCCGCGGTGGAGACCGTGCGCGGAGCGGGATACCGGCTGGCGGCCGACGGTGGCTGAGGCCGGGCGGTCCGGTCCGCGCGAGCGCGTGCGCGCCGCCCTGCGTGCGGTCCCGCGCGCGGCCCTGCGCCGGTGGCCGGTGCTGCGCCGGCTGTGGCCCACCACGGTCCGGGCACGGGCCACCGTGGGCGCGAGCGTGGTGGTGGCCGCGGCCCTGGCGCTCGCCTCGTTCGCCCTGCTCGGGCTGCTGGAGGCGAACCTGCTCCGCAACGCGGAGGACGACGCCCGGCGCCAGGCCGAGACCGTGGCACAGCTCGCCGCCACCGGGAAGCTGGGCCGCATCCGGCCGCCGGCCCGCGGCATCGACTTCGTCCAAGTGGTGGGCGCCGACGGACGCGTCCTGTTCTCCAGCCCGAACCTGGCCGGCGCGCCCGCCTTCCCACCGCCCGGTCCCGGCATTCCGGGAACCCGGTTCCACACGTGGCGGGTCCGGCCAGTGGACGGTGAGTACCGGCAGCGGGTCGTCCAGGTCGTCACGCAGACCCCGGACGGGATGGCCACCGTCTACGCCGGCGCCTCCCTGCGGGACGCGGACGCGGCGGACGACACGACCACCGCCGCCCTCGTCATCGGCATGCCCCTGCTGCTGGCCACCGTCGCCCTGGTGACCTGGCGGGTCACCGGCCATGCGCTGCGGCCGGTGGAGGAGATCCGGGCCGAGGTCGCCGAGATCTCCGACCGGGGCCTGCACCGCCGGGTTCCGGTGCCCGCCACCCACGACGAGGTCGCCCGGCTGGCCGAGACCATGAACGCCACCCTGGACCGGTTGGAGGCCTCCGGGATCCGCCAGCGGCAGTTCATCGCCGACGCCTCCCACGAACTGCGCAGCCCCATCACCGTCCTGCGCACCCAGTTGGAGGTGGCGCTGGCCGTCCAGGATCCGGAACTGTGGCCCGAGCTGATCTCCGGGGCCCTGGAGGACATCGAACGGCTCCAGCACCTCACGGCCGACCTGCTGTTGCTCGCCCGGATCGACGCGGCCCAGCCGGTGGCCGCCGCTCGGCTGGACCTGACCGCCCTGGTGCGCGAGGTGGTGGAGGGCCGGCTCGGCGACCGCGTCCCCGTACGGCTGCGACTGGAACCGGATGTGCAGGTCACGGCGGGGGCGCTGTGGCTCGGTCGGATCGTCACGAACCTCGTCGACAACGCGCAGCGGTACGCGGACGGGCGCGTGGACGTCACGCTGCGCACCACGAAGGGGGCGGGTCCGGGTACGGCCGTGCTGGAGGTCGTCGACGACGGCCCCGGCATCCCCGCGGCCGACCGGGAGCGGATCTTCGAGCGTTTCACGCGTCTCGACGACTCGCGCAGCCGCGACCACGGCGGAGCCGGGCTGGGGCTCGCCATCGCCCGCGACCTGAGCACCCATCACGGCGGAACGCTCACGGCCGAGGGCGGTGCGGGCGGGGTCCCCGGCGCGCGGCTGGTGCTGCGCCTGCCGACGACGCCCCGGCCCTGACGGGGCCGGCGTGGCTGGCGTGGCCGGGGTGGCCGGGGAGGCCCCTGCTCACCCGTTCACGAAGAGGATGTCCTCGCTGGGGTGGGTCATCCGCAGGATCTGGTCGTCCGTGATCTCGACCAGCCGGTGGAAACCGGTGAGGACCTCGTCGCCGGGCAGGATGCGGAACTTGTCCTCGGCCCCGGCCAGGAAGGCGGGGAAGCCGGCCAGCGAGTAGTTCTCCGGGTCGAAGTCGAAGTAGTCCTTCAGCCTGCGGAACAGCTTGGGGAGGATCACCACGCCGGTGTCGTCGTCCGTGATCGAGCGGATGCCGTCGATCTCCGCCCCTTCGACGGTCACGTCCTTCGCCCACAGTCCCTTCGGCGGCGTGTTCTCCTTCGCCTCCAGGGCGGCGGCCTTGAGGGCGTCCCGCAGGTCCACGGGCAGGCCTTCGTAGAAGGTCGGGTAGGCCAGGCCGCTCCTGAGCAGGTGGTGGTTGGCGGTCCGCGCCACCCTCTCCTTGTCGACGTCGATCTGATAGCCGCTGTACGCAGGCGGGTTGCCGCGGCCGACCAGGGCCACGCAGCGGCCGAACATGTCGGTGCCGCTGGTGAGGATGTAGCCGGGCACTCTGTCGGGCTTGGTGGTGACCGTGCCGTCGTCGTGCCACTCGATGCTGGTGAAGTGGAGCCAGGTCAGCAGGGCGTGGGCGGCCTTGCGCGCGTACTCGATCGGCTGGCGCCGCTCCGGCCCGTAGCTGCCGTTCGTGTAGTGGGTCTCCAATGCGTCCATGCCCTCCAGGCGGACGGAGACACGACCGTCCGCCTTCGGCAGGACCCCGGTGCACCCCGGCACGAGCCTCCAGTCCGCCACGTCGTCCGGGGTGAAGGGGACGGTGTCCCCGTCCGGCTTGGCTCCGCCGTTCACCCGGAACGACCCTCTGATCAGCAACATGGACACGACGACTCCCACGGACGCAACCGTACGATCACTTTCAGTAGCAGTACGTCACTCACAGTACACGCACCCTCCGACATCGCCGCTCGTGTCCCGCGGGAGCGCCGGAAAACCCGGTGCCCCGGCAGGACGCGATCACTAGACTCGCCGTGCGCGCTGCCGACAGGGCACCGCGCGCCTCATGCCGAGTGAAGAGAAGGGGAGCCGCGCCATGTGCACGTACCGCACCGCCGCCTTCGCTCCCCCGACCCGGTACGACGTGATCCCGGTGTCTCGCAGCGCGCGGTGCCGGCTGCGCGGCCGTCACCGTATGCCCGTGACCCACTTCTAGGGTTCCGTCCCCTCCCGCCTTCCGTACACGCCCGCCAGCCCGCGAGCGAGCCCGTACGTCCTCCCGCCCGGACTCCTTCCGGACGGGACGGACGGCGACGCCGCCGTGCGCTGCGGCTGCCCGGCAGGCCCGGGGCCGGCTTCCGGGAATCGCGCCGCCCTCTTCCTCCGCACGTACGAAAGGCCTCGGGCCATGCGCGCCAACAGGCAGCCCCGCACCACCTCTTCCCCCACCACCGTCCGCAACCTGGGCATCCTCGCCCACGTGGACGCGGGCAAGACCACCATCACCGAGCGGATCCTCTTCACGACCGGCGCCATCCACAAGCGCGGCGAGGTCCATCACGGCACCACCGTCACCGACTACGACCCCCAGGAACGCGATCGCGGCATCACCATCTTCGCCGCGGCCGTGAGCTGCGCCTGGGGCGGTCATCGCGTCAACCTGATCGACACCCCGGGTCACGTCGACTTCTCCGACGAGGTCGAGCGTTCCCTGCGGGTGCTGGACGGGGCGGTCACGGTGTTCGACGCCGTCGCAGGCGTCGAACCGCAGAGCGAAACGGTGTGGCGGCAGGCCGACCGGCACGGTGTGCCGCGGATCGCGTTCGTCAACAAGCTGGACCGGGCGGGCGCCGACCTCGACACGGCGGTCGCGTCGATCCGCGAGCGCCTGGGCGTCGTTCCGCTGGTGGTACAGCTGCCCATCGGCGCGGAGGACTCGTTCTCCGGCGTCGTCGACCTCCTGGCGATGCGCTCGCTGCACTGGCGGACCGGCTCCGACTCCGACTCCGACGGCTACCAGGAGGGCCCCGTCCCCGAGGCGCTGCGGGAGGAGGCGGTCCGGCGCCGCAGGCTCCTGGAGGAGACGGTGGCGGAGCTGCACGCCGACGCCCTGGAGGAGTTCTGCTCGGCCTCGGCCCTGACGGAACGGACCCTGGTCCGCGCCCTGCGGGAGCTGACGCTGCGTGGTGACGGTGTCGTGGTGCTGTGCGGATCTGCGTACCGCAACCGCGGGATCGAGCCGCTGCTGGACGCCGTCCTCGCGTACCTGCCGTCGCCCGCCGACATGCCCGCGGTACGGGGGCTGGTGGCGGACGGTGTGGAGCAGGAGCGTGCCCCCGACCCGGCGGAGCCGTTCACGGCCCTCGCCTTCAAGGTGACGGCGACGGCGACCGGGCGGCTCACGTACCTGCGGGTCTACGCGGGCACCCTGCGCAAGGGCGCGACGGTACTGGACGCGGCCACGGGCCGTACGGAGCGGGTCGGCCGGATCCTGCGGGTCCAGGCCGACCGGCACGAGGAACGGGAGGAGGCGGTGGCCGGTGACATCGTCGCGGTGATCGGGCTGAAGGCCGCCCGGGCGGGCACGACCCTGTGCGCGCCGGGCGCCCCTCTGGTCCTCGAACCGCCTTCGGTGGCCGAGCCGGTGGTGTCGGTCGCGGTCGAGGCCCGGCGCAGCAGCGACACGGGCCGGCTGTCGGCGGCGCTGGCGCGGCTCGCCGAGGAGGACCCGTCGTTGGTGGTGCGGTCCGACGCGGAGAGCGGCCAGACCGTGCTGTCGGGGATGGGCGAGCTGCACCTGGAGGTCGCGGTGGAGAAGATCCGCAGCGGCCACGGGGTGGAGGTCGTCGTCGGCCGGCCGCAGGTCTCCTACCGGGAGACCGTCGTGCGCGGGGTCAGCGGCCTCGTCCACCGGCACGTCAAACAGGACGGTGGGGCGGGCCAGTTCGCGCACGTCGTCCTCGACGTCGAACCGCTGGAGGAGCCGTGCTTCGAGTTCCGGTCGACGGTCGTCGGCGGACGCGTACCGCAGGAGTACGCGCGCGCCGTGGAGGCCGGCTGCCGGGACGCGCTCGCCGAGGGCCCGCTCGGCGGGTTCCCGGTGACGGGGCTGCGGGTCACGCTCACCGACGGGGCGACCCACTCCAAGGACTCCTCGGAGATGGCGTTCCGGGCGGCGGGCCGGTTCGGGCTGCGCGAGGCCCTGCGCCTGAGCACGATGGAGCTCCTGGAACCGCTCGTCGAGGTCACGGTGACGGTTCCGGAGGACGGTGTCGGGGGTGTGCTGGGTGATCTCGCGGCCCGGCGCGGCCGGGTCTCCGGTTCCACGACCGAGGCCGGGACCGCGGTGATCACGGCGGCGGTGCCGCTGGCCGAGCTGTTCGGCTACGCGTCCCGGCTGCGCGGCCGGACGCAGGGCCGGGGCACCTTCACCACCCGGCCGGCCGGTCTCGCACCGGTCCCGGCCTCGGTCGCGGGAGCCCTGCCGGCCCGTTGAGACCGCCGGGTGAGTGCCTGACTGCCGCCCGCCCCGTCCCCGTCCCCGTTCGTCGGGGGCGGGGACGGGCCGCCGGACGAGACGGCTCCCGGGCCCGGGCCGTCCCTTCCGGATCTTGCCGTGCCCCGACGCCCGGCACCGCACCCCGCTGCGTCGTCGGGCTCGCCCCAGTACGCCCAGTACTACGCCCGGTACGAGGGCGACCCTCCGCCCGGAAGCTCCTCCCAGCATGAACCGGGGGAGATCCACGGCACCGGAGGCCGCGGTCCTGACCGGCGAGATCCGCAAGAAAGCGCCCGGCCGCGCCGCCGCCGCGGCGCGCACCGGCGGGCCCGGGAATGCCGATCAGGCCTGCGCGGACGGGGCCGGCAGCGTGGCGAGTTCGCCGAGGGCGCGCGCCGCCGGCGCCGGGTCGACCAGCCACTTCAGGTGGCTGCCCGCCAGCGTACGGACGTCGTAGGGGTTGTCCGGCGTCAGCTCGTCGCCCTCGCGGATCAGCCGGTCCTGTAGGGCGAGGGGCAGGCTCGCGTCGTCGGCCAGGCGGATGTAGGTCTTCGGGATGCGCCCCCAAGTGGCGGCCTGCGCCCGGTCGGCGGAGCCGCCGACGTCAAGGTTCTCGTCCGGCTGGAAGGTGTTCAGGAAGGTCAGGAACTCCTCGTCGGTGCCGTCGGCGAAGAAGGCCTCCTTGAACGCGGCGAGCGAGTCCGGGTTCGCCGTGCGGAAGTTGACGCGGAGCAGCCCGAGGTCGGCGGGGTTCCCGGCCAGTGCCGAAGCGAAGGCGGCGGGATCGACCCCGGCCATCTCCGGCTCGGCGTAGTAGTCACCGACGTCGAGACGGACCGGGCACCAGGCCGAGACGTAGACGATGCGGTCGATCAGGTCCGGGCGTGCGTTGGCCGCGGCCGTGACCGTGACGCCGCCCCGGCTGTGGGCGACGAGAATGACGGGGCCGTTCCGCTTCGCCCGCTCGAGGATCCCGATCAGGTGCGCGACGTTGTCGGCGAGCGTGACGCCTTTGATGGAGCCGGGCGCGGTGGCGAGCCCCCCGGGGTCCTGCGGTGACTGATAGGCGCGGGTGAAGGTCGCCCTGAAGCCGTGGCCGGGCAGGTCGACGGCGACCGAACGGTGCCCGAGGAGGCCGAGTTCGGCCTGAAGGGGGGCGAAGGAGAAGGAGTTCGCGAAGGCTCCGTGGACCAGGACGAACGTCGGTTGCATCTGTGTACTCACTTTCCCGCCGCAGCAGTTCTGCGGCGGCCATGACGGGCTCAGACGGGCTCGGACGGGCTCGGACGGGTAGGGAAAACGGACTCGATCAATCCGATGTGCGGCGCAGCACCAGGCAGAGGAAGCCGAAGCTGTCCCGGTAGCCGTGCAGCCACTCCGTACGCGCGGCGGTGGCCGTCTCCAACGCCTGTGCGGCGGCCGGATCGTCCGGGTGCTCCAGGGCCCATGCGGCCAGTGAGCCCCAGCAGGCCCACTCGTAGGCGTCCAACTCGCTGCGCGTGCTGACGTGGCCGTGGACGGGGGTCCATCCGTCGGCGACGACGAGGTCCACCGTGGTCGCCAGGTCGGCGAGGTCACCGAACATCTCGACGGCCTCCGGTGAAGGGGCGCGGTCCCAGAACGACTCACCGATCAGCACGCGGCCGCCGGGAGCAAGGTGGGTGCGGGCCGCGGCGAGGGTGGGGAGGAGGCCGCCGAAGGCATGTGCGGCTCCGACGCTGATCACCAGGTCGAACGGCTGTGGGGAGCCGAAGTCCGCGGCCTCCTGCTGGTGGAGGACCAGGCGCTCGTCGACTCCGCGTTCGCTCGCTGACCGGCGGGCCTGCGCCAGGGCGACTTCGGAGACGTCGACGCCCTCGGCGTGCAGGTGCGGGCGCGTCTCCAGGGCGCGCAGGAGCCACTCCGCCGTGCCGCATCCGAGGTCGAGCACGCGCTCGTCGCCCCGCGGCAGGCCGCGTTCGAGCAGCCGGCTGACCGAGTCGTCGGCGAGCGGGGACTTGATCGGGTGCTCGGCATGGGCGATCGCGGAGATCTGTTCGCGGCTCATCGGCGCGGCGTGCCCCGCATCGAGGAGCAGTTTCGCGGCCACCGCCGTGCCGTCGGTGCGGATCGTGTCGGCGACGGCCTTCGCCCGTGCCCCCGTCTCGGGGGTCAGGGCCGTCGCGAGTGCGGCCGACAGGGACTCGAAGGTCGGGGTCGGACCGTCGTGTGCCGCGCCGATGCCCAACTCGGCCACGCGGGCGGCCCAGTACGGCTGGTCCACGAACTGGGCCACCACCACCTGGGGTGCACCGGCTCGGGCGGCGGTGGTCGTGGTGCCCGCGCCGCCGTGGTGCACGACGGCCGCGACCCGGCGGAACAGGGACTGGTGGTTGACGTCGCCGACGGCGAAGCAGTCGTCCGCGTCGTCCACCAGGCCCAGGTCCGCCCAGCCGCGGGAGACGAGCACCCGGCGGCCCTGCGCGCGGACCGCCTCGACGGCCGTCCGGGCGATCTCGGTGGCCTCGCTCAGCGGCATGCTGCCGAAGCCGACGTACACGGGTGCGGTGCCGGCGTCCAGGAACGCCTCCAGATCGGCGGGCAAGGGGCGTTCGTCGTGCAGGATCCACGCGCCCGTCTGCACGACGTCGAGGTCCGGCAGTTCCTCCCATGGGCCCAGGACCGGGTCCACCGCCAGCCAGGGCCGTTCGGTGAAGACGTGGGCGCGTACGTCGTCCACCGGTGCGAGGCCGATCGCCGCACGGTGGGCGTTGAGGGGCTGCCGGTAGAGGGCGTTGACCTTCTGGGTGTCCAGGTCCCACAGGGCCTGGTTGTCGGTCATGTCGGGCGGGGCCGGCGGGCCGGGCCGGGGCGGCGGCGGGTAGTGCGGGGAGGGCATCTCGAAGGGGTGGAAGCCCGCGTACACGTAGCGGATGCCCAGTTGCTCGGCCACCGAGCGGGCGCCGGCCGGCATCAGACCGCTCGCCACCAGCACGTCACAGCCCTCGGCCGCCTTGCCGACCGTGTCGAAGTGCGCGGCGACCAGCTCGGCCGCGAACGCGGCCGCGTCGGACGGCGGCGCTCCCGTCCGCAGCGCGCGCACGTCCCGCCCGAAGGGCACCAGTTCCGCGCCGACACCGGCCAGCAGCTTCGCGAACTCCTCGTCCGGCGGTGCGCACACGCGTACCTCCGCGCCGAGTTTCCGCAACTGCGCCGCCAGTCCCGCCAGCGGCGCGATGTCGCCGCGCGATCCGTACGCCATCAACAGCACGCGCATGTCGTGTACCTCATTCCTGTGGATGCCGGCGTCGGCCGGCGATGGTGCGGCAGATCCGGGCCTTCCGGGTCTCCGCGGGCCCCTCGGATCGGGTTCGCGTGGGGCGGTGGTGGTCGGTTCGGTCGTACGTGGTGCCGTCAGGCCGTGGTCCCGTCAGGCCGTGGTGCCGTCAGGCCGTGGTGCCCGGACTCCAGCGGTCGAGGGCGGCGTACGCCGGGATCCACCGGGCGGTGCAGGCGGCGTATGCGGGTGCGGGCAGCCGGGCGAGGAGCCTCTCCGCCGTCCGCTCGTCGGCACCGTCCAGCAGCCACGGCAGCAGCAGCGGTGCGTCCTGATCGACGTGCTGGTCCTGGATCCGGCCGAAGTGGCCCCACTGATCGGCCGTCAGCACCCGCTGGATCAGCGGGAGCACCGCTTCCTCCTCGTGCTCGAGGTGGCCCGCCAGGCCGCGGGTCAGCGCGTCGGCGAGCTGTCCCAACCGCAGGGAGCCGGCAACGGGGTCGGCCAGCGCGCCGTCGATGGCCCGGATCACCGTGCCGATGGCGGCGTGTTCGGCCTCCATCACCTCCAGCAGCGCCAGGTCTCTCGGCCGGCCGGCCAGATTCCGCCGCAGCGCCGGCCACAGCGCGTCGTCCTCGGCCGTGTGGTGGGCATGGAGGGCCTTCTTGAACAGCCTCCAGCCGGCAGCGGTGGCCAGCACCTGCCGCGGGTCTTGGTCCGCGGCGGTGGTGAGCCGGTCCAGATGGGCCAGATCCCGGCGCAGGGCATCGTGCATCGCGTACGTCACGGTGAGGTCGATGGCGCCGCTCATGGGCGGATCGGAAGGGTTCCGGTGTGCTCGCCGATCACAGCGTCGACGTGGCTGAAGGCGGGACCCGCCGACGACGGGACGGCGGCGCTGGCGGGACGACGCCCCACCGCGTCCGACCGTACGAGCGGGGGCTTTTGCACGCGTGACTGCATGCCTCAAGGGTCTTGCGGCTCGCACGTATGATCAAGGAACCATTGTGCGCGGTTCGATAACCGCCAGGTTATCGACGAAGGGCCGTGGGCCGGTGGAGCTGCGGGACATCGAGATCTTCCTGGTGCTGGCCGAGGAGCTGCATTTCGGCCGGACGGCACAGCGGCTGCACATCTCCCAGGCTCGCGTCAGCCAGGCCATCAAGAAGCAGGAACGGCGCATCGGGGCCGAGCTGTTCGCCCGTACCAGCCGCACGGTGCGCCTGACGGAGGTCGGCCGCCAGTTCCGCGACGATCTACAACCGGTCTACGCAGGCCTGCACGAATCCCTGGAGCGCGCCCAACTGGCGGCCCGCGGGATCACCGCACAGCTCCGCGTCAGCCTGATGCCCTTCAACGTCGCCGATCTGTACCCCTATTGGAAGGCGTTCCGCGCGCGGTACCCGCACTGGGGACTCCAGATCCGCCAGGCGACCTTCACCGATGTGTTCGGTCAGCTCCGCAGCGGTGCCATGGACGTCGTGGTCGTCTGGCTGCCCGTGGAAGAACCGGACTTCACCGTCGGACCGACCCTGTGCACCGACTCCCGGATCCTCGCCGTGGCCTCCGACCACCGGCTCGCGGAACGGGACTCGGTGCCGCTGGAGCTGCTCGCCGACTTCCCGCACGGCACTGCGCACGGCCTGCCGGACTATTGGGAGGACAGCTACCTGCCCTTCCACACCCCACGGGGCCGCAGGATCGAGCGCATCATGTCCGCGGCCTCGGACAACGCCGATGAGCTGATCAGCCACGTCGGCATGGGCGAGATCATCCATGCCTTCCCCGGCCATGTCACCAGGCACTGGGGCATGTCGAACATCCGATGGCTTCCCCTCCCCGACATGGCGACCATGCAATTCGCCCTGGTCTGGCGGACCGAGGCCGAGAACGACCTCGTCCGCGCCCTGGCCGATACCGTGCGGGACCTCGGCGTGTTCCGCTTCTCCTGAGCACCTCGGCAACCATTCGGGCCCCGCTCGGGTCCTCGGTACGAGGCCCCCGCGCGGGGGCGCCGTCGTCGGGGTCTCGCCGCCCTGACCACGGCCGGCTTCGCCCTGACCGCGGGGACGGCCGTCTTCCTGTTGTTCTACGGCACGGGCTGCGACTGCTTCTGAGCACGCTCGACTCCGTACGCGGACCCGGTCCCGGACCCGGTCCCGGTCCCGGTCCCGTCAGAGCTCAGTCCGGCGCCCCCAGAAGGATCCGTACAGGCCGACCTCGGCGGTCGTCATCCCGGTGCTTCCTTCGCCGGTCGAGCGCAGCCCTTAAGCTGCGGGAATCGGCGGTACTCGCAGACAGACAAGGTGAACATGTTCGAGTCGGTGCAGGAAAATCCCTACCCTGACAGCCACGTCCTCGGCGAGGGCCCCGAGCCGCACCCGCTGCTGCGACCCGTACTGCCCCTGCTGGGACGCTGGCACGGCCGGGGGCAGGGCGAGTACCCGACCCTCGAGAAGGACTTCCGCTACGAGCAGGAGATCACCTTCAGCCACGACGGCCGCCCCTTCCTGCGCTACGAGGCACGCGCGTGGCTGATCGACGGGTCCGGGTCGCCGGTGCGCCCCGCGAGTCGTGAGGCCGGGTGGTGGCGGGTGGCTCCCGACGCCGTGCTGGAGGTCGTGCTCGCCCACCCGACGGGCGTCGTCGAGACGTACGTCGGGCGCGTGTCCGGTACGGAGATCGAGATCGAGACCAAGGACGTGGCGCTGACCCCGCTGGCCAAGGAGGTCACCGGCACACGGCGGCACTACACCGTCGAGAACGACGGGATGACGGTCGTCCACGACATGGCCGCCGTGGGACAACCGCTACAGCACCACCTCACGACGCACCTGCGGCGGCGCCCGTCGTAGGTGGCGGCTGCGGGAGATCACCCGGGTGCCCCGGCACGGGCTGCGTGTGCTGCGGACCGCGCCGTCGCATAGTCGGTGACGGGCCGGTGCCGACGGCCGTGACCGTGGGGAGTGACCGTGGTGGATGTGGAACGACGCTCCGCCCTGGCGGGCCTGCTGTGCGCGGGGGTCGCGGGGATCACCGGGTTCGTGCGCTCCTCACCCGCCGCGGCCGCGCCGGGGCGCACCGCCCGGGCCGCCGCCGGTCCGCGCCCGCCGGCCGCGCTGCTGGGCGAGGAGATCCGCCGGCTGCCCACCTCCAGCAAGGCACTGGCCCTCACCTTCAACGCCGCCTGGGACGTCGACGGGATCGACACGGTGCTGGCCGAACTGCGCCGGCGAAAGCTGCCCGCCACCTTCTTCCCGACCGGGGAGTTCGCCGAGGCCCACCCCGCGGCGGTGCGCTCCATCGCCGACGCCGGGCACGGCCTCGGCAACCACTCGTACAGCCACCCGTCCTTCGACGACCTCAGCACCGCCGAGCGGGCGGACGAGGTGCGCGGGGCCGACGCGGCCATCCGGGCGGCGTCCGGGACCGAACCCCTGCCGTTCTTCCGGTTCCCTTACAGCTCCACCACCCCGGAGTCCATCGCCGACGTCAACGACCTGGGCTACGCGGCGATCGAGTTCAGCACCGACACGAACGGCTACCTCGGCCCGCAGGGCGGCATGAGTGTGGACAAGGCCGTCGAACGGGCCGTCGACGCCTTCGCTCCAGGGGCGATCATCCAGATGCACGTCGGCAGCAACGGCTCCGGCGTCGTCCTCGACGCCGAGGCCCTTCCCCTGATCGTCGACGCCGCCCTGGCCGGTGGCTACGAGGTCATCGACCTGCGCCGGTTCCTCGAGGCCGAGGCGGCGCTCCGCTGACGGTCGCCGTCATGAGGCGGTCGGCGGCCTTCGCCAGCCGGTGGCCGGCGATCTGGCAGGTCACCAGGGAGACGAGGACCAGGACCACGAAGAACCGGTCATTGATGAGGTCCGCCTGACGGGTGACTCCGGCCAGCACGATGCCGATCGTGCCCCGGGCGTTGAGGGCGAAGGCGAGGGACGAGGAGAAGAGCGGATCCTCTCCGGCCAGGCGGGCCGCGGCCCAGATGCTGATCGTCTTGATGCCGCAGGCGAGCGTCAGGAACCACAGGAAGAACAGCGGGTCCCAAGCGCGTACCAGGTCCAGTCGCATGCCGACCAGGACGAAGAAGACGGGGATGAAGAAGGCCGTCGAGAACTGCCGGATGGCCGCCCACACGGCCGGTCCGTCCTTGGCAACCGCTCCATCCCCGGCGGCCGCCTGATCGCCGCGGACGGCACAGATGCCGGCCATCAGCGCGCCGAACACCGCGTTGATGCCGAGCCCCAGGCACAGCAGCACCATGACGCACAGGAAGATCAGCCGGAAGGCCACCGGGTTCTGCCGGGCGACGATGTTGGCGCGATGCCCGGCCAGTCGGGTGAACAGGCGGGCGCCCCAGGACAGGCTGGCGGCGAAGAACAGCAGACTGACGGCGGTGAAGTACGCGACCGTCGGCACGACCGCGGTGGTGCCGATCACGTCCCACAGTCCGGCCGAGTGGCCGGTGCCGGAGCGGGCGAGGCCGAGGACCACGGCGAGGACGACGTAGAGGATGACGTCCTCGATCACGGCGACCATCAGGACGATCCGGCCGAAGGCGGTGTCCATGATCCCCAGGTCCATCATGATCCGTGAGATGACCGGGATGGCGGCGACCGCCATCGCGAGTCCCACGACGAGGGCCGTGGTCACCGTGGAACCCCGGGGGCCGGCGAACACGCCCGGGACCCGGGCCGCGAGGGCCGCGCCGGCCGCGAAGGGCACCACCAGTCCGGCCGCCGCGACGATCGCCCCCGTCCGGCGTTCCCGGCCGCCCGCCCGGATCCGTAACTCCGCGCCGGCCAGGAACATCAGTAGTAGCTGGCCCAGTTGGTAGAGCGCGTCCAAGGCGCTGGTCACCGCCCCGGAAGCGGGGAACAGGGCGGCCCTGGCCCCGGGGGCGACCAGCCCGAGGAGCGAGGGGCCGAGCAGGACGCCTCCGACGACTTCGCCGATGACCGGCGGTTGGCGCAGGGCGCCGAAGAGGAAGCCGCATCCGTGTGCGGCGGCGCAGATCACCGCGAGCGCCGCCACCAGTCGGATCGTATCGATCGCCGTCATCCTCGTTCCTTTCGCGGGGTGCGGGGCGGGGTGTCAGGGCGCGCCGTTCAGCGGCCCGCTCGACGACGGTTCACCGACGGTCGGATTTCGGCGGGCGGTTCGGCGGACCGTTCGGGCGGACGGTTCGGCGGACGGTTCGGCGGACGGTTCGGCGGCGGAGAATTCCAGTGCGCGCCGGGGCCACCGACCACGTACTGTCTCCCTGTCGATCACGGGGAGAGAACATTCATGCAGGTCAGATCCAGACGCGGCTTCCTGGTGACGGCGGCGGCCATCACCGCCTCGGCGACCGTCAGTGCCTGCCGCAACAGGAACGACGGGAGCGGCGACCCGCTCGACGTCTCGGCGAGCGCGAATCTGCCCGCGGCTCGGGAATCGCTCGCCGCCGACGGCACCACCATCGTGCTCGGCGACCCCGGCGCTCCCCTCACCGTCCGGCTGTACGAGGACATGAGCTGCCCGGCCTGCGCCGAGTTCGAGACGGAGGGCACCGCCCCGTACCTGAAGCGCGCGGCCCGCAACGGCGCACTACAGCTCCAGTTCACCCTGGGGTCCTTCCTCGGCCCGGGATCGAAGTTCGCGGCGAACGCCCTGCGCGCCGCCCTGGATCAGAACAAGTTCGCCGACTACCACGACCTGCTCTACCGCCAGCAGAGCGCTGTACGGAAGTCCGGGGGCTTCACGCGGGACCGGCTGCTGGGAATGGCCGTCATGGTTCCGGGCCTGCGCGGCCCGGAGTTCGACGCGGCCGTGCTGGAGACGAAGCACCGGGACTTCGTCGAAGCCGCCGACGAGGTGCTCCGCACGTCACCCGTCCTGGGAACCCCCGCCATGGCGATCGACGGAGCCTTCGTACCCTCGGACGGCCACGATCTCTTCACCGACCGCAACCGACTCTACCGGCGCCTCAAGAAGGCGGCCCGGGCCACGGAGTAAGCGCGGCCGCCACGACGGAAGAGGTAGCTCCGGCTCCTCAACTCCGCTGCGAAACAAGCCCGTTGCCCGGTCGGTTATCGTCCGACTCGGCACTGTCGGTTCGAAGCACGGGGATGTGACGGGTGAGCGAGAAGGAAGTTCTGGCGCAGCGCTTCGAGGAGCACCGCTCCCACCTGCGGGCGGTGGCCTACCGGATGTTGGGTTCGCTCAGCGAGGCGGAGGACGCCGTACAGGAGGCCTGGTTCAAGCTGAACCGCTCCGACGTGGCCGCGGTGGAGAACCTGGGCGGCTGGCTGACCACCGTGGTCGGCCGGGTGTGCCTGGACATGCTCCGCTCGCGCGGCACGCGGCGCGAGGATCCGCTGCACGACCGGGACGGGCAGGTCCGCCTTCCCGACCCGATCGTCAGCCGTGCGGACGGACTCGACCCCGAGCAGGAGATCCTGCTCGCCGACTCGGTCGGCATCGCCCTGATGGTCGTCCTGGACACCCTCGCTCCCGCCGAGCGCCTGGCCTTCGTCCTGCACGACCTGTTCGCCGTGCCCTTCGACGAGATCGCCCCCGTCCTCGGGCGTTCCGCCGCCACGACCCGGCAGCTCGCCAGCCGGGCCCGGCGCCGCGTCCAGGGCGCGGCGCCCGCCCCGGACCCCGACCGGGCCCGGCTGCGCGCGATCGTCGACGCCTTCCTCACCGCTTCGCGCGGCGGGGACTTCGACGCCCTGGTCGCGGTCCTCGACCCGGACGTGGTGGCCCGCTCCGACGGCGGTGCGCTGCGCCCCTCGCTGCTCCGGCGCGGCGCGGCCGCGGTCGCCTCCCAGGCGATCACCTTCGCCCGGTTCGCCGAAGCCGCCCGTGCGGCACTGGTCAACGGGGTCCCCGGGGTCATCGCGATGGCGGAGGGCCGGCCGCTGTCGGTCATGGCGTTCACCATCCGGGACGGCCGGATCACCGCGCTCGACATCCTCACCGACCCCGAGCGGCTGGCGCGCATCGATCTGAGCGTCCTCGACGGCTGAGCCGCCATCCGGCTCCGCACGGCCGCACCCGACTGCTTCAGTGATCCACCTCACACCCTGTCACAACTCGGGAGGGTGCGGTGTCTTGATGTCGAACCGCTCAAGACAGAGGAGAAGCACCATGACCCAGCACACCGAAGTGGTCGTGATCGGCGGCGGATACGCGGGCGTCATGACGGCGAACCGCCTGACGCAGCGGGACGGCGTGACGGTGACCCTGATCAACCCGCGCGCGACGTTCGTCGAGCGGATCCGCCTGCACCAGCTGGCGGCCGGGACCGACGACGCGGTCGTCGAGTACCGCGAGGTCCTGGCCGCGGACGTTCGACTGGTCGTGGACACCGTGACCCGGATCGACGCGGGCGGGCGCGCCGTGGAGCTGGCCGGCGACGCCCCGATCGGCTACGACTACCTGGTCTACGCGGTGGGCAGCGGCAGCGCCGACCCGAGCGTGCCCGGAGCCGCCGAGTTCGCGTACCCGATCACCACCCTGGAGGAGGCGCAGCGACTGCGGCCGGTCCTCGAGGACGCCGCCCCCGCGACGGCGGTGACGGTGGTCGGGGCGGGTCCGACCGGCATCGAGACCGCCGCCGAACTCGCGGAACAGGGCCGCCGCGTGACCCTGGTCTGCGGTGGAGTGCTCGGCCCCTACTTGCACGGCCGGGGCCGCCGCTCGGTCGCCGGGCGGCTGGCCAAGCTCGGGGTGACCGTGCTCGACGGCCCCGGGACGAGGGTGACGGCGGTGACCCGCGATGCGGTGGAACTCGCTGACGGCCGCGCGGTGCCGAGCGGGGTGACCATCTGGACCGCCGGCTTCGGCGTGCCGGACCTGGCGGTGCGCAGCGGGCTGAGCACGGACGCCCTGGGCCGCCTGCTCACGGACGAGACGCTGACGAGCGTGGACGACGTACGCATCCTCGCTGCCGGGGACTCGGCGGCGCCGTCGGGCCTGCCGCTGCGGATGAGCTGCCAGGCCGCGATGCCGCTGGGCGCGCGCGCCGCCGACACGGTGTTGAGCCGGATCGACGGAGAGCGGCCCTCGACCCTCAACCAGGTGTTCGCCGGACAGTGCATCAGCCTGGGCCGAGGCGCCGGCATCTTCCAGTTCGCCCACAGGAACGACGTGGCGCTGTGGTTCCACATCGCCGGTCGCCCCGGGGCGAAGGTCAAGGAGCTCGTGTGCAGGGGCACCGTCAAGCACCTGGCCGACGAGGCGGGCAAGCCCGGTTCGTACGGCTTGCACCGGGTCTCGGGAGGGGACCAGCGCGGACGGCGACTGCGGGCCGAGCTGGGTGAGACGGCGACCACCGCCGACCGGCCGGTCTGACATCGGCGACCGGGCCACCGACACGGCGACCGGGGCCTTCGCCGCGTACGCAACCTGCTGTTCACCGTGGCCTACGAGTTGTTCGGCTCGGCGGGCGACGCCGAGGACGTCCTCCAGGAGACCTGGCTGCGCCGGGTGGAGGTCGAGGTGGAGCAGGTGCGCGAGCGGCGCGCCTACGGGGTCCCCGACGGAGCGCGCCGTCTTCGTACTGCGCGAGGACTTCGACGTCGGCTGCGCGGAGATCGTGGCGGCTGTCGGCAGGAGCCCCGCGGCCGTCCGCCAGATCGCGCACCGCGCCCGCCGGCACGTCGACGCCCACCGTCCGCCGTCCGCCGTCCGCCGCCCGCCGCCCGCGCGAGGTGGTCCCCGAGTCAGAGCCGGGCGGCTCTGGAGTCGTTCCGGCACGCTACCGAAACCGGGGACCTCCAAGTCCTGCTCGCCGTACCGACCCCCGAGGCCGCCTCCGCGGGCGACGGCGGCGCCGAGCAGGCCTCGACCCGCCCGGTCGTCGGCGCCGACGAGGTGGCCCGCTTCGTCATCGGCGGCACCGGCCAAGAACGATGCCGCCCCCTCCAGCGCCCTCACCGCGGCCACCGGCATCCCTTACGTCCGCAACCCGCAGAAGCTGACCCACGTCGCCTCGGAGACCCTGCTGTCCCTGCGGTGAATCAGGGGCCCGGTGCCGATGGGGGAGGCGTGACGTCGGGTTCTGCGGGCTCCCCGGGCGAACTCCCGCACCCCGGACGTCCTTCCGCGGCCCTCCGGGGCACATCCCGCCCATCACACCTCACGGGTCGTGACCAAGAGAATTCAGCAGGTAGTAATTAGGTGAATTCCTGACTGAATTCCCGTCAACAAGCCTCCGGTTCATATCTCGATTTGATAACAACCCATCCGGAAAGGACTGGACCATTGGGACGCGACGCGCGTAACTAGCTTTGTTTTGAGGAGAGTTGATTGTTCGTCAAATCAAGCGGACAGGTAACGGAATGATTTCTCGGGGCGCGCCCCCGTTTGTCCGAATTCTCCTCCGCATTCGTCTGGCAGGCTTCCGCGCACCCAGTCTTCCGACAACGATTTGAGGTGCCCATGACAGGACGTCGCAGACGGCCTGCCGCCGCCGCCGACCACCGCCGCAAACCCCGGCGGTTGATACTCGTCACTGCCGCCACGGCAGCGGCGGGGCTGATAGCCGCAGGCATTGCCTACTCCGGAATCGGCGACGGCGCCCAGGCGGCGGCTCCCGTGGTGGAGGCCGCAGCAGAGGCCCCCGCCGCCGCACCGGCCCGTGACCAGGAGCCGGATCCGATCTCGGCCGCGCCCGCCAACGAGACCGCGCGCGGCATGATCTACGACGGCCTCCAGGCCGCGCCGAAGGGCGACCGGTGCGTGGGTGTCTACCGCACCGACACCGGGCTGTGCACCCACGGCCCCGACGCCCCGCCCAAGGGCGTCGACATCACGAAGGACATCCCGCCCGCCGTCAAGGAGGCCGCTCCGGCGGCCGATCCGGCCCGCCCCGCGGCCGATGATCCGGCGAGCAAGGAAGGCGACGGGCGTCCTCAGGACGCGCCCGCGGCCGATGCGTCGACGGCCACCAAGGCCTCCGCACCCGAACCCGCAGCCGCGGCCGCCGCGCCCGGCAGCCAGAACGTCGCCGCCGGTCCCGCCGGCCAGACCGTCCAGTGCGACGGCGACGGCAGCACCGGCAACCGCGTGCAGGTCGTCTACGTCCACGCACCGGGCAAGGACCGCTACTCCGAGTACGTCGCCTCGTTCCGCAAGTGGGCGGCCGACGCCGACCTCATCTACTCGGCGAGCGCCAAGGAGACCGGCGGGGTACGTCACATCCGCTATGTGACGGCCGCCGACTGCACCCCCACCGTGCTCAACATCGAGCTCCCGGCCAACGCCCTCGCCGAGTTCAGCGCGACCAACAACGCGCTCGCCGGCAAGGGCCTCGACCGTCGCGACCGCAAGTACATGATCTTCGCCGACTCCCAGGTCTACTGCGGCATCGGCACCTTCGCGGGCGACGAGCGGCCCGGCCAGGCCAACCAGAGCAACTTCGGCCCCTCCTACGGGCGTACCGACTCCGGTTGCTGGGGCGGTCACACCGCCGCGCACGAGCTCGGCCACAACCTGGGCGCGGTCAACAACAGCGCCCCGAACACCAGCCGTGGCGCGCACTGCACCGACGAGTACGACGTCATGTGCTACTCGGACACCCCGTACTACCCGCAGATGCGCAACATCTGCACCAACCAGGCGTCCGAGAACATCCTGGACTGCAACCACGACGACTACTTCCACACCAGTCCCAAGCCCGGAAGCTACCTGGCCACGCACTGGAACATCGCGGACAACCAGTTCCTGATGAAGAGCAAGGGCGGCGGTGGCGGCACGGACCCCGGTCCGAACCCCTCCCCCACGCCGACCAAGAAGCCCTCGCCGACGCCGACCAAGAAGCCCTCCGGCGGACCGGCCGTGACGGCGGGCCAGATCCAGTCCACCTCGGTCGTCGTGAGCTGGCCCAAGGTCGACGGCGCATCCTGGTACGCGGTGCAGCTGAACGGCAAGCACCTGACGTGGGTCCAGTCCCAGGTGCTGCGCATCTACAACCTGCAGCCCGGCACCGCCTACAAGGTCACCGTCTCGGTCCGCGACGGCGCCGGCCGTGACAGCGGCCCGGGCAAGGCCGCGTCCTTCCGTACGACGGGTGCGGGCGGCGGCGCCACCACTCCGGGCACCAAGTACGTGCTCGGCAACGGCAGCAGCGGCATGGCCGCGGAGCTGTGGGGCGGCCGCACCGCCGACGGCACCGTCCTCGTGGGCGGCCGCACCAACGGGTACGCCCAGCAGCAGTGGTACTTCGACGACGCGGGCAACGGCCAGGTGCGCATCAAGTCCGCGGCCTCCGGCAAGTGCCTCCAGCCGGGCGGCACCCCCGCCGCGGGCATGTGGGTCGCCCAGCAGCCCTGCGCGGGCGGCAACGGCGCGCAGGCCTGGAAGCTGACGTCCCGCGGTGGCGCGGTGACCGTGACGGACGCGAGCGGCGGCTTCGCCCTCACCGTCAGCAACCGCCCCTACTACGGGTACTGGCTGCTCGACCTCCAGCGTGCGGACGGCCGCGCGACGCAGGCCTGGACCCTGCAGAAGTCCGGCTGATCACTGCCACGGCGCAGCACGCCCTGACGCCCTGACGGCGTGAACCCACCCCGGCGGACGGCCGCACCGCGCGGCCGTCCGCCGGTACCCCTCATCTTGACCGGAGCACCCCGACGATGCGCATACGAATCGTTTTCTCGGCCGCCCTGGCCGCACTCGGCCTCATGTTCCTGCTCCCCGCCGCGGCCCACGCCCACGGTGACACCGTGAAGGTGGTGGTGACCGGGCAACGCGAGGGTCACGTCACCGCCGATGTCACCTGGGAGAACGACGGCGACGCCGTCGACGAGACCGTCGCCGCGACCGTGAACGCGTCCAGCGTCGACGGCTCCCGCACCATGGGGCCCTGGCGCCTGGTGCGCGACCCCGCCGCGAAGCCCGCGGGCTGGACCACGGCCGAGGCGCTGCCGCCGGGTTCGTGGAAGGTCAGCGTCGACGTGGGCTTCCCGGCCCTGGGGCACGGCGAACTCGATGTGGCGGTCCCCGTGGTGGACCCGGCTCCGGTCGCTGCGACCCCGGTCGCCTCCGCGGCGGCTCCCGAGCCGTCGTCGGCCGCGCCGGTGGCCTCGGCGGACTCCGCCGCCCCGGCCCCGGCCGCTTCTTCGGCACAGGCCGCGAAACCGGCCGCCGACACCGAGGGGTACGCCGTCTGGTGGACGACGGCGGGTGTGGCAGTGACCGCCGTCGCCGGCGCGGCCGTGGGTCTCCTGCTCCGCCGCCGCCGGCGCCTGCGGCTCGACCGCCTCGGCTAGAGCGTCTCGACCGGAGCGTTTCGGCCGGACCCGGTCAGGGCGGGTCCGTAGGGCCCCGGTCACCGGGGTCGGAGCGCCAGGGGGTGTCATGTCGATCGGGCCGGTCCCGATCGACGGGACACCCCCTGCGCCGTGTTCTACCGGCCCGTGGGCACCGCGGCGGCGACCGCCTCGGCGAAGCGCTCCAGCCCCTGCGGGTTGATGCTCAGGAACAGGTTCGGTTCGATGAGTTCCAGCTCCATGACCACGGGTTCCCTGGCTCCGTTCAACGCCAGGTCCACCCGGGCGAAGAGCAGGTCGCCGGGGGCGGGAACCGCGGCCAGCGCCGCCCGTGCCGTACGGAGCTCCGCCTCGGACGGCTGGTAGGGGGCGGCCCCGGGGTGCGGCACCCGGAAGTTGTCGATCAGCCCCGCCTCCGTCAGCAGCGCCTGCTTGCGGATCGCGTGGCTGAAGGTGCCGCCGAAGAAGACCAGCGCCCGCTCCCCCTCCTCCACCAGCGGCAGGTACGGCTGGACGATCGCGGTGCGGCCCTGGTCCAGCAGCATCCGCGCGTGGCGCTCGGCGTCCGCCCTGCGGTCCGGCTCGTAGCGCGCGGTGTCGCGTGCGCCCGAGGAGACGGCCGGCTTGACCACCACCCCGTGCGGCCCGTCGAAGTCCGCCGCGTCGCAGACCCCGCCCGGTTCCACCACCCGGGTCGGTACGATCGGGACTCCGCGCGCGGCGAGCTCCAGCAGATAGCGCTTGTCACTATTCCAGCGCACCAGCGGCGCCGGATTCCACAGTCGGGTGACCCCGGCCGTCGCGTCCGCCCAGGCCAGGAACTCTGCGAGCCGGTCCGCGTAGTCCCAGGTGGACCGGATGACCGCGAGGTCGTAGCCCTCCCAGCGCGGCGTGTCCGCGTCCCAGGCCACCGCCCGTGCGGACAGGCCCGCGGCGCGCAACGCCGTCAGGAGCAGCGGGAGGTCCGCGTCCTGGTCCGCGCCGCCCTTGCTCGTCACGACCGCGACCCTCGCCGTACCCATACGCGTCTCCCGCCCTCGCTCCCCCGACCGCCCGGTGCGGCCGCAAGCCCGGACGATCACTCTTCCACACCCGCCCCGGTGGGAACCCGGCCGCCCGATCACGCGTCGTACCCGAGGTGGAAGTCGGTCCGAGGCGGACGAGCGGGGCTCTGGTGGTGAGGGACGCGGCGGGGAACGGCGTGCGGCGCACCGCCCGGTGGCGCTGGGGTACCGACGCCCGGGGCCGTACTCCCTGGACGCGCGGGCGCGCTCTCGCGGTGCTCGCCGTACTGAGCGCCGCGCTGCTGGTGTTCCACTCCGCGGTCCCCAACGCGGTGGGCCGACTGGGCAGTGCGCTGGAGGCCTTCCTGCCCTGGCTGGGACTTGCGGTCCCGGTCCTGCTCGTCTCGGCCCTGGTGCGCCGCTCGTTCACCGCGCTGGTGGCCGCCCTGCTGCCCGCGGCCGCGTGGGCGGGCCTCTTCGGCGGGCTGCTGCTGCCGGCGGACCGCGGCGCGCACGACATCACGGCCGTCCAACACAACGTGAGTGACGAGAACCGGGACCCCACGGGCACGGCGCGCGCCCTGATCGACTCCGCGCCGGATCTCGTCGCCCTGGAGGAGCTGACACCCTCCGCGCTGCCGGCCTACGAGGTGGCGCTGGCCGCCGCGTACCCGTACCACGCGGTCGAGGGCACGGTCGGCCTCTGGTCGAGGCATCCGCTCACCGACGTCCGCCGGGTGGACATCAGGCCCGCGGGCATCGGGGAGGGCTGGAACCGTGGCCTGCGCTGTGGCGTGCGCACGCCCCGGGGTGAGATCGCGGTGTACGTGGCGCACTTGCCCTCGGTCCGCTTCCGGGCGAGCGGTTTCGGCTCCGGCCCGCGGGACGAGAGCGCACGGCTGCTGGGCGCGGCCGTCGCCGCCGAGGAGCTGGAGCGGGTGATCTTGCTGGGTGACCTCAACGGCACGGTGGACGACCGGGGGCTCGCCCCGCTGACCTCCCGGTTGAGCCCGCCGCGGCGGGGGCTCGCCCTCAGCTGGCCCGCGGCCGTCCCGGTCGCCCGGATCGACCAGGTCCTCACCCGCTCGGCGACCGCTGCCGAGGTGTGGACGCTGCCCGCCACCGGCAGCGATCACCTGCCGGTCGCCGCCCGCATCAGGCTGGACGCCTCATAGCCGGATGGCGATCTTGCCGCGCACCTGGCCGTCCCGCAGGCTGCGAATGGCGTCGGGCACCTCGGCCAGCGGGTAGGTCCGGTCGACTGCGGGCGTCACCGAGCCGGCCTCGATGAGCTCCGTGAGGGCCTCGAGGGCGCGGTGGCGCACCAGGGTGCCGTGGGCACGCAGCCGGTGGCCCACGAAGGGCGATAGCAACATCGCGCCCAGCTGCCGCTGGTTGCCGCCGATCCACTTGCCGCCGCCTTCCCCGCCGACGATGACGAGGGTCCCGCGGGGGGTGAGGGCGCGGCGCAGCCGGGCGATGGGCCGGTTGCCCGCGATGTCCAGGATGACGTCGTAGCGGCGGCTGCCGTCGACGGGGTCCTGCTGGGTGTAGTCGAGGACCTCGTCGGCGCCGAGGGAGCGGACCAGGTCAGCCTTGGCGGTGCTGCACACTCCGGTGACGTGGGCGCCGTAGGCCTTGGCCACCTGTACGGCGAAGCTGCCCACGCCGCCCGAGGCGCCGAGGACGAGCACGCTCTGGCCGGCCTTGACCCGTCCGCTGTCCCGTACCGCGCCCAGGGCGGTGCACGCGGAGACGGGCACCGTCGCGGCCTGTTCGAAGCTGAGGCCGGCCGGCTTGGGTGCGAGGGTGCCCTCCTTGGCACGGGCGTACTCGGCGAACGACCCCGTGCAGTTGCCGTACACCTCGTCGCCCTCCCGGAAGCGGGTGACGTCCGGGCCGACGGCCTCGACCACCCCCGCGACGTCCAGGCCCCGGACGCGCGTCCTGGGTCTGCGCAGGCCCGACACGGCGCGGACCGCGTAGGGCAGGCCCGCCATGAGGTGCCAGACGCCCTGGTCGACGCCGGCCGCGTGCACCCGTACGAGGACTTCGCCCGGGCCGGCGACCGGCCGGTCCAGCTCTTCCATGCGCAGGACCTCGGGCGATCCGTAGACGTCCTGGACCATGGCCTTCATGCTTCGTCTCCCTCGGTGGATGTGTACTGGAACACGGTGTCGAGCGGCACTGCGAACACGCGCGCGATCTCGAACGCCTTCTCCAGGGAAGGCGAGTAGCGGCCCTGCTCGATGGCGATGACGGTCTGGCGGGTCACGCCGATCCGGCGGGCCAGTTCGGCTTGGGTCATCTCGCCGTTGGCGAAGCGCAGGGCCCGGATGCTGTTGGTGACCCGGGTGGGCCTCACCACGGGTGGAAGCCGAGCCGGTAGGAGACGATCTTCGCGGTGGACGCGAGCAGCGCCGACAGGACGAATCCCAGGTAGATCGCGTTGGCGATCCAGAACTGGTCCGCCTCGGCCATCGCCAGGAGCATCCCGGTCACGGCGCCGATCACGACGAACGACTGGCCGATGTGTTCACCGAACTGGTGGATCTCCCGGTCGCGCTGGTCCTTGACCTTGCCGTCCTCGGGCGAGAGCAGCGACACGGTGATGTGGAGCGCGATCGAGGCGACGATGGCCGCGCCGACCGTCCACAGCAGCGCGGCCGCGTAGGGCTGCTGCGTCAGGGGGCCGCTCCCGGACCGCCCGAGAACGACGGCCAGATAGGCCCCGTACGACGCGACCGTGACCACGATCATGATCCACGCGCGTTTCTCCTCGACTGCCACTACCACTCCCCATGTAAAGAAAACCCGACATCGGTAGTGTCAAGGAATCAAGACACCATGTCAATATTTCTTTACCTCGTCGCGCAGCGGTCGGCATACCGCCGGCCGGAGCGGGAGCCGAAGCCGGTGCCAGGAGGTGCTGCTCAGCGCCCCGGGGCGGGGGGCGCCTCGAGGAGCTCGGGCCCGTTGTTGCGCACGTTGTTGACCGCGGTCGACACGGCGCGGACGTCGAGCCGGCCGCCCGCGGGAGCGGCGAGCAGGGCGCGCAGTGCGTCCGGGTCCTGGTGGGACGGGTCGAGCCAGGCCTCGTAGTCCGCCGGGGCGAGCGCGAGCGGCATCCGGGGGTGGACCCGGCCGGCGGCGTCGGTGGCCTCGGTGGTGATGATCGTGCAGGTCGCCCACCACGCCGCCGGATCGTCGTCGGCGGCGACCGCGGGGTCGCGCCAGAACTCGTACAGCCCGGCCATCGCCATCACGTCACCGTCCTCGGGACGGATGAAGTACGGCTGCTTGTAGGCCTTCACGGAACCGGAAGCGGGCACGGGCTCCCACTCGTAGAAGCCGTCGGCGGGCAGCAGGCACCGGCGCTTGGCGAAGGCGCGCCGGTAGGCCGGCTTCTCGTGCACCGTCTCCACCCGTGCATTGATCATCTTCGCGCCACTGGACGAGCTCTTCGACCACGAGGGCACCAGCCCCCACCGCAAGGGGCGCAGGTGCCGCTCCAGTACCCCGCTCTCCCGGTCGGCGCGCTCCAGCACCGCCCACACGGCATCGGTGGGGGCGACGTTCCAGCTCGGCTCCAGCACGTGCCCCGGGTCCGGGGGCGTGGCCCGGAAGAGGCCGGACAGGTCCTCGGGACTGCGGGTGGAAGCGTATCGGCCGCACATACCGTCCACCCTGCCACCTGAACCGGGTCCGCGCGGGCCACGCCGCGAAGTCGCCCGGGCCGGGGGCCGTCGTGGCGGTTCACCTGAGGGATGCGCGGCGCGATTTGGAGCCCCAGGCCAGCTGCTTTCGGCCGGCACCGGGGCGGGTCCGTCCGACGACGGGCCAACTGCGCCATCCGAGGCGCTCGTTGCCGCCCCTCCGACTACCCGGCCCCGTAGGCGAACCGGGTCCGTCTCGGTTGAGTCAAGTCGGCAGCAGGGCCACACCGCCCACCGAATACTTTCCGCCATGAACGCATCACCTACGGCGACTCGCACTACGGGGTGCCGCCGCGCCCGCCTGGCCAGCACAGCGGCGTGCATCGCCCTCGCGGGCACGCTGCTGGCCGCCTGCACGAGCGCGACCCCCGATTCACCGGCGCAGAACTCCAAGGACCGGCGCACCACGGGCACGGGCCCCAGGGCGACGGTGCGGTTCGTGCCCGACCGCACCCTCGGGGCAACCGAACTCTCCGGCGCATCGGAGGTCCTGCGCCAACGTGCCGCCGGCCTCGGCCTCACCGGCGTTCAGGTGACACCGGACGCCAACGGCATCACGGTATCCGCGGACGGCGACAGCGCCGATCCGCTCTCCCGGCTCGCGGATCCTGCGCAGCTGGTCCTGCGCCCGGTCGTGGACTTCGCGCCCTCCGGCGTCACGATGCCGCCCCCGGCCCGCCCGAGCGCGCAGGCCGGAAACGGCACCACCGCTGGCGCCACCCCGTCCGCAACGGCCGCGGCGTCCAGCCCCGCGGTTTCCTCGCCCCGTGCCTCGCCGGCCCCGGTGCCAGCCCCGGGCGACGTCAGCGGGGCCCTCCCCGCCGACACGGCCCTGTCCGAACTACAACAGCAGTTCGCCGCCCTCGACTGCTCGAGCGCCGCCCAGCGCCACGACCACCAGAGCTCGCCCAGCCGCCCCGCGGTCGCCTGCGGCCGGGAGGAAGAGGAGCAGCTCTGGTACAAGTTCGCGCTGGGTCCGGCCGCCGTCAACGGGAGCGACATCACCAAGGCCGAGGCTGCCTTCGACGACCAGCGGAACGCCGGCTGGCAGGTCACGCTGACCTTCAACGATCGCGGTGCGAAGACGTTCGCCGAGCTCACCGGCCGTCTTGCCGCCCAGCAGCACCCGGCCAACCAACTCGCCGTCGTCATCGACGGCGCCGTGGTCTCCCACCCCTCTGTCTCGCAGGCGATCACCGGCGGCGCCGTTGTCGTCTCCGGCTCCTTCTCCGAGCAGCAGGCCCGCACCCTGGCGGCTCAGCTCGCCAACGCGAAGCTGCCTGCGACCTTCCGAGTCAGTGAGGTCGAGGTCCCGCACAGCTGACCTCCCACCGGGGCTGCCCGGCTGGGCAGCCCCCTCGTCGTCCGGCCCGGAGTCCCTGGCCCGTGGTCCGGTGCCGACACGTGCTTGCGACCGGCTGTCGTCGTGGACGACACACGGCCGCTCATCACCTGGTGAACCCTCGATCCGGCATCGGAAGCGACACGGTCCCCGCCACCCCGTCTTCCGAAGGACTGACCTTCGCTGGACACCCCGTCCCCGAACGGCCGGCGCAGGGCTGTGGGGTGGCTGTGAATCGACGCATATGGGGATCCGGAGTGCGGGAGGAGTGCAGATAAGTTCTATATTCCTATGAACCATCCGCACGCGACACGTCTGCGGTGATGAGGAGGGACGACTGATTTGGTCGACACCGACGCCGCTCCGAGCACCCGCACGGAGTCCCGGAACATGCGCAAGGTCCGCAGGAAGGCGCAGTACCGCAAACGCCTGGGCATGGGCGTTGCCGTGGTCGCTCTGGGCGGGGCCGCTGCAACCGCGGGCGCCTTCGTGCTGGGCGACTCCTCGGATACCGCCCCGCGCGACGCGAAGTTGACGGCCCCGGGCGGTGCGGCCGAGGAGGCCGCCGCCGCGAAGGGCGCGGAGGAGACCTGGGACGGCAAGACCAAGGTGCTGGGAGACGGCTCCACCTCCTACACCGGGCCCCAGCCGGGACAGCTCAAGCCCGAGCGGCTGAAGCCCGGCGAGAAGCCACCGCAGTTCGTGGTGTTCTCCTGGGACGGCGCGCTGGAAGGCGACGACCACCTCTTCTCGCACTTCCGCCAGGTGGCCAAGCAGAACAAGGCCCACATGACCTTCTTCCTCACGGGCATCTACCTGCTGCCGGAGGACAAGAAGTCGCTCTACCGCCCGCCGCAGCACAACCAGGGCGCGGCCGCGATCTCGTACCCGACCGTCCCGCACGTGAAGAGCACGCTGGGGCAGCTGCGCGGCGCCTGGACGGACGGCAACGAGATCGGCTCGCACTTCAACGGGCACTTCTGCGGCCCCAAGGGGGGCGGGGAGTGGAGCCCCACCGAATGGAAGAGCGAGATCGACCAGACGTACTCGTTCATCAAGAACTGGAAGACGAACACCGGTTTCACCAAGGAGGCGCCCCTGCCCTTCGACCCGGACCGGGAAGTGGTCGGCGGCCGCGCGCCCTGCCTCGAGGGCCAGAAGAACCTCCTGACCGCGATCAAGCCGTACGGCTGGCGCTATGACGCGAGTTCCTCCGGAGACTTCCAACTGTGGCCGTCCAAGCAGGACGACATTTGGAACTTTCCCCTCCAGCTCATGCCCCTCCAGGGCAAGGAAGTGCAGGTCCTCTCCATGGACTTCAACTTCCTCTTCAACCAGTCGGGCGACAGCACCCAGGGCGACCCGTCGAAGTTCGCCGCTTGGCAGGCGCAGACCCGGGGTTCGTACATGAACGGCTTCAACCGGGTCTACAACGGCAGCCGCGCGCCCATGTTCATCGGCAACCACTTCGAGGACTGGAACGGCGGCATCTACATGAAGGCCGTCGAGGACGTCATGAAGGACGTCTGCCCGCGCGAGGACGTGCGCTGCGTGTCGTTCCGAGAACTGGCGGACTGGCTCGACGCCCAGGACCCGAAGGTCCTGGCCCAACTGCGCACGCTCGACCCCGCGCAGGCACCGGACTGGACCCAACTGATCAAGTAGACGGGCGGGCGGCGTCAGCCGCCCGCCCTACTTCACCGCCTTGATGTAGTCGCCCCACAGGCGCACCGCCCGCTCGCTGCCGAGCGTGCCCGGGCCGTCGCCACCCAGCCCCGTGAGCGGCAGCGGAACCAGGTCGGTGAGCGACATCCGGTAGACCACGACCGCCGTGGACTCGGCCTCGGTGCTGGCCACGAACCAGCCCGCCGTGTTCGCGGCCGTCGTACCGGTCTTGCCCGCCGTACCGGGGTGGGCCTTGCCCACCGTCTTCGCCGACCCCTCGGTGACGGCGTCCCGCAGGGCGTCCGTCACCGCGCGAGCGGTCTTGGCCGTCACGGCCCGGGTCGGCTTCGGCGCGTCGAGCGGCACGGCGGCGCCGTTGCGGGTGACCGAGGCCACCGAGTACGGGTCGGTGTGCATGCCGTCGGCGGCGAAGGTCTGGTAGGCGCCGGCCATGCGGATCGCGCTGGGCGTCGAATTCTCCCCGAGGGTGAACGCGGGGATCCGTGGGCCGAGGCTCGATTCGAGCAGCCCCGAGCGCTGGGCGAAGTCCTCCACCCGGTCGAGGCCGACATCGAGGCCGAGCTGGAGCATGGGCGTGTTCACGGATTGGGCGACGGCCTGGCGCAGGGTCACCTGGCCCCAGTTCCGGCCGCCGTCGTTGCGCCCCTTCACCACCTTGCCGCTGCGGTCCCAGTACGGTCCCTCGGGCGTCTGCACGGTCACCTGGTCATTGCCGTCGTAGGTGCTGGAGGGGGAAACCGGCGTACGGGCCTTGCCCCGGGCGCGCAGCACCCCTTCGTCGAGCGCGGCGGCGTAGACGATCGGCGTGAACGCCGTGCCGACGGGGATCGTCGTCGCGTTCGACTCGTTGAAGCCCTGCTTCAGGTAGTCGGGGCCCCCGTACACGGCGAGCAGCCGCCCGTCGGGAGCGACGCTCGCCGCGCCGATCTTGGCGTGCTTGTCGGTGTCGGGACGCCGCTCGGCGTCGAAGCCCTTCTGGGCTTCCTGGACGGCGGCGGTCAGCGCGGTCATCCGGGTCCGGTCGAAGGTCGTGTAGATCTGGTAGCCGCCGAGGTCGAAGTCGGACTCCTCGATGTGGCTGGTCTTGATCGCGTACGCCTTGGCCATCTCGACCAGGTAGCCGGTCTGCGCGCCGGGTATGCCGACGAGCGACGAAGCCGAGGGCTCGGGAAACGTCGTGTAGGTGGCGCGCTCGGCGCGCGAGAGCCGGCCGGTCTCGACCATGCGGTCCAGGATCCAGTTCCAGCGTTCGACGGCCCGCTCGTGGTTCGCCTTGCCGAGAGCGGGGTCGTAGAGGGCCGCGCCCTTGAGGAGGGAGGCCAGGAAGGCGCCCTCGCTGGGATTGAGCTGCGAGACGTCCTTGCCGTAGTAGGCCTGGGACGCGCGCTGGATGCCGTAGGTCCCGCGCCCGAACCAGCTGGTGTTGAGGTAGTCCTGAAGGATCTGGTCCTTGCTCTTCTGACTGTCCATCTTCAGGGCGAGCATGAGCTCGGTGAACTTCCGGGAGACGGTGCGGTCCTGGTTCAGATAGGCGTTCTTCACGTACTGCTGCGTGATGGTGGACCCGCCCTGGGTCTCGCCCCCCGTCAGCGCGGCGCCCACGGCGCGCAGGACTCCGAACGGCGAGACCCCGGGGTCCGAGTAGAAGCTCGCGTTCTCGGCCGCGAGCACGGCCCCCTGGACCTTGGCGGGCACCTTGTCCAGCGGCATCTCCTGGCGACTGACCCAGCCCGTCCGGGCCATCGTGGAGCCGTCTGCCCAGTAGTAGACGTTGTCTTGTTGCGTGGCGAACGAGTTGAGATCGTCGGGTATGTCCGTGGTCGCGTACGCAATGGTGACGAAGCTCACCATGCCCAGGAACGCGTACACGCAGGCGCCCAGCCACTGGCGCCACGAAGGCGACCACCGGCGCCAGCCGGTGCGGCCCGGCCGCGGGAAGTCGGGGCGCAGACGCCGCAGTTGCGTGCGCGCCAGGGCAACGGCCGGAACGAGGGCCCGCGCGAAGGCATCGAATCGGCCGGAACGCGCCCGTGGTTTGGCGCGCGACCTCGACTTCCCCCGGCGGCCCGGGGCGGCTCCGCCGCCGCCCTCCGGAGCCGCCCGCCCGTCCCGAGATCGCCCCCTACCAGCCAAATCGTTCCCACCCACTCCGAATGCCCCCTCTGCCGTGCTTTCCCGCACACCCTAAAGGCACTTGCTGTGGGGCCGGACCAGTGGTTGGCGGGATCACTCCGTGCACTCCGGAGACGACCCCTGGTGATCAAGCGGAGGCAAGTCGGCGGCGCGTGCGACCACTTCCGCCGGGGCAGTCGGCGACGAAGCGGAACGTGACGAAATAGTCGGGTAGTTGTGCGAAGATTCCGTCCCCCGGTTCGTGTGGACCGGGTGACAAGGGGAAACAGAGTGATACCTAAGAGGTTCAGGCCCGCCGCCATCGCGGCCCTGACCGTGGCCCTGGCGTCCGGAAGCATGCTCGCGTACTCCGCGACCGCGGCTTCCGGGCCCCGCGACGCCGACCGTGCCACCGCCGACACCTTCGCCCGCGTGGCCAACGACGTGCTCTCCCAGCGCACGCAGGCCCTGGTCGAGGATCAGCCGGGGCGTCACGGCTCCGGCAAGGCCGGCCCGAAGACCCGGCTGTCGGCCCAGTTGAAGAAGGACGAGGACGCCGCGCTCCAGTCGCTGCGGTCCCGCAAGACGCGACTGGCGGAGCTCGGCGAGGCCTACACGGACGCCGCCACCCGAGTCGTCGTGGACCGGGCCACGGTGACCGGCGGCAAGGCCGTCGTCCAGGTCACCGAGCAGACCACGCTCACGTACAAGAAGCTCCGCGGGGACGAGCCGGCGACGACCGACATCGGGACGCGCTACCAGTTGACGCTCACCAGCAAGCGGGGAGGCGACTGGGAGCTGACCTCGATCACGTCCCAGGAGAACGGCCCCGTCGCGGTCAACGAGCCCGTGGCGGCCAAGGTGAACGCCGTCAAGGACGACGGGAAGCAATACCCGGACGGCACGCCCGCGTCCACGAAGTACCCCGCGACGCCGAAGCCCAAGGCGAAGACGGGCGGAGCCTACGACTACGCCGCGATGGCGAAGTACGCGGAGAAGCACTGGAGCAACTACAACCCGGCGTACCGCAAGTACAACGGGGCCGGGGGTGACTGCACCAACTTCATCAGCCAGGCGTTGAAGGCGGGCGGTTGGAAGGCCGTTCCGGGTTCCACGTCGGACTACAGGAACTGGTGGTACGACGGCTCCCGCCAGAGCGACTCCTGGGTCGGTGTGAACGAGTGGGCGTGGTTCACGCTGTCCAACAAGCGGGCCGCCAACCTGGCCAACGTCTACCAGTCGGACGTGGGAGACATCCTGCAGGTGGACTTCAACCGGGACGGGTCCAAAGACCATTCGATGATGGTGACCTACCGCAGCAGCGCCGGGATGCCGTACCTCACGTACCACTCCACCAACACGTACCGTAAGTCGCTCGCGAGCATCATCGCATCCTACCCGAACGCGAACTACTACGCGTACCGCACCTGACGGGTGCCCTTCCGGTCCTCCTGCCGCGAGGTTCCGCGGCAGGAGGACCGGGCCGGCTGACGGGGCGGATCCGGTGGGCATGGCCGTAGGGGCGTCGGGGCGCAGCCTCCGCGATCATTCTGGTGAGTGGCGTCGCCCAGGCCCCGCACGTCTTGCAGGCCGATTCCCGGAAGGCGCAGACATGGCGATCTGCGTTCACTACGTCACGCTACGCCCCGAGGCGGACGAGAACGACGCACCGACCGTCACGGCGGGATGAGCCAACGCGACCGGTCCATGACGCCCGAGCCGTTGTGAGGACTCGTGCCGCCGGAGGGGCCATGGGCACGGCGTGGCGAGGTCGGGGCGCCGGGGGGCTGGGTCATGATCGGCTGCGTGAAGACTTCCGGACGTCTGGCCGCCTTCGCGGTCGCGGGCCTGCTCGCCGCACTCCCTGCGTGCTCGGGGTTCGACCGCCCTGGCGAGGGTGGGGCGGAGGCCCGTACCGGAACAGACGTGAGGGCGGGTGCCCGTTCCGACGCGGGCACCGCCCGGACGGGGACTGCCGGCACGGTGTTCCGGGGCGGGCACCCCGCTGCCGCGGGCGCCGGTGACCCGTACTTCCGGACGCTCGGCAACGGCGGTTACGACGTCACCCACTACGCTCTGGCCCTGGCCTACGACCCCGGCAGCGGCCGCCTCGAGGGCACTGCGGAGATCACCGCCAAGGCCACCGAGGACCTCAGCGCCTTCAATCTCGACCTCCTCGGCATGGAGGTGCTGAGCGCCACCGTCGACGGCCGCACGGCGCGGATCCGGCATGACGGGCAGGAGCTGACCCTGCAGCCGCGCGATCACCTCAGGAAGGGCGCCGCCTTCCGCAGCGTCGTGCGCTACGCGGGCACGCCGGAGTCGATCACCCATGACCACGGGTGGCGCGAAGGCTGGTTGAGGACGGGCAACGGAGCGGTCGCGTTCGGTGAGCCGACGGGCTCGATGTCCTGGTTCCCGGGCAACCACCACCCCTCGGACAAGGCCTCGTACGACATCACCGTCACGGTCCCCAAGGAGGTGCAGGCGATCTCCAACGGGCAGCTGCGCTCCCGGCGCACCAGCGGCGACCGCGCCACGTTCCACTGGCACCAGCCCGAGCCCATGGCCAGCTACGTGGCGACCGTGGCCATCGGCAGCTACGACATCAAGACCTCCCGGACCCGTTCGGGCGTGCCGGTCGTGTCGGCGGTGGACACCACCGCGGGCGTGGACGAGGACGGAGAGGTCCTCGACCGCTTCCCCGAGGTCATGGAATGGGCCGAGGGGAGGTTCGGCCCCTACCCCTTCTCCGCCGCCGGGCTGATCGTCGACCAGGCCGCCGACGTGCCGTACGCCCTGGAGACCCAGACCAGGCCGATCATTCCGGCCGGCGTCTTCCACACCACCAACGTGGTGCACGAAATGGCCCACCAGTGGTTCGGCAACTCCGTCACCCCGCGGACCTGGCGGGACATGTGGCTCAACGAGGGCTTCGCGACCTACGCGGAGTGGCTGTGGTCCGAGGACCACGGCGGGGCCAGCGCCCAGGAACACTTCGACCGCAACCACGCCAAGGCGGCGGACGACGACGAGTGGGACTTCCCGCCCGCCGAGCCGCCGAGTGCTGCGGACATCTCCGGCCAGCCGGTGTACGTGCGCGGCGCGATGGTGATCCACAAGATCCGCCGGGCCGTGGGCGACGAGGGCTTCCGTGCCCTGGTGCGGGGCTGGACCCTGCGCCACCGCCACGGCCTGGCCTCCACGGACGACTTCACCGCGTACGTGGAAGCCAAGGCCGGCCGGGACCTCGACTCGATCTGGGACCCGTGGCTCTACGGAGACGGCAGGCCCGCGTGATGGGTCGACGCGGCGTCAGGTCCTGATCCGCCGGCGGGCGGTCTCGACGAGCTTCATGTACTTGTCCCAGTTCCACGCGGTCCCGGGGTCGTCGTGAGTGGACATCGGGACCTCGACGTGGCCCAGAATGTGGTCCCGGTCGACGGGCACGTCGTACTTCGCGCAGATCGTGGCCGTGAGCACGGCGGACGCCTCGTACATCTGGGCGGTGTAGACGGGCTGATCGGTCCAGCCTTCGTGCTCGATGCCGATGCTCCGGTGGTTGTACCACACGCTGCCGGAGTGCCAGGCCACGTCGCGCTCGCGCACGCACTGGGCGATCCGCGTACCGGTTGAGCTGATCATGTAGTGCGCGGACACCCTCTCGGCGGGGTCCTTGAACTTGGTGAACATGATCGGCATGATGTCCGTTGTCAGGTGAATGACGACGTATTCGATGGGATATGCCTCGGGACGGTCCGAGGCCGTGTAGTTGGACTCGGAGGCTTCGACCCAGACCGCGGGGGCGTAGTCCACCGAGGGGTCCGTTCGCAGGGTCGCAGGCGGCCCTGCGGCGACGGCGGCCTTGCGCGCCGGGCCCGGCAGCGCGGCCTTCACCTCCTCCTCGGGCTTCATCAGCAGGGGCAGCCCGGCAGCGGCCAGAGCCGTACCCGCCGCGCCGGCGGCACCCCACAACAGCCGTCTACGGCTCAGCGGGTTGTCTTCCATGACCACTCCTCATGAAGTCGAGCAGGCAGGTCGAGACGACGCGCGGCGCATCGTGACATCACGGTGCGGAGGCGGTACGTCCCGTAATCTGATGCTTCACCAGTGCCCGCACCCCGGCAAGCCGGTCCTCCACCACTCGGCGCAGACCCTCCCCCTGACCGGGACCCTCCCCGCCGGCACGCGCTGCTCCGAATGCTCGGTGAGCATGTGGCTGACCGAGCACATGAGGGTGGGGCCGCCCGAAGGATCACGTTCGGAAGGGGGATCCCAACGGGCAAAGCGAAGGGGTGGGGAAGGCGTGTCTTCGGTCCGGCGCGCAGGGCGAGGCGTTCGGCGCCGTCATGGTCCCCGGCCGCATCTCGTGTCTCCGCCAGACCGGCGGGGCAGAGGTCACGCTCAGGTCGGCGCCACTGTACGAGCCGCGCTCGGGTGGGGCGGGGCGTTCGGCCTCGTGAGGGGCTGCGGCCTCCTCGCATAGCCGGGACAGCCGGATCAGGGCCCGGGTGTCGCCGTGATCGGCCGCTTGCCTGCGTCCCCGGCCGACTCTGCGCCTCGGCCACTGGGTGCAGGGGATGGGCCTCACCCAGGTGAGCAGCCTTCTGGGCGAGCCGCTCGGCCCAGCGCAGGCGGTGGCGTTCGCGAGCGGCCCGGGCGAGTGAGATGGTCGCCGGCGGATTGCCCGAACGGGGTGCGCGGGCACACTGCGCGCCGAACCGTCCGTCCGAGCGTGTCGCTCGAGGTAGCTCGCCAGCCGGTAGGAGGGTTCGTCCGAGGACGTGGTCGGGGCGTGCGGGTCGACGAGGGGCGCGGCGGCGGCTCCGGTGCATCTCACTGAGGTAGCCCCCGGCCGCCTGGGCCCAGCAGGCAGCCCGTAGGCGCGGGCGGCCCACGCCCAGACGCACGTGGTCCATCTCGGCCTCGAGCACCGCCCGTGTCGGCGCCGACACCGACGCGTTCTGGAATCGTTCCACCGGTGCTGGCGCGCCTGCCAAGCCAAGTACTGGGCGACCTGCCCGTCTTGCGCCTGTACGGGCCCAGGACGAGGACCGGGGTGCGGGCGGGGTCGCGGAGCAGTGCGCGCAGGGCCGCCGACAACCGTTCACCGGCCTCGGAAGGCCGAGATGGCGCTGCGCCTCGTGCAGACCTGCTCGAGCTCGGCAAGCGTGGCGTCGACGTGCGTGGGCTCGTAGGGGTGCCGCAGTCGCCACCCTTGCTCGGCCAGGGGCTGTCGGCCCTGTCGTCAACGTCCCGTCGGGCCCCGGGCGCCCCGGCACCGCACCCGATCCCCCAGGTTGTCGGGGCGCCCGAGTACGTCCAATACACGGGCGCTCCTCCGCCTTGCCCTGCTTCCCCTCGGCCCTGCGGGCCCGGGGAGACCCCATGGCACCGGACGCCGCGGTCCTTACCGACGCCACTGTGACGACAGGACCCAGGGCCTCCCCACACGCGCGTGTCTTGCCGGTGGAGGACTCCCCGACCGGGGACAGCATGCCGCTCTCTCCGGCGGACACTGCCTCGACCAGGTCGGCCGGAGCGCGGTCTCCCTCCCGTTCCTCGGACACCATGTGTCCGATTCCCCCCGGTATTGGCGCGCCAACTCGCCTGAGATGCCTTGCCGACAGACGGGGGCGACAGTTTTCGTCATCGTGCGACGGAGTTTCAGATGTCCGCCTGCGGACCGTCCGCGACCGGTCATCGCGCACCGATACCCGCGCTCGGCGGGCCGGCGAAGGCTCGCCCACGAGGGCCCTACGTTCCCGATGTGCTGCTGGATCCTTGGATCACGATCGCGAGTCCCGCGCAGAGCCCGCTGGCTGGTCACGTACTCGTCCGAGGAGCGGCGGTTCGCCGTGTAGGCCTCCGGACGTCTGGCCTCTGCCACGCGCCCGTCCCGAAGGATCAATCCGTTCTCCTTACCACTGCGCAGCAGGAAGACCACTCCCCCGGCTCCCACGGCGGCGACCAGCGGTCCGCTCGACTCCATGCCCAGCCCGTTCGCCGGACCGCGGTGAGAAATTGACGCAGCAACCACTCCGGAGCGCCGCTCTGTTCGGCTGAGCGGCCCCCAGGCCCTGTCCCCATACTGGAAGGAGGGAGGAACTCCAACATGTGAGCATGAAGCGTGCCGCCGAGGAGGCGAGCCGATATGACCGTGGAGCAGTTGTCACAAGTCGACAAGGGTTTCCTGGAGCAGATGGAGGAGGCCGGTCGGCGCTACACGAGCCGCGCCGGAGAGCGTGACGGCCATCTGGAGGCGCTCAATCAGCACGGCATCCTCTACGCAGACACCCGGGAGCGGGTCAACAGCCGGCTGAACCGCCTGGGCATCGACTGGGCGATGGCCGCAGCGATCGAGCAGACACCGGCGACCGCCACCACCGGTACGAGCCTGGATCTGGACCCCGAGCTGGTCAGTACCGACCTGTTGACGCTTGAACGGTTCATGGGCCGCAACGATCTCATCGGGATCGACTACCTCGAAGGTGGCTTCCTCGCCGCCCGCTCGGTCGGCCGAATCACCGTCCGGAGTCCCGGGGCGTCCCACCAGGGAACCGGTTTCCTGGTGTCCCCCTCACTGCTGATGACGAACAACCACGTGCTGGCCTCCGCCGAGGAAGCGGCCGCCGGAGTGATCGAGTTCAACTTCCAGGCGGGCTTGGACGGGCAGCCGCTGGTCCCGGTCGTGTTCCCGCTCGATCCGCAGAGCTTCTTCGTCACCCACCGTGACCTCGACTTCACCGTGGTTGCGGTCTCCGACCGCTCCCGGGACGGTCAGCCGCTCGCGGCCTTCGGGAGACTGCCGCTCAAGGAAGCCCAGGGCAAGGCCGTCATCGGGGAACTCGTCAACATCATCCAGCACCCCAACGGGGAGCCCAAGCAACTTGCTCTCCGGGACAACCAGATCGTGGACGTGCTGGACGACTTCGTGCACTACTCGGCCGACACGGCGCACGGCTCCTCGGGCGCTCCGGTTTTCAACGACCAGTGGGAGGTCGTGGCACTGCACCACGCCGGTGCTCCCCGCAAGGACCGCGACGGCAACGTGCTGGCCGTCGACGGAACCCGCTGGCATCCCAGCATGGGAGAACACCGGGTGGACTGGAAGGCCAATGAGGGCGTGCGGGTCAGTCGCATCCTCGGCATGATCCAGCAGTTCTCCCTGTCCGGCGGCGCCGCAGCACTGCGCGCGGAGCTGTTCGCGGCCGGCTCGTCCCTGCACCCCGTGGAAGCCGCGCCGCCGACGGTTGTGACGAACCGGACGAACGGTGCTGCGCCCCGGAGCGTGACACTGGACGGGAGCGGTGAGCAGCACGCCACGACGGGGTCGGTCCGCTGGAGCGTCCCGCTGCACATCAGCGTCAGCCTCGACGACGACGCCCTGCACCCCCGGGTCGAATCGCCCGCTGCGGGACCGGCACAGCAGGCGATCACCCCCTCGTACGTGGGGTTGCCGGCCGGAATCGGAAGCATCGACGGTCAGTCGCCCGCCGCACGGGACCTGGCAGCCGCCATGGTCAACCTCGCGGCCTTCCGTGGCCGCCCCTACTTCGACGAGGCCGAGGACCTGATGGCGCGCGACGCCTACTACGCGGGCATTCACGTGGGCAACCCCACGAGCCTGCGCCTCGCGCTCACCGAGCACCTGGAGTCCACGCACCAGCGCCGGCCGTCGTACAAGCCGATGCGTCTGCTCTACCCGTGGGTGGACCTGCACCCCGACGAAAAGCTCCACAGCATCTACTCGGACAAGGGCTTCACTCCCCAAGAACTCATGGAGGCCGACGCGGCGGTGGAGGCCGCCCGCATCGGACGCTGGCAGGAGTTCATGCTCCACGAGAGTGCACCCGGCCGGGAGGCCATCGAAGCCGAGCTCGCCCTCCTGGAGGCGTCGCTGCCCTTCAACTGCGAACACGTCGTGCCCCAGTCCTGGTTCGACCAGAAGGAACCGATGCGTGGGGACCTGCATCATCTCTTCGCCTGCGAGTCGACGTGCAACAGCTTCCGCGGAAACATCCCCTATTTCGACTTCCCGGACTTCAACGAGGTCATTCAGCACGACTGCGGACGCCGGGATCCGGGAAAGTTCGAACCCTTCAAAGGCAAGGGGCCGGTCGCCAGGGCAACGCTCTACTTCTTGCTCCGCTACCCCCGCAAGATCGGCGACGAGGCCCGCGAACTCCAGCGGACCGGCCTCGAGACGCTGCTGAACTGGCACAGGGACCATCCGGTGGGCATCTACGAGCAGCACCGCAACGCGGCGATAGCCGAGATGCAAGGCAACCGCAATCCGCTGATAGACCACCCGGAGTGGGCCGAGGAGATCGACTTCGCAGGTGCCTGGCCCTGAGCCGGCGGTCTCGTCCGGTACGTCCCTCCCGCCCGTCCATTCCTCGCGCCCCTCGCGCCGGCTCCTCGTGGAGGAGCCGGCGCGAGGGATGAGACGGGCCGACGAACGGCCGTTACTCGGGACCTCCGCAGGAGGGGGCGATCCTTGCCCACTCGCGCTCACCGGCGATGAAGGATTCGACGACACCGTTGCTCATGCTGAACCTGATGACCCTGCCCGCGAACTTCGCAGCGACTGGCGCGAAAACGAGCTCCTCACCGCCGTGGTCGGGGGTCGTAGCGGCGATCTCTCCGCCGTAGGTACGGAGCACATCGTCTCGAGCGCTGCCGATGTGGACGCCCGAGCGCGTCGAGATCTTCGTCGCCGGTCGCATCACATAGATCGCGACGAGGCGGTCGGACGTGAAGCGCAGGAGGAGTCCCTCCGGCGCTCCTTCCACGCTGAAGTCCGTACAGACCCTTCGCCCTTCCTTTCCGGGGATCAGGGAGCCGATCGCCTTCGCCGCGTCGGCGCGGCTCATACCCAGCTTGAGAGGACCCATTCCGTTGACGGTGACGGGCTGGTGCCTCAGGTCGACCGCCGCGCCACGGTCCTCCGGACGCACATCGACCACGTGTGTGGTGAAGCGCCCGTCCCCCCACGTCCAGGTGACGTGGCGGAGCGTTGAGGGTCCACTCGCATGACTGTCTTCGGGTTCGTAGAACTTGACATCAGCGGCGATCCGCCCGTCCTTGACCACCAACGATTTCGGCTGATATTGGGGCGGCAATTCAGGGGTCTCAAAGGTGGCCGTACGGCCTATCTCACCACCACTGCCGGTGCGGTAGATGCGCAGTTCCTGCGAGAAGAAATTGCCCGGCTGCGGAGAACAACGGAAAAGCACAGCGGTCACTCCGCCGAGACGCGGCAAGCTGCCCTGGGCGATCTTCTGCACCTCGACGTCCCAGCGGTCGAAACCGCCGATATCGCCACCGCTCACGACCCCCTTGCCCTTGCGCATCTGCACCTTGACCGGATTTTCGACTACCTGGTCACAAGTGAGGTCGTACTTGCGATTCTCCCAGTCGACCGCTCTGTACGCCAAGGAGTTCGAGTACGCTTCAGGCCCCGGGACGTCACCGTGCCCCGGGGTGCGAGATGCCGCCGCTGCAGACGGCTCGGCAGCCAGCACAGAAGCCGCGACAAGAACGTAAACCACGCCCATGACGAGAGACGCGAACCGCCAAGAGGAACCCCACATGGAAATCGAACCCCTCTGAATCGCAAGGTCTGGCGTGGGTCACCCGACCCGGCCTGCTGGACCCCGCAGGCCGGTCACGTCTTGGTGTAGAAGCAGTCCCATGCGTCCTCGACGGTCTTCCCGTACACGTTGAACACGCGGTCGAGAGCGGACTCGTCGAACTGCCATGCGCAGACCCGATCCATGGGGATTCCCTCGAGCCTCGTCTTGGACGAGTTTGCGCAGAACCACCTGTAGGCCGGGTACCGATAGTTTTGGGTCCCCACCAACTGAAGCCCCCTGGACCCGCACCATCCCTTGAGGTCGGGAATCCCTGCGTACGAGCCGTAGTCTGCACATTGCCAGGCCGTGTAGGTACGTCCCATGGTGGCCAGTCGATCGGTTACCCGTTTGTCGCGGTAGGTGTCTTGGCAGGCCTGTGCCACAGAATTGTGAATGTCTTCACGCAAAGGGAACGTCTGCAAGCTCCCGTCTTCATTGACACAGCGTATGGAGTACGCGTCGCTCCCGATCAAAGTAACGCCCCGAGCATAGCCCTGCTCCTTGCAGGCGGCGTCGAATGTCTGCTTCGACATCGGGCGGAGCACGTCCGGATCCGGCTCCTTCACTGCCGAAGCAGCGGAGCCCTCCGGCATGGAGGCCGGCGTGGCCGATACGGGTGGGGGAAAAGTGAAAAAGAGGGCCAGAACGATGCCCGCGGTCAGTGACGAAGCGCGTCCACGCATGGTGACTCCCGACATGATGGTGGAATCACAGAATGGTTTCTCTCGCCCGCCAACCAGCACGGCATCTCACCACCAACCCTAGGGTGCATTGAACGAGCACGCATCCGCGTGGGGGCCCGTTGCTCTCGCCGCGACCCGCAGTGCCCCGTCGTCGAGCCGCCCGGGTGTGCGGCCACGACGCGGAAAGGTACTCCACAATTGACAGTTGGAGTCTGCCGGCGGCAGAGCCGGTGGATGATGACCGGACATGGCCGGAGCCCGTGCAAGGACGCGCCCGTGTCCGCAGCCCGAGCGGCCGGGCGGACGGTGGCTGCGGGCTGCCGTGTTCACGCTGTTCAGCTCGGTGTTGGCCGTCGTGGGCCATCGTCTGGCCTCGGGGGACCCGATCCCCTGGCAGCGGGCGGCGGGCGGCGCGGCGGTCGCCTTCACCCTGTCGTGGCTCGTCACGCGCACGCCCCGGCCCTGGTGGCACGTGGTCGCAGCGACCGGCGCCGCGCAACTCATGCTGCACCGGGCCCTGTTCGTGCAGCATCCGGTGTTTCACGGCCACGCCGAAGCCCACGGCACGTGGGCGATGGCGGCGGCCCACGGCATGGCCACCTGTGCGATGGCCCTGCTCATATACCACGCGGATCAGGCGCTCAGCCGTCTGCCCGAGACGGTGGACCGGTGGATCCAGAGGGCCGTCGCCGCTGCCGCCGCCGGCTTCGGCGCCCTCGGCCGACCCTGGCCGAGGCCGCGACCGCGGACCGCGCCCGTGCCGCGCAGCGGTCTTGCCGTGCGACGGGCGGTCGCGACGACGCTCTGTCACACGGTGGTGCGTCGGGGGCCTCCTGCCGCGTAGGCAGGAGACGTTCCCCCCGATCCGCTCGTACCGAGAGGTTCCTCCCCCATGACCGGAACACAACGCCTTCCTCGTCTGCGCAGCCTGGGGCTGGCGGCCGTCGGCGCCCTGGTGGTCCTCAGCATCACCGCCGGGCCGGCCGCCGCGCACGCCGGGGTCACCGCCTCCGACCCCCGCGCCCTCGCCGAGAACGTCACGCTCTCCTTCACCTCCGAAGCGGAGTCGGACTCCGCAGGCATCGCGGAGCTGCGGGTGGTGCTCCCGAAGGGCATCGCACCGGACGCCGTGGCCCTGAAGGACGCCCCCGAGGGGTGGAAGCTGACGGCCACCCCGGACGGGTACAGCATCGGTGGCACGGCCCTGGCCACCGGCACCGATGCCGAGTACAGCATCACGGTGCGTCAGCTCCCCGACGAGAAGGCCTTGGTCTTCAAGACGCTGGAGACCTACGGCGACGGCAAGGTCTCCCGCTGGATCGAGGTGCCCACGAACGGGGAGAAGGTCGACAACCCGGCACCCGTACTCGAACTGAAGGCGGCGGCCCCCGGGGCCAAGGCGATCGCCCCGAGCCCGTCACCGACGCCGACACCGACACCGACACCGACGCCGTCGTCGAACGCCGTCCCGTCCGAACAACCGTCGACAGCAGCTCCCTCCGCCCCCGATGCTGCCGCGAACAAGGCGGCGACGAACGCGAAGGCGGCGGGCAGCAGTACCGGAGCCGGAGCCGTCCTCGGCGTGGTCGCGGCCGTTCTGGTGCTGGCCGCCGGCGGCGCCTTCTGGTGGCTGCGCCGGGGCCGCAGCCGGGCCTGACCGGAGCGGCAGGGGCGGGTGCACGGCCCCCGCTGGGCACCCGCCCCTGCCCCTGCCGCCCAGTACCGTGCCGTGCCGTGCCGTGCCGTGCCATACGGTGCCACCGGCCCGTTCCGGGTCACCGCCGTACGCGCCGGAGCCAGACCCCGAACAACCGGGGCAATGTACAGGGGAGAACGCCCGAACCGAACCTCCGGTTCCCGGCTTTAGCCGAAGTTGCGCACCCGGCCCGGTGCACCGTCCACCAGCACTATCGTCCGCATCTCGTCGTCCGTTCGAGCCCCTTCGGAGTCCGCCGTGTCACCTCCGTGAGCCGCACCGTACGACCGCCCCTCCGCACGATCGAGTCCCGGGTGGCGATGGCCCCCCGCTCACGACCGCCACACCGGAGACCGCCCGTCATGCACACAAGATCACCAGGATCACCTCCTGCCAGGAAGCCGCTGACCGTCCTGGTACTGGTCGCCTCCGTCCTCGCCCTGCTGTTCGGCGGGGCCGCACCCGCCCTCGCGCACACCGCCCTCAGCGGTTCCGATCCCGCCGACGGAAGCGTCCTCGAGACGCCGCCCCGCCAGGTCACGCTCACGTTCACCGAGTCGGTCAGCTTCCCCGACGCCGCACTCAGGGTCCTGTCACCGGCGAACGAGCGCGTGAACCCCCGCCCGGCGCAGCATGCCGACGGCAAGGGGAACACGGCCCGGGTCGAGCTGGCCGACAAACTGCCCGAGGGCACCTACACGGTGGCCTGGCGGGTCATCTCCGCCGACGGCCACCCGATCTCCGGCGCGTTCACCTTCTCCATCGGCAAGCCCTCCGGGACCGCCGTCACGGTGGCCACCGGCTCACCGGACGACACGGCAGTCGGTCGCCTCTACGGCTTCTTCCGCTACGTCGCCTACAGCGGCCTCGCCCTCCTCGTGGGAGCGGCCGCGTTCATCCTCGTGTGCTGGCCGGCGGCAGCCGCGCTCCGCCCGGTACGGCGGCTGCTCGCCGGCGGGTGGGCGACCCTGGCCGTGGCCACCGTGGCCCTGCTCCTGCTGCGCGGCCCCTACGAGACGGCGGGCCCGCTGACCTCGGCGTTCGACCTGACCCAACTGGGCCGGACCTCCACGGCGAAGCCCGGAGTGGCGCTGACCGCCCGGCTCGTGCTGCTGCTCGCGGCCGCTGCGGTGATGCGGTGGCACCCGGCCGTGCGACCCGCCCGCGACGACGACGGATCGCAGCCGCCGGACTTCGGCGTACGGGTCCGCCTGGCCGGGGGGGTGCTCGCCCTGGGGCTGGCCTTCACCTGGGCCACTGCCGAACACGCCTCCGCCGGGCCCCAGGTACCACTCGCCATGCCGGTCGCCGCGCTCCATCTGGTGGCCATGGGCGTGTGGTTGGGCGGCCTGATCACGCTGGTGATCGCCCTACGGGACCGGGGGCCCGGCAGCCGCCCGCTCCCCGCGCCCGCGGTGGGCCTCTTCTCGACGCTGGCCTTCCGCGCGATCGCCGTTCTGGTCGGGACCGGGGTGTACCAGTCCTGGCGGCAGGTCGGTTCATGGGAGGCGCTGGCCACCACCTCGTACGGCAAGACCCTCGTCGTGAAGGTCGCCGCGGTGGTCCTCGTCCTGTACGTGGCGTCGTACTCCCGCCGGTGGACCGCCCGCCTCCTCCGTGAACCCGTACCCGCCGAGGAGGGCCAGACGACGCCCGTGACCGAAGAGGTGCGCGTGGCACAGTTGGTCGGCGCGTCCGGTCCCCCGGAGGCGACAGCCGGGAGCAGCGCTCCCGATGCCCCCGTCGAAGGACAGTCGGGCGACGGCTCGGCGGGGCCTTCGACCGTCGAGGAGAGCGAACGGCACCGGCGCGGCCTGCGCCGCACCGTCGCGGCCGAAGCCGTGCTCGGCGTGGTGGTCCTGGCGATCACCACCTTGCTGACCGGCACCCAGCCCAGCCGCGCAGCGACGGCCGAGTCCGCATCGGTCGCCGTCGGGCAGGAACCGCAGGCGAAAGTGGTCACCGTCCCGTTCGACATGGGGACGGCCAACCACCGCGGCCAGGTCCAGATCACCCTGGCTCCCGGTCGCGTCGGCGAGAACACGGTCGAAGCCGTGGTGTTCAGCGCGGACGGCGGCCTTGCCACCGTTCCCGAACTCCGCCTCACGCTCACCCAGCGCGAGCTGGGAATCGGCCCGCTCGACGCCAAGCTCACGAACCAGAAGGGGTACTGGGCCACCTACGACCTGCGGGTGCCCATGCCCGGCGAGTGGACCCTCGACATCACGGTGCGCACCACCGAAATCGACCAGGTCACCGTGCACGGGACCGTGCGCATCACGTAGCCGCCCCGCAGGTGGTGACGGCGTGCAGCCGACGAACCTGCGCCCCATCACCCCTGCACCGGCCACGAGAGGGAACCCGATGGACCAACCGCCCCGGCCGGCTCCTACCCTCGAGCCCGCATCGCGGCTACGTCGCGTGTTCGTCACGCCCGTCCTGGCCACCGCCTGTGCGCTGTTGACCGCCGGTTGCGGCGAAGGCAGCGGGGAGCCCGGGGCGGGCGGCGCAACCCCGCGCGTCACGACCGCCCCGTCCAAGACCGTGCAGCAACTGGCGTCCGCGGTCGGCTGTACGGCTGAGATCACGGTGCGGGCCGCCGACTACCGCCAAGCCACGTGCAAGACCGCCGAGGCGGACCACGTGTTCGTGGACTTCGACACCTCCGACGGACAGCGCGCCTGGCTGGACCACGCGAAGATGTACGGCGGGGTCTACCTGGTCGGCGACCGCTGGGCGCTCTCGGCGAAGTCCAAGGAGTACATGGAGTCCCTGCGGGCCACGCTGGGCGGAACGGTCGAGGAGCGGGGTGCCTCCGGCGCTGCTCCGCCCCCGAGCGGCCCGTAGCCGGCCGGCGGGTCACCGACGGGGCCCGGCCGCCCGCACGCCGGCTCGGAACGGGTCCCGGAGCGGTGGGAAACCGTTGGCGACGACGGCGCGGTGGATGACAAGGTGCGGTGCATGACGCCGCAGCATCAGATCCGCGCGGACTACGACGCCCGTACCATCGTGGTCTACCAGGCGTACCCGTCCGCGATCGCCGACGCCGCGCTACGGGCGGGGCGCTTCGTCACGCCGTTCTCGTTCCAGCGGATGACGTGGATCAAGCCCTCCTTCCTGTGGCTGATGCATCGCAGCAACTGGGCGCGCAAGCCGGGGCAGGAGCGCGTCCTCGCCGTGCGAATGACGCGGGAAGGCTGGGAACGGGCTCTGTCAGAGGCGGTACATACGACCGCGGACCCGAAGGCTGTGGCCGGGGCCGCCGTACACCTTCAGTGGGACCCCGAGCGCTCGGCGCGTGGAGCGGCTCTGAACCACTACAGCATCCAGGTCGGTATCGGTCGCCAGCTGATCCGCACGTTCGCCGAGGACTGGGTCGTCGGCATCACGGACCTCACCCCACAGGTCCGCAAGGCCGCAACGCTCGTCCGAAACGGACGCGCCGCGCAGGCTCAGCGCTTTCTGCCCGCAGAGCGCGTCTACCCGATGAGCCGGAGCATGGAAGAACGCCTTTCCCCCGATCACACGAGGTGAACGGCGTTCCTTTCAGGGGGTTGCGGGGCGCGCCGGCGCAGGAATGCGGCGGCACCGGTCAGGACGACGGCAAGGCTCGCCAGCACGCAGACGAGCACGTTGATGGACATTCCGACGTACTCCACCGTTGAGCCGTCGGAGTAGCTGCAGGCGTTGCGCAGGGGCCAGTACTCCTGATGCGTGCCTGCCCATTCGGCACCGGAGGCGTTCCGGTCCTCGCACAACTCCGGGAACGGGCCGCCCAACGTGACGGAGTACCAGCCGTAGCAGTACACGGCGACGGCCGAAGAAGAGAAAGTCAGAGCGAGAACCGCACAGAGTTTGGCCAGGGCCAGGGGTGGGTTCTTCAGCAGCAGGACGGTGATCACGATGCCCGCTCCCGCGGCGGCCACACCGAGGAGCAGCAGTGCGCCCATCAACGGCACCAACACCGTGCCCCCTTGTCTTCGTTCGTCTCAAACGCGCTGGTCTGAGCCGTATCCACGTGCATAAGTCAGTGGAGCCTTGCGGTGGTTGATCCTACAGGCTGGGACCGCCGGGCTGCGAGGAAAAGGCTGGTCGGGGACACGGGGCCGCCGGCGCTTCCATCAACCCGGCTTCCAGTACGCCCTGTTGGGGCATGCGTCCAACGGTCCGGGCTTCCGGGATCACGTGCTGATTTCTTAGCATCAGAGGCCAATATCTCTCTTGACTGTCGTCCGGACGACTACAAAGGACCGCATCGAACCGAACCCGGCACCGACGGGGTGATGAACCCGTCGTCGGAATATGGCGAAGGCGGTGATGTGCATGCGTGAATGCAGCAGGATTCAAGCGATTGCGGTCAGATCGGCCATGGGAAGCCCGAGTTCAGGAACTCTCTCCCGATAGGCCGGCCATGCTGATACCGATGCTGTTTTCCCCCGCGCTCGCCTCTGCCGACGAATACCGATCCCTGACGTCGACCATCCGGTCGAAGGCGCAAGATGCGCAGGGATTCTTCGGCGGAGCCGCGCGCAAGGAGGGCGAAATGCCCTTCCTTCCCCTCCACGTCCAACTGCGTGGTCTGTTCATCGAGCTCTACATCGAGCTCCGCCCACGCAATACGAGCCTCCGGATTGCTGGATTCCGGAACATCTTCGAGAACGGTCAGGCCCCGCCGGAAGCGTACGTCCGCCACGTGCGGGACGCCTCCGCGCCGCCGGGCCTGCGCCGAACGGAGGCCCTGCCGTTCGGCGGGGGCCGTGCCGACCTGGAGAAGGCCGCTGCGGTCCGGCGTTCGGGGATCCTTCTCGGGCGCCGGCCCCTCGGTGACGCGGTCGTCCGGCTGCACCAGAACCGCGATCCGCGGAGCACCGCCCACGGCTTGCTCGTGCTCTCGGAAATGCTCTGCGAGGCCGCGCGGTACCCCGCCCTGGCCGATGCGATGTCACGCATCTGGATGACCGGGGGACGACTGTAGTCCGCACCGGTCGTCCGACCTTCACACACCGCCCGTGCACCAGCACGTTCCGGCGCGCAGGGGCGGGAGCTGCGGGTCGCAGCGCGGCAGGAGCGGGTCTGGGGTGCCGGGGGGACCGTCGATCGGCGGTCCCCCCGGCTCTCCCGGCTCCCCCGGGATGCGGCGGACCCGGGTCCCGCCCGCTACGCCGGTGCGGGACCGGCACCCCGGCCGAGAACGTACGCACCGCCGCGCCGTACTGAGCCCCCCTGGACCACTGACCCGTCAGCCCGGTGTCAGGTGGCAGGCCAGGACGCGGCCGCCGGCGGTGCCCAGGAGGAGGCGTCCGGGGCCGGCGACGGTCAGGGCGGTGGGGATGACGGGGACGCCGCGCACGTGGACGTGGCCCCGGGCGCGGAGCGTGCCGGTCTTCGCGTCCAGGGCGATCATTTCGCCGCCCCTCAGGGCCACGAGGACCGTGTCGGTGGCGGGATCGATGTCGAGCGCGGTCGCCGTGTGGTCGACGCGGAACACCCACCGGGGGGTGCCCGAGGAGTCCTCGCCGATCGAACGACGGGTCACGAACCCTTGCTTCGGCTCGCCCACGTGCCCGTCGTACCGGACGGTGGCCATCACCAGGTCGCTCTCCCCGGTCCACACGCCGGGGCCGCCGGAGTGGGTCTCGCCGGGCTCCCAGGACCAGGGGAAGAGGCGTCGGATCCGTTCGACGTCGGGCCGTACGAGGCGTGTCGGGTCGGTGGTGCGGTCGGGGTCGACCACGGCCAACCACGGCTCCTCGTCCACGGGTTCGCACACGGGGCAGTCGCAGCCGCACGGGCAGTCCTCGTCGTCGTCCCAGGGGCAGTCGCAGGCGCAGGGGGGTCGCGGCAGGTACCGGAAGACCGCGCGGGGGCCGTGCCGGAACCGGCTCCAGGCCCGTTCCCCGTAGTCCGCGGGCATCGGCACGAGCAGGGGGCCTTCGGCGGTCGCGACGAGTGCGGCCGCCCCGGGGACGGTGTGCCGTTCGAGTGCGGAGCCGTCGGTCAGGGCGATCCGGAGGAACGCCCCGCCCTGCCTGAGCGAAGGGGCGCTGGCCTCCACCCAGGCGCAGGACCCGTCGGCGTCGGCGACCGCGAGCCGGCCGCCGCCCAGGTCGGGATCGGCGGGCACCGACCACCGGCGGTCGCCTCCCGGTGACCAGCGCTCCAGCAGGGCGTGGTCACCGGTGAGCAGGACGTCCCCGTCCGGCAGGACGGTCAGGGAGCGGATCTCGCCGGGTGGCGGCCCGTCCGGATGACCGGGCGCTGCGACGGGGTCGGGCAGGGGGGCCGGGACGCGGGGGCCGCGCAGGTCCTCGTGCCCCAGGGAACGGGCGGGGACGGCCCGCCAGTCGGGTCGGGTGAGGTCCACGCGGTGGCCTTCGGACCGGGCGGCCGGGTCCTGCCAATCGTCGTACGGGGCGAGGAGCAGTCGCAGGGTGTGGGCGTCAGTCCACTCCAGGGAACGGACTTCTCGGCAGCAGTCGTCCGCGAAGAGGTGCTTTCGCTCCCCCGACGCGAGGTCGAGGAGGACGAGCTCGCCCTCGAAGAAGTAGCCGCCGTCGTACGAGCCGGTGCCGAGGACCAGCAGCGGCAGGGTGGGGTGGAAGGCCGCCGCCCGCAGGGGCCAGCGCGTTCGGAGCCACTGCTGGGCCCGGACGTCATCTGCGGGGTCGAGGGCTTCGGCTCCCCTGACGGGCGCGGCGTAGACACCGATCGGGTACCCGTCTTCCCTGTCGGTCGGACCGTGGCCGCCGATGACCACGGGTGTGCCGGCGGGAGCCGGAACGGTGAGGACGGACCGACCGAACTCGGCGCGGGGACGATCGGCGAGAATCCGATCAACGGTGAGGGGGAAGATCACCAGGTCCAGCTTCCCCACTCCGGAGCGAACGGGCAAGGGCATTTGCGGGCTCCGGAGGGGTGCGGAGGGGGCCGGCCCCACACCAGAGCAGTGGGTGAGGGGGGGCGATCCGGCTCAGGTGTGGGTGCCGAGCCCGAACCCCAGTGCTCGCCGGGCCGTCGAGGGCTCCTCCTCGGGCGGGGCGGCCGGAGTCGGGTCCTCGATGGCCCGCTCGGCAGCCGTGCGGCCGCGTACGGCGCGCTGCTCCTGGTCCTCGCGGAGGGGAACCGGTCCGTGCCCGAGGGGGCGGCGCCTTGTGCTCATCACCGAAGTGTCGCAGCCCGCCTGATGAACCGTCCGGGGAGGGCCTCATTCGTGGTCGCGCAGGGAGAAGGTCGGGACCTCTTCGCGGGTCGGGTGGTTCGGCAGCGGAGCCGGTAGGAAACCCGGTGGCCGCCGTCCGCGTGCGTACGGGATGCTGCCCGGGTGAGAGGTCGAGACGAAGCGGTCCGGATGGTTGAGGAAGAACTGGAACGCAGCCACCGGCGGGAGCTGTCGGTCGGGCTGGACCCGATGCGCATGGCCGTGTCGCACGTGGAGCGGCACGAGCTGGCGTGGATCGTCTCCTGGACGACCGAGGAGTGCCTGCGCACCGGGAATCCGGACTTCAGGCCGGGCGGGAACGGGCCGTACCTCGTTGACCGCATCGACGGGAGCCTGCACCAGATCGGTGTCGTGTCCGCAATGACCGACGCGTGGGAGGCCGACTACCGGGCCCGTATCCGGGGGCAGGTCACACGGACCGCCGTGGACGATCTGCACGATGAGGTCCGGGCGGCGGCGAACACGCGCGGGAGGGTTCACGCCATGGTCGTCCTGCGCCGAAGGGTGCCGGTCCTCACCCACGACCAGATCGTCGAGTACGCGATCGCCTTGCATGAGGGCGATGCTCCGGCGCACCTCGTGGACATCGCCACCGGAGAGTTGGTGCCGCCCACCGACCCGGCTTCGTCCGTCATCACCCTGCGCGGAGCCGAGCACCGTCGAGCGCCTTGACCGCCGCAGCGCCGCGCTGCGGACGACGGCCGCTTCGACCGCCGCCGCCGCTGGGGCTCAGACCGATGGAGGCGGCTCCGTGCCGGCCGCCGGTGACGGCGCCGATTCCGCAACGGAGCCCGGCTGCAACCCGAAGCCGCTCGCAGCGCGGGACGACCCGGTAGCGCGGACGCGTTGCCGCCTGAAAGCCGGGACGCCCAACAGTCCGAAGCCGAGGGCCGCCGCTACGAGATGGCCGATGGTGGTGAAGTCCGGCAGCGGACCGGTCCATTCGGCACCACCGAGGGGCCATGCGAGAACGAAGGCGGCCCATGGGAGGCGGCCCCGGCGCGGCAGGGCGAGCGTGCCGATCGCCAGCACGGTCTGGGCTCCGTAGCTGACCCCGTAGTCCAAGGCCTGCCGGACGGCCGTCGGATACCAACCGTGCCGCAGCCCAACGGTGATGACGACTGCGGTGAGCAGCGTGGCCGCGACGTGCCCGCCCAGGAAGACGGCTGCGGCCCGCACCTTCCCCCACCGGTGCTCCACCCAGGCCAGGCAGCAGCAGACCCCCAGACCCAAGGTGATCAAGGTGCCCACGAAGTCGGTCGAAGTGACGTCCGTGAGCGTACCGTCGAAGAACAGCGCGCTGCCGAACAGTGCGGGCAACGGATGGTCCCGCAGGTTGTCCAGGTTGGTGCTGAGGTAGCCCAACACGGTGGCCGCCCGATCGGCGGACAGGCCGTACCCGACCCAGGCGTGACTGACCAGGAGCAGGCAGACGTAGGCGAGGGTCAGCGGCGCGCGGCGCGGGTACCCCCGCACGGCGCGGAGCAGTCCGCCCAGAGGACCCGACGGTGGCTGAGAGTTCATACCGCGGCATTCTCCAGGTCGAGTGGGAGGTGGGGGCCGGCGGGTGCCGGCAGCCATCGCGACCGGAGTCGCATCACCGGCCCTCGCCTCCGGGAAGCCCTCCCCCACGTCAGTCCTCCAGGCGGGACAGCCAGGTGGTGAGCAGTGTTTCGAGCACCGCCGCCTCCTGCGGCGTCACGAGGTCCAGTAGGCGGCGTTCGTTGCGCATGTGGTCGGTGAACGCCCGGTCCACGAGGTCGCGCCCGGCCGAGGTGAGGGCGACGATCCGGCCGCGCTGATCGTCGTCGGAGCGCCGCCGGGTGACGAGCCCGGACCGTTCCAGGCGGTCGATCCGCTTCGTCATCGCACCGGTGGTGACCATGGTGTGCGCGGCGAGCTCGCCCGGCGCCCGCTCAAAGGGCTCACCCGCCCGGCGCAGGGCGCACAGGACGTCGAACTCCCCTTCGCTGAGGCCGTAGCGGTCGTAGACGAGGTCGAGTTCTGCGCCGAGCCGGTCGGCGAGGCGGTGCAATCGGCCGATCACGCCCTGTGGGCCGACATCGAGGTCAGGCCGTTCGCGGCGCCAGTCGGCCTGGATCCGGGCCACCCGGTCCGCGGGTGGGCCGTGCTCTACGGTCGACACGTTTGCTTCCATGGAAGCTATATTACCTTCCATGGAAGCGAATATGCGCGGGGTGGCGCTGACGGCCGTGGCGCCGGTGGCCTGGGGGGCCAATTACTTCGTCACCCACGAATTCCTACCGGCGGACCACCCGCTGTACGGAGCCGCCCTGCGAGCGCTGCCGGCCGGCCTGGTCCTGCTGGCGTGGTCCCGCCAACGGCCGCACGGTGCGTGGTGGGGGCGGTCCGCCGTGCTCGGGCTGCTCAACGTGGGCGTGTTCTTCTTCCTCGTCTTCACCGCCTCCCAGCTGCTACCGACGAGCGTGGCCTCGACCGTCATGGCGGTCTCCCCCTTGACCATGATGCTCGCCGCCTGGCCCCTGGTCGCCGAGCGGCCCAGCATCGCCCACCTGGCGGGCGCCGTGATCGGGCTGGGAGGGGTGTGCCTCATGCTGCTCGGGAGTGCGGGCGCGATCAGCGTGCCGGGCGTCCTGGCCTCGGCCGCCGCGGTACTGGTGTCATCCGTCGGCCACGTCCTGGCCAAGCGGTGGAACACCAGCGCCGCCGGAGGCGGAGTGCTCGCCTCAACCGCTTGGCAGCTCACCGCTGGAGGCCTGCTCCTGCTGCCGGTGGCCGTAGCCGTGGAGGGCGCCCCGCCACCGGTGTCCCCGTCGTCCCTCCTCGCGTTCTGCTACGTCGGCCTGGTCGCCACCGCGCTGGCCTTCACGGCCTGGTTCGCCGGCCTGCGCCGCCTGCCCGCCGGGACGGTCGGTCTGATAGGGCTGCTCAACCCGGTCACCGGTGTACTGCTCGGGACGGCGGTCGCCGGGGAGGTGCTGACGGGCCGGCAGCTGTGCGGACTGGCACTCGTACTGGGCGGAGTCGCTCTGGGCCGGCCCCCGGGCCAGAGCCGACGCGCAACCCGCCCCGACCGGGCGACCCGGGTCGCCCGGAAGCGGTCACCCCGCTGATCGCGCGCCGGCGGGCCCGGGACCGCCGCTGCGCGCCACGCCGCCCCCTCCTTCGCGGCGTCAGAGTTCGGGCACGAGCAGGGTCAGGCGCAGCACGGCAGCCAGGGCCAGTAGTACCGGCAGGGCGGTCCACCACCTGTGCAACCACTCGGCCTTCGCGCACACCCACGTGAGCAGGGCCGTCACGAGGGCCAGGGCCAGTGCCAGGCCTGCTGCGATGTTGGAGTGGGCGACGGTCTCGCTGTCCCAGGGTCCGGCCGGCTCCGCCGCGTAGGCGAGCAGCAGGAGATAGCCGGTCACCAGACTGCCCAGGGCCAGAAGGACGGCGCCCGTGCCGACGCCGATACCACGGGAGGCGCTCGGTGGGTGCCGCTCATGGCCTTCGTCTCCTTCACCGCGGCGCGCTGGGTGCGCGTTCACCAAGTGGCCTTGACCATCGTTTCGATTGCGGGGTTGTAGATTTTGACGCTGCCGTGATCCTTGAACCGTTCGGTGCGCCAGGCGATGAATGCCGTAGCCAGCCGCTCCGCTTTCTCCTTGTCCGCGGAGCCCGTGTCATGAAGCTCGTGGTCGAGCCCGGTGACGATCCGTACGTCCATTGCGGAGTCATAGCCGTGCACGAACACATCGAAGAAGATGGTCGTGAGGTCTTTGGTGGCTTCATTCCCCAGTAAGAACCTGTGAAATTCCTTCGTGGTTCCACTGGGTTCCTTCCCCGGCAGCGCGCGGGGCGTCTCCAGGTAGGCAGCCGAAGGTTTGCCGCCCGGTCCGCCTTCGGCGGCATCGCAGCCGAGCAGAGCGACGAAGGAGAGGGCGATGACGGCTGACGCCGCCCCGTGCCGGCCACGGCGACTGCGCCGTGCCGACCGTTCCCCTCGTACCGAGGGAGTCGTGCGCGGGTAGGTGGCGTTCATGGGCTTCCCTTCCTTGACGGCTACTCCCGGAGGAGGACCGCACGCGCGCAGGGAGGGTTGCGTTCACTCTCCACCGGACGTCCGGCGGGCTCGGCGCCGCGATGGCCGACACCCAACGTCCGACGCCCAACGTCCGACCTCTGACGTCCGACCTCCGACGTCCATTCATATCGGCTGCCCAAAAGGTGATTTCGGGCCACGGGGTCACCGCAATGCGAAGCAGGACCAATAGCGCGCCGCTACAATTCGATCATGGGACCCCTGAAACCGAATCTCATTGAACTCATAGTCTGCCTCATCACCTTCTCCGTGGTCTTCGCCGCTCTGGCCAAGGTCCTCCTTCCGAGGATCAACAAGACCCTCGCCGAGCGCGAAGAGGCCACCACGGGCAGGCTCGAGCGGGCCGAAACGGTCCAGCGGGAGGCGCAGCGCGTTCGGACGGAGTACCAGGCGGAGTTGAGCGCCGCCCGTCACGAGGCCTCGCAGATCCGCCAGGCCGCGCACGAGGAGGGCATCGCCCTGCTCGCCGCCGTTCGCTCGGAGGGGCAAAGGGTGCGCGAGGAAATGGTCGCCGCGGCCACCGTGCAACTGGAGGCCGACCGCGTGATCGCCGAGGCAGAGCTCCGCGAGCACGTCCTCGGGCTGGCCACCGAGCTGGCCGGGCGCATCATCGGCGAACCGCTCAGCGACGTCGAGCGCGCCCGCGCCGTGGCCGACGCGTTCTTCGCCGAGGTAGAGGCCGACGCCAAGGGCTGAGCTCGATCGGGGCAGTTCCCGCGCACCGGGGGGCGATCGTCGCAGCGACCCCCTGGACCCTCACCGAGCCACCGCCGTAGCCCGCGGGGGGCGCTGACACTCGGGCCCGGTCGGCGCTCCCACCGATCTAGAGTGGGGGTCCCGAGCGGAGAGGTTGGCCATGACGAACCGTCACGCGGTGGTGGTCGGAGCCGGAATCGGCGGCCTCACGGCCGCCGTCGCACTGCACCGCCGGGGCTGGCACGTCACCGTCTGCGAACGCGCCCCCGAACCCCCCGTCACCGGGGCCGGCATCGGCCTCGCCCCCAACGCCCTGCGCGCGCTCGACGCCGTCGGCGTCGACGTGTCCCGCGCGATCGGCGGTGCCGTACCCGCGGCGATGGGCGTGCGCCGCCCCGACGGCCGGTGGCTCACCCGGACCGGCACCGCGGACATGGCGGCCCGCTACGGCATGGCGCCCCTCGCCGTCCCGCGCCGGGCCCTCACCGCCACCCTCGCCGCCGCGCTGCCGCCATCGGCCCTGCGATACGGCACCGAGGTGACCGGCGTCGACGGTGCCGAGGGCCGTCCGGCGGTCCGTACGGCGGCGGGCCCGGACCTTCCGGCCGATCTGGTCGTCGCCGCCGACGGCATCCACAGTCCGCTGCGCCGCGCGCACTTCCCCGCGCACCCCGGACTGCACTACATCGGTGAGACGGCCTGGCGGACCATCGTGGACGCCCCGGACCTGCGGATACCGGCGATGAGCGAGACGTGGGGGCGGGGGGAGCGGTTCGGGGTGACCCCGCTCGTGGACGGCCGCTACTACCTCTACGCCACCGCGGTCGTCCCGCCGGACACCCGCTTCGCCGACCCGCGCACCGAACTGCGGCAGCGCTTCGGCTCGTGGCACGACCCCATTCCGGCCCTGCTGGAACGCGTCGGGCGCCAGGGCGCCGCCGACGTCCTGCGGAACGACCTCTACGATCTGGCCGCCCCGCTGCCGTACCTGCACCACGGCCGGATCGCCTGGCTCGGCGACGCGGCCCACGCCATGGCCCCCAACCTCGGCCAGGGCGGCTGCCAGGCCATCGAGGACGCGGTGGTCCTCGCCCATCTGTTGCCCGCCGGGGAGCGCGGTGCCGGCGGGGACGGTGCCGTCGTGGCCGCCCTCGCCGCGTACACCGCCGCACGCCGCGCCCGCACCGATGCCGTGCGGCTTCGTGCCCGCCGCGTCGGCCGCCTGGGCGTCCTGCGCAATCCGGTCGTGGTGGCCGTCCGCGATCTCGCGTTCCGCGCCACCCCGGCCCGGCTGGCCCTGCGCGGCATGGACGACCTCTTCAACGGGTTCCGCCTCCCCGCGTAGCGCTGGGGCGGGCCGGGACGGCCTTAAGGGGCGGTGCGGGCCGGGAAGGAGAAGCCGTAGCCCTGCTCGGTGAGCCAGGGCAGGTACTCCTTCAGCGCTGCGACGGTCTCGCTGCGGTCGCCGCCCCCGTCGTGGAAGAGGACCGTCGGCTGCTGGGGGAGCTTGCCCTCCACGGCGGAGAGGATGGCCTTCAGGCCCGGCCTGCTCCAGTCCTTGGGATCGACGCTCCAGCCCAGCGGCCGCATCCCGCTCGCGGCGGCGATCGCGCGGCTGTCCGGGGTGAAGGCTCCGCCCGGCGCACGGTAGTAGGTGACCGGGACTCCCGGAACGGCCTTCTCGATCATGGCCTTGCCGTCGAGGATCTGCTGCCGCTGGTAGGCGACGGGCTTGTGGTCCATCGTGACGTCGTGATCGACGGAGTGGTCGCACAGCTGGTGACCGTCGGCGGCGACCGCACGCACCAGCTCCGGATACTTCTGCGCCTTGGTGCCGATCATGCAGAAAGTGGCCTTGACGTGGTTCTTCCGCAGCGTCTCCAGGACCTGGGGCGTCCAGCGGGGGTCCGGACCGTCGTCGATGGTGATCGCGACCTGGCGGCCCGCACCCTGCGCCAGCCGGGAGATCCCCAGCGGGACCCCGGAGGCGCCCTGGGCGGCGCCGGGGGCGGTGCCCTGGGCCTTGCCCGCGGTTCCGGCCGGCGCGGAGTGGCCGGAAGGGGGCGCGTCCGGCGTACGGACCACCGAGCCGTCGGTGGCGGCGTACGCCGGGGTGCCGGCTGCCGCCAGGAGGCCGACGAGGGCGGCCGCAGCGACGTACCCCGCCCGTCGACGACGTGCGGAACTGGTGGTGATGCGCATGGACGTGCTCTTCCTTTGCCCTCAGCCCCCGGATCTCGCTGGTCGGTCCAGGCTAGGTCATCCGTTCGGAGCCCCTCCTCGACCAAATGGCCCGTTTTGTGTGGTTTAGCGCACACCGATCCCCCGGCGAGGGGCCGACGACCTCGCAGCGCCAACGGCTGTGGCGGCTTCCGCACTGCCGCACCGCGTGTGAGCAGTTTCACGGCCCGCCGCCGCTGCAGGGCCGCGGGGACCTCCTCCCGGTCCCGCAGCGCGGCGCCCCGCAGCGGCCGCCCCCGGCCGCCTACGGCACCGTCGCGGCTCCGCAGTACTTCCTGACGAGCGCGTACGAGGCGATGCGGTCAGCGAGGTCGTAGACGGGCGTGGCCAGCATCAGCTCGTCCGCCCCGGTCTCGGCGGCCAGGTGCGCGAGCCGCGGCACGACGGTCTCGGGCGTGCCGACGGCCTGCTGGGCGCGGAAGCCCGCCAGCGCCTGCCGCTCCTGCTCCGTGAAGGGGTGGGTGGCCGCCTGCGCGGGAGTGGGGAAGGGCATCTGGCTCTCCCCCTTCAGGAGCCCGGCCTTGACGACGTTCATCGGCCCCGCACGCCGGACCGCTTCCTCCTCCGTCTCCGCGCACACCGTCTCCACGCACAGCAGCACCCGGGGCCGCTCGCACCAGCGGGACGGGGCGAACGCGGACCGGTAACGCTCCAGAGCCGCAAGGGTGTTGTCCGGCCGGATGTGGTGCGCGACGGCGACCGGCAGGCCGAGTTCCGCGGCGAGCGCGGCCCCCGCGGTACTGGAGACCAACAGCCACGGCTCCGGCAGCGGACCCAGCGCCACCTCGTCCACCAGGAACGAAAGGATCGCGGCCACGTCGGACCGGTACTCGGCATCCGTCGCCGGGTCGGCACCGCGGCGCAGCGCCCGCGCGGTGGCGTCGTCGAACGTGCCGGGACCGCGGCCGATGCCCAGGTCGATGCGGTCCTCGTGCAGGGCGGCCAGCGTGCCGAACTGCTCCGCCAGCGTGATGGGGGCGTGGTTGGGGGCCAGTACCCCGCCCGAACCGAGACGAATGGTCGAGGTCGACGCGGCGGCGTGCGCCGTCAGTACGACCGGTGGGAACGCGCCGATCGCGGGAGAGTGGTGATGCTCCGCGTACCAGATGCGGTGGTAGCCAAGGTCCTCCACTCCGCGGGCGAAGGCCGTGGTGTCCCGCAAGGTGTCCGCGGCTCGGGTGCCCGTCTGCACCATCGCGACTTCCAGCGCTGAAAGGGGTATGTCGAGCATGGCGTCAGCATAGGGAGCGCGGGTGGCGGCGCGGGCGAGCGTGATCGTTTTCGAGCCACGCCGCCACGCCGCCACGACCGAAGTCACCGCAGCCGGAGTCACCGCAACAGAAGTCGCCGCAACAGGAGTTACCGCAAACCAAGTCGATACTGCGGCTCAGTGCCCCTTGAGCAGGGCGCAGACGAAGTTCTCCTGCACGGTGCGCAGTCGGGCCAGCAGCGCGGGCTTGTTGCCCTTGCTGGTCTGGGTGTTGATCGAGAAGGTCAGCGACCGGGTGCCGTCGGGCGTGGTGGCGGCGAGCTGGGTGTACCCGGGGAAGTTCCCGGTGTGGCCGTAGAGCACTCCGCAGCGGGTGGTGTACTGGAAGATCGCCAGCCCGGCGGCGTTGGTGCCGGGTCCGGCCGGCTCCGAGGAGTCGCCGGGACGGAAGGTCAGTTGCTCCTTGCGGGTCTGCGGCGACAGCAGGGCGGGACCGCCGTAGGCACGGATGAAGGTGCCCAGTTCCCTCGGGGTGGAGACGATCCCGCCGGAGGCCCAGACGCCGGAGGCGCCCACGGCCTCGCTGATGTCCTCCGGTTCGGCGGGCGGCTGGACGTCGTAGCCGTGCAGGTACGGACGCGGGAGCCGGTAGCCCAGGGGCAGGCTGGTGCGGCGCAGCCCCAGCGGGCGGTACACGAGCTCCTTGAGGAGGTCCTCGTAGCTGCGGTGGGTGACGGCCTCGGCCATCAGCGCGACGGCGATGTTGTCCGAGTTGGAGTACTCGTACAGGGAGCCGGGGACGAAGCGCAGCGGCTCGTCGGCCACGAAGTCGAGGAGGGTGCGCGGGTCGAACACGTGGCGCGGGTCGGCGGTGAGGATCTCCAGGAACCCGGGGTCGGCCGAATAGTCCGGCAGGCCGCTCGTGTGCTGGAGGAGCTGGCGCAGCGTCACCGCGTGCCAGGCCTCGGGCTGGTCGGGCAGGAGCTCGCCGATGGTGTCGTCGAGGGAGAGCCGGCCCTGGTCGACGAGCCGGAGGGCGACGGCCCCGCTGAACGCCTTGGCGATGCTGGCGATGCGCATGTGGTCGTCGGGGTGCGGTGCGCGGCCGGTCTCGATGTCGCCGACACCGGCCGTGTACACCTCCGCGCGGTCGCCCCGGGTGAGCACGGCGATCGCCCCGGGAGGGCCGTCCTCCTGGGCGACCAGCCGGTCGAGTTGCCGCTGGAGGCCCTTGTCGTGACGCTGGCGGCCGTCGCCCGGTTGCGGGTCACCGGCAGCCTGCGCGGGCTGTAGGAGCCCTCCGAGTGCGGCAGCGGTCAGCACGGCGGCGGACAGCCCGGTGCGGAGACGGCTTCGGCGGGCGCGGGCACGGGCGCGGGCGCGGGCACGGGTCGGCATGTACGTGGCTCCTGGTCTGCGCGGGGACGGCCGGGGCGGGCGGCACCCGGCCCGGCCCAGCAGTAGCAGCCCGAGCGGCCCGCCGCGTCCGAGGCGCGCGCCGCGACCCCCCGGTTGGCTGCGTAAGTCACCATCGGACTCGGGTGGAATGCCGTACCCGGGTTTCCGCGCCGAACGCCCCGGGTTCGGTTTCCGGTCGTGACCACGAAGCGGGCTGGCACGCTCTTCGCAGCATGACACCAAGCAAATTGCGCGAAGCCCGCCCACCGGGAGGCGGGCCTTACGCCTGCCCGTGCTGCCGCTTCTTGACCCTCGTTGCCCCGAAGACCGGCAGTCGGTGGCCCGCGGCGACGACGGCGCGTGGTGGAGCGCGGCCCGGCAGGTCCTGCCCGCGGCCGGTGGAACGGACGGGTGAAGCCCGTTCGGTGCGAGGTGCGCACGACAGCTGTTCCCGCCCCCGCAGGGGTGGTCCCGGCGCGGGCCGAGCCCGCCGGAAGGACGGCTTCCGGGCACGGTCATAATCTCGCCATGAACATGCTTGCCGTACGGGCGTTCTTGGCGGCCCTGCTCGTGGGAACCGGCCTGAGCGGGTGTTCCTTCCTTCCCCACTTCGAGACGTGCGAGGGAACGGGTGCGGCCGTGGCCGAGCTCGACCGGCTGCCCGCGCTGGAGCTGCATCCGAAGGGGGCCGCCTCCGTGGACGGCGCTCCGTGGACCGGGGCGCATTGCGTCGACGACACCGCGGGCGCCTGGCTCACCGCGGAGCGGTTCTACGCGTACGGCGGGACCAGGAACGAAGTGCTGGAGTACTACGGCCGGGAGGCATCGGCGGCGGGATGGCGTCCGGTGGACGACCTGGACATGGGGTCCGACGGCCGGTTCGTCCTCTTCTGCTTCGAATCCGCCGACCGGCCGAGCCTCACCCTCTCCTTCACCTCGCCCGAGACGCTCCGCGAGTTCCACGGGACGCAACCGCACCCGGCGGAACTGCTCGGGGTGGACGCCAGGACCTGGTACACGTGGTCCACCGAGGCGACAGCCGACGGTTCACGCATGGACTGCTACTAGCGAGCGCATCGAGTCGTGATCATCGGATGGTCCTGGTGAGGTCTTTGATCCAGATCATCGAGGCGTGCAGGTGGAGACGAGACTGGCGAGGTAGCTGTCGGGAGTCTTGCCGTATCGGGAGTCTTGTCGTATCGGGTGTCTCACCGTCCCGGTTCCGGCCTCCTGGTACGTCACGCTCCGGGGCGGGTGAGGCACGTGGAGCCGACGTGAGCCGACCGGTGCACTGATGTCCGGGCGGGGACTCATGGGACACGGCCCGGCACCCGGCTCAGGTTCCGGGGAGGATACGGCGCGTTTCGTAGGCCCACATCGCGATCTCGACCCGGTTGCGGGCGCCGAGTTTGGCCATCAGGCTGGCCAGATGCGTCTTCACCGTGCTGAGGCTGATGTGCAGCGCGTCGGCGATCTCGGTGTTGGTCAGCCCGCGAGCGACGGCGAGGAGCACCTGCTCCTCGCGGGCGGTGACGGGGGAGACCGGCTGGGCCACGGGCCGGCCGGCGGGCAGGTCCGCGAATGCCTGGAGCAGACGGACGGTGACGCTGGGCGCGATGAGCGCCTCACCGTCGGACGCCGACCGTACCGCCTGCGCCAGAAGGTCCGGTCCCGTGTCCTTGAGGAGGAATCCGCGGGCGCCGGCACGCAGTGAGCCGTAGACGTACTCGTCGAGGTCGAACGTGGTGATGACGACCACGGCCAGCGGGTCGGCGACGCCCGGGCCGGCGATCAGCCGGGTGGCCTCGAGCCCGTCGAGTACGGGCATGCGGATGTCGAACAGGCAGACGTCGGGGCGTAGTTCGCGGGCCAGACGTACCGCTTCCCGCCCGTCGGCGGCCTCGCCGACCACCTCGATGCCGGGCTGGGCGTTCAACATGATCCGCAACCCGGTGCGGATGATCGTCTGGTCGTCAGCGACGAGGACGCGAATGGACACCGCTCTCGCTCCTCGCTCTCGGCAGTTCGGCGTCGACATGCCAGCCCCGGTCGGTACCCGGGCCGGCTCGTAGTGTGCCGCCGAGCAGCGTCGCGCGCTCGCGCAATCCGGTAAGTCCGTATCCGTCGCGACCCCGGCCGGTGCGCCGGCCGTTGTCGCGCACGCTCACCCGTACCGCGTGCCGTTCCGCGGCGACCCGAACGACGAGCTCGGTCGCGTCGACCGCATGGCGCAGCACGTTGGTCACCGACTCCTGCACGATCCGGTAGACGGCCGCGTCCACGGCCGGGGGCAGCGCGTCCAGTTCGCCGTCGAGCCCCAGGTCGACCCTGAGGCGACCACCCGGGGTGCGCACCAGGCGCTCCAGATCCGCGACTCCGGCAGGCGGCGCCAGCTCGGCGCCGACCCCGCGGTCGCGCAGCGCGGCGACCATGGCGCGCATTTCCTCCAGCGTCCGCGCCCCTTCCTCCTCGACCCCCTCCAGCGCCTCGACGGCGGCGGACGGGTCGGTGCCCGCGAGCACCCGGCCCGCCTGGGCGATGATCACCATGGCCGACACGTGGTGGGCCACCGTGTCGTGCAGTTCCCGGGCGAGCTGCTCGCGCTCGCCGGAGCGCACCTGCTCCAACTGCCGCTCGCGAGCGGTCACACGGAACCGCACGGCAGCCCCGACCACGCCGGGCAGCAGCAGGAAGACGACGCCCACGACGTTCTCGACGACCGGGGTCTCGTCCGTGACGGAACACAGCACGCCGGCCGCGAGGATCACCGCGCCGCCCAGCACGACCTCGCGCCCCGATCCCCACCGGGGCAGCGCGTACACCAGTACGAGCACGACCGCGCCGCTGTACAGGCCGACGGGCTCGCGCGGTGCGGCGACGAGCGAGGCCGCCTGAAGCAGGATCACCGAGCCGAACGCCAGCGTGACCATCGCCAGTGGGCGGGTCCGGCGCCACAGGGGCAGGAAGCACAGCCATACGGCGAACACCACCGCCACCGGCCGCCACACGACGTTCTCGCGCAGGGTGGCCTCCAGCGCCACACCGGCGAGGCCCGCGGCGAGCAGCGCCCAGTCCCGCCGCACCCGGGCGGGCGCGGCGGGCGGCCGGGGTTCGGTCCACAGGGTTCGCAGGTCGTCTCGGAGCACGGTTCTCAGCTTAGGGACCGCGGCGTGCCGCGCATCGGCCGAAAGGACGGGTCGTCACTCCGCCCCGGGACCGACGGATCCGCGGCCCGCGGGCCGATGCCGCGGAGCGCCGTGGCGACGAACCTCGACACCGGCGGCCGTACAAGAACGGCCGACGAGGTGGTTGGAGGACCCGATGCTCTCGAAAGCCCTGTTGCGCCTGGGTGGGGGCGCCGCCCGCCATCCCTGGCGGGTGATCGCGGCATGGCTGATCGCCGCCACGCTTGCCGTCCTCGCCGCCGTCGCCTTCGGCGGGCGGACCGCGGACTCGATGACCGCTCCGGGGCTGGACTCCGGGCGGGCCGCGGAACTGATCGAGCGGGCCGGCACCGGCCAGGAGGGGATGACCGCCCAAGTGGTCGTCACCCCCCGCGACGACGGTGCGACGTTCCTCGACGACGACCGCGCGCGCACCGCTCTCACGCGGCTGCAGACCGAGGTGAAGCGGCTGCCGCACGTGCTCGGCACGAGCGATCCGGCGGAAACGCTCAACGCACGCGGGGACACCGCCGTGCGAGGCGGCCTTGTCTCGGCCGACGGGCGGATCGCAGTCGTCCGGGTGCAGTACCCCGACCAGAGCCGGCTGTCGGCCGAAGACCTCGACGCCCTCGTCGGTCTCGGCGACCGGCTCCGCGCCGAGCTGCCGCTGCGCATCGAGATGGGCGGGAGCCTCTTCTACGCCTTCTCCGACCCCGACGGCGGCGCGAGCGAGCTGATCGGCCTCCTCGCCGCGGCCGCGATCCTGTTCTTGGCGTTCGGTTCGCTCGTCGCCGCCGCGCTGCCGATCGGCATGGCGGTCTTCGGGCTGACCATCGGAGTTGCCACGATGACGGTACTGGCGGGGGTGACGGACGTCCCGACCTTCGCGCCCGTCCTGGGCAGCATGGTCGGGCTCGGAGTGGGCATCGACTACGCGCTGTTCGTGCTCGCCAGGCACCGGGAGTACCTCGCGCGCGGGCTCGATCCCCACGAGGCGGCGGGGCGAGCGGTGGCCACGGCGGGGAGGCCCGTGGTCTTCGCCGGCGGCGTCGTCGTCGTATCGATCCTCGGCCTGGCGGTCGCGAACGTGCCGTTCATGACGGTGGGCGGACTCGCCGTTTCGATCGTCGTTCTGACCATGGTGGTCGCGTCGGTGACGCTTCTGCCGGCCTTCCTCGGCGCTGCCGGCCCACGCCTGGCCCGGGCCGGCCGGATCGGCCGGGCTCTACAGACCGGGAAGCCGGGCCGACTCGCACGGCGGCGGGAGACGGTGGCGGGCGCCGCTCCCGCCGCCGGGTGGCGTCGCTGGATCGGGCACGTCAGCCGGCACCCGGTGCTGTACGCGGTCGGCGCGGCGGGGCTGCTGCTGACCGCGACGCTGCCCGTGCTCGGCCTGCGCGTCGGCCTGCCCGACGACGGCTCACTGCCCCACGGCCGTACCGAGCGCCGCGCCTACGACCTCGTCGCCGAGGGGTTCGGCCCGGGCACCAACGGTCCCCTCGTCATCGCCGCGGACCCCGCCGGTGATCCGGGAGTGCTGGACCGACTCGTCGGGGCGGTCGCGGCGGATCCGGGCATCGCATCCGTCGCGCCGACGCACATCGATCGGGCCACCGGCATCGCGACCCTCGTGGTGTTCCCGACCACCAGCCCTCAGGACAAGGCCACGGCCGACACCATCGCCCGGCTGCGCACCGGCGTGCTGCCCACGGCGATCGGGCACGGCCCGGCCAGGGCCCACGTCGGCGGCGCCACCGCGAGCCTGTCCGATGTGGGCCAACGCACCAGCCAACGCCTGCCGGTGCTCGTCGCCACCGTGCTGGCGATGTCGTTCCTGCTGCTGATGCTGGTCTTCCGCTCGATACTCGTACCGCTCAAGGCGGTACTGCTGAACCTGCTGAGCATCGGCGCGGCCTACGGCATCATGGTCGCGGTCTTCCAGTGGGGCTGGGGAGGCGCACTCATCGGGCTGGAAGCGACGGTTCCGATCGTGTCGTTCATCCCGATGTTCCTCTTCGCCATCCTGTTCGGCCTGTCGATGGACTACGAGGTGTTCCTCCTCTCCCGCGTACGCGAGGAGTACCTGCGCACCGGCGACAACGGCACGGCGATCGTTGAGGGCGTCTCGCGCACCGCCCGGATCATCACCTCGGCCGCCCTCATCATGGTGGCGGTCTTCCTGTCCTTCGCCGTCGCCGAGGACCCCTCCACCAAAATGTTCGGGCTCGGCCTGGCCACCGCGATCTTCATCGACGCCACGGTCGTACGCATGGTGCTGGTACCGGCGACCATGACACTCCTCGGCCGGACCAACTGGTGGCTGCCGAGGTGGCTGGACCGGATGCTTCCCCGCGGCCCGGTCGGCACCGACGACACCGACGACACCGACGCGGAATCCACGGGTGAGGCCCCGGGGCCACGGCTGGTTGACCGTTGACTCAACTCCTACCCGCCCTTGGCGTCCGGCACCTCGGCGCGTCACCTAGGAGCATGTCGAGTCGTGATCATCGGGTGGTCCTGGTGAGGTCCTTGATCCAGATCATCGAGGCGCGCAGGTGGAGACCGGCGAGGTAGCTGTCGGGAGTCTCGTCCCCCACCAACCGGGCCCCTCCGCGAAAGCGCGGAATCCGCTGCACGATTCCGGAGCCTGCCGGCCAGGCCGCCCACCGCAAATGGCGAGGGAAGGCCGGCGGGCGGCCTCCGGCCTTCGACCGCGAGGGCTACGAGGCCCGGCATGCGGTCGAGTGCGGGATCGACCGGCTCAAGCGCCATCGGGTCGTCACCACCAGGTTCGACCAACTCGCGGTCCGCTTCGAGGCCACCGGCCCGATCACAGCCATCCACGAGTGGCTCTGACCTTGCTCGCCGTGCTCGGTCGGAGCGAAATCCGGTATCGCTGCAGGAAGCCGGGGCTTTAGCCTGCGGCCCATGCATCAGCCTCGAAGGCGCGACCGGCGCCCGGCTCGCCGCGTGTCGTCAGAGCCGGCCCGGCGGCAGCCGTTCCGACTCCCTGACGTGGGTGCCGATGTGGTCCTCGTCGGCTACTTCTCCGCGAAACAGAAGGACTTCGAAACACTCATGGCGTCGGCAGCCACAGAACTGGCAGCGCACGGCGCTCGGGTCGTCGCGCAGATCGTGCAACGACGGGGCGTCTCGGACGGCGGGGTCCGGAAGATGGGTCTGCCCTACTCCTCGCGAACCCTGCTGACCTACGGGAAGGTCCGCGAGGTGGCTCTGGTGTGTGAGCGAGCCAACGCTGACGCGGTGATCTTCGTCGCCTCCTTGACGGAGCGCCAGCAGCGCACGCTGACACACATGCTTGGCCACCCCGCCGTGAGTCTCTCTGACATCCTCACTGCCCACTGACGGCCCACTCGGAACGGGCTCCTGAAACGGACCCTAGGCCGCGGTGTCCGCGGACGGCGCCGGCTCCGCGGTCCGGGCGGACAACTCGGGCTGCGCCGGCGGCACGGCCCGGAGGTGCTGGGCGGCCTCGGCTGCGGTGTAGGCGGAGGCGAAGGTGAACGCGCGCGGGGACGGCCCGTGCACCCGCAGGTCGGCCAGCCGCTCCAGGGCTTCGGCGATGGTCGGCCGGTGCCCGGCGGGGACCCACCAGAGCACCAGGTGCGCCTGGACGTGCCGCGCGAACCATTCACGGCGCCGGCGCATCACTTCCAGGTGCCCGCTGCGGTAGGAGAAGTCCCATAGGGCCTCCTGGGTCTGCCACACCGACAGGTTGACGACGACGTCCTCCCCCGCCGGGCGCAGGCCGGTGGCGTCGGCCGCCCCCTCCTCGACGAGGCGCCACACGAAGCCGGGCGCGCCGTCGGCGGCGGCGTTGACCGGATCGAGCATCTCGACGAACGGCGCCATGCGCGGGTCGTCGAAGGGGTGGAGGAGCGTGGCGACGTTGAGCTGGGCGAGGTGGGTGGCATGCACGGATGCGGTCATGGCCTCATCCCAGCACGGCCACCTTTCTATGTCAATCATCGTTGTTTTTAGAACTCTCGATCACCACGCAGCACTCCCCGGGCCGGGCGTCCATGCGGGGGCGGACGGGACCGTCCGTACCGAACAGCCCTTCCAGCAGTGCGAGGTTCATGCCGCAGACGAGCGGCGGGAAGTGTTCGGCGACGGCGTGGAAGGGGCAGTTGCGCATGCGGACGACGCGCGGGGCCGTCCCGGTCACCGCCCCGGCACCTACGGCGCCCTGGGCACCCTCCGCCCCCTCACTGCCTTCCAGGTACGGTTCGTAGCCCCGGCCGGCCAGCATCTCCACGGCCTCCTCGAGCCCGGCACAGGGCGCCGCCGAACCCCTCAGGGCCTCGCCTCTGCGACTCGCGGTCGCGCGCAGCACTGCGTCCAGTCCCGCCTGCTCGGCGGCTTCGGCGAGCAACTCGGCGGCGGTGAGGTAGTCGCGGGCGGGCAACGACACCGACCGCTCGGCCCGCGCCCGCGTGTACACCTTGGCCGGACGGCCAGCACCCGGACCCGAGCGACCCGTCAGGCGGCGGCTGCCGCTCTCCAGCAGCCCGGCCTCGGTCAGCCTGTCCAGGTGGTGCGCGGCGAGGGTGCGCGCCACCCCGGCCGCCTCGGCGGCCTCGTTGCGGCCGACCTCCCGGCCCTGTGCCGCCACGTACTCGTACAGGCGGCGCCGCACCGGATCCTGCAACATCGCGATCGCATCGATATCCTTCACGCGACCATTCTAGGAACAACGCAGATTGGAAATAGAAAGGCGGGACCCGCCCTCGCCGGTGCGTCCGGCGACGGTCAGCCGGACCGGCGCCGTCGCCGGTGGCCGCGGCAGGCGCAGACCCGGACCGCCGGGCGTGATCGAGCCGAGGACGCTCGCGCGCCGGGCGCCCGTGCACGCGGGGACGGTGCCCGGCAGACCGTGCGCGGTGAGCCAGCCCAGAACGGCGAAGGCGTAGGCCTCCTTCGCCCCCGCGGGCAGGCCGAGTGCGTCCGAGGACCGCACCACGCACCCGCCGACCGCGCCGGCCCCATCGGCCCCGTCGGCCCCTCGGCCCCGCCGGCCCCGCCGGCCGCGCGCAGCTCTTCCCGCAGCCAGTCCATCAGCACCGGGTTGCGCGTTCCTCCGCCCGACGCGATCACCTCGGTCGCCCCGAAGGGCCTGATCGCGTCGGCGACGGTCCGGGCCGTGAGGCGGGTCAGCGTGGCGACGACGTCCTCGGCGGGCAGCGGCCCGCACGAGTCCAGCGCCGAGCGCAGGTACGGCAGGTGGAAGTGTTCCTTGCCCGTCGTCTTCGGCGCGGGTAGGGCGTAGTACGGGTCGTCGAGCAGCCTGCGCAGCAGTGGCGGGTGGACCGCGCCCCGCGCGGCGAGCGCCCCGCCCGCGTCCATCGCGTACGGCCGGCCCGAGGCGTCGTGCCCGGCCAGCGCGCGCACCGCCGCGTCGATCAGCGCGTTGGCGGGGCCGGTGTCGAAGGCCAGCGGTTCGCCTCCGGTCCCCTCCGCCCCGCCCGGCAGGACCGTCACGTTGCCGATCCCGCCCAGGTTGAGTGCGACCGGCACCCCGGGGCGTCCCCGCAGCCACATCACGTCGACGACGCTGACGAGCGGCGCACCTTGACCCCCGGCCGCCACGTCGCGGGTACGGAAGCCGGAGACGACGGGTCGGCCGGTCGCCTCGGCGATCCAGGCCGCCTCGCCGATCTGGAGCGTGCCGTGCACCCGGCCGTCCTCGGCCCAGTGGAAGACCGTCTGCCCGTGCGACGCCACCAGGTCGGCCCGCCCGCCGCACAGCTCCTCGTCCGCCCGCACCGCCGCCGCGGCGAAGGCCTGTCCGATGCGGGTGTCGAGCCGGCACACCGTGGCCAGGTCCGCCCCGGCGGGCGGCAGGGCCCCGGCCAGGTCCGCCCGCAGATCGTCGTCGTAGACCGTGCTGATCGTCCCCAGGGGCGTGAGCACCAGTGTGTCGCCGTCGAGGGAAAGGTCGGCGGCGGCCGCGTCGATCGCGTCGTACGACGTGCCGGACATCAGCCCGACCACGCGCAGGGCGCTCACCGCAGCGCCCGATCGTGGTCGTCGCCGCGCAGCGTCAACAGCGCGGCGACGCTGACCGCAGAGGTCGCCGCGGCGTAGTACCCGGGGACGTCGACGTTCCCCGTCCGCGCGACCACCTCGGTGATGACCAGTCCCGCACAGCCCGAGAACACGGCGTTGGACAGCGCGTACGCCAGTCCGAGTCCGGTGCAGCGCACCCTGGCCGGGAACATCTCGGCCAGCATCGCGGGTCCCGGACCCGCCATCAGGCCGACGCCGGCGCCCGCGGCGAACAGCGCCGCTCCCTTCGCGTACCCCGGCGCGCCCGGGTCCTGCACCAGGTGTAGCAGCGGGAGCGCGAGCACGGCCACCAGCAGGGCCCCCGCCACCATCACCGTCCGGCGGCCGATCCGGTCGCTCAGCCCGCCGGCGGGCAGGATGGACGCGGCGAACCCCAGGTTCGCCAGGACGGTGCCGAGCAGTGCCTGCTGGAAGGTGGTACCGAGCGTGCTCTGCAAGTAGGAGGGCATGACCACCAGGAAGGTGTAGCCGGCCGCCGACCAGCCCATCATCCGCCCGATGCCCAGCACCACGGCCCGGGCCGTCTCCCCGGGGCGCGGCCGCGGCCCGTCTTCGGGCCCGGCGCCGCCCTCGGCGCGGGCGGGCGGCGCGTCCGGGGGCAACCGCAGCCGCAGCCGCAGCGCGACGAGCCCCAGCGGCAGGGTCAGCAGGAACGGCACCCGCCAGCCCCACCCGTGCAGCTGCGACGCGCTCAGTACGCACGCCAGGACCACCGCCACGGCCGCGCCCGCGAGCAGGCCGAGCGCGACCGTGAACGACTGCCAGGCCCCGTACCGCCCCCGGCGGCCCGGTGGTGCGCATTCCGTCATCACCGAAACCGCCCCGCCGAACTCCCCGCCGGCCGAAAGCCCTTGCAGGATCCGCAGCAGCGTCAGGAGCCACGGCGCGGCCGCACCGATCGAGGCGTACGTCGGCAACAGACCGATCATGGCCGTGGCGCCGGTCATCAGACAGACGACCACGACGAGCGCGGGCCGGCGTCCCACCCGGTCGCCGAACCGCCCGAACACCGCGGCCCCGACCGGCCGGAAGAAGAACGCCAGGGCGAACGACGCGTACGCCTTGACGAGCCCCTCCACCTCGCTGCCGCCCTCCGGAGTGAAGAACTGCGCCGCGATGACGGTGGCGAAGTAGCCGTAGATCCCGAACTCGTACCACTCGATGAAGTTGCCGACGGATCCCGCCACCAGCGCCCGGCGCGCGTCGTCCGGCCGGACCGTCGCAGGAGGCCGCACCGGACCGGGGACGGGTGTGGTCATGGATCAAGCGTGCTGACCCGCGGGCGGCTCCACAAGTGACGTCCGCCATCTGCCGTACGCCGCCCCCGTCAGGGGTCAGGCGCGCCGGGCGCCCACCAGCCGGAAGGCGACGAACAGGGCGCCGCCGGCCAGGACCAGGGCCAGCGAGCTCTCGATGAGCTGGGTCGGCCAGTAGTGCGAGACCGGGTGGAAGTCCACGTACCAGCCGGTCACGTCCATGTCCGCCGGGCATCCGGTCCGGTTGTGGCTCTGCTCGAAGCAGGCGTACTCGGGCAGGCGCTCACCGGTGGAGGTGAGCAGCCCTGTGTCCATCATCAGGGCGGAGGCCGGCATGAGTTTCAACTGGTTCCCCTCCAGCGGCCCCGTGCCGGTCTGCACGGGGAGGAGCGACCATCGCAGCGCGCCGAGGCACAGCAGCACCAGGCTGGTGAGCATCCCGGTGAGCGCCATGGCCACCAGCGTCCGCCGGACCAGCTGGCCGACCAGGACGCCGAGGGCCACGCCGAGCAGGCAGTAGGCGGCGAGCACCGGGCCGGAGGCCTCGTACGTCCCGCGGTCCGCCCAGTGGAGCTGGTGGGTGCCGGCCACCCGCGCCCAGCCGAGGCGGTAGACCCCGGTGAGGGCGACCGCGCCGAGGACCGACACGACTGCCGCCACCAGGACCTTCGAGCCGAGCCAGGCCCTCGGGGTGGTCGACTGGGTGAGGGCGAGCCGCCAGGTGCCGCTCTCCAGTTCGCGGGCCGTCATCGGGCCGGCCACGAAGGCCCCCACCAGCAAGGGCAGGAAGAACAGGCCCGTACCCGCGTGCCCCACGAGGAGGCGCAGCAGCTCGTAGCCGTTTTCCGGCCACGCTTCGCCCGCCTGGTCGGAGTTCGGGCCCTCGGCCCAGCAGCGCAGGGCGACCACGGCGACGAGGGCGACGGCAGCGACGGTGGGCACCGCCCAGAGCACGTGCCGGTGCTGGCGGGCGGCGACCCAGTACGGACCCTTCAGCATCGTGCCGCTCATGCCCGCACCCCCGTCGTGGTGAGGGAGTCCTCGGTGGTGAAAGACGGGGCATCGGGGGACCGCAGATGGGCGAGCAGGATTTCCTCCAGGGTCGGGTGCTCCGTCTGCCAGACCCCGTCGTCGACGGGCCCGCGCAGCCGCACGAGGGCGGTGAGCTGCCGACCGGTCGTACGGGACTCGACGACGGTGTGGGCGGCGAGTCGGGCGGAGGCGGTGGCGGGGCCGGTGAGCAGCCGGTGGGCCTCGCTCACCACGTCGATGGGGCCGCTCAGGCGGATCCGGCCGCGGTCGACGAGCAGGAGGTGGTCGGCAGGCGCCCTCCAGCTCGGTCAGGATGTGCGAGGACATCACCAGGGACGTGCCGTTGTCGGCGGCATCGGCCATCAGGGTGCCCATGAGCTCGCGCCGGGCGAGCGGGTCGAGGTCGGCCATCGGCTCGTCGAGGAGCAGCAGGTCGGGGCGCTTGCCGAGGGCCAGGGCCAGGGCGACGCGGGTGCGCTGCCCGCCGGAGAGGGTACGGATCTTGGTACGCGGGTCGAGCTCCCCGGCCTCGACGATCCGCTCCGCCGTCGCCGCGTCCCAGCGCGCCGGGTTGAGCTCGCGGCCCATCCGCAGGGTCTCGCCGACGGTGAACTGCGGGTAGAGGGGCTTGTTCTGCCCGAGGTACGCGAGCGTCTCGCGCGGCACGGTGCGCAGGGTGCCCTCCGTGGGGAGCGCGAGGCCGGCGGCGAGGCCTAACAGGGAGGATTTCCCGGCGCCGTTGGGCCCGACGAGCGCGCACACCCGGCCTGCGGGGAGGCGGAAGGAGCAGTCGCGCAGCGCCCAGCCTCCCCGCCGTCCGTGGCGCAGCCCGAGGCCCTCCGCCTCGATCACGGTTTCCGTCATGCTTCGCCGTCCCCCTTGAAGTGTTGTTCCAGTACGGATGTGAAGAGTGCGGCCACGTCGTCGCGCTCCAAGCCGGCGTCCCGGGCCCGCTGCGCCCAGTCGGCGAGTTCGCCGCGCAGCGGGGACTCGGCCGGGGCGCTGCCCAGGGACTTGCGGATGAAGGTGCCCAGCCCCCGCTTCGCCTCGACGAGGCCTTCGCGTTCCAGTTCTCGGTAGGCCTTGAGGACGGTGTTCGGGTTGATCGCGGTGGCCTCCACGACCTCCCGCGCCGTCGGCAGCTTGTCGCCCGGCTCCAGCAGGCCGAGGCGCAGGGCCTGCTTGGTCTGCTGGACGATCTGGACGTACGTGGCGATGCCGCTGCGCCGGTCGATACGGTATTCCAGCACGCTTTGCACCACCCTTTCACTAGGTAAGTAGTGAAAGGGTGGTGCAGGGGCGGGACCGCTGTCAACTCAGCATGGAATCAGGACCGCTCGTCCCTCGTCCCGTCCTTCAGCCACAGCGGGTGCTCCCGCTCCGCCCAAGGGCGCTCGACGGACCCCGTACGCATGCCCCTGCGCGCCTCCGGGTCGGCGAGCGCCATCCTGATGTGCCCGGCCAGTACCACCCCCACGGCGAGGGCCAGCCAGTCGTGCACGAAGGTGGCGCTGGTGCGCCAGATCAGCGGTGTCAGGTGGGTGAACCACATCAGCAGACCGGTCGCCAGCATCACCAGGACAGCGCCAGCGATCCACGACGCGTAGACCTTCTGACCGGCGTTGAACTTCCCCGCCGGCCGGGACCCGCGCCGGCGGTCGCGCCGGCGCACCGCGCGCAGCCACGTCCTGTCGTGTGGTCCGAAGCGGTTCAACCTGCGCAGATCGGCCCGGAAGGCGGGCGAGGCGAGACCGGCCAGGAACGGCGCGGGCAGCAGGACGCCGGCCCATACGTGGACCGTCACCACGAGATGCCTGCGGCCGACCAGTTCCGCGAGCTGCGGTACGTACAGAGCGGCCGCCGTCGCCACGCACAGCAGGGTCAGTGCGGCGGTCGTGCGGTGGACCCAGCGCTCGGCACGGGTGAACCTGGCGACCCGTCGTGCCGGTTCAGACGGTGGGGGTGTCACTGCGCCCGTTGGACCCGCCGACCCAGGCGTCGACGTCATAGCCGAGCTCCTCCCAGTAGCCGGGTCGCACCTCGGACGTGACGGTGATCCCGGAGAGCCATTTCGCAGACTTGTAGAAGTACATCGGCGCGACGTAGAGCCGGACCGGACCGCCGTGCGCGTGGCTGACCGGCTCGTCCTGCATCTGCAGGCAGACCAGCACGTCGTCGCGCCGGGCCTGCGGGAGGGTGAGGCTCTCGCTGTACGTGCCGTCGAAGCAGGTGAAGCGGACCGCCTTGGCCTCGGGACCGACTCCGGCGGCGTCCAGCAACAGGGACAGCCTGACGCCGGCGAAGGGGGTCTCGGGGACCCGCCAGCCGGTGACGCACTGCACGTCCCGCACGACCCGGTCCTGTGGCAGGGCGCGCAGGTCGTCGAGGGTGTACGTCGCAGGGCGCTCGACCAGACCGTCCACGGTGAGCCGGTAGTTCTGCTCGTTCTTCCGCGGTACGGAGGTGGCGACCGAGTAGTAGCGGAAGCCGCCGCCGTTGGGGAGCAGCCCGGTGAGCCCGGTCGGGTCCTTGTCCGAGGCGGCTCCGAGGAAGGCCTCGATCCCGCGCTGTGCGTACGGTGCGGCAACGAGGCCCCCGGCGCCGAGCCCGAGCATGCCGAGCACCAGCCGGCGACCGACGGGGGTGCCCTCGAAGTCGGGGTGGTCTGTCGTCACCCCTCGATTCCAGCACCCCGGGGTGCGGGACACCAGGCTGACCGGCGTGACGTCAGACTTCCGTCACAGATCAGGGGCGGGACGGATCAGGGGCGGGCTCCCGGCAGGCGCCCTACCGGGCCCGGCGGGTTTCGGGGAGGATGACCCGGCGCACCGGAGGTCACCGCGGCAGTGGCCCCCGCCCGGTCCCGACCGCGATCCGGAGGTCCCAGTGGCTTGGCACGACGACCAGGCGCGGCGTGACGAGCTGTACCGCGACCCCTATCCGCTCTACGACCGTGCGCGCCGGACCGAGGGGCTGCTGTACGTCCCCGAGTTCGACGCGTGGCTGGTGGCGCGCGACCAGGACGTGCGGGAGGTGCTGCTGCGCGCGGAGGACTTCTCCTCGGCCCAGGCCCTGCTGCCGGACGTACCGCTCTCGGAGGCGGCGCTCGGCGTCCTGCCACGGGGGTTCGGCCCCCGGCCCACCGTCGTGTCCAGCGACGGCGCGGCCCACCGTCGGCACCGGGCCCCGCTGAACCGGGGGCTGTCCGCCTCCCGGGTGGCAGCGCTCCTGCCGTACGCCCGGACGTGCGCGGAGGAGCTGGTCGACGCCTTCGCGGCGGACGGGTCCGCGGAGTTGGTGGAGGCGTACGCCCGGCGGTTGCCCGGGATGGTGGTCGGACGGCTGATCGGGCTGGACCCCGCCGCCGTGCACGGCGGCTACCGGGCCGAGGAGCTGCTGTTCCGCCCGCTGTCGCCACAGGGGCAGGTGGCCGCCGCCGAGGACGTGGTCGCGCTCCAGCACCTGCTGGACGGGTACGTCCGCGAGCGGCGCGAGCGCCCCCGGGCCGACATGTGCTCGACCATGGTGGCCGCCCTGGCCCCCGGCGACGCCGAGCTCACCCTCGAGCAGCGCCACGAGCTGGTGACGAGCCTGCAGAACCTGCTGATCGCCGGGTTCCTCACCACGAGCGCCCTCATCGGCACCATGCTGCTGCACCTGCTCGGCGACCGGCGGCAGTGGCGGACGCTCCGCGCCGATCCGTCCCTGGTCCCGGCGGCGGTGGAGGAGGCCGTCCGCCACGACACCGCCATCCAGGCCTTCCGGCGGACCACCACCCTGCCGGTGACGCTCGCCGGGACGAAGCTGCCCGCGGCGGCCACCGTGCTGGTGGCGTTCGGCTCGGCCAACCGCGATGAGCGACGGTACGAGCGCGCCGGAGAGTTCGACATCACCCGCCCCGGGAACCGGCAGCACCTCGCCTTCGGGTACGGGGCCCACGGCTGCCCCGGTTCCCAACTGGCCCGCGAGCAGCTCCGCCTGACCCTCGAGCTGTTACTCCGCCGCATGCCGGGGCTGCGACTGGACCAGGACCGTCCGCGGCCGCAGATGCGGCCCACGCTGATCCACCGCTCACCACAGGCCCTGTACGTCACCTGGTGACGCCGCGCCGGGCGCCGGGCGCCGGGACGAGGGCGGGCTCGGCCGCTCGTTGCGTGTTGTTGCCGGAGTGTGGCGGTCCCGTGGCAGGGTTCGCGCGCCCCTGGTCGGGGCGTCCCCCGGTGCCTAGCATCCCCGGCACGGCAACGGCGTCCCCCGCCGCGCCTTCCTCCCCCTCCGCCAAGGACCAGGTCCGCCACGAGTGTTCCCCTCTCCCTCGATGTCAGCCAGGCGCACCCACGGCTGTCCGAGCTGACCGTCGTCGACGTCCGTACTCCGGCCGAGTTCGCGTCCGGCCACCTGCCCGACGCCGTCAACGTCCCCCTCGACCGACTCACGCGGAGCCTGCCGGAACTGCGGAGTGCCGCCGAACACAGGCCCTGCTCGTGGTGTGCGCCTCCGGTGCCCGTTCCGAAAACGCCGCCGGAACCCTGGTCTCGCGCGGCATCCCCGCGTCGAGCCTCACGGGCGGCACCCAGGCCTGGACCGCCGACGGCCACGTCCTGCACTATCCCGACTATCCCGACGGCTCCCGGAAGCGGGCCGTCTGGGCGATGGAACGCCAGGTCCGCTTCACCGCGGGCGTCGGTGTGCTGCTCGGCCTGGCCCTCGGGCTGCTCCTCCACCCCGCCCTCGCGCTGCTGTCCGCGGCGATCGGGGGCGGCCTGGTCTTCTCCGCGCTCACCCGTACCTGCGGGATGGCGGTCGTACTCGGCAGGCTGCCCTTCAACCGCCGGGGAGCCGGGAGCCCCCCGTGAGCGCGCGCCGCTCCGCAGGTACCGGTCCCTGCGGAGCAACCCCGCAGGGGCCCACGACGTCCTCACTCACGTACAGGACGCGCCGCCCGAGAGACGGTGCGCGTACCACTGAGAGGACCACGTGATGAGTGAGAAGGCCCGGCGCCTGTTCGACGCCCTCGACCTCGACCAGGACGGCACCTTGACCCGCGCCGAGGTCATCGGTGCCCTGCGCTCCAAGGGTCCGACCCTCGCGGCGCAGGGAGCCATCCCCTTCTGGGGCGTCGGAGACACCCACGACTCCTCCGCGCTGTTCGACGCGGCCGACCAGAACGGCGACCGCGTGCTGACGTTCGAGGAGTTCTCGGCCGTCGTCAATCGACGCTTCGGCTGGTAGCGGCACGTCCGCGGCCGGGGCCCGTAGCGGAAGACGGGGACCGGGCGTGGTCGGCGCCCTCGCGGTCCTCGACGCCGCGGCCCGAGCCGTCAACTCGCGCATTCGGCCGAGCGCTCCGGGGCGGGACCGGTCCCGGCATTGGGTACCCTCGCGGTTGACTTCGTGGCGCCGGAAGGTGCTGGACCGCCGCAACCAGAGACGGGTCCCCATGGGCAGCGCACCTTCCGCCGATTTCTTCCAGCCGCTCCGGGCGGACGACCCGGCCGTCGTGGGCGGCTACCGCCTGGCGGCCGTGCTGGGCGCCGGCGGCATGGGCAAGGTCTACCTCTCGTACACGCCGGGCGGCCGGCCGATCGCCCTCAAGGTGATCCGGCCCGAGTTCGGCGGGGACCCCGAATTCCGGCGGCGCTTCCAGCAGGAGGTGCGGGCCGCGGAACGGGTCCAGGGGCTCTACACCGCACCGGTCATCGACTCGGACACCGAGGGCGCCCAGCCCTGGCTGGCCACGGCCTACGTACCGGGCCCCTCGCTCGCCCACGCCGTGGCCCGGCACGGCGCGCTGCCGGTGCGCAGCGTGCTGTTGCTGACCGTCGGGGTCGCCGAGGCGCTGCACGTCATCCACGGCGCGGGCATCGTCCACCGGGACCTGAAGCCCGCCAACGTGCTGCTCGCCTCCGACGGGCCGCGCGTCATCGACTTCGGCATCGCCCGGGCCGCCGACTCCACGGCCCTGACGAGCACCGGCGTCAGCGTCGGCACCCCCGCGTTCATGGCGCCCGAACAGGCCTCGGCCGGCACGGTCACCCCGGCCACCGACGTCTTCGCCCTCGGGCAGATCGCGGCCTTCAGCGCGATCGGGGCGTCCGTCTTCGGCGACGGGCCCTCGCACGCGGTGCTCTACCGGATCGTGCACGAGGACCCCGACCTCAGCGCCCTGCCCGAGCAGCTGCGGCCGGTCGTGACCCGCTGCCTCAGCCGTGACCCCGGCGACCGGCCGACCCTGACCGAGATCATCGAGCTGTGCAACGCGGCCTCGGAGGTCCCGCTGCGCCAGGGCGGGGACTGGCTGCCGCGGGCCGTCGCCGGTTCCCTCACGGAGCGGCTACGGCTGCCCGCTCCGATGCCGGATCCAGCTCCGGCTCCGGCTCCGGCTCCGGCTCCGGCTCCGGCTCCGGCTCCGGCTCCGGCTCCGACCGAGGTTTCGCCGCAGCCCCCGGCTGCGGTACCCGCCGCGCCCGGGTACACGCCGACCGATGTGGCCGCCGCGCCGACGCAGGCAGCTCCGAGGGCCGTGCCGCCGGGCTACCGGACGCCGCCCCGTACGCACGGCCTTCGTACCCGCAGCCCTCGTACCCGCAGCCCTCGTACCCGCAGCCCTCGTACCCGCAGCCCTCGTACGCTCCCGGCCACAGCACGCCGCCGCCGTTCCACGCCCAGGGCTTCGTTCCCGGTCCGCCCGCTCCCCCACGTCCCAAGCGGACGGGACTGATCGTCATCGGGGCGGTAGCGGCGGCGGTCGTCGGGCTGGTCATCCTCCGGTCCCTGCTGCCTGACGGCTCCGACAAGGGCGGCGGCGACAAGGCTTCGGGCGCCGCGCAGAAGCGGCCCGACCCGCAGCCGGTCTCGTACCAGGGCATCGAGGTGCCCCAGAACCACCAGGTGATGTTCGCCGACAACCCGCCGCGCCCGGCCGAGGAGCCGACCGGCGCCGGGGTGCTCTACGGGCACGCCGACCTCTTCTACTACCGGGACACGCTGTTCGGGGACGAGAAGTTCGGCACCACGAACGGCAAGCTCGTCCTGCTGAACAACTCCGAGAAGGGCTCCCTGGAAACCTGCCGTGCCGTGACCCGCTTCACCGAGAAGATCGGCCTCGACCAGCTCACGGACGGGTCGCAGGTCTGCGTGCTGAGCAAGGCCGGCCACATCACGCTGGCGACCTTCCGCGGTAGGTCGGGCGTGAAGGAAGAGACCCGGTTCATCACCGTCGACCTGACGGTCTGGCGCAACGCCGAGGCCGCGGCGAAGGGCTAGGCCGTCTCTTTCGGATCTTGCCGGGCCCGCGACGCCCGGCACCGCACCTCGCCGCGTTGTCGGGGCGCCCGAGTACGTCCAGTACAGGTGCGCACCTCCGCCTTGCGATGCACGGCACCGGACGCCGCGGGCTCGGCCGACAAGATCCGAAAGAGACGACCTAGGTGTGTTGTCCGGCCGATCGCGCGAGCGGTCCGTCCGGCATGATGCCCGGGTGAGCAACATCGTTACGTTCTTCGTGGCTCCGGACGACACCGCGGCCGCTCTGGTCCTACAGACCGGCCCGGCACACGCATCCGAGTCGGTCTCCTTCGGCAACTTCGACCCCGAGGAGGCCGTCGTCGAATGGGAGGGCCTTCTCGCCGGCGGCAGCTTCGAGGAACTCGTCGAAGCCGGCGAGCCGCGCATCGTCGCCGGCGAGGACGACGGCGGACGTGTCGTCTTCGCCCTCTCGCCCGGCCTGTCCGCCGCACTCGCGGACGCCGAACCGTCCGGGTTGCGTGACATCGCTGCCTCGTGGGTCCGGCTCCGTGCGGCGGACGGCGAGTTCATCGACACGGAGATCGCCGACCAAATCGTGGGCGACCTGGCGGCTCTCGTCAGCGGCGCCCGTCGTCAGGACCGGGGCGTCTACTGCTGGGTCGCGTAGGAGTTCACGTCCGCAAGCAAGGGGCCACGGCCGCTGCGGTGTTGGTGCCTTCGGGCGGTGCCTTCGCCTCGACACCCGCCCCGGCCCCGCACAACGGGCTGCCGCATCGGAGAAGATGGGTCCCTTGAAGATCGGCAACGAGGAAGGGTGTCCACCGTGCGGGACATAGCGCGTCACGAGGTCGGCGAGGAGCGGACGGGTCGAGCCCTGGAGGACATCGACGGGCGGACCTTCGGCCGCTGGCACCGGCTTCGCTACGACGTCCTCTCCATCAAGGGGATCCAGGAGACGGGCGCCGAACTCCTGGACCACGTCGGCGCCCTCACCCTCCAGGATCCGCAACTGGAGGGCGCGCAGGGCCGGCTGGCCCTGCGGACCGCGGCGGAGTGCGCGCTCGGTGCCCTGACGCTCGGAACGTGCCCCGGCGGGGACTACGAGGTCTTCTTCCCCCTCATCGGCGAGGAGCTCAGCAGCGAGGACTTCGACTTCGGCGACTCGGTCGACCAGGCACCCACGGCACAGGTCTGGGTGGACGCCTTCACCCTGAGCGTGATCACCGGCCTCGTCTGGGAACAGGCCCGGGTGATCGGTCCCCTGCTGAAGACCGATTACGCGCCGATGTTCCACGCCGGACTGCCCTACTCGTCCCTGAGCTCGGTCTCCGACCCGGCTGAACTCGCCGAGATGGACGCGCTCTGCGCCTACCTCCACCTGGTGGAGACGACCAGGTCGCCCTGGGTCGCGTCCGGGGTGCCGCCCCTGCGCAAACCCGACGCGGAGGAGCGCGCCGCGGCCGCCGCGCGGCTCGACGGGGCGGGCGCGCTGACCGCCGACCAGCGGCTGCTGCGCGTACTCCTCGACGACGACCAGCCCGCGTTCGAGCAGGCCCTGACCAACCGTCTCCTCGAACACCGCGACGGCGCCGGTCCGGATGCCGCGCCGAGGACGCTGCTGCCGGTCACGGCCGTCGCCCTGGCCGCCCTCGCCGTACAGGCACACGGCTGGGAACTGAACGTGCGCTCCGGCTACCTGCCGGCGGACCTGCTGCGCGCCCCGGGCGAGTAGGGCCGACCGGGCCTCGCCCTGGTCGAACAGGGGTCGAACAGGGACAGTTGGGCTCCGGGGTGCGGCCGCTCGCGGCGCACGACGATCCGGGTACCGGCTGGGTAGCCGCTTGGATCGACCATGCCGGTCAGCTCGGACGAGGCCGGGCAGGACGCGTCCTGCGACCAGGGCGACGGGCATCCCCTCACCGATCTCGGCTGGCCTGCATCCAGGCGACCTCCCGAGCCGAAGCACGGGCCGCTTGCAGCGAAGCCAGTGCCCGCTCGTCGATGTTGGCGAGCAACCGCCGGGCCGTCGGTGTCGAGGCGACCGGGCCGAACACCTCGGCCCGGTCCCGCAGCACGGCCAGGTCCGCGATGGGCTCGCCGCCGTCGGCGAGCATCACCGCCAGGTCGGTGGCGATCCGTCCCGGATCACGTCCGGTCCCGCGTGGTCGAGATCCGCCAGCAACCGTGCTCCGGCATCACCAACGGCCCCCACCCCAGCAGCCGCCGCACCCGGGCGAAGCGGCGAGGTCAGCTCCGGGCATGCAAGGCGTGCGAGAGCGCACTCATGCTGATGTCGATGACCGTGCGGAGCTGCTTCTGGCTCGCCCTGGTCTTGCTCATCACGGCCAGCGACTGGTTGACCGCCGTTATGTGAACCGCGAAGTCGTCGGCATCGCCTTCGGTCAACTGCGCGGCGTTCAAGGCGGTCCGCAGCCGCGCACGCTGAAGGTCCAGAGCTTCGAGCGCGCGTGCGGCGATGGTGGGGCTGAGCGCCGGTGCCGCCATCGCGGTCTGGGCGATCAGGCAGCCATCAGGAACGTCAGGGTCGCTGATGCGCTGCAGAGTGACCTCGAAGAACGCCCGTACCGCCTGGAGCGGTTCCTCGGACGCGCATGACAGCGCCTGGTCGTACCTGTTTCCGTACCGCGCGGCGTAGCGGTCCAGGCAGCGCAGGTAGAGCGAGTCTTTGTCGCCGAACGAGGAGTAGATGGAACTGCGGTTCAATCCGGTCGCCCTCGAGAGGTCGTCGAGAGACGTGTCGGCATATCCGGCCCGCCAGAACTGGACCATCGCCGCATCGAGCGCGATGCCCACGTCGAACTGCTTCTTCCCGGCCATCACGCATGCACCTCGTTCTAGTACCAGCCGTCGTGGCCCTACCCATCCTATCTTGAACTGATCAGTTCAAGATGAAGTGGGCTCACACCATGATCGACGACGCCGTGGCCCCGAGCCGCTCCTGCGACCAGAACCCGGTCCCCGGGTTGCCGCTGTACGACCTTGCGGGTTTCACTCACCGCTGGGTCGACGCGGAAGGAATCCGACTTCATGCCGTGGAAGGCGGCCGGCCAGCCGGCCCCACCGTCGTCCTGCTCGCCGGATTCCCGCAGACCTGGTGGGCTTGGCGAAAGGTGATGCCGGGTCTTGCGGAGCGATTCCACGTGATCGCGATCGACCTGCCGGGGCAGGGCCACTCCGACCGCCCTCAAGGGGGCTACGACACGCACACCGTCGCTTCGCGCGTCCAGGCCGCGCTGACCGCGCTCAACGTGCCGAAGTACTGGCTCGTCGCCCACGACATCGGGGCCTGGGTTGCCTTCTCGCTGGCCCTGAAGTACGAAGAGCGCCTGCATGGTGTCGCCCTGCTTGACGCCGGCATTCCCGGAATCACCCTCCCGGGCTCCGTCCCAACGGACCCCGACCAGGCCTGGAAGACCTGGCACTTCGCCTTCCACTTGGTGCCCGAACTGCCCGAGACCCTGCTCACCGGCCGCGAGCGTGACTACGTCGGCTGGTTCTTGAAGGTCAAAGCCCTGTCCCCGAACACCTTCGACGGCGCCGAGATCGACCATTACGCCGCCGCCATCGCGGCCGAGGGAGGGCTTTCAGCGTCTCTCGCCTACTACCGCGACGCCGCGGAATCAGCGCGTAAGAATCATGACGCCCTCGAACGGGGACACTTGACCGTCCCGGTCCTGGGAATCTCCAGCTCCCACGGCTCGATCCCCGACATGGCCGCCTCGGTCAGTCCGTGGGCAGAGAACGCGACCGGTGTCGTCATCCCACGAGCCGGACACTTCATTCCCGACGAGCAGCCCGACGCAACTGTGGACGCGTTGACCGCGTTCATCGATCGCGAGCGCGTCGAGTAGTTCGCGACGCGCCGGTCAGTGCGGTGACGTCGGCGCGATCAGCCGGCAGCCGCGCCCCGGCATGACCCACCGCTCCTGCACCGTCGGCGGAGACATAACGCCAGGGACGCGAACCGATGCCCTTCCTGCACGGAGAAAGTGCCTTCCAGCCGGACCGAAAGAACCCCTCGACAAGGTTCATCGCCCCAGATCAGAAGGCACTTTCGCGTTCTCGGCCGCCAACCGGCCTCATGTCAACCGAAACGGCGACGTCAGTCCTGGTGGACGACGGCCACGGCGGCCGGGAGTACGGCGGGGCGGTCGAGGAACGCGAGCACGGCCCGCTTCTCCGGGAGGTACACCTCGGGCAGGTCGATCTCCGGGAGGGTGATCTCGCCCTGTCGGACGAAGCCGAGCCGGTTCAGCAGGGCAAGCGCCTTGGCGTTGGAGGCGTCGGGTTCGGCCACCGCGCGCAGGACGGCCGGGTCGCGGAAGGCGAACCGAATGAGCGACCCGATCAGGGTCCTGCTGAATCCGGGCCGGGGCCGGCCCGCCGCCGGGGCCAGCATCAGGTGGACGCCGATGTCGCCCTCGCGCGCCTCGTAGCAGTAGCTGACCCGGTCCTCGGTGGGCTCGTACGTCTGGAAGAGCGCCACGGGCTCGTCGTCCAGCCGGACCATGTACGCGTGGTGCGTGTCGCGGCGGTCCACGTCCTCGTAGATCTCCTGGACCAGTTCCCGGCTGGCGCCGTTCATGCCCCAGAACTGCGCGCGCTCCTCGACGACCCAGGAGTGCAGCACGGCGGAGTCCGCTACGGGGTCGACCGAGGTGAAGCGGACCGTACCGAAACCCTCGACGGTCTCGGTCAGGACGTCCGCGCGCGGGGAGACGAGGGGAGTGGACTCGGGTCTCATACGGGTTCCGTTTCTGCTCGGTCGGCAAGGAGCGGCGAGGGCGGGGAGCACTCGCACGACCCGAAGATTAGGGTGCCCTAACTATAGACGCCCCTAGAAGGGGCTCCGGAGGGACCCCGTACTTTTCCCCGGGTCGCCCTCCGGGCCGTCCCGGCCGCCGGACATCAGCCCGCCTGCACGTCCTCGCAGCCGCTGTCCACGGCCGCTTGGGGCGGACTGGTCAGGGCCTCCTGCCAGTGCTCCCGTTCCCCGGCGACGCCCCGTCGGGCCGGCTCGGCGTACCACGCCCACGCCGCGGTGCCTTCGGTGCCCGCAGTGCCCACAGTGCCCGCAGTCGATCCGGACTGGACCGCGATGACGTACTGGCGGCCGGGCTCCAGCACCGCGTTGCGGTCCGGGTCCTCCGTGGCGTACCGGCCCGGGGTGCCGCCGTTCTTCACGCCCTGCGTGACGCGGAGGACGTCACCGAACTCGCCCTTGAGGGGTTCCAAGGTCTTCACCCGGGTCGTCAGGTAGGCGCTGCCCCCGTCCTCCCGGTAGCTGGTGTTCTCGACGGCCTCGACGACGGCCACGGCCTTGGACTGCGCCGCGACGACCTCGTCGCGGCCGAGGTCGGGGCCGCACACGGCGTGCACGGTCCCGGCCTCCTGGGCGGCGACCATCCGGCGGGTGGCAGCGTCGTAGGTGTCCATGCGCGCCTTGTTGCAGCGGATCAGGTCCGTGGCCGCCGGATCTCGCCGTCGTCGACCGAGCTGTCCTCACGCGTCTCGGTGGCGTCGCTGCCGGACTTCGCGGTGCACGGCGCCGGCGGGGCGGCGTGCACCCGGGCCGGGGCGGGGGCGACGAGCAGCACGGCGGCGAGGGCCGCCGGACCTGCCAACAGGGTGCGCATCCCATCAGCGCTAGGGCAGCCCCGGCCCAGGACGATCGTTTCACCGCGGCGAGCGGGCGACGGAGGGTACCGGCGCCCTGGCCGGCAGGAGGCTGATCGTCATTTAAGATTCAAGGCGGCCGTTGGGCTGCGGCTCGTCGCTCTGCGCGGCAGCTGCGGAACGGCCGGGCCGACCGGTCAAGGAGACCAGCCCGAGTCAGGGCCCTGGTCCGGACGGCGACCACATGACGCTGATCATGAAGATCCCGGGGAATCGCGTGACCGCCGGCGTGCGTCTCAGTGGTGTGGGGCGCACGGCCCACCCGCCCACGAACAGAAGACCCCCAGGGAGAAGTGAGGTATGCCAGTGATCTGCGTCGGAGGCATGATCGGCATCGGCAAGACGAGTGTGGCGGAGCTGCTCGCCAAGGAGCTGGGCAGCGACGTCTTCTACGAGAGCGTGGATGACAATCCGATCCTCCCGCTCTTCTACACGGCGAGCCCCGAAGAGATCCAGGCGAAGCGCTACCCCTTCCTGCTCCAGCTCTACTTCCTGCAGACGCGGTTCGCCTCGATCAAGGAGGCGTACAAGCAGGGGGACAACGTCCTCGACCGGTCCATCTACGAGGACTGGTACTTCGCCAAGGTCAATCACGACCTGGGCCGGATCAGCTCCCTCGAAATGCAGGTGTACGAGGGGCTGCTGGGCGAGATGATGCGCGAGATCGACGGCCTGCCGTACCGCAAGGCACCCGATCTCATGGTCTACCTCAAGGCGGACTTCGAGACGGTGCTGCACCGCATCGGGCTGCGGGGCCGCGGCTTCGAACAGGACGAGAGCCTCGTCGAGTACTACCGGACGCTGTGGTCCGGCTACGACGACTGGGTGCACAAGTACTACTCGGCCAGCGAGGTCCTCGTCATCGACATGAACCACACGGATGTGGTGAACAACCCCGAGGACGCGGCCCGCGTGGTGCAGGAAGTCAAGGACACCCTGGCGGCGGTCGCACACCGGCGCTGAGCTCGCGAGCTCCGTTCACGGTCCGCCGTCGAACGGAGCTCGTACTTGGTCGAGGGCTCCCCGGTGCACCGCGCAGGCTCCGGGCGACGGCCCCGGGCGACGGTCCCGGGGCGAGCGGTTCGTACAAGACCGGTGCCGCCCGGGCGCCGGACACTGCGGTCATGACCCAGTCCAGCGAAACCCCCGGCCCCCGCCGTCAGCCCTCCGCGCCTCCCGCACCTCCCGGAGCCGCCGGGTCCGGGCCCCGCGACACCGCGCACGCGGTCCGAGCGTTCACACCCGCCGCGGGCCGCTTCGCCCCCACCAGCCTCTACGACCCCGTAGCCGCCCTGGTGCGCGAGCGGCTCTGGCGCGGCCTGTTGGCCATGCACGTGGCTCCGCGGCCGGAAGAGGTGATCGTCGACGTCGGCTGCGGCACCGGCTCCCAGGCCCTGCTCCTGCACCGCATCGAACCCGCCGCCCACATCATCGGCATCGACCCGGACCCCCGCATCCTGACCGTCGCCCGCCGCAAGGCCCGGGCCGCGGGCGCACCCATCGACTGGCGCCAGGGCATGGGCGACGAACTGGCGGACCGACTCGGCGCGGGCAGCGCGGACACCGCCGTCTCCAGCCTCGTCCTCCACCAGTGCCCGCTGCCGATGAAACGGGCGATCCTGGCCGCACTGCACACCGTGCTGCGGCCCGGCGGCCGGCTGGTCCTGGCCGACTACGGCCTCCAGCGCACCCGTCTGATGCGCACCGCGTTCCGCGTCGTCCAGCTCGCCGACGGTCGGGCCGACACCCAGCCCAACGCCGACGGCATCCTGCCCTCCCTCATCACCGAGGCCGGATTCGACCGGGTCCGCGAGGCCGAGGTCGTCTCAACCGTCACCGGGTCCATTTCGGTGTACGTCGCCCGGCGCGCCGGCGGCTGACGCCGACGACACCTGCATCACCCGCAGCACGGCCGCCGGAGTCATCCCGATCATCTCCCGCATCCGGCGGGTGAGGTGGGCCTGATCGGCGAAGCCTCCGGCGGCCGCGGCCTCGACCGGGCTGCGCCCCTCCCCCAGGGCCTCCGCGCTCCGGCGCAGCTTCAGCCAGATGCGCCGCCGCGCCAGCGGCATGCCCAGCTGCTGCCGGGCCAGGGCTCGAAGCCGCTGCGGCGACAGCCCCACCCGGGCCGCGACCAGCTCCATCGGGACCGGCTCCTCCTCGCCCGCCCGCCCCTCCAGCAGGGCCCCCGCGGCGAGCAGCCGCGGGTCCAGCCCGGTCGAGGGCAGCGCCGCCGCCCGACCGAGCTCGGCCTCGTCGAGCCGGCGCAGCTCGGGCACCGCCACGATCCCCGAACCGGAACCACACCGCCCGCGCAACCGGTCGGCCAAGGCCGAGTGCGGCTCGACGAAGACGGTGAGCAGGTCCCCCGCCGACAGCATCCGGTGCGCGGTCATGGGCGGGACGAGCAGCGCCGCTCCCCGCACGACCCTGCCGTCCGCCCCGGCGAGCGCCGCCTCGCCCCGGGGCGCCAGGACGAGCTGGAAGGCGGCGTGCCGATGGACGGACCCTCCGGGCGACACCCCCCGGTACCACGCGTACCCCTCCCCCACCCCGAATCCCGGCCCCAACTCCCGTCCCGCACCCCGCATCTGACCGTCCCCCGTCCCCATGCGCCCAGGGTGCCAGAGTCTGCGCCCACGCCCGGGTCCGATGGCGGGCACCCCTACGAGCGCGCCCGCCGTCTCCAAGTCCTTGCCGGGGCGGTCGAACTCGTCGACGATGCTTCCAAGCCACGGCCTTCCGGATCCCACCGGACCGGGCCGGGCAGGGGAGAACAGGGGAAACAGTGACAACGAACAGCACGCACTGCATTCCGAAGAAGCGCCCGATGGCCGCGGCGGCACTCATTCCGCTCTTCGTGCTCGCCGGGCTGCTACTGGGCCCTGCGGCAACCGCCTCGGCGGCCGCTCCGGCGGTCCGCCAGGCCCCGGCCGCCGCGGCGCTCCCGCAGAGCGGTCTCCTCGCCGGCGCCGGCGTGGCAACCGGTCTCCAGGCACCGACGTCGTCCCAGGTCCGGGCCACCACCGGGAGCAAGAAGGGCAAGAAGAGCAAGAAGAAGAGCGGGCTGTTCAAGAAGCTCTTGATCGTCGTGGTCGTCGTGGTCGTGCTGCTCGTCGTCCTGTACGTGGTCCGCCGGGCCCTGCGCCGCAGGTCCGCCTAGGAACGGCTCCTGCACGCTTCGGAAGTCCGCGCCGGCAGCGCTACGGCAGCGCGAGCACCCGATCGAAACCGCCCGGTAGTCGCCGTGCTCCGAGTGCCGGCGGTCCGCTGCCCCCAGTGCCGTGAGGCGTCCGTGGTGGTTGAGCGCATCAAGGGCGGCGGTGAACGTCCGCTGCCCCTGCCCCTCGGCGGCGTACTCCAGCACCGCAGGTCCTCGACCCAGCCACCCCGCGCGTGTCTCCGGCGTGTGCGCGCAACGGCCGGAGGACGTCGGCGACGTCCGGCTGCCGTGGTTCGCCCGGGGGATGGCCCCGACCTGCACGTCCCGGTAGGGCGCGACGAGCCGCTCCACGGATCCGGGCAGGGCGCGCGGGTCCCCGAGCCGGTCGACGTACGGGGCCACCGTGTGCCTGCACCGCCAGCAGATGCGCAGCCTTGCAGCCCACGTCGTCGTCCGGGTCGGCCAGCAGCCCGGCCGCCGGGGCAGGACGGCTGCTGCCACGGAGGGCCGGGACCACAGCGGTCGCCACGCCTCGTCCAGCGCGCAGCGCCGCCCGCGGATCCAGAGGGGCTGCGGCGATCACGGCCGCCACCCGCAGCACCGGGTCCTCGCCGGGGAGGAGACCGTCCGGCGCGGCCCGCACTTCGGCGTCCGTCGACTCCGAGGGTGCCTCGTGAGCGGCGGCCCGGCCCAGCGCCAACAACAGGGCCCTCGGACCGAGAGGTCCGTCTCCACGTGCCACCGCTCCAGCAGGGGTCCGGTCCGGTCGGCGATCAGCCGTGGCGCGGCGCGCCGTACCAGGATCCCCGTCGTCGAACAGGCTCCGGATGCGGGGCGGTTGCTGCCACCAGGCCCCCGCCCGTGCGGAGTCAGCCTCACCACCCCCGCTCCCGTCCCCGCCCTCCCCGTCCCCGCCACCGTCGCAGGCCAAGCACGTCAGCAGATCGACCGGTCCGGGCGGGCGACCGTACCAGGGTCGAGGGCCAGGTCCACCAGGAACGCAGCGCGGCCGTGCCGGCTCGCCGCGCGTCAGTCGTCGACCGGGCGGGGCAGCCGGCGGAGTTCGACCAGGGCAACCGCGATCTTCACTGCGGTGGAGATCGTCAGGGCCTGGAGGAACGGCATGCCCGTCAGCCACAGGGCCACCATCATGACCGTGAGCACCAGGAACGCCGGGATCAAATTGGTCCGCGTGATCGCGGCCCGCAGGTGTCCGGCTCGGCTCCGTTGCTGGTCCACCGTATCGATCGGGCGTGCGGCGACGCCCTCTTCTTTCGCATGCGGCATGGACTGCTGCCCTTCCTCGTTCTTGTTTCCCGAAAAGAGCCTCGGGTCCGCCCCGGCGGACCGCCACTGCTGCCACCCGCCCCGCCGCCATCCGACGTACGGGTTCACCTCACCGGCCCAGGTCCGCGGCGTCGCGCCTCCCCGCCGGACCGGGGCAGGGGCAGGGGCCGGGGGCCTCGGCGAGGAGCGGGTGCGCGCCCAGTAGCCTTGCGATCATGATCATGAATCAGTGCCGTGCGACGACGAAGCAGGGCGGGCGGTGCCAGATCGAGGCGCGACCGTCGGGTCTGTGCCACACGCATGATCCAGTGGTGCGGTGCCGGGTACTGAACGCCAAGGGCAAGCCCTGCGCGATCGCGACGGGTGGCGGTCCGTGCGACCGGCACGGGGGAGGACGACAGGCTTCCGTCGAAGCGGCCCTGGAATGGGTCACGCTCTACGAGTCGGCCGGAGCCGATCCCCTCTTCCCGGTCGAGGAGAACTCCTCGACCCCCGAGGCCGCGACTGCCGAAGAGCTGGTTCGGACCCGGTTGTCGCTGGCGTTCGTGGCCCGCACCATCAATCTCGGCTGAGCCCCACGACGGTCGGGGCGTGCTGCGGAGCGGCGTAGGGTCGTTGACGAGGTGCTGCCACCGAACGGGGGTTCGGGCAGGGGGAAAAAAGTGGGTCGACGGACCCACGGCGCGACAACGGGGGGAGACCGACGTGGCACTGGACATGACGGAACAGCCGGAGGCGGCCCGGTACCGGGCCCGGCACGAGCGGATGCTTGCGCTGGGCTGGACACTGCTGGGACTGGTACTGCTGGGGCTCTCCACTGCGGTGGGCAGCCTGATCACGGGTCAGATAGCCGAGGAGGAGGCGTTCCTGGGAGCCCGGCCGTGTGCCGAAGCGGAGGCGGAGGCGGTGGCGGAGGCGGAGGCGGTGGCGGAGGCGGTGCGCGGGACGGACGACTGCCTGCGCACGATCCGCGCCACCGTCCGCTCCGCTCAGGACGCCAAGAGCGGCCCCAAGGGCGCGGACGTCTTCCGGGTGCGGCTGCAGGCCCCCGTTCCGACTCCCGCCGATCGACCGTTCGATCTCCGTTCGAACGGCGACCTGGCGCATCTCGTCAAGCCCGGCGGAGAGGTGGAGGTCACCACCTGGCGGGACGTCCAGGTCTCCGTGCGCCAGGGCGGAACCAGCGAGACGCTCCCCGGGCTGCCCGACGAGGCCACCATGTACGTCGGGCTCACGCTGATCTGCGTCTGGACGACGGCGCTGGCCTTCATCGCCGCGTTCGGCAGTGCCCGCAGGGCCCGCTGCCACGCCACCGGGCGCCCCGTCACACCACGGGTCGACTTCGGCTGGGCGAAAGGCCTGTCCATCGTGGTCCTACCCATGGTCGTGTCGTACTTCTCCCTCACGCTCTGGGACGCTTGGACGGCAGCGGCCATGACGGTGGCCATCTGGGCACTCATCGCGTTCCCCGCCACGTTCGCCGCGCTGCGATGGGACCGTGACCGGTGAAGCGCCACCCCGCCGGGCCGCACTCGAACCCGAAGGCCGTGCACGACTCCACCGCTGCCCTGGAAGACATGTGGTTGCGCGGGGTCGCGGCCAACGCGGGAGCCCCGGCCGACGTCCTGCTGCGACTGCTGGACCCTGCCGCCGGGGAGGCCCGGCGGATCCTGTGCGAGCAGCGCTCCCTCCCCCAGGAGGTCATGGACGCGGCGATCGCGCATCCGGACGCCGGGGTGCGCCGGTCCTTCGCCCGCAACCCCCACGTCCCACCGGCCCAGCGCGCCCGTCTGGTCGAGGACCCCCACTCCCTCGTCCGCGCGCAGGTCGCCTCGGGACCCCGCCCGCGCCCGCGCCAGCCCCGGCCGCTGCCCGACGACGCCCTCGCCTTCCTGCTGACCGCCGAGGACGGCGGCGAATCCGGGCACCTCACGGCCAACGAGATCGCGTGGGAGCTCGTGTCCTCGTACCAGATGCCCCCTTCCTTCCGGCACCGGATGTTGGGGCACGCACACCCCGCACTGCGGGCCCTCGCGACCGACCTCTGGTCAGGGCTCACCCCCGAGCAGCGGAACGCGCTGCTGGCCGACCCCCACCCAGACGTCCGGGCGCGCGCCGAACACCATGTGCGGACGGCGGACCCCGCGGCCATGGAGGCGGAGCTTCCGGAAAGGGCCTGCCACCATCGGTGGTCGATCCTCAACAACTACGCGCTGTCGGACGCCGTCGTCGAGGCCTGCCTGGCCGATCCGGAGAGCCGGTGGTGCCTCGCCGGCAACCCGTACACGCCCCGCTACGCCCTGGTCCGGCTCGCCCGTGACGTGGACCCCGCGGTCCGCGTACGCGTCGCCGCCCGGGCCGACCTCGATCCCGCACTGTGGGCGGAGCTCGCCGAGGACCCCGACGCACGGGTGCGCACCCGTACGCGGGTACAGCCGCTCCCCCGCACCCGGGCACAGTGCGAGGCCGTCGACCACGAGATGGGCGAGGGCCCGCTCGAATGTTGCTGTCTGATCCTGGAACCGTACGAGACGCCGGACCCGGACTGGTACCGGGCGTGCGCGACGTCCGAGGAGGTGGTGCTGCGCCTGGCGGCCGCCCGCTGCCCCGCGCTCCCCGCCGACCTGGTACGACGGCTGGCGCGGGACCCGGACGAGGAGGTGCGTCACCGGCTGGCCTCCTGGCATCCGCTGGCCCCGGCCGCGATCGTCCTCGCGGCTTTCGTCGCCCGCCCCGACCAACGCCCCCATCTGCTGGCGCAGTCCCGGTTGCCGCGGACCGGGCTGGCCCACCTGCTCGGGCACGAGGACCCGGAGGTACGGGCGCTGGCGGCCGCCGATCCGACCGGACGGGCTCCCGCGGAACTGCTGACGGACCCGGACGAGCACGTCCGCCGGGCGGCCGCGGCCAACCCGCTCTTCTCCCCGGACACCCTGGAGACGCTGCTCCAGGACCCGGCGACGGCCGAAGGCGCGGCGGCCAACCCGGGGCTGGCGGGCGCACGGTTGCACGCCTTGCTGGACTCCGCCCGGCTGCCGCGCTGACCGACCGCCACGATGGCGGTCGGGGCCGGGAGGGGCCAGCCGTCAGGAGGACGTCGGCCCTTGGGCGCGCACGCCGAGGGCCGCGACGGCGGCCACCATCCGGTCCCAGAACGAACCGGTCTCCAGGGTCACGGCCACGCGCGCGTTGTCCGGGCGGCCCGTGGAGCGGTGCAGGTCCACCACGGTGGCGCCGCGCGTGTACCGGCCGTGCAACTCCACGGCGACATGGGCGTCCACGCAGTGCACCAGCCCGGGATCGATGACCCGGGCCACTGCTACGGGGTCGTGCAGCGGTGGGCTGGAGAACCCCCACAACTCGCGGTACGTGGACCCGAAATAGGTCAGCAGGTCCGCGCAGATCTGGCCGAGGGGCGTACCCAGGGCCACGAAGCGGGCCACCACGTCGGGGGTGGCCAGTGCCTGGTGCGTGACGTTGAGCCCGCACATGGTGACCGGCACCCCAGAGCGGAAGACGATGTCGGCGGCTTCCGGGTCGGTGAGGACGTTGAACTCGGCGGCCGGGGTCCGGTTGCCGCGCTCCGTCGAACCGCCCATCAGGACGATCTCGCGGATGCGGGAGGCGTCCTCGGGGTACCGCATCAGCAGCAGGGCGATGTTGGTCAGCGGCGCGGTCGGAACCAGGGTGACGGGCTCGGGGTGCTCGGCCAGCAGTCGGTGGATGAGGTCCACGGCGTGCTCCGGGACCACGTCCACGGTGGGAGCCGGGAACATCGGCCCGTCCAGTCCGCTGACCCCGTGCACGTCGGCGGCCACATCCAGCGGCTGGACGAGCGGCCGGTCGCAACCGGCTGCGACGGGGACGTCCGTGATCCCGGCGACCGTGCAGACCCGGCGGGCGTTGAGCGTGGTCTTGTCGAGGGTCTGGTTGCCCGCGACCGTGGTGACGGCCAGCAGGTCCACCGCCGGGTCCCCGGCGGCCAGCATGATCGCGAGGGCGTCGTCATGTCCGGGATCGCAGTCGATGATGATCGGGACGGGCACGTCACTCCTGGCGCTGGGGGCGTGGGCTTCCAGTGTGCCGCCGGGCCGGCGCCCTGACCACACTCCGTCCGGGCGACGCGGGAACGGAGGAGGCCTCGACCCCGGCCTGATGTGGTCGTGCGACGGGTCCGGTCCGGCGTTGCCGGTCAGTTCTCGCGCCGGGCGGCTCCTCGGGACGCGGCGGGGCCAGCTGCGCGTGGCTGCGGCAGCGTCGCCTCCGGAGTCGACGGTGTGGGACCGCTGCGGCGCAGCCACAGGAGGGATCCCGCCAGCAGGGCGGTACCTCCCAGCAGCCAGGGCACCGGTCCTGGCCGCAGGGCCCCGATGACCAGGCCGGTGAGCGCTCCCACCAGTTGCAGGGCGAGGGACTGGACGGACAGCGCGGTGGCCCGGCCGGCACGGGTGACACGGCGGTGCAGGATGTCGTTCTGGTTCGGTCCCGCCGCGCCGAGTCCGAGGTAGACCAGGCCGTAGCCGGCGGCCGAGAGCACCAGGGCGGCCGCTCCGGTGGACGTCGCCGTGGCGCCGAGCAGGAGCAGCCCGCTCGCTCCGGCGCCGAGGCTCACCATGACCGCACGCTCACCGCCGCCCGCCAGTCGGGCGGTCAGCGGCGCGAGCTGGCTGCCAAAACCGGAGCAGATGAATCCAGCGCAGGCCAGTACGGCGAAGAGCACCGCCCCCGACTCCGACGCGCCCGTGACGGCCGCAGCACGTCCCGGCACGAGCAGTTCGATCGCGACCAGCGCGCTGCCGGCCGCACCCGCGCTGAGGAACACCCGGCGGACCAGCGCGTCCCGACCGCCCAGACGCAGTCCGTCCACGACGGTGGCCGGGATGCCCCAGAGTACGCCGCGCAGGGCGGCCGGCGGTCGGGGCGGCTCGGACAGCGCGGTCAAGACGTACAGCACGAAGGCGATCTCGACCGCCGCGCCCAGCAACAGCGGGACGGACAGGGGCACTACCAGCCCGGACGAGGCTTCGGTCAGCCGAGCACCGAGGTCGGGGCCGACTCCGAGCAGCCAGGGAAGGGCGCCGCCGAGCAGGGTTCCCCCGGCGAGTGCGGCGGAGGTCGCGGAGGAGCCGCCGGCCAGGCCGGGGCGCAGATCGGCGTCGGGCCCGGAATCCGCGTGGACGGTGTCGACGTACCAGGCTTCGGCCGGCCCGCTGGACAGGGCGCGGCCGGCGCCCATCAGCACCATGCCCAGCGCGAGCAGCCAGGGCGCGGAGCCGAGCCCTACGAGGACCAGGGCGGTCAGGTTCAGCAGGCCGGCGGCCACCAGGACGACGCGGCGTCCCAGGACGTCGGCCAGTCCTCCGGTGGGCAGTTCCAGTGCTGCGGCCGTCAGCGAGTGCGCGGCGAACAGGCCCGCGATCGTCGCCATGGTCATGCCGCGCTCGGTCAGCAGCAGGATCAGGGGGGCGAGGCTCAGACCCAGTGGCAGCCAGAAGAGCGCGCAGACCGTGACGTAGCGGCGGCGTGCGGTGGGTGTGTCCAGCGGCCTGGTCATGACGGGTCCTCGGCGTCCGCCGGCGTCGCCGTGGACGTGGACGTGGACGTGGGCGTCGGCGTCGGTGCCGATGCCGATGCCGATGCCGATGCCGATGTGGTGCCCTGGACGTGCGGCTCCGCGGCGGGGTCACGTGGCGCGAGGGCCAGCCCTGCCATGAGGAGGACGACCTGCGCCGCGCGGGCATCCCCTGCGTCGCGGGCGGTCAGTTCTTCGAGCTTGAGGTCGAACGCCTCCCGGAGTTCGGTGAGCGACTCGGGTGTCAGACGGGGCATCAGGTCACTGATCCCGGAGGGCCCCACCCACTCCTGCGGCATCCGTCCGTCGGCGACGTCTGCCTCGTGCCGGACGAGAGAAGCCTCCAGGTGCTCGATCTGAGCCCTGCGGGACAGGCTGAGCAAGGCGCGGCTGCCCGGGGAGGATTCCATCGCCTCGTTGCTCCAGGCGGTCACAGAGTGCACCGCCCGCCAGCGTCGCTCCCGGCCGTCGCGGTGCTCGGCCTCGGCGACGAACGCGTACTTCGCCAGGACCCGCAGGTGATAGCTGGTGGAAGCGGACGACTCGCCGGTGCTGACCCCGAGCTCGCTCGCGGTGGCCGGGCCGTCCTGCCGCAACAGCCCGAGCAGCCGGATGCGCAACGGGTGCGTGAGGGCCTTCAGGGCTGCGGCGTCCCGCTCGGGGTCGAGTACGCGTCTCTGCTCTTCGCTGACCATGCAGGGAGGCTAGGGCCCCTCAGGAGCTTTCCAAAAGTATTTTTGCAGAACTTCTTTGGGAAATGGCCGATCTGCCGCAGTCACAGATGCCGGACCCCCGCCCCGGAGGACGGGAACGGGCCGCCACCCCGCCCGGAAGGTGGGGCCGCGCCCGGGAACTACCGGTACGACTGGGCGCGGCGAGACTGATGCTCGTCGACGGCGCGACCTTCCTCGACCCGGCCCCGGCAGCGTTCGAGCGATGCTCGCGCGGTGGACCACCCAAGCGCCGCACCGCGCTGACCGTCCCGGAGTTGGACCGGGTCGTTCCTGTCGTCCACCAGTGGGTAACGGAGGTTCGGCCGCTTTTCGCGCCAGGAAGCCATCCCGCGCTGTGCGACATCCTCGGTTGCGGCGGCCAGGAGTTGATCGAGGTGACCGTCGTCCAACAGGCCGTGCGCAAGACCTCCTGCCGGCACCGCAGGTTCCCACCGGGACGCCGACGGCACTGCTCGGCATGGTCGATCGGGTGGCGCCGCAGAAGGCACCGTTCTGGCTCCACCAGCACATCCAGCGCCACCCGGACGCCTTGACCAGCGGCAGCCCCATGCTGCCCGCAGCCATGTTCCGCTTGCTGACGGGGCTGGAGACGCACGGGGCCGAGCGGCGAGCCGCGGTGCTCCCACTGCTACGCCCGCCCCACACGCCGGTGCGCAAGCGGTGGCGAACTGCGCCCCACCAAGGCCAGGACAGACATCGGCCCCGTACGCGCCAGCTGTTACCGCTACCCCAAGCGCGAATGCGGAGGCCCGGGCCCGGGACGGACAGCCGGATTGGTGCGCCACCTGCGAGCCCCGCCTCGTGGCGACGTGCTCACGCTGGGGACGCGAGCGGCCGTGCCTCCGCGCACGGTCTGAGCGGCCGGTATGCCGCAGCTGTCGCGATCGTCCGGAGGCAACCTGCGTCCGGTGCAGTCCGTTGCGCCGATTCACGGCGCGTTGGCCTATGGGGCCCGTCTGCCCAAGCCGGTACACGGACGTCTGCGCTCACCCTGCGGAATGCGCCGCGTGTCAACAGCGCCGCCCGCCTATCGGCCACGATGCACGACGCCAGCCCGCCTGTGCGAACGATTTGGCCCGCTTGATGGCCCGCGTCGGTCTTGCCGCGCAGGACAACCGGCTGCAATGGCTCGCGGGTTCAGGGTCAGCTCAGTTTCACCTGCGGGCGTTCGCAGCCTCCGACGCACCTGCCGAGGAATGGCGCACGCCAGGAATGGGCGATCTCCGTCAGTACTACTTGCCGATGACCTTGCCGGTCCACTGGCCGGCGGCACGCTGCATCAGGGCCTCGTTGCTCAGGACCTGGGTCCCGGGGAGGGCGGTCATGCCGATGTCACCGGCCGGCGCCGCACCGTTGTGGGAGCCGACGGTGTTGTCGTGGCCGGCGTTGAAGACGTCGTCACCGGCCACCTGGCTCAGGTCGCCGAAGACGATCGAGTACGTGTTGCTGACCGGCGCGTAGACGGTGAAGGCGTCGTCGGCGGAGGCAGCGGATGCGGCGGAGGCGGCGGATACGCCCGCCAAAAGGATGCCACCGGCGGCGAGAGCGGTCAGGACGCAACGGATCGATCGCACGGGTACTGCCTTTCGTGGAAGGTGGTCGAGCAGTGCGAAGGTAGGCCGCCCTGCGCGGTGGGACCCCGTACCGGCCGCCGTACGGCCCGAGTCCATCCGTACGGCGCAGCCCCACCGGGGCGTCGGGGGCCGGGGCGCACGGGGTGGCCCGGCGGGCGCTGTCCGGCAGATCACGCTGCGGGGTCGGGGGTCCGGAGGTCATAGAGGTACGAGCGGTCGTTCTTGAAGCTGCGCCAGACGGTGGCCGGGGGTTCGGGCTCGTCGGCGTGACCGTCCAGGGGACGGGCGGTGACGAGGCCGTCGGAGACCTCGCAGTGCCAGCCGTCGGTCGGCGACCAGACGCACCACACCTTCCCGTCCGTCCGGCGGAAGGCGGGGCGGCCGTTGCGCTCGCCGTCCCGCTCGAAGTGGTAGCGGAGCCCGTCGAGGTGGCGCACGAAGGTGAAGGATGAGAGTGCCGTCATGGTTTCCGCACTATAGGGGGGCGCGGGTGCCGGAACTCCCGCTTCGGGAAAGCGTCTTGGGGCTGCCCCGAGGGAGGCGAGGGCGGACATCCGCAGGTTCGCGGGAGCCACTGCGTCAGGTTCTCTCGACCTGGTACTCGCTCTACTCGGCGGTCTGCGGTACGGAGCCGCCGGGCTGCTGATCGACCACGACCGGGTCACCGGCGAAGGTGGCCCGATCCTCACGAGGCGGAGGAGACCGGCCCGGCGCGTCGTCGGCCGGGCCCCGCGAGGTCGTTCAGTACAGCAAGATGCGGGTGACGATCACCCGGGGTGGGACCGCGTCCTTGGCGATCACGTACTCGACGATGCCCAGCGCCCCGTCTTCGCCGAGCGGCAGGAGCCGGCATTCCGGCCAGTCTTTCGCCGCTGTGCTTGCGGCGACGAGTCCTCGGGTCTCACCGATCTCCACCATCGCGGCCACGATCGGGCCGATGGCCCAGGGCGGCAGCGTCGGATCGACCATGAAGGCGGTGACGTCCTCGGACAACACGCACGGCAAGCCCTCCGAGCCGTCGTCGAAGGCCTCACTCAACGGGCAGTCCCGCCGCCCGTCGCCGGTCGAGCATGTCCTGCACGCCGATCGTAGGAATCGTCCCCGCGAGTGCGGCCTCGACCCGGCGCTGCCGGCCCGGATCGGATTCGAGCATCGCACGACCCCACCAGCGCAGCAGTACGCCCTTCGCCTCCTCGGGCCGGGCGGCCAGGAGTTCGGCGTAGAACTCCTTCGCGGCCTCCGGCGTCAGCGCGTCGGCGATGCCCCTCGCATTGCGCGGGACCCGCTCGGGCTCGTGCCGGTGAATCGGCTGTGCGGTCATCGCCCGCCCCTTTCCTTCTGCTCAGAGTCTGCCCTGCCGGCGCCCGCGCGGTCGACCGCCCGGGCGGTATCGGTGTCCTTCTGGCAGCCGGCCCGGGTGCGCCGACCAGGCGTCGCGTGGTGGACGTTCGTCCACAGAGACCGGTGCGAAGGTCGAGTCCGGCGTACGGTCGATCGACCGGCCGAGCCCCACCCGGCAGGGCCGGTCCTCCTCGACGTCTGACCCGAACGGGAGCCCGCCGATGCGCCTCTACGCACAGACTCCAGCACGTCGGAACCGCCAGATCCTCGCGGACCTCATCGCCGTGGTCCTGATCGCCGTGGCCGTGAGGTTCGCCCTGGCCGTGCACGGAGCCATTATGCTGCTGGCCGAGCCGGGCCGAAGGGTCGAGAGCTCGGGCGACAGCCTCGCCAACGAGCTCGACAACGCCGGCGACGCGGCATCGAACGTGCCGTTCGTCGGCGACCTCCTGAAGAAGCCGCTCCAGTCGGCCGCCGACGCCAGTTCCGGGATCGCCGACGCCGGGCAGTCGCTCCAGGACGCCGTCAGCCAGGTGGCCACCTTGACCACGCTGGCTCTGATCGTGGTCCCGGTGGCCGTCGTACTACTGCTGTGGCTCCCCGCACGCCTGCGCTGGATCCGACGCAGCGTCACCATGCGGCGCATCCTCGACGCACCCGGAGGCGCCGACCTGCTCGCCCTGCGCGCCCTCACCGGCCGCCTGGGCGACCTCGCGGCGCTCCCCGCGCCTCCAGGCGGTCTGGCTGACGCGTGGCGGCGCGGGGACCAGCAAGTCATCGCCGACCTCTCCGAGGTCGCCCTCAGGCGGGCCGGCTTGCGGCCCTGACCGGCGAAGAAGACCGGCGTCAGGCGCGGGGGTGTCCCGTGAGGGAACGGAGGCGGCGGTGTTCGAGGGCTGCGGCGAGGGCGTAGGCGCCGCCGCCCGCGACGGCCAGGACCCAGTAGAGGCCGGGCGCGGTGAGCGAGAGGGCCGCGGTGGAGATCAGGGCGAGCCAGATGCCGAGGCCGTAGTGCAGCAGGTTGCGGCGTACGGCGCCCTCGGCGAGGTAGAGCAGCCCGACGATCAGGCCGGATCCGGCGGGCCAGAGGACGGACTGGAGTTCCGGCTGGTCGAACACGGAGCTGAGGCCGGTGATGGCGAGGAACAGGGCGGTGAAGGCGGCGATCCAGGCGGCGCCGAGCAGCTTGCCGGAGAGGATCTCCGGTGGGGTGGCTCCTCGCTGCGCCCGCAGGGCGGCGGCGGTGGTCAGGACGATGCCGGTCGCGAGCCCGCCTCCGAGGAGCGTCGTAGGCAGCCAGCCGGGCAGGTCGAGCAAGGGGGCGGCGCCCTGGGAGACTGCGGCGGCGCCGTGGCCGAGTAGGTAGGCGAGTCCGAAGCTGAGGTAGGCCGCGCGGTTGTCGACCTCGCGCGGGCGACCGGTGGGGTGGGCACGGGCGGTGGGCGGCGAAACGGTTGCGGGGCTGGACAAGGTGGAGACCTCCATCGGGGGCGGGGGGCGGCGAGCGACTGGCCGTCGACGCCGGACCTCTGGTCGACGGTGAGCACGGACGTCGCTGCCGGTTCCCGTCGGTTCTTGTCGACTGTTGTCGGCTGTCGGTTGTCGGTTGTCGGTTGTCGGTTGTCGGCTCTTGGTACGGATCAGGAGGCGGGTGCGCGGTCGGCCGCCAGGCCCTGTTGGGGCGGTGCAGGGGATGCGGGCGTAGGGGGCGGGGCGACGCCGCGGCGGCCTGAGCGGCCGGACGCGCAGGTGAGTGGCACGGCGAGGAGTGCGGTGGCGGCGAGGACCGCGGCGGAGACCGTGAAGGCGGCCCGGTATCCCGCGGTGAGTGCTTCCAGTGGGGGCTGGCCGGTGGCCGCGTGGGCGGTGACCGAGCCGGCCAGGGTGGCGAGGGCGGCGAGTCCGATCGCGCCGCCGACCTGTCGGGTGGTGTTCACGAGCCCGCCGGCGAGCCCCGCGTCCTGCCGCGGCACTCCGTCCACGGCGAGCGCGGTGAGCTGGACGAAGGCGATGCTCAGACCCAGTCCGACCAGGACGCTCGGCCCGAAGACATCGACCAGGTAGCTCCCGTCCGCCCGCGTCCACGACAACCACAACAGGCCGGCGGCCTCGGCGAGCAGGCCCGCGGTGAGGGTCGCCGTGGCGCCGATGCGGCCCGAGATGCGCGGTGCCACCACCGCGCCGAGCATGTTCGCCACGGCGAGCGGGAGTTGGCCCGCCCCGGTGGCCAGCGGGCCCGCTCCGAGGACCTGTTGCTGGTAGAGCGGCAGGAAGAAGAACAGGGCGATCCATACGGACCCCAGCAGCGCCATCAGCAGGTTGCCCGCGGCGACCCGGCCGGTCGCGAACAGCCTGGGCGGGATCAGGGCGTCCGGCCGGCGGCGTTCGACCAGAGCGAAGAGCGCGAGCAGCACGACGGCCCCCAGGAGGGCGGTCAGCACCCCGGCGTCCGTCCAGCCGGCGCCGCGTGCGGTGGTCAGTGCCCACACCAGACAGGTCAGGGCGAGGGTGACGGTCGCGGTGCCCAGCAGATCGAACCGCCCGGATCCACGGTCCGCGGCCCGGGGCACGAGCGTCACCACGGCGAGGAGGACCAGCACCGTCCCGAGCGCGACGGCGTGGAAAACCCAGGGCCAGCCCCACGCCTGGGTGAGCACACCGCCCAGCAGCACGCCGCCCGCTCCCCCGGCGCCGGAAACGGCGCCCCACACGCCCAGGGCCCTGCCGCGGCCGGGGCCGGGAGGGAACAGGTTCATCGCGAGGGCGAGCGCGGCGGGGGCGACGGCTGCGGCGCCGACGCCCTGCACGGCGCGGGCGGCGATCAGCAGGCCCGGAGAGCCGGCCAGCCCCGCAGCCAGCGAGGCCCCCGCGAACACCGCGAGGCCGGCGAGCAGCACCCGGCGGCGACCGAGCAGGTCACCTGCCCGGCCCCCGGCCAGCAGCAGCGCGCCGAACGCCAGGCCGTAGGCGTTGACCACCCAGGTGGTTCCGCCGTCCGACAGGCCCACTCCGGACCGGATCTGCGGGAGCGCCACGTTCACGATCGAGGTGGCCAGCATCACGGTGAACTGCGCTGCGGCCAGGGCCGCGAGTGCGGCCCCTTGCCGGGGTGGGGCGGCGGGCCCGTCCTTCGTACGTCCAAGGTTCATGACGCACAGACTCGACGTGGACGGTGTCCACTCTCCATGCCCGGCGGGGGCGTTGACGGTTCAGTCCTGTCCGCCCCTGTCCACTCGTCGTGCACCGGCGCGCGCCGTCGGGGCGGTCGTCAACGGCTGGCACTACGGCGGGGACGGCATGCACCGGCCCCGCCGCAGTTTCGATGGCCCGAACGGGCTCCGGTCGCTCAGCCGACGCGTTCGATGCGTGCCCGCCGGATCAGGTTCTTGCCCGGTTCCCGCACCGTGTCGAACGCCGCGTTGTTCAGCAGCACGCAGCTACCCGACGGGCCGTTCACCGTCACGGTCGTCGACTGACCGTTGTCAAGATTGGTCACCTTCAACTTCGTCCCCACCGGGAACGTCCCACTGGACGCCGCCGGCGCACCCGCCTCACCCGACAACGTCACCGTCGACCCCTGACACACCACCTCACCGGTCGCCGGCGGCACCTGCACACCCGCCCCACCCGACGCACCCGCCGCAGGAGCAGCAGGGGCGGCAGGGGCGGCCGCGGCACCACCGCCACCGTCCACCCGCTCGATACGCGCCCGCCGGATCAAGTTCTTCCCCGGCTCCCGCACCTTCTCGAACGCCGCATTGTTCAGCAGCACACAACTACCCGACGGACCGCTCACCGCCACCGTCGTCGACTGACCGTTGTCAAGATTGGTCACCTTCAACTTCGTCCCCACCGGGAACGTCCCACTCGACGCCGCCGGCGCACCCGCCTCACCCGACAACGTCACCGTCGACCCCTGACACACCACCTCACCGGTCGCCGGCGGCACCTGCACACCCGCCCCACCCGACGCACCCGCCGCAGGAGCAGCAGGGGCGGCAGGGGCGGCCGCGGCACCACCGCCACCGTCCACCCGCTCGATACGCGCCCGCCGGATCAAGTTCTTCCCCGGCTCCCGCACCTTCTCGAACGCCGCATTGTTCAGCAGCACACAACTACCCGACGGACCGCTCACCGCCACCGTCGTCGACTGACCGTTGTCAAGATTGGTCACCTTCAACTTCGTCCCCACCGGGAACGTCCCACTCGACGCCGCCGGCGCACCCGCCTCACCCGACAACGTCACCGTCGACCCCTGACACACCACCTCACCGGTCGCCGGCGGCACCTGCACACCCGCCCCACCCGACGCACCCGCCGCAGGAGCAGCAGGGGCGGCAGGGGCGGCCGCGGCACCACCGCCACCGTCCACCCGCTCGATACGCGCCCGCCGGATCAAGTTCTTCCCCGGCTCCCGCACCTTCTCGAACGCCGCATTGTTCAGCAGCACACAACTACCCGACGGACCGCTCACCGCCACCGTCGTCGACTGACCGTTGTCAAGATTGGTCACCTTCAACTTCGTCCCCACCGGGAACGTCCCACTCGACGCCGCCGGCGCACCCGCCTCACCCGACAACGTCACCGTCGACCCCTTGCAGACGACGTCGGGGACGGCGGCGTTGCCGATCGCCACCGTGGCGGCGACCCCGCCGATCACCAGGGCTCCCGCGACGGCAGAGAGCACGAACTTCTTCTTGAGACTCATGGTCCGTTTCCTGGACACCTGACACTCCTCGATCCGATGGACGTTGCCCCCCTGACGTCCTGCATACGGCCGACTTCCCGGACGAGTTCAGACCTGTTGCCTTTTTACGAAACAGACCGTGATGAGGTTTGGGGCGCTGCGCCGCGACCCACCCCGGGGCGCGTGACTCAGGGAACTACGTGCAAAGAAGCAGGTCACGGCCCCAAAACTGAGAGGGGTCGATAGGTGTGGGGCACTCCTACCGCCGGGCTTGATCGACGCGGGGCGCGGGGACCACAGGCACGTTTAAGGTTCAGTTGATCTGCCCTTAACCCTGGTAGGGCGCCGCCGAGTTCGCGTGCGCGACGCATACGCGGGCCTTCGAAGCGAGTGATGCGGAGGTGCTCACGAGCACGGCGAATGGTGACGCTGCGTATATCCAGGCACTGGTTTCCGTCGAACAACAGTAGTCTTCGATCATGGCCCTGCGACCTGAAGAGTTCTACGCCCGCGCACGTGCCGCTGCGGATGACGAGCGCCGGCTCCCACTGGCCCGCATGACGGGGTGGGAGATCAGTCCGTTCGAGCCGGACGGCCTGCGCGTCGCGCCGCTGCACCCGCCGGTCCTGCCCGAACCCGCGCGGCACGGCGAGGATCCGTCGGACTGCAACGCGTGCCGCAACTGGGACGAAGGGATCTGGCTCAACGACCACTGGCGACTCACCCGCATCACGGGGGTCGGTGTGCCGCTGGTGCTGATGCTGCATCCGCGCGATCACTTCGACCTGGCGGACCTGTCAGACGAACTGGCGGCCGAACTGGGGGTGCTCACCACCCACATCGCCCGCCATGTGCAGGCTCTGCCGAACATCGCGCGGGCCCACGTCCATCGCCTCGGAGACGGTGGCGCCCATCTGCACGTCTGGTTCTTCGCCCGCCCCGAGGGACAAGCCCAGCTGTACGGATCGTGGATGGTGGTGTGGGACGACTTGCTGCCGGAGTACCCGGCGGACGTGGCCGACGCGGACGCGGCCGTCGTGGCGGACGCGTTGGTCGCCTCCTACGGGGGCCGTCGGTCGGCCGTCGACGAACCGTCGCAGGCCTGATCCACCGGGCCGCCGACGTCCCGTCGCGTTCCGTGACGGAAGGAGCGGTCGGCGGCCCGCCCGCGGCGGGCCCGCGGCCTGCGCGAACGTAACTGCTCTTGAAGCAAACGATCGCCCGGGAGCCACGGGCTCGCCCCACGACACGACGTTGCCGCTGGAACCCGGTCACGGCCGACTTAAACCGCGTGGCCCCGCCCGACGTACGGGGCGTTCGCCACCCGGGTGGCAGGCTCGGCCGTCACCCGGCCCCGGAGCCGAGATGCAAGAGCGCCCCGCGCGGCGCCTTCGGATTCCGCAACGTCGACGACCAGCGGCTACGGTCGCGCCACATCACCACCCGGCGAGCCTGCGGACACCTCCGCACCGCGCACCGCCCGCCGCGCACCGAGCACCGCCCGCCGCCCGCCGCGCACCGCCGAAGACGCCCGTACGGACCTCCGCATCCCTGCGGGACCGTGTCGGGCCAGCATCATCGTTTCTTCCCTTCCACCCCTGTGACCTGCAAGGTAACCGCATTCCACGTACGAGTGACTTGGTCGGGATTCGGTGGTTTTGGGGTACCGACTTCGGGATCATGGTGCCGGTTGGCACATGACGCCGGCATGAGGCCCTCGTCATGTGCATCCTGCCCCGCGCCCGTTTCGCGCCGCCCGTCGCGGCCTCACCGGTGACGCGGCTCGACCGCACCACGAATCAGAGGAGCCGGACCACATGTCCATGCCTGTTGTGAGCATCTGGGACAACACCATCCCGGGCGCCCAGCCCCACCACCCGAGGGCATCCGCGTGGGACGCCGTCTGGCCCTTCACCGGGGGAACCGCCTGGGTCTTCTACAGCAACCCGACCCAGACCCGGGTCAAGAAGCCGGTGATCCTCGCCGACGGATTCTCCTCCGGGAAGAGCGACCCCGACGCCCTGTGGAACGGCCTGGAGAACGGCGAGTACCCCTTCATCTCCAAGCTGCGGGAGGCCGGCTTCGACCTGGTCCTCCTGGGCTTCGACGAGCGGTCCGCGTCCATCATCGACAACGCCGCCGTGGCGATCCAGTGCATCGAAAAGGCGATCGCCGACCGCGAAGGGCGGGCCAAGCTGACGGTCGGCGGGTTCAGCATGGGAGGGCTGGTCACCCGGTACGCCCTCGCCAAGATGCACCACGACGAGGCCGATTCCCACGAGACCGCCACCTACCTCTCCTACGACACCCCGCACCGTGGCGCCTGGCTGCCCATCTCGGTTCAGGCGTTCGCGCACTTCGTGAAGGACAACTGGGGCGACCTCCCGGGATTCGGCGAGCTCCTCGGCAGCTTCTCGCGGATGGTCAACAGCCCGGCCGCCCGGGAGCTGCTGCGCTGGCACATCGAGACCGTCTCCGCGGAGGCCCGCCAGGACCGGGCCCGCACCGACTTCCTCGCGGAACTGGAGCGGGTCGGCAGCTGGCCCCCCGGCGTGCGACGGCTCGGGGTCGCCAACGGCACGGGCACCGGTGCCGGGAACAACATCCCGGCCGGCGTGACGGCGATGCGCACCACCGGTGCGGAGCTGACGGGCACCCGCCTGGACACGCAGGACACCGGAGAGCAGGTCGTCGCCGTCCTGAAGAAGAAGGGGGACGCCGAGATCCCGATCACCACCCGCGGTCTGCCCGACATCGACGGCGCTCCGGGCGGACTGTTCCCCGAAGCCCTGAACCTGCCGGGCCGGCCCGCCAACTTCGGAACCGCCGCCATGCTGGCCGGGCTCCTCGAGGGCGAGCCGGCGGAACTCACGTACAACGCGACCACGTTCGTTCCGAGCGTGAGTGCCGTGGCGGCCGGCGAGATCGACGACCGTGACGTGCTCCACAGCAAGATCGACCCCGACAGCAGCGAGCTCGACTACTTCATCTGTGCGAGCGACAACCAGGGACACACGGTCATCACCGTGGAACTCGGTGAGTGGATCATCGAGAAGCTCCAGGCCCCCTGACCCGCTGCCGCCACGATGAGCTGATCCCGGCCCCGCCCCACCGGCGGGGCCGGGAGCGTTACCGGCCGGGCCCGCGGCGGTGCCGACCGCTTGACCGATGGACCTGCGGCAACGTAACTTCGAGCGGACCGGACCGTGAACTGATGGAAGGAGGCGGAGTCGGATGTCGATCATCTCCGAACTGCACCGCCCCGCCCATCAGATCGCCTGGACTCCGGGTCTCGTAGCACACGGCTGCTGAACAGCCCTCTTCTCCGGCGTGCCCGTCTGTGGCCCCGGCATCTTTCGATTTCTCACACCGCCTGCGGCACGTCGTCGCGTGCCGAGTCGCGCCCCGGGGTTCTCCCGAGTTGCGCCAGCGAAATAGAAAGCCCCTGAAATGGCTACTAGCATAATCAGCTCGACCATGCACCGAAATGAGGATGTGCCATGGTAGCGGCGCGGATCACGGTCAACGGGAAAGAAACACCGCTTTCACCGGCTGCACCGCACACCACGGTGCTGGATCTCCTGCGCGAGCGCGGCCTCACCGGTACCAAGGAGGGCTGTGCCGAGGGTGAGTGCGGCGCCTGTTCGGTCCTGGTGGCCCGTCCCGGCGTGAACAAGCCCACCGACTGGGTGGCGGTCAACGCCTGTCTGGTGCCGGCCGCGGCACTCGACGGCCAGGAGATCATCACCTCCGAAGGTCTCGCCACGGTCGGCGAACCCGGTACGCCGCCCACGCTGCACCCGGTGCAGCAGGAGATGGCGGTCCGCGGCGGTTCCCAATGCGGTTACTGCACACCGGGGTTCATCTGCAGCATGGCCTCCGAGTACTACCGGCCCGACCGCTGCGCGCACGCGGAGCCTGCCGACGGCGCCGACGCCCACGCCCACGCCGACGCCGAGCACGGTCCGAACGGCTTCGATCTGCACTCGCTGAGCGGCAACCTGTGCCGCTGCACCGGCTACCGACCGATTCGCGATGCCGCCTTCGCCGTCGGTGCACCCACCGAGGACGACCCCCTGGCACTGCGTCGCGAGCAGTCCCCGCCCGAGCCCGCCGCCACCGTCTACACCCAGGACGACAGCACGTTCCTGCGGCCCGGCACCCTCGCCGAAGCGCTCGAGCTGCTGCGCGAGCGGCCCGAGGCCGTGGTGGTCGCCGGTAGCACCGACTGGGGCGTGGAGGTCAACATCCGCTCCCGCCGCGCCCATTGCGTGGTCGCCGTCGACCGGCTGCCCGAACTGCGGTCGCTGGACGTCGCATCCGACTACGTCGAGATCGGGGCGGCGCAGACGCTCACCGAGATCGAACGCCGCCTCGACGGTAGCGTCCCGCTGCTGGCAGAGCTGTTCCCGCAGTTCGCTTCCCGGCTCATCCGCAACAGCGCCACCCTCGGCGGCAATCTCGGTACCGGCTCCCCCATCGGTGACAGCCCGCCGGTGCTGCTCGCCCTCGAGGCGTCGCTGCTGCTCGCCGATGTCGATGGTGAGCGCGAGGTCCCGCTGGCCGACTACTTCACCGGCTACCGGCAGAGCGTGCGCCGTCCCGGCGAGCTGATCCGCGCGGTGCGCATCCCGCTGCCGCTGTCGCAGGTCACGGCCTTCCACAAGATCGCCAAGCGGCGCTTCGACGACATCTCCAGCGTGGCGATCGCCTTCGCGCTCGACATCGAGGGCGGGATCGTCCGCAAGGCACGCATCGGTCTGGGCGGTGTGGCCGCCACCCCGATCCGCGCCCTGAGCACCGAGGCCGCCCTGGAGGGCAGGGCATGGACGGCGGAGACCGCCCGGGCCGCGGCCCGGGTGCTGCGGGGCGAGGGCACGCCGATGAGCGATCACCGCGCCAGTTCCGTCTACCGTTCCGCCATGCTCGGCCAGAGCCTGCTGAAGCTGCACGCGCACACCACCGAGGCGGTGTCTTCATGAGCCATTTGTCCGAGCGTCCCGAGAAGCCTGTGGTCGGCCTCTCCATGCCGCACGAGAGTGCCGTGCTGCACGTCACCGGCGCCGCGCTCTACACCGATGACCTGGTGTACCGCACCAAGGACACGCTGCACGCCTACCCGGTCCAGGTCATGAAGACCCGGGGCAGGATCACCGCGCTGCGTACCGAGCCCGCGCTGGCCGTGCCCGGTGTGGTCCGCGTGCTGACCGTCGCCGACGTGCCCGGCGTCAACGACGCGGGCATGAAGCACGACGAGCCCCTCTTCCCCGACGAGGTCATGTTCCACGGCCACGCGGTCGCCTGGGTGCTCGGCGAGACCCTGGAGGCGGCCCGGCTCGGTGCGGCGGCCGTCGAGGTGGAACTCGACGAACTGCCCTCCGTGATCACGCTGAAGGAAGCGATCGCGGCCGAGAGCTTCCACGGCGCCCGGCCCGTGATGGTGACCGGTGACGTCGACGCCGGCTTCGCCGACTCGGCGCACGTGTTCACCGGCGAGTTCCAGTTCTCCGACCAGGAGCACTTCTACCTGGAGACGCACGCCGCGCTGGCCTACATCGACGAGGCCGAGCAGGTGTTCATCCAGAGCAGCACCCAGCACCCCTCGGAGACCCAGGAGATCGTGGCGCACGTCCTCGGTCTGCACAGCCACGAGGTGACCGTGCAGTGCCTGCGGATGGGCGGCGGCTTCGGCGGCAAGGAGATGCAGCCGCACGGCTTCGCGGCCATCGCCGCGCTCGGTGCCAAGCTCACCGGCCGGCCGGTCCGGGTACGGCTCAACCGCACCCAGGACCTGACCATGTCGGGCAAGCGGCACGGGTTCCACGCCGACTGGAAGATCGGCTTCGACGCCGACGGCCGCATCCAGGCGCTGGACGCCACGCTGACCGCGGACGGCGGCTGGAGCCTGGACCTGTCGGAGCCGGTCTGCGCCCGTGCGCTGTGCCACATCGACAACACGTACTGGATCCCCAACGCGCGGGTCGCCGGTCGCATCGCCAAGACCAACAAGGTCTCCAACACGGCCTTCCGCGGCTTCGGCGGACCGCAGGGCATGCTGGTGATCGAGGACATCCTGGGCCGGGTCGCACCGCTGCTCGGCCTGGACCCGATGGAACTGCGGAAGCGCAACTTCTACCAGCCGGGTCTCGGTCAGTCGACGCCCTACGGCCAGCCGGTCCCGCAGGCGGAACGTATCGCCGGTGTCTGGCAGCAGGTCGAGGACAACGGCGGCGTCGCCGACCGCAAGCGCGAGATCGCGGCCTTCAACGCCGCGCACCCGCACACCAAGCGGGCGCTCGCGATCACCGGCATCAAGTTCGGCATCTCGTTCAACCTCACGGCCTTCAACCAGGCCGGCGCCCTGGTGCTGATCTACAAGGATGGCTCCGTCCTGATCAACCACGGCGGCACCGAGATGGGTCAGGGCCTGCACACCAAGATGCTGCAGGTGGCCGCGACCACGCTGGGCATCCCGCTGCACAAGGTGCGGCTGGCTCCCACGCGCACCGACAAGGTGCCCAACACCTCTGCCACTGCCGCCAGTTCCGGGGCGGACCTCAACGGTGGCGCGGTGAAGAACGCGTGCGAGCAGCTGCGCGCGCGGCTGCTTCAGGTGGCCGCCAGCCAGCTGGGTTCGAACGCCTCGGACGTGCGCATCGTCGACGGTGTCGCCCGCACCCTGGGCAGCGACAAGGAGCTGGCCTGGGACGACCTGGTGCACACCGCGTACTTCCAGCGCGTTCAGCTGTCGGCGGCCGGCTACTACCGGACCGAGGGGCTGCACTGGGACGCGAAGGCCTTCAGGGGCTCGCCGTTCAAGTACTTCTCCTACGGCGCCGCCGCGGCCGAGGTCGAGGTGGACGGCTTCACCGGCGCGTACCGCATCCGCCGGGTGGACATCGTGCACGACGTCGGCGACAGCCTGTCCCCGATGATCGACATCGGTCAGGTCGAGGGCGGCTTCGTGCAGGGTGCGGGCTGGCTGACGCTGGAGGACATGCGCTGGGACACCAGCGACGGGCCGAACCGCGGCCGGCTGCTGACCCAGGCCGCGAGCACCTACAAGCTGCCGAGCTTCTCGGAGATGCCCGCCGAGTTCAACGTCACGCTCATGGAGAACGCCACCGAAGAGGGCGCGGTGTACGGGTCCAAGGCGGTCGGTGAGCCTCCGCTGATGCTGGCGTTCTGTGTGCGCGAAGCACTGCGGCAGGCCGCCGCGGCGTTCGGGCCCGCCGGGGTCAGTGTGGAACTCGCCGCCCCCGCGACCCCGGAAGCGGTCTACTGGGCGATCGAATCGGCCCGCGAGAAGAACGACGACGTGCGGGGCGGAAGCGGCCGCGCTCCGGGCGGCAGTGAGATCCGTACCGACACAAGCGCTTTGAGCAATGCCTGACATGACCTGGATCGCCGCGGTCACGCGGTTGCGAGCACGCCGGGAGCCCGGCGTGCTCGTGACCGTCGCGACCGTGCGCGGCCACGCGCCCCGTGGGGCCGGTGCCAAACTCGTCGTGGGACAGACCGAGACCTGGGGGTCGATCGGCGGCGGCAACATCGAGGCCGTCGCCATCGACCGGGCCCGCCAGCTGAACGTCGAGCCCGATCCCGAGCCGGAACTGATGGAGTTCGCCCTCAACGACAAGGTCATCGGCCCCCACGGCGTGCAGTGCTGCGGCGGCGCCGTCAGCCTGCTCCTCGAGCCCCTGCCGGTGGTCCAGGCGGTGGCCGTCTTCGGCGTCGGGCACGTCGGACTGGAGCTGGCCCGCATCCTGGCCCGCCACAACCTCGATCTGCACCTGATCGACACCCGGTCCGACATGCTCACCGAGGAACGACTCGGTGTGCTCGCGGATGCGGTGGCGCAGATCCACGTGCACCACGCACCGCTGCTTCCGGAGGAGGTGCTCGCGGAGCTGCCGCCCGGCGCCCACGTCCTGATCATGACCCACGATCACGCCGAGGACGCCGCGCTGTGCGACGCCGCCCTGCGCACCGCCGGTCTCGGCTCGATCGGGTTGATCGGCTCGGCCGCCAAATGGGTGCGGTTCCGCAAGCGCCTGGCCACCGAGGGCGGCCACGACGCCGCCACGATCGACCGGATCAAGACCCCGATCGGCATGACCGAGATCACCGGCAAGGAACCTGCCACGATCGCGGTGAGCGTGGCGGCGGACCTGCTCCGGACCTTCGAGCAGGACCGCCCCGGGGCACTGCCGAACACGGTTGCCGAGGCCCCCAAGGCCCCGACGGCCCCTGAGGTCCGCGAGGTCCCCGGGGTCCGTGAGGTCCCGAAGGCCCCCGCGGTCCGCGAGGTCCCCGGGGTCCGCGTACGCTCCGGTATCCGCTAGGACGCTGCTTCCGGATCGAGCCTGGACCGGCCCGATCCGGAAGAGGCGGCCTCGTGCGGGAAGCTGCCCGGGCGGGCTCGGCAGCGGCTCAGCGGTTTCGGCGGTTTCGGCGGCGGCGGACAACCGCATGGCTGTGTCAGTGGGTTCCTCTACGGTGCCCGGCATGATGCATTGGATACACGGCGCGCTCCCGCACCACGAGGAGACCAACGTCGTCTTCTTCCGAGGGTTGCCCCTGGATGCGCTCGTGCGAGGACTCCTCGGTCAGCGGCGCATGCCACTCGCGTACGGCAAGGGAACCGGCTGGGGGCTGATGATGCACGACATGCTCAGTTGGGACAGCGGCGATTACGGCCTCGCCCACTACCGGCGGCTGTGCCCGGACGGCGGCGAACTCGTCGTCTTCGTGACCGAGCCGTGCCGGGCGAAGGCCCACGGTCCCTGGTTCGAGTACTACCGCGACGGGAGCCTGATCACCGGCTTCAGCTTCGAGAATCCATCCGGCGGAGTGGGCGAGGAGCCCGATCTGCTGCTGCCCGTCCTCATGGCGGCGAATCTGGTCGGGCCGACGGCAGACCTTGACAGGGATGACAACGAGGAACGAACGGTGCAGGCGATCACCGACTTCTTCTCCTTGCCCGAACTCGAAATGCCTTGACCGAGGGTTCCAGAAGACTTGTGCGCGACGCACGCGTCATCGTTTCAGCAACACCCTTGTGAGGTGGTGCAGTTGCCGGCACCTGCGACAACGGTCCGCTCCGCGCGCCCGGCTCTTCCCCGGGCAGGACGAGCTACTGGAGACTCCAGCGGTGCGGATGCTCGGGATCGTTGGGACAGGCGAACACGTTGAGCTCGCCGCAGCGGCCCACGGTGACCGCCGTGGGAGTGGCGCTCCGGTGGGTGGGCTGGTTCCGGTCCTCCAGCGGTCTCCAGCTGCCGCTGCCGCCGTCCCATTCCGAGCTGTCGATGGTCAGCAGCAGGCGCATCGGTGTCGTGCAGGTCGGACAGTCCATGGGGTACGGGTCGGTGGCGTGCCAGGAGGCGAAGCCGCCCACGCGCCAACCGGGCGGGACGGACAAGTCGTACTGGTACCCGAGCGGCTCCGGCGCACTTGCGTCCGCCGCATGCTCGACTCCCGCCTCAAGGGCGTCCTCCCAGGCGTCGATCCGGGCGCACAGCCCCTCGGGCAGAAGGCCGGCGAACGGGTAGGTGACCACCTGCTCCGGGTGCAGCACGCAGGGCTCGGGCACGAAGCGATCAGATCCGACGACCAGGGGGCGCGGCGGCGCGGTCAGCACCTCGCCGACCTCCCACGACCGCCGCCAGCGCAGGTACAGCTCCAGTTCGTACCGGCCCGGACCGTGCGCGTCGAAGGGGCACCAGAAGATTTGGAGCAGATCGCTGTCGCCCGGACCCGTCGGTAGGTCGGGCACGTCCCGCCGATACAGCTGCGCGAGGCCGATCATCGGCAGCGGGTCGGTCTCGGACGCCCCGGGGATCCGGTGCTCCCGGTCCAGCTCGCCCAGGAGCTCGCGTTCCTCGTCCGTCGGGCCGGGAGTCTGCTCGCGGGCCCATGCGGAAGCCAGGAGCTGCCGTTGGCGACGGATGTCAGCCGGGCGTCGACCGCGCCCACGGCCGTGCGCCTCGGCGCACACCGGCCACGGCTCGTCCGTCGGCCACAGCATGGGACCGCCCACGGAACTGGCCGAAGGGGCCGGCCTGCCCGGCCGCGGATGGAGCCGCGTCGTCGTCCCCCGGAGGGTGGCCAGTTCCGGGAAGAGCACCTCGACGTCAACGGGGCGCGGGGGCGTGGTCCTCGTCATGGACGCGACCTTAGCTACCGGAAGTCCTCGCCGCCGCAGCGACCGGGGTGGCCCGGCCCCCAAAAGGTGCCCAATCCTGTTCGTGCCTCGGCCGCGTTCCGTGGTGGAGAAGGTCGGAACGGGTTGGCCGGTGCGGCGCATCCCCCGTGAGAGCTACCAGGGTTGTCCATCGGCGGGTGATTCGCGGACGTCTCCGGATTCCTAGCGTGGTCGTCAGGTCGCCGCCGGTGCGACCACCGCCACAGGGGAGGCCATCATGAGCACGACATCCACGGCGAAGCACGAAGCGGACCCCGGTCCGGACACCGAGCCGGTTGGTCGGGGCGGCCGTTTCGGCAGGATCCTGCGCTCCCCGCTCGGCTGGACGGTGACCGGCCTGCTCGGGGTCGGGCTGGTCGCGAGCGTGACCGCGACGGGGCCCGGTCCGGTGCCGGTGCTGGGTGCGGCCGCCGCGGTGGCCGTGTACGCGCTGGTGATGCGCCGGCTCGCGGGGCGTGCAGCGCCGGAGATCGCCCGGCCCGGCGCGCTGCGCGAGGCGCTGCTCGGCGGTGGGATCGGTCTGGGCTTCATCCTCGTGTCCCTGCTGCTGATCTCGTTGTTCGGGGGCTATTCCTTCTCCTGGGCCGGGAAGAGCTTGCTTCCGGTCGTCGGGTCCGCGGTCATGGTGCAGATCGGTACCGCGGTCACCGAGGAGCTGATGTTCCGCGGCCTGTTCCTGCAGGGCCTGGAGCAGCGGTGGGGCAGCCGGATCGCCATCGCGGTGACCGCGGTGTTCTTCGGTGCCGCCCATCTGGGCGGGGCGGGGGCCGGCCCGTGGAGCGCGCTGGCGATCGCTCTGCAGGCGGGTGTGATGCTCGGCGCCGCGTACTTGTGGCGGCGTAGCATCTGGTTCGTCGCGGGCCTGCACTTCGCGTGGAACACCGTTCAGCAGCTGGCCGGTGTTCCGGTCTCCGGGCACACCCCCGAGGGCCTGTTCACGGTGGAGGCCCACGGCTCGTCGCTACTGACCGGCGGTATCTTCGGTCTGGAGGCATCGGTCGTACCCATCCTCCTCAGCGTGCTGATCACCGTCCCGATGTTCGTCCTCGCCCGCCGGGTCGGTAACCTGCTGCCCCGGCAGCGGGCCCGGCACTAACACAGACCGACCGAAGGATACGGAAGTGACGTCCCGTCAGCCGCCTTGGGGCCTCTCACGGCTCCGGGCGCCGCTCAACTGGTGGAGGGAAGGGGCCGCGTCCTTCCAGGACGGCGTCCTGGCCCTGGTCCTCGCGCTGCTCGCCTTCGCACCGACCCTGTCGAACATCGGCGCGCAGATCGGCGATCTGCCCGAGGTGCCGGCGAGCGTGCTGAGCATCGCGCTGACCCTGGCCCAGACCCTGCCGCTGGCGGCCCGGCGCCGGTGGCCCGCCGTCTGTCTGGCCGTCGTCGCCGCTGCGTTCGCCACGCACCAGGCGCTGGGCTTCGCGACGACGTTCGGCAGCGTGGGCCTGTACGTCGCGCTGTACTCGGCCGGCGCCCATCAGGTCCGCTTCCGCCGGAGCACGGCGGCCGCAGCGAGTGCGGGCTACGTCGCCCTGGCCCTCGTCCTGAACCGTCTCGGCTCACCGCTGGGCATCGCGGACTTTTCCGCGTTCTATCTGACTCTGGCTGCGATCTGGCTGGTGGGGAGCAACGTGCGCGTGCGCAGGGCGCAAGAGGCGGAGCGGCGGCGGCTGGCCGCCGAGGTGGCCACGGCGGCCGAACGGGCCCGGATCGCCCGTGAGTTGCACGACGTGGTCACCCACCACGTGACGGCCATGGTGGTCCAGGCCGACGCGGCACAGTTCCTGATCGCTTCCGCGCCGGAGCGGGCCGAAGAGGGGCTGGTGGCCGTCAGCGACACCGGGCGGCGGGCGCTGAGGGAGCTGCGGTACCTGCTCGGCGTGCTGGAGGCGACCGGCGAGAGCGCGGCCGGAGAGGCGGCGCGTGCGGAACGCGCCCCGACCCTGGGGCGGGTGACGGACCTCGTCGAAGGGGCCCGCAGGTCCGGCCAGCCGGTCGAGTTCAACGAGCGGGGCGAGCGGTGGCCGCAGCCGGTGGACGTGGAACTGGCCGCCTACCGGGTGGTGCAGGAGGCGCTCACCAACGCGATGAAGTACGCGGCCGGGCAGCCGACACGGGTCTCGGTCCACCACGGCGGGGAACGCATCGTGATCACGGTGGTCACCGACGGATCCGCCGGCTCCCCGCAGGCCGCACCAGTACCGCACGGGCCGGGACCGCAGGGCGGGCGAGGTCTTGCCGGCCTGCGCGCCCGGGTGCGGATGCTCGATGGTCAACTGGAGGCCGGACCCCGGCCCGAGGGCGGATTCGAGGTCCGCGCCACGATTCCCACCGAACCCGTGCAGGAGTAGCCCCGTGAGCCAGAGCGACGCGCCGCCGCCGCCGATCCGCGTACTCGTCTGCGACGACCAGGCACTGGTGCGCACCGGCTACGTGACCATCTTCTCCGCGCAGCCCGACATGGAGGTCGTCGGCGAGGCCGAGAACGGGCACGAGGCGGTCCAGGCCGCGCGGCGGCTGCGTCCCGACGTGGTCGTGATGGACATCCGAATGCCCCTGCTCGACGGCATCCAGGCCACCTCGCAACTGGCCGGACCCGGTGCCGAGGACCCGCCGAAGGTCCTGGTCGTCACCACCTTCAACGTCGACGCGTACGTGTACGACGCCCTCAGGGCCGGAGCGAGCGGCTTCCTCCTCAAGGACGCACCCCCGGTCGAGCTGGTGGGCGGGATCCGGACGGTGGCCCGGGGCGAGGCCCTGCTCGCGCCCGCGGTCACCCGCCACCTCATCGGCCACTTCGCCGAGCACATCCGCCCCACCAACCCCGAAGGCGAGAAGGTCGTCAAGGCGCTGACACCGCGCGAGCTGGAGGTGTTCCAGCAGGTGGCCGAGGGCCTGTCGAACGCGGAGATCGCCGAAGCCCTCTTCATCGCCCCGGAAACCGTCAAGACCTACGTCTCACGGATCCTGGCCAAACTCGGCCTGCGCGACCGGGTCCAGGCGGTCGTCCTGGCCCACCGCGCCGGACTGGTGTCCGGCACCGCCTGACCGCCCGGCCCGGACCCGCCTGGAGCCCGATCCTCCTCAGAGGCCTGAATCGTCGGTCAGAGCAGCCGCGGTCAAGGTGAGGTGCTGGACCAGGAGCGCGGCTGCGGTGTCTGCGTCGCGGGCCAGCGCCGCCTCCTCCAGCCTGCGATGCTCCATGGCGCCGTCCCGGTCGGGGTTGCGGTGCGCCGACCAACGGCGGGCCAGCTCACTCGCGGTCCACAGGCGGTCGAAGGTCTCCAGCAGTGCGCTGTTGCCACACCCCTCCAGCAAGGTGCGGTGGAAGGCCCTGTGAGCCTCCGCCCACGCGCTCGTGTAGTACTCGCTCTCCTGCGGCACGTACGCCGGAGTGCGCACCAGACGATGGTGGGCGGCCCGCACGCGGGCTTCCCAGTCGACGTCGCCGCGTTCGATGGACATGCGCAGTACGACCGGTTCGACGGTCCGGCGGGCTTCCGCGATCTCCTGCCAGCGGCGGTCGGAGAAGGACGGGACCGCGAAACCGCGGTTGGGCAGCCGGTCGGCGAGCCCCTCGCCGACCACCCGCACGAGCGCCTCGCGCACCACGGCCAAGCTCACGCCCTGCTCCTTGGCAAGGTCCTGCGGCTTGAGGGGGGCGCCGGGAGAGTGGTCCCCGCGCATGATCGCGTCGCGCAGGTGCGCGTAGACCTGCTCGGAAAGCATCTGCTTCCCCGGCGGGGTGGAGGAAGGCGCCGTCTGAATCATGAGCCCATCCTAGACGATCCACTAAATAATCGATTATTAGTGTTACTGTCGATTCAGTAGCTGCTGATGACAACCCCTCGTCCAGAAAGGAACGACCGCCGCTCCCGCCGACGACCCTTCGCCCGTCTCCCCGAGAGCGCCGACGCCACCGGAACCGGCTCACAAGTGCTCGAGGGTGCCTACCAGTTGTCCAACGACGCCCGCGTGGCCCGCTACATCGGCGCAGCCCCGCCGGCCGGACACGACCCGCACCGTTCCTCGCCACAGGCGTCCGCCTGACAGCGCCTCCCGACTCCCCGGAGACACCACCGCCATGCACCTGGACGACCTTCCCGACTCCGCCCTCCTCGGCGACGGCCCGATGGACCTGAACGCCGTCCGTGACGTCAGCCGCGTCGTCAGCGCCGCCCACCTGTTCATCTACCTTGCCCCCGAGAGCGCCGAGGAGGCCGCCGGACTCGGCGTGACCGACCGCGGGCCGGCGTATCTGGCCTTCCGGACGGCCGCGATGGGCGCGGTTCCGTGGCACGTCACGCTCGCGGCCTTCTACAACTTCAGCCCGCGGGCGGTGCGGGCCATGGCGGGCGTGTGGGACGCCGCGCCGCCTGAGCGGTGGCAGGCCGCCCGTTTCCTGGCCGCCGGTCGGGCGATGCGGCGCGTCAACGTACACCTCACGGACGATCACCTTGCCGAGGCGCGCTCGCTGATCGACCCGGTCGTCGCCGGTGCCGACTACGCCGGCAAGGTGCTGGCCGCCGCGAACGCCTCGGTCGCGCTTCCGTCCGATCCTCTTGTCGCACTGTGGCAGCAGATCACGGTGGCGCGCGAGTGGCGCGGCGACGCCCATCTCGTCGTACTCGCCGACAACGGCCTCGGGCCGTGCGACTGCCTCGTCCTGCACACCGCAACCGGCCGCCTGCCGACAGCTCTCGCGCGAGCGACCCGTCAGTGGGACGACGAGGAGTGGAGCGCAGCGACGGCACGCCTCGTCGCGCGCGGCTGGCTCGACTCCCACGGCGTGGTGACCGACGCCGGCAGTGCGGCACGCGAGCGCATCGAAGTGGAAACGGACGAGCACTGCGCCGCGCTATGGGCGCCGATCGGCACCGCGGGTGCCCGCCGCTTTGCCTCGCTCATCGCGCCGATCGCCGACGCGTTCACCGCGGCGGGAACGTTCCAGCCCGTTCATGGACGGTCTGACCTCGCATGAACGGCATGAACGGCATGAACGGCCCTTTGCGCGAGCAAGATCAATCACGAGCCGCAGCCCCCGCCGATCCCGGATCCGATCGTGCGAGAAACGGGCCCATGACGGACCCTCAGCAGCTCTCCCCGGCCATCCTGCCGCTCGCGCAGCGGCACGGTCGCCTCCGCCGACCGAGGCCCGGGCCGGACTGGGTGGGCCGGGCGAACCGGATCCCGTGCCCGGCCAACTGCGGCGCTGGACGTGTACTCATGGGGCCACGGAAGGCAGCCGGGCCGGGCCGGCCCGGCCCCGACGGCCGACGGCGCCCGCGCCCCGAGGTCAGGAAGTGCGCTTCAGGGTCCAGGTGTTGGGGCTGAAGCTGGGGACGGCGGAGTAGCGACAGCCGCTCGAGTAGTAGGTGTTGGTGATGGTCCAGCCGGCGGGCGGCCACGTGGACGCGCAGGCGGCGACCTGGGTGCCCACCGGGTAGCCTCTGAGGTCCTTGATCTGCTTGGTGTTGGGCGTGAAGCCGGATCCGCACCCGCCGCTGTTCCACCACTGGGCGTCCACCCAGCCGTCCGGGGTGAGCGTGCTGGAGCACATGGTGAGCGTGTCGCCGGGTGCCGCCGAGGCGGGGCTCACGGCGACGGCGAGGGCGGTGACGGCCATGGTGGCCAGAGCGGCGGCGTGACGAATGCGGATCACGGGACGTTCCTTCCTGGGTGCCCTGGAATCGCTGCCGACCGTCGGCAGGTGTACGGGGCACCGGGTCATTGCTATCCGACCGGTTCAGACTCCAGAAAGTCACCTTTTGGGCATACCTCGGCGACGGTTTAGAGCCGCCGCCGTGCCCGGCCCCCGAAGCCGCGGTCAGCCGATGGGCTGGCGCATCTCGGCACGCACCTTGAGCGTCGTCTCGGCGGTCTTGGCGAGGTCGACGGACCCGGGCTTCTGCTGCGCGCTCTCCTCGCTGAGGATGCCGACCGTGGCGCCGGTGTTCTCGTCGACCCAGGCGCACATCGGCAGGGTGCCCTCGACCCCGTTCTGCCGCACCGTCAACACCTGGCAGGACAGCGTGACGTCGGAGCCGGTGGGCGTGATGTCCCGCGCGGGGACCGCCAGGGACGCGCCTTTGGAGTCCGCGGCGCCGCGCAGCATCTTCTTGCGGGCTCCCGCGGTGTCCTTGAACTGGCCGTACATCCCCGAGACGACGAGGGCGCCCGACTCCTTCGGGGACTCGGAGGCGTACTGACCGGCGGCCGGCTTCGGATCGCGGATCTTCGAGTCGTAGGCGCCGTCCAGGGCTTCCTTGCCCGCGGTGGCCGAATGATCCTGGACCAGCTCGTACTTGCCGTCCACCAGGGTCTTGGGAACGGTGAGCCGGTAGCGGGCCTCGGGGAAGCCGGATCCGCTCAGCCTGATTCCGATCGCGCCCAGCGCGCCGAGCAACAGCACTGCTCCGGCGATGATCCCGATCACCATGCCGATCCGGTTCTTGCGCGGCGGCGCGCCCATCGGGTGCTGCCCCCAGGCTCCCTGACCGGGGTGGGAATGCGGCGGACCGGGCTGCCCCGAATACGGCTGCCCCGGATACGGCTGCCCCTGGTACGGCTGGTGGTGCGCGGGTGCCTGTGCGGGTGGCTGTGCGGCGTACGGCTGTCCACCGTAGGGGCTCGGGGGCTGCGGGGGCCCGTACGGGCCGGGGGGTTGCTGGGGCGGCGGCGTGCTCATGCTCAAACGTTACGTCAGCCCCGCGCACCGTAGAGTTCCGGCCGTCCGTGGTCGCGGGGACCGCCCCCGGGATCCGTTCTCTCCGGGCCGGGCGTACGCGTGATCTGGGCCGGAACCCGCCCTGGAAAGTAGGATCAAGGAATGTCTGACACGACCGAAACTACGCCCGGCTGGCTGAGCAGCGACGAGCTGGAAATGGCCAGGGCCCAGATGCCCATCCTCTACGTCGAGGCCGTGCCCGTCCGCGTGGACGACACCGGCGAAGTCACCACCATCGGACTGCTCCTGCGGATCGGCACGGACGGGGCGATCAGCCGGACCCTGGTGTCCGGCCGTGTCATGCACCACGAGCGGATCCGTGACGCGCTCCTGCGCCACCTGGAGAAGGACCTGGGCCCCGTGGCCCTGCCCCGCATCCCCACTTCCCTCCAGCCCTTCACGGTCGCCGAGTACTTCCCCACGGCGGGCGTCACCCCCTACCACGACCCCCGCCAACACGCGGTGTCACTCGCCTACGTCGTGCCGGTCACGGGTGATTGCCGCCCCCGTCAGGACGCCCTGGACCTGGTCTGGTTCAGCCCGCAGGAAGCACTCTCGGCAGCCGTGCAGGGCGAAATGCCGGGCGGCCACGCGGCGCTGCTGAAGCAGGCGCTCGCGCACGTCGGCTACACGTACTGAAGTCGCCGCGCACCCCGCGCGACGCCACACGCCCGACTCCGGTCGCTGTCGACATCGGTAGCGGCAGCGACCGGACCGGACTCGGGAGGACGGACGCTCCCCGTCCCGCACTCCCCCGGTCCCTCCGGGCTCCCGCGGCTACGAGGTCTGCGCCGGGGTGAACTTCGTGAGGACCAGCAGGGTGTCGACGAGGTCCTCGGCGGGGGCGCCGGTCGCCAGGCGGCGCAGCTGCTGTCCGAAGACCAGGGCCACGGCCACACCGGCCAGGCGTTCGGGGTCCGGGACGCCGAGATGGGTCAGGATCCGGGTGGCCAGCAGGTCGTAGGCGGCGAAGCACTCGGCCGCGGCGGCACGCAGCCGTTCGTCCCGGCCGGCCTGGACGTACAGCTCGAACGGCGCGATGTGGCGGCTGTCGAAGGCGTTGCCGCCCGCCACCTGCGCCACCACCTCGGCCGCCTGCCCGATGTCGAACTGCTCGTCGGAGCAGTCGTCGGCGAGCGCCGTGAAGTGCCGGGTCTCCTCGGCCACGAAGTGCAGCAGACTCTCGCGCAGCAGCTCGTGCTGCGTTGCGAAGTGGTAGGTGACGGAGCCGAGGGAGACTCCGGCCTCCTTCGCGATCCGCCGGTTGGTGACGGCGGCGATGCCGTCCTGCCCGATGATCCGCAGTACGGCGTCGATGATGCGCTGGCGGGTGTCGGAAGCATGGGGCATGGCGTAATTCTGCCCCATCGGCCGGCTCGACCGCCCGGGCGGGACCGGGGAGTTGGGGACGACGAGGTGTGGACAGGGAGCGGGGCCGTCCCTACTGTTCGTTCGAACGAACAGTTGAAGGACTTCGCCAGCCGCACGGGAGTGGTCGTGGACATATCCGGATCGAACGTTCTCCTCACCGGCGCGACCGGGGGCATCGGCGCTGCCCTGGCCGCGCGCCTGACCGCGCAGGGGGCCCGCCTCACGGTCACCGGGCGGCGGGAGGAGGCCCTCAAAACCACCGCCGACACCTGCGGCGCCCGTACCGTGGTCGCGGATCTGGCCGTACGGTCCGATGTCGTCCACCTCGCCGAGCGGTGCGCGGAGACGGACGTCCTCGTCGCGAACGCCGCGCTGCCCGCCAGCGGCGACCTCCTGGACTACACCGAGGACCAGCTCGACCGCGCCCTCGACGTCAACCTCCGTGCGCCCGTCGTGCTCTCCCGGTTGCTCGCGGAGCACATGGTGGGCCGCGGCCGCGGCCACATCGTGCTGGTCGGCTCCATTTCCGGCAAGGCGGCCACCAAGTCGACCTCCCTCTACAACGCGACGAAGTTCGGGCTGCGCGGATTCGCGCTCGCCCTGCGCCAGGAGCTCAGGGGTACGGGGGTGGGGGTGTCCCTGGTCCAGCCCGGCTTCGTCCGCGACGCGGGGATGTTCGCGGCCACCGGTGCCACCACGCCGAACGGCATCAGGACCGTCACACCCGGCCAGGTCGCCGACGGCGTCGTACGGGCCGTCCGCCGCGACCGCTGCGAGGTCAACGTCGCGCCGCTGGAGCTGCGGCTGTTGAGCGCCGTCGCCGGGCAGTTCCCCGGGTTCGCCGAGCGCATCCAGGGCCGTATGGACCTCGACGGGTCCGTGCGACAGATCGTCGAGGCCCAGCGCTCGCGCCGTTAGCCGGAGCCGGCCGTTCCGGCATCCGCCCGCACCTTCGTACCCTTCGCGCCCCGCGCCCTCGCACCCTCGCACCCTCGCACCCTCGCACCAGCACGCACGCCTTCCCTGCCACCCCACGTGAACGGAGAGCACGGCTGTGCCGAGTGAACACCTCCCGAGCGTTGCGCCCGACCCGGCCCCCGACCCCGGCTCCGACCCCGGCTCCGACTCCGGCTCGGGCTCCGGCTCGGGCTCCGGCTCGGGCTCGGGCTCCGGCCCGCGTGTCGAGCGCCGGTCCCTGCTCCGCTTGGGGGCCCTGCTGGCCGCGGGCGGAGCCGCCGCGCTGGTCCCCGCGCCCGTCGTGCACGCCGCGACGCGGGGCCGGGGCAGCGACACGGTGACCACCACGTACCGCGGCCACTCCCCCTACGGCAACGACCAGTGGGCGTACGTCGCCTTCGACGTCCCCGCCGGGGTCCAGCGGATCTCCGTCGCCACCACCCACGACACCGCCGCCGGGATCCTGGACCTCGGCGCCTTCGGCCCGGCCGGCTTCCGCGGCTGGTCGGGCGGCGCACGGTCCGGCTTCACCCTGTCCGCGGCGGACGCCACCCCCGGCTACGTGCCCGGACCCGTCGAGCCCGGCGCCTGGTCGGTCATCCTGGGGCCGATGGTCGCCAGCGCCGGTGGCATGGCCTGGCAGGTCGACGTCACCCTGCACCACGGGGAACCGCTGCCCCGGACCCCGTACGACCTCCTGCCGGCCGCGGTGGCCGGGCGGGGGCCCGGCTGGTACCGCGGCGACCTGCACCTGCACAGCGTCCACTCCGACGGGCAGCGCACGGTGGACGAGATCGTCGCGGCCGCCCGCCAGGAGGGGATGGACTTCATCGCCACCTCCGACCACAACACCAGCTCCACCGGCGTAACCTGGCGCGGCAACGTCCCGACCGACCTGTTGGTCATCAACGCCGAGGAGGTCACCACCCGCCACGGCCACTGGCTGGCCGTCGGGCTGCCGCAGGGCGAATGGGTGGACTGGCGCTACGGGCCCGCGGACCAGGGGGCCTTCGAGGGCCAGGCCCGGCGCGTGCACGGTCTGGGCGGACTCACGATCGCCGCCCATCCGCTCACTCCGGCGGCGGGATCCTTCTGGGAGTTCGGCCTCGACCGCGTGGACGCGCTGGAGGTGTGGAACGGGCCGTGGACCCTGGACGACGCGGCCAACATCGCCGCCTGGCACGTGATGCTCTGCCTCGGCAAACGGGTCGCCGCCGTCGGCAACAGCGACGCGCACAGCCCGGCGGACGCCGTCGGCCGGCCCCACAACGTCGTGTACGCCGCCGGCCTGTCGACGCCCGCCGTACTGGACGCACTGCGGCTGGGCCGGTCGTACGCCGTCGAATCCGCGGCCGTGACCGTGGACTTCACCGCCCGCTCCGGCGGAGCGGTCGCGGGACCCGGTGAGGAACTTCCCCTGTCGTTCTTCGACGCCGTCGACGTGACCTTGAACGTGACGGGTGCTCCGGACAGCATCGCCACGCTGTACACCGAGTGGGGCATCATGGCCGCCACCTGCATCGACGGCAGCGGCACGGGACAGCTGCGCTGGCGCGGCTGGGGCAAGGCCTCCCTGTTCGCCCGGGCCGAGGTGCGCCGGCCCAAGCCCGCCTCCACCACCCTGGACCAACTGGTGGCCCTCACCAACCCGGTGTGGTTCTCCTCCGCGCAACTGCCCCCGTACGACGTCGAACGGCGGGTGCTCTTCCACACCGAGCGCCGCCCCGACGGGTCGTGGAGCGGCATGCGTCCACTGCCGGGGGCCGCCGGCGCCGGATCCGGCTCGGGCTCCGGATCCGGCTCGGGTTCCGGGTCGGTCTCGGGATCGGGCTCGTTCGCAGCGGTCCACAGTGCCGCGGCCGGCATGGCCGACGGCTCGGTCGTGGTGCTGGGCATCGCGCCCGACCACGGTCTGTGGCTGACCGTCGTACGGGGTTCGGACACGCTGCAACCCTGGCAGCGCGTCGCGGGACCGGACGGCTCGACCGGGTTCACCGTGCGGGAGGCGGACATCGCCGCCTTCCCCGACGGCACCTGCCAGATCGTGGTGACGGGCATGGACGGCACCGCCTTCCACCAGCAGCGTCGTGCAGACGGCGCGCTGCCCGGCTTCCGGGCCCTGCCCGGCTCCACCGCGAAGAGCCGCTGGGGCGCCACGAAGGTGTCGATCGCCGCCCTGCCCGACGGGTCGGCCCAGCTGCTCAGTTACGGCACGGACGGTGCCATGTACCACTGTGCGCGCGGGCGGAACGGTGCGTGGACGGCTTGGGGACGCCTGGCCGGCTACGACGGGGCCCCGACGTTCTCCGGTCCGGCCCTGGCGATCACCGGGATGCCCGACGGGTCCTCCCAGGTCCTCGCGATCGGTCTCGACGGCATGGTGTACCACCAGCTGCGGCGGCCGGACGGTTCGTGGACCGGCTTCCGGCCCCCGCGGGGCGTCATCACGGCGACCATGGGGGCCAGCGCCATCGGCATCGCCGGGACACCCGACGGCTCCGCCCATGTCGTGGCGGTCGGGCTCGACGGACGGATCTGGCACGACGTCAGGAGGCCGGACGGATCCTGGACGCCGTTCTCCCGGATACCCGGACCGAACAGGAGGGACCCCTTCCCCGCGGGACAGGTGCGCATCACCGCCCTGCGCGACGGCTCCACGCACGTGACGGCCATCAGTGCCGGCTAGACGGAGCGACCGCAGCGTGGTCAGCGGCGTGCTGACGGGCCCACCAGCACGCCGCCGCTGCGGCGAACACGGCTGCCCACAGCAGAGATTGACGCTTCGTCACTCCCGCAGCAGGCTCGTCACCAGCTCGCGCGGCAGCCCGTGGGTGTCGTGGAGGTAGTGGAAGTCCTCCCGGGTCAGCGGGCCCCGGAACCGGGGGCGGGCGAGCACCTGCCGCCCTCGTTCCAGGAGCCGGCGGAAGCGGCGCTCCTCCTCGCTCAGGATCCGGCGTACGTCGCCCGGGCCCATGTCCTGGCGGAAGTGGTCCAGCGTGTGCCGGACCAGTTCGTCGGGCAGGTCGTCGATGCTCCGCGAGGCGTCCTCCCGCCACAGCACGGTGAGCAGCCGGCGCACCAGGCGTCGCAGCACGTAGCCCTGCCCCGTGTTGGCCGGGCGCACGCCGTCGCCGAGCACCACGATGGCCGAGCGCAGGTGGTCGCAGACCACGCGCAGCGACCGTTCGTCCAGGGGCCACAGGGCCGGGACGAGGCTGCGCCAGGGGTCGAAGACGTCGCACTCGAACACGGACGACTTGCCCTGGAGCAGGGAGGCGAGCCGTTCCAGGCCGAGGCCGGTGTCCACGTTGCGCTGGGGAAGGGGCACCAGGGAACCGTCGTCGAGTCGACGGTGGGTCATCGTCACGTGGTTCCACACCTCCACCCAGCGGTCGTCGCGGGTGGGCGTCGACTCGGGCGGGCCGTCGCCGCTCCACAGGAAGATCTCCGAGTCGGGACCGCACGGTCCGACGGGCCCGTTGGACCACCAGTTGTCCTCCACGGTCAGTTCGACGGGGACTCCGAGCTCCTGCCACAGCTCCAGGGAAGCGGTGTCCGGCCCGGTCCGGTCGTCGCCGGCGTGGACGGTGGCGTACAGCCGGCCGCGGTCCACGCCCAGCCCCTCGGTGAGGAGCCCGTATCCCCAGTCGAGACTGAGCGGGCCGTCGTAGTCGCCCAGCGACCAGGTGCCGAGCATCTCGAAGACCGTCAGGTGGGTGGCGTCGCCGACCTCCTCCAGGTCCGTGGTGCGCAGACAGCGCTGGACGTTGACCAGCCGCCGGCCCAGCGGGTGGGGGCGGCCCTCCAGGTACGGAGTGAGGGGGTGCATGCCGGAGGTGGTGAAGAGGACGGGGTCGCCGGGCGGTGGCAGCAGCGTCGAGCCGACGATGCGGCGGTGCTCGCGCTCTTCGAAGTACTCGACGAACGTTCTGGTCAGCTGCTCGGTATTCATGGGGTGACTCCTTCGCATCGAGCGGAAGGGCACCGGAGAACGGAACCGTTCAGTCTCCGACCGGGGGCGAGCGCGCCGCGGCACAACCGACGGACCGTTGTCCGGTCGCCGGGGAGAGAGGGGAAGGTCAGGCGGCGGCAACCGGCGAGCTGGTCGCTCGCGCGGTCGCGGTGGTGCTGGGGCCGGTGACGTTCATGCGGCCAACCATAGTGCGAGCCCGCCGCCGGTGCTCGGGCTTTTCGCGCCGGCGGGGGGTGGGGGCGTCACCGCCTGCGACCCTCGGCCCGGAGGCCGCCACCCGTTCGCCGAGAGCTACTCCGTCGTGGTTTCCTTCCGGCCTCGAGGCGGACGGCGAGGCAGAGCACCAGCGCCGCCACCGTCAGGCTTCCGCCAGCCAGCAGGCGCTCGCTCGGCTGGTCACCACCGCCCGTGAGGACGGATCGAAGGCCATCAGCGCGCCGGACGTCATCCCGGACCGGATGAACAGCGACCCGCCCAGCGGGGCGGAGAACGCCACCGCCAGGCTCGCCCCGCGTGGCGCGGTGTGCAACATCCGTGCGTCCTCCGCGCCCTCAGCGCCCTGCACGTCCAGGCGGCCGCGCCGGCCCGCCGCGGACCCGATCGCGGCGCCCCTCTGGACGATCGGCCCTCCCTTCCCAGGACCAGGCCCGAGCCGATCGCGCTACGACTGCCCAGGAACTTCGCCGGCCGCGGCCGGAGCGTACGGGTTTCGGCCTCCTGCCGCCATACGGCTTCCACGTGCTGGATCCCCCTGCCCGCGCGGCGTGCGGCAACCGCTGGGCGATCGCGCACGCCACCGCGGCGCCCACCGCGGCGCGGACGACCGGGATCAGTCGGCCCGCCGCCCCAGCCCGGCTGCCGCCCGGAGGGCCGAGGCCGAACCGCGGCCCGTCGGCGTGCTCCGGACACCACCGGAACCCGCCGCCGACGAGCCCGACCAGAGCTCCCGCCACCCCCGCGATCACGGAGGAGCGGCCGGCCCTCCGCCGCTCATTCCTGGTGCTGGGGCAGGTGGGTCTTGGCATCGTCGTACGTCCCCTCGCCGGGTGCGGTGGCCACGGCGTAGAAGAGGTTCAGCACACCGGTCCGGAAGGTCTCGGCGGACACCAGTTCCAGCGGGATCGACGGCGCGTCCTCCTCGAACAGGCGCATGCCGTTGCGCACGGCGATCGGGTGCAGCAGGAGGTTCAGTTCGTCCAGGAGCCCGGCGGCCAGCAGGTGACGTACGACGGAGACCGAGCCGCTGATCCAGACGGGGGTGTCCGCACCCGGCTCGTGCTTCAGTGCGGCAACCGCTGTGGTGAGGTCGCCAACGAGCGGTTCGGAGTTCCGCCAGGTGAAGTCGTACGGACCGTTGGACACCACGATCTTGCGGGCGTCACCGAGCACCTTGGCGAACGGCGCGTCCTCCCCGCCGGCGGCTTCCCGGTCCGGCCAGGCGCCCGCGAAGCTGTCGTAGGTCCGGCGCCCGAGCAGCAGGGTGTCGGCCTTGCCGAGGGTCGCGTCGACGGCCGCCCCCATCTCCTCGTTGAAGTAGGGGAAGTGCCACTGATCGGGCGCCTCCACGACACCGTCGAGCGAGATGAACAGCTGCGCCTTGATCTTCCTCATAGCGGTCTCCGGGAGCTCGTGGTCGGTCCGTCCGCGTACGGCCCCATCCAAGGGCACGCGGCAGCCGTACGCCGCGCGACTCCCCGGCGGCTCCGTGCGGGGACACCGCGGACCGCGGCGACGACGTGGCCGGCCCTCGGGCTCGGCTCGGCTCGGCTCGGAGCAGCGATCGGGCGCCACGCCTGGGGGCGCCGCACCTGGGGGCGCGGCACCCGTCGTACGAAGGCGGCGTTGTAGGCCGGTGACAGACCAGCGGTGCAGGGTGGTCGACGGTGCGACCCCTCCCGTCGTTCCGCCGACCCGTGCACCGCCGTTCCAGGAGCCGCCCCCGTGAACGCTGACTCCGCGCTGCCCGACCTGCGCGCGCCCGGCCCCGGGGCGCCTCGCGAGGACGTACCGCGTCCGGAACCGGGCGGGCGCCGGAGTTCCGCCTGGCCCGGCGCGGCGGCGGCCCTCCACGGCGTCGGCGCGGTCACCGCCGCCCTGCTCGTACTCGCGGCCATCGGGGCGGTGATCAGCGAACCGGTGCTCGTACCGTCCCTCGCCGCCAGTGCCGGAGTCCTGCACAGCACCCCCACCCTGCCCGTGGCCCAGCCCCGGAGCGTCGTCGTCGCGCACCTGCTGGGTGCCGGAGCCGGGTACGTGGTCCTCGCGCTGGCACAGAGCAACCCCTGGAGTGCGGCGCTGGCCGGGGGGTTGACGTTCGCCGCGACCACCCTCGCCCGGACCCCGCACTCACCCGCCTGCGCCACCGCCGTCGTCGTCGTGCTACAGACCCCGGCACCCGCTCGGTTCGTGCCCCTGCTGCTCGGCTCCGCCGTGGTCCTCGTCCTCGCCGGTTTCGCAGCGTCCCGCGTACGCCGGGGAGCGGCCCGGTACCCCGTCCGCTGGTGGTAACAGCCGTGCGCCCGGAACCTGGCTGCGCCGGCTCGAACCCGAACTGCGGCGCCGGACCGCCGGTGGCCGGTCGGACAGCGTGCACGAGACGGCGTACGACGGTCTTCGACGGGGCAGCCTGCTTCCCGATGACGGGGCACTCGTCCGGCTGCTCCTCGGGTACTTCTCGCTCGACGACCTCGATGCGCACGGCGGATCGGTGCCCGAGCGGTACCGGGACCTCTGCACGGCCTGGTTCCCCGGAGGGGGCTCACCGTCGCTGCCGATGCCGTACGCGCACCGCCTGGACCGGTATTGAAGGTTCCCCCTCTGGCGTCACCCTCACCGGGGCAGGAAACCGAGGATCCTCGCCAGTGCGGCGGCCAGACTGAGGTGGGTGACGGTCAGGAGCACCCACTCCATGGGGCCCATGCGCCACCGGCTGCGGGCCGTCAGTCGCCATTCGTACACCACGGAGCCGACGGCGAACACGAACAATGGTGCCCAGAGGACGGCCCACCAGGACCAGACGTCGGTCAGACGGAGCACGAGGGCCAACACCGCGAAATACGTCACGGACGGGCCCCAGCCCGGCTTCTTCTTCTTCTCCTCCTCCTTGACTGCGGACGGCGATCCTGACGAGGCGTTCACGGTAGGTAGGTCCTCTCGGGTTCACTGGAGCCAGGGACACAGGGGATGCTGCGACCGCGGCTGCCGCAACGCCCTTCCGTTCGAACAGAGTTCAACCCTAACCGTCGGTGGATCAGCCGCGATCGGGTTGGTGCCGGCGAGCCCCGCCCTGACGACGGCAGGGCCGACCTGCGCCGAGAACGACGCGTCTTGCATCGATTTCTTCCCGATGGTCGGGTGTGAAGCCGCCCCAACTGGCGCAACCCGTGCAGCCGTTCCCTCGTCTTGCAGGCCGGACGGCCCGCCTGCCCGCCCTCTCGCGAACGCGAGGGACGGCAGGCGGCGTCCCGGCCGGAACCCCCTTCGGCCAGGACCAGGGCGCGGGCTTCGCCGACCCGTCTCTTGTTCCTTCCACGCGTCGCGCAGTTCGAGAGGTCTTCACCATGCCCGTGGTCGATACCGGTTTCAGCGTCCTGTCCGAGGACTTCGCCGCCGCCCCCTACCGCTACTTCGCACGGCTGCGGGAGCAGGCTCCGGTGCACTACGAACCCGCGATCGACAGCTACTTCCTCTCCCGCTACGAGGACGTGAAGCGGGTGCTGACCGACCACGAGGCGTTCAGCACCGAGACCCTGCAGGTACGCGCCGAGCCCGTGATGCGCGGGCCGGTCCTCGCCCAGATGACCGGGGCCGAGCACACCGCCAAACGAAGAATCGTGGTCCGGGCCTTCACCGGCCGTGCCCTCCAGGACCAGATGCGCGTCATCCGCGCCACCGCCGCCGAACTCGTGGCCCCCTTCCTCCCCCTCGGCCGGATGGACCTGGTCAACGACTTCGGCAAGCCCTTCGCCATCCACGTGACGCTCGACGTCCTGGGCCTGGACCGCAGGGACTGGCAGCAGGTGGCCGCCTGGCACGGCGGGGTGGCCGAGTTCATCACCAGCCTGACCCTCACTCCCGAACGCCGCCGCCACTGCACGGACTGCGCCGAGCAGTTGGAGGCCCACCTCCTCCCCGTGATCGAACAGCGGCGCCGCGACCCCGGCGAGGACCTGATATCGACGCTGTGCACCGCCGAGTTCGACGGCATCGCCATGAGCGATCGCGACGTCACCGCGCTGATCATCAATGTTCTGGCCGCCGCCACCGAGCCCGCGGACAAGACGCTGGCCCTGCTCTTCAAGCACCTGATCGACCACCCCGAGCAGCTGGCGCGGGTCCGCCGGGACCCGGACCTGTTGGCCGCCGCGATCGCCGAGACCCTGCGCTACACCCCGCCGGTGCAGCTCGTTCCCCGCCAGGTGGAGGAGGACACCGTGTTCGCCGGCACCACCGTCCCGGCGGGTGCCACCGTCTTCTGCATGATCGGCGCGGCCAACCGCGACCCGGGCGCCTTCACCGCCCCGGACACCTTCGACATCCACCGCCCGGACCTGGGCACCGCCCGCTCCTTCACCGCGGCCGCCGAGCACCTGTCCTTCGGTACCGGACTCCACCAGTGCGTCGGCACGGCCTTCGCACGCGCCGAGATCGAAACCGTCGCCGCGATGCTCCTGCCCCTGCTCGACCAGGTCCGCCACAGCCCCGGCTTCCGGTACCAGGAGGCCGGCCTGTACACCCGGGGCCCGCTCGCGCTGCCACTGGACTTCACCCCCGTCCCCTGACGCACCACCGGCGGTGACCGACGAGCACGACCGGCGTTCGTCCCGCCCCGCCCACCCCCGCCCTCCCCCGCCCTCCCGGGCACCGTCCTCCGCGGCTCCAGGAGCCCGGACTTCTTCCGTACACCCCCCACTCCCCCCAGGCGAAGACGACCATGACATCGACCGACATCACCCGAGCCATCAACGATCTGCTGTTCACCCCGGGCCTCGACCTCACCGAAGCCGTCGACCGGCACTTCAGCCCTGACTACCGCCAGCGCACGAACGGCGTGTGGAGCGACCGCGCCTCCTTCGTCCAGCACATGGCGCGCCTGCGCTCCCTGATCCGCAGCGGGCACATCGAGGTGCACGACGAACTGCGCGACGGACCGCGCTACGCCGATCGGCACACCGTCACCCTCCTCCACCACGACGGCCACACCTCCCGCACCGAGGTCTACCTCTTCGCCGAGCTGGCTCCCGACGGCCGCTTCCAGCGCGTCGAGGAGACCACTCTGCTGGTCGCCGGCCACGGCGACGACGAGAACCTCGGTCTCGTCACGTGACATGAACGGCTCCGCCACGTCGGAGCCAGGTGGTCCGCGCAGGGTCCCGGACCACGCGATCACAGTCCACTGCTGGAACAAAGGGATGGAGCCCGCCATGGTGTCCGTGGGGGAAAGACTGAGCAGAGCACGCGTACGGGCCTTCGTCGGCCGGGACGAGGAACTCGGTCGCTTCGGCGAGGCGTTGGCAGGAGATCCGCAGGCGCCGTTCGCGTTCTACGTGTACGGGCCGGGCGGCATCGGGAAGTCGACGCTGCTGCGGCGACTGGCGGACCACGCCCGGGCGGCCGGGCGGCTGCTCGTCGAGCTCGACGGCCGGTTCGTCAGCCGGGACCCGGCCGATTTCGAGCACGCCGCCGGACCGTTCCTGGACGTTCCGGGGACGGTCCTGTTCGTGGACTCCTTCGAACACTGCCAGTGGCTGGAGAGCTGGCTGTGGCACCACTTCCTGCCCCGCGCCGCGGACGACACCCTCGTCGTCCTGGGCGGCCGGCGCGCTCCGCAGCCGCAGTGGGCCGCCGATCCCGCCTGGTCCCGGCTCCTGCACGTGAGCGAGCTGGAGCCGTTCTCCGCGGAGCAGGCCCGGAGCCTGCTGGTGGCCGCACAGATCCGACCCGAACTGCGCGACCGGGTGCTGCGCTTCGCCGGGGGCAACCCGCTGGCGCTGTCGCTGGCGGCCGCGGCCGGATCGGAGGGCTGCGGCCGGGAGGAGATCTGGGCGCCGACGGCGGACGTCCTGCGCACCCTGCTGGCGGGTCTGATCGGGGAGGTGCCCACGGCGGCCCACCGCCGCGCACTGGAGGTGGCGGCGCAGGCCCACTCGACGTCCGAGGAACTGCTGGCCGCGGTCCTCCCCGGGGAGGACGTCCATCCGCTCTTCTCCTGGCTGCGGGACCTGCCCTTCATGGAGTCCACCCTGCGGGGCGTGTACCCGCACGACGCGGCGCGCGAGACGCTGGCCGCCGACCTGCGCTGGCGGGCGCCCAACGCCTTCGAGGCGATGCGCCAGCGCCTGGCGGACGAGTACCTGCGCATCCTGCGCGAGGCGCCCGAGGAGCGGGTATGGACCGTCACCGACGACCTCTTCTACCTGTTCCGGGAGGGTGCGACGCTGGCCCGGCTGCGCTCCTGGTCCCGCGAGGACGAGGTCCACGACCGCCCGCTGCACCCGGACGACATCGATGTCATCCTGTGCATGGCCACCGAGACGGAAGGGGCCGCCTCCGCGGACCTGGTCCGCTACTGGGCGCAGCGCCAGCCGCAGGCCTTCAGCGTGTACCGGCTCGTGAGCACGGGCCGGATCGTGGCGTTCACGGCGCGGCTGGCCCTGTCGTCCCCTCCCGATGCCCAGGACCTGGCCACCGATCCCGTCGTGGCCGCCGCGTGGCGGTACACCGAGGCCACCGCGCCCGTGAGCCCCGGTGAGCACATCGGCGTCAGCCGCTTCTCGATCTACCCCGAGCGGTACCAGGTGCCCTCGCGCGTCATCGACCTGAGCAGTTCCCGGGCCCAGGCCGAGGCGGCCCGCGCCCGCGGGCGCGCGTACGGCTTCGCCGTCTTCCGCGACGCCGAGACCTGGGCCGAGCGCGTCAAGGGCACCCTGGCGGACACGGGGGCGCGGCCGCGGGTCGGCGAGTACACGTACGGGGTGTTCGGCGTCGACTGGCGTCAACTGCCGGTGGAGTCATGGCTCATGCACTTCATATCGGCCACCGAGATGCCCGCCGCCCCGGCCGGCCCGTCGCCCGTTTCGCGCACCGCGTTCGACCGGGCCGTACGCGAAGCGCTGGCCCACTGGCGTGATGCGGACGCGTTCGCCGCCTGTGCCCTGATGCGCACCCGGCTCGCGGCGGACTTCGGTGATCCTGTCGGGGAGTTGCGCGCCCTGCTGCGCCGGGCCGTCGACGACCTCGGGCTCGACCCGCGCGGGGTGCGCGCCCGCGAGGCCCTGACGGCGGGCCACTTCTCCGGTGCGCCCACCCAGGAGGCCGCCGCCCGGCGCCTCGGCCTTCCGTACGGAACTTACCGTCGCCACCTGCGCCAGGGCCTGGACCTGCTCTGTGAGGCGTTGTGGCAGCAGGAGTTGCACGACCCCCGTTAGCGGCCGGCGGACGCGCTCCCTCGGCTCGAGCGGGTGGACAGGTGCGGACAGGAGTGGACAGTGGCCGCCCCCGTCGGGCCTGGAGAGTGAACACCGTCCGGGCCGAGTCTGTGCGGCATGAACGTTGCACTCACGCAGACGGGCCGGGCAGCGGGCCGGACCCCCGGGCCGGGAGCGGTGCTCGCCGCGCTCGCCGCGGCCCAGTTCACCGTCATGCTCGCCACCTCGATCGTCAACGTGGCGCTGCCGCAGATCCGTGCGGGGGCCGGCCTGTCGGACGGCGGGACCACCTGGGTGGTCAACGCCTACGGCCTGGCGTTCGGGGCACTGCTCCTGGCGGGCGGCCGGGTCGCCGACCTGCTCGGCCGCCGCCGGGTGCTGGCCGCCGGGCTCGCCGTGTTCGCGCTGGCTTCGGTGGCGGCGGGACTGACCACCTCCGCCGGCGTGCTGATCACGGCCCGTGCGGTGCAGGGCGTCGGGGCCGCCGCGATCGCCCCGGCCGCGCTCGCCCTAGTGATGGACCGGTTCCCGCCCGGCCCCGGGCGCGGCAGGGCCCTGGGCGTGTGGGGGGCGGTCTCCGGCGCGGGAGCGGCGGGCGGCGTGCTGCTGGGCGGGGCGCTCACCCAGGCGTGGGGCTGGCCCTGGATCTTCCATTCGGTGGCGCTCGGAGCGGCGGCGGTGCTGGCTGCCGTGGTGGCGCTCGTACCACGGGACGCGTCGGCGGAGGGCGGACGACAGGATCAGCGGCTGGGCGCGCGGCAGGGCGGACGGTTCGACCTGCTGGGCACGGTCACCGTCACCCTCGCCCTGACCTGTCTGGTGTGGGGGCTGACCACTGCACGCGGCGCCGGCTGGACGGACGCCGGGGTGCTGACCGCCCTTCTGGGGGCCGTCGTGCTGCTCGCGGCCTTCTGCGTGGTCGAGCGCCGCCGGCCGAACGCGCTGATCCCGCCCAGGCTGTTCGCGACCGGCCGGGTCGCCGCGGGCAACCTGCTGATGGCGCTGCTCGGGTCCGTATGGATCGCCCTGTTCTTCTTCCTGCCGCTCTACCAGCAACAGGTCCTCGGAGCGGGCCCCTTGATCACCGGGGTGGGACAACTCCCGCTCGCCATCGCCCATATGATCGGCTCCGCGCTCGCCCCGCGCATCGCCCGGGTCATCGGTGCCACCGCGACCGTCACCGCCGCCCTGTTGACCGAGGCCGCCGGCCTGTTGTGGTTGTCGTGGATGCGGGCGGACGGGAGCTACCTGGTCGATGTCTTCGGGCCGAGCGTCCTGGTCGGACTGGGTCTGAGCATCGCCTTCGTCCAGCTCACCGCGCTCGCCGTGGACGGAGTGCCGCGGCAGGACGCGGGGCTCGCCGGCGGGCTCGTGAACACCACCCGACAGGTCGGCGGCGCGATCGGACTCGCCGCCCTCGCCACCCTGGCCGGCTCGGTCACCGCCCACGCGGCCAACGGCCAGCCCCCACTCGAAGCACTCACCGCGGGATACCGGGCCGCCTTCACGGTCTCCGCCGCGGTCCTCGCCGCCACCGCACTCCTCGCCGTGCCACTCACCCGCCGGACCGGTGCGCCCTCCCGGACCGCCAACGCCGCCCGACCGACCACCGACCCGGGAACTTCCCCGCTCTCCCCCGCCCGGCAGAACCCATAGGGGGCGCCTTGTCGATCGTGCCGGGTCCGATCGACAAGACCCTCTGGCTCGGCCACAGCCGCACCACCGACAGATCTCATCCAGAAGGAAGTACAGCCATGGTCACCATCGACGAGACCGCCCCCGTAATCGTCCGCCTGAGCACCGTGATCGACGCGCCGCTCACGACCGTGTGGGCGCTGCACACCGACGTCGCGGCCTGGCCCGCCTGGAACACGGACATCGACCGGACGGAGGTCGACGGACCGCTGCTGCCCGGCAACTCCTTCCGCTGGCTCACCCACGGCCTGGACATCACCTCCACCGTGCAGGAGCTCGATCCCGGGAAGCGGATCGTCTGGGGCGGGACCGTCGAGGGCATCGTCGGCATCCACGTGTGGGCCTTCGAACCGTCCGAAGCCGGTGTCGTCGTCCACACCGAGGAGTCCTGGAGCGGCGCCCCGGTCGACGCCGAGACGGACGAACTCGGCAAGGCCCTCCATGACTCCCTGCAGGGCTGGCTCGCCCACCTCAAGAACCGTGCCGAACGGACCGTCTGACCGAGCGCCACGTCCACGCTTCCGCGCACCTACAGATCCGCACCTCCAGGTCCACGCGTCCACGCGTCCACGCATCCACGAAAGGGATTCCTGCCATGACGACCACGACCATCCCGCCGTACCTGACCGGCCACTACACCCCCGTCGCCGAGGAGGTCTCCGTCTCCGGCCTCACCGTCGAGGGCACGCTGCCGCCCGAGCTGACGGGCCGGCTGTTGCGCAACGGGCACAACCCGAAGCCCGGTGTCACCCCCACCCACTGGTTCAAGGGCAGCGGCATGGTCCACGGCATCCGGCTGCGTGACGGGCGCGCCGAGTGGTACCGCAACCGCTGGGTCCACACCCCCGCCCTCGACGGCGCCCCCTACATGACCGAAAACGGCCCCGACCTGACCGTCAGCGCCGCCGGCACCCACGTCATCGAGCACGGCGGCCGCCTCCTCGCCCTGTGCGAGGCCAACCTCCCCTTCGAGCTCACCGCGGACCTGGACACCGTCGGCGCCTACGACTTCGACGGCACACTGCGCACCGCCATGACCGCGCACCCCAAGGAAGACCCCGTGACCGGGGAACTCCACTTCTTCGCCTCCTCACCCTTCCCGCCGTTCCTGACCTACTACGTCGTCGACGCCAAGGGGGCCATCACCCATAGCGCCGAGGTCCCCGGAGCGACCGCCTCGCTCAAGCACGACTTCGCCATCACCCGCCGCCACGTCGTCTTCGTCGAGGGCAACGTCACCTTCGACCACGCCGAGAGCTCCGGCATCCCCTACAGCTGGAGCGACGAGCAGCCCTCCCGGATCGGCATCATGCCCCGCGGCGAGGACGGCGCCCGCCACACCCGCTGGTTCTCCATCGAGCCCGGCAACATGCTCCACGTCTCCAACGCCTACGAGGACGACCAGGGCCGCATCGTTCTGGAAGGCCCCACCGTCGACCGCGAGGGCTTCCGCCTCTCCTGGAACTGGTGGGTCGGCGCGCCCGAACGCGGCAGCGAACCCGTTTCCCGCTCCTACACCCGCCGCTGGATCCTCGACCTGACCGCCGGTACCGTCGACGAACAGATCATCGACGACCTCCCCGTCGAGTTCCCCACCGTCAACGAGGACTACCTCGGCTCCGAACACCGCTACCAGTACGCCATCTCCTTCCCCGACGAGAAGGGCTTCGGCGGCTACGGCGTCGTCAAGTACGACCGCACCACCGGCGCCCGCCGCATCCACCAGATCGGCGACGCCCGCATGCCCGGCGAAGCGGTCTTCGTCCCCGCTGCCGGCACCGCCCGGGAGGACGACGGCTACCTCCTCACCGTCGTCTCCGACCTCAAGCAGAACGCGTCACAGCTCCTCGTCCTCGACGCCGCCGGCCTCGACCGCATCGCCACCGTCCACCTCCCCCACCGCGTCAGCGCCGGCCTCCACGGCTCCTGGATCCCCGACAGCACCCTGGAGGGCTCCGCGGGCTGACCCCTGGGCGGGGATGCGAGCGCGCTCTGCCGCATCCACCCCCGCCCACCGAGAACGGCCCTCCCCCCGGGGCCGGTTGCCGGAGCCGCGAGATGTTCGCGGCTCCGGCTTTCCGCCGTGTCAGCGCGCCGACGCGTAGCCGAGGAGGAAGAGCGCCTCGACGAGGGCCATGGTGCGGATCTCGCTCGGATCGACGCTCTCGTCGGGCGCGTGGATCAGGCAGCGGGGCTCCTCCACCCCCATGAGAATGATCTCCGCGTCCGGGCAGGTTCCGGCGAGTACGTTGCACAGGGGGATGGAGCCACCCTGGCCCAGGAACTCCATCGGGCGGCCGTACGCCTGCTCCATGGCCCGTCCCATGGCCCGGTAGGCCGGCCCGTCGGTAGCCGCGCGGAACGGCGACCCGGTGCCCTCCTTCTCGACCGAGACGCGGGCTCCCCAGGGCGCGGCGGCCGTCAGGTGCGCGGTGAGGGCGGCCAGCGCGGCTTCGGAGGCCGTCCCCGGTGGCACGCGCAGGCTCACCCGGGCCCGCGCCTTCGCCGGTACGGCGGCGGCGGAGCCGACCACGGGCGGGCAGTCGATCCCGAGCACCGTCACGGCCGGGCGCGCCCAGAGCCGGTCCGCCACCGAGCCCGAGCCGGTGAGGCGGACCCCGTCCAGGACGGAGGCGTCGGCCCGGAACTGCTCCTCCTCGTACGGCACCCCGGTCCAGGTGCCGGTGCAGTCCAGGCCGTCGATGCGGGTGCCTCCGTCGGCGTCGCGCAGCGTGGAGAGCATCTGGATCAGGGCCGCCAGGGCGTCGGGGGCGGGACCGCCGAACATGCCCGAGTGCAGGTCGCCGCGGAGGGTGGTGACGGTGACGACGACGTTGGCGAGGCCGCGCAGCGCGGTGGTGGCGGTGGGGCGGCCGACGGCGGCGTTGCCGGTGTCGCAGATGAGGAGCGCGTCGGCGCAGATGTCGCCCGGGTGCGCGGTCACGTACGCTTCCAGCCCGCCGGTGCCCTGCTCCTCGGACCCCTCGGCGACGAACTTCAGCCCCACGGGCAGGTTGTCGCCCAGGGCCCGCAGTGCCGTGAGGTGCATGACGATGTTGCCCTTGCAGTCGGCGGTGCCGCGTCCGTACCAGCGTCCGTCGCGCTCGGTGAGCGTGAACGGCGGAGAGGTCCAGGCGGCTTCGCCGAGCGGCGGCTGCACGTCGTAGTGGCAGTACAGCAGTACGGTCGGGGAGCCCTCCGGGCCCGGCCGGTGGCCGAGGACGGCGTGGCTGCCGTCGGCGGTCTCTTCCAGGCGTACGTCGATCAGGCCGGCCTCGGTGAACGCGTCGGCCACCCACCGGGCGGCCCGCTCGCATTCCTCGGGAGGGAACTGCCGGGGGTCGGCCACCGAGCGGATGGCGACCAGTTCGGCCAGGTCGGACTTGGCGCGGGGCATCAGCGCGTCGATGCGCTCGGCGAGGGAGAGGGCGAGCGCGCGGGCGGCGGCGTCGGGGTCGGCGCCGGCCGTGTCGCGGGCGGGGTCAGCCATCGTCGCGCCTCACCGTCTGTTCGGTCTTCAGGTCGTTGATCTCGTCCTGGATGCGGTGCAGGGTGTCGGGGCAGTAGACCTTCAGCACGAGCGCCTCCGCCTGGACGGCCCGGCGGTCGACGATGACCGGGCGCTGGCCGGGTCCGGTGGCGCCGTTGGAAAGGTTGATCTTCCACAGGGCCGACTTGAGGGCGGACGCGGGGTCCTCGCAGACGATGCCCCCGTCCTCGCCGAGCGCGCGGGCCAGGGTGTGGGGATCGGGCCGGGTGAATCCGGCGGCGACCAGTTCGTCCGTGAGCTGGTTGGCCTTGTCCAGGGCCTGGTTGGTGGACCGTACGGCCTTGTACTGGATCAGCCCCACCACGACGAAGCCGACGAGCAGGACGATCGCGCCGATGTAGATCCACCTGTGCTGGGAGGCGAAGCGGGTGGGGCTCATGCCACGTCTCCCGTCGACTCCGCGGCCGCGGTGCGCCAACTGGGCTTGCGCATCCGCAGGCAGAGCCAGGGGATGACCACCCCGAGGAGCAGCAGGCCGCCGCCGACGATGGCGACGTAGCTCCAGACGCTGCCGCCGCCGAACTGCGAGGAGGGCACGAACCCGATGACCATGGCCGCGGCGGAGGCGAGGAAGCCGACCACGCAGATCAGGCTCAGGGCCGGGGCGCGGTATCCGCGCGGGTGGTCGGGGTGGGTCTTGCGCAACCGCATGGCCGCCAGGAACATCAGCAGGTACATGATCAAGTACACCTGGGTGGTGATCACCGAGAAGATCCAGTAGACGCTGGACACGTTGGGGATCAGCGCGTACATCAGCGCGATCACGGTGGTGACGATGCCCTGGGTGACGAGGATGTTCTGCTGGACGCCGTGGCTGTTGAGCTGTTGCAGGAACGGCGGCAGGTAGCCCTCTTGACGCGAGATCAGCAGCAGGCCCTTGGACGGGCCGGCCAGCCAGGTCAGCATCCCGCCCAGGGAGGCGGCCACCAGGGCCACCGCGGCGATCGGGGTCAGCCAGCCGATGTGGAAGTAGGAGAAGAACGCGTCGAAGGCCTGCATGACGCCCGCGGTCAGCGACAGCTGGTCGGCGGGGACCACCCAGCTGATGGCGAGGGCCGGCAGGATGAAGATCAGCAGCACCATCCCCATCGCGAGGAACATCGTCTTGGGGAACTCGCGCGGTGGGTCCTTCAGCGACGAGACGTGGACGGCGTTCATCTCCATGCCCGAGTAGCTCAGGAAGTTGTTGACGATGAGCACCAGGCTGGCGAGGCCCGTCCAGACGGGGAAGATGTTGGCGGCGCCCATCGGGGCGGCGGACGGGTTGCCCTGGCCGAGGAACACGATGCCGAGGACCACCAGCAGGGAGCCCGGGATGAGCGTGCCGATGATCAGGCCCCAGGAGGCGAGCCCGGACAACGCCTTCGTGCCCTGCGCGGACACCCAGACGCCCGTCCAGTAGAGGACGACGATCACGATGGCCGTGTAGACGCCGTTGGAGGCCAGGGCCGGATCGATGACGTACGCCAACGTACTCGCGACGAACGCCAGCAGGCTGGGGTAGTAGAAGATCGTCATGGCGAACTGGCACCACACGGCGAGGAACCCGAGCGGCTTCGACAGGCCCTCGCTCACCCACCGGTACACGCCGCCCGACCACCCCGACGCGAGCTCCGCCGAGACCAGCGACGTCGGCAGCAGGAAGACGATCGCGGGTACGAGGTACAGGAACACGCAGGCCAGGCCGTACACGGCCATGGTGGGCGCGGCGCGGAGGCTGGCGACGGAGGCCGTCGTCATCATCGCGAGGGTCACCCAGGTGAGCGTGGGGGTGCCGGTCCTGGCCGCTGCGGCCTCGGTCGGCACGCCCTGGGGGCGATCGTCCGGAAGGGGAACATCCATCGCGCTCAAGGGGGCCTCCGGGTCGACAGGGTCGATCCTGTCAAGACTCGCCCGGGCCCGCGCGGGGGGCGAGCCGGGTTCGGCCGTCCGGAGGAACCGGTGGACGTGGCGGACCTGCCGGCAGCACGCCGTACCGGCTGCCGGCGCGTCCGTGCGTCCCCGTGGGAGGGCCAAGGCCGATGCGCAACTCGCGGACTTCCCCGCCCGGCTGCTGCGCCTGCCGTTCCCGGTGCCGGGTACGGCAGGCGCAGCAGGTTCGGCAGTCGCGGCAGGCGCGCAGCTCAGGTCGGGAACGGATCAGGACTTGTGGCGGCTTTCTTCTTCGGCGGCGGCCATGGCTTCAGCTTCGCTTTCGAGCATGGCTATGGCGACGCCGAACGCTTGGGCTATGTGGCCCGCGGCCGACATGACGCGCGCGGTGCCCACGACGGGGGCGATCGCGACGAGCACGTCCTGCAGCTGCTCGACGGTGAAGTCGGCCTTGACCGCGGGGCTGATGTGCGCCAAGTAGGAGATGGCCGGGGCGTCCATGGCGACGAGGGCGGCGATGCGGGTGGTGATGAGCGTCTTCTCGTCCATGCTGCAGTGTTCGATGGAGTCGATGGTCATCGCGGCGAGCGTGTCGAGAACGGGAGCGTCAGACCTGGTGGCCATGTGGGAACCGCCTTTCGGTGCTGAACTGAGCCGGACGCGCCGTCCCCGACCGCGGGACCAGGGGCGTGTCGGCGGGTTGCCGTTTCAGCGTAGGCGCCCCCCGGAGCCCGCGCCCGTTGGACCGTCCGGGCGAACACCGGCCGCCCGGGCAGTGCGCCGACCGGCCTTCCGGACCCGCACGCGTGGGCATCATGGGACGGGCGAGGAGGAGCGACGATGGCTGAGCGCGTGATCGAGGTGGACGGCATCGGGCTGTGCACCGAGTCCTTCGGCGATCCGTCGGATCCGCCCGTCCTGCTCGTCATGGGCCTGGGTGCTTCGATGCTCTGGTGGGAGGAGGGCTTCTGCCGGATGCTCGCCGCGGGCGGGCGCTTCGTGATCCGTTACGACCACCGCGACACCGGCCGGTCGGTCACCTACCCGCCGGGCCAGCCCGGGTACACGACCGCGGACCTGGTCGCTGACGCCGTCCGCGTGCTGCGCGCCCACGAGGTCCCGGCCGCGCACGTCGTGGGCGTCTCGGCCGGAGGGGCGCTCGCGCAGCTGCTGGCGCTCGGTCACGCCGGCCGCGTCCGGTCGCTCGTCCTGATCAGCACGTCCTGCGCCGTGCCGGGCGGCCCTGAGCTGCCCCCGCCGACCGAGGAGTTCGTACGGTTCGTCTCGGCAGCCGACGCCGAAGAGCCGGATGCCGACGCGGTGGTGGAGCACCAGGTCGCCTACGCACGGGTGCTCGCGGGCGGGCGGCGCCCGTTCGACGAGGCCGCCGCCCGCGACCTGGTCCGCCGCGACGTCGAGCGCGCCCACGATTTCGGCGCGGCCCGCAACCACGACGCGCTCCCGGACGGCGCGATCGCGCAGGCTCCGCTGTCCTCGATCGCCGTACCCGCGCTGGTGATCCACGGGACCGCCGATCCGATGTTCCCGCTCCGACACGGCCGGGCACTCGCGGAACGGATCCCCGGGGGACGGCTGTTGGCCCTGGAGGATGCCGGGCACGGGGTCGAGCGAGCGGACTGGGCGACGATCGTCGCCGCGATCCTCGAGCACACCGCCGCGGGCCCCTCCGGCTAAGGGGCGCTCCTCGTCGGGGCCGCGTCCGCCGAGGTCGCGCCCGCCGGGGCGGCCCGGCCGCAGAGCTCCCGTACGGCGACCGTCCGGAAGTCGTGCGGCGGGCGGCCGGTGAGACGGTGGACGGTGTCCGTGGTGCGGTCCTCGGCGCCTTCGGCGATGGACCGGTCCATCCCGGCCAGCATCGTGGCGAACGCCGACGGCATGACCGCGGCCAGGCGGTCGCGCATGTCCTCGTAGGTGAGCTGGTGGTGCACCACCGGGCGGCCGGTGACCTCGGTGAGGAGTGCGGCGACGTCGTCGTGGCTCAGCGCCTGCGGCCCGGTGAGGACCAGGTCGGTGTCGGGCGCGCGGTCGTCGGTGAGGGCGCGGGCCGCGACGGCGGCGATGTCGTCGGCGTCGACGAATCCGACGCGGCCCGTCCCGGCCGCGGTCCGGATGACGCCGTCGGCGCGGATGCCGTCGGCGTGGGCGTGCGCGCCGGTGAAGTTCTGCATGAACCAGGAGGGGCGCAGTACCGCCCATTCGTCGAACAGGCCGGGGAGGGCCCGGTGCACCCGTCCGACCGCCGGGCCGCCCTCGGTGATCGCCGAGGAGCTCAGCAGTACGGCGCGGCGCACACCGCAGGCGCGGGCCCGTTCGAGGAAGGGCAGCATGACCGCCGCCGGGTCCGGGTCGCCGATGGGCGGGACGAGGTAGACCCGGTCGGCCCCGGCGAGGGCATCGGCGAAGCAGGTGGGGTCGTACCAGTCGAAGCGGACCGGATCGGCGCCCGGGAGCGGCGTGGCCCGGCGGCTGCCGGCCTTGACGCGCTGACCGGCGGCGACGAGGTGCGCCGTGGTGCGGCTGCCGGTGGTGCCGGTGGCGCCGATGACCAGGGTGGTGCGGGTCGGGGGCGTGGGGGCGGTGGTGGTCATCGGGCGCTGCTCCTCGTGGGGTCCGTCATGAAGGCCGCCCCGGGTTCGTGGACGGCGAGGGGGTTCCAGTAGTCGCGGTAGGAGGTGAACTGCCCGTCCTGGACGGTCACGACGGCGATGTAGGTCATGTCGAAGGGGCTCCCGGTGGCGACCAGGCGGCCCACTCCGCGCATCTCGACCACGAGGGTGCCCGGGTCGGTGGTCTCGTGGATCCGCAGGTCGGGGAAGTCGTGCAGGTCGATGTGGTCGGGATAGTTGCGCATGTAGGCGGCGATGGCCTCCCGCCCCTCCAACCTCCTGGGCCAGCCCGGAGGGGCGAAGGGGAACTCCATGGCGCCGTGCTCGGCCCACAGGCCGACCCAGGAGGCGATGTCCTTGTCCAGGAGCAGGCGGAGGCTGTGGCGGTACAGATCCGGGGGTGTGGTGGTCGCGGGCACGACGGTTCTCCGTCCATTACGATACGGACCGACGGTCCGCTTCTCTCCCCGCAAGATACGGACCGCCGGTCCGTTTTGCAACCGGAGGGAACCCGATGCCCGTCGAACGCAAGCCGCGCAAGGACGCGGTCCGCAACCGGGCGGCCGTCTTCGCCGCCGCCGACACCCTGTTCACCCACTGCGGGAGTCCCGAAGACGTGACCATGGCCGACATCGCGGCAGCGGCCGGCGTCGGCAAGGCGACGCTCTTCCGCGCCTTCGGCGACCGGGGCGGACTGATCCGCGCGCTCTACGAGGCACGGCTCGAACCGATCAGGGAAGCGGTCGAACGGGGCCCTGAGCCCCTGGGGCCGGCCACACCGGCGGCCCGGCGCGTACCGGCCCTGCTCGACGCCCTCTTGTGCTTCAAACTCGACAACCGCCACCTCGCCCTGGCCTTGGAGGGGAGCGGCGCGGACAGCCCCTACCGGACGGAGCACTACGAGCAGTGGCACACCCTGCTCCGGGACCTGCTGCGACTCGTCCCCGGTCCGGCCGACACCGACTTCCCCGCCCACGCCCTGCTCGCGGCCACCCGGGCCGACCTGGTGGCGCACCTGGCCGGCGAAAAGGGCGTACCCCGCGAGGAGCTCCGGGCCCAGCTGGCGGGCTTCACCGCGGCGGTCCTCGACGCCCGTGCGGGGCGAGGACCGGCCGCCGGGGAATGACCGCCCGCCCCCGCGGGCGCCGGCGCCTCCGTGAGACCGGCCGGTGTCGTGGGCGAGGGCCGCACGGAGCCAACAGCGGGTGGGCGTCGCGCGATCAGGCCGCGGCCCAGCGGTCCGCGATCAGCGCGGCCTGCTCCCGTAGCGCCCCGATCAGTTCCTGGGCGGCGCCGGCGGAGGTGGACCGCAGTACGGCGACGCTGATCTCCCGGGCGAGATCGGGCCGGGCGAGGGGGCGGACCACCAGGTCGGGCCTCGACTGTCCCAGGGCGAGCCGCGGAACGAGGGCCACGCCCGTCCCCGCGGCGACGAGGCCCTGGACCACCGCGTAGTCGTCGGTGCGCATCACGTGCAGGGGCTCGTACCCCTCCTGGCCGCACGCCCATGCCAGCACGCGGTCGCAGGGGTCGTGCGGGTCGGCCGCGCCCACCCACGCGGTGTCCCGCAGCTCCCCGAGGGACACCTCGTCCCGCGATGCGCAGGGGTGGTCCTCCGGCATGACCAGGAGCAGCGGGTCGGACAGCAGCGGGTGCACTTCGAAGTCCGCGTCGAGATCGAGGCTGTCGCCCGGCTGTGAGAAGACGAGGGCGGCGTCGAGCTCCCTGGCCCGCAACCCGCGCAACAGCAGGGGGAGCTCGCCCTCGGTGAGCGAGATGTGGACCCCTTGCCGGTGGAGGCGTTTGACCGCGGGGGCCAGCAGCAGGGCGCCCGCCGTGGGGAACGTACCGATGTGGAGGGTGCGCATGCCGCGCTCGGCGAGGTTGCGCACCTCCAGCTCGGCGTGGCGCAGCCGGTCGAGCACGGCTTCGGCGTGCGGCAGCAGGGCTTCGCCGAGCTCGGTCAGCGTGGCGCCGCGCGGTCCGCGCTGGACGAGCCGGGCGCTGAAGTGGGCTTCCAGGGCGGCGAGGTGGTGGGTGATCGTGGGCTGGCTGTAGTGCAGTGCGCGGCCTGCTGCGGCAAGCGAGCCCTCCTGCGCGATGGAGCGGAGCACCTGGAGCTGCCTGACGTCGAGCATATAGACATCGTATGGAGGGGTAACGAAAAGTCCATCGTTCCTCAATGGCTGGACGGCTGTCACGCTCCGGGGGTGAACATCAGAACGACCGATCACCGCACCCCCTCCCCCACTTCCGTCCCCGCCGCTGCCGTCCCCCCGCCCTCCCGCCCTGGCGTCGGCCAGCTGCGTGCCCCGTACGCCGAGGCGGTACTGGGCCATGCGGGACGGGACTGGTTGAGGCTGAACGTCCCCGGCCATGCCGCGACCCCCGGATCGGACCTCGCCGGGGTCTTCGGCCCGCGGATCACGGCGCTGGACTTCCCGCCGCTGCTCGACGGCATCGACCTCGGATCGGACACCCCGCTCGACGGGGCGCTGGCGCTGGCCGCCGAGGCCTGGGGCGCGCGGCGCACCTGGTTCCTGACGAACGGCGCCTCGCAGGGCAATCAGATCGCCTCGATGGTCACCCCCGCCCTGGGACGCACGCTGGTCGTGCAGCGCAGTGTGCACTCCAGCGTGATCGACGGGCTGGTGCTGTCGGGCATGGACGCCGTCTTCGTCCAGCCGTCCGTCGACCCGGAGCAGGGCATCGCCCACGGTGTGACGGCCGCGGACGTGGCGGCGGCGCTCAAACGCACACCGGACGCGGCCGCCGTGTACATCGTGTCCCCGAGCTACTTCGGCGCGGTGGCCGACGTACGCGCCGTCGCGGACGCCGCCCACGCCGCCGGGGTACCGCTGATCGTCGACGAGGCGTGGGGATCGCACTTCGGCTTCCACCCCGACCTCCCCGCGAACGCCCTCTCCTTGGGCGCCGACCTGGTGACCTCCAGTACGCACAAGCTGGCGGGCAGCCTCACGCAGTCGGCGATGCTCCACCTGGCGGAGGGCCCCTTCGCGGACCTGCTCGAACCGCTCGTGGACCGGGCGTTCCGGCTCGTGCAGTCCACCAGCGCGAGTGCGCTGCTGACCGCGTCGCTCGATCTCGCCCGAAGGAACCTGGTCACCGACGCCGACGCGACGGGCAGCTCGGTCGGGGCCGCGGACCGGGTGCGGGGCGCCGTTCGCGCGCTGGGCCGCTTCACGGTGGTGAGCGACGGGTTCCACGCCTTCCCCGACATCGTCCGGGCGGACCCGCTGCGCATCGCGATCGACACCCGCGCCGGCGGGATCACGGGCCACGAGGCCAGGCGCCGGCTCTTCCGGGACCATCAGGTCATGGTCGAAGTGGCGACCGACGCGGCGATCGTCGCCGTGATCGGCGCGGGGTCCGTCCCCGACACCGACCGGTTCGTGGAAGCGCTGCACACCCTGCCCTCCCCGCTCACCACCGACTCGGCCGGCGCCGGCGGCGCCGGCATGCTGCGGCTGCCGGCTCCCGGTGCCACGAAGCTCACCGCCCGCGAGGCGTTCCTGAGCCCGGCCGTGGTCGTGGCCGCGGAGGAAGCCGTCGGTCGGATCTCCGCGGACACCCTGGCGGCGTACCCGCCGGGCATCCCCAACGTCCTGCCGGGCGAAGTCATCACCGCGGAGGCCGTCCGCTTCCTCCAGCGGACCGCGACCGCGCCGAACGGCCATGTCCGCGGCGCGCTCGACCCGGGCGTGACGCGCCTGCGCGTCGTCGCCTGAGACACGGGCACGCCCGGCGTTCCACCCAGCGCCCCCTGTTCACCGAGCTGCCCGCGGACGTCCAGCAGGCCGGTGTCATCAAGGTCGGCACGGACGCGACGTACGCCCCGATGGAGTTCACCGAGAACGGAAGGATCGTCGGCGTCGACCCGGACATCACCGATGCGCTCGGCAAGCAGCTCGGCGTGAAGTTCGTCTTCACGACCGACGGCGGAAACGCCTTCGAGATCGTCGGCAACCAGATCGGGGCGGGCCCTTCGGAACGGCCGTGGCCAAGGACAGGACCGAACTGCGCGACGCCCTCAAGGCGGCACTGGCGGCGAACGTCAACGCCGGCTCCTGACCCGCACGCACCGCTGACTGGCCAACCACGGAGGAGGGGGGTACGGACCGCGGTCCGTACCCCCCCTCCTCCGCTCGGCCTAGCCGAGCAGTCGGCGCTTCTGCTCGGCGAACTCCGTCTCGGTCAGCACGCCCTGTTCCTTGAGGGTGCTGAGCTGCTTCAGTTGCTCGATCTTGGTGGTCATGTCGTCGGCCGGCGGTGCGGCGGCGGGCGGCGGGGGCGGCGGGGCCGCCGCCTGCTGCTGGGCCTCCTGTTGGGCCTGCTGCTGGGCGTCCTGTTGCGCCCAGCGGCCGCCCTGGCGGCGGGACACGCGGTTGGACACGGCGGTGGCGGTGCCCGCGATGACGGCGGTGCGGGCGACCCCGCGAAGAAGTCCGGGCATGGTGCTCATCTCCAGGCTGTGGGGGCTTCACTCTCCGGCGGGCGGTTCCTCCAGGGCGTCCAACGACGCCAGCAGGGCCTGCACGGGAATCCGTCCGGCGGCCACGAGCTGCGCTCCGCCGCGTCGCAGGGCACGGGCGAAAGGCGCTGCCCAGGTGTTCTCGTACACGATGACCCCGGCCGAGCTCCCGGGTTCCAGGGCGGCGGCGGCCTCCTGGATGTCGCCGCCGTCGAGCAGGCCGGACGAGGCCCCTTCGAAGACGGTGAGGTCGATCTCGCCGCCACCGAGGTCCTGGAGTTCCAGCGCGGTCACCGTGCCGTCCTCTTCCTTGCGGATGAAGGCGAAGTCGAAGATGCGGATGATGCCCCGGTCTACGAGGTCGACGAGGATCGGGAACCCCTCGCCCGTCATACGGTTGCCCGGGAACTCGACCACGATGTAGTCGACCGGGCCGAGTTCGTCGAGGTCGCCGATGTCGCCGAAATCGGCTCGCGGCTCGGTCTCGCTGCTCATGGCAGCTCCTGTCGGAGAGGGGGGAAGGTCTTTTCATTCCAGCACGCTGCCCGCTCCCCCGCACGTCTGGCCGGTCCCGCCGGCCGATCAGCGCCGGACGGTCAGCCGGTCAGCTGGTCAGCTCGTCAGCTCGTCAGCTCGTAGATGCTCTGCGCGGTCAGCCACAGGCCGAGCAGCAGGCAGACGAACACGATGGCCTCGTCCTTGTGCCTCTCCATCCAGGCGCGCATCCGCAGCAGCCGGGCCTGGGCTGCCTCCGGTGCGAAGACCATGTACAGCTCCGCGGCCAGCAGGCTGGAGCTGGCCAGCAGGCAGAAGCCGAACAGTGCGATGAAGGTGGTCGCGTGCGAGGTGTCGGCCTCGATCACGGTCGTCGCGCCCGCCGCGACCATGCCCCACGGCTGGATCAGCACGGCCAGGCCCGCCGCCGCCCACACCGAGCCCACGTCCACGTGCGAGGGCTTCGCGGTGGCGTCCCGGGCCGCCTTCTCCTTCCTACGGCGGTAGCGGCGCACCCCGTAGACCACCAGTCCCACCCCGATGGCCAGCTTGAGCGCGAGCGCCGCCACGCCGGGCGGGGAACGCGGCGACGGGGGCTGGCCGCCGGTCAGCGCCAGCACGATCGCGATCACCGCGACGAGGTTGGCCAGCCACGCCAGGATGAAGGCCAGCCCCTTCCACACGCCTTTGGGCGAGGACACCACGAGGATGAACGCCATCATGGGCAGCGGGTAGAGGGCGATGGCCAACGCGATGAGCATGAGGTCGAGGACCATGGCGCCCCAATCGTGCGACGACATACGACACTACGCACCGCACCGGGCTCCGACACCTTTTGCCCATCGAGATGCCGCCCTGGTCTTCGTCCACCAACCTGGACCAAGACGAAGGAGGCCCGCCATGACGACGACCCGGCATCCGCCGTCTGTCCCGTACGCCGCTGCGGGCCGCTGATGTGGTCGGAGCGGAAGGCACGGTGGCGCGCGCGCTCCCGGGAGCTGGCCGCGGCCGCCAAACGGACGCAGGTGCGGGCCGAGACCCGGTTCCCCGTGATCACCCATGTCACGGAGCGCATGATCGGCGTGAACATCTTCGACTCCGCCACCCGCCTGGCCGCCCAGTGCTTCTTGACCGCCGTGCCGCTGCTCTTCGTCGTCGCCTCGTTCGCCCCGGAGGGGGTGCGCGACCAGCTGGTTTCCTCCGTGCGCACGATGTTCGGTCTCACCGGGCAGGCGAGCGAACAGCTCGGCGACATGTTGGACGGCTCCGGCGAGGAGGACATCCGCAACGCCGTCGGAGCGGTCGGCGCCGTGATCGTGCTGCTGTCGGCGACCGCGGTGAGCCGTGCCATGCAGCGGCTGTGCAAGCGTGCCTGGCAGATCCCGCGGGGCGGCACGCGGGTCGCGATCTGGCGCTGGTTCGCCTGGATCCTCGCCTGGATGGTCCTGCTGATCTTCCAGGGGCCGGTCCGTGACGGTTTCGGGCTCGGCCTGTGGCTCGGGATCCCCCTCACGCTCCTCCTCCAGACGGCTGCCTGGTGGTGGAGCCAGCACCTGCTGCTGGGCGGGGTGATCGGGTGGCCCCCGCTGCTGCCGGGCGCGCTCATCACCGCCGCCGCCGTGACCGCGCTGTCGCTGGGAGCGCGGTTCTACATGCCGATCGCCCTCAACCGGTCGCTCGCCACGTACGGGTCCACCGGCTCGGTGTTCGTCATCTTGTCCTGGCTGATCGTGCTGTGCGTGGCGGTCGCCATCGGCATCACCCTGGGCGCCGCGCTGGCGCAGGAGCCGTACCTGGCCCGGCGGCTGGGCAGCCCGGTTCCGGGCGGGCTGCGCCAGGAGAGTCCTTGAAGGGACCGGGCGGGCGCCCGCGGGGCAGCGGTGTGGGGTGAGTGCCATGCTGGGAGACAGGGGTCCTGGTGGCCGGGAGGTCGGACGATGACGATGCGCGACACGACGGCGACCGCGGCCCCGACCGCGGCGGAAGGCGGTCCCGGGCTCTCGGCCGAGGACCGGGCCGTGAACGGCCGGGCCGCCCGGGCGGCGACTCCGCGATCCGCCCACGGGGACTTCGAGCCGTCGCCGGACCGGGCGGACCCGATGGACGTCATCGAGCGGCAGTCCGCCACCCGGCTGCAGGAGCTGGTGCCGATCCGCTACGGCCGGATGGCCGAATCGCCGTTCCGCTTCTACCGGGGTGCCGCCGCGATCATGGCCGGCGACCTGGCCGGCACACCCGACTCGGGTATTCGGGCCCAGCTGTGCGGCGACGCGCACATGCTGAACTTCCGGCTGCTCGGCTCCCCGGAACGGAACCTGCTGTTCGACATCAACGACTTCGACGAGACGCTGCCCGGGCCGTGGGAATGGGACGTCAAGCGGCTGGCGACCAGTCTGGTCATCGCCGGCCGGGAGAACGGCTACTCCGACAGCGAGCGCGCGTCGATCGTGACGTCGGCGGTGCGCAGCTACCGCGAGCAGATGCGCGCTTTCGCCGGGATGCGCACCCTCGACGTCTGGTACGCGAGGGTGGACGAGACGCACCTCCAGGCGCTGGCGGAGGGCTCGCTCCACACCCGCGGCCGCAAGAACGTGTCAGAGGCGCTGAGCAAGGCGCGCGGGCGCGACAGCATGCAGGCGTTCGAGAAGTTGACCGAGGTGGTCAACGGCCGGCGCCGCTTCGCCGCCGTGCCGCAGCTGATCACACCGGCTTCGGAACTGCTGCCGGGACAGGAACAGGATTCGGTCGAGGACCAGATCCGGGACGTCGTCGGACGGTACAAGCTCAGTCTCCAGTCGGACCGCAAACACCTCCTGCAGCAGTACTCCATCGTCGACATGGCCCGCAAGGTGGTGGGCGTCGGCAGTGTCGGCACGCGCTGCTGGATCGTCCTGCTGCTGGGCCGCGACGGCGATGACCCGCTGATCCTGCAGGCCAAGGAGGCCGGTGACTCGGTGCTCGCCGCGTACGCGGGCCCCAGCGAGTACGCCACCGGGGGCGAGCGGGTCGTGGCCGGCCAGCGGCTGATGCAGGCTGCGAGCGACATCTTCCTCGGCTGGCAGCAGACGCACGGGCTCGACGGCCTCGAACGGAGCTTCTACGTACGCCAGCTGCGCGACTGGAAGGGCATCGCCGAACCCGCCCGGATGGTGCCGCGCGGCATGCGGGTCTTCGCCGGCCTGTGCGGCGTGACCCTGGCGCGGGCGCACGCCCGGTCCGGCGACCGGATCGCCATCGCGGCGTACCTGGGCCGTAGCGGCGTCTTCGACCAGGCGCTCGTGCGGTTCGCGGAGCGCTACGCCGACCTCAACGAGCGCGACCACCAGCGTCTCGTGGACGCCATCGCGTCCGGGCGGGTGACCGCCGTCGCGGCCTGAGCCGGACCGGGCCGGCGCTTCGGCCAGTCGGCTGACACGGCGGGCGAGGTGCCCGGCCGCCTCCCGCGGCCGTGGCACTCTGCGCGCATGACAGCGGCGCAGGCGGGCCCGGCCGGGGCGGCGGGGAACGCGGGGAACACGAAGCTCATCCTGCTGACCCTCGCGGCCGGGCAGTTCCTGATGGCCCTGGACAGCTCGGTGATGAACGTCTCGATCGCCACGGTGGCGGAGGACATCGGCACCACGGTGAGCGGTATGCAGGGCGCGATCACGGCCTACACGCTGGTGATGGCGATGCTCATGATCAGCGGTGGCAAGGTCGGCGCGCTCATCGGCCGCAAACGGGCGTTCATGATCGGCTGCGTGATCTACGGACTCGGGTCCCTGACGACCTCGCTGGCCCCGAACCTGACGGTCCTGCTGCTGGGCTGGTCGTTCCTGGAGGGTGTGGGAGCGGCGCTGATCCTGCCGGCGATCGTGGCGCTCGTCGCCTCGAACTTCGGCAAGGCGCAACGGCCCGCCGCCTACGGCCTGGTCGCGGCGGCGGCAGCGGTGGCGATCGCGGTCGGACCGCTCATCGGCGGCGTCGCGACCACCTTCTTCTCCTGGCGCTGGGTGTTCGCCGGGGAGGTCGTGATGGTCCTCGTCATCCTGCTGCTGGCCCGGCGGATCGCCGACGCGCCCCCGGAGCACCGGCCGCGGATCGACGTAGTCGGTGCGGTCCTGTCCGCGGCGGGCATCGGGCTGTTCGTGTTCGGCATCCTGCGGACCAGCGAATGGGGCTGGTTCCGGCCCAAGGCCGGGGGCCCCTCGTGGTTCGGCGTCTCGCCCGTCGTCTGGCTGGTGATGGCCGGGCTGCTGCTGGTCTGGCTGTTCTTCCGCTGGGAGACGCGCCTGGTGGCGCGCGGTGTCGAACCGCTCGTCGACCCGGAGCTGCTGAAGAACCGGCAGCTCTCCGGCGGACTGACGATGTTCCTCTTCCAGTACCTCGTCCAGATGGGCGTGTTCTTCGTCGTCCCGCTCTACCTGTCGGTGGCGCTCGGCCTGTCCGCCCTCCACACGGGCGCGCTGATCCTGCCGCTCTCCATCACCCTGCTGGCCGCCGCGGTCGGGGTCCCCAAGTTCAGCCCGAACGCCTCACCCCGGCGCGTCGTGCGGCGGGGGATCCTGGCGATGTTCGCCGGCGCCGTCATCCTCATGGCCGCCCTCACCCCGGATTCCGGCGCGGAGGTCGTCACCGTGCCCATGCTGCTCATCGGGCTCGGGATCGGGCTGCTCGCCTCACAGCTCGGGGCCGTCACCGTGTCGGCCGTACCGGACGAGAAGAGCGCCGAGGTCGGCGGCATCCAGAACACCGTCACCAACCTCGGCGCCTCGATCGGCACCGCCCTCGCCGGGTCGATCATGATCGCCGTGCTGACGTCCTCGTTCCTCACCACCATCGACCAGAACCCGGCGATCCCGGCCGACGTCAAGACCCAGGCGCACACCGCCCTCGCCGGCACTGCCCCTTTCCTGTCGGACGAGCAGCTCAGTGAAGCCCTCGAAGCGGCGGGTACGGATCCGGTGGTGGCCCAGGCCGCACTCGACGCGAACGAGAAGGCACGGATCGAGGGTCTGCGGGCCGCACTCGCCCTCCTGGCTCTGGCGGCCCTGCTCGCCCTCTTCTTCACCCAGCGCATCCCCGCGGCCCAGCCGGCAGCGGGGCGCGGCCCGGCCGACGCCCCGTCATGACGGGTGCGGGCTCGGTGTCGTCCCGTCGGCGGGGGCGGACGTGTCCTCGGCGAGGAAGTCCACCACCGCGAGCACGAAGAGGAGAGCGAGGGCGAGTCCCACGACCACCCAGCCGGTGGGGTAGGACCACAGGACGTACACGAGGACGGCGATGGCCACCAGACCCCAGGTGAACCAGGAGCGGTGGCGCCGGATGAACGGGCCGACCGGGCCGGTACGCAGGCCCAGCCGGTCGGCGGTGGCACGGGTGGCGACGATGCCGGAGTGCCAGATCTGGCGGGCCGCCGTGGCGTACTTGCCGGGACCGGAGAGCCAGGCGGCGAGGGCGATCACGATGCCGAGGACCACGACCATGCGGATCGTCGTGCGCAGCAGGCGGATCATCGCGTCGTAGACGGAGCCGGCCGCGGCCTGGGAGACGGTGTCCGGGAGCGCGTTGAGGTAGACGGTGCGGAAGACGGTCAGGCCGAGCCCGAGGACGGCGACGGAGAACGCCACCGCGAGGGCCGCGGTGACCAGGATGCGGCGCCGGTGGGCGGAGAGCAGGACGCCCGCTGCGACGAACAGCACCGCGATGATCGGCAGCCACACGCCGAGGATCTGGAGGAGCCTGAAGCCGGTCTTGACCCGGCCGATGTCATTGGACTGCACGACGGTGAAGTCGGTGTGGATCTCGGGGATCTTGGCCGCGACGCCCATGCCGGCGTCCACCAGCCGCGTTTTCACCTGTTCGATCACCGGTGCGAGGTCGACGGTCACCGCGTCGTTCTTGATCTCCACGGCGCCGTCGCCGCTGCCGGTCAGGGCTTTGACGAGCGAGGTGTGGATGGTGCGGTTGGCATTGGTCCAGATCGTCTCGAACTGGTCCGAGGCGATGACGTCCTGCGCCTTCTCCTTCACGAAGCTGCTGACCGCGCCTTCCAGCGAGCTGCCGAGCTTGCCCAGTGCCTTCTGGAGCAGCGGCCGTTGGTCGGGGGCCACGTCCTCCAGCAGGGTTTCGAGGTCGAGGTGCTCCATCAGGGCGGCGGTGACGCGGTTCGCGGCGGCCGCCTGGACGTCCGGGTCGGACGCCAGTGGGGCGACCGTGGCGACGTAGCGGTCGGTGTTCCCGACGATGCTGGACGTCCAGGACGCGACGATGCCCAGGGGAGCCAGCACGCAGCCGATGATGATCAGGACGGCGGACAGCAGCGACTTCATCCGGTGCTTCGGCGGAGTCCGCTGCGCGGCCTCCGCTTCCAGGGCCGCGACCCTGGCCCGCAGTGCCACGAGTTCGCCCGCGCTCTCGTCACCCTGCATGGCTGACCTCCTACGGGGTCGGGAGCCGTGGATCCCGGAGGGATCGGTGGATGAGCTGTACCTGCACCGGAGCAGGCGGTGGCGGCTCCCCTTTGCCCCACAGCCTGCCCCGGTGCGCCGGGGACGGCATCTGCAGTTCGGCCGTACGAATGAACGCGGCGGGCGACAGGAACGCGGCGGGGGACGCAGCGCGGTCAGGGGTTCAGTGGAGGTGAACAGCTGCGGGCGCACTGGGCGCTGCCACGCGGCGGGAGGAAGTCCGTAGAGACCGGACGATCAAGGGAAAGGGGAGTACCCACCTCTTTCCACTCTCAAGTTATAACCCACAGGGGGGCTTGCGGCAAGGCCCCGTTCGTACCGCAGAATCGCTCCTCAAAGCCAGGACCTGCGAAAACGGGAGATCCCCATAGTGCGTGTGCTGTTGTCGGTTGACGGGTCGTTCGATGAGTCCGCGGGTGTACCGCCGCAGATCGGAGCTACTGACATGACCTCCCTGACCACCAGTGCGTTCGACCTTCCCGCCCGCCTCTCCCCCAAGGCCGACCCGGCGCTGATCGGCGGTGACGAGAAGCACTTCGCGGCCGTCGCGCAGAGCCTCGAACGGACGATCGCCGAGCTGTCCGACCGCTTGGAAGCCCTGCGCCGGGCCCCCGGCGGCCTGGGCCGGGAGGCGATGGACCGGGACGTGGAGATCCACCGGCTGACGGGTCGTCTGCGGGCCCTGCGACGCTTCGGGTTGGACCTGTGCCTCGGACGAATGGTCAGCGAGGACGACCCCGAGCCCGTGTACGTCGGGCGGCTCGGCCTCACCGACGGCGCGGGGGGCCGACTGCTGATCGACTGGCGCTCGCCCGCGGCCGAGCCGTTCTTCGCCGCGACCCACGCCAACCCGATGGGTCTGGCGAGCCGCCGCAGGTACCGCTGGACCCGCGGCCGGATCGGTGACTACTGGGACGAGGTGTTCACCGCCGACGCCTTCGAGGGGCACGCCGCGCTCGACGACCAGTCCGCCTTCATCGCCGGACTGGGCAGCAGCCGGTCGCCGCGGATGCGTGACGTGCTCGCCACCATCCAGTCCGACCAGGACGCGATCATCCGCGCCGGTTCGCGCGGCGCCCTCGTCGTCGACGGCGGTCCGGGCACGGGCAAGACCGTCGTGGCGCTGCACCGCTCCGCCCACCTCCTCTACTCCGACCCCCGCCTCGGTCACCGTCGGGGCGGCGTGCTGTTCGTCGGTCCGCACCAGCCCTACCTGGCCTACGTCGCCGATGTGCTGCCCAGCCTCGGCGAGGAGGGCGTGCAGACGTGCACGGTGCGGGACCTCGTCGCCGAGGGGGCCGGAGCCGGGGCCGAGGCCGATCCGCGGGTGGCGTTCCTGAAGTCGTCAGCGGACATGGTGAAGGCGATCGAGAAGGCCGTCCGGATCTACGAGGAGCCGCCCGCCGAGGGGATGACGGTCACGACCCCCTGGTCCGACGTCTGGCTGAGCCCGGACGACTGGGCCGAGGCGTTCGAGGCCGTCGCGGGCACTGCGCACAACGAAGCGCGCGAGCAGATCTGGGAGGAGCTGGTGACGATCCTGCTCGACAAGTTCGACGACGAGGACCTCTCGCCCGACCTGTTCGGCAGATCGCTGCGGTACGACGAGGAGCTGGTCGCGGCGCTCGACCGCGCGTGGCCGACGATCGATGCGGCCGACCTCGTCGGGGACCTGTGGTCGGTGCCGTCCTACCTGCGGATGTGCGCTCCGTGGCTCAGCCGCGAGGACGTGGCGGCGTTGCAGCGCGCGGACGCCCGGGCCTGGACGGTGTCCGACCTGCCGCTCCTGGACGCGGCCCGGCAACGGCTCGGCGACCCGGAGTCGGCACGACGGCTGCGGCGGCGGAGCGCCGCGGTGGCGGCCGAACGTGAGCGGATGTCCGGGGTCATCGACGACCTGCTCGCGGCCGACGACGACGGTGAGGGCGCGGTGACGATGCTGCGCGGCAAGGACCTGCAGGACAGCCTGATCGACGAGGGCGCGCTGCCCGGGGCCGACCCGGACCTGCTCGCCGGACCGTTCGCGCACGTCGTCGTCGACGAGGCCCAGGAACTGACCGACGCGGAGTGGCAGATGCTGCTGCTGCGCTGCCCGTCCCGCAGCTTCACCATCGTCGGGGACCGCGCCCAGGCCCGGCAGGGGTTCACGGAGTCGTGGCGGGAGCGGCTGGAGCGGATCGGGTTCGACCGGATCGACGTGGCCTCCCTGAGCATCAACTACCGGACGCCCGAGGAGGTCATGGCGGTGGCGGAGCCGGCCGTCCGCGAAGCGCTCCCGGACGCGAACGTGCCGACCTCGGTCCGCAGCAGCGGCATTCCCGTCGTGCACGGCTCCGTCGCGGATCTGGACGCGGTCCTCGACGGCTGGCTGGACGCGCACGCCGACGGGGTCGCCTGTGTCATCAGCGCCGAGGGCAGCGGGGCCGGGGCCTTCCGGGAGACCTCCCGGGTCCGGTCGCTGACCCCGGGGTTGTCGAAGGGGCTGGAGTTCGACCTCGTCGTCCTCGTCGACCCGCAGACCTTCGGCACGGGGATCGAAGGAGCGGTCGACCGCTACGTCGCCATGACCCGGGCGACGCAGCGACTCGTCGTCCTCACGAGTTCCTGACCCGGTCGTACGACAGCCGCGGTCCGCCCCCGGCCCCCGGCCGGGCGGACCCGCGGCGCCGGAGCACCGGGGCCACCAGGATCAGGAGGACCGCGGCGCCGTACGCGGTCGCGCCCAGCGCCGGCCGGTGGCCGAAGACCGGTGCGAGGAGGTAGACGGCCGCGCCCGCGAGGGCGAGGCCGAGCCATTCCCCGCGTCCGTCCAGGGCCACGAGGGCGATCAGGAGCAGGGCGTACCAGGAGTAGCCGGGGGTGAGGAGCGCGAAGGCGCACCCGGTGACCAGGAGGGCGCCGCTCCACGGCCGCGCGGGGTCGCCGCGCCGCATCACGTACAGGGACACGCCCGTCATGGCGGCGAGGAGCACCGGGAGCGTCCAGCCGTCGGGCAGGACGAGGCGGAGCAGGGCGTAGCGGGAGCCGGCGGAGGGGTCGTCGTAGCCCTCCTCGTCGACGTAGCCGCCGAGGTAGCCGAGGACGGAGTCGTGCGAGAGCAGGACGTAGGGCAGGTAGGAGAGCAGGGTGAAGGCAGCTGCGGGGACCAGGACGGCGGCCGCGTCGCGGACCCGGCGCACCCCGCAGAGCGCGCCCGGTAGGACGACGGCGGGCATGAGTTTGGTGGCGACTGCGGCGCCGAGGACCAGGCCTCCCGCTGCCCGGAGGCAAAGGCCGCGCTCGGCGACGAGACCGAGGCCGATCACGGCGAACAGCACGCCCAGGACGTCCACGTGCGCGTTGTTCACGGCTTCGATCGGTACGGCGGGGCACCAGGCCCAGTACGCGGCCCGGCGCGGGTCGGGGCCCCGGCGGCGCAGGATCAGCAGCAGCGCGCCCGTCACGCCGAGGGAGAGGAGGCCGGCGCCGATCTGGAGCGGCTTGTGCCGGGCTCCGGCCGGGGCGAGCCGGTCGACCGCCAGGAAGTACGCCTCGGCGACGGGCGGGTAGATGGTGTGCACGGCGGGCCGGTTGATGCGGGTGCAGTGCGGGACGGGGCCGCCGCCGGGAAGCGGGGCGCGGTCCGGGCCCGCGCAGGCGGCGCCCGTGGGAAAGAGCCAGGCGTCGCGCAGCCGGGCCGGTCCCGGGTCCTGCGGGGCGTGGTCGTACGGGGAGATGCCGGCCGATTGGACCCGCCCGTCCCAGGCGTAGCGGTAGGAGTCGGTGCTGGTACGGGGCGGGGCCACCAGCCCGGTCGCGGCGACGGCGAGGGCCCCGGCGAGGAGCAGGGGCCGGGCGCGGTCGGCCGGGACCCGGCGCAGCGCGAGCAGGGCGAGGGCGAACAGCGCCCAGCAGGCCGCGTACCGGAGGAACAGCCCTGCGGCGTCGGTGAAGTAGCCGTCGTGGCGGATGGTGAGGACGAGGGCGGCGGTCAGGGCGACGAGGGCCGCGACTGCGGTCGGGACGGTCGGGACGGTGCGCGGTTTCACCCCCGCAGCGTTCCAGCAACGGGCCCGCACGGGGCGTCCGCCGTCCCGCACGTCCGCATTCCGTAAGGTGTTCCGCCCGCCCACCGGGGCTCCGGCGAGGGTGTCATGGGCCCATGCGCTTCCCTCCGCCCCCGAACCCGCCGATCACCTTCACGGCGCGGCTGCACGACGCCCGTACCGCAATGGTGATCGGCCGCCTGCTCGGGCTCGCCGTCGTCGTCTGTTTCGCCACCGGTGTGCTCAGCCACTTCCTCCAGCACCCGCCGACCTGGCTCGCCGACCGGCTGCCGAGCCGCCCGTACTGGGGTTACCGGCTCAGCCAGGGCCTGCACGTGGCAGCGGGCATCGCCGCGGTCCCGCTGCTACTGGCCAAGCTGTGGACGGTCTACCCGCGGCTCTTCGCGTGGCCGCCGGTGCGGTCCGTACGGCACGCGCTGGAACGCCTCTCCGTGGCCGTGCTCGTCGCCGCCGCGATCTTCCAGCTGTTCACCGGGCTGCTGAACACCTTCCAGTGGTACCCCTGGCCGTTCTCGTTCGTGCCCGTGCACTACGCCGTCGCCTGGCTCCTGCTGGGAGCGCTGCTGCTGCACGTCGCCGTTCAATGGCCGGGGATCCGCGACCACTTCACCCGCCGTTCCCCGGGCACCCTGGCCCTTCCCGAGGCCGACGGGCCGGACCGGCGGCAGCTGCTGGCGGCCGTCGCGGCGGGGGTCGGTGCGGTCACGCTGACCACGGTCGGGCAGTCCGTCACCGCGCTCGGTCCGCTGGAGCTGTTCGCTCCGCGCAGCCCGGCCCATGGTCCGCAGGGGCTGCCGGTGAACCGTACGGCCGCCGCGGCGGGCGTCACCGAGGCCTCGCTGGACGGCTGGCGGCTGACCCTGGCCGGGCCGCGCCCGGCCGTCCTCACCCTGGCGGAGCTGCGCGCGCTGCCGCAGCACGAGGTGACCCTGCCGATCGCCTGCGTGGAGGGCTGGAGCACGTCCGCCCGGTGGACGGGGGTGCGGGTACGGGACCTGCTGGAGCGGGCCGGAGGGGGACCGGACGCACGGTGCCGGGTGGTGTCGCTGGAAGTGGCGGGCGCGTACCGGGTGATGGAGATGGGCCGCCTGTACGCACAGGACCCGCTCACCCTGCTGGCGCTGCGCCTGAATGGTGAGGTGCTGTCCCTGGACCACGGCTACCCGGCGCGGATCATCGCCCCGAACCGGCCGGGCGTGCTCCAGACCAAATGGGTCGGCCGACTGGAGGTGGCGTGATGGCCTTCCGGTACGCGGTCGGCGGCTTCGGCCTGGTCGTCATGGCCTTCGGCGGCTTCCTGCTGGTGGTCGAGCCCGAGCCGTGGCGGATCGCCCTGTGGCTCGCGGGCGGGGTCCTCGTGCACGACGGCCTGGTCGCCCCGCTGGTCATCGCGGTCGGGGCGCTCGGCGCGGCGGCGGGTGTGCGCCTGCGCGGGGTTCCGCGCGCCGCACTGGTCGTCGCGGGGTCCCTGACCGTGATCGCCCTGCCGCCGCTCCTGCGCCCCGGGGGCGTGGCCAACGCGTCGGTGCTGCCGCTGGACTACCCACGGAACTGGCTGCTGGCGATGGCCGCGATCGGCGTGCTCGCGGCCGCGCACGCGGGAGCGCGCGCGTGGGCGCGGGCGCGGGCGCGGCGGCGGCGCGCGGCCCTGCGGCACTGACGAGGGGCACGACGAAGGGGGAGTTGATGCCCGTGCGGCACCGACTCCCCCTTTCTCCTGACCTGTCAGCGCCGCAGGTCCACGAAACTGCGGCCCGCGGCCTGCCAGCTCGCGGACCGGGTCCAGCCGGCGTCCGTGGCTTCGCCGCACAGGGCGCGGGCGCCGAGCCGGGCCCACCAGAAGGGCGCCCCGTGGCCGCCGCGGCCGTCGTCGACGTGGACCTCTACCCGTTCGTCGACATCAGCGGTGGCCACCTCGACCAGCAAGGTGCCGTCCGGCGCGGCGAGTTGGGCGGCGCGGTGGAGCAGTGCGGCCGGGTCGCCGCCGATGCCGATGTTGCCGTCGATGAGCAGGACCGTGCCCCAGCGTCCCTCGCCGGGCAGCGGATCGAAGACCGACCGGCACAGGGCGCTGCCGCCGGCCCGCGTCGTACGGGCCACGGCCTCTGGGGTGATGTCCACGCCGAGCGCCCGGTACCCGCGTGCGGCCAAGGTGGCGACGAGGCGCCCGGGGCCGCAGCCGATGTCCAGGACGGGCCCCGTGCAGCGGGCGAGGACGCCCTCGTCGGCCTCGTCCGGTTCGGCGCACCACCGCTCCACGTCCAGCGGCAGGAGCCAGCCGTCCGAGCGCCGCAAGTAGAGGGGGCCCTGGCCGGCGCGCAGCGCGTCGGCGTAGGGGTCGGCCCGCCAGGCGAGGGCGGGTTCGGCGAGCTGGGCCGTCATCGGGTCACCGGGCACAGGCCCGAGTGCAGGGCGGCGAAGCGGGTACCGGGCACGGCGGCGGCGACCCGCGCCGCGTCGGCCGGGGTGTCCACGTCGCACAGCTGGGGCAGGTCCCGTACCGCCCGCCCGGAGGCGGTCAGTCGGGCGCGCTGCAGCCCGCCCGTGGTCGGCAGGGACATCGGCACTCCGAGGAGCAGGGCCGGGTCGGGCTCGGCCAGGCCGAGCGCCCAGAACCCGCCGTCGTCGGCGGGGCCGAACCAGGCGTCCGCCTCGCCGAAGTCGAGGCCGCGGGCGAGGAGGTCCGGGGTGACCTGCGGGGTGTCCATGCCGATGAGCAGGGCCGGTCCGGCGGCCCGGGCGAAGGCCGCGGCCAGCCTGGCGTCGAGCCCGCCGGCGCACTGCGGCACGACCTCGATGCCCTGGGGCAGCCAGGGACCGGGCGCTCCGTCGAGTACGAGGACGCGCCGCCGGGCCGGGGTGTCGAGTACGGCGGCCAGGGTGTCCTGGAGCGCGGCGCGCGCCAGGCGGGCGGCCTGCTCGGGGGTGAAGTGCGGGGTGAGGCGGGTCTTGACCCGGCCGGCGACGGGGGCCTTGGCGATGACGAGGAGGGTGCTCATCCGGAAACCCCCTCGGTGGGCGCGGACCGGATGCCCGGGGGCTCGGCGAGCACCTTGCGCATGTCCCGTACCGCCTGCCAGGTGCCCCGCCAGGTGCCGGTGACCTTGGACTTCCCGGAGCGGGGCAGGTAGGGGACGTCGGTCTCGGCGACGCGCCAGCCGGCGTCGGCGGCCCGTACGACCATTTGGAGCGGGTAGCCGCTGCGCCGGTCGGTCAGTTCCAGGTCGAGCAGCGCCTCGCGGCGCGCGACCCGCATCGGTCCGAGGTCGTGCAGGCGCAGTCCGGTGCGGCGGCGCAGCATCCGCGCGAGCGCAAGGTTCCCGGCACGGGCGTGCACCGGCCAGGCGCCGCGCCCCTGGGGGCGGCGGCGGCCGAGCAGCAGGTCGACCTCGCCCGCTGCGACGCCCGCCGCCATGGCGGCGAGCAGCCCGGGGTCCATGGAGGCGTCGCAGTCGCAGAAGCAGACCAGGTCGGCGCGGGCCGCGAGGAGCCCGGCGTGGCAGGCGGCGCCGAATCCGCGCCGGTCCTCGTGCACGACGGTGGCGCCCAGGTTCCGGGCGATCTCCGCCGAGCCGTCGGTCGAACCGTTGTCGACGACGATGGCGCGCCACCCGGCCGGCACGCGTGCCAGCACCCAGGGCAGCGCCTGCGCCTCGTCGAGGCACGGCAGTACGAGGTCCGCGCGGAGCGGAGCACAAGCTGATGAAGTCACCCTCCACACCGTAGGAATCAGGTCCGGGGAAAGGGGGCCCGCAGACCTTACGAAACGCGGACGCCGTCCCGCAGGAGGGGGTCTGCTCCACACCCGGGCCCGTGCGGGTGACAGCCTTGGGGCATGGCAGTGAGCGATGTGGACAGTACGAACGAGGGACCCGGCCCCGAAGGGACCGCCCGGGCCGGTGCCCTGGGCAGCGTTCTGGTCGTGGACGACGATCCGACCGTCTCGGAGGTCGTGGCCGGGTACCTGGAGCGGGCCGGATTCGCGGTGCGCCTGGCGGCGGACGGCCCGGCCGGTCTGCGTGCCGCCGAGGAGCACCGCCCCGACCTGATGGTCCTCGACCTGATGCTCCCCGGGATGGACGGTCTGGAGGTCTGCCGCCGGCTGCGCGCCGGGGAGAACGGCGGCCGGCCCGTCCCCGTCATCATGCTCACCGCGCGCGGCGACGAGGACGACCGGATCCTGGGCCTGGAGGTGGGCGCGGACGACTACGTGACCAAGCCCTTCAGCCCGCGGGAGCTCGTGCTGCGGGTGCGCTCCGTACTGCGCCGGGCGCAGGCCGGTGCCCCGGCCGGTACCGCGCAGGGCGGTCCGGAGGGCGGTCCGCGTCTCGCGGTGGCCGGCCTGGTGCTGGACCCGGCGGCCCGCCGGGTCCACAAGGAGGGCCGGGAGCTCGCGCTCACCCTGCGGGAGTTCGATCTCCTCGCCTACTTCCTGCGCCACCCCGGCCAGGTCTGCGACCGGGAGCGGCTGATGCGCGAGGTCTGGGGCTGGGACTTCGGCGACCTGTCGACGGTCACCGTGCACGTCCGGCGGCTCCGCGGCAAGATCGAGGACGACCCGGGGAACCCGCAGCTGATCCGGACCGTCTGGGGCGCCGGATACCGCTTCGAGCCGGCTCCCGACACCGGGGCCGCTCACGCCTTCCGGACGGAGGACGGCCATGCGTGACTTCCTGCTGATCGCCCTGTACGCGCTCCTCGGCGCGGGCGCCGCCGGGCTGATCGGGGCCGTGGCGCTGCGGATGCTGCGCCGGCGCAGCGTCGCCGTCTCCCTCACGATCGTCGCGGCGGTCGCCGTGACCGCGATGCTCGCCGGAACGCTGACCGTGGCCTGGGCGATGTTCCTGTCCTCCCACGACCTGGCCGTCGTGACCACGGTCGTCGCGACGGCCGCGGTCGTCTCCATGGCCACCGCGCTGCTGCTGGGCCGTCAGGTCGTGCGGCGCTGCCGGGAACTCGTCGGCGCGGCCCGGGTCTTCGGGGAGGAGGGTACGTTCGTGGCACCGGCCGTGCCCGCGCCCGCCGAGTTCACGGCGCTGAGCCGCGAGCTGGCCCTCACCAGCGAACGGCTGGCCGCCTCCCGCGAGCGCGAGCGGGCCCTGGAGGCCTCGCGGCGCGAGCTCGTGGCCTGGATCTCGCACGATCTGCGCACCCCGCTGGCCGGGCTGCGCGCCATGTCGGAGGCGCTGGAGGACGGCATGGCGGCCGATCCGGCCCGGTACCACCGGCAGATCCGTACCGAGGTCGACCGCCTCAATTCCATGGTCGGCGACCTGTTCGAGCTCTCCCGCATCCACGCGGGCGCGCTGTCCCTCACCCTGACCCGGATGTCCCTCCATGACCTGGTGGGCGACGCCGTGGCCGGCACCGACGCGCTCGCCCGCGAGCACGGCGTACGGCTGGTCGGCGAGGGGGTCGCCTCGCTCCCGGTGGAGGTGGACGGCAAGGAGATGACCCGGGTGTTGTCCAACCTCCTGGTCAACGCCATCCGTCACACCCCGGCCGACGGGACGGTCGCGATCGCCGCCGAACGCCGCGCGGACTCCGTGGTGCTCTCGGTCACCGACGCTTGCGGAGGCATCCCCGAGGAGGACCTGCCGCGCGTCTTCGACACGGGCTGGCGCGGCACCCCGGCCCGTACCCCTCCCTCGGGCGCGGGCCTGGGCCTCGCGATCGTCAGGGGGATCGTCGAGGCCCACGCCGGCCGCGCGGACGTCCACAACGTGTCCGGCGGCTGCCGCTTCGAACTGACCCTGCCGGCCGCGACCGGCTAGGGTCCGCCGCTCGTCAGGTCGAGGTCAGAAGAACATCCAGGCCGGGGTCAGGCTGCCGTTGATGGTGAACATGACTTCCCCGGCCAGACACGGTGGGTCTTGGTTCGCGACGGCTGCGGCCTGGGTGGGGTCGCCGTAGTTGCCCATCCAGCGCCAGGTCTTGAGCGCCTTCTTCGCGGTGATGCGCTGCTTGATCGCCACCCCTTCCTCCACGGAAAGGACTCGATCCATAGCGATTTCACCGTTCTGGTCCGCCATGCCATTCCTCCTGCTTCGATACTGAGCGTAGTGAGACGATTACATTCTGTATCCAACCGTACCGATGTGCTAGCCCCGAGGTCGGCGTGTCGGCCGCAGACCTGCAGGGTCTACCGCATCGGCCGATCGGCTTCGGCTTCCGGACCCCGGACCCCGGGCCCCGGTCCCTATTGCCGGGCCATTGCCGCCTGTTAGGCTGATCGACCTCGATCCGCAGCCGTGGTCCCTTCGGCACGGGATACGGCTACGGCCGTCCGGTGTCCGGCCAGGTGCAAGATCTCCGCCAACGCGTGGAAGGGTCTTGCCATGGACGGGTTCGAGCACGACGAGAAGGCGCCGCCCGGCGAAGCCAGTTGCCTGTTGACCGTCGTCAGCCCCCGCAAGGACGAGGGCAACAGCCCGACCGGGATCGTCGGCCGGCACCTGGCGCGGCAGTTGCTCGCCACGGGCCGGCACGTGCGGGTACTGGCCGAGCCCGACCAGTGCGACGGCTGGCCCGGGGCGGTCGAAGTCGTGGAAGGGTCCATCACCCGACCGCTGGAGTGCGCCCGGGCCTTCGACGGCGTCGGGTCCGTGTTCCTCGCCGGTGCCCGTCCGTCGACGGTCAAAGAAGCGCTCGCTCTCGCTCGGGACGCCGGCGCCGCGAAGGTCGTGCTGCTGTCGTCGCACGGGCCGGAGTACGAGGAGGCGAACCCGCCGGAGACCTGGTACTGGCTGGCGATCGAGAGGGCGGTGGAGCATTCGGGCATGGCCTGGACGCACATCCGGCCGTCGGCCGTGATGGGAGCCGTCATCGAGGGCACCTACCCGGCCACGGGGTCGGACTGGCCCGACACCGTCCGGGCCGACGGGGTGGTACGGGAGGCCTTCCTCGGTGAGGGGCACTACCCGTTCATCCACGAGGAGGACCTCGCCGCGGTGGCGGCCGCCGCCCTGACCGGTGACGACCACGTCGGGACGGTCATGGAGGCGGTGGGCCCGCCACTGAGCACCCGTGCACGGATACGGAGCATCGCCGCGGCACTCGGCCGTGACATCGCCATGGTCGATCTGGCGCCCGACGAGGGCCGCGCGGCTTGGCGCGCCCTCGGCTGGCCCGAGGGCGCGATCGACGTGACGCTGCACGCACTCGAGGTGTACGGCGCCCAGTACACCGAGCTCCTGCGGTGGACGCTCGACCAACGGCCGTCCGTACAGGACGTCATCGGCCGCCCCCCGCGCACGTACGACGCATGGGTGAGCGAGAACATCGACTCGTTCCGCTGACCTCGGCCGGCGGTCCGGGACCTGCGTACGTGCGGCGGGCCCCGGACCGTCAGCCCACCTTCCAGCCGACCTCGGCCGCGGTGCCGGTCGTGACGGACTTGCCGGCGGTCAGGGGCAGCTCGGGCTCGGAAACCTCCTGGCAGGGCTCGAACGCGGCCCCCCAGGCAGGGGCGAAGAAGGACGCGCGCTGCTGGTCGGTGCCGTGCAGGAGCAGCTTGAAGTCCGCTCGGATGACCAAGGTCTGCTACGCCTGTGTCACGGTCCCGTCGCACGGGAAACGGCCTGACCGGTGGCCAGTTCGGTCATGCCCGCGGCGAAGGGGACGGCCGGTCGCCAGCCCAGTTCGCGGCGCAGGCGCGCCGAGTCGGCGGTGATGTGCCGGACGTCGCCGAGCCGGTACTCGCCGGTGACGACCGGGGCCGGGCCACCACAGGCGGCGGCCAGCGCCCCGGCCATGTCACCGACGGTCCGCGGGTCGCCGCTGCCGACGTTGTACGCCGTGAAGCCCGCGGCTCCGGCGCCCGCGTCCGCCCGGGCAAAGTGCTCCAGCGCCACCGCGTTGGCCGCGGCCACGTCCCGCACGTGGACGAAGTCCCGGCGCTGTCCGCCGTCCTCGAAGACGCGCGGCGCCCCGCCCCGCGCGAGCGAGGACCTGAACAGCGCGGCCACCCCCGCGTACGGGGTGTCGCGGGGCATCCCCGGCCCGTAGACGTTGTGGTAGCGCAGCGAGATGACGCGTCCGCCGGTGGCCCGGGCCCAGGAGGACGCGAGGTGTTCCTGGGCGAGCTTGGTCGTGGCGTAGACGTTCCGGGGGTCCGTCGGAGCGTCCTCCGTGACCAGCCCCGGCGCCAGGTCGGCGCCGCAGACCGGGCAGCGCGGCTCGAACCGCCCGGCCCGCAGATCGCTCTCGGCGCGCGGGCCGGGCCGGACCGTGCCGTGGGCGGGGCACTCGTAGCGTCCCTCGCCGTAGACGACCATCGACCCGGCGAGCAGCAGCCGCGGCACCCGCGCCCGTGCCATCTCGGCCAGCAGCACCGCGGTGCCCAGGTCGTTGGCCGAGACGTAGCCGGGCGCGTCCCCGAAGTCCTTCCCGAGCCCCACCTTGGCCGCCTGGTGACAGACCGCGTCCACGCCTGCCAGCGCCTGCGCCACGGCATCCGGGTCCCGTACGTCCCGCCCGTCCCGCCCACCCTCCGCCAGGTCGAAGACCACCGGCTCATGGCCGCGGCCGATCAGCTCGGCGACGATGTGCGAGCCGATGAAGCCCGCGCCTCCAGTCACAAGTACGCGCATGCCCCGACGCTAAGCCGCGGACGGTCCTGCGCGACGCGCACCGGGCCGCACGTCACGGATCCGTAAGGACCCGGCCGGCGGCCCACCCGTGTCCGATCAGCGGACGGGACCCGACAGCGGTCCGGGGAGCGCCGGCAGGCTCGGGGGCAGTACGCGCGGAGCGGCCGGGACCTCGGCCGACGGGATCTCGGCGGAGCGGTTCTTCGCGGCCGGGTCCGGGGCGTGCGGCGCGGTGGTGCCGCACAGGGACCGGTCGCGGTAGTCCCGCATCGCGGCATCGGCCGGATGCGGGTCGAAGGCGGTGCCGTCCGCGTTGGGGCGCTGGTACTTCATAAGGTTGTACCCGATGGCGAACTGGCGGCGGCCGTCCGGGCTGGACAGGGCCCAGGTGCCGGCGCCGAAGACTCCCCCGTCATGGCCCCAGGCCGGGCCGCACGGCGTGTCGATGGAGTAGATGCCGAGGCCGTAGTGCATGACCACGGCGCCCGTCTCGTCCTTGACGTCGACGGTGGTGCGCATCTGGTCCAGCTGGCGGCGCGACAGGAGGTCGCCGCCCAGCAGGGCGCGGTAGAAGGTGTTGAGGTCCTGCGGGGTGGAGACGAGGGCCCCGGCGGTACCGGCCCAGGTCATGTTGTAGTCGCTGTAGTCCCGCGGCGGGTCTATGAGCCCGTAGAAGCTCTCGTACATGCGGGCGTGGGCCCCGCGGATGCGCGGGTCGGTACCGGGGAAGTAGGTGTCGCGCAGCCCCGCGCGCCGGATCACGTCCCGTGTGATCACCTGCTCCGGGTCCTGGCCCGTCACCTTGCGGAGCACCTCGCCGAGCAGCAGGTAGTTGGTGTTGGAGTAGGACCAGTCGGTGCCGGGCTCGAACAGCTGCGGCCTGGCCACCCCGTAGCCGATCAGCTCGGCGGGCTTGATCGTGCGGTAGCGGTGCTCGTCCAGGCTCTCCGTGGTCAGCTTCAGGAGGGAGGGGAAGGCGTCGCCGATGTAGTCGTGGATCCCGCTGGTGTGGTTGAGGAGCATGCGTACGGTCACCTTGCGGCCGCGCTCGCCGGGCAGCAGCTCGGGCACGTAGTCGCCGACCGGCCGGTCCAGGTCCACCCTGCCCTTCGCGGACTGCTGGAGGACGGCCACGGAGGTGAACGTCTTGGTGACGCTGCCGACGCGGTGCCGGAGGTCGGGGCGGACCTTGCGCCCGGTGGCGACGTCGGCGAGGCCGGCGGCGCCGTCGAAGCGCTCGCGGCCGTCGCGGACCCCGGAGTAGACGCCGTACACGCCCGCCTCCTGGATCGCGTTCAGCCCCGCCTGCAGCTGCGGCCGGTCGAGGCGCCGGCCGGCGTCCTGGCCGTAGCCGCTCGACGATTCCAGGACGGCGGCGCTCGCGGCCGGCGCGAGGCCCGCCAGCAGGGCCAAGGCGACGGCGGTGGCCGAGGCGGCGCGGCGCAGTCGCGGTGCGGGTCGGTCGGCAGGGCGGGTGTGGGGCACGGCGGCTCCTCGTCGGTGGCCCGGTGGGGCCCGGCGATCTTGGTCCCTTCAATTCTTCGCTCCGGACCCGCGCCGTGACCTCCTCCGTCAGGACGAATGGGGCATCAACCTCCAGAAGGAGAAGCACCTTGACAGGCCATTACATTTGTCACGCCCCGCTCCCGCGCCCGCCGCCCCGCCCGGCGCGCCACACCCGGGCCCGCGCACCCCCTGACCAGCGGAATGTGACTCCGCCCACCCTCCCTTGACCGGAGAAGGAAGGGCTACCTAACTTCGATGTCATGGCCCCCCACGACCGCACCCCGCCGTCCGACGCCTCCGGTGCCCCCGACGCGTCCGAGCTGGTCGATTTCGCCGTCGACCTCACCTCTCAGGAGGTGCTCCGGCGCGCCCAGGTGATGGCGGCCCTCGGCCCGGACTGGGATCCGATGGAGGTGCTCCTCGGTGAGGAGGCCGCCTACGACCTGCTCTATTCCGGGCTCGACGCGCAGCAGCAGCGCCTCTACGACGACCTGGTGGCGGCCGGTGTGCTGCCCGCGCGCGGAGACGGCCGTGCTGCCGCTTGACCCGCAGGCCGACCCCGGGCGACGTGCCTGGGTGGCCTGCCCGAAGTGTGCGGACGCGCGCGGCTGCGAACCCTGTGAGCAGCGGCGTACCTGCTCCACCCACTGGCGCTACCTGCTCACCAACACCGGCAGCATGCTCCACCTCCAGTGCCCCGGGTGCACCCACGTCTGGGTGCACGAGAGCGGCTTCGGAGCCACCCGCTCCGTGTGGAATCGCGGCACGGGCGCCCGACCCGGCTCCTGACCGCCGCGGCGGTCAGGAGCCGACCGCTAAGCGGGCCCGAGCAGGTCCAGGAGCGGGGCCAGTCCGCCCGGCCGCCGGTCGACCGGGAGGTGCTCGACGAAGTGCACCGGACAGCCGAGCGCCCGCGCGCCGCCGTCCGCCTCGACGCTGTCGCCGACCATCAGCACATCGGCGGGGGCCAGGCCCAGCCGGTCGCATGCCGTTCGGAAGATCACCGGATCGGGCTTCTGGATGCCCAGCTCGAAGGAGAGCACGTAGGCGTCGACCAGTTCGTCGAGCCCGTGCGTGCGGAAGACCGGTCGCAGGTCCCATCCGATGTTGCTGACCACGGCCACCGGCAGCCCCCGGCGGCGCAGTGCGCGCAGGGTGGGCCCGATGTCCGGGTAGGGGCGCCAGGCGGCGGGGGTCATGTGGCGGTCGTAGAGGGCCTGCTCCAGCTCCGGGTCCGTGATCCCGGCGGCGCGGGTCAAGCCGCCGTAGGCCGCCCGGTGCTGCTCGGCGCTGATGTCCCGCTGCTCCCACAAGGTGTCGAGGTGCGCCGGCACGTGCCGGGGCGACGGCCCGCCGGGCAGTGCGCCGTACTCGGTCAGCCGCCGCGCCGTCTCGCCGAACGCTTCCTCGGCCAGCGGGACGCCGGTCTCCGCGAGGGCGGCGGCGAGCCACTCCTCGGTCGACTCGACGCGCAGCAGTGTGCCGGAGAAGTCGAACATCACTCCTTTGATCATGTGGTGATCGTAGTCCGGTCACGGCTCAGGTGGTCGGGTGCAGCCTGAACGCGACGGGGGTGGTCGGTGAGTCCTCCGGACCCCCGTCGATGGCGGCCAGGGCGCTGCCCGCCAGCCAGGTCCGCCAGTCCACGTTCCAGTCGCCGAACCCGTTGTCGAAGGGCGCCATCTTCGCACCGCCGCTGTTGACCACCTCCACGATGTCCCCTTCGCGGACGGTCTCGAAGAACCAGGCGGCGTTCTCGGTGCTCATGCCCGTACAGCCGTGGCTCACGTTCTCCTCGCCCTGCGCCTCGACCGACCAGGGCGCGGCGTGGATGTACTCGCCGCTCCAGGTCACCCGGGTCGCGTAGGAGACGGGCAGGTCGTAGAACTCGCTGGTGCCGCGCTGGATGCCGACCGTGTCACCGCGCATCCGGACCTTGGACTCCTTGCGCAGCACGACCTTGATGCCGCTGCGGGTCCGGAAGCCCTCCTTGCCGGTGGTGACCGGGATCGTCCTGATGACCCGTCCGTTGCGGCGCACGGTCATCCGGTGGGTGGCGGAGTCGGTGACGGCCTCGATCCGGTCCGCGATGGTGAACTGCACCGCGTCGGAGGGGCCGCCGTAGTCGTGGTCCCCGACCTCGACCCCGTCGAGACCGCTGCGGACCCGGACGACGGTGTGGGCGGGCCAGTACGTACGCGGCCGGAAGTGCAGGGTCGATTCGTCGACCCAGTGCCACGCGCCCTCGACCTGGGGCTCCGAGGTCACCTGTAGGGCCCGTTCCAGCCGGGCGCGGGCCGGGAGGTCGTCGGCGGGCACGGGGCGGCTGAGGCTCGCCGTCACGATCTCCCCGGCTCCGTACGTGCCGGGTTCCGGCCCGAACTCGACCGTCAGCCTGCCCCCGTCCGGGGGCGGCGCGGTCCGGAACGCCATGGTCACGCCGACCGGGGTCCCGTCCCCGTCCAGCGCTCCGACCTGCACGGTGTAGCTCTCCCCCGCCCGCATCGGCTCGCTGTTGAGCCAGCGCTCGTTGTCCGGCGCGAGGGCGCCGGCCAGGTGCCGGCCGCGCCCGTCGCGCACGGTCACGTCCGTGAGGCGGCCCGCGTCCGCGAGGGCGATCTGGAGCGGCCCGCCGGAGTCCGTGGGGAGGACCTCCACCCGCGCGTCCCGCGCCGCGTCGCCGAGGGAGGGTTCCTTCAGTACGGATCCCATGCCGCGGGCGGTGGCCCGTACCCGCTGCTCCTGCCAGCCGCTGCACAGTCCGGGCCGGAACATGCGCACCGTGCAGGGCCCGTCGTCGGATTCCCGGCCCTCGTCCAGCACCCGTCCGACCAGCAGGGTGACCGCGGCCTCGCGGGGCACCCCCGCGAGGGCGGGCACCGAGGTGTCAGCATCGGGCGCCCGGCCCGGCGCTGCGGCGACGACCAGCATGGCCCCCGTCACAGCCACGGCGCCCCACGCCTTGGTCGGTTGTCTCCGTCGCATTCGTGGCATAGCCGTATCAAACCGACGTGGCGCCAAAATGATGATCATGCCTGCGGCGCTGCGGCCGAACGGGCACCGAAGAGAACTCGTACGGAGCACAGAACAGCCCCCGGACGAGCGGGGACCGGACGCCTGCCCGATACTCGCGTGCCCCCGGGGGACGTTCCCGCGACAATGCGGTCATGGTCATCCGCACAGTACGACGGGACGAACTGACGCTCCTCCAGGACATCGAGAGGGCCGCGGGGCGCTCCTTCCGGGACATCGGCATGCCGGAGATCGCCGACGACGAACCGTTGGCGCTCGACGAGCTCGACGCCTACCGACGGGCCGGACTGGCGTGGGTGGCGGTCGACGGGGCCGACGCCCCCGGCGCCTATCTGATCGCCGAGCACGTCGACGGCAACCTGCACGTCGAGCAGGTGTCCGTCCATCCCGACCGGGCGCGCCGCGGGCTCGGCCGGAGCCTGCTGGAGCACCTGGCGGAGTTCGCGAGGCGCGGGGGCGTGCCCGCCCTGACCCTCACCACCTTCACCGAGGTCCCGTGGAACGCCCCGTACTACGCGCGCTGCGGCTTCCGACCGATCGCGGACGCGGGGCTCGCTCCCGGCCTGCGGGAGATCCGCGAGCGCGAGGCGGCGCACGGCCTGGACCGGTGGCCCCGCGTCTGCATGCGGCGGGACCTGTGACACCGCCTGGAACCGGCCAGATGATCGGTTCCGCCGGGCGTGGAACTGTTGGCAATTCGATGAGGGATACGTGATGTTCGAAGGAAAGTTGGTCAGGCTGCGTGCGCTGCGCTCCCAGGACGCGGAGCACCATCTCCGCTGGCGCAACGACCCGGAGGTGGTGCGCTGGGCCGCGGCAGGTGACCCGTGCTTCGGCCCGGTCACGGCGGAGGCCGTCGGGCTCAGCTTCGACAGCATGCTGCGCCTGGTCCCGAGGGAGTCTGCCGTGTTCACGGTCGAGGACCTCGCGACCGGAAGGGTCATAGGCATGGCCGACTACCGGGACCTGGACCCGTACGCCGGAGTGGCCACGCTGGGGATCACCATCGGCGAACGGGAGTTCTGGGGTTGCGGCCACGGCAGGGACGCCGTACGGCTGCTCGTGGACCACCTGTTCGGCGCGTACGGCCTGAGCCGCCTGGAACTGGACACCTGGAGCGGCAACGAGCGCGCCGTGCGCGCCTTCACCGGGTTGGGCTTCCGCGAGGAAGGCCGCCGCCGGTCGGCCGCGCTGGTGGAAGGCAAGCGCTACGACCGCGTGCTCTTCGGAATGCTTCGACAAGAGTGGGCGGACCTTGCATGAGCGCGTGATCGTTCAGGCCCAGCGGCCGCTCTTGCCAGCAGGACGCGCGCGGTCCAAGGTTCGCTGTCATGATCACACAGATAGTGACGCTCATCGGTGTCCTCGTCGGTGCCCTGACCTCGTTCCTGGCGACGACCATGGCCGAGCGCACCCGACACCAACGGTCCATGGCGACGCGCTGGGACGAACGCAAACTCGACACGTACATCGAGTACGCCGCGTGCGTGAAGGAGATCTCGAGCACGGCCAAACGAGCGCGCCAGGCGGCAGCAGGAACGGATGTCCGGCGGGAGCACCTCGCCGCGATGGAGACGGCCGAGCTGAGGAGGTCCGTGCTGTTCGAAACCCTCGTCCTCCTGGCGTCACCAGCAGCGATCGAGGCCGCCCACGAAGTCAACCTCGCCCTGTGGCAGGAGGAAATCGCGACCAGAAACGACGGCGCCACGTCCCTGGAAGGGGATCTGATCGCCCTGATGAACCGCTATCACGAACAGGCCCGGGTCGATCTGGGCGTTCCTCGCACCGCCTGGCGGGGGTAGTGCTTCGTTGGCCGGCCGGTCTCGCGGGACCGGCCGACGTCGCTCGTCGCCGCTCTAGACGCCGGCCGAGGCCATCTCGATGATCGATCGGTAGTGGGCGGCGGCGGACACCACGCATGCGCGGTAGGTGCGGTTGTCCCTGACCACCAGGAAGTAGTCCCTGATCTGCTTCCAGTACTGGCGCAGGTAGCCGAGGCCCGGCACGAAGCCCGGGGGCCTGGGCACCAGGGCGAAGGCTTCGGAGCACTTCAGGATGCCACCGGTCACCTCCGACAGGACGTCCACCACATCGGCGTTCATGTTCCAGCCCGCGGCCAGTTGCGGGGTCCAGATGGAGCCGGCGATCTCCCGCAGCCGCTCCTGTTCCTCCGGGGTCGGGTCGTTCGGGGCGACGGGGGCGACCGTGCCGACCGGGTGGCCGCCGAGGGGAGCGGCCGCCTGCGCGGGCCCCGCGGCACCCACCCCCAGCAGAGCCCCCGCCGCGATCAGCGCGACCGCCGAAAGCCTGAGTGAACGTACCGCCATGTGTCCGCCCCTCCCGCGTTGCCGGAAGTCCCCTCCCAGGACCGGGCGTCGAGACTTCCACGGCCCCCGCACGCGGTCAACGGCGCCCGGACGGTCATGGCCGGATCCGTACGCGTCCGTACGCGTACGCACCCGCGGGCCTTCGCCGAGCGCGAACCGGCGTCGCGGAGGTGCTCGCGATGTGCTGAGGTTGCCCGATGGATCTTCTTGTACTGGGCGGGACGGCATGGCTGGGCCGTGAGATCACGCGGCAGGCGCTGGCGCGGGGCACGCGGTGACCTGTCTGGCGCGCGGCGAGAGCGGCGCCGTGGCGCCCGGTGCGCGGCTGGTGGCGGCGGACCGCAACGAGGAGGCCGCCTACGCGGAACTCCTCGACCGCGACTGGGACGCCGTGATCGAGGTGTCCTGGCAGCCGGCCTTCGTCCGCGGCGCGCTCGCGGCCCTCGCGGGGCGGGCCCGGCACTGGACCTACGTCTCCTCCATCAGCGCCTACGCCGACCACAGCGCGGTCGGCGCCGACGAGTCGGCCGCGCTGCTGGCACCGGCCGAGGGCGACCAGGTGGGGCGGGAGGAGTACGGGGAGGCCAAGGTCGCCTGCGAGGAGGCTTCGCGCACCGCGGTGGGAGACCGGCTCGTCATCGCCCGGGCCGGCCTGATCGGCGGCCCGGGCGACGCGAGCGGGCGGTCGGGGTACTGGGCGGCGCGCTTCGCGCGGGACGTGGACCAGCCCGTGCTCCTCCCCCGGTCCCCCCAGGTGGTGCAGACCCAGGCGATCGACGTGCGCGATCTGGCGGGCTGGCTGCTGGACCTGGCGCAGGAAGGAACCACCGGGACCTTCGACGCCGTCGGTCCCGTCGTCCCCTTCGACGACTGGGTCGCCCTGTCGGCCCGCGCGGCCGGGTACACCGGACCGGTGGCGCAGGCGGATCCGCAGTGGCTCTTCGACCAGGGCGTCGGGCCGTTCATGGGCCCGGAGTCGATGGCCATGTGGATGCCGGATCCGAAGTGGGCCGGCTTCTGCGCCCGCAGCGGAGCCGCGGCGCACGCGGCCGGGCTGCGCGACCGCCCGCGCACGGAGATGCTGGAGGACGTCCTGCGGTGGGAGCGCACCGAGGGCCTGGAGCGCCCCCGCCGGGCCGGCCTGAGCACCGCCCGCGAGCGGGAGCTGCTCACCGCACTCGCCGACGCACCGGAGTGACGCCGCGCGGGGGCCCGGGCGGACCACCGGGCCTTCGCCGCGAGCGGACGGCGGACGGCTGGCGGCGGGCGGCGGGCGGCGCGTCGACCGGGGCGGCCGGCCGCCGCTCCCCACGGAGGTCGCGACACCGGCTGCGGCTCGCTCCAGTCCGTACCGCCGGACCGACTCCTCCTCCTGGGGAAGGTCGCCACGAAGTCCAGGTCCCGTACGGCCACTTAGTGCATCAGCTGCGCGTACGGGGCCGTGAGCGCGGCGTCCCGGGGATGGCCGAGCCGCGTCAGCGTGGCCACCGCCGCCACGAGCGAACGGTGGACCGGGGAGAGCTCCGCCAACTCCCGTGCGGTGGACCAGCCCAGCATCCGTAGCAGCGGGTCGACCTCCGTGCGCGCGGTCGCCGTGGCCTCGTCGCCGCCGTCGCCGTCGCCGCGCTCACCCTTGCCGTCGGCCTGTTCGGCCTCGTGGGGCAGGGCCCACAGGGCCGCGCCCAGACGCATCGTCCGGCCCAGGGACTCGGCGTCGACGTGCCCGAGCACCTGTCGGACCCTCGCCACCGGCACCTGGCCGACCTGGATCACCGCGCGCACCAGCCGCAGCCGGCGCAGATGGCCCGCGCCGCCACGTGGGGCTCTGGCACAAGTCCTCCGTCGTGCCGCAGGGTTGGAGCCGCGGCCGGCGCGCGGCCGACCGGTTCGCGCACCGCTCGCCCGCGGCCGCGCCGGATCAGTGAACGCAGCCCGCGGTCACCGCCGTGGCCTGGTCGCCACGGTGGCCGCGACGGTGACGGTCCGGGTGCAGGTGCCGCTCGGGTAGTGCTCCAGGAGGGCGTGGCGCAGCTCGGACTCGAAGGCGTCCTTCCGTTCGCCGAACAGGGCCGGGTTGGAGCAGGCGCGGGAGAACTGCAGGCCGATCACCTGGTCCACCGTGCAGCGCGTGGACCGCTCCCACGCGGTGGTCTCGACGCGGGAGAACGCGGACTTCGCCAGGTGGTCCTCCGCGTCCCGCACTTCCTCCGTGTCCACCGGTTCGTCGCTCGGTCCGGCCCCCGGCCGCGTCGCCGCTCCGTGCGCCGCTCCGTGCGCCGTGCCGTGGTCGGGTCCGAGGAAGCGGGCGCGCACCTCGTCGACGACGGCCGGCCAGGCCGCCGCCACGGAGGTGACGACGACGATCCCACCGCGTGGCGCGAGCACGGCGTCCAGGTCGACCGGCACCTGCACCCGGTCCATCCGGTGGAACGCCCCGCCGATGACGCACAGGTCGATCCGGGGCAGGCACAGCCGGCCGATGCCGGCGGCGTCGCCGCGCAGCCAGGAGATGTTCCTGCGGCCCTGCTCCTCGGCGAGCCTGCACCCTTCGGCGAGCATGGCCGGCTCCGGGTCGACGGCGTAGACCTGCTCGGCCAGCGGCGCCAGCGGCAAGCTGATCGTGCCCGGTCCGGCGCCGAGGTCCAGCACGGTCTGGGAGCCGTCGAGCGCGAACCGGTCCACGAGGAGCGCGTAGAGCTCCGCCGGGTACGGGGGCACGTAGCGGGCGTAGTACGGGGCGGCGGACGCGTACGGGGTGCTCATGGGGTCCTCCCTGGCCGGGGTTGCATCCGCCGATGGTGGAGCACAACCCGGCCCTCGGCAGCGTCTGGCCCCGCAAATCCCCCGTACGGATGCCTGCCGTTCACCTGCGCCCGGTGTCGGATCAGTTCTGCGGGGTCAGCCGCTCCCACAGGAAGGTGTGGACGAGGGCCTCGTTGAAGGCCGTCTGCCGGTGGTCGGTGGCACCCGCGTGGCCGCCCCCGAGGTGCTCGTGGAAGAGGACGGGATGCCCGTGCTCGCGCAGCCGGGCGGCCATCTTGCGGGCGTGGCCGGGGTGCACCCGGTCGTCGCGGGTCGAGGTCAGCAGGAGCAGCGGCGGGTACGCGGGCCCGTCCGCCCGGATCTGGTGGTACGGGGAGATCCCCTCCAGGTGCGCCCGGTCGGCCGGGTCGTCGGGGTCCCCGTACTCGGCGATCCAGCTGGCTCCGGCGAGCAGCTTGTGGAAGCGGAGCATGTCGAGCAGCGGCACGTGCGCGACGACCGCGCCGAAGAGTTCGGGGTCGCGGGTGAGCATGGCGCCCATGAGCAGCCCGCCGTTGCTGCCGCCCTCGATGCCCAACTGCGCGGGGGTGGTGATGTCCCGGGCGGTGAGGTCCCGGGCGACCGCGGCGAAGTCCTCGTAGGCCCGGACCCGGTTCGCGCCGAGGGCCGCCTTGTGCCAGCCGGGCCCGTACTCGTGCCCGCCGCGGATGCCGGCGACGACGTACGTGCCGCCGCGCGCGAGCCAGGCCCGTCCGGTGACCGCGCTGTACTGCGGGACCATGGAGATCTCGAAGCCGCCGTACCCGTAGAGCAGGGTGGGGCCGGGACCCGGGCGGTCCTCGGGTCCGACGACGAAGTACGGCACCCTCGTGCCGTCCGCGGAGGTCGCGAAGTACTGGCGCACGGCGAGACCGGCGGTGTCGAAGAGCGCCGGAGCTTGCTTGAGGCCCTCGCTCTCGCTGTCGTCGCCGGCCGTGCCCCGGTAGAGGGTGGCGGGCTGGAGGAAGCCCGTGACGTGGTGGAAGTACTCGTCGCCGACGTCGGGGTCCGTGTCCGTGACCGAGGCGGTGGACAGCGGCGGCAGCCCCGGCAGCGGTGCGCGGCGCCAGCCGCCCTCGCCCGGAGTGAGGAGCTCCATCCGGGAGGAGACGTCGGCGCGGGTGCTGAGGATGAGGTGGTTGCGGGTCCAGCTGTACCCGGCGAGCGCGGTGCGCTCGTCCGGGGTGAACAGCACCTCGGCCTCGCGCTCCCCCGCCAGGTAGGCGTCGAGGTCGAAGGCGAGCAGACTGCCCGCGCCATGGCCGAGCCACGGGGACTTGGTGGTGACGGTCAGCCACCGGCGGTGGACGGAGGCGCCCGCGTCGTCCGGGACGTCGATCTTCAACGGCGGGCCGGCGGAGTCCTCCTGGAGCAGGAAGAGCTCCTGGTTCCAGAAGTCGATCTGCCGGTGGACGAAGTCCCGTTCGAAGCCGGGGGTGTCGTCGTGCCATCCGGACGCGGACAGGTCGGTGGGCCGGCCCTCGTAGACCAGCTGGGCGTCCGCGAGGGGTGTGCCGCGCCGCCAGCGGCGCACCTGGAGCGGGTAGCCGGACGCGGACATCGAGCCGGCACCGAAGTCCGTTCCGATCCACACCCGGTCGTGGTCGATCCATCCGATCCGGGTCTTGGCCTCGGCGACGGTGAACCCGCCCTCGACGAATTCCAGGGTCTCCAGGTCGAACTCGCGCACCACGCAGGCGTCCGCGCCGTCCCGGGACAGCAGGACGAGGGCGTGCCGGTGCTCGGGGGCCAGGACCCGGCTGCCCGCCCAGGCCCATTTCTCGCCCTCGGTCTCGGCCAGCGCGTCGAGGTCCAGGAGCACCTCCCAGGCCGGCCGGTCCGTCCGGTACTCCTCCAGCGTGGTCCGCCGCCACAGGCCGCGCACGTGGTCGGCGTCCTGCCAGAAGTTGTAGAGGTGGCCGCCCCGGCGGACGGTGTAGGGGATCCGGCCGTCGTCGTCCAGCACCTCGCGCATCTCCTGCTCGAGGACCTTGAACCCGGGTGAACCGGTCAGCTCGTCCACGGTCTCGGCATTGCGCTCCCGCACCCAGGCGAGGGCGGCGTCGCCGGATACGTCTTCCAGCCACAGGTAGGGGTCTACATCGCTCATCAGGCGATTGTGCAGGAAGCGGGGGCGGGTGTCCGCCGCCCGGCCCCCTCGGCCCGCGCCGGCCCTTCAGCCGTCGCCGGCCCCTCAGCCGTCGTCGGCCGCTCCGCCGTCGTCGGCGGTCGGGCCGTCGGCCGTGCGGCGGGCGTCGCGCAGCGCCGTGTGCACCGACCAGGTCACCGAGACCAGCGGGACCGCGACCACCGCGCCGACCACCCCGGCGGCGATGGCCCCCGCGACCACCGAGATCGCCACCACCAGCGGGTGCAGACTCACCGCCCGGCTCATCACCAGCGGATGCAGCAGATGGCCCTCGATCTGGCCGATGACCACGATCAGCGCGACCACCAGGCCCGCGACGAACGGCCCCTTCGCGGCCAGCGCGACCACCGCGGCGACCGCCAGCGCGACCGGCGATCCGACGAGCGGGATGAAGGCGGCGAAGAACTCCAGCAGGGCCAGCGGCACGGCCAGCGGGACCCCGAGGAAGTACAGCGCCAGCCCGACCAGGACCGCGTTCGTCGCCGCGACGAGGACGATCCCGCGGGTGTAGCCGGTGAACGTGCGCCAGGCCGCGCCGCCGCCGATGCCCACGCGGGTGCGCACCGACGGGGGCAGCTGCGCGCAGAACCAGGACCACTGCCGGTCACCGCCGTGCAGGAAGAAGAAGGAGGAGAAGGCTGCGAGGGCGAGCACGGTCAGGACGTGCACCAGGCGCCCGGCTCCGCTGAGCGCCTGGCTGAGCAGCGTGGAGCGGTGGCTCGACAGGTACGCGCCCAGGCGGGACTGGAGGTCGGTGAGCGCGTTCGGGTTCAGCCGGAAGGGTGGTCGCTCGAGGTACTCCTCGATGCTGTCGAGTCCCTCGCGGAACTCCCGGGCCAAGGTGGTACTCTCCCCGGCCACCGCCGTGCCGACCAGGGCCAGCACGCCCAGCAGGAGCAACGCGCTGCCGAGGAGGGTGACGGCGACGGCGACCGACCGGGGCAGCACGCGCGCGAGGCGCCGGGTGGGCCACCACAGCAGGGCGGTGACGACGAGGCCGAGGAAGAGTGCCACGGTGATCTCGTGGAAGCGGCCGAGCACGGCGAAGACCGCGTAGACGGCGGCGCCGACCACCAGCAGGCGCCAGGCGTACGACGCTGCCGTACGCAGGAACGCTGACACCGGCGGCATGACCCATGGGTGCCACACCGGGCCCGTGATGCCACGCGCCGGGCGCCGGATTCGCCCGTCCGTGATCGGTACGGGGCCGATGCGCAGAAAATCCGTTGCCCCGGCCGGGGCCTCCACGGACGATGGCATCTCGTGAGCACTTCCCGATGGACCGCCGTACTGCCCGATTTCACCCCGTTCCGTTCCGGCCGTGACTTCAGGCTGCTCTTCTACCAGGGCACGGTGACGTACTTCGGTTCGTTCATGGCGATGATCGCGCTGCCGCTGCAGATCAAGCACCTGACGGACTCGCCGCTGGCGGTCGGCGCGATGGGTGCGGTGGAGCTCGTTCCGCTCGTGGTCTTCGGGCTGTACGGGGGCGCCCTCGCCGACGCGGTCGACCGGCGGCGGATGATCCTGCTGACCGAGGCCGGGCTCGGGGTGCTCGCCCTGGTGCTCCTGGTGAACGCGCTCCTGCCGGATCCGCTGCTGTGGCCGCTGTACGTGGTCGCGGCGGGGGTGTCGGCCCTGAGCGGGCTCCAGCGGCCGGCCCTGGACTCGCTGATGGCGCGGATCGTGCCGCACGAGCAGCTGGCGGCAGCGGCCGCGCTGGGCGGGCTGCGCTACCAGTTCGGGGCGATCGCCGGTCCGGCGCTGGCCGGTGTGGTCGTCGCGTTCGCCGGTCACGCCGCGGCCTACTCCGTCACCGTCCTCGGGTTCCTCGCCTCCGTGCTGCTGTGCCTGCGGCTCAGTCCGGCGCCCCCGGTGAAGGGGGCCGAGCGTCCGTCGCTGCGCGGGATGGCCGAGGGCGCGCGCTACGCGTGGAGCCGGCCCGTACTGCTGGGGACGTACGCCGTGGACCTGGCGGCGATGTTCTTCGCCTTCCCGAACGCGATCTACCCCTTCCTCGCGGACGAGCTCGACGCGGTCTGGGCGCTGGGGCTGATGTACGCGGCCGGGGCGGTGGGCTCGCTGGTGCTCGGCATGACCAGCGGCTGGATGTCCCGGGTACGCCGGCACGGGCTGCTGGTGGTGTTCGGTGCGGCGGTGTGGGGCCTGGCGATCGCGGGGGCCGGCGCGTCCCGCGGCATCTGGCTCGTGCTGCTGTGCCTGGCGGTGGCGGGCGCGGGCGACATGGTGAGCGGACTGGGCCGGGCGACGATCTGGAACCAGACGATCCCGGAGGAGCTGCGGGGCCGGCTCGCGGGCATCGAGGTGCTCTCGTACAGCGTGGGGCCGCAGCTCGGGCAGGTCCGGGCGGGCACGATGGCCGGCTGGACCGGTACCCGTTCGGCCTTCTGGGGCGGCGGGCTGGCCTGCGTGGCGTCGGTGGCGGTGCTGGCCGCCCTGCTGCCGAAGCTGATCTCCTACGACGCCGAGACCGACGAGGACGCGCTGCGCCGCCGCGCGGCCCGCGAGTCGGAGCGGACCGGGGCGCCGACCTGAGGCCGGGACCGGCTCAGACGCCACTGGTCGCGGTGATCCTCCCGTCGGCGACGGCGGCGGTCAGCAGCGCGTGATCGGCGCGGGTGCGGTCCGCGTAGCGGAGCGCGAAGCCGGCCACGGCGCGGTCGAAGGTGTCGGCACCGCCGAGGTAGCCCGCGATGGCGATGCGGTCGCCGGTGCGGGCGTGGGCGCGGGCCAGGGCCCTGGCGCAGAGCTCGGCGTACCGGGCGAGCAGGCCCGGGGGCATGCCGGCGAGATCGGCCGACCCCTTCATGTCGCGCAGCTGCCGGCCGTAGAAGTGGCGCCCGGCGGGTCCGGTCGTCCAGCCGAGGAAGATGTCGCCCGCGGCCTGCATGCGGCGCTGGCCCGCGACCACCCGGTGCCCTTGGTGCTCGTGCTCGTCGTCCGGAAGGTGGCCCTGCAGGACGGACGGCACGGCTTCCTTGATCTGGAGGAAGAGCGGGTCGTCGGCGTCGCGTCCGAGGAGCAGCACGATGAAGCAGCGGGTCCCCACGCTCCCGACGCCGACCACCTTGCGCGCCACGTCGGCGAACCGGAAGCGGTCCAGCAGGAGGCGGCGTTCCTCGGGGAGGGTGCTGCGGTACTTGTCGAAGATTTCGTCGACCTCCCGCGAGTCCGCCCGGGCGAGGGGCTCCAGCAGCGGCGGGTCGTGGATGATCCGCCGGCGTCCGTCGCGCACCTCGGTGAGCTTGCCGAGGGCGCGCAGGCTGGTGCGGCGGCGGGCGCGCGCCAGGTTGGCCTCCACCCGGTCGCGCACTTCGCGCTTGCGGATGAGGGGCAGCAGGTCGGCGGTGTCGGTCCGGTGGTACCAGACGTCGAGCTCGCGGTGTCCGGCGAGCTCCCGGATCGTCTCCCGGTAGGCCCGGGCCACGCCGAGGGCCGCTCGCGCGGCGCGGTCGTCGCCGTGCCCGTTGTCGCGGGCGGCCACCGCGACGCTCGCGGCGAGCCGTTTGACGTCCCATTCGAAGGGGCCCGGGAAGGTCTCGTCGAAGTCGTTGAGGTCGAAGAGCAGGGCGCGTTCCGGAGAGGCGAACATCCCGAAGTTCAGCAGGTGTGCGTCCCCGCACAGCTGGACGGTCAGGCCGGTCTGCGGTGTGGTGGCCAGGTCGGCGGCCATGACGGAGGCCGCGCCGCGCAGGAAGGCGAGGGGAGATGCGGCCATCCGGCCGTAGCGGATCGGCAGCAGTTCGGGCACCCGGTCGGTGGCCTGCCGCTGGAGTACCCCGACGGGGTCGGGCCGGTCCGGCGAGGCGGTCCACCGCCCGTGCGCGGCACGGCCGGTGATCTTGCGGACGGCCCGTCCGCGCCGGAGCCGCTCAGCTGGACTGGTCATGCGCCGTTCCTCCTCGCCGGTCCCTCCTCATCCTCGCCGCACGGCTCCGGTCCCGCATGTCGCCGTCCCCGGAGCGGTCCGGGACGGCTCCGGGGACGGCTCCGGGACGGCTCCGGTCAGCCCTCGTTCTCGGCGAGGATCCGGTCGGCCGCGTAGTGCGGGCAGTTGAGGACGTGCCAGGTCACCGACAGTGACCCCGCTCCGGTCCGCAGGGTCCGCACCACTCCGTCGGCGGCGGTGGCCTTGCAGAAGGGGCACATGACGGTCTCCGGGCGCAGTAGATCGAACATGCCGTGTCCTTCCCGCAGCTTTCTCACACCGGACCAGTCCAGAACTATCAAATCCGGCGCCATTCGGCCGCAGTACCCACAAGTACGGATGGATATCTGGGGCCATGGCCGCACGGAAAGTGCGGCAGGACGGGAAGCAGGGGCATCCACGGGCGGCCGCCCCGGTCGGCGAGGACCCTTACGGCGGACCGGAGTTCGCCCTCGGAGCGGGGCGGGGCGGCCGGGCCCGCCCGTCACCCCGGCGCGGCGGATGACGTCGTACGGGTTGCGCGGGAGCGGGGCGGTGACGGAGCGGTGACGGGGCGCCGCCCGGCACCGCGCCGGGAGGTTCTTCGCAAATAGGGCGCACTCGCCGATACACCTACGAATCCAAGGTCATGCAGGGCCTCCGGGCTCGAATCCCGCGAGCATCTGTTCCAGCGCCGCCTGGTCCGGCCCCGTGAAGGGATCGAGACCCGGGACCGCGGCGATGGTGTCGATGAACTGCGTGGTCAGGCCCACCGCGGGCGGCAGGTGCGTGCACAAGATGGTCTGCGGGTCCATCGAACGCAGCGGGTCCACCGTGGTCAGGAACCGGTCCGGGTCCACCATCTGCACCCAGGGGCTGTCCACGCTCGCCCACAACCGCTGGGCGGCCCTGAGGTCCTCGGCCGGCACCTGGCCGACGTCGGTGCTCGTGGCGATGTCCGCGCTGGGCATGGGTCCGCCGAAGCAGTCGGAACTGAAACAGGTCCGCGAACGGTCGTCGTAGAAGCCGACGGTGGCCGGGTTGTCGAACAGCGGGGGCCGGAAGGCGTGCAGTGTCCGGTCGCCCACGTCCAGGCTCTGGCCCGGATTGAGGAAGTACACCCGGTCCATGGGCAGGGGCCGCTCCGTGGACATGATCCCGGCGCCCAGGAACGTCGTCACCAGCCGCGCTCCGGGTGCGGCTTCGAGCAGTGCGAAGAGGCCGCCCGTGTGGTCGCGGTCCGGGTGGGTCAGCCAGATCCACCGCACGTCGGCGGGATCGACCACCGAGCCGAGCGAGTCGAGGAAGTCCCGGTCGGGCAGGCCGAGGCCGGTGTCGACGACCACCGGCTGCTCGGCGTGCAGGACGAAGGCGTTGATCGGGAGGAATCCGATGCCCGGAACCTCCAGGCAGTCCGCGAGGACGGTGGTGTCGGGTCCCACCTTGTGCGTGCCCATGGCGTTCTCCACAGCTGTGCGGGGTACGGCTCCTTCCTCCATCGTGGCGCTCCCCGCTTGCGCCCGCGCGCGGGAGGCGGTAGCGGTACGGGCGGGGGCCGGCTCAGTTCGCGCAGTCCGTGTCCCGGGCCGGACGGCGGCCGCTCGTGAGGAACTCGGTGACGGCGCGGTCGCCGCACGCGTTGCCGTTGCCGAGGTACAGCCCGTGGCCGCCCTGCTCGACGGTCACCAGCCGGGCCCGGTCGCCCAGCGCCTCGCGCATCTTCAGGCCCCCGGAGAGCGGGGTGGCCGGATCCCGGCGGCTCTGGAGCATGAGGATGTTGGACGGGCCGTCGTCGGTGATCCGGGTCGGCTTCTGCACGGGGGTCTGCCAGAAGGCACAGGGCAGTACGTTCACCGGCATGCCGGCCGTGAGCGGGTACCGGGCGCGGTCCGCGTCGACCGCCCGCCGGTACGAGGCCGCGGACGCGTCCGGCCACGCCACGTCGTTGCAGATGACGCTGACCATGAGCGCGGCGTCCTCGTTCCGAATGGGCGCGGCGAGCTCCTTGGGGAGCACCGGGGTCGCCGCCGGGTCCTGCGCCGCCTGCACGAGTCGGGCGAAGGGGGCGAAGGCGGCGTCGGCGTAGAGCGCGTTCTGCAGGGCCTGACGCAGGCCGTTGCCGGTCAGCGGCACTCCCGGGGTCGTCGTCGTTCTCGGTTCGCGGTCCAGCCGGGCCGCGAGCGAGACGACGAGCGGCTCCACCTCCTGCGCCGCCGCGGCCAGTCGCAGGCCGTCCCGGTCCCGGTCGGGGTGGGTGGCCCAGGCCGCGAAGTCGGGGAGGCGGTCCGCCGCGCCCTGCGACATGTTCGCCAGCCAGCCGCGGGCGACCCGCTTCGGGTCGGGGTCGCCGCTGCTGTCGAGGACCCAGCGGTCGGTGCGCCGGGGGTACTTCTGCGCGTACACGGCGCCCACGTAGGTCCCGTACGAGGTGCCCCAGGCGGAGAGCTTCTGCTCGCCGAGCGCCTCGCGGAAGCGGTCCATGTCGCGGACCTGGTTGGCCGTGGTGAAACTGCGCAGCTCGGGGCCACCGCTGCGGGCGCAGGCCTCGGCGATGCGCCGGGACCGGGCGATGTTCTCGGTGATCTCGCCGTTCGGGCCCGGCCAGGAGCGCAGGCTGGTCAAGTACCGGTCCTCGGGGGCGAGGTCGCAGCTCGCGGTGGTGCTGGCGCCCACTCCGCGCGGATCGAAGGCGACGAGGTCGTAGGCCCCGGCGAGCTCCCGCCGCAGGGCGTCGCCCTTCTGCGTCAGGCGCTGCACACCGGACCCGCCCGGTCCGCCGGGTATCACGACCAGCGTGCCGCGCCGGGTCCCGGGACGGTCGCTGCGGATCCTGGAGACGGCGAGGGTGAGCTGCCGGCCGTCGGGATCGTCGTAGTCGAGCGGGACGGGCAGCTCTGCGCACTCCTGGGCGGCGGGCGCGTCCGGATGGGTGCAGCGGTGCCAGTCGAGCTGCGGGGCGGCGGGGGCGGGCCGGGCCACGGCCGGGGCGGCGGTCGCGGTCAGAGAGGCCGCCACGGTGGCCGTGGCGAGGGCGAGGAGCAGGGCCTTGTGCGGGTAAGTCGTCATGCCCCAAGCCTTGTTGATCTCGCCTCGGGGTCCCATCCGGCTTCCCGGTCGGCTGCCGCTGGGGCTAACCCCCCGCTCCCGCGCCCCGGCGGCTCAGGGGAGCGGCACGCCCCGGGCCGTGATCCAGAGCTCGTACCACTCCTCGTGCGTGAGCTCGGGTTCCCGTAGCGCCGCGTCGCGGCAGGCACGGATCCGCTCGGGGCGCGCGCTGCCGATGACCGGCGCGATGGCGGCGGGGTGCCGCATCAGCCACCACAGCAGGACCGACTCGGGCGTGGTGTCCTTCTGCCGGGCCAGCTCGGCCAGCAGCTGCGCGGTGGCCTGCTCGGCGGGCGTCTCCTCGCGTCCGGTGAAGCGGCCCTGCGCCAGAGCGCCCCAGGCCTGGAGGCGGATGCCGTGGTCGTGGCAGTGCTCCAGCGTGCCGAACGGGAACCCGTTCTGCGCGGATTCCGGTGTGTTGAGCAGGACTCCGGCCTCGACCCAGGCACGGCTGTGCAGGCTCATCTCCAGCTGGTTCGCCACCAACGGCACGTCGAGCCGGGCCTGGAGGTGGGCGATCTGCGCGGCACCCATGTTGGACACGCCGAAGCCCCGTACGAGGCCCTGGCGGTGCAGGGAGGTCAGCGCGGCGGCGATCGAGTCCACGTCCGCCAGCGGATCGGGGCGGTGCAGCAGGAGGACGTCGATCACATCGGTCCGCAGCCGGGTCAGGCTCTCCTCGACGCGCCGCGTGATGCTCTCCCCGCGCAGGTCGTACGTCCCCGGGCGGTCCTCGTCGCCCAGCCGGATCCCGCACTTGGTCTGGAGGGTGATGCGCTCGCGCAGCCCCGGTGTGCGCGCGAGCACCTCGCCGAAGACGGCCTCGGCCTTCCCGTGCCGGTAGATGTCGGCGTGGTCGAAGGTGGTGATCCCGCTGTCGAGGGCTGCGCCGACGGCCGCCTCGGCGGCGTCGATGTCCGCGGGCCCGTACGGTTCGGGGTCCCAGCTCCCGCCCAGGCCCATGCACCCGTACAGCACCCGGTCACCGCTCGGTCTCGTACTCGCGTTCGTCACCACCCCACCCTAGGCCGAGGCCCGTCGAGGGCCTGCGGTGGGGGCGAGCTCCGGGTCCTGGCGGACCATGCGGTGGTCCGCCAGCTCGGCTTCGGCCGCGGCCCGTTCCGCCTGCGGGCCCGAGGGTCGTCGCCTCGGCGGCCGTGAGGGCCCGGCTGGTCGTTTCGTGCCGGGCCAGGAGGTCGCCGTGGTCCGCTGCTGCCGGCGGTGCTCGCCGGTGACGGCCTCCGGTCGGCCCCGACCACGCCGGAGCGGTGGGGGCCGGGCCGTGGCCACGCGCCGCTACACCGCTGCGACGACCGGGCCCTGCGCGGCCCTGGCGTGCTGCATGGCCGTCAGCCTGCGGACGAAGAGCACGGCGAGGACGGCGGCCACGATGTCGAGGACGTCGCCGGCCAGCATCGTCGTGGCGGCGCTGCGCGTGGCCTCGATGGTCTCGGCGCTGGCGTAGGAGCGGCCTCCGTACCAGCCCAGGACCTTGGCGAGCACGAAGGTGCCCCACCAGAGGTTGACCAGTGTCAACCGGAACCACGGGCGCTGTCCGTCAGCGCCGAAGGGCGTGCTCGACGTCCAGGTGGTGACGGCGATCCGGTACGGCAGCACGAGGTTCGCGAACGGTATGAACCAGGCGCCGATGGCCCAGCCCCGCGGGAGCTTGTCCGCGCCCGGAGCGAGGACCTCGGCGTTCGTGCGGACCCGATGGAACCAGATGATGAAGACGATGCCGGTCACGATGGCGATTTGGCCCTGGAACATGCCTGCCCTGCCCGCAAGACGGTAGCCGTGGTCCAGCTCGGCGTCGCTGACCGCGGCGGATTCCGCCAGCAGCCTTTCCATGAGCGCGCGGGTGTTCCAGTCGGCGTGCCCGGCGAAGACGTCGAACCCGATGACCAGGGCGAACAGCACGGTCAGCGCGATGGCCAGGCCCACGGGCGGGCGCAGCCGTACGCCCTGCACATCGGGGGCCGCGTACGGGGAAGGCGTCGGCGGGCCGACCGGAACTGCGGACATGCTGAAGAACCCCCGGGGGAACAGAACACGGAGTGACGCGCCGGACCGGCGGGCCAGCAAGGAACTTACGCCAGCCGATCGCTCCGCGTCACGCGCGTTTGGCCTGGTCTTGCGACGTGCACCGCACGGCGTGCGGCGCGATGCGGAAGGGGTCGTGCCGGGCCCGATGCACGCTCTGACCGGCTCATACCCAATGATGTCCGAATGCAGAGACACACGGAGACCGGGCGGTGGTCGCGACGACGGTCGCTCCGCCGCCGGTTCGGCCGCACGGCGGCGACCCTGAGCCTGTTGACCGCGGTGGCGTGCACGTCGGCGCAGACACCGGAGTCGGCCACGGGCTCAGGTGCGGGTGCCGGCAAGGCCGACGAGGTCTCCGTGGCCACCTGGAACATGTGCGGGGTGCGGCAGTGGGGCTGCGAGAAGACCGGCGGCCCGAAGGAGAAGCTCCAGCAGCTGCGCGACCTGATCGGTGATTCCGGCGTCCAGGTCCTGCTGTTGCAGGAGGTGTGCTCCGAGGACCTGCAATCCTTCGCCCGCAGCCTCGGCCCGCAGTGGCACTCGGCCTTCGAACCGTACGCCGAGGTCGACTCGGCGGGCGGTCGCAAGCCCGTCGGCTGCACCGGGCAGGGCCGGGGCCAGGCGGGCTACGGTCTGCTGGCCGGCTCCCCGCTCGCCGACGTGGAGGCGATACCGAGCGAGCAGCCGACGGTGGGACTGCACCGCGGGATCCTGTGCGCGCGGGTCCCGGCCCAGCGCCTGCGGGTGTGCAACGCGCACCTCTCGCTGCGGGAGAGCGACGCCGACCACCCGGACTGGGACTTCCGCGACGACCAGCTGAGCTCGCTGGTCGCCGCCGCGTCGACGGACGCCGCCACGGTCTTCGGCGGCGACTTCAACACCCCGCCGCCGGTGAGCGACCGGAACACCTCCGCCTGGATCTGGCCCTCGGAGGCGTACACCACGTACCGCGAGTGCGACCAGAAGGGGGGCTCGAAGAAGGGGCGCGCCACCCTCAAGGACGGCACGAAGATCGACTACCTGTTCACCCAGCTCCCCCGCACCGCCTGCGAGGTGGTGGACACCAAGGCCTCCGACCACCGGCCGCTGGTGATGCGGGTGACCCGTCCCGAGGACCCGGCCACGATCAGTACCGTGGGTTGAAGAAGGCCCCCTGCGCGGGCACGGGGTAGGAGTTCATGATCAAGGTGAAGGGGACGGCCGTCCACGGGGAGGCGTTGCCGACGGCGTCCACCGCGATGGCCTCGACGAAGTGGTCGCCCTGGTTCCAGGCCCAGCCGGGCTCCCACACCCAACTGCCGTCGGCCCGTACCTCGCACGTCCCCAGGGCCGCTCCGCCCTCCTGGAAGTCCACGCGGACGGCGCCCGGCGCGTAGCCCGCGAAGCCGACGGCGGGGCCCGGCAGCTGCTGGTGGGCCGCCGGGGCGGTCACCGACAGGACGAGGCGCTGCGCCGGCCCGGGCATCGGCGCGGGCGCGGGGTCGTACTCGGGCAGGGCCGCGGACGCGTTCTCGACGGCCGTGAAGACCGCTTCGGTGCGCTCGGTCTGGTAGTTGTTCGCGTCGGCGGCGAACAGCCTGACGACGTGCCTCCCCTTGGGCCAGGGGCTGCTGCGTTCCCAGACCCAGGTGCCGTCCGCGGCAACGGGCGCGGAGCCCTTGTGCTTGCCGTCCTGCCAGAAGCTGACGCGGACGGCGCCCACGGCGGTGCCGCTGAAACGGACCAGGTTCGCGGGGACCCGCTCCTCCGTCGTCGGGGTGAGCACCACCGGCCGGGGGAAGGACTCGTCCTTCTGCACCAGGGAGGTCTGGGTCAGGAACGCGTCGATGGCCGACGTGTCGCGCTTGGGCTCCTCGTAGCCGTTGCGGACCATGCCGAACCGGGGGGCGATGCCCTCGACGAGGAGGTTCAACAGCCCTATCAGGGTGGGGAGGTTGCGCAGTGTGACTTTCCCGTGGTCGGTGATGAGGGGAGAGTCGTTGTAGACGAAGTTGAAGTTCTCGTGTGCCTGGAACAGCCTGACGAACGGCTCCACCTGGCTCGTGTACTGCTCGTCCTGGGGCGAGGTGACCAGGTAGATGTTGGCGGAGCGGTTCGCTCCGCTGTGCACCAGGTCGGGGAGGACGGAGTCGAGGACCCGTACGTTGTGGTCCGTCGCCTCGCCCATCATCACCCGGACCGCCTCGGGGTTGCCCTCCTTGACGCGGGTGCCGATCTGGAACTGGGGCACGCTGGCCACGATGTTCCTGAAGCCGTACTTGAGGCCGAAGAACAGGGCCGCGCTGCCGCCCTTGGAGCTGCCGAACATGGTCACTTGGTCCGGCGAGAGCGACAGGGCGCCCATGACGCGCGAGATGAGCCCGGCGACGGACTGCTCCAGGGAGAAGTCCATCCCCTTGCACAGGTAGTAGGTGTTCGCGCCGTCGAACAGGTCGCGGACCCACAGGATGTTGGAGCGGAGCAGGTCGAGCTTGCCGTTGGCCCAGCCGTACTCGTTGGTCGCGTAACGGTTCGCGAAGACGACGACCAGATGGCGGTTGCCGTTGCGCGCGTGGGAGAACCGGTACTCGATGGGCACCGCCCCGGAGGAGTCCACGCCGGTGAAGACGCGGCGCGTGCTCTGGGCTGTCTTAGACATGCTCGGAATCCATTCTTCTCGCCGGCTGGCGCGGCACCTGACCGAGGGTGCCTCCGTTCCAGGGACCTGCCTGACCTGCCTGACCCGTCTGCCCCGCCCCGCCCCGCGGACCCGCCGGACCCGCCTCGCGGCCGCGGACGGCTCCGACGGCGGGGGCCTGGGCCCGGGCGGGGTCGAGGTCCCCGCCGGCGATCAGGATGCGGTCGGTGAGCCGGGCAGAGGCGTAGCCGTCGTCGAGGTCGCAGAACTCCTGCTGGAACCAGCGGTAGCGGGCGGCGTAACCGTGCTGGATGCGGTCGATGTTGCGGATCGCCCCGATCAGCTCCGGGGAGGAGTACACGAGCGGGCCGGGGGCGGACTGCTCGAAGTCGAAGTAGAAGCCGCGCAGGGTGTCGCGGTAGTGGTCCAGGTCGTAGGTGAAGAAGAGGATCGGCCGCCCGGTGTTGACGAAGTCGAACATCAGGGAGGAGTAGTCCGTGATCATCACGTCCGCGATGAGCGAGAGGTCCGCCATGTCCGGGTAGTCGGACACGTCGAAGACGAAGCCGTCGCCGGCGCCCGGTACGGGGTCCACCACGTTGGGGTGGCGCCGTACGAGCAGGACGTGGTCGTGGCCCAGCTGCGCCTTGGCCTCGTCGAGGTCGATGCGGAAGTCGAGCTTGTACTTTCCGGGTGCGTAGAACTGGTCGTCGCGCCAGGTCGGCGCGTACATGATGGCCTTCTTGCCGGGCGGCAGGCCGATGCGGCGGCGCACTTCGGCCGCCCGCTGCCCGGAGTCCGCGCGGCGCAGGACGTCGTTGCGCGGATAGCCGCTCTCGACCATCTCGCCGGGGAACTGGAAAGCCCGCTTGAGGATCGGGGTGCTGAAGCTGTTCGGGGACACCAGCATGTCCCAGTTCTGCACCTCCTTCTCCACGCGCTCCAGGTACCGCTTGTCCGCGAAGTGCACGGCTTCGATGTCGTGTCCGATGCGCTTGAGCGGGGTGCCGTGCCAGGTCTGTACGACGACCTGTCCCTCGCGCTTCTCGAACCAGTCCGGCAGGTGGTTGTTGGCCACGACGTACTTCGCCCGGGCCATGGCCTCGTACCAGTCGGGGGACCACATGCGCACGGGCCGTGCGGAGGGGGGAACGTCCACCTGGTCGTCGCGCACCACCCACAGGTGTTCGAGGTCCAGGCCCCGGCGGACCATCTCCTCGTGCAGCGCGCGCGGGCTGTCGGAGTACTGGGTCCCCTTGAAGGCGTCGAAGAGCACGGCCTGCATCACAGGCTTGCGGCGGGCCGCCGGATACGTCTTGGTGCGCATCAGCTTCTGCCGGTAGGGGCCGCGGGCCTCGTCCGGCATCGCCGAGTGGACCAGCAGCGAGAGCCGGTCGTAGGCCTCCGACTGGAGCTCGTAGCGGCGCTCGTTGCTCGCCATGTCCTGGGGCAGGGTGGGGATCAGATCCTGCGTCATCTTGATCATGAGGTCGCCGGAGCGGTTCTCCGGGGTGACCGCGGAGGGGTCCTGGCGGCGCAGGAAGAAGTCCCAGCGGCCGGAGGCCAGCGGGATGTCGCCGGCCAGCGTGCGCATCGCGGCGGGGGTGACGACGAAGCGGAACTCGTCGCCGTACCAGGTGATCGGGGCGACGCGTTCCGCGCCGTGCGCACGGGAGCGCACGACGACGTGCGCCATGGCGTACTCGGACGCGTCGAGCATGTCCTGCGCGGCGTAGCCGACGACGACCTCCAGCGAGCCGTCCTCGCGCCAGGTGGCGGACTTGGCCAGCGGCAGGGTGTCCCGTTCGAACAGCACCACGTAGCCGGAGCCGTTGCGGTGCACGAAGACCTCGCGGTCCCCGCCGTCGGTCTGCAGCCCGGCCGGCATCCGGTAGTGGCCGTCGGTGGCGTCCTCCGCCATGACGGGGTAGATGGCCGCCTTGCGTCCCTCGACGTGGAAGGTGGTCTTCCAGCCGTTGGCACCGGTGTTCCAGGTCTCCGGGATGCCGTCCGAGGAATGGGTGCGGTGTCCGGGGACGAGCGCCTTGACCGGGATGCGGGTGACGAAGAGGTACCAACCCTCGCCGCCCGGCGTGAAGTTGACCCACGAGTCGTGGCGGCCGGCGCCGCTCATGCTGGTCACCCGGAACTTGGCCCACTCGGGGAGCTTGGGACCGAGGTAGACACCGCCGAGCTCGATGTGGTCACCGACGATGCGGTGCCGGGTGATGCGGCAACGGACCGTCTCGACGCGGAGCTTGAGCTTGCCCTGGAGGAACAGGGGCACCACGCGGACGTTCTTGTCCACGTACCGGTAGGGCGGGTTGGCGGCGCTGCCGGCGCCGCCCCGGGCTATGCCCTTGTAGCGGAACAGGCCGCGGCTCAGGACGCCCGCGGCGACGTCCCAGGTCCCCTCGACCCACTCGCCCTTGCGCTTGAGGCGGCTGGTGTCGAAGCTGACCTGGAAGCCGGACCAGTCGTAGCAATAGCGGTTCTGGTTCGAGTACTCGGTGGCCTGCGGGTAGTAGGTGGTCTTCGCCTTGGCGACGACCACGCGGCCCTGCTTCTTGTTGCGCAGCGCGATCGCCTTCATCGACATGTGCCGCTTGTGCACGTTGATGAAGCGGACGTACGCGGACCCCTCCAGGGTCAGGTGGTCGTTGTCGTCCCAGGCCGCCCGGATCAGCGAGCCGTGGAGCGAGAGTTCCTTGTCGAGCCGGTAGGCGCTCTTGTCGAGGCCGATCGAACGGTCGCCGAGGTAGGGGTAGTTGAGGTAGCGGTGGAAGCGTCGCTGAACGGGCAGGGGCCCGCCCTTGCGCTCGAACTCGACGACGTCGAGCAGTTCCTTCAGGCGCCCCTCGCGCACCAGGAGCCACTTCACCCGGGCGTCGGCGGGGAGGTCCTGGATGATGTCGGCGTCGGCCTCGTCCAGGAACTCGTTCGCCCACTGCATGAAGGCGTCCTGGTACTCCTCGTCGGCGTCCGGCAGCACCTTCAGGTGCAGCATCAGGTCCGACTTCAGGCAGGCCAGGTCGTACTTGCGCTTGTGGTCCGAATAGGACCGCGCACGGTGGCCGGCGAGGAAGCGGCTGACCGACTGCACCGCGGAGACACGGTCCTGGAGGTTGCTGAACTCGGTGTGCCGCTGGGTGATGGAGGGGGCCGCGCCGCCCTCGCGCCGACGCCAGAAGTAGACGATGTCCGTGAGGATGTCGACCTTGGCGGCCCGGAAGTGGGCGAACATGTTGACCCAGGAGTCCTCGTACATGACGCCCTCGGGGAACGCGATGTAGTGGTAGTCCCAGAAGGACCGGCGGAACACCTTGTTCCACACGGTGCGGTCGTAGATGAGGTCCGGCAGCTTGGTGATGTGCGTGCCGCGCCGGCTCTTCTGCATGGGCGCCTTGTGCAGGGGGGACTGCCACCTCTTGGTGGAGTTCATCATCTGCACGTTGCCCGACACGAAATCGGAACCGGAGCTTTCGAGGGTCTGCACGAGCAGCTCGTAGGCGTACTCGGGTATGACGTCGTCGCCGTCGACGAACGCGAGGAATTCGGCCTGCGGATGAGCGGCTCGAATGCCGACATTGCGGGCATGCCCCGGACCCATCGACTCCTGGCGCAGGAGTCTGAACCTGGGGTCGCGGCGGGCGAAGTCGGCGGCTATGGCCGTCGAGGAGTCGGTCGAGCCGTCATCGACCATGATCACTTCGAGTGCCGAGAACGTCTGCCGGGCTATCGATTCCAGACATTCCTGGAGGTATATCTCAACGTCCTGGAAGGGCACGACAACACTCAGGCGGGGCATACCTGCCACTCAGAAAGCTCCTCGATAGACACACTTCTCACGGCGCACCGGAAGTTGCCGGGACGCACCGCCAGACCCGCCCCTGAATCTGGTCACCCACCGCTCCCCGAACACTCGACCAGCCCCACCGCAGTCGACCGCACACTTATACGACCTTGACAGCGTCTGCGCAGCGTAGGGCAATCACTTAATGGCGAGCAAGTATTCATGAGCGCCTCACCCGCCCGAAGCTTCACGTTTGCGAATGAGCGGCGACTTCCCGCACCCGCGAGGCGGGTCAACTCCCGGTAGGCCCAGGGTGCGGGGCCCGGAAGCGTTGCTCCGGTCGCCCCAGGACGGGCATTCGGGTGAGGTGGATCACCCCACCCGACACCACGGGCCGAAGGCGAGGCCGGGGTCCGTCGGATCCTGCCGGGCGACCAGCAGCCCACCGTCCATGTCAATCATCGCGATCGTGACCGAGCCGCGGGCATCGAGCGAGATGGCCGGCAGCCCCGCGCACCGGTCCCCCACGGGCGCCCACCACGTGCCGTACTGCTCGCCCTCGGTCGGATAGGCGGCGATCTCCGGGTAACCCTCGGCCCCCCGCTGCAACAGGACGGTGCAGTCGTACCCGCCGATGCGCGTACGGGCGACACCCACCGGGCCCACGCCGCCCGCGCCCCCCAGCGGCATGAGTGCGGGCGACGGACCGGCGGGAGCCTGGGGGCGGTAGGCGATGACGCCGCCGTCCGCCGGGTGGCGCCAGAAGTACGTGCCGGTGCCGGGACCCGTCTCGCAGGAGCTGTACGTCCCCTCCACGGCATCGGCCTTCATGCGCCCGAGCCATCTGAAGTCGCTTCCCGGCACGTCCTGGCCCCAGTACGAGGCCCCGCCCCGGAAGGTGACCAGGAATTCGGCCCGGCCCTGGGCGGTCACCAGGGGGACGACGGACCCGCGCACCCATTTGCCCTGATAGTCGGCCCATTTACCCCATATGCCATCGGCGCGCCGGGTCCGGCCGCGCGCTCCCACGCCGAACCGGGTGGTCAGGACGTGGAGCGCGCCGGTGCCGTCGGGAAGCACGATCGGGTCTCCGGGCGGCGGCAGGGGCGCCCCCGACTCCGCCCCCGGCTCGGGCTGTTCCTGCCCCTGGGGCTGCTCCGGACCGCTCCCCTGCTCCCGCTTGCGTTCCGGGAACGGGTTGCCCACCGCGCGCCAGTCTCCGAGCGGGCGGCCGGTCTGGTACTGGGTGGCGATGATCAACTCACGGCCGCCCGGCGCCCCTTCCCGGAAGCGGGTGCCGGCGAACCAGACGAACCCGTTGGAGTCCTGGGCCAGCGTGAACCGGCCCGCCCATCCCTCGACGGGGAACAGCTCGGGGCCCTGCCAGACGTCGGAGCCGGGCGCGGACTCGGTCCAGCGCACCAGACCTTCGGCGCAGCTCGCGTAGGCGGTGAGCCGTCCGTCCCGTCCCAGTCGGAGCCAGCCCCGGGCCGCGCTCCCGCCGTCGGCTGCCGCGGCTATCTCGGAGCCCGGAACCGCAGGCGCGGCGGAGGTGGCACCTCGGTCCGCTTCCATACGTCCGCGTCGTGCCATGTCCTGCCTACACCTGCCCCAACTCGTACCTTTTGCCCCGCCTTCCCGGCGGACCGTTGGACAATTTACGGCAGAGGGGCAACCGGCGGGTGCCGGGGGCGGATGTCCACGACAGCCTCCGCTTCCGTGCAACCTAGCCTGATCCGCCCGCCTTCACCAGCAGCTGCCGGTCGCCCTTCGCCGCAGGTCGTAGCGTCGGCCGCGAGGCCGAAAAGCCGGGTACGGGTACTACGTGGGGAGTACGCCTGAAACGCTACGCCGGGGTGACGCGGCTGACGGCGGACGCCGTCTAGCGTGGCTGTATGGAAGAGCTGCGCGAGCGCCCGGGTCCCCCGTGGCGGCGGTGGGTGGAGCGGACCGGGCGGGGCCCGGCCTGGCGCTCGGCGCTGCTCGTGGCCGTCTTCACGCAGATCGGCGCGGGGTGGGCGGCGCACGCGCAGAGCGGGCGCGTGGCGCTGGACGGCTCCGCCCGGCTCCTGCTGCTGATCGGTCCCGCCCTGCTCGTGGTGCGGCACCGGTACCCGGTGGCCGTGGCGTACGGGGTCAGCGTCGTCACCCTGGTCTATGTGGGCGCCGGTTACCCGTACGGGCCGGTGTTCCTCAGTCTCGCCCTGGCCTGCTTCGCCGCCGTCGTCGCCGGACACCGCCGGGCCGCCTGGGGCGCCGTCGGTCTGTTCTGGGCCGGACACCTGCTCATCGGGCACTGGCTCTACCGCTGGCTCCCGCCCGCCGGGGACGGCCCGGCGCCCTGGACGCAGGAAGTGGGCGTCACCGCATGGGTGCTCGCGGTGCTCGCCGTCGCGGAGCTGGTGCGCGTGCGCCGGGAGCAGTGGGTCCGGGAACGGGCCGAGCGGGCGGCGGCCGAGAGACGCCGGGTGGACGAGGAGCGGCTGCGGATCGCGCGGGAACTGCACGACGTCCTCGCCCACAGCATCTCGGTGATCAACGTCCAGGCGGGGGTCGGACTGGCCCTGCTCGACTCCGATCCGGAGCAGGCCCGTACCGCGCTGGCCACCATCAAGGCGGCGAGCAAGGAGGCGCTGGGCGAGGTCCGGCAGGTCCTCGACACCCTGCGCTCCCCCGGCGAGGCGCCGCGCTCCCCCGCGCCCGGTCTGGACCGCCTCCCCGAGCTCGTGGGGCAGGCCGCGGCGGCCGGGCTGACCGTGGAGGTCTCGGTCGAGGGGGAGGCCAGGGCGCTGCCTCCCGGCGTGGACCTCGCCGCCTTCCGCATCCTCCAGGAGGCACTGACCAATGTGGTGCGCCACTCGGGGTCGCGCACCGCCCGCATCCGCCTCACCTGGCAGCCGCAGGCCCTGGAACTACGGGTGGACGATGACGGCCCGGCCACGGGCGGCACGCCGGGCGGCGGCAACGGCCTCGTCGGGATGCGCGAACGGGCCTCGGCCCTGGGCGGCACCGTCGAGGCCGGCCCGCGACCGGACGGCGGCTTCCGGGTGATCGCCGTGCTCCCGCCGACGGCCGACGCGTTCAAGGAGGACCCGTGATCCGCGTACTGCTCGCCGACGACCAACTGCTCGTCCGGGCCGGGTTCCGGGCACTGCTCGACGCCCAGCCCGACATCGAGGTGGCGGGCGAGGCCGCCGACGGCGAGGAGGCCGTTCGGTTGGTCCGGGAGCTGCACCCCGACGTCGTGCTGATGGACATCAGGATGCCGGTGCTGGACGGACTCGCCGCGACCCGCCGGATCGGCGGGGACGGGTCCCTGGCCGACGTGCGGGTGGTCATGCTCACCACCTTCGAGCTCGACGAGTACGTCTTCGAGGCGATCCGGTCGGGCGCCTCCGGCTTCCTCGTCAAGGACACCGAGCCGGAGGAACTACTGCGGGCGGTACGGGCGGTGGTCGCGGGCGACGCCCTCCTGTCCCCCGGCGTCACCCGCCGCCTGATCGCGGAGTTCGCGGCCCGCTCGAAGCAGCCCGCCACGGCGACCGGGCTGGGCCGACTCACCGATCGGGAACGGGAGGTGATGGCCCTGGTGGGCATGGGCCTGTCCAACGAGGAGATCGCCCGCCGCTTGGTCGTCAGCCCCCTCACCGCGAAGACGCACGTCAGCCGCACCATGGTGAAGCTGGGCGCCCGCGACCGCGCCCAGCTGGTCGTCCTGGCCTACGAATCCGGCCTGGTCCGCCCCGGCTGGCTCGGCTGAACCACCGTCCGGACCCCCACTGCGGTCCGTGTCGGTCGAACGCCTCCGGCGCGACCTGGGTGCGTGGCGGCCTCGGCACGGTCTCTTGGATCTGTCCGTGAGATCGTCGTGCTCGTGATGGAGTCCTGGGTGATCGATGACGACAGCCCTGTCCCGGTGTCGTCCGAGGTGGTGCTGGAGACCGTTCGGGCGAGGATCGCCAGCGATCGACTTGAGACGTGGCTGACCAGTTCGTCTGGTCAATCGCTGGCCTTCGTGACGAACACCCAGCGCGCGATGGTGGTGCTGTTCGATGGCGAGGACGGCGAGCAGCATGCGGTAGACCCAGGAGCGAGCGGATCGAGCGAGGGATTCGCCCTCTCCAACGGGCAGCACGATGAGTACCCGGATGAGGACACCGTGCCGATCGGTGAGGCGTTCAGGCTCGTGGAGCACATCGTCAGCACGGGATCCTGGCCTGCCGACGCGCGCTGGGTCGTCGATCGCTGAAGCGTCGACCCATCGCCGGACCCACAGCAGACGCCGGGCACCCGTCCACCCCGTGGCACTACCCGCAGTACGCCCTCGCTCAGCAGTCGTAGCCCTTGAGCGTCTTCGCGGCACCGGTGGCCGACTTCAGGTAGTCGTTCTCCGATTTCAGGCTCTCGTTCTCCGCCGTCGACTCCGCCAACTGCACGACCAGTCCGGCAGCCATGGACAGGAGCCCCTCGTTCTCCATCTGGAGCTCCTCGCAATCTTCCTGAAGCCTCTTCTTGTACTTCCAGGCGAGGACCCCGATGGTGGTGGCGGCCAGAACGCTGGCGCTGGCCTTGACCACGACCCTGGCCTTGCCGAACTTCCCTGCGACCGGCCCGGCGTCCTCCTTGCCGATGCAAACGTGGCCCGTCTGGTGCGAGTGCTGTTGAGCCTCGCCGAGATCGTCGCTCTGAAACGAGCACGATCCGCAGTGGTAATGGGTCATCAGTTGCTCCTCTCCCCCGGGGAGAGGAGCCTGCCACAGGACACGTGCCTCCGGCGACCAGTTGGTCATCCTCCGTACGCCCACCGACGCTGCGGGAGGGACAGGAGGGTCCATGGCCCGCCACGGGTAGCTCGTTCAGGCCTCTGGCCAGCGGAGATACGTCGGTTACCGGCCCAGGAGGTCGAGGTGGGCCGGACCTGCTGGTTGCCGGGATGGAGCCCGGGCAATTTCTGGTCGCTCCCGAGGGCCCGGCGGAACTGGCGCTCGACGGTGCCCTGGACGGGGACGTCCTCCGTCGCACCAGCGCCCAGGTCAACGCGGCGCCCCTCACCGGAACGCGTCCCAGAGCTCACGTTCCGGTGAGGTCAACTTGTCGTTGGGGAGCACCCGTATGCCGAACACGGCGCCGGCGCCCGGCACTCGCCTCGATGACCCCGCCCTTCAGTGTCCGAGCGACAGCAGCGGGACGTCGTTTCCGTTGAAGTACCACAGCGCACTCGTGTACCAGAGGACCACCACCACGACCACCAGCGCGCCCCCCGCCAGTGGCAGGGCCCAGCCCGGCAGGCGCCGGCTCCGTACCAGCAGGACCTTGGCGGCGAAGGCCCCGTAGAAGAAGCAGCCCGCGATCGAGTGCACGGCCACGCGCGAGCCGTTGAGCTGCACGCCGTACGCCTGGATGCAGTGCACCGTGATCGGGACGGTGAGAACGAACAGGACCACACCGACGATCCGGTGGGTGAGCGGCACCGGGCCCGGCACCCGGTGCACCCCGGGCAGCCGGCCGTACATCCACAGCGCCAGCAGCAACTGGACAGCGGCCAGCCCCAGGACGCCGGTGGCGAGCTGTGCCTTGAGGCGCACGGCATCGGTGTCCGCCCGGCCGAACAGCGTCGCGGTGTAGTCCGGCGTGTTGGTCCGACCGAACAGGAAGACGGCGACGAAGACCGCGACGGCAGCCGCGAACGCCAGTGCGAGAGCGAGCCTGCCTTCCGGGCGGCGCAGAGCGGGCCGGGCGTGCGACATCGTGCCTCGTCTCGGAACGCTGGGGGTTTGCGGTTCGCCATCCCTTGTACTCGCCCGGTGCGGCAGATGGCGGCCGACGCGGCCGTAGCGCCCCCGGCTCGTCGTCGACACGGCCGCAGCGCGCGGCGAGGGCGGTGTACCGCGGCCCGATCCCTGCCCGGCCGCCCGACGCAGGTCCGCGCACGCCCATGACCCGTGGCGAGGGTGTCGGGCGTCAGCAGACCGATCGGTACGGCAGGTCGGGCACGTTCTGCTCCCACTGCGCGCGGGTGAGGTCCCGGCCGACCCGCTCGCACAGCACCCGCGCCACGGTCTTCGGTTCGAGGTCGAAGACGCGGTGCGGGTGCTTCGAGGACGAGACGTGCAGCCGTCCCCGGGAGTCGAAGGCGAGGGCGCGCAGCAGTCCGGCGGACCCGCGCAGCGGATCGCCGAGACGGCGCCGGGCGGGTACGTCCCACAGCTGGATCCGGCTGTCGCCGACGATCGCGGCCAGGGTCTTGCCGTCGTGGGAGAACCGCAGCCCCGCCACCCGCCCGCCGAAGTCGTCGCCGCGGGTGGCCGCCGTACTCGACAGGCCTCCCAGGCGGCGGCGTCCCTCGCCGTCCCAGAGCGTGACCGTGCCCTGGAGGAGGCTCACCGCCAGCACCGAGCCGTCGTCGCTGAACTCCAGGTCCTGGATGACACCGGGGCCGAGGACGCCTCGCTCGACGGCCCGGGTGGCGAGGTCCACGCGCTCCCCCGCAGAGGTGACCAGGAGGGAGCCGTCGGGGCTGATCGCGAGGTTGGCCGCGCCGACGTCCGCGATCGTGTACTCCAGGCGGCCGGAGCCGAGGTCCCACAGTTGCAGGGCGCGCGTGATGGAGGCGGACCCGTCGTGCTCGGTGACCGCGACGGCCAGCCGGGTGCCGTCGGGGGTGAACGCGAACCCGCGTACGGAGACCAGGGGTTCGGGCAGGGTGAGCTCCGTGCGCAGCCGGTTCTCGCGGGTGTCCCACACCGTCACCCGAGGCTTGCCGTCCACGTGCCAGGAAGACGTGGCGAGGAGCCCCCCGTCACCGGAGTAGGCGGACGCACCGTCGTCGTCCCTGTCATCCGCGTCCGCGATGGACGACATGACCGGGTGGTGCGGCAGCCTGCGTTCCTGGCCGTCGGCGGTGCTCCACAGCCGGAAACGGTCCTCCGCGTCGCTGTCGGTGGCTCCCACGGTCGCGAGCGTTGCCGCGTCCGGGGCGAAGACGGCCTCGGGGACGTTCGCCTTGGCGGCCGCGTCCTGGAGTCCGTACGTCAGGTCCAGCGAACGGACCTGGCGGTCCCTGGCCACGTACCGCAGCAGCCGGCTGTCCGCATCGAAGGCGACGGACAGGTTCATGCCCCGGCTGTCCGTGTCCAGCCGGGGATAGCCGAACAGGACGGACGAGGTGGAGGTCCCGCTGTCGGCCCACACCTTCAGCTGGGTTTCGGTGACCTCTACGGCGAGCGCGCCGTCCGGGCTGAGGGCCGCCACCGAACCCGCGCCGAACCAGCGTACGGCGGTGCGCGAGGACACGTCCCACAGGGTGGAGGTGGCGCCGGTTCCGGTGTGGATCAGGCGCTTGCCGTCCGCGCTGAAGGCGAGGCTCTGGCCCTGCCCACAGGTGATCGTGGGATAAGGGGGCTCCCGGCGCAGTTCGACCGTCTGCCCGGTGGCCGTCGAGTACAGCTGCACGGGCCTGCCCGCCGGGCAGTGGGCGTAGGTCGCGCCGTCCTGGGACAGGGCGACGGCGCCGTCCCCCGGTGTGCGCAGCACCGGCCGGCCGGAACGGCCGTCGACGAGGAGCGCCTCGTCGGGAACCGTGGTGGTGACCGCGACCCAGGCGGCCTCCCGGGCCATCGCGACGACCTTGGGCGTCGGGCCGTCCGGGAGGAGCAGCGGGCCGGCTTCACCGGTCTTGAGGTCGATCAACCGGACCCCACGGCTCATCGGCTGCGCCGCGACGGCCCCCGTGGGATCCACGGCAGGCGGCATGTCGGGGGTGCCCTCGGGCAGGTCGGCCCGGCCCGTGCGCTTGCCGCTGACCACGTCCCAGACCTCCACGCTCGTCTGGGCGTCGAAGACGGCCAGGGTCCGGCCGTCGAGCAGGATGTCCGCGTGGTCGTCGTAGAAACCGGTCGAGACCTTGGCGAGGTTGTTGACGACGCCCCGCTCGTCCTGGCCCAGGGATCCGTACAGGGCGGCCCGCGCGTCGTCGACGGGGGCGATCCGCCAGGCCGCGACGCTGAGCAGGGCGGCCATCTCGGGGTCCGAGGTGCGCAGGCTCTCGGCGATGGAGGCCATCGTACGGGCGGACGCCTGACGGGCCCGTTCGTCGCTGACTCCCTTCTGCTGCCAGGCGACCAGGCCCGCCACGAGCGCGAGGGACAGCAGGGCCGCCGCGCCCGCGCGCAACCGCCGGGTACGCCTGCGGCGCGCTGCGGCCGCCTGGCGGCACGCCTCCAGGAACGCGCCCTCCAGCCGGCTCGCACGGTGCCGGCCCGGTGCCCCGGCCACGCAGGCGCGTGCCGCCTCCGGGGCGCTCCCGGCCGGGAGGTCCTCGGCCCGCCGGCCCTGCCCGTCCCAGTGCCCGGCGGCCGCGGTGAGCCAGCGCAGCAGGAGCAGGGCTTCGCGGTCGTCGTCCACCCAGTCGCGCAACCGCGGCCAGGCGCGCAGCAAGCCGAGGGAGGCGAGGCGTGCGGCGTCGTCCTCGAGGACGAGGAGCCGGGCCCCGGCGAGGGAGCCGAACGCGTCGCGCAGCGCGCTGCGTTCCTCGTACGGGCGGCCCTCGAGCCATTCGGCCGTAGCGGCGGTACGGAGGGTGTCCTGGGAGCCGTCGACGGCGGCGCCGGGGACGATCAGGCGGAGCGCGATCTCCCGTACGGCCTGCTGGACCGGCTCCGGCAGGCGCTGGTACGTGGTCTCCGCGGCGGCGCCGAGCGCCGGCTCGGCCGCGTCGGCGGTGGCGTCGCGCAGGCGCCCGGCGTTCTCCCGACCGGCGGCGAGCAGGGCCGCATCGGCCGCGTCGGCGGGTCCGCCCAGCATCCTCAGCAGGAGCGCGGTGGCGGTGGGGCGGTCCGCCGGGGCCTTGGCCAGCGCCTCGCCCACCAGCTCGCGCAGCGCGGGCGGCAAGGGGGTGAGGTCCGGGTGGTGTTCGGTGACCCGTACGACGACTTCGCCGATGTTCTCGCCGCGGAAGGGGTCGCGTCCGGTGGCCGCGAACAGCATCACCGCTCCCCAGGCGAAGACGTCGGCGGCGCCATCGGCGCGGCGCCCGGTGAGCACTTCGGGGGCCATGTAGCCCGGTGTGCCCATCAGGTGTCCGGTGTCGGTGAGCGACATGTCCGCGGTGCGGGCGATGCCGAAGTCGATGACGCGGGGGCCGTCGGGGCCGAGGAGGACGTTGTCCGGTTTGAGGTCGCGGTGGACGACACCCGCGCGGTGGATGGCGGCCAGGGCGGTGGCGGCCCCGGTGGCCAGCCGCACCAGCGCGTCGCCGGTGAGCGGACCCGAGTCGCGGACTGCCTTGCGCAGATCCCGGCCGGGGACGAACTCGCTGACGATGTAGGGTCGTTCGCCGTCGGTTCCGCTCTCCAGGACCCGTGCCGTACAGAAGGACTCCACGCGCTGCGCGGCGAGCACCTCCTTGGCGAACCGGCCCGCGATGTCGGGGCGGGCGACGAGTTCCGGGCGCAGCACCTTGACGGCGACGCGCTGCCCGGCCTCGTCGTAGGCCTCGTACACCGTCCCTTGGCCACCGGCGCCGAGCCGGGCGGCGAGCCAGTACCCCGCTATCCGTTCCGGATCCTCGCTGGTGAGCAACTCGGCCATGATTCCCCCTGGTTCAGCGTCCCCCGGGTGCGCGCGCGGAGGGTACCAAGCGGTGGGGCGACCGGGTAGGGGGCCTTCGTCAGCGCACTTGGATGCCGGCGCCGTACGGCTTGCCACCGCTGTGGCAGATCGCCGTGCTCGTGGTGCCCACGCGCCGCCACGTCGGGTCGTACACCGTGTAGTCCCTTGCCAGGGGCCTGTCGCACCGGGTGTAGACGCGGAACTCTCCCGTTCCGTTGGTGCAGGTTCCCGCAGCGGTCGTACTCGACTTGTACCAAGTGCTGCAGTCGTACGGATCGGCGGCGGCAGGTGTGGCACCCGCGACCGCCAGGCAGGCGCCCAGAACCATGCAACTGATCAGTGACAGAACGCGTTTCATCTGGCTGGTCCCTTCCCGATGACCGGTGCCTTCATGCCTTCAGACGCCGGGTCCGTCTTCCACTATGGGGCCCCTGGTACGGGTGGTCAGCGGCCGATGACCTTGTCCGCGCGGTCCGACTGGGGCCCCAGTTGCTTCAGTTCGGCCAGGAGTTCGCTCTGACCCGTCAGGAGCTCGGTCAGGATGCGGCGCGCCGCGCGCAGGAGGTCGGCCACGTCGCCGCCGGCCAGGGCGTAACTGACGGTCGCTCCGTCGCGGATGGAAACGACGATGCCGGACCGGCGCAGGACCGCCAACTGCTGGGAGAGGTTCGATGCCTCGACGTCTATCGCGGCGAGGAGGTCGCGTACGGGTACGGGGCCGTTCTGCAGGAGTTCCAGGACGCGGATGCGGACGGGGTGCCCGAGCATGCGGAAGAACTCGGCCTTCGCCTGGTAGAGGGGGACCTGCATTCCCATGAGTGCTCCTGCTGTTGCTTCAGACCTTGCTTGGGGGCGCGGGGCTTCCAGTCGACCGACCACCCATACATTCGTACGGACGGGCCCACGCACGCCCGGGGATTACCTGTTTCAGATGTGCCGGATTGAAGAATTCTTCAACTCGTGGGCATGCGTGGGCGCAAAAATGCCGGACTCAGAGCTCCAGGGCGGCCTCGACTCGCTTGAGCTGGTGACGGGCCATGGCCAGGTTGGACTGGGACTTGTCCAGTACGACGTACAGGAACAGGCCGCTGTGCCCCCGACCCTTGAGCAGCCGGATCAGGTGGTACTGGCCGCCGAGGGTGATGAGGACGTCCTCGATCTCGTCCTTCAGGCCCAGCATCTCCATCGTGCGGACCTTGGCCCGGATCACGTCCGTGTTGCCCGCGGCGGCGACCGTGAGGTCGAGATCCTTGCCACCGCCGAGGGTCCCCAGCGCCATACCGCTGGTGTAGTCCACCAACGCGGCTCCCATCGCGCCCTCGATCGACGTCATCGTCTCCTTCAAAGAGACCTCAACGTTCGCCATCGGATTCGCTCCCTTGCCTTCTACGGACTCCGCCCGGTGCTCAGTTCCTGGCAACACCGGACTGCTTGTGATCCAGACGTTACCGAGCGTGCGCGGCTGCGTACGGGGAACGGGGGATTGCGTGAAATGTGCGCATTACCCCCTGCTGTCCACCCCTGCTGCCCCGCGAGGCCCGGCCCGCACGCCCGTACCCCGGGTACTCCCGGGGAAGTACCCGGGGTGCAGCCGGCCGTACGACGACCGGAGCGGGCTTTGCGAGGAGTCTCGGGATGAGACGAAACGTCCGTGCTTCCGAGGAGACGAATCGAGATGGATACCTTCACCACCCTCGCCCACGACGGGCCCGGCCCGTGGATCCTGTTCCTTCCGCTGATCTGGGCGGCGGTCGTGGTCGGTGTCGTCACCGTGCTGCGCCGCACCGTCCGGCGCGGGCGCCACGGGGCGCCGAACTACGGTGAGCGGTCGCCGATCGCGGTCCTGGGGCGGCGCTTCGCCGCCGGGGAGATCGACGAGGAGGAGTACTGGCGGCGGCTGTCCGTCCTGGACGAACAGTTCGGCCGGTCCCTCAAGGACGGGGCTGCGTGACCCCGCCGAAGCCGGCCGCGAGACGGTCCAGGGTCGTGCGCATCCCGGCGCGGTTGACCGCGATGCGCCGGTCCGGGCTGGTGCCGGCGAACACCGTGCCGAGCAGCACGGTCAGCCGGGAGCCCCGGCCGGTGCGCAGGTCCTGCCAGGTCTCCGTGACGCGCGTGCGCTGGCCCTCCGGCTCGAAGCGGTATCCCCAACGTGCGATCGGCAGACCGAAGATGCCGACGTCGAAGGTGAATTCACCGGATCCGTCGGGCGTCTGCGCCGGTGCGCGCAGGGCCTGGATCCGGCCCACCGTGAACCAGAGGAACGGCCCTCTCCGGTTGAGCCCGACGAAGCGGCTGCCGGAGCGGGCCGGCGGCCGGGGCACCCAGACGCGGCGGCATTCGGGGCTCCAACGGCCCATGTTCCGCAGGTCGGACACCATCCGGTGGACGTCCGCAGGAGCGGCGTCCACCACGACGTGCTCTTCCAGGCTCCACCGGCGCTCGCTCACGATGCCCCTCCCCGAGATCGTCCCCGCTCCACGCCTGGAGTGTAGGCAACGAGGAGGGCCTCGGCGACGGCGGTGCGGGCATAGAGCACGGAGCGGCCGGCCCGGTGGGCGCTGACCAGGCCCGCGGCGCGCAGCGCGGTCAGGTACTGGGACACTCCGGCGGCCGAGAGCCCGGTACGGCGGGCCAGTTCGGTGGTGGAGGCGGGGGTTTCCAGTTCGGTCAGCAGCCGGGTGCGGGAGCGGCCGAGCACGGCGGCCAGGGCCTCGGTCCGGCCGGCGGGCCGGGGTTCCCACAGTGAGCCGGTGCCGCGCGCCGGATAGGCGAGTTGCGGCGGTTCCGGGGGCGTCACGCGGGTGAAGGGGACCGGTCCGGTGAAGACCGAGGGGATCAGCAGCAGCCCGGCGCCCGCCGTCCCGCGGGACAGGGGGCGGTGCCGGCGGGACAGCCGGAGCGCGTCGTCGCCCCAGCTCACCGAGGGGTGCAGGTCGTTGAAGAGGCGGCCCGCTCCGTGCTCGGCGGCCTGCCGGGCCCGGTGGAAGACATCGGCGTCGAGTACCGCGCGGATCCGCGCCCAGTAGGGTGCCAGGGCCAGCTCCCAGTAGGTCCCGATCTCTTCCGCGACCCGGGCCAGGCGGGCCCGCGGGTCGGCGTACAGGGTCCGCGTGCGCGGGCCGAGGGCTCCCCGTTCCCGTCGCAGGCGGTCGAGGTCCTGGCGGACCCGGGAGGTGGGCGTGGCCCGGATCCTGACCAGTTCCTCCGCCAGGGTGGGCGCCGGCCCGGTGGGCGCCGGGTTGAGGAAGTCGGGTACGTACCCCGCGGGCGGGATCAGTTCTGCCAGCCAGCCCCGGTCGAGGTCGGCGGCCGCCAACCGCGGCCGCACCTGCTCGGTCCAGGGCCGGTGCACGGGGGACCTGGCCCCGGAAGCCAGCAGCCGGTAGCTGGGCCCGACCTCCCACATCGGTGAGACCGCGAACCGCATCTGCGCGAGATCGCTCACGGAGAACGCCAGCTCGGCCCGCACCGCTCCTCCGAGGATTCAGTCATGCCCTAATCAATGGCCTGGCAGCCTACCGGGTGGCGATCATCCGGGCATGACCTCACAGACGACGGCCGCCGACGCGGCGGGCACCTGGAACCTCGGCGACCTGAAGATCAACCGGATCGGCTTCGGCGCGATGCGCCTGCCCCAGACCGGCGAGGCGTTCGCGGACGACGCCGTACCCCGGGACCGCGGCCAGGCGATCGGCGTACTGCGCCGGGCGGTCGAGCTCGGGGTGAACCACATCGACACCGCCGCGTTCTACTTCTCGCCGCTGCGCTCCGCCAACGAGCTGATCAACGCCGCACTGTCGCCCTATCCGGAGGACCTCGTGATCACCACCAAGGTCGGACCGGGCCGCGACCCCTCCGGGGTGTGGAGCCACGCCACCCCGGAGCGGCTGCGCGGCCAGGTCGAGGAGAACCTGCGCCAGCTCGGCCGCGACCACCTCGACGTGGTGAACCTGCGCATCGTCGGGACCGGCTCCATCGCCGAGCGCTTCGGCGCGCTGGCCGAACTCCGCGAGGCGGGCCTCATCCGCCATCTCGGCATCTCCAACGTCACGCCCGAGCACCTCGCCGAGGCCCGCGCCATCGCGCCGGTGGTCTGCGTACAGAACATGTACGGGATCGGGGTGCGCCCCGAGCACGACGGGTTCGTGCGCACCTGCGGCGAGCAGGGCATCGCGTTCGTCCCCTTCTACTCCATCGCCGGGACCGGACGGCAGGCCGGCGCGAGCGGTGCCGAGCACGAGGAGGTGCGTGCCGTCGCCCGGGCGCACGGCGCGAGCCCGGCGCAGGTACGACTGGCGTGGACGCTCGGGCGGGGGCGACACGTTCTGGCCATTCCCGGCACCGGTGACCCGGATCACCTCGACGCGAACGTGGCCGCGGGGGCCCTGCGGCTGTCCGAGGAGGATCTGGCCGTCCTGGAAGCCGTGCACCACGGCTGACCGGACCGGCCGGCAGGCCCCGCTCAGAGGTCGTCGGTCGGCGGGTCGGCCTCGTACACGTGGGGGGTGTCCCACTCCCAGTCCAGTAGTTCGGTGCCGCCGAGGACCACCTCGTCGGGGTCCGGCATGCCGGCGCGGCGCAGGAACTCGATGACGTCCTCGTCGGAGCGGGCCAGGCCCAGGGCCTCCTCTCCGTTCGAGGTCCGCAGGGTCACCTGCCGGCCCCCCGACGGGAAGATCCGGTGCACGACGACGGGTGCATGATGCATACCCCCAGCCTCGCCCCGTCGGCCCGGCCCGGCACCTCAGGGGGTACGGCCGACGCCGGCGGCGCGGTCGCCGCGCGTGGGGATGCGGAACGTGGAGGGGTCGGGGTAGGTGGCCTTCTCGGCCTGCACGACTTCCTCGATCGCGGCCTTGAAGGCGGGCTCGAAGAAGTCGACGGCCAGTAGCAGCCGCAGCCCCTCCACGGTGGGATCGAGCAGCGGGCGGGCCATGCGGGCACCGCCGCCCGCAAGGCCGGGGAAGCCGGCCCGGGCGGTCTCCGGTCTCTCGCCCGCGCGCTCGTCGAGACCGGCGGCCGCGTAGCCGGCGATCAGCGCGAGTTCGGCGAGGTACTTGCGGGCCCCGAGGGCCATCTCCTCGGCGCCCTGCAGGGTCTGGACGGAGCCGCCCGCCACTTTGAAGTCGTCGCTGATCCGCTTGAGGCCGCGCGCCTCGTACACGGCGCGCGCCTCCTCGAAGAGCCGCCCCGCCTCGTCGACCGCCTTCATCGCCGTCACCAGCTGGTCGATGTCGATCTCGCGCTTCACATTGCCTCCTGGTCCGGAACTGTGCTGCCCCGACCGTAGGAGGCAAAGCCACCGGTGCGGAACACCTGTGCGCAGTCCGTTATCTGTGCACTCGGAGCCGTCCGGGACCCCTCCCCCGGTACCCGCGTCAACTCGCCATGCGGTCTTGCGACTTGAAGCCCGGGTCCCAACAATGCGCATGACAACCGGAGGATCTTCGGTCGCATTGTCAGCAGAGGGGAACCCCCACATGAACAAGCCTCTCACCGGCGCATTACTCTCCCTGCTCCTTCTGGGAGCGGCGGCCACCCCCGCCGTGGCCGCGCCCACCACCACACCCGCGCCCCCCGCCACAGCAGCCCCCGCAGCCCCCGCCCCCGAGGCCACCGCCGCCGCGGTCGACTTCGCGGGCACCGTGGCCCTCAGCAACTGTTCCGGTTCCGTCGTGCGCGCGCCCGGCTCCCAGCCGAACGACCTCGCGCTGGTCCTGTCCAACGGGCACTGTCTGGAGTCGGGCTTCCCCGCGGCCGGCGAGGTCGTCAAGGACCGCCCGTCCAGCCGCTCGTTCTCGCTGCTCAACTCGGCGGGATCGAAGGTCGGAACGCTCCGCGCGAGCAAGATCGCGTATGCGACGATGACCGACACCGACATCTCGATCTACCAGCTCACCCGCACCTACGCCCAGATCCAGAGCCAGTACGGCATCACCGCGCTCACCCTCGAGGGCGCACGCCCGACCCAGGGCTCGGCGATCAAGGTGGTCTCCGGCTACTGGAAGCGGATCTACAGCTGCAACGTGGACGGCTTCGCCTACCGCCTCAAGGAGGGCGACTGGACCTGGAAGGACTCGGTCCGCTACACCTCCGCCTGCAACACCATCGGCGGCACCTCCGGGTCACCGGTGGTCGACACGACGACCGGCAAGGTCGTCGCCGTCAACAACACGGGCAATGAGGACGGCGCCCGCTGCACGGTGAACAACCCGTGCGAGGTCGACCAGAACGGCAACGTGACGGTCCGCCAGGGCATCAACTACGCGCAGCAGACGTACATCGTCGTCCCCTGCATCGCGCCCGGCAACAAGATCGACCTGAACCGCCCCGGCTGCGTGCTGCCCAAGCCGTAATCCCGCGCGTCCCCGCCCGACCGGAAAAGCCCCACGGCCGGGCCCCGGGCGGGGATACTCGGAGGCGTGGAACTGCACATCGATCATCGCTGGCTGCTGGAGCGGCAGGAGGCGCTGTTCAAGGACGTGGCGGTGGCCGACCACTCCGCCCTGGTCGCCGCCGTGGCCCGGCACCGGGTGAACACGCCCAGCCTGGAAGTGGACGACCCCGACGCCTACTGGCGCGCGGCCGCGCTGCTCGACGCGATCGTGCTGCTCCGACCGCTCCCCGACTCCAACGAATACTTCGCCTACGGGGTCGCCGTCGCGTACATCGAGGCCTGTGGCGAGGCGGTGGACGCCACCTACGAGCAGTGGCGCGACCTCATCACCGACATCCGCATGCTGCGCGCCACCGTCTTCGACGTGGCCGCCCGACTCCGCTCCTGGCAGCCGACGCAACCGGTGTGACGGCGCGGAGGACACAGCGCACGTGGCGGGCGCGAGGGCGCAGCGGACGTCGCGGTCAGCGCCTGCGCTGGGCGGGGGTGCCGACGAGGAGCGCGTCGGACACGAGGCGTGCGCCGCGGGAGAGCCGGCCCAGCTGCTCCAGCTCGATGGCGTACATCCTGATCGAGTTCTCGATGACCGACTCGGCGATGCCCATGGTGGGCAGCTCGGCGCGGCTGGTCTGCAGGGCCGTCCGCACCGCGCGCATCTCGTGCTGCAGCTGGAGCTGGACGTGCCGCGCCAGGAGCGCGTGGTGGCGAGTGAGGGTCAGGTAGCCGCCGTAGCGGGCCGGGAGCAGATCCCGCAGCCAGCGCGTGGCACTGCGCTCCCAGTCGTGCGTCCCGGGCGCCTTGACCTGCATGGGCCAGTCAGGGCTGAGGGTGTACGTGGCCGTCTGAGGCATTCTCGTCACTTCCGAGTGGAGTCGAACTCTGATCGAGACGTTCTTGGGGGGCGGCCTCGGCCCAGGGGTTGACCGAGGCCGCCATGGGCGCTCTGCGGGGATCCAAAGCCTGGACCCGACACGCGGTCGCGACCTGAGGAGGTTCGTCGTACCGCGAGTACGTTCGGGAGGACATGGGGGTCCTCCTTGGCATCTGGTGGATCCGGAGCGCCGTCGCCAGTAAACATATATACCGTCGAGTAAGCAAGCGTATGAAAAATTTCATGCACCGCGAGGGCTGAATATCGCCTGGTGAAGCAGGACGGTACGACCTAAAGGAAGAAGCCGTGCTGGTCGGCCACGTGCTCGTAGCCCTCCAGTCGGGCCTGGGTCCGCTCCGGGTCCGCGTCGGCCATCGCCTGCAACAGGGCCGCGGACAGCATTCCGGGCGCCGCGTACGAGTCGAAAACCAGCCGGGACCCGGTGCCCGCGGTCAGGGACACGTCCGCCTCGTCCACCAGCGGCCCCAGGGTGGGGTCCGTGATCAGGACCACACGCAACCCCGTACTGCGGGCGGCGCGGATGGCGGCCAGCGTCTCCTTGGCGTGTCGCGGCATCGCGAAGGCCAGCACCCAGGTCCCGCCGGCCGCCCTGGACTGCAGCAGCGCGTCGAAGGCGACGCTGCCGCCGCGGGTCACCAGGCGCACGTCGGGGTGGATGCGCCGGGCCGCGTAAGCGAAGTACTCCGCGAGCGAGACCGAGATGCGCAGGCCGAGGATGGTCAGCGGCACGGAGGCGGCCAGCTCGCGGCCGATGTCGAGCACCTGGTCGGTGTCGGCGAGCAGCCTGCGCACGTTCTCCAGGTTCTCGATCTCGGCGTCGACGGCTTCCTGCAGCTCGTTGCGGCGGATCTGCGCGCGGGTGTCCGGGGCGCCGGCGACGGCGCTGAGCGCGATCGGCTGCAACACGTCCCGCAGGGCGGGGTAGCCGCTGAAGCCGAGGGAGGCGGCGAACCGGGTCACGGAGGGCTGGCTCACGCCCACCCGCTCGGCCAGTTCGGTGATCGAGAGGAACGCAGCCTCGGTGAGGTGGTCGATCAGGTACTGGGCGATGCGGCGCTGGCCCGGTGACAGGCGGCGTCCGTCGAAGAGCGCGAGGAGCCGGTCGGCCGGAGGACGGACCTCTTCGGACGACTGACCCCCTGGTGTGATCGCAGCCGCTTGTGCGCGTGCCTGCTGCCCCGATGACACTCGAGGGCCTCCCTAACTGATGTCACTCGCGCTCCAACATAGCTCACCCCCTGTGGCCGATGATGATCAGTCCTGGGCGCGCGCGGTCACGGGGGCGTCGGTGCGGTCGCCCAGGAACTCGTACCAGCGGCGCTGGAGGCACAGGTAGCGGGTGTCGGCCTCGACGAGGTCGAGGAAGGAGCCGATCGTAGTGGTGAGGCGCTCGCCGAGGCCCGGATCGGCGAGGGCGCCGTCCTCGGTGAACGCCTGGTGGGCCCCCGCCAGGCTGAACATGTCCGGGTAGACGCGCGCACCGAGGTGCTCCAGCGGTACCCGCAGGGCCCACAGCCCGCGGTTGCCGCCGACCATCGAGGGCGAGGCCGACACCAGCAGGGTCTGCTTGTCCTTGAAGGGCTGCGGGCGGTAGCGGGAGACCCAGTCGATGGCGTTCTTGAGCACGCCCGGGACGGAGGCGTTGTACTCGGGGGAGGCGATGATCAGCGCCTGCGCGGCCTCGATCCGCGCGCACAGGGCCAGGGCCCCTTCGGGCAGTCCCTCGTCGGCCTCCACGTCGCCGTCGTACGGCGGCATCGGGAAGTCGCCGAGCGTGGCGGCCCGTGCGGTGGCGCCCGCCCGGGACACCAGGGCGGCGGCCAGGGAGCCGAGGCGGGCGTTGACCGATCCGGTGCGGGAGGAACCGGACAGGACGAGCACGTGCAGGGAGGTACGGGCGTGCTCGCCGTCGTGCGGACGGGCCGGATCCGCCGGGAAGTGGTCGGTGTCGGTCGGGTTCATGCCGTCTTCTCCTGCTCTCTTCCTGCGCTCTGCGGTGATCGGCCACACGCGGCGGGACCCGCACACTCCGGTGTGCGGGTCCCGTCCGGGCCGCGGGTCACTTCGCGCCGGGGTTCTCCCAGCGGTAGAACTCGTGGGCCATGGCGTCCTTCGGGCTGCGCCAGGTGTCCGGGTTGTGCGGGCTGATGTAGGCGGTCAGCCGCTCGCTGAGGTCCCGGAACTCCGGGTGCTCGGTGACCTTCGCGATGGCCGGGCCGGGCGGCCGGTCCGACTCGATCAAGTGCAGGTAGACGTCGCCGAACTGGAACAGGCTGCGGCGCGTGACCCCCACCAGGTGCGGGAGTTCACCCGCGTCCGAACCCGTGAAGAGTTCGGCGATGTCCGGGGCCGATCCCGGCGCCATCCGGGCGACGATGAGGGCGCGGTGCGTCTGGTTCATCCGGGTGCTCGCCTTTCGTCTCAGACTCGGCTGACGGCGGGGGCGCGGCCCTCGCGCTGGCGCTTCTCGATCTTGTCCCGGATGAGCGCCATCTGGATCGGGGAGTTGCGGTTGATGTTGTCGGTCATCCACGCGTCGTCGACGGGGGCGTCCGGCTTCATCGCGAAGTCCTGGGTCCACTTCATCCGGGTGCCGCCGGGCACCTTGAAGTACTGCCAGTGGATGTCCATGTGGGCGAACGGGCCGGTCTCCACGCGCCGGGCGCGGACGGTGAGGCCCTTGCGGTCGACGGTCCGCTCCGAGACCCAGCTCCACACCTTGCCGTTCTCGTCGGGGTGCATGGTCAGGCGGAAGCGGGTGGTGTCGCCCTTCTCCTCGATGACCTCCAGGGAGGCGTACTCGCTGAACAGCTGCGGCCAGCTGGGGAGATCGTTGGTCATCTCCCAGACGAGGTCCACGGGCGCGTTGACGGTGATCTCGTTCTCGGTGTGTCCTGGCATGTCAGGCTCCTGTCATCAGACTGTGGTTGACGAGGTCGAGGAATTCCCCGGGGGTCTTGCAGCGGTCGGCGCGGGTGGGCAGGGCCCGCCCCCGCCGGTTCTCCAGTTCGCCGACGATCCCGAGCAGGCCCAGCGGATCGAGGCCGTACTCGTCGAAGGCGGAGTGCGGACGGCTCGCCAACTCCGCGGGATCGACGGTGATGCCGGCCTTCTTCATGAGGGCCGCCAGTTCCTCCAGGGTCAGCCGGTCGGACATCTCGGTGCTCCCTTCTCCTACGAGCCCTTGCGGACGACGAGCGCGGAGTTCGACCCCATCCGGCCGCGGCTGAGCACCAGCGCGGTGCGCAGCTCCGCGGTGCGGGCGCGGCCGGTCACCACGTCGAGGTCGTGGCACACGTCGTAGACGTTCGGGGTCGGCGGGACGATGCCGTGCTCCAGGGCCAGCACCGCGGCCGCGGTGTCGAGGGCGGGAGCCGCGCAGTACGCCCTGCCGGTACCGGACTTGGGCGCCGTGACCGGTACCTTCCGCCCGTACGCACCGAGGGCGTCGGCGAGGGCGGCCGCCTCGGCCGCGTCGGCCTCCGGGGTCCCTATGGCGTCGGCGAAGACCACGTCGATCTCCTCGGGCGCGCAGTCGGCTTCCCGCAGGGCGCCGCGGATGGCGTGGGCGAGTCCCTCGCCGGACGTGTCCCGTCGCCGGGTGCCGGTGAAGGTCGCGCCGTGGCCGGCCAGGACGGCCCGTACGGTGGCGCCGCGGCGGCGGGCCTCGTCCTCGTCCTCGACGACGAACATCGCGCCGCCCTCGGCGGGGACGAATCCGCAGGCCTTGTCGGTGAACGGCCGGTAGGCGCGCTCGGGGTCCTCCCCCGTGCTCAGCCCCTCGTACTCCAGTTGGCAGACGATGGAGTACGGCGCCAGCGGTGCCTCCGTCGCCCCGACCAGCATGGCCCGGCTGCCCTGGCGGATCCCGCGGACGGCGTGCGCGAAGGCGTCCAGTCCGCCCGCCTCGTCACTGGCCACGACCCCGCAGGGGCCCTTCAGCCCGCGCCGGATGGAGATCTGTCCGGTGCTCGCGGCGTAGAACCAGGCGATCGACTGGTACGGGCCCACGAAGCGCGGCCCCTGCTCCCAGAGGTGCTGGAGCTCGCGCTGACCGAACTCGCCGCCGCCGGATCCGGCGGCGGTGACGACGCCCACGGAGAAGGGGTCGCCCTCGTAGTCGGCCCGGCCGAGCCGGGCGTCCTCCAGGGCGAGGTCGGCGGCGGCGAGGGCGTGGTGGGTGAAGCGGTCGGTCTGAACGAGGAAGCGGTCCTCGACCATGGCGCCGGGGTCAAAGCCCCGGACCTCACCCGCGACGCGCAGCGGCAGGTGCTCGCAGCCCGCCCTGGTGACCCGGTCCAGTACGTTGAGTCCGGACTGGGTCGCCTTCCAGAAGGCGTCGGCGCCCACGCCGTTGGGCGCGACGACTCCGATGCCCGTGATGACCGTACGGCTGGTCACGAGACCTCCTCCTTCGGTCGGGTCATGACCACGGCGGACTGGAATCCGCCGAAGCCGCTGCCCACCGAGAGCACGCTGCGCAGCTTCCGGCCGCGGGCGACGCGGGGTACGTAGTCCAGGTCGCACTCGGGGTCGGGCGTCTCGTAGTTCGCCGTCGGGGGTACCACCTGGTGGGTCATGGCGAGTACGCAGGCCGCCAGTTCGATGGCGCCGATCGCGCCGAGGGAGTGCCCCACCATGGATTTGATGGAGGTCATCGGCGTCTTGTAGGCGTGGTCTCCCAGGACCCGCTTGACCGCCGCGGTCTCGTGACGGTCGTTCTGCTTGGTGCCGGAGCCGTGCGCGTTGACGTAGTCGATCTCGTCGGCGGCGACGCCGGCCTCGGCAAGGGCGGTTTCGATGGCCCGGGCCATCTCCAGGCCCTCCGTGGTCAGCCCGGTCATGTGGTGGGCGTTGCCGAAGGTGGCGTAGCCGCCGATCTCGCAGTAGACGGTCGCACCGCGGGCGCGGGCGTGTTCCAGCTCTTCGAGTACGAGGACGGCGCCGCCCTCGCCGAGGACGAACCCGTCCCGGTCGGCGTCGAACGGCCGGGAGGCGTGGGCCGGGTCGTCGTTGTTCGGCGAGGTCGCCTTGATGGCGTCGAAACAGGCCACGGTGATGGGCGATATGGGTGAGTCGGAGGCGCCCGCGATGCAGACGTCCATCCGGCCCTCCGCGATGGAGTGCACGGCGTACCCGATGGCGTCGAGTCCCGAGGTGCAGCCGGTCGAGACCGTCTGGACCGGGCCCCGCGCACCCGTCTGCTCCGCCACGGCGGAGGCGAGGGTGGCGGGGGTGAACGCCCGGTGCAGGAACGGGCCGGCCCGCTTGTGGTCCACGTCCCACCAGGAGCCGGACTGGCTGACGGCCACGTAGTCGTGTTCCAGCCGGGTGGTGCCGCCGACGGCCGTGCCGAGGGAGACTCCGGTCCGCCAGGACTCGTCCGTGGTGAGGTCGAGCCCCGCGTCCTTCACCGCCTCCCGGGCGGCCACCAGGGCGAACTGGATGTAGCGGTCCGCCCGGTCCGCCTCGCCCGGTTCGAGGCCGTGCGCGGCGGGGTCGAAGTCGACCTCGGCGGCTATCCGGGAACGGAACCCGGCCGGGTCGAAGAGGCTGATCCCGCGCGTCGCCGTACGGCCGTTGGAGAGCAGGTCCCAGAAGTCGCGGACGCCGATCCCGCCGGGCGCGACGACACCGACTCCGGTGACGGCCACCCGCCGGCGGGTCACGAGACCGCTCCCGTGCGGTCCGGCGGCTGCTCCCACGCGGTGCTCTCCGGGTGCGGAGCCTGCTCGGTGTCCACGTGGCCGAGCTCGGGGCGCGGGGCCAGCGGGCCGAGGTGGAAGACCATGCGGGCCTCGGTGTCGCCCACGTTCCGGAAGCGGTGGCGCGTGTTGAGCGGGACGAGCAGTCCCTGGTCGGTGCGCAGCGGGTGGGCCTCGCCGTCGAGGTCGACCTCCAGCCGGCCGCTGACCACGTACACGAACTCCTCGGAGTACGGGTGGTAGTGCTCCGCGATCGACTCCCCGGGGGCCATGATCGCCAGGCCCATGAAGCCGCTGGTGGAACCCACGGAGGTCGGGGTGAGCACCGCCCTGAGGTCTCCGCCGCGCCGGCGGTTGGGGGGCGTCTCGCTGAGGTCCACGATGCGTGGGCGCTGTTGGGTCATGGCGGGTTCCTCCTGCGTGTGGGGAGAGCCTGGGTGCGGATGGATCGGGATCGGGGGGTGGAACAGGGGGGTGGAACAGGGGGCCGGTTGGCCGGGGAGGATCAGGAATCCGCGGGTGCCCGGCGGTCCGTGATCAGGTTCATGGTGTGGCCGGCGGTGCGGACCCGCCTGCCGACCCGGGCCGTCAACCGGTCGAGCACCGCCGCCTTGCGCGGTCCCGAGACGCCGAGGGTGGTGTCGGGCTCGGCATCGAGCGGGCCGCGGACGTCGATGAGCCGGACGACGATGTCGTCACGTTGGAAGATGCTGCTGCTCCGAACGGGGCTGCCCGGGTGGTGTGCGGCCGCCTCGTCCTGGCGGGCCAGGAACTTGGCGAGCGCGACGCCGCAACCGGGCTTGGCCGGGTAGAAGAGCGCGTGCCGCTGGACCTCGGCGGACTCGGGCTCGGGTGCGGCGATGTGGTGGACCGCCGGGAGCGCCGCACGCATGAAGAACATGCGCGCGGACTCCGGGTCGTTCAGGTTCCGGTCCTGTTCGAGGTAGGGGTTGATGGCCTCCTCGACGGCGCGCACCTCGGGCTGCTCGGAGACGTGCCGCAGGGCCGCCATCAGGTCGCCCTGGACCTCCACCGTCCGTACGACCCGGTTGCCGTGCATGAACAGGGACGTGCGGCACAGGCGGGTGTGGTCGTCGACCCGGGCCTCCGGGGAGGCGTAGCTGGAGAGGATGGACGCGACGTCCTGCTCGCTGCCCGGCTTGACGGTGAAGGTGAGGGCGTGGCGCACGATGCCGGCACCCAACCGGGGGGTCTGCTGCAGGCGCGCCGTGGCCGGACGGGCCTCCTGGCCGTAGCCGCGGCCGGTCTCCCGCAGGACGGTGAACTTGAGCGGGCGCATGGCGCGGGCGCACGCGCCCAGCGGCTTCACCTGTTCGGCGTGATGGTCGCTGTTGACCCATGCGAGGTACTGCGGGGCGCTTTCCCACTCGCTGGTGATGAGCCATTGGGAGGGATTCTCGAAGGACTGGCACAGCTGGTCGCTGATGTGGCCCGGAACCGACGCGATGTCGTGGCGGAGCTGTTCGTACGCCTCGAAGAACTGCTGCTGGGTCCCCTCGTGGAGGTCCATCAGCAGGACGACCCGGAGCATGGAGCCGTCGAAGGCTGACTGCGACACCCGTTCGGACAGGGTGGTTGTCATCTACTCACTCCTTCATGAGGGGGTGGAGATCCATCGCGTACGGACCCCTCGTCCGTCACCGGTGGCGTCCGCCCGGGCCGGCGGCCGCCTCGGTGGGGAACGGCAGGCCGGCGCGTCTCAGGGGGAGCCGCTGTCGCTCATCGTCATCCGGGTGGGGACGTACCGCTACATGTCCGGATCAAGCGGGTGACAACCGGCGAATCAACTGGGCCTGATCCCGGATCGCGGGCATAAAGAGTCCACTCCCCCACACAGAAAACAGGAGCCCGCAGCTGATGGAAGACAACGCCGATGTTCGCGTACCGGTTCTCGTCGTGGGCGGCTCCCTCGTGGGCCTGTCCACCTCGCTTTTCCTGAGCCGCCACGGAGTGAGGCACCTGCTGGTCGAGAAGCACTCCGGCACCTCCGCGCACCCGCGGGGCCGTGGCATCAACGCCCGGACGATGGAGCTGTTCCGCACGGCAGGGGCGGAGCGCGCGATCCGCCGGGCGGCGTCCGTACTGGAGGGAAACCAGGGCATTCTGCAGGCCCGCTCGCTGACCGACGGCGACCACAACTGGCTGGTCAAGTCGATCGATCCGGCCGGGGCACTGGCCCGGTTCAGCCCGACCGGCTGGTGTCTGTGCAGCCAGAACAACGTCGAGCCGGTACTGGCCGAACAGAGCCGCGGCATGGGCGCCGACGTGCGGTTCTCCACCGAGCTGATGAGCTTCGACCAGGACGCCACGGGGGTGAACGCCGTGGTGAAGGACCGGGAGACGGGCGAGCACATCACCGTGCGCGCCGACTTCCTGATCGCCGCGGACGGGCCGCGCAGTCCCGTCCGGGAACAGCTGCGGATCCCCCAGACGGGTAACGGCGAGCTGTTCCACAACGTGAGCGTCACGTTCCGCTCGGAGAAGCTCGTCGAGGTGCTGGGCGACCTGCGCTTCATCGTCTGCTACCTGATCCGCCCGGGGGCCGACGGAGCGCTGCTGCCCGTGGACAACAAGAAGCAGTGGGTCTTCCACGCCCCGTGGCACCCGGAGCAGGGCGAGACCCTGGAGGACTTCACCGACGAGCGGTGCGTGGACCAGATCCGCGACGCGATCGGCGTACCCGACCTGGACGTACAGATCGGCGGCAAGGCCCCGTGGCATGCGGCCGAACGGGTGGCGCAGCGGTATTCGTCCGGACGGGTGTTCCTGGCCGGGGACGCGGCCCACGAGATGTCCCCCACCGGGGCGTTCGGCTCCAACACGGGGATCCAGGACGCGCACAACCTGGCGTGGAAGATCGCCGCGGTACTGGACGGCTCGGCGGGCATCGGACTGCTCGACACCTACGAGGCCGAGCGGCTGCCGGTGGCCAAAGCCACCAGCGAGCGGGCTTCGGCCCGTTCGGCGGAACACAGCCACCCGGGGTACGCGCCGCCGCCCACCATGGGCGGCGGGCCGGGCAGCGGGGTCCTGACCACCGCCATGGGCTACTGCTACCCGAAGGGCGCGCTCGTCGGCGGCGCGCCCGAGCGGCCCGTCATCCCGGAGACCCTGCGGCTGGTCGGCGACACCGGGACCCGGGCCCCGCACATGTGGGTGACCCGGTCGGGTGAGCGGATCTCCACCCTGGACCTCTACGAGCGTTCCTTCGTGCTGCTCAGCGGCGCGGGGACGCCGTGGCAGGCGGCCGCGCAGCAGGTGGCGCAGCAGCTGTCGGTGCGGCTGGAGGCCTACACGATCGGCTCCGGGCCGAGTGTGGACCTGGTCCAGGAGGGGCGCTCGGACTGGACGGAGGCACACGCGATGAGCGCCGAGGGCGCCGTGCTCGTACGGCCGGACGGATTCGTGGCCTGGCGCTCGGAGGGAGCCGTGGCCGATGCCCCGGCGACGCTGCGCGAGGTCCTCTCGACGGTGCTGCGCCGGGCGTGACCACCTCGTCCCCGTTTCCGCCGGCCGTGCGTGCGGCCGGCGGAAGCGGTTCAGCGGCAGGCCCAGCAACCTGCCCAGCAGCCGGAGGCCGGTACGGCGGTGCGCCGGCGGCCGGGCCCGGCGCCCGCGGCCGCGTCGCCGCCGCCGGAGGTCCGCCCGGCGTAACACGCGACGACGACCGCGATCGCGGCCAGTTCCTCAGGGGCGGCGACGCCCCTCTCCACACGCAGCAGGCTCGCTATCGGGACATCCTTCGACATCGGCACGGCCTCTCTCACGGGGGCTGCGCGTGCGCCCGGTCGCATCGCGAGGGGCGGACCGGCTCGACTCCGGCGCGGGCTGCACACGGGTGGCTCGGCGCGCTGACGGGACGTGTTCCGCGTGAGCGAACCGGCCTGCGGACTCCGGTGGGACCACCTGGAATCCTGTCGCGACCGACGCTACAAGAGCGTGCCGTGCGCGGCACTTTGGACAGGTCGTGGTGACCGGCCACCGGCCGCTGCTGTGCCGGGGCTGCGCCGGCAACCTGTACGCCGTCTGCACCATGGACCACGCGGGCGGGAACGCGGGCGGAAAGTCGGCCGGGAAGTCGGGCGGGAAGTCGGCCGGCGCCGCGGTCGGGCAGTGGGAGGTCGACCACGAGATGCCCGTGCCGTGCCCGCTGTCCGGCCTGCTGCCGCTGACCGGGACGGCGGCTTCCGTCCATGACCTGCCCGGCGCCGAGGAGGTGCTCGGTCCGCCGGTGTGACGTACGGCGAGTTGGTCCGTACGGGTGAGCGTCCCGCCGCCGACCGTCGACCGGCGGCGGCGGGAGCTCCGGTCGGTGGCGCGGCCGCGCCTCGGCCAGGGGCGTCCCTCGTTCACTGGTTGAACTCGCCCTGCCCGTAAATGCTGTGCCGGTTCAATCTCTTGACGGCCCGTGAGGGCGCGGAGGACAGTGTCCAGCGGCACCGCTTGAGAGCGCTCTCAAGCTGTCCCATCCACTGACCCTTCCCCCCGCACCGCGCTTCGACGCGCTCCAGAGAGGGCACCCATGCACGAGACATCCGGCAGGAAGCAGCCGACGGCCCGGCGGGCCGCCTTAGCCGCGCTCAGCACGATCGCCGTGGTCGCGGCAGCCGCCGCGGCCGTGGTCCTACCCGCGAACGCCGCGGCTCCCCCCGCACCGGCCGGCTGGTCCCGGGTGTTCCTCGACGACTTCGACGGACCCGCGGGATCCGGGGTGAACACCGCCGACTGGCAGTACACCACCGGTACCTCCTATCCCGGCGGACCCGCCAACTTCGGAACCGGCGAGATCGAGACGATGACCGCCGACCCCTCCAACGTCTCCCTCGACGGCACGGGCAACCTGCGGATCACCCCGCGCCGGGACGCCGCCGGCAACTGGACGTCCGGCCGCGTCGAGACCCGGCGGGCCGACTTCGAGCCCCCGGCGGGCGGCACGCTCCGGTCGGAGGCCCGCATCCAGATGCCGAACGTGACGGGCCCGGCCGCCAAGGGCTACTGGCCGGCCTTCTGGATGCTCGGCGCCCCCTACCGGGGCAACTGGTGGAACTGGCCGGGCATCGGCGAGATCGACATCCTCGAGAACGTCCAGGGCCTCAACAACGTCTGGGCCACCGTGCATTGCGGCACGAGTCCGGGCGGCCCCTGCAACGAGACCTCCGGAATCGGCGGCCAGCGCGTCTGCCCCGGCGCCAGTTGCCAGGCCGGCTTCCACACGTACGCCGTCGAGTGGGACCGCTCGACCGCGGTCGAGGAGATGCGCTTCTACGTCGACGAGTTCAACTTCCATACGGTGCGGGCCGATCAGGTCGACGCGACGACCTGGACCAACGCCACGAACCACGGCTACTTCATCATCCTGAACGTCGCCATGGGCGGCGGCTTCCCGGACGCCTTCGGCGGCGGCCCCGACGCGGGCACCCAGCCCGGACACGCGATGGTCGTGGACTACGTGTCCGTCCTGCGCTCCACCGGCGGCACCACGCCGCCCACCACCCCGCCCACCACTCCCCCGACGACACCGCCCACCACCCCGCCGACCACGCCGCCCGGTCACCGCGACGCGTACACGGCGATCCAGGCCGAGTCGTACGACGGCCAGTCGGGCGTGATCAAGGAGAGCACCACGGACAGCGGCGGCGGCCAGGACCTCGCGGCGATCGGGAACGGCGACTGGGCACTGTTCCGGGGCGTCGACTTCGGCTCCACCCCGGCCAGGCAGTTCTACGGGCGCGTGGCCAGCGGTGCGGCCGACGGGGTCAGCGGGCTGGTCGAGGTACGGCTCGACGACCCGGCCTCGGCTCCGATCGGCAGCTTCTCGATCGCCTCCACCGGCGGCTGGCAAGCTTGGCGCACGGTGCCGGCGAACATCACCGCGGTCACGGGCACGCACGACGTCTACCTGACCTTCGCCAGCGGCCAGCCCGCCGACTTCGTGAACGTCAACTGGTTCGACTTCGGCCATTGATGCGCGGCGGCGCCGTCCACGCGGCACTCCGCGCGGACGGCGCACCGACTGTCCGTCCCGACTTCCACGTGCCGAAGCGCGTGCGCATCGCAGGCTCGGGAGCAGCTCGTCTCAGCTCGGCCCCGAAATCACCGGCCGAGCCGGTCAACAGGTCCAGCGCTGCCGTACGCAACAGGACTTCCACGTCCGGATCCGGGCGCCGTGCGGTGCCCGAGCTGCACCGGATCCCCGTAGTGTCCCCCGCCGGCACGAAGGAACGCCCCACCCTGTGCTGCGCTTGCGCCACCCCAGAGGGCCCGCACCGGTGACGCCTCGGTCCGGTTGCCCACCGGGGCAGGGGTACGCGCTCGGTCTGTCGGCCGAACGGAACGTACTCCGGACCGGCTCCGCTCGGGTCACCCGCACCCGCCGGCAACAGCGATGACGGGGGCCTGCATCATGACTGACCATCGGAACAGGTCATCGGGGGAGCCGTCATGCAGTTCCTCGTCCACGAGCAGCCGGTCGGGCGCGCCTCGACCAACTACATCGCGCGCGCCGACCTGGCCCCCTTCGGCCTGGACGACCACGTCGAGCAGCTCTGGCTCAGCGCGGTCGGCGACGGGACCTACGAGGTCGCCTGCATTCCCTTCTCCACCTACGGGATCGCCCTGCGCGACGTCGTGGTGCTCGACGACGACGGCTACGTCAGCGAGGTGGTCAGGAAGTCTTCACAGCGCACGCTGCGGCTCGTGTTCACTCCCGACCTGCCGCCCGCCGATCTCCAGAAGGCCGCTGACGAGATCAAGACCGAGATCGTCGCGGCAGACCTCCTGAGCGAGTGGAACGGCGCGCGCTCCCTCGCGGTCGACGTCCCGCCCGACGTCGACCCCTCCCACCTGTTCGCCGCCATGGAGGCAGCGGTCAACGCCGGCCACGCCTTTTGGGAGTGGGCCGACGCGATGCCCTTCGCCGGCCCCTCGTGACGGCTCCGCACTGCGCGAGCCGGGCGCCCCCAGCGCATGCCCGTCCTTGGACTTGCAGCCTCACGATCACGACGCGTCGATCCCTACGGAGCGCACGGGAGCTCCCCGGGTGAGGTCTGTAGGGTCCGGCACGTACACGGCGTTCGGCGGCGGGGCCGCAGCATCGTGCTGCCCGTCCGTTGCCCCTGACCTCTGCCTTGCCGCACGCCGTTTGGGCGTCATATGACGAGATCGTGCGCGCGACTCAGGGTTGCGCCTGCTTCAGCAGGCCCTTGACGGAAACCTCCGAATTAACGGAGATCCAGTAGAGTCCGTACCTCTCGCGCTCTCTTTCCAATTCGTTCTCGTCCAGGCTTTTATATATGTCATAGATCGACCGATTCTTCTTCTCTTTCTTAAAGTCAAACGACGAGATAAAGGCGTCTGGCTCGACTTCCGGGGACCAGAAAGCCGCCACATAGCGCGGTTTGCGTGTCAAATTGATCAAATTGACATTGTAGCGCACCCTGCCGTGATGCATAAGGAGCTCACCACAGCCGTCGGGCGGGCAATAATATCTCCCTTCCGACTTCATCCAGGAGAGTCTCTTGTATTGGAATTCCTCGTCGAGCTTCCCGCGGTCTTGCCTCAGGATGGCGAACTGAAGAACGGCGTCCAGCGTCTCGTACTTGATGTTCTTGGGGAGCGTGATAATTTTCTCCATCCTGAATTCTTCCCCGGACTCTAGTGTTGACCCAGGACCCTGGAACTGCCCGGCTGAAATGACCTCACCTTTGACTTTGCTCTCGAATGCCTGCGCCTCAGAGACCCACTGCGACCGCACGCTCGCCTCATCGTCGTTCCATTCCTTCAGCCCCTCGCCTGACTCGGAGAACTTAGCCGAGTATCCCCAGACCGTGTAGTCATCGACGACGATGTAGACCGGGATCCCTCCGGTGTTCTTTGCATAGAGCTTGAGGGGGACGTGAATGTAGGGCGAATCGGCGCCTGTCTGCGGTGTCCCGAATTCGGCTTTAAGTACGAAATGTAGGGGGGCCACAATGGGTTGATAGAGAATCGAATAACCGAGGCTGATGGCTGTCAGGAGTGCTGTGACGGCAACGCCAACCGCGAACTTTCTGGGGTGCGGTATCCCTCTCCACACCTTTTCGCGGATGAGGGTGCGGAGGGCCCACAGCGACCAGAGCCACAAGGCAAGGACGAGCAGGACAGTGGCTATGAATTCTTGTTCCTGCAGCCACAGAAAGAGGAGAAGGGTCGTGGTGACCAGCGCCATGGACACACCGAGAAGGACCAGTGCTCCGGACAGCCTGACCTGCCTGCGGCCCCAGTAGTCGACGACCGCAGGCAACGCGATGGCCTGAACGGCGCCCGCCAACAGGAACAGAGCACCGACCAGACGTTGCGCGAACGTCAGTGCTCCCCAGGCGTCTACCCAGCCGATGACGACGTGCAGAGCCAGTGAGCCGAGCAGCCCCACCAGCATGAGGACGATGACCACACGCCGTCTCCAGCCCCTGTCGTCGGGCCAGACACTGCTGTCGCCGCCGCGCCAGTAGACGCGCGAGGGGTCGTCGAGGTCCATGTCGTCGGGGTAGCCGAGGCGGCCGAGTACCCTCCGCAACTCCCGGGAGGACCAGGCGCTGCCCACCGTCTTACCGAGGATGGTGATCCGGCGTAGACCGCGCCGGTCAGGTGGCTCGACGATCACCCATGGTCGTATGCCCATGGGGTCAGGCTCGGCGTCCCGCCCGCCATGTGCACGGCGAGCTGCTGCGTTCGAATGAATCAGAGGATCGGACGAAGGTGCTCCAAGCCGTGGGCGAGACTGCGAAGGGAGAGGCGGGTGGCGTCCTTGAAGTCGCGGACATGGACGGTGTGGAGGCCGGCGGCGACCTCGACCCAATCGTCTCGCTGGCTGAGCGACGCCCGTCGCCTTCCGCCGGATCCACTCGCGCGCCACGGTCCTGACGGTCGCCTCGTCGCCGCAGATCCGGACGTCCGCGATCCCGGGCAAGTACGTGCGCTCGGTTTGCTCGCGGCGGGCACGCGCGGCGGCCATCAGATGAAAGCCACGTAGGCGACGACAGCCAGATCGCGGGGCCCGCCACAGCTCGATGTCGTCCTCGCCATCCGGGCCGGCATGGAACAGGCCGCGCAGGGACCGGTCGGCGATCCGGGCGCGCACCCGCCAGTGCGGATCCATGTCAGGCATCCCGCGTAGGCCCCAGTGCAACTCCGAGTAGGACAAGCCTGCATTGACATGCCGACGTGAACTTGGCCCCATTGAGCTGCGGTGACCTACAGCTGTCTTTCCGGTCCCGGCGTAGTTGCGAGACGGACCGGAGCCACGGTGTGGCCCCGCTCCGCGATCCCGGCCGCATGCATCGAGACATCTGAACTGTTCCTAACGGAGGCCACGTCGAGGCCGGGGAAACGCCGTACCTGGCTGCTGCCAGCGAGCTCGCCGAGGAGGTCGCCGTCCCGGGCCGCCGGGGGTCGGGCGTGCTCGGCTCGGGAGCGGGGTGGGGCGCGGCCTCCGGTGGACGGCCGGCGCGCCCCGGGACAGGCTGGTGAGCGACCGCAGCCGAAAGCCGCGCCCAGGAGGACGACCGTGCCCGACGAGGAACCCCGCGCCGAGCTGGACGCGCGGTACAGCGACGAGCGGGCGACGGCCGTGCCCTGGCGGGAAGCCGTCACCCGACTGGCCGCGGCGGAGCTGTACTGGCTGACGACCGTACGCCCCGACGCACGGCCGCACGTCACCCCGCTGATCGGGGTCTGGGCGGACGGCGCGCTGCACTTCTGCACCGGGCCCCAGGAGCGCAAGGCCAAGAACCTCCGCGCCAACCCGCACGTCGTCCTCACCACCGGGACCAACACCCTCCACGAGGGATTCGACCTGGTCGTCGAGGGTGAGGCGGCCCGGGTCACGGATCCCGACCGGCTGCGCCGGCTCGCCGCCGCCTGGGAGGCGAAGTACGGCGCCGAGTGGCATTTCGAGGTGGGGGACGGCGTGTTCGTGAATCCGGACGCGGGCGAGGCCGTGGTCTTCGCGGTCCGCCCCGGCACCGCCTTCGGTTTCGGCAAGGGCGGCTACAGCCAGACGCGCTGGCTCTTCTCCTGACCCGCGGCCGCCGCGGACGGCCCGTCCCGCGAGAACCCCGACGTCGGCGGGGTTAGGCTCGGAGCAGGTCGCGAAGGGGATGGTGCGCATGTGTCGCTGGCTCGCCTACTCGGGTTCGCCCATGCTCCTCGACACCGTGCTCTACCGCCCCGAGCACTCCCTGATCAACCAGAGCCTGCGGGCCAAGATGGGCGCCGAACCGACCAACGGCGACGGTTTCGGCATCGGCTGGTACAGCGCGGACGGCAACGGCACCCCAGCGGTCTTCCGGGACGTCGGCCCGGCCTGGAACAGCCGCAACCTGCAGGAGCTCTCCGCGCACGTCCGCTCACCGCTGTTCTTCGCGCACGTCCGTGCCTCGACGGGGTCGGCCGTCCAGCAGTCCAACTGTCACCCCTTCCGCCACGGACGCTGGCTGTGGATGCACAACGGCGCGATCGCGGACTTCCACCGGCTCCAGCGCGACCTGTGCATGGCTGTCGACCCGGCGCTCTTCCCGTCCATCGAGGGGTCCACCGATTCCGAGGTGATGTTCTACCTGGCGGTCACTTTCGGTCTCGACCAGGACGCCCCGGGTGCGGTGGCCAGGATGGCGGGGTTCGTGGAGCGCCTCGGCAAGGAGCACGGCGTACCGGAACCGCTCCAGATGACGGTGGCGGTGAGTGACGGCGTGCACGTGTGGGCCTTTCGCTACTCCAGCCAGGGAAAGTCCCGCTCGCTCTTCTACAGTTCCCGGGCCGAGACCGTCCGGCACCTGCACCCGGAGGTGCCCTACCTGAGGGAGGTCTCGGACGAGACCCGCCTCGTGGTGTCCGAGCCGCTCGGAGACCTGCCCGGAGTGTGGAACGAACTCCCGGAGAGCAGTTACGTGGTGATCCCCTCGGGGCCCGACTCGGACTACCTCCCCTTCGTCCCCGAATTCTGACCGCCCCCCGACCTCCGGGTCACGCGTCCAGGGGGCGCCAGGCCGGGCCGTCCCCGTCCTGTACTACGTGTCCGAACACCACGTCGGCGAAGTGGACGCCGAAGCCGATGGTGCCGGGCTCCGCCAGCTCGGCGACGAGGCGCTTGCGGTGGCAGGCGGTGCGGGCGCCGTCGTGGTCGAAGCCCGAGGACCATGCGGGGTGGTCGATCTGGAGGGGCGAGTGCACGGCGTCCCCGAAGGCGATCAGGCGGCGCCCGCCGCCGGTGATGACGTACTCGGCGTGTCCGACGGTGTGGCCGGGGGTGATCCGTACGCGCACGCCGGGGAAGACCTCCTGACCGTCCGTGATCGTACGTACGCGCGGTGCCAGGGCCGCGACCTGCTCGGTCATGCCCTGGGCCTCCAGGAGGTCGCGCCGCTCCCATTCGGGCTCGGACACCAGGTACTCGGCGTGGGCGAACACCGGCCGGTCAGCGCCGGGCGCGGAGTGGCAGGCCCAGCCGAGGTGGTCCGCGTGGAGGTGGGTGAAGGCCACCGCCTCCACGTCCTCGGGGCTGCGACCGAGTTCGGCCAAGCTGCGCACGAGCGCGCCGCCCCGGATCGTGGCGAGCGGGCCCTCCGGGGCCTCGTGCGACTGCGGGCCGAAGCCCGCGTCGATCAGCAGGGCGCGGCCGCCGTGCTCCACGAGCAGTCCGCCGACGCTCCCCACCAGGTGGCCCTCGGGGTCCAGGTACTGCGGATGCGCGGCCCACACCTCGTCGGTGCTGTCCTGGAGCAGCGACAGCGGCCGGAGCCGTACGTCGCCGTCCGGCACGTAGGACACCGTGGTGTCGCCCAGCCGTATCGAGCGGATTCCCGCCGGACGGCGCAGTCGCTCGTCCTGAGCCATCGTCATGTCAGCCATGGGTCATCTCCCGTGAGTTGCCATCAGGTCGCCGCGGTCCGCCGCGACGACGATCACCATAAGCATCAAGTTCGAATCATTCAAGCTGTAAATATTTCTGCTTCACGGACTTGCTAGGGTGATGGCATGACGACGCCCCCGGAGCTGCAGGCCATCGCCGAGCGACAGCTGTGCGGCCTGGTGAACGGACTGGCCCAGCGGATCTCCGAGCACGTGCGCGAGCGCGCCGCGACCCTGGGCCTCACCGCGTCGCAGGCGACCGCGCTGCGGGAGATGAGCGGGCCGATGACCATGCGGGAGCTCGCCGACCGCATGAGCTGCGAGCCCTCCAACACCACCTTCGTCGTCGACAAACTGGAGAAGCAGAGCCTGATCGAGCGCCATCCGCACCCCACCGACCGCCGCGCGAAGCAGCTCGTCCTCACCGCCGCAGGGATCGCACTGCGCGAGCGCCTCCTCGCGCTGCTCGCCGTGGACTCGCCGCTGTCCGGCCTCACCACGGAGGAACAGGGCGTCCTGCGGGGGCTGCTGGAACGGGCCGCCACGCGGCCGTAACCCGCCTGCGGGGCAGCAACCGGGCGCGGTCACCGGTTACCCTGCTGCCCGTCGAGACCACCACCCGTGGACACCGTGGAGGAGCATCCGTGACCGAGCCGCGTCCCGACAGCCGCCCCACCCTGGAGGCCGTCGCGGCGCACGCCGGGGTGTCGCGGGCCACCGCGTCCCGCGTGGTCAACGGCGGCGACGGGGTCCGCGCACATCTGGTGGACCGGGTCCGCACCGCGATCCGCGTGCTCGGGTACGTCCCCAACCACGCGGCCCGCACCCTGGTCACCCGGCGCACCGGGGCAGTCGCGGTGATCATCGCCGAGCCGGAGGTCCGGATCTTCTCGGACCCCTTCTTCTCGCGCCAGGTCCGCGGCATCGCCAAGGAGTTGACCGCACACGACGCACAGCTCGTCCTGCTCCTGGTCGAGGACCGCGGCGACTACGACCGGATCGAGCGCTACCTGGCCGGCGGCCACGTCGACGGGGCCCTGGCCTTCTCCCTGCACACCGACGACCCGCTGCCCGCCATCACCCGCCGCATCGGCATGCCCACGGTCTACGGCGGCCGGCCCGGCTGGACCACCGGGAGCGGGGAGGACGACGGCGAGGGCGTGGTCTACGTCGACGCCGACAACCGCGGGGGCGCACGGGAAGCCGTACGGTACCTGCTGGCGCAGGGCCGGAGGCGGATCGCGCACATCGCCGGCCCGCTCGACCAGACCTCGGCCGCCGACCGGCTGAGCGGCTACCGGGACGCGCTGGCGGCGGGCGGCCCGGAGTTGTTCGCCGAAGGGGACTTCACCCCGGCGGGCGGGGCCCGCGCGATGGCGGAACTGCTGGACCGGGACGCCGGTATCGACGCCGTCTTCGCCGGGAACGACCTGATGGCGACCGGCGCCCTGCGCGTACTGCGGGAGAGCGGCCGGACGGTGCCCGGGGACGTGGCGCTGGTCGGCTTCGACGACGCCGAACCGGTGGCGGAGAGCGCCGACCCGCCGCTGACGACCGTACGCCAGGACATCGAGGGCATGGGCCGTCTGATGGCACGGCTGCTGATGCACCGTCTGAACGGCGGTCCGGACGGGCGGCCGGCGGCGCCCGATCCGGTGATCACCGCCACGGCACTGGTGCGGCGCGCGTCGGCCTGAGCCGGCGGCGGACCGGGCACCGGACACCTCGCAGGGGCCCGCGGGACGGCGGGCCCCTGCGAACGGGGAGCGGGCGTTCCCGGATCAGCGCCGGGCCGGGCACTTCTTCCAGGAGAAGTGGTACACGCTGTTGATGCTGCCGTCCGTCGAGTCGAGTGCCATGAAGCTGGTGTGCGCCGGGTCCGAGGTGCCCACCTCGGCGCGCAGCTCGGTGTTGATGTTGAAGTTGCGCTGCTCACCGCAGGGTGCGAAGACCAGGGCCTCGACGCCCGTGGTGTCGGTCGCCTGCCAGTTGTCGACGAGCTCGCCGTTGAACTTGTGGGTGCGGTACGCGGTCTGGCTCATGCCCTGGAAGTAGTAGCTGGCCTTCTGCGTGCCGACCGCGCCCGGTGCGAGGCTGCCGAAGCCGCGGTAGTCGACCTTGGCCACGGCGTAGGTGTACCCCTGGGGGACGTGGACGTCGAGGGAGAGGAGGCAGTTCTTGCGGGCCTCGACGGCGGAGACGCCGCCGCCGGCCTGGGCCAGGTATTCGCTGTAGGTGACGGTGAAGGCCGAGTTGTCCGGCGACACGGCGACGGCGGCACTGCCTGGACGGCAGCCCGATCCGTTCACGGAGGCGACGTCCACGGTGACCTGGTCGGTGGGGGCCGAGGGCGCCGGGGACGAGGCCCCGGCGGCGGGGGTGAGCGCGAGGAAGGTCGCGGTCACGGCGGCTGCGGTGAATCCGGTGCGGAGGGACTTGATCACACCGCCATGGATAGCGGTCCGCAGCGGCCCCGGCCGGGCGACGGGCACGCGGTCTCACCTCGATGGCCGAAGCCCATCACCGGAGAAACGATAAATCTACTCAAACCCCTCCGCCGGATGGCCCCAGGTGGCGCGCAGCGCCGAGTCGCACCGGTCGATCGTTGCGATATTTCCTAATATCGGCGGCGTCCTTGAGGCAATCAGCGGGTTCTGGAGCCGGCCGGGGCGCCGGGCCCTCCTGCGGTGAGGAGTCCCATGTCCCGCACACCACGCCCGTCCCGCGCACCACGACCACGCCCCACCGCCCTGTCGGCGCTGGCGCTCGCCACCGCAGTGACCACCGCCCTGACCACCGCCCTGACCATCGCCCTGGCCGCAGCCGCCCCGGCCTTCGACCCGGCCTTCGCCGCGGCCCACCACACGGGCGACGAGGCCGGGGTGCTCGGCGAGGAGCACGCCCGCGCGCACGCACGACTGCGCGAGGCGGCCAAGGGCAATCAGGGCTATCCGCAGTCGAAGCGCACGTCGAGCCTGTCCTCCCTGGAGGCGTCCCAGCTCAAGGGCAACGCGAAGTTCGACGCGGCCCGGTTCGGCCGGTTCACCCGGTTCTTCCCCTCGCCCGATTTCGGCGTCCACGTGGCCCAGCTGCCGACGGGCAAGGTGCTGCTCTTCTCCTTCGAACGCGTGGAAGCCGATCCCACCAAGGAAACCGGGCCCACCAACACGGTCGGCCGGACCAACGCGGGCCGCGCCTACCTCTGGGACCCCGCGAGGGGGACCGGGGCGAAGGCCTTCAAGAACGTGCCGCCGCCGGTGGTGCTGATGCCCGACGGCGCCTACGCCCCGCGCCCGGCGCCGTTCTTCTGCGCCGGTCACTCCTACCTCCCCAACGGGATGGTGGGGGTGTTCGGCGGGAACGTCGGCGGGAAGGGCGGCAGCGGCGCCAAGCTGTCCTTCGTGTTCGACCCGTGGACCGAGAAGTGGTTCCGCAACCGCGACATGTCCGTGGGCCGCTGGTACCCCTCGGTGGTGACCGGGCCGGACGGCCGGCAGATCATCATGTCCGGCCAGTCCGAGCGCGGTACGGGCACACCCACTCCGGTGGTGGAGCGCTTCCCCGCGCTCGGGCGGCCCGTGCCCTGGCGTTCGTACGACATCCCGGCGAACGTCCCCGCGGAGCGGCTCCGGTCGCAGGCCCCCTTCCGCAACGACTATCCGCACCTCTTCTCGCTGCGGGACGGGATGATCTACGGGCTCGGCCGCGACGCCGACCAACAGTGGCTGTTCGACCCGGTCGGGGACACCCGCACCGACCTGCCGCGGCGGCCCGCCGACTTCCGGGGCTACGGTTCGGCCGTGCCGCTGCCGGCCGGCTTCCGGGGCCCTGACTCCGTCCTGGTGCTCGGCGGCGACCCGCGCGACCCGCTCACGTACCGGCTGTCCGGCGGCCGTTGGAGCATCGAGGAGCCGAGGGCCTTCGGCCGCACCCAGGACGGGACCCTGATCCTGCCCGACGGGACGCTGCTCACGGTGAACGGCGCCCTGGACACCCGGGACTACGGCAACGGGCCCTTCAACCCGAAGGCCGACCTGAAGTACCGGCAGATCGAACTGCGCGACGCGCAGGGCCACTGGAAGCTGGGGCCGGCCCAACGACTGCCCCGCGGCTACCACTCCAACGCCCTGGTCCTGCCGGACGGCCGGATGATGGTCACCGGGGACGAGCTCCAGCAGATCGCCAACGACCCCGACATCAAGGACGGGATGGACGGCAGCATCGAGCTCTACGAGCCCGCCTACCTGCACCGCGGCGCCCGGCCGGCGCTCGACCGGGCCCCGACGGGCGACCTCGGCCACGACACGGACTTCCAGGTCACGAGCTCGACGGCGAAGGACGTCACGCGGGCCGTGCTGCTGGCGCCGACGACCGTCACCCACTCGGTGAACACCAGCCAGCGCCACCTGGACCTGCGGATCACCGGTGTCCACGGCTCCACGATCGGACTCCGCACGCCGCCGGGCGCGACCGACGCCCCGCCCGGGTACTACATGCTCTTCCTGCTCGACGCGAAGGGCGTCCCCAGCACCGCGAAGTGGATCAAGCTGGGCACCCGCACCCGCACCCGCTAGGCCGGGGCCAACCGTACGACGGCCGCGCGCCCACCCGTACGGACCCGGCAGTCGAGCGGCCCCGTCAGCAGGGCCGCGTCGTACGGGAGCAGCTCCGCGCGGTCACCGGCCCGTTCGAGTACCGCCGGCCCCTCCAGCGCGACCACCAACAGCGTCCCGCCCGGCGGGACCGCGGCGTCGAGCGCACCCCGCACGACGGCGGTCTGCGCCTCCACCGCGCCCCTGCGGTACATCACGTTGAAGTTCACGACCGGGCCGGAGAGCAGCCGGCACTCGGTCGGCTCGTCCCCGGGGAAGTCCTGCGGCGCGAACCGCTCGTCCACGAGTCGGCGTACGCCCGCCACCGTGAGGTCCATGCCCGCGCCCTCGGCGAGGGTCAGGGTGCGCTCGATGCCGGGGAAGCCCGAGAACGGGCCGTCGGCGGCGACCTCGGCCAGGCTCACGCGCCAGCCGAAGGCGTCCATGTCCGCGCCTTCGGGCCAGACCGCGATCTCCCGGGTGACTCCCCCGCCGTTCTTCCAGACGGTGGCGGTCCGGTCGGCCGCCCGCAGGACGCGCAGCGCGCCGGCTCCGCTCACGCCGCCGGCCCGGCCAGCCGCTCGCCCAGCTCTGCGGCATCGGCGAGGAACCACGTCTGCGTCCCGCGGTTGCACTCGCGGACGAAGTCGCGCAGCGCCGGACTGGCCTCAGTGTGGCGCGAGATGTCGCCCAGGACGACGATGCCGACCCGGTACTGGACGAACTTCTGGATGATCGCGCCGGCGACGCGGGTGCTCAGCCGGAAGAACTCGTCGTCGAACCGCCCGGCGGGGATGACGACCCACTGGGCGCCCTGGTAGCCGGCGTCGCCGATGAAGTCGAGGGCCTCGCGTTCACCGGCGATGACCTCGCCCTCCGCCTCGCACATCAGCACGGACACGTCGTTGATCGTCTGCAAAGTACTCATGGAGGCCGAGGCTACTTCAGGCGCCCTTCTCCATCGAGGGGCGCAGGCGGCCCAGCAGGGCGTAGAGCGTCGCGCTCTCGGCCTCGTCGAGCGTGTCCAGCGCGCCGTGCACGGCCTGCATCTCCTCGCGCACGCGGCGGATGACCTCGCGGCCCGCATCCGTCGCGACGACGTTCTTGACGCGTCGGTCGGCGGGGTCCGGCTCCCGGCGCACCAGCTCGCGGGCCTCCAGCCGGTCGACGATGCCGGTCACGTTGGAGGCGTCGCACACCAGCAGGGTGGCGAGGCCGCGCATGGGTACGGGGCCGTCGAGCTGGGCGAGGACCCGGGCCTGGGTGGAGGTCAGGCCGTGCTGGGCCGCGGCGGCCGCGAACTCGCGCCATTGGGCGGTGCCGATCGCGGCGAGCAGCTCCAGCAGCTGGAGCTTGGTGGGGGTCTGCGTGGCGGTGTCGCTCATACCTGGAGCGTACTCAGGATGCTTCACATTATCAATTGTTTACTTGACCACCTTAACTATCTACGTCTACCGTCGGTCGAGTTACTTGAGAAGGTCAAACATCTGCGTTCCGAAGCTCTTCAGCTCCGAAACACGAAGAAGGTTCACCCCAGCCATGAGCACCCCCTCTCCCGCCACCACAGCCTCCGGGCACCGGAACGAGACGGTCATCGTCTTCGCCCTGAGCCTGGCCGCCATGGTCGTGTCGATGATGCAGACCCTGCCGGTGCCGATCCTCGGCCTCATCCGTGAGGACCTCGGCACCACCACGGCCAACGTGAGCTGGGTGACCACCGCCACCCTGCTGTCGGCCGCCGTCTTCACCCCGCTGCTGGGCCGGTTCGGTGACCAGCACGGCAAGAAGCCCACCCTGGTCGCCGTGCTCGGCGTCATGGTCGCCGGCTCGGTCATCTCCGCACTGGCGACCTCGCTGCCGCTGCTGATCCTGGGCCGGGTGCTCCAGGGAGCCGCCACGGCGATCTTCCCGCTGGCCCTGTCGGTCCTGCGCGAAGAGGTCCGGCCGCAGAAGCTGCCGGGCGCGATGGCCCTGGTCAGCGGCACGCTCGCGTTCGGCAGCGGGCTCGCGCTCGTCGCGACCGGGCTGCTCACCTCCGGCTCCGGCGCGGACTACCGCAACGCCTTCTGGATGGCGACCGGCTTCGCGCTCCTCGCCCTGCTCGCGGTGGTGTTCCTGGTCCCCGCGACCCGCCACAAGACCGGCGGGCGCACCGATTTCCTCGGCGCACTGACCCTCGGCATCGCGCTGCTGCTGCTCCTGCTGCCGATCTCCCAGGGCCACGAGTGGGGCTGGGGCTCCGCCCGCACGCTGGGCAGCTTCGCCGGCGCCGCCGTCATGGCCGCCGTCTGGGTGCTCGTCGAGCGCAAGGTGAGCGAGCCGCTCGTCGACATGAAGATGTTCGTCCACCGCCCCGTGCTCATGGCCAACCTGGCCGGTGTCCTCGTCGGCTTCGGCATGTTCGCGAACTTCCTGGGCGTCTCGTACCTCGTCCAGATGCCCGAGGCCCTCACCGGCTACGGCTTCGACGCGTCCATCCTGCGCGCCTCCGTGCAGTTCCTGCTGCCCGGCGCCATCGTCTCGCTGCTCGCCTCGCCCGTCGGCGGCCAGATCGTGCGCCACCGGGGTCCGCGTACGGCGCTGGCCCTGGCCGCGGCCCTCGGCGCGGCCGGCTTCGCCTGGCTGGTCCTGGACCACCAGCACAGCTTCTCGGTGATCGGCGCCGGGCTCGTCGTCGGTGCGGCCGTCAGCTTCGGCTACGCCGCCATGCCCGCCGTGATCATGTCCAGCGTCCCGCACCACCAGAGCGGCATCGCCAACGGCATCAACTCGATCTCCCGCTCCACGGGCAGTGCGATCGGCAGCGCCGTCGTCACCACGATCCTCGCCTCCAAGACCATCGAGCACCTGCCGGCGGGGGTCCCCCCGCTGCCCGCCGAGTCCGGGTTCACCCTCACCTTCGGGATCGGGGCGGTGGCCTTCGCGCTGGTCGCACTGATCAGCTGGATCGGCCTGCGCAGCGGGCAGGGCACCGTGGCGGCGGCCGCCGGACAGCCCGCGGCAGTACCCGGGACGGCGGAGCAGGCCGAGCAGGCCGGGACGGCGGAGAAGGCGGACGCCACCCGCTGACCGACCGCCCGTCCCGTCACCCGACCCGCCGGCCCGGGGGTCCGGCCTCCGCGTGTCGCTCGCGGCGGTCGGGCCCCCGGGCCCCGCATGGTGGGTGCATGAAGGCTACGGACGTCATCGTCGACGGTTTCGGACGCATCCGGGAGATCGTGCACGAGGTCGTGGAAGGGGTCCCGCCGGAACTGCTCAACGCGCGCGTTGACCCGGCGGCGAACTCGGTCACCTGGCTCATCTGGCACCTGACCCGGATCCAGGACGACCACATCGCGGACGCGGCCGGCGCCGAGCAGATCTGGGACTCCGGCGGCTGGTCGGACCGGTTCGCGCTGCCGCTGCCCGCCGGGTCGACCGGGTACGGACATTCGCCGCAGGACGTCTACACCGTGCGGGTCGACTCGGGCGAGCTGCTGCTGGGGTACTTCGACGCGGTGCACGAGCGGACCGCCCGCTTCGTGCACGGGCTCGCCGCCACCGACCTGGACCGGGTGGTCGACGAACGCTGGGATCCGCCGGTCACCCTCGGGGTACGCCTGGTCAGCGTGCTGGGGGACGACCTCCAGCACGCCGGGCAGGCGGCTTTCGTACGGGGCGTGCTGGAGCGGGAGCGGGGCCTGTGACGGGGCCTCGCGGGCGCCGTCGGCGTACGGGGGGGCACGCTCAGCACCGGCGGTGCCACCATGCCAGCTCCGGATCCGCCGCGGGATCGTGGTGCGTTCGCCCGAGCAGCACCTCGTCCAGACGCTCGACCTGCACCCGCAGTTCGGCGGCGGCCTTGGGCGGCAGCATGGACAGGGCCTCGTGCAGCTTGTCCCGGGCCCAGCCTTCGCCACAGCACGGGCAGGAGAACTCGGCCTCCCACCGTCTCCACCGGCGTTCGACGCCGTGGACGCGGACCGACCACACGCTCAGTGCGACGGACACGATGCCCGGCGCCAACCGACCCCGCTCGAGCACGCGGACGGCGGCGTTCGCCGCCCCCGACAGGCCGGGGACATCGCGATAGCGCACCCAGGGGCCCCTCCGGCCGCGTCCCTGCGGCCGAACCGAAGCCGGCGTTCTACGCGGCACGGCCCCTTCGGACATCTCTCATGGACGACATCTTCCTACAGCCACGATCGGCCGGACAGGACCGGGTCCCGCTGCCCGGGCCGCGGCGCCGCCGAGCGCGCCGCAGGACGTACGGAGGGCCGGGACCCCGTCCGGGTCCCGGCCCCTCGCGCTACGCTCCGCTCGCGTCGAGCATGCCCTCGCGCTCGACGATCTTCACGCGCTCGCGGCCCTGGGGCTCGCCGAGCGCCTTCTCGGCCGCGTCCAGCCGGTACCAGCCCTCCCACGTCGTGTAGCGGACGCTGCGCTCGGCGAGGAAGGCTTCGACGGCCTCCGGGGCCGGGGCGGCCGGCTCGCTCAGGCGGCCCTCCGCGTGGTCGGCGAGCAGGTTCGCCACCGTCTCGTTCGCGTCGCCCTTCGTGTGGCCGATCAGGCCGACCGGACCGCGCCGGATCCATCCGGTGACGTACGTCGACTGCAGGTGGCCACCGGCTTCGATCACGCGGCCGCCCTCGTCCGGGACCGTGCCGGACTCCACGTCCCAGGGGAGCTTGGGCAGCTCGTCGGAGAGGTAGCCGACGGCCCGGTAGACGGACTGGACGTCCCAGTCGGTGAAGGTGCCGGTGCCCTTGACGTTGCCGGTGCCGTCCAGCTCGGTGCGCTCGGTGCGCAGTCCGACGACCTTGCCGTCCTCGCCGAGGATCTCGGTGGGCGACTCGAAGAAGTGCAGGAACAGCTTGTGCGGGCGCTCGCCGATGTCGCGGATCGCCCAGTTCTCCAGGGTCTTGGCGACCATGTCGGCCTGCTTGTTGCCGCGACGGGTGGCTATGGAGCCGTCGTCGTAGTCGATGTCCTCGGGGTTGACGATGACCTCGATGTTGGGCGAGTGGTCCAGCTCCCGGAGCTCCATGGGGCTGAACTTGGCCTGCGCCGGACCCCGGCGGCCGAAGACGTGCACCTCCAGGGCCTTGTTCGCCTTGAGCCCGTCGTAGACGTTCGCCGGGATCTCGGTCGGCAGCAGTTCGTCGGCCGTCTTCGCGAGGATGCGCGCGACGTCGAGGGCGACGTTGCCGACACCGAGCACGGCGACCTTCTCGGCCTCCAGCGGCCAGGTGCGCGGGACGTCCGGGTGGCCGTCGTACCAGGAGACGAAGTCGGCGGCGCCGTAGGAGCCGTCGAGGTCGACGCCCGGGATGGTCAGCGCGCGGTCGGCCGTGGCACCGGTGGAGAAGATCACGGCGTCATAGAAGGACTGCAGCTCGTCGAGGCTGATGTCGTTCGGGTAGTCGACGTTCCCGAAGAGGCGCACCTGCGGCTTGTCGAGCACCTGGTGGAGGGCGGTGATGATGCCCTTGATCCGGGGGTGGTCGGGGGCGACGCCGTAGCGGATCAGGCCGAAGGGCGCGGGCATCCGCTCGAAGAGGTCGATGGACACACCGGGCTCGACGGCTGCCTCGGACTTCAGCAGCGCGTCGGCGGCGTAGATACCGGCGGGGCCGGCACCGACGATTGCTACCCGCAGAGGGCGAGGCATGGCAGAGGTTCCCTTCGAGCGACGGCAAGGTGGATCAAAGGGAACCCTAAACGAAGGTAAACCTAACTCGGCACCCGGTGTCTCTTTATGGCCACATAATCAAAACTTATGACCTCCCCAAGGACACCTTGGGGCATCGAGGAACTCGCTGGTCAGCAGGGACGCCAGCTGACAGACTGAAACCGCTTGATCACCCCAGGAGGACAACATGGCTGACGAAACCGACACCCCGCAGGACGAGTCCCCGGCCGAAGCCGCCAAGCGCAAGTTCCGGGAGGCCCTGGAGCGCAACGCGGCGAACGCCCAGTCCCAGCAGGCCCACCAGAGCCGGGCGAAGGTCCAGGGCGCCAGCAGCGGCCCCGGCGGCAAGAACAAGAAGGTCCGCCGCAAGACCGGCTGACCCTCGAACCCGAGGAGCTCGCCCCCGCCGCCACGGCCGGGGGTGGCTCGACCCGGCATTGGGCCACTCGGGTGAGTGGGGATAACCCGGGGCACCGTCGACAGTTGATCAGCACGTCCCGCCGAGGGCAGCCATCACACGCGACAGTGCGACCAGAAGGATCCCCACATGCTCAAGAAGTTCATGGCCACCGCAGCCGCCACCGCCGCCGTGCTCGGCGCGGGTGCCGCAGTCGCCTCCCCCGCGATGGCGATCGGCAACGACAACGGCGTGAACACCGTCAACGGCAACGGTTCGGCCCAGATCTACGGCAACCAGGAGACCCACGGCAAGATGAGCCCGCAGCTCGGCGCCATCCAGGGCTCGCTCAACAAGCTCTGCGTCGGCCTGCCGGCCAAGGTCAACGCCCAGTCCCTGCTCGCGGTCCTCGCCAACGTCGGCGTCCAGGACGTCAACGTCCTCGCCAGCCCGCAGAACCAGCAGTGCACCGAGAACTCCACCCAGGCCAAGGGTGACGAAGCGCTCTCGCACATCGCCAGCAACATCCCGGTCCTCTCCGGCAACCTCTCCGCGGGCAGCTGATCGGTTCGATCGCGCGCCGGTGTCACGCGTCACTCGCGACACCGGCGCGTTTCCTTTGGTCTAGACCTTGGCAGGTTCCGGCCATTTTCGCTTCAGTGGGCACCATTGCCCCCACGGCAAGTCCCCCCACTGAAGGAGCAGTTACGTGATGCGTGCGCTTCGCCTCCGCGCCCTCGCACTCGCCGCCGCCTCGGCCCTCACGGCCGGCCTCGCCCTCACCCTCCCCTCCTCCCCCGCCGTCGCCGCGACCCCCTGCGCCGGCGCCTGGACCTCCTCCGCCGTCTACACGGGCGGCATGAGCGCCTCGTACGGCGGCCACAACTGGCAGGCGAAGTGGTGGACCCAGGGCGAGACGCCCGGCACCACCGGCCAGTGGGGCGTCTGGTCGGACCAGGGCGCCTGCGGGAGCGGGGGCCAGGACCCGGATCCGGGCAACCCCACCGGATTCGTGGTCTCCGAGGCCCAGTTCAACCAGATGTTCCCGAACCGGAATCCCTTCTACACCTACAACGGCCTGGTCTCGGCGCTCTCCGCCTACCCCGGGTTCGCCAAGACCGGCGACGACACCACCAAGCGGCGCGAGGCCGCAGCCTTCCTCGCGAACGTCTCCCACGAGACGGGCGGACTCGTGTACATCGTGGAGCAGAACACCGCCAACTACCCGCACTACTGCGACGCGAGCCAGCCGTACGGCTGTCCCGCCGGACAGGCCGCCTACTACGGCCGCGGGCCCATCCAGCTCAGTTGGAACTTCAACTACAAGGCGGCCGGTGACGCGCTCGGCATCAACCTGCTCGCCAACCCGTACCTCGTGGAACAGGATCCGGCGGTCGCCATGAAGACGGCGCTCTGGTACTGGAACACCCAGAACGGCCCGGGCACCATGACCGCGCACGCCGCCATGGTGAACGGCGCGGGCTTCGGGGAGACCATCCGCTCGATCAACGGCTCCCTGGAGTGCAACGGCGGCAACCCCGCCCAGGTCCAGAGCCGCATCTCGAAGTACCAGAGCTTCACGCAGCTGCTCGGGGTGACCCCCGGGAACAACCTCGGCTGCTAGCCAGTGCCTGACAAATGATCACGGGCTGGTTCGCGGAGCCAGTGGATCAGCGAGGCCAGGACGACGCCGGCACGGTAGCGGTCGGCGAGCTTGTCGAATCTCGTCGCGATCGTAGAGCTCCCTGTCGAAGGCGGGCGGCCGGCCGCCGAGGCGCCCTCGGCGTCGGCGGTTGGCCGCTTGGTCGCGGCGCTTGTCGCCCAGGACTCGGGGCGATTTCGTGCGCGGGCGGCCGGTGTCGGCTCGCGGAACGCGGATCCCGTCGAGGACCTGACCGAATGCGGTGGCGTCGTCGACGTTGCCGGGCGTGAGCACGATGGACAGCGGCAGTCCCCGGCCGTCGACGGCGAGGTGGACCTTGGTGGTCAGCTCGCCTCGGGACCGGCCGAGGGCCTGGCGCGTCTGCGAGCCGACCGGATCTTCCAGTTCGTCCCCGTCCGCAGCCTCCTTTTACGTGCGCCGGCGGCGTGCTGGTGAGCACGGTTGATCGTGGAGTCGACGGCGACGGTCCACTCCACCCGGCCCATCGCGTCGTCGCGGACCTGCACATGCTCCAACAGCCTTGCCCACGTACCGTCCGCCTCCCAGCGGGCAAACCGCTCATAGACGGTCTGTCACGGAGCCCCGGTCCGCAACGGCCACAGCACACCATTGACCACCTGCCGGTGATCACGCCACGGCCGACCACGCCCATCCACCTGCGCCAACAAGGGCTCCATCCACTCCCACGCCGCCTCCGCCACACCGACCTGCCACAAGATCAATTTTCAGACAGGTGGCCTTAGCATGGGCACGCCATCCCCCGTGCCGTGTCCAGCCGACGGAAGACACCCATGCGCCTCCAGCGGATATCCGCCGCGACCGCGGCCCTCGCCGCGCTCACCACCCTCGCCACCGCCTGCGAGGACTCCCCCAAGCCGGGCCCGCCCGCCGCGAGCCCCTCCGCGAGCGCTCCGGGCGCCGCCCCCGCCTCCCCCACGGCCGCCGGCGCCGGCGCCGCGCCCGCCACGCTGGCCGGGGCGCAGGCCCACGTACAGCAGTACACGTCCTGCGAGAACCTCAGCACCGACCCGAACGACAGCCGGGTGCCGCTGAGCGGGTTCATCGGCGCCGGGGACTGGGGCATCACGGAGCGCGGCGTCTGCACGGACGAGAAGGCGCGGGGCGAGATCGTCCTCTTCCTGACCCCGGACATGAAGGCCTTCCAGCAGGCCGCCAAGGACCACGCCGCGAAGCTGCTCGCCGAGGGCCGGGACGACACCGACCTCGCCAGCCGCACGGTCATCGGCAAGACCTTCGCCCTGACCGCGCTCAAGACCGCCACCGCCGTGTCCCTGGTCAACCCGCCCAACTCCGACCTGCGCATCCTGAGCTGCAACCCCAACGTCTTCGTCCCGGAGGGGTTCAAGAAGGAGAAGGCCCTGGTCGAGGGCTGCTTCCTCACCGACTACGTCAACAGCCCCGACGGCCAGGGCAGCCCCCACCGCGGGGCGGTCCGCGACCCCTCCACCGAGGGAGCCGCGAAGCCGGGCCAGCCGTCCACCGGCAGCCCGGGCCTGCCGAGCGCCGGCAGCATCGCCGAGCTGAAGCAGCTCGTCAGCCCTCACACCGTCGACTGCACGAAGATGACCGTCACCGACGAGCACATTCAGTCGATCGACTACATGCCGGTTGTCGACGGCCCCCCGAGCGCCTGGGGCGTCAAGCAGCGGGCCGTCTGCGGCGAGCTCGGCGGGGAGCGGCGCGCGCACAACCTGAACTGGCTGGACACCGTCTCCGACATGAAGACCCTCCAGACCAAGGCCAAGGCGGCACAGCTGGCCGACCTGAAGGACGACGGGCGCCTCAAGGCCACCGCGAGCAAGCTGCTGGTCGGCACGAACATCGCCGTGGAGACCAACAACGCGAACGTCCGCCGCGGGCTGTACCAGCTCCAGTTCCTGTACCTGAACTGCGAGACCGGCTTCACCGCGCCGGCCGGCTACCGGCTGGAGAAGGCCCAGGTCGAGGGCTGCGTCCTGACCAACTACGAGCGCCCGAGCTGACACACGGCCGTCCGGGGCGTGCGCGGCGCGCCCCGGGGGGTATCGACTGGGGTGTTCCGCCATCCGCGCACCAGAAGCACCAGAAGCACCAGAAGCACCATGTCACTCTTCATCCCGGATTTCGACGAGACAAGCCTTAGGCCGTGTCGATCAGGGCGTGCGCAGCGCGGTGGCCAGCTGGGCCCGTGAGCGGACGTCGAGCTTCTGGTAGATCCGGGTCAGCCGGGCCTCCACCGTCTTGACGCTGAGGAACAGCTTCGCCGCGGCCTCCTGGTTGCTGGCGCCCTGGCTGACCAGCAGCGCGAGCCGGGTCTCGGCCTCGGTCAGGGTCGCGGCCGCCGGTACCCGCGCCGCGGCGCCGTCACCCGGGGCCGATTCCTTGGCGAGCTCCGTCCAGGGGGCGGCCCCGGCCCGGTCGAAGACCTCGGCCGCGGCCCGGAGCGCCGCGCGGGCCGGTGCGCGCCGGCGTCGGCGGCGCTCCACCCGCGCGAGGGCGAGCAGCGTACGGCCGCGTTCCAGCGGCAGCCGCAGGGCGTCGAAGCGCTGGGCGGTGGTCTCCAGCAGGTGCACGGCCCCGTCGGCGTCGCCCTGCGCGGACAGGCACAGCCCGCGGGCCCGGTCGAGGGCCGCGACCACCCCGGTCCGGCCGAGGCCGACGGCGACCGTGCGGACGGAGGCCAGCAGTCGGGCCGCCTCCTCGGGTGCGTCGGCGGCGATCAGGGCTTCGGCGAGCTCCCCGTGCCAGCGCAGGATCGAGGGGTCCACCACCTGCTGGGCGGCCTCCAGTTCGGCGACGCGGCGCAGGGTGGCGACGGCCTTCGCCGCCTCTCCCGTGGCGAGTTCGACGAGGCCGAGCGCGTGCAGGCTGCGGGAGAGGAAGACCTGGTCCTGCTCCTCCTGCGAGGCCTGGATGCCGCGCCGGGCGTAGCCGGCGGCCCGGGCGAAGCTGCCGCCCATGGCCTCGGCCATCGCGGCGACGTACCAGGCGGGGCCGGGCGAGAGGCCCGCGTCGATCGTGAGCTCGAGGGCCCGGCGGGCGTGGGCGGAGGCGGCCTCGCACCGGCCGCTGCGCAGTTCGACCTCGGTGAGGCTGCGCAGGACCTCGAAGACGTCCTCGGCGGAGCCGGTGCGCTGGACGGCGGGCAGCAGGACCATCAGTTGGCGACGGGCGTCGTCGAGGCCGTCGTCGAAGAGGGCGTGCCGGACGGCGAGGTACTGGGGCGCGTTGCGCATGCCGAGCGGTACCTCGGGGGCGGGCAGGGCGAGGGCCTCGGCGAGGATCGCCTCGGCTCCCGGGTCGCCGAGGATGCGGCCCATGCGGGCCCGTACGGTCAGGGCCATGGCCTCGGCGACCTGGTCGCCGCCGAGTGCGGCGAGCGCCCCGGCGCGGGCCGCGGCGTCGCGGGAGCGGACCGGGTCGCCGTCGCTGAGGTTGTGCTTCCAGGCGATCCGCAGCTGGACGGCGGCCTGGAGCGAGGGGTCCCCGGCGGCCTCGTCCATGGCGTACGCGATGGTCTCGTCGAGGGCGCCCAGGGCCTGGCCGGCGGCGTCGATCACGGCGAGCCGGGCCCGTACCCGGTCGGCGGGCGAGGCGTCGCGGGCCAGGACGGCTCCGGTGGCGCGGCGGGCGAGGTCGGCGCGGCCGGACCAGCCGGCGTCCTCGGCGGCCGCGACCAGGCGGGCCAGTTCCGCGCCGGCCAACGAGGACGGCGTGCGTTCGGCGGCGAGCAGGCCCAGTTCGGCGGCGAGGGCGCGCTGGCCCCGGCGGCGGCAGGCCGCGGCGGCCTCGGTGATCTCCTCGGCGAGCCACTGGTCGGGGGTGTCCACGGCCAGCGCGCGGTGGCGTACGGCCTGGACGGGATCGTCGACGGCGGCGGCCAGGGCCGCGTGTCCGGCGGCGCGTTCAGGCCAGCCGGCGTCGGCGGCGAGCGCGGTGGGCAGGGCGCCGGCGGTGAACTCCACGGAGCCGTCCTCGCCCACTCTGACCAGTGCGGCCCGTTCCGCCTCCGCCAGTTCGGCCTCGGCGTCGGGGCGGCCGGCGCGGCGCAGCAGGGAGATGGTGGGGCGGGTGGCGAGGGCGGCGAGCAGCAGGGTGCGGCGGGCCTGGGCGGGGGCCCCGGCGAGGAGCCGGCGGGCCACCTCGCGGGCCTGCCCGGAGACGGGCAGGGGGTCGGCGTGGTGGGCGCTGCTGTCGCGGGCCTCGGCGGCTTCGGCGAGGGAGTGGCCGAGGGCGAGGGCGAGGCGCGGGTTGCCGCCGCTGGCCTGGTGGATCCGGCCGGCGAGGCGGGCCGGAAGGCCGTGGCGGACGAGGAGTTCGGCGACCTCGTCGGCGCCCAGCGGGGGTACCCGGATGGCGGGGACGCCGGGGCCGCAGAGGGGTTCGCCCACCGGGACCCCGCCCTGGACGCATTCGGCGACCAGGACCCGGACGCGGGGCGGGGTGAGGCGCAGGGCGAAGCGGAGCAGGTCGGTGCTCTCGGCGTCGAGCCACTGGGCGTTGTCGAGGACGAGCAGGACGGGGTCGCGGTCGGCGAGGGTGCGCAGCACCTCGACCACGGCGAGGCGCAGGGCGATGTGGTCGCGGCCGGCCCGGGGGGCGTCGGCCTCCCGGCGCAGGAGGGCGATGGCGGTGCGCTGGGGCCCGGAGAGCTGTTCCAGGGCGCCGCCGGGTACGGAGGCGAGGAGGGCGGCGGCGGACGCCTCGGGTATCCATTGGTCGGCAGCCTCGGGGGCGAGGCAGAGCACGGTCTCGCGGCGCGATTCGGCCGCGGCCGCGACGGCGCGCACGACCTCGGTCTTGCCCGCGCCGGCGGGTCCGGTCAGGAGGGCCCGGCCGTGCGCGGTCAGCGCGCGGTCGACCGCCCTGATCAGTTCTCCGTGTCCGACACTTGTGTCAGCGTGCCCCGTCGCCGCCACCACGCACAGCCACCAGCCTCTCGGTCCCCAGCTCCGGCGCCCTTCCTGTGAGAGGCGACAATACGAGGTCGAGTGGCGGGCGGACACGGATTGTGACGCAGAAATCAGTCGCGTGCCGGGAAAACCCGTCGGCCCTGCCGATACGAGGTGTATCAGCAGGTCCGCGGGCTCGCTTTGGTCCGTACTATCTGGCCGTCAGGCCGAGTTGGCTCCTGATCAGAAGGTCAGGTTCCAGGAGTCGATCTTGCCGGTGTCGCCGCCGGCGTTGTCGTTGACCCGCAGCTTCCAGGTGCCGTTCGCGACCTCGGAGGAGGCGTTCACGGTGTAGACCTGGTTGATGTTGGCCGTGCTGCCGCCGGAGCGGTTGTGCAGGTTGTAGACGCTGCCGTCCGGGGCGATCAGGTCGACCTTGAGGTCACCGATGTAGCTGTGGACGATGTTCACGCCCACCTTGAGGGCCGCCGGGGCCTTGCCGGTCACACCGGTGACGGTGATCGGGCTCTCCACCGTGGCGTTGTCCGCGATGGCGTAGTCCGTGGTGTTCTCGCGGCCCGAGGTGGGCGGGGTCGAGGTCACGGCGGCGACGGTAGCGGCCGCGTCGGCGAGGCCGGCGCCGCAGCCACCGGTGCAGGTACCGGCCAGCGGGCGGGAGTTGGTCTTGATCGCCGACTCGATCTGGGCCGGGGTCAGCGAGGTGTTCGCCGACTTCAGCAGGGCGGCCAGGCCCGCGATGTGCGGGGCGGCCATGCTGGTGCCCTGGTAGGGCTTGTAGCTCTCGGCACCGGGGGTGGTGGTGCCAGCGTTCAGGGTGGAGAGGATCGCGTTCTCGGGGGTGGTGACGGTGCCGGGCGTGTCGGTGGCGCGGCGGGTCTCACCGCCCGGGGCGGCGATGTCGATGATCGCGCCGTAGTTGGAGTAGTACGAGCGGTCGCCGGCGCGGTTCGTCGACGCCACGTTGATCACGTTGTTGCAGCTGGCGGGCGAGTAGCCGGACGCGTTGGCGTTGCTGTTGCCGGCGGCGACCACGACGGTCGTACCGCGGGCGACGGCCGCGTTGATGGCGTTCTGGTAGCTCGTGCCGCAGGCACCCGGGCCGCCGAGGCTCATGTTGATGACCTTGGCGGGGGTGGCGTTGGCCGGGACGCCCGCGACGGAGCCGCCGGAGGCCCAGGTGATGGCGTCGACGATGTCCGAGGTGGCACCGCCGCACTTGCCGAGCACGCGGACGGGCTGGATCTTCGCGCCGTAGGCGATGCCGGCGACGCCCTTGGAGTTGTTGGTGGCCGCGGCGATGGTGCCCGCGACGTGGGTGCCGTGCCACGAGGAGGTGCTGGCCTTGGAGCCGACACCGCACTCGCCGTCGGTGGCGTTCCAGTCGCCCTCGTCGGCCGGGTTGGCGTCGCGGCCGTTGCCGTCGCGGGCCTCGGAGGAGGTGGAGATGAAGTCGTAGCCGGCGACGATGTTCGGCGCGACGTCCGAGTGGGCGACGTAGCCGGTGTCGATCACGGCGACGGTGACGCCGGAGCCCGTGGTCTTGTCCCAGGCACCGGGGACGTTCATGCCGGCGGTGGACTCGAAGAGGTCCCACTGCTTGGCGTACTCGGTGTCGTTCGGGGTGACGGCCTGGGCGTAGGCGCGGGTGTCCGGCTCGACGTAGGCGACGTCCGGGTCGGCGCGGAACTGGGCCATCACGTCCGCCGCGTCGGCCGGGGCGGTCGCACCACCCAGGTTGACGAGGGCGGCTCCGGTGCCGAGGCGACGGTCGAACTTCGCCTTCTTGTTGCCGGCCTTCTTGCCCTTGGCGGTGGCGTCATCGGCCGCCGCGGTGTTCGAACTGGCCTCGGTGGCCGAGGACTTGTATCCGACGATGAGGTTCTCGACGGGCGCGGTGGGGGCGACCGTGGCGGCGGGGGCCGCTGCGGGGGTCTCGGCGGCCAGGGCCACGGAGGCGGTCGCGGAGCCGGCGAGCAGGGTGACGGACATGGCCACCACGGATATGAGCCGACGTCTGGAAGAGTGCACGTGTTCCCCTTCGAGGGCCGTTTCCGGGCGTGCCGGAGCGGCCGGTCAGTGCAGTGTGGGAGGTTCCGGCGGCCGCGGGACCGGGAGCGAGTTGGTCGAGCTCGCCCCGGCTCCGCCGCGCGCCACGTCGCCCGAGCCGCAACAGCGGGGCTGGGCAACGGCGGTCCCGGCTCTCCCCCCGACCGGTACGGCCTTCACGCCATGTGGGGTGGGCGTGTGTGCCGTAAGGTCAGGAGAAGATCGCCGGTGGGCAGACAGTAGGCAACACGGGGATGAACTCGATACGGGGAAAACCCTTGTCCGCCCCCTGCGACTCCCCCCGGGGGTCCCTCGACAGGGGCTCTGACCAGGTACTTTCATCGTCCGCGCGATCATCGCGCAGGATGGGGGCGCAGACCGGGACGGTAACCGGAGGCGGTGCTACCGCGGCGGGAAGAGCCTGCGGAAGTACGTCCAGCTGGTCTCGTTCGGCTCGCTCCACTTCTCCGGCGCGTGGGCGAATTCGGGGTGGTGCTCGGCGATGTACGCGCGGGTGCGCTCCGGGACCTGCGCGTACGAGTCCAGCTTGCGGCCGCGGCAGTGGAAGGTGAGGCCGCCGGGGCGCTGCCCCTGTTCCATCCAGGGCAGCCACGGCGACATCCGGGTCCAGGACATGGTGGCGGGGACGCTCACCGCGTCGGTGGTCAGGGTGGCCGCGGGTGCGAAGAACTGGAACAGTTCCAGGGCGCGGTAGGTGTCGTCGGCAGAGTGGGCCGGGTACTGCGCGACCGGCAGGGGCGAGGGGTAAGCCAGCGGGATCTCCAGGCTGAAGCAGACCTGGTCGCCCAGTTTCGTCAGGGGGACCGGGAAGGGCCGCCACTTCTGGTTCGCCGGATCGTTCCAGACGTGGACCACCTGCTTGTCCTGCCAGGTCTCCAGGATCTCCCGGGTCCCGGGGTCGAGGTAGAACGCGGCCTCCCTGGACAGGAGTTGGTATCCGCCGAGCTCCTCGTCCGCGACGAGGCGCGCGACGTTGAGCCCTTCGAAGCCGAAGAGGCGCCGGTAGGGCTCGCCGGGGGCCCAGGAGTGGACGTCTCCGGTCCACCAGTAGGTGACCTCCGCGCCGTCGAGCGAGGCGCGGGTGCGGGCGAATGCGTGCAGGAGCTCGGCGGGTGTCAGCTCTGATGTCATACGGCCCACTGTGCGCGGTGGCCGCACGGCCGGACAAGCGGCCCCACGGACAACCCCTTTGGGCTGCCCCGCCGGTGACGCCTCAGGCAGCGCGACGCACGTGCAGATGGCCGTCGAGGGGGTAGGCGGGGGGCGCGGCCGCCAGCGTCCTGTCGTAGGCGTAGCCGCACTTGGCCGCGACGCGGCAGGATGCGGGGTTGTCCACCTGGTGGAGCAGTTCGAGGCGCTCCAGGCCGTCGGCCCGGAAGGCCTCCAGGGACCAGACGGTGAGGGCTTCCAAGGCCCGCGGCGCCACACCCCGACCCCGTGCTTGCGCCGCCGTCCAGTAGCCGACCTCGGCGGAAGCCTTGCCGGACGCCACCTCCTTGAGGACGACGTTGCCCACCAGCCGCGCCGGCGCCGCGCCCCGGGCCGCCTCCAGGACGGCGAATCCGAACCGGACCCCCGCCGCCCAGCCCCGCTCCTGGGCCCGTACCCACCGCAGTCCGTCGTCCTCGCTCGCCAGCCCGGGATCCGGGGCGGCCTCGACCAGCGCGGCGACGTCCTGCACGCGCCAGGGCCGAAGGACGAGGGCGGGAGCGGTCGGTGTGGCGGCGGCCTCGAGCGTGACGGAAGTGATCATCAGCCGATCGTAGCCAGTGCGGCCGGGCGGGCGGCGGCGGGCGACGGGCGGCGGGCGACGCGGGGTGACCATCTGTCGGAACGGCAGCGGGCCGTGCACCCGAATCAGGCACCTCGGGGGCGCTCGGAATGGGGTCGTGCGCGGCTCCGGCGGGCCCGCGGACGCGATTCGGCCGTGGTGCGCACCCCCGGTTCCGACCGGCTCCGGGCAGCCGCTCACCCACCCGTCCAGGGGCTCGACAAACCGGCTCTGACCTGGTGTTTTCCTTGGATTCACCTAGGCTGGGGAGATCTGCCGGACACCATCGGAGGGGACTTCATGAGTGACGAAGCGATCACGTACGACGCCAGCCACATCCAGGTGCTGGAGGGGGCCGAAGCCGTGCGCAAGCGGCCCGGGATGTACATCGGCTCGACCGGCGAACGCGGTCTGCACCAGATGCTCTTCGAGGTCGCCGACCGGGCGGTGAACGAGGTCGTGACCGGCCGCGCGGGCTCCGTCGGCGTGACCCTGATGGCCGACGGCGCCGTACGGGTCACCGACGACGGTCCGGGCATCCCCTTCGGGGCCGCCGAGGACCCCGACGGCCCCGGTCTCGAAGCCCTGTTGACCGACCTGTCGGCCGGGGCGAGGCCCGGCGACCGTCGCGCCGTGACCATGAGCCTCTTCGGCTTGGGGCCCGCCGTCACCAACGCCCTGTCCAGCCGGCTGACGGCCGAGGTACGGCGCGAGGGGGTCCTCCGGGTCCAGGAGTACGCGTGCGGCGTCACCGTCGCGCCGCCCAGCGCCGCGGGTCCGGCGACGGGAAGCGGGACCACCATCACCTTCCGGCCCGACGCCACCCTCTTCGGGACGACGGAGTGCTCGTTCGCCGTGCTGGCGGAGCGCTTCAGGGAACTGGCCTTCCTCAACCGGGGCCTGGACATCTCGCTGACCGACGAACGCCCTCCGGGCGGCCCCCAGACGGCGCGGTTCCGGTTCCTGGGCGGGGTGCGGGACTTCGTCGTGTCCCTCCGGGCGCAGCCGGGGACGCCCGTGCACACGGACGTCATCGGCTTCGAGCAGGAGGACCCTCGGATGGCGGGGACGATGGAGGTGGCCCTGCGGTGGTGCGGCTCCCGCGAGGAGCGGGTCCGCAGCTTCGTCAACAGCATGGCCACTCCCTACGGCGGCACCCATGAGGCGGGCCTGCGCGACGGGGTGGCGGCCGCGCTCGACGCGTACGCGCGGGCGCGGGGGCTGCTGACTGCGGCGGACCCCGACCTCGGCGCCGACCGCATCGGCGAGGGCCTGACGGCGATCGTGTCGGTCAAGCTGGACCACCCCGAGTTCGTCGGCGCGACACGCGGAGTACTGGGCAACGGCCCCGTACGCGCCTGTGTCGGGGAGGCCGTGCGGGAGCACCTCGGCGCCTGGCTGGAGCAGAACCCGAAGCAGGCGGTGGACGTCATCACCGAGATCCTGCGGGCCGACGCCCTCGACTGAGTGCTTGTCGCGTCCCGGCCGGCAGGCCGGCGGGCCAGCGGTCGGCCGGGGCGCGACGGTTCAGGCGTACCTCTCGAAGAGGGCCTGGACGTAACCCTCCAGCCTCTGCGTCAGGACACGGGCCGTCAGGTCGACCCGGCCCAGTTCGCGCCAGGGCACGCCGACCTTCTCCGCGTCCGGGGCGAAGCCCAGCGCGTCCAGGAGCCGCCAGTAGAGGTGGGAGGTGCGGTCCTCGGTCAGGGTTCCTCCCGCGGCGACGTAGCGGTCCGCGAAGCCCATCCCCGCGGGAACCCCGTGCAGCAGGGCGAGGGCCGTCGAGCAGTGCGCCACGTCCAGGTCGGCGGGCCCCCAGGAGGTCTCCACCCAGTCGACGACGCCGCTGATCCGAAGGTCCTCGTCCGTGCCGGTGAAGAGAACGTTCCCGGGATGGAAGTCCCGGTGCAGAAAGCGACCTCGATGGTCCGGCGGATCCCGGCGGATGACGTCGACCGCCCGCCGCCACAGCTCGGGCCGCCGGGTGTCCGCGGGCGGGCTCACCCGCTCGGGAGAGGCCCAGGCCTGATACGTACGGGGTCGCTCGTGCGCGGGTATCGGCAGCTGGTGGATGCGCACCAGTTGGCGGGCCAGCAGCTCCGCGCGGGCATCGGCGTTCCGATCGTCCACGCGCACGGTCCCCGGCAACAGGGACATCAGGAGGGAGGGGTGGTCGCAGTGCTGCGCCGTCGCGTCCACCGCCACCAGCGTGGCCGCGGGCAAGTCCGTATCACCGAGCAGGCGCAGGATCGCCGCTTCACGGGTCAGCAGGCCCTCCGCGTGCCGGACGAAGAAGGGCTTGACGAAGGACCGCAGGACGAGCGAGCGCCGTCCGCCCGGGCCGCTGAGGTCCAGGCGCCGCATCTGTGAGGTCCAGCCGCCGCGCAGCGGTACCACCTGCTCGATGCGTTCTGCCGCGGGCAATCCCTTCTCCACCCAGGAGCGCGTGGCACCCCAGCCCTCACCGGCTAAATCCGCGCCCATGCCCTCGGCCCCCTCGCCCCCGCTCATGGAGGCAGACTATCCGTCCCGGTGAACCATTGGCCTCACCTTCCCGGGCCGGCGGGCGGTCCGCGGAGCGTATGCATCACGGCGCCGTGCCCGTCATGCGGATGACCAGTTGACGGCAGGGGCGCTACCGGCAACCGTGACCGGCATGGGGAACGAACACCGGCTGCTCACTCTCGCCGTCTGCCTGGTCCTGGCCGGCGGACTGATCGCAGCGGTACTGGGGGCGTCGCGGGCGGCCGGTCCGCACGCCGGGACGGCGGACGGGCGGCCGGTCGCGTCCGACTACGTGGACATACGCGATGTCCCGCGCCTTGCGGCAACCGCTCCCGCCCCCGGGTCCGAGGGATCCGCCGGGTCGATGGTGGTGGATTGCGGCCGCAACGAGCAGGGCCACTACAACGAGGACAACCTCGTGGTCTCGCCCGGCCTGCTGGGCGGCGCCCATCACACGCACGCCTACGTGGGGAACCTCTCCACCAACGCGCTGTCGACGGAAGCCTCTCTGGACGCGGCCGCCACGAGCTGTGCGGGCGGCGACCGGTCCACGTACTACTGGCCCGTGCTGCGGCGCCCCGACCGCCCGGGCACGCGCCCGCACGAGGATTCGGCGGGGCACGGGAACGTCGGCGAGATCCTGCCGGAGACCTCGGTCCTGGTGGAGTTCCGCGGCAACCCCGTGAGCAAGGTGGTGCCGATGCCGCGCTTCCTGCGCGCGATGACCGGTGACGCCGTCGCGTACACGGCGGACACCGAGGCCGACGTCCGGGCCCGCTGGGGGTGTTCGGGCTCCCCGGACCGGGCCACCACCCGCTACCCGCGCTGCCCCGCGGGCGAACGCGTCACCCGCACCCTGGTCTTCCCGAGCTGCTGGAACGGCCTCGACACCGTCGGCGAAACGCACCGCTCGCACCTGCTCTTCACCGCCGCGAACGGCGTCTGCCCGAAGGACACCTTCCCGGTGCCCGAACTGCGCGTCTCCCTCGCCTACGACATCCCCCCGGGGCTGAACGTGGCCCTCGACTCCTTCCCCGAGCAGCGGCACAGCCCGAAGACCGATCACGCGATGTTCGTGAACGCGATGACCGACCGACAGATGGCCGCGGTCGTCCGCTGCCTCAACGAGGGCCGCGCCTGCCGGACCTGAGTGACGCAGGTCACGTGAACCGAATCCGTCCCGGTGGCGTGTTCCGACCGCACCACATATGCGAGGAAGACGGAGAGGGTGAGATGGCCGGACCACTGTGGCCCCGCACTCGGCGGGGCTCGACCGATGAGGCACTGATCAAGTCGGTGTACGAGGAGCACGGTCACGCCCTGCTCGCGTACGCCACCCGGCTGACCGGAGATCGGGCCGCCGCCGAGGACGTCGTACAGGAAACGCTCATCCGGGCCTGGCGCCACTCCGAGGTGCTGGTCAACGGAAAGGGCTCGGTGCGCGGCTGGCTGCTCACCGTGGCCCGCAACATCATCACCGACCGCTACCGGGCCAAGGCCGCCCGGCCGCCCGAGGTCTCGGGAGCCTCGTCCGCTCCCCCGGTGGAGGCGGACCACGCCGACTCCGTGGTGGACAGCATGACGGTCCTGGGGGCCCTCGATCAGCTGTCGCCGGAACACCGCGACGTCCTGAAGGAGTTGTACTACCGACAGCTCAGCGTCGCAGAGGCCGCCGACAGCCTCGGCATCCCGGCGGGTACGGTCAAATCTCGCTCGCACTACGCCCTCAAGGCGCTGCGCGACGTCTTCAAGAGCGACGGATTCAGGGACATCGGTTCCAGAGAAGGAAAGCGATCGGGCAGGCCGCCCCAGCAGCCCGCCGGACTGCGTGAGGTGGTGGCATGAACCGGCAGAGGCACGAGGAGGAACTGCTCGGCCCCTACGTACTCGGTGTCCTGGACCCCGAGGAGATCCGCCGGGTCGAGGAACACACGAGCGGATGCGTGCAGTGCCGGGAGGAGGTGGCCGCGTTGCGCGAGATGGAGGCGGCTCTGGGCGAGGTGCCCGACGAGGCGTTCCTCGACGGACCGCCGCACGGCGGTGACCTGCTGCTCCAGCGCACCCTGCGGCAGATGCGCGGTGAGCGGGCCGGTGATGCGCGGCGGCGGGCGGGGCTCGCGGGACTGGCGGTGGCCGCTTCGCTGGCCGCCGTGTTCTGGGCCGGTACCCAGCTGGGCACGGGCGATCCGGACGCCGTCGCGCTGCCTGCGCCGCCGTCCCCGACGGCCACGGCGAACCCTTCCCCACCGCCCGCCGGGACCAAGGTGCTCTCCGCGACCGACAAGGCCACGGGTGCGCGGATGACCGTACAGATGACGCCCGCCACCAAGTGGGTTCGGGTGCACGCGGCGGTCACGGGCGTGCCGCCGGGCGAGCGGTGCCGGCTGGTCGTGGTCTCCAAGAACGGGACGCGGACCACCGCCGCCGGCTGGGTCACGGGCAGCCAGGAGAACGGAGAGGCCAAGGGCGCGGCGCTGGACGGTTCGGCGGCCGTGGACCCGGCGGACGTCAAGGCGATCCTGGTCGAGAACGAGTCGGGCCGGACGTTCGTGTCCGTTCCGGTCTGACCGGACCGTTCCGCTGACCGGACCGTTCCGGTCGGCGGAACGGTCAGGCCGGAGCGCGGGCCGGAACGTGACGGAGCCCGGGAGCATATCCAGCTCCCGGGCTCCTGTGTGCCACCCAATTGCGCACACCGGCACGTTTAAGAGTCGCGGATCATTCTTAGATCGACGTGTTCTACCTTTGAACTACCGCGCCACGAGGAGAGGCACAGAGGGGACTTGAACCCCTATCCATCGATGATCGTCCACGCTCGGTCGATCCGGTGTTCGGCGGCGAATACTGAGACTGGAGCGATAATCTGAGATTGAAGGGCCGCCTCTACCAGCTTGGGCCACCCCGGCTCGCAATGCCGGGGGAGGGATTCGAACCCCCAACTGACACCCTCGTTCAGCTTCAACATCAGTTTCAGCTTGCGCTCTCGCGCACCTCCCGCAGACATACGGGAGGGGTTCTGTGGGCTACCTGAACAGGTAGCCGAACACCGCGTCGCCGACCCGCTGGTCGGTGACCTCGGCGCTGTTGGCCTCCTCGCGGGCGTACTTGACGGCCTGCTGGAGCTTCTCCACGCGGTCGATCAGCTCGTTGACCCGCCGGGCGGGCAGCGCACCGGAGAACTTCACGGTCGTCCAGTACCCGACCGGAACGTCCTCGTAGTACACCTCGACCTGCGCCGGGTGCTTCTCGGTGGCCTCGGCCTTCACGTGGTTGCGCGGCACCTTCTTGGTACGGATGGTGCGCACCGCGTCCGTCTTCCAGGAGTCCGTGGACGGGTCCAGGTTCCAGGATTCGGAGGCGTCCAGCACCGGCAGCTTCCGCACGAAGGTGTGCATGTCGGTGAGCTGCTTCTCCAGGAAGAGCAGGTACGGCACGGGCACCTGCGCCAGCAGGACCGTCCCGTCCACGACGACATCGGCGGCCGCGGTGCGGTTCGCCCAGTCCTTGGTGGCCGTCACGTCGAACAGCCGCGTCAGGGTCCCCGCCGTCGCCCGCAGTACGTCCTCGGCCTTGACCTGCACCCGGGTGGACTCGGGCGGCAGCTGCTCGCCCTCCTCGTCCTTGGGCTGGTAGGTCCGGGAGATTCCGGCCAGCAGGGCGGGCTTCTGGACGTCGTGGTGAGCTTGGGTGAGCTCCTGGAGGGACTTGGACTTGACGCCCTTTTCCACTGCGATGATCTGATTCAGCTTCGGCACGTGATCAACCTAGCAGTCGATTGTCCGATCATTCACCGGGATTTCCGGCACGCCCGCGCGGTCCAGCAGCCGGCGCATGTCCTCGGGCGGAAGCGCGGGGTTGGCGGCCGCGGCGGCCGCGGTGTCCGGGTCGTCGAGCAGTTCGCGGATCCGGGCCACGGGGAGCCGGGGGTCCCGGGCGGCGGCCCCGCGCGTATCGGGGTCCCGGCTGAGGCGGTCGAGGAGTTCCGGTGCCAGGCCGGGGTCGCGCAGGGCCAACCGCCGGCGCTGCGGGTCGGGCGAGTCGCCGAAGCGGGCGGCGAGCCCGGCGGCGGGGAAGCCCGGCCGGACGACCAGCATGCCCACGGCGCGGTGGGTGCCGTTCAGGTAGAGGTCGAGGAGCAGCTCGGGGGGCGGTTCCGGGTGGAACTCGGCGAGCAGCAGGCGTACGGCGAAGTCCTCGTCCCCCGCGAGCAGTTCGACGGCGTCGGCCGGCAGGCCGAGGCAGACCGCGGCGCTGCGGCGCAGCCAGGTGTGCGCGGACCGGGCGCACCGCCGCAGGAACTCGGCGTCCTCGCGGCGCTCCCACACCCAGTCGAGCGTGCCCAGCCGGGCTTCGGCGTTCACGGTGTAGTCGATGGCGGCGCGCTCGGCCTCACCGAGCTCGGGGCGGGCGGAGACCGCCAGCCGGACCCGCGGGTCCGGGTCGACGGCGAGGCGCGCCACCAGGTCGGGCGGAAGGCTCGGGTTGCCGGCGATCGCCGGAAGCCGTTCTCCCGCGGCGACCACGCGTTCGGCGAGCTCCCGGCTGAGCCGGCCGTTCCGCAGGACGTCGGTCACCCGCCAGTCGTCCCCCAGTTCCCCGACCAGCCAGGTGGTCCGTTCCTCGTCCTCGTGGCAGACCCGTTCGGCGGCCTCCCGCCGCACGTCGTGGTCGTCGTCGTGGAGGAGACGCTGCCGTGCGGCGTCCGGGAGCTCGTGCCAGGCACGTCGGCAGGCGGCCCGGCGGAACATCGGATCCTCGTGGTCCGCGAGCCCCGCCAGGACGTGGGCGGGCGTGCCGCCCCACTCGACCAGCTCCCGGCGCACCAGGGCCCTGGGATGGTTCGCCAGCCGCTCGTAGGCCCAGTCGGGCAGCGGGGCAACCTGCTGCCGGTAGGTCAGGGGGCCGACCGCGAGCGCGAGGTGGACCCCCGGGGCCGGGTCCTCGACCAGCCGGGCGCGCTGGTCGGGGTCGGCGTCGCCGTTCTCGGCGAGGGCGATCCGGACGTGGCGGTCCGAGTGGACCAGAACGGCCTCGACCACCTCCTGCGGCAGAACGGCGCGCCGCGCAACCGCCCGGCGCACCCGCTCGTCTTCGTGGCGGAGCAGTCGCACCAGCACGTCAGCCGGTGCGGCCGCGTTCCCTACGAGCCCGTGCAGCTGCCCCGTCCACCGATCGCCCATGCTCTTGGTCCCTCCCCCGTTGCCGAAGCGGGATCGTAACAAGGAAGCCCACAGCCGGACCGATCATCACATTGCGGTCCATGACATCCTGTGACGTCATGACTCGCCGGACGTATCGGCGGACGTCCGGGGAATATGGGGAAGGTCCATGAGGCTCTGCTTCCTGGTGGAGGAGCACTACCGCCACGACGGCATGCCCAACGAGGTGATCCGGCAGCTGACCGCGTGGGGGCACCGGGTGGACGTCGTACGGCCGGGCGGCTCGCTCCTGCGCATGACCGAGGTGGTGGACACGGGTGCGCACGATGCGTGGGTCCTCAAGACGGTTTCGGGCGGCCCGGGTCTGACGCTGCTCGAAGCGGCCGCCGCGGCCGGGACGACCACCGTCAACGACGCCCGGTCGATCCGCGGCGTACGGGACAAGGCGCTGGCCGCCGCTCTCGGACGCGGCCGCGGGCTCCCGCTGCCGCCGACGTACGCCGTGGCCCGCCCCGAATTGCTGAGGGAGGTCCCGGCGGCGGAGTACCCGCTCGTCGTCAAGCCCGCCGACGGCAGCTCCGGGCGCGCCGTGCACCTGGTGTCCTCGCCGGAGCGGCTGGAGTCGCTGCTGCCCGTGCTCGCGGGCGAGGGCCTGCTCATCGCCCAGCCGTACGTGCCCAACTCGGGGACGGACATCAAGGTGTACGCGGTCGGCGGGGAGCTGTTCGCGACCGAGCGGTGCTCGCCGCTGCACCCGGACCCCTCCGTGCGGGAGCGCCGCGTGCCGCTGTCGGCCGAGGTGGCGGCGATCGCCGCACAGGTGGGGTCGGTCTACGGGCTGGACCTGTACGGCGTGGACGTGCTGCTGGGCCCGGACGGGCCGGTGGTCGTCGACGTGAACGACTTCCCGAGCTTCCGTCAGGTGCCGGACGCGGCCGCGCGAGTGGCCCGGGCGGTCCTGGAACTGGCGCGGGCGGGCGGCCGCGCGCAGCAGCCGTTGCCCGTGCCGCTGCCGTACCCGCTGCCCCTGTCGATCCCGGCGCAGGTCTCGGCCGTGGGGGGCGACGGCGCGTGAAGATCGGTCTGATCACCCCGGAACCCGGGCATCCGCTGCTGGCGGACACCACGGCCCTGCTGGCCCCGGAACACGAGGTCGAGGCCCTCGATCCGCTGGCCCCGGAGGACGTGCCGCTGCCGCTCGCCGAGGTGTACCTGCTGAAGTCGCGGACGCCGCACGCGCTGGGTCTCGCACGCTCCCTGGAACGGCGGGGAGCGGCCGTGGTGAACTCCGCCTCGGCCACCGCGCTGTGCCAGGACCGCACGGCGATGGCCGAGCTCGCCCTGCGGGCCGGGCTCCCCTTCGCCGCGACCCGTACCCACGACTCCCTCGGGGCGTGGGCGGCCGGGGCCCGGCCGGACGCCCCCGTGGTGGTCAAGAGCCGGTACAGCCGCCGGGGCGACCTCGTCGCCCGCGTCGACGACGCGGCACGCCTGCGGGAGTTGGCGCGGGAGTGGCCGCACGAGCCCGTCGTGGTGCAGGAGTACGCGCCCAACAGCGGCTGGGACCACAAGCTGTGGGCCATAGGGGACCAGGTCTTCTCGGCCCTGCGCCGGTCCGAGCTCTCCCCCGGCGGCCGTGGCCCCACCCGTCCCCTGCCCCTGGCGGAACTGCCGTCCGGCTGGGCCGATCTGGTGCGCGAGGTGGGCGCGGTGTTCGCGCTGGACGTCTACGGCGTGGACGTCATCGACACCGGCGGCGGAACACCGCTGATCGTGGACGTCAACGCCTTCCCCGGTATCCGGGGCCAGGCCGGGGCCCCGGAGGCCCTCGCGGCGCTGGCCCTGCGCCGCGCCGCGGGGCGGACCTGAGCGCGGGGCCGGCAGGTCCGGACGGGGGAATGCGCGGGGCCTGACGGCCCTGGCCCGGTGTCGTGGCGCGCAGCGGCGGCGGACGCCGTGAGGATCGGGGCATGGGCGTCGTCCTGCCGGTCCTCTTCGCGGTGTTCGCGGCGTTCAGCAACGCGCTCGCCACTGTGCTCCAGCGGCGCGCCGCGCTCACCGTGCCGCAGAGCGACGGCTTCCGCCTCGGCCTGGTCCTCGATCTGCTGCGGCGTCCGCTGTGGATCGGCGGCATCCTGGCCGTGATCGCGGCGGGGGCCGGGCAGGCCCTCGCGCTGGCCACCGGCGCACTGGCGCTCGTACAGCCGCTGTTCGTACTGGAGCTGCCGCTCGCGCTGCTGATCGCCTCGCTGATGACGCGGCAGCGGCTGCCGCGGGCGATGTGGCTGGCCGTGGCGGGGGTGGTGGCGGGGCTCGGGGTCGCGCTCGTGGCCGCCTCGCCCATGGGCAACCGGACGCACGTGCCCGCCGAGCGTTGGGTGGTGGCCCTGACGGCGTGCGCGGTCGTCGTGGCCGCCCTGGCCGTGGCCGGACTGCGCCTGCCGCCCGGCCGCGCCCGGGCCGGCTGCCTCGGTGCCGCCACCGCCGTCTGTTACGCGCTCACCGCCGCGCTGATGAAGTCCGCGGTGCACGTCCTCGACGACGACGGCTTCGTCGCCTTCCTGACGACCTGGGAGACGTACGCCTTCGGGGCCAGCGGCATCTGTGCCCTGCTCCTGCTGGAACACGCCATGCAGGGCGGCCCGCTGGTCGCCTCGCAGCCCGCACTGACCCTCGGCGACGCGAGCATCAGCATCGCGCTGGGGGTGGTGCTGTACGAGGAACACCTGCGGTCGGGCTGGTGGTTGCTCCCCCAACTGCTGGGCATCGCCCTGATCTGCGCGGGCGTACTGGCACTGGCCCGGACCGGGGAGGGCGCGCCGTGAGGCCCGGTAGCCTGCCGGTCGGTCGAGCGGAGGGCGGGATCCATGCGAGCGGTGGTCTTCGAGCGGTACGGCGAGCAGGCCGAGGTGCGGGAGGTGGCCGAGCCGGGTCCGCCGGCGGGCGGGGTGGTGGTGCGGGTGGAAGCCACCGGGCTGTGCCGCAGCGACTGGCACGGGTGGATGGGGCACGACCCGGACATCGTGCTGCCGCACGTCCCCGGGCACGAACTCGCCGGTGTGGTCGAAGCCGTGGGGTCCGGCGTCATGAACTGGCGGGTCGGCGACCGGGTCACGGCGCCGTTCGTGTGCGCCTGCGGCAGCTGCGCCGACTGTGCGGCCGGTGACCACCAGGTGTGCGCGCGGCAGACGCAGCCCGGGTTCACGCACTGGGGGTCCTTCGCCGAGTACGTGGCCCTGGACCGCGCCGACGTGAACCTGGTGGCCGTCCCCGAGGAGCTCTCGTACGCGACGGCGGCCGGTCTCGGCTGCCGCTTCGCGACGGCGTTCCGGGCGGTGGTGGCGCGGGGCCGGGTGGCGGCGGGCGAATGGGTGGCCGTGTACGGCTGCGGTGGGGTGGGGCTCTCCGCCGTGATGATCGCGGCGGCGGCCGGGGCCCGGGTGGTCGCCGTGGACACGGCGCCGGGGGCGCTGGAGTTGGCGCGGGAGTTCGGCGCCGTGCACTGCGTGGACGCCCGGGACGGCGCCGACACCGCGCAGGCCGTCCGGGACGCGACCGGCGGGGGCGCGCACCTGTCCCTGGACGCGCTGGGATCACCGGCGACGGCGGCGGCCTCGGTGGCCGGGCTGCGCCGGCGCGGGCGGCACGTACAGGTGGGACTGCTGCCGGCGGCGGCCGGCGCGGCCGCCCTGCCGATGGACCGGGTGATCGGCTGGGAGCTGGAGGTCCTCGGCAGCCACGGCATGGCGGCGCACGCCTACCCGCCGATGATGGAAATGGTCCGCGGCGGGGTGCTGCGGCCGGACCTTCTGGTCACCTCGACGATCCCGCTCGAGGCGGCCCCGGCGGCGCTGGCCGCCATGGGCACGGCGGCCGGGCGCGGGGTCACGATCATCCTGCCGGGGGCGGCGGCGCGCGGCTGAGCCACGATCGCCCGACCCGAACGGGCGTGCGTGCGTGCGGGACGGGCGGGTGGTGGGCATGGGTTCCGGAGAGCGGGTGGCGGGCGCCGTGACCGTGGCGCTGGCGGTCGCCCTGACGCTGGCCGGCTGTTCCGGCGGCGCTGAGGGACCGGACGCCGGGAAGCCGGGCGCCCCGGCCCCGACCCCGTCCCCCGCCCCGCCGGCCCCCTCCCCCTCGGAGCCGGCGACCGGGCAGCCGGGCGCTCCGGCTTCGACGCCGGCCGCGGAACCGAGTTCTTCGGCCACCGGCGGGTCTGGGCCGGGGCGGACCCCTGCGGGCCCGTCGCAGATCCCGCAGGACCCGAACCGTGGAGCCGATCCGCCGCCGGCGAGCCGGAAGCCGACGCCGTTCGACCCGAAGGACCCCTCGGTCCCGAACTACACGGTGCCGCCTCCCGTGCGGTAGCCGGCGGCTCAGGGCTGCCCGGGCAGCGGTGAGCGTGCGTACGCGCCCGACAGCAGGTGGCCCGCCCCCGGTGCCACCGCGTCCAGGTCCAGGGAGCGCAGCAGCTGGTGGGCCGTGCAGACCGCCGCGGACACCACCGGTTTGCCGAGGAGCTGCTCGGTCTCCTCGATGGCGCCGAGCGAGGGCATCTGCACGCATGCCGAGAGCACGACCGCGTCGGCGTCGGCGTACTCCAGGGCCCGGGCGAGACCCGGCAGCCGGGCCGGGTCGTGGGCGGCGACGTCCAGGTTGTCGGGAATTTCGAGGGACTTGTGGTCGAGTACCTCGATGCCCTCGTGCGTCAGGTAGTCCACGACGGTCCGCGTGAGCGGGCGCATGTAGGGGGCCAGCAGCACGATCTTCCGGGCGCCGATGGTGTGCAGCCCGTGGACGAGGGCTCCGGCGCTGGTGACGACCGGGGCGGGCGCGCCGTTCTCTGCGGTCCGGGCGCGCAGGCGCTGCTCCGAGATGCGGTGGTAGCCGAGGCCCATGCTCATGATGGCCACCAGGCAGGCGTAGCCCAGTACGTCGACCCGGGCGTCGGAGAGTTCCACGGCGCAGCGGTCGGAGTCGGCGTCCATGGCCCTCAGCTGTTCCGGGGTCACGTGGGTCATGCGCATCCGGCTGGAATGGAAGGTGAAGCGCTCGTCGGGGACGACGGCTTGGCGGCCCCGGAGGATGGCCGGCACCTCCGTCTCCATGGTGACGTTGGAACTCGGCACGATCTGGCCGATGCGGTAGGTGCGGGGTGACACGGGTACTCCTTCTTGCCCGGGCGGGTCAGCGGGCGTCGACGACGGGGTTGGTCAGGGTGCCGATGCCTTCGACCGTGGCCTCGACGGTGTCACCGGGGCGCAGGAACTCGGGCGGGACCATGCCTGCGCCCACGCCGGACGGTGAGCCCGTCGCGATGACGTCGCCGGGCTCCAGGGTCATGCCGGAGCTGATGTCGGCGATGAGGCGGGCGATGGGGAAGAGCATGTGCCGGGTGTTCGACTTCTGCTTGGTGACGCCGTTGACGCGCAGCGAGAGGTCGAGGGCCATCGGGTCGGGGATCGCGTCGCGGGTGACGACCACCGGGCCGAAGGGGGCGTAGGAGTCCTGGCCCTTGGAGAAGAACCACTGTCCGGAGCGGCGCTGGTCGCGGGCGCTGATGTCGTTGACGATGCTGAAGCCGAAGATGTGCTCGTACGCGTCCTCCTCGCTCACCCGGAAGGCGGTGCGGCCGATGACCACGGCGAGTTCGCACTCCCAGTCCAGCTGGGTGGTCAGGTCGGCGTTGTGCAGGATCGGCGCTCCGGGGCCGGTGACGGCGGTGGCGGGCTTGCCGAAGAGGACGGGGCGCGGCGGCAGGTCCTTGTCGGTGTCGAGACTGCGGCTGGACTCCTCGACGTGCTCGATGTAGTTGAGTCCGACGCCGATGATCTTGCCGGGTCGCAGGGGGGCCCGCAGGGACACGGCCCCGATCCGGTGGACGGCCTCGGCGGGCCAGGCGGCGGGTCCGGCGGCCAGCAGTCCGCGCGCGGCCTCCTGGGCGCCGGCGCCGGCCCGGATGAACGACAGCAGGTCCGGGGGCAGTTGCGCGCCGGCCCGCCGGGCCAGGGTGGTGAGGTCCACGACGAGGTCGTCGACCTGGGCGCCGAGACGCACCGAAGCATCGTCGAGGGTGTAGCTGACCAATCGCATGGGGGCTCCTTGCGTATGAGGGGGTGCGGGGCGGAGCGGTTCAGGTGGTGGGCTGGTGGCCGCCGTTGTCGGCGTACGCCTCTTCCCGGTGGAAGCCGAGCGAGCGCATGACGGGGAAGTCGTTGAAGGAGAAGAGGCAGGCGTCCTCGGCCGGGTCGAGGTTGTGGTGCTCGTGCCAGGCCCAGGACGGGACGCAGAAGATGTCGCCCTGCTTCCACTCGAAGCGCTGTCCGGCGATCACCGAAACGCCGTGGCCCTTGGCCGCCGTGTAGATCACCGAGCCGGTGTGGCGGTGGGCGAGGGTGGCCTGGCCGGGGCGCAGCAGCTGCATGTGGGCGCCCATGGTCGGCATGACCGGGCCACCCGTCACCGGGTTGGTGTACTCGGCGATGACCCCGTCGTACGGGGAGCCCTCGGTCGCCTTCGCGAGGCCCCGCAGGGCTTCGTACGTGGGCTCCCAGGGATAGGCGAGCAGCGGCGAGTAGGGCCGGGTCCACTTCTCCGCCCCGTAGGGCAGCAGGTTCGCCGCGTAGGTCAGGACCGAGGAGTTGATGACCTTTCCGGGGGTCTGGTACAGCTCGGGGTGGACCTCGTAGAACCCGGCGTCCAGGGCGTTGACCAGGGGGATGTCGAGTCCGTCCTGCCAGATGACGGGGGCGTCGTCGGCGTCGTTGCCGTGCTCGTGCCAGGTGCCGTTGGGGGTGATGGCGAAGTCGCGGGGGCCCACCTTCAGCTTCTGGCCGTCGACGATCGTCCAGGCCCCGGTGCCCTCGTGGACGAAGCGCAGGGCCGCCGCCTGATGGCGGTGTGCGGTCATGGCCTCGCCGGGACCGATGATCTGGAGCCCGGTGTAGAGGAGTCCGGCGGCGGCGCTGACCTCCTTGCGGCCCGGGTTGACGAGCATGACGACCCGGCGGCCGGCGTCGTCGCCCTTGACGAGGCCGAGGGCCTTGTGGACCAGGGGGCGCAGGTCGGCGTAGCGCCACAGCACGGGCACGGACCGGGGCTGCGGGTACCAGGGCTCGATGTCGTTGGCGACGGTCCACAGGGCGCCCGCGTCGAGGGTGCCGAGCTCCTCGTAGTACGCGGTGAGCTCGGGGGTGTCGAAGACCCGGGCACGGCCGAGCACGGTGTCGTCCTGCTCGATGGTCATACGTCCTCCTCGGGAGCGGCGGGAGCAGCGGGAGCAGCGGGAGCGGTGAACGCCTCGGTCGGCGCGGCGGCAGCAGCGGGCGCGGTGAAGGTGACCGGCGGCCTCGGGCGGTTGTCCACTTCGAGGCGGAAGACGTCGAAGCGGTTGTAGTGGCCGACGATGTCGTGCATCTGCTTGGGCTGGATGCACCGGGCGAGGTCGATCTCGCCGTAGACGATGCCCTCGTCGTCGACGAGGGGCTCGGTGACCGGTCGGCCGTCGGGGCCGAAGATCCCGGACAGGGCGCTGCGGGGGCGGGTGAACTGCTTCCGCAGCTCCTCGTCGTCCCCGGCGACGGCGTCCACGATCTCCGGGGAGACGGTGGAGCAGGCGACGACGGAGAAGACCTTGCCCTCGAAGCTGTGGGCGGCGGTGCGGACGGCGATCGCGTCGGCCATGTCGTAGTCGGCGGGGGCGACGGGCAGGGCGATGTAGCAGGAGGCGTGGACGAGTTCGCCCTGCGCGAGGAGGGCGAAACGGGCCAGGGTGTTGGTGTTCTCGCCGCAGGCCAGCGCGCCGAGCGGGCCGACCGGGGTGTCGTGGACGACCAGCGAGCTGCCGTCGCCGCCGGTCCAGGTGAGCTTCTCGGCCCAGGTCGGCACCAGCTTGCGGTGCACGCCGAGGAGTTCGCCGTCGGGTCCGATGGTGAGCAGGGTGTTGTAGAGGACGCCGAGGCTGTGCGCGGCCCGCTCGTTGACCCCGATGACGAGGACGACGCCGTGCCGGCGGGCCGCCGCGCGCAGGGTGTCGACGTGCGGGCCGGGGACGTCGACGGAGGCGCGCTGGAGCCGCTCGAACCAGGGGGAGCCCTGGACCGGGTTCATCGTCCAGTTCCAGTAGGGGTAGCCGGGGACGAACGCCTCCGGGAAGACGACGAGTTCGGCGCCGCCCGCCGCGGCCTCGGCGATCAGGGCGACGGCCTTGTCGACGGTGGCGGCGGGATCGAGGTAGACGGGCGCGGCCTGGACGGCCGCTGCCGTGAAGCGGGGCGGGTGGTCCCTGTCCATGGGCGGGGGTACCTCCGGGCTCAAGGGTGGGCGGGAACGGCTGTGCGGGGCAGCCAGCGGCGGTGGACGGACTCGGCGGGCTGCCGCAGGAGTTCGAGGCGCGGCGGGATCCGGTCGGTGCGCGCCGACGGGAGCCGCCCGCTGCCCGCCCGCCAGGCGCGGGCCCAGGGCGCTGCCGGGCCCTGGTAGCCCTGGGCGGCCGCGGCGTGCAGGGTCCAGAGCGGGTCGTGGAGCTGGGCACGGCCGACGCCGCACAGGTCCGCCCGGCCGGCCAGGATGATCGAGTTCACGTCGTCGTAGGTGGAGATCGCGCCGACGGCGATGGTGGGGACCCCGGTGGCGTTGCGGATGAGGTCGGCGTACGGGGTCTGGTAGCTGCGGCCGTAGCGGGGACGCTCGTGCGCGACGACCTCGCCGGTGGAGACGTCGATGGCGTCGGCGCCCGCCTCGGCGAGCGCGCCCGCGATCCGGACGGCGTCGGCCTCGGTGGTGCCGCCCTCGGCCCAGTCCGCGGCGGAGATCCGCACGAGGAGGGCCTTGCCGGCCGGCCACGCCTCCCGTACGGCGCGCAGCACCTCGAGGGGGAGCCGCAGCCTTCCGGCCAGATCGCCGCCGTACGCGTCGGTGCGCAGGTTGGTCAGCGGGGACAGGAAGCCCGACAGCAGGTGTCCGTGCCCGTACTGGAGTTCCAGCGCGTCGAAGCCCGCCCGGTCGGCCCGCCGGGCCGCGGCCACGAAGTCCCGTACGAGCGCGTCCATGTCGGCCCGGTCGGCCTCGCGCGGCACCGGGCTCCGCTCGTCCCAGGGCAGTGCCGAGGCGGCGACCGGCCGCCCGCCGCCGTGGGTGGCCGCGCGACGTCCGGCGTGGGTCAGTTGGATGCCGAGGCAGGTGTCGCTCTGGCCGTGGACGAAGTCGGTGAGGCTCCGCCAGGCCGCCTCCTGTTCGTCGTTCCACAGGCCGGGGCAGCCGGGGGTGGCCCGGCCGTCGGCGCTGACGGCCGTCATTCCGGCGAGGACCAGCCCGGCACCGCCGACGGCCTGCGTGCTGAGGTGGACGAGGTCGAAGTCGCCGGGGACCCCGTCGCGCGCGGTGTGCAGGGCGGTGGGCGGTACGACGACCCGGTTGCGCAGCAGCAGGCCGCCCAGCGGGTAGGGGCGGAACATCGGCGGCACGGCCGAGGAGCGGTTGACCGCGGTGGTGAAGCCCTCGTCGCGCACGCGCAGCTTGTCGTAGGTGACGCGGCGGCTGCGGGTGAGGAGGTTGAAGGCGAACTGGTGCGGGTCCTGGCCGGTGTACCGGTCGATGTGCTCGAACCATTCCAGGCTGGCCTGGGCCGCGCGCTGGGTGGATTCCACGACCGGCCTGCGCTCCTGCTCGTACGCGGCGAGGGCGGTCGGCACGTCGGGGTGCTCGTGCAGGCTGGCCGCGAGCACGAGGGCGTCCTCCATGGCGAGCTTGGTGCCGGAGCCGATGGAGAAGTGCGCGGTGTGGGCGGCGTCGCCGAGCAGGACGACGTTCTCGTGCCGCCAGGTCCTGTTGCGGACGGTGGTGAAGCGCAGCCACTTGGAGTTGTTGGGGATCAGGCGGTGGCCGTCGAGGTGGCCCGCGAGGAGTTCCTCGCAGCGCCGGATGCTGTCCTCGTCGCTGGTGCCGGGCGGATGGTCGCGGTCGGCGAACTCCTCGAAGCCGGCGCGCCGCCACGCGTCCTGCGCCATCTCCACGATGAAGGTGGAGCGGGTGGCGTCGTAGGGGTAGGCGTGCACCTGGAGGGTGCCGAAGTCGTGCTCGTCGACGATGAAGGTGAAGGCCTCGAAGACCTTGTCCGTGCCGAGCCACATGTAGCGGCCGGACCGCTCGTCGAGGTCGGGGGCGAAGGTGTCGGCGTAGGCGGCGCGGGTGGCCGACCGAACGCCGTCGCACGCCACCACCAGGTCGTAGTCGGCGGCGAGTTCGGCAGCGGGCGGGGACTGGGTGCGGTAGCGGACGTCCACCGCCAGGTCGGCGCAGCGCTGCTGGAGGATGCGCAGGAGGTGCTGCCGGCCGAGGGCGGCGAAGCCGTGGCCGCCCGAGGTCAGGGTGCTCCCCCGGTGGCGGACGTCGATGTCGGTCCAGCGGGCGAACTCGGCCGACATCGCCTCGTAGACCTCGCGGTCGGCCTGGGCGATGCCGTCGAGCGTCTCGTCGGAGAAGACGACCCCGAAGCCGAAGGTGTCGTCGGGGGCGTTGCGTTCCCAGACGGTGACCTCCCAGTGCGGGGAGAGCTGTTTGGTGAGGGCCGCGAAGTACAGTCCGCCGGGCCCTCCTCCTATGACTGCGACGCGCACGGCGTGCCTCCTGCTGATGGTGCGGTGGTGAGTAGTTCCGGTTGCTGCGGTCCCGCCGTGCCGAGCAGGTCCCGTACCTCGGCGGGCCAGGGGGTCGCCCCGGTGGCGTGGGCGGCCGAGTGGGCGATGACCATGCGGCCCCTGGCCGCCTCGCCGCCCTGCGCGCCCCGTACGGTGAAGGCGTAGTGCAGGGAGGCCGTGCCGACCTTGGTGACCTTGAGTTCGGTGCGCACGGCGTCCCCGAACCAGAGGCGGGCCCGGTAGTCGGCCTCGAAGTGGACCCGGGGCGTGCTGCCGAACAGGTGCGAGAGGCCCAGGCGCTGGAGCAGGACGGCCTCGGCCGCCTCGACCCAGCGCACGACGGTGGAGTGGTGGTAGTGGCCGGCGGCATCAGTGTCGGTCCACTCGACGCGGCGTTCGACGACGACGCCGGCCGGCTCGACGGGCGCGGGAGCAGGGGCTGCCTCGGGGGCGGCGTCGGGGCCGGGGATGGCTTCGGCGCCGGGGGCCGCTTCGGGGCCGGGGGCGGCTTCGGGGCCGGGGGCGGCTTCGGTGCGGGCGCGTTCGCGCAGTTCACCGCGCCGGAGCTTACCGGTGCCGGTGCGCGGGAGCGCGGTGACGAACTCGACGGCGCGCGGGTACTTGTACGGGGCGATGGTCTGTTTGACGTGGGTCTGGAGCTCGCGGACGGTCGCCCCGTCGGCCGGGACACCGGCGCCCAGGACGACGTACGCCTTCACGAGCATGCCGCGCCGGGCGTCCGGGGCCCCGACCACCGCGCACTCCTCGACGTACGGGTGCGTGACGAGGGCCTTCTCGACCTCGGGGCCCGCGATGTTGTAGCCGGAGGAGACGATCATGTCGTCGCTGCGGGCGACGTACCAGAAGTAGCCCTCGGCGTCGCGGACGTAGGTGTCCCCGGTGATGTTCCAGCCGTTCCTGACGTACGAGGCCTGGCGCGGGTCCTCCAGGTAGCGGCATCCGGTGGGACCGGTGACCGCGAGGAGGCCGGGTCGTCCGTCGGGGACGGGGTCGCCGTTCTCGTCGACCACCGCGGCGCGGTAACCCGGAACGGGACGGCCGGTGGAACCGGGGCGGATGTCCTCGTCGGCCGCGGAGATGAAGACGTGCAGCATCTCGGTGGCGCCGATGCCGTCGATGATGCGCAGGCCCGTGGCGGCATGGAACTCGTGCCACACCGCGGCCGGGAGCGGTTCGCCGGCGGACACGCAGCGGCGCAGCCCGGCCAGTCGGTCCACCGCCCCCGCCTCCATGATCGCGCGGTAGGCCGTGGGCGCGGTGAACAGCACGGTCACGCCGTGCTCCGCCACGAGTTCGGCCAGCTGTAGCGGAGCCGCCTGTTCGATCAGCAGGGTCGCGGCCCCGGCGTGGAGGGGGAAGACCACCAGCCCGCCGAGCCCGAAGGTGAAGGCGAGCGGCGGTGTGCCGGTGAACACGTCGTCCGGGCGGGGTTTGAGGACGTGCCGCGAGAACGTATCGGCGTTGGCCAGGACGTCACGGTGGAAGTGCAGGGTCGCCTTCGGCCGACCGGTCGTACCGGAGGTGAAGGCGATCAGCGCCACGTCGTCCGCGGCCGTGACCACGGTGGTGAACCGGCCGTCCTTGGCGGCGCAGCGCGCGGCCAGGTCGTCCGGCCCGGGACCCCCGTAGGTGAGGACCGGCGGGCCGGGCGGACCGGGGCGGCGGCCCGGGTCGAGCTCGTCGGCGTAGCGGTGGTCGCACAGGGCGAGCGAGGGCCGGCTGATGTCGGTGAGCTCGGCGAGTTCTCCGGCGCGCAGCATCGGCATGGTGGTGACGGCGACCCCACCGGCTTTCAGGACGCCGAACCAGGCGGCGACGAGCCAGGGGTTGTTGGGGCCGCGCAGCAGGACGCGGTTGCCGGTCCGGAGGCCGAAGTCCTCGGTGAGGACCTGGGCGACCTGGTTGGCGCGGTGCTGCAGTTCGCCGTAGGTCCAGCGCTCGGTCGGGGTGAGCAGACAGGGGCGGTCGGGGCCGTGCCGCTCGACGGCGTCGTCGAGCAGGCGCTGGGCACAGTTGAGACGGTCCGGGTACTCCAACTCCGGTAGTTCGAAGTGGAGTTCGGGCCAGAGGAGGAAGGGCGGAAGCCGATCACGACAGAAGGAATCGGCGTATGCGGAAGGGGAGAGCTCCATGGGGCGGCACCTCGATCAGGGAGCAGCGGGGAGATGGGTGCACCGTATGTTGAATATTTGGCGACCGTCAACACATCGCTATACGAGAGCAGCCTCCAGGCACCCTGCCGCGACTCAGAGGACGGGGATGCGGACCCGGACCGCCTTGCCGAACTCCTGGGACACGACGAAGAGTTCGCCGCCCAGTTCGGCCGTCAGCAGCTGCACCATCAGCAGCCCGCGCCCGTCCTCGGACTCCGGGTCGACCTCCGTACGGGGCGCGGGCAGCCGCGGCAGCGCGGAGCCCCGGTCGGCGACCTCCAGTCGGAGCCAGCCGCCCCCCTCCGCGACGGCGACCCGCATCCGCCCCGCGACGCCCGCGTGCCGGACGACGTTCCCGACGAGTTCACTGACGACCACCGACAGGGCGTCCAGCACGTCGACGGGGACCCGCCAGCCGTCGAGGACGGCCCGCACCCGGGACCTGACCTGCGGAACGCTCGCGGCGACGGGGTCGGAAACCCAGTGGACGAAGCTTCGGGCCGCGGGGACCGCAGAGGGGTCGGCGATGGTGAGCATGACGTGCTCCCGGAGGGGGAAGGCGGCGGCGCCACTGCGGTAGCTCGTGTAACTGATCCCAAACATGGATCGTTTCTGGGCTTGTGGTCAGCGGAAACGCGTCGCTAGAGTCCTTGATTACACGTGTAACACGCTACGCCTCCCCCGGTGACTCGCGCAAGCATTCCGGACAAACGACGCGAAGCCTGCGTCCGTCCCACCGGCCAGAGAGCCACCGCTCCACCGGGACTCCGCTCCACCGCGCCACCGGGACACCGCCGAATTTGGAAGGGCCGCAATGACGCAATCTCCTCCCGTTCCTCCCGCCGAGATCGACATCGCCGACATGACCTGGCCGCCCCCGCCGTACCGGTCCCCCGTACCGCCCGTGACGGGCGCGGACGGCGTCCGCCGCTTCGACGGGATCACCTACGCGACCACGCCCGGCTACCGCCCCCGGCTGCTCGACGTCCAGGTGCCCGCCGGCGAGGGCCCGTTCCCGGCGGTCGTCTGGATCCACGGCGGCGGCTGGCTGGACGGCGACCGCCGCTACCCGCCGCCGACCGTCCCCGCCGACCTGCTGCACGGGGCGGTACGGGCGGCCGGCCTCGCACTCGTCTCCATCGACTACCGGCACAGCCTCGAAGCGCCCTTCCCGGCCCAGCTGCACGACGTGAAGGCCGCGATCCGCTACGTCCGCGCGTTCGCCGGTGACCTCGGCATCGACCCGGACCGCATCGGCGTCTGGGGCGAGTCGGCGGGCGGTCACCTGGCCGCCCTCGCCGGCCTCGTCGGCCCCCACAGCCCGCAGGGCGCGGCGCTGGAAGGCGCGGAAGGCGTCGGCTCCGGCGAGACCGGGGTGCGTGCCGTCGTCGACTGGTACGGCGTCGCCGACCTCGTCACCCTGGCCGAGCACCCCCTGCCGCCCATGCCGACGATGCCCGGTACGGAGTTCCCCGATCCCTACGAGGCCCTGCTCGGTGCCACCGTCGCCGAGCGGCCGGACCTGGCGCGGGCCGCGAGCCCAGTGACGTACGCGGACGGCTCCAATCCACCGCCGTTCCTGCTCGTGCACGGGACGCACGACGGCCTGGTCCCGTACAGCCAGAGCGAGGCCCTCGCCGCGGCCCTCGAGAGCGCCGGGGGCGAGGTCACCCTGCAGCCCGTGGAGGGCGCCGACCACATCTTCCTCGGCTCCTCCGACATCCCCGCCATCGTCGAGGGGGGCGTGGCCTTCCTGGCCCGGCACCTCGGCACGCGGGTCTGACGGCGCCGGTCCCGCACCCCTGTTCCGCCGCGGGGGCGCGGCCACGGCCGCGCCCCCGCGTTCCCTCCGCGTTCCTCCGCGTTCCCGTCACAGCGCACCCGGCCGCGGGCCCCGCCGCGGTCACGAGAGGCAGCCATGTCCGGCAACCCGACCACCACCACCCCGTACGGCAGACCCGCCGGACCGCATCGATCCGGTGGGCCCGGCCGGCGCGCCGGGGCCGGGGCGTCGCGCCGCCGCGGCGTCCTCGGCGCGGGCCTCCTGCTCCTGGGGGCCGCCGTACTGCCGGCCCTCGTCGTCCGCGCCGACACCGTGGATCCGCCCTTCCAGGAGCTGGACGACCGGTGGCTGATATGGATGGGCGGCCCCCACGAAGGGCCGTACCGGGCCGCCGCGGCGGCCCTGGACCTGTTCGGCGGGCCGCTCGGGGCGCTGCTGCCGCTCTCCCTGCTGATCCTGCTGCTCGTGCGCAGGCGCTGGGTCTCGGCCGGCTTCCTGCTCGCGGCCGCCCTCGGCGGCAACATGCTGGTCGTCCAGGGCCTCAAGCACCTGGTGGACCGGCCGCGCCCGGCCGACCCGCTGGTCCGCGTCGACCACGGCTCCTTCCCGTCCGGCCACGCGGCCACGGCGGCGCTCCTGGTCGTCGTCCTCGGGGTCCTGCTGGTCCCGGCCGCCCGGCGGCGGGCGTGGTGGATCGGGGGTGCGGCCTTCACGCTGGCGATGATGTGGAGCCGTACCTGGCTGCACGCGCACTGGCTCAGCGACACGGTGGCCGGGGCCGCGGCGGGCGCGGGGGTGGGACTGGTGGCGTGGTGGCTGTTCGGTCCGGCGCTCGCCCGGGAACGTGCCCGCGCCCACGACCGCCGGGGGGCGGCCGCGGGCGCGGGTACCGCCTGAGCGAGCGGGTCCTCCGGTCCGCGCACCGGCCGGGCCGGTTCCGGTCCCCGTGGCCGGGGACCCCTGCCGAGGGCGCGGAGGAGGCACGGTCGATGCTGTGACGGCCGTGCCCCGACGAGCAGCTCGGACCACGATGACCGACCACCTGCAGGCCGTGTTCGACATGGTGGGCCCGGGGCCCGACCGGCCCGGCGATCCTGACGCCTGGCTTCGTCTGGAGCAGGAGATCGGACGCGAACTCCCCGCGGACCACAAGTCGATCATCGACGCCCACGCCCCTGTCCTGCTCCACGGGCACCTCTACCTGACGTCCCGGGCGGACCTGGGCGGGACGATCCGGGAGGACGCGGAAACCTGGAACGAGTGGCGTGCCGGGGAGTCCGAGGCCCTGGCGCCGGACGCGGGACGACCGGCCCGCGAGACGTACGGCCCGGAACGCGGCAAGTGAGACGTCGCGCCGCCCGATCGAGGCCGGGTCGCCCGGACGGCCGTCACTGGTACGGGACGTCGATGCCGGCGGCGCGCAGGTTCGTCTCGACCAGTGCGTTCAGTCGGGCGATGGCCGGCGCCCGGTCCTCGCGGTGGTGGTTGACCAGTCCGTACCGGGAGGCGGTGTCGGACCGGCCCCGGGACGCCGTCGGCATCGTCAGGAGCGCCCGGTCGGCCAGCAGCTTGTCGGTCAGCAGCGACGCCAGTTCCTCGATGCGCGGGTCGTCGGGGTCCCAAGACGCCGCATCCGCCCCGCGTCGGGTCAGCTCCACGTGCTCCGGGTCGTCGAGCGAGCGGTGGAGCCGGGTCAGGAAGCCGTCGAAGACCTCCGGTACGAGTGCCCGGGCCAGCACCAGGGCTTCTCGTTGCGAGGCCACGTAGTCGGGTCCGAAGCCGAGCTCGGCGAGTCGGTCCAGGACCGCGCGGGCCCGGTCGGGCAGCAGGACGCGGTCACCGTCGGTGAGTCGGTGCAGCGTGTCCCGGCGTGCGATCAGGTCCTCGATCCGTTCGTCGAGCCGGCGACGGACGTCGTCCAGGGCCGCGGCGAACCTCTCGGGATCGGCGTCGAGGAGGTCGGCTATCTCGGCCAGCGGCACGCCGGCCGAGGCCAGGGTCCGGACCTGGACCAGCCGGAGCAGGTCGGCCGATCGGTAGCGCCGGTAGCCGGAGCCGTCGCGGTCCGGCTCGGCGACCAGGCCGAGCCGGTGGTAGTGCCGCACGGTCTTGATCGTGACGTCGACGAACGCCGCCGCCTGACCGATCGTGAGCCCGTCTGTCATCGGCTCAGCACACCTCCTGGTCGTGGGGGTTCCGGGTGATCGCGCGGGGGGCGATCACCGGGGCGAGGGTAGCCCGCACCGACCCTTGTCCGCGACGGGTGTTGACCTTGACCTCGGGTCAGGGTGCAGGGTCGACGCACGGCCACCTCGAAGGGGTCGTGGAGCCGCCGGGGCTGCCCTCGGGGCTGGCCCGGGCTGCCCCCGGGGATCCGACACCGTGGACAAGGGGAACCATGAGACGAACGAGCGACAGCGGACTGTCCGAAGCAGGGCTGCGCAGAGTGCGCAAGGTGCTGGCGCGGCACGTCGAGTCCCAGCGGATCCCCGGGCTCGTCGCCCTGGTCAGCCACGGCGGCCGGACGTGCGTCGAAGCGATCGGGACGATGCGCCACGACGGTGGCGCGCCGATGCGCCGGGACACGATCTTCCGGATGGCCTCCACGTCCAAGCCGGTCACGATGGCGGCGGCGATGGTCCTGCTCGACGAGTGCCGACTGCGGCTGGACGAACCGGTGGACCCCTGGTTGCCCGAACTCGCCGACCGGAGGGTGCTGAAGCGGCCCGACGGCCCGCTCGAGGACACCGTTCCGGCCCGTCGGCCGATCACCGTACGGGATCTGCTGACCTCCACGTTCGGGCTCGGAGTGGACTTCGCGTTGATGGACTCCCCGATCCGGGCCGCGGCCTTCGAGCGTCTCGACTACAGCGTGGCGTCCGGGCCGGCGCCCGGGCCGGACGAGTGGATGCGCCGCCTCGGCGAGCTGCCGCTGTCGTACCAGCCCGGCGAGCGATGGCAGTACGACCTCAGCAACGAGGTGGTCGGCGTACTGGTCGCCAGGGTCACGGGCCGGCCGTTGGAGGCGTTCCTGCGCGAACGCGTCCTCGACCCGCTGGGGATGGCGGACACCGGCTTCCACGTGCCCGCCGACCGGATCGACCGGCTACCGCCCCTGTACGGGCCCGATCCGCAGACCGGAGAGTTCCTTGTGTGGGACGAGGCGGCGGGCGGAAGGTCCAGCCGGCCCCCGGCGTTCCAGGGCGCCGGCGGCGGGCTGGTCTCCACCGTCGACGACTACCACGCCTACTTCAGGATGCTGCTGAACCACGGCGTACACGACGGCGAACGGATCCTGTCCCAGGCCGCCGTCGAGCTGATGACCACCAACCGCCTCACGTCCGGGCAGCAGGCCGCCCGGGACGCCATGTACGCGAACGTCGCCCACATGACGGTGGGGCAGGGACTGCACGGCGGCTGGGGCTTCGGAATGGCGGTACGCACCCACCGCAACGGCTACGCGCCCATCGGCCAGTTCGGCTGGGACGGCGGTACCGGCACCACCGCCCACGCCGATCCGGAGCATCGGCTCACCGGAATCCTGCTCACCCCGGTCGGGATGTCCACCCCGGATTCGTCGCGGCTCATGCACGACTTCTGGACCACCCTCTACCAGGCCGTGGAGGACTGACGGAGGCCACCAGGTCAGGAGGTCAGCAGGCCAGGCGGTCAGGACGTCAGGCGGTGGACCAGGACCGGCTTCACCGCCGGCACCGGCGCCGCCGTTCCGGTCTCGATCAGTTCGTGCACCGCGTCCGCGATCTGCGCGGCCGACGGCATGTCCAGCCGGACCGTGGTGAGCGCGGGCTGCTGGAGCGTCGAGAGGACCAGGTCGTCACAGCCGACCAGGGCGACCTCGTCCGGCACGGTGATGCCCTCGGCCTGCAGAGCGTGCAGCAGCAGGGCGGCGTACTCGTCGTTGTAGGTGAAGGCGGCGTCCAGACCGAGGCTCCGCCAGCGCCGGGCGAGCGCGCTCGCGGACTCCCGGGTGTAGGACAGTTCCAGCGGAGTAACGGTGGCCAGGTGCCGCGCAGCCACCGACTCGGCGCCCGCGAGGCGGGGCTCGGCGAGGGTGCCGAGGCCGCGTTCCTGGGGCATGACCACGCCGATCCGGGTGCGACCGCGGGCGATGAGGTGCTCGGCCGCGGTGGCACCGATCCGGGTGTGGTCAAAGCCGACGGTGTACACCCCCTCGACGGGACGGGACGCGAAGGCCAGCAGGCCGCGCACCCCCGCGCGGACCAGTACCTCGGCCGCCTGGGCGGTGAAGCGGTCGCCGTCCAGGGCGACGACGGCCGCGGGGCGCAGTTCGGCCCAGGCCCGGGCGGCGTCGAGGGGGTCGGCGAAGCGGCCCGCGTGCAGGACGGCCGTGTAGCCGAAGCGGTCGAGTTCGCTGTGCAGGTCGTCGACCCAGTCGCTGACGAGGCGGCCGATCGCGGAGATCGACGAGGGCATCAGGACGAGGTTGCTGCGGCCGGCGCGCAGGGACCGGGCGGCCGCGTGCGGTACGTAGCCGAGCTGCTTGGCCGCATCGAGCACCCGGGCACGGGTACCGGCGCTGACCCGGTGACCCTGGGTGTCGTTCAGGACGAAGGAGACCGTGGCGCGCGACACCCCGGCGAGGCGGGCCACGTCGGCGCTGGTGATGGATGCGGGGACGTGGGTGTCTCTGGTCATCGTCCCTCGACGCTCCTTCTGCTCGGATCGAGCATCCGTTCGAGGACCGGTCCGACTTGAGCACCGGTTTCGCTCGGGTGACTCCTTCCTTCTCAGGTTACACGAGTTAAATCAAGGGGGCGGGGGTGTGCAGGAGCCTGGAGGCTCCCGCGAGATCGGCGAGGGCGGTCACGACCGAGTCGAAGCGCATCGTCGTGCGGGTGCGCGTGTCGTACGGCCGCCACTGCGGCAGGTCGGGATGGTTGGGGTCGCCGGTGCGGACGAAGGCGATCCAGGCACGGTGCATGGCGTACGCGAGGCCGTCGCGGACGGCGGGGGCGAGGCCGGCCAGGAAGGGCGCGTGCGACCACTGGTCGAAGTTGTCGAAGACGAAGGGGAGTTCGAGGCAGTGCGCGGCGCCGAGACGGCCCTCGTAGGCGGGGGTCGGCAGGTCGAACTGGTAGGCCCATACGGGCCTGCCCGTCTCGGCGCGCGCCTCGGCCAGCCGCACCGCCGGCACCCGGAAGAGCTCGTCCGTGATGAGGTCCATCAGGACGTCGACGGGACGGGCTCCGGGCCGGGCCCGCTCGTACGCCGCGTACACGCCCGCCGCGGCTTCGCTCCCGAAGGTGTCCGCGATCCGGTCGGTCACCTGCTCCCGGGTGGCGGCGGCGTACCCCTCGTCGAGGGCGAAGCCGAAGTTGGCCTCCTCCCGCGTCCAGCCGATCATGACGTCGACGCCGACCGCGGCCCCGCTCAGCAGGGCCTCGGCGGGGTGGCCGCAGAGGGTGACTCCGTCGATCACGGGCAGGAACGGCGTCGGCCAGTACCCCCACCGCATGGTCTGCCCGAACAGCCCGGCGCCCGCTCCGATCAGCTCGGGCCAGGGCAGCTCGCGCAGCTCCGCCAGGTCCTTGGCTCCGGCCAGCTCCAAGTAGGCCGCGGTGCGCTCCAGGTACGCCTCCGGGCCGGGGAGGTCCAGGCCGAAGGGCGGGCTCTGCAGGATCACCCGCCGGATCAGGCCCTCGGCCTGCGGGTGACCGGCGAGGGCGGCGGTGGACACCGCGCCGCCGGATTGCCCGGCGACCGTGATGCGGTCCGGATCTCCGCCGAAGGAGGCGATGTTCTCCTTCACCCAGCGCAGGGCGGCGAGTTGGTCGGTGAGCCAGAAGTTGCCGCCTTCACCCGCCTCGCCACGTCCACCCGCCTCGCCACGTTCACCCGCCCCACCGCCTTCCCCGTCACCGGGGTAGAGGTAACCCAGCGGTCCGATGCGGTAGTTGATGCTCACCACGACGAGGTCACCGTCACGCGCGAAGGTCGCGCCCGAGTAACCGGGCAGCGAGCCGGAGCCGGACACGAAGCCCCCGCCGTGGATCCACATCAGGACCGGGCGCCGGGCGTCGTCGACGGCGGGCGTCCAGAGGTTCAGGGTCAGGCAGTCCTCGTCGAAGGGGGGCACCCCGTGCCCGCCGAGCACCGGGTCACCCCCCTCCACGTACATCTGCGGCGCGCTCGGGCCGTCGACGGCGGCGTCCCACGTGCCGCTCCAGCCGGCGTGCGGCTGCGCGGGTCTCCAGCGCAGGTCACCGACCGGCGGGGCGGCGTAGGGCACGGCCCGGAAGACCGTGACCCCACCCTCGTTCGCGCCGCGCAGGCGGCCTGCGGGCAGGTCCACCACCGTCCGGTCCCGGCCTGGGGGGTGAGGCATGAGCCGTTCCTTCCTCGCTGCCGCGCGCGGGGTGCGCGCTGCCGATCGAGAGTATGGCGCAATTTTGTCGAACGTCAACGCTGCTCAATAATTTGAGCTCCGGGGCGCACGCCTCACAGCCACAGGCTGTTCGAGGCCATCCGTTCGGACTCCGTCTCCAGCAGCGGAGCGAAGGCCCGCCACAGGACGAGACAGGTCCCGACGCCGACGAGGGCGCCGGCGACGGTGTCGCTGAGCCACTGGGCGTGGAGCCAGGTGCGGCTGCCCATCATGGCGAGGACGTACGAGGCTCCGAACGCCCACCACCAGCGTCGCGCGCGCGGCGGGAACAGCACCACCGCAACGGAGACCACCAGCGTCACCGCGCTGAACACCTGCCCGGAGGGGTACGAGCCGTCGCTCACCAGCACCCACGGGTGCGGCGGACGCGGCCGGTCCGCCACCTGCTTGAGGGGCAGGAGCACGACGAGGTTGGCAACGACGGTGACGGTGAAGACGAACAGCCCCGAGCGCCAGCGCCCGTAGACGCACAGGCAGCCGATCACCAGCAGCGGCAGGACCGTACCGAGCGGGCCGCCGAGCCGGTCGAGGACGGTGGCGAGGCCACCGAGGCCGTCACCGCCGGCGCCGGAGGACCCCGCAGTGGCGGAGTCGTTGACCGAGGCCGCCCAGCGGTCGTCGAGCCCCTGGAAGAAGGGCCGCCGGTCCAGCCGGAGCAGCAGCCCGGCCAGCAGCGCGAGGGCCAGGAGGGCGATGCCGAGGCCGAACGCATGACGCGGCGGGGCCGCCGGAAGGTGGTGCCGGGGCGGACGGACCGGCAGGGGCGGCCGGGACGGCGGCGGGGAGGAGGGCGAGGGGAGCATGGCGGGCCTTTCGCGGTCGTCTCCCCAGGCGGTGGGGGCACGCGGAGAGCAGGCACGGGACGGTGGAACGCAAGGGCGGACGCCGGGAGCGCCGTAGGGGAACACCTTCGGGACACGACTTCGGGACACGACTTCGGGGGCGACCGGAAGCCACGGGAACGCGGCGGCAGGCGCAGGGCCCCGGTGGCGCCGGGGGCGGGGGCAGCGCAGGGGGCGGGCGGGAAGCCCATCGGCGACGGGATCGTCGCGGTGCGGCACGGAGTATTGCCGATGCGTCACGACCGCCACAAGAGCAAGAGGACTTCTTGACACATCTGCCGCACCGGGCTGCTGCGACAGCTGGTTACACGTGACGTCACGCCGCCCCTCCCCCAGGGTCACGATCTGCACAACGACCCGCCGCGGGGCCTGGCGAAGCCTGGGAATGGGTGCTACACAGTGTCCACCGCACTTGGTGACACGTGTAACAACATCACGTTACGAACGTCGTCCGCCACCGCACGCCCCGACGGCGACGCCGTCCCGCGCCCGTTCACGGGCCGCCCCCTCTCGCACGCTCCCCTCTCGCACGCTCCCCTCTCGCACGCCACCTCCCCGCTCCGTCCCCCGAGGAGTCGTCATGGCCACGCCCGAAGTCGTCGAACCGTCCGTACCACCGACCGGGGAGCCCGCTCCCCGGCGTGGTCTCCTGTTCCTCCTGCTGGTCGCCAACTCGGCGATGATGGCGCTCTACATGGGCGTCGGCTCCGTCCTGCTACCCACCCAGGTCGCGGCGATCGCCCCCGACGACAAGGTCGCCGTACTCGGCCTGATCGGCGGCGTCAGCGCGGTCTTCGCCACCGCCTTCAACCCCATCGCCGGCGCCCTCTCCGATCGCAGCGGGCGCCGCAACCCGTGGATCGTGGGCGGTGGCCTGGCCTCGCTCGTCCTCCTCGCCCTCCTCGGCAGCGTGCGCACGGCGCTGCTCGTCGGCATCGGATGGTGCCTGATCCAGGCGACGATGAACGTCTACCAGGCAGCGGTCACCGCGATCGTGCCCGACCGGATCCCCGCGGCCCGCCGCGGCACCGCGTCCGCACTGGTCGGACTCGGCCTGCCGATCGGCGGTACGGTCGGCGTGCTCATCGCCTCCCGGACCGCGGACCAGCTGCGCACCGGCTACCTCGTCCTCGGTGCCGTCGTCGCCGGGTCCGCCCTGCTGCTCAGCGCCTTCTGCCGGGACGTCCCGCGCACCGGGCCCGCCGCCGCGACGCCCGCCCGGCCCAAGGGCGCCCAACTGGCCGCCTTCCTCTCAGCCCTGGCCAACCACGACTTCCGGTGGGCCTTCATCGGCCGGGCCCTGATGGTCCTCGGCTACTTCTCCGTCGTCGGCTACCAGCTGTACATCCTGGGCGACCACATCACGCTGCCCGACGGACTGACCCCGCCCGCCGCCATGGCCGTCCTCACCCCGGTGTCGATGGTCGCGATGGCCGTCTCCACCGTGGTGGGCGGTCTGTTGTCCGACCGCTGGAACCGCCGCAAGGTGTTCGTCGGCGTATCGGCGGCCCTCGCCGGGCTCGTCATGGTGGTCCCCGTGATCAGCCCGACCTGGACCGGCATGCTCGTCTTCAGCGCGCTCAACGGTCTCGCCTTCGGCTGTTTCATGGCGGTCGACACCGCGCTCGTCACCCTGGTCCTCCCGCGGGCCGAGGACGCCGCCCGCGACATGGGCGTCCTCAACATCGCGAACGCCGGGCCGCAGATCATCGCCCCGTTCGTCGCCTCGGCCGTCGTCACCGGCCTGGGCGGCTACACCCCGCTCTTCCTCGTCGGCGGGGCCCTCTCGCTGGTCGGCGCGCTCGCCATCCTCCCGATCCGCAGCGTGCGCTGACCCCTTGCCGGGCCCGCCCGTCCGCAAGCTCCGGCGGGCGCACGCCGAGGGTCGTGCGCCCGCCGGTCCCCACCCCTGCTCACCCTCGCCCCCCTCCCCTCCCAAGGAGCACCTGTGAGACGCAAGCGAGTTCTGCCGCTGGCCGCGCTGCTGCTGTGCACGCCGGCCCTGGCCGGCACGGCCCCGGCGGTCGCCGCGCCGCAGACCGCGCCCGCCGGCCCGTTGCGGATCCTGCTCACGAACGACGACGGCTACGACGCCCCGGGCATCCGCAAGGCCTTCGAGCGGCTGACCGCCGCCGGGCACGACGTCACGATCGTCGCCCCGCTCACCAACCAGAGCGGCACCGGCACGAAGATGATGAGCGCCCCGACGATCACCGTGAAGCACCCCGAGCCCAAGGTCTGGGCCGTCGACGGCACCCCGGGCGACTCCGTCGCCTTCGGGCTGGCCGAGGTGTTCGCGGGCGACGCCCCCGACCTGGTCGTCTCCGGTACCAACTTCGGCCCGAACGTCGCCGGCCTCGCCACCCACTCCGGTACGGTCGGCGGCGCCGTCGCCGCGCTGGAGCACGGCGTACCGGCCATCGCGCTGAGCACCGGGGGCGTCAGCGCGCCCGACCCGGTCACCACGGTCAACGCGATGGGGCCGACGCTCGACTTCGCCGTCAAGCTGATCGACCGACTGCGGACGCGGGCCCGGTCCGGGCCGCTGCTGCCCGAGGGCGTCGGCCTGAACGTCAACCACCCGGTGGTCGGCGCGGACGGCAAGGGAACGGCCGCGGGTGTGTCCCCGACCTTCCAGGATCCGCAGACCCTGCTCGAACCGGACTTCACCGACGCGGGCGACGGCACCTGGAAGATGACCGTCAAGGTCGACCTGCGGCCCGCCGCCAAGGGCAGTGACGTCGAGGCCGTGACCGCGGGCCGGATCGCCGTCAGCCCGATGAACGCCGACTGGAACACCGGGCCGGCCGACCGGGCCGTGACCTCAGCACTGATCGCCGGGCTGCGCCCCTGACGGTCCCGGCCGGGGCGGAGCCCGCACCCCGCTCCCGCCCCGGCCGGATCGCCCCGATCCACCCCGATCCACCCCGATCCACCCCGGCACGACATCGGCTCGGCTTCGGCACGCACCGGCAACATTCCAGGAGGACGGATGAAGAGGCCCGGGACACGGCTGCCTTCGGCAAGGTCCCTGCTCGGTACCGCACTCGCCCTAATGGCACTGCTCGCCTCCGCACCACCCGCGGGGTCGACCCCGTCCGGCGGATCACCGCACCCGGTGGTCACCGTCGCGCAGGGCACCCTGCGCGGCCAGTCCCAGGGCGGCGCGCAGGAGTTCCTCGGCGTCCCCTACGCCGCTCCCCCGGTCGGGGACGCACGGCTGCGAACCCCCGCGCCCGCGCCCCGCTGGCACGGGGTCCGGGAGGCCACCCGGCAGTCCCCGGCGTGCCTGCAGTTCTCGCCGTTCGGCCTGAGCGATCCGGCGGCCGTCAGCGAGGACTGCCTGTACCTGGACGTGTACCGGCCCCGGACCGCCCGCCCCGGAGCCCGGCTCCCGGTGATCTTCTGGATGCACGGGGGTGCGTACAGCCAAGGAACGGGCACCCAGTTCGGCGGGCGGACGACGGCCGACCTCACCGGGAGCGTGGTGGTCAGCATCAACTACCGGCTGGGGCAGCTCGGCTATCTCGCGCTGCCCGAACTCGGCCGGGAGAACGCCCTGCGCTCCGGATCCTTCGGGCTGTTGGACCAGATCGCGGCGCTGCGCTGGACCCGGGAGAACATCGGCGCGTTCGGCGGGGATCCGGGCAGCGTGACGATCTCCGGACAGTCGGCGGGCAGCGGTTCCGTCTGTGCGCTGCTGGCCGCCCCGTCGGCCGCCGGCCTGTTCCACCGGGCCGTGCTGCAGAGCGGTCCGTGCACGCTGCTGGGCACTCCGGACAGCGCGGACGCCGAGGGACAGTCGCGGTCCTTCGCCGCACGGGCGGGCTGCACCGCTTCCGCCGAGGTGGCCGCGTGCCTGCGCGCCGCCTCCGGAGCGGCGCTGGTGGAGGCGGCCCGTACGCTGCCCTCGCGGGGTCCGGCCTCCGGCGACGGGCTGCTGCCGGTCGCTCCCGCGCAGGCCATCGGGAGCGGTGCGTGGAACAAGGTGCCGGTGCTGATCGGGAGCACCCGCTCCGAGGCCCGCTTCTTCGTCGCCCTGACGCAGCCGTACCTGACCGCCGAGCAGTACACGGCGCAGATCCTGGCGGATCACGGGGCGGCCGGGCCCGAGGTGCTCGCACGGTACCCGGTCGCGAAGTACGGTTCGCCGTACCTGGCGCTGTCCGCCGTCATGACGGACTCGACCTTCGCGTGCCACACCGCGTGGACGGCGCAACTGTTCGCAGCCCAAGTGCCGACGTACGTCTACGAGTTCGACGACCCGCGGTCGCCGACGCTCGCGGGCGCGCAGGTACCGGGCCTGGACGAGTCGAACGCGCACAGTGCGGAGCTGGCCTATCTGCACGACTTCACGAGGGGCGAGCGCCCGCTGACGCCGGTGCAGGTCGCGCTCGGGAACCGGATGAAGCGCTACTGGGCGGCGTTCGCCCGCTTCGGTGCGCCCGTGGTGGCGGGCCAGACCCCGTGGCCGCCGACCGGTGCCGGAGCCGGAGCCGGAGCCGCCACGGTGCTCACCCTCGACCCGGCGGCGACGCGGACGAGCACCACGTTCGGGGCGGAGCACGGTTGCGCGTTCTGGCGGACCCAGCCTCCCCGGCCGCTCTGACACCGTGCCGGGGGGGTGGGAGCGGCGCTTCTTCGGTGAACGGGCCCGCTTCCTCCTCGCGGCCGGGCCGCCGCCGGACTCTGCTTGCCGGTGAACAACAGGGCCTGACAAGCTTCGCGGCATGGAGTCCCGCGAGAGTCCCGAGAAGAGCCCTCTGCTCCTGGTGGACGTCTGCCCTGGTCTCGTCGGCGAGGTAGCAGCCTTGCTGAGGGACTCACGTCCTGGAGACCCGATCGCGGACTCGATCTCGGGCCTGCCCTTTCACGGGATCTGCCGCAACTACGTATTGACGGCTCCGGAGGGGACGCCATCGCCGTGGGTCATCGCACTGGAGCGTGAGGCGGAGACGGTGTTCCTGCTGGGTGTTGATCCGTCTCAGTCCGTTGTCACTTGGGTTGATGTACTGGACGGACGAGATCCGCCGCCCGCCGTTCCCCTGTGATGGTGGGCTGGGCGACTGTACGCGCCTCGCCGGTGGCGAGGACGCGCCCGACGTCGTAGCGGGTGGCGGGCCGCCGGTTCTACGAGCCGAGCGGTTCGCCGGGGCCGGCGCGGGTGGGGTTCGGTTCACCGGAAGCGGCGTAGGAGCGCCTGCCAGCAGCGTCGACGTCGTCCGTGGCGGCGCCGGTGCCTGACCACCACGGCCGGACGGGCCCGTTCGCCCCACCGGTGGGTAGCTCCTCGACCGTCAGGCGGATCGCGGTGCCCGCGGTGATCGGCAGCGGGCCCGCATCGTCGAGCCGCGCGGCCCGGGGGGCAGCCGGGGACGGGCAGGTCCCACGCCTGCGCGGTCGCTGCCCCGTACCGGTCGGTGTGGGTGACGGTGACCGCGGTGGCCCCACCCCACGGGGCCGGGTCGCCGAAGACGAACGCGCCGCCGTGCTCGGGCGGGCGCGCCGTGCGGCGGGCAGATCCACGGCGGAGCCGGCCCAGCACCTCGGCGGGAAGATCCCTCAGGAGATGGGCGATGCGGGGCGCGTCGTAGCCGGCATCGAGGACGACCAAGATGTTCGCGGCACCCAGCCGGGCGACGTCAATCCGACCGAGGTTGATCCCGAAGTGCAACGCCCTGTGTCCGCGCCGATGTTCGGGAGCGACCGCCAGGTCCACGAGAGTGCGGACCGGACCATCGGTGCATACGTCCCGTTGAACCTCGCACTCGACCAGACCCACGATCCCCGCCTCCGTGCCGCAGCGACCCCGCCCACAGGATCTGGCTCCGGCCCGTGGCAGGTCCGTTCGATGACCAGACGTCAAACGGCGAGCTCGGCTTGCTCTTTGACCTTCGGCCGGGCCCCTGCCGTTTGGCCGCTCGCGAGCCAGTGGCAGAGTGAGCCGCATGATCGGACGCCTGTACACCGTTGTCATCGACTGCCCGGACCCGGATGAACTCGCCGGTTTCTACGAGAAGCTGCTGTCGCTCTCACGGCAGGCCGACACCGGCGAGTTCGTCGTGCTCCAGGACGCGGCGGGCACCCCAGTGGTCCTCTTCCAGCGGGTGGAGGGCTTTCGCGCGCCGCGGTGGACGGATCCCGCGCGTCCTCAGCAAATGCACATCGACGTGATGGTCACGGACCTCGACATAGCTGAGGCCCAGGTACTCGCCCTCGGCGCGAAGCTGCTGGATGGTTCGGACAAGCCGATCGGATACCGCGTCTACGAGGACCCCGTCGGCCATCCCTTCTGCCTGATCACTCCCGAGGGAGCCTGACACCGAGGCGGCCCTCGTCTGATCACGTGCTCCGACCAAGGTGCACCGATCGGAACCGCAGAAGCGGCACGCTTCCGGGACGAGTTGTTCGAGCTCGCTGACGCGGTGGTGTGTGCGCCGGGTGCGGTGCACTCGGCAGTCGAGCTGACGCTCCTGCCGCTGCCCCGGTGCCCCGGCTGGCCCTACTCGTTCGTCGCCGTGCTGGAGATGGGCGCCCCGTCCTGGACGCAGATGCTGGATGCGGTCCGACTCGGCCCGGCCGACGACGCCACTGCGGTGACCGCAGCCCAACTCCGTGACGTCGTCGAACAGCTCGTCGCGGCAGGCCAGTGGGTACCGGGCGAGCCCGACGTCGTCCTCGTGACGGACACCGGCTACGACGTCACCCGCCCGGCACGGGTCCTGCGGGACCTGCCCGTCGAGCTGGTCACCACGGGTCTACGCCCCGAGGGGAGGCCGGCCGCCGAAGCACCGGCCGGAGCTCCGCTTCGCCGAGCCCGAAACCTGGCCCGAGCCCTCCGTCACCACCCGCACGGCCACCGCGAACTACGGCAAGGCCGTCACACAGGCATGGGACCGTCAGCCGGTCGGTGCTGACCGGCTTTCCCCATGGGTGTCGCAGGTCCTGGACGAGGGCCGGGCGAGCCGGAGCTGGGTGTGGGCGGCGGTGATCGGCCAGGTCCAGCGGTCGGCCGCTTCTGGTGCGCGCAGTCCGGGCCGGGTCCGGCCGAGGGCCAGCTCGAACAGACGGAAGGTGTGACACCTGGAGACGAGGAGGCTCAGTCGGGCAGCGCCACGGTGAGGTCCACTTCAATGAGCTGCCCCGTGAAGCCGAGTTGGGCAACACCCAACAGCGTGCTGGCGGTGGTGAACGCCGGCCCGAGAGCTGAGTCGGTGAGCCGACGCCAAGCGACGCCCAGAACGTCTCTGTCGTCGCTCCGCACATAGATCACCGAGCGCACCACATGTTTCGGCTCGGCATCAACCGCAGCCAAGGCAGTGAGTGCGTTCACCACAACCTGCTCGACTTGCACCTCTAGCGATCCGGAACCGACGAGGGAACCACTCCGATCGAGCGGGCACTGCCCCGCCAGGTAGGCCGTACGACCGGTCTCCACCACGGTGATGTGGTGATAGCCGGGCGTCTCGTGCAGCTGCTCGGGGTTGATACGAGTGATCTTCGCAGTCATGCCCGCGAGTTTGACCGGCTGACCGCCGGTGCGCATCGCATTTTGTTCCACCGAGCAACACGCACAGCATCCAGAAGGTTGAAGATCAAGCTCAGCTTGTTCTTTATCTACCAAGATCTTCCGGGCTTGCCGATGGCCTTGAGGGTCTCGGGGCTGGACGTGGCTCGTCCTGGCCGCACACGCGCAACTCCGCCTCGCCCGGCCACTCGCACGGGACCTCCGCCGACCGTGGGAACGACCGGCGGAACCGAACAAGCTCACCCCGGCCCGCGTCCGCCGGGGGTTCAGGAACCTGCGCGCACGGACGGGCACGCCAGCTCGTGCACCGAAACCCACCCGACCGGGCCCCGGCCGCCCACTCGGCTCGCAGAACCAGCAGCCCGCCACCCGCTACGACGTCGGACGCGTCCTCGCCACCGACGAGTCCTACACCCGGCCCTCACACCACAAGGTCGGCACCAAGCCCCGGCGCACTGGATGAACGTCAAGCCTAGACTCTGACGATGATCGAGATCCTCGACAACCTGGACGTGCTGTCCCTACCACACCTCGACCTCACGACCGTCAAGATGGGCGGAACGGCGCTGGGAGCACCAGCCACCAGCATTCCACGCCGGATCATCACCCAGGCGCAGTCCTCCGTAGTCGCCCGCGGCGGGACCAACATCGACAGCGAGTACTACGACGCCGACGGGCGGCGGCTGACCCTCGACGAGGTCATCGACCACGCTGCCCAGTCAGACGGGTTCTTGTACTGCGCCGACAAGCTCACCTACAAGATTCGAGCCGGAGCCGTCGTCGGCTTCGCGATCTACGGACCTCATCTCTCCCATTTCGCCCACCTGACCTCGTACGAGGATCTCCTGGCCGTGTTCGGCACACCCGACACGGCTCACGAAGACGAGGCATACGGCGACCTCATGGGCTACGACAACTACTACTGGGGCGCACACAAGCATGTGCGGTGGGACGCCTGGGACGACCGAATAAGCCTGATCAACCTGGGCGCCTTCGAGGGCAACGCAGGTCCGTGACCTTGCCGGATCCAGGCTCCAGAGTGTGCTCCGGCTTGACCTTGATACTGACTGCCCGTCGTGGAACTGCCGCACTGACGTTAAACGTCAAGCTTAACCGCCTCGCCGAGGTGTACAGCATCACGAACAGCGCCGCGCCCGCGGAGATGCCAGCGCGGCCACCAGCAGCACAGGGCCGTCCTCGCATGACGGTCCCCAAGGCGCTGGCCACCGATGACGACGAATCAGAGGTCGTCACCGACTTCGCTACCGGCTACTTCGCCCGCCGGGACCAGGAGCAGCGGCACCGCGAGCGGGAGGCGTCGTACCTGGCACAGCAGGAGGAGCCGGAGCACGGCCCGCGGAAGGTGGCCCCCATCGGCTACCTCATCCCGGAACCACCTCCGCCACCTCCTCCTCCGCAGCCGCGACCGCAGGCGTACCAGCGACTCATCCAGCCGAGGTGACCATGAAGTGCTTCAACCCCTTGCGCCGGCCGCGGCACGCCCCTGCCGAGCCGATCATCGACCTCTCGACTCCTGAGGCCCGCGGCGACTACGCCGAGGCCCTGGCGGCCAAGGAGGCCGACTACCAGTCGAGGCTGGCGCTGGTGGACTTCTCCCGGCCGCCTTCCCCGCCGGTCGTCCGTCGCCGCGGTGACGGTGACCCGCCGCCGACTTTCGCCCGGGCGCGGAAGGCGGCGCGGCCCGTACCGCCGCGGGCGTCGGGCCTGCCCGATCTGGTGGACTGACGATGCGACGTACGCGTACGCGAGGCGACCAGCGACGGACCATGCTGCGGGGCGGCCCTGTGTTCATCGACGCCGACCTCCCCGTAGAGGAACCGGAGCCGGAGCCCGTACAAGAAGTTGTGAGCCCCGTTCGGGTGCTGGCTGAGCAGACCCTCGCCGAGCCCCCGCCGAGCTGCCCCAGGGCCCCCTACCGCCCCGAGGGGCCGCCGTCCTGGATGGTCTCCCCGGTGCCGGTGCTCAACGGCTCCGGTACTCCCGTCGCTTGGTCGGACGAGCAACCGTGGCGCGAGTGGGAGAGCCGTGTAGGGGCCGCGGCGTACGAGCTGCAACGCGAAGACGAGCGAGACCGGTTGCGCGAGGCCGCGGAGGGACGCGTGGCACAGCCCTGGACGGGCTACGAGGCACACGACCCGCTCGCTAAGACGAACGCCGTCGTCAACCACCTGCGGAACAGACTCACCGCCCAGCAGCGGCCCAGCGCGGACTCGTCAGGCCCTGGAACAGGACCGCACCGCCGAAGAAGGCGGAAGAGGAACTACCCGAAGCCCAGTGCTCCTTCACCCCTGTCGGCTGGTGGGAGTAACCCGCCGGCCCCTGACTTTCCGTACCCACCGAAAGAGAGCCCCACCATGGCCCGAGCAAGCCTCGGCGATCCGCTCGTACGCGACGAGACCGCACAGACCCCCGTCCCGATTCCCACCCCCACGTGGTACTCCGCCAGTGCTGACGGCGCCGCGGTACAGCCCCCGCTGCGTCCGGTACGCAAGGGCGATCCGCTCCCGGGCGGGTACGCCGCCGAGCGGGAGATCCAACTGTTTTGGCGCATGCCGCCCGGAACCGTCGACGGGTCGATGGCGCCGGGCTCCAAGGGCGTGGATGTGGTCCAGGTTCGCGGCTATCTCGTTTTCGTGGGTTCGCTGCCGATGCCTTCCCCCGGGCCCGCACCCCCACCCCAACACCCCCCGCCCCGGCCCCCGTTCCCGCAGGCCAGTGCCGTCCTCCCCCGCCCGTTGTCGTAGGCTGCGCAAGCGTGACTACCGGAACCGGCGGCATACTCGCCCCACTTGAACCCCAGGACCCCCGCGAGAACGCCGGCTACCGGCTGCTCGCCCGGATCGGCGAAGGCGGCATGGGGACCGTCTACCTCTCGCACACGCGCGGCGGCCAGCCGGTGGCACTGAAGCTCATCCGCCGGGAGTTCGGGCAGGACCCCGACTTCCGGCGCCGTTTCGAGCAGGAAGTGCAGGCCGCCCGCCGGGTGCAGGGCTACCACCTCGTCCCGGTCCTCGACCACGACACCACCGGCGCCACGCCCTGGCTGGCGTCGGTGTTCGTGCCGGGGCTGTCGCTGCACGACGCCGTGAGCACCTACGGTCCGCTCCCGCTGGACACCGTCTTCCAGCTGGTCGGCTGCACGGCGCGGGCGCTCGCCTCCATCCACGCGGCGGGGGTCGTGCACCGCGATCTGAAGCCCGCCAACCTCCTGCTCGGCGCGGCCGGTCCGTACGTCATCGACTTCGGGATCGCCCGGGCCGCCGACAGTACGCAGCTCACCCGGACCGGCGGGGTCATCGGCACCCCGCAGTACATGTCCCCCGAACACGCGCTGGGCGCCGAGGTCACCACCGCGAGCGACCTGTTCGCGGTCGGGCTCATCGCGGCGGTCGCGGCCACCGGGCGGCACCCGTACGGGGAGGGCGGGGCCACCGCCCTCGGTGTGCGGATCGCCAACACCGACCGGCTGCCTCCGGACCTGAACGGCTACCCGGCGGAGCTGCGGCCGTTGCTGGAGCGCTGCCTGACGGCGGATCCGGCGGAGCGGATCGGTACGGACGAGCTCGCCGCGATGTGCGAACTGTTCGTCGGGCGGCCGCTGAACGATTTCGACGGCTGGCTCCCGGAGCCGGTCGGGCTGGAGATCGCCCGACGGGTGCGGGCCGCGGAGAACCCGCCGGTGCCCACGGTCGCGGACGCGGGCGCGGGTACGGGCCGCGCGGGCGTTGGCGCGGGCGGATCGGGTACGGGCGGTACGGGCGCTGGTCCCGCCGGCGCCTTCGGCGGGGTGTACGGGGCGCCGACGGTGGGCGCGCCGCCCCGGCCCGCGGGTCCCCCGCCGGCCGCCGGCCACCCGACGCACCCCCCGGTGCCGGGCCCGGCGCCCGCGCCGGCCCCCGGACCGAAGCGGTTCCGGGGCGTGCTGATCGGGGCCGGCCTCGTACTGGCCGTCCTCGCGGGCGCCGGCGCGGTCCGGCTGCTCGACGGCGGCGGCGCCGCGAAGGACGACGCGAAGCAGGAGGGGCCGGTCGCGCCCGCCTCCTCCGACCAGGCGCAGGTCCAGGCCCCGGCTCCGGCCCCGGTCTCGTCCGGGCCCAAGACCGCGCCCTCGGCCTCCTCCTCGCCGAAGTCCGCGTACACGCCGGTCTTCCAGGACAAGCCCCTGACCCTGCGCGCGCCCTCCTCCAGCACCGGGACCCACGTCGACCTGGACGCCCCGCAGATCTTCCCGAAAGGAGCCATCGGCAAGACCCAGGGCATGGAGCTCACCTACCAGGACTGGGGCGACGCCGATCTGCGCTTCCTGACAGCCATGGGCAAGAGCACCGGCACCACGCCGGAGGAGTGCCGGGACGCCGTCGCCACCAACACCTTGGCCTCCAGGGTGGGCAAGGACGAGCTGAAGGCGGGCAAGACGCTCACGAAGGGGACGGTGCTGTGCACCGTCACCGGTGACAACAACCTGGCGATGCTCCGCATCACCGAGGTCGTGCTCGACACGAGCAAGGGGTCCATCGGCCCCATGCCGGACTACGTCACCGCACTCACCCTCTGGAAGATCGGCTGACGCCGTGGGCCGGGGCTCCCGGGGAAGCCCCGGCCCACGGACGTTGCCCTAGACGCCGGCGCCGGCCCCGGCCCGGCGCCGCGACGCGGCGAAGCCCAGCGCCACGTCGGCCGCCAGGAACACCAGCAGGCTGATCCCGAGCAGCGGTACGAACCAGCCCACGAGGGCCGTCGCGGCGGCCAGCGGCAGCAGCACCGTCACCGGCAGCTTCCGCCACGCTCCGCGCGGCTGCGGCCGGCCTGCCGACAGCTTGCGCTCCTTGGTCGGGCGGCGCAGCCACCACATGCGGTAGCCCCAGACGACCATGAACATCAGCAGCACCGCGAGCGCGGCCAGCGCCAGCTGGTTGGCGAGACCGAAGGTCAGGCCCATGTGCAGGTCGATGCCGAAGCGGGTCAGCTGGGGGAGCAGCGGGTAGTCGGCGAAGCGGAGTTCGTCCATGACCCGGCCGTCGGCGGGGTCGATGGCGACGGAGTCCAGGTGCACCGGCACCTGCTTGTCCTGCTCCTTGACCACGTACCCCTTGCCCTTCGCGGGCAGGGTGATCCGCAGGGACTCGGTGACCCCCGCGGCCCGCGCGGCCGCGACCGCGCCGTCGATGCCGATGGCGTCGGCCGGGGTGGGCGGCGCCGTCTGCGCGCCGTCGCCGGCGCCGTGCCCCGCGTGCTCCCCGCCGGCGTCCGCGGCCGGGGCGCCGGGCACCTTGGCGGCGTGCGGCCCACCGGTCGAGGGGTTCGTCTTCCACGTCGTACCTCCCAGGAACAGGGGCAGCACCCTACCGAAGCCGGGCAGCACCGCGCCCCGCCTTCGATGTGGCCCGCGGTGACATGGGCGAGCGTGCGGGTCGTCAGGGCCGGGTGCCCTGGACGATGAGGGTGCCGATGTGGCCGGACGTCGGCGCGTCGAGTTCGCGAGCCAGCACCTGCTCGAACCCCGCCGCGCGCATGAAGTCCTCCCACGCCTCCAGGGTGTAGCTGTACCGGTAGGTGAACATGGCCGGTCCCGCGAAGCCACCCTTGTACATGCCCTGCGGACCGTAGGCGCGGGGATAGCGGGCGGCTGGGAGAAGACGAAGCGTCCGCCGGGGTTGAGCTTGACGTTTTTGGTCCGCCATCGAACGGGGCTCGAACTTGTTCGGGGTTTCCCCTGTTCACGGCGTGTCCACGAGGCCAGGGCCTGATCCTGCGGGCAGAGGTCGGCGCGGCGCGTGGAGGCTGGATCGTGGGACAGGTCGAGCACGGGGTTCAACCAGACGCGTTCACGGCGGTGACGGCGTTCCGCACCGAGCTGTACGCCTCCCTGCTTGCCCGGGGCGATGCCCTCTTCGAGCTGTGTGACGCGTTGTTGTGTACCGACGGTCCAGTTCGCACGCTCGTGGACCTGGCCCTCGCGCCGGAGCACCGGCGAGGGCACGGCGCCCTCTACGCCGGACTGAACCAAGGCCGGATCGACGTCGCCCGGCTCCGCCGTGCCCTGGTCGGGGTGCCGCTGCCCCGCGCGGCCGACGGGCGTCTGGTGCTGGCGGTCGACGTCTCGCCGTGGCTACGGCCGGACGCCGACACGTGCTCGGACCGTTCCTTCTGCCACACCTTCGGCCGGGGCCTGGGCAAACACCAGATGGTTCCGGGCTGGCCGTACTCGATCGTTGCCGCGCTGGAGAGCGGCCGCACCTCCTGGACCGCCCTCCTGGACGCGATCCGGCTGGAGCCCGGCGCCGACCTCGCGGCCGTCACCGCCATCCAGGTCCGCGAGGTCGTCGAACGCCTCATCGCAGCGGGCCAGTGGCAGCGGGGCCAACCGGACGTCCTCGTCGTCCTGGACGCTGGCTACGACGCGCCTCGGATCGCGCACCTTTTGGCGGACATGCCGATCGAGGTCTTGGGCCGGCTCCGCTCGGACCGGGTGATGCGCAAGCCGGTCCCAGTCCCGTGGATCTGCCCGCCGCAGGGCGGTCGCCCGCCGAAGCATGGCGGCGAGTTCGTGTTCGGCGACCCGCACACCTGGGGCGAGGCGGCGGCGGTCACCTCCACGACCACGGAGCGGTACGGGATCGCGACCGCGCAGGCGTGGGACCGGCTCCACCCCCGGCTGACCCGCAGAGCCGCGTGGGGGAACCACGAAGGGCCGCCGCCGATCATCGAGGGCACCGTAATCCGGTTGACCGTGGCGAAACTGCCCAGCGGCGGGGTCAACAAGCCGGTCTGGCTGTGGTGGTCGGGCGCCGGGGTCGCTCCCGAGGACGTCGACCGGTGTTGGCAGGCGTTCCTGCGAAGGTTCGACGTCGAGCACACGTTTCGCCTGCTCAAGCAAACCCTCGGCTGGACTCGGCCCAAGCTCCGCGACTCCGCCGCGGCCGACCGCTGGACGTGGCTCGTCCTGGCCGCACACGCGCAACTCCGCCTCGCCCGGCCACTCGCACGGGACCTCCGCCGACCGTGGGAACGACCGGCGGAACCGAACAAGCTCACCCCGGCCCGCGTCCGCCGGGGGTTCAGGAACCTGCGCGCACGGACGGGCACGCCAGCTCGTGCACCGAAACCCACCCGACCGGGCCCCGGCCGCCCACTCGGCTCGCAGAACCAGCAGCCCGCCACCCGCTACGACGTCGGACGCGTCCTCGCCACCGACGAGTCCTACACCCGGCCCTCACACCACAAGGTCGGCACCAAGCCCCGGCGCACTGGATGAACGTCAAGCCTAGACTCTGACGATGATCGAGATCCTCGACAACCTGGACGTGCTGTCCCTACCACACCTCGACCTCACGACCGTCAAGATGGGCGGAACGGCGCTGGGAGCACCAGCCACCAGCATTCCACGCCGGATCATCACCCAGGCGCAGTCCTCCGTAGTCGCCCGCGGCGGGACCAACATCGACAGCGAGTACTACGACGCCGACGGGCGGCGGCTGACCCTCGACGAGGTCATCGACCACGCTGCCCAGTCAGACGGGTTCTTGTACTGCGCCGACAAGCTCACCTACAAGATTCGAGCCGGAGCCGTCGTCGGCTTCGCGATCTACGGACCTCATCTCTCCCATTTCGCCCACCTGACCTCGTACGAGGATCTCCTGGCCGTGTTCGGCACACCCGACACGGCTCACGAAGACGAGGCATACGGCGACCTCATGGGCTACGACAACTACTACTGGGGCGCACACAAGCATGTGCGGTGGGACGCCTGGGACGACCGAATAAGCCTGATCAACCTGGGCGCCTTCGAGGGCAACGCAGGTCCGTGACCTTGCCGGATCCAGGCTCCAGAGTGTGCTCCGGCTTGACCTTGATACTGACTGCCCGTCGTGGAACTGCCGCACTGAGGTTACTGAGCTTGTAGTCGTGGTGTCGTCAGTGTGAGTCCGGTTCCGGTGAGGCATCCGTCGATGATGTCGCTGCGGTATTGGATCTGGCGGAGGCCGTGTCGGAGCCGGCGTATGAGGTGGCTCGGGTCGGTGAAGGCCGTGTTGGCCTGGGTGGTGCGGCGGAGGATTGACCAGATGCCTTCCACGGGGTTGAGGTCAGGCGCGTAGGCCGGCAGGTGGTAGGCGGTGAGCCAGTCCTGCGCGTTGATGAAGGCCTTCATCCGGCGGTCTTTGTGGACGTTCAAGTTGTCCCAGATGAGGACGATGGGTGAGCCGAGTTGCTGGTGGGCGGCGATGAGGAGGTCGCGGTACTCGGTCCAGGCGAAGCTCTTGCGGCCGCCGCTCTTGTGATCGGCATGCTGTTTGGGCCGGTAGACGAGGCGGGAGCGTTCGCCGGGTCTGTAGCAGCACAGGGCTGCGATGGAGAAGCGCCGCTGGGAACGGCCGCGGACTCGGCTGACCGGTGTGGTGCCACGCTGGCTCCAGGTGCGGGAGGTCGGCGGCGTCATCGAGAATCCGGCTTCGTCGCTGAGTAGGCCCGGGGCGCGGTGCCGAGATTGCTCCCGGCCCGTTTCCCCGGACCTCTCGCCGAACCCGCCGTGCGCCTCTCGACGCAACGGGCTCTCCACGGTCTCTGCCGTCAGGTGGTTGCAGTGGCCCAGGGGCTGGGAATCGTGTTGCCGCGGTAGCGATACCGGGTGACCGGGATCGCGCTGATCTTCCGCAACTCGATCTCGCCCGCGCTGATCGGCAGCCATCGCCCGGTGGGGGTGGTGAGCCTTCTGCGGACGTCCGACCAGTTCCAGTGATGCCGCTCTTGCAGCAGCCGGATCACTCGCCACCAGACGAGGTTGTCCAGATTACTGAAGGTGCGCTTCGCAACGGCATGCCTGAAGTAGTTGGCCCATCCGTGGGTGACCCTGTTCAGATTGATCAGCACCACGGCCAGGTCCTGCTGCGACGTTCTGTGGGTGAGGGTACGGATCTTCGCCTTCACCGACCGGACGGGCCGGTCGGCGATGAAGGTGTAGACGTACCACTTGTCCGTTCCGCGCTTGCGGCGCCACTGGATGTGGAACCCCAGAAAGTCGAACCCCTCGCTCAGGTGCACCAGTTGGGTCTTGGCTTCCGAGAGCCGCAACCCCATCGGTGCGAGGACCTGGGCGATCTCCTCGCGCAGTGCCTCGGTGTCCTGCCTGGTCCCTTTGACCAGGACGACGAAGTCGTCCGCGTAGCGGACCAGCCGCCACGAGGGCAGGCCCTTGGCACTCCGCCGTTCGCGCCGACTGCTGGTGGACAGTTCCCCGTCCGGTTCCCATGCCCGGTGCAGGTGCTCATCGAGCACCGACAGGGCGATGTTCGCCAGGAGAGGGGAGATGATGCCCCCTTGCGGCGTGCCGGTGAAGGTCTCCTGCTGTTCACCGAGTTCCGTGAGGAGACCGGCCTTCAGGAACGCCTTCACCAGCGCCAGTACCCGCTTATCCTTGACCCTCATCCGGATACGGTCCATCAGCGCGACGTGGTCGATCTCGTCGAAGCACGCCGCGATGTCCGCGTCCAGCACCCACCGATAGCCGTGGGTGCCATAGAAGTGGATCTCGGCAATCGCGTCCTGTGCCCGCCGCTTGGGCCGGAACCCGTAGGAGACCGGCTTGAAGTCGGCCTCGAAGATCGGCTCCAGCACCAGCTTCAGCGCGGCCTGGACGACCCGGTCGGCGATCACGGGAATCCCCAGCCGCCGAACCTTCCCCGACCCGCCTGGTTTGGGAATCTTGCGTTCCCGCACCGGTAGCGGCCGGAACGAGCCCTGCCTGAGCTGGGCCCGTAGGTCGTCCAAGAATCCGGCGACCCCGAATCGCTCCTCAACGTCGGCGGCCGTCAGGCCGTCCACGCCGGGAGTGCGGGCTCCCCGGTTGCCGGCGACCCGGTCGAACGCCGCGATCAGCGTCGCCGGGTCGTGCACGAGGTTGAACAGATCATCGAACCGGCGGCCGGGATCGGCCGCCGCCCAACGGTGAAGCTTGGCCTGCATCTCCGATACCCGCTGGCGTGGACCCACCAGGTCCGCCTCCAGCAGAGCGCCGCTGTTCAGCGGTGCGTCTTTCGGCATTGCAGTCTCCATCCCTTCTCGATACCGCTGCCGCCCTTCCCCATGTGCGCGGGCTCTCCCCGGCTCGGAGTACTACGGCGGCTCCGCCCCACCCGGACCGTTCGGCGGTCGATGCGCCTATCCCCAACCGGGCACTGGCTGTGCACGACAGGGGAGTTGAGAACAGGTGGTTCCCGTGTTCACTGCGATTCGCTCGTTGGAGTAGGAGCCCGACTGTGTCCCTGCGGCATCGCCACGAGTACGCCGTAGACCTTCCTCGTGGCCTCCCGAACGGCTTCGAAATACCGGTCAAGGAGTTCCTCACTGCCACCAGGCAGCGAGTGCGCACCGCTTCCGGCCCAGATCCGCCAGGTTCGAGCCGGTGTAGTCGTTAAGAGACGTAAAGACGCCGGTTCCTCGCGTACTCCTCTCCATCCCGCTCGCCGGACCCGCACCATCTGGCAGTACTGGCACGTCCCGGCTTCGTCAGGGCCGCTCCCGCCCTCCCCGGCATCACCCGGATCAGGCTGCCCTCAGCTCCACCTCCCTGCTACGACAGGTCAGCGGTGAAGGTCTCTCACCTCCACACGAATCACAGCGCCTCACGGCGCAACTCAAAGACGATCCAGGCCCCGAGCGCCGCCGCGGTGTTTCCACGTGCGGCCACACGTCCTTCACCCAGCCGGCCACCGCCGCCTCGTCGCGCTCGACCGCACGACGGGCCGGAACCTGATGACTCCAGCCGTGTCTCCGCAGCATCTGCGAGATCCCCGACAGGGTCATCGACTTGTGGAACCGCCGACCGATCAGCGTCTTGATCCTGGCCAGCGTCCATCTCTGGTCCGGCCAGCCATGCGCAACCGGGCCCCTGGCCAGCTCCTCCTCGAGCACGGCGAACAGTGCGTCGCTCAGTTTCGGCCTGGACGCCGAGCCGCGGGACCGAACCCCGTTCCGGCCTGCCGCCTTCCAGGCCTGCCGCCACCGCTGGACCGACCGGACGCTGACCCGTAACTCCTTCGCGACGTCCGTACTGCCCCGCCCATCGGCGAACATAGCCGCTGCTTCCATCCGGATCCGCTCACGGAAGGCTTGCCTCTCCGCGGTCAGACCCCCACCCTGCGGATACCTCATACACCCGGCATACCGCGACGATCACCGATCGTCAGCCCCTACGACAACCCACCTTCAAGGTCAGTAAACGTCAAGCTCAGCTTGTTCTTTATCTACCAAGATCTTCCGGGCTTGCCGATGGCCTTGAGGGTCTCGGGGCGCTTGACGGTTTTGCCGACGTCGTAGCGGGGTGCCCGGTGTTTGTTCTTGGCGCCGGGTGGCCGTCCGGGTCCGGCGCCTTGAGGTTTGGGAACACGGGCCGGGCAGGCGAGATGAGCGCGGATGTTCCTGAACCCTCGGCGGACCCGGGCCGGGGTGAGCCGGCCGGAGGTGGTGGGCTTCTCCCAGGGCCTGCGGAGGTCCGCGGCCAGGGGCCGGGCGAGCCGGAGCTGGGTGTGCGCGACGATCAGGAGCCAGGTCCAGCGATCCGCGGCGTCAGGAGTACGGAGTTTCGGGGTGGTCCAGCCGAGGGTCTGTTTCGCGAAGCGGAAGGTATGCTCTAGATCGAAACGGCGGAGAAACGCCTGCCAGAAGCGGTCCACGTCATCCGCGGTGGCGCCGGTCTTGGAGGACCATAACCACACCGGCGGAGCATCCCGGTCCTTCGACAGGTGCTCAACCTTCAGGCGGATCAGCGTCCCTTCAACCAAGGGCAGTTCGCCTTCGTGGTCCAGCCATGAGGACCGGTGGGTGAGCCGTGGGTGGACCCGGTCCCATGCCTGGGTTTCGGCCTTGCCGTAGTTGGTGGTGTCCGTGATCGTGGTGATGGCCGGCTCGGGCCAGGTCTCCGGTTTGGCGAAGCGGAATTCCGGGCCGTGCTTAGGCGGTCGGCCATTGACGCCGTGCATCCTCGGTGGCTTGGGCAGGCGCATGACGCGGTCGGAGCGAACCCGGCCGACGAGCTCGACCGGCAGGTCGCGCAGGACCCAGGCCAGACGGGTGACGTCATAGCCCGCGTCACTGACGATCACGATGGCCGGGTCCCCGGCCTTCCACTGGCCGGCGGTGATGAGCCGCTCCACGACACCTCGCAGTTGGTCGGCCGTGATGGCGGTCGCGTCGTCCACTGGCCCCAGCCGCACCGCATCCAGGATCGCGGTCCAGGACGTGGCGCCCGGCTCCAGCACAGCGACGAAGGAGTACGGCCAGCCCGGAATGAACTGCGAGGCCGTCTTCGCACGGCCGTAGACATGACAGAACAGCCGGTCCGCCGAACAAGGCGCGTCCGAACGAAGCCACGGCGAGACATCGACCGCCAGGACCAGGCGTCCGCCGTCGAACCGCGGCAGCGACAGCCCGGCCAGCGCCATACGCAGCTGGTCGGCGTCGATCCTGCCGTGGTTCAGGCCGCCGTACATCGCTCCGTGGCCACGTCGATGCTCGGGCAGCAACGTCAGGTCCACCGGCGTCTTCACCGCCCCGTCCGCACACAGCATCGCGTCCACCAGCTCGAACAGCTCGTCGCGTCGCGCAGTCAGACACTCGTAGAACTCACCCCGGAAGCGTGACGCTTCCGCGAGCGCCTCCCTCCGGACAGCATCAGGCAGCAGACTCACCCTCACGGCCTTCGTCTTGGGTCACATGCACCTTGGTCGGAGCACAGGATCAAACGAAGGCCGCCCCCACGTCCGGCGAATCCACACGTGAGCCACCTAGTTCGAAGATCATTCGAGCTGACACACGGCTCCGTCACACTGTCTCGGCGCTGATGACGACGTCAACCGCGCGAGCCCATCCCTGCGGATCGTCAACCGAGACCCGAACCCGCCGCCTACCTGGCTTCCCGAGCAGGGAAGTGGTGAATCGGCTCTCGCCAACGACATCCCCCACTACGAGCCGACCGTCACTCAGCAGAAGATGCCCGTCGAACACGGTGGTCAGAGGCTCTCCGTCACTTCCGTGGTCATCCGCGTCACCATGATCCTGAAAGACTCGAACCTTGACCAGCGCAACCTGGGCCTGCACCCGAACGATGAGGTGCGTGTCGCACGCAGCGGCAGGAGCGCCGTCGAGGGCCAACGTGGTGGGGATCCACTCGGTCGAACCGAGCGCCATCACCGGGTGATTCACATACAGGTCTACCCCTGCGATCTGCACAGCCTGACTCCCAGTCCATCCGCGACATTCAGCGGAGGATAGAACCAGGCACTGACAAGAAGGCCCCGAGGTTAAAGAACAAGCTCAGAGCATGTTCTTCAAGGTCGGACCGGGCCGGTGGTGACATGGGGCAGCGGGGCAGCGGCGCGCCATCCGCCCCGAGCAAATCCGATGGCTCCGACTGCCTTCCGGCGACAAGACTGCACCGGTGAACGCCCTGCCACCGCCGACCGACCCGCTCCTCCTGCCGGTACGGGACCCGCGCGCCCGCGACCTCGTTCTCGACTACGCGGACATGCACGCCCTGGTTGCCGCACTGGTCCTGCCCGGCAACGCGTCGATGTACGTCATGAGCGCGATGGAAACCTCCCGCGAGCTCATCCGGCACTCCTACTACCGGTACGAGTTCGCCACCGTTGCCGTCACGCATTCCCTCTTCGCCCTGGAGCACGTCCTCGCCGAGCGTCTGGCCACGGAGGAACCGCTCCACCTCCTCATCGAGCGGGCCACCGGCGCAGGGCTCATCACGGCTGGACTCGCCGCCGAACTCGACCGCAGCCGACTGCTGCGCGACAAGCTCACGCAGGGCGCCGCCTCAAGTGCCGCCCTCGACCCGCTCCGGGCCGTCGCACTGGTGCGTGCCGTCTTCGATGCCGTCTCCTTGCTCCTTAGCCCGCCGTCCACGGCAGGGGCGACGGCCGCCGACGTGGGCGGAGCACGGCCCGACGGCGGCCTCGCCCGGCTGTGGGAGGACCACCGGCACGCACTGTTCCCCGACGGCTTCCGCGGCGTGGACTTCGGCGGCGTCGACCTGGTCCTCCTGGACGCCGACGTCGCCGGCCTCGTGGACAGGGAGCTGACGGGCGGACTCGACGGCAGCGGCATCGCCTACCTCTGGGGCTGCATCGCCGACCTCGACAAGATCGTTCCTCTGATCAACGAGGAGTACTGCGCCTCCTACTTCGCGCACCTTCGGACCATGGCCCAGGTGGCAGCGGCGCCCTACATACCCACCGCGACCTGACCACCGGCGTTGAAGCAGACTCGGGGTCTGCCGCGACCTCGTCGGGGTCCGGCTCGGTCGCGTTCTACCGTGACGAACGAGTACGGCCGGCGGGGATCATCAGATGTCTCTCCCCGCCCGGCCGAATGGGTGGCAGAACAACCGCCCCGCGCTGCACCCGGCGGCCGGCCGCCACCCGTTGCTCGGCTGCGCTGCTCGGGGCGGTGACCAGGGCGCCGACGGCCAGGGCGAGTACGCCGGTGGCCGGACGCGCATCCGTGCGTGAGCGGATCCCCCTTCCGCCCTCGCAGCGCATGCCGTGCCCCTGGCACCGCGGCGAGGGGGGCGCAACCGCTCCCGTCAGGCAGCCGGGGGCCGGGGGCGTCGCTGCGCCCACGGCCGGACCTCCTCCAGTTGCGCCGCGACCCGCAGGACGGTCACCTCGTCGTCCCGGCGGCCCACCAGTTGCACGGCGAGCGGCAGACCGTCCTCGCCGAGGCCCGCCGGGACGGAGGCGGCCGGGTGCCCCGTGACGTTCCACAGTGCGGTGTAGGCGACCATCGGGCGCGAGCGCGCCAGCGCCGTCAACAGCCCGGCACCGTCCAGCGCGCCCACCGGCCGCGGGCGCTCGGCGACGACCGGGGTCAGCAGCAGGTCCATGGTGGTGAACATGCGGTCGGCTCGCTGCGCCAGCCGCTCCCCCGCCCGGATCCCGCGCTCCACGGCGGACTCGGGGACCAGCCGGGCGAGCGCGAGGGTCCGTCGGGTGCGCCGTTCCAGCAGGTCGGGGCGCTCGACGGCGTCGGCCTCCGCCCGCACTCCACCGCAGAACTGCGCGGCGAACGGGGCCGTCGCGTCGGGGTAGCGGGGGTCGACCTCCCGTACGTCGTGGCCCAGTTCGCGCAGCGCCCGTACGGACTCCAGGACGGCCCCGACGTGTTCCGGATGCGGGCGCACCCCGGGCACGGCCGGCTTGACCGAATAGCCGATGCGCAGCCGGCCGGGCGGGGTCTCCAGGGCCTCCACCCAGCTGGTGGTCGCGGGGCTGGCGCTCCAGCGGTCGGCGGGGGTGGTTCCGGCGAGCACGTCGTAGAGCAGGGCGGCGTCGCCCACGCTGCGGGTCAGCGGCCCCACGGTGCCGAGGGCGTACCAGAGGTGCGGGGTCGGGGCGGTGGAGACCCGGCCGCGCTGGGGTTTGAGGCCGAACAGGCCGCAGCAGGCGGCCGGAATGCGGATGGATCCGCCGCCGTCGCCGCCGAGGGCCGCCCCGACCAGTCCGGCCGCGACGGCGGCGGCGCTGCCGCCGCTGGAGCCGCCGGGGGTGCGGGTGGTGTCCCAGGGGTTGCGGGTGTGACCGTGGGCGGCGGATTCGGTGAAGGGCCACTGGCCGAACTCGGGCATCGTCGTCTTGCCGATGACGACGGCTCCGGCGGCGCGCAGGCGGCGTACCGCTTCGGAATCGGCGGTGACGGGTGTCCGGTTGGCGGATCCGCCGAAGGTGGTGACCTGACCCGCGACGTCCAGTTCGTCCTTGACGGCGACGGGGACGCCGTGGAGAGGTCCGGTCGGCTCCGCCGCGTCACGGGCATCGGCCTCGGCGAGGGCCTGCTCGGCGAGGACGACGCGGAAGGCTCCGAGGACGGCATCGGTCCGGGCTATCCGGCGCAGCGCGGCCTCGACGAGGGCGCGTGAGGTGGTCTTTCCGGTGCGCACCAGCTCGGCCTGGTGCGCGACCCCTTGGAACATCAACTCCGCGTCGTCCCGGTCCTGTTCCTGCCGCCGTACGCCGTCCTCGGCCATGGACACCACCCTTTCCCCTTACCTCTCGGTAACTCCGGTGCAAGGCTGGTGTCCCGGCGCTCGCGCGTCAACCCCGGCAGGGGTAGCGGCGGTGGGCGGGCGGATCAGGCGTGCGGGGCGGCACCTACAGGGGGTAGCCGTCGGGGATCTTCGCGCAGGGCGCGTATATCCGGAAGACGAGCGTCCCGGTGTACTTGTACCAGTCCACGTGGACCTGGTCGCCGGTGTCCTGGTTCTCGTATCGAAAGCCCGTGCTGGAGACGTTCTGACTGATGAGCTTCCAGCCCTGCTGCGAGAGCCGGGAGCGGACGCGCTCCTGGGCCGTCCGGGCGGTGTCCTCCGGAAGGCCGGTGGTCTCCCGTTCGACGCTGAACGTGTGGACGTCCCCGCGGGCGCTGTCGATGTGGGCGAAGGCACGCAGTCCCCGGTAGTAACAGGCGCCCGTCTCCATCCGGTCGGATGGAGAGCGGGGCCCGGCGGGCAGGGCCAGATCGTTCTCGACGCGCTCGGCCTCCGCGCCGAGCCGTGTGGCGACGACATGCGGATCGACCTCGGGGTACGGTGCGCCGTTCCACAAGCGGTACGCGCCCCAGCCGGCGAGGAGGCAGCACATGACACCCCCGAGCGCCAGCGCCACGAGGACGGGACGGGAACGCGGGCGGCGGCTCGGGCGCGCCGGCACCGGTGCGGAGACGTACCAGGCGGAAGGCATGGTCAGAGCCTAGAGGGACGGGTCGAGCGGCATATCGGGGCGGGTACTCAGGTCGGCGTGAGTACCCGCCGCATCCGTCCGCCGCATCCGTCCGCCGCGACCGGGCCGCGCCGGGGCCGGGCCAGGCCAGGCCAGGCCGGAGCCGGGCCGCGCCGGGGCCTGGCCGGAGCCCGGCGGTGAAGTCCTGCGGTCAGGACGCCGCGGCCGGGGCCGTACGGCGGCCGCGGACGCGGAGCACCACGACGGACGTGGCCGTCAGCGCCACCACGACGGCCGCCAGCGTCAGGAGCCAGACCGGGACGCCGCCCACCGTGAGCAGCTCGTCGTGGTAGATCGCCCGGCGGTACGGGGTGTCCTTGGCGGTGGCGCGCAGTTCGTGGTCGGCGTCGATCTGCCCGGGCTCCGGGAACCGCTGGTCGATGGCGGTGAGGAAGACGGGCTCGGCCCCCGCCAGTGCGGCGAGCGGGCCGTTCTCGGGGCGGATGGTCCCCGCGAAGGTCACCTCGGGTGCGGAGCCGCCGATCGGGGAGGCGGGCTCCATGCGGTGGTCGGCGAGGACGTACAGGCCGAGGGCCTGCGGTGTTTTGGCCATCCGGGAGAGCCGCATCGGGTAGACCAGCCGGTCGCTGTCGAAGCGAATCCGCAGCGGGTCCAGGTCTCCGCGCAGCGGTCGGCCCTGCCCGCGCGGGGCCAGCCGTACCGCGACGTACTCCCAGCCCTGGTCCACGTACGGCTTGACCTCGGTGGCGAGGCGGTCGGGGAGCTTGAAGCCGTTGCTCTCCAGCCAGTTCTTCAGGGCGTCCGGGTCGGTGGCGGTGAGCCGGGCGACGTCGAAGGCACCGAGCTGTTCGCGGCCGACGACGCCGACCGGCGGCGCCGCGGCGCCGGGCGCCGGGGCTCCGGCACCGTCCCGCATGCCGCCGGAGGAGAAGGGCCAGTCCCGGTCGCGCGGCCAGAAGTAGCCCCGGGTCTTGTGCTCCGGCCGGGTGAGCCGATCCAGTTCGTCGAACATCTTGCCGTCGCCCAGCTCCACCGTGGCACGGCCCGGCACCGGCATGATCCAGGCGGCCCGGTGGGCGTCCCCGCCGACGGTGAACCGCATCACGATCTGCTCCGTACGGCCGTCCCAGCGCACCACGGAGGTCTCCCGGTCGACGGCGATCCGGGACTGGCCGTCGGGAACCATGGCCCCGCACCCGCACGCGTAGGCGGGGTTGACCAGTGCGCCCAGCTGGGTCGCGAGCAGGGCGAACAGGAGTGCCACAATTCTTCGTTTCATCCTCACGGGGTCTGTGACGAAGGCCCCCGTGATCCGGTTCCGACCCCCCTCGCCGACCACTGCGACCTGGCCTCATACTGTGCCCCATGACGGGGAGCGAGAAGCGGCAGCAGGCTCTGCTGCGCCGGTCCGCGGTGCTGCGCAGCCCGCTGGTTCCGGATGCCGTGGTGCTGGAGATCGCACGGCACGACTGGGAGTCCATCGAGTGCGGCTGCGGCCGCTCGGCGGGCCATCTGGTGGACGCCGTACGGGATGCCGCCGAGGGGCATCCTTCCGCGTTCCACGCGTTGGAGGGCCACGTCTTCTTCGCCGAGCACCTGAAGCCGCCCGCCCCGGCGGTGTGCGGTGTGCTGATGGCCGTATGGGCCGCGCACCCGCCCCGGCGGGCGACCCGCGAGGCCCTGCTGTGGACCCTGTTGGCCCTGCTGTGCACGGTGGACGACGGCGGCACCCACGAGGCCGGACTGTACGGGCAGTGCGCCGCCTTCATCCGTACGGGTATCGACGGCTTCCGCCGTGAGATCGCCGCCGACCCGGGCTCCGGGAGCGCCGCCTACGCGGAGGGCATCCTGGACATCCTCGGCCTGCCGGCCTGAGTCCGGAGGTCAGCCGGCCGCCGTCACACAGCGCCGTAGCCGTGCCACGGTGACGTCCTCCAGGGACTCGGCGAAGGTCCGCGGCGGTGACGCCGGGACCGCCAGCAGGGACGGGACCACCAGGACCGCGCAGCCGGCCGCCTCCGCGGAGGCGGCGCCGTCCGGCGAGTCCTCCACTGCGACGCAGGCCCCCGGTGCGAGGCCGAGGCGCCCGGCGGCCGCCCGGTAGGGGTCCGGGTGCGGCTTCGTGCGGGCGGTGTCGTCGGCGGACAGGGTGAAGGCGAAGGGGACATGGGCCAGGGAGCCCCCGACCACCGAGTCGACGACCACCCGCGGTGACGCGCTGACCAGCGCGAAGGGCACGCCCTCCGCCTCCAGTGCGGTCAGCAGCCGCTGGGCGCCGGGCCGCATCGGCGCCCCGGCCTCCACCCCGCGGAAGAAGCTCTCGGTGAGCGCCGCCGCCACCTCGGCCGGGTCTCCTCCTCCCGAGACCCGTACGAGGTGGGCGGCGGTGTCCTCCACCGCCCGGCCGACGACTTCCGGCGCGTCCGCGTCGGTGAGCCGGTGGCCGAGGCCGTCGGCTATCCCCTCGGTGGTGCGCCACCACAGCACTTCGGTGTCGACGAGGGTGCCGTCCATGTCGAACAGGACCGCGGCGAGGGTGCTCACGCGGACCCGGCCACGACGAGCACCGGCCGCTCGGCCAGTCCCACGGCGGCGCGCGCTCCCGGCACCAGCGCTCCCGCGTCCCGCGAGGGAAGGTCCGCCTTGACGCCCACCCCGCCCGGCAGTTCCAGGTGGAGCCGGGTGACGGAGCCGAGGAAGGAGGCGGAGACCACGGTGGCCGTGCCCTCGGCGTCCGCGGTGACGGTGACGTTCTCGGGGCGTACGAGGACCTGCACCTGCGGCGTCGTGGGGACCGGGCCGTCGACGGGCAGGCGTACGCCCGCCACCTCCACGAGGCCGGAGTCGGTGAGCCGTCCGGGCAGCCGGTTCATCGTGCCGACGAACTCGGCGACGAAGGGGGTGGCCGGGCGGTCGTACAACTCGGCCGGAGCGGCGCACTGCTCCAGCTTCCCGGCGTTCAGGACGGCGACCCGGTCGGCCATCGACAGGGCTTCCTCCTGGTCGTGGGTGACGAAGACGGTGGTGATGCCGAGGGAGAGCTGCAGGCGCCGGATCTCCTCGCGCAGGTTCGCCCGTACCTTGGCGTCGAGCGCGGAGAGCGGCTCGTCGAGCAGGAGCACGCGCGGGCGCAGGGCGAGGGCGCGGGCGAGGGCGACGCGCTGCTGCTGCCCGCCGGACATCTGGTGCGGGTAGCGGTCGCCGTGGTCGGGCAGGCCCACCAGGTCGAGGAGTTCGGCGGCGCGCTCGCGGCGCTCGGCCGCGCCGACCTTGCGCACGCGCAGGCCGAAGGCCACGTTGTCGCGGGCGCTCAGGTTCGGGAAGAGGCTGTAGGACTGGAAGACCATGCCGGCGTCGCGGCGGTTGGCCGGGACCCGGGTGATGTCCTGTCCGTCGACGAGGACCTCGCCGGAGTCGGGCTGCTCGAAACCGGCGACGACGCGCAGGGCGGTGGTCTTCCCGCAGCCGGACGGGCCGAGCAGGGCGAGGAGTTCACCGGGTTCGACGGTGAGGTCGAGCCCGTCGAGGGCGACGGTGGACCCGAACGCCCGGCGCAGGCCGCGGAACTCGACGCGCGCGCCCGCGGGCCGGTCGGGATCCGCCGGCTTCCTGGCCGCGGGAAGGGTGGTGGGCGTGGTGGACATGGACTCAGGACTCCTTGCGGGAGGTGGTGGCGGGTGCGGCCGCGGCCGTGGAGGGGGTGGTCCCGGCCCGGGAGAGGGCGATCAGCAGCAGCCAGGTGATCAGGAGGCTGAGGATGGAGACGGCCACCGACATCCGGGCCTGCGCTCCGGAGATCGAGACGATCCACACCGCGAAGGGCTGGAACCCGAGGAGGGAGGCGATGGTGAACTCGCCGAGCACCAGGGCCAGGGTGAGGAAGGCGGCGCCGGCGAGGGAGGCCCGCAGGTTCGGCAGCAGTACGCGCAGGACGACGTACGGCCAGCTCGCGCCGCAACTGCGGGCGGCCTCGACCAGGGTCGGCACGTCGACGGCGCGCAGGCCGGCGTCGAGCGAGCGGTAGACGAAGGGGAGCGCCAGGACCGTGTAGGCGAGGACCAGGACGACGGGGAACCGCTCGTTCTGGACGGCGATGAAGGTCTGGTAGAGCGGGGTCCGCGACAGGTGTTCGGGTCCCCAGCGCAGCACGGTGGTGATGCCGGTGACCAGCGCGATCGGCGGCACCACCAGCGGCAGCATGCACATGACCTCGACGACCGGGCGCAGCCGCGGGGAGCCGATGCGTACGGCCACCAGCGCGGGTACGGCGAGCAGCAGCGACAGTGCGATGGTCGCGGCGGCGAGGCCCAGGGAGAGCAGCAGGCTCTCGGTGAAGCCGTCGGCGGAGAGCAGCTCGGTGTACGCCTCGAAGGTGATGCCGTGGCCGGGCACGTGCACGGTGAAGACGAAGGAGGCGACGAGCGGGACGAGGAAGTAGGCGCCGGTGAGGGCGAGGACGGCTCCGCGCCAGATCGTGGGGCGTGGCCGGTTTGGCCGGCGGGCCGGGGTCCGCACCGGGGCCCCGGTCTGCGGTTCCCCGGTGTCCCGGGCGCCGTCGGAGTACCGGGTGGTCGGGGTCATCGCAGCCATCGGGCGCTCCGTCGCTGGAGGGGCAGGTAGACGGCCATGACCAGGCCGGCGATCAGGATCATGTCGAGGCCGAGGGCCAGCGCCACGTTCTCCTGGCCGGTGAGCACGTTCCCGGACAGCGCGTCCGCGATCTTGAGCGTGACCAGGGGGACGGAGCCGCCGACGAGGGCCGCGGCCGTGGCGTGGGCGGCGAAGGCCGTGCCGAAGAGCAGCACGAAACCGCCGAGCAGGGAGGGCGCGAGCACGGGCAGGCCGACGTGGCGCCAGAACTGCCGTGCGGTGGCTCCGCTGCTCTGCGCGGCCTCGCGCCATTGCGGGCGCAGTCCGTCCAGCGCCGGGGCGATCACCAGCACCATCAGCGGGATCAGGAAGTACAGGTAGACCACGGTGAGGCCGGTGAAGGAGTACAGGTTCCAGCCGAGTTCGGTGAGGTCGGCGAGCTGGGTGACGACGCCGGAGATCCCGACGGTGGCGATGAAGGCGAACGCCAGCGGTACGCCGCCGAAGTTGGCGAGCACCCCGGAGGCGGTCAGCGCGGCGCTGCGCAGGCCGGCGGAGCGGGAGGTGACCACGGCCTGGGCGATCACCACGCCCAGGACGCCGCCGACGAGTGCGGTGAGGGCGGAGAGCTGGACGCTGCCGATGAGGGAGCCGAGGTAGGGGCCCTGGAGGGAGCGCGCGAGGTGCTCACCGGTCACCCGGGTGGCGCCGCTCGTCGGGTCGGTGCGGGTGACCGCGCCGTAGGCCATGGCGCCGAGCGGGATGCCGAAGCAGAGTCCGGTGAAGGTGAGCAGCGGGAGGGTCGCGAGCCAGGTGCGCGGGGGTCGGTGGTGGAGGACATCAGGAGAGGGCCTTGTCCCACTTCTCGGCGAGGGTGGCCTTGGCCTTGTCGAGCTCCTCGGAGGCGGGGAAGGTCGGGGTGCCCTGGACCTGCGGGAGCTTGGCGACGGCGGCCTGGTCGGCGGTGCCGTCCTGGGTCATGCCGGGGAGCAGGACCGGGCGGGCGTACCCCTTGAGCCACAGGTTCTGGCCTTCGGCGCTGTAGAGGAACTCCAGCCACAGGCGGGCGGCCGCCGGGTTCGGGGCCTCCTTGTTGATGGCCTGCGAGTAGTACTGGGCGTAGACGCCGTCGGTGGGGACGGCGACCTTCCAGTCGACGCCCTTGCCCTTGAACTGGTCGGCGTAGCCGGCGTTCAGGTAGTCCCAGTCGATGGAGATGGGCGTCTCGCCCTTCTCGACGGTCGCCGGGGTGGACTCGACCGGGATGAAGTTCCCGGACTTCTTCAGCTGCCCGAAGAAGTCGATGCCGGGCTGGATGTCGGCGAAGGAGCCCTTGTTGGCGAGGGCCGCCGCGTAGACGCCGCCGAAGGCCGAACCGGACTTGGTGGGGTTGCCGTTGAGGGCGACCTTGCCCTTGTACTCGGGCTTGAGGAGATCGGCGAAGGTCTGCGGGCAAGTGGGGATGCGGGCGGCGTCGCAGCCGATGGAGATGTAGCCGCCGTAGTCGTTGGTCCAGCGGCCGTCGGCGTCCTTCTGGCCGGCGGGGATCTTGTCCCAGGCGGTGACCTTGTACGGGGCGAAGAGGTTCTCGGCCGCGCCGCTGCGGGCGAAGGCGATCCCGAGGTCCAGGACGTCGGGGGCGCGCTTCTGGCCCTTGCGGGACTTGACGGCGGCGATCTCGTCGGAGCTGGAGGCGTCCGGGTTCTCGCTGTTCACCTTGATCTTGTACTTGGCCTCGAAGGCCTTGATGATCTCGCCGTAGTTCGCCCAGTCCGGCGGCAGCGCGATCACGTTGAGCTCGCCCTCCTTCTGCGCGGCGGCGGCGAGGGCCTCCAAGGAGCCGAAGTCGGCGACCGAGGTCGCGGCGCCCGGCTGCACGCCGTTCTTGGCGCCGTCGGCGCCGCCGGACTTCTGGTCGGGTGCGGCACCACACGCGCTGAGCGTGGTGAGTACGGCGGCGCTGAGCAGAACGGCCGCACCGCGACGGGCGGAGGAACTGAGCACGGTCTCTCCCGGAGACGAAGGTGGATTCACTTGTCTGAACAAGTTGGCTCCAGTTCGCCCGGGCCCGCTGTACGGACGGTGAACGGCGCCTGTCGCCCGGAGCACGTCTCGAGGAAGAGAGAAGAATGACCGGAAGGAGTCGTGACAGAACCTGTTGGGATGATCATGGGAGACCGGTGCACAGCGATTCCGGCACGGCACCGCCGGAACACGGCCAGCAGGGGGCGAAGGGCATGAGTACGAGCGCGGGCACGGCCAGGTACCTGGAGATCGCCGAGGCGCTGCGCCGGGAGATCCTCTCGGGCGAGCTCCCCGTGGGGGCGCACCTGCCCTCGGAGAGCGACCTGGCGGCGCACTGGTCCGCATCGCGCGGGACGGTCCGCCAGGCGGTCGCCACCCTCGCCGCGGAGGGGCTGATCGGCTCCCGCCAGGGCGCGCGGCGCATCGTCCTGCGCCGGGAGCGCAGGCACAGCTTCGGCGAGCTGAACAGCTTCGCCCAGTGGGCCGAGGGGCTCGGCCACCGGGCCGCCAGCCGCTTCCTGTCGCGCACCCGCAGGCCCGCCACGGCCGAGGAGGCGGACCGGCTCGCGCTGGCCCCCGGTACGGAGGTCCTGGCCGTACTGCGGCTGCGGCTGCTCGACGGGGAGCCCACCATGGTGGAGCGGACCGCCTACGCCGACTGGGTCGCGGCGGCCGTCGAGGCACTGCCGGTGGACTGCCGCTCCGTCATGGACAGCCTGGCCGAGGGTTCCGGGGTCACCGCCCACTACGGCGAGCACCTCATCGACGCGCTTCCGGCCGGCAGCGAGGACGCCCGGCTGCTGGAGATCCGGCGCGGTAGCCCGCTGCTGCGCCAGCGGCACGTCTCCGCGACGGCCACCGGCCGCCCGATCGAGTGGTCCGACGACCGGTACCGGGCCGGCAGCGTGACCTTCAGTGTGAGCAACTCATCGGTAGCAACTCCCTTGGAGCGGCGCGTCGGAGACCAGTGACCGCATCAGCCGGCGGCAGCGGCGGTCTCGGTGATCGCCCCGGGCAGCCAGTCGGCGACGTGACCGGAGCCGAAGCCCAGGGCCGAGGCCCGGCCGTTGTCCATGGCGTAGGCGCGGTCGAAGGAGAAGGGCGAGGCGGCGGCGCCCGCCCCGACCACCCGGTACCGCGGCCGTCGCCCGACCCGCTCCGCCACCGCCTCGCAGAGCGCGAGCACGTCGGGCGCGCCGTGCGAGGCCGCGTTGACGGGCCCGGTGAAGGTCTGTCCCGCCGTCCAGTGCAGAAATTCGGCCATCTCGTGGTGATGGATGAACGAGGTGGCGTACGGGGCTTTGTGGACGTCGACGGGGGTCCCGGCCGCGATCCGCTCCACGTAGTGCGCGAGCCGCCCGGTGAACTCCGCCGGGCCGCCGCCGAGGACGTGCGCGGCGCGCACGCTGACGTACGGGAAGGCCGGGTCCCGCAGGAAGACGGCCTCGGCCTGCCGTTTCCCTTCGGCGTAGACGTACGCGGGCCAGGGCCCGGGGGCGCGGCCCGCAGCCCCCGGGAGCGGCAGCCGCGCGGGGTCGAGCGACGCCTCGGTGACCGGGACGGGGACGGCGGGGACGGGTACGGCAGGGGCGGGGACGGCAGGGGCGGGGACGGGGCCCACGGGACCCGGGCCGACGGGACCGGCGGGGAGCGTGGCCGGGTCGTAGACCTCCATCGTCGAGGTCATGACGTAGCGCCCGGTCCGCCCGGCGAACACCCGTCGGGCGACGGCGGCCTGGAGCGGTGTGTAGCAGACCTGGTCCACGACGACGTCGAACTCGCGCCGGCCCAGTGCTGCCCGCAGCGCTTCCTCGTCGTCGCGGTCGGCGACCAGGCGGTCCACGCCGCGTGGAGGTGCGCCGGAGCCCCGGTTGAGGACGGTCACCTCGTCGCCCGCCTCGCGCGCCCGGGTCACCAGGGCCTTTCCGAAGTACCGGCTGCCGCCGATGACAAGAATTCGCTTCATGCGTTCGACTGTGCCGCTGTATCGTCCCCCAGCGGAACCGACCAGCCGCTGAACGCATCGTAAGGAAAACTGATGATCGATGTGCACCGGCTGCGCGTCCTTCGGGCGGTGGCCGAGCACGGCAGCTTCAACCGGGCCGCCGGCGCCCTGCTGTTGACCCCGTCGGCCGTCTCGCAGCACATCGCGGCGCTGGAGCGCGCGGTCGGCCACCCGGTGGCGGTGCGCAGCACGCGCGGGGTCACCCTCACCGAGCCCGGCCGGCTGCTGGTGGAGGCCGCCGAGTCGATCTCCGCCGAGCTGGACCAGGTCCGCCACGCGATCGACCGGCTCACGGCGGAGCGGCCGCGCCTCACCGTCGCCACCTTCACCAGCGGGGGCCGGCACCTGCTGCCCGCGGCGCTGCCCCGGTTCGTGGAGACGCATCCGGAGGTGGAGCTGACGGTGCTGGAGAGCGAGCCGGAGGGCGCGGCGGCGATGGTGCGCGGCGGAGCGGCCGATCTCGCGCTGGCCTACCACTTCGACGGGCCGCCGCCCGTCCGCCCGGGTGAACGCCCGGGGCTCGACTGGGTTCCGCTGATGGAGGATCCGCTCTGGCTGGTGCTGCCGCCCGGCCACCGTCTCGCGGACCGGCCGTCGGTGGGTCTGGCCGAACTGGCTTCCGACCGCTGGGTGCTGGGCTGCCTCAAGACGGAGGGCTTCCTGCGCCGGTACGCGGAGCTCGCCGGCTTCGACCTCCGGGTGGCCGCCTCCACCACCGACTACTTCTTCGCACAGACCCTGGTCGCAGCCGGGGTCGGGGTCTCCCTGGTCCCGCACGTCTCGCTGTCCACGACAGGGGAGTTGATCGCGGTCCGCATCGAACCCCCGCGTCCCACCCGGCACATCGGGCTGGTCCTCCCCCGACGGCGGCGCCCGCACCCCCCTGCCCAGGCGTTCGCCGCAGCCCTGACCGCTGCCGCCGCCTCGACCCACACGCCGACCGGAGAGCGCCCTTGAACCATCTTCTGTGCGGACTGGCAGCCAATCCGGCGCTGCCGCCCGAACTGGTCGACCGACTGCTGACGCGCGCGCTGGAGGAGGCGGGGACCTGCCCCGACCGGGACGACGCCGACGAACTGCTCCACGATCTGACCGACCGCACCGATCTGCGCCGCGACCAGGTGCTGGCGCTCGCCGCGTACGCGAGGAGCACCGCCGTGCCCCTCGCCTACAGCGGGACGCTCACCGCCGCCGACGTGGATCCCGTGTCCTGGCCGTACGCGGCCATCGCCCTGATCGACGAGGGCCGCGGGCACCCCGAGTGGCCCCGTCTCCTCGCGGCGCACCCGGACGCCGAGATCCGCTGGAAGCTGGCTTCCTGCCCCGGCCTGCCGCCCGACGTCGTGGACCTGCTCGCCGCCGACCCGGATGTGGACGTGGTCGAGGAAGTGGCCCGCTGGACGGAGTCACCCGTCACCGCCCGCCTCGCTCACCACCCGGACCCCCGGGTCCGCATCGCGGTGGCGTTCAACCCCACCACCCCGCTCGAAGCCGTCCTCGCCCTGGCCGAGGAACCCGAACTACCCCTGCAATGGGCGCTGTCCGAGCGCACCGATCTGCCACAGGCGCTCTACGCCCGACTGGCCGCCGACCCGAACGACGGGGTCCGGGCCGCGTACGCGCGCAACCCCGGGGTCGGCCCGGAGCTGATCCGCGTCCTGGCCGCCGATCCGGAGATCCAGGTACGGCGCGCCGTCGCGGAGCATCCGCACGTGCCGCTCGACCTGCTGGCCGAGCTCGTCGTCGGCGACCGGGCGGCGTGGAACGCGCTGCCGCGGATCTCCGCCGCCACGCCGGCCGAACTCGCCGAGCTGGCCGGCTCCCGCCACGCGGCCGTACGGATGCTCGTGGCGCAGCGGCGCGACCTGCCCCCGCAATTGCGCGACGCGCTGGCGGTCGATCCGGACGCGTCCGTGGTCAGGGCCGTCGCACGGCACCCCGGCCTGTCCGAGGAGCTGCTGCGGGCCATGGTCGCGCGGCACGGCGTGCAGGTCCTCGCCGCGGTGGCCGCCAACCCGGACGCGTCCGGTCCGCTGCTGGAGTACCTGACGCAGCACCGACCGGGTGTGCGCAAGGCGCTCAAGGAGGTCGCCAAGCACCCCCACGCGACCGGCCCGGCCCTGCTCGCCTGCCTGTCGGACCGTACGTCCCGGCCGCTGGCCGCCGCCCACCCGGCGCTCCCGCCCGAGGCCATCACCGGGCTGCTCGCGGACGAGGACCACCGGGTGGCTGAGGAAGCGGCGGGCAACCCCTCGCTGCCGCGCGCCGTGATGCTGGAGCTGGTGCCCTGACGGTCCGTCGGCCGCGTCACCCCGCGGGCGACGGAGGGTGTCCCAGACGCGGGGCGGTGACCGAGCCGGGGGTCACCAGGCCCGTCTCGTAGGCGAGGACGACGGCCTGGGCCCGGTCGCGCAGCGACAACTTCGCGAAGATGCGGGCCACATGGGTCTTCACCGTGGCCTCGCTCAGCGTGAACTCGCGGGCCAGCTCGGCGTTGGAGAGCCCGTGGCCCATCAGGGTCAGCACCTCGCGTTCGCGCGGGGTCAGCGCGGCCAGCTCCTGCCGGGCGGCGTCCGCCGCCGCGGGGTCCGCGGCGCCCGCGCCCGGGCCGCAGCGCTCCACCAGGCGGCGGGTGATCGACGGGGCGAGCAGCGCGTCGCCCGTGCCGACCAGGCGGACGGCGGCGGCGAGGTGTTCGGGGGTGACGTCCTTGAGCAGGAAGCCGCTGGCCCCGGCGGCGAGGGCGGCGTACACGTACTGGTCGAGGTCGAAGGTGGTCAGCATGATCACCCGGCAGTACGGGGCTTCGTCGAGGATGCGCCGGGCGGCCTCCAGGCCGTCCATGTTCGGCATCCGGATGTCCAGGAGGACGACGTCGGGGCGCAGTCGGCGCACCGCGGCGACCGCCTCCACGCCGTCGGCGGCGACGCCGACCACGTCGATCCCGCGGGCGGTCAGGATCAGCCGGAAGCCGGTGCGGACCAGGTCCTGGTCGTCGGCGATCACCACACGGGGCGCGGGCGCAGGCGCGGGCACGGACGCGGACGCGGGCACGGACGCGGGCACGGGCGCGGCCGTCTCGTCCGGCGCGGTCACGGCCGCTCCAGCGGGATCCGGGCGCGCACCCGGTAGCCGCCGCCGAGGCGGCGGCGGGCGTCGAGGTCGCCGCCGTAGACGGCGACGCGCTCGCGCAGGCCGAGCAGCCCGCGGCCGGTGCCCTCGGCCTTCGGCCGGTCCCGGCCCCCGGCGGATGCCGGTGCGGGCGCGTGCCCCGTCAGCACGCTGGGTCCGCCGCCCAACACCTCCACGCGCAGCGCGTGCTCCTGGTACCGCACGGTCACCTCGGTCCTGCCTCCGTCCCCGTGTTTGAGCGCGTTCGTGAGCGCCTCCTGGATGATCCGGTACGCCGTGACGTCGATCCCGGCCGGGAGCGGGCGCGGCTCCCCGGATATGCGCACCTCCACCTGCAGCCCGGCGAAGGCGAACCGGTCGATCAGCGGGCTGAGCCGGGCGAGGCTCGGCTGCGGCGCCAACCGGGTGGCGCCCGCGGCCTCGTACGGTTCGTCCGCGCCGTCCTGGGCGGGGGCGAGCAGGCCCAGCAGGTGCCGCAGTTCGGTCATCGTGTGCCGCCCGGCCCGCTCCACGGCGCCCATCGCCGCCGCGGCCTCCTCGGGCAGGGTGGCGAGCACCTCGCGTGCGGCCCCGGCCTGGACCACCATCAGGCTCACGTTGTGGCTGACGATGTCGTGGAGCTCCGCCGCGATCCTGGCCCGTTCGGCGTCGACGGCGCTGCGGGCCGCGCCCTCGCGCTCCCGCTCCAGCAGCCAGCCGCGCTCCTCGAGCGCCACGCGGTGGCTGCGCCGGGCGCGCATCAGGGCCACGCCGAGCGCACCTGCGGCTGCCGCGGACACACAGGCCGCGACCACGGCGATGACCGTCCCCACCTCGAACTCCCCCGCCCCGTAAGCCTGGACGCCATTGTGCCGGACGGCCGGCATACATCCCCAGGATGACCTGCCCGTACGGTTACATCCGGGGGCCGACGCCGTGACCGCGGGCTCCGCCTTAGGTTCGAGCCATGACAAGTGATCATGACAATGCGCGGCAGGTCGTCGTACGACTGGACGGTGTGCACAAGGAGTACGGCGACGCGAAGGCCCTGGACGGTCTGTCGCTGGAGATCCGCGCCGGGGACGCGGTGGCCGTGATGGGCCCGTCCGGCTGCGGCAAGTCCACACTGCTCAACATGGTGGCCGGGCTCGACCGGCCGACCTCGGGCACCGTCGAAGTGCAGGGCCAGGACCTCGGCGGGCTGAACGAGACCGGGCTGGCGCTCTTCCGGCGCCGGCACATCGGCATGATCTTCCAGTTCTTCAACCTGATCGACGACCTACCGGTCCTGGACAACGTGGCGCTGGCCGCCCAGTTGACGGGCGCTCCGGCCCGACAGGCGCGCCGCCGGGCCCTGGAGCTCCTCGACGAGCTCGGCGTGGCCGACCGCCGCAACACCTATCCGGCGACGCTCAGCGGCGGGGAGCGCCAACGGGTCGCCGTGGCACGCGCCCTGATGAACCGTCCGGCGCTGCTGCTGGCGGACGAGCCGACCGGCGCCCTCGACAGCCGTTCGGGCGAGCAGGTGATGGACCTGCTGATCGACCTCAACCAGATCGGCCAGACCCTGCTGATCGTCACGCACGACCCGCAGTTGGCCACCCGGTGCGCGAGCCGTCTGGTCGAGGTCGCCGACGGCCGGGTCGCCCGGCAGAGCGCGCTGGAGGCGACCGCGTGAGCGCCGTGTGGCGGGCCTCGCGCGCGGCGGTGCGGCGCCGCAGGCTCCAGACCTTCGTCATCGGACTCGTCGTGCTCTGCTCGACGACGACCGTCCTCCTCGCACTGGGGCTGCTCGACGCCGCTTCCAGCCCCTTCGACAGGGCGTACGCCGCCCAGCGCGGCCCGCACACCGTGGCGACCTTCGACACGGCGAAGGCACCGCCGGAGCAACTCGCGCGCACCGCCCGGCGGCCCGGGGTGGAGGCCGCTGCCGGGCCGTTCGAGCAGACCGTCCTGGACGTTCCCGCCGGCTGGCTGTGGCTGGCGGGCGGCTCCCTCACGGTGGTGGGCCGGGCCGACCCGGGGGGCCCGGTGGACCGGATCGAGCTCCTGGAGGGCCGTTGGGCGACCGCGCCCGGCGAGATCGTCATCGGCTGGAACTCGTACGGCTCCCCCGGACCACGGCCGCTGGGAACCAGACTGGAAGTCCCCGGATCCGCCCCGCTGACCGTCGTCGGGGTCGCGGCCGGCGTGAGCAGGTCGGCGGGCGCCTGGGTCTCGCCCGAGCAGATGACCGCGCTGCGTCCGTCCGCCGCGCAGATGCTCTACCGCTTCACGCACTCCTCCACGGACGCCCAGCTGGCCGCCGCGTTGGCCGGGGCGACGGCCGAGCTGCCCGAAGGTTCGCTGACCGGCACACAGACCCATCTCGCCCTCCAGCAGGCCTTCTCGACCCTGGCTGGTGCCTACCTCCCCTTCATGACGCTGTTCGGTGTGCTCGGACTCCTGGTGTCCGCCCTGATCGTCGGGAACGTCGTCAGCGGGGCGGTGGTGTCCGGGTACCGGCACATCGGCGTGCTCAAGGCACTGGGCTTCACCCCGAACCAGGTCGTGGCCGTGTACCTGACGATGACGGCCGTGCCCGCGGTCGTCGGCGCCGTCCTCGGCACCCTGCTCGGCAGCGCACTGGCCGAGCCCGTCCTTCGGGTCGCGTTCTCCGGCATCGAGACGGGCCGTGCCGCCGTCGGCGACGTCGGTGCGTGGGTGTCCGTCGTCTGCCTGCTGGGGATGCCCGCCCTCGTCCTGCTCACCGCCCTGGTTCCCGCGCTGCGGGCGCACCGGCTGCCGGCGGCCCGGGCGATCAGCGCGGGCGGCGCCCCGCGGACCGGGCGGGGCCTGCGCGTGCAGCGCCTGCTCGGCGGCACCCGGCTGCCGCGTCCGGTCAGCCTGGGCCTCGGCCAGCCGTTCGCCCGGCCCGGACGCACCCTGATGACCATGGCGGCCATCGTCCTCGGCGTCACCACGGTGACCCTGGCGACCGGCCTGACCAGCACGATGCTCGCGTTCGGCGAGGCCGGCCGGGGCGACGGCGCCCGGATCCACGTGGAGGCGGGCGGACCGCTCAACGACCGGCCCGTTCCGGTGTTCGGTGACGGCCCGACCGAGGAACGGCTGCGGTCCCTGCCCGGCGCGACGGGGGTACGGGCCCGCGGGCTGGCCCAGGTGAGCCTGGTCGGGCAGGTCCGGCCCGTCTACGCCAACTTCTACCGCGGGGACGACCCCGCGGCCGCGGGCCGGATCGCCAGGGGACGGGAGGCGCGGGCGGCCGGCGAGATCACGGCCGGGCCCGCCTTCCTGACCCAGAACGGGCTGGAGGTCGGCGACCGGGTCACCCTGGCGATGAACGGCAGACAGGTGGCGGCGACCGTCGTCGGTGAGCTCGTGGAGGGCAACGCGCGGGCCCTGGACGCCACCTGGCAGACCTTCCTCCAGCTTTCACCGGGGGCCCGCGCCGCCGAGTACGAGGTGCGCCTCGCGGCCGGGGCCGACGTGCCGGCGTACGTGGAAGCGGCCGAGGCGGTCGATCCCGACCTGCGCGTATCGGTGCTGGACACCCGCAACGCCGCCACCGTCACCGTCGTCGCCTTCTCCTCGGTGTTCACCGTCCTGCTGAGCACCGTGGCGGCGCTCGGCGTCTTCAACACGGTCCTCCTGAGCATCCGGGAGCGCCGCCGGGACCTCGGCATGCTCAAGTCGATCGGGATGACCCCGCGGCAGGTCGTGGCGATGACCGTGACCTCGGTGGCGGGCGTGGGCGCGCTCGGCGGGCTGCTCGGTGTTCCGCTCGGGTTGATCGCGCACCGGCTGGTCGTGGACCACGTCGGGGTGGTCAGCTTCCCGGAGTCGATGAAGGACGTCTGGGACGCCCCGCTCGTGGCCGGCCTGCTGCTGGCGGGGGTCGCGATCGCCGTCCTCGGTGCGCTGGTTCCGGCCCGGTCGGCGGCCCGGATGACGATCGCGTCGGCCCTGCACACCGAATAGGGCGGCGCTCCGCGGCGGTTTATCCGTTCGCGTCCCCGGTGACCGGGCGGATAGTTTCGAAGCCATGCGAACACGTCCGGCCGACGCGCTGCTCCTGATGCTTCCCCCGGTGGTGTCCTGATGCCCCGTCACCGCAGGAAGGCCCGGCGTCTCGTGGTGGGCGGGGACGCGTACACGTGGTCGGTGCGGCACGCCCACCACCGGCCGGTCACCGGCCCGGCCCAGGACTGCCGCGAGACCGTCACCGTCCACCTGGCCGGGGCTCCGGGGTGCCTGCGCGTCGTCTTCCGGAAGAGGGAGCCCGGGAGGTTCTCCCCGAGCGGCTATCTGGGGCGGTCCGGAGAGGTCGCCCGGATCGACGGCGGGAGCCTGAACCTGTACGAACCGGGAACCGCCCTGGCCCTGATGGAAGCGGCCCGGGCCCAGGGATGGCGGCCCGGCGGCGCTTCGAAGGAGTTCGACGGCTGGTCCCTCTTCGACGCCGCGGTCGCGGCGCGGCCGCCCGGCTGAGGCGGCGACGGCCGGCGTCGTCGGTCCGAACGCGCCGTGAACTCCCTCTGACGTCCCGCCCCGTCCCCTCCTGTCCCGCCCCGTCCCGCCCGTCCCGAGTGAATTCGTCACTTCCCCGGGCCGGGGGTCGTTAGGGCCTGGGGGTTGACTCGGGGGCGAAGGGATGACGGAATGCGGCAGTTTCCTCTGGAGATGCACCACATGGCACCCGGCCGGGTGGTCGAGTGGCGGCTCAGGTCCACGGCGGTGGAGGCCGCCGACACGGGTGACCCGGTGGGTAGGAAGGCGTCCTTCAACCAGGACAAGCACTTCACCGTCGCCGAGGAGAGCAGGGCCGCCGACGACCCGGTCGCGTCGTGGGTCGCGGTGACCTTCGAAGTGACCGGGCGGCTGGACGAGCAGGCCCTGGCGCAGTCCCTGCTCTCCTTCGTGCAGCGGCACGAGGTCCTGCGGTGCGCGTTCCGCCGCCTGGCCGGCGAGGTGGCCTGCGAGCCGTTCGACCCCGCCGGGCTGACCCTCGAACCGCATCAGGTGGGCACCTTCGAAACCTCCGACCTGTTGCGCGACTTCCTCGTCGAGCGGTTCAAGCGGAGCATCGACACCCTTTCCTGGCCGCTGTTCATCATGGGTGCGGTGGAGCGCGAGGACTCCGCGACGGTCTACCTCGCCTTCGACCACATCGTCTGCGACGGCATGTCGATGCCGATCGTGGCCCGCGAGGTGTCCATCGGCTACGAGGCCCTGTGCCGCGGCGAGAGCGCCGAACTGCCGCCCGCACCCAGCTACCTCGACTTCGCCGAGGAGCAGCGCCGCCGCTACCTGTCCATCGACACGAGCGACGAACGCCTTGGCTACTGGAAGGCGTTCATGGGGGAGGGCGGCGAGTTCTTCCCGCGCTTCCCCCTCGACCTCGGTGTCGAGCCGGGCCGGATGTACCCGATCGTCAACGAGTCCTCCACCCTCCTGGACGCCGCCGAGGCCGAGGTGTTCGAGAAGACCTGCCTGGCGGCCGACGGCAAGCCGTTCATGGGGGTGCTCGCCTCCGTCGCCGTCTGCTTGCGCGAGGCCGGCGGCCCGGGCGTCTACCGCGGCTTCATGCCGGTCAGCGAGCGCGGCCGGGACACCTGGGCGCATTCGGTGGGTTGGTTCGTGAACACCCTGCCCATCGAGTTCGACGCCTCGCCCGGCCGGGACTTCACCCAGGTCATGGCCTCCGTCCGGGCCGGCTTCAGCGAGATGATGAGCCATCTCGACGTGCCGTTCGTCCGGGCGTGGCAGTTGCTGGCGCCTGAGGAGTTCGCGGCCCGCTCCTGGCCGTACCCGGTGAACTTCTTCTCGTACATCGACATGCGCAAGTGCCCCGGGGCCGAGCGCCACCACGAGTGGCGGCCCACCACCCACGTGTGGTCGGCGCGGGCCAACGGGGCCTGTTCGTGGTTCCAGCGGGACACGGACGGGATGCACATGAACTCGATCTACGTCGACACCCCGGCGGCCCGCCGGACCATGGGCGACTTCCAGGAGGGGCTGCGCCTCACCGTGCAGGAGATCGCCCGGTCCGGCGGGTTCCGCCGGCCCATCGCGCTGACCACCCCGCGGCGGCCGCTGCGGACCCCGCTGGACGTGGCGGCGATCGCCCGCCGCGGCTGAGCCGCGGCCGCATCAGACGGGCCGGGCCGCCGCCCGCAGACGGGCCGGCGAGGTGCGCCGCAGCAGGGCGATCCCGACGGCGAAGGCCCAGTAGACGAGCAGGGCGGCCGTCAGTGCCGTGTTGCCCCAGCCCACGGCGCTGTAGAAGCGGGCGGCGTCCGTCCCGAAGAACAGTGAGGGGACGAAGGCGAGGTTGACCGCGGCGACGGCGTGGGCCGTGTACCCGGTCCAGCGCGGCAGGACCCCAGCGCGCAGGATCGCGTACCCGGCAGCGGTGAGGAGGACCGCCGTCAGCAGCCGGGCGGCCGAGCCGTGCAACAGCATGTTGGCGTGGGCCAGCGGGCCGTCCACGGTCGGGTCGAGGCGCCCGCCGGGGTTCTCCAAGGCGATGCCCGCCTCGACGGACGCGGCGACCAGGGTGATGGTCACGTAGGCCAGTCCGGCGCCGAGGACCACGGTGGCCGGCCAGGCGAAGGCGGGGCCGGCGCCGCGGATGACGTGGCGCAGGCCCGCGAGGAAGACGAGCAGGGCCGCGCAGGTCAGGAGGTTGAGGAAGATCCGGGCCAGGACGTTGTCGGCGGGCGGCGGTCCGGAGTGGACGAAGTACAGCGGTACGGCGACGGCGGCGAGTCCGCCCGCCGCGATGCCGCAGATGCCCGTGAGTCGTAAGACGTGGTTCTCGTTCATCGGTTTCCCTCTGTCTCTGTTGCGGGTGGGGACTTCTCGATGCCGTCGAGCAGGCGCGCGATGCCGCAGGCCACGATCGGGGCGACGGCGCCGTCCTCCCCCTCGTCCAGACCCGGCTCGCCCGCGAGCGCACAGAGCGTGGGGAAGGCCCCCGGGTCGAGGCGCTCGGCGAGGACCCGTCCGTACGAGGCGGCGCCGGCCGGGTCGAGTTCGGTGGCGATCCGGGCCAGGTCGCGCACGGCGCCGGAGATGAAGGTGGCGAGCGGGATCAGCTCGCCGCGGTCGGCGCCGGAGCGCGCGAGGGGACTCAACAGCGCCTCGAACCAGGCGAGTTCGTTCGGTCCGACCGGGGCGCTGACCGTCGGGACCCGCACCATCCACGGATGGCTGCAGTACGTCGCCCAGAGCGCGTCGACCCAGGCCTCCACCTCGGCGCGCCAGCCCGCCCCGGTCGCCGCCGGCGGGCGGCCGCTGGCGACGTCGACCATGGCCGCGAGCAGGTGCTCGCGGCCCGGTACGTGCCGGTAGAGGGCCATCGCCGTACAGCCCAGCTCGGTGGCCACGCGCTGCATCGACAGCGCGCCCAGCCCGTCGGTGTCGACGACGGCCACGGCCGCGTCGACGATCCGGCGGGGGGTGAGGCGCGGGCGGCCCCCGGTGGTCCGCTCGGCGTCGACCCGCCACAGCAGGTCGGCGACGGCGGCGAGATCGGGCGGGGCGGCGGATCCGCCCGGCTCCCGGGGCTCACGGGGCATCGGGGCCCCTCCTCTCCGACGGCTAGCGGCGCGAGCGGTGCCGCATCGCACCCCAGCAGATGTTTACGTCATACACAAAGTATATGACGTAAACACGCTCGACAAGGGGGTGGGGAATCCGGGCCGCCCCCGGACCGCCGCGCCGCTCAGAGGCGGGCCGCGCGGGCCAGCAGCAGGATGCGTTCCTGCGCGTTGCGGGTGAGGGAGGCCGCCCGCTCGAACTCCGCGCGGGCCTCCTCGGTCCGACCCAGCCGCTCCAGCAGGTCTCCCCGTACGCTCGGCAGCAAGTGGTAGGCGCGCAGGGCCGGTTCCCCGGCCAGGGCGTCGACCAGCGGCAGGGCCGCCTGCGGCCCCTCGGCCATCGAGACGGCCACCGCCCGGTTGAGCTCCACCACCGGGGACGGGAGCAGTTGGACGAGCCGCCCGTACAGGGCGGCGATCCTCGACCAGTCCGTGTCCTCGTAGCGGACCGCTGCCGCGTGGCAGCCGGCGATCGCGGCCTGGACGGAGTACGGGCCTCTCCCCGCCCGACCCAGCGCCCGGGCGCCCCGGTGGATGAGCATGCGGTTCCACCGGGCCCGGTTCTGGTCGGCGAGCAGCACCGGTTCCCCGGCGGGTCCGGTGCGGGTGGCGATCCGGGAGGCCTGGAACTCCAGCAGCGCGGCCAGCCCGTGCACCTCGGGCTCCTCGGGCATCAGGGCGGCCAGTACGCGGGCCAGGCGCAGGGCGTCCTCGCACAGGGCGGGGCGGACGAGGTCGTCCCCGGCGGTGGCCGCGTACCCCTCGTTGAAGACGAGGTAGATGACCTCCAGGACCGAGGAGAGCCGTGCGTCGCGGTCGGCGCCGTACGGGACCTCGAAGGGCACCCCCGCCTTGGCCAGAGCCCGCTTCGCCCGGACGATGCGCTGGGCGACGGTGGCCTCGGAGGTCAGGAACGCGCGGGCGATCTCCTGGGTGGTCAGCCCTCCCATCAGGCGCAGGGTGAGCGCGATCCGGGCCTCGGTGGCGAGGACGGGGTGGCAGGCGGTGAAGATCAGGCGCAGCAGGTCGTCGTCGATGTCCTGCGGATCCGCCGGCTCGGCGGGCGGTGGCACGTCCTCCAGACTGCGGCCGACCTCCGCGAGCTTGCGCGCGTAGGTCTCCTTGCGGCGGACGAGGTCGATCGCGCGGTGTTTGGCGGTGGTCATCAGCCAGGCGCCGGGCCGGTCCGGGACCCCCGTCCGGGGCCACTGCTCCAGCGCCGCGACGAGGGCGTCCTGGGCGATCTCCTCGGCGATGCCGACGTCCCGCACGACGCGGGCGACACTGGCGATGATCCGCGCGGACTCGATCCTGAACACCGCTTCGACCGCCTGGGCCGCACTCACTGCCGTCACGGCCACCCATCAGAGCAGCCGTGACGGGGCAGGGCAAACGCGGCGCGGGCGCGCCGGGATCACATCTCCTGGATCTCCCGGACCTCGGCGCTCACCTTCCATTCCACCGGGTGGATCTCAAGGAACCGCCGGGTCCACTCGATGGCCTCGGCCTTGTCCTTGCACTGGGTGAGGGAGTAGCCGCCGACGACCTCCTTGGTCTCGGTGAAGGGTCCGTCGGTGTAGCTGATCTTCCCGCCGGACCAGCTGAGCCGGGTCCCCGCGGAGGTGGGGAGCAGCCCTGCGGTGTCGAGCATGACCCCGGCCTTGGTGATCTCCTCCAGCAGCGCGCCCATGCGCTGCTCGAACTCGGGCGGGAACTCGTCGCTGGGCAGGTCCTGCTCGTCGATGCGGATCATCGTCAGGAAGCGCGGCATGGTGGCTCCTCGGTCAGGAGGGCGGGGACTCTCCCCGCCTCTCACCCCTGCGTCGAACGGGAGACGCCCGGATCGACAGCCTCCGGGAAATTCTTCGAAGATTTTCCCGGCGCGGCCACCGAAGTCCCCCGTCCGGCCGACGCACCGGGGCACCGGGCGTCCGGACGGGATGTCACGACCGGACCTCACGGAGCCCACCCACACCTGGCTACTCACGAGTAGGATCGCGGGTCCGGACACCTTCGAGAGGATCCCCCGATGCCCCGCGTCTCCTCCCCCCGCCTGCTGGCCGGCCTCCTGGCCACGATGGCGGTCGCCCACGCGGCCGTGCCCGGGAAGTTCGACGCGATCATCCCCCGTTCGCTGCCGGGCAGCCCGCGCGCATGGACGTACGGGAGCGGGGTGGCCGAGCTCGCCCTCGCCGTCGGGGTCGCCCATCCGCGCACCCGCCGGGCGGCCGCGCTGGCCACGGCGGCGTTCTTCGTCGGCGTGTTCCCGGCGAACCTGAAGATGGCCGCCGACGCGCGCCACGCCTCCCCCGCCGTCCGGGCCGTGACGCTGGGCCGGCTGCCCCTACAGGTGCCGCTGGTGCTCTGGGCCCGCAAGGTGAGCCGGAACGCCTGAGGCCACCGGACCGGCCCGTGCACCGGCTACCGGGCGGACCCCGCCGTCAGCGGCTGTCTCCCGTCCAGTCCCAGTGGCCCGGGTCCCCCGTGCGGCGGCGGTAGTGGGCGCGGCCGCCCGCTCCGTAGCGCCCTATCTCCGTGGGGAGCCTGGCCTCTTCGGCGAGCTGGGGGCCGCTCCAGCCGGTGATGTCCAGGAGGAGCCCGTCGAGCGGCCCGCCGACGAGCTCGCCGTAGGTGTGTCCGGGTCGCGGTCCGGGGTCGGGGTCCTCGTGGTCGGCGCCGTATACCCGGCGCCGGAGCATCCTGTCGTCCATGCCGCTCAGTTTCACAGCCGCCACTGACAACGGCCCCGGCGGCCGCGGTCCGGTGGGGCGGCGATGATGGGGGCCGCCCTCCCGATCCGGGGAGGCGCACGAGCGAGGAGCGACACGCATGGCACGTCGGGTGCACCAGCCACTGGAGGACCAGGAGTTCGACTTCATCCTCTCGATGACGACCGGGCCCGTTCTCGCGTACTTCTGCGGCTCCTGGCCCAAGGCCGTCGAGGCGTGCCGCGCGATGGACGCCGTCGTCGGGGAACTGATGGAGGAGTACGGGACGCGGTTCACCGCCGTCCGCACCGACATGACCCGCTGCCCCGGGCCGACCGGGCGTTACGGGGTCGAGGGCGCGCCGACCGCCGTGCTCATCAAGGACGGTGGGGCGGTCGCGAGCCAGGCGGGGCCGATGACGCTCGAGGAGTTCCGGGCGTTCCTGGACGCCCACCTCTGAGGGTTCCGGCGTTCCGGGCTTCTGGAGTTCCGCGGTTCCGGGCGCTCAGAGCAGGGCTACGGCGCGTCGTTCCAGGGCGAGGGAGCCGTCCACCAGGCCGGCGAGCTCGTCGAAGAGGGCGCGCCGCCCCGGGGCGTCCGCGTCCGGGGCGGCCGCGCGCGCCAGTTCCGCGAGCCGGGACCAGTTGCCGGCCGAGTCGCGGAACAGGGCGGCCGCCTCCGGCCGTCCGGCGAGGTCGAGGAAGTCCGCGTAGAGCGGGCGGGTGGCGCCGGGGGCGGTCCACTCCTCCTCCAGGCACGCGTACAGCCGCCGGGTCCCCGAGAGGAAGGCCTCCGGGGAGCCGAAGCGGCGCTCCCAGCCGGTCCGGGTGCGGCCGTCGCGCAGTTGGGCGGCGAGCTTCTCCATCCCGGAGAAACCGAAGTTGACGTCGAACCTGTTGCCCAGCACCGGACCGGTGAGGCGGGCCGCGGTGGCGGCCACGGCCCCGTCGACGTCGGGCGGGCCGGTGGCGGGGCCGGTGGGCACGAGCATCCGGTGACGGCCCTTGCGGTGGCCGGTCCAGGCCTCGCCGAACTCACGCTCCGCGATCCGGTACGGGGCCGGGGCCCCGTCCTCGACGTAGAGGTCGTCGCCCTCGTACCCGGCGAGGACCACGGTGTACGGATCGGCTCCGGTCATCTCGTCCGAGGTACCGCCGTGCCAGGGCAGGCGGGACCGGTCGACGGTGCAGAACACCGGCCGTCCGGCGTCGAGGGCGGCGCGCACGCGGTCCCAGCGGGGCCGCGAGCTGTGGGTGACCTCGTAGGGGACGCGGAGCCGGTCGAGGGCGGCTTCCACCCAGGGGTCGGGGTGGGCCTGCGCGACGATCGTCAGCAGGGGCGGGTGCCCGGCGTACTCGAAGACGAAGTACATGAAGCCGATCCCGCCCGCGAGGCCCGCGATCAGTTCCTCCTCGTGCACGCTGCCGAGTGCGTGCCGGACGAGTGAGCTCTCGCGGTGCCGCCCGGTGCCGAAGTCCTCGTAGAGGAGTCCGGTGGGCTTCGGCCGGGGTGCCTGCTCGGTCATCGGGCCAGCGTAGCCGCGAGGTCCGACAGCCGGACTTCCTGTACAGTTGTCCAGGAAATACCGGCCGGTACGCCGGCACGGCGCAACCGCCCGTACATCGACCCCCCAGAAGTGGAGGCGGCCATGCACACGGTCGCATCGATCCTGATCGGCCTCGTGGCCGCGCTGCACGTGTACTTCATGGTCCTGGAGATGTTCCTGTGGCAGCGGCCCCCCGGGCGCGCGCTGTCCGGTTTCGACGCGGACACCGCCCGCCTCACGGCACCGCTCGCCGCCAACCAGGGCCTCTACAACGGCTTCCTCGCCGCCGGACTGGTCTGGTCGCTCGTGATCGACTCGCTCGCCACCCAGGTCTTCTTCCTCGTCTGCGTGGTCGTCGCCGGGATCTACGGGGCCGCGACCGCCAACCGCCGGATCCTCGTGGCCCAGGCGCTGCCCGGCGCCCTCGCCCTCGGCGCCGCGCTGCTGGCCGCGTGAGCCCGGAGGACCCGCGCACGGAGGACGGGCGCATGGAAGACGGGCGCACGGAAGACCCGCGCACGACCCGGACGAAGGGGCGACTGCGCGAAAGCCTGCTGGCCGAGTGCGCGGACCGGCCGCTCGCCGAGGTCAGCGTCTCGGCGGTGGTGCGCCGGGCCGGCGTCGGCCGCGCCACCTTCTACCTGCACTACGAGGACCTCACCGCGCTCGCCGTGGACGCCTGCGCGGACGTGGTGCACGCGGCGGTCGACGCCCTGCACGCCTGGCAGACCGGTCCGTCGCCACTCCCCCCGGCCCGGCCGCCCGCCGCGCTGGCCGCCTTCCTCGCGGAGGCGGCCGACCGGGCGCCGCTCTACCGGACCCTGCTCCTCCCGGGCGGCGGCGGCCCGCTCGGCAGGCGCCTCCACCGGGAGCTGCGCGCCCGGGCCCGGGCGGAACGGGCGGCGGTGGGCGCCCCGCACCCCGAGCTGGTCGCGTCGGCGGTCGCCGCCGCGTTCACCGGCGTGTTCGCGGACTGGCTGCACGAGGACATCCGGGCGGATCCGGAAACCCTGGCGGACCACTTGTGGCGGCTGCTCCTGGCCCTCCACCGCGCGATCGGGCCCGACGGCGGGCCGAGGGCGGCCCGGACCCGCTAGCGGGACCGTGCGGAACGCGCGAAGCCCCGCCGGGCGGGCCGGCGGGGCTTCGCGCCACGGGCTCGGCCCGTGAAGTGGACTACCTGAGGGGAACCACCTTCTCGGCCTGCGGACCCTTGGGACCCTGGGAGACGGAGTACTCGACGCGCGCGTTCTCCTCCAGCGACTTGAACCCGGTGGTCTCGATCGCGGAGAAGTGCACGAACACGTCGGGGCCGCCGTCGTCCTGCTGGATGAAGCCGAACCCCTTCTCCGAGTTGAACCACTTCACGATGCCTGTTGCCATCTGGCTGATCCTTCACAACGTTCCACTGCGGGCCGCACGCGCGGCCGTCTCGATCCTGCCCAACGGTCCCCCCGAGCACACGCTGGACGCGGCCAACCGGGGCGCGGCGCGCATTCGAACTTCTGGCCGCCTTGTCCGCGGAAAGGGGGAACGGCTCCGTGCGGAGCCCTTCGAGGGGCGCTCGGGCCGGGCCGCCGCGGCCGGACCCGGGCGCCGTTCACGCGCTGCTGTCCGCAGCGGGCAGCGGCGCGGCGGATCGGGGCCGAGGGGCTGCCGCGAGGGCCCGGCGCGGCCCACTGACGCGGCAGCCGAGGCAGTCGGCGTGCCCCGCTCGGGCGCCGGTGTCCCGGGTGCGCCAGTCCCAGTCGACCTCCGGCCGGGGTCCGCTCGGCTTGCCCCACCCGGCGAGGTGCAGCAGCCAGGTGACGATCCCGGCCACGACCACGATGCCGAGGCCGATCCAGATCCCGGGGATCCAGGCCGCGCACACGGCACCGCCCGCTCCGGCGAAGCCCAGCAGCGCCAGGGCGGTCCCGGTCCAGCCGGCCACCGTGTGGCCGAGGTCTACGTGGCCGTGCGCGCTCATGATTCTCCCTGGTCGGACCGACGGCAGTACGCTCGGAAGCGGGAAGCTTATTTCGCGAGGTAAGCATCTCACTTGCTAAGTAACTTAGATCCTAAGGAGTATGTGGGTGCAGGGCAAGACCCGCCCCCCGGCCACGGCCGGCGAGGCGATTGCGCGCATGGACCAGTACGTCGCCCTCGGCATCGTCGGCCAGCAGGAAGTGGCGCAGCTGCTCGGGCTCAACGTCACCGATCTGACCTGCCTGGGGCACATCCTGGGCGCCGGGGACGCCCCGCTCGCCGCCGGTGACCTCGCCGGACTGCTGGACCTCACCACCGGAGCCGTCACCGGCGTGCTCAACCGCCTCGAACGCGCCGGATACGCGCGGCGCGTCCCCGACCCGGCCGACCGGCGCCGGGTCCGGGTGGTGGCCGACCCCACGGCCGCCGCGCGGGTCGTCGCCGTGTACCAGCCGATGTACGACCGGCTGGCCGCCCTCTTCACCGACTACACCCCAGACGAGATCGCCGTGATCGCCGACTGGTTCGGCCGCGCGGCGGTCGAGATCCGCGCGCACTGTGCGCAGGTGCGGTCCGGGGAACTGACCGGGGAACTGACCGCCGGGGAGGCTTAGCCCCCGCTGGTACCATGGGCGGTTGACCATCTCCTTCTTTCTCCCCTCGTTCTCTCCGTCTCGAAAGGTCCTGCATGAGGAACCCGTCAGCTCATGGGCGCTTCGGTGTGAAGGGCGGTGCCAAGGCCGGTGCCCGGACCACCGCCAAGGCCCCCCGGACCCTCGGCCCGCAGGGTGAGTTCACGATGCACGCGCCGAAGGAGCCGGCGCTGGCGCCGGTGGAGTCCTTCGCCGAGCTCGACCTGCCCCTTGAGCTGGTGGAGACCATGGCCTCGCTGGCCGTGACGGAACCCTTCCCGATCCAGGCCGCGACGCTCCCGAACGCGCTGGCCGGCCGGGACGTCCTCGGTCGCGGCCGGACCGGCTCGGGCAAGACCCTCGCCTTCGGCCTGGCGCTGCTGGCCCGTACGGCGGGACAGCAGGCGGACCCGAAGCGTCCGCTGGCGCTGGTCCTCGTACCGACGCGCGAGCTGGCGCAGCAGGTGACCGAGGCCCTGGAGCCGTACGCCGCGGCCCTGAAGCTGCGGATGGCCACCGTGGTCGGCGGGTTGTCCATCGGCCGCCAGGTGAGCTCCCTGCGCACCGGCGCCGAGGTCGTGGTGGCCACCCCCGGGCGGCTCAGCGACCTGGTGGGGCGGCGGGACGTACACCTGGAGCGCGTGAAGATCACCGTGCTCGACGAGGCCGACCAGATGTGCGACATGGGCTTCATGCCGCAGGTCACGGAGATCCTGGACCAGGTGCACCACGCGGGCCAGCGGATGCTGTTCTCGGCGACCCTGGACCGCAATGTCGACCAGCTCGTCCGGAAGTACCTGAAGGACCCGGTCTCGCACTCCGTCGACCCGCAGGCGGGGGCGGTGTCCACGATGGACCACCACGTGCTGCACATCCACGCGGCCGACAAGGTCTCGGCGGCGACCGAGATCGCAGCCCGGGACAACCGGGTGCTGATGTTCCTCGACACCAAGCACGGGGTCGACCAGTTCGTGAAGCACCTGCGGGCGATGGGCGTACGCGCGGAGGGCCTGCACAGCGGCAAGTCGCAGCCGCAGCGCACCCGGACCCTGGCGCAGTTCAAGAGCGGGGCCGTCACCGTGCTGGTCGCGACGAACGTCGCCGCGCGCGGCATCCACATCGACGACCTCGACCTCGTGGTCAACGTCGACCCGCCCGCCGACCACAAGGACTACCTGCACCGGGGCGGCCGCACCGCGCGGGCCGGCGAGAGCGGCCGGGTGGTCACCCTCGTCACCCCGAACCAGCGCCGGGACATGGTCCGCTTGCTCTCCGACGCCCGGATCCGGCCGACGATCACGCAGGTGCGCTCCGGCGAGGCGGCGCTGACCCGCATCACCGGCGCCAAGGCCCCCTCCGGGGTCCCGCTGGCGGGCTCCGCGCCGACCGACGCCAAGGGCAAGCCCTCGGGCTCGGACCTGGCCTTCCGCGGCATGGGCACCCGCCCCGGCCGGGGCAAGGAGTCCCGCAAGACGATCGAGGCCCGCCAGCAGGCCGAAGCCCGCCGCGCGGCCCGGGTCCGCCGGGGCGTCTGACACGCGTACGCAGCACCACGCCCCCGGACCGGATCCCGGTCCGGGGGCGTGGTGTCAGCCCCGTCGGGTCGTCCCTTCCGGTGTCAGCCCCTGCGGCGGCGGTTGCGAGCCACGATCGCGCGGGTGACCACGGGCGGGAGCAGGTCCTTGGCCAGCTTGCGCCAGCGGACGCCGGGCCTGCGCGCGGCGGCGGGAGCGGGGGCGGGAGCGGGAGCGGGGACCGGCGCCGGTTCCGTCCGCGGCGCGGGGTGCAGCGGCTGGGGCACCGGCACGACCACGCCCCGGTCCTCGATGCGTACCAGCGGGCGGCCGTCGATCATCTCCACGTAGTGCCGGAGGTCGGCGCGCTCCTCCAGCCACGCGAGCAGCGCCGCCTGGTGGGGCTCGGGGTCCCCCCAGGTCGCGTAGAGCTTCATGGCCGAGACGCAGATGGGGCGCAGTTCGCCCGTGACCACCGCGGCCCACACGGCGGCCGCGACGCCGGGGGTGTGCTCGGAGCGGTAGTCGTCGAAGACCACCACGGCGTCCGGAACCGCGACCAGACGCGAGGACGCGATGTCCGTGACGACGTGCTCGTAGAGGTGCGAGGCGTCGATGTGCACGAACCGGCAGCTCGCCGGCTTGACCTGGTCGGCGACGACCGAGGTGGGGGCCTGGATAAGCGTCGGCAGCGCCTCGTGGAAGGCCAGGTAGTTCGTCTCGAAGCCGCGCCGCGTGAGCGTGGGGTAGGACTCGCGGTTCTCGGCGATGTTGAAGTCGTCCGTCGCGGGTGAGTCGAAGAGGTCACAGACGGTGAACTCCTCACCGGGCTGGAGGTACCGGCCGAGAAAGATCGCACTCTTCCCCATGAAGGCACCGAGCTCCAGCAGGTCGCCCGGCTGCCCCTCGCCGCTGTTCTGACGCGTCAGGAACCAGTCGAAGAGCGCCTGGTCGTAGGCCGAGAACCAGCCGTTGACCTCGTCGTACGTGGTGGGGACGAGCGGGGCTGGCTCACCGTCGGGGGTCGTGACGGAAGCTTGTGGAACGTGCGACACGGAGAGTCATCCTCCAGCGAAGTGGCATCGGTCTTCACGCTGATACCCGGCCGGGTAACGGCACCCTAAGCCCTGAACGGACGTGTGACGAGATGTGAGCAAGATCTTCCTGTTATTCATGCTCAGCGGACGGGGGCCCTCCGCGCGTGATGACCTTGAGCGGCACGCCCGGCCCGCGGGCAGTGCGGCCAGCGGCCTCGGCGCTCTCGCCCGGTGCGACGGCAAGGGCCTCCGGGTGGCGGCCCTGGCGCCGGCGCTCGGGCGGTGTGGCGTGGCGTCGCCGGAAGCGGCACGCCTCACTGGTCGAGTGGCAACTCCACCAGTTCTTCAGGAGGTTGGTCACCGCAACGCCGGTGGAGAGGGCTGCCGCGATCCGACGGCCAGACGATCAGGGTGTCGAACCCGGCCCTGCGTGAGTGCAGTTCGAGGGCTTCGAGGAGCGCCGATCCGATTCCCTTGATCCGCTGCGGCGGCATGACGAAGAAGTTGGTCACGTAGCCGATCGGCGTGTTGTCGCCGTACGGCTCAGGCACCCTCTCCACCGGGCAGAGGAAGACGTGGCCGCAGACCTCGCCACCGGTCTCCGCGACCCAGGCCAGCCAGCGGCCGTCGCCGAGCCGCTCGCGGATCCACTGCTCCGCCTCCTCCAGGGGCCGCGACGGGGCGGTGGTTCCACCACGGACGGCAGGCTGCCTGACGGGACGCACCAGCGGCTGCGACGATCGGAGGCGTGATCGCTTGGATGCACCGCACCCCACCCCGGCTGGTGTTATTGGTGTGCGTCGTTGCGGCCGGCCTGCTGGTCGGCGCAGCTGTGCACCTCACCGATCTGCTTCACCACGGCCTTCGGCCTTACGACTGGGCTCCGAGATGGCTCAACCTCTACTGGTCCTCGCTGGCGCTCCTCGACCCGCTCGCGGCTGCGCTTCTGATCGGCGGCAAGCGTCGAGGAACAGACCTCGCCTGCGTCATCCTGGCGACCGACCTCGCTGCCAACTGGTACGCGACCTACGGCATCCAGAGCAGCAACCTCGCTGCTCAGCCCGGCCTCCAGCGGTTGGTCGTCTTCGCCGCCCTCGTCCTGGGCACGGCGCCGTTCGTCCGACGGCGCCTCGCCGCATGAGCCGCTGCGAGAGACGGTCACCCCGGGGGCCTCTCGTCGCCATCGTCGGCGGCCCGATAGTGGTACGCGACCGCCCACCAGTCGTCGTCCGGGTCGGTGACACCGCGCCGCCTCCGGTCGTCGTCGGTGCCCCGGCGGATCCACAGCCGCAGCCTCTCGTCCCAGGGCCGCAAGAGCCGGATGGAGCTCCGTGCGGACCCGGTCCCGCAGCGGGTTCTCGCACACCGAGCGCCCCGAGGCACCCGGCGGCCACCCGGCGGCGACCCGCCCCTGGACGCCGCGCGGGCGCGCCAGCATCAGCAGCCCCGCCCACCGCGCATGTCATACCGGTTGGTCCAACCGATCGACACCGGCTCGGGATCGTAGCGGCGCACGGCTTCCGGCCGGGCCGCCGACAGCGGGTGGGCGAGCGGGGTCGGGCCGGGGCCGCGGCCCTTCTCGGTCAGCCGCGCCGCCCCCGGCCCGTCGATGTCGGGGTACCCGTCGAGCAGCAGCTCGGCGGCCGCCACGGTGAACGCGGATACGGTGAGGACGAGTTGGAGCGCGCGCCGAAGCCAGGTGCGCGAACACCGGGGCGGACACGCGGTTTCCGGCACGCCCGCCGGGGTCGGGCGGGTCCTGGTGCGTACGGCGGCCGGGTCAGGCCGGTTCCTCGACCAGCCCGAAGTCTTCGGGGAACTCCCGCAGGAACGCGCGGCGCGCAGGATCGCCCTCTTCCTCGGCCATCTGCCCGAGCACGTCGACGAACTCGCTGCGCTGGTCGTCCGACAGCCGGCCCAACAGGTGGGCCACCCACTCCAGCATCTTGACGGCGTCGTCCTGATCCATCTGATCGTCCTCGCTGCCATCGATGAACCGGAGGACGTCGACCAGGGCCTCCGTCAGAGCAAGGGTCAGCGACGGGTACACGGGCACGGATTCGGCCTCTCAGTAAGTGGACTAGATGGTGCGACCATCTGACCACACCCCACCGACATCGCCCCCGGCCGGTCCGGACGCGGGTGGGATCACGGCTCGCCCACCGTCACGTACGGGTCTCGCTCATGGATCCGTGTCACGCTGGTCGGGGCGGTTTCGCGGGACCAAGGCCCGGACCGACGCCCTGACCGGTTCAGAACGTGGTGCTGCGGCGCAGGCGTTCGACGGCCGCGTTGCGGACCCTGCGGGTGCGGGCGTCGGTGGCCAGCAGGGTCAGGGCCTCGTACGAGCTCAACAGGCGGACGGCGGTGCGCTGGCACCAGTCGGAGGCTGCGGTGAGCTCCTCGGCGGACCAGGGCTCACCCCGGGTGACGGCCTTGAGCAGGCTCCACTCCCGCAGCCGGCGCTCGGGGAAGGGCCGCCCGGCAAGGGCGGCGGCCATGGCCCGGGCCCAGGCGGCGAACTCCTCGTCCGCGAGCAGTCGTACGGCTCGCCGGTCGAGGTGGGTGACCACCGCGCTCTCGGCCATCACCCGGTCGGGATCGCGCAGTACGGCGACCACGACCTCCGCCTCGAACTCCGCGCCCGCGCCCGGGACCGGCGCCGCGGCCAAGGACTCCAAGTGGCGGACGTAGCGCCAGTGCTCGGGGGGCTCCTCGGCGTCGGGGCCGTTCATGGGGCCCCGCACCGGTATGCCCGTGGCGGGTCGCTGTTGGTCGTTTCCTCGCGCCATGGCACCCATTCCACACGATCACCACGAGCAGCCGGCGGTCAGGGTGCCGTCAGCGCCTGTTCAGCAGTGCGGAGCCAGCATCAGGGCCTCCGCACCGACCGGTCGGTAGCCCGCGGCCTGGAAGGCTCGGATGCTGCGCGCGTTCCCGGTGGCCTGTTGGGACCAGACCGGCTGCCCGTCGGGGACGAGGTGGCGGGCGGCACGGGCCAGCTCCCGGCCCAGTCCGCGGTGGCGCACGCCCTCGTCGACCTCGACCGCCGCCTCCCAGCGGCCCGCGACTCCACGGCCGAGGACGAGGACTCCCCCGGCCGCCGACCAGATCCGTACGTCGTGGCGGCGGCGCAGGGCCCTGCGCACGCGCGGGTGGTCGGGGTCGGTCGTCTCCACGAGCTCCAGTGCCGGTGCGCCGGGCAGCGGACCGGCGACGGTGAGCAGGTCGATCGTGTCGGTGCCGCGTCCCGTGCGGTCGAGCAGCGCGGCCAGGAACCGGGGGTTCATGGTGGCGGCCAGCGCGTCGCAGTCGAGGGCGGCGAGGGTGGCGCGGACCCAGTCCGGGTCCTCGTCCGTGAACACCACGGAGTGTGCGGTGAAGGCGATGACGCCCGCGTCGCGCCGGTGTTCCTGCGGGACCACGGTCGTGCGGCCGTCAGGGGGCGGGAAACGCCCCTCGGCGGCAGCGTCCAGGATCTCGGTCAACGTCCGCCCCATGACCGTCAGACCTGCTCGAAGTGGAACGACTTGATGAAACAGTCGCGGGGCTGGCCGATCGCGAAGAAGATGCAGTCCACCAGTGATTGCGAGGTGAGCGGGTCCTTCGCCGTGCGCGGCGCGCCCTCCCAGGACTCCGACAGCGGGTCGTGGTTGTCGAAGTCCGGCGGGTAGAGGGAGATGACGCGGACGCCCTGGTCGCGCAGCCTGCGGGAGAGGATCTCGGTGAAACCGGCCTGGGCGCTCTTGGCCGCGTAGAAGGCGGCGTGGGCGTCGGAACGGTGGTGGCCGGTCTCCCCGCAGCCGGAGACCATGGTGACGATGTCCGGCTTGGTCGACTTCAGGAGCAGCGGGAGGAAGGCCTTGGTGGCCAGGACGGTGCCGGTGGCGCCGGAGGCGAGGGTGTCGGTCACGTCCTCGTCGGACGCGGACAGCAGGTCCGTGCCGTGCTGGTAGCGGGAGCCGTTGTTGACGAGCACGTCCACGTGGTCGGTGCGGGCGGCGACCGCGGCGGCGAACTCCCGTACGGACGCGGGATCGGTGAGGTCGCAGGCGTAGGCGTGGACGCGGTCCGCGTCGTGGCCCTGGGCGCGGATCTCCTCGCGGACGCGCTCGGCGGCTTCGAGGGTGCGGGCGGAGAGGTGGACCTCGGCGCCCTCGCTCGCGAAACGAAGGGCGAGGGTGCGCCCGAAGTCGCGGCCGGCGGCCGTGATGACAACGCGGTGGTGCTCCAGTGCCATGTCTGCGCTCCTGATTCGTGGTCGGTACACATGATCTCAGGTGCGGGGCAGGGCGGTTGGGCCGGGGAGGGGGGGAGCGGGGAGGGGGACCGGGGAGGGCCGGGCCGTTCGGGACGCCCGGGGGCGCGGACGCGGACGCGTACCGGCCCTCCGCATCACGCTTCAGCCCTCGCCCGCCTCCTGGTCCGCCTCCGGCAGCGGAGCCCCAGTCTCCAGCAGGGTCTTGAGGCTGGACGCGAGCATCGGCCAGGCCCGTCCGCACATGCCGATCAGCGTTCCGCCGGGTTCGAAGTCCTCGTGCAGGATGGTCAGCCGTGCGAGGGTGTCGCCGACGGGCTCGATCTCGTACGTCACCTTCGTACGGCGCTCCTTCGCCAGTTCGGCCCGCAGTTCTTCGCCGATCCCGACCGAGGCCGCCCACTGCGGGGTGAAGGTGTGCCAGGTGTAGGAGAGCAGGCGGTCCGGGACGCAGTCGAGGACCACCTGCTCGGGGTCGCTGGTACGGGCCCCCCGCTCGACCCAGGCCATCGGCGAGCCCACCGCCCAGTCGGTCTCGAAGCTCAGGCCCCAGTACCGGCGGGTGAAGGCGGGCTCGGTGAGGGCCTGCCAGACCCTGGCGGGATCGGCCTGGATGTACAGGGTGTAGGTGATCGCGCTGTCGCTCATGGCCCCATGCTGCGGGACCACGGACCGCGGACGCCGGATTTCCCGATCATGGCGGTGGCCGCGGGGCGGGTCAGTACACGTGGAAGGCCAGCCCGCACAGCCCGAGGCCGGCCTGCACCGCGGCCCGCCACACACGGAGCGGGCCGTCCAGGACGCTTTCGCGGGGCTCGTGGTCCAGCCAGACCTGCTCCTGCGCCCGCACCCGCTCCGCCGGGCCGAATCCGAGGGCCCGCTCCACCGCGGGCAGTGCCCGCCGTGCTCCGGCTGCGGTCAGCAGGAAGTTCCCGCACCAGCCGGGCAGCAGGGCCGCGCGCTCGGGGCCGACGGCGTGGAACAGTGCGCTGACCGGGTACGCCTTGCCGTGCACCGACACGAACATCAGCTCCTGGTCCGGCTGTCGCTCCCAGACGTCGTCCACGAACGGGAACGCGCACAGGTCGTCGACGTGGCGGCCGGGACGGGTCAGGTCCTGGAAGGAGCGGATCGCCTCGTCCTCGGCCGGGGTGCACGTCCACCAGGTGCGGTGGTCGGGGAGCGGGGCACGCTGCCAGGCCGCCCAACGGCGGCGGGCCCGCGGGCACGTGCGGTCGGCCTCGATGGCCGCCGCCGTCCGCGGCGCGAGGTCCGCGATCACGGAGTCCTCGTGGCAGCTGATCGACCAGGCGCTCGTGAAACCCATGTGGTCGACGGTAGGGGGCGCCACTGACGGCGCCACTGACAGCGCCACTGACAGCCCACTGACAGCGCCCCCGGCAACGCCAGGCCGGCGCCGCCGACACTTCACCGGCGAGCGTCCTCCCCGGGGAGTTCCGTGGGTGGGGTGCGGGCGGGGACGGGGAGGCCGAAACGGGCGCGGGCGGCGTGGACCGCCGCGAGTTCGTCGGCGCCCGCCCGTCCCCAGTCGCTCAGTTCGCGGACCTGTTCGGGGGTGGCCAGCAGGCGTGCGTACTCCGGGTCCGTGCCCGGGGGGAGGCCGGTGAGGCGGGCCGTGGTGCGGGCGTGGGCGCCCTCTTCGCCGTGCCGGTAGCCGAGCGGGGCGGCGTCCTCGGTGGCTGCGGCCGTCGGGGGCGGGAGGTGGGCGGCGCCGGTGGCCCGGGAGATCAGCACCAGGACCCGGCCGTCGGGGGCGAAGAGCCAGGCCGACCGGTCCCGTACGGGCAGCCGCGCCGGTACCGGACCCGGGTGCCAGGCACCGTGCTGCGGGATCCGCCGGGTGCGCAGGACCCCGAGCCGGTCGAGGGCGGTCGGTGCGGTGGGGCGGCCGTCCTCGAGGAGGGCGGCACCGGAGCCGTTGATGCGGGCGCGCAGGGCGGACAGTGCGCGGCGGGCGTCGCCGTGGTCCATCAGGGCGGGCAGGTCGGCCGGTTCGGCGAAGTGGATGGCGGTGATCTCCTGGGCCGGGAGTCGGACGGCCTCGATCCGGTCGGGGGTCCAGGTACCGCCGTCGTAGACGTGCAGGATCTCGCCGGGGAAGCGCATCTCGGGCGGGAAGCCGGGGGTGTCGGCCGGGATCCAGTCCACGGCGAGGCCGCGCGGGTAGCGTCCGTCGACGCCGAGTTCCTCGCGCAGCTCCCGGGCGGCCGCCGCGGACGGCGCCTCGCCGGCGTCCACGGCCCCGCCGGGGAGCAGCCGGTCGGCACGGTAGTCGACGCTCTGGACGAGGATCCGGCCGCGGGTGTCGGTGACGAGGACGACGGCCGCGGTCCACACGGCGGCCCGCGAGGCCCCGTACTCCGCCGGGGTCATCCAGGTTCCCGTCCGCTCCCGCTCGTGTTCGTCGATCGCGTCGTGTTCGTCGATCGCGCCCTGGTCGGTCAGCTGCGGCATCGGACTCCGTTCACCGTGGGTGGACCTGCCGGCCTGTGCAACAGCGGGCACGGTCCCCGGGTTACGGCGCCCCGCCCGCCCTCTCCGACACGCAACGTCTTTGCCACCCCTATACCTCCTTATTACTTGGTTATGTACTCCCTGGTACGTTCCGGATGCGGACTGGCGGCGTGAAAGCCGTCGGTCCGACCAGCTTTCAGGCACCGCACGAACGCGACGGACCCGACGGACCCGACGGACCCAGGAGAGACCCCCACATGCGACGCGCCTCCCCCACGGGCACCGGCACCCCGGCGGAACCCGGCAGGAGGTGGACCGCGACGGGGATCGCCGGCGCGGCCGCGGGCGCCGCGGCCGTCGGCTTCGGCGGGCCGTACGCCGCCGGGCTGCTCCTCACCGGTGAGGAGGTCGCCGCGGGAACGAAGGTCCGCGGCGTCGCCATGGGCGGGATGAGCCGGGACGAGGCCCGGCAGACCCTCGACCGTGCGCTCGGCCCGGTCGCCGCGGCCCCGGTCGCGCTGCGGATCGGCGAGCGCACCGAGCGGGCCGACCCGGCGGCGCTCGGCCTGTCCCTGGACAGCGCCGCGACAGCCGACCGGGCCGCACGCACCGGTTCCGACCCGCTCACCGTGATCGGCCGGCTCTTCGCCTCCGGTGATCCCGATCTGGCCCCGGTGGTCCGCCTCGACGAGAAGGCGGCCCGCGCCGCCCTGGACGGCACCGGGAAGAAGACCGGGGTGCGGGCCCGGGAGGGCTCCGTCACCTTCGCCCAGGGCAAGGCCTGGGCGGTCGCCCCGGCCACGGGGATCGCCGTCGACGTGGACGGCTCGCTGGACGCCCTGCGCACCGGCTACCCGCGCACCTCGGACCCGGGCGGCGGAACCGAACCGCTCGCCCTGCCCGTTGGGCGGACCGAGCCGAAGGTGGGCCGGCCGGAGACCGACCGGGCCCTGAAGGAATTCGCCGAGCCGGCGCTGTCGGCCCCCGTCACCCTCGCGGTCGCCGGCCGGAAGATGTCCCTCTCCCCCGCCGTCCCCTCCAAGCACCTGAGCCTGAAAGTCGACGGCCGGGGCCGCCTCGCCCCCGTGCGCACCGGCGGCGGCCCGAAGTGCGAGCCCCAATCCCCGCTGGAGGGCTTCGACGTGGCCGTCGACCGCGTGTTCGTACGGGGCGGCAAGGAGGTCGGGCGGGAGACGATGAAGACCCGCCACACCCCGCGCGACCGTGTGACGTGCGGCGCGTGAGGGGCGCAGGCGCGCGGGCGGCGGCCCCGGCCACGGGGTCCGGCGGCCGGCTGGCCGGGGTCGACGCCGTACGCGGACTGGCCGTCCTCGGCATGTTCGCCGTGCACGTCGGCCCCAGCCCGGAGCCGGAGGGCGCCGGTTACCTCCTCGTCGCGGCCGACGGGCGCGCTCCGGCCCTCTTCACCCTGCTCGCCGGCTTCTCCCTGGTCCTCGCCCAGCGCGGACTGGACCCGGCTCAGCGCCCGCAGGGCTGGGCGCGCCGCTGGCGCCCGCTGCTGATCCGTTGCGCGCTGCTGGCCGTACTCGGCGTGTGGCTGGCCTCGTTGTGGCCCGGGATCCTGGTCATCCTGGCCTTCTTCGCCGTGTACTTCCTGGCGGCCGAGCCCTTCACCCGGCTGTCCACCCCGGTGCTCACCGTCGTGGCGGGCGTCTCGGTGGTGGCGGGCCCGCTGCTGTCGTTCCTGCTGGGCCCGGTGTTCGGGTACGAGGCGTCCGGGCGCGGGCTGGTCCCCGAGGTCGCCGATCTGGCCAGTTGGTCCGGGCTGGGTGCGGTACTGCTGGAGCTGCTGCTCACCGGGGCGTATCCGCTGGCCACGTACTTCCCGTACGTGCTGGTCGGCATGGCGCTCGCCCGGCTGTGCGAGGTGCGGGAGCGGTCCGTGGCCCGGCGGATGGCGGCGTGGGGCACGGTGGCCGCGTTCGCCGGATACGGCTCCGCGTGGCTCGCGAGCCACGTCTTCGGCGCCCGACAGCGGTTGCTGGAGACGATCTCCGTCCACCACCCGGAGGCCCTGGCCGCGGCCGATCCCGTACGGGAGGTGCTGCAAGGCCAGTACGGCGCCGTGCCCAGCACCTCCTGGGACTGGCTGCTGGTGGCCGATCCCTACAGCCAGACCCCGCTCGAGACCCTGGGCAACGCGGGGGTGGGCTGCGCCCTCATCGGCCTGTGCGCGCTCGCCGCACGGCACGGGGTGGGCGCGCGCCTGCTGCGGCCGCTCACGGTGCTCGGGGCGATGGCGCTGAGCGCGTACGTCGTCCACGCGCTGGTGCTGGCCGGTCCGGCACACGGCGCCGCGTCCTGGTCCGCCTGGTTGGCCTTCAGCGGCGCGGCCCTGGCCCTGACCTGGGCCTGGCAGCTGATCTGGGCCGAAAGCCCGCTGCGCCGCGGCCCGGTGGAACACGTGCTCCGGCTGGCCGCCTCGGGGCGTGGCCGGGCCTGAGCGCGCGCCGTCACCCGTCCGTGTGATGGGTTCGGCTCACGCGGCGCCGGTACGGCAGGGTGGGCGGATGCAGCTGCGCCTCGCCCTGCCCCTGCCCCTTGCCGCGCTCGTGTTGGCCACCGGGTGCCTGACGGTGCGTCCCGCCGCGCTGCCGGACGCGCCGCGAGCGGCGGAGCCCGCGGCGGCCCGTGCGCAGGAGCGGCAACCGACGCCCCTCGCACTGCCCTTGGGGCCGCTCCCGACGTCGCCGGAAGCCTCCTCGCCCGCGCCGCCCGCACCGCGCGCGGTCTCGGAGGCCGGGCCGCCACCGGCTCCGGCACCAGCGCCGGCCGCGGCCGAACGGCCGCACCGCCCGCGCCGGGTCGACACGAAGCCCCCGCGCCCCCGGCGGCCCGCCAAGCAGGTGAAGACCGCGGCCCCGGCGAAGCCCCGCAAGCGGCCGCCGACGGTGGCCAAGCCCCGGCCGGCGCCGCAGCGTCCGTACGACATGGCCTCCCTGTGCGAGGCGGCCAAGGGCATCGTGCATCCGTCCGTCGTCGCCCTCTGCCGCTGAGGGCGGCCGTGGTCCGCAGCGGCCGCGGGGATACCCTCGGAGCCGCGGAACGGACGACACGGGGAGCCAAGAAGATGTACGAGGCGGGGCCGTCGGCGGTGGATGCCGTGCGGGCGCTGAAGGAACTGGCGCGGGAGCGGCCGCACGAACTGGAGCTGTTCGACGGGTTCACGGACGCGGAGTTGGACGTCTGGGCCGTGGCGGTGCCCGAGGAGGTGCGGGCCGTCCTGCGGGAGATCGGCGGCTTGGAGACCGAGGACCACGAGTACCGCTTCGGACCGCGCGGCCGTGAGGTGTTCACGGACGGCTGCTGGACCCTGGGGGAAACCGACTTCGGCGAAGGCTCGCTGATCGTGGGGGTCGGGGGCGCCGGCTGGGGGCCCGTCGTCGCCGTCAACCCGTGGGGGTCCGACCCCGATGTCACCGTCGAGGCACCGGACTTCACCGCATGGCTCGCCGGCTTCGCCGAACGGTTCGCGGACGGGGTGGCGGACCGGCCGCGGGGGAAGTTCTCCGTTCCGGCCACCTCCACCGTCGAACTCGCCGAGGGAGCTGAGGGTGGCGAGGAGGATGAGGCGGGCCAGGGGCTCGACGCCGAGCTCGGCGCGCTCGTCGGCCGCGGCGACCCGCTCACCGATCTCGTCGACCTGCACGGCCTGCCGGGCTATCCGTGCGCCGTGGACTGGGAACCGTACTTCTCCACCTTCCACGACACGGCCGACACCGGAAGCAGCGAAATCCAGTTCCAGATCGTGGGTGGGGGTCGGGCCCTCCTGCTGCGCAGCGTGGTCAGCGGGGACTTCCTCGGCCGGGCCGTGCGCCGCCACCGCGTGCCGGCCGATGCCGCCCGGCGTGCGGTGGCCGAGCTGCGGGAACTGGCCGACGGCTGCCCCGGCTTCGTCGTGCTCGACGCGGGGTGCGCCGACTCCGTCATGGACGGCTGGGCGGTCCCGGTCCCCGAGGAGGTCCGGACCGTGCTCCGGGAGATCGGCGGAGTGGCGATCGCGGGAGTCCCGGCCCTGCGGCTGCTGCCCGGGGCGCCCGAGCACGCGGTGGACCCCGAACTGCACCGGATGCTGGGCGGTGACGGTTCGTACTGGCCGCTCGCCCGGATCGGCCACGGGCGCGGCCACGCCCTCGCGCAGATCCGCATCGACCCGGCGACCGGCCGGTGGGGGTACGTCGTCTCCGTGCCGGGCGACGGCGAGAGCCTGCGGGAGTACCCGGAGCTGGCCCTGCTCGCCGAGTCCCTGCCGGACCTGCTGCTGACCCTCGCACGGCTGGCCCGGAGGGCCGCTGCGGGCCCTGACTTCGCCGCGCGGATGGCCCGGGACACCCGGTGGCTGTTCCCCAACACCGGGGAGCCGTGGCCGCGGCCCGCCCCGGTCGGCGAGTGGGCCGGTTCGGCGGACCCGCTGCTCGCGGCGGCCACCGAGCTGCCGGACGGAACGCACGCCGCCGACCTGCGGGCCGTGCCGATCCCGAGCGACCTGTGCTTCTACCGGGCGGCCGGCTGGCCGTACGCGGCCCGGCTGGAGCGACTGCACTTCGCTGCGGCCGGCCAACTCGCCGCCGCCGTGCCCGTGCCCGTGCCGGTACCGGGCTGACGGCCCCGCGACCCCCGGGCCCGGTTCAGCCGACCGGCCCCGGCCCGGCTGCCCGGGGGTGGCGGGCGGTTTCGCTTGGATGGACCGGACGGGGCCCGACCGGAGCCCGTACCGCCCTCCACCCCCAGGGAGTCGCCATGACGAAGATCGCCCTCTTCGGCGCGACCGGCACCGTCGGAACCCGGGTGCTGCGCGAAGCGCTCCGGCGCGGCTACGAGGTCACGGCCGTCGTACGCGATCCCGCCGGGCTCCCGGACACCGTGAGCGGGACGGGGTCGAGGACCGGGACCGGGACCGGGACGATCGTGGTGGTGCGCGGCGACGTCCTCGATCCGGCGTCGGTGGCCGCGGTGGCGGCCGGGCACGACGTGGTGGTCAGCGCCTTCGGACCCGGCCTCGGGGACCCCACCGACCTGGTGACCGCCGCGAAGTCGCTGATCGGCGGGGTGCGGTCGCTCGGTGGGGACGCTCCGGCGCCGCGGGTGGTCATCGTCGGCGGGGCGGGGTCGCTGCGTACCCCCGGCGGCCCGCTGGTCCGGGACGGGGCCGGCGCTCCGGCGGCCGTCCTGGCGGTGATGCGCGCCCACGGCGACGCCCTGGACTTCCTGCGCACCGTGCCCGTGGAGCAGGTGCACTGGAGCTGTCTGAGCCCGCCCGCGCAGATCGCACCGGGCGAGCGGACGGGCACGTACCGGCTGGGGCTCGACGACCTGGTGGTCGACGAGGAGGGCCGGAGCCGGATCTCTACGGAGGACTTCGCCGTCGCCCTGATCGACGAGATCGAGCGCGACGCGCACGCGGGCCGACGGTTCACCGTCGCCCACTGAGCGACCGGGAGGGCGTGCACGAGGCGTGCGGACGGTGTTATTGGGTGGATGCGTCCGGTCGGGTTACCTACAGTGACGGGGCACCCGATGTCGAGCAGGAGCGGACCATGCGCATCCACTATCCCCGTACGCCGCACCTCCCCTGGTCCCCCGGGGCGGCGGCGGACGACGTCCGGGCCGTCGGACTGACGGGGTTGGCCGGGCGCGAGGTCGTGGTGACGGAGAAGCTCGACGGGGAGAACACCACCCTGTACGCGGACGGACTGCACGCGCGCTCGCTCGACTCGGCGCACCACCCCTCGCGGGCCTGGGTCAAGGGCCTCCAGGGCCGCATCGGCCCGGGGATCCCGGCCGGGAGGCGGGTGTGCGGGGAGAACCTCTACGCCCGGCATTCGATCCCGTACGAGGACCTGGACAGCTGGTTCTACGGGTTCTCGGTGTGGGACGGGGAGCACTGCCTGGACTGGGACCGGACCGTACGGTTCCTGCGCGGCCTGGGCGTTCCCACCCCGCGCGTGCTGTGGCGGGGCACCTTCGACGAGCGCGCGCTGCGCAAGCTGAAGCTCGACACGACGCGCCAGGAGGGGTACGTCGTGCGCACGGCGGCCGGTTTCGCGCGCGAGGACTTCGGCCGGTGCGTGGCCAAGTGGGTGCGGGGCGGCCACGTGCAGACGAGTACGCACTGGATGTTCGCGCAGGTCGTGCCGAACGGGCTCGGGCCGACGGCCCCGTTGTGGGCGGTGCGCTCGGGGGCCGAGGTCGATGTGCCCGGGCTGTCCGCCGCCCTCGGGATGAGCGGGACCGATGCCACCGCAGCCGCCGACAGCACCGGGGCCGCCGACGCGGACGAGGTCGCCGAGGTCGCGGCCCGGATCGACGGGGCGGGGCGGACCGGGGAGGACCGGCTGGCCGGTGTCCTGGCGGCCGTGCTCCACCGCGAGCCGCGGGCCCGGATCGCGGCGCGGATCGCTGCGGGCCCGGCCGGAATGGGGCTCGCGCGACGGGTCGCCGATCTGGTGGGGCTGTACCCGTACCTGCAACGGCCGTTCCCGGACGAGGACCGGCGGGCCGGGCTGGTCCGGATGGCCGCTGCGGCCGATCTCGGCGTGCTGCACGCGCTCGCCGGGGCGCTGGCGGACGGGCCCGAGGCGCGGGAGTGCACGGAATGGTCCGCGCTGTGCGCCGAGGAGGCCGGATTGCTCGGCCCGGATCCGTTGGAGGCCCTGCGGGCCGGGCTGCGCGAGGCGCTCGCCGGGCTGGGCACGGAGGCCGCGGACCGCTGCTGGGCCGAGGCGCGGCGGGCCTTCGCACGGGGCACGATCTCGGGTTCCGTGGTGGAGGAAGCCGTGGCGGCGACGTGGCAGTGGCGCGAGGGAACGTTCCCCCGGCTGGTGCAGCTGTGCGGACCTTCGGGCAGCGGGAAGAGCACCTTCGGCCGCGAACTGCCCGGGGTGGACGTGTACGTCAGTCTGGACGATCTGCGCACGGCCCGGGGGTCCCGTGCGGACCAGGGGGCCAACGCAGAGGTGTTGGGCGAGGGCCTGGACCGGCTCGACGCGGCCTTGGCCCGCGGCGGGACCGTGGTGTGGGACGCCACCTCGCTCACCGACCAGCAGCGCGGCCTGGCAGGCTCGGTCGCACGGCGCCGCGACGCGCTGGTCACCCACGCCGTGGTGCTCGTGGAGGAGGCGGAGCTGGTGCGGCGCAACGGCGTGCGCCCGCATCCGGTGCCGCCGCAGGTGCTCGCCTCGCAGGTGCACCGGTTCAGCCCGCCGTACGCCGGTCAGGCGCACCGGACGTGGTACATCGGTGCGGCCGGGGTCGTCGAGGACACGGCGGGCGGCCTCGCGGGCGGCTCCGCCGGCACGGGGCGGGGACGAGGGCACGGACAGGGACGAGGACGGGGAGCGCACTGATGCGTACCAGCGAGGAGCTCTACCACCAGGTCCGCTGGGACTCCCGGTTCGATCCGGCCCGGTTCGTGCTCGGACTGCTCCAGCGCGGGGCGGCACCGAAGCGGATCCCGCTGCCCTCCTTCGTGCCGGGCGGCGACATCCCCTGGCACCGGGTGCTGTTCGTCGAGGCGGACGGCGAGCTGGTGTGGGACCGCGCCACGGGCGTGGACCGGATCGATGTCACCGCGGCGGGCCGGGTCCGCGATCCGCGGCTGCTGCGGGCCCCGTTCTTCACCGCCCGGACCCCCCATGCGTGGGACCCGGCGGGCGGCGGCGCCTGGCGGCCCGCCGAGCCGGTGCCCGGCGGCGGCGCGGCCGCTGCCGCGCCCGCCTCGGTGCGGCTGCTGACCTGGAACACGCTCTGGGACCGGTACGACGCCCCGCGCATCTCCACCGCCCGGCGCAGGCCGCTGCTGCTGGCCGATCTCGCGGCCGCCGATGCCGACGTCATCGCGCTACAGGAGGTCGAACCCGAGCTGCTCGGGATGCTGCTGGCGGCGCCGTGGGTGCGGGCCTCGTACACCCTCGGTACGGATCCGGGCGGCCGGGACGTCGCCGAGTGCGGGCTGCTGCTGCTCAGCCGGCTGCCGGTGCGGGAGGCGGGGATGCACCTGTTCCGCCCGCACAAGGCGGTCACCGCCGTCACGGTGGACACCGCGGCCGGGCCCCTGGTCCTCGCGAACACCCACCTGACCAGCGACCACACCGAGAACGGCGACGTCCGGCGGGAGGCCGAACTGGCGCGGCTCGCCGAGGGGCTGGGCGGCGTCGAGGCCGGGGTGGCGCTGCTGGGCGACTTCAACGACGGCCGCCACGGCGCCCGGGGGCCCGCGGCCGCACTCGGCATGCGGGACGCCTGGAGCGACGTGCACGGGGCGACGGACGACACGCCGACCTTCGACCCGGTGGCCAATCCGCTGGCCGCGGTGGGCTCGCTGTCGGGCCGGGCGGCCCGGCTGGACCGGATCCTGCTGCGGTCCACGACGGCGCGGGTGGCCCGGGCCGCACTCCGCGGCGACTCACCTGCCCCCGAGGGGTTGTTCATCTCCGACCACTTCGGGGTGGAGGCGACGGTGGAGTTCGGGGAGCGGGGCGGTGCGCCCGCGCGCCTCGACGTACCGGCGACGGCACGGACGGCGGTGGCATGGCTGCCGCCGGCCCTGCCGGAGGCGGTACGGGAGCTGCGCCGCGAACTCGACCCGCAGGCCGGACGCTGGCCGGCGCACGTGAACCTGCTCTTCGGCTTCGTCCCGGAGTCCTCCTTCGTCGATGCGGTGCCGCTCCTGGCCGAGGCGGCCGCCGCGACCGGGCCGTTCCCCGTCCGGTTGGAGGGTGTGCACAGCTTCGGGCACCGTGAGGACGCCACGGTCTGGCTGGCCCCGGCCGCCTCCGGTGAGGCGCCGTGGCAGGAGCTCCGGCGCGCCCTGGCGGAGCGGTTCCCACGGCTGTCGGGGACGTACGGGTGATCACCAGGGCTACACCCCTCATCTGACGCTGGGGCGCAGCCGGGACCCGCAGCGCGCGGTCGCGGCCTTCACGGCCCGGCTCGGCGGCCCGGTGGCCGCGCGGGTCGGGGAGCTGGCCGTGCTCTCGCGGCGCGGGGACGGGCCGATGCGAGTCCGGGCGACGGTGGCGCTGGGGACGGGCGAGGTCCGTTGGGAGCCGGAGGGCTCGGACCGGCCGGAGACCGCGGACCGGCCCGGGCCCGCGGTCCGGGAGGAGGCCGCGGACCGGGAGGAAGCCGCCGGGTCGGTCACCGCGCGCGTCCGGGCGGCCCTGGGCGACGCGCAGGTGCACGTGGCCGGGTCGCGCCGCATGGGCTGTGCACTGCCGGAGTCCGACCTGGACCTCGTGGCGGTGCTGCCCGGTCCGGGCGATGTGGCCCTCGTACGGGACCGGGTGGCGGCGGCGCTGCCGGAGGCGGGGCGGCTGCGCGAGGTGACGGGGGCGCGGGTACCGGGACTGCGGTTCCGCGTCGGCGGGCTGTCGGTGGATCTGGTCGCGGTGGCCACCGGCGACCTGGATCCGGCGTACGCAGTGGCAGGGCGGGCGGAGCTGGGCGAGGCGGCCGCGCTCGCGCTGAGCGCGGTCAGCGACGCCGATGCCGTGCGGGAGGGGGTGGGTGCGCAGCGGCAGGCCGCGTTCGCCGGGCTGGCGCGGCGGGTGAAGGCGTGGGCGCGGGCCCGCGGGCTGGACTCGGCGCCGTTCGGCGGACTGCCCGGACTGGCCTGGGCGGTGCTCGCGGCGCGCACGGTGGAGGAGGTCGGGGCGCTGCCACCCGACGCCCTGCTGCGCGAGTTCTTCGGCAAGTGGGCCGCCTGGGACTGGCGGACGCCCGTCTCGCTGTCGGCGGCGGGCCCGGGCGCGGCGGAGGGCGGGCCGGACGCGGTCACGGTCCTCACCCCGTCGGAGCCGGTGCGCAGCTGCACGGCCCAGGTCGGGCCGGGCCTGCGCGACCTGCTGGTCCAGGAGTTGTACGCGGCCTGGGAGCTGTTGGAGTCCGGTCCGGCGGACTCCGTGTGGGCCCCGGGGCCACCGTCGTTGCACCGTCGGCACGCCGCCTGGGCGGTGGTGACCGTACGGACGGCCCCCGGGGCGGAGTTCGAGGAGACCCTGGGCCGGGTGCGCGGGCGACTGCGGGCCCTGCTCGGCGCGCTGGAGGAGGCCGGTGTCACGGACGCGCACGCCTGGCCCCGGCCCTTCGAGTCGGACCCGGCCCTGGCCCGCTACGCGATCGGCCTCGGCGCCGCTCCGCCCGACGCGGCGCGCCTGGCCGCCCTGGCCGGCCCCTGGCGGACCGGCCTGGCGGGGGTCGAGGTCTCCTGGGCGGCCGGCGGTGAGGTACCCGACCAGGTGTGAGGAGTGAGCGGTCAGGGGCCGTGGCTCAGGCGTGGTGGGTCAGACGTTGCGGGTCGTGGGTCGTGGGTCGTGGGCGCACGGGGGTCAGATCTCGATGATGATCTTCCCTGCCGTGTGACCTCCCTGGCTCAGCTCGAAGGCGGCCGCCAGCTCGCCCAGCGGGAACGTCGTGGCGACCGGTACCTTCAGCTGTCCGCTGTCGGCGAGCCGCCCCAGTTCGGCCAGGTCGCTGCCGACCGGGCGGACCCACATCCACTCGCCGCCCGCGCCGAGCACACTGGGGTCGGCGATGGAGGCGTGCCGGCCGTCGTCGTGGAGCACCTCCCGGGTGACGGCGCCGACGCCGCCGACGAAGTCCGCGACGACCGTGGGGCCGTCGGGTACGAGGGCCCGCACGCGCGCGGCGAGCCCGTCCCCGTACTCGATGGGTTCGGCGCCGAGTTCGCGCACCCGGTCGTGGTTGCGCGGGGAGGCGGTGCCGATGACCCGGGCGCCCAGTGCGCGGGCGATCTGCACGCCGAAGGAGCCGACACCGCCCGCCGCGCCGTGGATGAGGACGGTGTCGTCCTTGCCGGTGCCCAGGCGGGTGAGCAGCTGGTAGGCGGTGAGCCCGGCGAGCGGGAGGCCGGCGGCCTCGGCCCAGGTGAGGGAGGTCGGCTTGTGCGCGAGGGCGCGCACGGGCACGGTGACGAACTCGGCGAAGGTCCCGCCGTGCACGTAGTCCTTGCGGGCGTACGCGATGACCTCGTCGCCCTCGGCGTATTCGGGGGTGTCGATGCCGACCCGCTCGACGGTGCCGGCCACGTCCCAGCCCGGGACCACCGGGTAGACCACGTCCATCAGGGGGTCGAGCCCGCCCGCCATGATCTTCCAGTCGACGGGGTTGACGGCGGCGCACTTGACCCGGACGAGGACCTCACCGGGTCCGACCTTGGGCATCGGCAACCGGGTCTCGGAGAGCACCTCCGTCCCGCCGTACGTCTCGTACGCCATCGCCCGCATGGTTTCCTGGCTGCTCCGGCCCGACTGGGACATGTACCCGACCTCTCCGTGTGCTGGTGGAACCCGCCCCCGGCCCATCCCACCATGCACGAAGCGCCCGCCCCACGAAGCGGGGCGGGCGCGGCGCGGCGCGACACGGCGCGACACGGCTCGGCGCGACACGGCGCGACACGGCAGCGCGCTGCCGCGTGCTCACTCGTACTCGGTGCCGCCCTTGCGGGTCAGGTACGCCGGGCTGACCGCCTTGGCGATGGCGCGGCCGCCCACGACCGGGCTGTACCGTTCCGCCGCCGGCCGGATGACGACGCCCTCCCGCAGGTGCACCGCCTTCCCGGAGACGGTCTCGCGGCCGCTCGCCAGCTCCAGCACGGTGTCGAGGTCGTACGGGCCCTCGTACAGCCGCGGTACCAGCGGAAGCTCACCGTCCGTCAGGACGGCGGCCGGGTCCAGCCAGCGCGTGTGCCCGTCGATCTCGGCGGAGACGTCGAAGACGGCGTATCCGGGTGGCGCGTCGGCGGTACGGACGTCGGTCCCGTACGAGAGGTCCTGGACGCCCTTGCCGTACACCTCACCGAAGATCCCGACCCGGGACGCCCCGAGGCGGTCGGCCAGGGCCGCCGCGACCTCCGCCACGCGGTGCCCGCGTACGGCCCGCCAGTAGAGGTTGCGCTCGTCCTCCTTGAGCGCCAGCCCCTTCGAGCCGAACCCCTTGGAGGAGACGTAGGACCGCTCGCCCTCGGCCACGTACGTGAACAGGCAGGCGGTGCCGTGCAGTTTTTCGGTGAGGACGACCGGCTCGTCGGGCTCGAAGATGTGCGGGTAGCGCTGGAGGTTCTCGATGTCGACCCACGGCATGAGGTCGGCCGCGGCTTCGACGTCGCCGTTCATGGTCGTGGGTATCGGCGGGGCCCATTTGGTGATGCCGAGCAGCTCCGCGAAGTCCGTCCCTTCCTTGGCCGCCTGCGCCAGGTCCACATCGGCGAGCACGCGCGGCCTGCACACCAGTCCTTGCGAGAGTTCGCCGCGCAGCCGGACCGCCTTGACCCGGTCGGCGGAACCGCCCGCGAGCCGCCCGGTGAGGCCGAGCTCCTCGATCAGATCCGCCGGCAGCACGGCCTGTTCGGGGATGTAGACCGCGAACTCTCCCGTGCGGTAGGCACCCTTGGCGATCACGGCGCGGTACAGGCCCACCTGGGCCAGTTCCAGCGCATCCGCGTTCGGGTGCTCGTGGACGGTCAGTTCTTCGGCGGTGACGCGCAGGGTCGACATGGGACGGCTCCAACAGGGGTCGGGGACACGGCCGACGCCCGGTGGTGCGGCGCGTCGGTGACGACCACTCTGCTTCTGGCCATTTCCGCTGGTCCAGCGAATATCACGGTGTTAACCTGCCCGCCCCGGCACCCCTGTCGTCCCTGGCGTCCCGGGTTCCACGTCCCGCAGGAGGTCCCCGTGTCAGCTCGTCCGGTCACCGTCGTCACCGGCGGGAGCAGGGGCATCGGTGCGGCGACCTGTCTGCGGCTGGCCGCCGACGGGCACGATCTGGCGCTCGGATACACCCGGGACGCGGCGGCGGCCGGGGCCGTCGCCGAGCGGGTGCGGGCCGCCGGGGCCCGCTGTGTGACCGTGCGCGGTGACATCTCCCAGGAGTGCGCCGTGGAGCGGCTCTTCGACATCGCCGGCGCCGAACTCGGCGGGGTGACCGGGCTGGTGAACAACGCCGCGGTGACCGGCCCGCTGGGCCGGCTCGCCGATGCCCGCACCGAGGACCTGCGGCGGGTCGTGGAGGTGAACCTCCTCGGATACCTGCTGTGCTGCCGCCGGGCCGCCCGGGACATGGCGGCGGGCGGCGGCGGGGCGATCGTGAACGTCTCCTCCACGGCCGCCACCCTCGGCAGTCCCGGAGAGTACGTGCACTACGCGGCGACCAAGGCGGCCGTCGACGCGCTCACCGTGGGGCTCGCCAAGGAACTCGGCCCGGACGGGATCCGGGTCAACGCCGTGGCTCCGGGCATCATCGAGACCGACATGCACGCGGCGATGGGCGATCCCGACCGTCCGGCGAAGGCCGCGGCCGGGATCCCGCTCGGCCGGCCCGGCCGGCCCGACGAGATCGCCGGGGCGATCGCCTGGCTGCTCTCCGCGGACGCCTCGTACACGACGGGCACGGTGCTACGGGTCTCCGGCGGTCGCTGACCCCGTGGGACCGGCTGCCGGCAGGGCCGATCCGCGCGGCGGTCCGGCGCGGGACTCACATCCACGAGCCGTGCTGGAAGACCACCAGGAGAGCCAGCAGCATGACGAGGACGGCGCCGAGGCAGGAACGCGCGAAGGCCTTCGCCACGGCGTTCTCGTCCGGCGCGGGCGCGGACACCCGGTAGGGGTGCGGGGGCAGCGGCGGACCGGGTGGCGGGACCGGGACGGACAAGGGAACCCCCGTGGGCGCAGAGACGTTTCCGCCGGGAGCGGGGCTCACGAAAGCGCCCGCTCCTGCGTTCACCCTGTAGCTTGACAGAAGAACTGAACGCGTTCAATCAAATGGGTGAGGTTCCGTGCACCGCCTGCCGGATCGGCGGGCGGTCAGCCCATCGCCGCCCGGGTGGCCGGGCCGTAGACGCCCGGAGGGTCGCCCTTGATGGAGCGGTCGCGCTGCAACTGGCCGACGCCCCGCTTGGTCTGGCTGTCGTAGACCCCGGTGACGGAGACGTACGTGAACCCCTGCCCGCGGAGCAGCTCCTGTAGGGCGCGCACCTCGGAGCCGCTGTCGCCCATCCGCAGCGTTCCGGAGGAGCTCGGCGGGCTCGGGACCGAAGCGCTGGGCGAGGAGGGCGGTTTCGGGCCCCGGCTCGCGGACGCGCCCGGCTCCCGGGAGGGAGTGGGCGGTGCGGAGGCGGCAGCGGAGGCGCCGGGGGAGGATGCGGACGCGCTCGGGCCGGGTACGTCGGCCTCGGCGCCGGAGCCCGGGCCGCCCGCCGGCAGCTTCGGTACGGACAGCTCGGCGGGCGCCCCGGCCCGGGGCGGCTGCGGGTCGGAGCCGCTCAGCAGGATCACCAGGGCGCCCACCGCGGCGAGCGCCAACAGGGTCAGGGCGGCGAACGGAAGCCGGCTGCGGTGCCCCCGGCCGGCGCTGCGGCCCGCAGCCGGGGCGGAACCGGAGCCGGGCGCGGCACCGGGAACGGCGACCGGAACTCGGGATTCCTGGACGTGCGCGGGGCCGGGGAAGGCAAGGGGCCCGGTCTGCGGCCAGGCGGGCACGGTCGACCGGGGCGGCGGGCCCGAGTGGGCGACGTACGGGCGTACGAGCAGGTGGTCGTCGGGGACGATCCCGCTCTCATCAGGGTCCTGGCGCATGGTGGTCTCCCGGCGGGGACGGGGGCCGGCGCGGCGGTGCGGTGCCGGCCCCCACCCGGTCGGTCAGACTCCGCGCCGCCGGGCGGCGGGAGCCGGGGCCGCACCGGCGGCGGGGGCGCCGGGCGTGCCGAGTACGTCGCATGCGCTGTGTGCCGGAGAACCGCCGATTTCGGTCGGGTCGATCGACGGGCGAACGGATAGGGGCATCTGACGTATCTCCGAGGTGCGGCTCACGCTGTGGTGCTCGATCGGCGCACTCTTGCCCTCCGGCGGGGGCCGGGTCAAGCCGGGTGTCCGATCCGCCCCCGTCCATCCGATCTGTCGGGCGCGCCGCTCCCGCCGCTCCCCGAAATCAGCCGGGGGTGCGGGGGGTGCGGCGGATCGCCGCGACCCACACGGTGGCGGCCGCCGCGAACATCAGGGCGGCCCCGACGGGGGTGAGCAGCCCGACGGGCAGCAGCTCGGAGGTGATCAGGCAGAAGATGCCGAGCGAGACGGCGCAGACGGCCGCCCAGCCCTGCCACGGGGCGGCACCGGTCCCCGGTGCGGGTCCGACCCCCGGGGCGGGTCCGGCTCCCGGCCCGGCCGTGGGCTCGGGCCCCCCGAGCAGTCCGGGCCCTGTCAGTCCGGGCTCGGGCGGGCCCGACTCGGAGGGCGGCGCGGGATCGTTGCCGGGCGCGGCGGCTGAGGTCATGGATCGGCACTCCGTACGGTCGATCGGCGGGCAGGACACGGCGGTACGGGGAGCCGGGGGTCGCGCCTCCCCCTTCACCCGTACTGCCGTTCCAATTCCCCACGGGCCCCGGCCATTCCCGCCGGGCCGGTGTCACCCGCACGCGTGAGAGGAGGACCGGGCCGGCCCGGCCGTACGGCAAGGTGGTCGGATGCAGTTACGCCGTGCCGTGCCCCTCTCCCTCGTCGTGCTCCTCGCCAGCACCGGCTGCGTCTCCGTCGGGCCCGGGGATCCGGCTCCGGCTCCCGTACGGGGATCCGTACCGCCGGCCGAGGCGCCCGAGGTCCCGACGCCCCTGGCCCTGCCGTTGGGGGCCCTGCCCGAGGCCGCCGCGCCCGCTCCGGACCCGGCCCCGGACCCGGGCCCGAACCCGGGCGCGGACGCCCCGGAACAGGTCCCGAAGTCGGATCCGGAGCCGGCCCCGGAGCCCGCGCGCGAGCGGGTCGCGAAGGCGGCGCCGCCGCGGCGCAAACGGGCGCCCGGGCCGGCGCCGGCCCATCCCCGGCGGCGGCCGGCCCCGCCGCCCCGCCTGGACCAGCTGTGCGCGGCCGCGGAGGGCGCGGTACCGCCGTCCATCGTCGACCTCTGTCTGCGGCAGTACGGGCGCTGACCACGGCGTCCGTCGCCGGTGCGACGCTTGACCCTCCCCCTGTGTCAGACCTTGTAGTGGAGAGCGTCATGTTCACCATCGGAGACTTCGCCAAGCACGGCCGGGTGTCGGTCCGCATGCTGCGTCACTACGACGCCCTCGGACTGCTGCGCCCGGCGCGTGTCGACCCCTTCACCGGCTACCGCTCCTACGAGGCCGGGCAGCTCGCCCGCCTCAACCGGATCATCGCGCTCAAGGAACTCGGCTTCTCACTCGACCAGGTGGGGACGATCCTCGGCGAGCGGGTGGGTGCGGAGGAGCTGCGCGGCATGCTGCGGCTGCGGCAGGCCGAGCTGGAGACCGCCATGGCCGCCGCGGCGGCCCGGCTGGTCCAGGTCGAGGCGAGGCTCCGGACCATCGAGGAAGAGGGAACCATGCCCGCCGACGACATCGTCGTGAAGAGCCTCCCGCCCGTCCGGCTCGCCGAGCTGACCGGCACGGCCGGGAGTTACGAACCGCAGGACATCGGGCCGGTCATCGGGCCGCTCTACGAAGAGCTGTGCCGCCGGATCGAGGAGGCCGGAGTCGTCCCGACCGGCCCCGGCACCGCCTACTACGAGGACGCGGCCGCCGGCGGACCCGCGGGGGCCGTCCTCGTCCACGCAGGACTGCCGGTGGCGGCTTCGGTCCGCGCCGAGGACCTCGGGGGTGAGGTACGGATCGTCACGCTGCCGGCGGTGGAGCGGGCCGCCACCGTGGTGCACCGCGGCTCGATGGACGGCGTGTTGCCGACGTCGCAGGCCCTGGCGCGGTGGATCGATGCGCACGGGCACCGCTCGGCCGGGTACGCGCGCGAGCTGACCCTGGCCTGCCCGGAGGATCCGGACCAGTGGGTCACCGAACTCCAGGAGCCCCTGGCCGCCACGTCCTGACACCCTCGCCCCGCCCCGGTGCACGGACGGCGGGCCCCGCAGGTCCTCAGGGGCGGCGTCCGCAGGCGCGGGCGCACCGCCGGGCCGTGTCGCGCCGGGCCGTGCGCAGCCTGCGCACGGTGTTGTGGCCGCGCCGCTTCCACTCGCCCCGGGGCAGCGCGGCCCGCTGGCCGCCGCCCGCGATCAGGGCGTTGACCGGGGTCATCGGGTCGGCGGCCATCGCCTTGGCGAACAGGACGCCCACGACGAGCGGGACCAGGGCCACGGCCAGGGCCGAGCCGGCCGTGGTCACATGCTGCATGCGCGGGCTGGCGGCCCGGCCGCTCGGGGCGTCTGAAGTCATGTCCCCATTCGACCAGCAGCACGGCGTCGGGGAATCGGGGTGGATACTCAGGCCGTTGGGTGTGAGGTACTCAGACGGGCGGGATGGGTGGTGGGTGATGGCGGTACCCGGGCAGGGCTTCGAGCCCGCGACCGGCGACGGCCCGGCAGCGGCGCCCGGCGGGCGTGCGGCGGAGCTGCGCACCGCGTACGAGGGGTTGCTACAGATCCGCCGTCTGGTGAACGGCCCGGCGGGCGCGGCGGTTCCCGCGCCGTGGGAGGTACGGCAGCTGCCGCGCGCGGTGGCCCTCGTACTGGAGGCGGCGGGGATCGTGCCGTCGGCGCTGGACGCCCGGGGGGTGCGTACGCGGACGGGCTACCGCGTGGCGGCCGCAACGGAACCCGGGCGGGTGGAGGTGACCTGGCTGGGACCGGCGGGCGGCGGTGCGGCCGGGGAGGAACAGGAGCGGCTCGCGGCCTGCGCGGCCGTGCTGGAACGGCTGGGCTGGGTGTGTCTGCTGTACCGGGGCCCTCGACGGCGCCGCTTCCTGGAGGTGGAGCCCCCGGGCGGGCCGGGAGCGCCCGGAGGCGCCGCAGGGCCGGGCGGGAGCCCGCTCAGCTGAGGGTGAGCAGGACGACGTCCACCTCCTGGCCGCGGGCCATGGCGAAATCGCGGGTGCGGCCGGTGACGGTGAACCCGCACTTCTCCAGCACCCGGATCGAGCCCGTGTTGTCGGCCACCGCCCCGGCGTGCAGGGGGCGGGTGCCCTCCAGCCGGATCAACGCGGCCAGCGCCCGGGTGGCGATGCCCCGTCCCCAGTGCTCCGGGCCGATCACGTACGTCACCTCGCGCTCCTGCGGCGGCCCGAACACGGCGGCGTGGCCGACCACGACCCGGTCGGCCAGCACGGTGCGCAGGAGCACGGCCGGGTCGTTGCGCACCTTCGCCCAATGCGTGTCGAAGTGGCCCCGGTCGTAGTGGTACTTCCTGGTGATCGCCGCCATCTGCTGGAGGCCCGGGTGCGTCAACTGCTCCCAGAAGACGGCCAGGTCGTCGTCGTTCGTCTCGCGCAGCTCGATCTCCATGCGCGCTCTCCCTCTCCCCCGGTGTGCGATCTCGACGGCCCACCCTACGAGGTGCGCGGCGCGGGCCCGGTCCCGTATCAGGCGTAGCGTCCGGCCAGCGTGGTCACCGTCTCGGCGAGGGCGCGGCGCAGTTCGGGCGGGCCGAGCACCTCGACCTCCGTGCCCAGGCGCAGCAGGTCACCCACGGCGACGGCCTGGGACTCGACGGCGATCCGCAGCCGGACCCAGCCGTCCGCGTCGGCGGGGCCGGCATCGGCGAGCGCCCGGGTGCCGGCCGCCCCGAACTGCATCGGCAGCAGCCGCTGTCCGCGCGGGGACAGCCGTAGTTCGGCGGTCTGCTGGTGGAGGGCTGCGTGCAGGCGGCTGGTGGACTGCGACCAGTGCGCGGCCAGTTCGAATCCGGCGGGCCGTTCGAAGCGCTCCGCGGCGGTGTCCACCGTCAGGAACCGGGAGACCCGGTAGGTCCGTACGGCTCCGTCGGCATCCGCGACATCGGCGACGAGGTACCAGATGCCGCTCTTGAGGACGAGGCCGAGCGGATGCAGCTCGCGCCGTACCTCGCCGCGCCAGCGGCGGTAGTGGGTGCGCAGCACGTGCTGGTCCCAGACGGCCTGGGCGATCTGCGCGAGGTGCGGGACGGGGTCGGCCTCCCGGAACCAGCCGGGCGCGTCGAGGTGGAAGCGGTCCTGGATCCGGCGGGCCCGGGCGGCGAGCGCGGCCGGCAGCGCGGCCTGGAGTTTGAGCTGGGCGGCGGCCAGATCGGCGCCGAGGCCGAGCTCCTGTGCGGGTCCCGGTGCGCCGGCGAGGAAGAGGGAACCGGCCTGAGTGTCGGTGAGGCCGGTGAGGCGTGTGCGGTAGCCGTCGGCGAGCCGGTAGCCGCCGGCCGGGCCGCGGTCGGCGAGCACGGGGACGCCGGAGGCGCCGAGGGCGTCGATGTCGCGGTGGATCGTGCGCACCGACACCTCCAGCTCGGCGGCGAGTTCGGGGGCGGTCATCCGGCCGCGGTTCTGCAGCAGCAGGAGCAGGGAGAGGAGCCGGTCGGCGCGCATGGCGTCATTGTCACCCGTACCTGACAGAAGGTGTCAGGTACGGGTGCCAGCCTGGGGGCACGCCGGGCGGAGGGACCGTCCGGCCGCCCGGGAGGACCGTCATGCCCACGCCCGTTGAGACCGGTGGCCGCTTCACCTTCGCCAACTGGGAGGAGAGCCCCGTCGGCGCCGTGGACGCCGTCCCGCGGCTCGCCCACGCCCATGTCAACAACGCCTTCACCGGGGGGATCGCGGCCGCCGAGACCGCCTGCGACTACACGATCGCCTACACCGGGGAGAACATCGGCTCCTACAGCGGGATGGAGCTGGTCCGCGGCAGCGTCGACGGCCGCAAGGGCAGTTTCGTGCTGGAGGAGCGCGGCACCTTCGATGCCGGCGGCACGGTCTGTCGTTTCGAGGTGGTCCCCGGTTCCGGCACCGGGGACCTCGTGGGACTGACGGGCTCCGGAGGCTTCACCTACCGGCACGGCGACGCCTCCGTCGCGTACGCCTTCACCTACGACCTGGGTGAGAGCCCGTCCCGTTGAGGGCCCGGGCGTTGGCGGTCCCCCCGGTCGGCGGCAATCATGCCGGCGTCATCGCACCGTTGCGCTCCGCCCCGGCGGGAACGTTCGTGAGCGTGTCGCACCGAACGCGCGTGGCGGCGCTCCTCGAGGAATCGCCGCTCACCGCCGCAGCCGTCCTCGCGGACGTGCGGCAGCTGCTCGCACACGGCACCCGGCACCCGGCACCCGGCACCCGGCACCCGGCAATGCCACGCCGGGCCGGTGGCGTTGGCCGAGGACACGGTCGCCCCGGAGTCCGTCCGCGGTCTCGACGAGCTGATGGTCGACTGACGTCCGCTCCGCTCGTCGGGCCCCGCCGCCGGCGGGCGACCGGCGTTGTCAGTGGGTCCCCCTAGCGTCTCGAACATGACGCGGACCGCACATACCTTCGCCTACGCACGCCCTTCCTCACTGACCGCCGCCGAGGCGGGTCAGGCCCTCAACCTGGAGACGGCCGGGGGTCTGACCCCGGCCGGGGCGGACCCCCACCCCCAGTTCTTCGCCGGGTTCCTGAGCGCCCCTCAGGCAGCCGCGCGGGCCCTGCTCGCCGTCGCGGACGTGGCCGCGGCCCGCTACTACCGGCGCACCCTGCCCGCCTCGCTCGACCCGGTCGTCACCGGCAACGGCGACCGGCTGCGCTTCGAGTCCTTCTCCGGGTGCTGCGGGGTGTACGCCCGGCTCGACGTACTGCCGGAGGGTCTGCGCGGCGCCGACACCGGCCACGGCACCACCAACGTCGACGTCAACAACCCGCTGCGCGAGGCGTTGTCCCGGTTGAGCGGTGACGACCCGCTGCACCTGCGGGTCGGCCCCGACGAGATGGCGGTGACAACGCTCGACGGGCCGGTCGTGGAGAAGAAGGTTCCGCTGCCGGAGCGCTGGCTGCGCGGCTTCGCCGAGTCCCAGGCCGTCACCACCGGCTTCGACCTGCGGGCCGAACTGACCGCCGCCGAGGCGACGCGCTTCCTCCGTTCCCTGCCCCGTACGGCCGTGGGCGGCGGCGCCGCGAGCGGCGCCCTGTGGGTGGTTCCCGCCGGTCGTACGCTGCGCCCCACCACCCGGCCGGTGCCCGGCGCCGTCTGCCTGCCCGGCCCCGAGCGTCTCGCCGCCCTCCAGCGGGTGCTGCGGCACGCCACGGGCCTGCGCGTATACGGTCCGGCGCCGGCCGGGGCCGAACCCACCGCCTCCGCCTGGGAAGTCACCCTGCCCGGGATGCGGCTCACGCTCACCCTCTCCCCGGAGGCCGCCCGCGGCTTCTCCGGCGAGGGCGGCGTCCTGGAGGCCCTGGCCACCGACGCGGCGGCCGAGGACGCCGAGCTGATCTCCGTACTGCTCGCCTGGGAGCCGCGCATCGATCCGGCCGATCTGGCCGAACAGTCGGGGCTCCCGGTGGATCGCGTACGGGCGGCCCTGACCCGCCTCGGTACGGCCGGCCGGGTCGGCTACGACATCGCCGAAGCCGCCCACTTCCACCGCGAACTCCCCTACGACGCCCGCCGCGCCGAGCGGCACAACCCGCGGCTGGTCGCCGCCCGCTCCCTGCTGGCAGCCGGCGCGGTCACCCTGGGCGGGCCCGGTACCGCCCAGGTCACCTCCGGTGAACGCCGCTACCAGGTGCGCGAATCCGGCGGCGCACTCAGCTGCACCTGCCAGTGGTGGGCCGACCACCGGGGCCGCCGCGGCCCCTGCAAGCACGCGCTGGCCACCCGGATGGCCCTGCGGGCCGCCGCCTCCGCCGCCCCTTCCGCCTCCTCCGCCTCCTCTTCCGTCTCTCCCGTCCCTTCCGGAGCCGCACGATGAACCCCACCGCGACCCCCACCACGACCCCCGCCGCGCACCTCACCGAGGAGGTCCTCGCAGCCGTACGGGCGGGCCGCACCACCCAGCTGCCGGGCCTCCTGCGGCCGCTGGAACCCGTACAGCGCCGGGCGCTGCTCGCCGGCCTGAAGGAACTGCGCGGCGAACTGCGTTCCTCGCGGTGGGAGCGCTGGGAGGACCGCAACCGGATGAACCCGGCCCTGGTGGTGGCCGGAGCCGGCTGCACCACCGGGGCTGCGGCCGCGGCCACCTGGATCGGCGCCGCCGATCTGCGCCGCTGGGGGGCGCAGGCGCCCACCGCCGCACTGCTCGACGTCCTGTCCGGCCGGGATCCGAAGTGGCTCGGCGACCTCGCCCACCGGCTGGCCGCGCGGCCGGCCACCGCCGAACAGGACTACCCGCTGATCAGCGAACTCGTCCGGCTCGCCGGCGCTCCGCTGCCCACCACCGACGGCTGCGTGGAGGGCTGGGCAGCGGCCATGGGAGCCTCCCGTAGCCCCCTCGTGGTGGCCCTGCGCCGCGACCCCCACCTCACCGCGCTCGTCCCGCGGCTCTTCGAGACCGCCGAACCGGTCCGGTCCTTCACCTGGCCCCGGGAACCGCACCACCCCCACCACTGGCCGACCGCGCTGGCCGCCCTGGCCGAGGAGGGGCTCCTGGACCGCGCCGTGCTACTGGACGGGTGCACCGCACGGTTGCTGCGCGGCGGCAAGCCCGCCCAGCTCAAGCCCTACCAGGAGATCCTGGAAGCCCTCCGGCCGACCGCCGAGGAGGAACGGGAGCGGGTCGCCGACTGGATCGCGATGGCCGCCGACGCCCCGTCCGCCGTCGCCGGGACCGCCCAGCAGACCCTCGCCCGGCTCGCCGCGGCGGGCCACCTGGTCCCCCGCCGGCTCGCCGAGATGTCGGCCGCCGTCCTCTTCCGCCCCGAGAAGAAGCTGGTCCGCTCGCAACTCGTACTGATCGGCAAGGAGCTCACCCGCAACCCGGCCGCCGCTCCCGAGCTGCTGCCGGAGCTCGCCGAGGCGTTCGGGCACGCGGACACCGACATCCAGGAGCGCGCGCTGAAGCTGGTCGCCTCCCACCTCACCGACGATCCCGTGCTGCTCGCCGACCTCGCCGACCGAGCACACCTGTTGAGTCCGACCCACCGGGCCCGGGCGGTGGAGCTCCTCGGACCGGCCGCCGCTCCCACCGGGGAGTCCGGCCCTTACCAGGAGATCCTGCCGCCGCTCCCGGTCCCGGCTCCGCTCGCCCCGGCCCCGGAGACGGTCGCCGAGACCGTGGAGCTCGTCGCGGCGGTGATCAACGCGCGCGCCGCCACCGTCGAGGAGTTCGAGCGCGCCCTGGACGGGCTGGTCCGGCACGCGTACCGGGACCGTGCGGCCCTCGCCGAGGCGCTGCGGCCCGCGCTGGCGGACCGCTGGTGGCTGGACCCCGAACAGTCCCGTTACTACACGCAGGAGTTGCCCGGCCTGGAGCACGTGGCCGCCTGCGTCCTGGACGCGCCGCCCACGGGCACACCGGATCCGGCCCTCGTGTCCTGGCGCAGCGACTGCCACCACCCCGCGATCGGCGCCGCCACCCATGCGCGCGTGGCCGAGGCCGCGGAGCGCATCGCGTCCCGGCCGGTGCCCTTCCTCCTCGCCACGCCCACCGTGGAGACGGGCTCGCTGGACCCGCGCGTACTGGTCGCCCGCCTGGCCGAGTACGGCCGTCTCGGCGCGGACCCCGCGCCCGCGGACTTGGCCCAGGCCTTGCTGCGGGTCCGCCGCGACGCCTCCGTCATTCCCGAGGCAGCCGCCCTCGGCACGCCCGCGGGCGATCGGCTGGCCGCCTGGCTCGGCGAAGCGGGCCGGCCCGTGGCCGTCACCCGCCGTACCGCGCCCGCGGTGGAGCACCGGTGGGGCGGCGTGACGCCCGCGCGTCTCGTGCTGGACACGGCGCAGCGGACGACCGTGGTGCGCGAGTTCCCGCACCGGTTCCACGAGCTGGCGAAGGCCCGCACGGCGACCGACCGCTGCTGGGACGGCCGCGACGACACGTCGATGATCGCGGTCCTGCCCGAGGACCGGGAGGCCCTGGCCGCCTGGTGCCTCCCGGTCGTCACGGCCGGTGCCGTCAACGAGGCGCGCGAGTCGGCCGCAGCGCTGCCCCTGCTCGCCGCGGCCGGTGGACCGGCCGGCCCGGCCCTGCACCTGGCGGTCGCCACCGGGCTCGGCGCCCGGCACCCCGAGGACCGGCTGAGGGCCGTGGACGCGCTCCTCACCCTCGCCGCCCAGGGTGAGCTGGACGCCGTACGCCTCGGGTGCGATCTGGCCGAGCTGATCGCCCTGGGCACGGTCAAGCCCAGTCGGCTCGCCGACTCGCTGCGCACCCTCGCCGCCACGGGCGCGTACGCGACGACCTGGGCCGTGCTGGCGGCCGCCCTGCCCGCGCTGCTCACGGGGACGGCCGATCCCCGTGGCACCGGGGACCTGTTGTCGACGGCCGCCGACTGCGTGGAACGGTGCGGGGCGGCGGCGCCCGAACCGGTCGGGCTCGCCGCCATCACGGCCCGCGGCGGCACGTCGCGCCTGGTCGCCCAGGCGGCCCGGCTGCGTGACGCCCTCCGCCGCAACGAGGGGGTTCCCACCGCGGGCAACTGAACGGGGGCCGCACCGGAAGAATTGTTGAAAGCGGTCCAACTGTCCGGAAATATGCGGCCAATTTGGCGATGAGTGGACTGATGTTCCATCATCGTGACTGCACGTCAGCTTTCGGCGTGCGTCAGAGGGATACGGGGGCGCCGGGGGGTCCCCCGTTCACACCGGCCCGACTCCGCAGGCGAGTTCCGTCTCTCGCCGCGCCCCGCCGTGATTCCCGTTCCCGTTCCCGTCATCCAGGCAAAGGCTCATGTCCGCCCAGCAGCTCTCGGACCTCATACGTTTCGCCCGTCACAACTCGCCCTACTACCGCGACCTCTACGCGTCCCTGCCACCGCACGTCGACCGCCTCACCGACCTGCCGGTGGTCGACCAGCAGGACTTCTGGGCGGCCAACGCCCTGCACGACAGCCGTGTACTGACCGGCCCGCTCAGCGAGGCCACGGTCTACAAGACCGGTGGCACCACCGGGTCCCCCAAGTTCTCCGTCTACACCCGCGACGAGTGGCGCACGTTCGTCACCGCCTTCGGCGAGGGGCTCGTGGACACCGGACTGCGCCCGGGGCACCGCGTCGCCGACCTCTTCTACGCCGGGGAGCTGTACGCCAGCTTCCTCTTCGTCCTCGATTCGCTCGCCCACGCACCCGTGGACAACGTCCGCCTGCCGATCGGCGGCGGCGCGCCACTGGAATCGACCATCCCGACGCTGCGCGATCTCGCCGCCCAGGTACTGACCGGCACGACCACCACCCTGTGCCGGCTCGCCGAGCAGGTCGTCGCGTCCGGTGTCCGGATCGACTCGGTGGAGTTGCTCCTCTTCGGCGGCGAGGCCCTCTTCGACGACCAACGGCGGCTGCTGGCCACCGCGTTCCCGGGTGCCGAGGTCCGTTCCGTCGGATACGCCAGCGTCGACGCGGGCCTGCTCGGCCGCCCGGTGCCCGGTCCCGACGCCCGGGTGCACCGGGCCTTCACCCCGTACGCGGTCGTCGAGATCCTCGACGATTCCACCGACGAGCCCATCACCGAACCGGGGCGGCCCGGCCGGGTGGTCGTCACCAGTCTCTTCCGCCGCCTCATGCCGATCATCCGCTACCCCGCCGGCGACCGGGCCGAGTGGACCGGCACCGGGCCCGGCCACTTCAGGATCCTCGGGCGCGCCGAGGAGGGCGTGCGCGTGGGCCCCGTCTCCCTCTACACCCAGGACGCCCAGGACGCCGTGGCCGCGGCGGACACCGCGGGCCACGTGGTCGGCATGCAGCTCGTCGTCCGCCGCTGGGACGGCCGCGACGGGCTCGTCCTGCGACTGGCGACGGCCCCCGGTGACGACGCCCGCGACCAGGTCGCGGACGGCCGTGAGGCGCTGGCCCGGGCCGTCGTCGCGGAGCTGGAGACCGTACGGCCGCTGTATCCGGACAGCGTGCGTGCCGGGTTCGTGCACCCGCTGTCCGTGGAGTGGGCGCGCCACCGCGACCTCGCCGTCAACCCGCGCTCGGGCAAGCTCGTCCGCGTCCTCGACGAGAGGCCGACCGCATGACCGCCTCACCCGTGACCGACACGACCGACCCGACCGACACGGAGAAGGAGCCGGAGAAGGAGCCGCAGCCGCGGCCCGGGACCGGCGGTCGACGCGCTCCGCTGATCCTGCGCAACCGGGCCTTCGCCGCCGTATGGCTCGGGCAGGTCCTCACCCAGGCCGCCGTGCGCATGTTCCAGGTCGGCGTGTCCTGGTGGATCGTCGCCTACGCCGTGCCCGAAGCCCGGGGACTGGCCTCGGGGCTGTTCATGGCGGTCTGCACGCTGCCCGCCGTGGCGCTGGCGCCCGTCGTCGCCGGGGCCGTCGCGCGCATCGCGCACCGCTCGGTGCTGCGCACCGCCTCCGCCGTGGCCGGGGCCTCCTCGGCCGCCCTCGCGCTGTGGGCGTACGGCGGCGACCTGCCGCTCACCACCGTGTACGCCGCCGGTCTCGCCCTGGCCACCTGCCAGGCGTTCTTCGACCCGTGCCTGACCACGTCCGTCCCCGAGCTCGTCGACGACGCCGACATCGAGACGGCCACCGGCTTCGAGCTGTCCACCCAGTCCCTGGCCGGCCTCTCGGGAGCGCTGCTCGGTGCCCTGACCGTCGACCGGGCGGGCGTGGCCGGGCTGGCCGCCGGCTGCGCGGCCGCCTACCTCGGCGCCGCCGTACTCGTCGCGAGCGCCCGTTTCCGTACCGTCGCCGCGGGCGACGCGGACGGCGCCGCGGCCCCGACCCGGCGGCGCCCGCTCCGCCGCATCCTCGCCGAACTGCCCTCCGTACGGCGGATCTTGATCTGCTTCACCGCGGCGAACCTGTTCACCGCCGCCGTGTTCGTCGTCATCCCCCTCTACACCCGATCGGTCCTCTTCGGCGGGGGCGCCACCGTGGCCCTGCTGGAGGCCTCCCTGGGCACCGGTGCGCTCGTCGGCGCCTTCACCGGCACCCGCGTACCGGGACGGCCCACGGTCGCCGGCGCCTGGTGCCTGGCCCTGATGGCCCTCGCACTGGCGCTGCCCGGACTGTTCGCGCAGCGCCCGGTCGTCGCGGGCTGCCTGGCCGTGGCCGGCTGGTGCGCGGGGGCCGTCAGCGTGCGGTTCGTCGCCCTGTTCCAGCGGATGGTGCCGACGGCGGACAAGCCCGGCTTCTTCGCCGTGATGCAGGCCGTCCTGGGCGCCTCCCTGCCGGTGGCGTCCCTGGTGTTCGGCTCCGCCGGTGACTTCCTCTCCCCGCAGACGCTCTGCCTCGTACAGGGCATCGGGCTGCTCCCGGCCGCGTGCGCGCTGGCCCTGCTGGGCTCCCGTACGCCCGACCCGGCCGTCGCGGAACCCGCCGGAGGCGAGCGATGAGCCCCGTGATCACCCCGGCCGTCCGCGCGGACATCGCCGAGCTGCGCCAGCTCTACTACGCCGTCTACGGTCCGCACTACCCCGTGGCCCTCGGCACCGACCCGGCCGAGATGGCCCGGCTCATCGCCGACCCGCACTCCCTGTGGCTCGTCGCCCGCTGCGCCGACACCGGCGCCCTGACCGCGTCCGCCGCCATCCACGGCGAGGCGGGCAGCCGCACCGGCCGCCTGGAGGGCATCGCCGTGCACCCCGAGCACCGCTCGGCGGGCCTGGCCGCCGCCCTGACCGAGGCCCTGTGCGCCGGGATGCTGGACACGGGCCGTCTGGACTCGGTGTACGCGACCGTACGCACCGTCAGCGCCGGTCCGCAGCGCGTCGTCGCCCGCAACGGCTTCCGGCCGCTGGGCATCCTGCCCAACGCGGTGGACCTCAGCACCCGCGAGAGCCTCGCACTCTACGCGCGTCACGCCGCCGGAGTGCTCGACCGCCGGATCCCCGTCACCGAAGTACCGGCCCCGATGCTGCCGTTGCTGCGCACGGCCGAGTCCGCGCTCGGCATCGACTACCCCGGGGTCAGGGCCGCCGCCGGCCCGCTCCCGGAGCCCGCGCCGCACACGGCGGTCGAACGGCTGGAGGTGATCGAGGCACCAGCCTTTGTCCGCCGCCGTTTCCGCGAGCGGTTCCCGGGCGCCGGGGGCTGGTTCTACCCGCTGCACACCCCGAACGTGCTGCTCACTCCCGAAGACGGCCGGTTCGAGGTCTACGCCTACCTCAACCGCGCCGGCGGGTACGGCTGCCTCCTGACGGCCCACCCCGACCCGGCCGCTGCCGCGGCCCACCTCGAACCCGTCACCCGGGCCCTGGCCCGCGCGGGCGCCGGCTACGTCGAGGCCCTGGTGCCGCTCGCGCACCACGAGGCCCTCTCGGCCTTCCTCGCCCAGGGGTTCGTCGCCGGGGCCCTCTACCCGGCCATGCGCGCGGACGGCGACGGCTTCCACGACTACGCCGTGCTGTCCCGTTCCAGCGAGCGGATCGACTTCCGCGGCGTCGCCGTCGAACCGCCCCTCCAGCCGTACCTGGACTGCTACGTGTCGGCCTGGGCGTCGGCACACCTGCCCACTTCATCCGAGGTTGCCCCATGAGCCCCAAGAGCCCTGTGAACCCCCATCTCGCGCCGGTCTCCGTACCCGACCCAACCCTGCTGCCGCACGTGCAAGAGCTGTGCGACCTGACCGATCCGTACGCCTTCGGACCCGCGCAGGACGAACTGTTCGCCGCGGCCATGGCGGAGAGCAACGCCTGGCACACCGAGCGCTCCGCGTTCTTCCGCTCCCTGTACGAGGCCACTGCGCCGGCCGAGCCGTACCGTACGCCGCTCGTCCACGCGAACTTCTTCAAGCGGCACGAGGTGCTCTCCATCCCCCGCGAGGACGTCGAGCTGCACCTGACCTCCTCCGGAACCACGGGCCAGAAGTCGCAGATGTTCTTCGACGAGTGGACCATCCGCTCCGCCCAGCGCATGGTCGCCCGGATCTTCGAGCGCAACGGCTGGATCACCCCCGACCAGGAGGTCAACTACCTCCTCTACAGCTACGAGCCGGCCCCCTCCTTGAACCTCGGGACCGCCTTCACCGACAACTACCTGTGCGACTTCGCCCCCGCGCGCAGCGTCGCGTACGCACTGCGCAACACCGGCGGCGAGCACGAGTTCGACCCCTTCGGCTGCATCGCCGCACTGCGCCGCTTCGAGCGGGAGGACGCCCCGGTCCGCATCCTCGGCTTCCCGGCCTTCCTCTTCTTCACCCTGGAGCGGATGCGGGCCATGGGAATGCCTCCGCTGCGCCTGCCCGAGGGCTCCTTGGTCGTCCTCGGCGGCGGCTGGAAGGGGCACGCCGACCGGCGCATCGGCAAGGAGGAGCTGTACGCCCGCGTCACCGAGCAGCTCGGCGTTCCGGGTGAGCGGATCCGGGACACCTTCGGATCGGTCGAGCACTGCATCCCGTACATCGAGTGCGACCACCACCGGCTGCACGCCCCCGTCTGGTCACGGGTGACGATCCGCTCCACCCGCACGCTCGAACCCCTGCCCCACGGGGAACGGGGCTACCTGCACCTCGTGTCGCCGTACATCACCTCGGTGCCGGCGCAGAGCGTGGTCATGGGCGACCTCGCCTCCCTCCAGCCCGGCAGCGCGTGCGGATGCGAGCTGGAGACCCCCTGGTTCACCGTCCACGGCCGGGCCGGGGTGAGCCGCAACCGCAGCTGCGCGGTGGCCGCAGCGGAACTGATGAAGGGAATGGTGTGACCGTGAGCGTGCACCAGCACTACTGGCAGGGCGAGTTCATCGGCGACGAGGAGGCCGGGCGCCGGCTCACCGAGCTGCCGGCCGCCGTCGAGGCCGCGCTCGCGGAGGGCCTGGAGACCGAGACCGTCCTGGCCGCGTGCGACGCCCTCGCCACCGCGCTGTCGGACCCCGGGCATCCCGTACGGGCCCGGCTCGCCGCGCACCTGCCCGAGGGCGAGGACCCGGCCGTCCTGGCCGAGCTGGGCGGCCTCCTCGGCCGGCGGGAGCTGACCCGCAAGCTGCGCCGGGAGCTCGGCAGCGCGACGCCCGGCCGGTTGAACCGCGCCGATCCGCGCGAGACGGTCTACGAGGCGTGGGCGCCCGTCGGCCTGGTCGCCCACGTCGCGCCGGGCAACGCCGCGACGGTGGCGCCGCTGAGCATCGTCGAGGGCCTGCTCGCCGGCAACGTCAACGTGCTCAAGACCAGCAGCGACGACACCTTCCTGACCCAGCACCTGATGGCGGAGCTCGCCGCCCTGGACCCGAGCGGCGCACTGGCCGCGCGGATCGTCGTGCTGCGCTTCCCCTCCTCCCGCCAGGAGTGGCTGCGCCTGATGTGTGCGCCCGCGGACGCCGTCGCCGTATGGGGCGGGGAAGCGGCCGTCGAAGGGGTCGCGGCCCACGTGCCGGCCGGCTGCCGGCTGGTGGAGTGGGGGCACCGGATCTCCTTCGCGTACCTGACGGCCGACGCCTGGTCGGACGCCCGCACGCTCGACGCCCTGGCGGACGACGTCTGCCTGCTCGAGCAGGAGGCGTGCTCCAGCCCGCAGGTGGTCTACCTCGACACCGAGGACGAGGACGAGGTCTTCGGTTTCGCCGAGCGGTTCGCCGCGGTCCTCGCCGCCCGGCCGCCGGCCGCGGCGGGCGCTCCGGCCGGCGGCACGGACCCGGCGGAGGCGGCCGAACTGACCACCACCGAGCTGATGGCCCGGCTGGAGGAGCACCTGGGCCTGACCCGGGTGTTCGCCGCTCCCGACGGCTCGTGGCGGGTCATGGCCGACACCCGGTCCCCGCTGACCGCCTCGCCCCTGCACCGCAGCGTGTGGGTGAAGCCGCTGCCCCGCAAGCGGCTGATCGCCACCCTGCGGCCGATGCGCCGCTATCTGCAGACGGCGGGCATCGCGGGCAGCCCGGCGGACATCGCCGAGCTCTCCCGCACGGCCCTGGCCGCGGGCGTCACCCGGGTCACGCCGGTCGGCGCCATGCTGGAGAGCTACGCGGGCGAGCCGCACGACGGGGTCTACGCCCTGCAGCGCTACAGCCGCCGCGTCGCGGTCCAGGCCGAGCCGGCCGCCTTCGACACCACCGCCTGCCTGGACGACCTGGTGCGGCCCGTGGTGCTGCCGCGTCCCGCGGGGCCGCTGCTGGGCAAGGAGGACGTGCAGGAGCCGGCCCGCCGGCTGACGCGCGCCGATGCCGAGCTGTACTTCCGCAGCGGCGGCAGTACCGGCGCACCCGCGCTGTCGGTCTTCAGTTACGACGACTACGACACGCAGATGCACGCCGCCGCCCGCGGGCTGCTGGCCGCCGGCTACGACCCGGCCTCGGACCGGACCGCCAACCTGTTCTACTGCGGTGCCATGTACGGCAGCTTCATCAGCTTCTTCTCCGTCCTGGAACGGCTCGGCGGCGTGCAGTTGCCGCTGTCGGCGGGCCCCGACCACCGGGCCACGGCGCAGGCGCTGATCGACCACGGGGCCGACACCCTCTTCGGCATGCCCTCCTACCTGTGGCAGCTGCTGCACGCGCAGGAGGAGGCGCTGCGCGCGTACGGCGGCCTGCGCAAGGTGTTCTACGGCGGCGAGCACTTCACCGAGGAGCAGCAGCGCACCCTGAAGGACACCTTCGGCATCGAGGTCGTCCGCTCGATCACCTACGGCAGCACCGACCTCGGCCCGCTGGGCTACCAGTGCACCGAGAGCTCCGGCGGCGTCCACCACCTGCACGCCGACCTCCACACGATGGAGGTCCTGGACCTGGCGGAGGACCGCCCGGTGGTCCCGGGCGAGACGGGCCGGCTGGTCTTCACCACGCACGCCCGGCGCGGCCAGCACCTGGGCCGGTACGTGATAGGCGACCTCGGCCGGGAGGTCCCGGGCCGCTGTCCGTGCGGACGGCACGCGCCGCGCTTCGAGCTGCGGGGGCGCACCGGCGACGTGATGCGGGTGGCGACGTACTTCCTCAACTACCGGCGCTTCCTGGACCTGGCGCAGGAGCACGGCGGCCACCGGGGCGAGGTGCAGGTCCGGCTCGACTCCACCGACGCGCGGGAGCGGCTGACCGTACGGGTGGAGCGGGTCGCGGCGACGGATCCGGAGCGGCTGCGGGAGGTGTTCCTGGCCGGTTATCCGGAGCTGCGCTCGGCGGTGACGGAGCGGCTGCTGGACCTGGTGGTCGAGGCGGTGGACGGCGCTTCGCTGGACCGCAGCCCGACCAGCGGCAAGCTCCTCGCCGTCGTGGACGCGCGCGGCTGATGCGAGAGGGGGGCGCGGGACGGCTCGAAGGCTGTCCCGCGCCCCCCTCGTCCACGGGGCGCTCAGGTCACGGTGCGCCGAAGGTGAACGTCAGCTGCGGCGTCCCTTCGTTCGCCTGCGCCTCGGCGGACCACAGCCACAGGGCGTCCGTCCCGGTGCTGCTGAGCGCCAGGCCGTAGCTGCCGCCGAGCGCCGCCGCGACGCCCGCGGTGGTCAGCCCGGTGGTGTGCACCGCCGAACCGTCCGGGATCCCGGCGAAGGTGCCGAGCGCCGGACCACCCAGCGCGGGACGGTTGTTGTACGTGGTCCCGGCTTCGCTCCACGAACCGGTGACCGGGAGGACCGAGACGGTGTCCGTGGTGCCGGCGCCGCTCTGCGTGCTCGTCTTCACGCTGAGCACGGCCGACTTCAGTACCGTGCCGGCGGGCGCGGCGGGCAGGTCGAAGCGCAGGTAGCTCGCGTAGAAGGAGGTGCCGCGCACCGCGAGCGATCCCGAGGTGCCGTAGTTGGTGGCGGGCGCCCCCGCATTGGCGTAGGTGTCCTCCGCGGCGGCCACCTGGACCACCGAGTCGGCCGGGGCGGTGGCGAGTGCGTAGTGGTTCTGCACCTGCGCCGCGCTGAGCACCGTGGGGTAGACGGCGGTCTCGTCGAGCCGGCCCGCCCAGTAGTCGCTCGTGGGCCGGTCGGGCCAGCCGCCGAGGCTGTCGCCGCCGGCGTGCCAGTAGCCCGAGAAGTTCTCGTGGGTGGTGACGGCGAGGGTGCCCCTCTGGACTCCGTCCACGTAGAGGGTCATCCCGCCCGGGCCCTGGGTGGCGACGACGTGGTGCCACTGGTTGTCGTTGTAGGCGGCGGAGGTGGTGATGGTGCGGGTGGCTCCGGTGTAGACGCCGTAGACCAGCCGGCCGTTGTTGGTCATGTAGATGTGCTTGTCGTACTGACTGCTGCCGCGCGTCTGGTTGTTCCCGAAGCCGATGAGCTTGCCGCCCCGGGTGGTGTCCGTCCGGAACCAGGTCTCGAGGGTGTAGGTGTTGCCCACGGTCTGCCGCGCGTCCCCGTACACCTGGGTGTCCGTGCCGTTGAAGCCGATCGCGGTGCTCGCGCCGGAGACCGCGCCGGGCGTCTGCCGCAGGGCAGGGGCGTTCAGGTGCGTGCCGCTCCGGTTGCCGCCGGCCGAGGAGTCGGCGACGAAGGGCAGGGCCGATTCGTCGTAGCGCCAGTACTGCTGGGCTCCGTCGGTGCGGACCTGGTTCGGGTAGCCCTCGACCGCGGTCGGGACGGTCACGCTCGCCGTCGCGGACGGGGCACTGGTGTTGCCGGCCGCGTCGGTGGCCGTCACCCGGTAGGTGTACGACTGGCCCGCCGCCGCGGTGGTGTCGGTCCAGGAGGCCTGCGGCCGCTTGAAGAACAGCGAGTCGGCGGTCACCGTGGCGAGGGGGGTGGCGGCACCGTTGCGGTAGATCCGGTAGGTCAGCGCGCTGTCGTCGAGGTCGAGGCTGGTGCGCCAGCGCACCTGGACCTCACCGGGCCGGAAGCTGACCGCGCTCGCCACGGGCACGGTGGGTGCGCCGGTGTCCCCGGTGGAGGCGAACCGGGTCAGGCTCTGCTGCGCCGCGCCGTTGACGGTGGTGAACTCCCCGCCGACCCACAGGTACTGGACGCCGCCCTTGGAGCCGACGGTCATCACGCGCGGGCCGATGCCCTCGCCGATGCCGTCGTTGGTGTCGGGGGCCCAGCCGAGCTTGCCGGTCCCGGTGGTGGGTTGGGCGAGCAGGTGGTGGCGCTGGCCGTCGGGGAACTCGCCGACGCTGGAGCAGTCGTGCGCGTGCGAGGCGCTGTAGAGCACGCTCTGGTAGGGCAGGACGGCCTGGGTGGCGCCGAGGCAGGTGTCGCGCCAGCGCTGGCCGAAGTCGCTGAGGTTGAGGGCGATCCGACCGTCGAAGACCCCGCCGCCCGTGCCCTCGTTGGCGGTGTAGAAGCCGGAGGCGTCGGTCGCGATGTCCTTGACCACGGAGTTGGTCTCGATGAATCCGGCGTACGACTTGGTGAGTGCGCCGCTCGTCGCGTCGACGACGGCCAGTGCGTGGGTGTTCGTACCGTTGACGGTGAAGAAGTCGCCGCCGAGGATCACGTTGTCGCCGTCCGGGGTGACCTCGACGGCGCGACCGGGCTCGTCGGCATCGGCGGTGAAGGGCTTCAGCGCGCCGTCGGCCGCGCCGACGGCGGCGAAGCGCTGGCGCGGCTGGCCGGCGACGCTGAGGAAGTCGCCGCCCGCGTAGACGGTGTCGCCGGTGACGGCGAGGGCGCGCACGGTGGCCGCGAAGGCCGGGCGGAAGCCTTGTTTCACCGTGCAGCTCGCCACGTCGACGGCAGCGAGGCTGGAGACGGGGGTGCCGTTGACGGCACCGAAGTAGCCGCCGACGTACAGGGTCGCCTTGTCCGGCGAGAGGGCGAGCGCGCGGACCGTGGCGCTGCCCGAGCCGACGGTGAAGGACAGCTCGCAGGAGGTCGGGGCGCCGGTCGCGGCGTCGAGCGCGACGAAGTTCACGGCCGACCGCTCGTTTCCGGAGCCTCCGTCGGGCGGGCGCACGGTGGAGAAGGTGCCACCGACGAAGACCCGGCCGGCGGCCTCGGCGAGGGCCCAGACGACGCCGTCGGGCTGCCAGGTGGCCAGCGGGTCGGCGGTGAACGCGACGGGCGGGGTGACGGCCGCCGCCTGCGGGGCGAGGCCGAGGCCCGCCCCCAGGGCGGTGCCGGCCAGGGACAGGGCGAGCGCGGCCGCCGCCCCTCGGGATCTACGCATGAATCCCCCAGTTCGGTGTGCGGTACGGCCGTAGGGTGCGGCCGAACAGGCCATGGCCGAAAACCACCGAACAGCAGTCCACAGCCGTGCCTAAGGGCGCACCCTAGAGCGATTTGCGGCTCGATTCATCCCACTTGACGCATCGGATGCGAAAGAGCTCCGGCCCCCACGCCTGCCCCCGCCGTCACGCGCGGGGCTTCGCCCGGACGTGCATGCGCTCGCCCTGCCGCCCGAAGAGACTGAGGATCTCCACCGGCCGCCCGTCCGCGCTGGTGAACCAGTGGGGCAGCCGGGTGTCGAACTCGGCGGCCTCGCCGGGACCGAGGACCAGGTCGTGCTCGGCGAGCACGAGGCGCAGCCGGCCCTCCAGCACGTACAGCCACTCGTACCCCTCGTGCGTCCGCGGATCCGGCTCGCCACCCCGGTCGGGGATGAGCATCTTGTACGCCTGGAGGGGGCCCGGGCCCCGGGTCAGCGGAACGGCCGTGCCGCCGTTCGGGAGGGTGCGGGGGGTCAGCCGCACCCGGGGGTCCCCCACTTCGGGAGCACCCACCAGGTCGTCCAGGGGCACTTGGTACGCGGCCGCGAGCGGCAACAGCAGTTCCAGGCTGGGGCGGCGCTGGCCCGACTCCAGCCGGGACAGGGTGCTCTTCGAGATGCCGGTCGTCTCGGAGAGCGCGGCCAGGGTGAGACCGCGCCGGGCGCGCAGCCGTCTGAGCCGGGGGGCGACCTCGTCGAGGACCGCCTGGTGGGGGGATGGGGTGTCGTCCATCCGGCCATTGCACCCGGCCGTCCCGGAAACGGCAACAAGGTTTGCCGTCGGCCACCCGGCGCCCGCACCCTCCCGGCATGAACCCACCCACTGATTCCGCGACCGGACCCCGACAGCACCCCACCACCACCACCGGCGTCGGCGCCGACGATGACGCGGAAGCCGGCGCGCACCGGCCCGCGGTCCGGTGGGCGCTCGCCGGTCTCTCCCTGTCCGTGCTGCTGTCCTCGCTCGGCACCGGCATCGCCCACGTCGGCCTGCCGACCCTTGCGCAGGAGTTCTCCGCGTCGTTCCAGGAGGTCCAGTGGGTCGTCCTGGCCTATCTCCTCGCCGTCACCACCCTGGTCGTGGGCGTCGGGCGCCTCGGCGACCTCGTCGGCCGCCGGCGGCTGCTCCTGGCGGGAATCCTGCTGTTCACCGCGGCCTCGGTACTGTGCGCCGCCGCACCCACGCTCTGGCTGCTGGTCGCCGCCCGGGCGGTCCAGGGCCTGGGAGCCGCCGTGATGACGGCCCTCACCCTGGCGTTCGTGGGTGGGACCGTAGCGAGGGAGCGGACCGGCAGCGCCATGGGGCTGCTCGCCTCGATGTCCGCGGTGGGCACCGCCCTCGGTCCGTCGCTGGGCGGGGCCCTGCTCGCCGCGTCCGGCTGGCGTGCGCTCTTCCTCGTCAACGTGCCGCTGGGCATCGCGGCGTTCCTGCTCACCCACCGCCATCTGCCCGCCGACCGGCAGGAAGGCGGGGGCGACCGGCAGGAAGGCGGGGGCGACCGGCCCCGCTTCGACCACCTGGGGACGCTGCTGCTCGCGCTGACGCTCGCCGCCTACGCCCTCGCGATGACCGTCGGTGGCGGCCTCTCCGGCCCGCTCGGCACCGCCCTTCTGCTGGCCGCCGCCTGCGGGGTCGTCCTCTTCGTGGGCGTCGAGGCGAGGGCGGCCTCCCCCTTGGTCCAACGCTCGCTCCTGCGCGCTCCGGTGATCGGTGCGGGCCTCGCCTCGAGCGCGCTAGTGTCGACGGTGATGATGACGACGCTGGTGGTCGGGCCGTTCTACCTCGCCCGGACGCTCGGGCTCGGCCAGGCCCCGGTCGGACTCGTCCTGTCGGTCGGTCCGCTGGTCGCCGCGGTGACCGGGATGCCCGCCGGGCGCCTCGCGGACCGGTTCGGCGCGCAGCGCACGACCCTGCTCGGGCTCCTGACGATGACGGCCGGTTCCGTCGCCCTGTCCGTGACGCCGGCGTCGCTCGGTGTCCTCGGGTACGTCGCCCCGCTCGCGGTCCTGACCGCCGGCTACGCGGTGTTCCAGACGGCCAACAACACCGCCGTCATGGCGGACGCCGCCCCGGAGCGGCGGGGCGTCGTCTCCGGCATGCTGGGTCTCTCCCGCAATCTCGGCCTCGTCACCGGTGCGTCCCTCATGGGCGCCGTGTTCGCCCGCGCGTCGGCGACGGCCGACATCGCCTCGGCGCCCGCCGGTGCCGTGGCCACCGGCATGCGGTTCACCTTCCTGGTCGCGGCGGTCCTGATCCTGGTCGCACTCGCCGCCGTCACTGCGGCGGGCCGCGTCAGCGGGCGTCCGGACCCGGCAGGGGACGGCACAGCAGCGCGGCCGGGGAGGGGCGGGTGGCGGCGCGGGTGGTGAAGGCGATGCCCGCCGCGTACTCGGTGGGCGGGCACTGGCCCTTGTAGTTCCCGTAGGCGAACTCGCCGCCGGGGCCGCCCGCCGGGCGGTTGTCGCCCCGGTCGAACCACACCGTCCGGCCGCCCGCGGGGAGCGCCGTACGGGCCGGGGCGCACAGCCCCGCCGAGACCCGCTCGCCGCGCAGGCTGTAGCCGATGAGGAACTGGCCTTCCGGGCACTGGAACTTGGTGTATCCGGTGGCCCAGTCGCCGCCCGCCGGGACGTACCTCTCGTCGCGGACCACGGTGTGCCCGCCCGTCGGGGCGCGCAGGTCGGAGCTGGTGCACAGGCCGCGGCCACCGGTGTGGGCGAGCCCGGTGAGGCGGGCGCCGTCGGGGCAGACCGCCTTGCGGGCCCCGCTGTCCCAGTCCCCGGCGGCCCGGGTGCGCAGCGAGGCGTTGTGGTCGCGGTGGTCGGTGGTCAGCTGGTACCAGGCGGTGGTGGCGGGGACCGGTCCGGTGCGGCCGGGGGTGGTGACGAGCGGGGACCAGCGGGTGGTGCGCCAGTCCCCCGGGTCCAGGACTCCGGAGCGGCGGCCGGTCGCGTCGTAGCGCAGGAGCGCCCAGGTGTCGCCGCCGGGGGTGCCCTGGGCGGTGGTGCTCCAGCCGACGAGGGGCCAGTACGCGAAGTCGGCGTCGGAGCGCGTCAGGTACCCGGTGAGGCGGTCGAACCAGGCGCGCGGGGCGGCGGCGCCCTCGTCGGCCCCGATCCCGAACTCGCTGATCCACACGGGGGCGGTGAAGTGCGTGCCGGTCTCCGCGGACACGAAGAAGGCCTGGTCGTAGAGGGTCTGTTCGAGCTCCGCGGCGGTCATGTCCTGGTAGCGGGGGTCATGGGTCTCGCCCATGCCGGTCGCGCCGCTGTGCCGGGGGCCGGTGTACCCGTAGAAGTGGGCCGAGTAGACCAGCTTGTTCGAGGTGACCAGGGTGTGGGACAGGGTGCGTACGGGGGTGAGGGTGGGGCGGCCGTGCGGGAAGCCGTCCACGGGCAGACCGAACCAGTTGATGCCCTCGACGACGATCAGCAGGTTCGGGTTGGCCTCGGTGAGGATGCGGTCGGCGGCCTCCTGGGCGGCCGCGTGCCAGTCGTGGTTGTCGCCGAGGCCCCAGTTGGGGTCGTCGAAGAAGTCGCGGCGGACCTCGTTGTAGAGATCGGCGCCGACCACGCGCGGGTTGTCGCGGTAGCGGCGGGCGAGGAAGACCCAGTCGTCGGCCCACTGGGCGGTGGAGCGGCCGCTGTTCCAGCGTTCGTTGCCGTCGAGGCCGCAGCACCAACGGGTGGTGACGGTGTGGTTGTTGAGGATGACGGCGAAGCCGGCGTCGGTGAGGGCGGCGACCACGGCGTCGTAGACCTGGAGGGGCGTGCGGCCGCGCAGGGCCGGATTGGCGGCGACGGCGGAGTCCGGGACGGGGGTGGTGTCGCGCAGCATCTCGTTGGAGAAGGGCAGCCGGATGCTGTTGAGCCCCACGGCCCGGAAATCGGCGAGCAGGGTGGGCAGGGGGACGCGGTCCAGGCCGATCGGGATGCCGTGGGCGTTCTGCCCGCTGTGGTGCGTGGCGGGGTCGTTGCGGTCGCCCGAACCGTTCCAGGATCCCTGGGCCCCGTCCCAGTTCCCGGAGCGCAGGCGGAAGCGGTTGCCCTGCGCGTCGACGACGTACCGGCCCCGGGTGGACAGGGGCGGGGTCCAGGCCTCGGCGGGGCCCGTGGCGGCCCCGGGCCGGGCGGCGGCGTGGGCGGGCGGCGCGGACGGCGCCGTCAGGGCGCCGACCACCAGCAGGAGGGCGCAGAGGACCGCGCGTAAGAGGTTCTTCATCTCGCTCCTGCCGGAATTCGGCCGTCCCGGCGGGCGGCTGCCGCCGGCAGGTTACCGGCGGGTCGCTTCCGGGGGAAGGTGAAAGCGGGACGCTTTTCGGCGCGGATGACCTGCGGATGATCCACGGATGACCTGTGTCGGGCCCCGGGCGGCACCGGACGGCACCGGACGGCACCGATCGGAATCAGCCGGTGGACCCCCGGTCACGCACCGTCACCCTGCCGAAACGGCCCCGCGCGCGGCCGCACCCCTCTACCGTGCCCTGAGGTGATGTGGCACGGCACCGGAGGGCGGGGCGGATGGACGACGACGAAGACATGCGGCTGGCGGGAATGACGCCGGAGATTTCCCGCCGCACCCTCACCCTGCTGCGCGGCCTGGCGGGCCTCGAACCCCCCGAGCAGGTCCCCGAGGAGGCCATGGTCGTCGCCGACGCGGTCCTGGCCGAACACGGCACCGACGGGCTCCGCGTGCTGGTGATGACCCTGGCGGCCTGGGCGACGGCCCAGATCGAGAACGTCGCCGAGCTGAGCGGGCGCAGCCACGAGGCCGTCCTCGACGCGATGGAGCTGGCCTGCCTGGAGGCGAACGCCGAGGACACCCCCTAGGCGACCGTCCGGTGCCCCCGCAGGGCGGCGGCACCGGACGGTCGGGGTTGCGTCAGCTGGCGAGGGTGGCCACCGGCTCCAGGCCGTAGGTGCGGGCGTAGCCGTTCTCGATGCCCACGAGCAGGTCCACCACCTCGAAGTACCGGTCCCAGAAGGGGGTTTCGCGCAGCGCGTCGATCAGCAGCCGGTAGGCGTCGTGGTCGTCCGCCTCCCAGACCCAGACGTCGGTGACCCGCGCCGAGTAGAACTCCGTGTCGTAGAAGCGGGAGCGGACGCCGCGGGTGCGGGCCTCGATCACCGGAACGACCTGGGTGGTGAAGGCGTGGACGCGTTCGGCCACCGTCATCGCCAGCCACTCGGGCGTGGTCTTGACCAGTATGAACGCGGTGACCTGCGGCTCGGTTCGGTCAGTGGGCATCGACTGCCTCCGGCGTGGCGAGGACGGCGGGCTTGAGGGTCTGCGCGCACCACTGGGCGAAGCCGGTGGCCGGGCCCGGGCCCGCCTGTGGCGAGCGGGTGACGCCCGAGTCCAGGCCCTGGTCCTTGGCGCGCTTCATGTCGACCATGCCCTCGACGAACGCCGCGCCCAGGCCGTGGGCGAGCAGGGCGGACCGCATCGCGTCGAGCGACTCGCGCTGGTAGCGGACCGGACGGCCCAGTTCCGCGCTCATGATGCGGGCCAGGTCGTTGGGCGACAGGTCCTGCGGGCCGAGCACCAGCACACTGCCGACGCCGGTCCAGGAACGGTCCAGCAGCAGCCCGGCCGCCGTCGCGGCGATGTCGGCGACGGCCACCAACGGGGCCGGACGGTCCGGTGCGACGGTGTCGGTGAAGACCCCGTTCTCGCGGATCGAGTCGGCCTCCTCCAACAGGTTCTCGAAGAAGGACGGATTGGCCAGGGCGCGGTAGGCGACCCCGGAATCGGCGATCAGGTCGTCCATGGCCAGGGAGGCGGTGACCAGACCGGCCCGGCCGGCCTGGGGGGTGCCGCGGCCGAGCGCCGAGACGCCGACGACACGGCCGACCCCGTGGGTGGCGAACGCCCGCGCGGCCGGGCGGGTGAAACCGCTGTACGCCTCCTCGGGCGTGAGCGAGGCGTCCGGCGGCACCAACCAGAAGACGGCGTCGGCCCCGGTGAAGGCGCGCTCGACGGTCGCGGCGTCGCCGTGCGAGCCGGTGACCACCTGGACCCGTTCGCGCGCGGCTTCGGGGAGCCGGGCGGGATCGCGGACGACGACGCGCAACTCCTCTCCGTGCGCGGGCGCGGATTCGACCAGCAGCGACAGCAGCCGCCGGCCGATGTTTCCGGTGGGGGCGGTAATGACGATCATGAAAACCTCGGAGTCCGTAGCGAACCGGTGTGACCCCCTCATCGTGCGAAGGCCCACCGCATTGCCACAATGGGAACTTCAGCATCCAATCCTTGCCAGAAATGGAATAATGCCGGTGAGTAGCGCAGTTCCGCACCTCGACGCCAATCTCGCCGTCGCCCTCGACGCCCTCCTGACCGAGCAGAGCGTCACCCGCGCCGCCGCACGGCTGCGCACCTCGCCCGCGGCGATGAGCCGCACCTTGGCCCGGCTGCGCCGGGTGCTCCAGGATCCGCTGCTCGTACGGGCGGGCCAGGCGATGGTGCCGACGCCCCGCGCCGAGGCGCTGCGGGACGAGGCCGCCGCGGTGGTGCGCCAGCTGGAGGCACTGCTCACCCCGAGCGGCGGGATCGACCCCGCCGCCCTGCGGCGCACGTTCACCGTCCAGGCCTCGGACCTGGTCGGCGCGGCGCTGGCGCCGGGCCTGCTCGGGCTGGCCCGGCGCCGGGCGCCGGGGGTCTCGCTGCGAGTGCTGGCCGAAGAGTGGGAGGCGGGCCCCGCACTGCGTGAGGGCCGGGTCGACCTGGAGATCGGGGCCATCGACCACGTCGACCCGGAGACCCGGGTCGAAGAACTGGTCACGCTGCGCATGGCGGCCGGTGTCAGAGCCGGGCACCCGCTCACCGAAGGGGCCCTGACCCCCGATCGGCTGGCCGCGGCCGAGCACGTGGCGGTCAGCCGCCGGGGCCGCTTCACCGGTCCGCTGGACGCGGCCCTGGCCGAGCGGGGACTCAGCCGGCGGGTCAGCGCCGTCCTGCCCGGACATCTGGCGGCGATGGCACTGGCTGCGGTCGGCGACGTGGTCTGCCTGGTACCGACCCCGCTGGCGGGCGAGCCCCCTTCACCACTGGGCGACGCGGCACGCGCGATGGGGCTGCGGCTGCTGGACATCCCGCTGCCGCTGCCACCCCTGACGATCGGCATGGCCTGGCACCCGCGTCACAGCGCTGACGGAGCCCACCAGTGGTTGCGCGGCGCCGTACGCCGCGTCCTGCGCCCGACGCCCTAGGGGGCGCAGCAGGCCGCTGGAGCCGCCTTCCCGGACCGGCCGCGGAAGAAACCGCGTCCTGTCCGGCCGCGATATGGCGGGTGTCGGCGACACTGGGAGGGCAGGAGCGTCGTGGGGGGTCGTGATCGGAGGCCGTCGTGAGCACACCTTCCCCCATCCGGATCGCCGCCGTCCTGTCCACCGAGCACCGTGGACGGCTGATGTCCCAGGCCCGTGAGGTCAATTTCCCGGAGAGCGCGCGCATCTTCGACGAGGGCACCCGGGCGGATTCCTTCTGGATCGTGCGTTCCGGCACCGTGACCCTGGAAATCCCCGTCGCCGGCCGCCGGCCCGCGCCCGTGGAGAGCCTCGGCCCCGGCGAGCTGGTGGGCTGGTCCTGGCTGTTCCCGCCGTACGTGTGGCAGCTCGGCGCGGAGGCGATGACACCGGTACGGGCGTACGAGTTCGACGCCGCGACCGTGCGGATGCTGATGGACGCCGATCCCACCTTCGGCTCCGCGATCGGGCACTGGGTCGGGCGCGTCCTCGCGATGCGCCTCCAGCAGACCCGCACCCGCCTGCTGGAGCTGTACGCCCCCCGCCTCAGCAGCACCGCGTGACGACCTAGTCGCGCACGCCCGCCGTCTCGACCGCCCTGCGCCGTAGGCACAGCGCGGCGGGGACGACCGTGGAGACCACCGCCACGGCCGCGCACGCGCCGGACGTCGCCCCGAGGGCGCCCCACGGGATCACCAGGGCGCTCCTGACGTCCAGGAGGCCCAGTGCCGCCCGGACGCCGGCCAGGTTCAGGGCGGCGACCAGGGTTCCGGTGACCGTGCCGACGAGGACGACCAGCAGGGACTCCCCCGCCACCAGCCGCAGGACCTGCCACCGGGTGGCTCCGGCCAGGCGCAGCACCGCGAGGTCGCGGGCCCGGTCGGAGGTGGCCGTGACCAAGGTGCCCGCGAGCGCGATCCCCGTGTAGAGCAGGGCGATGCCGAGGACCAGCAGGAGGCCCGACCGGGTGGTGCGCCTGGTCCCGGGCCGGTTTTCGGACATCCACCGGTCCTTGGTGAGGACGCGGCCCCCGGCCTGCCGTGCGGCCTCGGCCAGCGCGGCGCCGACCGCCGCGCGGTCCGCGCCCGGGGCGAGGCGTACGTCGATCCGGTCCACGGTCGCGCCGGGGGCGTTGGCGGGGGTGACGTAGGCCCCGTTGCCGCCGGTGCCGACGCTCATCACGGCGGCGATCCGCAGGGCCTTGCGGGTACCGTCGCCGAGCCACACCTCGACGGTGGATCCGACGGTGTGCCGCTCCCATTCCTCGGTGACGATGACGGAGTCGTCGTCGAGGTCGGTGGCCGATCCGGCCACGAGGGGGAGTCGGGCCGTCCGGGCGAGGGCCTCGGGGTCCGCGGCGCGGGCGTCGGAGCGGATCAGCGCCGTGCCCTCCTCCAGCACGTGGACGGCGGTCGCCGCGGTGGCGGAGATCTCCGTTCCGGGTACGGTCCGGAACCGCTCGACCGCAGCCGGATCGAACCCGCCCGGGCCGGCCGTGACGACGTGGTCGGCGGTGGTCCGCTGCCGGATCTCGGTGGCCTTGGCCTCGTTCAGCGTGGCGGTGGTGCCCAGCAGGGAGCCGGCGAGGGCCACGGTGACCAGGACGGGGGCGGCGACAGCCGCCGTACGGCGGATGCCGGCCGCGGCGTTCTCCCGAATCAGCATCCCGCCGGCGCCCGGCAGCCGGGCGGGGAGCCAGGCGAACAGCCGGACCAACGGCCGCACCAGCACCGGCGACAGCAGCGCGAAGGCGACGATGAACAGCATCGGGCGGCTGGTGTACGTCTTGCGGTGGAGCAGGTCCGACGGGTCGCTGAGCAGGGCGTGGGCGAGGGTGGCGAGGCCCGCCAGCAGCAGTCCGGCGCCGAGGACCCAGCGGCCCGGGGTCATGGTCCGCGTCTCGTGGGCGGCTTCGCGCAGCGCCTCGGAGGGGGCGACCCGGCCCGCCCGCCAGGAGGCGGCGACGACTCCCGCGAGCGCGACGAGCAGGCCGGCCCAAAAGGCCGTGTGGAAGGGCCAGGTGGCGTCGCCGACGGCGAACCAGCGGGGTGCGAAGCCCTCGTCCACCAGGTACGAGACGAACACGGGCGCCCCGTACGCCCCGAGCAGGCAGCCCGCGGCGGAGGCCACCACGCCGAGCAACAGTGCCTCGGCGACCACCGTGCGCCGGATCTGGCCCGGGGTGGCGCCGGCCGTGCGCAGCAGGGCGAACTCCTTGCGGCGCTGGGCGACCGCGAAGGCGAAGGTGGAGGCGACGACGAACACCGAGACGAAGCCGGTGATGCCGCCCGCGGTGCCGAGTGCGGCGTTCACGGCGACCAGGGCCTCGCGCTCGCGTTCGGGGTCGGGGTCGGCGTGGCGGCGGTCCGGGCCGGTCAGGACCCGTACGTCGGCGTCCCGGCCCGGGAGCGCCCGGACGGCATCGCGCACGGCGTCCCGTACCGCGGTCGGGTCGGCTGCGACGACGAGGTGGTCGACGGCGGGCGAGAGCCGGGCGGCGCGGGCGTCGGTCCAGAAGACGGCGTCCTCGAAGCCGCGGTCGGCGACGGTGCCGACCACGGTCACGGGGCCGTGGTCGGTGCCGATCCGGGCCCCGGGCCGGGCCCAGCCGGTGGTGACGACCTCGTCGTCGGAGCGCGGGGAGCGGCCCGCGTCGAGGGTGTACGGGGCGAAGGCGGCGACCGACCAGGGATGGCCGACCAGTTGCTCCGGCCCGCCCTCGGCGCGAACGGGGAAGGACCGGTCCTCGGTGGTCGGGCCGAGGGCGGCCAGCCGCCGGGCGAGTTCGGGGGTGACGGGCCGGGGGTGGGCGAGCTTGCCGGTGCGCTCCCCGCCCGGGACGGGGACGCGCAGCACGTCGTCGCCCTTGACGACGACGGGGGCCTGGGCGAACCGCTCCGGGAGGCGCTGCGGGGCGTCCAGGGTGGCGGCGAGCCCGAGGCCCATGGTGGCGATGAGGCCGACGCCGAGGGCCAGGGCCACGAAGCTTCCGAGGAAGCTGACCCAACGGCCCAGAGCGGTGCGCAGGGCGATGGTCAGCACGGTGCTCCCTCCAGCGCGGTCATGCGGGCGGCGATGTCCTGGGCGCGTGCGCCCCGGAGTTCACCGTTCACCCGGCCGTCGGCGAGGAAGACCACGCGGTCCGCGTAGGAGGCGGCCACGGGGTCGTGGGTGACCATGACGACGGTCTGGCGTTCGGTGTCGACCATGGCCCGGAGCAGGGTGAGCACCCCGCGGCCGGTCTGCGAGTCCAGGGCGCCGGTGGGTTCGTCGCCGAAGAGCACCTCGGGGCGGGTGATCAGGGCGCGGGCCAGGGCCACGCGCTGCTGCTGCCCGCCGGACAGTTGCGCGGGCCGGTGCCGGGCCCGGTCGCCGAGGCCCACCCGGGCCAGGGCCTCGCGGACCTCGGCCCTGGCGGGGCGGCGGCCGGCCAGCCGCAGCGGCAGGGCGACGTTCTGTTCGGCGGTCAGGGCGGGCAGCAGGTTGAAGGCCTGGAAGACGAAGCCGATGCGGTCGCGGCGCAGCAGGGTCAGCCGGGTCTCGCCGAGCCCGCCGAGTTCGGTGCCGCCCACGCTCACACGGCCGGACGTGGGCCGGTCGAGTCCTGCCGCGCATTGCAGCAGGGTGGACTTGCCGGAGCCGGAGGGGCCCATGACGGCGGTGAAGGTGCCCCGGGGGACGTCGAGGGAGACCCGGTCGAGGGCGGTGACCGCCCGGTCGCCCGAGCCGAAGACCCGGGTGACGTCCTTGAGTTGGATCGCGTCGTTTTCCATGGCTCCAGCCAACCGTCGCGGACGGCGCGGCACAGCGGGCCCAGGCCGTGTCCCCGGGGTGGGGCCGGCCCTACCCCCGGAGGGGGTCCAGGCCCCTCAGGGCAGATCACAGGCGTGGTGCGGGAGGTTTCGGGGAGGTGTCCCGGTCGGTGTTCGGCCGATTCGGCGGTCCGCTCCCGCACAGGTCAGCCCGCTCGCACGGCTGCTGTCTGCAATCATTCGTACACGATGGGTGACGGAAAATGGGGGTCCGAACGGGCGTTCCCGGCTCGGGTCGGCAAGACTGCGTCCGCTATCCGAAACACCAACCCAAGGGAGTGTTCGAAATGCGGTCCATCGCAAGGGGTCTCGGGCTCGGTTCCGCCGCCATGGCGCTCACCGCGCTCACCGCGCTGGCCTGGCCGGGTACGGCCGGAGCCGCACCGACCGGTACGGAGAGCCTGTACGCGCCGTCCGCGCTGGTGCTCAGCGTGACGGCCGGGCCCGATGCCAAGAAGGGCACGGTCCTGCGCGCGGTGACCCTCGTCTGCGCGCCGGCGCCCGGCGGGACGCACCCGAACCCGGCCGCGGCCTGCGCCGAGTTACGTGCGAACGGCTCACGGCTCGACCCGCTGGCCGCACCGGCCGCCGGCGCCGTCTGTACCAGGGAGTGGAACCCGGTGACGGTGGCGGCCGTCGGCGTGTGGCAGGGCCGTCGGCTCAGCTACTCGTACACCTTCGCCAATCCGTGCGGCCTGCGGAACACCTCCGGCGCGCTGTTCGGCATCTGACCCTCGTGGAGCGGTGGGCCGGGCGGCGCCGTGCGACCGCCGTCCGGCCCGACTCGCAGGGGTCCCCGCCAATGCCGTCAACAGCACCGGATCCTCATCCCAGTTCGAGGCTGGTCACCCCGAAGAGCTCCGAGAGGGCGAGGTCCGGCGCCGGGCCGGTGTACATCCGGGCGGTCTCGAAGGCCGGGGCCAGGCCGAGGCGTTCGAAGAGCGCGGCGGCCGCCGGGTTGGCGTCCGGTACGTCCACGGACACCACCCCGTCGGGGGCGTGCCGGGCCAACTCCCGCAGCAGGGAGGCCGCCACCGCCGGGGTGGCCGCATAGAGCGGGCCGATCCGGTGGGCGGCGCTGGAGGGGCGGATCACGCCGAGACCCTCGATGTGGCCGTCCCGGACGGCGGCCAGGGCGGTGCGGCCGGGCAGCCCGGTCCAGGCGGACAGGAAGGCGTCCCGCGGCGCGGGGAAGAACCGCCGGTCGTAGGCGGCGAGCCGGCCGAAGGGCAGGGTGCCCGCGTCCACGACCTCGACCGCGCCGTCCTCGCCCCCCTGTGGGGCACCTTCGTAGCGGAAGTTGTTCCAGGCCGGACGGAAGCCCGATTTACGGTAGTTGGCCTGCTGGTCGACGACCCCGTCCAAGCCCACGAGCCGCCCGTCGAGCCGTTCCATCCCGGCGCGCCACAGCCGGATGCCGTACCCCTGGCCGCGGACGGCCGGCCGGGCGATGTAGAAGCCGATGAAGCCGAAGCCCGCGCCGTACCGCACGGCGGAGATGCAGGCCACCGGCTCGCCGTCCAGCCGCCCGACGAGGAACCCCTCCGGGTCGGCGACCGCGAAGGCGAACCGGTCCGAGTCCCCCGGGTTCCAGCCCTCCTCGTCGGCCCAGTCGCGGATCAGCCTCATGTCGGCGGCGCTCGCACCGACGATCTCGAATCCCGTCATGCCGGTGTTGTACCAGATGGGGCCGGTGTGCGCAGGGGTGCCTCATGAGCCGTCAGAAGGCGGACGAACGCGGCCTGATCGGCCTCCCGGTGGAGGTCGCTGACCTGCCCGTCCCCCACTTCGACGACGCGCCAGACCCCGTCCGCGCGCAGCGCGAGGTCGGTGGTCACGAAGGGGCAGCCCAGCGCCTCGACTGCCGCCCGGACCGGTTCGAGGGCCGACTCGAGGGCCGGTTCCGGGACCTCGCTGACCGGGCTGTCGGGGTGGGCGGTGACCAGCCGCGGCACCCCGTCCCGCCACCACACCCGTACCTCCGCGGCCGTCGCCTCCGGCGTGACGAACTGCTCGAAGGCCCGCACCACCACCCCGCCCGCCAGGAACTCGCCCTGTAGTTCGACGAAGCGGGCGACCACGCGGTGCAGCGCGGCCCGGTCGGCGAGGTCGGGCACGTAACAGGCCTCGTCCCACTCGTGCTTGCGGGACTTCACGTAGTCCTTGACGACGCCGGCTCCCGGCGGCAGGCCCGCCACCAGGGCCGCGAGGCCCTCCGAGTCCGGGACCGCCCCCGGCACCGCCGGCAACCAGCCGCTGACCGGGGTCAGGCCCGCGAAGGACTCGTACCAGCCGGGGAGTTCGTGCGCCCTGCGGTACGCCTCCGGGGTGACGACCAGCTCGCCACCGCGTCGACGCAGCGCCGCGTCCAGTGCGGCGTAATGGCCCGACGGGATCATCCAGCCGCGGTACCAGACGGCTCCGGTCCCCTCCGGCACGCGTGCGACGGCCCGTTCGGCGTCACCGGCCAGCAGTGCGTCGTGGTCGATGAGCAGGGCGGTGCCCCCGGCGTCGCGCAACTGCCGGGCCTGCGCCGCGAAGTGGGCGTCGGCCCGGCGCTCGTTCAACGGGTCGCGGCAGTAGAGGACGGTGGTGGTCGCGGTTGTCGTAGCCATGCACCCACCCTATGAGCGGCCCCGTCGATCACCGTACGGACTTCAGCCCGCGCAGATCACGTCGTCGAGCCGGATGGGGTTGGAGTCCAGACGTACGTACGCGGTGAAGGTGTCGGTAGTGCCGGAGGCCCAGTGGGTGGTCACGGTGGCCCAACCCACCGAGGCCATCTTCGCGACGGTGACCGGGCCGACGCTGATGTCCTGAGGCTCCTCCTGGGAGCAGAGCAGGACGTCGACCTCCTCATTGACCTGCTGTCTCTCCTTGAGGATCTGCGAGACCTGGTTCTCCCGGTCCTGATCGGAAGGACCGTGGTCACCGTAGAAGCCGATGAGGAACTCGCTGATCTGGGCGGCGGTGTGTCCCCTCCCCACGACGGCGGCGGGCGCGGCGAACGCGGGAACGGACGGCGTGATCGGGAGCGCGAGCAGGGGCAGCAGCAGGGCACCGAGGCGGTACGGCGTGAGCATCATGTCCGGTCTTGTACCCGCCGGGCCGTCGGATCGGGAGGGCGGGGCCCGGATCTCACTCCAGTGGGGGTCGGGATTCACCGCAGAAACGACCCTCCGGCGGGTGCGCGGAAATGGGCTCGCGGGCTGCCCGTACCCGTACGTAGGGTCGGTGCATGGGGAAGCCACTTGTCGCAGTGTTCAGCGGGGCCGGAATGTCGACCGACTCCGGAATTCCGGACTACCGGGGGCCCCAGGGCCTGTGGCGGCAGGATCCCGACGCCGAGAAGCTCGTGACCTACGCGTACTACATGGCCGATCCGGAGATCCGGCGCCGCTCCTGGCTGATGCGCGCCGAGATCGGCGCGCTCGGAGCACGGCCGAACGCCGCGCACCTGGCCGTGGCGGAGTTGGAGCGCGGTGGCACCCCGGTGCGGGTGATCACCCAGAACGTGGACGGGCTGCACCAGCTCGCCAAAATGCCCGACCGCAAGGTGTTCGAGCTGCACGGCAGCGCCCGGTCGGTGGTGTGCACGGCCTGCCACGCCCGATCGGGCATGGACGAGGCGCTGGCCCGGGTGGCCGCCGGGGAACCGGATCCCGCCTGCCTGGTGTGCGGCGGGATCCTCAAGTCGGCGACCGTGATGTTCGGCCAGCATCTCGACCCCGAGGTACTGGGGCAGGCGATCGCCGTGGCCAAGGGGTGCCAGGTCTTCATCGCCGTCGGGTCGACCCTGCAGGTGCAGCCCGCCGCGTCGCTCGCCGGGATGGCCGCGGAGGCCGGGGCCCGGCTGATCATCGTGAACGCGGAGGAGACCCCGTACGACCCGCTGGCCGACGAGATCGTCCGCGAGCCGATCGGCACCGCCCTGCCGGCCCTGCTGGCCAGGTTCACCTCGCCCTAGCCCCGGTTCTAGGTCCTGTCGTCACAGTGGCGTCGGCCGAGCCCGCAGCGTCCGGTGCCACGGGGTCTCCCCAGGCCCGCAGGGCCGAGGGGCAACCCGGGGGGTCCCCCGGACGGAGCCCGGGGGATCAGGTGCGCCGCCGGGCGGCGCGGGCCCGACGGGACGTTGACGGCAGGGCCTAGCCCGCGTCCGCCGCCCGGCGCATGTCCGCCACGTCCAGCTTCTTCATCTGCATCATGGCGGCGGTGGCCCGGGCGGCCCGCCCGGGGTCCGGGTCGGCGATCAGGTCGATGGCGCCCGGCGGAATGACCTGCCAGGACACGCCGAACCTGTCCTTGACCCAGCCGCAGACGCCCTCCTCGCCACCGTCCCCGGTCAGCGCGTCCCAGTAGTAGTCCGCCTCCGCCTCGTCGGCGCAGCGGATCTGGAAGGAGATCGCCTCGGTGAAGGGGAACTGCGGGCCGCCGTTGAGGCCGATGAACTGCTGGCCGTTGATCTCGAACTCCACGACCATCACGGAGCCGGCCGGGCCGGGGCCCGCCTCCGTGTACCGGCCGATCCGGCCGAGCTTGCCGTCCTTGAAGACGGACAGGTAGTAGTCGGCGGCCGCTTCCGCGTTGCCGTCGAACCACAGACACGTGGTGAATCCCTTGCCGCTCATTTCTGCCTCCGGGCCGGTGGATGGACGGTGGACACCGTCCCTCACATACAGACCGGCCCCGGACCCGAAATTCATCGGTGGGTCCGGGGCCGGTCCGCATTCAGCCGGTAATTCGCCCGTTCGGCTTACTTGGCGGGCTCCGCGCCCATCGCGAGCATGCGCTCGACGACGCGCTCGGCGGCGTTGCCCTCGTCCAGGTCGCAGAACTCGGCGCGGAACGCCGCCCGCGCCCCGGCGTACTCCGCCCCGACCGCGTCCGCGTTGCGCACGGCCTCGATCAGGCTCGCCGAGTCCGCGAGCAGCGGTCCCGGGGCCTTCGCCTCCAGGTCGAAGTTGAAGCCGCGCAGCGTGCCGCGGTAGTGCTCCAGGTCGTACGTGAAGAGCAGGATCGGCCGGTCGGTGTGCGCGAAGTCGAACATCGCGGAGGAGTAGTCCGAGATCAGCACGTCGGCGACCAGCAGCAGGTCGGTCGCGTCGGGCCAGCGGGACACGTCGACGACGAATCCGTCGCGGACGCCGTCGCGGACCTGCTCCGTCACGTGGTGGTGGCTACGGATCAGCAGGACGTGGTCCTCGCCCAGCTCACGGCGGGCCTGGTCCAGGTCGATCCGCAGATCGAGCTTGTAGCCGCCCGAGAAGCCCTCGTTGTTCTCGCGCCACGTGGGCATGTAGAGGACGACCTTCTTGCCCTCGGGCAGGCCGAGCCGGCGGCGGACCTCTGCGATCCGCTGCGCGTCGGGCCGCACCAGCGCGTCCGTACGCGGGGCGCCCGCCTCGATGACCTCGCCGTCGTAGCCGAGGGCGCGCTTGAGGAGGGGCGTGGCGTAGGAGCTCGGGGAGGCGAGCAGGGTCCACTGGGCGCTGTCGTGCTCCAGCCCCTCCAGGATCTCCGGGCTCGTGTAGTAGTCGTGGACGAAGTCGTGGCCGATCTCCTTGATCGGCGTCCCGTGCCAGGTCTGTACGACGACCTGGCCGGCGCGGCGCTCGAAGCGCCCCGGCACGGTGTCGTTGGTCACGAAGTAGCGGGCGCGGGCCATCACCTCCCACGACTCCACGCTGTTGTACTGCACGGCGCGGGCGGTCTCCGGGACCTCGGTCTGGCCGTCGCGGACCAGCCAGAGGTGCTCCAGCTTCTCGCCTCGGCGCACCAGTTCCTCGTGGATGGCGCGCGGCGAGTCGCCGGAGCCCTGCCCGTGGTGGGCGTCGTAGACGACGATGTCCTTGACCGGCAGGGCGCGCTGCGCCGGGTAGGTCTCGAAGCGGGCCACGCGCTGGGCGTAGTTGGAGCGGTCGTGCGGGCTGATCAGCGGGTCGGCGACCAGCACCATGCGGTCGTAGAAGCGGGTCTCGACCCGCATCCGGCGGCCCTGCACGGTGAGCGGGTGCGGCCCGGCGAAGAGCAGCCCGGGGCCCATCTGTACGGGGGCGCCGCGGTCGACACCGAGCAGTCCGGCGGTGGTCCCGCCCTGGGCGACCGGCCGCATCGTCGGCCACCAGCGGCCCTCGGGGAGCGTGGTGAGGCCGGCGTACGCCTCGGCGAGCACGGGCCGGAAGACGGCCTCGAAGGCGTCGCCGTCGCGGGTGACGGGGTAGCTGAACTCCACGCCGTTCGCGTTGTGCAGGACCAACTCGTACGGCTCGTCGGTCGGCGCGACGAAGCGGCCCCGCAGGGTGAGGGTGCCGTCTTCGGCGGCGACCCCGTCGACCAGCGGCGGGGAGGGCTGTACGGAGAGGGTCAGGTGTCCGGTGTTTCCGCGCTTGGCGAAGAGGGAGCGGCCGCCGTCCGCACCGGGCAGGGGCAGGACCAGGCCGTCGAATCCACCGCGCTCGTCGTGCACCATGCGGTGCTCGGTGCCGTCGGGACCGATGGCGGAGAGGCTCCAGGGCTCGGGGGCCCACTCGCCGGGCTCGCACTCGGCGTCCGGTACGGCGGCCAGGTCGGCCAGCGGGACGCGGGCGGTGAACGAGGCCCGGTCGGCGCCGGACGCCGCGCTCTCCAGCGGGAAGGAGAGCACCGTGCCCGTGGTGACGTGGACGGCCTGCAGCGCGGTGGATCCGACCGCCTCGGCGGAGAGTTCGCCGACGATCTCGACGGCGTCGTCACCCGCGGCGTGGACGTCCAGGGCGCGGGCGCGAACGATCTCCACCTGGATGGTGAGGGCGCCGGAGACCGTCGGGACGATCCGGACGTCGGGGGCCACCCAGTGCGGGGGCGGGTTCTGGCCGGTGTCGTTCTCCCCGCCGCGCAGGCGGGCGCGGTGCAGCCCGCCTGCGCCGGTGACGGCGATGGACGTGGTCCATATGCCCTGGTTCCACTTGCCGCCCGACTGGAAGATCGAGGGGTCGACGACGGCCGTGAAGCCGGCCCAGTCGGCGTGTCGCAGGGCGAGGTGCGGGGCCTTCACCGTGGCCATCGGGGAGGCGACGGTACGGGTGCTCACGACGGAGCGCTTGCGCTTGTTGCCCTCGCGGAAGACCAGCATCTTGCGGGAACCGAGGCGGCTCTCCGCACCGAGGTGGCCGGGCAGGGCGTAGCCGCGCAGCAGCAGCTTGCCGTCGGCCCAGGTGGCCTGCTCCAGGCGGCTGACGACGCGACGCTCGCGCGGACCGAGGGTGAGGATCTTGGCCGGAACCGGCGGACGGCCCTGCAGGAAGGGGTAATCCGCCTGCGGGCGGGCGAGGCCCTTGACCGGCACGCTGTAGCTGTAGTCGCGCTGGTGGTGCTGGAGCGCGATGAAGTCCTCGACGCGGCCTTCGCCGGCCAGGTACGCCTTGAGCCGGTCCGCGACGGTCAGGTCGGACCAGGGGCCGGTGCCGATCTCGCGGACGAGACCGCCGACCTCCTTGACGAACGCGGCGCGGAAGTCGGGGCCGCCCTCGCCGACGTACTTGTAGATGAGCGGGAGTTCCTCGCTCAGCACGTTGTGGTCGTAGTCGCGCAGGTAACGGGCGTACTTGGCGCCCTGCTTGGCCTTGAGGGACTCGCGGACCAGGCGGACGGACTTCACGCGGTCGATGAGGGAGATCGGGTCGGTGGAGCGCTGGGTGATCGAGCGCTCGCCGGTCTCGCGGACGCGCCAGTGGTAGACGCAGTCGCTGATGATGTCGACGCTGGAGGCGAAGTAGTGCGCGGGGATGCTGACCGGGGCGTCCTCGTAGAGGATGCCCTCCGGGTACTGGAAGCCGTGCCGGTCCCAGAAGCTGCGCCGGTAGACCTTGTTCCACGCGGTGCGGTCGGTGACCAGCGCCGGGAACTTCGAGATGTGGGTCTTCAGCTGGGTGCGGGCGAAGGCGGCACGGTGTCCCCAGGACTGCTGCATGCCGACGGAGCGGAAGCGCTTCACGTTGCCGCCCGCGAAGTCCGAACCCGTCTCGTCGAGCGCCTCGATGAGACGCTGGTAGGCGTAGTCGGGCATCGTGTCGTCACTGTCGACGAAGGCCAGGTACTCACTGTCCTTGTCGGCGTGACGGGCGCCCACGTTGCGGGCCGCACCGAGGCCCGCATTGTCCTGCATCACGACGCGGAAGCGCTTGTCCTTGGCGGCGAACGCCTTGGCTATGACGGCGCTCGTGTCCGTGGACCCGTCGTCCACGAGAATGACTTCGAAGTCTTCGAAGGTCTGGGATGCGATGGATTCCAGGCACTCGTCGAGGTAGAGCTCGACGTTGTAGACGGGGACGACGATGCTCAGGCGCGGCGGCATGGGTGGCGGTTTCTCCAGCGTTTTATGCTTTGTCGATGATCAGCTGCTCACAGCATCCTACTCTGTAACAGAGTCATAAACTCCACCCATATGGGGCATACGAAGCCAACCGCCAGGGCGGACGGCAAAGAATTCAGCCGTCCGCCACTTCGGCGATGCGGTTGGAGGCGGCCTGACCCTGCCCGGTGGGGCCGGTCAGACCTCCAGGTCCGCTTCGATCTTCTTCAGTTGATGCCGGGCCATCGCGAGGTTGGCCCGCCCCTTGTCGAGGGCCAGGTAGAGGAAGAAGCCCGTGGAACCGCGGGCCTTCATCAGCCGGATCAGGTGGTACTGACTGCCGAGGGTGATGAGGATGTCCTCGATCTCGTCCTTGAGGCCGAGCATCTCCATCGTGCGGACCTTGGCGCGCACCACGTCCGTGTTGCCCGCCGCCGCGACCGCGAGGTCGAGGTCCTTGCCGCCCCCGATCGTGCCGAGGGCCATGCCGCTGCCGTAGTCGACGAGCGCGGCACCGATCGCGCCTTCGATCGTGGTGGTGGCTTCCTTGAGTGCGGTCTCCACATTGACCATGAGAGGGTCCTCTTTCTCGTTTCTCTATGACTGGGACGTGAGGGACGTGTGACTGGCTGTAGCTGGATGTGGCTGTGGCGGCACGCGCCGGACGTGTCGGGCCCTGCCGCCGGCCGGAACGCGCATCACCCGGGCGGGGCTCCGGGACCCCGGCGCCCGAGGGTGTGGTCGATCAGTTCTGCTATCCGGAGACTCGAGCGCCGGGCTTCCAGGTGGAGGCGTCCGACGTTGACGCGCGGCTCGGCGGTCAGGGTGAGGACCGCCGCCAGGCCCGCCGCGTAGGTGGCGACGTACCCGTCCTCACCGCGCACGAGCAGTTCGCGGAAGGCGCCCTGACCGGTGCAGTCGCTGAGGCGCTGGGCCACCCCGAGGGCGGCGGCGGTCAGCGCCGCGACGGACTCGGCCTCGGCGGCGGCGCTGTCCTGGGCGAGCACGAATCCGTCGGCGCTCGCGGCGAGGGCACCGGTGAGCTGGGGTACCCGGGCCCGCAGCCTGCGGAGCTCGGCGAGTATCTCGGCCTCCGTCTCGGGGGGCACCGTACTCATGTCGGCCTTTCTCCTTTCGGGCTGCCTTCGCTCGGAGCGGTCGGCGCGCAGGGCCGGTCGCAGCGGGAGCCTCACAGACTTGCCTCCAGTGCGTCGCGTAACCGGCGGAGCAGCGCCACGTCCGGGGGTTGGGCCTCGGTCATCCAGTCGGGCAGGGGCGCCACGGCCGGTGGCGGGGCCGGGGTGTGCGGGGTCTCGACCAGTCCGGCCGCGGCCAGGCGCCGTACGTCGAGCAGGGTGTGGAAGGCGGGCCGGCCCAGGACCCACGCGAGGTCGGCCGGGGTGCGCAGGCCGTCGGCCTGGCCCAGCAGGGTCCGCTGCCGGGAGGTGATCGTCTGGCCCGGCGCGGCCGCCCGGGGTACGACCGGGGAGGTGTCCAGCAGGGGGTACGGCCAGACCGCGTCGAGCAGGTCCCGGCGGCGCCGGGTCTCCCGTTCGACGGCGGCGGCGGGAACGGAACGGACGGAGCCGATCCAGTGGGTGGCCCCGCGGCGGAAGCGGGAGGGCCCGCTGCCCGGGGAGAGTGCGAAGAAGGCGGCGTCGAATATGGCGGCGAGGTGGCATATCTCCAGCTCCCCGCCGGCGAGCCCGCCGCTGTCCACGAGGAAGCGGGCGACCTCGCCCCGGGCACCTGCCCGGTCCACGGCCTCGCGCCAGCGCTCGGGGGCGAGGCCGCCGCCGGTGGTGAGCAGTACGTCGAGACCGGGGGTGGCCGGGCTCTCCGCGTGGACTATTCGTCCGTCCTCCAGGAAGAGGGTGCCGCGGTCGCGGAGCAGGGCGCCGGTGGCGCGCTCCGCGGCGAGTCGGGTGAGAAGGGGGGAGACTGCGGCGAAGGCGTTCGCGGCCGTGGCGGTGGCCGGGGTGGTCATCTGAGAACCAGCCCCTCCGCCAGGGCACGGAGCCTGTGGCGCGCGAGGGCGAGATTGCCGTCCACGCGGTCGAGCCACAGGTGCAGGAATACGCTGCTGTCGAAGCTCGTCTCGACGAAGCGCAGTACGTGGTATCCAGTGCGGGTGGTGACGATCAGATCCTCGACAGGCGGGCCGGCCGGTAAGCCGGCGGACGAACCGGCGGAGGGAACGGCTCCGCCACCGTGTGCCGGGTCGGTTTCCGCCGGGGCGAAGGACTCGTACTCGGCTGCCGCCCGAGCCAGTTCGGCGGTCTCGGCGGCGGTGGTCTCGTGGTCACCCACGGGCGACTCCCCCGCGGTGCCGAGGGCCAGTCCGCTGCTCCAGTCGACCAGCGCGGCCCCACGCGCACCAGGCAGGGCCATGGCTTCGAGCAGGCATTCGTCGATCCCGGGCACGCGGGCTCCCCTCCCGGCCGGACGTGCTGAGTGCACGGTCGTACGGCGCGACAGGAGGGAACTTACTCAAGTTCCACTGTACGAAAGGGCGTTCTGGCATTTTCCGCTGGAACATGCCAGGAAGGGTGCGAGAGCTTGGCCGGAACGCGTCGGAATTTGATCACGACGCGAGCGGAAGATCGTCCGCGAGGCGGAACGACCCTCCCTCGCGCTGCACGTAGCCCTCATGGGTGAGGGTGCGCAGCAGGTGGTAGACGGTGGGCAGGGGGATGCCGGTGAGCCGGGCGAGCCTCTTGGCCGTCACCCCGCCTTCCGCGGACATCGCTTCCAGGAGGCGCAGTGCGCGCTGCACGGAGCCGATCAGGGTGGGTGTGCTGTCCTTCTGACTGTGGTCGCTGCCCATGACTAGTCCCCCTGCTCCGGTACGAGGCCTGGCAAACCCATCAAAGTGGCTCACTGGGCGCAAAACCAGCGGACTCGCGTAAACCTGAGCATAAGATCACCGCATCCCGGCCCCGGCGCGGAGCGCTAGCGCGTGCAGGTCACGTACGCGGGGAGCGGGGTGTCGGCGATCAGGTGGCGCGGCAGGGACAGCCCGAAGCGGCGTTCCACGACGGCGAGGGTGTGGCGGTCGCGGTCCGCGTCCGCCTCGTCGGCCGGACGGGCGCACGCGCCCTCCGGGGTGAGGATCCCGGCCGCGATCAGCTCCGGGAGTAGGAAGTCCGGCCGGTGGCCGCCGCGCCAGCACTCCTCGCCGAGGGCGAAGCAGCACACCAGCTCGCCGTCCCGGGCGTACGCGAACTGCTTGGGCGGGTGGTCGGACTGCGGGTCGAGGTGGACTGCCTCCACACCGCCCCGAGAGACCTCGGCGAGCCGTTCCGCTCCGGCCGGCTGACCGTGTTCGACGGCGAAGGCCCAACCGCCCCACCTGCCGACCCGGGCCACGCCGTCGCCGTCCACGGTCTCGGTGACCATGCTCCAGGCGTCGAACGCGCCCAGCGGCCCCGGGCGCAGGCCCGGCAGCGCGCCGAGCCGCGCGGCGAGTTCGTCGGGGGCTATCCCCCGGGCGAAGGTCAGGCCGACGAACCACTGGTCCCAGTCGGCCAGCCATCGGATCCCGACCGTCACGCCCTCTGCTGTGTCCGCCATGTCCGCACTCCCCACGGTTTGCCCACCCCGCCGGTGCTTGTTCACCGGCACGATAGTCAGTCCGCGGGCTTCTCCGGGAGGAGGCGCTCGACCATCGTCCGAATGAGCCCGTGCGCCGGGTGCGCATCCAGCATGGCGGGCGCGGTCAGGTCGTCCACGATCAGACCGAGCATCGCCAGGTACATCAGGACCACGCCCTGCCGGTCCCCCGGCAGGCCCGCGTCCAGGTGCCACCTGATGTTGGCCTCCAGCTCCAGGCCCTGGAAGGACGCGAGCTCCGCCTGGAGCTCGGGGCGCCGGGTGCCCTCCAGCCGGAGCTCCAGCATGGCGATGTGCACACTGCGTTCGCCCCGCATCCGTTCGAGGAGCCGGGTGAGCAGGACCTCGGTGTCCAGCGGGCCCTCGAGGTCCGCCGGGTCCGGGACCAGCCGCTCCCTGGTGCGGTGCAGGATCTGCACGAGCAGCTGGGAGCGGTTGGCGAAGTAGTTCGAGGCGGTGCCGATGGGCACGCCCGCCTCTGCGTCAACCGCGCGCAGGGTCAGGCCGCGCGAGCCCTCGCGCGCCAGGACTTCGATGGCGGCGTCGAGCAGTGCGGCGCGGCGCTGCGGGTTCTGGCGCATGGGCGGGTCCCTGGGTGTGGAGCGGCACATCGGGTGATCACTACAGGTGCAGTGATTCGCACACGGTAGCGGACGTGCCCGGTCCGGCCCCTCCCCACCACCCCCTCCCCCGTGTCAGGCTGCGCGTCATGGAGCGGATCATCGAGGAGATACGCGAGGACCTGTCCCGCCGGATCGCCGTGGCGGCGGACCGGCTCACCGATCGGACGCTGGCCGAGGACCCCGCCTACGCCGCCCTGCTCGGCCGGGCCGAGCTGCGCGAGCGGATCCACCACTCCCTCCGCCAGGCCGTCGAGGGGTTGCTCCGCAGCTCCCGGGGCCTGCCGGTGGAGCTCGCCGACGCCCGGGCCGTCGGCGCGCTCCGCGCCGAGCAGGGGCTGCCGCTCACCTCCCTCCTGCGCACCTACCGCCGCGGCGGTCGACTGCTCTGGCAGAGCCTCACGGAGGCCGTGACCGCGCACGACCGGGCGGCGCTGCCCCGGCTACTCCCCGGCGCGACCGCATTGTGGGACGTACTGGACCAGATGACGGACGCCGTGACGGAGTCGTACCGCCGGGCGGAGGCCGCGCACGGCGAGCGGGACCGGGAGCACCGGGCGGCTCTGCTCGACGTGCTGCTCGACGGCGGGGTCGGGCCGTCGGCCGCGGCCCCTTCCGCGCCCGCGGAAGTCGCGGCCGCGGAAGCGGCCGCCGCACGGCTGGGGCTGCCGGAGCGGGGCCGTTTCACGGTGGTCGTTCTGGCCGCCGACCCGTCCGGCGCACCGGTCGCACCGGTCGCCTGGGAGCCCGGAGCCGCCTCCGCTCCGCGCGTGCTGTGGCGCATCCGCGCCGACGGGGAGATCGGCCTGGTGGAGCTGGGCCACCATCCGCTGGAGTCCGTACGGGAACTGCTCGCGCCCCTCGGGGTGCGCGCCGGGGTCGGTCCGGTCGTCGCTGCGCCGACCGAGGTGGCCCGGGCGCACCGGCTGGCCGCCCTCGCGCTGCGCACCGCCCCCGAATCCGAGGGCCCGCGCACCGCACTGCTGGACGAACGGCTACCGGCGGCGCTGGTCGCGGCCCAGGCCGAGCTCGCCGGCCGGCTGCGCCAGGTGGTGCTCGGTCCGGTGCTCGCGCTACCCGCGCAGGACCGGCGGACGCTCCTGACCACCCTGGGCACCTGGCTGGCCTGCCGGGGCTCGACCACGGACGCCGCGCAGCGGTTGTACTGCCACCGCAACACCGTGTCCAACCGGCTGCGGCGCCTGGAGCAGCTCACCGGCCGCTCCCTGTCCGACCCCGGGCAGGTGGTGGAGCTGGCGCTGGCGCACGCGGCGGTGCTGCAGCGCGTCGGAGCGGAACCCGCTACCCGTCCCGCCGCGCCGGATCCGCGGCCCTCGCGGACTCCAGGAGGTACGGCACGTCGATCACCGCGACGCCCGGAGTGAACAGCAGTCGCGCCTTCAGCCGCAGGGCGTTCTGGTTGTGCAGGGGCTGCTCCCACCAGCGGCCCACCACGTACTCGGGGATGACCACCGACAGCATGTCCGTCCGGGAGCCGGCGGCCAGTTCCTCGACGTGGGCCATGATCGGGCCCACCACCTCCCGGTACGGCGAGTGCAGGATCTTCAGCGGCAGGCCGGTGTCGTGCGCGGTCCACGCCTCGCGCAGCCGGGTCGCCTCCTGCTCGTCCGCAGCGACGGTGACCGCCGTCAGGGTGTCCGGGCGCAGGCCCTGCGCGTAGCCGATGGCCTTGAGCGTCGGGGCCTGCACGGCGGCGACGAGGACCAGGACGTGGTGGCGGGCGGGCCTGCGCGGGGTGGCGTCGGGGGCGATGGCGACCTGCCGGGCGACCTGGTCGTAGTGGCGGCGGACGCCCTTCATGCCGAGGAAGAGCAGCGGCATGGCGATGACGACCAGCCAGGCGCCGTGGGTGAACTTGGTGAGCAGGACGATGACCAGGACCAGGGCGGTCAAGGTGGCGCCGACGGCGTTGATGGCGAGCCTGCGGTGGATGTGGATCCGCTCCTCCCGCGGAGTGGCGGGCGAGGCGAGCGCTGTGCGCCAGTGCCGGACCATGCCCGACTGGGAGAGGGTGAAGGAGACGAAGACGCCGATGATGTAGAGCTGGATGAGGCGGGTCAGTTCGGCGTCGAAGGCCACGATGAGGGCGATGGCGGCGAGCGCGAGGAGCACGACGCCGTTGGAGTAGACGAGCCGGTCGCCGCGGTTGAAGAGCTGGCGGGGCGCGTACCGGTCCTTGGCCAGGATCGAGGCGAGCATCGGGAAGCCGTTGAAGGCGGTGTTCGCGGCGAGGATCAGGACGCCCGCGGTGACGGCCTGGAGCAGGTAGAAGAGGAAGTTCCAGCTGCCGAAGGTGGCGCGGCCGATCTGGGCGAGGGCGGTGGAGGTCGCGGTGCCCGGGGGCAGGCCCAGTTCGGTGGGATCGGCCGCGACGTGCACCTGGTACGACATGGCGAGGGCGGTGATGCCGACGAACATCGTCACGGAGAGCACGCCCATCGCGGCGAGCGTGGTCGCGGCGTTGTCCGCCTTGGGCTTGCGGAAGGCGGGGACGCCGTTGCTGATGGCCTCGACGCCGGTGAGGGCGGTGCATCCGGAGGCGAAGGCGCGCATCGTCAGGAAGACCAGGGCGAGTCCGGTGTAGGTGTCGACCGGGATGATGGGGAGGTCGGCGGACTCGGCGCGGATGGTGTCGCCGGTCCCGAGCCGTACGGCGGCGACGGCGAACATGAGGTAGATGACGAGGACGAAGCCGTAGGTGGGGATGGCGAAGACGCGGCCCGACTCCCGTACGCCGCGCAGGTTCATCAGGGTCAGCAGCACCACGAAGGCGACGGACAGGACCACTTCGTGGTCGCTGAGCGAGGGAACGGCCGAGGTGATCGCGGAGACGCCGGAGACGACGGACACCGCGACGGTCATCACGTAGTCGACGAGCAGGGCGCTGGCGGCGGTGAGCGCGGCGGACTGGCCGAGGTTCTCCGAGCTGACGACGTAGGCGCCGCCCCCGCCCGGGTAGGCGTGGCAGGTCTGCCGGTACGAGGCGACGACGACGATGAGCAGGAAGACGATGGCGGCGGCCGCGTACCAGGTGAGGTGCAGCAGTGTGACGCCGCCGAGGGCGAGGATCAGCAGGATCTCCTCGGTGGCGTAGGCCACGGAGGAGAGCGGGTCGCTACAGAAGATCGGCAGGGCGAGTCTTTTGGGCAGCAGGGTCTCGCCCAGGCGGGCGGTGTCGAGGGGCTCGCCGACCAGCACGCGTTTCACATTGATGCGCCTCATTCGGGCATGATCGTGCATTTGATTCATGCATCATCCCTTTTGGGGCTTGTGTCACTCGGCGAGCTCCTCCGCCCGGTCCGCCAGCCACAGGTCATGGCGGGCACTGGGGGACTGCAGCAGGGAACGCTCCAGCAGCGCCTCGATCCGGGTCAGCCGCTTGCGGGCGCCGGGGACGGAAACGCCCAGCGCTGCAGCCGCCGGGAGGAGTTGGGCGTCGTGCGCCAGCCAGGCGCGGACCGTGGCACGGGCTTCCGCCGGGGCATCCGGTCCGGTCAGCGCGCTCAGATGGGTACGGGCCCACTCGGTCAGGCGCGGGTCGCGCAGCACGTCGTCGAGAGCGGGGGCGGCCCCGGAGGCATCGCCGGTCCCCGCCCCGGCTCCCGCACCCGGCCCGGCCCCGGCGCCGTTCTCCGACGTGAGCCGCAGGGCCAGGGAGAGCGCCGCCTGGTCCGCCAGCCGTGCGAGGTTCAGGCCGAGCAGCGCCTCGATCAGGCGGAGCCGGGCCGCCAGGGTGTTGCGGTGGATCTTCAGCAGCCGGGTGGCGTGCGAGGTGAAGTTCAGCCAGGCGTGGGCGGTGGCGCGCAGCTCCTGCGCGCCGGGGTCCTGGGGGCGCCGGGGCGCGTGCGCGTGCAGGGGCGCGAGCAGGGCCTCCGCCCAGCGGACCCCCGCCTCGTACGCGGCGAGGGCCAGTTCGGGGCCGGGCCCGAACCGGGCGTGTCCGTCACCGCTCGCCCGGGCGACGGCGAGCGCGTGGAAGGCCTGGGTGTAGGCGGCCGGTGCCTCGCTCAGGCCCGCCTCTGCGCTGACCCCGACCGCGCAGTCCGGCGCCGCCGCCACCAGTGCTTCGGCCAGGGGGTCGCCGGTGGCGGACACCGCGGCCGGGTCGGGCGGGGCGAGCACGATGAGGTGGCGCAGGTAGACCGGGCAGCGCACGATCCAGGCCCGGCCGCCCGTCAGTTCCCGGCAGATCCGCATGACTTCGCCGCGCCGTCCGGTGGGGCACTCGACGACGTACATCCGCATCGGGTCGGGCAGCTCGGAGCCCAACGTGGCGGAGATCTGGTGGGCGGTGGACAGCTGGCCGTTCATCAGCAGGTGGAGTACGGCTTCGCGGACCTGCGCCTCGGCGCGCCGGACCCGTTCCTCCCGCCGCCCGGCCGCCTCGGTGCGCAGCGCGAGGTCCAGCAGTACGGCTGCGTCCGCGAGGAGTGCGGGCGCGTCGGGGTGGTGCGGCTGCTCCAGTACGGCGGCCAGCGCGCGCCGGCCGTCCAGCGCGAACAGCAGGGTCGCGCGGTCGGCTCCGTGCAGGACCGCCGACCGTACGCCGCGGGCAGCCAGCTCGGCGGCACCGCGCACGGCGGCCTCGGGAGCCGGGCCGTGCTCCGCTGCGGCGTCCACCACCCCGACCCAGCCGCCGAGGTGGGAGGCGAGCCACTCCAACAGTGCGGCCGATCCCCCGGCGTGGACGAGCCGGTGGATCTTGAGGACGTCGTCGGACCGGGACACGGCCGCATTCAACCATCCAGCGCTGACTGTGCGCTGTGATACCGGTCTCGCCCGCTCACTGGGCAGGACGAACCCTGCGCATCTCCCGGCCTGCGCATAGGTTGGGGGACGAGCGGCAGGGTCCCGGCGGCTTCGATGGAATCGGACACGGGGGAAGCCACGGGATCCCGCTGCCCCTCACATCTTGCGCGCCGCGCTGCGGATGGCCTCGCGGATGCGGAAGTAGGTGCCGCAGCGGCAGATGTTGGCGATGGCGTCGATGTCCTCGTCCGTGGGCTCGCTCGTGCGCTCGAGCAGGGCGACGGCCGCCATGATCTGGCCGGGCTGGCAGAAGCCGCACTGGGCGACGTCCTGTTCGAGCCAGGCCTCCTGCACGGGGTGCAAGTCGTCCCCGTTCGCCAGGCCCTCGATGGTGGTCACCGCCCGGCCGGCGCACGCGGAGACGGGCACCACGCAGGGGCGGATGTCGGCGCCGTCCAGGTGGCTGGTGCAGGCCTTGCAGACGTCCACCCCGCAACCGTACTTGGGGCCGCGGACGCCCAGCATGTCGCGGAGCACCCACAGCAGGGGCAGGTCGTCGGGCGCGTCCACGGTGACGCTCCGCCCGTTGACGGTGAAGGTGTGCGAGGGCACTGCGTACTCCTGGATCCGGGACTAGCGGGGGTAGGGGGTGAAGTCGACGTCGAAGTCGAGAGGGAAGCTGCGCGGCTTGGAACCGGTGGCCCTGGCCCAGGCGTTGGCGATCGCACCGACGGCGGCGGGCACGCCGAGCTCGCCCGCGCCACCGGGCTCCTCGCCGGTGGCCGGCAGCACGAAGACCCGTACCTCGCGGGGGGTGTCGCGCTGCTTGGCCCAGTGGAACTGGCTGTAGCTGCCCTCCAGCGGAAGCCCCTTGTCGAGGTGCAGCCCGGCGCGCAGGGTGGTGGAGATCGCGTCGGTCAGGCCGCCGATCATCTGGGCCTCCAGTCCGCGCGGGTTGACCGGCAGGCCCACGTCCACGGCGATGACGGCCTTGGTGACGCGGACGTGGTCGGGGTCCCGGGTGTCGATCTCGACGAGGCACGCGGTGCGGGACTTGTACTCCTCGTGGAAGGCGATGCCCTGTGCGCAACCGGCCTCCATCGGCCGTCCCCAGTTCCCCTCCGCGGCCACCTTGTCGAGTACGGCGCGCTGGGCGTCGGTCTTCAGGAAGGTGCGTCGGAACCGGTACGGGTCCCGGCCCGTGCGGGCGGCGAGTTCGTCGACCACGATCTCCTCGGCTCCGCGCGTGTTGGCGGAGTAGACCGAGCGCCAGGAGGCGGTGGGGATCCCGGTGGGCACCTCGGTGAGGGCCTGGGTGGTGAGTCCGAAGTGGTACGGGGACTTCACCGTGGTCAGGAAGAGGGTCTGGGCGAGGGTGGCGTTGCCGATGCCGAGCGGCAGACTGGCCGCGGTGGCGGTGATGATCTCGCCCAGGCCGTGCCGGAAGTCGGTCTCGGCGGCGGCGACGCGGTGCTCGAAGCTGAGCACCTCGCCCAGCAGGTGGGTGGCGCGGATCTTGTGGTGGGTCGCGGGGCGCATCCGGCCGTGCCGGGTGTCGTCCACGCGGGTCCACATGAGCCGGACCGGACGGCGGCAGGCCTTGGAGATGCGGGCGGCTTCCAGGGCCGCGTCGAAGAAGAGCCGACGGCCGAAGGAGCCGCCGGCCTGGACCACGTGCACGGTGACCTTGGAGAGCGGCAGGCCGAGCTCGGCGGCGATGGTCTCGCGGGCCACGATCGGGGACTTGAGGCCGGACCAGATCTCGGCCCGGTCCTCGCGCACGTCGGCGATGGCGGAGTTGGTCTCCATCGGGGCGTGGCTGACGAAGGCGAAGTCGAACTCGGCGTCGACGTACGGGGTCAGCAGGGGCGGGACCAGCAACGGCGGGGTGGCGGCGCGCAGTTTGGCGCGGATCTGGTCGTCGGACAGCTGGTCGGCGGGTCCGGGCCCCCAGGTGACCTGGAGGGCCGCCTTGGCGTCGATGGCCTGCCCGAAGGTCTCGGCGACGACGGCGACCCCGGTCGGGACGGGCACCACGTGCAGGACGCCGGGCATGGCCCGGACGGCGGCGAGGTTGGTGACGGTGCGGACCGTGCCGCCGAGGGTGGGCGGGCGGCGCACGACGCAGGGCTTGGCGCCGGGCACGTCGAGGTCGAGGGTGTACTGCAGGGCGCCGGTGACCATGGCGCGGGCGTCGACGCGGCCGGTCGGCTTGCCCACGAGGGTGTGCCCGGCCCGCTTCTTGGGGGTGGCGCCGAGGACGATCAGGGTCGGGTCGGCGGCGGCCGCGGCGAGGTCGCCGTAGTCGGCGGTGCGGCCGTCGGGGGCGCGGACGGCGCCGCCGGCGGTGGTCAGTGCGGCCGGAGTCAGGTTCCAGCGGTGGGCGGCGGCCGCGACGAGACGGGCCCGGGCGGTGGCGGCGCACTGGCGGACCGGCCCGTAGAGGGAGCGGATGGAGTTGGAGGATCCGGTGAGCTGGTTGAAGAGCAGTTCGGGCCGGGCGTCGTCCAGTTCCACGCGTACGTCGGCCAGCGGCGCGTCGAGCTCCTCCGCGACCAGCATGGCCACGGCGGTGGTGAGGCCCTGGCCGACCTCCTCGCGCGGCAGCCGGAAGCGGATGGTGCCGTCCGCCTCGACGGCGAGCGCCAGCAGGGCCGAGGTGGGTGCGCCGGCCAGGATGAACAGGTCGCCCAGGTCGATCAGGTCGGCGACGGCCGGCAGGGAGGGCACCACGGCGTGGGCGGGCTGCGGGGCCAGCGCGTCGGCGCCGGCCCGGGTGACCAGGGCCAGGGTCGGTGCGGCCACGAGGTAGGTGAGGAAGGAACGGCGGCTCTGCCCCGCGGCGTGGTGCTGCCCGGTCATGTCGTTGTGTGTCCCCACGCTGCGCGGGCCCGCCCGCGCAGACCTCCCCCGGCTCATTACCGGCACGTAGGGTAGCGACCCGGCAGCGCGATGGGAAGGCCCGATCACGCCGCGTCATTTACGGCGACATCACTCCTTCGGGGGTATCTCGGGGGCCCGCCTTGATCCGTTCCTTACGCGATTCCCCGTCGGGCCGGGCTCGTACATCTCGGCCGTACGATCGAGCGACGGTCACCGGATGGTCTGATTCCGGCCGCTGTTCGCACGGCTCCACGACCCCGACCGGCTGGTCCCGTCACACCGCCCCGGAGTTCGCCTGACCGGATTCGTTCGCACGCCGCGAGCGGGGCGGCAGGCCTACGGCATATACCAGAAGCAAGAACGTAGCGGATGTTGCCAAACGTCTTACACACCGTCGCGCCCTGTGCAACAGTCGTTACCGGTCCTTCCTTCAGACTTGGCCGTGCCGCGCCTGTATCGGAGTTCTCATGCCGTCCCACCTGTTCGCGGACCGTCCCGCGCAGCCGCCCGAGCCGGGGTCGGTGGACGCGCTGATCTCGCAGACCCGACGGCTGCGCGGGGAAGTGGACGCGGTCCGCCGCGACACCGTCGTCGACGACGACGACGCCCAGGGCCGCTGGCAGCGCGCACTGTGCGATCTCGCCGTCCACCACCTCGACGACCTCCGCGAGCACCTGGGCCAGCTCAAGGAGGGCCTGCCGGCGGCGCCCGACATCGTCGAACAGCCGCAGGCGGCGCCCGAGGTTGGGCCCGAGGCCCAGATCCGCGTCGGCAGCGCCGAGTGGAACCTGCTGACCGACGAGGTCAGTTGGTCCGACGAGCTGTTCCAGATCTTCGGCCGTTCGCCCGAGTCCGGCGCGCTCCCCCTCGACGAACTGGGCTCGACCCTCTTCTCCGAGGACCAGCCGCTGCTCACCGCATGGGTCACCGCCTGCCTCGTGGACGGCAAACCGATCGACGGCGAGTTCCGCATCGTCCGGGCCGACGGCCGGGTCCGGACCTTACACATGAGGGCCGAGCCGGTACTCGACTCCGACGGCTGCACGGCATCGATGTGGGCCGTCCTGCGGGACGTGAGCGAACTGCGCCGGAGCCAGCGCGCGGTGCGCGAGTCGCGCGACTCGCTACAGCGTCAACGGGAGATCGCACAGACCGAGCGCCGGCTGGCGGTCGAACTACAGGAAGCCGTGCTCCCCCCGTGGCGCGGCTCCCTGCGGTTCCCGTACGGCAGCGCGGGCACGCTGGACGTGGCCGCGCACTACCTGCCCTCCGCGACCAGCGCGCTGATCGGCGGCGACTGGTACGACGCGCTCGAACTCCCCGACGGTTGCTCGATGCTGACGGTCGGTGACCTGACCGGTCATGGGGTGACCGCCACTTCCGGGATGGCGATGATGCTCGGCGCCCTGCGTGGCATGGCCATGGCGGGCATCGAGCCCGGCCCGCTGATGGGCTGGCTCAACCAGCTCCTGGAGACCTCCGTGCAGCCGGCGCTCGGCTCGGCCGTGTGCTGCCGCTACGATCCCGCGCGCCGGGTCCTCTCGTGGGCACAGGCGGGCCACCCGGCACCCCTGCTGTTCCGCCACGGGTCGGGGCGCTCCCTACTGCCGCCGGAGGGCGTCCTGCTGGGCGCGACCTCCGGAGCCTCGTACGGCCAGGCCGAGGAACACCTCGAAGTGGGCGACCTGCTGGTCCTGCACACGGACGGGCTCACGCCGCGCAGCATCGAGTTCAGCCGGGCGGACGGGACCGAGCGGCTGCTGGCGCTCGCGCCGCGGTTCGCGGTGGCGCGGTCGGCGCAGGAGTGCGTGCGGATCGTGATCGAGGAGTTCGGCGAGAGCGAGCGCGAGGACGACGCCTGCGTGCTGGTCGCCCGGGTCGGCGGGTAACGGGCTTCGAACTGCCGGACCGTTCGGACCGTCGGTTCAGCCACAGGGGCTTCAGGGCCGCGCCACGGGGCGCGGCCTTTCTCGTCTCCGTACGGGGCTTCGTGCACGGCGCGCGGCGAACCGTGCGGGGGCGGGCGTGGGACTACACCCCCGTACCGCGCGGGCCGCGCGGCGCCGGGGTGTCGGGGAGGGCCAGCTTGATCTCCTGGCGCAGGTCCTCGATGCGCGCGTACCCGGAGTACTGGGCGGTGAGCCGGTACATCTCCCGCAGCCGGTCCCAGGTCCGGTGCGAGGAGGTCTCGTTCATCGAGACCAGGGCGAGGCGCGCGTACCGGTCGGCCTGCTCCGGCTCGTCGGCGATGAAGCAGGCCGAGGCCATGGAGATGTAGTCGAAGATCTGCGAGCGTTGGTAGCCCTCGCCCCGCAGCCGCAGGGCCTCCTTGGCGTGGCGCGCGGCGATCGGCGCCGCGGCGGCGTCGTGGTCCGCGAGGGTCCGGTAGGCGAGGGCCTGCATGCCGTGCAGGTCGGCCTCGTCGAAGTGCTGCATCCAACTCGGCGGCGGTACGTCGCCCTTGTCGGAGACGAAGAGCTCCTCCGCTTCGCCCAGGGTGCGGCGCATGGCCTGGCCCTTGCCCATGGCGGCCTGCGCCCAGGCCTCGATGGTGTGCAGCATGGCGCGCGTGCGCGGGAGGGTCTGCTCGCCCGAGCCGGACTGGGCGAGCTTCATCAGGTCCAGGGCCTCGTTCGGCTTGCCCAGGTGGACCATCTGCCGGGCTGCGCGGGACAGCGCCTCGCCCGCGCGCGGCCGGTCGCCGCCCTCGCGGGCCGCGTGCGCGGCGATGACGAAGTACTTCTGCGCCGTGGGTTCGAGGCCCACGTCGTGGGACATCCAACCGGCGAGGACCGCCAGGTTGGCCGCCACCCCCCAGAGCCTGCGCTGGAGGTGGTCGGGGTGGTGATAGGCGAGCATGCCGCCCACCTCGTTGAGCTGGCCGACGACGGCCTTGCGCTGGAGTCCGCCGCCTCGGGACGCGTCCCAGGCGCGGAACACCTCCACGGAGCGCTCCAGGGCCTCGATCTCCTGGGAGCCGATCGGGGCGGCCTCGTAGCGGTCGTAGCCCGCTGGGTCGGCCTGGAAGGTTTCCCCGAAGTTCCGGGCCTCCTTGGCCAGGGCGGGGTCGGTGTGCAGCCAGTCGTACATGGCGTTGCTGAGGGCGGAGCCGGCGGTGAGCACCGCTCCCGCGCCCATCAGACCGCGACGGTTGAGCATGAGGTCCATTCCCGTGAATTCGGTGAGGACCGCGGCTGTGCGTTCGGGCGCCCAAGGCATCCCGTCGGGGTTCTCACGAGCCCCGTCCGGCTGCCGTCTGGAGGTGCGCCGCTGCCGTACGAACCCGAGGTCCTCGATGGTCACGACACGACCGAGCCGCTCGGTGAACAGTGCTGCCAGTACCGTGGGCACCGGTTCGCGGGGGGCCTCCCCCATGTCGATCCAGCGCCGCACCCGCGAGGTGTCGGTGGCCAGTTGGGGGTGGCCCATGGCCGCCGCCTGCCTGTTCACCATCCTCGCCAGTTCGCCCTTCGACCAGCCGGCCAGGCCGAACAGGTCGTTCAAGCGGGTGTTTGGACCTTTGCTCACGTCAAGCCCCCAGGTTCTCGGCTGAGTTGACAGTAGCCCGCTGGTAGGTGCCCAGCGACTATTCGCCAGGCTTCGCCAGGGCACGCCCGATGGTTCGCCACCTTGCCCCGGGTGTCAGGTAGGAATGCGCCTCCCCGACCCGGTTCACCGGCGGAACTCCCCAGGGTGAAGTACGGGATCCGGCGGGGTGGCGTACGCAACTCGTCGGCGCACGAAGGGATCCGTATCACCATGTACGCAGCAACGTCCTCCGTGTCCGCACCGGTCCGGTCGCACCGCACGCTCCCGGCTGGCGGCGGCCCCTACCTCGAACCCGGCCGCCCGGCGGCTCCGACACAGGGCGCCGTCCGGGCGCGGCGAATGCCGGGTACCGGATCCCTGCCCGTCAGCGGAAGAATCGACCTCTCGGGGCCGCAGGGGGCGCAGTTGCGCACCGCGCTCGCCTCCGTGCAGCGGATCTGTCCGGAGTTCGCCCCGGTGCAGGTACTGCGGCGCAGCGGCCGCTCGGTCCTCCTGGTCGGCACCACCGGACGGATGACCGCCGTCGCGAAGGTCTTACTGGACCACTCGCCCGAGTGGCGTGAGCGCTACCGGCACGAAATAGGGGCGTACCGGACCTTCGTCCGGCACCGCCCACCGGTCCGGGTCCCGCGGCTGATCGCCGCCGACCCCGAGAACTGCACGCTCGTGGTGGAGCGGATGGCCGGCCGGGTCGCGGCGCTGCAGCGGCACCCGGTGGAGCCGCCGCCGCGGGTGGACCTCCGAGCGGCCCTGGGCGCGGTGTCCCGGGTCAACCAGTGGCGGCCGCCGGCGGAGTCGTTCGGCACCCCGATGAACTACGCGCGGCGGATCGCCCGCGACTACGAGTTGGGCCTGCTGACCGACCGGGACCTCGGTGACCTGCAGAAGCTGCTGCACGGTGTAAAGCTGTCGGGCACGGCGCTGCAGTTCAACCACGGTGACGCCCTGCTGTCGAACCTGCTGCTGTCGCCGGCCGGTCCGGTCCTGCTCGACTGGGAGCACGCGGGTTGGTACCTGCCCGGGTACGACCTGGCCACGCTGTGGACGGTACTGGGCGACGCCCCGGCCGCCCGCGCCCAGATCAGCCGGCTCGCCCAGTCGGCCGGTCCGGCCGCGCGGGACGCCTTCCTGGTCAATCTGATGCTGGTGCTGACCCGGGAGATCCGGATGTCCGAGACGGCGGTGCAGCGCTCGATGTCGGCGACCGCCCCGAGCCAGCCCCTGCCGGTGGGCGCCCTGTCCTCCGGTGAGGAGCAGCGACTGCTGCTCCGCCGCCTGCACGACGATGCAGGGATGGCGCGCCGAGCGGTCCGCGCGGCGGTCGGCACGCGCTGACCGCCCCCCGAACGCGAAGCCCCGTGGCCCCCACCGCCACGGGGCTTCGCCGGTTCCGGAGTGCCCGTGGGCACCGCGGCGGCACGCAGCCGTGGCGGACGGAGCCCCCGGACGGGCCGCGGCCGGAGTACGGTCGGGCGGAGGTGAAGAGCAGGGCGGCGTTGTGGACTCCGCAGCCGAAGGCGTTCGCCAGTGCGGCGGGCACCGGCATCCGGCGGGGGCCGCCCGCGACCAGGTCCAGGCCGACCGCCGGGTCCGCGGATACTTGCCGGATGGATGGATCAAGGGATTCTTGGGTCAACACCACGCACGATTGGGCCGGCACGGTGGACGAGGACCATCTCGGTCGGATCCGCCGGAGGTCCGGGGAGTTCGTGCCGGGCGGGCCGGAGCACCTCGTTCTCGAGGTCGTCGCTTACGCCGCTGACGAGGCGGCGGGCCGGGGCGGCGGGCGGTGCGTGGTGACGCTGCACACCGACGGCTCGGTGTCGGTGAAGGATGACGGGCGGGGCACCGACACGCGGGTCGACGAGCACGGCCGGGTGGTGAAGAAGCCGGTCATGGCCACGAAGGACCTCCGGTTCTTCGACCTCCCGGAGGCGGAGCGGCTTCCGGACGGACATCCGCGTCGTGGCATGTCCGTGGTCGCAGCGCTCAGCGATTGGCTGATCCACACCAACCGCCGTGCCAACGGGTCCTGGAGCCAGCGCTACGAGCGCGGCGTCCCGGTGACCGACCTCCAGCCCGTCGAAGCCGACGGGACCACCGGAACCTGCGTCCGCTTCCTTCCGGACGAAACCCTGCGTTCGCGCTGGTCGTTGACCGCGGGTGAGCTGGCGCTATGGTCCGAGCACTGGCCCGACCTGACGGCCCGCCTCGAGGATCAGCGACACGGCGAGGACCGGCCGGGTCCGTGACCACGGGGCGGCGCGACCGGAGTGCACGGCGTGGAGGCCCTCCCCACCCTCCCCCTGCGCACGCGCCCGACGCCGGATGTCTTGACATCACATGATCCCCCGAACACCTTTTCTGACTCAGCATCAGAAATGCTGGAGGCACTTCCCCTCCTCCCCACACCGCTGGAGCCTGCCCATGTCCGCAAGCGCTTCACGCACCACCCCCGCCGCCCTCCCGTCCAGACGTACGGTCCTCGCCGGTACGGGGGCCGGGGTGCTCGCCGCCACCGTGCTGCCGTCCGCCACCGCCCGGGCCGACGGCGCCCAGGACGGGCCCGCGCTCGGCGAGTACGACGTCGTCGTGGTCGGCTCCGGGGCCGCCGGGATGACCGCCGCGCTCACCGCCGCCAAGCGGGGGCTGAGCGTGCTGGTGGTGGAGAAGGCCCCGACCTTCGGCGGATCGGCCGCCCGGTCCGGAGCCGGTATCTGGCTGCCCAACAATTCGGTGATCCTGGGCGCGGGGGTGCCGGACACCCCGCAGAAGGCGGCGACGTACCTCGCGGCCGTCGTCGGGCCCGAGGTACCGGCCGACCGCCAAGCCGCGTTCCTCGCCAACGGGCCGCGGATGCTGGACTTCGTGATGGCCAACAGCCCGCTGAAGTTCCGCTTCATGGAGGGATACAGCGACTACTACCCCCATCTGCCGGGCGGGCTGCCGAACGGGCGGTCCATCGAGCCGGACCAGATCGACGGGAACGTCCTGGGCGCCGAACTGGCCCGCCTGAACCCGGCGTACATGCCGGTCCCGGCCGGGATGGTGGTCTTCAGCCAGGACTACAAGTGGCTGAACCTGGCAGCGGTGAGCGCCAAGGGGCTCGCCGTGTCCACCGAGTGCCTGGCGCGCGGCACGAAGGCGGCACTGCGCGGCGAGAAGCCGCTGACGATGGGCCAGGCCCTGGCGGCCGGACTGCGGGCCGGGCTCCAGCGGGCCGGGGTGCCGCTGTGGCTGAACTGCCCGCTGGTGGACCTGGTCCAGGAGGGCGGCGCGGTCACCGGCGTGGTGGTGGAGCAGGAGGGCGTACGGGGCACCGTGAGGGCCCGGCGCGGGGTGGTCATCGGCTCCGGCGGGTTCGAGCACGACGCGGCGATGCGGGCGCAGTACCAGCAGCAGCCCATCGGCACGCAGTGGTCGGTCGGCGCGAAGGAGAACACCGGCGACGGGATCCGGGCGGGGCAGCGGGCCGGGGCCTCGCTGGCGCTGATGGACGACGCCTGGTGGGGGCCTTCGATCCCGCTGCCCGGGGAGCCGTACTTCTGCCTCGCCGAACGGACCCTGCCGGGCGGGCTGATCGTGAACGCGCACGGCGCGCGGTTCGTCAACGAGGCGGCGCCGTACAGCGATGTGGTGCACGTGATGTACGAGAGGGACCGGGGCGCGGTCGGCTCGCACATCCCGGCGTGGCTGATCGTGGATCAGAACTACCGCAACAGGTACCTGTTCAAGGACATCCTGCCGACGCTCCCCTTCCCGGACTCGTGGTACCAGGCGGGCGCGGCGAAGAAGGCGTGGACCTGGGACGCGCTGGCGGGTCAGATCGGGGTCCCGGCGGCGGCGCTGCGGGCGACGCTGGGCCGGTTCAACGCGCAGGCGTGGAGCGGCAACGACACGGACTTCCACCGGGGCGACACGGCGTACGACCACTACTACACGGACCCGGGCGTGCACCCGAACTCGTGTCTGGCACCCGTCTGGGTCCCGCCGTTCTACGCGTTCAAGATCGTGCCCGGGGACCTCGGTACGAAGGGCGGCATCGTGACGGACGCCCGGGCGCGGGCCCTGCGCCCGGACGGCTCGGTGATCCCGGGCCTGTACGCGGCCGGCAATGCGAGCGCTGCGGTGATGGGCCACAGCTACGCAGGGGCCGGATCCACGATCGGCCCCGCGATGACCTTCGGCTACGTGGCGGCGAACGCCATCGCGGACGCGTGACGCCCGCGACGGGGGATGCGGACGGTCAGCCCTGCTGGAAGAGCTCGGCGGGGAGCGGCTTCAGGAGGGCGTAGAGGTCATCGGTGATCGGGCGGTCCCAGCTGGCGATGGTGACCAGCACGTTGTCGCTGCGGTCGAACTGGACGCAGGAGATGCGGGACTCCGACAGCTTGATCTTCCGGACGATGAGGAGGTTGTCGCCCTGCATGACGGGGCAGTCCTCGACGCCGGTGACCTCGACGTCCTCGTCGTTCTCCAGTGCGTCGAGGAGCTGGGCCACCTCGAAGGGGATCTGGCCGTCGGTGAGGTCGCGGGCCGGGGATCCCTCCGGGAGGTTCCCGATGATCATCGCGGGGCCGCGTCCGCCGAAGAGGTCGTAGCGGAGGAAGACACCCTGGCAGCTGCCGTCGGGCGCGGGCAGCAGCCCGGCCCCGAGATTGCCCGGCCAGTCCCCCGGGTCCATGGCCAGGACGTCGAAGTCCGGGCCGGCGGGAGTGGCGGCGCGGTGGCGGCGGAGGAAGGACATGCCGCCATGGTACGTGGCCGCGCGGGTTTTCCGGCCCGGGGGCCCGCATCCGGGGAGCTGTCCGGTGCGGGCCCGCCGGCCCGGCTCGTCAGACCGGTGGGACGAGCGTGAACCAGTACGGGAGCAGGGCGGCGTCGCCGGTGACCTGCAGGGCGGTGGGCGGCAGGCGGCGCCAGAGGAACAGGGCGAGGTCGGAGGCGGTGCCGGAGGCCTCGACGTCCGCCGGGTCGGTGGCACCCGGCTCCAGCAGGACCTGGTCCCCCGAGAAGACGACCGTCCAGGATTCCGGGCCGTCGGTACGCCGGAAGCGGTACCTCTCCCCCGTGCCCGGCGGTGCCTGCTGCCAACCGCGGCGGGCCGGGGCCATCACCTCGATCGTCTGGGTCACGGCGTCGGCGGCCACGTCCGGGGCCAGGCGGCCCGCGGTGCCGGTCGCGGATTCGGCGTCCCAACGGTGCACGGCCAGCTCGATCAGTTGCATCCGGAGCCAGAATCCCGTGGTCTGTTCCACCGACCAGGTCCAGACCGTCGTGTCCGGCCCCAGCTCGTGGAAGAGCTCCGCCAGCTCCCGGGCGCCCTGCGCGAACCAGTCGGTCAGCCCGTCCGGGTCGTCGGGGACCTCGGGGAGGGTGAGGCCGGCGGGGTCGGGCGGGGCCGTCAGCCGTTCGCGCAGGACGTGCGCGAGGTAGCGGTGCACTCCGCCCAGGTGCCGGACCAGGTCGGCGACCGTCCAGCCCGGGCACGAGGGGACCGCGGGCACCGGCTCTCCGAGATCGAACGCCCGGCGCACGGCCTTCTCGAACGCCGCCGCCTCGGTCCGGAAGGGGGCGAGTCTTTCGGCATGATCCATACGAGCATGCCTGCCCACCGGGCGGCGGATCCGATCACGTTGAGCTACGGGCGAACGCCTCCAGCGCGTCCCTGAGCCCGGGCCGGTCGGTGCCCAGCTTGCGGCAGGCCGCCGACAGTGCCCAGTCCGGCGCGGGCAGCACCACGGCCTCCGGCAGGGTCTCCTTCTCGGTGCGCACCGCGAGGTCCGCCGCCTGCCGCTCCTCCTCCGTGAGCCCGTCCTCCCAGGCCAGACCGCACGGCAGGGCGCCGCCCAGTCCCAGCAGGGTGTCGGTGGTCTCCGCGGCCAGCCCGTCCGCACCGCATTCCCGCGCCGTCACCACGGCCTGCATCAGCACGTCCGCGTCGCGCAGCTCGGTGCCGAGCGCGGCCAGGGCGCAGGCCAGTTCGTAGCCCGCCGGTGAGGCCGAGAGCAGGGTGACCGCCTCCTGGAGGAGCCCGGCCCGCTCCTCGGGGGCGGCGACCTGCGCCGCCACCCGCAACGCCTGGCCGATGCCCGAGGCGGCGCCGAAGGCGCGGGCACGTCGGACGGCGTCGTCGGCCAGGGCGCGGGCCCGCTGCGGATCGTCCGCGGCCACCGCCCGGGCGAGGTGCAGCTGCCACGGGCACCAGGCCGGATTCTGGATGCCGCGCGGGGTCAGCCGCCGGTCGACCGCCTCCAGTTCGACGATCGCGGCCTGCACGTCGCCCCGGGCCAGCAGCAGTTCGGCGTAGACGGTCTGCGAGTCGGGGAAGACCACGGCCGCCGGGAAGGGGCTGCCGTACTCGTGCTCCCGGGCCAGCTCCCAGGCCTCCTCGGGGCGGCCCCGAGCGAGCAGGGTGGTGAGGAGGATGGCTATGGCGTACCAGTGCACGGGGGTACGCCGGCCGACCCGTTCGGCGAGGTGCAGTCCGGCCCGGGCCAGTTCCTCGGCCTCCACGAGCCGCCCGCGCCGGTAGCGGACGTAGGCCCGCAGGCTGTAGGCGAAGGAGAGGTGCGCCCCGCGCCAGCCGTGCCGTTCGAACTCGGCGGTGCCCGCTTCGAACAGCTCCTCGGCACGTCCGGGCCGGTCGGTGTACATGTGGGCCATCGCGACCAGGACCGGGACCTCGAATCCGCGGTCCTCGTGGGCCCAGCTGAAGGGCTGCTCCAGCACCCGTCCGGCGTGGTGCAGCACCACGTCGACCGGCTCGCCCCGCAGACAGGCGTCCCAGGCCCGCAGCCCGATGATGTACCGCTCGGTGAGGTCGCGCCCGGTCAGCCGGTCGGCGAGGCGGGAGAGCCGCCGGGAGCGGGCCGGGGAGTCGGTCTCGGCGGCGTTGAAGGCGTCCCACATGAACTGCTCGGACTGGAGGCGCAGCCGGGCGCGTACGTCCTGGGTGTAGGGGATCTCCCGCGCGAGTGATTCCGAGGCTTCGGCGAGCCGGTCGCTGTGCGCGAGGACTTGGGCGAGCCGGATGACGATGCCCTGGCGCAGGGCCGGGTCGTCGGAGGGCTCGGCGAGGGCGGCCCGCAGGTGGTTGACCGTGTTGGCGGGCTCGGTGAGCAGGGAGGCGCAGCCCAGTTCGTAGAGGACGGCGGCGCGTTCGTCGAAGTCCGGGGGTTCGAGCAGCGCGCGGGCGAGCTGGCGGCGGGCGGCCTCGGGGGCGCCGGCCCGGAGGTTCTCGCCGGCGGCCTCGCGCAGGGTGCGCACCACCCAGGGGTCGTTCTCGGGGTGGGTCTCCAGCAGGTGGCGGGCGGCCGCGGAGGAGCCGAGTCCGGCGTCGACGACGGCCGCCGCGGCCTTGCCGTGGAGGGCGACGCGGAGCGCGTCGGGGATGGCGCGGTAGATGGCGGTGGCGATGAGGGGGTGGACGAACTCCAGCCCGGCCTCGGCGTCGGGTTCCTCGGCGGCCGCCGCCGAGAGGATGCGGGCGTCGCGCAGCCGCCGGGTGGCGTCCACGGCCTCCTCGGCACCGAGTGCGGCGACCCGGGCGGCGATGTCCTGCGGGATGGCGGTGCCGAGGACGGCGCAGGCCCAGGCGAAGCGGACGGTGGAGGGGCCGAGCCGTTCGAGGCGGGCGACGAGGCCGCTGCCGCGCTGGGCGGCGGCGAGGTCGCGCAGCTGCGGGGCGTTCGCCTCGACCGGGGTCAGTCCCTTGCCGCGGACCTTGGCGGTGAGTTCGACCGCCTCGAAGGGGTTGCCAGTGGTGACGGCCCAGGCCTCCTGGCAGAAGGCGTCGTCGGCGTGGGGGCCGACGGCCTCGCGGACCAGGGTGGCGACGGCGGCCGGGGTGAGCGGGGCCAGGGGCAGCGGGCGCTGTCCCGCCCGCCCGGGCAGCGTACGGAAGGCGTCGGCGTGCTCGGGCAGTTCGTCGGGGCGGTAGGCGACGACGAGGAGCAGCGGGAGGTGTTCGGCGCGCGGGGCGAAGGCGGCGAGCCAGCCGAGGGACTCGGGGTCGGCCCAGTGGGCGTCGTCGAGGACGAGGGCGACGGGGGCGCGCTTGACGACGAGGTGGGTGAGCACCCAGTCGAGGCCGTCGCGCAGGCCTTGGGGGTCGGGCGGGACGCCCTGTTCGGGGGCGCAGAGTCCGAGGGCCGGGCCGACGATGGAGTACCAGCCCCCGAGGGCGGCGCGCAGCTCTTGCTCGGAGGTGCCGGCGAGCTGGGGCTGGATGAGCTGGCGGGCGACGTGGAAGGGCTGGCTCTGTTCCTGTTCGCCGCCGCGGGCGGCGAGGACGGTGCAGTTGCGGGCGAGGGCGCGGCGGCGCAGTTCGGCGAGCAGGGTGGTCTTGCCGAGGCCGGCGGGGCCGGAGAAGGCGAGCAGCGCTCCGCCCGCGTCCGGCCCGGGACCGGTGAGCTGGTCCAGGGCTTCGTCGACGATCGCGAGTTCGGCATCGCGTTCGACCATGGTGCGCCGTGTGCGGGTCCGGCGGTCCGTCATGGCTGGTACCCCCCAGGCCTGTTCGGGGGTTCAGCGTACGCCCGCGCGCAGCGCGGGGGATCCCAGTGCGGAAAAGAATCCGATCTTCTTTTCCGGGGAGCGTCAGTCCTGTAGGGAACGGGCCGCGAGGTCCTCGAGGACGGTCACGGCCTCGGCGGCCCGGTCGGCGGCCACGAAGAGGTGGTCGTGGTGGTAGCCGGCGATGACGTTGCAGCTCAGACCGTGTGCGCCGAGTTCGGTGGCGAAGGCGGCGGTGAGCCCGACGGCATCGAGGGCGGAGTGGATCCGCAGGGTGATCCAGCCGGCGGTGTAGTCGTAGGCGAGGCCGGCCGCGTCGGCGTCCTCCTGGCGCAGCACCAGGGTGAGGCCCTCGGGTTCGAGGACGGTGGCGACGGGGGTGGTTCCGGCGGGGACGGTGGTGCCGTCGACGGTGCAGAAGACGTACCGCCCCTCGTTCAGCTCGGGCCGCATGCCGCTCAGGAGTTTCCGCAGGTCGTGCTCTCCGCTCATGTGGCCACCCTACCGAGTGCTCGGGTCACGGCCGGTTCATCGGCGGCCCGCGGCCCCGCAGTGTGCCCGCCCCGCCGGGGCCGATGACCGCCTCCGCGGCGGCGTCGCCGTTCGTCCGGGGCCGGCAGGCCGGATCGAGACGTCGACCGTGGTCCCCCGATCAGCGGTCCAGCCCCGTACAGGTGGAGCGGGCCCGGTCAGGGGGGTCTTCGGCGTGGTGCCAGGACCAGCCCCGCACCTCGGGCAGCTCCTGCGGGTCACCGCCCGCCAGGCGTGCCGCCCGGCGCCGCGCCGCCGCCGGATCGCCGTCACCGAGGTGCGGGGCGGCGACGCCGAGCTGGAGCCACGGCCGACCGTCCCGTTCGGCCCGTAGGTCCGGGTGGATCAGCACCCGTCGTAGGCATCGTGGCGCCCGGCCCGGCCCGGCCCGGTCCGCGCGGCATCGAGCTCGCACTCCCACCGCCGCGACCGGTCCGCGTCCGCCCGGAGCCGCTCCGTCAGCAGGCCCGCCCCCGCCCGGCGGACCTCGCCCCGGTACGTGGCAGCCTCGAACCGGAATCCCGGCAGATCGACGCTCCCCCGGCCGGCCGGGTTCCGCCGGCCGTCCCGGACGACCTCGTCCCCCTCCCGTCGCACCGTCACGTCCAGCGCGCCGCAGCAGGTCTCTCCGTGCAGGAGGTCCGCGCCAGCCGTACCTCGTGGGGGTGCTCGTCGACCGCCGGGCTGCCACCCGACCCGAGCACGCCCCATGGATCCTCACCTGACCACCCCACCGAGGGACCGGCCAGGACGTCGCGCCCGTCGACCACGGGCCGGACCTGCACCCACCCCGCCGCCGCCGGCTCTGGCACCACGATGCGCAAGGCCGGTTCGCGATCCTCCCGGTACGCCCGGTACACCCCGCCTACGCAAGCCGCTTGCGCATCACGGTGCACATCGCCTCGTGGCGGCGCAGCGATCCGTCGGGAGCCCGCTCCGTCCACGCGTCGGACCGGCGGCCCCGGGCGACGTAGCCCAGCCGCTCGTACAGGGCCCGCGCCCGGGTGTTGTCCTCCTCCACGCCCAACTCGGCGTGGAGCAGCCCCCGGTTCCTGATCCGCAGCTCCGCCGCTCCGATCAGGAACGTGCCGATCCCGCACGACTGCAATGCGGGGTGGACGGCCAGCTGCCACAGCGTTCCGACGCCCTCCTCGGCCCGGTAGTCGATGCCTCCCTTGGCCACGGGGACGTCCGTCTCGGTGCAGACCGCGAGGTAGTCGACCTCGCCGAGCCGGGCGCGCTCCAACTGCCGCGCGACGCCCGCCAGATGCGTCTCGGTCCCCGCCCACCCGCACGACGCCAGGTCCGCACGCCTCAGGTCGCGCACGGTCAGCTTCAACACCACGTTGATCATCTTCACCGCCTCCGGCCAGTCAGCATCGGCGCCGCCCGCACCGGGCGCAACACCGTTTCCGCAGCTGGCCGCAGGCTCCGTCGGCGGGCTCCCGACCGCGGGGCCCCGCGGGGCCCGACCACGGGGCCCCCGGCCGGAGGATCGCAGCTCGTACACGGCCGCAGCTGGCCGTACGCGCGCGACGCCCCGGCCTGGGGGGGCGGGCCCGCGGGGAACGCCCGGTCGGGGTCAGGTCAGGTCGAACTCACCGCCCCGCGCGTTCAGTACGAACTTGTGCCACTCGTCCGGCGAGAAGATCAGTGAGGGGCTCTCGGGACGCTCGCTGTTGCGCATCGCGATGAAGCCCTCGACGAAGGCGATCTGGACGTCACCCACTCCCCGGCTGCTCGACTGCCAGTCCGCCCCGGTGAGATCGAGGTCCGGCTTCCCCCAACCAGCGAGGGGCTGTGAAGTCATGCTCTCGGCCACGTGCGTGCTCCTCCCGGTACGTCGTCCGGGGGCAAGGTTAACCACCGCAGCGGGTGCCGGACAGGCCACGGTGAGTCACCCGTGGCCGGTCCGGCCCGTCCGGCTCCCCGGCCGGCCCCTCCGTCGTCGGCCGGGCCCGTGTTCAGGAGGTCGGCTCCTGTGCCCCCACCAGCCACATGGCGAAGAACTGCGCGCCGCCGCCGTACGCATGGCCCAGCGCCCGACGGGCTCCCGGGACCTGGTGTTCCCCGGCCCGGCCGCGTACCTGGAGGGCCGCCTCCGCGAAGCGGATCATGCCGGAGGCGCCGATCGGATTGGTGGACAGCACACCGCCCGACGGATTGACCGGAAGGTCCCCGTCGAGTTCGGTGACCCCGGCCTCCGTGAGCTTCCAGCCCTCGCCCTCCGCCGCGAAGCCGAGGTTCTCCAGCCACATCGGCTCGTACCAGGAGAACGGCACGTACATCTCGACCGCGTCGATCTCCCGGCGCGGGTCGGTGATGCCGGCCTGGCGGTAGACGTCGGCCGCGCAGTCCTTGCCGGCCTGCGGGGAGACGAAGTCCTTGCCGGCGAAGAGGGTGGGCTCGCTGCGCATCGCCCCGCCGTGCACCCAGGCCGCCGGCTTCGGCGACCGGGCGGCGCCCGCCCGGTCGGTGAGGACCATCGCGCACGCCCCGTCCGAGGAGGGGCAGGTCTCCGAGTAGCGGATCGGGTCCCACAGCATCGGTGACGCCTGGACCTTCTCCAGGGTGATGTCGTGCTCGTGCAGGTGCGCGTACGGGTTCTTGATCGCGTTGCGCCGGTCCTTGTACGCCACCAGTGAGCCCACCGTGTCCGGTGCGCCGGTGCGCCGCATGTACGCGCGCACGTGCGGGGCGAAGAAGCCGCCCGCGCCGGCGAGCAGCGGCTGCTGGAAGGGGACGGGGAGCGAGAGGCCCCACATGGCGTTGGATTCGGACTGTTTCTCGAAGGCGAGGGTGAGGACGGTGCGGTGGACGCGGGCCGCCACCAGGTTGGAGGCGACCAGGGCGGTGGACCCGCCGACCGAACCGGCCGTGTGCACGCGCAGCATCGGCTTCCCGACCGCGCCGAGGGCGTCCGCCAGGTACAGCTCGGGCATCATCACCCCCTCGAAGAAGTCGGGGGCCTTGCCGATGACGACCGCGTCGATGTCCGCCCAGGTCAGTTCGGCGTCGGCGAGGGCGCGCGCCGCCGCCTCGCGGACCAGTCCGGCGATGGACACGTCGTGGCGGGCCGCCACGTGCTTCGTCTGGCCGATCCCGACGATGGCCACGGGCTCTTTACTCACCTTGCGTCCCCTTCCAGGACGGCGACCAGGTTCTGCTGGAGGCAGGGGCCGGAGGTGGCGTGGGCGACGGCCCGTCGCGATGCGCCGCGATGGATCCGGGCGGCCGCCTCGCCGATGCGGATCAGGCCGGCGGCCATCATCGGATTGGCGGCGAGCGCTCCCCCGGAGGGGTTGACGGTCACGTCGTCGGCGAGTCCGAGGGCCTTGCGGAGCACGACCTCTTGGGAGGAGAACGGCGCGTGCAGTTCGGCCGTGTCCACCGGGGCTTCGAAGACACCCGCGTGTTCGGCGGCGAGCCGGGTGGACGGGGAGTCGGTGAGGTCGCGCAGGCCCAGGCCGTGGGCCTCGATGCGGTGGTCGATGCCGGTGATCCAGGCGGGGCGTTCGCACAGCCGGCGCGCGAGGTCGCCGGCGGCCAGGACGACGGCGGCCACGCCGTCGCCGACGGGCGGGCAGTCTCCGGTGCGCAGCGGCCTGACCTGGTAGTCGCCCTGCGGGACGGGGCCGCGGAGCTGGGCGTGCGGGTTGGTGGTGGCCGCGGCCCGGCTGCGCGCTCCGACGGCGGCCAGGGCGCTCTCGTCGGTCTCGCCCGCGTCGATCAGGGCCTGGGCCTGGAGGGCGGCCAGGGCCACCGCGTCGGGCCAGAGCGGGGCGACGTAGTACGGGTCCAGCTGCCGGGTCAGCACGTCGCGCACCGACCCCGGTGAGGACTTCCCGTACGAGTAGACGAGCGCGGTGTCGGCCTCGCCGGTCTGGATCTTGACCCAGGCTTCGTAGAGGGCCCAGGCCCCGTCCATCTCGACGTGCGACTCGGAGATCGGCGGCCAGGCGCCGACCCCGTCGAGGGTCATGGTGAAGGAGAAGGCCCGGCCGGCCAGGTAGTCGCTGGAGCCGGAGCAGGTGAAGCCGATCTCGCCGGCCTTGAGGCCGGTGGCGGCCAGCACCTGGTGCAGGACCGGCATGACCATCTCGACTTCGCTGAGCTCGTCGGTGCGGCGCAGGTGGTCGCTCTGCGCGAAGGCGACCACCGCGACCTCGCGGGCGTATCGGGCCATCAGATGAGCTCCTTGTACGCGTCGTAGTCCGCGTCCGGTTCGCCGGTGGGGCGGTAGTGGTCGGGGTAGCGGCCGCCCTCGGTCCATACGGGCTCGACGCGCAGGCCCATGCGGACCTGGTCGTAGGGGATGCCGCCGATCCGGCCGTGGAGGGCGAGGTCGGCGCCGTCGAGGGCGATGTGGGCGTAGACGTAGGGGACCTCGATGTCGAGGTTCTTGGCCTTGATGTTGACGATGCAGTAGGTGGTGACGGTGCCGGCCGGACCGACCTCGACGCGGTCGGTGGTGGCCACGCCGCACGTGGGGCAGGCACCGCGCGGCGGGACGTACACCTTGTGGCAGGAGGGGCAGCGCTCGCCGACGGTCCGACGCTCGGAGAGGGCCGCGATGTACGCGGTCTGGGCGCGGCCGGGGCTGTAGACGTAGTCGAGGCGGGCCTCGGCGACGATGCCGGTGACGGCGTCGTCGAAGGCCCCGTCGTGCGGGACGGCCTCCCCGCCGGCGGGGCCGTCGTACGGTTCGAAGCAGGCGATGTCGGTGATGGCGCCGGTGCGCTCGGCGGCCCAGCGGACCCGTACGCGCATGCCGGTGCGGACGGCGTCGGGGCCGGGCGCGTCGAGGGCGTGCAGGAGGGCGGTGTCGGCGCCGTCGAGCTTGACCAGCACCCAGGCGAAGGGGGTGTCGAGGGGCTGTTGGGGGCGGGGCAGGTCGTTCCACGCCCAGGTGGTGACGGTGCCGGTGGCGGCGACCTCGACGAGCTCGCGGATCTCCTCGGCGGTGACGGGGTCGTACTCGACGGGCGGGACCATCACCGTGCCGGCGGAAGTCTTCACACCGAGGACGGTGCCCTCCCGCAACCCGGTGAGGAAGGCGCTCTGGACGGGCCCGAGGGACCGGGTGAACGGGAACTCGACTATGAGGGGCGCGCGGAGGATCTCCGGTGGGGAGGCAGCTGTCATGACGGTTCTCCGATGCGATCGATTCGGTGGTCTTCACTGAGAGGCCCTCGTCCAAGCCCCGCCGACGCCCTCCCCGCTCGGGGCGCCCCCTACCCGGCCCCGCCGGCCCCCTCCAGCCCCGCCGGCCCCCCTCCAGCCTCGCCGGCGTTTGAGGCGATCTTTCAGCCCCGCCGGCGTTTGAGGCGCGGGGGTCCGGGGGCAGCGCCCCCGGCAACGGCGCCGCACCCGAACACAGGCGCAGGCGCAGGCAACAGGCGGCAGCCACGGGCAAGGGCGGCCCGCGGCCCGACCCAGCCCGGCCCGGCCCGGCCCGAACTACTCGCGCCGATACACCGCGGGCCGCTTCTCCGCAAAGGCCCGCGCCCCCTCCCTCGCATCGGCGGTGTCGAAGATCGGCCACCCGCGCAGGAGTTCCGAGGCCAACCCCTCCCGCTCCGTCAGCTCGGCGGTCTCGTAGACCGACGCCTTGACCGCCTCCACCGCCAACGGCCCGCACGCATTGATCCGCTCCGCGATCTCCAGGGCCGCCGCCAGCGCCGTACCGTCCGGCACCACCCGCCCGACCAGCCCGATCCGCTCGGCCTCGGCGGCGGAGTACGGGCGGCCGGTCAGCAGCATCTCCAGGGCGTGCGTACGGGGGATCTGGCGCGGCAGCCGCACCGTGGAGCCGCCGATCGGGAACAGCCCGCGTTTGACCTCGAACAGCCCGAAGGTCGCGCCCTCGGCCGCCACCCGGATGTCCGTGCCTTGCAGGATCTCGGTCCCGCCGGCCACGCAGTAGCCCTCCACCGCTGCGATCACCGGCTTGCGCGGCCGGTGGTGGCGCAGCATCGCCTTCCAGTGCAGGTCGGGGTCGGCCTTGAGGCGGTCCCGGTACTGGTCGCCCGCCATGCCCTTCCCGGCCAGGGCCTTGAGGTCCATTCCGGCGCAGAAGTCCCCGCCCGCGCCGGTGAGGACCACCGAGCGGATCCCGTCGTCGGCGTCCGCCTCCAGCCAGCCGTCGTACAGCCCCACCAGCAGCGGAAGCGAGAGCGCGTTCTTCGCTTCGGGCCTGTTCATGGTGAGCACCAGCGTGGCGCCGCGGCGATCCACGGTCAGGTGTTCCGTCCCACCCATTGCCGTCCTCCCGTCTCAAGACCTAGAACAGGTTGCAGTAGGGGAGGGTGCAGTTCAATAGTTTTCTGACACTCAGTCAGATTTCTTGAGCGGTGCCCTTCCCAGTTGCCGTCTCCGGCGCTCTAATGACCGCCGGAACAGACCAGTCACGGGGTCAGGAGGAACGGTGGAGTACAACCTTGCCGACCTGTTCGAGTCGGTCGTGGACGTGGTCCCGGACCGCGAGGCCCTCGTATACGTGGACCACCCCGGGACCGGCGCCGAGCGCCGCCTGACGTACGCGGAGCTCGACGCGGCGGCGAACCGGATCGCGCACCACCTGCTCGACAGCGGCCTGACGGCCGGCGAGCACCTGGGACTTCACCTCTACAACGGGATCGAGTACCTGCAGACGGTGCTGGCCTGCCTGAAGGCCCGACTGGTTCCGGTGAACGTCAACTACCGTTACGTGGAAGAGGAGCTGGTCTACCTCTACAACGACGCCGATCTCGCCGCCCTCGTCTTCGAGGGCGAGTTCACCGAGCGGGTCGCGGCCGCACTGCCGCAGACGACGAAGCTCCGGCACCTGATCCGGGTCGGCCGGGCTCCCGACGGCGCCCCCGAGCCGTCGATCGCGCCGATCCCGTACGCGGACGCCGAGGCGGCCGGATCACCCGGGCGCGGGTTCGCGCCGCGCAGCCCCGACGACCTGTTCATCATCTACACCGGCGGTACGACGGGCATGCCCAAGGGCGTGATGTGGCGGGCCGAGGACCTCTTCTTCGCCGGGCTCTTCGGCGGCGAGCCCTCGGGCGAGCCGGTGAAGCGGCCCGAGGAACTGGCCGAGCGGGTCGCGGCTCGCGGCGCCGGGCTCACCTTCTTCCCCGCGCCCCCGCTGATGCACGGCACGTCGACGCTGACCTCGTTCATCGCCTTCAACTACGGCCAGCGAGTGGTCATCCACCGGAAGTACGCGCCCGAGGAAGTGCTCCGTACGATCGAGAAGGAGAAGGTCTCCAGCGTGTCGCTGGTCGGCGACGCGATGCTGCGACCGCTGATCGACGCCCTGAACGGCCCGCTCAAGGGCACGGACCTGTCGTCGCTGTTCAGCGTCTCCTCGTCCGGGGCGATCATGTCGGAGACGGTGCGCGCCGAGTTCCAACGGCTGGTACCGAACGTGCTGCTCCTGAACAACTTCGGGTCGTCCGAGTCCGGGTCCAACGGCCGGGCGACGGACGACTCCGGCCCGGAGAAGGGCTTCCGCCTGGAGGTCAACGACCGTACGCAGGTGGTGGACCCGGTGACGCACGAGCCGGTGGCGGTGGGCGAGCCGGGCCGCCTCGCCCAGCGCGGACACGTCCCGCTCGGCTACTACAACGACCCGGGGAAGACCGCCGAAACCTTCTTCCAGAAGGGTACGGAGCGCTGGGTGCTGCTCGGCGACATGGCGACCGTCGACGAGCAGGGCATCGTCACGGTGCTGGGCCGGGGCTCGCAGTGCATCAACACGGGCGGCGAGAAGGTGTACCCGGAGGAGGTCGAGCAGGCCCTGAAGTCCCACCCCGACGTGTACGACGCCCTGGTGGCGGGGGTCCCGGACCCGACCTGGGGCAACCACGTGGCCGCGGTGGTCCAGGTGCGGGAGGGCGCCGAGGCGCCGTCCCTGGACCAGATACAGAGCCACTGCCGCACCAGGCTGGCGGGCTACAAGATCCCGCGGCAGTTGGTCATCGCGCCCGCCATCCAGCGTTCCCCGAGCGGCAAGGCGGACTACCGCTGGGCAAAGGCGGTGGCGACGGAAGCGGACACGGCCTAACTGTCCACGCCACGCCACCCCGTCGCCGGGGCCCGTCTCAAGGATGGTGTCCCCGGCAACCGCCGTCACCGGTGCTCATCGTGCGGCCAACGGCGCCCTTGGCGCTGGATCCTTCCCAGCCTCGGGCTTGTCGTCTCCCGGGCAGCGGCCGGCCGACCATGACGATCGGGCGGGTGCCGGCGTAGATGACGACGTGGTGAGCCGTGGAGCAGCGGTAGTCCTTCGCGTGCTCGGCGATCGAACGGTCGCGGGTGGGTACGCGGCTGCCGTCCACCATGAGCACGGTGTTCCTACGGAACCGCTCGCGCGGCTGAAGCGCGATCTCCGGGCCGAGTGATCGACGGTCCAGTCAGCCGCCGACTTGGAGGCGCCGAGCAGCGGAGCGAGCTGCCGCGCGAGCGAGCTGCCGCATGCTCCATTTCGTACGCCAGTAAGCCGTGCCCAGGAGGATGCGAGCTTCGAACGGCAGACCCCACGGCCGTCCGCGCCGCGATTCCTTGGCGATCTCGCGACCAGCGACCAGCGACCACGAGGTAGCGCCTCGCCCCTCTGTAGTGGACCTTCAGCTACGGCCTCGTCTCCAGCCCTGCCGCCCGAACTCGACGTCACGGTCACGGTCTTGGCCAACGAGGAAGACGTCGGTGCGCGCGACATCCAGGAGTCGGTTCCCGGCCCGCGGTGATGTGAGCCGATGACGGTCACCGACTCCGGCCGCTCAGCTGGGCAGTTCGGCGCGACGGACGTCCGCCGAGAAGAGGCAGGCCACTGCCCCGAGACCGGCGGTTCCCCCGAACACGGCAAAGGCCGGAGCCGTCCCGAAGCCGGCCACCGCAGCACCGAAGACGGGTAGGGCCAGGGGGCCGACACCAAAGCTCGCGAGGCTCAACAGAGACATCACCCGGCCCAGATAGGCAGGTTTGCAAGCGGACTGCACAAGGGCGTAGGAGATACCGCCGTTCAGTCCGAGGGTCAGGCCCCCGACGGCTCCGAGAGCAGCCGCGATCAAGGGGCTCGGGGCCAGGGCGAGCGAGGCGATCGAGGCTGAACCGGCAGCGAGCGAGGCGATGTAGAAGACACCGGGGCGCGGCAGCCGGCCCATGGTCGTGAGCAGCAGCGCGCTCACGGCGGCTCCGACGCTGAACGTGCCGAGGGTCCAGCCGGCACCGGACGCTCCCCAGTCACGGTCACGCGCCAGCAGCACCAATCCGATGCTCAGGGGGGCGACACAGCCGAGTTCGACGACGACCAGGGCTAGGACGAGCATGCGGACAAGCGACTGTCTCCGCACGTACTGCAGCCCACTCGTCATCTCCTGCCACATTCCAGCGGCTTTGGCCTCTCCCGCTACCGCCTCCGGGTCGGGCTTCTCTTCGGGCAGCGCGCGTATGCGCACGGTGAAGAGCAAGGTCAACGACAGCGCGAAGAGACCGCCCGCGACAGCGAACGCAGCGGCGGGTCCGCTCAGGGCCATCACCAGACCGGCGAGCGGCGCCCCCAGGCTGTTGCCCAACCTGACTGCCAGGGACCGCATGCCCTGGACTCGCAGGACCTGGTCGGCGTCGGCGAGCCGGGCCGGAAGCGCGCCCACCGCGGGAAGAAACAGGGCGTCGGCCACGCCAAAGACAAGAGCGACCGCGACAAGCAGCCAAAGCCCCGGAGACGCCAAGGCAAGCACTGCTGCCGCGGCCAGGATCACCACGCAACGCACCGTGTCGCTGCCGATGATCACGTAGCGGGGACTGAAACGGTCCGCGATCACTCCGCCGCCCAGCATGAGAACGGCGCGAGGAACGGCGCCAACCGCCATGACGAGACTGACTTCCGCCGGTGTGGCGGTCCGGCTCGCCGCCCAGCCGAGAGCCAGGAAGAAGCAGCCGTTGCCCACCACCGAGGCGGTATAGGCAACCACCCAACGCACTACATTGGGATCGCGGTAGGCCGGCTTCGCTAACTCTCCACGTGCTGAAGTCTTGGTCGGTGGCATGCGCTCACTCCGGGTTCAGCGGGTTCGTGCGACTGTCATGTGGTCGTCTGACGGTTGCGGAACGCGATGCGCAGCATGGTCACCGGTGCCGCGCCGTCCGGGCGCAGGGAGGGGTCGCCGAGCCGCTCACCGTAGGAGCCCAGGATCTCCGAGAAGCGCTTCCCCACTTCGGCGAGTTCGGCGGCGGTCAGGTAGACGACGTCGTCGCCGAACCACTCCGCCCGGCGCCATTCGCTCGGTAGTTGGTGCCGGGTTTCGATCGCGCGCGTCATGTGCTCGAAGTAGCGCTCGGCCATGGCCGTGCTGAGTGCGTCGGCCGCCTCACCGTCGGCGTTCTGCCAGTTGGTGTACTGGGCCGTGGCGCGCCAGGGCTTCTCCCGGCCCTGACCGCCCTCGGCGTGTTCGACCAGGCCGTACTTCGCGAGCGTCCGCAGGTGGTAGGAGCAACTGGCGACGGACTCGCCGGTGAGCTCCGCGGCATGGGTCGCCGTGAAGGGCCCCTCGACCCTCAGCAGCGCGACCAGCTTCATACGGGTCGGGTGGGCGTAGGCGCGCAGAGCGCGGGGGTCCGTGAGGTGGACGGACCGCCGCAACCCCCCGGCGGCGTCGGGCGTGATCTCGGCCATGCTTCTAAAGATATCTTTCTAAAGAACTGTTTACAAGGGTGTCCGCCGAGCCCTCCCACAATCGCTGAGGCATGCCCAGGCTCCTAGCCTCACCGTTTCCGGTTGGGTGGAAGGCTGCGGCCAGTTCGTTGCCTCCAGGGCCGAGTAGCCGATATCCACAAGCGCAGGCGTCGACCGCCGCGGGTGAGGAGGGCGGCGACATGCAGCAACCGGTAACAGAGCTTGCCGCGCCATTCATGGGCGGCGAGGTGGTCGCACACATCCCACTCTCCGCGGGTGGTCGACCCTGTGCAGCCGGGGCCCGCCTGCGCTGTTGAGGGCGGTCGTGCGCAAAGGGATCACCCGCATCCAGGACGACCTCAGCGACCTCGGCGGGGATTCGCGCCGGAGGCGGACTTGGGAGGCATTTCGTCCGAACCGGTCGGAGAGTCCCCAGCACCAGCCCCTTGGCCGCCTAGGAGAACGCGGCGGCGCCAGAGGGCTTGGCGAGCTTCCGGGGTTCGGCAACCTCAGGTACGGCCGCCACCACCTACGACGCGTCCGGCAACACCCAGAACCTGACCTGGACGCCCGAGGACAGACTCGCCTCGGCCACCACCGGCGCGGGGACCTCAACCTGCGCCTACGGCACGGCAGGCAACCGCCTGCTGCGCAAGGACCCGGGCAAGACCACGCTCCACCTCGGCTCCACCGAACTCGCCCTCGACACCACCACCAACACGGATACCGGCACCCGTTACTACACGACCCCGGGGGGGCACGGTCTCGTCCGCACCTCCGACTGCCCCGGCCGCCTGGACCGGTGGAGCGCGGCTTCGTCGGCGGCACCCGGGACAGGACCACCGGACTCACCCACCTCGGAGCCCGCGAACACGACCCCGTCCTCGGCCGGTTCATCGCCGTGAACCCACTGATGGTCACCGACGACCCGCGGCTACTACACGGCCGAAGAAGGCCAGGAAGAGCTCCGAGAAGAAGACCCCTCTGGGGTTCACTCAAGCGAGCTGCTCTGCCAGTTGGGCCTGAACCAAGGATATCTTCGGCACATGGGAGGGATGGAAGAACCGCGTCCTGCCGGCGCTGGCCTTCGGGGCCTGCCTCGTGTTGGCCCTCGGTGACTGCGTGGTGGCGGGTGCGCTGGTTGCATTTGCCGCATTCGGCGGCGACTTACTGGCCACAGGGGAGGCGAACGGGGGCAGGACTCGGAAGATCTCTCCTGTGGACGGCTGCGGGCGGTACAGTCGCCGGCAGCATCGGCAGAGCAGCGACCGGGAGTTGGCGGGCTGCTCTTAGGAACAAGGCATTCCAGTACGAAACCGTGTCCGCATCCCGGACTGTCGGCGCTCCGTACAGACGAAGGTTCCCGGTCTCAAGGGGCCGGGAGGCGGAAGGAAGGTTTCGGTGAACGACACGTCCGGTACATACGCCACGACACTTGACCGCTCGGCCAAGCTGCTCGGTGCAGGAATCAATGCACATCTCTCGCTGGGGTTCTGCGGCGCGGGAAGCGCGAGCATAGCCGCCGGGCGCGGCTGCTGATGAGCGTGAAGGATAATACGTGAACATGAAGGAGAGAGAGCTGATCGCCTTACGGACCAGATCTTGGAAAATTCTGTCCGTGACCCTTCCTCCAACCCTCGGGATTTTCGGAACGGTGGCCGCGCTGAAGGGATTGGAAAGTGGTGGCGCCAGGGATTTCTGGTACGTAGTAGCCACTCTCCTGGCTCTCGCCGCCTTGATTCAGCGAATCCTTTCGTCTCGAGTTCTGCTCGAGCCGACCACTCTCACCGTCATAAACCCAGTCTTCACATACTCCTGCCCCCGGGAGTTCGTGCGATGGCCGGTCGTCGGTAGCGACGGCGGCCTGGAGATCCATCTCCGAGATGGAAGCGTCATCAATTCCTTCGCATTTGGAGGTTCACTCATCAGCCGAGCGCTGGGTACCGGCTCGAAAGCCGTGGGTGAGATTTCCGATTGGCTGAACACGCCACGCGGTGAAGTCGGGGATGAGATACACGTCCCGCGCAGAGAGTTGACGAGAACGTTGCTCCCGGAACTCACTTTCGCTCTGGCAGCCCTCTTCGCCGTGGTCGGCTTGGTCATCCGTACCGCCGCCTAGCGTAGTGCAGATCGAACTTCTGAATTCGCTCGAGAGCTCCGCCAGGTGCGCGTACGTACGGGGCAGGTCCCGGTCGATCCCAGCAGGGCGGACATCTCGCTACTGATGGCGGGAGTGGCGGCGGTGGTGGCCGTACCCCAGTGCGCTCGCGGCACTTGCACCGCCTCACCGCGGCGTGGACCGACACCGGCAGCACCAGCACCCAGCCCGGCCCGGCCCGGCCGTTCCCGCAATCGGCACCTGCACCAACAGCGCACCGCAGCCCGCAAGAGCGGCCGGGCGCTCGCTCAGGACGACGCAGGTGCGGGCGTGAGGGCCGGGGCGGAAGGCGCCGTGGGTGCGGTGGAGGTGTCGTCGCCTTCCACACAGGTCAGCGAGAGGAGGACCGGTGCCTGCCAACCCGGTGGCACCTCGCCCGAAATGCTGGTCAGGACCGTCCAGTTGTTCTTCGTCAGGGTCAGCATCTCCCCTCCCAGGTCGGGGCCGGGCTGCCAGCCGTGCTCGGAACGGGCCCGCGCGAAGGCCGCTGTCAGGGCGGCGTCCATCGTCTCCGGCGCGTGCCGTCCTGAGAGCCGTTCGTGGCACTTGCCCAGGCCCCCGGAGGGTTCCCTCTCCACCGTAATGCCCTCCGCCGCCAGTATGGAGGTCATCTCCGACACCACCGTGTCGGCGGGCAGCGGCGGACCCGAGAATCGCGGGGGCAGTGGGCCGAGGTCCCGCAGCGCGAACGCGCAGCCGGTCGCCGCTGCCGCCGTCAGCGCCGTCAATGCCAGGGACGCCAGGGCTGTGCGCGCCCGTATCCGTCGCACGATGATGTCGGTCCTCTCGGTTCGCAGTACGGCCGGCCAGTCTGCCACCCCTCCGATCTTGGCGAACCACCGGTGGGAAGGTCCGCCGCTGCGCAGCGAGTCGACGGGCTCGAAGCTCCTCGGCTACGGCCTCTTCGTCGCCCTCCTGGTCGCGGTCGGGAAAGCGCTCCCCCTCCTGAGCCTGCCGGAGCCGCTGACCTGGGCTCTGGTCGTCCTCATGGCCGGCGCCGGCCACCGCGCACGGAAACGCCGGCTCGGGTCCGCCGTCAGCAACTCCGCGGAGACCAGAGGGCGCGGGTTCAGGTGGGTCGGGGCCACCGTGCGGGCGAGAAGCGATCCGAGGATGGCGAACAGCGAGGCGAGCGCGGTCTGGTCGCCCTCGATGAGCCGCACCTTGGCCGCATGGAGGTACGGACCACTTCCAGCACGTCCGCGCGCAACCGAGCCCGGTGTACGGGATCGGTACGCCGAGGCTCCAGCTCGGCCTGGCGCGCCAGGGCCTGAAAGAGGTCCTCGAGGGCCGCGCAGATGGGCGAGCTGCGCGAGGGGCCGCGCACCTCACCGTCTCGTTCTCCGGCACCGCCCGGCACGCTTCGACTGCGCCGACAGCCATCAGGGTGGTGTGTTCGAGGGGCACCGAGCGGTTCAGCATGCGCCGATCGATCTCGGCGAGTGCGCCGATCACGCCGAGTGCGCCGAGAGGACGCCCAGGCAAGGGAACGGCCAGAGCAGCAGGCTGGACAGGACCGAGCAGCGGTGGTCGTCCAACCGCCGCTCCAGAAGTTCGGTCTCCGGGATCTCGGCGCCGGTCGGTGCCTGCGCGTTCAAGGTGCCTACCGTGCGGACGGCACGGGCGCTGACCGAGTTCGCCGCGTGTCGGCGCCTGGCGAGGCGGAAGACCCTCCCCCGAGGCATGCGCGATCGCCCCGTCCGCAGGGGAGCGACGAACCAGAAGGAAATCATGGCGCAGAGGCCGCTCGCACAGACGAGGTACACGAAAAGGCTCTTCAGCATGAGGACATCGTCCCGGCCCGCACTGACATCGCCGCTCCGTGCAGGCGCAGGGCGAACCGGGCCGCCGGGGCGGGGCGGGAGGCGCCGTCCGGTTCCGCGACCGGCTCCCGGTCCTCCTCCCCGTGGGCGCTGTCGACTCGTCCGCCGGTCTCCCGGAGTCGCCCGCGCTGCGCGGGTCGCACAGGATGGGACGGCGCTCGGCGTACGTGGTGAAGGTGGGCAGGCGGGCCATCAGAACAGACGATCACTCGTTCGAGTCATTGATTTAACCTGCGGATTCCTGGCAATCTACCGAATGATCGGTCGGTTCTCACGATGAGGTGACGGCATGGCGGTGTACACGGATCTCCACGACACGGGCGAGCGGCTGGGCCGCGACGAGCTGGCCGCCCTCCAGCTCACCCGGCTGCGCGCGACCCTGCACCGCGCCTACGAGAAGGTGCCCTTCTACCGGCAGGCCTTCGACAAGGCCGGCGTACATCCCGACGACTGCCGCTCCCTCGCCGACCTCTCGCTGTTCCCCTTGACCAGCAAGGCCGATCTGCGCGACCAGTACCCCTTCGGGATGTTCGCCGTGCCGCGCTCGCAGGTGCGCCGCATCCACGCCTCGAGCGGCACCACCGGGCGGCCGACCGTCGTCGGGTACACCGACGGGGACCTCTCCACCTGGGCGGACGTCGTCGCCCGGTCCATACGGGCGGCGGGCGGACGGCCCGGCCAGATCATCCACATCGCCTACGGGTACGGGCTGTTCACCGGCGGCCTGGGCGCGCACTACGGCGCCGAGCGCCTCGGCTGTACGGTCGTGCCCGCGTCGGGCGGGATGACGGACCGGCAGGTCCGACTCATCGAGGACTTCCGGCCGGAGGTCATCATGGTGACCCCTTCCTACATGCTGACCCTGCTGGACGAGATGGAGCGCCAGGGGATCGACCCGCGCGCCACCTCGCTGCGGACGGGGATCTTCGGCGCGGAGCCGTGGACCGAGGAGATGCGCCGGGAGATCGAGGAACGGCTCGACATCGACGCGGTGGACATATACGGCCTGTCCGAGGTCATCGGACCGGGCGTGGCGCAGGAGTTCGCGGAGACCAAGGACGGCCTGCACATCTGGGAGGACCACTTCTATCCCGAGGTGGTCGATCCGCTGACCGGCGCGGTGCTGCCGGAGGGCGAGCCCGGCGAGCTGGTGTTCACCTCCCTCACCAAGGAGGCCATGCCCGTCATCCGCTACCGCACCCGGGACCTGACGCGGCTGCTGCCCGGAACCGCCCGGCCGGCCTTCCGCCGGATGGAGAAGATCAGGGGGCGCAGCGACGACATGATCATCCTGCGCGGGGTGAACGTGTACCCGACCCAGATCGAGGAGGTCCTGCTGCGGACACCGGGCCTGGCTCCCCACTTCCAGCTGCGGCTGACCCGGGAGGGCCGGATGGACGCCCTGACGGTGCGGGTGGAGGCGCGTCGGGAGACGGACGCCGAGCGGCGGCAGGACGCTGGCGCCGCCGTGGTCCGGGCCGTCAAGGAGGGGGTCGGGGTCTCGGTCCGGGTCGAGGTGGTCGACCCGGAGACGCTGGAGCGTTCGGTGGGGAAGATCAAGAGACTGGTCGACCTCCGCGGAGCCGGGGAGGTCAGGGACACGCGTCCGGGCGGCTGAAACCACCCCTTCGGACTCATTTGGGGGTGGCTCCCGGGAACGGGTCGGCGCTCGGGGGTAGTGCATCAGGTGTGATCTCCACCCTCCGGCAGCTCTACGACCGGCTCCAGGGCTCCCAGATCGGGCTGGCCTGGAGCCGCGGCCGGGAGATGGAGCTGATGCACCGGGCGATGGGCTTCGCGGCCCTCGGCTTCCTCACCCTGGTGCCGCTGCTGGTGGTCGTGGCGGCCGCCGCACCTGGGAGCGGCTCGGGCTTCGGTCGCTGGCTCGGCCAGGCCCTCGGGGTGACGGAGGCCTCGCGGGTCCGGGTCGAGATGCTGTTCGGCGCCGCGGACCTGGCGCTGGAACGGACCACCGCGTTCGGTCTGGCCGCCCTCGCGGTGTTCGGCCTGACCTTCGGTTCGGCCGTGCAGACCGGCTACGAGAAGGTCTGGGACCTGCCGACCGCGCGTTGGCACACCATGTGGCTGCACGTCGTCTGGCTCGCCCTGCTGGTCTGCTACCTCGCCCTGCTCGTGGGGATTCCCTCTCCGTCGAACAACGCCATCGGCACGGTGCTCGGCGCCCTGGGGGACCTCGTCGGCACCTGCCTGTTCTTCATCGTCTCCCAGCGCCTGCTGCTCGGCGGCCGGGTCCGCTGGCGCGCCCTGGTGCCGGGAGCGGTCGCGACCAGCCTGGGGCTGCTGGGGTTGCGGATCTTCTCGCAGCTGGTGTTCTCCCCGCTCATCGCCTCCAACGCGGTGATCTACGGCCCCTTCGGCACCCTGCTCGTCGTCCAGTCCTGGCTGGTCGGGGTCGGCTTCGTGGTCTACGGCGGCGCGCTCGTCGGCCGGCTCGTGCACGAGCACCTCACCCGGCGGCGGCTGCGGCGCGACGGCCTCTACCCTCCCGAGGCCCCCGCCGCACCCCCTCCACGCCCCGACTGACCCGGCTCCCCGACCGGCCGTCAGCGGCCGGCCGTCAGCGGCCGGCCGTCAGCGGCCGGCCGTCAGCGGCCGGCCGTCAGCGGCCGGGCGTCAGCGGCCGGGCGTCAGCGGCCGGGCGTCAGCGGCCGGGCGTCAGCGGCCGGGCGTCAGCGGCCGGGCGTCAGCGGCCGGGCGTCAGCGGCCGGGCGTCAGCGGCCGGGCGTCAGCGGCCGGGCGTCAGTGGTTGGGCGTCAGTGGTTGGGCGTCAGTGGTTGGGGTTCGCGAAGCGGTCGCGCAGTTCCCGCTTGAGGATCTTGCCGCTGGCGTTGCGCGGGAGGGCATCCACGAAGAGCACCCGCTTCGGGGCCTTGAAATGGGCGAGTTTCTCCCTCGCGTAGGCCATCAGCTCCACCTCCGTCACCTCCCCCACCTCCCCGCGCGGGACCACCACCGCCGTGACCGCCTCGATCCAGCGCTCGTCGGGCAGCCCCACCACCGCCGCCTCGGCCACGCCCGGATGGGTGTAGAGCACGTCCTCCACCTGCCGCGAGGCGACCAGCACCCCGCCCGAGTTGATGACGTCCTTCACCCGGTCCACGACCGTGAAGTACCCCTGCGCGTCCCGCACCGCGAGGTCGCCCGAGCGGAACCAGCCGTCCCGGAAGGCCTTCTCCGTGGCCACCGGGTCGTTCCAGTACCCCAGACAGAGCTGTGGCGAGCGGTAGACCACCTCGCCCGCCGTTCCGTCCGGCACGTCCTTGCCGTCCTCGTCGACGACCTTCGCCTCCACGTGGCGCACCGGCCGCCCGCAGGAATCCATCCGCCCCTCGTGCTCCAGCGGTCCGAGCACCGTGGCCAGCGGGCCGATTTCGCTCTGGCCGAAGCAGTTGTAGAAGCCGAGCCCCGGCAGCCGCTCGCGCAGGCGTTCCAGGACCGGGACCGGCATGATCGAGGCCCCGTAGTACGCCTTCCGCAGCGCGCCCAGCTCACGTACCGCGAAATCCGGGTGATGGGACAGGCCGATCCACACCGTCGGCGGGGCGAAGAGGCTGTCGGCCTCCCCGGCCTCGACCAGGTCGAGGATCTGCTCCGCGACCGGCGCGTCCACGATCGTGTTCCGTGCTCCCACCGCCAGGTACGGCAGCAGGAAGACGTGCATCTGCGCCGAGTGGTAGAGCGGCAGTGAGTGCACGGGCCGGTCGTCCTCGGCCAGGTCCAGTGCCTCGATCGCGCTCTCGTACTCGTGGGCGAGGGCCCGGTGGGTCATCATCGCGCCCTTGGGCAGGGCGGTGGTCCCCGAGGTGTAGAGGAGCTGCGCCAGCGTGCTCGGATCCCGGTCGGCCTCAAAGGGCAGCGGCTCGGCCAGCTCCGCCAGGAAGGAGTCGGGGGCGTCGCGCAGCGCCCGTACCGGGTACCGGTCGGGAACGCGTCCGGCCAGGTCGGGGTCGGCGAGTACCAGGGCGCTCGCGGAGTCGTCCAGGATGTGCGCGAGGTCCTCGCCGGTGAGGTTCTGGTTGACCGGGACGTGGGTGAGTCCGGCCCGGGCGCAGGCGAGGTAGGCGAGGAGATAGGCGTCGCAGTTGTGGGCGAAGGTGGCGATCCGGTCCCCGGCGGCCAGCCCGTACCGCTCCCGCAGCACGGCGGCGCCGGTGGTGACGGCCGCGTCGAGTTCCGCGTACGTCCAACTCCGCTCGCCGTAGCGCACGGCCGGGCGGTCGGGAACCCGCCGCGCGCTGTCGTGCACCAGTCCGTCGACCGTGTTGTCCCGCACTGCCCGCAGTGCCCGCGCTGCCGTCATGCCGCGATCCTCGTCCTCCCGTACGCCCAAGGTCAATAACCGGATACCAAACGGGATGTTGACAGACCATCGGACCGGCTGAATGAGTGTGGGGGCACGGACGTACCGCCTGTCCAACGGGTAACCACGCCCATCCACAGGCTACTTGGGAGGACCGTTGCACCTCAGCACTCGTCCGATACCGATACTCCGCCGCGTCGCCCTCACGGGCGCCGCACTGCTCGCCGCGACGGCCGCCGTGCCCCAGGCCTCGGCTGCCCCGGTGCCCGACGACCGGACGGCCGCCGGCGGCGGTCTGTCCGCCGTCATCCGGTACACCGAGAACGGCATCCCGCACATCCTCGCCCGCGACTACGCGCGGCTCGGCTTCGGCACCGGCTGGGCCCAGGCCGCCGACCAGGTCTGTGTCCTCGCGGACGGGTTCGTGACCGTCGCCGGTGAGCGTTCGCGCTGGTTCGGTGCCGAGGCGGCGCCCGACTTCTCGCTCTCCTCGGCCACGAAGAACCTCTCCAGCGACCTGTACTTCAAGGGGGTGCGGGAGTCCGGCACGGTGGAGGCGCTGCTGGCGACACCGGCCCCCGCCGGGCCCACCAAGGACCTCAAGGAGCTGATGCGCGGCTGGGCCGCCGGGTACAACGCCTGGCTGGCCCAGAACGAGGTCACCGACCCGGCGTGCAAGGGCGTTGGCTGGGTCCGCCCGGTCACCACGGCCGATGTGGCCGCCCGCGCGTTTGCGGTCTCCGTCCTCGGTGGCCAGGGCCGCGGCATCGACGGCATCACGGCCGCGCAGCCCCCGGGCGCCGCGGGGACGCCGACCGGCCCGTCGGCGCGCCCGCAGCCCGCCGATCCGCAGCCCGCCGATCCGCAGGCCGCCGATCCGCAGGCCGCCGATCCGCAGGCCGCCGATCCGGCGGCCGCCGCCGAGGCCGCGCGGGAGTTCTTCGACACCGGTCGCTACGACATGGGCTCCAACGCGGTGGCCTTCGCCGGCTCCACCACGGCGAACGGCCGCGGACTCCTCCTCGGGAACCCGCACTACCCGTGGCACGGCGGGCGCCGCTTCTGGCAGTTCCAGCAGACCATCCCGGGTGAGCTGAACGTCTCGGGCGCCTCCCTGCTCGGCACCGCCGTGATCAACGTCGGTTTCAACGAGAAGGTGGCCTGGAGCCACACGGTCGCCACCGGCACGCCCGTGAACCTGCACCAGCTCGCCCTGGACCCGACTGACCCGACCGCCTACCTCGTCGACGGCAAGCCGGAGAGCATGACCCGGCGGACCGTCACCGTCCCGGTGGCGGGCGGTGCCCCGGTCACCCGCACCCAGTGGTGGACCCGCTACGGACCGGTGGTCTCCGACCTCGGACCGAGCCTGCCCCTGCCGTGGACCGCCCGGACGGCGTACGCGCTGAACGACCCGAACGCGGTGAACCTGCGCGGCTCCGACACCGCCCTGGCGATGGGCAAGGCCCGCTCGGTGGCCGGGATCCAGGACGCGCTGGGGCGCACGCAGGGCCTACCCTGGGTCAACACCGTGGCCGCCGACTCCGCGGGCGGCACCCTCTTCACCCAGACCCAAGTGCTTCCCCGGATCACCGACGAGCTGGCGGCCCGCTGCTCCACCCCGCTGGGCCGGGCCACGTACCCGGCCTCGGGGCTGGCGGTGCTGGACGGTTCGCGCGGTGACTGCGCGATCGGCTCCGATCCGGACGCCGTGCAGCCGGGCGTCTTCGGCCCGGCGAAGGCACCGACGCTACAGGGCGCCCCGTACGCCGAGAACTCCAACGACAGCGCCTGGCTGGCCAATGCCGACCGGCCGCTGACGGGCTACGAGCGGATCTGGGGCAACGTCGCCACCCCGCGCTCGCTGCGCACGCGCGGCGCCGTCGAGGACGTGTCCGCGATGGCCGCGAGGGGCCGGCTGACCGTGGCCGACCTGCAGGAACAGCAGTTCGCGAACCGGGTGCCGGCCGGTGACCTCGCGGCGGCCGACGCGGCGAAGGCGTGTGCCGACCTGCCGGGCAGGACGGCGACGGCGAGCGACGGCGGTGCGGTGGACGTCTCGGCGGCCTGCGGGGTGCTGGCGGGCTGGGACCGTACGACCGACGCCGCCAGCCGCGGCGCGCTGCTCTTCGACCGGTTCTGGCGCAAGCTGACGGCCTCGACGCCGGCCAAGGACCTGTGGCTGGTGCCGTTCTCGGCCGCCGACCCCGTACGCACCCCCCGTACGCTCAACCGGGCCGCGCCCGGCATCGGGCGGGCGCTCGCGGACGCGGTGGCCGAGTTGAAGGCGGCCGGGATCGCGCTGGACGCCCCGCTGGGCGAGCACCAGTTCGTGGTCCGGGGCGGACGCAAGCTGCCGGTGGGCGGCGGTACGGAGGCGCTCGGCGTCTGGAACAAGATCGAGGCGCCGTGGAACGCGGCGGCCGGCGGATACCCGGAGGTCACGCACGGCTCCAGCCACATCCAGGCGGTCGGCTGGGACGGCGGCCGCTGTCCCGTGGCGCGCACCCTGCTGACGTACAGCCAGTCCTCGAACCCGCTCTCGCCTTACTACGCCGACCAGACCCGGATGTACTCCGAGGAGCGCTGGGTCACGGCACGTTTCTGCGAGCGGGACATCCTCACGTCGCCGAAGCTGAAGGTGGTCCTGGCCCGCGAACGGCGCTGACGCGTGGCCCGCGTTCCTCTTCCCGGCCCCGACCCGGCCCGGGTCCCGACCCCGGCCCGGGTCCCGGCCCCGGTCCCTCACGGGCTGACGGCCAGGAAGAGGTACGCGGCCAGCAGCACGATGTGCACGCCGCCCTGGAGCAGCGTGGCGCGCCCGGGGACGATGGTGAGGGCGCTGACCACGACGGTCAGCGCGAGCAGCACCATGTGGATCGGGCCGAGGCCGAGCAGGAGCGGGCCGGAGAGCCAGATCGAGGCCAGGGCGATGGCGGGGATGGTCAGGCCGATGCTGGCGATGGCTGACCCGTAGGCCAGGTTGAGACTGGTCTGCACGCGGTCGCGGCGGGCGGCGCGAACGGCGGCGAGGGTCTCGGGCAGCAGGACGAGCAGAGCGATGATCACACCGACGACCGCCTGGGGCAGGCCGGCGGCCGCGACGGCCCGCTCGATGGTCGGGGAGACGGCCTTGGCGTCGCCGACCACCGCGACGAGCGCGATCAGCAGCAGGCCGAGGCTGAGGAAGGCGGTGCGGACGGTGGGCGGCTCGGCGTGACCGTCGGCGTCGCCGGAGCCCGTTCCGGTGTCCACGGGCAGGAAGTAGCTGCGGTGGCGGACCGTCTGGACGGCGACGAAGAGTCCGTAGAGGGCGAGCGAGGCGACGGCGGCGAAGATGAGCTGCGCGGCCGAGAACTCGGGGCCGGGCTTGCTGGTGGTGAAGGTCGGCAGGACCAGGCTGAGGGTGGCCAGCGTCGCGACGGTGGCGAGGGCGGCGCCGGACCCTTCGGGGTTGAAGACGGCGATCCGGTTGCGCAGGGCGCCGACGAGCAGCGACAGGCCGACGATCCCGTTGCACGTGATCATGACGGCGGCGAAGACCGTGTCCCGGGCGAGCGAGGCGGACTTGTCGCCGCCGTCGGCCATCAGGGTGACGATGAGCGCCACCTCGATGACGGTGACGGCCACGGCGAGGACGAGGGAGCCGAAGGGTTCACCGACCCGGTGCGCGACGACCTCGGCGTGGTGGACGGCGGCGAGGACCGCACCGGCCAGGCAGAGGGCGACGAGCGCCACGGCGAAACCGGGCAGGTCCCGCCCCCAGCTGAAGACGAGCGCGACCAGCGCCACCACGGGGACCACGACGGTCCAGTCGGTCAGGAAGGATCTGCGCTTAGTCGTACCCATATGTGCCAAGTTGCCAGATGCGTCCCTCAAGTGCGTCGCAAGGCACGCCTCCGGGGTCTTGACGTGGCGTTTCTCACGGATTACCCGGTGTGGCCGGTTCCGATCGCCCGGGCCGGATGATCGGGGGCCCGAGGATGGGGGCACGACCCCGGCGGACGCGCGGTCGGACGGGACCGAGGGCGAAACGACCGACCTGCACCGCACCGTGCTCTGGGCGCTGCTGCGCCACGTCTCCCCCGCGCCGGGGGCCGAGCGGCCGGGTCTCACCCGTGTGGTCCTGTGGGACGGCCATGCTCCGGGTACGTCGGTCGCCTACGACCTGCCCTGGTCGACGCGTACGACACCAACCTCCCGTGGGCCGGCGATCGAGGGGACACTGCGGCGGCTCGCCGCCGGGCCGCCGCCGGAGCCCGCCGTCCGGGACGGGCCGGGCATCCCCGTCGTTGACGCCGGCGCCGAGGCCGTGCGCTTCGGGGAGGATCCCGGGTACGACCGCAGCGACGCGCTGCACGCCGCGGTCTCCGTGCTGAGCCCGTTCTCCGTGCCCCCGGAGTCCGTGCCGGAGCCCGAGCTGCTGCTCGGCGGATTCCTGGTGACCGGCCCGGACACGGTGCGGCTGTACGTGGACCGGACCGATGGTCCGGCAGTGCCGGCAGGGCCGGCAAGACCGGCAGGCCGGCCGCTCGGATCGGCGTGGACGTGTCCCTACTGGACCTCGGGGGACGCGTACGAGGGGGGGTGCACCGCGCTGATGGCGGCACTGCCCTCCCTCGTACGGGGCGAGCTCGATCAGAACGCCTCGGAGGCCGAGGACCCGTACGGCGCCGGGGTGTGCGACTTCACGTACTGGTGACGTGGTCGGCCGGCGGGCTCACATCGCGCGCTCGTGGCCCTCCCAGTACGGATCGCGCAGCCGCCGCTTGTAGAGCTTGCCGTTCGGGTCGCGCGGCATCGTCTCGATGAAGTCGACCGTCTTGGGGCGCTTGTAGCCGGCGAGCTGCCGCTCGCAGTGGTGCAGGATCTCCGCGGCCAGGGCGTCGCCCGCGACGAAGCCCTCGGCCGGTTCGACGACCGCCTTGACCTGCTCGCCCCAGTCGGCGTGCGGGATGCCGAAGGCGGCGGCGTCCGCCACGGCCGGGTGGGTGAGCAGGGCCGATTCGATCTCAGCCGGGTAGATGTTGACCCCGCCCGAGATGATCATGTCGATCTTCCGGTCGCGGAGGAAGAGGTAGCCCTCCTCGTCCAACAGCCCCAGGTCGCCGACCGTGAAGAAGTCGCCGATCCGGTTCTTCCGCGTCTTGCCCTCGTCCTTGTGGTAGCTGAAGCCGCCGGTGTTCATCTTGAGGTAGACGGTGCCCAGTTCCCCGGCGGGCAGCCGGTTGCCGTCGTCGTCGAAGATGGCGAGTTCACTGATCGGCCAGGCCTTGCCGACGGTTCCCGGCTTCTTCAGCCAGTCCTCGGCGGTTGCGAAGGCGCCGCCGCCCTCGCTGGCCGCGTAGTACTCCTCCACACAGCCGCCCCACCAGTCGATCATCGCCCGTTTGACGTGGTCGGGGCAGGGCGCGGCGCCGTGGATGGCGTGCCGCATCGAGGAGACGTCGTAGGCGTCCTTCGTCTCCTGCGGGAGGGCGAGGAGCCGGTGGAACTGGGTCGGGACCATGTGGGTGTGCGTGCAGGCGTGCGTGTCGATCAGGCGCAGCATCTCCTGCGGGCTCCACTTGTCCATGAGGACGAGCGGGTGCCCGATGTGCAGGGCGGCGCCCGCGAATTGGAGGACGGCCGTGTGGTACAGCGGCGAGCAGACCAGGTGGACGTTGCCGTCGAAGGGCCGGATGCCGAAGATGCCGAGGAAGCCGCCCAGGTACGTCTCCTCCGGGAGCTTGCCGGGCAGCGGGCGGCGGATGCCGCGCGGGCGGCCGGTGGTGCCGGAGGTGTAGTTCATGACCCAGCCCAGCGTGCGGCCCTCGGGGACGGTCGCGGGCTGCCCGTCGAGGAGCTGCGCGTACGGCCGGAAGCCCGCGACCGCTCCGACGGCGTAGCGGTGGCTCGCGGGCAGGGCGGCCTCGTCGGCGGCGGCGGTGGCGGCGTCGGCGAAGCGCTCGTGGGCGATGAGGACCTTGGCTCCGGAGTCGGAGACGATCCAGGCGATCTCGGGGCCGACGAGGTGGTGGTTGACGGGGACGAGGTAGAAGCCCGCCTGGGAGGCGGCCAGATAGGCGGTGAGGAACTCGACGCCGTTGGGGAGGACGACGGCGAAGACGTCGCCCTCCTCCAGGCCGGCGGCGCGCAGTCCGTGGACGAGGCGGTTGACGTCGGCGTGCAGCCGGCCGGCGCTCCATTCCTCGCCCTCGGGGGTCACCAGGACGGCGCGCCCGGGGTCGGCGGCGGCCTGGGCCCAGAAGCCGTTGGGCGGCTGCTGGTCGGCGGCGGGGGTCGTGGACGTCGTCGCGGTCATGTCGGTCACGCCTCTCGGACTCGGCCGGCGATGCGGTTGATGCGGTCGATCGCCCTCTCGAACCCGCTGGTGAGGTCGTCGAAGACGGCCCGGACGCTGCGTTCCTCGGTCATCCGGCCGACGATCTGGCCGACGGGGGTGCCGAGCAGGGGCTGGATCTCGTACTTCTGGATCCGGGAGACGGCTTCGGCGACGAGCAGGCCCTGGAGCGGCATGGGGAGCGCGCCCGGGCCCGCCGGGTCGTCCCAGGCGTCGGTCCATTCGGTGCGCAACTGGCGGGCGGGTTTGCCGGTGAGGGCGCGGGAGCGGACGGTGTCGCCGGAGCCGGCGGCGAGCAGTTTCTCGGTGAGGGCGCGCGAGTGGAGGTCGGCCTCGGTGGTGGTGAGCCAGAGCGAGCCGAGCCAGGCGCCCTGGGCGCCGAGGGCGAGGCCGGCGGCGATCTGCTCGCCGCTGCCGATGCCGCCGGCGGCGAGGACCGGGAGGGGGTCGACGGCCTCGACGATCTCGGGGACCAGGACCATGGTGGCGATGTCGCCGGTGTGGCCGCCGGCCTCGTAGCCCTGGGCGACGACGATGTCGATGCCGGCTTCGGCGTGGCGGCGGGCGTGCTTGGCGCTGCCGGCGAGGGCGGCGACGAGGACGCCGTGGTCGTGGGCGCGCGCGATGACGTCGGCGGGCGGGGAACCGAGGGCGTTCGCCAGGAGTTTGATGGGGTAGTCGAAGGCGACGTCGAGCTGGCTCCGGGCGACCTGTTCCATCCAGCCGGTGATCCGCCAGCCGGAGGCCTCGCCCTCGGCGAGCTCGGGCACGTGGTGCTTGGCGAGGGTTTCGCGGACGAAGGCGCGGTGCGCGGCCGGGATCATCGCCTCGATGTCGGCTTCACCGATGCCGTCGACGGCCTTCTTGGCGGGCATGACGACGTCGAGGCCGTAGGGCTTGCCGTCGGTGTGCGCCTGCATCCAGTCGAGGTCGCGTTTCAGGTCGTCGGGGGCCGTGTAGCGGACCGCGCCGAGGACACCGAAACCGCCCGCTCGGGTAATCGCGGCGGCGACCGCCGGGAAGGGCGTGAAGCCGAAGATGGCGTGCTCGACACCCAGTTTCTTGCTCAGCTCCGTCTCCATGGGCGGCAGGATGCCGCAGCCCGGCGGTCGAGGGAAGAGATTTTCTGATGCAGTGTCAGATTCTTTACGGGTCGGTCGGTGCGGAGGGTGCCCGGTGGGCGGGCAGATACCCACTAGCGTGCGGAAGCGCCTGCGGCGCGCTCGGCGGATCCGGGAGGCCCGGGGCCCGTTCGCCCGCGGCGCGCTCGGCTGTTCCGGGAGGCTTCCGGGGCCCGGACCCCGGGCGGCGCCCTGGGCGGTGACGCCGCAGGGGTCGGCGGGGCAGTCCAGCCCCGTCGGCGTGTGAGGTGCGGAACCCGGGGCGGAGCGCCGGGAAACGGCAACGCGGGTCGGGACCATCCCAGCCCCGCCGGCATTGAGGCGCGGGCCCGGGGCGGAGCCCTGGGAGACGGCGCCGCAGGTGGACAGCGGACAGGAGGGCGGACATGACGGTACGCACGGGGGCTTTCGGCGTGGCGGGCGGAGGAGCCCGACCCGCACGGGCCGCAACGGGCGGCCCCGAGAAGACGAGCGGCCAGCCCGAGGGGACAGGCGGCCGGCCCGAGGGAACAGGCGGCCAGCCCGAGAGGACAGGCGGCCAGCCCGACGCGACAGGCGGCCGGCCCGAGAGGACAGGCGGCGGGCCCGAGGGAACAGGCGGCTGGCCCGAGAGGGCAAGCGGCCGGCCCGGAGCGGCCGGTGGCGGGTTGACGCGGCGACGGCTCGGGGCGCGACTGCTCGCCCTCGGCGGGGTGCTCGTCCTGCACGCCGCGCTCCCCGGCTCCGCGGGTGCCGCGGGTGCCGCGGGCGGCCCGGCGGAACGGCGCGCGCTCCAGGGCCTGCGGCTGCGGTACGGATCCGCCCGCCAGGCCGGGTTGCTGGAGAAGCACCTGGAGGGGGTGGCGGACGAGGCCCGGCGCTTCCTGGGCCCCTCCCCCGAACACCCCTACTACGCGGGGGCGGTGGTCCTCGCCGGCCGGGGCCGCACCATCGCCCTGCACCGTGCCATGGGGTACGCGGTCCGGTACGCGGACTACGACGGACGGACCGACCGGGTCAAGGAGTTCCCGGCGGCCGAACGGATCGCGATGGCCGAGGACACGGTCTTCGACCTGGCCTCGCTGACCAAGCTGTTCACCTCCGTCCTGGCCGTCCAGCAGATGGAGCGCGGGCGCCTGGAACTGGAGGCTCCGGTATGCCGGTACCTGCCGGAGTTCACCGGGGGCGGCAAGGAGATCGTCACGGTCCGTCAGCTGCTCACGCACACCTCGGGGTTGCGCTCCTGGGCGCCCTTCTACCAAGAGTCCACGCGGGAGGGGCAGCTGAGGCTGCTGTGGTCGGTCAGGCCGCAGGAGACCCCCGGGACCGTCTACCGGTATTCCGACCTCAACCTCATCGCGCTGCAACTGCTCCTGGAACGGATCACCGGTCGCACTTTGGACGTCCTGCTCCGCGACGAGATCACCGCTCCGCTCGGGATGCACCGCACTCGTTACAACCCACCGCGCTCCTGGCGCCGGGTGATCGCCGCCACCGAGGTGCAGCGCCCGCCCTGGTCCGGCCTGGACCGCGGGCTGGTGTGGGGCGAGGTCCACGACGAGAACGCGTACGCGCTCGGCGGCGTCGCGGGCCACGCCGGGGTCTTCGGCACCGCCTGGGACCTGGCCGTGCTCGCCCGCGCCCTCCTCGACGGCGGTGTCTACGCGGGCAAGCGCATCCTGCGCCCGGCCTCCGTCGAGCTGCTCTTCACCGACTACAACACGGCCTTCCCCGGCGACGACCACGGTCTCGGCTTCGAGCTCTACCAGCACTGGTACATGGGCGCCATGGCCACCCCGCACTCCGCCGGGCACACCGGCTTCACCGGCACCTCCCTCGTCCTCGACCCCTCCACCGATTCGTTCCTGATCCTGCTCGGCAACTCCGTGCACCCCGTGCGGACCTGGCGGGCCGGCAGCGCGCCCCGGGTCGCGGTCGGCAACCGCTTCGCCCGCGCCGTCCCGGTCCGCACCCGGCACGGCGGCGCGGCCTGGTTCTCCGGCATCCGGGCGGGCGCCTCGGGCACCCTCACGCTGCCGCCGCTCGTCCCGGCCACGGCCGCCGCCCGGCTGCGCTGCGCCGTGTGGTGGGACACCGTGCCCGGCGAGGGCGCCCTGCACCTGGAGGCCTCCGCCGACGGGGAGCACTGGGAAGCGCTGCCCTTCAGCACGCTGCGGTCCACCGGCGGCACGCCCGAGCAGTGGCCGCGGGGCTCCGTGAGCGGCTGGTCGGGCCGTGTCTGGCACCGACTCGAAGCCCCCCTCACGGCCGCTTGGGCGGGACGCGAGGTACGGCTGCGCTTCCGCCACACCGCGACCGGCCGCTACGTGGGGCGCGGGGCCTACGTGGACGTGGTCCGCGTGGCGGAACCGGGCCGCCTGCTCTTCGCGGAGGACCGCCCCGCCGACGCCGACCGCATCGAGGCCATCGGCTGGACCCGTTCGGCGGACTGACCTAGGCGGCGAGGTGGAGTGCTGCCCGGTAGGCGAGGCCAGGCCGCGCCGCTGCATCTCGACGTCGAAGCCGAGCGGGCGGCCGCCTCGGCGTCCTCGCCGCAGGCGGTGGCGGGTCTAGGCCGTCTCGCTCGGATCGTGCCGGGCCGCGACGCCCGGCACCGCACCTCGGTGCGTTGTCGGGGCGCCCGAGTACGTCCAGTACACGGGCGCCCCTCCGCCTTGCCCTGCTTCCCCTCGGCCCTGCGAGCCTGGGGAGACCCCAGGGCACCGGCCGCCGCGGGCTCGGTCGACAAGATCCCAAAGAGACGGCCTAGACGGACGGCTGCGGGATGACCGCGCGGATCCCGTGGCGTCGCAGGTGGGACCGGATGGCGCGGGAGGAGTAGGCCCGGTCCGCGAGCACGGCCAACGGCCGGGTTCGGGGCCGGCCGGGCCCGCTTCGTGGCACGCGGATGCGGGCCACCACCGCGTCGAGGCGGGTGCGTTGCCGGCGTGGCCCGCGGTGACGGTCAGGACCGGGGGCCGTGCACGGTCGTCGGCAGCCAGGTAGACCATGGCGCTCAGGCCGCCGCGTGAGCGTCCGAGGGCGTGGTCGGCGGGCTCGCTGCGGCCTTCAGCCCCTTTTTGCGTGCTCCGGCGGAATGCTGGTGGGCGCGGACGGCGGTGGAGTCGACCGAGACGGTCCAGCCGATGCCGTCATCGGCGTCCGCGGTCGCCAGCACGGCGGTCGGGATGTTCTGCCAGGTTCCGTCGACGGCTCATCTGATCAGCCGTTTGTGGGCGGTCTGGAGCGGGCCGAGCTCGTCGGGCAGGTCCCGCCCGGGCGCGTTGGCACGGTACTTCCACGCGATGGCCTCGAACGTTCGGCGGTGATCAGCCCACCGCCGTCCACCGACCGGATCGGCCGGCATCAGCGGCTCGATCCGGCCCCGCACCGCATCAGTGATCACTCATCGGGCCGACACATCCGATCGGCTGACCAACCCAGCAAAGGGACATCCGCGAGCCAGGAGACCCAGCCGGCTGCTCCCGCGGGGCAGTCGGGCCCTGGTCAGATCGTGACCGGGCCGTGGGCGGTGGCGAACTCGACCGAGACCAGGCCCGGTTCCTCATCCTCGACCCAGGTGACGTCGATCTGGTCGAGGGGGTGGTCGGCCGGTTCGCCGAGGAATTCGGCGATGGAGGCGGCGTCACCGGCGATGGAGACCCCGTGGATGGTGCTGGAGGTGCGCGGGTCGGCGCTCGGGCGCTCCTCGTTGGGGACCAACCACTGAAGGAAGTAGGGCAGTTGCGGGTCCTCCAGCAGTTCCAGCAGGCCGATCTGCTTCCACCTCAGGTCGAACCCGTCGGGGCGGACACGGTGGCCCTCGGCCGAGGTCCGGCCGAGGCGGGCCTCGACCGGGGCGATGTCGTCGACGGAGACCACCCAACCGAGCCAACCGCCGCCCTCGGCGGCGCGGCGCGCGACCGCCTGGCCGAAGGGTGCGCGGTCGGCGGCGGGGTGGTCCAGTGTGGTGACGACCTCGACGTAGGTGCCGCCGCTCAACGGGAGAATGAAATTGCGGGTGCCGAATCGCGGGTGCACGCCCCCGTCGACGAACCCGGCGCCGAGGGCCGATCCGATCCACTGGACGGTCGAGACGAAGCTGTCGCGGGCCACCGCATAGGACACGTGATCAAGTCGCACTTCGCCATCATCACCCGACCACCCGTACAAATCCCGACGCCACGCCCGCCACCCCGGCCCCAGCCGTGTCCGCGTCCGCGTCCGCCATGGATTCAGCCGTGGATCGGATCGATCATCGTCATCCCGGCGGGGAGGCCCGGTCGAAGCCGGGCAGCAGCGCTGCTGCCACAGGATTTCGATCCGGCATGCAGCACCCTGCGCACCGCACTTGCAAGAGACGACCTGGCCGACCCGCCGCCGCGGCAAGAAACCTAGGCCCTGTCGTCACAGTGGCGTCGGCCGAGGCCGCGGCGTCCGGTGCCACGGGGTCTCCCCGGGCCCGCCAGGGCCGAGGGGAAGCAGGGCAAGGCGGAGGAGCGCCCGTGTACGGGACGTACCCGCGTACGGGACGCACTCGGGCGCCCCGACCACGCGGCCAGGTGCGGTGCCGGGCATCGCGGGCCCGACAGGACCTTGACGACTGGGCCTAGTGCCGTACGAGGCAGAAGGGATGCCCCGCCGGGTCCGCGTAGATCCGCCAGCCGCGCCCGTCCGAGCCGTCGAGCAGCGTCCCGCCGGCGGCCAGCACCTCCTCCTGTGCCCGGTCCAGGTCCGGGACGCCGAGGTCCAGGTGGAACTGCTGGGGCCGGGCGGGGTCGGGCCAGCGCGGCGGGACGTGGTCCAGGGCCTGTTGGAAGGCGAGGACCAGGCCCGAGGGCGTGTGGAGCGTCGCCCAGCTCTCGTCGAGCGACCACCGCCGGTCCGGCTGGTTGACGTTCCCGCCCAGCAGGGACCGGTAGAACTCGGCGAGCGCCTGCGGCTCGGGACAGTCCAGGACCACGCATTGCAGTTCAGCGATCATGACCGGATCCTAGGTCTTACGCGCGGGGGCGCCCCGTCGATCGGGCCGGACCACGGGCCGGCGAGCGGCACCGGACGGCCAGACGACCTCCACCGGCGTCCCCTGCGCGCGGGCCGTCGCCACGGCGTCGCCCGTCCCGCCCCGCCTGCCGCCCGGACCGCCGTCCCAGACCGCGACCAGGAGCTCGGCCCGGCCGAGGAGCAGTCGGTTGGCAGCGGCGTAAGCGGTCGCACCCGCCCTTCGGTACGGCATGACCTTGACCTCGGCGGCTGCTCGCAGGAGGCGGTCGAACGCGGCGCCGTGCGGTCCGTCCAGCATGCGTGCGCGGTAGTCGGTCGAGGGGAGCACCGCCACCAGCCGCCCGCCCAGCGCGAGGACGGCGTCCGCGAAGACCGTGTCCGCGCCGGCGGCCAGGCAGGACATTCCGGTGAGCTCAGCGGCCGGGTAGCGGGCGAGCAGCGGGGCCAGCGCCCCTGCGACCAGGGGAAGGCTCGCCCCGGTGAGGTTCACGTGGCCCGTCACCGCGATGGTCGCCATGGCATCCCCGCTCCGCATCGAAGGACCGTCATCGAGCCGCCGAACGGCGACGCCCCATCATGCGGGTCCGGAACGGCCCCGGCCACGGAATTGGCCCTCGCGGAGCATCCGACCGGAAATGAGCCGCAGCGCCGCTGCCCCGGATCGGGTTCCGGGGCTGGCCGCCCGTGGCCGGATCCTCCGACGCGCGGGCCCGGAGCAGAAATCCAGTTGCTCGACCGAGCAGGTCGTGGATGCAATGGCCGGCATGGTGACCGAGGTCCGCCCGCCGCGACACGACGAGATGACTGCGTACTACCGGGCATTACCGTTCACAAACGGATTGCCGAGCTGGGAGCCCGCGGACGCGGCGTGGCACGGCGGCCCGGAGCCCTGGCCCCCACAGAACGCGCCTGCGAGCGCGGACCAGCTCGAGGAGTTGGCCGCGGCCGACATCAAGGACGACTCCTTCCACCCGGTCGCGGCGTTCGTCGACGGCAGGTGCGTCGGCGCATCCGGCACCCTCTCCTTCGAGGTGACGGTTCCCGGCGGAGGAACGGGACGCATGGCCGGCGTCACTTCCACCGGAGTGATCGCGACGCACCGCCGGCGCGGGTACCTGCGGCAGATGATGCAGGCCATGTTCGATGCGGCCCTGGAGCGGGGCGAGCCGTTGGCGATGCTCAGCGCGAGCGAGGGCAGCATCTACGGGCGGTTCGGATTCTCGCCCGCGACCTACCGCACCCGGTGGGAGCTGGCCCGTCACGAAGCCGCTCTCCTTCCGGCGGAGCCCGATCCCGGGTCGCTGGAGCTGGTCGACGCCGCGCAGGCGAAGCAGGCCTGGCCCCTGGTGCACGCGCAGGTGCGTGCCCACCGCGTCGGGGAACTCAGCCCTCTCCCCGGGCAGTGGGACGGGCTGTCCGACGGAGCGGACGGCACGAACGGGCCGCTGCGCTACCTCACCCACCGCGACCAGCACGGCCGTGTGGACGGCATCGCCAACTTCCGACTGCCGTGGTCTTCGACCACGGACCATGCCGGAAGTCTCGTGGTGGAGGCCCTGGAAGCGACGAACCCGGTGGCCTACCGTGCCCTGTGGGCACTACTGATCGACTTCGACCTCACCAAGACCGTCGTGGCGGCCGCCCGTCCGCGCGACGAGCCCCTGCGGTGGATGCTCACGAACCCGCGGGCGATGCGCATCACCCGCCAGACGGACAACCTCTGGGCGCGCCTTCTCGACGTCCCCCGCGCCCTGACGCAACGCTCGTACCTGACGCCCGGCGAGCTGAGGTTCACGATCGGCGACGACCGGATGTGCCGGGCGAACAACGGAACGTGGCACCTGAGGGCCGACGGCCCCGTGGCGACGTGCGTTCCCACCGACGAGACGGCAGACCTGACCATCACCCTCGCCGCGCTCAGCTCGCTCTACTTCGGGGGCATGTCGGCGCGCCACCTGGCGTGTGCGGGGCACATCACTGCGCACACCGACGGTGCGATCGGGCAGCTGGCCCGGATGTTCTGGACCGACCCCGAACCGCACAACTCCTTCGGCTTCTGACGGGGCGGTGGGCATCGGGCCCCGAGGGCCCGATGCCCGGGCCGGCCTGGAACGCGGGCCGGCCTGGAGCGCGGGCCGGCCGTCAGCGGTTCAGCAGCGTCTTCTGGAGCCAGTCGAAGACGACCTCGCAGTGCAGTTGCGGGGCCATGGGGGAACAGTGCAGCTGCGCGCCCTCGGCCGCCGTCAGTTTCAGGTAGTCCTTGGGCGAGGTGAGGGCGTCGTACATTCGGCGCGGCTGGCCGGGGTAGAACTGCTCGCCCTCGTAGTCCAGCACCAGGGTGGGTGCCTTGATGCGGCCGACGACGTCGGTGATCGACAGCGCCTGGATCCGGGTGGCGGGGGTGTAGAAGTCGGTGAACAGCTTTCCCCGACGGGCCTCGAGCATCGCGGGGATGGAGAACGGCTCGAAGCGCTTCTTCATCACGTCGGCCGCGTCCGGAGGCAGTTCGGGGACCACCTCCTTGTTCCAGATGTCGTTCGTCTCCTGCTTGTCCGGAGTGAGGATCTTCCGGATCTCCGGCGGGAAGCCCAGCCACGGCTCCACACAGCCCGGCATGGCCACCAGCGCGGCGATCCGGGTCTCGAACGCCGCCGCCCTCGGGGCGAGGTCCCCCGCCATGCTCAGCCCCGTGAGCGCGATCTTGTCCGGGTCCACGTCGGAGCGGGCCGTCAGCCAGTCGACGAGGGGCGTGACGACCTTCTCCCAGGTGGGCGTGAAGACGACCTGGTCCACGAAGAGCAGCTGCCCCTGGCCCGGCCCGTCGTAGACGAGCGCGTTCCAGCCCCGGTCCAGCGCGGCCGGGACCCCGTAGGTCCACATGTCCACGTTCTGGCCGTCGCTGCCGTTGGTCAGGATCACCGTCGGGCGCGGGGTGCCGGAGGTGTCGGGGCGGAAGAACCACACCGGCAGCGGCGTGGCGCCGTAGGGCACGTTCGCCTTCACCGGGGCGGGCTCGCACAGGCCGCAGAAGGTGTCCCAGGCCCCGCGTCCGGCCTTGTACAGCGCTTCCTCGCTGCCGGGGTCGTCCGAGCCCAGGACGAAGAACAGCGCCTGCGCGTAGTACTGGGCCGCGCGCAGCGCCCGGAACCGCTTGGTCTGGCCGTCTGCCGGGGCACCCGGGGGTGCCTCCAGGAGCTGGTCGCCGAGTGTGCGGAAGGTCTGCACGTACGTCTGCGCGGTCAGCCCGGCGGCATTGATCGTGTTCACGGCCGTGAGGACCTCGCCGACCTCGGCGGCGCCGGCGCCCGAGCCACCGAGCGCGAGGAGTCCGTTGAAGTTGTACGCCGGGTCCTTGAACAGCGTCATCGCACCCGGGGTGAGGCCGCCCGCGGCCGCGGTGGGCGGGGCAGAGCTGCTGGACGCCGCCGCCGGAGCGCCTGAGGCGCCGCCGCGGGTGCAGCCCGCCGCGAGGGCGGCGCCCGCCCCGGCGGTGAGCAGGGCACGACGGGTGGGGCCGGGGTGCCGATCACCGGATATGTGGTTCATGCCATCGGAACGTAGCCCCGAGCCGGCGCGGCGGCCTCCCGTCCCGTCCGGTGCGGACGGGACGGGGCATCCGGCCCCGTCCCCGGCCCGCCCCGAACCGCAGGTCGCGGGCCCCGTCCCGTCCTGTCCGCGCGGGCTTGCGAAGGCCGACCGCCTTGCGCCGGTCGGGGGAAGGGGCCCCGACCGGCCGGGGGGGAGGCCGATCGGGGCGGGCCCCGGCCGGCCAGGGGGGAGGCCGGCCGGGGCGTATCGGGAGGGGCGGGGACATCGGACACTCACCCGCACCACGTATGGATGAACGGTCAACCACCCCGGGAGGTTCCCGGCCCCGGTACCGAGCTCGCCATCCCCTCCCGGCCCGGAACGTCCTACGCTGAAAAGCGGCGGCCGAACCGGCGAGCGGCCCGCGGCCGCCCCCGTGGGCACCTGCCCCTCCCCCACTGCGCAGGTGCCCACCACGGCTTCGAGCGGCGGCGCCACGGCCCGAAGGACCCCGGCACCCTTCGGGTCAGGCCGCGTGGGCGAGGACCGCGTCGAGCATCCGCCGGGTGACGGAGGTCAGTTCGGCGAGGTCCGGGGCCGGGCGGGAGCGGGCGAGGGCGCCGGCCAGCCGGTCGTAGAGGAGCCCGTCCGTCCAGGCGACCAGCAGCTCGGCGGCCTCCTCGGACCGCCGCGCGCCGAGGGCGGCGAGGATGCCCGAGGCCCGGACCCGGGCCCGCTGACCCGCCCGGTGGAAGTCCGCCTCCAGTTCGGGATTGCGGGCCGCTTCCAGACTGAGTTCGAAGCGGGCCAACTGGCGCGCGCGGCCCTCCGTCAGCCAGCGGTACAGCAGCCCGGCCAGCGCGGCCGCGGCGCCCTCGCGGTCCGCCGCCGGGGGCGCGGGCGGACCCTCGGACGCGGGAGCGCCCCCGAGGTCGCGCAGGTCACCGGGGCCATCGAGATTACCCAGGCCGCCGAGGCCACCCGGGTCGCCCAGCTCACCGACGTCGGCCAGGTCCAGCTCGGCCAGCCGCTGGTAGCAGGCTCCGATCAGCGCCGTCCTCGTACGGAAGTAGTACGAGGTGCTCCCGGCCGGCAGCCCCGCCGCGCCGTCGACCGCGCGATGGGTCAGGCCCCGAAGCCCGGCGGCGGCGACGAGGTCGATCGCCGTGTCGGCGATCAGCGTTCTGCGATCCGCGGCAGGCGGGGTCTTGCGAGGGGTGGACATCGACACACTCTACATGTGTAGAGTGACGACATCGGACTCTACACATGTAGAGGATCCGGCCGGAGGAGTACCGAGGAAGAGGAAGCGGGGGACTCGTCATGTCGACGGTTCAGCGTCACGCGATCGTGGCAGGAGCGGGGATCGGCGGGCTCACCGCGGCCGTGGCCCTGCACCGACACGGCTGGCGGGTCACCGTGTGCGAGCGGGCGGCCGGGCCGACCGCGGTCGGCGCCGGGATCGTGCTCGCCCCCAACGCCCTGCGCGCCTTCGACACCATCGGCTTCGACCTCACCCGCTCAGCGGGCCGCACCGTACCCGCGGCGATGGGCCTGCGCCGCCCGGACGGCCGCTGGCTCAGCCGCGCCGACACCGCCGCGCTGGCCGCCCGCTTCGGCGGCCCGCCGCTCGCCCTGCACCGCTCGGCGCTGGCCGACGCCCTGGCGGCCGCCCTGCCCGCCACGGCGATCCGCTACGGCGTCGCCGTCACCTCGGTGGACGACGCCGACGGCGCCCCGGTGGTCCGCACCGACGCCGGCGACCTCCACGGCGCCGATCTCGTCATCGCCGCCGACGGCATCCACAGTCCCCTGCGCCGCCAGTACTTTCCGGACCATCCCGGCCTCCACCACAGCGGGGAGACCGCCTGGCGCACGGTCCTGCCCGCCACCGCGAGCGGCGCGGGGACGGCGACCGCCGAGACCTGGGGCCGCGGCGAGCGCTTCGGTGTGGTCCCGCTCGCCGACGGCCGGACCTACCTCTACGCCACGGCCGTCGTCCCCGCCGGCCATCGTCCCGCCGACGTCCGCGCCGAACTCCTGCGCCGCTACGGCACCTGGCACGACCCGATCCCGGCCCTGCTGGAGCGGATCGACCCGGCGGCCGTCCTCCAGCACGACCTGTACGACCTGGCGGCCCCGCTCCCCCGCTTCCACCACGGGCGCCTGGCCTGGCTCGGCGACGCCGCCCACGCCATGACCCCCAACCTGGGCCAGGGCGGCTGCCAGGCCGTCGAGGACGCGGCGGTCCTCGGCCACCTCCTGGCCGGCACCGATGCCGCGGGCGTCCCGGCCGCCCTCGCCGCCTACAGCGCGGCCCGCTGCGCACGCACCGACGCCATCCGCGTCCGCGCCCGCCGGGCGGGCCGGGTCGCCACCCTCACCCACCCCGTCGCGGTGGCCGTCCGCGACCTCGCCGTCCGCGCCACCCCGGCCCGGGCCGCGACCCGGGCGATGGCGGCGCTGTTCGAGGGATTCGCGCTCCCCGACGGAATGGACACCGTGCCCGCGGGCGTTGCCACTCGTTGATGAGGTTCGCTGACCGTTTCGACGCAGAGGCAGGCGGAGTCACATGACGACCGAAATCGACTGGGACCACCCGACCGACCCCCGGGAGGGAAGCTGGCAGCTGGACCACGTCAAGCTGTACGTGGGCTCGGGCGGCTCCGAGGGCCAGTACTGGAACGGCACCCAGACCCTTCTGCTCACCACCCTGGGCCGGGTGTCCGGCAAGCCCGTGCGGACCCCGCTCATCTACGGCGAGGCCGAAGGCGCCTACCTGGTCGTCGCCTCCAAGGGCGGCGACCCCGCGCACCCGCTGTGGTACCGGAACCTCTCCGAGCACCCCGCGGTCCGCATCCAGGTCGGCCAGAAGACCATGCAGGGCACGGCCCGCACCGCCACCCCCGAGGAACGCGCCGCGTACTGGCCGGTGATGGTCGGGCACTGGCCCGCGTACGACGAGTACCAGGCCAAGACGGACCGCGAGATCCCGATCGTCGTCATCGAACCCGCTGGATGACCCCGACGGAGGCGCCGGCGGGAGTCCGTCCCCCGCCGGCCCCTCCGGGGAGCGTCAGATCGAGCCGACGACCTTGCGCGGGCTGACGCGGACGACGACGCGCTCGGCGTCCTCCTTCGACGCCGGGTTGAAGTCCGCGTAGTCCTTGCCCGTGTACTTGCGCGACAGCTCGTTGATCAGCTCTTGGCCGCCCTCCGTGGTCAGTTCGGCGGTGCCGCGGACCTCGGCGTAGCTGTAGGGCGCGTTCGCCGGGTTGATCATGACCGTGATCCGCGGGTCCGCGCGCAGGTTCTTCTCCTTGCGGCGGCCGACCGTCGTGGAGACCAGCAGGTCGTCGCCGTCCCGGGTGAGCCAGGTGACCGACAGCTGCGGGCTGCCGTCCGGCTGGATCGTGGCCACGGTCGCGAAGACCGGGCTGTCGTCGATGAGTTTCTTCAGGTCGTCGGAGAGTGCGGCGGACACGGAGCGGTTCCTTCCCTCGGCTGACTGCCGTCCCCGGGCCGACTGGCCTCGGCGGGACCGGCAACGGACAGCCTGCAAAACCGCTGCCGCCCCGGGCAAGTTCCGCCGCCCCGTGCCGCACCGCGCGCCGCGGCGCCGGGCACCCCCGATTCCGGGGCGTGACCGGGCCGTGGGACCCGACCCGGTGGTCGGACGGGATGAGCACGATCCACCCGTACGGCCGAGTCCGGGCGGCCTAGTGCCCGAGTACCGCCATCGCCGCGTTGTGTCCGGGGACGCCGCTGACTCCGCCGCCGCGGACCGCGCCCGCCCCGCACAGCAGGACGTTGCGGTGGGCGGTTTCCACGCCCCACCGGCCGCCCTGGTCGGCGTAGGGCCAGGACAGGTCCCGGTGGAAGATGTGGCCGCCGGGCAGCCGCAGTTCGCGCTCCAGGTCCAGCGGGGTCTTCGCCTCGATGCACGGGCGGCCGTCCGCGTCGAAGGCGAGGCAGTCGGTGAGCGGTTCGGCCAGGTGCGCGTCGAGCTGCGCGAGGGTGGCCGTCAGCAGGACCTCGCGGGCCTGCTGGTTGTCGTGCCCGAACAGCCGGGCCGGCGCGTGCAGGCCGAAGAGGGTGAGGGTCTGGTAGCCCTGCTCCACCAGTTCCGGGCCGAGGATCGTCGGGTCGGTCAGGGAGTGGCAGTAGATCTCCGAGGGCGGTACGGAGGGCAGTTCGCCGGAGGCGGCCTCCGCATAGGCCCGGGCGAGCTCGGCGTAGCCCTCGGCGATGTGGAAGGTGCCGCCGAAGGCCTCGCTCGGGTCCACCGAGGTGTCCCGGAGCCGGGGCAGTCGGCGCAGCAGCATGTTGACCTTGAGCTGGGCACCCTCGGGGGCCCGCGCCGCACCCTCGGGCGGGGCTTCGCCGAGCAGTTCGGCCAGGGCCTGCGGCGAGGCGTTCACCAGGACCGTGCGGCCGACGACCCGGCCCTCCCCGGTCGCCGTGCGGAACACCACCTCGGCCGGGGCGACCCCGTCCGTGTCGATCCGCAGCACCTCGTGGCCGGTCGCGATCTCGGCACCGGCCGCCCGGGCCGCCGCCGCGAGGGCGTCCGTCAACGCGCCCATGCCGCCCACGGGCACGTCCCAGTCACCGGTCCCGCCGCCGATGACGTGGTAGAGGAAGCAGCGGTTCTGTGCGAGGGAGGGGTCGTGCGCGTCCGCGAAGGTGCCGATCAGCCCGTCCGTCAGGACCACCCCGCGGACCAGGTCGTCGGCGAAGTTCCGCTCCACCGCCTGCCCGAGGGGCTCCTCGAAGAGCATCCGCCAGGCGGCCTCGTCGTCGATCCGGGCCCGCAGCTCCGCCCGCGTGGGCAGGGGCTCGGTCAGGGTCGGGAACACCTTCTCGGCGACCCGCCCGGTGCTCCCGTAGAAGGCGCGCCAGCTCTCGTACTCCCGCTCCGAGCCGGTCAGCCGCGCGAAGGACTCCCGGGTGCGCTGCTCTCCGCCGCCGACGAGCAGTCCACCGGGTCGCCCGCCCCGTTCGGTGGGCGTGTACGAGGAGATCGTGCGGCGGCGCACCGCGAACCGCAGGTCCAGGTCGCGCACGATCTTCGACGGGAGCAGGGAGACGAGGTACGAGTAGCGCGAGAGTCTGGCGTCGACGCCCACGAAGGGGCGGCTGGAGATCGCCGCCCCGCCCGTGTTCCCGAGCCGCTCCAGGACCAGCACCGAGCGGCCCGCCCGCGCCAGGTACGCGGCGGCCACCAGGCCGTTGTGCCCGCCGCCCACGATCACGTCGTCGTACACGTCCCGCCCGAAGGTCGTCATGGCTCTTGGTAGCACACCTGGCCGAGCCGCTCCAGACAGTGGGCCTCGTCGGCGTGGGCGAGGGCCGTGTCGGGATGTTCGTCGCCGAGGGACCGCTCGAGGATGCCGGAGATGTCGCGGTAGAGGGGCAGCGCCTCGTCCCAGCGGCCCAGCCGGCCCAGCCCTCCGGCCAACTCCCGGCGGCTGACCAGGGTGTCCGGGTGCTCGGGCCCGAGCACCTCGGCGCGCAGGGCGCTCACCTGGCGCGCCTCGGCCACCGCTTCCGCCCAGCGCTCCAGCCGGCCCAGGTTGACGCCGAGGACGTGCCGGGCGCGCAGCGTCTCGGGGTCGGTGACCCCGTAGGCGCGGGTGCGGTCGCGGACCAGCCCCCGGAACAGGTCGAGGGCCTGCTGCGTGTTGCCGGTGCGGCCGAGCGCGATGCCGACCTCGTAGCGGGCGGCCAGGGTGTCGGGGTGGTCGCGGCCGAGCACCCGCTCCCGTACGACGCCGACCTCGTGGAAGGCGACCAGGGCCTCCTGCCAGCGCTCCAGGCGGCCGAGCGCGTACGCCGCCTCGTAGCGGGTCAGCAGGGTATCCGCGTGCTCGGCGCCCAGGACGGCCGCCCGGTCGGCGGCGACCTCGGCGGCGACGGCGTGGGCGTCCGCGTACCGGCCCAGCGCACCGAGCGCGCAGGCCAGGTTGTGCCGGCAGCGCAGGGTGTCGGGGTGGAGCGTGCCCACGGTCCGCTCGCGGGCGACGAGCACAGCCCGGTAGACGTCGTGCGCCTCCTGGTGGCGCCCGAGCCGGCCCAACTCGTACGCGGTCTCCTGGCGCGCCGCGAGGGTGTCGGGGTGGTCCGCGCCGAGCACCCGCGTGCGCCCCTCGGCCACGGCCGTGTACCCGGCGAGCGCCTCCTCGGGCCGGCCCGCGCGGCTGAGGGCGTACGCGCGCGCGTGGCCGGCGGCGAGCGCGTCGGGGCCGTTGCCCCGCGGGCCGGCGGGGCGCGGGAATCCGTACGCGGCGGTGAGCCGCGGGTCCTCTTCGGCCGCGGGACGGATGATGGTGGTGGTGCCGGGATGGACCGGGGGGTGCGCGCCGCGCGGGCGCGGCACCGGCTGGCCGCCCGAGGGGCGCGCGGCCGTCCAGGCTCCCGTGAGCACGGCCCATTCGCCGCTCGCCGGCCGGGCGTCGATGCCGGCCTTGCGGCCGGCGGTCATGCCGCGGGCCCAGGGCGGGAGCGGGGCCTGGGCGCCGGGCAGTCCGCCCGGTCCCAGCCGTGCCTCGACGAGCCGGCGGTGCACGTGGCGGGCGTCGCCCGGCCGGTCCTCGGGGCGCTTGGCGAGCAGGTCCAGGACCACCTCGTCGAAGTAGCCGGGCAGCTCGGGGCGGTGCTCGCGCAGCGGTACGGGCGCGTTGTCGCGGTGGCCGACCAGCACCGACCAGGAGTCGCCGAGGTCGAAGGGCGGGGCGCCGGTGGCGATCTCGTACAGGACGCAGCCGAAGGAGTAGAGGTCGCTGCGGTGGTCGACCTCGCCGCCCGCGATCTGTTCGGGCGACATGTAGTGCGGCGTGCCCATGGCCATGCCGCCGCCGGTGAGCTTGGCGGTGAAGCCGATGTCGTGGGCGAGGCGGGCGATGCCGAAGTCGCAGATCTTCACGGTGCCGTCGGTGAGCCGCATGATGTTGGCGGGCTTCAGGTCCCGGTGGACGACGCCCTGGTCATGGGTGTAGCCGAGGGCCGCGGCCATCTGCTCGGCGATGTCGACGACGACGTCCACGGGGAGCGGGCGCGTGTCGTTGTCCTCCAGGAGCTGGCTGAGGTTGCGGCCTTCGAGGAGTTCCATGACGAGGTAGAGCGGGCCGCCCGCGGCGCTGTCGTCGCCGAAGTCGTGGACGACGGTGACCCCGCGGTGCTGGAGGGAGGCGGCCACGCGCGCCTCGCGCCGGAACCGCTCGCGGAGCACCTGGGTGAAGTGGGCATCCTGCTCGGCGCCGATCGGCTTGAGGCACTTCACGGCGACCTGCCGGCCCAGCGATTCGTCCCGGGCGCGCCACACCTCGCCCATGCCGCCGCGCCCGATCAGATCGAGCGACCGGTAACGGCCCTGGATCAGTCTGGACTCCGCCATGTCTTAAAGCCGCCCCCGTTTTCGTGCTACGCCCTCCCCGGCCGGTCCAGTATGGCCGCTGATGTACGCAGTGTGTACGGCGAGGGGCGGCTCCCGGGGCCCATGCGGCGCATCGCTTTCAAGATGTGACCTGGAGGCAGCTGCCAGCGTAGACCTGCGGGAATGCTGCGCAGTACGCGCCCGGTGAGGCGCAGGCGCCGGGTGACGCTGCGCGGTGCCGGTGCGGACCGCCCGTACAGCTGGTGCGCCCAGCCCGGGAGGGAACCGTACGCCAGGCCGGCGACGGGCGGCCACAGCAGGTTTCGGCCACGTACGAGGAGGGGAGGGACGGGCGGGCCGCGCAGGAAGTCGTCCACGGCGAGGGCGTCGGGGCCGGCGGCGAGTTCGGGGCGGATCCGCTCGAAGTACGCGGCGAGCCCGGCGGTGTCGGCGGGGACCCCGGCCGGGTCGAGCCCGACGAGGCGGGCGTTCACGCGGTTCTCGTCGACGTAGCGGTCGGCCTGGGCGGGGGTCAGGGGGACGCCGGAGCGGCGCAGGACGTGCAGGAAGCTGTCGATCTGCGCGCAGTGGATCCACAGCAGCAGCTCGGGGTCGTCGACGGGGAAGCGTTCGCCGGTGTCCGGATCGGTGGCGGAGAGGTTGCGGTGGATCGTGCGGACGCGGAGGCCGGCGCGCTCGGCCGCCTCGGTGGTGCCGTAGGTGAGGGTGCCGACGAAGTCGGCGGTGCGCAGCAGCCGTCCCCAGGCGTCCGACCGGAAGTCGGAGTTCTCCATGACCCCGCGGACGGCGCGCGGGTGGAGCGCCTGGAGGTAGAGCGCCCGGAGTCCGGCGATCCACATCATCGGGTCGCCGTGGCACTGCCAGGTGACGGACGAGGGACCGTACAGCCCCGGGTCGGCGCCGGGGCGCGGCCCGTGGCGCGGCCCGGTCACGGTGGTCCCCATCCCGTACCTCCCCGTCGCAGGCGCCCGGCGGATCCAGCCTACCGATCCGGGGCGGCCGTCGGCGGCCGGCCGTCAGCGATGCGTACGGCCGGGGACGCGGCCGTCAGGGTCCCGTCGGGGGCGGGCCGGGGGCCGTGGAGGCGGGGACGGCTTCGGCACCGGAGCGTGCCGCCGCCGAGGGCGCGGTCCGTGGCGGCCGGGCCGCCCGTGGCCCGCCTGGCCATCGGGCCGGGGCGGGCCGGGGCGGGGCGGGCGTGGGCACGGCCGGGGTGGTCACGTACCGGGTGCTGGACGTCAAGCACGCCGGGGAGCGGGTGTTCGTGGCCGTGGCCGGCTGGATGGGCGACGACCCGCGGCCGGCGCCGTGCGGGGTCCGCTACGCGCCCCGGCTCATCGGCCGCCGCTCGGCGGCCGGTTCCCGTACGGCCACGGTCGTGGGCCGGCGCTGCGGGGCGGGCGGCATCCCGGCGGCGGACGTTCCGCTGCCCGCCGACGCCGGGCCCGGCGATCTGCCCGGGGTTCCGGTGGCGGGCGCGTACCAGCTGTCCATGGCCGCGGCCGACAACCTCGTGGGCCGCCCGCCGGCGATCGCGCCTCCGGGACGCCGGGCACGAGGACACGTCCGGGGCGTCGGCGGCATAGAGTTGCGGGGTGCAGCTCTACACGATCGGCGAGGCCGCCCAACTCCTCCGCGTCAGCACCGACACCGCCCGCCGCTGGGCGGACGCGGGCCGCTTCCCGACCTTGCGGGACGGCAACAAGCGGATGGTCGAGGGCGTGCACCTGGCCGCCTTCTGCGTGGCGCTCGCCCAGGAGGCGGCCGAGGGCGACGGCGAGTCCGCCACCTCGGCGCGCAACGCGCTGCCCGGGATCGTGACGGCGGTGACGCTCGGCGAGGTGGCCGCCCAGGTCGAGATCCAGTCCGGCCCGCACCGCGTGGTCTCCCTGCTGACCCGCGAGGCGGTCGAGGAGCTCGGTCTCGCGGTCGGCGTGCAGGCCGTCGCCCGCGTGAAGTCCACCAGCGTCCACATCGACCTCGACTGACGGCACGCAGGGGCCACCTCCCCCCACGCCCCGGTGCACGGGGAACCGGGTGGGACGCATCGGCAGGCCGCGGGCCGCGGCCCGGGGCCGGACCGTGACAGGGTGAAGGCATGACGACGCACCTCGAACCCCCGTCCCCTCCCCGCCCCCAGCCGTGGTCGGACACCGAGGCGGCCACGGCCCACCCGGACCTCCTCGCGGCGAAGGCCCTCGTCTACGACCCCTGCGGATTCACCTGCTCGCTGCCGGTCCCGGAGGCCGAGGGCGCCGCCTACGCCGCCCACGCCTTCACCCTGGACGGCCGCGCCGTCCGGTTCCGCGCGGCGAAGACCACCCCCACGAAGGTCGGCCAGTTCGTCACCGTCTGGAAGCGCTCCCCGGCCGGTCCCATCCAACCGTTCGACGCCGCGGACCCGGTGGACCTCTTCGTCGTCAGCACGCGCGACGGTGACCGCTTCGGCCAGTTCGTCCTCCCCCTGGAGGCGCTCCGCCGGCACGGTGTCGTATCGACGGACGGCTCCGGCGGCAAGCGCGCCTTCCGCGTCTACCCGCCCTGGGTGACCACCACCAACCGCCAGGCCGGCAGCGCCCAGAAGTGGCAGCTGGACCACTTCCTGGCCCTGCCGCAGGACGGGCCCGTCGACCTCGCCCGGGCCCGGGAGCTCTACGCGTGAGCCGGCCGACCAGCGGCACCTTGCACCACGTCGAACTGTGGGTGCCCGACCTCGACCGTGCGATCGCCTCGCTCGGCTGGCTCCTGGAGGCCCTGGGCCACACGCCCCACCAGCACTGGGCCGACGGCCGCAGCTGGCGGCTCGGGCCGACGTACCTGGTCGTCGAACGGTCCCCGGCCCTCACTTCCGACCGGCACGACCGCTGCCGGCCGGGACTGAACCACCTGGCCTTCCACGTGGAGGACGCGGCCGCGGTCGAACGCCTGGCCGAGGAGGCGACCGGCCACGGCTGGCGCCTGATGTTCCCGGACCGGCATCCGCACGCCGGCGGCCCCCAGCACTACGCCGCCTACCTGGAGAACGAAGACGGCTTCGAGGTCGAACTCGTCGCGACGCCCACCGCCGGCTGACCCCGTCAGGGGGCCGGATCGCGGCCCGTGGCGCGTTGCCAGTCCCGGTAGGCGGCGACGGCGGTGGGGAGCGTGGGGAAGATGCGCTCCGGGCCGACGGAGGACGTCAGGCCGTAGGCGTCGAGGGGGCGGCGCAGGTCCTGCTTGACGCGGGCGAGTGCGAACACGACGTCCCGCCGGGCGAGTTCCGAGCGCAGGGCCTCGACCGCGTCGAGGGCGGTGATGTCGACCTCGACGTTGGCCTCGGTGTTCAGGACGAACCAGTGGACGGGGTCGTCCTGGGCGGCGACCGAGGCCAGCGCCCGGCGGCGGAAGTCCTCGGCGTTGGCGAAGAACAACGGCGAGTCGTAGCGGTAGATGAGGAGACCGGGAACGGTGCGCGCGGTCGGATAGTCGTCGATGTCGTGCATGCCGGCCAGACCGGGCACCATTCCCTCGACCGCGTCGTGGGGGCGGGCGACCCTGGTGAGCAGTTCGGCGACGGACAGCGCCACGGCGAGGAGCACGCCGTACAGGATGCCGAAGGCGAGGACGCCGAGACCGCAGCCGAGCGCGAGCAGGAACTCGCGGCGGCGGAAGGCGGCCAGCCTGCGGAACTCGCCCACTTCGACCAGGCGTACGGCGGCGTAGACGACGATGGCGCCGAGGGCGGCGGAGGGGGTGTGGCTGAGCAGGGGGCCGAGGAAGAGGAGGACGGCGGCCACGCAGGCGGCGCCGACGAGGGAGTACATCTGGGTACGGGCTCCCGAGGAGTCGGCGAGGGCGGTGCGGCTGGCACTGCTGCTGACCGGGAAGCCCTGGAGGAATCCGGCGCCGAGGTTCGCCGTGCCGAGGGCCAGCAGCTCCTGGTTGGCGTCCAGGGGCCGTGGGTCGTCGTGCCGGGCGAAGGCGCGTGCGGTCAGGACGACGTCGGTGTAGCCGACCAGGAGGACACCGAGGGCCGGCAGCACCAGGTCGGCGAGGTCGGCCGGCCGGGGCAGGGCGAATGCCGGCAGGCCGGTCGGGACCGTGCCGATGACGTCGATCCCCTGGTTCTCGTCCAGCGCGAAGACCGCCACCACCGCGGTGGAGAGGGCGAGGACGACGAGCGGTCCGGGCAGGGGCCGTCGTAGCAGGGGCAGGGTGAACAGCAGGAGCAGGCAGCCCGCGGCCATCAGCGTCGTGGGCCCGTGCAGGTCGCCGATGTGGCGGAGGAACGAGAAGAGCTGGGGGAAGAACCCCGACCCGCCACCGCTGGTCCCGGTCAGGCGGGGCAGCTGGTCCACGATCATGATGAAGGCGACTCCGGCCAGGTAGCCGACGAGCACGGGCCGGGAGAGGAGGTCGGCCAGGAAGCCGAGCCGGACGGCCCATGCGACCAGGCAGAGCAGGCCGACGACGAGTGCCAGGGCTGCCGCGAGCACCGCGTAGCGCGCGGGGTCGCCGGCTGCCAGCGGCCCGACGGCCACGGCGGTCATGAGGGCGGTGGTCGACTCCGGTCCGACGGACAGCAGGCGTGAGGTGCCGCTCAGGGCGTAGAGGGCCATGGCGGGCAGCACGGCCCACAGCCCGACGACCGGGGGCAGACCTGCCACGCCCGCGTACGCCATGACCTGGGGAACCAGGTAGGCGGCGACCGTGATGCCGGCCAGGACGTCGCCCCGCAGCCACTTCCGCCCGTAGCCGCGGAAGGCGGGCGGGATCGCCGCGATCCGTCCGTGCTGGGGCATGGCACCTCCGGGACTCCGTGCGGGCCTGTGGCTCACCATCGTGCCGGGCGGAGGGCTGCGAGGAGGTGAAGCGCGCGAGCGGGCCGACCGCTACGTGCTGCTCTCCAGCAGCCGGAAGCCGGTGACCAGGTCGGGCCTGATCCGGATGGTGCCCGATGCGGCGCCCTCGACCCAGGGCCGCAGGAGGTGCGCGTAGCGCTCGATCTCGCCGGGAGCGGTGACGGCGGTGGCGTAGCCGGTGGCGACCACGCTCCACCCCAGGTGCGCGCCTTGGTCAATGGCATCGGCTTCGTAGGCGACGACCACTCCCGCGCCTTCCTGGGCCGCGAGCAGGGCCGCCAGTGTCGATCCGTCCGACACGCGGATGATGATGTCGCCGGCATCGAGAAGGTGGTTGACCGGACGCACGGCGGGCAGCGCGTGCCGGGTGAACACGAGCCGGCCCAGTGCGACGGTGCCCAACAGGTGCAGGGCCTCGTCAGCGCGGAGCTCTTCCATCTGTCGTCCCGGCGTGCTGACGGCAGTCGGGCCGGTGGTCGTGCCGGCCGTGTCGCTCTTCATCGTGGGCGTCCTTGGTCGAGCGGGCGGGATGCCAGGGCCCTGGCCCGCTGTTGGCTTCTCGAAGGGGCGTGGGCCCGGGGGCACGGCTGCGCAGCACCGCGGGCCGCCGGCCGTGCTCCTCGTCGTCGATCCCGCCCCTGGCGAACCGTTGCGCGAGGATCCGCTGGGCGACGGCCGCGAGCCGGCCGTCTGCTGCCAGGATCTCCGGCTGCACCGGGCCCCGGCATGGGCCGGTCGGCCCACAGCCGGGACCACAGGGCCCTGCCCACGACCGGCGTTACCACCAAGACTGAAGGCGGACTCGAACAGGAGGCCGCTCATGAGCACCCCGTCGCCCACCCGCATCTCCGAGGCGCTGCCCGCCGACTGCCGTTCCCGCCTGATGGAACTGGCCCGAGAGGTCAACTTCGCCGAGGGGACGCGCATCTTCCGCGAGGGCGGACGCGCGGATCGGTTCTGGATCGTCCGGTCGGGCACCGTGACCTTGGACGTCCACGTGCCCGGGCGGCGCGCCGCCGTCATAGAGAGCCTCGGCACCGGTCAGCTGGTCGGCTGCTCGTGGCTCTTCAAGCCGTACTCCTGGCGTCTGGGCGCCGAGGCGATGACGCCCGTCCGCACGTACGAGTTCGACGCGGCGCGCGTGCGGATGCTGATGGACGCCGACACCGCCTTCGGCTCTGCCCTCGGCCACTGGGTCGGGCAGGTCCTCGCCCACCGGCTGCAGGCCGCCCGCGTGCGCCTCCTCGACCTGTACGCGCCGTACGGCAGCGGCAGCTTCCTCTGATCGTCCGATCGTCCGACCGTCCGCACGGCGAAGGAGCCGGTCATGCCCGCATCCCGCTACACCGTCAGTGACGTCATGACGCACACCGCCGTCGCCATCGGCCGCGAGGCGTCGTACAAGGAGATCGTCGAGCTGATGCACCAGTGGAAGGTCAGCGCGGTCCCCGTCCTGGAGGGCGAGGGCCGCGTCGTCGGCGTGGTCTCCGAGGCGGACCTGCTGCCGAAGGAGGAGTTCCGGCGTACGGAACCCGCGCTGCCCGAGCAGTTGGAGGAGGCTTCGAAGGCCGGCGCGGTGCTGGCCGAGGAGCTCATGTCGAGTCCGGCGATCACCGTGCACCCCGACGCGCCCGTGGCCGAAGCCGCCCGGATCATGGCCCGCAAGCACGTCAAGCGCCTGCCCGTGGTGAACGCGCTCGGCATGCTGGAGGGTGTCGTCAGTCGCAGCGACCTCCTGAAGGTGTTCCTGCGGCCCGACGAGGAGCTGGAGGAGGAGATCCGCCAGAGCGTGCTCGCCGACCTGGCGCCCGGTACGACCTTGGAATTCGCCGTGCTGGACGGCGTGGTCACGTTGCGCGGCCCACTGCGGGACCGGGCCCTGGTCCCCCTGCTCGCGCGGGCGATCCGTGCGGTCGAGGGCGTGGTGGACGTCCGGATGGAGCTGGACGGCAAGGAGGGCACGGCCACCGCGGAGAGCACCCTCGCCGCCTAGGTCCTGTCGTCAAAGTGGCGTCGGCCGAGCCCGCGGCGCGCCCGACACCCCGGGGGTCCCCCGGACGGAGTCTGGGGGATGAGGTGCGGCGCCGGGCGTCGCGGGCCAGACGGGACGTTGACGACGGGGCCTAGCGCGGCTGGCGGGGCCGGCCTGCCTTGCTGCCGGCCGCGAGGTGCTTCGCGCGCCGTGCTGAGACAATTCCGATGGAACCGCACGGAACGGACCGAACCAGGGGCGATCATGTCCGATGATCCGAACGCCTCCGCCAAGGCGCCGGTCAAGGTGTTCCTCCTCGACGACCACGAGGTGGTCCGGCGCGGGCTGCGGGACCTCTTGGACGCGGAGCCGGACATCACCGTCGTGGGCGAAGCCGGCACCGCCGAGCAGGCACTGGCCCGCGGGCCGGCGCTCCGTCCGGACGTCGCCGTACTCGACGTCCGGCTGCCCGACGGCGACGGCATCACCGTCTGCCGCGAGCTCCGCGCGCGCATGCCGGGCCTGGCCTGTCTGATGCTGACCTCGTTCGACGACGAGGACGCCCTGCTGGACGCGATCATGGCGGGTGCCGCCGGCTACGTGCTGAAGCAGATCAAGGGCTCCGACCTGGTCTCGGCCGTACGCACGGTGGCCACGGGCCAGTCCATGCTGGACCCCGCGACGACCGCCCGTCTGATGCACTCCCTGCGCGACCCGGAAGCGGCGAAGCCACCGCAGGACGCCCGCCTGGCGGCCCTGTCCGAACGGGAGCGGGCCGTCCTCGAACTCATCGGCGAGGGCCTCACCAACCGGCAGATCGCCAAGCAGCTCTACCTGTCCGAGAAGACGGTCAAGAACCACATCTCACGGCTGCTGGGCAAGCTCGGAGTCGAGCGGCGGGTCCAGGCGGCCGTCATCGCCGCCCAGGTGCACGAGCACAACGCCGGGACGGCGAAGCAGCAGGAGCACTGACGACGGTCACGTCGTACGCGGTGACCTCGTAGACGGTCACCTCGTAGACGGTCACCTCGTAGACGGTCACCTCGTAGACGGTCACCTCGTAGACGGTCACCTCGTAGACGGTCACCTCGTAGACGGTCACCTCGTAGACGGTCACCTCGTAGACGGTCACCTCGTACGAGGTCACCGCTTCGGCGGGACCAGTGGCACCTTCCACTCCAGGCAGGTGCCCCGCTCCCCGTCGCCCCGCCCCCCGACCTCCATCCGGCCGCCCAGCCCTTCGGCTCGCTCCGCCAGGTTCCGCAGTCCGCTGCGCCGGCCGCCCCCGGACATCCCGGCGCCGTTGTCGGTCACGGTGATCGTCAGGTTCCCCCCGGCCGCGGCGATCGAGACCTCTACCCGTGTGGCCCGGGCATGGCGGGCGACGTTGGTGAGGGCTTCCCCCACCACGGCGAGGGCCTCGTCCGCGACGGCCGCCGGTACGTCGGTGTCGATCAGCCCCTCCATCCGCAGGGCCGGGGCGAAGCCCAGGACCGCAGCGGCCCCGTCCAGGGCCCGGACGAGGCGGGTGCGCAGCGTGGACGCCTCGCCGGGGGCATCGTGCTCGCGGAGCCCGAAGATGGTGGAGCGGATGATCTTGATGGTGTCGTCCAGGTCGTCCACGGCGCGCGCGAGGCGTTCGGACGCCTGGGGATGGTCGACGAAGCGCTGCGCGCTCTGGAGGGTCATGCCGGTGGCGAAGAGGCGCTGGATGGCCAGGTCGTGCAGGTCGCGGGCGATGCGGTCGTGGTCCTCCAGCAGGCTCAGCTGCTCGGCGTCGCGGCGCCGCTCGGCGAGCTCCAGCGCGAGGGCGGCCTGACCAGCGAACCCCGGCAGCGCGGCGACTTCGACAGCGGCGAACTGGGGGTGACCGTGCCGGCGGGCCAGGATCAGGACGCCGCTGAGCCGCTCCTTGGTGCCGATGGTGACGGCGACCGCCGGGCCGAAGCCCTTCCATCGCTCCGGTTGCACGGTCACGCACGCGTCGGTCGCCACGTCGGGGACCGTGATGAGGCCGTTGCGGGCCCCTCAGCTCGCCGGCGGAGCCGAGCAGGTAGAAGACGCCCGTGTCGGCGCTGGTGATGTCCTTGGCCCGCTCCAGCATGCCCTGGAGGACCTCGTCCTCGGGTGCTCCGGAGAGCAGGGCGCTGGTGATGTCGGAACTGGCCTCCAGCCAGCGCTCGCGCAGCCGTACCTCCTCGAAGAGCCGGGCGTTCTCGATGGCGATGCCGGCTGCGACGGCGAGGGTGGACAGCACCGCCTCGTCCTCGGCGTCGAACTCGGCTCCGCCGCGCTTCTCGGTCAGGTAGAGGTTGCCGAAGACCTCCTCGCGGACCCGGATCGGGACGCCGAGGAAGGAGTGCATCGGCGGGTGGTGGGCCGGGAAGCCGTACGAGGCGGGGTGCTGGGACAGCTCCGACAGTCGGAGCGGCTCGGGGTGGCGGATCAGCTCGCCGAGGATGCCGTGCCCGGAGGGCAGGTCCCCGATCTGCGCGCGGAGGCCGTCGCTGACTCCGACGGGCAGGAACTCGGCCAGCTTCTTGTGGTCCCCGATGACGCCGAGGGCCCCGTACTCGGCGTCCACGAGCAGCACGGCCGCCTCGACGATGCCGCGCAGCACCTGGGGGAGGTCGAGTTCCCGGCCGACCGACATGACGGCTTCGAGCAGGCCGTTCAGCCGGTCGCGGGTGCTCCTGACCTCGTCGATCCGCACCTGGAGTTCGTCCAGTAGCTCGTCGAGCCGCAGGCGCGGAGCACCGCTCCGGGCGGGCTGATCGCATGCGCTCATGCCCCACCTCCGGCCGGCAACGAGGACGACGGGGCCGTCGCCTCCACCGTAGCTCCGGGCCGCAGGACCTTCCCACTCGTCGCGACCGTACCGGGCCGACCGGCGGTCGGCGGTCGGCCCGGTACGGTCGGTCTGTGTCAGCCGGTGGGCACGGTGATCACCGGGCAGTGCGCCCGGTGCAGGAGGCCGTGGACGACGGATCCGATCCGCATGCCGGTGTAACCGCCGCGCCCGCGTCGGCCCACGACGACGGCCAGGGCGTGCTCGGCGGCCCGGGCCAGTTCCTCGACCGGGTGGCCGGTCAGGACCTCGTGCGTCACGTGCACGTCCGGGTACTTCTCGGACAGGCCGGCGGTGGCCTCGGAGAGCAGGGTGTGCCGGGCCCGCAGCGCCTCCTCCTCGGCGTCCAGCACGATCAGCGGCGGCTGCCACACGTGGACGACCCGCAGCGTCGCTCCCCGGAGGTCGGCCTCGTCGAAGGCGAAGGCCAGCGCGGCCGTGGCGGACGGGCTGCCGTCGATCCCCGCGACGACGTAGGGCGGCTGCTGGCTGATGTGCTCGGCGTCGCCCACGACGACGACGGGGCAGCGGGCCTGGGCGGTGACGGGCACCACGAGCGAGCCGGCGCTGAAGAACTCCGCGGTGCGGCTCAGGTGCCGGGAGCCGAGGACGATCATCCGGGCGTCCCGCGCCGCGCCGCCCAGGGCCGGGGCGGGAGAACCTCCCACCAGCTCGCCGGTGACGCTCGCCTCCGGGTGGCGGGCGCGCACCCAGTCGCACGCCGCTTCGAGCAGGTCGGCGGCGGCCCGCCGCAGGGCGATCTGGTCGGGGGTGTCGTTCTGCCCGGGGGTTTCGTCAGCGTGAGGGGTGTCGTGCCGGGGCGGTACCGCGAGGACCAGGCGCAGCGGGAGCCTGCGCCGGTGGGCTTCGTCGGCGGCCCAGGCCAGGGGAAGGTGCCACTCCCGATCCGGGTCGACGCCCACGACGATGCCGTGCCTTCCCGGCTGGTGGCCGTTCACGCCCGGCTCCCGAAATCGCCGCCGGTCCGGGGGATGAGGAGGACGGGGCAGTGCGCGTGGTGCAGCAGGCTGTGCGTCGCCTTGCCCAGGTTGGGGGCGAGCCCGAGGGGGCCGGGGGCCCGGCGGCCGCCCATGACGAGCAGGTCGGCGTGGCGGGACGCCTCGACCAGGACTCCGGCGACGGAGATGCTCTTCTCCGCGTCGGCCTGCACGTCCAGATCGGGGAATTCGCCGCGGATCACGTCCGTGGCGGCCCGCAGGGTCTCTTCGTGCCCGCTCGCGATCTCGTCGACGCCGTCGAGCATGCTGACCACCTCGCCGACCGACTGGAGGACGTTCCACACGTGCAGCAGCCGCAAGGAGGCCTTGCGCAGCTCGGCTTCCCGCGCGGCGTACCGGGCGATCTGGACGTCGTGCTCGTCGCGCACGGCGGCGAGGACCGTGCCGGTCTCGTCGGCCCCGTGGGTGCCCCGGACGACGATGACGGGGGTCATGGCGATGGCCGCGGTGCCCAGCCCCACCGATCCGAGCAGGAGGGAGTTGAATCCGCCCAGGCCCCGGTTGCCCACCACGACCGTGCCGTGGAGACCGGCGGCCCGGTGCAGGGCGGTGACGGCGTCCGCCCGGCTGAACTCGGTGGTCACGTTCAGGCCGGGGTACTCGGCCGCCACGGCCTTCACCGTGGCGTCCAGCAGCTCACGACCGTTGAAGCGGACCATTTCGACGGTTTCCGCCGGCAGGTAGAGGGTCCGGCCGTCGGTGTCGGCCCCGTAGACGACGTGGAGGGGACGGTCACGGCGCACCGCCTCCTGGGCAGCCCACAGGGCGGCGCTGCGCGCCGGCTCCGAGCCGTCCACGCCGACGATGACCGAGCTGGTGTCCGGGGTGCGGAAGGTGCTTTCCACGATTCCTCCCAACCGAGGATCCGATGAAGGACACCACTCACGCTGACACCTTCCGCGCTCCGGGAAGAGGGCCGCCCGGGACAGCCGAGGGGGCCAAAGGTCCCCATCGTCCCCCGTGTCGTCCGGGGCCCTTACGGCCCGGGACGGGACCGTTCGGCCCTCGATCTACGGGCGGGGGTCGGTGGAGGGTGGGGTCACACCCGACACCGGACACCAGCGTCGCGCGGCGCGGCGGAGCAGGAGGGCCCCATGAAGCGCATCAAGGTAGCGGACCTGATGACCGACGAGGTCGTCTCCGTGGCCCCGGTCACCGCCTTCAAGGACGTCGCGAAGCTCCTCGCCCAGTACGACATCTCGGGAGTCCCCGTCCTGGACGACGAGGACCGCGTGGTGGGCGTCGTTTCCCAGACGGACCTGCTGGCCCACACGGCGGACCCCCGCACGGCGGACCCCCACGCCTCCCAGCGGAACGGCTCGGGGACGGGACCGCCCACCGCGGGCGACGTCATGTCCGCGCCCGCGGTCACCGTCCACGCCGAGGACACGGTGGCCGACGCCGCGCGGCTGATGACCCGCCGGAGCATCGAACGCCTCCCCGTCGTGGACGTGGAGGACCGGCTCGTCGGCATCGTCACCCGCCGGGACCTGCTCCGCACGTTCCTGCGCCCGGACTCCGAGATACGCCGACGCGTCAGCGACGAGGTCCTCGTGGAGGTACTGGGCGTTCCGGCCGGTGACGTCGAGGTCCACGTGGTGGACGGCATCGTCACCCTGGACGGCCGTGTCGAGCTGCGCAGTCAGCTCGCAGCGCTCCTCAGCCTCGTCGAGCGCCTCGACGGGGTCGTCGCGGTGGCATCACGGGTCACCGCGCGCACCGACGACACGGCAACCGCCCACGCCGACCACGGCCGCCGCGCGATGCCTTGGTGATGCGGCGCCGGACCGCACGAAAGGAGTCGCAGCCATGAAGCACCTGCGCACCGTCGAGGACGTCATGACGCACGCCGCGATCTCCGTCGAGCGGGAAACCGCGTTCAAGGACGTCGTGGAAGCGCTGCGGATGTGGAACGTCAGCGCGCTCCCCGTCCTGGCCCAGGACGGAAAGGTGGCCGGCGTCGTCTCCGAAGCCGACCTGCTGATCAAGGCCCAAGGCCCCGGCGCGGCCCATGGCACCACCGCCGAGCAGCTGATGACCCGCCCGGCGGTGACCGTCACGAGCGGGGCCACCATCCCCACCGCGGCGCGTTTGATGGCCCGCAGACACCTCAAGCGCCTTCCCGTGGTCGACGGCGACGGTCGCTTCGTCGGCGTCGTCAGCCGCGGCGACCTGCTCAAGGTCTTCCTGCGCCCCGACCGTGACATCGGCGCCGAGGTCCGCGAGCTGATCGCGTACCAGCTGATCCCGCACCGTTCCGCCGAGGTGTACGTCCATGTGGCGGGCGGCATCGTCTACCTGCACGGGTCGCTGCCGGACCCGACGATGGAGGACGTCGTCGTGCGCGCCGCCGGCACCGTACCGGGCGTCGTGGACGTCAAGGCGGACTTCACCACCCCGGTGCCCATCACGAACGAGGCCGCACAGACAGGACCAGTCCCATGACCGCCACACCTCTCGACCCCGCCACCGTGGCCCGGCTCGTCGACGACGCCGTCACCGCCCCGTCCATGCACAACGCCCAGCCTTGGAAGTTCGTGTTCCGTGCGGGCAGCGGAACCCTGGACCTGTACGGCGATCCGGACCGCGCCATGACCCGGACCGACCCGAACCACCGGGCCCTCCAGCTCGGTTGCGCCGCGGCGCTGTTCAACCTGCGCGTGTCCGCGGCCCGGAACGGCCTTCCCGTCCGCGTACGGCTCTTGCCGGACGACGGCGAACCGTGGCTGCTCGCCACGGTGACCGTCGACGGAACGGCGGGCGAGGACCACCAGTTGGCCGCCCTGCACGGCGCCGTCCGGCGTCGCCGCACCAGCCGGTACCCCTTCGGCGACGAGCCGGTGCCCACCGCGCTGCTGGACGGCCTGGTGGCCGCGGCCCGCTTGGAGGGCTGCCGGCTGACCGTCCCGGACCCGTGGCACTTGGACACCGTGCTCGGGCTGGTCCGGGACGCGGAACACCGCGAGGAGATCGATCCGCTCGTCCGTGCGGAGACCGCGGACTGGGTCTCCCCCGTGCGGGGTGCTACGGGCGGGCGCCGCGACGGCATTCCCGCCGCCGCGTTCGGATCGAAGAGTTCCGCAGGCCCTACGCCCGTACGCGACTTCGGTCGGGCCGGGCCGGTGCCGGATCGTGGCTGGGCCGTGTTCGAGGAGCGGCCGCAGCTGGCCCTGCTCAGCACCTCGGGGGACACGAGGGTCGACTGGCTGCACGCGGGCCAGGCGATGGAGCGCGTCCTCCTCCAGGCCACTGCCGACGGCCTTGCCACCTCGATGACGTCCCAGCCCCTGGAATGGCCGGAGCTGCGGTGGACGGTCCGCGACCCGGTCGCGGCCATGGGACACGTACAGATGGTCCTCCGCCTCGGCTACGGACCTGTAGGGCCCGCCACGCCGCGCCGCCCGGTGACCGAGGTACTGGAAATCCGGGAGTAGGGGATCCGGGGGGAGAGGCGCCGGACGCCCCGTGGCCACTCGTTGCGGCTCCGTTTCGTTGCGGCTCCGTTCAGGGTGCGAGGTCTCGGCGCCGGAGCAGCAGATCGGCTAGGAGGACGCCCAGCGTCCCCACGCCGACCAGGATCCCGAGCTGGGGCCAGAGCACGCCGCCTCCGGCCAGGGCGTCGCCCGGGGCGTAGTAGTGGAACGGGCTGAGGAACCTGAGCGGGGCCGCCGGCCGCCATGCCAGCGCGATGAAGTTGACGGCGAATCCCACGGCTCCGATCGCGATGGTCGCGCCGATCACCTGGGCCCGCCGTCGTCCCCCGGCCGATACGGCCATCGCCGGCCCGATCAGGCACAGGGCGAAGCCGAGGCCCATGATCCCGGCGGCGAACACCCCGCCGATCGGCACCGCACGGCGGATGTCCGGTGACAGCGCCACCCCCACCGCCACCGTGAGGGTCGCGGCCGCGTTCAGGGCCAACGCCGCGAGCACCAGGGCGGCGGTCCGTTCGGCCAGCAGCCGGGTCCGGCTGACGGGCCGCACCATCACCAGTTCCACGGTCCCGGATTCCACGTCCGCCGCCACAGCGGCCGCGGCGAGCGAGCCGATCGCGGTGAGCTGCATGGCGATCCAGAACGGGTGCGTGAGGCCGGCGCCCAGCAGTCCGGCGTAACTGGCGATCGACACGTCACCGCTGGACCCGCTGAACGCGCGGTAGGCCGACGGCGGTCCCTTCCCGCCCGCGGAGAAGAGCTGCCCCGGAGGAACCGCGTTGGCGACCACCACGATGAGCGCCTCGAAGACGACCATGCCGACGAGCAGGGCGACCAGCATCCGGCGCCGCCGGTACAGGGCGAGCCACAGCAGGGGCCACCGCTCTCTCACGGCTCCTCCCGCCCGTCACCGTCGCGGTACAGGTCCATGAAGGCCTCGTCCAGACCGGCCTCCTCCACCGTGATGTCGACCACCGCCAGTCCGAGCAGGGTGCGCAGGGCCCCCACCACCTCGCTCGGCGGTACGAGCAGCTCCACCCGGTCACCCTGCCAGTGCGGGGCCCAGCGCTCGGCGCCGCCCAGTGGCCGTGCCCCCTGCCCGTCCGCGAAGGACAGCCTGATCCGTCGGGCACGGGCCTCGCGCAGGCCGGCCACGCTCTGGACCGTGACCAGTCGTCCGTCCCGGATGATCGCCACGCGCCCGCACGTACGCTGCACCTCCGGCAGGACGTGGCTGGAGAGCAGGACGGTGCGTCCAGCTGCGGCCGCCTCGCCCAGCAGGGCGAAGAACGTCTCCTGGACCAAAGGGTCGAGCCCCTCGGTCGGTTCGTCGAGCACCACCAGGCGCGGATCGTGCTGCATCGCTTGCACCAGGCCGAGCTTCTGCTTCATGCCCCGCGAGTAGCCTCCGACGGGGCGGGCGAGGACGGCGGGCGTCAGCCCCAGCCGATCGCACAGCTCGCTGCGACGGGGCACCGGAGCGCCTTGCAGCGCGGCCAGCAGATCGAGCGTTTCCGATCCGGAGAGTTCCGGGTACAGGCGCAGTTCACCCGGCAGGTAGCCCAGGTACGGGGTCACCCGGCGATGGTCGGCGATCGGGTCCAGCCCGAGCACCCGCACCCGTCCCCCGCTGGGCCGGAGCAGGCCGGTGAGGCAGCGCAGCGTGGTCGTCTTCCCCGCGCCGTTCGGCCCGAGGAAGCCGAATACCTCACCCGGTGCCACCGTGAGGCTGAGGCGGTCGATTCCCCTCACCGGTCCGTACCTCTTGGTCAGCCCGGTCAGCTCGATCGCCGGCCCGTCGCCCATGGTTTCAGTCTGGGCCTGCGGCGGGAGACGCGCCCGCGGTCTCAGTCATCGCCGGCCCCCTGGCCGGGCCGCAGGCGGCCGGACCACAGGGGCTCGATGCCCGCCCATTCGGTTTCCCAGGACCGTGCGCTGTGCGCGTCCACGATGCGCAGGCGCACGGCGACGAGGGCGCCGCCGACGAGCACGGTCCCGGCCAGCGCGCCGGCGCCGGCTGCCGCCGCGTTCAGGGCGATGTGGGCCCGGTCGGGCGGCGCTGCGGCCGCCCTGCCGTCGTCGTCGACCCACACGCGGACCGTGTCACCGCTGCGGGTCGCTGCCGGCACGGGGACGGCTTCCGTGTGCGTGCGGTGGGAGGGGTAGGACCAGGTGGCGGTGGCCACGGTGAGCGGCGGGCTGCTCGGCCGGTCACCGGCTCGCAGGGTGGCCCCGCCGACCGTGGTCGCCGTCACGGTGTGCCGGTGGCGCGCGGTGTCCTCAGCGGCACGGTGGCCGTCCGTCCAAGCGGCCCGCCCGAGGGCGAGACCGGCGATGACCGCCAGCAGGCAGGTCAGTGCGAAGGCGGCGTGCATACGGGTCCGGGTGCGGTCGGCCGCACGCCTGAGGGGGTTGCCCCTCGTCCCTCTCTTCCGTCGGTGCATGGCGCGCCTCCGTGCCGGTCCTCGCCGGTCCTCGCCGAGCCGCGGGCCCGTCCCTTCAGGCGGTGGCGAGCTCGGCGCTGATGTGGTGGGCCCACTTCCGGATCCGCTCGGGGTTGCGGAAGTCTCCGCCCTTGCCCTGGCGGGTCAGTGCCCTGGCGAGGAAGCCCGGGGTGTGGGCCGTGATGCTGCCGCCGAAGGTCATGTGCTCGCGCGCTCCGACCAACTGCATCTCCCGGGCGACGGCGGCGACCGGGGGAATGTCGTGCTCCTCGGCGGACCGGTCGAGCGGGCCGCTGCTGAACATCCACACCGGCCGGTGCCGCAGGGAGTCGGCGTTGCGTTCGGCACAGTGCTTGGCCTTGCTGCTCCAGTGGCCGGCGTAGAGGGAGCCGCCGATGACCACGGCGTCGTAGGTGCGAACGTCGTGAACCTCGTCGGCGGGCAGCACGACGGCGTCGAGACCGTCCTCGCGCAGGGTCTCGCCGATCCGTTCGGCGATGCCGGCGGTGGCGCCGTGCTGGGTGCCGTAGGCGACCAGGACTCGCTTGGTGCTCATGGCGGGTGCTCCTCGTTTCCGTGGTGGGGCCTGGTCCCACTGTCACGCGGCCGGCTGCCGGTCCGCTTGGGCCGGACGGATCCCTCCGGGGGCCGTTCGGTCCTCCGCGCGGCGGCTCCCGCGCGACCGCGGCGGTGGCCGCGTCACCCCTTGGGTAGCCGGAACCACCGTTCCTGGCCCGCGGCAACGCCTTCCTTCCGGTCGCCGGGCAGGACGACCGGCACCGGGCCCAGGAGCGACGGGGGGACGCTGATGCCGAGCCGGCCGGGCCGGAGCCGGATGCGGACGTCCCGGTGCCCCAGGTAGGAGATCGAGAACGAGGACCCTGGCACCTCGGAGAGGGGCACCGGGTCGATGTGCAGACCGTCGCCGTGGGGTTCGAGGCCGACGATGCCGCGCTCGACGAGGTCGAGGGTGCCGCCCATGGCGCCGAGGTGGATCCCTTCGCCGGTGGTGCCGCCCTGGACGTCGGTGATGTCGCCGAGCAGGGCTTCCTGGCAGTAGCGCCAGGCTTCCGGGCCCTGCTGCCGGGCGAGGACCCAGCCGTGTACGAGACTGCTGAGCGTGGAGCCGTGGCAGGTGCGCCGCAGGTAGTGGGCCACCGTCCTGCGCCAGAGGTCGTCGTCGAGGCGGTATCCGAGCCGGGTGAACAGGGATTCGAGTTCGGTGGGGCGGAAGAGGTAGCCGAGCATGAGGGTGTCGGCCTGCTTGGACGCCTGGTAGCGGTTGGGGGTGTCGCCCTCGGCTTCCAGGATGCGGTCCAGGCGGCGGATGTCGTGGTAGCGGGCGCGGTAACCGTCCCAGTCGAGCTCGGCGAGGTCTCCGTAGCCGTGGAACTGGCTGATCACGTCCTGGTGGAACGGCACGTACAAGCGGTACGAGACGTCCTCCCAGGAGCGGAGGTCGTCGGGGCCGATGCCGAGGTGCGCGAGGAGCTCGGCGCGTCGGGCTGCCGGGAGTTCCCCGTACAGTTCGAGGGCGCGGGCGAGCACCCACGCGGCGGTGACGTTGGTGTAGGCGTTGTCGTCTATGCCGGGAGCGGCGGCGTCCGGGTAGGCGTCGTGGTATTCGTCCGGGCCGACGACTCCGCGGATCCGGTAGCGGCCGAGGCCGATGTCCCAGGTCGCCGCGTCGGCCCAGAAGTGGGCTACGTGCAGGAGGAGTTCGGCTCCGGGGCCGTGCATGAAGCCGATGTCACCGGTGGCCCGCCCGTACCGCCACACGTTCCAGGCGATGGCCGATCCCACGTGGCGCTGGAGGTGGGAGTGGTCGGGCAGCCAGCGGCCGGAGCGCGGGTTGAGGTGCAGCCGCTGCGTCTCCTCGGCTCCGGAACTGCCGCTCTGCCAGGGGAACATCGCCCCCTTGACCCCGGCTCGGCGGGCGGCCTCCCGTGCCGCGGGGAGCCGTCGGTGCCGGTACATCAGCAGGGCGCGGGCGGTGTCGGGGAGGTGGAGGGCGAGGTGGGGCAGGACGAACAGCTCGTCCCAGAAGACGTGCCCCCGGTACGCCTCGCCGTGGAGGCCGCGGGCCGGGACGCCGACGTCGAGCTCCACGGTGTGCGGCGAGAGGGTTTGGAGGACGTGGAAGGAATGCAGCCGCAGCACCCGGCCGGTCTCACCGGGTACCTTCAACTCCCCGTCGTTCCAGAGACGTTGCCAGGACGCCCGGTGGGAGGCCAGCAGGTGGGCGAAGTCCGGTGCGTGTACGGCGCGGTCGATGCTCCGGCTCACGGGATCGGCCGGGGGACGGTCGAGCGAGCTGCACAGGGCAGCGGCCTTCACGACGACGACCGGGGCGGCCCGCCTGATCGGCAGGACGAACGTCTGGGTGGCGGTGGTTGCCGTGCAGGCCCTACCCACCGGCGCCAGCGGACGTGCTGTCGTCCGGACCGCGAGCCCGATCCGAACCCGTGAGGTGCTGGTGGTGCAGGACAGCCAGGCGGTGCCCTGCGCCTCCACCCCGGCCCGGTGCTCGACGAGGTGCCGCCCGGCCAGGGCGCGGTAGCGCTCGACGCCCGCGTTCGTGACGTCGCCGTCGAGTACGGACTCGATCTCGATCCTGCCGCGCCAGCCGTACGCCCTGAAGAGCGTGCGCTGCGCCGCCAGGTTCGGGTCGCCCATGTGGACGAGGCGGGTGTGCGTGACGCCCAGGCGGCGGCCCTCGGCGTCGTGGAAGAGCATCCGGCGGGTGAGCGTACCGCCGCGCAGGTCCAGCGATACGTGGCTGTGGCGCAGGGCCGGGTGGTCGGGCGTGAGCCAGTCGCCGGGCGGTGCGCCCTCGGGCAGGCAGCGGTACCGCAGGGCGGTCCAGTCCGGCAACCGGACCATGTCCTCGTTGGAGACCGTTCGTCCGCCGATGGTGGAGGTGAGCCGGTCGTAGCAGCCGGCGAGGTAGGTGCCCGGGTAGTGGACGCCGTCGGCGACGCTTTCGGGGGCTGAACCACGGGTGGCGAAGCGGCCGTTGCCCAGGGCGCACAGCGACTCGACCAGCCGCTCGGTCTTGGGGTCGTAGCGGTGGTACTCCCAGCGCCAGGGCGTGTTCACGGGCGGCGGGACCCTTCGAGGGCGGCGGGCAGTCCGCCGAGGTCGGGCAGGACGAGCTGGGCGCCGTACGTGCGCAGGGCGTCCCCCGTGCGAGGGTCGCCCCCGCGGTCGAGCCCCACCACCAGCCCGAAGCGGCCCCGGCGCCCCGCATCGACGCCTACGAGCGCGTCCTCCACGACGGCGGTGTGTGCGGCGGTGACGTCGAGCCGGCCGGCAGCTTCGAGGAAGAGCGCGGGGTCGGGTTTGCCCGGAAGGGCGAGCGCGGCCGCGTCCTCGCCGTCCACCAGGGCGTCGAAGTAGCCGATGAGCCCTACGGATTCCAGGAGGGCGCGGGCGTGCCGGGAAGCCGAGACGGCTGCGCACCGGATCGTCTTCTCCCGCAGTGCCCGGAGTACGGGCCGCACGTCGTCGAAGGTACGGACTCCTTCGGTCCGCACCATCGCGGAGAAGACCTCCTCCTTGCGGGCGGCGACCGCGTGGACGGTGGCGCACCCGGGCGGGTCCTCGGGCGTTCCGGGCGGGAGGTCGACGTGGCGGGCGGTGAGGAAGGCGCGTACGCCGTCGAGGCGGGAGCGGCCGTCGACCAGGTCCCGGTATTCGCGGACGGCATCGAACGGGCGCGGTCGTGCACCGCCGTGCGGTGCCTGCCACTCGGGGAGGCAGCCGTCGAAGGTCTCCTTCCAGGCGGCCGCGTGGCGGTCCGCCGTGGCCAGGAGCACTCCGTCGGTGTCGAAGACGACCGCGCGTAGGTCGATCATGAGTCGTGCACCACGCGACGGCCGGTGATCCGAGCCGGGGTGAGCTTCATCCAGTGGTTGCGCGGGCCGCCGGCCCAGGGCTGGGAGCGGGCCGCGGTGTTGAGGCGGTGGATCTCGTCCGGGTCCGTGACGGCCGCCAGTTCGCCCACGGCCAGCACGCTCCAGCCGGTGGCGGTCACGTCGTCGATGTTGTCGATCTCGAAGGCGACCTCGGTACGTGCCGCTGTGGCCGTGACGCCTTCCGCGGAGGTGCGGAAGGCGATGTCGGGCCCTGCGGTGAGGTAGTTGACGGGGAGGACGGCCGGGCCTTCGGGGGTGAAGACCGCGATGCGGCCCACGCCGTGCGTGTTCAGCAGCCGTCGGCATTCGGTCTCGTCCAGCGGTACGAGCACACTGTCGCGGTGGGCGCTCGCTCGACCGGCGACGCGCTCGGCGCCGGCGCCGGTCAGGTCGTCGACGGTGACGCCGAGTGCGTCGGCCATCCGCAGGAGCGTGCCGATGGCCGGACTGGCGGCGTGCTCTTCGAGGTAGGCGATGTACCGGCCGTCGGCCCCGCACCGACGCCCCAGTTCGTCGCGGCTCAGACCGAGGGCTTCGCGGCGGGCCGCCAGGCGGCGGCCCAGGTCGGTGCGTCCCGCCGTCCTGCCGGCTTCCTGCGGTGGGGTGCTCGGCACGTTCTTCACGGCACTCACGGCACTCACGGCTCCTGCGGCGGCACGGCGACCGTGTCGTGCTGCGGTCCGCCGAGCACGACCTTGAGGGCGCCGGTTTCACCGGCGCGGGAGAAGACGTCGTACGCCTCTTCCATCTGGTCCAGCTCGAAGCGGTGGGTGACCATCCCGGCCCCGGGCAGGCGGCCGGCGGCCATCATGCGCAGCAGCATCGGGGTGGAATGGGTGTCGACGAGGCCGGTGGTGATGGTGACGTCCTTGATCCACAGGTCTTCGAGGTGGAGGACGGCGGGCTTCCCGTGGACCCCGATGTTGGCGACCCGCCCGCCCGGGCGCACCATGCGGGTGCACATCTCGAACGCCTCGGGCACGCCGACGGCCTCGATGACCACGTCCGCCCCGAGCCCGTCGGTGAGGTCCTCCACCAGCCGCTCGGGCTCCTCGTCCGCGCTCGCGGTCGCATCGGCGCCGAGGTCGCGCGCGGCAGCGAGTCGGGAGGCGGCGAGGTCGACGGCAATGGTCCGCCCGGGACTGTAGAGCCGTGCCGTGGCGATGGCGGCCAGACCGATGGGTCCGGCACCGACCACGACGACGGTGTCACCCGGGCGCACGTTGCCGTTGAGCACGCCGACCTCGTAGGAGGTCGGGAAGATGTCGGCGAGCAGTACGGCGTCGTGGCCGGCCAGGGCGCTGGGCAGCGGGTGGACGGAGAGGTCGGCGAAGGGGACGCGTACGTATTCGGCCTGGGTGCCGTCGATGGTGTGGCCCAGGACCCAGCCGCCGCCTCCGCGGCACTGTCCGTAGTGCCCTTCCCGGCAGAAGCGGCAGCGGCCGCAGGCGGAGATGCAGGAGATCAGGACGCGGTCGCCGGGACGGACGCTGCGGACGTCGCCGCCGATCTCGACGACGGTTCCGACGGCCTCGTGGCCCAGGATCCGTCCGGGCGTGACGTCGGGGACGTCGCCCTTGATGATGTGCAGGTCGGTGCCGCAGATGGTGACGGCGTCGACCCGGACGATCGCGTCGGCGGCGTCCTTGACGGACGGGTCCGGTACGTCCTGCCAGGAAGTCTGCCCGGGCCCGTGGAAGACGAGAGCCTTCATGGCGCGGCCTTCTCTCTGTGTGTTCTTCGGAGTGTGCTTCGGGGTGTCCTTCGGGAGGGGTCACCGCCAGGCTGTGCCGCTGCGCCCGCGTCCCGCTTGGGCCGGTCGGCCCCTACCGGGGACCGGTCGGACCCCTCCCGAGGGGCCGGTCCGGTCCGGTGCGACGGTGGAGACCGGCGTCCGTCCCGAAAGGAGGGCTGCTGCCATGACCCGATCAGCCACGCCCCCCGCTTCCGCCCGCCCCGCCCTGCTCAGGTTCCTCGGCGGCGTGCGGAAGGTCACCGGCAGCACGTTCTTGGCCCAGAGCGACCACGCCCGGATCCTCGTCGACTGCGGACTCTTCCAGGGTGTCGCGGACCTGCGGCGCCGCAACCGGGACGGGCTTCCCCGCGATGCCTCGGACGTCCACGCCGTCGTCGTCACCCACGCCCACCTGGACCACTGCGGCTACGTGCCGCGCCCGGTCCGGCACGGGTTCCGGGGACCGATCCTGACCAGTGCCACCACCGCCCGTCTCGCCGAGATCGTGCTCCGCGACAGCGCCCGCCTGCAGCGGGAGGCCGCCGAGCACGCCAACCAGCACCGCTGGTCCAAGCACCGGCCCGCCAAGCCGCTCTACGACGATGACGACGTCGACCACACGGTGACGTTCTTCGACCCGGTACCGGTGGGCAGTGAGGTCGAGATCACGGCCGGCACGAAGCCGGTGCTGCACCACGGCGGTCACATCCTCGGCTCCGCCTGGGCCCACCTGACCCTGGAGGACGGCCCCGCCCTCGCCGTGAGCGGCGACCTCGGCCGCCCCGGACACCTGCTCCTCCTACCGCCCGAGCCCTTCTCCGGCGCCGACGTCCTGCTGATGGCGTCGACGTACGGCAACCGGCGCCACGACCACCACCGCGCGGTCCACGGCGAGGAGAGCGCCTCCGAGACCCTGCGCGACCGGATCGACCACGAGCTGGGCCGGACGGCCGTCTTCCCGAGGTCCGGGGAGGCCGTCCTGGTCCGCTGACCTGTTCGCCCCCGCCCCCGCCCCTTCCCCTTCCTCTTCCCCTCACGGCAGCGGCATCCCGCCCGCCTGCACCCGTACACACGCCGAGGACCTGCCATGACCTCCAGCCCGTACACCGTCGCCGACGTCATGACCGCGAAGGTCATCGCCGTCACCCCCTCGACCGGCTTCAAGGACATCGCCGCCGCGATGGAGCGGTGGAAGGTGACCGCCCTGCCCGTCGTCGAGGGCGAGGGCCGCGTCGTCGGCGTGGTCTCCGAGGCCGACCTCCTGCCGAAGGAGGAGTTCCACGAGCACGGCCCGGGCCTGATCGAGCAGATGCGCCGCCTCGGCGACACCGCCAAGGCCGGTTCCACCCGCGCCGAGAACTTGATGACCACCCCGGCCGTCACGATCCGCCCCGACGCCACCTTGCCCCGGGCCGCACGGCTCATGGCCGACCGGCACATCAAGCGCCTCCCCGTCGTCGACGCCGACGGCACCCTCATCGGCATCGTCAGCCGGGCCGACCTCCTCAAGGTCTTCCTCCGCACCGACGAGGAACTCGCCACCGAGATCCGCCGCACCGTCGTGGACCGCCTCTTCCCCCTCTCCCGTGAAGCCGTCAAGGTCACCGTGGCCCAAGGGATCGCCACCCTGACCGGCGAGGTGAAGGAGCCTGACCTGATCCTCCTGGCCGAACGCCTCACGGGCTCCGTCGAGGGCGTCGTGGACGTCCACTGCCGGCTCAACCACCCGGCCGAAGCCGGCAGTTCCTGACACCCCGACGACGTGAGCGTTCACTGATCGCGGCGGAACGACGTGAGATTCTGGCACGCATGACCCGGATCCTGACCCGCACGGACCTGTTGGAACTGCTGAACCCGTCGGACTGCATCCGGGTACTGCGCGACGGGTTCGCCGCCTCCGTGCAAAGCGCCCTGCCCGGCCAGCGGGTGCGCACCGACCTTCCCTTCCCGGGCACCGCGACCGCCCTGCTGCCCGGGCTGCTCCCCGGAACGGCCGCCTACACCGTCAAGGTCAACGCGAAGTTCCCCGGCGCGACCCCGGCCCTCCGGGGCGTGATCTGCCTCCACAGCGGCACCGACGGGGAACTGCTGGCCCTGCTCGACTCCGCGACCATCACGGCCTGGCGCACCGGCCTCGCCGCGGCCCTGGCCACCGACCTGATCGCCCGACCGGCCGACGACGGCGCCCGCACGGTCGGCGTGATCGGCGCCGGAGCCCAGGCCGAACTCACCGTCCGTGGACTGCGCACGCTGCGCTCATGGGACCGGCTCGTCGTCCATGACACCGATGTGCGGCGGGCGGCTGCCTTCGCGCAGCAGCACGATGGCACCGTCGCGTCCACGCCGACGGAGGTGGCCGCGGCGGCAGACGTGGTGGTACTGGCCACCTGGTCGCGTGAACCCCTGCTGTACCTGGAGGACTTGGTGCCGGGACAGCACCTGACCACGCTCGGCGCCGACGAACCCGGGAAGCAGGAAGTCGCCCCCGAAGTCCTCCTCTCCGCCCGACTGATCGTCGACGACGCCACGCTCGTCGCAACGCACGGCGCCCTCGCCAACGCCGGGTTGCCCTCCTCCACGGCCGCCGCCTCGCTCGGAGAGGTCCTCCGCGGTGAGGCCGTCGCCCGCTCCCACGGCCGGGAACTCACCGCCTATGCCCCGGTCGGCCTGCCCTGGCAAGACCTGGCCCTGAGCTGGCTGGCATTCCAGCAAGCCGATGCAGCGGGCACGGGAGCAACCCTCGACCTCCTGTCGTGACCCACTGGCGCCGCTGTGTGCGGGCGGCGCACCCACACCACGATCGGTCGCAGGTCCACCCCTTAGGGTCAGGGGACATGACGCCATCCACTGCCAGCAGCGCCTTCGACTCGCTCCGCCTCGACGCCCTGCCCGACCAGGACGCGTTGCGCCGGATCTACGAACTGCCCAAGGACACGGCCGTACGCAAGCAGATGACTGAACTCACCCAGCAGACGCGGCGGTTGATCGGATGCTCCTCACTGGTCCTGGTCGCCAGCGCGGACGCCGAGGGCAACTGCGACGTCTCCCCGCGCGGCGGACCCGCCGGGTTCGTCGCCGTCTTGGACTCACGGACGGTGGCGATCCCGGACGCGACCGGCAACAAGCGTCTGGACACCCTGCGGAACGTCGTCGCCACCGGACGGGCCGGGCTGCTGTTCGTCATCCCGGGGCGCACCACGACGCTCAGGGTGAACGGCCGGGCCTGCGTCTCCACCCGGCCGGAGCTGTTGGCGCAGCTGACCGCCGTGGGCAAGCCGCCGGCCAGTGCGCTGGTGCTGGGCATCGAGGAGGTCTACCCGCACTGCCCCAAGTCGCTGCTGCGCAGCGGGGCCTGGAAGCCGGAGCAGTGGCTGCCTGCGGACGCCCAGCCGACCTCGGCCGAGGTGACGTTGGCTCAGCTGCGGATGCCGGAGCTGACGATCGCCGACATCGAGCAGGCGGAGGCGGACTCGCTGAAGTACCGGTACGAGTAACGGCCGACCGCGGTAGAGCAGTCCGACGGCGGCCACGACGGCGGCGGCGCAGGCCAGGGCGGTGTTCTTGAGGCGGCGGGCGTCGTCGTGGTTGCCGAGGGCGAGTTCGCGGCTGACGTTGGTGGACGCGGCGCGGGAGAGGCCGACGGCAATCTGGAAGACGAGGTAGACCAGCTGGTGGACGGCCGTGCGCGCGGGGAGCGCGTCGGGGCCGAAGGAGCCCGCCATCAGGACGGTGACGGAGAAGGAGCCGGCCTCGGAGCCGTAGGTCGCGGCGGTCGGGATACCGATTCCGACGAGGCGCTTGACGGTGGCCGCGTCGGCCTTGGTGATGTCCAGTGTGAGGAGCGTTGCCAGCTCCTCGTTCTTCTTCGCGGAGTGCCCGGGTCCTGGCCCGGGTACTCCCCGCACTGCCGCTCCTGCTCCTGCTCCTGCTCCTCGCGCCGATCGGCCCCCGACGGGCACCCGAGGCCATCGACCGGCCCGCCACCGCCCCCTACGGTCGCGATGTCCTCAGCCGGCTGCGCCCCGGCGGCGCCGCCAAGGCGCTCGGTATCTCGGCCGGTCCATGACGATGGCGCGCCCCCTAGGACGAAGCCGAGTGCACCGCGCCGGCCCGGGCGGCCGTCGCGCACACCCGCCGGAGCAGGTAGTGCAGCTGGGTGCGCTCGCCCTTCGTGAGGGACGCCAGCAGGACGTCCTGCACCGACTTCATGTCGTCCTGCGTCGTCGTCAGAGCCGCCGTACCGGTCGGGGTGAGCGCCACCACCTCGTGGCGCCCGCCGATGTTGACGACCATGTCCTGTACCAGGCCCTGCGCCAGGAGATCGCGGATCACCCGCGAGACGTCCGCCGGTGGCAGGTCCATCTGCGTGGCGAGATCGCGCCGGGCGTGCGGCCCCCATTCGGCCAGCGTCCTGAGAACCGACTGGTGCAAAGTGCTCAGCCCGCCCGCGCTCAAACGCTCGGTCATCAACGCGTCCGCGGCCCTGCCCGCCGCAGCCAGGAGATACACGGTCTGCTCGGAGGGACTCGACGACCCGCTCCCCCTGTCGTACACGTCGCATCCAATCGCCGGGAGGGGGATGTCACCTCCGACCCGGGACACGCGGACAACGTCGGCTCCGGAACCGCCCGGAGCGCCGGGCCCGGAGGGCCAGGTGAAGTAAACCTAGGCGCAGCTTACTTACACCGGGCCCATTGGTCTACATTGACGTCGTCACTCGGCGGTCCGGTCAGCCAGGAGGCCCCGAGCGGCGGACTCCACGTACTCGTGGAGTCCGCACGCCAGCACCAGACCCAGCAGGGCGGAGACCGTCACCGCCGTCACCAGTCCGGCCACGGCCGCCTGCGTCCTACGGGCCGAAGGCCTGACCGGGACCGGCTGCAGCAGGGCTTCGACCCGCTGCGGGACCGGCCCGGTACTCACCGACAGCAAGGGGCCACGCCCCTTGCCCGCCTTCTCTGCGGACGCGGCGGCCAGCGCCGCGCGCGCGATCGCGGTCGCCGCCAGCCGCCGGTCGCCCACCGCCGAGGCCGCAGACTCGTCCGCCCACCGCTCCAGGTGGAAGTCCAGCGCCGGGCGCAGGGGCCGCAGGGCGGGGTGCACCGCGGCGGCCAGGTAGGCCGTGACGGACCACAAGTGATGGCGGCCCGTCAGGTGAGCCCGCTCGTGCCCGAGCAACACCTCGCGCTCCGCCGGGCCCAGGGTTTTGAGCATGCCCGTCGTCACCACGACCCGACCGTTGCGCCCCCGCCATCCCGGAAGCGCGAACGCCTGCGGCTCGGAATCCGGTACGACCAGGAGATCACCATCAGGCACGGCGTCGCCGGTGGACGCCCAGGCTCGGGCGAGCGTCGAGCGGCGTTCGTACCAGCGGCGGACGAGCAGCACCGCCTGGAAGGCCAGCACCGCACCGGCGACCGCCGCCACCGGAACGATGGCCGGCCATTCGGCAGCCGCCCGCGACAGCGGAATCTGCTCCAGGGAGGCGAGGAACGGTACGTGGAACAGGCCGATGAGCGCCGCGACGGTGCCTCCGGCCAGCAAAAGGGCGGCCCCGGTCAGCGCAGCACACGCTTCTCTCGGCGGCAGGAGCACGGCCAGCCGACGGGTGGCCGGCACCGCAGCCCAGGGAAGCACCATGGTCAGCATGACCACGGCCAGGACCAGGGTCATTCGCCGTCCCCGGACTCCAGGAGCAGACGCCTCAGCGCTTCCTCGTCGTCCCCGGACAGGGAAGAGACGAACCGCTTCAATACCAGGTCGCGTTGCGGCTCCCGCTCCAGCTCGCGGCGCATGCGCCCGGCCGCCAGCCCGGCGGCGTCGTCCGCCGCGGCGTAGGCGAAGCCCCTGCCCTCGCGGGTCCGTACGACCGTCCCCTTCTCGTAGAGGCGGGTGAGGATCGTCGTCACCGTCGTCCTGGCCAGGTCCCGGTCGAGCGCGGCGTTGATCTGCTGCGGCGTCAACGGCTGCTCCGCCGCCCACAGGACCGCCAGCACGTCCGCGACGAGTTCACCGTGCGGACGCCTCGCGTCGCCGCCGTCCTCCACCATCCTGCTACCGCCCCGCTGCCGCCCCGGACGGTACGCCCGGTCCGTCGAAAAAATAGGTTTGCCTTATCTAACTCTACGGGGGCCCGAGTTGCGCCCCGCCTCCCTACGCCGACGGGCGCCGCCCCCACCGCCCGGCCGATGGCCCGAGCCGTCAGGCGGCGGTCGCCCACCGGCTGCGCGGCGGCTGCGTCCGCGGTGCGCTCCGGCGCGCAGCCCCGGATGGCGGTGGTCGGCCAGTTCCTCCGTCGCCAGCAGAAGGTGGTGACGGCTCCTCAGAGCGCGTAGGTGTCGGGCTGTTCCTCCTCCAGGACCACGAGCTCGCTCCGGCTGCCCGCAGCGAGCACCCGCGCCTGCCGCAGCTGGCCAGTGGCGTGAGCCGGTGGCCCAGTACTGCCACCGGCCGCAGGTGCATGGCCCCGGGTACAACCAGCGGAGCCAGCACCGCGACGCTGCCTGCGGCAAACCCGGCGGGTCGACCAGACCAGCAGCCGGACGGCCCGCCTCGACGCGAGGCTCGTGACCAGCACGCGGCACACCGGACCGGCGAGGAGCGGCAAGGACACCAGCCGGCTCACGCGACGCCCCCGGCGTCGCCGTCCTCCAACAGGGCCCGCAACAGCGCCTCGTCCTCGTCGCTGAGCTGCGAGACGAAGCGGCTCAGCACGGTCACCCGGTCCTCGGTCGGCAGGTAGGCGAACCCCCGGCCGGACCGGGTGCGGGTGACCACGCCCTTCTCGTACAGACGGGACAGGATCGTCGTCACCGTCGTACGGACGCAGGAGAACCGAGCGCCTCCTGAACCTGTCCCGGCGTCAGCGGAGTCCGGCCGCCCAGAGCGCCGCCTGGACGCTCGCCCCCAGCCCACCGACGGGCTGCCGTTCCGCACGCGCATCCCTCATGGGAATCCCCTCACCACAACGGTCGCCTACAGTGACGTAGACCGTCTACATGGCTGTAGTCAATGATGTCGTCACCGCCCCGGTCCACTTACATCAGGGGAGCCGCCCACCATGGCCCCATCCGCCCACGTGGCAGTGCCACAGGCCGTGAACCTGCTCGACGCCGGATCCCTGCTGTCCGCATTCGGCGCGCTCGGCATCGCCGTCGTCCCCTTCGCCGAGACCGGCCTCCGCATCGGCTTCTTCCTGCCCGGCGACTCCCTCCTGTGCACCGCGGGCCTGCTCTGCGGGCCCGGCGGGAACCGCCCCGTCCACCTCTCGCTGCCCCAGATACTGGCCTTCGCCACCATCGGCGCGCTCCTCGTAGCGCAAGTGGGCTACCTGATCGGCCGACACGGCGGGCGCGCCCTGCTCGCGCGTGGCCGCAGTCGAAAACTCCACGACGGAGCCGCGCGAGCCGAGGAACTCCTCCAGCGCTACGGACACGCCAAGGCCGTCGCGCCGACCCGCTTCGTCCCGGTGGTGCGCACCTCGCTCAACCCTTTGGCCGGAGCCCTGGGCGTTCCTCTCCGCGTCTTCACCCTCGGGCAGGTCGTGGGCGGACTCCTCTGGTCCGTGGGTCTCGTCCTCGCCGGATACGCCCTCGGCTCCTCCGTACCCGAGATGGACCACGACCTCCTGCCGATCGTCGCCGTCGTCGCCCTCGTCTCCCTCACTCCGCTGGCCGTCGAAATGATCCGCCGCCGCGGGCCTCGCGCCCCGAACGGAACTGCGCATTGAGCCCGGTCTCCTGGCGACGGGTCAGCCGCGCAGGCGCTACGGCCTCCGCAGATGACGGCGATCTCCCGAACCCTGCGCCTCCGCCCTCCGGCCGACCCACCCCGGCCCCTGACTCCTCTGGACGGGAGATGCCCCAACACCCCGGTCACGCGGTGATCGTCGCCGCAGCGCTGCCCCTGGTCGTGAAGCACGGCACCTCGGTCACCACGTCGATGGTCGCCCGGGCCGCCGGGGTCCCGGCAGCCGCGGTCTTCACCGCGTTCCCCGACAAGACCGCCCTGCTGGAAGCCTGCGCAGCCGCGGCCCTCAGGGTGGACGAAGCGGTGGCGGCCCTCGCAGCGATAGACCTGGCCCAGCCACTGGAAACCCGACTGACATCGGCCGCCGTACACCTGCGCAGCTACGCGACCCGCCTGCTCCTGCTCGCTGATGCCGTGCCCCCGAGCCGGCCCTGGCTCCCCGAGCCCACGGAGAACTCCGGCGGGCCAGCCCGACACCAGAAGGAGCTCGCGTCGCTCCGAGAAGCGCTGACGGCTCTGTTCGAACCGGAACGTGAGCTCCTCCGGATGCCCGCGGAGCACCTCGCCCGGGTGTTCCAGTCGATGGTCTTGTCCGACGCTCCGTCCGGCCCTGCGGAATCCGTGCCGGCCGAAGAGCTGGTGTCGCTGCTCCTGTGGGGCGCGCTCCCCCCTCCCTGACCCGAAGCGGCAGCCGTCGGCGGCAGGCCGTGCTGCTGGCGGCGCTGGTCGCGTCCGCGCGCGGCGCACGGCGCACCATTCGGGGTGGACGAGGTCCTGCACCGCTGGGTGCTGGAACACCGCCCGCGCCGGGCGGTCGGACGGGCCGTGGCGATCACCGTGACGGGAAGCGAAGTGCCTGCCTACGTACTGGCGACGCTCGCCGGGGCCATGACCGTCAGGCGTCAGCGGTGGTGCGGGGCCGGGCCTGGCGGCCGCTCCTGATGATGCCGGCGCTGTGGGCCTCGGCCGTGGGCGTCAGCCGCGTGTTCCTCGGCATGCGGGACGGCTGCATCGAACAAAGGTGAAGGCACGTGGGCGCGATCAGTGGGGAACAAGCCGTGGTCCTGGGCATCGTGGAAGGGGTGACGGAGTTCCTGCCGGTCTCCCCCACCGGCCACCTCAAGATCACCGAAGGCCTGAGGTACGCATCCTCTCCGCCTGGGGACGCGGGCTGGCCGACCGGACGGGCCGTCACAAGCGCGGCGAGGACGACACCGACCTCAGGGACGCCATGCTGGTCGCCTCCTCCCAGATCCTCGCCCTGCGCTTCCCCTGCTTCTCCCGATCCGGCGCCACCATGTCCACCGGGCCTCATGTCCGACCCGGAGCGATCGCCTGGCTCCTGAAGTTCGTCGCCAAGCATTCCTTCAACGGATCGTCATCGGCGTACTCCTCCTCGGGCTGCTGGGCACCGGCGTCCTGCACGCCTGATCGCCAGGCGGGCCCGAGGGAGTCGTCACGCATCGTGTGACCAGGAGGTTGGCGCTCCGGTCGGCGTCCACGTCGGTCAGCTGGTGCGGAAACTGCCGGCGTACACGTCCGTACGGTTCTGTGGTGCGCCGGAGTGGGTCTCGGTGAGCACCGCCCGCACTCCCTTGTCGTCCGCCACCAGGCCTTGGTAGTCGCCGAGGAAGTAGCCCCCGGCGAACGGCGCCTCCAGCCAGTCGAAGATCCGCGAGATGCGTCGCTCGGTCCGGCGCTTCGGGTCCCCGTGCGGCAGGGTGGCCAGCTGGTAGGCGGTGGGCAGGGTGGTGGTGTCGCCCGGCTCGAGGAAGCGCAGGTCGTAGTAGGTGAGTGCGACCGTGCCCCGCTCGTCGACCGCGATCGACGGGGAGAAGGCCGGCACGTCCTCCGGGCTGATCAGCTCCGGGGCTCCCCAGGTGCGTCCGCCGTCGGTGGAGCGCACCAGCTGGACGGAGTCGAACCGGCCGCCGGAGAAGTCCGAGCCCTCGTACGCCATGTAGAGCGTGCCCGTCTTCGGGTCGACGGCCGGGCTGGGCAGGGTGGACCCGGCGCGCAGCAGCTTGGTGGGGTCGTTCGGGTCGACCTCCGGTACGGAGGTGTCCTTGGCCACGGTGACCGGGGCGCTCCAGGTCTCGCCGGCGTCGGTCGAGGTGACCACTTCGTAGCGGGCCTCGACGACGGTGCTCAGGTCCTCGGAGTAGGTGATCCGGTCGAAGAAGTCGTACAGGGTGCCGGTGTGCCGGTCGACGACGATCTGGTGGCCGATGGTCTGGGTGTTGGGCACGGTGCCGGTGTCGACGAAGGGCCGGGCCCCGCTCCACGTGCGGCCGCCGTCGCGGGTGACGGAGATGTAGCCCGGACCGTCGAGCGAGCTGGGGCCGGGCGGGTCGTTGTCGAGGCGGTTCCAGACCTGGTAGGCGGTGCCCTCGCGGATCGGGTCGGCGGTGAGCGAGGGCTTGTCGTTGAAGAACGGCTGCTCGTCGACGTGCGTGGTGGTGAGGTTCTGCCACGTGCGGCCGCCGTCGCGGGAGGTGGCTGCCAGGAGGCCGGTACGCGTGCTCTTGACGAAGTCGACGCCCTCGCCGCTCGCGTAGACGGTGCCGTCCGGTCCGGTGCTCACCCAGGGGTCGGTGGCCCGCTCGAAGTCCGCTCCGCCGGGGGCGCAGAGGCTGAACGGCAGCGTGCTCAGGTGGAAGGTGTGGCCGTCCGTGGTCCAGCTGGCCGCCAGGCCACGGGCGCCGCCGTCGCTCCAGCGGTCCTGCTGGAACACGGTGACCACGCGCTTGGAGTCGCGCGGATCGACGGACAGGTACGGCTCGACCTCGGTGGCCGGGTAGACGATGCTCTCGGGGGACCTTGCTCCGATGGTGCATTTCGCGTACGGGTCGCCCTGGGACACCTGGACCAGTGGCGTGCCGTCGGGGTTCCGGTCCGCTGCGGCGGGAGTCGCTCCGGTGACCGTGACGAGCAGGAGCGCGGCGGTGGTGACGGCGGTGAGGGGCAGGAAGACGCGCATGCGGGATCTCCTCCGGGCCTGTCGGCTGGGGCACGGGACCGCCGTCATCGGGGCGGCCCGGGGCGCGGAGGCGTACCGGAACGCGAGGGTGGTGCGACTCCGCTTGGTCCATTTCGGCGTTGCAGCCGGTGCCCTTGATGGGCCGAACGACGGAGTCGTCCCCAGGTATCACCGCCCGCGCCAGCGGGAAGGGTCCTCACCTCGTTCCACGGAACCCGTGCCTCCGGTACCGCCTCCGGACAGGCCGACCTTGCGAGTCCCTCTTCTGTCCCGGCGAGAAGTCCTCGTCACGCATCGCTAGCGGCGCACGCGCGGCATGCCGAGGCCGATCCAGGAGATGATCTCGCGCTGGATCTCGTTGTTGCCCCCGCCGAAGGTGAAGATCACGGCGCTGCGGTAGCCGCGTTCGAGCTCGCCGTGCAGGACCGCGCCCGCCGAGCCGTCCTTGAGGGAGCCGGCCGCGCCGACGATCTCCATCAGCCAGGCGTACGCGTCCCGGCGGGCCTCCGATCCGTACACCTTGACCGCGGAGGCGTCCTGCGGGGTGAGTGTGCCGGCCTGGACCGCGCCCACCATCTGCCAGTTGAGCAGCTTCATCGCGTCGAGCCGGGCGTGGGTGCGCGCGAGGCGGCCGCGGACCCAGGAGAGGTCGATGACCCGGCGGCCGTCGGCGAGTTTCGTCGCGGCGGCCCAGCGCTGGACGTCGTGGAGCGCCCGGATGGCCATCGTCCCGTGCGCGGCGAGGGTGACGCGTTCGTGGTTGAGCTGGCTGGTGATCAGGCGCCAGCCCTTGTTCTCCTGGCCGACGCGACGGCTCGCCGGGACCCGGATGTTCTCGTAGTAGCTGGCGGCGGTGTCGTGCGAGGCGAGGGTGTTGATGAGCGTGCAGGAGTAGCCGGGGTCCGAGGTCGGGACCAGGAGCATGGTGATGCCCTTGTGGGCGGGGGCGTCCGGGTCGGTGCGCACGGCGAGCCAGACCCAGTCGGCGGTGTCTCCGTTGGTGGTCCAGATCTTCTGTCCGTTGACGACGTAGGTTCCGGTCTCCTCGTCCCCCTCGCGCACGGCCCTGCACTTGAGCGCGGCGAGGTCGGTGCCGGCGTCGGGCTCGCTGTAGCCGATGGCGAAGTCGATCTCCCCGGCGAGGATCTTCGGCAGGAAGTACGCCTTCTGCTCGTCGGTGCCGAACTGCATCATGGTCGGCCCGACCGTGTTGAGCGCCATCAGGGGCAGCGGTACGACGGCCTGCGCGGCCTCGTCGAAGAAGATGAACTGGTCCATCGAGGTCATCCCGCGGCCGCCGTACTCCTTGGGCCAGCCGACCCCCAGCCATCCGTCGGCCCCGAGTCGGCGGATGGTGTCCCGGTAGAAGCGCTTCTGGGCGGCTGGGTCCTCGTAGCGGGCGTAGACGTCCTGCGGCACGAGCTCGGCGAAGTAGGCGCGCAGTTCGGTGCGCAACTGCTGCTGCTCAGGCGTGTATTCGAGGTGCACGGGCCCCTCCGGGGTCTCGCGGTCCGGCCGGTCGCTGTGGTGGCGGCGGTCAGAGTAGAACCTGTTCCAAGAATTCGGAAGGACCCGGGTGCCGGCCGATCAGAACCGGCGTTCATAATCGCGACCATGACGAGCCCACGCAGCAGAGCGGAATTCTTCGTCGAACCCGAGCGGGACGGCCGCTTCAGCGGCCCCGCGACCGGTGACGAGCGGCGGATGCTGGTCGCCTTCCTCGCGGACCACCGCGCCACCTTGGTACTCAAGTGCGCAGGTCTGGGTGCGGAGTTGGCGCTCCGGTCGGTGGAACCGTCCACGCTCTCCCTGCTCGGCCTGGTCCGGCACCTGGCCGATGTGGAGCGCCGCTGGTTCCGGCAGGTCCTGGCGGGGCAGGACGCGCCGCCCCTGTTCTCCTCGGCGCAGGATCCCGACGGGGACTTCGACGGAGCCCTGTCCGATCCCGCGGCGGTCGAAGCGGCCTGGAAGGCGTGGCGCGCCGAAGTGGCCTTCGCCGAGGGCTTCGTGGCCGAGGCGCCCGATCTGGACGTCGAGGCCGTCGACGCGTGGCGCGGGAAGGTGTCGCTGCGCTGGGTGCTGATCCACATGGTCGAGGAGTACGCGCGGCACAACGGGCACGCCGACCTCCTGCGCGAGCGGATCGACGGGGCCATCGGCATCTGAGACGCCCTGGGGCACCAACTCGCCTGAAACGTGGGTGTGGTGAGGCCGCCCGCAGCACAATGGGCGGATATGGACATCGACGCATGGCGCCGCGAGGACCCCGAGTTCACGCGGGCGGTGACGCAGATCCACGAGCCGGGCGCCCTCCCCACCGACCCCGGGATCCCGGCCCGGCACGCGTACTGGGAGTTGCTTCCGGGGGACGTACGGGCCCGGCTGCTCGAGAAGGCCGGCCGGTGCCTCACCTGGTGGGCCGGGCCGGATTCCGACGGGCGCCCCGCCGCTCTGGTGGTCGGGGACCGCGGGCTGTGCCGGGTCGGCCAGGTGCTGCGGGACGGGGCGGCGCAGTTCCGCGGGCAGCGCGCCCGGGTGGAGCCGGGCTCGCTGCACAGCCGCTCCTTCGACGGGAGGCCCGCGCCGGACGGACGCGCCACCGCTCCGGGCCTGCCGGGGGCTCCGGTCCTACGGTTGGACCTGGGCCCGGAGGCTCAGGGGGTACTCGGTCATTTCCCGCTCCCCGTACAGGACTTCCTGCAACGTCCCTTCCTCGCCGGGGAAGCCCGTGTCACCGCCGACTGGTACTACGACGAGACCGTCGAGCCCGAGCGGACCACCTGGTTCGTCGCCCTCGTCCTGTCCACCGAGCGCGCCCTGACGCTCGCCGAGGGCACCCGGACCATGGACCGGGGCGCCCGCCCGGACCAGGCCCGGTGGCACGGGATCCAGTACCACCGGGCCCGCCTCACACCGCGCTGACGCCCGACCCATCCAGCCTCGCCGGTGACCAGGGCGGCCGGGTCGATCCGCCCGTCGACGAGCCGGGGTGAGGGGGGCGCCGAACCCCTCGCGGGGCGGTGTGCCGGAGCCGGTTCAACATGCCGGGGAGCCCGACGCAGTTGACCACGACCGTGGGGCGGGCACGGGCCCCGGCCAGTTCGGCGCAGAGCGCCACCGGATCCTCACCGCCGGAGGGGTCGACCACTGCGGGCGCGCCCAGCCCGGCCGCCGCCGATCACCACGGCCGGGGTGCCGGGCGCCGCGGGCCCGGCCTGACCGGCAAGACCTCCGTAGGTCCAGCGAGTCCGGTACGGACCGCTCCCCCGGCGTCGACCTCCCAGGGCAGGCCGACGGACCCCGGTGCCGGCTCGGGAGCGCGTGCGCCGGGGCCGTGGGCCAGCACCCGGCCGGAGAACGCGTGGCCCATGACCACCGGGCCGGTCCGGGTCGAAGAGGAAGCTCGTGGTGCGCCGGCTCCCCGCCCGATGTCAGGTGAACAGGTACAGGACGTCGAAGTGGACGAGGTCGCGGGCCGTGTCGAAGAGGTACCGGCCCGAGGGGATCCCGTCCGAGGCCTGACTACCGGCGCCCTGGCCGTTCGCGTACGCGTCGAACCCGGGGCCGTGCTGCCAGGCCGCGCCGGCGGGCAGGTACGGCTCCAGCGCGGCGGGCAGGTCGGACGGCGCGCCGGCGGCGGCGAAGGCGTGGTCGGGCTTGCCGGTGATCGCGGCCGCGCCGCCGGTCGGCAGGTGGGCGACCCCGACCACGCGGACCCGGGAATCGGGGCTCGGGATGCTCCGGTCGTCGTCCGGGCCGTCGATGTCGTAGCCCAGCCAGTGCGCGTCGCTCAGCTCGCCCAGGAACGGCCCGAGCCGCCGGTTCAGCGGCTCCAGGTCGGTACGGACCTCGGGCCGGCGGGGCGGCTGGGGCCACAGGAGGTACGTCATGCCCGCGCCCACCGTCAGCAGCGGGAGGCCTGCGATCAGCAGGAACGTGCGGCGATTGGTACGTCCCCGCTGTGCGTCCATGATCGCCGCCCCCGTCGCCCGTCAGTTCAGGGCGCCGATCATAGCCGTCGCCGTCGCCGTCATCGCCGTACGGGCCGCCGTCAGGTACGGCCTGGGGTCCGCCGGGGTCAAGTGGGTGCGGATGGCTTCGGTCATCGCCACGTTCAGGGCGGTGCCGATGTTGACCTTGCGGATGCCGCCCGCGACGGCCGCCGTGAGCTCGGCGTCCGGCAGCCCGGAGGAACCGTGCAGGACGAGCGGGACGTCCACGGTCTTGGCCAGCCGGGCCAGCAGCACGTGGTCCAGGGCCGCGGTCCGGCTGGTCATCGCGTGGCTGCTGCCGATGGCGACGGCGAGGGCGTCGACCCCCGAGTCGGCGACGAACCGCCGGGCCTCGTCGGGGTCGGTACGGGCGCCGGGCGCGTGCGGGTCGAGCGGCGCGGCGCCGTTCTTGCCGCCGACCTCGCCCAGCTCGGCCTCGATCCACAGCCCGTTGGCGTGGGCCCAGTCGGCTGCGGACCGGGTGGCTTCCAGGTTCTCGGCGTACGGGAGTTGCGCGGCGTCGTACATCACCGAGCTGTATCCGGCGTCGCAGGCCCGCCGGAGCAGCTCGGGGCTCTTGACGTGGTCGAGGTGCAGGCCGACGGGGACCCCGGCGGCCTCCGCGCACGCGCCGGCGGCCCGGGAGATGGGCAACAGCTGCCCGCCGCGGAACTTCACGGCGTTCTCGCTCAGTTGGAGGATGACGGGCAGGCCGGCGGCCTCGGCCCCGGCCACGACGGCTTCGGCGTGTTCCAGGGTGATGATGTTGAAGGCGGCGACGGCCCGGCCGGCCGCGGCCGCCTCCAGGACCAGGTCGCCGGCACGGACCAGGCTCATCGGACCGCCTCCTCGCCGGTGGTGAGGATCACCGAGCGCGTGAGGTTGCGCGGCGCGTCCGGATCGAGCTGCTGGTGGGCGGCGACGGCGAGGGCGAGGCGGTGTACGCGGACCAGTTCGGCGAGCGGGTCGAGCCGCCCGGGCACCCATTGGGAGCCGGTGGCGCGCACCTGTTCGGCGAGCCCGTCGGGGGCCTCGTCGAGCGACCAGGTCACGGTGCCGGGCCCGGAGACGCTGATGGGCCCGTGCCGGTACTCCATCGCCGGGTAGGACTCGGCCCAGGACAGCGAGGCCTCGCGCATCTTCAGCGCGGCCTCGTGGGCGAGTCCGACGCTCCAGCCGCGGCCGAGGAAGGTGAACTGGCCCCGGCCGGCGATGTCGGCGGGCAGCGGCTCGACGAGGGCGGTGCGGGCGTCGGCGACCACGGACGGGGTGTGCAGTCCGACGTGGGCGCGCAGCAGGGTGAGGGCGGTGGTCGCGAACCGGGTCTGCACGACGGACTGTTCGTCGGCGAAGTCGAGGACGACCAACTCGTCCGCGGCGGTCATCACCGGGGTGGCCGGATCGCCGATGACCGCGGTCGTGGGCACGCCCGCGTCGCGCAGCCCGGCCAGCAGGTCCAGTACCTCGGTGGTGGTGCCGGACCGGGTCAGGGCCACGACCCGGTCGTAGCGGCGGTGGCGCGGGAACTCGGAGGCGGGGAAGGCGTCGGTCTCGCCGTGTCCGGCCTCCTCGCGCAGCACGGCGGCCGCCTGGGCCATGTAGTACGAGGTCCCGCACCCGACGATCGCGGTGCGCTCCCCCGGCTGCGGGAGCACCGCCCGGCGGGCCGGGGCCAGTTCGGCGGCCCGCTCCCAGCATGCGGGCTGCGTGCCCAATTCGTACGCGACGTGACTCATACAGGCTCCCTCGTGCGACAGGCGGGTCTGAATGCGTTGTGCGTGGAACGTCTTGCGCTTTCCTGCAAGGTAACTGGCACTTTCACGCAACTTCAAGCAACCACGGGGTGATCTGCTGGGTTAGTGTCGCGGGGTAGCCCGACTGAGGCCACGGACGAGCACGGGGCGAGCACGGGACGAGCACGGGAGGGGACGGCCGATGACCCGCAAGGAGCGCTGGCAGGCACTGCTGGACCTGCTGGTGGAACGGGGCGGGCTGGAGGTCGAACCGGCGGCCGAGACCCTCGGGGTGTCCGCCGCGACCATCCGCCGCGACCTCGACCAGCTCGCCGAGCAGCAGCTGCTGGTCCGGACGCGCGGCGGGGCGGTGCTGCACGGGGTCTCGTACGAACTGCCGCTGCGCTACCGGACCTCACGTCGCGCCGCCGAGAAGCACCGGATCAGCGAGGCGGTGGCGGCCCTGATCACCCCGGGCGAGGTGATCGGCCTGACGGGCGGCACCACGACCACGGAGGTGGCGCGCGCCCTGGCCGCGCGACCGGACCTTGCCCAGGGCTCGCCGGCGCTCACCGTGGTGACCAACGCCCTCAACATCGCGGGCGAGTTGGTGATCCGGCCACAGTTCAAGATCGTACTGACGGGCGGGGTGGCCCGCCCCCAGTCGTACGAACTGACGGGCCCGCTCGCCGAGCAGGTCCTCGGGCAGCTCGCCGTGGACACGGCGGTGCTCGGCGTGGACGGCTTCGACCCGCAGGACGGCGCGGCGACCCGCCACGAGGACGAGGCCTCGATCAACCGCCTGCTGTGCGAACGCGCCCGCCGGGTGGTTGTCGCGGCGGACTCCAGCAAACTGGGGGTCCGCGCTTTCGCCCGTATCTGCGCGACCTCGTCGGTGGACGTCCTGGTGACGGACACGGGCCTGGCGGCCGCGGTCGCCCGGGAGTTCGAGACGGTGGGCGTGGAGGTGGTCCGGGTGTGACCGGGCTGCGAGCGGGATGCGTGCGGGCTGCGACCGGGATGCGAGCGGGCTGCCTCCGCGGGCGGCGACCGGCGCGGCCACCGCCCACGAAGGCCCGGCGCGCTACCCCACGGCCTGCCGCGCATCGGCGAGCAAGGTCGCCAGGGTCATCTTGGTGACGTCGGCGAGGTAGCCGTAGTCGAGCGTGTCCGGCGTGTCCGACGTCTCGTGGTAGTGCGGGTTCCCTTCCCCCTCGTAGGCCCCGATCGTCACGTCGCCGTGCGCTTCGAACGGCATGTAGTCACTGGCGAAGATGGGGCCGAGCATGACCGGCAGTGCGGTGTGGTCCGCGGCGGCCTGCGCCATGACCGCGGCGAAGGCCTTTGACGCGGCGTCATTGTCCGGTACGGCGTTCCCCAGGTCGCGCTCCACCGTCACGGAACCGTCCACCGGCGGCCTCCCGACCATGTCCAGGTTCACGACCCGGTAGACCTCGCCGTCGGTGGCGTGGAGCTCCGCGGCATACTCCGTGGCACCCCACAGCCCCTGTTCTTCGCCGGAGAAGGCCACGAACTGGAGGGTGGAGGACAGCGCGACGGGGGCGAGCAGACGCGCGATCTCGAGCACCGCGGCCACACCGCTGCCGTTGTCGTCGGCCCCCGGCGCCCGTGCCGTGGTGTTGTTCAGGTCCGCCATGCGGCTGTCGTAGTGGGCGCACACGATGATGACGGGCCGACCGGCAGCCGTCCCGGGTTTGGTGCAGATCACGTTGTCGGCACTGTGACCGGCATTGGTCCACGTGCGCCGGACCACATCCGTGTACCCGGCCGCTTCGAACCGGCCCACGATCTCCTCGGCGGCCTGCCCGATGAGGGGCGAGAAGGTGTGGCGCGTGTGAAGGGCGGCGAGTGCCTCGACGGAGTCCCTCAGCTCGTCCGCCGAGACCGACTCGACCAGCGTGGTGGTGAACTCGTTCTTCTGCGTGGCCGCCCGCTTGCCTTCGGCCGGTGCCACGGGCTCGGCGACGCTGGGCGGGTAGCGCTTCTCGGGGGGTGCCAGCGGCAGCGCCGCACGTGTGTCTCGTTCCATCACAGGCCGCCTTCAGTCGGTGTTGAGGGCGGGTTGGCAGTAGGCGCAGCCGTTGTATCCGCGTGCGACCGCGTCTTCGGCACGGAGGAAGGGGATCTTGCTCCCGGCGCCGAGTTTCGACCAGTACGGGCAGGTGGAGACGTGGAGCTCGCCGCTGCGCGGATTGCCGAAGAAGAAGCCTTCGAGTTCCTTGACGGCGGTGATCTGGATGGTCATGCGGCCGGCGATCAGGCTGTCCTGGTACTGGGTGGCGATGAAGGGGTAGAGGCGGAGGTGGTCGGCGTGGTGGGAGAAGTCGATGGTGATGTCGGCTGCCGCCCGGTCGTCCGCCTCGAGGCGGAAGCCGTCGACGACCGCGGTGCTGCCGCCCTTCATTTCGAGCGTGGTGCGGACGGATCCCTTCTCGGTCACCTTGAGGTTGGTCAGCTCGGCGGACCCGACGATGCGGCTCAGCGTGCGGATCGAGATCTTGGTGTCGTCGGGCAGTGCCGTCGCGTCGAGGTGCCAGGAGCCGGAGGTGGAGGTCAGACCGCCGCGGAGGGCGATCGTCGTGCTGGTCTTGCCGCCCGGCGCGGCCATCTGCGGAACCACGTTGCGCTGCCCCACGTTGTTGTCGAACCTGATGACCCGGTCGTGCGGCACCGGCCCGTTGAGCGTGGCGGTGATGGCGGGGTCCGCAGCGCCGTGCACCACGGCCACCAGGCCCTCCTGCTCCACGATCTGCGGGGTCCAGCTGAAGGGCCCGACCCGTACGGACCCGCCGGGCGGGATCGGCTCGTCGATCACCAGGGTGCCCAGCGACTCGAAGTGCGTGGGCCAGATCATCCCCGTGCCCGGGTCGCACCGGAAGGCCTCGACCTGGAACCCGCCGCTCGCCGCCGCCTGGATCCCCCGGTTGTGCACCCGCACGTAGAGGAAGTTCGGCTGGTCGTTGATGGGCGCCTCGTGACCGAGTGCGGGGTTGTCGCCGGTGCTGATGTCGTTGTTGCGGACCCAGATGTCGGGGGAGGTCCAGTGCGGCGCACCGCTCGGCTGCGCGCCGAGGTCGGTGGGGTTGTCCGCGATGTACACGTCCACCGGCCGCCGTGCCCACAGCCCCTGGTTCACGAAGGCCTCGTCCATCACCTTGCTGTAGAGGCCACCGGTGAGGGCCGAGTCCGCGGTGATGCAGCCCTGGGCCATGCTGACGGCGTGCGCGAGGCCCGTGGAGGAGGAGTCCGGAACGATGAGCAACATCTCCAGCATCGTCTTGATCATCGCGTCGGCGGCTGTGATCCGTACGGCAGGATCGGTCGAGTCGCCCCCCATGCCCAGGTAGCACCGCCAGAGCGCCGTGCCCAGCATCGAGTTGCGGAGGTCGGAGGAGAAACCGTTGAACCCGGCGTCGTCGAACCGCTCGGAGCGGTCCAGCGTGCGCACCGTGCTCCACTGGTCGTTCACGTTGTTGTCGAAGGGGAACGTCTCGGTACGCCGGTGCTGCCCCGGGTTGAACCGGTCCCGGTAGATGGCGGGAAGCACGTCGCAGATGCTGTGCTCGTACGACCCGGACCCGCCGTGGTTGGCACCGAGCCAGTCGAACACGCCGTGGGTGTACTCATGGGCGATGACGCCGAGGTCGGCGGCATCGGGGGCGCCGCCCTCGCCGAAGCGGATCCGCGGGGGTGTCGTCGAGCCGAGCCACTCGCTGTTGTCCGCGCCGTTGGCCCCCTGGGCGTCGACGTCGACCTTGACCATGTTGGCATTGAGCGTCGTGTTTCCCAGGGTCCGGAGGTAGCGCGCGGTGGAGTCGAGCCAGTAGTAGGCGTTCGCACTCAGGAAGGCGCGGTTCTTGGGGTAGGTGTCGTACGAGAAGGAGGCTGACGTCTCCGCGGGTTGGGCGAAGGTCGGGGTGTCCCAGTCGTTGCACCGGAACCACTCCCCGTCGAGCCGGAACTTTCCACCGCTGGCGGGTGCGACCTCGGCCTGGACGTCGTGCCGGAAGCCGTTCAGCTTCGCCGCGCCGGACCCGGCGTGGAGCGTGCTGTCGTTGGACTCGGTCACGGGGTCGGGTGAGAAGACCTTGAGCGTGGCCGTCACGTACTTTCCCACGAGCTCGACCCAGAGCAAGGTGCCGGCGATGGCGTCCACGACGACGCGGAACTGTTCGAAGGGGCCGGTGGTCTCGACCACCAGATCGTGCACGAGGTGGAGTGCACCGTCCGGCTTCTTCCCCTTCTTCAGCAGCGCGACGGAAGCGGAGGGGTAGTCGCCCTCGGGCAGGGAGGGCCGGTCCGTGTCCCGCACGTAGACGAGTTCGTCCTTGATCACGTCGGCGGTTTCGAAGTCCTTCTTGAAGGGCGCGAGGGCGACCTTCAGGACGTCGGCCACCGTACGTGCGTCACCGGGGTCGGGAGCATCGGCGACGTCCATCTCCCCGGTGTGGTCGACCTGGATCACACTGGCCTGCTTGACATCGGCAACGGCCTGGACGGTGGCGCCCACCACCGGGAGATCGTTGTGGAACTGCTGGAAGCGCACGCGCAGCGTCGCCGCGCCTTCGGTCGATTCCACCTCGCGCAGATCGATCGAGCCGGTCTTCAGGTCTCCCGAGCGCGCCGCCATGAACGAGTCGATGGCCTTGCGCGCCGTCGACGCACGGGCCAGGGTCGCTCCCGGATCGACATATTTGCGCAGTACACCACCGGCATCCGCGTGTTCACCGACGTCGGGGACCATTCTCAGCGGCCGGTCGGCCTCCGGGCCCGGCATGTTCCTCTGCTGTTCACCGTTGTCCCGAGCCATGATGTCCTCCTCAACGCACATGCGGAGGGTAAGGAAACGCATCATCAGAGCGGGTGGATGCCCCCGGGCGCCCGTCGCGTGACCGTTCCGCTTACGGGAACCGCCGTGGACCATTGGCACTCTCAGCAAAAGCGTATCGTCGTCCGCCGACTCCTGCGACGCGAGCACGCGCCGCAAAGCCCCCCGCCCGCCCGGGAGATCGGGCTGCGGGCCGGACGGAACGCAGCTCGCGCCCCATGGCGCCCGGGACCGTCCGCTCGCGGATCCGGCCGCCGGACCCGGCGGTGCTCAGTGCGCCGGAAGTCGCTCCGATTCCCGGACCAGGGCGGCCAGGACGGGCGCGATCAGGGGGTGGTTCTCGCCGCCGCGGCGGGTGGCCGCGAAGACGCGGCGGGTGGCCGCCGGGCCCGTGACCGGGCGGACCTGGACCTCCTTGAGGTCCATGCCGCGCAGGGCCGAGCGCGGGACGAGCGCCACTCCGGCCCCCGCGCCCACCAGTGCCGTCACGGCGCGGAAGTCGTCCGAGGAGTGCACGAGCCGGGGCTGGAAGCCCGCCAGTTCGCAGGCGAGCAGCGTCACGTCGTGGCACGGGTTGCCGGGGTACTGGCCCACCCAGTCCGAGTCGGAGAGGTCGGCCAGCGACACCGCGGGCAGGTCGGCCAGCGGATGCCCCGAGGGCAGGACCGCGTCGAAGGGTTCCGCGTACAGCGGGAGGACGGACAGCCGCGCGTCGTCGGCGCCCGGGCCGCCCCGGTACTCGACGGCCAGCGCGAGGTCCGCCTCGCCGTCCAGCAGCTGCGGCAGGCTCTGGTCGCCCTCCGCGTCGCGGACCCGCAGCCGGATGCCCGGCCGTTCCAGCGCGAGCCGGGCGATGGCCGGGGCCAGTACTTCCGCGATGCCCGTCGCGAAGGCGGCGACGGTGACCTCGCCCGCCGAACCGCCCGCGTACGCGGCGAGTTCCGCCTCCGCCCGCTCCAGCTGCGCGAGCACCTCGTGCGCGTGGCCGAGCAGGATCTCACCGGCCGCCGTGAGCCGTACGCCGCGACCGCTGCGGGTGAGCAGCGCGTGGCCCGTCTCCTGCTCCAGCGCCGCGAGCTGCTGGGAGACGGCGGAGGGGGTGAGGTAGAGGGCTGCGGCCGCGGCGGTCACCGTACGGTGGTCCGCCACGGCCCGCAGGATGCGCAGCCGGCGGGGGTCGATCACCCCACCATTGTCTCAGGGTGCACGGACCCCTCCGACCTCCCGTTCCCCTCAGGCCCCGGCGGTCCCGAGGGCCGCACGGGCGTCGATGAAGGCGGCCACCGCGCGCTCGACGTCGGCCGTCGAGTGGGCCGCGGAGAGCTGGACGCGGATGCGCGCCGCGCCCATCGGCACCACCGGGTAGGAGAAGCCGATCACGTACACGCCGCGCTCCAGGAGCAGCTCCGCCATCCTGGCCGCCTCCGCCGCGTCACCGATCATGACCGGGGCGATGGCGTGGTCGCCGGGCAGCACTTCGAAGCCGGCCTCGGTCATCTTCGTACGGAAGAGCGCCGTGTTGGCCGCGAGGTGTTCGCGCAGGTCGCCGGCCGACTCCAGCAGGTCCAGGACCTTGAGGGAGGCCGCCGCGATGACCGGGGCGAGGGAGTTGGAGAAGAGGTACGGGCGCGAGCGCTGGCGCAGCAGCTCCACAATCTCGGCGCGGGCCGCGACGTAGCCGCCGGAGGCGCCGCCGAGGGCCTTGCCGAGGGTGCCGGTGATGATGTCGACGCGGTCCATGACGCCGTGCAGCTCGGGGGTGCCGCGGCCGCCGGGGCCGACGAAGCCGACGGCGTGCGAGTCGTCGACCATGACCATGGCGTCGTAGCGGTCGGCCAGGTCGCAGATCTCCGCGAGCGGGGCGACGTAGCCGTCCATGGAGAAGACGCCGTCGGTGACGATCAGCTTGCGGCGGGCGCCGCCCTCGGTGGCTTCCTTCAGGCGGGCTTCGAGCTCGGCCAGGTCGCGGTTGGCGTAGCGGAAGCGGCGGGCCTTGGAGAGGCGGATGCCGTCGATGATCGAGGCGTGGTTGAGGGCGTCGGAGATGACCGCGTCCTCGGCGCCGAGCAGGGTCTCGAAGACGCCGCCGTTGGCGTCGAAGCAGGAGGAGTAGAGGATCGTGTCCTCCTGGCCGAGGAAGGCCGAGAGCCGCGCCTCCAGCTCCTTGTGCACCTCCTGCGTGCCGCAGATGAAGCGGACGGAGGCCATTCCGTAGCCCCAGCGGTCCAGCGCGTCCTTCGCGGCGGCGACGACCTCGGGGTGGTCGGCGAGCCCCAGGTAGTTGTTGGCGCAGAAGTTGAGCACCTCGCCGGGGGCGCCGCCCGAGGTGACGGCGACGGCCGCGTTCTGCGGGGTGCCGATGACGCGCTCGGGCTTGTGCAGGCCGGCGGCGCGGATCTCGTCGAGGGTGGAGCGCAGGTCCTCGCGGACGGTCTCGAACATGGTGCGGTTCTCCTTGTGCGGCGGAGGGCGACGAGGGAGGGGGCCGGGCCCCGCGGAGGGGGGAGGGTTGCGGGGCCCGGCCGGGAGGGAGGTGGTTCGGTAGGCGTGGCGGGCGGGTGGTTACGCCGTCCAGTCCAGGATGATCTTGCCGCTGCGGGCGGTCGACGCCTCGTCGAAGGCGGCCTCGAAGTCGCGGTGCGAGTAGCGGCCGGTGATGACCGGGCTCAGGTCGAGCCCGCCCTCCAGCAGCACGGTCATCGCGTACCAGGTCTCGAACATCTCACGGCCGTAGATGCCCTTGATCGTGATCATCGAGGTGACCACCTTCGCCCAGTCCACCGGGAACTCCTGCGCGGGCAGGCCCAGCATGGCGATCCGGCCGCCGTGCGTCATGTTGTCGATCATGTCGCGCATGGCCTCGGCGCGGCCGGACATCTCCAGGCCGATGTCGAAGCCCTCGCGCAGGCCGAGCTTGGTCTGCGCCTCGGCGATCGAGGACTCGGCGACGTTGACGGCGAGGGTGGCGCCCGCCTTGCGGGCGATCTCCAGGCGCTCGGGGCTGACGTCGGTGATGACCACGCTGCGGGCACCGGCGTGCTTGGCCACGGCCGCCGCCATGATCCCGATCGGGCCGGCGCCGGTGATCAGCACGTCCTCGCCGACCAGCGGGAAGGACAGCGCCGTGTGCACGGCGTTGCCGAAGGGGTCGAAGATCGCGGCGACGTCCAGGTCCACGGGGGTGCGGTGCACCCACACGTTCTGGGCGGGCAGGACCACGTACTCGGCGAAGGCGCCGTCGCGGCCGACCCCGAGCCCGATCGTGCTGCGGCACAGGTGGCGGCGGCCGGCCAGGCAGTTGCGGCACTTGCCGCACACCAGGTGGCCCTCGCCGCTGACCAGCGCGCCGACCTCGATGTCCTGGACGTCCGCGCCCAGCGCCGCGACCTCGCCGACGAACTCGTGGCCGAGGACGAGGGGGGTCTTGACCGCGCCCTGCGCCCAGCCGTCCCAGGAGCGGATGTGCAGGTCGGTTCCGCAGATGCCGGTGCGCAGCACCTTGATCAGCACGTCGCCGGGGCCGTATTCGGGCTCGGGGACGTCCATGAGCCACAGGCCGGGTTCTGCCTTGTGCTTGACGAGTGCCTTCATGGGGTGGCTCCAGGCATGCGGAAGGGTACGCCGTGGGCGGACGGGCCCGAACGGCGGCGGTGACGTGCACCAATCTGCCGATCGGTGCGGTGATCAGTCCATCGAGACTTTCTTAAACGGGTCGACAGCGCAGCTTCACGCCTATGCTCCTCCCGTGACGGGGAAGGGGCTCGCGCTGGAGCTGGCGCGAGGGGAAAAGGGGAGGTGAGGGGCGTGCCGAGTCTGCGCAGCAGGGCGCTGTCGGCGGCGCTGATCGCGGTGGGGCGGCGAAGACGGTACGCGAGCGCGGAAGCCGTCCGGACCCGGGTGGCGGAGTCCGCCCGCCGGCCGGCCTCCCATCTGCCGCCGCGGTCGCTGGGGCGGGTCGCCGACATCTCGCGGACCTTCGTAGGGGCCTGGCCGGTGTACGACGTCTCCCCCCTCGGGGCGGAGCCGGCCGCCCACGTGCTGTACGTGCACGGCGGCGGCTACGTCCACGAGCTGGAGCGCCCGCACTGGGCGCTGATCCGGACCCTGGTGACCCGGGCGCGGGCGCGCGTGGTCGTACCCGCGTACATCCTCGCTCCGCGCGGTACCGCCGACCGGACCGTCCCGGTCGCGGCCGACCTGCTGAGCGGTCTGATCGCGAGCGGCGGCTCCGGCGGGACGGTGCTGATCGGCGACTCCGCCGGGGCCGGGCTGGCGCTGGCGGCCGCGCAGCGGCTGCGCAACCGCACGGGGGACCAGCCGTCCCGGATCGTGCTGATCTCGCCCTGGCTGGACGTGACCATGAGCCATCCGGACCAGGCGGCCATCGAGGCCGCCGATCCGCTGCTGGCCCGCCCGGGGCTGCTGGAGGCCGGGCGGCTGTACGCCGGAACCCTGGACGCCGAAGATCCCCGGGTGAGCCCGCTGCACGGCGGCTTCGCCGGGCTGGCGCCGATGACGGTGTTCACCGGGACCCGGGACGTGCTCACCACGGACAGCCGGGAGCTGCTGCGCCGGGCCCGTGCGGACGGAGCCGAGGTGGAGTTCCACGAGGCGGCGGGGCTGCCGCACGGGTACCCGCTGCTGCCCGTGCCGGAGGGGCGGGCGGCGCGCGAGCGGATCGTCGAGCTGATCCGGTCGACGGCGGAGCTGTGAGGGCACGGCGGTGACGGCGGAGCGCGGACGGCCTACACCGTGCAGGTCATCAGGGAACTGATCGGCCAGGCGCGGTACGCCGTCCAGTACGCCTCGTCCCGTTCGGCGTCGGCGGGCGGGGTCCGGTTCGGCTGCCAGCCGACGGTGACGAAGCCCGCCTCGACGGCGGCCTCGGCGAGGTCGGCGTGGGCCCACTCGCGGAATTCGAAGGGCACCGGCGGCTCGGTCAGGAAGTGCGCCTTGAGCAGCGGAGCGTCGCCGTCCGGGACCCGGTCGAGGATGCGCACTCCGTACGGCGACCAGTCCACGCGCGGGAACGCCCCCGCGTTGGGGACGATGGCGAGCAGCCGCCCGCCCGCCCGCAGATTGGCGCGGACGGACCGGAACATCGCGTGCAGGGACCTGCGGTCGGGCGCGTAGCTGAAGACGTACGCGGCGGTCGCCAGGTCGAAGGGGCCCAGGTGCGGGAGGCCGGCGGCGTCGGCGACGTGGTATTCGACGTCCGCCCGGTCCTTGGTCGCCTCGTGCGCGCGGGCCAGCCGGATCATCTCCTCCGAGACGTCGACGCCGACGGTCCGCCGGGCCCCGCCGCGGGCCAGCAGCCGGGTGTTGTATCCGTATCCGCAGGCCAGGTCGAGGGCGTCGAGCCCGCGCACCCCGCCGAGGGCGTCGAGGGCTCCGTGCAGGGTGTAGGTGTCGGCCGCGGAGAAGGCCGCCGTGCTCGTGGACTCCGCGTAGCGCTCGCCGATGGTGTCGTACTGGAACCGCATGCTCTGCCTTCCGGGGGCCTGCCGGGGGTGGGACGCCTGCGTATCGTGCCCCGCGGCGCCGTCCGGGCAGTGGTCCGCAATCCCGTGCGTCCCCCGGACGAGGGAAGCGGTCGGCCTATCGCGCCGGCCCGGAGCGCTCCGGGCCGGCCGTGGAGCGCTCCGGGCCGGCGGGGACCAGCTCGCGGGCGCAGGCGCGCAGCCAGGCGTGCGCCGGGTCGGCGTCGTGGCGCGGGTGCCAGGCCATGCCGAAGGGCAGGGGCGGCAGGGCGAGCGGGATCTCGAAGGCTGCCAGCCCCAGCGCGGCGGCGAGCGGCTCCACCTGGCTGGTCATCAGGCCGACCAGGTCGCTCTCGCGCAGGACGAACAGGGAGGCGGGGAAGGTCCCCACGCTGCCCACGACGCGCCGGGACAGCCCCTGCTCGGCGAGGGCGGTGTCCACCGGGCCTTCGAGGCGGCCGCGCCGGGAGGCGGTCAGGTGCTCGGCCGCGGCGAATCGGCGCGCGGTGATGCGACCGCGGAGCAGCGGGTGCCCGTGGCGTACGACGCCCAGCATGCGCTCGTCGGTGAGGTGCTCGACGCGCACCTCGGGGGAACGGGTGTCGACGACGCCGAGTTCCAGGTCGGCGACGCCCTCGCGCAGGGCGGGGACGTCCACGTGGCTCTCCGAGAGGAAGCGCAGCCTCACCCCCGGCGCCTCGCGGGTCACCCGGTTGAAGAGCGTGGCCGCGTACACGGCGGTGAAGGCGTCGTTGGCCAGCACGGTGAAGGTGCGGGTGAGCGTGGGCAGGTCCACCTCGGTGCCGGTGAGGAACAGGGCGCGGGCCCGGTCCACGACCGCGCGGACCTCGCCCTGCACGGCGAGCGCGTGCGGGGTGGGCACCATGACGCGGCCGGCCCGGACCAGGACCGGGTCGCCGAGGGCCTTGCGGATCCGGCCGAGGGTGCGGCTCATGGCGGGCTCGGACAGGTGCATGCGGGCCGCCGCCCGGGACACGCTCGCCTCCTCCAGGAGGACGTCCAGGGCGACGAGGAGATTCAGGTCCAACCCGGATTGCGTCACACGCATACATCCCTTGCACAACTTGCACTGGAAAGCAGATCGGTCCAACTCTACGGTGAACCACGGGTGATGGCCCCGGCCGGCCCGGACCGGCCCGCCGGCCCCACCCCTTCCCCTTCCTTTCGCCGTACCGTCCCCGACTCCGAGGAGGAGCCGTGCTCCGCCATGCCGTCACGCAGGATCCCGCCGTCCCCGCCCCCTCCCTCACCCGGCCCGCCCTGCTCGTCCTGTGCGCCTGCGTACTCGTCGCCCAGGGGATGGTCGCCGCCGTCAACCTGCTGATCCCCCAGCTCGCCGCGTCCGACCTGCATCCGGATCCCGGCGAGCTGCTGTGGTCGGTGGACGCCTACGTCATCGTCTTCGCCGCGCTGCTAATCCCGGCCGGGGCGCTCGGCGACCGGTACGGCCGCAAGGGCGCCCTGCTCTGCGGGCTCGGCCTGTTCGCCCTGGGCGGCGCCGCCAGCGCGCTCGCCCAGACCCCGGCCGTGCTGATCGCGGGCCGGGGTGTGTGCGGGGCGGGCGCGGCCCTGATCATGCCCGCCACGATGTCCGTCCTGGTCCACCTGAGTCCGCCCGAGCGCCGCGGCCGCGCCCTGGCCACCTGGACGCTGTCCGCGGGTCTCGGGGGCCTGGCGGGCAACGTCGGCGGCGGCCTGGTCGGGGAGTTCCTGACCTGGCGGGCCCTGTTCTGGGCGGTCGTCCCGCTCGCCGCCCTGCTCGCGCTCGCGGTCGCCCGCGCGGTCCCCCGTACTCCGTCGCAGCCCGCCGCCGCCGTCGACCCCCTCGGCGCGGCGCTGCTCGCGGGCGCGCTCCTCGCGGTGGTCTACGCGATCATCGAGGGCCCCACCCACGGCTGGGCCTCGGTGCAGGTCCTGACCGCCTTCGGCGCGGGTGCCGCACTGCTCTGCGCCTTCACCGGGCACGCCCTGCGCGCCGCCCGCCCGCTGCTGGACCCGCGGATCTTCCGCTCGCCCAAGCTGCGCGCCGGGGCGCTCGGCATCGGCACCGGCTTCTTCGGGCTCTTCGCCCTGTTCTTCGTCAATGCCCAGTACCTCCAGTACGCAAAGGGCTTCTCCCCCGCCCAGACCGGCTTCGCGATCGTCCCGCTCACCGTCGGCATGGCCCTGGTGCCCAGGTTCGGCGCCCGGCTCCAGGAGCGCACCGGACCGCGGCTGCCGGTCGGCGCCGGGCTCGGCCTGATCGGAGCGGGGCTGCTGCTGGTCTCCACCGCCGACGCGGGCACCCCGTACCCGCTGTACGCGCTCTACCTGCTGGTGCTGTCCGTCGGTACGGGCCTGTCCGCGCCCTCGTTGACGCTGACGGTGGTCACGGAGCTGCCCTCCCACCAGGCCGGGCTCGGCTCGGGGCTGAACACCGCGGCCCGGGAGATCGGCGCCGCCCTCGGGGTCGCGGTGGTCGGCACGGTGCTGGCCTCGCGCTTCCACGGGGACCCGCACGATCCGGCCCAGATCGTCGCCTTCACCGACGCGATGGGCACCGCGCTGCGCACGGTGGCCGTGGTGCTGTGGTGCGCCGCGGCCGTGGTGGTGACCGGGTACCGGACCTCGGGACGACGCGGGAAGGGCCGGGATGCACGAGCCACGGCCGAGGGCGCATGCTGACTGTGTGATGGCCAGAGCGGACAGCGCCGGCGCCGCGCCTGACACCACGGATGCCCCTGATGCGACGGCCCAGGTGCTCGCACGGGCCGCCATGAACGCGATGGAGGCCGTCGGTGGGTACGCGGCCGGCGTCTACCTGCGCTCGCCCACCACCGGCCTGCTCCTGATGGCCTTGTTCACCGGGCTGCCGCTCCAGCTGTTCCGGCCCTGGTGGCGGATGCAGGTGAACCGCCCGTACCCGGTCTCCGAGGCCTACCGGTCGGGGCAGGCCGTCCACCTGCCCGACGCGGAGTCGGCGATGCGCCGCTTCCCCCAGCTGACGGCCGGGCTGCCGTTCCCCTTCGGCTCGCTGTACGAGCCGGTAACCGGCGGGACGGAACGGTTCGGCGTGCTGGTGGTGCTGCGCGAGGCGACCCCGGGGATCCCGGTCGGGACCGCGGACCGCGAGCGGCTGCGAGGGGCCGCGGAGCAGCTGGCCGCCGACCTCACCGCGCTCGCGGCGGCCGGGGAGCGGACTCTCTGGGAGGGCGATCCGGTGGGCGTGCCGGCACCACCGCCCGAGGCCGGGGCCGAGGGCGCCCGCAGGGCCGCGGACCGGCTCGCGCAGGCCGTGCTCTCCCTGGACCGGGAGGGTCGGATCGGCTACGTGAACACCGCGGCGGAGGACCTGCTCGGCCTCGACGGGCCCCATCTGCGGGGACGGCTGCTGTGGGAGGCGCTGCCGTGGCTCGGACATCCCGCCTACGAGGACCACTTCCGGGCCGGTTTCATGTCCGGCGAGCCGGTGCACTTCCCCGCCCGGCGCGGCCGGCACGCGCCCGGGCAGTGGCTGTCGGTGGACTTGTACCCCGCGGCCGACGGCGTGACCCTGACCCTGGGCACGTCCGCGAAACCGGCCTACGCGCCCGAGTCGCGGGCCGGGCCGGACATGGACGCCGACGCCGACGTGGACGTGGACAGCGACATGGACGCGTACGCGGACCTCGACGCGTCCGCCGACGAGGCCTCGGCGCTGTACCGGCCGGTGGCCCTCGCCATCGCGCTGACGGAGGCGGTCACGGCCCGGCAGGTGTCGGCGGTGGTCACCGAGGAGCTGCTGCCGGCCTTCGGCGGCCGCCAGCTGGCGATCTACCTGCTGGACGAGCGGCATCTGCACCTGGCCTGGGAAACCGGCTTCCCGCAGGGCTTCCTCGACCGGTTCGACGGGGTCTCCCTCGACGTCCGACTGCCGGGCGTGGAGACGTTGACGACGGGCCGGCCGCTGTTCTTCGAGTCGATGCAGCACCTCGCCGCCGCCTATCCGGGCATCCCGCTGGACGCCGATGTCGGCGCCCGCGCCTTCCTGCCGCTGATCGCCTCCGGCCGGCCGGTCGGCTCGTGCATCCTCGGCTTCGACTCGCCGCGCGGCTTCAGCCCGGAGGACCGTACGGTGCTCACGGCGCTGGCCGGTCTGATCGCGCAGGCGCTCGCGCGGGCCCGGCGCTACGACAGCGAGGTGGAACTCGCCCGCGGTCTGCAGTCGGCGCTGCTGCCGCACCGGCTTCCGGTGCGCGAGCACGTGGACACCGTCGGCCGCTACCTCCCCGGCACCCAGGGCATGGACGTCGGCGGCGACTGGTACGACGTCGTCGAGACGGGCACCGGCCTGCTGGCCCTGGTCATCGGGGACGTCCAGGGCCACGGTGTGGCGGCCGCGGCGACCATGGGCCAACTGCGCAGCGCGGTACGGGCCTTCGCGCTCAGCGGCAGCACCCCGGCACAGGTGGTGAGCGGCACCAACCAGCTGCTCATCGACCTGGATCCGGGCCAGTTCGCGAGCTGCTGCTACATGTTGCTCGACCCGGCGTCGGGCTCCGTGACGGCCGCCCGGGCCGGGCACCCCCAACCGCTGCTGCGCCACCCGGACGGCCGGACCGAAGTGCTGGACCTGGCGGGCGGGGTGGTGCTCGGCATCGACCAGGAGGCCTCGTACCCGGTCACGGAACTGCGGCTGACCACGGGCTCGGTCCTCGCCCTGTACACGGACGGGCTGGTGGAGAAGCCGGGCCTCGACATCGACGTCGGGGTGGAGCGGCTGCGGACGGCCCTGGCGGCGGCCCGGCCGTCCCCGCTGACCGAGACCGCCGACCGGCTGATCAGCGAGGCGGGCAACACCGCCGACCGGCCGGACGACATCGCCCTGCTGCTGGCTTCCCGTACCGGCGGGGACCCGTAGGGGCGTCGTGCGGTCAGTCCGGGCTCGCCAGGGTGAGCGCGGTGTTCACCAGGCCGACGTGGCTGAACGCCTGCGGGAAGTTGCCGAGTTGGCGTCCGGCGAGGGGGTCGTACTCCTCCGCGAGCAGACCCACGTCGTTGCGTACGGACAGCAGCCGCTCGAACAGGGCGCGGGCCTCCTCCCGCCGGCCCGTCATGTGCAGGGCGTCGGTCAGCCAGAACGAGCAGGCCAGGAAGGCCCCTTCGTCCCCGGGCAGCCCGTCGACGGTGGAGCCCGAGGTGCTGTAGCGGCGGACCAGTCCGCTGCTGCCGAGTTCGGCGCGCACCGCGTCGACCGTGCCGATGACCCGCGGGTCGTCGGGCGGCAGGAATCCGACCCTGGGGATGAGCAGGGTCGCCGCGTCCAGCTCGGCGGAGCCGTAGTACTGGGTGAAGGTGCCCCGTTCGGGGTCGTAGCCCTTGGCGCACACGTCGCGGTGCACCTCGTCGCGCATGGCCCGCCAGCGTTCCACGTCCCCGTCCAGGGAGGGGTCGCTCTCCAGGGTGCGTACGGCGCGGTCGGCGGCGACCCACGCCATCACCTTGGAGTGCACGAAGTGGCGGCGGGGGCCGCGGACCTCCCACAGGCCCTCGCCGGGCCGGTGCCAGTTGCGTTCGAGGAAGTCGAGCAGCGCGAGCTGGATCCGCCAGGCGTGGCGTTCGGAGGGCAGTCCGGCGGACCGGGCCAGGTAGAGGGAGTCGATGACCTCCCCGTACACGTCCAGCTGGAGCTGGTCGACGGCGGCGTTCCCGACGCGGACCGGGGCGGAGGAGGCGTAGCCGCGCAGCCAGGGCAGTTCGCTCTCGGGGATCCGTCGCTCGCCGCCGATCCCGTACATGATCTGGAGGTCGGCGGGGTCGCCCGCGACCGCGCGCAGCAGCCACTCGCGCCAGGCCCGGGCCTCGTCGAGGAAGCCGGTGGACAGGAGCGAACCGAGGGTGAGGGTGGAGTCCCGGAGCCAGCAGTAGCGGTAGTCCCAGTTGCGGACGCCGCCGAGTTCCTCGGGGAGGGAGGTGGTGGCCGCGGCGGCGATGCCGCCGGTCGGGGCGTAGGTGAGGGCCTTGAGGGTGATCAGGGAGCGGGTGACCGCCTCCTGGTAGGGGCCCTCGTAGCGGCATTGCGAGGCCCATTCCCGCCAGTCGGCGCGGCTCTGCTCCAGTGCCTCGAAGGGGTCGCAGGGCTCGGGGCGCGGCCGGTGCGAGGGGTGCCAGGTCAGTACGAAGGCGACGCGCCGGCCGGCGGTGACCGGGAACTGGGAGCAGGTGCTGTTCGCCTCGCCCCAGGTGCGGACCGGGGGTTCGCTGCGGAACCAGGCGGAGTCGGGCCCGGCGATGGCGACCCGGTCGCCGTCGCTGCGGCGCACCCAGGGCACGACGTGGCCGTAGTCGAAGCGCAGGCGCAGGGTGCTGCGCATCCTGACCGTTCCGCTGATGCCCTCGACGATGCGGATGACGTCCGGGGCGACCTCGCGCTGGGGCATGAAGTCGGTGACCTTGACGGTCCCGGTTTCGGTCTCCCAGTACGATTCCAGGATCAGCGAGTCGTCGACGTAGGCGCGGCGGGTGCAGGGCTCTGCGATGGCGGCGTCGAGGGGGGCGATGCGCCAGTGGCCGTTCTCCTCCTCGCCGAGGAGCTTGGCGAAGCAGGCCGCCGAGTCGAAGCGCGGCAGGCACAGCCAGTCGATGGACCCGTCGCGGCCGACCAGTGCGCTGGTCATCAGGTCGCCGATGAGTGCGTAGTCTTCGATGGGTTGTGTCATTTGTGCGCTATTCCCCTGAATGTCCGGGGCCAATCAGCCCAGGCCCCGGACACCGCTCATGGGGTCGTAGTCGGTATCAGGAGATCGTGACGAACTGACCGATGCTCGGTACTCCCTGGGCGTCGAGGGCGAAGAGCATGTAGGTGCCCGGCAGGACCACACCGGTGTCGGCGGGCACGGACACCTGGTACGTGCCGCCTCCCGCGGCGGTGGACACCACGGGCACCCGGCGTTGGTCGTTGTCGGTGGAGTGGGTCGCGGCGGCGGCCCGCATCAGGACGAAGGACGCCACCGAGCCCTGGGTGCTCACCGTGAGCGAGGCACCGGGAGCCGCCCTGGGGGGCACGCCCGCGGTGATGGCGGGCCGCGGCTTCGGCGAGCCGTCGGCGTTGAGCAGGTACGGCGGGGTGAAGATCGCCCCGTCGGCGTGGTTGGTCGCGCAGTCGCCGCACAGACCGCCGCCGCCGGAGAAGATCCGCCCGTCGGGCAGCAGGTTGGCCACGCTGTGGTAGTTGCGCGGAACGGCCATGGTGGCGAGCGGGGTGAAGGCGCCGGTCGCCGGGTCCCACAGCTCGGGGGTCAGGACGGAGGTGGCGTCGCTGAAGGGCACCGGATAAGCCTGACCGCCGAAGACGGCCACCTTGCCGTCGGGCAGCACCACGCTGTTGCTGAAGGCGCGGGCGTGCTCCATGTCGCCCGTGCGGGCGGCCTGGACCTGGCTGCCCGAGATGCCCACGGTGTAGGCGCGCTGGGTGGCCGGGGTGTCCTGGTAGGCGGGCGAACCGCCCAGGGTGAGCAGTTTGCCGATGTCGTAGGCGACGGCGTTGCCGGTCATCGCGTCCGGGCTGTCGGCCCGGGTGCCGGCCGAAGTGACGCCGCCCTGGCCACTGGTGGAGATCCAGTTCATCTGCTTGCTCGGGCCCAGTTGCAGTACCTTGCCGCCCGAAGTGGCGTGCAGCCACATGTGGTTGTCGGCGCGGTAGGGTCCGGCCGGGTCGGCCGTGAGCGCCGGGGCGGCGGGAACGCCGGGCAGGCTGCGCCAGGTGCGGGTGTCCGGGGACCAGACCTCACCGGCCTTGTCGGTACCCGTGGATCCGCTCCAGGACCCGCCGAGGACGAAGGCCTCGCCGGTGGAGAGCAGGGTCATGGCCTGGTAGCCACGGGCTATGTTCATGCTCGTGGTGGCGGACCAGTTGTCGGTGGCCGGGTCGTAGATGCTCGCCTTCTCCGCGTTGCTGCCACCGGTGACCAGCACCCGGCCGTCGGCGAGCATGGCGATGCCGGGACAGAACATGTCGTGTCCGGTGTTGTCGATGCGGCGCTGGGTGACCTTGCCCGTCTTCAGGTCCAGGATCGCGGTCTGCGTGTAGCCGTTGCTGCCGCCGAAGCGGTCGACGGCGTACGCGGACCAGGCCAGGAGCTTGTCGCCGGGCAGGGCGGCGGTGGCCACCGGCACCAGCGGGAAGCCGGTGATCCGGCCCCAGGAGCCGTGGACGGCCGGGCTGGCCGGACCGCTCAGGCGGATCTCACCGGCGGAGGTCCACGGTCCGCGGCCGCCCGCCTCGCTGGTCACGGTCAGCCGGACGAAGCGGGCGGATGCGGCGCGGGTGAACGTGGCGGTCTTGACGGTTTCGTCGTCCCGCCAGGTGCCCACGGCCACCGGTGTGCCGAAGGTGACGCCGTCGGTGCTGGTGGCGATGGTGTACGCGCCCGCACGCCCGTTGGGCCCGGTGGAGCGGGGGTGGTAGACGAGGGCGGAGACGACCTCGGTGCGGTGCATGTCGATGGTGATGCTGTGCGGCAGCGGGGTGGGAGTGGGCGCGTACTTGCTGTGCCAGATGGTGTTGTCCTTGCCGTCCAGCACATTGGCCGCGCGGCCGTTCTCGCTGCCCGTCTCCTCGTCGCTCGCCGTGGCCGTCCATCCGGCGCGGGACAGGTCGATGGTGGCCGCCGGGGTGCCGGGGTCGCCCAGCAGGTCGATCTCGGCGGCGGAGGACCAGGGTCCGCGGCCGCCCGCCTCGCTGAGCGCGGTCAGCCGGACGAACCGGGCGCCCTGGGGGGCGAATCCGAGGGTCTTGGTGCTCGCGTCGTCCGCGAGCGTGCCGGTGGCGACCGGGGTCGCCCAGCTCAGCCCGTCGGTGCTGAGGCTGATGCTGTACTCACCGACGCGCCCGTTGGGACCGTTGGTGCGGGGACGGTAGATCAGGGCGGAGACGACCTCGGTGCGGTGCATGTCCACGGTGATGACGTGCGGCAACGGGGTGGGGGTGGGAGCCCACTTGCTGTGCCAGATGGTGGCGGTGTTCCCGTCGAGGACGTTGGCCGCGCGGCCGTTCTCGGCGCCCGTCTCCTCGTCGCTCGCCACGGCCGTCCATCCGGCCCGGTCGAGGATCGGAGCCGTCGGCTCCATCGCGTTCGCGGGGACGATGCCGTGGTGCGGCGATTGTTTGGCCGTCTGCTGGTCGAAGGGCACGGGCGCGGGACGGGGTGCCGGTGCGCGGCCGGCCGCTGCCGTGCTCGTGACCACGAACCACGGGGTCAGGCCGATCAGCAGGGAGCCGAGGCCGAGAGCGATGAGCAGGTGGGAACGGCGTATCGCGCGGTGAAAGGCGAGGAAGCGCCTGGACTGCAATCTGACCTCCTGGGGCGAACTGATGTGCCCCGTAGAACATAGGTGAGCACAGCAGCAAGTCGCCTGGAGTCAAAGAGAGTTGGCGCAAATCCATATGGCCGGTCACAATCGGTGGACACCGGGTGGGCCGCTGCGGCCCACCCGGCGTCCGCCGGTCAGCAGTTGCGCTAGTCGCGCACGAGGAGCAGTACGACGGCGAGGACCACGCCGAGGGCGACGGCGAGGGCGCCGTGCGCGAGGCGGTGGCTGCGCAGGACGGGCAGGAAGCGGTCGACGGCGTACCGTCCGGGGCCGGTGAGGGCGAGGGCCGCGGCGCCCGCGGTCAGCAGCAGCTCGTACTCGATGCCCTCCGGGGCGAAGAAGGCGCCGGCGCCGTGGACGGCGATCGCGTTGATGAGGGTGCCGACGACGGCGGCCCCGGCGAGCGGGGTGAGCAGTCCGAGGACGAGACCGAGCCCGCCGAGGGTCTCGGTGAGGCCGGCGAGGACCGCCATGGCGTCACCCGCGGGGTAGCCGCTGGCGGTGAAGAACTGGCCGGTGCCGCTGATCCCGCCGCCCCCGAACCAGCCGAAGAGCTTCTGCGAGCCGTGCGCCGCCATGGTCAGGCCGAGGACCAGGCGCAGGAGGAGCAGGCCGGTGTCGTGGCCCGGGGTGGAGAGGGCGGAGGTCTCGGGGCGTGCGGCCGGTGCGGCGGCCTGCGGCTTCGTCGCGGTGACGGAGGGGCTGGTCATCGGGGGGGTCCTTCCGGTCGGGGCGGCCCGGTGGGGAGGCAGGGAAAAGTTGTTCAAATTCGAACCGCTAGGCCCCGACCCTAATCCATTGATTCAAATTGGAACAACCCGTGTAGTCTGGGGCCATGGCTGAACCGAGATGGCTGGACGACCGCGAGATGCGCGCCTGGAGCGGGTTCCTCGCCGCATCGGCCCTGGTGAACCGCCGCCTCGACCAACAGCTCAAGGACGAAGCCGGGCTCTCGCACCCCCAGTACGAGATCCTCGTACGGCTCGCCGCCGCGCCCGGGCGCGAGCTGCGGATGACCGAGCTCGCCAACGGCCTGATCAACTCCAAGAGCGGGCTGACCTACCAGGTCACCCAGATGGAGAAGGCCGGCCTGGTCATCCGCCGCAGCTGCCCCTCCGACGTGCGCGGCGTCTTCGCCGTCCTGACCGACGCCGGCCGCGCCAAGCTGGAGGAGGCCGCCCCCGGCCACGTGGCGACCGTCCGGGAGGTCCTCGTCGACGTCCTCACCCCCGAGCAGCTCGACGCGCTCGCCGACGGACTGGGCGAGGTCGGCCGCCGACTGCGCGGCCAGGACACCTGAACGGATGCGGCCGCCGCCGAGGCATTGCCGGCCCGATATCGGGGTATAGGGCCGCCATGGACGGAAAGGTCTGGCTCGCCCTGGGCACGGTCATCGCGGTGGGACTCGCGATCGCCGCGGCCGTGCTGCTCGTACGGGTCTTCGCGGCCCGGCGACTGCTGGTCGACGCGGGGATCCCGCTGCGCGACAAGGCCCTGTTCTGGGCCGCGGTGATCTACACCGTCTCGCCGCTGGACCTGATCCCGGACCCGGTGTACTTGGACGACATCGGGATCCTGCTGCTGGCGCTGCGCTCGCTGCACGCGGCGGCCGGGGCCGTGCGCCCCACGAAGGAACCCGGCGCCGCCGCCTGAGGCGTCCGGTCAGACGTGCTGGTCGAAGAGGACCGGATTGCCGTCCGGGTCGACCACGAGGAAGCTGCCGGGGCCCGAGCCCGACTCGTCGACCTCGGTCAGGAACTCCACGCCCCGCGCCTTCAGCCGTCGCTGCACCTCCCGGACGTCGGTGAACGAGTCGAGCGCACGCGCGCTGCTGTCCCAGCCCGGGTTGAAGGTCAGCATGTTCTTCTCGAACATGCCCACGAACAGCCCGAGCACGACGTCGCCGTTCTTGAGGATCAACCAGCCCTGCCCGGGATCCCCGCCGAAGGCGGCGAATCCGAGGTTCTCGTAGAACGCCCTGGAGGCGTCGAGGTCGCGGACGGTGAGACTCACGGAGAATGCGCCCAGATCCATGCGCTCCAGCCTGGCCGCCCCCCGATCGGGCCGCAACCGCTCCCCGACCGGCGACGGGCGGGAAGCGGCAGGTCAGCCGGGGGTCAGCGGACGCCCTGGGGACGGAACTGGATGCTGATGCGGGGGCCGACGGCCCGCGCCGACTTGGGTACGGCGTGCTCCATGGTCCGCTGACAGGAGCCGCCCATGACCACGAGGTCGCCGTGCCCCAGCGGCAGCCGCAGCAGGGTGGCACCGCCGTCGCGGGGGCGGAAGGCGAGATCGCGCGGGTCACCGACGGAGACGATGGCCACCATCGTGTCCTCGACCCGGGAGCGGCCGGTCCGGTCGCCGTGCCAGGCGACGCTGTCGCGGCCGTCGCGGTACAGGCACAGGCCCGCGGTGGCGAAGGGCTCACCGAGCTCGGTGGCGTAGTGGCCGGTCAGCACCTCGCGGGCCTCCGTCAGCGAGGGGTGGGGCAGGGGCTCGCCCTCGGCGTAGAAGGCGAGCAGCCGGGGCACGTCCACCTCCCGCTCGTACATCTGGCGCCGTTCGGCGCACCAGGGCACGTCGGCGGCCAGCCGCTCGAAGAGCGCGTCGGCGCCGCTCAGCCAGCCGGGCAGGTGGTCGACCCAGGCCCCGGCCCCGAGGTCGGTCCGCCGCATGCCGTCGAGGGGGCCGAGCCGGATCTCGTCGCCCTGGTCGAAGAGGGACCCCTGAAGGCCCTGGACTGCGTGCATGGACCCAGCCTAACCCCATCACCCGAACACATGCTCGATTAACGTGCCGCGGCGCTTCAGCCCTGCGACGCCCCCGCCCCCGTGCCGGCCGACGGACGGCACAGCAGGGTGACGGCCACCGAGACCCCGGCGACGACGGCCATCGCGGCGCCCGGGGCGACGCACTGGGCCAGACCCCCGGCGACGGCGGCGCCGATGCCCTGCCACGTCATCCGGCCCGCCGACTCGACTCCCTGGACCTGACCGCGGATGGCGTCGGGGGTCTGTTCGAGGAGCTGCTCCTGGAGGGGCAGGGTGGCCGCGTACCCGACACCGGCGAGGAAGACGGCGACGACCGCTACCGGGGCGGGCGGGTGTACGGCGAACAGCAGGAAGGGGGCGGCGAGCAGCAGCCGCAGGGCGAAGGCGAGGCGGCGTCGCCGCTCGGCGGTGAGCAGTCGGCCGACGGTCAGGTCCCCGAGGAGCATGCCCGCCGAAGCGGCGGCGAGGAAGGCGCCCGCCCGGCCGGGGTCGTAGGACAGGAACAGGGCCTCGCAGCCGACGACCAGGCCGTTCGGAACCCACAGGTTCAACAGCAGCCTGCGGCGGCCGGGGTGGGCGAACAGCTCGGCGTTCGTCGTCCAGGTCCGGCGCAACCCGGGTCGGCGGGTGAGCCGGATCGAGCGTTCCCGGACGGTGGTGGCCACGACGCCCGCCCCGAGGGCGGTCAGGGCCGCGGCGACGACGAAGACCCCGTACGGGCCCAGGTACCGCAGCAGCGCGGCGCCGACGGCGTAGCCGGTGATCACCGTGGCGCCCGAGGTGACGTTCATCAGCGAACGGGCGGGCGCGTAGGCGGAACTGGGCACCACCTCGGCGAGCAGCCCCAGCCGGGTGCCGGTGCCGAGGGACTGGAAGAAGCCCAGCGTCAACAGCAGGGCGAACCGGGCCGCGAGCGGCAGCCCCGGGACCGCCTGGGCGGCGACGCCCACCAACGAGAGGAGTTGGAGCAGGAGGAGGGTCCGGCGGGGCCGTTCGCCGTCCGCGACGGACATCAGCGTCAGCGCGCCGAGCACCGTCGCGAACGTGGCGCCGTACATGCTCACGGCCGTCAGGAACGGGGAACCGGTCCGGTGGTTGACCAGCGCGCCGAGCGCGAAGCCGGACAAAGTGCTCGCGGTGACGGTGAGGGTGAAGCTGATGTACAGGCCGCTGAACTCCTTGTTGCGGAGCAGGGCGCGGTATCCGGTGGTGGTGGTGGCCGCAGGTGCGGCAGGACTGGTGGTCCGGTGTGAAGGCATGAAAAAAGCCTCCGGACACATGCACGGGGCATGCACGCCGAAGGCCAACGGGGTCATTTTAGCAGCCCTGCCGTCCAGTTGATGGACACTTCGGGTTCCCCGGGCCGTTCCGGATCCGCATTACCGCAGCGTAGGCGTGTGATCAGGGACTCACGGTCTTGGCCGCAGGCGCTGCGCGCGGTACCGTCACGGCGACATTTCCACATAGCGACGACGGCGAGACGGAAGCCCGGTGTGAATCCGGCATGGTCGCGCCACTGTGTGCTGCGACGGCATCTCCACGATGGCGTCGCAGCGAGTCAGACCCGAGGACCGTCGTCCTGCACCACCGTATGGGACGCGTTGTTCCCCGAGGAGGTTCCATCATGGCCGAGGCTCTCGCTTCCGCTGCCGTATCCACCCCCGCCGGCTCCCTGTCGGCTCCGCTGCCCGTGCGCGCGGTGCTGCCCTGGGCGCTCTTCGTCGGTCTCCTGATGCTCGTCGCCCTGTACTTCGTCGGTGCCGAACAGGGCGCCACGGCCGTGTTCGCCGGTGAAGGCGTGCACGAGTGGGTGCACGACGGCCGTCATCTGCTCGGCTTCCCCTGCCACTGAGAGGCCACGCACATGTACGCCTCTACTGTCAGAGGACTGCTGGTCCGCGGCATGCTCGCGGGCCTGATCGCGGGGCTCTTCGCCTTCGCGGTCGCCTACGTCGTCGGTGAGCCGCCGGTACGGGGTTCCATCGCCGTGGAAGAGGCCCAGGCCGCCCAGGACGCCGCGAGCGCCCCGAGCGCGCACGCCGGACACGGCGGTGACGCCGCGTCGGGCGAGGCCGCCGAGGAGGAGGAAGAGCTGGTCAGCCGACCGGTTCAGTCGACCTTCGGCCTGGCCACCGGTGTCCTGGTCTACGGGGTCGCGCTGGGCGGCATAGCCTCGCTCGCGTTCTCGTTCGCCCTCGGCCGCATCGGCGGGTTCAGCCCGCGGGCCACGGCGGCGCTCACCGCGGCGGGTGCCTTCGCCACGGTCTACCTGGTGCCGTTCCTGAAGTACCCGGCCACGCCGCCGGCGGTCGGCAACCCGGACACGATCGGTCAGCGCACCACGCTGTTCTTCCTGATGATCCTGCTCAGCGTGCTGCTCGGCATCGGCGCGATCGTCCTCGGGCGGCGGCTGGCACCGCGCCTGGGCAACTGGAACGCGACGCTGACCGCGAGCGCCGGCTTCATCGTCGCCGCCGCCCTGGCGTTCGTGTTCCTGCCGGACAACAGCGACGCCGTCCAGCCCGGTTTCCCCGCGGCCCTGCTGTGGGAGTTCCGGGTCGCCTCGCTGGCCGTCCAGCTCGTCCTGTGGGCCGTGTTCGCCGTCGTCTTCGGCGTCCTCGCCCAGCGGCTCCTGGCCGCGCGCGCCGACGGCGCCGAAGTGACGGCTCCGGCTCAGCAGGAGGCGCCCGCGCTCGGCTGACACCGGCCGCGCCGCCTGTGCCCGGGCCCCGCCGACCCCCTGTGGGGGTGGCGGGGCCCGGGCATGTGCGCACAGCGGCGCCCTACGATGTGCGCATGAGTGCGGGCAGGCATCTGGCAGGTGCACACGGTGCGCAGATCGCGCAGATCGCGCCGGGCGCACCGGACACGTCGGGCACATCGAGCACGCCGGGCGGGCCGGGCGGGCCGGAGCGGGGCGACCGGCTGGAAGCCGCTGCGTCCGTGCTCGCCCTGCTCGCCGACCGCACCCGCCTGGCCCTCATGGAGCGCCTCGGCCGGGGCGAGGCCGATGTCACCACCCTCACCGAGGCGTGCGGAGCCGCCCGACCCTCCGTCAGCCAGCACCTCGCCAAGCTCCGGCTGGCCGGGCTGGTCACCACCCGCAAGGACGGCCGCCGGGTCGTGTACGCCCTGGGTCACGGGCATTTGCGGCGGCTGGTGGACGAGGCCCTGAACGTCGCCGACCACCAGCTCGGTTCCCTCCCGCCGCACGACTGACCGCCGCGCGCCGGAAGCTGTCCCGCCACGATGGCGGCGAGCGCAAGCCCGAAGCCCACGAGCTGCACCGGGCCCAGTGTCTGGCCGAGCACCACGGCCCCGAGCAGTGCGGCGACCAGCGGCGAGAGCAGGCCGAGCACCGCGGCGGAGGTGACGGGGAGGCTACCGATGCCCTGGAACCACAGGACGAAGGTGGCCAGGCCGCAGACCAGGCAGAGCCAGAGGTAGCCGAGGAGCGCGGTCGGGCCGATGGCGGGCGGCGGCCCTTCGACGAGGAAGGTGACGGGGAGCAGGAACAGGCCGCCGGCCGTGAGCTGCCAGCCCGCGAAGGCGGTGGGGCCCATGCCGGCGGGCCGCCCCCAGCGCTTGGTGAGCGTCACCCCGAGGGCCAGCGTGGCCGCGGCGGCCAGGCCCGCCGCGATGCCCACGGTGTCGAACGCCGCGTCCGGGCCGATCACCACCAGGCCGATGCCCCCGACGCCGATCACGCCCCAGGTCAGGCGCCGGGCGGAGAGGCTCTCGTGGAGGACGGTCACGGCCAGCACGGCGACCATGAGGGGCATGGCCGCCGTCAGTGTGGCGGCCACACCTCCGGGCAGGCGTTCGGCCGCGACGAACAGCAGCGGGAACAGCAGTCCGATGTTCAGGGTGCCGAGCACCACGACGCGCCCCCACCAGGCCCCCCGGGGCGCTGTCCGGGTGAGCGCCAGGGCGATCAGGCCGGCGGGCAACGCCCGTAGCAGGCCCGCGAACAGGGGACGTCCCGGCGGCAGCAGCTCGGTGGTGACGATGTAGACCGTGCCCCACGTCAGGGGGGCGAGCGCGGTCAAGAGGGTGCGGGGCAGGTTCCCACGGGCCGTCCGTGCGGCTGGACTTGTCATGTCTCGGAGTCTCGTGGGGCCCGATCGATGAGTCCAACACATGTTTGTCAGCCCATCGATCGTGATCCACGATGGATCGATGGAGCTCCAGCAGATGCGCTACGTCCTCGCCGTAGCCGAGACGAACAGCTTCACCCGGGCCGCCGAGCGCTGCCTGGTCGTCCAGTCCGCCCTCAGCCACCAGATCGCGCGCCTGGAACGGGAACTGGGCGCGCGGCTCTTCGAGCGCACCAGCCGTCGGGTGCGGTTGACCCCGGCCGGTGAGGCGTTCCTCCCGGCCGCCCGTCAGTGTCTGGACGCCGCCGAGCGGGCGGCCGCCGAGGTCGCGGCGGCCGTCGGGGAGGTACGCGGGCGGCTCGCCGTCGGTCTGATCCCGACCGTCGCCGCGGTCGACGTCCCGGGGGCGCTGCGCGACTTCCGCCGGCAGTACCCGCACGTGCGCGTCAGCCTGCGGGTGGGCGCGAGCGAGGACCTGGTCGAGCGGGTCCGGGAAGGGGTCCTCGACGTGGCCTTCCTGGGGCTGCCGACGACCGCCCGGCCCCAGGGCGTCGCGGCCCGCGAACTCGCCCGGGACCGGCTCGTCGCCGTGGTCGCGCCGGACCATCCGCTCGCCGCCGAGCCGGCGGTGGACCTGCGCAGGCTCTCCCGCGAGGTGTTCGTGGACCTGCCGGCCGGCACGGCCGGACGGGTCCAGTCCGACCTGGCCTTCTCGGCCGCCGGTCTCACCCGTGACGTCGCCTTCGAGGTCACCAGCGCCGACTACATCGCCCGACTCGTGGGACCGGGTCTCGCCGTGGCCATGCTCCCCTCCGCCTACGCGCCCCAGCTCGCCGGCGTGGCGACCGTCGAGGTGACCGACGCCCCGGCCCGCGTCGAGTACGCCGTCTGGAGCCGGACCGGCCGCACCCCGGCGGCGGCCGCCTTCCTCACCGCCCTCGACGACCACGTCCTCGCGGGGGCCGCGGCCACGCCGGTGGACCGCGACGCCCGACCGGAACGGCGCACAACAGGTGCACAGGTGCGCACACGTTGACTACGCTGGATCCGACTGGTTCCACCGTGCTGTCATCGATCCGCCGACCGGGACGGGGACCGTGCTGTCCGTACTGCGCAACGACACCTACCGCCGGCTGTTCACCGCCCAGGTCATCGCCCTGGTCGGGACCGGCCTGGCCACCGTCGCACTGAGCCTGCTCGCCTACGAGCTCGCGGGCGAGCGCGCCTCGGCCGTCCTCGGTACCGCCCTCGCGATCAAGATGACCGCCTACGTCACCATCGCCCCGGTGATCGGCGCGGTCGCCGACCGGATCCCCCGCCGCGTCCTGATGACGGCCATGGACCTGACCCGCGCCGGTGCGGCGGTGGCCCTTCCGTTCGTCACCGAGATCTGGCAGATCCACGTCCTGATCTTCCTGCTCCAGGCGGCGTCGGCAGTCTTCACCCCGACCTTCCAGGCCACCGTCCCCGAGATCCTGCCCGCCGAACGCGACTACACCCGGGCCCTGTCGATGACCCGGCTCGCCTACGACCTGGAGAGCCTCTTCAGTCCGGTCCTGGCCGCGGCGCTGCTGAGCCTGGTCACCTACGACTGGTTGTTCGCCGGCACGGCCGTCGGCTTCCTCGCCTCCGCCGCACTGATCGTTGCCACGGTGCTGCCCGGACCCGCCCCGGTCGAGCGCACCGGCGGCTTCCGGACCAGGGCCGCCTTCGGCACCCGCCTCTTCCGGGCCACGCCCCGGCTGCGGGCCCTGCTCGCACTCGACCTCGCGGTCGCCGCCGCCGGAGCCGTCGTCCTCGTCGACACCGTCTCCCTGGTCCGCGGCCACCTAGACCGCCCGGCGGGCGCCGTCCCGCTCGCCCTCGGGGCGTACGGCGCCGGCTCCATGGTGACCGCGCTGCTCCTGCCCCGCCTCCTGCGGTCCTCCACCGACCGGTCGGTTATGCTCCGGTCCGCCTTCGCCCTCCCGGTCGCCCTGGCGGCCGGGGCCGCGCTCGCCGCGACCGGCCCGCGCGCGTGGTCCTGGCCCGCGCTCCTGGCCGTCTGGGCCGCGATCGGCGCCGCCAGCTCCGCCGTCCAGACCCCGGGCGGCCGGGTGGTCCGCCGCTCCACCGCCGACACGGACCTGCCCGCCGCGTTCGCCGCCCGCTTCTCCCTCTCCCACGGCTGCTGGCTGCTCACCTACCCGCTGGCCGGGTGGCTCGCCGCGGGGGCGGGGCTGCCGCTGACCGTCCTGCTCCTGGGCGCCGTGGCCCTGAGCGCCGCCGCGGCCGCGGCGGTGATCTGGCCGGCCCGGGACCCGTACCGGCTGGAACACGTACACCCCGACCTCCCGCCCGGTCACCCGCACCTCGTCGACGCCCGCCCGGCCACGGGCGGTTGGCGGCACGGGCACCACTACGTCATCGACCGGCACCACCACCGCTGGCCCGAAAAAACACCTGGCCGATCGTGCTGAGCGGCATTACGATCACCGCGATGACCACTCACTCCCTACACAGATCGGGGGTCCCGTCCACGCAAGGTGAGCGCTGATGCCCACCGATGACGTGCACGGGGATTCCCGCCTCTCCCTCTGGCTCCGCGTACGCGAGTACGCCGTGCCGGCGTCCATGATCGAGACCGCGACCGCCCGTCGCTCCGCCGGGGACTGGGCCGGGGCCTGCGCCGCCGCAGGCGTCGACGTCGACCTCGATCTCCGTTTCCTGGCGCGCTCGCGCGGCCACGAACTCGCGGCCCGGATCCGGGCCGACCTTCGCCACCTGGCGCCCGACCTGTTGCGCTGGCACCTGCCGCGCATCGCCCCCGACGGACTGCTGCGCCCCGGGCTGACCCTCACGCTGGCCCGGTACGACACGGTCGCGGGCGACGACCCGCATGCCGTGCGCCCCGTACCCACCGTGCACCTCGTGGCCAGGACCGCGCCCGCATGGGCGGACGGCGGTCAACGGATCAGCCTCGCCCTGTGGGACGGATCCCGCTCCGGGCAAGGCCGTTGGGCCGGCCCGCGCCACGATGCCCGTCCCGACCGACGGTTCCGCCTCGACCTGCACCGCCACCTGTGGGACGCCCGCAGGACCGACGAGCTGCGGGTCCGGTCCGGGGCCGACCGGCCGCCCGCCGAAGGCCTTCCCCCACTGGACCCCGAGCTCCTGGCGGCGCTCCCGCAAGGACACCGGTGCGCCGTCGACCGGTGGGCCGCCGAGGCCGGGATCCTGCTCCGCGCCGAGGGCCGGACCACCGGCAGCGTCGTCGTACGGCTGGGGGCCCGGCAGCGGCTGGTACTGGACCTGGCCGCGGACGGACCGGGGCCGCCCGCGGCGCGGATCGGGGCGGCGCCCGCCGACGGCAGCGCCTCCGCGCTACCGGTCCTGCCCGACGCTGCGGTCTGGACCCTGCCCGACCTGGACCTGATCCGCACCGGAGCCGTCGAGGCCGGGCGACTGCACCCGCTGGTTGCCCCGGCATTGGTACCGGACCGCACGCCGACCGGACCGGCCGGGACCGCGGACGAGGCGGGGCGCCCCCGCCTCGTCGAGTGCCGGGGCGCCCGGCACCGCATCGGCCTGGTCGACGGGGTACTGGCCGCACTCGACCACGACCCGGCCGAGATCCGCAGGGAGGAACTGCTGGCCGCGCTGACCGGCACTCCGCTGCCCTGCCTGCGGGCCATCGACGCGGCGCACCGTCGGCCCGACTGCCTCACCGGGGTCCGCGAACGCCTGGATCACGGCGACGTCGCCGGTGCGCTGGCCGTGGTGGAGGGGCTGCTCGGCTCCGACGCCCTGCTGCGCGCCGGAGCCCTGCGGGACGAGCTGGAAGCGGCCGCGCTACGGCGGATCACCTACGGGCTGTTCCGGGCGGGCCTGGCCGGGCCCGGCCCCGGCCGGATCCCCCCGGGGGCACATCGCCCACGGGACCACCGGCTCCGCCCGCGCCTGGCACGCGCCCGCTGACCCCGGGGCCTTCTCACCTCCCGCCCTCCCCCGGCTGGCCCTCCCCCCTCCCCCCTCTCCTCCGGTCCCCCGGACCGTCCCCCGTTCCTCACGAACCCACACAGGTGATCATCCATGCCCTCGCACACCCCGTTCCCGGCCACCGACGCCCCCGCTCAACTCGACGTCGCCGAGCGACTGCTGGCCCTGCTGCGCGACACGACCACCGAGCCGCGCCCCGACGACCAATTGGAGGCCCTGACCCTGGCCGTGGCCGCCGACCTGCCGGTACTCCTGTGGGGTGAGCCCGGCATCGGCAAGACCGCGGCCCTGACCCAGCTCGCCGAGAGCCTGGACCTGCCCCTGACCACGGTAATCGCCAGCGTGCACGAGCCGTCCGACTTCTCCGGCCTGCCCGTCGTCGGAGACGATCCCGCCGAGCAGGGCGTCCCGATGGCCCCGCCGGACTGGGCCGTGCGACTCGTACGGGCCGGGCGCGGGCTGCTGTTCCTGGACGAGCTGTCCACGGCGCCGCCGGCCGTCCAGGCCGCCCTGCTCCGCCTCGTGCTCGAACGCCGGATCGGTTCGCTCCAACTGCCGCCCGGCGTACGGATCGTGGCCGCCGCCAACCCGCGGGGCTCGGCGGCCGACGGCTGGGAGCTGAGCCCGCCCCTGGCCAACCGGTTCGTCCACTTCCAGTGGACCCACGACCACGACGTCGTGCTGCGCGGGCTCGGCGGGACCTGGCCCCGGACGACGCTGCCGCGCCTGGACTCCGGGAGACTGCCGGCCGCCGTGGACCACGCCCGTCGTGCCGTGTGCGGGCTCCTCACCACCCGCCCCGCGCTCGTGCACCGGCTGCCCAGCACCGAGACCCGCCGGGGAGGCGCCTGGCCGTCGCCCCGCAGCTGGGACATGACGATACGTCTGCTCGCCTTCGCCCACGCGGCCGGCTCCTCCAGGGAGGTGCTCTCCCTGCTGGTCAGGGGCACGGTGGGGGACGGTCCGGGGCTGGAGCTGCTGGCCTCCTTGGACCGGATGGACCTCCCGGACCCCGAGGAACTGCTCGCCGACCCGGCCGGCGCCGACCTGCCCGAGCGCGGAGACCGGCGCCAGGCCACGCTCGACGCAGTGGTGGCGGCGGTCCGGAGGCGCCCGGACAAGTCCCGCTGGGACGCCGCGTGGGCGCTGCTGGTCCGGGCGTTGGAAACCGGAGCCCCCGACCTGGTGGTCGTCCCCGCGACCACCCTCGCCGCGCTGCGCCAGGAGGACTGGGACGTGCCGGAGTCGATCGAGCGGCTCGCCGGAGTGGTGGACCTGTCCCGGCGGGCGGACCTGTCGCAGGAGCGGGCGGCGGCCCGGACCGGGGACCCGGTGGGGGCCGGCCGATGAGCGCACCGACGACGGGCACGCGGCGGGCGGGGGCGCAGCCGGCGGGTGCGCTGGACCTCGACAAGCTCTTCGCGGCCCGGCTGCACGCCGCCCGGGTCCGGCCCTACCTGGCGACGGCGCTGTTCGCCCTGCACACCGTGGAATCACGGCAGGTGCCGACGATGGCCGTCGACCGCCACTGGCGGTGCTACGTCTCGCCGGGGTTCGTGGACCGGACACCGGTGGAGGAGCTCGCCGGGGTATGGGTCCACGAGGTGTCCCACCTGCTGCGCGACCACCACGGCCGCGGTGACCGGGTCGCCCGGGAACGCGGGCTGACCGGCCCGGGCGAACGGCTGCGGATGAACATCGCCGCGGACTGCGAGATCAACGACGACGCGTTCGGCGAGGGGCTGGTACGTCCCGAAGGGGCGCTGACGCCGGAGGACCTGGGGCTACCGGCGGGCGAGCTGATGGAGGACTACCTGCGGCAGTTCAGGCTGGGACCGCTGACGCAGGAGCTGGTCTGGCTGGACTGCGGCAGCGGCGCCGACGGTCTGGAACGCGAGTGGGACCTGGGGCCGGACGGCGCACACGGCCTCAGCGCGCAGGAGCAGGACGCGGTCCGGTTCCGGGTGGCGCAGGGGATCAACGGCCGTCCGGGGAACGCACCGGCGGGGTGGCGGCGGTGGGCCGAGGAGGCGTTCCACCCGCCGCAGCCCTGGCGGGAGTTGCTGGGCGCGGCGGTCCGGTCGGCGGCCTCCGGTGCGGGCGCAAGCGAGGACTACAGCTACGCCCGGCCCTCCCGGCGCTCGACCGCGCTGCGCGGTGCCGTGCTCCCGAGCCTGCGGCGCAGGCCGCCCCGGGTCTGCGTGGTCATCGACACTTCCGGTTCGGTCAGCGACGACGAGCTGGGCAGTGCGCTGCTGGAGGTCGCCGCGATCGCGCGGGCCGTGGGCGGCCGTAGCGACATGGTCAGCGTGGTGCCGTGCGACGCGGCGGCCCGGATCGTGCACCCGCTGTGCAGCGGCGAGGGCATCCCGCTGCTGGGCGGCGGCGGAACGGATCTGCGCACGGGATTCGCCAAGGCCCTCGGCACGGGACCCCGGCCCGACGTGATCGTGGTCCTGACGGACGGACAGACGGCCTGGCCGGACACCCGACCGCCCTGCCGCACGGTGGTGGGCCTCTTCCACCGGAACCGGCGGAGCGGTTGGCGCGAGGACGACCCCGACTACGTGCCGGACGCCCCGCCCGCCTGGGCCCGCGTGGTGACCATCGGGTCCCCCGGCGCCCGCTGACCGGCATCCACCGGGCCGGACCGGAGATGACGGAACGTGCCCGGACAGGATACGAAGACCTCGTGAACGAAAAGACCCAGGCAGCGACCGTCCGCGTGTTCATAGCGCTCGCTCCGCCCGACGACGCGAAGGAAGAGCTGGAGCAGCGGCTGCAGCCGACCTACGCCGCGTACCCGCGCATGCGCTGGAACCGCATCGAGGACTGGCACATCACCCTGGCCTTCCTCGGCGAGCTCCCGGTCACCGCCCTCGAACTCCTGCGGCCGCCGCTCGCGGAGCTCGCCCGGGCCCGGCGGCCCCTGCGGCTCGCGCTGCGCGGCGGCGGACACTTCGACGAGCGGGTCCTGTGGACCGGGATCGACGGAGACCTCGAAGGGCTGCACCTCCTCGCCTCCGAGGTGCGCGCCGCGGTCACCGACTGCGGCATCCCCTTCCACGGCCGGCCCCTGCGCCCCCACCTGACGCTGGCGCGCTCCCGCCGCCACGACACCACGAGCGCGGTGGAGGCCGCCACCGGACTCGACGGGTTCACCGGCCGCCCGTGGGAGACCCGGCGCCTCCACCTCGTCGGGAGCAACACCGGCCGCGGCCCCGGTCCCATCCACTACCGCGACATCCAGGCCTGGTCCTTCGAAGGCGGCGGCGCCTGACACCTGCGGTGCCTGACACCGGCGTCGCCGCCGCGCGCGGGACCGGCACGGTTCGCGCCGCGGCTTCGTGCCACGGCTTCCTCCCGGTGGGCCGCCCGGCCTCGTATCGTGGCGACGGACGGACCGCCCGCGAGGGTCCGCCGGTGGTCCAGCCCGAGCCGAACACCCGCCGAAAGACCGGATGGAGTGGCATGAGGATGCTGATCAACAGCCCGCAGACCGTGGTCACCGACGCCCTGCGCGGGATGGCGGCCGCCCATCCCGAGTTGGACGTCGACGTGGAGCGGCGGGTGGTCGTACGGCGGGACGCGCGGTCGGGCGGGCGGGTCGGGGTGGTGTCCGGGGGCGGGTCCGGGCACGAGCCGCTGCACGCCGGGTTCGTGGGGTACGGGATGCTGTCCGCCGCTTGTTTGGGCGAGGTGTTCACGTCACCGGTGCCCGAACAGATGGTGCGGGCGGCCGCGGCGGTGGACTCCGGCCAGGGGGTGCTGTTCGTCGTCAAGAACTACACCGGGGACGTGCTGAACTTCGAGATGGCCGCAGAGCTCGCCGAGGAGGACGGCCTGCGGATCGAGCGCGTCCTGGTCGACGACGACGTCGCGGTGACCGACAGCCTGTTCACCGCGGGGCGCCGCGGCACCGGGGCCACCCTGTTCGTCGAGAAGATCGCCGGGGCGGCCGCCGAGGAGGGGGCGCCGCTGGACCGGGTCGCCGCGCTCGCCCGCCGGGTCGACGCGTGCTCGCGGAGTTTCGGGGTGGCGCTGAGCGCGTGCACCACTCCGGCGAAGGGCAGCCCGACCTTCGACCTGCCGGACGGGGAGCTGGAGTTGGGCATCGGCATCCACGGCGAACCGGGCCGGGAGCGGCGCCCGATGATGTCGGCGCGGGAGATCGCCGAGGTCGCGGTGGGCGCCGTACTGGAGGAGCTGGCGCAGATCGGTCCGGCGGACGGTCCGGTGCTGGCACTGGTCAACGGGATGGGGGCGACACCGCTGCTGGAGCTGTACGGGTTCCACGCGGAGGTGGCCCGGGTGCTGGCCGAGCGCGGTGTGCCGGTGGCGCGGGCGCTCGTCGGCAACTACGTCACGTCGCTGGACATGGCGGGGTGTTCGGTGACGCTGTGCCGGGCCGACGAGGAGGTGCTGCGGCTGTGGGACGCGCCCGTCCGGACCGCGGCGCTGCGCTGGGGGCTGTGAACGTATGGTGTCGGTGGGACTGGCCAGACGGGTGCGAGGCGAGGAGATCCGGTGCGTGACGCAGAGTTCTTCCGGCGCTGGATGGCGGCCGTCGCGGCCGCGGTGGAGCGGGAGGCGGACCGGCTGACCGAGCTCGACTCCCCCATCGGCGACGCCGACCACGGGAGCAATCTGCTGCGGGGGTTCACGGCCGTGCTCGCCGCCCTGAAGGCGGAACCAACGGAGGCGGCGCCGGGCACGGTGCTCCAGCTGGCCGGGAGGACGCTGATCTCGACCGTCGGCGGGGCGTCGGGACCGCTGTACGGGACGCTGCTGCGGCGTACGGGCAAGGCGCTCGGGGAGTCGGCCGAGGTGTCCGACGCCCAGCTGCGCGAGGCTCTGTCCGAAGGGGTCGGGGCGGTGGCCCAGCTGGGCGGGGCGGCGCCGGGGGACAAGACGATGCTGGACGCGCTGGTGCCGGGGGTGGCCGCTCTGGGTACGTCGTACCGGGCGGCCGGGAGCGCGGCGGAGGAAGGGGCGCTGGCGACGGTTCCGATGCAGGCGCGCAAGGGGCGGGCCAGCTATCTGGGCGAGCGGAGCATCGGTCACCAGGATCCGGGGGCGACCTCGTCGGCGCTGCTGCTGGGGGCGCTGGCGGACGTGGCGGAATCGGCGGGCGCGCGGTGACGGGCGAGCACGCGGCCCCCGACTCCCCTTCCGACTCCGGCCCCGGATCCGCCCCCGGCCCGGCCCTGGTCGGCATCGTGCTGGTGTCGCACAGCGCGCGGGTCGCGGAGGCGGTGGCGGAGCTGGCGCGCGAGCTGGCGGCCGGCGGACCCGTGGCCCCGGTGGCCGCGGTGGCCGCGGCGGGCGGCACAGCGGTCGGCGGCCTCGGCACGAGCACGGAGCGGATCCTCGCGGCCGCCCGCGAGGTGGACCGGGGCGCCGGGGTGGCTCTACTGGCCGACCTGGGCAGCTCGGTGCTGACGGTGAAGGCCCTGCTGATGGAAGACGAACTCCCGCCGGGGTCCCTGCTGTTGGACGCACCGTTCGTCGAGGGCGCGGTGGCGGCGGTCGTGACCGCGTCCACCGGAGCCCCACTGGCGGCGGTCGCGGCGTCCGCCGCCGACGCATACACGTACCGCAAGCTCTGACCGAAAGGGCCCGGCCGACCGGACGGCCCGACCGCGGGCGCCGCGGGCAGGCCGACCGCCCCCTACGGACGCCCCCTACGGACGCCCGCGGAGGGTTTCGATCTCGCGGCGCTCGCGCTTCGTCGGGCGGCCCGCCCCCCGGTCGCGGATGCCGACCACGGCGGCCTCCACGGGCGTGGGCGGCGGCGGGCTGTTGTCGATCAGGCATTCGGCGGCGATCGGGGCGCCGACCCGCTTGGACACGGGCCGCTTGACGACGACGATCCGCTCGCGCCCCGCGTGGAAGAGCCGTACCTCGTCCCCCGCGCGCACGGGCTGCGCCGGCTTGGCGCGCTCCCCGTTGACCTTCACGTGACCCGCCCGGCAGGCGGTCGCCGCGATCGAGCGGGTCTTGGTCAGGCGCACGGACCAGATCCACGCGTCGACCCGTACCGCGCCCGTTCCCGTTCCCTCATCAGCCATGCCCCGACTCTAGCGAGCCGGGCACGCCGGAACGGAACGAGTTTTGGCAGATGCGCCAAGAGGTATGGCATCTGCCATGGAGATCAGGCCAAGAGAATTGCAAATGCGCCACACGTACCCATACGTTGTCGCCCATGCAGTCCTACACCATCGGACAGGCGGCGCGCCTGCTGGGCGTCAGCCCGGACACCGCCCGCCGCTGGGCCGACGCCGGCCGGGTCGTGACCCATCGCGACGAAGGCGGGCGACGCCTGATCGACGGACGCGACCTGGCCGCCTTCTCCGTCGAGGTGGGCCAGGGCGCCCACCTCGAGGACGGGGAACCGTACACCTCGGCGCGCAATGCCTTTCCCGGCATCGTCACCGCCGTCAAACTCGGCGACGTGGCCGCCCAGGTCGAGATCCAGGCCGGTCCCCACCGCCTGGTCTCGCTGCTCACCCGTGAGGCCGTCGAGGAGCTCGGGCTGGAGGTCGGCATGCAGGCCACCGCCCGCGTGAAGTCCACCAGCGTGCACATCGACCGCACCTGATCCGGACGGCGCCGCCCGCCGACCCTCCGCGGTCCCCCGCACCACCCGCTCAGCACCACCGAACGTCCCCACCCGCTCCGCCCGTCACCGGCGCGGGTCACCACCGCGCGGTTCCGGCAGCAGGCCGGCCGCCGACCCGACCGAGGAGCGCCTGCTCATGTCCCCGATCACGATCCGTCGTACGGCCGCCGCCGCGCTGACCGCCGCCCTGCTCGTGCCGCTGGCCGCCTGTGGCGGCAAGAGCGACGACAAGGCCGCCGCCCCCGAGACGACCCCCGAGCCGAAGGCCGTGAACCTCACGGTGCTGGCGGCCTCCTCCCTCACCGACGTCTTCAAGACCGCGGGTGAGGAGTACCAGAAGACCCACCCCGGCACGAAGATCACCTTCTCCTTCGCCGGTTCGCAGGAGCTCGCGGCCCAGGTCAAGCAGGGTGCCCCGGCCGACGCGCTGGTCACCGCCGACACCAAGACCATGGACGGCCTGAAGGCCGAGACCGGCGACGCCGCCATCATCGCCAAGAACCGCCTGGTCATCGCGGCCGGCAAGACCAACCCGTTCAAGATCGACGAGCTCAAGGACCTCGCCGACACCAAGATCAAGGTCGTGCTCGCCGCGCCCGAGGTCCCCGTCGGCCGCTACAGCAAGCAGATCCTCGACGCCCAGAAGATCGAGGTGAAGCCGGTCTCCCAGGAGCCCAACGTCCGTGCCGTGCTGAGCAAGGTCGAGCTCGGTGAGGCCGACGCCGGTCTCGTCTACAAGACCGACTCCGCCAAGTCCGGCGACAAGGTCGTCACCGTCGAGATCCCGGACGACCAGAACGCCGTGGCCTCCTACCCGGCCGCCACGCTGAAGCAGTCCAAGAACGCCACGGAAGCGGCCGCCTTCGTGGCCTGGCTCAGCACCCCCGAGGCGCAGAAGATCCTCCAGGACGCGGGCTTCCAGAAGGCGTAACCGCCGGACGGACCCACACCCTCTGAGGGGCTGCCTGAACCGGGGGGACAGGCAGCCCCTCTCGGCGTTCTCGCGGACGGGCCCCCGGACCCGCCGCCGGCCGCCGGCCGCCCACGCTTCCCCCCACAACCGACACCCCAGCCAGGAACCCTCATGAGCAGACTCCGCGGCCGAGCCGGCACGCGCAGCGGCATACGCGTCCGTACCGGTGCCCGCACCCGGCCCCCGCTGGCCCTGGCGCTCCCCGCGCTGCTCGCCGTCGCGTTCCTGCTGCTGCCGCTCATCGGCATCCTCGTCCGCACCCAGTGGGGCCAACTCGGCTCCCACCTCACCAGCCCCGGCGTGGTCGAGGCCCTGAAGCTCTCGCTCCTGGTGTCCCTGTGGGCCCTGGCCCTCTCGCTGCTCCTCGGCGTACCGCTCGCCTGGCTGCTGGCCCGCGTGGAGTTCAAGGGCAAGGCCCTGGTCCGCTCCCTCGTCCTGCTCCCGATGGTGCTGCCGCCGACCGTCGGCGGTGTCGCCCTGCTGCTCGGCTTCGGCCGGCGCGGGCTGCTCGGCCCCTGGCTGGAGGGCACCTTCGGGATCACCCTGCCTTTCCACACGTCGGGCGCCGTCGTCGCGGCCACGTTCGTCGCCATGCCGTTCCTGGTGATCAGTCTCGAGGGCGCCCTCGGCGGTCTCAAGCAGAGCTACGAGGAGACCGCCGCCTCGCTCGGCGCCTCGCCGGTCCGGGTGTTCTTCACCGTGACCCTGCCCATGGTCGCCCCCGGCCTGATCGCCGGTGCGGCGCTGACCTGGGCCCGCGCGCTGGGCGAGTTCGGGGCGACCATCACCTTCGCCGGCAACCTGCCCGGCACCACCCAGACCCTGCCGCTCCAGGTGTACCTGCTGCTACAGGACAAGCCCGAGGCCGCCACCTCCGTCTCGTTGCTGCTCCTCGCGATCGCCATGGGCGTACTGATCGCCCTGCGCGGACGCTGGACGGGCACCCCGGTGGCCCGCGAGGCCGCTTCGACTCCGGTCCCCGAGGAGACCCTCACCTCCGACGCCGGCACCGCCGTCACCCACGCCGGCGACGCCGCGCCGCCCCACGACAGCGGCCGCTGGCCCCTGCACGCCACCGTCACCGGCTTCAACGAGCTCACCCTCGATGCGGAACCCGGCACCACCATCGCCGTGGTCGGCGAGAACGGCGCCGGCAAGACCACCCTGCTGCGCGCCCTGCTCGGCCTCACCCCGCGCGCCCACGCCGAACTGCGGCTCGGCGACGACGAGGTGACGGACCTGCCCCCGCACCGGCGCCAGGTGGCCTGGGTACCGCAGGACGGGGCGCTGTTCCCGCACCTGACCGCCGTGGCCAACACCGCGTACGGGCTGCGCGCCCGCGGGGTGCCGCGCGCGCGGGCCCGCCGCGAGGCCCGGGCCTGGCTGAACCGGCTGGACGTCCAGCACCTCGCCGACCGCAAGCCCGCCCAGCTGTCCGGCGGCCAGGCCCAACGGGTGGCGCTGGCCCGGGCGCTGGCCGCCCGCCCCCGGCTCCTCCTCCTGGACGAACCGCTGGCCGCGCTCGACCAGACCACCCGGGCCCGGGTCCGGCACACCCTGCGCACCCACCTGGCCGGCTTCGGCGGGGTCTGCCTCATCGTCACCCACGATCCCGTCGAGGCGGTGTCCTTGGCCGACCGGGTCCTCGTACTGGCCGACGGCCGGGCCCTCCAGGACGCGCCGCCCGCGGAGGTGACCCGGCACCCGCGTTCCCCGTGGGTGGCCCGCATGCTGGGGCGCAACGCCTGGCCGGGCACCGCGTCGGCCGACGGGCTCGCCCTCGCGGCGGGCGGTCGACTGGTGGTCGCCGAGACGCTGCCCGAGGGGGCGAAGGCGCTGGCGATCATCGCTCCGGAGGCGGTCTCGGTGCACCGGGACCGCCCGGGCGGCAGCCCGCGCAACGTCTGGCCGGGCACCGTACGGGAGATCACCGCGGTCGGTAGCCGGCTGCGCGTGCTGATCGCCTCGGCGAAGGTGCCCGACCTGGTCGCCGAGATCACCCCCGATGCGGCGGCCGAACTGGGCATCGTGGAGGGCGCCGCGGTGTGGACGAGCGTGAAGGCCACCGAGGTCACCCTGGTACGCCTCTGACAGCGCGGGCCGGATCCGGGCGCCCGGTGCGCGGCCGACGGTCCTCGGGGCGATCCCGCACAACCCAGGGCGGGCGCACGACGCAGGCCACGGCACCTCGCCACGTCGTCGGAGCACCCGAATGCGCCCGGTACGGAGGCGCCGCTGCGCCCGAGGCCCCTCCCCGCGGTAGCGGGGAGGGAGATGCACGGCACCGGACGCCGCGGGCCGCACCGCCGCCGCTTCGACGGGAGGACTTGGGCCGTCTCTTCCGGATCTTGCCGGGCCCGCGGCGGCCGGCACCGCACCTGGCCGCGCCCTCGGGGCGCCCGAGTACGACCAGGGGCGCCCCTCCGCCTCGCCTCGCCCTGCGTCCCCTCGGCCCTGGCGGGCCCGGGGAGACCCGTGGCACCGGACGCCGCGGGGCTCGGCCGACAAGATCCCAAAGAGACGGCCTAACCGGCGTCCTCCGGGGCGGCCAGGGCGAACTCGCACCAGACGCACTTCCCACCGCCCCGGGGCTCCACGCCCCACTCGTCGGCGAGCCGGTCCACCAGCATCAGCCCGCGCCCCGAGACCGCCCAGTCGCCCGCCTCGCGCCTCCTCGGCAAGGCGCTGCTCCCGTCCTCGACCTCGATCCGGATCCGGCCCTGCGCCGTGAGCCGCATGCTGACGTGGCCGCCGCCGTCCGTGTGGACCAGGGCATTGGTCATCAGCTCGTCCGCAGCCAGTTCGATCTCATCGGCCCGGTGCCGCGCTCCCCAGGCGGCCACCGCCGCCCGGATCAGGTGCCGGGCCAGCGCCGGGGCCTTCGTGTCACCCGGTTCCAGGCGATGCTGCAACGGACCGCCGCCGCGCGCGGTGGGGGTGCCGCGGCGGCGCAGTACGAGCATGGCCATGTCGTCCCCGCCGCCCGAGTCGCCGACCAGGTCGCACAGCACGTCGGCGAGTTCCTCCACGTCGATCGGGCCGCTGTGGACCGCCGCCATGAGCTCCCGCATGCCGGTGTCCTGCTCGGCGCCGGGGCGTTCGATCAAGCCGTCGGTGCACAGCAGCAGGGTGTCCCCGGGGTGCAGTTCGAGGCTGGTGACGGGGTAACCCGAGCCGGTGCCCGGCTGCTCGCGGGGCGGCAGGCCGAGCGGCAGCCCGCCGGCCACCTGGACCCGGTGGACGCTGCCGTCACCGCGCCGCACGACGGGGTCGAGGTGCCCGGCGCGGACCATCCGGGCCATCCCGGTGGTCAGGTCCACCTCGGCGTAGGTACAGGTGGCGAACCGTTCCGTCTCCAGCTCGCGCAGGAAGGTCGAGGCCCGGGCCATCGCCGCGCCCGGCGTGTGCCCCTCGACGATGTAGGCGCGCATCACGATGCGCAGCTGCCCCATGACGGCAGCCGCGTCCGTGTCGTGCCCCTCGACGTCGCCGATCATCACCCCGACCCGGCCCTCGCCGAGCGGGACCACGTCGTACCAGTCGCCGCCGATGTCCCGGCCCATCCGCGCGGACCGGTACCGTACGGCGATCCGCGCGCCCGGCACCTCCGGGATCCGGCGGGGCAGCATGGCCCGCTGGAGCCCCTCGGCCAGGTCGTGCTCCTGTTCGAAGAGGATGGCTCGCTGGAGGCTCTGCGCGACGCCGCTGCCGAGGGCCATCAGCAGGTTCCGCTCCTCGGTGGTGAAGTCGCCGTCCCGCGCGTAGAGCAGCCCGAGCGCCCCGATGGGCCTCCCCTGGGCGATCAGCGGGAGGTAGACGCCGCTGCGGACGGACAGCGGTTCGATGTAGGGCCACAGGTCCGGGTAGCGCTGCTGGAACTCGTCCCGGGAGACGAGGAAGACCGACTGCATGGTGCGCACGGCCTCGCTCATCGGGAGCTGCGCGTCGATCCGCGTGTACTCGATCTCGGGCACGTACGAGCCGAGCTGCCCCTCCGCGACCAGGTGGATGCGGCCGCCGTCGACGACGCCCAGCATCACGCTGACGGCGCCGAGGTGGCCGAGGGCCTGCGGGTCCTTGAGGATGTCGGTCACGTCGTTGACGGTGCGGGCGTGGGCGAGGATGGCGGTGGTCCGCTCCACGACGCCGGTCATCCGGCGCCGCCCTTCGATCTCCTCACCGGCAGCGCCGGGCTCGCCGGGGTCGTGGGCGGCGTCGCGGAGGATCCCGATGACGCGGTACGAGCGACCGGACGGGTCCCGCAGGATGTGCCCCTGGATGTGGGTCCAGGCCGGCGAACCGTCGCGCCGGCGGCTGCGGACGTAGGCCCCGTAGTGGCTCCGGCCGTCCTTGATCGCCTGCGCGACCCGGGTGTCGAGCCGGGCCTCCTCACCGGGGGCGAGGCGGATCCGGAGCCCGCCGGGGGTCCCGTCGTACTCGTCCGGGCGCAGGTCCAGCACCTCGAGGGCGGTGGGATCGAGATGCATCCGACCGTTGTCGAGGTCCCAGTCGAAGGTGCCCATGCGATTGAGCGCCAGGCTCGTGTCCGGCCGCGCGGGCCAGCCGACGTCGGAGTTCTCTGCCCTACGGGCCATGCAGCCAGGGTCTCACTCCGGCCCGCCGGTGTCCCTGCGGGCGGCCCGGACACCCTCCGTGCCCGGCCCGGCCCGGCACGCCGGCGGGAGCGCCACCGGCGGTGCGGGCGGCGGGGAACGGCCGCGGCACCGCAGGAGCCGACGGCCGCGGGGTTCAGCGCCGTCCGCCGTCCGGAAGGGTCGCGTCATGGACCAACAGGGCGATCTGGACCCGGTTGTTGAGGTCCAGTCGGGTCAGGATCCGGGACACGTGGGTCTTCACCGTGGGCAGCGCCAGGTGGAGCTCCCGTCCGATCTCCGCGTTGGAAAGGCCCCGCCCGACCGCCAGGGCCACCTCCCGCTCGCGCTCGGCCAGCAGCTCCAGCCGGGCGCGGGCGGCGGTCGCCCGGGTGTCCTGGCCGGAGTCGCCCGCCACCTGGTCGATGAGCCGGCGGGTGACGGCCGGGGAGAGCACCGGGTCCCCGGCGGCCACCGTCCGGATGGCCGTCACGATCTCCTGCGGAGGGGTGTCCTTGAGGAGGAACCCGGCCGCTCCGGCCCGCAGCGCGCGGAGGACGTGCGCGTCGGTGTGGAAGGTGGTCAGGACCAGCACCTCCGGGGCTCCCGGTTGTGCCCGGAGCCGCTCGGTGGCGGCCAGCCCGTCGACGCCGGGCATCCGGATGTCCATCAGCACCAGGTGGGGTCCGTGCGCGGCGACCAGATCGGGCACCTCCGCCCCGTCCGCGGCCTCCGCGACCAGCTCGATGTCCGGGGCACCGCCCAGCATCAGGCGCAGCCCGGCCCGGACGATCGCGTCATCGTCGACCAGCAGTACGCGGATCACCGGGGCTCCTCGTCTTTCGTGTCTCGTGGTCTTGAGGTCTTGTGTGTCGTGGCCTTGTGTGTCGTGGCCTGGTGTTTCGTCGTCCCGTGCTCGTCCCTCGGTCAGCCCTGCCAGGGTAGCCAGGCCCGCACCCGGAACCCGCCGCCGGCGGGGACGGCCGTCAGTTCCCCACCGGCCAGCCGGGCGCGTTCGGCCAGCCCGATCAACCCCTGCCCGCCGCCTTCGGCCGGCCCGGGCACCGTGCCCCGGGCCGGATCCGGTCCGGGCGGCGGAGTGTTGCGGACCTCCACCGTCAGCCCGTCGCCCGGGTTCCCGGTGACCCGCACGTCGGCTGCCGCGCCGGGCGCGTGTTTGCGCACGTTGGTCAGCGCCTCCTGCACGATCCGGTACGCCGTGCGCCCCACCAGCGGCGGCGGCGCGGCCCCCTCGGGCGGTCCGGCCAGCTCGATCCGTCCGCCCGCCGCCCTCGCCTCCGCCACCAGCCGGGGGAGGTCCGCCAGTTCCGGCTGCGGGCGCTCACCGCCCTCCGCGGACCCCGTACCCGGCCCTGCCCGGAGTACGCCGATCACCTCGCGCAGGTCGTGCAGCGCCAGGTGCGCGCTCTCGCGCATCACCCCGGCGGCCCGCTCGATCTCCGCCCGCGGGGCACCGGGATTGAACTCCAGGGCGCCCGCGTGCACGCTCAGCAGCGACAGCCGGTGGCCGAGTACGTCGTGCATCTCGCGGGCGATCTCCTCCCTGGCCTCCATCCGGGCCCGCTCGGCCCGCGACTCCGCGTCCGCCTCGGCCAGTTCGGCGCGCTCGCGCAGCGAGGCGATGAGCTGCTGCCGGGACCGCCGGAACAACCCCCAGCCGATGGCTCCGGCGATCAGGGCGAAGTACGTCACGGCCGAACCGGCCCGCTCCTCGGACATGTCCGGCAGCTGCCACAGGAAGAGCGGCAGCGGTCCGAAGACCAGGGCCGCCACCCATGCCGTGGCCTTCCACGGCCGGGTCGCGGCCACCGTGAACACCGCCACCATCGCCGGCCCGGTCAGGTAGTGCGCCACGCTGCCGGACAGGAGCAGCACCACGGCCAACTGGACCGGCGCGCGCCGCCGCAGCAGGACCGCCGCGCACCCGAGCCCGCCGGCCACCTGGTCGGCGGTCCGCCAGCCCGGGCCGAGGCTCTCCGCGACCGGGATGGACTGCGCGCTGACGGCGGCGAAACAGGCGGCGAAGAGGAACAGGGCCAGGTCGGCGGCCCAGTCCCGGCGGGTGCGGTGGATACGGCGCATGTCCCGGAAATCTACGCGGCCGGGCGCGGGAGCGGGCATCCGCGCACCGCAACGGATACTTAAGTACGAGCGCAGGAGCCCTAAGACCGATGACCGGGCCGGCGCCCGGCTCCTAACGTCGGAGCATGACCTCCACCTCGCCGAAGTCCCCGAAGTCCCCGAAGTCCCCGCTGGCCACCGTCACGGGTGCGCTGTGCTTCGTGCTCGCCGTCGGTGGCGCGAGCGGCCTGCTGCACGAGTGGCTCGGCTGGATCCACTTCATGGGCTTCCTCCGGTTCCTCGCCCCCGACGGCTACGAGATCTACAGCTACGTCGTCATGATCGCCCTCGGCCTCGCAGTGGGCGTCGCGGGCGACACGCTCGCCCGCCGCGACCGCGCCTGATCACCGGTCCGCTGTGGCGACGCCCCGTGACCGCGCCTCCTCCCCCGCTCGGGGAGGAGGCGCGGTCATGCCCGGGAGCGGTCAGCTTTCCTGGGCCGGGCCCTCGGGCTCGGGCTGGGGAGCCGTCCGGGGCGGTTCCTGCTGCGGCGCGGACGGCTGCTGAGCCGACGGCGGCGGGGGCGCGGACTGCTTCTGCGCGGTGGGCGGCGGCGGAGCGGTCGGGCGCTGGGGGGCGGCCGACGTCGGCGGGCGCGGCGCGGAAGACCTCGAAGTCGCCGGAGCCGTGGGAGACGCCAGAGCCGTGGGAGACGCGGGAGTCGCAGGAGTCGCGGGCGCGGACTTCGGCGTCGGTGACTGCGCGGACGGCTCGGAGGTCGGCTTCGACGGTGACTTCGACTCCTCGGACGGCTTCGACGGCGACGTCGACGGTGACTCGGCCGGGGTCTTCTTCGGTGACTCCGACGGTGACTCGGCCGGGGTCTTCTTCGGTGACTCCGACGGTGACTCGGCCGGGGTCTTCTTCGGTGACTCCGACGGTGACTCGGCCGGGGTCTTCTTCGGTGACTCGGACGGCGACTCCGACGGCGACTTCTTCGGGGACTCCGACGGTGACTCCGAAGGCGACTTCTTCGGTGACTCGGACGGCGACTTCGACGGGGACTCCGACGGAGACTTCGAAGGCGACTCGGACGGGGACTTCGACGGCGACTTCGAGGGCGACTCGGACGGGGACTTCGACGGCGACTTCGAGGGCGACTTCGACGGTGTCGGCGTCGTCACCGACGTGCTCGGGGTCGGGGACGTGCCGGACGGGGTCGGCCTCGGCGAGGTCACGGACGGGTTCGGGGCCGTCGCCGACGGGGGCGGGGTGAGCGGCGGTGTCGGGACGGGCGGCGGCGGGATCGGCCTGTCGGGCTTGGGCTTGCCCTGGTTGTCGCCCTTGGGGCGCTCGTACCACTGGTTGTCACGGTGGTCGTAGATCACGATCTTGTTGACGACAGTCGGCGCCGGTGCGATGGCCACCACCTTCGCCGGCTGGTACGAGGGCCACGTCTGCCCGAAACGCTTCGGGGCGGCCTTCAGCGGTACCGGCGGACCGAGCGGGTTGCCACACGCGCAGCGCACCCGCGGCACTCCCCGGTCGTCCACCAGCACGGCCGTCCCGGCCTGGAGCACGGCCTGGTAGGGGACGAGCTTGCCGTCCCGGTAGCTGTGGTTCGTCACCCGGGTGTCCATCCGCAGCTGCACCGAGGTGAGGGAGCGGAGGTATCCGGGAACCGCGGCCGGCTGGATGCCCTGCGCCTGGGCGAAGGCCGCGTTCTTGGCTGGGTCCGCGCCCAGCGATCCGATCAGCTTCTCGACGTCACAGCTGGCGACGTTCCTGGTGCCGCCGTACACGCCCGGCGCGGAACCGCTGACGCTCCTGGTACCCACCGGCCCGGTCGGGCTGGCGCTCGGACTGACCGTGCCCTGGGGAGAGGGCGGCGGGCTCTCCGGCGGGGGCGGCGCGCCCTTCACCACCGTGGACTCCGTGAAGGGGTCCGGGCCCGACGCGGCGACCGGCTGGAGGAACACCTCGCCGCCGGCGTTGTCGGCCTTCCCTCCGGGCCGGGTGAGGACCACGGCCAGCGCCACGACCGCCGCCACCGCGACCAACGCGGTGACGAGCCGTGGCACCGAGCGCCACCAGGGACCTCCGGCCGGTGCCTGACCCGAGCCTCCGGCGCCACCCGTGCCGCCCGGGCCACCGGGCCCACCCGGCGGCGCCGACGGCGGCGGCGGTGGCGGAGGCCCCTGCTGCCCGCCCGAGAGCGGGCCCGAAGGGGGCCCGGTGGGGCGTCCTGAAGACGGCGGTCGGCCGGAGGGTTGTGTGGTCACGGGCTCTTCTTCCCAGGAGGAGTGAGTTCCCCGGGGACCATTGTGTGCGCCGTCCGGGTGGTGCCCGCAAGCCGGGGATGTCACGGTGGCAGGGTGAGTCGGACGCCGGAATCGTCATCGTCGGGGGGCTCCGCGAGGGCATGGCGGGACGCCCTCGTCGCCGTCGTCGCGGGATTCGTGGTGATGACCGCGGTCGCCGCCGCCGGGCTGATGTGCGCGGGCGCTGGCGGCCTTCCGAGCGGCGCGTTCCCGCATGTGGTCGCGGCGGTCGTGGTGATGGCGGCGGGCGGTTCCCTGGAGGTGTCGGCCGGTGCCGGTTCGCTGGCGGGGGCGGACGTGAACCTGTCCGCGGTCCCCCTCTCGGTGACTCTGGCGGGCGCCCTCGTGACCGGCTACCTCTTCCTGCGCCCCCTGCACAACCGGGCCGTGGCCCGGCCCCGCGAACTCATCGGCCGTGCGGTCCCGTTGGTCGTACTGTGGCTGCTCGCCCTGACCAGCGCCGCCTTCCTCGCCCGTGAGACCTTCGGCATCTCCACGGGCGACTCCCCCATCGGCACCATCACCGAACTCCTGGACTCCGCGCCCACGGTGGGCTTCCAGGCCGACCTGCCGGCCACCCTCCTGTACGGACTGCTGTGGATCCTCGGCCTGTTGGTGATCGCCCTGCTGGTCTCGCGGCGCGCCCCGCTCCCGGCCCGGCTGGTCCGCTTCCACACGGCGCTGCGCCCGGCCGCCTTCGCCACGATGCTGCTGCTCCTCGCCTACGTCGTCCTCGGCATCGGGGTCGGCGTGGTCGTGGCCGTCACCCAGGGCCATGCCGACCGGACCCTGGCCGTGATCCTGCTCGGGCTGCCGAACCTCGTCTGGCTCGCGCTCACCCTGGGCTTCGGCGGCGCCTGGGAGGGCAACGTCGAGGGGCCCTTCGGGCTGCCGATGCCCCAGCTGCTGGACCAGGTCCTGCGCGGCTCCGACCCGTCCCGGATCGACGTGTCCGCGCTCGCGGAGCAGGACTCCCGGGCCTGGTGGCTGGTGGCGGTGGCCGCCGTCCTGCTGCTCGGCACGGGCGTGCTGGCGGCCGTACGCTCCCCCGCCCACGTCCGCCCCTGGCAGCACGCCCTCCACCTGGGCGTGGCCCTGGCGCTGGCGACCCTGACGGTCTGCCTGCTGGGTCGGATCCAGGCCCAGTTCGGCCTCTCCCTGCTGGGGATCGGCGAGGTGGACGGCCTCGGCGGCCAGGTCCACCTGGAGCCCGTGCTGTGGCGCAACGTCGGTCTCGGGCTGCTGTGGGGCGCGGTGGCGGGATTCCTGGGCGCCCTGCTGGCCCGTCCACTGCACCGTGGCGGCCGGGTCGACGAACCGGTCGCCACGACCACCGCGACACCCGAGTAGGCCGAGCAGGACGCGCGGGCGGAGCAGCACGAAGGAGCCGGGAGCGGCTCAGGCCGTCCCCCCGGGCGCCGGCCGGCTGAACACCGGCAGCGCCCACGCCGGCACCGGAGGCGGGGCGGGCAGGTCGGGGTGCGCGGCCCGCCCCGCCCCGCCCTCCGCCTCGCCCGCCTCCCCCGGCGGTCGGCCGCCCTCCCCCGCCCGCCGCAGGGCCCCGGTGAACTCCAGACAGCTGTTCCACCGGTCGTCCGGCGACTTGGCCAGCGCCTTCGCCAGGACCGCGTCCACCTCCTCCGGCAGTCCGGGCCGCCGCGAGCTCAGCGCGGGCGGGGCGTCGTACTGGTGGGCCCACAGCAGGGCGATGTCGTCGTCCCGTTGGAAGGGCGGTTCCCCGGCGAGGGCCTCGTAGACGACGCACCCCAGGCTGTAGACGTCGCAGCGGCCGTCCACCGGCTTCCCCGAGATCTGTTCCGGCGCCACGTAGGTCAGGGTGCCGACGAACTGCCCGTCGGTCGTGAACCCGGTCAGCGACAGCGACTTCTTCGTCAGCCCGAAGTCCGTGAGGTAGGCGTGTTCCGGGTGGTCCCGGTCCGTGCCCGGTGCGATCAGGATGTTGCCCGGTTTCACGTCCCGGTGGACCAGGTCGTGGGCGTGGGCGGCGTCCAGCGCGGAGGCCACCTGGCCGGCGATCCGCGCGGCCGTCTCCACCGGCAGCGGGCCCGTCCGGTCCAGCATCACCCGCAGGTCCGGACCCTCGACGAGGCGCATGGCGATGTAGAGCAGTCCGTCCGCCTCTCCCGCCTCGAACACGGGCACGATGTGCGGGTGCTCGATGGTCGCGGCCACCTTCGACTCGTGGGCGAACCGCTGCCTGAAGGTGTCGTTCCGGGCCAGCTCGGGGGCCAATAGTTTCAGTGCCACCCGCCGGTCGAGGCGCAGGTCCCGCGCCACGTAGACGACCGCCATGCCGCCGCGCCCGATCTCGCTCTCCACCAGGTACCCGGCGATCTGCTTCCCGCGCAGGTCGGTGGGGGACCCGCCGGCGGGCTCCGCCCGTTCCTCGTCCACCGTCAGCCGCCCCCGGGGTCGCGGGTCTCCACGATCCGCGTCGGGTCATGGGCCACCGCCCGTTCGGACCGGTCCCCGGGCTCTTCGCGCGGGATTGCGACCGCGTCGGTGGGGGGCGGTTCCCGCCGTACGGCGGCCCCGCCGGCCGGAGTCGTGGCCGCGGGCGGTTGCCGTGGCCCGGGTTCGGGCGCGGCCGGGCCGCCCGGGCCGGCGACGACCGCGTAGGTCGTCATGCGGTCCCCGTCGTCGTACAGCCACCGGCCCGACTTCTCGTCGTAGAGCCAGACCGATTCCCCGTCGATGACCACGCCGGCCCGCAGCCCGCGCAGCGAGCGGCGGAAGGCGTCGGCGTCGATCCGTCCCGAGGCGAGCTCGTCCACGGCCCGCCGGTAGCGTTCCAGGGCCTCGGAGCCGCGCGTGAGCAGCGGCCGCGGGTCCTCGGAGCGGACCGGGGGCCGTCCGCCGGCCGTCGGCGGCGGGTGCGGTACGGCGACCAGCAGCCGCCCGTCCACCCAGGCGGACCACCCGTTGGCGCACAGGACCTCCCCCCACTCCCCGCGCCGGGACAGCAGCTGCACGGGCAGGAACGGGTCGAGGGGCACGGTCGGCCGGCTGACGTCGGGGCCCTCCCAGGCGGGCAGTCCCTCCTGCGGCACCACATGGGTGGGCCGGAAGCCCTCCACCTCGCCTCCGGGTTGACCCAGCGGGCTGCTCATGGGGCCTACTTCCGCATGACGGTCGGCTCGTGGCGGCGCAGCAGCCGGGCGACCAGCACGCCGAACAGCACGGACAGGACGACGAGCATGCCCATTTCGAGGAGCCAGAGGTGGGCCTCGTGGTCGAACAGCGGGTCCTGGGTGATCTTGCCGGGCACGATCGCGCCGAGGTCGATGGTGCCCGCCATGGCTCCCATGGCCCACCGGGCCGGCACGAACCAGGCCAGCTGTTCGATGACGGGGACACCGGTGAGCTTCAGCAGGGAACCGCAGAAGACGACCTGGACGATCGTGAGGAGGACCAGCAGCGGCATGGTGACCTCCTCCTTGGTCACCAGGGCGGAGATCAGCAGGCCGAGCAGCATCGCGGTGAGGGACAGCAGGGCGACGGCGAGGGTGATCTCCAGGAGCGGTGGCATGAAGAGGCCGCGGCCACCGGGGGCGTTGATGGTGACGCCCGCGAGGCCCACGAGGGTGAGGACCACGGCCTGGGCGACGGTGATCGCGCCGAGGACCACCACTTTGGACATCAGGTAGGCCGACCGGGACAGGCCGACGGAACGTTCGCGCTGGTAGATGACGCGTTCCTTGACGAGTTCGCGCACCGCGTTGGCGGCGCCGATCAGGACTCCGCCCACACAGAGGATGAACAGGGCGTTCAGCGCCGTTTCGGCGTTGAGGGTGTTGCCGGCGAGTGCGCGGGTCATGGCGCCCATGACGAAGGGCAGCGCGACCATGATGACCAGGAAGGTCCGGTCGGACCTGAGCACGGCGGCGTACCGGCGGATCAGGGTGGAGAGCTGGGAGCCCCAGCTCTGGGCTTTGGGCGGCGGCTGCGGCGGGGCCCCGGCGGCCCGTTCGGCCTGCGCGGTGAGCGGGAGCCGGCCGGCGGTGACGTCGATGTGGCGGCGGTACAGCGGCGAGGCCCGGTACTCCCCGGCCCAGTCGCGGTCGCGCTGGTTCTCGAAGGCTTCGAAGGCCTCGGGCCATTGTTCGAAGCCGAAGAAGTCGAGGGCCTCCCCGGGGGCGCCGTAGTACGCGATGCGCCCGCCCGGGGCGAGGACGAGGAGGCGGTCGCAGCCTTCGAGGTTGAGCACGCTGTGGGTGACGACGATGACCGTGCGGCCGTCGTCCGCGAGGTCGCGCAGCATGTTCATCACCGAGCGGTCCATGCCGGGGTCGAGTCCGGAGGTGGGCTCGTCCAGGAAGAGCAGGGAGGGCTTGGTGAGCAGTTCCAGGGCGACGGAGACGCGTTTGCGCTGGCCGCCGGAGAGGCTGTGGATGGGCTGGTCGGCACGCTGTTCGAGGCCGAGTTCACTGATCACCTCGTCGACCCGGGCCTGGCGTTCGGCCTGGGCGGTGTCCTGCGGGAAGCGCAGTTCGGCGGCGTAGGTGAGGGCGCGCCGGACGGTGAGCTGGGAGTGCAGGATGTCGTCCTGCGGGACGAGGCCGATGCGGCTGCGCAGTTCGGCGTAGTCGCGGTAGAGGTCGCGGCCGTCGTACAGGACGGTGCCCTGATCGGCGGGGCGCAGGCCGGTCAGCGCGCCGAGCAGGGTGGACTTGCCCGCTCCGCTGGGGCCCACGACGGCGAGCAGGCATTTGGCGCCGACCGGGAAGGAGATCTGGTCGAGGAGGGTCTTGCGGCCGTGGTCGACGGCGACGGTGAGGCCCTGGACGTCGAGGGAGACCTCGCCGGTGTCCACGAACTCCTGGAGCTGGTCGCCGACGAGGCAGAAGACCGAGTGGCCGATGCCGACGATGTCGCCCTCGGCGACGCGGGTGGCCCGGGTCACGGCGGCGCCGTTGAGGTAGGTGCCGTTGTGACTGCCGAGGTCGACGATCTCGTAGCTGCCGTCGGCGAGGGCGTGCAGCTCGGCGTGGCGGCGGGACACGGTGAGGTCGTCGACGACGAGGTCGCTGTCGGGGGCGCGGCCAATGCGGACGGCGGTGCGGACGGGCAGCGGACGCACGGTCGTCGGCTGCCGGAAGGTGCCGGTCATGGCCGGGTTCGTCACGTCGGAGGGGCGGCCGGTGCCGGGCGCGGGGGGTGGTGCGGGCGGGGGTGGCGGCGCGGGACCGATGACGGCGGCGCGCGGCCCGTCGTCGACGCTGCCGAAGCGCAGTTCCGTGCCGACGCCGACGCTCCACTCGTGGACGCGGTGACCGTCGGCGAAGGTGCCGTTGGTGCTGCCCTCGTCCTCCAGCGTCCAGTGGTCGCCGTCGGGGCGCAGGATCGCGTGGTGCCAGGAGACGCGGGCGTCGTCGAGGCAGATCTCGCAAAGCGGGTCCCGACCGACGTGGTAGATCCGGTCGGGATCCATCTCGGTGGCGCCCCAGTCGGTCACCAGGACGAGCTGGGGCGCGGTCGGCACACTTGGGCGCTGGACCATGACCAGATTTTCCCACGATCGGGAAGGTCCGGCACCGGTCCGGCATCATCGCAGGTCAGAGGCCTCTTATGGGTAATGACAACGGTCCCCGTTGCAGCCTTTGCCGATCCCGCCGGGGTGCGCTTCACTTCACGCGACGGAACCGAACACACGGGTGCCGCGACGAGACGGGGGACGCCATGAGTGGGCACGACCACGCGCACGACGGCCACGGACACGGGAACGGGAACGGGCGCGCGAACGGGTCCGCGGGCCACGACCACGACCACGGCCACGGGCCCGGGGGGCACAGCCACGGCGTGGCGGCCGATGCCGACCGGCGCTGGCTGGCGATCGCACTCGCCCTGATCGGCGGGTTCATGGCCGTCGAGGTGGTCATCGGCGTCATGGCCAACTCGCTGGCCCTGATCTCCGACGCGGCCCACATGCTGACCGACGCGGTCTCGATCGTCCTGGCGCTGATCGCCATGCGGCTGGCCGCGCGCCCCGCCCGTGGCGGCTTCACGTACGGCCTCAAGCGGGCGGAGATACTCTCCGCCCAGGCGAACGGGCTGACGCTGATCCTGCTGGCGGTCTGGCTGGCGTACGAAGCGGTGCGGCGGCTGCTGGACCCGCCGCCGGTGGAGGGCGGGCTGGTCGTGGTGACGGCGCTCGCGGGCATCGTCGTCAACGTGGCCGCGGCCTGGTGCATCTCCCGGGCGAACCGTTCCACGCTCGTCGTCGAGGGCGCCTACCAGCACATCCTGAACGACCTCTTCGCCTTCATCGGCACCGCGGTCGCCGGTCTGATCGTGCTGACCACCGGTTTCCGGCAGGCGGACGCGATCGCCACGCTGGTCGTGGTGGTGCTGATGGTCAAGGCGGGTTACGGGCTGGTCCGCGAGTCCGGCCGGATCCTCCTGGAGGCCGCCCCGGCCCATGTGGACCCGGACGCGGTCGGCGACCGGCTGGTCGGGCACCCGCCCGTCACCGAGGTGCACGACCTGCACATCTGGACGATCACCTCGGGCCAGGCGGCGCTGTCCGCACACGTGCTGGTGGAGCCGGCGGGTGACTGCCACGCCGTACGCCGGGACCTGGAGCGGCTGCTCGACAAGGAGTACGGGATCACGCACACCACCCTCCAGGTGGACCACGCGCAGGAGTCCCTGCTCACGGTCGGCCGCGCGGGCGGGGGCGCCTCCGACGCGCACTGCGCGGACGCGCACGGTCCGGTCCACCGGCAGGGACCGCACGACCACTGACGGCAGACCGCGCACCCACGTCACTGGTCCGGGTCCGTACGGGGCATGGATGTACCCATGACACACAAACGCAGTGCCGGACTGCTCCTCTTCCGGCGGACCGGTCCGGAGCCGGAGTCCGGTGTCGAGGTGCTCCTCGGACACATGGGCGGCCCGCTCTGGGCCGGACGCGAGGCCGGGGACTGGGCCATCCCCAAGGGTGAATACGGTCCGGAGGAGACTCCGCGGGACGCGGCCCGCCGCGAGTTCACCGAGGAGATCGGGCTGCCCCCGCCGGAGGGCGACTACCTGCCGCTCGGCGAGGTACGCCTGACCAGCGGGAAACTGGTGACCATCTGGGCGGTGGAAGCGGATCTCGACCCCGCGCTGATGGTGCCCGGGACCTTCACGATGGAGTGGCCCCCGCACTCCGGGAACGTCCAGGAGTTCCCGGAGCTGGACCGGGTGGCCTGGTTTGCTCCGCCCCTGGCGCAAAACATGCTGATCCCATCCCAACTCCCGTTCTTGGAACGACTGTTGGGGCTCCTAAAGGTTTGACCCACACTTGCACTTGCCAACACCCTTACCTGCATGGACATTGCACACATGGCGAACGTCGTGCTGGTGGGGACCTTGGACACCAAGGGTGTGGAGTACGGCTGGCTGCGCGAGAGGCTGGTGCGCGCCGGAGTCGAAGTGGTACTGGTCGACACGGGAATCATGGGCGAACCCCGGGTGGCCGCCGACGTACCGCGTGATGCGGTGGCGCGGGCGGCCGGAACGGAACTGTCGGAACTGCTCACGGCCGCCGACCGGGGTGCGGCCGTGACCACCATGGCGAGGGGCGCGGAGGCGACCCTCTTACGCCTGCACGCCGAGGGCAGGCTGCACGGGGTGCTCGCCCTCGGCGGGAGCGGTGGCACTTCCATCGCCACCCGGGCGATGCGCGCCCTGCCGCTGGGCGTACCGAAACTGATGGTCTCGTCCATGGCGTCCGGGGACGTACGCCCCTACGTGGGCTCCTCGGACATCACCATGATGTACAGCGTGGTGGACATCGCGGGGATCAACAGCATCTCCGCACCGGTCCTGGCGAACGCCGTGGCGGCGATCACCGGGATGGCCCGGGCCTACGCCCGTACCTCCGCGGAGGGACGGCCGCCCCGGCTGGGCGCGGACGGCCGCCCCCTGGTCGCGGCGAGCATGGCGGGCGTGACCACGGCCGGGGTGGACGCGGCGCGCGAGCGGCTGACGGAACTCGGCTACGAGGTGCTGGTCTTCCACGTCAGCGGCTCCGGCGGCCGCACCTTGGAGACCCTGGCCGGCCAGGGGGTCTTCGCGGGCGTCCTCGACCTCACCCTCAGCGAGCTCGCCGACGACCTGTGCGGGGGCGTCCTCACCGCGGGACCGGACCGGCTCAGCGCGGCCGGGCGGGCCGGGATCCCGCAGGTGGTGAGCCTGGGGGCGCTGGACATGGTGAAGTTCGGCCCGCTGGAGAGCCTGCCCCGGCGGGTCCGCGACCGGGGCGTCCACGTCCACAATCCGTCCATCACGGTGACCCGTACGACGGCGGCCGAATGCGCGGAACTCGGCCGTCGGGTCGCCGCGAAACTGTGCGCGGCGAGCGGCCCCACGGCGGTCTGCGTCCCGCTCCGTGGACTGTCCACGCTCGGCGCGCCGGGCGGGCCCTACCATGACCCCGGCGCGGACCGGGCCCTGTTCTCCGCACTGCGCGAGGGCCTGCGGGGCAGTGCCACGAGGCTCTACGACTACGACACGCACATCAACGATCCGGCCTTCGGGCGGGCTGCGGCCGACCGGCTGCACGCCATGATCGGCGCCATGTCGGCCGCAGCCTGAGGGGGCCGCCGTGGTTGGGAACCGGCCACGGCGGAAACCACGTCCCATGGGGCGTCCGGCCCGGGGAGGGCCGGTGGACGCCGGTCCGGGACCGGTCGTCCGAGCGATGCGGCGGCGCCACACGGCAGGCAGGGGGCAGGAACGATGGACGACGAGCGGGCGGCATGGTCGGTCCCCGGCTACACGGAGGTCCGTGAGCTCGGTTCGGGCGGCAGCGGCCGCGTGGTGCTCGCCGTCCACGACGGCACGGGCACCCCGGTCGCGGTGAAGTACCTCAGCGACCGGCTGCGCCAGGATCCGGCGTTCGTCGGGGAGTTCCGGGCCGAGGCCCGGCTCCTGGGCGGGCTGCAGACCCCGTACGTGGTCAGGCTCTACGAGTACGTGGAGGCGACCGGCGGCGCGGCCATCGTCATGGAGCTGGTGGACGGCATCTCCCTGCGCGCCCTGCTGAAGCGGTCCGGGCGGGCCGACGCCGAGGCCGCGCTGGTGGTCCTCAAGGGGTCCCTGCTGGGGCTTGCGGCGGCGCACCGCGCGGGCGTCGTCCACCGCGACTACAAGCCCGAAAACGTGCTGGTCGCGCCGGACGGCTCGTCGAAGCTGGTGGACTTCGGGATCGCGGCGAACCGGGGCAGCACGCCCGGCGTGGCCGGAACCCCCGCCTACATGGCTCCCGAGCAGTGGCAGGGCCGGCCGGCCTCACCCGCAGCCGACGTGTACGCGGCGACGGCGACCTTCTTCGAGTGCCTCACCGGCCGCAAGCCCTACGACGGGGAGAACTTCGCCGAGCTGGCCGTCCAACACATCGAGGCGCCGGTGCCGGAGACAGAGGCGCCGGAGCCCGTACGTCCGCTGATCCGGCGCGGCCTCGCGAAGGCGCCCGAGCAGCGGCCGGAGAACGCAGAGGCGTTCGTGGCCGAACTGGAGGGCGTGGCGCTGGCCGCGTACGGGCCCGAGTGGGAGGAGCGCGGGCAGCGCAAGCTGGCGGCGCTGGCCGCCCTGCTGCCGCTGCTGTTCCCCTCGGCGGGCGGCCCGGCGGCCGGCACCACGGCGTTCGCCACGACCACGGTACCCAGCGGCTCCGGCTGGGCGCCGGGGCGCCGCGGTTGGCTCGCGGCGGGCGTGGCGCTGGTACTGGGCACCGTGCTGGTCCTGACGACGGACGCGATCGGCGCGGCCCCGGGCGCGGCTTCGGCGGTGAGCGCCTTCGCCACGACGAGTGCGGCCCCGCCCGGACCGGCCTCGCCGAGCGCGAACCCGAGCCCGAGCCCGACGGACTCCGCCTCCCCTTCGCCGAGTCCGAGCCCTTCGGCGTCCCCGAGCCCCTCGCCGTCCACGTCCACGTCCCCGTCGGCTTCTCCGTCGTGGTCGACGAGCCCCACCCCGAAGCCGACGGTGAGCTGGTCGCCCACGCCGACCCCGACGCCCACGCCCACGCCGACGCCCACGCCGACGCTGAAGGTCACGGACATCTCCGTGTCGCTCAAGACCGGCGTCTACCGGGGCGACGCGGCCATCTCGGTCAGCTCCCAGGGCACGGGCTCGGTCACCGTGACCGTGGAGTGGTTCCTGGGCAGCACGCAGGGCTCCTACTCCGTCCCCGACGGCGCGGAGTCGTTCGTGGTCCCGGCCGGCTCGACGGCCACCGAGAACAGGTCCCACACCTTCGCCCGCGGCCGTGGCTGCTACGGCGGGGTCCGCGTCACCACCAAGCCCACCGCCGGGAACAAGTCCGCGTCAGCCTCGCAGTACCTGCTGCGCTGCCAGGAGGAGGTGCCCCGATGAGCGGTTCCGGCGCCCCCGAGGGCGACGACTACAGCGCCACCGTGCTCGGCAGCCACTGGTTCAGCGGCCCCCCGGACACGACGAAGAGGATCGCTCCCGAGGAGGTGGTCCCCGACCGCGTCGAGGGCTCCGTGCTCCGGTTCGGGCCCGGGGTGACCGCGGCCATGCCCGCGCCGTTCCCCCTCGACGTCACGCGGGCCGTCGCGCCGTCGCCCCGGCGGCGTCCGGCCGGGCTGCGGCGGTACGCCCTCGCGGCGCTCGTCCTGGCCGCGGTCCTCGCGTACCTCGGGTGGCAGCGGCTCGGGCCCGGCATCGAGGTCCGGGACGTGGCCGTGAGCACCGATCCCAAGGGCCCGGCCTGCGACGCGGCGGCCGATGTGGTGGCCGTCGTGGCGACCAACGGGCGCCCGGGCGTCCTCACCTACCGGTGGGTGCGCAGCGACGGCACCCGGTCCGAGGAGCTGACCGAGCGGGTACCGCGCGGGCAGCGGGAGGCCCGGCTGCACCTGCTGTGGACCTTCCGGGGCACGGGGAGCTACCCGGCGAAGGCGGAGCTGCAATTGGTGTCGCCCGGACAGCGCACGGCCGCGGTGGACTTCACGTACCGCTGTTCCCCGTAACGGGCGCGGCCGCGGTGCCGGGCAGCCGGATGACGGCGCGTCCGCCGTCGAGGTCGACCCGGGTGCGCGGCGGGGCGCCGTCCTCCTCGTCGTCGCGCATGACGAGGGCGCTCTGCCGCTCCTTGAGCTCGTTCTGCTTGCCCGGCGAGAAGCTGGCGTGCAGCTGCTCGAAGCCGGTGGCGGACATCTGCCCCTGGCGTCCGTTCCACCGCCAGGGCAGCAGCCCGGCGCGGCCCGCGCGGACCAGTGCCAGGTCGAGGAAGGCCACGGCGGTGAGCACCAGAGCCAGACCGGGAAGGGTCATGAAGACGACGAAGCCCATGCGGTGACGGTAGCCGAAGCCGGGTTCGCGGGAGGCCCGCGGCCCCTCGGAGGAGCGGCCGCGGGCCGTTTCGCATTCCGCCCCCGCCGCAACCGGGGGACGGACGTCAGGGGGCTCCGACCGGGGTGGGAACCGGGGGTCAGAAGCGGGGGCAGAAGCGGGGTCAGAACCGGGCGTGCGCGGTGATGTCCGCCTCGAACTCGCCCGTCATCGCCGGGGTCACCGTCGGCCGGCACTGCCGGACCGCCGCCAGGTAGTCCTGCGTGGTCGCGCCCAGCTGCGCAGCCGCCGCGCCCCGCGCGCCCACCGCCTCGAGGTCCCGCTCGAAGGACACCTGCGCCGCGATCCGCGCCGCGTGCTCGATGTCGGCCGGTGTGAACAGCTCGGTGGCCGCCACCAGGGCGTTCACGTCGACGTCCGCGCGACCCGCCGTGTAGCGGGACCAGATGGCGGCGCGCGCTCCGGCGTCCGGGGTGCCGATCGGGATGAGGTAGTCGAAGCGCCCGGGCCGCAGGAAGGCCGGGTCGAGGGACCGGATGGAGTTGGTGGCGCAGACCAGCAGCCGCTCGTCCCCCTCCCGGAAGCCGGGTATCAGCTCCAGCAGCTCGTTCGTCACCCCGTGGATCCCGCCGGGCTGCGCGGGCTCGGTGCGCACCGGTGCGATCTCTTCGACCTCGTCGATGAAGACGAGCACGCGCTCCAGCTCGGCGATCCGGGCGAACGCGTCGCGCAGCGCCGCCGCCAGGTTGCCCTCGTCGGCGAGGCGGGAGGGCAGCAGTTCCACGAAGGGCCAGCCGAGCCGGGAGGCGATGGCCCGGGCGAAGGTGGTCTTGCCGGTGCCGGGCGGGCCGAAGAGGGTGATGGCGCGCGGCGGCCGCACCCCGTGCGAGGCGGCCCGCTCGGGCTCGGCGAGCGGCAGCACCACGCGCCGCTCGATGAGGTCCTTCTCCTTCTCCATGCCGGCGACCTTGGCCCACAGGTCGTTGGGGAGGAAGCGACCGCCGAGGTCGTCGAGGAGGCCCGCGGCCGGTCCGTGCAGCGGCTCGGTCTTCTCGAAGTAGGCGACGGCCGGCTGCCGGGTGTATCCGGCGTTGAGGAGGCCTTCACCGAGCATGTCCTCCTCGGGCAGGACGTACGCGATGCGGCCGACGCGCGCGGCGATGAGCCGCCGCTCCAGTTCGACGAGCAGGGCGCTGGCCAGGCCCCGGCCGCGCCAGCCGGCGGCGATCGCGATGCGCATGACCCAGGCCCGTTCGCCGGTGACGCAGGCGAGCGCCGCGCCGATGGGGACGCCCTGGTGGACGGCGACCACACAGGGCTGGCGGTCGGTCAGCGCGACGATGCACTCGGCGAGCGAGAAGACGGACTCCTGGCCGAGTTCGGCCGTGGTGTCGATCAGATGGACCACCGCTGCGAGATCGCTCTCGCGGTAGTCGTGGATGAGCCAGTTCACCGGGTACCGCCCCTCGTTCGTGCTCCTGCGGCGAGGCTAGGGGCGGGTGGGCCGGACGATCACGCTCCGTGGTGCACAACACCCGGGCCGGAAACCGTCCGTGGCGTCCATAGACTGGTGCTTTCCGCCGACGCCCCGCACCGAGGATCCGCGCACCTTCATGCCTTCCGACATATCCGCCCTGGCTGAATCCCGGTGTCGGCGCGTTCTGGTGTGGCTGGTCCCCCTGCTGTGGACCCTGGGGCTCGGTCTGTGGGGGCTCTCCCGGCAGGACAGCGTGTGGCGGGACGAGGCGGCGACCTGGCAGGTGGCCGGGCGGTCGGCGGGTGAGATATGGGCGATGCTCGGACACGTGGACGCCGTGCACGGGCTCTACTACCTGCTGATGCACGGCCTCTTCGAGGTGTTCGGGGCGAGCACGGCGACCCTGCGGCTGCCGTCGGTGCTGGCCGTCTCGGCCACCGCGGCCTGTGTGGCGCTGATCGGGCGGCGCCTGGCCGGGTTCTGGGCGGGGCTCGGCGGCGGGCTGGCCCTCGGACTGCTGCCGGCGGTCCAGTTCTACCTCCAGGAGGGTCGCCCGTACGCGCTGGTCGCGGCGGGGGCCGGGCTCTCCACGCTGCTGCTGGTCTCGCTCCTGGAGCGCGGGCCCGGACGGCGGGCCTGGCCGCGCTGGGCGGCGTACGGGACCACCGTGCTGGTGTGCGCCCTGCTGAACTGGCTGTCCCTGCTGGTGCTGCCCGCGCACGCGGCGACCTTGGGGTGGGTGCGGGCCGGGCGGCGGGTGTGGCTGCGCTGGGCGGCGTACGGCTCGGGCGCCGTGGCGGGGGCGCTGCCGCTGGTCCTGTTCAGCCGCGGCCAGTCCGACCAGGTGTCCTGGATACCGCCGCTGACCTGGCACATGCTGATCGGGCCGGGGATCCTCCTGGTGATCGGCGGGCTCGGCGCATGGGCGGAACGGGCGGACCGCAAGGCGCTCTCGGTGGCCGCGGTCGGCCTGCCGCTGCTGGCGGTGCCGCAGCTCGGGTTGATCGGGCTGTCCCTGGTGCAGCCGCTGTTCCAGGACCGGTACGTGCTGTTCAGCATGGTGGGGCTGGCGCTGCTGATCGGCGTCGCCCTGGGCGCCGCCGTACGGGCCTGCGCGCCCCGCTTCCCGAGGGCGGCGAACCTGCTGGTGCCGGGCGCGGCCGGGCTCTCGGTGCTGGCCCTGCTGCCGGTGGCGCTGGACAAGCGGGCCCCGGCCAGCCGGATCGACGACGTGCTCGCGGTGGCCGGCGAGGTGGCCGGGCTGAAGCAGGACGGGGACGCGGTGCTGTTCGTCCCGGCCGCGCGCCGGGACGCGGCGCTGGTCTCGCCCGGCGCCTTCGGGGGTCTGGCCGATGTGGCGCTGGCCGCGTCCCCGGCCGCCTCGGCCACTCTGAAGGGCGAGGAGGCGGACCCCGCGCGGATCCGGGCGGCGCTGCTCGACCAGCGGCGGGTGCTGCTGGTGACGGACGCGGAGAAGGTGGCGAAGCCGCCGTCGGCGGAGCGGGACAAGGCCAAGGAGGCGGTCCTGCAGGAGCACTTCGCGGTGGTGGCGGACCGGCAGGTGCGGGGGCGCCGGGTGACGGTGTACGAGCGGCGCGGATAGCCGCCGATCGGCTGCCGACATCCGACATAGCGGGTCCTGTCCGGGCATGCCCCGGGTTTCACACGAGCTTCACAGGATTCACAGGGGATTCATACGGAACACCATCCTCCGGACATAGGTTCGGCGGGCAGGGTGGAAAAATGATCCACTCCACGCTCCCTCGACCGGCCCGGCGCACCCGTGCGCGGCGGGCGTCCCGGATCCTGCTGGCGCTGTCCGCGACGGCCGTGCTGATCGGCGTGGACCTGCCCGACGACGCCACCGGACCGCCGCTCGGCGTGACCGCGTGGGCGCGCCCCGGCGCCACCGCCGACCGGGTGGGCGCGCTCTTCGCGGGCGGGCAGGGCCGCGGGCACCACTGCACCGCCGCCGTGGTGCACAGCGAGGAGGGCGATGTGATCGCCACCGCCGCGCACTGCCTGGAGAGCCCGCACACCACCGTCTTCGCGCCGGGCTACCGCGACGGCAAGGCCCCGTACGGATTCTGGAAGGTCACCGGCACCTACATCGCTCCGGGCTGGACGGACGGCCAGGACCCGGACGACGACGTCGCCTTCGCGACGGTGGCCCCGGTGGACGGCGGGCGGACCGGGAGCGTGGAGGACGTCGTGGGCGGTTTCCCGGTCGCCGCCGAGCAGCCGGACCACGCCAAGGTGACGATCATCGGCTACCCGCGGACCCTGGACGCCCCGGTGCGCTGCGCGAACACCACGGACCTGCTGTCCGCGACCCAGCGCCGGATCGGCTGCCCGGACCTCACCGGCGGCACCAGCGGCAGCCCCTGGCTGGTGAACGGGGCACTGGCCGGGGTGCTCGGCGGCTACGAGGGCGGCGGGAGCGTCCCGGAGATCTCGTACAGCGCGGTCCTGGGCGACCGGGCGGTAGAGCTGTACCGGCAGGCACGGTCCTGAGGCTTTGATCGTTCCGCCCCCGCCCCGCCTCCCCTAGCGGCCGACGGGGATGCGTTCCGCGTCGGGTGCCGAGGGCTGGGCGGGAAGCCGGTCGATCGACGGGCCGCGCGGGGTGCCCGACCGGATGTCTTGCACCCCGCGGCGCAGGCGGTCGCGCAGCAGCCGGCCGAGCGGGCGTTCCACGAGCCGGTGGACGAGCCAGGCGAGCAGCAGCATCGCGGTGATCACGCCGATGACCAGCGGTACGGGCGCCACGTCGTGCCGGAAGAGATGGATGAAGGTCAGCCCGGCCATCATGTGGATCAGGTAGAGCGGGTACGTCAGCGCTCCGGCGTGCGGGAGCCAGCGCCACTGGACACCGTCGAGGGCACCGAGGGCTATGGCCGCCATGAGGGCGAAGCCCAGGGCGATGATCAGGTGCACGGGCCAGGCGGGCGTCCGCTCGGCGGCTGCTCGGCCCAGGTTGCTGATCATGCGGGTGTGCACGTAGTGCTGCGCGAGGAGGAACTGGACGCCGACGACGGCCCACAGGACGGCGTTCGGCCGGAAGCGGCGCATCAGGTAGAAGCCGATGCCGGCGATGAAGTACGGGGACGAGGACGAGGCCGCGAAGAAGGACAGCACGCCGTTGTCGGCAGTGGGCGCCACGACACCGGCCAGGGTCCAGGCCGCACAGAACAGGACGCAGTTGCGATAGGTGACGCCGCGCATGACCACGATCGCGAACAGTACGTAGAACTTGAGCTCGACGAAGAGGGTCCAGTAGGCGTCGTCGATGTTCGGGACGCCGAGGCCGCCCTGGAGCATCGACAGGTTCACCAGGACATGGCTGAACGCCTTGACCTGCCTGACCTCGGGCCAGGCGTACAGCACGAGGGTGGTGAAGGCGACGGCCGCCCAGTAGGCGGGGAAGAGCCGGGAGACCCGGGACACCGCGAAGTCGCCCACCGTGCGACCCCAGGCGCTCATGCAGATCACGAACCCGCTGACCAGGAAGAAGATCTCGACGCCGACCCAGCCGTAGACGGCGAACGGGTGGGCGTTCGGGAAGATCTCCGCGGGCGCTTTCCCCCAGGCGCTTTCGAGGGCGAAGTAGTGGTAGAAGAGCACGCTGAGCGCGGCGAGGACCCGCACCCCGTCGAGGACCGCCAGGCGCCCGCCGGGGACCGCTCCGGCCGGCGCGCGGCCTTGGCCGCCCGCCCCCGACTCTCCGGCTGAACTGCGCGAGCTCATCCCTCGACCGCCTCCTCATATGTACGACTGTCCGATAACCGCCCTGGATCAGCGGAACCCTACAGCGCACCTACGCGCAGCTCACCTCACCGGTCCGGGAGCTATGTGAGCGCGGCCGGGGCCTCGAACCAGGTCGGCTCGTCGCTCAGGGCCCGGTGGATCCGCTCCAGGCCGAAGGGGTCCAGCGGCGGCAGCGCGTCCACCTCGAACCAGGCCACTTCGAGGGACTCGTGGTCGTTGGCCCGTGCCTCGCCGCCCGTCGCGCGGCAGCGGAAGGTGATGTCCTGGAACTGGCAGACGTCGCCGTTGGGGTAGGTGATCGGCTCCGTCATCTGGACGAGGACCACGCGCTCGACGACGCAGCGCACCGCCGTCTCCTCGTACACCTCGCGCACGGCGGTCTCGGCGGGCTGCTCCCCCGGCTCGGCGATTCCGCCGACCACCGCCCACTGCCCGGTGTCGGAGCGCCGGCCGAGCAGCACCCGGCCGAGGTCGTCGAAGACGATGGCCGTGACTCCGGGCAGCAGGAGCAGCTGGTGCCCGGCGGTGGCGCGGATCCGGCGGATGAAATCGGGAGTGGTCATGCCCCGACCCTACGAGGCCGCCGGACCGAATCCGGCCTCAGGCGGCGCGGCGCGAGCGGATCCGACGGTTCAGGATCCACCCGAAGCCGCCGGCGGCCAGCAGGAGCAGCGCGTATTCCGGCAGCGGACCGACGACCGTGGCCGGGGTGCGGCCGGAACGCAGCGGGATCTCGGTGACCAGCGCGTCCGCGGTGAACATCTCGGTCTGCGAGACGATCTTCCCGTCGGGGCGGATGACGGCACTGACCCCGCTCGTGACGGGGACGAGGACGGTGCGGCTGTGCTCGACGGCGCGGATCCGGTCCATGGCGAGCTGCTGGTAGGTCATCTGGGTCCGGCCGAAGGTGGCGTTGTTGCTCGGTACGGCGATCACCTGGGCGCCGGCCCGGACCGTGGAGCGGACGGCGTCGTCGAAGGCGGCCTCGAAGCAGGTGACCATGCCGACGCCGCTGCCGGCCATGTCGAAGACGCCGGGCTCCTTGCCGGGACCGAAGTCGCGGCGCACCCGGTCCACGTCGGAGCTGAAGAGGCGGACGACGGAGCGCATCGGGATGCGCTCGCCGAAGGGCTGGATCTTGCGCTTGTCGTAGGTCGCGGTGGGGCCCTTGACCGGGTCCCACAGGATCATCGTGTTGCGCAGCGGGCCCGTCTCCGGGGCCACCACGGCACCGATGGCGACGGGTACCCCGATGGCCTTGACGGCCTGGTCGATGACGGCGTGGGCGTCGGGCTCGGCGTACGGGTCGAGGTCGGAGGAGTTCTCCGGCCAGACCACGAAGTCGGGCTTCGGGGCGCGGCCGGCCCTGACGTCCTCGGCGAGCTGCACGGTGCGCTTGGCGTGGTTGTCGAGGACGGCCCGGCGCTGGGAGTTGAAGTCGAGGCCGAGGCGGGGCACGTTGCCCTGGATGACGGCGACCACGGCGGTGCCGTCCTCGGCCGCGTCGGAGACCAGCGGGCGGGCGGCGAGGCCCGCGCCGATCGGGGCGGCGACGGTGAGCGCGGCCAGCGCTGCGGTGGTGCGGCCGGGGTGGCGGCGGGCGGTGCGCAGGACCTCGTAGAGGCCGAATCCGCAGAGGGCGACGCCGAAGGAGAGCAGGGGCGTGCCGCCGAGGGCGGCGAGCGGGGTGAAGACGCCGTCGGCCTGCCCGAAGGCGAGCTTGCCCCAGGGGAAGCCGCCGAAGGGGGCCCGGGCCCGCAGGGCCTCGCCCGCGACCCACACGGCGGCGGCGAACAGCGGCCAGGCCCGGAGCCGGCTGACCAGGGCGATGCCGAGGCCGGTGAGGCCGATGAGGAGCGCTTCGAGGGTGCTCAGCGCCAGCCAGGGCACCGGGCCGACCTCCTCACCGGTCCAGACGAGGAGCGGCAGCAGGTAGCCGAGCCCGGCGAGGAGCCCGAGCCCGAAGCCGGCCCGGGCACGGCGGCCGTGGAGGCAGCCGGCGAGCAGGGCGAGGGCGAAGGGGGCCAGCCACCACAGCGGGCGGGGCGGGAAGCTGAGGTAGAGCAGCACGCCCGAGAGCGCGGCGAGCAGGGCGCGCAGCAGCCACAGCCCCTTGCGGTGCGCGGCGGACCGGGCGGTCGCGGGGGACGTGGCCGCGTCGGCCCGGGGCCCGTCGGCGGACTGTGAGGGCTCGTTCCCGGTCGTGCGGGTGACACTGCTGCTCATCTGGCGGAGTGTACGTCCCCGCACCTCGCGGACGGGTGAGCGCCCGGCCGCGCTCCGCGGGACCACCCCTACCGGGCGAGGGCGCGCAGGTGGGTGCGGATGACGCGGACGGCGTTCTCGGCGTCGTCGACGGTGACGGTGAACCGCTTGCCGTCGCCGAGGACGAGGGCCAGGCCCTCGCCGCGCCGGACGATGATCGCGGTGCCCTTTTCGGGGCGCCAGCGGTGGCCCCAGCCTCCCCATTGCTGCGGGGTGATGCTGGGGACGAACTCGGCGGAGGCGACCTCGGTGAGCCGGATCCTGCGGCGGGGCACCCCCATGTGGCCGCAGCGCACTTCCAGGGCCTCTGCGTCGACGGTGACGGCGACGTGTACGAAGGCCAGGGTGCCGTAGAGGATGAGCAGCCCGACGGCTAGGCAACCGATCACGGACATGAGCAGCGGGATGATGCCGGCGGTCCAGGCGTAGTCGACGGCGAGCTCGATGCCGAGCGCCAGACAGGCCGCGCCGACGGCGGCGAGCAGCCACTGCACGCGGTTGGAGGCGCGGCCCGCCCAGAGCGGACCCGGAGGGTGACCCGTCATGAGTAGCAGCGTACTCACGTTCCGCTTGCCCGCCACCGTCTCTCGCCCACTCGGTGCAGCGCGGCGCTATCACCACAGCCGTGGTACCACGCCTGCCGTACCACACCTGCGGTACCACGGCTGTGGTTAAGGTGGCATCGTGAATCAGGACCGGAGGGACCGGCTGCGGGACGCGGCCGTCGCCGTACTGGCGCAGGAGGGCGGGCGCGGGCTGACGCACCGGGCCGTCGACGCGGCCGCCGCCGTGCCGACGGGCACCGCCAAGAACTACTTCCCGACCCGCGACGCCCTGCTGCGGGCCGCGGCCGAACGCTGCGCGGAGCAGTACCGGGCGCTGGCGCAGACACCGTCGGGGGCCGGACCGGAGCCCGCCGGTGCGGCGCAGCTCGCCGCTCTGCTCGCGGGGCTGCTGCGCAACGCGGCCGGACCCGGCCGCACCCGCGTGCTGGCGTACCTGGAGCTCCAGGCCGAGGCGGCGCGCCGGCCCTGGCTGGCCGCGCTGCTGGACCCGGTCGCGGCGGCGGACTTCGCGGCGCACGCGCACCTGTTGCGCGCGGCCGGGCTGCCGGCCGGACCGGCGCGGGCCCGCGCGCTGACCCTCGCCCTGCACGGCGCCGTCCCCCACCTGCTGACCGGCGCCCCGGCCACCCTGGCGGCGGCCGGCCTGGACGACCTGGACCGCTTCGCGCGCGAACTGCTGGCGGCCGTGTGCGAGGAGGAGACCCGGTGATCACCCGAGTGGACCGGGCCGTGGGAGCCGTCATCGGCTCGGCGGCGGGCGACGCGCTGGGCGCGCCCTACGAGTTCGGGGCGGCGGGGGAACTGACCGCGCGCGGCGCCGAGATGGCCGGGGGCGGCGGTTGGGACCCCGGTGAGGCCACGGACGACACGCAGATGGCCGTCCTCGTCGCGGAATCCCTGCTGGAGTGCGGGGGTCTCGAACTCCCCGACGTCTTCGGCCGGTTCCAGCGCTGGGCCGCCGGGGAGCCCAAGGACATCGGACTGCAGACCGAGGACGTGCTGACCAACGGCGAGTCCTGGGAACTCGCCGCGGCCCTGCACTTCCAGATCAACGCACGGGCCGCGGGCAACGGTTCCCTGATGCGGGCCGCCACCTCGGCGGTCTACTTCGCCCCCGCGGGGCGGGAGGGGACCATGGACGCCGCCCGGCGGATCGCGGCCCTGACGCACGGCGACCGGGCCGCCTGGGAGGGGACCGCGATCCTGCACGAGCTCGTCCGCGTCGCCCTGGAAGGGGCCGATCCGCTGGCCGCCCTCCCCGCGACGCTCGACGCGGTCCATCCGGCGCACCGCGAGCGGTACGGCCGCGTGCTCGCCCCCGACTGGCATCCGGAGCTGGCCACCGAGTTCAACGGGGCGGTGTGGCCCTGCCTGGGCTCGGCCGTGTGGGCGCTGCGGACCACCAGCGGCTACGCCGAGGCGGTACGGGCCGCCGTGGACCTGGGCGGGGACACCGACACGGTGGCCGCGGTGACGGGGGCCCTGGCCGGCGCCCGGTACGGGCAGGGGGCGGTCCCGGAACACTGGACGGCGGCGCTGCACGTACCGCTGCCCGGGTTCGGGGACCGGGTCCTGGACGCGGACGACCTGCGCACGCTGGCTCAGCGGCTCGCGGCGGCCGGCTCCCGCTGAAGCTCCAGGCGCCGCCCCCTGAAGGCCGCGCGCAGCCGCCGGTCGTGCGTGACCAGGACCAGGGTGCCGCCGAAGTGGGCCAGGGCCGCCTCCAGTTCCTCCACCACGGCCGGGGCCAGGTGGTTCGTGGGCTCGTCCAACAGCAGCAGGTCGAGGGGGCGCGCCACCAGCCGGGCCAGCTCCAGCTTGCGGCGCTGACCGGCGGAGAGGGCGCGCACGGGGCGGGCGAGGTCGTCCGGGGCGAGCAGTCCGTGCTCCGCCACCCGGTCGGCGTGCTCCTGGCCGAACAGCTGGACGGCGGAACGCGGTTCGCGCTGCCACGGATCGTCCTGCCGGAGCAGCCCGACCCGCGAAGGCGCCCGTACGCTGCCCCGCGCGGGCTCCAGTTCCCCTGCGAGCAGGTGCAACAGGGTCGACTTCCCTGCGCCGTTGGGCCCGGTCACCAGGAGCCGCTCCCCCGGCGGCAGCGTGAGCGAGACGGGCGCGAGCCGTCCCGGCAGGGCCGCGTCGGAGATCTCCACCGCTCCCGCCGAACCCTCGGTGAACCGGCCGGTGAAGGAGAGCGGTCGCGGGGGCGGTGCGACCGGGCGACCGGTCAGTCGGTGCAGCCGTTCGCGGGCAGCGCGGATGCGGCTCGCGGCGCCGTGGGTCCGGGACCGGGCGCGGAAGGCGCCGGCTCCGCTGAAGCCGCGCGGCAGCTTGCGCGGGATCGCGGCGAACCGCCCGATGTTGGTGTCGGCGAGCCGCTCGGCGTCCCGCACCTCCTCGCGCCACTGCTCGTACTCCCGCTCCCCGCGGGCCCGTTCGGCGGCCCGGGCCGTGCGGTAGCCCGCGTAGCCGTTGCCGTAGCGGCGTACCGTCCGGCTGTCCTGGTCCACTTCGAGGACGGCGGTCGTGACGCGGTCGAGGAAGAGCCGGTCGTGGGTGACGGCGATGACGGTGCCGCGGTGGGCGAGCAGGTGCCCCTCCAGCCAGGCGACCGCCTCGTCGTCGAGGTCGTTGGTGGGTTCGTCGAGCAGCAACAGTTCCGGCTCGGCGGCGAGGGTCGCCGCGAGCGCGAGCCGGGAGCGCTGACCGCCGGAGAGGGTGCCGAGCGGGCGGTCCGGGTCGAGCTCGGCGCGTTCGCCGAGGCGGCGCAGGGTGGCCGCGACGCGCCGTTCGGCATCGTGGCCGCCGCGCGCCTCGTAGGCGGCCAGGAGGTCTCCGTACGCGACGAGTTCCTCAGGGCCGGCCCGGTGGAGCAGGGATTCCGCGGCGCGGATCCGGCGCTCCAGGGCGCGTACGTCCGCGAGGGCGAGGTCGACGGCCTCGCCGACGCGGGCGGTCGGCGGGAGGTCGAGGGTCTGGGCGAGGTGCCCGAGGCCGCCGGGGGCGGTGACGGCGACCTCTCCGTGGTCGGGGCGCTCCCGTCCGGCGAGGAGCCGGAGCAGGGTGGACTTGCCGGAGCCGTTGTCACCGACGACGCCGATCCGCTCGCCGGGCCGGACCGTGCAGCTGACGCGGTCCAGGACGACGCGGGTGTCGTAGCTCTTGGTGACCTCGGACAGGACGATCTGGGTGGTGGCGAGCGGAGCACGCAAGGGCGATTCCTTTGAGAGTCACGAGAGACGAACCGTTTCGTCTCGTTACATGCGCAACCGTAGACCAGGTCCGGATCGCATGCAAGACGATTCGTCTCGCCAGGGGGTGGGGGTAGTCGGCCGGTCAGCCGACGGGCGCGCCCTGACCCGCGAGCAGCCTGCCTTCGGCGTACGCGAGCGCGGCGGTGGGCAGGGCCCCCTCGCGCCCGCTGCGCAGCACGGTCAGTCCACCCGTGCGCGGCAGGTCGGGTGCGGGCCGCAGCCCGAGGCGGCGCAGCGCCTGGACCGCGACCGGCTCGGCGGAACCGTGGAAGACCAGTTCCGCGCCCCGGGTCCGCGCGGCGAGGGCGGCCCGGATGGTGCTCTCGACGAGCTCGTAGTGCGTGCAGCCGAGCACGACGTCGGTGACGTCGGCCGGGGTCAGCGCGGCGGCCGCGGCGACGGTGGCCCTCACAGCGGCGTCGTCGGCCGCCTCCACCGCGTCGGCGAGCCCGGGGCAGGGCACTTCGGTGACCCGCGCCCCGGTGGCGAAGTCACGGATCAGCCCGCGCTGATAGGCGCTGCCGGTGGTGGCGGGGGTGGCCCAGATCGCCATCCGGCCGCCGGCCGCCGCAGCGGGCTTGATCGCCGGCACGGTCCCGATGACCGGGATGGCCGGCTCCAGCTCCGCCCGCAGGGCGTCCAGGGCGTGCACGGTCGCGGTGTTGCAGGCGACGATCAGCGCGTCCGGGCGGTGCGCGGCGGCGGCCCGGGCGACGGTGAGCGCCCGCCCGGTGAGGTCGGCGGGGGTCCGCGGACCCCACGGCATGCCGTCGGGGTCGGAGGACACGACGAGTTCCGCGTCCGGCCGCAGCCGCCGCACCGCCGCGGCCGCCGCGAGGAGGCCGATTCCGGAGTCCATGAGCGCGATCTTCACCCGGCCACCTTAGTCGACCCCCGCCCCGCCGGGGCCCTGCACCCGCACACGACCGGCCCCCACCGGAGCCCGACACACCAACCCGCCCCCGGGGCGCGTGGACGCACACCGACCGACGCCCAGGAGCAGCGAAGCCGTCACCCCCGGGCCGCGAGGCCCCCGGCCGGAACCGGCCGGAAGGCCCCCCGCCGGGAGGCGCGGCCGCACCCGGGGTGTCCGAGTACGCACCCCAACCGGGGCCCGACGCACGAGCACGGCACAGCCGTCACACCCCTGCCGGGCCCCCGCCACACCCGCCACGCGGGTACGCACCACGAGGCCGCCACACCCGGGGCACCGGGATGCACACCACCCCGGCCGGAACCCCGCCGCACACACGACCGAAAGGCCACCGCACCCGGCCCGGGAACACCCCACCCCGCCACGAGGCCGCCGCACCGGGATGCACACCACCCCGCCCGGGAGGCGGCCCCACACCCGGGCCGGAAGGCCGCTGCTCCCACGAGTGGGCACCCACCACCCCGGCCGGGACCCCGCCGCACACACGACCGGAAGGCCACCACCCCCAGCCGGGGTACACCCCACCCCCGCCACGAGGCCGCCGCACCCGGGGCACCGGGATGCGCACCCCGCCGGGAGGCCGCCGCACCCGGGGTGTCGGGGTGCGGGACACGCCCGCCGGGGCCCGGCACACTGCCGGCATGGGCCTCCTCACCGCCGCCTGCGCGGCCTACGCCTCCCTCGCCGCCTGGCTCTGGCTCACCCTCGCCCAGGGCATGTTCTGGCGGACCGACGTCCGCCTCCCGCCGCGTACGGCCCCCACCCACTGGCCGTCCGTCGCCATCGTCGTCCCGGCCCGGGACGAGGCCGAGGTGCTGCCGCGGAGCCTGCCCTCGCTGATCGCCCAGGACTATCCCGGCGAGGCCGAGGTGATCCTCGTCGACGACGGCAGCACCGACGGCACGGGCGACCTCGCGCGCCGACTCGCCCGCGAGAACCCGGGGCTCCCCCTCACCGTCGCCGCCCCCGGCGACCCCGCCCCCGGCTGGACCGGCAAGCTCTGGGCGCTGCGGCACGGCATCCGGATCGCCCGCACCGCGCACGCCACCGAGCCCGATTTCCTCCTGCTCACCGACGCCGACATCGCGCACGAACCCGACAGTCTGCGCGAATTGGTCGCCGCCGCCACCTCCGCGGACCTCGACCTCGTCTCCCAGATGGCCCGCCTGCGGGTGGTCGGCCCGTGGGAACGCCTCGTCGTGCCGGCCTTCGTGTACTTCTTCGCCCAGCTCTACCCCTTCCGCCGGATCAACCGACCCTCAGCCCGGACGGCGGCGGCCGCCGGCGGCTGCGTACTGCTGCGCACCACGACCGCCGTGCGGGCCGGGATCCCCGACTCCATCCGCCAGGCGGTCATCGACGACGTGTCCCTCGCCCGCGCGGTGCACCGCTCCGGCGGCCGGATCTGGCTGGGACTCGCGGAGCGGGTGGACAGCGTGCGCCCGTACCCCGCACTCGCGGACCTGTGGCGGATGGTTTCGCGCAGCGCCTACGCCCAACTGCGCCACCAGCCCCTCCTGCTGGCCGGGACGGTGGCCGGGTTGGCGCTCGTCTACCTCGTGCCCCCGGCCGCCCTGCTGACGGGGCTCGCGGCCGGACGTCCGGCCACCGCCTGGGCGGGCGGCCTGGCGTGGCTGCTGATGGCCGGCACCTACCTGCCGATGCTCCGGTACTACCGCCAGCCGGCCGCGCTCGCTCCGCTGCTTCCGTTCACGGCGCTGCTCTACCTCCTGATGACCGTCGACTCGGCCGTCCAGCACTACCGGGGCCGCGGGGCGTCCTGGAAGGGCCGAACCTATGCCCGTCCGAGTGACGCCTGAAACGGCGAACTACCTCCCGAGGCAGCGTCATCCGAGGTCACCGCATTGTGACGTTACGTCAGCACGAAGTCGGTGCAACACCCAACCGGTGAGTACGAGTACGAACAAGATGGGGCGGAAGTGGCGAAACGTGCACGTGAACGTCAAGTGAAAGGTGAGGCCCTGACCTGCGAATATGCAGGTCAGCGCGGGGTTGACGCCACCTCGCTATGGACCCGGTGAAGTCGTGGGCTTAACTTAGGTCCCATGACCTCCCCCCGCTCCACTTATGGCGGCGGTTACTACTCCGCGCCCTCCTTCCCGGACACCCCCATCTACGACTCCCTCGTCGCCGAACGCGGCACTCCGCAGATCGCCCCGATCCGCGTCCCGGCCGCCTACGAGTCCCCGAGTGCCGGTTACTCGAGCGGCGGGTACCTGCCGGCTCTCGCTTCGTCCATGCCCGCGCTGCCGCCGGCCCAGCCCCAGCAACAACAGACCTCGGGGTACGGATACCCGTACCAGCAGCAGTCGGCCCCGCAGCCGATGCCGCTGCAGCAGGCGCCGGCCCCGTACATCCCGCAGCAGCAGCCGATGGCGGCCCGCGGCGGATTCGTGCCGCAGCCCCAGCCGCAGCAGCCCCGCCCGGTCGCCATGGCCACCGGGTACGAGGCGATGCGCCCGGCCGCGCCGCGTCCGATGCAGGTGCCCGCACCGGTGCCGGCCGCCTCGTACGAGGACCCGTACGGCCGCCCCTACCAGGGGCGCGGCTACTGACGGGGCTCTGAGGCGCGGACGGTGGAGGGGCTGGCAGGATGCCCCCCATGTCGAACTTGCACGTGCAGGCGCTCCACATCCATCCCGTCAAATCGGTAGCGGGGACCGCTCCCGACGAGGTGGCCGTGGAGCCCTGGGGTCTGTCCGGGGACCGACGTTGGGCGCTGATCGATCCCGAGGGCACGGTCATCACCCAACGCCGCCATCCCCGCCTCGCCCTGGCCGCGGCCCGTCCCGCGGGCGGCGGCCGGATCGCAGTGACGGCGCCGGGCATGGCGGAGCTGTTCGTGGAGGTGCCCGAGCCGGGTCCGCTGGAGCCGGCGGTGCTCTTTGGGAAGAAGGTCGAGACCGTGGCCGCGGCGACCACCGCGGCCGACTGGTTCAGCACGTACCTCGGGGAGCCGGTACGGCTGGTGCACATGGATGATCCGGCGGTACGCCGTCCCGTGGATCCGGACTACGCCCTGCCGGGCGAGATGGTGAGCCTCGCCGACGGCTATCCGCTGCTGATCACCACGCTCGCCTCGCTGGACGCACTCAACTCGCTGATCGCCCAGGGGGACCATCCCGGGGAAGGCCCCCTGCCCATGAACCGTTTCCGCCCCAATGTGGTGGTTTCGGGGGCAGAGGCATGGGCGGAGGACGGCTGGCTCCGCATCGCGATCGGCGACGCCGTCTTCCGCGGCGTGCGCGAATGCGGCCGGTGCGTCGTCACCACCACCGACCAGGAGACGGCGGAACGGGGCAAGGAGCCGCTGAAGACCCTGGGCAAGCACCGGCGGATCGGCCGGTCGCTCGCGTTCGGGAGGCTCCTGGTGCCCGTGCGGCTGGGTACGGTGCGCGTCGGCGACGAGGTCCGTGTCCTCGCGTGACGCGTCCGGGGCCCTCCTGGGGCAGGTGGGACGGGAGGGGCGGGTGGGTAGTCGCGGACCGGCGACCGGCCGCCCGGATTGACACCTTCGAGGGGCTCGGCGCCCGGGCTGGAACCAACTGGCACGACCAAGCCGTTGGATCAGTCAGGACAGAGGCGCAGACAGGCGGAGACTGGCACAAGTTGGGGGAGCCGGACCGTGCGGACAGCAATGGGTGTGTGGCGTTGGCGGCGCAATCCGCTGCGGCGGCCGACCGACCTCTTCGAGGCGTGGGTGGCGTTCGCCGCGCTGGTGTGCGTCCTGGTGGTGGCTCCCGCCATCGGCTGGGTCGCGGGCCTGCGGGTGGACGGTACCCTTCAGCAGGCCGCGCACCAGCAGCGGCAGGAGCGTCATCTCGTCCCGGCGGTGGTCCTGCGGCCCGCCCCGGAGTCGGCGGTGGCCGCGGGCGCTTCCGCGAGCGCCTCGGCCGACACGTCGACGCAGCGGACGGCCCCGCACCGGACGCAGATCGTGGCCGCGTGGACCGCACCGGACGGCAGCAGCCACCAGGGCACGGTGCCGGCCGCGGAGGAGCCGCCGCTCCCCGGCGAGCGGTTCCGGATCTGGACCGACGCGCGCGGCCGGCTGGTGGGGCAGCCGCTCGACCCGTCCGCGGCTGTGTTCCACGCGGGGATGGCGGGGCTGGCCGCCGCGATCTGCGTGGCCACCCTGGTGGAGACGGTCCGACGGCTGGTCGTACGGCGGCTCATGCATCGGCGGTACATACGTCTGGACCGGGCCTGGGCGGCGGCAGGACCGGACTGGGGCCGAGCGGGCGCGGGCAGTTGACCTGGCCGCTCATCGGCCCCGCGCGCGCTACGGTGGAGCGGCCGGATCGGTCGCTCCAGTGACTTCGGTGGCTGCGGTGACTTCAGACTTCCGTGGCATCGGTCGTATCGGCAGCGCGAGCACGAGGGTGGGGGCACGACAGCACCATGGTTCAGGGCACGGTCCAGGTAACGCACGGTGGGACTTCGCGGTGGCGGCGCCGCTCCGGTGAGTATCCGACGCTGACCGCTGCGCTCGCCGTAGCGGGCGACGGGGACGTGCTGACGATCGCCCCCGGCACCTACCGCGAGAACCTGGTGCTGGACCATGCCGTCACCCTGCGCGGGCCCGAGGGCGCGGCGGGGTCGGTGCGGATCGCCCCGCTCGACGGGGTGGCGCTGACCCTGCGCGCCTCGGCCGTGGTCCAGGACCTGTATCTGGAGGGCCAGGACCGGGCGGCGCCCGCCCTGCTGGTGGAGGACGGCTGCCCCGAGCTCACCGACCTGCGGGTGAGCACCCGCTCCGCCGCCGGCATCGAGGTCCGCGGCTCGGGAGCCCGGCCCCTGGTGCGACGGTGCACCGTGGAGAATCCGGCCGGCGTCGGCATCGCCGTACTGGACGGCGGCGGCGGAGTGTTCGAGGAGTGCGAGGTCGTGGCCGCCGGACAGAACGGCGTCTCGGTGCGCGGTGGCGGCCGGCCCCGGCTGGAGCGCTGCCGGATCCACCACGCCACGGGCGCGGGCATCGCCATCACGGGCGAGGGCTCGGGGCTGGAGGCGCTGGGCTGCGAGGTGTACGAGATCAAGGGCGCCGGGGTGCAGATCGCCGCGCGCGCCACGGCCCGGCTCACCGACTGCTCGGTGCACCGCACCTCGGCCGACGGGGTCACGCTCGACACCGACGCGCTGCTCGCCCTGGCCGGCTGCGACATCCACGACATCCCGGAGAACGCGGTCGATCTGCGGTCCCGTTCGGTGCTCACCCTCAGCCGCACCACCGTGCGCCGGTTCGGCCGCAACGGTCTGTCCGTATGGGACCCGGGCACCCGGGTGGACGCCGAGTCCTGCGAGATCCACGACAGTACGGGTGACTATCCGGCGGTGTGGATCAGCGACGGGGCCACGGTCTCCCTCGCCTCCTGCCGGGTGCACGACGTACCGGACGCGCTGTTCGTACTGGACCGCGGGTCGCGGGTCGACGTGGTCGACAGCGATCTGTCCCAGGTGCGCAACACCGCCGTCTCCGTGAGCGACGGGGCCACCGCGCAGCTCGACGACTGCCGGATCCGCGAGGCGGGGACCGGGGCCTGGTTCCGCGACCACGGCAGCGGCGGCACGCTCGCCGGCTGCACCATCGACGCCGTGCAGACCGGTGTGATCGTCACCAAGGGCGCCGACCCCGCCCTGGAACGGTGCACGGTCACCTCCCCCGCCGAAGCCGGCTTCTACGTGTCGGCGGGCGGCCGCGGCACCTTCACGGCCTGCCGGGTCACGGGCAGTTCCGGCTTCGGCTTCCACGTCATGGACGGCTGCCGCACCACGCTGACGCGCTGCCACACCGAGCGCTGCGCCCGCGGGGGCTACGAGTTCGCCGAGGACGGGCCGACCGCCGAGGAGTGCACCGGCGACGAGTCCGGCGCTCGTCCCACCGACCGGTCCGCCCCCGGCGGCGCGCCCGCCGGGGCGCGGGCGGGCGTCCGTACGGCCACCGGGACGCAGAGCCCTGCGGCGCGGCCGGCCCAGGCGTCCCCGCCTTCCGTGCCGCGGCCCGCGGACGGGGCGGAGAGCGGTCCGGCCGCCGCCGCGCGGGAGTCCGGCGAGATGCTGGGCCAGCTCGACGCACTGGTGGGCCTGGACAGCGTCAAACGCGAGGTGCGGGCGCTCACCGACATGATCGAGGTCGGCCGCCGGCGGCAGCAGGCGGGCCTGAAGGCCGCCTCGGTGCGCCGGCACCTGGTCTTCACCGGCTCCCCCGGCACCGGCAAGACCACGGTCGCCCGGCTGTACGGGGAGATCCTGGCCTCGCTCGGGGTGCTGGAGCGCGGGCACCTGGTCGAGGTGTCCCGGGTGGACCTGGTCGGCGAGCACATCGGTTCCACGGCGATCCGTACGCAGGAGGCCTTCGACCGGGCGCGCGGCGGGGTGCTGTTCATCGACGAGGCGTACGCGCTGGCGCCGGAGGACTCGGGCCGGGACTTCGGGCGCGAGGCGATCGACACGCTGGTGAAGCTGATGGAGGACCACCGGGACGCGGTGGTGGTGATCGTCGCCGGGTACACGGCGGAGATGGAACGCTTCCTGACGGTGAATCCGGGGGTGGCCTCGCGGTTCTCCCGGACGATCACCTTCGGCGACTACGGGCCGGAGGAACTGCTGCGGATCGTGGAGCAGCAGGCGGAGGAGCACGAGTACCGGCTCGGGGAGGGTACGTCGCAGGCGTTGCTGACGTACTTCACGGAGCTGCCCAAGGGCCCGGCCTTCGGCAACGGCCGCACGGCCCGCCAAACCTTCGAGTCGATGGTGGAGCGGCACGCGGGCCGGGTGGCCCAGCTCTCGGAGCCCAGTACGGACGAGCTCACCCTGCTGTACCCGGCGGATCTGCCGGCGCTGCCGGTCCAGCCCGCTCCTTGCTGACCGCGACCGCGACCCGCTGACCCGGCACCTCGGCCCTCGCGGCGGCGGCCAACCGGGCGAGCAGTGCGTCGCGTTCGGCGGCGAAGGCCGGATCGGCCTGGTAGTCGGAGTGGCCCAGGATCGGGGCGGGCAGGGGATGGCGGGCGCTGCGGCCGTAAGCGAGCGGGTCGGCGAGCGGGCCGCGGTCCACGTCCGGCTCCGCGCCGGGCAGCGCCGGCCCGCCGATGGGGTCGGTGGCCCGCCAGAGGTTGCGCCAGCAGTCGACCTCGCGGTGCAGGGCGGTGAGCTGCCGCGGGCCGAAGTAGGCGGGGAACCAGCGGCCGTAGAGGCGGCCGAGCGGGGATCCGTAGGTGAGCAGGGCGACCCGGCGGCGGGCGGGCGGCGGCAGCTGCCAGACGGCCGCGGCGGCGAGCACGCTGCCCTGGGAATGGCCGGAGATGACCAGGTGGCCGCCGGTGCGGCCGGTCCAACCGGCCATCCGCCAGGTCAGGTCGGGTACGGCCCGCTCGGCGTAGCAGGGCGGCGCGAAGGGGTGGGCGGCGCGCGGCCAGAAGGTGCCGACGTCCCACAGGATCCCTATGGTCCGGCGGGCGGCCGGGTCCCGGTAGGCGCGGCGGCCCCAGGCGATGAAGGCGGCGATACCGAGGCCGATGAGCCAGGACCCGGCGTCCTGGGCGGCGCGGGCGGCGGCTTCCAGCAGCGGCAGGGTCCCTCGGGCCGCCTCCCCCGGAACCTTTCCGCTGGACCAGGCTCCGGCCAGCGCGGCCGCGCCGAGCACCAGGGTGATCCCGGAGACGGCCGCCACGAACCAGGGCGCGGAATCGGTGAGCGCGGCCGCGGTCCGCGCCCCGGCGATCCGGCGACTGCGGGCGAGGTCCGGTGTCTCCCCGGGGTACTCGGCGGCCACGGCGGCGGCGAGCCGGCCCCGCGCCCGGGCCCCGAGCACCGCGAACCAGCCCGCGAGCAGCGCCAGTACGAGGAGCAGCGGGGGCAGTACGGCGGCCTGCCAGGACAGCAGCACGGGCGGCCCGGGCAGCGGGGCGCCGGGTGTCCCGGGCGTGGCTCCCCCGTCCAGCCAGTCGGCGACCCGCTGGGCGACCCCGCCGGACATCACCCCGCCGAGCGCGCAGCCGAGCATGGCGACGGCGGGTCCGCCGAGACCGTACAGGGCCGTCGCCGGGTCGGGGGCCTTGCGGTAGAGGTGGCGGGCGACGCCGGCGAGGGCGAGCACGCAGAGGCCCTGACCCAGCATGAGCACGCCGAAGGTCAGGTCCCCGGGGAGCCGTCCGGTGGCGGTCCAGTCGGGGCGCGACCAGCAGGCGTGCACGAGGACGGCGGCGAGCAGGGCCAGGGCGGCGGCGGGCAGCAGGGTGACGGCGGCCCGGTCGAGCCGGTGGTCGGGCCGGGCCTCGGTGCGGCCGCGCCGGCACACGACCGAGGCCACGGCGACGGCCCCGGCGGCGAGCAGGACCTGTGTGAGCGTGCCGAGGGCTGCGAGGACGGGGGCGTCGGCCCCGCGGTCGTGGCGGGCGGTCGGCACGGAGACGGCCACCGCCACGGTGAGCAGCCCGGCGGCGGTGTGCGCGGCGCGCAGCCGGGCCACGAGGCGGCGGCCGTACCAGAATCCGGGGCGCCCGAGCGCCGGCTCGGGGTCCGACGCGGTGTCCGGGTCGGCGGCGCCGGCGGGCGGGGGCTGGGACTCGTAGGCGCTCCAGGTGCGGTTCGACAAGTACCAGAGCAGCCCGGTCAACGCGGCGGGGACCAGGGCCCCGAGGGCGAGGCGCCGCCCGGGCTGGGCCCACCAGCCGCCCCCGGGTGCGAGGAAGCCCAGCCAGGAGCGGAACCGGGCGCCGGCGCAGCTCCCGGAGCCCGCGCACTGCCAGGCGAGGAGGTCGAGCGCGACCTCGCAGGCGGCGGCGATGAGCAGCACGGTCAGGCTGAGGGCGAGGATCCGGACGAGGACCCCGTACGTGCGCACGGCGTGCGGCGCGGGGTCGGCGGCGGGTGTGGCCGGCCGGGCCCAGTGGGCGAGGTTGGCCACCATGAAGGGCAGGAGCAGCAGCCACAGGGCGCGGGCGCCGTTGCCGGAGGTGAGCCGGGACCAGCAGTAGGCCTCGGGGACGGGTCGCCCGGCGTACCGCTCGGGGTGGGCCTCGGCGTCGGCGTCCTCGGTGCGGCGGAAGACGGCGGCGGTGGAGTCGCCGGTGACGCGGACGGTGCGCGGGTCGCCGAGCAGCTCGCCGGGGGCGGCGCCGGCGACTCCGTGGACCAGGAGTTCGAGGGCGAGGGGGGTGTCGGGCGGGGCGTGGGGCGGGGTGTCGGGCGGAACGTGCGAGGGGGCGTGGGGTGGGGAGGTGTCGGGCTGGGGGCGGTCGGGCACAGTGGCCTCCGCTCGCGGGGCGGGATCGGCGCGGCTCCAGCATCCCGCGCGGCACAGCCGCTGCCCAGGTCCCGCGCGGGGATCGGCACGGATCGGACGGGGTCGGTCAGCGGCGGGCGGGGGCGGACGCGATCGCTCAGGATCGGTCGTGATCGCTACGGACTTCTCACGGCTACGGGGCTATGGTGGCGCGCACGCCCGTCCAGAACCTCATCCCAGGGGGTACCGCCCATGGCTCGCCGACTCCGACCGGTGGGGCTCGACTTCATCGAGGACGCGCCGGTCCGGCTGGTCTTCGCCACCGACACCGTGGCGCCGCCCGAGGCCGTGTACCGGGCGCTCGCCGAGGAAGTGGAGGGCTGGGCCGACTGGTTCGGGGCGGTCACCCTGGCCCGCCCCACGCACGGGGGCGCGGGCCGCGAGATCAAGCTGAGGGGCGGGGTGCGCTTCCAGGAGACCATCATGGCCGCGGATCCGGAACGGCGGTACGCGTACCGGGTCGACACCACCAACGCCCCCGGGGTGCGGGCCCTGTTGGAGGAGTGGCGGCTGACCCCGGCCGGTACCGGCACGCACGTCCGCTGGACCTTCGCGGCGGACGGGCCGGCCCCCTTCCGCTTCGGCCTGGCCGTCGCCCGCCCGGGCCTGGGCCACTCCTTCCGCACGGCGGTCCGAGCTCTCGACCGGCGCCTCACCGCCCGGCGCGGCGCGGGTCAGTAGCCGGGACCGCCCTCGCGCCGGCCCCGCGGTGCACCTCGGCCGGTCGTCCGTAGCCCCCGCCCCGTGCCCGGGGCGGCCCGACGGGGCGTCAGGCGGCCGGTTCGCGCCAGACCCCGGTCGTCAGCAGCGTGTCGATGGTCTTCGCGTACGGGGCGATGTCGAGCCCCTGCGCCGCCAGCCACTCGTCGGAGTAGTACTTGTCCAGGTAGCGGTCGCCCGGGTCGCACAGCAGGGTGACGACGCTGCCCGTGCGGCCCTCCGCCACCATCTCCGAGATGATCTTCAGGGCGCTCCACACGCCGGTGCCGGTCGAGCCGCCCGCCTTGCGCCCTATCGCCGTCTCCAGCGCGCGACAGGCGGCGACGCTCGCCGCGTCCGGGACCTTCATCATCCGGTCGATGGCCCCGGGCACGAAGCTGGGCTCCATCCGCGGCCGGCCGATGCCCTCGATGCGCGAGCCGCAATCGCTGCTCGCGTCCGGGTCGTTGTTGGTCCAGCCGTCGAAGAAACAGGAGTTCTCCGGGTCGGGCACGCAGACGCGGGTGTCGTGCTGCATGTAGTGCACGTAGCGCGCGATGGTCGCCGAGGTGCCGCCGGTGCCGGCGGTCGCCACGATCCAGGCGGGCTCGGGGTACCGCTCCAGGCGCAGCTGCTGGTACATCGATTCGGCGATGTTGTTGTTGCCGCGCCAGTCGGTGGCCCGCTCCGCGTACGTGAACTGGTCCATGTAGTGCCCGCCCGTTCGGGCGGCGAGCTCGGCCGACTCCTCGTACATCTTCATCGGGTCGTCCACGAAGTGGCACGCGCCGCCGTGGAATTCGATGAGGCGGCACTTCTCCGGGCTGGTCGTGCGCGGCATGACGGCGATGAAGGGGACGCCGATCAGCTTGGCGAAGTACGCCTCGGAGACGGCGGTGGAGCCGGACGAGGCCTCGATGACCGGACGGCCGGGGCGGATCCAGCCGTTGCAGAGCGCGTACAGGAACAGCGAGCGCGCGAGGCGGTGCTTGAGGGAGCCCGTCGGGTGCGTGGACTCGTCCTTGAGGTAGAGGTCGATGCCCCACGCCTCGGGGAGCGGGAAGCGCAGCAGGTGGGTGTCGGCGGAGCGGTTGGCGTCGGCCTGGACCTTGCGGACGGCTTCCTTCAGCCAGGCCCGGTAGTCCGCGTCGCTGCGATCGACGTCGACGGTCGTGGCAGTCGTACCGGTGGTACCGGTGGTTCTGGTGGTGCCGGTGGTGCTCATGTGCCGCGCTCCTTCGTGGGTGAACTTCGCCCCCCTTCTTCGCAATGTACCCCTCCCACCTGCACAAACGTTCGCTTTGGGGATCCATGCGAATCCCTTTCGATCGCGTTCGGTTGCACTGCGCGGCACGGTGGGTGACCCTGGTGGAGCATTACCGAGGGTGCAGCACCCGTAACACTCATGTCGGGGAGTCGCAGCCGTGATCAGTCATTCCCGCAGGCACTGCGTCGTCGAACTGCAGGCCTTGCCGTCGCGGATCGGCCAAATCCGCAGAATCGTTTCTGCACAACTGCGCCACTGGGAGCTCGACCCGCTCATAGACCGGGCTGCGCTCGGCGTGACGGAACTGCTCAGCAACGTCCACCGCCATGCGCAGCCGGACAAGACCTGCACCGTGGAGATCGAACTCCGGCTCGGGCGCCTGACGGTCTCGGTCATCGACAGCGATCCGCGGCTGCCCGTCGTCCACGGGACGCGGGCGGAGGCCTTGGAGACCTGCGGACGCGGGCTCGCCCTGGTGGAGGCGCTCAGCGAGGCCTGGGGGGCGCGCGAGCGGCCCGACGGCCCCGGAAAGGCGGTGTGGTTCTCGCTCACGGCGGCCCCGCCCCGGGCGGCGCCGGTACGGCCGGTCCCCATCAAGGCCGTGCCCGTACGAGAACCAGCGCGTGCGGTGCTCCTGGCCGTCGATCCGGGGCCCGTCGCGACGGGCCTGCCGGTGGCGTCCCCGGTCGGCGCCCGCCCCGGGTGACCGGCCCGGTCCGGGGCCCGGCCCGGTCCGGGGCCCGGCCCGACCGGCGAGGACGGCCCGACCTGCGGTGACGGCCCGATCCCCGGGAACGGCCCGGGCGCGACGATCCAGCACGACGGCCCGGGCACGACCGCCCGGGCCGGTCGCGGACCTCGCAGACGGCCTTCAGACCAGGGCGCCCAGCGGATCGTCGAGCACCGGCTGCCACGCCAGCTCCGCCGCGCCGACCAGGCTGTTGTGGTCCAGGGTGCACGGCAGGATCGGCACCCCGCCGCTGCGTCCCCACAGGCTGCGGTCCGCGACCACCGCGCGCAGCCGCTCCGGGTCGGCGTACAGCAGCTCCCGGTGCAGCCCGCCCAGGATGATCCGGTCCGGGTTGAGGATGTTCACCAGGCCCGCGAGGCCGAGCCCGAGCCGGTCGATCAGCTCCTCCGTGGCTGCCCGTACCGCCGGTTCCGCGGGCTCGTCGCGCAGCAGGTCGCGGGCCTGCTGGAGCAACGACACCTCGGGGCCGGGGCTGCGGCCCGCTGCGGTGAGGAAGGCCAACGGGTCCGCCTCCACGTCCAGGCAGCCGCGGCTGCCGCAGTGGCAGGCCCGTCCCTCGGGGTTCACGGTGAGGTGGCCGACCTCCAGTGCCAGCCCCGAACTCCCGCTGTGCAGGCGACCGTCCAGCACCAGCGCCCCGCCGACCCCGCGGTGCCCGGTGGCCACGCACAGCAGGTGCTGGGCGCTGCGCCCCGCGCCGTGCCGGTGCTCGGCCAGGGCCGCGAGGTTGACGTCGTTGCCCGTCAGGGCCGGACCGTCGATCCCGGCCGCCTTCACGCACTCCGCGAAGATGGCCCGTACGGGAGAACCGGCCGGCCAGGCCAGGTGCAGCGGGTTCAGCGCCGTACCGTCCGGCTCCGCGACCGCCGAGGGGACCGCGAGCCCCGCCCCGACGCAGCGGCGGCCGCTCTGCACGAGCAGCTCCGCACCCGCCTCCACGACCGCGCCCAGCACCTGCGCCGGATCGGCGGAGACGATGACCTTGCCGGGAGCGGTGGCCACGATGCGGCCGCCGAGGCCGACCAGAGCGGCGCGGAAGCCGTCCGAGTGCACCTGGGCGGCCAGCGCCACCGGGCCATCCTCGGCCACCGAGAGCCGGTGCGAGGGGCGGCCCTGGGATCCGCCGGTCCCTCCGGCTCCGCCCGGGCGGGAGTCGACGCGGATCAGCCCGAGGGCCTCCAGCTCGGCGGCGACCGCTCCGGCGGTGGCGCGGGTCACCCCGAGCTCGGCCGTCAGCACGGCGCGGGTCGGGGCACGGCCGGTGTGGACGAGCTCCAGCGCCGGCCCGAGCGCGCCGCGCCCCCGTTCCAGCCTGGTCCGCGCAGCCGTACCGGAAGCGGATGGCGCGGTCACATCCCCCACCCGCGGCGGGGCCCCGTTGCCGTTCATGGCATCGATCCTCGCATGATCGGAGGGTCCCGGGTGCCGCCGCTCAGCCGAGCCCGCCGACCCGGAGTGTGATGTTCAGCCGCCCGGTCAGCTCGAGCTCCCGCGGGCCCGTGTCCGGCAGGACCTTCGGCACCCCGTGATAGGCCAGCCGGCTCTCCGCACCGAAGACGAAGAGGTCCCCGCTGCACAGCTCGACGTCCCGGTACGGGCGCCCGCGCGAGGCGGTGTTCCCGAAGCGGAAGACGCAGGTGTCGCCGAGGCTGAGCGAGACCACCGGCGCCGGTGACCTCTCCTCGGCGTCGCGGTGCATGCCCATGCGGGAGTCGCCGGCGTAGAAGTTGATCAGCGCGATGTCGTAGGCCGCCCCGGTCCCGGACGGCGGCGGGTCCCCGTACGCGGCGGTCACCGCCTCCCGCCCCAGCTCGGCGAGCCACGGCGGCATCGGTTTGACCGGTGCCCCGTCGCCGTCGACCACGGTGCGCGCGTACCCGTACGGGTACCAGTGCAGGCCGAGGCACACCTGGCGGGCGGTCATCACCCCACCGCCCGGGGTGCGTACGGTGCGCAGGCCTGCGGGCGGCCGGGCCCACGCGCGGCAGGCCGCCAGCAACTCGCGCTGGCGCCCCGCCCCGAGCCAGTCCGGCACGTGAACGGCACCGGGAGCGATCACGGTCCGCTCGCGCGGAAAGAGTTCCCCGTCCATGCTCTCCATTGTCACGGGCGGGCTGATAGGACTCACGGTATGGAGATCACCGAACATGTGAAGACCCTCGCCCGCGAAGGCGAGCTGCTCGCCGAGGTGGCCGAACGCGCCGGTACGGACTCCGCGGTCCCCACCTGCCCGGGGTGGCGGGTCACCGACCTGCTGCGGCACACCGGCTCGGTGCACCGCTGGGCCACCGCGTACGTCGCGGAGCGGCGGCTGGAGCCGGTGGGCTTCCCGGACGCGCCGGAGCTGGTCGGCGGCGAGCTGCTGGCGTGGTTCCGGGAGGGCCACGCGGACCTGGTGCGGACCCTGCACGAGGCGCCGGCCGACGTGCAGTGCTGGACCTTCCTGCCCACCGCCCCGCCCTCGCCGGTGGCGTTCTGGGCCCGGCGGCAGGCGCACGAGACCGCCGTGCACCGGATGGATGCGGAGGCCGCGCTCGGCGTGCTGTTCTCCGCGGTGGAGCCGCAGTTCGCGGAGGACGGGGTGGACGAGCTGCTGACCGGCTTCCACGCCCGGCCGCGCAGCCGGGTGCGGACCGCCGAGCCCAAGGTGGTGCGGGTGCGGGCCGCCGACACGGGCGCGGTGTGGACCGTGCACCTGTCGGCGGCGCCGGCCCGTACGGTGCGGGGCGATACGGGCGAGGTGGCCGACTGCGAACTGACCGGCGAGGCGGCATGGCTGTACGCGGCGCTCTGGAACCGGACCCCGGTGGCGGGTCCGGGGGTGACGGGCGACCCGGCACTGGCCCGGCTGTGGACGGAGACGGCCGGAATCTGAAGGGCGGGCGGGGGGCTTGTGACGGGCCGTGCACGCTGTGAAACTGCACGCATGGAGCGACGTACGCAGGCGGACCGGGACGCGATCACCATCGAGATCGGCTACGCCTTGGTCAGCGCCTGCTTCGCGGCCGCCCTCGCCTTCGGCGCGGTGTACGGGTCCGTGCTGGTGTTCTCCCCCTCCCCGTCGACGCGCCGGATCCTGGCCGTGGCGGGCGGCATCCTGGCGGCGGTGGTGTTCCTGCTCCGGGTCACGCACGTGCTGCTCGGATTCGCCCGCCGTCCGGAGAACGACGGGCGCTGACCGGGGCACGGCGCGACTGATCGCCGCCCGCGAGGAGGGACGACATGACCGGTGGGGCGGGCGCGGGGAGTCGGCGGGACGCGGGCGGGGCGGGGCGGGGCGTCCGATCGCCTTGGTCACGGGGGCGGGACGGTCGGCGGGGATCGCGTCGTCCGTCGTGCTGGACCTGGCTCGGGCCGGGTGGGACGTGGCCTTCACCTACTGGTCTCCGTACGACGCGCGGATGCAGTGGGGCAGGGAGTCGGGTGCGCCCGAAGCGCTGCGGTCGAAGGTGACGTCCTCGGGGGCGAAGGCCCACGCGGTCGAGGCGGACCTCAGCGACCCGGCCGTGCCGGCGCAGCTCTTCGACGGCGTCGAGGGTGCGCTGGGGAACGTCACCGCGCTGGTGCTCTGCCATGGCGAGTCGGTCGATTCGGGTCTGTTGGACACCACGGTGGACGGCTTCGACCTGCACTTCGCGGTCAACGCGCGGGCCACCTGGCTGCTGGTCCGGGAGTACGGGCTGCGGTTCCGCGGGCCGCACGGCAGCGGCCGGATCGTCAGCCTGACCAGCGACCACACCGCCGGCAACCTGCCGTACGGGGCGAGCAAGGGTGCGATGGACCGGATCACGACCGCCGCCGCCCACGAGCTCGCCCATCTGGGAGTGACCTGCAACGCCGTCGATCCCGGACCGACCGACACCGGGTGGATGACCGAGGGGCAGAAGGCGGACCTGATCCGTTCCACTCCCCTGGGACGCCTCGGTGTGCCGCAGGACTGCGCGAACCTGGTCACGTTCCTCTGCTCCGCCGAGGGGGGTTGGATCAACGGCCAGCTGCTCCGGAGCGACGGCGGCCTGGGCTGAGCGAGCGGCGGCCTGGGCGTTCCACCGCCGCCGGCACGCCGCACCCACGGCTGACGCGGGCACCGGAGACGCCCCGCGTCAGGGGGCGGCAGCCGGAGGCGTCCGGATGTCAGAGGCATCCGCTTCGATGAGCGGATGACCGTCTACGACGTAGCCCGCCGGCTTCCCGCCATCACCGATCTGCGGGACCTGTGCCGCTCACTTGCGATGCTCGATGCGATCTTGAGTCCGGACTGGGAAAGCCGGTACTACTCCTTCGACGCGGGTTGGGCCGTCGGCGAGGAGATGGCCTCGATGCGCGACGGATCGGGAGACGCGTACTCCATCGTGTTTTCGGCGGCCGGCGGCTACGTCCGCGGCTTCGGCCATGAATCGGCGATGAACCCGTACGGCAACGGTGGTGCGCCGTGGCCGGGAGTGATCGACGACGTCCCCGAGGCCTTTCGGCGCTTCGTGGAAGAGCCTGCGTTCACCGACGAGGACGGCGTCCCCGTCATCACAGCCTGCTTGTGGCGGGGTGCGGCCGACGATCAGTGGCGGCACGGGGCGATCGAGTTTCCCGCGGGCCGTACCGATCCTGATGGGACGACAGCACTGTTCACGCTCCTGGTGGACCGTTCGCCGGAAGCGTTCCAGCGCTTCGCCGAGGACTACTACGAGGTCCCCGTGGACCTGGGTGCGGTGAGCGACGTGTACGCGTTGCGCCCGTTGGACCAGGAGCTCGTATCGTCGCTGAACGCAGCGGTCGCCCTGGCGGATCTGGCCCGGGACGTCTCCGAAATCGGCTATCCGCAGCCCGCCGGACGGTCGGTCTGACTCCTGCACCGGTCCCGGGGGGTCCCGTGCGCGGCGCCCGGCCCGGTCACGCGGACCTCTTGTCCGCCGCGAGGAAGGCCCCGCCCTCTCGGCGGGCATCCGAGGCAACCTGACCGGCGGCCGCCGGTGCTTCGACGGCTCCGGGAGCGGTCGGCTGCGCGGCGGCGGAGGGCGTGCGGTAGGCGCGAAGGGGTGCGTTGGTCACGGCCACGGCGGCGATCGCCAAGACGGCGGACAGTCCGCCGAGGACCAGGGAGAAGGGGGCGGAGGTGGCGGACGCCACCAGACCACCTCGGAAGTTGCCGAGCTCGGGGCCGGCGACACCGATGACGTGTTCGACCGAGGAGACCCGCCCCCGGTACGCGTCCGGGGTCTCCTGTTGGACCAGGGCGCTGCGGGTGACGACGGACACGGTGTCGGCAGCGCCCGCCACGGCCAGGCAGCCGAGCGCCAGCCACAACGGCTCCGCCAGCCCGAAACAGGCCAGCGCCAGGCCCCAGATGCAAGCTGCGGACAGCTGTACGAGGCCGCCGCGGCGCCAGCGCGTCACCGTGCCGGAGGGCAGACCGGCCGTGATTCCCCCGACCGCGACGGCCGAGAGGAACAAGCCGAGGGTCCGCGGGTTCCCCCCGAAACGGATCTCGTTGACCAAGGGGAAGAGCGCGATGGGCATGGCGAGCAGCGTGGTGGACAGGTCGGTGGCCATCGCGCCCCACAGCGTCGGGCGGCGCAGGACGATCCGCCAACCGCCGCGCTCCGGTCGGCGTCTGCCGCCTGCCGCGCCGGTGCCTTCGGGCCGCATGGCAGGCAGGCGGATCACCGCGAGCATCGAGAACGCCGTGGCCGTCGCCTGGATCGCGTATGCGGCAGGGACATCCCAGCGGGCGATGATCAGCCCGGCCATCGCGGGCCCGGCCAGCATCGCCGCCTGGAAGGAGATGTTGGTCAGCGCAAGACCGGCCGCGACCTGGTCGGCCGGCAACAGCCGGACCGGGAGGGTGCGCCGGGCAGGAGCGCCGAGCCCGCTGCAACCGGTCCCCACGGCGACCAGGGCGAGCAACAGGAGCACGCTGTTGTTGTTCGCCAGGGCCTGGGCACACAGCCCTGCGGCGGCCAGCACCTGGCCCGCGGTGGTGGCCCGCAGCACCGCACGGCGGTCAACGGCATCGGCCAACGTGCCGCCGAGCAGCCCGAACAGCACCATCGGCAGGCCGGTCGCGAGCCCGATGGCTCCGGTACCCACGGGGCTGCGGGTCAAGTCCCAGACCTGGGCCAACACCGCCACATTGGCCATCTGCTGGCCGAGTTGAGAAACCGAGGTACCGATCCACAGGTCGCGAAACGCCTGACTGCTGCGCAGCGGGCGGGTGCCGGTCACGCCCACCACCACCACGAAGCCCGCGGGCTCACCGTCCGTGCGCCCTCAGCCGAGGGTGGCCGCGTACGTGGTCTGGGTGCGGTACTTCCATGTCGGGCCCGCGTTCCAAGGGTTGGGCATGACCGTGCTGGTCGCGTACGCGTAGCCCGCGCCGCGGGCGAAGGCCGTGCGCAAGGTGGCGCGCATCGCCTCGGGGTCGGGGACGTCGTGGACCAGGTGCCAGAACGCCGTCCCGCTCGGGTCCAGTTCGGTGCCGGAACGGTAGCCGGAGAGGCGGTCGAAGACGTTGCCGCCGAGCCAGCCGGCGCCGGTGTACGCGGCGTATGTGTCCTCGAACGTGACGAAGACGTCCGCGGTGCGGTGACCCGGCTCCAGGTAGCAGTCGGCTATGGCGGTGCCGGGGTTGTTGACGACGAGGTCGGGCGCGGCCGGGTCGGCCGCGTCCATCACCTCCTGGACGTAGCGGCGCAGCTCGGCATAGTAGTCGCGGGTGGAGTTGGCGGGGCCGCAGTCACGGCTGACGACGTCGAAGAAGATGCCGTCGACGTGGAGACGGCCGTCGGGGGTCTTGAGGTAGTTGTCGACGGAGGCCTTGGCCGCGGCGATGTCGCGGTTGCCGTGATCGGTGTGGACGTAGCCGAGCACCCGGGTCTTCTCGCCGGTGGAGGTGGTGCGGGCGCGCAGCGCGTCGGCGCGGGCCCGCCAGGGACCGTCGAACGGGGAGTCGCCGTTGCCCGGGTTCAGTACGACCACCGAGGGGGCCGGAGCGGTGGCGGTGAGGTCGGTCAGCATGGGGTCGTTCGCCCAGACGTACGCGGGGACGCCGATTTCCAGGCCCCGCACGCCCGGCGTCCGGGGAGTGGGGGGCGGGTCGGGCACCGGCGCGGCCGGCCCGGACACGTCGCGTGCCGCGGCGATGATGGCGGGCGCCGACGCGGCCAATAGGGCAGCGACCAGGGCGGCGTACAAGGCCTTCACGGCGCGGGGCATGAACGTTTCCTCCGGCGGCGGCGGGGGGCGACCCGAGGAACACTAGACGGGCGGCCCGTCGTTCAAGGCTGAACCGTCCGCATTCGCAGGGGGAACAGAGGAGCGAGCCATCCCCTCATCATGTGAATCTCCTGGATCTCCCAGATCTCCCAGATCTGGGACATCTCCTGGATCTCCACAACGGTCCGCGCCTCCGCCCTCCCGTCACACGGCCGGCAGCCCGACCCCGTGCGCCAACTGGTCGGCGGCGTGCGCGAAGAAGGCGGCGCGGTCCTCGACGACCCGGTTGAACTGGCCGAACAGTTCGAAGGACACCAGCCCGACCAGCTGGGCCCAGGCGGCGACCAGAGCGGCGGTGACCGCCGGGGGCAGGCCCTCGGCGAAGTCGGCGGTCATCCGGTCGGCCTCGGAGCGCAGGGCGGGCGGCAGCGGCGGGAGGGCGAGGCCCGGGCCCTCGTACGCGGCGCGGAGGATGCCGATGAAGGTGTTGCCGACGCGGGAGGCCGGGCCCACGGTGTCGACGGGGGCGCTGTAGCCGGGGACCGGGGAACCGTAGATGAGGGCGTACTCGTGCGGGTGCTCCAGCGCCCAGGAGCGGACGGCCTCGCAGACCGCGATCCAGCGGGCGCGGGCCGGGGCCCCGGCGGCACGGGCGCGGGCGTCGGCCACCTCGGCGGCCGAGCCGACGCTGTCGTACGCGTCGATGATGAGGGCGGTGAGCAGTTCGTCCCGACTGGGGAAGTATCGGTAGAGGGCGGAGGAGACCATGCCCAGCTCGCGGGCGACGGCGCGCAGGGAGAGCTTGGCGGCGCCCTCGGCCGCGAGCATGCGGCGCGCCTCGTCCTTGATGGCGGCGGTGACCTCGATGCGGGCCCGCTCCCTGGCCCCTCGCACGGTGTTCATGCGGGTCAGTCTGCCACGTGAACGGAGCACTGCCCAGAAACCGGATCGCCGCTCCTATGCGAGAGCACCGCTCTTGCTTTGGCACACCGATCCGTGCACACTGCTCTCAAGCGAGAGCAGTGCTCTCTCATTGGAGAAAGCGGCCCCGGAGGTCACGATGAACGCGCCCACCCCGTACTACGTCCAGGCCACCTCGTTCGAGACCCGCTTCAACTCGCTCTTCGGCAAGCTGGCCCGCTTCGGCATCAGTCTGGCGGGAACCGCCGAGCTGTCGGTGCGCGGCCGCAAGTCCGGCGAGATGCAGCGGATCCCGGTCAACCCGCACACCTACGAGGGTGCCCAATACCTGGTCTCGGCCCGCGGCCACTCCCAGTGGGTCCGCAACATGCGGGTGGCGGGCGGCGGCGAACTGCGCGTGGGGCGCAAGGTGCGCGCGTTCACCGTCACCGAGATCACCGACCCGGTGCAGAAGGCCGACATCATGCGCGCCTACCTGGAGAAGTGGGGCTGGGAGGTCAACCGGTTCTTCCAGGGCGTCACGGCCAAGTCCTCCGACGCCGAACTGCAGGCGGCCGCCGGCGACCACCCGGTCTTCCGGATCACGGTGTCCCGCTGACCCGTGCCCCGTATCCGGCCGCCGCTGTGGAAGGCGGCCGCTGTGGCGGGCCGCCGCCCGGACGGCGACCGCCCCGCCCGTACCGGTCGGCCACTCGGTCGAACGGTCGGCGCACCCGCTCCACCAGCCGCTCCCACAGGTGGTGCCGCCACAGCCGGAGCGGCAGCCCCCGGTGCGGCACGAAGGACCACAGGTCGTCATCGGCCTCGTTGCCGCGGGGGCGGCCGCGCAGCGGTTGCAGACAGCGCCGGTCCACCGTGCGGTGGAGCCGAGCGACGTGCGCCAGGGCGATGACCCCCTGCCGGCGGACCTCCCGGTCCGGTCCGGTCCGGTCCGCCGACTCCAGCGCCCTCGCCACCACGGGGAGCACGGCCCCGGGGTCGGCGTGGTGGAGGGCGAGCCCGATCGCCGCCACCCCGACCTTCGGCTCGCCGCGCCGGAACGCCGCGAGGACGACCTCCGGCCGGTCCGCCCCGAGGAGGTTCGAGCCGCCCCGCCGGTCGGGACCGCCGGCCGCGCCTCCGTCGCCCCCGCGCCCGACGCCCTCTAGCCCTTGCCGCCGCTGCGTGCGGCTGCCGCCGCCTGCCGGGCGTCCATCATGTGCAGCGCCTTGCGGGCCAACGGGTACGTACGCACCAACTCGGCCAGCGTCGTCGAGCCCCGCGTGATCCGGGCGAACGCCCGCCACGCCGGACCGAAGCCGGTGATCGCCGCGTGCAGCATCCGCGGCCGCACCTCGAAGAGGTTCAGCATCCGCTTGCCGACCCCCATCTCCACGCCCAGCCCGGCCTTCACCGCGAAGGCGTAGTTGAGCGCCTGGCGGCGCGCGTCCACGGCGTCCTGCGCCTCGGAGATCTTCACCGCCCACTCCCCCGCCAGCCGCCCGGAGCGCAGCGCGAAGGAGATGCCCTCCCGGGTCCACGGCTCCAACAGTCCGGCCGCGTCGCCCGCCACCAGCACCCGGCCGCGCGAGAGCGGCGATTCGGGCTTGCGGCAGCGGGTCAGGTGCCCGGAGGAGACGGCCGGTTCGAAGCCGGCGAGTCCGAGCCGGGCGATGAAGTCGTCCAAGTAGCGCTTGGTCGCGGCGCCCTCGCCCTTGGCCGAAATGACCCCGACGGTCAGGGTGTCGCCCTTGGGGAAGACCCAGCCGTAACTGCCTGGCAGCGGGCCCCAGTCGATCAGCACCCGCCCCTTCCAGTCCTCCGCGACCGTCGCCGGGACGGGGATCTCCGCCTCCAGGCCCAGGTCCACCTGGTCCATCTCCACCCCGACGTGCGCGCCGATCCGGCTCGCGCTGCCGTCCGCACCGACCACCGCGCGGGCCAGCACGATCTCCCCGTCGGCGAGCACCACGGCGACGGTGCGGCGGTCCGGCACGGCCGCCCCGTGCTGTTCGACGCGGGCCACGGCCGTACCCGTACGGACGGTGGCGCCGGCCTTCTCCGCCGCGGCGACCAGGCCGGCGTCGAACTCCGGGCGGTTGATGAGCCCGAACAGCATGTGCTTCGAGCGCCGGGTGCGGGTCAGCTTCCCGTCCATCGAGAAGGTGACCGCGTGGATGCGGTCCTTGAGGGGCAGCACGAAGCCCGGGGGCAGGGCGTCGCGCGAGGGGCCGATGATGCCGCCGCCGCAGGTCTTGTAGCGGGGCAGCTCGGCCTTCTCCAGCAGCAGGACGCGCCGCCCGGCCGTCGCCGCGGCGTACGCGGCCGAGGACCCGGCAGGTCCCGCCCCGACCACGACCACGTCCCACACCTCGGCGGTCTCCCCGGCCGCCTCGTCGCCCGCCCGCTGGGCGTCCTGCCCCGTGCCCGTGCCCTCGCCTGCGTCTGCACCCGCGCCTGCGCCTGCGCCTGCGTCCATGCCTGCGCCTGCGCCTGCGTCTGCGTCCATGCCTGCGCCTGCGCCTGCGTCGCGTACGTCGTCGTCGCTGCTCACGATGTGTTGCTGCTCCTGATCACCCGGTTGCTCCGATGCCGGGGAAATCCTACGGCGAGACACCGCCCCGTCTCGCTGTGCGAGGATCAAGACTGCCTTTCGCCGTACCCGACATACGCACACCCCGCGGATGCGGGCGGCGTACTACGGAGAACAACGTCGCACCCAAAAGGAGCGTGCCCATGTCCCAGAATCCGATCGCCGAGACCATCGCCTCGCTGATGCCCCGCGCCAAGCAGGAGCTGACCGAGCTGGTGGCCTTCCAGTCGGTGGCGGACTGGGCGCAGTTCCCCAAGAGCGAGAGCGAGGCCGCCGCGAACTGGGTGGCCGACGCCCTGCGCGTCGAGGGCTTCCAGGACGTCGCGCTGCTCGACACCCCCGACGGAACCCAGTCGGTCTACGGCTTCCTGCCCGGCCCCGAGGGCGCGCCGACCGTGCTGCTCTACGCGCACTACGACGTCCAGCCGCCGCTCGACGACGCGGCCTGGACCTCCCCCGCCTTCGAGCTGACCGAGCGCGACGGCCGCTGGTACGGGCGCGGCTCGGCCGACTGCAAGGGCGGGTTCATCATGCACCTGCTGGCGCTGCGCGCGCTGAAGGCCAACGGCGGCGTGCCCGTGAGCGTGAAGGTGATCGTCGAGGGCTCGGAGGAGCAGGGCACCGGTGGCCTCCAGCAGTACGCCGAGGCGCACCCGGAGCTGCTGACCGCCGACACCATCGTCATCGGCGACGCGGGCAACTTCCGTCTCGGCCTGCCGACGGTGACGGCCACCCTGCGGGGCATGTGCCTGGTCAAGGTGAAGATCGACACGCTGGGCGGCAACCTGCACTCGGGCATGTTCGGCGGCGCCGCCCCCGACGCGCTGGCCGCGCTGATCCGCGTACTCGACTCGCTGCGCGCGGCGGACGGTTCGACGACCGTGGACGGCCTGGCTTCGGACGAGGTGTGGGACGGCCTGCAGTACCCGGAGGCGGACTTCCGCGCCGACGCGAAGGTCCTGGACGGGGTCGAGCTCATCGGCGAGGGCACGATCGCGGACCGGCTGTGGGCCCGCCCGGCCGTCACGGTGCTCGGCATCGACTGCCCGCCGGTGATCGGCGCGACGCCGTCGGTGCACGCGAGCGCCGGCGCCCTGATCAGCCTGCGGGTGCCGCCGGGCGTGGACACCGCGGCGGCGGTCAAGCTGCTGCAGGCGCACCTGGAGGCGCACGTCCCGTGGAAGGCGCGCCTCAAACTGGAGGTCGTCGGCCAGGGCCAGCCGTTCCGGGCGGACACCGACAGTCCGGCGTACGCGTCGATGCGCGCGGCCCTGGAAGCCGCCTACCCCGGCCAGGAGATGCAGATCAGCGGCATGGGCGGGTCGATCCCGCTGTGCAACACGCTGACGTCCCTGTACCCGGAGGCGGAGATGCTGCTGATCGGGCTGAGCGAGCCGGAGGCGCAGATCCACGCGGTCAACGAGAGCGTGTCGCCGCAGGAGCTGGAGCGCCTGTCGGTGGCGGAGGCCCTCTTCCTCGTCAACTACGCGGAGTCCAAGCGCGCCTGACCCCCTGCGGTACCGGCCGACCGCCTCGTGTACGCCCAGGGCGCAGTGCGCCCTGGGCGTATTACGCTCCCGGTGGATTCGGCCGCACACGGCGGGCGGACGGTCGTACGTTCGCCGTATGGATCTTGTCGAAGTACTGCCGAACCGGCTCCACATGCTCCGCTTCCCCATCGGCCAGGCCTATCTCTGGCAGGACGGTGAAGCCCTCACCCTGATCGACACGGGCCATGCCGGATCCGCCGACCGGATCGAGCAGGCGATCCGGTCTCTCGGGCTGGCGCCCGAGCGGCTGGAGCGGATCGTCCTCACGCACTGCCATGGCGACCACGTCGGGGCGGCGGGTGAGCTCGCCGCCCGCTGGGGCGCGCGGGTGCTGGCGCACCGCCTGGACGCGCCGGTGATCCGGGGCGAGCGGCCGGTGCCCGAACCGGTGCTGCTGGACTGGGAGATACCGCTGTACGCGCACGCTCTGACCGTCCCCGAGGCACCGCCCACCGCGGTCGACCACGAGGTGGAGGACGGGGAGGCGCTGGGCTTCGGGGACGGGGCGTACGTCGTCCACGCCCCCGGCCACACGGACGGCAGCATCGGGATCCACCTTCCGCGCCACGGCGTCCTGTTCACCGGTGACTGCATCGCCGCCGTCGGCCCGCTGATGCTGGGCGTCTTCAACGTGGACCGCGCCCGGGCGATCGCCACCTTCCAGCGCCTGGCCGCGCTCGCCCCGTCGATCGCCTGCTTCGGCCATGGCGACCCGCTGACGGAGAACACGGCGGAGGCCCTCGCCAAGACGGCGCACGAGGCGGCCGCTGCTGGCTGAGGTCCGCCTCCGGGGCCGCCCGCACGCTCCCGGCGGGCCCCGGGGGTCAGCCCAGCCCCGGCGGTTCCCAGCGTGGCGCCGGAGGATCGTGCGCACGGCGGTCCGGGAGGGTCAGCCGCACGGCCGTGGTGCGCAGGGCGACGGCCAGCGGACGGGCGAGCTGATGGCCCATCCGGCCGGCCTGTCGTGCGGCCTTGGCCACCGCCTGGCTGCGCGGCCGGCGTTCGACGTCGTAGCGGACGAGCGCCGCCTCGACGGTGGGTCCGGTGGTGAGCGCGGCAGCCAGGGTGACCGCGTCCTCCAGCGCCTGGCAGGCGCCCTGCCCGAGGTTCGGGGTCATCGCGTGCGCCGCGTCGCCGAACAGCGCGATCCGGCCGACCGCGTACGACGCGAGCGGCGTGCGGAGTTCTCCGACGTCGTGGTGGAGCACGTCCTCGGGCCGGGTCGCGTCCAGCAGGGCGGGGACCGGGGCGCGCCGGTCGTGGAACCGCACCCACACCCTGCTGACCTGCATCGACGGGCTGGTCTTCGACCGGCTGGCGGGCGGTGGCGACGTTCCGCGCGAGGCCCTCGAAGGCCTGCCTCGTCGCCGCCGCCCTGCGTCCGCCGGAGCAGACGGGGCAGCCGGATCAGCCGGATCAGCCGGATCAGCCGGTGGGAACGCCCGCCTCCAGGTAGAGGGGGCGGCCGCGTTCGCGGGCGCGCAGGGCCCAGCGCAGGCGTTCGTAGCGGTGCTGCGGGAGCATACCGGCGGCCTCGGCCTCCGTGACGAAGCGCCAGGCCCGCAGTTCCGGGCCGGGCAGCCGGAGCCGGGCCGTCGCCTCGTCCGAGAGGCGGCCGCCGTCGAAGAGCAGGCGCAGCCCGCCGTAGCCGGGCGGCTGGGGCGGCTCCCAGTCGACCACCAGCAGCCCGGGCGTCCGTTCCAGTACGACGCCCAGTTCCTCCGCGACCTCCCGTACGCCCGCGCCCGCGGGCGCCTCGCCCGCTTCGACGACTCCGCCCGGGAACTCCCAGCCCGCCTTGTACGTCGGATCCACCAGCAGCACCCGGTCCTGCTCGTCGAAGAGCAGCACCCCGGCCGCCACCGTCTCCCGGGTGGGCTCCGGGGTCTGCACGATGTCGCAGACCTTCGCCGTCTCCGAACGGACGGCCTCGGCTATGCGCTCCGCCGTCTCCCGCGGGGTCAGCACCCCGTTGTCGATGACGTGCGCGTCACCGGTCAGCCAGCCGAGGGCCTGCTGGTAGACCGGGATGTGGTCGTACGCCCACTGGCGGACCCGGAGGTCGACCTCCGCGGGCTCCCCGAGTTCCTGCCGGGTCGCGATCCGCTCGCGAAGGATCGTTTCCGCAGGAGCCAGCAAGACGTGCCGCACCGGGATCCGACGGGCCGCCAGCCCGCCGAAGATCTCGTCCCGGTACTCCTGGCGCAGCAGCGTCATGGGTACGACGAGCACCCCGCCCAGTTCGGCGAGCATCGCCGCGGCCGTGTCCACCACCAACCGCCGCCAGCTCGGAAGGTCCTGATAGTCGGTGATCTCGGCCAGTCGTTTGGGCGGCAGCAGCACGCGCAGCGCGTCGCCGATGAACTCCGGGTCGAACAGGGTGCTGTCCGGCAGGATTCCGGTCAGTTCGCGGGCCGTGCTGGTCTTTCCGGCGCTGAACGTGCCGTTGATCCAGACAATCACGTCTACCCCTCTCCCCATGGCTCGTCCGGAGCCCCCTGTGGCTTGCCCGCCCCAGCCTGCCACGAAAACCTCACGATCGGCCCAGTGCTTATCCTCGAGGTCAAAGCCCCGCCCGTGAGCTCCGGAGGATTCGCCACCGTGCCCCACAACCGCCGCCCGTCCGAGCTCCGCTACGGCAACCGGCCGACCATGAAGGACGTGGCGTCCCAGGCGGGCGTCGGCTTGAAGACGGTGTCGCGCGTGGTCAACGGCGAGCCGGGGGTGACCCCCGAGACCGAGCGACGGGTCCAGCAGGCCATCGAGGCCCTCGGCTTCCGCCGCAACGACAGTGCCCGTGTGTTGCGCAAGGGCCGTACCGCCACCGTGGGCCTGGTCCTGGAGGATCTCGCCGATCCCTTCTACGGCCCGCTGAACCGGGCGGTGGAGGAGGTGGCCCGCGCGCACGGGGCGCTGCTCATCAACGGCTCCAGCGCCGAGGACCCGGACCGGGAGCGGGAGTTGGCGCTCGCGCTGTGCGCCCGCCGGGTGGACGGGCTGATCGTGATCCCGGCCGGGGACGACCACCGCTATCTGGAGCCGGAGATGCGGGCCGGCGTGTCAACGGTGTTCGTGGACCGCCCGGCCGGGCGGATCGACGCGGACGTGGTGCTGTCGGACAGCTTCGGCGGCGCCCGGAACGGGGTGGCCCACCTGATCGCGGGCGGCCACCGCAGGATCGGTTTCATCGGCGACCAGCCCCGTATCCACACGGTGGCCGAGCGCCTGCGCGGCTACCGCGCGGCGATGACGGACGCGGGCCTGCCGGTGGCGCGGTCCTGGGTCTCGCTCGGGTCCACGGCCCCGGAACGGGTCGCGGCGGCGGCCGCGGCGATGCTCACGGGCCCGGACCCGGTGACCGCCGTCTTCGCCGGCAACAACCGGGTGACGGTGACCGTGGTGCGGGTCCTCGCGGGGCACGGCCGGCCGGTCGCGCTGGTCGGCTTCGACGACTTCGAGCTGGCCGATCTGCTCCGTCCGGGCGTGACGGTGGTCGCCCAGGACCCGGCGGCCCTGGGCCGGGTGGCCACGGACCGCCTCTTCCAACGCCTCGCGGGCGCGGACCTGACCCCGTGCCGCATCGAACTCTCGACCCGGCTGATCGCCCGGGGCTCGGGCGAACTCCCGCCGGCCGACTGACCCGTCGCTCCCGTGGAGTTCTCCCCCGGACGGCGAGCGCGCGTACGCCCGCACCCGGGACCGAGGGACCGCGGCGTGGGACCCGACGACCCGCGCCCCGAGCTGCCCGCGACGCCGCCGCTGCCCCTGCCCCTGCCCCTGCCCCTGCCTGACGAAGGGCCGAGCGGACCGGAGTTCCCGCGGGAGCGCGCCCCCGCGGCCCCGTGGACACCGGACGGGCCCGACGGCCACCGGGCCGCCTCGCGCCTGCCGCTGACCGGGCGCACCGCCGGCGCCGTCCTGGGGGGCCTTCGCGGCCGCCGGGGAGGACGGCACCCTGCGGTTACGGATGCTGCCGGGTCCGCACGCGCCGGCGGCCCGGCCCCGGTGGTCCGGGGCCGGGCCGCTCGTGGCGCCGGGATCAGTTGGTGGCCGTCAGGGTGGCCGAGCGGCGCGGGATGGCGAAGGCGTCCAGTTCCGCGCGGGTCAGGCCGGTGAGGGCGGTGACCTCGTCGGTGCCGACCGCGCCGCAGTCGAGCCCGCGGACCAGGTAACCGGCCAGGGCCTTGGCCGTGGCCGGCTCGTCCATCACGTCGCCCTCGATCTTGGCCACGTACGCCTTCAGGCGCGCGGCGGCGGCCTCCAGGCCCTCGCGGTAGAAGGTGAAGACGGCCGCGTAACGGGTCGGCAGGTGCGCCGGGTGCATGTCCCAGCCCTGGTAGTAGGCGCGGGCCAGGGCGCGGCGGGTGAGGCCGTAGTGCAGCTTCCACGCCTCGTGGACGTGCTCGGTGGTGCCGATCGGCAGGACGTTGGTCGAGCCGTCTGAGACGCGTACGCCGGTGCCGGCGGCCGCGACCTGCATGATCGCCTTCGCGTGGTCGGCGGCGGGGTGGTCGCTCGACTGGTACGCGGCGGAGACGCCGACGCAGGCGCTGTAGTCGAAGGTGCCGTAGTGCAGGCCGGTGGCGCGGCCCTGGGAGGCCTCGATCATCCGGGCGACCGTAGCGGTGCCGTCGGAGGCGACGATGGACTGGCTGGTCTCGATCTGGATCTCGAAGCCGATTCGGCCCGGGCGCAGGCCCCGGGCGGTCTCGAAGGCCTCCAGCAGCTTGACGAAGGCGCTGACCTGCTCGGCGTAGGTGACCTTCGGAAGGGTCAGGACGAGGCCCTCGGGAAGGCCGCCGTGCTCGAGCAGGCCGGAGAGGAAGATGTCCGTGGTGCGGATGCCGCGGTCGCGGACGTTGGACTCCATGCACTTCATGCGGATGCCCATGTACGGCGCGTTGGTGCCGTTGGAGAAGGCCTCCGAGACGAGGCGGGCGGCGCGGGCCGCGGCCTGGTCCTCCTCCTCGTCGGACCGGACGCCGAAGCCGTCCTCGAAGTCGACGCGGAGGTCCTCGACCGGCTCGCTGAGCAGCTTGGCGCGGACCCGGTCGTAGACGGGTACGGCCAGCTCGTCGGAGATGCCGAGCACCTTGGCGAAGGTGGCGGCGTCCGGGGCGTGCTCGTCGAGGGCGGCGAGGGCCTGGTCGCCCCAGGAGCGGATGGTGTCCGCGGCGAAGACGTCACCGGGTACGTAGACCGTGTGGATGGGCTGCCGGGTGCCGGGGTCGCCCGGGTAGTGGCGCGCGAGTTCCGCGTCCACCGGCGCGAGGGAGGCGCTGATGCCCTCGCTGACCGCGCCTGCGAGGCTCGTCGCCACCTTCTCCTGCTGACCCATCGTGCACTCTCCTCTTTTCCACTTCACGGAAGCTTAGATCCGCATAGCAGAATTTAGTCACGGGGTTCCGCTCCGTCAATGGTCCCCCTGCCGTCCTGGACAAACGACTCAGGGCCCCGCGGTGACAAACACCACACGGCCCCGGAGCCGGAGAGTACGCAGGTCAGCTGCTACGAGCCGGATCAGGCGGGGCCTGCGCCGCCCCCAGGCGGGGAACGAAGAAGGCCGTGACGAGGGCCGCGGCCGGCCACATCGCCAGCCCCCAGCCCACCGCCGCGTAGACGGCCCTCCCGTCGTCGGCCATGATGCCGCCGAACAGCACCGCGTTGAACAGCCCGGCCTCGGTGCCGAGCCAGGCCACCCACGGGTCCCGCCGGACCACCGCACCCACCAGCTCATGGACGAGGTAGGACAGCAACAGCAGCACGACCCCCGACAGGAGCAGGACCAGCACGCCCACCCACCACGGGGCCGGCGGCCACAACAGCAGCAGCACCCCGATGTAGATGCTGGCCGACAGCGCCGTCCCGAGCCCGTGGTTGTCCTCGTCGGCCACGTCGGAGGAACTCATCAAGGCGAGCAGCGCCACCAGACAGGCGAGTGCGAGACCGAACGTCCCGGCGGCCGTCGCGTCCCATTCGTCCACGGCGACGAGCTGGGCGTACGCCCCGGCGGAGCCGAGCAGCGAAGCCCACAGGAGCCGCGGCCGGGCTCCGGGTACCGACGGGGCCGCAATCGGGTGGCGGGACCCGGTGCGCACACCGGGAGCCGGCGCGGGCGGATCGGTCTCCACGGCGGTCCCGATCTCGCGCCCGGGCGTCCGATCGGCCACGGTCCGGGAGCGGGACCGGGACCGGGATCGCGAGCGGGAGCGGGCACCGGTCGCCGCCTCGCGCAACCGGTCGATCACCAGCTGCGCATCGGCCGGGCGCGCCGCGGGATCCTTGGCCAGTAGCTCCAGCACCAGCCGTTCCAGTTCCTCGGGCACCGCGGGCCGGAGGTCCCTGATCGGAACGGGCTCGCCCGTGAGGTGCTGCGAGAGCACCGACAGCCCGGAGCCGGTGAACGGCGGCCTGCCGGCCAGCAGTTCGTACAGCACGCAGCCGAGGGAGTACAGGTCGCTGCGGCCGTCGATGCGACGGTCGCCGCGCGCCTGCTCCGGGGACATGTAGGTCGGCGTGCCGAGGGCCGCGCCCGTGGCCGTCAGACCGGTCCCGGTCTCCTCCGCGAGGCGGGCGATGCCGAAGTCGCAGAGGGTGACGTCGGCCTCGGCGGACCCGTGGACCATGATGTTGGCCGGCTTGATGTCCCGGTGGACCACACCGGCCCGGTGCGCCGCGGCGAGGCCCTCGCAGATCTGGACCGCCCACCGGCCCACGGCGGCCGGGTCCACGCCCGAGCGGTGGTCGCGCAGCACGGCGGTCAGGGGCCTCCCGCGCACCAGCTCCATCACGAGGAAGAGCACCGGGCGGCCGTCGACCTCGACCTCGCCGTGGTCGTGGACGGTCACGATCCGGGGATGGGTCAGGCCCGCGGCCGTGCGGGCCTCTTTTCGGAACCGCTCCTCCAGGAGGTGGTCACCGGCCACGCCCCGGGCGATCACCTTGACCGCGACCTCCCGGTCGAGCCGCAGGTCCCGCGCCTGCCACACCTCGCCCATCCCACCGGCCCCGAGCCTGCGCTCCAGCCGGTAGCGCCCCTCCAGTAACGCGCCCCGCATCGGAAGAACTCCCTCCCCCGTTCCCGCCCTCCCCGGGCTGATCGCAGCGTACGGCCCTGCGCCGGCCGCACGAGAGGAGTTGGCGGAGCACCCCCCGTTCGGGAACAACGAGGGCCGGAGACGACGAGGGCCTCCCGGTCCGGTGGGGACGTCACCGTCCGCACCGGCCCCGGAAGGCCCTCATTCGTTCGTGCACCCGGTACGCGTCGCGTCCTCGTCCCGGGGGTCGGGGCGACTAGCCCTTGCGCGCCTTGATCTCGTCGGTCAGCTGCGGGACGACGGCGAAGAGGTCGCCGACGACGCCGTAGTCGACGAGGTCGAAGATCGGGGCCTCGGCGTCCTTGTTGATGGCCACGATGGTCTTCGAGGTCTGCATGCCGGCCCGGTGCTGGATCGCGCCCGAGATGCCGGAGGCGATGTACAGCTGCGGGGAGACCGACTTGCCGGTCTGGCCGACCTGGTTGGAGTGCGGGTACCAGCCGGCGTCCACGGCGGCACGCGAGGCGCCGACGGCCGCACCGAGGGAGTCCGCGAGGTCCTCGATGACGTGGAAGTTCTCGGCACCGTTGACGCCACGGCCGCCGGAGACGACGATCGCGGCCTCGGTCAGCTCGGGGCGACCGGTCGACTCGCGCGGGGTGCGACCGGTGACCTTGGTGCCGGTGGCCAGGGCGCCGAAGGTGACGGCGAGCGCCTCGACGGCGCCGGCGGCCGGGGCGGCCTCGACCGGGGCCGAGTTCGGCTTCACGGTGATGACCGGGGTGCCCTTGGAGACGCGGGACTTGGTGGTGAACGACGCGGCGAAGGCGGACTGCGTCGCGACCGGGCCCTCGTCACCCGCCTCCAGGTCGATGGCGTCGGTGATGATGCCCGAGCCGATGCGGACGGCCAGGCGGGCGGCGATCTCCTTGCCCTCGGCGGAGGACGGGACGAGCACGGCGGCCGGGGAGACGGCGTCGTACGCGGCCTGGAGCGCGTCCACCTTCGGTACCACGAGGTACTCGGTGAACTCGGGGGCGTCGGCGGTGAGGACCTTGACCGCGCCGTGCTCGGCGAGCACCGCGGCGGTGGCGTCGGCACCGGCGCCCAGGGCGACGGCGACGGGCTCGCCGATGCGGCGGGCCAGCGTCAGCAGCTCGAGGGTGGGCTTGCGGACGGCGCCGTCCACGTGGTCGACGTAGACGAGAACTTCAGCCATGGGACTGCTCTCCTGCGATTGCGAAGTGTCTGGGGGCTAAGAGGGGTGGCCGAGGTTCTTAGATGAACTTCTGGCCGGCCAGGAACTCGGCCAGCTGCTTGCCGCCCTCGCCCTCGTCCTTGACGATCGTGCCGGCGGTACGGGCCGGGCGCTGCGCCGCGGAGTCGACCGCGGTCCAGGAGCCTTCGAGGCCGACCTCGTCGGACTCCAGGTCCAGGTCGGACAGGTCCCAGGACTCGACCGGCTTCTTCTTGGCGGCCATGATGCCCTTGAAGGACGGGTAGCGGGCCTCGCCCGACTGGTCCGTCACCGAGACGAGCGCGGGGAGGGAGGCCTCCAGCTGCTCGCTCGCGGTGTCGCCGTCGCGGCGGCCGGTCACGGTGCCGTCCTCGACCTTGACCTCGGAGAGCAGGGTGACCTGCGGGACGCCCAGGCGCTCGGCCAGGATCGCCGGCAGCACGCCCATGGTGCCGTCGGTCGACGCCATGCCGGTGATGACCAGGTCGTAACCGGCCTTCTCGATGGCCTTGGCGAGCACCAGCGAGGTGCCCATGACGTCGCTGCCGTGCAGGTCGTCGTCCTCGACGTGGATGGCCTTGTCGGCGCCCATCGAGAGCGCCTTGCGCAGCGCGTCCTTGGCGTCCTCGGGGCCCACCGTCAGAACGGTGATCTCGGCATCGTCGGCCTCGTCGGCGATCTGCAGCGCCTGCTCGACGGCGTACTCGTCGAGCTCCGACAGCAGGCCGTCGACGTCGTCACGGTTGACGGTCAAGTCCTCGGTGAACTGCCGGTCGCCCGTGGCGTCGGGCACGTACTTCACACAGACAACGATCCTCAGGCTCACGCCGGCTCTCCTACCGCATCGTCTTTTCTGGTACCGCCTTATGCAGGCAGCATAGGCGCCTTGTCGGGCGGATCCCGGTCGGGGCGGCCCGCGCTCCGAAGGGAATGTTACTCGTCAGTACATCGTGGGTCCCGCCAAGCCGCAAGGCTGGTGAGCTGTGATCTGCCCAACGCCGCCCAAGCCTGCCCAGCAGGGACGATTCAGTCGCGCAACGCGTTGAAGCGTCCCTGGTGGTACAGCAGGGGGCGGCCTTCTCCGGCCGGGTCCCCGATGACCGCCTCAGCGATGATCACACGATGTTCGCCGGCGGGCACACGTGCGACCACCCGGCAGACCAGCCACGCCAGTACGTCGTCCAGCACCGGCACCCCGTGCGGGCCGCTGGCCCAACCGGTCGGCGGTCCGAAGCGGTCGGCTCCGCTGCGGGCGAACAGGCCCGCCAACTCCCGTTGGTGCTCGCCCAGTATGTGGACGCCGAGGTACTCGCTGTCGCGCACCGCGGGCCAGCTGGAGGCCCCGGTGGAGATCGTGAAGGACAGCAGAGGCGGATCGGCGGAGACGGAATTGAGCGAAGTGGCGGTGAACCCCACCGGGCGCCCGCAGTCCTGGGCGGTGATCACCGCGACCCCCGCGGCGTGCTGTCGGAAGACCGAACGCAGCAGGTCGGGCGAGCCCGTGCGGGCCGTCCCGGTGACCGTGTCGGTAGCGGTTCCGGCGCCGGAGCGGGGGGAGAGGGGGGAGCGGGGGGACGGAGCCGTCGGGACCGTCGGGACTGTCGGGACCGTCGGAGCAGTCATCAGGGTTCTGCCTTCTGCCGCGGGACACGCGGGCGCTGTCGGGGATCGGGGGCCGGGCTGTTCAGTGGCCCCGACAGCGCGCGCTCGCGTGGCGGACGAGGTCCACATGGACCCGTCCGTAGAGCAGGAGTTCATACCGCATGCCGCCAGCGTGGCGATCTCCCGTGGACGCAGTCAAGCGAGATCGGGCAGATGTCAGGCGCGTCACGCTGTGTGCGGGCGCGCGCACCGGCGCCTCCGGCCCCACCGGCCCCGCCGCGTCGGGCCGGCCGACGGCCGGGCCGCGCGTCATACGGCCGCCCCGAGGGCGGCGATCACGTCCACCTTGCGCGGCATTCCGGCCGCCCGCCGCACGATCCGGCCCGCCCGGTCCAGGACCAGCACGGTCGGGGTCTTCTCGATCCCGAGGGCCCGCACCAGTGCGAGCCGCTCCTCCGCGTCGATCTCGATGTGCGCCACCCCGTCCACCATCGCCGCGACCTCGGCGAGGATCCGCCGCGTGGCCCGGCAGGGCTGGCAGAAGGCGCTGGAGAACTGCACCAGGCTGGCCCGCTCCCCCGGTTCCGCGCCCAGTTCGGCCGCGCCCAACCGGGTCCGCGCGTCTTCCTGCTCGAGCACCCGCGCTCCCCTCGCCGCATTTCGTCCGCGTACGTCATCCTCGTACGCTCGTCCGTGGATCGGAGCGCTCCACGGGCCCGCGACATTCCCGGCGTGATGAGAATCTCGCCGGGTAGGGGCTTCTGGACTGGCCAGCGGGCCGCGTATGGGGCACGATCCCCATGGTCGCGTACCTACGCTTCCGTAACTTCCGGCCGGGAGCACCTCCCCAGGCAGAAAGCGGGGTCTCCCCACCATGGCTGAGCTCGTCTACCCTCCGGTGATCGGCGCCGCGCACGGACTCTTCCGCGCGCTGGACATCCGTATCGACATGAAGGGCACCGAGAACATCCCCCGCAAGGGCGGTGCGGTCCTGGTGTCGAACCACATCGGATACCTCGACTTCATCTTCGCCGGCCTGACGGCGCGGCCGCAGAAGCGCCTGGTCCGTTTCATGGCCAAGGAGTCGGTGTTCCGGCACAAGGTGTCCGGTCCGCTGATGCGCGCGATGAAGCACATCCCCGTCGACCGCAAGCAGGGCGAGGCCGCCTACCAGCACGCCCTGGACTCGCTGCGGGCCGGCGAGATCATCGGCGTCTTCCCCGAGGCGACGATCTCCCAGTCCTTCACGCTCAAGAGCTTCAAGTCGGGTGCCGCGCGCATGGCGCAGGAGGCCGGGGTCCCGCTGATCCCGGTGGCGCTGTGGGGCACCCAGCGGCTGTGGACCAAGGGCCGTCCGAAGAACCTCAAGCGCAGCCACATCCCGGTGACGATGCGCGTGGGCGAGCCTGTGGAGGCCCCGGCCGACCAGTACGCCGGCGCCATCACCCGTCGGCTGCGCGAGCGCGTGCAGGAGCTGCTCGACGCCGCGCAGCGCGCCTACCCGGAGAAGCCCAAGGGCGCCGACGACTCGTGGTGGCTCCCGGCCCACCTGGGCGGAACCGCGCCGACGGCGGCCGAGGTCCGCGACGCCGGCTGATCGGCTCCGCCCGTGACGCAGGGCTCCCGGGCCGCCGGTACTCAGTACCGGGCACCGCCGGGCGCGGCGAAGCACTGCCACTGCGGCTCCCCGTCCGGGACGTGCACCCCGGCGTCACCGTTCCTGCCGGGACGGTGCCCGCCCCACGTGCCGTAGGGGTCCCACGTGCCGTAGGGGTCCCACGCGTCGTGCGGGTCCGCTTCCGGACCGGTGTGGCCGGGGGGTTCGCACGGGGCGGCGAAGCACTGCCACTGCTGCCCGCCGGCCGGGACGTGCACCCCGCCGTCGGTGCCGTCCGCCGCGATCCCGTGCGGCGCCGTCGGGGTGGCGGCGAACGCGGTCGTGGGTACGAGCACGCCTCCCGCGGCGATGGCGGTCGAGGCCACGAGGCAGGGCGCGGCGTCGGGGTCAGGATCGGAGTCGGGGTCGAACGTGGTGGGTCATGACCGTTCTCCTCGCGAAGGAAGCCGGAATGATCCCTCCAGTAGGGCGCACCCGGCGTCTCCCGTCATGCCGCTGGATCTCGTGGCTTGACGGATCGAAGGGTCCCCGGTCCGACCGCCCACCGGTGTGCGCGAGCGCGTGGCCGTACGCGGCGACGGCGACGGCGACGGCGACCTCGCACGATCGGGGGCGAGCGGACTTCGCGCGGGCCTCAGCCCTCCCCCTCCGTCTTCCGCCGGCGGTGGGCCGCGACCCGCGCCCGCGTGGCACAGCTGCCGGAGCAGTAGCGGCGCGCGCTCCCCGGCCCGGTGGCGAGGAAGAACCGCCCGCAGCCCGCCGCGGCGCAGGCGCCCCAGGCGATCCGCCCGTACTCCGTGAGCAGCTGGGCCAGCGCGAGGGCGCCCGAAGCGAGGAACCAATCGCCCCAACCGGCCTCGTCGCCCCGGTCGACGTGCAGGTGCCAGGGGTGGCCGTCGTGTCGGGTCAGGCGGGGGCGGGTGCCGTACTCCGCGAACAGCGCGTTGAGGGCCTCGGCAGCGCGGTCCTCGTCGCCCTCCCCGAGCACCTCGCCCATCCGCCGGGCCGCGGCGCGCAGTTCGGCCGCGCTCGCCTCGGGGAACGCCTCCTGCGTGAGGTCGGCGGGACGCTCCCCGTGCCCGGCCAGCAGCTCCGCGAGCGCGGCGCGGGGCAGTTCGGGGGTCGCCCGGACCGCTTCGGCGAGGTCGATCAGCCTCCGGGCCGCCGAGAAGCCGCCCCGTGCATCACCCGTCCGCACGTCCATCCGCACATCCTTTCGCGATACACGCGCATGGCGTAACGTCTTGCGCGTCTATGGCGTTACATCATACGGGGGAGGGTCCCATGGGCGGGTTCGGGCGGTACCTCGCGGCGGCGCTGGCCGCACGCATCGCCTCGGAGGGCATGGGCATGGCCGTGGTGCTGCTGGCCCTGGAGCGCACCGGGAGCGCGGCGCACGGGGCGTTCGTCCTGACGGCCTGGCTGGCCCCGCACGTCCTGGCGGCCCCGCTCGCCGGCGCCGCCGCGGCCCGGACCCGCCGGCCGCGCCTGTTCCACGTCGGCGCCCTGGCCGGGTTCGCGACGGCCGTCGCGGCGCTGACCGCCCTGCTGGGCCGGGCCCCCGCCCCGCTGGTGCTGGTCGTGGCGGTGCTCGGCGGCTCCTGCGGGCCGATGGTGACGGGCGGGCTGTCCAGCCTGATCACCGGCCTGGTTCCGGCAGGACCCGGGCGGGACCGGGCGTACGGCTGGGACGCGGCGACCTACAACGCGGCGGCCGTCACCGCGCCGGCGGCGGTCGGCCTGGTCGCGGCGCTGGGCTCGGCCGGACCCGCCATGGCCGTCCTGGCGGCGTCCGGAGCCCTGGCGGCCGCACTGGCGGCCACCCTCCCGTACGAGGACCAGGGCGCGGGCCGGGCTCCCGGCGCGCCCCGGGCCGGGCTGGGCGCGGGGCTCGCGGCCCTGTGGCGGGTCCCTGAGCTGCGGGCGGTCACCTCGGCGACGACCCTGGGCTTCGTGGGCATCGGATCGCTCACCACCGTTTCGGTGCTGCTGGCCACGGAGCTCGGCAGCCCGGGCGGCGGGGGCGTGCTGATGACGGCCTTCGCGGTGGGCGCACTGGGGGGCTCGCTCACGCTGGGCCGGATGACGTCCGCGGAACCCGGCCGGCTGGTGCGGTGGGCGCTGGCCGGGACCGGGGCGGCCCTCGCGGCGGCCGCGTTCGCCCCGTCGGTGGCCGTGACGGCGGCGCTGTTCGCGCTCGCCGGGGTGTGCGACGGGCCGCTGCTCACGGCCACGCTGCGGATCCGCGCACAGTACGCGCCGGAGGAGGTGCGGACCCAGGTGTTCACCCTGGGCGCGGGACTGAAGGTGACGGCGGCGTCGACCGGGGCGGCCCTGGTGGGGATCGTGGCCGACGCGCCCGCGGCGGCGCTGCTGACCGGGATCGCCGGGCTGCTGCTCGCGTCGGCGCTGCTGCACGTCCTGGCGGTGGCGCCGGAGCCCGGACGCCCCCGCCGGCCCGGACGGCGCGGACGGCCCGCCCGCGCCGGTGCTACAGGGCCGTCGGCAGGTTCCGCCACGACTGCGGCCGGTCCGCGGACTCCTGAAGGGCCCTGAGCACGGCCGGGTGCGGGGCGGCGCAGAGCTCGGGGTAGTCGATCTCGCCGAGTTCCGGGCGTACGGGGAAGGCCAGCCGTTCCCGGTCGAGGTCGAACCGGGCGTCCACGCCGGGCTTGTTGCCGCGCGGGTCGAGGCGGGACCAGCGGGTGCTGCCGGGCAGCCGCAGGGCGATCAGGCCGTGCACGACGGGGTTCGCACCGTCGTCGTCGGCGAGGCGCTGGTAGCACAGGGCCCCCGGGACGCCCTGGGCGCGCAGCAGGGCGACGAGGGCATGGGATTTGGCGTAGCAGATGCCGCCCGGCACGGCGAGGACGTCGGACGCCCGCCAGACGACGCGCGGGTCGCCCGAATCGCCCGAGTGCGGGATGGCGTCGCGGACGTACTCGAAGGCGACCTTCGCGTATGAATATGCGTCGCCACTGGCGGACCAGAGGGCGTCGGCGATTTCCTGTACGACCGGATTCCAGTGGTCGATCACCCCATCGGACGCCAAGTAGGCGTGGATGTCCGGGCTCTGTTGGATCAGCTGCATGGCCGGAGCATAGGCAAACCCCCGACCGTAGATCAATGGATTTACGGTCGGGGGTATAGCTATGCAATTCTTCGGATGTGCCGACTAGCGCGCCAGCTCTTCCTTCAGCGCCTGGAGGAAGCCGTCCACGTCCTCTTCCTGGGTGTCGAAACCGCACATCCAGCGGACGTCACCCGCGGCCTCGTCCCAGAAGTAGAAGCGGTATCGCTTCTGGAGCCGCCGCGAGACCTCGTGGGGCAGCCGCGCGAACACCGCGTTCGCCTGCACCGGGTAGAGGATCTCCACGCCGTCCGTCTCGCGCACGCCGGCGGCGAGACGCTGCGCCATCGCGTTGGCGTGCCGGGCGTTGCGCAGCCACAGGTCCTTGGCGAGCAGGGCCTCCAGCTGCACCGACACGAAGCGCATCTTGGACGCGAGCTGCATCGACATCTTGCGGATGTGCTTCATCTGCCGGACCGCGTCCGGGTTGAGCACCACCACGGCCTCGCCGAACATCATGCCGTTCTTGGTGCCGCCGTACGACAGCACGTCCACGCCGACCGCGTTGGTGAAGGCGCGCATCGGCACGTCGAGGGAGGCCGCGGCGTTGGCTATCCGGGCACCGTCGAGGTGGACCTTCATGCCGAGCCCGTGGGCGTGCTCGCAAATGGCCTTGATCTCGTCCGGCGTGTAGACCGTGCCCAGCTCGGTGTTCTGGGTGATCGACACGACCTGCGGCATCGCCCGGTGCTCGTCCTCGAAGCCCCAGGCCTCCTGGTCGATCAGCTCGGGGGTGAGCTTGCCGTCCGGGGTCGGCACGGCGAGCAGCTTGAGGCCCGCCATCCGCTCCGGCGCGCCGCCCTCGTCCACGTTGATGTGGGCGCTCTTGGCGCAGATCACGGCGCCCCAGCGGTCCGTCATCGCCTGGAGGGCGGTGACGTTCGCGCCGGTGCCGTTGAAGACCGGGAAGGCTTCTGCGTACGGCCCGAAGTGGCTGCGCATGACCTTTTGCAGGTGTTCGGTGTAGTCGTCCTCGCCGTAGGCGACCTGGTGGCCGCCGTTGGCGAGCGCGACGGCGGCCAGGACCTCCGGATGCACTCCCGCGTAGTTGTCGCTCGCGAACCCGCGCACCGCCGGGTCGTGGTGGCGCCGGGCGTCGGTCTTCCCTGCCTCGGTTGTCACGGTTGCGGAGTGAGCCACAGACGCTGTCCGTTCACATCGATGGCGGGCCGCTCCCAGACGCCGGCGATGGCCTCGGCCAGTTCCGTCACGTCGGTGAAGCCCGCGAACTTCGCATTGGGACGCTCGGCGCGCATCGCCTCGTGCACCAGTGCCTTGATGACCAGGATCGCAGCTGCCGCTCCGGGGCCCTCGTCACCCCCCGCCTTGCGGAAGGAGTCCGCCATGGCCAGGGTCCAGGCCTCGGCCGCCGCCTTGCCCGCGTTGTACGCGGCGTTGTTGGCGACCGGCTTGTGCGCCCCGGACTGGCTGATCAGCACGTAGCGCCCGCGGTCGCTGCGCAGCAGCCCGTCGTGGAAGGCCAGCGAGGTGTGCTGGACCGTGCGGATGAGGAGCTTCTCCAGGAAGGTCCAGTCCGCGAGGTCCGTATCGGTGAAGGTCTTGCTGCCGCGCCAGCCGCCGACGAGGTGCACCAGGCCGTCGATCCGGCCGAACTCCTTCTCGGTCTGCTCGGCCCAGGCCTTGGTGGCGTCCAGGTCGAGCAGGTCCACGGTGTCACCGGTGATGGTGGCGCCACCGTGGGCGTAGCGCGCTGCGTCCACGGCCTCCGCGAGGCGCGCCGGATCGGCGTCGGACGCGATGACCACCGCACCCGCCTCGGCGAGGCGGAGCAGGGTGGCGCGGCCGGCGGGCCCGCCGGCCCCGGCCACCGCCACCACCGCTCCGTGCAGCTTTCCGTTGCCGTTCCCGGAGCCGTTCATCTGTGCAGCCTCCTGTGGGCGAGTGCTCACGCGGCGACTCGCTCGGCCTGCTCCGCGTTCAGGGCGGTGATGCCCTTGGTCGCTGCGATCGTGCCCTTGAGCTTCTTGGCGAGCGCCTCAAAGAACATGCTGAGCGGAAACTCGTCCGGAAGCACGTCGTCCACGAGCTTGCGCGGCGGCTGCGTCAGGTCCAGGGCGTCGGGGCCCTTGGCCCACTTGGAGCCCGGGTGCGGGGCGAGGTAGGTGGAGACCAGCTCGTACGCCTTGAACCAGTGCACGAGCTTCGGGCGGTCGATGCCGGCCCGGTACAGGTCCTCGATCTCGGCGCACAGCTGGTTGGTGACCTGCGGGGCGCGCATCCAGTCGATCTTCAGCTTGTTGTCCGTCCAGCGCACGACGTCGTGCTTGTGGAGGTACGCGAAGAGCAGCTGGCCACCGAGGCCGTCGTAGTTGCGGTTGCGGTCGCCGGAGACCGGGAAGCGGAACATCCGGTCGAAGAGGACGGCGTACTGCACGTCACGGCCGTGCTCGTTGCCCTCGGACTCCAGCTTCACGGCCTCCTTGAAGGCGGTGAGGTCGCAGCGCAGCTCCTCGAGGCCGTACATCCAGAACGGCTGGCGCTGCTTGATCATGAAGGGGTCGAACGGCAGGTCGCCGTGGCTGTGGGTGCGGTCGTGGACCATGTCCCACAGGACGAACGCCTTCTCGCAGCGCTCCTGGTCCTCGACCATGCGGGCGATGTCCTCGGGCAGGTCGATGCCCAGGATGTCGACGGCGGCCTCGGTCACCTTGCGGTAGCGGGCGGCCTCGCGGTCGCAGAAGATGCCGCCCCAGGTGAAGCGCTCGGGGGCCTCGCGCACGGCGATGGTCTCCGGGAAGAGCACGGCGGAGTGGGTGTCGTAGCCCGGGGTGAAGTCCTCGAAGGTGATGCCGAGGAAGAGCGGGTTGTCGTACCGGGTGCGCTCCAGCTCGGCGAGCCACTCGGGCCACACCATCTTGAGCACGACGGCTTCCAGGTTGCGGTCCAGGTTGCCGTTCTGGGTGTACATGGGGAAGACGACGAGGTGCTGGAGCCCGTCGGCGCGCTCGGCGGCCGGGTGGAAGGCCAGCAGGGAGTCGAGGAAGTCCGGGACCTTGAAGTCGTCCGCGGCCCACTTGCGCAGGTCGGCGACGAGGGCCCGGTGGTACGCGGCCCCGTGCGGGAGCAGCGGCGACAGCGTCTCGACCGCCGCGATCACGCGTTCCACCGCGGCCAGGACGGTGGCACGGCCGTGCGCGCCCTCGACCTCGAAGTCGATGGAGCCGTCCGTGGCCTGCCAGGGCCGGATCTCCTCCACGGCGGCCTTGAGCTCGGGCCACGCGGGGTGGTCTACCACCCGCGCTCCGGCGGTTATCACGGCGCCGCCGGTACCGGGCACAAGAGTTTCCGTCATGTCACTTCCTCCACAGGAGAACCTCACGTATGGGCAGAGTATGCGCGCGAGGCTCTCCCCCTCAAGAGGGAACTCGGGAAATTATCCTGCCTCACCCCCCATTTCACCGGAAGTCTTCCCGTTCGTTGCTGCGGAACCGACCACTCCGCCCAATTGCGCCAAGGCTTCTCCGGCCTAAAGCCGCCCGTCGGTCGGGACGCGACGGGCGGAGCCCGAGGGGCCGCAGAGGCGCAGATCACACGCCTCGAAAGTGTGGAATGACCTTTTCGCCCCATTGCCTCAAGGTCTCCAGGCAGGCCTCCTGCTCCACCGTGCCCATCTGGATCAGGCACATGATCTCGTCGGCACCCGCCTCCCGCAGCCGCTCCACGTACGCGATCGCATCGTCGGCGGTCCCGTACGCGTGGTCGGCGTTGAAGGTGGCCGTCGACGTCGGCCGGACCGGAATGTCCAGCTCGTGCAGCCGGGCCACCACCTGCTCGGCCGCCCTGCGCATCTCCGCGGCCTCGTCCGCACCCGCCACCACGGCCTCGTCCGGTACGCCGGCCCCGCCGTACCAGTGGCCGATGGACTGGGCGAAGAACCGCTGCCCTCGGGTACCGATCCGGCGCGCCTCCTCCCGGTCGTCGAGCACGATCGTCGGGCACAGCACGGAGAAGTGGTCGTTGACCACGGTGGACACGAACCGGCTGCCGTCCCGCCCGGCGATCGCCGCGTCGTAGACGGAGCGCATCCGCGCGATGGACTCGGGGCCGGCGAAGCCCATCACCAGCGCCCCGATCCCCAGCTCGGCCGCCCGGACCAGGGTCTCGCCCCGGCTGCACGCCAGGAACAGCGGTGGGTGCGGGGTCTGCCGCGGCCTCGGCAGGATCGGGTGCGGGTCGATGTCGATCAGCTCGCCGTGGTACTCCAGCTCCTCCTCCTGCCAGGCGCTACCGATGATCCGCAGGGCCTCCTCGACCTCGGCCGCGGTGCGGTCCCGGTCCACCCCGCACAGCGAGGTCTCCTGCTCGGTGCCGCCGCGCCCGGCCCCGAGGTCGAGGCGCCCTCCCGAGAGCAGGTCGAGCATGGCGGCCCGCTCCGCGACCCGCACCGGGTGGTTGAAGTTGAAGGGCATGCACACGACGCCGTGGCCGATGCGTATGGTGTTCGTCCTGGCCGCGACCCAGGTCAGGAAGATCTCGGGGGCACTCATGTGGGCGTACCACTTGAGCGAGTGGTGCTCGACCGCCCAGATCCGGTCGAATCCCATGCGTTCGGCGAGCACGGCCTGCTCGACGCAATCGCGGATGAGCCGGTGCTCCCGTTCCACCGTCGGGTCGGCAAGTTGGGCTTCGAAGATCACGGAGAATTTCACTGTGCCTCCAGGGTTGGATCGCGTACCCGGTCTCACTTCAATTCGAAATATGACTAGTAGTCAGGAGTCGAAGAAGCAAGAGCTGCCGCCGACCGCGTGGGCCGTTCTCGGCCTGCTCTCCTTCCCCGGCGAGCGGACCGGCTACGAGCTGAAGAAGTGGGCGGACTCCTCCCTGCGCTTCTTCTACTGGTCACCGGCGATCAGCCAGATCTACGCAGAGCTGCGCCGTCTGGAGGAACTGGGCTACGCGGCCTCCGTGCGCTCGGGACCCGAGGAGGCGCGCGCCAAGCGGCGCTACGCCATCACCGACGCGGGACGGGGCGCGCTGGCCGACTGGGCCGCCGACACCGGTGAGGCCGGACCCCCCGTGCTCAAGCACGGGCTGCTGCTGCGGATCTGGCTCGGCCACCTGGCCGAGCCGGAGCGGCTGCGCGCGATGGTCGACGAGCACCTGGAGCGCACCCGGGGCGAACTGGCCGCCGTACGGGAGGCCATGGAACACGCGAGCGGCGTTCCGGAATGGACCTTCCCGACCCTGGCGCTGCGCTGGAGCGAGCGGCAGCACCTGGCCGAACTGGAGCTCGCTGAGGCCCTGCTCACCGACCTGGACGGGCTCGCCGGGCACCGTGCGGAACCGGGCCGTCAAGCCGACGGAGACGCGCCCACGCCCGGGTGATGCGACAGGCGCGGCACCGCTCCCGGTGGAGCGCACGACCCTGGCGGGAAGCGGCCGGGACGCTCCTCCGGGGCCGTGCACGCCCGGTCCCTTCGCACCCGCGGCGCACTAGCATGCGACCTCATCGCGCGCGGCCGGTCGGGACACCGAAGCCGCGCGGGGAGCCGCCGTCGACGGAAGCGAGAGAACCTTGACTTTCCTCACCATCGGTCACCGCGGGGTCATGGGTGTCGAACCGGAGAACACCCTGCGGTCGTATCTCCGAGCGGAACGTTGTGGCATGGACGTCATCGCCCTGGACCTGCGCCTGAGCAAGGACGGAGCCCTCGTCGCCGTGCACGACCCCGAGGTGGACCGGACCACGGACGGCTCGGGGGCCGTCGCCGATCTGACCCTGGCCGAGCTGCGCGGGCTGGACGCCGGACAGGGCGAGCACGTACCCGTCCTGGAGGAGGTCCTGGACGCGGTCCGGGTGCCGCTCCAGGTCTTCGTCGCCGACCTGGCCACGACTCCGGTGCTCGCCGAGCTGATGCTGCGCCGCGACCTGACCTCCCGGGTGGAGGTGGCCTCCGACCGGGAGGCGGTGCTCGCGGAGACGGCCCGGCTGGTGCCGGGCGTACGGACCGTGCTGCACGCGGCCTCCCCCGGCAGCGGAGCCGCGTCCGTCGTGGACCGGGCACTGGCCGTGGGCGCCGCGGCGATCGCCGTGTACATCCACCGGCTCAGCCTGGAGACGGTGGAGTCGGCGCACGCGGCCGGCCTGCGCGTGACGGGCCGGGCGGTGGACACCCTGGACCTGTTGCGACTCGCGCGGGCACTCGGACTGGACGCTGCGGCCACGGACTTCCCGGAGATCCGCAGCACCGGCCGCTTCACCGCCTGACGGCGTCCGGGGACGGCGCGGGATGGCCTGCGCTCAGAGCGACTTGACCAGCAGCTCGAAGGCGAGGTCGTTGCGGAGCGGAACGCCGAAGCGCTCGTCACCGTAGGGGAAGGGGCTCATCTCGCCGGTGCGCCGGTAACCGCGGCGCACGTAGTAGGCGATGAGCTCCTCCCGTACGTGCACCACCGTCATCCGCATCTCCTTGGCGCCCCACGTCTCGCGGGCGCGGCGCTCGGCCTCGGCCAGGATCTCCTTGCCGAGGCCACCGCCCTGGAGACCGGGGCGGACCGCGAACATCCCGAAGTAGACGTGGTCGTCCCGGTGTTCGAGTTGGCAGCAGGCGACGAGCTGGCCCGCGCGCTCGACGACGAGCAGGACCCCGTCCGGGGCGGCGATGACGGCGCGGACGCCGTCCGGGTCGGTGCGCTGCCCGTCCAGGTAGTCCGCCTCGGTGGTCCAGCCGGCCCGGCTCGCGTCCCCGCGGTAGGCGGACTCGACGAGTTCCACCAGTTCCGACACGTCCGCCTCGACGGCGCTTCGGAAACTCAGGGCGGCGTGCTGGGCGGTCGACATCGGGCGCTCCGTTCAGTGCGGCGGCATATGACATGCCGGGAAGGCAGGGAGAGCGTATCCCGGAGCCGCGTGAGGGTGGTGTGAGAGGGGCATCTCTCCCCGTGACGCCGACGAACCGGGAGGTTCCGCCGTGCACGGTTCCGCCTCTTCCCTCACCACTTCCGTCTCCTCCTGGCTACTGGTGCTGCTGTGCGCGGTGAGCGGTGCGTACTGCCTGCGGCGGGCGCGGGGGTCGGACGGAGCCGCCGCGGAGGCGGTGATGGGATTCGGGATGGCCCTGATGGCCGTGCCCCTCGGCGGGCTTGGCGACGGGTGGCGGGCGACCGTGCTGGGCGTGGTCTTCTGCGGCGCGGCCCTGCACGCCCTGTGGCTGCTGCGGGGCGGACCGCACCACGCGCACCATCTGGTGGGCTCGCTGACGATGGTCTACATGGTCCTGCTGGCCGGGCCCGCGTCGGAGCACGGGCAGGAGCACTCCCAGGCGGCCGGGCCGCCCCTGCTGACGGGCGCGCTGCTCCTCTACTACGCCGGGTACGTGGTGCTCGGCGGCACCCGGCTGATCACCGCCGGCGACACCGTGTCCCCGCGACCGATCGCCGAGCGGGGCGGACCCACCGAACTCGTCCGCGCCTGCCGACTCGCCATGGGAATGGGGATGTTGGCCATGCTGCTCACGATGTGACGGCGGCGCCGGACGTGTCCTGCGTCACCAATGGCCCGAGGGCGTACCCGCAGGTAGCCCCTCGCTCATAGGCTGGCGACCATGATGGTCCCCGCCGTTCTCCTGTTGCTCGGCGCCCTGACCGCGGTGCTCGCCCCCCGTCTGCTGGCCCGGGCCCGATGGCCCGAGCGCGAGCCGGTCGTCGCGCTGTGGGTCTGGCAGTGCGTGGTCGGCGCCGTGCTCCTGTGCTTCGGGCTGTCGATGCTGCTGAGCGCGGCGGCCGCCTGGCAGGAGGTCCGGGGCCGGCTGTTCGCCTCCGCCCCGCGCGGGGTGGTCGACGCCTACGCCCTGGGCGCGGCCGGCGGGCCCTGGGCCGCCGCCACCGCGCTCGTGTTGGCGGGCGGCGGGCTGTGGACCGGGGCGATGCTGACCGGTGAGGTGCTGCGGGCGCGGGCCCGACGGCGCGCGCAGGGCAGCGAACTGCTGGTGCGGGCCCCGCTGCTGCCCGGGGAGGACCCCACGGGCGCGCGGCTCGTCGTTCTGGAGGGTCCCCGGCCGGACGCCTGGTGGCTGCCGGGAGCGGCCCCGCAGCTGGTGATCACGACGGCGGCGCTGGGCCGGCTCAAGGGCAGCCAGCTGGACGCGGTGCTGGCGCACGAGCAGGGTCACGCGGCGGCCCGACACGACTGGCTGCTGAACTGTTCGCGGGCGCTGGCCCGGGGCTTCCCGCAGGTTCCGGTCTTCGCGGCGTTCGAGGCGGAGATGCACCGGCTGGTGGAGATGGCCGCCGACGACGTGGCCTCCCGGCGGTTCGGCCGGCTGACGATCGCGCTCGCGCTGGTCGGACTCAACGAGGACCGGGGGGTGTTCGCGGCTTCCTCGCCCGAGCACGCCCACGTTCCGCAGCGGGTGCGCAGGCTGCTGTCGGCGACGCCCCGGCTCTCCCCCGGCCGCCGGCTGCGGCTGACGGCGCTGGCCACGCTGGTCCCGGCGATCCCGCTGCTGGTGGCCTTCGTACCGGGGCTGAGCGCCCTGGCCTGAGCCGTCCGCCGCGGATCCTGACCCCGGGCAGCGTCCGCCGCGGATCCTGCGCCTGAGCGAGGGCGCCTCCGCGGACGTCCCGGGACGGCCCCCGCCCGCCACCCGTACGGTCGACATCTCGCACACGAGGACGGCTGCACGGCTGTCCCCGCCGCTCCCGGCACGGCTCCGTACCGGCCTGGTCAGGGCCAGTACGCGCCGTGCGAGGGCAAGGCGGCGCCGCAACTCGGCCGGAGCGCGGCCCACTTCGCACGGGTGGCGGTCGACGGACCGCACGCCCGGCGCTGCCCGGGGCCGCCGGGCGGGCGACGGTGCGAGGATCTCGGTATGCGGAACGATCACTTTCGGTGGACGGGCATCGGCTGCGCCCTGCTCGCGGCGGTCCTGACGGCGCTGGTGGTCGCGCAGTGGCGGCCGCTGCTCGCCCACGACGAGCGGGTGGCCCGTGATCTCCACGCCCACGCCGTCACCCACCCCGGGGTCACGCACCTGATGCAGGTGCTGAGCGACTGGGTGTGGGATCCCTGGACCATGCGGGCACTGGCGGCGCTCGCCTGCGCGCTGTTGTGGTGGCGGGGCGATCGGGGGCGGGCGCTGCGGGTGGCCCTGGCGACCCTGGCGGCCTCGGCGCTACAGCAGGGGCTGAAGGCTCTGGTGGGGCGGGAGCGTCCGGTGTGGCCAGATCCGGTGGACTCGGCGCAGTACGCGGCCTACCCGTCCGGCCACGCCATGACGGCGACGGTGGTGTGCGGACTGCTGCTGTGGCTGCTCCCCCGCCCGGCCCCGGGCCGGGTCCGGGTCGCCTGGGTGGTCGCCGCCTGGGCGGTGGCCGTGGTCTCGGTGCTCGGGGTCGGCTTCACCCGCGTGTACCTCGGGGTGCACTGGTCGTCGGACGTGCTGGCGGGCTGGCTCCTGGGAGTGGCCCTGGTGGCTCTCGCGACGTCCGGGCCCGTCCGCGAACGCGGTTGCGACCCGGTGGAACGGTGAGGGTACGGCGTGCCTGCCCTGGATGATCCCCCGTGTCACCCAGAGCAGGCGACCCCGTGCGCTGAGTATATTGGCCAGGAGCCAGTCAACGCAGGAGTAAGCATGTCCCCGCGCAGCGCATCGGTCAATGAAGAATTGCGCAGACGTTCCCGGGAGCGGCTGCTGCAGTCCACGGTCGAACTCGTGGCCGAGCACGGCTACGAGGCCACGACGCTCGGCGACATCGCCGACCGGGCGGGCACGGCACGCGGCCTGGTCTCGTACTACTTCCCGGGCAAAAGGCAGTTGTTGCAGTCCGCGGTGCACCGGCTGATGTACCTCACCCTGCACGCCGCGCTGGAGCGGGAGCCCCGCAGCGAGTGCGGGCGCGAGAGGCTCGCGCGTGCCGTCGACGCGGTCCTGGGGCTCGCCCGGGACGAACCCCTGCTGATGCGCACGCACATGGCGGGCATCCTCACGGCCGAGGGCTTCGTGCAGTGCCCCGAGCAGCAACGGCTGGCGGAGCTGCTGCGGGACACCGTCGTGCGGTACGGCTCGGCGGACCCGGACGCGGACTATCCGCTGCTGCGGGCCCGGCTGATGGGCGCGGTCGTGGCGGTCCTGCTGCCCGGCGCCCCGATGCCGGCGCAGCGGCTGCGGGCGGATCTGTTCCAGCGCTACGGGCTGGACTGGGGGCTCGGCGTTCCGCCGGACGGCGGGCCGCCCGGCGGAACGCCTCCCTCACCCCCTTCGCACCCGCCGCACCCCTGAGGTCAGTGGTACTCGGGCTGGGTCTGCACGTTGAGCCGGTCCATCCGGACCCGCTTGGCGCTGTCGGTACGCCGGTCGTCGAGCCGCAGCACGTCGAGGCCCTTGACGATGTCGTTCGAGTAGACGTGCCCGTTGTAGTAGTACGCCGACCAGGACCCGCCGAGTCCGAGCTGGTCCGTCGTCAGCGGTCCGCGCTCGAAGTAGGCGATCTCCCTGGGCCGGGCGGAGTCGGTGAACTCCCATACGGAGACGCCGCCCTGGTACCAGGCCTGCACCATGATGTCGCGGCCGCCGCCGACCGGGACCAGCGAACCGTTGTGGGCCACGCAGTTCTCGGTGTCGGCCTGGTGGCGCGGGATCTTGAAGTAGCTGCGGAAGGCGAGTTTGCGCTGGTCCCCGCGGCCGGTGATGTCGTAGATCCCGTCGGCGCCGCGGTCGGGACCGGTGGCCTCGTTGCAGGTGGCGCCGCCACCGCCGCCGAGTTCGTCGGTGAACACCACCTTGTTCGCGCGCTCGTTGAAGGTGGCCGAGTGCCAGAACGCGAAGTTCACGTTGTCCTGGACGCGGTCGATGACCCTCGGCTGCTCGGGCTCGCTGATATCGAAGAGGATGCCGTCACCCATGCAGGCGCCGGCGGCCAGGTCCTTCGACGGCAGCACGGTGATGTCGTGGCAGCCGGTGGTCTTGGAGACGCCGGGGTGGGTGGGCTCGCCCGGGTTGCCGCCGTCGGGGAAGAGGACGGGGAAGGCGACGACCGCGGCCTTCGTCGGTGCCTTCTTCGGGACCTTCACGACCGAGATGCCGTCGTGCGGCGGCTTGCAGTCGGGGAAGGCCTCGTTCGGGGAGTACGAGGCGACGTAGAGGTAGATGTCGCGGTCGCCCGGCACCAGGGTGTGGGTGTGTGAACCGCAGGCGGTCTCGACGGACTTGACGTACTTGGGGTTCTTCTTGTCCTTGATGTCGAAGATCTTGATGCCCTCCCACGAGGACTTCTCCGTGGCGGGCTGCGGGACGCTGTTGCAGGAGTCGTCGCTGCGCGAGGAGTCGGTGGAGAGGAAGAGCAGGTCGCCGTGGACGGAGACGTCGTTCTGACCGCCGGGGCAGAGCACCTGGGTGACGGTCTTCGGCGCCTTCGGGTTCGCGATGTCGTAGATGGTGAAGCCGCTGTAGCTGCCCGCGTAGGCGTACCTGCCCTGGAAGGCCAGGTCGGTGTTGATCCCCGTGGGGTCGCTGCTGGGGATGTTGGCCACGTGCTTGACGTTGGCGCTGTGCACGATCTCGTCCTGGCCGGGGATGTCGCCCGGGGCTTGCTCCCGGCCCTCGGCGGGGCCGGCGCCGTGCTGGTGCGCGCTGGCGGGCGCCAAGTCGCCCGGGTCGGGGGTCGCGGCCGCCGGTCCGGCCGCCAGGAGCGTGGCGAGGAGTCCGGCCGCGGCGACGGCCACCCCCACCCTCCTGTTCCGCACCCGGCTGGTGTGTAGCGAGGTCACTGTGCCCTCCCTTGAGAGTCCGATCGGTTCCGCCCGCGAGGGAGCAGAACCAGGACCCCGGAAGTATCTTCCTTTCATGGACATGGCAAAAGACCCAGGGGTTGGACGCCGGGCCTTACCGGCGCCGCCCGTCCGGTTCACCGCAGTGCTGGCGGCCGCCGCCGGCCTCCTGCTGACGCTCTCCGGCTGCCAGGGGGACCGCGGTACGGACCGGGCCGACGACGGACGGGCCACGGTCGTCGCGCCGGGCCGGCCGGGCGAGGCGGCCCGCCGCCTCACCCCCGAAGAGGCCGCGAAGGCGAAGCCCGACGACAGCCCGAACGCCGCCGACCACGCCTACGTCTCCCGCATGATCGAACACCACCGGCAGGCCCTGACGATGAGCGCGCTGGCACCGGAGCGGGCCGCGGCGGACGCGGTCAAACGGCTGGCGGAACGGATCACGGCGGCCCAGAAGCCCGAAATCGGCGCGATGGAGAAGTGGTTGGCCCGCCACCCCGCCACGACCACGCCCGCAGCACCGGCCGCGCCCGGGGCCCCGGCCACGCCCGCGGCCCCGGCGGCGGGTCACGACCACGGCGCGATGCCGGGCATGGCGACCGAGCAGCAGCTGGCGGAACTGGCCGCGGCCGGGGGGACCGACTTCGACCGGCTCTTCCTGAAGCTGATGACCGCCCACCACGAGGGCGCCGTGAAGATGGCGGGCGAGGCGCTCGCGGGCGGGAACAACGTGGCGGTGGAGGAGATGGCCACCGAGGTGGTGGCCACGCAGAGCGCCGAGATCCACCGGATGCGCACGATGGGCTGACTCCGCGGGGGGCCGGTGTCATGCTGGGACCACCTGCGGGAGGAGCTCCGCCGTGCTTCGTGTCGCCGTCGTCGGATCGGGCCCCAGCGGGGTCTACGCGGCCCAGACCCTGGTGCAGCAGCGCGAAGTGCCCGGGGTGCGGGTGGACGTGCTCGACCGGCTCCCCGCCCCCTACGGGCTCGTCCGGTACGGGGTCGCCCCGGACCACGAGAAGATCAAGTCGCTCCAGGGCAACCTGCGCACCGTGCTGGAGGACGAGCGGATCCGCTTCCTCGGCAACGTCGAGGTCGGCGGGGAGGCGCTGCCCACGAGCCGGCTGCTGGAGCTGTACCACGCGGTGGTGTACTGCGTGGGCGCGGCCCGCGACCGGATGCTGGGGATCCCCGGCGAGGAGCTGACCGGGGTGCACTCCGCCACGGCCTTCGTGTCCTGGTACAGCGGGCACCCGGACGCCGCCGCCGAGGCCTTCGACCTGCCCGGCGTGGATGCGGCGGTGGTCGTCGGGGCCGGCAACGTCGCGGTGGACGTGACGCGGATCCTGGCCCGGGGCCGGGCCGAACTGGAACCGACGGACATGCCGCAGCCGGCCCTCGGCGCGCTGGCGCAGAGCGGGGTGCGCGCGGTGGCGATGGTGGCCCGGCGCGGTCCCTCGCAGGGCAAGTTCACCACCAAGGAGCTGCGTGAACTGGGCACGCTGCCGGGCGTGGACAGCTGGGCCGATCCGGCCGAGCTGACCCTCGACCCCGTGTACGCCGACCCGGGGGCGGCCGCCGCCCTGCCGGCGGTGGCGCGGCGGAACCTGGAGGTGCTGCGGGGCTGGGCCGGGGAGGCCCCGGGCGAGGGGCCGCGCCGGATCGCGCTGCGGTTCTACCTGCGCCCGGTGGAGATCCTGGGCGGGCCGGACGGCCGGGTCACCGGGGTGCGTTTCGAGCGCACCGCCCCGGACGGCCGGGGCGGGGTGATCGGGACGGGCGCCCACGAGGACATCGAGGCGCAGTTGGTGCTGCGCTCGGTCGGGTACCGGGGCGTTCCGCTCGCCGGGCTGCCCTTCGACCCGGCGAAGGGCACGGTCCCGCATGCGGCGGGCCGGGTGCTGCGCGCGGGCCGGGCCTCGGTCGGCGAGTACGTGGCGGGCTGGATCAAGCGCGGCCCGACCGGGGTGATCGGCACGAACCGGCCCTGCGCCAAGGAGACCGTGTCCTCGCTGCTCCAGGACGCGGGGGCACTGGCCCGGCGCGAGCTCCTCGGGGACCCGCTGGACGCCCTGCGGGCGGCGGGCCTGCACGCGGTGGAGTGGCCGGGCTGGCTGGCCATCGAGGCGGCCGAAGTCGAGCTGGGGCGCTCCCTGGGTCGTCGCTCGGTGAAGATCCCCGACTGGACCGGCCTGCTGGCCGCGGCCGGCTCGAGCGGGGCGTAGGCCGTCCCTCCCCGGCGTCGCCCCTGCCGGGATTCCGTGGCCGCGGGGCGGGGCTCCTGCGGCGCCCCCGACCTCGTGCCGCGTGGGACTGCCGGCCGTCGGCCACCGCCCTCGCGGAGGTGCTTCCGGGTGGTCGTCCGGCCGCGATGCCCTCGTGCGGGGAGTGTCGCCGGGCCCGCCCGCGCGCGGGGGCCGATCATGTCGCGGGAGCGAAGCCCCGGAGCAGCATGCGGATGGAGTGTCATGGCATCGAACGGATTCCGCCGGTCACGGGACGGGTGGCGGCCCTGGGTCCTCACCATGGGGGTGACGGCGCTGCTGGTGGCGACGTCCTCGTACGCGGCGGCGGCCGGGGCGGGCACGGCGGTCCGGACCCAGTCCGGCATCGCGCACCAGGCTCCCGGGGGTGCCGCCCGGTGCCCGGACCACACCGCGGCCGGCGGCCACCGGGGGTGGTGCCCCCCGCCCCGCTGCGAGGCGGGGCCTCCCGGCTGCGAGGGCCCCGGTGAGCCGCTCGGTGACGTCACGGTGATCAAGGAGGACGGGCTGACCGGCGACCCCCTGGCCGGCGCCGTGTTCGCGCTCTGGGAGGAGACCAACGGCATCCCGGGACTCCAGACCACCGGCAGCGACCCGGACTCCCCGATCGGCGCCTCCTGCACCACCTCGGCCGACGGCACGTGCACCCGCACCCTGCCGACCGGCGTCTACTACTGGCAGGAGACCCAGGCCCCGCCCGGTTACGACCTGCCCCTGAACCCGGTGTTCGGCCCACTGGTACTGACGGCGGAGAACATCGCCGAAGGCGTGACGGTGACCGCCGAGAACACGCCCACGCCCGTGTGACCGCCCGTGCCGTCGCCCGAGCCGCCCCTCTCGGAGCTCTCTGCCGAACTCATCGCCCATATGGAGGAGAACGGGAGGGACATCGAGGTCACCACGGGCGACATCGGCTCGCAGGAGTGGGGGATGAACCCGCGGGCACAGCGCGCCGGCGACGTCGTGCTCACGCGGCTGGTCTTCGGCAGGCCAACGACTGGGCCGGCACCGTGTTCGACTGCATCCCGGCCGACGAAATGCTGGGCCACTACTGAGCCCGTCCCCGGGCGTCTCAGCCGGTCCAGACCGTGTGGGTCATCTCGATCTGCCAGCCGTCGCCGAGCTCTTGGCACAGGGCGGCGAAGGCGGTGTCCGCCTGTCGGCGGAACAGCTGCCACTCCTCGAGCGGCCACGGCGACGGGGCCGGCGGGTCGTCCCAGTCGATCGACGACTGGTACCACGCGCACAGCCGCACCAGTTCGGTCCGGGTCTGCGCACTGATCGGCAGCCGGTCCAACTCGCAGGGGGAGCCGTACGGGCCGTCCAGGTCCGCGGCGGCCGGCCACAGCGGGGTGTGCGGGACGCCGGCTTCGAAGAAGAACCGCAGACGGGGCAAGACACCCCCTAGACGGCGAGCCGGGCGGCCTCGGCCGCGGCCGCTGCGAGGACGCTGTCGAGGAGGCCCGGGAAGAGCGCCTCCAGTTCCTCCCGGCGCAGGGCGTTGAGCTTGGTGGTGCCGCGGTAGGCCTGGCGTACGACGCCGCTCTCGCGCAGGACGCGGAAGTGGTGGGTGGTCGTGGACTTGGTGACCGGCAGGTCGAAGTACGAGCAGGCCAGGTCCTCGGCCGAGGCGGCCAGGTCCAGGACGATGGACAGCCGGACCGGGTCGGAGAGCGCGTGCAGCACGCCTTCCAGGCGGATCTCGTCCGCCTCGGGGTGGGCGAGGGTGCGGGAGGTGTCCCGTTCCGTCATGTCCCTGCTCCACTCACTCGATCGGTCCGCTCGGATGGTGCGCGTCCCCATCGTACGAGAGTCGTCGAAGGAGTCGGGCGGGGCGTCGAACCCGGAGGTACGGCTCCGGAGCCGGCGGCCCCGGAGCCCTACCCGCGTCACCAGGAGCGGTGGTACTGCTCGGGGGTACGGATCTCCCCGCCCAGCTCCTTGGCCGCGCGACGGGCCCAGTACGGGTCGCGCAGCAGTTCCCGGCCCAGCAGGACGGCGTCGGCCTCCCCGTTGGCGAGGATCTTCTCGGCCTGCTCCGGTTCGGTGATGAGGCCGACGGCGGCCACGGGGAGGGCGGTCCCGGCCTTGACCCGGGCCGCGAAGGGGACCTGGAAGCCGGGGCCGACGGGGATCTGCGCGTGCGGCGCGAGGCCGCCGGTGGAGACGTCGAGCAGGTCCACTCCGTGCTCCAGCAGCAGGTCCGCCAGCCGGACCGTCTCGTCGGCGGTCCAACCCTCCTCCTCCAGCCAGTCGGTGGCGGAGATCCGGAAGAGGAGCGGGAGCTCCTCGGGCCACACCGCCCGTACGGCGTCCACGACTTCGAGGGCGAAGCGGGTGCGGTTGGCGAAGGAGCCGCCGTACTCGTCGGTGCGCCTGTTGCTGTGCGGGGAGAGGAACTCGCCGATGAGGTAGCCGTGGGCGCCGTGGATCTCGACGACCTCGTAGCCCGCGGCCAGCGAGCGCTCGGCGGCGGCCGCGAACTGGCGGGTGATCTCCCGGATCTCCTCGACCGTCAGCTCGTGCGGCACCGGGTGGTCCGCGGAGAACGGCAGCGGGCTCGGGGCGACCGGCTGCCAGCCGTGCTCCTCGGGCCCGACCGGCCGCCCGCCCTTCCAGGTGCGGTCGGTGGAGGCCTTGCGGCCGGCGTGCGCGATCTGGATGCCGGGGACGGCGCCCCGGGCCTTGACGAAGGAGGTGATCCGGCGGAGCGCCTCGACCTGGGTGTCGTTCCAGATGCCGAGGTCGTAGGGGGAGATCCGGCCTTCCGGGGAGACCGCGGTGGCCTCCTGGATGATCAGCCCGGTACCGCCGGCGGCACGAGCGGCGTAGTGCGCGAAGTGCCAGTCGCCGGCCACGCCCGCGTTCGGGCCGAACGCCTCGGCGCTGTACTGGCACATCGGGGCCATCCACACCCGGTTCGGGATGGTGACGGTACGGAGCGTGTAGGGCGCGAACAGGGCGGCGAAGGCGGCGGGTGCAGCACTCATCAAACTCTCCAGATACGACCGGGCATGCCGGGGATCGACTAAGTACGAGAGACACCGTACTACGAATTCCCTCGTACTACGAGATCTCTCGTACAAGCTCGTCGAGTTCTGCCCGCAGCGCCCCGGCCAGGGCCGCCAGGTCCGGGACGGCCGCCGCGTCGGCGACCAGTCCGTAGTGGACCGTCCCCTTGTACGTGGAGACCGCGACGGCCAGCGACTGCCCCCGGGCCAGCGGCGCGAGCGGGTACACCTCACGGACCGGGCTGCCGCCGAGGGTGAAGGTGAAGCTCGGCAGCGGCACGCTGGTGACCAGGATGTCGAAGAGCAGCCGGGCGGCCTGGGCCACGAGCGGGCCGCCGAGCCGGTGGCCGAGCGGATGGACGTGATCGGCGAGCAGGGCGACGGCCCCGGCGCCGCGGGCGGGTCCGGCGTCCTTGTTGCGGTCCATGGCGACGCGCACGCTGTCCAGGCGGCGCAGCGGATCGGATTCGGCGAGCGGCAGCCGGAGCAGGTAACCGGAGAGCCGGTTCCCGGCGCCCCCCGAACCGCCGGGTCCGCGGCGGCGGGACACCGGGATCAGGGCGCGCGGTCCCGCACCCCAGGGTTCGGGATCGCCCCGCTCCGCCAGCCAGCGCCGCAGTGCGCCCGCGACCAAGGCGATCAGGACGTCGTTGACGGTACCGCCGGCGCCCTTGCGGACGAGGTTGACCTCGTCCAGGTCGAGCGCGAGTCCGGCGACCGCACGGGCGCCCGAGCCGGTGGAGTCCGTAGTGAGGGCCGCCGGCACCCCGAGCGGCAGTCCGGCGCGGGCCACGGCCGCGCCGATCTCCAGGGCCTGGCCGACGTCCTGGACCCGGGCCGCCAGGACTCCGGGGAGCCGGCGCAGGACGGAGCCGCCCCGCTGCTCGGGGACCGGGCGCGCCGGTGGCCGCGGGGCCGTCGCCTCGTCGAACAGGGTGGCCGCGAGGGCCAGCGCCCCCATGCCGTCGGCGAGGGCGTGGTGGAACTTGAAGAGCACCGCGAAGGAGTCCGGATCGGGCCCGGCCAGTACGTGCGCCTCCCACGGGGGCAGCGCCCGGTCCAGCGGCCGGGCCATCAGCGGTCCGGCGGCGGCGTGCGGGACGGCCTCGTCGGTACGGACGAGGAACACGTGCCGGGCCGGGTCGAAGCCGGGGTCCGGTGACCAGGCTGCCGCGCCGAACGGCAGCAGCACGTCGCGGATCCGGCGGCGCAGGCGCGGGACGGCCGCGCAGCGGGCGGTGAGCAGGTGCGCGGCCCGTTCCGCGGCGCCGGGCCCACGGGCGCGGAAGACGGCGAGGGCACCCAGGTGCATGGGGTGGTCGGCGGATTCGATCCGCCAGAAGGCGAGGTCGAGCGGGGACAGGTGCTCGGTGGCCACATACGTCCTCTCGCGTGCGGCGGCAGTGACCTGAAGTCAATCCATTGCGGACACCCGCATGCAAGCAACAATCATTTCCGCGCGGTAAATGATCGGTATTGATCTGCTCATCCGCAGCCCCGCACCGTCCGCCGGGTCACTGTCACCGGACAGGTGCAGACTGGCCGAAAAGATACCCTGCAAGGTACGCCCGGCGAGGGCGACGAGGTCCGGAGGTGCCGGCCATGGCCGACGCAGTGCTGCTCGTGGGAACCCGCAAGGGACTCTTCATCGGCCGTCGCCGGGACGGGGCGCCCTGGGAGTTCGAGGGGCCCCATTTCAACGCCCAGGCCGTCTACGCGGTCGCCGTCGACCGCCGGGGTCCGGCGCCCCGGCTCCTGGTCGGCGGGGACAGCTCACACTGGGGGCCGTCCGTCTTCAGTTCCGACGACCTCGGGGCGACCTGGCGGGAGCCCGCCGCGCCCGCCGTGAGGTTCCCCCAGGACACGGGGGCCTCCCTGGAGCGGGTCTGGCAGCTGCAACCGGCCGGCCCCGAGGCACCCGACGTGGTGTACGCGGGGACGGAGCCGGCCGCGCTGTTCCGCTCGACCGACCGGGGCGACTCCTTCGAACTGGTCCGCCCGCTGTGGGAGCACCCGAGCCGCGGGAAGTGGGTACCGGGTGGCGGCGGCGAGGGCCTGCACACGGTGATCACCGACCCGCGCGACCCGGACGCCGTGACGGTGGCCGTGTCCACCGCCGGGGTGTTCCGGACCCGGGACGGCGGTGCCAGCTGGGCGCCGTCCAACGAGGGGGTCTCGGCGGTGTTCCTGCCGGACCCGCACCCCGAATTCGGCCAGTGCGTGCACAAGATCGCCCGGGACGCCGGGGACACGGACCGGCTGTACCTGCAGAACCACTGGGGCGTGTACCGCAGTGACGACGCGGGCGGCCGGTGGACCGACATCGGCGGCGGGCTGCCCTCCGACTTCGGCTTCGCGGTCGCGGCCCACCCGCACCGGCCGGACACCGCCTACGTCTTCCCGCTCAACGCCGACTCCGACCGGGTCCCGGCCGAGCACCGGTGCCGGGTCTTCCGCACCCGGGACGCGGGCGCCACCTGGGAGCCGCTGGCGCGCGGGCTCCCGGCCGGGGACCACTACGGCACGGTGCTCCGGGACGCCCTGTGCACCGACGACGCGAACCCTGCGGGCATCTACTTCGGCAACCGCAACGGCGAGGTGTACGCCAGCCACGACGACGGCGACAGCTGGCACCTGCTCGCCGAGCACCTGCCCGACGTCCTGTGCGTGCGGGCGGCCGCGTTCGGCCAGTAGAGTGATCCACTGTGGCAGCACGACCGTTGAACGAGATCGTCGAGCCGGGCTGGGCCCGGGCTCTGGAGCCGGTGGCGGGGCAGATCGCCGCCATGGGCGACTTCCTGCGCGCAGAGATCGCGGCGGGGAGGCAGTACGTACCGGCGGGAGCCAACGTGCTGCGCGCCTTCCAACAACCCTTCGACGAGGTCAAGGTACTGATCGTCGGGCAGGATCCCTATCCCACGCCCGGACACGCGGTGGGGCTGTCCTTCTCGGTCGCCCCCGACGTACGACCGGTACCGCCGAGCCTCGACAACATCTTCCTGGAGATGCACCGGGACATCGGCACCGGACGCCCGGCGAACGGCGACCTCACCCCGTGGACCCGGCAGGGCGTCCTGCTGCTCAACAGGTCGCTCACGACCGCGCCCCGGCGCTCCAACGCGCACCAGGGCAAGGGCTGGGAGGCCGTCACCGACCAGGCCATCCGGGCCCTGGCCGCGCGCGGCAAGCCGCTGGTCTCCATCCTCTGGGGACGGGCTGCCCGCAACCTGCGGCCGCTGCTCGGCGAGCTGCCCGTCGTGGAGTCCTCGCACCCCTCCCCCAAGTCGGCCGACTACGGCTTCTTCGGCTCCCGGCCGTTCAGCCGGACGAACGAGTTGCTGGTGGGTCAGGGGTCACAGCCCGTGGACTGGCGCTTGCCGTCCGTCAGTTGAACGTATCTGATATTCACCGGATAAATACGGACAGATGCCTCGCGAGAAGGCCCTGCCCGAACACCTTGTTCCGATAAGCCAGTAGCATGCGGCGCCATGAGCTCCCCCACTGGGCCCGCAAATGGCCTGCCCGTACGAATGCCGCGACCCCGCCAGACCGGACGGCACCGCCGGCCCGAGCCCGCGGTGGCGCCCGAGGGCGCGCCCGCGCTGGTGCTCGCCGTGCCCGGTGCCCCCTCGGCCGCCTCGCGAGGGCTCGCGGAAGAGATCATCAGCATCGGCCGCTCCGAGCTGCCGGGCCTCGACGCCCGGATCGGCTTCCTCGAAGGTGACGACGACACCGAGTTCCCGTCGCTGTCCGGCGTCCTGAGCGCCGTCGCGACCGAGCGCGTCGCGCGCGCGGAGTTCGCCCGCGCGGCCGGCCACGAGGTGCCCGCGCCGACCGGCCCGGACGCCGTGGTCGTGCCGCTGCTGGCCGGCCCCGACAGCGATCTGCTCCGCCGGATCCGCCAGGCGTTGATGGACTCCTCGGCCGCCGCCGAGCTGGCCGACGTGCTCGGCCCGCACCCGCTCCTCGCCGAGGGCCTGCACGTGCGGCTCTCCGAGGCGGGGCTGGCCCGCGCCGACCGCGCCCGGCTCTTCACCGTGACCACCGCCGCCGACGGCATCGTCCTGGCCACCACCGGCGGCGAGGAGGCCGTTCAGGCCGCCGGGATCACGGGCATGCTGCTCGCCGCCCGGCTCGCCGTGCCCGTCAAGGCCGCCGCGCTCGACCAGGAGGGCTCGGTGGCCGCGGTCGCCGAGCAGCTGCGCCGCGAGGGCTCCACGCTGCTCGCGCTCGCCCCGTACCTGATCGGCCCGGAGGCCGCCGACGGGCTCCTCGACACCGCCTGCAAGGAGGCCGACTGCGCCACCGCCGAGGTGCTCGGCGCCTACGGCGCGCTCGGCAAGCTGGCCGTCGCGCAGTACGCCGCGGCTCTCGGGATCGCCCAGGACGCCGCCGCACACTGACCCGCCCGTACGACGCGCAGGGCCCCCGATCGCCACGATCTCCCGTGGCCGTCGGGGGCCCTTTCGCACGCCCGGGCGCGCCCGCATCAGCCGAGGACCACGCAGGTGGCTGCGGGCACGGCCAGCGAGCCGGCCCGGTGCGGCTGGCCGGTCAGCGGGTCCACGTCGAACCAGGTGACGTCCCCCGAGCGCTCGTTGGCGGCGTAGAGCCGGTTCCCCGAGGGGTCGGCGGCGAGATCGCGCGGCCACGCGCCGCCGCAGTGCACGGCGCCGGTGAGCCGCGGCTTGCCGGGCCCGTCGGCGAGGGAGAGGGTGACGAGCTCGTCGACCCCGCGGACGGCCGCCCAGACGAACCTGCCGTCGGGCGAGGCGACGATCGCCGAGGGGTAGGCCCGTACGGCCCCTGGAGCGCCCTCGGAGGCCACCGGGACCTCGCCGACCGGTTCCAGTCGCCCGGACGCGCCGTTCCAGCGGCAGACGGTCACCTGCGGCTCCAGCTCGTGCAGTACGTACGCCACCGCGCCCTCCGGGTGGAAGGCGAGGTGGCGGGGGCCGGTCCCGGCGCGCAGTGCGGTCTCGGAGTGCACCCGCAGCGCCCCGGTGGCCCGGTCCAGCGCACAGACCCGTACCGAGTCGGTGCCGAGGTCCACGCTGAGCACCCAGCGACCGGTCGGGTCGGGCAGCACCTGATGGGCGTGCGGGCCCTCCTGCCGGCCGGTGTCGGGGCCGGAACCCCGGTGCGGCAGGACGCGGGAGGGGCCGCCCGGGCGGCCGTCGGCGGCGAGCGGGAGGCTACTGACACTGCCGGAGGTGTAGTTGGCGGTGAGCAGGCTGCGCCCGGTGACGCTGAGGTGGGTGGGCCCGGAGCCCCCGACGCGGACCGCCGCGCCGAGGGGGGCGAGGCCCGCCGCGGTGGGCCGGAAGGCGACGACCGCGCCGCGCTCGATCTCGTTCACCGCGTAGAGCACGCCGGTGGAGCGGGAGAGCGCGAGGTACGAGGGGTCCTCGGCTGCGGTGACCGCGAGCGGGGTCAGCGCCCCGGTCTTCGGATCCACGGCCGCGGTGGTGACACCGCGACCGCCGGCCGAGGTGAACGAGCCGATGTAGGCCCGGGGTTCACCGCTCCGGTCCTTGCTGTTCGCGCCGCGCACGTCAAGCGCCTCTCACCGCTGCCGGATCCGTCCGGAGCCGACGGTAACAGAAGGTCTAGACCAGATCCCGCCCCTGGGACCGCTCCAGCGCGCCGGGGTGGTGGACGTAGGCCGTGCTGCTGCCGCGGTCCTCGTAGGTGCGGTGGAAGACCGGGGTCGCGGAGCCGGAGATCGGCGGCACGATCCAGGACCAGTCCGCGCCCACCTCGCGCCCCTTGCGCTCCTCCCGCTCCATGTGCGACAGGAAGCGCCGGGACTCGGTGTGGTGGTCGGTGATCGTGACCCCGGCGCGGTCGAAGGAGTGCAGGACGGCCCGGTTCAGTTCGACGAGCGCGCGGTCCTTCCAGAGGGACCGGTCGCTGGAGGTGTCCAGGCCCAGGCGGCGGGCGACGGCGGGCAGCAGGTTGTACCGGTCGGTGTCGGCGAGGTTGCGCGCGCCGATCTCGGTGCCCATGTACCAGCCGTTGAACGGCGCGGCCGGGTAGTGGATGCCGCCGATCTCCAGGCACATGTTGGAGATCGCGGGTACGGCGTGCCAGCGCAGCCCCCAGTCCGACCAGCCGTCGCCGTCGGGATGGTCGATCGGCACCTCGAGGACGGCGTCCGCGGGGGTGTCGAACCAGCGGGGTTTGTCGTCGACGCCCTGGACCACCAGCGGCAGGAGGTCGAAGGGGGTGCCGGGGCCGCCGGGCCAGCCGAGCTGGAGGAGGGCCTCGGTGAGCGGGGCGTTGCGGGCGTCTCCGACGGTCATCGACGGGTGGTCTCCGTAGCCCGCGTACCGCACCAGCTGCTCGCTCCAGATCAGCGGGCCGGGCCGGGCCGGGGTGTCCGGGGCGAAGACCGTGATGGTGGCCCTGATCCGACCCCCGTTGGTCGCCTCGCGCAGGTGGTCGAAGCACTCGGCGGCGATGTCGTCGGCGTCGCCGAGGTCGCGGCGGTCGCGGACCCGCAGCGAGTTCCAGTAGAGCCGACCTATGCACCGGTTGCTGTTGCGCCAGGCCACTCGGGCCCCGTGGACCAGCTCCTCGGGGGTGTGCACGTAGCTGCCGGTCTCGGCGAGCTCGGCCCTCACGGCGGCGAGCCGGACGCGCGGATCGCCGGCGTCCGCGTTCTCCCGATGGAAGAGTCGGATGAACTCCTCGGCCGCTTCCCACACCTGAGCGGCAGTGGAGCGTTGTTGAAGAATTTCCATTCCGGGCGGTTACCCCCTGTCCGACCAGATCCACCCTGTACGTGCCCGATGAATGTGCAATCCACAATCACCCGTTGTACATGCCGCAGGTCAAGCATGGGGTGATGGCAGCGAAGGGCACCCCTACGGGTGATCCTTCGCGGATCGGACCACAGCGGGGCACGCGGAGGCGTACGATCCGGCGCGTTGCGGGAGTCGACCGTGCGCCGGTTCAGCGGCAGGGGCGGCTCATGTAGAGCGCCTGCTCGCCGGCCGCCGGCGTGCCGCCGTACAGCGCGGTGTCGAGGCCGCAGAAGGTGAATCCCATGCGCCGATAGGCGTGCACCGCGGGGGCGTTGACCGAGCTGACCTCCAACCACAGGTGCTCCGCGCCCCGTTCACGGGCGAACCGCTCGGCGCACTCCATCAGCGCGCGACCGATGCCGCGGCCCCGGTGGCCGGGCGAGACCTCGATGTCCTCGACGGTCAGCCGCCGGTTCCAGGGGGCGTAGCCGACGGCGACGAACCCGCAGAGCAGGTCGCCGTCGAGGGCCACGAAGGTCCGCGCGTCGGCGTCCGGGTCCTGCCCGCCGCCGAAGACCTGCTCGTCGTGCTCCTCCGGCGGGAACGCCTTGTGCACGGGCGGGTCCACGGGAACCTCCCGGAGCAAGAAGCCGAAGCCCGCGCCGCCGCCCGGGCCGGGGTCACTCACCTCGAAGACCGTGGCGGTGGTGAAGGAGCTGTCCAGGGCCTCGATGGCGCCCGCGTCCTCGGGACGGGCGGGGCGGTAGACGATTCCGTCGGCTGAACCGTGTGCGGTGGTCATGAGATCCACCGTACGCAAAAAATCCCCCGGCCGAATTGGCTGCCGAGGGAGGGGAGAGCGTATATTCAATAGTTCACGACTTCGCCTGAATCAAAGTCGTGGTGAAGCTCACGAGGACACCGTATCGCGGCAGGAGTGCAATTGTCAACCGAGGAATTCCGGAAAGAGCAGCAATTCGTCACCGACCTCTATAGGCGCCTCGACGGTCTGCGTGACCAGGCCGAACGGGCGGTCGAAGGGGCGCTGCGCGATGTCGGTACCGGGTTTCAGGCACGCCTGGAGCGGGACGTCCTGGTCGCCGAGCAGTCCGGTCTGCTTTCCGCCCTGAATGCGGGCGAGAACGGCCTCTGTTTCGGCCGTCTGGAGTTCTCCGACGGCCGGGACCACCACATCGGTCGGCTCGGAATCCGGGCCGATGACGCGGAGCGCACTCCCCTGGTCCTGGACTGGCGGGCGGACGTGGCCCGCCCCTTCTACCTCGCCACCGGTCACACCCCCATGGGGCTGCGCCGCCGCCGACACATCAGCAGCCGGGGGCGCGTGGTCACCGCCCTGCACGACGAGATCCTCGACCTGACCGACGCGGAGCGCACCGGCCACGAGGGCGCCGACGCGGACGCCGTGCTCCTCGCCGCGCTCGACGCCGCCCGGACCGGCCGGATGCACGACATCGTGCGCACCATCCAGGCCGAGCAGGACCGGATCATCCGCTCCACGCACCGCGGGGTGCTCGTCGTCGAGGGCGGTCCCGGCACCGGAAAGACCGCGGTCGCGCTGCACCGCGCCGCGTACCTGCTGTACGCGCACCGGGAGCTGCTCGCCCAGCGCGGCGTGCTGATCGTCGGACCGGGCCCGGCCTTCCTCGGCTACATCGGCGGGGTGCTCCCGGCCCTCGGCGAGACGGGCGTACTGCTGGCCACTCCGGGCGAGCTCTTCCCCGGCGTGCACGCCACCGCCGCCGACCGCCCCGGGGCCGCCGCGGTGAAGGGGCGGGCCGCGATGGCGGAGGTCCTCGCCAAGGTGGTGGCCGACCGGCAGTGCCTGCCGGAGACCGTACCGGCGGACACCGGCGAGGAGTACGACACCGTCCCCGAGCCCGCGCTGGAGATCGACCACGAGGAGTACGGCACCCTGCTGCTGGACCGCACCATGGCGTACGGGGCGCGGGACCGGGCCCGGGCCACCGGGCTGCCGCACAACCAGGCGCGTCCCTCCTTCGCCTTCCCGATCATCGATGCGCTCACCGCGCAGCTCGCCGACCGGCTGGGCGCCGACCCGTACGGCGGTCCGAACCTGCTGGGCTCGGACGACATCGCCCAGCTCGGCAAGGAGATCGCGACGAGCGCGGCCGTGCAGGCGGCGATCGATGCGCTGTGGCCCTCGCTCACCCCCCAGCGGCTGATCTCCGACTTCCTGGCGGACCCCACGCACCTGCCCGCGCACGAGGCCGACCTGATCCGGCGGGCGCCCGCGGCCCGGCCGGACTGGACCCCGGCCGACGTGCCGCTCCTGGACGAGGCCGCCGAGCTGCTCGGCGAGGACGACACCGCCCGGCGGGCCGCCGAGGAGCGCGACCGGCAGCGGCGCATCGCTTACGCGCAGGGGGTGCTGGACCTGTCCGAGGGCTCCCAGTCGTACGAGTTCGAGGACGAGGAGAGCGAGTACCTCGCGGCCCACGACATCATCGACGCGGAGCGGATGGCCGAGCGCCACGAGGAGGCCGACCACCGCAGCACCGCCGAGCGGGCCGCGGCCGACCGCACCTGGGCCTTCGGGCACGTGATCGTGGACGAGGCGCAGGAGCTGTCGGCGATGGCGTGGCGGCTGCTGATGCGGCGCTGCCCGACCCGGTCGATGACCCTGGTCGGCGATCCGGCGCAGACCGCCGACGAAGCGGGGTGCGGCTCGTGGGAGCGGGTCCTGTCGCCGTACGTGGGCGAGCGCTGGGAGCTGGTCCGGCTGGGGGTCAACTACCGCACTCCGGCCGAGATCATGGAGGTGGCGGCGGCCCTGCTGCGGACGCGCGATCCCGGCTTCGAACCGCCGCGTTCGGTACGGGCCACCGGGGTGCGGCCGTGGGTGCAGGCGACCGGCGACCTGACGGCGGCGACGCGGGAGGCCGTGGCGCGGGAGCTGCCGGCCGAGGGCCGGCTCGCGGTGATCGCGCCGCGGGCGCGGCACGCGGCGCTGGGCGCCGTACTGCCGGGGGTGCGCGCGGGAGCGGAGCCGGACCTGACCCAGCAGGTGGTCCTGCTGGACCCGCGCCAGGCCAAGGGGCTGGAGTTCGACACGGTGATCGTGGTGGAACCGGACGAGCTCCGGCCGAGCGACCTGTACGTGGCGCTGACCCGGGCCACCCAGGCCCTCGGAGTGGTGCACACCGCCGGCCGGCTGCCGGCGGGGTTGGCGGACGTCCCGGAGGGGCTGCTCAGGCGCTGATGACCAGCGGCGCCCGGGGGTCGGTGCGCAGCGGGGTCGCCAGTGCCACGAGGGCGTGCTCCAGGCCGTGGAGATGGGCGAGGGCCGGTTCCGCGGCGGCGGGCCGGGGGTGCGGCACGGTGGTGGGCCCGGGAGTGCCGTGCGGGGCGGTCAGGGCCTCCACCGCGGCCTCCACGCGCCAGCAGGCGGCGGCCAGCCGGGCGTCGTGCGAGGCCTGCGGGTCAGCGGCGACGGCGACCAGCCCGCGCACGTCCCGGGCGCAGTCGTCGAGCAGCGCGAGCACCTGCCGGGCCCGGGCCTTGCGGGCGCGCAGCGGGCTGAGCGGGTGGACGAGCGGCGCGAGCGCCATCCGTACCCGGCCCAGCAACAGCTCGAGCTCGGCGGCGTGCGGGGCGGGGTCGGCGTCCGGGTCGCCCGCGAGGCGGTCCAGGGCGGCCGCGGTGGAGGCGCGCACGCAGTGCAGGGCGCGCTGGATCCACGCGTCGTTGGCGGCGTGGGTGGTGACCGGAAGGATGAGCACGACGGCGAGGGCGGCGCCGAGCGCGCCGATGGCCGTCTCCTGGAAGCGCAGGAGCAGCAGTCCGGGGTGCAGGACGCCGAGGAGCCCGTAGAGCAGCCCGGCCATGACGGTGACGAAGAACATCATCCAGGAGTACGAGGGCGCGGCCGTGTAGAAGATCCCGAAGACGCATACGGCGACCAGGGCCGCGGTGGGCGCCGGCGCGCCGTGCAGGGGTACGGCGATCAGCAGCCCGGCGGCGATGCCGAGGACGGTACCGAGCACGCGGCGGAAGCCCCGGACGAGGGTCTCGCCCCGGGAGGCGGTGTTCACGAAGATCCACCAGGAGGTGCCGACGGCCCAGTACCAGCGGTCGTCGGAGAGCGCCTGGCCGATGCCGAGCGCGAAGGCGCAGGCGGCGGTGGCCTGGAAGGCCTGCCGGGTGGTCGGCCGCGCAAGCCCGGTTCCGGGCAGGCCGGGCGGGGCCGCGGGGGGCGGGGTGCGCCGCTCGATGGGCCACAGCACGAAGCGCACGGCCCCGGCGGCCAGGAGCGCCAGGCCGACGGCGGCGTACAGCTCGGGCAACTGCCCGGGCCGGGCGTGCAGGAACTGGGTGACGAAGAACATCATGAACGCGAAGATCCCGAGGGCGTGTCCGCGCGGGCCGAAGCGGCGGGCGTACACCCCGGCGAACACGACGGCGAGGAAGGCGCCGTCCCGGGCGAGCGGCACCCCGTGCAGGGTGGTGGCGAGGGCCAGGACGGGGAATCCGGCGACGGGCAGCAGGGCGGTGGTCCGGCGCTGGGCGCGGACGTCCGCGTCGAGCACGGTGAAGAGGGCGAGCAGGGCCGCCAGTCCCCCGGTGATGGAGGCGGTCAGGGAGAGGCCGCACACCTCGGCGAGGGCGACGGCGGCGACGACGCCGATCACCGCGCGGGCCGAGTTCCGCAGTCTCATACGCCCCGGATCCGGAGCCACGAACATCCTCTTCACGGCGGTGTGCCGCCCCCCTTGCAGTGGTGCGCGCCGGCCCGGTGCCGCCCGGGGGTGGTGGGCGGTGGACGGGCACGGCGAAGGCGCCGCGCTCCGGAACCGGCTTCATTGCCGTCCGGCGCTGCGCGGCGCCGTAAGTACATGGATACGCCACAGATAAGCATCCGCGGGCCCACTGGCTCAACCGAGCTCGCCGACACTGGGCCATTGGTACATCCTGTAAGCCGACTCGTCGGCCATGGACCTACCAACGGACCAGCCCGCCGGGCGCCCTCCGGCGACCCGGGTCACGGCCCCGACGGGCCCGGCGCACCGGCCGGGACCCGCCCTCGTGACCGACTCTCGTCCACGTGACCACGCGCTGTTATCGTGCAGCGACCCGCGGGACGTACGGAAGGGGACCGACGTTGGCGCGCACGGCGGAGTCCGGGGAGGCCGAGGCGTTCAGCCGGGCCGCTGTGGCGGTCTTCCGGCTGAACGGACGGTTCACCGCCGCCCTGGACCGGCTCGCGCTCGCCTCGGGGCTCAGTGCCGCGCGCTGGCAGATACTCAGCACGGTGACGGAAGAGTCACTGTCCGTGTCCGCCGTGGCCCGGCGGTTGGGGACCACCCGGCAGAGCGTGCAGCGCATAGCGGACCTGTTGGTACGGCAGGGGCTCGCGGCCTATCTGGACAACCCGGCGCACCGGCGGGCCAAGCTGCTCACCGCCACCGAGCAGGGCGTGGCCGCGAAACGGGAGATCGACTCCTGTCTCGCCGAGCTGGCGCGGCAGCTGTGCGAGGGCCTCGGCGGCGAGGAAGAGGTATACCGCACGGCCGAGGTGCTGCGCGGCCTGTCCGGCGCGTTGTCGTCCATCGGATCCGACGACTCTCAGTGAGGCCCACGCGCTTGTCCACCGCTATACGGACAAGCTGGCCTGAAACTGCCCATGTTTTTCCCAAGAGTTGACTGCACCGAGAGACGCTCTTTGCGGTACCGTTCGCGCCTGACACGGGGTTTCGAGGCGGGGGACCTTTTGAATCGGTTTGTCTTCAGAGTGCTGGGGCCGCTCCTCATCCAGACCGATGACGGTCCGTTGCGCATCAACGGCCGGCGTCAGGCCACGGTCCTTTCGATGTTGCTGCTCTACGCCGACCGGATCGTTTCGGTGGACACCCTGGTGGACGCCGTTTGGCCGGAATCTCCCCCGGCGACGGCCCGCAACCAGATCGCCATCTGTGTGGCCACCCTCCGCAAGACCTTCAAGCAGGCCGGGGTGACCGATCTGTTGATCACCTCTCCCCCGGGCTACCTGCTGGCCAAGGGAGAGCACCGGATCGACGTCCAGGAGTTCATGGAGCGGGCCGAACAGGGGCGGGACGCCGCCCGGCACGGACGGACCGAGGAGGCGTGCACCGAGTTCGAGGAGGCGCTGAGCATCTGGCGGGGCTCCGCACTGGACGAGCCGTCCGGCTCCCGACTGGAGGCGGAGACCACCAGGCTGGAGCAGATGCGGCTCGCACTGATGGAAGAACGTGCCGGGCTGATGCTCCAGCTGGGCCGCCACCGCGCGCTCACCGGTGAGCTCACCGAGCTGGTGGCCCGCCACCCCCTGCGCGAACAGTGCCGCGAACACCTCATGCTGGCCCTGTACCGGTCGGGGCAGCGGGCCGAGGCCCTCGAGGTGTTCCTGCACGGCCGCCGGTTACTCACCGAGCAGCTCGGGATCGAACCGGGTCCCGGACTTCGCCAGCTGCACGAACTGATCCTGCGCGACTCCCCCGAACTGACCCGGCCCCCCGCCGCGGCGGCGCCCGCGCCGGCGGCCCTGAGCACCATCCCGGCACAACTGCCCGCGGACGTGATGGCGTTCACCGGTCGGCAGCGGGAGATGACCTCGCTGGACCGGCTCCTGAAGGAGCCCTACAACCCGCACACCCCGGCGCTGGCGACCATCGTCGGCGTGGGCGGAGTGGGCAAGACCGCGCTCGCGGTGCACTGGGCGAGCCAGGTCGCCGACCAGTTCCCGGACGGCCAGCTCTTCGCCGATCTGCGCGGGTACGACGAGGAGCACGCACCGGTGTCCCCCGCCGCCGTGCTCGACCGCTTCCTGCGCGCCCTCGGGATCGGCGCGCCCCAGATTCCGGCGGATCCCGACGAGCGGGCCTCGCTGTTCCGGAGCCTGCTCAGCACCCGCAAGACACTGATCGTCCTGGACAACGTACGTTCCTTCCACCAACTCAGACCCCTGCTCCCGGGTGGCGGACGCAGCGTGGTGCTGGCCACCAGCCGGGAGAGCCTGGGCGACCTGACCGGGGACTACACGGCGCTGACCCTGCGGCTGCGGATGCTGGAGCCGACCGAGGCGACGGCGCTGCTGATCAAGCTGGCCGGGGCCGACCGGTTCGGCAGCGACCCGGTGGCGGTGGAACAACTCGGCGCCCTGTGCGACTGCCTTCCCCTCGCGCTGCGGATCGCGGGCGCGCGGCTGGCGGCCAAACCCAATCTGAGCGTACGGAGCCTGGTGGCGCGGCTGCGCGACCACCGCTCCCGCCTCGACGTGCTGAGCCCGGGCGAGGGCGGGGTGCGCGCCGGCTTCCGGCTCACCTACCGGGACCTGCCGCCGGAGACGGCCCGGATGTACCGCAGGCTCGGCCTGCTGCGCACGGCGGACTTCGCCGCCTGGGCGGGGGCGGCCGTACTGGACACCGACGTGTGGCACGCGGAGGAACTGATCGACCACCTGGTCGACGCACAGCTGCTGGAGGTGGCCGAAGCCGAGCCCGGGCGGGCCGCCCGCTACCGCTTCCAGGACCTGCTGCGGCTGTTCGCCCGTGAGCGGGCGGAGTCGGACGAGCCGGAGGGGGAGACCGACGCCGCGCTGGAGCGGGCCTTCGCGTCCTGGCTCTGGCTGGCCGAGGAGGCGCACCGGCGGATCGACGGGCGCCGGTTCCCGGTGGGCCGGACGCCGGCACCGGCCCCGCGCTTCCTGCCGGAGCTGGCCGAAGAGCTGCTGGCCGCGCCGATGGACTGGTTCGAGTCGGAGCGCACCGCCGTCACGGACCTGGTGGCGCACGCGGCGGAGACGGGCCGGGCCCGGTACGCGTGGACGCTGACCGAGAGCGCGGTACCGCACTTCGAGACGAAGAACTACTTGGAGGACTGGCAGCGCTGTGCCGAGCAGGCGCTGGCCTCGGCCCGGCGCTCCGGCGACGAGCCGGGCGAGGCGACGATGCTGCGGCTGCTGGGGTCGCTGGCGATCTACCAGCGGCGCTACGAGCAGGCCGAGGGCTGGAACATGGCCGCGCTGCGGCTGCTGCGCACCACCGGTGACATGGGCGGGGCGGCGCTGGCCCAGCGGAACCTGGCCATGTGCGCACGGTTCCAGGGCGACTGGGAGCGGGCCCTGGAGTACTGCGAGGCGGCCCTCAGCGGGTTCCACGCGTCGGGTGACATCGGGAACGAGGCCCATCTGCTCGGCTTCCAGGCGCAGATCGAGCTGGACCGGGGCAACGTGGGCGGCGCGCTGCCCCTCGCGGAGCGGGCGGTGGCGCTCAGCCGGCGCACCGGGTCGGTACGGGCGGAGGCGCAGAGCGTGTACCGGCTGGCTGAGGTCCGACTGCGGGCGGGAGACCTGGGCGAGGCCGCGGAAGCCTTCGGCGCGGTACTGCGGCTGACCCGGGGCGAGGGCGACCGGGTCGGGGAGGCGCACGCGCTGCGGGGGCTGGGGCAGACGCAGTGGAGCCAGGGCCTGCTGTCGGCGGCGGGAGGGACGCTGCAGCAGGCCCTGGAGATCACGGATGAGCTGGCGGACCGTTTCCTGTACGCCCGGGTGGAGACCGATCTGGGCTGTGTGGAGGCGATCGGCGGCCGCCCGGCGGAGGCGGCGGAGAGGTTCGGGCGGGCACGGGCCGCGTTCGGCGAAGTCGGCGCGCAGCCCTGGCGGGCGCAGGCGGGCCGGCTACTGGCGGCGGTCCAGGGCGCGGCGGGTGGAACGGCCGATGGGGGCGAGCCTGGCGGTGGGGGCGAGCCTGGCGGTGGGGGCGCCGGTGAGCTGCCGCATCGTTCCTTCACCGCGGCGGAACTGACCTCGCTGCTGACGCACCCGGAGGAAGAGAAGGCCTGACGGCCGGCGGCGCGTCGAGCGGGGCGGGGCGGGGCAAGAGGGGGCAGGAGCGGGCGGGTCAGCCCCAGGGCATGTCGCCGTGCTTGCCACCGCCGCCGGGGTGCGGGGGGACCAGCGGCTTGACGACGCCCCAGGGCATGTCGTCGTCGGCCTGCACGGTGGTGTGCGCGTCCGCCAGGACGGCGGAGGCGCCCCCCGCGCCGACGAGCACCCCCGCAAGAACGACCAGGCAGGCCGCCGCCGTCGTGTTCGCCGTCTTCACCGTCAGCGTGCTGCGCATCTGGGAATCCCCTCTCGGTGGAGCATCACTGCCGCTCGCTGCGGCATGAATGGAACAGTAGGGACGCCTCCTTTTTCTTCTGTGTTCCATCGATTTCGTGACCCGGGCCGCCCTCGAAATCGCCACGATATCGAGGAGACAACGCACTCCACTAGCTTCGTTCAGAGATTCTTCTCCATGAATCACGGATGGGGCGGTAGATGGAATTCCGAGTGCTCGGGCCAGTCGAGGTACGCCGGGACGGCCGCCGGGTCGCGTTCTCCGGGGCGAAGCTGCACACCGTGCTCGCGGCGCTCCTCTTGGCCCGTGAAGAGGTGATCTCCGACGAACGGCTGTGCCGACTGCTGTGGGGATGGGCCCCACCGGCCACCGTCAGCGCACAGCTCTACACCTATGTTTCCCGCTTGCGCAAGATTCTCGGCGACGACGTTCTGATCGATCGTCGGCCACCTGGATATGCCATGAGCATCGGTAATGCGACCCTCGACCTGAGCGAATTCGAGAAGCTGGCGCTCAGCGGCCGCGAGGCACTGGTCGCCGAGGACTTCGAAAAGGCCGGTGAGCTGCTGCGCCGCGCCCTGGCCCGGTGGAACGGCCTGCCCTTCGCCAACGCCACGGAATACCTCGCCGACGCCGAGGCGCCCCGGCTGACGGAGGCCCGGGCGGTCACCCTGGAGCACCGCATCGCGGCCGATCTCGCGCTGGGCCGGCACGAGCAGATCACCGGCGAGCTCACCGGACTGGTCGCCGAGTTCCCGCTGCGCGAGCGCATCCGGTGCCAGCTGATGACCGCCCTGTGCCGGTCGGGGCGGCAGGCGGACGCCATCCACCTCTACCACCACGGCCGCGTGGTGCTCGCCGACGAGCTGGGCGTCAACCCCGGCGAGGAGCTCCAGGCCACCTACCGGGCGCTGTTGGAAGGCACGCTGGACCGGCGGCCGCGCTCCGCGCCCGCCGTGTTGACCGGCCCCCGGCGAGATGCCACCGGCCGCCCGGACGGCGCCCCGGCCATGCTGCCCCCCGACACCGTCGACTTCACGGGCCGGGAGCCCGAACTGGAGCTGCTGTGCCGTGCGCTGGCCCCCGATGCGCAGGGCCCCGGGCGGCCCCGCCGGGTCCTGGTCACGGGCATGGCCGGACTCGGCAAGACCGCCCTGGCCGTCCACGCGGCCCACCGCTGCCAACGACACTTCCCCGACGGGCAGTTGTACGCCGACCTGCGCGAGCCCGACGGCACTCCCCGGCACCCCACCCGGGTGCTGCGCGGGCTGCTGCGCGCGCTGGGGCCGCTGGACGACGTACTGGACACCGAGGAGCAGGACCAGCTGGTCCGGCTCTACCGGGAGCGGACCCGGGGCAGGCAGCTGCTGATCGTGCTGGACAACGCCTCCGGGGCGGCGCAGTTGGGGCCGCTGCTGCCCAACACCCCGGAGCCGGCGGTCCTGGTCACCGGGCGGACCGCCCTGCCCACCGTGGCCGGGGCGCACACCGTGGCCCTGGCTCCCCTGGCGCGCCGGGACTCGTTGGAGCTGCTCTCGGCAGCGGCCGGTCCCGCCCGGGTGGCCTCGGCGCCCGGTGCGGCGTCCGCGATCGTCGAGCACTGCGCCGGTCTGCCGCTGGCCCTGCGGATCGTCGGGACCAGGATCGCCGCCCGGCCGCACTCCACCCCGGACCGACTGGCCCGCCGGCTCGCGGATCCGGTCACCCGGCTGCGGGAGCTGCACTCGGGCGATCAGGACGTGCACGGCTCGCTGCTGCCGTCCTGGCGGGCGCTGGACCCCGAGGTGCGGGCGGCGTTCCCGGCGCTGGCCGCGCTCGGTCCGCAGCCGTTCCCCGCCGCGGCGGCGGCGCTGTCGCTCGGCCTGCCGGAGACCGAGGCCGAGCGGCTGCTGGAGGCGCTCGCCGACGCGGCCCTGCTGGAGGTCAGCGGCGCGGACGAGTGGGGCCAGCCCTGCTACCTGTTCCATCCGCTCGTACGGCTCTTCGCGCTCTCCCTGGACGAGGGGGCCGCGGCCGACCGCGGAGCCGCCGCCGGGGCGGAACATAACCGGCGGCTAACTCACCGACCCTAGCCTCGCCCTGCCCCGCAGCAGGGCGCTCCGGCCCGCAACCATCCCAGGCACGCACCAGCCAACGGCCCGTAACACCGAATGGAGTTGGACCATGACCGAGCTCCTGCCCGCTCGCGCGGACAGTGCCGCGTCCTTCCCGATGACCGAGACGCAACAGGCACTGATGATCGGGCGAGGTGAAGCAGTCGAGCTGGGCGGTATCGGCTGCTACGGATACTTCGAATGGGAGCGTGCGGACCTCGATCCCGAGCGTTTCGCCACCGCCTGGCGCAAGGTGGTCGCCCGTCACGACATGCTCCGCGCGATCGGCCGCACGGACGGCACGCAGTGGGTGCCGGCCGACCCGCTGCCCTTCGAGATACCGGTCGTGGACCTGAGCGGGCTGTCCGCCGACGCCTCGCGGGAGCGGCTCGCCGCGCTGCGGGACGAGATGAGCCACGTGGTCTTCCCGGTGGGCAGCTGGCCGTTGTTCGACCTGCGGATCATCCGGCTGGGCGGTCCGGGGAACCTGAGCCGGGTCCACCTCGGGATCGACCTCCAGGTACTGGACGCCTCCAGCGCCTTCCAGGTGCTCTTCCCCGAGCTGGTCGACCTGTACGAGGACCCGGACGCCGAACTCCCGGAGCCCGGCATCGACTTCGCCGAGTACGCCCACTGGCGTGCCGACGCCCTGCCGCACACCGAGGCCTTCCGCGCCGCCCGCGACTACTGGCTGGAGCGGGTCCCCACCCTGCCGCCGGCCCCCTCGCTGCCCACGGGCGGATCCGCCGCCGGCGGCGGCGAGGTGCGCTTCGACCGGCGCGAGCACCGCCTCTCCCCCGAGGACTGGCAGCGCTTCTCGACCCGTGCGCGCGAGGCGGGGCTGACGCCGTCGGTCCTGCTGACCGCCGCCTTCGCCGAGGTGGTCCGGTGCTGGGCGGAGGAGTCCGACTTCACCATCAACTACCCGATCTTCCAGCGCCCGGCGGTGCACCCGGACATCGCCGGCGTCCTCGGTGACTTCACCAATGCCGTGATGCTCGCCGCCGACGGTTCCGGCGCGACCTTCCTGGACCGGGCGCACGCCCTGCGCGACCAGCTCGCCCGCGACGCGGAGCACGGTGCCTTCAACGGCGTGCGCGTGCTGCGCGAGCTGACCCGGCTGCACGGGGTGGGCGCGCAGGCCGGCATGCCGGTGGTCGTCACCAGCCTGCTCGACTACCCGGTGCGCAGGCCCGTCACGGACCTGGGCCGGGAGGTGTACTCGATCTCACAGACCCCGCAGGTCTCGCTCGACGTACAGCTGCGCGAACTGGCCGGTGAGCTGCGCGTCATCTGGGACTTCGTCGACGGGGCATTCGCGCCCGGCTTCGTCGACGCCGCCTTCGGCGCGTACGTGGACCTCCTGGAGCGGCTCACGCGGGATGCGCAGTCCCTGCACGCCCGGCGGTTCGACCTGATCCCGGCGGCCGAGCGGACGCTGCGCCGCCGGGTCAACGACACCGCCGGGCAGATCCCGTACACCACCTTGCACGAGCTGTTCGCCCAGCAGGTGGAGCGCACCCCCGGTGCCGAGGCCGTGGTGGACGCCTCCGGGCGGCGCCTGACCTACGCCGAGCTGGCCTCGTACGCCTGGCGGATCGGGCACACGCTGCGGGACCACGGGGCGGCCCCGGGCGAGCTGGTCGCCGTGGTGATGGAGAAGGGCTGGGAGCAGTACGCCGCGGTGTACGGGATCCTCGCCTCCGGCGCCGCCTATCTGCCGCTGGACCCGTCCGTGCCGCCGGAGCGGTTGCGCCGCCTGCTCACCGAGGCCAACGTCGACCGGATCCTCACCCAGTCCTGGCTGGACCCCCGGATCAGCTGGCCCCCCACGGCCCGCCGCTACCGGGTGGACAAGGACTTCGAGTCCGGGACCGACACCCGGCCCGAGACCGCGCAGACCCCGGCGGACCTCGCGTACACGATCTTCACGTCGGGCTCGACCGGTGAGCCCAAGGGCGTGATGGTCGACCACATCGGCGTGGTCAACCTGATCCGCGACGTCGCGACACGCTTCGAGGTCGGTGCGCGGGACCGGCTGCTGGCCATCTCCGGGCTGCACTTCGACGCCTCGATCTACGACGTGTTCGGGGTCCTGACGCAGGGCGGGACCGTGGTGCTGCCGCCGCCGTTCGAGCACGCCGAGCCCGACGTCTGGGCCGATCTGGTCCAGGCCGAGCAGGTCACCCTGTGGAACTCCGTGCCCGTCCTGATGGAACTGCTGGTCGGCGAGGCCGAGGTGCGCGAGCGGCGCGGCGGCGGCCGGCCGCTGGAGTCCCTGCGGCTGTCCGTGCTCTCCGGCGACTGGATCCCGCTGACGCTGCCGGACCGGCTGCGGGCGCAGAGCCCCCGGATCCAGGTGGTGGGTTCGGGCGGTCCGACCGAGACGATCTGCTGGTCGCTGTTCCAGCCGATCGGCGAGGTCGACCCCTCCTGGACGAGCATCCCGTACGGCAAGCCGATCACCAACCAGCGCTACTACATCGTCGATGCGTCCGCCCACGAGCGCCCGCTCGGGGTGGTCGGCGAGATGGCCGTGGCCAGCGACGTCGGGCTCGCACTCGGCTACTGGAACGACCCGGAGCGCACCGCGAACCGCTTCGTGCACCTTCCGGAGAGCGGCGAACGCGCCTATCTGACCGGTGACCTGGGCCGGTACCTGCCCGACGGCAGCATCGAGATCCTGGGCCGGGACGACTTCCAGGTGAAGATCCAGGGCCACCGGATCGAGCTCGGCGAGATCGAGGCCGTACTGCGCCAGGACGCCGAGGTCGAGGCGGCCGTGGTGGTGGCTCCGGCCAGCGCGCACGGGGTGCGTCGGCTGCACGCCTTCGTCGTGGCCGGGGCCGGGGCGGCCGGTCCGGTGCTGGAGCGGCTCGCCGCGCAGTTGCCCGGCTCCATGGTGCCGGCCGCGCTCACGGTGTTGCCGGAGCTGCCGCTGACCCGCAACGGCAAGGTCGACCGGCTGCTGCTGGCCTCTTCCGCCGGGCGGCAGCAGTCCGCCGACGAGGCGGCCGTGCGCAACGCCGGGGACGGGCCGGGCAGCGCCCTGGAGCTCGTGGTGTGTGCGGCGGTCGCCGACATCCTCGGCCTGGACGGGGTGGCGCCCGGTGACAACTTCTTCAGCCTGGGCGGCGATTCGCTCAGCGGTACCCGGCTGGCCGGTCTGCTCAAGGAGCTGCTGGGGGTGCCGGTGCCGGTGAAGACCGTGTTCCAGAACCCGCTGATCTCCGAACTGGCCGGAAAGATCGCCGCGGACGAGCAGCACGGCGCGGAGGCGGTCGCGGTCGCCGAGGCCTTCGGCGAGCTGGACGACGAGACGGACACCGCCGATGCGGACGGCTGAGGACCCGAGCCGGTTCAGCACGGCCATCACGGACGATTCCGAGAGGGGACAGTCATGAGCCTCACCCTGCCCGCGCCCGTCACCGATCCGCTGGACGAGGACGGGCTCCGGGGCGGCGCGCCACGGGTGCCCGCGCCCGACCTGATCGATTTCGCCGCGCACGCCAACACCCGCCTGAGAGAGCGCGATTCCGTCCTGTACGACCTGCTGGCCCGGGAGTCGGCGCGCCAGCGCGACACGCTGATGATGGTCGCGGCGTCCAGCGTCGCCGATCCCTCCGTGTTGGCCTGCGAGGGCAGCGCGCTCGGCAACCTGACCGCCGAGGGATTCCCCGGGAACCGCTACCACGCCGGCTGCGGGGTCGCGGACGAGATCGAACGCCTCGCGATCGACCGGGCGTGCGCGGCGTTCGGGGCCCAGGACGCGATCGTGCAACCGCACTCCGGCTCCTCCGCCAACCTCGCCGTGATCACGGCGCTGTTGAACCCCGGTGACTCCCTGCTCGGGCTGGACCTGGACTGCGGGGGCCACCTCACCCACGGCTCCCCCGCCTCGGTGACCGGCCGCTACTACCGCGCCCACGGCTACCGGGTGACACCGGAGGGGCTGCTCGACTACGCCCAGATCCGCGAACTGGCCCTGGAGCACCGCCCGAAGCTGATCGTCTGCGGGGCGAGCGCCTACCCCCGCAGCATCGACTTCGCCCGCTTCCGGGAGATCGCGGACGAGGCCAACGCCTATCTCCTGGCCGACATCTCGCACATCGCTGGACTGGTCGCGGCCGGCCTCCACCAGAGCCCCGTCGACCACGCCCACGTGACCACCACCAGCACCTACAAGCAGCTGTACGGCCCGCGCGGCGGTCTGATCCTGCTCGGCAAGGAGGCCCGCAAGGCCGGACCGGAGCGCGGCACCCTGGCGGCGACCCTGCGCCGCGCCGTGTTCCCGTTCACCCAGGGCACGCCCGACCTGGCGTCGGTGGCGGCCAAGGCGCGCGCCCTGGACTTCGTGGGGAGCCCGGACTTCGCGGAGGTCGCCAAGCGGCTGGCCGACGGCGCGCAGGCGATCGCCGAGCGGCTCCTGGACCGGGGGTTCCGGCTGGTCACGGGCGGTACGGACACCCACATGGTGCTGCTCGACCTGCGCGGCACCGGCGTCACCGGGGACATCGCCGAGCAGGCCCTGGAGTCCTGCGGAATCGTCGTCAACCGCAACCGGGTCCCCGGCGACACCACACCCGTCCGGGTGACGGGCGGACTGCGGCTCGGCACCAACACGCTGGCGGCGCGCGGGATGGACCACGCGGTGGCCGCCGAGTGCGCCGACCTGGTCGCCGACGTCCTCACGGCGCTGCGCGCGCAGGGCGGCGTACTGCCGGACGTGCTGCGCGACCGGGTGCGTACCCGGGTGTCCGAGCTGTGCGCCGCCCACCCCCTGCCGGGGTACCTGCCGTGACCTTCAGCGGCTTCCCGCCCTCGGCACTGCGCCTGTACGAGGACCTCGCGGCCGACAACAGCAAGGAGGCGTGGCGGCTGCGCCACCGCGAGCGGTACGAGCGTGACGTACGTGCGCCGATGGACGAGCTGGCCGCTGAACTGAGCGCGCATTTCCGGGAGTCGACCGGATCGGGCGAGGTGCGGGTGCTCGGCCCGGTCCGGGACACCCGGATGTCCCACGACAAGTCCCCGTACAAGTGCTACCAGGGCGCCTATCTGGATCTGTTGCCCTGTCTGGGCCTCTGGGTGCACCTGGACCGGCACGGCCTCTACGCCTCCGGCCGCTGGTACCCCTACGCCGGGGCCGAGGTCGCCCGGTACCGCGCCGCCGTCGAGGAGGAGGACGGCGGCGCGGAGCTGGCCGCGATCGCGGGCCGGCTGGAGGACCGGGGGTTCACCCTGGGCGGCGACCGGCTCAAGTCCCGGCCGCGGGGGGTCCCGGCGGACCACCCGCGGCTGGGGCTGCTGCGCCACCGCAAGATCGACGCGGGACGCCGCCTCGGTCCGGACGTCGGGCTCCACACGGCGCGCGCCGGGGAGCTGGTACGGGAGACCTGGCAGCTGGTGCGTCCGTTGCTGGACTGGGTGGCGGCCCGCGAACTCACCCCACGGCCCCGCGAACGAGGAGTTGACGTACCGTCATGACCATCGGGAGTTTCGAGACCGTCGATCTGCGCAGCGACACGGTGACCCGGCCGGGTCCCGGGATGCGGGCCGCGATGGCCGCGGCCGAGGTCGGCGACGACCTGTTCGGGGAGGACCCGACCGTCCGCGCGCTGGAGGACCGGATCGCCGGGCTCTTCGGCTTCTCCGGTGCCCTGTTCACCCCGTCCGGGGTGATGGCCAACCAGATCGCCCTCCAGCTCCTCGTCGGTCCCGGCGAGGAGCTGGTGTGCGACGCCGAGGCGCACGTCCTGGCGCACGAGGAGGCCTCCCCGGCCCGCTACGGCGGGATCCAGACGCGCACGGTGACGGCGGAGCGGGGGGTGCTCACCGCGGCCCTGCTGGCCGGGGTCGTCCGGCGGGGGAACCCGTACACGCTCGGCACCCGTGCGGTGGAGGTGGAGCAGACCCACACCCGGGCCGGCGGCACGGTCCACCCGCTGGACACGCTGCGCGCCGTACGGGAACTGACGTCCGGCGCGGGCGTCGCGGTCCACATGGACGGGGCCCGGATCTGGAACGCGATGGCCGCGACCGGCACTTCGGCGCGCGCGTACGGGCGGACGGCCGACTCGCTGTCCGTGTGCTTGTCGAAGGGGCTGGGCGCGCCCGTCGGCTCGGTGCTCCTGTTGTCGGCCGAAAGGCTGCCGCGGGCCCGGAAGTTGCGGCACGGTCTGGGCGGTGGCATGCGCCAGTCGGGCATCCTGGCGGCTGCGGGACTGTACGCCCTGGACCACCACGTGGAGCGGATCGCCGAGGACCACGCCCACGCCGCGCTGCTGGCGGCGGGGCTGCGGAACGCGGGGTTCACCGTGCGCCCGCCGGAGACCAACATCGTCCTCATCGAGGTACCCGGCGCCGACGAGGTCGTCGCACGGGCCGCCAAGGAAGGAGTACTGGTGACCGCGCCCGGCCCGGAGACGGTCCGGCTGGTCACCCATCTGGACGTAGGACACAAGGCGTGCCGGCGGGCCCTCGGGGTGCTGGCCGCCGTGATGACCGATGTCGTCACCGGGTCGCGGGACACCGCGGCCGCGGGACGCTCGTAGGCAGCGGAAGAGAGCGAAGTAGCAGCATGAGTTTAGAAGTACGACCCGCCACGGCGGATCTGTGGGACGACATCCGCCAGGTGCTCCAGCCGAAGAAGAGCGCGCACACGTGCTGGTGCATGGCGTGGCGGCTGTCCACCGGCGAGTACGGGCGGCTCACGGCGGACGAGCGGGGCGAGCACCTGCGCGGCCTCATGGAGAAGGCCGATCCGCCGCCCGGGGTCCTCGGGTTCCTGGACGGCGAGGTGGCGGGCTGGTGCAACGTGGCCCCGCGCCGGCAGCTCGACCGGCTGACCTCCTCGAAGACGATCACACCGGTGGACGACCTGCCCGTGTGGTCGGTGACCTGTTTCGTCGTGCGCAAGGACTTCCGGGGCAAGGGGGTCGCCTCGGGCCTGCTGGAGGGGGCCGTCGAGCATGCGCGCGCCCACGGCGCGCCCGCGGTCGAGGGGTATCCGGTGGACCCGGAGGGCGGCCGGGTGAATCCGACCCTCGCCTATGTCGGGACGATGGACATGTTCGAGCGGGCGGGCTTCCGCCGGGTCCACCGCACCGAGGCCAAGAGCGACAAGCGGCACCGCTGGGTCATGCGCCGCGACCTGGTCTGACGGCCTGGACGGTACGCGGAAGGGGCTCCCGCCGTGCGGGGGCCCCTTCCGCGTGGACGCCGGTCAGGGCGTGTGCGCCGCGATGTCCCAGAGGTGGGCGGGACGTCCGCACCGCAGGGCCTCCCAGGCCGCGCGCCGGTAGCAGCCCGCCACCAGGCCGTCGCGGACCAGGCCCGAGGCACCGTGCAGATGGACCGCGTCACGGGTGACGTCGAGCGTGGTCTCCGCCGTGAGGGCGATCAGTCCGGCAGCCTCCCCCGCGGTGAGCCGGTCCGCGTCGAGGTCGCGGGCCGCGTCCCCCACGGCCCAGCGCACGGCGTCGAGCCGGGCCAGCAGGCCCGCCACGCGCAGCCGGGGGCCCTGGTGTTTGACCAGGGCCTGGCCGAACTGCTGACGGCCGCGGATCCGGGAGACGACCGCGGTCAGGGCGGCCGCCGTGATCCCGGCCAGCAGCGAAGCCTGGTGGACGGCGGCGCGCAGACCCACGCGGGCGAGGGCCTGTTCGGCGGCGAGGCCGCTCAGCAGCACCGCCTCGGCGGGCAGCCGTACCTCGTCGAAGACGGCGCCGGCGACGGCTCCCCCGCCGTGGTCGCGCAGCGGGCGGACCCGGACGCCCTCGGTGGGCAGGGGTACGAGCGCCACGCACGGGCCGTCGGGACCGCCGGCCAGGACCAGCAGGGCGCCCGGGCCGACTCCGGCGGCGAAGGGGCCACCGGTTCCGGTGAGGACGACGCCGCCGGTGTCCGCGTCCGGCTTCCAGGTGATGCCCGGCGGTACGGTGCCGCGCGGATCGGGCAGCCGGCCCGGCACGGCGAGTTCCAGTTCTCCGGTGCGCACCTGGTCCAGGACGTTTCCGGCGGCTTCGGGGGCCAGCGGGCCGAGGCCGGAGATCAGGTCCAGGGCGAGGAGGGTGTCGGTCAGCGGGAGGGACTGCATCGCGTTGCCCGCCTCCTCGCACACCATGGCGATGACCGCCTGGCCGAGGTCGAGGCCGTCGTGGCCGATGGGCAGGGCGAACTCCCACGCGCCGACCTGGGTCAGCGCTTCCCAGGCACCGGCGGGGGTGTCCCCGTCGACCTCCAGGCCCTGGCGCACGGTGAGCCGGAGCTGCCGGAAGAGCGAGTCCTCGTCCTCCCGCTCCCGCCAGCGCTCGGACGCCGCCGCCGGGCCCTGGCCGCCCGTGTCGTTCCCGCTTACCGCCTGTGATGTCACGGCCGTACCTCCGCCCCTGAGTCGAGACGCAGCCGGGCCAGCGTCTCCAGCATCATTTCGGCGGTGCCGCCCGATATCCGCATCCCCGGGGCTTCGCGCAACGCCGCATCGAGTGGGTGTGCCACCCCGTCGACCTCGGGGTCGTCGAGGGTCATGCTCGTGTCGCCGTCGAGTTCGGCGGCCCACCAGGCCACCTCTGCGGCGAGTTCGGTGGTGTACCACTTGGCGGCGGCGGCCTCGTCCTCGTTGAGTTCGCCCCGGTCGAGGCGGGTGAGGACGCGGCGGACCAGGGTTCCCGCCGCGAGCAGCCGGGCGTTGAGCTTGGCCAGGCCGATCTGGTCGTGCTGGCCGGCCTCCAGCCGGTCGGTGTGGGCCTCCAGCCGTTCGACGGCGGCCCGGTACCAGCGCAGCGCCTTGACGTAGTAGTCGAGTCCGGTGCGCTCGAAGGCGAGGGTCTTGACGACGATCGCCCAGCCCTGGCCGGTCTCGCCGACCACGTCGTCGGCGCTCACGGCGACGCCGTCGAGGGTGACCTCGTGGAAGGCGTCGTCGCCCATGCCGGGGATCTGTCGGATGGTGACGCCGGGCTGGGCCAGGGGGACGAGGAAGAGGCTAAAGGCGTCGTCCTCGCCGCGGGCCAGGCACAACCCGTAGTCGGCGAGCCGGGCGAAGAGCGAGTGGACCTTGGTGCCGTACAACTTGTAGCCGCCTTTGCCGTCGGAGACGGCGCGGGTGGAGAGGATGTTGAGGTCGGAGCCGGCCTGGGGTTCGCTGAAGAGCACGCAGCCGAAGGCGGTGCCGGCCGCGAAGCCCGGCAGGTGCCGGGCCTTCATCGCCGGGCTCGCGACGCCCAGCAGGGTGGAACCGACGATCTGCACGGTGAGGGTGTGCAGCAGGTCGGGGACGTCGTGCATGGCCAGTTCCTCGACCAGCACGGCGGCCGCGACCTGGCTGATGCCGCGGCCTCCGTACTCCTCGGGCCACTGGGGCGCGAGCAGGCCCCGCTCGCCCAGGGCCCGGTGCAGGGGCCGGGGGTCGCGGGTGCGCCGGGCCTCGGCCACGGGGGCCGAGACCAGGATGTCGTGGATGTCCTCGCGCAGGGCCCGCATGGGGGTGCGGGGCACATCGGCTCCGCTCCGTACGAGCCCGCAGTCCGCGGGCGCACGGTAGAACTCGGTGGTGAGCACGGGCAACTCCCTAGGTGGTGAGTGGGGATGCGGGCGCGGCGACGGCCCGGTCCAGCACGTCCTCGATTCCGGTGAGCAGCCCTCGCACGTCCTCGGGCGCGGCCGCGTGGCGGTTGTACTCGGCGGTGCCGCCGATCTCCCCGTCGCGTTCCACGAGGCCGATGCAGGCGAGCGCGGCGGCCGGGTCGGGGCTGTAGAGCTCCAGGTGCCGGGCGGGCGGCCCGGGCAGCTGGCCGACCTCGATGCCCGGCAGGTCCAGGGGGACCGACGGGTAGTTGTGGAGGGCGAACAGGACGTTGTACGGCGGGGGCGTCCCGTCGCCGAACAGGACGTCCACGGGCAGGCGTTGGTGGGCGAGCGCCTCGGCGACCGCGGCCCGGGTGCGGTGCAGCAGCTCCCGGAAGGCGGGGCCGCCCGCGAGGTCGATCCGGATCGGTACCACGGTGGTGAACTGCCCGACGGCGCCTTCGAGCGGTCCGGCGAAGCGGCCGGCCGCCGGGGTGCCGATGACCACGGAGGTACGGCCGTCCCTGCGGGCCAGTACGACGGCCAGCGCGGCGAGGAGCGTCATGAACGGGGTGGCTCCCTCGGCCGCGCCCAGCTCCAGCCCGGCGTCGACCGGCCCGCGGGCGAGCCGTACGGGCAGGTGGCCGCGTTCGAATCCGCCGGGCGCCCGGGGTGCGGGCGGGTCGGCGGCGAAGGCGGCCCGGCGGCGGGTGAGTTCGGCGGAGCCGTCGGGTCCGGCGAGCCACCGGTGCTGCCAGTCGGCGTAGTCGGGGAACTGGAGCTCGGGCGGGGTCGAGCCGCCCGGACCCGCGCCCCCGCGGTAGCCGGCGGCCAGGTCCGCGAGGAAGACCCCGGAGGACCAACCGTCGAAGACCGCGAGGTGGGAAGCGAGGATCAGGACGTGCTCGTCGGGGGCGAGCCGCAGCAGCCGGAACGCGCTGGTGCGGCCGCTCTCCAGGTCGAGGACGGTGGAGGCGCTCTCGGTGCTCTGCAGGGCCACGCGATCGGCGGCGGCCTGCGGGGTGAAGCCCGAGAGGTCGGCCCGGGTGAGCCGCAGCACCGGTTCCTCGTCCACGTGCAGCCGCGGTTGACCGGTGGTGGAGACGGTGAGCCGGGTGCGCAGCGCTTCGTGGCGGCGCAGCACCCCGGTGAGGGCCGCCACGAGCCGCTGCGGATCGAGCGGGCCGGTCAGCCGCAGGGCGTGCGAGCCGGTGGCGACGGCCGGGTGGGTGCGCTCGCGGCGCCACAGCCGGGCCTGGAGCGCGGTGGGCGGGACCGGCCCCGCGCCGGAGCGCGGGGCCGGGTGGGCGGGTACGGGCTGCCGGGCGGCCAGCATCAGCCGGGCGAGTTCGCGCTTCGCCTCGGGGAGCGCGGCGAGCGCTCCTTCGAGCCCGGCCGGGTCGGCCATCAGGAGCCGTCCGGCTGCTGGAGGGAGCCGAGGAGGGCGGCGGCCTCGTCGTCGCTCATGTTCTCGATCTGCTCGAAGACCGCGAGCAGCCGGTCCTGTTCGCCGGCGGCCTCGGCCTTGGCGGCGCGGACCAGTTCGGCCAGTCCCGCGACGGTCGGGCGGCCGAAGAAGTCGGCGAGGGCGATGTCGATGCCGAAGAGGGCGCGGACCCGGGAGACCACGATGGTGGCCTGGAGCGAGCTGCCCCCCAGGGCGAAGAAGTCGCCCTCCACGTCCGGGTTCTGCCATTCGAGCAGCGGGGTGAGGATGTCCCGGCAGATCTGCTCCTCGACGGCGTCGCGCGGCGCGGTGCCGCCCTCGCCCGACTGCTCGGTGGGCAGGGGCAGGGCTGCGGTGTCGACCTTGCCGTGCGGGGTGAGGGGCAGTTCGTCCAGGACGACGACGACCGGGACCATGTAGCCGGGCAGCCGGCCGGCCGCGTAGGCGCGCAGGCCTTCGGCGTCGGCGACCTCGGAGGCGTACGAGCCCACCTGTTCGACGGTGACGTAGGCGGCCAGCATGCGCTCGCCGCCCGCGGCGGGCTGGGCCACCACGACGGCCTGCTGCACGGAGGGGTGCCCGGTGAGCACGGACTCGACCTCGCCCGGCTCGATGCGGTGGCCGCGCACCTTGAGCTGGCGGTCGGTGCGGCCGAGGAAGTCCAGGTTGCCGCCGGGCAGCCAGCGGACCAGGTCGCCGGTGCGGTAGAGGCGGGCCGTCTCGGGGCCGTCCGCGTAGGGGTTGTCGGCGAAGCGGTCGGCGGTGAGGTCGGGGCGGCCCAGGTAGCCGCGGGCGACGCCGGGACCGGAGACGCAGAGTTCACCGGGTACGCCGGGCGGGACCGGGCGCAGCCGCTCGTCGAGGACGAAGGCTTGGTGGCCGGGCATGGGGCGGCCGATCGGCGGGTTGCGGTCGTAGCTGCCGGTGCAGTCCATGAGCGTGACGGCGACGGTCGCCTCGGTGGGGCCGTAGCCGTTGACGAACCTCCGCTCCCCCGCGGTCCATTCGGCGACGAGTCGGCCGGGGAAGGCCTCGCCGCCCACCGAGACCAGTCGCAGGTCGGGCAGTCCGGCTTGGTCGAGCAGCGGCAGGAGGGCGGGCGGGAGCTCCGCGACGGTGACCGCGTCCTCGCGCATCCGGGTCTGGAGCAGGGCCGGGTCGCGGCGCTCGTCGTCGGTGGCGATGACGAGCGAGCCGCCCGCCAGCAGGGTGGTGAAGATCTCGAAGACGGAGACGTCGAAGGTGAGCGGGGCGAACTGCAGGACCCGGTCCTCGGCCCGGACCTCGTAGGCCTTGGCGATGGTGCGGGAGAAGTGGGTGACCGAGCGGTGCTCGATCATGACCCCCTTGGGGGTGCCGCTGCTGCCCGAGGTGTAGAGCACGTAGGCCAGGTCGCCGGGCGTGGCGGTCGGTGCGAGGGAGGGGACCTCCCGGACGGGGGCCGCCGTTCCGGTGGTCACCAGCTCCAGCGGTACGGGCAGCTGCGCGGCTTCGTCGACGAGGGCGTGCCGGACCTTCGCGTCGGCCAGTACGGTACGGGTCCGCTCGGCCGGGGCTGCCCGGTCGACCGGGATGTAGTGGGCGCCCGCCTTGAGCACGCCGAGGACCCCGGCCACGGCGGCCGGCCCGCGGGACACGCACACGGCGACGGGGTCACCGTGGCGGACGCCGCGGTCGCGCAGCCGGTGGGCGATGGCCTCGGACCAGCGGTCGAGGGCCGCGTAGTCGAGCCGGGTGGAGCCGTGGCGGACGGCGACCGCGTCGGGGTGGATGGTGGCCCGCTCGCGGAACGCACGGTCCAAGGTGGTGGTCCAGGCGGCTTCGTCGACGGGGCCGCCGCGGGACAGCTCGCGGGCGTGCCGGGAGGCGGCCGGCTCCTCGACCAGGCTGATGTCGCCCACCTGGAGGTCGGGGTTCTCGGCGACCTGCTCCAGGACCTGGCGGAAGGCGCCGAGCAGGGCGCTGGCCGTGCCGTGCCGGTAGAGGGAGGTGTTGTACTCGAGGGAGAGTTCCAGACCGTCGTTCTCTCCGACGAGGAAGCTCATGTCGAACTTCGCTGCTCCGTCGTGCAGTTGGTCCATGGTGAACTCGACGTCCGCGGCCTGCGCCCGGTGGGTGCCCCAGCGGCCCAGCGAGGTGAACTCGATCTGGAAGAGCGGGTGGCGCAGCGGGTCGCGCACCGGGCGGACGGCTTCGACCACCTGCTCGAAGGGCAGCTCGCTGTTGGTGAAGGAGTCCATGACGGAGGACGCGGTGCGGGTGACCAGCTCGCGGAAGGTGAGCTGGTCGGTGACCTCGGTCCGCAGGGTGATCATCTGGACGAAGCAGCCGATGACCTGCTCCAGATCGGGGTGCGGCCGGGAGGCGCTGGCCGTGCCGACGACGACGTCCTCGGTGCGGGTCCAGTGCCGCAGCAGCGCGTTGAAGGCGGCGAGCAGGGTGGTGAAGACGGTGGTGCTGCCCGCGTCGGCGAGCTCGGTGAGGCGGTCCAGCAGCTTCTGGTCGAGGGTCAGTTTCAGGCCGCGGCCGTCGCCGCGGGTCTCGGGGCCGCGCGGGTGGTCGGGCAGGACCTCGGTGGCGACGGCCCCGGCCAGGATCTGGCGCCACTTGGTCGCGAGCGCCCGGCCGTGCTCGTCGTTCTCCAGCTTGGCGCGCTGCCAGGCGGCGAAGTCGGCGTACTCGACGGCGAGTCTGGGGGCCTCGGGGCGCTTGCCCGCGGCGGCCGCGGCGTAGCTGGCGGTCAGTTCCTCGGTGAAGATCCGGGTCGAGCCCGGGTCCCAGGCGATGTGGTGGACGACCCAGAGCAGGACGTGCCGCTCGGCGGCGAGGCGTACGAGGTGGGCGCGGACGGGCGGGGCGGCGGCGAGGTCGAAGGGGGCGGCGGCGCAGCTCGCGGTGAGCTCGGCGAGTTCGCGGTCCGCGTCCTCGCTGCCGGACAGGTCGGTGCTCTGGACGCCGAGCACGAAGGAGGGGACGGGCTCCTGCCAGGGGACTCCGTCGATCTCGACGAGTTTGCTGTGCAGCACCTGGTGGCGGGCGACGACGGCGTTGAGCGCCTCGTGCAGGGCGGCCCGGTCGAGGGGGCCGCCCAGGCCTATGGCCAGGGCTATGTTGTTGCGGGCCTTGCCGGCGCCGAGCTTGTCGACGAACCACATCTGCTCCTGCTGGAAGGAGGAGCGGGAGCGCGGTCCGTGGTCGGCGCGCCTCAGTTCGATGCGCCGGCCCACGCCGGCCGTCATCTGGTTGCGCATCCGTCCCAGCAGCCGGGAGCGCTGTCCCTGGGGCAGACGGCCGAGCCGTTCGGCGAGATCAGACATGGGTTCCTCCGTTGCGGTGCAGGTCGACGAGGAGAGCGGCGAGCCGGTCGGGCAGGTGCTTGGCGAAGTAGTGGCGGCCCCCGGGGATCACGGCGAGGCGTACGTCGGCCGCGTACCGGCCCCAGGCGCGGTAGCCGTTCTCGTAGCCCTCGGTCGCGTCGTCGGCGTCGCCGATGATGCAGGTGAGCGGGGTGGCGAGGGGCCGGTCGTAACCGCCCGGGGTACGGGCGAAGAAGCGGGCGGCCTCGGTCATGTCGTGGCGGACCATCCGCAGGACCGCGGTGAGGTCGCTGTCGTCGAGGACGCCGTCGAAGCCGTCCATGGTGGTCAGGTAGGCAACGAGGTCGTCGTCGCCGGAGACGCGCTCCATCTCCAGGGCGTACTCGGGGTCCTCCTCCGGGAGGGCCGCGGCGAGGTCCAGGGCGATCGGGCGCTGCCCCATCCGTTCCAGTACGTGGGTGGTCTCCAGCGCGGTGACGACCCCGGCGCAGTGGCCGTAGACCGCGTACGGTCCCCGCACGGTGCGGGCGATCTCCCGGGCGGCGAGTTCCGCGAACTCGGGGACCGGCAGCATCGGGCCGGGGCGCAGCGGGTCGTGGCCGGGCGGGGAAACGGCCAGGAGCTCGATGTGCGGCGGGAGCTGGGCCGCGAGGGGTTGGTAGGCGATGGCGTCGCCGCCGCCGTGCGGGAAGCAGACGAGGGTCAGCGCGGTGGTGCCGGCGGGGCGTTCGGGGGTGAGCCGGTGCAGCAGGCCGTGTGCGGCCGTTCCGGCTGCGCCGAGTTCGGCGCTGCGGGCGGCGAGCCCGGCCGGGGTCGGGTTGCTGAAGAGGTCGACGACGCGCAGGACGGTGGCTCCGCCGTCCGGCAGGGCGGTGGCGACGGCGCGGACCGCGCGCACGGCGGCGAAGGAGTCCCCGCCGAGGGCGAAGAAGTCGTCGTCGGGCGCGACGTCCGGTACCCCGAGCACCTCGGCCCAGACTGCGGCGATCCGCAGGGCGACCGGGTCCGCGTCCGCGGGTGCGGGGGCGGGCCGCTCCGGGGTGGGAGCGGCGGGGCGCGGGTCGGGCAGGGCGCCCCGGTCGACCTTGCCGTTGGGGCTCAGCGGCAGCCGCTCCAGCAGCACCAGTTCGGCGGGGACGCAGTGCGGGGGCAGGACCGCGCCGAGCGCGGTCCGTAGGGCGGCGGTGTCGAGGCCCGCGCCCTCCTCGGGGACCACGTAGCCGACGAGCCGGTCGGAGCCGGCGGCAGCGCGGCGGGCGGTGACGACGGCCTCGCGGACGCCGGGGCGCTCGCGCAGTGCGCTCTCGACCTCGCCGGGCTCGATGCGGAGCCCGTTGAGCTTGATCCGGAAGTCGGTGCGGCCGAGGAGTTCGATGGTGCCGTCGGCGCCGTAGCGGGCCAGGTCGCCGGTGCGGTAGAGGCGTTCGGTGCGGCCGGGTGCCAGCTCGACGTGGACGAACTTCTCCTCGGTGAGCTCGGGCCGGTTCAGGTAGCCGCGGGCCAGTCCGACGCCGCCCAGGTGGAGTTCGCCGGGGACGCCGACGGGGACGAGGCGGTCCGTCGGGTCGAGGACGTAGGCCAGCTGGTTGGCCATGGGCCGCCCGTACGGGAGCTTCGTCCACTGCGGATCGACCCGGCCGACGGGGAACTCCACCGAGTGGATGGAGGCCTCGGTGGCCCCGCCGAGGGCGACGAAGGACAGCCCGGGCGCGAAGGCGCGGATCCGGTCGGGCTGGGTGACGGGGATCCAGTCGCCGCCGAGGAACGCGGTGCGCAGCTTCGGCAGTCGGGGGCCGCCGGCGTGTTCCAGCTGGTCGGCCAGGAGGCCGAGGAGGGCCGGGGCGGAGTTCCAGACGGTGACGCCGTGCCGCTCGACGAGGTCGGCCCAGTGCGCCGGGTCCTTGGCGGCGGCCGGGTCGGGCAGCACGAGCGTGCCGCCCGCGGCCAGGATGCCGAGGGTCTCGTAGACGCTCATGTCGAAGCTGGGCGAGGACAGGGCGAGGACCGAGTCGCCGGGTCCGATGCCGTACGAGCGGTTGAGGTCGAGGATGTTGTTGACCACGCCCCGGTGTTCCAGGGCGATGCCCTTGGGGGTGCCGGTGGAGCCGGAGGTGAAGATGACGTAGGCGAGGTCCCGGGAGGTGACGGGGACGGCCGGGCGGGTCGCGGGCAGCTCGGCGAGCGCGGCCCGGTCGGTGTCGAGCAGGACGTGCGCGGTGCCGGCGGGGACGGGCAGCCGGCCGATCAGCTCCGCGTCGGACACGACGATGGGCGGAGCGGAATCCCGCAGCAGCAGCGCCAGGCGCTCGGCCGGATAGTCCGGGTCGAGGGGGACGTAGGCCCCGCCGGCCTTGAGGACGGCGAGGATCGCGGTGACCAGTGCGGGGCCGCGGCGCAGGCACAGGGCCACGGTCCGGTCGGGGCCCGCGCCGGCTTCGACGAGCCGGTGCGCGAGCCGGTTGGCGCGCTCCTCCAGCTCCCGGTAGGTGATGTTCCAGCCACCGAGTCCGCCCAGGATCACGGCGGGCGCGTCGGGCCGCCGGTCGGCGTGCTGCTCGAACAGCTCGTGCAGGCAGGCGTCCTGGGGGAAGGGGGCGCGGGTGGCGTTCCAGTCGTCCAGGGCGGCCCGGCGCTCGGCTTCGGTGAGCAGCGGCAGGGCGGACAGCGGGGCTTCGGGGCGGTCGAGGGCCCCTTCGAGGGTGGTGAGGAAGTGGCCCAGTAGCCGGTCCACGGTCGCGGCGTCGAACAGGGCGGTGGGGTACTCCACGAGGGCGCGGACGGCGGTGCCGGTGTCGTGGACGCTGATCATGAGGTCGTACTTGGTGGCGTGCGAGGAGAAGTCGATGGGCTCGGTGGCGAGGCCCGCGAGGCCCGGGGCGGTGTCCGGGGTCTCGTCGAGGAGGAACATCACGGAGGTGAGCGGCGGCCGGCTGGGGTCGCGGGGCAGCCCGAGGGCGTCGACGATCAGGTCGAAGGGCAGTTCCTGGTGCGCGTACGCCTGGAGGGTGGTGTGACGGGTGGTTCGGACCAGTTCGGCGAAGCCGGGGTCGCCACCGGTCCTGATGCGCAGCGGCAGGGTGTTGACGAAGAAGCCGATGAGTTCGCTGAAGGCCGGGTGGTCGCGGCCGGAGACGGAGGTGCCGACGACGATGTCCTCCTGGCCGGTCCAGCGGCGCAGGGTGGCGGCGAAGCCGGCCAGCATCGTCATGTAGAGGGTGGCGCCCTCGGACTTGCCGAACTCCCGCAGCCGGGCGATGAGCCGGGGCGGGAGGTCGATGTAGCGGGAGGCTCCGGCGTGGCCGAAGACGGGCGGTCTGGGCCGGTCGGTGGGCAGGTCCACGGGGCTGGCGCCGCCCAGCTCCTCGCGCCAGAAGGAGGTGAGGCCCTCCAGCCGGTCCCCGCTGATGCGGCGGCGCTGCCAGGTGGCGAAGTCGGCGTACTGGAGGGCGAGCGGGGCCGCGGCCCCGGCGGGCGCCCCGGTGCGGGCGGCGTAGGCGCGCTCCAGTTCGGTGTAGAGGACCCGCATGGACCAGCCGTCGGTGACGATGTGGTGCAGGTTGAGGACCAGGACGTGGTCCTCGGGGCCGATCCTGCCGAGCCGGGCCCGCAGCGGGACGGCGCCGGCCAGGTCGAAGGGGGCGCCCGCGTCGGCGTCGTAGAAGGGCCGGGCCGCCTCCTCGTCGGGCAGTTCGGTCAGCGGCAGGGGCAGCCGGTAGCCGTCCACCACGCGGGGCAGGGCCTCGGTGGCGCCCTCCTGGTAGGTGTAGACGGTCCGCAGCACCTCGTGGCGGTCCACGACGTCCTGGAGCGCCGCGTGCAGGGCGGGTACGTCGAGCGGGCCGCGGATGCGGGTGGCGACCGGCACGTTGTAGGCGGGGCTGCCGGGCTGGAGCTGGTCGATGAACCAGAGGCGGCGCTGGGCGAAGGAGAGCACCGGCGGGTCCGCGGGGTCGCGGGGTGCCGGCTCAGGGTCCTCCCGTACGGCGGCGCGCCCGCCGGTGCGGCCCGTCAGGGCCTGGAACAGTGCCCGGCGGGACTTCGGCAGTGCGGCTATGCGTTCGGCGAGGGACTCGCTCACCTTGAGCCTCCGTGCGTCTTCGGGAGTCGGGAGAGGGATACGGCGAGGGGGCGCCACGGGTCGCGGCGCCGGGTGCGGACGTGCGGGCGTACGGACCTGCGGGCACGTACGGCGGTGCGGGCGCGTGCGGCGGTGCGGCAGTGCGGGTGAGTGCAGTGGTGCGGGCGTACGGACCTGCGGGTGGGTGCGGGGCGCAGTGTGGAGTGGGTGCCGCTGGGCCGGCACCCACTCCCACACCCCTGGCGGGTGCCGATCAGGCGGTGATCCTGGCCTCGTCCGCGGCCGGAGAACCCTCGTCGGCGGTGTCGTCGCCGCCGGGCATTTCCTTGATCTTGGCGACCGGTCCGGTGAGCAGGGTCAGGCCGCCGATGATGGTGACGGCGCCGGCCACCGCGAGGCCGCCGGTCAGGCCGATCGCTTCGCCGAGCGCACCGCCGGCGAAGTAGCCCAGGGACAGGGCGCCGTACACCGCGGAGAGCGCGGTGCCGCTGACGCGGCCCATCTGCTCGTTCGGGGTGACGCCCTGCACGAGGCTGAGGACGTGGATGTCGAACATCGGCGAGACGAAGCCGATGATGGCCTGGACCACGATCAGTCCGACGAAGCCGCCGACCGCGCCGCCCGTCGGCACCAGGATGTAGCCGGCGCCGAGCACGACCGCGGTGATGACGAGCAGGCGGCCCACCGAGAGGCTCTTGGAGACGACCTCGGAGAGCACCGCGCCGACGATGACGAAGACCGACATGACGGCGAAGGCCGCGCCGACCTGGCCGGGGCTGAGGTTCAGCTCCTTGTAGGCGTAGACGATCAGGACGGCGTCGCCCATCGCGGCACCGAGGTTGACCACGACGTTCGCGGTGAACAGGCCGCGCAGGACCGGGTTGCCGAAGAGCGTCTTCATGCCCTCCTTCATCTCCGCCTTCGCGGAGGCCTTGCGGTCCTCGGTCCGCTCGCGCACGTCCCGGTGGCGGATGACCAGCAGGGCGATGAGCGAGATGAGGAAGGTGAACGCGTCGGCGGTGATGGCGCGTGCGGCGCCGAGCAGCTGGATGAGTGCGCCACCGGCGCCCGCGCCGACCGCCTCGGCGACGCTGCGGCTGATCTGGAGCTTGGTATTGCCTTCGATGAGGTTCTCGGTGCCGATGAGCTGGGGCAGCCAGGACTGGTACGAGACCTCGAAGAAGGTCGTGAGGCAGCCGGTGATGCCGGCCACGATGAAGAGGTGGGTCATGCTGACGGAGTCGAGCGCGAACGCCAGCGGAATCGTGGCCAGGGCCAGGAAGCGGCCCAGGTCGGCAACGATCATGACGGTGCGCCTCGACACCCGGTCGGCCACCAGCCCGGCGATCGGGGCGAGCAGCAGGAAGGGGAGGAAGCGCAGCGCGCCGAGCACGCCGACCTCCAAGGCTCCACCGCCCAGCACCACGACCGCAAGGGTCGGTAGTGCCAGGAGGGAGATCTTGTCGCCGAAGTTGCTGACGGTCTGCCCGAACCACAGGCGATTGAAATCGGAATGCCGACCGAGTGCCATGTCGACGCCCTTTTCTGATTGGGTACGGAATTGTCGGACGGCACTGACGCTATGGACCCCGAGTTAGACCCCGGTTATGAATTCCGGGACTATAGACCGCTTGTAGACATGCGATGAGTTCAGCTGGAGAACCGTGCGATGTCGGCGCTCTCGCGGGCGATCCCGGCCGCCACGGCGGGGGTGTGGGACTCGGTCCCGGGGAAGGGTTCGACCGTCACGGGCACCCCGCGGCGGCCGCCCGACCAGGTGCCGACGGCCAGGCCGTCGACCAGTACGGTGGCGCGGATCTGCCCGCCGCCGGGCCACACCCGGCGTTCGTGTGCGGCGGGCACGGACAGGTCCCGGCTGCGGTAGCCGACGAGGTAGTTGTCGTAGGCCGGCAGCAGGCGTACGTCGGGCTCGTCCGGGACGGGCACCGGCTCGGACCCGGTCTCCCGTACGGCGGCCCACGCGTTCTTGCCCGTGGTGGCCTTCAGCCCCGACCAGTGGACGAAGTCCAGGGCGTCGGAGGGCCCGTACGCCGCACGGTAGCGGCGCGCGAGTTCGCGTTCGGCGGCGGCCCCGGTGAAGGGCAGGGGGCCGGTCGCGGGCAGCCAGTCGTCGAGGAGGACGAAGGTGGCCTCGCCGCCCTGCTGCGGTCCGTGGCAGATGCGGCCGGTCAGGGCGGCCCGGCGGATCAGGTGGAAGGCGGACTGTCCCTTCGGCTCCACCCCGAGGGTGGTGAGCCGGTCGGTGAGCTGGGCCCGGGTCAACGGCCCCTCGCCGTCGATCGCTTCGGCGATCAGGCGTTCCGAGCGCGTGCACAGGGACTCGTCGAGGCCCAGTTCGCGCAGCCGCCGGGCGGCGAGCGCGAGGTAGACCGGGCCGAAGAGGGCCAGCAGCCATCGGGCGTCGGCGGCGGGCACCAGCTGGAGGGTGCCGCGCATGAACCAGCCGCGGACGGCGGTGCGTTCGGTGTCGGTGGCCCGGCGCACCGCCTCCTGCGTCAGCCCGCGGCTCCGCACCCGCAGCCCCAGCTCCGCCGCGGGCAGGTCCTGGGCCTGGACGGCCAGCACCCGGTCGAGGACGGCGGCGACGGATTCCTCCCGGACCTCGCCCCCGATCGCCTGTGCGCGCGCCCTGAGCAGCCGGTCGGTCGTACGTCGTTCCACGTTGTCCAGTCTTTCAGCCGAGCGGCCGTGGCCGCGTCTTCTCGTTGCGGGTACGGCCGCTCCTGCTCCGAACGACGCCGAGGCCCTGCGCCGGGCGGCGAAGGAGCCGCCCGGCGCAGAGCCGGACCGGAGCGTGCGGCGGCCGTCAGCGCCTGCGGCGCAGCACCGCGTAGTAGCCGGGCAGCCGCAGGGCGTCGGAATCCGACCTGGGGTCGATCGCGTGCAGTTCTATCGCCTCGTCCTCGACGACCTCCCACCCGTCCGCGCCGAACGCCTCGGCCAGTTCGGGCCGGGTGAAGCGGTGCGAGTGCCGGACACCGGCCGCCTCCAGCGGGCCGACCAGGTCCTCGGCGCGGCCCCGCTTGCCGCCGACGAAGCCGAGGTAGCCGAAGGAGTTGCTGGAGTAGTCGGGCTCGTGCACGATCAGCGTGCCCTCGTCGCCCAGCAGCCGGTCGGCGACCGCCGCGAGCCGGGCCCTGGCTTCGCCGTCCAGGACGTGGAAGACGCCGCGGACGAAGATGTTGTACGGCCCCTCCCCCAGGACGGCGGCCTGCTCGGCGTCGGTCATGTCGATCGCCAGGTAGTCGACGTTCGGCACTCCTTCGGCCTCGCGCTTGGCGTGGTCGATAGCGCTGACCGAGACGTCGACGCCGATGACCGAAGGGTAGTGCGGGGCGAGTTCACGGCTGTAGCGGCCGTTGCCGCAGCCCAGGTCGATGACCGGCAGGCCGCTGCGGAAGTGCCGCTGCGCCTGGTCCAGCAGCCAGCGGAACTCCTCGCCGCTGTCGGCGTCCCAGATGACGTCGCCGCCGCGGCCGGTGCGCCGGATCCCGGCCCAGTACCGCTCCCAGGCGTCGCCGGTGTCGCGCTCCTCGGTCTTGCCCGGGGCGGCGTCCTCTGCGCCGGGCGGCGGGGAGTGGCGCTCCCAGACCTCGTCCTCGGCGAGGGCGTCCAACAGGGCGGTGAACTCCTCGAACATCGAGTCGATCAGTCCGTCCGGGTAGACGGCGGGCAGGAAGTCCCAGTTGAAGGTGAGGCCGTCGGGCTTCTCGAAGACCTGGAAGTCGAGGGAGACCTGCGGGGTCTGGGAGATGCCGTAGACCGGGGCGCCCAGCTCGGTCTCCTCGTACTGCGGCGGGTGGCCGGCCAGGCTGGTCATCACCACGGGCATGGCCGGGGCGAGGGAGCCGCGCAGTTTGGTCAGCTCGCGCAGCACCTGCACCCCGCTGAAGTAGCGGTGCTCCAAGTCCGCCCAGAGCCGGCGCTGGACGGCCTGGGCCCGTCCGGCGAAGGTGGATTCCGTCTGCTCGACGGCCAGCAGCAGGGTGGTCGTGGTGTCCGCGAGCAGCGAGTTGACCTGCGGGTGCAGCGGAAGGCGGTTGAACAGCGGGAAGTTGATGGTGAACCGGGCCTGTCCGGCGGCCCGGCCGAGGACCTCGGCGTAGGCGGCGGCCAGCACCCCGGAGGGAGTCACCTCGCGGGCGTGCGCGCGCTCCTGGATCCGGCTCCACCGCTCCGGGGCCACGACGTGGCTGCGGCGCTCGAAGCGGACCGGCAGCTCCGGGGCGTCGGCCGGCCGCGCGGGCAGTTCGGGGGCGGGCGGGAGGGTGGCTAGGCGGTCGCGCCAGTACCACTCGGAGCGGCGGTACAGCTCGCTGTCGCGCAGCGAGTTCCCGACGGCGAGGACGTAGTCGCGGAAGGTCAGCTCCAGCGGGGCGAGTTCCGCACCGGGCTCCACGTAGTAGGTGACCAGGTCCGGGATGAGGACCTGGAAGTAGCTCCAGGCGTCGGCGACGAGGAAGTCCAGGCAGAGGTGGATCCGGGCCCGGCCGCCGCCGAGCAGGCTGATCCGCACGTCGAACAGCGGCCAGGCGTCGCCGTCGAGCACCTGGTGGGACAGCCGCTCGCGCAGCGCCGCCAGCTCGGCCTGCCGGGCCTCCTCGTCGAGTCCGCCGAAGTCGGTGACGGGGATCCCGTAGGCCGGGATCTCCTCGAAGACCTGCTGGGTGCCGTCGGGCAGGACCCGGGTGCGCAGGGCGTCGTGGCGTTCGACGAGCCGGCGCCAGGCGCCCTCGAAGCGCGGTACGTCGAGCTGCTCGCTCTCCCACTCGAAGTAGCCGTGGCAGCCGACGTTGCCCAGTTCCACGAGCCCGCCGCGGCCGATCCACAGCGCCTGCTGGCTCTCGGTGAGCGGGAAGGGCTCGAAGCGCGCGGCGGGGTCCGGGACGATCGCCGGCAGTCCGCCGAACGAACCGCGGCCGCCCGTGCGTTCGGTGGTGACGAGGGTGGCGAGCTCGGCCACGGTGGGGCAGGTGGAGAGGTCGGAGAGGCTGAGCTCGACGCTGTAGCGGCGGCGGATCTCGTCGATCAGCTGGAAGGCGAGCAGCGAATGCCCGCCCAGCTCGAAGAAGTTGTCGTGGATGCCGACGCCGTCGGTGCGGAACGCCTCGGCCCACAGCCGGCTGAGCCCGTCCTCGACCTCGTTGCGGGGGGCCTCGTAGCCGGCGCCGACCGCGTCGCGGCCCTCGGGGGGCTCGGGCAGGCTGCGCCGGTCGACCTTGCCGTTGGGCAGGCGCGGGAGGGAGGGCAGCACGACGACGACGGCGGGGACCATGTAGTAGGGCAGGGTGCGGGCGACATCCGCGCGCACGGCGGCGGGGTCCGGGTCGGCCGCACCGGCCGGGGACACGTAGGCGATGAGCCGCTTGTCGCCGGGGCCGCGCTCCTGGGTGACGACGACGGCCTCGGCGATGTCGTCGAGGCGGGCGAGGTGCGTCTCGACCTCGCCGAGCTCCACGCGGAAGCCGCGGATCTTCACCTGGGAGTCGGACCGGCCGAGGAGTTCGACGGCACCGTCCTCGCGGCGGCGGGCGAGGTCACCGGTGTCGTAGAGCACCGGGTGCGGGTCGTCGGGGAGGAAGTTGGGGTGGAACTTCGCGGCGGTGAGCTCGGGGCGGCCGTGGTAGCCGGCCGCGACCCCGGCGCCGGAGACGTGCAGGCGGCCGACCTCGCCCTCGGGCACCGGGCTGCCGTCCTCGTCCAGGAGGTGGACGCGGAGGTTGGCGATGGGCACGCCGACCGGGACCTGCCGGGTGGCGCGGACCTCCTCGGAGGTGGCCTGGCTGGTGAAGTCGGTGCCGGCCCCGAGGTCGAGGCAGGACAGGACGTTGGTGGTCTCGGTGGTGCCGTAGGTCATCACGACCCGGAACGGGGTGTCGACGGGCGGCCAGCTGTGGACGCGCTCGGCAGTGGTCACCAGGATCCGCAGCGCGGTGTCCGCGGGCCAGTCCAGGCCCCAGGCGGGCTCGGCCAGGGCGGCCACCAGCATGGTGTGGGTGATGCCCGCGCCGACGAGCCAGTCGCGGATCTGCTCGGGGGTCTGCGCCTGCCCGGCCTCGGGGATGTGGATCGCCGCGCCGGCGGGTAGATAGGCGAGCCACTCCATGATCTGGACGGCGAAGCCGGGGGTGGACATCCAGGAGGCGCGGTCGCCGGGCCGGACCCCGTAGGCGCGGGTGGTCCAGTGCACGAGGTTGGTGAGCGCGCCGTGCCGTTCCAGGACGGCCTTGGGGGTGCCGGTGGAGCCGGAGGTGTAGATGAGGTGGCTGACGGTGTCGGGTCCGGTCACCACGGCGGGCGCGGTGTCCGGCAGGTCCTGCCCGGCCGTGGCGACCTCGGCCCGGGGGACGTCCTCGGGTATCCGGCGACCGAGGTCGGCCGGGGTGAGGACGAGCAGCGGGGCGGCGTCGGCGATCATCGCCGCGAGCCGGTCGTCGGGGTTGACCGGGTCGAGGGCGACGATCGCGGCGCCCGTCTTGAGGATGGCGAGGGAGCCGATGACGTACTCGGCGCTGCGCGGGTAGCAGAGGCCGATCCGGGTGCCTTCGGCGGCTCCGCGGACGATCAGGGCGTGCGCCAGCCGGTTGGTGGCGGCCTCCAGTTCGGCGTAGGTCCAGCTGCGGTCGCCCTGCGCGAGGGCGGTGGCCCGGGGGGTGCGGGCGGCCTGTTCGGCGAGGAGCTGCGGATACCCGACGGCGGGGAAGGCGGCGTCCGAACGGTTGAAGTCGACGAGTGCGGTGGTCACAGTGCGGGCCCTTTCTTACTTCGCGAAGGCTCGGCTGCGCAGCAGCCGCACGGGGAGACTGTTGATCCCCCAGGTGAAGTTGGAGGAGTTGAAGGTGACGGGTCCGGCCAGTTCGAAGCCGTCGAGCACGCCGAGCATCTCGGTGAGCAGGGCGCCGAGTTCGAAGCGGGCGAGACGGGCGCCGAGGCACAGGTGGCGGCCGTGCCCGAAGGCGAGGTGCCGGTTGGGGCGGCGGTCGACCCGGAAGGCGTGCGGGTCGGCGAAGACGTCCTCGTCACGGTTGGCCGAGACGTTCCACAGCGTCACCCGGGCGCCCTCGGCCACCGGGATCCCGTTGATCTCGGTGTCGCGAACGGCGGTGCGCAGGGCGTGCACCCCGGGAGTGGTCCAGCGCAGGACCTCCTCGACGGCCGGGGCGATGCCGTCGGGTCCGAGGCCGCGCAGCAGCCGCCACTGGTCGGGGTGTTCGGCGAACATGTGGACCGCGCCGGCCGCCGAGTAGCGGGTGGTCTCGTTGGCTCCGGAGAGCACCCCGTTGAGGTTGAAGACGATCTCGTGGTCGCTGAGCGGCCGCTCGACGCCGTCGCCCTCGTCCACGAGGGTGTCGTGGGCGATCTGGCTGACCAGGTCGTCGCCGGGGCGGGCCCGGCGCTCGGCGAGCAGCTCGATGAAGTAGAGGAAGATCTCCGAGTGCGCATTGGTGCGCACCTCGTCGTCCGGGGAGTCGAAGGCATCCGTGGTCAGGGCCCCGATCCAGGCCCAATCGGCGCGCGGGATGCCCATCATGGCGCAGACGACCCGGTTGGGCAGCTGCTTGGCGAGGTCGATGAAGTCCAGCTCGTCGCGTTCGGCGGCCTCGGTCACCAGCTCGCCGACCACCTTCTCGACCATCGCCTCCAGGCGCGGCATCTGCTGCGGTCCGAAGGCCTGGTGGAGGGCCCGCTTGAGCCGCGTGTGGTGGGGGACGTCGGAGACGATGAGCATGCGCTGGGCGACGGCGGCGACGGCCGCCGGGTCACTGCCCAGGCGCATCCCGCGCGCCGAGCTGAAGGTGTCGCTGTCGGCGTAGACCTCTCTGATGTCGCGGTGGCGGGTCAGCGCCCAAAAGCCCCCGTCCGCGCTGCCGGGCTCGGGGTGCCAGTGAACGGGCGAGTGGGCGCGCAGCCAGGTGAAGGTGGGCCAGAAGTCGTTGCGGCCGAAGGGGCCCGGGTCGAGCAGGTCGATCTCCATCTCAGGCTCCTCGCAGGCTGAGCGGGCGGATGTCGGGCCATTGGGCGTCCACGAAGCCGGCGCATTCGTCCTCGGTGCCGTCGAACCCGGCCGGCGTCCAGCCGTCGGGGGTCTCGCGGGTTGCGGGGTACAGCGCGTACTGCCCCTCGTGGTTCACGAGGACCTGGTGGGTGGTGGGCACGGTGTCCTCCGGACTCGGGCGGGAGTGGACGGTCGGGCGCTCAGGCGCCGGTCGTGGTGGGGGCGGGAGCCGGCCGATCGGCGCCCGCGGCCCGGAGCAGGGCGGTGAGGTGGTCCAGTACGGGCCGCGGGCGGCGCAGTACGGCGTGGTGGCCGCCCGTGGTGGTGTGCCGGGTGAAGGCGGCGGCGGTGACCGCGGCCCAGCCGTCCAGGTCGGCGGAGCTGACGGTCTCGTCGCCGTCGGCCCCCCAGGCGTGGACGGGCACGCCGAGGCGGACGCCCGGCTCGTGGACGTAGCTCAGGGACAGTTGGGCGTCCTTGCGGAGCATCGCGACCATCAGGGCGCGGGTGTCCTCGTCGAGCAGTTCGGGGTCGAGGCCGGCCGTGTCGAAGAGCTTGTCCAGCTCCTCGCCGTCGTCGACGATGCCGCGGCCGGCGCCGTCCCAGTGGCCGGGGGCCCGGCAGCCGCTGACCACCAGGGCCCGCGGGGCGACCCGGCGGGAGACCTCGTAGCCGAGGAGACCGCCGAAGCTGTGGCCGAAGACGATCAGCGGCCGACCCGCGGCAACGACGTCCCGCAGTTCCGCGGCGATGGCCAGGACGGCCTCGTCGAAGGTGTCCGGCATCGGGTCCCGCCAGCGGTTCTCCCGGGCCGGCAGCTGTACTCCGTACACCTGGGCGATGCCCGCCAGCTCGGGCTGCCAGGAGCGGAACTGCTGGCAGCCGGCCCCGGCGGGCGGCAGGCACAGCAGCACGGGCAGGGCCCGGTCGGCGGGGTCGGTCGTCCAGGTGGAGATCCAGGCGCCCATGGCTCAGGACCCTTCGGCGGTGTCGTCGGCCGGGTCGGCGGCGGTCGCCTCCCGCTCGGCGGAGAGCCGGTCGAGTTCGGCGGCGAAGTGCCGGGCCGTCGGTTCGGCCAACAGCGCGCCGAGGCCGACGCGCAGCCCCGTGACGCGGCGCAGTTCCGACACCGCGCGGGCGGCGGCCAGCGAGTGGCCGCCCAGCTCGAAGAAGTCCGCGTCGGGGCCGGGGACCTCGGTGGCGAGCACGTCGGCCCAGACGGCCATCACGATGCGCTCGCTCGTGGTCGGGCCGGCGCCCGGGGGCGCCACCGGTGCGCCGGGCGTCCGTTCCGGTTCCAGCAGGGCCTTGGCCAGCGCCTCGCGGTCGGCCTTTCCGGTGCTGAGGGTCGGGATCCGGTCGAACACCCGTACGGTGTGGGGCACCGCGGCCGCGGGCAGCTGCTTGCGGCAGCGTTCCACGACCAGGTCGGCGAGGCCCGCCGGGTCGGCGCCGGGGGCCGCGACCACGGCGAGGCCGAGGGTCTGCCCCGAGGCGAGCGGGCAGCAGGCGGCGGCGACGACCTCGGGGAGTTCGGCGGCGATCCGCTCCACCTCGCCCAGTTCGATGCGGTGGCCGCGGATCTTCACCTGGTCGTCGCGGCGGCCCCGGTACTCCAGTTCACCGCTCGGCCGGCGCACGACCACGTCTCCGGTGCGGTACATGCGCGTGCCGCCGCCCTGGAAGGGATCGGGCAGGAAGCGGCTCGCGGTGAGTCCGGGACGGCCCCGGTAGCCGCGCGCGACGGCGGGGCCGCCGAGGTAGAGCTCGCCCTCGGTGCCGGCGGGCACCGGGCGGAGCTCCTCGTCCAGGACGTACGCGCGGTAGCCGGGCAACGGTCGTCCGATGGTGGTCACGTCGTCCCCTCGTCGGCTGTCGGCCCAGGTCGCGGCGATGGTCACCTCCGTCGGCCCGTACACGTTGAGCAGCCGCCGGCCGCGGGCGAACCGCTCCGCCAGCGCGGCCGGGCAGGCTTCTCCGGCGACCACGACCACCTCGGCGGTGTCGATCCCGGCTCCGTGGGCGGCGAGCAACGACGGGGTGAGGGATACGGTGCGCAGACCGGCGGGCAGGGGCTCGCGGCCCTCGGCGGCGGCCTGGCGCAGCCCGTCCAGGGAGAGGTCGGTCAGGGCGACCCCCTGGCCGTGCGTCAGGTAGAGCAGGGTGCACCAGAGCCAGCCGTCGAAGGCGGGCGAGACGGCGTTGAGGCCGAGCCCGCCGGGGGGCAGGCCGAGGCCGCCGAGGGCCTCCACGAAGGTGTCCAGGCCCCGGTAGGTGACCTCGACCCCCTTGGGGCGGCCGGTGGTTCCGGAGGTGTAGATGAGGTACGAGCAGCTGTCGGGGGCGGGTACGGACACCGCGAGCGCGCCGGGGGCGCTGCGGCGGATGTCCGCGGGGGCCAGCAGGGTGATCCCGTCGGCCTCCAGGCCCGTGGGGACCTCGGGGGCGACCAGGACGCCGGCCCCGGCGTCGTGCAGGACGCGGCCGAGGCGCTCGACGGGATGCGCGGGGTCCAGCGGGACGGCGGTCGCGCCGAGGCTCCAGACGGCGAGCAGGGCGGGCACGCTCTCCCGGGACCGGCCGAGCAGCAGTCCGACGGAGGTCTCCGGTCCGACTCCGGTCCCGGCGAGCGCGGTGGCGTACCGGGCGGTGCGGGCGGTGAGCGCGGCGTAGGTGAGGGTGCCGTCGACGGCCTTGACCGCGGTCTCGTTCGGCTGTTCGCGGGTCCACCGCTCCAGGCGGGCGAACAGCGGCGGGAGAACCCCGTCGGCCGGTCCGGCGGAGCCCGGTTCGGCCCGTGCCGCCCGGGGCGGTGTGTCGTCGGCCGGTACGACCGGGGCGGTGGCCCCGGCGGACTCGGCGTGCCGGTCGGTCATCCGTCGTTCCTCTCGGTGTCCGCCGGGCGGGCGGCCGCGGTGGCCCGCAGGCGCGGGCCGACCACCTGGCCCCCCGTACCCTGCGGGAGCTGCATCGACTTGGTCTCCAGGAAGGCCTCCAGCCCGGCGGCGCCGCATTCGCGCCCGATCCCGGACTGCTTGAACCCGCCGAACGGGGCGGCCGGGTTGAACTGGCCGCCGTTCACGTCGACCAGGCCGGAGCGGAAGCGCCGGGCCACCCGTTCGGCGCGGGCGCCGTCGCCGGACCAGACCGCGCCGTGCAGTCCGTAGCGGGTTGCGTTGACGATCCGGACCGCTTGGTCCTCGTCGTCGTACGGGATGACCGAGAGCACCGGCCCGAAGATCTCCTCCTGGCCGATCATGCTCAGCGGGTCCACGTCGGCGAAGATCGTCGGCTGGACGTAGTAGCCGGTGTCCAGGCCGGCGGGCCGGTCGGGTCCGCCGCGGACCAGCCGGCCGGCGCCCTCCTCGACTCCGCGGCGGATGTGGCCGGTGACGCGGGCGTGCGCGGCGGCGGAGACCAGGGGGCCGAGGTCGGTGGCGGGATCGCGCGGGTCTCCGGTCACGTACCCGGCCATGGCCTCTCCGGCGAGCCGTACGGCCTCGTCCTGGCGGTCCCGCGGTACCAGCAGCCGGCTCCACTGCAGACAGGTCTGGCCGGTGTTGAAGAGCATCTGGTCGACGGTGGCGGCCACGGACGCGGCCAGGTCGGCGTCGTCGAGGACGAGGCTCGCGTTCTTCCCGCCGAGTTCGAGGTGGACGCGCTTGACGGTGTCGGCGCCGAGCGCGGAGACCTCGCGGCCGGCCCGGGTGGAGCCGGTCAGGGAGACCACGTCGATCAGCGGGTGGGTGACGAGGGCGGTCCCGACGGCGGCGCCGGTGCCGACGACCATGTTGAAGACGCCCGGCGGCAGGTCGGCCTCGGCGATCGCCTCGGCGAGCAGCCGGGCGTGCAGCGGGGTGATCTCGCTCGGCTTGTGCACGACCGTGCAACCGGCCGCGAGCGCGGGGAGGACCTTCTGCACGGTGAGCAGCAGCGGGGTGTTCCACGGGGTGATGCAGGCGGCCACTCCGGCGGCCTCGCGCACGACGAGCGAATGACCGACGCGCTCCTCGAAGGCGTAGGAGGCGGCCGTCTCGACGCAGTGCGCCGCCATGCCGAGGGAGAGCCCGACATGGGTCTGGTGGGCCATCCGGGCGGGTGCCCCGACCTCGGCGGTGATGGTCTCGGCGAAGCGGTCGGCCCGGACCTCCATGGCCTCGACGACCCGGCGCAGCAGTGCGGTGCGTTCGCGCACCGGGGTGGCGGCCCAGCGCGGGAAAGCGTCCGCCGCGGCGCGCGCGGCCAGGTCGGCGTCCCGGGCGGTGCCCGCGGGCACGGTGGCCAGGGCGCGCTCGGTGGCGGGGTCGGTGACGACCAGGCGGCCGTCGGCGTCGGAGGCGACCCAGGCGCCGCCGATCCACTGGTCGGTGTAACGGGGCGGTAGGGGGGCCGCGTCGGGCTCGGCCCCGGCGGGTCTGGAGTCCTGTGGCTCGGTCGGCACGGTCAGCACGGTCACGGTGGGGTCCTCACTCGGTCACGGGATCACGGGCTCGCTGATCAGCTGGGTCGGTGTCACGCGGTCGCCTGGTCGGCCGCGCGGGCCAGGGCGGCCGCGGCCCGGTTGTCGGGCCTGGCCCGCCGCACGGGGCGGGCCGGGACGGTCGTACGGACGTCCGGGCTCCAGGCGGGGGTCCCGGTCCGGCGGGCGGCCGGACGCAGCGCGCGGACCGTGGCGGGCGGGGCGCCGGTGGCGGAGACGGGGGCGGAGGCGGAGGCGCGCGCCACGGCCGGGATCAAGGTGGCGAGCAGCCGTTGGGTCTCGTGGCCGGGTGCCACGCCCAGCTCGTCGCGCATCCGGCGGGCGCACAGTTCGTACCAGCGCCGGACGCAGGCGAGTTCACCGCGCCGGCCGTGTGCGGCCATCAGCGCGCGGTAGGTCTCCTCGTGATGGCGGTCGATCTCCAGCGTGCGCTTGCAGATCTCGATCAGTTCCACGAATTCCTCGCGGGCCTCGGCGTCGGCGCGCAGCACGCCCAGGGCCCGCAGCGCGAGCGCCCTGAGGTACTCGCGCTGTTCGACGACCCAGTCGGCACTCTCGCCGCGCAGGAACTCGCCGCCGTAGAGACCGATCGCCGCCCGCAGCCGGGTGCGGGCGAGCGGGGCGTCGCCGGCCGCGGCGGCGCGCAGCCCGGTGTGCACCAGTTCCTGGAAGCGGTCGAGGTCGGACCACAGTCCGGTGATGTGCAGGACGTAGCCGAAGTCCCGGTAGACCAGCCGGATCCCGGAGTCGCCGGGGTGGTCGGGGTGGGCGTCGAGCACCCGGCGCAGTGCGTGGGCGGCGACCTTCAGGGAGCTGCCCGCCGCGGCGTCGGCGCCGGGCCACAGGGATGCGTAGAGCCGGTCGCGGGTGAGCATTTGGCCGCGGTGGACCACGAGGTACTGGAACAGGCCACGGGCCTTGCCGGCCCGCCAGCGCTGGACGGGGGCGCCGTTGACGGTCAGCTCGAAGTCACCCAGGAAGCGGACCCGTACCGCCGGCTCCGCTGTCCCGTCCGCTGCGGTGGTCATCGCGTCCTCCCGGTGGTTTTCAGCCTGCCGCTCTGCCTGCGAGGAGTGTGTCCGGGGGGTCTACAACGGCCCTACAACGGCTGGATCCGATCGGTGTAGAGCGGTGATAGGGCGTTTTTCGACACTGATGAGCACGACCACCCGAACCGCCGAATCCGAAATGAGGGCTGTTTCATGACCAGCAGCGACACCCGGCTTCAGAAGGTCGTCATCCTGGGCGGCGGCACGGCCGGCTGGATGACCGCCGCATACCTCGGAAAGGCGCTGCAGGGAACGGTCGACATCACCGTGCTCGAAGCGCCGACGATCCCGCGCATCGGTGTCGGCGAGGCCACCGTGCCCAACCTCCAGCGTTCCTTCTTCGACTACCTGGGCATCGCCGAGGACGAGTGGATGCGGGAGTGCAACGCGAGCTTCAAGATGGCCGTGCGCTTCGTCAACTGGCGGACCAACGGGCAGGGCGAGTCGACGGCCCGCGAGCTGCCGGGCGGCGGTCCGGACCACTTCTACCACCCGTTCGGGCTGCTCCCCGACTACGACCAGACCCCGCTGTCGCACTACTGGTTCAAGCGCAAGTACGAGGGCCGCACCACCGAGCCGTTCGACTACGCCTGCTTCCGCGAGCCCCCGGTGATGGACGCGATGAAGGCCCCGCGCTGGCTCGACGGCCGGCCGGCCACCCGGTACGCCTGGCACTTCGACGCCCAGCTGGTGGCCGACTACCTGCGCCGGTTCAGCACCGAGAAGCAGGGCGTGAACCACGTGCAGGACGAGATGGTGCGGGTCGAACAGGACGAGCGCGGCTACGTGAGCACGCTGCACACCAAGGGCGGACTGGCCCTGGACGCCGACCTGTTCGTGGACTGCTCGGGCTTCCGCGGCCTGCTGATCAACCAGGCGATGCAGGAACCCTTCATCGACATGAGCGACCACCTGCTGTGCGACAGCGCGGTGGCGACGGCCGTCCCGCACGACGACGAGGCGAACGGTGTGGAGCCGTACACCTCGGCGATCGCCATGTCGTCCGGCTGGGCCTGGAAGATCCCCATGCTGGGACGCTTCGGCACCGGCTACGTGTACTCCAGCAAGTTCGCCGACCAGGACACCGCCACCCGCGAGTTCGCGGACATGTGGGGCCTGGACGTGGAGGAGACGAAGTTCAACCACATCCGCTTCCGCGTCGGCCGCAACCGCCGCGCGTGGGTGAAGAACGTCGTCAGCATCGGCCTGTCCTCCTGCTTCCTGGAGCCGCTGGAGTCGACCGGCATCTACTTCATCACCGCCGCGATCTACCAGCTGGCCAAGCACTTCCCGGACAAGACCTTCAACGACGGCCTGATCAACAGCTTCAACCACGAGATCGAGGTGATGTTCGACGACACCCGCGACTTCATCCAGGCGCACTTCTTCTACGCGCCGCGCAACGACACGCCGTTCTGGCAGGCCAACAAGAAGCTGGTCCTCCCCGACAACATCCAGCAGAAGATCTCCGCCTACAAGGCGGGCCTGCCGATCAATTCGCCGATCACCGACGAGTCGACGTACTACGGCAACTTCGAGGCCGAGTTCCGCAACTTCTGGACCAACGGCAGCTACTACTGCATCTTCGCGGGCCTCGGCCTGGAGCCGGACGCCCCGCTGCCCTCCCTGGCGCACCGGCCGGACTCGGTGGCCGCTGCCGAACCCCTCTTCGACGCGGTCAAGCGCCAGCAGCAGAACCTGCTGGAAACGCTGCCCAGTGCCTACGACTACCTGCGCCAGCTGCACGGCGCGTAAGGCCCACCGCTCCCACGGCCCGGCAGTACGGCTCTCCCGCCGGCTGCCGGGCCGCAGTTGCTTCAGCCACCTCAGGAGTCAGACATGCCCCACCGCTCCGTGCCCCATCCCGCCGCGCCGGACGAGTCGGCCGGGGTCCAGTCGGCGGACCTCCGTCCCTTCATGGCCGCCTTCCCCACCGGCGTGTCCGTCGTCACCACGCTGGACGCCGAATCCGTGCCGCACGGCCTGACCTGCACCTCCCTCGCGAGCGTGGCCCTCGTACCGGCAACGCTCGTGGTGTGCATACGGGCGGCGAGCCCGACCCTCGCGGTGCTGCTCGCCGAGGGACACTTCGCCCTCAACCTGCTGCACGAGCGGGCCCGCAGCACCTCGGACCTGTTCGCCTCCGGGGCGCCCGACCGCTTCGACCACGTCGAGTGGCGGCTGCCGCTGGGCGCGGGCGGACCGCACCTGACCGCGGACGCGCACGCGGTCGCGGACTGCGCCGTGGTCGAAACCGTCGGCTTCGGGGACCACACGGCCGTCTTCGCCGAGGTCCGCCGCGTGACCGTACGGGACGACCGGGACCCCCTGCTCTACGGGCTGCGCCGGTACGCCCCTTGGTCCGCGGCGGCCGCGGCCCCGCAGCCGGCTCTGCAACAGGCCCCGCAGCCGGCTCCGCACCGCGACCTCCCCACCGCCCTGCGCCCCGCCACGCCCGATGGAGGTACCCGTGTCGTCCGTTGACCCGCTGCCCGCCCTGCTGGTCGCCGTTCCGGTGGTGATCCTGGCCAGTCAGGTGGGGGCCGCCGTCTGCCGCCGGTTCGGCCAGCCCCCCGTGGTGGGTGAGATCGCCACCGGCATCCTGCTGGGACCCTCGCTGCTGGGCTGGCTCTGGCCGCAGGCCCAGCACGCGCTCTTCCCGCCGTCCGTGCTTCCGTACACCTCGGTGCTCGGACAGCTCGGGCTGCTCGCCTTCATGTTCCTGGTCGGGCTGGAGCTGGACCTGAAGAGCCTGCGCGGTCACACCCGGGTCGCGGTGGCGGTGAGCCAGGCGGGCATGCTGCTGCCGCTGGCGCTGGGCGCGCTCCTGGCGGTCGCGATGTACGGCGGGTTCGCGCCCGAGGGGGTGGGCCGGATGCCGTTCACCCTGTTCATGGCCGTGGCCATGGCCATCACCGCGTTCCCGGTCCTCGCCCGGATCCTCATCGACCGGGGCCTGTACGGGACTCCGCTCGGGGCGCTCGCCATGGCCTGCGCGGCCGTGGACGACGTCGTCGCGTGGTGCCTGCTGGCCCTGGTGGTGGCCCTCTCCACGGCCGGGTCCCCGATGGAGGCGGCCACCACGGCCGGCCTCGCCGTGGCCTTCACGCTGGTCATGCTGTACGCGGTGAGACCGCTGCTGGCCCGCTGGTCGGCCCGCGCCGACCGGGCCGGCGACGCGGCGGTGCTGGTGGTGCTCTTCAGCGGGCTGAGCCTGTCCGCGCTGGCCACCGACCTGATCGGCGTGCACGCGCTGTTCGGGGCGTTCCTGTTCGGGGTGGTCACCCCGCGCACCGGGCAGCGCATCGAGGCTTCGGCGGCCCGGCTGCGCGCGTTCACGGTGCCCGTGCTGCTGCCCCTGTTCTTCGTGCACACGGGTCTGCGCACGGACATCGGGGGCCTGACGGCATCGCCCGAGCTGTGGCTGTGGACGGCCGCGATCCTCTTCGTCGCCTTCCTCGGCAAGTGGGGCGGCGCGGCGGGTGCGGCGCGCGCCTGCGGAAGACCGTGGCGGGAGGCCCTGTCGATCGGGGCCCTGATGAACTGCCGGGGGCTGACCGAGCTGGTGGTGCTCAACGTCGGTCTGGAACTCGGCGTCATCGGGCCGCAGCTGTTCACCATGCTGGTGCTGATGGCCCTGGTGACGACGGCGATCACCAGCCCGGCCCTGACCCGGTTGCGCGCCGGGAAGGAGGTGGGCCGCCGGACCCCCGCGCAGGCCGAGCCCGAGAGCGCCCTCTCCGGACCCTGACGGGCGGGCCGGACCCGGAGGGTGCCCGCCCCGGTCGCACCACGGCTGTTCAGGCGCCCTCCGGCCCGGTCGGTACGCACAGCACCGGGATCGGCGACAGGTGCAGGAGCTTGTGCGGCGTGGAGCCGAGCAGCGCTCCGCGCATCGGGCTGTCGCCCCAGCTGCCGACGATGATGACGCGGGCCCGGTGGCGCTCGGCAGACTCCAGCAGGGCCTGCGCGGGCTTCTCGTCGGCCACCTCGACCGTGGAGGGCACCCCGGCGGCGTCGGCCGCCTCGACGGCGTGCGCCAGCGCGCTGCGGCCCGCCTGGCGGACGGCTTCGCGGTGGGCGCGGGACTCCTCGCCGGTGGGGCCCGGGGCGGCCGCCCCGTAGACGAGGACGAGGGGCTCACCGAAGGCGGTGGCCACCTCCAGCGCCACCTGCAGGGCCCGTTCCGCGCCAGGAGATTCGTCGTATCCGAGGACTACGGACATCGGGGGCTCCTAGGGGGACTGGTGCTTCCCTGCGTGGACGAGTTCCGGGTCGACGACGCCGCGGCGCTCCCGCCAGAACCTGCCGTCCTGGACCCGCCAGAAGCACATGACGGCCACGCCCACGAGCGCGATGCCGATGCCGATGACCAGGGGCGGGCCGAGCCCGAGCCAGGAGACCCCGCTGGCGGAGTTCTCCGGGTTGGACATGTCGCCGATCGACTCCACCAGCAGCCAGGTCAGCAGGCCGGCGCCGACCACCGGGCCGAGGCCGATCAGGAAGAAGTTGTGCGGGTTCTCGAACAGGTGGCGGCGGTAGTAGATGGCGCAGGCCAGGCCGGTGAGCGCGTAGTAGAACGCGATGAGCAGGGAGAGCGCGGTGAGCGAGTCCAGGAGCGCGTTCTCGCTGATCTGGTTGACGATCAGGTACCAGCCGATGGCGATGCCGGCCACCCACCACGTGCTCACGTCCGGGGTGCGGAACCTCGGGTGGATGTGGGCGAGCCCGTGCGGCAGCGCGTGCCGGCGGGCCATGGACAGGGCGGTGCGGGAGGCGGGGATGATCGTGGTCTGGGTGGAGGCGAGCGCCGAGGTGCAGACGGCGAGGAGCACCACCCAGTCCCAGCCGCCCATGACCTCGTGGGCGAGGACCGCGAAGATGGCCTCCTCCTCGCCCGCGTTCTCGGCGAGGTAGACGGTGCCCGCGTAGGCGACGACCGCGAAGCCCACGGACAGGTAGGTGACCAGGAGGATCACGGTCGACCACAGGCCCGCCTTGCCGGGCGCGGTGGCGGAGTTCTCCACCTCCTCGGTGAGGTTGACCGCGGACTCCCAGCCCCAGTACATGAACACGCCGAGCAGCAGCCCGCCGGTGAGCGCGGCGCCACCTGCACCGAAGGGGTTGAGCCAGCTGAGTGAGGGCTCGATCGATTCCAGGGTGCTGGTGTCGGCGTAGACGCGGTAGATGGCGACCACGGCGAAGGTCAGCAGGAAGAAGACCTGGGCGAGGATGAGGATGTCCTGGAGGTGGGCCGAGAGCTCGGTGCCGATGACGCAGATGCCGGTCATGGCGAGGATCACCACGACGGTGAGGCCCTGCCGGATCCAGGCGTTGGCGGCCCAGCTGTCGAGTCCGAAGGCGAGCAGGCCGAAGTTCACGGCGACGTCGGCGAGTGAGCCGATGACGAGGACGCCGGTCATGGCGATGGCCCAGCCACCGAGCCAGCCGGCCCAGGGGCCCATGGCCCGGGTGACCCACGAGAAGGTCGTCCCGCAGTCCTGGTCCACCTTGTTGAGGTAGTAGAAGGCGGCGGCGATGAGCAGCATCGGGACGAAGGAGGCCAGCATCACGCCCGGTGCGTAGATCCCGACCAGCGCGACGATCGGCCCGAGGACGGCGGCCAGGGAGTAGGCGGGCGAGGTGGAGTTCAGGCCGATGACGAGCGCGTCGAGGAATCCGATCGCGTTGGCCTTGAGCCTCGCGTCCTTGCCCTCCGGTCCGGCGCCCGCATCGCCGTCGTCCATGTACGAGTCGTGACCCATGTACGCATGGTCACGCAGTCGGCACCGCCCCGCGAGGCGAGGCGGTGCCGGACGGAGCTCGGGCCGGGCCTCGATCAGGGGCGGGTGTTCCAGCCCGCGATCACCGGGAGGCCGTGCTCCGTGGAGAGCACGCTGACGGTGCCGGTGCGCAGCAGGAACAGCCGGCCGTGCTCGGGCTCCAGGCGCAGGTAGCGGGCGGTGAGGACGCGCAGGAAGTGGCCGTGGGCGACGAGCACCACGTCGCCGCCGTCCGCGCGGAGCACGGGGGCGACCCGGGCCAGGGCCCGGTCGGCGCGGGCACCCACCTGGGTGGCGCTCTCCCCCGGATGGTCGCTGTCGCCGGGCGGCACGCCGTGGGTCCACAGGGACCAGTCCGGCGTGGTCTTCTGGATCTCCGCGGTGGTGATTCCCTCGTAGCCGCCGTAGTCCCATTCGTACAGGTCGGGGTCGGGCCGCCCGCCCGTGAGCCCGGCGAGTTCGGCGGTGGCGACGGCCCGGCGCAGCGGGCTGGTCAACACCAGGGCCGGCTGCCGGTCCCGGAAGAAGGGGGCCAGCGAGATGGCCTCCTCGACGCCTCGTGCGGTCAGTGGAAGGTCAGTAAGCCCGGTGTGGCGCCCGTTCGCGCTCCAGGCGGTCTCGCCGTGCCTCACCAGCAACAGGTCACTCATCCTCGGGACCCTATGCGCTCCGGCATGTCGGTGCCGGAGCGCCCGGGCGGGCGTGTCACTGTCGGGCGTGATGGACGAGAACCGGGAGGCCGGGCGGACGGCCGGTTCGCCGCTGCTCCCGCCGCGCATGCCCGCGCTGATGGTCGTACTGACCTGGGTGACCGGGATGGTGGAAGCGGCGAGCCTGCTGGCGCTGGGGCCGGCCTTCACGGCGATGCAGACGGGCAACGTGCTGTTCCTGGCCTTCGGTGCGGCCGGGGCCGGGAGACTGGAGACGCTCGCTCCGGGGGTCTCCCTGGCCGCGTTCGTCGTCGGGGTGGTCTGCGGGTCGCATCTGGAGTCCGTGACCGAGGTCCGCGGGAGGCGCTGGTTCGTCATCGGCCTCATCGCCGAGGCGGGGCTGATCCTGGCGGCCGCGGGCATCGGCTGGGGGCTGGCTCCGCAGTACGGCTCCCCGGCCCCGCGGCATCTGGCGGCGACCGCGGTGCTGGCCCTGGCGATGGGGTTGCGCAACACCACGATCATGCGGGCGAACGTGCCGGGCGTACCGACGACGCTGGTCACCCGGTCCATGACCGCCTTCCTGGGGGCTTCGGCCATGGGGCGGGAGAACACGTACGGGTTCGGGACGGCCGGCTGGAGGCTGCGCGGCCTCTCGGTCCTGGCCATGTTCGCCGGCGGGTTCCTCGGGGCGCTGCTGCTGCGGGCCGGTTGGACGGTGGGCTGGCTGCTGCTGCCGGCCGCCGCGACGGTGCTGGTCGTGGGCCTGCTCTACCTGAGCCAGCCCGGGCTGCACACGGACCAGGCCCCTGGCCGGGAACAGCCGGGGTGAACGGGGCCATTGGTACAGTCGGGGCGTGGCGGTGGACGAGCTCGACACCAGAATCCTGCGCCTGCTGATCGAGCAGCCGCGCACCAGTGTCCGCGAGTACGCCCGGATCCTGGGCGTCGCGCGCGGCACCCTACAGGCACGGCTGGACCGGCTGGAGCGCACGGGCGTGATCACCGGCACCGGGCCGGTGCTCTCCCCCGCCGCCCTGGGCCATCCCGTGCTGGCCTTCGTGCACATCGAGGTAACCCAGGGCCATCTGGACGACGTGGGTGACGCGCTGGCCGCCGTGCCCGAGATCATCGAGGCCTTCTCGATCACCGGCGGCGGGGACCTGCTGACCCGTGTGGCGGCCCGGGACAACGGGCACCTGGAGGACGTGATCCAGCGGCTGATCCAGCTCCCGGGCGTGGTCCGCACCCGTACGGAGGTGGCGCTGCGCGAGCGGGTGCCGCACCGGCTGCTGCCGCTGGTCGAATCCGTCGGCAGGAATGCCAACAAAACCTGACAGGATGGTGGAGACAGGACACGAGCGGCAGGACGGGCCCACCGGATGATCTCCGTCATATTCGATCTCGACGGCACCCTCGTGGACAGCGAGCCGAACTACTACGAGTCCGGGCGCCGCACCCTGGAGCGGCACGGGGTCCCCGATTTCACGTGGGAACAGCACTCCCGCTTCATCGGCATCGGCACGCTGGAGACCCTGGAGATCCTGCGGGAACGGTACGGGATCCGGGCACCGGTCGAGCAGCTGCTCGCCGAACAGAACGCCGCCTACCTGGAGCTGGCCCGCACCCGGACCGAGGTCTTCCCGCAGATGCGGGGGCTCGTCGAGCGGCTGCACGGCGAGGGCGCGGCCATGGCGGTGGCCTCCGGTTCCTCGCTCGCGGCGATCGACGCGGTGCTGTCGGGCACCGGGCTGGACGCGCTACTGACGACGGTGGTCTCCGCCGAGGAGGTGGCGCACGGCAAGCCCGCTCCGGACGTGTTCTTGGAGGCGGCCCGTCGGCTGGGCGCCGCACCCGCCGACTGCGTGGTGGTCGAGGACGCGGCGCCCGGGGCACGGGCCGCGCACGCCGCGGGCATGGCCTGCATGGCGGTCCCGTACGCCCCGGACATCGCGGGGGACCCGGCCTTCGCCTCCGCCGGGCTCCTCTTCCCCGGCGGCCGTCCGGAGTTCAGCGCGGACGTGGCGTACGACTGGCTCGCCGCACTCCGGACCGCGTAGCCCCTCCGGATCCGCTCGTGGGTGGTGTCGCTCCGGCGCGGCGGGCGGATCTCCGGTTTCGGGACGGGCCAGGCGGCCGAGCGGGGCCACCGCGTCGCCGACGGCCACGGGCCGGAAGAACTGCGCGTCGGCCTGCTCGACGGCCGCGCTCGCCCGTGGGGCCAGTTCGGCTCCGGCGTCGGTGCCGCGCAGCCGCTCGGCCCGGGTGTCGGCCGGGTCGACCTCACGCTCGACGAGCCCTTTGCGGTCCAGGGCGCGCAGGACCCGGGAGGTCATCTTGACGTCGGTCCGGCCTGGCGGGCGACGGCCAGCTGATCGAGGTGCGCGCCCCGGGTGTTGAGCCACCAGGTGCAGGAGAGCAGCACGCACTGCACGTGGGTGAGGTCGAGCGGAGCCGGGGCCGTGGCGATGTCGCGCTGCCAGCGCAGGGTGGTGTGCCACAGCAGGAACCCGGGGCTGAGGAGCATCAGCGAAGCGCCGGCTCGGCCAGCGAGGTCATCGTGTCGGGCCGGTCGGCGGTGATGCCCGGGCCGATCTGCGGGCCGACCTCGTCGGCGGCCGTTGCCGGTGATCTCCATCCGGGACACGAACCGGATCCGGTCCTGGCCGACCGGGTCGATCCGGTGGACGGTCCGCAGCAGCAGGTCGCCGGAGCTCACCTCGTCGACGAACCGTTCGCCTTCGACCGCCTCGGCGATGCGCAGCGGGATCGGGGCTTCCCCGGGCGGCGTCATCGTGATCTGCGTACCGACCGAGAAGGGACCGTCGATCTCGATCTTCTGGATCCCGGCGTTCCAGGGGCGGGACCCGCCGAAGAGACCCCGTCCGTTCCCTGGCGCCCTACGTGGGCGCCTGTCACCATGCCTGCGTGACCGCGACCCTGACCCCGGGCCCCCGGAGCGGCGGACCGCGCCGATGGCCGCTGCTCGGCAACCTCCCCGCCTTCGCCCGCGATCCCCTGGCCTTCTTCGAGTCCCTGCGCGACGGCTACGGGGACTGGGTGCCCTGGACGCTCGGCCCGCAACGCAACATCCTGGTCTCCCGGCCCGAGCACGCCGGTGAACTGCTCGGGGCCGTCGAGTCCACCTTCCGGCCGACGGAACTGGGCTGGGCCTTCCGCCAGTTGCTGGGCAACGGGGTGGTCGTCGCCACCGGGGACGACTGGCGGCGCAAACGGGCGCTGGTCCAGCCCGCCGTCCGGCCGCGCCAGGTGCGTTCGTACGCCGCCACGATGGTGGAGTGCGCGGACGCCCTGGCGGACGGCTGGCGCGCGGGCCAACGGATCGACGTGCACCGGGAGATGGCCGGGCTCACCCAGCGGATCGCCGTGCGCACGCTGTTCGGGAGCGACGCCGCCGGCCGGGAGGCACCCATCAGCGCGGCCATGGCCACGGCCCAACGGGAACTGGGGGCGGAGTTCCGCGGGCTGACGCTGTTCCTGCCGCCCTGGGTCCGCACTCCCGGACGGCGCCGGATGCGGGAGGCCGTGGCGGTGCTCGACCGGGAGATCGAGCACGTCATACGGGAGCACGAGGCCGCATCGAGCGCCGGCGCGGAACGCGACGACCTGCTGAGCCGACTGCTCGCGGCCCGCGACGACACCGGGGGCCCGCTCTCCCGCAAGGAGCTGCGGGACGAGTCGATCACCCTCTACATCGGCGGCCACGAAACCACCTCGACCACCCTGACCTGGACCTGGCAACTGCTGTCGGGGGCGCCGTCGGCGCGGGCCCGGCTGACGGAGGAGCTGGACCGGGTGCTCGGCGGACGGCTACCGACCTACGACGACTACGCGCGGCTGCCCTGGACCCGTCACGTGGTCAAGGAGGCCCTGCGCATCTATCCGCCGATCTGGCTGATCTCGGCGGTGGCCACGGAGGGGGCGACGCTCGGCGGGCGCGCGGTGCCGGCCGGCACCTCGGTATGGACCAGCCCCTGGTCGATGCACCGCGACGCCCGGTGGTTCCCGGACCCGGAGGCCTTCCGCCCCGAGCGCTGGGACGCGGACGCCCCGCATCCCGTGCCCGAACACGCCTGGTTCCCCTTCGGCGGCGGCCCGCGGGCCTGCCTGGGAGCGCGGTTCGCCCTGGTGGAGGCCGCGCTCGTACTCGCCGTGCTGGCACAGCGGTTCCACCTGGACAGCGGGAGCGAACGGGCCGGGGTCTTCCCCGGGCTCACCCTCCAGCCGACCGGTCCGGTCCTGGCGACGCTGCGCCGCACCGGCACCGGCAGCGGCACCGACGCCGGGATCGGCACGGACGACGCGAAGGCCCGTTGAATCACCGGAGGGGCTGAACCCTGATTTCGAGACGGCGCGTCCAGCACACGAGACACCGTCGAGCCCGCCCGAGCCAGGTGGCTTGGTTTCGCCGCATGTTGCCTTCAGCCATGCTTGCCGATCGACACGCTCGCACCGCCGTCCACCATCGCCTCTGCCGGGGCAGATCTGATCGCGGACGGGACGCCGCACGGGGCGATGGCCGTGTCCCTGCAGCGCGTGGCCCTCGGACTGGCACTCGCTCGCGACCGCCCGGCTGGCCCTGGTCTTCGGGGAGTCCCTCAACGCCGACGCCGGGATCGGCTTCCTGATGAAGCAGGCGCGCGAGGGGGTGGCCCCGGAGCTGGCCCCGCGCGGCCTGCTGGCGTCGTAGCCCGGGAAGATCCGCCGCCCGCCGCAAGTTAGTAGAACCGTGAACGACATGATGCGGGGCGCGGACGGCCCGGTGGACGTGGACGGGCCGGTGGACGTGGACGTGGTGGTCATCGGCGCCGGGCAGGCCGGCCTGTCCAGCGCCTACCACCTGGCGCGGGCGGGGCTCGACCACGTGGTCCTCGACCACGCACCCCGCCCGGGCGGGGCCTGGCAGTTCCGCTGGCCCTCGCTCACCTACGGCAAGGTCCACGGCATGCACGCCCTGCCCGGCATGGAGCTGACCGACGCCGACCCGCTGCGGCCGTCGTCGCAGGTCATCGGGGAGTACTTCGCCGCCTACGAGGACCGCTTCGACCTGCGCGTACGCCGGCCCGTGGACGTGTCCGCCGTACGCGAGGGGGACGCGGGGCGGCTGCGCGTGGAGACCTCGGCGGGCATCTGGTCGGCCCGGGCCCTGGTCAACGCCACCGGGACCTGGGACCGGCCGTTCTGGCCGCGCTACCCGGGTCAGGAGACCTTCCGCGGCCGCCAGCTGCACACTGCGAACTATCCGGGGCCGCAGGAGTTCGCGGGGGCGCGGGTGATCGTCGTCGGCGGCGGCACCTCGGCCGTGCAGCACCTGCTGGAGATCTCCGAGGTGGCGGCGGGGACCACCTGGGTGACCCGGCGGCCCCCGGTCTTCCGCGACGGCGGCTTCGGCGAGGCCGAGGGCCGGGCCGCGGTGGCCCTGGTCGACGAGCGGGTGCGCCGGGGACTGCCGCCGCAGAGCGTGGTCAGTGTGACGGGACTCCCGCTGAACGACGCCGTCCGGGCCGGTCTGGCCTCGGGCGTGCTGGCCCGGCGGCCCGTCTTCGACCGGATTACCGCCACGGGCGCCGTCTGGGCCGACGGGAGCCGCGTGGACGCGGACGTCATCCTGTGGGCCACCGGCTTCCGGGCGGCCGTCGACCACCTCGCCCCCCTGCGCCTGCGCGAGCCGGGCGGGGGCATCCGGGTCGAGGGGACCCGGGCCGTGCGCGACGAGCGGATCCACCTGGTGGGCTACGGCCCGTCGGCGTCGACCATCGGCGCCAACCGCGCGGGCGGCGCCGCGGTCCGCGAGATCGGCCGGCTCCTGGCCCGCGAGCGGGCCGGCGTCCCGGTCCCGGTCCCCGTACCTGTCCCCGGCCCCCTGCCCGGCCCCGGCCCGGCGGCCTGAGCCCGTCGGCGGGCCTCAGCCTGCCCGGGCCTCGGGTTCGTCGAGGGGGATGATCCGGTCCGGGGTGCCGCCGGCCGCGCGTGCCTCCCGGGTCGAGTACACCCGACCCGTCCCGTCCCGCACCTCCAGAGCCGGATCGGTCCAGCTCTCGGTGGCCTCCGGGACGAGGATGCGCGTGGTGCCCCGCTCCGCGTCGTGGATCAGGAGCGACACGATGGCGTGGAGCTGGCGGCCCATATCGCCGAGCCCCTGCTCCGGGTGGTCCTTAGGGCCGTCGATCTGGATCGTGAAGTAGCGGTCCTCGACCCAGATGCCGCCCTTGTCCAGCCATTCGCCCTCGCCCACGCGCACGCCGTCCACCCAGAGCCGGGCCTTGCCCGGATGGTCGCGGAAAAGGAGCACCGACCGGTGGTCGTCGCCGTCGGCGAAGGTCACGTCGATCTCGTGCGGGGACGAGCAGTCCATGAAGCTGCTGCACGCCCCGGGTATCCCCCGTGCCGATAGCTCGCGAGTTTCTCGCCCGGCGGTACGACGGGGTCCTGACTGCAGGTCCCGGCGAAGCGGCAGGCCCGGTCGACACGCCGGGTGCAACCGATCCCCATCGCCGCGACGTCGCGCGCCGCTGCCTGCGAGAGCAGCTCTCCCAGGCGTTCCACGTACCGTTCCTCACCGACCAGGGCGGTCAGTTCGGCCTCGTCGTACCACCAGTGGAGCAGGTCCACTCCGACGGGGGAACGGGCCAGCCAGCCGCGCCACTCGACCACCCTGCTGCCCCAGTGTTCGACCATCCGCTCGTACCCTGCCCGCTCGGCGGCCGCAGCCGCCCTCGCGTCCGCGTCCAAGCGCGCCTGGATGCGCTTGCCGATCGACTCCGTATCGAAGGCCGGCCCGTCGACCGCTTCCGCGCTCCCATCGGCCTTCGCTTCAGCGTTCGTCTTCGCTCTCCACGGCCATTTCACCGTTCGCCCCCTCGGTCCACTCGCTCGGCAGGCCGCCGATCGTAGAACCGCTGCCGCGCCCACCGCCCCTCATTTCCCGGCGGGACCGGCCCGACCCGTGCGGGAGCCGGCGCCCGCGCGGATCCGGTTGAACTCCGCGACGTGCTTCCTGTGTTCCTCGTACGTCGCCGAGAAACGGGTGTCCCCCGGCTTGACGGTGACGAAGAACAACCAGTCGCCGGGCGTCGGGGCGACCGCGGCTGCCAACGCCTGCAGTCCCGGGCTGTCGATCGGCGCGGGCGGCAGTCCCTGGCGTGCGTAGGTGTTGAAGGGGCTGTCGATCCGGGTGTCGCTCAGCTTGGTGTCCACCGTGCCGCGGTTCAGCGCGTAGTTGATGGTGGAGTCCATCTGGAGCGGCATCGACCTCGCCAGCCGGTTGTGCACCACCCGCGCGACCTTGCCCATGTCGGCGCGGCCTTCGGCCTCCGCCTCGATGATGCTGGCCAGGGTGGCCGTCTGGTACGGGGTCATCCCGTGGGCCTTGCCGCCGTCCACGACGGCCTGGGTGGCGAGCTTCTGGTTCGCCGTCCGCACCATGTGCGCGAGGAGGATGGCCGGGGTGGACTTCGAGGTCACCGGGTACGTCGCCGGGAAGAGGTAGCCCTCCGGATTGCCCTTGGCCTCCGCGGGCAGGGCCAGCCCGGCGGTGGTCACCGCCGCCTTCGTGGATCCCGGCGGGAGCTTCAGCTCGCGGTCGACCGCGGCGTACACCTGCGCGGCCCGCCAACCCTCGGGGATCAGCAGTCGGCGCGGCGTCTCCGGCACTTCGCCACCGCGCAGCATCGGGATCAGGGCGCTCGCACCGAGGGCGAGCAGCGTGCCGAGGAAGAGCGCCAGCCGGCCCCGGCGGGTCAGCCGGGAACGGCGTTGCGGCGGCCGGTACTCATGGCGCATGCGGGAACGCTAACCCGCGATTCATTGCATGTCCGGCACCCGACCCGTGCGCCGGTCGTACGGTCACACATTTACCGGAGCCAGCTGGACGCCCTCGGGCGGTTCGGGCGTGAGGGCGGCGTCCCGGTCCCGGCGGACCAGGGCCGCGTACCGGCCGTCCCTCTTGAGCAGCTCCTCATGGGTGCCGCGCTCGGCGATGCGCCCGGCGTCCAGGACCACGATCTGGTCGGCGTCGCGGACGGTGGAGAGGCGGTGCGCGATGGTGATGGTCGTACGCCCCGCGGAGAGGTCGTCGATGGCCCGCTGGACGGCGTGCTCGGTACGGGTGTCCAGGGCGCTGGTGGCCTCGTCGAGGATCAGCACCGGTGGATCCCGCAGGATGGTGCGGGCGATGGCCAAGCGCTGCTTCTCGCCTCCGGAGAACCGGTAGCCCCGCTCGCCGACCAGGGTGTCGTACCCGTCGGGCAGGGAGGCGATGTGGTCGTGGATCTGGGCCGCGCGGGCCGCCTCGGCGATCTCCTCGTCGGTGGCGTCCGGCTTGGCGAAGCGCAGGTTGTCGGCGACCGAGGCGTGGAAGAGGTAGGTCTCCTGGGAGACCACGCCGATCGAGCGGGCCAGGGAGTCGAAGTCGAGGTCGCGCACGTCCACCCCGTCCAGGGCGACCCGTCCGCCGGTGACGTCGTAGAGCCGGGGCACCAGGTAGCTGAGGGTGCTCTTGCCGGAGCCGGTCGGGCCGACGACGGCGAGGGACCCGCCGGCCGGAACGGTGATGTCGATCCCCGAGAGGGTCGGACCGTTCTTGGCGTCGTACGTGAAGTGCACGTCCTCCAGGGTGACCTCGCCCTTGGCCCGGTCCAGCCGCACCGCGTCCGCGCGCTCGGTGATGTCCACCGGAAGGTCGAGGTACTCGAAGATGCGGGCGAACAGTGCGAGTGAGGTCTGTATCTGCACGCCCGTCGACAGCAGGCTCACGGCGGGCCGGAACAGTCCCTGCTGGAGCGTGACGAAGGCGACGAGGGTGCCGACGGAGAGCGAGGGGGCGCCCGTCTGGAGGGCGATGCCGGCGGCCCAGTAGATGAGGGCGGGCATCGCAGCCATGACGATGCCGATCGTGGACATCCGCCAGCGCCCGGCCATGCTGGAGCGCACTTCCAGAGCGACGAGCTTCTCGGACTCGGCGGAGAAGGCGGAGGTGAGGGACTCGGAGCGGCCCATGGTGCGGCCGAGCAGGATGCCGCTCACCGAGAGCGACTCGGTGACCGTCGCGGCCATGGCGGCCATCTGCTTCTGCCGCTTCATGGTGATCTTCTTGCGCTCCCGGCCGACCCGCCGGCTGATCCACACGAAGACGGGGAGCAGGAGGAGCGAGACGAGGGTGAGCCGCCAGTCGAGCGCGAGCATGGCGACCACGGAGGCGATGACGGCCGTCAGGTTCGAGACGAGCGAGGTCGCGGTGGAAGTGACGGTGGCCTGCATGCCGCCGATGTCGTTGGCGATGCGGGACTGCACCTCTCCGGTGCGGGTCCGGGTGAAGAAGGCCAGCGGCATCCGCTGGAGCTGTGCGTAGACGGCGGTGCGCAGGTCGTGCATGACGCGCTGGCCGACGGTGGTGGAGATCAGGGTCTGGAGCACGCCGAAGACGCTGGTGACGACGGCGGTGAGGATCATGCCGAGCGCGAGCAGGCTGAGCAGCCCGGTGCGGCCCTGCGGGATCGCGACGTCGAGTATCTCCCGGAGCATGAACGGGGAGGCGACGCCGACCAGCGAGGAGGCGCCGACCAGCAGGCCGACGACGGCGAGCCGGCCGCGGTAGGGCCGGAACAGTCCCACGATGCGGCGCAGCTCGCGCGGCTGCTCCGCCGGGGCGGGACGGGCGGGGTCGAGGGGGTCTTTCGATGGGATCCACTTCGGTTCGTCGTGCGGCATGGGCACCCTCTCGGGGGTCTGGGTCAGGGGTCTGGGTCTGGGTCAGGGGTCAGGGGTCAGGGGTCAGCGGTCAGGGTCGAGGTCCTCGCGATGTCCCCTTCGGCGAATTCGGGGCCATTGGAGCATAGGTCATTGTTACCTATGCTCACAATGAACGGCATCCTGATATTGTTCCCGCATGAGCTCCGCCTCCGACACCGATCGCCTCCTCGCCGAACAGCTCCTGCGCCTGACGCGCAGGCTGCACCGGATCCAGAAGCGCCACATGGTGCCGCTCGGGATCACTCCCGCCCAGAGTCGTTTGCTGCGCCTCGTCTCGCACTACGAGGGCGAGCAGGCACCCCGTATGGCGGATCTCGCCGCCCGCCTGGAAGTCGTGCCGCGCGCGGTGACCACCCTCGTGGACGGCCTGGAGGCGGCCGGGTGCGTACGGCGCGCGCCGGACCCCGCGAACCGCCGCGTCATCCGGATCGAGCTCACCGACAGCGGCCGCGCCACGCTGCGCCGACTGCGCAACGCGCGAACCGACGCGGCGGAGGAGATCCTGGCTCCGTTGACCGCCGACCAGCGCGAAGTGCTCGGCGGTCTGTTGGACGCCCTGTCGGACGCCCCGGCGGAGCGCACCTGCTGAGTAGGCCACCCGTGGGCCTCGACGACGCAAGGGGTCGCAGATGCCGCTGCTGGAACCGAAGCCGGGTGCCCTGCGCCCCCGCAGCATCAGCGGCCCCGCCCCCGACCGGCTCCCCGGGCACCGGGCCGGCGGCACGCCCGAGCCGCTGCGCACCGAGCTGACCGAGCTGCTCGGCCCCGAGAAGGTGCTGTGGAAGGTCTCCGACCTGGTCCGCTACGCCTCCGACGCCTCCCCCTACCGCTTCGTACCCCAGGTCGTGGTGATCGCCGAGGACATCGACGACGTCTCGGCGGTGCTCTCGTACGCCCACGGCCGGCAGCGCGAGGTCGTCTTCCGCGCCGCCGGGACCTCGCTGAACGGCCAGGCGCAGGGGGAGGACATCCTGGTCGACGTACGCCGCCACTGGGCCGGGATCGAGGTGCTGGAGGAGGGCCGGCGGGCCCGGATCCGGCCCGGCACCACCGTGGCCCGGGCCAACGCGGCCCTCGCGCGGCACGGCCGGATCCTCGGCCCCGACCCGGCCAGCGCGATCGCCTGCACCCTCGGCGGGGTCGTCGCCAACAACGCGTCCGGCATGACGGCGGGCACCACCCGCAACTCCTACCGCACGCTCTCCTCCCTCACCTTCGTCCTGCCGGGCGGCACCGTCGTGGACACCGCCGACCCGCTGGCCGACGAGGAGCTGTCCCGTGCCGAACCGGCCCTGTGCCGCGGGCTGATGGAGATCAAGCGGGAGATCGAGGCCGATCCCGCGCTGGTCGCCCGGATCCGCGCCAAGTACGAGATCAAGAACACCACCGGCTACCGCCTCGACGCCTACCTGGACGGCACCACCCCCGTCGAGGTCCTGCGGGGGCTCATGGTCGGCTCGGAGGGCACCCTCGGCTTCATCTCCGAGGTCGTCTTCGACACCCTCCCGCTGGACCGCGAACTCTGCTCCGCCCTGCTGTTCTTCCCCTCGCTGCCCGCGGCGGCCGCGGCCGTGCCCCTCTTCAACGGGGCGGGAGCCGTCGCCGTCGAGCTGATGGACGGGAACACCCTGCGCGCCTCGGTCAGCGTCGCGGGCGTGCCCGCCGACTGGGCGGACCTGCCCCGCGAGACCACGGCCCTCCTCGTGGAGTTCCGGGCACCGGACGAGGCCGGCCGGGACGCTTGCGCGCAGCGCGCCGCCCGGCTCCTCGACGGGCTCGACCTGGTCGCCCCGGCGCCTTCGGTCACCAACGCCTTCACCAGCGACCCGAAGACCGTGGGCGGCTACTGGCGGGCCCGCAAGGCCTTCGTCACCGCCGTCGGTGGTGCCCGCGCCCGGGGCACCACCCTGATCACCGAGGACTTCGCGGTGCCGCCGTCCCGGCTGGCCGAAGCCTGCGAGGCGCTCCTCGCGCTCCAGGCGGAGCACGGTTTCGACGCGGCCGTCGCCGGTCACGCCGCCCACGGCAACCTGCACTTCATGCTCGCCTTCGACGCCGCCGACCCCGCCGACGTCGAGCGGTACGGGGCCTTCATGGAGGCCTTCTGCCGGCTCACCGTGGAGCGGTTCGACGGTTCCTTGAAGGCCGAGCACTCCACGGGCCGCAACATGGCCCCGTTCCTGGAGCTGGAATGGGGCCCCGCGGCCACGGCCCTGATGTGGCGCACCAAGCGGCTCGTCGACCCGCAGGGGGTGCTCGCGCCGCGCATCCTCCTCGACCGCGACCCGCGGGCCCACCTGCGCGGCCTGAAGACCATTCCGCAGGTGGAGGCGGTGGTCGACCCGTGCATCGAGTGCGGCTTCTGCGAACCGACCTGCCCCAGCGGGGACCTGACGACCACTCCGCGCCAGCGCATCGTGCTGCGCCGCGAGATGCTGCGCCAGCAGCCCGGCTCCCCCGTGTTGGACGGACTGCTCGCCTCCTACGGCTACGACGCGGTGGACACCTGCGCCGCCGACTCCACCTGCAAGCTCGCCTGCCCGGTCGGCATCGACACCGGGGCGTTGATGAAGGACTTCCGCCACCGCCGCCACGGCCCCCGCGAGGAGGCCGCCGCCGCGCTGGCGGCCCGGCGGTTCGGGGCCGCCGAGTCCGCCGCCCGGGTCACGGTGGCCGCCGCCGACCGGATCCCCTCCCGGGTCGGCGACCGGCTACTGGAGGCGGTCACCGGGGCCGCGCGCAGGGCCGTACGCCCGGACCTGGTTCCGCAGTGGTCGGCGCAGCTCCCCGGCGCCGCCGCCGGTCACCTGCCGCCGACCCGGCGGGTGGGCGCCGCGGCCGTGTACTACCCGGCCTGCGTCAACCGGATCTTCGGCGGCCCGGCGGGCCGGCCGGGCCCCTCCCTGCCCCAGGCCGTCGTGGCCGTGTCGGAGCGGGCCGGGCGGCCCGTCTGGATCCCCGGCGACGTCGCCGGCACCTGTTGCGCGACGATCTGGAACTCCAAGGGCTACGGGGCCGGCGCCCGGGTGATGGCCAACCGGATCGTCGAGGCGGCCTGGGGCTGGACGGCCGGCGGGCTGCTGCCGCTGGTCGTGGACGCCTCCTCCTGCACGCTGGGCATCGCGCGCGAGGTGGTCCCGTACCTGACACCGGAGAACCGTGCCCTCCACGCGGAACTGCGGGTCCTCGACTCGATCGCGTGGGCCGCCGAGGAGCTGCTGCCGCGTCTGGAGGTCCGGCGCAGAGTGGGCTCGGCCGTGCTCCACCCCACCTGCTCGATGCGGCACTTGGGCGACGAGGACCGACTGCGGGCGGTCGCCGAGGCGTGCGCCGAGGAGGTGGTGGTTCCCGACGACGCGGGCTGCTGCGCCTTCGCGGGCGACCGGGGACTGCTGCACCCGGAACTGACGGCCTCGGCGACGGCGCGCGAGGCGGCGGAGGTGACGGCGCGGGCCTTCGACGCGCACCTGTCGGCGAACCGGATGTGCGAGGTGGGCATGGACCGGGCGACGGGGCGGACCTACTACTCGGCCCTGCTCGAACTGGAGCACGCCACCCGCCCGTGAGCGCCGGGGCGCGCAACCCCCCTGACCAGGCGCCACGTTCTCCGCCGCCGCCGCAAACCTGCTGGCCGCAGCGTACGTCCCACGGAAAATCGATTGCCCGGCGTCAGTCCTGAAGGCGAACCTTGCTTGGTTTGGACCACTCGACCAGTCATGGGGCGTCATGCAGATCAGCGATCTTCCGTATCCGGATCCAGGGGTACCCGACGCTCGCTCCGGCCCCCGGTTCCTGCTGTGGCTGGGGCGTGGTCAACTCGGCGGACAGCTCAAGAGCCTGTGCTGGGGGATGCTGCACTTCACCGGCGTCGCCGCACTGCCGTACGCGGTGGGCCTCGGCGTCGACGCGGTCGTCGACCGCCGGCCGAACGGGCTGCTGCTCGTCGGCCTGCTGCTCCTGGTCACCGGCATCGCCATCTCGGTCGGCGATTCCATGCTCCACAGCACGGCCGTCACCAACTGGATCACCGCCGCGGCACGGGTGCAGCAGCTCCTGGCGCGCAAGACGGCCGAGCTGGGCTCCGCCCTCACCCGCCGGGTCGCCGCGGGTGAGGTCGTGGCGGTGTCCACGGGCGACGTCGAGAAGATCGGATGGTTCGTCGAGGCGGTCTCGCGCTTCCTCGCGGCCGTCTTCTCCGTCGTCCTCGTCTGCGTCGGGCTGCTGTTCTACGCCCCCGAGCTCGGCGTGGTCGTGGCCATCGGCGTCCCGCTGATCGCCCTGGCCCCGCTGCCGCTGCTGCCGCGCGCCACCCAGCGCGCCGACGTCCAGCGGGAGAAGGCGGGCAAGGCCACCGAGCTGGCCTCCGACACCGTCGCGGGCCTGCGCGTGCTGCGCGGCATCGGCGGTGAGGAGCTGTTCCTCGGCCGCTACCGCGAGGCCTCTCAGGAGGTTCGCGAGGCAGCCGTGCGCAGCGCCCGGATGTGGGCGCTGATCTCCGCGATCCAGGTGGTGCTCCCGGGCGCGCTGATGATCACGGTGGTCTGGTACGGCGCCACGCTCGTCTCGGACGGGCGCATCGCGGTGGGCGAGCTGGTCGCCGCGTTCAGCGCGGTCGCGACCCTGCTCTACCCGCTGCGGCACTTCCAGGAGATCGCCATGGCGTACTCCTTCTCGCGTCCCTCCGCCCAGCGGGCCGCCCGGGTGCTGTCACTGACCCGGACGGACGCCGCCGGCGAGCGTCCGGCGCGCACCGACCCGGTGACGGCACCGGCCGCGGGCGGGGACCTGTACGACCCGCGGACCGGGCTGCTGGCCCCCGCGGGACGGTTCACCGCCGTCGTGTGCGGGGATCCGGACCTGGCCGGGCGGCTCGCCGAACGCCTGGGCGGCCATCCGATGGACGGCGACCCGGTGTCGGAGGCCGGAACCGAAGCGGAGGCCGACGCCGGGACCGGTTCCGGGGCAGGTTCCGGGACCGGTTCCGGGGCAGGTTCCGGGGCCGACGAGGTCGGGGCGCCGTCCGTGCTCCTCGGCGGAGTCGCGCTGGACGAGCTCGAGCTGGACACCGCGCGCACCCTGGTCCTCGTCCAGGACAAGGATCCGGTGCTGCTGTCCGGGACCCTGCGGGAGCTGTTCGACGTCCCGGCCTCCGGAGCGGTCGAGTCCGGTGCGGCGCTGGGCGCGGCCCAGTGCGCGGACGTCCTGGACGCACTGTTGCAGGCGGCGCCGGACGGGGTCGAGGACCCGATGGACGCCCGGATCACCGAGCGCGGCCGGTCCCTGTCGGGCGGCCAGCGCCAGCGGCTCGCCCTGGCCCGGTCCCTGGTCACCGACCCGGAGGTGCTCGTGCTGGACGAGCCGACCTCCGCGGTCGACTCGCACACCGAAGCACGGATCGCGGACGGGATCGCGGCCCTGCGCGCCGGGCGGACCACGGTGGTGCTGGCGTCCTCGCCGCTGCTGCTGGACCGCGCGGACCGGGTCGTGCTCATCGACGGGGGCACGGTGGCGGCCGTCGGTACCCACCGCGAGCTGCTCCAGCGCGAGCCGCGCTACCGGGCGGTCGTCACCCGCGAGACCGATGAGGAGCAGCGGCTCAGCGGGCTGGAACTGACAGAGCTGGCAGAAGCACTCACAGAGATCGAGGAATCCGCATGATCGGCGTGGCGCCGCCGGAGTACGATCCGGCGGCCCCCGACTCGGCCGCGACCCTGCCCGTGGGCACGTCGGCGACCGTTCGGGGCTATGTGCGCGACCTGTTCCGGCGCCACCGGCGGGCCTTCGTGGCGCTGGTGAGCGTCAACGCGGCCGCGGTGATCGCCTCCATGGTCGGCCCGTACCTGCTGGGCCGGGTCGTGGACGACCTCTCGGCGGGGGCGCGCGAGCTGCATCTGGGGCGTGTGGCACTGCTGTTCGCGCTGGCGCTGGCGGTCCAAACGTTCTTCACCCGGCTGGTCCGGCTGCGCGGGGCGATGCTCGGCGAGGAGATGCTGGCCGATCTGCGCGAGGACTTCCTGGTGCGGTCGGTGGGTCTGCCGCCGGGCGTGCTGGAACGGGCCGGTACCGGTGATCTGTTGTCGCGGATCACCACCGACATCGACCGGCTCGCGAACGCGATGCGCGAGGCCGTGCCGCAGCTGGCCATCGGTGTGGTGTGGGCGGGGCTGCTGTTCGGGGCGCTCGCGGTGACCGCGCCGCCGCTGGCGCTGGCCGCGCTGGTGGCGCTGCCGGTGCTGGTGATCGGCTGCCGCTGGTACTTCCGGCGGGCACCGTCGGCGTACCGCTCGGAGGCGGCCGGCTACGCGGCCGTCTCTGCGGTGCTCACGGAGACGGTGGACGCGGGCCGCACGGTCGAGGCGCACCGCCTCGGGCCGGAGCGGATCGCGCTGTCGGAGCGGCGGATCTCGCAGTGGGTGGCGTGGGAGCGGTACACGCTCTTCCTGCGGATGGTGCTCTTCCCCGTCATCAACGTCACCTTCGTGACGATCCTCGGTTCGGTGCTGCTGATCGGCGGCTTCTGCGTGATGCGGGGCTGGATGTCGGTCGGGCAGCTGACCACGGGCGCGCTCCTGGCCCAGATGCTGGTCGATCCGATCGGTCTGATCCTGCGCTGGTACGACGAGTTGCAGGTCGCCCAGGTCTCGCTCGGCCGCCTGGTGGGTGTACGGGAGATCGAACCGGACGCGGGGGACGCGAAGGTGGCGCCCGAGGGCAGGGACGTGCGGGCCCAGGAGGTCCACTTCGGCTACCGGGCGGGCGTGGACGTCCTGCACCAGGTGTCGATGTCCGTGCCGCCGGGCACCCGGATGGCGCTGGTCGGCCCCTCGGGAGCGGGCAAGTCCACCCTGGGACGGTTGCTCGCGGGCATCTACGCGCCCCGGACCGGCGAGGTCACCCTCGGCGGGGCGCAGCTGTCGCGGATGCCCGCGGAGCGGGTGCGCGAACACGTGGCCCTGGTCAACCAGGAGCACCACGTGTTCGTGGGCACGCTGCGGGACAATCTCCTCCTCGCGCGGACGGGCGCCGGTGACACCGAGCTGTGGGCGGCGCTGGCGGCGGTGGACGCCGACGGCTGGGCGCGGGCCATGGAGGCCGGCCTGGACACCGAGGTCGGTTCCGGCGGCACGGTGCTGACCCCGGCGCAGGCGCAGCAGATCGCGCTCGCCCGGCTGGTGCTGGCCGACCCGCACACGCTGGTGCTGGACGAGGCCACCTCGCTGCTGGACCCGCGCGCGGCCCGGCACTTGGAGCGCTCGCTGGCCCGGGTGCTGGACGGCCGCACGGTCATCGCCATCGCCCACCGGCTGCACACCGCGCACGACGCGGACGTGATCGCGGTGGTCGAGGGCGGCCGGATCAGTGAACTCGGCTCGCACGACGAGCTGGTCGCGGCCGACGGGGCGTACGCCGCGTTGTGGCGGTCCTGGCACGGCTGAGCCCGTGACGGAGGCCCGTCAGCTGGTCCGGGGAAGTCGGACGGCCTCGATCACCAGGTCACGGAGCACTGCTTCGACCAGGTGATCGGGGCCGACGACTTGGGTGACCCGCAGGTCGTGGTCGGCGCCGAGGACCCCCGAGCGGTCCTCGGCCCGCGGGTCGGCCGTGACGGCCTAGATGAAGCCGAGGGCCGAGGCTCCGCCGAAGCCGCCCAGCAGGATGAAGACCGGCATGAGGACCTTCAGCTCCACCCAGCTTCCGGCGCGGAACCGCATCGCCTTCGGCGGGCCGATCGGGTACCAGCGCTTGCCGGCGATCGGCAGCGGCCACAGGACGGGGCAGCCGGAGACGGTGAGTGCGTCGCCGATGTCGTGGACCAGGGCCCCGAGCACGATCGGCAGGCCGAGCCAGAGGTACTCCTGGCCCGCTCCGTCGAACAGCCAGTTCGCGCCGTTGCCGGGCTGGTCGAGGACCCCGGCCAGGATCCACGCGCTGGTCGCGCCGAGCAGCCAGACCAGGACGTCGCTGGACATCCGGGCGGCCCGCCACAGCAGGCCTTCGACCGCGAGCACCAGGTGCACGAAGAGCAGGGCGAGCACGCCCCAGCGGTCGGCGGTGACGGCGAGCAGGGAGGACCCGCCGCCGATCAGGACGGCCCAGAGCCAGGTGTGCGTCAGGGTGCGGTGGCCCCCGGTGCGACGGGCGTCCTTCGTGGAGCGGGTGCCCTTGTAGACGGCGTAGGAGATCTTGTCGACCACCTCGCACACGCCTTTGGAGAGCGGGCCGAAAGCGCGGGAGATCGTCGCCGACTTGTGATCGAGGTCGGGGGCGAGTGCCGCCCCGGCGCAGATCAGCGCTCCGACGACGAGGACGGGCCAGGGCATGGGGTGTCCGGCGGCCGCGGTGGCTGCGCCCACCCCCAGCCAGGCCGCTGCCCCGGACAGTGAGTGCGCCGGACCCATCATGGTCGTTTCCCGCCCCGCTGGTGTGTGGTCGGGCCCGGTCGACTGTTTCGTTCGGGCCGCATCGACGGCACAGCGTACCTTCGGTGATCTTCATTCCGTCCGCCGGTTCCCTGATCCGGGGGGAAGCCAGGCAAGATGGGGGGTGTGACCCTCATTGATCAGCTCCCGCCGAACGCCGACCCCGACGCCCTCTTCGAGGCTTTCTCCTCGTGGGCGGAGGACCAGGGCATCACCCTGTACCCGGCTCAGGAGGAGGCGCTGATCGAGGTCGTCTCCGGGGCCAACGTGATCCTGTCCACCCCGACCGGCTCCGGCAAGAGCCTGGTCGCCGCCGGCGCGCACTTCACCGCCCTGGCCCAGGACAAGGTCACCTTCTACACCGCCCCGATCAAGGCGCTGGTGTCGGAGAAGTTCTTCGACCTGTGCAAGCTCTTCGGCACGGAGAACGTCGGCATGCTGACCGGCGACGCATCCGTGAACGCGGACGCCCCGGTGATCTGCTGCACCGCCGAGGTCCTGGCCTCGATCGCCCTGCGCGACGGCAAGCACGCCGACATCGGCCAGGTCGTGATGGACGAGTTCCACTTCTATGCCGAGCCGGACCGCGGCTGGGCCTGGCAGATCCCGCTGCTGGAGCTGCCGCAGGCGCAGTTCATCCTGATGTCGGCGACCCTCGGCGACATGAAGCGGTTCGAGGAGGACCTGACCCGGCGCACCGGCCGGCCCACCTCGGTCGTGCGTTCCGCGACCCGGCCCGTCCCGCTCTCGTACGAGTACGTCACCACCCCGATCACCGACACGATCACCGAGCTGCTGGAGACCCGGCAGGCTCCGGTCTACATCGTGCACTTCACCCAGGCCCAGGCGGTCGAGCGGGCGCAGTCGCTCATGAGCATCAACATGTGCACGCGCGAGGAGAAGGACAGGATCGCCGATCTCATCGGCAACTTCCGCTTCACCACCAAGTTCGGCCAGAACCTCTCCCGCTACGTCCGGCACGGCATCGGTGTGCACCACGCCGGCATGCTGCCCAAGTACCGCCGCCTCGTCGAGAAGCTCGCCCAGGCCGGTCTGCTGAAGGTGATCTGCGGTACGGACACCCTCGGCGTCGGCGTCAACGTCCCGATCCGCACGGTGCTGTTCACCGCGCTCACCAAGTACGACGGCAACCGGGTCCGCACGCTGCGCGCCCGGGAGTTCCACCAGATCGCGGGGCGCGCCGGCCGGGCCGGCTTCGACACCGCGGGCTACGTGGTCGCGCAGGCCCCCGAGCACGTCATCGAGAACGAGAAGGCGCTCGCGAAGGCGGGCGACGATCCGAAGAAGCGCCGCAAGGTGGTGCGCAAGAAGGCCCCCGAGGGCTTCGTCGCTTGGTCGGACACCACGTTCGAGAAGCTCATCGCCGCCGACCCGGAGGCGCTCACGTCGCGCTTCAAGGTCACCAACATCATGCTGCTGTCGGTCATCGCCCGGCCCGGCGACGCCTTCCAGGCGATGCGCCACCTGCTGGAGGACAACCACGAGCCCCGCAAGGCGCAGCTGCGGCACATCCGCCGGGCCTTCGCGATCTACCGCTCGCTGCTGGACGGCGGTGTGGTCGAGAAGCTCGACGCCCCGGACGCGGAGGGCCGCACCATCCGGCTCACCGTCGACCTCCAGCAGGACTTCGCGCTCAACCAGCCGCTGTCCACCTTCGCCCTGGCCTCCTTCGACCTGTTGGACCCGGAGTCCCCCTCCTACGCGTTGGACATGGTCTCGGTCGTGGAGTCCACGCTGGACGACCCGCGGCAGATCCTGGCCGCCCAGCAGAACAAGGAACGCGGCATCCAGGTCGGCCAGATGAAGGCCGACGGGATCGAGTACGAGGAGCGGATGGAGCGGCTCCAGGACGTCACCTATCCCAAGCCGCTCGAAGAGCTGCTCTCCCATGCCTACGACGTGTACGCCAAGAGCCACCCGTGGGTGCGCGACCACCCGGTCTCCCCGAAGTCGATCATCCGCGACATGTACGAGCGCGCGATGACCTTCACCGAGTTCACCTCCTTCTACGAGCTGGCCCGTACGGAGGGCATCGTGCTGCGCTACCTGGCGAGCGCGTTCAAGGCGCTGGACCACACCATCCCCGACGACCTCAAGTCGGAGGACCTCCAGGACCTGATCGAATGGCTCGGCGAGCTGGTCCGCCAGGTCGACTCCAGCCTGCTGGACGAGTGGGAGCAGCTGGCGAACCCGGAGGTGGAGACGGCGGAGCAGGCCCAGGAGAAGGCCGACCAGGTCAAGCCGGTCACCGCGAACGCGCGCGCCTTCCGCGTCCTGGTCCGCAACGCCATGTTCCGCCGGGTGGAGCTGGCCGCCCTCGACCACGTCAACGTGCTGGGCGAGCTGGACGCCGAGTCCGGCTGGGACGCGGATGCCTGGGGCGAGGCCCTGGACGGGTACTGGGACGAATACGTCGACCTGGGCACCGGACCCGACGCGCGCGGCCCGAAGCTCTTGCAGATCGAGGAGGACCCGGCGCACGGCCTGTGGCGCGTCCGCCAGACCTTCGCGGACCCCAACGGGGACCATGGCTGGGGCATCAGCGCCGAGGTCGACCTGGCCGCCTCCGACGAGGAGGGCCGGGCCGTCATCCGGGTCACCTCGGTCGGCGAACTCGGAGCGCTCTGACCGTCCGCCACATCCCGCCGCACCCGCCCGACCCGCCGGACCCGCCGGACCCGACAGTGGAGATCCTCTGATGACGAACCCCGCCGAGAGACTGGTCGATCTGCTCGATCTGGAGCAGATCGAGGTCAACATCTTCCGCGGCGCCAGCCCGCAGGAGTCCCTCCAGCGGGTCTTCGGCGGGCAGGTCGCCGGCCAGGCGCTGGTGGCTGCGGGGCGCACCGTGGAGAGCGACCGCCCGGTCCACTCGCTGCACGCGTACTTCCTGCGCCCCGGCATCCCCGGGGTGCCGATCGTGTACCAGGTGGAGCGGGTGCGCGACGGGCGGTCCTTCACCACGCGCCGGGTCACCGCGGTCCAGCAGGGCAAGACGATCTTCAATCTCACCGCCTCCTTCCATCATCCGGAGGAGGGCAGCATCGAGCACCAGCTGCCTCCTCACCACGTCCCCCACCCGGACACGCTCCCCAAGGTCGCGGACGAGATCCGCGAGCACCTCGGGGCGCTTCCGGAGGCACTGGAGCGGATGGCCCGCCGCCAGCCCTTCGACATCCGGTACGTCAACCGGCTGCGCTGGACTCCCGAGGAGCTCAAGGGATCCGATCCGCGCAGCGCGGTGTGGATGCGTGCGGTCGGCCCGCTGGGCGACGACCCCCTCATCCATACCTGCGCCCTCACCTACGCAAGTGACATGACCCTCCTCGACGCCGTGCGCATCCCGGTGGAACCCCTGTGGGGCATGCGCGGTTTCGACATGGCCTCGCTGGACCACGCCATGTGGTTCCACCGGCCCTTCCGGGCGGACGAGTGGTTCCTGTACGACCAGGAGTCGCCCATCGCGCACGGCGGCCGGGGCCTGGCCCGGGGCCGCATCTACGACGTGGAGGGCAGACTGCTGGTGTCCGTCGTCCAGGAGGGTCTCTTCCGCCCGTACCCCGCCAAGCCGTCCGAGTCCGCCCCGGAGAACTGAGCACACCCATGTCCACCCCTGCCGTCCCCTGCCCCTGCGGGCTGCCCGCCGCCTACCCGGAGTGCTGCGGCCCCTTCCACTCCGGTGCTCGCTCGGCGCCCACCGCCGAGCGGCTGATGCGCTCCCGGTTCAGCGCCTTCGCCGTCGGCGACACCGCCTACCTGCTGCGCTCCTGGCACCCCGCCACCCGTCCGGACCGCCTCGACCTGGATCCCGAACAGCGTTGGGAGCGACTGGAGATCCTGGCCACCGAGCGCGGCGGGATGTTCGAGACGGAGGGCTCGGTGGAGTTCCGCGCCCACTACCGCGAGGGCCGGCACACCGGCTCGCTGCACGAGCACAGCAGCTTCTCCCGCGAGGCCGGGGCCTGGGTCTACGTCGGCCCCCTCTCCCCCGTCGACTTCGACTGACCCCGCGCCCCCTCCAGGGCGAAGTCCAGGCTGGTGCGGTACCAGTGGATCTCGTCCGGCGGGCCGGCCTTCAGTAGCCCGCTCGCCACCGCGGCCGCCGCCGGAGCCTGCGGGTGACCGTACGGCGGGGGCGGGCCGAGGGCGGCCAGGACGATCCGCTCCGCCGGGTCGGGAACGGCCGCCAGCAACTCGTCCTCGGGCAGCACGGAAGCCAGTACGGCGGCGCGCTCCCACGGGTCGGCGGTTCGTCTCAGCAGCAGCCCGACATGCCGCCCGCGCCACGTGCGCGGGCGCAGATCCGCCTTGGCCGCCATCAGTTCCCGGTCCGCCGGGGGCGCGGTCCCGCGCAGCATTCCCGGATCTCGCGCGGCGAAGCTCCGTAGCTCCGCGGTCAGGTAGAGCCACACCACGGCGCGGTACCGGTTGATCCGGTAGCCGACCGGGATCACGTGCCCGCAACGCGCGAGCCGCGTGAAGCGGCTCGGACCGACCCCCACCACCTCGGCCGCGGCCTCCGCCCCGGCCACCGTCTCGACCCGCTCGCGCAGCGCGCCCGGCGGGCCCGTCACCGACCTGACCCGGTCCAGCTCGGCCCGTGCGTAGCGCGCGGCCCCGGCGAGCGTGCGCGGCCCGGCCCGCACGATCCCCAACTGGACGGCCCTGGCGAACTCGCTCCGGCTCAGCCCCAGTTCACCTGCGGCCTGCGCGCCGCCCACCCACACGTCCCCGGCGCCGCCGACCCCAGCACCGTCGGCCGCAGCGCCGTCGGCCACAGCGTCCCGAAGTGCGGTCCCCATCTGCTTCATTACGGTCCTCCCCCACGAGCAGTGATTACTCTGTGTGAAGACCGTAACTCGGTGCAATGACACCCCGCGAGCCCTGTGGATAACGTCCCGAGCGGCGCCGAAATCGGCCCGGCTCAGCCGCCGGTGATGCGCCGCTCCGCAACTCCCAGGTGCTCCCCCACCCTGTTGACCAGCAGCGTCATCTCGTACGCGACCTGACCGATGTCGGACTCGGCGGCGCTCAACACGCACAGGCTGCTGCCCGCGCCCGCCGCCATGACGAAGAGCGCTCCCTCGTCGTACTCGACCATCGTCTGCCGCACTTCACCGGCCCGGAAGTGGCGTCCGGACCCCTTGGCAAGGCTCTGCAATCCGGCCGCGACAGCCGCCAGGTGTTCCGCGTCCTCCCGCGCCAGCCCCGCGCTCGCCCCCGTGACCAGGCCGTCGTTGGACAGCACCACCGCGTGCCGCACCTGCTGGACCCTGCGCGTCAGGTCGTCCAACAGCCAGTCCAGTTGCTTGTCCAGTGCCATTCCCAGCCCCTCCCCGTTGACGTCGGCCACATGGCCGCGCCCCACCCCGCGTACTTGTGCCGCAAGCCTTCCCCACCAGCGCCTTTCGGGCAAGGAGGATGTCCCCATGGCGAAGAAGATGACTCAAGAGGAATGGAGGGCGTTCGTCTCGCACTCCACCCGCACCGGAAAGCTCTCCACCGTGCGCGAGGACGGAAGTCCGCACATCGCTCCCATCTGGTTCGTGCTCGACGGCGATTCCTTCGTCTTCAACACCGGAAAGGACACCGTCAAGGGGCGCAACCTCGCCCGCGACGGCCGGGTCGCGCTCTGCGTGGACGACGACCGGCCGCCCTTCTCCTTCGTCGTCCTCCAGGGCCGCGCCGAGATCACCGGGTACACCGACGGCCCCGACGAACTGCTCGCCTGGGCCACCCGGATCGGCGCCCGCTACATGGGCGAGGAACAGGCAGGATCCTTCGGGCGCCGCAATGCCGTCCCGACCGAACTCCTCGTCAGGGTTCCGATCGACAAGGTGATCGCGCTCGCCGGTGTCGCCGAATGACCGGCCCCTGACCTCGGATCGCAACCCCGGCTCCCGAGCCCGGGATCCCGAGGCCCGACCTCCGTTGCCTGACTCCCCGTCCCGCCGCCCCGGCCGGTTCACACGGAATCGGCCTGCGACCCCACCGAGTCCAACAGCCGGGCGGTGTGCACCCGCCCGGCGTACTCGACCAGCCTGATCAGCACTTCCTTCCCCGAGTCCCGGTCCCGCGCGTCGCACAGCACCACTGGCGTCCCCTGCTCCAGGTCCAGGGCCCGCGCGACGTCGTGCGCCCCGTACCGCCGGGCGTCCGTGAAGCAGTTGACGGCCACCACGAACGGAATGCGCCGGTGCTCGAAGTAGTCCACCGCCGGGAAGCAGTCCTCCAGCCGTCGCGTGTCGGCCAGCACCACCGCGCCCAGCGCGCCCAGCGACAGTTCGTCCCACAGGAACCAGAACCGGTCCTGCCCCGGCGTGCCGAACAGGTACAGGGACAGCCCGGAGCGGATGGTGATCCGCCCGAAGTCCATGGCCACCGTCGTGGTCGTCTTCTGGTCCACGCCGCCCGTGTCGTCGACCAGTTCGCCCGCCTCGCTCAGCGCTTCCTCCGTCCGCAGCGGCCGGATCTCGCTGACCGCGCCGACCAGCGTGGTCTTGCCCACTCCGAACCCGCCCGCCACCAGGATCTTCAGGGCGAGTGCGGCCAGTTCGGGGTCTTCCCCCGGACCGGGGTCCGCGCCCTCGTCCTGGACCGGGGCCGGTCCGCCAGCTCGATCGTCGTACTGTCCCATCAAAGCGCTCGCAATCCCTCGATGACTTCACGCAGAATCCGCTCGTCCGGCAGCTGTGCGGGCGGTACGGGCCGGCTGACCTTGACGTGCCCGCCCTCCAGCAGGTCCCCGAGGAGCACCCGCACCACTCCCACGGGCAGGTCCGCGTCGGCGGCGAGTTCGGCCACCGACTGGGTCTCGGACCGGCAGAGTCCGAGCAGTGCCCGGTGTTCGGGGCCCAGCAGGGACTCGGCCGCCTCGTCCGTGCCCGCCGGGTCGACCACGACCAGCGCGATCAGGTCGAAGCGGACCCCGTGGGGTCCCGGCTTCGTGCGCCCGCCGGTCACGGCGTACGGACGGACGAGCGGGCCCGCGTCGGCGTCGTACCACTGGCCGTTCATGTGCCGGACCGCCGCCCTCAGCCGGCGGCCGGCGGGCGCGCCGCGAACCGGGGCGGGGTGTAGAGGTGCTCGCCCACCCGCTTCACCAACCGGGCCATCTCGTAGGCGATCAGGCCGATATCGGCATGGGCGGCACTGAGGACGGCCAGGCAGGAACCGTCGCCGGCGGCCGCTACGAAGAGGAAGCCCTCGTCCATCTCGACCATCGTCTGGCGCACTCCCCCGGCGTGGAAGTGCCGGCCCGCGCCCTTGGCCAGGCTGTGGAAGCCGGAGGCCACCGCGGCCAGGTGCTCGGCGTCCTCCCGGCTGAGCGCGCTGGAGGCGCCGACCGCCAGGCCGTCGTTGGAGAGGACCACGGCGTGCCGGACCTCGCGCACCCGGAGCACCAGGTCGTCGAGCAACCAGTCCAGTTCGCCGGATCTGCGGCCGCCGTCGAGGTCGATCCTTTGGTGTTCGATCATCACACTTCTCCTTCGCTGCCTTCGTGAGGGGAGTTCTCCTGGGCGCCGCGGACCCAGCCGGCCCGGTAGGCCGCCATCCGGTCCCGGGCCTGCTCCGGGCTGCGGCCCGACGGCTCCTCGGGCAGACGTGATGCGGCCGGGGCCTTCGGGGCGGGGGCCTCCCGAAGCTGCGGGACGAGACTGGCCTGGCGCACCCGGCGCGGCAGCTCCGTCACCGAGGCCGCGGGCGCTGCGGCCGCCTGGGTACGGGCGTCCGCCCCGCCGAGGGCGCGCGGCCGGAGCGAGGCCACCGGGGCCGGGCGCGGCTCCTCGCGCACGGGGTTCGGGGCCGGAGCCGGGGCCGGGGCCGGAGCCCCGGACTGCGCGTCCTCCCGTACGACGGTCATGGCGGGTGGCCGTTCGGCCCCCGCGACCGCCTTCGGTGCCGGAGCGGCAGTCGACGGCTCCGGGCGGGGCGCAGGGCCGGATTCCGGGGCCTTGCCGTCGGCGGAGGCGGAGGCGGAGGCGGAGGCCGAGGCGGAGGCCGAGGCGGAGGCGGGGGCTCCGGCCGTGATCGCGCCCTGGAGCATGGAGTTCGGCAGGAGCACCACCGCCGTGGTACCGCCGTAGGGCGACGTGCGCAGGTGCACCTTCACTCCGTGGCGGGCCGCGAGGCGACTGACCACGAAGAGCCCGAGCCGGTCGCTGTCGAAGAGGTCGAGGGACTCGGACTGCTCGATGCGGCGGTTGGCGTCGCCGAGGGATTCGGGGCCCATGCCGAGTCCGCGGTCCTCGACCTCCAGGACGTAGCCGGTGCCGACGGGCTCGCCGCTGACCCGGACCTTGGTGTGCGGCGGGGAGAACTGGGCGGCGTTCTCGATGAGTTCGGCGAGCAGGTGGGTGAGGTCGGCGACGGCGCCCCCGACCACGGCGGCTTCCGCGAGCTGCCGGACCTCGATCCGCGGGTAGTCCTCGATCTCGGAGACGGCGGCCCGCACGACGTTCGTGAGGGGGACGGGCATCCGCCAGGCCCGGCCCGGGGCGGCACCCGAGAGGATGATCAGGCTTTCCGCGTGCCGGCGCATCCGGGTGGTCAGGTGGTCGAGGCGGAAGAGGTCACCGAGCTCGTTCGGGTCGTCGGCGCGCCGCTCCATCGAGTCGAGCAGGGTGAGCTGCCGGTGTACGAGGACCTGGCTGCGGCGGGCGAGGTTGACGAAGACGCCGGAGATCCCGTCGGCGAGTTCCGCCCGTTCGACGGCGGCGCTGAGCGCGGCCCGGTGGACGGTGCCGAGGGCCTCGCCGACCTGGGTGATCTCGTCCTCGGCCGGCGGCCCGGGCGGGGTCTCGGCGGCGACGTCGATCTCCTGGCCGGCGCGCAGCCGTTCCATCGCATGCGGGAGTTTGCGGTGGGCGATCTCCAGGGCGGTGTTGCGCAGCGAGACGAGTTCGACGACCAGCACCCGGCCGATCCGGACCGAGATGACGAGGGAGGCGGCGACGGCCGCCAGGCCCAGCAGCACGGCGGCCCCGGCCGGGGTCAGCGCCCCTTCGGTGAACGGGTCGGCCCGGTCGGCGGCCGCGGCCCGTGCGGCCGCCTCGACCTCCCTCATCGAGGAGGCGATGGCGTTGTGGGCGGCCTCCCATCCGGCGGGCACTCCGCGGCTCTCCTTGGAGGTGCCCGCGGCCAGCGCCCGGTCCTCGGCGCCGGTGAGGTCGGCGTAGGCGGCGCTCTTGGCGGCGGACTCCCAGACGGCCTGCTGGTCGGCGGGGAGGTCGCGGGCGGCGGCGTCCGTGAGCGCGCGGCGGGACTCGACGGCGCCGGTCAGCTGCCGAAGCGTTTCGGCCGTGCGCGGGCCGGGGGCGGCGAGCAGCGCGTCCTCCCGGGACAGCAGTTCCGCGGCGCGCGAGAACTCGAGCAGGACCCGGGCGTCGGGGCCGAGTTCGGCCTTCTCCCCGCCGGTCAGGGCGCCGCCGACGGCGAAGGCGGAGTCGACCACGCGGGTGTAGATGGTGTAGGCCGCCTCGGGGGTGGCCCGGCGGTCGGTGATGTCCTTGCGCGACGCACCCAGGCCTTCGGCCGCGGCGACGAACGCCTCCAGCCGGACCACGACGTCGGATCGGTAGGCGCCGGAGTCGGCGACCGTGTGCTGGTCACCGAGCCGCAGCCGCTGTACGGCGGCGTCGGTCCGGCGGGCCTGCTGGTCCAGGGCGCCCTGGTCGGAGGCGGGGTCCGCGAGCAGACGGACGGCGGCGCGCCGTTCGGCCTGGAGTTCGGTGACGGCCGCGACGACGGGCGTGCGTACCTCGGTGTCGACCTGGTGGACGCGGCTGAGCCGGGCCACGTCCTGGGCGGTGTTGACGGTGGCGAAGGCCCAGAGGGCGAGGAGCGAGACGACCGGGACCATCAGCAGCGAGACGATCTTCGCGCGGACGGTGGCCGGGCGCAGCCGCAACCGCGGCCGGGATCCGCTCGCGCGCGCGGCGGGCGGGTCGGGCCGGTGGCCCCGGAGCTCTACCGGTTCCTCGGCCGGCGGCCCGGCGTGGGCCCGGCGGCCGCGTGCCGGGGGCGCGGGCATCCGCGGCGCCGCTGCTTCCGGTCTTCTGCGGGGTGTTCGCATGGGTTCCTCGTTCCGGGCGGTGCCTACGGGTGCGGTGTGGCGGGTGTGGGGCGAAGGGGCGGGGCGGGTGATGCTGAGAGGAGGGGTGGTGCAGCAGCGGGTGATGGCCGGTACGCGGCGGTGCGGTGCCGCCGGGTCGGCCCGTTCCACGGGCCTGCGGTGCGCGGTCAGTGGGCGGCTGCGGTGCGCTCCCCCAGGTGCTGCGCCGAGGCGGAGGCGGCGCGTTCGTCGACCGTCGGGGAGAGCGCGATGAAGGCGGCGGTGATGAACAGGTAGGAGCCCAGCCCGACGGCGAGCGGGAAGATGAACTGCATGGCCGTGGCGCCGGGCAGGGCCGCGTCCGAGGGGCTGACCCTGACGGCGACGGCCATCATCCCCGTGTAGTGCATGCTGCTGACGGCGGCGCCCATGACGAGGGAGGCGACGGCGACCGCCACGGGTGCCTTGATGTTGAGCGCGGCCCACAGGGCGGCGGTCGCCGCGATCACGGCGATGGCGACGGAGAGTCCGACGGCGAGCGGGTCGTAGGAGACGTCGCCGTGCAGACGCAGGGCCGCCATGCCCAGGTAGTGCATGCTGGCGACGCCGAGTCCGGTGGTCAGGCCGCCCAGTACGAGGGACCGGCCGCGCTCCTTGCCGTACCCGACGGCGAAGACTCCGGCGCCGACGACCAGCACGGCGACGAGCAGGCTGAGGATCGTGAGGGGCACGTCGTAGTGGATCTCGGTTCCCGTGACCTCGAAGCCGAGCATCGCGACGAAGTGCATGGTCCAGATGCCGGTGCCGATGGCGGAGGCCGCGGTGAGGAGCCAGTTGCGGCGGGAGGCCCCGGTCGTGGCGAGGGCCCGGACGGTGCAGCGCAGCCCGAGGGCGGCGCCGATCGATGCCATCACGTATGACAGCGCGGGTGTCAGCCAGCCGTAGGCGGCGTGGTCCAGATGTCCCAGGTGTCCCATGGCCACGGGACGCTAGTCCGGGTGAGGGCGCGAACAGGGGGCGCATTTCGAAAGCAGCTGGAACTGCTGGAATATGACAGAGCTACGTTCATCTTCGATCACACCACGTGCCAGCTTGCGCACGGTCCGCAGGCGCGCGGGCACGCGGGCGACTGCCCGTGGGGGATCATGGGCGCATGAGCGAAGACCACACACACGTGCAGGAGTTCTTCGGGGCGCGTGCGGCCGACTGGGACCGCAAGTTTCCCGGGGACGGGCCCGCGTTCACCACCGCCGTGACCGAGTTCGGACTGCGGCCCGGGGACCGCGTGCTCGACGCGGGCTGCGGCACCGGGCGGGCCATGACCGCTCTGCGGTCCGCCGTCGGACCGTCCGGGACCGTGCTCGGGGTGGACCTCACCCCGCAGATGCTGGCCGCCGCGCGGCGGGCGGGGCGGGACGCCGAGGGCGCCCTGCTGCTCGCCGACGTGGCCCGGCTGCCGCTGCGCGACGAGGTGCTCGACGCGGTGTTCGCCGCCGGACTCATCGCCCACCTGCCCGACCCGGCGGCGAACCTGCGCGAGCTAGCCCGGGTGGTCCGCCCCGGTGGCGGGCTCGCGCTCTTCCACCCGATCGGGCGAGCGGCCCTCGCCGCACGTCACGGTCGCGAGCTGACACCGCAGGACATGCGGGCCGAGCACAACCTCGGCCCGCTGCTGACCGGTTCGGGCTGGAACATGGTCTCGTACGTCGATGACGACGACCGTTTCCTGGCGCTGGCCGTACGTCGCCCCTGAAGACGTTCGTACGTCGGCCACGCGCCCGGGGTCCGCGGAGGTGCCCGGGATCAGGCCGGAGGCTGGGCCTCGGCTCCGGCGGGCCGGCGGGGGTGCGGAACGGGGCAGCCGCCCGAGCCGGGCACGGGGAAGGTGCCGAGCTCACCCACGTCGTAGCCGTCCGGATAGCCCTTGATCTCCGGGTTCTGGCGGGCGTAGTGGGGGGCTCGACGCGGGGGCAGGAGCCGTACCGCGCGGCCGCGCAGCCACAGGGCGCCCTGGACGAGGCGCCGGACCGGGGCGCGGGGGGTCTCGTACCGGAAGGCGTCCAGCAGTGACTCGTCGAGGAGGGCGAGGCTCGCGCGCCGCACGGCGGGGGCGACAGGCGCCGGGTACCAGGAGGCCATGAGGTCGAGGGTGGAGTCGGCGACCTTGCGGGCTCCTTCGTCCCAGCCGAAATGTGCCTGTTCGTAGGCGTTGAGGGTGGTTTCGAACTCCTCGTAGGAGCTCGGGACGTCCGTGATGCCCAGGTGGCGGCCGAGGGTGGCGTAGTAGTTCGCGCAGGCCCGGCGCTCGTGGTGGGTCAGCGGACGCCAGCCGTAGGCGTCCAGCCAGCGTGCCGGAATCACCACGAAGGTGCACAGGACGTACCGCATGTCCTCGTTCGAGATGTCGTAGCTGCGGTGCATCTGGTTGACACGGCGGATGGCGGTGCGCGCGGTGTCGCTCTCGAAACCGTGCTCGACGACCGCGTCCAGGAGCAGTGCGGTGTCGTCGTAGCGCTTTTGGGTCCGGTCGGTGAACTCGGCCGTCTCGGCCAGCAGGCCGCCGATGCTCGGGACGGCATAGGTCCGGAACAGGGCGAGTTCCAGGGCGCGGCTGAAGTCCCAGGGGAACTCGTAGGTGGCGGTGAGCCGGTAGATGGCGAGAAAATCCTTGTCGGGATCAAGACGGAGGATCTCCCTCAGCCGATCGTAACGCTGCACCAGGTGTCCCTTTCTGTGGCGGGTCCCCAACTCTACGTGCAGGTAGCAGCCTTGGAAATCGTATCCCGCAAGCTCTCGACGGGCGGGTTACCCGCTGGTTAAGGTGCGCCGACGAGAGAGCTACCAGGAGGCCAGGTGTCCGACGACGAGGGTGGCGGCTCGCTGTACGTGCTGACCGCTGTGCTGCTGACCCCCGCACAGTTCCCCAGCATCCTGGGCGACGACTTCCCCGAAGCCTGCTCCCTGCTGGGCGTGGCGCCGAACGGGGAGGGCTACGGGCTGGTGCTCGGCCAGGACGAGGAGGGCGCGCGCTGGACGGTCGTCGTGGACGACGTCTCGCTCGTCGCGACGGCCATCGCCTCCTGGGACTGCGGGATGGAGTACGACCTGTCCCCCGACGAGCGGACGATCGTGGTCTCGCTGGCGGGCTGGCCACTGGAGCTGTCGGTGGCCGCGTCGGGAATCCCGGAGCCCCACGATCCCGAGCAAGGAGCGGACGGTACGGGGCGGGTCCCGCTCGCCCCGCCCTCGGCGGACGCATGGGGTCCGGTGCAGCGACGGATGGGCGCGGACCAGATCGCGCGGGAGTGGGCGGACTGGCGGGAGCGCGTGGCCACGGACGGCGGGGCGGCTGCCGCCGCACACCCCGGGCTCGCACGGGCACTGGAGGAGGCCGTGGCGTACACGAAGACCCCGCCACCGCCCGGCCGGGTGCGGTCCTCGTTCGCCGGCGAGGGGGCCCGGACGCTGCGGGTGGACGGGCCCGGCTGGTCGCTCGTGGCGCGTACCGGCGAGGCGGCCTTCGTCCTGCTGGACGAGGAGCCGAGCGAGGTGCTCACGGTCCCCCACGAGGGAGACGCGGACCAGCTGGACCTGCCGGACCTGCTGACGGCACTGGACCGCATCGCGGTCCGCCCGTCGTGAACACGAGCCGCAGCGGGCAACAGCGGTGACGGCAGCCGCAGCCGCAGCCGCAGCCCGATGGTGGCCCCATACCGGGCGGTCCGTCGGCGGCCGGCCTCAGGGCGAGGACCGTCACAGCTCGTCACAACCGAAAAGAATCGGCCACCGAGACTGAAAATCGCTCTGGATCCCCTTCCTCCGGAATGATCGAATCGGCCAGTCAAGCGGCTCAAAGGCGCGTACCCCGCACCTGCGGCCCATTCCACGACGGAGGCCATTCTTGAATTCCATGTCCTACCTGGACCTGCACCGGGAAGTCTCGCAGGACATCGACGCGGAGATCGACACCGCGCTGGAGCGGCTCGGCCCACTGGCGAGCACGACCAGGAACTCAGTGGCCAAGCTCTTGGAGCACCGCAAACTGAGACATCCCCTCTCGGTGCTGCCGCTCCTCACGCACGCCATAGAGACCGGCAATCCGAAGCCGGCCATTCCGCTGTCCGCCGTCCACCTGCTGTGGTGGACCTCGGCCTGCTATCTCGACGACCTGGCGGACGCCAACGGCGCCTCCATCTCCGGCGAGCTCACCGAGAACGAAGCGCTGCTCGCATCCGTCATCACGGGGAACTCGCTCCCCATCCAGATCCTCCTCTCGCAGGACCTCCCGGAATCGTCGCGCAGCGCGCTGATAACCGAGATCCTGAACGGCTGGATCATCGGCGTCGACGGACAGATCGACGACATGCGCGGGGACGTCTGCACCGCCTCGCGGAAATCGGTGGTCGAGACGTACCGCGGCAAGTCCGGTGCGCCGTTCGGAATGATCACCGCAATGGCCGCGATATTCTCCGGAACAACGGCCGAGAAGGTGGAGCTGTGGCGTGAATTCGGCTACGTCTTCGGCATCCTTTGGCAAATATTCAACGACCAGGAAGACATCCTGTCCGGCCGCAACGAGGACCTGCTCAACGGTACGGTCACCTATCTCCTCGCCTCCGTCATCGAGGACGCCTCGCCCGATTCCCGGGAGCACGTCCTGGGCCTGTGCGCCACCGCCGGGCGCTCGCATCACGCCCGAGCTGAACTGGAGGCACTGCTGCGAACGCCCACCGCTCTCGACCGGTACCGGGCGGAGATCGACGCGTTCCGCGCCGAGGGGTACCGAATCCTGGACGAACTGGGCGGCGACGAGACCTACTTGCCGGTACTCCGACACCTCGTGGACCACGCGTCCCAGATGCTGCTCGAAGCGGAGCTCGCCCCGGCCGTCGTGAGCGGCGCCGCCTGACCCGGCCGCCGCCCGGGCGGGCCACATCTCTCGGGCGTCAGCGCCACCGAGCGGGTACGCGCCCGAGTCCCGCCCCGCGGCCGTGCCCGCCGGGCTCCGCACCGAAGCCGGAGCCCGGCCGCCCTGCCGGGTCAGCGCGCGGCGGCCGCGGTCAGCGGCCGATCTGCTTCCTGGATATACCCCGCAGACGACGCCGCTGGGAGGAGTCCAGCAGGAGGTACGCGGCGACCGGCACGCCGATCAGGACCAGCAGCCCGGCCCAGAACCCCACGGTCCAGAACAGCACGATGGCTGCCACGACTCCGGCAACCGCGATCTTTCCGCTCGTGGACATCTGCGGACACCTCCTCCTGCCGTCGACCACCACTACCCCGCTCAACGCGCCGTCGCGACCGCGCGTTCCCCTACACCCGAACGGTCTTCGAAGTGACCCGGGTCACGGTCGCGCCCCCGTCGTCGGACACCTTCGATGGGATAACCTCGGCCACCCCGTACTCGGTAGTCAAATTTGAGGAATGCGTGCTCTTCGAGATCTCCGGCCTCATCCACCACCACTCCGCCGTCTTCCTCCCCGCCGACCCGCCGCGCAACGGCCGCATCGCCCTCTGGCGGACCGCCGACGCGTCGCCCGGCGCCCCTGCCGGGGTCGACGCCGATGCCGATGCCCCGTCCCACGAGGGCGGCTTGGAGGAGCTCCCGGTCATCACCCCCGACCTCCGCCGGGCCACCGTGGCCGCGCGCGTCCTGTCCGTGGACGAAGCCCTGCCCCTGCTCACCCGCGCCCGGGCCGCGGCGGCCGAGGCGGGTCCCGGCGACCCTGCCGACGGAACTGGCGGCCCGGCCGACGGAACCGACGACCGCGCCACGGTGTTCTGGGGCGCCGCCGCGCTGCTCGCCCTGCGCTTCGCCGCGCGCGGGCAGCTCCTGCCCGGGCTGAGCCCCACCGGCCACGACGCGTGGCGGATCGGGCCGCTCGGGGCCGACGACCTCGACGAGGTCCGGGAACTGGCCGCCGCCATGCCGCCCGCCGCCCGTTGCGTCCCGCTGAACGCCGACGGGGCGCCGCCCCGGCTGCCCTCGCCCGAACCGCTCCTGCGGGCCTTCCTCGACGCCGTCGCCGACACCCTCCCCCGCTCCCCCGCCGCCCCCGTGGTCGCCGGTGGCCCCGCCTACGCCGACCGCCCGCCGCAGCTCCACCCCGAGCTGCGCGGATGGGCCGCCGAGGTGGCCGCCGGCCATGACGCCGGAGTCCGGATCTCCCTGCGGATCGAACTCGAAGGGGTCCTCGACCAGGTCCTCGACGGGGTCCTCGACGCGGCCGCGGCGCAGCGCCCCGAAGCCGCCCCCGCCTTCCGAGCCGTCCTGCAGCTGCACAGCCTGTCCGACACCGCCCTCGTCGCCGATGCCGCCGACGTCTGGGCCGGTTCCGGTGCCGCCGCGGCCGCCTTCCCCCCGAGCGCCCGGATGGACGCCCTCCGCGCCCTGCGCCGCGCCTCCCGGCTGTGGCCCCCACTCACCCCGCTGCTGGGCGCGGCCGTCCCAGACGCGGTCGAACTCGCCGACGAGGAGGTCACGGAGCTGCTCGGCGAAGCCGCCACCACCCTGGCCGCCGACGGGGTCCAGGTGCACTGGCCGCGCGGGCTCCTGCGCGACCTGAACGCCCGAGCCGTCCTCGGCTCCCCCGACGACACCACCGCGAGCGCCCGCCCCTCGGGGCTGCTCTCCCCCGGCGTCCTGCTCTCCTTCAGCTGGCGCCACGCCCTCGGCGACCAGGGCGATCTCACCCGCGCCGAACTCGACCGTCTCGCCGAAGCGAAGCGCCCCCTGGTCCGGCTGCGCGACCAATGGGTCCTGGTCGATCCCGCCGAAGCCCACCGGGCCCGCGCCCGCCAGGACCGTACGATCGCGGCCGCGGACGCGCTGGCCGCCGTACTCACCGGGTCGGCGGAGATCGACGGCAAGCGGGTCGACGTAGAGGCCACCGGTCCGCTGGAGGGGCTGCGCGCGCGCCTCGCCACCGACCCGCAGGAGGCTCCCGGGGCTCCCGACGCCCCCGGCGCGCCGTCGGAGCTGCGGGCCACCCTGCGCGACTACCAGCTGCGCGGTCTGCGCTGGCTGGACCGGATGACCTCGCTCGGCCTCGGCGCCTGCCTCGCCGACGACATGGGCCTCGGCAAGACCGTCACCCTCATCGCGCTCCACCTGCACCGCAACCGACCCCCGGCGCCCGGCGCCGGCACCGACCCCGCCATCGCCACGGCCGGACCGACCCTGGTCGTGTGCCCGGCCTCGCTGCTGGGCAACTGGCAGCGGGAGATCGAGAAGTTCGCCCCCGGCACCCCCGTACGCCGCTTCCACGGCCCGGACCGCAGCCTCGCCGGGCTCACCGGGCTCACCGGGCTCACCGGGCTCACCGGCGGGTTCGTCCTCACCACCTACGGCACCATGCGCCTGCACGCGCCCGAACTAGCCGCCGTCCGCTGGGGCATGGTCGTGGCCGACGAGGCCCAGCACGTCAAGAACCCCCGTTCGGCCACCGCCAAGGCCCTGCGCACCATCCCGGCCCCGGCCCGCGTGGCCCTGACCGGCACCCCCGTCGAGAACGACCTCGCCGAGCTGTGGGCCGTCCTCGACTGGACCACGCCCGGGATCCTCGGCCGCCTCGGCACCTTCCGATCCCGCTACGCCGACCCCGTCGAGAGCGGCCGCGACCCGCAGGCCGCCGCGCGACTCTCCGCACTCGTCCGGCCGTTCCTGCTGCGCCGCAAGAAGTCCGACCCCGGCATCGCACCCGAGCTGCCGCCGAAGACCGAGACCGACCACACCGTCACCCTCAGCCGCGAACAGACCTCGCTCTACGAGGCGGTCGTACGCGAAACCCTCGCCGCGATCTCGGAGGCGGACGGGATGGAGCGGCGCGGTCTGGTGGTCAAGCTGCTGACCTCCCTCAAGCAGATCTGCAACCATCCGGCCCACTACCTGCGGGAGCACGGCCCGGCGGAACGCGGCGCCAAGGAGGCCGGCGACGGCGGCGCCCGCTCCGGAAAGCTGGAGCTGCTCGACGAACTCCTCGACACGATCCTGGCCGAGGGCGGCTCGGTACTGGTCTTCACCCAGTACGTGGCGATGGCCAGGATCTTGGAGAAGCACCTGGCCGGCCGCGGGATCGCCTCGCAGTTCCTGCACGGCGGGACGCCGGTGCCGCACCGCGAGGAGCTCGTCGACCGCTTCCAGGCGGGCGAGGTCCCCGTCTTCCTGCTGTCCCTGAAGGCGGCGGGCACCGGGCTGAACCTCACCCGGGCCGGGCACGTCATCCACTTCGACCGTTGGTGGAACCCGGCCGTCGAGGAACAGGCCACCGACCGCGCCTACCGCATCGGCCAGACCCAGCCCGTACAGGTCCACCGGATCACCGCCGAAGGCACCGTAGAGGAGCGCATCGCCGAGCTCCTGGCGCGCAAACGCGCACTGGCCGACGCCGTCCTCGCGGGCGGCGAGGGCGCGCTGACCGAACTGACCGATGCCGAACTGGCCGAGCTCGTGGCGCTGCGCCCGACCGCGCGCGGGGAGTGAGCGATGAACACCCGAGACCCGTACGAGAAGACCTTCCCGGCCGTGGCTCCCACCCGCGGCCGCGGCTTCGCCCACACCTGGTGGGGCCATGCCTGGCTGCGCGCCCTGGAGGACAGCGCGCTCGACGGGACGCAGGTCAAGCAGGGTCGCCGGTACGCGCGCGCGGGCTCCGTCGGCGCGGTGTCGGTGCGCCCCGGCGGGCTCACCGCGGTGGTGCGCGATCCGGACGGGACGGCGCACCGGACGGACGTGCTGGTACAGGAGTTCACGGAAGCCGAATGGGACCGCCTGCTGGATCTGGCCGCAGCGGAGGCCGGGCACATCGCGGCGCTGCTCGACCGGGAGGTGCCGCCGGAACTCGCCGAGGACGCGGCCGCGGCCGGGGTGGAGCTGCTGCCCGGCATCGGAGACCTCGACCCGCGCTGCGACTGCGGCGAGTGGGACCACTGCCCGCACACGGCCGCGCTCTGCTACCAGGTGGCCCGGCTGCTGGACCAGGACCCGTTCGTACTGCTGCTCCTGCGGGGCCGGGGCGAGCGCGAGCTGGTGGCCGAACTGGCGGAGCGGAGCACGGCGGAAGCGAAATCGGACGCAGCCACAGCCGCAGCCGCTCCGCCCGCGCCCACCGACGAGGGTGTTCCGGCGGCGGAGGTCTTCGCGGCGGGCGCTGCCCTTGCGGCCCTGCCGCCGCCGCCGGAGCTGCCACAGGCGCCGGGCCATCCTCCGACGCTGGACACGGAGACCGAAGCGCACACGGGACTCGACGTGGACGCGGTGGAGTTCCTGGCGCAGGCAGCCGCGGCCGAGGCACATCGGCGGCTCGCAGAGGCGCTGGCTCCGGGACACGCCCATCGTGCCCCGGCGGCTCCGCTCACGCGCGCCGAAGACGCCGTACGCCTCGCCGCGCAGGCCGGTGACGTCCGGATCCGCTCCCGCCTGGCGGCGGCTACCGGGCGCAGCCGGGCCGAGATGGAACTGGCCGTACGCGCCTGGGGCTTCGGCGCGGCCCCGGGCCTGGCGGCGCTGGGGGACGACTGGACGCCGGGCCGGAGCGAACTGGCCCGTGCCGGGTCGGCCCTGGCCGCGGCCTGGGCGGACGAGGGGGCTCCGGTGCTCCGCCGGGTCCGCGCCCGCTGGACGGAGGCGGGCACCGACCGCCAGCTCCGGCTGGGCCGGGAGGGGCGCTGGTGGCCGTACCGCCGCGAGGCGGGTCGGTGGATCCCGTCGGGGCCCTCCGCCCCGGACCCGGCCTCGGCGCTGGAGGCCGATCCCGCCCCATGAGGTTTCGGCCCGCGCGGGCCGCGTACCGCCGGCGCCCTGGCCGACGTACGGCTTGCCGGGACCCGGTACCGGGACGACGATGGGGACGCTCCGCAGCTCCGTGGCGCCGTAGCTCGGTCATTCCGCAGTTCGACAGTTCGGCAGCTCGGTAGTTCGATAGTTCGGCAGTTCGGCAGCTGCGCTGCTCCGTACCGCAGCACCTCGGGAGGGTGACATGGGCGATCCGTCGGTGGCGCTAGCGGGCGGGGCCGATCCGGCTGCGCGCACGCGCGAACTACGGCGGGCCCATGCCGCGTTCACCCGGGACGGGCGGGTCGAGGGCCCGGTCCGGGCGGTCATCGCGCGGTCCTGGCGGCGGTGCGCGCGGGCCCGCCTCAGCCCGGAGTGCGCACCCCGGGTGGAGCTCGCGGAGGCGGAGCTGCGCTCGTACCGCGAGGAGCATCCGCTGGCCCGGGTGATGCCGCTGTTCCGGGATCTCGTGGGGGCGTTCGCCGCGCACGGGGCGCACCTGCTGGCCGTGTGCGACGCGCGGGGCAGCCTCCTGTGGGTGGAGGGCGAACCGGGAACCTTACGGAGGGCCGAGGGCCTCGGCTTCGTCCCGGGCGCGCGCTGGGCGGAGTCGGCGATGGGGACCAACGCACCCGGGACGGCGGTCGCGACGGGCGAGCCCGTGCAGGTCTTCCGGGCCGAGCACTTCAGCCGCCGGGTCCACCCGTGGACCTGCGCGGCGGCCCCGGTGCGGGACCCCCGGACGGGCACGCTCCTGGGCGCGGTGGACATCACCGGGGGCGACGGCCTGGCCCACCCGCACTCCCTCGGCTTCGTACGGGCAGTGGCCCGGGCGGCGGAAGCCCAGTTGACCCTGTTCGAACCGGATGCGCCGGTCGCCGGGGACACCCTCGCCGCCCTCGGCCAGGACGAGGCACTGCTGGTCACCGCCGGTCGCAAGCTCCGGCTCGGGCGGCGGCACAGTGAGATCATGGCGCTGCTCGCGCACCATCCCGAGGGCTTGTCCGGCGAGGAGTTGGCGATCGCCCTGTACGAGGACGAGTCGGTGTCACCGGTGACGTTGCGCGCCGAGATCTCCCGGCTGCGCGCCCTGCTGGGGCCGTCGGCGCCGCTTTCGCGCCCGTATCGCACGGCCGGTCCGCTGGACGCGGATTTCACCGTCCTGACACGGCAATTGGCCGCCGGTGCGGTGTCCGCGGCCCTCCACCACTACCCCGGCCCCCTGCTGCCCGGCTCCACCGCGCCCGGCATCGTCCGGCTGCGGCGCCGGATCGAGGACCAGGCGCGGGCTGCCGTGATCGCGCGGGCGGATGTCGGACTGCTGACGGACTGGGTGTGCAACCCGTGGGGCGCGGACGACCCGCAGGCGTGGCGGGCGCTGGCGGCCGCGCTGCCCCCCGAGCGCCGGCCGGCCGCGCTGGCCCGCGTGCACGCCCTGGACCGGGAGCTCGGCGCGCGCCCGGGCCCCGGCGGACGGCGGCGTGCAACGTATCCGCAACCTGCCCGCTCCTAGCCTCGACCCGAGCGCTGTCCGACGGCGGTCGGCGCCCGGCAAGGGGAGGACACCATGGCCCGCTACGCTGCGCCCGGTACCGAGGGGGCGCTCATGTCGTACGCGTCCCGCTACGACCACTTCATCGGCGGCGAGTACGTTCCGCCCGCCCGCGGCCGGTACTTCGAGAACCCCTCCCCCGTCAACGGCCGGGTCTTCACGGAGGTCGCCCGGGGCACGGCCGAGGACGTGGAGCGGGCGCTGGACGCGGCCCATGCGGCGGCGCCCGCGTGGGGGCGTACGTCGGTCGCCGAGCGGGCGTCGATCCTCCTGCGCATCGCGGACCGGACGGACCAGCACCTGGAGGCCCTCGCGGTCGCGGAGACCTGGGAGAACGGCAAGCCGGTGCGGGAGACCCTGGCGGCCGACCTGCCCCTGGCCGTCGACCAGTTCCGGTACTTCGCGGGAGCCCTGCGCGCGCAGGAGGGCGCGCTGAGCCAGATCGACGACGACACCGTCGCCTACCACTTCCACGAACCGCTGGGCGTGGTCGGACAGATCATCCCGTGGAACTTCCCGATCCTGATGGCGGTGTGGAAGCTGGCCCCGGCTCTGGCGGCCGGAAACACGGTGGTGCTGAAGCCGGCCGAGCAGACCCCGGTGTCGGTGCACTACTGGCTGGGCCTGGTGGCGGACCTGCTGCCGCCGGGCGTGGTCAACATCGTCAACGGCTTCGGGGAGGAGGCGGGCAAGCCGCTCGCGTCCAGTCCTCGGGTGGCGAAGATCGCCTTCACCGGGGAGACCGCCACCGGCCGGTTGATCATGCAGTACGCGGCCGAGCACCTGAAGCCGGTCACCTTGGAACTCGGCGGCAAGAGCCCGAACCTCTTCTTCGACGACATCTGGTCGACGGACGACGACCTGCGCGACAAGGCCCTGGAGGGCTTCACCATGTTCGCCCTCAACCAGGGCGAGGTGTGCACGAGCCCGTCGCGCGCGCTGATCGAGCGGGGCCGGTACGGGGACTTCCTCGACGCGGCGGTGGCCCGTACCGAACTGATCGTGCCGGGGCACCCGCTGGACACGGAGACGATGATCGGGGCGCAGGCCTCGGAGGAGCAGCTGAAGAAGGTCCTGTCGTACGTGGACATCGGCCAGCGGGAGGGCGCGAAGATCCTTACGGGCGGCGAGCGCCGACACCTGGAAGGTGATCTCGCGGGTGGCTTCTACGTCCAACCGACCATCTTCGAGGGCGACAACCGGATGCGGATCTTCCAGGAGGAGATCTTCGGGCCGGTGGTGTCGGTGACCTCGTTCCAGGACTTCGACGACGCCCTGCGGATCGCGAACGACACGGCGTACGGCCTGGGCGCGGGCGTCTGGACGCGGGACATCAACACCGCCTACCGCGCGGGCCGCGCGATCCAGGCGGGCCGCGTCTGGACGAACTGCTACCACGCGTACCCGGCACACGCCGCCTTCGGCGGCTACAAGCAGTCGGGCATCGGCCGCGAGACCCACAAGATGATGCTGGAGCACTACCAGCAGACGAAGAACTTATTAGTAAGCTATTCCCCCAAAAAGATCGGCTTCTTCTAAAGTTTGAGCACGGTGTCTGACCTGCACAAAAGACCGGTCGGGCGCCGATCCCTGGTCTCACGACAGCTCCCGAAGTCAGGTGATTTCAGGTTTCACTTGCCTCCAGTACCCCACTTCATAGAGAAGATCCGGGCCGTGCACGGGCCAGCCCGATCGCCGGTCCACCGCGCATACCAGCAGACACTGGCCACCTTCGCAACCAGCCGGCCCACCGACGCACGGTCGACCGCTTCATCCCTGCTCTCGACTGTGCCGGACATCTGTCGGCGCTTCTCCCTCGTCGCTCTGGCATGCGTCGGTGCGCGGTGCTCCGGGCATTCCGTGCGCAGAGACCACTCGGATTCGGGACTCCGCAGGCCTGACGAGTGAGCGCGCGGGTGACCCTGACCGCGTCACGGCGTTGCTCGTCCGTCGTGAACTCGGGCCGCCCGGCGCCTTGGTGTGCAGCGATGGCTGACAGGTCGGCTGTTGCCGCGTCCCGGCGGTCGGGCGGTGGTGGCGTTCCGTTCGCGTCCGTGTCCGCGAGGACGTGCCCAAGGAACGTTTGCGGAGCCGCCGATCAGCACCGGTTGGCCAAGGGTGCGGAGTTCGGCCACACCGGCCATCACGACTGTGCTTCCTTGGCGAGGCCGAGTCCCGGGTCGACCACGGGCCGCTCCGGTGCGATGGCCGCGGGGTCGGCCAGGCCGCGGCGGAATTCGTTGACGAGGGCCACGCCCGCCTCTGCCGCCTGCCGGGCAATGTTGGCGCGCATGGTGTCGCCGGACACCATGACGTCCTCGGCGGCCGGCCCCCGGACGACCAGTTCCTCGCGCTCTTCGACGCTGGGGGTGCCGGGACGGGTCGATTCGCCGCCGACGTCGACCATGTCGGTGCCGGCGGGTACCGGCTGAGGACCGTCCGCTCCGGGATCTCGCGCGCTTCGGCGACCGGCGCGGCGGGGCTTCGCCCGCCAGGGCGGTGTACTCCGTATCGATCACGCCGAGCAGCCTCTTGCGGGTGACCAGGCGATGCCGAAGCCACTGGCAGAACTGGACCCGGGCGATTTCGGCCCTGACCGCGTCCACGGGACGACGGAGGATGCGGTGCGGTTGTTGATGGCCTTCTCACGCGGAGGAGCAACAATTTGGCGGGTTCCTGACGCCTGCGCCTCGGGCCGTCAGTGATCCGTATGGACTTGGTCGCCCGTCGTCAAGGTCCCGTCATGGGGTGACCATCGGCGCGGGGAAGCGGGGATAGCTTCGGAGTCGCGCCCCGGACTGCCTCCCCGCATCCGGGCCTCACCTGCCACTCGTGGTTCCTCTGGGAGGGCCCCATGTGTTTGTTCCAGTACGACGACGAACCGGAGCCTGAAGAACGCGTCCCGGCCGGACCCCTGTACGTGCCGGTCCTGCCAGGAAGGGCTGAGGTGGTGGTACGCCTGTTCCGCACCCCGCTCGGAGCCCGTACCGCCGTGGGGTTCACAAGTGCGGAGCAGCTGGCCGCCACCCTCGGGGACAACCGGCCCTGGATCCGTCTCTCCGAGTCCGCGCTCCGTGCAATCGCGGAGCCGGTAGGAGCGTCGCTACTAACGATCGATCCGACCCTGACCGCTCCTGCGGTCACCGCGCCGGCGATGGCGACCGGTTCGGTCACCGCGCCGGCGCCGCAGGGTCCCGACGTCGCCACCCGGCTCGTCTGAAGGGGACCCCACCATGACCATCACTGACCTCCCCAATGCTCCGGCCGCTGCCGGTGGGCTGACCGTGTGGCCCGCGTCCACCACCCGACTCCCGCACGGCGGCCTAGCCGTCGGCGGAGTCCCCCTCGCCGAGATCGCCGACCGGTTCGACACACCGGCCTACGTACTGGACGAGGGCGAGGTGCGCGGGCGCTGCCGGACCTACCGGGACGCCTTCCCCGACGCCGACGTGCTGTACGCCGCCAAAGCCTTCCTGTGCCGCGCCATGGTGCGGTGGGTCCACGAGGAGGGACTGGGCCTGGACGTGTGCTCGGCCGGGGAGCTGGAGCTCGCCGTCACCTCCGGTTTCCCGCCCAAGCGCATCGTGCTGCACGGCAACGCCAAGTCGCCCCGCGACCTGGAGGCGGCGCTGCGCCTCGGCGTGGGCCGGATCGTCATCGACAGTCCGTCCGAGATCGCCAGGATCGCGGCCGCCGTAGGCCCGGGCGGGCGCCAGAAGGTCATGGTGCGCGTGGTGCCGGGAGTCTCGGCAGGCGGCCACGACAAGATCCGCACCGGTACGGACGACCAGAAGTTCGGCCTGTCCCTCACCGACGGGGGCGCGCAGCACGCCGTGAAGCGGATCCTCGGCCAGCCGCAGCTCGAACTGACCGGCCTGCACTGTCACATCGGATCGCAGATCACTGAGGTGAAGCCCTACCTGGTGGCCCTGCGCCGGATGGTGGGGCTGATGGCGCGCATCCGCGACGCGTACGGCGTCGTCCTGCCCGAGCTGGACATGGGCGGCGGCCACGGCATCGCCTACCGGCCCGGAGAACCCGCCTTGGACCTCACCGCGCTGGCCCGACGGCTGCGCGCGGAGCTCATCGAAGGCTGCGCTGCTGCCCGGCTGACCGCCCCACGGCTCCTCATCGAGCCCGGGCGGGCCGTCGTCGGGCCGGCCGGAGTCGCCCTGTACCGGGTGCTCGCCGTCAAGCACACCGGCGATAAGGTGTTCGTCGCCGTCGACGGCGGCATGAGCGACAACCCTAGGCCCGCCCTGTACGGGGTGCGTTACGCGCCCCGCCTGGTCAGCCGCACCTCGGCCGCCGAACCCCGTACGACCATGGTCGTCGGCCGCCACTGCGAGGCCGGCGATGTCCTCGCCACCGACGTGCACCTGCCCGGCGACATCCGCCCCGGCGACCTGCTCGCCGTTCCGGTGGCCGGCGCGTACCAGCTGTCCATGGCATCCGGCTACAACCTGGTCGGCCGCCCCGCCGTCGTCGCCGTCCACGAGGGCACTGCCCGGCTCCTTGTCCGGCGCGAAACCCTGCAGGACTACCGGAGCCGGGACATCGGCGTCTAAGGCCACGCCAAGGCACGTTCGCCGCCTGCGCTTCTTCCTGTCTTCATGGTGAGATGCGGGAAGAAGTGGTCATGGACGATCGCGACGCGTAGCCATCCGAGCTGCGATCGCGTAGGTGCTGCGGCCGGGCGGATCGTCAGCCCTGATGACCGCCCGGCGCCTGCAGCAGCCGGTCCAGCTCCTTTCCGGCCTCTTCGTATCCGGCGTCGGAGATCCGTTGCAGCTCACGCAGGTCACCGGCTGCGGCCGCGCGTCGCGTGAGCAGCAGCCCGGCGTGTCGGGATCCCTCGTCCAACAGGTCGCTCAGCTCCGCGAGGTCTCCGGCCGCGTCCGCGAGATCAGCCAGCCGGTCCAGTGCGGTCTCGTTGCCCTCGTCGGCCAGCTCGCGGAGGGTCTCCCGATCAACATTCGTGTTGTCCATGACGCCATACTGCAGCCCTGCCCCAGGGGCAAGGTCAAGTGGGACGATGGCCAGGTGATCACCATCGGGCAGTTGGCCGGCTACATCGGAGTGTCAATCAAGACCGTCCGCGTCTACCACGACAAGGGGCTGCTCCCCGAGCCCGACCGCGATGCGTCCGGCTACCGGCGTTACGGTGCGAACGACGCCGTCGCTTTGATCAAGATCCGGACGCTGGCCGAAGCCGGTGTCCCGCTGGCCCGTATTCGCAATCTGAGAGCGGCGGGCGAGGAGGAACTCCGGCAGGCGCTGGGCGAGATCGACGACGAACTCGACGCCCGCATCCGCAGCCTGTAGGAAACACAGAGCCGCCTGCGCCAGCTCGCCGCCGGACGCCTGCTGCCGCTGCCCGACGAAGTCGCCTCCCATCTGGACGACCTGGCCCGTTGGGGGTTCACATCCAGGTGACTGGACCTGCAACGCGACCTGTGGATCCTCGTGTTCGCCACCCACCCGGACCGCGCGACCATCCTGTTTCACGACCAGGCCGACATCTTGGCCGACCCGACCCTACGGCAGCTCTTCCTCGCCTACGACCACGCGTACGACCTCGACGCCGACGACCCGCGCCTCCACGACCTCGCCCGCCGCATCGCCGAGGCCAACCGGGAGCGCTACGGGTCCAACGAGCTTCCCGGCCTGGATGCAGACTCCGAGATCCCCGCCCTCATCCAGGGCACGGTCAACGCCTCATCCCCGGCATGGGAACGACTCGACTCGCTCATCCGCGCCCAACTGAACGCATGACGTAAGCACCCTGGAGCGACCCGCGCGACGCGCATCCCGACACAGTCGGCTGCGCCCCAGGCACCCGTGAACGCGACTCGCCGATCGCTGGCACCCTCCACTACTCGGTGATACCGTATAGCTGTACTCGGTACTACGTAGTACCGGTGACGCCGAGGAGGAAGACTTGCGATGGACGACCTGACGGAGATGCTGAAGGGCACGCTCGAAGGGTGCGTGCTCGAGATCATCGGCAGCGAGGAAACCTACGGGTACGCCATCACCCGTCAGCTGAACGAGCTCGGCTTCGCCGACGTCGTCGAGGGGACGGTGTACACCATCTTGCTGCGACTGGAGAGGAACGGACTCGTCCAGGTGACGAAACGACCATCCGGGGTCGGCCCCCCACGCAAGTTCTACGCACTCAACGACGCCGGCCGCGAGGAACTCGCGAAGTTCTGGGCGAAATGGCAATACGTCTCATCACGCATCGACAAGCTCAAGGAGGGCGGGAGATGAACTTCTGGGAGACCATCACAGGCAGCGATCTCACCAGGGAATGGAAGGCGTTCGAAGCCCGGGCCAAGGCCCTGCCAGACGACTACCGGGCGGCGTGGGAACAGATCAAGGGCGGCCTCTTCCCCCACGGGGACTTCACCGGCCGCAACCTGATGCCGATCCTCGACGCCGCCCTGGGCCTGCTCGAAGAAACAGCGGCGGACGGGCAGAGCATCCAGGAGGTACTCGGCGACGACATCCGAGGCTTCTGCACGGCACTGGCCGGCGGCGAAGGGGCCCGAACCTATCGCGACCGGTGGCGCGAGCAGTTGAACAGGAACGTCGCAAGGAAATTGAGCCGGCTGGGAGGCTGACGTGGGCATCCAGGACATCATCGAGGGCAAGAAGCAGTGGCGGGCGCACATGGCCCGGGTCAAGGCGCTCCCGCCGGACTACCAGATCGTCTACAAGGAGATGCAGAAGTACCTGTTCAAGGTCGGACCGATCGACCTGCCTGACGGCCCCCTGCTCCCCGGGATCGTCGACTTCTTCGAGGAAGGCGTCGCCTCGGGCAAGGGAGTCTTGGAACTCATCGGCAACGACGTCGCCGCGTTCTGCGACGACCTGATCAAGGACTCACGCACCTACGCGGACGCCTACCAGGAGTCCATCAGCAGGGAACCCGGTACGGCCGAGAAGTAACACCCGTCGCCTCATGCCAGTGGGCGTAGTAGCCCGCACGCACGGTTCGTTCGCCTCGGCGCAGCGCGAACAGGCGCGAGCCGACCGGTCACCGGAAGCCGCCGCAGATCCTGTCCACCGAGGTGGTCGAGCAGACTGGCGATACCTGGCTCAGTCCTGCCCATGCCCCCGGCGAGCAGGTCTCCGGCGGCGGGCCGCTCGACACCATTCCCCAGGACGACACGACTGAAGTGCAGTACGGACGGTCACTCAAACCGGGTTCCGAGAGCCTCCACTCCCCTGCGTCTCCAGCCTCCGAAAGGAAGCCATCATGCCTTCATCTGTCATGCCCACATCCAGGCAAGGTGACGGTCATTCGTCGCCGACCGCCGTCTCCGCCGTCGGGCTACGCAAGTCATACGGCGAAAAGCTCGTCCTCGACGGGATCGATCTGCACATCCCGGCCGGGTCCGTGTTCGCGCTGCTCGGCCCGAACGGCGCTGGCAAGACCACCGCCGTCAAGATCCTGTCCACGCTCATCACCGCCGACGCCGGTGACCTGCACGTCGGCGGGCACAACCTGGCTGCCGACCCACAGGCGGTCCGTGCCGCGATCGGTGTCACCGGGCAGTTCTCCGCCGTCGACGGACTGATCACCGGCGAGGAGAACATGCTCCTCATGGCGGACCTGCACCACCTGTCCAAGAGCGAGGGACGGCGGGTCGCCGCCGAACTCCTAGAGCGCTTCGACCTGGTAGAGGCCGCGAAGAAGCCCGCCTCGACCTACTCCGGCGGCATGAAGCGCCGCCTCGACCTCGCTATGACGCTGGTCGGCAGCCCGCGGATCATCTTCCTCGACGAGCCGACGACAGGGCTCGACCCACGCTCCCGCCACAACATGTGGGGCATCATCCGCGGCCTCGTCTCCGACGGCGTCACCGTCTTCCTCACCACCCAGTACCTGGATGAGGCCGACGAACTGGCCGACCGCATTGCTGTGTTGAACGACGGAAAGATCGTCGCCGAGGGCACCGCCGAGGAGCTCAAGCGGCTCGTCCCGGGCGGGCACGTCCGGCTCCGCTTCACCAACCCGGTCGCGTACCAGTCCGCCGCTGACGCCCTGCGCGAGGTCACCCGGGACGACGAGGCACTGTCGCTGTCCATCCCCAGCGACGGCAGTCAGCGCGAACTGCGCTCCATTCTCGACTGGCTCGACTCCGCCGGCATCGAGGCGGACGAACTGACCGTCCATACCCCCGACCTCGACGACGTGTTCTTCGCCCTGACCGGCCCAGCCAACGTCCCCAACCAGCCCAAGGAGACCGTCCGATGAGCTCCCTCTCCCTCGCTGTACGTGACTCGAACACGATGCTGCGCCGCAACCTCCTGCACGCATGGCGCTGCCCGTCAGGGACCCTGAACCTGCTGCTCACGCCGATCATGATGCTGCTGCTCTTCGTCTACATCTTCGGCGACGTGATGAGCGCCGGCATCGGCGGCGGCGGCGCGGACCGCTCCGACTACATCGCCTACATCGTCCCCGGCCTGCTGCTGATGACCGTCGGCAGCACCGTGATCGGGGCCGCGGTGTCCGTCTGCGTGGACATGACCCAGGGCCTCACCGCCCGCTTCCGCACGATGGCGATCTACCGGGGCTCTCTGCTCGTCGGGCATGTCGTCGGCGGCGTGCTGCAGTGCGTGATGAGCGTGGTCCTCGTCGGCGCCGTCGGGGTGGCGATGGGCTTCCGGTCCACGGACGCCACGGCACTGGAGTGGATCGCGGCGTTCGGGCTGATCACGCTGTTCGCCCTGGCACTCACCTGGATCGCGGTCGGCATGGGCGCGGCCAGTCCGAACCCCGAGGCGGCCGGCAATATGGCCATGCCGCTGATCCTCCTGCCGCTCATCTCCAGCGCATTCATCCCGGCCGGTACGATGCCGGGCTGGTTCCGGCCGATCGCTGAGTACCAGCCCTTCACCCCCGCCATCGAGACCCTCCGCGGCCTCCTCCTCGGCACCGAAATCGGCAACAACGGCTGGATCGCGATCGCCTGGTGCGTCGGCCTGATCGCGCTCGGCTACCGCTGGTCGACGGCGCAGTTCAACCGCCACCCGAAGTAACCGAGACGACCGCGCTGGCCGCCTCCAGCCCCGTCCGCGTGCAGATCTGCAGCCGTATGCCCGGCCGGTGGCAGGGCTGATCGCCACCAGCCAACGTGGACCGTGCGGCTCTCAACGCATACCCCCGCAGCCCTGCTCCAGGACATCACCTTCGAACTCGCCTACGGCCAGGGACACCGGCAGCACCGGACCAGCATCGCCCGACCCGCGTCCCGCCTGACTACGTCGCTCCACCCCCCTCCGGGTCCTCGGACACCGCGCGCAGGATCTCCCTGAACGTGATGTTGTAGACCAACAGGTGGTAGGTACCGTCGGCTTCCCCGCGCAGGGTGTCACCGCCCGTCTTCACTACGTACTCGCTGCCAAGGCCGGCGAGCACCTCGTGCAGGTCGGGCGCGTAGTCGGCCAGGGCCTTGGCGACGGGAACACGCAGCGCCGGGCCGAGGTCCAGCTTCTTCTATGCCCCGAGGCCGAGCGCGACGAGGACGTCTCTCATCGCGTGCGCCTGTGCTTGGGTGTGACGGCCGGGTTCGCGGCCCGTGGTCGCTTCTACGATGGCCTGTGCCGCTCCCACCGACGTCTGGACTTGCGCGTCCTCGGCCAGACCGTTGCAGGGCGGGGACGTCTCCCGCCCGTGGAAGAACGATGCCGCTACGGCGCCCAGCAGTCCCAGGCGTACTCCGGCGGCGGTCCCTTCACCGGCACGGCACGGCTCATGGCTGGTCGACCCCGAGGGGGGCGACGCACCCGTGTCGCGTGGCCGACTCCGCGGCGAATGCGCGGAAGGCCTGACGTACCTGGTCGGAGGCGGGGGTGCGCGGGTCGAGTGCCTCCATCGTGTACAGTGCCTGTCCCGCAGCGCAGCTGGCCGTCGTCCAGGACTTGGACTCGGTGGTGCCCGAGGGGCCGACGTAGTCGTACGGGCCTCGGAGCGGGTCTCGGCGCGGGGCGGTGGGGTACGGTCCGTAGTAGGCGGCGAGACGGAAGGTGCGCTCCCCGCCGTCACCGGCGAGGACGCACTGCTCGATGGGAGCGGTGCCGTCCGCCTCCGTTTCATAGCTCGGCAGACCCGTTTCCCGGCAGGTGCCGGTCGCTTCGCCGGACTTCTGCAGATCCGCGAACGCTCCAGCACGTACGTGAGGCTTGTCCCTGTCCGCCGACTCACAGCCCTCTGCCGCGGCGGCCCGCTCAAGTGCGCGGGTCACCAACGCAGCCAGAGCCTCGCGTCGCTCCTGAACTCCCCCGCCGCTCCCGGATCGCACTGCGGTCATGCTGAGGACGAGATCGTCCTCGGACATCACTTTGCCGCAGGGCAGCAGGGCCGTAGCGTACGATTCCGCGCCGCCGCCGATCGACACCATGACGGGCCAGCCGCCGCCGACCGGCACGAGGAGCGACTGCTGGTCCCTGGCGAGGATCTGCTGGGTGTGCAGCACGACCGAGTCGGGGCTGGAGCCGCGTTCCACCGTCACCGTCAACGATGCCTTGCCACCGGGATCAAAAGCGCGGCAGCCGAGGCTGCCCATGTTTCTGCCGCTTACCCGGTCGGCACCCAGAAGTCGTTCCATCTGGGACGCGTCCACCATCTCACCGCAGGCGTCGGCCAGTGCCCGGCCGTCCCGCCAGCTGTCGAACGCTCCCGTCGCGTACACGATGCCGCCTCCGGCTGCCAGGACGGCGACGGCCGCGGCAGCCGCGATGGACTTCTTCATCAGGACAGTCCCCTGTGCAGGTCGGCGAGGGCTTGGTTGCGAGAGGCGCTGTAGTGGAGGTCCGACTGGTCACGGAGGTAGTTGACGACGCTGTCCGTCATGGGGTCCCTTCCGCGGCCGTTGGCCCATTGGTTGATCAGGTCGTGGGAGCCCTGCGATTTGGCGCCCATCTCCTTGGCCACGCCGACGTTTGCCACCTGGTCCGCCTCCGCCTTGACGTCCTTCGACCATTCGTAGGTGGCCGCGTCCACCATGCGCTGAGCGGTGTCGCCAATCCCGGGGATGAGGGTCAGGGGTGCGCCCGCCCCGTGGTAGGAGTAACGGGCCACGTCATCGATCCATGCCTTCTTGGCATCCCGGTCGTCAAGGATGACGTCGACGCCGATCGCGTTGAACACGCCCGCGCCCATGCCGACGTCGGCGGTCCGGTTCTCCCAGTCCTTGTTGTTGCTGTAGGCGGGGTCCGCTCCGGCGAGAGAGCGGGCGGCCTGAGCCCGTTCGGCATCGTAGAGGTGCGCGAAGTTCTCCGGATTGTCGGAGACGCCGCGGAGAACCCGGGTGAGGGAGTCCTGGGCGACGTTCAAGTGGCCTCCGTCGCCGTCCTGGAGTACCTGTCCACCCGACACGTGGGCGTACCGCGGGTCGTGGGTGAGGGTGTTGTGGGTGTCGGGGGCGTAGTCGACAAGGGAGCGTGCCAACGGGTCACGGAGGTTGGCTTCGATGCTGTCGCCCTTCGTGTCCTGGTCGAGCAGGTGCACCGTGCTCTGCATGACGCGGGCCTCGCTCACGCTGTGCTTGCCATCACTGGGCTGCGTCGTGTCTCCGGCCGGATGCCCAGTGGTACCGGCTTCGATGACGGCACCCAGCCCGATCCGGTTGTCTCCGTCCACCTTGTCGGTGCCGTCCAATTCGATGTTGCCGCGCCAGTTCGTCGTGTTCGTGATGTCCCAGTCCCGGTCCTTCAGCAGGTACTGGAGGTTGTCGTTCTTGCCGTCGGGTCCCGGGTCGAGGTAGGAGGTGGAGGTGGCGGGGTCGCGACCCATGATGCCGAGGACTCCGTCGAGCGGGTCGTTGGCGAACCACCCCCTGTCCTTGCCGTTGTAGTCGCCGTAGAGGTCCCAGACGTCCGGGTTGCCGCCCTGCTTCTTGTCTTCGGCCTTGCGGATGTCGGTCGCGAGGTCCTGGAGGAAGGGAGCGGAGTAGCCGTCGCCCTGCTGCATCAGGGTGACCAGGCTCTGGTAGCCGCGGACCTCCTGACCGTGGCCCTTGGCCACCGTGTTGACTGCCTCGCCGGCGACCTTGAGGTCGTACGTGTCCAGGCCCGCCGTCTTCAGCTCGGCGCGGAAGTCCTTGTAGAACTGCGACTTCGGGTCCTGCATGGCGTTCGACAGGGAGTTGGCGAGGCCCTTCTGCAGGTCCAGGTAGCGCTGCTTGTTGCCCTTGTCGTCGCCGTGCGCGTGATCGTTGAGCTTGTTCGTGAACTTCAGCGTGTTCTCGGCGCCCATGCCGTTCAGGAAGGTCTGGGTGAACTCGGGACGCGAGGAGTTGTCACGGAAGGAACGGTTCAGCTCGGCGTAGTCGGCGGCGGAGACCTTCTCGCCGCTGTTGATGCGGGTGGCGATGTCCTCGGCGTTGCGGGCCTCGTAGACCTCGATGTCGCCCTGCGCGCCGGCGTTGAAGCCGTTGAGCTGGTCGTCGGCACCCTTGCCGAAGGCGTCCTTGTTGCTGTCGACACCGACGGCTTCGAGGGCTAACTTGACGCCCTGATCAGCGTCGTCGAAGGCCTGAACGAGGTCCTTGATCCGCTGGGCCCAGGCCTCGATCGTCTTGTTCAGCGCGGCCACGGCCTCCGGGTGATCCCGCAGGTACATGCGATCCTGACCGGTGAGCTTGCTCTCGTCCTGCCGCACGCTCCCCCGGGAATCGACGACCAATCCCTCCTTGACGGCATCCGCGCAGACGGAATCGAGCCTCCTCTTGAGGTCGACGAACTGGGTGTGGGCGTCACGGAGCAGAGAGGCCACGGCTTTCGCCTGGGTCTGGGCAGCAGCGTATTCGTAGCGTGTGCCGGCGAAGTTGGTGTGGGCGACGCCGGCGCTGACGCCGGTCCAGTCCGGGCCCATCGTGATCTTCTGAACCGTGTCCTTGTATCGGTCCTCGACCTTCTTGATCTCGCCGGCCATGGATTCCCACTTGTCGGCCGCCGTCGTCAGCAGGCCCAGATCCGTCGTCATCACTTCGTTGTACGTCAGCACCTACTACCCCTATATCCCGTGGAGCTTCGACTGGCCGATCGGCCGGAACTGGTCACCCAGACCGATGTCATTGCGCACGAACAGACCCGATGCACCCCGCAGGGCAATCTTTTCCGAACCAAGTCGGCCCATCAGAACCGCGACCTGCTTGTCCCAGGTATCCGCGACCTTCTTCAGGCCCGCTGCGGTGTCCCACCCGTCAAAGCCCTTGACCGTGGTGTTCGTCGCCTCGTCCGCGTGCTCCGTGGACGACTTCGTCTTATCCTCGAGCTCATTCTCGATCGTGTACGCAGCCGCCGTCTTCTCCGCCGGCGTGGACCCGAAGGTCCCCGATCCCCCAGGTGCGAGCGGCCCCGCCGGAGCACCTGTTCCGTTCAACCGCATATCGACCTGCTGACCCGATGCGTCAGCGCGCGACTGGCCCCACTCCCGCTCGAAATCCCCCATGTTGGTCCCTCCCCCATCGATCTCTCGTGATCATAGACATAGCAACTGCACACATACCAAGCCCGCAGCACCGGTGGCCCTCGAGGTCATCGGCCACTCGCGAGGGCCGCTGCGGCTCATAGCGGCTCACTGCCTGCACGAAGATCGATGGCGCCGAAGAGGCACATTCCGCGCGGCGTGCAGGGCGACAGACATGGGGGCGGGCTGGCCGCCTGCGCGGGTTGTAGAAGCTGGCGAGCCGCCGCTCATGTCATCGGCGTGCAAGGGTCGAACCGCTGCAACACCAGGACGAAACCTCATGGCAGAGCTGGCCGCCCACCGGGTGTAGGTGGGTCGGCCAGGCCACGCAGGAAGCCTGTCACCCTGGCCGTGGGGATTATCGATAGCAACGCCCCTGTCGCGAGTACCTGCGGCGATGGGGCATCCGGCACGCCATCACCACAACCGTCTTGTCCGTCGTCATCCACCTCCGGGCATGACCGCCCGGACAAGTCTTGGGGATTGGAGCAGCAGCGCCTGGTCGCCCGGTGCCACGCCTCGGCGATCCGCCTGTCAGCGGCTTCCTCAAGGTGTGCCACTGCCCGCCCGGCCACCTCCCGCGAGCTGGCCCACCAGCATCACGACGAAGCCGGCGACGAGAAGCGCGCCACCGGTCAGGGTGCCCCAGTGCCGGGTGCCTGCGTCGCTGATCACCAGCCCGAAGACCACCTGCCAGCACAGCGCGAGGGCCGCCACCAGCTGGCCCAGGCCATAGAGGCGGGGGCTGCGGACGTGGCGCCGGTTCATGGGGAGCACCCAGCCACGGGTGAGCGCCGCCATCCCGGATGCGGCGATGAGGAAAGCGATGAGAACCAGAGGTGCGGCGAGGTACAGCTTCAAGTTCTTTCTCCTTCGCGGCTGACCCGCGCCGCACGCGAGCGTGATCACGACACTTGGCACACCTCGCGGCCACGGGCTTCACCGCGGGCCCCGTGATCGGCCGGACAAGCCTGAACGATCAAGCAGACCACGTGAGCCGCCGGCCCCGGAATCCCCACCCCGGGAGCCGGGCGGCTCATGTGTTGTGTGACGGGATCGGCACGCGGTGCGTCGGCCCGGCCCCCCACGGCCCGGACCTTGCGTCCTTCGGCGGTGTTCAGGTCACACGCCTCCAGCCGCGCGCCACGGACCGTCATCCCGGTCCGTCGCCGCATCAGTCTCTCCCGTCAACACAGCCCTGGCAGCACTCCTTGACGCCTTCCTTCCGCGCAGCGATCGATCTTGACGCACCCCTGATGACGTGCATAAAGGAGGCGTCAAAGGCCCGTTCGGAAACTTGTCTCCGCAGGTCGGATGCGCTGGGATGGGTTCATGAACAGCGGTCCGCGCTACGACGACCGGCCACCGAATCCGGTGCCGCCGGCAGCGCCCGCTGCCCGCCCGGCCGTCTGAAATCGGTCGCGCGTCGTCTGCGTACCTGCCACCACCGCCTGAAGGGCGTTGTTCGGGGCGCCGTACGCATCCCCTCCTTCACCGCATGAACTGAACCCGTGCCCCGCGTCCCGCCGGGGCGACAGGCACGTCAGCCATGCCCGTTTCCAGGAATCCGACATGCCTTCATCCCTGTCCGGACGTACCGTCCTCGTCACCGGCGCCACCTCCGGCATCGGCTACGAGACCGCCCGCCAGCTCGCCGAGCGCGGCGCCACCGTCCTCCTGCACGGCCGCACCCCCGATGAGGCGCAGGCCGCCGCCGACCGGCTGATCACCACTGTCGGCATCAACGGCTCGTACCTGCGGCCGTTCGCCGCCGACTTCGCCCACCTCGACGAGGTCGAGAGCCTGGCCTACGCGGTCGTACGCGAGCACCCGCGCCTCGACGTGCTCGTCAACAACGCCGCCATCGCCGCGCCTGAGCGCCACACCGTCACGGCCGACGGCAACGAGATCGCCTTCCAGGTCAACTTCCTCGCCCACTACCTGCTGACAAACCTGCTCGAGTCGGCGCTCACCACCGACCCGGGCGGCCGCGTCGTCAACGTCTCCTCCGCGCTTCACCGCACGGCCACCATCCAGTGGAACGACCCGCAGCGACTGCGCCGTTACTCCCGCCTCGCCGCCTACGCCCAGTCCCAGTTGGCACTCACCGTCTTCGCCGCGGACCCGCGTGTCACCGCCGTCTCCGTCAACCCCGGGATCTGCGACACCGGGCTCCTCCCGCTGTACGGGAACGAGGGCGCGCCCGCCTCCGAGGGGGCACAGCACGTCGTCCGCCTCTGCGACCCGGCCACCGAAATCGTCAACGGCGCCTACTACGACCGCTCCGAGCACGTCAGACCGGCCGCGGCCGCCACCGACGACCGGACCGTCAAGCGCCTCAACAAGCTCGCCGACCTCCTCGTCGGCCACACCGCCTGAAGGGGTCCACAGACATGTCCAAGCGCGCACGCAAGAAGAGGGCCCGCCGCAAGAAGGGCTCCAACCACGGCAGCAAGCCCTCCTGCTAGCCATCAGCCCACCCCGTGGGGCGGCCCTCCGACAGGGCCGCCCCACCTTCGTGCCCCCGCGAGGAAGCACCGTGATCAACCTGCCCTCCCACCGACTTCCGGGCCTCGTCCGCTGGTTCCCTGTCGGCGCACCGGGCTCGGGCGCCCTGACCGAGCACGTCCTGACCACCGATGCCGGCCGCTGGTGGGTGGACCGCGTCATCCAGCCACGCGTCATCGCCGCCGAATGCGGGGACCACGTACTGCTGCTCGGGGACCCGCAAGCGCTGACACCCCAGGACCTGGCGCACTTCGCCCACCGGTACATCGAGGCACCGGGCCAGTTCCGGCCGCTGATCGGAGCCGCGTTCGACCGCGTCGTGCCCTGGCAGCGCACGGTGTACGTCAAGCGCACCACGGCACCGGCCGCACCACGCCCGAGGGGGATCACGCTAAGGCGGCTGACCACTCAGGACGCCCGGGCGCTCCGCACGCTGCCGCCCGCGATGGACCTGATCCACCGCACCTGGGGCGGCCAGGACGCGCTCGCCCGTTCCGGTTACGCCTGGGCTGCGTTCCGTGGCGGCCGCGTCGTGGCCGTGGCCTGCACCTACTTCCTCGGCACCGCCTACGAGGACATCGCCTGCGTCTCCGTGCCCGACCCCCGCCTTCAGCACCTCGCACTCGCTTGTGTCGACGCACTGTGCTCGGACATAGCCACCCGCCGGCGCACCCCCAGCTGGACCTGCTCAGTAGGCAACCGGGCCGGTCGCCTGCTCGCCTCCAGCGCGGGATTCCGCGCCGAACGCGAGTACGGCCACTACGCGGTCGGTGCTCCTGCCGCCACCGGAAGAACGGCAGCAGGATGAGGAGCGATACTCGCCCGATGGACTCCATATACCGCAGTGCGGCGGGCCGGGAGCACATCCACCGCTGGTGCACCGACCAGCTCGACGCGTGGCCGGTGCCGCACGAGCGGTCTCAGGTGACCGCCAACGGAGCACTGACCCACCTGGTGACCGCCGGATCCGGCCCGACCACGGTCGTCTTCGTACCGGGGACGAACTTCAGCGCCGCCGCGTCCCTGCCGCTGGCCACGGCCCTGACCGCGGCCGGACACCGGCTCGTCATGGCGGACGTCCCCGGACAGCCCGGCCTCAGCTCCGAGAAGCGCACGATCTCCGGCGTCCGCCTTCCCTGGTACGGCGCCTGGCTGAGCGAGGTGCTCCAGGCGGCCGCGGCGGGGCCCACGGTGGTGATCGGCCACTCCTTCGGCGCCGCGATCGCACTCTCCAGCCCGTCACCGCGCATCGACCGGCTCGTCCTCGTCTCCCCTGGGGGACTGTGCAGGCTGCGCCTGACCCCCGGCCTGCTAGGCGCCTCAGCCGCCTGGTTCATGCGGCCGACCCCAGCCCGCAGCACCCGGCTCCTGCAAGCCATGCTCGCGCCCGGCCACCAGCCGCGCGCGGAACTGGTGGAGTGGATGACACTGGTCGCGCGTCACTCCCGCTCCAGCGGAGCCCCCGGAACGGCTGACCTGCCCCCGCGAGCGATTCCCCGACTGGTCGCCACCGGTGCGCACGACACGTTCCTGCCACCGCGACGACTCGCCCGTGTCGTCCGCGCAACACTCGGCACCGGCCTGCACGTCATCCCCGACGCCGGACACCTCGCCGTCGAGGAACACCCCGACCGTCTGGCGGCCCTCGTATGAGCCGGAACCCCGGCCACGACGGCCTGCCCGCCATCGCCGTCCTCGGCGGGTGGCATGAGCTCGCCGTTCGGGGACTCACTCTGGAAGCCGATTCGTTCAGCATCAGCTACATCGTCACCCCGGCGCTGCCGCAGTCCGTACTGCTCACCCTCGACGCGGAGGACGACCTCGGCAACACGTACGTGGACTGGGGCGGCGTCTACGACACGAGCCCGGACCGCCGCCGCACCCAAGGCACCATCACCGCCCGTCCTGCACCCCCGCCCACCGCACGCCACCTCCAGGCACGGCTCACCTTCCTCCGGGACGGCGAGGCGTTCCCGTACGACCTGTCCCTGGACCTGTCCTGAACCGGAGCCCTACCGGAACTCGGCCAGTCGGGGTCGCAGGCCGAGGACGGTCAGCCCGGCCACAAGCAGCAGCGCCGCGCCGGCCGCCGGGGCCAGCGTGGTCAGCGCCCCGCGTCCCTCGTCGACGGCCCGGTCGAAGTGCCGCTGGTTGGTGGCAGTGACCTGGTCCAGGGCCTTCATCCACTCCCCGAAGTGGGCGTTGGAGGTGTCCGCTGCCCAGCCGACGCAGAAGACCGTGGCCTCCTGGGTCTTCCCCTCGGCCACCAGGCGCCGGAAGGTCCGGTCGTCGCGCTGGTACACGGCGTACGCCGCGACCGTTTTCTCGGCCGCCTCCCGCTCCCCCGCGAAGGTGATGTTGTCCAGCTCGCGCCGGTACTCGCCGGTGAACCGTCTGTCCTCGTGGTTCTTCCGGTACGCGGCCCAGGTCTCGTCGAGCCGCTGGTCGTACGTGTCGAGTCCCGCGCCCGTGATTCCGTACAGCTGCTGTGACTTGTCGAGGAAGGTCCGCTCGTAGTCAGGCCGACGGCCGGGGTCAAGGAGGTAGCGGCTCTCGTCCGCGTTGGCGTCGTATCCGATCGCTTTGGACCGTGACAGTGCGATGACGGAATCGAAGGAGTCCCGGCGGGCCACCTTCATCTGCTCGTCGTTGATCGTGAGCAACTGTGCACCACACAGCAGCGCGATCACGGCGCAGAGCGTGGCGGCGATCAGCCCCGGGTTGAAGACCCGCTGGAAGCGGTGGGCGAGACGGATCTGGAGCAGGACAAGTGCGGCGACCAGCACTACCCCGAGGACGGCTTCAGCTGTCCGCTGCACGGTGAGGTCGCCCCGCGCCGCATCGTACTGCCGCTCGTACACCGCGTCGTTGGCGTCGACGAGCTTGCGGGCCTCCGGGAGCAGTCGGCCGGTGAGGAGGTCGGTCGCGGTCCGGTAGTCCTCGCGGGCGGCGTCCTTGCCGCCGGGGTGGCTGTCGTTCTCCAGTGCCCGCCCGATCAGCTCCTGGTAGTGCGCGAAGTCGTCGGTGAGTCCCACGACGACAGACTCGGTGGCCGGGTCGCCCTCCGAGGCGGCCGCGAGCGTGCGCAGCGAGCGGCTGATGGTCTGCTGGGCGTCCTTGTAGAAGCCGTTGGCCTTCGTGTACGACTCCTCCAGGCGGCTCTTACCAGACCCTGAATCGCCGCTGGAGAGCAGGATGTTGGCGGCCTGTGCGTCCATGTCGTTGAGCGCGAGGTTGAGCTGGGTCGCGGAGAGGGTGCGGGGCACGTCACGCTGCGCCGTCTGGTTCCAGGTGGCGGCCGCTCCAGTCGCCGCGACCGCGAGCAGGATCAGCAGCCCGGTGGCGAGGAGTACGCACGCCGCTCGGGCGAGGCGCAGGCGGCCGGGCAGGGTGCCCCAGTAGCGGTCGGTGAGCCGGCGGGCCGGCCGGGCAACGGTCAGCGGAGACCGCCGCGGCTGCCTTCCTCGTGGTTCCCCTCCGTCCGCCGCTCCAGGGACCAGCCAGCTCGGAACGTCGGGTACGGGGATCTCCGCAGCAGTCTCCGGGGCCCCCGCCCCCTGGCCGTGCTCGGTACCGGCGGTGATCGTCACACGCCCTCCAGCCTCCCACCCGGGGCCGCTGTACGTCCCGTGTTCACGTCAGCATCAGGCTCAACTGTTCGAAAGGACCGGCGTGTTGATGACACCCATACGCGGGGAGATCGGAATTTTGACGTGCCCTTGACAGTACCGCGATTCCGCGCTCGTGCGACGTTGGCAGATCGCCAATAGGAGTCCGTCAGGAATCCGCGCCACGGCGTCAGTAAGCCGTCAGGGTTCGGCTCCGATGGGTCCAGCCGCCATAGCGTCATCCTCATGGGACGACGCTTCACACTGTCTGCGACCGGTGCGCGTGCGGAGCGCGCGAACCCTGCTGGACCGTGCGCATACGACATCCACTGGGCAGGTGAGAGACGTACGGCGATCCGCGCCGCCTCCCTGCTGTTGGCGGCCCTGCTCGTGGTGGACACGGGCGCCGGCTACCTCAGTATTCCCCGTGCCGCCCTCTGGACCGGCTTGGCCGCCCTCTTCTTCGTGATCCTGCTGCCGCCCAAGGTCATTGCGCGCCCCGGCCTGCTGATCGTCCGCGGACTGCTGGTCGAGCACAGTGTCCGTACCGATTCCCTCGTCTCGGTCCACTGGTTCGATGGCGTGGCTCAGCGCATGGTCCTGCGGGACGTGGATGGCAGCGGGGTCGAGATCGACCCCACCGTCCTCGCCCGCAATCCTGCGCTGTGGCGGCGTCTCGACGCGGACACCGTCACGTCGCTCCAGCGCGGCACGCTGGCGTGTGGCGTGACCGCGCTGCACCAGCTGGCAGAGCGCATCGACCGCGAGACGGCGCATACGGTCTTCAAAGTCTCCGGCTTGCACTGACCAGCGCTCGGGCACCGGGCACCCCAGGGCCATTTGCAGGCCTCTCCTCCTTCCATCCGGGATCATTCGGCGGCCTCCTCATGCCGCGCGTGCACGGGCCGCAGTCTCTGTGCCTACGCTCGCGCCGTGTTCAACGTGACGGGTCTGCTGAAGCGTCTTGTGATCGGCCGGGCGATGCGCAGCGAGGAGCTGGGCGAGACCCTGCTGCCCAAACGCCTCGCGCTCCCGATCTTCGCCTCCGACCCGCTGTCCTCGGTGGCGTACGCCACGCAGGAGATCTTGCTGGTGCTGACGCTGGGCGGCCTCGCCTATCTGCACTTCACTCCGTGGATCGCGCTGGCGGTCGTGTTGCTGATGACCGTGGTGGTGCTCTCGTACCGGCAGGTCGTGCACGCGTACCCCAGCGGCGGCGGATCGTACGAGGTCGCCTCGACGAACCTGGGGCCCTCTGCCGGTCTCGTGGTGGCCGCCTCGTTGCTCGTCGACTACGTGATGACGGTGGCCGTGTCGGTCGCCTCGGGCGTGGACAACATCATCTCGGCGTTGCCGAGCCTGGCCGCGCACCGGGTGGGACTCGCGGTCGGCTTCGTCGCGCTCCTGACCGCGATGAATCTGCGCGGCGTCCGCGAGTCGGGGCGGGCCTTCGCCACGCCGACGTACCTCTTCATCGGCGGCGTGCTGATCATGGTGGGGACGGGGCTCTTCCGCTATCTGCTGGGCGACGCCCCGGTCGCGGAGAGCGCCGCGTACGGCATCGAGCCGGACCCCGCCGACGCGGGCCTGGCCGGGTTCGCCCTGCTGATGCTCGTGCTGCGGGCCTTCTCCAGCGGCTGTACGGCTCTGACCGGCGTTGAGGCGATCTCCAACGGCGTGCCGGCCTTCCGCAAGCCCAAGTCCGTCAACGCGGCGAAGACCATGCTGGCCATGGGCGCCATCGCCATCACCATGTTCGTGGGCGTCACCACCCTTGCGATGGTGGCCAAGGTGCACATCGTCGAGGACCCCTGCCGGCTGACCGGGCTGGCGGACTGCGAGGCGTACACCCAGCGCACCGTGATCGCCCAGCTGGCGGCCTCCGTCTTCGGCGGCTCGGACAGCTTCGGCTTCTACTTCATGCAGGCGGCGACCGCGCTCATCCTGATCCTGGCGGCCAACACCGCCTACAACGGCTTCCCGCTGCTCGCCTCGATCCTCGCCCAGCACCGCTATCTGCCCCGGCAGCTGCACAACCGCGGCGACCGGCTGGCGTTCTCCAACGGCATCCTGGCGCTCGCGACCGTCGCCGCAGTGCTGCTGTGGGTCTACAAGGCCAACGTCACCGACCTCATCCACCTGTACATCCTGGGCGTGTTCACCTCCTTCACGCTCTCCCAGCTCGGCATGGTCCGGCACTGGAACCGCGAGTTGCACGCCGAGACCGACCCGGCGGTGCGCCGCCGCCATCAGGTCGCCCGGTCCGTCAACGGCCTGGGCGCGTGCGTGACCGGGCTGGTCCTGGTGATCGTGCTGGCCACCAAGTTCACCCAGGGCGCCTGGCTCGCCGTACTCGCCGCGCTCGTTCTGTGGGTGATGATGCGTGGTATCCGGCGCCACTACGACCGTACGGCGGCCGAGCTGACCGTCACCGATCCGCGAAGAGAGCTGGCACCACCGCCCCGGGTCTTCGCGATCGTGCTGGTCTCCACCATCCACAAGCCGACCCTGCGGGCCTTGGCCTATGCACGGGCCTTCCGCCCGAACCACCTGGAAGCGCTCACCATCTCCGTGGACCGCGAGGCGGCGGACTCACTGAAGCGGCAGTGGGAGGAGTACGGGATCGAGATCCCGCTGAAGATCCTCGATTCCCCGTACCGTGAGATCACCCGCCCCGTCGTCGAGTACGTCCGCTCGATCCGGCGGGAGAGTCCGCGTGACGTGGTGGGCGTCTTCATCCCCGAGTACGTCGTCGGCCACTGGTGGGAGAACCTCCTCCACAACCAGTCCGCGCTGTGGCTGAAGAGCCGGCTGCTCTTCACCCCGGGCGTCATGGTCACCAGCGTCCCGTGGCAGCTGACCTCCTCTGCGCACGCCGACCACCCCGCCGCCCGCGCCCCCGGCTCCGTCCGCCGCGGAGAACCCACCCGGAATTCCGAGACCCCGCGGTGACCGCCTCGCGCATCGCCCCGCCGCAGTGACCGTGCATGGGCCCACCAAAGCCACAGCTCCCTCCCCGTAACCGGACAGACCCTAGGAGTTCCCCTACGAGCTCACGCAGCCTCTCCCCTGGCGAGCGTCAGACGGCGAGCGGGGCCGGTCGCATAGTGCACGTACTCTCGGGTCAGGCGGAAGCCCGCCGACCATGCCAGGAGGCGGCTGGGGCGGTTGTCGCGGGAGCAGGTCCAGCTGGGCGTACGGCTGCGGGCGGCGATGTCCTGGCACAGCGCGGTGACGCAGGCGAGCGCGAGGTGCTGCCGACGGTGGCCGGGGTCAGCAAGAGCGGCGACGTCCTCATACCCGCTGCCGAGGAAGTACGTGCAGGCCACCGAGAGGGCGCGGCCCCGGTGGAAGGCTCCCCAGCCGAGTCCCGAGGCGGCGAGCTGCTCCGGGCCGCCCCAGGTCCTGTGGATCCAGGCCGCCTCGGGTCCGAGAGCGACGAGTGCCGACGCGTCCTGCGGGGTCAGCCGGCGCACCGTGATCCCGGGTGCCGGGCGGGCGGCCAGAGCGGGCGCCTGGTGTACATAGACCATGCGCTCCCACGGATCGACGCGCGCGAACGCGCCCCCGAGGGCGGGCACGAAGCGGGCCGGGGCCTCGATGTACCTGCCCGCGAAGGGAGCGAGGGCCTCGGGAGACAACACGCCCGGGTCTCCTCGCAGCAGGACGTGATCCCCGCTGGAGACCGCCACGACCCGCGGGTCCACCGCACGGTCAGCCCACCACTGACCGGCGCCAGTGGCGATGACGTGCTCGGGGAGGGCCGCGACACCCGGGGCCCCGCCGGGGAACCAGCGGGCGAGGGCGGGGAGACGGGTGGGAAGGAGCTGGATCACGACGGATGCCGCCTAGGTGGAAGGGAAGAGGTGCGGGGGCGGCCCGGGACGGTGGGCCGCCCCCGCGGGGGAACCAGCGCGAGCGGGAAGTCAGGCGCTGGCCGGCCTTGCGGCCGTGGTTGGCTTTGTTCGCGCGTCGGGCTCGCGCCCTCAGGCAGAGTGGCCGACGAGCACGTCGGCGAGCTTGTTCAGCCGCTTGACCGTACGCTCCTCGGTCGCGCCGGAGGCGGGCTCCATCCGCTCGCTCCTGTCGTAGTAGGCCCCGTTGACGATCTCGACCGCCGGGTCGCACAGCCGCACGACGTGGGCGGCCCCCTCGGACGGCGTCGCGCCTTCGTGTCCGTACAGCGGCCTCAGGGCGGTCTCGCACACGCCCGGGTTCACGGAGACGGCGGTAACACGCGGGTCAGAGGCGAAGACGGTGAGCGCGAGCTGCGACTGCGCGTACGCGGCGAGGCGGGAGTAACGGCGGGTCCGGTTGGGGTCGTTCCACATGATGGAAGCGGTGCGGTGCATCGAGGATGAGACGTTGACGACGCGGCCGCCCGGGTCGGTGGTCAGGACCGGTTCCAGCAGGTTCGTCAGCAGGTAGTGGGCGAGGAAGTTGACCTGGAAGGAGAGCTCGTTGCCGTCCGGGGTGACGGTGTGGCGCTCCGGCGCCGCGACGGCGGCGTTGTTGACCAGGACGTCGAGGTGCGGGTACCCGGCGGTGATCCGGTTCGCGAGCCGCTCCACCTCGTCGAGGTGCGCGAAGTCCGCCGCACACGGGCGCAGCATGTCCACGTCGACGTCAGCGGTGGCGATGAGGCGGTCCACAGCTGCCCGGGCCTCCGCAGGCGTACGGCCGTGGAGCAGGACCGTCGCGCCGCACTCGGCGAGCCGGCGGGCGGTCTCGTATCCGATGCCGGAGGTGGCGCCGGTGACCAGGATGGTGCGGCCGGACAGGAATGAAGGCATGAGTGGTTCCAGGGGAAGGGCATGGACGCAACCCCGTGCGGGAAGCGGCCATACGGTGATGGTGGACGGGTATCACGTACGGGGGCGTCAGCACGCCCGGCGGTACACGTGTCCGCGGCGGGCCCCAAAGGGACGGGCCGGGAGTCGACGGGTGCTAGCGCACGGAAGGTGAACAGGGCGCTTCGCCGACGGCACCCGATGCGGTGGCCGGTCGTCGTGGCGCTGACCGATGTTCATGCCATCCATCCAACTTGCCTGTGACAGCTGGTTCAAGAGCCCTGATGGCCTTCTGATGAGCCCTTGACGGACTTCAGCCGAGGCCGGGGATGGTGGACACCACCAGGTCGATGAGCTTGATCCCGATGAAGGGCAGGACGAGGCCTCCGAGGCCGTAGACGCCGAGGTTGCGCCGCAGCAGGTCGTGTGCGGAGGCGGGCTTGTAGCGGACGCCGCGCAGAGCGAGCGGGATGAGGGCGATGATGATCAGGGCGTTGAAGATGATCGCCGAGGTGATGGCGGAGGTCGGGCTGTGCAGGCCCATGATGTTGAGGGCTCCGAGGCCCGGGTAGGCCGCGGCGAACATGGCGGGGATGATCGCGAAGTACTTCGCGACGTCGTTCGTGATCGAGAAGGTGGTCAGCGCGCCCCGGGTGATCAGGAGTTGCTTGCCGATCTCGACGATGTCGATGAGCTTGGTGGGGTTGGAGTCCAGGTCCACCATGTTCCCGGCCTCCTTGGCGGCCGAGGTACCGGTGTTCATTGCCACGCCAACATCGGCCTGGGCGAGGGCCGGGGCGTCGTTCGTACCGTCACCGGTCATCGCGACGAGCTTGCCGCCCGCCTGCTCCCGTTTGATCAGTTCGAGCTTGTCCTCGGGCGTCGCCTCGGCGAGGTACTCGTCGACGCCGGCCTCGGCCGCAATGGCCCGGGCCGTCAGCTCGTTGTCGCCGGTGACCATGACCGTGCGGATACCCATGGCGCGCAGTTCGGCGAACCGCTCCCGGATTCCTTCCTTGACGACGTCCTTGAGGTGGATGATGCCGAGGACCCTCGGCCCGTCCCAGTCATGCACGGCGACCAGCAGGGGCGTGCCCCCGGACTCGGACACGGATGCCGACCACGCGGCGGCTTCCGCCTGAACGGTCCCGCCGCGCATCGCCACCCAGTCGCAGACCTGAGCGGTCGCACCCTTGCGGATCGCACAGCCGGCGCCATTGTCCCAGCTCAGGTTGATCCCGCTCATGCGGGTGCGGGCGCTGAACTCGGTGAAACGGGGGTTGCTGAGGTCCTCTTGGGCGACCGACTGGAGCCCGTACTGCTGGGCCAGGGCCACGACCGAGCGGCCTTCGGGCGTCTCGTCGGCGAGGGACGAGAGCTGGGCGGCGTCCGCGAGCTTGGCCTGATCGACGCCGGGCATCGGGATGAAGGCCGCGGCTTCCCGGTTGCCGTGGGTGATGGTGCCGGTCTTGTCGAGGAGGAGGGTGTTCACGTCGCCCGCCGCCTCGACCGCGCGGCCCGACATCGCGAGGACGTTGCGCTGCACCAGACGGTCCATGCCCGCGATGCCGATGGCGGAGAGCAGCGCGCCGATGGTGGTGGGGATGAGCGTGACGAGGAGCGCCACCAGGACGGTCGTCGACTGCGCGGCGCCCGCATACGCGGCCATCGGTTCGAGGCTGACGACGACCAGGATGAACACGACGGTCAGGGCGGCCAGCAGGATGTTCAGCGCGATCTCGTTGGGGGTCTTCTGTCGGGACGCGCCTTCGACGAGGGCGATCATCCGGTCCAGGAAGCTGTTTCCGGGGCGTGAGGTGACCCGTACGACGATCGAGTCGGACAGGACGGTCGTACCGCCCGTGACCCCTGACCGGTCGCCGCCGGACTCCCGGAGAACCGGAGCCGATTCGCCGGTGACGGCGGACTCGTCCACCATCGCCGCGCCGTCGACCACGTCCCCGTCGGCGGGGACCAGCTCCCCCGCTTCGACGAGGACGAAGTCGAAGGGCTGGAGCTCGGCCGGCGTGACCACCTCGGTCTCGGCGCGGCGCAGGTTGGTGCCGTACGTCCAGTGGTTCAGCCGCAGCGCGACCGTGTCCGTGCGCGCCTTGCGCAGCGACTCGGCCTGGGCGCGACCGCGGCCTTCGGCGACGGCCTCGGCGAGATTGGCGAACAGGACCGTCAGCCACAGCCAGACACTGATCACCCAGGTGAAGACGGACGGGTGGATGAGCGCCGAGAGCGTGGTCAGGACAGATCCAACCGCGACGACGAACAGCACCGGCTTCTTGATGAGTTCACGGGGATGGAGCTTGTGCACCGCCTCACCGAGGGAGGCCGCCAGCCGCTCGGGCTCCAGCATGTTCGCCTGCCCGGGACGTTTGCGGGACGGGCGGGTGAGCGGTGTCCGCGGCGGGGTTCCGAGACCTGGAGGAACGTGCTGCGCGGCGGCGCGAGGCATGAAGAGACCTTCTCAGTGGGATGTGGGATCCGCTGGGCCACCCGACGGGGTGGGCAAGGATTCGGGAAGAGGGGAGTCGCCGCCGGGGACTGTCACCATGGACCCCCTCGGCCGTCACGTGAGCATGGGCCCCCGGCGGCGCAACAGGCAGGAAACTACTGCCCGCTCAGGGGGTAAGGCGCATGCAAGCGGAGGAATTGGCACCTTCTTGATGGCAGCGCACGGGAAGCGTCAAACCATCATCAAGGGCACGTCAACGTGCGTCGGCTGTGACGCGGAAGCGCAGTCGGCAGATCACGGCGTCGGTGTCGCGGCGGACAGCGTGGGCCACAACCGCGCCGCGCTGGTTCTGCAGCAGCCGCTGCCAGAGACGGGCGGGTTCGGTCTCCGGAATGAGGACGGTCACCTGCGCGTCCGGATGGCTCCGGACGAGCTCCCGCACATAGCCGGACACTGGGCGGCCGAGGGAGCGCGTCTCCGAGGGGAGTTCGATGAGGTCGACGCCGGGATTCCACAACTCCCAGTCACGCCGGAGGGCTTCGGCGCTCTGACGGTCCTCAGGTGTGGGGTGGGTGACGGTGACGGCGAGGACTTCGTCGCCTAGGGAGCGGGCGGCGGTCAGGGCCTGACAGGTCAGTCGGGACAGACCGGAGACGGGGACCACGACCAACGAGTGGGCCCTGTGCGGGGGCTGTGGGACGCGGCCGAGTTCGAGGCGTTCGCCGATCTCGGTGTACGCACGGTGGACCTTCTCGAAGCCGAGGACGACCAGCGGCAGCGCGAGCACGATCAGCCACGCGCCCTCGGTGAACTTGGTGGCGGTCACGACGACGGCCGAAACACCGGTCAGCAGGGCGCCGAAACCGTTGAGGTCAGCCTTGGCCTGCCAGCCCTTGGGGCGTTCGCCGTACCAGTGCCGGACCATGCCGACCTGGCAGATGGTGAAGCCGACAAAGACGCCGATGGCGAAGAGCGGGACGAGGGTGTTGGTGTCGCCGCCGGAGAGGACGAGCAGGACGGCCGATACGAGGGCCAGCCAGACCACCCCGTGCCGGTGCACTTGGCGGTCCGCCTTGAGGGCGAAGACGTGCGGCAGGTGGTTGTCGCGGGCCAGCAGGCTCATCAGCACCGGAAGCCCGCCGAAGGAGGTGTTCGCGGCGAGCGCCAGCAGCACCATGGTGGCGAACTGGACTATGTAGAAAGCAGCGTTGTGGCCGAACGAGGCGTCCGCAAGCTGGGCCAGGACCGTGACGCCGTCGACCGGCTGGAGGTGGAAGCGGCCGATCAGGACCGACAGCCCGATCAGCATGACGCCGAGCAGCGCGCCGAGGGCCACCTCGGTGTGCTGGGCGCGGCGGGCAGCCGGCGCACGGAAGGACGGCACGGCATTGGCCACGGCCTCGACGCCCGTCAGGGCCGAGCAGCCCGCGGCAAACGCCTTCAACAGCAGCAGCGCGCCGACGCCGGTAGCGCCCTCGCCGAGCGCGGAGGCATGTCCGGCCGCGGAGGCGGTGCTGACCGGGCCGTCGCGGAAGAGACCGACCGTGATCATCACCAGGATCGACCCGACGAAGAGCGCGGTCGGTACGAGGAAGGCCTTGGCGGAGTCCACGACCCCGCGCAGGTTCACGGCGGTCACCAGCACCAGAACCGCGAGGCAGATCCAGACCCGCTCCCCGTGCAGCCCGGGGAAGGCTGAGGTCAGGGCAGCCACGCCGGCGGTGACTGACACCGCGACGTTCAGCACGTAGTCGAGAATGAGCGAGGCAGCCGCGACCAGGCTGGTGCGCCGGCCCAGATGCCGCTTGGCGACCGCGTACGAGCCTCCCCCGTCCGGGAACGCGGCGATCACCTGGCGGTACGAGGCAACCAGTACCGCGAGCAGGGCGGCGATGGCCAAGGTGACGGGGAGCGTGAAGCCCATGCCGTAGGCACCGGCCGCAGCCAGGACCAGGACGATCGCCTCGGGCCCGTACGCCACGGACGCCATCGCGTCGAGCGACAGCGCGGCAAGGCCCTGGAGGGCAGTCAGCTTGTGCCGGTCCCCGGCCCCTGTGCCGCTGGTATCAGGGGGCTCCTCCTGGGCCGACCCCTGAGTGACCGTGGTCGGTTCTCCTGCGTGCATGGCCATTTTTCGCCGGTCCCTCCGAATGAACAAAGTCAGGACAGCGTCGGAGCCGTAGGGGTCGGCCGCCAGCACCCTTGGCGCATTTCATACGCCCACCCCCGCACTCTTCACGTGTTCCATACGCATGGGCACATGCGGCGTAAGGGGTCCGTCAAGAGGGGCTGCCTCGCGTTGCCCCGGCTCCGCGGAGATGCATGCTTGATCTGGGCGGAACATGCCTGACCAGTACGAAGAGGAGAAGCTACTGATGAACGCGGAGAACGTGGTCGGCCTGCTCATCGCCCTCGCGCTGCTCGGCTATCTCGTGGTCGCTCTGATCAAGCCCGAGAAGTTCTGATCGACGCGCTGCATCACGATCGGCCTGTCCGGACGGGAGGCCTCACATGTCCGGGTACTGGTTCCGGCTCCGCGACCGCGTCGCCTTGGTCGCGGCCCTCGTGGCCCCCTTCTTGGTGGCGCTCGCACTCGTGCCTTTCCGTGCAGGTCTTTCGGCGACGAACGAGGCGCTGATCATGGTCGTCGCGGTGGTCGCGGTCGCCGCTATGGGAAGCCGCGCGGCGGGAGCACTCGCCGCGCTCTCAGCGGCCGCGTGGTTCGACTTCTTCCTGACCGAGCCCTACCAGCAGTTCGCCATCTCTGACCGTGCAGACGTCGAGACGGCTGTCCTGCTGCTCATCGTCGGCTTGATCGTCTCGCAGCTGGCCGCGCGTGCACGCCGTCTCCAGGCGGTCGTGGTGACCGACGCCGCGCATCTGTCGAGCCTCCAGGGAACCGCTCGGCTGGTCGAGGACGGCGGCACACCGGAAGCGGTGGTCGAGTACGTGCGCCGGGAGCTCGTCGGCCTGCTGGGTCTGCGCGGCTGCCGCTTCGAGTACGGGACCCTGATCGGGCACCTGCCGCGCCTGCAGCACGACGGCAGCCTGTGGCTGCGCCGCCCGGGCCGGATCACGGAGTACGCCGCCTGGCCCGACGGGGAGACCGAGCTGCGGGTCGTCGGCGGCGGCCACTACTACGGCCGCTTCCTCCTCGACCCGCACCCCGGCCGCCCCCTGCCGCCTGAGGAAGCCCGTCTGGTGGCCGTCGCGCTCGCCGCCCAGGCCGGCAGCGCCCTGGACTCGGCCGGCCTGTCCCACCAGGGCTGACCGGGTCCGACGGGCCCATTCCCGTAAGAGTGGCGTTAAGGGTTCCCATGCGCCCGTATGGACCCCGTCAAGGTGTCTTAACACCCGGCTGAAGACACGGTTATCTCGTCATCGGCCATCTGGCCGATTCATTTCCTTCCCTCTTCATCCAGGAGCTCACGGTGGCCGATCTGGCCTTCGTCGTCACCACGGTCGCGGTATTCGCGTTGGTGGCTCTCATCGCCCGGGGGGTGACCAAGCTGTGAACGCCGAAAACATCATCGGCCTCGTCGTGGCCGTCTCCCTGCTCGGATACCTCGTCCTCGCCCTCGTGTACCCGGAGAGGTTCTAGCCACCGATGAGTCCCGTTCTCGCTGGTGTGCTCCAGCTCCTCGCACTGATCGCCGCGCTCGCGCTGGCCTACCGCCCCCTGGGCGACTACATGGCCCGCGTCTACTCCTCCGAAAAGCACTACAAGCCGGAGAAGTGGATCTACAAGGCCATCGGCGCCAACCCGTCGGCCGAGATGCGCTGGCCCGCCTACCTGCGCGCCGTCCTCGCCTTCTCCGCGGTCTCGGTCCTCTTCCTGTACGCGCTCCAGCGGGCGCAGGGGATCCTGCCCGGCTCGCTCGGCTTCTCCGCGATCGACCCGGACCAGGCCTTCAACACCGCCGCCTCGTTCGTGGCGAACACGAACTGGCAGTCGTACTACGGCGAGCAGGCCATGGGCCACGTCGTCCAGACGGGCGGCCTGGCGGTGCAGAACTTCGTGTCGGCTGCCGTCGGCATGGCCGTCGCGGTCGCGCTCGTACGCGGCTTCGCGCGCTCCCGCACGGGTGAGCTCGGCAACTTCTGGGCCGACATGGTCCGCGGCGTGGTCCGCATCCTGCTGCCGATCTCCGTGATCGGCGCGATCGTCCTGGTCGCGTGCGGTGCGATCCAGAACTTCGCGGGCATCCACGAGGTCGGCCAGTTCATGGGCGGCAGCCAGCAGTGGAACGGCGGGGCTGTGGCCTCGCAGGAGGTCATCAAGGAGCTGGGAACGAACGGCGGCGGCTACTTCAACGCCAACTCCGCGCACCCCTTCGAGAACCCCAACCCGTTCTCCAACCTCTTCGAGATCTTCCTGATCCTCGTCATCCCGTTCGCGATGACCCGCACCTTCGGCCGCATGGTCGGAAGCCTGCGCCAGGGCTACGCGATCCTCGCGACGATGGCCACCATCTGGATCGGCTTCACCGCGCTGATGATGTGGACCGAGTTCGCCCACCACGGCCCGGTCTTCGACATCAGCGGTGGCGCTATGGAGGGCAAGGAGACCCGGTTCGGTGTCGGCGCCTCCGCGATCTTCTCGGTCGCCACGACGCTGACCTCGACGGGCGCAGTCAACTCCTTCCACTCCTCGTACACGGGTCTGGGCGGCGGCATCCAGCTGCTGGGCATGCAGCTCGGCGAGATCGCCCCCGGCGGCGTCGGCTCCGGCCTCTACGGGATGCTGATCATGGCGATCATCGCGGTGTTCATCGCCGGTCTGATGGTCGGTCGCACGCCCGAGTACCTGGGTAAGAAAATCGGCACCCGCGAGATCAAGTTCGCGGCCTGCTACATCCTCATCACCCCGGCGCTGGTCCTCGGCTTCACCGCCGCCGCGATGGCGCTGGACACCCCGGCGAACTCGATGACGAACTCCGGCGCGCACGGATTCTCGGAGATCCTCTACGCCTACACCTCGGGCGCCAACAACAACGGCTCCGCCTTCGCGGGCCTGAACGCCGACACGCAGTGGTTCAACAGCACCATCGGCATCGCGATGCTGCTGGGCCGCTTCCTGCCGATGGTGTTCGTCCTCGCGCTGGCCGGCTCGCTCGCCGAGCAGAAGCCCGTCCCTGAGACCGCGGGCACGCTCCGTACCGACAAGCCGCTCTACACGGGCCTCCTCGTCGGCACGATCCTCATCGTCACCGGTCTGACCTACTTCCCGGCCCTGGCGCTGGGTCCGCTCGCCGAAGGGCTCGCATCATGAGCACCGCCACACCCACCAGGGCTCCGCACCAGGACGTGCCCACCGGCCACAAGCCGGACGCCGGACGGGTGGGCGGCGGCCTGTTCGACCCGAAGCAGCTGCTGAAGTCCTTCCCGGACGCGGTGAAGAAGCTCGACCCGCGCGTCATGATCAAGTCCCCGGTCATGTTCGTGGTCCTGATCGGTTCGGTGGTCACCACCGTCCTCGCGATCAAGGACCCGACCGACTGGTTCGGCTGGGCGATCACCGCCTGGCTGTGGCTGACCACGATCTTCGCAAACCTCGCGGAGGCCGTCGCCGAGGGCCGCGGCAAGGCCCAGGCCGACACCCTGCGCAAGGCCAAGACCGACTCCGTCGCACGCCGCCTGACCAAGGACGGCAAGAGCGAGGAGCAGGTTCCCGGTGCGGAGCTGCGCATCGGTGACCTGGTGGTCTGCGAGGCGGGCGACGTCATCCCCGGCGACGGTGACGTCGTCGAAGGCGTCGCCTCAGTGGACGAGTCCGCCATCACGGGCGAGTCCGCCCCGGTGATCCGGGAGTCCGGTGGAGACCGCAGCGCCGTCACCGGCGGTACGAAGGTGCTCTCCGACCGGATCGTCATCAAGATCACGACGAAGCCCGGCGAGACCTTCATCGACCGCATGATCGCCCTCGTCGAGGGCGCGGCACGGCAGAAGACGCCCAACGAGATCGCGCTGAACATCCTGCTCGCCTCGCTGACCATCGTCTTCCTGCTGGCGGTCGTCACCCTGCAGCCCTTCGCGATCTACGCGGAGGCCAAGCAGTCCATGATCGTGCTCACCGCACTACTGGTCTGCCTGATCCCCACCACCATCGGCGCGCTGCTCTCCGCGATCGGCATCGCCGGCATGGACCGCCTGGTCCAGCGCAACGTCCTCGCCATGTCCGGGCGTGCCGTCGAGGCGGCCGGCGACGTCTCCACGCTGCTGCTCGACAAGACCGGCACCATCACCCTCGGCAACCGCCAGGCCTCCGAGTTCGTCCCCGTCAAGGGCACCACGGCGGCGGAGCTCGCCGATGCCGCCCAGCTCTCCTCCCTCGCGGACGAGACGCCCGAGGGCCGCTCCATCGTCGTTCTGGCGAAGGAGAAGTACGGCCTGCGCGAACGCCACCAGGGCGAGCTGGCGCACGCCGAGTGGATCCCGTTCACCGCCCAGACCCGCATGTCGGGTGTGGACGTCGACGGCAAGCAGACCCGCAAGGGCGCGACCGGCTCGGTCGTCGCATGGGTGAAGGAGCAGGGCGGCCAGGTCGCCGAGGACGCGCAAGCGCTCACGGACCAGATCTCCCAGGCCGGCGGCACCCCTCTGCTGGTGGCGGTCAAGGACGACAAGGGCGCCCGTGTGCTGGGTGTCATCCACCTCAAGGACGTGGTCAAGGAGGGCATGCGCGAGCGGTTCGACGAACTGCGCCGCATGGGCATCAAGACCGTCATGATCACGGGTGACAACCCGCTGACCGCGAAGGCCATCGCCGAAGAGGCGGGTGTCGACGACTTCCTCGCCGAGGCCACCCCCGAGGACAAGATGGCCCTCATCAAGCGGGAGCAGGCCGGCGGCAAGCTCGTCGCGATGACCGGCGACGGCACCAACGACGCCCCCGCCCTCGCGCAGGCCGACGTCGGCGTCGCCATGAACACCGGCACCTCGGCCGCCAAGGAGGCCGGGAACATGGTGGACCTGGACTCCAACCCCACCAAGCTCATCGAGATCGTCGAGATCGGCAAGCAGCTCCTCATCACCCGCGGCGCCCTGACGACCTTCTCCATCGCCAACGACGTCGCGAAGTACTTCGCGATCATCCCGGCCATGTTCGCGGTGGTCTACCCGGGCCTCGACAAGCTCAACATCATGGGGCTGTCGTCCCCGAACTCCGCGATCCTCTCCGCGGTCATCTTCAACGCGCTGATCATCATCGCGCTCGTGCCGCTCGCCCTGAAGGGCGTCCAGTACAAGCCGACCAGCGCCGACAAGATGCTCCGCCGCAACATCGGGATCTACGGACTCGGCGGCCTCATCGCCCCGTTCATCGGCATCAAGATCATCGACATGCTCATCACCCTCATCCCCGGAATCGGCTGATCTGCGATGAACACCTCCGTATCCAGCACCCTCCGCCTGATCGGCGCGGGCCTGCGCGCCCTGCTCGTCCTCACGGTTATCTGCGGGGTCATCTACCCGCTCGCCGTCACCGGGATCGCCCAGGCCCTGTTCAACGACAAGGCCAACGGCTCCGAAATCAAGGACAAGAGCGGCCAGGTCGTCGGCTCCTCCCTCATCGGGCAGAGCTACAACCTGCCCAAGCAGAACCCCGACGACGCCGAAGAAGCGGTCAAGCCGGACCTCAAGTGGTTCCAGCCCCGCCCCTCCAACGGTCTGGGCAGCAACAGCGTCAACATGCAGTACTCGCTGATCCTGTCCGGCGCCACCAACCGGTCCGCCGACAACGGCGCGGTCAACGGCAAGTGCACCAAGGACGCTGACGAGGGCACCCTCTGCGCCCAGGTCATCGCCGCCAAGGACGCCGTCGTCACCGACAACTCCACCGCGGACTACAAGGTCAACCCCGAGGACGTGCCGGCCGACGCCGTCACCTCCTCCGGCTCCGGCCTGGACCCGGACATCTCCCCGGAGTACGCCAAGCTTCAGATCCACCGGGTCGCCGAGCAGAACAAGCTCGACGTCAAGCAGGTCGAGAAGCTCGTCGCCGACCACACCACCGGCCGGACCCTCGGCTTCATGGGTGAGCCCCGCGTCAACGTCCTCGAGCTCAACACCGCCCTCAAGGCACTGACCAAGAGCTGATGATTCCCGTAGCAGGGGTCCGGAGTCGGCGGGACGTGGCTCGTTCGCGTCCCGCCGACTCCGCCCCGTACCCATTGAAAGAGGAAGGCCCCACACCGATGATCAAGGTGCTGGTGGTGGAAGACGATGCTCAGCTCGTCCGCGCACTCAAGATCAACCTGCAGGCGCGGAAGTTCGAGGTGGAGACGGCTTCCGACGGAGGGAGTGCCGTCAGACTTGCCGCTGCCCGCAAGCCGGACGTCATCCTCCTGGATCTCGGTCTGCCGGACATGGACGGCATCGATGTGATCAAGCGTGTCAGGGAGTCCAGCAGCGTACCGATCCTCGTCCTCTCCGCCCGCCACACCTCCGAGGAGAAGATCCTCGCCCTCGACGCGGGCGCCGACGACTACGTCACCAAGCCGTTCAGCATGGACGAGCTCCTCGCCCGGCTGCGGGCCGCTGTCCGCCGCCGGGAGATCCCGGCACCCGCCGACGAGGTCTCCGTGGTCACCACCGACGACTTCACCGTCGACCTGATCGCGAAGAAGGTCAAGCGGGGCGATCGCAGCGTGCGACTCACCCCCACCGAGTGGCACCTCCTGGAAATCCTCATCAGCAACCCCGGCCGGCTGATCAGCCAGCGACAGCTGCTGCTCGACGTGTGGGGGCCCACGTACTCCGAGCACACCAACTACCTGCGGGTCTACATGGCCCAGCTGCGCCGCAAACTGGAAGCGGACCCCTCGCACCCGAGGTACCTGATCACCGAGCCCGGCATGGGCTACCGCTTCGAGGGATGACAAGAAAATGGGACGCGGCAAGTTTCGGATCTACCTGGGCTCGGCCCCCGGCGTCGGCAAGACGTACGCGATGCTCTCGGAGGGCCACCGACGGGTGGAGCGCGGCACCGATGTCGTCGTCGCCTTCGTCGAGCATCACAACCGTCCGCGCACCGAGGTGATGCTGCACGGCCTGGAGCAGATCGCACGGCGCGAACTGGAGTACCGGGAATCCACGTTCACCGAGATGGACGTCGATGCGATCCTCGCGCGTCGCCCCGCCGTCGCGCTGGTGGACGAGCTCGCCCACACCAACGTCCCCGGCTCGCGCAACACCAAACGCTGGCAGGACGTCGAGGAACTCCTCCAGGCCGGCATCGACGTCGTCTCCACCGTCAACATCCAGCACCTGGAGTCCCTGGGCGACGTCGTCGAAACCATCACCGGCGTCCGCCAGCGCGAGACGGTCCCCGACGAGGTCGTACGACGCGCCGACCAGATCGAGCTCGTCGACATGTCCCCGCAGGCCCTGCGCCGCCGCATGGCTCACGGCAACATCTACAAGCCCGACAAGGTCGACGCCGCCCTGTCCAACTACTTCCGCCCGGGCAACCTGACCGCCCTGCGCGAACTCGCCCTGCTGTGGGTCGCCGACCGCGTGGACGAGTACCTCCAGGAATACCGCGGCGAGCACAACATCCGCTCCACCTGGCAGGCCCGCGAACGCATCGTCGTCGGCCTCACCGGCGGCCCCGAGGGACGCACCCTCATCCGCCGCGCCGCCCGCCTCGCCGAGAAGGGCGCCGGCGGCGAGGTCCTCGCCGTCTACATCGCCCGCAGCGACGGCCTGACGGCCGCCTCGCCGAAGGAACTCGCCCTCCAGCGGACCCTGGTCGAGGACCTCGGCGGCACCTTCCACCACGTCATAGGCGACGACATCCCCGACGCGCTGCTGGAGTTCGCCCGCGGCTGCAACGCCACCCAGATCGTGCTCGGCGTCAGCCGCCGCCGCTCCTGGCAGTACGCCTTCAGCCCCGGCGTCAGCGCCACCGTCGCACGCGAATCCGGACCCGACCTCGACGTCCACATCGTCACCCACGACGAGGCCGCCAAGGGCCGCCGCAGCCTGCCCGTCGCCCGCAGCGGACGGCTCGGCCGCTCCCGCCTCATCTGGGGCTGGATCGTCGGCATCGCCGGTCCCGCGCTCCTCGCGCTCCTCCTGAGCCAGGTCGTCCCCGACCTCGGCCTCGCCAACGACATGCTGCTCTTCCTCACCTTCACCGTGGCGGCAGCACTCCTGGGCGGCCTGCTCCCCGCCTTGGCTTCGGCGGCCTTCGGGTCGCTGCTCCTGAACTACTTCTTCACGCCGCCGGTCCACAAACTCACCATCGCCGACCCCAAGAACATCGTCGCCATCGCGATCTTCGTCGGCGTCGCCGTCTCCGTGGCCTCCGTGGTCGACCTCGCCGCCCGCCGCACCCACCAGGCAGCCCGGCTGCGCGCCGAATCCGAGATCCTCTCCTTCCTCGCCGGCAGCATCCTGCGCGGCGAGACCGCCCTCGACGCCCTGCTGGAGCGGGTGCGCGAAACGTTCGCCATGGATTCCGTGGCACTGCTGGAGCGTGGCAGCGAAGTCGACCCGTGGACCTGCGCGGGCAGCACGGGCACCGGTCCGGTCAGCCGCCCCGAGGACGCCGACGTCGACATGCCGATCGGCGAGAACATGGCGCTGGCCCTGACCGGCCGGGTGCTGCCCGCCGAGGACCGCCGCGTGCTCGGCGCCTTCGCCGCCCAGGCCGCCGTCGTACTCGACCGCCAGCGACTGGTCGGCGAGGCCGAGGAGGCCCGTCGTCTGATCGAGGGCAATCAGATCCGCACCGCGCTCCTGGCCGCTGTCAGCCATGACCTGCGTACTCCGCTGGCCGGGATCAAGGTCTCCGTCACCTCGTTGCGCTCCACCGACGTCGACTGGTCCGAGGAGGACCGGGCCGAGCTCCTGAAGGGCATCGAGGACGGCGCCGACCGCCTCGACCATCTGGTCGGCAACCTTCTCGACATGTCCCGCCTCCAGACCGGCACCGTCACCCCGATCATCCGGGAGACCGACCTCGACGAGGTCGTCCCGATGGCCCTGGCCGGCGTACCCGATGACAGCGTCGACCTCGACATCCCCGAGACGCTCCCGATGGTCGCCGTCGACCGCGGCCTGCTGGAACGGGCCGTCGCCAACATCGTCGAGAACGCCGTCAAGTACAGTCCCGGCGGTCAACCCGTCCTCGTATCCGCGAGCGCCCTCGCCGACCGCCTCGAACTCCGCGTCGTCGACCGCGGACCCGGTGTCCCCGACGAGGCCAAGACCCGGATATTCGAGCCTTTCCAGCGTTACGGAGACGCGCCCGCGGGCGCCGGTGTCGGGCTCGGCCTCGCGGTCGCGCGGGGCTTCCTGGAAGCGATGGACGGCACCTTGACCGCAGAGGACACCCCCGGCGGCGGCCTGACGATGGTCATCACCCTGCCCGTCAAGGACGGGGTGCAGCCGGGACTCCCCCATCTCCCGGCCGACGCCACGACCTGACCCGGCCGGCCCGCGCCTTCGGGGACGGACTCACCATCCGGGGTCGGGAGTGGCCGGGTCGGCCCGACGTGCCGGGTGGGGCTGGACGCCGGTCATCAGGACGTCCAGGCCCCGCCGGGTCGTCGCGAGCACGACCCGGTCGCCGGCCCGCAGGACGCGGCCGTGCGGCGGGCGCCAGTCGAAGCCGGTCTCCCGCGGCACGTACAGACCGCCCAGCGTGTCCGAAGAGGAAGCCGTACGGTACGCCGCCGAGCCCTCCGACGAACCCACCGCCAGCACTCGCCATTCGTTCCGCTTGAACGCCTCGTGGATCGAGAATCCCTCCAGCTCGGGGTGCCCACCCACGTCCACCACGGTGAACAGCAGCACCCCGCGCTCGACCGGCATCACTCCGAGGACGTGGCGGCCCATCATCGCCGCCGCGAACGAGGGCGCCGCCAGCGCCGACACACTGCGGCTGCGCGTCGGCGCGTGCGGGTACGAGGCCCGCAGCGTGTGCGAGACGGTGGCCGCGAAGTCGTCGTCGTAGAGCCGCATGACCACCCTGATGTCCGGATTGGCCTCGCGGGCGGCCATCACGATGTCCAGGTTGGCGCTGTCGTCCTTGCTGAGCACGAGGAGCGACTTCGCCCGGCCGATCCTCGCCAGGTCGAGGACGCGCGGGTCCGTGGCGTCGTCCAGGAGCAGAGGAACGCCGAGTTCGCGGGCACGGGCGACGCCGCGTGCCTGCGGGTCGCGTTCGATGACGACCACCTTGTGGTGGGTGGTCCGCAGCCGACCGAGAACCCGCGTACCGATCTTGCCGAGGCCGACCAGGACGATGTGGTCGCCGAGAGCCTCGGTGGGCGGGTGGGCGGCGGCAGCGGTCCGGAACGCCTCGCTGGCGTTCATGGTCGCGGCCACGACGAGGGGCAGCACTGCCAGCCCGACGAAACCGGCGACGAGTTGGAGCACCCGGCGCGTCGGCTCCTCGTCTGTCGCGGGGTCTCCCATGGTGAAGATGTCCAGCATCGGCAGATAGACCGCCTTCCACAGCGGTATCCCGTCGACCAGCGTCAGCGTGGCGAGCGAAAGCATCACCACGACGGCGGCGAGGAGTCCGAAGACCGACATGACCTCGCGCGAGACGAAGACCTTCCAGGGCAGTTGCGTGAGCCGGTCACGGAGCCAGCCGCCCGGCCTGCGCGGGTTGGCCGGTGCCTCCGGGGCCTGGTCGTGGGTGACCTCCTCCAGCATCAGTCGGCCGTGCGTGAACTGCCGGTGGTACGAGGTGACCGTGTCCGGGAGGAGCTGCGTGCCGTCGGCACCGGGAGTCTCAGCGCTGTCCTGGCTTCGCGGGTCGTCGCGGTCCGTCCCGGAGAACACCGCCAGCGTGGCGAGGTCCGAGGCGTGCGGCGCCTCGCCCGCCGGACGCACCACACCGCGGAACACCTTGCCGTCGACCTGGAGGGTGTGCCCCTGGCCGAGCGCGGCGGCGGCCACCAGCTCGGGCACGGCGGTGTCGGCGTCGGAGAGCACGGTGGTGGAGGCGTCGACGAATCCTTCCTCCAGGTCCGGGGTGCGAGCGGCGACGGCACGGTCCAGGAGTTGTTCCAGGTGACGACCGCGCTCGCGGTGGTACATCCGGATGACCAGCCGGATCGACGGGTTGAGGGTGCGGGCGAGCAGCGCGGCCATCATGTTGGTCTGGTCGTCGCCGTAGGTGAGGGCGAGTGCGGCGGCCCGCTCGACTCCTGCCGCCCGCAGTGTCTGGTCATCGGGGCGGGCCGAAATGATCAGTTCCACGGGCGAGCGCGGGTTGTGGTGCAGTGCGTCGATCTCCCCACCGTGCTCATCACGACGGGACGGCAGCACCACCGTGACAGTCTCACCGCACACGGCGTCGAGCTCGACCGCGAGGCGACGGGCCAGGCCGTCGTCCCCGCAGATCACCATGTGCTGAGAGCGTGGAGCAACATACGGCAGTAGAGGGAGAGTTGAGGTCACATCTGATCAGAATGGATCGGCGGCGCCACGGTTGCACTCGCACGCGAGTTCGCCGTCAATGTTGCGTATGGACCGACGCCGGGACGGAACGGCGGGCCAGCCGGGCGATGGCGAATGAAAACCATCGCCACGGCTGTAGTCGGCGCCCGTCAGCCAGGCCCCACGGCACGCCGTGGCGCGAGGGGCGCGGGAACGCCAGGCAGGGACAGCGTCATGGTCAGGCCGCCTCCGGGGGTGTCCTCGGGTGTCAGCGTGCCGCCCATCGCCTCGGCGAGTCCCCGGGAGAGTGCGAGCCCGAGCCCGACGCCCGTCGTGTTGTCGGTGTCGCCGAGGCGCTGGAACGGCACGAACGCGTTCTCGCGGTCCGCCTCGGGGATTCCGGGCCCACGGTCTACGACCCGGAACTCCACCCGGTCGTCGAGCGCGCTGGCCGTCAGCAGAACGCGCTGTCCGGGCGGGGTGTGCCGGGCGGCGTTGCTGAGCAGGTTGGCGACCACCCGCTCGAGCAGTGGTGGGTCGGCCAGCACCGCAGGGGCCTCTTCCACGCTCCGGATGTCGACGACGGGCGCATCTGCGGGCATTCCGTCCAGTGCGGCGGGCAGCACTTCCATCAGGTCCGTGGCTCGTAGGTCCAGCTTCAAGGCCCCAGCCTGCAGGCGGCTCATGTCGAGGAGGTTCTCGACGAGGCGGTTGAGCCGGGCCATCGACTCGTCGGCGGTGGCGAGGAGTTCGCCGCGGTCCTCCTCGCTCCACGCCACGTCACGGGCGCGCAGGGAGGCGATGGCGGCCCAGCCGGCCGCGAGAGGTGTCCGTAGATCGTGACTGACCGCCGCGAGGAGTGCTGTACGCATCCGGTCGGCTGCCTTGACGGGTTCGACCTCGGCGGCCGCCTCGGCCAGCCGGGCCCGTTCGACCGCGACCGTGACGTGCGCGGCGAAGGCTGCCAGGACACGCCGGTCGGAGGCGGACAGCGGACGCCCCCGCAGTACGAGATACCCGCCCTGGCCCACCGGGACCCACACGGACGAGGTGTTCTCCGCACCCGGTTCGGCGGTGAGCTCGACGGAGTCCATGCCGAAGGTCTCCCTGGTCCGTTCGAGGAGCGCGGGAACGGCCTGGTCCCCCCGCACGATGGAGCCGGCGAGCGAGGAGAGCGTCTCCGCCTCGGCCGTCGCCCTGGCGGCCCTGCGCGACAGCCGCAGCGACCGGTCGATCGTGGCGGCGACGGTCCCCGCGACCACCGCGAACACCACCAACGCGAGGATGTTGTTGGGCTCGGCGATGGTGAACTCGCCGACCGGCGGAATGAACCAGTAGTTCAGCAGGAGCGAGGCAGTCACGGACGCGACGAGGGCCGACACCACTCCGCCCACGCACGCCACTCCGACCACCGTCACCAGGAACAGCAGCGCCTCACTGGTGAGGTTGAGGCTGCCCCGGGTCTGGTCGAGCAGAAAGGTGAGCGCGAGCGGGAGCACGAGACCCAGTACCGGTCCGGCGATCAGGCGGGAGTTCGGCAGAGTCCGCCTTCGCGAGGGCAGCAGTCTTCCGTGTCCCGCCCGTTCGTGCGTGACCATGTGAACGTCGATGTCCTCGGACAGTGCGACGATCGTCTCACCCGTACCCCGCCCGGTGAGGAAGCGCTCTACGCGACCGCGTCGGCTCGTACCGATCACCAGCTGGGTGGCGTTCTCCGCGCGGGCGAACTCGGTGAGCGCCGTGGGCACATCCTCACCGATCAGGGAGTGGTAGGTGCCGCCGAGGCTCTCGACAAGGGCGCGTTGGCGGACCAGCGCTGAAGCCGACGCTCCCGCTGCCAGGCCGTCGCTGCGCGCTATGTGCACGGCGAGGAGGTCGCCGCCCGCCGAGCGGGCGGCGATCCTGGCAGCCCGCCGGATGATCGTTTCTCCCTCGGGTCCGCCGGTGATGGCGACCACCACCCGCTCCCGGGTCTCCCACACTCCCCCTATGCCGTGCTCGACGCGGTACTTCTGCAGTGCCTCGTCCACGCGCCCGGCCACCCACAGCAGCGCCAGCTCCCGCAGCGCGGTGAGGTTTCCGACCCGGAAGTAGTGGGACAGGGCCGCGTCGACCTTCTCCGGGGCGTAGATGTTCCCGTGCGCCATGCGCCGTCGCAGCGCCTCGGGTGGCAGGTCCACCAGCTCTATCTCGGCGGCCCTGCGCACCACTGCGTCCGGAACGGTCTCGTGCTGCGGGACCCGGGTGATCTTCTCGACGACGTCGCCCAGGGACTCCAAATGCTGAATGTTGACGGCCGTCACCACGTCGATCCCCGCCGCGAGGAGCGCCTCCACTTCCTGCCAGCGCTTGGCGTGGCTTCCGCCGGAAACGACGGAGTGGGCCAGTTCGTCGACGAGCGCCACCTCGGGCCGCCGTTCCAGGACGGCCGCCAGATCCATCTCGGCGTACGAGCCACCCCGGTACGTACGTTCCACGCGTGGCAGAACCTCCAGGCCGGCCAGCTTCTCCTCGGTCAGGCGGCGTCCGTGACACTCGACGAACGCCACGACCACGTCCGTCCCCCGGTCCGCCCGCCGCCGCCCCTCATCCAGCATCCGGTACGTCTTGCCCACGCCGGGGGCCGCCCCGACAAAGACCTTCAGTCTTCCGGGCCGGACAACCGCCTCCGCCACGTCACGTGCCTCCTCACGCCGAAGAACGCCCCGGTCCACGAAGGGGCTCCCCTGGGTGGCAGAGGCACACAAGTCCTGCTCACGCACATCATCGGGCGAAATTCCGCCGGATCGCGGTTGAGCGCGAGCACATTGACGCTGTCCTGACACAGTCCATGCGGATATGGTGAAGGCGGTGTGCCGGGAAGTCTGGTCGGCGTGACGGGTCACGTGGCCCCGATCTCGATTCCAGGGGTCCAAGGGGCGGCATGCGCAGCGTCGGTACGGTCTTGTTTCTCGTCGTCCTCGCCACCATCGTCGCGACCGGTGCCCGCCGCTGGCGCATACCGGCTCCCTCCTTGCTCGTCGTCGCGGGCCTCTTCGTCGCCCTGCTGCCCGGGGCCCCCGAGATACACATCACCCCCGAGATCATCGGCCTCTTCGTCCTGCCGCCCCTGCTGTACGCCAGCGCCGAGGAGCTGTCATGGCGCGAGCTGCGTGCGGTGTGGAAGCCGGTGTCCGTGCTCGCCGTGGGTCTCGTACTGGCCTCGGCCGCGGCGGTGGGATTCGTGGCCTCCGCGCTGACTCCCCTGTCCTGGCAGATGGCGCTGGTCCTCGGGGCGGTGCTCGCGAGCACCGACCCGGTGGCGGTGACCGCGCTCGGCCGACGCCTCGCGCTGCCGCCCAGGGTCCAGGTCATGGTCCAGGCCGAGAGCCTGTTCAACGACGCCACCTCCCTCGTCCTCTTCCGGGTCGCGGTGAGCATCGCGATCGCCTCCTCCGCGGTCTCCTGGGGCAGCGCCGGCACTGAGTTCGCGGTGCTCGCCGGAGGCGGAACCCTGATCGGGGCGGCGATCGCCGGCGTCGTGATGCTGATCCGGCGCCGCATCGAGGACCCGGTCCTGGAAACGGTGGTCGCGCTCGTCACCCCGTACGCTGCCTACGTCCTGGCCGAGACCGCCCACACCTCTGGCGTCACGTCCGTGGTCGTGGCCGGCGTCCTCGTGGGCGGCAGCGGCGATCGCCTGACCAGCGCACGCATACGCCTCCAACTGCACGCCGTCTACGGCACGGTGGTGTTCCTCCTCGAAAGCGTGGTCTTCAGCCTGATCGGGCTCTCCCTGCCGGGCCTGATCCGCGAGCTGGGCGACGAGAACAGACTCTGGCCGGTCTACGCACTGGCTCTGGCGGGCACCCTCATCACGGTACGGATCCTGTGGATCTTTCCGCTCTCCGCCCTCCTCCAGTGGAAGAACGGGAAGGCCAAAACCAACTGGCGGATCCCCGCCGTCCTGTCGTGGGCGGGAACCCGCGGTGTCATGCCCCTCGCCGCGGCCCTGTCCATCCCCATCGCCGCCGCGGACGGATCTGCGCTGGCGCAGCGCCCTTTGGTACTGGTCCTGACCTCGTCCGTCGTGGTTGTCACCCTCGTCGTCCAGGGCTTCACCCTCGCCGCGGTCGTCCGCCGCTCTGGGATCGGTCTCGAACCGGATCACACCGAACGTGAGGAGATCGGCGCGCGACTGAGTCTGGCCGAAGCGGGTCTGCGCCGGCTGGACGAACTGTCAGGACTGGAGGCCGCACCCGAGGCAGTGCTCGATCGGCTCCGCCGTGCCCTGCAGGCCCGCAGCGACCACGCCCACGACAGGCTCGGCGACGACGAGGCGCCGTACGAGTCCGCCGACCAGGTCTACCGACACCTGCGCCGCGACCTGATCAACGTCGAAGCCGCCGAACTCCGGCGCCTCTATGACGACCACCGCATCAGCGACACCACCCGCCGCCAGCTCCAGCGCACGCTCGACCTGGAGGAGGCACGGCTCTCCGACCTGTGAAAGCCCCTCCACGAATAACCCGTCAACATCGCATCAAGATTCCGGAAAACCGCGCGGGAGCCCCTCCGGCGGGGAGATGGCGAATCAGCCATCTCGCCCATCCGGAGCTCTTTCCGTTGCCCGGCGGGCCAAGGCCGGCAGGAGCGCTGCCTGGAACGTCTCCGTTCTGCCGCGCGTTCCGCCGATTCGGGGTACTCAACGGGAACCGGCCATCCGATCCGGCCCTATTGCAGCGCCAGGAAGCGGATCCATAGCCTGATGGCGCATCGAGAGTCCCTTTACTCGAACCCCGCTCGAACCGAATGAGTCGGCAGGGGAAGGCTCGCACAAGCCGCGGAAGGGATCACCATGAGCATGCGCAGTACACGCCCTCTGCTTTCGCTCTATCGAGCCATTTACACGACCGGCGTCGTCGCCCCTCTCATGGCGGCAATTCTCGCGTTATGGTTCGGCCTCAGCCGCCCGAGCTGGACCGGGCTGATCGTTGCGGCGGCTATCATCGGACTCCTGCTCTTCATCGCACGAAGGCGCCTGGCGGAATTTCTCTCACTGCGTCACCTGCCGGGGCCGAAGCCTTCGTTCTATCTCGGGAACACGGTCGACCTGCTGGCCGGCGGGCACGGCGGCCGGCACGAAACGCTACAGGCCCTGCACGACGAGTACGGGCCCGTCGTTCGACTCCATTTGGCGTGGGGGAGCTCCCCCTTCGTGTCGCTGTCGTACGTGTCCTCCAACCTCCACAAGAAGGACCTGGACTCGCACCGTCGAGCCGACCGCACCGTACTGGCCAGAAGCCTCATGGGTGTGGAGGGAGGCGAACTGCACCGTTCCCACCGGCAGGTGATGTCACCGTCCCTGACGAATCGCCGCGTCGCGGAACGGGCTTACGTCCTGACGGACGTGTCCAGCGTGTACGTGGACAAGTGGAAGCACGTGGACGAGACGTACGACGGCCTGCAGTCCGACCTGCGCGACTGGAGCGTGAACTGCCTCAGCGCCTTCCTCTTCGGTGACGACTGGCATGTGCAGGCGGATCTGCACGAATACCACCGCGCGCTCGGAGCCATCGAGGAAGAGGTGAGCTTCCGGGCCTTCCACCCGTTCTTCGTCAGGTGGATCTTCCCGAGGCGGCGGCGCCGGGTCAGGTCCGCATATCGCCAGGTCGCCGCCGTCCTCGGCGCGGTGATGACCCGCCGCGAACAACGCGTTCCCGCCGCCTGTCCGGCACACCAGCGGCCGGACGACCTGCTCGACCGGGTGACGCAGTCGCCGTGGTCATCCGAGGACCGTGTCGAGGAGATGATGTCCCTGGTCCTCGGCGGCGCCGATCCGATGTCCTACGTCCTATCGCAGGCACTTGTCATGCTGTCCCTGGATCCGCACGTGCAGGAAAAGGCACGGAAGGCGATCGAGGCGGCCCCTGCGGAGGACGGCGACACCATCCCGGACCCTTACGTCCGAAACATCGTCTACGAGACGCTGCGGCTCTTCCCGCCGGTCCCGTTCAGCGCGAAATTCACGAACGACCTGACCCTGGAGGAAAGGGGCGGGAACATCCCGCCTGGCACGGTCGTCATGTGGATGAAGAACGCCATCGGGAAGAATCCGAGCGTTTTCCGCGAGCCGGACCGCTTCAACCCGGACCGATTCTCGGTAGACAGCGCAGAGCACGACACCATCAACGGTTTTCTGCCCTTCGGCGCCGGCCCTCGGCACTGCATAGGAAACCGGCTCGCCGAGCAGCAGTGCGCCGTCATGCTGACCGAAATCCTGAGGAACTTCTACGTCGTTCCGGTCGAGAACATCAAGGTGTCGTTCCATTCGACGATCTCCGTGGTGCCGTCGGCCGTGCCGGTCAGGCTGGTCGAGCGCTGAAAGGATCCGACATATGACAGAGCCTGACAGGCCCGCACCGATCGCTCTGCACCGCGCCGAAGGTGAGGGAGAGGCTCTTTGGTTTCTCGATTTCCTCGCGACAGTCAAGGGTTCGTCGGCGGAAATGAACGGGGCGGCGTCCGTCATCGAACACCTCGGCCGGCGCGGCTCCGGCTCGCCACTGCACGTACACCACAACGATGACGAGTGGTGGTACGTACTCGACGGGGAGATGACCTTCTGGGTGGCCGGCCAGGTCATTCAGGCAGAGACCGGCTCCTTCGTCTACGGCCCCCGCCACGCGCCCCACACGTTCCTCGTCACCTCCGACGAGGCCAGGTTCCTCCACGTCACGGAGCCCGGAGGATTCGACGGATTCACGCGTTCCCTCGGGAGGCCCGCGCGCGCCCTGGAGATTCCGTCGGAAGAGATCGCCCCGCTGGACCTTGAGCGACTGCCCGCCATCGCCGCCGAGTACGGAATCGAGGTACTCGGACCTCCCGGCATCCCGACCGCGATCCCCCACTTCGGACACCAGAAGGAGACCTCGTGACCATGACCATGCCCTCACCGCTCTCGGACCCGTCCATCGTGCCCGACCCCTATCCCGTGTACGCCGACCTCGCTCAGCGCGAACCGGTCCACTGGTCCGAAGGACTGAACGCCTGGGCGGTCATGACGTACGCCGACTGCGCCGCCGCGCTGAAGGACCACCGGCTCAAGGCCGAGCGGATGGAAGAGGTGCTGGACGTGAAGTTCCCGGGCCGGCCGCTGCCGCCCGACAGCATCTACCACCGGTTCACCAAGAACGTCATGATGTACACCGACCCGCCCCGTCACGACGCGCTCCGCAGGTCCACCCAGACAGGCTTCACCCGCGCCGCCCACGAGCACTACAGCCAGGTCATCGCGCGCGTCGCGGCCGACCTGGTCGCCTCGATCCCCCAGGGCACGAAGGAGATCGACGCCGTCTCCGCCCTGGCCGCCGAGCTCCCCGTGCGCTCGGCCGTACGAGCCTTCGGTGTTCCGGAGGAGGACCTGGACTTCGTCATACCGTGCGTGGACACCCTCATGACGTACTGGTCCGGGCCGCAGGACCAGCCCGTGGAACTCGACCGTCTCCTCGAACTCCTCACGGACCTGCACACCTACGCTCAGGAGCTCGTCGAGGGCAAACGCGGCAAAGTCGTTCCGGACACGGTCATCGCACGCCTCGCGGCCGCCCAGCACCAGCTGACCGAGACCACGCCGGAGCAGACGGTGCACCAACTCGTGCTGCTCTTCATCGCGTTGTTCGCCCCCACGACACCGGGCTCCGTCAGCAGCGGCATGCTCTCCTTCGCCCGCAACCCGGATCAGATCGCCCGCTTCCTGGCTGACCCCGCATGCGTCGACAACACGGCGAACGAGGTGGTCCGCTACAACGCGTCCAACCAGTTCACCTGGCGCGTCGCGAAAACGGACCTTGAGGCGGCCGGCGTACGCATCGGGGCGGGGCAGAGTGTCGCCCTCTTCCTGGGCGCGGCAAACCGGGACCCAGGCAGGTTCGAGCGGCCCAGCGCGTTCGATCTCGACCGGCCCAACAGCGCCAAGCATCTGTCGTTCGGCCTCGGGATCCACTCCTGCCTCGGCAGGCAGATCGCCAACCTGCAGCTCAAGTGGTTCTTCGTCGCACTGTTCGCACGCTTCCCCGGCATCCGGCCGGCCGGCGAGCCCATCTGGAACCCGAACCTCGAATTCCGGTCCCTGCAGTCGCTGCCGCTCAGGCTCAGCTGACGGGAGCCACCCCCGGCGCCTCCCGCCTCATGCGAGGAAACCGTGAACTCCAACGCCCTTCCCACCCTCACATCCGCCCACCCTGCCAAGGCCTCGGGACCTGACGGCATCGCTGTCGCCGACGAGGCCGAGGAGTTCCTGCGCCAGTTCCACGCCGAGCATCCCAGCCAGCCCGTCCCGCTCGGCCGACGTCTGCACCAGGTCCGCGCCGCCATCGACGCCGCGGGCACCTACCGGCACACCCCCGGCGAACTCGCCTTCGGTGCCCGCGTCGCGTGGCGCAACTCCAGACGCTGCATCGGCCGCCTGTACTGGAACAGCCTGCGCGTCCTGGACCGCCGGGACGCCACCACACCGGAAGAGATCCACCACCACCTGTGCGAACACCTGCGCCAGGCGACCAACCTCGGCCGCATCCGCCCCGTGATCAGCGTCTTCGCCCCCGACACACCCGGCCGACGTGCCCCCCGAGTGTGGAACGACCAGCTCATCCGCTACGCCGGCCTCCGCCGCGACGACGGCACGGTACTGGGCGACGCGGCGTACGTGGACTTCACCGAGCTGGTGCGCAGGCTCGGCTGGCAGGGTCCCAGTGGCCCTTTCGACGTACTGCCGCTGGTCATAGACACCGCTGATGACAAGCCCCAGCTCTTCGGCCTGCCGCGGGATCTGATCCTGGAGGTTCCCATCACCCACCCGGACTGTCCGCGCATCGACGATCTGGGCCTGCGCTGGCACGCCGTACCGGTCATCTCCAACATGCGCCTGCGGATCGGCGGTATCGACTACCCGCTCGCCCCGTTCAACGGCTGGTACATGGGCACCGAGATCGGCGCCCGCAACCTCGTCGACGAAGACCGCTACAACCTGCTGCCCAGCGTCGCAGCCTGCCTCGGCCTGGACACCAGCAGGGAGAGCACGCTGTGGCGCGACCGCGCACTGGTCGAACTCAACGTCGCCGTCCTGCACTCCTTCCATGTCGCGGGCGCCCGGATCAGCAACCACCACACCGAGTCCCGCAACTTCCTCACCCACGTGGGCAAAGAACAACGCCACGGCCGCTCCGTCCCCGCGGACTGGAGCTGGATCGTCCCCCCGGTGTCAGGCGGCATCACCCCCGTCTTCCACCGCTACTACGACGATGCCGACCGACGCCCCAACTTCTACCCCGACGACCGCGAGCGCGACGGCGCGTCAGGCCAGAACGGATGCCCCGTGCGACATTGACCCAGGCCATTGGCTCAGGGGTTGACCACCTCGGATCTGGGGAGCACTGGGTTTCAGCGCAACGGCGAGGCCGGCGAGAAAGAGCGCCGAAGGCGCGGAGCTCCGTCGGCAACGGAAGACCCGACCACACGCGACACCCAGCACCCAGCACCCAGGGCTCCGTCGTTCTGGCTGAGCATCCGGTTTGATCACGTGACGCCAGGGTGACGAGTACCGGACGGCGTCGCCAGAACGACGGGGCCCTGAGCCGGCACCACACGGAAGGGCACACGGCTCGGCGTCGGTTCCGCGTCAGCGTCCCGCCCAGGAGGCGTCAGAACTGCGTCAGGGCCCTATCGCGCACGCCTACGATGCCGTTCGCTGGAGAGGTTGAAGTCCTCATGAGGGGTATGGGCGAGTACGGGTGAGTACCGAGACTGTCGTAGGCATCGTCGTCGCAGTGGGCCTGGTCGGATATCTCGTCCTGGCATTCTTCTTCCCGGAAAAGTTCTGACCAGTCGGTCTCAGGCGCGGTGGGCCTTGTGGCCGGGCCTGGGGCGCACTGCCTGCCAGCCCCAAGAACCGCACCTTCCTTCGCCGCCCGAAGAAGTACGACGAGGGCGACCAGAACCGCCAGGGACCAAGCCGGCCCCAGCGTTCTGAGGGTGCGACCTCACCGGCCCGTCACCGCGTGACCCGGGCGCGGAAGGCCTCCATGGTCAGGGTCTTCTCGGCGGCAGGAAGGGTGATGGTGAAATTCTCGCCGAAGGAGTCGTACGTGGTGGCGCTCGTGCGCCCGTCGACCCGGCTGCTGAGGGCCCCCGTCCCCGCCCCGCCGCAAAGCAGGGGGCCGGTCCTCGACATACCGTCAGAGGCACGCCAAAAGTGACGACTTGGGCGCGGCGCCCTGTCCGCGCGCACCGGCAGCCGCCGACCAGACACCCCGTGTGCCTCCGCCCGCGATCGTGGGCGGAGGCACACGGTTGTGTCCGGTCAGATCGCGTCGACCACCTCCGCCACGGTGAGGCGGGACAGGCTGTCCGGGCTCAGCCGGTGTCCCTCGACGACCAGGTACTGGTCGGCTGCCCCAACTCGGAGCGCGACCGCGTTGTCCGGCCTGCGGTAGAAGTCGGGGTCGTGACCTCGGACTGCGTTCAGCGCGAACTCCCGAGCCAGCTCCAGGGACATCGGCTCGGACGTGCGGATCTCCGCGCCGTACCGGTTCTTCGTCAGACCGATCTCCGCTACCACGACGTGGCGGCCTTCGCCCATGGTTCTTCGTTCCCCTGTCCGGTGATCATCTTCGGTTTCGGATCGCAGCGTAGATCACCCCGCTCGCGGGAGACGCACGAGGGCTTCCGAACCTCCCAGGCGGAACCGGGAGCCCCGCAATCCGGCTCACCACCACTCGCAGTCGCCCGTCAGTCTCCCGGGACGTCTGCCACCGCGGTACGGCCGGCCGCTGTCGGAAGCGTGAGCTTCATCGCGAAACCGCCCCCGCTGGCAGCGGGTTCAAGGGCGCCGCCCATGGCCTCCGCCAGGTCGCGGGACAGCCGCAGGGCGAGACCTTCCGGACTGCGCCCCCGATGCGGCCCCGGCGCCGCGCCCTCGGGGGCCTCGCCGTTGCCGTCCGTCACCCGGATCTCCAGGAAGCTGGGCCGGACCTGCGCGGTGAGCCGCGCGGGCCGGTCCGCAGGACTGTGGCGCTGGGCCTCAGCCGCGAGCGCCGTCAGGACCCGGGTGAGGACGGCGGCGTCGGCAATCACGTCCGGCACCTGCTCCGGAAGGCTGCACTGGAGCGTATGGCCGGGGCCGAGGGCATCGAGTACGGCGGTCAGGACCTCGTCTACGTCGACCGGGCGCAGGTAGAGGTCGAGCGCCCCGGCGTGCAGGCGGCTGAGCTCGTCGAGGTCGGTGACGAGCCGGCCGGCGCGGCGCACCGATGACCGGGCGGTATCGAGAATGCGGGCCTGCTCGGCGTCGGTCGGGGTGCGCAGGCCGTGCAGGGCCTCGTCGGCGGTGTGCAGCGGGTCGCGCAGGTCCCGGCCGGCGGTGAGCAGGAGTGAGGCCCTGGTGTGCTCGGCTGCTGCGCGGATGCCGGATTCGGCGTCGTGGGCGGCGAGCCGGCCGTGGGAGTACGCCATACCCAGCTGCGCCGCACACACACCGAGGACCCGCTGATCGTCGCTGCTCAGAGGACGCCCCCTGGCAGCCAGGGTGAGGCTCCCGCCGGCGGGGCGTTCCACGTCGGCGTCGTACGGGCGCTCGGGTGGATCCTCACCGGTACTGGCGACGACGTACCAGCGGGGATCGGCCGGATGCGCCGCATCCCTTTCCAGCAGGCTGACCGCATCCAGGCCGAAGTCCTCCCGTACCTGTTCGAGCAGGGTCGGCAGGTCCTGGCCGTGCATCATGGCGGTGGCCAGTCGGCTCAGCGCAAGGGCCTCGGAGCTCGCGCGGACGGCCCGGTACGTGCTGCGTGCGGCCGTGCCCGCGGCCATGCCGACGATGACGGCCGTGACGACGTACACCACCAGCGCGACGACGTCGGCGAGGTGCTGGACGCGCAGCGAGTGCATCGGCGGGGTGAAGTAGTAGTCGGCGAGCAGTCCCGCGGCAAGAGCGGCCACCAGTGCGGGAACGAGGCCACCGACCAGGGCGATCACGACAACGGCGAGCAGGTAGAGCACCAAGGCGAGGGAGAGATCCACGTGCTCGCCGAGAAGAACGAGCACAGCGGTCAGGCCCGGGAGCGTGATCGCCGCGAGCAGCATCGCCGTCCAGAAGCGCCGTGGGCCGGTGGCGCGGCTCGGGTGCGGCAGTCGCAGCGGGGAAGTCGAGCCGGCGGCGTGCTCATGGGTGATCACGAGTACGTCGATGGGGCCGGATCGCCGGATCGTCCGGTGCCCCACACCGCCGCGGAGGAACGTGGAGAGCCTTCCGCGGCGGCTCGCGCCCAGCACGATCTGCGTGACGTTCTCGGCCTCCGCGAACTGGAGCAGCGCCTCGGGGATGTCGTCGCCGGTGGTCTGGTGGTAGCTGCCGCCCAGTGACTCCACCAGGGCCCGCTGGGCGGCGAGGGTGGCCGGATCGCCGTGGGTGAGGCCGTCGCTCGGTACGACGTGCAATGCCAGCAGCTCACTGCCGGGGACTCGGGCGCTGATCCGGGTGCTGCGGCGGATCAGAGTTTCTCCCTCGGGGCCGCCGGTGAGGGCGACCATGATGCGCTCGCGGGTTTCCCAGGGGGTGGTGATGCCGTGTTCCGCGCGGTAGCGCTGCAGTCCTTCCTCGACGCGGTCGGCGAGCCACAGGAGGGCGAGTTCGCGCAGGGCCGTGAGGTTGCCGACGCGGAAGTAGTGGGTGAGGGCGGCCTCGATGCGGTCCGAGGGATAGATCTCGCCGTGCAGCATGCGTCGGCGCAGCAGCTCGGGCGGCAGGTCGACCAGTTCGATCTGGTCCGCGCGGCGTGCCACCTCGTCGGGCAGGGTCTCGCGCTGCGGGACACCAGTGATCTGCCGGACCACATCACCCAGAGACTCCAGGTGCTGCACGTTGAGCGTGGTGACAACGTCGATCCCCGCATCGAGAAGGTCCTCAACGTCCTGCCATCGCTTGGCATGGCGGGACCCGGGCACATTGGTGTGGGCCAGTTCGTCGACCAGGGCGGCCTGCGGGCGGCGGGCGAGCACCCCGTCGAGGTCCATCTCGGTGAAGCTCGCCTCCCGGTACTCCATGGTTCGCCGGGAAATGATCTCCAGCCCCTCGGCGAGGGCAGCGGTGGGCCGTCGCCCGTGCGGCTCGACGAAACCGACCACCACGTCGGCGCCTGCCTGGGCCAGACGCTGCCCTTCCTCGAGCATCGCGTATGTCTTTCCGACCCCGGGGGCGGCCCCGAGGTAGATCCGCAATCGCCCACGCGCCATCGACGGGCTCCTGCCCGCTCGTCACACCCCCTCGGCCCCCGCATCCCATGGTGCGCCCAACCGCGCTCCCGCGCTCGCAATCCGCGCGCAGGATCGCCGGTCAGGCGCCCCGATACGAGAAACGGCTGCTCTCGGGCGGCATGGCTTCCCCACACACGGTGTCGAGGACGGCGGCGAGGCAGCGAATCGGACCGTCGTCCCCGGGCTCAGCCTCCTTGGCCGGTGCCTCTCGGACGCTGCGCACGCGTGATCAACACCAGGGCGAACAGCAACACCACGGTACCGGGCATGGTGAACATGGTGCGGTAGGCGGAATCGACCGCCAGGAGACCGATCAGCTGGATGCCCAGCGCGATCGCGATCAGGAGTTGCGCCCAGCCGAAAAGCCTGACGCGGACGATGTGCCGCCGCTGCCAGGGCAGCAGCCAGCCCCTGCTGAGTGTGGCGATGCCGGAGCCGGCGAGCAGTAGCGCTGTGACAGCGATCAGTGCGCCGATGCCGTAACGGATCCCCATGCGGGCGCTCCTTTCAGTGGGTGTGTGCCATGGGTGATTGTTGTGGGCCTTACGAGGGCCCGGCCGACCGGGCCTGCGGATCGTGGTCGATGTACTGACCGCTTCGGATCAGTCGGCTTCGGCACGGGCTTCCACGTCCTCGATGCCGGAAGGACGTCCGGCTCGGACCCAGCGGAGGTAGAAGGCTCCGCCGATGGCGAGGGTGGCGACCAGGGAGAGGACAGGCCAGCCGCGGAGGAGGTTCACCAGGAGGGTGAAGGCCACCGCGACGGCCGCCATGGCATTCAGCCAGGCGAGGGCGGGCTTGCGCTCGGTACGGGCGAAGCGGGTCATGGCCATCAGCCCCACGAGGAAGCTGACGAACACCGCGACCGCGTAGAAGAGGACGAGTTCCTGCTCCTCCCCTGCCGCGGCCACGATGATCACAGCCGCCGCACCCAGGTAGACGAGGACGGACCAGTACGGGGTGTGGTGCCGGTTCGTCCGGCCCAGCGCTGACGGCAGGACGCCCGGGTGCTCCGGGGATCCGGCGAGGGCCTTGAGGAGTCCGGGGCCGGCCTGGAACGAGGAGCTCGCGGCAGCCAGGAGCAGGAGGGAGCTGGTGAGCTGGAAGGCTCCGTAGAGCCAGCCGGAGCCGGTGGCGGCATGGGCGATGTCGGCGATCTGGGTGGAGTCCTTGCCCGGGATGCCAATGCGCAGGCGTACGGCGAGCACGGTCAGGGCCAGGGTGAGGCCGCCGACGATGACCAGGAGAAGGGCGAGCGTACCGCGCCCGAAGCGGCGGCGGTGGGTGTCGTCCAGCTGCCCGAGCTGGGCAATGGCCGTGGACGGCGCCTCGATGCCGGTGGCCAGGGCCATCGCGACGGGGAAGGCGAGGACGACCGCAAGGGCGGCGGAGCGGCCCGGGTCGGTCGAGGCCGGGGCCTCGCCGACGGTGTGGGGCGAGACGAAGCCGTGTACGAGTACGGCGACGCAGACGAGTACGAAGAGCACGGTCATGACGGCGAACAGCAGCCGCCCGCCGTGTCCGAACCAGGTCAGCCCGGCGACGACCAGCAGCAGGAGGAGGGCGAGCGGGACGCGGAAGGGCGCGGCGGCGGGGAAGAGGGCGATCACGGCGCTGGCGGCGGCCGCGATGGAGATCCCGATGGTCAGGACGAAGTCGACGACGAGCGCGCCGATCGGTACGAACGTCCAGCGCGGCCCGAAGGCCCGCCCGGCCGCGGCCGCCGCCCCACCGCCCTTGGGGAAACGGCGCACCAGCTGCCAGTAGTTGGCGGTGACCACCACGACCAGGCCCACCACCAGCGACATCGTCGGCAGCAGTAGGGCGAGATCGCCCTGCAGGGCGCGCAGCGCCGCCTCGATGGCGTACGCGACGGAGGAGACTGGATCTGCGATCACGGCGAAGGCGAACGCGAAGAAGAGGACCGAGCGGCGCGGACTGCGGCGGCCGGGCCCGCCTGGCAGGGGCGCAGGCGCAGCGGACTGCTGTATGGCGGTCATGAGGGATGCCTTTCAAGGCGAGAGCCGGAGCCCACGGAATGGCCCATGGCTCCTGACCGCCGACCAGACTTCCCGGCACACCAGTCGTCAAGAATACGTCAGAAGTCCGTTGCCGAAGAGCCGAAATCCGCTGTGTTGACAGGGCACTTGAACGCTGAGCCCGCTGGCCAGCCGCATGGCTGCGTCCAGTCAGCGGCCGGTGACCACGGCTGCTCCGGTCGCCGTCAGGTCGGCGGTGCGGTTCAGGCGTGCGTCGCGGTGAGCTTCGGCTGCCAGGAGTTGAGCAAAGACATGGGAGGCTGCCCCTTTTCGCTGTCGGGAGTGGTGGTGGCGACATCGTGCCGTGTGGCGCCGGTATACCGCCGGTTCCTGCGGACCCAGGGCGCGTCGCGCCCTACCACCGCTTCGCCTTCCTGGCGGCGATCGTGCGGCGGATCCCGTACGCGGCGGCGCCCGCGGCCAGGACCGCCGCGCCGGTGATCACCGATGAGCCTGGCAGGGCGAAGGCCAGGACCAGGCAGCCGGCCGGCCCCACCACGGGGATGATCCGCGCCGGCCGTCCTTCGGACGCTGTGAGGGTCCAGGCGGAGGCGTTGGCGATCGCGTAGTAGACCAGGACGCCAAAGGAGGAGAAGCCGATCGCCCCGCGTACGTCGGCGGTCGCGGCGAGCACCGCGACGACCGCACCGACGACGAGCTCGGCCCGGTGCGGCACCTGATTGCGGGGGTGGACGGCGGCCAGGGCGTGCGGCAGGTGCCGGTCCCTGGCCATCGCCAACGTCGTGCGCGAGACTCCAAGAATGAGCGCCAGCAGCGACCCGAGCGCCGCGAGCGCCGCACCGGCACGGACGACCGGCGTCAGCCAGCCCGCTCCTGCTGCCTTCCTCCGCCCGTCATGGCCTTGCATCACACGGCACGACCTCGGAGGAGGCCAAGATCCGGGCCAGTTGCGGGCCAGCACCGGTCCGCCGAAGGAAGACACGTCAATTCTTCCTGGTCAGGAGCGGTGTAGCGCGTGTACCACCAGCACTCCAAGAACTTATTAGTAAGCTATTCCCCCAAAAAGATCGGCTTCTTCTAAAGTTTGAGCACGGTGTCTGACCTGCGTAAAAGACCGGTCGGGCACCGATCTCTGGTCTAACGACAGCTCCCGAAGCCAGGTGATTTCAGGGTTCACTTGCCTCCAATACCCCACTTCATAGAGAAGATCCGGGCCGTGCACGGGCCAGCCCGATCGCCGGCTCACCGCGCGTACCAGCAGACACTGGCCACCTTCGCAACCAGCTGGCCCACCACCGACGCACGGTTGACCGCTTCATCCCTGCTCTCAACTGTGGCGGACATCTGTCGGCTTCTCCTCGTCGCTCTGGCATGCGTCGGGCGCCCGGTGCTCACCTCCGGGAATTCCGTGCGCAAAGACCACTCGGATTCGGGACTCCGCAGGCCTGACGAGTGAGCGCGCGGGTGACCCTGACCGCGTCCGCCGTTGCTCGTACGTCGTGAACTCGGGCCGTCCGGCGCCTTGGTGTGCAGCGATGGCTGACAGGGCGGCCACGTTCCATGAGAGCCAGGATTCGCTCCCCTGCCGCCAGACGCGGGGAGACCTGCTGCAGGCAGCCGACTCCGCTCGGCGTCACAAGGAGAGTTAGTAGTTGCCGACCGCCGACAGGTATCGGTGGTCGGCTGTCTCGCTGTCGGTGGTGAAGCGGGGAGCTACTCTGATCTGCTCCCGACTCGGCGCGACCTTCACCGTCTGCGCTTCGGTGTCGATGACGGTTATCGCACCCGCCGGGATCAGCACGCTCTGGCCGAACACCCACGCGCCGGTGTCGACCACCAGGTGCTGCATGCCGGGCTGGTCCTGCTGGCGGTCCACGTGCCCGATGACGCCGTCAGCGGCCTCCACGGTGAAGCCCACCAGCGAGTGCCGGGACGTATAACCGCTGTCCTGCGCGTACATCCACACACTGCTCACAGATTCGTCTCCTCACCCTCGACAACCAGGCCCAGGGCCTCTCGGGTCGTATCGCCCCTCCTCATTCCCCGGCATGCGCCGGACAGTCGAGGGCTGCCAGTGAGGGCCTCAATGGGGCATGGGGCCGAGCGACATCCCGGCTGGCGCTCGCAAGCGATGCGCCCCGGCCGGAACACGACCACAGGAACCCGTACGCGCGTCGCTCGTGCGGTTAGCGGCCGCAGCCAGGCCGCCCCCGTCTGGCCTTTGCGGCGGCCAACCGGCCGCCGGCCTCGCAGTCGTCCACGGCAGATGGCCGGCACGCACGGTCCCTCCGGCTGAAGCCTTGCGGCGCGGCAGACCGGTCTGGACACAGACCAGGGCCGCGCAGCAGACGCTGCGCGGCCCTGGTCCGGTATGCATCGGATCCCGCCGACACCGAAGGCGTCCGCTGTCCGGACGGAAGGGTGGGCGCCCGCAGAGTCCGGAGACGGGGTGGCGAAGCTCAGGCCGGGTTGATGTTCTCGGCCTGGGGGCCCTTCTGACCCTGGGTGACGTCGAACGTGACGACCTGGCCTTCCTGGAGCTCGCGGAAGCCCGAGGAGTTGATCGCGGAGTAGTGGGCGAAGACGTCCGGGCCGCCACCGTCCTGAGCGATGAAGCCGAAGCCCTTCTCCGCGTTGAACCACTTCACAGTTCCCGTAGCCATGTCTCTTGCCTTCCAGTCGATGAACGCCTCCCACACCATGCGGAAGACGGAGGTGATCGCCCTGGTTCCTGCGGCACAGCACAGCAAAGCGCCCACGCCGAAAAGCGTGGGCAAAGGGAACTTCCGAACCACGACAGCTGACTCAAACGCTACACGCCCACAACACCCCGTCACCAGAGGGAGCGGGCACGCGTCGTGCGCGTGCCGCACCCCGCGGCCATCGAGGGATCGGGCGGCCATCAGTCCTTCTCATGTGCCGCTGCCCGGGCAGGACGGTTAACGGGTTTGCGTGTGGCGTTGGCATCACCTCGGAGAAGCCCACAGTGGGGCAGGTGGCCCGACCGCATCGCAGCTGCGCCCGTGCGAAGGGGGTGTCCTGCAGGCCGGCAGGATCGTTTTGACGATCGTGACGGATCATCATTGGGAGCCTTCCAGCCCCCGGGCCGAGGTGGGCAGCGGTAAGCGCAGAGCCGAGGCTCGTATTCCGGAGCAGACGCCCCGTCGGCCTTTCGGCCACCCCGCACACGCCCGTGCCCAGGTCACCGCAGAGGCTCAGGACCAGGCCACACCCTTGTACACACAACTCGCCGCGAAATGGGCAGCCCGCGGCGCCACCGTCCCCTGCCTCCCCGACCCCCTGTGGCAGCGCCTGACGTCCATCGAACACCTCGAACGGGAGACTGAAACCACCCTGCGTCAGCTCCACCTGGCAGGAATCGCCCAGCCCACTGAAGGCCCGCTGGGCACCGATCAGCCGTGGACACTCCCGTGATCCACTCATCGCTCGTGTGCCAGGGCTGCTCTGGCACCCTCCACGCCGTCTCCACCGCCCATACCCACTTCGCGCACCTGCTCAGCTGGGAGGTCGACCACGACCACACACCCGCCTGCTGTCCCCTGCGTCCCTTCCTGCCGCTGACAGGTGAAGCCGCTCACATCCACGAACTCGCCCACGCCGACCGCGTCCTGACCACACCGACCTGACACTGCCCGGGACAGTCGACAGACACGGGAAACATGCGAGGGCGCCACCCACGAGCGGCATCTCCAGCTGATGTCGATGCGTAAGCGGGCGGGGCGGTTGTCGAGGCACCTGCGGACCGCGTCCCGGGACGGCAGGCGCAGTCTCTCCCGGTCGCGTTCACCAGCCGAGGCGGATGAAGCCCTAGCGGCCGCGAGGACCACCGTGCAGGGGTGGGGGCGGGCGGCCTGCCGAGGGCCAGGGAGCACGTCCGCCTCCTGCGCTCCTGCTGTCCAAGGCGGCTCATCAGCTCCGGCCACCTCATGCCGCAGCGGTGGGTGCGCCGATCCGGCGGCACGATGGTCTTCGGCGTTGACGCGCTGCGCTTCCTCGAGTCGGTCCTCGAGGTGACGATCCGGCAGGCCGCCTCGATGGGGGTGCCCCGGTCGACAAGTTCCCGGGCGCCGGCGGCGATGCGCAGCTGATAGCCGGAGTAGCGCCGGTGTCCACCGGCGGAGCGGACCGGGGTGATCAGGCGGTCTTGCCGTGGAAGTCGAACGTGGTGTTCACGTGTTCTCCCATCCAGAGGCTGGCCGTGGTCGAAGGCGGGCCGGAAGTGGATCAGTGCCGGGAAGGCACAGGCGCGGTGGTGCCGTCTGTACGGGAACCGGGGCGAGGCACCGGTCCACGAGCCGGGTCTGCCGTCGGGTACCGCTGAGGGCGATGAGCGGCGGGAGGGCGAGGGCGGCCGAGAGGGAGCCGACCAGGGTCGGTCCTGTCCTGGAAGAAAACCTCCTCCTGGTCAGTAGGCGGCGAGGGAGATGGCGGTGTAATGGGCGGTGAACGCTGCCACGGCAAGGCGTGGAAGACCTCGTGGTAACCGAACCAGCGGGGTGAGGGGTCGGAGCGCTGGAGGGCGTAGACGACCGCGCCCGCGCTGTAGAGGAGCCCGCCGGTCACGATCAAGCGAGTACGGCGGGATCTCGCGGCAGAGAATCTAACTACTCGTCAGTAGAGTCAGCAAACCCCGTCGGTTATGCCGGTGGCGATCAGGCCCGGCGAGGGCGGTGCGGGCGCGCTGTTCGGTGTCGAGGTCGGCGGATTGGGCACCGAGGGTACGGGCGGCGGCCTTGACTCATCCTTCCCAGCGGCGGCTTCGGCGCCTGCTACGCCGAGCGGGCCATGCCCACCTGGATCTGACCTGCCCCACAGGTCAGGACGCCAATCCCACAGGCCGGGACCGCCCTCGTGCGGTCCCGGCCGTGCGGCCGTCAGACCTCGTCCAGATCGTCGGCGTCGGGGGCGCGGAAGGGGCGCAGGCCCTGGCTGGGGCTGTTGGCCTTGATGTTGAACAGGGCCCAGGAGGTTGATGCCGGTCCTTGGGCACGAGAACCTCAACGTGCTCGGTCGCTACTGCTACCCCGCCTCCAGCCGACTCCAGCGCCCTGCGGCCCCTGCGCGACCCGGACACACTCGAACTGGACGATGACGACGACGGCGGGTAGGGCTGATCTTCCACAGGGGCCGGGGGGCGGGGCTGGGGCCAGGAGAGTCCCGGGACAAGCCAGGTGCGTCCGTCGCTGCCCCGGTCCGCCCGTCACAAGGCGGCCCTGGGAGTGCATCAGCTATGGGGGCGGGCGCCCGTCACGTGCTCGGCCGCGGCCGCCCAGGGGGGTGGGGTGTCTCGTTTCCTGACCCGGAGTCCGAAGGCGACGCCGATGAGGACGAGCGCGGCTCCCGCGATCTGGTTGAGGGAGGCGGTTGCCGTGCCGGTCACGGACAGGGCCAGAAGTGAGGCCAGGGGGATGAGGCCGTTGAAGAGGCCGGTCCGGCCGGTGCCGAGCCGCTCGACGGCTCCGTACCACATCAGGAAGACGACCATGGTCACGCCGAGGGCGAGGAAGGCCAGTGCCGAGAGCTCGGCGCCGCTCGGTCGCCGCAGCACAGGGGTCCCGGTGACCGAGCCCGTGATCACGGCGGTCAGGAGGAGCATGCCCGAGGCGAGTGCGCACGCGTAGGTGATGGCGGTCAGCGATCCGAGCGCCTTGGTGGCGGGCGCACCGAGCAGTGTGACCGCGCACACTCCGGTGAGGGCCAGGCACGACCACGCGAAGCCCTGGGCGCTCCACTGCACTGTGCCGCCGGTGGACAGCTGTGCCACGGCGGACCCACAGGCCACACACAGGGCCCCGGCCATCAGACTCCGGGAGGGACGCACCTGAGCGAGCAGGGACTGGACCAGGACGATGATCAAAGGTGCGGCGCCCAGCGCGACACCGACATTGCCCGGCGAGGTCATCGAGGTGGCGTAGACGAGCACGACGCCGTACCCGGCCATCCCGGTCGCGGCCAGCAGAAAGACCCATGCCATCTGGGCCGGGGAGGGCCGTATGAAGGTGTGCCTGCGTATGCGGGCCCAGATCAGCAGGAACACGGTCGCGAGCCCGTAGCGGACGGCCTGCCCGCCGATGAGCGGATAGCCGTGAAGGTGGGTGGCAGCGGCGACGGACCCGCCGATGAGGCATACCGCCCCGAGAGCCAGGGCGGCCCCGGAGCGTTCTCGTGCATCGAACATCATGCGGCCACGCTGACATCGATGCGTCGTAAGCAGAAGTACGATATTGCTCACTAGGCAGTAAGGGGAACTGATGATTGAGGTGCAGCGGCTCGTCCTGTTCCGCGAGGTGGCCCACCGCGGGAGCTTCGCCCGCGCGGCCCAGGCACTGCAGATGACCCCGTCGGCGGTCTCCCAGCAGATGGCGGCCCTCGAACGCGCCGCCGGGTTGAGGCTCTTCGAACGCAGCACCCGAGGCGTCACCCTCACCCCGGCGGGCCAGATCCTCGCGCGCACCGCCGACACCGTCCACGGCGAACTGCACCGGGCCCACCGGACACTGGCCCAGCTGCGTGACCAGGGCCCGCCCACGGTGACCGTCGCCACTTTCCCCAGCGCCGGCGCCTTCCTACTCGCGCCCGCACTGGCAGCACTCGCGGCGCGACGCGACACCCACGTCGACACAACGGTGATCGAATCCGAACCCACTCAGGCTCTGGCCGCCCTCGGTGACGGCCGCGCCGATATTGCCCTCGTCTACCACTTCAACACCAGGCATCCCCCACCGAGCTGGAAGGACGCCGCAGCCCGCTGCACCTACCACCCGCTCCTGCACGATGACCTGCGCTTGGTTGTATCCGCCGACCACCGACTCGCCTCGCGCCGAGCGGCCCGTCTCGAAGACGTCGCCGACGAACCATGGATTCACGGATGGGACCTGCTAGGAGACGCGGTCGACGCGCTCACCTCCGCGCACGGCCTCACGCCCAAGGTGGTCTGTCGCTCCAGCGATTTCCGCTTCATGCAGGCGCTCGTCGCGGCGGGAGTCGGAATCGCCCTCATCCCTTTCCTGGCCGTCGAGGACCGGAACGACACCCGCGCCCTGCCCGTCACGCCCACCGCCAAGCGCCGCATCGGCGTCTACACCGCACCAGGCACGCCACCCACGCCACCTGTGCGCGCACTGCTCGAAGCCCTCCAGGAGCGAGCCGAAGCCCTGCACCCGGACTGACCGCTGCCGGGCCGCCGACCGGACCCGACGCCGTTCACCGCACCCAGCCCCGCCGCAGGAGACCACCGCCGGAACCCTCGTCCACCGGCGTCGCCCGCGAAGTAGCGGCCCGGAACCGGATTCGCACAAACGATGGCACCCTCGAGTGATCAACGCACCACCCACGGATGACATGTGATCGTGGAGGCACAGGTGCGTGACTACGGGTTTTCGCCGGCTCAGCAGGATGAGATTTTGGAGACGCTGGCGCGAGGGGCAGACGTTCAGTTTGATCGGGCGGGTGCTCGGGGCGCCGATGCATCACGTCCGTCAGTTCCTTTACCAGGGCGGCGGTATCCGTCTCACTCCGCGGTAGCGATCAGCGCGGCATCTGACCGGTGGCGAACGCGACGAGATATCCTGAGGCATCACCGCCGGAGAGTCCGCCCGGCAGCTGGCCGGAAGGCTGGGTAGATCGCCTTCGACCGTCTCCCGCGAAATGGCCCGCAACAGTGGCCGGGACCGCTACCGATCCGCTTCCGCCGACGAGGCCGCCTGCACGTGTGGGCGCCGGCCCAAGCTCACCCAAAAGCCCGCTCTGCGTTCGTCGAGCGCCCCAGCCGCTACAGGGCCATCGTCGCGCTCCCTGACGGCATCAAGGCCGAGCAGGTCACTCCGCACCTCACCATGAGCCTCCTCGGCATCCCGCCGCAACTGCGGCGGACGCTCACCTGGGATCGAGGGCGAGAGATAGCCGAGCACCAGGCCATCACCGCCGAGACGGGAGATGCCGATCTACCTCTGCAAGCCTCGGAGCCCGTGGCAGCGCGACACCAACGAGAACACCAACCGGCTGCTTCGGCAGTACCTGGCCAAGGGCGCGGACCTCCGTACGTTCAGCCAGGCCGACCTGGATGCCATCGCCCATCGCCCATCGCCCATGAACTCAACCATCGGCCGCGCAAGACCCATGGCTACCGCACTCCGGCAGAGGACTACGCTGGCCTCTTGAACAGCGGTGATGCGCTAACCGCTTGAGCTCGCCATCCTTTGCCAGTGAACTACGATCGGCTCTCAGAACCCGTTCTCACGCAAAAGAGGGACGGACCTCCTTCTGAGACTTGCATTCTGCGAAAATCCGGACCCATGACGGGCCCTCAGCAGCCTTCCCCGACCAACCGGTCGGACGCCGACGATGTCGAACAGCACGCCTGCGAAGTGTGACGCACAGCCCGGCTCGCCATGCCGCTCGCGCGGCTGTGCAGTCGCCTCCGCCTACCACACCCGCCGCTTCAGCAAGGTGCCCCGCCTGTCGAAGGTGCCCACCGCAGTCGGGCCTGCGCGCCCCCGAAGTCCGTCCTGCTCACGGGAGTGACAGCGCGTACTCGGGCGGGTCCGGCGCACAATGAGTTCAGGGTGTACCGCTGGACGAGCACCGAGCTGGGTGTCACGCAGCGTCGAACGTGGCCGGGGTGACGGCAGCGGTGAGCCCGCCCAGGACCGCCGCCGCGATCGCCGACAGGCGAGGAAAGGGCCTCCTGCGGGGGAGGATGTTGCGCGCATGTCAGAACGTACCGACAAGTGCGGTCGCGCGCGGCGTCCTGGAGCCTGTGAATCCGGATTGCGCGACGCCCTGCGCTCGCAACCCGGCGTCCCGTTCTGCCCGGTGCGTTCCGCACCGCCGACAGTGGTGCCCCCGCCGTCCTTGCCGTCCGCGCCCCTTTCCGAGGGGGCTGCCCACCCGGGGCACAAAGCCCTCGGGGGTAGCTCACCGCCCTCGCGACGGACCGGTGGACGGGCCCACGGCGGGAACTCATCGTCGCGCGAATGGCTCCTTCTCCGCACCGCCCACGGCGCCCGGGCCGGACGGCTCCTCGGTTCCAGGACACTTCGGCTCGTCTTCCGTGGTCCGGGCGGGCAGGGTCTGCTCGGCCCAGATCGTCCCGCCCGTGCGTGTGGCGGCTGCCCCAGCGCTGGGTGAGCTGGGCGACGAGCAGCAGACCGCGGCCGCCCTCGTCGAGGCACCGCTTCTACTTCCGCGAGCGGATGGCCGTGACCGCCTTCAACTTCGGCAAGCCCCTCGACTGACGAGAGCCCCGCCGGACGGGCAGGACAGGCAGGCCACCTTCGCGGAATTGGCTTTCCTTTGGTGACGGTTGGCCTCGCTAAGTTTCGTGGCATGCGAATCCAGATCGTAGACGCCTTCACCACCCAACCCTTCGCCGGAAACCCCGCCGGTGTCTGTCTGCTCCCGGCCGGGGAGTGGCCGGACGACACGCGGCTGCAGCAGATCGCCGCGGAACTGAACCACGCGGAGACGGCCTTCGCCCTGCCGCTGCCGGCCGGGGGCGAGGCCGATTGGGAGATCCGCTGGTTCACCCCAACCGTCGAGGTCGGCCTGTGCGGCCATGCCACTTTGGCCACGGCGCACTCGCTGGAACGGGACGGGCTGCTGCCGGCCAGCGGGTCGGTGCGGTTCCGCAGCCGCTTCCACGGCCTGCTCATCGCGCATGCCGGGGAGGAGGGGGAGATCACCCTGGACTTCCCGGCCGCGCCGGCCATCGAGGTCCCCGTCCCCGGCGGCCTCGCCAAGGCGCTGGGGCTGCGGCCCGAGGCGACCTTCCGTACCGGCGCCCTAGGCCATCTCCTGACCGTGCTGCCCGACGAGGCGGCCGTACGGGGGCTGCGCCCCGACCTCGGGGCGATCGCGGCCCTGACCAGGCGCGAGGAACTGTGGGGGGTCATCGTCACCGCCGCTGCGGCCGCGCCGGGGTCCGGCTACGACTTCGTCTCCCGCTTCTTCGTGCCCGCCAACGGCATCCCCGAGGACCCGGTGACCGGCAGCGCCCACACGGCGCTCGCCCCCTACTGGTCGGCACGGCTGGGCAGGTCCGGCGTCCTCACCGGATTCCAGGCGTCCGCCCGCACCGGCCTGGTCAGTACGGAGCTGCGGGCGGACCGTGTCCTGCTCACCGGGCACGCGGTCACCGTCCTGGAGGCAACCCTGCGCGCCTGACGGTCCGCCCGCGGCGACTGTGACCGCGGGACCCCTGCGGCGGCGTCTTCCCTGGCGCCCGCGTCCCCGTCGCCGTCCGCTTCGGCATCCGCGTCCGCGACCGTTCCCGCCTCCCCTTCTGGTACTCCGACGGCTGTCGGCTCCTCGGTGCCCTCGGCCCGACCCGGCTGAGGGGCGCGGTCGACACCAGGATCCAAGTAGGAACGGCACAGCCAGATCATCCAGGCCAGCGCAGAACCGCGCCACGGCCGCCTTCAGGAAACCGATCGTCGGGTCATCGCTCGCCCGCACACCCTGATGACCCTGATCACGGCCTGTGAAAACCTCCGACAGCACCATCGGCGGCCGTGCCGCACACCGCGATCCACACCTGACGCAGCAGGATCGCGGCGGCGTCCAGGTCTTTGAGGGTGCGCAGCCGCTGCTTGGTCATCTTGGTGCTGGAGGAACGGATCAGGTCGCCCATCACCAGATCGAACACCTCGATCGCCTCGTCTGCGGCGATCTGCGGCATCACCGCGGCGAACGCCACCAGGGTGGCCAGGCGCCGGTCCCCGCCGAGGTCGGAGACAGCCTGAGCGCGGGCCGCCCGCGCAAAACGCACCAGCGCCTGGAGCCGTCCCCGGGGGTATCGCGGACAGGTCCCAGGCGGTGCCGCCCAAGGTGTTCAGCGCCTCGTACCGCTCCAGGGCCTTGCTCACCCCGCGCGCGGTGATGTCCCGGGGTGAGCGCCGCAGTCGGTCCAGCTCGGACAGGCGCTTGCTCGCGGGGACGACGACCAGGCGCTGCAAGCAGGCGGCCTGTTCCTCGGTCGGGGCGGCTGCGAGCGTTGCCCACAGGCGTTTCTCGGCGCGCTCGCGTGAGCCGGAGACCAGCCGTTCCAGCACGGTCACCCCGGGCAGCACCACTTCTTGACGACCAGCCGCTTGGTGGCCAGGTCGAACAGCAGAGTCGGGCGCTCGGAGCCGATCCACGCCGCTGGTACATCCAGCGGGCCAGCGAGAACCACTGGTCGAACTCGAACTTCGTGTATCCGTATCCCTTGCGGATCTGCTCCTGGTGGTCCCAGCGGTGCTCTCTTCCGCCGTAGCCTGCGAACTCCGCCGGGTCCAGGCCCAGCTGCTCGGCGACGTAGTCGACCACGACGCCGGGCACCTGTTCGGGGTTGTCCAGGAACGTTCCCAGGTACCGGACGGTCCCGAGCTGGACCGCCCAGCCGATCCGGTTCCGCGCGCCCTTGGCGGCCATCGCCCGGCGCCGCGCGGTCTGGTCGAGTAGGAAGGAACCGGCGAGCTGTCCCTCGTCCGGGTCCTCCGCGAACCGGCCGAAGCGCCGTCGCTGGTCCTCGCTGAGAAAGTTGGTGGGCACCGCGCGCTCCTTGATCGTTACCGTTGACTCGCGCGCGACGTTCCCAGCCCGTCCAGCCGTCTGCTCGCTGATCTTCCATTCCGGTCCGGATCACGGACCACATCTGATAGGGGTCGCCGTAGCGGGCACTGGCACGGCCCCGCACGTGGCGGTGGAGTCGCCTGCGCAGCCTGATCAGCGCGGAGAAGCGGGCCACGGACAAGGAACGGCTGGCGACGATGGCGCGGCTGGAGAGGAATCGCGGTGAGTCGTCCCCGTGTGAGGAGGTGAACGCCGTGGCCACGGTGGTGGAGCAGTGACGACGAGGCGGAGGCGGCGATGCGTGCTGTTGGCCACCCGCGTCGGCCCTGGTCTCGGAGCAGCCCGACGGTCACGCCTGGTCAGAATCGGTTTCGAGCTGGCTCGCCTGGGCCCGCAGCCACGCCGTCAGCTGGCGGACGCGTGCGTCTTGCTCGGGTGGTTGACGGCTGAGGAGGTGGTAGCTGGTGCCGTCGGGGACGAAACCGAAGGGTGCGACGAGTTGTCCTCGCTCCAAGTCGTCGCGGACGACGGCATACGGGGCGATCGCGACCCCGACGTCGGCCGCGGCAGCCTGGAGAGTCAGGTAGAAGTGCTCCAGGGTCTGCTGGGAGGCGGGCTCTGCTTTCATGCCGGTGATGCGTCGCCAGTCGTCCCACGCCTGCGGCCGCGTACCGGTATGCAGAAGGGCTGCCCCCGTCAGGTCGGCGGCGCCGGTCAGGCGGGCCGCGAGATCGGGCCGGCAGACGGGTCCGATCCTCTCTGCGAACAAGCGGGTCCGGCTCACCTTTTCGGGAAACGGAAAGTCGTCTCGGCGGATCGCGAGGTCGATGTTGTCCCGCTCGAAGAAGACGGGGCCGCCGCCTGCGGACAGGTGGACGGTGACGTCCGGCACGTTCACGGCCAGATCGGGCAGCCGCGGAATGAGCCACCGCATCAGGAGTGTGGGCTCGCACGAGAGGGTGAGCGGTCCCGCGGGTGTGCGGTGCGAGATCTGCCGGGCGGCCGCATCGATCTGATCGAGTGCGTCCCGGACGACGGCCGCCAGCTGGCGCGCCTCCGGGGTCGGTCGCAAGGCGCGTGTCTGCCGCTCGAACAGTGATATCCCAAGGGACCGCTCCAGGTTCTGGACCTGTCGGCTCACCGCGCCGTGCGTCACATGCAGCTCCTGCGCCGCCACGGTCATGCTCGCATGCCGGACGGTCGCTTCGAAGGGCAGCAGAGCATTCAGAGGGGGCAGACCCGACCATCGCATACATGAATTTTACTCACAGGTCTCGTGAGAATGAATCGTTTGTCCAGCCCTTTTGCCGGAATGACTATTGATCCAGTCACAGAAAACGCTGACCTATGGAGAGGTGGGACATGACATTCCGCAACGACGTGCGGTCGGGCATCGCCATTCTGGCGGATGACCTCACCAGCGCCGGGGACGGTGCCGCGCCGTTCCGCCGGGCCGGCCACGACGCCCGAATCCTGCTCTCCACCCCGGCAGCGGTGCCGCGGCACGCCACGGGCGTGACCGCGGTCGACCTCGGAAGCCGCGTACTGGACGAGGAGGCCGCCGCTATGCGTACGTGGCGCGCGGCGCGCCTGTTCGCCGACTCCGAGCTGCTCTTGAAAACGGTGGATTCCACCCTGCGCGGTCATGTCGCGACAGAGGTCCGGGCTGCGTGGGCGGGATCGCGTAGGCGGGCCGTCGTCATTGCTCCGGCCTTCCCCGCGGAGGGCCGGGTGACGGTGGAGGGAGTCCAGTACGTGCGGGGTGTACCGGTCCACGAGAGCGACTTCGCCCGCGACCCGGTACACCCCGTGCGGTGCTCGGACCTCCCGACGCTGTTCCCGGAGGCTGTGCTAGCAGGGCCGGGACTCGCGGCCGAGCTGCCCGAGCTGATCGGCAACGGTGACCTGATCGTCTACTCCGCCGCCAAAGACGGCGACCTCGACCGCCTGGTGGCAGCGGTGCCGCGCCTCGACGACGTGCTGTGGGTCGGCTCCCCGGGGCTGGCGGCCGCCCTGGCCCGAAGGTGCGCACGCGCCGGCGGCGCTGCGTCGGTGCCCGCGCCGGCCCGACGCCCGCTGATCGTCGTCGGCAGCGCCAACCCGGCGACCCGGCGGCAGCTGGCCGCGCTCCGTGCGCGGGCGGATGTCCAGGGGGTCACCGTCAGCGGCGATCCGGCCGCGGCAGTGGAGACGCTGCGCGGCCTGACGGCCCCAGTCCTCACCCTGCAAACACCCGATGAACGCCGCGCGCCACAAACGGCGCGAGCACTCGCCCGCTCTCTGGCAGCGGTCGTCCAGGCGCTGACCGAAGAGCACACGGTCGACGCGCTCGTCGTCACCGGGGGGGAAACGGCTGCGACCGTGCTCCAGGCCCTTGGTGCCACCGGCATCGGCCTGCTCGACGAACCCGAACCCGGCGTCGCCCGCGGAACTCTGCTCGGGCAGCTCCCCCTCCCCGTGCTGATCAAGGCGGGCGGCTTCGGCGACGACGCCATGCTCCTGCGCCTGTGCCACCTCATCCGACATCCCCTCGACCCAGGAGAGCACGCATGACCCCGATCGCCATCACCATGGGCGACCCCTGCGGAATCGGCCCCGAGATCACCCTCGAAGCGTGTGCCGATCCCCGGCGCACCGTGCCCGTCGTCGTCATCGGCGACGTGGACGTCCTCGCCCGCGCCGACCGGGTCGCCGGAACACGCCTCATCCTTCGCCCCATCGCATCAGTCGACCAGGCGGCGTTCGCACCCGGCACGGTGGACGTCCTCACCGAGAACCGCCTTCCGATCGACCTGCCCTGGGGCACACTCGACGCCCGCGCGGGCGCGGCGTCCTTCCAGTACGTCCGCCGCGGTATCCAGCTCGCCCTGGCAGGCGAGGTAAGGGCCCTGGTGACCTCGCCGATCAACAAGGAAGCACTCCGCTTGTCCGGCGTCCCTTACCCCGGGCACACCGAGATGCTCGCCGACCTGTCCGGCACCACGGACTACGCGATGATGATGGCCACCGACGAGCTGCGGGTCGTCCTGGTCACCGTGCACCAGTCCCTCCGCATCGCAATCGACGCGATAACCACCGCCCGCGAACTCGACATCATCCGCCTGACCCACCGCACACTCCAGCGCAGCGGCCTGCCCGCCCCGCGCATCGCCGTCGCCGGCCTCAACCCCCACGCAGGAGAGAACGGCCTGTTCGGCCGCGAGGACCTGGACATCATCACCCCCGCCATCCAGGCCGCGCAGAGCGAAGGCATCCAGGCCAGCGGACCCTGGCCCGCCGACACCGTCTTCATGCGAGCCCGCGCCGGAGCCTTCGACGCCGTGGTCGCCCAGTACCACGACCAGGGCCTCATCCCCGTCAAGTACCTCGGGATCGAACACGGCGTCAACATCACCATCGGCCTGCCCTTCGTCCGCACCAGCGTCGACCACGGCACCGCCTTCGACATCGCAGGTCTCGGCACGGCTGACCACGCCAGTCTGCTCACCGCCCTGCGCCACGCCGACCGCCTGTCCTCCGGGGCACCGGACCGCCCCTGACCACCGACTCGAATCAACCCCGGAACAGCAAGCCGAAGGACACCGTGGACTTCATCTTCATGCTCACCCGCGACGACCGCACGGTCACCGACTGCCTCGATGTCCTCGACACCATCAAGGACCTCGGCATCACCCACATCGGGTTCAAAGACATCGGCGTCGACCGCGACACCCTCGCTCAGCTCCACACCCGCATCAAGGACATGGGCGCCACCACCTACCTCGAAGTCGTCAGCACCGACCGGGACCAGGCCCTTGCCTCCGTACGGACAGCCACCGAACTCGGCGTCGACTGGCTGATGGGCGGTACCTGGATCGAGGAGACCCTCAACCTCCTACACGGCACATCCATCGGCTACCTGCCCTTCGCCGGAGAACCCCTCGGGCACCCCACCCGCCTCGCCGGCAACCCGGACCGGATTGCCTACGACTGCCGACGGGCGGAAGCCGCGGGCTGCGCCGGCGTTGACCTCCTCGCCTACCGCGCCACCGATGCCGACCCCCTCGACCTGGTCCGCGCCGCCCGCGCCACCACCACCGGCCGCCTGGTCGTCGCTGGCTCCATCACCAGCACCGACCAGATACAGGCACTCGCATCAGCCGGAGCCGACGCCTTCACCATCGGATCCGCCGCCTTCGACGGCTCCCTCCAGCCCCACGCAGGAACCATCCGATCCCAACTGGCCGCCGTGGTTGGTCTATCAGGAATCAAGAATCAAGTGTGATTCGGCCACCTCGCACGGGACCCCACTCCATCGAACGCAGCCGCCCCACAACCTGAACCACGACAGGAAGGGGCAGATGAAGCCACCGCCATTTGCGGGCGTCGGCAATCGGTTTCTACTACCCGAGGCGTCCAACGGCACTCCGCAGTAGCCGTCACGATGGTGAGTTCACTCCGCCCGGGCTACTGCCGCAGTAAATACCGGATTTACTGCGGCAGATCCTCTATGGCGATCTCCGTGACCTGCGCCGGAAGCTTCCGGTCGCCGGGGTGAGGTGTACGCATTTACTGCGGCAGTGCCGGGAGGGCGGGGCGGGCGTGACGATCGAACCAGTGACCGAACTCGGGGCCAGGGGCGCGTTGCGTTTGCCACGCGCCCGAGTCGTACCCCTGTCCGCCCCTCCGGCCACGTACACCGCGGCGGTCGATCGGTACCTCACCGGCGCAGGGATCGCGAAGTCCTCCGCGCGGATCTACCGGATCTCGCTGACGACGTGGGGCTGGATGCTCGCCGGGCAGAGCGCGCCGACCGGGCCAACCCACCGTGGCGCGAAGCCGCCCGCCGTCCCCGTCGCCATGATCGACGATCCGGTGCTGCCGGAAGTGCTGGCCGAGCTGGCGGCGGCCCGGGCGGACGAGATGGACGCCCACACCGTCAACCGCGAGCTGTCCATCGCGCGCAAAGCGATCGGATGGTGGCAGCGCCAGGGCTGGACCACCTGTGACCCGACTATCGGCATCGAGCGGCGCCCGGCCCCGCCGGACCGCACCAAGGCCCTCGCGGAGAACCAGATCGGCGCCCTGTGGCGCCTGGACGTCGCGCTGCGGGAGAAGACGTTCTGGAAGATGCTCTACGAGTCCGCCGCCCGGGCCGATGAGGCGCTGTGCCTGAACGTCGAGGACCTGCACCCGGGCGACAAACGCGGCCGCATCCTGGCCAGGGCGGGGCGACGGAGTGGATCCACTGGCAGTCGGGCACCGCCCAACTGCTGCCGCGCCTCATCGCCGGCCGCAGCCGCGGCCCGCTGTTCCTCACAGGCCGCAAGCCGCCCTCCGGAACCCCGACGCTGGACGTGTGCCCCGAAACCGGTCGCGCCCGGCTCTCCTACCGCCGGGCTGAGGAGATCTTCGAGGAGAACACCCGACTGCTGGCCAACCCCCTTGCCTCACCCGAGGACATCGAAGACCTGGACGGCTGGACCCTGCACTGTCTCCGCCACAGCGCGCTCACCCATGACGCCGAGGGCGGCACCTCCACTCCGATGCTGCTGGCCCGCTCCCGCCACGCCTCCGTCCGCTCCCTGGAACGCTACGCCCGCCCCGGCGTCGACGCGGTCGCCCGGCACGTCGCCGAACGCGACCCGGCAGCCCGACGCACCGCGCCTTGGTGAACGTGACGCGGGAACACGGCCTCGACTTCCCAGGTGCCGCTGTGACAGGGCGCGGAGGGCGAGACAACCTGTCAAAACTTCTGACAGCAACACCGGTTTCCTGTTCCATTCCTACTTGGACCCCTACCTCTGACACAGAGTTGTGGCACCAGCTTTTGACACAGGTCGAACTGCGGGGACGTGACCACCGCGCGACCATCGGGTACCTGTGCCACATCCATGCTTGTGAGACAGCCGAAATTGGCGCCCTGGTCCCGAAGTTTCAAGGCCGGCCGATCCTCCACGAGCTGTGGCGCACGCTGGCGCAGGCAACGTCGTTCCTTTGCGGCTGTTGAGAGGTCTTGAGGCCGTCGGGTCCGGGGGAAGACGGCTACGGTGATTCCCTCATCAGTCTCGGGTCGCAGGCCGACCGGGCCCCAGGCCTTCAGCGCCGACGGACTTTCGTACGCAGATGTCGGTACGGGCGGGAATCGGTTGGTCGAGGGGAGTTTAGGTGTAGGCGTCCTCGACGGCGGCTTGTCGCACGGTATGCAGTGTCGACTGGAGACGGTCCAGATCGGTCGAGGCCAGAGCGAGGCGGATCGCCTGCGGCGTATGCGTCGAGGTGGTGAACGGCTCCGCTGTGGTCACCGAGATGTGCCGGCGCGCGAGGGTGGCGGTCAGGCGATCGGCACGTGCGCCGTCGGGCAGTGTCAGCCAGGTGAAGTAGGACGAGGGGTGGCCGATGAGTGGTAGGCCTGCCAGCTCTTGTCTGGCGAGTGACTGGCGGGCCTTGGCGTCCTCTCGTTTCTGCGCTTCCAGGCGGTCCACCGTGCCATCGTCGAGCCAGCGGCAGGCGATCGCGGTGGTGAGGGCGGGGGTGTTCCAGGTGGTCACCCGAATCGCGCGTTCGAGTGACGGCACCGCAGAGGGCGGGGCGACGACGAAGCCGACCCGGAGGCCGGTGGCGACGCTCTTGGACAGCCCCGAGACGTAGACGGTGATGTCCGGCGCAGTCGCGGCCAGAGGCGGTGGAGGGTCCTCGGCCAGGAAGGCGTACGCAGCGTCTTCGATGATGAGCGAACCGTACTGGCGGGCGATCTTGATCAGGCGGGTTCGGTCCCTTGCAGGCATGACCCAGCCCAGAGGGTTGTGCAAGGTCGGCATGGTGTAGATCGCGCGCACAGGGCGGGTAGCGCACAGCTTCTCAAGAGCATCGAGATTCGGCCCGTCGGTGGTGGTGGGTATGGGCTCCAGGCCGAGTTGAAGGGCGTGCGCGAGCACCTTGAATCCCGGGTAGGTGAGCGCGTCGACCGCGACAACGTCGCCGGCTTTGAGCGCGGCCATGACAGTGATGGCCAGGCCCTGCTGCGCACCGTTGACGATGAGGATCCGATCGGCGTCGGTGGTGATTCCTCGGCGCCTCAGGTGCCGTGCGATCGAGGCTCTGTCCTGGGGACGCCCTCGATGGGGTTGGTAGCGCAGGAGCGAGTCGAGATCACCGGAGGTGGCCACCTCCCGCAGGGCCTGCCGTAGGAGATCGGCTTGGCCGGGCAGCGAGGGAAAGTTGAAGGTGAGGTCGACCGCGTCCGTGGCAACGACCTGCTGATCGATGCCATGACCGGCGGGAACTGCGATGTCACGCACGAACGTGCCGCGGCCCTGTTCCCGGCTCACCAGACCCATCGCTTCCAGCTGGGCGTACACCCGAGTCGCGGTCACCACGGCGATACCCTCACGGGCGGCGAGCCCGCGGTGTGTCGGCAGCCGCACGCCTGCGGCGAGCCGCCCCGTCCGGATGTCGGATGCGAGCGCGTCGACCAGCGTTTTGTACCGCGAGGCTGCCATGCACCGAATTGTATCCATGACAATTCTTTGACCGTCATGTTCACGGGTCTTTACCGTCAAGAGCCACGCCACCGATACGGAAGGGCAACCGCCATGCACATCGCCATCCTCACCTTCGAGGGCTACAACGAGCTTGACTCTCTGATCGCGCTCGGAGTACTCAACCGCATCAAGACCGACGACTGGCGCGTCACCATCGCCACCCCCGCAGCCAAGGTGACGTCGATGAACGGGGTGGTCATCGAGCAGATGTCCACCCTTGAGGAGGCATGCGCCGCTGACGCCGTCATCGTCGGGAGCGGCATCGCCACCCGCGAGGTCGTCGAAGACCCGGCGACCATGAACATCCTGCGCCGCCTGGACCCCGCGCGCCAACTCATCGCGGCACAGTGCTCCGGCGCGCTCGTGCTGGCCAAGCTCGGCCTGCTAAGCGACATCCCCGCCTGCACCGACCTGACCACCAAGCCCTGGGTCGTCGCCGCCGGCGTCGAGGTACTCAACCAGCCCTTCTACGCCAAGGACAACATCGCCACCGCCGGTGGCTGCCTGGCCTCGCAGTACCTCGCCGCCTGGATCATCGCCCGCCTCCAGGGCAACGACGCCGCCGAAAGCGCGCTGCACTACGTCGCCCCGGTCGGCGAGAAGGAGGAATACACCGAGCGCGCCTGGCGCAACATCACCCCCTACCTGCCTGCTCCCACACCGGCGCTCGTCTGAACAACGAGCCGCAGGCAGCGACCGTCCAGGAACCCACGCCCCCGGCGGCCTAGCGCCGCTCGTTCGCGGCCCGCACCTACCGGACTCTCAGGTAGGAGACGACGTTGTGCATGACCACTTTGCCCATCACATCTTCTGGATGTTCCAGGGGTTGGAAACACATCTCCGTCCACATGGACCCGGCGCACGACGGAACTCATCGCCGCGCGAGTGGCTTTCCCCCACCACCGCCTACGGCGCCTCGGCTGGATCCTGTGTCGCTTACGGTGCCTGAGGCCCGTTCTCCGCGCGTCCGGTGGGCAGGGCCTGCTCGGCCCAGATCGTCTTGCCCGTGCGGGTGTGGCGGCTGCCCCAGCGCTGGGTGAGCTGGGCGACGAGCAGTAGACCGCGGCCTCCCTCGTCGAAGACGCGGGCCCGGCGCATGTGGGGGGCCGTGCTGCTGGAGTCCGAGACCTCGCAGATGAGCGCTGTGTCAAGGATCAGGCGCAGTTGGATGGGGGATCCGCCGTAACGGATGGCGTTGGTGACGAGTTCGCTGACGACGAGTTCGGTAACGAAGCCGAGGTCCTCCAGGTGCCAGGTGGCCAGTTGCTCGCAGGCCAGTGCACGGGCGCGGGCGACGGAGGAAGGGTCCGCGGGTACGTCCCAGACGGCGACCCTGCTGGCTTCGAGCGCACGGATACGGACCACGAGGAGTGCGACGTCGTCGGCGGGCCGGTCGGGCACCAGACTTCGTAGGACTCCGTCACAGATCTCCTCCAGTGCACGCCCGGGGCCGCCGAGGGCCCGGCGGAGCATCGCGAGTCCGTCGTCGAGGTCGCGGTCGGGGGCGTGGACGAGGCCATCAGTGTAGAGGGCGAGGATGCTGCCCTCGGAGATGTCGAACTCCGCGGTTTCGAACGGCAGACCGCCCAGCCCCAAGGGGGGTCCTATCGGCAGGTCGAGGAAGGAGACCTTGCCGTCAGGGGTGACCATGGCCGGGACAGGGTGACCGGCGCGGGCCATGGTACAGCGGCGTGAGACGGGGTCGTAGACGGCGTAGAGGCAGGTGGCTCCGACCTCGCCCGGGCTCGGTGGTTCCTCGGCGGCATCCTGTGTCCGCTCGGAGTCCAGGCGCAGGACGATGTCGTCGAGCTGGGTGAGCAGTTCGTCGGGGGCGAGGTCGACGTCGGCGAGGGTGCGTACGGCGGTGCGGAGCCGACCCATGGTGGCGGACGCCTGCACCCCGTGGCCGACGACATCGCCCACGACGAGGGCCACCCGGGCTCCGGATAGGGGGATGACATCGAACCAGTCGCCGCCGATGCCTGCGCGGGAGCTCGCTGGCCGGTAACGGGAGGCGACCTCTACGGCCGCCTGTCTGGGTGCGTGCTGCGGGAGCAGACTGCGCTGGAGGGCGAGTGCCGTGTCGCGTTCCCGTGTGTAGCGGCGGGCGTTGTCGACACACACCGCCGCGCGTGCTGCGAGTTCCTTGGCGAGCAGCAGATCGTCGTCGTCGAAGGGTTCCGGTGTCCGGTGGCGGCCGAGGATCGCCAGGCCGAGCGTGATGCCGCGGGCCCGCAGCGGCACCACCAACAGGGTATGGATGCCGTGGGTGTCGATGCTTCGGACACTGTCAGGGGAGTCCGCGGCCCACCATCGCCGCCCGGCTTCGTCGACGGCGTGGAACAGACCGCGGCCGTCCGTCAGCACGCGTCCCTGCGGCGAGTCCTTGCGGTAGCCGTGCGTGGCACCGACGGGGATCGTCACCTCGGGACAGCCCTCTAGCACGGACCGGCAGGCGGTGCGACGGAAGACGGGCGCAGCATCGGGCATAGCGCCCGTCTCGTCCCCGGCCAGCGCGGACTCCAGCAGGTCCACGAGAGCGAAGTCAGCAAAGTGCGCCGTGTACACCTCGGCCAGTTCCTCGGCGGTGCGGGCCACGTCGAGGGTGGAGCCGATCCTAACGCTGGACTCGTTGAGGACGCTCAGTCTGCGCCGGGCGAGGAACTGCTCTGTACTGTCCATGGCCGCCAGACACAAGCCTCGTATCCGGCCCGCATTGTCCTTCAGCGGGCTGAGGGACACCAGCCAGGCGTGTTCGCGGGGCTCGCCGGGGACGTGTAGCCAGGCCTCGTACGGCATGGTCTCGCCCGTGCGCAGGACCCGCTGCACCGCGTCACCAAGGCCCTCGAAGCCGGGGAGGCGCCGCAGGCCGTCGACCGATTCGCCCACCCGACGGCCGAGCAGATCCCTGGAGGGCCTACCCATCACCCCCTCCATCGCGGAGTTGGTGGACACCGCGAGCCCGTCCTGGTCGAAGAGGGCCACCGGGACGGGGAACTGCTCCAGCGCCCACTTCTGCAGCTGCGCCGCCGGCTCTGGCACGGTGGCCGTGAGAAACCAGTGGACGGCACCGGCCCCGTCGAGCAGCGGGTGCGCGTCCAGCCGCACCTCGACGGGGTGGCCGTCCCGGTGCTGCACCACGACCGTACCGCTCCACTCGTCCGGCTCGGCCAGGCTGCGCAGGGCATCGACCGGCAGTGGTTCGGCCAGCAGATCCGCCACGGAGCAGCCAATCACGTCCCCGGGCTCGAAGCCGAGCAGGCGGCGGGCCGCGTCGCTCCACGCGGTGACCAGCCCTCCGGCGTCCGCCGCCGCTGCGGCGGGGCCCCGGTTCACCGATGCGGCCCTGCGCTCGTCCACGGGTTCATCCTTCTCGACGGCACCAGTGTTAGTACTCATTGTGCGCCGGACCCGCCCGAGTACGCGCTGTCACTCCCGTGACCTGGACGGACGTCGAGGGCACGCGGGCCCACGACAGCAGGTACTCCGCTCTACGGCAGGCGTTGCCGGCCGCAGACAGGGCCCGCTCCGGCGCGTGATCGTGTGTCGTGAGGGCTGGGAGACGGCTTCTGCCCTGCTGTGACTCCGCGGGCCTCGCCGGGGCCGCTCATCGATGGTCGAGGCCCCATCGGTTTGAGGTGGCGGAGGGGGCGGTCGTGGCACTTTCCGCCGCCCCGGTGTCCGCCTCACACCGCTCCCGGTCCGGCGGCGAAATCAGCCGGTGAGCAGCGAGCCGGTCGGTCCGGAACGTCACCTCCGGTACCCCGTCGCCGCCTAGGCGGTCGATTCCTTCGGGCAGTTCATCGGCGGTCAGGGGGGTGCCGGCGTAGACGGCCATGAGGACGCCGGTGCATGCGTCGCGTTCCGCAGCGGATAGGCCCGGCGGGAGCCCGAAGAGCCGCTTCTCGCTTCCATCCGTTCCCAGTTGCACTCGAAGAGCCGGACTCAGTTCGTTGCCCGACGCCGTGGCGGTGAGCCGCCAGAACTGGACCTGTACGGTGACTGGTGCGCACAGCGGCCGGCCGTCGGCCGTGCCCCGCGGGCGGACCTCGACGACTGCCTCCTCGCCGGACGCGTCCTCATCGAATGACACGGCGGAGCGCAGCCACTGCGCCTGTTGCTGCGCTGACCAGCCTCCGTCGTCCCGGCAGCCGCTGGCTTCCACGCCGTCGGCCCTTCCCGCACAGCCGGTCGCCAGCAGTGCGGCAGCCGCCGCCAGCGACGTCAGCGAGGCGAGTGCGATGGGCGTTCTGGACATTGTTTCCCTCGATCGGAGTGGGCGCGGCCGGACGCCTAGACGGGCGGGCGGGAAGCAGTCTCGCCCGCCAGCCGGGGTGGCGGGGGCGTCGGGACGGGCATGTCTCCGTTCTGTGATCGCCAGACGTAGGCGGGTGTTCACAGGCCGTCGCGCAGTCCGTCTCGCCGAGAGGGGCGCCGTCTGGCCCAGCTCTGCAGTGTCAGCTGCTCAGCTTCCGACAGCACCAGTGGTGGCAGCCTGTTATCGCCCATGCCATGAGGACACCGGACCCACATGATCTGAAACAGAACACGACTCATGGGGCGAGCCCACACCTCAAAACCCGGTCACTAGGGCGCGTCACGGGCAGTGGGTCCTGGACCAGGATCAGGCGGGAGTGGCGTCCGCCGGTGTGGCGCCGGTGGGGGTGTTGCGGATGAACTCGCTGATGAGCAGGGCTGTCAGATCGGGTTGGTCGCGCATCACCCAGGTGCGGCTGTCGGGAATGGTCTCCAGCTGAGCGCCGGGCACGATCGCTGCCAGTCGCTCGCCGTGCGCGTAGGGGAAGAGCCGGTCCTCGCGGGCGAAGGCCAGCAGGGTGGGCCGGTCGAAGGAGGCGAGCCGCCTTGCCGGTTCGAGCAGGGCCGTGGGGACGATCCCACGGGTGACCTTGACGCAGTCGCGCCGGACGCCGGGGTCGGCGAAGAAGGCCCCCAGCCAGTCGTCGATCAGATCGTGGGGCAGTGCGCCCCTGGTCAGCAGGCCGAACCCGAAGGGCATGCGACGAACGGCACGCAGCCGCAGGGCCTGGAAAACCAGGGTGAGCAGACCGGGCACCCTGGAGGCGGGGACAAGTGATCTGAACCAGGGTGACGGGCAGTTGTCGAAGCACTCGCCGTTGGTGAGGACGAGACGCCCGATCCGCTCGGGATGACGGGCGGCGACGAGCTGGGCGACGGCGGTGCCGAGATCGTTGCCGACCAGGGTCACCCGGGGCAGATCGAGCGCGACGATCAAATCCGCGACCAGCCGGGCGATCCCCGGGAGGCTGAGGTCCGTGCCGGGGTTCATCGGGGTGCGGTGGGCACCGAGGGGCAGGTCGGGGGTGATGCACCGGAAGTCCGGGGCGAGCCGGGCGACGACCGGTTCCCAGAGCCTGCTGTCCATGAGGTACCCGTGCAGAAGCAGCACAGGCTCGCCTTCTCCGGTGTCCCGGTAGTGGACGGTTCCCTGGTCAAGCGTGAGCTGTGGCATGGCGGGCACCCTTCGGGGCAAATTACGTACAGACTGTATGCATGTAGAGTGGCATACAGGCTGTACGGAACTCAAGGGGGCAGGATGGAATCGACCGGCACCAAGCACACCCAGCGTTCCCGGGCGACCCGGGCGGCTCTCATCGCCGCCGCCCGGTCGCTGTTCGGCGAGCGCGGCTACGCGGGGGTGGGGACCGAGGAGATCGTCCGGGCCGCCGGGGTGACCCGGGGGGCGCTCTACCACCAATTCCGGGACAAGAACGATCTGTTCGACGCCACGGTGCAGACGGTCGAGGCGGAGCTGACCGAGCGGATCGCCGGGCAGGTCATGACGACCGCCACGGATCCGGTGCAGGCGCTTAAGGCGGGGGCGCGCGCGTTTCTCGACGCCTTCGCCGAGCCGGACGTGGAACGCGTTCTGCTGCTGGACGCCCCAGGGGTGCTGGGCTGGCGGCGGTGGCGGGAGATCGGCCAGGAGCACGGCCTCGGAGTGATCACGGCGGCCCTGGAGGCGGCGATGGCGGCCGGGGCGCTGGCCCCCCGGCCCGTACCGCCGCTGGCCCACATCCTTCTCGGCGCGCTGGACGAGGCGGCGCTGATGGTCGCGCACGCGGACGATCCCGGGGCCACCCGCACGGAGATGACGGAGGCACTGGAGCACCTGGTGGACGGGCTGCTGGTGCGGAACGGGAACTGAGCGGGTGCCGTCCGCCGATCCTGTGCGCGGTTGCCCGATCCACCAGGTACCAGGCGACCTCGCGTTTCTCCGGCGGGCCGTACACCTTCGCCGTCGCACTGTAAGGACAAGGGCGTCCCCGTCCCGGACATCGCGAAGAAGCTCACCATCAAGATTGGGAAGAACGCAGGCAAGTCCCCATCCGTCGCATCCCTCTACCGAGCACTCGCAGAAGCTGAACATGCCGTCGCAGACCACGGCCTGCCGCTTCGGCCCAAGCCCGTCCGCATCCGCCGCCCCGGGGAGCCGCTTACCCCCGAAGAGATCGACCTCCGCGACCGGCTCCAGGCCCAGCCCCACCCAAACGCCGGAGCCACTCCCCTTGGATGACCTGGCGACCGGCGACCCCGGCGAACGCCTTCCCGCCGGGGTCCTGCTCTCGCAAGATCAAGTGCTTAGCGTTAATGGCTGTTCTGATGGTCCCCTTGGCCGATCTCCGTCTCCAGCGCCCGCCACATCGCGCCCGCATCCAGATCCGCGCCGCTCTCGGCAACCAGGTCCTGCTGCTCGCTCCACAGCCGGAACACCCCATCGAGCATCCGTGACGCCTTCGCCACTCGGCCCCGGGCCGCCACCCAGTCCCGGTCCGGCGCGCGGCGCGCGGCGCTGATCAGCCTCACCTGCATCAGCAGCACGAACAGAGCCAGCGCGTCGTCGGTCGCCGCGGCCTCCATGTGCCGGCTTTGGGGCTTACGTCGGCAATACCCATGGACGTGATCTTGCGGGCATGGTGCCGAGCGCGGCCGGCCCACGGCAGGCGCCGGTCCCGGTTTGGTCGTAAGCTGGGCGCTTCAGTCGTCGATCGTTTCGGATCCTACAGCTGGCGCGGCTTGCCTCCGGGGCCGGTAGGTGAGGGCGTCGGTCAGGCGGTCGGCGTCCAGGGTCAGACGGACGATGTGGTGGTCTGATATACCCGGTTCGACCTCGATCACGTCGAAATCCCTCACCGCTCCGAGTAGGGCGGGCGTGGCGTAGATCCTGTCGATCCGCGTGTCCGGGCCGTGCGTCGGACTGGCGTTCATCGTGCGGGACGCGGCTGCCTTGTCGCCATCGCGGGTGCTCGCCCAATAGCGGGCCACGTCCTCCAGGCCGGCGGTGCGCAGAGCCTCGTCAGGGCAGGTGTCCAACAGCCGCTGCCCATCGGGGCCGATGTGGGAGCGGTGGAGCCGGTGCGGCCGGTCGGCGATCTGTTCCAAATCCGGCAGGGGGAGGTCCCCTTCCAGACCGGGCACCGGGTAGGAGTTGTTGTCACCGCCCATGAGGGCAGGCATCAGCATCCGCTCGCCGTCCGGCATCGTCCACTTGCGGTCGGCCCACTTCGTCAGCCGCTCCACCTCGGCCTGGCGGGTTGTGGCCGAGGCGTGGTTCAGGTGATAAGAAGCCACAACAAGGGGCAGGGACTGGCTGCCGCCTGGTGTGAAGCGGAAGACCGCAACCGTGGGTGGATGAACCCAAACAGGGCCGACGTCCTCACACTCCCTCAGCGGCTGGAACAGCGTCGGGTTCGCGAAGACGGCCGTGCAGGCTCGGGGGCCGAGCCAGCCGCGCAAGCCAAGGACAGCCTCAACCTCGTACATGATCCGGTTGCCGTCCGCCGCAGCACCATCCATCTCTTGGCGGAGGACGAGGTGAGGGTCGAGGGATGCCAGCAGCTCGTGAGCACGCCGCCGCTTGGTGGTGTCACCAGCACCGTTGCGTTTGAGGTTCCAGCACAGGACTGTCACATGCTGGCTCATGCGTTCACCTTTGAAGAGAGAAGAGAGTCGTCTTCGCGTCGCCCGTAGCCTCATCCCCGAATTGGACGATTTGGGCACCGTCAACAACCATCAGATGTCGTTCTGCCCAGGTCGGCCCTGCGGTTCCTGTACGACCTGCTGGTCGTGTGACAACGCCAGCGGGGGACGCTCTGGCGCCGACTTCCAGCGAGCCGACAAGTTGATCGACTCGGAGCTACTGTGCCGATCGGCCAGCACCTTTTCTAGCGCAAGTTTCCGATCATTCATCGTCGAGAGAATCGAACGTTAGCCTCAAGTCAGGTTCAGGCGCTGACGGTTTCCGTGAGCGGCCCGTCGCCACCGTCACGTTACTCACGTTGATCCACGGCTTCGAAGAGTTCCACGGATGCCACGGAGGTGGGCGCGACGCGGGTTGTCACCCGGTGACGCCACCGATCGTGAGGAGTGGGTCCGCCACCTTGTCGCCCTTCAACCAGCTCGGCCGCGCCCGGCCTCCAGCACCATGCGGCAGCCCGCCGTGCCTACCCGCCCGCTGTGGGAAGGACAGCCCTTACGTGGTGGCCCCCAACCTGCGAAAGGAAAGCTCCCGATCGTGGCGAGGCTTGATCTGCAGCGCGAACGCGGCCGGCCCGGCGTTCCTGGCGCTTCAGCCGTGACCACCTCCAGCCCCTTGACGATCGCGACGGGGCACCCCGCGGGGAAGCAGCCGATGCCCGAGCCCGCGCCGGATCGTCAATGCACGCTGCCACGGTGAGAGCCAGCTTCGGCCCTGGCCTGCGGGCTGGTGTATCCCGTTGACGCGGCTGCCGTGATACCTCGGTGGTGGGCAGTCGAGAGGCAGGTCATGCGGGATAACGTGTCGACGTACCGCGGATGTTCAGGTACAAGTCGAGGAGTTTGACCGTGGCGAAGGCTGTGGCCCCGATGCGCAGAGCGTTGACTCCGAACCAGGCCCAGGCAAGTGTGCCGACGCGCGCCGGGTCGTTGATCGGAGGCCCGAAATACAGCGTGCCGTTGATTTGCGTGACGGCGACGAAGGTGAGCGCGGCCATAGCGAGATGGCCGCAGGTGGCGAGTCGCAGGCGAGTCTGGTTCGCGGGCGACAGCCCGCCCCGCTTCAGCCAGAGAAAGGCCAGCGAGCCCAGTACCGGGACAGCCACGATCGCATAGTAGAAGACCGGGTTGGTGACCGAATGATACGGGTCCCACAAAGACTGGGCTTCCACAGCATGTGCGCCCATCATCATGTTCGGGACATCGACGATCTCCTCATAGAGGAAACCGAAGAAGAACCACGCGTGACGCAGAACCGCTGTGCCCACAGCGGGGCCTATACGGCATGCAAGGGGGTCGCCTCCTGGATGGAAGAATAGAGCCGACCTCCATCAAATAGTCAAACTCTTTACATATCAACTTGCTTGAAGACTCGCGCGTAGGGAGGGGGGCGACCTCCCTCGCCTGCTGACGGGGGAAATGACCGACCTCAGCAAGGCGATCGACTTGATAGGCAGCGCTGCAGCAAGCCGGATCAGTATCAACCAGATACACCTAATTTGCTTGGAACGCTGGGGCATCAGGGACTCATGAGCACGGGTCAGGTCGTCGGCCCCGTGCTGACGACTGCCGCCATCAGCGCTATAGCCATCCCGGATGGAGGCTCGGGGGTATGCGCGTCGTGAAATGGCCAACGACAGACGCAGGGTGCTGCTGCCCGGCGTCTCGGTGCTGGCCAGGCAGGTGTCGGAGGCCCGCACGGGGCCGAGTGGCGTCTGTACGAGGCGGTAGCCCGCCGCGCGCCGGGCCCATGATGCGCTCGTGCCGGCGCCCGCCCTGCGGCCGCACCTTTGACGGTGGGATCAGCGGCTCCGCGATTCCCACAGCCCGTCCGGAACAATCCAACTCCAAGTACCCCTTCTGGCGGATTGCGACCTTCGGTACGGCAACCTCACCAGCCGCGACGACCTCATCGACATGATTCACCTCGACCGAGCAGGGGAAAGGCCGCCTGTTCATGCCAGGACTCGCCGTCGCAAACCAAAAGCTGAACCGCCGAAACGCGGGCGGTGACCGGCAGACGGCCGGTGAGGGCGGCCTCGGCCTCGTCGAATACGCTCCGCTCCTGACCATGGGCCACCGTCAGGTGCGGGACGACCTCGACGAACCGGCCCCCATAGGGCGGGACCTCCGGCCATCGTTCGCAGACGGCTTGAGTAAGAGCCCGCAGCGGACCCCCCGGTGTCGGCACCAGGAAGAGCACGTCGGGGAACCGCCCGAAGCATTCGAACCGGATGTCGAAGGCTCCGTGGGCACCAACGAGTAATTCGAGCGCGCCGAGCACGTCGGCATCGATGCGGCCATGGTCCAGAAATGGATAGAGCACCGTCACGTGCGCCGGAAGCCTGGCTCCGGCCGAGGAGTCGAACCGCCGGCGCCATCCGCCCACGAGCGGCTCGGCTTCGGGCACCTTGACCAACAGCAACGTTTCGCCTGCCTGATACAGGCCCGACTGGTCTTCCGGCATGCCTCTCCCTGATCCCGTCCGGTCTCATAGGACCACACGCCGAAGAGCGTCGCAGCGTGTTGGGACGAGTCGGCGGAGCGGTGTTCCGAATCCGTCGAACCGCAACTACGGCGAGGCGCTTGGCTTCCCCGCGCACCGTATTGCGGCAGCTCGTACCGCCTGCCTTGGTCCGGTCTCGCGTTCCCCGTATCGCGGCTGGAGGCCCGTTTCGCCGAGGTGCTTGGGGGCTCACTGCTCCCCTAGAGTCATCCATTTCTCCGGTTTCTCCAGTGATGCGAAGCCCACCTTGGCGTAGACCGCGTGCGCGTCCGCCGTGGCCAGCAGGATTCGACGCAGGCCGTAAGGAGAAAGATGGTCCCGGATCGCAGTGGCCAGAGCGGTTCCCAGGCCCTTGCCACGTGCGTCGCGTGCGATGTAGACGTCACACAACCAGGCGAAGGTGGCCGAGTCAGTGACAACACGGGCATAACCGACCTGGGCGCCTGAGACGCTGTCGTAGACGCCGAAGTTGAGGGAACAGGCGATCGCCATGTCCTGTTTTTCCCTGGATCGACCAACGGCCCAGTAGGAGTCCTGTGACAGCCACTGGTGGATCAGCGCAGGATCGAGGCGGGTGGGGTCTGCGGATATCTCATATCCGGTAGGAAGTTCAGCGTTCATGAGTGTATTGATCCAGTCTGTGCAACTGACCAACCGGCGCGGAATTCGGCATCCGAGTCCGGCCCGTGTTGTCCTGCTCTTATGGACGTCGAATCGGCTTCGGCGGCTAGGAATCTGAGCATGGGTCTTCCTCTGACGAGATGCGGCTTACGTTTGCTGTGCCAGTGCCACTGGCTGGGGGAACTCTCGGCGCGACCGCCTCCTATGGTGGCAGGCCGGCTTGAGCGCTTGGCTGCCGAGGGTGTCGGCCGAGACGCCGAGGGAAACCGTAGCGCTGGGGCGGGCAACCCGGCTCTGTCTCAGCCCCGGGTTCTTGCAGCACGCGTCCACCTCGTCGACCTGAACGCTTGCCTACGCGCTGGTGGAGGCGGAGCGCTTTTGCGAAGCGACAGTCGTCTTCCAAACCTTCGCAGGCGTGGTGACGTCGTGGCCGCGGGCGACATCAGGAGATGCAGTGCAGCGATATACCAAAGCGGCCGAACCCGCCAGACGGCGCTGGGCGGTCTGAATGGGCCGCCAGTTTGAATCCTCAGGTCGAGAAACTGCTCTGCCGGACGCGGCATCCTTTACGTGACATCGCCGACGCTCTACCGGCCGAGCCGTCAGAGAGAAGTCGTGACCGACTCCGCAAAAAGATGGCGTCGAATCTGGCCCGCTCCCCCGGATGGGTTCACCCGACAGCGACCAGACGACGGCTGTCGGACCGGAAGTATTGCAGCAAGCCGCTCATGCTGGCAGCTCCTCCAAACGTCCGTTCGCGACGAACGAGACTTCGCCGCCGACCTGTACCGAGCGGACGTCCCCGCTTGGGCCCTGCGCGCTGATCGTCATCTGGCTGGGACGGCCAGTGAACCGGCCCTGTCTGAGGACCACCTTTTCCCCGTCGCGGATGCGGCCGTGGCGGCGCAGATAGGCGGCGGCACATCCTGCTCCGCTTCCGGTCGCCACGTCCTCGACGATGCCGTCGTTGTTCCAGTGCCGTGACTCCAAGGTGTCGGCATCGAGGAGATAGGCGAACTGTGCGCCGAGACTGGAAAGCGGCGTGTCGAGATCGAAAGCGATCCGGGCCCGTTCGAGTGCGCCGCTGCGTACCGGCAGCACCAGGTAGCGCAGGCCGGTGGAGACCACCTCGGGCGGGAGATCCGCATCCAGGTCTTCTTCATTCAGCGAAAACCAAGACGCCAGGTCCTTGCGGTCCGGCTGGCCGAGGAAGGAGGGAGCGCCCTGATCCAGCACGCTCGCGTACTGCCCAGGACCACGCCGGTGTGTGGTGATCTCCACCGTGCGGGCTTTCAATTTCATCGTCCACGTCTCACGGTCGCCACTGCCGTGCAGCGCGTGCAGGACGCAGGCGGCTCCGATGACAGGGTGGCCGGCGAAGTCGAGTTCCTCGACGAGGTCGAAGACGCGGGCCCGCCAAGCTCCGTCTCCCGCGTCCTCACCTGTCAGGAAGATCGATTCGAAGTGGCGCATTTCCCGCGTGATGGCCGCCATCTGGTCGCTGCTGAGCTGGGCGGCATCGGGGAAGACAGTGAGGCTGTTGCCGCTGAAGGGCCGAGAGCTGAACACATCGACGTGGAAGTAGTGCATGGGACTGACGCTAATGATTCGCTCCTTCAGATGGAACTACCCAATGAACAGGGGGCCGTATAACGTGCGGTTATGGCCTTCGACCGCGATCTAGAGACGTCGTTGCTGCGGATGTTCGTCAGCTGCGCCCGCCTCGGCAGTATCAGTCGCGCCGCAGCCGCGCTCGGGTACAGCCAGCCGGCCCTCAGCCAGCAGCTGCGGAAGCTCGAACGCTCCGTCGGACAGCCACTGCTGCACCGTACGGCCACCGGAGTGAGCCCGACCAAGGCTGGCGAGGCATTGCTGCCCTATGCCGAGCGGATCCTGGCCCTGTCTGCCCAGGCGCTCACAGCAACAAGGCGAACGGTGACGGGTCATTGCGGTGTGGGACTGATCGAGGACCTCGCCGCTGCACCGTTTCCCCAGGCACTTGCCGATTTTGCCCGCCTTAACCCCGAAGCGACGCTGGAAGTGGTCAGCGCTCCTGGGCCGTACATGAGGGAGGCCTTTTCCTCCGGACGCATCCACATCGCCCTGTGTGATCCGTCCTACCTGCCCGGCCTACCGCGCTGGACGATTCGGTTGCCGCTGAGATGGGCCGTCGGGCCCGGACTGGATCCAGACGCTGACCCCCTCCCTCTCGTGCTGTTCTCCCTGCCGTGTCGCTGGCGCACGCCGGTGCTCGACGCGCTGGAAGCCAACGGACGTACATGGCGTGTTGTTTTCGAAAGCACCAGCCTGGCCGCCGTGCAAGCCGCCGTCCGGGCCGGCCTCGGCGCTGCGGCTCTACTGCCCGCCTGTGTGGAACCCGGCACCGCCGCGTACGGCGGCCTGCCAGAACTTCCTGACGTCGAACTGGGTCTCATACGGCGGGCAGGCACTGAAGGCGATCCGCTCATCGACGCGGTCGAAGACGTGCTCAGACGTCTGGCCTGACAAGAGCAGGGCCCCCGCGGCTCATGCGGTCACAGCACCAGCTGCTCAGCAGCCTGGAGCAGTGCCTGTCGGGCGGCTTTGATGGTGGGGTGCTGGCCGCCTCCGCGACGCACGGCAGTGAGCAGTCTGCGTCTGTGATGAGCCCGTGGCAGTGGCTGTATGGGGACGGTCGGGGGACGGCCGTGCCATGCCAAACCCGGAAGCAGCGCGGCCGCATGACCCTGTTCGGCTAGCCGCAGATGCAGGAAGTGATCGGTGGACTCGTAACGGATGTCGGGTTCGAAGCCTGCTTCGCGGCACAGTGCCATCGACCAGCGGCGAGCCATGGTTCCTTCGGGCTCCATGATCCACGGCTGTCCTGCCAGGCTGAGGAGAGCCTCCATGGGGTCGGCCACGCCCCCAATGGCCGGATGAGCCAGATGCAGGGTGTCCTCACACAACTCCTCCTGCTCCACCTCTACGGGCCGGGGACCGGGAATACCGGGGTACTCCACGTCGATGATCAGATCGAAGTCACGCGCTAGCAGAGCAGAAATGGCACTTTCCCGCTCCATCTGAGTGAGATGGACACGCAGCAGCGGATGAGCGGTATTCAACAAGTTCAGTGCGGTGGGGACCAGGGCCAGCGCCGCACTCTGAAAGGAGGCGATGCGGAGTGTTCCGGTCAAATCGGCCAAGGATGTCGCGATGTCGGTCTCTGCGCGTTCCAGCCGCTCCAGGACAGCCTCGGTGTGGGCGACGAGAATCTCCGCCTGTTGGGTGAGGCGTACCCGCCGACCGACGTGTTCCAGTAGCCGAACGCCGACCTCGGATTCCAGCAGCGACAACTGCTGAGAAATGGTCGATGGACTGTAGGACAAGGCAGCAGCAACGGCGGCCAGCGTGCCGCGGTGCTTGAGCTCCCTGAGAAGTCTGAGCCGGTGAAGATCGAACATGACAGCGCCTGAAACAGCTGGCTTTCTCGTGGGAGAGCTTGTGCCGGACGCGCAGAGTGTGATGTCACGCTACGCCTCGCGGTTGACTCGGGCTGACGGCGGCGGATTACACCTGCCCTACCGAACATCTGTTCGAAAAGAGCGATTGATTGACCCGGGCTTACTGTGCCGAACGGCATGCGCCTTTTCCAGCGCAGGTTTCCGATCGTTCATCGTCGAGAAAACCGAACGTTGTCGACTTGTTCGCGCTCACATGTCGAAGTCCACGGTGAGCTCGTCCGATGCGGGGCGGGTCTGGCAGGTCAAGACGTATCCCGCAGCCACCTCCGCGGGCTCCAGGGCGTAGTTGCGGCGCATGTCCCCCCGGCCCTGGGTCACCAGGGCGCGGCACGTCCCGCAGACGCCGCCTCTGCAGGCGAACGGCAGGTCGGGGCGGAGCTGTTGGGCAGCGTCGAGGACGGTCCGGTCCCGGGGGGCCGGGAACGTGGTGACCCTGCCATCCAGGACGACGGTGACTTCGCTCGTGGCGAGACCGATCGCCGAGACCTCGTGGCGGGCGGCGGGCGGCTCTTCATCGGCGTGGAACAGTTCCTGGTGGATTCGGTCAGCCGGGACGCCGAGCCCGGCCAGGATGGCGCTGGAGTCACGGACCATGCCGTGCGGACCGCACAGCCACCATTGGTCGACGCCGTCGGTGTCGACCAGGGCATCGAGCAGGGCGGTGAGCCGCGCCGCATCGAGGCGGCCGGAGAGCATTTCGGCCCCGCGCGGCTCGCGGGACAACACGTGAACAAGCTGGAAGCGGGCCGGGTACTGGTCTTTCAGATCTGCCAGTTCGTCCGCGAACATCACCGAATCGGTGCGCCGGTTGCCGTAGAGGAGGGTGATGCGGGACGAGTCGTCGGCGGCGAGTACGGAGGCGGCGATCGACAGCATCGGTGTGATGCCGGACCCGGCAGCGATCAGCACGAAGTGGCCGAGGCCACCGGGTTGACCGGAATCACCGGGTTGACCGGCTGCGCTGAGGTCGGGGGTGAAAGCACCGACCGGCCCCATCACCTCAAGGATGTCTCCCGGGCGCACACCGTGGACGAGCCAGGACGAGAACAGGCCGCCGGGGACCACGCGGATGCCGATGCGCGGTGGTGCCCCGACGGGGGAGCAGATGGAGTAGGAGCGGCGCTCGTCGCGGCCGTCGATCTCCCGGCGCACGGTGAGGCACTGGCCGGGGAGAAACGCGAATTCCTCGGCCAGACGGTCCGGTATCGCGAGGGTGAGCGCGGCGGCGTCGGAGCACAGCCCCTCAACCGCTGCGACGCGCAGGGCGTGGAAGGTGGGACGCAGACGGGTCCGCGCCGTGACGGGGGGACGGGAGGGGATCGTCATCAAAGGTCCTTGAGGTGCTCGAAGGGCTCCAGGCAGGTGCCGCAGCGGCGGAGCGCCAAGCAGGCGGTTGCGGCGAACCGTGAGATCTCCTCGGTATCGACCGAGGCGCAGCGCGGGCAGGGCACATCCGCCGGGGCCGGCCCGAGGGACAGCCACACCGGCCCGGATTCGCTGAGGCGCCGAGGCCCCGGTGGTGCGATGCCGTGTTCGGCGAGCTTGAGGCGGCCCTGGGATGTGATCCAGTCGGTAGTCCAGGGCGGGTCGAGCACGGTGACGACCCGAACGGCGGGAAAGCCGTCCGCCTGCAGCCGGGTGGCGGCTTCAGCCCGCATCTCGGCCACGGCGGGACAGCCTGAGTAGGTCGGGGTGAGCCGCACGACGACCGTACCGTCCTGCTCCACCTCGACACCGCGGAGCACTCCGAGGTCGGCGAGGGTCAGCATGGGCAGTTCAGGATCGGGGATCTCGCAGGCGGTACGCCAGGCGCGGTGCGCCGCATCTCGGCGGTGCTCGCCGGCTTCCGCGAGCGTCACCATTGCGCCTGCGGGTGTGCGCGGGCGATGCTCTGGAGTTCGGTGAGGAGCGGCGCCAGGTGTTCGGTACGGTCACCGTCGCGGCCGGAGCCGGGTATGGCGGGGGCGGACGCCGGGCCGAGAGGCAGGACCTCGGAGGGGTCGAATCCCGCTCGCACCAGGACGTCGGCGAGATGCCGCAGCGTCCGGTCGGCGACCACTGCGGACTCGGCGCCCAGACCGGCTGCGGTCCGGTCGGTCAGTGGTTCTCCCAGCCAGGGCGCGACGTCGAACAGCGCCGTTCTGAGACGGTCACGGGACTCGGGAGTCCCGTCGCCCAAGCGCACGGTCCACACCGCGGCGTAGTGGCAATGGTAGGAGAGCTCCTTCACGCTCTTGGCGGCGATGGCGGCGAGCACCGGATCAGGAGCGCTGGTGAGCTCCTCGAAGACGGCCAGCCGCCAGACCGACATGACGAGCAGCCGTGTGATCGTGAAGGCGAAGTCGCCGCCGGGCAGTTCGGCCAGCCGTAGGTTGCGGAAGCCGTCTGGATCACGGAAGTACGCGTACGCGTCCTCGCCGCGGCCCGTACCGTCGGCCCGTCCCGTCCTGGCATACAGCAGCCGGGCCTGGCCGAGCAGGTCGAGGCCGATGTTGGCCAGGGCGAGTTCCTCCTCCAGTTCCGGGGCGCGTGTGCACCACTCGGCGAGCCGCTGGGCGGACACCAGGGCGTCGTCGCCCAGGGCCAGACAGCAGGCGGCAAGGTCTCCGGCGTCGATGCCGTCCGGCACCCTCTGGTCGATGCCGTGCAGGGGGTCGGTGAATCCGGTGCCGAACGCCCACTGCGCGTTGTCGTGGTCGACGTACAGATCCTCGTGACTCATTGGCGGCCGCTCCTAGATGTGGGGTACGTCGTCGGGGATGTCGTAGAAGGTCGGGTGCCGGTAGACCTTGTCGCCGCTGGGCGCGAAGAAGGGATCCTTCTCGGCGAGGGTGGAGGCGGCGATGGAGTCGGATCGCACGGCCCAGACACTCACGCCCTCGTTGCGCCGGGTGTACAGGTCGCGGGCGTGGACAAGGGCCATCGCGTCGTCGGGCGCGCGCAGGGAGCCCACGTGGACATGGTTCAGTCCACGCTTGCCCCGGACGAACACCTCGTACAGCGGCCACTCGTCCCGTATGCGGACGGGTCCGCCGGCGGAAGTCCGGTCGGTGCCGCTCATGCCGCCGCTCCTTCACGCACCCGGGTCGCCCGCTTGGAGGCATGGGCCGAGGCCGCCTCCCGCACCCAGGCGCCCTCCTCGTGGGCGGCCCGGCGCCGTGCAATCCGTTCGGCGTTGCACGGTCCGTCGCCGGAGACCACGCGCTTCAGCTCGTCCCAGTCGGGGGCGCCGAAGTCGTGGTGCCCGCGCTCCTCGTTCCACCGCAGGCCGGGGTCGGGCAGGGTGACGCCGAGCTTCTGGGCCTGCGGCACGGTCATGTCGACGAACCGCTGTCGCAGTTCGTCGTTGGAGTGCCGTTTGATCTTCCAGGCCATGGATCGCGCGGAGTTGGGCGAGTCGGCGTCCGGCGGGCCGAACATCATCAGCGACGGCCACCACCAGCGGTTCACCGCGTCCTGCACCATCTCCCGCTGCTCGTCGGTGCCGCGCATCATCGTCAGCAGGAGTTCGTACCCCTGCCGCTGGTGGAAGGACTCCTCCTTGCACACACGGACCATGGCGCGCCCGTACGGGCCGTACGACGTCCGGCACAGGGGCACCTGGTTGCAGATCGCCGCGCCGTCCACGAACCAGCCGATCACGCCGACGTCGGCGAAGGTCTCGGTCGGGTAGTTGAAGATGGACGAGTACTTCTGGCGGCCGTCGATCAGACGCGCCGTCATGTCCGTGCGGTCCGCCCCGAGGGTCTCAGCCGCGGAGTAGAGGTACAGCCCGTGCCCGGCCTCGTCCTGCACCTTGGCGAAGAGGATGGCCTTGCGGCGCAGCGAGGGTGCCCGGGTGATCCACTCGCCCTCCGGCTGCATACCGATGATCTCGGAGTGGGCATGCTGGGCGATCTGCCTGATCAGCGTGGTGCGGTAGCCGTCGGGCATCCAGTCCCGGGGCTCGATGCGCTGGTCGCGGGCGATGGTGTCCTCGAAGGTGGCCTCGGGGCCCTGGGGCCCGGATGGTGTGACGGTGGGGGTGTTCATGGGGTATGCGTGTCCCGTCGTACTCGATGAGTGGGTCAATGGCCGCGGAAGGCCGGGCTGCGGCGTTCGAGGAACGCCGTGACGGCTTCGCGGTGGTCCTCGGTGGCGCCGAGCCGGCGCTGGATCACGGCTTCGCGCTCCAGCGCGGCCGGCAGCGTAGCGGTGGCCGCGGACCGCAGCAGTGCCTTGATCTCTCGGTGGGCGGCGGTGGGTCCGCCTGCGAGGGAGCGGGCGACGGCCAGCCCCTCAGCCGTGGCCGAGCCGTCCGCGACGACGCGGTGGACCAGGCCCCAGCGTTCGGCGTCCTGTGCGGAGAAGCGGTCTCCGAGGAGCATGAGTCCTGCGGTCCGCGAAGGACCGAGCTGGCGGGCGAGGCCGCGGGCGACCCCCGAGTCGGAGGCCAGGCCGATGCCGGTGAAGGCAGTCGCGAAGTGGGCTCCTTCGGCGGCGACGCGCAGATCCGCGCAGAGCGCGATGCCGAGCCCAGCCCCGACACATGCGCCCTCGACGGCCACGACGAGCGGGACCGGCAGCCCGTGCAGCTCCTTCAGCAGCGGGTTGTAGTCGTTGGGAAGGTTCGCGAAGGCCGCCTCGGGCGCGGTGTTCAGCTGCCGGGCGTGCTCCCTGAGGTCCTGGCCGACGCAGAAATGCCTTCCGCGGGCAGTGATCAGGGCAGCCCTTACACCGCGTGCGGTGTCCGTGGTCAGGCGGCGTGCCGCCATGAGGAGGGCGCTGCGCATATGGGTGTCGAGCGCGTTGCCGCTCCCGGGACCGCGCAGCTCGATGACGGCCACGGCGTCGGTGACGTCGTAGGCGACCCCGTGACGGGCGGGACGGCCCGGCTCCTGAGCCTCGGTGGGCGCACCATCGGTCACGGCCATGAGTAGAACCCCTTCCCCGTCTTGCGGCCCAGCTCGCCGCGGGCGACCTTCTCCCGCAGCAATGCCGGCGGGGCGAACCGCTCCCCGAGCGTCCTGTGCAGGTGGTCGGCAATGGCCAGCCGTACGTCGAGACCTACTACGTCGGTGAGGCGCAGCGGCCCCATCGGGTGCCGGTATCCCAGGCGCATGGCCGTGTCGATGGCCTCCGGCTCGGCGACCCCCTCCTCGACCATGCGGACGGCCTCCAGACCGAGGGCCAGGCCGAGACGGCTGCTGGCGAATCCCGGCGAGTCCTGGACGACGACCTTCTGCTTGCCCAGGGCGTGCGTCCAGCCGACCGCCGCCGTCAGAGTCTCCCCGGTGGTGTCGGGAGTGAGGACCAGTTCGACGAGCGCGGAGACGGGCACCGGGTTGAAGAAGTGCATGCCCAGGAAGCGTCCCGGCCGCTTCAGGGCCGCCGCGAGTTCGGTGACCGGCAGGGAACTGGTGTTGGTGGCGAGCACGCACCGCTCCCCCACGGCCCGCTCGGCGGCGGCGAGCAGCCGGGCCTTGAGCGCGGCGTCCTCCGGTACCGCCTCTACGACGAGATCGGCGTCGGCCGGTAGTTCGGCGATCGAGGTGACGGCGGTGACCCGGTCCGGTACGTGATCGGTGGCGGATCCGCCGGGCCCCTCGCGCTCGGCGGCCTGCCTCAGCCCGTCGGCGATGCGGTTCAGCGCGACGGTCGCGGCCGCTTCGTCGTGTTCCACGACGACCACGGACGACCCTGCGGCCGCGAAGGACTGGGCGATACCGGTCCCCATCCGGCCGCCGCCGATCACCCCCACGACGGCGGGCGGTACTGATGCCAAGGTCATGCCCGGCCTCCGTTCTTCTCGTTCTTCTCCAGGAATCGCGTCATGCGCTCCTCCTTGTCGCGGCCCTCGAACAGCACGGCCTGGGCGAGGTCGTCAGCCACCGGATGGGCACCCGGGGCGTCGGTGACGAGCTTGGTCAGCCGCAGGGCAAGCGCCGAGGAACGAGCCATGCGGTCCAGCAGGGCGTGTGCCTCGGCGTTCAGCCGCTCGGCCGGTACGACGTCCGTGACCAGCCCACAGGCGAGCGCGGCAGGTGCGTCGAGGTTCCGCCCGGCGAGCAGGACCTGTTTGGCCACCGACTCGCCGAGCAGCTCCCGCAGCCGCCAACAGGCCCCGGCGGCGGCGAGGATGCCCAGGCCAGGTTCGGGGTTGCCGAAGACGGCGTTTGGCCCGGCGATCCGAATGTCGCAGGCGTACGCAAGCTCGGCGCCGCCGCCCAGCGCCCAGCCGTCCACCGCGGCCACGGTGGGCAGGGGCAGCCTGCGTACCCGCTCGAACAGACGGCTGTTGATTCCCTGCAGCGCCTCCTCCCGGCCACGCCAACGCAGTTCGGCTATGTCGGCGCCGCCGGCGAAGACCCCGCCGTGCCCGGTGAGCAGAAGCAGCCTCGGCGCGCGCTCCAGGTCCTCGCACACGCGATGCAGTTCGGCGATCATGCCGCTGCTGATGGCGTTGCGAGCCTCCGGCCGGTGCAGGGTCACGACAACCCGGTCCGCGCCGGCCTCGACCCGCAGGGTCTCGTACGCCGTGTCGTCCCGCGTGCTCATACGCGCTCCACCAGCATCGCCACGCCCTGGCCGACCCCCACACACATGGTCGCCAGTCCCCGTCGGGCGTCCTCGCGTTCCATGCGTCCGAGCAGGGTGAGCAGGATGCGGGCGCCGGAGCAGCCGAGCGGGTGTCCGAGGGCGATGGCGCCGCCGTCGGCATTGACGCGGTCCTCGTCGAGCCGCAGGCGTCGGACGACTGCCAGCGCTTGGGCGGCGAAGGCCTCGTTCACCTCGACGGCGTCCAGGTCGTCGGACCGCCAGCCCGCGCGGGCGAGTGCCTTCAAGGTGGCCGGCACAGGCCCGAGCCCCATCAAGCGGGGCTCGACCCCGGCCGATGCGGCGGTGACGACGCGGGCCCGGGGGGTGAGCCGGTATCGTTCGACCGCCGCCAAACTCGCCACCACGATGGCAGCGGCCCCGTCGGACAGCGGCGAGGAGTTGCCCGCGGTGATGATCCCGTCGCTGCGGAAGGACGTGCGCAGTCCGCCGAGCTTCTCCAGCGAGGTGGACGGCCGAGGCCCCTCGTCCTGGGTCACCTCGCCGTCCGCCACCCGCACCGGCACGATCTCTTCCTTGAAGCGGCCCGCCCTCTGGGCGGCCTCCGCCCTGCGGTGGCTGCGCAGCGCGAAGGTGTCCGCGTCGAGGCGGGTGATGCCGTCCAGGGCGGCGACCTCCTCGGCGGTCTCGCCCATGGACAGGCTGGTCGCGGCCGGGAAGCGCGGGTTGGTGAAGCGCCAGCCGAGGGAGGTGTCGTGGACCTCGCCGGGCCGGGCCCAGGGCGTGCCGGGCTTGGCCATCACCCAGGGGGCACGGGTCATCGACTCCACTCCGCCCGCGACGACCAGGTCTGCCTCCCCCGCACGAATCGCCTGGGCGGCCGAGGCGACGGCCGTCAGTCCGGACGCGCACAGCCGGTTGACGGTGTATCCGGGCACGGTGTCCGGCAGTCCGGCCAGCAGGACGGCCATCCGGGCCACGTCCCGGTTGTCCTCGCCCGCCTGGTTCGCGGCGCCGAGGATCACCTCGTCCACGGTGTCGGCCGGGATGCCAGAGCGACGTACCGCCTCGCCGACCACGAGGGCGGCCAGATCGTCGGGGCGTACGGAGGCCAGGGCGCCTCGGTGGCGGCCGAGCGGAGTGCGGGCCCCGTCGATCAGGTAGACCTCATCATCACGCATCGACGTGCTCCTCTGCGGGTGCGTGGCGCCGGGACTGGACGACCGAGAAGCGTCCGGTGACGAACGCCGGGTCGGTGAGGGCGGCATTGGCCGCGGGGTTGGCCGCGGTGCCGTGGAAGTCGCTGAAGGCGGCGGACTGGTTGACGAAGACCGCGCCGGTCAGGTTCTCCGACAGGTGCACGCCCGCCTCCAGCGCGGTTGCCCGTGCCGCCTCCAGCACACCCTCGGCGGTGGCGTACACGGAGGCGGTCAGCGCGCCGTGGCGCCGTACGGTGTCGTGCAGGAGACGCAGGCCGTGCGCGGTGGAGTCGGTACCGATGACGAAGGAGACCGGCCCGAACCACTCGCTCGTGTATGTCTCTTCGTCGGTCTCGGCCTCGAGCCGGACCAACAGCGGGGAACGGACGGCCGCGTCCGGGAAGTCCGGGTGGGTGATTTGCCTCGACGGATGGGCGACACGGTCGAGTTCCGCCGCCTCCGCCACGCGCTTCAGGACACCGTCGTTCACGATCGCGCCGAGGGTGGCGGCCGCACGGGCCGGGTCGCCGAGCAGCCTGTCCAGGGCGGCGCCGAGGTCGGCGGCGAACTCGTCGGCCGTACGGCGCCCCTGGTCGGTGGGGAAGCCGTTGCGGGGAACGAGGATGTTCTGCGGGGTGGTGCACATCTGGCCGCTGTAGAGCGACAGGGAGAAGGCGAGGTTGCGCAGCAGACCAGCGTAATCGTCCGTGGAGTCCACGACGACGGTGTTGAGCCCGGACTTCTCGGTGTGGACCGCGGCCTGGCGGGCGTTGGTCTCCAGCCAGTCGCCGAACTCGCTGGAGCCGGTGTAGTCCACGATGCGCACATCGGGGTGGGTGGCCAGGGCAGGGGCGGTGCGCTCGTCGGGCTTCGCGGCGGCGAGCAGTACCACGTCCGGATCGAAGCCGGCCTCCGCCAGCACCTCACGGGCTATCCGCACGGTGATCGCCAGTGGCAGCACGGCACGTCGATGAGGCTTGACGACCACCGGGTTGCCGGTGACCAGACTCGCGAACAATCCCGGATAGCCGTTCCAGGTGGGGAAGGTGTTGCAGGCGATCAGCACTGCCACACCGCGTCCCACGGTGGTGAAGGTCTTGTCCATGACGAGCGGGCCGCCCTTGCGCTGGGGCTTCCTCCAGCGGGCCGCGACCGGATGGCGCGTTTGCTCGTTCCATGCGTGGGCGACCGCTTCGAGACCCCGGTCCTGGGCGTGTGGACCGCCGGCCTGGAACGCCATCATGAAGGGCTGGCCGGTGGTGTGCTGGACGGCGTACGCGATCTCGAAGGTCGCCTCGTTCAGCCGGGCGAGGATCTCGGCGGCGACGCCGGCCCGGGTGTCCGGGCTCGCGGCGCGCCATGCCACTGCGGCTGACTTGGCCGTCGCGACGGCCACATCGGGCGCCAGGTACGGGTAACTGACGCCGAGCGGGAAGCCGTAGGGCGAAACCTCGGTGGCGGGCACGGTGCCGGTGGCCGGATGCCCTTCGATGCGGAAGGGCTGGCCGAGGAGGCCGTGGAAGGCGGCCTCGCCCAGCCGGGATGCCTCGGCCCCGTACGCAGAGGTACTGGGGGTTTCCGGGTACGGCGTCCAGTAGGTGCGGTCGGCGGCACACTCCACCGCCTGGTCGAGCAGCGCCGCATGGCGGACGAAGAAGTCGGGATGCTGGTCGGTGGTCACTGAGAGCTCCTGGCCGAACGTTCGGTAGGTTTATGGGTGCAAGGCGCCTGGGCAGACGCGGGGGAAGCGGGCGTGGATCAGACGTCGGCGAGCAGGATCGCCGGGCGTTCCACGCAGTCGGCCACGAAGCGCAGGAACCCGCCGGCCACACCGCCGTCGCAGACCCGGTGGTCGAAGCTGAGGGAGAGCTGCATGACCTTGCGGACGGCCAGCTCGCCGTCCACCACCCAGGGTTTGTCCACGATGCGGCCCGCGCCGAGCAGAGCGGCCTCAGGGTGGTTGATGATGGGCGTGGATCCATCGACACCGAACACGCCGTAGTTGTTGAGGGTGAAGGTCCCGCCGGTCAGACGGTCGGGCGGCAGGGCCCCGTCGCGGGCCAGCCCGGTCAACCGGGCGAGCTCGGCAGCCAGTTGTGCGGTCGTCATGCGCTGTGCGTCGCGGACGACGGGGACCACCAGGCCGCGTTCGGTCTGGGCTGCGAAGCCCAGGTGCACCTCGCTGAAGCGGACGATCTCCCGCCGCTCGGTGTCGACGGTGGAGTTCAGCTCCGGGAAGCGGTGCAGTCCGGCGATGCAGAATCGGGCGAGCAGGGCCAGCAGCCCGATGGGGCGGCCGGGGTCTGCGGCCTGCATGGCCTTCCGGGCTTGGAGCAGGCTCGTCGCGTCCACGTCGACCCAGGTGGTGGCGTCGGGGATCTCGGTGCGGCTGCGGGAGAGCTTGTCCGCGACCGCGCGGCGGACTCCGCGCAGCGGGATGCGCTCAGGGCCGGCCGGCGCCGGCCGAGCGTGCGGTGCGCGATCCGCCGACTGCTGCCGGTCCGGGGTGACCGGTGCGGTATCGGGGTCCGTCGCCAGCTGGCCGGCCCGCCCAACGGCCTGCTCGACATCTCGTCTGAGCACGACCCCTGCGGGACCCGATGGCGCCAACGCGGCGAGGTCGATCCCGTGTTCCCGCGCCATCCTGCGTACGAGGGGAGATATGACCCGGGGAGCGTGCAGCTCTCCGGACGGCGCCGCCTCGGCACCAGTGCCGCCTCCCGTCGCGGCGCCCCCGCGTCGGCGGCGGCGACGCGGTGCCGGGCCGTGGCCGGTGCCGTAGCCGATCAGGACGTTGCCGGACCCGGCCTGCTCCTCCTCCCGGTATCGCTCAGCGGCAGGGTCGGCCGACGTCGAATCGACGGGAGGCTGGGCGCCCGGGCCCTCCCCCGCGCCGTCGGGCCGGCCGGAAGTCGGCGTACCCACCGTGATCAGCGGCTTCCCCACCTCCAGCGCCGTACCCGCCTCCGCGTGCAGTTGCAGCACGGTGCCCGCGTAGGGGACCGGCACCTCGACTGCGGCCTTGGCGGTCTCGACCTCGATGACGATCTGGTCGATCGTCACCGTGTCACCGACCGCGACCTTCCACTCGATGATCTCGGCCTCGGTCAGCCCTTCGCCGAGATCGGGCAGCCGGAACAGCTGCTCCTGAAGCGCTGCGGTGCTCATGCGGCCGTTCCCTTCAGCAGATGCCGGGTGTCCGGCGCGTCGCTGAACTGGAGACGGTCGACGGCGTCGAGGATCCGGTCGACGCTGGGCAGATGCGCGTGCTCCAGCTTCGGCGGCGGATACGGGATGTCGAAGCCGGCCACCCTCAGGACCGGCGCGGCCAGCGAGTGGAAACAGCGCTCCTGCACCCGTGCGGCGATCTCCGCCCCCACGCCGGCGAATCCCTGGGCCTCCTGGACGACCAGGCAGCGCCCGGTCCGGTGTACCGATGCCGTGACCGTCTCGTCGTCGAAGGGCACCAGCGTGCGCAGGTCCACGACCTCCAGCTCGATGCCATCGGCCGCCGCCGCTTCGGCCGCGGCCAGCGCCACCGGCACCGACGGCCCGTACGCGACGACCGTGGCGTCGCGGCCCTTCCGCCGGATCGCCGCCTGCCCGAACGGCAGCGCTCCGCGCCGCTCGAGGTTGACGTCCTCCTTCGACCAGTACAGCTTCTTCGGCTCCAGGAAGACCACCGGGTCGGGGTCGGCTATGGCGTCGCGCAGCAGCCAGTACGCGTCCTCGGCCGTCGCCGGGGTGACGACTTTCAGGCCCGGGGTGTGCGCGTAGTACGCCTCGCTGGAGTCGCAGTGGTGCTCGACTCCCCCGATGCCGCCCGCGTAGGGGATACGGATCACCATCGGCAGCGCGAGCCGCCCCCGGGTCCGGTTGCGGAGCTTGGCCACGTGTGAGGCGATCTGTTCGAAGGCCGGATAGGCGAAGGCGTCGAACTGCATCTCCACCACGGGCCGGAAGCCGCCCATCGCCATGCCGACGGCCAGTCCAACGATGCCGGCCTCGGCCAGCGGGGTGTCGAAGCAGCGCTGCTCGCCGAAGTCGCGGGTCAGCCCGTCGGTGATCCGGAAGACGCCGCCGAGCGGACCGACGTCTTCACCGAAAACGAGCACGCGCTCATCCTCGCGCAGTGCGTCGCGCAGGGCGGCGTTCAGCGCCTGCGCCATCGTGATCTTGGCCATGGCCGTCAGTTCTCCTGAGTGTCGAGTGCGGGGGAAGCGGCGTCTTCGGCCAGCTCGGCCGCCAGCAGGGCGCGCTGTTCGCGCAGCTGCGGAGTCGGCTCGGCGTAGACGTGGTCGAAGAGCTCCAGCAGATCGGGCACGGACTCCTCGTTCATGCCCCCGCGCAGCTCTGTCGCCAGGGTCTCGGCCTCCTCCCGCACCGCCGCGACATCCTCGTCGGTGAGGGCGCCGCGGGCCCGCAGGTACATTTCAAGACGGCTGACCGGATCGGCGGCACTCCACCGTTCGACCTCCGCCGCGTCCCGGTAACGGGTCGCGTCGTCGGCGTTGGTGTGCGCGTCCATGCGGTAGGTGTGCGCCTCGACCAGGACCGGTCCGTGCCCGGCACGGGCGTGCTCGACCGCCGCGGTCAGCACCGCCAGCACGGCGACCAGATCATTGCCGTCGACCTGTTCGGAACGCATCCCGTGTCCGATGCCCTTGTACGCGAGGGCGGGGGCCGCGGACTGCCGGGCCAGCGGCACGGAGATCGCGTACTTGTTGTTCTGCACAAAGAAGACGACCGGCGCGCGGAAGACGGCAGCGAAGTTCAGCGCCTCGTGGAAGTCCCCCTCACTGGTCGCCCCGTCCCCGACGAGGGCCATCGCCACACCGTCTCCGCCTGTGCGCCGCAACGACTCCGCCATGCCGGTCGCGTGCAGCACCTGAGTGGCCAGCGGGGTGCACTGGGGGGCGACGCGGGTGGCGGCCGGGTCGTATCCGCAGTGCCAGTCGCCGCGCAGCAGCGTCAGCACCTCAAGGGGGTCGATGCCCCGGGCGACCAGGGCCACGGAGTCGCGGTAGGTCGGAAACAGCCAGTCGTCCGGGCGCAGCGCGAGCACGGCGCCGATCTGGCAGGCCTCCTGGCCGCGGCTGGACGGGTAGACCGCGAGCCTCCCCTGCTTGGTCAGCGCGGTGGCCTGGGTGTCGAACCGGCGTCCCACGACCATCCGCCGGTAGGCCTCGCGCAGCGCCTCCGGCGCAGGCTCTGTGTAGCCGGGCGCGGGCTTGGCCACCGGCGTGCCGTCCTCGGCCACGAACCGCACCGGCGTGAGGGACGGCAGGAGGCCCTGGACCGTCTGGCGAAGGTTCTTCACGGGCATGGAGGCCACTCACTTTCTCTGGACACTTGACGCGAGTATCGTCGCTATTGCGGAATATCTGTTCAAGGTTTCAGGCGAACCAGCGACGGACTGCCGAACGACGCGCTCTAGGAGGGCAAAGTGTCCGAGCAAAACACATCTGCGGAGTCCATGACCGGACGAACTGCCGTCCGGCTCGACGACACCGACCGGCACATCCTGGCCGGGCTCCTCGACGACGGCCGGGTGTCGATCAAGGCGCTCGCAGACAAGCTGCACATCTCGCGCGCCAACGCGTACACGCGTATCAACAGGCTGATGGCCGAGGAGGTCATCACGGGCTTCAGCACGCAGCTGAATCCGCAGCGGGCCGGCCTCGGCACGAGCGCGTACGTGACGTTGACGATCGATCAGAATGCGTGGCGGGACACCTCCCGGGAACTGCGCGAGATCCCCTACGTCGAGCATGTCACCCTCGTTGCGGGCGACTTCGACGTCTTGGTGCTGGTCCGCACTCCGGACAACTCGGTGCTGCGCCGGGTCGTGCTGGAGCGCATCCAGGCGGTACCGGGAGTGCGCTCGACCCGTACCTGGCTGGTCTTCGACGAGGTGCGGGGACGCGGGACGCACTGGACTGCCTGACCGCTCGGTCACTCAGACGTCGACCAGCGCGGCAGCGGAACCCGCGGCCGGCGCCGGAGCCCGAGGCGACTCCGCAGCCCCGATGGGGGTCGGTCTCGGGGCCGCCTCCACGACAGGAGCCGGGGCGGTCCCGGCCGCATGCTGCCGAGACCGCACCACCCGGAACCGCCCGGTGACGAAGTGGGCGCCCTCGGGGGGCAAATCCGCGCCCGCTGAGGAGGGGTCCGCGGGGAAGTCGTCTGCGAGGTTCTGCACCAGGTGCACCCCGGCGTCCAGTGCTGCCGTCTCGGCGACCGCCAGCACCAGCGGGTCGGTCGAGTGCACGGTGGCGTACGACGCCCCGTGGCGGCCCACCGTGCGGCGGAAGAGCGCCAGACTGTGCGACGTCGAGTCGGTACCGACAAGGAATGAGACGGGCCCCGGCCACTCCCTGGCGTAGATCCGTTCGTCCTGCGCCGCCAGCCGGACGAGCAGGGGGCTGCGCACATCGGCGGCCGGATGAGTCGGATGGCGCAGCGCTCCGGAGGCATGGAGCACGGTGCCGTACCGCGTGGCCTCCGCCAGCCCCGCCCGCACCGTATCGCTGGCGATCGCGCCCAGCAGCCTGGCCACACGTGCGGGATGCCCGAGCAGGCGGTCCACGGCCTCGCCCAGGTCGGCGCCGAAGTCCCCCAGACTCTTGTGCCCCTCATCGGTCGCGATGCCCGTCGTCGGCACCAGGATGTTCTGCGGCGTGGTGCGGACCGTGCCGCTGCACCGGCACAGGGAGTGGGCCAGGCCGCGCACGAGATCCCGGTAGTCACCGGTGGAGTCGACGATCACCGTGTTCAGGCCGGTCCGGTCGACGAACGTGGCGGCTTGGCGGGCGTGTTCCTTCAGCCAGCCGGCGAACTGCGCCGATCCGGTGAAGTCGACGATGCGCACCCCCGGGTCCGTGGCCAGCCTCTCGTGCAGCCGTTCCGCTGGTTCCGCCACCGCGAGGGTCACGATGTCCGGTGGGTGGCCGGCCTCCGCCAGCACCTGCCGGGCGACGCGCACGGTGATGGCCAGCGGCAGCACGGAACGCGGATGCGGGGCGACGATCACCGGGTTGCCGGTCACCAGGCTGGCGAACAGACCCGGGTAGCCGTTCCAGAGCGGATAGTCGGGGCAACCGATGAGCAGCGACACTCCGCGGGGCACCAGGGTGCTGGTGCCCCGCATCGGCGACGGTTGCCCGCTCCCTTGGGTCCCTTGGCCGCTCTCCCAGCTCAGGTCCGCCGGAACGCGCTCCGACTCCGCGAAGGCAAGGGCCACGGCCTCCAGCGCACGGTCCTGGGCGCGCGGCCCCGCGGACCGGAACGCCGCCTGCGGCGGCTGCCCCGTGGTGTGCTGCGCCGCAAGGGCCAGCTCATGGCTGCGAGTGTTCAGCCGGCGCAGTATCTCCACGGCCAACCCGGCTCGTCGGCGGAGCCCGGCTGCGCGCCACCCGGCCGTCGCCTGAGCGGCAGCCGCCACCAGAGCTGCGGGGTCGCATCGCGGGTAACTGATGCCCATGCCGATCCCGTATGGCGAGGACTCGGTGCACACCCGGCCCAGCTCGCCGGGCTGGTCGAGATCGAAGGGCCGTCCCAGCAGGGAGCCGAAGACCTTCCCAGCTGTTCGGACCGATCTCATCCCCGCGTCGGCAGCATCCTGTCCGGTCGCCTCCGTGAAGGGCCGCCGGCATTCACCGGCGGCGAGGGCCCGCACGGCTTGCTGAAGCAGTTCGCGATGCCGCTCATAAGGACCAGGGCGCACGGCCTTCAGCCTCTCCAGGTCGCGGCGAGATCGAGGAAAGCCTCGTTCTCCTGCGGCAGTCCGATCGTCACCCGGACGCCCTCCCCGAGGAACGGGCGGACCACGACGTGCCCGCCAAGACAGTGGACGGCGAAGTCAGCGCTCTCGTCCGCAAGCGGTAGCCACACGAAGTTGGCCTGGGAGTCGGGGACTTCGAAGCCCAGCGCGTGCAACATCAGAGTCACGCGCTCCCGTTCGACGACCGTGAGGGCGGCCCGCCGGGCGACTTCCGCGCGCTCGCCGAGGGCGACGACGGCGGCTTCCTGCGCGAGGGCGCTGACGCTGAACGGTACCTGCGCCTTGCGCACATGAGCGGCGATCCACGGCGGCGCCACGCAGTAGCCGACGCGCAGTCCCGCCAGTCCGTAGGCCTTGGAGAACGTCCGCAGAACCACCACGTTGGGGCGGTCGCCGAGCAGGGCCAGGGCATCGGGGACCAGCGCCGGATCCGCGTACTCACGATAGGCCTCGTCGACGACGATCAGCACGTCTTCCGGGACACGGTCCGCGAAGTCGAGGAGCGCCCGCTCACCGACCGCGGTGGAGGTGGGGTTGTTTGGGTTGCAGACGAAGACCAGCCGGGTCCGATCGGTGATCGCCGCGGCCATGGCGTCGAGGTCCAGCGCATGGTCGCGCAGCGGGACCCGTACCGCCACACCGCCTGCCACCGCCGTGAGAATCGGATACGCCTCGAAGGACCGCCATCCGAAGACGACCTCGTCGCCGAAGCCGACGACCGAGTGCAGCAGCTGTCCGCAGACCTCCGAGGATCCGGCGCCCACCGCGATCCGCTCCGGCTCGACCTCGTGGTGCCCGGCTATCGCCCGCACGAGGGAAGTGGCGCTCAGGTCGGGGTACCTCGACACGCCGCCGGCCAGCTCCGTAAGCGTTGCGGCTACACCGGGCAACAGCCCGTAGGGGGATTCGTTGCTGGCCAGCACTACCGCACCGGGCAATTTGCGGCCCGGGACATAGGCGGGCAGCTGTGTCAAGGATGAACGGACACGCACCATGCTCGACTCGCTTCTGAATCGGTGGGGCCCGAGGCCGTGCCTCTGGGCACTTGACAGGTAAAGCGTGAACATCAGAGGTCAAACGCTCAACTGTTTAGAGAATTCGGCGACAGATCGCATCAATCCGGCAGCCGGCACAGCATGCCGTCTCCTCGCCTGCTGGTTCGGACCCCTGTCACGAGACAGACTGGAGGTAGCCCACCAGACGTCGATGACTACTCTCGGCTACAGGCCGGACTCACTGGTTGTCCCGGCACCGGCCACCGACACGGTCCGTCAGAACTGGTCCCCCACGCACTCACGAGGTGCCCGCACGCCGCCCGCTCCGATGAAGAAGACGGAGCCCAAGTCGCCACTCCACCAGGCTAGTTGCCGTCAACTGCGGCAACTCTCCCGCTGCGACGGCCGACAGTGCAGGAACGGCCGACCGTGGTGGTGGGTGCACTCGTTGTCCCTTCTTGCACGTAGGGCTCCCGCCGGTGCTCTCAGCCCGTCATCCCCCGCCCGGGATGCCGGATCTGCCCGAACTGTGAGGGAGGTGACATATCCGGACTCGGAGCAGGCATCACACACGGGAACCACGGGCGCGCTCGACGAAGAGGTTGCGGTGGCACGTGCGACTCACGCTCCTGCCCGCGGCAGAATCCTGCAGTCGCACAGAAGTAAGCGCAAATAAAGACGCCTTCGTGTTGGATAAGCCATGCTTACTGCGCGCCGCTGCGGTAGATCCCCGTCTCTCGCCTCCACGGTGCCCGGAATCCGCGCTGCTGCCGATGACCAGAGCTCAGCCGGCCTGACAAAACAGGCTCAAACAGCTCGACACCGCCGCGGGCCATACCCCAGCCTGCCGCACCAGCGGCGTGTGACCCGACCGCCACCAACCGGGCCCGTCCGCGGAACGGCCGCCCAGGCCATGGAGTCGATGAGGTGCCTGATCAACGCGCAGCGCACAGCGCGGACTGCCTCCCCTCATCGCCAAGTTGTGCCCTCCGAACACTGCCTGCCGTGATTCCCTCGTCGCCGCCGACGGTCCGGGCGCCCTGAGCCTCCCCGGGCGGACTGATCGCAGACGCCGGCGGCACCGGGCGCCCGCCAGGGGCAACCACTGACCAGCGCGTAGGCGTCCCCGCCCCAGACTCGAGGCCAATGGCGCCTCACCACGTGGACACGGGCTCGACTCAGGCTAGTCGAGGGCGCGCCACGGCTTCGGGAACCACACCCAGCGCCCATTGACGTATGCCATGCCGTCGTACGCCATACCGAGCGCTTCGCCCGGCTCCAGATACTCCCACTGATAGATCGTCGTTCCCGGTTTGAGGTAAGGGGCCACCCTCTCGTATCCACCGGGGAATTCTTCGCTAACCTCACTCGGCCAATCCCTGATGGCGTCTGTGGTAGCCTTCGCCACCTTGATTTCGGTCTTTTCAGGGTCAATGTCAAGCGTGGCGGTGGGCTTGGACCAGATCCACTCTTCGTACATTTTCTCGGCTTTGGCCGCGAACTCCGGCTCGAAGACCGCTGCATAGTCGGCGGCATTCGGCTCCAGTGAAGCCACCACATCATTGTCAAAACGTGCAGCTATGATCAGCTTCCGGAAACCTGCATCCGTGTTCGGGTATTGTGCCGCCTGAGTTGTGCTCGACGACGTCTCGGTGGGTTGCATTACCTGACCATTCGTGGAACACGCACTCAGGCTCAACAGACACACAACATAGAAGAGGGCGAAGCGATTCTTCACTTGTTTCTTTCTTGTGCGAGTGAGGCGGGTCAGACGTCCTACCTCATCGAAGGTTGTGACCTACTCATCCCGCAGCACGACGGATGAGCCGCGGGCGGGGACGGATTGAGACGGCGAGGCCCCCCAGGACGAGCAGCAGGGATGTCATTCGAGTCATTTCATTTCTTCATTGTTTCCTGCCCGCATCACGGTATGGCGATGGCACTTGTTCAGCGGGTCCACTCGGGCGTGGCAGGCGGTCGTCGCCCATGTCAGCGGTCGTCGCCCCTGCGGGGGTGAACCGGGCCGGCCCGGTCAAGCGGTCACTGCTGCGTCAGAAATCCCGTGAGGTAAGCGCGTTCAGCCTCGGTGAGGCGCCGCGGGCGCTTGCCCTCCAGGTCGTAGGGAACCATCGTGGAGGCTGCCCTCGCGTACAGAGTCCCTTCGTCCTTCACCTCGTAGGCGAGGCTGAATGACACCGCCCTGAGGCCGGTAACCCAGACCTCGACGGTGACTGGCGTCTCGCGCCACTCCAAGGGCGCCTTGTACTCGATCTCGTGCTTCGCGCTCACGCAGCCCGCTGTGAAGGTGGCCACACCGGCTCTTGCGGCATGGCCACCGAGTATGTCGCTGCGCGCTTCCTCCAGATAGGTGAGGAAGACGGCGTTGTTGACGTGCCCGTAGACGTCCATGTCCGACCAACGGACTGAGCAGCGGTATTGATGGCGAGTCATTCCACTCATTTCATTTCGTCATTATCACCCGCCCGGAATCGGGGCAGGGCGACGGGCATTGCCTCAGCGGTCTACTCGGGCATGGTCGGCGGTCGTGCCGCTTGCTGGTTTCCGTGACGGATAAAGCCCCGCGGAGCCTGCTTCGTCCCGGTCCACAGCAGTGCGGTGGAGTGAGGCGCGCACGGTTCTCACCCACCCGCTGCAGCTCCGTCAAGGGCGATCCCTTGGCGCCGACCCGCGGCCCACAGCCGCTAAGCCCGGCAAACATAACACGGTCATAAACAGTCATTTTTTTCCAACGGTACTACTCGGAAACTCCCACTTGATCACCACACGAGTCGGGCGGCACAGTATTCGCGGACTGGTCGTGGGCGCCGGCAGGACGATTGACATCCCCGCCATGGGGTACCGGCATCGCCCTCGCCGAAAGGACTATCACGCCACGAGGCAGCTGCCGCCCGATGCAGCTCAGGGCAAACCATCGGTGGCCCGCGAAGTGCGGGATCTCGCGCCCTTGGATGATGGCAATTCCAGGAGCTGCCCCAGCGCAGCAGCCGCCGAACCGATTCGTGAGTGCATTCAGAATATGAATGCACTAGGTTGTGGCCATGCCTCGTGCCTCATTCGCAGCGTTCCACTGTTCGCTGTCGCGCTCCCTGGATGTGATGGGTGACTGCTGGTCACCGCTGGTCTTGCGCGACATCTCTCTCGGCATTGACACTTTTGAGGAGCTGGCCCGCGACCTTGGCGTGTCCCGCGCACTGCTGAAGAATCGGCTCGACAGACTCGTGGACGGCGATGTGCTGGAACGGGTCGAGTACTCCACGCGTCCCCAGCGGTTCCGTTACGTGCTCACCACATCAGGACGGGAGCTCGTGACGGTGCTTTTGGCACTCACCCAGTGGGGCGACCGCTGGCACGCGCCGGATGGTCCGCCGATCGTGTTTCGGCACCACTGCGGAGAGGTCCTAGAGGTGTCCGTCACCTGTCGTACCTGCAGTGGAGCGGTTCATCCGGAGGGCGTCTCGGTCCAGCCGGGCCCGGGCGGGCGCGCAGCGCCCGGCACTCTCGTCATTGCCGAGCGCCTTGCGGGGATGGCATGACTGATCACGTCGCAGCTTGGCGAATGGCCGGCGAGGCGGGGGATGCGAGAGCGGCAGTAGCCGCTATGTCCGAGGACGTTGAGCTCGTTTCGCCACTGACGGACCGGTTCACGTTTCGGGGGCACCGTGAACTCGAGGAACTCCTGACGAGCGTGTTCGAAGTGTTCACCGGCATCCACTACGAGGCACAGTTCCAGGAAGGACAGCACGCGGTCCTGCGCGCCGCGGGTCATGTCGGTCGCCTGCGGTTGGAGGAGACCCAGTATCTCGATCTCGACGATGAGGGCCGTATCCGACGCCTCACCCTCATGATGCGCCCGCTCACAGCCGCCACCCGTTTCCTGCGCGTGCTTGGGCCTCGGGTTGCGAGCCGGCAGGGACGGCCGGGCACGGCGGGAGTACTCATCGTGGCGGGCGCATGGCTCGACTCGGTCGTGGCCGGCGGAGATCGGGTCTTCATGCCCATGGCCAGTCCTGATCGGTCACGTCGACCAGTCCAGGTCGACCGCCCACCGGCGTGATCGGCTGTCGGCGGTGTTCCTCCACCGCCGAGGCGTCCATGTCGGGGGGCGACGCTCATGCCCACGCCGGGCTGCCATGTTCGCGGCCACGAGACCGGTGATCAGTCAGCGCCACGATGTCGCAACGTCGAATCACGGCAGCGCTCATACGGAAAGAGGTTTCCGCATCACGTCACTACACGACAGCGGTCAGCACCCCAGGAGCCTCCCAAGGACGATTGTTTGGCAGCACCCGACCTGGGACGGGCGCCACGATGCATGTATTCACAAATGATCGAATGTGTCAGTGCACCGCCGAACGGCTGGTCGGGGGCTCATGCAATGACTGCCCGGACCTGTGTTGTCAGCATTCGCTCGAGCGCCAGCAGCGCTTCGGGGGCGTGGCGGGTGTCGAGGCGTACGGTGTAGATGAACCGTGTCAGCTCCGGGTTGGCCAGCGGTCTCGCGACAACATTGGCCACACCGCGGGGCAGGGCCAAGCGGGGCAGTACCGCGACACACAGGCCTGCGGCAACGAAGCCCAGGATGGTGTTGAAGTCGTCTCCCTCGTACTTCAGTCGGGCCTCGAAGCCTGATGTCTTGGCCATCTGGGCAAGCAGCTCCAGCCGCAGCGCGGCCTCGGGCGCGGCGACCCACGTCTCACCGGCCAGGCTCGCCAGGTCGATGACCTCCCGGCTGGCCAGCTCGTGGCCCGCGGGAAGCACCGCCACGACGGGGTCCCGTGCAACCAGGGTCCGGCGCAGTGTGCGCGGCGGCGGCTGGGGAATGAAGTCGTAGTCATAAGTCAGGGCAAGGTCGGCGTCTCCCCGTTTGATCCGACCGTAGCCGGCCTCGGGCTCCAGCTGCGAGAGGCTGACCCGGACGTCGGGGTACGACGTTTGCAACTGCGCGAGAGCCTTCGGGACGATGCTCGTGGCGGCCGAGGTGAAAGCGCCGAGCCGGATCCGCCCGGACGTGCCGGCACGCAGGGCGTCGAGTTCCAGTGCAGCTGCGGCCAGCGCGGAGCGTACCCCTTGTTCGGCATCGAGGAGGACCTGGCCGGCGGGCGTGGGACGCACGGGACGGCGCTCCAAGACTCGAAGGCCTGCGCGGCGTTCGAGTTCGGCGATCTGCTGAGAGACGGCGGGGGCGCTGTAACCGAGTTCGCCGGCGGCGGCAGCGAACGAGCCGTGGCGCACCACGGCCTCCAAGGTGGCGAGCAAGCGGGGATCTGGCATCTGCATGGGTTAAGCCTGACTTACCTCACACAAAGATGTCATTTCTTGTGCTTAAGGAGGAACGCCAGCAGGATTCTGCCACCAGGCAAGGGGCGTGACCCGTCTCGCTCAGTGCCGTGGCCGTCCCCTTACCCATGCCGCGAGGTGCACCCGTGCACCGCCGTCCGTGCAACGGAGCCCTGCCGCCCCACCGTGATGCGTTGCCCGCAACCGTCGCCGGGCCGGGGTTTCAGGGGGTGGTCAGTCATCTGACTGGATTTGACTGCTGCATGGGAAAGGGGCGCTGCGTGCGCAAGCCACTTATCGGAATCACCACTTACCTCACCGACGCGCGGTGGGGAGAGTGGGAGCTGCCCGCCGCACTGCTGCCCGCGGCGTACGCCACATGCGTTCAGGCCGCCGGAGGCCGGGCCGTCCTTCTGCCGCCCGATGCGCCGGGCGCGGCGGCGGACGTCATCGCGCGATTGGACGGCGTCATCCTCGCCGGAGGTGAGGACCTGGATCCCGCCCTGTACGGGGCCGAGCCCCACCCGTGTGCGGGGACTCCGGTCCCCGCCCGCGACCGGTGGGAGCGCGCTGTCCTCAAGAACAGTCTGGACCGTGACATTCCCGTCCTCGGAATCTGCAGGGGCATGCAGCTGATGAACGTTCACGCGGGCGGCACGTTGATCCAGCACCTGCCCGAGAAGGTGGGTCACGACGGCCACAACGGGTATCTCGGACTCTTCACGCCACATGCCATCACCACCGTGCCGGGCACCCGTCTGGCCTCGCTCCTGCCCGGGACCAGACAGGTGGCCACGCACCACCACCAGGCAGCCGACCTCCTCGGCGCAGGCCTGGCGGTCGCGGCCTACGCCGAAGACAGCACAGTCGAGGCCATCGAAAGCACCCGGCACCACTTCGCCCTGGGCGTGCAGTGGCACCCCGAGATGAGTGCCGACCAAGCAGTGATACAAGCTCTGGTGTCGGCAGCCCGGCAGCGTACAACGGCAGGGTTGCACGAGTCGGCTGAGCGGCAAGCACCGGTCGGTGGCGTTCCCCTTTAACGTCTTGTAACGCCTCGCGCCACTGTCAGCTCGGCCACCACATCCGGCAGCGAAGCGGCAGCTGCCAGCACACCGGCAGCGTCGCTGCCTGCCCTGCACTAGTGTGATGCGCCTGAAATCTGAGGTGTAAGTGGCTAGGTGGTTTTGGTGCCGGGTGGGGTGACCTTCGCGAGGTAGTCCGCGAGCGAGTTGAGGATCTCGTCGGCGGTCTTGGTCCAGGTGAAGGGCCGTGGGCTCTCGTTCCAGGTGGCGATCCACGCCCTGATGTCATCCTCGAGGGCTTTGACGGAGGTGTGGACGCCGCGGCGGATGAGTTTGTCGGTCAGCAGGCCGAACCACCCCTCGACCTGGTTCATCCAGGAGGAGCCCGTGGGGGTGAAGTGGATGTGGAAGCGGGGGTGTTTGCCCAGCCAGGTCTTGATCTCGGCGGTGTTGTGGGTGGCGTAGTTGTCACAGACCAAGTGCACGTCGAGGTCAGCGGGCACCGCCGTGTCGATGCGGGCCAGGAACTTCTTGAACTCGATGGCCCGGTGGCGGCGGTGGAGCTGGGATATTACGGTGCCGTCGGCGATGTTGAAGGCGGCGAACAGGCTGGTGATGCCGTGCCGGTAGTAGTCGTGGGTGCGGCGCTCGGGCATCCCCGGCATCATCGGCAGGACCGGCTGGGACCGGTCCAGTGCCTGGATCTGGGACTTCTCATCGACGCAGAGAACCACCGCTTTCTCGGGCGGGTTGTGGTAGAGGCCGACGACGTCGACGACCTTCGCGACGAACTGCGGGTCGGTGGAGAGCTTGAAGGCGTCCTGGACGTGGGGCTTGAGGTCGAATCTCTTCCAGATCCGCCCGATGGTCGATTTCGACAGTCCGCTGTGCTTCGCCATCGAGGCCCGCGACCAGTGCGTGTCACGGCCTGGCGCAGTCTCCAGCGTCGCCACGATGACGTCCTCGACCTGGTCCAGCAGGATCGACGGCGGCCGGCCCACCCGAGGCTCGTCCGCCAGCCCATCCAGCCGACGGGCGACGAAGCGAGAGCGCCATCGGTTCACCGACTGCTCGCTGACCCCGAGCTCGCCGGCGACCTGTTTGTTCGTCCCGCCCTCGGCGCACACCAGCACGATCTTCGCGCGCAGCGCGAGGTACTGGGCTGTCTTCGCGCGCCTGGCCCAGCGGGTCAGCTGTGCTCGCTCGTCCTCGCTCAGTACCAGCTCCGCCTTGCGCCGTCCCGGCCGCGGCGCGTCCGCCAGGCCCGCCATCCGACGAGCGGCGAACCGCGACCGCCACTTGCGGGCCGTATCCGCTGTGACGCCGCACTTCTCGGCCACGCGGATGGTCGGTAGCCCCTCCGCGCACGCCAGCACGACCCGGGCCCGCTCAGCCAGACGAGGCCCACCTGACCCGCCTGCCCAACAGGTCAGATCAGCCAACTCCTCAGCAGATAAGACGACTTCAACAGCACGTGGCCCGGGCGACATAGCAACACCCTAGCCACTTACACCTCAGATTTCAGGCGCATCACACTAGTGACCTGGGTCTGAGGTGTGTCGTGAGTGGGGTATGAGTCGTCCTGGTCCGGAGATTCCGCCGTTGTCTTCTCAGCGGTCGCGGATCGTACTGGAGTGCGCAGAGGGGCACTCGGTCATGGAGGTGTCGCGGCGGCTGCGGATCGCTCCGGAGTCCGCACCTGGCGCGGCGCTCCTTCGAGCACGGCCTGGACGTGCTGGGCGACGAGCCACGGCCGGGTATCCCACGGAAGATCACGGACGCGGATGTCGAGCGGGTGATCGTCAAGACGCTCGAAGAGAAGCCGAAGAACGCGACGCACTGGTCGACCCGGTCGATGGCCGCGGCCACGGCCACGGGCATGTCGCAGTGGACGGTCTCATGGATCTGGCGGCGTTCGCCCTGGCCCCGCACCGGTCGCACACGTTCAAGCTGTCTGACGGGCCCGCTGTTAATCGACAAGGCCCGCGACGTCGTCGCGCTCTGCCTCGACCCGCCGGAGAAGGCCCCTGGTCCTCTGCGTGGACGAGAAGTCGCAGATCCAGGCCCTGGACCGGTCCAAGCCGGTCCTGCCGATGATGCCCAGCGTTCCAGAACGCCGCAGCCACGACTACATCCGCGCCGGCACCACCACCCTCTACGCGGCCCTGGAGGTCGCCACCGCAAGTCATCGGATCACTCCCACCGCCGCCACCGGGCCGCCGAGGTCGAGAAGTTCGTGACCAAGCTCGACAAGGGAGTGCCCGCAGACCTCCAGGTCCATCTGATCCTCGACAACTACGCCACCCACAAGACACCGGACGGGAAGAAGTGGCTGCTGGCGCACCCGCGGTTCCACCTGCACTTCACACCCACCAGCGCGTCGTGGCTGAACCTGGTGGAGAGGGGACGCTGCTGGAAGACGACATGAAGCGGGTGCGGAACAAGTCCGGGGCCACCCGGCTCGGCTTCCCTACGGCACCTTTCCCTGCATTCCGGCTGCCCTCCTTCAGTAGCCGTCGGTCCCGGGCTCGGTGCCGTCGTCGGCGACGGCCTCGCCGAGGCGGAGCACACGGCCGGGTTCGTCGGCGTCGTGGGCCGCCCGGTCCGCGTAGATCCTCAACTCGTCCCCGGTCAGGACGACGAGGGGATCGGTCCACGCCTCGGTGTCTTCCGGCACGAGCAGGCGCGAGGCGCCCCGCTCGATATCGTGGATCAGCAACGAGGCGATCCAGCCCCCTCCCGGGCCCCATCTCTGCATCGGATGGTCGTCCGGGCCCATGGCCTGCACCACGTAGAACCGGTTCCCCTGCCAGTGGCCCCCGAAGTCCAGGGCCACGTCCGCTTCCACCTGGACGCCGTCCACCCACAGGCGAGATGCCCACTTCTCGTCCTCACGACAGGACACCGCACGATGCCGGTCGTCAGGGCTGAACCTCACCCTCAGCCAGGTGTCCCCGTAGAAACCGCTGCACGCTCCCGGCGCCGGGCCCTCGCGACGGCCCGGCGCGGCCGGCTCCAGAGCGCAGATCTCCGGAGTGCGACACGCCCGGTCGATGCGCCGTTCGCACCCCATGCCCGCCGCCGCGCAGTCACGGGGGGACGCCCGGGACAACAGCTCGCGCCCCCGCTCCTGGTACGCATCCTCCCCGACCAGGGCCCGGTAGGCCTCCGCGTGTCCCCACCACGCGAGCAGGTCGACGGCCACCGGCGAGCGGCGCAGCCACGGCCACCACTCCACGCCCTGAAGGCCCCAGTGCCGCAGCACCCGGCTCTCCGGGGCCTCCGCTCCGCCGAACCCCTTCTGCGTTCGGTGCTGCCTGTCCCATCGCCATTTCATGATCCCGCCCTCCCTGTACGGCCTCCGAGATCATGAGAAAGCATCGGACGCCAAGAGAGCAAACTGCTTTGCCGACCGGAAGAGGAACCGTCGGCGTGAACGTACTTGAACTGCTGCTGGCTGCGACCGATGTCGGAGGGACACGCGGCAGGCCTCCCGTTGGCGCGCGATCTTCCCGTGAGCAATCGAAGCGGCAGCGCTGCCGTACGCCGCGACTGATCTCGGAGGTGGTCGTGGGATCTGCGGATCAGTCGTGGTCGAGACCGAGCAAGGCTTGTTCACCCAGCCGCGGCCGGAGCCGCCCGGTGACGCCGTGGCCAGCCCGCTTGCCCCTCCCGAAAGAGCGAAACGGACATCACCTCACGCACCGCCCTCTGAGTAGACCGTCGACGTCCCACCGGGATGCGGGAACCGGGAAACTAGGGCGGCAATCTACGTAGTTCCACGGATGGCTCGTGGTCGGATGTCTGGAAGGATCATGAGCCAAGGGCCAAGCCCCGGTGCCTGCCGCAGTGGCGTATGAGCGTCCGCCACTCCTCGTGTAGTCGCACGGGGCAGGGCATGACGGGCTCAGGCTCGCGTCGTTGGCCGGGTGATCGACGCGGGGACGGGGCGGGGGTCGCGTCCGACGGATCGTGATCGTTCAGGCAGGGGTGCTGCTGGTCGGGGCGGCCGCGATCGTCTGCGCGATGCTTTGGGCGGTGGAGCCTTATCAGGACGTCACGGGACTCCGCCATCCGCGTCTGTGCTCGGGGGGCGTACCGACCCCGGCCGGGGCCACGCGCGGCTGCATCGCGCGGGAGATCGGCAGCGTGACGGGGCGACACGTCCGACGGAGTTGAACTCCGATGGAAGCGAGGCCACGTCGAAAGTGACGCACTACGTTGTGACGTACCGGCGCGCCTCCGGGTCCGAGGCGGGCCGGGAGGTTGCCTCCTCCGTTTACAGCGCCGCCGGGGGCTGGGGAGCGCGCGGACCTGGAGACCTGGCGGGATGCGGTGGTCGGGATCACTGTGGCGGACAAGAGCGACGAATTCGATCCGCCCACCGAGGATGTCCTCACGAACGCCGTGATACTGGCCTGGACCAGGCTGGGACTGGTCCTGTGGTTCCTGCTGGGCGCCGGGACGCTCCGCCACCTCTTCGGAATCACCGGTCTCCGGGCCACGGGTGGGTCCTGTTCGGCTACTGGCCAGTCCTCATGGTTCCGTTACACCCTGACCTACGAGCTGAGCACATCGGACTACGGAGGGGCCTGGTGCTCTGGGTTTTCTTCCTGATGCTGGCCGCGTTCTGCGTCTTCGGCTCCTACAACGAAGTCCTGTCGCGGGTGGCGCTCGGCCGCTGGTCGGAGGCGAGACGCTCAAGGTGAGTGAGACTCGAGCTCAGGGGGTGGCCGCGTGGCGACTGACGGGGAGAGTGTCAGCCTGGCGTCCTTGAATGTCTGCTGCGGAATGTCCAACTCGCTGCGGCCCGTGAAGAAGCGAGCGGCCGAGTTCTGCCGCCGCCTCGAGCGGACGGAGGTGGACATCGTGAACTTCCAGGAGGTCTGGACCCCGCGTCTGCAAAGGTTTCTCGCGCTGCACCTGCCGTCGTTCCCGTTCGTCGCCCGCAGGTCCGGCATGCTCGGTCAGCCGGCCGGAGGCCTGGTCTCCTTTTCCAGAAAGCCGTTGCGGGCAGTCCGGTACACGTCGTTCCGCGGCACGCGGCCGCGAGCTGGCGGCCCGTTGTTCCGCTGCGCGGTGACATTGGGCAGCCGTCTCCAAGGCGTCCTGGCCTTCGAAGTCTCCGGACACCGAACGGTGGTGGCCAACGTGCATCTGGCCGCGAACAGGGACGGGGATTGGTCGGCGGGCAACCGGCACGAAGCCCTGCAGATGGCGCAGCTGACGAGGTTCCACCGGGTCGTGCGGGAGGCGCGCGACCGGGACACCGACCTGGTGATCGCCGGCGGCGACTTCAACCTCCCCAGCAGTTCAGCTCTGTATGAGGCGCTGGTGGACGAAGGTGGATGGCGGGATCCGTTCGCCGCAGCGGACCTGCCCACCTTCCACGCCGAGCTGCTGCCTGCCGGTGCATCGGCGTACCGGGTCGACTACCTGCTCGTCCACGGTGACGCCGCCCGTTACCCGGTCACCGGGAGCGGTCTGCTCTTCACGGAGCCGGTCGCGATGCCGTCAGGCGGCACGGCATTCCTGTCGGACCACATGGCACAGGTAGCCACGATCGGACGCAGGTCAGGTCCCCGACCTGCTCAATGAACGCACCGGAGGCACGTTGGCTGATCGCAGACGAGACGGCGCACCAACAAGTCGATGACCACCGACGCCCAGCGACAGCGGTATCGGCGAGATGCCGCTGATTGCGGCCGTGGACACGATGCGCAGCCATGCCGCAGCAGGGGCAGTCCACGGCGCGGTCGTCCGGAGTACGCGAGGTGACGTGGCCTGTACCACCCTCCACGAACACACGCTCGACCAGACCCGTCTTCAAGTGTGGAAACACGATGTCCCATGTCCAGCAGCGATGCCGGCGGCGTTGTCGTGCACGGACACGGCGAGAACCGCCACCACAATCACCATGCGCCACACGTCAACGGCCAGGCCGTGCTTGAGCCCGGTATTCTTTGGCCGCATCACGCCCGCCGACTCCGCGGGCACCCCGGCCGCCCTGTACATGCTCTGGATGTCGAGCACCCAGGCTCGGGTCCGCCTTCCGCCGCGCCCTCTCCCGCACCTGCCAGCGCAGCAGGTTTGTTCTTGGCGCCGGGTGGCCGTCCGGTGCCGGCGCCTCGGGGATTGGGAACACGGGTCGGGCAGGCGAGGTGAGCGCGGATGTTCCTGAACCCCCGGCGGACCCGGGCCCGGCTGCGATCCGGACCACGCGTCCTTCACCGTCGCGCTGACCGACCGGCGCGAGCTGTTGCGCCACCCCTGTCTTCTGCACGTGCCCCAGGCCGCCGACGCTTTGGCCAGATCGCCCGGCTGGGAGCGGGAGCTGATGCTCTTCGACTGGCGGCTGATGCCTGAACCCGGGGCGGCCGGGAGTTGGGGGGCGGGACGATCGGACCGGCCTGCGCCGTAATGGCGTCCATCCGCCGCCACCGTTTGCGGGCGTGGCGGCCCTGCCGCTGGCACAGATGGTGCTGCATCGGTTCGGGGGCTTCGGCACGGGCTTCATTCCGCCGGATGCCGGATGCCCAACCGGCCCGACGCGGTCTCCACCGGCCCCGGGCAGAGCGCGAGCACACGGATGCCGCGCCGCCGTTACTCGTGGCGGAGCGCGAGGCTGAAGTTCAGCACGAAGGTCTTGGACGCGCCATAGACGGCGAAGTACGCCGTCGGCTGGAAGGCGGCTGTGGACGCCACGTTGACCACCGATCCACGGCCGCCTTCGAACAGGTCAACGCCACGCTGTCGCAGCTCAAGCGGTACTGGGCGGAGATCCGGGAGAGCGGCGACCCCGAAGAGTCCCCCGCCGTCGACGCGCGAGGCCGGAATCCTCGCGTTGCACTGAATCCGACCCGACCATGGAAGAGGGCTGTCTTGACTTGGCTGTTCGCCGTTCCTCGGTACGCTGTTACGTCTCCGGGAGAGCGCAACCCTCATCGAGGTCGAGAAAGTCGGCCGATGGGGGTGGACCGTGCAGGTCGGGCCTGTCGAGCAAGGGGCGGTGGTGAGTCGCTGTCGGGTCTCTTCCCCCGCTCGTTGCCCAGCTCACATGGTGACGGTCGCGCGGACCAGGTTGTGGTCCGATAGGCCCTCCATCCTCTCGACCGCTGCGTTGCTGACAACAGCGCCCCGCACGACCACGTGGTCGATCCACTGCGACTTGGAGCCTGACGTGCGCGGCCGTGTCGGCAGGCCGTCCGGCGGGAGGTCCGCGACAGCGAAGCCAGTACCCAGAGCCGACGCTACGGTGGCACGGTCGGTGTTGAAGTCCCCGAGAAGTATTGCTGCGTATCCCCGCGAAGAGGCGGCCAATTCGGCCAGGCGTGCCAGCTGGCGCGTGCGCCGCTGATCGCCGCTCACGTGCGTGGCGACGATCAGCGTTCCGGCGGTCTCGACGGCGAGCGCGCCCTTCCCCGGGTCGTCCTCGAAGGACTCGGCAGCGACCTCCCGGCTCGGTCCGTCGACCAGGAGCACGAGGTACTCCTCGGGGTCGCGCAGCGAGCAGCTCCCGTGGCGCGGTGCTGGGACGCGCGGGTACCTCAACGCGTGGACACTCCGGCCGGTCAGGGCAAGGCGGAGGCTGGCCAGTTGGTCACCGCTAACTTCCTGCAGGGCGATGACGTGCTCGTCTCGTCCCACCAGCAACGCCGTAACCGCGGCGATCCGCTCCGACTCGTCCGGGCAACCCCTCAGGGCGTCCTCACCCCAGTTCTCGGCGTGGACGCGGTGCAGAACATTCCAGCTGGCAACCGTGATCATACGTCGCGATGTTAGAGGTCCTAAGAGGCTGTTGTCTTTCCGATCTTGAAAGATGTCCGTCGAACGGGAGTCCCGATCGGGTGGTCGCGGGGTGCTCGGCGCATGCGGGTGGGGCCTCCTGAACAGCTCGTTGGTGTCGAATCACCGAGCAACATCAGGGCGCCCTGGTGCCGCAGTGTCCCGTGTTGTTGGGTGGGTCGTCCAGCTCGGTCGCCCTGGAGTGTGACTGCTTGGCTCACCGGTTCGGAAACGCTGCCGATCACGAGGCCCGGCAGCCGCGTTATCCCTCGGACATGACGGACGAGGAGTGGTCGGCCGTCCGGCCGCTGCTGCCGGTGCCGGGCTGGCTGCGGGGCCGGGGCGGGCAGCCGGAGGCGTACTGTCACCGGGCGATGCTGGACGCGATCCGCTATCTGGTGGACAACGGGATCAAGTGGCGGGCGATGCCGGCTGACTTCCCGCCGTGGGACCGGGTCTATGCGTTCTCCGGCTGCGCGGTCGGGTCCGCGAGAAGGCGGGGCGGGATACGGAGCCGACGGCCGGCGTGATCGACTCGCAGTCCGTCAAGGCGGACGCCGTGGTCGGCGCCGACAGCCGCGGCTTCGACGGCGGGAAACTGGTCAACGGGCGCAAGCGGCATGTCGTGGTCGACACTCTCGGCCTGTTGCTGGGCGTGATGGTCACGAGCGCGGACATCGGTGACCGCGCCGCCGCGAAGGTGCTGCTCGAGCAGGTGGCCGACGCACACCACCGGCTGGAACTCGTCTGGGCCGACGGTGGCTACACCGGCAGCCTCGTCGAGCACTGCCTGGCCACGCTCGCCCTGGTCCTGGCGATCGTCAAGCGCAGTGACGACATGCGCGGCTTCGTGGTGCTGCCCAAGCGGTGGATCGTCGAGCGGCTCTTCGCGCACCTGATGCGAAGCCGCCGTCTGGTGCGCGACTTCGAACGCCGCGCGATCAGCGCCGAGGCGATGGTCTACTGGTCGATGACCATGGTCATGACCCGCCGCCTGGCCCGTTCACATTCGGCGCGAGTGTGAACCGGCCCGGCGTCGGCTCGGCCAGCCAGCCCCGCGCGACCAGGCGTTTCGCCTTCGACCGCAGTGCCTCCACCTTGGCCGGCACCACGTCCATGCCGAAGGCGGAGGCCATCTCCTGGCAGGTCAGCGGGCCCTGACCGAGACGGACCCGATCCGCGAGCACGGCCAGGATGCGCTGGTAGTCCGCCGACAGTGCCGACGCGTCCAGCCCCTCGCGCCACACCGGAACCTGCGACTTCGTCTTCGCCGCCACGGGCACTGACGCCTTCACCCCGGCTTCCGTCCCGGCGCCGCCCGGCAGGTCGCTGCCCACCACGTCGGCTGAACTCCCGCTCTGCGCGGACAGCACCGCACCCACACGCTCGCGGGCGATTGTCCACTCCAGCCACTCCTGCTCGGCCGTCGCGAGCTCGGCCTGGATGCGGTCGGCTTCCTCACGCAGCCCGTCCACACGACGACGGGCGGCAAGCTCGTGCTGTTCCAGCAGTCCGACAACCGACGGCATCCACGACCTCCACAGGAGCGACGAAACGACGATCCATCACTCCCACACGAACACCGCCCCTACCCCTGACCAGCTGAAACGCAGTCGTCAGACTCGGAAAGACAACAGCCTCTAACAGAAGCCGGTCGAGGTGTGCCTGTCGGCTTGGATGCTCGTTGGTCTGGCCGTGGGAAAGAGGGAGTCTCGTCCGTGGATCATCTCGGATGAACTGTGGTGGTCGATTGAGCCGTTGCTGCCGATACGGGGGCCGAAGCTGAAGCCGGGCCGGCCGCTGGTGCCGGACCGCCAGGCCTTGTGCGGGATCTTGTTCGTGCTGCATACCGGCATCCAGTGGGAGTACCTGCCCCAGGAGCTGGGTTTCGGTTCGGGCATGACCTGCTGGCGCCGCCTCAAGGCCTGGAACAAGGCCGGCGTCTGGGACAGGCTCCACGTGATCCTGCTCGAGAGGCTGCAGGCGGCCGAGCAACTCGACTGGTCGCGGCCGGTGATCGACTCCAGCCATGTCCGGGCCGCTCGACGAGGACCAAAAGCGGGCCCAGCCCGGACCGGTGGTGGCCACAATCGCGCCGTCGGGCCGGTCCGCGGTGGGCTGCGCCGCGTACCGGCACACCAGGCCAGCGACCCGCCCGCACAGCAACCCGCCATCCCTCCCAGCATCACCGGGCTGTCCGATCAGGGCTGTCGTGGGCAAAGAGGGTGATCTCGGTGCCGTGACAGACGATCAGTTCACCCCCGGTGGTGGTCGCCGCGGCCCTGATGGGGTTCGGGAAGCACAACTCCGGCCCAATCTGCTGGCCAGTGTTCAGGTCCCAGGCGCGGATGGTGCAGTCGTCTCCTCCGGTGATGACGACCGGTCGGCTGTTGAGAGTGGTGACCGACACGGTTCGTATGGGAGCGGTGTGACCGATCAGGGGTTGGCCGAGAGCCTCGCCGGTGGTCAGGTCCCAAACACGCCCTGTCGCGTCCTCGCCAGCGATGGCAGCCACGGGACGGCCCTCAACGGTCGCCGTGGCCACCGCGTTGACCCAGCTCTCATGATGCCCGAACGGTAGGCTTTGCCAGGTTGTGAGGTCCACTGCACGTAGTTCGCCGTAGCTGCCGCAGGCGATGACGACAATGGGACGGTCCGCAACGGTGGCCACGGCCAACGCCCGCACCCAATGGGCATCCAGCCGGTGGAACTCACGCCGGGGAATTTCCCGGGACAGTTCTTCCAGCCACAAGTGTCCTTGACCCTCGTCGGTGCCCAGCCGCAGTTCGGCCCGCAGCAGAGCGCCCTCGCTTTTACCGTGTGGCGGCCCCTCGGGCAGGCCCCAGAACCGTACGCTTCCGTCGTCCTCGTCACCGTCCAGGTCGAGCCGGTCGTTGCCGCCGGTGATGGCGTACGTAAGGCCGTCGACGGTGGCCACGGCAACCGCGTTCACACCGCCACGGCGGTGGCTTCCGAGCCAGCGGACTGACCGGCCGGTCGTCAGGTCCCACAAGCCCACGTGACCGCCGCCCGTTACGACCACCTGCCGACCTTCGATCGTGGCTGTGGCCAGGGACCTGGCCACGCCGTCGCCGGCCCACGCCTGGCCGACTGATCGGCCATCGGCCAGGTCCCATACCCGTACGGTCCCGTCCTCGCCGCTCGTCACGGCGACGGGACCCTCGTCGAGGTCGGCGACCGCCACAGCGCACACGGCAGCGGTGTGACCGGTGCGGTGTGGATCCGCCAGAAGGTCCCAGATCTGGACCCGCTCCTTCTCACTGCAGTGGGTGACGGCGACAGGGCGGCCGTCCACGCAGGCCGTGAAGACGCCGCTCACCACGCCCGATTGTCCGGTGAGGGGCTGACCCAGGGGGCGGCCCTCCGCCACATCCCACACCCGAACCGTCTTGTCATCACTGCCCGTGACAGCAACCAGCCGCCCCTCCAGCAAGGCCACCGCCACCGCCCGCACCGAACGGGTATGCCCGGTGAGGGGTCGGCCGAGAGGGCGGCCCTCCGCCACATCCCACACCCGCACCGTGTGGTCATCACTGCCCGTGACAGCAACCAGCCGCCCCTCCAGCAAGGCCACCGCCACCGCCCGCACCGAACGGGTATGCCCGGTGAGGGGCTGACCCAGGGCGCGGCCCTCCGCCACATCCCACACCCGAACCGTCTTGTCATCACTGCCCGTGACAGCAACCAGCCGCCCCTCCAGCGAGGCCACCGCCACCGCCCGCACCCAGTCGGTATGCCCGGTGAGGGGCTGACCGAGAGGGCGGCCCTCTGCCACATCCCACACCCGCACCGTCTTGTCGTAGCCACCGGTGACTGCCACCGGGCGTCCGTCGAGGACGCCCACAGCGATCGAGGCGATGTGCCCGGTGATCGGCGGCCCCACTGGGCGGTCGGTTTCGACGTCCCACACCCGCACTGTCCCCTCGCGGGTGTGACGAACGACAACCAGCCGCGTCCCGAGGGCCGTCACCGCGAAGGGCCTGACGCCGTCGGAAGGCCTGGTCCGGTTCTTGTCGGTGATCAGGGACCACACCCACGAGGCGAGGCCGGCAGAGGCCACGGCCTGGCGGCCCTCCGGAGTCGTCAAGACGACCTCCCGCACGTCCCTGCCGGACGGCCCGGCCCCTGGAACAGGCGTCGCCCCGCTCGCCGCAGGCCGCCCCGCCCAGAAGTCCGCCACGTGTCCCCCGTTCGACCAGGACGGCCACCAGACTCCAGCAGGGCCCTCTCCGTCGGCCACGTGCACGGCACGCACCACTGCGGCCAGCTGTGGGTGGTCGGTGCGAAGGGCATGCATTCCCAGCAGCCAGCGCCGGACACCCGCGTCGCGGCCCCTGTAATGCAGGGACGCTCGGTACACCGCGGCCGACTCCCGTGCCCGGTGACCTGCGGCGCTGTCGAGCAGCGGGACTACGAACTCCGGATCGGCATGAACGAGGAATGCAGGATCCATGAGCAGGGAGTCCACGGACCCGCCGGACAACGCTTGTGCTATCGCCGTCTTCTGCTCAGCCCACCCAGCTTCGGACCATCCCCCAAAAGGTTCCGATGGCGTACCAGCCAAGACATCGTTGTGGCCCACGCGTCCACCCCCGTCACAGCAGGGCAACCTGGATGATGCCCCACCTCCACAGTGGCAGGCAATGATACATGTCGTGATCTTCCAAGGGCCGACGTTCCACCGGTCGGAACCGGACACCGAGCGACTACTGCCATGTGTCAGGTGAGGCTGGCACGCCTCCATGTCGGCCACCGCCACGCCGGACGCAAGGCACAAGGGTGTTTGCGCCCCTGGGATGAGTGAGGCGCATCCTGCAGACGAATGACGCAAACATCCACTTGCTGCTGTGAAGTCAGCCACGACACCGCCCGGCCCCCAGCTGCTCGGCGTACCGGAAAGCGGCTCCCAAACGACCGGCTGAGCCGCATGAGTTAAGCTGCTCGGCCGTGCCCACCGAGCAGTGGGCGACCGTTCTGAAGCAGCCGGAGACGGTCGCCTGGCTCATGTCACCGTGCGGGGTGGAAGAATGCGCAATCCGGCGGACGGTGCTTTGTCCGACATCTGGGTTCCCCGGTGGACTCGCTCGGAATGCGGAGGCACATCGTTGTCTCCGGTCAGCACTGTGGTGACCACGGTGCTCGACGGACACCGTGTCGCCGTCACCGCTGGCAAGGACACCGCGTGCGTGTGGGACCTGACCGACGGCAGCTGCTCCGGTGAGATATCGGTCGGTGCGGTGGAGGACATGGCGATCGTCCCGTTCGGAAATCGTCCGGCGGTCGCCGTCCTCGGCCACGATTCGCGCAGGGTCGGACTGTGGGACCTGGCCGCTGGACACCATGTGTCGGACCTGCCTGCCGAGGATACCCAAGCCGTGGCCGTAGTCATGATCGATGCCTGCCCGGTCGTCGTCACCGGCCACGAGGACTGCACGGTACGGCTGTGGGACCTGACGACTTGCCGGCAGATCGGTTCCCCCCTTGTTGGTCACACAACCTGGGTGGCCCACGTGGCCACTGCGATGGTCGACGGCCGTGCCGTCGCCATCACCGGCGGTGGCATGGACCTAGACCACGACTGGGACGAGAAGATACGAATCTGGGACCTCACGGAAGGCAGGCAGCTCACATCATTCCCCACCGCAGACGGCCCAGTCTCCGCGATCGCCGTGATGACACTCGGCGGCCGTCCCGTCGTAGTGGCCGGTTACTGGGACGGGCGGTTGGAACTGTGGGACATGACTACGGGACAGGCTCTCAGGGCATGGCAGGCCGAAAGCCTCACCGACCTCCTCTACCGGCCCGCCGGAGTCAGTGCACTGCAGACCATGGTGCTGCGTGGCCGCACCGTCGTGCTGGCCGGTCACGACGACGGCACCCTGCGGATCTGGGACGTGGCAACCGACGAACAGACCGGACCGACGCTCCAACTCCCCATCTGTGAGGGCGCCTCCGCACGCCAGCGGTCACTTGGGGCAAGGCGTCGTCGCGTGAGGCTGGCCATCGGTCCGGAAGGCGGCCTGGTCGCCTGCGCCGGCCAGGAGGTGGCGTTGCTGTACTACGGCGGGACGGCGCAGGGGTGTGACAGCGCCTGACCGGTCGCCGTTGCCGCTCGTGGCGCCGAGGCTTCCCCCCGGCTGTAACTGACGTCCTGGCCTGACCAGACCGGCGGCCCGCTCCGAAGCGGACCACCGAGACGCCGCGCCGACGGGGTTTTCCAGCGCCGTCGGCACGGGTTCGCTCCAGCGAGTGGGAGTGTTCGCCGAACAAACGGCCTTTCTGACTCTGTTCGTGAGAATGAGCAGCGATTCGGGCGGCAGCGGATCCGTGTCAGGTGGCGCGGATGTTCACGTGATTCGACGGCAGCCGAATACGGCCAAGTAGGTGGCCAGCACCACTCGATGCCCGACCGGTCGAACCACCAGCGGGGCGCCCAGCATCTCCTCGACCACGTCGTAGCCGGTTGCGGACCTGGTCCACTGGCTGCGGGATCACCGCCCGGATGTCCCGTTCGCGGAGGTGGGACCGGATCATGCGTGAGGAGTACGCCCGGTTCGCGATCACCGTTGGCGCCAGACCGATGCCACCATAAGTGCCCGGTCGGCAAGCGGCAGACAGTCGATGGCTGGGCAAGATTCGACCGCGCGCTCCTTCACCGGGGGGTGCGGGGACGGAAGTCCGCTGCACGTTGAGTGAGACAACCCGGATTCTCATGGGTGTACGGCTCCGCTCGTGGCGGCAGCACCCTGCGTGACTTCGACAGCGCCGGACGCCTGGAGCCGCAGCACTGCCACCTCGGGGCCGAACGCGACCACGAGATCACCATTCGGTGCGGCTGTGAGCGCGTGCACGGGCAGAGGGAGCAGATAGTCGGTGGTGGCCCTGCGCCCTGTGGCCAGGTCGAGGAACCGCACGGTGTTGTCATGGCTGATGGCCGCCACGAGTCGCCCGTCATCGGTGCTGCTGACGGCTATCGCCCCGCTCGCACCTGACTCGGTGAGCTCGTGGCTGCCGACCTGGGCCATGGAGCTGAGGTCCCACAGGCAGACCGTTCCGTCCCGCCCCTTTGTCACCGCGGCAGGACCGCTGGGCAGCGTCGCGGTGGCCACCGAGGTCACCCAGTCCGTGTGGCCGGTCAATGGCCCGTCGATCTGGCGGCCGGTGGTGAGGTCCCACAGCCGCACCGACTTGTCCCAGCCGCCCGTCACCGCGACGGGCCGTCCGTCCAGAACAGTGGTGGCAACGGCTGTGACCCGGCTGGAGTGACCGGTGAGAGGCTCGCACAACGCCTTGCCAGTGTTGAGATCCCAGACCCCCACGGTGCGGTCGCTGCCCGCGGTGACCGCTACGGGCACTCCGTCCAGGTTCGCCGTGGCCATGGCGAGGACTCTGCCGTGGTGGCTGGGCGTCGCCGAGCGAACCTCTCGGCCGCTGACGGGATCGAGAATGTGCAAGGTCGCGTCCGGGCCGGCGGTCACGACGACCGGGCGCCCGTCCACGTCCGCTGTCGTCATGACGGCTGCCACGGTTTGCGAGGCATCGGTGACCTGCTGACCGGTGGCCACGTCCCAGGTCCGTACGGTCTTGTCGGAGCCCGCGGTGATGGCCACGGGCTTCCCGTCGAGAATCGTCGTGGTGAGGGCGACGACGGCGCCGGTATGACCGGAGCGGTGCCGGCCACCACCGTGAACCTGGGTGAGATCCCACATGCGCACCGTGCGGTCTTCGCCCGCGGTCAGGGCCACCGGACGTCCCTCCACGAGGGTGGTGTCGAGGTCCCACACCTGGCCGGTGTGCCCGGTAAGGGGCTCGCCCTGCTGCATCCGGGTCTCCAGATCCCACACCCGCACGGTCTGGTCCAGGCTGGCGGTCACCGCCAGCGTCGCTTGCCCGGCGGGCACGGTGTCCATGGCGCACACCCGCTCCGTGTGGCCGGTCAGCGGCCGCCCCGAGGGCCACCCTTCCACCGCGTCCAGCACAGTGACCGTGCCGTCCGGTTCGGCGGCGAGCGAAACCATTCGCCCCTGCAGCACCAGGGACCGGGAAGTGGCCCGAGGCCCGACTCCTACCGCGTTCCCGGTACTGATGCGGCCGCCTCTGCGGCCCGCTATCAGGTCCCACAGGTCTGTTCGCTCACCCGGGTCGGGGGGACAGGGCCAGCAGTCCGTCCCCGGCAGGGGCACTCCTGATGGCTCGGATGTCGTCGGTGCGCTGAGTGCTCGTGGTCAGGTCCCAGACGTGCAGTGCCTGATCGGCTCCCGCACAGAGCACGACCCTGCTCGCGCCCAGGACCGCGGTCTCACGTCTTCGGATGGACGCGTCTTTGTCGCGGTAGTCGGCGGTCCAGTTCCCGACCAGTTCCGGTTCGGCCTGATAGTCGAGGGTGACGGCGACCACTCGGTTGTTGACCGCTGTCAGAGCTGACACGCCTGACAAGTCCTCCGCCTCCAACAACCCGAGCTCTGCCCGCTCGGCTCCTTCGATCGGGTGACCGGTGATGAGGTCCCACACGCGCGGCGGCTGGCCTTCCTCCTCAGTCACAGCGAACGGCCGCTGTCCTTCGACCAGGAAGGCATCCACGACCGCGAGACGCTCGGCGACCTGACGGTCGGCCATCAGATCCCACACCTGGACCGGTTGGTTCACGGCGGCGGCAACGGCGACGAGGCGCCCGCCCAGCACACCTATGTCCGTGACCCAGGGGAACGCGCTGATCTGGGCCCCGGTGAGCAGGTCCCATGCCTGCAGTGTCCGGTCCTTCCCCATGGTCAGAGCCACACGGCGCCCGTCCGGGGTCGCGCACTCCACCATGTCGACGAGTTCGCCTGCAGAACGGCCTGTCTCCAGATCCCACACGCCCACCGGCCCAAAGGCGTGCAGTGTGAACGCCAAGGCACGCTCGTCCACCAGAGCCGTGGCCACGGCCAGCAACTCGGCCGTCACCGACGACACCGGGTCGGTATGGCCCGTCGTCAGCTCATGCCGCAGCCTCCCGGTCGTCAAGTCCCACACCCGCACAGCCCCGTCCTTGCTTCCCGCAACGGCGACCGGCCGATGGTCGACAACCGCCGTCGCCACGGCCGTCACAGGAGCGTCGTGGCCTGTGAAAGCGCGCAGGAACCGAGGGTCGGAAGCAGAGCCGCTCGCCCACTCCGGAACCCACTCTGGACCGGGCTGCCCCGGCACATCCGCGCTCCCGAACCATGCGGCGAGTTCCGTCTCACCCAGCCGTGCCGCGTCCAGCGTCAGCACCTGGCGTCTCTGAACCGGCACCAGCGTCCGGTGCACTTCCGCCGAAGCCCGGTACACCGCTGCTACGGCCCGACTCCGAGAGTCGTCTGCACGGCCCAACAGCTCGATGACACGTGCCGGTTCCGTCGTGAGAAGGAGACTGGGATTCGACAACAAGGAATGCATGTCATGCGGCTCTTCCGCCGGTCCTTCGCTCATAGCCCCCGAGACTACGATCCGGCACTGACATGGGGGCCGTAGTGTGGATGGTGAGCCAGCAGTCTCCGCGGCAGGCGCCAGCCCTACAGCGTCGCCCATCGCCTGCTCGCAAGGCGGACGCGGATGCGGTGTGGAGGCGTTGACCGCTCGCGGCCATCACCAGCAGCCCGAGGCAAAGCCCAAGGCCGAGATCGTCAGCCCCGGCAAGGGACTCGGCGTCCGCTCCGGCCCGGCACCCACTACAAGCAGCAAGGCAAGATCCCGACCGGCACGGTGGTCAAGCTGCAGTTCAACGGCCAGCGCCTACGCTCCCTGCGCCGCGGCCTCGCCGACCTGCACCAGCCCCGCCGCTGCTTCCTCGGCAGCGGAGAAGTCGACCTCCTGGAACTTCCACGACACGATCCGCGCCCCCGCCGGAACGCGGTACACGTACTGCATACCGTTCTTGAACCCCGGCTGCAGCTGGTCGTTGCACTCCGGGTTCCCCTGCAGCTTGTACAGGTCCTTGATCGCGTCGTACCGGCGGCCCTGGTCGTCGATCAGTGAGTTCGCCACGGGATAGCCGCACGTGAGATCCATGCTGGCCTTCGTCTCGTTGCGAACCATCGTGTCGAGCACGATGAACACCGCCCCGTCCCCGGCCTTCACCGTCGCGGTTTCGCCCTGGTCGGTCTGCTTGATGCTGTCGGCCCGGGTCACCTTGGTCACGGTCACGTACGCGCCGCCGCTGCGGGCCTCGGTGCCGACTGCGGAGCCTGCAGCAGAGGGCGACGAAGACGGCGCGGCAGAGGGTACGTCTCCATCGGGGGTATCCGGAGTACGCGTGTCCTCCCGGACCGACGCGGACGCCTCCGGCGCTGCTGCCCCCTGGTCGGAGACCAGGGTGTAGACCAGACCGCCGGAGGTGGCGGTCAGGGCGGCGGCCAGGCACACCGTGGCCGTTTTCCACGGGTTCCGAGGAGGCCCCGGCGCGTTCTGAGGCTTGGCCGGTATCGCATCATGCTGGATGTCGGTCATGGATCCGGCTCCTCGGGAGTACGGGAAAAGGCTGGGCGCGCCGCCCCCATCGGGGTAGGAGCGTCCAGCAGCAACCACCGGATGGTATTGGGGCTGATGCCGTTAGGTGCTGCTTTTGCCTCTGTTGGTAGGCGCAATCCGGACGTCGGCACCTACCATCGGGCCCCGGACAAGACTGCGTTGCCTTCGCCCACATGGGAGGAGTGAAGATGGCGGGAATCGAAACCGTGTCCAACGGCGCAGAGCCCTGTCTAATGATCTACCTGCGGGCACAAGGCGGGCTCCGGGAGTCGGATGCACGCGCCCGACCACGAACCACCACGACGCAGATGAGACGTATGACAACCAAGATCCGGGCCATTCACGGGCCAAGCCACGGGAACTTGGCCCGACACGTGCCATCTGGGCTGGTCAGCGACGGTACGGCGCGTGTACCACCAGCACACGAAGAACCTCCTGGTCTCGTACGCGCCGAAGCGCCTCGGCTTTTTCTAGACGCACGAGGAAGGGCGTCTGACCTGGCCTTTCTGCCGTCAGGCGCCTGTCCTTGACTCGCTCGAAGCGCTTTCAATCCGGTATCGCACGAACCGGGACCGCCGGCGCCCCACCGTCTGGGGTGGGGCGCCGAGTTGAGCAGCGACGTCCTCGTTCGAGACATCATCAGCACGCGCACGTACGATCCGACGCCGCAGGGCCCGCACCTGCGGCGTGAAACGACGCCGCGCCCGCTCCTCGAGCGCGGCCCGTTCCTTCTCCGACAGCGTCAACTCGGCCTTCGGCTGCTCGATCCGTGCCAGGGGGCGAGCCCGCGCATCCGAACAGAGTTCCCGACTCAGAACACTAGGTACCGCTGGTCGCGGCGCGGGTGAAGAACTCGATCTCGGCCATCGAAACCTGCTTGTCGGCGCCCACGTTGAACGCCGAGCGGATGACGAACCTGACGCTGACGACGTTCTGTGCCCGGAACTTCCGCTGTTGCGGCCCGCTCACCTGGTCGAGGGTGATCTGGCGCGTGGTCTGCTTCCCGTCGGCCGTGATGATGATCGCGTCCATGCGGTGCGGCAGCGCGGCCTCGGAGAGGTCCGAAGCCTTGGTGGAGATGCCGGACGTGATCAGGATGTCCAGCAGGCGGGTGGGTTCCTTGAAGCGCGCCTCTATCCACTTCCCGTCGGCGGACTGCGAGACGCCGGGGCCCCACCAGCTGTTGTTGATCTTGTCGAAGAGCACCTTCGGCGGGTGGCCGTCGAAGGAACGGGACGCCTCGGCGGAATCCGGGGTGACCTGGGCCCGCTTCGCGAAGTGGTCGCGCGCCGCGCTCCATGCCGTATTCACGTTGAACGCCCCGTGCGGACCCGCCTCGTCGGTGGGTTCCGCGCTGGGAGCCTGGACGCGGGGGCGGGCCCCGGCGGGCACGCCGGGGAGGACCGGCGCGACATCCGGTGCCGGTGCGGCGGCGCGCTGGTCGGCGACCGGAACGAGCAGCGCCCTGGCGCGCGCTCGCGTCCGGGGTCGCGCCCGCCGGGGAGGCGGCCGGTGCGACGGGAGCCACCGGGACGGTGGGGAGGGTCTCCTCCTCCGCGCGCGCCGCCGTCGGCGATGCGGCGCTCACGGGTCCGTGGACCGCTTCCCGCACCGGGCCCGCGTTCCCTGCCCGGGGGGCGGGATCACCGGCATCAGGACCGAGGCCGGGGCCGGAATCGGGGTCGGGGTCGGGGTCGGGGTCGGGACCGCGCCCCGGGCTGCCCTCAGGATCGGACTCGGCATCGCCGTCGGCCGACGTGCCCCCGCCCGAGCCCGAAGAAACCGACGCACCCGACGCACCCGCGCCGCCTTGCCGACCTGCCGTCCCCGTACCCCGTTCCTCCTGCCCCGGGGTCCAGCTCATTACCGCGCCGCAGCCGTCGCAGAACGACTGCCCCGGAGTCGAGCGCGTACCGCATTCAGCACAATGACGTGACGTGTTCCCCGCGTTCCCCGCGTCGGCGCCGACAGCTGCGGACGACGGGGTGGACGGGGAACCCTGCTGATTGGTCACCTGTCGGAAGTCCTTTCGGGGGCGGTCACCTGGACCGTGTAAGGCATATGGGCGGGGCGAGCTGCCGCTACGAGCCGCTCCAGCCGGTGTTCGGCGGCCGGGTCGGGCTCCGGCAGCCGTACGGTGACGTGCAGATGCGGCCGCCGCTCGCCGGGGACCGGGCCCAGGGGCCGCGCGTCCCAGGCGGCCGCGCCGCTCTCGGTGATCTCCGGCTCCACTCCGAAGGCGAGCCGTATCGTCTCGGACAGTCCGCGCCGGGTCCCACGGATCCGGTGCAGCCGTACCGCGGCGGTCACCGCGGCGCGCAGCGCGACCGTCGCTTCCGTGTCCTGCGGACGGCCGGTGGCCGGTGGGGCCGGCGCGGCTTCCGCCGGTTCGGCGTCCGCGGGGCCGTCTGCGCCCCCGGCAGCGTCCGGCCCGTCGCTTTCCGCACCCACCCAGCTGCCGAGCCAGCGGGTGAAGTCCGCGGGCGCGAGCGACGGCGTGAAATAGGCGTCCAGGCAGTCGAGCACGTTGTGCAGCGGTGCGAGGGCCTCGTCGATACCCGCGACGAAGCGCTGCGCGAGGTCGTCGTCGGCGAACACCGCCGGCAGCATCACGCCCAGCGGCGCGGAGGAGCCGAATCCGTCGACGGAGCCGCGCATGCTCCCGCCGGCGTTCACGACGCGTCTCCTCTCACCCGGACGCGGTGGTCGAACGAGAAGGCGAGCGCGGAGGGTTCGAGGTCGATCCGCTCCGTGGGGTCGCCGCGCCGGCCGCTGAGCGGGTCGGCGGGGTGCAGCAGCACATCTCGTCAAGTACGCGCTGCCATTCCTTGACGTACTCGTCCAGCTGTTCCCGTCGCATGACCAGCTCGACGCAATACCCCGGCGTGCTGGCGTCGTACCTGCGTTGCGCTTCTCGCTTCTGTGCGCAGACACCGTCGCGGTCGAGTCCCGCCGCCTTCTCCTGCACGTTCTTTCGGATTACCTCTTCAGGCTCGAACACTCTTCTCCTCAATTCAGCTGACGACCTCGTCGGACCGATACGCCCACTGCGGCGGCGCAGCGACACGACATGCGACGCGGGAGAACCAGAACAACATCGAATCGAGTCGCCGTCCGGCAGGTTCGCGACGTGAACCATCACGCGACGTTTTTCCTGCGCGGACAGTTTCTCGACCCGTTGACCTGCTGAAACACCGGAACTGGTGACACTCTGTGGGTGCAGCCGGATCACTCTCGACGCCGCAAGGGGTCGGTTGTTGGTGTCGGTAATCTGCCAGAAGATGGTGCCCGTTTCTGCTGGGCTAGAGATCACGCAACTCTGCACGTGATGCCCAACTCAGGACGGAATTCATGTCCACAGCAACCGCCACTTCTATCCAATCCCCCGCACCGACGGACCGCTCGCCGTTCATCTCTTGGCTGGCCGTCATTTCGGTCATGCTAGGGATCTTCTCCATCGTCACGACCGAGATTCTTCCGATCGGCCTTCTCACGTCGATCGGATCGAGTTTCACCATTTCGGACGGAATGGCTGGTCTCATGATGACCATGCCAGGATTCCTCGCCGCGGTCTCGGCCCCCGTGGTCACGGTGGCCACCGGGCGGATCGACCGGCGGGTCATGCTGGGTGTGTTCATCCTGCTGCTGACGCTGGCCAACTTCCTGGCCGCCGTCGCCTCGAGCTACTGGCTGGTCCTGATCTCCCGCGTCATGGTGGGCATCACCATCGGCGGATTCTGGTCCATCGGCGCCGGACTCGCCAGCCAGCTGGTTCCCGCGAAGTCCGTGGGCCGCGCGACCTCGGTGATCTTCTCCGCCGTACCGCTCGGCTCCGTACTCGGCGTGCCGCTGGGCACGTTCATCGGTGACATCGCAGGCTGGCGGACGGCGTTCCTCGTCATGGGCGGCTTCACGCTGGCCGTCCTCGTGCTGCTGCTCGCGGTCGTTCCGCCCCTGCCTTCCGACCAGGCGACGCGCCTCGACGTCCTCGGTGGAATGCTCCGAAGCGTCAACACCCGCTTCGCCCTGGTCATGACTTTCCTCGTCGTGCTCGCCCACTTCGGCACGTACACCTACGTCACCCCGTTCCTGGAGCAGGTGACCCATGTCAGTTCGGGTCTCATCACGGTCTACCTGCTCATCTACGGAGCGGCCGGCATCGCCGGCAACTTCCTAGGCGGAGCCACGGCGGGACGCTACCCGCGGTCCACCTTCGCCACGGCCGCCGCGCTGATCGCCGGCGCGACCCTCCTCCTGCCCGTCCTGGGGCACTCGGACGCCGGCGCAGTGGCACTACTGGTCGTCTGGGGCGTCGCCTACGGCGCTGTCCCGGTCTGCTCCCAGACCTGGTTCTCCAAGGCCGCCCCGGACTCCCCCGAGGCGTCCTCGGTCCTCTTCACCGCCTCCTTCCAGGCCACGATCTCCATCGGAGCCTTGGTCGGAGGGGCTGTCCTCGACCGCTCCTCGCCCTCCGCAGTCATGGTCCTGGGCGGACTGGCAGCCGTCCTGATGGTCCTCGTGGCCTGGGCCCACTGGGCCGGAAGGTACAGGTGGCCCAAGGCCTCCTAGCCACACCGCGATCGGGGCGGCCGCCCGCCCCAGCCCATGGAGCGCGCCCTCGTCGACGCCATGACGCGGACGGTCGAAGTACGCGTCAGCTGACCCGAAGACCGACCGCCAGGGTCAGCTCGAGGACCCGGTGGGGCGATGCGAGATCCGGAAACACCTCCCGGAGCTGCGACATCCGGTACCGAACGGTCTGGGGATGGACGAACAACGCCGCCGCCACCTCGTCCCGCCTGCCCTGGTGCAGCAGCCACGCCCGCAACGTCTCCTCCAGCCGCCGTGCGGTCGCGACGGGCAAGGTCCGCAACGGCGCGAGGGCTCGGGCCCGCAGGTCTGCGAACGCGTCCACGTCGGCGCTCAGCACCAGCTCGGGCAGGTGCTCCTCGGTGTCGCGGATGTCGGAGGAGAGGGAGCGCGCGCGTACGGCTCGTGCGTACGAGGCGGATGCACGGGTCCATGGCCGGGCCGGGCCGACCACGGCAGCGCGGTCGGTCAGCTGCCGCAAGAGATGCGACCGGTCGGCATCGGGGACCAGCAGCACACCGAAGGCGTCCGGCAGATCGTCGAGGACGAGGGTGCTCGGGTCGAGCGCCCGGTAGGCGGGCCGGGCCTGGGCGGCGGGCAGCAAGACGGCGGTCAGCGAAACCGGAGGCTGCCACCCGGCCCGTTGAACGGAGGCCAGCAGCACGTCCGGGCTCGCACCGGCGAGGAGGTCGCGGGCCAGGTGTTCCAGGTGGCGCTCGTGGTCCCGGCCCCGGGCGGCCAGTTCGTCGGCGTGGCCCGCGGCGCTCGCGGCGGAGAGCTCGTCGATGTAGGCGAAGGTCAGCTCGGCGAACTTGGCGACCTCGGCGGCAGGCAGACCTGCGGGTACGGCACCCGCTGCCAGGCATCGCCAGGCCACGCGGGCGCCGACGCGGTAGGCGCTGAGCAGGGCGTCCATCGAACGCCCGTCGCGCACCTCGCCCCGGCCCAGCTCGTAGGCCGCGTCACCGGCGTCGCCGCCCGTGGCGTTCCCGCTCGCGAGGTCCAGATAGTGCCCCAGGGCGGTGCGGACCGCTCGGCGGATGGTGACGCCCATGCGGCCCGAAAGGGCGTTGGCGTAGGGAGGGACCTCGTCGATGATCGCCTGGACGACCTCGTCGGCGGTGGTCTTCAGCCCGGCCCGGATGGCGGTGACCGTCGCCTGCTCCAGGACCAGTTCGGTGACCCTCCGGATTGGATGGCTCATGTTTTATTCCCTGCGAACAATCCAGCTGACCAAATTTACGTCTTGCGGTCAGGACTTTACGCCCTGAGGCGCATCAAGCTAGGGCCATGACAAGTACAACCCTCCGCAGTGGGGCGTGGAAACTGCTGGAGATGATCACGACGCCGCTGCTGCCGTCGGACTACCTCGACCTGGTCAGCCCGCTGCGTGCGGGCGCTGACCTGCGTGGGCGCATCGAGGCCGTACACCCCGAGACGGCTGACGCCGCGACCATCGTGATCAGGCCGGGAAGGGGCTGGCGCGGTCACACGGCCGGTCAGTACGTGCGGATCGGGGTCGACGTCGACGGGAGGCGCCTGTGGCGCGCCTACTCCATCACCTCGCCGACGAACCGCCAGGACGGCCGCGTCACGATCACCGTGAAGGCGATCCCGGACGGCAAGGTCAGCAACCACCTGGTCCGCAAGGCGAAGCCCGGCACGCTGGTCCAGCTCGACCAGCCGACCGGTGACTTCGTACTGCCGAAGGCCCGGCCCGCCAAGGTGCTCTACCTGACGGCCGGCAGTGGCATCACGCCTGTGATGGGCATGCTGCGTGACATCGAGTTCGACGACGTCGTCATGGTCCATTGCGCGCCACGGCCACAAGACGTGATCTTCCGCAACGAACTGCACGACCTGGTCGCGGACGAGAAGCTGCGGCTCACCGAGGTGCACACCGACACGGACGGCGTGCTCGACATCGCCCGGCTCGACGAACTGGTACCCGACTGGGCCGAGCGCGAGACCTGGGCCTGCGGGCCCGCGGGCCTGCTCGACGCCGCCGAAGAGTTTTGGAGCGAACACGGCGTCGAAGAGCGCCTGCACACCGAACGCTTCCGCCCCAGCATCGTCGTCGCCGGTGATGGCGGCGAGGTCACGTTCAGCGCCACCGGCAAGAGCGTCGACGCGGACGGCGCCACGCCGTTGTTGGACGTCGGCGAGGAGGCCGGCGTGCTCATGCCGTCCGGGTGCCGTATGGGCATCTGCTTCGGCTGCGTCACGCCGCTCAAGGCGGGCGCCGTCCGCGACCTGCGCACCGGCGAGATCACCGAGGCCGAGCCGGGCGTCCTCATCCAGACCTGCGTGTCCGCCGCGGCGGGCCCCTGCGACATCGAACGGTAGGAGCACCTTGACCGCCATCGACCCCACCGCCCACCTGACCGCGGAGCAGATCGAGGAGCTCGGCCGCGAGCTGGACGCGATCCGCGACGAGGTGATCGCCAGCCGGGGCGAGAAGGACGCCGCCTACATCCGGAAGGTGATCTCGGCGCAGCGCAAGCTCGAGCTGGTCAGCAGGGGCGTGCTGCTGTTCTCGTTCTTCCCGCCCGCGTGGCTGATCGGCACCGCCGGGCTGTCCGTGGCGAAGATCATGGACAACATGGAGATCGGCCACAACGTCCTGCACGGCCAGTGGGACTGGATGCGGGACCCGAAGATCCACTCCACCACCTGGGAGTGGGACCACGTCTCGCCGTCCGACCAGTGGAAGCACTCGCACAACGAGCTGCACCACACGTACACCAACGTGATCGGCAAGGACAACGACCTCGGCTACGGCATCATGCGCGTCGACGAGGACCAAAGGTGGCACCCGTTCCACCTCGGCCAGCCGCTGTGGAACTTCCTCAACGCCTGCTTCTTCGAGTACGGCATCGCAGCGTACGACCTGGAGCTCGGCAAGAACCTGCACAAGCGCCGCCGCAAGAACCCGGAGTTCCGCGCGCGGGCCAGGGCCGTGGGCCGCAAGATCCGCAAGCAGGTGCTCAAGGACTACGTGATCCACCCGCTGCTGTCGGGCCCCTCGTTCCTCACCACGCTCGCCGCGACGTTCACCGCGAACCTGGTCCGCAACATCTGGACCCATTCGGTGATCATGTGCGGGCACTTCCCCGAGGGCGTGCAGGTCTTCGAACGCCGGTCGATCAAGGGCGAGACGCGCGGCCAGTGGTACCTGCGCCAGATGATGGGCTCGGCGAACATCAGCGGCAGCAGGGCCATGCATTTCATGACCGGCAACCTCTCGCACCAGATCGAGCACCACCTGTTCCCGGACCTGCCGAGCAACCGGTACGCCGAGGTCGCGGTGAAGGTGCGCGCACTGTTCGACAAGTACGAGCTGGAGTACGTCACCGGGCCGCTGCCCAAGCAGGTGTTCTCCGCGTGGCGCAAGGTCTTCCGGCTCTCGCTGCCGAACAAGAAGCCCAAGGTCGATACGCCGGACCGCGAGCAGGAGCTCGTCGCTGCCTGATTCCCGGTACCGGTTCAGATCTTTCGGCCGTACCGGCCGTACCGGCCGTACGGGCGGCACCGCCGGGTTCGGTGAAATGCCCTTCCAGTAGCCCTCGATCGCGTCCGCGACACCCCACTGGACGAGACGGTGAAGCGTCTGGTGGCCCACGTGCGCGAATGCCGGCCGGACCTGATCGTCACCCACGACGCCCACGGGTCCTCCGGGCACCCCGACCACATCCACACCCACCGGGTCACCCTGCTCGCCGCGCACTCGGCCGGCGTCCCCGGCGCCTTCCCCGGCGCCTTCCCCGAGGCCGGGCCCTCGTGGCAGCCCACCGCTCCGTACCTCTCGGCACACCCGGAGTCCGCCGGCTCCGGCCGCGCCAGCCTGGTGTCCGGGGTCGGCAAGCGCCTTCACACGGTCCCGGACGAGATGGTCACCGCAGCAGTGGACGTCCGGCCCCGGCTGGACCTCAAGTGGGCTGCCATCCGCGCACACCGTTCGGAGACAGCCCGAGCCCGCTCGCTCCCGGCCCTGCTGAGCGGGCTCTCGGCGCAGGACCGGGAAGAGATCCTCGGCACCGAGTACTTCATCCGTCACGACCTCGCCTCGACGCACCCCAGCGTCCGCGAACTATCGGCCTGAAGGGCTCGGAGGGATCCCTGGGGAGGCAGGGAGGCGCATGCACTGCCGAGCCGCATCCGGACGCCAACGCGCAGCAGACCGGTCACAAAGATCGAACTCGTGTGACTGGCCTGCTGGAAGGCGCGTGGGCGAGGGGACTCAGAACTGCTCCACCAGCTCTGCGCTGATCCGGTTCCAGCTCGGTCGGGGGCAAGGTTGCGTAGGCCTGCGCCGTCCCCTCCCTCGTGGCAGTTCCACAGATCCAGGTGGAGCCGGCGTCCTGGACGGTGTCACGCAGGACGGCCGGGAGCGTGAAGCCGGACAAGCCGCACACACTGCCCGCCGCTGCCGTACGTTGCTGCGCTGCGGGCGCGATCCGGTCGGGCGCTCTCAGCGGCTCGTGCTGCGCACAGCCGGCCCTGCCACTGCCCGCCGTTTCCGGACCGGTCACGGACCAGGGCCCGACCCAGCCGGCGGATTCTGGGCCCTGCCGGACGCGGCTCCGCTCCGCTGGACTGCGGCCGTACCTCTGGTCACGCGCCTTCGGCCAGCCGGTGGCCCGGCGGGTGCCCGTTCGGCGAGGGCGAGGCCGCTCCGGTCGAGCGGGCGTACTCGGTGGGAGTCTGACCGTAGTGCTTCTTGAAGGCTCGGGTGAAGTGACTGCCGTCCGCGAACTGCCAGTGTGCGGCGAGTTCCGAAATGCTCAGGCGCCCTGACGGCGAGACCAGGGCGAGCCGGGCCTCGTGCAGTCGCCGGTGGCGGATGTAGGTGGTCACCTGCTCACCCACCGCGGCGAATGCCCGGTTCAGCGTACGGACGGAGACGTTGAGTTCACGCGCGAGCACCGCCGGAGAAAGTTCGGGATCAGCGAGCCGACGGTCCGCGAGGTCCTTGGCCGCCTGGGCGAGCGCGGGAGCCAACCGGGGTTCTACGTCGTCGAACCGGCCCTTCGCCACCGCCTTGGTCAGCTCGATCAGGGTGGCTTGGGCAGCTGCCACACCGGCCGGGCCGAGGTCGGCCACGGTGGTGTGGATCACGTCTGTAAGGGCCGTCAGCAAGCGCATCTCGGCCGAGTCCGCCGGCCCGGTGATGACCCGGGTCCCGAGCAGGGGTTTGAGCTCGCCGGGGGGCAGGACGAGGAACTTCGCCGTGAGGTGCGCCGTCGTCTCGAAGGCCGTCAGGCGCCCGAGGTGCCGGACGAGGAACTGCCCGGCCGACACGGTCTGGTCGCCGTAACCGGGCGGGCCGCCCAGAGTCCATGCGCCGCGCCGCACGACGTACATGGCAACCAGATCCTGATCGCCGCCCGGGACGTCCGCGGTCCGGGTTGCCGACGCGGCGTGAAGATCGGCGATCGCCGCGCCGTGCACTTTGGCCACGTTGCCCTTGACCCGGAAGTCACCGATCGTGTCCGGGCTGAAGGCCGGCAGTTGGAAGACGTCGTCGCCGACCTGCGTCTCCCACCCGCGCCGGAAAGCGTCGAGTCCCCGCGGTGCGGAGCCCGGGGCGGTCGAGTCCACGGCGAACACCCCGCGTGCGCCGTCGACCTCCGCTCCAGTACCGTGCATCCCTCTCCGGTCCTCTCGTATTCATTGCTTCAGCGCCATCCTGTGGTGATCGTGTGGTGATCGTGTTCCGCAGGATGGCGCCATGACTCATATGGACACCGTGCCAATCTTCCTATAGGTGGCTCGCATTGCAGCGGTCGAGAGCCGAGCTGATGCTTCTGATGCGGCGAGACGAGCTGATCGCCCGACTACGCGCCGCGGTGGTCGGTTCGCCCCGGGCTTCGTTTCGACGACCGGGACTCCTTCGCCGCCTCGGTCAGAGCCCCGCCGGAGGTAACGGCAAGTGGCTGGCGCTCAGTTTGCCGCGTGGGCCGATGGCGTCGGCCACGCCCAGGCAGGTGCTGCCTCGGAAGACACCGAGTTCGTAGTGCACGGACCCGGCGTCGAAAGAACGGACCGTGAGCGCGACCTCGTAGTCGCCCGGGTAGGTCACCTCACCGAGATACTGGATCTCGTACGACCAGGGCGGCAGATCCGGCACCGAGCCCCGAGCGGTCGTCCCGATCGAGTCCAGGGTGAATGCGGCGACGGCCTCGTCGTACCAAGTGGCCAGTGCGATGAAGTTGACGTGCTGGTTGGAGTCGACGTCACCGATCCGGGAACGCAGCGGGGCCCCGTACGCGTAGTGGGCACGGTGCAGGCGCTCGGGGCGCGGACGGGTGGCGGCCGGCCTTCCCGCCACCCCTGCCTCCGGTAGCTGCATCTCGTCGAGATCGGCGATCAGCTCGTCTGGAAGCGGGAGCGGCCCCGACTTGCCGGCCAGCACGACCGTCGCGTCGCCACTGCCCACACGCTCGTCGCCGACCACGACCTCCTGTCCGAAGGTGACGGAGGAGCGCCCGACCCGGCGAACGCCGGTGTGCACCTGCACGCGGGTACCGACCGGTCCAGCCGGAGCGAGCCGGCTGACCCGTTGACCGACGAGCAGTATCTGGAACGGGCCGAACCCCCGCTCACCGATGAGGCGTTCGAAGCGGTGCAGCCGTAGCCGAATCCGGGCGTCTTCCAGCCAGCGGGCCATGCCGATCGTGCTTGCCGAGCCGTCTCGGCCGAGATCAGCCTGTCGCACCGGGACGTCGACCTGGACGCCGGCACTCTGATGTCCGTGCCGGCGCCGACTCCGGTCACCTGCTGCTTGCACGGCTCGACCGTCAGCGGGCGATCGAGATCGCGAAGGGGGTGAATCCGGTGGACCGGATGACGTGCGGGACGAACAGGATCGCGGCCTCCGTGGCGCGGGCGGTCCGGATCCCGCCGAGGTCGGTGATCCATTCCTTGTGCCAGCCGAGGTCGACCAGCAGTTCGCGGACGGTCTGCTTGGCCAGCGGGTCCTCGCCGGAGAGGAAGGCGGTGGGCGTCTGGGTGAGCGTGGCCGGCGCGGTCATCACCGGGAAGAGCATGGTGTTGAGCGTCTTGACGACGTGCGTTTCGGGGAGTGCTTCCTGAAGCTGTTCGGCGAGGCTCGAGCCGGGGTAGATGAGGTCGGCGGGCAGTCCGTCCGGTCCGTCGACGGTGGCGTTGGAGACGTCGATGAGGATCTTGCCGTGCAGCTCTTCGCGCAGGGCGGCGAGACGTTCCAGGGAGCCGGCGCCCGGGGTGGCGTTGATGACGATCCGGGCCGTCCGGGCAGCGTCGGCGGCGGCCCCCGGCGCGCGGTCCGCGACGGTCACCTCGTGCCCGGCCCGGGTGAGGGCTGCGGCCAGGTTGCCGCCGACGCGGCCGTTTCCGAGAACTGCGATCGTGGTCATGGTGATGTGGTCCTTGCGTGGGTGCGGTTGTGGTGTGCGGGATCAGCGGGAGAGCGTGGCGACGGCCTCGGCATGGACGCCGGGCGCGGTGGCCAGGAAGCTGTCGCTCTGCGGGGTCCAGGGGCGGCCCTCGGCGTCGGAGATCCGTCCGCCGGCCTCGGTGACGAGCAGCGCGCCGGGCAGCAGGTCCGCTCGGGCGCCGGCGAACTGCCAGAAGGCGTCGATCCGGCCGGCGGCGACGTTCGTCAGGTGCAGGGTCGCGGGTACGGCGGTACGGACGACGAGCGCGTCGAAGAGCATCGCGGTGATCGAGGAGCCGACGCGCCGTACGACCTTCTCGTCCTCGTCCGGCCGGGCCTGGCTGGTGGCCACGATGCTCAGGCCGAGGTTCGCGGTCTGGGAGACGTGCAGCGGCCGGCCGTCGAGGTGGGCGCCGGCGCCGGTGAGCGCGGTGTAGGTCTCGCCGGTCAGCGGCAGGTGGACCACGGTGAGCACCGGCTGGTTCTCCCGTACGAGGGTGGCCGTCACCGCCCACTCCGGGAGGGCGTGCAGGTGGTTGACGTTGCCTTCGGCCGGGTCCACGACCCACCACTCGCCGGGCGGCAGCGCCCCGCCGTCCAGCTCGTCCTCCACCCAACTCGCCTCCGGGCGCAGGCTCGTGAGACGGGGGCGCAGGATGTCGAGGGCCGTGTTGTCGTTGACGGCGAGCGCGTGCATCAGCTCGTCGCGGGTCTCGTAGCGGACCACGTCGCCGAAGCGCTCGCGCAGCGCCGCACCGGCGGCGCGCACGGCGGTCGCGGTGCGGTCGAGCAGGTCGGCGTCGGAGGTGACGACATCAGTGGTCTGAAGCGTTTCGGACATGGTGGTGCTCCTGTCTGAGGAGGGGTGATGAGGCCGGTCGGGCCGAACTGCGCGTTGCTTCTCGCGCTTTCGTTTCGAAGGTATAGAGCCCCACCATTAACCTCAAGTGCATGTGAAGAACGGCAAGGATTACTCACATGCAATTGAATGTGGACCTGCCCGCCGCGCCCTGGCCGCGGGCCTGCACGTCAGGCCGCATTCGGCGCAGGACGGGTGGGGATGAAGCGCGTTGTGGAAGCGCCGTGGGCGCGGAAGAAGGCTCAGTCGAGCAGTTCGGCAGCCCGTTCGGCGATGGCGTAGACGGTCGCGTTGGTGTTGGCCGAGGGGATGGACGGCATCACCGAGGCATCGGCGACCCGCAGTCCGGCGATTCCGTGTACGCGAAGGTTCGCGGGGTCGACGACGGCATCGGCGTCGGTTCCCATCCGGCAGGTGCCGGTGAAGTGGAAGTAGGGGCCGGTCGCCTTGCGGATGAACTCTTCCACGGATTCGCCGCTCGTCCCGGAGCCCGGCACCGCTTCCTGCTTGCGCCAGTCGGCGAACGCGTCGGCCTCCCCGATGCGGCGTGCCACTGCCAGGCCCCTGCGCATGACCTCCAGGTCACGGTCGTCGCTCAGGTAGCCGGGGTCGACGACGGGAGCGCTGGCGGGATCGGCGTCCGCGAGGCGCACGGTGCCGCTGCTGTGCGGAGCCATCGCGGAGAAGGCGATGGAGTAGCCGCCCGCCGGCGGCTGACCCCATGCCGACGGGAGCGGTGCGGCAACGACGTAGACCTGAAGGTCCGGCCGGGCCGCGGCGGGGTCGCTGTACAGCAAGCCCATCATTTCGGCCGGCGGGTTGGCAGGAACGAACGGTACGGGCCGGCTGGCCTCGTACACCACGCCCGCCATCGGATGGTCCTGCAGATGGGATCCCACTCCCGGCAGGTCGGCGACGACGCCGATGCCGTGTTCGCCGAGGTGTCGTGCCGGGCCGATCCCCGACAGCATCAGGAGGTGCGCGGAACCGATGGCCCCCGCGGTCACTATGACCTCGGCGCTCTCGACGGACAGGTGCTCGCCACCCACGGTGTACTCGACGCCGGTGCAGCGGCCCGCGGTGATGCGCAGCCGCTGCACGGTCGCGTCCGTGACGACGTCCAGGTTCGGCCGGTCGAGGAACGGACGGATGTAGGCGTCGGCCGCGCTCTGGCGGGTGCCGCCGGGCAGATTCATGTCACTCCACCCGAACCCGGTCTCCAGCCCGCCGCCGATGTCATCGGCGCGTGTGAACCCGGCCTGCACCGCGGCGTCGACGCACGCCGTGGCCAGGGGATGGGGTTCCGGAACCGGGGCGACCACGACCGGCCCGTCCGTGCCCCGCACGGAGGCGTCACGACTGCGCGTGCGCTCGCTGCGGCGGAAATAGGGCAGCAGATCGTCGAAACCCCAGCCCGGAGCACCGAGTCCGGGCCATTCGTCGTAGCCGGAGCGGTGCCCCCGCAGGTGGTAGAGGCCGTTGATGCTCGACGATCCGCCGAGCGCCCTACCGCGCAGCACGTCAGCGGCCCTGCCCGTACCGGCCTGCACGGTCGAGGCGCCCAGCCAGAGGGATGACGGGTCGAACCCCAGGAACCCCCAAGGGGACGCCATCGCCTCGGTCGCGTCCCCGGCTCCCGCCTCCAGCAACAGCACCCTCACGCCGGGGCGTTCCGAAAGCCGGGAGGCAATCACGCACCCCGCCGTCCCCGCTCCCACCACGACATAGTCATAAGGACTCTGGCCCATCATGTCTCCGCTTCCCACGGCAGCACTGTCCGACCACCGGGTTTCAGGAAAAGAGCTCCTCGACGATCAAAGAGCTGATTGCTTGCACGTACGAAAGGGGCCGAAAAGTTGGGATGGTTCTCTTCAGGTCGGCCCTGTGCCTCGCTCGTCCGCCGCCGAGCTCGGCGCGCAGAAGGCGTGGAGCCGGCTGATCAGCGGCGAGCGGGCTCCAGTGGGACAGGACTGTCCGCAGGCAGGCTGCGCGCGCTGCTGGTGCTGACGGACACCGAGATGTCCCGGTGGCAAAGGATCATCTTGATCCGAGGGGCCTGGGCGCGCCCGGTCCGGCCATTGCCGATCACCCTGTTGGGGATGTCCGTGTCGGCGCCGGTACCTGCGATGACGGCCATGCGGCTGGACTTCTCTTGTTTCACGCGTTTCTTGTCCTTGGTGTGTACCCGTCCAGGAACAGCCCGGGTTTCCCTTCTGCCGTCGAATCTTAGGAATACCGACACGGCACGTACTTGAACCTGCGCGACGTTCGTTCGGAACCTCAGCGCCATACGAGTGGCAAGTGGCAAGACGGTCGGCGTCACGCAGCACTGGGTCAGGCTGCTCGTCGAGGGCCCGAGGCGCTCGGCGGCGAAACGGCCGCGTGGCCGGTGCAGCAGCCGTGAACGGCGGTGCGCAGCCGTGAACGGCGGTGCGCAGCCGTGAACGGCGGTGCGCAGCCGTGAACGGCGGTGCGCAGCCGGGGCGCAGCGAGGGATCCGGCGGGAAAGTGCCGGGGCCGGGGGCAGGCTCCCGCGATCGTCAGGGGCGTAGCCAGATCGGGTTGGTGAGGGCGGCCGGCGGCCCGGGGAGGGGCGGCGCCTGGGGTGGATGCCGGACTTCTGCGCGGACGTAGGCGGTGCGGGCGGGCGTCGTGCGCCATTCGAGGGCCGTCGCCGCGGGCACGGTGAGGGCCAGGCCCTGGTCCGTCACCAGCCGCAGCTCGCAGCCCGCCGCACCGGTCACCGACAGCCGTACGAGGACCTCCGCGCCTGGATCGGCCACGGCCAGCCCCTCCCCGATGCCCGCGTGGGCCCCCCGCGGGGTGACCGCGGTGAAGTCCACGGAGACCGCCGAGGATTCGGCGGCGTAGGCCCGTCCGGCGCGCAGCCCCGCCAGTATCGACTCGCGGGACAGGTCGTCGGCCAGGACGACGGTCTGGGGACCCCCGATGCGGTCCGGGTCGCGGTGGTAGTCGCTGTGCGCCAGAGCGGGCAGCCAGCGGGCGCCGTTCGCCCCGCACAGGGTGGCGTCCCAGGAGGCCAGGGACACCTCGTCGTCAGCCGTCCAGGGGCCGTTCCACACTTCCACGGCGTCGGCCTCCCCGAGGCCGAACTTCCAGGCGCAGCCGATGCAGGTGGCGTGCGGATGTGCGGGCACGACCAGGCCGCCCGCCTGCCGGACCGCGCGGGCGAATCGGGCGAAGCGGCCGTCACGGGCCCGGTAGCGCCAGTCGATGAAGGTGCCCGGGTCCGTGCCCACGGCCAGGACGTGGCCGGTCCGTGTGGTGACCTCCTCACCGGTGAGGACGAGGAGCCCGCTGTCGGCGGCGCCCGCCCAGGCGGTGTGGGAACTGTGGGTGTTGTGCTCGGAGGTGTTGACGAAGTCCAGGCCGGCGGCGCGCGCGAGGGCGATGATCTCGGTCGGGGTGCGGCGGCCGTCGGAGTGCACGGAGTGGACGTGGCAGTCCCCGCGGTACCACGCCCGGCCCCGGCCCGGGATGCGCTGGGGCGGGTAGGCCACGGGGACGGAGGGTGCCGGTGCGCCGTGGACGAACGTGACGGTGATCTCGTAGGGCAGACCCTGCGGTGCCACGGTGTAGGGGCCGAGGGCTATCTGCCAGCGGCCGCGCTCCAGGGGGCCCGGCAGATAGCCGGGGGTGGCTTCGTCCCCGCGGAGGAAGAATTCGCTCCGGGCACCCCCGGACCAGCCGCGGAAGCCGCGGCCGCCGAGCGCGGTGCCCCGCTGGTCGAACAGGCCGATGTCGAGGGCGTTTCCCGGCGTGCCCGGCGGGGTGGGCGGCTTGTCGTAGCGGTAGGAGACGCGCAACTCGCGCACGCCGGAAGGGACGTCCAGCGGCACGTACACGAAGTCCGGTGCGCCGGGCGGGATCGTGCCGCGCAGGGTCGTGGTCGTGGTCGGTGCGGGTCCCCCGCCCGCGCCGACGGTGGGCGAGGGGGCGGCGACGGCGGTGGCCGAAGCGGCTGCCTGTGCCAGTAGTGCTCGTCTACTGAGGGCCATGGAGCCCAGGATCCCGAGAGCAGGTGAATACGACGTGAACACGTCAATATCACCATCCCGGGGCGGAGCAACCGCGGCCGGGTGGGCGCCGCACAGCCCGCCGCATGTCGCGCGGACGAGGGAGGACCCGCTCCGGGCCCGACCCCGGCTCACCGTCCCGCGGCAGCGCCGTCGGCCCCCGTCCCCGGCGGGTGCCCATCGCCCCTTGGGCTTCTCCTCGTACCGGATGCTGCGTGCGCCGCCGTCGTAGCGCGGGTACCACGCGCGCTACGACGGGGCGGACCTGCCTCGGGAGGGGTCAGAGCCGTTGATGTAGGGGTCAGAGCCGGTAGATGTAGAGGCCGACCATCACCGCCGCTCTCGAACGGGCCCGCCCCCACGACCTGGTACTGGTCTCCCCCGGCAGCTACCGCGAGACCGTACGGGTCCGCACGCGCCAGGTCATCCTGCGCGGCACCGACCGCAATCGGGTGGTCATCGACGGCGAAGGGCGGCGCGGCAACGGCATCGCGGTCACTGCCCCCGGCGTCACCGTCGAGAACCTCACCGTCCGAAGCCACTTGCAGAACGGCGTCCTGGTGACCGGACTGGAGAACGTCCCGCGGCAGGACCATCACCCTCACCGATCGCATCGACTGGCGCGGGCACCACGGCTACGCGGAGCTCCGCGACGACGCCGCACCGCCCACCCGGGAGCTCGTGCACTGGACCCCCGACGGCTTCGCCAACCAGCCCCGCTGGACCGGGGGCCTGCCCGACCGGCCCCCCGCCTCCGGGTGGAACCACCGCCCGCTCCAGCCGCACTCGGCCGCGCTGGACTCGATGCTGCTCCTCCTCCTGCACCTCGGATCCGACCGGCCCGACAACGCCCAGCTCCTGGCCCGCAGCGACGCCCGCTGGCTGCGGACCGGATCGGCGAGGTCCCCGTCAGCGCGGGCGCCCCCGTGGGCAGCGGCCGGCTCGGCAACACCGCTACTGGATCGACGCGGACGGCGGGCTCCTGCGCTTCCAAGCCCGCCTGGGCGGCGCGGTCCAGTGGGCCAGCGCCGAACTCCCGCGGACCCGCCCCGCCGCACCCCTTCCCGACCCGCCGGCACAGCTCGCGCGGCCGACCGCCGGCCGGAACCACCTTCGCCACGTCCCTGCGGCGCTGACCGGTGCGTCCTCGGCCTGGGACGGAGCGCGCACCGTCCCGCCGCGCCGCGCTCCGCGGGGTGTGATGTACTCCAGTCGATCAGCGTTCTCGGTAGCGTGATCACCTACTGCGTGGAGTGACCATGTGCTCGGCTGGTCTGCACGAGGAATGCCGGCGGAGAGTAGCGAGGTTGCGATGAGTGAACTGACGAAGCCCGAGGTCGAACTTCCGGAGGGCGACGCTCCCGAGGAGCTGACCATCCGGGACCTCGTCGTCGGGGACGGCCCCGAGGCGAAGCCGGGCAGGGTCGTCCGGGTTCACTACGTCGGGGTCACCTTCGAGTCCGGAAGGGAGTTCGACGCCTCCTGGGACCGGGGCCAGCCGTTCAAGTTCGCCGTGGGTGGTGGCAGGGTCATCAAGGGCTGGGACCGGGGACTCAGGGGGATGAAGGTCGGCGGTCGGCGCCAGATCGTCGTTCCCCCGCGCCTCGGCTACGGCAACCAGTCCCCCTCGCCGTTGATCCCGGCGGGTTCCACGCTCGTCTTCGTGGTGGACCTCCTCTCAGTGGTCTGAGGACGGCCTGCTGCTCGATGCCGTCGACGACTTCGCCTATCCCCTGCCGGTGACGGTGATATGCGAGGTTCTGGGCGTGCCGCTGGAGGACGAGCCACGCTTCCACCACTGGATCGAGACCGCCCTGGACGCTTGGGAGTACGGCCCCGAGACCGCCTCCGAAGAGTTCCGGAGCCGGCTGGCCGGGGGCAATCGGGCCCTGCAGGAGTTCGGACGGTTCGCAGTGGAGCTGTACGACCGGTACGCCCGGCAGCCCGGCCCGGGCATGCTCTCAGCGATGGTGCACGAGGACGGCCCGGAGGGACGGATGCCGAAGGGCCTGCTCACGAGCAATGCCGTGCTCCTGCTCTTCGCCGGGCACGAGACCACGGTCAATCTCATCGCCCACGGCGTGCTCACCCTGCTGCGGCACCCCGACGAGCTCGACCTCGAGCGCCGCGACAACCAGCACCTCGGATTCAGCCAGGGCATCCACTTCTGCTTCGGCGCTCCGCTCGCGCGGCTCGAGGTCCAGGTCGCGGTCGGCGAGTTCTTCCGCCGGGTGCAGAACCCCCGGCTCGTCGAGGACCCGCCGCCGTACCGGCGCAACCAGATCTTCCGCGGACCCCGGCACGTACTGGTCGACATCGACGGCGTCCGGGACTGACCCGGTGTGAGATGACGGTCGGGAACCGTGGCGGAAGTCCGCCGCACCTAAGGCGAAGTGACGCCCACTCAGCAGGCACCGCTGCCGTGGTACGACGCCCCGTCAGGCCGGTGTGCACGCGCGGCGTACGCTGGGGTTCCGTCTTGCGGCCGGGACAACAGAACAAGGGAAGGCTGACGTGCGAACTCCCCTCTCATGGCTTGCCGGCAGGTACTCGCTGGGAGCGAGAAGCGTCAGACTGGCCGCACTCGGTTCCGTCACGGCAAGCATCGCGATCACCGTGACCGGTGGGATCGTCCGCGTCACGGGCTCCGGTCTCGGCTGCACCGACTGGCCCATGTGTACGGGAGAGACGCTGGCCCCCACTGCGGAGATGGGGATGCACGGCGCCATCGAATTCGGGAACCGGCTGCTCACCGGGGTGCTGTGCGCGGTGGTGGGCTGGGTCATCATCACCGCGCGCCTCCAGGAGAAGCCGATGCCCGCGGTGCTGCGCGGGGGCTGGGCACAGTTCTGGATCGTCGTACTGAACGCGGTCGTCGGCGGAGTGACCGTGTGGATGCGGCTGAGCCCGTACATCGTCGCCGCGCACTTCCTCGCCGCCGCGCTGCTGCTCACGGCCGCGGTGTACACCTGGCACGCGGCGAACGCGGCGTACGCGCATGCCGACGGTGAGCGGACCGGAGCACCGGCCCCCCTCGCGCCGGCCCCCCTCGCGCCCCGGTCCGTCGCGCGGATCCGGGCGCTGTCGACGGCTCTGGTCGCGGTGACGGCCCTCCTGGTCGTCGTGGGCACGCTCGCCACCGGTTCCGGACCGCACGCAGGTGACTCCTCCGACGTGGCGCGGATGCCCTTCGACTGGACGGGCGTGACCGTCGTTCACGGCGTGCTGGCCGGGGCGACCCTGGTCCTGGCCGGAGCCCTGTTGTCGGTGCTGCCCGGGGACGGCTTCGGCGCCGCGCGCCGCAAGACGGCCGTCTTCCTGGCCGTGCTCCTCGGTCAGGGCCTCGTGGGGCTGGTGCAGTCGCTGACGGCCCTGCCGTCGCTCCTCGTGATGCTCCACCTGCTGGGCGCGGCGCTCGTGTGGACCGGGGTGCTTCAGGTGCACTTCACGGTCAGGAGGGCCCGTCCCGGCCCTTCGGATCCGCTCGGCGATGGCGGTACACCGCTGCCGCATCCGCGGGGCGCGTCGACGTACGTCTGATCCGTCGGGAGACCGGGGGACCTCGTCCGGAACGTCGGGAGCGGGTCCGTGCCGTGAGGCGCACCGCCCGGCTCGGAGCCGTGCCGGAGCCTGGTCAGCGACCGCAGGTCAACGGGTTGCCGAAGGTGCGGACCGCTCCAGCACGGCCGCCGCCGGATCCGCCCCGTCACGGCTGCGTCGTCCACGCCCTCGTGCGGGCGATCAGCACGATCAGCTGGAACACGGCCAACACCACCAGGGCCCACTTGCAGACGGCCGCCCAGCCCACGATCTGGAAGAGTTCATCGATCCGCTCCGGTGTCATGTCGCGCCCGGACAGCTTCCACTGGTGCGTGTCCTCCACCGCTTCCACCACCACCAGAGCACCGATCAGAAGGCGACGTCGGGAGGGCTGGGTGGCCCGTCGCAGGGAGGGACTCGGGTCCTCCGAGCTGCGGACCCTGGCGCCGAGGGCGATCAGGGCCCGGGAGAGCAACCACGCGTACAACAGGATGAGAACCGCGTCGATCGCGACGTACCAGCGGATCAGCAGTCGCGCCTCGGCTCCCCCGGTCGTTGGGGCGAGGACCCGATCGTGTCCTTCGCTCGCGAACGCGTCGAGGCAGGCCTGCACGTACGGCCCCGGATCGGGGCCCCGGGTGTTGAACCACACGCACCAGGCCGTACGGGCTGCCGTGCGGGCTTCGTTGGAGCTGGGATGGAAGGAGACCAGGCTGCCCCAGCTCGCAGACGGATACCCCGGTGCCTCGATCCGGCCGAGGGCGGCGTCCACCTGACCCGCGACGACGAACAGCGTCACCAACAGGACCAGTGCCGGCGCCACCCTCCACCGCAACCCCTGTGGCCACCACTTCACTTGCCCGGGCATGACCTGGCTCCCACTCGGTCCACGGGCCACATCGTGATCGTTGGTGATGATCGGGCGTAAGCCGCCGAACGGGTAGCGCCCGCGGCACGTCTCGAAGCCGGTGCAGATGCGTGTCGACCGGGCGGCCGGATCCGCGAGCAGGTGCGTGAGCCGCAGCGTGAGCCGCAGCGTGAGCCGCAGCGTGAGCCGCAGCGTGAGCCGCAGCGTGAAGGGCTGTCAGGAGCAGCCCCCGTACAGTCCAGCGTACCCACGCGCCAACGATGGCGCAGTCCCACACCGTGGTGAACGGCCCTGGGGTCACGTGCGAAGGTTCGCGCCCCCACCCAAGGTCTCAAGATGCACACGCACAGCCATCACCCTAGTGTGGTTCGGGGGGAGTCATCGCACCCCGGGGGTTATTCGTGGCCGCAGCAGCCACTGCACTCCAGGGAGACAGCATGGCCAAGCATCGCGCTGCCCGCCGTCCGACCTCGGTGTACGCCCTGGCCGGCATCCGGCTCTTCAACGGCGTCACCGGACTACTGGCGCCCACCCTGCTCATCCGGCGCCTCGACCCCGACCGTGACGTCAGTCCGGCTGCGGTCTACGCCTTCCGGCTCTTCGGGATCCGTACGATCCTGCTCGGTCTCGATCTGCTCACCAACCGCGGCCAGCGGCTCCAGGAAGATCTTCGAGAGGGCGTGCTGATCCACGGCAGTGACACCGCCACCGCCGCCCTGCTCGGCCTCCGCGGCCAACTGCCGCCCCGCACCGCCGCCCTGACCACGCTCATCTCAGCCGTCAATACGACCCTGGCCGCCAGTGCGGCCGACTTCGGGAGGAGGAAGGGGAAGTGACCACGGAGTCCGGCGCTCCACCGACCGAAACGGGCTTCGACTTCATCGTCGTCGGCGCGGGCGCCGGCGGTGGACCGCTGGCGGCCAACCTCGCGGCCTCGGGCATGCGCGTCCTTCTCCTCGACGCGGGAGGTGCCGAGGAGAACGACAACTACCTGGTTCCCGCCTTCCACGCCGATGCCTCCGAGGACCCCGTTCAGCGCTGGGACTACTTCGTACGGCACTACGCGGACGAGCAGCAGCACCAGCGCGACAGCAAGCTCGTGCCGGGCGAGGGCATCCTCTATCCGCGGGCCGGGACAGTGGGCGGCTGCACCGCGCATCACGCGCTGATCACCGTCTATCCCTACAACCGCGACTGGGACGACATCGCGCGCGAGACCGCTGACGCATCGTGGGGGAGCACCGCCATGCGCCGCTACTTCGAGCGGCTGGAGCGCTGTACGTACCGCCCCCGCCCCAAGGAGCCGCCCGCCAATCGGTTCTTGGCCGCCTTGCTGAAGCTCCTCCCCTTCGTCGCCGCCCGGTACCGCAACGACTCGCGCCACGGGTTCGACGGTTGGCTGCCGACCGAGCTCGCCGACCCCGAACTGGTCATACGCGACCAGCAGTTGTTGAAGGTGATCCTGTCCGCCGCGCAGGACACGCTCGCCGACTTCATCGGCCGGCCGCTCTCCCCTCTGGAGGGGCTCGGATCGTTCGTCGATCCCAATGACTGGCGCGTGCAGACCGAGGGTCTGCAAGGGCTGTGGCAGATCCCGATCTCAACGGCCGGCGGACGGCGCAGCGCCGCCCGCGAACGGGTGCGGGACGTACGGCGCAGCCATCCGGACAACCTGGTCGTCCGGACGCACTCGTTGGTGACGCGGGTCGTACTGGACGAGGACGGGGCGGCGACCGGCGTCGACTACGTGCACCAGCCGCACGCCTACCGGGCCGACCCCGGGACCCGGGACGGTCGCGCGCTGCCGGTCCCGCGCAGGGTGCTCGCTGCCCGTGAGGTGATCCTGGCCGCAGGGGCGTTCAACACGCCCCAACTGCTGATGCTTTCGGGCATCGGGCCGCGTGAGGAGCTGGAACGGCACGGCATTGCCGTACGCGTCCCGCTCCCGGGCGTGGGCGCGAACCTGCAGGACCGGTACGAGATCGGCGTGGTGAGCCAGATGGACCGCGAGTTCCCGGTCATCGAGGACTGCGATTTCCACGCGCCGGAGCCCGGAGCCGTGCCGGACCGCTGCTACCGGGCCTGGCAGCTCGGCGACGGCCCGTACACGACCAACGGTGCCGTCGTCGGGATCACCCGCAAGTCCCTCCCGTCGCTGGACGCCCCCGACCTGTTCATCTTCGGCGGCCCCTTCGACTTCCACGGCTACTACCCCGGCTATTCGCACGACCTGACGAGCCACCGCGACCGCTTCACGTGGGTCATCCTCAAGAGCCGGACCCACAACACCAACGGCCGGGTGCAACTGCGCTCCGCCGACCCCCGGGACACCCCCCTGGTGAACTTCCACTACTTCGCCGAGGGCACGGACGAGCAGGCGAGGGACCTCGACGCCATGGTCTCCGCCGTGCAGTTCGTGCGCAGCATGAACCGCAGTGCCGACTCCGTGATCCGCACGGAGCTGTGCCCGGGAGAGCAGGTCGGCGACACCGAGAGCGTCCGCCGCTTCGTACAGGACGAGGCATGGGGCCATCACGCGTCGTGCAGCTGCAAGATGGGCCGGGCCGACGATCCCTCGGCCGTCGTGGACAGCCGCTTCCGGGTACGTGGCGTGGACCGCCTGCGGATCGTCGACGCCTCGGCCTTCCCCCGCATTCCCGGCTTCTTCATCGCCGTTCCGATCTACATGATCAGCGAGAAGGCGAGCGACGTGATCCTCGGGGACGCAGCGCGCCCGCGAACCGCCCTGGCCGCCTCGCGACACCCGACCTGACCCGGGAACCGATCCTGAGGAGCCCCACGATGAGTACGCAACGACGCCCCGTCCCCCGACGATCCGACTCCGGATACCGCTCATCCCTACCCTGGCGGATCATCACCCGCATCGCCGAGTTCGTCGACCGGCGCACCGGTTGGGACCACCTGGCGGTCACGCCCGGCCTGCTGACCCTGTTCGGGCTGCGGGTCAAACTCCGTCAGGAGAACCTCCACGACACGTCCCGGCTGCCCTCCGTCGACCTCCCGACCCCCGCGCCGCCCTCCGATGCCCACCGGGTCAACCGGACTGCCGACGGCAGCCACAACGACCTCGACGAACCGCGCATGGGCATGGCGGGAACGCGCTTCGGCCGGAACATCCCGCTGGACAAGATCGCCCCGGCCACGCCGGAGAGCGTCCTCGCGCGGCCGAACCCGCGCGAGGTCAGCCGCGTCCTCCTCACCCGCCAGGAACTGATCCCGGCCGAGTCGGTCAACTCCCTGGTCGCCGCCTGGTTGCAGTTCATGGTCCGCGACTGGTTCAGTCACGGAACCAGCCCCACGGAACGGCCCTGGGAAGTTCCCCTCCTGGACGACGATCCGTGGCCCGAACGCCCGATGCGGATCATGCGGACACCGGACGACCCGACCCGGGACCCCCGGTCGCCCGCGGGGACTCCCGACACCCGCGTCAACGTCTCGTCCCACTGGTGGGACGCATCCCAGATCTACGGGACGAACGAGGCGGAACAGCGCCAGGTGCGCACCGGCAAGGCGGGCAAGCTGCACCTCTTCGGCGACGAGGCGACCCCGCTCCCGTCCGACCCCGCTCTCGACCCCTCGCGCGTTCCCGGCTTCTGGCTGGGCCTCGTCATGATGCAGAACCTGTTCGCCCAGGAGCACAACGCGATCTGCGACCACCTGCACGCCGTCTACCCGTCCTGGGACGACGAAGAGCTGTTCCAGCGGGCCCGCCTCGTCAATGCCGCGCTCCTCGCCAAGATCCATACGGTGGAGTGGACGCCTGCCGTCATCAGCCACCCCACCACCGTCAAAGCCCTGCGATCCAACTGGTGGGGCATCGCGGGCGAGCGCGTCCACAACTTCTACGGCCGGATCACGGAGAGCGAGACCCTCAGTGGCATCCCCGGCAGCAAGACGGACCACTACGGCGTCCCGTACTCCCTCACCGAGGAGTTCGTGGCCGTCTACCGCATGCACCCGCTCGTCCGCGACAAGTGGCACCTGCGCTCCGCCTCCGACGACTCCACCCTCAGCAACTGCACCTTCCGCGACATCGCCGGGCCTGCGGCGCTCAACGTGCTGAAGACCAAGGGAATGGCCAACCTGCTGTACAGCTTCGGCACCCTCCACCCGGGACTGGTGACCCTGCACAACTTCCCCCACTTCCTCCAGGACTTCGAGCGCCCCGATGGGGAGCGACAGGACCTCGCCGCCACGGACATCCTGCGCAACCGGGAACTGGGCATACCCCGCTACAACGAATTCCGGCGGCTGCTGCGGCTGAAGCCCGCGGCGAGCTTCGAGGACCTGACGGACAATCCCGTGTGGGCCAAGGAGATCGAGCGGCTCTACGACGACATCGAAGATGTCGACCTGACGGTCGGCATGTATGCGGAGAAGCTTCCGACCGGATTCGCCTTCAGTGACACGGCGTTCCGCATCTTCATCCTGATGGCCTCGCGCCGACTGAACAGCGACCGTTTCTTCACCGACTACTACACCCCCGAGGTGTATTCCAAGGCCGGCATGGCCTGGATCGATGACAACAGCATGATCACCGTGCTATTGCGCCACTATCCGGAGCTGCGCACGTCTCTCGCGGGACTTACGAACGCGTTCGCGCCCTGGCACGTCGCCACGGGCAGCGGGCATTCCTGACGGGCGATGACCGCCCGGCAGGATGAGGGAAGGTTCTCCAAAGAGGAGCCCGAAATGGACGATCGAGCGCACGAGGAACGCGCAGAATCCGGCCGCGAGGGCACAGGCCTATGCCTGTCCGGTGGCGGATACCGAGCCATGCTCTTTCACGCCGGCGCCCTACGGAGACTCAATGACGCGGGCTGGCTTCGCAAAATAGACTTCATCTCCAGCGTGTCGGGCGGTTCCATCGCCGCCGGCGTCCTCGGCCGCTACTGGAACAGATTGAGATTCAACGACGCGGACGAGTCCGCCTTGAATTTCGATGCGGAAGTGGTTGATCGCATCCGCGCCTTGGCTCGCCTGAACATCGACCGACGGTCCGTAATCGGAGGTCTACTCCGCCCCAGGGCGAGCATCGGGGAACGAGTCGCAGCAGCGTTTCGAGACAATCTGTTCGGTGACTTCACACTGCAGGATCTTCCGGAGCATCCCCGCTTCATCATCACTGCCACGAACCTCCAGACCGGAAAATTGTGGCGCTTCTCCCGCCCCTACATGCGGGACTGGAGCCTACCGAAAATAGAATTCCCCACCACTAGTCTCGCGACCGCCGTAGCCGCTTCATCAGCCTTCCCTCCCTTCCTGTCACCGGTCAGCATGTCTATCGCTCCTTCAGAATGGCTCGATCCACCCGGATGGAACGCACAACTACCTGACCATGTCATACTCAGCGACGCAGGCGTTTATGACAACCTAGGCTTGGAACCGGTCATCAAGCGATGCGAGACAGTGCTCGTCAGCGACGGGGGCGGCCAGATGGAGTCAATGGTTGAAATTCCTCACGATTGGCCGCGCCACCTCCTGCGCGTGCTGGATGTCATCGACAATCAAGTACGAAGCCTGCGGAAGCGTTCACTCATTTCCTCCTACGAGGACGGATCCTTCAAAGGAGCATACTGGGGGATTCGTAGCGATATCGAGAAATACAGGGTCCTCGACGCCCTTCCGGTTACCCGGGATCTCACTCAAAATCTCGCGAAGACACCAACGCGCCTACACGCCCTACCTGATGGCACGCAGGAGCAGTTGATCAACTGGGGATACGCCATCTGCGACGCAGGGCTCAGAAGTCGGGTGGACACTGCGCTCAATGCACCCACGTCACTCCCCTACCCGAAATCAAGCCTGGAGCGTAGTCGGGATTGATTCACCATGTCCAACCACTACAGCATCAATTGCCTTCCATGCGGCCACGGCGACAGCATTCTCGTCGAATACGGGGATCGAACGGATCCGTCACGGATTTTGATCGACGGTGGTCCCGCGAGCCACTACGAGACGCTGCGGGAAGCCCTCAGGGCCATCCCCAAAGAGCGCCGCTCTTTTGAGTTGCTGGTGGTCAGTCACATAGATACTGACCACATCGACGGCGCGCTGATCCTGCTACAGGATGAGGACCTCGGAGCCACCTTCAACGACGTATGGTTCAACGGCTGGCCTCAATTGGAATCCATCTCCGTGAATACGCCACCGGACGTCTTCGCGCCGCAGCAGGGTGAGTTTCTGGGATCCCTGCTCCAGGAGCATCATTGGAACGCCTCATTCCAGGAATATGATGGCCGTGTGGCCGTCCCGAGTTCTGGCCCGCTGCCTTCGCTACAGCTGTCGGGCGGCGCTACGATCACGTTGCTTTCCCCACCGGACACGAAGCTGCTGGCCTTGCGAAAGGCATGGACCAGAGCACTCAGGGAAGCAGGCATGAAGCCCGGCGACTGGGTGGACGCCGCAGCGCGCCTGGCACAGCGAAAGGAATACAAGCCGAAGGCTCCCCGAAAGGATGTGTTCGCCGCCAAGGCATTCGGCTCCGACTCATCTGCGGCGAACGGGGCCAGCATCGCGTTCATCCTCGAGTACCGGGGGTGCAAGGTGCTCTTCGGCGCCGATGCGCATGTGGCGGTCCTTACCAACGCCCTGCACCGTCTCGCCGAGCAGCAAGGCGTTGAGCGAGTTCTCCTCGACGCGGTCAAGCTTCCTCACCACGGCAGCATGGCCAACATAGACGGCGAGTTTCTCGATGTGATCAAAGCCCCGCGATTCCTCGTGTCCACCAACGGCGCCCACTTCGGACATCCGGACCCGGATACCATCCGGCTGCTCGCAGATCGGGCACCGGGAGCAGAGATCAGATTCAACTATCGCAGCGACACCACACAAATATGGGAGGACACGGAACTCGCGGCCACTCAGAACATTCAGCCAATTTATCCACCCGATGGCCAGGTTCTCGATCTCACCCTCTGAGGATCACCATGAATTTCGAGAATTTCGATGTCGACGTGCTGGCGGGCCGAAGGAACCAGTTGTGGGTTTCGGCGCGTTCCCGCCTAGGGGCCGTCTACGCCGTACCCCGACCCGGCTGGCCCGAGGAAGAACTCAGAGAAGCCGGTACCACCCTCAGGGACGCTGTCCTCCACGCAGATGTGGTCCCCGAAGAGACACGGCAGATCGGAAAAATGTTGCAGGAGGTGCTCTTCGGGGATCCCGAGGTGCTCGCATTGTTCCAGCGAACGCGCGGTGCGGCTGCCGACCTGGGCCGCCCGCTCATCGTTCGGGTGCTGGGCGCGCCGCACGAAATCGCCGCTCTGCCCTGGGAGTTGATACTTGACCCCGAGGGCGGCAGTCACGAGTTTCTCACTCTCGCACCGGCCGCACATGTCATCAGGTGCGCCAGAGCACGCACCTTCCCGATTCCCACGCACCCCATTGAGCCACCGCTTCACATCCTTTTGGTGCTGTCGAGCCCCGAAGACAATACACTTCCCTTCGACCTCTATGAAGAGAAGAGGAGCGTATTGAGCGAGCTTGCACCTCTGGTCCACAGCGGCAGGATCACCGTGGACGTGGAGGAGCGCCCCAGCATGGAGAACCTACGCCGGTGCATCAGTAGGCGCACCCGCGGCTATCACGTCGTTCACTATCTCGGCCACGCCAGCCGGGCAGGCCTGATACTTGAAACCCGCATGGGAACCGTGCGCGAGATCGATGCGGTTCAATTCACCCGCCTACTGCACAGCTGCCCCGAATTGCGACTGGTAGTGTACGCCGGATGCCTCACGGCGGGCCCTCCACTGGAAGAAGAATTCGAGTCATCTTCGAGAGACAACTGGAAACTGTCGCCCAGTATCGCGGACCTGAGCGTACGGGTGGCGGCTCCGGCCGTGATAGGCATGCAGGCCGTGCTCCCCTTTCCGACTCAGCGCATATTTGCCAGGTTCCTCTATAGCGCATTGGCCAGTGGCCGGGGCCTCGCCGATGCGGTTCAGCTGGCTCGCACCGCAATTCGAAGTGATGAGTTCGTAGGAAGCTACCTTGACTGGGCAGTCCCTTCCCTGTTCGTCGCCGGCGCCGACCCTGGCCCCGTTCTGGACATCAGTGCGCCGGCAACTCCTGTCCGTCGTCCCGTGCGGCGGGAGCTCAAGCTCGGTCTCGAAGAGGAGGAGGAGCGCTCCTTGTTCGCCAGGCCGTCGTCACTCCGCCAAGCGGTGAACGTCGTCAGTGGCCGTAGCTCGGCCCGTACCCTCGTCATCACCGGTGCGCCTGGTCTGCGCACGCCGTTCGTGGCCCGCGTACTCGATGACCTGACGGACGATGTTTCGCTCGTGCTGTACGTGCACGCACGGGAGTTCGCGGGTGCACCGGATCCCGTACTCCTGCTGTGTGAGTGGGTCACGGAACTGCTCACCGGACTCGACGGCCGGGACCGGCAGCCTCAGCCGGGGTGGAACGGAGCCACGTGGTGGAAGCGCGTGTTGGAGGAGATCACCGCATCGCCGGCGGTTCTCGTGTTCGACGGTCTTGAGGATCTCTCCGAGATCGCATCCGAAGACCTACGGGGTGTCTTCCGCGAGTTGACCCTGCGAAGCGGTCAGGCCCGGTTGGTGCTCGCAGGGTTGGTAGACCGCGATGACCTTCTCGACCCCCGGGCCGGCCGATACACCAAGTTGATAACTCTGCGTCCGCTGGAGTGGGAATCGGTGTTCCGCTGGATCCGCTGGAATTTCCCTGAACTTCTCCGTCACGAGGAGGATCGCCTCCTCGCTTGCTACAAGGCGGGCCTCCAGGACGACTTGACCCTCTGGACCCGGCTTGCGGAAAAGGTCGCGAGTCAGCCCACCACTGATCCGATCGGCCACGTTCCCGGCTTGCTCTCGGCCCGCCCCGAGATCCCCGACTACACCAGCGTCCCACCCCTGCGAGCGGCTCTCGCCCACCCGGACGTCGCGGGAAAGGTCGAGGCCTTCGCCGATTGGATCACCGCTCTTGCCAGCGATCACAAGGTGGGCGGCCGGGTTCTGACCCCCGGCCGCACCGGTGAACCCTCCCCCATCGCCGAGCTGCTGCCCGTGGAGTCCCCGTTCACACCTCAGTACACAGCGACGGACGGCGACACCCTGGGCTGGGTGAACACAGCTGTGAGCGAAGGGACCAATGTGCTGCTCTTGGATTTCGGGCGGCCCGGGCATTCTGAGATATGGAGCCGGGTCTGCTCGCGGTTGAAGCAGGACCAGGTACTCCTCATAGGAATCGGCGGCGACACCGGGGACACGGAGCCGAACTATCCCGGCTGGTGCAAGGACGTACTCACCGTCGGCGCGCTGGCCAACAACCAACCGGCGCGCTCGGCGACCTGGGACCCGGCAGCACGAAAGCCCGAACTGTTCGCCCCGAACGATCTGGCCTGGGCCGACCCGCCCCACGCCTTCGTCGACATCCGGCCCGGCAGCTACCAAGCGGCTCTGGGGGTGCTGGCCGCTGCACTTCTGGTCTGGTCGGTCGACAGGTCACTCAACGCCGAGCAGGTCCGAAAGATCCTGCTGGACACCGCTCGACAGTCCTCGACGACACGCGATGCGAAACGCAGGCGCTTCCGGGCACTGGACCTCGATGCGGCGCTCGCCCGTGCCCGGACCCGTCTGCTGGTGAAGGTCCTCGAGCACGGCCCGGCCAGTAGGCGTGAACTGGTGGCCGCTGCCGGACTGTCCCGCACCGTCACCCGTCCACTGCTGGAGGGGCTGCTCGCCGACCGGACGATACGGGTGGTTGACAGCGGGGACGAGAAGAAGTTCGAGCTATCGGACGGCGCAGCCGCTGCGTGAACGACTCGCGGGCCGGGTCGGGAGCGCGCACGTCAGGGCGGGGATGGCCGGCCGGCTTCGCCCCGGGCGTTGGCGGCGCTTACGATGCCGGTATGGATCAGCAGGCGAGGGGCGCGATGAAGCCGCTCGGGCTGCGTTCCCACCTCCTGCTGGTCCTGGCCGTGCTGGTGGGCCTCGTGGGCATGCACGGCCTGGGGCCGGGCGCCGTTCCGGTTTCCGCCGCCGCACCCGGGTGCGCGGCCTCCCACGGGACGGCCCTCGCGCACGGCACGCCTGCCGCCGACGAGCACGCGATGCAGCACGGCGGCGCTTCCGCGCGGGCCGATGAGCCGGCCGGTGACGGAAGCGGCGGGCACACCCAGCACGCGGATGCGACCTGCGCCGCCGCGGGCACGGCGGGCGCGCCCGTCCTGCCCTCCCCGGCCGCCGCCCCGAGCGGCGTCGCGGCCGTGCCGGTCCTCGGTACCGGGATCAGCATGGGCGGTGCGGTCGGCGGACGCGCGCCACCGTCACTGAGCGAATTGCAACTCCTGCGCATATAGGGCGGCCCGAGCACTCGGACCGTTCCCTCCCCCGGCACGCCCCGACGCGCGCGTGCCCTCACCGCAGGAGCAGCACCATGACCAGCAAGCGTTCCCTGATCCGCCGTGCCACGGCCGTGGCCGCGGCCGCCACCGCCGCACTCGTCCTCGCCGCCTGCGGCGGCAACGGCGACGGCGCCGGCTCGGCCCACGACGGACACGGCTCCTCCGCCTCGCCGTCCACCCCTGCCCCGGCACGGCAGGGCGACCACAACGCCGCCGACGCGGCCTTCGCCCGGGGGATGATCCCCCACCACCGGCAGGCCGTCGAGATGGCCGACCTCGCCGCGGCCCGCGCGGAGTCCGCAGAGGTGAAGAAGCTCGCGGAGGAGGTCAAGAAGGCCCAGGATCCGGAGATCAAGACCCTCTCCGGCTGGCTGGCCTCCTGGGGCGAGAAGGTCCCGGCCACGGACGAGGGCCACGGCGGACACACCATGTCCGGCATGATGACCGCCGAGGAGATGAAGCAGCTCGCGGCCGCCTCCGGCAAGGCGTTCGACACGGCCTTCCTCCGGATGATGGTCGAGCACCACGAGGGCGCCGTCGCCATGTCCGAGACCGAGCAGGCCGAAGGCACGTACCGGCCCGCCAAGGACATGGCCGCAGCGATCATCACCTCCCAGAGCGCGGAGATCGCCCGGATGAAGACCCTCCTCGGCACGAGCTGACCGGCACCGGCCGGCGGGGGCGGGCAGTCGACCTCGGCTGCCCGCTCCCTGCTGCTGAGCGCGTGCGCCCACGCCTCGCGGTTTTCAGGGCGGCGGATGGTCCTCGGGCGGGGACCGGTACGACTCGGGGCGCGGCTCCATCCGGACCACCACGTCCGCGAGCCGCCCGCAGAGCTGCTTGATCTCCTCGTACGTCCGGTCGCGTTCGGTGATGACGGCCGCGAGCAGGAGGGCCGTCAGTGCGGTCGTGCCGTTGAAGGCCTGGAGCGTCACCATGGTGGCGAAGACGTCGTCGCCGACGAACGGGCCCCGGTCACCGGCGGCCGCCAGGACCGCCAGCGTCACCACGGCGAGCGCGCACGGCGCCGCGCCGGCCAGCCGGAAGCGGAAGGCCGCCCAGATCAGGAACGGCGAGACGAGGAAGAGCAGGTTCGAGTCGCGCGAGCGCGTCGCCAGCAGCGTGACGAAGAGCGTGCCGAGGGCCAGCGCCACCGCTTCGAACCACCGGCCGGGGCCGGCCCCCGATAGCCACCAGGCCTTGCGCAGCACGAGCAGGAAGGGGGTGACGACGAGGATCCCCATCGCGTCACCGGCCCACCACACCGACCACGTGGGCCAGAAGTCGCCGGCGTCCAGTGCTCCGGAGAGGACCAGTACCCCGGTACCGATGGTCGAACTGATCGACATCCCGGCGAGCGCGCCGAGGAAGACCAGGGCCAGTACGTCCCGCAGGCGGTCCAGCTCGTTCCTGAACCCGGCCCTGCGCAGCATCAGGCAGGCGCAGACCGGCGCGAGGGTGTTGCCCGCGGTGATGACCAGTACGGAGAGCAGCGAGGGCCCGAGGAACACATTGGCCAGGAACGCGCCCAGCGCGATGCCCGGCCAGACCCGGAGCCCCATCATGAGCAGCGCGGCCAGCGCGACGCCGGTCGGCGGCCACAGGGGGGTGACCTGGTCCCGGACCAGCTGCTGGAGGAGCCCGATCCGTGCGGCCGCGTAGTAGACGGCGGCGACGGCCAGGATGCGCAGCGCGGTGGACCCGAAGCGACCCATCTCCGCGCTGCTCACGACAGCAGTCTGCGCTCAGATCGCGCCACCGGCGACCCCAGCTGTCCCCGTGGCCCCGTCGGTCAGCCCGGCTCCTGGGGGCCGTCGTAGCGGACGACGAGGACCGCGGCGTCGTCGCGGTGTCCCGTCAGGTCGGCCACTTTGACGACGGCGGAGGCCAGCACGTCGGGATCGGCGTCGAACCCCGCCCGCACCAGTCTGACCACCTCGGCCAGACCGGACTCCATCGGGTAGTGCGGGCCCTCCACCACTCCGTCGGTGAGCAGTACGAGCACTCCGGCCTCCGTCAGACGCCGGTGCGTCACCGGGTAGCGCTCGCCCGACAGGATGCCGAGCGGCGGCCCACCGCGGTCGAGCGCGATGCCGTGACCGCCTCCGGCCGTGGCCCAGACCATCGGGACGTGGCCGGCCCTGGAGACCGTCAGATCGCGGGTGACCGGGTCGAAGCGGAGGAAGCAGCACGTCGCGAAGAGGCCGCGCCCCATGGCGATCAGCAGATCGTTGGCGCGGCCCAGTACCTCCCGGGTGTCGCTCGTCGTCTGCGCGAGGGCGCGCAGGCTGGTGCGCACCTGTCCCATGAAGGCGATGGCCTCCACGTCATGCCCCTGCACGTCACCGACCGTGAGCCCCAGCGACCCGTCGTGCATGACGAAGGCGTCGTACCAGTCTCCGCCCACCTCCAGGCCGCCCCGAGAGGGCGCGTACCTGGCGGCCAGACGCAGCCCGGGCAGCTGCGGCAGCCCGGGTGGGAGCATGTGGCGCTGTAGGGCCACGGCCAGTTCGACCCTGGCCCGCTGGTACTCGATCCGGTCCAGGGCCTGATCGACGAGCTGCCCGAGAGCGACCAGGAGTTCTTGCACGTTGTCGGGCGGCTCGGGACGGTGTCCGCGCATCACGGGCTCCTGGCTCTCCCCCGGCCTCCTCACCTCACCCTAGGCGCTGGCCCCGCATGCCTCCACAGCGGTGGAGCGCGGTGAAACAGCAGGCCGAAGGCGGGTGCCGGGCCCCGGGGGGGCGCACACGGTGGTCTCAGGGCGGGCTCAGGGCCCGATCTCGAACTCGGGGGCCTCGAGGCCCTTCAGGCATGCGGTCTTCGGCGCCGCCGGGTCGTCGAAGAACGAGACGGTGATCTCCTGGGCGCACTTCGAGGTGGCGAACACGACGTGCGGCTCGTACGGGACCGTGACGACCTTGGCCTTGCCCAGCGTGCTGGCGACGTACGGCCCGTTGTCCGCCCCGGTCTGGGCGTCGAACCCGCCCGACAGGGCGAGGGTCGGGATGTCACCGCGCGTGACGTCCCGGACCGAGGGCGACGCCGCAGGGACGTTCCAGGCGTCGCAGTCCGGGTGGAGGAAGGTGAGCTGCGGGGCCTGGGCCTGTACCGAGCTCGGGAAGGACGGGAACGTCGCCCGTCCGCCCCGGAGCGCCGCCTGCTCGCTCTCGTACGGTGTCCACTGGCTGCAAAAAACGCCGTAGGCGAGGCCGTGCGCGGTCCTGCCGATGGCCTGGGGGCTGAGCTTGCCGCCCGCCCACTGCTGGGCGATCCGCTGCGGCTTGCCGTGCGCCAGCTCGTCGAGCGCGGCGGGCACCTGGGGCGCCACGTGGGTGGCGGAGGTCATCCAGTTGACCAGGGCTCCGCCGTCGAGGACGACCTTCACCGGCTTGTCGCTGCCGGGGAGGGTGACGGTGGTGGTGACCGGCTTGGCTTCGAGTTCGCGCACCAGCCGGTCGAAGGTGGCCGACAGGTTCGGATAGCGCTTGTTGCACGCCGGCTGGTCCGCGCAGGCCTTGAACAGGCCGTCGAAGCCCTGCCGGGCGCTGCTCCAGGTCGCTGCCGACCCGGACTTCGACGGCGGCAGTATGCCGTCGATGCCCACCGAGCGGAGCCCCTCGGGGTGCAGCCTCATGTAGGCCAGTGCCAGGTGGGTGCCGTAGGAGATGCCGAACAGGTTCCACTTCTCGATGCCCAGCGCCTTGCGCAGGTCCTCGTAGTCGGCGGCGCTCTCGGTGTCGTTGTAGGCGCTGAGGTCGATGCCGCGGCCCGCCAGTCGGTCGCGGCAGGCCTTCGTGGCCTCGACGTGCAGGCGTTCGGTGGACGGGGCGTCGTAGACGAGGCCGACGGAGCGTGCGTTGAACTCGTCGATGTTGGGGCAGAGGAGGTTCGGCTCGGCCGAGTACGTACCGCGCTGGGACATGAAGATCACGTCTCGGTCGCGGTTCAGGCCGCCGTCGATCGCCATCTTCGCCTCCCCCACGGCGTCGTCACCGGGTCCGCCCGCGAGCCACACGATGGGGTCGGGTTTCGGCTCGTCGGTCGCGGCGGGGACGATCGCGACACCGAGCTCGATCGTTTTGCCGGTCGGGGCGGCTCGGTTCTCGGGGACGGTGAGCGTTCCGCAGCGGGCCTCGTCGAGCGCTTCGATCGGTTCCGGCGTCTTCGGGCAGGGGCCCGGTTCGAAGCGGGCGTCGCCCACCGTCCGGGCGACCGTGCCGATCGGCTCGTCGGGGCCGGCGCTGGCGTCGGTACGGGACTGCGCCGGAGCGGGCGCTGCGAGCAGGCCGGAGACGAGGAGACCGGTCACCATGCCGGCCGACGTCGTCAGGAGCCGTCGAGCGGTGCGGCGCCGACGGGGTGCTGGGTGAGATGCCATCTGCCCTCCCGGTCATTTCGGGATGATCGTGAACGGTTCGGGCTCCAGGCCGTCCACGCAGCTGGTGTCGGGGGCGGTCGGGCGAGCGAGGAACGAGGCCAGGACGCGTTGCGCACAGGGCGACTGCGGGACCACCCAGTGGCCGATCCCGGGGATCTGTACGGCGGTCGAGCGGGACAGGTCGCGGGCCACGCCCTTCGCCCAACTCGCCCCGGTCTTCGCGTCGAACGTGCCGGAGACGAGGAGCGCGGGCACCGAACTGACCGTGGCCACCCGCTGGACGGACGCGCGGTCCGCAACGTTCCAGACCCGGCACACCGGGTACTGGAAGGGAAGTTGCGGCACCTGGGCCAAGACCGTGTCCGGCCACCCGGGGAAGGCCTTGCGCCCCGCCTTCAGCACGTCGGGTTCCGAGGACCCCGGCGCCCACTCGCTGCACGCCACCGATTCCGTCAGGCCGTGCGCGAACGCGCCGACGTTCTGGACCGATCCGGCCGCGCGGGCCCGTGCGAATCGCTCCGGGTTTCCGCGGCTGAGCTCGTCGAGCGCCGCCGGGAGGTCCTTGGGTCGGGGAGCGGAGGCGACGATCAGGTTCAGCAGCGCGCCCCCGTCGAGGACGACCTTGACCGGCTTCCCTCCGCCCGGCGGCGGGACGTTCAGCGTCAGGGGGTGCGCCTCCAACTTGCGCACCTGCTCCGTCAGCATGCGGGGGAGGTCCGGGTACCGGCTCTTGCAGGCGGGCTGCGCCGCGCACGCCGCGAAGACGTGGTCGATCCCCTCGGCGGCGCTGCTCCATCCCCACGGCAAGGTCGCGCTCTGGGGAGGTGTGACCGAGTCGATCGCCACGGCGCGGATTCCCTCGGGGTGCAGGCGCAGGTAGGTCAGGGCCAGGTCGCTGCCGTAGGAGTACCCGTAGACGTTCCACCGGGGGACGTGCAGCGCCTTGCGCAGGTCGGCGAAGTCGGCGGCGTTCTCGGTGGTGTTGTAGGCGCTCAGGTCGACGCCGTCGGCCGTCAGGCGGTCGCGGCACTCCTTCACGGCCTTCAGCATGAGCCGTTCCGCCTGCTTCGCGTCGTAGCCCAGGCCCACGGCACGGGCGTTGAAGCGGTCGATCTCAGGGCAGGCGAGGTTCGGCTGGTCGTAGAGGTTGCCGCGCTGGGCCATGACGATCAGTTCGCGGCCCTTGTTCAGGCCGGACTCGACGAGGAACGGAATGTCGTCGAACGTATCGCCACCGGGGCCGCCCGCCATGAACACCACGGGGTCCTGGGCCGGGGTGGCCGGTTCGGCAGCCGGAATGACCGCCGCGGCGAGCTTGATGGTCCGGCCGCCTGGGCGGGAGCGGTTCTCGGGAACCTCGAGGTACCCGCACCGTGCGTCGGCGAGCGCGGCGATCGGCTCGGGCGGCTTCGGGCAAGGGCCGGGCACGAACCGGGACGGGGCCGGCGAACCGGTCCGAGTGGTGGACTGGGCGGGTGGTGACGGCGTGCTGCTCGGTATGGGGCCGAACGCTGCCAGGGAGACCAGAGCGGCCGCGGCGGTCACCGCGTGGATGGCGTGCTGTGGCATGGGTTCTCGTTCCTCTGCCGAACATCGGCGGCGGCCCCGCCGGGCCCGGGCGCGGCAGTGGTGTGGACGGAACGCTCGCTCTCGACGCTACCGGGTGGACCGTACGCGCGCACGCGGAGCGATCGGCAGCCCGCGCAGCGGCGGGCGGGCGGCGGCGGGGCGGGCGGCGGATGGCGGGCGGCGGGCGCCTAGCCGAGGGACCCGCCGATGGGCTGCTCCGTCCAGATGGTCTTGCCGGTGCCGGTGAACCGGCAGCCCCATCGGTCGGTGAGCTGGGCCACGAGGAACAGGCCCCGGCCGCCCTCGTCCGTTTCCCGTGCACGACGCAGGCGCGGCTGGGTGCTGCTGGGGTCGGACACCTCGCAGACGAGCACCCGGTCGCGGATCAGCCGGAGCCCGACCGGTCCCCCTGCGTAGCGGATCGCGTTCGTGACGAGCTCGCTGGCGACGAGTTCGGTCACGAAGCCCAGTTCGTCCAGCTGCCACTCGGACAGCTGGCCCACCACCAGCTCACGGGCGTGCGCGACGAGCGAGAGGTCGGCTTCGAGTTCCCACTCGGCGACCTGGTCGGGCGGGAGCGCGTGGATGCGGGCGAGCAGCAAGGCGGCGTCGTCGACGGACTCTTGGGGCCGCACCCCGTCGAACACTGCCCGACTGAGTTCGTCGAGCGGCAGCCCCGGGTCGGCTCCGGCGAACGAGCCCCTCAGTCTCTCCATCCCCTCCTCGATGTCGCCGCCCCGGCTCTCCACGAGTCCGTCCGTGAAGAACGCGAGCATGCTGCCGGGCCGCACGTCGAACTCCGTCACCTCGAACGGCACTCCGCCCACCCCCAACGGCGGCCCCGGCGTCACACCGAGGAAGACCGGTTCCCCGTCCGGCGGCAGGAGGACCGGCGGCGGATGTCCGGCGGCGGCAGTGGCGCACTGCCCCGTCACCGGGTCGTAGACCGCGTACAGGCACGTCGCTCCCAGCACCGCCGGCTCCGAGCGCTCCGAGCGCCCCGCATGCTCCGCGTGGGATTCGCTGGTCATCTGCTCCTCGGAGAAACCGAGCACCAGGTCGTCGAGGTGCGTGAGCAGCTCGCCCGGATCCAGGTCGAGGTCGGCGAGGGTCTGCACCGCGGTCCGCAGGCGCGCCATGGCCGCGGTGGCGTCGAGGCCGTGGCCGACGACGTCCCCGACGACGAACGCGACGCGCAACGACGGCAGGGGGATCACGTCGAACCAGTCTCCGCCGACTCCCGAGCCGCCGCCCGCCGGCTGGTAGACGCCCACCGTTTCGGCGGCGGCGGAGTCCAGGGCCGAGCGCGGCAGCAGGCTCCGCTGCAGGGTCACCACCGACCGGTGTTCCTTGGTGTAGCGGCGCGCGTTGTCCACGCCGAGTGCGGCCCTGGACACGACGTCCTTCAGCAGTGCGGCGTCCTCCTCGCCGAACGCGGAAGGCAACTGACTGCGCCAGACCGTGACGCAACCGAGGATCAGGCCGCGTGCGTAGAGCGGCATGGCTACGGAGGAGTGCGCTCCGCTGGGGACGAACAACGGTAGGGCCGTCGGATTCACGCCGAGCTCGGCTTGCAGGACGGCGACGTTCGGCACCAGCACGGGCAGCCCCTCCATGAGGGGGCGCATCAACGTGCTGTCCGTCACCGGAGGAAGCGTCTCTCCCACCGCCAGCAGGTCCTCGGCGGATATCTCCGGGCTCTGCGCGGCGGAGGTCCGGCGCAGGCGGACGTCGCCGCTGGTGTGGAAGTGCGGGGGCTCGTCGCCCACCAGCACGTTCTCGGCGATGTCCACGGTCGCCAGGTCGGCGAAGTCCGGGACGAGCAGATTCACCAGGGTCTCGGCCAGCTCTATCACGTCCAGGGAGGTGCCGATGCCCGCGGCGGCGGCTTGGGCGAGCCCCGTCCGGCGTCTTCGCGCATCGCGCTCGGCCGCCTCCTCCGCCGTTTCCGCCGGGGCGACCAGGACGAGCCACTGCGTGGCGGCGCCCGCACCGCCCGGAGCGTGAGCCGCGAGCCGGACGACCGTGCAGGCCAGCGGGACCTTTTGGCCGGTGTGATCGCCACCCGGAACGGTCATCAGGTGCCCGACCGGTCCCGTATCCGCTCCGGTGCGCGGCACCATCCCCAGCAAGGGCGCGCAGGTCTGGCCCGGTGGGCATTCCAACAGCGTCGCGGCCCCCTGCGAACGGGCGATGACCACGCCTGCGTCATCCAAGACGACCGCTGCCGTGCCGCTGACGGAGCCCGGGGCCGGCCCCGGGCCGCGATGCTCCGGTTCACGCATGTCGCCTCCACGCACCGTGACCTTCAGTATCGTCCCCGGGCGGGGCCCCGGCGACCCGCAGCACCGCGACCGCAGCACCACCGGTGTCCGGCACCTGCGGCCCGGAAGGGACAGGGGTCCCTTCCGGGCCGCCGTGTCAGGACGGGAGCCAGGACCGCCAGGTGGCCTCGTTCCGTTCCGCCCAGCGGGCCGCCGCTTGCTGCGGAGACAGCTTCTCCTCGGCGATCATCAGTGCGACGTCGTTCTGCATCTCGGTCGTCCACCGGAACTTCTTCAGGAAGGCCGCGGCGTCGCCCCCGTCGGCCGCGAAGCGGGCGTTGAGGAACTTCTGCAGCGGCGTGTGCGGGTAGGCACAGGCCACCTTCTGCGGGTCGGCGTCGCAGCCCTCCTTGTACTCGGGCAGCGCCACCTCGGTCATCGGGACCTTCTCGAACAGCCACTGGGGCTTGTACCAGTAGCTGAGGAACGGCTTCTTCTCCTTGGCGAACTGCTTGATCTGCGTGATCTGCGCCGCCTCAGAGCCCGCGAACACGACCTGGTAGTCGAGGTCCAGGTTCTTCACGAGGGCCTTGTCGTTCGTCACGTAGGACGGGGAGCCGTCCAGCAACTGGCCCTTGCCGCCGCTTTCCGCGGTGCGGAACTGGTCGGCGTACTTGTTGAGGTTCTTCCAGTCGGTGACGTCCGGGTGTTCCTCGGCGAAGTACGTCGGCACGAACCAGCCGATGTGGCCGGTCACTCCGAGGTCGCCGCCCCGCTCGATGGTCCCCTTGTCGTCGATGTACCGCTTCTCCTGCTCGGGGTGGCCCCAGTCCTCCAGGATGGCGTCCACCCGGCCCTGGCTGAGCGCGTCCCAGGCGGGTACCTCGTCGATCTGGACGGTGTCCACCCGGTAGCCGAGTTCGTGCTCCAGCAGGTACTGGGCCACGGCGACATTGGCCTGCGCGCCCACCCACGACTGCACGGACAGCGTCACCGTGCGGGAGCCCTTCGCGTCGGCGTACGGGGAGGCCTGGCGGGTCATGTCGGCGGCGCCGCAGCCCGTGAGGGCCGTCAGTGCGAGGGCGGCGGCCGCTGCGAGTGCGGCGGAGCGTGTGGTGCGAGCCATGTCAGGCCCCCTTTCCGGCGGGGTCACGGCGACCGGTCGGCTGGGTGACGCGGTCGAGCATCAGGCCGAGGCAGACGATCGCCGCGCCGGCGACCAGGCCGGTCGCCAGGTCGCCCTGAGCGAGGCCGAAGACGGCGTCGTAGCCGAGCGCACCGCCGCCCACGAGGCCGCCGATGACGACGACGGCGAGGACGAGCACCACGCCCTGGTTGACGGCCAGCAGCAGCGCGGGCCGGGCCAGCGGCAGTTGGACCTGGAGCAGTTGCTGCCGCCCGGTCGCGCCCATCGAGCGCGCGGACTCCAGCGCGGCCGGGTCCACCGCGCGCAAGCCCTGGGTCGTGATCCGCACCACCGCGGGCAGCGCGTAGACCACGGCGGCCGCGGCGGCCGGGGCGCGGCCCACGCCGAAGAGGGCGACGACGGGGATCAGGTAGACGAACTGCGGCATCGTCTGGAAGACGTCGAGCACCGGACGCAGCGCGCGCCCCAGACGGCTGCTGCGGGCCGCGGCGACGCCGAGGGCGAAGCCGATCAGCAGGGTCACGGCAACGGCGGCCAGGACTTGGGACAGGGTGTCGAGCGCCGGGTCCCAGACGCCGAGGACACCGATTGCGGCCATCGCCAGGACGGCGGTCGCAGCGGTGCGCCAGGTGCCGATGAGCAGGGCGAGTACGCCGACGGTCAGCAGGACCGTCCACCAGGGCAGCCACTGCAGTCCGTCGCGCAGGGGATTGAGGACCCCTGTGGTGAAGTGCCCCGCCCAGTCCGCGGTGCCGCCGATGAGGGGCACGCCGGAGTAGAGGTGGGCGGTCATCCAGTCGACCGCTTCGTTGACGGGCCCGGCGATGTCCACCGTCCACGCGTCGGGCCAGGAGAGCCGGTCGAGCAGGCGGGCTCCGACGGCGACGGCGACGGTCACCGCCGCGGCGACGGCCCAGCGGATCCCGGACCGGTCGGCCGGGGCCTGGCCGATCCGCTCCCCCGCGGCGGCGGTGACCCGGTCCAGGGCGATGGCGAGCAGCACGATCGGCACGCCCGCGGCGAGGGCGGCGCCGACGTCGACGGAGGCCAGGGCCTGGTAGACGCGGTCGCCGAGACCGCCCGCGCCGATGACGGACGCGATCACGGCCATTCCCAGTGCCATCATGATCGACTGGTTGACGCCGAGCAGCAGTTCCTTGCGGGCCAGCGGCAGCCGGGCCGTCAACAGCCGCTGTCTGCCGGTGGCGCCGAGGGAGGTGGCGGCCTCCACGACCCCGGCGTCCGCGTCGCGCAGGCCGAGCGCGGTGAGGCGGGCCATGGGCGGGGCCGCGTAGACGACGGTCGCGAGGACGGCCGCGGGCACGCCGATGCCGAAGACGAGGACGACGGGCAGGAGGTACGCGAAGGCCGGCAGCACCTGCATGGTGTCCAGTACGGGCCGCAGGATCCGGTGCATCCGGTCCGACAGGCCGGCGGCCAGCCCGAGGAGGCCTCCGAGCAGCACGGACGCGGCGACGGCGACCACCATCAGGGCGAGCGTCTGCATGGTGGGCACCCACATGCCGAGCAGTCCGCACACGGAGAAGGCGGCGAGGGAGGTCAGCGCGAGTCGGACTCCCGCCACCCGCCAGGCGAGCAGCGCGGCGGCGGCGGTGACGCCGGCCCAGCCGAGGGCGAGCAGCACCAGGTACACGGCGCGGACGGACAGGACCACGGCGTTGCTGACGTGCCCGAAGAAGTAGAGGAAGAGCGGGTGGCCGTCGCGGTTGTCGATGATCCAGTCACTGGTGCGCTCGAGCGGTCCTGACAGGTCGACGGAGAGCGCCGCGGGCCAGTTCCCGGCGCCCAGGAGGACGCAGCCGAGGACGAGCCCGAGCGCCGCGCAGACGCCGATGAGCCGACCGCGGTGGTGCGCGAGCGTGCGCAGCACTCCGGGTCCGTCGTCGGTGGGGGGTGTGGTGGTGGTCGTGGTCGTGGGGCGCGGCGGGGCGGGGGTGACGGTGGTGGTCATCGGTTCCACCGCCCGGTGTGGGCCGGCACCGCGTCGGTGCGGGCGTCGGCGCCGATGCCGGCGCCGGTCGTGCCGCACGGCGGCGGCCAGGTCGTATGGCCGTACATCAGGCCACCGCCTTTCCCGTCCCGGCCGGTATCCCGGCGACGACACCGAGGAGTCCCGCGCGGTCGACCACGCCGAGGCACCTGCCGTCTTCGACGACCCGCGCGTTCTCGCCGGTCCGGGCGACGGCCTCGATGGCCTCGTGGACGGTGGCGGTCGGGGCGAGCGCCGGGCCGGCCTCGGACTCGTCGGTGAGTGCGGGGCGCATCGCCGAGCGAACGGTCAGCACCTGCTCGCGCGGCACGTCCCGGACGAAGTCCCTGACGTAGTCGTCGGCGGGTGCACCGACGATCTCCTCCGGCGTGCCGAGCTGCACGATCCGGCCGTCGCGCATCAGCGCGATGCGGTCGCCGAGCTTCAGCGCCTCGCTCAGGTCGTGCGTGATGAAGACCATCGTGCGTCCCTCCTCCCGGTGCAGGCGCACGACCTCCTCCTGCATGTCCCGGCGGATGAGCGGGTCCAGCGCGCTGAACGGCTCGTCGAACAGCAGGACCTCGGGGTCCACGGCGAGGGCCCGGGCGAGGCCCACGCGCTGCTGCTGACCGCCGGACAACTGGCCCGGCCTGCGGTGCTCCATGCCGTCCAGGCCGACCTTGGTGACGAACTCGGCCGCCCGGTCGCGCCGTTCGCCGCGTCCCACGCCCTGGATCTCCAGCCCGTAGGCGATGTTGTCGAGCACCGTCCGGTGCGGGAGCAGCCCGAAGTGCTGGAAGACCATGGCCGCCCGGTGCCGGCGCAGCTCGCGGAGCCGGCCGGTGTCCATGGACAGCACGTCCTCGCCGTCGATGGAGATCGTGCCCGAGGTCGGTTCGATGAGCCGGGTGAGGCAGCGTACGAGCGTGGACTTGCCCGAGCCCGACAGGCCCATGACGACGAAGACCTCGCCCTTGCGGACGTCGAAGGAGACGTCGCGGACGGCGGCGGTGCAGCCGGTGCGCTCGCGCAGCTCGGCGGCGCCGAGGGCGGCGAGCTCCTTGTCGGCGGGCACGCGGTCCGCCTTCGGACCGAAGACCTTCCACAGGTCGCGGACGGAGAAGACGGATTCCGCGGAAGAGTGCGGCGGGGTGTTCATCGGGTGGTACCTCCCAGCAGGTCGGCGCACTTCTCGCCGACCATGAGCACGCCGATCATGGGGTTGACGGCGGTCATGGTGGGGAAGACGGACGCGTCGGCTATCCGGATGCCGTCGAGGCCCCGGATCTTCAGGTCGGGCGCGACGACGGCGAGTTCGTCACCTGCGGCCCCCATCCGGCAGGTGCCGGCGGGGTGGTAGACGGTGTGCGCGACCTGGCGGGCGTACGCGCTGAGTTCCTCGTCGGAGGTCACCTCGGGGCCCGGGCAGACCTCGCGCTTGAGCCAGCCGGCCAGCGGTTCGCTGGCCGCGATCCGCCGGGCGATGCGGATCCCGTCGACGAGGGTCCGGCCGTCGTAGTCGTCCTCGTCGGTGAAGTACCGGAAGTCGAGCGCGGGCTTGACCTCGGGGTCGGCGCTCGTCAGGTAGAGCCGGCCGCGGCTGCGCGGTTTGGGGATGTTCGGGGTCATCGACACGCCGTGCGCGGGCCGTTCGTACCCGAGGCGCTCCGGATGGTCGGTGAAGGGGATCTGGTAGAAGTGGAACATCAGGTCCGGGCCCTCGGCCTCGGGGTCCCGGCGGACGAACAGTCCGGCGTCGGAGTCCATCGCGGAGTTCTCCGGGATCGGCCCGTGCGTCTCCCACACGATGACCGACTCGGGGTGGTCGAGCAGGTTCTCCCCGACGCCCGGCAGGTCGTGCACTACGGGGATGCCGAGCTTCTCCAGGTCGGCGCGCGGCCCGATGCCGGAGTGCAGCAGCAGGCGCGGCGTGTCCACGGCCCCGGCGCACACCAGGACCTCGCGCCGGGCGCGTACGACGTGCTCCGCACCCTCCTTGGTGCGGATGTGCACGCCGGTGGCACGGGTGCCTTCCAGTTCCAGCCGGAACGCCCAGGTCTCCAGGGCTATGTGGAGGTTCGGTCGGTCCAGGAACGGGTGCAGATAGGCGACGGAGGCGGAGGAGCGCTTGTTGTTCTCCGGGTGGTAGGCGAGGTCGAAGAAGCCGACGCCTTCGTCGAAGGGGGCTTTGTTGAAGCCCTCGACCCGCGGCACGCCGAGTGCGCTCTGCGCCGCGTCGACGAAGTCCCGGGCGATGGCGTTCCGGTCGGCCTCGCCGACGGAAACGATGTTGTTGCGCAGCCGGGCGAAGTAGGGGTCCATGGACTTCGCGTCCCACCCGTCGGCGCCGGCGTCGGCCCACTCGTCCCAGTCGGAGGGAAGGGGTTTGAAGGCGATGAGGGTGTTGTGGGAGGAACAGCCGCCCAGCACCCGCGCGCGGCTGTGGCGGATGTGCGAGTTGCCCCGGGGCTGCTCGGTCGTGGGGTAGTCGTAGTCGAGCTCACCACCGAGCAGACCCATCCAGCGGCGCAGGGTGAGGACGTCGTCGCGGCCGACGTCGCTGGGGCCGCCCTCGATGACGGCGACGCTGACGTCGGGGTCCTCGGTCAGCCGGGACGCGATGACGGATCCGGCGGTGCCACCGCCGACGACGACGTAGTCGTACACGTGGTGCTCGTTCATGTTCAGCCCTTCGCCGTCGTTCCCGCGAACCAGCGCACGGGGCGCGGGGCGAGGTTCTGGTAGATGTGCTTGGCCTCGCGGTATTCGGCGAGACCGCCGGGGCCCAGTTCGCGGCCGATGCCGGACTTTCCGAAGCCGCCCCATTCCGCCTGCGGCAGGTAGGGGTGGAAGTCGTTGATCCAGACGGTGCCGTGCCGCAGCAGGCCGGCGACCCGCCGGGCCCGGTTTTCGTCGGAGGTCCACACCGCTCCGGCGAGGCCGTACTCGGTGTCGTTGGCGAGGGCGACGGCCTCTTCCTCCGTGCGGAAGGTCTCCACGGTGAGGACCGGGCCGAAGACCTCTTCACGGACGACGCGCATGCCGCGGTGGCACCGGTCGAGGACCGTGGGCCGGAAGAAGTAGCCGGGGCCGGCCGGCCTCCCGCCGCCCGCGCGCAGGGCCGCGCCCTCGGCGAGGGCGGAGTCCACGTACGCCTCGGTACGCGCCAGCTGGGCCGCGGAGACGAGCGGACCGCACTCGACGCCGGCGTCGGTGCCGCGTCCCAGCCGGATCAGTTCGGCCCGGCGGGAGAGCTCGGCGACGAAACGGTCGCGCAGCGGCTCCTCGATGATGAGGCGGGAGCCGGCGGAGCAGACCTGGCCGCTGTGGATGAAGGCGGCGTTGAGCGCCTGGTCGACGGCGGTGTCGAAGCCTTCGGGCGTCGAACAGGCGTCGGCGAAGACGACGTTGGGGTTCTTGCCGCCCAGTTCGAGTGCGACCTTCTTGACGCTGTCGGCTGCCGCCCGGGCGACCTTGGTGCCGCTGACGAGACCGCCCGTGAACGAGATGAGGTCGACTTGGGGGTGCTCGGCGAGCCGGGCGCCGACCGTGTCGCCGGGGCCGGTGACGATGTTGGCGGCGCCGAGCGGAAGTCCGGCCTCCAGGAGCAGTTCGACCAGCACGACGGTGGTCAGCGGGGTGATCTCGCTGGGCTTGATCACGAAGGTGTTGCCGGCGGCGAGCGCGGGCGCGATCTTCCAGCTGGCCTGGAGCAGCGGGTAGTTCCACGGCGTGATCAGGGCGCAGACGCCGACCGGCTCGTGCACGACGACGCTGCGGATCTCGTCCGAACCGGCGTCGACGGGCCGCCCCTCGACGTTCTCGTCCTCCACGAGGTCGGCGAAGTAGCGGAAGGCGTCGCGGACGCAGTCGACGTCGATGCGGCCTTCCTGCAGCGTCTTGCCCGCGTCCCGGCTTTCCAGGGCGCCGATCCGTTCGCGGTCGCGCTCCAGCAGTACGGCGACCCGGCGCAGCAGGGCGGCCCGCTCCGCGACGGGCGTGCGCGGCCAGGCACCGAAGTCGAAGGCGGCTCGCGCCGCGGCCACGGCGTCGTCGGTGTCCGCGACACCGCCCTCCGCCACGACCTCGAAGGGGGTCGCGTCGACGGGGTCGATGATCTCGCGCGTGGCTCCGGACAGGGCTGCGCGCCACTCTCCGCCCACGTGGATGGTCTGCTGTGCTGCCGTCACGGTACGTATTGCCTTTCGTTCCTTTGGGTCCCCCTGTCGGTCAGACCGACGTGGTCCGGCCGCCTGCCCCGACTCCCGAAACCCATGCGCAATGCATCGCGGAGAGTGTTCCGCTTCACTCGCTAAAGCACCCTAAATAGGGACATACGGCACAGCTCTTCGGTGTGAGGCCGACGCACCGCAGCGGCTCAGGAGGGGGGACGTCGCGGACTCACCCGTTCGGAGTACGTGACCCGCGGGACGACGGGTCGGGTGTTTGCGCAGGTCGGGTTCACCAGGGGCCGGGGGCGGAGGGGACGGAGCGGATCCCCCCGCAGGCAGCGCACCGGGGATGCCGTTTACCTGGCAGCACGCTTCCAGCGGACAGGAGGAGGAGCTCATGGCCAAGCAGGGCAGGAAGAAGGCCGCCTCACCCGGAGCGGCGAGGGCGAGGGCGAACCTGGAACGCGCCGTCGCCGACGTCGACCGCGTGCTGGGGCTGCAGGAGATCCGGACCGGTCGGGGTGGCGGCGCGGCGATCGCCGGCTTCCACAGCACCCAGTCGATCGGTTGCAGCACCTACAGCGTGGCCTGCCGCCCGGAGTAGATGTGACTCCGGAGATCCAGCACGTCCGCCGGGGCCGCCCACGCCGCCCCGGCGGATGAGCACCCGTGGAGCAGCAGGCGGCCATGGCCGCCCACCACCTCTTCGGCCTCGTCGACGACCGGCACTACGAGCCGCTGTCGCGCCGGGCCATCACCCCGCACTACCGCGACGCCCTTCAGCGGCTGCTGCCGGACACCTGGGTACTGGAACGCGGTGACGTGTGGCTGCACGCCCGAATGGTGGCGGGCGTGGCGGGCGTGGCAGGCACGTCGGGCGTCCCTCGGCGGACGGCCCCGCCGCCCACCCAAGGCTTCAAGATCCACGTCTCCTCCGCCCCCGCGCACGCCGTGCGGCTGTTCGATCTCGTCGTCCCCGTGTGCGCGGAGAACGGAGTCGAGTTCAAGACCGCCGCCGATCCGGTGATGCTGGGCGTGATCAACTCGAAGACCCAGGAACGCGGGTTCTCGGGCAAGTTCATGACGATCTATCCGCCCGACGAGGACGTCTTCGTCGGGCTGATCGAGACCCTCTACCGGCGAACGGTCGACGAGGCCGTCGAGGGCCCGTACGTCCTGTCGGACCGCCGCTACCGGGACAGCAAGGTCCTCTTCTACCGCTACGGGGGCTTCCGGCCACCGCGGCGGCTCAACATCGACGGTACGCAGAGCACGTTCCTGGTCTCCCCCGACGGCACGTACGTGGCCGACGAGCGGCTGCCGTACTTCCGGCTGCCCCCTTGGGTCCGCGACCCCTTCGCCGAGGAACCGGCCTCGGAGCCCACGGCGGAGCCCACGGCGGAGCCCGCGGTGGATTCCACTGGGGAACCGGCCGCCACCCTCCGAGACGGCCGCTACCGCATCGAGGGCGCCCTGACGTTCTCCAACGCCGGCGGCGTCTACCACGGCACGGACGGCGTCACCCGCAAGCCCGTCGTCGTGAAGGAGGCCCGGCGCCTCACCAACTGCTGGACGTCCGGAGACCGCACGGTCGACTCGGTCGACATGCTGCGCCACGAGTACGACGTACTGCGCCGGCTGGAGGGCCTGGAGTTCGTTCCGAGTCCGGTCGACCTCTTCCAGGAGTGGGAGCACACCTTTCTGGTCGAGGAGCGTGTCCACGGCATCGCGTTCCACGACTTCTGGGCACAGGACGACGTCATCCTCGCGCCGTACATCCGCCGGGAAGGGCGGGTGGAACGGTTCGTCCCCCGCTTCCGGGAGGTCGTCGGCCGCCTGATCCACATGATCCAGGAGGTGCACGCCCGCGGGGTGGTCCTCGGCGACCTGTCGCCGAACAACATCCTGATCGACGCCGAGACGCTCCGGATGTGGTTCATCGACTTCGAGAGCGCGGTCCACGAGGACGACGAAGCGGCGCTCCTGGCCTACGGCACGCGCTGGGGCACCCCCGGATTCCTCCACCCGGACCGCGCCTCCCGGGACCGGCTCCTTCCCTGTGACGACTGGTACGCCGCCGCCATGCTCCTCTACAGCAGCGTCGTCCCCGCCACCGCGTTCTTCGCCCTCAACCCCCGCGCGCAGGACCTCTTCCTCGACGAGCTCGTCGCGCTGGGCGTTCCCGCCCGGGTGAGGTCCGTCGTGTCGTGCCTGACCGCCGGCCGGGTGGACGAGGCGAAATCCGTGCTCGCCGACTGGGAGGACGGGTGACGCCGTGCGGCCCCTGACGAACGACACCCTCGCGTCCGAAGGGGGTGCCCCGGCCCACCCGGACGCGGAAGTACGGCGCACCCTCGGAGGCATCGCCGACACCCTGCTCCGCACCTACGACGCCCGGCGCACCGACCGCCTCTGGCCCGCCGACTACACGGTGTTCACGACGAACCCGCTCAGCGTGGCCTACGGGGCCTGCGGGCCGGCCCTGTTGCTGCGCTCCCGGGCGAGCGCCCGGGGGCCCGCCGCCGCGCTGCCCGCCGAGGTGACCGCCTGGATGCTGGGGCAGCGCCTCGGCACGGACACCTATCCGCCCGGGCTGTACGTCGGGCTGGCCGGCATCGCCTGGGCCTTCCACGATCTGGGCTGGGAGGACCGGGGCGAGGCCGTGATGGCGATGCTCCACTCATCGCCGCTGCTGTACGACGAACCGGGCATGTTCTTCGGAGTCGCCGGGTGGGGGCTGGCCTCGCTGCACTTCCACGCGAGGACCGGGAAGCAGGTCTACCTCGACCGCGCCGTGCAGGCGGGGGAACACCTGCTGAGGACCGCCCGGGAGGAAGGCGACACCTGCTACTGGCGGTCCTCCCACGACGACGCCCTCCACTACGGATACGGCCACGGGGCGAGCGGCATCGCCCTCTTCCTCCTCCACCTGCACCTGCTGACCGGCGACGCCCGCTTCCGGTCGAACGCCGTCCGCGCCCTGGAGTTCGATCTGGCCCGTGCGAGCGAGAGCGGTCTCGGCCTGCAGTGGCAGAGGGTCCAGGACGACCCCGTCGTGTACCCGTACTGGATCCACGGGGGCGCCGGCGTCGGCAGCGTGCTGATCCGGTTCCACGACCTGCTCGGCATCGAGCGGTACGGCGACCTCGCCCGCCGGGTGGCGGACGACACCTTCGTCAAGTACTCCTACTCCCCCGGCCTCTTCGAGGGCCTGGCCGGCATCGGCGAGTTCATGCTGGACATGTACTCCTTCACCGGCGAACGGGAGTACCGGGACAGGGCTCGCGACATCGCCGGAACCATCCTGTGGTTCCGGGTCGAGAACGAGGACGGCGTCGCGTTCCCCGGCCGCTGGCTCAACCGGATCGCCCACGACTACGCGACCGGCTCGGCGGGCATCGGCATGTTCTTCTCCCGGCTCGTGTCCCCGGGCGAACGTCCCTTCGTCGACCTCGGGCGGCCTTGAGTTCGGGCCACCGGCCTCCCGCTTCGCCACCCCGCTCGGCATCGGTGTCAACGGCTCGGGACCCCGGTCGCCTCCGACGGGACCTCAGATGGGGTCGGTCACGTCTCCCGGAGCGGTGCGTACGCCTCGGCTCCGATGCCGAACGTCCAGGCCACGCCCTGGCGGGCCGTCCGGGTCGTCGGCGGTACCCGCAGCCAGTAGGTGCGGCTGGTGCCGTCGGGCTCCGGCGTCGAGTTGACGACCTCCACCATCACGACGGCCTCGTCGTCCGGCATGGGTATGCGCCACAGGACACCCGTCTCGTCCCGGTGCACGGGGGCGGCCCCCGACTCCCGCAGGTAGCGGTCGTATCCGTAGAACTCCAGCATCACCCGGCGCAGTTCGGCGTTCTCCTCCTCCCGGATCCGCTCCGGCGTGAGCGTGCCCAGTCCCGCCAGGAACTCGGCGGGAACGGGCATGCCCCGCCACGCGTGCAGCGCGAACCCGTCGGGGAACGCCAGCGCCGGCCCGTCCCCGCGGTCCAGCCTGCCCGCCTCGTCGCGGTGCAGCTCCACCGGGCGCTCGCACAGCACGGCCAGCCGTTCGTAGGGCCACCACCAGCCGGCCGAGCGGGCCAGGACGCCGAGTCCGTGCAGGGGCGCGCCCTCGCGCGTGTCGAAGGCGCACAGCCAGGCCGCGTCGTGCTGCCCGAGCACCGCGTCCAGGAGCAGCAGCCGCAGCGACCGCTCCTCGGCCGCGGGGACTGCGGCCCCGGCCGTCAACTCCTCGACCAGACCGGTGCGGATCCGCTCCGTCAGGCGTTCCGTGTTCTCCCACAGGCGGCCGCCCGTCGCGCTCCAGTGCCGCCCCCAGCCCTGCGGGCCGAGCCGCCGCTGCACGCGGTCCCGTTCGGCCGCCCACGGCGCGCTGCGCACCGCCTCCCGCACGCCGCGCCCGCGCGCGGCCGGCCCGCACGGCCCGTCGTCCTCGCCGAGCAGGCGCACCGCCTCGCGGGGCGAGCCCGCCCAGACGATCCGCTCCGGCTCCGCCAGGCCCGCGGCCCGGTACGCGAGGCGCACCCCGGCCTCCGCGGCCGCCCGATCGGCCGGCCCGGTGGCCGCCGCGGCCGTCCGCCACACGTCGATGTCCATCAACACGATCCCCGATCCCCCACTGTCCGACACGCTGTCAGTCCGCCACGATCCGTACGGATCCGGGTATGTACTCCCGCTGCCGCACGACCCGGTACCAGCCCTTGGGCAGGGGTATCGCAGCGTGCTCCTCGTGCACCACCCGCCCGCCGTCCGGGAGGTGCAGCAGCAGCGGGCCGAAGGCTCCCGGTTCGCGGACGAGCCGCCCGGGCCCGAGCACGGCGTGGGCGTGCCCGGTGACCTCGCCCAGCGCGAGGACCATCCGGCCCCGCCCGTCCCGCGGCTCCTGGTCCGCGTCGGCCGCGTGCGGCGGCACCGCCGACTCGTCGAGCGGCACGATGAGCACGTCCCCCTGCCGGTACATGGGTGTCCCCTTCCTCCCGCGCCGCCCGGTGCGCCGCGTCCTCCTCCGAAGGTAGGGGGCGGGTCTGACAACGGCCTTCTTCCCGGCCCTTTCCCGGCCCTGCCTCGGACCCTGTCAGTGCCCCTTGGTACAACTTGCAGCACATCGGACGCGATAGGCGAGGAACGGCGGGCACCCCATGAGTCACCCGAGACACCTGACGGAATCGTGCGGGCTGCCCGTCTTCGATTTCCCGAGCCCGGAGGACTCCGGCACGACGCCCCTGCCCGCGGCGGACGCCGTCGCCTGGCGGATCTCCAGCGACAGCTACGACAGCGAGGAGAGCTGGACCGAGGTGTTCGCCCGGTTCCGCGCCGCGGTCGACACGACGGCGGTCCGTGCGATCGTCGTCGGTGCCTGGGAAGAGGCCTACGAGAGCGGGCCCGAGGAGATCATCGCCGCCCTCCTCGACGCACGCCCCCACCTGCCCGCGCTGCGCGGCCTGTTCCTCGGGGACATGCATTCCGAGGAGTGCGAGATCTCCTGGATCACCCAGAGCGACGTCGGCCCGCTCCTCGACGGCTTCCCGGAGCTGGAGGAGTTCGGCGTGCGCGGCGGCTCCGGGCTGGTCTTCCCCGCCGTCACGCACCACAAGCTGCGCTCCCTGACCGTCGAGACCGGCGGCATGCCCGCCGAGGCGGTCCGCGGCGTCGCCGCCAGTGACCTGCCCGCCCTGGTCCACCTCGACCTGTGGCTCGGCACGAGCGAGTACGGCGGGGACGCGACGATCACCGACCTGGCACCTGTCCTCGACGGCGACCGCCTGCCGCGCCTGCGTCACCTGGGCCTGCGCAACAGCGACATCCAGGACGAGATCGCCGCGGCCGTCGCGTCCGCTCCCGTCGTCGCCCGCCTGGAGACCTTCGACCTGTCCATGGGCGTCCTCACCGACCAGGGCGGCGCCGCCCTGCTCTCCGGCCAGCCCCTGACGCACCTCAAGAAGCTGGACCTGCACCACAACTACCTCGGTGGTCCGCTGCGCGAGCGCCTCCAGGAGGTCCTGGGCGGCGCCGGTGTCACCCTCGACCTGGACCGCGGCCACGCCGAGGAGGACGAGGACGACGGCCGGGTCTGGCGCTACGTCGCCGTCGGCGAGTAGCGCGCGGGCCATGACGGAGCACGCACCACCGCCGCGCTGGGCGGTCGTCGGCAACCCGGAGAACCGGCGCGTCGCCCTGTTCTCCGGGGCGGTGCGCGACGCCGGGCTGCCCGCGCCGCGCGTCGTGCCCTGGACGGACGTCCTGCGCGGGGGCGGCGCCGCCTTCGCCCGCGACGAGATCGTACGGATCGAGTCGCCCGGGGAGAACGCCGAGGTCGACCGGCTCCTGCGGGGCGCCGGGGACCCCACTCGGGTGGAGGGCGGCGCCCGCTGGTACGCCGCCTTCACGGCGGCCGTCCGGACGCTGACCGGCGGCCGGCGCCTCGACGACCCCGACGAGCTGGCCGTCCTCTTCGACAAGCGGCTCTGCCACGAGGCCCTCGCCCGCGCCGGGGTCCCCGTTCCGCGGTCGCCGACCTCCGGCGGCAAGGCTCCGGTGCGCGGCTGGGACGACGTACGGGCCCTCATGGCCGCGCACGACATGCCCCGGGTGTTCCTGAAGCCGGCCCACGGGTCCTCGGCCTCCGGTGTCGTCGCCGTCGAGACGGCCGGCGGGGGCCGGATCAGGGCGACCACCTCCGTGGAGCGCGCGGAGGACGGCCGGCTGCACAACTCCCTGCGGGTCCGGCGCCTCACGCGCGAGCCGGAGGCCGCCGCGCTCGTCGACGCCCTCGCCCCCGACGGGCTCCACCTCGAACGGTGGTGGCCCAAAGCCTCCCTCAAGGACGGGTCGGCCGACCTGCGCGTGGTCGTCGTGGCCGGTCGGGCCACCCACGCCGTGGTCCGCACCAGTCGGACCCCCCTGACCAACCTCCACCTCGGCGGCCGGCGCGGCGACCTCGCCGCCGCGGTCCGGGCCGCGGGCCCCGCCTGGACCGACGCCCTGCGGACCTGCGAGCGGGCCGCGGCCTGCTTCCCGGGCACCGCGTGCGTCGGTGTCGACCTGCTGCCCGCCGTCGGTTGGCGCCGGTTCGCCGTCGCCGAGGTCAACGCCTTCGGCGACCTCCTGCCGGGCCTGACCGGCCTGCCCGGCAGCGGCGCCGAGGGCCAGGACACCTACGCCGCGCAAGTGGCCGCCGCCATCCGAAGACACGTACAGCACCACCCCCCGAGGAACCACCGTGCACCCGCCTGAGTCCCCAGCGCTCCCGCTCCCCGACATGAACGAGGTCGTCGGCCGCGACGACCTGCTCCTGCTCACCCTGGACACCCTGCGCCACGACGTCGCCGTCGAACTGGCCGCCGCCGGGCGCATTCCGAACCTGGCCCGGCACCTGCCCGGGGGCGTCTGGGAGGAACGGCACGCCCCCGGCAGCTTCACCTACGCCTCCCACCAGGCGATGTTCGCCGGTTTCCTGCCCACCCCCGCCCGGCCCGGCCCGCACCCCCGGCTGTTCGCCGCCCGCTTCGCCGGCAGCGAGAGCACCGCCGGCCGCACGTACGTGTTCGACACCCCCGACCTGGTGTCGGGCCTGGCCGCGGCCGGGTACCGCACGGTGTGCATCGGTGGCGTCGGCTTCTTCAACAAGCAGGGCGCGCTGGGCGACGTCCTCCCGAGCATGTTCCAGGAGAGCCACTGGGAACCTGCCTTCGGCGTCGCCTCGCCCACCTCCTTCGAGGCGCAGGTCGAACGGGCCGAACGGGTCGTGGCCGCGCTCCCCGCCGACCGAAGGCTGTTCCTCTTCGTCAACGCCTCCGCGCTGCACCAGCCCAACTGGTTCCACCTCGCCGGTGCCACCGCCGAAGCGGGCGACACGCGCGCCACCCACGCCGCCGCCCTCGAGTACGTCGACCGGCACGTCGGCCGGCTCCTCACCGCCATGAGCTCCCGCCGCCGCTGCTTCGCGATCGTCTGCTCCGACCACGGCACCACCTACGGCGACGACGGCTACACCGGCCACCGCCTCGCCCACGAGGCCGTCTGGACCGTGCCGTACGCCCACTTCTTCCTGGAGCCGTCCGCATGACCGCCCCCGCACCCGCCCCGCTCGCGCCCACCGCGCCGCCGTCGGGCAGCCCGTACAGCGCCTACGTGTACGCGTACCCCCACAAGACCGCGTACCGGCCGCTGCCGGAGCGGCCCGCCCTGCGGGACCTGTGGCACGGCGAGCGCAAGGACGCCCTCTCGCTCTACCTGCACATACCCTTCTGCGAGGTCCGCTGCGGCTTCTGCAACCTCTTCACCCGCATCGGCGCCCCCGACGGGCTCACCGGTCGCTACCTCGACGCCCTGGAGCGCCAGGCCACCGCCGTCCGCGACGCCCTCGGCGACGACGGCCCGGTCTCCTTCGCCAACGCCGCCTTCGGGGGCGGGACGCCGACCTTCTTGAGCGCCCCCGAACTGGAACGGCTCTGCGACATCGCCGAGCGGCGCATGGGCGCCGACCTGCGCGCCGTCCCGCTCTCCGTGGAAACGTCCCCGGCCACCGCCACCGCCGACCGGCTCGCCGTCCTCGCCGAGCGCGGCGCCACCCGCGTCAGCATCGGCGTCCAGAGCTTCCTCCCCGAGGAGGCCCGGGCGGCCGTGCGCCCCCAGCGCCGCGCCGACGTCGAGGCGGCGCTCGGCCGCATCCGCGACGCCCGGGTCCCCGTCCTCAACATCGACCTGATCTACGGCATCGACGGCCAGACCCCCGCCACCTGGCGCACCTCCCTGGACGCCGCCCTGGCCTGGCGCCCCGAGGAGCTGTACCTGTACCCCCTGTACGTCCGCCCGCTCACCGGGCTCGCCCGGCGCACCGCCCTGACCGACCGGGCCTGGGACGAGCAGCGCCTGAGCCTGTACCGGCAGGGCCGCGACCACCTCCTCGCGCACGGCTACGAGCAGGTGTCGATGCGCATGTTCCGGCTGGCCGGTACGGCGCCCCAGGGCCCGGACGACCACGCCTGCCAGACCGACGGCATGATCGGCCTGGGGTGCGGCGCCCGTTCCTACACCTCCGCGCTGCACTACTCGTTCGACTACGCCGTCGACATGGGCGAGATCCGCGGCATCATCGACGACTACACCGCCACCGACGACTTCACCCGCGCCGTCCACGGCCGGCCCACCAACGGCGACGAGGCGCGCCGGCGCCACCTCCTCCAGTCGCTGCTCCAGGCACAGGGCATGCCGGTCGCCGACTACCGGGAGCGCTTCGGCGCCGACCCGCACGAGGACTTTCCCGCCGAACTGGCCGCGTTCGCCGCCCGCGGCTGGCTCGACCAGGACGGCACGGGCCCGCTCCTGCGCCTCACGCCCGAGGGCCTGGCCCACTCCGACGCGCTCGGCCCCGAGCTGTTCTCACCGGCCGTACGGGCCGCGATGGCCGCCTACGAGGCCAAGTAGCCGCCGTGGACCTCACCCTGCTCTACCGCGGCCCGCTCGCCTCCTGCGACTACGACTGCCCGTACTGCCCCTTCGCCAAGCGGCGCGACACCACGGCACAGCTGCGGGCCGACCGGGCCGCCCTCGACCGGTTCACCGGCTGGGCGCGCTCCCGTGCCGGTGAGGACCGGCTCTCCCTCCTGTTCACCCCGTGGGGCGAGGGGCTCGTCCGCTCGTGGTACCGCCGCGCACTCGTCGACCTCTCGCACCAGCCGCACGTCGACCGCGTCGCCATCCAGACCAATCTGAGCTGCCGCACGGACTGGCTCGCGGAGGCCGACCCCGCCGCGCTCGCCCTGTGGTGCACCTACCACCCGGGGCAGACCCCGTACGAGCGCTTCCTGGGCAAGCTGCGCGACCTCGCCGACCGGGGCATCCGCCACAGCGTCGGCATCGTCGGCCTCCCCGAGAACCTGGAACACGCCCGCAGGCTGCGCGCCGCGCTGCCCGCCCACGTCTACCTGTGGGTGAACGCGGCCGACGGCCACACCTACACCGACGCCGAGGCCGGTACGTGGACCGCCCTCGACCCGCTGTTCCCGTACAGCCGGCACCCGCACCGCTCGGCCGGACTGCCGTGCCGCACCGGTGAGTCGGTGATCTCGGTGGACGGCGACGGCACGGTCCGCCGCTGCCACTTCGTCCGCGCCGAGCTCGGCAACCTCTACGACGGCAGCTACCGGACCGCGCTCGGCCCGCGTCCGTGCCCGCTGACCACCTGCGACTGCCACATCGGCTACGTCCACCTGGAGACGCTGCCGCTCTACGACGTCTTCGCGGGCGGCGTCCTGGAACGCGTCCCGGCGGCCCGCACGCCCCCGGCGCCCCTGGTTCCCCTGCTCAGGAGGCCCCCGGCAGCGGGCTGACCGGCCGCCCCCCGGCCGCGATCTCGTCCCGCAGGCGTACGGCGAGCCCGCCCCGATCGCCGAGATCGCGTGCGGTGGTCACTCCCGTGGCGAGCAACCGCCCGGCCCGGTCGGCCATCGCGGCGTAGAGCTCGGCGTCCGAGCAAGGTCGTCATCCTCTCCCGGACCCCACCGGAACGCTATAAACTTAGGTCAGCCTAACTCCCGCTGCCGCTAGGAGACTTCATGCCCCCGGAGACCGCCTTCGCCGCGTACGGGCTGCCCGGTGAGCCGGGGTCCGAGGAGTTCTGGGCGGCGGCCGCGGGGCCCGGGGCGGTGCCTGCCGTGGGCGGGGGCTGGACGACCCTGTTCCTGTGGCGGGGCGCCGCGGCCCGGATCGGCTTCGAGAGCTGGTCGCCGGAGGTCCCCCTGCGCCGCTGGGGCGACACGGACTGTTGGTACGCCGAGGTCCACATGCCCGCTCGACTGCGGGTGACCTACCAGTTCCTCGTGGACGACGCCGCGCACGCCGACCCGTTCAACCCGGCCGGGGCGGGCGGTGACCGGTCCGTCGCCGCCACCCCGGACGCTCCGGCCCAGCCGCACTGGCCCGCCTTCGGGGCGGATGACGTCCTGCCCCTCCCGCGGACCCGGGTCCGCTGGGCGAGCGAGCGGCTCGGCGGGCGGCGGACCGTACGGGTCCACGCGGCGGGCGGCGGCGGGCCCGTGGTGCTGCTGCTGGACGGGGACGACTGGCTGTACCTGCACCCGGCCATGACCGCCTTCGACTCCGCCGTCGCCGCTGGTGAGATGCCCCCCGTCACCCTCGTCTTCCTGCCGACGAAGGACCGGGAGGCCGAGTTCGGGTGCCGGCCGGAGCTGTGGGAGGCGGTCCGGGACGAACTGCTGCCGCTGGTCGCGGAGTCCGGCGCACCCGTGGACGGGGAGCGTCTGGTGGTCGCCGGGCAGAGCCTGGGCGGGCTGAGCGCGGTGTACGCGGCCCTCGCGTTCCCGGACCTGGTGTCCCGGGTGGCCTGCCAGTCGGCCTCGCTGTGGTGGACACCCGGCGCCGTGCGGTCGGCGGACCCCCTCGGCGGCCCGGTCGGCGGCTCCGTCGCCGCACGCCTGCGGGAGCGCCCCGACCTGTCCGGCCTACGGATCGCCTTCGACGTGGGGGAACACGAGACGCGGATGCTGCCCCACTGCGAGCTGGTCGAGACCCTGGCGGAGCGGGCCGGAGCGACCGTGCGGGCTTCCCGGTCGGCGTCGGGCCACGACCGTGCGGGCTGGCGCCAGGCCCTGCTCCGTGACGTGGCCTGGGCCCTCGGCTAGGTCCTGTCGCCACAGGGGCGTCGGCCGAGCCCGCGGCGTCCGGTGCCGTACGGGGCGAGGCGGAGGCGCGCTCCGTGTACGGGACGTACGCGGGCGCCCCGACGACCTGGGCGTCCCCCGGACGGAGTCCGGGGGATCAGGTGCGGCGCCGGGCGGCGCGGGCCCGACGGGACGTTGACGACAGGGCATGGGGCGTGACCGGCGGGGTCCAACGGGTCAGCGGGCCACCGCCAGGCAGTACTCCTCGTCCCCGGCGAGGAGGTTGCGGTGGGTGTCCTCGGCCGTGATGACCCCGTCGTCCAGGACGAGCACGCGGTCGGCGGCGTCCAGGAGGGCCGGGCTACTGGTGATCACGACGGTGGTGCGGCCCCGGCGCAGTTTCGCGATGTTGCGTGCGATGAGCTGCTCGGTGACCGCGTCCACGGCCGTGGTCGGATCGTGCAGGACGAGGATGTCGGAGTCGGCGGCCAGGGCGCGGGCCAGGGACAGCCGCTGGCGCTGGCCGCCGGAGAGGTTCGCACCGCGGTCGCGGACCCCGTGGTCGAGTCCTTCGCGGTGGAGGGCGACGACGTCGGTCAGCATGGACGCCTCGACGGCCTCGGCGACCGTGCGGCTGGTGCCCGACGGGTCGATGTTCGTGCGGAGCGTGCCCGCGAAGATCTCTCCGTCGTACGGGTTCACCAGCATGTGCGCGCGGACCGCCTCGATCGACAGGGCGGCGAACTCCTCCCCGCTGACCCGCACCACTCCTTCGTACGCGTGCGGCGGGACCTTGACCGCCAGGATCGCGGCGAGGTCGGCCGCCGCCCGCGGCTGGTAGGGGGCGATCGCCACGAACTCGCCCGCCGGGACCTGGAACTTCAGGGCGCGCAGGGCCCCGTACCGGACGCAGTCGACCTCCAGGCCGCCCCCGGCGGCCGGGCGCTCCGGCCCGTGGGTGGCCACCGGGGGCGCGGTCAGGACCAGCGCCATGCGCTCGGCCGAAGCGCGGGCCATCATCACGTATTTGGGCATGTCCGAGAACAACTTCAGCGGTTCCATGATGAACTGGGCGAGCCCGACGGCCATGACCAGCTCCCCGACGGTGATCCGGCCGTTGAAGGCCAGCCAGCCGGCCGTCAGGGTCACGCCGGCGGCGAGCGCCGCGTTGAGGGCCGTTGCGGTGCCCGTGTAGGCGCCGTTCACCCCGGCCACGGTGATCGCCTGGCGCTTGGCCTCCGTGCTGACCTTCCGGTAGGACCGGAAGGCGGCGTGGTTGCCGCCGAAGCCGTGCAGCGGGCGCAGGCCGGTGATCAGGTCGGCCACCTTCGCGCCCGCCCGGGCCACCCGGGCCTGCTGTTCGCGGGTGCTGGAGCCGATCCGCCGGGACATCACGCTCAGGATGGAGAGGATCAGGGCGGTGCCCACGATCACCAGCAGGCCGAGCCGGACGTCGGCCAGTCCCAGGGCGACCGCCGCGACCAGCACGGCGACCAGTGAGCTGATCAGCAGCGGCACCACCTCGATGATGTCGGCCGTCTGGTCGGCGTCCTCGGTGGCGATGGTCAGCACCTCGCCGGACTTGAGGCCGGCGTCCCTGGCGACCGGTTCCAGCCCGCAGTCCGCGACCCGCACCCGCCAGCGGTGCGCCTCGGTCGTGTTGGCCTTCTGCAGGATGCGCATGCCGAACCGCCACGACAGCGACACGGTCGTGATGATCACTGCCAGCGCGCCGATCGACAGGGCGAGCGCACCGGGGCTGCGGTCCTGCATCGTGTGCTCGACGATCAGGCCGAGCGCGATGGGGAAGGCGGTCTCACCGGCCTGGTACAGGCCCATGAGGACGGTGCCCCAGGTCATGGCGCCGATGTTGCGGCGCAGGGCGGTCTTGAGGATGTCGGACCCCGGTCGGGGCCGCTGCGTGTCAGGACTTTTCATCGAGGTGACGGGCAATCATTTCCGGGGTTCGCAACGTGAAGAGATCACGGACCGTGATCACAGGACCGTACTCCCGGCGGAGCAGGCCGATCAGCCGCACCGCCAGCATGGAGTGCCCTCCCAGGGACACGAAATCGCTCAACGCGCTCACCTCGTCGTCGTCCAGGTCGAGTGCTTCGGCGAAGAACTCGCACACGACGGTCTCGGTCTCGGTCTCCGGGCCGCGCTCCCCCGCCGTGGTCAGCGTGCCGAGCGGCTTGGCTTCCGGCAAGGCCTTGGTATCGGCCTTCCCGTTCACGGTCAGCGGGATGCGGTCGACTTGGGCGTAGTGCGTCGGGCGCAGGAAGTCCGGTAGCCCCGCGCCCACTTCGGCGGCGACCGCCGCCAGGTCGGAGCCGTCGAGCACGAGGTAGGCGGCCAGTCGGTACGCGCCGTCGACCTGCGGGTCGGGCTGGGCGACCGCGGCGGTGAACCGCACCGCCGGGTGCGCGGCGAACGCGGCCTCGACCTCGCCCAGTTCGACGCGGTGTCCGCGGATCTTGACCTGCTGGTCGGTGCGGCCCAGGTACATCAGGTTGCCGTCGGGGCGCCGGGCCACCAGGTCCCCGGTGCGGTACATGCGTGCGCCGGGTGCGCCGAAGGGGCAGGCGACGAACCGGTCCGCGGTCTGGGCGGGCTGCCCGAGGTAGCCGCGGGCGATGCCGATGCCCGCCACGTACAGCTCGCCGGGGACGCCGTCCGGCAACGGCCGCAGCCACGGGTCCAGGACGTACACGTCCGTGTTGTCGATGGCCACGCCCACCACCGGGTCCTGGCATTCGAACGTGCCGACGCCCAGGGTGTTGATGGTGTATTCGGTGGGGCCGTACAGGTTGTAGCCGGCCGTGCCCTCGGTGTCGGCGAGCCGCTGCCACAGGGTCGGGGTGACGGCCTCGCCGCCCAGCAGCACCAGGGCCGGCCGTCGCTCGGGGTGGTCGAGCAGGCCCTCGGCCACCAGCTGCTGCGCGTAGGTCGGGGTCACGTTGATGACGTCGATCCCGTGCTCCAGGCAGTACTCGACCAGGCGCGGGGCGTCGCGGCGCAGTTCCTCGTCGCAGATGTGCACCTCGTGGCCGTCGGCGAGCCAGAGCAGCTCCTCCCACGACATGTCGAAGGCGAAGGACACGGTGTGGGCGATGCGGAAGACCCGGTGGCCGTGGTCCGCCAGTACCGGCTCGAAGATCCGGCGCTGGTGGTTGATCAGCATGTTGGTGAGCCCGGCGTACTCGGTCACCACGCCCTTCGGCCTGCCGGTGGATCCGGAGGTGTAGATCGTGTACGCGGGGTGGCGCAGGCGGTGCGGGTCGTCGGGTGCGAAGGTCACGAACGGCTCGGCCCCGGGCAGGGGGCGGTCCAGTTCGATCAGGTCGCCGGTCAGCCGGGGCGACACGGCGCTCACGGTGAGGGTCACGTCCGGGCGGGCGTCCGCGACGATGGCCGCGATCCGTTCGTCCGGGTGGTCGAGCTCCAGCGGTACGTACGCGGCGCCCACGCGCAGTACGGCGAACAGCGCGACGATCGAGTCGAGGGAGCGCGGGACGGCGAGGGCCACCGTCGTCTCGGGTCCGATGCCGCGTGCGGCAAGCACGCCCGCCAGCTCGCGGCTGCGGTCCCGGAGCCGCTCGAAGGTCATGGTCCGGCCGTGGGCGACGAGCGCGATCCGCTGCGGATCGCGGTCGGCCGCCAGGTCGAACCGGTCGACGACGGTGTCCGTGCCGACCTCCGTGCGCGCGGCGGGCACCGGCTCGGGCCCCGCGCCCGGCAGCCCGCCCAGCGGCCCGGTGGCGCGGGCCATCTCTGCGAGCAGGTCCAGGTAGTCGTCGAGGAGCCGTCGGGCCGCCCCGGTGTCGTGGTCGCGGTACTCCAGCTTGACCGTGAGCCGGTCGCCGGGGGTGACGACCCAGGTGAACGGGTAGTGCGTGGAGTCGTCGGCCCGTACCGCGGTGATGCCGTGCCGGGTGTTCATCTCGGCGAACGCGTCCATGTCCAGGAAGTTCTGGAGCACGAACAGGTTGTCGAACAGGGTGTCGTGACCGCCGGCCCGCTGGATCTCGCCGAGCCCGAGGTGCTCGTGCTCCATCGCCTCGACCCGGGCCGCCTGTACGGCCGTCAGGTACTCCCGGACGGTGTCGTCCGGCCGGGCCCTGGTCCACATGGGCACGGTGTTGAGCAGGACGCCGACGACCTCGGAGAGGTCCTCGCCCTCGCGGCCGGAGACGGTCACGCCGAACACGGCGTCGGCGCGGCCCGTGCGGGCGCCGAGCAGGAGTCCGAAGGCGCCGGTCAGCACCGAGTTGAGGGTGACGCCGTACCTCCGGGCGACGTCCCGCAGCAGCTGTGACCCTTCGGCGGAGAGGGTGTGCACGAGCGTGCGCGGCAGGTCGTCGACCAGGGCCGGCGCCGGTCCGGCGAGCAGCGTCGGGCCGGGCAGACCGGTCAGGTGCTGCGCCCAGAAGCGTTCCGAGACGGCCGGGTCCTTGGCGTCGAGCGCCCGGGCGTAGTCCTCGAACCCGGGCATGGCAGGGGTCGGGTGCGTCAGTTCGCCGGCCACGGCGGCCTCGTAGGCGTCGAACAGGTCCCGCAGCACGATCTCGCGGGACCAGCCGTCCCACAGCAGCAGGTGGTAGCTGAGCAGCAGGCCGTCGCGGTCGCCGGGCAGCCGCACCACGGTCAGGCGGATCAGCGGCGGTTCGCCCGGGTCGAAGCCGGTGTCGCGGTCGCGGGCGAGCAGGGCGTCGACCTCCGCGTCGCTCGCGAGCTCGACCGTACGGACGCCGACCCGCCGGCCCGCGCCCAGGACCTGGACGGCCTTGCCGTCGTCGTCGGTGGTGAAGCCGGCGCCCACGACCGGGTGCCGGGCGATCACCCAGGCCATCGCCTCGGCCAGCGCGTCGGTGTCCAGGCGCCGGTCGAAGGTGAACCAGCTCTGTGCGACGTAGTGTCCGGCCGGGCCCGCCAGCTGCGCCTGGAAGAACAGGCCGCGCTGGAGCGGGGTGACCGGCGCCGTGCGCTCGGCGGTCGTGGAGGCGACCGCGATGTGTTCCAGGGCGGCGCGCCAGTGCTCGGTGATCTCGTCGGGTACGCCCTCGGCGAGGGTGAAGACCGCGTGCAGGCTTCCGGTGGCCGCGTCGGTCCAGGCATTGACCTCGACGGCGTACGGGCTGCCCTCGTCGACGCCGGTGAGGTGGAGGGCCTGCGACTCGCTGCCCCGACCGAGGTAGTTGAACAGCACCTGCGGGCGGGCGGTGAGCAGGGGGGCCGTCTGCGGGTTGAGGTACCGCAGCCCGCCGTACGCGACGTGCGCGCGCTCGTCCGGCTGGCGTTCGAGGACCTCGCGGGCCGCGGCGACGGGGTCGGTGTGCGCGGTGAGGCGCACCGGGGCGATGGCGGTGAACCAGCCGACCGTACGGGTGTAGTCGTGGTGTGCCGAGGCCGGGACCCGGCCGTGCCGCTCCAGCTCGATCGCCAGGTCGGTGGGCGAGGGCTGGATGCGGGTGAGCGCGGTGCGCAGCGCGCCGCACAGCAGTTCGGTGAGGCCGACGCCGAGTGCGGCGGGCGCGGTGCGCGTCACGAGGTCGCTGACCTCGGGCGGGAGTACGACCGTCCTCTCGCGCGGCCGCTCGGCCACGGGCAGCAGCGGGGGTGCCTGGAGGGTGGTGATCCAGTGCCCGAGGCCGTCGGTCTCGTGGGCCGAGCGGTCGGCCAGTGCCTGGGCGTACTCGGCGTAGGAGGTGGTCGGCGGCGCGAGCGGGTTCCCGCGCAGGGCGGTGGCGATGTCGTCCAGCAGTACCAGCCAGGAGACGGCGTCGACGGCGAGGTGGTGCACGGTGACCACGAGGGTCCCGGTCGCCTCCAGCCAGGTGAACGCGATGACGTCCCCGGTTTCGGGGTCGAGCCGTCCGGCGGCTTCGTCCGCGGCGGCCGTCGCGTCGGGCGCGTCGCTGCGTACGACGGTGACCGCGCGGGCGGGTTCGGTGCGCAGGGCCCACACCCCGTGGTCGGTGCGCAGCCGCAGCCGCAGGGCCGGGTGGGCGGCGACGACGGCGTTCGCGGCGCGCTCGGCGTCGGCGTGGCCGGTGCCCTCGGCCGTGACCAGGGCCCGGGCCTGGGCGAACCGGGCGAGGGATCCGCCGAGTTCGCGCCGGCGCAGGATGATCGGGGTCGGTGTCAGCGGGCCGTCCTCGCGGGGTGCGGGGGCGGGTGCGCCGGGCGCCGCGGGGTGCGGGGTGTGCGTCGCCAGGTGTTCGGCGAGCGCGCGCGGGGTCCTGAGCAGGAACACGTCCCGGGGGGCGATCGCGAGGCCCAGGGCCCTGGCCCGGTTGACGACGGTGATGGCGAGGATGCTGTCGCCGCCGGCCCGGAAGAAGTCGCTGTCGCCGTCGACGGCGGTGCCGGGCAGGGTCTCGGTGAAGACGTCGACCAGGGCCGTGAGCGCGGAGCCGGTCGTGGAGGCGGTCGTGGAGGCGGTCGTGGAGCCCGTCGTGGCGGCCGGTACGTGCTCCGGTGTGCCGTACGCCGCGGCGCGTGCGGTCAGGGCCTTGCGGTCCAGTTTGCCGTTGACCGTCAGGGGCAGGGCGTCGACGGACAGGACCAGGCCGGGGACCATGTGGGCGGGCAGCTTCGGGGCCAGCAGGCCGGCCAGGGCGGCGGTGTCGAAGGGGACCCGGCCCACGACGTGTGCGACCAGGTGGTCCGCGCTGTCGGCCACGGTGACGGCCGCGTCGACGACGCCGTCGAGTTCCCGGATCGCGGACTCCACCTCACCGAGCTCGATGCGGAAGCCCTTGAGCTGCACCTGGTCGTCGGCCCGGCCGGTGAACTCCAGCTCGCCGTCGAGGGTTCGGCGGGCGAGGTCGCCCGTGTGGTACATGCGGGAGCCGTCGGCCGCGAAGGGGTCCGCGACGAACCGGCCCGCGGTGAGGGCCGGGCGGCCCAGGTAACCGAGGGAGACCTGGTCGCCGGCGACGTAGATGGCGCCCACCCGGCCCGGCGGGACCGGTCGGAGCCGGTCGTCGAGCAGGTGGGTGACCAGTCCGGGGATCGGGCCGCCGATCGGGCTGGCCCCGGCGCCGAAGCGGAAGTCCTCGTCGGTCAGGACCCGGTGCGTGACGTGCACGGTGGTCTCGGTGATGCCGTACATGTTGACCAGCTCGGGCCGGGCCGTCCCGTGCCGCTCGACCCAGCCGCGCAGCCGCCCGGGATCCAGTGCCTCGCCCCCGAAGACGATCCGGCGCAGGGTGGTGACGGGTGCGTCGGCGTGCCGGTCGGCCTCGATGAACTGGTAGAAGGCGGAGGGGGTCTGGTTGAGGACGGTCACCCCGCGCTCGCGCACCAGGCGGTGGAAGTCGACGGGTGAGCGGGTCAGTGCGTACTCCGGCACGAGGAGCTCGCCGCCGTGCGCCAGCGCGCCCCACAGCTCCCACACCGCGAAGTCGAAGGAGTACGAGTGGAACTGGACCCACACGTCGTGCGGGCCGAAGTCCATGTCGGGTCGGGTGTTCGCGAGCAGGGTCACCACGCTGGAGTGCGGGACGACGACGCCCTTGGGCCTGCCGGTCGACCCGGAGGTATAGATCACGTACGCGGGATCGTGCCAGTCGGCCCCGGGCCCGCCGGCGTCCCCGGCGACCTGGGCGTCTCCGGTGACCTGGCCGTCTCCGGTGACCTGGGCGTCTCCGGTGACCTGGGCGTCCTGCGGCGGCAGCTCCCCCTGGACGAGCACGCGGGCCGGTACGCCCGCCCGGGCCAGGAGCCGCGTGAAGCGGTCCCGGTGCTCCCGGTCCACGAGCACGACCTGCGGAGCCGCGTCGGCGAGGACGTACTCCAGTCGTCCGTCCGGGTAGGCGAGGTCCAGCGGTACGTACGCACCGCCCGCGGTGACGACGGCGACGAGGGCGATGACCTGTTCGAGGGAGCGCGGGACGGCGACGGCGACCCGTTCGCCCGGCCGGACACCGGCGGCGCGCAGGGCCGAGGCCAGCTCGTCCTTCGCGTCGGCCAGTTCGCCGTAGGTCAGTGACCGGCTGCTGCCGTCGAGGGCGCACTGGGTGACGGCGACGGCGCCGGGATCGCGGTGCGCGGCGGCGTCGAACAGTGCGCCCAGCGTCGTCGGGGTGATCGGGGCGGGGGTCCGGGTGCCCGTGGGAGCCAGGTCGTCGACGAGGTCGTCCGGCCGGGTGAGCAGGCCGGTGAGGGTGCGGGTGAAGGTGTCCAGGACCGTCCGGGCGGTCGACTCCCGCACCAGCGCGCCGTCGTAGATCAGGTTGAAGCGGGGGCGGCCGTCGAGGGCGCGCTCCACCACGAGGGTCAACGGGTAGTGCGGGGCGCCCTCGTTCACGATGTCGCTGATGACGAGCGTGTCCTCGGGCCCGCGCAGGTCCGCGACGTCGGTGGCCACGTCGAACACCACCAGGGTGTCGAAGAGCGGGCCGGCTCCGCTCAGGCGGCTGATGCGTGCGAGCGAGACGTGCTGGTGCGCCAGCACCGCGCTCTGGTGGTCCCGGACCGAGGCGAGCAGGTCGCGCGCCGGGGTGGTGGCGGCCCACCGGGCGCGCACGGGGATCGTGTTGATGAACAGGCCGACCATGTCCCCGATGCCGGGCACGTCCGCGTCGCGCCCGGACACCGTGGAGCCGAAGACGACGTCCCTGGCGTGCAGGAGGCCGCCGAGCGTGACGGCCCAGGCGCTGTGCACGGCCACGCTGAGCGGCACACCGGCGGACCGGGCTGCCTCGTCGACGTCCCCCTCCGGGGAGGTGGCGGTGTCGGCGAACCGGTCGGACGGCGTGTGCCCCTCGGCGACCAGCGAGGGGCCGGGGAGTTCGGCAAGCTGCTCTCGCCACACCCGGTCGCTCTCGTCCTCGTCGCGTCCGGCGAGCCAGCGCACGTAGTCGGTGAAGCCGCCGAGCGGGTGCACGGTCCCCGGTGCGTGGTATTCGGTCAGCAGTGCGCGGAGCATCGGCGGCACCGACCAGCCGTCGGCGATGATGTGGTGCACGGTCTGCACCAGGACACTGCGGGCGGGGCCCGTACGGATCAGCGTGTACCGCATCAGCGGTCCGCTCGCCAGGTCGAACCCGGCACGGCGGTCGCGCTCGGCGTGCTCGCGGATCTCCTCGTCGGTGATGCCGGGGCGGTCCAGGGTGGTGAACGGGGCCTGGACCCCGCCCTCCAGTACGGACACCACGCGGCCGTCCGCGAGGGCCGTGAACCGTGCGGCCAGGTTGGGGAAGAGCGTGAGCAGTCGGGTGGCCGCCGCGGCGAGCCGCTCGGCGTCCACCTCGCCGTCCAGGGTCAGGAGCTGCTGCTCGACGTAGCTGCCCGCGGAGTCGTCGTCGAAGACCGAGTGGAAGTAGAGGCCCTCCTGGAGCGGGGTCAGCGCCAGGACGTCCCGCAGCGCCGGGCCGTCCAGCTCGTCGACGTCGGCCTGGGTGAGTGCGCGCAGGGCGAAGTCGCTGGGCGAGTGGCCGCCCGTGCCGAGTGCGGTCAGGTCGACGACGGCCAGTGCGGCCAGTCCGGCCAGGGCTTCGCGGAAGTACCGGCCGATGGTCTCGATGTCCTGGTCGCCGAGCAGCCCGTCGGGCCAGGAGAGGGTGGTGACCAGTTCGTACGCGCCGCCGGCCGTGGCGGGTTCGGCGATCGCGTTGAACTCCAGGGCGCGCGGGAGCCGCATCCGGGGGTCGCGCTTCTCACCCAACTGGCCGGTAGTGTGGGCGAGTTCCCAGTCACCGGCGGAACCCGCGTCGAACCGGCCCAGGTAGTTGAACAGCACCTGGGGTGCGGGCGCGTCGAACGCGGCGTCGGCCAGGTAGCGCAGGGCGCCGTAGGAGACGCCGTTGCTTGGCACCCGGGCGAGGTCCTCCTTGACCGCCTTGAGCGCGGCGACCAGGTAGGCGGGGGCCGTCAGGTCGGCGGCGGCGCCGGGGTCGACGGTCACCGGGAACAGGGTGGTGAACCAGCCGACGGTCCGCGACAGTTCCGGCTCGAAGCCGGCGGAGTCCGCCACGTGGCGTCCTTCGCGGCCGTGGCCCTCCAGCTCGATGTGCGCGAACGTCTGGTCCTGGCCGAGGTCGCGGCGCCACCGGGCGAGGGTGACGGCGAGCGCGGTCAGCAGCACGTCGTTGACCCCTGCGTGGAACCTCGCGGGAACCTCGCCCAGGAGCGCGGCCGTGACCTCGGGGCCGACCGAGAGGGTCGTCGTGCGTTCGCGGGCGACGGTGTCGGTCGCGGACAGCGCGCGCCGGCCCAGCGGCGCGTCCGCCCCCGGCAGCGCGCGCCGGTAGTGGTCGCGGTCGGCGTCGAAGCCCGCCCGCTCCAGCAGCTGCGTCCAGCGCCGGAACGACGTGCCCACCGGGGGCAGGTCGATGGGCGCGCCCGAGACGTACCAGCGCCAGGCCGTGGAGAGGTCCTCCATCAGGATCCGCCAGGACACGCCATCGATGACCACGTGGTGGGCGACCAGGACCAGCTGGCGCGCCTCGCGGCGCCAGACGGCGCGCAGCATCACGCCGTCGGCCGGGTCCAGCCCGTCGGTGGCGAGCGCGACGCACGCGTCGAGGGGCAGGTCGCTCTCCTGCCAGCGCGTTACGGCGTGCTCCGCCTCCGGGATCTCGAAGCTCCAGCGCTCGCCCCGCACCAGCTTGGCGCGCAGCATGTCATGCCGTGCGACCACGGCGGTGAGGACGGCGTCGAGCCCGTCGGCCGTCAGGTCCGCCGGGGTGTTGAGCACCACCGACTGGACGAAGCCGTCGATGGCGTCCGTGGTCGCGCCGAGCCACTGCACGATCGGCGATCCCACGACCGTACCGGTGGCGACGTCGCCGTGGTCCACGGCGGCTGCCTCCCGGTCCGCGACCGCCGCCAGCGCGCCCACGACGCTGTTGGTGAAGATCTGGCGGGCCGTGACGTGGAGGCCCGCTTCGCGCAGGGCGCTCAGCAGGGAGATCGCCAGGATGCTGTCCCCGCCGAGCTGGAAGAAGTCCTGGTCGACGCCGACCGCGTCGCGCCGCAGCACCGCCGCGACCGCCGCGCACACCAGGCGCTCGTTCTCGGTGACGGGCGGGGCGAGCGCGCCCGCACCGGTCTGGGGCTCCGGCAGCGCGCCCCGGTCGAGCTTGCCGTTCGCGGTGAGCGGGAACTCCTTCATCACGACGATGTGGGTGGGCACCATGTACTCCACCATGTGCCCGGTGGCCCACTCCTTGACCTCGTCGGCGCGCAGGTCCTCGCTCCCGGTGGCGGGGATCACGTAGCCCACGAGGTAGGTGCCGCCGGCCGTGTTCTTCTTCGCGACGACGCAGGTGTGGCGTACCGCGGGGTGCTCGGCGAGGCCGACCTCGACGTCCTCGATCTCCAGCCGCATGCCTCGGATCTTGATCTGGTTGTCGGCGCGGCCGAGGAAGTCCAGGGATCCGTCGGGGGCGAAGCGGGCGAGGTCACCGGTGCGGTACAACCGGGACCCGTCCGTGGCGAAGGGGTTCGCGACGAACCGGGAGGCGGTCAGGCCGGGCGCGCCCACGTAGCCGCGCCCGAGCAGGAACCCTCCGACGTACAGCTCGCCGCCGACCCCGAACGGGACCGGACGCAGCTCGTCGTCCAGCACGTACAGCTGGGTGTTGGGGTTGGGCTTGCCGATCGACGTCGACAGGCGTTCCGCGGCGCCTCGGTAGATCACGTGCGAGACGCCGATGGTCGTCTCGGCCGGGCCGTAGCCGTGGTACATGGGTATGTCGAGCCGGGTGCGGAAGCGCTCGTACAGCTCCGGGGTCAGCACCTCGCCGCCGCACCACACGTGCCGCAGGCTGTCGAGGCGTCCGGAGTCGCCCGCGATCTCCAGCAGTACGTCCAGCATGGACGACACGAGGTAGGTGAAGGTGACGCGCTGCTCGGCTATCACGCTCAGCAGGTGGTGCGGGTCGCGTTCGCCGCCGGGGCGCAGGACCACGAGCCGGCCGCCGCACACCAGCGGCAGGAAGATCTCGTTGATGGAGATGTCGAAGGACAGCGGCGCCTTGAACAGGGACGCGTCGTCGTGGCCGAAGCCCAGGATCTCGTCGACCTGCCACAGCAGGCGTTCGCTGATGGCCTCGTGGCGGATCATCGCGCCCTTGGGCCGGCCGGTCGAACCGGACGTGAAGATCACATAGGCCAGGGCGTCGCCGGGGACGGTGAGAGCGGTTCCCTCGCCGGGGTAGGAGCCGAACCGCCAGTCGCCGAGGTCGACGGGCACGGCTTCCGGTTCGTCCGGGGCGTGTTCGCCCGAGTCGTTGAGCTGCAGTACGACGCGGGCGTCGGCGATGACCACGGAGCGGCGCGCGGCGGGCCACTGCGGGTCGAGGGGGACGAAGGCGGCTCCGGCCTGGAGCACGCCGAGCAGGCCGATGACCATGGCGGCGGAGCGGTCCAGGGAGATGGCGACGACCTGTTCGGCGGTGACTCCGCGTGCGATCAGGTGGTGGGCCAACTGGGCCGAGAGCTCGGCCGCCTGGCGGTAGGTCAGCGAGCGGTGCTCGTCGACGATGGCGACGGCGTCCGGCCGCAGGCGGGCCTGCTCGCGGAACAGCTCGACGATGGTCGGGCGGATCCGGTCCGCCCCGGTGTCGTTCCACTCGGCCAGGGTCGCGAGTCGCTGCGCGACACCGGACGGGCCGATGGTGGAGAGGGGCCGGTCCGGGAAGTCGGCCAGGTCGTCCAGGGCGAGCTGTGCGTCGGCCGGTACGACGCCTTCCGAGAGGGTGATGCTGCGGCCGTCCTCCCCGTCCGGGCCGTCCGTCCCGACCTCCCAGCCGGCGGCTGCGGCACCGCCGTTGTCCGCCCAGCCGAGGACGTCGGCGAACAGGGTGCCGGGGGTGAGTTCCAGGCCGTCGGGGCTCTGTCCCGTGGCCCAGTAGGCCAGTGCGATGGCGCAGGCCCGGGCGATGGTCGTATCGCCGTAGTCGCCGGATCGCCGGCGCACGTCGGCCAGGCGGGTGGCAGGAAGCAGCACGAGACGAGCGGTCGATTCCGTCATCGCAGGCTCAACGCCCTTTCCACATCGATATGTTGGCCCAACCGAAAAAAGGGGCGCCCTAGCTGCCTTCGCGCCAGGCCCGCCACAGTCGTGCGTAGCGGCCGCCCAGGGCCACCAACTCCTCGTGCGTCCCCTGCTCCACGACGCGTCCCGCGTCCAGTACGGCGATCCGGTCCGCCGCCATCGCCTGGGTGAGCCGGTGTGCCACGAACAGCGTGGTCCGGCCCGCGCAGGCGGCGAGCACGGCCCGTTCCAGCTCGGCCGCGCCCTCGCTGCCCGCCTCCGCCGTGGACTCGTCGAGCACCACGACGGGCGTGCGGCCCAGCACCAGCCGGGCCAGGGCGATGTGGGCGACCTTGGTGACGTCGAGGCGTTCGCCGCCCTCGCCGACCAGGGTGTTCAGCCCCTCGGGCAGCGCGTCGACCCATCCGTCGGCGCCGACCGTGCGCAGGGCGTCCCTCAGCTGGGCGTCGGTCGCCTCCGGTGCGGCCAGGCGCAGGTCCTCGGCGAGCGGACCGGAGAAGACGTGCGTCTCCTGCGTCAGGATGCTGACCAGGGCCCGCGCCCCGGCCTCGTCGAGACCGGCGAGGTCGATGGACCCCATGCGCACCGATCCGGCCTGCGGGGTGCCGATGCCGGCGATCAGCGCGGCCAGGGTGGACTTGCCCGCGCCCGTCGCCCCGACCAGCGCGAGCGAGGTGCCGGCCGGGATCGTGAGGTCGACGTCCCGGACGACCGGATCCTCGGAGTCGGGATAGCGGAACGTCAGCCCGCGCACGGTCACCTGCACCGGGTCCGGCGGGTCCGCCGCCCGCGCCGCGGCCAGGGCGCCCACCAGCCGGTCCTCCGCGTCCTCTTCCAGTACACCGACCAGGCGGGTCAGGCTCGCGCCCGACTTCTGCGCCTCGTCGAAGGTGAACATGATGGAGCCGAGCGGGGTGAAGAGGCGGTGGAACAGCAGGGGGGCCGCGGAGACCTCGCCGAGGCTGGCGGCGTCGGCCTCCAGCAGGGCGTACCCCACCACGATGATCAGGACCAGTCCGATGAACTCGGCGCGGTTCTCCCGGCCGACGAAGCGGCCGAAGAGCCGGAACACCTCGATGCCGAGTTCGCGCACCCGCCACGACTCGTGGGTGACCTTCTCGCGGACGGCCCCTTCGAGGCGGTACGCCCGGACCGTGTCTATCCCGTTCAGCCCGCTGATCAGGGCCTGCGCACGGTCGGCCTGGGCCGCCCGCTGCTTCTGGTAGAGCGGGGCGGAGCGGGGCAGGTACCAGCGCAGGGCCAGCCCGTACGCGGGCAGCGCGCAGGCACCGGCCAGTCCGAGCCGCCAGTCGAGGCCGAACATGCCGAGCGTGGCGATGACGACCAGCACCCCCGCCGAGAACACGGTGGGGACGGCCGTCCTGATGCCCTTGGACAGCACGGCCACGTCGTCGCCGACCCGGGAGAGCACGTCTCCCCGGCCGACCTGCTCGATCCGGGCGCTCGGCATCCCCAGCACCGCCCGGACGGCGCCTTCGCGCAGCCGGGCGAGCAGGTCCGCGCCGAGGCGCCCGATGAGGTAGGTCGACAGGGCGGTGGCCGCCGCACCGAGCAACGCGGCGGCCACCATCAACACCCCGGTCGTGACCAGGATCGAGCGCGGTCCGCCCGCGACCACCCCGTCGACGACCCGGCCGAGCAGGAGCAGCGGGAGCACCTGGAGGGCCGCCCCCGCCACCGTGGTGAACACGGTGGCGAAGGTCAGCCACGGCACCTCGCGGCAGTGCGCCGTGACCCAGCGGGTGGCCTCGCGTCCGGTCGTGGTGCGCAGGGTCGACGGGGCGACGCGCGTGGCGGTGGTGCTCACACTTAACCGACCGACTTGACGAGTTCGTCGATCGCGTACGGCAGGGAGAGCAGGGTGCCCTGGGACATGGCCGCGCCGACGGCCGGGCCCTCGCTGTCCAGGAGGTAGGAGACCTTGCCGTTCTTGACCGCGTTCAGGTTGGTGAACAGCTGGAACTTCTTCAGCGCTTCCTGGTCCGCCTTGTCGGCGATGACGAAGATGCGGTCGACGTCGACTAGGTCCATGCGCTCCGGGGAGAGCGTGGTGTAGAACTTGCCGTCCGCGATCTTGTCGATCTCGGTCTGGCCCTTGTAGCCGATGCCCGTCACCAGCCGGCCGCGCACGTCGGTGGTGGTGAACGGGGCCACCGAGTCCTTGTACCAAGACAGGGGGACGGCGGTCTGGTTCGCGAAGTCGGGGTGCGCCTTCTTGGCCGTGTCGAGCTTTTCCTGGATGCCCTTCACCAGCTCGGTGCCCTTGGCCTCCTGGCCGAGCGCCTTGGCGATGTGGACGGCGTTGTCCTGCCAGGGAGCGCTGAACGGCTCCTTCTCGGCCTTGGTGCGGCCCACCGTCGGGGCGATCTTGGAGAGCTTCTCGTAGCCGGCCTGGTCGATCTCGGAGTACACGGCGATGATCAGGTCCGGCCGCAGGGCCGCGATCTTCTCGTAGTTCGGGCCGGCGTCACCGTTGTTCATGACGACCTCGGGGCGGGCGTCCCCCCACTTCTCCTTCACCCACGGCCACTGGGTGTTGATGTCGGGGGAGGTGCCCGGTGGGTTCGGGTACTGGTCGACCATGCCGACCGGCTTGATGCCGAACGCCAGGATGGCCTGGTCGTCGGTGTACCCGACCGAGACGACCCGCTTGGGGGCCTTCTCGACCTTGGTCGATCCGAAGGCGTGCTCCACGGTGACGGGGAAGGTGCCCCCGGCGGCCGGGGCGCCGTCGCTCTTCTTGTCGGCCTGGTCCGCCGAATCGGAACCGCATCCGGCCAGGAGGCCGACACCGAGGGTCGCGGCGGACACTCCTGCCGCCAGCCGCTGCCAGGGCTTCATACGTGTCGTTCGATGGAAAAGCATCCGAAATCCCTTGCTTTCGTGCCGTCCATTGCAGTTCCGCCCGAGGGCAGCCAAACCCTACCGCGCTCAAGTGAGGCTAGCCTAGCCTTACTTGCAACGTAACTTTGTTTGATCTAAGGGGTGTTCACGTGGGCGCGCCCGATGGGCACGATGAGCGGTCGGTCGCCCACCGGGTCGTCGATCACCTTGGCGCGCAGCCCGAACGCCTCGTACAACAGCTCGGCGGTGATCACGTCACGGGGGTGCCCCTGCGCAAGGATCGAACCGGCCTTCATCACGATGAGGTTGTCGCTGTAGCGCGTGGCCAGGTTGAGGTCGTGCAGCACCAGGACCACGGTGCATCCCGACTCGTGCAGGTCGTCCACGAGGTCGAGCACGTCGATCGCGTGCGCCAGGTCCAGATAGGTGGTCGGCTCGTCCAGGAGCAGCAGGTCGGTGCCCTGGGCCAGCGTCATCGAGATCCAGACCCGCTGCCGCTGCCCGCCGGACAGCGCGTCGACCGGGCGGTCGGCCAGGTCGGACACCCCGGTCATGGCCAGGGCCCGCGCCACGACGTCGGCGTCGTCGGAGGACCACTGCCGCAGCCAACTCTGGTGCGGATGGCGGCCCCTGGCGACGAGGTCGGCCACCGTGAGCCCCTCGGGCGCCACCGGCGCCTGCGGCAGCAGGCCGAGCTTCTTGGCCACGTCCCTGGTCCTGAGCCGGCCGATGTCCTCGCCGTCCAGCACGACCGATCCGCTGGTCGGCTTGAGCAGCCGGGACAAGGTCCGCAACAGGGTCGACTTCCCGCACCCGTTGGAGCCGATGATCGTGGTGATCACCCGGGGTGGGATCGACACGTGGAGGTCGTCGATGACGACCCGGCCGCCGTACCCGACGGTGACCCCTCTGGCCGCCAGCCGTACGACCTCGCCCCCGTCCGACTCGATCCCGGCGATCTGCGATACGGCCACAACTCCCCCTGCGGTAGGCATGTCTGAAGGGTCCGGTGTCTGGTGTCTGGTGTCTGGTGTCTGAGCGTCTGGTGTCCGAGGGCCTGCGGGGACGCCGGCTAGCGGAGGTTGGCCCGCACCAGCAGATGGATGAGGAAGGGACCGCCGATCACCGCGGTCACCACGCCGACCGGGAGGGTGATCGGCAGTGCCGTACGAGCGACCAGGTCCGCGCCGATCAGCAGCAGGGCTCCGACCATCCCGGAGGCCGCCATCGGCGGTGTCGGGCACTTCGCGAGCCGCATCGCCACCTGCGGCGCCACCAGCGCGACGAACGGGACCGGGCCGGCCGCGCTCACCGCCACGCCGGCGAGCAGCACGGCGCACAGCAGCAGCACCGCGCGCACCCTCGTGTACCGGACGCCCAGGCCCGCGGCCACGTCGTCACCGAGGTGCAGCGGTTTGAACTGGAACGCGACCACCGTCACGACGACCATCAGGGCGAGGGTGCACCACAGCGCCACGCCCACGTCGTCCCACGACCGGTTGTCCAACGAGCCGACCAGCCAGGCCTGGGCCCGGGCCACGTCCCTGATGTCGGCCGTGACCAGCAGCCAGGTCGTGACCGCCTCCATCACGGCGCTCACCGAAATGCCGATGAGGATGAGCCGGAAGCCGTCGATCCCGCGCCGCCACGCCAGGAAGTACACGAGGAGCCCCGTGCCGAGCCCGCCCGCGAGCGCCGCCCCGGACAGGCCCACGGAGCTGACGACCGCCGCGGCGGTCCCGCCCGACACCGTCACCAGGAACACCGCGACCGCGCTGGCGCCCCCGGTGATCCCCAGGATGTCCGGGCTGGCCAGCGGATTGCGCGCGATCGACTGGGTGATCGCCCCGGACACCCCGAGCGCGACGCCCACGACGAGCCCGGCCAGGGCGCGCGGCATCCGTAGGTCCATGATGACGAACTGGTCGACCTGCTCGCCGCCGCCCACGACCGTGGCGATCACCCGCGACAGGCCGATCGGGAAGTCCCCCACTCCGATGGACACGCAGAACACGAGGAAGGTCGCCGCCGCCAGCAGCAGCGTGACGCACACGACCCACGGCCGCCACACGAACGAGACGGGGCCGAGCCGCACGCCCGGCGTCACTGGCGCCAATGCCTTCACCTCGGTCACCTCGGTTCCGGTCATGCGCTCTTGAACTTTCCGCGCCACACCAGGGCCGCGAAGAACGGGGCTCCGAGGAGGGCCACGACGACCCCCGCGTCCAACTCCCCCGGCCGCACCAGCAGGCGCCCCGCTATGTCGCAGACCAGCAGGACGACGGCGCCGAGCAGGCCCGCGTACGGCACCAGCCAGCGGTAGTCCGGTCCGGTCAGGTACCGGGCCATGTGGGCCACCATCAGGCCGAGGAAGGCGATGGGGCCGCACGCCGCCGTAGCGGCTCCCGCGAGCAGGGTGATGGCGGCGATGCCGATGGTCCGGCTGAGCACGATGTTCACCCCCAGCCCCCGCGCGACGTCGTCGCCGAGGTTGAGCAGGTTCAGGGCGGGCAGCGTGATCAGCGCGAGCACCAACCCGACGGCGATGAACGCGATCACCGGCCAGATGACGTCGAACCCGACACCGGCCACGGAGCCCGCGTTCCAGAACCGCAGGGCGTTCAGCGAGGCCTTGTCGGACAGCGCGACCGCCGTGGTCATCGCGGCGAGGAACACCGTGACCCCTTGTCCGGCCAGCGCGAGGGTCAGCGGGTTTCCGGCCCCCCGGCCGATGCTCGCCAGTCCGAAGACGACGACGCCGGCGGCCGCGGCCCCCAGGAAGGCGAACCAGACGTACTGGAACGGGTTGGCGAACCCGAACAGGGCGATCACCAGCACCACCGCGAAGGAGGCACCGGAGTTCACGCCCAGCAGACCGGTGTCGGCGATCGGATTGCGCGTGTACCCCTGGATCAGCGCCCCGCCGACCCCCAGGGCCACGCCCGCCGCGACCGCGAGCACCGTGCGCGGCACCCGTACGGTCCGCACGATCAGCCGTATCTCGGTGAGCCGCTGGTCGGGGTCCGGCGCCGCCGATAACCCGCGCCACACCTCAGCGGGAGTCAGCGCCCGCGCGCCGACGGCCAACGAGACCACCACGGCGGCCAGGAGGACCAGCACCAGGGTGACCGAGCCCACGACCCGCCGCCGGCGGGCCTCCGCTACGCCCCTGGGCACGGGGCGTTCCACTGCAATCGTGCCCATGTCGCTCTACGTCATCCCTTCGTCCACCGCCCGGACGGGTCGGCACGCCGACGCAACCGCGACCGAAACTTAGGCAAAGCTAAGCTGATCCTCTGGCGCGCTGTCGATAGACAAAACGGGCACGCGGGAGTGAGGGGCCGCCAACTCGCCCCTAAATATGCACTGTTGATCGATTAGATTAGCCTAACCTTACTTGACTTGATCGGTGCCGCACAAACGCGCCCCGGTCCATGGCCGGGGCGCGCTGCGGTCCGCGAGGAGTCCGGGCCGTCAGGTGTGCAGGCGGCTGTTGGGGCCGTCCTGGTCCCCGGCGCTCTCGTCGTTGAACCAGTAGTCCCCGGCCGCCAGGTACCGGAAGGAATGCGTGCTCTTGCTGGGCAGCTCGACGGTCACGGCGCGCTTGCCGTCCTTGCGTCGGGCCAGGGTGTGGACACCGGGCTGCCAGTCGTTGAAGTCGCCCACCACGCTGACCGGTCCCGGCGGGGTGTCGACGGGCAGGATGAAGGTGACCTCGGTGTGGTCCTTGCGCAGTTTGCGCTCCAGCATGGTGAGCTCCTGACAACGACAGTGGGGGTGGTACGCCGCCCATAGTCGGCGGCGGACGCACCGGACGCATCCCGGCGCCGCCACTCCCACCACGGACCCACCACATCGAGTGACCCGCGGGCACGCAATGTCACCCTGCGTGTCGAGGCTCCCGGGATACCGTCCCTCCGCTCCCGTCAAGGTACGAATGGCCGGGACTACGGCCTCGTCCCGCCTCCGGGCACGGTGGATATCGACCTTCCTGCGCGAGAGCAGGAGCGAATCGCCGTCCGTACCGGAGGCATCCATGTTCCGCCGCGCAGGGGCCTTCGTGACCCGTCACCCCCGACTCGTCCTCGTCGGCGCGCTCGTCTTCCTCGTCCTGTCCGTCGTTTTCGGCATGGATGCGACCGGACGGCTGAAGACGCAGGGGTACGACGATCCGCGGTCCGAGTCCAGCCGCGCCGCGCACCTGGCCGCCGAGCGCCTGGGCGCCTCCCCGAACCTGGTCCTGGTAGCGGAGAGCGGCAGCGGCTTGGTGGACGGCCCGGCCGCCCGCAGCGCGGGCGCGCAGCTGACCGGAAGGCTCGCCGCGCAGCCGCACGTGAGCGCCGTGGCCTCGTACTGGACCGGCGGCGCGGCGGAGCTGCGCAGCCGCGACGGCCGCGCCGCGATGCTGGTCGCCCACGTGGACGGCGAGGGGGAGGAACTCGCGGCGCGGGCCGAGCGGCTGCGCGCGGAGCTGACCACCCCGGCCGGCGCCGACAAGACCCTGGCGGTGCACGTCGGGGGGAGCGCCCTCGTCGACGCCGAGCTCCAGGACATCTCGGAGTCCGACCTGAAGCGGGCCGAGGCCGTCGTCCTGCCGGGCACCCTGATCCTGCTGGTCCTGGTGTTCGGCAGTGTGGTCGCCGCGGCCCTGCCCCTGCTGATCGGGGTCCTCTCCATCGCCGGGACGCTGCTGGTCCTGAGCCTCCTCGGCCGCGTCACCGACGTGTCCGTCTTCGCGCTGAACCTCACCACGGCGCTCGGCCTGGGCCTGGGCATCGACTACGGGCTGCTGGTCGTCTCGCGGTTCCGGGAGGAGCTCGCCGCCGGATTCCTGCCGAGCACCGCCGCCGTACGGACCGTCCGCACCGCGGGCCACACCATCGCCTTCAGCGCCGCCACGGTCTGCGCCGCGCTCGCCACGCTGCTGGTGTTCCCGCCGTACTTCCTGCGCTCCTTCGCCTACGCGGGCATCGCCGTGGTGGCGATCGCGGCGGTGAGCGCCATGACCGTACTGCCCGCCCTGCTCGCGCTGCTCGGGAAGCGGGTGAACGCCTGGGCCGTGCCGTGGCGCCGCGCGGTCCGCTCCGGCTCCCGGTCCGGATTCTGGGAGGGGCTGGCGCAGATCGTCGTACGCCGCCCGCTGATCGCGGCACTGCCGGTGATCGGCCTGCTGGTGCTGCTCGCCGCGCCCTTCGCGCACGCCGAATTCGCCACCCCCGACGACCGGGCGCTGCCGCCCGGCGCGTCCAGCCGGCAGGCCGGTGACCTGGTGCGCGACCGGTTCGACATGAAGGGCTCCGGCGCGCTGACGGTCGTCACCACGGGCAACGCCGCTCCGCCGGAGCGGGTGGAGTACGCCCGCCGCCTGTCCGCGTTCCCACAGGTCGCCCAGGTCGCCGGACCCGACGGCGGCTTCCGGTACGGGGAGCGGGCAGCGGTGTCCGTGCCGGCCTCGGCCACCACCCGGCCCGCCGGGGACGGCCCGGTCCAGCTCTCCGTGGTGCCGCTGGTCGACCCCCAGTCGCACGCCGCCCAGCAGCTCGTCCACGACGTCCGTGCGGTCCCCGCCCCCGCGGGTACCGAGGTACTCGTCGGCGGACCGAGCGCGGTCCTGGTCGACGCCAAGGCCACCGTGGGCGACCGGATCCCGCTGGCGCTCGCACTGATCTCGCTCACCACCTTCGCGCTGCTGCTGGGCTTCACGCGCAGCCTGCTGCTGCCGCTGAAGGCCATCGCGCTGAACGCGCTGAGCCTCGCGGCCGTCCTCGGCGCCATGGTGTGGGTCTTCCAGTCGGGTCATCTCCACCAGCTGCTCGACTTCACGCCGGGACCCCTCAGCACGACCATGCCGGTGCTGCTGTTCTGCATCGTCTTCGGGCTCTCGGTGGACTACGAGGTGTTCGTCCTCGCGCGCATCAAGGAGGCGCACGAGGCCGGGCAGGACAACGCCCGCTCGATCGTCACGGGCATGGCCCGCACGGGCGGCATCGTCACCACCGCCGGCGCGCTGCTCGCCTTCACCCTCCTGAGCTTCGGCACCTCGCAGGTGTCCCTCTTGCAGTTCTTCGGGATCGGCGCGGGCCTCGGCGTCCTCCTCGACGCCACGCTCGTCCGGGGTGTCCTCGTACCGGCGCTCATGCGCCTGGCGGGCGGCCTGAACTGGTGGGTGCCGCGTCCCCTCCGGCCCAAGGAGCCGCTCCCGGCGTCCCGTCCGCCCCCGGCGCCCGTCCGCAGGTGTCCCACGGCCCGGCCCGCCCTGCGGACCCCGGCCCGCGCGCGCCACTGACCGCCGTCGCCCACCCGCCGCCCCTCCCCTACCCGTCCCCTCCCGTACCCCCGTCTCACCCCCCTCTCACCCCCCTCTCACGGCAAGGAAGAACTCCCATGACCGACATCGCCATCACCGGACTCGGCTGCCGCTTCCCGGGCGCTCCCGACATCAGCGCCTACTGGAAGCTCCTGCTGAGCGGGGAACGACAGTTCTCCGCCGTGCCGAAGGAGCGCTGGAACCATGAGACCTTCCACGAACCCGGCAATCCCTCCGCACCCCACGCCGCGTACACCGACCAGGTCGCCTTCCTGGACGACGTGGACCGCTTCGACGCCCTGCACTACGGCGTACCGCCCGCTCGCGCCCGGGCCATGGACCCGCAGCACCGGCTGCTGCTGGACGTCACCCGCGAGGCCCTGGACGACGCGGGGCTGGGCCGGGGCGACTTCGACCGGGAGAACACCGGGGTCTTCTGCGGAATGTCGGTGTCCGACTACAAGGACCTGATGTCGGCCCCCATCCGGGCCATCGCCCTGGCGGAGGACGCGCGGCAAGCCGCGGCGGACCCCGGCGACCTCCTCGACGCCGTCAAGGACCACGCGGGATCGCTCGGCACCGTACAGGCCTTCAGTCTGCCGGGGAGCCTGCTCAACATGGCCCCCGGCACCGTCAGCCGGCACTTCGACCTCGGCGGGCCCAGCTTCGCCGTCGACGCCGCCTGCTCCGGCTCGCTCGTCGCCCTGGACCAGGCCATGGCCCAACTGCGCCAGGGCAGCTGCCGGATCGCCGTCGTCGGCGGCGTGTACCTGAACCTCACGCCCGACAGCCTGATCGGTTTCTCCACGCTCCGGGCGCTGTCCGCCACCGGGGTGTGCCGCCCCTTCGACGAGGGGGCCGACGGTTTCGTCCTCGGTGAGGGCGCGGGCGCCGTCGTCGTACGGCCGCTCGCCGATGCGCTCGCCGCGGGCGACCGGGTCTACGCGGTGATCAAGGGCATCGGCTCGGCCAACGACGGCGCGTCCCCCGGGCCGTTGGCGCCCGCTCCCGAAGGCCAGCTGCGCGCCATGCGCCGGGCCTACGACGACGCGGGGGTCGCCCCGTCCACGGTCGGTTTCCTGGAGGCCCACGGGACCGGTACCGCCACCGGCGACCGCGCCGAGGTCGAGGCGCTGCGCCGGCTGCGCACCGAGTACCCCGACGACGACCCCTCGCTGTGCTACGTCGGCGCGGGCAAGGCCCTCATCGGACACTCGTTGTCCGCCGCGGGCATCGCCGGACTGATCAAGACGGCCCTGGTCGTCCACCACCGGACGATCGTTCCGCAGCCGCGGACCGCCCCGCACCGGGGCCTGGGCATCGACGCCGCGGGCCTGCGCCTCGCCGACGCCCCGCGGCCGTTTCCGGACTCCAGCGCTCCGCGCCGGGCCGCCGTCAGCTCGTTCGGCTTCGGCGGGACGAACGTCCACGTGGTTCTGGAGGAGCGGCCCGCCCCCGCCCCTGCCCCTGCCCCCACCCTCGCCCCCACCCCTGCTACCGGCCGTCTCCCGGAACGCACCGGGGAGACCGGGGCCGCCCCGGACACCGGTCCTCAGCTCGTCCTGCTCTCGGCCGGCAGTCCGGAGCTCCTGGACCGGCACATCGGCGAGGTTCTCGACGCACTCGACACGCCGGACCCCGCCCCGCTGGCAGCCGTGGCCCACACCCTCGGCTCCCGCCGGCCGCTGACGGCCCGGCTCGCGATCGTGGCCGACGACACGGAGGCCTTCGTCCGGCGGCTGCGCCGCGCCCGCGAGCAGCTCGTCGAGGGCGACCGGGGCGACCTGGGGGACGACGCCTTCGCCGCCGACGCCCCGCTGCCGGCCGAGCGGCGCCGGCTCGCCTTCCTCTTCCCCGGTCAGGGGAGCCAGCGGCCCGGCATGATGCGGGACCTCCACGAGCGGTTCCCCGGCTTCCGGGCGACCGTCGACGGCCTCGGCGCCGCGGCCCGCGAAGCCACCGGCTTCGACATCGGCGACCTGCTGTACGGGGAGGCGGCGACCGCCGAGGGCGACGCCGAGGAGACCGGGCGCCGGCTCTCCTCCACCGAGGTGTGCCAGCCGCTGCTCGGGACCGTCCAGATCGCCGCCACCCGGCTCCTCGCCGGCTTCGGCGTCGCTCCCCACCTGGTCCTCGGCCACAGCGTCGGGGAGTTCGCCGCGGCCGCTGCGGCCGGCGCCCTCACCGACGAGGACACCGTGCGGCTGCTGGTGCGCCGGGGCGCGACCCTGCGGGAGGCCGAGAGCGGCCTGCGCGGCGGGATGCTCGCCGTACAGACCGACAAGGAGACCTGCCGCCGGCTGGTGAACGGCATCGACGACGTGTGGCTCGCCTGCTTCAACCAGCCGCGGCAGGTCGTGGTCAGCGGCACGCCGCACGGACTTGACGCCATGCGCCAGGCCTGTGCCGAGGCGGGGGTCGTCACGGTGGCGCTCGACGTGTCGAACGCCTTCCACTCGCCGCGGCTCGCCGCCGCGGACGAGAAGATGCGCACGGACCTCGCCGAGCGCCCCGTCAACAGCCCCGTCCTCCCGTTCGTCTCCTCCGTGAACGCGGAGGTCTGCACCGACCCCGAGCGGTTGCGCGAGCTGTGGGCCCGGCACGCGTCCGCGCCGGTCCAGTTCGGCGATGCCGTGCGCACCGCCTACGACCAGGGGGCCCGTGTCTTCCTCCAGGTGACCGGCGGCAATTCGCTCCTGACCTCGGTCCGCCGCAACCTCACCGACCACGGCGACGTCCACGTCGTCCCCGTCGCCGGGGCGGCGCCGGACGGCGGCCGGAGCTTCGTACGGGCCCTCGCCCGGCTCGCGGTCCTGGGCGCCCCGGTCGACCCGCGCCCCCTGGTTCCCCAGGAGGAGCGCCGACTGCTCGACCTGCCGGTGGCGAAGCTCGCCACCCAGTCCTACTGGATGCCCCGCCGGCGCCCGGGGGCGACGGGCACCTCCGCCCCCTCCCACCGGCCCCGGGCCCAGTCCCGGCCCGTACCCCCCGAGGAGACCACGATGAACGCCTCGCCGCTCCACCCGATGGACGAACTGATCCGGCTGGTCCAGCAGCAGACGGCGCTGCTCGCCCGCCTCGCCGAAACCCTCCCCGGGCCGAACCCGGCCACGGAGGCCGCGCTGCTGGCCCGCCTCGCCGAAACCCGCCCCGAGCCGAACCCGGCCGCGCAGGCCGCCGCCCCGGCGGCGGCCGAAACCACCCCGGTACCCCCGGCCGAGCCCGACGCGCCCGACGCGCCCGACACCGAGGAACCCCCGCCGGCCGGGGACCCCACCACGGTCACGGAGTCCGTGCTCGCACACGTGGCCCGGGTCAGCGCCTTCCCGATCGCCCACCTGCGCGACGACCAGCTGCTGATCGACGACCTCGGTTTCGACTCGCTGATGCTGACCGACCTGTTCTCCTCCCTCAAGCGGCAGTGGCCGCAGTGGACCCGCGACGAAACGGCCACCGACCGGCCGACCGTCGGAGGGATCGCCGCGATGATCGTGCGCTGCTGCGGCGACTCCGTACCGGCGGCCCCCGTCCCCGTCCCCGTCCCCGTCCCCGTCCCCGAGCAGCGTTCCGGAACCGAGGGGACCCCGGCACCGCCGCCCGCCGACCCGCCCGCCCCCGAAGCCTGCGCCCCGCCGACGGCCACGGACCCGGCCGCCACCCCGCTGCCCGAGCAGCACACACGGATCGAGTGCTTCCCGGAGGTCACCGCCCACACCGAACGCGTCGCCGCCCTCTCCGAGCTGGGGCTGGCCAATCCCTACTTCCTCGTCCACGAGGGCGCGCTGACGGACACCACCGTCATCGACGGCCGGGAACTCCTCTCCTTCTCCAGCTACAACTACCTGGGCATGGCGACCCACCCGCAGGTGAACGAGGCGGCCCACGAGGCGATAGAGCGCTGCGGCACCTCGGTCTCCGCCAGCCGGCTGCTCTCCGGCAGCCGCCCGCTCCACCTGGAACTCGAGAGCGAGATCGCCGACCTGCTCGGATGCGAAGCGGCGGTCACCCTGGCCAACGGCCATGCCACCAACGTCACCGTGATCGGCCACCTCGTCGGGCCCGGGGACCTCATCGTCCACGACTCCCTCGCGCACGACAGCATCCTGCAGGGGTGCAGGCTCTCCGGCGCGACCCGGCGGCCCTTCCCCCACAACGACGCCACCGCACTCGACGCCCTGCTGACGCAGGTCCGCGACCAGTACCGGCGGGTGCTCGTCGTCGTCGAGGGCGTCTACAGCATGGACGGGGACATCGCCGACCTGCCCGCCCTCGTCGACGTCAAGCGCCGGCACGGCGCGCTGCTGATGATCGACGAGGCGCACAGCATCGGAACGATCGGCCGGACCGGCCGCGGCATCGGCGAGTACTACGGCATCGACCGCGCGGCGGTCGACCTGTGGTCGGGCACGCTGTCGAAGGCGCTGGCGAGCTGCGGCGGCTACGTCGCGGGGAGCCGCCCGGTCGTGGAGTACCTGCGCTACACCGTGCCGGGCTTCGTCTACAGCGCCGGAATGACCCCGGCCGACACCGCGGCCTCGCTGACCGCCCTGCGCATGCTGCGCGCCGAGCCGCAGCGGGTGGCCCGGCTCTCGGAGAACGCGGCCCTCTTCGTCCACCTCGCGCGCGAGGCGGGCATCAACACCGGGGACAGCCATGACACGCCGGTCGTGCCGTGCATCGTCGGGGACTCGCTGAAGACCCTGCGGCTCGCGGAGGCCCTGTTCCAGCAGGGCATCAGCGTGAACCCCATCCTCCATCCGGCCGTACCGGAGGAGCTGGCACGGCTGCGGTTCTTCATCACGTACGACCACACGCCCGGCCAGATCCGCCGGGCCGTGGCCGCGCTGGCGCGCGAGCTGCTGCTCCTCGACTCGGACAAGGACCTGGTCTCATGACCGCCGCCACCGTGGACGCCGCCTTCCGGCCGATCGCGGCGGGCCGGGTCCACCGGTGGGGCGGGGCCCTCCTGATCGTGGCCCGGGCCCGCGAGCTCCGGCAGGTGCCGCCGCTCTCACCGGCCGAGCGGCGCGTGGTCCGCGCGCTGCCGACCTGGCGGCAGGCCGAGTGGACGGCCGGTCGGCTGCTCGCCAAGCAGCTGGTGGGCGAGGTGGTCCCGGCGCCGGCGGACTGCGTGGAGATCCTCCCGCGGGACGACGGCAGTCCCCGCATCGTGGTCGGTGGCAGCCCGGTGGTCGCGCTGCACGTCTCCATCAGCCACACCACCGGGTACGTCGCCGCGGCCCTCGCGCCGGAACCGGTCGGGGTGGACCTGTGCGAGCTCGCCTCGGCCGACGCCGTACGCCGGGTCGCGGACCACTTCCTGTCGCCCGGGGAGCGCTGCCTCATCGACGGGGAGCGGCCCGACGCCGTGGCCGGGGCCTGGGCGCTGAAGGAGGCCGCGGTCAAGGCCGACCGGAGCGGGGTCTTCGGCGCCGCTCCGCGCGGCATCCCGATCCTCGGCCTCCGGCCGCCCGTCCTCGGCGGACGGCGCCGCGCGATGGTGTGGCGGACGGACGGCGCGGCGCTCGCCCTCGTCCTGGCGCACCCGGTGGCCGGGTGCCCCGCGTGACGGAACTGCGTTGGTGCTCCTTGCCCGGCTGGATGATCCTGGTCAAAGGAGCGCCTGGCCGTGCACGTCCCCGTGGGGCGGCGGCAGCGGAACGAGCGAGGGCGAGATGAGTGGCGATGGAGCGAGTTCCCACCTCTCCTGGTGAGCGGCCCGAAGAAACGGGCGCCTCCCTCGAGTCGGCCTACACGGCCTCGGCGACGATCAACGAGCAGGGCATCGTCACCGAGTGGAGCGAGGGCGCGACCCGGCTGCTCGGCTACGTCCCGTCCGAGGTCGTGGGGCTGCCCGCCGCCCACCGGCTCGCCGACGTCCTCAGTGACGCGGCGCGGCGGGTGCCGTCCGAGCAGGAGCGGTGGAGCGGCACGGTGGCGCTGCGCCACCGGGACGGTCACCGCATGGAGGTGGCACTGCTCGCGCACCGCTGGACGTCCAGCGGCGGCAGCACCAAGTGGTTCGTGGTGTCCGCCGTCGGGGGCGCATCCCGATCTCCCTGGGACGAACCGCTGAAGGAATGGGCGTTCACCCAGTCCCCCTGCTTCCTGGCGATCTTCAACGCGGACCTGCGACTGGTACGGGCGAACACCGGCATGGAGCGCACGCTCTCCCTCACGGAGGCCGAGATGCGGGGGCTACGACTGCCGGAGATCGCGCCGGATCCCGTGAGCGACGAGACCGAGCGCCGGATGCGCTTGACGTTGGACTCCGGTGAGCCGCAGTACATGGAGGCCTTCGTCCACCCGACGGGCGCCGGCGCGGAGCACGGTTGGGCCACCTCGCTGGCGCCGTTGCGGGACCAGGACGGCCGGGTGCACGCCGTATGTCTGGCCGCGCACGACCGGAGCGGGGTGGAGGGCGTCCAGCACCAGATGCTCCTGACGGACGAGGTCGCCACCGCGCCCATCGGGACCACGCTGGACAGTGTCCGCACGGCACACGAGCTGGCCGACGCCGCCGTCCCCCGGTTCGCCGATTTCGCGGTCGTGGACCTGCTGGAACCGCTCCCGCGCGGCGACGAGCCGTCCTCGGTCCAGGCCGACGGGCCGGTCACCGTGTGCCGTGCCGCGGCGCGGTCGGTCCTCGACGGAACGCCGGAGTCCAGGGTCCCCGTCGGGGACACGACCAGCTATCCGCCGCTGTCGCCGCCCGTCGAAGCGCTGGTCGCGGGCCACGGCGTCGTGTACGGGGCCGAGGACCCGGCCCTCGCCCACTGGGCGGCCCAGGACCCCGGAGCCGCCTGGATCGGGGAGTACGGGGCCCACTCGATCATGGTGGTGCCGATGCGGGCCGGCGGGGGCACGCTCGGTGTGGCCGTCTTCAGCCGCCACCGGCGCCGGGAGCCCTTCCAGCCGGAGGATCTGCGGGTGGCCGGGGAGCTCACGGCCCGGGCGGCGGCCGGGATCCGCAACGCGTACCGGTCCGGCCGGGAACACACGACGACCATGACGCTGCAGCGCAGCCTGCTCCCGCACACGCTGCCCGATCAGGCCGCGCTGGAGATCGCCTCCCGCTACCTGCCCGCGGCCGGCGAGGCCGGTGTGGGCGGCGACTGGTTCGACGTGATCCCGCTGTCGGGCGCCCGGGTGGCCCTGGTCGTGGGGGACGTCGTCGGCCACGGCATCCGGGCCACCGCCACCATGGGGCGGCTGCGCACCGCCGTACGCACCCTGGCCGATGTCGACCTGGGACCGGACGAGCTGCTCACCCACCTCGACGACCTCGTCATCCACCTGTCCGCCGACGAGGGCGACCAGGAGTCCGGCGGGGAGACGGCCGGGGGCATCGGCACCACCTGCCTCTACGTGGTCTACGACCCGGTCATCCGCCGCTGCACGGTCGCCCGGGCCGGCCACCCGCCGCCCGCCGTGGTCTCCCCGGAGGGCTCCGTGTACCTCCTGGACGTCCCGGCCGGTCCCCCGCTCGGTCTGGGCGGCCTGCCCTTCGAGACGCTCGAGGTCGAGCTGCCCGAGGGCAGCATCCTCGCCCTCTACACCGACGGTCTGTTGCAGGCCCGCGACCACGACATCGACGAGGCGCTGGACAGCATGTTCGCGGCCCTGGTGCGGCCCGCGGACACGCTGGACGCGGTGTGCGACCGGGTACTGACGGCCATGTTGACGCACCGCCCCGACGACGACGTGGCCCTGCTCGTCGCCCGGACCCGGAGCCTGCACGCCGACCAGGTCGTCGTCTGGGACCTGCCCTCCGAACCCTCCGTGGTCGCCACGGCCCGGCGCCAGACCACCGACCAGCTGACGGCCTGGGGGCTGGAGGAGGCCGCCTTCGTCACCGAGCTCCTCGTCAGTGAGCTGGTCACCAATGCGATCAGGTACGGCCAGCCGCCCATCCAGCTGCGGCTGATCCACGAGAAGAACAGCACCCTGATCTGCGAGGTCTCCGACGCGAGCAGTACCGCCCCGCACATGCGGCGGGCCCGGACCTTCGACGAGGGCGGGCGGGGCCTGCTGCTGGTCGCCCAGCTCGCCGAGCGTTGGGGCACCCGGCACGCGGCCATCGGCAAGACCATCTGGGCCGAGCAGTCCCTCACCGAGTACTGAGGACGCGTACGGGGCTGGGCGATATGCACGGAAATGTTCCCTGTGACGCGCCTGTGACAGTCGGCGGACAGCTTCATGAAGTCCCGCCGACAAGCTCTTTATCAGGGACAAACACCGACATTCAGGTATACGTTCCCTGCTTCCGAGGACGTGAGCAGTGATGACCAGACCGATCCGTCGGAGGAAATCATGAGCCTCACCCTCGTCGCCCCGCAGACCGAAACCACCGCCCCCACCCTCGCCCCGCGCGAGCAGGAGGCACTGCGCCACATCGCCGCAGGCTGCACCTACCTGCAGACGGCTCGCCAGATGGGGCTCTCCAAGCACACGGTCGACGCCTACCTGCGCCGCATCCGCGCCAAGCTGAACATCAGCACCACGGCCGAGATGACCCGCCTGGCCATCTCGATGGGGCTGTGACGACCGCGGAACTCGCACAGGAATGACGTACGCAGCAGGGCCGTCCCGGCCGGTACCGGCGGGACGGCCCTGAGCCGTTCTCAGGGGCCGTCGGGCCGGCCGTAGAAGATCGGCCGGGCCCAGACCGGGGGCTCCCGCGGGGGCGCGGAGTCCCCCGGGACACCGGGGGGACGGGAGTCCTCCCGCGCCGGCGGATCGGCGTAACGGCCGTTGCCGCCTCCCGTGGCGGCGCGCAACGCGGCCACGAATTCGAGGCAGGACCCGTAGCGGTCCTCGGGGACCTTCGACAGGGCCTTGGTCAGTACGTCGGCGGCGGCGGGAGCGATTCCCGGCCGCCTTTCCGTCAGCGGGGGCGGGGGGTCGTACTGGTGCGCCCACAGCAGCGCCGCGTCCTCCTCGCGCTGGAAGGGCGGCCCGCCGGCGAGCGTTTCGTAGACGACGCACGCCAGGCTGTAGAGGTCGCACCTACCGTCCACCGGCCTGCCGGAGATCTGTTCCGGCGCCATGTAGTCGAGCGTCCCGACGAACTCGCCGTCCGTGGTGAACCCGGTCAGCGCCAGCGCCTTCTTCGTCAGCCCGAAGTCCGTGAGGTAGATGTGCTCGGGGTGCTCGCTGTCGGTGCCCGCCGCGACCAGGATGTTGCCGGGCTTGACGTCCCGGTGCACGAGATCGTGGTCATGGGCCGCGTCGAGCGCCGATGCCACTTGGGCGGCGATCCGCAGGGCGGTCGCCACGGGCAGCGGGCCCTCGCGGTCCAGCAGCGCGCGCAGGTCCAGGCCGGAGACGTAGCGCATGGCGATGTAGAGGACGCCGTCGGTCTCACCGGCTTCGAAGATGGGCACGATGTGCGGGTGGTCGATCGATGCGGCCACCCGCGATTCGTGCGTGAAGCGGCGTCGGAAGGTCTCGTCCCGGGCCCGCTCGGGGGCGATGAGTTTGAGCGCGACCGTACGGTCCAGGCGCAGGTCCTTCGCGCAGTAGACGACGGCCATGCCACCGCGGCCGATCATGCGCTCCACCCGGTAGCCCGCGATCTGCTTGCCGATGAGGCCCGAGGCACGGCCCGCGTACACGCTGAGGTTGGATGCCTCGCTCATCGGGCGCCCCCCTCACCCTGCCGGGTGGCGCCGCCGGACGCGGCAGGCCGCTCTTCCATACCTGGAAGTCTATCGAGCGCCCCACCCGCGCGCCGCCCCGTCGAGCGGGACGGGCGGGACGGGCGCGCATGCGGACGCGCACCGGGGCCGGTCCCCTGTAGGGGACCGGCCCCGGTGCGCGCCGCGGTCCGTGGCGGTCAGTCGTCGTCGTTGCCGCCGGCGCCTCCGTTACCGCCGAAGCCGCCGGTGGTCCCGCAGCCGAAGCCGATGCAGAGGCCGCCGTCGCCGCCGGTGCCGCCCTTGCCGCCGTCACCGCCGGGCAGTGCCACCCCGCCGGTGCCGCCGGTGCCGCCGTTGGCGCTGCCGTTGCACGTCCCGGCGCAGATGCCGCCCTTGCCGCCGGTGCCGCCGGTCCCGCCCGGCACGCCCGTGACGCCGGTGCCGCCGTTGGCGCTGCCGTTGCACAGACCGGCGCAGATGCCGCCCTTGCCACCGTTGGTGCCGTTCACCGATCCCTCGCAGCTGCCCGCACAGACCCGGTCACCGACACGGACACTGCCCTTGTCCACCTTGACTCCGCTGAGCACCGCCCGGCCGTCGAACCGGCCCCCGCCCGGATTCGCGTCGCCGTCCGCGAACGCGGAGACCGTCTGGACGGACGGCGCCGGGGCCGCCGTGGCGACCGGTGCCATGGCACCCGCGCCGATCAGTGTCGCCGAAATGATGAGACCGAGCCGAAACTTCGTGGATCGCGTACGCATGAGAATCTCCCTTGCCTGGAAAATGCTTTCCGTGACGCGGCTGCGGATTCCCGATGTCCCGCTTTCCCGCGTTCCTGTCGAATGGGCCCGATCGATGTCCGGCCGTTCTTTCCCCGAGGTTTTCCGGCGCCCCGGCCCGGTGCGGACCGGGGCGCCGGGGCCTCACGAGCGGACGTCGTCTCCCATCAGGGCGAACCAGTCGCCGTCGACGTAGTACTTCTTCCAGGTGTCGATCTGCTTCTCCGAGATCTTGTACTTCTCGGCGATCTTCTTCGTGGTCTCGTCCGCGTCGTCGGCCGCCAGCACGATGAGCACGATGCGCACCTTGTCGACCACCGTCAGGTCCGCCTTCGGCTTGTCGGGCAGGTCGTCGAACGTGAAGCAGCCGACCCCGCCGGGCTGGCCGGGCTCACCCGGCTGACCGGGCTCGCCGCCCCGGCCGCCCTTGCCGCCCTCTCCGCCCTTGCCGCCGGCGCCGAAGCCGACGCAGTGTTCCGGGTGGTCGGCCGGGGCCGAGGCGCTGATGTTCGCGGGGGTGTGGGACTGCGACGCCTGCGCGGCGCACGCCGTACCGGTGACGAGGGCCAGAGAGGCCGTGACCAGGATGATCGGACGCTGCCAGGACTTCGTGAACATGAGGGGTTTCTCCGTTTCGGCACATACCGACGAGGGGGTGTGGGGGGTGGGGGTGGAGGCCCGAAGGCCTCCACCCCGTTGAGCGGGTACTGCGGTGAGCGGTCAGAAGAGGCTGCCGCCACCGGCGCCGCCGTTGCCGCCCTCGCCACCGATCAGGCCACCGAAGCCGCCGTCTCCGGCCTTGCCGCCGTTGCCTCCGTTGAAGAAGCTGAAGCCGCCGTTGCCGCCGTTGCCGCCCTTGCCGCCCTTGACGAAGCCGTCGCCGCCCCCGCCGCCACCACCGGCGTTGCCGCCCTGGAGGACGCCGAAGCCGCCGTCGCCGCCGTTACCACCGGCGCCACCGATGCGGCCTTCGCCGCCACCGCCGCCACCGCCACCGGCGCCACCGAGCAGGAAACCGTCCCCACCGGTACCACCGTTGCCACCCTTGCCACCGGTGCCCACTACGCTGCCGCCACCGGAGCCACCGGCACCACCGGCGCCACCGACGAGACCGCCGGTACCGCCCTTGCCACCGTCACCTCCGGCGCCCCCACCGTTCGGGAGGGCCGTAGCGACGTGGGTGGCCACCGGAGCGGCCGAGGCCATGGACGCCGGGAGCACAACTCCTCCTGTGACCACGGCGGCCGCGGCGACGAGAGTGGCGACGCGGAAACCGCGGCGGGTGGGACGAACAACGTTGTTGGTGTGCATCTTGCGGTTCATGACTTTCTCCTACAGATTCAAGAGGGGTGTATGACGTACCCGGATTTCCGGGACGCTGCGGTGATGTCGACGAAGGAAGAGGTATTCCTTTTCTTTCGTCTGCCTCGTTTTGTTTCCGGTGAGGCCCGCACCACAAGTAAGCCCCGGGGGCCACATCCGGGTCATGTTCCGGAAACTCGGGACTTGACACCCTCATGAACTTCGCCTAAAAGCCTCCGCGGCCGGGCGGCTGCCCGGCCGGGACGGGGCCTACGCGCCGGATGGCGGGGCCAGGGCCCGCAGCCGGTCTTCCAGGGCGCGGACCTCCGCGAGGGAGGAGGCGTACATCTGCGGGAGCTCGGCCGCGAGCTCGCGCATGAGGCCGACCGCCTCCGTGGCGGCCGCCAGGCCCTCGGCGAGGTCGGTCCCGGCCTCGGCCCGCACCCGGGCGTGGAACGCCAGGGCCAGGGCGAGGTCGCCCCGCCGGGCCACGGGGTTGATCGCGGCCTGCTCCCGCATCATCGCCAGCGCCTGTGTGGTGACCTCGGCCGCCTCCCGGAGCCGGCCCAGGTCGGCCAGGGCGGCCGCGAGGAGGGAGAGCGCGTCGGCGAGGAGCGCGCCGTGGACGCGGGGATCGCCCTGGTCCAGGTCCCGCAGGATGGCGACCGACTCCTGCGCGGCGGCCAGCGACGCCTCTCGGCTGGAGTGCGCCCGGGCGAGGTTGCCGAGCGCCATCGCGACGTCGCGCCGGTGGACCGCCGGGTCGTCCCGGGCCAGCTGCCGGTAGAGCGCCACCGCCTCCCGGGCGCTCCGCAGCGCCCGGCGCCCGTGGTCGCGCACCGACCTACGACGGGCCAGGTTGTTCACCGCCCGGGCGAGCCCGAGGGTGTGGGCGGCCGGGTCCGCCGAGGTCAGCCGCCGGTACAGGGCGACGGACTCCTTGGTGACCTTCAGCGCCTCGACGTGCAGCCCCAGGCGGGACAGCACCACGCCGAGCAGGTTGAGCGCGTTGGCGAGCTGCGGGCGGTACGCGGCGTCCCTGCGGGCGAGCCTGCGGTACAGGCCCACGGACTCCCGGGCCATCGCGAGGGCCTCCTGCGGGCGGCCGAGTCCCCACAACGCGGTGGCGAGGCCCATCAGGGTGGCACCCAGCGGTGCGGCGAAGGGCGCGTCGGCCTGCTGCGAGCGGCTCAGGGCCACGGCCTCGGAGGCGGTGCGCAGGCACTCCTCCCACCGCCCGAGCTTCGACAGCGCCTCGCAGCGGAACACCAGGACATAGGCGCGCGAGGCGGCCGCGCCCAAGGCTTCGAGCGGACCGGTCCAGGTGTCGGTGCTCCGTTCCCGGTAGAGCCGCGCGGCCTCGTCGGTCGCCGTCAGGGCCTCCTCGTACCGGCCGGCGAGCACCAGCCGGGCGCTGAGCTCGAAGGCCGCCAGGGCCGGGTCGGGTACGTCGTCGGCCTTCGTCTTCCCGTCAGGCATGGGGCCCCTCGCTCTCGCGGGGGACCGGGGGCGGCCCCCGCCGTCCGGCCCCGCCCCGGGGAGCGGGGCGGGGCCGGGAGGGTTCAGCGGGACTCGACGAACGCTTGGCCCTGGTGGCCCTCGGCGGTGCAGGAACGCTTCTCCGCGGCGGTCATCTTGCGGCTCTTGACCACCACCGCGTTGCTCTTGCCGTCCGTGCCGTTCTTGGCCGGGCTGGTGATCGTGTCCTGGAAGAACCAGTAGTAGTGGCTCCACTTGGGGCTGTCGTAGTGGGTCTGCCAGGTACCGGAGACCTTCTGCATCACCTGGGCGCGCGAGATCCATCCGACCTCGCCGGGCTTCACCGTCATGTTGAGCGAGCTGCTCTCCGAGTGACTGCTCGACCAACTATGGCTGTAACTCGCGGTTACGCTCAGGTCAACGATGCCCGCTATCTTGCCTCCCGCCGTAACGGAGACGCCCAACGAGTCGGTGGAGCCCACCGTGTCGTCCCAGGTCATCGACTGGGTGGCGTCGGACGTACTGCAGTTGAACAGCGAGTTCGACACCTGGCGGAACTCACCCAGGTACGCCTCCCCGAGCTGGGGCGAGTTGAAGGTGCACTTGCCTTCGCCCGAGGCGCAGTCCGCCATGAGCTGCTGCCGGGTCGGCTGGTCGGCGGCGGACGCCGGAAGGGTGGTCGCCGCAGCGACGGCGCAGGCCGCGACCGCCATGGTCAACGCGCGTGCCGCGTAACGCCTGACGCGGTGTGTGGTCATCGTGGTGCCTCTCACGGTACTGGGGGGATCGGTGAACCGCCGTACGACAGGAGCCCGTTCACTCGCCCCCGCCCGCACGGCCGATCACCGCCACTTGCTCCTGAGATTCTCCCGACCTACCGGAGGGGTACGGTCCATTTCAGTCAACCCGCCGCCGGGCACAGGACCGTGAGCTCCGGGCCGAACGCGACCACGAGCCGCCCGCCCGGCGCGGACGCGAGCGCGCCCGCCGGGAGCGGCAGCGCGTACTCGTTCCCCTCTCCTCCCTCCTCGGCGGGGTCCCAGAACCGCACGGCCTGGCCCTGGCCGATGGCCACCACCGGCCGGGCGCCCCCGACGGTGACGGCCACGGGCCCGTTCGGATCCGTCTGGCCGGTCAGGGGGTCGCCGGTCTCCCGCATCGTGGCCAGGTCCCACAGGCGCACCGTCTTGTCCCGGCTCCTGCTGACCGCGACGGGCCGACCCTCGACCAGCGTGGTGGCCACCGCTGTCACCCAGTCGGTGTGGCCGGTCAGGGGTTCCCCGATCGGCAGGCCGGTGGTGAGGTCCCACAGCCGTACGGTCTTGTCCCAGCTCCCGGTGACCGCGACGGGCCGCCCCGCCAGTTCCGCCGTCGCCACGGCGGTCACCCGGCTGGTGTGGCCGGTGAGCGGTTCGCCGACCGGGCGGCGGGTGGCGAGGTCCCAGATCGCCGCGGTGCGGTCGGCGCCGGCCGTGACCACGACGGGCCGGCCGGCCAGGGTCGCGCCCGCCAGGGCCAGCACCCGGCCGTGATGGGTGGCGACGGGCTCGCCGAGGTGTTCCCCGCCCACCGGATCCAGCAGGTGCAGGGTGTCGCCGGAGCCCGCGGTCACGACCACCGGCCGCCCGTCCACCTCCGACGTGACCATGGCGGTCACCTCCCCCTCCAGGCCGGTCACGGGGTCCGCGACCTGCTGCCCGGTGGCCAGGTCCCAGACGCGCAGGGTGCGGTCGGCGGCTGCCGTGACGACCACCGGGCTCCCGCCGACAACGGCCGTGGTGATCGCCGAAACCGTTCCGGTGTGGCCGGTGCGGGCCGGACCGGACCCGTGGGTGTGGGTGAGGTCCCAGGTCCGGAGCGTGTGGTCGGCGCCCGCCGTGACGGCGACGGGCCGCCCGTCCACGACGGTGGTGGCCACGTCCCAGACCTTGCCGGTGTGGCCGGTCAGCGGCGGGCCCACGGGCTTTCCGGTGGCGCGGTCCCGTACCACCACCGTGTCGTCCTGCTCCACGGTGAGCAGGACCGGATCCCCGCTGTCGGACGGGCCGTTGCCACGGCCGGAGATCCGGTGCCAGAGGTCCCCGTCCCGCTCCGGGCCGGGCGGGAAGGCCGGCGCCGTGCCGCTCGCGCCGAGGGCACCGATCACCCGCATGCCGTTCACGCGCTGCCCGTCGTCCGTCAGGTCCCAGATGCGCTGGGTCCCGTCCGCTTCGACGGTGAGGGCGACGGTCCGTCCGTCCAGCACCGCGGTCTCCCGGGCCCGGGCCCGTACCAGGGCGCCGTTCTGGCGGGCGAGGGCCAGGGGGCCGATGAAGCGGGGCTCTTCGCCGTCGAGGCCGACGGCGACGGCACGTCCGTGCACGACCGTCACGGTCGTCACGCCGGACCGGTCCGCGCCGCCGGACAGGGCCGCGTCGGCCGAGGGGGCCTCCACCGGCTCGCCGGTGGCCAGGTCCCACAGCCGATGCTCCGCCTGGCCGGGCCCCTGGTCCGGCTCCCGGTCCGACTCCCCGTCCGGCTCCCGGTCCGGCTCCCCGGCGGTGACGGCGAGCACGCGTCCGTCGAGTTCGACGGTCCGCACCACCTCCAGCGAACGGGCCAGTTGATCGCCGGTGCCCAGGTCCCACACGCGCACCGTCCGGTCGACGTCGATGTCGTCGACGGTGAGGACGACACGGCGGCCGTCCAACAGCGCGAGGCCGGCCGCCGACGGGAAGGCGGTGACCCGGCGGCCGGTGAGCAGGTCCCCCACGTACAGGGTCCCGTCGGCCCCGAGGGTGAGGAGGACCCGGCGCCCCTCCAGGACGGCGCTCTCCACCAGCCTGACGAACTCCCCTGCCGCACGGCCGGTGGCCAGGTCCCACACCAGGACCGCGTCGTCGCCGTGCAGGCTGAAGGCCACGGGCCTGCCGTCGGCGACCGCCGTGGCCACGGACAGCACCTCGGCCGTCATCGAGGACACCGGGTCGGTGCGGCCGGTGACCGGATCGTGGAGTTGCCCGCCCGTCGCGAGGTCCCAGACGCGCACGGTCTTGTCCCGGCTGCCCGAGACCGCGACCGGTCTGCCGTCGACGATCGCGGTGGCCACCGCCCGCACCGGGCCGCCGTGGCCGATGAGGGGACGCAGCCGCCGCTGGTCCGGTACGGGGCCGTCGGCCCACTGCACGGTCCACCGCGCATCGTCGGGCTGGGCGTTCACGTCGTCGGGCGCACCCGTGGAGGTCTCAGACATGCTCCCGAGGCTAGACACCACCTCTGACATCGCCCTTCCCTACCACACCGGGTACCGCCGGCCGGAGCGTGCGGACCACCACCATTTCGCCCCGTACCGGGCGGCACTTCGGTGGGGGGCGCGGGCGGAGATTATGCGGGGCCACCGCCCATGTGCGCCTGGAGCGGATGGCGTTGAGTCGGACCTGTCGATCGGCCGGCCAGGAATCCACAGCAGCGCGCGACCCGCGCTCCCGACGTTCGAGGAGGTGATCCGGATGAGCGTCCTCAAGCTTCAGAACATGGAGGCCCGCGTCACGCCCAGTGCTGCCGCCACCATCAGCCTGACGAGCAGCAGCAGCGACTGCTGCAAGGCTCCGCGCGAGCCGCAGAACCCGAACTGACCCGTCGGGTCCGTGCGGGGGCTCGGCGCGCCCCCGCACGGACCCGTCGTTCCCGACGGCCGCTGCCGCTGCTGCCGGCGGCCCCCAGGACGATCACAGAGGCTGACATGCGCAACGAACGCTGGGTCTACCGCTTCCTCTTCGCGTGGAACGACACACTGTTCTTTGACCCGCTCGACGTCTTCTACGAGCCGAACGCGGACCACTTCCTCGCCGCGTTCGACGAGCGGGTGCGGGCCCGGTTCGTCCGCAGCGGCATCTGGTGGAGCTTCCGGCACAACCAGGACCTGCCTGCGCAGGGCTGGAAGATCCACGTTTCGTCGAGCCACCGCCACGTACGCGAGGTCGCCGCCTCGGTGATCGGCCACCTGACGGAACGCGAGATCGATTTCAAGATCGCTCTCGATCTCAACATCTTCGAGATGCTCAACTCCAAGGCCATGTCCCGGGGCAGCGGCGGCAAGCTCGTCACCGTCTACCCGCGCGACGACGAAGAGTTCCGCACGTGCCTGGCGGACCTCGCCCGCCTCCTGAAGGGCGTCGAGGGCGCCTACGTCCTGTCGGACCTGCGGTACCAGGACAGCAAGGCCCTCTACTTCCGCTACGGCCAGTTCCTCGACACCCACACCGTCGACGTCCTCGGCCGCAGGCTGCCGCAGATCCTCGGACCGGACGGACCCGTCCCCGACGACCGGCGCCCGGGCCATGCGCAGCCCTCCTGGGTGCCCTGGCCGTTCGACGACTGGCGGCCCGCCGACGACGACGAGGGGGACGACGGCCTGCTCGGGGGCCGCTTCCGGGTGACCGGCGCGATCCAGTTCTCCAACAGCGGCGGCGTGTACACGGCCGAGGACACCGCGGACGACGACCGCCCGGTGCTGCTCAAGGAGGCCCGGCCGCACACCAACATCAACCCGCGCCAGGACCACGACGCCGTGGACATCCTCGGCCGCGAGTGGATGTTCCTGAACCGGCTGGCCGACGCGGGCTCGTACCCGGCGCCGATCGCGAAGTTCCAGCACTGGGAACACCACTACATCGCGGAGGAGTTCGTCGACAGCTCCGACCTCCGCTCGGTGCTCCTGGAACGCAACCCGCTGGCGCGGCCGGGGTTCGACATCGAGCGGTCGCGGGAGTACCTGCGGACGTTCCTCGCCGTCTTCCGCGGGCTGGCCCGCGCGATCCGGGCCGCCCACGACCGCGGGGTGATCCTCGCCGACTTCACCGCCGCCAACCTGCTGATCAACCCGGACACCCACGAGGTGACCATCGTCGACCTGGAGGCCTGCCGGCTGGCCGAGAGCGGCGACGCCGCTCTGGCGAAGCCGGTCGAGCTCTACACCCCGGGGTTCAGCCTCTCCCGCAACCGCTTCAAGGCGTACGGTCCGGAGGGCGACCGGTACGCCCTCGCGTCCACCATGGCGTACTTCGTCTTCCCGATCGCCGCCATGTCGTACCTGCGCGAAGACGTCCTCGACCTGTACCGGATCTTCATCACCGAGGGCCTGGGCTGGCCGGAGCGGGTGCACCGGCTGATCACCGACCTGGCCCGGGACCGGATGGACCTCACCGGCCTGCTGAAGGCCCTGGAGGACGAGGCCGCACTGCTCGACGCGGTCGAGGCCCTCCCGTCGCACCCGGTCGTCGAGGAGCGGCTCGCCCTGGCGGAGACGGAGGCCGGGGTGGCCGCGTTCGTCGAAGCCAGCGCCGACACCGACCGCGACACGCTCTTCCCCGTGGACCCCTTCGCGCACGTCACCAACCCGCTGAGCCTGGGCTTCGGGGCGAGCGGCGTCCTGTGGGCGCTGCACGCCAGCGGCGTCCCGGTCCGGCCCGAGTGGCGCGCCTGGCTGAGCGGCAAGCTGACGGACATCGATCCGGCCCGCTACCCGGACGGGCTCATGAACGGCCTGTCCGGCATCGCCTGGGCGGCCGACTCCCTCGGGCTCGGCACCCAGGCCAGGGAGCTGCTGACCCGGGCCAACGAGCGGGCGGTGGAGAAGGGCGACCACACCTTCTACTACGGCCTCTCCGGGGTCGGCATGACGAACCTGCGCTTCTTCCTGCGCGGCCACGACCCCCGCGACCTCGCCGCGGCGCAGGAGTGCGCGCAGGCGCTGTACGAGACGGCGCAGCGCGACGGCGGGCAGGCCCACTGGCTCAACGAGTTCACCGCGAAGGAGCCGCTGACCGGCCTGGGCTTCGGGCAGGCCGGTGTCGCGATGTTCCTGCTGCGCATGCACCAGATCACGGGAGAGGAGCGCTACCTGCGGCTCGGGCGGGAGGCGCTCGCCTGGGAGATGGCCCACGCCAAGCCCATCGACGACGAGGGCGGCCCGGTCATGTTCGAGCACGAGGGGACGATGGAGCCGTACGTCGAGGTCGGTTCCGCGGGCGTGCTGAAGGTGCTGCTGCGCTACGGGGACACCGACGCGGCCCGGACCGTGCTGCGCGGGCTGGACGTCCGCTACTCGGTCATGCCGGGCTACGCCTTCGGTATGACCGGGGTCGCCGACGCGCTGCTGGACGCGGCCGAGTTCACCGGCGACCGGTCGTACCGCGACACGGCGCTGCGCCAGCTCGACTTCGTCCGGAGGGTCTTCCTCTTCGAGCCCGCGGAACGTTTCGGACTGCCCCGCGCCGAGGGCCGGCCGCCCCTGCTGGCGCTGCCCGGTGAGGGCCTGCTGCGCTGCTCCACCGACTACCTCACGGGCTCGGCGGGCGTGCTGCGGGTGCTCCACCGGGTCAACCGGGGAGGCCCGGCCGACTTCCTGCTGGACGAGGTCGGGCGGTGAGGCAACTGTGGGTCACGCTGCGGGGGCACCGTGCCCCCTTCGTGGTGGTCCTCGTCGCCGAGGTCACCATGAGCGGGCTGGAGGCGCTGCTGCACCCGCTGCTGCTCAAGGCCCTGTTCGACGAGGCGATCCTGACCGCCGACCTGCGGCGCTTCCTCTTCCTCGGCCTCGCGTACCTCGTGCTCGGGCTGACCCTCAACCTCACGGGGTACTGGATCGCCTGCCGGCGCAAACGGTTCGAGAACGCGTTCACGCTGGTGCTGGAAACGGAGCTGCTGGGCCGCGCCCTCGGCCTGGACGGGCGCAAGGTGTCGCGGGCGGGCAACGCCTCGTACGTCAGCCGCATCCACAACGACGTGTCCCAGGGGGTGCTGCCCGCCGTCGACGTGTCCCTGCGCATCGCGCGCCAGGCGGTCGCCTCGGTCGTCTTCCTGGGGGTGCTGCTGTACTTGTCCTGGCAGGCCAGCCTGGTCCTGCTGGTGATCGTGCCGCCGCTGGTGTTCGTGAGCAACCGGCTCGGCAAGCGGATCGAGGAGAACACCGGTCCCGAACGCGAGGCGGAGGCCCGGTACATCAACACGCTGACGCGGACCCTGGAGGCCTTCCCCGCGCTGCGCGGTCTGCCGTCGCTGCTGCCGGGGACGCGCCGCGCGAACCAGGACGCGCTGCGCGGCTTCCTCGGCATCACCTTCGTCAACTTCCGGCTGGCGCAGCGCCAGCGGACCCTCAGCGACCTGGTGATGAACCTGTCGGACACCGCTTCGATGGTCGTCGGGGCCTTCTTCGTCTTCTCCGGCCGGATGTCCTTCGGCAGCTTCCTCGCGTTCGTCAACTCGCTGTGGCGGGCGGTGACCGGGATGTTCGACCTCATCAACATGATCCCGCAGGCCCGTCGGAGCACCGCCGTCCTCGAACGGATCGAGTCCCTGCGGGAGGCCGAGGAGAACCCGTACCACGACGAGGGGGCGCTGGTCCGGGTCCACGGAGCCCGTGTCGTGTACGGCGGCGGCGCCGACGAGGACGGGTACGGGGCCGGGTCCGCGTCCGGGAAGAGCGAGGTGGCCGGGGTCTCGTTCGACGCCTTCGAGCTGCACGCCGGCGAGCACGTGCTGCTGCGCGGCCCCAACGGCTGCGGGAAGACCACGCTGCTGCACATCATCGCCGGGACGCTCGCCCCCGACGCCGGGTCGGTCACCCTGCCGCCCCGGGTGGCGAGTCTGACCGCTCCGGTGAACCTGCCCCCGCTGCCGGTGCGCGACCTCGTCCCCGACGAGCGGCTGCGCGCCGCGCTCGACCTGGACGCGGCGGCCGACCAGCTGCCCTCGGCGCTGTCCTCGGGCCAGCGCCAGCGCGTCGGGGTCGCCGCGCTCCTGTGCGAGGACGCGGACGCGTACCTCGCCGACGAGCCGTTCGCGAACCTCGACGACCGGGGCAGGGAGCTGGTGTTCCGGCTGCTGCGCGAGCGGACCGCCGGGCGCGCGCTGCTCGTCGTGCACCACGGGGACGAGGACCTCGACGGCCGCTTCGACCGCGTGGTGACCCTGGCGGCCGGCCACCCGCTGGCCCGCCTCTCCTGAACCGGGCCCGGGTCGTCTCCTTCGGATCGTGTCGGCCGAGCCCGCGGCGTCGGGTGCCACGGGCGCTCCCCAGGCCCGCCAGGGCCGAGGAGCGCCCGTGTACGGGACGTGCTCGGGTGCCCCGACGACGCGGCCCGGTGCGGTGCCGGGCGTCGCGGGTCCGGCACGATCCGAGGGAGACGGCTCAGGCCACCAGGTCGCGGGTGGCGGTGGCGAAGGCCGTCCGGTTCGGGTGGCCGGTCTTCTGCAGGAGGCTCGCCACGTGCTTCTCGACGGTGCGCAGCGAGATGTGCAGCCGGCCGGCGATGTCCTTGTTGCTGATGCGTTCGGCGACCAGCCGGGCCACCTCGAACTCGCGGACGGTGATCCCGCAGCGGCGCAGGTCCGGCGGCACCCGCTCGGTGCCCGTGCGCCGTTGCCGGACCGACGCGCCCATCCCGCGCAGCAGCGCCCGGCTGGCTCCGGCGACCGCCTGGAGGCCGGCCCCGTGGAAGTACTCCTCCGCCTCGCGCAGCCACTCGACCGGCGTGCCCCAGCCGTCGTCGTACGCCGACTGCGCGACGAGGCGCAGACACAGCCTGCGTGCCATGGGGAAGGGGCCGGCCGCCTCGAGCGCCTTGCCCGCGGCGGCCGTCGCCTCGTCGGGGCGGCCCTCGCGGCCGAGCAGCACGGCGTGCGCCAGGCCGGTGAACTGGTGGTTCCAGCGGGTGGCGCCGGCGCTCGCCAGCGTGACCTCGGCGTGGTGGCGCCGGCCCATGCGGCCGTCCAGCACGCCGAGCAGCAGGATGATGCCGTGCTTGCCGAACCCGCCCATCGCGGGGTTCTCCGCGTCGTAGGCGAGGGCCTGCGCGAACTCCTGCCCGGCGGCTTCGTGCCGTTCCTCCAGCAGCGAGCAGAACGCGCGCGCCAGCCCGTACGACATCGCGCGCACGCCGGGCGCCGCGTCCAGCAGCGGGGTCAGTCGCTCGAGTGCTCCGTGCATCTCGGCGCGGCGGCCCTGGTGGGCGTACCGTACGGCCTCGGCGAGCCGCAGCATGGCCAGGGGGCGGCCCAGTCCGAGCCGCGAGGCGTCGACGGCGGCCTCCCGGATCCGGTCCCGGGCCTCGTCGAACCGGCCCTGCTGGATCCGGTCCAGCGCGAGGACGAAACCGGTTTCGTGGACCAGGGGCAGCAGGCCCATGTCCAGGGCCTCGCGCCGGGCCTGTTCGATCCGCGTGGGCCGGCCGTCGTGGCTCGCGGCGACGATGGCCAGGTGCACGTCGGCGGCCGTGCGCGGGACCGGCAGCCGGCGGGCGAGGGCGATGGCGCGCGCCCGCCGGAAGTGGGCCGCGGCCGTCGGCTCGTCGTGTTCCCGGGCCAGCTGCCCGAGCAGCAGCAGGGCCCTACAGGTCACGTCGGGCAGGTCGACGCGCTGGGCGGCGTGCAGGGCCCGGAGGGCGTACCGGGTGGCGGTGCGCAGCCGGTCGGGGGCGAGCCGGCTCAGTTCCACGTGCACGGCGGAGAGGTCCACGAGGGCGGCGTACTCGTCGGCCGGGTGGCTCCCGAGCAGCGCGCGGGCGATGTCGAGGTGCCACAGGGCCTCCGCGGGGCGGCCCGTCAGGGTGGCGATGTCGCTCAGCCGGGCGTGGAGTGCGGCGCGGCGCTCGGCGGGTATGCCGTGCTCGCCGCCGTCGCCGCCGAGGGTGTCCAGGACGGCGGCGGGCGCGGGCATCCGGTCGAACCGCGCCGAGCGGGCGACGGCGTCCAGCAGCCGCTCCAGCACCGTGGCGTGCAGCTCGGGCGCGGTACCCGGTTCGACGAGCCGGTGGGCCCGGGCGAGCAGCTCCACCTCCCGGTCGACCGCGCCCTCGCCCGTCGCCCGCCCGGCCGCCTCGACGTACAGGCGGATGGCCTCGGGGGTGTCGCCGGCGTTCTCGTGCAGCTGGGCGGCGTGCTCGCACCAGGTTCCCGGCAGTCCGGGGTGGAGATCGGCGAGGGCGCGCGCGGCCCGTCGTACGTACCGGGCCCGCTCCCCCGGGCCGAGGTCGTCCCGCAGGGCCTCGGCCGCCAGCGGGTAGCGGAAGGTGTACCACTGGGCGCCCGGCCCGTCCGGCGTGATCAGGTACGAGGCGACCGCGGCGCGCAGGGCGGCGGAGAACTCGGCGTGGTCGCGGCCGATGGCCCGCTCGAGTACGGGCAGTGCGAAGCGCCGGCCGAACAGGGCCGCCATGCCGAGGAGTTCCGCGCCGAGCGGGCCGAGCCGTTCGACCTGGCGCCTGACGTTGTCCGCGACGGTGGGCGGGACGGACGGCGGCCGCTGGTCGTGGCGGGCGGGGCGGCGGCCGGTGAGGTCGTGGACGAGCTCCTTGACGACGAAGGGGATTCCGGCGCTGCTGTCGACCGCGCGGTGGACGAGGTCGGGACAGACCTCGGCCGGGGGGACGCGCAGCTCGGCCGCGACGAGCAGGTGCACGTCGGGGCGGCTGAGGGGGGCGAGGTCGAGCACCGCGGCGGCCCCGCGCTGGCGGGCCCGCGTGGCGAGTTCGGCCGCCGCGCCGGGTGCGCATCCGGTGACGAGGAGGAGTACGGCCGGCTGGTGCCCGATGTTGTCGAGGAGGTATTCGACGACCGCCAGCGTTCCGGCGTCGGCGTCGTGCAGGTCGTCGAGGACGAGCAGGCAGCCCTGCCGTTCCCCGACGACGGTGAGCAGGCGCAGCATCGTTTCGGCGACCACGAGGTGCGACGCGGCGTCGGCGTCCCGGGCGCCGGTCAGCAGCCGGGCCATGACCGGCCCGTAGCGGCCGAGTTCCTCCGGGTCGGGCAGCAGGCCGGCCCGGGACAGCAGGAGCAGCGCCTCGACCAGCGGCCGGTACGGGACGGGGGAGCCGACCGCGCTGGCCCGCCCCCGTACGGTGACCATGTTCGTCTCGGCGGCCACGGCGAGGGCCTCGGTGGCGAGCCGGGTCTTGCCGACACCGGGCTCGCCGGTGACGAAGAGTGCCGCGCCGCGCCCGGACCGGGCGGCCGCCAGCGCGAGCATGATCTGCCCCATCTCAGGGCCGCGGCCGATGAGTTGCCCTCGCCTCGGGTGCGGGCCGCCGTCCGGTCCCGCGACGGTACAGTCCTCCGGCAGCGCCGGCCAGAAGATGGACACCGGCTCGTCCCCTTTCCGGCGGGCCGTCCGAGGCGCCGCCGGGGATGACGATATGGACGGTGGGCGTGCCCCCTGTAGCCGTCCGTTTGGGGGGCTTGTGGGGGTGGTCAGCCCGCGTCGAGACTGTCCTCCCGGACCCGCTGGGCCAGGTCGAGCTTGGTGTAGGTGGGGCGGCCCGCCTGCTGGTACTTGGCCTTGACCCGGTCCAGGTAGTCCTTGGCGGTGTGGACGGTGATGCCGGCGCGCCGGGCGGCGGACTTCAGGGTCAGTCCGGAGGCGTAGTCGAGGAGGATCTGTCGTTCCCGGGGCGAGAGGCGGGGGCGTGCGGGGCTGTCGTCGTAGGCGCAGGCGAAGGCGAGTTCCGCGGAGAGGGCGCCCTGTCCCGAGGCGAGGTCCTTGATCGCGGCGACCAGGGTGGGCAGGTCGTGGTCCTTGGTCAGGTAGCCGTCGGCGCCCGCCCGGATGGCTTCGATGATCCGGGACCGGTCGGGCACGGTGCTGATCATGAGGACGCGGCTGCCGGTCCGCAGCAGCCGCCGGATGTTGTCGGCGGGGGCGGAGCCGTCGCGCAGGACGAGATCGAGGAGGACGATGTCGGGAGGAGAGTAGCCCGTCGCCCCGAAGCCGTACGGCAGTTGTGCGTCCGGTGCGCCGAGGAGTTCCCCGACGGTGGCGGCGGTCGCCACGAGCCGTAGCTCCGGCACGCCGCCGAGCCAGGCCCGCAGGCCGTCGAGGAGCATCCGGTCGTCGTCCACCACCGAAACGGTGATCACCCGGGCCATCTCAGCTCCACCCTCACGCCCTCGCCGGGGGCGGTGTCCACGGTCGCCCGGCCCCCCACCTCCGCCATCCGGCCGTGGACCGAACCGCGCAGGCCGAGGCCGGGCTCGCACCGCGCGGGGTCGAATCCGGGCCCCCGGTCGACCACGGTGACGACGGCTCCCCCGCGCCCGTCCGGGTCCCTGGTGGCGGTGAGGTAGGCGTGTCCGGTGCCCGCGTGGCGCCGTACGTTGTTCAGGGCCTCGCGGACGGCGTCCCCCAGTGCGGCGGCGACCTCGGGGGGCACCTGCGGCAGGTCGTGGTACTGGGCGGTGACCCGCAGTTGGAGGCTCTCGAGGTGTCCGACCGCCTCCTCCAGGGCCGTGCCGATCTCCCGGTGGTGGACCTCCTCGGCGGTCTGCTGGATCAGGCGGCGCAGGTACGCGGCCTCGCGGGCGCAGCGCTGGCGCACCTCGGGGGCGTTGGCGTCGACCGAGCCGGAGGCCAGGGTGGTCAGGGTGGCGAGGACGGTGTCGTGCAGCGCCCGGTGGTGTTCCAGCCGCTCGGCGTAGCGCGCCTTGTGGGCCTCGGCGGCCACCGCGCGGGCGTTGGCCTCGTCGAGGAGGCGGCCCTGGCGGAGCAGGTACCACCGGAAGAGCCAGGTCATCACGGCGGAGGACACCAGCGAGTTGGTGTGGCCGAGAATCACGGCGGGGCTCGCGCCCACCGCGTGGTAGCCGATGAAGTGGGTGCCGATGAGGAGGCCGATCACGATCAGGGCGTGGAGCCGTCGGAGGGAGATGGCGGCGACGGCGCTCGCCGAGCCGCCGAGCAGCATGGCCCAGGCGATCGCGGGCGGTTCGCGCACGCCGCCCCAGGCCCAGAGGGCCAGGGGCAGGGCGCAGCCGGTGACCAGGACGTCCGCCCAGATGTGCCGCCGGTCGAACCAGCCGCGCCGCAGCGCGGCTCCGTAGGTCAGCGCGCTCAGTCCCAGGGCGGCGGCGAACCCTGCGTACTGCAGGGCGAGTTCCGACCGCCGCTGGGCGACGGCGAGGGCGCCCACCGTGAGATGGCTCGCCCGGTACAGCAGGGTGGCCACGATCAGGAAGGACTGGGCGCGTTGCAGGCCCGATGCCACCCCGCTCGTCCCCCGCCGTGCCCGTATGCGCCGTACCGGTAAGGACAGCAACGCCAAGACCACACCTTCCCTTACCGATGTGCCGGTGACATCTGCCATTTTGCCCTAGCAGGTGCACGTCAAATAGGCGCGTACCGGCCTGCTCACGGGCTTGGCCGAGGTGCCACCACAGGTCGGCCGGAAAGGTGTTCCCGATACCCGTCCGACGCCCGTCCGGCGCCCGCCGGCCATGGCAACGGCGCAATGCCGACACCGGCGCCGGGCGTCAGGGGCGTCCCCGGTGGCGGGATCGGTCTCCTGCCTCGCCCGCGGTCGAGGGAAAAGATCGGCGGGTGGGTGGTGGCGCTGCCTAGGGTGGCCGGATGGACGGGATGCGGATCGTGGCGGACCAGGGTGAGTGGCGGGGCGGGTTCGAGGAGCGGGTGCTGGCCGGGTACCGGGCCGCGGGCTGTGCGGAGCCGCTGGCCCGGGCCTTGCTCGAGCGGGCGGTGGAGGGCATCGACGGCTGGACGGTCGCCACGGACGGCACCGGGTGGATCGCGGTCGGGGTGACGGAGGACGACGGCGCGACCGTGGGGCGGATCCATGACGTGACGGTGCCGCGGGGGCGCGCGTGGGCCGAGCGGTGGTGCGCCGAGCGCGGGGCGGGGCGGGTGGAGGTCCGGCTCACCGGCGGAGCGGGAGAGTTCGCCGACTACCCCGTACGGCAACAGATCCGCATCGGCGTCACGGCCGAACGGCCCGAGGTTCCGCCGGGCCTGACGGTCCGCCCGCTCACCGAGGAGGAGTACCCGGCCTGGTACGCCGCCGAGGAGGCCGCCTACGTCTCGGACGTCGTCCGGTCCGGAGCCCTGACGCCGGAGCAGGCCAAGGCGAAGTCCGACCAGGACTTCGCCCGTTACCTCCCGCAGGGGTTCCGGTCACCGGGCCACGCCTTCTACGTGATGGAGGCCGACGGCCGGGCGGTCGGCACCGGCTGGGTGAACCACGGCTTCCTCCCGGGCGTCACCTTCGGATTCTCGCTGGAGGTGTACGAGGAGCAGCGCGGCAAGGGCTACGGCCGGGCCGCGATGGCCCTCGGCCAGTGGGCCACCCGGCAGGGCGGCGACGAGGCGATGATGTTCAACGTCTTCGGCGGCAACGACGTCGCGATGAGCCTGTACGACAGCACCGGCTTCGCCGTACTGGACGAGTACCGCTCGATCGCCCTCTAGGTCGATCGGGGCCGGGCCCGGCCCCGATCGGCAAGACGCCCCCGGGGGCGGGCCTCAGTCCCGTGTGACCAGGCTGGTGACGAGCGCTGCGGTACGCCGGTGCCAGGCGCCCGCGCCGCGGAGCATCGCGTGCCCGCCCGTGGACATCGGGATGGCGGTGGCGTCGGCGCCCGCGAGCCGGGACCGGCGGACGAACTCCCAGGACCCGGCGGCCGAGGTGACCCGGTCCGCCTCGTCGTGCAGGAGGTAGAGCCGGCGGCCCGCGAGGTGGTCCACCGGTTCGCCCGGCGGACACCAGGGGGCGAGGGCCACCACGCCGTGGACCAGGGGTGCGCCGGCCGCCCGCAGCGCCGCCCGGCCGCCCATCGAATGGCCGACCAGGACCACCGGTACGTCCCCGGCGAGCCCGCGCAGCCGCGCGAGGGCCGCCTCCGCGTCCCGGGCGGCGTCGCAGCGGGAGCCGTTCCAGCCGCGGTGCCGGTAGCGCACCTCCGCCACCAGGACGTCGCGTCCGCGCGTCGCGCGGACGACCGCGGCCGCGAAGGGCCGCATCCGCAGCGCGGGCAGGTTGACCAGGGGCGGCGGCTCCGGCCCCACCTCGCGCCCTCCGTGCAGCAGCAGGACCGCGGCGGCGGGTATCGCGGGGGACGTACGGAGCACGAGTGCGCGGCCCTCGCCGGTGGACTCCGCGTCCCGCTCGGTCCCGGTCGTCACCCCGCCTCCCCGTGCGTGCGGCGCGGCGGGCGCGGGAAGAACCCGCTGGTGCGGGCGGCATAGGCGGCGTAACCGGGCCGGTCTGCCATGTGCGCCTCCAACAGTCTCTTGCCGCTGCCCCAGATCAGCAGCGCGCTCATCACCAACGGTGAGACCAGCGTGAGTGCCGCAGTCTGCCAGGTCGCGCAGGCCAGCAGGTAAAGGCCCCACCAGACGAGGAAGTCACCGAAGTAGTTGGGGTGCCGGGTCCAGCTCCACAGGCCGCGGTCCATGATCGTTCCACGGTGCTCGGGGCGTTCCTTGAAACGGGCCAGCTGGAAGTCGCCGACCGCCTCGAAGAGCAGTCCGGTCGCCCAGAACAGCAGGCCGACGGCGGCGAGCGGCCCGAGGGGAACGGGCACGTACGACGCGGCCTGCACCGGCAGCGAGACGAGCCAGACCAGCGCGCCCTGGAGGAGGTAGACCTTGCGCAGGGCGTAGAGCCGGGTGCTGCCCGGCGCCCGGGCGAGCATGCGGGCGTAGCGCGGGTCCTCGCCGTGCCCCCGGCCGCGCCCGGCGATGTGCAGGGCCAGGCGCAGCCCCCACACGGCGGTCGCCGCGGCGACCGCGAGACGCCGGCCGTCGTCGCCGTACCCGGCCGACAGCAGCCAGCTGGTGAGCGCCACCGCGGCGAAGGCGACTCCCCAGGCGACGTCGACGATCCGGTGCAGGCCCTTGACGGCGGCCACGGCGAAGGTGACCAGCATGACGGCGAACGCGGCGCCGGCCGCGCCGGCCAGGTTCAGGGACAGCGCGCCCCAGTCGACTCCGGCGGACAGGGCCTGGGCCCGGTCCAGGGCTTCGCCGGTCATCGGGGCTCCCGTGGCCCGTGGTCGTCGGCGGTGAGCAGGAGTTGGCGCACGTCCAGGTAGCGCGCGCGGAAACCGGCCTCGGAGTAGGCGAGGTAGAGCTCCCACATGCGGTGGAAGGTGCGGTCGAAGCCGAGGGCGGCGACGGAGTCGGCCCGGCGGTCGAACTCCTCGCGCCACAGCCGCAGCGTCTCCGCGTAGTGGTCGCCGAAGCCGTCGTCCGCGACGGTGCTCAGCCCGGCGGCCGCGCTCGCGCGGGCGATCGCCTCACGGGAGGGGATGACCCCGCCGGGGAAGATGTACTTGCTGATCCAGGTGTGCGTGCGGGCGGTGAGGAGCATGCGCTCGTGCGGCATGGTGATGGCTTGGAGGGCGACGCGGCCGCCGGGGGCGAGGAGCCGGCGCAGGGCGGCGAAGTAGGTGTCCCAGTACTCGGCGCCGACCGCTTCGATCATCTCGACGCTGACGACGGCGTCGAAGGAGCCTTCGACGTGCCGGTAGTCGCGCAGTTCGACGGTGACCCGGTCGCCGAGGCCGGCTGCGGCGATGCGTTCCCGGGCCAGGTCGCGCTGCTCGGCGGAGAGGGTCACGGTCAGCACCTCGGCACCGCGGGAGGCGGCCCGGATCGCCAGCTCGCCCCACCCGGTGCCGATCTCCAGCACCCGGGTGCCGGGGCCGACGTCCGCGAGGTCGAGGAGCCGGTCGATCTTGCGGTGCTGGGCTGCGGTGAAGGTGGTGGGTGAGGCGGGGAAGGCGGCGAAGACCGCCGAGGAGTAGCTCATGCTCCGGTCGAGGAACAGCGTGAACAGTTCGTTGGACAGGTCGTAGTGGCGGTGGATGTTCTCCCGCGCCCCCTCGGGGGTGTTGCGCTGCTGCTCCGGGCGCCTGCGCACCCAGGCTTCGCGCAGTCGGCGCAGCGGCGCCGGCACCAGGTCGTCGACGTGGGTGGCGAGCACGGTCAGCACGTCGACCAGGTCGTCGCTGTCCCATTCTCCGGCCATGTACGACTCGCCGAAGCCGATCAGGCCGTCCGCGCCGATCCGGCGGTGGAAGGCCCCGGGGTCGTGGAGGGTGAGGGTGGGCAGCGCCCCCTCCTGCCGGGGAACGCGGTACGCGGACGGCTCCCCGCCCCCGTGCCGGACCCGCAGCGGGAGCCGGGCGAGGGCCCGGCCGATGATCCGCTCGGCGACGGCGGTGCGCAGGGCCGGGGCGTGGGGCGGCCGGGCCACGTCGGGCCAGCGCGCCGGGTCGACGGGGGCGAGCGCGCTCTCGCGGGCCGGGAGGTACGAGACGGTCACAGGGTGCCTTCCTGCGGGGGACGGACGGGACGGGGGCGGACCGGGAGGCCGCGGAGGAAGAGGCGGATGCCGTGGATGCGGATGCCGGCGGAGACCCGGGCCGTGGACCACGGGTGGCGCAGGGCGGCGCCGAGCAGGGCACGAACACCGGCCGGGCGGTGCGTGCCCCGTACGGTCGCGGTGAACGGGCAGGTCCCGTCGTCGTGGCGCAGTTGCACGGTCAGGTCGAGGTGGTCGCCGGGGACGGGCAGCCGCATCCGGTAGAAGCCCTCGACCGCGAAGAACGGCGAGACGTAGAAGTCCTTGGGGACCTCGGACAGTCCATCGACGCCGGGGCGCAGCAGGTAGCAGTGGCGCTCGCCGTAGGTGTTGTGGACCTCTGCGACGACGCAGACGGGGGTGCCGGCGCGGTCGTGGCACCAGTAGAGGGTCAGCGGGTTGAAGACGTGGCCGAGGACCCGGGCGTGGGCGAGCATCAGGACGCGCCCGTCGGCGTTCTTCACCCCGTGGGCGGCGAGTTGGGCCTGCAGGCCCGCGCGCAGGGTGGGTGCCCGGCCGCCGAAGTGGTCACGGGGGTCGAACCGGGCCAGCGGGCGCAGCGCCCGGGGTATGCGGGGTGGATCGTCGATGTCGATGAGCCACAAGTAGGTGCGCTGGAGGAAGGCGTGGCGGACGGGGGTGGTGCGGGCGTGGGCCACGGTGCACTCGTACAGGGCCGGTACGCGGGGCGGGGTCAGCCGCACGGGGGTGCCGTTCACCACTGCACCCCCAGGGCCTCGGCCGCGGCGACGCCGGAGCGGCAGCCGTCCTCGTGGAAGCCCCAACCGTGGTAGGCGCCGGCGAAGGCGGTCACGGGCGTGTTCAGCCGGGGCAGTTCCTGCTGCGCCGCGACGGACCGGGGGGTGTAGACGGGGTGTTCGTACACCATGCGGGCGATCACGTCGAAGGGGTGGACCCGGCCTCGGGCGTTGAGGGTGACGATGTGCGGCTCGGCGGTCGGCAGCTGCTGGAGCCGGTTCATGTCGTAGCTGACCTGCACGCTCTCGGGCCGGGCGGAGCAGGAGGGGAGCCAATAGTTCCAGGAGGCGCGCGCGTGCGCGGAGCGGGGCAGCAGCGAGGTGTCGCCGTGCAGCACGGTGGGGTTGCGGGAGTACGTGAAGGCGCCGAGGATCCGGACCTCGTCCTCGGTCGGATCGGCCAGCAGGCGCAGCGCCTGGTCGGGGTGGACGGCGATGACCACGGCCGCGTACGGGGTCGAGTCGCCGTCCGGGGTGAGCACGCGCGCGTGGTCGGCGGCGCGCGTGACGGCCCGGACCGGGGTCGAGGTGCGGACGGAGGTGAGGTGCTTGGCGGCCTTGGCCACGTAGCTCGCCGAACCGCCCGTGACCGTACGCCACTGCGGGGACCCCTTGACGGAGAGCAGTCCGTGGTGGTCCAGGAAGCGGAAGAGGTAGCGGGCGGGGTACTGGAGTGCGGTGTCCGGTGCGCACGACCAGACGGCCGCGACGAGCGGGATGGCGAAGTGGCCGACGAAGTAGGGGGAGAAGCCGCGCCGGTCGAGGAACTCCCCCAGGGTCTCCCCGTCGTCGGGGGAGGCGAGCGTCTGGCGGGCGGCGCGGTGGAAGCGCGGCACGTCGGCGAGCATGCGCAGGTGGCGGCCGCGCAGCAGGTTGCCCCCGCCGAGCAGTCCGGCCGCGCCCCGGGCACCCGCGTACTCCAGGCCGCAGCCGTCGCACCGGACGGACATGCTCATCTCGGATTCCTGGGTGGTGACGCCGAGTTCGCGGAACAGCCGCAGCAGGTGCGGGTAGGTGCGCTCGTTGTGCACGATGAATCCGCTGTCCACGTGGACCGTTCCCGCGTCCTCGGTGGGCAGTTCATGGGTGTGAGCGTGGCCTCCGAGGCGGTCGTCCGCCTCGTACAGCACCACGTCGTAGGTGCGTTGCAGGATGTGGGCGGCCGTCAGCCCGGCCACGCCCCCGCCCACCACAGCGACTCTCTGCCGGTCCACGTCACTCAACCCCTCGCGCTCGCCTGTCCGCACGGCCGGTGCCGGGCGTTTCACGGGTACTTCGGTGCAGGACGGGCGGCGGATGGGATCTTGTTTCGACGGGTCCCGCGGGCCGGTCGGCTCCACCACCTCCGCCACCTCCGCCACCTCCGCCACCTCCACCACCGCGCGCCTCGCCGCCGAGGCAGTGGCGCATCCGGTGCAGCCCCCGCCGGGCGTGGCTCTTGACGGTGCCCAGCGGCAGTCCGGTGCGCTCGGCGATCTGGGCCTGGGTGAGGTCCGCGTAGAAGGCCATGGCCAGCACCTCCCGCTGTGCGCGGGGCAGTTTCGCCAGTTCGCCGGTGACGAGCAGCCGGTCCAGGACGGTTTCCGGGCCCGCCGGCGGCTCGTCCGGGGGCGGCAGGGCGGCGCCGGCCGCGGTGACCAGGTCGAGCCTGCGGGTACGGGCCGTGAGCGCGTCGGCGATCTTCCGCCGGGTGATGCCGACGAGCCAGCCGGGGAAGGGGCCGCGCTCCGGCCGGTAGTTGGCCCGGCCCTGCCAGGCGGCCAGGAAGACCTGCTGGCTGACGTCCTCGGCCTCCCTGGAATCGCCGAGGGTGCGGGCCGCCAGGGCGAGGACGAGCCCGCCCCAGCGCCGGTACGCGGCGCTCAGGCACCGCTCGTCGCCGCGTACGAAACCCTCGGCGACCTCGTGGTCGCAGAGCTGGTCCCGGGCCGCGGCCGCGGGGGACGGCCTGGCGGTGACGCTCTGTGCGGTCATGGCGACTGCTCCTCGGGGCCGGGACCGGTTCCCGTCCAGATTCCGACCCGCTCGTGCATCGATTCCACTCGCATCGGTTGTGCGTCGCATGATGGAGTCATGAACGAGCCCGCACCGCCCGGCGAGCCCGCGCCCGCCGGGCCCGCGCACGGCATCACCACCGGAGCCGTGGCACGCCGGCTGGGAGTCGCCCCTACGACGCTGCGCTCCTGGGACCGGCGGTACGGCATCGGGCCGGCCGCCCGCGAGGACGGCAAGCACCGGCGGTGGACCTCCGGGGACATCGCGGTCCTCCAGGAGATGTGTCGCCTGACCGCGTCGGGGGTGCCGCCCGCGGAGGCCGCGCGCGCCGCCCTGGCCGGGACGGTGCCCGCCGCTCCCGCCGCGCCCGCCGCACCCGCGCCCGCGGCGCCCGCGGCCGCCACCGCCGCACCGGCCCGTCAGCCGGGTTCGGGCAACGGCCTGCCGCTCGGCGACGTGCGCCAGGAGTGCCGGGGGCTGGGCCGGGCCGCGGTCCGCCTCGATTCACCGACCATGGACGAGATGCTCGGCTCCCTGATCGGCGAGTACGGCCTCGTCACGACCTGGGAGGAGGTGATGGTGCCGACCCTGCACGCCGTGGGGCGCAAGTGGGAGACCTCGGGCGACCAGTACGTCGAGGTCGAGCACCTGCTCTCCTGGCACGTCTCGACCGCGCTGCGCCGCGTGAGCATCGGGGCGCCGTCCGGACCCCGGGCGAGCACTCCCCCGATCCTGCTGGCGTGCGTACCGGGCGAGCAGCACACGCTCCCGCTGGAGGCGCTCGCCGCCGGTCTCGTCGAACTGGGACTGCCCGCCCGGATGTTCGGGGCGGCGGTGCCGCCCGAGGCGCTCGACCAGGCCGTGCGCCGGACGGGACCGGTCGCGGTCGTGCTGTGGGCCCAGGCGCGCTCCACGGCGCACCACGCCCTGGCCCGGCACGTCGCCGACACCACCTGGGGCGTCAAGGGCGCCCGGGCCCGGACCACGGTCCTCCTGGCGGGTCCCGGCTGGGCGGGGCCGGTGCCCGCCCCGGGCATGCTGCGCCCCGGCGGGCTGCGGGAGGCCCTGGGCCTGCTGCGCGCACTGTGCGAGGCGGCGGCGACCGCGGTGGGACGGGGAGGCGCAGGAACGGCCCCTCACCGCTCCTGACCGGCACGGGCCTGCTCGACCACGTCGCGGATCGCCCGCGCGACGAGCCGCGGCTGCTCGACGGCGATGCCGTGGCCGCTGTCGGTGTCGGTGACGTGCCGGGCCCGCAGGTCCTCGGCCAGGCGCCGCTGCGCGGCCAGCCAGGCCGGCCAGGTCGATCCGCCTCCGACCGAGAGGTCCCAGGGGTGATCGGAGGTGAGCACGACGGCGGGCAGCCCCTGCGGCAGGGCCGGCGCCCCGCGCAGCTCCCGCACGGCGGCGGGGTAGTCCGGTGTTTCGAGGCCGTTCCCGGTGTCCATGGCCCGGACCTTGTCCATCCACGCCGACCACTGGGCCGGTGTCAGGGTGTCCTCGAGGAACGGGGAGGCGCCGTCGACGGTCACCAGCCCGGCGGTCCGCGCCGGTTCGGTACGCGCGAACAGCGAGGCGATCATCGCTCCCCACGAGGCACCGACCAGGACGTACGGCGGGTGCTCACCGGCCGCGGCGAGCGCCGCCCGCAGGTCCCCGACGCCCGCCGCCGCCGTGGTGGGCTGGGTCACCGGCGTCGAACGGTTCGGCGTACCGTCCAGCCGGGTCGTGCCGGGACGGTCGTAGGCGCACACCCGCGTGGACCGGGCGACCTCCGGGAGCACCGCCGACGGATCGGGCTTCGGATCGGCCCCCGGACGCGCGGCGTCCGCGATGTGCGTCCACTCGTCGGACGCGCCCCTGGCACCGGACACGAGCACGACCGTGGGGGATCCGGATCCGCGGCAGTCCAGCAGCACGCGGCGGCCGCCGCCGATGTCCACCGGGCGGGCCCGGCCGTCCCCGTCGTCCCGGGCCGCCCCGGGCGCCGCCCCCGCGCACAGCGCGAGCGAGAAGGCGAGGGTGACAGCGGCGGCGGACACGTGACGGGCCCGGACCAGGCGTCTTCCGAACACCCGTCCAGTTTGGCACCCGGCGGTGGCCGCCGACAGCCGGTGGGGTCACGGGCCGTCCTTGCCGCGGGCCCGCCGGAAGCGGGCGAGCCCTTCCGGGAGCCCGACCAGGGGGTCCGGGTAGTCGTACCGGGCCCGTTCCGGGCCGGCCAGCCGCCAGGGCTCGTGGACCGAAGGGCCCGGCAGCCCGGCGAGTTCCGGGACCCAGCGCCGTACGTACGCGCCGTCGGGGTCGTACCGCTTGCCCTGGATCACCGGGTTGAGCACCCGGTTGGGGCGGCTGTCGGTACCGGTGCCGGCCACCCACTGCCAGTTGAGCTGGTTGTTGGCCACGTCGCCGTCGACCAGCAGGTCGAGGAAGTGGCGGGCTCCGGCGCGCCAGTCGATGTAGAGCGTCTTGGTCAGGAAGGACGCGGCGAGCAGCCGGCCCCGGCCCGGCATCCAGCCCTCGTGGGCGAGTTGCCGCATGGCCGCGTCCACCACGGGGTAGCCGGTGCGGCCCTCCTTCCAGGCGAGCAGGTCGGCCTCGGCCGCCTTGCCGCGCCGCCAGCGGTCGGCCCGGGTGCGGTAGTCCCGGGCGGCGGCGCCGGGGCGGGCGGCGAGGAGCTGGTACTGGAAGTCGCGCCAGCAGAGCTGCCGAACGAAGGCCCCGGCGCCCGCCCCGCCCCGGGACCGCGCCCGGTACACGGCCTCGGCGGCCGAGACCGCGCCGAAGTGGATGTACGGGGAGAGCCGGGAGGTGGCGTCACCGGGCAGGTCGTCGTGGCCTTCCTCGTACCCGTCGGCGTACTCCCCCAGCCAGTCCGCGAGCCGTTGTCTGCCCTCCGGCTCGCCCCCGGTGGCCAGGCCCGCCGAGACGGCGGCGACCGCGGCGCGGGACGGGAGCGCCTCGGAGCGGATCGCTCCGGGCACCCGGACCTCGCGCGGCGGCGCGAGCGGCTCGCGCAGCCGCTCGCCCGACCAGCGCCTGAAGTACGGGGTGAAGACGGCGAAGTGATCGGATCCGCTCGGCGTCACGGCGCCGGCGGGCAGGGCGGTGACCACGCCGTCGTGGACGTACAGGCGCCGCCCGTCGGCCTCCAGGGCGCTGCGCAGCCGCTGCTCGCGGCGCAGGGCGAAGGCGCTGCACCCGGCCGCCATGTGCACCTCGTCGGCGTCGGCCTGCCGTACGACGGCGCACACCTCGGCGACGGGGTCCCCCGAGCGCACCACGAGCCGGCCGCCGCGCTCGCGCAGCCCGGAGTCGAGTCCGGCCAGGCAGTCCGCGAGGAAGGCGAGCCGGTTGGGCGCCGCGAAGCCGGCGCGGTCGACCGCCGGGTCCCGGACGAAGAGCGGAACGGTCTCGTTCCCGGGGCCCAGCGCGGCGCGCAGCGGCGGATGGTCGTGGACGCGGAGGTCCGAGGTGAACAGGACGACCGAGACGTTCATGGTGCTGCTCCTGGCATCGGGCCACCGGGCGGACCCTGGAGGTGCCGCGCGGTGGTCGCTGGGCTGGCCTTGCCCGTCATTCGGTGCGGGCGGCCGCGGCGGATGCAGCGGATGCGGGGGGCGCGGCGGATCCCGGGGACGCGGCCGGGCCGCGGTCGTCACCCGCCTCCGCCGTGCGCGCGATGTTGCGGGCCATGCCCCCGAAGACCACGGCGTGGAACGGCGAGACGCTCCACCAGTACAGGTGACCGGCCAGGCCGCGCGGGTGGAAGAGCGCCCGCTGCCGGTACCGGGTGCGGCCGTCCCCGTCCTGCTCGGCGTACATCTCCAGCCAGGCGAGGCCGGGCAGCCGCATCTCCGCGCGGAGCCTGAGCAGCCGGCCGCGTTCGATCTCCTCGACCCGCCAGAAGTCCAGCGAGTCGCCGACCCGCAGGTGTGCGGCGTCCCGGCGGCCGCGGCGCAGTCCGACGCCCCCGACGAGCCGGTCGAACCGGCCGCGGACGGCCCAGGCGAGCGGGAAGGAGTACCAGCCGTTCTCCCCGCCGACCCCCTCCACGACCCGCCACAGGGCCTGCGGCGAGGCTTCGACGGTGCGTTCGCGCACGTCGGTGTAGAGACTGCCGCCGGCCCAGTCGGGGTCGGTGGGCAGCGGGTCGCTCGGCGCGCCGGGCACGGAGGCGGAGGACCAGCGGGTGAGGACCTGGGCGTCGCGGACCTTCTGGAGGGCGTAGGTGAGGGCCGTGTCGAAGTCGAGGGGGGTGCCGGGCGGGTCGGGCACCCACTTGGCGATGTCGTGCTCGTCGCAGACGACCTCGTACTTGAGGGACTCCGCGAGGGGACGGGCGATGGCGCGGGGCACCGGGGTGACCAGGCCGACCCAGTGGCTGGAGAGCCGCGGGGTGAGGACCGGTACGGGCAGGATGAGCCGTTGGGGCAGCCCGTCGACCCGGGCGTAGCGGCGCATCATGTCCAGGTAGGTGAGGACGTCGGGGCCGCCGATGTCGAAGGCGCGGCTGACCTCGGCGGGCATGCGGGCGCTGCCGACCAGGTAGCGCAGTACGTCGCGGACGCCGATGGGCTGGATCCGGGTGCGCACCCAGCTGGGGGTGACCATCACGGGCAGTCGCTCGGTCAGGTAGCGGAGCATCTCGAAGGAGGCCGAGCCGGAGCCGATGATGACGGCGGCACGGAGCACCGTGGTGGGGACCCCGGAGTCCAGGAGGATGCGCCCGACCTCGGCGCGGGAGCGCAGGTGGGGCGAGAGGTCCCGGTCGGGAACCCCGCTCGGGGTGAGTCCGCCCAGGTAGACGATGCGGCGGACGCCGGCGGCGCGGGCCTGCTCGGCGAAGTTCCGTGCGGCCAGTCGGTCGGTGTGCTCGAAGCCGCGCCCCGTGCCGAGGGCGTGCACGAGGTAGTAGGCGACGTCCACGTCCTGGAGGGCGGGCAGGAGCGACGCGGCGTCGGTGACGTCGCCGCGGACGATCTCCGCCTGCCCCGCCCAGGGGTGGTCGCGCAGCTTCTCCGGGGTGCGGGCGAGGCAGCGCACCCGGTGGCCCGCGGTGATGAGCTCGGGGACGAGCCGGCCGCCGATGTAGCCGGTGGCTCCGGTGACCAGGCACCGTGTGCCCGGGGCCGAGGGTCCTTGTGCGTCCGTCATGGAGTTGCTCCGATCGGGTGTCGCGGGTACTCCCCCGGAGCTCTTCCGGGGGCAGGGTCCGGCTGGATGCACGGACCGCCGCCCACGCGCCGATCGTCCGGAGCGCGCCTACTTCGGCATGAGGACCGTGTCGACGACGTAGACGGTGGCATTGGCCGTGGGGACGTTGCCGCAGACCACCTTGGAGGAATCGTTCACCTGGTAGGCGGTGCCCGAGCCCTTGGTGGTGATCATGCCCTTCTGGAGCGTCTGGAAGGAGCCGCTCCCCAGTTGCTGCGGGGTGAGCTTCTCGCCGACCACGTGATACGTGAGGATCTTGGTCAGGGTCTCCTTGTCGGCCAGGACCTTGTCGAGGTCCGCCTTCGGGATCTTCGCGAACGCGTCGTTGGTCGGCGCGAACACCGTGATGTTCTGGGCGTTGTTCAAGGTGTCCACCAGGCCGGCCTTCTTCACGGCCGCGACCAGGGTCGACAGCGCCGGGTTGTTCGAGGCGGCGGTGGCGACCGGGTCCTGCGCCATGCCCTCGAAGGAGCCCGCGCCGCTCGTGGGCACCGAGGCGCACGCCGGACCGAACGGACCGCCCGCGCCGGTGTCGATCTCGCCGATCGGCTGGGGTGAGGAGACCGCGTCGGGCGCGGCGGCACCCTGATTGCTCGTACTCTCCTCCGAACAGGCGGACAGTGCCAGCGGAAGCAGCACTGCGGCGGTCACAGCGAGGGCGGTACGGCGAAAGGTGCGCATGCTCATGGTCTCTCCTGCGTCTACGGGACTCACCCACCGGTGAATCACGCCGTCCATTCGGCTCCGGCCCCCATCCGGATGGCCCCGTCACCCGAACGAGTGGCGACCCGCACAAGCTGCCGAACAACGCTTCGGGGGCTGCCGAAGGAAATGTCCGCCCGCGACCGATCCCCCTGCCCCTCGGCTCCGAATGAGCTGTGCAACCGAGTACTCCTGGAGGACCTCCCCGGTGAGAGAGAACGTGCGCATAGGCCGGCACCCGTCGGCCGCCCCTGACCTGCCGGAACTGATGGGCCGGGTGGCCCGCGGTGATCAGCAGGCGTTCACGGCCGTCTTCGAGGCGGTGTCGGGCCCCGTACTGGGCCTCGTGCGGACCGTGCTGCGGGATCCGGCCCAGTCCGAGGAGGTCGCCCAGGAAGTCCTGGTCGAGCTCTGGCGGACCGCCGCCCGCTACCAGCCCGCGCGGGGCTCGGTGATGAACTGGGTGCTGACCCTGGCCCACCGCCGGGCCGTCGACCGGGTGCGTTCCGCGCAGGCGTCCACCAACCGCGAGAAGCGGGCGGCGCTGCTGGACCACACCACGGCCTACGACGAGGTGGTGGAGCAGGTGGAGAGCCGGTTGGAGCGCGAGCAGGTACGGCGCTGTCTGCACGGACTCAGCGAACTCCAGCGCCAGTCGGTCACCCTGGCCTACTACCGCGGCCTGACCCACCGGGAGGTCGCGGAGTTGCTGTCCCTACCGTTGGGTACCGTGAAGACACGGTTGCGCGACGGGCTCATCCGGCTCCGTGACTGTCTGGGGGTGGGCGTGTGAACGCCGCGGATCCGCACACGTTGACGGGCGCGTACGCGCTCGACGCACTGGAACCGGAGGAGCGGGCCGCCGTCGAGCGGCACCTCGCCGACTGCGTGTCCTGCACGCAGGAGGTCCGGGAGTTCTCCGAGACCGTCACGCGCCTCGGGCTCGCCGTGGCGGCGCCGCCGAGCGCCGCGCTGCGGGACGAGGTGATGCGTCGGATCGCGACGGTGCGCCAGGAACCGCCCTCGACGGTCAGGGCCGCGCGCGGCGGCCACGTACGGCCCCGCTGGCGGCCGGTGCCGAGCTGGGCACTGGCGGCCTGCATCGCGGGGGCCGTGGCGCTCGGCGGTGTCGCGGTGGCGCAGTACGAACAGGCCGAGGACGCCCGGCAGCAGGCGCAGCAGGCCCGTCTCACGAACGATGCCGTCGGCTCGGTCCTCGCCTCCGCCGACGCCCGGGTGACCACGGCGCCGCTGCGGGGCGGAGCGGTGGGCACGGTGGTCGTCTCGGCCGCCCGCAACCAGGCGGTCTTCGCGGCCTCCGGCCTGCCGGCGCCGCCCAGCGGGAAGGTGTACCAGCTCTGGTACGACGACGGCGGCGGGAAGATGCGTTCGGCGGGGCTGATGGACGACGGTGCCCCGGCGACGGCCACCCTGCTCGACGGCCCGGTCAACACGGCGTCGGGGATGGGCGTCACCGTCGAACCGGCAGGCGGCTCGCCGCAGCCGACCTCGGCTCCGGTGGCCCTGTTGGCCTTCCCGACGGCCTGAGCCGGGCGCCGGTCAGAGGGCCGGGGCGGCCCGGAACCGGTTGCGGTATTCCGTCGGCGTCGTGTCGAGCGTGCGGCGGAAGGCACGGACGAGGGTGTCGGTCGTGTGGAAGCCGCAGACGGTCGCGACGCGCTCGAGGGTCTCGTCCGTGGACTCCAGCCGGTTCCGGGCCGATTCGACGCGGGCCGATTCGACGTAGGCGGCTGGGGTCGTCCCCAGTTCCGTCGTGAAGATCCGGGTGAGCTGCCGTTCGCCGACGTGCGCCTGTTCGGCGAGGTCGGCGACGGTGAGCTGCCCGGCGAGGTTCCGCGTGATGTAGGGGCGGAGCTCCTCGATGCGCCGGGTGGTCGACACCGGTTCGAGCGGGACGCTGAACTGGCTCTGTCCGCCGCCTCCCTCGGGTGAGGCGGCGGACGGTCCGTTCAACCCGCCGTCGCCACGAGGCGGCGCAGTGCGGCGTGGGCGGGCGGGCCCCAGGTGGGCTTGCCGCCCGGTCGGCCACGGACGCCGGCCTCGCCGATGAGGACGCCGCCGAGGGCCCGCTGTGCGGCCCAGCCGCGGGCGCGGCGCAGGGTCGCGTCGTCCGCGGTCGGCCGGTAGGCGGCGTGGAAGCGGTCGGCGGCGCCGTCCGGCAGCAGGATCCAGGGGGCGGCGAGGTCGCTGGCCGGATCGCCCGCGCAGAGGTCACCGAAGTCGATCACGCCGCAGAAGGTGCCGTCGGCCGTGAGGACGTTGGCCGGATGGAGGTCGCCGTGGAGCCACACCGCCGGGCCCGTCCAGACGGGCGCGGCGACCGCGTCCTCCCAGACCGCGCGGACGGCGTCCGGGTCCGGGATCAGCCCCTGCTCGGTGGCCGAGGCCAGCCCCTCGACGAACCCGTCGGCGATGGCCGCCAGCGGCCCCCCGCGGCCGTAGTTGCCGACGGGTGCCCCCTCGGGAGCGGGTCGGTGGAGGGCCGTCAGGAAGGCGGCCAGCCCTTCGGCCGCGTCCGTGGCGTTCGTGGCGGGGGCCCGGTCGGCGGGCTCGCCGGGGACCCAGGTGGTGACGATCCAGGGGCGCGGGAACCTCTCGGAGGGTTCGCCGATGCGCTGCGGGACGGGAACGGGCAGGGGGAGGGTCGGAGCGAGGGCGGGCAGCCAGGCGTGCTCCTTGCGCAGCAGCACGTCCGCGGACGGAGTCGCCCAGGGCAGCCGGACCGCCAGGTCGTCCCCGAGCCGCCACAGCTGGTTGTCCCAACCACGGGCCCCGAACCGTACGGGGCGGTCCGCCAGGTCGGGGTGCTGATCGCGTAACAGGTCCCGGACCAGCTCCGCGGTGACCTCTGTTTCGGTGTGCGTCATGCGGACCAACCCTAGGCCGTCCCTTTCGGATCTCGTCGGATGAGCCCGTGCCGTCCGGTGCCACGGGGTCTGCCCGGGCCCGCAGGGCCGAGGCGTGACGCCAGGGCCCGCGGGTCCGGCGGGATCGGCAAGACGCCCTCTGGGCCGTCTCGTGCGGATCCGGCCGGGACCGCCTCCGCGAAACCTCGGGGCGTCAGAGTTCCTCGCCGAGCGGCAGTCGGTGGATGCCCGGCAGGTACTCGTCGAGCTCCCCCGGGGTGAACCGGAACATGCCCACGACGTGCCAGAACTCGCCGGCCACGTCGCCCTCGTACTTGTACCCGCCGGCCGGTGTCAGCGCCGCCCAGCCGTCCGCCATGCCCATCAGCGTCGCCCGCAGGGACGGCGGTTCCCCGTCCGCCGGGACGTTCCACAGCCGTACGGTGCCGTCCTCGGCGCCGCTCGCCAGGGTCGTGCCGTCCGGGGAGAAGGCGAGCGAGAGCACCCGGCCGGTGTGACCGACGAGGTCGGTGAGGTGCTCGCCCGTCGCGGCGTCCCACAGGCCGACGGCCCGGTCGTCGCCGCCGGTGGCCAGCAGCGGGCGGCTCGGGTGGGCGGCCACCGCCCACAGCCTGCCGCCGCGTCCGCGCAGGCGCAGATCCGCCCGCCCCTCCCGCCAGACGACGGCCGTCCCGTCCCAGCTCGCGCTGGCGAGCCAGGTGCTCCCCGGGCCGTACGCGACGCCGTACACCCGGTCGGCATGCCCGCCGAGCTGCTCCACGAGGGCTCCGCTCCGGGCGTCCCACACCCGTACGAAACTGTCGTCACATCCGGTGGCCAGTACATCGGCGTCCGAGCGGAAGGCGATCGAGCGGACCCGGCCCCGGTGCTCGGTCAGCGTCGACACGGGGGAACCGGTGGAGCGGAACCAGACGCGTACGGAATCGTCGTCGTTGGCGGTGGCGAGCAGGGTCCCGTCGGCGTTGAACGCCTCCGCCCAGACGTGCTCGGTCTCTGCGTCGAGCTCCCTCAGGTATTCGCCGCCCACCGGGTCCCAGAGGTACATGTCGCCGTCGTTGCTGGCCGTGGCGAGGAGGGATTCGAGGGGGCTGAAGGCCGCCGAGACCAACCGGTCGCCGCGCCCGGTGAGCTCTTCCGTACGCCGACCCGTGCGCGTCTCCCACAGCCGTACGACCCCGTCGTTCCCGGCCGTGGCCAGCTGCGTGCCGTCCGCGCTGAAGGCGACTCCGCTGATCCGGCGGCCGTGGCCGCGCAGGATGCGCTTGCCCTGGCCGGTGGCCGCGTCCCAGATCTGCGCGCCGCCGTCGTTGCCGACGGTGAGCAATTGGCTGTCGCCGGGCCGGAAGGCGCACGCCCAGGCCGTGCCGCGGTGCTCGGTCGGCTGCTGGGGGTGGAGGGCGATCGTGTACCCGTGGGGGCGTCCGGTGACCGTCCACAGCCGGACCGCACCGTTGCTGTCGCAGGACGCGAGGAGCTTCCCGTCGTCGCCGAAGAGCACCTGGTAGACGGCTCCGGTGCCCCGTTCGAGGATTCCGGCGGGGGTGCCGACCACCGGGTCCCAGAGCCGCACCTGACCGTCGGTGTCGCCGCTGGCGAGGAGGTTGCCCTCGGGGTGGAAGTCGAGGACGTAGACCCGGCCGGTGTGTCCGGTGAACTCGTGCAGCAGCCGCGCGTCGGCCGTACGCCAGATCCGCACGGTGCCGCCCCGCCCGGGCGCACCCCGGTCGGCGGTGGCGAAGAGGGTCCCGTCGGGGCTGAACCGGGCGCGGTAGACGGCCCCCTGGTGGCCGTCGATCTCCCGGACGCAGTGCCCGGTGGTCAGGTCCCAGAGCCGTACCTTCGCGCCCGCGTCCCCGGTGAGCAGCTGACCGTCCGGTCCGTGGACCGCGGTGTAGACGGGCGCGGTGTGGCCCGGCAACCGGTGCACGGGTTGGCCGGTGGCCGTGTCCCAGACCGTGACCAGGCCCTCGCGGTCGCCGGTGGCGAGCACCGTGCCGTCCGCGTCGAAGGAGACCGGCCACACGCCGTCGGGGTGGACCTGCAAGTGGTGCCGGCACGCCCCGGTCACCGGGTCCCAGAGGCGCACCGCGCCGTCGGAGCCACCGGTGGCGATGACGTCCGGCCGGAACTTCACCGCGTACACGCGCCCTTCGTGCCCCTGGAGGGTGCGCACGGCGCGGCCGTCGTCGGCGCCGCAGACCAGGATGGAGCCGTCCTCGCTGCCCACCGCGAGGAGTTCGCCGTCGCTGCTGTACGCGATGGGTTCGGGGAGGCGGCTGGTGCGCATGCCGAAGCCGTACGGGACCCCGACGGCGGAGGGCCGGAACCCGGCGTCCACGGGCATCCCCGGGGCGATCGCGGCGGTCCCGAGCTCGGGGGCCGACCGCACGCCGTCGTCCATCGTCACGTCGATGAGCGCGGCCCGGTGCCAGCGGCTGCCGGTCAGCAGGGCGCCCCGCAGATCGGTCCGGGTCAGCCGGGCCCGGCTGAGGTTCGCGCCGGTCAGGTCGGCCCGGCTCAGGTCGGCCCGGTCCAGGCGTGCACCGATCAGCCGGGTGCCCCGCAGCAGCGCGCCGGAGAGGTTGGCGCCGATCAGCCGGGCGTCCGTCAGGTCGGCGTCGGAGAGGTCGACCCCGGAGAAGTCGCGGTGCGAGAGGTCCTCACCGGCCAGCCGGGCACCGCGCAGGTCGGCGTTGGCCGGCACCCGCAGCCGGTCGGAGATCCGGACGGCGTTGGCGCGGGCGGCGTCGCTGACCGCTCGCCCCGGGGCGTCGAGCACGTCGCGCACCCAGCGGGCGCACTGCTCGTGGTCGGCGAGGTCGCAGAAGAACTCGACGGCGAGCTGGCTGAGCGGGCGCGCGAGGAGCAGGGTGTGCTGGCCGCGGGCGAGCTGGCGGGCGGCCTCGCGCGCCACCAGCCATTCGATGACGGAGCCGTGGATGAACTGGAAGACCCCGTCGTCGCTGCGGACCAGCAGGCTGCCCGCGCCGACCGCCTGGGCGCGCTCGGAGGGGGTGAGCGGGGACTCGGTGAGTTCGTTGAGGGTGCCGGCCACGGTCTCGGTGAGCTCGTCGAGCCGCAGGGCGCTGCGACCGCTCTCCCACAGCCGCCAGGCCAGCGCGGTCACCGCGGCCCACAGTTGGTCGATGGTGAGCCCGGGCGGCGCGCCGGGCCCGCCCTGGCCGCGCCGTTCCTCGTGTTCGAGCCAGGAGGTGAACACGTCTTCGTACAGCCGGGCGGCGCTGAGCGCCCGGCCCGCTCCGGCGACCGCGCGCAGCTGGTCCTGGCTCAGATCGGCGACGAAGGAGAGCAGCCGGGGATTGCGGCAGAGCATCAAGAGGTCGGGGATGTTGCGCAGGAGCTGGTAGCGGCGGTCGGCGGCGCGCTCGTCGCCGTAGCTGCGTACGAGGTAGGAGCGGATCTGGGCGGGGGTGAAGCCCTCGACGGCCAGGATCCTGCGCTGCGGGAGCAGGCCGACGCGCTCGCCGAGCGCGGTGAGGACCTGGGCGTGCGACTTGAAGTGCTGGGTGCGGCTGCTGACGACGATCTTGGCGTGGTCGACGGCCGCGTCGAGGAGGACCTGGAGGTGGTCGGCGGCCCGGTCGTAGCTGACCCGGTTGACCAGTTCGTCGAAGCCGTCGAAGAGCAGGACGACGCGGCCCTGGGCGAGCATGTAGCGCAGGGCCCGCAGGTCGATGGTGTCGACGTCGTGGCCGGCCAGGTGTGCGGCGACCAGGCCTTCGAGGCTGTGCGCCCGGTCGAGGGAGTTGAGCGGGATCAGCAGCGGGGTCAGGTGCGGGAGCTGTTCGGAGATGCGCCGGGCGAGCTCGCGCAGCGCGAAGGTCTTGCCGTGTCCGAAGTCGCCGAGGAGCAGGACGAACCGGCCGTGGTCGGACTCCAGCAGCTCCAGCAGTTCCTCGACGAGTCCGTCCCGTTCGTGGACGGCACCGTCCTGGCCGTCGGGGCGGTCGGCGTCGCGGTAGCGCTGGGGGAGGTAGAGGCCGGGGGCGTACTGCTCGCTGCTGCTCAGCCGGGCCGTCTGGGCGGCGACGTAGCCCCGCAGGTCGAGCAGGCCCTGGAACTCGATGAAGCTGCGGACCCGGACCCGGACGCCGTGGGCGGCGGCCCGGCGGCGCAGTCCGCCGGCCGGGGCGTCGCCCGCGTACACCAGGACGGCCTCGGAGCCGGTGTCGGTCGCGTGCACCTGGGCGATGAAGCGGTCGAGTTCCTCCTCGGTGGGGCTCCCGGGGTGGACGGCTATGCGCTGCTGCTGGACGACGCCGTCCTCCTGCTCCCGCCAGGTGGCCATGATCTGCACCATGTCGCCCGGTTCGCGGCGCGGGACGTCGCGCAGCCGTACGCCCTCCCGGCGCACCCGGCAGATCTCCTTCACCCGTTCGGCGAGCGAGGCGGCCGGGTCGTCCAGGGGGGCCCGGCCGCCGGCCCGCTCGACGTTGATGACGGCGGGCAGTTCCGGCACGGGGAAGACCCGGCGGGTCTGCCGCCACGCGGCGGGGAAGGTCTCGGACGCGGCGGTGATCCGGTCGTCCCAGCGGGTCACGCCCTCGGCGCCGACCTGGAGCAGCTGGAACCTGGCGGGGGCCGCGGAGCCGAACAGGGGCAGCTCCCAGGCGCCCCCGGACGCCGGGGAAGGCCCTGAAACCCCCGGAGCCCCGGCGAGCTGGGTGCGGCTGGGGGCCGAGGTGGTGGTGCGCGGGCCGCCGGTCGGCCCGTGCAGCAGCAGGTGGAGCCGCGGGGCGGCCAGCCGGGCGAAGGTGTCGGCGTCCCGCAGCCCGCCGGGGCCGCCGACCGCGTCGCCAGGGCGGCGGCCGTCGGTGAGCGGGTGGCGGAGCGCGCCGATGCGCAGCCAGCCCTCCTCCTCGTACCGGCGCATCGCCTCGGCGAACCAGGCGGCCTGGTCGCGGCCGATGAAGCCGTACTGCTCCTCGGCGCGGTGGCTGTAGGCCATGGAGGAGTTGAATCCGGCCACGACCGTGCTCAGTTCGGGCACCGGGAAGAGGGTCCAGGGCTGGTCGCTGTCGAAGACCGTGTCCAGGCCCTGGTAGAGGCCGCGGAACAACCGGGTGTAGTGGCGCCATTTGGGCCAGTACGGAGGCTGCGGCGCCACCTCGTCGGCCTCGCAGGTGTGGAAGTAGGCCTGGGAGGCGGCCTGGTTCACGTCCTGTGCGCCCGGTACCACCATCACCCGCTGGGGGACAGGTCGAGCTGGGAGCGCAGGGCGGTGAGGAAGCTGAGGGCCTGGTCGCATTCGCGCGGGCTGCCGGACGCGGTGAGGTCACCGGTGACCACCATCAGATCGGGGGCGGGTGCCCCCGCGTCCCTGAGCATGATGAGGTCGCCGCGGATCTGCCGGCTGAGCGCGTCGGGTTCGCGGCCGCGCCCGAAGTCGGGCCCGGCCAGGTGCAGGACGGTCACGGTGTCCCGGGCGCCGTGGCCGGCCGCGGCGGCCTGCGGGTAGAGCGGCGCCCTGGCCGGCCGCCGGCGTCCCGACCAGCCGGGGCCGGCGAGCGCGCTCGGCTGCGGCTGACCCGGATTGGGCTGCTCCGGGTGGCGCAGGGGTCCCGGTCCGCTCCCCCTCCCGGTCCCCGGGAAACCGGGACGGCGGCCCGGTCGGGCGTGGCCGTCGACGGCCTGCCCGACCCGGTTCAGCAGCAGGGAGCGGGCCGCGTCGATGTCCGCCACGCCGACGAGGTCGACGTAGGTGATCGTGGCGAGGAGTCCCTCGATCGGGATCTCGTCCACCCGGACGGTCAGCAGCCTCCGTTCGGGCGACTCGGGCGAGGCCCGGAGCGCGGCCTGCCATTCCATGCGACCGTAGGTGGAACGCTCGTAGTGGCGGGACAGTACGGCGATGACCGCCAGGGACTCGCTGACCCCCCGGTCCATGAAGTCTATGAAGTTGGTTCCCGGTACGAAGTCCCAGGCCTGCACCACCGTGCGGTAGCCGGCTTCCTCCAGGGTCCAGGCGATCCATGCGGCCCATTGTTCGTCTGCCGGGGAGTAACTGATGAAGAAGTCGAACTCTCTTGCGGGAGCGCCGAATTGCCCGTCCGTCATCATGACTCCATCGTAGGGCCGCACCCCCGGCGGCGGGTTTGTCCCGGCAAGGACGGGTCGGTCCCCCGCGGGACGCCGGACACCCCGCCCGGGCGGGCGTGTCCGATTCCTTCCGCCCCGTCTGATGCCGGGGCGTGTGTATGTGCGAACCTGTTCGCCGTGTCCCTCCTCAGGCGTCTGCATCCACTGGACTGGCTGGCCGGCGGCCTACTCGTACTCGGTGCACTGTGCGTCGCCACGGGCCTGCTGCCCACCGCACCCGCCACGGACGTACTGGAGCGCATCGGTCCGCTGGTGGTGTTCCTGGCCACCGTCATCGTCCTCGCCGAACTGACCGGCAAGGCGGAGGTCTTCGACGTCGTCGCCACCTGGGTGGCCCGGGCGGGGCGCGGCAGGTACCCCCTCCTGTTCTGCCTCTGCGTGCTCTTCGCGTCCGTCACCACCATCACCCTCAACCTGGACACGACGGCGGTCCTGCTGACCCCGGTGATGCTGGCGCTGGCGACCCGGGTCGGCATCGCGCCCGTACCGCTGGCGATGACCACGGTGTGGCTCGCGAACACGGCCAGCCTGCTGCTTCCCGTGTCGAACCTGACGAACCTGCTGGCCGCGGACCGCATCGCACTGACCCCGTCGGAGATGGCCGCCACCATGTGGGCGCCGCAGTTGGCCGCCATCGTGGTCACGATGGCCTGCCTGTGGGGCTTCTACTGGCGCCCGGGACGCCGCGCCGAGACCCGCTACACCCCTCCGCCCCTGCCGCGCCCCGCGGATCCGGTCCTGTTCCGGGTGAGCGCGGTGGCGTGCGCCGGATTCCTGCTGGCGATCCTGCTCGCCGACGTGCCGCTGTGGTCGGCGTCCATGGCGGCCGCGCTGATCGTGGTCGTGGCCTTCTGGGTGCGGGGCCGGGCGGCGCTGCGCCTCTCCCTGATCCCCTGGCGGCTCCTCGTCCTGGTCCCGGGGATGTTCCTGGTCGTGGAGACGGTCAACGCCCACGGGCTGCACGAGGTCCTCGCGGCGGCGATGGGCTCCGACAACGGCGTCGGCGGCATGCTGCGGTCGGCGGCGGTCGGCGCGGGCTTCTCGAACGTGCTGAACAACCTCCCGGCCTATCTGGCGGGCGAGGCGGCGATCCCGGTGGCCAACCACGAGCAGCTGCTCGCCCAGCTGATCGGAGTCAACGTGGGGCCGGTCATCACGCCGTGGGCCTCGCTGGCCACCCTCCTGTGGTTCGAGCGCTGCCGCTGGCACGGCACCCGGATCGCCCTGGGCCGCTTCTTCGGTACGGGCGTCGTGCTGGCGGTGGCGGGCACACTGGCGGCGACCCTGGCGCTGGCGGCCATCACCTAGCCGGGCGGGACGGTACCCACCTCTCCCAGCAGGTACGCGAGGGTCTCGCCGCGCGCCGCCACGAAGCTGCGGCCGGTGTCGGCCCCGGCGAAGCCGGGTCTGAAGGTCGCCCCGGACAGCGTGCGCAGCTCCACGCCCGCCTCGGCCGCGAGCAGCGCCCCGGTGGGCAGGTCGACGCCCTCGGCGCGGTAGCCGACGAACGCGTCGATGGTGCCGCGCGCCAGCAGGCTCCAGCCGAGCAGCGGCGCCCACAGCTGTAGGACGCGCCGGCAGCGCAGCTCCAGCACCGCGCGCAGGGCCACCGCCGTCGCGTCGCCCCGTTCCACGGCGTACCCCTGGGTCCAGGCGACCACGGGGCCGGGGCGCGGCAGGGTGGGGTCGGGGCCGGGCAGCGCGCCGGACGGCCCGTGGGCCCCGTACCCCCTGACCGCGTGCCAGGTCTCCCCGGTGACCGGCTCGTGCACCACGCCCATCACCGGGGTGCCGCCCAGGCACAGTCCGATCCCGACGGCGTAGGTGGGCAGCCCGATCACGACGTTGTTGCTGCCGTCCAACGGGTCGACCAGCCAGGTCCGTTCGCCCGCCGCATCGAGGAGCCCGGCTTCTTCGGAGAGGATCCGGTCGTGCGGGAAGTGCCGCTGTATCCGGCTGAGCACGAGCTTCTCGGCGGCGAGGTCGAGGTCCACCTGCACGTCCCCGGACCCGCCCTTCGTCCGTACGCACCGCGCCGTGCCGAAACGCCTGCGCAGCAGGCCGCCCGCCTCCTCCGCCGCGGAGACCGCGACCTGCCTCTCGTGGTCGAAATCAGGCCCGCTGCTCGGCATCGATCCTCCTGAGGGCGGTGTGGACGCTGCGCACGGTCTGCGCGGTGTCGCACAGCCGGCGGGTCGTGCGGCGCGGTCGGCCGTCGAGCGGGCCGAGCGAGAGGTCGAGCTGCCCGGGGATCGACGTGCCGTGCACCAAGGTGGCCGCGGGTTCCACGCCCTCCAGTGCGGTGGCGTGGAACTCGCCGGCCGCCAGGGTGTACGTCTCCCCGCCCGCGCTGATGTGGGCGGGGCCGGGCTCGCTCCGTACGAGGTGGGAGGTCGGCCGGATCTCGTCCACGCCGTCGCTCCCGCTGAACACCTCGAAGATCCGGTGGGTGGCGCCCTCCTCGCCGTCCCGGACCGCGCTCGTCCGTACGGGGAGGTTCGCCACCCGCCCGTACAGCACGCGGCTGCGCAGTTCCCAACTGTGGGCGTGCATCGGTGACGCCTCCGGATCGGCACGGTTGCCGATCTCGAAGAGGTGCACGCAGACTCCGCGCGGACCCTCTCTCACCAGTGGCAGGCAGAGGAAACCGAGCGGATGACGGACGGCATGTAACTCCCGTGTTCCGGAGGCGATTTCCTCCAGGGTGACGAGAGTGCTTTCGAGCTCGCGGTCCATGGGCACGCGCCGGAGCGCATCACCTCCTGTAGGGGTCCTCCGCGTGCAGGGCCTTTTCGATGATCTTGCCGATGTCGCTGTCGGTGAAGATGCGCGGCAAGGGCAGCTGCAGGTCGTCGAAGAGCGTCCGCACCTCGTCGACGGTGGGCTCCTGGCCGAGCGGGGAGGCGACGCGCAGATCGAGCACGGTCGCCTGCTCTCGGCTCTGGTGCAGCTCGGTCACGTAGTAGTCGTAGAGCGGCTGCCCCCGCTCCACCAGCAGGTTCACCCGGGACTGGTCGTCCTGGGTGATGACGAGGCAGGTCTCGGACAGGTCGAAGCGCAGGGTCGGCACGGCGGCCGACAGGTGCACGCTGATCTCCAGTGTGGTCAGCTGCCGCTGGTACCAACAGGCGGCGAGGACGGTCGCGTACGACTCGCGGCGGACCCGGTCGGTGGTCCACACGTCGTCGCCGCGCCGCTGCCCGCCGAACATCTGCCGGAACCGGGCGTAGGCGGCGCAGGCCCGCTCGTCGGCCGGATTGACGATGTCGATCTTCACGTTGAGCTGCGAGCGCTGTTCCTTCGCGGCGGCCACGCACAGGGGCAGCGTGACCGCCCGCAGGTAGGTGCCCGTACCGCCCTTGAAGTACCAGAGGTTGGTGTGTTGGCGGGCCTTGCGCAGTGCCTCGCCGACCTCGTTGCCGGAGAGCGAGCGCACCATCGCGAGGTCTTCCAGCGCCTGCCGGGTCCCGCTCATCGCCTCCTGGATGCTCGCGGGCCGGCGCACCCGCTCCACGATCGACCCGGTCGCGAGGAGGCCGAGCACGACGAGGGTGGCGCCGGAGGAGACGTCGTCACTGATGACGTCTCCGAAGATGTCGAGGAGTCCGACCGCCATCGCGATGCCCAGGGCGACCACGACGTCGGCGTTCCGCAGCACCCAGGCAACGAAGCGTTCCAGCCGCCCTACGTGCGCCGCCATGAACGCACCCCCCTCCCCCACCCGTGTTCCGATGGTAGGAGACGCGCCGGTGGCGCCACCAGAGGGACTTCACGTCGCGCGGTGGCCCTCAGCCCCGTCGCCGTCGCCGCCGTCGCCGCCGCTGTCACCGTCGCCGCCGCCGTCGCCGTCCCTGTCAGCGTCGCCGGCGCCGGCGCCGGTCAGCAGGCGGGAGCGCAACCGCTGCGCCGTCCGCTCCGACAGGCCGACCCGGTCCGTGAGGTAGCCGTGCACGGATCCGTACCGGGCTTCCAGGTCCGCGAGCACCAACTCCATGATCACGGCGGGGGCGCGGCCGTAGCTGGGCCACTTCATGACCCGGCCCGGATGGGCGGCACGCCAGTCGGCGGCGAGGCGTTCGGTGGCCAGCTCGGTGAGCGCGAAGTCGGCGAGGACGTCGGCCCGGTCCACCCCGAGCAGGGTCAGCAGGAAAACTCCGATGAGCCCGGTCCGGTCCTTGCCCGAGGTGCAGTGGAAGACCAGGGGGGCGGGGGCCTGCGCCAGCTCCTCCAGGACCTGCCGTATCTCCTCGGCCCCGTCCTCGGTGACCTCGGCGAACCGGTCCGCGAGGTACCGCCAGGGGTCGATGTCCGGGTCGATCTCGGCCTGGTCGTAGGGCCGGTGCTCGATGCTCAGGTTGACGTAGCGAAACCGCTCCGCCTCGGGCACCCGCCCCTTGGTCTCGATCTCCCACGGATACCGCAGGTCGATCACGGTCCCGATCCCGAGCTCCAGGAACCGCTCCCAGTCGCCGTCCGCCAGCTTGCCGAGCGAGTCGGCCCGGTACACGGTCCCCCACCGCACGGTGCGGCCGTCGGCGGACCGATAGCCGCCCAGGTCCCGGAAGTTGTGCAGACGCTCGAACTCGACGTGTCGCTCCATTGGATGCCTCCCCCGTCTTCGGACTCCTTACCGGTCACCTTGCCGCAGGTCGGCCGCCCGACGGGGGGACCGCGGGAGACTGGGCCGAAGATCACAACCGCCGGACGGGGCCTGGCCCTCGGCGGCGGGGACGGGGTACCACCGACGTCCCCGTCTCGATGCCGGCCATGCCGGCCATGCCGTCCGGGACGCCGCCCCGGTGTGGGGCCGAAGGAGCCGTCGATGCGAGTCGGGGCATCGGCGGAGTTGACGAACGCCGTGCGGACCAGCGCCCACTGGAGCGCCCGGCCGTGAACCTCGCCCGTGGAGCCCCTGGGGAGGTTCACGGCCGGGACGGGCCAGCCGTTGGACGCCCAGCGCGTACCGACCCGGTTCGTGCGCGCCTCCGGGTACCCCCGTCCCCACCGGGGCCGTTCAGAACGTCAGCCGGAACAGCGCGCCACCGCCCGGGGCGGCCTCCGCCGTCAGCTCGGCGGAGTGCGCCCGCGCGATCTGCCGGGCCATGGCGAGGCCGAGCCCCGACCCCGGCAGGGCGCGGGCCGCGCCGGCCCGGTAGAAACGGTCGAAGACGTGCGGCAGGTCTTCCGGCGAGATCCCCGGGCCGTGGTCACGGATCGTCAGCGCCGGTCCGCGGCCCGGGAGGCCGGCCACCAGCTCCACCTCGACGGGCAGCCCGTTCCCGCTGAACTTGGCCGCGTTGTCGAGCAGGTTCCCCAGCAGTCGACTGAGTCGCGCGGGGACCCCCGGCACCACGACGGGCTCGGCCGGCACGCGTACGTGGAAGGGCACGGCCGGCCAGTGCGTGCGCGCCGCCTGCGCGCAGTGCTCCACCAGCGCACCCAGCCGGACCTGTTCCACGAGCGGCTGCGGCTCTTCGTCGCGTGCGAGCTCGATCAGGTCGTTGACGAGCCCCGTCACCTCCCGCAGCTGCCGCCCCAGTGCGGCCGAGGCACGGTCGCGCTGGTCGGGGGTGAGCCGATCGGCCCGGGCCAGCAGTTCGGCGTTGGTCCGCAGTGCCGTCAGCGGGGTGCGCAGTTCGTGGGAGGCGTCCGCGACCAGTTGGCGCTGGGCGGCGACCGACTGTTCGAGCTCCCCCAGCATGGTGTTGAAGCTCGTGGCCAGCCGGGTGATCTCGTCCTCCCGTCCCGGTGGCGGCAGATCGATCCGGTGCCGAGCGTCGCGGGTGGCGGCGATCCGCTCGGCCGTCGCGGTGAGCCGGGCGACCGGGGCGAGGCCCGTCCGCGAGACCCAGGACCCCAGCAGCGCGGCCAGCAGCACGCCGATCACCGCCGTCAGCACCAGCCACTGGGCTGCCTCCTCGATGCCGTCCTCGACGGTGTCGGCCCGTAGGGCCACCTGGAGGGCGCGCCCCTTGGCGTAGTCGGTGGTGAGCATCCGGGCGGGATATCCGGCCACCGTGATGTTGGTGTAGTAGGGGGCCTTCCGGCCCGCCGCGACCTCCCGCGCGGCCGGGTCCACGGGCAGCAGTCCCGGGGTCGCGGGGTCCTCGGTCGGGTCGGCGGCCACCACCTCCGCGCAGGCGGGGGCCGCCAGGAACCTGCATTCCCCGGCCAGGGTGCTGGGCGCGGCCCCCGGGTTGCGCTGGGCGGCCAGCCGCGCGGACTGGGTGAGGCTGAGGTCGAGCTGCTCGTAGAGTGCGGACCGGACCACCAAGAACGCCGCCACGCACACCCCGACGGCCACGAGGGCCACGGCGGCGGTGACCGACAGCGCCAGCCGGGTGCGCAGGGGGCCGCGCCTGCGCCAGACGCGGCCCAGCCGCCGGCGGCCGCCGCTCACGCCGCGTCCAGCCGGTAGCCGACCCCGTGGACGGTGTGCACCAACCGGGGCTCGCCCGCGGCCTCCAGCTTCCGGCGCAGGTAGCCGACGTAGACGGCGAGGGAGTTGGAGTCCGGCCCGAAGTCCCGCCCCCACACCAGTTCGAGGATCAGCTCGCGCGGGAGCACCTGGCCGGGGTGGCGCAGGAGCAGCTCGAGCAGGGCCGCTTCGGTACGGCTGAACTCCAGCGGACGGCTGCCCCGGCGCCCGGTCCGGGTCGCGGGGTCGAGTACGAGGTCGGCGAAGCCGAGCGGGGCGGCGGTGCCGGTGGGTCCGGGCGCGGCCCGTCGCAGGAGCGCGCGGACCCGGGCGACCAGCTCGTCCAGGGCGAAGGGTTTGACGAGGTAGTCGTCGGCGCCCGCTTCCAGTCCGTCGACGCGCTCGCTGACGGAGTCGAGCGCGGTCAGGACGAGGACGGGGGTGCGGTCGCCCAGCGCCCGCAGCTGTCGGCACACGGCGAGGCCGTCGAGTACGGGCATCATCACGTCGAGGACGACCGCGTCGGGCTCCCAGGCCGCGACCTGCGAGAGGGCCGCGAGCCCGTCCGGGGCGCCCCGCACCTCGTACCCCTCGACCGCGAGGCCGTCCTCGACGGCTGCCCGCACCTCGGGCTCGTCGTCGACGACGAGGATCCGCTGCCCGCCCGCGCCGCCGGTACTACGCGTACTGCCGGCGCTGCCTGTGTTGCCTGTGTTGCCCGTGCTGTCCGTGGAGCTCATGGCGCAAAGCCTGCCAAAGGCTTCTGAGAGAACCTCTTAGAACGCTCTTAGGGTCGAGGTATGAGGGTGCTCGGGAACCGGCGCCGCGGACCCCTCGCACCGCAAGGGCTCCGGCTCCCCACTGTCCGTGCCGGTCCAGGCAGATCCGGCTCGCGCTGCCTCCGGTGGCTCCCCGATTGGCTCCCCGAGTACCGCCGCTGGCCCTCAGCCGTCGGGGCGCTTCCACACTTCGGGGCCGCCACCCTCCCAGGTGATCGGCCCGTCCTCGCTCAGGTCCACGTCCTCCAGGCCGGCGCGACGCAGGAACTCGGCAACGTCCGTCGGGGTGTGCGCACGCCCGAGGTCCACGTCCACTCCGAGCGCATGAACGGTGACCTTCCGGCCGCCCTTCGGGGACACCGGATGCACGATGATCTCCGTCTGATCCGACATGCCCCCCAGCCTGCCGTGCCAGCGCCAGTCCAGCACGCCGAGCGCGCTGTCCGGCCGACGGTGCGTGCAGGAATCCGCACCGAGACGCGGCCGGTACGGGCGACCGTGGCCCCTGGTGGAGCAGGCGATCCACACACGGCTCCGGAGGCCCCGTGCGTCTCATGGCCTTCAGCAGGCCAGGGGGCGTAGAACTGCCCGAGCAGGTCCGGACGGTCCACGAATGGGCCGCGCGTCCCGCTGCCCTGTTCCGCGGTCTGCGACAGCCGCTATGCAAGCTCGCCCGTACTCCTTCCGCCCTGAGCTCCCACAGCTGGCTGCCTTGCGGCCCATCCATGTTGAGCGCCCTTCCACGGCCCGAGGACGGCCCGGGAGGGCGCTCCGTCGTGTCGGTCTACTGATCGCTCGTTCCGCTGGCCGACGAGATGGCTCCTACGGCCACTTCGAGTTGCCGCATTACGCTCCCACGGCCGGGTAGCTTTAGTTACCATACCGGGGTGGCAGAATCGGCGGAGCACCAATTCCTATCTGCGTGCACGGCAGAAATCCTAGAGAGATTGTCGCGCACTACCCTGTACGCATACGTAGAGGCTGAACGTCGAAAATTCGACTTCGCTTGCGAACTCCGACGCGACTGGTCACGGCCGCTCGTAGGGCAAACCCTCTGGAATCACACGGCTGGGGTGGATAAAGATGTCCGCACCATGCTACTCGACGCGGAAGCCGACATCTGCACGTACGTCGCCAGGGACACAATCAAGGCTCGGCGACTCCTCTCGGAAGCCATAAAGGACTTCAAGTCAGGCCGCGATCTCGCTCGATCGCACCGGCTACGCGTTTTTTGGATTCCCGAAGGCTTCGATGCCGATGATGAGAGTCAGCGCAATTTCGTGGCCGAGCTACTTGAAGAGCAGGTCAGTAGAGACATCCTCATGAACGTCGTCTTCGGCAATCTAACTGCCGAAGACGTGAGGTTCTTTGGGCGCACCAGCGGTCTAGCGGGCTTGCACCTTGCTCTCTTGTTTGTCATCTCAACAGCCTCTGAAGAGTTCTCCAGCACTCGCGACTTGGCCGAAGAACTTCAGGTCTCGCAGGGAGCGGTGAGGGAACGCCTGATTAGGCTCGCGGGGTGCGGCCTGTTAAGGCAATTCGGAGGTGGCGCAACCAGGGCGGGTGCCACTTTGAAGGGGCGAGTCTTTTTGGATTTCTGCGGTGTACTTCGCCGGGAAATCAGTTCGGGGAGCCTGTCGGCCGAATTGCTCCACTTGATGCGGCTGCTAGACATGCGTTACGCGCCGTCTGCTTTGAAATTTGCTCGAGATAGTCTTCATCTCGCGGGGCCAGCCTTGACCGAGGTGCCCGAAATGGTTACTGGTCGCCTGGTGAGCACTATCGAGGCGGCAGAAGAGCGATGGGGTGTTGATTTGCAGGACATACCTCACGTGATTCACGAAGGTAGGGACTGGGGCTTGGCGGGGGACGAACTCGCTCGGAGATTTCGCGAGGAAAGTCGGCGCTACGACCCGTGAGGTCGGCGGACCGGCTTTGGGCTGGAGTTGCTTTGGGGCGACTGATCATGGCCCCGCGCCGTGCGCGGCGGGTGCCTTGATGCAGCAGGGAACTCTCACCACTGCGAACCGCGACGGCTTTCAATAACGTTCCTCGGCGTTCAAACCGTGAGGGCTTCCCCCCAACACGCTTTCCAACTGTCCGAACGGCCGTACGAGGGCGTTCGTAGGGGCTCACGGTGCCGTGCGCGTACGGCGGGTGAAGGCTGCGTGGTTCTGGGCTCGTTGAAGCGCGCCCCGCGCGATGATGAGCAGGCTCGATGCGAACCGAGGGAGCAGGAACATGTATGACTGCGTGGGATGCGAGCGGCCCCGGCAGGGGCTGTTGTTCGGCTCCGGAATGGGAGAAGCGAAGTTGTTGTGCCGGCGCTGCCAGAGCGCTGACCAGAAGGAACTGGTCAGCTCCCTGGATGACCGCGCCCGGGGCGTACTCAACCGAGATGCCGACGGCGTGCGCTGGCCGTACGGCCCGAACATCTACGTCCAGATGCGGGCGGACCTGCTGGACTGGGCGGAGCAGCACGACCTCAAGAGCGGCAACACCGGCTGCTCGTCCAAGCTCCACTGGCTCGACAAGGGCCGCTGCGCCAAGAGGGAGTGCCGCGGTAGGCCGGGGTTCTACGACCACACGACCACGTGGCTTTCCCGGACCACCGGAAGGCCCGCTTTGGTCTTCAACCAGCCGTACGGACAGGTAGACCCGGCCAAGGTTCGGGAGTCCATCAGCGAGTACCCGTCCCTCACAGCCGAGGTCGGGCCGGAGAGTTGGTACGGCGCGGGCACAACCGGTGTCTACATCTGGAACAACGGCAACCGCTCCCAGGCTGCAGAGGGTGGCGGCACCCTTTCTTGACTCCCGCGGTACCCACCCATCGCGCGTTGACGAGGACGAGCTTCCGGACTCCTGACACCTCCCGCGACGCGGCGACGTCGCTGATCACGGAGTGCGCTGTCGTCAACTCACCCGCACCACGCAAGTGGAGCAGCTGGGCCACAGCAGCCGCTGCCGGCCGCACCCTGCTCCACCACATCGGACTGGCGCACCAGGGACGCAGCGAAAAACTCCACGGCATCGACGACAGCCGCATCCCCGTCGTCTGCGTCAACGCCCCGCCCGAGCCCGGCTCCCCCGCCGACTGGTCCGCGACCCTGGCCGTCTTCATCGGCTGGAACCTGTACCGCAGTGACACCGAGCAGCGGCCCGTCCAGCGGATGTAGAGACTTCACCGGACCTGCGGTCCACGTGATGCGCCACGCTCGCACAGAGCTCTGTCTGGTCGACGGATCGACCGGCTGCGGCTAGAGGACCTGCAGCCGACGTTCGACTTCTTCGACTACCTCGCCGACGAACTCGGGCTGACCGTCTTCTGGAGCGGCATCGGCTCCAGCGACATCCTCCGCGAAGCCCGCGCTGCGCGTTTCCCCGCCCTGCGCCGCCCCACCGAGTCCACCGTTCCCATCCGGTCGTGCGCGCTGCCCCTCCCCGACGAGGTGCGCGCCACCGTGGAGGCCCACAGGAAGCTGGTGCGGGTGGCGGTCAGGGGCGGGCCGCAGCCAGGAGGACGTCGCCGCGGCCCCACCGGGCGGCCGGGGCTCGGCGGGCTCTCCGGCGGGGGGCGCCGCGAGGGCGGTCAGGAGGGCGGCCACGGCCTTTGCCGCATCACGCGGTCCGCTGCGCGACGAAGCCGCAGAGCGCGGCCAGGGCCCGCCGGGCGGGGAGGGCCGGGAGGACCTCCAGCGCGGTGCGTGCACGCTCCAGGCGGTCGTGCATCAGCGCTTCGGCCCGGGCGGGCGCCGGCGAGCGGCGGAAGAGCTCCAGCGCACGGCGGTGTGCGGCGGGGCCGGCCGCGGCACCCGCGGACAGCAGGTCCCGCAGCTCCGCGTCGCGGGGGTCGTCCCCGGCGAGCGCGAGCAGGACGGGCAGGCTCGGTACGCCGGCGAGCAGGTCGTTGCCCTGCTCCTTGCCGGTGCTGTGCTGGGGGGCGGCGAGGTCGAGCAGGTCGTCGGCGATCTGGAAGGCGATGCCCAGCTGCTCGCCGTACTCGGCCAGCGCGCTCACGTGGTGGGCGGGGGCGACGGCCTGGAGCGCGCCGATCCCAAGGGACATGGACAGGAGGGCCGCGGTCTTGCCCTCGCAGACCCGGAAGTAGTGCTCCACCGGGTCCTCGCCGGGGCCGGGGCCGGGGCCGCACAGTTCGCGCAGCTGGCCGCTGACCAGCCGGCCGGCGGTCTGCGCGTTGAGGTGGACCGCGTCCGGGCCCAGGGCGGCCGCCAGCTGGGCGGCCCGGGCGAGCAGCCAGTCCCCGCCGAGCACGGCCGCCTTCTCGCCCCAGCGCGCGTTCACACTGGGGACGCCGTGCCGGACGGCCGCCGCGTCCATCACGTCGTCGTGGTAGAGCGAGGCGACGTGCACCAGTTCGGCGATGACCCCGGCCTGGACGACCCCGTCCCGCTCCGGCTCGCCGAACTCCGCGCCGAGCAGCACCAGCAGCGGGCGCAGGCGCTTGCCTCCGGCCGCCGCGAGGTGTCCGGTGAGCAGGGAGATCCGCGGGTCGGGTGCGCTGTGCGCGCACTGGTGGAGCAGCTGCTCCACGCGGCCCATAGCTTCCTGTATCCGTGCCTCGAACTCCGGCGCGCGAAGGCCCAGCCGCCCCAGGATCCCGGAGTCCGCCACACGCTCCGGCAGGGCGTGCGCAGCCTCGTACAGATGCTTCACAATCACGGGGAATCTCTCTGTCGCACGGGCGGATCTCCGTCCGCGCCACTCGTGCGCGCATACGGGAGTTTCCCTCTCGTTCCGTCCGCGACCGCAGCGCAACCGTCGTGACATGAAGATGCCAGCAGGGCCCGGGGCTGCGGCGACAGGAAATCGTCAGCTTCGTGCCAACCTTTTCGGCATCGGCTTCCGCCCAGAACAATCCGGTTACGCTCACCGGCGAGATCACCGAAGTTCTTTGAAGGGCTGCCGAATTGCGCAACCGAGTCTCTCTCGTCACGGCTCTCACGGCCGGTCTGCTCTGCCTGTCGGCCGGCCTCGCGACCGCCTCGCCGGCGACCGCGCCCGCCTCCGGGACCGGAGCCCCCGCCGGGCGGGCCTGTACGGACGTCAAGCTGTCCGGCGAGCTGCCCGCGCCCCCGGCCGGCATGACGGTGCAGCAGGAGATCACCATCGGCGCCGACTGCACGCCGCAGCTGGGCCCGGCGCGGCTGGTGCCGGTGGCGGGCGCCAAGGCCGGCGCCGCGGAGAAGGTCACGACGACCGCCCTGAGCGCCTCCGGCGCCCAGGCCGCCGGCACCCGGCAGTTCAAGAGCTGGTCGGAGATGTACGACTGCTGCAACATCCGGATGACCGGCCTGTACACGACGTCCACCTGGGACGCCGACGGCGCCCTGGTCACCTCGGCGAGCACCGAGGCCACCCAGCAGTGGAACCGCGAGCCGTGGAACGCCGGCTGGTCGCTGGTGTCCTCCTCGAAGTCTGCCGACTGCGTGAGCGGGTGCTCGGTATCCCGCAACGAGGCGCACGCCACCTTCTCGTACCGGGGCATCTTCGACCCGACGGGCAGCTGGTACGAGAACAAGCACCACTCCTACGTGGAGCTCAAGGCCGACGGCACCGCCTCGTGCCGCTTCGACGTCGACCTGAAGCACACCTTCATCGGCTGGAACTGGCAGCGCGGCTGCGCGTGAGCGGCTGAGGCTCCGGAGATGTGAGGAGGCCTGGCCCCGTCGGGGCCGGGCCTCCTCATGTGTACGTGTACGGAGGTCAGTCCTGGCGGGGGCCGACCGTGATCAGCCGGTACCGGCTTCACCTCGCGGCCAGCCGCGTCCGGGCCGCGAGGTGATCGCCGAGAAACGGCCTGGCGGCGCGGCAGGTTGCTGCCAGATGTACCTCATGTGCAACGGGGCTCGCGCGACTGGACGCCAGAATGATCAGTCTCAGGTATACGTACTAAGGAGTCCCATGTTTGGAAGGATCGGGCGGACATCCGTCAAGCATCCCTGGCTGACCATTCTTGCCTGGGTCGTGGCCGCCTTCGCCCTGGTTGCGTTGGCGCCTGCCCTCAAGTCGACGACCGATCAGGCCGATTTCCTTCCGTCACACTATGAGTCGGTGCAGGTCGGCAAAGTACAGGAACGGGCCTTTCCTGAACAGGATCAGCCGGCCTCCATCGCCGTCTTCTGGCGCGATGACAACGGCCCGCTGACGGACGGCGACAAGGCTGACGTCGCCAAGGTCACGGAGAGCCTGGACAAGGCCGGATTCAACCTGGTCAAGAAGATCGAGACCAGCCCTGAGGCCGTGTCCCCCAATGGGAAGATAGCGCTGGCGAGCGTTGTCGCGAGCGTCAAGGATCCCTACGACGAGAAGCTGCTGGAATCGGTCAAGGAGCTGCGGAAGAAGGCCGCCCCACTGCTTGAGGGAACCTCCCTCAAGATGGGTCTCACCGGCTCCGCGGCGGACGCGCTGGACAGCCAGGAGTCGTCCGGCGACACCGACGCGATGATCATGATGGCGACATTGGTTCTGATCATCGTTCTGCTCGGGGTGATCTTCCGCAGCCCCCTGATCGCGCTCCTGCCGGTACTGATCATCGGCGTGGTCTTCATGGTGGCCAACGGGCTCATCGCCACCGCCGCCGAGGTCTTCGGTCTTGAAGCGGACGCCTCGGTCTCCGCCATTCTGATCGTCGTGCTGTTCGGAGTCGGCACCGACTACATCCTCTTCCTCCTCTTCCGCTACCGGGAAGCGCTGCGGGAGGGCCAGGCGCCCAAGCAGGCCATGAGCGACGCGGTGGCCAACGTCGGGGAGACCATCGCGTCGGCGGCAGGGGCGGTCATCGTGGCCTTCCTCGCCCTGCTCCTTTCCTCCCTCGGCATGCTGCGCGCCATGGGTCCGGCCCTCGCCATCTCGGTCGCGGTCACCCTGATAGCCGCGCTCACCCTGGTCCCCGCGATCTTCTCGCTCCTGGGCGAAAAGGCGTTCTGGCCGTCGAAGGCCTGGCGCAAGCAGCCCAAGCACACGCTGGGGAAGCGAATCGGCGACCTGACGGCGCGCCGTCCCGGTGTCGTCGCGGGCGTGTCCGGCGGGGTCCTCGCCGTGCTGGCCGCAGGTGTGCTCACCTTCCACCCGACGTTCGACGCGGGAAGCTCTCTCCCCGACGACCTCGAGTCGGTGGTGGCGATGGAGAAGCTGCAGAGCGGATTCCCGGCCGGGCAGACCGACCCCACCTGGGTCGTTCTGGAGAAGACGTCCGACGGCAAGCTCGAGCAGGCCGAAGTCGAGGCGTTCGAGAAGAAGCTGGCCGCGTCCGGCTTCGGGGAGGTCTCGCCCGGCGTCATCGGGGCCGGGGGTGACGTGGCCCAGTTCGCCGTGCTGCTGAAGGAGAAGCCGTCCTCGGACGCGGCCATGGAACTGGTCTCGGGCAAACTCAGGGACGCCGCCCACGACGCCGCACCCGAAGGCTCCCGAGCCCTGGTCGGCGGTCTCACCGCCGTCTTCGCGGACATCCAGACCGCAGTCAACCGTGACTATTCCCTGGTGTTCCCGATCGCCGGGCTCGCCATCATGGTCATCCTCGGACTGCTGCTGCGCAGCGTCGTCGCCCCCTGGTACCTGATGCTCGCCGTGGGGCTCGGATTCGGCGCCGCGCTCGGTTCCACCGTATGGCTGTTCCAGGGCCTGCAGGGTAAGGACGGCCTGCTCTTCACCCTGCCGGTGATCGTCTATCTCTTCGTGGTGGCGATCGGCACGGACTACAACATCCTGATGGTGGCCCGGCTCCGCGAGGAAGTACGCCGCGGACAAAATTCCGCCGATGCCGTGCGCCACTCGATCACGCACTCCGCTTCCACCATCGGAGCGGCCGCGATCATCCTGGCCGGCACCTTCGGCGTCCTGCTGCTCGCCAAGAACAGCATGCTTCAGCAGATGGGCTTCGCCGTGGCCTTCGGCATCCTGCTGACGGCCTTCGTCATGGCGCTGCTGCTGGTGCCCGCCGTCACCAAGCTGATCGGCCCGCGCGCCTGGTGGCCGGGGATCAAGTCGGACACGGCCCGGCCCGCCGAACCCGGGCCCCTGCTCACCGAGGCCCCGGCCGGGGACCGCGCATCCGTGTGACGGGCCGGTGAGCGATCGGACGGCCGGGGCTGTGCCAGCCCCGGCCGTCCGATCGTGTCCCGGTATGTCGGCGCGCTCCACAGTTACGTGAGGAATCGGTATGCATCCGGCTGTTCTTCTCCCGGTGGCACTGCTCACCACGACGATCGTTCTCCTCGGTCTCACCGCAGGTGCCAGGCGTCTCCTCGGCCTGCAGCCCGGCAAGGGCCGCACGGTGCTGACGGCGGCGGTGGGTCTGATGGCGACCATCGCGGTCGGATTCGCCATGCGCGAGCAGGAACAGTCTCCCGGCCTGGCCAGCGTGCAGTTCGGATCCGGTTTGCTCGCCGCGATGGGATTCCTCTTCGTCGCCGAGATAGTCTTCCCCAAGGGCGCCTGGACCGGTCTGATGAGCTGGCCCAGGTCGCTGCGCCGCCGACTCGCGAGGGCCAGGCGCTATGCACTCCTCAGCCGAATCGTCGTACGGCATGGACTCGGCCGCTTCCTCCGCCACCGGGCCAGGAACGGACCCGCCGCCGGCGACGAACGCGCGCGCCTCGCCCCTTCGCTGCGGCTGGCGATGGAGGAAGCCGGGGTCACGTTCATCAAGATGGGCCAGGTCCTGTCCACTCGCTACGACATGATGCCCCCGGAGCTCATCGCCGAGCTGGGCAAACTCCACCATCAGGCCACCCCCGACCCGTGGGATGCCGTCGAGCGGCTCATCAGGGAGGAGCTGGGCAGCGACCCCTGGGAGGTGTTCGACGAGTTCGACCGTGAGGCGCTGGCAGCAGGGTCGATAGCCCAGGTGCACCGGGCCCGTCTCAAGGACGGCAGTGAAGTGGTCGTGAAGGTCCAGCGGCCCAGCAGCGAATCCGTGGTCGTCGACGACCTCGAGATCCTCTTGCGGTTCGCCCGGAAAGTGCAGCAGCGCACCGAGTGGGGACGCAACGTCAACGCTGTGGCGCTGGCCGAGGGGTTCGCCGCCTCGCTGCACGAGGAGCTCGACTTCCGGACCGAGGCACAGAACATGATCGCTGTGTCGACCGCGATGTCCACAGCGGCCGCGGACCGGATGATCCACCTTCCCGCGGTCTACGAATCGCTCTCGACCCGGCGCATGCTGATCACCGAGTGGCTGGACGGCGTACCGCTCAACAGCGCGGCCGGGGTGCTCAGGGAGCAGGAAGCCGACCCGATGGCACTGGCCCAGCAGCTGCTGGGGTGCATGCTCCACCAGGTCATGGTCGGCGGGGTGTTCCACGCCGACCCTCACCCCGGGAACGTCCTGTTGCTGCGGGACGGCCGGCTCGCACTGCTCGACTTCGGTTCAGTGGGGAGGATCGACCGGGTCTTCCGCTCGACGCTGCGCAACATCCTCGTCGCCGTGCACCGCAACGATCCGATGGCCCTGTGCGACGCCCTGCTGGAGCTCGTCTCCCATCCGGAGGACATCGACGAGCGGGCCCTGGAGCGTGCTCTCGGGCGGTTCCTCGCCCGGCACTTCGCGCCTGGGCTCCGCCCCGACCGGGACATGTTCACCCATCTGTTCCAGCTGGTGTCCCGGCACGGGCTGAACGTCCCCCCGGAACTCGCCGCGGTCTTCCGTTCGCTCGCCACCCTGGAGGGATCGCTCGGGCGGCTGGTGCCGGAGTTCGACATCGTCGCGGGTGCCCGCGAGTACGCCGTGGCCCTGCACACCGAGAAGTTCCAGCCCGGCACGCTGAGCAGGACCCTCGCCGACGAAGCCATCGGCCTGGTGCCGATCCTCCGCCGCATTCCACGGCGCATCGACCGGATCGGCAGTGCCATCGAGAACGGCCGGCTGACCGTGAACGTGCGGATGCTCGCCGATCCTCGCGACCGCAGGTTCGTGCGCACCCTGGTGCACGAGACGCTGCTGACCGTGCTGTCGAGCACCATCGGCCTGATGGCCGTCCTTCTGATACGCACGGACGGCGGTCCCCGGCTCGGTTCCTCGCTGAGTCTCTTCCAGCTGATCGGATACAACCTCCTGGTACTGAGCGGGGTGCTCGTCCTGCGGACCCTCTTCGCCATCTTCAAGGCCCAGCGCTGACACAGGGCCGACGCGCGTCACGGCCCGGGCCTGCCGGACACACGAACACGTCCCGGCACTTCCTCCGTGGGGAAGGGCCGGGACGTGCGGTCAGGGGACGCGCGGCGGCGCCGGGGCAGGACTCAGGCCGCATCCATGACGTCGGCCAGGGACTTCGGCCGCATGTCGGTCCAGTTCTCGTTGATGTGGTCCAGGCAGGCCTGGCGGCTGTCCTCGCCGTGCACGACGGTCCAGCCGGCCGGCACCTCGGCGAAGGACGGCCACAGAGAGTGCTGGTTCTCCTGGTTCGTGAGCACGAAGTAGCGGCCGTTCTCGTCCTCAAACGGGTTGGTGGCCATGATCAACCTTCCTTCTTCATTGTGGGAACTGCGGCCGGGGCAGAAACGTTTCGGCGAAGAGCGGACCGAGCCGCGCCCCGGAACCCTTCACATCAGCTGATGGAGCAGGGGGCTCCGAGCACCCCGCCGACTGCGGCACACAGCACAGTCGCGGCGGGCATCAGGCGGCTCGCGCCGGCTCGAGTTTGCCGAGCAGCAGGTCGTAGGCGCTCTCCAGGGAAACAATCTGCTTGAACTCGGACTCGGGCAGTTTGACGCCGTACTTCTTCTCGAGCACGACGACAACCTCCAGGGCCATCAGAGAGTCGACCTCCAGGTCCTCGACGAACCGTACGCCGTCGGTCAGCTCGGAAACCTCGACGTCCAGCACGTGTGCCACGAGCGCGCGCAGTTCTTCCTTTTCCAGCACGATTCAGGTCCCTTCGAGGGGGCGGGTGCTCAGCACGGGCCGAGCAGGGGACAGGCGGCGGTGGCGCCCGCTGAACGAAGACGACGGCAGGAGGCGGCCGGTGTGCTCACCGCTCAGCCCCGGGGGCCGCGGCAGCGCAGCCGTACCCGTCCGCGCCGGGGGCCGCCGGGAAGCCGGCTTCAGCAGGCTGGTGGCACGGCCGGGTAGGTCTTCGCCGACCGCGGGGCCGGCCGTCCACCTCGTAGGCCTGCTGCGGCCGGAATCCTGTGCGCTCGAACCCTCGAAGCCCGGCTCGGCCGGTGACACCCCGGCACAGGTCCTCGAAGAGTCCCTCGACACCGGAGCCCGTGGCGGCGACCACGCCCGTCCCGATGCTGGGGCGGATCGTCACGGCCCCTCCTTGTTCGTGTCGTACCGGCCGGTCAGTTCGGCGCGTTGGTGACGCCGAAGGGCGAGAGCGTTGTTCCGCACGACCGGCAGGTCGATGTCGAGCACGGCGAGGATCTCGATGGCACGGAGCGAGCCGGCCTCGTGGTCCTCGTTGCGAAGGCTGACCTCGCTGACCACAGTTAGTCGCACAAGAATGGTGCGTCGGCGCTTTCTTCTCTCACAACGGCTGCTGCAATAACCTGCCACCTTCGCAATCGAATTCGGGATCCGGACCGGCCACGGGGGTCAATTCCCCACAAGCCCGCAGCACCGCGTCACTCAGAGCGGCGGCGGCGTCGGTGGCGCAGCCGCTGAGGCGGCGGTCGGGCACCATCGGCATCCGGACGGACGGCCCGGACAGGACCAGAGCGCCCAACACCTCGCCTGCTCCGGCACTTACCGAACGGCATGGGAAACAGCACCGGGCACCATGGGATCGGGGCCGTACGCCCAGCCTCTCCGGCGCACGGCGACCGGGCCCGCTGACGCCGGGCGAGCCGTCCCCACCACGGCCGGATCGACGCCCGCCGCGCGGTCCACTGAGGTGGCTATGCAGACCTGCACGCTGCCGCGACGGCGGTAGAGCCTGGCGTCCAGGCCCGTCACGGTGCACAGATCGGCAAGGATCGGGAGGGCTTCCTGAGCCAGCCGGTCCTGGCGGGCCTCGACGGTGAGAAGGCCGAGCCGCGGGCCGAGCACGAACCGGCCCCGAGAGTCACGGCTGAGGAGGCCCAGCCGTTCCATGGCGTGGGCTATCCGATAGGCCGTGGCACGCGAATAACCGCTGCGCGCGATGAGTTCGACCAGTGTGGTCGGGCCCGCCCCGACGATGTCGAGCACGACCGAGGCCTTGTCCAGCACGCCGACCCCGCTCGTGGGCAGCGGCCGGGCCGCAGTGCTCATCGCTGCGGCTCCAGTCGCGCGCGGATGTCCCGGATGAGTGCGTCCCGCTGCTCCACGAGGTAGAAGTGACCGCCGGACAGAACCCTGAGAAAGAAACCCTTGGGCGCGATGTCCGCCCACCCCATGACCTCAGCGACCGATATGTCGGGGTCGCTGTCGCCGACGTACCCGACGACCGGGCACGCCAACGGTACGCCGCGCCGCGCGGCGTACCGTGCGACGGCGGTGAAATCCGCGCGGATCGAGGGGAGCACCAGTTCACGCAGGTCCGGGTCGTCCAGTAACGCCGAGTCGGTGCCGCCAAGCCGTGCGACCTCAGCGAGCAGCTCCTCGTCGGACCCGAGAGCGGTGGACCGGGGGGTGAGCAGGTGCGGCGCCTTGCGGCACGAAACCATCAGGAGCTCCGGGACGACCTGGTGCCGGGCCTGGAGACGGATCGCGATCTCGTGGCCCAGAGTGGCCCCCATGCTGTGGCCGAAGACCGCCAACGGCACGTCAAGGTAGGGCAGCAGTTCGGCGGAGATCGCGTCGGCGAGTTCGTCCAGGTCGGTCAGGGGTTCCTCGGCGATCCGCTCCTGACGGCCGGGATAGCGTACGACGAGCACTTCGACGTCCTGCCCGAAGGCCCCGCCCCAGCTGTGGAAGAGGCCGGCCGAACCACCTGCGTGCGGCAGGCAGAGCAGCCGTAGCCGGGGCGGCACTTTGGTCCCGTATCTGCGCAGCCAGCTGCTCCGGGTGTCGATTCCCATGGTTCGTCGCTCTCCTCGCTCACGTGCGGTCGTCCGGCCAGGCGCTGGGAAAATCCACGGCGCGGGCGGCCGCAGGGGTCCGCGGCGGCACATCGGGGAGATCGTGTCCCCCGGTTCCCCGTCCGGCCGGGCACCAGATTCCACGCGCCGGCTTCCCGAGGTCCGCGGGGGTCCGGATCCGGTCGTCGGATCTGCGGACCCCCGCGCACCGGCGCAGGCACCGCACGGGGGGATGACGGGCCGCCGGCAACGGAAGTTCCTGGGGAGGAACCCCGCACCTGCCGGCCATCAAACTCTTCACGCCCCCCTGCGGCAATAGAGCCTTCAGGATGCTGCCAGCCCGTATTCCACGGGTGTGAAGCGCTCCGGATTCGAGCGCATTGACAGCGCCATGTCCGTGATCGGCCGGGCCGTGACCCGTTTCATCCCCGGGCTCTGCGTCCCGGTACGGCGACAGGCGCCAGCAATCCGAGTTCGGCGGCCCTGACTCCGGCCTGGAAGCGGAAATTCGCCCCGAGCAGTGCCATGATCTCGGCGACATAGCGGCGGTAGGTCCGCACGGAGACGGTGAGCTCGCGGGCGGCCACCTCATCAGTGACGCCGCCGCGGAGTGCCCACAGGATCTGCTGGACAAGGCCGGCCCGGTCGCGATCGCCGAAGCTCACACGCTCGTCGGCGGGCACAGCGGTGCTCCACACGGTCTCGAAGAGGGTGTGGAGCGTGTGCAGCACTTCCGGGGACTTGATGAGCGAGGCCCGGCGGCCGACCGCGGATTCGGCCACCACCAGGGCTGAGGTGCCGTCGACGACGAGCGCCTGCACCGGGGGCACTCGCGCCACCCGGACCTCCACCGCCCTCTCCCGGCCGAACTGTTCCTCTACGAGCGACTCGTTGAGTAGAGCAGGACTGGACAGCACACGTACGGACACCGAGTCCTTCGCACCGTAGATCATTTCCCGCTCCGCACCGTCGGCCCGCTCGCGTTGCTCGCTGGCGTCCGGTACCCGGGCATGCACGATGTCGATGGTGCGCTCGGCTCCGCAGATCAGTTCCTGGGCCACCTCGAGTACGCCTGCGTACCCGCCGCCCACGATGGTGATCTCCCGTTCCTGGAGACTGCGGCGCCGACTACCTGGCGAATGTCGCCGACCGACCGGTGGTGTCCGAGGTCGCCCCAGGTGAGATCCGGGCCGCGCTGCCACCGCACCCGCCGGAGAAGGGACCCCGTCACGGTGTATCAGTTCGAGGAATTTCCGCCCTGCTTCCCGCGTGGCGGGATCAGTGGCGGCCGCGGCCAGGGCCGCGTGGTCGATCCCCAGGTCACGGCCGATACCGGCGATCACCTCGGGATCGGAGATGTCCTGGCCCAGCTGCCAGCGGGCACGGTACACGGCAGCGATGTACTCCGGACCCCGTCCCAGCTTCTCGGCCACCAGGTAGCCGAGGTGGGAGACCTCCCAGTGCGGTTCCCGGTCGACCGGCCAGACCATGTCGAGACCCCGCTCCTTCGCCAGTCGGCGCACGTCCTGGAGGATGTAGAGGTGCTTCTCACGGGACATCGGGACGTACGGCAACCGGACGCCCTGCTCCTTCAGCTCCTCGTCGGCGGCGGCGTCGGGCTCCCAGAACGGGAGCCAGTCGATCTCGGCGGCCACGTCCGGGTAGTGGTCGGTCAGATCCCGGTAGGCCATCCAGGCGTAGGGGCTGCGGAACGAGAAGTACCAGCGAGGGCCTCTTTTGGCCACCGTGACCTCCATGGGGTCTTGGTATCGGTCGGTAGGCGGTGGGACTTCCGGCCGGTCGGGCCGGAACGCGGCCCCCGCCTCGGCGCGTGGGTCAGTGAAGGCGGAGCAGGGCGCAGCCGACCGATCCCGTCCGGTCCACGGCCGTGACCAGCCCGATCCGGCCGACGGCGCGGTCCCTGTGCGTCTCGGCGTAGGCGAGGAGGGAGACGATCTGGAAGCCGGCCGCCGCCGCCCCGGTGTCGCCGATCAGCTCGTGGGGCGCGAGGTTCACCCATGGGGTCTCGCCGAGCAGCTCGGCCACGGCAGCCGACTCCTCCACACCGGCCCGGTCCGGGTTCCCCGATCCCGCGTGCGCGACGGTCTCTTCAGGGGTGCATCCGGCCTGGGCGAACGCGCGGCGCAGGCAGGACGCGAGTGCGGCACGGACATCGCCTCGCAGTACGACGCCCAGTTCCACAGCGAGGATCTCGGCGAGCACCGGCTGGGTGGCGTCTCCGGCCGGCTCGACCAGCAGCATGGCGCTGCCTTCACCGAGTGTGACGGCCGAGTCCGCCGCGTGGTGTTCCAGCCATGCGCGGGCGGAGGAGAACTCCTCGGAGGTGCCGCACAAGACGCTTTCCGCGTGGCCCGAGGAGAGCAGCCGACGAGCGTAGTTGAGGGCGTGCAGTCCGGCCGAACGGCCGCCTGCGATCGTGGTGTTGGGGCCCTTGAGCTGGTACCAGATGGCGCTCTGCCCGCTGGCGCAGTTCATCACGGTGTTCGGGAACTGCGCGGGGTCGACGAAGAAGGGCTGCTCGCCGGTGAGCGAATCCCGGGTGAAGTCCATCATGCTCTGGGCGCTGCCGGTGGTGGTGCCCAGGGCGAAGGCGGCGCCTTCTCCGGTACCCACCCGCTGGTTGCGCTCGCTCTCGCCGAGGAGCGCGCCGACGGCGGTGACGGTCAAGCCGGTGACCCGGTCCATGGAGCGGGTGCCCTTGCGGCCGAGGGCCTCGCGGACGCTGAATCCGGGAGCCAGGCAGGCCTCCGGCCCGGGCGCGGACTCGAATCCGTCACCGAGTGGGGCGCTCGTTCCCCGGAGGCCCCGGATGCCTTCGATGAACGCTGCTCGGCCGATGCCGAAGGGTGAGACGGCGGACCACGCGGTGATGACCGGGCGGCGGCCGGCCGTTGCGGTAACACTCATGATCGTCACGTTTCTGTAGTACGGCTGGAGTGGAGGGTGGGCCGACGCACCAGAACACCGTCGAGGAAGTCCCTGATCTCGGAGACGAACCTGGTCTGCTCGTCGACCATGGGGAAGTGCCCGCTGTCCGCGAGGATGCGCAGCCGGCCGTCGGGCAGTGCGTCGGTGAGCGCCGCGGCGTTGTGGAGCGGTGCGGCGATGTCGTGGTGACCGCCCAGGACCAGGCAGGGCACGGTGATCCGGGCCGTCTGGAGCTGCGGGGTTCGCAGGTACAGATCGAAGAACCTGATCCAGCCGTACGGGCTGACCCATTCCCTGACCCGCTCGGCCATGGCCGCTTCGGTGTCGGGGGGGATCCGGCCACCGGAGTGGGCCCGGATGCCCTCCTGGAGGATCAGGTGGAAGTCGCCCAGGTAGTGGGTGATGGTGGCCCAGTCGAACTCCTCGTGGGAGCCCCGGTAGAACGGGGAGACCAGAACGAGGGCGCGGATACCGAACCGGGCGAACGGGTCGCTGCCGGCCCGGCTCTCGCGGTCGAGGAGTTCCAGCAGGATGTTCGAGGACATCGAGTGCGCGACCACCACGTCCACCGGACCGGGTACGGCCGTCACCGCCTGCTCGACCCAGTGGGTGACATCGGGCTCGCGAGCCCAGCCCGGTACTCCCTGTCCGCGCCAAGGCAGCTGGGCCGACCACACCTCCAGGCCCGGCGAGAGCTCTCGGCCGCAGGCGTCCCACACGGTGTCGGTGCCGGCCAAGCCGTGCAGGAAGAGCGCCTTGGGGGCGCCGGGTGCGGCGGCACCGGGGTGCCGCCTCACCACGACCGGACCGGTGGGGCCGGGCAAACCGATCACCCGTGGCTCCCGGTCGGTGCCAGCAGGGCCACGCCGGAGGCGGAACCCGCCGGGCCGGCGGTCGCCACCGCGTAGACGGATCCGCTGCCCCCGCCGTCGAACCATCCGGTGGCCGCGGCCGCCTGCAGGACACCCAAGGCACCCGACGCCTCGCCGAGGCCGGGTCCGAACCCGTCCCGCGGAACTCCGGGCAGCAGGTCGTCGGGAAGGTCGCCGGCCGGAGCATGCCAGCGGGCCGGCGCCGTGTTCGCGGCGCCGCGGGCGGCGAGCGAGGCGACGCAGGAGCGGACGTCCCGGGTCATCGCGTAGCCGCGGTAGACGGCGCGCACCCGGGCGGAGCGGTCGCGGGCGGCGGCGTGTCGCTCCAGGACGACGGCCGCGCCGCCGTCGACTCCGGTCCGGCCGTCGCCGAGGAGCCGTCGCACGACCTCGTTGTCGGGCTCCACCCCGATGACCAGGACGCGGTCCGCCCGGCCCGAGGTGATCATCGTGGCACCCCAGTGCAGGGCGTCCAGGCCGGATGTGGCGCCATTGCAGACCATGAGGTTGGGGCCGCGCAGGCCGAACCTGATGGCTGTCGAGGAGGCGACCACGTTGCTGGAGGCGTTGGGCAGGTCCATGGGCGAGGTCGCGGAGACCGTCTGGGAACGGATCGTGTCCAGGGCGCGGGCCACGGTGTCCAGGTTGCCGAAGTTGGAGCTGGCGACCACGCCGACGCTCTCGCCCGGGACGGCCAGGCCGTCCGTGCCTAGCAGCCCGGTGTCCCGCAGGGCTGCCTGGGCCAGGCAGTACGCGAGCTGGGTGGCCCGGTCCTTGAAGCGCAGGCCCTTCTTGCCCACGAGCGCGGCGGGGTCGATGGCCGGCGCCCCGGCCGGCGGGCCGGCGAGCAGGGACTCGGGGCTGTCGGCGCCGGGCACGAGCACGCCGACTCCTGTGATCACCACGGTGGTGAGGGCGGCGCTGCTGCCGCCGTTGCCTGGAGTGCTCATCGGGAGGCCTCCACGATCGCGACCGCGTTGATCCCGCCGAACCCGAATGCGTTCAACTGCATGGTCCGCATGTGCTGCTCGCCGGGTGCGCCCGTGACGAAGCGGAACCCCTCCGCTTCGTCGACGGGATGGTCCAGGCCGACCGTAGGCGGGACCCGGCCCTCGTCCAGGGCCCGCAGGCCGATGACGAGGTTGAGCAGCCCGGAGCCGCCCGACGTGTGCCCGGTCATCGACTTGATGGCCGTCATCAGCGGATGACCCGCGTCGGTGCCCAGCACCTCGGCCAGCGCGATCGCCTCGGCCTCGTCGTTGAGCAGCGTCCCCGTGCCGTGCAGCATGACGAGGTCTACGTCGTCGGGGCGGACCCCGGCCATGGTGTGTGCCTGCCGCATCGCCTGGGCGATTCCGGCAGGAGAGGGGGCAGTCGCGTGATAGGCATCGCAGTTGACCGAGACTCCGCGCAGCAGGCCGTGGACCTGCTGGCCCTCGTGCTCCTTGCGCAGCACGATCGCGGCAGCGCCGTCGCCCATGAGCACACCGGTGCGGTCACGGTCGAAGGGCCGCACCCGTTCGGGCGCTTCGGGATGTACGCGCTCCACCCCCGGCGACTCCCGGTCCATGGCCCTGATACCCGAGAAGTGCGAGGGCTACTGCCAGGGTGTGGACGGCCGGGCCGGCCCCAACCTGGCGTGCGAGGGGTGCGGGCGGGCCGTGGCGACCCGCATGGACGACTGCGGACTGTGGCAGACCGTGTGGCTGGAGCCCGGTGCGGTCGTACGCCGCCCCTCGGGGTTCCCCGCCGGTCCACCTCCCGACTGGGACGAGCTTGAGCGCGCCGAGCACCGCGTCCCACCCGTCGAACCCGACGGGTCGTGGAGCCGTCGCTGGGAGGCGGCGGTCGGGGTCGCGCTGGCCCGCCTCGTGGCAGCCACCGGGGACCGCCCTGTGATCCTTCCCGCCGATGGCGTGACCGAGCTGCTCGGCCACGCCATCGGCCGGTACCTGCTGGCCGGGCCCGATGCCCGTACCGTGGGGCTGGCCGGCCCGGGAATCTGCACGCCCCGGCCCCGTCCCGACGTCCTCCTCGTCCCCTGCCACCCCCTCACGGGCACACCCTGGCGCCCACCCGGCGACGACGCTGCCGTGGTGCCGCTGGACAGCGGAGTCTGGGCGTACCTCGCCCACCCGGGGGAAACGTCACCGATGCCCGCTACGGGGGTACTTCCGGACGGTGTCCTGCGCGACGACTATCCCCTGCCGCCGCGCCCCAGACTCCCGCTGACGCCCCACCACCGCGCCTCCGAGTACGCCCTGGCCGGGCTGCCCGCCATGCGCGCCCCCCGGCTGCGCAGATACCACGACGCGTACCGATCATGAACGCCTGACAGTGTCTACGGCGCCGCGATCGCAGCGGTCCGCTCCGAGGCCGGTGGGCCTCCAGGCGTCCTGGCCCAGCACTTCGGACAGGCGTTGTTCGAGGCGGGCGACGTGCCCGGCGAGTCGGGTGTTGCGTTCAGTGAGGTTGGCCAAGTCCGTCAGCAGGGAGTTCCGGCTGACCTGCGGTCCGGTGGGGCCGTCCGGTAACTGGGCGGCTCTGGTCAGCACGGCGGCGTGGAGGTCTGCGTGACGGTAGATGAGGCTGCGGTGGACGGCAGCCAGCCGAGCGACGGAAGTGACGCTGCGGCAGCCGAACCGTGTCACCGGTACGTCGAGGTCATCTCCATCAAGCCACCGATGCCGGAGCCGGCTGAGCTATGACCTCGATCCTCGGGCGGGTGAGAGACAGGTAGTCGGCGGTGGCCAGCGCCACCGACCGGTCGAGTCGGGCCGCGTTGAAGAAGATCTCGTCGTGGACGAGCAGCGCGGGATCGACCACGAGTTCCAGGTCCTGGTGGAAGGCGAAGGGTGTAATCGAGCCGCTGACGCACCCGGCGAGCCGCTCGGCGACCTCTCGGACCCGAACGACGCCTCCGTCCCGGAGTACAGGACCCTCAGCTCCTCCAGGTCGACTCTGCGGTCTCCGGGCACGACGGCCAGCACGTAGCGGCGCGCCTTCCGCCCCAGGGCCACCCGGACCACCAGGCACTTGGCCGCCTGCCCCAAGGCGTGTCGCCGGACCAGGCTGGCGAGTTCGGTCCTTCCCCCCGGCTCGTGTTCAATGAGCCGGAAGTTCGCCCGGGTCCGCTCCAGCAGGGCCACCAGCCTTGTGTACGTACTCCCGGTTGTATCCATGGGCACTTCCTTGAGAGACAGAACCTTTCGAGGCAGGGATCGAACTGGTCATACGCCGCTCGCGGCCAGACGGTCCTCTCCGACCGGCGGCGTCAGGGACGGCTCCTCCCAGGTCTGCGGTTCGCCGAAGTGCTGCGCCACCCAGGCCGGGTTGTACACCGAGTCGAGGTAGCGGTCCCCCTGGTCCGGGGCGAGGGCCACAGCCGTGATCTTCTCGTCCTGGGGCCGCGCGGCGAGCCAGCGCAACGCACCGCTGACGACGGTCCCGGTGGAACCGCCGAACAGGAATCCCCGCCTGGCCATCGCGTGACAGCTCTGCAGGGTGTCCCGTTCCGACACCATGACCACGTCGTCGACGAAAGCGGTGTCCAGCAGCCGCGGCTTCACCCCCGCCCCCAGTCCGGGGATCATCCGGTGCGCCGCGGGACCGCCGAAGGTCACCGAGCCGATGCTGTCGACCGCCACCACCGTCACTGGCCGCTCACGCTCGCGGAAGTACCGCGCGCAGCCCATCAGAGTGCCCGTGGTGCCCGCCCCGACGAAGAGAACGTCGAGCTCCGGGAACTCCGCGGCGATGGCGGGCCCCGTTCCGCGGTAGTGAGCCAGCCAGTTGTGAGGGCTCGTGTACTGGTTGAGCCAGACGTATCTGGAGTCGTACGAGCACAGCCGCTGGACGTAGTCGATCCTGGCGCCCAGCAGCCCGTGCTCCTTGTCGGGACGCGAGATGATCAGTACGCGCGCGCCCAGGGACTCCATCATCCGACGGCTTGCCGCGTTGCAGCGGGAGTCCGTGACGCAGAGAAAGCCGTAACCGCGGCTGGCAGCGATCATGCTGAGCGCGATGCCGAGGTTGCCAGAGGAGGATTCCACGAGTATGGCGCCCGGGGTGAGCCGCCCGTCGCGTTCGGCGGCGAGCACCATCTCCAGGGCAGCCTTCAGCTTGACGGAACCCGTGAGGTTCAGCCCCTCACACTTGAGGTACAGGGGAACGTCGAAGACGGGCTTGAGGTCGACGAAGAGATCGTCGACGTTGAACTCGTGCGGGGCGGATATGACCGGCACTTCATCACCGTGATTCGTCTGAGGCGTTGCCTAGGAGCGAGCACGTCCGTAGCGGTCCAGCTCATGGAAGAAGCCGTCGACGACGGCGAGCCGGCCTGCTTTGAGCAGCTGGTCGTGGACGTACCGGCCCAGGGCGATGTCGAGTACCCCGAGGCCGAAGGGGGAGAAGACCAGCGGGCGGTCGACGGGGAGTTCGACCCTCCCCTCGAGCACGTCGTAGAGGGTCCCGTCGAGGAAGTCCCGGTTCCCCGTGATCTGCTCCGCGAGATGGGGGGACGTGTCCGCCTTGAGGCAGTGCTCCACGTCGTCGACGATATTGGTCGAGGCGAGCAGGATCTCGGGGGCCAGGTCCCGCAAGGACACGTTCAGGACCAGCGGATTGTGCGCGAACCACGACACCTCGTGGACATACGGGGTGCCCGCCACGGTGGCAAAAACCACCAGGTCGCTCTCCCTGATCAGCTCCTCGGCGCTCGACCGCACCGTCACCGGCGTGCCGCCCGGCCGGCCGGCCAGGTAGCCGGAGAAGGATTCGGCGTGCTGGGACGACAGGTCGTGGACGTTGATCTCATCGAAGCTCCAGTCGGCCGCCTCCAGATAGGTGTGGATGTACCTGGCGATCAGTCCGGTTCCGATGAAGCCGATCCGCCGGGGCCGGTCGCCCCGGCTGAGCCGGTCGGCGGCCAGGGCCGCGGAGGCGGCGGTACGGGAGGCACTGATGATGGAGCTCTCCATGCAGGCGAACGGGTAGCCGGTCGCGTGGTCGTTGAGGATCAGCACCGCCGACGCCCGGGGGATCCCCGCCGTGACGTTCTCGGGGAAGCTCGATATCCACTTCAGTCCGTCGGTCCGCTGCTCACCGCCGACCGAGGCGGGCAGGGCGATGATCCGGGAGCTGGGCCGGTCGGGGAAGCGGAGGAAGTACGACGGCGGATTGACCGTCTCCTCCCCGCCGTGCAGTCGGTAGGTCTCCTCCACCAGGTCGATGACCTGCTTCTCGTTTCCCGAGAGGACATCGGCCACCTGGCCGCCGGAAATGACGGAGAAGGACGGGACAACGTGCTGTGAGGACATGGGCGAGTGGGCTCCGTTCGTGAAGCGTGAAGACTGTTCACTGGGCTAGGGGTAGCGGGCCGCCGGCCGCGCCATCGGACCGGGCTCAGGACCCGCCGGAGATGCGGACCGGGTCCCCAAGGACCACGGCCACCTCCCGCTGCCCCTCGAAGGACTCCCGGCTGTGGGCCATACGGAGGTTGTCCACGATCATGAGGTCGCCTGCCTGCCAAGGCTCACGGAGCGTGAGCTGCTCGTAGACGGCGTTGATCGCCAGCACCTCGTCCTCGGTCAGGGGCAGGCCGTCGCCGTACAGGGTGTTGAACGGCAGCCCGTCATCGCCGAATTCGAACTTCAGGTACTCCCGGATCGCCGGGTCGAGTGTCCACTCGTTCAGGAAGGCGATCTGGTTGAACCAGCCCCGGCGCCCGGTCACGGGGTGCTCCAGCACGGCGGCGGACCGCTGCCTGGTGCGCAGGTCGCCGTTGCTCCGCCAGGTCGTTTCGATGCCGCGGGCCGCACAGTACGCCGCCACCGCCGCACGGTCGTCCACACCGAAGGAGTCGCGCCTGCCCACGCCGACGGTGTCCGTGTAATTTCGGTCCAGCAACCAGCCTTCCTCCTCGAACCGGGAGACCAGCTGCGGGTCCAGCGCCTCCAGGACCGCGTGCGAATCCGAGACCCCCGTCACTCCGCCTGAAGTAGGCGCGGCCAGACAGGCGAAGAGGAGCGTGGCAGGCACTTCCCGCGCGTAGCTGAGTTCGTGGTGCATGCACATCGGCTGGTGAGCAGGCCATTCAGAGGATGAGTACACCCCCTCCGCCAGGACCTTCCGGGAGGCGAAACCCTCCCGCTCGACGACGATCCGGTCCAGAAGCTCCCTGCTCACCCGCGCCACGGTGTCCGCGTCGCCCAGTCCGAGTCCTCGGACCAGCAGTGCCCCGTGCTCGGCCACGGCCGCCCGCAGGAACGTACGGTGTTCGGCGGCCCAGGCCACGGGGTCCACCGGGGCGGGGCCCTGGAGCCCGAGCATCGCGGGCCTGCCGGCCGTCTTCTCCACCCGGTACCGGGCGTGTGGACCCAGGTCCGTGATCAATTCCATCCTCCTGCCACTTCCCTACGTTTTCGTGTTCGTGTCGGCCAGCTGGGCCAGCTCGGCCAGGGTGGGGTACGTGTGCACGTCACGCAGGGTGAAGGCGCGCTCCATCCGTACGACGAGCTGAACAGCCGAGAGCGATGAGCCGCCCCGGTCGAAGAAGTCGTCGCCCCGCCCGATCTGCTCGGCGGGCAGCCTCAGGACCTCGGCCCAGGCCTCGGCCAGCTTCCGCTCCGCCGGCGTGCGGGGAGCCCCCCACTCGCGCTCGCTCTCGCCGAGTTCGGCGGCCAAGGCGGCCAGCGCACGCTTGTCGATCTTTCCGTTGCCGGTCAGGGGCAGCGCGTCGAGATGCTCCAGCCTGCGGGGCACCATGTATTCCGGCAGTACCTGTGCCAGACGCTCGCGCAACTCCTGTGCCGGCTCCGTCGAGCCCGACTGGAAGCCGACCAGGTGGCGTCCGGCATCGGGGCTCTCCACAACCACGACCGCGCCGTCGCGTACCCCGGGCAGGCGCAGCAGATGGTTCTCGATCTCGCCGATCTCGATCCGGAACCCCCGGATCTTGACCTGGGCATCCCTGCGGCCAAGGAATTCGAGTGTGCCCTCGGGCAGCCACCGGCCGAAGTCACCCGAACGGTAGAGCCGCAGGCCGGGCCGGTGCGGATCCAGGCCGAAGGACTGGGCGGTGCGCTCCGGGTCGTTGACGTAGCCTCGGCCGACGCACACTCCGGAGAAGACGATCTCTCCAGGAGCTCCGAGCGGCACCGGGTGGAGGTTCTCGTCAGTGACGTATACGGAGACGTTGTTGACCGGCCGGCCGAGCGGTACGGAGTCCCGCTCCGGCACCCGGGTCATCACCTCGTGGTTGGTGTCGTCGCTGGTCTCGGTCAGCCCGTACGCGTTCATCAGGGCGATGTGGGGGAACCGGGCGAACCAGCGCACGGTCAGTTCCTTCTTCAGCGCCTCGCCCGTGACGGACACACAGCGCAGCGCGGGCAGCTCCCGCGGCCGGGTCTCCAAGCGCGCCAGCACCACCTCCAGATACGAGGGAACCGCCTGCAGCACCGCGACGCCGCCCTGCTCGATGGTGTCCAGGTAGCGGTCGACGTCGAGGATCGCCTCCTGCTCGACGATCAGCGTGCGACCGCCGACGACCAGAGCCGCGACGAGCTGCCACAGCGAGATGTCGAAGGACTGGGGAGCGGTCTGCGCCACCACCTGGCCCTCGCCGATCCCCTGGTCGTCGATCTTGGCGTACAGGTGGTTGACGAACCCGGCGTGCTCGCACATCGCGCCCTTGGGCTCCCCGGTGGAGCCCGACGTGAAGTACAGGTACGCGAGCTGGTCCGCCGCGACCGCCACACCGGGGTTGCCGTCGGGGTGCCCCTCAGCACATGCCGCCGTGACGTCAAGAAGCTCCAGCTCCGGCCAGGCAGCCTGCTCCAGGTGTCCCGGGCCGCCGGCCTCGGTGAGGACCAGGCGGCAGCCGCTGCGCTCCAGGGTCCTGGCCATCCGGTCGGCCGGGGCATGGGGCTCGATGGGCAGATAGGCCGCGCCCGCCTTGAAGATGCCGATGACCGAGGCCATCCAGTCCAGGTTGCGCTCCGTGACCACGGCGATCACGGCCTCCGGCCCGAGGCCGCGCGAGAGCAGGGCATGGGCGATCCGGTTGGCGCGCGCGTTGAGTTCGGCGTAGGTCCAGCTCTCACCCGCGTGGACGGCGGCGGTCTCCGTGGGCCGGACGGCGGCCTGTTCCTCGAACAGCTGGTGGAACCGCCGGTCCGGTATCTCCCGCTGGGGGCCCGCGAGTTCGACGAGCTGGTGGTGCAGCTCCTGTTCGGACAGCAGCGGGCGGTCACGACAGGGTGCGTCGGGCTCCGCGACCAGCCGCTCCAGCGCCGTCACGTAGTAGCCCGCGATCCGCTCGGCGGCCTCTGCGTCCAGCACATCGGTGCGGTAGCCCAGGGTGATGCCGGCACCATCGGGCCCGTCGAGCAAGGAGGTCGTCAGTACGATCCCGGAACCCTCTGGGGCCGTATAGGCGCCGCCGAGGTCGAGGACGGTCTCGAACGCCCCGTCCACGGGGAGGTCCTCAGCCCGGTCAGCCGCCGCGAGCAGCTCGCGCCAGGATTCCCCGTCCACCGCGAGGCAGCGCCGGACGGGTTCGGCCTGAACGTTCGCGGCGTTGGTGGCCGGAACGTATCCGGTCACGAGGCGGCGCTCGCCACTGAGCGCGGACAGCACTACGGCATGCGCGGTGAGCAGGGCCGCCCCCCAGCCCTGAGCCAGCTGCCGGACGTCCTCCGCGATCCTGGCGGGAACCGTGCGGGACAGCTCCGCCCACGCGAGGGCCCCGCCGGGCCGTACCCATCGCGGGATGATCCGCTGGGGTGCTCCATGGTCCGTCATACTGCATTCCTTTCTTCCGGACGGCCGGCCACCGGTGCGACGCGAGCAGCATCGCCCGTCCCGTCCCGCTCCTGACCGTTCGGGGGCATCGCAGGTCAGCGCGGGGAGGCCTCTGCCACGACCTTGCTCCGGCGATCGGCGGGATCCGCTTCGGCCGGCACGGCGTTGGACGCGGAGCGCGCCTATCCTTCCCGCTGGGTCATGGCCACCAGGACCTTGCGGTCCCCTGTGAACGGGCGGCGGCCGTGCGAGGTGAGGAGGTTGTCCACCATCAGCAGATCACCGGTGGACCAGGGCTCGGCCAGCGTCGTCTCTTCGTACGCACTGGTGATCGTGGCGAGTTCGTCCGCGGTGATCGGTGTCCCGTCGCCGTAGTAGGCGTTGCGGGGCAGCCCGTCCTCGCCGCAGATCTCCAGCAGGCCCTCGCGGGCCGCCTCGGGCAGCGCGTGTACATGGAAGAGATGCGCCTGGTTGAACCACACCTTCTTCCCCGTGACCGGGTGCACCGCCAGCGCCGGACGCTTGTGGCGGGTACGCAGCAGGTCACCGTCCCACTCCGTCTGGATGCCGTGGTCGGCGCAGTAGCGCTCCACCTGGCCCTTGTCCTCGGTCTGGAACCCCTCCTGCCAGGACAGGCCCATGCCCACGCGGTAGGTGCGGGTGTAGAGCACCCCGCGCTCGGCGAAGCGCTCCACGAGCGCCGAGGGGAGCCGGTCGAGGACGGCCGAGCTGTCCGCCACCGGCGTCTCCCCGCCCGAGGCCGCGGCCAGTGCGCAGAAGAAGAAGACGTTGTGCGGCCAGTTCGCGGAGTAGGCACTCTCGTTGTGCTGGGGGATGCTCTGGTCTGCCGGGTACTCCGTGGAGGTGTAGACCTTCCCCGTGACGCGGCTGCGCGGCGTGGACCGTTCGTTGTACTCCAGGGTCCGCCCGCCGATCTGCTCGGCCAGGTCCGCGAGTCCGGCCTGCTCGACGAGCCCGCTGCCCTTCACCATCACGGCACCGTGCTCGTACATCGCCGAGCGGAGCGCCTCGTTGTTCTTCGCGAACCAGGCACGGTGATCCCCGTCCTCCGCGCGACGCACCCGGGCTATCCGAGTTCCGTTGTGCTCCAGGACATCGATTTCCGCCTCAGTGAAAGAACTCCCCATCGCTACCCCTCCGCGCTCGGTTCGAACCCGTCCGTGGTTCCATCAAAATACTGTCGGCCGGCGCCCCGCCGCCCCAGTCCTCAACGAATCTTTGAATACGCATCCCGGGGGATGGGCGAAGAAAGTCAGGCGGCCATCATTTTCTGAATCTCCGTCATAAGCATCGTGAGAGCGGACCGCTCCGGGAGCGTGGTGTCCGGGTGCCAGAGGTCAGCCAGCAGACAGGTGCGCGCGGTCGCCCCCTTGTTCCATGCCTCGTGCTCGAAAGAGTAGTCGAAAAGGAGGGTCTTTCCCTCCTCCCACGGCCGGGTCTCCCCGGCCACCCTGATCGCGGCACCTTCGGGTATGTCGATGGCGAGGTGGAGATTGATGCTGAAGTTCCACAGGTCGCAGTGCGGCTTGATAACGGCGCCGGGCAGCAGGGTCGAGAAGTGGGATTCGAGCAGCGGGCAGATCACGCCCGTGTCGACGGCGTGCTCCTTGAGCATTCGGTAGGCGGTCGGGGCCACCGCTGCGGAGTCCGGCACCAGCGCGCCGTCCCGGTAGAGGTACAGGGCCTGCCAGTTGTTCTGGCGGACGAGGTAGTGCTCGTAGTCGGAGAAGCTCGCCCGGCGCTGCGCCCAGGCCAGTTCGTGCTCCGACTTGATCTGTGCGGACTCGGCCTCCAGAGCGTTGACCAGAGGCAGGAGCTCGGGGTAGGCGTACGGGTCGTGCCAGGGCACCTGGGGGATGCCGGGCAGCACCCACTTGGCCGCCTGCTGCAAGGGGTGACGCTGTTCGCTCCGTCGCCTGGGTTCCAGCATCTCCTCGACCCGGGCCAGCGAATCGGCGCCGTGCTCCGACTTGACGACCTCGAAGTAGGCATCGATCTCAGGGGTCACTGTCTTCTTCTCCTGTCTGGAAGTGGCTGCTCCGGGCCCGGTACCGCCGGTTACACAGGCGGGGTCCCGCTGGTCCGGTGCGATCCACCACTCACCGAACGCACGATCGAGCAAGGCGTTCGTCCCGTCGCGTCGACGGTGGGCCGCTCGAAGAGTCCGCAGACGTCTGCGTCTGGACCGAAAGCCACGTTGATCCGCCGGATCGCCTGGACGGTCAGTATCGAGTGGCCGGCCAGTCCGAAGAAATGGCCGTGAGCCCGATGCGGGCACGTCGAGGACCTATTCGCAGATCCCGAAAGCAGCCTCTCCCGCCGGATACTCACTGTCAACGGCCACGAGGAGGCCGCTCCCACAAGATTTTCGAAATGGCCTGCGTGAATAGATCCTCGTCAGGTCCACGACTCGGGCCACTGCCTCCGCGGCCACCTGTACCGTCCCGGTCACGCAACTCACTCTCCCTGCACGCGAAGGGGGCCGCCGCCGGATGGCTGCGGCCCCCTCGGTCAGCTACTCGGACGTCTTTCCTCTCCAGCGCACCGGACCATTTCCGATCAAACTCAGACACCCGAGAAAAGCGCCCGCTAGAACCTCTCGCGAGAATACGCGGAACCTCCCTGGGGGATTGAGGCAACCGAAATCCGGCAAAGAGTTGCCGGCGGGACCCGCGCGGCAGCGCGGAGAGCCCTCAGCTCCTGATGGTGACGGGCAGCGAGCTGATCCCGGTCAGGAAGTTCGAGTGGATGCGCCGCACCGTCCCGGATATCTCGATCGAGTCGACTGTCTCCCTCAGGGTCGTCAGCAGCGCGCTGATCTCGGTTCTGGCCAGGAAGGCGCCCAGGCAGAAGTGTGGACCGTAACCGAACGTCAGGTGCTTGTTGGGGGTGCGGTCCAGATCGAAGGTGTACGGCTCGGGGAAGACGTCCTCGTCCTGGTTGGCCGAGCCGTTCCACAGCGTCACCCGGTCCCCCGCCTTGATCAACTGGCCGTTGACCACGGTGTCGTAGCGGGCCACCCTGCCGAAGTGCATGGTCGGCGTCGTCCACCGCAGCACCTCCTCGGTGGCCCGCTCGATGTCGGCCCCGCCGCTCCGCAGCGCCTCCCACTGATCCGGGTACTCGGTGAAGGCCTTCACCGCACCGATCATCGACAGCCGGCTGGTCTCGTCCCCGCCGAGGATCAGGCTGTAGCAGTTGAAGACGATCTCGTCCTCGGTCAGCTCCCGGCCGTCGATCGTCGATGTCGCCAGCACGCTGATGACATCGTCCTGGGGATCGTCCCTGCGCTCCTCGGCAAGGCCGGAGAAGTACATCAGGATCTCGTTGCGGGCCATGCGGGCGTCTTCCTCGGTCTCCGACGCGTCGTCGGAGCTGAGGGCCGACTTGTTCAGCTTCAGCAGCGAGGCACGGTCCTCCTCGGGCACGCCGAGGAGATCGCAGATGGTCGACATGGGGATGTGCGCGGCCACATCGGCGGCGAAGTCGCAGGACCCGCGTTCCACCACGGCTTCGACGCGCTGCCGCGTGTTGCGCCTGACCTGTTCGGCGACCCGGTCCAGGGCCTTCGGGGAGAAGGCCTTCAGCAGCACCTTGCGGACCTCGCGGTGACGCTTGCCGTCGGTCACGGCCAGCATCTTTCCCGCCGCCGAGTCACCGCCGTTGAGCAGCGTGGTGAGCAGGTTCCCCTTGGCGGAGACGAACCGCTCGTTGTCGCGGTAGATCTCCATCACATCGGCGTACCGCGACACCACCCAGAAGCCGGCGCCCTGCTTGGACTCCGGATGCCAGTGGACCGGGCGTTCGGTGCGCAGGTGGCGCCAGTAGCCGGTCAGATCGGTGGTGTGGTGCGTCGCCGGGTCGGCGAGGTTGACCTCGTCGAGCTCATGGGCGGCGATCCCGTCGGTGGTGGTCCTGCCGGTGGCGACGGGCATCGTACTGTTCACAACTCTGTCCTCCTCTGCTGTCCGTGGGGTGGGGTTACTCGAATTCCGGCAGTCGCTCCGCAAGCACGCGGCCGATCTCGGCGAGCGGCCCCGGCTGGGTCATCTCCTGGTGGGAGCACGCCACCTGATGGCTCTCGAGCCGGCCGTCCAGGAACGGGCGCCAGCCGTCGGCCGCCTTCCCCACCAGATGCGCGTCGGCCCCCGGGTCCGGCGTGGCCACGAAGGCCAGGACGTCGGCGGCGATCCGTGGCGGCTGCCATCCGGCCGCGAGCCGCACGTTGTTGTTCACGACGTGGACAAGACGGGAGACATGGCGCCGTTCCATGAACGCCGAAGAACCGCCCTGGCGCTCCAGTGCCGCCCACAGCTCCTCCTCGGTCGGCGGGCGCCCTTCCGCCAGTGCCGAGACGTCCACACCGACCAGGCTGAGCAGAACCGAGAGGATGCCGTACTCGTCGAACTCATCCTCCTCGTCGCCCGAGGCAGGACCGGCGAACCCCGGCGAGAAGTCCAGCGAGACGAGCACAGCCGTCTTCTCGCCCTCACGCTCGAGTGCGGCTGCCATCGACTGGGCGACGCTCACGCCGAACGACCAACCGAGCAGGTGGTACGGGCCGTTCGGCTGCACCTTCCTGATCTGCTGGATGTAGTCGGCGGCCATCTCCTCGACCGTCGCGGGCAGCGACTCGTCCGAGTCGAGGCCGCGGACCTGCAGGCCGTAGACCGGCCGGTCCTCGACGTGCTGGAGCAGTCCCGCGTACATGGAGCTGAGGCCTCCGAGCGGATGCACGCAGAACAGCGGCGCCAGCGTGCCCCGCGTCCTCAGCGGCAGCAGTACGGCGAACCTGTCCTCGTCATCGGCGGGAACGCCCTCTCCCAGCTTCGCCGCCAGTCCGGCGACCGTGGGCGACTCCCACAGCACGCGGAGGACCGGGATCCGCTCGGATAGGGTACTGCGGATCCGGCTCGCCAGGTGAGCGGCACGAAGGGAGTTCCCGCCGAGGTCGAAGAAGTTGTCATCGAGGCCGACCTTCTCGACACCGAGCGCCTCCGCGAACAGTCCGCACAGGATCTCCTCGCGCGTGGTACGCGGGCCCCTGCCGGTCACGGACTGGGAGGCCGGGGCGGGCAGGGCCGCATGGTCCGGCGACCCGTCGGCCCGGTCGTGGAGCTCCGTCTCGCGATCGGCGGGATCAGCGATGTCCAGCGCGCCGACACTGAGCTCGGGCGTCCACGCGATGGCCTCCAGGACCACCTGGAGCCGGGCCACCAGCCGCTGCGCGGTGTCGGGGGTGATCAGATCGGGGCGGTAGCTGACTCGCAGGTGCAGCCGGCTGCCCGGCATGACATCGAGCGTGAGCGGATAGTGCGTGGAGTCCTCGGCCTCGAGGTCCACCACCGACAGCTCGGCGCCCGACTCCTGCCCGCCCTTCGCGTCGAACGGATAGTTCTCGAACACCACAAGGGTGTCGAAGAGCTCGCCGAGACCGACGGACGCATGGAGGTCGGACAGCCGCACGTGGTGGTGTTCGATCAGGTCGGACTGCTGGCCCTGGAGCCGCGTCAGCAGCTCGGCCAGCGATTCCTCCGCGGAGAAGCGGACCCGTACCGGCAGGGTGTTGATGAACAGCCCCACCATGGACTCGACACCCTGGAGCCCCGCCGGACGGCCTGAGACCGCTCCGCCGAAGATCACGTCATGGCGGCCCGTCACCTGGCCGAGGAGCACTGCCCAGGCACCCTGGACCATGGTGTTCATGGTCAGCCCGCTGCTTCTGGTGCGCTTCGTCAGCTGCTCGGTGAGCCCGTCCGGAAGCTCGACCACCAGGTGCTCCGGCACCACGGGAGCGCGGTGCGGGTCGGCGGCCGCCAGCAGGGTCGGCTCGGACACCCCTTCCAGCGCGGTCCGCCATGCGGCCTCGGCGGCCTCGGGGTCCTGCCGGTGCAGCCAGTCGAGGTAGTCCCGGTACGGAGCCACCGGGCCCGCCGACGAGTCGTCGCCGCCCTCCTCGTAGATCGTGAACAGCTCGGTCAGCAGCAGTGGCATCGACCAGCCGTCCAGCAGGATGTGATGGTTGCTGAACAGCAGCCGGTAGCTCTGCGGAGCAAGCCGCACCAGGGTGAGACGCAGCAGCGGCGGCCGGGACAGGTCGAACTGCCGGAACCGGTCCTCCGCGACCAGCCTCGCAAGCTCCCGGGCGCGATCGGCCTCGCCCAGATGGCTGAGGTCCACCTCGGCCCAGGGGAGCTCCACCTCTCGGTGGATCACCTGGATCGCCGCTCCGGACTTCGTGTGCCGGAACTCGGCCCGCAGATTGGCATGGCGGCGCAGCACGGCGGCGCCGGCCGCCCGCATCGCGGCGGCGTCCACCTCCCCTTCGAGGGTGAACACGTACTGGACGGTGTAGACGTCCCGCTCCCCCTCCAGCTGGGCCTGGAAGAAGAGACCCTCCTGCAGGGGCGCCAGCGGAAGGATGTCCTCGACGGCGGCGGGGGTGTCCCCCTCCAGCGCGGCGATCTCGTGCTGGCTCAGGGACACCAGGGGGACATCGGAAGGCGTGCGCCCGCCGGCGCCGGGCTTCCCGGCGTGCTCCGCCAGGATGGTCAGTGCACGCACCCAGCTCTCCGCCAGCTCACGGACCTCCGCCTCGGTGAACAGCGCCTGCGGCCACTGCCAGCTGGCCGTCAGACGTGCTCCGTCGGCATGACCCGTCGTGGAGGCGAGCACCTCGAGAGCGTGTGCCACCGGCATCAGCGGATCGTCTCCGCCGACCACCGCGTCGTCCGCGGCAGGCGACCACGGTGCGGTGTCCGGCCGCCCGCCCGCGTCGAAGCGGCCGAGGTAGTTGAAGCCGATCTGCGGCGTGGGCGCCGAGGCGAGCGCGGGTGCGGTCTCCGGGTTGAGGTAACGCAACAGGCCGTAGCCGATTCCGTTGTCGGGGATGGCGCGCAGTTGCTCCTTGACCGCCTTGAGCGCCCGGCCCACCGCCGGGCCACCCGACCACAGCTTGTTCCAGTCCAGTCGCCCAGGGTCCAGCCTGACCGGGAACACCGTGGTGAACCAGCCCACGGTACGGGACAGGTCGATCCCGTCGATGATCTCCTCGCGGCCGTGGCCCTCAAGCGAGAGCAGCAGGTCCGTGCGGGCATCGGGGTCCTTGCGCTGACGGTGATCGGCCACCGCCAGGGCCAGCGCGGTCAGCAGTACGTCGTTGATCCCGGCGTGGAAGAGGGCGGGCACCCGGGTGAGCAGGGCGTCCGTCACCTCCGGGTCCAGCTGGACCTCCAGCGACGTGACGGTCCCGGCCAGGTCCCGTGCCGGGTCCAGCGCCGAGTCGCCGATGAGGTGGGCGTCCCCGTCCAGGCGCCGCTGCCAGTCTGCGAGTTCGGCAGTACGAGCCGGGGCCTGGGCGGCTTCCCCGAGCCGGCCGGCCCAGGTGCGCAGCGACGTCCCCACCGGCTGGAGTTCCGGCGTCCGCCCCGCGGAGACTGCCGTCCAGGCCTCATCGAGGTCCGGGAGCAGGACGCGCCAGGACACGCCGTCCACCGCCAGGTGGTGCACCACGACGATCAGACGGCCCTGCTGTCCGGAGCCGCCATCCAGCCACACCCCCTGGATCACCGCCCCCTCATCCGGGTCGAGCCGGTCCACCGCGGCCGCACCGTGCTCGGCCACCGCGTCCCGAACGCCCTCGGCGTCAAGACCGCGGATGTCGACCCGGTCGAGCACCCCTGCCGCGCTCACCGCCCCGTGCGGTGCGACCTCGAAGCCCCAGGTGCCGTCGGCGGCCCGGGACAGACGCATCCGCAGCGCGTCGTGCCGGTCCAGCAGGGCCTGCACCACCACGGTGAGTTGGTCCCAGGTCAGCTCGGACGGAGTGTGCAGCACCATCGACTGGCTGAAGCGCTTGATCTCCGACCCCCGCTCACGCAGCCAGTGCACGATCGGGGTGGCCGGCAGGGCACCGATTCCGGCGCCCGCGTCCACCGCCACGGGGGTGTCGAGATCGGTGAGGGTGGCGGCGATCGCCGCCACGGTCTTGTGCTCGAAGACGTCCTTCGGGGACAGGGCGAGACCCAGTCTGCGGGCACGTGCGACCAGTTGGATGGAGACGATGCTGTCGCCGCCGAGCTCGAAGAAGCTGTCGTGGATGCCGACCGCCTCGCAGCCGAGCACCTCGGCGAACAAGGCGGCCAGCTTCTCCTCCCGCGGGGTGCGCGGTGCGGCGTCCGCACTCGCGTCGGCACCACTGGTGAAGTCCGGCGCGGGCAGGGCCTTGCGGTCCAGCTTGCCGTTGGGAGTCAGCGGGAGGGCGTCCACGACGACGACCGCGGCCGGGACCATGTACTCGGGCAGCAGACCGGCCAGGCGCCCGCGCAGCGCTTCCTCGTCGAGCGCCCCGCCCTCGTCGGGCACGACGTACCCGACGAGCTGCCGGTGCCCCGGCTGGTCCTCGCGCACCACGGCAGCAGCGCGGGCGACCTGCGGGCACCGGGCGAGGGCCGACTCCACCTCCCCGAGTTCGATCCGGAAGCCGCGGAGCTTGACCTGGTCGTCGATCCGGCCGAGGTAGTCGAGATCGCCGTCCGCCTGCCAGCGGCCCAGGTCGCCGGTCCGGTACATCCGCGCGCCCGGCGCACCGTACGGGTCGGCCACGAACCGCTCCGCCGTCAGGGCGGCCCGGTTCAGATAGCCGCGGGCAAGCTGGGTACCCGCGATGTACAGCTCACCGGGGACGCCGACCGGAACCGGCTGCAGCGCCGCGTCCAGGACGTAGATCGCCGAGTTCCACATGGGGCGGCCGATCGGGACGGGTCCGGCCGGCACCGCCTCGCCGGGCCCGATCCGGTACTCCACGCAGCCCACGGTCGCCTCGGTCGGCCCGTACTCGTTGACCACCGTGGCCCCCGGACGCTGCCGGCGCCACTCCTCGACCACCTCGCCGAGCAGCATCTCGCCGCCGACGACCAGTTCGCCGGTGGGCGAGAACTCCTCGGGCAGCAGTCCGAGCAGGGCCAGATGGGACGGGGTCGCCTTGAGGAACGCCGGGCAGGGCGCACCGGATCCGGGCCCCTCCAGCGCCGTGACCCGTACACATCCGCCGGAAACCAGGGGCGCGTACAGCGCGGTGACCGTCAGGTCGAACGAGACGGGTGAATGCAGCAGCGCGCTGTCGGCCACCGACGGGTAGTGCTCCCGCGCGTACTCCAGGTACACCGCGACCGAGCTGTGGGCCACCACCACCCCCTTGGGACGGCCGGTGGAACCCGAGGTGTAGATGACGTACGCCGGGTTGGCAGCCGTGAGCGCGGCGCGCCTGTCGCTGTCCCGCGGATCGGTTGTCACCGCACCCCGCTCCGCCGTGACAAGCAGCACCCGTACCCCGGCCGGCACCGCGGCAGCGGTCCGCGAGTCGGCGAGAACCAGCTCCGGGGCGGCATCGGACAGCATGAACCCGATGCGCTCCGCCGGGTACTCGGGGTCGATCGGCACGTAGGCGGCCCCGGACTTGGCCACCGCGAGGAGGGCCACCACCAGGTCGGCCGAGCGAGGCAGTACCACCCCCACCAGACGCTCCGGCCCCGCACCCGCGGCGATCAGATCATGCGCCAGTGCGTTGGCCCTCGCGTTGAGCTCCGCGTAGGTGAGGGTCGACTCCCCCTCGACGAGGGCAGGCGCGTTCGGGGTGCGGGCGACCTGCGCCTCGAACAGGTCGGGGAGCAGCCCTGCGGGTTCGACCACCCTGGCCTGGTTGAAGCCCACCAGGATCCGCTCGCGCTCGTCGTCGGTGAGCACGTCGATCTCGGTGAACGGTCGGTCCGGGTTCTCCGCGACAGCGGTGAGCAGCCGCTCGAGGCGGGTGCAGATGTCCTGGACAGTGGCGGCGTCGAAGATGTCGGCGCTGTACTCCACCACGCCGCCGATGCCGTCCGCCGCGCCGTCGTCCGTGTAGTGGTCGGTCAGGCTGAACGACAGGTCGAACTTGGCCACGTGTGCGTCCGCGTGTGCCGCACCCACCGAGAGGCCGTCGATGTCGAGGTGGGCCTCGGCCACGTTCTGGAAGGCGAGCATGACCTGGAACAACGGGTTCCTGGAGAGCGTGCGTTCGGGATTGATCACCTCGACGAGGCGCTCGAAGGGCAGATCCTGGTTGGCGTACGCCGCCAGGTCGGCCTCCCGGACCCGGACCAGCAGGTCGGCGAAGCTCGGGTTGCCCGACACATCGGTGCGCAGCACCAGGGAGTTGACGAAGAACCCGACCAGATCGTCGAGGGCCTCGTCGGTACGTCCCGCGATGGTCGAGCCGAGCGGGATGTCGTCGCCCGCACCGAGGCGGCTCAGCAGCGCGGCGATTCCGGACTGCATCACCATGAAGAGCGTGACGCGCTTCTCGCGTGCCAGGGCAGCGAGCTTGCGGTGCAGTTCCGCGCCGAGCCGCACCGGGACGACGCCGCCCCGGTAGGTCGAGACGGCCGGGTGCGGCCGGTCGGTCGGCAGGCTGATCTGCTCGGGAAGCCCCGCCAGGGTCTTCTGCCAGTAGGCGGTCTGGCGGGCTATGGTGCTGTTCTCGTCCGCCATGTCGCCGAGGAGCCGCTGCTGCCAGATGGTGTAGTCGGCGTACTGCACGGGCAGCGGATCCCAGGCCGGGGCCTGACCCCTGGCACGGGCCGCGTAGGCGGCCGAGAGGTCGGCGGCCAGCGGGCCCGTCGAGGCTCCGTCTCCCGCGATGTGATGGATCAGGATCAGCAGGACGTGCTCGGTCTCACCCAGCGCGAAGAGCCGGGCCCGGAAGGGGATCTCGGACCTGATGTCGAAGCCGTGGCCGATCGCCGCGGTCAGTTCGGCTTCCAGGTGCTCCTCATCGGTGTGGACGACGGGCAGCTCGGGCAGGTCGTCGAGGACGACCTGGTACGGCTTTCCGTCGATGTCGTGGAAGACCGTCCGCAGGCTCTCGTGCCGGGACACCACATCGCCCAGTGCGGCCTGGAGCGCCGACCGGTCGAGGACGCCTGAGAGCCGCAGAGGAAGAGGGATGTTGTACGTGGCGCTCGGCCCCTCGAGCCGGTTGAGGAACCACAGTCTGAGCTGCGCCAGCGACAGCGGGATCCGCTCGGTCCTGTCGACGGGGACCAGCGCGGGCCTGCGGTCGGTGTCCGCGCCGGCCAGCCGGTCGGCGAGCTGGGCTACCGACGGTGCGTCCCACAGCACCCGCAGCTGGATCTCCACGGCGAAGGTGGAGCGGATCCGGCTGATCAGCTGGGTGCCGAGCAGCGAGTTGCCGCCGAGCTCGAAGAAGCTCTCGTCCATGCCGAACCCGGTGACACCGAGCAGCTCGGTGAACAGACCGCAGAGGATCTCCTCGCGCGGGGAACGCGGAGCCCGGCCGCCGCCTGATCCGAACTCGGGCGCGGGGAGCTTGGAGCGGTCGAGCTTGCCGTTGGGAGTCAGGGGAAGTTCGTCGAGGACGACGAAGGCGGCGGGCACCATGTAGTCCGGCAGCCCGGCGCCGGTGCGGGTGCGCAGCTCGGCGGCGGCGGGGACCCGTGCGCCCGGGTCGGCGACCAGATAGGCGATCAGCTGCCTGGTGTCCGGTCCGTCCTCGCGGACCACGACGACGGCCTGCCCCACCTCGGGGAAGGCGGTGAGGGCCGACTCGATCTCACCGAGCTCGATCCGGTGGCCCCTGAGCTTGACCTGGTGGTCGGCGCGGCCGAGGAATTCGAGTTCGCCGTCGGCACGCCAGCGGGCGATGTCGCCCGTGCGGTACATCCGCGCCCCGGACTGCTCGAACGGATCCGCGACGAAACGCTCGGCCGTCAGACCGGGCCGGTTCAGATAGCCGCGCACCACACCGTCACCGGCGATGTAGAGGTCGCCCGCGACCCCCGGAGGTGTCGGCCGCAGGCTCCCGTCCAGGACATAGATCCGGGTGTTCCACACGGGCCCCCCGATGGTGGGGGTGGTTCCGTCGCCCGCCACCGCGGCCGCACTGGACCAGACGGTGGTCTCGGTCGGCCCGTAGAGGTTGGTGACGCTGCTGCCGAGCCCGCACATCGTGGCCGCGAGCCCCGAGGGCAGTGCCTCGCCGCCGACCAGCATCGTCAGTCCCCGTACCCCTTCGGGGTTGGCGGCGGTGACCGCCTGCCACAGCGAGGGGGTGGCCTGCATCACCGTCGCACCGGTCGTGGCGGCGAACGCGGTCAGCTCGCCCGGGTCACGCACCACCTCGCGGGAGGCGATGACCACGCCCGCACCGCTGATCAGCGGAAGGTACATCTCCAGCGTGGCGATGTCGAAGGCGACCGTGGTGACCGCGAGCAGCCGGTCACGGTCGGTGAGCCGGAAGCGGTCCTGCATCGCGCAGAGGAAATTGGTGACGGCGCCACGCGGCACCACCACTCCCTTGGGCCTGCCCGTCGACCCCGAGGTGTGGATGACGTAGGCCGGGTTGTCCGGAGACGTGGCGACGGCGGGCCCGGGAACCGCCGGCGCCGACGCGTCCAGACGTGCCAGTACGGCGGGATCGTCGAGGGCGATCCGCTCCGGGCCCTCGACGCCGAAGAGCCCGGCCGTGGCGGAGGTCACCAGTGCCAGGGAGGGCCGGGCGTCCTCCACCATGTACGTGATGCGCTCAGTCGGATACTCCGGGTCCAGCGGCAGATAGGCGGCCCCGGACTTCAGCACCGCGAGCAGCGCCGTCAGCAGTTCGGCCGTGCGCGGCAGTGCCACGGCGACGTACTCCTCGGGCCCAGCGCCCCGTTCGGCGAGCAGCGCCGCAAGGCGGTTAGCCCGCGCGTCCAGCTCCGCATAGGTCAACGTGGCCTCGCCGTCCGTCACCGCAACGGCATCCGGCGCCTGTGCCACCCATGCGTCCACCAGGGTCAGCAGATCACCGGCGGACACCTCGTGCGCGGTGGCGTTCCACTCCACCAGCACCTGTTCGCGCTCGTCCGGCTCCAGGATGTCCACCGCGCGCAGCGGGAGCTGCGGGGTCAGGGCGATCGCCTCAAGGACCCGCTGCAGCTGACGCGTAAGCGCCAGGGCTGCGGCATCGTCGATCAGATCGGAGCGGTAGCCGACCCTCAGACCCAGGCCGGCCTCCGCGGGCATCACCATCAGGGTGAGCGGGTAATGGGTGGAGTCCTCACCGGTGAAGTCGGTGACGTTCAGCGCGTCGTCGGACTCCTCGGGCTTCCCGGCGCCGACAGGGAAGTTCTCGAACACCACGAGGGTGTCGAACAGTTCGGGCAGTCCGGTGAGCCCCTGCACCGCGGAGAGGCTGAGGTGCTGATGGGGGATGAGGTCGGACTGCTGGTCCTGCAGCCGGCCGAGGAGCTCGACCAGCGGCTCACCGGGCTCCATGGCCACCCGTACGGGAAGGGTGTTGATGAACAGGCCGATCATCGACTCGACCCCGTGGATCTCCGGTGGCCGGCCGGCGACGGTGGCTCCGAACAGCACGTCCTGGCGGCCGGTCAGCTTGCTCAGCAGTACGGCCCAGGCACCCTGCACCAGCGTGTTCAGGGTCAGCCCGCTGGCCTGGGTACGGACCCGAAGCTGCTCGGCGAGCTCCTCGGGCAGGGTGATCCTGAGCTGCTTGGGCGCCGCGGCCTTGCGGCCGGCGTCGGCCGGCACCAGCAGGGTCGGTTCGACGACCCCGTCGAGCACCTTGCGCCAGGCGGTCTCGGCGGCGGCGCGGTCCTGACGCCGCACCCAGTCGAGGAACTCGCGGTAGGGGGTCACCACCGGCAGACCGGTGGCGTCGCCACCCCGCCTGTAGAGGTCGAGCAGCTCCCCGACCAGCAGCGGCATCGACCAGCCGTCCAGCAGGATGTGGTGGTTGCTGAGCAGCAGCCGGTGCTGACCGCCGCCGAGCGCGATCAGGGTGAACCGAAGCAGCGGAGCCTTGGCGAGATCGAACCGGCGGTAGCGGTCGTCGGAAATGAGCCGGTCGAGCTCCTCCTCCCGCTCGGTGGCGTCGAGACCGGAGAGATCGATCTCCTCCCAGGGCAGCTTCACCTCGCGATGGATGACCTGCATCGGCTCGCCTGACTTGCGCTGCCGGAACCCGGCCCGCAGGTTCGGGTGCCGCCGCACCAGGGCATGCACGGCTTCCCGCAGCCGGGCCGCGTCCACCTGGCCTTCAAGGCTGAACACGAACTGAACGGTGTAGACGTCCAGTTCCTCCTCGTCGAAGCGGGCGTGGAAGTACATGCCCTCCTGCAGCGGGGACAGCGGCAGGACGTCTTCGATCCTCGTACGACTCACTTTTCCATACCCCATTCGATGTTCAGCTCGTCTTCGAGTTCATCAATCTCGTCCTGCCCCAGGGAGCTGAGGCCCAGGTCGGAGGGCGTGTGGCCACCCGTCTCCGGGTTCTGCGCATGGCTCACCAGGACATGAAGGGCGCGGAACCAGGTCTGCGCCAGGTTCTCGACGGAGGACTCGTCGAAGAGCGCGTCCGCCCACTGCCAGGTGGCGGTGAGACGGGGCCCGTCGGCGTGGTTCTCGGTGATCGCGCTCACCTCCAGGGCGTGCGCCACCGGCATCCGGGGGTCGTCGGCGCCGTATGCGCCGCCCTCAGGGGCCGGGGCCCAGTCGGCGAGCTCCTTGGACGCTCCTGTGTCGAAACGGCCCAGGTAGTTGAAGCCGATCTGCGGCTCGGCGTGTGCCGCCAGCACGGGTGCGGTCTCCGGGTTGAGGTGGCGCAGCAGCCCGTAGCCGATTCCGTTGTCGGGGATGGCGCGCAGCTGCTCCTTCACCGTCTTGAGGGCCTGCCCCACGGCCGGTCCCGCGGCCCAGACGTCCCGGTGGTCCACGGGACCCGGATGGAGACGGACCGGATACATCGTGGTGAACCAGCCGACCGTACGGGAGAGGTCGACCCCGCCGAGGAACTCCTCCCTGCCGTGGCCTTCGAGGGCGAGCAACAGCCCGTTCCCGGACCCGCCCGACCCGCGCTGTCTCCGCCAGTCGGCGATGGCCAGCGCGAGCCCGGTCAGCAGGACGTCGTTGATGCCCGCGTGGAACGCGGCCGGGACGGTGGTGAGCAGAGCCTCGGTGGCCTCCGCCGGCAGGGTGAGGGAGAGCGAGCGGACCGTGGCGGCCAGGTCGCGCCCGGGATCGACCGGGCACTTCCCGATCAGCGGGTCAGGCTGCTCCAACCGCTCTCGCCAGGCGTCCAGTTCGGCGACCCGCTTGGGTTCCCGCGCGGCCCGGGTCAGCTGCTGGGACCAGCGGCGCAGCGAGGTTCCCACGGGCATGAGCTCCGGCGTGCGCCCGGCGGCGACCGCCCGCCAGACGGCGGCCAGGTCGGACTGGATGATCCGCCAGGACACGCCGTCCACGGCCAGATGGTGGACGGCGAGGAACAGCCGGCCCCGCCGGTCGGGTCCGGCGTCGTACCAGACGGCCTGGACCATCACTCCGCCGTCCGGGTCGAGCCGGTCCCAGGCGCTCTCGCCCTCGGCGGCCAGGGTGGCGCGGAGGGCTTCGGTGCCCTGCCCGGTGATGTCGACGCGACGGATCAGGTCGTCCGCGATGACCTTGCCGCGCGGTGCGACCTCCAGCTGCCAGTCGCCCTCGCTCCTGGAAAGGCGCAGCCGTAGCGCGTCGTGGTGGTCGAGCAGCGCCTGCACCGTGTCCGTCAGCTGCTCGCGGGTGATACCCACCGGAGTCTGCAGCAGCATGGACTGGTTGAACCTTCCGATGCCGCCGCCCCGGTTGCGCAGCCAGTGCACGATCGGGGTGAGCGGCACCTCGCCGGTCCCCGCCAGCGCGTCCTCGCCCCCGTTGCCGTCCAGCGCGGTGGCCGCCGAGGCGAGCGCGGCGACACTGCGGAGCTTGAAGACGTCCTTGGGGGTGAAGACCAGGCCGCGGTCGCGGGCCCTCGACACCAGCTGGATCGAGGTGATGCTGTCCCCGCCGAGGTCGAAGAAGCTCTGGTCGGGCCCGATGTCCCGCACGCCGAGGAGCTCGCCGAACAGCTCCAGCAGCACCTTCTCCACCGGTGTGCCGGGCTCCCTGGCCCCGGCCTGGACCTCGATCGCGGGAGCGGGCAGCGCCGCGCGGTCGAGCTTGCCGTTGGCGGTCAGCGGCAGTGCTTCGAGCTCGATGAACGCCGACGGGACCATGTAGTCGGGCAGATCGGCCGCGAGTGCGTCGCGCAGCACGGCCGGATCCGGGGCCTCTCCCCCGCGCGCCGGCACCACATAGGCCACCAGGCGTTTGGCGGCCGGAGGATCGTGCCGGACGACGACCGACGCGGTGCCGACCGCGGGCTGCCTCCGCAGCAGGTCCTCGATCTCCCCGAGCTCGATGCGGAATCCGCGCAGTTTGATCTGGTCGTCGTCGCGGCCGATGAACTCGATCTCGCCGTCGGCCCTGCGCCGCGCGGTGTCGCCCGTCCGGTACATCCGGGTCCCCGCGGGGCCGTACGGATCGGCTACGAACCGCTCGGCCGTAGCGCCCGACCGGCCCAGGTAGCCCCGGGCGAGGCCCGCTCCGCTGATGTAGAGCTCACCCGCCACACCGGCGGGGACGAGCCGCAGCCGGTCGTCGAGGACATGGACCCGCATGTTGTCCAGGGCCCGGCCGATCGGCACGGTGGCCGGGACCAGCTCCGCGTCGCTCATCCGGTGGCTGGTGGCGAAGGTCGTCGTCTCCGTGGGGCCGTAGCCGTCGGTCACCACGAGTCCCGGGCAGTGCGTGAGCGCGCGGCGCACCGACTCGGCCGGCACCACGTCGCCGCCGGTCCACACTTCCCGTACACCGGTGAGGCTGCCGGGGGACTCCTCGGCCACGAGGCGGAAGAGACCTGCTGTCAGCCACAGCCCGGTGACCCCGCGCCCGGAGATCAGCTCGCCGAGCCGCGTCACATCGAGCGGGCCCGGAGGAGCCACGACGATCTCGCCGCCGCCCAGCAGCGGCGCCCAGATCTCGTACGTGGTCGCGTCGAAGGCGTACGGGGAGTGCAGCAGCACCCGCTCGTGCGCGCCGCCGCGCCAGCGGCGGTCCAGGGCGAGAGCGACCACACTGCTCTGGGTGACCGCCACCCCCTTGGGCGTGCCGGTCGAACCGGAGGTGAACATGATGTAGGCGAGCTGCTCGGGGTGGGTGTGGACACCCGTGTCCCCATCGGACTCCCGGGCGATCGACTCGTCGGTGTCGACGACGATCAGCTCACTGCCGTCGGCGAGTTCCGGCACCGGGACCGCGCTGTCGGCCAGGAGCACCGACGCCGCCGTCTCGTCCATGGTCCTGATGATCCGGGCGGCAGGGAAGCGCGGGTCGAGCGGCACATAGGCGCCGCCGGCCTTGAGCACCGCGAGGGTGGCGGTCACCAGGTGCTCGGAGCGCTCCATGAGGACCGCGACCGTGGACTCGGCCCCGATCCCCGAACGGATCAGACGGTGTGCCAACCGGTTGGAGCGCCGGTCGAGTTCCCGGTACGTCAGGGTGAGTTCGCCCGTGCTCAGCGCGATCGCGTCCGGGGTCTCGCGTACCTGCTCGGCGAACCTGTGCGCGATGGACGTGGCCGAGGACTCCGGCTCGTACGTGTCCCCGCTGCCCTGGGCGCGCAGGGCCTCCCGCTCCTCGGAACCAAGCACGTCGATGTCCGCCACCGGCCTGGCCGGGTCCGCCGCGACGGCGGTCAGCAGGCGCTCCAGCCTGCCGTGCAGGGCCACGACGGTCGCCTCGTCGAAGAGGTCGCCGCTGTACTCGATCGCGCCGTCGATCCCGGCGGCCGAGCCGTCCTGTGCGAACTGCTCCTTGAGGCCGAACATCAGGTCGAACTTGGCGATGTCCAGGCCCACGGGCTCGGGGACCATGGTCAGACCCGGCAGTTCGACGACCGCGTCCGAGGTGTTCTCGAAGCTCAGCATGGTCTGGAAGAGCGGGTGCATGGACAGCGAGCGCTCAGGGTTGAGCGCCTCCACCAGCCGTTCGAAGGGCAGGTCCTGGTGGGCGTAGGCGGCGAGTCCGGTCTCCCGGACCCGGCGCAGCACCTCCTCGAAGCTGGGGTCTCCGGAGAGATCCGTACGCAGCACCAGCGTGTTGATGAAGAAGCCGACCAGATTGTCGAGCGCGCCATCGGTACGCCCGGCGACCGCGGTTCCGACCGGGATGTCGTCGCCGGCGCCGAGCCGGGACAGCAGGGTCGACACGGCCGCCTGGAAGAGCATGAACATGGTGACCTCATGCCGGCGGGCGAGGTCGGACAGCTGCTGGTGCAGTCCGGCGTCGAACCGGATCTGGATGCGGTCCCCCCGGTAGCTGGCCACGGCGGGCCGCGGCCGGTCCGTCGGCAGCGCCAGCTCGGCCGGCAGGTCCGCGAGCTGCTCGCGCCAGTACGCGAGCTGCTGGGAGATGGCGCTCTCGGGGTCGTCCTCCGAGCCGAGCACCTCACGCTGCCACAGCGCGTAGTCCGCGTACTGCACGGGCAGCGGCTCCCACACCGGGGCCGCGCCGTCGAGCCGCGCCGCATACGCCACCGACAGGTCACGGCCCAGCGGAGCCATCGACCAGCCGTCACCCACGATATGGTGCAGCACCATCATCAGGACGTGCTCGTCGCCACCGCGGGCGAACAGCCGCAGCCGCACCGGCAGCTCCCGGACGAGATCGAATCCCGCGCCGGCGGCCTCGGTCAGCGCCTCGTCGAGTTCGGCGGCCGAGAACGCCGACGCGTCCACCACCTCAAGCTCGGGGACGTGGTCGACGACGACCTGCCGGGGTGTCCCGCCGGTCTCGGGGAACAGCGTCCGCAGGCTCTCGTGGCGCATCACGACGTCGTTCAGCGCGTGCCGCAGCGCGTCCACGTCCAGCGATCCGCGCAGCCGCAGTGCGAGCGGAAGGTTGTAGGTCGGGCTGGGGCCCTCGAAGCGGTTGAGGAACCACAGACGGCGCTGCGCGAAGGACAGCGGTACGTCGTCGCCGCGCTCCATCGGCGCCAGTGCCCGGCGGCCCGTGCCGCCCTCGGTGATCCGCCCGGCGAGACCGGCCACCGTGGGAGCCTCGAAGACACTGCGTACCGACAGCTCGACATCGAGCACCGTACGGATGCGGCTGATCAGCCTGGTCGCCATCAGCGAGTGCCCGCCCAGCTCGAAGAAGCTGTCGTCGATGCCGACGTCCGGCACGCCGAGCACTTCGGCGAACAGCACGCAGAGCGCTTCCTCCCGCGCGGTACGCGGTGCCCGCCTGGCCGTCGCGTCCAGCGCGGGAGCGGGCAGCGCCCGCCGGTCGAGCTTGCCATTGGGGGTCAGCGGCAGCGCATCCAGCACGATGAACGCCGACGGCACCATGTAGTCGGGCACCTCGCCCGCGACGAACCGCCGCAGCGCTTCGGCGTCGGGGACATCCCGTCCTGCCGTCGGCACCACATAGGCCACCAACTGCTGCACTCCCGGACGGTCCTCGCGGGCCAGGACGGCGACCGACGAGAGGTCCTCGTGCCTGCCCAGTGCGGCCTCGATCTCACCGGGTTCGATACGGAACCCGCGGACCTTGACCTGGTGGTCGATGCGTCCGATGAACTCCAGCTGGCCGTCCAGGCGCCACTTCACCAGGTCGCCCGTGCGGTACATCCGCGCGCCGGGCGCCCCGTAGGGGTTGGCGACGAACCGCTCGGCGGTCAGCCCGGGGCGCTTGAGGTAGCCGCGTGCGACGTTACTCCCCGCGAGGTAGAGCTCTCCCGCCACACCCGTCGGGACCGGGCCGAGATCCGAGTCGAGCACATAGACCTGGGTGTTCCAGATGGGGCCGCCGATGGGCGCGGTGGCGGGCCACCCCGTCCGGTCGGCGGGAAGCGTGCCGGCGGTGACGACATGCGTCTCGGTGGGTCCGTAGTGGTTGTGCAGCGTGCGGTCGACCCCGCCGCCGTAGAACGCCCTGATGTCCTGGGTGAGTACGAGGGCCTCCCCGGCCTGGGCGATGGTCTTCAGCGCGGGCAGCTCGCGGCCCTGCTCGACCGAGGCCGCAGCCAGGGCGTCCACCACCAGCTGGGGGGCGTACATCTCGTTGACCTGGTGTTCCTCCAGCCAACGCACCAGCTGGGAGGCGTCCCGACGGGTCTCCTGGTCGGGGACGACCAGGGTCTTGCCCGACATCAGGGTGGACAGGATCTCCTGCGCGGACACGTCGAAGCTGATCGCGGTGAACTGGGCCACCCTCGCTCCGGCCGCGCCCGCCTCCGCCGGTCCGATCGCGGACTCGTGCCAGGACAGCAGGTTCAGCATCGCCCCGGCCGGCATGACGACCCCCTTGGGGCGCCCCGTCGACCCCGAGGTGTAGATGACGTAGACGGGAGCGTCCGGGGTGAGCGGTGCCACCCGCTCGTCGTCGCGTACGGCGGCGGGGTCGAGCGATGCCAGCGCGTCCAGGGTGGCGCGCTCATCGAGCGCGACGTACGGGGTCCGCACACCGTCCTGGTCCTGCCAGGTTCCGGTGTCGGTGAGGACCACCGCGGGGGCCGTGTCGCCCAGCATGAACGCGATGCGGTCGGCCGGGTAGTCGGGGTCGATGGGGAGGTAGGCCGCACCGGCCTTCAGTACCGCGGTGATCGCGACGATCAGCTCTGCGGACCGGGGCAGGAGCAGCCCCACCACCGACTCGGGTCCGATCCCCCGTCCGATCAGCAGCCGCGCCAGACGGTTGGACCTGGCGTCGAGTTCGGCATAGCTGAGCACGGACTCGTCCGTCACCACGGCGGCGGCTCCGGGAGCCAGGGCGACCTGGGCCGCGAACATCGCGGGCAGACCGGTCGCTTCAATCGCGTGGTCGGTGTCGTTGTTGCGCACCAGCAGTTGGTGGCGCTCGACCGGGTGCAGGATGTCGAGGCCCGTCACGGGGAGCCGCGGGTCAGCGGCGGCCGCGGTCAGCAGCCGCACCAGGCGCTCGGCCAGCAGCTCGACGGTCCTGCGGTCGAACCTGTCGGAGCTGTACTCGATCTGGCCCTCGATTCCGTCGGGCGAGCCGTCGCTGCCGCGCAGCTCTCCCATGGCGAAGAACAGGTCGAACTTGGCAACCGTGTTGTCGAGCTCCAGCCCCTCGGTCCGCAGCCCCGGCATCACCAGCGAGGCGTCCGGGTTGTTCTGCAGCGTCAGCATCACCTGGAACAGCGGGTGCATGGAGAGGGAACGCTCGGGGTTGAGCACCTCCACGAGCCGCTCGAAGGGCAGCTCCTGATGGGCGTACGCGGCGAGATCGGCATCCCGGACCCGGGCCAGCAGCTCACGGAAGGTGGGCCTGCCCGAGACGTCCGTGCGCAGCACCAGGGTGTTGAGGAAGAAGCCGACCAGATCGTCGAGCGCGTCGTCGGTACGTCCCGCGATCGGTGTGCCGATCGGAATGTCCTCGCCCGCACCCGACCGTGACAGCAGTGCCGCGACACCAGCCTGCAGCACCATGAACAGACTGGCCTGACCGCTTCGGGCCAGCTTGAGCAGCCGCTGGTGCAGCAGGGCGTCCAGCCTGAACGGCACGGAGCCGCCCCGGTAGGTGGCCACGGCCGGGCGCGGCCGGTCCGCGGGCAGCGCCAGCTCGGCCGGCAGGTCCGCGAGCTGCTCGCGCCAGTACGCGAGCTGCTGGGAGATGGCGCTCTCGGGGTCGTCCTCCGAGCCGAGCACCTCACGCTGCCACAGCGCGTAGTCCGCGTACTGCACGGGCAGCGGCTCCCACACCGGGGCCGCGCCGTCGAGCCGCGCCGCATACGCCACCGACAGGTCACGGCCCAGCGGAGCCCTCGACCAGCCGTCGGCCACGATGTGGTGCAGCACCATCATCAGGACGTGCTCACCATCGCCGCGCGAGAACAGGCGCACCCGCACCGGCAGATCGCGCGTCAGGTCGAACCCGCCACAGGCGAACTCCTCCAGCGCCTCGTCCAGCTCGGCTGCTCCGAACGCCGAGGCGTCCACCACCTCGAGCCGGGGCAGCGCCCCGTCGCCGTCGAGCACCCGCTGGCAGGGCTGTCCCCCGGTCTCGGGGAACACCGTGCGAAGGCTCTCGTGCCGGACCGCGAGGTCACCGAACGCCGCCTCGAGGGCGGCAGCATCCACATCGCCGTACAGCCGCAGCGCCATCGGCACGTTGTAGGTCGGGCTCGAACCCTCGAAGCGGTTGAGGAACCACAGCCTGCTCTGCGCGAAGGACAGCGGCACCTCGCCGCCACGCTCCATCGGCACCAGCGCCCGGCGGCCCGTGCCACCCTCGGTGATCCGGCCGGCGAGACCGGCCACCGTGGGAGCCTCGAAGACGGCACGCACCGACAGCTCGACGCCGAACACGGCGCGTGCCCTGGTGATCAGGCGCGTCGCCATCAGCGAGTGGCCGCCGAGCTCGAAGAAGCTGTCATCGATACCGACCCTGGGCACGCCCAGCAGCTCGGTGAACAGCGCGCACAGGATCTCCTCCTGCGGAGTGCGCGGAGCCCGGGAGGACAGCGTGCCGGCCAGGACCGGCTCGGGAAGCGCCTTGCGGTCGAGCTTGCCGTTCGGGGTCACCGGCAGCGCGTCCAGCGCGACGAACGCCGACGGCACCATGTACTCCGGCAGCGAATCGCCCAGATACTCCCTCAGCGCGCCGGGACCGGGCACCTGGAACCCAGCGGGTGGAACCAGATAGGCGACCAGACGCTTGTCATCGCCGGACTCGTCCACCCGGACGACGACCACCGCCTGGTCGATGTCCTGGTGGGCGGTGAGCGCCGACGCGATCTCGCTCAGCTCGATCCGGAACCCACGGATCTTGACCTGCTCGTCGGCCCTGCCGATGAACTCCAGCTGTCCGTCATCACGCCACTTCACCAGGTCGCCCGAGCGGTACATCCGTGCGCCGGGAGCCCCGTAGGGGTTGGCGACGAACCGCTCGGCGGTCAGCCCGGCCCGGTGCAGGTACCCCCGGGCCAGCGCCTCCCCCGCGATGTAGAGCTCTCCCACGACTCCGGGCAGGACCGGGAGCAGGGCCGCATCCAACACATGGAGCTGGGCGCCGTCGACCGGGACACCGATCGGCGGAACACCGGATCCCGACAGCGTGCCGCTCATCGAGGCGCAGACCGTGGACTCGGTGGGGCCGTAGGCGTTGACCATCAGGCGCCCCTTGGACCAGGCGGCCACCAGTTCGCCGGACGTGGCCTCGCCCGCCACCACCAACGTCCGGAGCGAGGGCAGATCCTGCGGTGCGAGCACGGCGAGCGCCGCCGGCGGGATGGTGCCGTGGGTGACCCCGTGCTCGGCTATCACGTCCACGAGCCCCTGCCCGGGGAGCAGCCTGGCCGCCGGGGCCAGTACCAGGGTGCCGCCGGTGAGCAGCGCCATGGTCAGGTCCCAGAAGGCCGCGTCGAAGCTGGGCGAGGCCATCTGCAGCACCCGGCTGCCGGGCCCCGCTCCGAGCCGCTCGGCCTGGGTGGCCGCCAGGTTCGCCACACCGGTGTGGCTGACGACGACCCCCTTGGGCCGTCCGGTCGATCCCGAGGTGTAGATCACATAGGCGGGCGACGCCGGACTCACAGGGGCGGCCCTGTCGGCATCGGTCAGGTCGGTGCCCAGATATGCGTCGAGGCCGGCCGCGAGAGCGGGCTCGTCGAGCAGGAGCCGGGGGAGAGAATCCACCCGGGGCAGCCCGGCGGCGGACTCGGCCGTGCTGATCAACAGGGCGGGGGTGGAGTCGGTGAGCATGTACGTGATGCGGTCGGCCGGGTAGGACGTGTCCACCGGCAGATAGGCCGCACCGGCCTTGAGTACGGCGAGGATCGCGACGACCAGTTCGGGGGAGCGCGGCAGGGCGAGCGCCACCAGACGCTCGGGGCCGATGCCCCTCGCGACCAGCGACCTGGCCAACTGGTTCGCTTTGCCGTTCAATTCCGCATAGGTCAGCGCCGTGCCCTCGTAGCACACGGCCACCGCATCCGGGTTCTCCCGCACCTGCCGCTCGAAGAGCTCGGGCACGGGCTCCCCCGTACGGTGCGGGTCCTGGCCCTGGCCCAGGGCCAGGACCCGGTCCCGCTCCGGGTCCGTGAGCACCCCGGTCCGGCCGATCAACCGGTCGGGGTCTTCGGTGAACTGTCCGAATACCTGGACGATCCTGGCGCCGATCGCCTCCGCGCGTTTCTTCCCGATCAGGTCGGACCGGTATCCGATGCGCAGTTCGAGACGGTTCCCGGGGATCGCCGCGATGCTCAGCGGATAGTGGTTGGCGTCACTGCCCGATGCTCCGGTGAGCTGTATCGATCCCTCGAGGCGGTCGAAGTCGTCTTCCTCGATCGGATAGTTCTCGGTGACGGTCAGGGTGTCGAAGAGTTCCCCGAGGCCTGCGAGACGCTGTACTTCCGGGAGGGACAGGTGCTGGTGCGGCATCAGCTCGGTCTGCTGGTGCTGAAGCTCGGTCAGCATGGCGGCCAGCGAGGTCCAGGGGTTCAGCCTGACCCGTACCGGCAGGGTGTTGATGAACAGGCCGACCATGGACTCGATGCCCGGTACCTCGGGGGGACGCCCCGAGACCGTGGACCCGAACACGATGTCGTCCCGGCCAGTGAGCCGGCCGAGCACCAGCGCCCAGCTGCCCTGCAGCACGGTGTTGAGGGTGAGGCCCCGGCTGCGGGCCGTCTCGACGATCCGGCCGGTGAGCTCCTCGGGCACGGTTACCGTCAGATGCTCGGGAGCCGTGGCGTCCGGGTCGCCTTCGGCATCCTTCCCGGCCAGCATGGTCGGCTCATCGACGCCAGCCAGCGCCTCGCGCCAGGCGTCCTCCGCGGCGCGCCGGTCCTGTCGGCCCAGCCAGGTCAGATAGTCGCGGTAGGGGGCGACCCGGGGCATGCCCACGTCGTCCCCGCCGCGCCGGTAGAGCTCGAAGAGGTCCAACAGCATCAGGCCGTTCGACCATCCGTCCAGGACGATGTGATGGTGCGTCACCACAAGGCGGTGGCGCCCTCCGCCGTAGCTGACGAGGGTGAAGCGCAGCAGCGGAGCCGCGGTCAGGTCGAACCGGTCCGAGGCGTCCTTGTCCCGCAGCTCGACGAAGGCCGCTTCCTGGTCCTGCGGGTCGAGACCGCTCAGGTCGACCTCGCGGAGCGGCGGTTCGACCTCGCGGTGGATCACCTGGACGGGCTTGCTCAGCTTCTCGAAGCGGAAGCCGGCCCGCAGGCTGGCGTGCCGGCGCAGCAGCGCCCGCACGCTCGCCTGCATGGTCGGGAAGTCGATCTCCCCCTGGAGGTCGAGAACGGTCTGCGCGACGTAGATGTCGAGCGACTGGTCCTGGTACAGCGAGTGGAACAGCAGCCCTTCCTGCAGGGGCGCCATCGGCAGGACATCTTCAAACCCCGGCCTGGTCGTCACAGCGTTCTCCATTCGTCTTCGAGCAGATCGATTTCGTCCTGGTCCAGCGCTGCGAGCGCGAGGTCGGAGGGGGTGTAGCCACCGGACTGGGAGGTGTCGGCATGCCGTACGAGTGCGTCCAGCGCCCGGAACCAGCCCTGCGCCAGTTCCCGGACGTCCTCTTCGCCCAGCACCGCCTCCGGCCACGACCAGGTCGCCACCAGTTCCGGGCCGCCGGGGCGGTCCACGGTCACGGCGTTGAGCTCCAGTTCGAACGGCGCGGGCAGGTCGGCGTCCTGGCCGTCGGTGAGGAACTCGCCCTCGGGTGCGACCGACCAGTCATCGACGGGAGAGCCTCCGTCGGTAACCGCGAACCGGCCGAGGTAGTTGAAGCCGATCCGGGGCTTCGCCAGTTCGGCCAGAACCTTCCGGCTCTCCGCGTTCAGATGGTGCAGCAGGCCGTAGCCGAGGCCGCTGTCCGGTACCCGCAGCTGTTCCTTGATCCGCTTGGCCACCCGGCCTGCGACCGGCCCGCCGTCCCACAGTTCCCGCCAGTCGACGGCTCCCGGCTCCAGACGCACCGGGTGCAGGCTCGTGAACCAGCCGACCGTACGGCTCAGGTCCACGCCCTCGATGATCTCCTGCCGGCCATGGCCCTCGAGGCCGATCAGCACGGGCCCGTCCGCGCCTCCTCGTCTGCGCCGCCAGTCGGTGACCGCCAACGCCATGGCGATGAGCAGGACATCCTCGACGCCCGCGTTGAAGGCGGCGGGCACCCGGGTCAGCAGCGGCTCCGTGTCGGTGCTCGGCAGGGTCAGCGTGACCCGCCGCACGGTGGCGGCGACATCACGAGCCGGGTCGAGCGGCTTGCCCAGGGGGGCGCCGGGAGCCGCCAGGACCTCCACCCACCGGTCCAGCTCGGCGAGGCGCTCGGGCCGCCCGGCCTCGTGGAGCAGGTGCTCCGTCCACCGGCGGAACGACGTGCCCACCGGGGCGAGCCGAGGGATGCGCCCCGAGGACAGTTCCTGCCACGCCTCCCGCAGATCGGGCAGGAGGATCCGCCAGGAGACGCCGTCCACGACGAGATGGTGGAGGGCCAGCAGCAGTTTGCCGGGCCGTGCGGCACCGGCATCGAACCAGACCGCCTGCACCATCGTGCCGGACTCCGGCGACAGCCGCCGCCAGGCACGTTCGGCATGGTCCTGGAGGAGCGGCAGCAGTGCGGTGTCTTCCTCCCCGGAGACCTCGTCGTACCCGGAGATGTCGACCCTCCGCACGAACGACTCCGCGCGCAGCTCTCCGGCCGGCGGAATCTCCATCCGCCACTCCCCTGCCTCGGGGGTCATCCGCAGCCGCAGCACGTCATGGTGGTCGACGATCGTCTGGAGCACGCCGGTGAGGACGCCGGCGTCGAGGCCGGCGGGCACCTGGAGCAGCATCGACTGGCTGAACCCGTCAACGGTGCCGCCCCGTTCCCGCAGTCCGTGCATGATCGGTGTGGGCACGATCTCCCCGGTCGCCACGTCGGGCTCGGTCGAAGCAGTGGCTCCCTTCTCGGTGGCGACGGCTGCCAGAGCGGCCACCGTCTTGCAGGCGAACATGTCCTTCACCGTGATCATCAGCCCGGCCTTGCGGGCTGCCAGCACCACCTGGATGGAGACGATGCTGTCACCGCCCAGCTCGAAGAAGTTGTCGTCGATTCCGGCTGGCTCGGGCAGCCTCAGAACATCGGCGAACACGCCGCACAGGATCTCCTCGTTCCTGGTACGAGGGGCACGCGAGTCGCTCGCGTTGTCGAAGACGGGCACGGGGAGCGAGCTCCGGTCCAGCCTTCCCACGGCAGTGAGCGGCAGTGCGTCCAGGACCACGAAGGCCGCAGGGACCATGTGCTCGGGCAGCACGCCGGACACATGCGCACGCAGTGCACGGCCCTCCGGCGCGCCCCCCGCCACCGGCACCACATACGCCACCAGCTGTTCGACGCCCGGCTGCGGCTCATGGACCACCACAGCGGCCCGGTCCACACCGCCGTGCCCGCTCAGCACGCGCTCGATCTCGCTCAGCGCTATCCGGAAACCACGGATCTCGACCTGGTCATCGGCACGCCCGACGAACTCCAGCTGCCCACCGGCACGCCAGCGCACCACGTCACCCGTGCGGTACATCCGCGCACCGGGTGCCCCGAACGGATCGGCGACGAAGCGCTCCGCCGGCAACGACGCCCGATCGAAGCAGTCGCGCGCCGTACCCGCCGCGGCCACATACAACTCCCCGGCCACCCCGGGCAACGCCGGCCGCAACGAGCCGTCCAGCACATGGGCCCGGGTCCCCGACAGCATCGACGAGAACTCCTCGGACTCCACCGCCACCGCGTCCGGAGTCCGCGCCTCGTGCGCCGCGAACAGCTCGGACAACGCCGCCCGCACCACCGGCTCATCGGCGCCGTTCCACCCCGAGAGCAGCTGACGGCGCTCGTCCACGTCCAGGACGTCCAGTTCACCGACGGGCCGTGCGGGTTCCGCGACCGCGGCTGTGAGCAGCCGGATCAGCCGCTCTCCGATCCGCTCGACCGTTTCCCGGTCGAAGAGGTCGTCGGCGTACTCGATCTGTCCGATGAGGCCGTCGGGTGCGCCGCCGGAGGTCTGCTGCTCACCGAAGACGAACTCCAGGTCGAACTTGGCTCCGTCGGAGGGCACCTCCTCGAGGCCGATGCCGAGGCCGGAAGGACGGGGCAGGTCCGACGACGTGTTCTGGAAGGTGAGCATCACCTGGAACAGCGGGTGCCTGGAGAGGGAGCGCTCCGGCTTCAGCACGTCCACCAGGCGCTCGAACGGCAGGTCCTGGTGGGCGTGGGCCGCCAGGTTCACCTCCCGGACCCGCTCCACGAGCTCCTGGAAGCCGGGCTCGCCCGAGGTGTCCGTGCGGAGCACCAGGGTGTTGACGAAGAGACCGACGAGATCCTCGGTCGCCTGGTCGGTGCGCCCCGCGATCACGGTGCCGATCGGGATGTCGTGGCCCGCGCCGAGGCGCGTCAGGGCCGCCGCGAGTCCGGCCTGGACCACCATGAACAGGGTCGCGCCCAGTTCCTGGCTCAGCGCCACCAGCTCCCGGTGCAGCTCGCCGTCGAGACGCAGCTCGACGATCCCGCCCCGGTGGCTGGCGACCGCGGGCCTCGGGCGGTCGGTGGGCAGTTCGAGCTGGTTCGGCAGATCCGCGAGACGGTCCGCCCAGAAGCGCTCCTGCCCGGCCAGCGTGCTGCCGGGGTCGTCCTCGTCGCCGAGGACCTCGCGCTGCCAGAGGGTGTAGTCGGCGTACTGGACCGGCAAGGGCGTCCAACCGGGTGCCGTACCGTCCAGGCGCGCGGCGTAGGCCTCGAACAGATCACGGACCAGTGGCTCGATCGACCAGCCGTCGCCGGCGATGTGGTGCAGCACCACGAGGAGTACGTGTTCCTCGGGGCCGACCGCGAACAGCCGGGCCCGCAGGGGGACCTCTGTGGCGAGGTCGAAGCCGCGCGCGGCCGCGTCGGCGAGCGCACCGGGGAGGCCGGCCCCACTGACCTCCACCACTTCGAGAGAGGGACGTACCCGCTCGGTGTCGAGGATCTCCTGACGGGGCACACCGGCGGTCTCGGCGAAAACGGTGCGCAGGCTGTCGTGCCGCTCGAGCACATCGGCCAGTGCCGCCTCCAGCGCCGAACGGTCGAGCTCCCCGGTGAGCCGGAGCGCGAAGGGGATGTTGTAGGCGGGACTGGGGCCTTCGAGCTGGTGGAGGAACCAGAAGCGCTGCTGGGCGTAGGAGAGCGGAATCCGGTCGGGCCGCGGCCTGGCGGCGAGCGGGACGCGCACCGCGTCCGCCTCACCGACGATCTCGGCCAGGCCCGCCACGGTGGGCCGCTCGAAGAGGTCGCGTACGGCGATCTCGGCGGACAGGGCCGTACGGATACGGCTGACCAGGCGGGTGGCGATGAGCGAATGGCCTCCCAGGGCGAAGAAGTTGTCGTCCAGTCCGACCCGTGCAAGACCGAGGACCTCGGCGAACAGGCCGCACAGCACCTCCTCGTACGGAGTGCGGGGCGCACGGGACCCGTCCGATACCTCGTAGGCGGGGGCGGGCAGCACCTTCTTGTCGATCTTGCCGTTGGGGGTGAGGGGGAGCTGGTCGAGGACCACGAAGGCACTGGGCACCATGTAGTCGGGAAGGAAGGCAGCGGCGTGCTCCCGCATCGCGGTCACGTCCAGGCCGTCGTCGGCTCCGTGCTCACCATCGGCGGGCACGAGATAGGCGACCAGGCTCCTGGCGCCCGGCGTGTCCTCCCGGATCACCACCACGGCCTGAGCCACCTCCGGGATCCGGGCCAGCACCGCCTCGATCTCGCCCGTTTCGATCCGGAAGCCGCGGAGTTTGACCTGGCCGTCGGCCCGACCCACGAACTCGAGCTGCCCGTCGGCACGCCACCGCACCACGTCACCGGTGCGGTACATCCGCTCGCCCGTACCCGTGAACGGATTGGCGACGAACCGCTCCGCCGTGATCCCGGGACGATTGAGGTACCCGCGGGCCAGGCCGTGCCCCGATACGTACAGCTCACCGGGAACGCCTACCGGTACGGGCCGCAGGCCATCGTCGAGGACATAGGCACGCGCGTTGACCACGGGCCGGCCGACCGGAGCCACACCATCGCCACCGTCCAGCACCGCGAAGGCAGCGGCCACCGTCGTCTCGGTGGGACCGTACCCGTTGACCATCCGGCGCCCCCGAGACCAGCGCCGCACCAGATCCGGCGGGCACGCCTCGCCCGCCACCGTCAGCGACATCCCTTCGGGCAGCCCGTCGTCGGGCAGTACCGCCAGCGCCGCGGGAGGCAGGGTCGCCTGGGTGATGCGCTGTTCGGCCAGCAGCTCCACCAGGGGCGCTCCCGGCATCAGCCGCTCCTTGGGAGCCATCACCAGCGTCGCGCCCGACAGCAGGGCCAGGGCGATCTCGGCGAAAGCCGCGTCGAAGCCCGCCGCCGCGAACTGCAGCACCCGGTCCCCGGCGCCGACGGCGAAGGCCTCCCTCGTGGAGGCCACCAGGCTCGCGATGCCCCGATGGGTGACGCCCACCCCCTTGGGGCGGCCGGTCGAACCCGACGTGTAGATCACGTACGCGAGGTGCGGCACCACCGACGGCGCCGACCGTTCGCCGTCACCCACCGCTCCCGCGGGCAGCGCGGCCACCGAGAGAGGGACCTCCGGGCCATCGAGCACCACGAGTGCCTCGTCCGCGACCGGAATCCGCTCGGCTACCGCACCGCTGGTCAGCACCAGAGCGGGGGCGGCGTCCCGCAGTATGTACGCGATGCGCTCAGCCGGGTAGTCCACGTCCACCGGCACGTACGCGGCCCCGGACTTCATCACCGCCAGCAGCGCGACGACCAGATCGGCCGACCGGGGCAGCGCGATCGCCACCAGCTGCTCGGGGCCCATCCCCTGCCCGATCAGATACCGGGCCAGCCGGCTCGAGCGTGCGTCCAGCTCCGCGTACGAAAGGGATTCCCTCTCGAAGACCAGTGCACAGGCGTCGGGAGTGCTCGCCACCTGCGCGGCGAACTGCTCCGGGAACGTCTCGCAGGGGAGCTCGCGCCCGGTGTCGTTCCACTCCACCAGCATCCGCCGCCGCTCCTGGGCGGACAGCAGATCGATCCCGCCGACCGGCCGCTCGGGGTCCTCCACCGCCGAGGTCAGCAGCCGCTCAAGACGTACGCACAGCTCCCGCACCGTCCCGGGGTCGAACAAATCGGTGCTGTACTCCACCAGGCCGCCGATGCCCGCCGGTTCACCGTCGGCGTCGTAGTGGTCCGTCAGGCTGAAGGAGAGGTCGAACTTGGTGACGGTCAGTCCGACGGGCTGCTGACCGACGTGCACCCCGGCGAGGCTGAGCTCCGCGTCATCCGTGTTCTGGACGGTGAGCATGACCTGGAAGAGGGGGTGGCGGGCGAGCGAGCGTTCGGGGTTGATCACCTCGACGAGGCGTTCGAAGGGGATGTCCTGGTGGGCGTAGGCCGCCAGGTTGCGGTCCCTGACCCGCTCGACCAGCTCACGGAAGCTCGGGGCGCCGGAGAGGTCGGTGCGCATGACCAGGGTGTTGACGAACAGCCCGACGAGGTCCTCGGTCGCCTGGTCGGTCCGTCCCGCGATCGCCGTGCCCAGAGGGATGTCGTCACCGGCGCCGAGACCGGACAGCAGAGCGGCCACGCCGGCCTGCAGCACCATGAACATGCTCGACCGGGTCTGCGCGGCCAGCTCCGCCAGCCCGCGGTGCAGAGCAGCGGGAATCAGCACGGGAACCGTCGCACCCTGGTTGCCGGCCACCGGAGGCCGGGGCCGGTCCACCGGCAGCGCCAGCTCCTGGGGCATCCCGGCGAGCTCGGCGCTCCAGAAACCGATCTGCTGGGCGATCACGCTGCCCGGATCGGCCTCGTCGCCCAGGGTCTTCTCCTGCCACAGGGCGTAATCCGCGTACTGCACCGGCAGCGGCTCCCACCCCGGAACCTCTCCCAGCGACCTCGCCTCGTAGGCCTGCGACAGGTCCCGCAGCAGCGGAGCCGCCGACCAGCCGTCACTGGCGATGTGGTGCATCACGATCAGCAGCACGTGATCGGTGTCACTCAGCGCGAACAGCCGTGCCCGGAACGGCAGGTCACCGGCGAGATCGAAACCGAGCGCCGCCTGCTGCGCCAGCCGTTCCCCGAGATCGGCCTCAGTGACCGCCTCCACCGTCAGACCGATCCGGGCCCGCTCCGAACCCGGGTCCAGAACCAGCTGCCGCGGCACCCCGTCCACCTGCGGGAACACCGTCCGCAGACTCTCATGACGCGCCACCACATCACCCAGCGCCGCTTCCAGCGCCTCCCGGTCCAACCCGCCCGTCAACCGGAGGGATTCACCCAGGTTGTAGGTGGGGCTGGGGCCTTCGAGCTGGTTGAGGAACCACAGCCTGCGCTGGGCGAAGGACAACGGCACCACATCCGGGCGCTCCATCGCCACCAACGCCCCACGCACCGCACCCAGATCACCGAACACCCCGGCCAGACCCGCCACCGTCGGATGATCGAAGAGATCCCGCACACTCAGCTCCGCGGACAGCTCCGCACGCACCCTGCTGAGCAACCGCGTCGCGAGCAGCGAATGCCCACCCAGATCGAAGAAACTCTCATCGATACCCACCGACGGCACACCCAGCACCTCGGCGAACAAAGAACACAGAACCTCCTCCACCGAACTCCGCGGACCACGCCCCCCGGCCGCCCCCGCCACCTCCGGCGCCGGCAGCGCCGTGCGGTCCAGCTTCCCGTTCGACGTCAGCGGCAGCCCCTCCACGACCACGAACGCCGACGGCACCATGTACCCGGGCAGCACAGCGGCCAGCTCCTCACGGAGCACCTCCGCATCCACCACACCATCAGCCACCACATACGCGACCAACCGCTGATCACCCGGCGTGTCCTCACGAACCACCACCGCACCCTGAGCAACCCCGGCACAACGGCCCAACACCGCCGAGATCTCACCCAGCTCGATCCGGAACCCCCGGATCTTCACCTGGTCATCGGCCCGACCCAGATACTCCAGCACCCCGCCCTCGACCCACCGCGCCACATCACCCGTGCGATACATACGCGACCCCGCACCACCGAACGGATCCGCCACGAACCGCTCCGCCGTCAACCCCGCCCGCCGCACATACCCACGAGCCAACTGGGAGCCCGCGAGGTAGAGCTCTCCCGCCACACCTTCGGGAACCGGCCGGAGCCACTCGTCGAGGACATAGGCACGGGTGTTCCACACGGGCCGCCCGAGCCGGGGCTCCACCGCGTCCGAGACCGGCCAGTAGACGGTCTCGACCGTCGCCTCGGTGGGGCCGTAGCAGTTGAGGCTGCGCGTGCTCGGCGCAGCGCGCAGGGCGGACCAGAGGGCTGCGCTCATGCCCTCGCCACCGACGATCATCAGCGTCGGCCGGTGCCGCTCGTTGTCCAGCATCCCCTCCCGTACCAGCTGCTCCACATAGCTGGGGGTGAGGTCGAGCATGTCGATGCCGCGGTCCGCCACATAGGCGGAGAGCGCTCCTGCGTCCCACCGAATGTCGTCGTCGATGAGATGCAGCTCATGACCGTCGAGCAGCCACATCATCGCGTCCCAGGACGTGTCGAAGGTCATCGACGCCGTCAGGGCGGCCCGGACCTGCCGGCCGACGGCCTGTGCCGATGGGCGGACGAACTCGGACTGGTGGTGGTGGAAGAGGGCGTGCAGGTTGCGGTGCTCGACGAGGACGCCCTTGGGCAGCCCGGTCGAGCCCGATGTGTAGAGGAGGTAGGCCGGGTGCGAAGGCAGCAGCGCCACGGTTCGGTCGTTGTCCGTCGGATCCGTGACGGGGCGCCCCGCCACGGCCCGCTCGGTGCCGGCGTCGTCGAGCACCAGCAGGACCGTCCCGTCCGGGACGTTCAGCGCGCTCGCGTACGCGGAGAGGGTGACGACGACGACGGGCGCCGCCTCGTCGAACATGAAGCCCGTGCGTTCCGAAGGACCCTGCGGGTCGATGGGATGGTGGACGGCGCCGGCCTTGAGTACGGCCCACAGGGCCACCATGGCCTCGTCCGTGCGGGGCAGCGCCAGCGTGACCACTCGCTCGGGACCGGCTCCCACGGCGATCAGATGGTGGGCCAGGCGGTTGGCGCGTGCGTTCAGTTCGGCGAAGGTCAACCGGACGTCGCGGTAGACCAGCGCACCGGCCTCGGGGGTGCGGCTCGCCTGGGCCTCGAACTGCTCGACGACCGTGGCGGGGGTCAGCTCCCTCTCCGCGCCGTTCCATTCCGAGAACATCAGGGTGCGCTCGGCGGCGCCGAGCAGATCGATGCGGTGCACAGGCCGGTCAGGGTGGGCCGTGACCTGGCCGAGCAGCTGGATCAGCAGGCTGGCCATCCGCTCGATCGTCGGACGGTCGAAGAGGTCGGTGCGGTACTCGAAAACACCCTTGACGCCGTCGGGCGTGCCGTCGGCCGTGTGGTGCTCCAACAGGTCGATGGAGAGGTCCATGTTCGCGACCACGCGCTCACCCGGGACGAACTCCGCCTTCAGCGGCGGGAACGGAATCGTCCTGGGCGGAAGATTCAGGATGGTGAGCATGACCTGGAAGAGGGGGTGGCGGGCGAGCGAGCGTTCGGGGTTGATCACCTCGACGAGGCGTTCGAAGGGGATGTCCTGGTGGGCGTAGGCCGCCAGGTTGCGGTCCCTGACCCGCTCGACCAGCTCACGGAAGCTCGGGGCGCCGGAGAGGTCGGTGCGCATGACCAGGGTGTTGACGAACAGCCCGACGAGGTCCTCGGTCGCCTGGTCGGTCCGTCCCGCGATCGCCGTGCCCAGAGGGATGTCGTCACCGGCGCCGAGACCGGACAGCAGAGCGGCCACGCCGGCCTGCAGCACCATGAACATGCTCGACCGGGTCTGCGCGGCCAGCTCCGCCAGCCCGCGGTGCAGAGCAGCGGGAATCAGCACGGGAACCGTCGCACCCTGGTTGCCGGCCACCGGAGGCCGGGGCCGGTCCACCGGCAGCGCCAGCTCCTGGGGCATCCCGGCGAGCTCGGCGCTCCAGAAACCGATCTGCTGGGCGATCACGCTGCCCGGATCGGCCTCGTCGCCCAGGGTCTTCTCCTGCCACAGGGCGTAATCCGCGTACTGCACCGGCAGCGGCTCCCACCCCGGAACCTCTCCCAGCGACCTCGCCTCGTAGGCCTGCGACAGGTCCCGCAGCAGCGGAGCCGCCGACCAGCCGTCACTGGCGATGTGGTGCATCACGATCAGCAGCACGTGATCGGTGTCACTCAGCGCGAACAGCCGTGCCCGGAACGGCAGGTCACCGGCGAGATCGAAACCGAGCGCCGCCTGCTGCGCCAGCCGTTCCCCGAGATCGGCCTCAGTGACCGCCTCCACCGTCAGACCGATCCGGGCCCGCTCCGAACCCGGGTCCAGAACCAGCTGCCGCGGCACCCCGTCCACCTGCGGGAACACCGTCCGCAGACTCTCATGACGCGCCACCACATCACCCAGCGCCGCTTCCAGCGCCTCCCGGTCCAACCCGCCCGTCAACCGGAGCGAGAAGGGGATGTGGTAGGTGGGGCTGGGGCCTTCGAGCTGGTTGAGGAACCACAGCCTGCGCTGGGCGAAGGACAACGGCACCACATCCGGGCGCTCCATCGCCACCAACGCCCCACGCACCGCACCCAGATCACCGAACACCCCGGCCAGACCCGCCACCGTCGGATGATCGAAGAGATCCCGCACACTCAGCTCCGCGGACAGCTCCGCACGCACCCTGCTGAGCAACCGCGTCGCGAGCAGCGAATGCCCACCCAGATCGAAGAAACTCTCATCGATACCCACCGACGGCACACCCAGCACCTCGGCGAACAAAGAACACAGAACCTCCTCCACCGAACTCCGCGGACCACGCCCCCCGGCCGCCCCCGCCACCTCCGGCGCCGGCAGCGCCGTGCGGTCCAGCTTCCCGTTCGACGTCAGCGGCAGCCCCTCCACGACCACGAACGCCGACGGCACCATGTACCCGGGCAGCACAGCGGCCAGCTCCTCACGGAGCACCTCCGCATCCACCACACCATCAGCCACCACATACGCGACCAACCGCTGATCACCCGGCGTGTCCTCACGAACCACCACCGCACCCTGAGCAACCCCGGCACAACGGCCCAACACCGCCGAGATCTCACCCAGCTCGATCCGGAACCCCCGGATCTTCACCTGGTCATCGGCCCGGCCCAGATACTCCAGCACCCCGCCCTCGACCCACCGCGCCACATCACCCGTGCGATACATACGCGACCCCGCACCACCGAACGGATCCGCCACGAACCGCTCCGCCGTCAACCCCGCCCGCCGCACATACCCACGGGCAAGGCCGGCCCCGGCCACATAGAGCTCTCCCGGCACACCTTCGGGAGCCGGCCGCAGTGCGTCGTCGAGCACATAGGTACGGAGATCCCCGATGCCCTCACCGATCAGGCTGCCGGTCCCGGCGGCGGCCCTCGCACGGTCCAGCTCGATGTAGCTGACATGCACCGTGGTCTCGGTGATGCCGTACATGTTGATCAGCTTGGGCGCGTCCTCGGCGTGGCGCTCGTACCACTCGCCCAGGCGCCACAGCTCCAGCGCCTCTCCACCGAAGACCACGTAACGCAGGGCGAGTCCGGCCCCGGTCTCCGGGTCGTCGGCGTCGGCCTGGGTGAGCTGGTAGAAGGCCGACGGCGTCTGATTGAGTACGGTGACCCGTTCGTGCGCCAGCAGCTCGAGGAAGTCCCCGGGGGACCGTGAGACGTCGTAGGGCACCACGACGAGGCGACCGCCGTGCAGCAGCGGTCCCCACAACTCCCACACCGAGAAGTCGAAGGCCGCGGAGTGGAAGAGCGTCCAGACGTCGTCGGGGCCGAAGCCGAACCACCGCTCGGTGGCACGGAACAGCCTGATGACGTTGCGGTGCGGGACGAGCACGCCCTTGGGGCGTCCGGTCGAACCCGATGTGTAGATCACGTAGGCGGCATTCGAGGGACCGACCGGGGCCGGCCGCTCGTCCTCGTTCAGGTCTGTGGCCGCATGAGCCGCGATGAGCGCCGCGGTGGCGGGGTCGTCCAGCAGCACCGCCTGCGCCCCGGTCCGTACCTCGGTGCCGAACGTACTGGAGGTGAGCAACAGGACGGGTCGCGAGTCCTCGAGCATGAAGGCGATGCGCTCCGCGGGATAGGCGGAGTCCACCGGGACGTAGGCGGCTCCGGACTTCACCACGGCCAGCAACGCGACCACCAGGTCCAAGGACCGGGGCAGTGCCACTGCCACGAACTGTTCGGGACCCGCGCCGCGCGCGATGAGCAGCCGGGCCAGCCGGTTGGAGCGCTCGTTCAGCTCCGAGTACGTCAGGTGTTCGCCCTCGCAGGAGACCGCGACGGCCGTCGGAGCCGCGCTCGCCTGTGCCTCGAAGAGCTCGGCCAGCGTACGCCGGGAGTCGTCCGCCACCGTGTCGTCCGTGGCGCCGCCGCTCCACTCCACCAACATCCGGTGCCGCTCGTCGGACGGCAGGATCTGCAGGGACGCCACGGGTGCGTCCGCGCCGGCTCGGGAGAACTCCGTGATCAGGTGCACCAGTCGGCGCGTGTGCTCGGCCAGAGCCTCCGCCGTGTACAGCAGCGGACTGGCGGAAAGGTCGATCCGCACGGCGCCGTCGTCGTTGCGGCCGTCGACGACCACCATCAGGTCGTCGTCGTGGCCGCCGGCCAGGGTGCGGACCGTGGAGCGGTGCCCGGCGAAGGTCACGTCGTGGGAGGAGAGGATGAGGTTGACGCGCGGGCCCACCAGGCGTCGCCCGCCCGTGACCGCCCCCAGGTCCCGGCGCATGTTTTCGTAACGGTAGTGCTGGTGCTTGAGGGACGACCTCATCTCGCGCAGGACCTGCCGCAGCAGCCCGGCCACGGTGTCCCCGGGCCGCACCGCGATGCGCAACGGCACCACGTTGGAGACCATGCCGGGGATGTCCCGAACCGCATGGGCACGGGCGGCGACGGGCATGGCCAGGACGATGTCCTGCTGCCCCGTCACCGCGTGCAGGTAAGCGGCCTGCGCCGCGACGAAGACCACGGGCCAGGGAAGTCCCAGCCCACCGACGAACGTGCGCAGTTCGTTCACCGCTTCAGGGCCTATCAGGCCGCTGTGCCGCAGCATGCCCTGGGGCATCCGCTGCGGCTGCTCCGCGAATCCCGCTACGTCGGGCAGGCCGGCGAGCCGCTCGGACCAGAACCTCCGGTCCTCGACGAACTGCGGCGACGCCCGGTAGCGGGTCTCCGCGGCGACCAGTTCCTCCAGCGTTCCCGCCGGGGCGGCGGGCACGCTCCGCCCTTCGGCCAGCGCGGTGTACACCTCGGACACCCGGCGCGGCACCAGGCCGATGCCCCGGCCGTCGAGGGCGATGTGGTGGCAGCGGATGTAGAAGGAGAACCGTTCGTCGCCGAGCCGGAACAGCGCGAGAGTGACCAGCCGGTCGCCGGCGGGATCCACCGGGGCACCCAGATCGGCCCTCGTCCACGCCTCGGAAGCGACGTCCGGGTCGGCTTCGGAGCGCAGGTCGACCATGCGCAGCTCCGGTCCCGCGGAGGGCTCCAGGACGACTTGATAGGGGCCGTCGCCGTCGTCGGCGAAGCGGAGACGCAGGGCTTCGGTCTCCTCGACCACCTGCCGTACGGCCTGCTCGAACAGCGCGGTATCGACGGCACCGGTGATGTCGATGATCTCGGCGAGGCTGAAGACGGGGCTGTCCGGCTCCAACTGCTGCGCGAACCAGATTCCGGACTGCCCTTCCGTCAGAGGTAGCCGTCGACTCTGGTCCATCATCATTTCACTCCACGTTTTCTAGGATCGGCCCAACTGCCGAGAGGCCGCCTGACAATCTCGACTCAATCGAGCCCTGACATTCCGTCAGGCGGCACGGATAGAAGACCCGCCTCGAATAGCGGCAGTAACACGTTAGGCGCTCGGGGGCCAACCGTGCGCACCACTGAAAAGAATTCGATACGCATCCGGCGGACGATGGGGCGAGGGCGATTCAGACGCCGCAACCCAGGTCTTCCTTTATTGAAGAATTTTATATTCAATTCTCGCCTCACACCGTGAGACCGCGGAGGGCTGACGGGTAGTTTCATGCCCGAGCCGTTACTCCATCGGATCCGGAGACAACATGGATTTCAGCCTCTTCTACTTTGCCAACAACGACGCCGAGGACAGCGACCGGTACCGGCTGCTGATGGACGGTGCCCGCTTCGCCGACGACCACGGCTTCGCCGCCGTATGGACGCCCGAGCGGCATTTCCATCCCTTCGGCGGCCTCTACCCGAACCCCTCGGTGACGAGCGCCGCCGTGGCGGCGGTGACCAAGCGGGTCGCTGTGCGCGCGGGTAGCGTGGTGGCCCCGCTGCATCATCCGATGCGGATAGCAGAGGAATGGTCGGTCGTCGACAACCTGTCGAACGGCCGGGCCGGAATCGCCTTCGCCTCCGGCTGGCACGCCGCGGACTTCGCACTCCGACCGGAGAATTACGAGGGCCGCAGGAGCGAGCTGCTGAAGACGGTCGAGACGATCCGCCGGCTCTGGAGGCGGGAGCCGGTGCAGCTGACCGACGGCGCGGGGGAGCTGGTGGAGCTCACCATGTACCCGCCGCCGGTCCAGCCCGAACTGCCGGTATGGCTGACCAGCTCCGGCACCCCCGAGACGTTCACCCTGGCCGGCACGAACGGCATGGGAATGCTCACCCACCTGCTCGGACAAGACGTGGACGTGCTCGCGCAGCGTATCGACGGGTACCGTCGGGCCTACCGGGACAGCCCCCAGAACACCTCAGGCCAGGGGCATGTCGCCCTGATGCTGCACACCTTCGTCGGCGCCGACCGCGAAGCCGTCAGGGAAACCGTGCGCGAACCGTTCTCCCGCTACCTGGCCAGCTCCTTCGACCTGGTGGTCAAGGCGGCGGAGGCAGCCGGGGTCGACGGTGCCTCCATGTCCGCGGAGCTGAAGAGCATGAGCCCGGAGGACCTGGAGTTCCTGGTCTCCCAGGCCTTCGACCGCTATTTCGAGACCAGCGGCATGTTCGGCACCGTGGACGACTGCATGGCGGTGCTGAAGCGCCTCAAGGACGCGGGGGTCGACGAGGTCGCCTGCCTCATCGACTTCGGCGTGGCCGGCGACCGGGTCATCGAGAGCTTCGACGACCTCGCCGAGCTCCACGACACCTGGCGTGCCCACGAGGCGGCGCGCTGACGTCCGCTCAGCGCCGGGACACTCCGGGGCCTTCGTCGGCCAGAGGTGCTCATCTCCTCCTGCCCGACGAAGGCCCTTCTGCGTCCGTCCTGTTCACACCGCGGTCGCCGGCCCCACCAGCCGGGAAGCCTCCCAGGCCCGGCTCATCTCCGCGAACTCCACCACCTGGCCGCCCAGGGTCCGCAGCTGGCCCGCCACACCGGGATCCCCGCACTGCCCCTCGCCCCTGAACACACCGGTCTCGGTGTTCACCGCGACGCCCAGCGGAGTGGGCCAGCCGCGCAACGCGTGTGTGGTGGTGCGCAGAGAGGCGAGCGCCGACACCGCCCCCTGCCAGCCTTGGCCCACCGCCAGACATCCGACGGCGCGGCCGGTGAAGTACGGCCGGCCGTCATCTCGCAGGTCTTCCACATAGTCCAGGACGTTCTTCATCAGCCCGGAGACGGTGCCGTGGTACGCCGGGGTCGCCACGATGATGCCGTCCGCCGCCGCGATCAGCTGGACCAGGCGCCTCGCTCGCGGCGCCCGCAGCGAGGTCCGGGGATCGTACAGCGGCAGGTCGAGCTCGGAGCTCGTGATCAGCTCGACCTCGGCGCCCCGGTGTTCGGCGGCCTCGATACTGATGCGCAGCGCTCGTTCCGTGGTGGAGCCCTCGCGAGGCGAACCACCGATCCCGAGCACTGAGATGGGCCTGGTCATGATCCGTACACACTCCGATTCCGCACATCTGTGGCAGGCCATCTGCCGAAGGGGATTTCCCGCTAGCGAGCCACCGCGCGGCGGTAGGCGCGGGTGGCCAGCGGCATCATGACGGCGAGCAGCAGCACCGATCCCGCCAGTGCGAAGGGCACCGGATGCCGGAGGGCGAAAGCACTGTCGGCCGTGACCGCGGTCGGGTTGCCCCACAGATCGCGGCACGCACTGACCACGGCGCTGATGGGGTTCCACTCCGCGATGGTCCGCAACCAGGCGGGAAGGTTGTTGAGCGGGATGAAGGCCGCGGAGAGGAACGACAGCGGCATCGTGATGAACGTGGTGATCGAGCTGACCGCCTCGGGGTTGCGGATGAGGAGGGCCAGGACCACACCGAGCCACGACACCGCGAAACCGAGTAGCAGCAACAACCCGAAAGCGGCCACGGTCTCCAGCGCGTTGCCGTGCGGACGCCAGCCTATGAGGAGGCCCACCACGGTGATGCCGATGCAGGAGATGAAGGTGAGCGCCAGGTCGGAAACGGTGCGCCCGATCAGCACGGCCACCTGGGACATCGGCAGCGAACGGAACCTGTCCACCAGCCCGTTGTTCAGGTCGTCGGCGACACCGATCGCCGTCGTCCCGATGCCCGCCAGCATCATCTGCACGAAGATGCCGGCCATGATGTACTCGCGGTAGTCACCCCCGCCGGGGACTTCCATCGCGCTGCCGAACAGGTAGCCGAACACGAGGACCAGTGCGATCGGCATGACGGTCACGCCGATGAGCTTCTCCGGAATCCGGATCAGATGGCGCATGTGCCGGCCGACCAGGGCGGCCGAGTCGCTCAGTACGATACTCATCGGGACACGGCCTCCGCGGCTGCCTCTTCGACCCCGTCGGCCTCTCCCGGCCGGTCGGTCAGTTCCAGGAATACGTCGTCGAGCGATGGCTTGCGGACAGAGAAATCGACGACCCCGAGCCCGAACCCGAGGCTCTGGAGTGAGTTCGAGGCGTCGGCGATCCCTCTCAGACCGGTCTCGAGAGCGACTGACAGCCGGCAGTTCTCCGCGTCGGTCACCGGGCTCGTGAAGCCGACCCGCTGCAGCGCCTCGGCCGCCGGCGGGAGTGAGTCGGCCGAGGCGAACGTGATCTCGAGGCGTTCTCCTCCTACCGTGCGCTTGAGCTCGTCGGAGGTCCCCTCCGCCACGGTGAGGCCCTTGTTGATCACCATGATGCGGTCGGCGAGCTGGTCCGCTTCTTCCAGATACTGCGTGGTCAGCAGCACCGTCACTCCGCTGCGGACCTGTTCACGGACCATCTCCCACAGCACGAGGCGGCTCGCGGGGTCGAGCCCGGTGGTCGGCTCGTCCAGGAAGAGCACGGGAGGACTCGCTATCAGACTTGCCGCGAGGTCCAGCCGTCGGCGCATGCCGCCGGAGTAGGTGGAGACGCTGCGGCCGGCTGCCTCCGTCAGCTCGAACTGCTCCAGCAGTTCCTGCGCCCTGCTCCTGGCCGCCTTCCGGCCGACGTGGAACAGCTTCCCGATCAGCTCCAGGTTCTCCCGGCCGGTCAGGCGTTCGTCGAGCGCGGCGTACTGTCCGGTGAGACCGATCCGCTTGCGTACTTCGCGCGGCTGGGTGGTGACGTCGTACCCCGCCACGACCGCCTGTCCGGCGTCCGGAACGATCAGCGTGGTCAGTGCCCGCACGATGGTGGTCTTGCCGGCGCCGTTGGGGCCGAGCAGCCCCAGCACCGTGCCTGCCGGAACGTCGAGGTCAACACCTTTGAGGGCTTCGTGATCGCCATAACGTTTACGCAGCCCTCGTGCAGAAATAGCAATGTCCACGAGCTCTCCTTATAGCCGATTCGCCGAATGCGTGCTTCTGCCTATCGGGCCGAATTAAACCTACCGCCCGGACGATTGAACACCGCAGTTGCTTTCAAGTATTCGAACCGGACTCGCCTGCGGGCGCAGGGCTGATTCAAAGTCGTGGTGGTCTTGTGAGACGCCTGGTCACGACGGTGTGATGATCGGGAGGAAGGCCGCCACGGAAGCAGCGAAGCTCCGGTTGAAGACGGATGACCTTCCCAGGTCGCCGTCCATCACCGGAGCTTCGATGTGCCGCCGGTCTGCCACCGTCTGCTTGGCCAAGTCGCCTTCGCGTCAGCACCGTGCGCTGCCGTCGCTGGCCGAGCGGCTGGCCGTGCTGCCCGATCCGCGCCGACTGCGCGGGGTGCGTCACCCGTGCGTGGCGGTGCTCCTGGTCGCCGCGTGCGCGGTGACGGCCGCTGCCCGCTCGTGGACGGCGATCGCTGACCGCCCGCCGCTACGACCGAGAGGCAGGGCACGGCCGCCGTGAGACCCGCGCCACCCGGGTACTGACCGTCACCGGACTGGGCCTGGACTTTCCCCATGTTGTCCAGGCCGCCCGCATCCTGCGCAACCGCGTCGATGCCGCGAGTGGGAAGTCCACCCGCGAGACCGTCTACGCGATCACCGGCCCGACCTCGGCCGAAGCCACCCCGCAGAAGATCGCCCAACTGGCCGGATCGCAATAAACGATCGAGAACCGGCTCCAACACGTCCGCGACACAACCTTCGCCGAGGACGCCTCCAAGATCCGCACCGGGCACGGCCCGGCCAGCATGGCCAACCTCCGCAACCTCGCGATCAACGCCCTTCGCGCCGCAGGTCACCGCAGCATCGCCGCCGGACTCCGCGAGGTCTCCTACGAGCCCTTCACCCACCCGCTCAAGCTCCTGGCCATCAACTGACCAGCACCACAGAAAGATCACCAGAACTTTGAAATCAGCCCTGCCCGCGGGCGGACCGGTGACGTAGCGTCATGAGGTGCGTCACAGAGCGGGCCATTCACCGGGCACGCTCAACTCACCTGACTTAGAGTGGAGGATATCCAGGCAGAAGTTGACATTCCGTCAAATGCCTTCAGCCGTCCTATACCCGAGGAGTCCGCGGTGAGCGAGACGTTAGAATCTGCCCAGGGTCGGCAGTCTGGTGGCCGGGGCACTCGGGCCGGCTACTGGGGCTTCGGGCTCGCCGTGGGATACGCCGTCTTCGTGCGTTTCTATCAGGGAGCGGGCGGCATGATAGGTGTGCCGGGGACCTCCAAGCCGGAGACCCTGCCCTCCTGGTACATGGCCAACTACGTGGCCGGGCTGGTTATCCTGCTCGGCGGAGTGGCCTGCCTTTTCCTCACCCAATCGCGTGTGCGGACGATTCCGCGCTGGTCACCGCTCCTTCCTGGGGAACAGATTCCCAGGCCGCTCATGCTGGTCGCATGCCTGAGCCCGGTGCTGCTGGGTGGAATCTTCAGCGTGACACACGGCGTCGCTGGAGGCTTCACGCATCTGCTCGAACTGTGCGGCGCCATCGAGATTGACTACCCGGACGAGTGGGAAACCTTGAATGTGACCTCGATGAACCTGTGGAACATACTGTTCTATGAGCCTTGGTTCATCGCCATGGGAATCTGCCTGCTCGGTTCCGCACTGCAGTACCTCAGGGACACCGGTTCGACAGAAGCTGCTGTCGACAGGGTCAACCGAGTATCCATCGCCCTCATAGGAGTCCTCACGATAGCCTCCTCCCTCAGCGTCATCATGGGCTGGAATGTCGAAATCGGCTGAGACATGATGTTTCGGCAGGTAGTGATCAACGGCATGATCACTACCCGCCGACGGCCACTCAAACCTCGTAAGACACTTTGATATTGTCAATGAGAGCCAGTATGGCTCGCGCGGAGGGAAGGGCCATGAGACCTTCCCTGGTGAGCCGGGCCCCACTTGAATCCCGAGTGAACAACTTGGCTCCGAGCGCACGTTCCAAGCATTTTATCTGGTAGCTGATGGCGGGTTGTGAGTAACCCAGAACCTTCGCCGCCTGATCCATTCTTCCTATTTCGGCGATCGAAACGAAGGCGCGAAACTCGCGCTCATGCATTCTTCTGCTCCATCCCGTGCAATGTGCTCAAAACAGTCGCGATACAGCTTCCCCTCCGTCACGTCAACTGGAACGGCAACTTCCTGCAGACGCGTTGTAGAGCTGTCAATCGCCTTCCGCCCGTGAGCTGTCCGACCCGGCCACCCGATGGCAGCACAAATTCATGATGACGGGGCGCCCTGCGCCCGCACCAGGCAGACGGCAACTTGCTGCAGGGCGCGTTGTAGAGCTGTCAATCGCCTTCCGCCCGTGAGCTGTCCGACCCAGCCGCCCGATGGCACAAGAAATTCTTGTCGACGGGGCGCCCGGCGCCTGCACCCTGCCGCGACGGGTGTCCCGGCAGGGCTGATTCAAAGTCGTGATGGTCTTGTGAGACGCCTGGTCACGACGGTGTGATGATCGGGAGGAAGGCCGCCACGGAAGCAGCGAAGCTCCGGTTGAAGACGGATGACCTTCCCAGGTCGCCGTCCATCACCGGAGCTTCGATGTGCCGTCGGTCTGCCCCGTCTGCTTGGCCAAGTCGCCTTCGCGTCAGCACCGTGCGCTGCCGTCGCTCGCCGAAGGGTTGTCCCATAACTGCCGGTCACGGGCGAGATGATCTTGTTCTGGCTGGTGTGATCACGGCGTCGGAGCCGTCCTGGATAACCCCGTTCACCGGGCTGAGCCCGAGGCAGTTCGGCAAGCTGGTGACGGTTCTGCGGCACGGGGGCGCGGACGCGGTCCGCGGCGAACTCGGCCGCGCGGAACAGGCTCTTGCCGCCGCCGAGGAGCGCGAGGCCGCCACCGCCCGGCAGCAGCAGCAGCAGCCCGAGCCTCCGCCGTGGCTGGTCGCGCGCGGGACCGGCACGCGCTGCGCTCCGGCCGCCCGAGCAGGTGCGCCAGTTCCTGGCCGAGGGCGTGCCGGCCTGTATCCACTGTCGCCCGGACACCGCCGGCCAGGAGAAGTTCAGCGGGGTGAGGGACAGCTACTACGTCAATGCCGATGCCGCGGTCCTCATGAGGCTGATCCCTTGGAGTGGACACCCTGACAATGGATCTTGATGGTCCAAGGAGGGACGTCCAGGTGGGAACAGGTCCTCGAGGGCTTCCTCACGTCGAACTCGACCAGCCGCTGGTCGCTGGTGAGCCCGATGGCGGTGAGGGCAACCGCCGGCATCACCACAGCGCTGCTCCGTGCGTACCGTCAACGATTTCGCGGTTCCGATCACCTCACCGCACTGTCCGTCCGCTGCCAGCGGGGAGTCCACGCGGACGGGTCACCGGTCGCCTTGCCGGCGAACAACTGTGGAGACTGTGGCGCAGCGCCCCACGAGGGCGGGGCCGTTGGACGCGTACCAGGATCCGGGTCTTCAGGAACCGGGGTGCGAGCAGGGCTGCGATCTGAGTGAGGACGCCTCGCGTCACAGACCCGCCTCCCGGCGGCGGCCGCGCAGGACGAGGGTGACGTCGCGGCGGGCTTCGGCGAGCAGGTGCCAGCGGAGGAAGCGCCCGCCGTCGGTTCGCACGCACAAGGTCGCGGCGACGTCGAATCAGCTGCACCGAGGCAGACGGGGACAGGCGGCGTGGCCCGGATCGGGCCCCGACGCCCGGCGTTGCGGGCAGCGGCCTACCAGGCGCCGCGGTCGAGGGTGTTCAGGGTCAGGATGGCGGCCACTGTGGCCAGGAAGACGATGCCGCCGACGATGTCGCGGGAGCCCACCCGAACGTGGGCGATGATCGCGCCGATGAAGTAGAGGATCAGGCCGGACGCGGCGAGCGTGCTCAGGAGCGGGACGGCCAGGCCGGCCAGGAGGCCCAGAGTTCCCGCTGCCAGTATCCCGCCCAGGACCGGCACGTACTTCCGTGGGATGCCCTTCATGTCGGCCTGGGTCTTGGGGTAGTCGTGGCCGATCAGGTAGGTGACGGCGGCAGCGCCGTTGAAGAGCACGCCCAGGATGGTGACCGCAACGAAGGCGGTGTGCACGTTCTCTCCGATCTGCAGCCGACGTCTGTTTCTCACTGCCCACTACGCAACGCCGCGTTCCAGTCGTGCAGTTGGGGCCCGGTGACGCTGCGCAGCGGTGATCCTACATGTCTGATCAAGCGAAGAACCGGTTGTACGAGCTACTCCGGTCACGCGTGCCGGTTCGGGATGAATCCGCCCGATCCACCCTCCTCGTACAGGCCCGCCTCAAAGCGCCGCGCGAGTTCGACCCGGCGGGTCTTCAGCGTCGCCGTGCGCGGCAGTTCGGCCAACGGGATCTGGACCGGCTCCGCCAGTTGCGGGTACGCGGCCGCGGCGGCGCGCCAGCGGGCCAGGGTCCAGCGGCTCGTCGCGGTGGGTACAGACGACCGGGACCGCGCGGGAGTCGGGGACCGCCACTGGCACCGCCACCCGGGCGTCGACGGCACTCCAGCGCGCCTCCTCCGCGCACGACCGACTCGGTCGCCCTCACGGGCGCCCCGAGCACGACCAACTGGTCGATCAAGTTCACGGTGACCAACGGGGGCGGGGGCGGTACGTTCCACTCGTACTGCACGGCCACGCCCAACCAGTCCTCGGCCTTCACCTGGCAAGAGCCCACCACCACACCGCGCCCCCGGAAGCCCCCGCCCCGGGGGCGCGGCACTTCGACGAGGAACCTGGGCGTGGCCATGGAGTCCACGCCGACCTGATCGCCAGTCTTCCGGGCAGCCAAGGCACCGCTTCGACCTGCCCGGGCACTCGACACCCAGGGCGCGGACCTCGGACTGCCGGACGGACCTGCCGGGCCGACGGCGCCTTCCTGATCTCTTCGGGAGCCGGGCCGGCCTCCGTCTCGGCACCGGACACGGGTGCGAGCTCGGCACGATCCCGTCGCCGGCCCGGCGGAGCCGTCCCCGGCCGGGGGACTGCCGGTGCCGTGCACGCTCAGCCCGGCTGTTTGATGCTTTCGATGATGCGGGCGAAGCCTTCCTCGCCGTGGCCGGCGTCGATCTGGCGTTGGATGAGGCCCTGGACCATGGCGAGCACCTCCGTGCTGATGCCCTGGTCGGAACTGGCGGCCAGGAGGTCACCGAGGCTGGAGAACGTGAGGCTCTGCTGTCCTTCGACGGTGTAGTCCCCGCCGTCGATGACCGCGGCGAAACCCTCGAAGGCTCCGGTCATGGCGGTCAGCCACGGGGCGGCCATGGCGGCGAACTGCCGCGCGGTCACTCCGGCGGGGGCCACCATGGCGGCTCCGTGCATGAATCCGGCGAACATGACGTACATGCCCGCCAGCAGGGCGAGGTCGTACAGGGATGCCAGCCCGGCGTCCTCACCGAAGTACGTACTGCTACCCCACACGTCGAGCAGCGGCTTGTACCGCTCGAAGACGTCGGCCGATCCGCTGTAGAGGACCGAGGAGCCGGGCCCGCCGATCATGGGCGGTACGGCCATGATGCCGCCGTCCAGATACGCGATACCGGAGTCGGCGGCCCAGGCGGCCAACTCCCGGGACTCGGCCGGGGTCGTCGTGGTGACGTTGATCAAGGTTCGCCCGGCCAGCTCACCCGCGAGCGGGGCGAGCACCTCGCGGACCGATGCGTGGTCCAGCAGGCACGCGATCACCACTTCGCCGGCCCCTACCGCTTCGCCGGCCGTTGCGGCGGCCCGCGCGCCCTGCGCGACGAGGCCGTCCGCCTTCCCCGGGGAGCGGTTCCAGACCGTGGTCGCGTACCCGGCCTTCACCACGGCGCTGGAGAGGGCACTGCCCATCGCTCCCAGCCCGAGCACACTCACCTGGACGCTGCCGCCGGTGTTGTCGGTCGTCATTTCCTGGAGCTCCTGTCGAGTCGTCGTCGTTCGCCTCGATTCTTCGCGCCGCCAGTAAGGTTGACCAGTACGGACTAAATAGTGGGGTACTCACCCGCAGGTGAGTACGGCGAGGAGGAGCCCATGGCGACTTCGGGACGGCGCGGCCCCTATTTCTGCGGCATCGACGCGGCCATGGACGTGGTCTCCGGCCAGTGGAAGCCGCTGATCCTGTGGGAGCTGCACCACCACGGAACCCGCCGGTTCGCCGAGTTGCGGCGGGGCCTGCCCGGCGTCAGCGAGAAGATGCTGATCCAGCACCTGCGGGAGATGGAGGAGGACGGGCTGGTGCACCGCGAGGTGTACCGGCAGGTGCCACCGAAGGTGGAGTACTCCCTGACGGAGACCGGCGTCTCGCTCAACGCTGCCCTGGCCTCTTTGGGGGAATGGGGCACCGAACGCATGCACCGCATCGGAGCCACGAAGGTCTCCGTCAACGCCGGAGGCGGCGCCGGGGCAGGGAACGCAGGCGTCCGGGGTTCCTGACCACCGGAGCCCCCAGTGGACGCGGGCACTGTCGGCCCGCCGCTGCGGCCTGCCTGGCTGCCCGCCTGCCCGCCTGCCCGCCTGCCCGCCTGCCCGCCTGCCCGCCTGCCACGGTCGTGCTGCTCCCGGCGCGCCCAGCACGACCGCTCTCCCAGCCCCCGAATCCCTCGCCGCCGCGGCAGCCGCCCAGCCCTGCCCGCAGTCGGGATGCGTGACGCCCCGCCGCCGACCGGGCCGGTGTCGGTGCGCCGACGCCCCACGACCAGGAACTCACGGCCGACAGCGCAGGCGACGCGAAGCGGCCACGGAAGCCTGGTCCGGCGGTTGGCGTGGTCCGGCGGTGGCAGCCCCGCAGCCAATGCCCGGGCCCAGCATGGGGCGCGAGAGCGGGACGACAGGCCTGACAACATGCTCGACAATGACCGCATGGATGTCACTGAGCTGCTCGAATCGGCTTCGCTTCTGGTCCCGGAAGAGGTCGCTACCGAGAACGACATCTCGGTGCGAGACGTCTGGGACTACCTCGCCCACGACGAATGGCAGATCGCGCTGAGCCTGCTGGAGGAGCTCGGGGACGGGCATCCGCTGCCCTTGACGTTCTGGGAGCAGCTTGCCGAGGCGGCTGAGCAACTCCGCCTGAAGCGGAGCGCGACTTGGTGCCACTGGCGGTGTTCCGAGATCCGAAACGGGGTGATCCGGGCGGATCTGATGCTCCGTCCAGCCGCGGAAGCGCGACGCAAGACACCAATCTCCGGTCACGGCGTACTGTGGCCCATGTGGGACATCGGGAACCTCTCACCCACCGGGGGTACTTCGGTGAGTATCGCCAGGCTCTGGGTTGAGGACGTGCCCGTACTGGAGCCTGGCGGCCGAGCCACGGTCCGCCTCATTCCCCTCACCCCCACTGACTGGGCGCACGTCGAAGCCGGCCAACGGATCAACATGCACGAGAACCGCACCGTGGCCGGCACCGCAGTCGTGCTGGAGGTGCACCTCCCCGCACCCACCACGCCCACGGTTAGGAACTGATTTGTCCCGACCTCGCGCTGGTGCGGAGATCTCCGTACTTGGTGGAGCGCTCACCGGAATACGCCGACAACCTGTCAAGTGGCGTCGAGGCCCCCTCTGATCGATATGCGCTGGTGATCCTCCGCGACTGCCGCCTCAAAGGTGTCGGCGTCCACCACGCCATGCTCGGCATCGCCCGCCTACACAACCTCACCTCTTCTCGGGCCTCCTTCGTCCGCGGCGTCTCCCCGCCCAGGAGATCGTGCAGCTTGGTGGAGGACCCTATGGGCCAGGCGCCTTTGGATGCGGATCAGGCGGTCATCCGACGCCAGCAGCCACACCGCACGTGCGGCGTTCTCGATGACACCGCGGGCAAGGGAAACCTGGGCGTGGGTGTGCAGGGTGGCCGTGACCCGGTCGGTGGATTCCTCGGTGAGCACGCTGGTGCGCAGGGCGCGTAGGTGGTCTCCGGCCACGGTGAGGGCGAGCCAGGCGGCGTGGGACAGATGATAGGGAGCAACCGCGACGTCCTCGTCTTCCAGGTCGCTCCCCGCTGCTGGCTTCCAGGGTCCGGCCGACGGGTCGGCGGTTGTGAGGTCTTCGAACTGTCGGCCATGCTCCAGCAACTCGACCAGAGCATGCAGGTGCTGCTGTTCGTCCCTGTCCTCCATCACCCGAGACTAGGGTCTGTCGTCAAAGTGATCTTGCATTGTGGATCATGGTTGGGTGATACGTCGCCATGAACTGTCGGACGCCGAGTGGGAACTGGTGCAGCCGTTGCTGCCTCGGCCTGTGCTGGGGCGGCCGCGGCTGGACGACCGGACGATCCTGAACGGGATCGTGTGGAAGTTCCGGACCGGGGTCGCCTGGCGGGACGTGCCTGACCGGTACGGGTCGTGGGCCAGCCTCCACACCCGTTTCCGCAGGTGGGCATCTGACGGAACCTTCGATCGGATGCTCCAGGCCGCGCAGGCGCAAGCAGACGCGGCAGGCGACATCGAGTGGCTGGTCTCGGTGGACTCCACCGTTGTCCGTGCCCACCAGCACGCGGCCGGGGCCCGAAAAGGGGGCTCCGCAGCCCGGCCCTCGGCCGGTCCCGCGGCGGACTGACCAGCAAGATCCACCTGGCCTGCGACGGCACGGGCAGACCCCTCGCGTTCGTCCTGACCGGTGGGAACACGAACGACTGCACCCAGTTCACCGCCGTGATGGGCGCGATACGAGTGCCCCGGACCGGACCGGGCCGACCGCGCATCCGGCCCGACCACGTCATCGGCGACAAGGGCTACAGCTCGAAGGCCATCTGTACTTGGCTGCGGCGCCGCGGCATCACGCACACGATCCCGGAACGGTCCGATCAGGTCCGCAACCGTGCGCGGCGCGGCAGCCGGGGCGGCCGGCCGCCGGCCTTCGACAAGCAGGTCTACAAGCACCGCAACGTGGTGGAACGGTGCTTCAACCGACTCAAGCAATGGCGCGGCATCGCGACCAGATACGACAAGACCGCCCAGGCCTACCAAGCAGCCGTCACCCTCGCCTCGCTCCTGATGTGGGCGTGACACTTTGACGACAACTCCTAGGGGGGTGTTCACGAGTGGGCCTGACCAGCCGATGTCCCGGCCCGTTGAAGATCGCTTCCCAAGTGAAGGGTGATCGCTTCCCGTTCCGGACAGCACCTAGGACGGCTGGGCGACGGGCACGCGAAGCCTGCCCTCACCGATTCGAAAGGTGAGGGCAGGCTTCATGTCGCTTCGTTCGGTCGGCGGCTACGAAGGCCAGCGGCTCGGAAGGCTGTCACTGCTACTGCCAACCGGGAGTACCCCGTGGTCAGGTGTGATCGTCCGCCAGGTGCCCTCCGGGTCTTCCCGTGTCAGGAAGAGGATGACTCGCTGGCCCTCGCGCAGCGGATCCCCGTCCGGGTAGGGGTCGCCGCCCGAACACTTCTGAGGTGTGGAAATGACCTTGAGGTTGCTGTAACCGATGTCATCTCCCTTCAGAACAGGAAGCCCCTTGGTACTGACCGAATAGGCGTGCGCTTCGGTACCGAAGACCGCCTCGTTCCCCACCCGCTCCGTGACGTCTGCGGTAACGACGTAATCCGCATCCTTGAGGGCTTCCTGCGGATTGGAGTAGACGGGCCACTCGGGGCATGCATCACCTTCGGCACCGGAGGCCGAGGAGCAGGCCATCAGGCCACCGAGAAGAAGTGAGACCAGCAAGAATCGTGCCTTCATGGTGGGCGTCCTGTTCCCGCAGGCTCCGGAGTCATCCGGTGGCGAGCGTTCCCATGTTGTACGTAGAGGTGTACCCGATCCAACTGTAGTGTTTCGCTCCTCCGAACGATCCGGAGTGCACACCTCGTGCGACGTTGCCCGTGGAGCTACTGGCAACGGCACCGCCGCTGTCACCACCCGCACTGGAGTATGAGGCCGCGGACTGCCCGTATACGACACAGCCGCAAGTGCTGCTGGTGTGGCTCGCGTTGGTGGACGAGATCGTCCCGCAGCGCGCATTCTCCGAGTTACGACCGAACAGGCAGGCGGTGGAGCCGACAGACCCCAGCGATGATCCCGTCACCACCCGGGCCTTGTTCGCGGCATTCTGATACAACCACGGCTGGCCGCCGCTGGGGATCGAGATGAAGCGCATATCGGCGTGGGTGCCGTTCGTGAGGGCATTGGTGCCGGTCAGGGAGCCGTAGGTGGCACTCCCAGAGGCGACCGATCCGCTGTTTGTGCCCCACCAGCAGTGTCCGGCGGTCAGCGCCCCGCGCACACCGCTCCGGTTCACGACCCAGCCGATGCTGCACAGCGAGTTTGACTTGCTGATGCCGACACCACCGCGGCGGGGCGAGTCACAGGCGTTGCGGGACGTACACGCCTCGTCAGCCCCGTCACCCTCGGTGATGATCGCGGGGATGTCGAGCCGGGCCAGGACATCTCGTACGCCGGCCTGCTCGACTCCCGGGCGGAGGACTACCTTGAGCCCGTTGGTGGTCACGTCTTCCTCGACGGAGATGACGGGTATATCGGTGCCATCCGCCTTGGCGGCCCACTTCCACACGGCTTCCATGGCACCGGTGAGCTCGGTAGTGGAGTGCTCGACGACACGGAATTCGACGTCGGAAACCGTGCTGCCCGAATTGAGAGCTGATTTCATGAGCGCGTCCTGCCGATCCGGTGCCGGCAGGGCTCCGGCGAACTGGACGACCAGGCGTCCATCGCGGCGGTTGTCGAGGAAATGCCCGGCAAATTTCTCCTGCTGGGAGAATTCGCGCACGACGGGCTCAACCGCGGACACAAGCGCGTCACGACGCTTCATCTCCGACGCCTCGGCAGCCGTTCCAATGAAACCCCACTCGTTGACGAGTCCCTCCTCACGGATGCCTACCGAAGGGGTCAGGGCCTCCCGGCCCCGGAGGATTTCGGCCAGCTTGCTCTCCGTGGCCTCGAAACCAAGCTCCCTGCGCAACCGCAGAGAATCGTTGACAACGCCGCCTTCCACCTGCTGAAGCAGCACATTGGGCGCAGGGACTGACGCGGGGCGTGCGACTGCAGGGGCAGCGGCAGCGGTAGGGACGGCCATTCCGGTTATCGTCAGAATGGCCAGCATTATGGATCTGAGCTTCATTGAATCCCCCCGGAAATGATTGGCGCCACTGACACAGGGACGCCCCTCGGGGCTACTACGGAACCTCTGAGCCCTGAGGCATGGCCAAAATCTGCTGAGACAATAGAACTTGCTTCCGGCTGTTGCAAGAGCACCGCGAACCGGACACTTCCATTCCGCAACTCGGGAAGATTTCGCGCGCAGCATAGATGAGCAGCGTCTCGATCGGCCGCCCATGGAGATTTACAGCTGAAACCGTTCCTGAAGTTGTCTCAATAACCCCGACCGCCGCCCCCGAGTCCACGGGGCAGTTGGATCAACTGCTTTCCAGGCCGTCGGCAGAGCCGACTCCACCGCGTGATCGCGGCCTGGGAGGAAGGGGCAGGAGTCGAGCAGGTCCGCCGTCGGCGAGTGCTGCAGGAGATCAGTGAGCTTCTTCGATGTGGCCACCGATCGGGTGACGGTCCGTGAAGCGAAACGAGCGAGGCCCCCGGGCTGTTGATCGAGATGTCTGACGTCTCAATCACGTTGCTCGGGGGCCTCGTTGGTCGTCCATCCTGCCGCAATCGACCTGCCGCACGCACTCGTGGAGTGGGTCACCATGCTGATCGTCACCCGTGAGGGCGACCGGCGCTGCAAGCTCCGTCCGTCCCAGCGCGCGATGGTGGCACTGGTGTACCTGCGCGAGCACACCACTTTGGCGAAGATCTCCGCCGGCTTCGGGATCAGCGAGTCCACCGCCCATGCCTACACCAGCGCGGTCGTCGACCTGCTCGCCGCGCGTGCGCCGGGTCTGCTGAGGACGCTGCGCGAGCATGATCCCGACTTCGTCCTGCTCGACGGAACCCTCGCCGAGTGCGACCGGGTCGGCGACGGCCGGGCCGACTACTCCCACAAGCACCGGCGCCACGGCGTGAACGTGCAGGTCGTCACCGATCCCGGCGGCCGGCTGCTGTGGCTCTCGCCCGCCCTGCCGGGCCGCACTCACGACCTGACCGCCGCCCGCACCCACCAGATCATCCGTATCTGCGAGCGCCAGGGCGTTCCCATCGTGGCCGATCTCGCCTACCAGGGCGCCGGTCCATGGCTGACCACGGGCATCAAACGCAGGCCCCTGCAGGAACTGACCCCCACCGAGAAGACCCGCAACCGTGCCCTGGCCGCCACACGGGCACCCGTCGAACGCGGCGTCGCCCGCCTGAAGTCCTGGCGGATCTTCCGCAGGTCCCGGTGCAGTCCCAACCGCATGACGTCAATCGCCAAGGCCGTCCTCACACTGGAGCTGCAACGCTGAAGAAGCTCAGTGACCGGCTGGTCCTGGTCACTGTCCGCCTCGCTCACCAGCGCGGGCTCTTCCGCGGCTGGCGAGGCGACCTCGGCGTCGACACGACCCCGTTCCCCGCATGGCACCAGCCCCACCCGGACTGGAAGGACCTGTCGTCGGTCGAGATCACGGCGGGCCGGCATCACTGCGGCGGCTCCAGCGACGGCGTCTTCGGGCACTCCGCCACCCTGGTGATCGCTGCTTCCCGGCAGCGCCCCGCCGGACATCTCCTGGAAGGGAAGCGCGTCAGCCGGCATCCGCAACTCGCCTTCGGCGCCGTCCTCGACACCCCCGGCAACCCTCTCCGGCCGACGCCCGGTCAGTGACCGCGGCAGGCCGAGCAATCGGACACCACGTCGAACACACCCCGCAAACGCCGAGATCCCGCCCCGCCTTGCGGCGGAACGGGATCTCGTGACGTTCACGCTCAAGCGGTGTGCTTATGGATCACGCCGAGGTAGTGGCGTTCACGAAGGGGCACGTGGTCGTCACGGCGAGGCGTGAAGAACACCGCGCAGACATTCGCGGGGTGGGTGAGGATGCTGGATTGTTCTCCGAACGTGAGGCGGTCGTTGATGTCGTGGCGGCAGTCGACGGCGTCAAGGCCGGCAACCAGGTCTTCTCGGAGCACTGTGGAGGGGTAGGACTCTGAGAGGGCGGTTCGTGAGTCTTCGGGTGGTTCTGGTGTCGCCCGATGGTGTGGGTGGGGGCTGAATCCGCCGATTCCCGCTCTCCGATCTGTTGATGTGACGAGGTGACTGAACGCAAGCCGTACCCGAGTGACTTATCGGACGGGCAGTGGGCGTTGATCGAGCCGGTGATCACGGCGTGGAAGGACCGGCACCGCTCGGTCAGCGGCCACCAGGGCGCTTACGCGATGCGGGAGATCGTGAACGCGATCCTCTACCAGGCCGGACCGGTTGCCAGTGGGCCTATCTCCCGCACGATCTGCCCCAGAAGAGCGCGACGTACTACTACTTCGCGGCCTGGCGGGACGATGGGACCGACCAGGTCATCCACGAGCTCCTACGCTGTCAGGTCCGTGAGAAGGCCCGTCGATTAGAGGACCCGACCCTGGTGGTCCTGGACACCCAGAGTGTTCACGCGGCCGCCGGGGTCCCCGCCTCGACCACAGGCCGGGACGCGGCGAAACGGGTCACGGGCCGCAAGCGGGGGCTGGCCGTGGACGTCCTCGGCCTGGTCATCGCCGTCATCGTCCTCGCCGCGAACACGCACGACAACACCGCCGGCACCGCCCTGCTCGACCAGGTCTCCCAGAACACCGGCGGCACCGTCAGCAAGGCCCTGGTCGACCAGGGCTTCAAGAGCCACGTCATCATGCACGGTACCCGCCTGGGTATCGACGTCGAGACCGTCCGGCGCAATCCGCAGGCGACGGGGTTCGTGCCGCAGCCCAAGCGATGGCGGGTCGAGCAGACCTACGGGACCCTGATACTGCACCGGCGCCTGTCCGCGACTACGAACACCGTCCGGCCTCGTCAGCCTCCCGTGTCTACTGGGCCATGACCCACGTCATGGCCCGCCGCCTCACCGGGACGGCCACACCCACCTGGCGCGATCCGCAAACAGTGGCCGCGTGAACATCCAGCCCCTCCTCGACGCTCTCGACATCCAGGAGAACGCAGCTCAGGCCCTGGCCGACGACCTCCGCACCCAAATCGACGAACTCACGGCCCAGCTGCGGGAAGCCGAGACTCACCTCGAGCACCTCGCCATCACCCGGAGAATTGTCACGGGCCTCGCCGACCGGCTCCCGACCGGCCTGCCAGATCTGCCCCAACACCCCGACTACCCCCGTATCCTCGCCGTCTTCAACGACGAGACGGGGCCACTGCGGTCCCAGGAAATCTGCGATGCCCTCGACCGTGAACCGCTGCCGAAGAACATCGAAGGCACACGGGGCAAGCTGAAACGCCTGGTCAAGCTGGGCATCCTCACCGAGGACACCGTCGGCTTCTTCACCAAGAAGCAGTGATCAGCCGAGCACCACGACCACAGCCCACCACAGCCTCACCCGGAAACAGACATCACCTCACGAACCGCCCTCTTAGAACGTTCTTAGGGCGCACCGGGAGTGTGCGCACATGACCACCACACCCCACACATCCGCGGCGCTCTCCGTCGTGATCGGTGCGGGCGGCACCGGCGGGCACATCTATCCCGGTCTCGCCCTCGCGGAGGCGCTGCGCGCCGCCGTGCCCGGAGCCGTGATCTCGTTCATCGGGACCGAGCGGGGCCTGGAGACCGAGCTGGTCCCCGGCGCCGGCTACCGCCTGCACACCGTCGACATGATCCCCTTCGATCCCGCGCTGGGCGCGAAGCGGTACCTGCTCCCCGCGGCGCTGCTGCGCTCGGCGCACCAGGCGCGTTCGGTGATCCGGGCGCAGGGTGCCCACGTCGTCGTGGGCATGGGCGGGTATCCGAGCGCGCCCGCCGTGCTCGGTGCCCGGCTGGCGGGGCTGCCGGCCGTGATCCACGAGTCGAACGCGGTGCCCGGCCGTGCCAACCAGTTCGCGGCCCGGCTCACCCCGCACGTCGCGGTGGCCTTCGACCGCAGCCGGAGCCACCTCTCGGGCGGTGAGCGGGCGCTGACCACCGGAATGCCGATCTCGGCTGCCCTGTCCGGCCTCGCGGAGCTGCCCGGACCGGACCGGGTGGCGCTGCGCGCCGAGGCCCGGCGCGCGCTCGGGGTGCCCGCGGGGCGCCGGCTGGTCGTCTTCAACGGCGGCAGCCTGGGCGCGGTCCGCCTCACGCGGGCGGCAGCCGCGCTGGCCGACCTCTGGCAGTACCGGGACGACGTACAGCTGTTGGTCAAGACCGGTCCGGCCGCGCTGCCGGACGCGGTGGCCGAGCTGGCGGCGTCCGGCGGGCAGCGGATCGCTCGGGCCGTGCCGTACCTGGACCGGATGGACCTCGTCTACGCGGCCGCCGATCTGGTGGTGTGCCGTGCGGGCTCCGCGACCGTCGCCGAGCTCGCGGCGACCGGGGTCCCGTCGGTCCTGGTGCCCTACCCGCACGCGCCCGGCGACCACCAGACCCACAACGCGCGGGTGCTGTCGGACGCGGGAGCGGGACTGCTCCTGCCCGACGCCGAAACCACCGCCGACCGTCTCGCCGGCCTCCTCGGGCCCTTGCTGGCCGACCCTGCGCGGCTGTCGGCGATGGCCGGCGCCGCCGACCCCGGCCCGCACGCGCGGGCCGCCGAACTGCTGGCCGCCGAAGTCCTCCGCGTCGCCGGCCTCGTCCCCACCCCCGTCATCTCTGATCTGGAGCGCATATGAACAGCTGGACCGACCGCACCGTCCTCGTCACCGGCGCGGAGGGCTTCATCGGCTCGACGCTGGTGGACCTGCTGGTGGCGCGGGGTGCGCGGGTGCGCGCCTTCGTCCACTACAAGCCGTACGCCGAGAAGGGCCACCTGGCGCGCTACCTCGCCGACCCGGACGGTCCGGTGGAGATGTGGGCGGGCGACGTCCGTGACGCGGGCCGGGTCAGCGACGCGGTGGCCGGCTGCGACACCGTCTTCCACCTGGCGGCGCTGATCGGGATCCCGTACAGCTACGCCTCGCCGGGTGCGTACGTGCAGACGAACGTCACGGGCACGCAGAACGTGGCGGAGGCCTGCCGGCGGCACGGTGTACGACGCCTCGTGCACACGTCGACCAGCGAGGTCTACGGGACGGCACTGACCGCCCCGATCTCCGAGGGCCACCCGCTACAGCCGCAGTCCCCGTACTCCGCGTCGAAGATCGGCGCGGACATGATGGCGCTCTCCTTCCACCACGCCTTCGAACTCCCGGTGACGGTGGTGCGCCCGTTCAACACGTACGGGCCGCGGCAGTCGGCGCGCGCGGTCATCCCGACGATCCTGGCGCAACTGCACGCGGGGTCCCGCGAGATCCGCCTCGGCTCGCTCACGCCGACCCGGGACTTCACGTACGTGACGGACACGGCGGAGGGCTTCCTCGCGGTGGCGGAGTGCGACCGGGCCCTGGGAGAGGTGGTCAACCTCGGCACCGGTACGGAGATCTCGGTCGGCGCCCTGGCCGAGGCCCTGATCGCGGCTTCCGGCCGGGACGCGGAGGTGGTGGTGGACCCGACCCGGCTGCGCCCGTCGGGCAGCGAGGTCCAGCGCCTGCTGTCGGACAACTCCCGGGCCCGCGACTGGGCCGGCTGGCGGCCCCGGGTCGGCCTGGAGGAGGGCCTGCGCCGCACCTCGGACTGGATCGCGGCGAACCCGTCCCTCTTCGCCCCGGACCGGTACGCGGTCTAGGCCCCTCTGCCGGATCCGGCCGGGGCACGTTCGGGCTGATAACCCGGTGATCCGATGACCGGATACCGGATATCTTGGCTGGTCCCGCACCGGCCACGGAGGTCCTCCAGCATGAGCAGCACGACGCCGTCCTTTCCCGACCGCATGGAGCTGACGGGCGAGGGCCTGGTCCTGCGCGACTGGACGGCGGCGGACGTGGCGTCGATGCCCGAGCTCTTCGACCACCCGGACATCGCGTACTGGACGCCGATCGTCTCCCCCTTCGACGACGAGGCCGCCCGCAACCGTCTGACCCGGGCGCGGGAGCTGCGCACGCAGGGTACGGCCCTCCTGCTGGCCATCACCGTCGACGGCGGCGCCCCGCTCGGCGAGGTGATGCTCAAGCGCGCACCGGAGGGCACGGAGCTCGGATACGTGCTCGGTCCGGCGCACCGGGGCCAGGGGCTGGCCGCCCGAGCAGTGCGGGTGATGGCCGCGTACGCCTTCGAGCAGCTGGGGGTGGAGCGGGTGGTCCTGGAGCTGGAGGCCGAGAACGCCTCCAGCGTCGGCGTGGCCACCCGGGCCGGGTTCCGCCTCCTCGACGTGCCGTTGATCACGGGCGAGGAGAAGGGCCGGCCCTACGCGCTCCAGACCTGGGGCCTCGACCGCCCGGCTTAGGCCCGCAGAGCGAGGCCGGCGGCCCCCACCGGGGCCGCTTGCTGCGCATCGGGGGCCGGGAGGGCGAAGGCCTCGGACAGCAGCTCGTACGAACGCTGGCGGTCGGCCGGGTCGCACGTCAGCGTGTTGACGATCAGCTCGTCCACGCCGTGGCTCCCGGCGAGGGCCGTCAGTACCGCGGACACCTGCTCCGGCGCCCCGGAGACGAGGGCCGTGCGGTGCACCTTGGCCCGTTCCAGTTCCGCGCCCGTCCAGCGGTGGCGGCGCGTGGTCTCGTACGACGGCAGCGGGCCGTCCTCGCCGAGGTCCTTGCGGGCGCGCCACAGCAGCAGGCTCTGGGCCAGTTCCTCGGCGCGGCCGGCGCTGTCCGCCGTCACCACGCGTACCGCGAGCGCGCCGCCCGGCCGGTCGCCCGTGGAGGTGCGGAAGTGGGCGCGGTAGTCCTCGAAGGCTTCCTGGCCGCCCGCCGGGGAGAAGAAGTGGCCGAACGCGAACTCGGTGCCCAGCAGTCCGGCCAGCCGCGCCGACTCGCGTCCCGCGCCCAGGAGCCACATCTGCGGCGGTACCGGTGCGTGCGGGACGACTCCGCCCTCTCCCAGCAGGGCGCGCAGCCCGGCCAGCCGCTGCGGGAAGTCGCGGGCGGGGCCGCCGGCCCGGCCGATGCCGAGGTCGACCCGTCCCGGGTGGAGGGAGGCCAGTACGCCGAACACCTCGGCCACCTTCGCCGGGTCGTAGCGGGGCAGCAGCACTCCGCCGGTCCCGATCCGCATCCGCGAGGTGTGGGCGAGCAGGGTGCCCGCGAGGATTTCCGGCGCGCTGCTCGCGAAGCCGGGAGAGTCGTGGTGTTCGGCGACCCAGTAGCGGGTGTAGCCGAGGCCTTCGGCGGCGCGGGCGAGGTCCACGGAAGCGCGCAGCGCCTGGTCCGGGGTGTGGTCCTCGCCGACCGGGGTCTGGTCGAGTACGGACAGTCGCAGCTTCGTCATGACGGGCCGCCTTTCAGTGCTGGTGGGCGGGGAGACCGGTGGCGCCCGCCACGGTCGCGGGCACGATCCTGAAGTCCCGTTCGAAGACCAGGTTGTGGAGGTCCGCGGCGGCGATCGCGCGCAGGGTGGGCAGTTCGGCGGCGGCCTGTGCGTCGTCGAAGACGTTCAGCGGCCATTCGGAGACCGTCGCGCCGCGCAGGTGCGGGTGGTGGAAGGAGGCTCCGTAGTGCGCGTACAGCGTCACGGGCGGGATGTCGGCGGCCGACTGCTCGTCCCACCACAGGGTCCAGGCGTGGAAGAGGCTCCGGTCGTCGGCCCGTTGGACGCCACTGGCGTCGATCACGCCCTGTCCGAGGAGCAGTTCGTCGTTGAGCTCGCCGAGCGCCCGGCGTGCGTACGGGTCCAGCAGGCGGGCGGCGGTACGGAAGTGCTCCTCCTTGTCGGGGCGGGAGACGGAACCGCCGTGGATGCCGTCGCGCAGGTCGGCGAAGTGGCGCAGCAGGGCGTCGAGGTTGGGGACGTCGGTGGTGGTCATGTCAGCTCCATGGAGGGGAAGGGGGGAGGGTTTCGGCGTCGTGCGGTGAGGTGAGCCGGCGCAGGGCCAGTCCCAGCCAGCCGCGCATCGACGCCGTCGGGTGCCCGCCCGGGCCGCGGCCGGGCTGGAGGAACGCCCCGTGACCCGTCTGCCGGAACTCCCGTAGGGCGACCTCCACCCCGGCAGCCCGCAGCAGGCGCCCGTAATGGTGCACGTCGTCGCTGACGGGGTCGAGGTCACCGGTGGCCATCACGGCCGGTGCGAGTCCGCGCAGGTCGGCGGCTTCGAAGGGGGTGCTGTGGAGCCGTGTGCCGTCCGCGGCGACCGGCCGGCCCGGGTGCCGGTAGTCCTGCCAGGCGGCCATCAGGTAGGAGGCCGTGGGGAACATGTCCGGGAAGCGGTGGTACGAGGCCGCCGCGCAGCCGGGGTCCAGCGGCGGGTACGCCAGTACCTGTGCGGCCAGCGGCACCCCGCGGTCGCGGCAGACGAGGGCGGCCGAGGCGGCGAGGGTGCCGCCGGCGCTGTCCCCGCCGACGGCGAGGACGGGCGGGGCGGGCGGCACGGACGGGGCTCCGGCGGACCCGTCCGGCTGTTCCCCGGCCCAGGTCAGGGCGGACAGGATGTCCTCGACCATGGCCGGGTGGCGTACCTCGGGGGCCAGCCGGTAGTCCACGCTCACCACCCCGAAGCCGGAGTGGCGGGCGAGTTCGGCGGTGGCGCCGTGCCAGTCCTGGGCGGATCCGGCACGCCAACTGCCCCCGTGGGCCCACACCAGCCAACCCTGCGGTGAAGCGGTGCCGGGCCGGTACGCCCGGGCCGGAAGGGGCCCGGACGGGGTGGGCACGGACACCTGCTCCCAGCTGACGACGGTGGGTGTGGCCATCGGGGTTCCTTTCCATCGGTAGCCGGCGCTCGCGCCGGGCCCGGGGCCAACGTTCGCGGCCGGGGCAGGGCCGTCACAAGGCGGAGTTGCCTTAGTGGAGGCGCACACTTCGTCAGCTGGGCTGCTTGGTGCGGAGGAAGAGGACGGTGGTGAGGGTGCCGACCAGGACGATCGCGGTGTTCACGATGACCGCGGTCGTGATCCCGTCATGGATGTCGGTGTTGGCCGCGGCGATCGCCGACATGATCGGCGTACCCATCGTGATGCCGACCTGCTGCGTCATCGTCGCCAGACCCGTCGCCATACCCTGCTCGTGATCCGGCAGACCCGTCGTCGCCGTCACCATGAACCCGACGATCACCAGCATGTTGCCCACACCACCCGCGAACGTCGCGACCAGCAGCAGCCACATCGACGCCGACGTCTCGCCCAGCGCCACCAGACTCAACGTCGCCACCGCCTGCAGCACACCACCGATGATCAGCGTCGACCGCGTTCCCACTGCACCGATCACCCGCGGAGCGAACGAACCACCGATCACCGTGCCGATACCCAACACACCGAACGACAGACCCGCCGTCAGCGGGGAGAAGTCCAGGACCTCCTGCAGGTAGAGCGTCATCAGGAAGACCAGGCTGGTCTCGGTGAGGAACGCGATCAGACCCGCGATGTTGCCCCACGCCACCGTCTTCTTCTTCAACACCGAAACCGGCACCAGCGGGGCCGAGCTCTTCGACTCGATGGCGTAGAAGACGACCAGCAGCACCACACCCGCGGCCAGCCAGCCCAGCGCTGACGGCGCACCCCAACCGTGCTCACCCGCCTGCGTCAGCCCGTAGATCAACGCGAGCAGACCCAATGTGACCGCCGTAGCCCCCGGCAGGTCCAGCTTCGGACGCACCGACGGACGCGACTCCTTGATCACCGCCGGAGCAATGAACAACACCGCCAACGCCACCGGCACATTGATGAAGAACGCCCACCGCCACGACAGCAGATCCGTCAGAACACCGCCCAGGATCGCGCCCGTCGTGAACCCCGCCGACATCAACGCACCGTTCAGACCCAGCGCCTTCTGACGCAGCGGCCCCTCGGGGAACGACGTCGTCAGCAGCGAAAGCCCGGCCGGCGTCACCGCAGCCGTCGCCAAACCCTGGAACACGCGCGCCACCAGCAGCATCTCCGGACTGTTCGCCAAACCACCCGCCAGAGACGACAGGCCCAGCACCGCCAACCCGACGAGGAACAACCGACGACGCCCGAACAGGTCAGCCACCCTGCCGAACAACAGGGTGAAACCCGCAGCACACAACGCGAACGACGTCGCGATCCACTGCAGGTTCGACAACGAGAAACCCAGCCCGTCACCGATCACCGGCAACGCCACGTTCAAAATCGAGAAATCAACCGCCAGCATGAACTGCGCCACCAGCAGCACCACCAACACCAACTTCAGACGCCCGTCCAAACGAACGGGCCCCTCCGTTCCCGTATCGACCCGCGCACCCTCGACGACCGACATCGCCCCACACTTCCTCTCGATCACGCAACGAGCTGTTGCGTCATCGACTCTGGACCGGTCGGAGAGGGTTACCCAGCCCCCTGGTTGTGCTGGCGCCGGGCAAGCTAGCACTCCCAGGGCCACCTTCACGGGCCCCGTCCGGCGCCCTCCCCCGGCACACTGGAACGCATGGACACACCGACTGCCCTGGGCGAATTCCTCCGCACTCGTCGCGCCCAGCTCCAGCCCGAGGACGTCGGGCTCCCCTCCCACGGCACCCGCCGGCGGGTGCCCGGGCTGCGGCGCGAGGAGCTCGCCCTCCTGGCCGGCGTGAGCATCACCTACTACACCCACCTGGAGCAGGGGCAGAGCACGAACGCCTCGGACAGCGTCCTGGACGCCCTGGCCCGCGCCCTGCGGCTGACCCCGGACGAGCACGCGCACCTGCTGAACCTCGCCCGGCCGCCGCGCGCCAAGCGGGCCCAGTCGCCGCGCCCCGAGTACGCCCGTGACACCACGCGCCGGCTGATCGCCGCGATGCCGCAGGTCCCGGCGGTCGTCCTGGACGGCCGCAACAACGTGCTCACCTGGAACCCGCTCGGGCACGCCCTGCTCGCGGGGCACGTCGACATCGCGAGCCCCGACGACCCGTCCGTACGCCCGAACCTCACGCGGATGCTGTTCCTGGATCCGCACACCCGGGAGCTCTACACGGACTGGAAGAGCGAGGCCCGGGTCGCCCTGGCGGCCCTGCGCCTGGTCGCCGGGCGCAATCCGGAGGACCGCGCGCTCGCCGAGCTCATCGGGGCGCTCATGCTGCAGAGCCCCGACTTCGCCTCGCTGTGGTCGAAGCACCCCGTACGGGACTGCACGGTCGGTACCAAGACCCTGCACCACCCGGTCGTGGGCCCGCTGACCCTCGATTTCGAGAACCTGCACCTCACCGACGGCACCAACCACCGGATGCTGCTCTACAGCGCCCCCGAATCCTCCCCCTCCGACGCCGCCCTGCGCATGCTGTCGAGCCTGACCGCCGGTGCTGCGGCGGCGGGGAACGAAAACCCGAAGCCCGCGTCGGCGGATGCCGACGCGGGCGGGGAGCGGTGGAGCGGGGAGCGGTAGGGCGGCGGGTCAGTCCCGGGCGGCCGCGGTGACCGGGGTCCGGTCACCCGAAGGCTCGCGGGCCGGGGCGGGGACCGCAGTGGACGGCGTACGGGTCCTGGCGCGGCCGAAGCGGCGCATGGCGGGCATCTCCACGAAGCGGAAGAGGAGCCAGCCGCCCAGCAGCGAGGCGGCGAAGAAGCCGGCGATCACCAGCAGGGCTACGGGGACGCCGTAGGTGTGCTCGCCCAGCAGCGAGCGCAGGTAGAAGATCGTGACGCCCTGGACGAGGTAGAAGCCGAACGACACCTCGCCCAGCCACACCATGGGACGGCTGCGCAGGAAGGTGGCCCGGTCGTCCACGTCGGCCTGTGCGGTGGCTCCGATGAGCGCGGCGACCGGGATGATCGTCGCGACGACGAATCCGTACTGGAACGGGGCGACGAGCGCGGCGGCGTAGCCGAGGACCGTGAGCACGAGGGAGACGCCGAAGCCGACGCGGCGCGGCCACAGTCCCGAAAGGACGATCCGGGCGAGCAGGATGCCGAGGACGAACTCGAAGAGGCGGCCGGCCGGGAGCAGGTAGCCGAACCAGAACTGCATCCCGGAGATCGGCGTGATGGTGGACTTCGGGGTGTCGGGGACGAAGTAGGTGGCGATCAGCTGGAGGGCGACCATCCCGGCGACCATCGCGGCGCTCCAGCCCCACAGGGCGGTCCGGCCGCGGAGCCGCCGGATCGCAACGATGAGGGCCGGGAAGAGCATGTAGAAGAGCAGCTCGCTGCCGAGGGACCAACTGGGCGGGTTGACGCTGAGGTTGACGGTGGGCTGCGGCCACCAGGTGTGGATGAGGAAGAGGTTCGGGAGCCAGTCGGCGACGCCGGTGACGGCCGAGCCGGCGAAGAGGACCATCGCGGCGGCGAAGACGACGACGTGGTTGGGGAAGATCTTCAGCAGCCGGCGGCGGAGGAAGGCGGTGACGCGCTCGCCGGGCTTGGCGGCCCAGGCGAGGACGAAGCCCGAGAGGACGAAGAAGAAGGAGACCCCCAGGTAGCCGGCCTTGCCGAAGGCGGTGGAGAACCAGTCGGCGACGGTGGCGTCGGCGAAGGGGTTGATGGGCGCGTTCGGCGGGATCGGGGAGTCGGTCAGGGACGAGTGGAAGAAGAAGACGGAGAGCGCGGCGAAGAACCGCAGGCCGGTCAGTGAGGGCAGCTTCGCCCGCTTCGCGGCGTCGGGGGACGTCGTGGAGGCCACAGGGAATCGCTCTTTCGGAAGAGGTGCGGAAGAGGTTCGTGAAGGACGGCCGCCGGGGCCGTGGTCCGCCGTGCGGTGGGGGCACGGTCCCGGGCGGCGTGCTGGACGCCCGTGCGGGCGTCGCGAAGGGCGGTACTGACCGTCGGGTCTCGGGGCGCGGGGCGCGGGTCTCAGGGCGCGGGGGCGCGGGGCGCGGGGCCCGTGCGGGCCGGCGCGGGCGCCGGGCCCGGCGCGGACACCCGCTACTGGTCGATCTCGTTGCGGTAGACCATGAGCTTGGCGTCCTTGGCCACGTAGTAGTTCTGGACGGAGTACGCGATGGTCGCGAAGTCCAGGCGGCCGTCCCCGTTGAAGTCGGCCGTGGCGATGCGGGCGACGGACTCCTCGGAGACCCGCCACTTGGCCCAGACGCCGTTGGCCGCGTCGATCGCCTTGTAGTACATGACGCCCTGCCAGGGCCACGGTCCGCGCAGGGCCACGAGGAACTCCTCGTCGCCGTCGCCGTCGAAGTCGGCGCAGACGATCTGGTGGCCGGGGCCCTCGCCGTTCTCGTTGGGGTCGCCGTACACGTCGAGCAGGACGCGGTTCCAGCCCTCGCCGCCCTCGGCCTTGGTGTAGACGGCCACCGTGTTGCCGTGGAAGGGCTCGATGGCGGCGACGTACGCCATCGGGTCGTCGCCGAGCCGGCCCGCGTTGAGGTCGCCGCTGCCGCGGAAGCCGGTCTGCTCGAACTGGGTGAGCTCGCCCGTGCCGATCAGCTCGCGGACCCACTCCTGGCGGGCTTCGTCGAACCAGAGCCAGGTGACGCCCTCGTCGGAGGCCAGCAGCAGGGATTCGAGGTCGGAGCCGGGGACCAGGCCCTGCTTCTTCTCGGCGCCGTGGATCATCCGGAAGTGGCTGTCGTCGATGACGGTCATCGGCCACTCCTCGGCCGTGTGCACGTCGTCGGGCTGGGTGAACAGCACGACGGGCAGGACGGCGTGGACGTCCTCCTTGGCGACAATCGGCAGGCCGATGATCTGGAGCCGGTCGGTGCGGGTGAAGTGGCCGGCGCGCAGGCGGTGCATACCGGTGGCGCGGCCGACGTAGTGGCGCTTCCAGCGCGACTCATCCTTGTCGGGGGTGCCCGGGTTCTCCAGCCAGTCGATCTTGCCGCCTTCGGTGTTGGCGTCGTGGATCGTGCCGATCGGGCCGTAGAGGTCGTAGCAGACGATGACGTCGGGGTGGCCGTTGCCGCTGACGTCGGCGAAGTCGGCGCCGACGGGCATCTTGATGCGGTCGGCTATCAGCCGGCGGGTCCAGTCGCCGTCGTTGGCGTACCAGTAGATCTCGCCGAGCCGCAGCCCGTAGCCGAACAGGTCGGGCTTGCCGTCCCCGTTGATGTCGGGTGCCTCCAGCCAGTAGCCGTCGCGGAGCTGGTCGGCCACCACCTCGGCGGTGAACTTCGGGGCGCGCAGGACGGTCTCGGGGTTCTTGCCGGTGCCGGTGGTGGTCATGAGTGGTTCTCCAGGGAGGTGAGGACGGTCGCGGGGCGGAGGGTGCGCAGCGCGCGGGGTACGGGGTGGTACTCGATGGCGAGCCAGATGCAGTCGGTGTCGGCCCGGTACTGGTGCCAGGGGTAGTGGTAGGTGCACTGGGGACCGGTGGCGCAGAACGGGTCCGGGGTGGTGTAGCCGGGGCTCATCAGGACGTCCTGGTAGAGCGAGGCGTGGTCGCGGTCCCGGAAGCGCTGCATCCGGCCCAGGCCGTGGACCTGGGTGTGGACCTCGATGAAGTCGTGGCTGTTGTGGACGGCGCAGTCGGTTCCGGCGGGCGAGAACCACAGGTTGGCGCGGACGTTGAACTCGCGCAGGTCCATGGCGCTCGCGCGCTCGCCGAGTACGTGGGCCGGGTCGAACAGGACGGTGTTGATGTCGTCCTGGGGGCTGCGGTACAGGGCGGTCTCGCGGGGGAATTCGCCGGGGCCGAGGAGGTCGGCGAGGTGGGACCAGCCGGGTTCCGCGGTGATGCCGGTGATGTCGGTGCCGTCGGGGGCGGTGCGCAGGAGGAGGAGCGCGTCGGCCTTCTCGATGCGGGTGTCGGCGAGGACGGTCGAGGAGAGCGGGGGGATGGTCTTGCGCGGCTCCTCCGCGATGGTCACGGGCGTCACGCCGGGGTTGACGACGATGGTGCGGCCTTCGACGGTGTAGTCCACGGCGTCGCGGACGAGCGCGGCCCTCAGGTACGGGGTGCTGAAGTTCAGCGGGCGTTCGACGGCGGACGGGGTGGCGCTCATGCGGCGGTTCCTCTCCGGGGTTCAGGTGCGGGCGAAGTCGGCCGTGCGGGCGAGCTCGACGCTGAGCTCGTCGACGGCGCTGTCGGGGACGAAGGGCTCGGGCGCGGGGCCCAGGCCGAAGAAGTGGGCGAGCGCGGCGACCGTGCGGTCGGTGGCCCGTCCGTCGCCGTACGGGTTGGCGGCGGTGGCCATCCGGTCGTACTCGGCGCGGTCGCGCAGCAGGGCCAGGGTGCGGGTGACGATGCCCTCGGTGGCCGTTCCGACGAGGCAGGCGGTGCCGGCGACGATGGCCTCGGACCGCTCGGTGACGTCGCCGAGGACGAGCGTGGGCTTGCCGAGCGCGGGCCCTTCCTCCTGGCTGCCGCTGCTGTCCGAGACGATGACGTCGGCACGGCCCATGAGCTTGCAGAAGCTGAGGTAGGGCAGCGGGTCGACGACGGTGATGCTCGGGTGGCTGCCGATGTGCGGGAGGAGCGCCTCGCGGACGACGGGGTTGCGGTGCAGCGGGACGACGACGCGCACACCGGGCTCGTCGGCGATGCGGGCCAGGGCCCGGCCGATCTGCGGGAGGTGCGGCCAGGCCTCGCGGCGGTGCGCGGAGGCCAGGACGATCCGGCGCGGGTCGCGGTCGAGGTCGGCCAGGGCCGGGTCGCCGTAGCTCTCGGCGCGGCCGCTGGCCCAGCGCAGGGCGTCGATGACGGTGTTGCCGGTGACGGTGATCGTGTCGGCGGCGATGCCCTCGCGCAGCAGGTTCGCCAGGTTGCCGGGGGTGGGGGCCAGGTGGAGGGCGGCGACCTGCGCGACGAGCCGTCTGTTGCCCTCTTCGGGGAAGGGCGAGCCGAGCCGGCCGCTGCGCAGTCCGGCCTCGACGTGGACGACGGGGATCCGCTGGTGGAATCCGGCCAGGGCTCCGGTGAGGGTGGTGGCGGTGTCACCGTGGACCAGGACGGCGTCGGCGGGTGCGGTGGCGAAGTAGTCCTCCAGGCCGCGCAGCGAGCGGTAGGTGACCTGGGAGAGGGTCTGCTTGGGGGCCATCACTTTCAGGTCGACGTCGGCGGTGAGGCCGAAGGCGTCGAGGGTCTCGTCCAGCATCTGGCGGTGCTGCCCGGTGGAGATCACGACGGGCTCGAAGCGCGGGTCGTCCTGGAGGGCGCGGATGACGGGCGCGAACTTGATGGCCTCCGGCCGGGTGCCGAGGACTACGGCGACGGAACGCATGGCTTCCTCTACTTTCTGACGCGTGCTTTCTGACGCGTGGGGAATCGAGCCGTGGCGGGGCGTGCGAGGGCGCGGCACGGCGATGTGCCGCGGGCCTGTCGGGAGGTGGCGGCCAGGGGATCGGATCTCACTGCGAGGGGCTTTTCAGCTGCCCTCTTCCGGCCAAGACACAGCTTTCCCGGAGCCGGCCGGGGAGTCAACGAACACCCGGGGCCACTCGAACGGTTGGACGGGAACGACAGAAGCCCCGCACTCCGGAGACCGGAGTACGGGGCTTGTGACCAGGGGTTACGGGTGGGGAGGGGTCAGCCTCGGGCAGGCTTGATCGACATCGAGTGGCGGAAGAAGTCGGACGGGTCGTACGTCCTCTTCGCCTGCTGTAGGCGCGGGTAGTTGTCCTTGTAGTAGAGCGTCTGCCACGGCACACCGGACCTGTTGCGACGGGGGTCGGTGATGTCACGGTCGGGGTAGTTGATGTAGCAGCCGTCGGTGCTGTCGTCGATCAGCGGTACGCCGCCGGTCGCCGAGAAGAAGTCCTCGTACAGGTCGCGCAGCCAGCCCAGGTAGAACGCGTCCTCGGACTCCTCCTGCCAGAAGGTCTGGAAGCACATCTTGAAGATGGAGGAGCGCTGCGCGTTGGCCGTCGCGTCGGGTGCCATGGCGTTGACCTGGCCGCCGAAGGAGAAGAGCACCAGCATGGTGTCGGGGTTCTTGAAGTCCGGCCGGCTCATGTACCGATAGAGCGCGGAGATCTGATGGTCGGTGAAGTTCTTGCGCATGTACGCGGACTTGTGCGCGCCGCGTGAGGTGGGGTTGGTGATGACCGGGTTGTTGGTGCCGACCAGTCTGGTCGCCTGGAGCCAGGGCAGGGTCCTCGGCTCCGCGAACTGCGGCATGGCGGGCAGCTCACCCGTGGGGCGGGTGAGCGCCTTCGGGGTGACTCCCGTGCCGGCCGTGATCGCCGCCAGGTAGTCGTCGAGCAGTTTTCTCGCGTTCGGCACCGTCGCGTCGACCTGGGTGAACATGCCCAGGCTGCCGTGCGCCTTGGAGCTGACGTTGAACAGGCTCGAGAGGTTGCGGTACGGGGAGTCGGGCGCGCTGTTGGCGGCGTGCCACGCGCCGAAGTTCTTCAGCAGCCGGGTGAACTTGGCCTCCGTCAGTTGCTCCCAGGGGAAGTCGACGGCGCTCACCAGGACCTTCGACGGCGGAGATATCAGCTGTTCGGAGGGGTCGGAGCCCTTCGCGCCCGGGGAGCGGAACCAGTAGCGGGTCACCAGGCCGAAGTTGCCGCCGCCCCCGCCGGTGTGTGCCCACCACAGTTCCCGGTTCGGGTCGTTCTTCTCGCGGGTGGCCACGACGGTGCGTACGCCGCCCTTCCCGTCGGTCACCACGACCTCCACGGCGTAGAGGTGGTCGACGACCAGGCCGTGGGCCCGGGAGAGCAGTCCGTAGCCACCGCCGGCTATGTGTCCGCCGGCTCCGACGCCGTAGCAGATGCCGCCGGGGATGGTGACGCCCCAGCCCTTGTAGAGGGCCTCGTACACGTTGATCAGGCGGGCGCCCGCCTCGACGACGAACGCGCGGAACTTCGGGTCGTAGCCGACGTGCGTCATCTCCGAGAAGTCGATGATGACCTGGGTGCCGGAGTGGGCGGCAAGGTCGGCGAAGCAGTGGCCGCCGCTGCGCACCGAGACCCGCTTGCCCGCCCGGACGGCGTCTCTCAGCGCGCGTTCGGCGTCCGCGGTCGAGCGGACCATCTTGATGTAGTCCGGGCGTGCCACGAAGCGCTGGTTGTTGCCCGTGGTGAGCATTTCGTAGCGCGGATCCCCCGGCCTGACGACGGATCCGGTCCCGGCGGCCGCGGCGCGCGCCGCGTCGCCGGAGGCGTTCGGGGCGGCTGCCGCCGCCACGGGGCCGGACAGGGCGCCGGCCACCGCTGCGCCTCCGACGACGGCCGCGCTGCGGGTGAGCATGGTCCGGCGATCTACACCGTTCATGTGCGTCTACCTCGACTTCTGTTCGACGATGGAGTGCGTGCCGTGTCCGGCACCTGGTGCGTGCGTGAGTGGTGCGGTGGGGAGCTCTGCGCCGGGCTGCGGGTGCGGTCCGCCGTTCCCTCGGCTGCCGTGGCGGCCTTGGCTGCGCCGGTCGAGCCGGCCGGAGAGCGCCGCAGTGCCCAGACCGGCCGCGGCCAGTCCGGCACCGATCCAGGTCGGTGAGGTCCACCCGAGGCCGTGGGCGACGGCGAGGCCGCCGAGCCAGGCCCCGAGGGCGTTACCGAGGTTGAAGGCCGCGATGTTCGCCGCGGAGGCGAGGGCCGGGGCCCCGGCGGCCTGCTGCATCACACGTGCCTGCAGCGGTGGCACCGTCGCGAATCCGATCGCCCCGAAGGCGGCCAGGGTGATCGCGGCTGGTACGGCGGCGCGCGAGGTGAAGGTGAAGACCACCAGTACCAGGCAGAGGCCGCCGAGGATGAGGTACAAGCTGGGCATCAGGGCCCGGTCGGCGGCCCGACCGCCGAGTACGTTGCCCACGCACAACCCGACCCCGAAGAGGACGAGGAGCCAGGCGACCGCGCCGTCGGAGAAGCCGGCCAGCTCCGTCATCATCGGCGCGAGGTAGGTGAAGGAGGCGAAGACCCCGCCGAAACCGAGGACCGTGGTCGTCAGCGCCAACCACACCTGGGGCTTCCGGAAGACGGCGAGTTCGCCGCGCAGCGCTCCGCGTTCCGGCGCGGGCTGGGCCGGAACCAGGGCGATCAGACCGACCAGTCCGACGATCCCGATGCCGGTGACCGCCCAGAAGGTCGAGCGCCAGCCGAACTCCTGGCCCAGGAAGGTGCCCAGCGGTACGCCGAGCACATTGGCCAGGGTGAGGCCGGTGAACATCAGGGCGATGGCGCTGGCCCGCCGGTCGGGTGCCACCAGGTCGGCGGCCACGACGGAGCCGATCCCGAAGAACGCGCCGTGCGTGAGGGCGGCGATCAACCGCCCGCCCATGAGGGCGGTGTAGTCGCCGGCCAGGGCGCAGAGCAGGTTGCCGGCGATGAAGATGGCCATCAGGACGACGAGCATGGTCTTGCGCGGCAGCCGGGCACCGGCGGCGGTCATCAGCGGTGCGCCGACGACCACGCCGAGGGCGTAGCCCGTGACCAGCATGCCGGCGGAGGGGATGGAGACGGACAGGTCGTCGGCGACTTCCGGGAGCAGACCGACGATGACGAACTCGGTCGTCCCGATGCCGAAGGCACCTATGGCGAGGGCGAGGAGGGAGGCGCGCATCGGCCCGGTCAGACCTGTCGCAGGGCGCCGCCGTCGACGCTCCACTCGGCGCCGGTGACCTGCCCCGCGAGGGGCGAGAGCAGGTAGGCGATGACGCCGGCGACGTCGTCGGGGCTGCCGATGCGGCCGCTGGGGAGTCGGCGTACCTCGCGGATGAAGTGGTCGACGGCCTCGTCGGCCGGGAGGCCGAACCGTTCGCCGAGCTGCTCGGCGAAGCCGCCGGGAGCGTCGAAGAGCGCGGTCCGGGTGGGCCCGGGCGAGACCACGTTGGAGCGCACGCCGCGTGCGCCGAACTCCGCGGCGAGGGACTTGGAGAGGGAGAGCAGCGCCGTCTTGGTGGCGGCGTAGTCGACGATGCCCGGGTCGGGGAAGCGGGCGGCCTCGCTCGCGATGTGTACGACGGCGCCCGCTCCGGTGTACAGGAGCGCGGGGAGGGCCGCGCGGGTCATGCGGACCGCGGAGTGGAAGTTGACCTCGAAGGTGCTCTTCCACTGCTCGTCGGTCACGTCGAGGAAGCCGGTACGGGACTCCAGCGCGCCGACGTTGTTGACGAGGCCGTCGAGCCGGCCGTGGCGTTCGATGACCGTGTCGGCCACATGGCGGGCGGCGCCTGGGTCGGTGAGGTCCGCGGCGACGGTGCTGACCCGGTCGCCGAGGGCTTCGGTGCTCCAGGGCTTGCGGGCGACGCCGACGACGGTGGCGCCTTCGGCGGCCAGGAGGCGGACGGTTGCCTCGCCGATTCCGGACGACGCGCCGGTGACGAGGTACACGCGGTCTTCGATACGGAGGTCCATCACATTCCTTGAGAAGAGGAGACCTTGGGGAGGGAGACCTTGGGGAGGGGCCTTGGGGAGGGGGCGCCCCGGCACGGTCGGGGGAAGAGGACCGTGCCGGGGCGCCTCTGGGGGGGGAGGGCCGGTCAGGGGGCTCAGCCGGCGGCGGCGAGGTCCTTCGCGGCCTTGTTCCGGAGGAAGAGGACGGTGGTGAGGGTGCCGACCAGGACGATCGCGGTGTTCACGATGACCGCGGTCGTGATCCCGTCATGGATGTCGGTGTTGGCCGCGGCGATCGCCGACATGATCGGCGTACCCATCGTGATGCCGACCTGCTGCGTCATCGTCGCCAGACCCGTCGCCATACCCTGCTCGTGATCCGGCAGACCCGTCGTCGCCGTCACCATGAACCCGACGATCACCAGCATGTTGCCCACACCACCCGCGAACGTCGCGACCAGCAGCAGCCACATCGACGCCGACGTCTCGCCCAGCGCCACCAGACTCAGCGTCGCCACCGCCTGCAACACACCACCGATGATCAGCGTCGACCGCGTTCCCACTGCACCGATCACCCGCGGAGCGAACGAACCACCGATCACCGTGCCGATACCCAACACACCGAACGACAGACCCGCCGTCAGCGGGGAGAAGTCCAGGACCTCCTGCAGGTAGAGCGTCATCAGGAAGACCAGGCTGGTCTCGGTGAGGAACGCGATCAGACCCGCGATGTTGCCCCACGCGACCGTCTTCTTCTTCAACACCGAAACCGGCACCAGCGGGGCCGAGCTCTTCGACTCGATGGCGTAGAAGACGACCAGCAGCACCACACCCGCGGCCAGCCAGCCCAGCGCTGACGGCGCACCCCAACCGTGCTCACCCGCCTGCGTCAGCCCGTAGATCAGCGCCAGCAGACCCAGTGTCACGGCCGTAGCACCCGGCAGGTCCAGCTTCGGACGCACCGACGGACGAGACTCCTTGATCACCGTCGGAGCGATGAACAGCACCGCCAGGGCGACTGGGACGTTGATGAAGAACGCCCACCGCCACGACAGCAGGTCCGTCAGGACACCGCCCAGGATCGCGCCCGTCGTGAACCCCGCCGACATCAGAGCACCGTTCAGGCCGAGGGCCTTCTCACGGAGCGGACCCTCGGGGAACGAGGTGGTGAGTAGGGACAGACCGGCCGGCGTCACCGCGGCGGTCGCCAGCCCCTGGAACACACGCGCCACCAGCAGCATCTCCGGCGACGTCGCCAGGCCGCCCACGAGCGAGGACAAGCCCAGCACCGCCAGACCCACCAAGAACAACCGCCGCCGCCCGAACAGGTCCGCGACCCGCCCGAACAACAGCGTGAAGCCCGCAGCGCACAACGCGAACGACGTCGCGATCCACTGCAGATTCGACAACGAGAAACCCAGCCCGTCACCGATCACCGGCAACGCCACGTTCAAAATCGAGAAATCAACCGCCAGCATGAACTGCGCCACCAGCAGCACCACCAACACCAACTTCAGACGCCCGTCCAAACGAACGGGCCCCTCGGCTCCTCCCCCCTCCCCTGAACCCGCGTCAACACGCGCTCCCTCGACAACCGACATCGCCATACGTCCTTTCGATCACAACGGGGGCCTTCCGACTCGAAGGCCGGTACTCGCCGGGGAAGCCGGCTCAGGCAGGGGTGTGCGCCGAGGCACGGCGCCGGAGTTCTTCGGACAGTTCCTGCCAGTCCCGTGCGCACTGGGCGGCCGCGTCGGCCGCCGTCTCCACGCGGTACGGGGGTATTGCGGCGACGATCCGCTCCCACTGGCGCAGGCCGCTCACCTGGAGGTCGAGCATGCGGAGCAGGAGCCTGCCCGCATCGCTCAGCCTGAGCAGGGGGTCCTTGCACAGGCTGCTGACCAGTGCGGGCAGTGGCTGCCCCCGGACCCGGGCGGGGACCGGAGGCGGTGCGGGGGCCGGGGTGGTGCCGGAGCGCCGCTGGGCCGCCGGTACGGGGTCCGCGCCCGCACCGATCCGACGCCGTACGTCCCGCACGGTCGAGGGCGCGATGCCCGCCTCCCGCGCGATCTGCCGCAGCGACGCGGTGGGACGGCCGGCCAGCAGCCTGGCCGCGGCCTCCCGGCCGCGGACCGGGTCGGCCGGCCGGACGCGGCCGTCCTGGCCGACGCGGACCGGCGGGGCGGGCCCCGGAACCTCACGGCGTCGTAGTGCCCCGACGGTCTTGCCCGCCAGCCCGGTCCGCCGCGCGATGCCGCGGTCGGACCAGTCGGGGTGGGACCGCAGGATCCGTAGCGCCGCAGCGGTCCGTTCCGCGTGGGTCAGCGGGAGCCCGTGACTGATGTTGGCCTCGACCGAGAGCACGAAAGCGTCCTCGGCGCTGCCGTCGAAGTACGTCACCGGCACCGTGTCCTGCCCGCGCAGTACGGCGGCTCGCAACCGGTGCGTGCCGTCGATGATCCGCATGGTGGGGCGGTGCACGAGCAGCGGCGGCAGCGTCCGGCCGGAGTGCGCGAGGGCCTGTGCATGGCTCTCGTCCACCCGGACGGCACGGGGGGAATCCGCGGCGAGCAGTGCGCCGACCGGCACCTCGGCCGCGACGTCGGGGGGCTGCGTCGCGTGCCGCGGGTTCGGCTCGTCCATGAAGTTCACCTCCTTGTGTGCACTCGGTGCTTCGGTCGCCGCTCCGTCCGGCGGGGCGGCGACCCCGGGGAAGAAATTACGTAATTACCGTTCGGTAACCAATTGGGAAGCCGAACCGCGTGGAGATCTGGGCAAGTTGACGCGGGAGTGCCTGGTGGGGTGGGCGACCGCGGAAGTTCCCCGGTCGCCCACCGGGCGGCCGTTCAGACCCCCACGAGCTCTTCGGAGCGCACGAACTCCCTTAGCCAGGACAGAAATTCGGGTCCCAGGTCCGCGCGCTCGCAAGCGAGCCTGACCGTCGCGCGCAGGTACTCCGCGCGGTCTCCGGTGTCGTAGCGCCGGCCGGAGAAGACCACGCCGTGCACGGGGCGTCCGGCCTGGACCAGCGTGCGCAGCGCGTCCGTGAGCTGGATCTCGCCGCCGCGTCCCGGGGCGGTGTTCCGCAGGACCTCGAAGATCTCGGGGTCGAGGAGGTAGCGGCCGATGACGGCCAGGTTGCTGGGCGCGGTACCGGGCTCCGGCTTCTCCACCAGCTCGGTGATGCGCACGCCGTCACCGCCGGCCGACCGGTCCACCGCGGCACATCCGTACAGGTGGATCGCCTGCGGATCCACTTCCATGAGGGCCACGACACTGCCGCCGAGCCGCTCCCGCACCTCGGTCATGCGGGCCAGCAGGGGGTCGCGGGGGTCGATCAGGTCGTCGGCCAGGAGGACGGCGAAGGGCTCCCGGCCGACGTGGGGTGCGGCGCACAGGACGGCGTGCCCGAGACCCTTGGGGTCCCGCTGGCGCACGTAGTGGATGTCGGCGAGTTCAGTGGAGGCGCAGACGCTCCTGAGTTTGTCCTGATCACCCCGCCGCTGGAGGGCCTCCTCCAGCTCGTAGTTGCGGTCGAAGTGGTCTTCCAGCGGCCGCTTGTTGCGGCCGGTGACCATGAGGATGTCGGACATCCCCGCCGCGACGGCCTCTTCCACCACGTACTGGATGGCCGGCTTGTCGACCACCGGAAGCATTTCCTTCGGGGTGGCCTTGGTCAGCGGGAGGAATCGCGTGCCGAGTCCCGCGGCGGGGATCACCGCTTTGGTTATCCGGTGAGGTGTGGAATTCATGCCACCGACGCTAGGGCGCACCGCACTCCGCCGGTTTGAATTACCTCGCTTTTCTTCCTACTTGGGCATTTCCGGGCCCGTCTGGGCCGCGATGCCCCGGCGGATGAGCCGCCACAGTTCCTTGAGCTCGCCGGTCACGGCGCCGGGGCGCTCGCTCCGGCCCCGGCGCACCCGGGCGACGACACCGCCCACCAGGTGCGCCGTGAGCAGGGTGACCGGGCACGGGTCGACCTCAGGGTCCAGCTGGCCCTGCTCGGCGGCCTGTTCGAGCAGCTCCTTGACGTCAGGGAGCCAGCAGCCGCACCAGTCGGGTCCGGCGCCCACCCGCTCCTGGGTCAGCCGCGCCGCGGCCCGCACGGCCGCGTCCGTCTCGATCAGCCGGCCGAGGGCGAGGACGAGCGCGGAAACGGTGTCCAGCGCCGGGCCGCCACGGGCCGTCACCCCCTCGACCACCCTGCGGGTGGCCGCGCGCCCCGAATCCTCTACGGCGGAAGCCAACTCCCCCTTCGCCGCGAAGTGAAAGGTGAGCGCTCCGATCGAAATTCCGGCGGAGCGGCTCAGCCGGGAAAGGGAGGTCCCGTCGTACCCATTGCGGTCGAATTCAACGGCAGCCACCGAAATCAAATGATTACGGGTGCGTACGCCGCGCTCTTGCTTCACCACTGCACTATCACTGCCATCCAGGTCGTTCCTCACTCGCCATCGCGCCCCGCACGGAGATGGCGACCTCCAGCGTCGCCCCGGCGCCGACCGCCGACAACGCCGACTTGACGAAGAAGCGCCCATGCCCGGCCTCCCGGGGGACGGCCCGGCACGGCTGCGGCACGGGCGCCGCAGGTCTCCGGATCCAACGTGCCGAAGTCGTGGGCGGGGCGCCATAGGTTCGCTAGAAAAAAAACGAACGTTCTGTATTCTATGAGTACTAGACGGCGCACGCCGACGTCCGCAGTGGAGGGGGAGACAGATGACGACACGGACAAGGACCAGAGCCCTGGCTGCCGGTGACACCGCCCTGGCCGACTTCGCGGAACGCCTCTTCGGTCACTTACCGAGGGCCGACCAGCGGCGATGGGCCCGGGTCTACCTACAGGGACTGCTCACCACCCCGGGGAAGAAGTCCGTACGCAGGCTCGCGGCGTCCGTCACCGAGTCGCCCACCGCCTCCCAGTCCCTCCAGCAATTCATCAACGCGAGCCCCTGGGACTGGAATCCGGCCCGCACCGAACTGCTCCGCTGGGTGGAGGAACGGCATCCCGTGCGGGCCTGGGCAATCGGGCAGGTCTGCTTCCCCAAACGCGGTGAGCACTCGGTCGGCGTGCACCGCCGCTTCGATCCCGCCGCCGGACGCATCGTCAACTGCCAGTTGGGCTTCTGCCTCTTCCTCTCCCTGGACGGCATGAACGTGCCCGTCGACTGGCGGCTGGCCCTCCCCGAGGCCTGGGTGGCGGATCCCGTCCTGCGCCGCCGGGCGCGCATCTCCCCCGAAGTCGTCCACCAGGCTCCGGAGGCCCTCGTACTGGAGCTCGTCGACTCGATCGCTGCCCGCACCTCGTCGGTGCATCCCCCCGTGGTCGCCGACCTGAGCCGCCTCGGCGGCGCTGCCGCGCTGATCGGCGTGCTCAGTCGCCGCGGGTACGACTTCCTGGTGTCCGTACCGCCCGCCCTCGCGGTCCGCGCCGCCGCCCTGGCACACGGCGGCGAACGCGCGCGCACGCCCGGGCGCGACGGGACCACCGCGGGCGACTTCGCCCGGCTGGGCAACACCAGTCACCCGTACAGCACGCCGCTCGCCGGCCCCGACGCGCGTCCGCAGCGCCAGCGCATCCACTCGGCGCTGGTCCGGTTGCCGGAGGGAGAAGCGGCGGGGCGCGGGGCGCAGCAGATCTACCGGCTGTTCGGCGAACGGCGGCCGGACCGGCGGGGCGGTGGGCCCGTCTGGCTCACCAACATGAACCGCCACCGGATGGACGACCTGCTGCACTTGGTGCGGCGGTCGGCCCGGACGAGCGCGGTGCTCGGCTCGCTGGCCGACGAGTTCGGGCTCCTCGACTTCGAGGGGCGGTCCTTCCCGGGCTGGCACCATCACATGACGCTGATGTCAGCGGCGTACGCGTACGCGGTGCGGTGTCGTGAGGCGGGGGTCGGGCGGTCCGCCTGAGCGGCGCTGGTCCGGGCGGAAGCAGGAACCCGGCTCCGCCGGGCACCGGGCTCCGCCCGGACCCTCGCCTCACACGCCGGCGGGGCTGGGTTTGGCGGAGCCCGGCCTGAATCGGCGGGTCAGGCGCGAATGAGGGCCAGGACCTCGTCGCGGACCTTGGCCAGCGTGGCCTCGTCACGGGCCTCGACATTCAGGCGCAGCAGGGGCTCGGTGTTCGAGGCACGCACGTTGAACCACCAGCCCTGGGCGGTCACGGTCAGACCGTCCAGCTCGTCCAGCGTGACGCCCTCGGTGTCGCCGTAGGTCGCCTTCACCGCCGCGAGACGGGCCGCCTGGTCGGCGACCGTGGAGTTGATCTCCCCCGAGCCCGCGTACCGGTCGTAGGAGGCCACCAACGCCGACAACGGACCGTCCTGACCACCGAGCGCCGCCAACACGTGCAACGCGGCCAGCATGCCCGTGTCCGCGTTCCAGAAGTCCTTGAAGTAGTAGTGCGCCGAGTGCTCACCACCGAAGATCGCACCCGTCTTCGCCATCTCCTCCTTGATGAAGGAATGACCGACGCGAGTGCGGACCGGCGTGCCACCGTTCTCCCGGACGACCTCGGGAACCGACCAGGAAGTGATCAGGTTGTGGATCACGGTGCCGGCGCCGCCGTTGCGGGCCAACTCGCGCGCCGCGACCAACGCGGTGATCGCCGACGGCGACACACCCACACCGCGCTCGTCCACGATGAAGCAACGGTCCGCGTCACCGTCGAACGCGATCCCCAGATCCGCACCCTCCGCCAACACCCGCGCCTGCAAGTCCACGATGTTCTTCGGATCCAGCGGATTCGCCTCGTGGTTCGGGAACGTCCCGTCCAACTCGAAGTACATCGGCACCACGTCCAACGGCAGACCCTCGAACACCGTCGGAACCGTGTGGCCGCCCATCCCGTTGCCCGCGTCCACGACCACCTTCAGCGGGCGGATCGACGACAGGTCCACCAGACCCTTGAGGTGGGCGGCGTAACCGGTGAGCGTGTCCTGCTCCGTGACCGTTCCGGGGACGGTGCCTTCGGGGATCACGGGGGCACCCTCGTCCGACCACTTCTCCACCAGCTCACGGATCTGCGACAGGCCCGTGTCCTGACCCACCGGAGCCGCGCCCGCACGGCAGAGCTTGATGCCGTTGTACTGCGCCGGGTTGTGGGAGGCCGTGAACATCGCACCCGGCAGGTCCAGCGAGCCGGAGGCGTAGTACAGCTGGTCCGTCGAACACAGACCGATCAGCGTGACGTCCACACCCCGCGCCGCCGCACCCCGCGCGAACGCCGCCGACAACCCCGGCGAAGACGGACGCATGTCATGACCGATCACGATCGCCCCAGCCCCCACGACCTCGACGAACGCGGCACCGAACAGCTCGGCCAGGGACTCGTCCCACTCGTCCGGCACGACGCCACGCACGTCATACGCCTTGACGATGTTCGAAAGATCGGACATTTCCACTCCTTCAGGGGTGACCGGCTGTGCTGCGGACGCTACCCGCCGCCCTGCTCGACACAGCCCGCCCACGCCCGATCCCACTGAGGCTTTGGCAGATCGCCATCACCCCGGCGCGATACCGCCCCTCTCCCGGTACCACTGGGCCGCCGGGCCGATCCGGCTCAGCGGGCCGGGCCCCGGTGCGATCCCGGCGCGCTCCCACGCCTCGTCGGCGCGGTACCAGTGGTCGCCGGCCAGCAGCGTGAACTGACGCTCGCTCACCCATCCCGGGGTCGCGGCCAAGGTGTCCAGACACCTGCGCCACGACCAGTCGACGTCGGGCCGCTCCGGCAGCACGCGGTGCTCGGCGAGGACGTCCATGAGGTCCCGGTTGCGCACCGGCTCGGGGTGGTGGGCGTGCAGGACACCCCCGGCGTTGGCCGCGGTGCCGCCGCCGAGCGCGAGCGCCACGATGAGTCGCGCCAGGTCGTCGACGTCGACGAAGGAGGCGAGCCCGGCTCCTGCGCCCCAGCGCGCCGGTACCCGCCGGAAGGAGTCGACGAGGGCCGGTACGGCCCACCGGTCGCCCCGCCCCAGCACGAGCCCCGCGCGCAGGACCAGTCCCCCCGCGTCGAGCACCGGCCCCTCCCCCGCCAATCGGCTGCCGCTGGCCGCCGATACCGGGGCGGGCTCCAACTCGCCGATGTCCAGCCCCCGATGCGGGCCCGGACCGTAGACCGCGCAGGTGGACAGGTGGATGATCCGCCCCACTCCGGCCCGCCGGGCCTCGGCCACCAGGGCCGCAGTTCCGGCGGAGTTGACCGCGGTGCACCGGTCGGCGTCCGGTCCGACGTAGGAGGCCAGGGACAACAGGACGTCCGCGCCGTCGCACACCCCGCGCAGGGACGGTCCGTCCGCCAGGTCCGCGCCCACCCACTGCGCTCCGGATAAGGCCGTGTGGGCCTGCGTGCGGGACACCGCGCGGACCACGGCCCGCTGGTCCCGCCCGGTCAGTCGGCGCAGCACCGCCGACCCCACGAAGCCCGTCGCGCCGGTGACGACCACATGAGGGGTGCTCACGCCTTCTTCCCCGATGCCGACTTCGACCGGGGCTCCGGCTTCGCTTCGGGCCCCGGCTTCGACTCCGACTCCACCTCCGACCCCGTCTCCGGCTTCGGCTCGCTCGGCGGCAGCGTCAGGCGCAGCCCGCCCCGGATGTCGTCGGCGGCCACCGCAGGCAGCAGGTAGCGCCACAGGGAAGCGATCCGCTGCGGCAGGTCGGCCCGGCCGGTGGACGCCTGGGAGAAGAGCTGCGCCCCGGTGAAGGAGCTGACCAGCACCCAGGCCAGTTCGTGGTCGTCGACGTCCGGCTGGAGTTCGCCCTTCGCCCGGGCGAAGCGCAGCTGCTGGCGGAACTCCAGCACCCAGGCCTGGTAGGCGACGTCGTCGCGCAGGCCGAACTCGCCCTGCTCCACGGCCAGTCGGACGCCCGCACGGAGCACCGGATTGTGCTGGAGCTGCTCGGCGAGGTAGAGCGTGATGTCCATCAGGTGTTGCAGGCCGTCCTCCCCTGCGGGGAACTCCAGGCCGTCGCCCTGGCCGACCATGACGGCGTAGGCGAGCTCCTCCTTGGAGCTGAAGTGGAAGTACATCCCGCCCTGGGTGACGTCCGCCCGCTTCATGATCTTGCTGATGCTGGCGCCGCTGAAGCCGAACTCGTCGAAGACCTCGGCCGCGGCACGCAGGATGGCCGCTTTGGTCTGAACTGCCCTGAGTTGGGGGGCGCGTTGTTGCTTTCGTTCTGACATGGGCACCTAACTAATCTCGACAAAAAAAACGAACATCCTTTATTTTAGGACCTGCGCCGAACAAGCACCAGCTCATGTCCGACGTTCCAGGGGGGCTCAACCATGACTGTGTCCACTGATCACTCCGCCTCACCCATCGCCGCGCTCAGCAGCGCCTTACCGCGGGAGTACGTACACAAGAGCGCACACTCGGAAGTCCTGCTCACCGGATGGCGCACCGTCGCACCGGACGAGTACGTCGTCACCGCCCAGTGGCCCCGCGCCCACAGCTTCTACACACCGGACGGGGGACACCACGACCCCCTCCTCCTTGCCGAATCGGTCCGCCAGGCCATCCCGCTCCTCAGCCACGTCGCGTACGACGTCCCCTTCGGTCACCGCCAGATCTGGGACACGTTCAGCTACTCGACCAACGCCGACGCCCTCGCCGTCGGTTCGGCCCCGGCCGACATCTCGCTGCACATCCGCTGCTCCGGCATCTCGCGCCGCGGCCGCAGACTCGCCGGTCTCACCATGCACGTGACGGCCACCCGCGACGGAGAGTTCCTCGGCACCGCCGAGGCCGGATTCACCAATCAGCCCGAGGCCGTCTACCAGCGGCTGCGCGGCCAGAACGGGGACCTCGACGAGGTGGCCGCCCGCACGATCCCGCTTCCGCCACCGCTGACCCCCCGCCGCGTGGGCCGCGACCGCTTCCACGACGTGGTCCTCTCCCCCACCAGCTCCACGCGGCGCGCCCAGCTCCGGGCCGACGTCAACCACCCGATCCTCTTCGACCACCCCGTCGACCACGCTCCGGGCATGCTGCTCCTGGAAGCCGTGCGCCAGGCCGCGTACCGTTCCGCCTACCCCCGGCGGGGAGTCCTGACCGATATGGAGATTCGTTTCTTCCGCTATGCGGAGCTGACCTCGGCCTGCTGGATCGAGACGCTCCCGAACACCGAAGAAGCGAGCGCGCCGGACCGCCATCCCGTACGCGTCATCGCCCGCCAGAACGACGAGGTGATCTTCGCCGCCACGGCGTCCATCGCCACCGCGACGACCGTCCCCCTCCGCATGTACGCCGCGCGCTGACCGACCCGCCCCCGCCGGGGAAACCTCCGGCGATCCCGTCGGCCCATGAGCGCGCCGGCTCATGAGCCGTCCGCCGGATCGGCCCCACCCCTGCGAAAACGACGAAGGCGCCTGATCGGGACCGTGCCCGACAGGCGCCTTCGTGTTCCGCCGACAGCCGGCCGGGGCGGCCCGGCTCGGTCAGGCCCGGCCCGGTCAGGCCGGGCGAGCTCACGCCCTGCCGGTCGGGGCGGGTCAGACCTTCCTGACCACGCTGGACTTCAGCTGCATCGGGCCGAACCCCTCGATCTTGCAGTCGATGTCATGGCCGTCGACGCCTTCCACCAGGCGGATGTTGCGCACCTTCGTGCCCGCCTTGATGCCGGACGGGCTGCCCTTGACCTTCAGGCCCTTGACCACCGTCACGGTGTCCCCGTCGGCGAGGACGTTGCCGACCGCGTCTTTGATCACCCGCTCCTCGGAGACGCTGCCGGACTCGCCGGGGGCGAGCGGCCACTCGTGCCCGCACTCGGGGCAGACCAGGAGCGCCCCCATCTCGTAGGCGTACGCGCCCGCACATTCGGGGCAGGGAGGCAGCGGGTTCTCAGTCACCCCGTCAGTATATTTCAGGGCCATCGCCGCAGGTCGGCCCCCGATCGAGGGCCCGCAGCCCCGCCAGGAGCAGGGACAGCCCGAAATCGAAGTGCGCCCCGAAGTCACCACGCGTGAGCGTGGGCAGCACGGCGGCGAGCTGCGGATACCGCTCGGGCTCGGCCGCCAGGTACAGGCGCTCGGCATCCGCCACCCCGTCGGCCTGCGGCGGCCGGAGCGCGGCCTGCTCCTCCAACGTGTGACCGATGGTGAAGTGGGCCACCGCCATGAGCGCGCGCGCCGCGTCCTCCTCCCCGAAGCCGGCCGTGCGCAGCACCCCGACGACCGCTTCGGCGAAGCCGAGGGTGTGGGGCCCGGTCGCGTGCGTGCCCGCGTAGACGCGGGCGCCGTCGCGGCGGGCGAGCAGCGCCGTGCGCATCGCCCGGGCGAGGGCGGCCAGCCGTTCGCTCCAGTCGCCGTCGGTCCCGGTCGCCGCGACGTCGACCAGCATGCGTTCCGCCATCGCGGTCAGCAGCTCGTCCTTGGTGGCGAAGTACCGGTACAGCGCGCCGGCCTGGACGTCCATCGCATCGGCCAGGCGGCGCATCGTCAGCGCGTCGAGGCCGACGTCGTCCAGGAGTTCCAGGGCCGTGTCGACCGTCCGGTCGCGATCGAGTCGGGCCGGGCGGCCCCGGGCCGGGGTTGACGGGGAGCTCATGGGTCTCACTATAGTGAACATCGTTCACGTGAACGCTGTTCACTAATTGTGGGAGGCATCACCGATGGATACCGACGTGATCGTCGTGGGCGCGGGACCGACCGGGCTGCTGCTCGCCTGCGAGCTGGCGCTGGCCGGCGTACGGACCCTGGTCGTCGAGCGGCGCACCGAGCCCCACCAGAACTCCAGGGCCCTGACCCTGCATCCGCGCAGCCTGGAACTGATGGACCTGCGCGGGCTCGCCCCGCGCTTCCTGGGGCTCGGCCGGACCATGCCGGGATGGCACTTCGCCGCCCTCGACACCCCGCTGGACTTCGCCGCGCTGGACAGCCGCCACCCGCACACGCTGTTCCTGGCCCAGGCGCGCACCGAGGCCCTGCTGGCCGAACGGGCGCAGGAGTTGGGGGTGCGGACAGACCGCGGGCACTCGGTCACGGGCCTGCGGCAGAACGCGGACGGGGTCACGGCGGAGGTGCGCGGGCCGGACGGTGACCTACGGCTCGTTCGCGCCGCCTACCTGGTCGGATGCGACGGCGGGCGCAGCTCCGTCCGGCGGGCGGCCGGAATCGACTTCCCGGGCACGGACGAGACCCTGACCGGAGTGCTCGGGGACTTCGCCACCGTCGGGGCCGACCCCGCGGCCCTCGCGACCGCGCGGGACGCGGGCGTACTCGCCGTCCCCCTGGACGACGGGCTCACCCGCTTCGTGTACATCGATCCGGAGCGGATGCGGACGCCGGCCCGGGTGCCGGTGACCCTGGAGGAGTTCCGTACGGGGCTGGCGCGGATCTGCGGCTCCGACTTCGGGGTCGACCGGCCCCGCTGGCTCTCGCGCTTCGGCAATGCCACCCGGCTGGCCGCCACCTACCGCCGCGGTCGCGTCCTCCTGGCGGGCGACGCCGCCCACGTCCACTTCCCGGCCTCGGGCCAGGGCCTCAACACCGGGCTCCAGGACGCCATGAACCTCGGCTGGAAACTGGCGGCGGAGGTGCACGGCTGGGCCCCGCCCGGGCTCCTCGACACCTATCACGCCGAGCGCCACCCCGTCGGCCGGGCCGTCACCGAGAACACCGCGGTGCAGACGCTACTGGCGGAGCTTCCGCTGGTAGACCGGTACCGGCGGCCGGCCGCCGCGCTGCGCGGACTCTTCGAGGAGCTGCTGAAGATGCCCGAGGTCAACCGCCGCCTCGCCGACCAGGTCTCCGCGCTCGGCACCAGCTATCCGGACGCCTCCCCCGACGCCGATCCGCTGGTCGGCCGCCGGATGCCCGACATCGGCCTGAGCGTGACCGGTTCCGCCCGTTCGGACGGAACGGGCAGTACGGACGGTGGGGACGGTACGGACGGTGCGGACGCGACGCGGGTGTACGAGCTCCTGCACCGGGGCGGCTTCGTCCTGCTCCGGCTCACGGACGCGCGGGCCCCGCACGTGGAGGCGTACGGGGCCCCCGCCGCCGGACGGGGCCCGCTGATCGGTGTCGTCACCGCCCGCCCGGCCGAGGAGCACCCGGAGCTCGGCGGGGTCCGTGAGGTCCTGGTCCGCCCCGACGGGCACGTCGCCTGGGCCACCAGGAGCGCCGACGCCGGCGTGCGTCGCACCGGGCGCGAGGGTGCACTCAGCACGTGGGCGGCGCTGCCGCCGATCGGTCCTGGCGTACGCCGGTCATGACGTGCGGCGGGTGGCGTGCAGGCTGCCGAGCAGGGCGAGGCCCCGGGCGCTCGGACTTCCCGGTTCGGCCTGGTAGACCACCAGTTGCTGGCCCGGCGCTCCGAGCACGGCGAAGGACTGGAAGCCGAGCGTGAGCGGTCCGATGTCGGGGTGGTGGAGCTCCTTGGTGTCGTGGGTCTTGCCGCGGACGGTGTGAGCGGCCCAGAGCTCCGTGAACTCGGCGCTGGCCCCGCCGAGTTCACGGATCAGCGCCTTGAGGCGCGGGTAGTGCGGATCGAGTCCGGCCGCGTGGCGCAGGCCGGCCACCACCGCCTCGGCCGCACGGTCCCAGCGGACGAAGAACGGCCGGGCCGCGGGGTCGAGGAACGTCATGCGCGCGAGGTTGTCCCGCTGTGCGAACGGGGAGAACAGCGCGTCGGCCATCGCGTTGACCGCCAACACGTCGGTGGCGGGATTGAGGACGAACGCCGGGGCGCCCGGGTACCCGTCCAGGAGTTGGCGCAGGGGGACTCCGATCGAATCCCTCGGCTGCGGCCGGTCGCCGTCCGGCGCGGCGCCCGCCAACCGGAAGAGGTGTTCCCGTGACGCCTCGTCGAGCCGCAGGGCGCCGCTGATCGCGTCGAGGACCTGCGGGGAGGGGCCGCGTTCGCGCCCCTGTTCCAGCCGGGCGTAGTAGTCGCTGTTCATTCCGGCGAGGACCGCCACCTCTTCGCGGCGCAGCCCTGCCACGCGGCGCTGTCCGTGGGAGACGAGTCCCACGTCGTTCGGCCGCAGGCGTGCGCGCCGGGCGCGCAGGAAGTCTCCGAGATCGCTGCTGGTCACGGCTTCAGACTAGGCCGTCTCTTGGGGATCTCGCCGGCCGAGCCCGCGGCGTCCGGTGCCCTGGGGTCTCCCCACGCGGCAAGGCGGAGGAGCGCACCGTGTACGGGACGCACTCGGGCGCCCCGACAACCTGGGGGCCCCGGACGGAGCCCGGGGGATCAGGTGCGGTGCCGGGCGCCGCAGGCCCGGCGAGATCTGAAAGAGGCGGCCCAGGCCCGCCCCCGAGCGGGTGCCTGCGCGGCGGCGCACCCGGGCACGCCGCCGCACCCCGCCGCGCAGTCAGCAGGAACGGGAGGTACGAGGCGACTCGCCCGCGTGGCTGAACTGCCGTTCGTAATTGGCGCGTTCCGGCCCATACGGGCGGCCGATCGGTCCGATGATCTTGCGTAGGCTCGTGTCGTCCGACCCGTACGACCCCCCACCCGAGGAGCATCGTGCCCCTGCCCATGAACCGTCGCCTGGCCCTCAGTTCCGCCCTGCTGGCGGTGATGGCCGCCGTGGCTCCGGCGACCACCGCCCAGGCCGCCCCGACCACCCCCGATCTCGAAGCGCTGACCCAGGCGTTGCGGAACACGACCGCCGCCGGTGCGCCCGGCGCCCTGGCGCGTTTCAGCGGGCCCGGTGGGGTCAGCGTCCGGACCGAGGGGGTGCGCGACAAGGCCACGGGCTCGGCGATGGACCCGCAGGCCCGCTTCCGGATCGGGAGCGTCAGCAAGACCTTCTCCTCCGTCGTCCTGCTGCAGTTGGTGAACGAGGGCCGGATCGGTCTGGACACCGCCGTCAACCAGTACCTGCCCGGACTGCTGCCCGACGACCGGATCACGGTGCGCCATCTGCTGAGCCACCGCAGCGGGCTGGCGGACTACACGAACGCCATGTTCGAGCACACCGTGCCGGGCTTCGAGTCCGTGCGCAACAAGGTGTTCAGTTACCAGGAATTGGTGGACCTCTCGCTGCGCGAACCCCGGACGACCGAGCCCGGCGTCGCGTACAAGTACTCGAACACCAACTTCGTCGTCGTCGGCATGCTCATCGAGAAGGCCACCGGCAACGGTGTCGCCAAGGAGTACGAGCGGCGCATCATCAAGCCGCTGAAGCTGCGCAACACCTCCTACGTGCACCCCAGCACGCAGATCAAGGGGCTGCACACGCGCGGCTACCTCCACCCCGACGAGGCCGGCGCGCCGCTGGTCGACTCCACCGAGCAGACGGTGTCGTGGGCCCAGTCCGCCGGAGCGGTGATCTCCAATCCGGCCGATCTGAACACCTTCACGTCCGCGCTGCTCGGCGGGCGGCTGCTGCCCGCCGGCATGCTGGACGCCATGGTCACCATGACGCCGACCGACACCACGAACACCCGGTTCTACGGACTCGGCCTGCGCCGCTACGACCTGTCCTGCGGCACCTCGGTCTACGGGCACACGGGCACCGTGCAGGGCTTCTACACCTACGCCTTCTCCACCCGCGACGGGCGCCGCTCCCTCTCCGCGATGGCGAACACCTCGAACAAGGGCGAGGCGAACACGGCCCTCGGCGGGACCCTCGAAGCGGCGTTCTGCGGCAAGCCGGCTCCGAAGGCCACGAAGCGCGGATTCGGTGTCGCCCCGGCCGAGATGGACCTGCTGGAGCACGGCGCGCGCTGACGCCACGGCGCCGTCGCCCCGGGCGGGGCGGACCCGGCTCGCGCGCTCCTTCACGTACCGCGCCGAGCCGGGCCGCCCGGGTGGGTGGATCTTGTGAAGGAACGGCGCATCTGATGAATCATCAGGTCAACTGTCCCGGACTATTGACTCTGTCGATGGCAGTCGCGATTCTCGTCCCACCGTTTGTGGGGTCCATGACAAATCACGCCTGTGGCCGTGGCTCGTCGTGCCCCCGAACGGATCCGGCCCCCCGACCGCGCCATCCGGCTGACCTTAAGACGTGAGTGATGACCATTTCTCGACACACGCACCACAGGCGTAGGCCCCTGGCGGTCCTGTCATTGCTCCTCGCCGTGGTGGCCATGGTGCTCGGCCCCGTACCCGCTTCCGCCGCCGATCCCGGCTGGTGGAACCCGGTCGCACGGCCCGCACCCGACTCCGACATCAACGTCACGGGCGAACCCTTCAAGGGGACCGACTCCCAGGGACGGGTCCGGGGCTTCGTCGACGCGCACGACCACCTGATGTCCAACGAGGGCTTCGGCGGCCGCCTCATCTGCGGCAAGCCGTTCTCCGAGGCGGGGGTGGCCGACGCGCTCAAGGACTGCCCCGAGCACTACCCCGACGGCACGCTCGCGATCTTCGACTTCATCACCAAGGGTGGTGACGGCAAGCACGACCCGAACGGCTGGCCGACCTTCAAGGACTGGCCCGCCCACGACTCGCTGACCCACCAGCAGAACTACTACGCCTGGGTCGAGCGGGCCTGGCGCGGCGGTCAGCGCGTGCTCGTGAACGACCTCGTCACCAACGGCGTCATCTGCTCGGTCTACTTCTTCAAGGACCGCAGCTGCGACGAGATGACCGCCATCCGGCTCGAAGCGCAGAAGACCTACGACATGCAGGCCTACATCGACAAGATGTACGGCGGCCCGGGCAAGGGCTGGTTCCGGATCGTCACCGACTCCGCGCAGGCCCGCGACGTCGTCCAGCAGGGCAAGCTGGCCGTGGTCCTCGGCGTCGAGACCTCCGAGCCCTTCGGCTGCAAGCAGATCCTGGACGTCGCGCAGTGCAGCAAGGCGGACATCGACCGCGGCCTGGACGAGCTGTACCGCCTCGGGGTGCGCAGCATGTTCTTGTGCCACAAGTTCGACAACGCCCTGTGCGGGGTGCGCTTCGACGAGGGAGCCCTCGGTACGGCCATCAACGCGGGCCAGTTCCTGTCGACCGGAACCTTCTGGAAGACGGAGAAGTGCACCGGTCCCCAGCACGACAACCCCATCGGGCTGGCGGCAGCCGCACCCGCGGTGCAGAGCAAACTGCCCGAAGGGGTGGCGATCCCGTCCTACGCCGCCGACGCCCAGTGCAACACGCGCGGACTCACTGAACTCGGCGAGTACGCGGTGCGCGGCATGATGAAGCGCAAGATGATGCTCGAGGTCGACCACATGAGCGTGAAGGCCGCGGGCCGGTCCTTCGACATCATGGAGTCCGAGTCGTACCCGGGTGTGATCTCCTCGCACAGCTGGATGGACATGGACTGGACCGAGCGGGTCTACAAGCTCGGCGGCTTCATCGCCTCGTACATGAGCGGCGCCGAGGGGTTCAGCGCCGAGGCGAAGCGGACGGACGCGCTGCGCGACAAGTACAACGTCGGCTACGGGTACGGCACCGACATGAACGGCGTCGGCGGCTGGCCCGGACCGCGCGGGGCCGACACCCCGAACCCGGTGCGCTACCCCTTCCGCAGCACCGACGGCGGCTCGGTCATCGACCGGCAGACCACCGGCTCGCGCACCTGGGACCTCAACACCGACGGCGCCTCGCACTACGGTCTGGTCCCCGACTGGATCGAGGACATCCGTCTCGTCGGCGGCCAGGGCGTGGTGGACGACCTGTTCAAGGGCGCCGAGTCGTACCTGACCACCTGGGGGAACTCCGAGAAGCACAAGTCCGGGGTGAACCTCGCCACGGGCTCCCCCGCCTCGGCGTCGAGCGCGGAGTGGTGGAACCCCTTCGTGAACTTCTCCCCGGGCCGGGCCGTGGACGGGGACTCGGGCTCGCGCTGGGCGAGCGAGTGGAACGACAACCAGTGGCTGCGCATCGACCTCGGGTCCGCGAACCGGGTGGGCCGCATCACCCTCGACTGGGAGGCCGCGTACGGGAAGGCGTACCGCATCGAGGTCTCCACGGACGACGCGAACTGGCAGACCGTCTGGTCCACGACCGCCGGTGACGGCGGCCTGGACACGGCCCGCTTCTCCGGGGTGCCCGCCCGCTACGTCCGCATCCAGGGACTCCAACGCGGCACCAAGTGGGGGTACTCGCTCCACGAGGTCGGCGTCTACAGCAGCTGATCCCGCCGAACGGAAGTCCATGGGCCGGGGCCGGCCGGATCTACTGATCCGGCCGGCCCCGGCCGCCATGGCACCACGCACCGGGCACCACGCACCGCAGCACGAACCGGAAGGAACGCCCATGGCACGGATGCCCTCGGCCGAGCGGCGCCGGCAGCTGACCGAGGCCGCCATCCGCGCGATGACCCGCGACGGCGTCGCCGCGACGACGACCAGGTCGATCGCCGCCGAGGCGGGCGTGTCCCTGAGCGTCTTCCACTACTGCTTCGACTCCAAGCAGGCCCTGCTCGAATCCGTCATCGCGGCGATCACCGACCACAGCGTCACCCTGGTGAGGGAGGCGATCCAGCCGAAGGCCACGCTGCACGAGACCGTCCGGGCGGGCTTCCAGGCGTACTGGGACCACGTGTCCGCCCACCCGGGCGAACACATGCTCACCTACGAACTCACCCAGTACGCCCTGCGCCGGCCGGACTTCGAACACCTGGCGCGGCGGCAGTACGAGCGGTACTGCGACACCTACACCGAGCTGATCGAGCAGCTCCGCCACCACATGGCCTTCGAACTCCGCGTGCCCGTCAGCGTGCTGGCCCGCTATTTGGCGGCCATGACCGACGGGCTGACGCTGAACCACCTCGTCCTCGGCGACGACCGGATCTCAGCGGACATCCTCGACGTGATCACCGACCACGTCGCGGGCCTCGTCGGCGACGACGGGGCGTCCGCGGGCGCGCCCGCGGACGCGTCCGCGCGCTAGACCTCGGCGCGCACCTGCCGGGCCGCCTCGACCAGGTTCTCCAGGGAGGCCCTGGTCTCCGGCCAGCCCCGGGTCTTCAGACCGCAGTCGGGATTGACCCACAGCCGCTCCGCCGGGATGGCCCCCAACCCCTTGCGCAGCAGGGCCGTCGCCTCGGCGACGGAGGGGATCCGCGGCGAGTGGATGTCCCAGACGCCGGGGCCGACCTCGCGCGGGTAGCCGGCGCCCGCGAGTTCACCGGCGACCTGCATGTGGGAACGGGCGGCCTCCAGGCTGATGACATCGGCGTCGAGGTCCTCGATGGCCTCCACGATGTCGCCGAACTCGGCGTAGCACATGTGCGTGTGGATCTGGGTGTCCGGGCGGACCCCGGCCGTGGTGAGCCGGAAGGCTTCGGTGGCCCAGGCGAGGTAGGCGGCGTGGTCGGCGGCCCGCAGCGGGAGGGTCTCGCGCAGGGCGGGTTCGTCGACCTGGATGACCGGGGTGCCGGCCGCCTCCAGGTCGCCCACCTCGTCGCGCAGGGCGAGCGCCACCTGGCGGGCGGTGTCGCCGAGGGGCTGGTCGTCGCGGACGAAGGACCAGGCGAGCATCGTGACGGGGCCGGTGAGCATGCCCTTGACCGGCTTGGACGTCTGCGACTGGGCGTACGCGGTCCAGCGCACGGTCATCGGGTCGGGGCGGGAGATGTCGCCGGCCAGCACGGGCGGGCGGACGTAGCGGGTGCCGTAGGACTGGACCCAACCGTGCTGGGTGGCCAGGTAGCCGGTGAGCTGCTCGGCGAAGTACTGCACCATGTCGTTGCGTTCGGGCTCGCCGTGCACCAGCACGTCGATGCCGGCCTTCTCCTGGAAGGCCAGGACCTCCCTGATCTCGGCCCGGATGCGGTCCTCGTAGCCGGCGGTGTCGATGCGCCCGGCCCGCAGGTCGGCGCGGGCCGTGCGCAGTTCGGTGGTCTGCGGGAACGATCCGATCGTGGTCGTCGGGAGCAGCGGGAGGCCCAGGTGCGCCCACTGGGCGGCGGCCCGCTCCGGGTACGGCTGGGCGCGCCGCCCGTCCGCGTCGGTGACGGCGGCGGTGCGGGCCCGGACGGCCGGATCGTGGGTGAGGGCGGAGCCGGCGCGGGAGGCCAGGTCGGCCCGGTTGGCGGCGAGTTCGGCGGCGATGGCGTCCGTGCCGCGGGCCAGGCCCCGGGCGAGGGTGGCGACCTCCGCGGTCTTCTGGCGGGCGAAGGCGAGCCAGCGCCTCACCTGCGGGTCGACGTCCCGTTCGGCGGTGGCGTCCAGCGGCACGTGGAGCAGGGAGCAGGAGGCGGCCACGTCCACCCGGTCGGCGAGCCCCAGGAGGGTGCCGAGGGTGCTGAGGGACTTCTCGTAGTCGTTGATCCAGATGTTGCGGCCGCCGACGACACCGGCGACGAGGCGCTTGCCGGGCAGGCCCCCGACGGCGGCGAGATCGTCGAGGTTCGCGGCCGCGGCCTCGGTGAAGTCCAGGGCGAGCCCTTCGACGGGTGCCTTGGCCAGCACGGGCAGGGCCTCGCCGAGCCGGTCGAAGTAGGAGGCGATGAGCAGCTTGGGCCGGTCGGGCAGGCCTCCGAGCTCCCGGTACGTGCGGGCGGTGGCGTTCAGCTCGGCCGGGGTGCGGTCCTGCACCAGGGCGGGCTCGTCCAATTGCACCCACTCGGCTCCGGCGGCGCGCAGGTCGGCCAGGACCTGCGCGTAGACGGGCAGCAGCCGGTCGAGCAGGGCCAGCGGATCGAAGTCGGCGGCGACGCCGGGGGCGGGCTTGGCCAGCAGCAGGTAGGTGACGGGTCCGACCAGGACCGGGCGGGCGGTGTGGCCCAGCCCGAGCGCTTCCTCCAGTTCGGCGACCTGCTTGGTGGAGTCGGCGGTGAAGACCGTGTCCGGGCCGAGCTCCGGCACCAGGTAGTGGTAGTTGGTGTCGAACCACTTGGTCATCTCCAGCGGCGCCACGTCCTGGGTGCCGCGCGCCATCGCGAAGTACCCGTCGAGCGGGTCGGCCGCGACGGCGGCGCGGTGCCGCTCGGGGACGGCACCGACCATCACGCTGGTGTCCAGCACGTGGTCGTAGTACGAGAAGTCACCGGTCGGCACCTCGGTGATGCCGGCGTCGGCCAGCTGCTGCCAGTTGGTCCGGCGCAGGTCGCGGGCGGTTGCCCGGAGGGCTTCGGCGTCGTTGCGGCCCGTCCAGTAGCCCTCGACGGACTTCTTCAGTTCCCGGTTGGGGCCCTGGCGGGGGTAGCCGTACACGGTGGCCCGGGTGGGCCGTCCGGCGGCGGTGGGGGTCGTGCGGGTCACGGAACTCTCCTTCGCGAGCGTTCTCCTGTGGTCCCGGTGAGGGGCCGAGGGCGCGAAGGGATGACGGACCGGGCGGATCCCGACCGGCTACGGGTGCGTGCGGCTGCACGTGCCCGCGGTCGTCCGCCTGAGGTGTCGCCGACCCGCCCACGAGGTCACCGGGATTTCCGTGCGCGATCGGTCGCGCACGGGCAACGGGCAGGTCTTCGGACTCGCGGGCACGTCCCGTCGTACGGATGCCGTACGAGACTCCTACTGGCCGTCGCTTCCCAGACCCGTCCGGGCCCAGTGCGTATGACGGCGGTCGTTCCCGCTCACCGCTGCGGGGCAGTCCCGGATTCCCACCGGGTTCCCTCTTACGACGCATCCCGCCTGGCGGACGGGGCGAACCAGCTGCCCGGCCAGAGTAGTCGGCGTTGCCCGCCGGCGCGCGGGGTTGTCCGGCATCCGGATGGCGGGGCGAGACTCACGGGGGGCGAAATCCAGCCATGGAGTGAATTGCGTCACTGCGGCGCGAGTTGTGTCCCTCTTGTCCGTTTACCGGATCGAACTGCCCGGTCAGGGCAGTACGTTGCAGCTCTCTGCATCGAGATCGCTCGATGACCACCGGAAGACCGAGGAAGTATGGCTGTACCGGTCCCGCGCGCCGCACTCGCCCTGCGCGCCGCCCTGGTGTCCGTGGTGGCATGGGGCGGTCTCACCGCATGCGCCGCCGACGACGAAGCGTTGCAGTACGCGACCGATTACGCGGGGCACGAACCGCTGGGCGTGGTCGGGTACCCCACCTCCGAATCCCTCCAGATCACCCAGAAGCTGGTCTGGCGGCTCGCCGACGGCAAGGCCGAGGAAGTGGAGTCGCTCGCCGCCGACCCCGACGACGCGAAGGGGGACGTCGAGCGGACCGCGCGGAACTGGATCCGGGCCTTCCACGAGGGGGCCAAGGGGAAGGTGACCGCGGAGTTCTACGACGAGGGGTCCGTGCGGCAGTTCGTCGTCGTGTACTTCCACGACACGGGCCAGACCAAGTCGTTCACGGTGCGCCTCACCGGAAGGACCGGAGAGGACGGCTGGCGCGTGACCATGCGGGAGCCGGACCCGAAACAGGCCTCGGCAACCCCCGACTGGGTTCCGAGGACCCCCGGGGCCCTCGGCTCGAAGACGGCGCGATGACCCGGTCCGGCATCGTCACGAGGTGAAGGGCGCCGCCCGGCGGATCACTCCGCCGGACGGCGCCCCGGTGCCCGTGGGGACGGGAGCGGCCGGATCAGGAGCGGTCCAGCAGCGTGGTCAGGACCTCGTGCAGGACCGCCGCCGGATCCGCCACCGCCTGCGCCGAGCGCCAGGCCACGAATCCGTCCGGGCGGACGAGGACCGCGCCCTGGGCAGTCGTGCCGTGCACCTCGGTCCAGTCGCCGCCGTTCGCCGGGATCAGGTCGGCCTCCGGGCCGGTGCCGATCGCGTACACGTCCAGGGGCACGCCCAGCTGTTCGGCGACGGACCGCCCCGCGGCACGCCACGGCGTGTCCTCGGAGCACAGCAGGACGAAGGAACGCTCGTAGAGGTCCACGGTGGACTTCGGCTCCGGCTCCCCCGGACCGCAGAGCCACATGTGCGGTGCCCGGCTGCCCGGATCGCCGCAGAGCCGCATCCGTTCGGGTACGACGGGCCGGTCCGGGTCGGCCCCCAGCACCGCGCCCCGGTTGTAGCGGTAGCCCATGGCCACGGAGAGGACCCCGCCCTGCCGGCCGCCGCCGCCGACGCCGGGCGCGGAGTCCGGCCCGGCCGCCGGCACGGGCGCGGACCCGGAGTCCGGAGCGGGCGTGGACGTGGGCTCCGGGTCGGGCTCGTACCCCGGGTGGCTGTGCTCCGCCGACCGCGCCGAGGCGCGCTCGCTCGTCGCCCGGGCCACCGGCAACCGCTCGGCCTCGTAGGTCTGCAGCAGCCCCGGCCCTGCCGAACCGTTCAGCACCGCGGCGAGCTTCCAGGCGATGTTGTGGGCGTCCTGGATGCCGGTGTTCGAGCCGAACGCCCCGGTGGGTGACATCTCGTGGGCGGAGTCACCGGCCAGGAAGACCCGGCCGACCGCGTACCGCTCGGCGACCCGCTCGGCGGCGTGCCACGGGGCCTTCCCGGTGACCTCGACGTCCAGGTCGGGGGCGCCGACGGCCCGGCGGATGTGCTCCACGCAGCGCTCGTCGGTGAAGTCCTCCAGCGTCTCGCCCCGGTCCGGGTGCCACGGCGCGTGGAAGACCCACCGCTCGCCGTTGTCGACCGGCAGCAGGGCCCCATCGGCATCGGGCTTGGTCAGGTAGCACACGATGAATCGCCGGTCGCCGACCACGTGGGCCAGCATCTGCGACCGGAAGGTGATGCTCACGTTGTGGAACAGGTCCCCGGAGCCGCTCTGGCCGATCCGGAGCGCCTCCCGCACGGGGCTGCGCGGCCCGTCGGCGGCGACCAGGTAGTCCGCGCGCACCGTGCTGTGCTCCCCGGTCTCCCGGTTCTTCACGATCGCGGTGACCCCGCCCGGGTCCTGGTCGAAGGAGAGGAGTTCGGTGGAGAACCGCAGGTCAGCCCCGAGTGAGGGGGATACGGACATCAGGACCGGCTCGATGTCATTCTGGCTGCACAGACACCATGCCGCCGGACTGAAGCGCGCGAGCGCGCCGCCGGGGTCGATTTCCTCGAAGAGCCACTCCTGGTCGTCACCGGTCAGCGAGCCGCCCTGCATGATGCCGTGGTTGTCCGCCAGGACCGAGGCGGCCTCACGGATCTGGTCCTCGACGCGGGCGACCCGGAACAGTTCCATCGTCCGTACGTTGATACCGCGTCCGCGTGGGTGCATCGAGGTACCCGCGTGCTTCTCGACCACCATGTGTCTGATGCCATGCCGGCCGAGGAAGAGCGAGGTGCACAGACCCACCAGCGAGCCGCCCACGATGAGGACCGGGACGTGGTGGTCGACGTTTTCCTTCATGGCTCTTCCATGCCCTGTACGAGGCCGGTTCCCTCGCTCGTTCACCCGCTTGGTTCTCTCCTCTCGCGCCGCAGGGATTACGGGACAACGATCGGTTCGGGTGGCGCCGCCCGTGGCGACCGTGTGGTCTCGAAGGAGTGTGAACGATGACAACCTTGTCGGAACGGATATCCCAGTCCGCCTTCGACGGCTCGAGACTTCGGGTCGTTCTGCTGCTGGATCTGTACGACGGTGCGCAGAATCAGTTCCTGGAGGTGTACGAACATCTCCAGGAGCAAGTGTCCTCCGTCCCCGGACACATCAGCGACGAGTTGTGCCAGTCGATCGAGAACCCGTCACAGTGGCTCATCACCAGCGAGTGGGAGAGCGCACCGCGGTTCTTGGCCTGGGTCAACAGCGAGGAACACGTCGCGTCGGTGCAGCCGCTCCACGGCTGCGTACGGGACACCCGCTCGCTGCGCTTCAGCGTGCTGCGGGAGGTCGGCAAGGGGCCGGCCCCCGGCTCCCCCTCCCCCACCGGCCCGCCCTCCACCGCCTCTTCGCCGGACACCGCGGACCGGGCCCTGGGCAGCCTCCAGGTCGCTCCGCGGCGCGGTGACGGCGTGGTCCGCCACGCACTCACCTTCACCGTGAAGCCCGGCAGCGAGACGGTGGTGGCGGAGCTCCTGGCCGGGTACACGTCCCCGCAGGCCCAGGTCGACGAGAGCACCCGGCTGCGGCGCACCTCGCTGTTCATGCACGGCAACCGTGTCGTCCGGGCGGTCGAGGTCGAGGGCGACCTGCTCGCGGCCCTGCGCCACGTGTCCCAGCAGCCCGAGGTACGGGCGCTGGAGGAGGCCATCAACCCGTACCTGGAGCAGGACCGGGATCTCAGCGACCCCGGATCGGCCCGGATGTTCTTCACCCGTGCGGCGCTCCCGGCGGTGCACCATGTGGCGGCCGGCGGCCGCGAGAGCGCGGACGTCAGGCGGCACGCCCTCTTCTACCCGGCGAAGGACGGGTGCGGCATGGCGCTGGCCCGGCTGCTCGCCGGGCAGGACGAGGCGGCCGTGGACGATCCGACGAGCCCCATCGAGGGCAGCACCGTGTTCCAGCGCGACGACATCGTCGTGCGCCTCCTCGACCTGCGCGGCCCGCTCGATGCGCGGCCCGCACTGGCCCTGGGCGTCGAGGGCGGCCACAAGGCGGCCGTGCTCGCCCGGCTGCTCGACAGCGCCAAGGACGGCGTCCCCACCACCGACCAGGAGATCTCACGCTTCCTCGCGCGCTCTGAAATGCGCCTGATCACCGACCGGCGTGCGCCGGCCCAAGCCTGAGGAGTTGTCCGTCATGACCGCTCGACTGACCATGGAAGAACTGGCCGCCCTGATGAAGAAGGGTGCCGGCGTCACCGTCGACCCCGCGGACATGGCGAGCCGCCCCGACTCGGGCTTCGACGAGTGGGGGCTCGACTCCCTGGGACTCCTCGGCATCGTCGGTGAGCTGGAGAACCGGCACAGCCGGCCGCTGCCCGCCGATGCGGACCGGTGCAAGTCGCCGCGCGAGTTCCTCGACCTCGTCAACAGCGCCCTGGCGGCCTGACGCCGACGCCCGGGTCACCGCCCGACGCCCGGGTCACCGGGACGCCCTCGAGACCGGCTTCGTGCCGGTCTCGAGGGCGTACGGTCCTATGCCGGCCGGCGTCACCCGGGCACGGTGCACTCGAACGCGTGCAGGTACGCGTTGACCGGCCGGATCTCGCCGATCACCAGTCCGGCGTCCTCCATGCGGGCGGTGAGGCTGGCCTTGGTGTGCTTCGCACCGCCGACGTTGAGCAGCAGCAGCAGGTCCATGGCCGTGGTGAACTTCATCGACGGGGTGTCGTCGACCAGGTTCTCGATGATGACGACCCGCGATCCGGGGCGGGCCGCCTCGACGACGTTGCGCAGGGTCCTGCGGGTGCTGTCGTCGTCCCACTCCAGGATGTTCTTGATGATGTACATGTCGGCGTCGACCGGGATGGCCTCACGGCAGTCCCCGGGGACGATGTCGGCCCGTGCGGCGAGCGGACCGTCCTCCCGCAGTCGCGGATCCGCCTTCGCCGCCACGCCCGGCAGGTCGAGCAGGACGCCCCGCACCGTCGGGTGCTTCTCCAGCAGGCTCGCCAGTACGTGTCCCTGGCCTCCGCCGATGTCCGCGACGACCGAGATCCCGGTGAGGTCGAGGAGCTCCGCGACGTCCAGCGCAGACTGCATGCTGGAGGTGGTCATGGCCCGGTTGAACACGTGGGCCGACTCGTGCGCGTCCTGGTGCAGGTAGTCGAAGAACCCCTTGCCGTAGAGCTCCTGGAAGACGCTGCCGCCGGACCGGACGGCGTCGTCGAGCCGCGGCCAGGCCTGCCAGGTCCAGGGCTCCGTGCACCACAGGGCGATGTAGCGCAGGCTGTGCGGGTCGTCCTCGCGCAGCAGTCGCGACATCTCGGTGTGGACGAACTGCCCGTCCTCCGTCTCCGCGAAGATCCCGTAGCAGGACAGGGCGCGGAGCAGCCGTTGCAGGGGCAGCGGCTCGGAGCCGACCGTGGTGGCGAGTTCGGCGGCGGTGGCGGGCTCCTCCCCGAGGGCGTCGGCCACCGCGAGGCGGGCAGCGGCCCGTACGGCGGCGGCGCAGGCCGCTCCGAAGACGAGCTCGCGCAGGCGCATGGCCGGCTGGGGGGTGTGCTGGGGGGACGGGATCGGTGTCGCGGTGGGACTTACCGTGGTCATGAGGTCTCGATTCTGCTGATCAGGGGGGTCACGCGTCAGCACATCCCGGCCGGTACGGAGGATGCGCACCGGTTGTTGACGAACCGGTTGCCCGTGCCGGTCCCCTGGTTGGCCAGGTCCGCCGGCTTGTTGTCCCGCACCACGTTGTCCCGGATGACGTTGTCGGTGTTCGTCGCGCCCACGAAGCTCTTGAACAGCAGGATTCCGCCCGACAGCGGGGAGGCTCCGACGTTGCCGCGGATGTCGTTCGAACGCACGACCGCCTGCTCGGCGCCGGTGAGGACGATACCGACGCCCTGGATGTCGGGGAGGCGGCTGTTGCCCTTGCAGAACTTGTTGTTCTCGTGGATCCGGTTGTTGCGGATGGTCATGTCCCCGGCGCCGGGCTCGCCCTCGTCGCCGACGACGAAGATGCCGCCGCAGTTGCCGGTGAGGGTGTTGCCGTAGACGGAGAGGTTCCGCACGCGCCGGACGGTCACGCCGATCCGGTTGCCGGTCAGCGTGTTCCTGCGGATCACGGCGCCCAGGGTGTCGGTGGCGCCGCCCTCCCGATCGACGGTGTTGGCGATGAAGAGGCCCGATTCGACGTTGTCGCGGGCGGTGTTGTCGCGGAAGAGCCCGCGGGTGGACCGCTCTTGGGCGATGCCCCAGGTGCCGTTCTTCTCGGAGATCACCCGCCGGACGCTCAGCCGGTCGGTGTAGGAGGCCCAGATGCCGTTGCGCTTGAAGCCCGAGACGGTCAGCGACCGGATGTCCACGCCGACGACGGGCTGCTCCGCCGTCCCCATGACGCAGATTCCGGTGTCGGCCTGCGAGCAGGCGAGCGCCCGGCCGGACGGCGCCGTCGCCGCGGTCGGCACCTTGGCCGCCCCGGGTGCCACCGGCGCCGCCGACGCGCCGGGGGCCGGCGGCGCCACGGGCGCGACCGGCGCGACGGGCGCGACGGGCGCGACCGGCGCGACGGGGGCGACCGGCGCGACGGCCGTGACCGGCGGCTTGATCACCGTCCGGGCGCCGAACCCGCGCAGGGTCAGCCGCTTGGTGATCAGCACGTTCTCGTAGTAGGTGCCGGGCATCACGGTGATGATGTCGCCCGGCCTGGCGTAGTTCACCGCGTCCTGGATCGAGTCGCCCGGGTGCACTCTGCGTCCGGCCTCGGCGGCGGCGGACGGCGCGAGCACGCCGAGACCTGCGGCCATGACGACTGCGATGCACGTGAGGGACTTGATTTGTCGGTTCGTCACGATTCTGAAGTTATGGGCGATTACGACCTATTGCCACACTGCATGGGCGGATGGATACATCCCGTGGGCAAACGGCCGCATTTTGCCGTCCGGAGGAGTGGATAGTCGTACTTCGGGAGACGGCCGAACGGGGTGACGCCCGATCAGCTCCGGCCCCACGGCGTGTCGCCCGGCCCGGACGGCCCCGGCAGCGGGTCACACGGCGGTGAGGCGCGCCGCCCCGAAGGAGACGTCGAAGCGGTCGCACCAGATGGTGACGCTGGTGAACTCGGCGACGTTCACGTCGGCGGGCACCGGGTAGTTCTGGTCCCCCTTGTTGCCCTTGAGCTTGCCGAGGCTCACGTGCTTGCCGTCGTCGAACACGCGCCAGCCCGCCACGCCCTCCTTCACCGGGGCGTCGGCCAGCCACACGCGCAGGTCCGGGCCGTTGCTGGTGTCGAGGTTCGCGAGCCGCAGGGTGTGGGACCCGTCGGGGAACCGGATGAGCTCCACCGCGCCGGTGGTGGCGTGCTCGTGGCTGATGAGCGTCCCGCGGGCGACGGTCACCGGGGCGGCCGGGGCACCCGGTACGGCCGCGGGCGCGCCCGGACCCGACGGCGCGACGGCGGCCGGGAGCGCCTCGCGGACGGTCTCGTCCTGCCACAGCTTCCACGGCTGCAACCAGTACAGGGCCACTGCCAGCACCACCGCCGCCGCGATCGATGCTCCGCCCCACAGCCGTCCGCGCCGCCCTGTCCGTGTCACTGCCGTTCCCTCTCGCTCGCCTCGTCCGTCTCCCTCGAATTCAACGCGGCCGGGGCGCCGTGCGCCATGCCCGCACTGATGACGAAAGTCTTACGCCGCCCCACCGGGCGTTGCCCTCCTGCTCCGTGTTCGGGCTGGTGGCAGGGGGTTTCCCGGGTGCTGCCGCGATGGGCAACGGGCAACCCGTCGACCCCGGTACGGGCCGGGGGGAGGCTGGAGCCGTCAGCACGAGGCAAGCACCACAAGGGGAAATCATGCGCAAGATGTTCCGCGGCGCCGCCGCGCTCGCCACCTCCGTCGTCGCCGTGATCGCGCTCAGCGGTACGGTCGAGGCCAAGCCGGCCGACGCGTGGGCGGGCTGCCCGGACGGGGCGGTCTGCATCTACCCTCAGAACCAGAACCCGGCCGTCAAGCCGACGCACGTCTTCTACACCTACGGGGTGCACAAGCTGAGCAATCAGTTCGGGAACCACTGGGTGCTCAACAACCAGTACGGCGGTGCGACCGCACAGCTGTGCACGGGCACCGGAGGCTCGGGCTGCGGCGGCCCCATCGCTTCCAAGACCGGTGTCTACGCCGACCTCACGCCCATCAACTCGGTCCGGCTCAACCCGTAGTGACGCCCCTTCCGGGGCCGCGTACGGGGCCTCCCGCCGGGCGGCTCCGTACTCTCGTGTGCTGGTCATACCGGTCGGAAGGGGCGGCCGTCCGCCCCACCCCCGCTGTAGCCTGGGCGCTCCCGTACCGCTGCCTGGGCGCGCACTGCCATGGGGGATGTCTTGGGGGATCCGGACCACCGGCGGAAGACCGATGGCCAGCGCGAGTCCGACGACGCCGCGATGCCCTTTCCCGCGCAGCTGAGACGTCTGCGGGTGCAACGCGGCCTGTCCCTCGCGGACCTCGCCCGGCAGACGCATTACAGCAAGGGCTATCTGAGCAAGATCGAGACCGGCTCGAAGCGCGTCACCGTCGACGTCGCGCGACGCTGCGACGACGTACTGCGGGCCGGGGGTGAACTGGTGCGGATGGTCCGGGAAGGGCCGCGCGGAGCCGACGGCAACGGCGGTAGCGACGGCCCGGGCGACACCGGTGCTCAGGCTGGTGCGCAAGCCGGTGCGCAAGCCGACGGCGCATGCCCTTACCGGGGCCTGCCGGCCTTCACCGTGCGGGAGGCCCGCTGGTTCTTCGGGCGGGACCGGGCGACGGCCGAGCTGATCGAGCGGGTCTTCGAACGGATCGGCGACGGGCCGTTGATGCTGCTCGCCCCGTCGGGCGCGGGCAAGTCCTCCCTGCTGAACGCCGGTCTCGTGCCGGCGCTGCGCGGGGGCGGCTTCCCGATGCCGGGCTCGGACACCTGGCCGGTGCTGCGGTTCACTCCGACCGCGCACCCGCTGGAGGAACTGCTGGGCTGCGCAGCGAAAGCCCTCGGCGCCGATCACGGCGTCACCGTGGGCGAGGTCCGGGAGCGGCCGCACGCGCTGCTCGAAGCCGTCCTGCGGCACTCGGGCGGTCCCCCGGCGGACGCCCCGGACCGGACGCCGCCGCCCCCGCGTCCGGTGCTGATCGTCGACCAGTTCGAGGAGCTGTTCACGCTGTGCTCCGACGAGGACGAACGGCGCGCGTTCGTCCGGGTGCTGTGCGCGCTGGCGGCCGCGCGCCGCGCACCGGACGGCTCCGCAGCCGACGGCTCCGAAGGGGACGGCTCCGCACCCGATGGCCCGGACCCCGCCGTCGTGGTGCTCGGCGTACGGGCCGACTTCTCCGGGAACTGCCTGGACCTGCCGGAGCTGGCCCCGGTCTTCACCCGGGGGCTGTTCGTCCTGCCGCCGATGTCCCTGGCGGAGCTGCGGGAATCGATCACCCGCCCGGCGGACCTCGCCGGCCTCGTCCTCGAACCGGGCCTGTTCCCGCTGCTGATGCGCGATGTCGGACTGCGCGACGACCAGGCCGACCGGACTCCCTCGGGGGTGCTCCCCCTGGTCTCGCACGCCCTGCTGGCCACCTGGCGCCAGCGCGAGGGCACCACCTTGACCGTCGACGGGTACGAGCGCACCGGCGGCATCCAGGGAGCGATCGCCCGCACCGCCGAGGAGGTGTTCACCCGCCTGTACCCGGCCGAGCAGAACACGCTCCGCCGCGTCCTGGTGCGGCTGGTGCACGTCGCCGACGGTACGGGGGCCACGCGCCGCCGGCTGAGCCGGATCGCCCTGATGGAACAGCTGGCCGACGCGGGCCCCGCCGCGGCCGCGCTCGACGCCTTCGTCCGGGCCCGCCTGATCACCATGGACCGCGACACCGTGGAGATCACCCACGAGGCCCTGCTGCACGCCTGGCCGCGGCTGCGCGGCTGGATCCGCGCCGACCGGGCCGGGCTGCTGGTCCACCAGCAACTGGCCCACGCCGCCGCCGAATGGGAGCGCGAGGGCCGCGATCCGTCGGCGCTGCACCGTGGGACCCGCCTGGAGACCGCCCGGGCCTGGGCCGACGAGCACGACGGCAGGAGCCGGCTCGGCCCCCTGGAGGCCGCCTTCCTGCGGGCGAGCCAGGACGCGCAGGACGGCCGTGAGCGGCAGGCCGGGCGGCAGGTGCGGCTGCGGCAGTGGACGCTGGCCACGCTCGTGGTCCTGCTGGTCCTCGCCGTGGGCGCGGGCGGACTCGCGTACCAGCAGCGCGCGGGCGCGCTCGACCAGGAGCGGGTCGCCCGTTCGCGGGCGCTCGCCCTGCAGTCCGCGGCGCTGGCCTCGGGCCGGCCCGAGGCCTCGATGCTGCTCGCCGGTCAGGCGTACCGGACCTCGGCGACGAGCGAGGCCCGCGGGGCGCTGCTGAGCACCCAGTCCCAGCCGTTCACCGCCCGTCTGGGCGGGCACGGCGGGCCGGTCAACGCGGTGGCCTTCGGCCCGGGCAACGACATGCTGGCGACGGCCGGTTCCGACGGGAAGGTGATGCTGCGGCGGGTGGCCGACCGCCGGACGATCGCGACCTTCACCTTGCCCGGGCGGGTGCGCGCGGTGGCCTTCAGCCCGGACGGCTCGATGCTCGCGGCGACGTCGACGGACGGGCCGGCACGGCTCTGGGACACGGCGGGCCGCGGCACGGGGGCGCAGCTCCCGGCGAGTACGACGGGCGCCCGGGCCGTGGCCTTTGCGCCCGACGGGCGGAGCCTGGCAGTCGCCGGTGCCGACGGGACGATCGGGCTGTGGGACGCGGCCGGGGACCACCGCGCCCTCGCCTCCCTCACCGGCCACAGCGGGCGGGTGAACGCCCTGGCGTACGCCGCCGACGGCAGGACGCTGGTATCGGCCGGCGTCGACCGGACCGTACGGCTGTGGGATCCGGTGGAGGCGGGTCCGCGGGCCGTCCTCACCGGGCACACCGACGAGGTGCTGGGCGTGGCCTTCGCCCCGGACGGCCGTACGGTCGCGACGGGGGGCGTCGACCGCACGGTACGGCTGTGGGACGTGGCCGGACGCCGGACGACCGCCACGCTGACCGGACACAGCGACGACGTCAACGGTGTCGCCTACACCCCGGACGGGACGACGGTCGTCAGCGCGGGCGGCGACGGTACGACCCGGCTGTGGGACGTGGCCGGGGGCCGGGCCACGGCCACGCTCGCGGGCCACACCGACTACGTCCTCGGGGTGGCCGTGGACCGGGGTGGTGCGGTGCTGGCCACCGCCGGGTTCGACCAGTCGGTGGTGCTGTGGGACCTGCGGGGCGCGGTCCTGACCTCGCGGCCGTTCACGGAGATCTGGCACGCCGCGTACAGCCCGGACGGGAAGTGGCTGGCCACGGCGGAGGCCGATCACGCGGTGCGGTTGTGGGACGTCGCGGGGCGCCGGGTCCTGGCCACGTTCGCGGGGCACGGCGAGACGGTGTTCTCGGTGGCCTTCGCGCCCGACGGGCGGACCCTGGCCTCGGCCGGCTCCGACGGCACGATCCGGCTCTGGGACACCGCGGCCCGCGGCCGGTCCGCCGTGCTCGACGGCGGGGGCGGGACCGTGTTCGCGGTGGCCTTCTCCCCGGACGGACGGACCCTGGCCTCGGCCGGCTCCGACGGCACCGTGCGGCTGTGGGACGTGGTGGGGCGCCGCCCGCTCGGTGTCCTCACCGGTCACACGGACTTCGCCAACGACGTGGCGTTCAGCCCCGACGGGCGCACCCTGGCGAGCGCCGGGGACGATCTGACGGTCCGTCTGTGGGACGTGGCGCAGCGCCGCCCGCTCAGCGTCCTCAGCGGCCACCGGGGCGCGGTGCGCGGGGTGGCCTTCAGCCCGGACGGGCGGACGCTGGCCAGCAGCGGCAACGACGGGACCGTACGGCTGTGGGACGCGCGGCTCCACCGCTTCCGGGCGGCGCTGGCCGGGCACACCGGCTCCGCGCGGGGGCTCGCCTTCTCCCCCGACGGCCGCGCGCTCGCGAGCAGCGGCAACGACCGCACGGTGCGGTTGTGGGACGTGGCCGGACGCCGGACGGTGGCCGCGCTGTCCGGCCACGCGAACGCGGTGTGGGGCGTCGTGTTCGCTCCCGACGGGCGGACGGTGGCCAGCAGCAGTACGGACGGCACCGTGCGGCTGTGGGACCTGGACGTCGGGGCGCGGCTGGCGGCGGTCGACAGGCTGCGGACGTCTGGGCCCGCGGGGCGGGACGGGGGTCCGGCCCTCGGGCTCAGGCGTTCGCGATGACGAGCAGGGTGCGTGCCGCGGCCGGGCCCGACAGGCGGCAGCGGTGCGGGACTTCGCCCCGGTGGTGGGCGCTCTGGCCCGCGCGCAGGGTCAGCGGGTCTTCGCCCTCGACTTCCAGGACGATCTCGCCCTCCAGGACGTAGAGGAAGTCCTCGCCGGGGTGTTCGAACCAGCCGCGCTCGCCCCGGCCGGGCTCGAAGTGGTGCTCGTAGGCCTCCATGAGGGTGCTGCGCCCGCCGGGGATGAGCACCTGGGCGATCTGTCCGGTGGCCTCGCTCACGCGGATCACCTGGGGGTCGCTCTCGTGGCTGACGGCGCCGGGCCGGTCGGGCGGCCTCAGGAAGGTGCCCGGGGTGGCGTCCAGGGCTTCGGCGATCCGGTAAATCGAGCTGAGGCTGGGCGTGGCGAGTCCGCGTTCCAGTTGGCTGAGGAAGGGCTGGGAGAGGCCTGAGCGGGTGGCGAGTACGGCCATGGAGACGCCACGCTGCTTGCGGCAGCCGCGGATCACCCGTCCGACCTCGATCGCTTCGGGCGTGGGTTCTGGGCGAGACACGCAGGTGAACGTAACCTCATCGGATCTGGCGTGCCGGAGGGACGCGGGAGGTTTCGCACTGCCGCAACACTCCCGTCATAAGCGCGGTCAATTATTGACGTCACTTATTAACGCGCTCGAACAGTTTCGCCGGAAGGCGTTTCGTGTACGGCCGATTAAATTGGCGCACGCTTATCCGGATGCCGATCAGGCACGTTGACGGCCCGTCTCCGGGCTGCCTAGCTCACGCCGCAGATAACGACACCAGCGGCCTCTCCTTTCCGGCACGACGGCCGCTTTTTAGATTCTTCGATGTGGCGAAGCTGCTGGAGCGTCCGTGACCGAATCCCTCGTCCTGGCCGAGCCCACCGGCCCTCCTCACCTTCGACGAGTCCCGGCCGGCCCCCGACACGGTCATCGCGGTCGTGGGCCTGAGCCTGACCGAAGCCGCATACGCGGCCGAGGTGGTACGGGCGGGGCCGCTCTCCGTCGACCAGGGCCGGCACGAGGCGGCGGCCGCACCGGGGCTGCCCGGGCGCTACCGGTTCACCCGGATCGTCCTGCCGCAGGCGTCCAGCTGCTCGACACCGCGCTGCGCGCCGAGCCGGCCCCGGAAGCGGTCCGGTTGGGCGCCGCCGGCGTGCCGGAGGTCCTCGAACTGATCCGGCTGACCGAGCCGGGCCCCTTCCTGCCCCGCACCGTCGAGCGGGGCACGTACCCCGGCGTCCGCCGGCAGGGCCGGCTGGTCGCCATGGCCGGGGAGCGGCTGCGTCCGCCCGGCTGGACCGAGATCAGCGCGGTGTGCACCCATCCCGACCACCGCGGCCAGGGCCTGGCGACGAAGCTGCTGCGGGCCGTCCGGGCCCCGGGCAACACCGCTGCCAAGTCCTCTTAATATTGCGGTCATTGCATGACACCGCTATCGGGCGTAGCGTTTCGAAAGAAATTGATGACGGGCCGAATTGCGCGATCCCGCATCGGCTTCCCTTTTCCGTACGCCGAGCAGGAAGGCGCAATTCTCCGTGTCCGTTTCCTCATCGTCCCCGGCGCCCCTGCACCTCGCCGTCGCCCTCGACGGGGCGGGCCGGCACCCGGCCGCCTGGCGCGAGCCGGGTGCCCGGCCCGACGAGCTCTTCACCGCCCGCTACTGGGCCGGTCTCGCCGCCGAGGCCGAGACCGGGCTGCTCGACTTCATCACCTTCGAGGACGGCCTCGCCCTCCAGTCGTCCTCGCCCACCGGACCCGACGGGCGCACGGACCGGGTCCGCGGGCGACTGGACGCGGTGCTCACCGCCGCCCGGGTCGCACCCCTGACCCGGCACATCGGGCTGGTCCCGGCCGTGACGGCGACCCACACCGAGCCCTTCCACATCTCCAAGGCGATCGCCACGCTCGACCACGTGAGCCGGGGACGGGCCGGCCTGCGGATCCAGGTGTCCGGGCTCGCCCCCGAGGCACGGCACTTCGGGCGGCGGACCGCTCCGTTCGCGGACGGGGAGCTGTACGCGGAGGCCGCCGACCACGTCGAGGTGATCCGGCGGCTGTGGGACAGCTGGGAGGACGACGCGGAGATCCGGGACGTGGCCACGGGCCGGTTCGTCGACCGCGAGAAGTTGCACCACATCGACTTCGAGGGCCGTCACTTCAGCGTCAGGGGGCCGTCGATCACCCCGCGCCCGCCGCAGGGGCAGCCCGTCGTCAGTGCGTCCGGCGACGGCGAGGCCTCGTACGCGCTCATCGCCCGGTCCGCGGAGGTCGGGTACGTGGCCGCGCGCGACGGCGACGGTACGCGGGCGGCCGTGGCGGCGATCCGGCGGGCGCGGGAGACGACCGCGCTCGCGGCGGACCCGCTGCACCTCTTCGGGGACCTCACGGTGTTCCTCGACGCGGACGCTCCGGCGGCCGCCGCACGCCTGGAGCGTCTCGACGCGCTCGCGGGCGTCCCGTACCCGCGTGACGGCGCGGTCTTCACCGGGAGCCCCGGTCAGTTGGCGGACCTGCTCCTGGAACGGCGTGCGGCAGGTCTGTCGGGCTTCTTGCTGCGACCGGGCGTGATCGCCCACGACCTGCCCGCCCTCACCCGGGGGCTGGTGCCGGAACTCCAGCGGCGCGGGGCCTTCCGCCGGGAGTACGAGGCGGACACCCTGCGCGGCCTGCTCGGGCTGGACCGCCCGGCCAACCGTTACGCGCGGCCCGCAGCCTGATCACGGCCGACCCGCCGCCCTACCCGGACCCTCCGGAAGGACCCACCATGAGCAGCAAGCCGCTCAAGCAGATCCATCTCGCGGCCCACTTCCCGGGTGTCAACAACACCACGGTGTGGAGCGATCCGGCCGCCGGCAGCCACATCGACTTCGACTCGTTCATCCACTTCGCACAGACGGCCGAGCGCGCCAAGTTCGACTTCCTCTTCCTCGCGGAGGGACTGCGACTGCGCGAACAGGGGGGCGAGATATACGACTTGGACGTGGTGGGCCGGCCCGACACCTTCACGGTGCTCGCCGCCCTGGCCGCGGTGACCGAGCGCCTGGGCCTGACCGGCACCATCAACTCCACCTTCAACGAGCCCTACGAGGTGGCCCGCCAGTTCGCCACGCTCGACCACCTGTCGGAGGGCCGGGCCGCCTGGAACGTGGTCACCTCCTGGGACGCCTTCACCGGCGAGAACTTCCGGCGCGGCGGATTCCTGCCGCGTGAGGACCGCTACTCCCGCGCCCAGGAGTTCCTGGCCACCGCCAACGAGCTGTTCGACTCCTGGAACGGCTCCGAGATCGCCGCCGACGCGGGGTCCGGCACCTTCCTGCGCGACGCGCGGGCCGGGGCCTTCGCCCACCGGGGCCGGCACTTCGACATCGAGGGCCACTTCAACGTGCCGCGCAGCCCGCAGGGGCGGCCGGTGGTGTTCCAGGCCGGCGACTCCGAGGAGGGCCGGGAGTTCGCCGCCGCAAGTGCCGACGCGATCTTCGGCCGGTACGGAACCCTCGACGCGGGGCGGGAGTTCTACGCGGACGTCAAGGGCCGGCTCGCCGGGCACGGCCGTACGCACGACCAGTTGAAGATCCTGCCCGCGGCCACCTTCGTCCTCGGGGACACCGACGCGCAGGCACGGGAGCTCGCGCACGAGGTGCGCCGCCTCCAGGTCAGCGGACAGACCGCGATCAAGTACCTGGAGCACGTGTGGAACCGGGACCTGTCCGCCTACGACCCGGACGGTCCGCTGCCCGAGGTCGACCCCCTGGTCGGGGAGAACACCATCGCCCTCGGGCGGGCGAGCGTACGGCAGTTCCGCGATCCGCTCGCCACCGCCCGGCAGTGGCGCGAGCTGGCCCGGGCCAAGAACCTGTCGATCCGCGAGCTGGTCCTCAGGGCCACCGCCGACCAGACCTTCGTCGGATCGGCCGCCACGATCGCCGAGTCGATCAACACACTGGTGCAGGCGGACGCCGCCGACGGCTTCATCCTGGTCCCCCACATCACCCCGGGCGGCCTGGACGGCTTCGCGGACTCGGTCGTACCGCTGCTCCAGGAGCGGGGGGTCTTCCGCACCGAGTACGAGGGCACCACCCTGCGCGACCACCTCGGCCTCGCGACCCCGGCGCCGCCCCCGGTTCCGTCCTCGGCACCTGCCCCGGTTGCGGCCGCGGCCCCGGCCTCGTGAAGTTCCTCGCCATCACCCTGATCGCGGACTCCCCCGACCCGGCGACGGGGGGCCTGAAGCCCACCCGGGAGCGGTTCCGTGAGGTGGTCGCCGCCGCCCTGCTGGCGGAGGAGCTCGGCTTCGACGGCTTCGGCGTGGGCGAGCGCCACGAGCGGCCGTTCCTGTCCTCCTCGCCGCCCGTGGTGCTCAGCCACATCGCCGCGCTGACCCGCCGGATCCGGCTGTTCACCGCCGTCACCACCTTGAGCCTGCTCGACCCGGTGCGGGCGTACGAGGACTACGCGACGCTCGACCACCTCAGCGACGGGCGGCTGGAGCTGATGATCGGCAAGGGCAACGGCACGGCGCAGCGCGAGCTGTTCCAGGTGTCCCCCGAGGACCAGTGGGAACGCAACGCCGAGGGCTACGAGCTGTTCCGCCGGATCTGGCGGGAGGACAAGGTGAGCGCCGAGCCGCGCTTCCGGCCCGCGCTGAGCGGTGCGGAGGTGCTGCCGAGGCCGTTCCAGCGAGCCCTGCGGGTCTGGCACGGCAGTGCCACGAGCCGGGATTCGGTCGATCTCGCGGCCCGTTGCGGCGACCCGCTGTTCTCGGCGAACGTCAGCCACCCGATCGGGCCGTACGCGGAGCTGATCCGCCACTACCGGGAGCGCTGGGAGCACTACGGGCACGATCCGGCGCACGCCGTCGTCGGCGCGGGCACGGCCGGCTACCACGCGGCCCGCACCTCGCAGCAGGCGGTCGCGGCGTACCGGCCGGCGTTCGCGCGCTACCTCGCCTTCCACGAACAGCTGGGCGCGGCCCCCGTCTTCCCGACCCTGGAGGACTTCGTCGAGCGGAGCTCGGCTCTGATCGGCAGCCCCCAGCAGGTGATCGAGAAGGTGCACCGCTACCACGAGGCCTTCGGCCACACGGCCCTGCACCTGCAGGCCGAGGCGGGCGGGCTGGCCGAGGCGGACCACCGCGCCTCGCTCGAACTCTTCCAGTCGGACATCGCGCCGGTCCTGCGCACGGCGATACCCGACCCCTGCTTCCCCGACCCGTCCCTCCCCGATCTTTAAGGAGTCCGGCCATGCCCGGCATCCCCCTCGGGGTCCTCGACCTCGTCCCCGTCTCCTCCGGTTCCACCGCCGCCGAGGCCCTGCACCGCAGCATCGACCTCGCCCGGCGGGCCGAGGAGTTCGGCTACGCCCGCTACTGGTTCGCCGAGCACCACCTCAATCCGGGGGTCGCCGGGACCTCGCCGGCGGTCGTGCTCGCGCTGACCGCCTCCGCGACCTCGACCATCCGGCTCGGCTCCGGCGCGGTGCAGCTCGGGCACCGCACCGCGCTGTCGACCGTCGAGGAGTTCGGCCTGATCGACGCGCTGCATCCGGGGCGCATCGACTTGGGTCTGGGCCGCTCGGCGGGCCGTCCCCGGCCGTCCGACGGTCGGGGCGGGCAGCCGCCGGTCACCCCGGTCGTGGACGGGCACACCCCGAACGGGCTGCGGATCCCCGACCCGTTCTCCTTCGCCCATCTGCTCGGCCATCCGCGAGTGGCCCTCCAGCAGAAGCTGCTGAACCTGCCGGGAGCCGAGCCGCAGGAGTACGGCGAGCAGGTCGACGACGTGCTCGCGCTGCTGCGGGGCGAGTACCGCTCGCCGGAGGGGGTGGAGGCACATGCCGTCCCCGGCGAGGGGGCCGACGTAGAGGTGTGGGTCCTGGGCAGCAGCGGCGGGGTGAGTGCGCAGACGGCGGGTCGCAACGGGCTCCGGTTCGCGGCCAATTACCACGTCAGTCCGGCCGCGGTGCTGGACGCGGCCGAGGGGTACCGGGCCGCGTTCAAGCCGTCGGCCGAGCTGGACCGTCCGTACCTGACGGTGTCCGCCGACGTGGTGGTGGCCGAGGACGAGGAGACGGCGCGCGAACTGGCCACCGGGTACGGCGCCTGGGTGCGCAGCATCCGCACGGCCGAGGGAGCCATCCCCTATCCCACCCCGGCCGAGGCGCGGGCCCTGCCGTGGACCGACGCGGACCGGCAGCTGGTGGCCGACCGCGTGGAGACCCGGTTCGTCGGCTCCGCGCGGACCGTCGCCGACCACCTGGAGCGGCTCCAGGAGGCGACCGGCGCGGACGAACTGCTGATCACCACGATCACGCACGGGCACGCGGACCGGGTGAACTCCTACCGGCTGCTCGCCGAGGAGTGGCACCGCCGGGCGGCGCTCTGACGAGGTCACCGGCCTCGGCGCACGGGCTCCGGACGGTGCGGGCCGTGAGGACCCTCGGTGGGACGACCGGCTCGAGGTACGCGCCCGGGCCGTCGGCGCGAGGTCGAGCGCGCGGCGGTGGCTGAGCCGGCCGCCGATCACCTTGCCGAAGGCACCCGCGACACCGGTGGTGGCACGGGCTGCCGAGCGGCCCGACCAGCTCGCCTCCGGGGGCACCCCGAGCGCGGTGGACGGGGGAGCCCGCCGCTGATCGCGTAGCACGCCCTGCTAGGGCGTGTTTCGAATGTGCTGGTCACAGCCACTCGTTGGCCCGAGCTCGGGCGGGGCGCCCGGATCCGGTCGAGCACGGCCTCGAACCGCGGCGGTGAACTCACTCAGCACACCTGAGTCCTTCGTCGATGCGGGTGCGCAGGGAGCGCAGCGCCCGCCTGAGCTCTGCCGGTTCGATGTCCGTGACGTCGGCGTCGAAGGTCAGGAGCAGTCCTGCCAGCCCTGCCCATGACCACGCACCGAGGGTGAGTCGGCAGCTGGTGTCGGTGTCGTGCTCGACCGTCGACCCGCCGGGGGCGAACCGGGCGACGACGGGCGCGGGTAGTGCGACGAGCGCCGATCCGCAACACGGCCATTCCGCCAGGGTGTCGCCTCGGTCGGGCGTGCTCATGACGAATGCGACGGGATCGCCGTGCGGGACGTCGCGGCGGTCGAAGGTCCTCCCCGTGGGCATGCGTGGTGCGAGGCGGTCGACGCGCATCGCGCGCCATCGGTCCGCGTCCGGTTCGAACGCGATGAGGTACCACCGTGCCGCCCACACGACGAGGTCGTGCGGTTCCAGCGTGAGCGTCGCCGGTTCGTCCCCGCCGGTGTAGTCCACGCAGACGACGTGCTGTCGGTTGATCGCGCCGCCGATGACGCGGATGACCTCGTCATCGATGGGTGCTGCGGGGAATTCCCAGTAGTTGCGCGCTGCGGAGACGCTGAACGACTCGGTGCGGATGCGGCTGCGGGCGGGCATCGCTTGCTGCAGCGTGGCGAGGGCGCGCGCCGAGTTCTCGCGGATGCCCGAGAGGATGGTGGGGACGGTCTGGAGCGCGACGGCCGCGGCGACTGCTTGGTCCTCGTCGAAGACGACCGGCGGCAAGCGGGTGGCGCGGCCGAGCCGGTAGCCCCCGCCCACCCCGCGCACGGCCTCGATCTCGTACCCGAGATCTCTGAGCGTGTCGATGTCGCGTCGCACGGTTCGAAGGGAGACTCCGAGCCTTTCGGCGAGCTCCTCGGCGGTCAGGGTGGCGCCGACACCGAGGATCGACAGCAGCCTGAGCGTCCGCGCGGAGGTCACAGCCATGATCCCGCCCCCCGGGAAAGCGGTCATTCGGTGGCAACTATAGCTGTGACCCTGGCCGGCATGACCGCTCCACAGACATCCCGAGAGGGCACACGTGCCCCCGACGCCCCCTCAGCACCCATCTCCGGCCCAGGCGCGAACATGGCGCTCCTGGTCGTGCTGTTCGGCTCCTTCATGGACCTCGTCGACGCGACGATCGTCACCGTCGCGTCCCCTGCGATGGCCCGTGACCTGGGAGCCGGCGACGCCCAGATCCAATGGACGATCGCCGCCTACACCCTCGCCCTGGGCGCGGGACTGATCACCGGCGGACGGCTCGGTGACCAGTTCGGCCGCAAGCGCCTGTTCATGATCGGGCTGGTCGGGTTCATGGTCACCTCCGCACTCTGCGCGCTCGCCGTCACTCCGGGAATGCTCATCGGCATGCGCGCCGTGCAAGGACTGACCGCGGGGATCATGGTCCCGCAGGTGTTCGGCGTGATCCGAGCATCGTTCGCCCCGGCAGAGCGCGCCAAGGCGTTCGGCGCCTACGGGGCCGTCCAGGGGCTCGCCTCGGTCGCAGGCCCACTGCTGGGCGGACTCCTCGTCGAGGCCGACCTGTTCGGTCTGGGGTGGCGCACCATCTTCTGGATCAACGTGCCCGTCTCGATCCTCGCCCTCGTCGTCGGGGCGAGGGTCTTGCCGGAGTCGCGTTCCGCCTCTACCGCGCGGCTGGACCTCGTGGGTGCCCTCCTGGCGGCCTCGGGCATCCTGCTCCTCCTGCTGCCGATCATCCAGACCGGGACATGGGGATGGACCGCGGCCAGTTACGTCCTCCTGGCGGCCGGAACCATCCTGCTCACGCTCTTCCTCGCATACGAGCGCAGCCTCGCCGGCCGTGGGGGCGAACCCGTCTTCGACCCGGCCCTACTCAAAATCCGCGCTTTCGCCATCGGCCTGAGCGCATCCGTGCTCTTCTTCGGCGGTATCGGATCGTTCTTCCTCACCCTGTCGGTCTACCTTCAGCTCGGCACCGGCCGGACCGCGTGGGAGACCGGCTTGGTGATCCTGCCCTACGCCCTCGGCTCGATCATCACCTCAGGACTCGGCGTCGCCCTCGCCGCCAAGGCGGGCAGAGCCCTGCTGGTCACCGGCTCGCTCACCGTCGCGGCATCTCAGCTCGTGCTCTTGGCCGTCATCAAGGACGACAGCGACCCCGGATTCTGGCTCCTCGCGCTCAGCCTGTTCATCGGCGGCCTCGGACTGGGCCTCGCCGCACCCCTTCTCGTCAACGTCGTGCTCGCCGGTGTCCCCGGACGCAATGCGGGCGCGGCGGGCGGCGTCCTCTCCACCGTCAACCAGATCGGCGGATCCATCGGCATCGCCGTTCTCGGATCGATCTTCTTCGCCGCCGTCACCGGATCGACGACCGACGCGCCAGGACCGGCCGACTACGGTCACGCGCTCAGCATCGTCCTCGTCGTCACCGCGGTGCTCTACCTCGTGGCGGGACTCATGATGCTCGCGCTCCCGAAGGCCGCGGCCGAGCACGTCGACCAGTGAACGCGCGGGCCGACGTGTCCGCAGTCAGCCGACCACGCTGCCGCAGCAGCGGGACCAGCCGATCGGCACGCGTACGAGAACCTCATCGCATACATGACCAAGGGTGTCGTGATTTGTTGGAAGGCTGGTGAGCACCTACTCGAATGGAGCTGAAGTGGCAGTGGAACGAACGGCAATCAACCCGGTGACCTGGTCGGTGGAGATGGGGTTCAACCAGGGGGAGCTCGTCTCCGGGCACACCCGGACCCTGTACTGCTCCGGGCAGACCGCGATGAGCGACGAAGGAAAGCCGCAGCACGACGGTGACATGGCCGCACAGTTGGCGCTGAGCCTCGACAATCTGGAGGCCGTGCTCGGCGAGGCCGGCATGTCCCTCGCCAACCTCGTCCGGCTCAACGTCTACACCACCGACGTCGATCTGCTCTTCCCGCACTACGGCGTGTTGGCGTCGCGGTTGGGCGCCGCCGGTGTGGCACCGGCCACCACGATGCTCGGGGTGACACGGCTGGCGATCCCCGGCCAGATGGTCGAGCTCGAGGGGACCGCCGTCGCCTGATCCGACCTCGCCGTCTCGGCTGCTCGTGCCGGTTGAACCGGCACGAGCAGCCCCCTTCTGCTCCAGGTACGTCAGCCCGTTCGAAACGCGCCCTAGTGGCCGCTCGTTCGGCTTCCCGCCGCGAACGGGCCGGACACGGGGGCCACGCACGTGTCGACGACGGTCTCCTCGCCGGCCGCCGAGCCCTCCAAACAGAGCCGTCCGCCCTCGTCGCGCAGGTCGAGGAAGAACCGCGTGGTCGCACCCGACCGCTTCAGGTCGTGGATCCGCTCGTCGACGTAGCCCAGGTCGTTCAGGATCTTCCTGACCTCGGCGGGGGTGGGATCCGTCAGGTCCTGGAGCGCCCGGGCGATGCGCTCCTCATGGAGCGCGCTCGCGCACCAGTCCCGAGCGTTCAACTCCACTTCCGGCCCCGCGGTGGGGGCGACGGGCTCGACGTCCGACGGCACCTGCGCCACACCGCGCGGGAGTGCCGACGCCGGACCGGTCGGCGGCGGCACCGGAGGGGCGCTCGGGGGACACGACCGCTCGACCGATTCCCGTACCTCCGTGAGGCTGGGCCCGGTCCCGGCGGTGTCAGCGGACTCGCTCCGCACCGCAACGGGGCCCGCCTTCGCGGTGCCGCAGGCGGAGAGCGCCAGTGCGGCAAGGGCCGTCATCGCGAGCGCGTGCCGCACGCGGCGCGGGAATCGGGCGACCGTGCCGGTCGGAGCAGGGGTTCGTCTCATGCGCCAAGTCTGTGATCGAGCCGCCCCTGGCGCGTGAGTACACGTACTCACCTGCAAGCGGGTACTCGCTCACCGCGTACGGGCACCGGGATCGGCCACCACGAACGGACCGCCGTCCGTGCCCCGCGAGCCGCCCGCTGCCAGGGGTACCCGGCGGCGGGCGGCCCGTGCGTCAGTTGTCGCGGACCGCGACGATGCCGTTGAAGACACCGACGTACGCGGTGCCGTCGGGGCCGAGGGTGATCGGGGCCCAGTTGTTGTCGTAGAGCGGGCCGGTGCCGGTCAGCTGCCGCCAACTGCGCTCGCCCGTGCGGAAGTCCACGGCCGTGAGGTACCAGGCGTCGATGCCCCAGACGTTCGGCTCCTTCTCGTAGAAGTAGAGCAGCCCGTTCGCGGTGGAGAGCTTCGGGACCACGGAGGGAGCGCGGATCGCGCTCTCCCAGACCGTGTCGCAGCCGCTGCCGTCGGCGCGGACGTCGATGCGGGCCACTCCGCCCACGACGGACTTGCCCAGCAGCAGGGTGGTGGGGTTCTCGTAGCCGTAGTTGTTCTCGACGACGATGCTGTTGCCCCAGGTGATGAGGGAATTGTCGGTGGTCGAGGCGCCGGAGCCGAACACCGGCACCTTGCAGACCAGCCGCCGGTCGGCGGGTACGTCCGCGCCCCGCTTGTAGACCAGGACGTTCATCCGGTCGTCGGCGTTGTCGGTGATGGCGACGTAGCCCTGACCGAAGAGGTCCGGGGTGGTGCCCGAACCCTGGTTGACCGAACCGGGCTTGGACGCGGTGCCCCGGTCGTACGTCTGGCGCCACTGGATCTCGGGGGTGCCGTCGGCAGCGGCGCGGAAGCTGTAGAGCGCGTGGTCGGAGACGATGGAGACACCGTCCTCGGCGACCGAGAAGGAGTTCTGGATCTCCTCGCCCCGCAGCTGGACCGAGCGGATCTGCGAGGTGGCCGGATCCACCGTGCCGACCCGGCCCTGGCGGGTGACCCACCAGATGCGGCCGTTCCAGTCGGGCATCACCGAGGTGACGGGGTCACAGGTACCGCTGGGCCACAGGTTGGTCCAGGTCACGCAGTCGTGGGGGACCTGCCCGGTGAGGTCCCAGTCGTTGTCGACCGTGAACTTCCAACTCCCGTCGGGGTTCTGGGAGTGGGCCAGGCGCAGGATGTGCTGGCGGGAGTCGGCCAGCACGGCGCGGTCCTGATCGTCCAGGTAGAAGTAGGCACCGCCCGAGGTGTCCTTGAAGATCTTCGCGAAGTCGAGCGAGGTGATCGCCTCGACCGTCGAGGAGCGCTGCGGAAGTTGGTGTTCCGCGAGCGTGGCGAGCGTACGGGGCTCCAGGAGCTTGACCTTGAAGCCGGAGAAGGTGCCGCACACCGTGACGAGCCGGCCGGCCGAGTCGAAGGTCGCGGTCGCGCACTCGCCGCCGAGTGCGGCGATCTTCTCGCTGGTCACCTTCGGGTTCTTGCCGAGCGGCCCCGACCAGGGGGAGGTGGCGCTGCCCGCGGCGTCGGAGTGCATGCCGCTGCGGCCGTTGGGTGCGAGGAAGGGGTGCTGCGGCGGCGCCTCGCCGGGCAGTGGGGCGGCGGCCGCGGGGGCGCCGTCGTAGTGGGTGACGAGGCGGTGGCCGGGGGCCTTGGGTATCTCATCGGCCTGGGCCGGCGAGCCGCCGTACATCACCGTGAGGGCGGCGACGACGGGCAGCACGGCGCAGTTCAGCGATCTTCGGAACATCCGGACTTCCTCCTTTTCTCTCAGCGTTGTTGACATTGCGTCTGATGTCGCGCCGCCGCCAGACGCTAGATCGCACCGCTCGAGGAGTCCATGGACGGGCCGGATGATTCACGAAGGCGCAACAGTCGATCAAGGATTGAGACTGGACACGACGTGCGCGGTGGCCGTCAGGCCGTCGTGGATGGTCGCGGCCATGCTGCTGCTCGCGAGGTAGAAGCCGAGCAGCGCGCAGACGACGGCGTGGGAGAACTTGAGACCGCCGCTGCGCAGGAAGATCCAGGCCAGGATGAGGAGCAGGACGACCACCGAGAGGGAAATCACCATCGAAACCTCCTTACTCGCCGCCATGGTGGCGCAGGAGGGGGTGCCTTCGAGCGAAAGGCGTGTCCGCCGTACGGGTGTTGACCGTCCGTGACGGCCGGTCGGTCCTTGACGATCTCGCGCCGGTCGGTCGTACGGCCGTACCGGCCACCGGCCACCGGGACGAGGTGGACGGCCGGGCCCTGCGGGCACAGAAGGACGCGAACCCGGGCACACCGCGGACTGTCGGGCGCAGGGGGCTTGTCGGGGGCACGCCCACCGTGCCATATATGTCTAGACCATTCAGGAGCCGAGGAAGGCACCCCGTGCGACGCAGCGCCCCCACGCTCGCCCTCTGCCTGGCCGTCGCAGGCATCGCCGGCACCACCGGCCTCACGGCGTGCACCGCGCCCGACACCGAACCCCCGCCCGCCCCCGCCGGACTGACCGCCCAGGCCGGCAGCGCCACCAGCGTGCACGTCATGTGGGACGCGGCGGCCGACCGGGACGGGGTGACCGGCTACCAGGTCTTCGAAGCCGACCGCCTGGTCCGCGAGCTCCCCGCCGAGAAGACCATGGTGGACATCACCGGCCTCGCCCCGCAGACCGGTTATGCCTTCACGGTCCGGGCCAAGGACGCCGCCGGGAACCTCTCCGGACCCGGCCCGGCCGCCCGGGTGACCACCCCCGCAGCCCGGGCCGAGGACCGCACGGCCCCCACCTCCCCCGCCACCACCACCGCCCGGGCGACCGGACCCCGGTCCGCCCGGGTGTCCTGGACGGCGGCGACCGACGACACGGGCGTCACGGCCTACGACGTCTACCAGGGCGGTGTCCGCATCCACACCGCCGGCCCCGGCGAGAGCGCCACGGCCTTGAACAACCTCCGGCCGGACACCGTCTACACCTTCACCGTCCGGGCCCGCGACGGGGCGGACAACTCCTCCCCCGACGGCCCGGCGGTGGACGTGACGACCCCGCCGGCCGCCGGCGACGGCCCCGGCACGGCACCCGCCGCATTCGCCGCGACCGCCTCCCCGGGGGCCGTCACGCTGACGTGGACCGCCCCGGACACCGGCGACCTGACCACCGAGTACGAGCTGTACGTCAACGGACTGCCCACGACCGTCATCCAGTTCGGCGCGGGTGCGGTGCCCAGCGGCCGGGCGGAGCACCGGCTCACGGTGACCGAGCCGGCCGGCACGGTCTGGGCCGTGAAACTGCGGGCCAGGCTCCCGGACGGCAACTGGGGATCCTTCTCCGCGGAGCGGCGGCTCACACTCATCGCATGAAAGGAGCCACCGATCCGGCCTGAACGGCACGGCCGCACGGGAAGATCGCGCACAATACATCCGTGTTCGGTGAGTACTCGTTCAATGACAATCAGGCAGAATCCGCGGACGGCGATCCCGGACCGGACCCCTGCCCGGTGCCCGGCAACCTACCTCCGGAACCTGCGAGCTTCGTCGGCCGGGAGCGCGAACTCGAGCTGCTCGACGGCCTGCTGCGCGAGCGAAGACTGATCACCCTCACGGGGGTGGGCGGCGTCGGCAAGTCGCGACTGGCCCTGCGGGCCGTCGCCGCCGCCCGCCAGGCTCGCCCCGACGGGGTCTGGTGGGCGGAACTGTCGCCGCTGCGCGATCCGAGCCTGCTCACCGCCACCGTCGCCCACACCGTCGGCCTCGCCGACCACTCCCCGCGCCCTCCCGACGAGGAGCTGTGCGCGTGGATGGCCGACAAGGAGCTGCTCCTGGTCCTGGACACCTGTGAGCACCTGGTGGCCGACTGCCGCCATCTCGTCGCCGAACTCCTCCAGTCCGCGCCCGGGTTGACGATCCTGGTCACCTCGCGCGAGCCGCTCGACATGCCGACCGAGGAGGTCGTAGAGGTCCGACCGCTGCCCTGCGAGGGGCCCGACAGCGATGCCCTCACGCTCTTCCGGGCCCGCGCCCTGGCCGCGACCCCGCGGGCGGCGGCCGTCTTCGCGGACCCCGCGCGCACCGCCCTGGCCGCCGAGGTGTGCCGGCGCCTGGACGGCATCCCGCTCGCGCTGGAACTCGCGGGCGCCCGGCTGCGGTTGTGGACGCTGGAGCACATGGCCGAGCGGATCGGCGAACGCCTCGAGGTGCTGTCCGACGCCCGGGCCGCACTGCCGCGCCGACACCAGACGATGCGGACCACGATCGGCTGGAGCCACGAACTGTGCGAGCCGCTGGAACGGCTGCTGTGGGCCCGACTCTCGGTCTTCACCGGCGACTTCGACATCGCCGCGGCGCGCGCCGTCTGCTCGGGCGGGCCGCTGCCCGCCGCCCGGGTGGAACGCGTACTGGCGGGCCTCGCCGCCAAGTCCGTGGTCCTGCGCATCGAGGAACGCGGGACCGGGACCCGCTACCGGATGCTGGACACGATCCGCGAGTACGGACAGGACTGGCTGGGCGAGCTCGGCGAGGTGGAGATCGTCACCGACCGGCACGCCCACTGGTACGCCGCGCTCTCCCAGGCCGCCGAGCGGGGGTGGATGGGCCCGGGGCAGGTGGACTGGTACCGCAGGATCACCGCCGAGCACGCGCAGCTGCGTACCGCCCTGGAGCACCTGATCGCCGCCGATCCGACGGCGGCGCTGGAGATGGCCGGAGCCCTGTGGTTCTACTGGTTCGCGTGCGGGCACGTGCACGAGGGCCGCGGCTTCCTGGAACGGGCCCTGCGGGCCGCTCCGCGCACGGGGGCCGCGTACAACCAGGCCGTGTGGGCCCTCGGACTCACCATGCTGCTCCAGGGCGACATGGACGCGGCGCGCCAACTCGGCGACGAGTGCACGCGCGACGCGGCCCGGCTCGCGGACCCCGAGCGGGAACTGCGCGCGGCCTACCTGGCGGCGGCGTCCGTCCTGATGCCCGGTGACCCCGTACGGGCCCTGCGCCTGGCCGGCCCCCGGGCCCGGGCGGGCCACGGCGGGCGGACCAGCGGCACGGGCTGGCTGCTGTGCAAGCTGGCCACCAGCTACTCCCTGTGCGACCTGCGGCGCTTCGACGAGGCGACCGAGGAGGCACAGGCCCTGCGGGAGGCCTGCGCGGAGCTGGGCGAGCGCTGGCTGCGGGCGTACGCGGACTACATCCTGGCGGTGGCGGCGCTGGGCCTGGGCGACCACGGGGAGGCCGCCCGGCACGTACGGGCGATGCTCTCCGGGAAACGGCTGCTCGGCGACCGCTTCGGGATCGCGCTCGGCCTGGACCTGCTGGCCGCGGCGGTGGCCGGGCTGGGCGACGGGGAACTCGCGGCGCGGCTGCTCGGCACCGCGCACGCCTGGTGGCGCACGGTGGGCCGGCCGCAGATGGGCTCCCCCTCGCTGAAGGCCCTGCGGGACCAGGGCGAGCGGCAGGCCCGCGCGGCGATCGGGGACGCCGCCTACGAGGCGGCGTTCCTGGGCGGCGCGGCTGCGCCCACCGGCTGAGTCTCGGCCGGTGGGGCTGGAGTACGGCCTAAATCCTGGGCTCCCGTCAGTACGGGAGGGGTCTGCCCGACGGTGTGCGCAGGTCCAGGTCTCGGGGGGCGGGCTTCGGGACGGGCTTACGGATCAGCTGCTGGCGCATGCTGCCTCCTCGCTCAGACCAGGGCCGGGCGGCGGGGTTCCACCGTGCGGCTGTCGGGGAGCAGTTCACCGGTGTCGTCGAACACCACGACCCCGTTGCACAGCAGGCTCCAGCCCTGTTCAGGGTGAGAGGCCACGATGCGGGCGGCGTCGTGATCGGCGCTGTCGGCAGTAGGGCAGGGTGGCTGGTGGGAGCACATGGCGCACCTCCTCGCGAAGTGGGGCGGGAGCGCCGGTGGTCACCCGGTCGAATCCGCGATCCACGGTGGCGGTGAGTATTACTGATCGCCGCCCCCGGACGGAACCCGTATTCGCCGTCCAGTTCACGGTGTGTATGCCCGCTTACCATGCGCTCATGCCCGCTATCCGGATCGTTCACCGCACGTCTTTGCCACCGGTCGAAGCGTGGCCGATGCTCACGGACTGGGAGGGCCACGGCGCGCAGGTCCCGCTCACCCGGACGATCATCGAGACGCCGCCCCCGACCCGCGTCGGAACGATCTTCACGGCGCGGACGGGCGTGAGCAGGATCACATTCGACGATCGCATGGAGGTCGTCGAATGGCGACCCCCTACCGAAGGTTCGTCGGGATTGGTTCGACTCGAGAAGCGCGGCCGGTCGGTGACGGGCTGGGCGGAGATCGAGATCCGCCCCCTGCACACGGGCGGCGCGGAGATCCACTGGCGGGAGGAGCTGCGCCTGCGCGGCCTCCCCCGCGCCCTGGACCCCCTGGTCGCGGCGGCGGGCCGGTTCCTCTTCGGCCGGGCCCTCGTGCGGCTGCTGCGGACCTGAGGGCGCGGCCGGCAGGGCGTAGGGTGCCGTGATCACCGCGCCGGTGATCATGAAGCGACCGAGGAGATTTCCGTGGCCACTCCGCCACAGCCGCAGCAACAGGGCGCGGGCCCGTACAACCCCTACGGTGCGCCCGTCCCGCAGCAGGGCGGCCAGGCCGGCCCCTGGCATGCCGGACCGCAGCCCTACGGCGCGTACGGCGCGCACCCCGAGCCGGGCCGCTACGGCTGTCGCCTGTGCGGGGCCTGGCCCGCCGCGCACGCGACCGTACGCGGCCACCAGGGCCTGATCGTGCTGATGCGGTTCCTGAGCCTGCCCGGACCGTTCTGCCGCGACTGCGGGCTCGCCACCTACCGCCGCATGTCCTCGGACACCCTGTGGCAGGGCTGGTGGGGGCCGCTGTCCGTCTTCATCACGCCCGTGACCCTGCTGATGAACCTCGGCCCGCGGGCGTCCTTCCGCAGGCTCGCTCCCCCGGCGGGCGGCTACCGGCCCGCGCTCGATCCGGGCAAGCCGCTGTGGCGCCGGGCCCCGTTCCTGCTCCTGCTGACGCCGGCCCTGCTCGTCCTCCTGGCCGTCCCGGCCCTCGTGGTGGTCGGCCTGGTGGCCGGCGAGCCGCAGCTGACTTCGGGGCAGTGCGTGCGCAACGAGGGCAGTTGGACCGACCAGGATCTGGAGGTCCTGTCCTGCGCCTCGCCCCGCGCCGAGTACCGGGTCACCGAACGGCCGGACACACCCGGTGCGCGCTGCGCTCCGACGGACTACGTCTCCGACCCGAAGTACGGCCGGGACGAGTTCACCACGTTCTGCCTCACCCGGCTGCGCTGAGGTGCGGGGTGCGGGGCATCGGCCCCGCACCCCACACCCCCGGCCGAGGCCCAGCGCCTAGCGGATCGGCATGCCGGAGATCGTGCGGGCGATCACCAGGCGCTGGATCTCGCTGGTGCCCTCGAAGATCGTGTAGATGGCGCTGTCCCGGTGCATGCGCTCCACCGGGTACTCGCGGGTGAAGCCGTTGCCGCCGAGGATCTGGACCGCCTGGGCGGTGACCTTCTGGGCGACCTCGCTCGCGAAGAGCTTCGACATGGAGCCCTCCGCCGACTCGAACGGCCGGCCCGCCACCGCCATCCAGGACGCCCGCCACACCAGCAGCCGGGCCGCGTCGATCTGCGTCCGCATGTCGGCGAGCTGGAAGGCCACGCCCTGGTTGTCGATGATCGGGCGGCCGAACTGGGTACGGGTCTTCGCGTAGTCGAGGGCCACCTCGTACGCGGCGCGCGCGGTGCCGACGGCCATCGCGCCGACCGCCGGGCGGGAGGCCTCGAAGGTGGCCATGGCCGCGTTCTTCACGCGCTCGCCGCCGCCGCTGCGGGCGCGCTCGTGGGCCCGCGCGAGGCGCTCGTCCAGCTTCTCCTTGCCGCCGAGCAGGCAGGAGCCGGGGATCCGTACGTCTTCCAGCACCACCTCGGCGGTGTGCGAGGCGCGAATGCCGTGCTTCTTGAACTTCTGGCCCTGGGACAGTCCGGGGGTGTTCGGCGGGACGATGAAGGAGGCGTGCCCCTTGGTCCCCAGCGCGGGATCGACGACCGCGACCACGATGTGGACGTTGGCGATGCCGCCGTTCGTCGCCCAGGTCTTGGTGCCGTTCAGCACCCATTCGTCCTTCGCCTGGTCGTAGACCGCGCGGGTGCGCATCGAGCCGACGTCGGAGCCGGCGTCCGGCTCGGAGGAGCAGAAGGCGGCGACCTTCACGTCGTCCGGGGTCCCGTACATCTGCGGGATCCACGTGCCGATCTGCTCTTCGGTGCCGTTGGCGACGACGCCGATGGCCGCGAGTCCGGTGCCGACGATGGACAGCGCGATGCCCGCGTCGCCCCAGAAGAGCTCCTCCATCGCCATCGGAATGCCGAGGCCCGTCGGGTCGAAGAACTGCTGGGCGTAGAAGTCCAGCGAGTAGATGCCGACCTTGGCGGCCTCCTGGATGACGGGCCAGGGAGTCTCTTCGCGCTCGTCCCATTCCGCGGCGGCGGGGCGCATCACATCGGCGGCGAAGCCGTGGATCCAGTCCCGCACCTGCTTCTGGTCGTCGTTCAGCTCCATGGTGAACTCCGCCATGTCCCCTCCACCTGTCTGTACTCGGCCCTGCGGAAGTTACTAGCGGTAACCTACGCGAAGACCACAGTCTGTTACCGGCGAGTAAGCACTGTCAAGCACCGTCCGCACCGGCCACGACGCCGGACGACGTGACCTCCGATTCGATCGACAGGGTGTGCGGGGTGTTACGTTGCGTGGGCGTCACGCACATCGCAAGGGCGGGGAGAGAAACACGTCATGGAGACCACTCAGCAGGCCGGTGAGCCGGGAGCGGCCGAACGCCGCCGTCGGGAACTGCTCGAAGCCGCCGACCGGGTCGTGCTCAGGGACGGCCCCGGGGCCTCCATGAACGCGATCGCGGCGGAGGCCGGCATCACCAAGCCCATCCTCTACCGGCACTTCGGGGACAAGGCGGGCCTCTACCAGGCCCTCGCCGTCCGGCACACCGACGCCCTGCTCGACTCGCTGCGGGCCGCGCTCGACGCCCCCGCCGAGCGGCGCCGCCGGGTGGAGGCGACCCTCGACACCTATCTTGCCGCCATCGAGGCCCGCCCGCAGGTCTACCGCTTCCTGATGCACCCGGCCGAGGACTCCCACAGCGCCGAACGCGGCTTCGACGTCGGCCTGCACTCGGCCCCGCTGCTGCGCCGGCTCGGCGAGGAACTGGCCGAGGTGATCGGCGAACGGGTGGACCTCGGTCCGGGGGGCGAACGCCTCGCCCGGATCTGGGGCCACGGCATCGTCGGCATGATGCACGCGGCCGGCGACTGGTGGCTGGGCGAACGCCCCTGCGAGCGCGCGGACCTGGTCGCCGGCCTCACGGACCTCCTCTGGGGCCGCCTGGCCACCGCCGGCAACCGCAAGGACGGCCCGGGCTTCTAGCCCGCTGTTTCGGCCCCACCGTGTCAGCCTCGCCCTTTCAGCCCCGCCGGAGTTCGAGGCGCGGGGTCTGGGCGGAGCCCCAGGAAACCCGGCTCCACCGGGCACCGGGCTCCGCCCGGGCCTTCCCCCAGCTACCGCTGGGAGGTGGCCCCTGCTCAAACGCCGGCGAGGCTGGAGACGCCCTCCGCTCCCCAGGGGGTCTTTCGGATGGCACGCCGCAGGCGACGGGCGCGCAGGCCCGTCACGCGGTCCGCGTACACCGTCCCGTCGAGGTGGTCGCACTCGTGCTGGAGGCACCGCGCGAAGAACCCCGTCCCGACGATCCGGACGGCCGCACCGTCCGACGTGACGCCTTCCACCACCGCGTGGTCGAAGCGGACCGTCCCCGCCTCCAGCCCCGGCAGGGACAGGCACCCCTCCGGCCCCCGGAACTCGTCCCCGTCGGCCGTCACCAACCGCGGGTTGACGATGTGCCCGACGTGGCGGACGTCCTCGTCGTCGGGGCAGTCGTACACGAACACCCGCTGTCCGACGCCGATCTGGTTCGCGGCGAGCCCGACGCCCTCGGCGGCGTACATCGTGGCGAACATGTCCTCGATGAGCCGGTCGAGTTCCGGGCCGAATGCGGTGACTTCCGCGCACGCGGAGTGGAGCACCGGATCACCCAACAGGCTCATGGGGCGGACGAGGCCGGAGGTACCGGGAATGGGGCGCTGTCGCATGGCCTCAACCCTACGACGGGCGACTATATGAGGAGATCCGCGGCCGGGCGGGGGCGCCGCGGTCAAGGCTCCGGCCGGTACTGGATAGGCTGGGGCCGACCGACGCAAGGAGGACAAGGGACGATGGCAGGCAACACGGAGCCGCTTTCGCCGCGGGCCAAGCTGGCCGTGACGGCGGGCAAGGCCGCGGCGGCGGTGTCGCGGGCCGCGGGACGCGGAAGCGGATCGGTAATCGGTGGCAAGGTCGCACTCAGGCTCGACCCCGATCTTCTCGGCGCGCTGGCGCAACATCTCGATGTCGTCCTCGTCTCCGCGACGAACGGCAAGACCACGACGACCCGACTGATCGCGGAGGCCCTGCGGGCCAGCGGTCCGGTCGTCTCCAACGCCCTCGGCGCCAACATGCCGGCCGGCATCACCTCCGCGCTGGCCGGAGGCTCGGACGCCAAGTACGGCGTCATCGAGGTGGACGAGAAGTACCTGGCCGGAGTGGCCCGGGACGTCACCCCCAAGGTGATCGCCCTGCTCAACCTCTCCCGCGACCAGCTGGACCGCGCTGCCGAGACCCGCATGCTCGCGGAGAAGTGGCGCGAGGGGCTCCAGGGCTCCAAGGCGGTCATCGTCGCCAACTGCGACGACCCGCTGATCGTGTGGTCCGCCTCCTCCTCCCAGAACGTGGTGTGGGTCGCGGCCGGCCAGGAGTGGAAGGACGACGCCTGGTCGTGCCCCTCCTGCGGCGGCGTCATGCAGCGCCCGGGCGACGACTGGTTCTGCGGCGAGTGCGGATTCCGGCGACCGACCCCGACGTGGGTGCTCTCCGGCGACCACGTCCTGGACCCGCACGGCTCGGCCTGGCCGATCCACCTCCAGCTGCCCGGCCGCGCCAACAAGGCCAATGCCGCCACCTCGGCCGCCGTGGCCGCCGTCTTCGGCGTACCGCCGCAGGTGGCGCTGGAGCGGATGTACCAGGTGCAGGCCGTCGCCGGCCGCTACGACGTGGTGAACTTCCAGGGCCGTGAGCTGCGGCTGCTGCTCGCGAAGAACCCGGCGGGCTGGCTCGAAACGTTTTCTCTGATCGATCCCCCGCCGACCCCGGTGATCCTCTCGGTGAACGCGCGCGGCGCCGACGGCACCGACACCTCCTGGCTGTGGGACGTGGACTACCCGCGGCTCGCCGGTCACCCGATCTTCGTGATCGGCGACCGCAAGCTGGACCTCGCGGTCCGCCTGGAGGTCGCGGGCCTGGACTTCCGCGTGTGCGACACCCTCGACGAGGCCGTGCAGCTCGCGCCGCCTGGCCAGATCGAGCTGATCGCCAACTACACCGCCTTCCAGGACGTGCGCCGCCGCGTCGGCAACTAGTACCCATAGAGGACAAGAGCATGAGCGACAACAGCCTGCGTCTGGTGTGGGTCTACCCGGACCTGCTGAGCACCTACGGAGACCAGGGCAACGCCCTCGTGGTGGAACGCCGGGCGCGCCAGCGCGGCCTGGACGTGCAGCGCGTGGACGTGCGCAGCGACCAGCCGATCCCCACCTCGGGCGACATCTACCTGATCGGCGGCGGCGAGGACCGGCCGCAGCGCCTGGCCGCGGAGCGCCTGCTGCGCGACGGCGGTCTGGAGCGGGCCGTCTCGAACGGGGCGATCGTCTTCTCCGTCTGCGCCGGGTACCAGATCCTCGGCAAGGAATTCGTCAACGACCAGGGCCAGCGCCAGGAGGGCCTCGGCCTGCTGGACGTCGTCACCGTGCGCGGTGAGGGCGAGCGGTGCGTCGGTGACGTCCTCGCGGACATCGACCCGCGCCTGGGCCTGCCGCAGCTGACGGGCTTCGAGAACCACCAGGGCGTGACCCACCTCGGCCCGACGGCCAAGGCGTTCGCCCGGGTGACCATGGGCCGTGGCAACGGCACCGGTGACGGCACCGAAGGCGCGTACAACGACACGGTGTTCGGCACGTACATGCACGGTCCCGTGATGGCCCGCAACCCGCAGATCGCGGACCTGCTGCTGAAGCTGGCCCTCGACGTGAACGCGCTGCCGGCCATAGACGACCGGTGGTACGAGGCGCTGCGCGCGGAGCGCATCGCCGCCGCGACGCAGCCCGCGTAGCACCCGGAAAACCGCTCATCAGGGCGGCCCTTCCATCATGTGTTCGGCCCGGTTTTCCCTAGGGGGAACCGGGCCGACGTGGTTTTGCACGAGGAGTGCGACCAGCATGTGGAGGATGGTTCAGCCCACCGCTCCGGCGCTTGTAGGGTGGCGTTAGTTCCAACCGGACGACGTGGTCCGGTCGTCGGCCCACGTTGCAAAGGTCCGTTCCTGCCATGCGCATAGGTGTGCTCACTTCCGGTGGCGACTGCCCCGGTCTCAACGCCGTCATCCGCTCCGTCGTGCACCGTGCCGTGGTCGACCACGGCGATGAGGTGATCGGCTTCCTCGACGGCTGGAAGGGCCTGCTGGAGGCGGACTACCGCAAGCTCGACCTCGACGCCGTCGGTGGCATCCTCGCCCGCGGCGGCACCATCCTCGGCTCTTCCCGGGTCCAGCCCGCGCACCTGCGCGACGGCGTGGAGCGCGCCCGCGGCCACGTCGCGGACCTCGGCCTCGACGCGATCATCCCGATCGGCGGCGAGGGCACCCTGAAGGCGGCGAACCTGCTCTCGCAGGCCGGTCTGCCCATCGTCGGCGTCCCGAAGACCATCGACAACGACATCGCCTCCACCGACGTCACCTTCGGCTTCGACACCGCCGTCGGGGTGGCCACGGAGGCGCTGGACCGGCTGAAGACCACCGCCGAGTCCCACCAGCGCGTGATGGTCGTGGAGGTCATGGGCCGCCACACGGGCTGGATCGCCCTGCACTCGGGCATGGCGGCCGGCGCGCACGCGATCGTCGTACCGGAGCGCCCCTTCGACATCGAGCAGCTGACGGAGATCGTCGGCGAGCGCTTCTCCGCGGGCAAGCGGTTCGCGATCGTCGTGGTCGCCGAGGGCGCCAAGCCGCGGCCCGGGTCGATGGACCTGGAGGAGGGCGGCGTCGACATGTACGGGCACGAGCGGTTCGCCGGCATCGGCAACCGCCTCGCCGTGGAGCTGGAGCACCGTCTGGGCAAGGAGGCCCGGCCGGTCATCCTGGGCCACGTGCAGCGCGGCGGCACGCCCACCGCGTACGACCGGGTCCTCGCCACGCGCTTCGGCTGGCACGCGGTGGAGGCGGCGCACCGGGGCGAGTTCGGCATGCTGACCGCGCTGCGCGGGACGGACATCGTGATGGTGCCGCTCGCCGAGGCCACGTCGACCCTCAAGACGGTTCCGGCCGACCGCTACGACGAGGCGCAGACGGTTCTCTGACGTCCCTTTTGTGCGCCCCTTTTATCCTGGGCCGCCCCCGCGCGCAAGAGCGTACGGGGGCGGCATTACTGTGGTGGGGCATCACGGTCAAGGGAGTGAACAGATGGATCACAGCGGGCACGGCATGGACATGCACATGGACATGGACCTGCCGCCGTTCACTCTCGGGCGCGGGCTGGAGCTCTCCTTCGACTCCTTCTTCCTGATCGGCTCGCTGGTCGGGCTCGCCCTGTACGGGTGGGGCGTGCTGCGGCTGCGCCGGCGCGGGGACGCCTGGCCGCTGGGCCGGACCATCGCCTTCACCGTGGGCGTGCTGACCGTGCTCCTCGTGATGTGCACCAAGCTGAACGACTACGGCATGGTCATGTTCAGCGTCCACATGGTCCAGCACATGGTGATCAGCATGGTCACCCCGATCCTGGTGCTGCTGGGCGCCCCGGTGACGTTGGCGCTGCGTGCGCTGCCGCCGGCGGCCCGCGGCAGCAAGGGGCCCCGCGAGCTGCTGCTGATGCTGCTGCACAGCCGGTACATGAAGGTGATCACCCACCCGGCCTTCACGATCCCGATGTTCATCGCGAGCCTCTACGCCCTGTACTTCACCCCGCTCTTCGACTTCCTGATGGAGAGCCGGACCGGGCACATCGCGATGATGCTCCACTTCCTCGCGGTCGGCCTCATCTTCTTCTGGCCGATCATGGGCATCGACCCGGGTCCGCACCGGCCGGGCTACGTGATGCGGATGCTGGAACTGTTCGCGGGCATGCCCTTCCACGCCTTCTTCGGCATCGCCCTGATGATGGCGAGCCAGCCGATGATCAAGACGTACGCGAACCCGCCGGCGTCCCTCGGCATCGACCCCCTGCTCGACCAGCAGTGGGGCGGCGGCATCGCCTGGGCCTTCAGCGAGATCCCCTCGGTGCTGGTCCTGATCGCCCTCGTCTACCAGTGGTACCACTCCGAGCAGCGGGCCGCTCGGCGGTCCGACCGGGCCGAGGACCGCAACGGCGACAAGGAGCTGGCGGCGTACAACGCGTATCTCGCCTCGCTCCGAGCGCGTGGCCAGTAGCGCGACACCGCCTTCGCGCGCGACCATGGGGCATGACCGGATCCGTTAAGGCGATGGCCGTGATGACCTTCGCCGCTCTGGTGGCCGTGGCCACGTATTCCGTGGCCCTCGGCAGCAACGGCTGGCTGTGGTTCGGCTGGGTGGTGCTGGGGCTGCTGACCGCCGGGATGGCCGCCACGCGCAATGTCTGAGCAAGGTCCCGTCCGCCCCCTGCTTCCCGTGGCTCACCGTCCGTAAAATGGCTGTGACAACGGGATGTCGACGGGAGCGGCCTGGTGTTCTACCACTTGCTCAAGCACGTGTTGCTCGGCCCGCTGCTGCGGCTGCTGTTCAGACCCCGGATCGAGGGCCTGGAGAACATCCCCGCCGAGGGTGCGGCCATCGTCGCGGGCAATCACCTGTCCTTCTCCGACCACTTCCTGATGCCCGCCATCCTCAAGCGGCGGATCACCTTCCTGGCCAAGGCCGAGTACTTCACCGGTCCCGGGGTCAAGGGCCGGCTCACCGCGTTCTTCTTCCGCAGCGCCGGGCAGATCCCCGTGGACCGGTCGGGCAAGGACGCCGGGCAGGCCGCGCTGCGCGAGGGGCTGGCCGTCCTGGCCAAGGACGAGCTGTTGGGCATCTACCCGGAGGGCACGCGCTCGCACGACGGCCGGCTCTACAAGGGCAAGGTGGGTGTGGCGGCGATGGCCCTGGGCGCCCGGGTGCCCGTGGTGCCCTGCGCGATGGTCGGCACCTTCGAGATCCAGCCGCCCGGGAAGAAGATCCCGAAGATCCGGCGGGTGACGATCCGCTTCGGCGAGCCGCTGGACTTCTCCCGGTACGCCGGGATGGAGGGCGAGCGGGCGGTCCTGCGGGCGGTCACGGACGAGATCATGTACGCGATCCTCGGGCTGTCCGGCCAGGAGTACGTCGACCGGTACGCGGCCGAGGTCAAGGCCGAGGAGGAGGAACAGCGGAAGAAGGCCCGGCGCACCGCGCGCTGAGCCTTCTCCCGCTCGCTCCCGCCGGTCCTTACCGGATGGCGGGAAGCTCCTCCGGCGCCGGGAAGACCGAGGACTCGGCCGGCGCGTCGGACGACAGGGACTTCGCCGCGGACGGGGCCGGTGCCACGGGGGTGGCGTGCGGGGTGCACGTCACGTCCTTGGCGTCGACCTTGCCGGTGAGCAGGTAGGAGTCCACCCGGGTGTTGATGCAGGGGTTCAGCAGGCTGGTGACACCGTGCGAGCCCGCGCCCTTCTCGGTGATCAGCCGCGAGCCGGCGAGGCGGCGGTGCAGTTCGACCGCGCCCTTGTACGGGGTGGCGGCGTCGCGCTCGGACTGGACGATCAGTACGGGCGGCAGCCCGCGCTTGGCGCCGACCGCGATCGGGGTGCTCTGCTTGGCCTTCCAGGTCGCGCAGGGGAGGTTCATCCACGCGTTGGACCAGGTCAGGAACGGGTACTTCTGGTGCAGCTTGCTGTTGTCCCGGTCCCACTTGGACCAGCTGGTGGGCCACTTCGCGTCGGCGCACTCGACGGCGGTGTAGACGGCGTTGCCGTTCTCCGACGCCGCGTTGCCCTTGATGTCCGTCATGTCCGGGGCGATGGCGTCGACGAGCGCCTGCTCGTCACCGGCCTCGTACGCGGCCCAGGTCTGGGCGACGGGCACCCAGGAGGAGTCGTAGTACGGGGCGCCCTGGAAGAAGCCGATGAGCTCGGCCGGGCCGACGATCCCGCCGAGCGGCTTGGCCTTGGCCTTGGCGCGCAGCTTCTGGTAGCGGGCCTCGACCTTGGCGCGGGTGTCTCCGAGGTGGAAGACGGCGTCGTTCTTGGCGACCCAGTCCTGCCAGTCGTTCCAGCGCATCTGGAAGGCGACGTCCTGGCCGAGGTTGGCCTCGTACCAGATGTTGTCCTGCGACGGGTCCACCACGCTGTCGACGATCATGCGGCGCACGTGGGTCGGGAAGAGGGTCGCGTAGACCCCGCCCAGGTAGGTGCCGTAGGAGACGCCGAGGTAGTTCAGCTTCTTCTCGCCGAGGCCGGCCCGGATCACGTCGAGGTCGCGCGCGGTGTTCGGCGTGGTCATGTGCGGCAGCATCTCGCCGCTGCGCTCCTTGCAGCCGTCCGCGTACGCGGCGGCGAGCTTGCGCTGGGCGCGCTTGTCGGCCTCGGAGTCCGGGACCGGGTCGGCCTTGGGGGCCTTGACGAACTCCTGCGGGTCGATGCAGGAGATCGGCGCCGAGTGGCCGACGCCGCGGGGGTCGAAGCCCACAAAGTCGTAGGCCTTGGAGGTGTTGACCCACAGCGGGCTCTTGGTGGTGACGCGGCGCGGGAAGCGCATGCCGGAACCACCCGGGCCGCCGGGGTTGTAGACGAGCGCGCCCTGGCGCTCCTCCTTGGTGCCCGTGCTGCCGATGCGGTCGACGGCGATGTCGATGGTCTTGCCGTACGGCTTCGCGTAGTCGAGCGGGACCTTCACCCATCCGCACTGGATGGGCTTCTCGAAGCCCCAGTCCGCCGGGCAGTCCTTCCAGTCGATCCCGGCGCGTGCGGCGCGGGCGGCGGCGATCTGGACGCCCAGCGCCTCCGGCACCTTGCCGTCGCTGCCGGCGGAGGCCGCTGCGGCGGGCGGGGCCAGCAGCAGGCTCGCCGCGAGTGTGCCGGTGATCAGTGTGGCGGCGCTCCCCAGCGCCGCGTTGCGTATCACGTGGTTGTTCCCCCTGCATCAGGTACGGCCGTGGGCGGCCGAGTTGGTCGTTTCGGTCGTCGGCGTGCAGGGGGATCCTGTCGCCTGATCGGGATCCGGCGACAGGGCCGGATCGACTTCTTTGCCAACCCGATAACCGGAAAGGCGTGTACCGCTGAGCGGTGCCTGATGCGTCCCGCTTTCACCACCCGTAGCTACGGCAGGCCTCGTCGAGCAGCTCGCGCACGAGCAGGGCGTCGGCGGCCAGGGCCGTCACCAGGACGGCCGGGCCGGCCAGCGGCGTCACCGCGGCGAACTCCCCCAGGACCGCGCCTGCGGGCGGATCCTCGGCGAAGGCGGGATCCACGACGAGGAGTTGGCCGAGCGCCCGGTACCCGGCCAGGCCCGCCGGGCCGTCCCAGCCACCGGGCGCACCGGGGCCGCAGGCCAGCTCCTGGTCCAGCAGCGGGCGACCCCCACGCTCGACGGTGACGCGGCTGCGCAGCAGGCCCGGAACCTCCCCGGTGCGGCCCAGCACCTGTTCCTCTCGCAACACCAGCCGCGCCGTGGGGGCGAGCCGGACCCGGGTGCGCACCCTCAGGTCGCTGCCGCGCACCGAGACCAGCGGCTCGGGCAGCCACCGCACCGATGCCCCCTCCTCCACGACGAGGTGCACGTCGTACCGTGCGGGCTCGCCGGACCGGCCGGGCAGGGCCAGGGTGGCCGCCGCCGAGGCGAGGGCGAGCTGTGCTCCGGGCCCGGCGGTGGCCTCGATGGTGAGGTGGTCCCCACCGAGCGGGGCGCTCATCGCGCCGACCAGCATGACCCCGGCCCCGGCGCCCGACGACGAGCGCGTGCGGCGCAGCGCGAGCGGTCCTTCCCCGGCGAGCAGCGGCAGGGCGGTGCCGCCCCGTCCGTCGGCCACGGCGTGGATGCGGGCGGTGGCCCGCAGGCCTGCCGGGGGCGTCGGGGACGTCGGGCGCGTCACCGGTGCCGGCGGTCTCGGGGGCGTCGTGGGTGCCGGCGCCGTGTCGGTGGCGCTCGCGCCGCTCACCGCGAGGACCAGGCGGCGATCCGCTCGCGCACCCAGGCGGCCACCGGGCCGACGCCCTCGGGGCCGCGCAGCGACTGGAAGGCGACGGGGAGTTCGCCGCGCTGAGCGGCGGCGTCGCGGGCCATCCGGTCGAGGTCGGAGCCGACGTGGGGGGCGAGATCGGTCTTGTTGACGACGAGGAGGTCCGCGGTGGTGACGCCGGGGCCGCCCTTGCGGGGGATGTCGTCCCCGCCGGCCACGTCGATGACGAAGATCTGGGCGTCGACGAGTCCGCGGGAGAAGGTGGCGGTGAGGTTGTCCCCGCCGGACTCGACGAGGATCAGGTCCAGTCGGCCGTTCTCCCGGAAGGCGTCCTCCAGTTCCTCCACGGCCTCCAGGTTGGCGGAGATGTCGTCGCGGATGGCGGTGTGCGGACAGGCGCCGGTCTCGACGGCGGTGATCCGCTCGGGCGGCAGGACGGCCTCGCGGAGCAGGAACTCGGCGTCCTCGCGGGTGTAGATGTCGTTGGTGACGACGGCCATGGACAGTTCGGTGCGCAGCGCGCGGCACAGGGCGGCGACGGTGGCGGTCTTGCCGGAGCCGACGGGTCCGCCGAGTCCGATGCGCAGGGCCCGCCGGCTGCCGTCGGGCCGCAGGGGGGCGGCGCTGTGGGTGTGCCGGTGGGGATAGGTCACGGCGTGGTCGAGGTGCACGGGGGTGTCTCCTTGGGGGGTCAGGAAGCGAAGAGGCGTACCGGCCAGTCGGCGTGGACCTCCGCCGAGATGTCCAGCAGCGGCGAGGAGGCCGCCGGCAGCGCGTCCGGGCCCTGTGAGCGGGCCCGCAGCGCGGCCCGTTCCGCCCGGGCCGCGACGGCGTCGAGTTCGGGGGCGAGCCGGGCCAGTACCCCGCTCGCCTCGAAGGGGTCCAGGCCCAGCAGCCGTACGGTCGCGGTGGCGGGTCCGCCGACGCTCTCGTACGCCGCCACGTGCGCGGCGTCCCCGGGGCCGAGCCCGGCCGCCCGGGCGGTGACGCCGAGCACGACGGGCTGGTGGGCCCCGCGCGGGAACGCCGCGGCCAGGGCCTCCAGTTCGGCGGCGGGCCAGGTGGCCCGGGCGGCCCGCAGCAGCTGCCGACCGAGCCTCCGGGCCGCGGTGCGCAGCGCCGGCGACGGGGTGCGGGCGTCGGCGGCGGCGTCGAGCACGGCCGGGTCGAGCCCGAGGGCGGCGGCCGCAGCAAGTGCGGCGGCGGTGAGGCCGGCGGTGTGCAGCCGGCCCCGGCAGAAGTCCTCCAGGGTGGTGGCGTCATGGATCCGGCCCGCCTTGCAGGCGGCCTCGGCCCCGCCGGAGTGGGCGTGTCCCCCGGCGGGGAAGCGGCCGTCGGCGAGGACGAGCAGCGCGGCGCGGCTCATCGGCAAGGACCTCCTCTCAGAACAGGAAGTAGCGCTGGGCCATGGGCAGTTCCGCCGCGGGTGCCGGTTCCACGGCCTCCCCGTCGATGGAGACCGTGAAGGTGTCGGCGTCGACCTCGACCCTCGGCATGGCGTCGTTGTTTCGCATGTCGGCCTTGCTCAGCTTGCGGGTGCCCTCGATGGCCACGAACTGCTTGCCCAGTTGCAACCGTTCGGGCAGTCCGTCGTCGAGCGCGGCCTGGGCGGTGAAGTTCAGGGAGTTGAGGCCGGGCGCGCGGCCGTGGCTGCCGAACATGGGCCGGGGCAGGACGGGCTGCGGGGTGGGGATGGAGGCGTTGGCGTCGCCCATCTGCGCGTAGGCGATCTGGCCGCCCTTGATGACCAGTTCGGGCTTGACCCCGAAGAAGGCCGGGTTCCAGAGCACCAGGTCCGCGAGTTTGCCGGTCTCGACCGAGCCGATCTCGCGGGCGAGTCCCTGGGCCACAGCGGGGTTGATCGTGTACTTGGCGACGTAGCGGCGCGCCCGGTGGTTGTCGGCGGGTCCGTCGCCGGGGAGGGCGCCGCGCCGCTTCTTCATCACGTGGGCGGTCTGCCAGGTGCGCAGCACGACCTCGCCGACCCGGCCCATGGCCTGGGAGTCGGAGGAGATGATGGAGATGGCTCCGAGGTCGTGGAGGACGTCCTCGGCCGCTATGGTCGAGGGCCGGATCCGCGATTCGGCGAAGGCGAGGTCCTCGGGGACGGCCGGGTTGAGGTGGTGGCAGACCATCAGCATGTCGAGGTGTTCCTCGACGGTGTTGACGGTGTGCGGCCGGGTGGGGTTGGTGGAGCTGGGCAGGACGTTCGGCTCGGAGACCACGGTGATGATGTCGGGCGCGTGCCCGCCGCCGGCGCCCTCGGTGTGGTACGAGTGGATGGTCCGTCCGGCGATGGCGGCGAGGGTGTCGGCGACGAAACCGGCCTCGTTGAGCGTGTCGGTGTGGATGGCGACCTGGGCGCCGGTCTCCTCGCACACCGAGAGGCAGGCGTCGATGACGGCGGGGGTGGCCCCCCAGTCCTCGTGGATCTTGAATCCGAGGGCGCCGCCGCGCAGTTGGGAGTGCATTCCCTCGCGGGACATGGTGTTGCCCTTGCCGAGCAGGCCGATGTTGACCGGGTAGGCCTCCAGGGCCGCGAACATCCGGGCAAGGTGCCAGGGTCCGGGGGTGACGGTGGTGGCCTTGCTCCCTTCGGCCGGTCCGGTCCCGCCGCCGACCAGGGTGGTGATCCCGGAGGCGAGCGCCTCCTCGATGATCGTCGGGGAGATGAAGTGCACGTGGGCGTCGATGGCACCGGCGGTGACGATCTTCCCGTTGCCGGCGATGATCTCGGTCTCGGGGCCGATGACCAGTGCGGGGTCGACCCCGTCCATGGTGTCGGGGTTGCCGGCCTTGCCGATGCCGCAGATCCGGCCGTCGCGGATGCCGAGGTCGGCCTTGACGATGCCCCAGTGGTCGAGGACGACGACCCCGGTGATCACGGTGTCGGGGGCGCCCTCGGCCCGGGTGGTGCGGGCCTGCCCCATGGATTCGCGGATCACCTTGCCGCCGCCGAAGACGGCCTCGTCACCGGCCCGCCCGGGGCCGCCGCTGAGGTCCTGCTCGATCTCGACGAAGAGGTCGGTGTCGGCGAGCCGGATCCGGTCGCCTGCGGTCGGCCCGAAGAGGTCGGCGTACACCTGGCGGGAGAGCTCAGCCATCGAGCGGCCCTCCGGTCTCGCCGCGCAGCCCGGGTACGGTGCGCAGGCCCGCCAGCGGTACGAGTTCCACCGCGACCGGGATGCCCGGTTCGAAGCGGACGGCCGTTCCGGCGGCGACGTTGAGCCGGAGCCCGCGGGCGGCGGTGCGGTCGAAGTCGAGACCGGGGTTGGCCTCGGCGAAGTGGTAGTGGGATCCGACCTGGACCGGCCGGTCGGCCGCGTTGAGCACGGTGAGACGGGTGACGGGGCGGCCCTCGTTGAGGGGTACCGGGCCGTCCCCGTAGGCGATTTCGCCGGGGATCATGCGGGGGTACTCCGTTTCAGACGATCGGGTCGTGGACCGTGACGAGTTTGGTGCCGTCCGGGAAGGTCGCTTCCACCTGGACGTCGTGGATCATCTCGGGGATCCCCTCCATGACCTCCTCGCGGGTCAGGACGGTGCGGCCCGAGGCCATCAGCTCGGCCACGGTCCGGCCGTCGCGGGCCCCCTCCAGGAGGTGCGACGTGATCAGCGCGATCGCCTCGGGATGGTTCAGGCGGACCCCGCGCGCCCTCCGCTTCTCGGCCACGTCGGCGGCCACATGGATGAGCAGTCTCTCCTGCTCGTGCGGTGTCAGTTGCACTCGTATCACCAAGCTTCCGGGACAAGACCAACAAGAGGCGGGGCGACCCTACCGACCTTCAACACTCTGTTGACCTGCGCATATCCGAACCAAGCGTCTCTTGCCCAACACGGGGAAAGGCTTTCCACCCCGACCACCGCCGCTTTACCGGATCATGGATGATCATTGGCGGTCGAACGTGGCCGCCACGCTAAGCGCTGCGCTTTTCCGCTGGGTTAACCCAGGTTTCGGGCAGGTACCCGGTTCAACTCCGGGACCCCAAAGCCCCGATTCCGTATACGGCTCCGCGCACGGATCCCCCATCGAGGAGACAGATGTTCATCAACCCCGTCCGGCACATCACCTTCGACGCCCTCGACCCCTACCGGGTCGCCGAGTTCTGGTCCGCGGTGACCGGCTTCACGATGCATCCCGACGACGTGGAGGGGGACGACGAGGTCATGCTGGAACCCGGGCAGCCCGGCGTGCCGGGGCTGCTGTTCATCCGGGTCCCGGACGGCAAGTCGGTCAAGAACCGGGTCCACTTGGACATCCAGCCGCCGACCGGTACCCGGGACGAGACCGTCGAGCGCCTGATCGCGCTCGGCGCGAAGCTCGTGGACGACCGCCGCGCCGCGGACGGCGTCGCGGGCTGGGTCGTACTCGCCGACCCCGAGGGCAACGAGCTGTGCATCGAGCGCAGCGCGGGCGAACGCGGCCTCGCCTGAGCGGGGTAGGGGCCCGGGTCCAGGTCGGGATCCGAGTCCCGGCCCGGGTCCGCGTCCCGGTCCGGGTCGGGGACCTGCAGGTCAGTAGCTGGTGGCGCTCCGCGCCGGGGCCACGACGCTCCAGGGCAGTGCGATCCACACCGTCTTGCCCCCGTCCTCGGTCGGGGTGACCGAGAGCCGGCCGCCCGCCTCCGCCGTCAGCCAGCGGATGATGACCATGCCCCGGCCGTTGTCCTGCTGGACGGCGGCCGGGAGCCGCTTGGGCCAGCGCGGATGGCTGTCGGTCACTCCGACGCGCAACCACTCCTGGCGCTCCAGCCGCACGTCGACGGTGAAAGTGGGTGACTGGCCGAAAGTGTGCTGTACGGCGTTGGTGGCGAGCTCCGAGACGATCAGCCGTACGCTGTCGGCGATGTCGGCGTCATCGGGGAGTCCCCACTCGCCCAGCACCTCCGCGACGTAGCGTCGGGCAGTGGCGACCGAGGCGGGATCGCTCGGCAGAGTGACGGATGCTTCCTGGTGATCTGCCATGGCGACGGTCCCTTTCCCACCGGGACGAAAAGCCCCGGATCTGTGCTGGACGCCAGAGTGCCACCGATCGTGCCGTCACATCTGCCTTTCCCCCAAGATATGCATATATCTGTCGCTCGATGCGGTGAACTCTGCTACGGAAGAGCTTATTTGAACGGCAAACTGGTGCGAGCTGTGCCGGTGGAAGGAGGCGGGTGTGCAGCACGGTCCCGCGGTGCGCCGACGCAAGCTCGGCGAGGAACTGCGTGCCCTGCGCGACCGGTCCGGACTCACCAGTGGTGAGGCGGCCCGGATCATGGGATGGCACCAGTCGAAAATCAGCCGCATCGAGACGGGCCGCAGCGGCGTGAAGCCGGAGGACATCCGGCTCCTCCTCGACGCCTACGGGGAGATCGTGAGCCCGGAGCAGCGCGCACTGTTGGAGGCGCTGTCGGCCTCGGCCGCCGGCCCCGGTCCGGCGGGCGACACCGGGCGCGGCCGCCAGTGGTGGCACGACTACCGGGGGCTGTTGCCGCAGGAGTACCGGGACTTCATCAGTCTGGAGGCGGGGGCGAGGTCGGCCCGCACCGTGGAGTTGTCCGTGGTGCCCGGGCTGCTCCAGACCCCCGGCTACGCGCGGGCCGTGACCCGGGCCGCGCTGGGCGGGCTGCCGGAGCCGAAGGTGGACGCGCTGGTCGACGTACGGCTGGCCCGGCAGTCGGTGCTGCGGGCCGATCCCCCGCTGGAGCTGAGCGCCGTACTGGACGAGGCGGTGCTGCGCCGGCAGATCGGCGGGCCCGGGGTGATGGCGGAGCAATTGCGGCACCTGGCGGAGGTGTCGAAGCTGCCTCAAGTACGCCTCCAAGTGCTTCCGTTCAGCGTCGGAGGGCATCTCGGTCTGACCGGACCGTTCGTTATTTTTTCATTTCCGGACATCGCCGATCTGGATGTGGTGGTACTCGACCATTTGACGAGTAGCCTCTATCTGGAGCGGAAGGAAGACCTTGAGGCGTACGGCGCCGCGTTCCGCACCATCCAGGCGCACGCCCTCCCGCCCCAGGACTCGTCGGATCTCATCAGCTCACTCGCTGACGACGCGTAAGGAGGCACCCCCGTGTCCGCAACCCCCTTATCCAACAGCGGACTTCTGATCAGCGCGCGGTGGCGGCGGAGCAGCCGTAGCACCGGAATGAACAACTGCGTGGAAGCGGCCGTCCTGGACGGCGGTCTGCTGGCCGTCCGTGACTCCAAGCGGACGGACGGCCCGGCCGTGCTCTTCACCGGGCCGGCCTGGACCGGCTTCCTCGCCTCGGTCGGGGCTGACGCACACGCATAGGCCCCGCCCGGAACCACTCGGGGACGCCCCGGCCCCGGGAATACCCAGGCCCGGGAACCCCTGACCCCGGCCGATGTGCCCTACCGGCCCTGACCGTTCGTGGCTCCCGCGGGTGCGGTCGCCAGGATCGTCGCGACCGCCCGATCGATCTCGTCCCCCGTGAGATCGGCCCGGGCGGTCAGCCTCAGCCGGGAGATGCCGTCCGGCACCGACGGCGGACGGAAACACCCCACGGACAGACCTGCCTCGCGGCAGTCGGCGGCCCAGCGCAGTGCCGCCGACGCCGACGGGGCCCGTACCGACACCACGGCCGCGTCCGGCCGGGCCGCGGTCAGGCCGGACGCGGTGAGTCGCCCGTACAACTGGGCGGCCACCGCGCGGGCGCGGTCCGCGCGCTCCGGTTCCCGCTGGAGCAGGCGCAGGCTCGCCAGCGCCGCCCCGGCGGCCGCCGGGGCCAGTCCGGTGTCGAAGATGAAGGTGCGCGCGGTGTTGACCAGGTGCCTGATCACCTTGGCCGGACCGAGCACGGCTCCGCCCTGGCTGCCGAGGGACTTCGAGAGGGTCAGGGTGGCGACCACGTACGGCGCGCCCGCGAGCCCGGCCTCGTGCAGCGCGCCGCGGCCGCCCTCGCCCAGCACGCCCAGCCCGTGGGCGTCGTCGACGACCAGGGCTGCGCCTTCGTCCCGGCAGGCGGCGGCGTACGCGGCCAGCGGGGCGGCGTCCCCGTCCACGGAGAACACCGAGTCGCTGACCAGTAGCGCGCGGCCCTCGTGCGCGGCGAGCGTCTTGCGCGCGGTGTCCGGTTCGGCGTGCGGGACCACGGCCGTCTCGGCGCGCGAGAGCCGGCAGCCGTCGACGATGGAGGCATGGTTGCCGGCGTCGGACACGACCAGCGTGCCCCGGCCGCTGAGCGCGGTGACGGCGGCGAGGTTGGCCGCGTAGCCGGAGGACAGGACGAGCGCGGCCTCGAAACCGCAGAAGGCGGCGAGCTCCCGCTCCAGCTCGGTGTGGAGCTCGGTCGTCCCCGTGACCAACCGCGAACCGGTGGCTCCGGCGCCCCAGCGCGCGGCCGCCTCCTGCGCTCCCCGGACGGTCTCGGGGTGTCGGGACAGGCCCAGGTAGTCGTTGCTCGCGAGGTCCAGCAGCGGCGACGCCTGCGGCCGGGGGCGCAGCGTGCGGACGAGGCCGGCCTCCTCCCGCGCGCGCTCCGCGTCGTCGATCCACGCGAAGACGTCCAGCGGTTCGGGAGTGAGCTCGGGCATCGGCACGTCCTCGTGTTTTGTCGGCAGTCCACAGACCTGCCCCGACCCTAGCTCGCGCGACCGCTGCGCCAGGTGTGGTGATACACACACACCCATCCGGCCATGTTGTGCGATCTCTCCTTGGCCGGGAGCGGGGGTGTGGTCCAGGATCGGGTTCATGGACCTGCTGAACACCCTGGTGGACAAGGGGCTGCGGCGAGAGCTGCCGACCCGCGAAGAAGCGCTCGCCGTACTGGCGACTTCTGACGACGAACTGCTCGACGTGGTGGCCGCGGCCGGCAAGGTGCGCCGCCAGTGGTTCGGACGTCGGGTCAAGCTGAACTACCTGGTCAACCTGAAGTCGGGCCTGTGCCCGGAGGACTGCTCCTACTGTTCCCAGCGCCTGGGGTCGACGGCCGGCATCCTCAAGTACACGTGGCTGAAGCCGGAAGAGGCCTCCCAGGCCGCCGCCGCCGGTGTCGCGGGCGGCGCGAAGCGGGTCTGCCTGGTCGCGAGCGGCCGCGGACCGACGGACCGGGACGTGGACCGCGTCGGCAAGACGATCGCGGCGATCAAGGAGCAGAACGAGGGCGTCGAGGTCTGCGCGTGCCTCGGCCTGCTCTCCGACGGCCAGGCGGAGCGGCTGCGGGACGCGGGCGCGGACGCCTACAACCACAACCTCAACACCTCCGAGGCCACGTACGGGCAGATCACCAAGACCCACACCTACGCGGACCGCGTCGACACCGTGCAGAAGGCGCACGGCGCCGGTCTGTCCGCGTGCTCGGGTCTGATCGCGGGCATGGGCGAGAGCGACGAGGACCTGGTCGACGTCGTCTTCTCGCTGCGCGAGCTCGACGCCGACTCGGTGCCGGTCAACTTCCTGATCCCGTTCGAGGGCACGCCGCTGGCCAAGGAGTGGAACCTCACCCCGCAGCGCTGCCTGCGCATCCTGGCGATGGCGCGGTTCGTCTGCCCCGACGTCGAGGTCCGCCTCGCCGGCGGGCGCGAGGTGCACCTGCGCTCGATGCAGCCGCTGGCCCTGCACATCGTCAACTCGATCTTCCTCGGCGACTACCTGACCAGTGAGGGCCAGGCCGGTCAGGCCGACCTCGACATGATCGCGGACGCCGGTTTCGAGGTGGAGGGCGCCGGTACGTCGACCCTTCCCGCGCACCGCTCCGACGCCCTGGCCGCCGCCACCGGCGGGGGCTGCGGTTCGAACGGCGGCGCCTCGCTCTGCGGTTCGGGCGCGCCTGCCGAGGGTGAAGCCGCGGGCTGCGGCTCTGCGTGCGGCGGTTGCTCCGGCCACGCGCCGGCGGACCGGACGCCCGCACCGGTCCAGGCCGAGGCCGGCGAGGTCCGCCCGGAGCTGGTCGCGGTCCGCCGACGCGGCGCGGGGACGGACGTCGCCCCCAATGCCTGATCAGCGTGGACCGCTGGCCGACGGCGCGGAACTGCTCGCACTGGACCGGCAGCACGTCTGGCACCCGTACGGGCCGATGCCCGGGCGGCAGGAGCCGCTGATCATCGCCTCCGCCTCGGGGGTACGGCTGCGGCTCGCCGACCCGTCCCAGGGACACGGTCACGACGAGCTGGTCGACGGCATGTCCTCCTGGTGGTCGGCGATCCACGGCTACAACCACCCGGTGCTCAACGAGGCCGCCACCGCGCAGCTGGGTCTGATGTCGCACGTGATGTTCGGCGGGCTCACCCACGAGCCCGCCGTCCGGCTCGCCGCGAAGCTCGTCGAGATCACCCCGCCGGGGCTGGAACACGTGTTCCTCTCCGACTCGGGCTCGGTGTCCGTCGAGGTCGCGATCAAGATGTGCCTGCAGTACTGGCGTTCGCTCGGGCGGACGGGCAAGACCCGGCTGCTGACCTGGCGCGGCGGCTACCACGGGGACACCTGGCAGCCGATGGCGGTCTGCGACCCCGACGGCGGGATGCACGAGCTGTGGCAGGGGCACCTGCCGCGGCAGGTCTTCGCGGACGCGCCGCCCGCCGGTTTCGACACGCCCGTGGACCCGGCGTACGCCGACCACCTGCGCGCCACGGTCTCCGCGCACGCGGACGAGCTGGCCGCGGTCATCGTGGAGCCGGTGGTGCAGGGCGCGGGGGGCATGCGCTTCCACCACCCCGGGTACCTGCGGGTGCTGCGCGAGCTGTGCGACGAGTACGGGGTCCTGCTGATCCTGGACGAGATCGCCACGGGCTTCGGCCGTACGGGCGCGCTCTTCGCGGCCGACCACGCGGGGATCACCCCGGATGTGATGTGCCTGGGCAAGTCGCTGACCGGGGGTTACCTCACGCTGGCGGCGACCCTGTGCACGGAGCGGGTGGCGAGCGGCATCTCCCAGGGCGAGGTCCCGGTGCTGGCGCACGGGCCGACCTTCATGGGCAACCCGCTGGCCACGGCCGTGGCCCTGGCCTCCGTCGAGCTGTTGCTCGGCCAGGACTGGACGACCGACGTCAAGCGGATCGAGGCGGGGCTGCGCGAGGGCCTGTCGGCCGCGGCCGACATCCCCGGGGTGAAGGACGTACGCGTCCTGGGCGCCATCGGCGTGGTCCAGCTCGACCACGAGATCGACGTGGTGGCGGCCACCCGGGCGGCGGTGCGCGAGGGCGTGTGGGTGCGTCCGTTCCGGGACCTGATCTACGTGATGCCGCCGTTCGTGACCGGCGACGAGGACGTGGACCGGATCTGCCGTGCGGTGTGCGCGGCGGCGCAGGAAGGCTGAGATGTCCGTACTGATGGTGTCCGGGACGGGCACCGAGATCGGCAAGACGGTCGTCACGTCGGCGATCGCGGCCGCCGCGGTGGCCGCCGGCCGCTCGGTGGCGGTGCTCAAGCCCGCGCAGACGGGCGTCGGCCCGCTGGAGCCCGGGGACGCGGCGGAGGCGGTCCGGCTGGCCGGTCCCTCCGTCACGGCGGTGGAACTGGCCCGCTATCCGGAGCCCTTGGCCCCGGACACGGCGGCCCGTCGTTCGGGGCTGGCGACGCTGGCCCCGGCGCAGATCGCGGAGGCCGCGGAACGGCTGTCGCTGGACCACGACCTGGTCCTGGTGGAGGGTGCGGGCGGACTGCTCGTCCGGTTCGACGAGTCGGGGAACACCCTGGCCGACGCGGCCCGCCTGCTCGGCGCGCCGACGCTGATCGTCGCCCCGGCGGGTCTCGGCACGCTCAACTCCACCACCCTCACGGCAGAGGCCCTGCGGGCCCGGGAGCTGACCGCGCTGGGCGTGGTGGTCGGCAGCTGGTCGCAGAGCCCGGACCTCGCGGCGCGCTGCAACCTGGCGGACCTCCCGAAGTCCTCGGGCCTGCCGCTGCTGGGCGCGGTCCCGGAGGGCTCGGGGACCCTCGCCCCGGACCGTTTCCGCGCGTCGGCCCCTGCCTGGCTGGCCCCGCCCCTATCGGGCACCTGGTCGGCGGAGTCCTTCCTCTCCACCTGGGCCCCACCCCCCTTCACCCCGACCAGCGCTTGAGGCACGGCCGCCCTCACCCCAGCCCCGCCGGCGATTGAGGCGCGGGGCCCGGGGCGGAGCCCCGAATCCTCGAGGCACGGCCGCCCTCAACCAAGCCCCGCCGGCGATTGAGGCGCGGGGCCCGGGGCGGAGCCCCGAATCCTTGAGGCGCGGCCGCAGCCACCGGCCAGGCCCAGGCACAGGCGCCGCCACCGGCACCGGCGGCTAGCCGAGCGGCTTGACCCAGCGCGTCCACTGCTCCTGGGGCCGGTAACCCACCGCGTCCCACACCCGGTGCGCCCGCTCGTTGCGATCGAGCACCATCGCGTCCCCGCGCCGCCCGCCGAGCGCCACGAACCGCTCCTCGGCCGCGGCCAGCAGCGCGGCCCCGATGCCCTGCCGCCGGTGCCCGGGGTGCACGGCGAGCCGGTAGAGGTGACAGCGCCATCCGTCGAACCCGGCGATCACCGTGCCCACGAGTTCCCCGTCGCGACGCGCGAGCAGCAGCGCCTCGGGGTCGCGGTCGTGCAGCCGCTCGACCCCGGCGAGATCGTCGCTGATACTCGTTCCCTCCGCGGCGGCCTTCCAGAAGGCCAGGACCGCCCCCAGGTCGGCGGGCGACGCGGAGCCGATATGAAGATCAGTCATGGCCGAATCCCACCACCCGGCCGCGCTGCGCCAAAAGAATGATCCGTTCCCTTTGCTCTTCCTTTACCATGTGGTGAAAGGTCCCTCTTGAGTGAAAGGTGTGAGCGTCCGCCCATGGGCGAGCCTCCCAGTCCACGACACACGCGTTCGCGACATCGCGCGGTACCCCTCCTCCTGGCCGATCATGGGACGGAGGTGATCGACCGATGACCGAGGTGCTCCTGCTCATCGTGGCACTGCTGCTCTGCCTCGCCTGCGGAGTCTTCGTCGCGGCCGAGTTCTCGCTCACGACCGTCGAACGCGGCGAGCTCGAACAGGCCGTCGAGCGCGGCGAGCGCGGGGCCGACAGCGCCCTGGCCGCCGTCCGCACCCTGACGTTCCAGCTCTCCGGCGCCCAGCTCGGCATCACCGTCACCGGCCTGGTCATCGGCATGATCTCCAAGCCGTCGATCTCCGCCCTGCTCCAGGGCCCCTTCGAGGCCATGGGCCTGTCGGCCGGCGCCGCCTCCTCCACCGCCCTGGTCCTCGGCACCGCCATCTCGACCGTCGTCCTGATGGTCGTCGGCGAGCTGGTGCCCAAGAACTGGGCGATCTCCTCCCCGCTGGCGATCGCCAAGCGGGTGGCGACCACGCAGCGGGTCTTCAGTCGGGCCTTCAGGCCCCTGATCAGCCACCTCAACACCACCGCGAACCATCTGGTGCGCCGCTTCGGAATGGAGCCGGCCGAGGAACTGGCCTCCGCGCGCACCCCGCAGGAGCTGGTCGCCCTCGCGCGGCACTCGGCGAAGGCGGGCGCCCTGGAGAAGGACACGGCCGAGCTGTTCGTCCGGACCCTGAACCTCGCGGACCTGACCGCGGAGAACGTGATGACCCCGCGCGTGCAGGTGACCGCCCTCGACGTGCAGACCACCGCGGAGGACGTGGCCAATGCGACGCTGGCCACCGGCCTGTCCCGCTTCCCGGTCTACCGGGGCAGCCTCGACACGGTCGTCGGCATCGTCCACATCAAGGACGTCCTGGCCCTGCCGGCCGCGGAGCGCCGCCGCCGTCCCGTGTCGCAGCTGCTGCGCGAGCCCCTCCTCGTACCGGAGTCGCTGACCGTGGACCGACTGCTGGACCGGCTGTCCGGCAAGCAGACGATGGCCGTGGTCATCGACGAGTACGGCGGCACGGCCGGAGTGGCCACGCTGGAGGACATCGTCGAGGAGGTCGTCGGCGAGGTCCGCGACGAGCACGACCCGCACGAGACCCCGGACCTGGCCCCGGCCGGTACGGACGACTCCGGGCGCCTGCTCTACTCCGCCGACGGCGCGGCGCGCACCGACCAGCTCCGGCGGATCGGCCTGCACGTGCCGGACGGTCCGTACGAGACCCTGGCCGGCCTGATAGCGACCGTGCTCGGGCGGATTCCCGAGGTCGACGACCGCATGGAACTGAACGGTTGGCAGCTCGACGTGGTGGACGCCGGCGGGCGCCGGGCCGCGCGGGTGCTGCTGCACGCCCCGAGCGAGCCCACCACGGGAACGGAGGAGGCCCGATGACCGTCATCCAGCTGCTGGTCGGCCTGGCGACCCTGGTCGTCAACGCCTTCTTCGTCGGCGCGGAGTTCGCGCTGATCTCGGTCCGGCGCAGCCAGATCGAACCGTACGCGGAGCAGGGCGACCGGCGGGCCCGCGCCGTCCTGTGGGGGCTGGAGCACGTGTCGGCGCTGATGGCGGCGGCCCAGCTGGGCATCACGCTGTGCACCCTGGTGCTGGGCGTGGTGGCCGAGCCGGCCATCGCCCATCTGCTGACCCCGCTGTTCGACCTCGTCGGGGTACCGGCGGGCGTCTCCCACGCGATCTCCTTCGTGGTGGCGCTGACCCTGGCGACGTACCTGCACATGCTCTTCGGCGAGATGCTGCCGAAGAACGTGGCGCTGTCCGAGCCGGTGCGCACCGCCCTGCTGCTGGGGCCGCCGCTGGTGACCCTCACGCAGGTACTGCGACCGGTGATCTTCACGATCAACGCCTTCGCCAACGCCCTGCTGCGGCTGCTGCGCGTGGAGGTCAAGGACGAGGTCGCGGCGACCTTCTCCGACGACGAGCTGGCGCGGATGGTCAAGGACTCCAGTAACGCGGGGCTCATCGACGACCGGGCGAGCGAGCGCCTGCACGACGCGCTGGAACTGGGCCGGCGGCCCGTGACCGATGTGGTGCTGCCCGAGGACCAGGTGGTCCCGGCCCGGGAGGGCATCACTCCGGCCGGGCTGGAGCTGCTGTCGGCCGAGTCCGGGTACTCCCGGTTCCCGGTGGTCGACGCCCAGCACAAGATCCTGGGCTACCTGCACGTGAAGGACGCCCTGGACGCGGACGACGAGGAGCGGGACGAGCCCTTCCCGGTGACGGCGCTGCGGCCGATCGCCCAGGTACGGGCGGAGACCCCGCTGGACGACGTGCTCACGGCCATGCGGCGCAGCCGCACGCACCTGGCGGCGGTACTCGGGACGGACGGCGCCATGACGGGCCTGGTGACGATGGAGGACGTACTGCGGGAGCTCTTCGGCAGGCCCGCGTCCGCATGATCGTTCGAGGCGTGCGGTCCCCGGCCCTGCGGGGCCGGGGTACCGCGCGGTAACATCACTCCGCCATGGAGATGAATGCCTCTTACACCAGTTTCGTCGCGATCGGTGACTCCTTCACCGAGGGCATGTCCGACCTGCTTCCGGACGGTTCCTACCGCGGCTGGGCGGATCTGCTGGCCGCCCGCCTCGCCGCTCGGGAGCCGGGCTTCCGCTACGCGAACCTCGCGGTCCGCGGCAAGCTGATTGGCCAGATCGCCGAGGACCAGGTCCCGGCGGCGGCGGCGATGGGGGCCGACGTGGTGACCCTGGTGGGCGGGCTCAACGACGCCCTGCGCCCCAAGGTGGACATGGGCCGGGTCCGCGACCACCTGGAGTCGGCGGTGGAACTCCTCGCCCCCTCCTGCAAGCGCCTCGTCCTGATGCGCTCCCCGGGGCGCAACGGGCCGGTGATGGAACGCTTCCGGCCGCGCATGGAGGAGCTCTTCGCCACCATCGAGGAGCTCGCCGCCCGGCACGGCGCCGTGGTGGTCGACCTCTACGGGGCCGCCGCGCTCGCTGACCCCCGGATGTGGGACGTCGACCGGCTGCACCTGACCGCCGAGGGCCACCGCCGGGTGGCGGAGGCCGTCTGGCAGGCACTGGGCCTGCCCGCCGAACTGGACTGGCGCACCGAACTGCCCGCCGCCGCTCCCCCGGGCTGGACCGTACGCCGGGCCCAGGATCTGAGCTTCGCCCGGCAACACCTGCTCCCCTGGATTGGCCGCCGCCTGACGGGCCGCTCCTCCGGGGACGGCCGCCCGGCCAAGCGCCCCGAGCTGCTCCCGTACGGGGACGCGCCGCTCTCGTAGCAAGGCACAATCCCGAGTGGTGGCCCTACCTGCGTAAACACACAGCGGTGGCCCAAGTAGAATCCCTCCACGTGACTGCCAAGCCCCGCATCCCCAATGTCCTGGCCGGCCGCTACGCCTCCGCGGAGCTCGCCGTCCTGTGGTCCCCCGAGTACAAGGTGACGCTGGAGCGGCGGCTGTGGCTCGCCGTGCTGCGCGCCCAGAAGGACCTCGGTATCGAGGTCCCGGACGAGGCCCTCGCCGACTACGAGCGCGTCCTCGAGACCGTCGACCTCGCCTCCATCGCCGAGCGCGAGAAGGTCACCCGGCACGACGTGAAGGCCCGCATCGAGGAGTTCAACGCCCTCGCCGGTCACGAGCACGTCCACAAGGGCATGACCTCCCGCGACCTGACCGAGAACGTCGAGCAGCTGCAGATCCGGCTCTCGCTGGAGCTCGCCCGGGACCGCACGGTCGCCGTCCTCGCCCGCCTCGGCAAGCTGGCCGGCGAGCACGCCGAGCTGGTCATGGCCGGTCGCTCCCACAACGTGGCCGCGCAGGCCACCACCTTGGGCAAGCGCTTCGCGACCGCGGCCGACGAGCTGCTGGTGGCCTACGACCGCCTCGAGGACCTGCTGGGCCGCTACCCGCTGCGCGGCATCAAGGGCCCCGTCGGCACCGCCCAGGACATGCTCGACCTGCTGGGCGGCGACGCCGCCAAGCTGGCCGACCTGGAGCAGCGGATCGCCGCCCACCTCGGCTTCGCCCAGGCCTTCACCTCGGTCGGCCAGGTCTACCCGCGCTCGCTCGACTACGACGTGGTCACCGCGCTCGTGCAGCTGGCCGCCGCCCCCTCGTCGATCGCCAAGACCATCCGCCTGATGGCCGGCCACGAGCTGGTGACCGAGGGCTTCAAGCCCGGCCAGGTCGGTTCCTCCGCGATGCCGCACAAGATGAACACCCGCTCCTGCGAGCGCGTGAACGGCCTGATGGTCATCCTGCGCGGCTACGCCTCGATGACCGGCGAGCTGGCCGGTGACCAGTGGAACGAGGGCGACGTCTCCTGCTCCGTGGTCCGTCGCGTGGCCCTGCCGGACGCCTTCTTCGCCTTCGACGGCCTGCTGGAGACCTTCCTGACGGTCCTCGACGAGTTCGGTGCCTTCCCGGCGGTCGTCGCCCGCGAGCTGGACCGCTACCTGCCCTTCCTCGCGACCACCAAGGTCTTGATGGGCGCGGTGCGGGCCGGCGTGGGCCGCGAGGCCGCCCACGAGGTCATCAAGGAGCACGCGGTGGCCTCCGCGCTCGCCATGCGCGAGCAGGGCGCCGAGCGCAACGAGCTGCTGGACAAGCTGGCCGCCGACGAGCGGATGCCTCTGGACCGGGCCCAGCTCGACGCCCTGATGGCCGACAAGCTGTCGTTCACGGGCGCCGCGGGCGACCAGGTCGCAGCGGTGGTCTCCCGCATCGAGGCGATCGCCAAACAGCACCCGGAGGCCGCCGGGTACGCGCCGGGGTCGATCCTCTGACCCCCGATGAGCTGAGCGCCGCCCGCGACCGCGTCCTCCCGGACGTGGTCGCGGGCGGTCTGCGTGTGCTCTTCTGCGGAATCAACCCCGGACTCCTCTCCGCCGCGACGGGCCACCACTTCGCCCGCCCCGGCAACCGGTTCTGGCCCGTCCTGCACCTCTCGGGCTTCACCCCGCGCCGCTTGGCCCCCGCGGAGCAGGAAGAGCTGCTGACCTACCGTCTCGGCATCACCAACGTCGTGGCCCGGGCCACGGCCCGCGCCGACGAACTGAGCACGGAGGAGTTCCGCGAGGGGGGCCGCATCCTGACGGCCAAGGTGGAACTGCTGCGCCCGCAGTGGCTGGCGGTGGTGGGAGTGACCGCCTACCGCACGGCCTTCGATGACCGGACGGCACGGATCGGCCCGCAGGAGCTGACCATCGGCGCCACCCGCGTCTGGGCCCTGCCGAACCCGAGCGGTCTCAACGCCCACTGGACCGCCGAGTCCATGGCCCAGGAGTACGCGCGCCTCCGCACGGCCGCCGAGGCGGACGAGGCACCCCCTACGGCGGGTCGGTGACGGTGACCCCTGCCATCAGCTGGTACGGGTCCTCGCCGGCCCACTGCGCGACGTAGACCACCAGCCAGTGGGCGCCGACCCGCCACAGGTGCACGTGGTCGGTACTGCTGCCCAGCTCGTCCCACGGCTGCGGTATCTCCTCCCCGGCGAATCCGCGCTCCCTCAGCGTTCCCAGGCTGAAGACCTGCGGCTCCCCCCACCGGTCGGTCGCGGCCTGGGCGAGCGCCCCGTACTCGGCACCGATCTGGTCAGCTGCCTCGATCCGGCCCGAACCGTCGTCGTCCCAGAAACCCCGCGTCAGGGCGAGCTGGACCAGGTGGAATCCCGGACCGCTGCTGTTCCCCCCGGTCCGGACCGGCTCGGGCGGGAACTCCTGCTCCCGGAGCCGGTCGATCGTCTCGAGGTGCTCTGCCGTGGTCATACCGTCAGTATCCCGAGGCCCACTGACAACTGGCCCGTCATCACGCGTCCCGGCGGCGCACCGCCAACAAGCCCCCCAACACCGCGGTCAGCGCCCACAGCGCCAGGACTCCCAGTCCGGCCCACGGACCGAGGTCACCGTACTGCTGGCTGCGCATCATCGCCTGCCCGGCTCGGTCCGGCATGAACTGCCCCACCCCGTCCGCTGCCGCGCCCACGATGAAGGACACCATGACGACGAAGGGTATGAGGATGCCGAGGACGGCCACCCCGCTGCGCAGCACCGCCGTGAGCCCGGCTGCGAACAGCGTCATGAGCGTCAGGTAGAGACCGCAGCCGACAACGGCCCGCACGGTGCCGGGGTCGCCCAGTTCAAGGGCGTCCTGGCCCATGAACGATTGCCCGGCGACGAAGGTCAGCAGTCCCGCGAGCTGGCCGGCCACGAGGGCGAGCGCGCCCAGCATCGAGAGCTTCGACAAGTAGAAGCGGGTGCGGTGGGGCACAGCGGTGAGGCTGGTGCGCAGGGCTCCGTTGTGGAACTCGGCGGAGAAGGCGGTGGCCCCAAAGGTGATGGCCGCTATCTGGCCGAAGTTGAGCCCGTAGAAGGCCGCGAGGAGCGGGTCGTCCCCCATGCCGCCCTCCTCGGCCCGGCCCAGTGCCGCAGCCGCCAGCACCTGGACGCCCACGGTGAGGACGAGGACGGATATCAGCGACCAGAAGGTGCCCCGGAGAGACCTGATCTTGATCCATTCCGAGTGCAGTGCGGGGGTTCTGGGCAGTACGGCGCTCATGGCAAAGCCTCCTGAGGGGACGGGAGCGGATGGACGGTCAGTGTGCTGCGCTGAACTGCGCGTGCTCGGCAGTGAGGTCGAGGTAGGCCTGCTCCAGCGAGGCGCGCTCGTCGGACAGTTCCAACAGGGGAACCCCTTCACGGGCAGCCAGGGTGCCGAGCTGCTCGGCCCGTATGCCCTCGACGGTCCATCGCCCGTCGTCGGCGGCCACCAACTCGAAGTCGTCCCGGGCCAGCGCGGCCTGCAGCCGGACCGGGTCGGAGGTCCGCAGGCGCGCTCTCGGGGTGCTGCGGACGTCGATGAACGACTCCATCGAGGTGTCCGCGAGCAGCTTGCCCTTGCCGAGCACGACCAGGTGGTCGGCGAGCGCCGAGGTTTCCGACATCAGATGGCTGGAGACCAGGACGGCGCGTCCTTCGGCGGCGAGGGAGCGCATCAGCTCGCGGATCCAGATGATGCCCTCGGGGTCGAGGCCGTTCGTGGGCTCGTCCAGCAGGAGCACTCCGGGGTCGCCGATGAGTGCGGCGGCGATGCCGAGGCGCTGGCGCATGCCGAGCGAGAAGGACTTGATCCGCCGCTTCGCGACGGCGGCGATGCCGGTCTGTTCCAGGACCTCGTCCACCCGGCGCATCGGGATGCGGCCGGCGGCGGCGAGCAGTCGGAGGTGGTCGTGGGCGGTGCGCCCGCCGTGGGCCGCCTGGGCGTCGAGGAGGGCGCCGACCCGGTGCAGCGGGTCGGTCAGTTCCAGGTACCGACGGCCACCGATCGTGGCCGTGCCGGATGTGGCCCGGTCCAGCCCCAGGAGCAGACGCATCGTGGTGGACTTCCCCGCGCCGTTGGGGCCCAGGAAGCCGGTCACCCGCCCAGGCAGGACATCGAAGGTGAGGCCGTCCACCGCACGGTGGGTGCCGTATCGCTTGGTGAGTTCTCGGATCTCGATGCTGTTCATGGCTCAAGACTCGCCGGCGGCCCCACCACTCCCCTCCCCCGTGCGAGGGTGGCGTCTCCCCCACGTGGGGGAGACGGTCGCGAACAGGGCGCTGCCACCATGGAGTCATGAACCGACTGCTGCGCGCCCCGTTCCAACCAGTGACGTATTCACGCTGGTTGCACCTCTGCGTGCCGCTGCTGGTGCTGGCGGTATGGATGTTCATCATGCCCCGGTGGCCCTGGGTGCCGCTGCTGCTCGTCCTGCCGTTCGGGCTGGTGCCCTGGGTGCGACTGGCGGAAGGCCTTCAAGCACGGTTCCTGCTCACACCGGACGACCGCGACGCCTCCGACAGCGCCATAAGCCTCGCTCCGTCGGCCCACTGGGGGGACCGGTGGCGAACCGTGCTGTGGCTGGAGACGCGGATGGTCGTCGGGGTCGGTGCGTTCGGCGCCACGGTCTGGCTGTCGGCGATGGCCCTGGAGCTCGTCGCGATAGCGATCGGGCATCCCATGGGCCCGGATCACTTGCTGCCGTTCGTACCCGGACGCTGGGCCGCCGCACTGCTCGTGCCCGTGCCGCTGGTCGTACTCATCGTCATCGTGGTCCTACTCGGCGAGTTGATCACCACGGCGGCCACCCGCCTGCTCGGCCCGTCCGCCGCCGAACGACTGACGGCGCTGGAAGCACGCACGGAGCAGCTGCTGGAGCGCACCAGGATCGCGCGGGAACTGCACGACTCCATCGGGCACGCGCTCACCGTGGCCGTCGTGCAGGCGGGGGCGGCGCGCGCCGCGGGTGATCCCGCCTTCACCGATCGGGCGCTGTGCGCGATCGAGGAGACGGGCCGGGCCGCGCTGGAGGATCTGGAGCGGGTGCTGGGGGTGCTGCGGGAGTCGGGACGGCCGCCGTCGCAGTGGCCGACGCTGGCGGAAGCCGACCGGCTCCTGGAGTCGGCCCGGGCCTCCGGCTCCGTCGTGGACTCGCAACTGACGGGGCCGCTGGAGAAGTTGCCGGAGCCGGTCACCCGGGAGGGATACCGGATCCTGCAGGAGGCGCTGACCAACGTACTGCGCCATTGCGGCCCGGTGCCGGTGCGCATTCGGGTGGAGATGACCGCGGTCCGCCTGGACCTGGAGGTGACGAATCCGCTGCCGGAACACCCCGGGGTCACGGTCGGCGGCGGCAGCGGCCTGCGCGGGATCCGGGAGCGGGCCGCGCTGCTCGGCGGAGAGGCCGAAACCGGGCTGTACGAGGGCGGTTGGAGAGTGCGCGCCCGGCTGCCGCTGGAGCGAATACGCTGACCGGATGCCGGTTACCGTACTGCTCGTCGACGACGAACCCCTGGTGCGCGCGGGTCTGCGCGCCGTCCTGGAGGCCCAGCCCGACATCGAGGTGGTGGGTGAGGCGGCCGACGGGGCCTCCGTGATCCCGCTGGTCCGGCAGTTGCGGCCGGATGTGGTGGCGATGGACGTGCGGATGCCGCTCCTCGACGGGATCGAAGCCACCCGTGCGGTGCTGCGGACGGTGGACTCCCCTCCGAAGATCCTCGTGGTGACAACCTTCGAGAACGACGAGTACGTCTACCAGGCGCTGCGGGCGGGAGCGGATGGGTTCCTGCTGAAGCGGGCCCGCCCTTCGGAGATCGTGCACGCGGTACGGCTGGTGGCGGAGGGCGAGACGCTGCTCTTCCCGGCGGCCGTGCGGGCCCTGGCGGCGGAGTACGGGAACCGGCAGGCCCGGGCGACGCTGGAGCGGGCCGCCCTGACCGAGCGGGAGGAGGCGGTGCTGCGGCTGATGGCGCGGGGGCTCACCAACGTGGAGATCGCCGCCGAGTTGATCATCGGCACGGAGACGGTCAAGTCCCACGTCAGCGCGATCCTGGCGAAGCTGGGGGCGCGGGACCGGACCCAGGCGGTGATCACGGCGTACGAGTCGGGGTTCGTCTCCCCCGCATGAGGGAAGGTCTGGTTCCGGCCGATGGGGGGCTGCTTCTCGCCGACGCACCGGGTGGGCAGTACGATCCGGCTGACAAGCTCGCTACCTGGGAGGACACACGTTGGGGCAGCTGACCGGCGGGGACCCCTCTCTGCTCCGGCGGATCAATTCCGCCGTGGTGCTGCGCGCACTGCGGGCGGCCGGATCACCGACCCTCACCGACCTCACACGGCTGACGGGACTCTCCCGGCCGACCGTCGAAGGGGTCGTTGAGGGGTTGATCGCGACCGGGCTGGTCGTCGAGGCGGACGCGGAGGAGGGCGCGCGGCGGCAGGGCCGCCCGGCCAGGAGGTTCCGCTTCCGGACCGAGGCGGGACACCTGCTGGGCATCGAGATCGGCTCGCACCGGATCGCGGTGCTGCTGTCCGGGCTGGACGGCCGCGTCATCGGTGCCGGTACCAAGGAGGTCGCGGAGACGGCGTCCGCCGATGAGCGGCTGGAGCGGGTACGGGCGGCAGTCGCCGATCTGCTGCGCCGCGCCGGGGTGCCACGGGACTCGCTGCGGGCGGTGGGCGTCGGCAGCCCCGGGATCGTGGAGGCCGACGGCACGGTCCGCCTCGGCACCGCGCTGCCCGGCTGGACCGGGCTGCCGCTCGGGGAACGGCTGCGGCGCTCGTTCCGTTGCCCGGTCCAGGTGGAGAACGACGCCAACGCAGCAGCGGTCGCCGAGCACTGGAAGGGCGCCGCGCGGGACACCGGCGACATGGTGTTCGTGATGGCAGGGCTCAGCCCCGGCGCCGGCTCACTGATCGGCGGCAGGCTGCACCGGGGCTTCGGCGGGGCGGCCGGCGAGATCGGCGCCCTGCACCTGCTGGGCCGCGAGGTCACGCCCGAGCGGCTGTTGTCGACCACCGGTGAGCCGCTGCATCCGCTGGACGAGGCCGCCGTCGCCGAAGTCTTCGCGATGGCCAAGCGGGGCGACGAGCGGGCAGTGGCCGCCGTGGAGCGGTTCCTGCAACGGCTGGTGCACGACGTGGCGGCGCTGGTCCTGGCGATGGATCCGGAGCTGGTGGTCGTCGGCGGCTGGGCGGCCGGTCTGGACGGGGTCCTGGAGCCCCTCCGCCAGGAGCTGGAGCGCTACTGCCTGCGCCCGCCGAGGGTGGCCCAGTCCATGCTCGGCGAGGCCGCGGTGGCGACCGGCGCCCTCCGGCTCGCGCTGGACCACGTCGAGGAGGAGCTCTTCGCGGTGGAGAAGACGGTCACGGCCCGCCGCTGACCCCGCTTCGCACCCTCCCGTACGCGCAGCTACGGCCCGTCCCCGGCAACTGTTGCGGAGGACGGGCCGTAGCTGCGGGTACGGGCAGCAGGATCGGGGACCTGGTTCGGCCCGTGACGGTGGGTGTCAGGAGGCGACGCGCGGCTCGTCGGTGATCTCGACGTTGCCCGAGTCACCGAAGGTGAGGCGGCAGGTGTCCGCGCGGTAGGTGGCCACCGAGACCGCCGCCGTTCCCGCGGCGGTGAAGTAGCGCGTGGTGACGACGAGCACCGGGGCGCCGGGCAGGCGGTCCAGTTCCCTGGCGTCGTCGGCGCGGGCGGAGCCGAGCTCCACCGAGCGGTCCTGGCCGTCGAGCACCAGCCGCTGCAGTTCGCGCAGGACGGCGCGGGCACGGGCCGGTCCGGCCGGGGCCTCGATGGCAGGGAGTCCGGGCACCGACGCGGCGGGGACGTAGAGCAGTTCGGCGGCGACGGCCTGGCCGTGGGTGACCCGGGTCCGGCGCACCGTGTGCACCGGCTGGTCGGCGGCGAAGGCGCCACCGGTACCGAGGAGTTTCAGCACCGCGGCCGTCGGCAGGGTCTCGGCCGCGTCGAGCGGCTCCCAGCCGTCGGCGCTCTCGCCGGGCCAACTGTGCTGCGCGCTGCCCACGGCGACACCGACGCGCGGCGGGGCGACGGTGGTACCCACGCCACGGCGGCGCTGCAGCCGGCCTTCGAGTTCCAGCTGCTCCAGCGCCTGACGCAGGGTCGCGCGGGCGACACCGAAACGGGCCGCGAGCTCACGCTCGTTGGGGAGCACCTCGCCGACGGCGAAGTCCTGGTCGAGCGCCTCGCTGAGGACGGTCTTGAGGTGCCAGTACTTCGGCTCCGGTGCCGTTTCGAGCTGCGTGGTCCCCACCCTGACTCCTCCTGCCATCGCTGCTCTCGCCGTGTGTTCCAGCGGCAGTTCCGCGCCTTTGTTTATTAAAGGTTCCTGCACTATCCCTGCGACGATAGGACGACGCACCCCCTTGGTCAAGACCAATGCTCATACCTTTGCCGGGCAGAACGGGCATACGTATCAAGCCGTTCACGGGATGTTCTCGTAGGCACGGAAGGCTTGTAGTCAAGGTCTACCGGACGGTAATCATGGCGGTAGGCATTACTGACATCCTGTCTCGCACGCGTCCAACCGACGAGGAGCAGCATGACCGCCACGGTCTCCTTCACGATCGATTCGCCGCTCGGCCCCCGCCCCACCACCGTCGCCTACGAGCGCAAAGGCGCCGGCGAACCGCTTCTCCTGCTGCACGGCATCGGCCATCACCTCCAGGCCTGGCACCCGGTGATCGACATCCTGGCCGCCGAGCACGACGTGATCGCCGTCGACCTGCCCGGCTTCGGCGCCTCGGAGCCCCTGCCCAAGGGCGTTCCCTACTCCCTGGGGACCGTGGCTCCGGCCCTCGGGGCGCTCTGCACGGCCCTCGGCGTCGAGCGCCCGCACGTCGCGGGCAATTCGCTCGGCGGTCTGCTCGCCCTGGAAATGGGCCGGAGCAACCTCGTCCGCTCCGTCACCGCACTGTCCCCCGCCGGGTTCTGGACCGAGGCCGAGCGCCGCTACGCCTTCGCCACCCTCCTCGCGATGCGCGCCGGCGCCAAGGCGCTGCCCCTGCCCGCCGTACGACGGCTCGCGCGCACCGCCGCCGGCCGAGCCGCGCTCACCGGCACCATCTACGCCCGCCCGTCCCGCCGCCCGGTCGAGGCGGTCGTCGCCGAAACGCTCGCGCTGCGCGACGCCACCGGTTTCGAGGACACGTTGGCCGCGGGCGGCTCCGTACGGTTCACCGACGACGTGCCCGGCCTGCCGGTCACCATCGCCTGGGGCACGCGCGACCGGCTGCTGCTGCGCCGCCAGGGCATCCGCGCCAAGCACACCGTCCCCGGCGCCCGCCTGGTCCGGCTCCCGGGCTGCGGCCACGTCCCGATGAACGACGATCCGGCCCTCGTGTCCCGGGTGGTGCTCGACACGGCCCGCAGCGTGCGGCTCGTGGCCGCCTGAACAGCCGTGCCGGCCGCGCCGGCTCACGGCACATCCGAGCCGCCCGAACCGGCGGAACCGACCGAACACCTGAACAGATGAACGAATGAGCGGCTGACGGTTGTTCATCCACGGTTCGCGTGGGCGACGCGGCCGGGCCGGTGTGCGACGGCACGCTGGTCCGACCCGTCCTCGCCGCCCCCAGGAGACGTACCGATGGCATCGATCCCGCACACCCGACGGTCCCTCATCGGCGGTTCCCTCGCCCTGTCCTCCGCGCTGATCGCCGCCCCTGCGCTCGCCGCCCCCGCCTTCGCCCGCTCCGGCCGGCCGGGCGCGCTGTGGGGCGTCCAGTCCGGCGAGATCACCGCCCACTCGGCCACCGTGTGGACCCGTTCCGACCGCGTGGCGCGGATGTACATCGAAACCTCCCCGAGCGAGGCGTTCCGCTACGCCGTGCGCCGCCACCGCGGCCCGTTGCTCGGCCCGTCGAGCGACTTCACCGGAACCACCGTGCTGCGCGACCTGCCGCCCGGACAGCAGATCCACTACCGGGTCGTCCTGACCGACCCCGACGACCCCCGCCGCAGCTCCCCGCCGCTCCACGGCACCTTCCGCACCACCCCCGTCTCCCGCCGCCACGACGTGCGCTTCCTGTGGTCCGGTGACCTGGCGGGCCAGGGCTGGGGCATCAACCCCGACCTCGGCGGCTACCGCGTCTTCGAGGAAATGCGGCTGCGCAACCCCGACTTCTTCCTCTTCAGCGGGGACACGATCTACGCCGACGGGCCGATCAAGGCCACCGCCCCGCTGCGCGACGGCAGCCTCTGGCGCAACGTCACCACCGAGGAGAAGGCGAAGGTCGCCGAGACGCTCGCCGAGTTCCGCGGGAACTTCCGCTACAACCTGCTCGACCGCAACCTGCTCGACTTCAACGCCCAGGTCCCGGTCCTCGCCCAGTGGGACGACCACGAGGTGCGCAACAACTGGTACCCCGGCCAGCTCATCGACGACCCCCGCTACACCGTCAAGGAGGCCGACACCCTCGCCGCCCGCGCCCGCCAGGCCTTCGGGGAGTACTTCCCCGTCACCGACCTGCGCGGAGGCCGCGCCGAGGGCCGGATGTACCGGGTGATGCGGTACGGCCCGCTGCTCGACGTCTTCGTGCTCGACATGCGCACCTACCGCAACGCCAACTCCCCCGGCACCCAGGCCGAGGACCCCATCGGCATCCTCGGCCCCGAGCAGCTGGCCTGGATCAAGCGCGAACTGTCCCGCTCCCGCGCCACCTGGAAGGTCATCGCCGCCGACATGCCCCTGGGCATCGTCGTCCCCGACGGGGCCGCGAACTTCGAAGCCGTCGCCCAGGGGGACCCGGGCGCTCCGCTGGGCCGCGAGCTCCAGATCGCCGAACTCCTGCGGCACGTCAAGCACCAGCGCATCACGGGTACCGTCTGGGTCACGGCCGACGTCCACTACACCGCCGCGAACCACTACGCGCCCGAGCGGGCCGCCTTCACCGACTTCGCGCCGTTCTGGGAATTCGTGTCCGGCCCGATCGGCGCCGGCGGCTTCCCGGCCGGGCGGCTCGACGCCACCTTCGGCCCGGAGACGGCCTACGTGCAGTCGGCCCCCTTCGCCAACATGTCACCGTCCGAGAACCCTCCGTACTACGGCGAGGTCGACATCGACGGCGGCAGCGGGGAACTCACCGTCCGCCTGCGCCGCCAGGAAGGGGGCGTACTCTTCACCCGGACGCTCCAGCCCGGGCGCGTGGGGCAGTGACGCCCTGAAGTCACCGGAAGCCCCCGTGCCCCGCGGGGGTACCGCCCCTCCGGCCTTGCAATCCGGAAATGGCCCAGAAAACTGGGTGAAATCGGCCAGATGGACACTTAACCAGTCGGTCACAGATCGTTCGTGATCACGCAACACCCCTGCGCCACAGTGGTGCGCATGACTGACCGTAACCCCGCCTCCGCCCACCGTCCCCACCGTCACCACTGGCGCCGCGACGTCGTCGAACTCGCCGCGATGTTCTGCGCCGTCGCGGTTGCCGACGCCATCGCCAATCTCGTCGTGCACGGCCCGAGGGGCCCGGTCCTGCTCGTGGCCTCGGCCGTCGTACTCCTGGTGACGGCGGCCTTCCACACCTGGTGGGCACGGCGCCACAGCCATGCGCCCCCGCCGCGGAACACAGCCCCCGGCGATCCGGAGCCGCTCCCGCCGACGACCTCCGACGCGGCAGGGAGGGCGCCCGCGACCGCCGGCAGCAGCACCGCCCTCTGGCGGATGCGCACGACCGTACGGGACGAGCCGGGCTCCCTGGCCGCCCTCTGCACCGCCCTCGCCCGCAACGGCGTCGACATCCTGACCCTCCAGACGCACCCGCTCCCCGAAGGCGGCACGGTCGACGAGTTCCTGCTGCGCGCCCCGCAGGAACTGCCCTCCGCCGACCTCACCCGGGCGATCTCCCGGGCCGGCGGCCACAGCACCTGGATCGAGCGCGCCGACGCCCACGACCTGGTCGACACTCCGACGCGGGTCCTCGGCCTCGCCACCCGCACCGCCCTGGACGCCGCCGAACTGCCCCTCGCCCTGCGTCAGCTGCTCGGCCGCTGCACGATCCACTCGATCCCGGCGACCACCCTCTCCGGCCGCCCCAACGCCGGCGCGGACGCCCCCGTCGAGGGGGTCCTGGAGGCCACCGTCATGCGGCTGCGCGACCCCTCCGGCGGTGCGATCACCGTGGAGCGGCCCTACCTTCCCTTCACCCCGACCGAGTTCGCCCGGGCCCGCGCCCTCGTCGAGCTCGACGCCCGGCTCGGCCCCCGCGTCCCGCGCAGTCAGGACGTACTGACGCTGCCCGAGGGCAACGAGATCACCGTGCGCCGCGCCGACGACTCCGACCGGGCAGCCGCCCGGGCCATGCACGACCGCTGCTCCGAGCGCACGCTGTCGCTGCGCTACCACGGCCCCGTGGGCGACGCCGACCGCTACCTCGGCCACCTGCTGAGCCCCCGCTTCGGCCGCACCCTCGCCGCGACCACCGCCTCCGGCAAGCTCGTCGCCCTCGGCCACCTGCTGTGGGACGGCGACGAGACCGAGGTCGCCCTGCTCATCGAGGACGACTGGCAGCGCCGCGGCATCGGTTCCGAGCTGCTGCGCCGACTCCTCGCGATGGCCGTCGAGGCCGGGTGCGACAGCGTGTACGCCGTCACCCAGGCCTCCAACACCGGCATGGTCGCCGCCATGCGCGGCCTCGGCCTCCCCCTCGACTACCAGATCGAGGAGGGCACCCTGGTGATCACGGCCCGGCTGGACGCGACCCCGGTCAGCTCCCGGCTGCCCTACGAATTTCCCCGCGAGCTCCCGCAAGCGCTCCCGCACGAGCAGCCGGCCCCGCGGCGCCGCGCCTGACGATCCGTCCGGACCGGGACCCCGACCGGGGCCCGGATCCGGCGGAATCCGGCGGGATCCAGCGGGATCCGGCCAAGCTGCGAGCGTCCCGTCCCCGAAGGCCATGACCTCCGGAACGCGAAGTGGCCTGTCCAGCACGGTGGTTGAAGATTCTTCGCACGCACGGCCGACCCCGCTCCGGCCCGCGTCAGCAGTCCGGCGGCAATCGGTGATGACGGGAACCCGTCCCGCATACGAAGATGTCCGCATGTCAGAGACCCTCCACAACGGCAGTGCACCGCGGCTGCCCCGCCAGGTGGCCGACGCGTACGTCGACGACCTCATCGCCCTCGACCCGATCACGGGCACCTACCTCGGTGTCGCCGCGAGTTCGAGCAAGCTCCCGGACTACTCCCCGGCGGGCCGTGCGGCCGTAGCCGAGCTCATCCGCGAGACCCTCACCCGCCTCGACGGGGCCGAGTCGGAGCCCGGCGCCGACAGCGACGCCGAACGCCGCTGCGCCCGGCTGCTGCGCGAGCGCCTCACCGCCGAGCTCGCCGTACTGGAGGCCGACGAGGACCTGTGCGCGGTCAGCAACATCCACAGCCCCGCGCACTCCGTCCGTGAGATCTTCTCCCTGACCCCCGCCGACACCGACGAGGACTGGGCGGCGATCGCCGAGCGCCTGCGCGCCGTGCCGGCCGCCTTCGCCGGCTACCGCGAGAGCCTCGGACTCGGCCTGGAGCGCGGCCTGTATGGTGGCCCCCGCGCCACCACCACCATGATCGGCCAGCTCACGACCTGGGTCGGCCAGGACGGCTCCGCGGCGCCCTTCTTCGAGGGCTTCGTCTCCGCCGGTCCGGACTCCCTGCGCGCCGAACTGGACGCCGCGGCCGCCGGCGCGACCGCCGCCGTCGTCGAACTGCGCGACTGGATGCGCTCGGTGTACGCCCCGGCCGTCGAGGGCAAGCCCGACACCGTGGGCCGCGAGCGCTACGCCCGCTGGGCCCGCTTCTTCAACGGCACCGACCTGGACCTGGAAGAGGCGTACGCCTACGGCTGGTCCGAGTACCACCGGCTGCTCGCCGAGATGAAGTCCGAGGCGGCCAAGATCCTCCCGGGCGCCGGCCCCTGGGAGGCGCTGAAGCACCTGGACGAGCACGGCACCCACATCGAGGGCGTCGACGAGGTCCAGGCCTGGCTGCAGGGCCTGATGGACGAGGCCATGGAGAACCTCGACGGCACGCACTTCGAACTCGCCGAGCGCGTCCGCAAGGTGGAGTCCCGCATCGCCCCGCCGGGCGGTCCCGCGGCCCCGTACTACACGTCCCCCTCCGAGGACTTCTCCCGCCCGGGCCGCACCTGGCTGCCCACGATGGGCCTGACCCGCTTCCCCGTGTACGACCTGGTGTCCACCTGGTACCACGAGGGCGTGCCGGGCCACCACCTGCAGCTCGCGCAGTGGACGCACGTGGCGGACCAGCTCTCCCGCTACCAGGCCACCGTCGGCATGGTCAGCGCCAACGCCGAGGGCTGGGCGCTGTACGCAGAGCGGCTGATGGACGAACTGGGCTACCTCAAGGACGCCGAGCAGCGCCTGGGTTACCTGGACTGCCAGATGATGCGCGCGGCGCGGGTCATCGTGGACATCGGCATGCACGTGGGCCTGGAGATCCCGGCGGACTCGCCGTTCCACCCGGGCGAGCAGTGGACGGTGGACCTGGCTCAGGAGTTCTTCGGCCTGCACAGCGGCCGGCCGGCGGACTTCGTCGAGAGCGAGCTGACCCGCTACCTGTCGATGCCGGGACAGGCGATCGGCTACAAGCTGGGGGAGCGCGCCTGGCTCCAGGGCCGGGACAACGCGCGTGCCGCGCACGGCGGTTCCTTCGACCTGAAGGCCTGGCACATGGCGGCGCTGTCGCAGGGTTCGCTGGGGCTGGACGATCTGGTGGACGAGCTGTCGAAGCTCTGACGCCCCGGCCGCCCGGCGGCGAAGGACGGACGGGCCGCTCATTCCCGGGGGGATGAGCGGCCCGTTCTCATGGGCCCGGACAGGCCCACGGCCCGTACGTCCTGGCGCCCTACCGGCCCTCGGCGCGGGTACGGGCCCTCGGCGCGGGTACGGGCCCTCGGCGCGGTACGGGTCCTCGGCCGTACGGGTCCTCGGCGCTGCACAGACCCTCGGGCCTTGGGCACGCACCTCAGCAGCCGCAGTCGTCCGAGTCGGTCGGCGCGGTCAGCGGGTCGGCCTCGGCGCGCTGCTGGCTGCCCTGCCAGGTCTCGACCTCGAAGCCCTCCCGGATCCAGTACTCGATGCCGCCGAGCATCTCCTTGACCTGGAAGCCGAGTTCGGCCAGGGCGAGGGCGGAGCGGGTGCCTCCGTTGCAGCCGGGACCCCAGCAGTACGTCACCACGGGGACGTTCTTGTCCAGGAGCCGCTCGGCCTGCTCGGGGATGAGGGCGGTGGGCAGGTGGACGGCACCGGGCACGTGCGCCTGGTCCCAGGACGGGGTGGAACGGGAGTCGACGAGCTGGAAGCCGAGCTCCGCGCCCTGCTCGCGGTGGGCCTTGAAGGCGGCGGCGACGTCCGACACGTCCGCGTGGAAGGCCAGGCTCGCGGCGAAGTACGCGGCGGCCGCGGCCGGGGTGGCCGGAGGCACCCGGAGCACGGGGTTGGTGGTGGCGGGGGCGGCGGAGCCCGCCTGGTTCGGGTGCGTCTGCGTCGTCGTCATGGCAAGAAATCTACGATCTGTTGATCATCACTGGAAGTGGGATTCCCCGGCCTTTCCCTTGTACGACCGGGGAATCCCCTGCTAGACCTGCGTCATGACCGACTATTCCCCTGACGCCACCGACTGGCGAATCCTCGAAGCCCTCCAGCGGGACGGCCGCGCCAGTTTCACCGAGCTCGCCCGCTCCGTGTCCATGTCCGCGAGCGCCGTCACCGAGCGGGTCCGCCGACTGGAGGAGACCGGCATCATCACGGGCTACACGGCGGTGGTGGACCCGGAACGGCTCGGCAAGTCGATCCTCGCCCTGGTGCGGCTGCGCTACCCGCACGGCAACTACAAGCCCTTCCACGACTTCCTGGAGGCCACCCCGGAGATCCTGGAGGCCCACCACGTCACGGGCGACGACTGCTTCGTCCTCAAGGTCGCGACCCGCTCGATGTCGCACCTGGAGGAGGTCACGGGCCGGATCGCGGGGCTCGGTTCGGTGACGACGAGCGTCGTCTACTCCTCCCCGCTGCCCCGCCGGCCGCTCAGTCCGTGAGCGCCGCCGTGCGGTGGCGCACCACGGAGCCGCCGCGCTGCTTGACGATCTCCAACTGGGCCTGGACCCGGGTCCGCAGGTCGGCGACGTGGCTGACGATGCCGACGCTCCGGTCCCGCTCGCGCAGCGAGTCCAGGACGTCGAGCACCTCGTCCAGCGCCTGGTCGTCGAGGCTGCCGAAGCCCTCGTCGATGAAGAGGGTGTCCAGGCGCATCCCGCCCGCCTCGTCGGTGACCACGTCCGCGAGGCCGAGCGCCAGGGCGAGCGAGGCGAAGAAGGTCTCGCCGCCCGACAGGGTGGCCGTGTCCCGCTCGCTGCCGGTCCACGCGTCGACCACGTGCAGTCCGAGGCCGGAGCGCCCGCGTCCGCTCGCTCGCGCGTCGGAGTGGACCAGGGTGTAGCGGCCGCCGGACATGCGCAGCAGCCGTACCGTCGCGGCGGCGGCCACCTGCTCCAGGCGGGCGGCCAGGACGTAGGCCTCCAGGCGCATCTTGCGCTCGTTGTCGGCGGAGGTGCCGGCGGTGAGTCCGGCCAGCCGGGCGACCCGGTCGTAGGCCTCCCGCAGCGGGCCGAGGGCGCGCAGTTCCTGCTCGGCCTGCCGGGAGAGCCGGTCGAGCTCCGTGCAGCGCGCCCGGGCCGCGTCGGCCGCCGACCCCGCCGTACGGAGCTTCGCCGCGGCCGCGGCCGCGTACGCGTCGGCCGCGTCCGGTGCGGCCGGAGGCAGGGCTGCCGCTTCGGCGGCGCCGGTCTCGCCGCGGCGGTCCGCCAGCAGGGCCTCTTCCGTCTGCCAGGCGTCCAGCCGGTGTTGGAGCGCAGTGCGTTCGTACTCGGGGAGCACCGCGTCGGCGGCGGCCTCGATGGTGTCGAAGCCGGCCTTGAACGCGGCGTCGGCGAGCTGGTCGTCGGCCTCCTTCAGCCGGGCCGCGGTGGTCTCGGCCCGGCGCAGCGAGGTGGCCGCGCCGGAGACCATCCGGACCCGGTCCTCCAGGGTGCGGGCGCGGGCCGCGACGGTGGGCGCGCCGTCGCGCACGAGGGCGAGTTCGGCCTCCAGTCCGGCCTGTTCGCGGTCCAGGGCCTCGCGCCGGGAGGCCCTGGCGGCGGCCCGGGTCTCGGCGCCCTGCCGGTCGGCGCTGCGCGTGGCGTGCTCCCGCTCGGCGCGGGCGAGCTGCTCACGGGCGGCGTGCAGGCCGGCGGCCGCGGCGTGGGCGGCCGCATGGCGGGCGCTCAGGTCGGCGGTCAGGTCGAGGAGTTCGGCGGTGGCGACGTCCCCCGCGGCGGCCGCGGCCTCGGCGCGGGCCTCCTGGGCGGCGGCATGCCGGCGCTCGACGGCGGCCCGGGCCTGCTCGGCCCGTTCGAAGTGGGCGTGGGCCGCGTCCTCGGCGGCGCGGTCCACGTGGCCGGGGGCCGGGCGGGCCGGAGCAGGGTGTTCCGCGGACCCGCACACGGTGCAGGCCTCCCCGGCCACCAGTGCCTCGGCAAGCTCGGCGGCGATCCCGCGCAGCCGGGCCTCCTTGAGCTCCAGCCAGCGCTCCCGGGCGGCGGCCGACTCCTCGCGCAGGGTGAGCAGTTCGCCGGCGGCGCGTGCCGCGTCGGCGTCGAGCTCGTCCCGCCGGCGGGCGGCGTTCAGCTGCATGCGGGCGGGTTCCAGCCGGCCCGCGAGCTGCTCGGTCAGGGTGGCGGCCTGCTGGGCGGCGTCCACGCGTTCCTGCAGCGCCGTACGGGTCGCCTCCCAGCGCTCCAGCCACTCGGCGGACTCCTGGTGCGCCTCCTCGGCGGCCCGGGACTCGCGTTCCAGGTCGGCGCGTTCCCGGCCGATCTCGGCGCTGCGCTGTTCGGCCCGCTGCGCCGCGCCGAGCGCGCCGAGGGCCTCGCGCAGCCGTTGCTCGACGTCGGCCAGCTGCTCCGCGCCCGCCTCCTTCAGCGTGGGCGGGAGCTGTGCCCGGGCGGAGGTTTCGGCGTGGGCGGCGGAGAGGTGCGCGGCGGAGGCGGCGCCGCGCAGTTCCAGGGCGGGGGCCACCAGTGCGCCGCGCCGGGCCCGGTCCAGCAGGTCGCGCACCCGGTCCCGCTCGGGCGCGGCCCCGGCGAGCAGGGCGGCCCGGCGGAGGGTCTCCGCGTGCCGGCGCTGGAGCCGGTCGAGCTCCCGCGCGTCCTCGGCGGCCCGCCGGGCGGCGGCGTGCCGGCTCTCGACGGCGGCCAGGGCGTACTCGGCGACGTCGAGGCGCTCGCGGGCCGCGCACCGGGCGACGGCCGCCCAGGCCCGGACGGCCCCGGCGAGCCCGGGGTCGCCCGGCTGGTGTCCGGGCATCGGCCAGGCCCGCAGGTCGGCGCTGTCGCCGGCGGCCTGGGCGAGCCGTTGGGCGGTGTGGAGGACCTTCTCGTCGCCGGCCCGGACCTTGGCTTCGGCGGCCCGGCGTCGCTCGCCGAGCAGGGCCTCGACGGCGGCGAAGCGGCGGGTGTCGAAGAGCCGGCCGAGGAGACGACCGCGGGCGGCCTCGTCCGCGCGCAGGAAGCGCGCGAACTCCCCTTGCGGCAGGAGGACGACCTGGCAGAACTGCTCGCGGCTCATGCCGAGCAGCTGCTCGATCTCCTCGCCGATCTCCTGGTGGGAGCGGCTGAGCGGCTCCCAGCCCTCGCCGGTGTGCTCGCGCAGCCAGCTCTGGGCCTTGTCCTTGGTGGTGCCCGTGCCGCGCTTCTTCGGGCGCTCCTGTTCGGGCCGCCGGGTGAGCTCCAGGCGGCGGCCGCCCGCGGTGAGTTCGAGGGTGACCTCGGTCGGGGTGTGGGCGGCGGCGTGGTCGCTGCGCAGGCTCGTGCCGGGGGCTTGGCGGGGGCCGGGCACGGAACCGTAGAGCGCGTAGCAGACGGCGTCGAGCACGGAGGTCTTCCCGGCGCCGGTGGGTCCGTGCAGCAGGAAGATGCCGGCGCTGGAGAGCGCGTCGAAATCGATCTCCTGGGGCGCGGCGAACGGGCCGAAGGCGGTCACGGCCAGCCGGTGGAGCCTCATCGTTGGGTCTCCCGGTGGCTGTCGTCGGCCCGTACGTCGTCGAAGGCGCCCTGGAGGACGGCCCGTTCGGCCTCGTCCGCATGGCCTCCGCCGCGCACGTGGGCGACGAAGTCCTCGGCGATCTGCTGGTCGCTGCGGCCCTTGAGGCGCTGGGCGTAGGAGGCGCCGGTCTCCTCCTGGCGGCCCTCGGGGTCGAAGGCGAGGGTGAGGGTGTGCGGGAAGCGGGCGGTGAGGCGGGCCATGGGGTCGTCGGGGCGGACCGGGTCGGTGAGGGTGGCTTCGACCCAGGCGTCCTCGTGGACCTGGTGCGCCGGATCCCGGAGCAGGTCCTCCAGCCGTCCGCGGAGCCGGGCGAGGGTGCGCGGGACGGGGGTGTCGATCCGCTCGGCGCCGGTGATCTCGCCCTGCGCGCCGAGTTCGATCAGCCACGTGCTCTTGCGGTGGTCGGCCTCGGAGAAGGAGTAGGCGAGCGGGGAACCGGAGTAGCGGACCCGTTCGTCGATGGTCTGGCAGCCGTGGAGGTGGCCCAGGGCGGCGTAGTCCACGCCCGCGAAGACGGAGGCGGGTACGGCTTCGACCCCGCCGACGGTGATGTCGCGCTCGCTGTCACTGGCCCGTCCGCCCGTGACGAAGGCGTGTGCGAGGACGATCGAGCGGGTGCCGGGCGCGCGGGTGGCCAGGTCGGCCCGGATCCGGTCCATGGCGGCGCCGAGGACCGCCTCGTGGCTCACCTTCTCCGCACCGAACTGGTCCTTGACCAGGGCCGGCTCCAGGTACGGCAGGCCGTACAGCGCCACGTCACCGTGTACGTCGGTCAGGACGACGGGGTCGGCGCAACCGGCCGGGTCGGTCCGCAGGTGGATCCCGGCCCGGCCTATCAGCCCGGCGCCGACGCCGAGGCGACGGGCCGAGTCGTGGTTGCCGGAGATCATCACGGTGGGGACGCCGAGGTCGGCGAGGCGGTGCAGGGCCCGGTCGTACAGCTCGACGGCGGGCAGCGGAGGCACGGCCCGGTCGTAGACGTCACCGGCGACGAGGACGGCGTCGACCTCGCGCTCGCGCACGGTCTCGATGAGGTGGTCGATGAAGGCCGCCTGGGCGCCGAGCAGGTTGACCCGGTGGAAGGCCCGGCCGAGGTGCCAGTCGGAGGTGTGCAGGAACTTCACTCGCCGGCCCCGCCGCACATGCCGTCTCCCCCTGGTCGTCTCCCGCTCGCTGAACCCCTCTACGCTAACCCGTCCCCGGGGGCGCTCAGGGCGCGTATGTCTCTCCGCCGAGGGTGAGGCCGGCACTGCCCGCGGTGGTGTCGGCGAGCCAGGCCTCGAAGGCGGGCAGGTCCGCCTCCGGGAGGGCCACCTCGATCTCCACCGCGGCCCCGTAGCGCAGGTCCACCACGGTCCGGCCGGTGGAGCGCAGGTCGTTCTGGGTCTTGCCGGCCCGCTGGTGGTCGACGGTGACGGTGGCCAGCCGGTAGCGGCGCCGGGTGACGGTGCCGAGCTCGTCGAGGGCCTCGCCGACGACCCCGCCGTAGGCCCTGATCAGGCCGCCGGCGCCGAGCTTCACGCCGCCGTAGTAGCGGGTGACGACGGCGACCGCGTAGCGGATGTCGCGGCGCATGAGCATCTGCAGCATGGGCACCCCGGCGGTGCCGCCGGGCTCGCCGTCGTCGCTGGCCTTCTGTACGGAGGCGTCCGCGCCGACGACGTAGGCGAAGCAGTTGTGCGTGGCGGTGGGGTGCTCCTTGCGGATGCGCGCGACGAAGTCTTGCGCCTCCTGCTCGGTCGCGGCGGGCGCGAGCGAGCAGAGGAAGCGCGAGCGATTGATCTCGGACTCGTGCACGCCCTCACGGGCCACCGTCACGTACTGGTCTGCCTTCACCTCACCACCCTAAGCGGTGCAGAACGGGCCCCCGCCCGCCCGAAGCAGGTCACCCCCTAGGTTGGCGGGCATGGAACTGCGGGGGTGGCACTACCGGTACGTGGGACCGGCCGAGCTGAGGGCGCTCGTCCGGCCGGAGGGCGGGGGCCGGAGGATCCGCTCGGCGGCGGAGTTCGAGGACTGGGCCGCGGGTCCGGCGGCGGCCGAGCTGTCCGAGCCCGTCACGTTCGTCGTGGACCGCGCCGGTGTGCTGCGGCTCGCACCGCGGCGCAGCGAGCACGTGGTCTGCGCCGGCGGCGGCACGGTGCTGAGCGCCGGGGAGATCACCTTCGGGCGGGAGTCCGGGCGGTGGGTGGTCCGGGCGGTGAGCAACCAGTCGACCGGATACTGCCCGGACGCCGGCTCGTGGCCGGAGGTCGCGGAGGCTCTGGACGCGGCGGGGATCGGGCACCCGTCCGGCTTCACCCACGAGGTGGTCTTCCGCCGCTGCCCGGCCTGCGCGCAGCTGAACGTCGTCCGGGACGAGCACTTCGTCTGCGTCTTCTGCGACGCGTCCCTGCCGTCGACTTGGAACGTGGACCCGTCAGCGGGGTAGGCGGCCCAGCACCGCCCGCACCCTCTCGCGCCCCGCCGCGACGCTCGCTTCCCACAGGCCCGCGGCACCACCGCTCAGCGAGCGCGCTTGCAACGCTTCCTCCTCGGCACGGAAGCCGGCGCCGTCGGCCAGGTTCTGGTCGAGCAGACCCATCGCGGTGAGCGCGACGTGACCACAGGACAGTGCGTGGTCGACCTCCGCCGAGGCGTGGGCCAGCAGCGCGTACCGCAGGACGAGGACGCCGAAGAAGGCGTAGGTCCCGGCGACATCGGAGATGCCCTCTTCGCAAGGCTGCAGTTCCGGGAAACCCTCCAGCGCGCGCACGCGCTCGGCGGCGTCGGGCAGCGCCCGGTCCGCGTTCCAGAGGCCGCGCAGGGACTCCACGCAGAGGTCCAGATCGGCTTCGCGGTCCGGCGTGCCCGCCCGCATGCCGATGAACAGGGGCACCGCGCGTTCGGCGCAGGCGGCCGCGTACAGGCGGACCGCCCCGCCGTCTCCCGTGCGCAGGGCCTCCGCGACGGCGCCCTCCACCAGTGTCTCCACGTCCCGCCCCTCGTCCCGTCCGAACGGGACGAGAGGCTACCGCGCGGAATCGGGACCGGTGCCGGGGAATCGTGCCCGGCAGTTTTCGGTTGATGCGGCTGAGCGCCGGTCCGACGCGCTGGAGAAGCAGCGGTCGGATGGGCGGGGACGAGAGCACCAGGAGGCGGCACACGTGTACGGCGATCCGGCAACCATCCGCAAGATCCTCACCGAGCTCGGCGACACCTGGGCGGTGGTGGGGCTCTCGAACAACCAGGACCGCGCGGCCTACGGGGTGGCCCGCGTGCTCCAGCGGTTCGGCAAGCGCGTGGTCCCCGTGCACCCCAAGGCCGAAACCGTGCACGGTGAGCCCGGGTACGCCTCACTGGCGGACATCCCGTTCAAGGTGGACGTGGTGGACGTCTTCGTGAACAGCGAGCTGGCCGGGCCGGTGGCCGACCAGGCCGTCGCCGTCGGCGCCGAGGCCGTCTGGTTCCAGCTCGGCGTGATCGACGAGGCCGCGTACGCCCGCACCCGCGAGACGGGGCTGACGATGGTCATGGACCGCTGCCCCGCGATCGAGATCCCGGCGCTGTAGGCCTAACGGGCGGACGCCGCCGGGCCGCCGTGGGCATGGGCGGGCGGCGGCGAGACCGGTGGGACGGACACCGCGAGGGTCATCTCCATCGGTTCGGAGCCGTCGTTGCGGTAGGAATGCGCGAGGTTCGCCTCGAAGGTGGCCGCGGCCCCGGCGGGGACGCGGAACTCCTCGTCGCCGACGACCAGGGTCAACTCCCCCGCGGTGACGTGCAGCATCTCGATGGTGCCGGACGGGTGCGCGACGGAGTCCGTCCCCTCGCCCGGCACCAGGTGCCAGGTCCACAGCTCCATCGGGCCGCGCTCGTCGGTGCCGATCAGCATGGTCGTCGAGCTGCCCGCCTCGCTGGACCAGATCCGCACCACCTGGTCCGGCTGGACGACGCGAACCTGCGGGCCCCGGTCGTGGTCGAGGAGCGCGGAGATGCTGACGCCCAGTGCGTCGGCCAGCCTGACCGTGGTGCCGACGCTGGGGTTCGTACGGGCCTGCTCGATCTGGATGATCATCCCGCGGCTCACTCCCGCGCGGGCCGCCAGGGAGTCCAGGGTGAAACCGCGTTCGCCGCGCCACCGCTTGAGGTTCCGGGCGAGCGCCTGCGTGAGCTGTTCGAGGTCCGACACCATTCCGTCCAATATTTTGGATGACACAGTCCAACAGAGTGCACTAACGTGTTCTGTATTCGATGCTGCACTCCAGCGTTCACCGCACTGTACTGCGAGGCCCCCATGACCGCCCTCTTCGCCCTGGCCACAGCCGTGCTGTGGGGGCTCGCTGATTTCGGCGGCGGGCTGCTGACCCGTCGGATCCCGGCGCTCACGGTGGTCGTCGTCTCGCAGGTCGTGGCCGTGGTCGTGCTCGGTGCGGTGGTCCTCGGAACCGGCGCCTGGCGGGAGGCCGGTCCGCAGCTGTGGTTCGCGGTCGGGGCGGGCCTGGTCGGACCGGTCGCCATGCTCAGCTTCTACAAGGCGCTGGCCCTCGGCCCGATGGGCGTGGTCTCGCCGCTGGGCTCCCTCGGCGTGGTCGTACCCGTCACCGCGGGGCTGATGTTGGGCGAGCGGCCCGGCCTCGGCCAGTTCGCGGGGATCGCGGTGGCCGTCGTCGGCATCGTCCTCGCGGGCGGCCCGGAGCTGCGGGGCGCGCCCGTCCAGCGGCAGGCCGTCGTCCTCACCCTGGTCGCGGCCTTCGGCTTCGGTGCCGTGATGGCCCTGATCGCGGAGGCGTCCAGCACCATCACCGGGCTGTTCCTCGCGCTGTTCGTGCAGCGGGTCACCAATGTCGCCGTGGGTGGCGCCGCCCTGTGGACGCAGACCCGGCGCGGCCTCCCCGCCCTTCCGGCCGGCACCGGCCCGAAACTCCTGTGGGGATTGCTGCCCGCCCTGGCCTTCGTCGGCCTCGCGGACGTCGCAGCGAACGGCACGTACTCCATAGCCGCCCAGAACGGCCCGGTGACCATGGCCGCCGTACTGTCCTCGCTCTACCCGGTGATCACCGCGCTCGCCGCCTTCGCCGTACTCAAGGAACGGCTGCGCACGGTCCAGGCAGCGGGCGCCGGCCTGGCCCTCGCCGGAACGGTCCTCCTGGCCGCGGGCTGAGCAGTGCCGTGCATCGCGAGGCGGAGGGGCGGTGCCGTGCATCGCGAGGCGGAGGTGCGGTGCCGGGCGTCGCGGGGCAGGCGGGACTTTGACGGACACGGCCTAGGAGTGCTCGGCCTCCGCGAGTTCGGCCAGACCGCGCAGCTGCTCCGGGGTCATCCCGTCCGGGATCGGCACCGGCGTCGGCGTGCGCAGCGGCGGCTGCCAGCCCGTCTCCGGCTTCCAGCGCCGCACGATGCGCGCCGGCGCCCCCGCCACCACGGCGTGGTCCGGGACCTCGCCCCGTACGACGGCGCCCGCGGCCACCACCACGTTGCGGCCGAGGCGCGCGCCCGGCAGGATCACCGCGCCGGTGCCGAGCCAGCACCCGGGGCCGATCTCCACGGGTGCGCTGCGCGGCCACTGCCGGCCGATGGGCTCGTGCGGGTCGTCGTAGCTGTGGTTGGTGGACGTGATGTAGACCCCGGGTCCACAGAAGGTGTTCGCGCCGATGGCGATCCGGGCGTCGGCGATGACATGACTGTTGCGGCCTATGACCACCCCGTCACCGAGCACCAGCATCGGCTCGGAGCCCAGGTCGAGGTCCGGCATCATCCCGGCGGTCAGGGTGACCTGTTCGCCGATGATGCAGTGCCCGCCGAGCCGGATCCACCGCTCGCCGAAGACGGTGCCCTGGGGGAAGGCGAGCCGGGTGCCGTCCCCGATCGCACCGAACCTGAGCCGCCCCGGGGTCTGCGCGGTGACCGCACCGGCCTGCTGCATCCAGCGCCAGCCGGTGTGGACCACGCGGCTCGCCAACCGGCGACGCGCGGCCGTCAGAGATGAGAACGTGTTCTGTTTCTTCGGCACCCGGCCACGGTAGTGCGCCGGGCCCGGCCCGCCCCGGCCACACTCCTGTGATCTTCACCCCATCGCCGGTGCGGCGGCCCGCGTGGCCTACGGTGCCGTTAGCGCGGCAACCGGACGACGGACGCAGAGGAAGAGAACATGACGCACCAGGTGGCCCAGGCACTCGTGGCGGGTGTCGGCGGCAAGAACCCGGAGATCGACCCGACGGCCTTCACGGCTCCGACCTCGGTCGTGGTCGGCGATGTCACCCTCGCCGCGGGCGCGAGCATCTGGTACTCGGCGGTGCTGCGCGCCGACTGCGGCCCGATCACGCTCGGCGCCGACAGCAACGTGCAGGACAACTGCACGGTGCACGTGGACCCCGGCTTCCCGGTCTCGATCGGCGAGCGCGTCTCCATCGGCCACAACGCCGTCGTGCACGGCTGCACCGTCGAGGACGACTGCCTGATCGGCATGGGTGCGACCGTGCTGAACGGCGCCGTCATCGGCGCCGGTTCGCTGGTGGCCGCGCAGGCCCTGGTCCCGCAGGGGATGGTCGTACCGCCCGGCTCGCTGGTGGCGGGCGTGCCCGCGAAGGTGCGCCGTGAGCTGACCGACGAGGAGCGCGAGGGCATCAAGGTCAACGCCCTGATGTACGTGGACCTGGCCAAGCAGCACCGCGCGTCCGTGACGCCGGAGGTCTAGTTCCGGGCATCCCACGCGGCCACGAGCAGCGCCCTGACGGCCTTGTACTCATCGTGGCGCGTGCCGGGGCCCGGTCTCGTGTTGCCGGTGAACACCTGTCCCGCGGCCCCTTCCCGGAAGGTCCGCTCGGTGAGGGCGGCGCCCCGCTCGAGGAGCCGTTCCACCGTGGCCGGGCAGCCTTGGCGGGCGGCCCAGTCGAGCGCGGTGCAGTCCCGCCTCGTCTCCTCGATGTCGGCGCCCCGGTCCAGGAGCAGGTCCACGATCTCCGGGCTCCCGCCCTCCGAGGAGGCGGCCGCCAGGATCAGCGGCACGTAGCGCAGCCCGCCCGGGGCGGCGCCCGGTGGGGCGCCGGCGTCGAGGAGGGCCCGGGCGACGTCCGCGTACCCGTTCATCACGGCCAGGGCCAACGGCGTCGCCTCGCCGTAGGGGCCGGCATCGAGCCGGGGGTCGGCGCCGGCCGCGAGGAGGAGCCGGACGGCTTCCACCTGCCCGGCGCACACGGCCAGGTCCAAGGCCCGGCGGCCGCCGAGGACCCAGGCGTCGACCTCGGCCCCCTCGGCCAGCAAGCGCCGCACCAGGTCCGTGTCCCCGGCCTCGGCGGCGCGTCCCAGCCCGTTCGCCAGCGGGTGGTAGTGGTCCTCCCGGCCCTCGCCCGACCAGTCCGGCTCCGGTCGCTCCGCTGCCGTCATTCGCCGACTGCGGCCGGGGCCGTCTGCTGCGCGGGGATCTCCGCATCGGCGGCCCCGGCGGCCGCGGCCGCCTTCTTCATCCGGCTGCGCACCACCAGCGTGACCGCGAGCCCGAACAGCACGGCGAGCGCCAGCGCCAGCCAGGAGAACCGCTTCAGCCACGGCTCGGCGACGATCCCGACCGAGTAGATGACGGCCGTGGTGCCGCCGGCCCAGAGGATGCCGCCGAAGACGTTGGCGACGAGGAAGCGCCAGTAGGGCATGTGCAGCACGCCCGCCAGCGGGCCGGCGAAGATCCGCAGCAGAGCCACGAACCGTCCGAAGAAGACGGCCCACATGCCCCACTTCTCGAAGGAGCGTTCCGCCAGGGCCACCTGCTGGGGTCCGAAGTGCTTGGGGAAGCGCCGACCCAGCCGGTCCAGCAGCGGCTTGCCGCCCCGGCGGCCGATCGCGTAGCCGATCGAGTCGCCCACGATCGCCCCGGTGATCGCGCAGAGTCCCAGGACCACGGGGTCGATCTCCCCGTGCTGCGAGGCCAGCAGCGCCGAGCTGACCAGGATGATCTCTCCCGGCAGCGGGATGCCGAGGCTCTCCAGCCCGATGACCAGACCCACCAGGAGATAGATGCTGACCGCCGGAATCGTCTCCAGCCATTCCTGGATGTGCACCGGTACGTCCTCCCGTGTCGTCCTCGGCGCGCCCCCTGTGACACGCCGAACGGGCAGCCTATCGGCTCGCCACGACCGCCTTGGACCTCAGTGGCAGTTCACGCGACGAACGACCCACGAACACCTGCCGTCGGCCGGAACCCAGCACCCAGGCGTGCCGCTCCGGGTCCCACGACGACAGCGCCCGCTCGCTGATGTCGAGGGTGACGCGCTCCGCCTCGCCGGGTGCCAGGGCCAGTCGCCGGTAGCCGGCCAGCGCGCGCACCGGCTGGTCGAGCTCCAGTTCCGCGGACGGGCCGACGTACACCTGGGCCACTTCGGTGCCCTTGCGGCGCCCGGTGTTGCGGACGGTGAACTCCACGCGCAGTCCGGCCCGCTCCGGCCGGACGGTGAGCTTCTCGTACTGCCAGGTGGTGTAGGAGAGCCCGTGCCCGAAGGGGAACAGCGGGGTCACCCCCTGGGCGTCGTACCAGCGGTGGCCGACGTGGACGCCCTCGGAGTACTCCTGCCGGCCGCCCACGCCCGGGTAGCGCAGCGGGTCGCCGCCGACCGGGGTGGCCTGCTCGTCGGCCGGGAAGGTCTGGGTGAGGCGGCCCCCGGGGTCCGCGTCCCCGAAGAGGAGGTCGGCGGTGGCTCCCGCGCCCTCCTGCCCCGGGTAGTACATCTGGAGGACCGCTCCGGTACGGGAGAGCCACGGCATCGTCGTACTGGAGGAGGTGTTGAGCACGACGGTCGTACGGGGGTTCGCGGCGGCCACCGCTTCGATCAGCCGCTCCTGCCCGCCCGGGAGCGCCAGGGAGGTCCGGTCCCGGCCCTCGGTGGCGTCCTCGTAGGCGAACAGCACCACGCTGCGGGCCGACTTCGCGGTCTTGACGGCCTCGGCGAGGTCCGCGGCGCGGATCGCCCCGGTGGTGTGCCGGAGCCGGAAGCGCTGGCCCTTGTCCCCGCCCTCTGCGGTCACGGCGAGCCGGTGGGCGCCCGCTGTGAGGGCGAGGGTGGTGCGGCGGACGCTCATCCCGTCGGGTGCGGAGCCGAGCAGTCCGCCGGCGAAGTACTCGGCCACGCCCTGGCGGACGGGGAACAGCTCCTCACCGTCGAGGCGCACGACGGGCCGCTTCCCGGTGTAGTGGACGAGCAGGGTCCACTCGTCGTCGGCCGCGAGGCGGAACTCTCCCTCGTGGCTCCAGACGCGCCCGGGGTCCACGGCCCGCTCCTCCAGGTCGGCGGCCGGGGTCAACAGCTTCGCCGGGAGCGGCCGCCCGTACAGGTCCTCGCCGAGGGCGTAAGGGACGGTCGAACCGTTGCCGGCCCGGCGCCGGATGGCGGTCAGCGGGGCGGCCGCCCCGTCGGGGAGCACGTGGGCGCTGCCACCGCCGCTGACGAAGGGCACCTGGCCGGTCGGTCCGATCACCGCGATCGAGCGGGCGGCGGCTCCGGTCAGGGGCAGGGTGCCGTGTTCGTTGCGCAGCAGCACCGCTCCTGCGGTGGCCACCTTGCGGGCGGTCCGCGCTCCCGCGGCGGCGTCGCGCCGGGGCCGTGCGGCGGGCGGGGCCGTGAGCAGTCCGAAGCGGTCCATGGTGGTCAGGATCCGGTGGACGGCGAGGTCGACGGCGCCCTCCGGGACGGAGCCGCCGCGCACCGCTTCGCGCAGCGGTCCGCCGAAGTGGGTGCCGCCGGGCATCTCCATGTCGAGTCCGGCGCCGATGGAGGCGACGGTGCTGTGGGTGGCGTCCCAGTCGGACATCACCCAGCCGTCGAACCCCCAGCTGCCGCGCAGCACTTCCTCGAGCAGCGCCTTGCTCTCGCAGGCGTGGACGCCGTTGACCTTGTTGTAGGCGCCCATGACGGCGCCCGCGCCGGCCGCCACGGCGGCCTCGAAGCCCCGTAGCTCGGTCTCGTGGAGGGTCTGCTCGGCGGCGATCACGTCGACGGTGTCGCGGCCGTGCTCCTGGTTGTTGAGGGCGAAGTGCTTGACGGTGGCGATGAGGCCCTCGTCCTGGATGCCGCGGATCATCTCGCCCACCAGGTCGGCGGTCAGCCGCGGGTCCTCGGCGAAGGTCTCGAAGTTCCGGCCCGCGTACGGGGTGCGGATGAGGTTGACCATGGGTGACAGCAGGACGTCCTGGCCGAGCGCCCGGCCCTCGCGGCCGATGACGCGGCCGTACTCGCGGGCCAGCGCCGGGTCGAAGGCGGAGGCGAGCAGGACCGGCGCCGGCAGCGCGGTGGCGGGCCTGGCGACCCGTACCCCGGCGGGCCCGTCGGCGAGGCGCAGCGCCGGGATGCCCAGGCGCGGTACGCCGGGGACGTAGCCCGCCTGGCCGAGGGAGTCGGGATCGGGGGCGCCGTGCAGCAGGGCGGTCTTCTCGTCGAGGGTGAGCCGCTCCAGCAGGGCGTCGATGCGCGCGGCGCCCTTGGCCTCGGCGGCGGCCGGTGCGGCGGGCGGCGCCGTACGGGCTCCCGCGCCCGGCGGCACCCCGGGCGCGCAGGCGCCGGCTCCGAGGGCCGTGCCCGCCGCCGCGAGCAGTCGCATCGCGGAACGTCTGGACACGGCCTCGCTCATGGGCGCTCCCTGCGGCGTGGGTCGGCGGGAGCGGCCCGCGCCGGACCGCTCCCGCGCCCACTGTGCGTCGCGCGCCCGCCGGGTCGGCCGAGACGCGCCACCGCGGCGCCGAGGTTCAGCCCTCCGGCAGCGGCCGTGCGCAGTCGTTGCCGCGCCGGGTCTCGTCCTGGCGCTGGACCCGCGCCTCGGTGCGGTGGCCGCGCGCGATGTAGTCCCGTACGACGACCTCCACCGCGTCCTGCGGCGAGCCGACTCCGGCGAGCACCATCACCTCCACCACGAGCTCGGCGTCGAGGCTGATGTTGACCTTGGCCACGGGCGTTCCCTCCGTCGTCGTGCGACGGACTCTAGGGTGTGCCGGCCCGTGGCCGCAGGGGTTGGCGTCCGCCGGTCGTCACGCGTTGGGACGCAGGGTCCAGACGACCGTCATCTCGCCGGTCACGGCCTCGTCCTCGCGCTGGATGGCGATGGTCACCGGGAACTCGGGGCGGCCGCCGGCGTCGAGTTCGGCGACGACCTCCGCGGCCGGGCGGCCGAGGGTGGCGGTGGCGGTCACGACGCCCTTGGCGAGCTTCTTGTAGCCGATCTCCGCCTTCACGGCGAGCGGGACGGCGCGCGAGAGCTGGTCGCCGAAGGCGGCCAGGACGATCGCGCCGCTCGCGGACTCGGCGAGGGTGAACATCGCGCCGGCGTGCGGGCCGCCGACGTGGTTGTGGTAGTCGGGCTGGTCCGGGAGCCGGACGACCGCGCGCTCGGGGGTGGTCTCCAGGAACTGGAGGTTCAGGGTCCGGGCCATCGGTACGGTCGCGGCGAGCAGTTCGCCCACGTTCATCTGATCTGCGCTCATGGAACGCGATGTTACCCGCGAGTAGTCCTCATTGGCCAGAGCTCCCAAGGGGGCGGCCGTGGCTCCCCGCCGCCACGGCCACTATCGTTACCGGCCATGTGGCCAGGACAGCAGCAGCCGCCCGGGGGAGAACAGAACCCTCAGGACGCGCAACAGAACCCGTACCAGCAGCAGCCGGGACAGCCGGGGCAGCCGAACCCGTACCAGCAGCAGCCCGGTTACGGATACCCGCAGCAGCCGGGGTACCAGCAGCCCCCTGGCGTTCCCGGCCAGCAGTGGGGCCCGCCCCAGATGCCCCAGCAGCCCCAGCCCGCCGCGAGCGTCGCCGGCGGCGGCGGGAGCCCGTACTCGACCAAGACCGTGGCGATCGTCGCCGCGGCCGCCGTCGTCGTGGTGGCCGCCGCGACCGGCGCGTTCGTCCTGACCCGGGACGACAAGAAGACCGAGGCCGACGACAAGCCGGCGGCCAGCCCCTCGGCGCCGGCCTCTGAGGCACCCGCCCCGGCCGGCAGCAGCCCGAACCCGCGGGCCGGCGGCAGCGCCCAGCCCGTCATCCCGGGCTGGAAGGTCGTGGTCAACACGAAGTACAACGTCAGCTACGACGTGCCCCCCGAGTGGAACGTCCACGAGTCCGGGGTGTCGCTCTTCTACGACGACGACGTCAAGAACGACGGCAAGCCGCTCATCACGATGAGCGGGACCGCCACCCTCAAGGAGGAGTGGTGCACGATCGACAAGGAGGCGGACGGCAGGGTCGAGAAGTACTCGGTCGCCGACGCCGGCATCAAGGGGGCCCAGGGCGCCAAGGACACCGCCCAGGCGGCGTCCGACAACACCTTCGCCTGGGCCTACGCCGGCTTCGCCCAGAAGATGCCGAAGGGAACGGTCAAGGTGACCGACCCCAAGGAGTTCACGACCGCCTCGGGCGTCAAGGGCCACATGGTCATCGCGACCGCCCCGGGCATCAAGAAGGAACACAAGTGCACCACCGACGGCAAGGCGATCGGCTTCGCCTTCAAGAACGCCGTGGGTGACTTCGCCAGCTTCGCGCTGATCAGTGCGGCGGGCGTGAAGGAAGAGGTCGGGGCCGACGTCTACGACAAGGTCCTCAGCTCCATCCGGCTCACCACTCCGTGATGCCATGACCCCCGCGTCCCCCGTCCCGCGCCGGCAATCCGTTTGGATTCTCGGCCCGGGGCGGGGATAGTCCGGGGGTGAGCCCTCCCCGCACCGCACCACCCCGTACGCAAGTGAACCGCCACCGACCCGACTGGGCCGGCCGCAACTACAGCCTGCTCACGGGTGCGGCGATCATCACCAACCTGGGGAGCCACGGAGCTCACATCGCGGCCGCCTTCGCGGTCATGGATGCCGGCGGGTCCGTCGGCGACGTGGGCCTGATCGCTGCCGCCCGCACGCTGCCGCTCGTCCTCTTCCTCCTCATCGGCGGCGCCCTCGCCGACCGACTGCCCCGCCACCGGGTGATGGTCGCGGCCAACGTCCTCAACTGCGTCTCGCAGGCCGCCTTCGCCGTCCTCGTCCTCACGGGCGAACCCCGGCTGTGGCAGATGATGCTGCTGACCGCCCTGTGCGGGACCGGTACGGCCTTCTTCAATCCCGCGGCCGAGGGCATGCTGCTCTCCACCGTCTCCGGCGAACACTCCAACTGGGCCTTCGCGCTCTTCCGCATGGCGATCAACGGTGCCGGCATCGGTGGCGCGGCCCTCGGCGGAGCGATGATCGCCGCGGTGGGCCCGGGCTGGGTCCTGGCCGCCGACGCGGCGGCCTTCGCCGTCGCCGGCGCCCTGCGGGCCTTCCTCGACGTCAGTCACGTGCCCGACCGGGCCCCCGGCGGCGGCCTGCTGTCCGATCTGCGCGAGGGCTGGGTGGAGGTCCGCAGCCGCCCCTGGCTGTGGAGCATCGTGCTCCAGTTCTCCGTCGTGGTGGCCGTGGTCGGCGCCGCCGATGCGGTCTACGGACCACTGGTCGCCCGGGACCAGCTGGGCGGGCCCGCACCCTGGGGCGTGGCCCTGGCCTTCTTCGGCGTCGGCACCATCGCCGGAGCCGTCCTGATGATGGCCTGGAAACCGCGCCGGCTGCTGCTCGTCGGCACGCTGTGCGTGTTCCCGCTGGCGCTGCCCTCGGCGGGACTCGCCGTGCCGCTGCCCGTATGGGGGTTGTGCGCGGTGATGTTCGTCAGCGGCGCCGCGATCGAGGTCTTCGGCGTGAACTGGATGACCGCGATGCACCAGGAGATCCCGGAGGAGAAGTTCTCCCGGGTCACCGCCTACGACTGGTTCGGCTCGGTGTCGATGCTTCCGGTGGCCACCGCCCTGGCCGGACCCGCAGAGGCGGCCTTCGGACGTACCCAGGCCCTGTGGGGCTGCGCGGTCCTGGTCATCGTGCCCACCGCCCTCGTCCTGCTGGTCCCGGACGTCCGCCGCATGACCCGCAGGGCGCACGGCAAACCCGTCGCCGGGGCGGCCGCGGGCGCCGGGGCCCCCGTCGAGCAGACCCCCGCCGACGCCGTCGGCCACTGACGCACCGTCCGACCCGGCCGCTCACCCCAGGCTGAACGCGCCCTCCGGCGGCGCCGGGGAAGGGGCCGCGTCCGCGTCGGCCACCGGCGCCGCGCCCTTCCTGAACCGGGCCAGCCCGTCCCCGTACTCCACCCGGGCGGGAAACGCGTCGGCCGCGCACTTGCGGGCCAGCGCACCCACCTCCAGCGGAGCGTCGGAGGCCAGCAGTACGGCGTTCCCGAACCGCCTCCCCCGCAGCACCGCCGGCTCGGCGACCAGCGCCAGCTCCGCGAACGCCTCGGCGAAGTTGGCCACCTGCGCCCGCAGGAAGTCGAAGGGCGCCCCGTCGGCCAGGTTCGCCGCGTACAGCCCGCCGGGCCGCAGCACCCGCGCGGCCGCCCGCGCGTACTCCACCGACGTCAGCTGCGCCGGCACCCGCGAGCCGCCGAACACGTCGGCCACCACCACGTCCGCGCTCGCCGCGGGCGCGGCCTCCAGCCAGGTGCGGGCGTCGGCGGTGTGCACGGTGACCCCGGAGCCCGCCGCGAGCGGCAGGTGCTCGGCCACCAGGTCGACCAGACCCGGGTCGAACTCGACGACCGTCTGCCGGGAGCCGGCCCGGGTGGCCGCGGCGTAGCGCGGCAGGGTGAGCGCGCCACCACCGAGGTGCAGGAGGTCCAGCGCGAGCCCCGGCTCCGCTGCGCAGTCCAGGACGTGCGCGAGGCGGCGTACGTACTCGAACTCCAGGTGCTGCGGATCGTCCAGGTCCACGTACGACTGCGGGGCCCCGTCAACGGTCAGCAGCCAGGCCCGGTCCCGGTCCACGTCCGGCATCAGCTTGGCAGTGCCCTGGCCCACGTCCCGGACGACCGGGATCTGTTCGTCGCTCACCGCTCCATTGTCCGGCAGCGGCCCGTCGGGATTCGAACAGCCCTCAGACGGTACCGGCCGCCGACCAGACCGCAGCCGCCTCCGCCGCGTGCTCCTCGGCCTGCGCCAGGCCCGCCCGCGCCGCCGGGTCCCGCCGCGCCGGATCCAGCACGTTGCGTCCGAAGGCCTTGCGGGCCGCCGGCGACGGGGTGATCAGCAGGACCCGCGCCCCCGCTTCCCGCAGCCGGTCGGCCTGCACCGACGGCGAGGGCACCAGTGCGGAACCGAGCGAGATCGGGGCGAGGATCACCACCCGGTCGTAACCGGCGGCCAGGTCGGCGTTGGTCGCGGAGCGGATCCCGCCGTCGATGAAGCGGCGGCCCGCGACCGTCACCGGCGGCCACACCCCCGGTACCGCGCAGCTCGCCGACACGGCGTCGAGCAGCCCTCCGCCGCTCCCCCGCTCGAACGCCTCGAGTTCACCGGTGAGCGCGTCCACCGCGGTGACGACCAGCCGCCGCTCGGGCCACTCGTGGGAGACCAGCCGGGCGGCCAGCACGTTGCGGCGTTCCGCCTCCGAGCCGGTGTCCGCGGCCAGGGCCATGGCTCCCACCCGCCTGCGGTAGGCGCCGGCGTCGCTGCGCGAGCGCGCCATCGCCAGTGCGTACCGGGCGATGACGGCCGCCCCCAGCTTCGCCACCGGTTCCGCCGAGGCGTCGCCGAGCTGGCGCTCGTACAGCTCCTGCACGCTGAGCAGTCCGGAGGTGAGCTGGGCACCGACCACCGAGCCGGCGGAGGTGCCGACGACCAGGTCCGCGGTGGTGAGGTCCACCCCGGCGCGGGCGAGCCCGTGGAGCATTCCGCACTCCCAGCCGATGCCGGTCAGTCCGCCGCCACCGAGCACCAGTGCCGTGTCCCCGCCCATCTCCGCCCGCCCCTTCGCGCATGCCTGTGGTGACGGCAGTCTGGCGTAGCCGGGCCACCGCCACCACAGAGGGGTCCGGATCAGGCCCGGGTCACCCCAGTACGGCCGTCACCGTTCCCGCGCCCACCGTCCGCCCGCCCTCGCGGATCGCGAAGCCGAGCCCCGACTCCAGCGGGACGTCCCGGCCGAGCTCGACGGTCATGGTGACCGTCTCCCCGGGCCGGGCCACGGCGACCTCACCCAGGTCCACGTCCCCCACCACGTCGGCGGTGCGGATGTAGAACTGCGGCCGGTAGCCGCTGGAGACGGGTGTCGTACGGCCGCCCTCGCGCCCGGAGAGCACGTACACCTGCGCAGTGAAGCGGCGCTGCGGCGTCACGCTGCCGGGCGCGGCCACCACGTGCCCGCGGCGCACGCCGTCGCGCGGGACCCCGCGCAGCAGCAGCGCGACGTTGTCCCCGGCCTCGGCGGACTCCATCGGCTTCCCGAAGGTCTCCAGCCCGGTGACGACCGTCTCGGCCGGCTCGCCGTCGCCGCCGAGGACCGCCACGCGGTCCCCGAGGCGTACGGTGCCGCGCTCGACGGCGCCGGTCACGACGGTCCCGCGCCCGGTGATGGTCAGCACGTTCTCCACCGGCAGCAGGAACGGCGCGTCCGTGTAGCGCACCGGGGTCGGTACGTAGGTGTCCACCGCGTCCAGCAGCGCCTGGATCGCCTCCGTCCACCGCGGGTCGCCCTCCAGCGCCCCGAGTCCGGAGACCCGTACGACGGGCGCGCCGTCACCGCCGTATCCGTGCGCGGTGAGCAGCTCGCGGACCTCCAGCTCGACCAGGTCGGTCAGCTCGGGGTCCCCGGCGTCGGCCTTGTTGAGCGCCACCACGATGTGGTCGACGCCGACTTGCCGGGCGAGGAGCACGTGCTCGGCGGTTTGTGGCATGACACCGTCGAGCGCGGAGACGACGAGGATGGCGCCGTCGAGTTGGGCAGCGCCGGTGACCATGTTCTTGATGTAGTCGGCGTGACCGGGCATGTCCACGTGGGCGTAGTGCCGGGTCTCCGTCTCGTACTCGACGTGCGTGAGGTTGATGGTGATGCCGCGCCGGGACTCCTCGGGCGCCCGGTCGATGCGGTCGAAGGGCACGAAGGAGGCGCCGCCGTGCTCGGCGAGGACCTTGGTGATGGCGGCGGTGAGGGTGGTCTTGCCGTGGTCGACGTGACCCATGGTGCCGATGTTGAGGTGCGGCTTGGTACGCACGAAGGCCGTCTTGGCCATGATTCATTCCCGTGTCTGGAAGCTGGAACGGGACCCCGAGGTCGAGCCGACCCTCCCCCTGCGGGGTCCGCCGGACGATCCGGGAAGGGTCAGCTTCGTGCGCCGTCGAATGCGGCGAAGAACGGTGCGTACGCAGGTGCGCCTGCCGGTGCGCCCGCGGTGACGGCAGCCTTCGGCGCGTCCGCGACTGCGGACCGCTCTGTGAGGAAGGCGTACCGGTTCATGGCCCTGATCCTGCCGGACGGTCCGGGGCGCGTCGAACGAATTACGGCGCGGTCAGAGGTTCTTGAGCGCCTCGCGCACGGACAGCGGGGCCAGGGAGCCGCGTTCGGCCTCGACGAAGGCGCGTACCGCTTCGGGGTCCGTCTTCGCGTACTCGCGCAGGGCCCAGCCGATGGCCTTTCGCACGAAGAAGTCCGGGTGGCCGGCCCGGCGGCGGCAATGGGCGAAGAGCCGTCCGGCGTCGGTGGCGGACTTGAAGCGGAGCTGGTGGAGCAGCGCGGTGCGGGCGAGCCAGAGGTTCTCGTCCTCGATCCACTCGTCCATCACGGCCGCGAGTTCGGGGTCGGCGGCCACCAGGGGGCCGACCGTGTGCGCGGCCAGCAGGTCGACGGTGTCCCACCAGGGGACGGTGACGACCAGGTGCCGGACCACCGGCAGGAAGCCGGAGGAGCAGCGGGAGGCGTGGCCGCGCAGGTAGTCCACCGCGAAGTAGTGGTACTCGCGTTCCGGGAGCTGCCAGCAGCGCAGCGCGAGCGCCGCGCAGTCCGCCTCGGAGGGTTTCGGAGTGTCCTTGGTCACGGTCTTCGACAGGTCCCGGCGCAGCGGGGTGGGGATGCCGAGGAAGGGCGCGACGTCCTTCATGTACGCGGCCATGGCCCGGGCCCGCACGGGATCGGCGGCCGCCGCGTACGCCCCGGTCAGCCGCTCCACCAGGGTGTCCGCGAGGGCGCTGCGGGGAACCCGCGGGGGTCGCCGGTCGTTCGACAGCATGAGGCCCAGATTACGGCGCACCGCCGTATACGTGGGCTAGTCTCCCGGGATGTCCCTCCTCCTCGCGCCGTGGACCCGGCTGTCGGTGCTCGTCGTGCTGCTGGTGGCGGCCGGTGTGTGCGTGCTGCTGTACGAGCCCCAGCGCATCCTCTCGGAGGGCTGGCCCCCGGGGCTCCCGGTGGGCACGGCGGTCCTGCTGTTCGCAGCCGCATACGGTGTGTGCACAGCCGCCTTCGTGCCGCGCCCCCTGCTCAACCTGGCCGCGGGAGCCGTCTTCGGCACCCAGTTCGGCCTTGTCGCGGCGGTCGGCGGCACGGTCCTCGGCGGCGCGATCTCCTTCGGGCTGGGCCGGATCATGGGCCAGGAGGCTTTGCGACCGTTCCTGCGCGGGCGCTGGCTCCAGGCGGCCGACGGCCAGCTCAGCCAGCACGGCTTCCGCTCGATGCTGGCGGTCCGGATCTTCCCCGGACTGCCCTTCCAGGTGGCCAACTACTGCGCCGCGGTGTCGCGGTGCGGTTGGGGCCCCTTCCTCCTCGCCACGGCGATCGGTGTCGTCCCGAACACGGCCGCGTACGTGGTCGCGGGGGCCAGCGCCGCCTCCCCCGGATCGCCCGCGTTCCTCGTCTCGTTCGGCTTCATCGTGGTCACCGTGGTGGGCGGCGCGGTCGTCGGATGGCGCAAGCGGCACCGCCTGGTGCCCCCTCGCACGCCGGCTCAGGTGACCGAGCTGACGCCCCAGCACCCCCCTGTGGTCAGTGGCGCTTCGCACGGGCCATAGCATCGGACGGAACTGCCCGACGATCACAAGGACGAGCGCACCCCGACATGAGCTGGTTCGAATCCCTAATCCTCGGTCTCGTCCAGGGGCTTACGGAGTTCCTCCCGATCTCCTCCAGCGCCCATCTGCGGCTGACCGCGGCGTTCGCCGGCTGGCACGACCCAGGAGCGGCCTTCACCGCGATCACCCAGATCGGCACCGAGGCCGCCGTGCTGATCTACTTCCGCAAGGACATCGCGCGGATCGTCTCCACCTGGTTCCGCTCCCTCTACACGAAGGCCCTGAGGTCCGAACAGGACGCCAAGATGGGCTGGCTGGTGATCGTCGGCTCGCTCCCGATCGGCATCCTCGGCCTCGTCTTCAAGGACGCGATCGTGGGCCCGGCGCGTGACCTGCGGCTGACGGCCACCACTTTGATCCTGATGGGCATCGTGCTCGGCGTCGCCGACCGTCTGGCCGCCCGCGACGAGGAGGGCGGCCGGCACCGCGCCATCCGCGAGCGCAAGACGCTCGCGCAGCTCGGCGTCAAGGACGGCCTGATCTTCGGTGTCTGCCAGGCGATGGCCCTGATCCCCGGCGTCTCCCGGTCCGGCGCGACGATCTCCGGCGGTCTGCTGCTCGGCTTCACCCGCGAGGCCGCGGCCCGTTACTCCTTCCTCCTCGCGATCCCGGCCGTGCTGGCCTCGGGCGCGTTCGAGATCAAGGACGTGGTGGAGAACCCGGGCCACATCTCCTGGGGTCCGACGATCTTCGCGACGGTCATCGCCTTCTTCGTGGGCTACGCCGTGATCGCGTGGTTCATGAAGTTCATCTCGACCAAGAGCTTCATGCCCTTCGTGATCTACCGGATCCTCCTGGGCATCGTGCTGTTCGTGCTGATCGGCACGGACGTGCTCAGCCCGCACGCGGGCGAGTCCGGTTCCTAGCGGGGCCCCGCTCCACCTGTTCGCGTGAACCGCAGGCCGTTCGGGAACGTTCCCGGGCGGCCTGCGCGTCGTTGTGCCTGAAGGGAACGGAAGGCAAACAGCAGGGGGTGTGCCATGGGTCGAGTGGTGCTGGAGCGGTTTCCCGCCGGAAGTCCGCGGGGAAGCTGGCCCGCCGAGGAGTATGCGGCGCAGCGGATGCGCGAGGGCGTGCCGGCGGAGGTGGTCATGGACCTGGACAGCGACGCGTTCCTCGTCGTGGTCCGGCAGCGGGAGTCCCGTTCCGGTCACTGACCGCCCGCGGGAAGGTCCGGTGGGCGCACGGCCCTTGGCCTCGCGCCCGCGCAGCCCCACACTGACTCGATGACTCAGCGTGTGGATCTCGCGACGGTGATGGACCGGCTGGCGATCGACGAGGTGGTCACGGGCTACGCCGTGGCCGTCGACGACGGTGACTGGGATGCGTACCGGGCCCTGTTCACCGCCTCCGGAAGGGTCGACTACAGCTCGGCCGGCGGGATCGAGGGCCCGGTGGCGGAGGTCGCGGACTGGCTGGCGGAGACGATGACGCTCTTCCCCGTCCGCCAGCACCTGATCGTGAACCGGCTGATCCGGTTGGAGGACCTGGGCGGCTCCCCCGGGGACAGCGCCGAGGTCCGGGCGGACTTCCTCAATCCGATGCGGCTGGCGGGGCCGGACTCCGACGCCGCGGTCACCTCGCCCAACTTCGTCGCCGCCGGGCGCTACGGCTTCGAGCTGGCCCGCACCCGTGACGGCTGGCGGCTCACCCGCGTCACCGTGCACGAGAAGTGGCGGCACATGACCGCCTGAACCGAGCCGGAGCCGCTCGACTCGGCCGGGACGCCGGGCACTGCCACACTGGAAACGGAGGCACGCCATGATCACGATGCGCACGCGGTGGTGGTCCCCTCGATGGCGTGCGCCCGCCGCCGTGGCCGCCGGGGCGTTGCCCGCCCTCGCCTTCCCGGCCCCCGCGCTCTGGTGGTTCGCCTACGCCGCCCTCGTGCCCTGGATGCTGCTGCTGCGGTCGGCCCCCACCGGGCGGCGGGCCGCGCTGGAGGGCTGGCTCGGCGGCGCGGGGTTCATCCTGGCCGTCCACCACTGGCTGCTGCCCAGCCTGCACGTGTTCCTGGTCCCGGTGGCCGCGCTGCTCGGGCTGCTCTGGATCCCCTGGGCGCTCCTGGTGCGGGAGCTCCTCGGCGGGACCCCGGCGGCGGGCCGGGCCTGCTGCGCGCTGGTTCTCGTACCGGCGGGGTGGCTGCTGTCGGAGCTGGTCCGGTCCTGGCAGGGGCTCGGCGGGCCGTGGGGGCTGCTGGGTGCGAGCCAGTGGCAGGTGGCGCCCGCACTGCGACTGGCCTCGGTGGGCGGGGTGTGGCTGGTCAGCCTGCTCGTGGTGGCGGTGAACTGCGCGCTGGTGCTGCTGATCGCGGTGCCGGGGGCGCGGATCCCCGCGGTGGCCGGAATGACCGGGTGCGCGGTGCTGACGGGAGCAGTGTGGGTGTGGGCGGCGCGGCCCGAGGAATCGGGCCGGCTGCGCGTGGCCGTCGTACAGCCCGGCCCGGTGGCGGACGGCCCGGACAGTGCGGAGCGGCGGTTCGACGTCGGTGAGCGGCTGACGCGGCCGCTGGCGGGGCAGCGGGTCGATCTGGTGGTGTGGGGCGAGAGCAGCGTCGGTGCGGACCTGACGGCCCGCCCGGACCTGGCCCGGCGGCTGGCCGTGCTGTCGGCACAAGTGGGGGCCCCGCTGTTGGTGAACGTGGACGCGCGGCGGGCGGACCAGCCCGGCATCTACAAGAGCGCGGTCCTCGTGGGCCCCCAGGGTCCCACCGGCGACCGGTACGACAAGATGCGGCTCGTCCCGTTCGGGGAGTACGTACCGGCCCGTGCCCTGTTCGGCTGGGCCACCTCGGTCGGCAAGGCGGCGGGCGAGGACCGGGTGCGCGGCGACCGACCGGTGGTCATGGACCTGCCCGGGCAGCCGGACGGACCCGGCAGCGTCCGGGTCGGCCCGCTGGTGTGCTTCGAGTCGGCCTTCCCCGACATGAGCCGGCGCCTCACCCTGGACGGTGCCTCCCTGCTCGTCGCCCAGTCGGCGACCTCCTCGTTCCAGGAGAGCTGGGCACCGGCCCAGCACGCCTCGCTGGCCGCGCTGCGGGCGGCTGAGAACGGTCGCCCGATGGTCCACGCCACCCTCACGGGCATCAGCGTCGTGAACGGCCCGTCCGGTGCCCGGGTCGGCGCGGCCCTGCCCACCTCCGCGAGCACGGCGGCCGTGTACGAGGTCCCGCTCGCCCGCGGCACGACCCTCTACGTCCGCTTCGGGGACTGGCCGGTGGCCGCCGCCCTCGCCGCCCTCGCGGTGTACTGCGCGGTGGCGGGCAGCCGTTCGCTCAGGAGGCCTGCTCCAGAGCCGAGCTCACCACCCGCTCGCACAACTCGTGGGTTCGCAGGGCGTCGCGGGCGCTGAGCGTGGTGCCCGCCGCGACCGCCTCCAGGAAGTGGTCGACGACCTGCTCGATGCCGCGCTGGCGGGCGACGGGGACCCAGTCCCCGCGGCGCCGCACGGTCGGCTGGCCCTTGTGGTCGATGACCTCGGCGAGGTTGACGACCTGCCGCTTGGTGTCGCGGCCGGACACCTCCAGGATCTCCTCGGTGGAGCCGGACAGCCGGTTCATGATGCCGAGGGCGGTGAAGCCGGCGCCGGACAGCTGGAGCACCACCTGGTGCATCAGCCCCTCGCGCACCACCGCCCGGACGTCGAAGTGGTCGGCCTCGCCGGGCAGCAGGAACCGCAGGGTGTCGACGACGTGGATGAAGTCGTCCAGCACCAGCGTGCGCGGGTCCTCGGGCAGCCCGACGCGGTTCTTCTGCATGATGATCAGCTCGCGGGCGTGGTCGGCGCACTGCGCGTAGGCGGGCGCGAAGCGGCGGTTGAAGCCGACGGCGAGGGAGACCCCGAGCCGCTCGGCCCGTTCCACGAGCTGCCGCGAGTGCGCGAGTTCGTAGGCGAGCGGCTTGTCCACGTACGTGGGCACGCCGGCTTCCAGCAGCCGCGTGACGATCTCGGGGTGGGCCACGGTGGCGGCGTGCACGAAGGCCGCGTCGAGCCCCTCGGCGAGCAGCGCGTCGAGATCGGCGTGCCGGCGCGCGGCCGGGACGTGGTGGGTGTCGCCGACCCGCTCCAGGGTGTCGGGGTTACGCGTCTGCAGGTGCAGCTCGATGCCCGGGCGGGTGGTGAGGACGGGCAGGTACGCCTTCTGCGCGATGTCGCCGAGTCCGATGCAGCCGACCTTCACCGGGGCCTCCAGGTTGGTTCCTTGTGGGATTCCCGCAGCTTAATCCCTGGTGACCGGGGGCCCGGTTCGCCGAGGACGACCCCCGTGACCACCGGTTCAGGATCACATCGCAACGAACCCGCCACCACCGCCGACGAGCGGGACGTGCTGGACGGGCGGCTCGAACACCACCGCACCACCCTCGTCCGGAAGGGCGCGGGGCTCCAGGACGAACAGCTGCGCCGCACCCCGCTCGCGCCCTCCGAACTGAGCCTCCTGGGCCTCGTACGGCAGATGGCGGAGGTGGAGCTGTACTCCACGAGCGAGGACCCGGACGGCGACTTCCGCTTCACCGAGGCGGCCGACTGGGCCGAGACCGAGCCGGTCTGGCGGGCGGAGGTCGAGCTGGCGCGCCAGGCGCCGCGGGCCGTTCGCTGGACGCGGTCTCGCGGGCCGAGAGCCACCACCGCGGCGAGGTGTTCAGCCTGCGCTGGGTCCACACCCACATGATCGAGGAGTACGCGCGCCACAACGGCCACGCGGACCTGCTGCGCGAGCAGATGGACGGCGCCACCGGCGACCAGGTCGCCTTCCGGGGCGGCCGGGGGCAGCCGCGAGGGCCCTGTCCGGCGGGTGCGTCCGTCACCCGTGCGGGGTGAATTTCGGCTCCGGGTTTTCGCAACGGGGTCCTCGCACAGCAGAGTTGCGCGAGTGCATCCCACCCGAACCACGACAACGCTGCTGCTCGGAGTCGCCTGCGCCGTCTCGGCGGTCTCCGGCTGTGTGCATGTGAGCCCCGGACCCGTGCAGCCCGCGGCGGCCCCCGCCGCCGGGGTACCGCCCCGCCATCAGCCCGGCGGCGGGCCCGGGGCCGCCGCCGTGACCGTCCGGGCGCCCGCCCTGGAGGCGCTGGAGGCCGTGGAGAGCGCCCCGGAGCGGCCCGGGGCCCCGGCGGCCCCCGCGCCCGCCCAGCGGTCCGCACAGCGCCCCGTACCGGGCGGCTCCGGCGGGCCCGTACGGGAGGCTCCGCCGGTCCCGGACATCCCGGAGCCCCCACGGGCCGCCGAGCCCGTCTCCGGGCACCCCGGCGGCCGTCCTCGGCGCCCCCGGCCCGACGCCGAGGCGGAGCGCGAACTGATCCGGAAGCTGCCGGTGCGGCCGGCCGACGTGTGCGCGCTGGGCCGCAGGCACGGTCAGTGGCATCCCGACAGCCCGGAGGCCCGCATCTGCTCGGGCGTCCACGGGGACTGACCGCCCGCGGACCCACGGCCCACGGCCTACTGGGACTGCTCGGGGAACGGCCGGGGGTCAGGTCCGGGTCCGGGTCCGGCTTCCGGTTCTGCGGCCAGGCGCCGCTCCAGCCGGGCGATGGCGGCCCGTACGCCGTTCCCGTACCCGTCGTCGGCCAGCGCTCCGGTGGCCGCGCGGGCCCGGGCCAGGTGGACCCGGGCCGCCTCGGGCCGGTGCAGTTTCACGTAGTCGGCGGCCAGGTTCAGGTGCAGGGACGGGTAGAACACGCGCAACTCGGGATGCGGCTCCCAGCGCGCGGGCCGCCCGTCCCGCGGCGGCCTGGTCCCGGGCTGATCGCCCGGCTGATCGCCCGGAACGTCGCCCGGAAGGTCATCCGTCAGGTCAGCCGGCAGGTCGGCTGCGGCGGTCAGGGCCCGCAGGTCCCAGGCCAGCTCGTCGGCCGGATCGTCCTGGGCGTCGGCCATGTAGTGGGCCAGGGTGCACCGGTGGAGGGAGTCCCCCTCCTCGCCGATCTCGGACCAGATCTCCCCGAGCCGGTTGCGGGCCTCCTCGCGGTCCCCGGCGTGCAGCAGGATGACCGCCTGGCCGATCCTGGTCATGACGGCATCCTGCGACGCCTCCTGCTGCTCCGCCACGGCGGCCTCCGGCTTGCTCTGCCAGACCTGCTCCGGCCTGATCATCTCGAAGCTAGCCGGAGGTACCGGCAATGGCGCCGAGGCGCGGGGGGACGTCAGCCGAGGTCCGGGATCCGCCAGTCGATCGGCTCATGCCCCTGGGCGGCGATGGCCTCGTTGATCTGCGTGAAGGGCCGGGAACCGAAGAACTTCTTGGCGGACAGCGGGGAGGGGTGGGCGCCCTTGACGACCACGTGCCGCTCCTCGTCGATCAGCGGGAGCTTCTTCTGGGCGTAGGCGCCCCACAGGACGAAGACGGCCGGGTCGGGCCGCTCGGACACCGCGCGGATCACGGCGTCGGTGAACTTCTCCCAGCCCTTGCCCTTGTGCGAATTGGGCTCGGCCTCCCGGACCGTGAGCACCGCGTTGAGCAGCAGGACGCCCTGCTCGGCCCACGGCATCAGGTACCCGTTGTCCGGGATCGGCAGGTCGAGCTCCTCCTTCATCTCCTTGTAGATGTTGCGCAGCGAGGGCGGGGTCTTGACCCCGGGCTGCACGGAGAAGCACAGGCCGTGGCCCTGGCCGGCGCCGTGGTACGGGTCCTGGCCGAGGACGAGGACCTTCACCCGGTCGAAGGGAGTGGCCTCCAGGGCCGCGAAGACCTGCTCGCGGGGCGGGTAGACCGGCCCGTTCGCCCGTTCCTTCTCGACGAACTCGGTGAGCTCTTTGAAGTAGGGCTGGTCCAGCTCCCCGCCGAGGACGGGGAGCCAGGACTCGGGCAGCATCTGGGTCACGGCGACAACCTCCGGTACAAGTTCGTGCAACTGCTCCAGAACCTACCGGGGCCCACTGACAATGCGTCGGCCGCCCGGGGCGGCCGACGCACCGGCGGCGGTGCTACCAGCTGGTCTTGCGGTAGAACTCCCACATCTGCATGACGGTCTGCGGGTCGAGCGCCCGCTCGGCGCCCGCGATGTCCTCGCGCGCCGCGACGTACAGCTTGCCCTGCCACAGGGGCAGCAGCCGGACGTCCTCGGCGAAGATCTTCTGCGCCTGCTCGAACTCCTGGACGCCGGCCGACCGGTCACCCTCGCGGCGGGACTTGGGCAGCAGGTCGTTCACGATCTCGGCCGGCTCGTACGGGGTGCCGACCGCGTTCTCCTTGCCGACGAACGGCGCGATGAAGTTGTCCGGGTCCGGGAAGTCGGGGAACCAGCCGCGGCCGAAGATCGGGTACTCACCGCCCTTGTAGCCGGTCTGGAAGGTCTTCCAGGGCTGGCTGCGCAGGGTGATCCGGAACAGCTGGCTCTCGTCCAGCTGCCGCTTGAGCTCGGTGAACTCGTCCGCGGTCGAAGCACCGTAGCGGTCGGTGGTGTACCAGAAGGTCAGGTCGACAGGCTGGGTGATCCCGGCGTCCCTGAGGATCTTCTTGGCCTTGGCCACGTCCGCGCCGCCGTACTTGTCGTAGAAGGGCGTCTTGTGGCCGACGACCCCCTTGGGGACCATCGAGTACAGCGGCTCGGCGGTGCCCTGGTAGACCTTGGAGACGAGCGCGCCGCGGTCGACGATCTGGGCGATGGCCTGGCGGACCGGGAGCTTGGCGACCTGGGGGTCCTTGGGGTTGAAGACCAGGTAGCGGATCTCGGCGCCGACGTTCTCGACGACCTGGACGCCCAGGGCGTGCGAGGCGGGGTTCTGGAGGTCGGTGATCTCCGGGGCCGACAGGCCTCGGTAGGTGGCGTCGATCTCCTTGGACTTCAGCGCCGCGATCATCTTCGGCGAGTCCGCGAAGTAGCGGATGGTCACCGCCTTGTTCTTGCGGTTGGCGAAGCCGGTGTAGTTCGTGTTGCCGGTGAGCACCGCCTCGGCGCCGTCCTTGTACGAGTCGAGCACGTACGGGCCGGAGCCGGTGATCTTGTCGCCCTCGCGGATCTTGTCGGCCGGGTAGTCCTTGGGCGCGACGAGCGAGGCGGCGGGCGAACCGAGGACGTAGGGGAAGGTGGCGTCCGAGGTGTTCAGGTGGAAGACGACCGTCAGCGGGTCCGGCGTCTCGATCTTGTCGAGGGTGCCGAAGAGACCCTTGGGGCCGACGTTGGAGCCGATGGTCCTGATCCGGTCGAGCGAGTGCTTGACCGCCTGGGCATCGAGCGGCTCGCCGTTGGAGAACTTCAGGCCCTTGCGCAGGGTGCACCGGTAGGCCTGGCTCGCCGCGTCCGTGAATTCGCAGCTCTGGGCCGCGTCGGGCTGGGGCTTGCTGGAGCCCGTGGGGAAGGCCAGCAGGGTCTGGTAGACGTTCCGGTACAGCTCCCAGGAGCCGTCCCACGCGGCCGCGGGATCGAGGGTGCTCGGGGTGCTCGTGGTACCGACGACGATCCTCTTCATCTCGTCGCCGTCGTCCTCCGACAGCAGGCCGCATCCGGCGAGCAGGGATATGGACGCAAGGGCCGCAGTGATCTGCAGGCATCTGGTCCGGTTGAACACGTGCACGCTCCTCGATCAGCCAGGGGTGCGGCAGACCCTACCGCAGTGCCTCACGAATCCAATGGGTTGGTTTCGTGAGGCACTTGACCGGTTCCGTGCATATTCGATACGCATTTACCTCCCTTTCGGAGGTGAATACGTCCGATTATCGGTCAGTGGACCCCGGCATTGAGGAACATCCCACCATCGACGACGAGAGTTTGCCCGGTGATCCATTCCGCTTGTGCAGATGTGAGGAACGCCGCCGCCCCGCCGATGTCCTCCGGGAGCCCGAGCCGGCCGAGCGGATAGGCCGCCGCGGCCTCCTGCTCCCGGCCCTCGTAGAGCGCCTGGGCGAACTTCGTCTTGACCACCGCGGGGGCGATCGCGTTGACCCGGACCCCGGGCGCCATCTCGTGCGCGAGCTGGAGCGTGAGGTTGATCATGGCCGCCTTGCTCATCCCGTACGAACCGATGAAGGGCGAGGCGGAGACCCCGGCGATGGACGCGATGTTCACGATCGCACCGCCGTTGTCCTTCTGCCAGGCGTGCCAGGTCCGCTGGGCGAAGCCGAGCGCCGAGATCACGTTGGTCTCGAAGACCTTCCGCGCGACCCCGAGGTCCAGGTCCGCGATCGGCCCGAAGACGGGGTTGGTGCCCGCGTTGTTCACCAGGAAGTCGACGCGGCCGAAGGCCTCCATCGTGCGCTCGACGGCGACGGCCTGATGGGCCTCGTCGTGCGCCTTGCCCGCGACGCCGATCACCCGGTCCGCACCGAGCCGCTCGACGGCCTCCTTGAGGGACTCCTCGTTGCGGCCGGTGATGCAGAGCCGGTCGCCACGGGCGACCAGCGCCTCGGCGATGCCGTAGCCGATGCCCCGGCTCGCCCCGGTGATCAGCGCGACCTTGCCGCTGTCGATACCGCTGTACGTCATGTCGTACGCCCTGTCTCTCGTGGAACCGTCAGCTGAGCGGACCGCCGGCCACGTACATGACCTGGCCGGAGACGAAGCCCGCGGCCTCTCCCGTGAAGAAGGCGATGGCATTGGCGATGTCGTCCGGACGGCCGACGCGCTGGACCGGGATCTGGGTGGCGGCGGCCGCCTGGAAGTCCTCGAAGCCCATGCCGACGCGGGCGGCGGTCTGGGCGGTCATCTCGGTGACGATGAAGCCGGGGGCGACGGCGTTGGCGGTGACGCCGAACTTGCCAAGCTCGATGGCCAGGGTCTTGGTGAAGCCCTGCAGACCGGCCTTGGCGGCGGAGTAGTTGACCTGGCCGCGGTTGCCGAGCGCCGAGCTGCTGGAGAGGTTCACGATGCGGCCGAACTTGGCCTCCACCATGTACTTCTGACAGGCCTTGGACATCAGGAAGGCACCGCGCAGGTGCACGTTCATGACCGTGTCCCAGTCGGTCTCGGTCATCTTGAACAGCAGGTTGTCGCGCAGCACACCCGCGTTGTTGACCAGGATGGTCGGGGCGCCGAGCTCGCTCGCGACGCGCGCGACGGCCGCTTCCACCTGCGCGCCGTCGGAGACGTCGCAGCCGACCGCGAGGGCCTTGCCGCCGGCCGCCGTGATGGCCTCCACGGTGTCCTTGCAGGCCGCCTCGTCGAGGTCGAGTACGGCCACGGCCCGGCCCTCGGCGGCCAGGCGTACGGCGGTGGCCGCGCCGATGCCCCGGGCCGCCCCGGTCACGATCGCGACGCGCTGCTCGGTGGTGGACATGCTGGATCTCCTCGCCCTTGAGAGACGGTCACCCAGAGGTGAGCAACCGCTTAGTAGCTTCAGCTGAGGAGACGCTAGGAGCCCCGGCACCCGGTGTCAACGCCACCCGGTCCGGCCCCGTCAGCGGTCGGGGCGCGGCGCTTCGGGGCAGGTCCCCGAAACGCCGCCGCGACCGTCAGCGGACCAGCAGGTCCAGCAGCCGCTCCACCTCCGCCGCCGGATCGGCCGTCAGGCCGGTGTGCACCGGCCCCGGCTGCACCACGGTGCTGCGCGGGGCGATGAGCCAGCGGAACCGCCGCCCCGCGTCGTCGCCCGCCGCCTGCCCCGCCCCGGCCCCGCCGCCGCACACGCCCTCGACCCCGCGCAGGGCCGCCCGCACCCCGGCCACATCGGCCCCGGGGTCCAGCGCGAGGAGCTTCGCCTCGTCGAGGTGGGTGCGCGCGGCGACGTACGCGTGCGCCCGGCAGTAGACGATCACGCCGGCGTTGAAGCACTCGCCCCGTTCCATCCGGGGCACCACGCGCACCAGCGCGTACTCGAACACGTCCCGCTTGGTCACTCGCTGTCGCTCTTCTTCTGGTGGGTCTTGTGGGGCCATTCCGGCAGGTGGTCGGTGAGCCAGCCGGGAGGTCCGGCAGGCGTCTTCACCTCGGCCTCCAGCGAGATCCTCTCGTGGATCGTGGCCGCGCGCGGCAGCAACGCCTCCACATAGGCGCGGCGCAGCGCGTCGGTGGAGTCGAAGCCCGGCTCGTCGACGAGCCACTCGTCGGGGACGTCGGCCGCGACCTCCGTGAGCAGTTCTTCGGTCACCAGCGGCGCGAGCGCGGCGGCCGCGGCGGCGATGTCCGGGCCCACGGGGGCCAGTACGTGGTCGGAGGCGTTGTAGGGCTTGGCGGCCGCGGCCTCGGCGGTGGGCCAGTTGTGGTGCCAGATCATGGTGGCGCCGTGGTCGATGAGCCAGAGGTCCCCGTGCCAGACCAGCATGTTCGGGTTGCGCCAGGAGCGGTCGACGTTGTTGATGAGGGCGTCGAACCAGACCACGCGCCCCGCCTCGACCGGGTCGACCCGGTACGCGAGCGGGTCGAAGCCGATGGAGCCCGGCAGGTAGTCCATGCCGAGGTTGAGGCCGCCGCTGGCCTTGAGCAGCTCCTGGACCTCCTGATCGGGCTCGCCGAGCCCGATCACGGGGTCGAGCTGCATCTGCACCAGCGTGGGAACCCTCAGCCCCAGCCGCTGGGCCAGTCGCCCGCAGATGACCTCGGCGACCAGCGTCTTGCGACCCTGACCGGCTCCGGTGAACTTCATGACATAGGTACCGAGATCGTCGGCCTCGACGATCCCCGGAAGCGAGCCGCCCTCCCGCAAGGGAGTGACGTAGCGAGTCGCCGTCACTTCTGTAAGCATTTTCCCAGGGTATCCATTCAGCAAGCCTTGCGATCAAAGGGACGCGCCCCTCCCGGACCTGCCTCCGGCTCGGCAGTCCGGGGCCCTCGGGAGGGTCCGGTGCGTTTCGGCCGGCGCCCCGCTCCCCGACCGTCTCCGCGGAGCTTCCCGCCAGAGTAGGCGTCACGGTCGTCGTGTCCCACCGAGATCCCGCGGCTCGACGCGGCCGGGTTTGCGCGGGGCTCACGGAGCGGCCATTAACTTCCGCCCCGTTCACCGTTGTTCGCGGCGCGCGCCGCCAATGTGACGCAATCGTCCGGCAGTTGATCCTGCCGTAATTACGCAGGTAATTCGATCCCCAGGTCGTCCGGCTCCTGCTCGGCACGGGTCAGCGCCATGCTCATCGCATCGCTGTGCCCACGGGCGGCCATGATCACGAGTCCGCTCACCAGGTCGGGCCTGGCCAACGCCAACTCCGCGGCGACCCGCGCACCGAGCGATGTCCCGACGACGTTTCCGTTGGCGAAGCTCCCACCGGAAGCGGTACGCAATGGCTCGCGGAAACGCGGCCGCTTTGCGCGCCACCGCCCTGGACACGGGGCGCTCTTGATACGAGGGCTGAACATCGAAAGCCACCAGGACGCTGCGGCAGCACGTCACTCGCTGACCTCCGAACTCATGGAGGAGGTCGAAGGGTTCGCTCCCCGGCAGCACCGGCGGCCCCGTGTCCCTCGCCGACTCCGTACACGGGGCCTGCAAGGGCATCAGCCTTGCCGTGCTGCCGGCCGGCTCGCCTGGGGCGGTGTTGCTCCCCGATCAACAGTGCCAACGGCCGGCCGACCGCGTCAACGGTCTCTCTCCCTCTCGCAAAGTGCCTGCTCACTGGCCCGTTTCCGGGCTTGCCTGCGACTTCCTCGGCCGGGATAGGGTCGACCGGGTGATGTGGCTCAACGCAATGGACGAACGGACCGCGCGGAAGGAGCAGTCCGCGCCCGCTCCTTCCTTACGGACGGCATTGCGCGACGCGGCTCTGTGGGCGGTGCTCGCCGCTGCCGGATTCGCCGGCTTCTCGGACCGGGCCCAGCCCTCCCCGATGCTGCTCCTCCTCGCCACCCTGGTCCTCGCGGGCGCCGTTCCGGCGAGCCGCCGTTGGCCGGCCGCCGCCTTGTTCGCCGTCAACGGGCTCTGCGCCGTGGGGCTGGCGAACGGTTCCAGCCCGGGCAACGCCTATGCCGTCGCGCTGGCCGTGATGACGTATCTGATGGGGGTCCGCGGCGGATCCCGGCTCAACCCCCTGCTGGTCCTCGCCACATGTCTGGCGGTGGACCTCGCCATCTGCGCGGTGCTCCGCGTCGGCCCCGTCTGGTGGTTCTACACGGTCACCATGCTGCCCCTGGCCCTACTGGTGCCCTGGCTCATCGGCCGCTACCAGCAGGCGCGGAGGTCCCTGGTACGCGGAGGTTGGCAACTGGCACGGAGCCTGGAGGAGCAGCAGCGTTTCACCGCCGAGCAGGCGCGGCTGCGTGAACGCACCCGGATCGCCTCCGACATGCACGACTCCCTCGGCCACGTGCTCAGCCTCATCGCGCTGCGGGCGGGTGCCCTGGAGCTCTCCCCCACGCTGAGCGACCAGGACCGGGAAGACATGGTCGAGCTCCGCAAGGCCGTGTCGGAGGCGGTCGAAGCGCTGCGCGAAACGGTGACGGTTCTGCGCGACAACGGGGAGTCCGGGCCGGCCGGAACCGTGGTCGAGTCGGTCGAGGAGCTGCTGGAGCGGGCCGGTGCGTCCGGCATGGCGGTCGAACTGGAGCGCTCCGGCGAGAGCCCGGCCTTGTCGGCCCTGGTCGGGCGCGCCGTGTACCGCGTCGTCCAGGAAACACTCACCAACGCGACGAAGCACGCTCCGGGCAGCGCGGTCCGGGTACGGATATCCCACGCGCGGGGCTCCACCGAGGTGCGGGTGACCAATTCGGCGCCGCCCGCCGGCCCGCTGCCCGGGATCGTCCCGGGCAACCGGGGCCTGGACGGGCTCCGCGAACGCGTGACGGCCCTGGGCGGCGCCCTGGACGCCCGCCCGTTCGAGGGCGGCTTCCGGGTGACCGCCCGCATGCCCGACCGGGTGGGAGCGACACCCGTCGCGTCGGTGACCCCGCAGGAGGTGGAGCCGTGCCGTGCGGAGTCCGACAGGCGGCTGGGGGCCGCCCGACGCACGGCCTCGCTGCGGTTCGCCGCGGCGTTCGCGGTGCCGGCGGCCATCGCCCTGAGCGTGCTGCCGGCCGCCGCCTACCTCTCGTACCAGCTCTCGTCGTCCGTGCTGCGTCCCAGCGACTTCTCGGCCATCCGCACCGGGCAGCAGCGCGCGGAGTTCGCCGGCCGCCTGCCCGGGCAGGAGTACCCCTATCCGCCCGAGAGCGTGCGCTCGGCCTCCCGGGAGCCCGGCACGTCCTGCGCGTTCTACCGTTCGAACGGGAACCTGCTGGACCAGGTGGACATCTACCGGCTGTGCTACTCCGGTGACAGGCTGGTCTCGAAGGACGTGCTGCCCGGGGAACCGAGCGCCTCCTGAGCCGGGAAGGCGGTCAGGACTTCTTGCGGGCCACCTCTGCCAAGCGATCCGCCACGGCCGCCCCCGATCGTGGCGACGTGTGCCGGAACCGTCAGCAGCTGTTCGTGTTCTGCGTGCAATGGACGGACGTCCACGGTGCCGCTCACGTGCGGCCGCCACGCCTGCTCGCGGTCGTACCCGGCGAACCGCCGTGGCACTTCGGTGGCCTTGAAGAGCAGCATGTCGCCACGGAAGTGCCCCGGCCGGTGGGCCGCCAGGAGTCGGCTGTTGTTGATCCAGACGTCCTTCAGCGCCAGGAGGACGTCCTCTCCCCTCTGTGCGAGCGGGTGATCGTTCTCCTTCAGGAAGAGCATGTACCGCGCGATCAGCCCGTCGCGGTCGGCGCTCAGGTCCGCGGGGTCGTACGCGAACCGCGACGCGGTGAAGTTGCCCTTCCTCGGACTGCGCTTCCCCGGAGCCGGGGTAGGCGTCCACCACGGCGAGCAGTTCGACCTCGTGTCCGCGTGCCCGGAGCTCCACGGCGAGGGCGTGACCCATCACCCCGCCGAACGACCGGCCGAGCGGCCGGTAGGGTCCTTCGGGCTGGATCTCCAGAATGCGGTCGAGGTGCGTCAGGCGTCGCGCCTGCGCAGCACGAGCATCCCCGCGATGTGGGCGGCTACGGCCCAGGCCACGGTGATGAGCAGTCCTGCCAGAGGCGGGTAGGGCCCGTTCTCCTTGCCGAGCATGAAGTTGCCGCCGGCGGTCTGCGGCATGTAGTCGTTGATGACCAGCAGCACCTTGCCGCCGAGCCCGGTCAACATGCTGGGCAGCGCGGAGATGACGAAGAAGAGCACGGCCACCGCAGCAGCCGCCGTGCGCAGTGCGAACGCGACACCCACGGCCATCACACCGACCAGCGCGCAGTACGACGCCATCGCCACGACCTGGGCGATCACCTTGGACGGTTCGAACGCGGCGTGGCCCCGGAACGGGCCCCAGGCGACCGCGGTGCCGATGGCGCCGTACGCGATGCCGACCAGGAAACCGACCACGGCGGCGAGGAGGGCCTTCGCCAACTGGACGCTGTGGCGCACCGGCACCCAGAGCAGAGAGGTCCTGATGCTGCTGGTCGCGTACTCACTGGTGACCATGGTCATCGCGAGGACGAGGACGGCGAACTGGGTCAGGATCACCGAAGAGACCGGTGCGTTGCCCACCGGCTGGAGGGGCTTGTCGTTGATGCGGGCGATCGCCCCGTAGTAGTAGCAGAAGATCCCCGTCACGACGAGGCCCACCAGTAAGCAGGCGTACGGGGTGCGGATGGACCACAGTTTGGCCCATTCCGCCCCCAGCGCACCGGTGAAACCCCCACCGCGGGGGGCCTGGTTCCTGACGGGCGTACCGGCCCTGACTGCAGTCGACATGTCGGTCACGCTCCGGCCTTCTCTTTGCGCCTGTCATCAGCGGTGCCGAACACGGTCCCGCCCGTCCCGTACTCCACGCTCTGCGCCGTCAGTTCCATGTACGCCTGCTCCAGGGACGCGGACACCGTGTGGAGTTCGTGCAGGCGGACACCCAACCGGTGTGCGAGGTCACCGATCTCCTCGACGGTGCGTCCCCGGACGACGAGTTCATCGGGGTTCGGGGACTCGATCTCCGCGGTGCCGTAGGACGTCAGGTGGTCGACGAGCATGCGCATGTCGTCAGGGTCCGGAAGACGCAGGCGCACCGAGGACAGGGAGCTGTTGGCGAGCAGCTCGGACATCGGGGTGTCCGCGAGCAACTTGCCCCGCCCGATGATGACCAGTTGGTCCGCGGTCAGCTGCATCTCGCTCATGAGGTGGCTCGAGAGGAAGACCGTCCGGCCCTCGGCGGCCTGCGAGCGCACCAGCTCGCGCACCCAACGGACGCCGTCGGGGTCGAGGCCGTTGACCGGCTCGTCGAAGATCAGCACTTTGGGGTCACCGAGCAGGGCTCCCGCGACGCCCAGCCGCTGGTACATGCCGAGCGAGAAGGCACCGGCCCGGCGCTTCGCGACCTTGGTCAGGCCGACGATCTCCAGTACCTCGTCCACCCGGCGCAGCGGGATGCCGTTGCTGCGGGCCTGCGCCACCAGGTGGCTGCGGGCCGACCGGGCGGGATGCAGTGCCTTGGCGTCCAGCAGGGTCCCGACCTCGCGGAGCGGGTGACGGTAGGAGGAGTACGGCTTCCCGTCGATGAGCGCCTGCCCCTCGCTGGGGTGGTCCAGGCCGAGAATCATCCGCATCGTGGTCGACTTGCCCGCCCCGTTGGGTCCGAGGAAGCCGGTCACCTGCCCTTCCTTGATATCGAAGGTCAGGCCGTCCACAGCGACTGTTTCGCCGTACCTCTTGGTCAGTCCTCGGAGGGTGATCACAGGGTTTCCCTTCGGAATCTCTTCACTGCGCATCACCCTAGGAACGGCGTCGGGCCGGCACATCGATCGAACGCAAGGAGCACCCGTGACTTTCGTCAGGGGTGCCGTCCGCCGTTGGGAAGAGGTCCTGCCGGATGCCCCGTTTCCAGGGCGATCGCGGAGTCCGCGGACCGGTGGGCGGCACTAGGCTCGGGCCGTGCGACAAGAGCCTCAGGACGAGCCGCAGGACCGGCGGAGGATACGCATCCTCCTGGCCGACGACGAAGCGATGATCCGTGCGGGAGTGCGTTCCATTCTCGCGAGAGCCCCCGAGATGGAGGTGGTTGCCGAGGCCGAGGACGGGTACGAGGCGGTGGAGCTGGCGCGCCGGCACCAGCCGGACGTCGCCCTCCTCGACATCCAGATGCCGCGCCTGGACGGACTGTCGGCCGCGGCGCGGGTGAGTCACGACCGCCCGGAGACCGGGGTCATCATGCTCACCACGTTCGGGGAGGACGAGTTCATCGCCCGCGCGCTTCAGGAGGGTGCGAGCGGATTCCTGCTGAAGGCCGACGATCCCCGTGAACTGCTCAATGGGGTGCGGGCCGTGGCGGCGGGCGGCGCGTACTTGTCCCCGAACGTCGCAGCCCGGGTCATCACGAGGCTTCGCCAGGCCGGCCGGACCTCGTCGGGTGCGTGGTCCCGGCACAGCGTGGAACAGCTCACCGAACGCGAGCGCGACGTGCTGGCCCGGCTCGGCGCGGGCCTGTCGAACGCCGAGATCGGAGCCCGGCTGCACCTGGTGGAGGGCACCGTCAAGGCGCACGTGAGCGCGATCCTGTCGAAGCTCGGGCTGCGCAATCGTGTGGAAGCGGCCATCGCCGCCTACGAGGCCGGGATCATCCGACGCGACTAGGCCGTCCCTTTCGGATCTTGTCGGCCGGCCCGGCAAGATCCGGCAGTTGCAAAACTCCAGGTGCAGGAGGGACGGGTGTTCCGGTTCCTCGAAGCCAACCGCCTCAGCTGCTCGCGCCGTGAGTTCGAGCAGTACTTCCAGTGGGCCGCGGCGCAGTTGCCGTCCGTCCGCTTGGACCCCCGTCGAGTCGGTGACGCTCTGCGGCCGGCACTTCGAGGTCACGTCTGCGGGCGGGGACGTCCGACGACGTGCACCCTCCTCCTCGGATCGGGATCCGAGGCCCACCTGCCCGACTTCGCCAAGCCGTTCGTCGGCAACCCGGTCCTGCACAGCAGCCAGCTGACCGCGGTCCGCCCCGAGTGGAAGGACCGCCGCGTCCGGGTCGTGGGGGGGGCGGGGCAGAGCGGTGCCGAAACCGTCAGCCATCTCCTCTCCGACGAGAAGGTGTTCGACCGAGCCGGATTCGCCCTCCTTCGCACACATGCGCTTCCGGCGTGACCGGCGATGCACAGACGATCTCGGCCCGGGTTGGTCTCACAGCCCCTGCGCGGCCCGAAGTCGCTCGATCTGCCGGAGGACGGGACCCTCCGAGAGGCGCGGGTACGGTTCCGGGCCCATCGCCGACATGTCGACGATGCACGCGCCGACCCGGGCCACGATGCGATCCATGACCTCGGCGGGCTCGTCGGATCCTTCCTCCTTGAAGGTCATCCGGATGTGGATCGTGTCCTCGGGGAACCCCGCTTTGTCGAGGTCCTCGTACCGCACGGTCGCCTTGCGTTCGTCGGAGTCGTCCGAGGGGCAGGCGGCGACAGCCGAGCGCAGCTGGGCGAAGGTGGTCGCAGCCCCTGCCGCCGAATGGGACGCGAGGAGGGTCACGCCCGGATTTCCGGGCCCGCCGGCGTCGAAGGTCTGGGCGACGGCGGCCTGGGCACCCTTCTGGTTGAGCAGGCCCCACATGGTGGGACACGGGGGCGACGACGGTTCCGCCCGGGGTAGGGGCCTCAGCTCGGACGGGTCCACGTCCCGGACCCCGTGCTGGGGGTCCGAGACCCCGACGGCCTCGCCCGGCTGCAGCACGAGCTCCCGCAACCGCGCGGTGTCCGGCACTTCGCCGACCGCCCCGCGCGTCGGCAGGGGAACGGTAGGGGACGTCGCCGGATCCGTCTGCGGCCTCGAGGGGGCTTCTTGCGTCCCTGCTGGTACGTGGTCGGCAGTCACGGATGCCGGACGGCCGGAGCATGCGGAAAGCACGAGGCAGCTGGCGGCCACCGCCAGGACGGAGACATGGCGCTTGAACATCAGAGGAGCCCCCCGGCAACAAGTCGATCAGGATGATCCGCACCGAACAGTAGCCGTGCCCCATGCCGTGGCTCCGACTCGCATCCGGTACTGGGTCCCTGACCGCCGTACGTCCTCCGTCTCGACTCGATCCGCCGCTCCCGCTTGCCGCGTCAGCGCGTGGGAGCCCACTGGTCGAGGAGCTCTTCGGCGGTGGTGATCGCCGCCACCAGCGCGAGCGAGTTGCGGATCACCTCCGCGGTGCAGGAGGCGGGCACGCCGGCGATGGCGTCGGCGGGGACCACCACCCGGTAGCCGAGGTTCACCGCGTCGAAGACGGTGTTCGGGATGGCGATGTTGGAGGAGACCCCGGTGACGACGAGGGTGCGGACGCCGAGGTTGCGCAGCAGGGCGTCCAGGTCGGTGCCGGCCATCGGGGACAGCCCGTGCAGCCGCCGCACCACCAGGTCCTGCTCGGCCACCGTGATGGGAGCGGCGACCTCCACCGCCCGGCTCCCGGTCAGCTGGCGCACGGGCAGCCGCTCCGCGGCCCGGAACAGCCGGGCGTTGGTGTTCGCGCCGAGCCCGTCGGGCCGTCGCTCGGCGACCGCGTGCAGCACCTGGACGCCGGCTCCGCGCGCGGCGTCGACCAGCGCGGCCACCCGTTCCAGCATCCCCGAGTCCCGGGCCTCCTTCGCCAGCTCGGGCAGCGCGCTCTCCTCGCCGACGACACCGTTCTGGCACTCGACGGTGAGCAGCGCGGTGGTGGCGGGATCGAGATCCGGCATGGCTCCCCCTGGCGTGGCGACGGAAGAGCCCTCATGATTCCTGACACACAGTCAGATGTGAAGGGGTGCAGGACGGATGGACGTGGACGGGGCACGAACCGGAACCTCGCAGCGGCGGGGCCGGCGCATCATGATGAGCGACGCGGAAGTGGACTCCTTCCTGCGCGAGCAGAAGACCTGCCGGGTCGCGACGGTCTCCCCCGACGGGCGCCCGCACGTGGGCGCCCTGTGGTTCGCGTGGGACGGCAGCTCGCTGTGGCTGTACTCGATCACGCGCAGCCGCCGCTGGTCCGACCTGAGCAAGGATCCGCGGATCTCGGTGGTCGTGGACTCCGGCGAGTCGTACGACGAACTGCGCGGGGTGGAGCTGTCCGGCAGCGCCGTCTTCGTGGGCGAGGCCCCGCGCACCGGCGAGCCCTGCCCCGAGCTCGCGGAGGCCGAGCGGATCTTCCCGGTCAAGAACTTCGGCATCGAGGAAATGCCGCACGACGGGCGGCACGCCTGGATCCGGCTGACCCCCGACTCGATCGTCTCCTGGGACTTCCGCAAGCTGTAGGGGGTCGCGTCCGACCCGCGGAACTGCTGACCTACCGAAGGCCGGCGGCCGCCTGCTGCAGGGCGTCGACCGCGGCCCGGATGGAGGGCCTGCGGTCGGCGTCCGCGCGCCAGACGGCGTACACGTGCCGGCGTACGCTGTCGCAGACCGGCAGCAGCCGCACGCCCGGCGGCACCGGGCCGCGGCCCAACTTCGGCGCCACGCACACGCCGAGTCCGGCCTCCACGAAGGCCAGCTGGGTGTGGTGCTCCTCGGCAATGTGGGCGATGCGCGGCTCGATGCCCGTACCGCGCAGGGTGAAGACGAGCCACTCGTGGCAGAACTGCCCCTCGTTCCAGGAGATCCAGTCGTCGTCGCCGAATTCGGCGAGGGAGATCCCGGACTTCCCCGAGCTCGCGGTCCGGTCGGCCAGCCGGTGGCCGGCCGGGACCGCGATGTCGACGGTGTCGTCCAGCAGGTGGGTCCGGGTCAGCTCGGCGGGCACCGGCATCCGCTTGTTGTGCCAGTCGATCGCCAGGGCCAGGTCGAGGTCCCCGCGCACGACGGCCGCCATGCTCTCCGTGGGCTCCTGCTCGCGCACCCGGACCCGCAGCTCCGGATGCCCGGCCCGCAGTGCGGCCAGGGCCCGGGGCAGCAGCCCGCGCATGGCGGTCGGGAAGGCGCCGATCCGCAACTCGCCCACGGCGCAGCCCCGCTGGGCCTCGACGTCGGCCTGGGCGAGCTCCACCTGCGAGATGATCCGGGCGGCGTGATCGGCGAGCAGCCGCCCGGCGTCGGTGAGCCGGACCCCGCGCCCGTTCCTGGCCAACAGCGGCTGTCCGACCTCGCGCTCCAGCTTGGCCAGCTGCTGGGACACGGCGGAGGTGGTGACGTGGAGGCCGTCGGCCGCTCCGCTGACCGAGCCGTGGCGGGCGAGGGCGTCCAGGGTGCGCAGGCGCTCCAGGTTCAACATGTAAGCAATGCTACGACGCCACCCCGAGAAACTCTCGCTTGTCCTACGAAGTTGATGCGCGCAAAGTAAGGGCATGAGCGCACCGACCACCGCCGGGCCGCCCCTCCCGGCCGACTCTCCGCCCCCGGCCTCCCCCACCACGACCGCCGCCTCCACCAGCGGCCGACGCCGGGGCGGTCTCCTGGACTGGCGGGTCCGGTTCGCGATCCTCTCGGTCGTCTGGGGCTTCAGCTTCCTCCTGATCAAGGTCGGCACGGAGGCCTACGCACCCTTCCAGGTGGCTCTGGGCCGGGTCCTGTTCGGCGCGCTCGCCCTCCTCACCGTGCTGCTGGTCCGCCGCGAGCCGCTCCCCCGGGGACTGCGCACCTGGGGCCACCTGACGGTGGCGGCGCTGCTCCTCAACACCGCCCCGTTCTCGCTCTTCGCGTACGCGGAGCTGAGCATCCCCTCCAGCCTGGCCGGCATCTGCAACGCCACCTCGCCGCTGTGGGGCATGGCGCTGTCGCTGGTCGCACTGTCCGAGGACCGCCCGACGCGCCGCCGCGTCGCCGGACTGGGCCTGGGCTTCCTCGGCGTCCTGACCGTGCTCGGCGCCTGGCAGGGGTTCTCCGGTGTCGACGCCAAGGGCACCGCGTTCGCCCTGCTGGCGTCCCTTTGCTACCCCGTCGGCTGGATCTACGTCCGGCGCACGCTGGCCGGGACCCCCGGCTCCCCGGTGGCCCTGACCGGCGGCCAGCTCATGGTCTCCACGCTCCAGCTCGCGCTCGCGAGCGCCGTGTTCAGCTCGGCCCCGAGCTCGTTCCCGCTCTGGCCGACCCTGTCGGTGATCGCGCTGGGCGCCCTCGGCACGGGCATGGCCCTGCAGATGCAGTACGGGCTGGTGACGGAGGTCGGCCCGACCACCGCCCAGATGGTCACCTACTTCATCCCGGTCATCGCCACCACGGCCGGCGTCCTGGTCCTCGGCGAACAGCTCCACTGGAACACCCCGGTCGGCGCCGCGATCGTCCTGGCCGGCGCGGCCCTGACCCAGACCCGCCCCGGAGCCCGCAAGCCCGCCTGACCCTCCCCGATCCTCCGGGCGGCGCGCACCCCACCCCAACGGCTCGGCCGACCGCCGGGCCCTACCGGGCCGGGTGGCGTCCGCAAAGTAGCGCCGGCCACGGCCACCCGAAGGGCGGGCCCCGCAGCGTCCGGTGCCGCGCATCTCCCCCAGCTACCGCTGGGAGGGACCCCGGGGCGGAGGGGCGCCCGTGTACTGGACGTACTCGGGCACGCCCGACAAGGCGGCCAGGCGCGGTGCCGGGCGTCGCGGGCCCGACGGGACGTTGACGACAGGGCCTGGGCCGCCGCCCGGCCCGCAGCCCCCCGGCGGCCTCCGACACCGCGCCCGGACGGGTTTCACCCCGTACGGGATCGGCATCCCGTGGGCAGCCTCCTCCCGCTCCCCGGAACGGCACCGGATCCCGCTGCCCGACCCGGCGCGCTGGGCGCTGCCCGGTCGGACGGGCCAGTCGGGCGTGCCGGTGGTCGGGCCAGTCGGGCGGGCCGGTGGTCGGACCGGTGGTCGGGCCGGTCGGGCGGGCCAGGGGGCGGGCCAGGGGGCGGGGCGGTGGTCGGGCCGGGCGGATCCCGCCTCTTCGGCCGGCGGCGCGCGGCGCGGCACACCGTCACGGCAGGAGCGGGCGCGGCCCAGCCGGGCCCGACTGCCGCGCCCCGGGTCCCACTGCGCGGGCTCTCCCGCCCGGGTCCGCGGCCCGGGGTCTGCGGCCCGGCTCCGCGGCCCGGGGCGCCGGGCGCCCGTCAGTCGTACCGCACGCCCGCCGCCCCCACGCTGACCGCCGCGGCCACCGCGTCCGCCAGGCCCGGCACCTCGTCGACCGACAGCTGCGAGACCGTCAGCCGGACCCCCGGCCCCGCCTCGACCCGGAAGACGGCCCCGGGGGACACCGCCCATCCGGCGGCGAGCAGCCTGGTCACCACCACCGTCTCGTCGACCACCGGCACCCAGACGTTCAGGCCGCTGCGCCCGTGCGCCCGGATCCCCCGCTCCCGCAGCGCCTCGACCAGCACGTCGCGCCGACCCGCGTACGAGCGGGACACCGCCACCGGGTCGACCGCGCCCGAGGCCCACAGCTCCACCACCGCGTACTGCAGCAGCCGGCTCACCCAGCCCGGCCCCAGCCGCTGCCGACCCCGCAGCCGGTCCAGGGTGACCGCGTCGCCGGTCAGCACCGCGAGCCGCAGGTCCGGCCCGTACGCCTTCGCCGTGGACCGCACCAGCACCCAGTGCCGGGTCACCCCGCCCAGCGGATGCAGCGGCAGGTCGACGATCCCGTTCCCGTGGTCGTCCTCGATCAGCAGCACCTCCGGGTGGTCCGCCAGCAGCGCCCGCAGCTCCCGTGCCCGCTCCGCGCCCACCGCGGCCCCGGTCGGGTTCTGCGCCCGCGAGGTCACCACCAGGGCCCTCGCCCCGGCCGCCAGTGCCCGGGCCACCGCCTCGGGCCGGGGCCCGTCGTCGTCCACGGCCACCGGCAGCACGCGCAACCCGAGCGCCGGGACCAGGTCCAGCGCCCCGCCCCATCCCGGGTCCTCGACCGCCACCGCGTCACCCGCCCGCAGATGGGCGGTGAGCACCCGTTCGATCCCGTCCAGCGCACCCGAGGTCACCGCCACCGGCCCCGGCGGCACCCCGTCCGCATCGAAACCGGCCCGGGCCAGCTCCGCGAGCTCGGGGGCGACCGGGTCCGCCCCGTAGAGGGTCGGCGCCTGCGCGTACCGGCGGGCGGCCGCCGCCAGCGGCCCCTCCAGCGCGGGGAGCAGGGACACGTCCGGGCTGCCCTCCGCGAGGTCCCGTACGCCGTCCGGCACCACCATGCGCAGCGCGTCCCGCGGCGTGCTCGACGGTCGGGCCCGCACCCGGCTGCCCCGCCGCCCGTCGGTCTCGATGACCCCGCGCTCGCGCAGCGTCCGATAGGCGGCGGCCACGGTGTTGGGGTTCACCCCCAGCTCGCCCGCCAGCTCCCGCATCGGCGGCAGCAGTGAACCCGGCGGGAGCGCACCCGAAGCCACGCCCGCCTCCACGCCGGCGGCGATATCCGCTGCGCGACGCCCTGTGATTCGATAGTCTCCTAGCACAAACACCAGTATGCACTAGTGCAATGGAGTCGGCACCATGACCGCCACGCCCACCACGGAGACGCCCGCACAGACGGAGGGAACCATGGAGACCGAGGGGCCCGCGAGGGACGGATCGACCGGCAGCTACGAGCCCACCGACCTCACCGTCCCCAGCCGCTCCCGCGACCGGGCGCGCTACGACCGCGAGACGGTGCACTCGATACTCGACGGCGCCTACGTCTGCCACCTCGGCTTCGTCCGCGACGGCGCGCCCGTGGTCCTGCCCACGCTGTACGCCAGGGTCGGCGAATCGCTCTACATGCACGGCTCGACCGGCTCCCGCCCGCTGCTCGCGGCCCGCCGCACCGACCCGGGGCTGCCCGTCTGCGTGACCGTGACCCACGTCGACGGACTGGTCCTGGCCCGCTCGGCCTTCCACCACTCGCTCAACTACCGCTCGGTGGTCGTGCACGGCACCGCCCACCAGGTCACCGACGAGGCGGAGTGCCGGATCGCCCTGGACGCCATGGTCGACGCCGTCGCCCCGGGCCGCTCCGCCGACGTCCGGCCCGCCAACGCCAGGGAACTCGCCGCCACCGCGGTGATCCGCGTGGACCTCGCCGAGGTGTCCGCGAAGATCCGCAGCGGCCCGGTGAACGACGACGCCGAGGACCTGGACCTGCCGTACTGGGCGGGCGTGGTCCCGGTGGCCCCGACGTACGGAACGCCGGTGCCCGCCGCGGACCTGGCCCCCGGCACCGCCGTCCCGGACTACCTCAGCGCGCTCTGAGGGCTGCGCCGCACGGGGGTGGGCGCGGCGACCGGCCTTCGGGCCTCCGCCACGATCAGCGCGCCCACCGCCGTCAGCAGCAGTACGGTGCCCAGCACCACAGCGCCGGTCAGCCGCTCCCCGAGCAGCAGGACCGCGATCACCGCCGCGCTCACCGGCTCGATCAGCATGATCACCGACACGGTGGCGGCCCGTACCGCGGCGGCACCCGTGAAGTAGAGCGCGTACGCCAGCGCGGTCGGCACGGTGGCGACGTACACCAGCAGCCAGAGCACCCGTCCGAGATCGGCGGTGTGCGGCAGCAGCCCCTCCACCGCGGCGAGCGGCAGCAGGCACACCGTGCCCACGGCCACCGACCAGGCGGTGGTCACCAGCGGGTCCCCGCCCGCCCCGCGCTGCCCGAGCCACCGCGCCCGCAGGGTCATTCCGGCGTACCCGGCGGCCGACAGCAGCGCCCAGCCGACGCCGAGCGGCCGCACCTCGCCGCCGCCGCTGCCCAGCACCAGTACGGCCAGCCCGGCCAGCGCCCCCACGACGGCGACCGCGCCGCCGCGGCCGAGCCGCTCGCCCATCCAGTACCGGGCGCCCAGCGCGATGATCACGGGCCCGGCGCCGAGGGTGACCACGGTGCCCACCGCGAGGCCGGTCTCGCGCACGGCGGCGAAGTACGCGGCCTGGAAGAGGGTGAAGAGGAGTCCGGTGACGACCAGCGAAGCCACCGGGGGCCGCACCCGTCCAGGGGCGGGCCGGGACCCGCGTACGGCGAGCACGCCGAGCAGCACCACGAGCCCGCCCGCGCACCGCCAGAAGGACAGGGCGAGCGGGCCGAGGTCACTGGCCAGGAAGAGGAGGGAGGCGGCCGCCCCGGCGGTGCCCCAGGCGGCTCCGGCGACGACGAGGTACAGCAGACTGCGCCCGGCAGCGGGCGAATGGTTCGACACGAGATGTCTCCGCGCATGCGTGAAGGATGAAAGGAGCAGGCCATCGCTTCGCGGGCAGCACGGACCCGCCCGGGGGCTCCCGGGCCGGGTACCTGTCGTGGTGGCGCCGCCCGCGCTAGGCGGCGGGAGGCGGAAGCACGGTCGAATGCATGACCGTCACCCTAGCCCTTGCCGACCGTGGTCGTCTCACGCGCCGGTACGGCCTGGTCGGCCACGGCCGGCACCGGCGGGGCGGCAGGCCGGGAGGACTGCGCGATGAAGGCGCCGCCGAGCACCAGGCCGCCGCCGACGATCTGCCAGGTGGAAAGGTGCTCGCCGAGCAGGATCCAGGCGAACACGGTGGCGACGACCGCCTCCAGGAAGGCCACGACGCCGGCGACCTGGGGCGAGAGCCTGCGCACCGAGACCACACCGGTCAGGTAGGCGAAGACGGTCGCGACCAGCACCACCCAGGCGAGCAGCACCGGAGCCGGTACCAGCGTGCCGCCCACGGAGGCCTCGCCGCCCAGCACCTGCCAGTCCATCTCCCAGGGCCGGGCGATCACGGTCATCACCAGGGCGCCGACGAGCATGCCGTACGCGATCACCCCGAGCGGGTCGGGGGCGTCGTCCCCGTCGGCGCCCTGGTCGGCGAAGACGAAGTAGAAGGCCTGGCAGCAGGCGGCGGCGAGGCCGAAGAGCACGCCGAGCAGGTCCAGGCTCAGTCCGGCCCAGATCTCGACCACGCAGGCCAGTCCGACGACGGCCACGGCCGCGCCCGCGGCGGCGCCGCGCGTCACGGGCTTGCGCTGCACGAAGCGGATGTAGCCGAGCAGCAGCGCCGGACCCAGGTACTCCAGCAGCAGGGCCACGCCGACGGGGATGCGGGACAGGGAGGCGAAGTAGAAGGCCTGCACACCCGCGACGGCGACCAGCCCGAAGCCGGCGAGCAGCGCGGGCCTGCGCAGCACGAGGTCACGATGGCGCCAGGCCAGCGGGGACAGCACGAGCGCCGCCCCGGCCACCCTGAGCCAGACCGTGTGGAGGGGATCCAGACCCGCCTCGATCAGTGGCTTCGCCGCCACTCCGGAACCACCGAACGCGAACGCCGAGACGAGAGCGAGGCCCAGTCCGGCATTTCTCCCTGACGCTTGCATCCCGCCATCATGACAGGGCGGGTCAGGACCGTCACGGGGATGACACCTGTTGAGACGGAGTCGAGATCACGGGCCGTCGACCCCCGCCATATCTGACAGGTCGTCAGTATTGAATGTTCCGCCCGCCGGGGCTACCTTCCGCCGCACGTACCCGACGAGAAGGGGTGGTCGCATGGCCGAAGTCACCGCGGAATCACGCATCGAGGCGTCCGCCGCGCTGCTCTGGTCCCAGCTGACGGACTGGGACGCGTACGGGCAGTGGAGCATGACCCACACGAACTTCCCCGGCGGCGGACCCGAGACCCTCGCGGTCGGCGCCACCTTCGCGGAGAACATGAAGATGATGGGCTTCCCGGCCGAGGTCCTCTGGACCGTCTCGGAGCTGGAGGCCGAGCGCCTCTTCGCCATCACCGGCAAGGGCCCGATGGGCGTGGCGGTCCTCACCCGGTACACCCTGATCCCGGAGGGCGAGGCCACCACGGTCCGCATCGACGGCGAGTTCACCGGGGCCGCCGTCTCCCTGATGGCGGGCAAGCTCAAGGACTCGGCCACCGCCGCACTGAACGAGTCGCTGCGCAAGCTGGCCGGCCTGGTCGTCTGACCTCCGGCCCGCCCGCTCCGTACGCGAAGGCGCGCCCCGCGAGACGAACTCGCGGGGCGCGCCGCCGCACGCCGGGGCCCGCCGGTCGGGCTCAGTGCTCGTCGGCCAGGATCAGGTAGAGCTTCTTGCGGGCGTCGTTGATGACCCCGAGGGCCTTCTCCCGCTGCTGGGGCGTGCCGGTCTTGAAGACCTGCCCGAAGGCTTCCATCAGACCGATGCCGGCCGTCCGGACCTCCTGCATCGCCTCGAAGTCGAAGCCGCGCCCGGCGTCCGCCCAGGGGGCGTCCGGGCCCGACTCGGCCTCGGTGCGGCCGGCGTCGGTGAGCGTGAACAGCTTCTTGCCGCCCTCGCTCGCACTCGTGATGAGCCCCTCGTCCTCGAGCAGTTGCAGGGTCGGGTAGACCGATCCCGGGCTGGGCTTCCAGGCCCCGCCGCTCCGCTCGCCGATCTCCTGGATCATCTCGTAGCCGTGCATCGGCCGGTCGGCGAGCAGCGCCAGGATCGAGGCGCGCACGTCGCCGCGCCGGGCCCGGCCCCGCGGTCCACCACGTCCGCCGCGGCCACCGAAGGGGCCTGCGCCGAAGGGCGGCCCGAACGGACCGAAGGCGGCCCGCCGCCCCTTGAAACCCTCCCGACGATCGGGCCCGCAGTGGTCGTGGCCCCGTCCGTGGTCATGGCCGTGCTCGTGTCCGTGCTGTCCGTGTGAACGCATGACTGCGCTCCTTTCGTCACGTTGTCGTTGCTTCATCGGTTGTCCGATGCCTCCACTATCGACGACGGCTCGCGACGTGTCAACGATATATCGGAACCTGTCGCCGATAGCGCGCCCCCGGCCGTGGAAGAGCTGGCCCGGGCCGCATACGGCCGTGCGCGTGAAGCCGTTCTGACGGGCAACGTCCTCCACGCCTCAACCTCGGGCTGGATGACGGCGAGATCGAGGCCGTCGTAGAAGCGCCGGCCGAAGACGTCGTCCAGTTCGCGGAGTCTTCGCTGAGACGGGTCAAGCGCGTCGTGGAAGCGGCGGGGCAACGGGGGACGGCGGACCCGTCGGCGATCGCCCAGAACGGAGTGGACGGAGCGGATGGAGTGACACGACGACCGCTCCCCGTGGGTTGGTCGTGTCCTGGCCGTGCGCCGTAGCTCGCTTGCACCGTTCCTGGACCGTGGACGGCGAGTCTGGAGCCGCTTCCCCCCGAGGGACTCCCGGCAGGTACTTCCCGACGGGTAGCAGACCGCTCCGCCCCCGCCTCACCCTGGAGATGCGTGGACCCGTCGTTCCCTCAGCAAGCGCGCAGCCGTCGCCGCCGCCACGGTCCTGACCCTAGGTACGGTCGGCACCCTCGCCGCAACGGCCGGCCCCCAGCACCGGTACCCCCAGCCCGGAAAGGCCCGGGTCGCAGGCCTCATCGACACCTGGAACAAGGCTCTGCAGAACAAGGCCGGCGCGAAGAACACCGTGAAGGCCCGCTACTCGTACGAGTAACCCGCCTGCGCCGGCGGAGCTCGGCACACCGTGCCCGGTCGACCGGCGGCACGTCGCACCGCTCGGCGGGCCCGAAGTGGTCTGGGCGCCGGTGTTCGACACGACCGGGCGGCTCCCGGTCGTCGGGGGCCCCGCTCCAGGCGGGCGACTGCCTCCTCACCGACGACCGTCACATCCGCCTCGTGCTCCGCCCGCACACCCCGTGGCGGGTCTGCACCCGGCACCACACCGGACCGGGCCAGTCACCCCCGATTGGCCTTTGTCGATGATCAAGGAACCGCCCTACCGTCGGGGCATGCGCATCCGAATCGTCGACGCCTTCACCGACCGCCCCTTCCAGGGGAACCCCGCGGCAGTCCTGCTCCTCGACGCCGCGTTCCCCCCGGACGCTTGGCTCCAGCAGGTCGCCTGCGAGATGAACCTCTCCGAAACCGCCTTCGCCCACCCCCTGCCGCCCGGCGGGGACGCCGACTGGGCGCTGCGCTGGTTCACTCCGGCCGCCGAGGTGGACATGTGCGGTCACGCCACCCTGGCCACCGCGCACGTACTGGCCACCAGCGGCCTCGCCACGGGGCTGATCCGCTTCTCCGCGCGCTGCGGCATCCTCACGGCCGAGACGGCCGAGGACGGCACGGTCACCATGGACTTCCCGACGTCCTCGCTGACCCCGGTGGCGGCGCCGGCCGCCGTGGACCACGCGCTCGGCGGTCCCCCGATCCTCTCCGTGCACGACACCGCCGACCACATCGGTGACCTCGTCGTCGAGCTCGCCGACGAGAAGACCGTGCGCGAGCTGGAGCCGGACCACGGCGCCCTGCGCGCCTTCGCCCGACGGGGGGTGATCGTCACCGCGCCCGCCGAGGATCCGTCTCTCGGGTACGACTTCGTCTCCCGCGGCTTCTTCCCCGCCTTCGGCATCGACGAGGACCCGGTCACCGGCAGCGCCCACACCGCGCTCGCCCCGTTCTGGGCGGAGCGCCTGGGCCGCACCGAACTGACCGGCCTCCAGGGCGGTGCGCGCCGCGGGCTCGTACGGGTGACCCTGGCGGGCGAGCGCACCCTGCTGACCGGCCGGGCCGTCACGGTCGTCGACGGTGAGCTCCTCGCGCCCCCGCCCGGGGTCGGACAGTCGGGATGAGCACACGGGACCCCGACGCGGACGGGAACGCGGACGCCGACGCCGCCCCGGGCCGGACGTGCCGGTGCGGGCGGGTCAGTCCGCGGACCCGCCCCCGTCCCGCTTCGCGTCCCCTTCGGCGTCCCCTTCGGCGTCCCCCCTCGATCGCGCCTTCGCAGCCGCCTTCGCGCGTGCGGCGCTCCGCCGCCCCCGCTCGTGTTCCTCCCAGGCCGCCGAGTCGATCCGCTTGCGGTACACCTGCTTCGGCTCCGCCGCGCCCAGGTGCACCGTCCACACCCACAGGAGGGCCGACACGACGAAGAGGACGCCCGCCGCTCCCAGGTAGGAGGCGATTTCCTCGGACTCGGAGACGCCCTCCTCATGCATGAAGCCGGGTACGCCGGCGATGAGCGCGTTCACCCACCACGCGAGCGCGACATTGAACAGGACGAGGGAGACCCAGTAGACGACCCGCACGCTCTTCGCCGGGCCGCTCGCTTCCCCGAGGAGCAGGAGGCGGCGCAGCGAGACCGGCCCCGTCCGGTGGCGGCCGCCGGTCACCTCCTTGGCCCGGCGCACCGACGCGTAGCACTCGTCCAGCCAGCGCCCGGGCTCCGGATCCGGGGGCGGCGCATCGGTCGGCGCCAGCTCCTTGGCCTGCAACCAGCCGGTGAGGAACTGGATCTCCAGCGCGGCCTTCTCCAAGCGCCTGCGGTAGTGGTGGTCGCTGCTGCGCGCCTCGCGGCGGTCCCGGATGAGGAGGCTGATCCCGCCCACCAGGCCGGTGACCACGGGCACCAGGAACGGCGCGAACGGCACCAGGGAGTCCAGAACAGCCACCGGCTGCGCCTCCTCACTGGTGCTGTGGCCGGACAGGCTTGCCGGGCGCCGCGACCCGGTGGACCTCGCCGGTCACAGCACCGGCCCCCAGCGTTGCACCGCCCCCGCGTCCGTCACCGCCCGGAAGGGCCGTTCGGGTGGGCCGCCGCCGGTCACGGGGTCGGCAGCCAGGCCACCTTGCCCGCGAGGAGGGCGTACCCGCCGAAGGCCACGATGTCGAGGAGCGAGTGCGCGACGACGAGCGGTGCCACCCTGCCCCAGCGCCGGTAGGCGAGGACGAAGACGACGCCCATCACCATGTTGCCGATGAAGCCACCGATGCCCTGGTAGAGGTGGTACGACCCGCGCAGCGCCGAGCTGGCCAGCAGCGCGGCCATCGGCGACCAGCCCAGCTGGCCGAGCCGGCGCAGCAGGTAGGCCAGCACGATGATTTCCTCCACCACGGCGTTCTGCAGTGCGGAGAGGATGAGCACGGGGAACTTCCACCACACGTCGGGCAGCGCCTCCGGCACCACCGTGAGGTTGAATCCGGTGGCCCGGGCGCCCAGGTAGAAGGCCAGCCCGGCGCTGCCGATCCCGGCCGCGACCAGCGCGCCCCGGCCGAGGTCCCACCAGGGCCGGGTTCGGTCGAAGCCCAGCACCCGCAGCCCGGGGGCGCCCTCGCGGGTCAGCAGGTGCGCGACCAGCAGTACGGGTACCAGGGCGCTCGCGATGCCGAACAGCTGCCAGGCGAGGTCCAGCCAGGGCCGGCCCGGGGCGTAGGAGCCGTTGAGCGTGGCCGCCTGGTCCTTGAGGCCGCCGGGCTTGGTGAGCGAGCCGATGAAGCTGATCAGTGCCGAGACCCCGCTCGCGCCCAGCGACAGCGCGAGGACGAGCAGCGTCTCGGTGCGCAGCAGGCGCCGCCGCCCGCCCTCGTCCAGTTCCAAGAACACCGGCTCCGGCTCCGTCCGCACGCCCGACTCCGTCCTGCCATCCCGTTTGCGACCACCCCATACTGCCTCCTCGGCGGACCGGGAGGATCACTGCGGGGCCATCACCAAGATCGCCGGACGGTATCGGGCGCACGGCGGGAGCCCCGGCCGGAGGGGCCGGGGCCGGAGGAGGCCGGGGCCGGAGGGGCCGGGGCCGGTCAGCGCACGACGGGCACCGAGGCGGTCACCTCCTCCGTCAGCCCCACCGGCCAGGTGTGCACCGGGTCGCCCTTGTGCATCAGCTCGCTGTACCTACGGGTCGTCGCGGCGAGCGCCTCGTCCCGCTCCAGTCCGGCGGCGAGCGCCCGGTGGTAGGTGTCCACCTGCCAGGTCGCCCCGTTCACCCGGCGCCGGCAGCGCTCCTCGATGATGCCGAGGTAGTGGTCCCGGTCCGCGGGCTCGATGCCCCAGGCGTCCAGCCCCGCCGCCGCCATGGGCAGCAACTCGTCCAGGACCAGCCGTACGGCGGGCACGCTCGCCAGTCCCCCGGCCCGGCCGCGGCGCGGCCACCGCAGCCGCGCGTCGATGCCGTACCGGCAGGCCGCGTCGAAGTTCGCCTCCGCCTCGGCGAAGGGCAGCCGGGTCCAGACCGGGCGCGGTTCGTCCGCGAGGGTGCGTACGAGCCCGTAGTAGAAGGCGGCGTTGGCGACGACGTCGGCGACCGTCGGCCCGGCCGGCAGCACCCGGTTCTCCACGCGCAGGTGCGGCACCCCGTCGGCGACCCCGTACACGGGCCGGTTCCACCGGTAGACGGTGCCGTTGTGCAGGACCAGTTCCTGCAGCCCCGGCACCCCGCCCTCGTTGAGCACCCGCAGCGGCTCCTCCTCGTCGCATATGGGCAACAGGGCGGGGAAGTAGCGGACGTTCTCGGCGAAGAGCTCGTACGCCGAGTCCACCCACCGCTCCCCGAACCAGGTGCGGGGCCGCACGCCCTGTGCCTGGAGTTCGGGCGGCCGGGTGTCGGTGGCCTGCGTGAACAGGGGCGGCCGCGACTCCCGCCACAGCTCGCGCCCGAACAGGAAGGGCGAGTTGGCGCCGACAGCTATCTGCGCCGCTGCCACCGCCTGCGCCGCGTTCCACACCGCCGAGAACCGGGCCGGGGTCACCTGCAGGTGCAGTTGTACGGAGGTGCAGGCGGCCTCCGGCACGATCGACCCGGAGGTCCAGATCAGCCGTTCGACGCCGTCGATGTCGAGTGTGAAGTCCTCCCCGCGCATCATCAGGATCTGCTCGTTGAGCAGCGAGTAGCGGTCCACCGCCGAAAGGTTCGCGGTGACCAGGTCGGCGCGGGAGATCGTCGGCAGAATACCGATCATCACCACTCCGGCGTCGATCTCCGCGGCCTTCCGGTGGGCATAGCCCAGCCCGGCGCTGAGTTCCTCGGCGAGCCGGTCGAATACCCGGCCGCCCAGTCGGTGCGGAAGGACGTTCACCTCCAGGTTGAACATTCCCAGTTCGGTCTGGAAATCGGGACTCGCAATCCGCTCCAGCACCTGCGCATTCACCATTCTCGGCAACCCGTCGGCACCCGCGAGATTCAGCTCGATCTCCAGTCCCATCATGTTCTTCGGGCGGTCGAACCTCTTTTCCGCCAGGAGTCGCTCCAGTCCCTCCAGACACTCGTGAAGCTTCCTTCGATACCGCTGCCGATCGGACAGGTCGAATCCGCCCGCCACGACCTTCTCCCCCATCGAAGCGTCCCTCCTCGAGTGGGCCTGGCCCGGTACACCCAGGCGCGCGTTACGGTCGATGATGCCCCGGCAGCGTGATCCATAACGCGCGGGTGACGTGCGTGACGAGGAGCGCGCGCCGGTTTGGCCGAACGGCGCTTCGGCACATTCACCTGGCAAGTCGCAGTATGCAAATTCCGCCCCGACTTTGCCTCGTTCGGATAACCGAAGCTTTCCAGCCGAGCCCCCATCCGGTAACCTCCGAGGTCAGCGCGACATGTTCGCGCGCATCCGGCATGAATGTCATGTCAGCGGGTCCGGTAAGCGCCTTGTCGGCAATAGGCGGGACAGCTAGCCGAAACACTGTGTGAACACATGTCGTATAAACTCCGCAAACGAGGCAGAGAGTTGGCGCGCGGCCATTGCCCCTCGGCCCCCCTCTGGCCCCAGAATGCGAGTCCGCACCTGCCCCCGTTCCACAGGTCTCCCAAGTGAGAGGCGACCCACCATGCCGCTGCATGTCCCTCCGGCTCCCGCGCCCGCCCTGCGCAGCGTCCTCGCGGCACTCGGTTCCCCCACCGCCGTCCACGAGGCGCACACCCCGGCCCTGCGCGCGATCCAGGGGCCGCTGACCGCCGAACTCCCGCTTCCGGTCCACGTCCTCGACCGGCTGGGCATGTCCAACCTCGCGGCCGGCGGCAGGCCGCCGCGCACCCGGCTCACGGGCTGGCGGTTCCTGATCCGCAGCGGGGACCGCTACGTCGCGGCGGCCGACACCCGGCTGACTCCCGACGGCTGGGTCTTCTCCCATTTCTTCGAGGGCCCCTACGTCGCGGCCACCGAACGCGCCCTGCGCCAGGCGGAGTCCCTCACCACCGGCTACCAGCCACGGCTGCTGTCGGTTCCGGAGCTCTACATGCTGACCCTGTGGCTGCACGGGGCGGTGGGAGCGGACGCCGCCGCCGGGCTGCCGGCCGGCGAGGACCTGCTGGTGCCCCTCGCCCCGGCCCCGCCCGGCATCGCCGCGTACCGGCCGCATCCGGTCTCCGAGCTACTGCCCGTCCTGACCCGTCGGCTGACCCCGACACCGACGGCGGCGCCCCCCTCCCTGGCGGCGCCCGCCGCCTGACCCGAATCACCCATTCGGCCTAGTCCACTCGGGCCACTTGCGAACCATCCGAATTGATAGGGGAGTTGGCCTGAACCGCCCGCACGAGTGATGCGTCATCAATCTGTGAGAACAGCTGCCGGGAAATACCTGCGAAGCGGCTGCCATGGAGGAAGACTGATGACACGCTCCCCGCGGGTGCGGGGATGACCCAGGGGGACGGCCATGAACCACGCATCGAGCCGTAGCACACAGACCACACCGCAGCGAAAGAACGCATCCATGTGCCAGCACCAGCCAGCCTGCCCGTCAGCCGAATCCGCCGACCGGGAGGCCGCGCGCCCGGTGGCCAACCACCCGGAGCAGGGCTGGAGCCTGCTGTGCAATGGCGTCCTGCTCTTCGAGGACACCGGTGAACTGCTGCCGGACGGGCAGATCATCGCCCCGCACCGCCCGCTCGCGGCGGCCTAGGCGAAGTCGTCCGACCGACCGTAGCGAACGACGAAGGGGCCGGCCCGGGAGACTCTCCCGGACCGGCCCCTTGTTCATGTCGTACGACCGTCATACGGCGGTCGTACGACGAGCTGCACCTCAGGCGTCGTACTCGTCCAGCGGCGGGCAGGAGCACACCAGGTTCCGGTCACCGAAGGCACCGTCGATGCGGCGCACCGGCGGCCAGTACTTCTCGGCGGCCGTGACCCCGCCCGGGAAGACGGCCTCGTCCCGGGTGTACGGGTGGTTCCACTCGCCGCCCAGCGCCGCCGCGGTGTGCGGGGAGTTCGCCAGCGGGTTGTCGTCGGCCGGCCACTCGCCGCCCGCGACCCGCTCGATCTCACCCCGGATGGCGATCATCGCGTCGCAGAAGCGGTCGATCTCGGCGAGGTCCTCGGACTCCGTCGGCTCGATCATCAGCGTGCCGGCGACCGGGAAGGACATGGTCGGCGCGTGGAAGCCGTAGTCGATCAGGCGCTTGGCGATGTCGTCCACGCTCACGCCCGTGGCCTTCGACAGCGGCCGCAGGTCGATGATGCACTCGTGCGCGACCAGGTTGCCCGGGCCGGTGTAGAGCACCGGGTAGTGCGGCTCCAGGCGCTTGGCGATGTAGTTGGCGCCGAGCACCGCCACCTGGGTGGCGCGCTTGAGGCCCTCGCCGCCCATCAGGCGCACGTACGACCACGAGATCGGCAGGATGCCCGCCGAACCCCACGGAGCGGCCGAGATCGGGCCGACGCCCGTCTCCGGGCCCGCGGTCGGCTGGAGCGGGTGGTTCGGCAGGTACGGGGCCAGGTGCGCCCGGACACCGACCGGGCCGACGCCCGGACCGCCGCCGCCGTGCGGAATGCAGAAGGTCTTGTGCAGGTTCAGGTGCGAGACGTCGCCGCCGAAGTGACCCGGCTTGGCCAGGCCCACCAGCGCGTTCAGGTTGGCGCCGTCGACGTAGACCTGGCCGCCGGCCTCGTGCACCTGGGCGCAGATGTCGGCGACGTGCTCCTCGAACACACCGTGCGTGGACGGGTACGTGATCATGAGCACGGCGAGCTCGTCGCGGTGCTGCTCGATCTTGGCCCGCAGGTCGGCCGTGTCCACCTCGCCGTCATCGGCGGTCTTGACGACGACGACCTTCATGCCGGCCATCACGGCGCTGGCGGCGTTGGTGCCGTGCGCGGAGGACGGGATCAGGCAGACGGTGCGCTGCTCGTCGCCGTTCGCGCGGTGGTAGGCGCGGACGGCCAGCAGGCCGGCGAGCTCGCCCTGGGAGCCCGCGTTCGGCTGGATGGAGACCTTGTCGTAGCCGGTCACCTCGCAGAGACGTTCCTCCAGCTCGTTGATGAGCGTGAGGTAGCCCTCGGCCTGCTCGACCGGCGCGAAGGGGTGCAGCTGACCGAATTCGGGCCAGGTCACCGGCTCCATCTCGGTGGTCGCGTTGAGCTTCATGGTGCAGGAGCCCAGCGGGATCATGCCGCGGTCCAGCGCGTAGTCCTTGTCCGAGAGCTTGCGCAGGTAGCGCAGCATCGCGGTCTCGGAACGGTGCTGGTGGAAGACCGGGTGCGTCAGGTACGCGTCCGAGCGCAGCAGGCCCTCGGGCAGCGTGTCGGCCGTGGTCGTGTCCAGCGCCTCGATGTCGGAGGTGACACCGAAGGCGGCCCAGACGGCCTCGATGTCGGCGCGCAGGGTGGTCTCGTCACAGGCGACGGAGACGAGGTCGGCGTCCACCTGGAACAGGTTGACCCCGCCCTCGCGGGCGGCGGCGACGACCTCGGCGGCACGGCCCGGCACACGGGCGGTGATCGTGTCGAAGTACGAGCCGTGCACGATCTCGACCCCGCCGGCCGTCAGACCGGCGGCGAGCAGCGTGGCGTAGCGGTGGGTGCGGCTCGCGATCGTCCGCAGGCCGTCCGGGCCGTGGTAGACGGCGTACATGCCGGCCATGACGGCGAGCAGCACCTGCGCGGTACAGATGTTGCTGGTGGCCTTCTCCCGGCGGATGTGCTGCTCACGGGTCTGCAGCGCCAGGCGGTAGGCCTTGTTGCCGTCCGCGTCCACGGAGACGCCGACGAGGCGGCCGGGCAGGGAGCGGGCGTGCTTGTCCTGGACGGCCATGTAACCGGCGTGCGGTCCGCCGAAGCCCATCGGGACACCGAAGCGCTGGGTGGTGCCGACGGCGATGTCCGCACCGAGCGCACCCGGGGAGGTCAGCAGGGTCAGCGCGAGCAGGTCCGCGGCGACGGCGACGATGGCGCCGAGCTCGTGGGCCTGGTCGATGACGGGCTTGATGTCACGGACGGCACCGGAGGCGCCGGGGTACTGGACCAGGACGCCGTAGATGCCGCGCTCGACGACCTCGGCCGGGATGCCGGCGGACAGGTCGGCGACGACGACCTCGATGCCGATCGGCTCGGCGCGGGTCTCGATGACGGCGATCGTCTGCGGCAGCGCGTCGGCGTCCACCAGGAAGACGTTGCCCTTGGACCGGCCCACGCGGCGGGCCAGGGTCATGGCCTCGGCGGCCGCGGTGCCCTCGTCGAGCAGCGAGGCGCCCGAGGTCGGCAGTCCGGTCAGCTCGGCGACGACCGTCTGGAAGTTCAGAAGCGCTTCGAGGCGGCCCTGGGAGATCTCCGGCTGGTAGGGCGTGTACGCCGTGTACCAGGCCGGGTTCTCCATGACGTTGCGCAGGATCACCGGCGGCGTGAAGGTCCCGTAGTAGCCGAGGCCGATCATCGGCGAGAGGACCTGGTTGCGGTCGGCGAGCGAGCGCAGCTCGGCCAGCACCTCGGCCTCGGTGCGCGCCTCGGGCAGGTCGAGCGCCTCGGCGGTCTTGATCACATCCGGGACCGCGGCAGCGGTCAGTTCGTCCAGGGAGCCGTAGCCCACCTGGGCGAGCATCTTCGCCTGCGCCTCGGCATCCGGGCCGATGTGGCGCTGTTCGAAGGGGATGCCTCGCTCCAGCTGGGAGAGCGGAATGCGGTTGGCGGTCATGTACGGAGGCCTCCTGGTCGTATGACCTGCGAGGGGCACCACGGCGCGGGCACCCGGACGGCCTCCCCCTCTGTCATCTGCACCTGAGAGTTTCACCGGAGTCACGGGGGTCTCCCGAGAGTTCCGGCTTTCACCGTCGGTGAGGAGGGGGACCGGCACTGCACGCCCGGCACCCGCCCTGCTTTCCAGAGTGGCCTCGTCCGTGCGGTACGTATGCCTGAGAGATTCCGGGGAGGATTTGCTCCTTCGGCGCCTCCGTCTCGTTCACTCGGAGGACTCTCCCGCACAGGGTCGACAGCCGTTCACCAGCGTACCAGCGAGGATCTGAACCCTCCCCGAGTGGCCTCCGCTGCGGATATGCACTTCTGTAGTCATTACGGAGCAGTTGCGACCTTTTGGAGGGACCGTGCAGACCGACATCGATCCGCGCAGCCTGATCGGCCGCAAGGCGTTCGACCGCAATGGCACCAAGATCGGCACGATCGACGAGGTCTACCTCGACGATGCCACGGGCGTCCCGGAGTGGGCCGCGGTCCGGACGGGGCTCTTCAGCCGGGACGCCTTCGTCCCGCTGGAGCCGAGCGAGCTGGTGGGCGACACCCTGCGGGTGCCCTTCGAACGCGCCCTCATCAGGGACGCCCCGGACTTCGGTGTCGGGCGCCACCTCTCCCCCGAACAGGAGCTGCAGCTCTACCACCACTACGGACTGGACACGACCCTTCCGTCGGACTTCAACCGCGACTTCGGCCGCCTGGCGGGTGACGAGAGCTAGACCCTGTCGTCAGGACTGCTCCCCCACGAGCGGCAGCGGATCGGACGGCTCCAGCTCGGGGTCGTCCACCCGGAAGGTCCGCACCCGGCCGGGCTCCGATCCGGGCTGCTCGAACCGCACGGTCACCCGCCCGACCCCGCTGCCCTGCACCCATCCGGGCCCGTACACGGCATGCCGTACGTCGCTCCCTGCCGTCCAACGCCGTTCGGGGGCGGGCTCCGGCTCCCCGGGCGGCTCGGCGGCTCCCCGGGCCCCCTCGGCCGTCACCGCCTCCCCTCCGGCCCCGTCCGCCTTGTCCGCTCCGCCAGTCCCACCGGTCCCACTGGTCCCACCGGTCCCACCGGTCCCGCCATTCCCGGCAGTGCCGTCGGTACTGTCAGTCCCGTCCGGCTCAGCGGCGAGCGACTGCGCGAACAGGTCCTCCTGCGTGTAGTCCGCCAGCCCGCTCACCCCCACGCCCAGCAGCCGCACCCCGCCCGTGGTGTCCACGCCCTCCAGCAGCCGCGCCGCCGCCTCCCGCACCACCGCCGGGTCGTCCGTGGGCCCCCGCAGGGTCTCGGACCGGGTCAGCGTGGAGAAGTCGTACCGCCTCACCTTGAGCACGATGGTGCGCCCCGAGTGCCCCGAGCCCCGCAGCCGCTGCACGCACCGGTCGGCGAGCCGTTGCACCTCGCCGCGGATCCGTACCCGGTCGTGCAGGTCCACGTCGAAGGTGTCCTCGACCGACACCGACTTCGCGTCCCGCTCCGCGACCACCGGCCGGTCGTCCAGCCCGAGCGCCATCCGGTACAGCCCTGCGCCGGCCGAGCGGCCGACCATCCGGACCAGCTCGTCCTCCCCGGCCTCCGCCAGCTCCCCCACCGTGGTGATCCCGGCCCGGCGCAGGTGCTCGCCCGTGGCCGGCCCCACCCCGGGCAGGGTGCGTACCGACATGGGCGCGAGCAGCTCGCGCTCCGTCCCGGGCTCGATCAGCAGCAGTCCGGCCGGCTTGGCCTCCTCGGAGGCCACCTTGGCCAGCATCTTCGACCCGGCCAGCCCCACCGACCCGCTGAGCCCCGTGGCGGCCCGGATGTCGGCCCGCAGCCGCTCCCCCGTCTCCCGCGCGCTGCGCGAGTCGAAGGCCACCCCGCCCGCCTCCAGGTCCACGAATGCCTCGTCCAGGCTCAGAGGCTCCACCAGGGGCGACAGCTCCCGCAGCATGGCCATCACCACGTCGCTGACCTGCCGGTAGAGGTTGAAGCGGGGGATCAGGTACGCGCCGTTCGGGCAGAGCCGCCGCGCCTGCCCCATCGGCATCGCGGAGTGCACCCCGAAGCGCCTGGCCTCGTAGGAGGCCGTGGCCACGACCCCGCGCGGCCCGAGGCCGCCGACGATGACGGGCTTGCCGCGCAGGCTCGGCTTCGACGCCTGCTCCACGGAGGCGTAGAAGGCGTCCATGTCCAGATGCAGGATGGTCGGCGCGGCTCTCACAGCCCGATGCTGCCCTACGCCACTGACAATGCCCCGGCTCGGGTCAGACCGCCCGGTTGCGGCGGGCGGCCAGCTCGTCCGTCGGGTTGTGCCGCACCAGGGTCTCGCCGGTGTCCACGCGCTCCCCGTGGAGCTGCGACAGCGCGCTCTCGACGTCGCGCCACACCACGCCCACCGCGATGCCGAAGACGCCCTGCCCGCCCTGGAGCAGGCTCACGACCTGGTCCGGCGAGGTGCACTCGTACACGGTGGCGCCGTCGCTCATCAGAGTCATCCGTTCGAGGTCCGAGAGCTCCCGGTCGTGCAGGTGCTGGACCGCGGTGCGGATGTTCTGGAGCGCCACCCCGGTGTCCAGGAAGCGCTTGACGATCTTGAGGACCACGACGTCGCGGAAGCTGTAGAGCCGCTGCGTCCCCGCCCCGTAGGCGGCCCGCACACTGGGCTCCACCAGCCCGGTCCGGGACCAGTAGTCGAGCTGCCGGTAGGTGATGCCGGCCGCGGCGCAGGCCGTGGGCCCGCGGTATCCGATCTGCTCGGGCTCCGGGTCTGCGCCCACCGGTCCGACCGGCGTCGACTCCGGCTGACGGCGCGCGGAACCGACCGCACCGCCGTGCAGCGGGTACGGCCCAGCCTCACTCCGTGCGGGGGTGCCCCCGGTCGTACCGTCGCCCGTGATCCTCACGCCGACCCTCCGTCCTTGACCTGCCCACCTCGAAGGTAGGCAGTCACCAGGGGTGCGTCAACGATCGCCACACTCGGCACGCCGAGTGATAATCACCCTGAGAGTGGTTTCCCGTATCCCTTTACGGGGAAAGGCTAATCGAATGGCCTGAGGATCCCCGAGGACGACGCGGCCGACACCTCACTGCGGGCCGGTACCGAAGTCCTCCGGTGAGATCTGGTCGAGGAACTCGCGGAACTTCTCCACCTCGTCCTCCTGCTCGTCCGGAATGGCGATTCCGGCGTCGTCCAGCACGCCGTCACTGCCGTAGATCGGCGTCCCCGTCCGCAGGGCGAGGGCTATGGCGTCGGAAGGCCGCGCACTCACCTCGACCCCGCTGGCGAAGACGAGCTCCGCGTAGAAGACGCCCTCCCGCAGATCCGTGATCCGGACCTCGGTGAGCTCCTCGCCGATCGCCTCCAGCACGTCCTTGAACAGGTCGTGCGTCAGCGGTCGGGCAGGGGCCATGCCCTGCTGCGCGAAGGCAATGGCGGTCGCCTCCCCTGGACCGATCCAGATGGGGAGGTACCGGTCGCCTCCCACTTCACGCAGGAGCACGATCGGTTGGTTGGAGGGCATTTCCACCCGGACACCCACAACGTCGAGCTCGTTCACACAGTAACCCTAGGACCTGCTCGACAGGTTTGGGTAGTCGGGCCCCCCACCTCAGGACAGCCGGACCCCGAGAGCGGTCTGTACGAACGCCTCGTGGAGCCGCAGGGAAAGCCCCGCGAGCTCCTTCAAGGTGGCCTCCGCATGAGTCCTCGTCTGGGGATTGCGGTGCCTGCGCAGCGGTGCCACCACCTGCTCCACCAGCCCGGCCTCGCGGTCCGCGGCGGCCTTCATCGCGCGCAGGTGCCGCGGCTCCAGCCCGAAACGGCCCAGGTCGGCGACCAGGCGGGCCACCGTGACCGCCTCGGCGTCGAATCCGCCGTCCGCGCCCTCGGCCAGCAGCCCGTACGACTCCCACTCGACCAGCTGCGCCTCGTCCACCCCGGCGGCCTCGAGCAGCTCGGCCCGGCCCACCCGGGCCACGGTGGGCCGCTCCCGCCCCACTTCGCCGTAGACGGCCGCCGGTCCGGCAGGATCGGTGGAGTCCCCGTGCGCGGTCGGCGCCGGGATGCGGATCTGCTCCCCGCGGGCGAGCGCGTCGAGCTGCTCGCGGATGACCTTCAGCGGCAGGTAGTGGTCGCGTTGCAGGCGCAGGATCCTAGCGAGCCGCTCCACGTCGTCGGTGCTGAACTTGCGGTATCCCGAAGGTGTGCGTCGGGGTTCGACGAGCCCCTCCGCCTCCAGAAAACGGATCTTCGAGATGGTGACTTCGGGGAACTCGTCACGCAGCGTGGTGAGCACCGTGCCGATGCTCACCAGCCGCCCGGCCGGGCCGGCGGTGCCGGCGGCGCCACTACTCGGGGCACCGCCGGTCGGGGTACGCAGCATGGAACCTTCCCTAAAAGGGTCAGATGCCCCGCAGGCTCGCGTAGAAGACCAGCCGGTACTTGCCGATCTGCACCTCGTCGCCGTTCTGCAGGGCGACGGAGTCGATCGGTTCACGGTTGACGTACGTGCCGTTGAGGCTGCCGACATCGGCGACGGTGAAGCCGCCCTCCTGGCTCCTGCGGAATTCGACATGGCGCCGGGAGACGGTGACGTCGTCCAGGAAGATGTCGCTCTGCGGGTGGCGGCCGGCCGTGGTCAGCTCGCCGTCCAGCAGGAAACGGCTCCCTGAGTTGGGACCGCGCCGCACGATGAGCAGAGCGGAACCGGGGGGCAGCGCTTCCACCGCGGCCTGCGCCTCGGGGGACAGCGAGGAGGACGACACGTGCGGTTGTCCGGACACCTCGGCCTCGTAGGCCTCGAGGCCCGAGATCGAGATCGTGGACGTGGTCTCCGAGGCACGCTCCGGCGTCAGACCCGCCCGCAGCGGCGCACCGCAGTTCGAGCAGAACCGACTGGCCGCATCGCTGCGGTGTCCGCACCTGCTGCAAATCTGCTCGGCCGACATGGACGGCTCCTCGCGCCGCGGATGCCCCGCGGATGCATTGGTGGCATACGGGTCGGGGGCAAACCCTCCACCCGCACTTGAGGTTGATGGTTCACCGAAACCTATGCGTCCGGTACCAGCAGGGTCAACAGCCGACGCGCCGGGGGCACCCGAAACATCCCCCGCGCCGGCGACCTCGTCTCGGAAGAGCGGCCGGTCGCCCTGCCCTTCCACTTCCCCGTGCCCGGCGCGGTGCCGTGCCGCGCCGCCTTCCTCACGGTTCTTCTTGCCGAACAACTTCTCAAACAACTTCACGGGCGATTCCCCTTGACTGAAACAGACCCGCCCGTGGGGCAGGACGAACTCCGAATGCAGACACCTGCCGACCCGGACATTCTGACAACGTCCGTAACCACCAGACAGTTTCCACCACGCACCGCGACTTCGGTGCGCCGACCCCCCGCAGGCATCCGCCCGCGTGGGCCGCTCGACCCTTCACTCCGATTCATCACGATGACGACCGAGCGTAGTCAGGCTGCTTCGCAGCCCGCAAGGCATCCACAACGATCTTCGCCGACCGTGTGACGGCGACGGTGGCCTGCTCCTTCTCCAGCGTCTGGACGACACCGCCGGGGATGTTCAACGCGGGCTCCAGATCCTGGGGCTTGCCGATCACCTTGAACTCATAGGGTTGTGTGATCTTCTTGCCGTCGATGGCGACCCCGCCGTTCTCGTCCGAGAAGTACGAGCCCGCCACGATGCGCACGCCGTTGATCTGGATCGCCTCGGCCCCGGCCGCCCGCAGCTCCTGGAGCGTGTCCAGCAGCTGGTCGGACTGCACCTGACCCGTGGGATCCGTGATCTTCAGCGTGATGCCCGGCCCCTGGGCTGCCACCGTACCGGCCAGGATGCCGAGTTGGCGTTCCTTCTCGACCGTCTGCTTGCGGGCCTCCTCGGCCTGGTTGGAGCTGCTCTCCAGTTCCTTTCGCTGGTCCTCCAGCCGCTGCTTCTCGTCCTCCAGGCGCTTGGTCCGCCCGTCGAGCTCGTCGAGGATCCGTACGAGGTCCTCCTGGCGGGCCCCGCGCAGCGCGCTGGAGTCGCTGTTGGACCGGACCTGGATCGCCAGACCCAGCCCCAGGACGAACAGCAGCAGCGCCACGATCAGTTGGGCCCGACTCACCCGCGGCGGCCACAGCCCGGCCGCGAGCCGCTGCCGTCCGGTCTCCTCGGGCTGCCCCGGCACTTCCTTGGACGGCTCCGACGGCTCCTGCGGTTCCGGCGACTGCGGAGGTTGTACCGACTGCGGGGTCTGCGAGGACTGCGGGGGCTCCGGGTGCTCCGGGTGCTCCGGAGACTTCGACGTCTCCGGGGTCTCCGGCGCCTTCGGGGGCTCCGGAGACTTCGGCATCTTCGGGGGCTCCGGCACCTTCGGGGGCTCCGGCGGCCGGCCCGCGCCCCCCTGCTCCTCGGGGCTGTCGTTCGTGCTCATCGGCCTCACGCCCGGAACACGTGCCGGCGGATGGCCGCGGCGTTGGAGAAGATGCGGATGCCGAGGACCACGACCACGCCCGTGGACAGCTGCGAGCCGACCCCGAGCTTGTCGCCGAGGAAGACGATCAGCGCGGCCACGACCACGTTCGACAGGAACGAGACCACGAAGACCTTGTCCACGAAGATGCCGTCCAGCATCGCGCGGAGGCCGCCGAACACCGCGTCCAGCGCCGCCACCACGGCGATCGGCAGATATGGCTCCACCACGGCCGGCACTTCGGGCCGGACCAGAAGTCCGGCCACCACTCCGGCCAAGAGGCCCAGTACCGCGATCACGATGCACCCTTCTGCTGCTCTGCCGGTGTAGCTGTACGTACGGTCAGGCTCGACGCGGCCGGCAGCCGCAGGTCGTCCGCCGGGGACAGGGAGTAACGGATCCCGTAGCTCTCCTGCAACACGTGCAGGTACTGTCCGTCCGCCGAGTCCTGGAAGGCCGTTCCGAGCCGTTTCTTGTCCCCCACCGCCAGCACTTCGTACGGCGGCACCAGCGGCCTGTTGTCGACCAGTATCGCGTCACCCGCGGCTCTGATCGCCGACAGTTCCGTCAGCCGCTGGCCGTTGATGGAGATGGCCTCCGCCCCGGACTGCCAGAGCCCGTTGACGATCTTCTGCATGTCACGGTCGCGGAGCCGGCCGGTGTCCGAGAAACCGGAGCTCTCGCGCGGTTTGCCACCACCGCCCGACGAAGCGCCCTTCGCATCGTCCACCACCAGCTTGATCCCCGGCCCGTGGACCTCCGTGGCACCCGCCAGCAGGGCCACGAGCTCGCCCTGGCCCCCACCCGGCTGCTTCAGCGCCGCACGCTGGCGGCCCGCGACATCGGTCCTGAGGCGGTCGATGTCACGCTCCAGGCCGTGCGCGCGGTCGTCCGCCCGCTCCACCCGGTCGATCAGTTCCTGACGCTCCTTGGCCAGCACCGGCGCGGCTATCTGCGCCTCGGCGGCACCGAGCGTGACGACCATGGCGGTGACGACGAGCCCGGCGGCGAGCCCCAGTTTCGCCTTGAGGGTCCGTGGCAGACCCGCCGTACCCTCCGCCTCGCGCCGGGCCGCGGCCTCCGCGTAGCCCTCGTCGAGACTGTGGTCCATCACGTGCGTCAGCAGCGACATGGAAGCGTCCGGGCGCGCGGGCACAGGAGACGCCGGAGTCCGGTTGTGGGGCGGCTGCGACATGCCGCACATCGTCGCATGTCGGCAGCGCAGTCACCCAATGCGTCCATCCGGTGGGCGGGACCGGCACTCACCGCACCCGGCCCACCGGACTTCCGCCCTACGTCATCGCACGTCGGGCCCTCACTGCCCGGCGCCCTCCACGACGCCCGCCCACTCGTCGAGCAGGGCCTGAGCGGTGCCGTCGTCGGGGCCCTCGGCCCACAGGTGGGTGACCGCTTCCGCCGGATCCGGCAGGACCAGCGCCCACCGTCCGTCGGCCTCGACCACCCGCACCCCGTCCGTGGTGTCCACCTGCCGGTCGCCGGCCGCCTCCACGACCCGTCGCATGACGAGCCCCTTCACCGCCCACGGCGTCGAAACGTCCCGCCTGAGCACGTGGGCCCGCGGAATCCGGGCGTCGATCTGGCTCAGGGTGAGCTGCGTGCGCGCCACCAGCCCGAGCAGCTGCACGAAGGCGGCCGAACCGTCGAAGACGCTGCTGAACTCCGGAACGATGAATCCGCCCCGACCGTCTCCGCCGAAGATGGTGTTCTCCGCCCGCCCCACCCGGGTCAGGTCGTCGGGCGAGGTCGTCGTCCACTCGACCTGCGTACCGTGGTAGGCCGCCACCTGCTCGGCCACCCTGGTCGTGGTCACCGGCAGCGCGACCTTGCCGCTGCGCTTCTCCGCGGCCACCAGGTCGAGCATCACGAGCAGCGCCCGGTCGTCCTCGATGATCCGCCCGCGCTCGTCCACGAGGGAGATCCGCTCGCCCACCGGGTCGAACCGCACGCCGAAGGCCGCCCGTGCCGAGGCCACGATCTCCCCCAGCCGCACCAGCCCGGCCCGCCGGGACTCCCTGGTCTCCGTCGGCCGGGACTCGTCGAGCCCTGGATTGATCGTCAGCGCGTCCACACCGAGCCGGCCCAGCAAGCTGGGCAGAACCAGCCCGGCGCTCCCGTTCGAGGCGTCCACGACTACCTTGAGCCCGGCGTCGCCGATGCCGGTGGTGTCCACCCGCCGCAGCAGCGAGCCGGTGTAGGCGTCGAAGACGCTGCCCGGGAACTGGAGGTCTCCGATCTCCCCGGGGAACGCCCGCCGGTACTCCTGGCGCGCGTACACCCGGTCCAGCTTGCGCTGTCCCTGGAGCGAGAGGTCCGCTCCCCGCTCGTCCAGGAACATGATGTCCACGGAGTCCGGCACACCCGGAGAGGTCCGCAGCACGATCCCGCCGGCGCTGCCGCGCGCGGTCTGCTGCCGTGCCACCGGCAGCGGTACGTTCTCCAGGTCCCGTACGTTGATGGCGCTGGCCTGGAGCGCGGAGATCACGGCACGCTTGAGCGCCCTGGCGCCTCGCGAGTGGTCACGGGCCGTGGTGACGATCGCCCCCTTCTTCAGGGTCGTGGCGTACGCGCCGGCGAGTCGGACCACCACCTCGGGAGTGATCTCCACGTTCAGGATCCCGGAGACCCCGCGCGCGCCGAACAGGTGCGCCTGGCCGCGGGACTCCCAGATCACCGACGTGTTGACGAAGGCGCCGGCCTCGATGGTCTTGAACGGGTAGACCCGCACGTTGCCCTGGACGATCGATTCCTCACCGACGAGGCACTCGTCGCCGATGACGGCCCCGTCCTCGATCCGCGCGGCCCGCATGATGTCGGTGTTCTTGCCGATGACGCAGCCGCGGAGGTTGCTGTGGGGCCCGATGTACACGTTGTCGTGGACGACGGCCCGGTGCAGGAAGGCCCCGCCCTTGACGACGACGTTCGACCCGATGACCGTGTGCTCGCGGATCTCCGCGCCGGCTTCGACCTTGGCGTAGTCCCCGATGTAGAGCGGCCCGCGGAGCACCGCGTCGGGGCTCACCTCGGCCCCTTCGGCGATCCACACCCCGGGAGAGATCTCGAAGCCGTCCATCTCGATCTGGACCTTGCCCTCGAGCACGTCGGCCTGCGCCTTGACGTAGCTCTCGTGCGTGCCGACGTCCTCCCAGTAGCCCTCGGCCACGTAGCCGTAGATGGGCCGGCCTTCCTTCATCAGCTGGGGGAAGACATCACCGGACCAGTCGACGGAGACATCGGGATCCACGTAGTTGAAGACCTCGGGCTCCATGACGTAGATGCCGGTGTTGACGGTGTCCGAGAACACCTGCCCCCAGGTCGGCTTCTCCAGGAACCGCTCGACCTTGCCCTCCTCGTCCACGATCGTGATGCCGAATTCCAGCGGGTTCGGCACCCGGGTCAGGCACACCGTGACGAGGGCGCCCTTCTCCTTGTGGAACCGGATCAGATCGGTGAGGTCGAAGTCGGTGAGCGCATCGCCGGAAATGACGACGAAGGCATCGTCCTTCAGGGCCTCCTCGGCATTCTTGACGCTGCCGGCGGTCCCGAGTGGCTTCTCCTCATGGGCGTACGTGAGCTCCATTCCGAGCTCTTCGCCATCCCCGAAATAGTTCTTGACGAGTGACGCCAGGAACTGCACGGTGACCACGGTCTCGCTGAGCCCGTGCCGCTTGAGCAGCCTGAGCACGTGCTCCATGATCGGCCGGTTGGCCACCGGCAGGAGCGGCTTGGGCATGCTCGACGTCATGGGGCGAAGACGCGTGCCTTCGCCACCGGCCATCACGACGGCCTTCATGTCGGAAGAGTCCTCCTTGGGAGACGACAGTCGTGCCGACCCTCGCCCGTCTCGGTCGGTGACTCCGCAACTCCTCCGCGTCATCCGGCGCCGGGCGGGCTCAATCGGCCGTGGTGTCAGCCTTCACCAGACGGCGGACTTGAACCACGTAAAGGATTCCTGCCCACCAGTAGAGGGTTGTACCCCATACAGCGAACGCCCATCCGAAAACTGCCGCCAACCAGGCCAACCAGCCGCTTCCGTCACTCAGCAGCAGCAAGGGAAACGCGTACATCAGGTTGAAGGTGGCGGCCTTGCCGAGGAAGTTGACCTGCGGCGGCGGATATCCGTGACGACGCAGGATCCACACCATGACCAGCAACATCAGCTCGCGCGCGAGCAACGCTCCGGTGAGCCACAGCGGCAGAATCTCGCGATAAGTCAGACCGAAGAGCGTCGACAGGACGTAGAGCCGGTCTGCGGCAGGATCGAGCAGCCGGCCGAGCTTGCTGATCTGATTCCAGCGCCGTGCGAGCTTCCCGTCGAGGTAGTCGCTGATCCCGCTGAGCATGAGGACGGCCAGGGCCCACCCGTCGTACTCCGCGAGGATCAGCCACAAGAACAGGGGCACGCCGGCCAGGCGAGCCATGCTCAGGATGTTCGGAATGGTGAAAATTCGGTCAGTCTGAACCCGAGTCTCCTGGACCTCCACCCGGGGGCCTCCACTGTGACTGTAGAAATGTGGTCGTTCGTGCCTCCTGACCCTACAGGAGACCGCACACGTGTCCTGAACGCAGAAAAGCCCCGCACCGAACCCGTAAAGGGTTGGTGCGGGGCTTTCCCACAATGATTGTTCGGCGGCGTCCTACTCTCCCACAGGGTCCCCCCTGCAGTACCATCGGCGCTGAAAGGCTTAGCTTCCGGGTTCGGAATGTAACCGGGCGTTTCCCTAACGCTATGACCACCGAAACACTATGAAATTTGAACATGCTGGTGTTGACACAGCTGTTCGTTATTTCAGAACTAACACAGTGGACGCGAGCAACTGAGGACAAGCCCTCGGCCTATTAGTACCAGTCAGCTTCACCCGTTACCGGGCTTCCACATCTGGCCTATCAACCCAGTCGTCTACTGGGAGCCTTACCCTCTCAAGGAGGTGGGAATACTCATCTTGAAGCAGGCTTCCCGCTTAGATGCTTTCAGCGGTTATCCCTCCCGAACGTAGCCAACCAGCCATGCCCTTGGCAGGACAACTGGCACACCAGAGGTTCGTCCGTCCCGGTCCTCTCGTACTAGGGACAGCCCTTCTCAATATTCCTACGCGCACAGCGGATAGGGACCGAACTGTCTCACGACGTTCTAAACCCAGCTCGCGTACCGCTTTAATGGGCGAACAGCCCAACCCTTGGGACCGACTCCAGCCCCAGGATGCGACGAGCCGACATCGAGGTGCCAAACCATCCCGTCGATATGGACTCTTGGGGAAGATCAGCCTGTTATCCCCGGGGTACCTTTTATCCGTTGAGCGACGGCGCTTCCACAAGCCACCGCCGGATCACTAGTCCCGACTTTCGTCCCTGCTCGACCCGTCGGTCTCACAGTCAAGCTCCCTTGTGCACTTACACTCAACACCTGATTGCCAACCAGGCTGAGGGAACCTTTGGGCGCCTCCGTTACCCTTTGGGAGGCAACCGCCCCAGTTAAACTACCCATCAGACACTGTCCCTGATCCGGATCACGGACCGAGGTTAGACATCCAGCACGACCAGAGTGGTATTTCAACGGCGACTCCACAACCACTGGCGTGGCTGCTTCAAAGTCTCCCACCTATCCTACACAAGCCGAACCGAACACCAATATCAAACTGTAGTAAAGGTCCCGGGGTCTTTCCGTCCTGCTGCGCGAAACGAGCATCTTTACTCGTAGTGCAATTTCACCGGGCCTATGGTTGAGACAGTCGAGAAGTCGTTACGCCATTCGTGCAGGTCGGAACTTACCCGACAAGGAATTTCGCTACCTTAGGATGGTTATAGTTACCACCGCCGTTTACTGGCGCTTAAGTTCTCAGCTTCGCAACCCCGAAAGGTCACTAACCGGTCCCCTTAACGTTCCAGCACCGGGCAGGCGTCAGTCCGTATACATCGCCTTACGGCTTCGCACGGACCTGTGTTTTTAGTAAACAGTCGCTTCTCGCTGGTCTCTGCGGCCACCCCCAGCTCAAGCAGCAAGTGCTATCACCAGTGATGGCCCCCCTTCTCCCGAAGTTACGGGGGCATTTTGCCGAGTTCCTTAACCATAGTTCACCCGAACGCCTCGGTATTCTCTACCTGACCACCTGAGTCGGTTTAGGGTACGGGCCGCCATGAAACTCGCTAGAGGCTTTTCTCGACAGCATAGGATCATCCACTTCACCACAATCGGCTCGGCATCAGGTCTCAGCCTTAATGAGGGACGGATTTGCCTACCCCTCGGCCTACACCCTTACCCCGGGACTACCACCGCCCGGGCTGGACTACCTTCCTGCGTCACCCCATCGCTTACCTACTACAAGTCTGGTTCGTCGGCTCCACCACTTTCCTTTCCCCGAAGGGTCCGGAACGGCTTCACGGACTTAGCATCGCCTGATTCGATATTGGGCGTTTCAAAGCGGGTACCGGAATATCAACCGGTTGTCCATCGACTACGCCTGTCGGCCTCGCCTTAGGTCCCGACTTACCCTGGGCAGATCAGCTTGACCCAGGAACCCTTAGTCAATCGGCGCACACGTTTCTCACGTGTGTATCGCTACTCATGCCTGCATTCTCACTCGTGAACCGTCCACAACTAGCTTCCGCTGCTGCTTCACCCGGCACACGACGCTCCCCTACCCATCACAGCGGGCGTTGGCCCTATTGCTGCAATGACACGACTTCGGCGGTACGCTTGAGCCCCGCTACATTGTCGGCGCGGAATCACTTGACCAGTGAGCTATTACGCACTCTTTCAAGGGTGGCTGCTTCTAAGCCAACCTCCTGGTTGTCTCTGCGACTCCACATCCTTTCCCACTTAGCGTACGCTTAGGGGCCTTAGTCGATGCTCTGGGCTGTTTCCCTCTCGACCATGGAGCTTATCCCCCACAGTCTCACTGCCGTGCTCTCACTTACCGGCATTCGGAGTTTGGCTAAGGTCAGTAACCCGGTAGGGCCCATCGCCTATCCAGTGCTCTACCTCCGGCAAGAAACACACGACGCTGCACCTAAATGCATTTCGGGGAGAACCAGCTATCACGGAGTTTGATTGGCCTTTCACCCCTAACCACAGGTCATCCCCCAGGTTTTCAACCCTGGTGGGTTCGGTCCTCCACGAAGTCTTACCTCCGCTTCAACCTGCCCATGGCTAGATCACTCCGCTTCGGGTCTAGAGCGTGCAACTCAATCGCCCTATTCGGACTCGCTTTCGCTACGGCTTCCCCACACGGGTTAACCTCGCTACACACCGCTAACTCGCAGGCTCATTCTTCAAAAGGCACGCAGTCACGACCCATTGGGTAAACCCAATGAGCGACGCTCCCACGGCTTGTAGGCACACGGTTTCAGGTACTATTTCACTCCGCTCCCGCGGTACTTTTCACCATTCCCTCACGGTACTATCCGCTATCGGTCACCAGGGAATATTTAGGCTTAGCGGGTGGTCCCGCCAGATTCACACGGGATTTCTCGGGCCCCGTGCTACTTGGGAGATGAGCAAGCAAGCCGCTGATGTTTCGTCTACGGGGGTCTTACCCTCTACGCCGGACCTTTCGCATGTCCTTCGACTACATCAACGGTTTCTGACTCGCCGACCGGCCGGCAGACCGATCAAGCTCATTCCCACAACCCCGCATGCGCAACCCCTGCCGGGTATCACACGCATACGGTTTGGCCTCATCCGGTTTCGCTCGCCACTACTCCCGGAATCACGGTTGTTTTCTCTTCCTGAGGGTACTGAGATGTTTCACTTCCCCTCGTTCCCTCCACACTGCCTATGTGTTCAGCAGTGGGTGACAGCCCATGACGACTGCCGGGTTTCCCCATTCGGACACCCCCGGATCAAAGCTCAGTTGGCAGCTCCCCGGGGCCTATCGCGGCCTCTCACGTCCTTCATCGGTTCCTGGTGCCAAGGCATCCACCGTGCGCCCTTAAAAACTTGGCCACAGATGCTCGCGTCCACTGTGTAGTTCTCAAACAACGACCAGCCACCCGTCACACACTCCCTAAGGAATGCTTCACCGGGGCCGGCACTGAAGACATGACCTTACGGCCGTACCTTCAGGACCCAACAACGTGCCAAGCATCTCCGTTCATCCGTCTCCTCTTTCCACGCCGAAGCAGTACTCGAGAACCATCAGACCGAAGATGCCAACTAATCAACGTTCCACCCATGAGCTGACCGTGCAGAACATTTGTCTGCAATCGGTACTGTGCTCCTTAGAAAGGAGGTGATCCAGCCGCACCTTCCGGTACGGCTACCTTGTTACGACTTCGTCCCAATCGCCAGTCCCACCTTCGACAGCTCCCTCCCTTACGGGTTGGGCCACCGGCTTCGGGTGTTACCGACTTTCGTGACGTGACGGGCGGTGTGTACAAGGCCCGGGAACGTATTCACCGCAGCAATGCTGATCTGCGATTACTAGCGACTCCGACTTCATGGGGTCGAGTTGCAGACCCCAATCCGAACTGAGACCGGCTTTTTGAGATTCGCTCCACCTCACGGTATCGCAGCTCATTGTACCGGCCATTGTAGCACGTGTGCAGCCCAAGACATAAGGGGCATGATGACTTGACGTCGTCCCCACCTTCCTCCGAGTTGACCCCGGCGGTCTCCTGTGAGTCCCCATCACCCCGAAGGGCATGCTGGCAACACAGGACAAGGGTTGCGCTCGTTGCGGGACTTAACCCAACATCTCACGACACGAGCTGACGACAGCCATGCACCACCTGTATACCGACCACAAGGGGGGCACTATCTCTAATGCTTTCCGGTATATGTCAAGCCTTGGTAAGGTTCTTCGCGTTGCGTCGAATTAAGCCACATGCTCCGCCGCTTGTGCGGGCCCCCGTCAATTCCTTTGAGTTTTAGCCTTGCGGCCGTACTCCCCAGGCGGGGAACTTAATGCGTTAGCTGCGGCACCGACGACGTGGAATGTCGCCAACACCTAGTTCCCAACGTTTACGGCGTGGACTACCAGGGTATCTAATCCTGTTCGCTCCCCACGCTTTCGCTCCTCAGCGTCAGTAATGGCCCAGAGATCCGCCTTCGCCACCGGTGTTCCTCCTGATATCTGCGCATTTCACCGCTACACCAGGAATTCCGATCTCCCCTACCACACTCTAGCTAGCCCGTATCGAATGCAGACCCGAGGTTAAGCCTCGGGCTTTCACATCCGACGTGACAAGCCGCCTACGAGCTCTTTACGCCCAATAATTCCGGACAACGCTTGCGCCCTACGTATTACCGCGGCTGCTGGCACGTAGTTAGCCGGCGCTTCTTCTGCAGGTACCGTCACTTTCGCTTCTTCCCTGCTGAAAGAGGTTTACAACCCGAAGGCCGTCATCCCTCACGCGGCGTCGCTGCATCAGGCTTTCGCCCATTGTGCAATATTCCCCACTGCTGCCTCCCGTAGGAGTCTGGGCCGTGTCTCAGTCCCAGTGTGGCCGGTCGCCCTCTCAGGCCGGCTACCCGTCGTCGCCTTGGTGGGCCATTACCCCACCAACAAGCTGATAGGCCGCGGGCTCATCCTTCACCGCCGGAGCTTTCAACCCCCGCCCATGCAGGCAGGAGTGGTATCCGGTATTAGACCCCGTTTCCAGGGCTTGTCCCAGAGTGAAGGGCAGATTGCCCACGTGTTACTCACCCGTTCGCCACTAATCCACCCCGAAGGGCTTCATCGTTCGACTTGCATGTGTTAAGCACGCCGCCAGCGTTCGTCCTGAGCCAGGATCAAACTCTCCATGAATGTTTACCCGTAATCGGGTGCACACATCACTTAGAGCGGGCACGTCATGTCGGAATAAGACCGACGCGCCACAACGTCCTCGCTGTGTTGTTGCCTGCCAGCACCCGAAGGCCCGACAGGTCTTTTTCAAAGGAACCTCATCCACCGAAGTGGACGGGGTATCAACTTCTGGCGTTGATTTTTGGCACGCTGTTGAGTTCTCAAGGAACGGACGCTTCCTTTGTACTCACCCTTTCGGGCTTTCCTCCGGGCTTTCGTTCTGTTCTTGCGTTTCCGACTCTATCAGACTCTTTCGTGTCCGACTTCCTCGGCGCTTTCCAGGTTTTCGCTTTCGCGTTTCCCTTTCCAGCGGCTCCGACTCTATCAGCGGTTTTCCTTCCCCCTGACCACTCTCCGCATTACCGAAAAGGCGTACGGAAAAAGGGATGGGATCAAGATCGACACTGAAGAGGAGGAGTCCCGTCCATCGGCCGTTCGCGAGAAGTTCACACGAGGCGTCCTGGCGGGAGTCACGACAGTACAGCTCTGGGGGTGCCCAAGCAAATCGATTCAGGCGTATGGTCTAGTCCACCGGTCTAGTCCACTAGTCTCCCTGCCAACGGAGACGCCCGGACCGGGATCCACAACATCGGGCGAACCCGAACATCTTGTGCCATATCCTTCTGAAGAGTACGCCGTTCGCGACAGGTAGTGACGGCGACACGATGAGCCCCACCCCTGGGAGGCCCCCCATGACCAGCGTGACGTCCCCACTTGCCGGGCGCGCCATCGGACTCGCGGCAGTGCCCGATCCGGTGTTCTCCGGCGCGATGGTGGGACCGGGCACCGCTATCGATCCCGTGCGCGAGGCGTCTGAGGCGGTGTCCCCCGTCGATGGTGTGGTCGTCTCCTTGCACCCGCACGCGTACGTGGTCGTCGATGGCGAGGGCCACGGTGTACTCACGCACCTCGGCATCGACACGGTTCAGCTCAACGGCGAGGGCTTCGAGCTCCTCGTGAACAAGGGCGACACCGTGACCCGCGGCCAGGCCGTCATCCGCTGGAACCCCGCTGCTGTCGAGGCGGCCGGCAAGTCGCCGATCTGCCCCGTCGTGGCGCTCGAAGCGACGGCCAAATCCCTCTCCGACGTCGTCGAATCCGGCGACGTGAAGGCTGACGACGCTCTCTTCAGCTGGCAGTGACGCGTCCGCCTGTTCGGGCGAGTCGTACATCCACCGCGGCGGCTCGGCCCGCCGCTCTATCGGAGACGGGTGAAATGGAGACAACGCTGCGAGGCGTCGGCGTGAGCCACGGGGTGGCGATCGGCGAGGTGCGGCACATGGGCACGGCGGTTCTGGAGCCGCCGGCCAGGCAGATCACCGCGGATGAGGCGGCGCGCGAACAGGGGCGCGCCCGTCAGGCCGTGAGTGCGGTGGCGGCCGATCTGATCGCGCGTGGCCAGCTGGCCGGTGGCGAGGCCCAGCACGTGCTCGAGGCCCAGGCGATGATCGCCGAGGACCCCGAGCTGATGGCGGACGTCGACCGGCGGATCGCCGTCGGTAGCACCGCGGAGCGCGGTGTGTACGACGCGTTCGCCGCGTACCGCGACCTGCTCGCGGGGGCCGGCGAGTACATGGCCGGCCGGGTGGCCGACCTGGACGACGTGCGCAACCGCATCGTGGCGCGGCTGCTGGGCGTGCCGATGCCGGGCGTACCCGACAGTGACGAGCCGTACGTGCTGATCGCGCGGGACCTGGCTCCCGCCGACACGGCGCTGCTCGACCCGGCGCTCGTCCTCGGTTTCGTGACCGAGGAGGGCGGGCCGACCAGCCACAGCGCGATCCTCGCGCGGGCGCTGGGCGTGCCGGCGATCGTGGCGCTGCCGGGTGCCGGTGAGATCGCCGAGGGCACCGTGATCGCGGTGGACGGGAGCACGGGCGACCTGTTCCTGGACCCGTCGCCGCAGAAGCGGGCCGAGCTCGAAGCCGCGGCCGCCGAGCGCAGGGCGGCCCTGGCCGCGTCGTCCGGTCCCGGTGCGACCTCCGACGGTCACAAGGTGCCGCTGCTGGCCAACGTCGGCGGTCCCGCGGACGTGCCGGCCGCCGTCGAGGCGGGGGCGGAGGGTGTGGGTCTGTTCCGCACCGAGTTCCTCTTCCTGGACGACAGCAAGAAGGCGCCGTCCGAGGAGAAGCAGGTCGAGTCCTACCGCAAGGTGCTCGAGGCCTTCCCCGAGGGTCGGGTCGTCGTACGGGTGCTCGATGCCGGCGCCGACAAGCCGCTGGACTTCCTGACGCCGGGCGACGAGCCCAACCCGGCGCTGGGTGTGCGCGGGCTGCGCTCGCTGCTGGACCACCCGGACGTGCTGCGCACGCAGCTCACCGCGCTGGCCAAGGCCGCCGAGGGGCTGCCGGTCTACCTCGAGGTCATGGCGCCGATGGTCGCCGACCGGATCGATGCCAAGGCCTTCGCCGACGCCTGCCGGGAGGCCGGTCTGAAGGCGAAGTTCGGCGCGATGGTGGAGATCCCGTCCGCCGCGCTGCGGGCACGCTCCATCCTCCAGGAAGTCGAGTTCCTGTCGCTGGGCACGAACGACCTGGCCCAGTACGCCTTCGCCGCCGACCGTCAGGTCGGCGCCGTCTCTCGGCTCCAGGACCCGTGGCAGCCTGCGCTGCTCGACCTGATCGCCCTGTCGGCGGATGCCGCCAAGGCGGAGGGCAAGAGCTGCGGCGTCTGTGGCGAGGCCGCTTCCGATCCCCTGCTGGCCTGTGTGCTGACCGGTCTGGGTGTCACCTCTCTTTCGATGGGTGCCGCTTCGATCCCCTATGTGCGGGCGACGCTGGCCAAGTACACGCTGGCCCAGTGCGAGCGTGCCGCAGCGGCGGCCCGTGCGGCGGACAGCGCCGAAGAGGCCCGTGTGGCCGCGCAGGCGGTGCTGTCCGGCGAGTAGCCGGATGGTGTGGTGCGGTGTCGAGGGGCCTTCGCCGGTGGCGAGGGCCCCTCGGTCCGTTCCGGACCGGTCAGTGGTGCGGTCCTGGTGCGTCGACCTCGTACCCCGGGCAGTATTCGACGCCCGATTCGGGGGCGACGGGTTCTCCGGTGTCGGCGTCGGTGCAGTAGGCGTTGAAAACGGCCGCGGCCGATAGGGCGGTGAGCCGGCCGCGGTCCAGGCGCCAGCCGTGGACCCGGTCCCGGCGGCCCTCACCGGTGGTGCGGACCACCAGTCCCCCGGGGCCGCCGAGGGCGAGTCCCGCGGCGAGGACCGTCACGAAGTCGAGCCCCGCCCGGCCGTCGACGCGGGGCGGGGCGTCCGGGTCGTCGGTGGTGTCGGCGTGGAGGACGGCGACGAGCTGTTGTGCTTCGGTCGGGATGCTGCAGACGAAGTGGTGGTGGCCGGGTCCGGCGCCGGCCACGAGGCGTTTGAGCGCGTCGGTGGCGCGGTCGAAGGAGGAGTGGCCGATGTCCTCGCCGCAGTCCGCGCAGTGGCCGACCTCGGCGAGGACGCCGGTGGCGTACTCCCAGGTGGCCTGGCGGACGGCTTCGTCGACGAGGAGCGGGACCAGCTCGTCGATGGGCTGGCCGCTGTAGGGCAGGAGGGCGCCGCTGCCGGCCAGCTCGGCGGTGAAGCGGGCTCGGGTTTCGGGGGTGTCCGGGTCGAGGCCGGTCTCCCCGCAGAATTCGGCGTACTCCTCGGGGTCGAAGAGGGCGACGGTGGTGTGGATGCCCTGGGCCGCGAGGGACCTGAGCAGGCCGTCCACGTGGTGGAGGTAGTCCTGGTGGTCGTCGAAGGTGAAGCTGCGGTAGCCGCGCATGGCCGCGAAGTCCCCGGCGTCGGCCAGGAGGCCGATGGTTCCGGGGACCTCGCGTCGCAGCAGGCGGCGCCGGTCGGTGGTGCGGGTCCGGTGCGCGCCGGTCTGCGCTCCGGTGTCGTTCTTGCGTGGCATGGATCCCCCTGAGTATCGCAATCGCTTGCTCACTCAGAGTAGTCATCGCCACTGACAGTGGCCTCAGCCGCGGGTGCGGGCCAGCTCCTCGTAGAAGCTGAGGAGGTCGATGTTGTCGACGGAGCCCGGGTTGACGGCCTTGGCCAGGGGGGCGCCCTGGAGCAGGCGCTTGATCGGGACCTCGATGCGCTTGCCGGTGAGGGTGTGCGGGATGGCCGGGACCTCGATGACCTCGTCGGGGACGTGGCGCGGGGAGAGTTCCTCGCGGATCGTCGCCTTGATCCGGGCGCGCAGGTCGTCGTCGAGGGTCGCGCCGGGGGCCAGGTGGACGAAGAGCGGCATCCAGTAGCCGCCGTTCGGTTCCTCCAGGCCGATGACCAGGGATTCCTTGATCTCGGGAAGGCGTTCGACGGCCTCGTAGATATCGGCGGAGCCCATCCGGACGCCCTGTCGGTTCAGGGTGGAGTCGGAGCGGCCGTGGATGATCACCGAGCCGTGGTCGGTGATCGTGATCCAGTCGCCGTGGCGCCAGACGCCCGGGAACATGTCGAAGTAGCTGTCTCGGTAGCGGCTGCCGTCGGGGTCGTTCCAGAAGTGGATCGGCATGGACGGCATGGGGTTGGTGACGACGAGCTCGCCGACCTCGCCGGTGACCGGCTTGCCGGAGGGGTCCCAGGCCTGGAGGTCCGTACCGAGGCAGGCGGCCTGGAGTTCGCCGATGTGCACGGGGAGGGTGGGGACGGCGCCCGCGAAGCAGCTGCACACGTCGGTGCCGCCGCTGACGGAGGCGATCCAGAGGTCCTCGGCGACCTCGTCGTGGAGCCAGCGGAAGCCGTCGGGCGGGAGCGGGGAGCCGGTGGTGGCCACGCACTTCACGGCGGAGAGGTCGAAGTCGCGGGCCGGGTGCACCTCGGCCTTGCGGCAGGCCATGACGTAGGCGGCGGAGGTGCCGTAGAGGGTGGCTCCGGTGCGTTCGGCAATGCGCCACTGGGCGCCCGTGTCGGGGTAGCCGGGGCTGCCGTCGTAGAGCACGACGGTCGTGCCGGTGAGCAGGCCGGAGACGAGGAAGTTCCACATCATCCAGCCGGTGGAGGTGTACCAGAAGAACCGGTCCTCGGGGCCGAGGTCGCAGTGCAGGCCGAGCTGCTTGAGGTGTTCGAGGAGGATGCCGCCCTGGGACTGGACGATGGCCTTGGGGAGGCCGGTCGTACCGGAGGAGTACAGCACCCAGAGGGGGTGGTCGAAGGGGACCGGTTCGAAGACGGGCTCGGTGTCGCCCGAGGTCAGGGCGGACCAGTCGAGGGCGCCTTCGGGGGCGGGCGTGCCGAGGAGCGGGATGTGGACGACGGCGCGCAGGGAGGGGAGGTCGGCGCGGAGTTCGGCGACGGTGTCGCGGCGGTCGTGCTCCTTGCCGCCGTAGCGGTAGCCGTCCACGGTGAACAGGACGACGGGCTCGACCTGCTGGAAGCGGTCGAGGACGCTGCGGGCTCCGAAATCGGGGGCGCAGGAGGTCCAGACCCCGCCGACGGCGGCGGTGGCGAGGAGGGCGACGGCGGCCTCGGGGATGTTGGGGAGGTAGCCGCTGATCCGGTCGCCGGGGCGTACGCCGAGGGCGCGCAGTTCGGCCGCGAGCGAGCCGACCTGGCGGCGGAGCTCGGCCCAGGTGACGGGGACGGGCTCGTGGGTCTCGTCCACGTACAGCAGGGCGGGGTCGTCGGCGCGCGCCGGGTCCTCGGCGGCGCGCAGCGCGTGCTCGGCGTAGTTGAGGGTGGCTCCGGTGAACCATTGCGCGCCGGGCATGGAGCGGTCGGCGAGGACGGATGCGTACGGGGTGGTGAAGCGGACGTCGAACCACTCGGCGACGGCCTGCCAGAAGGTGTCGAGCTCGTCGACGGACCAGCGGTGCAGGGCGGGGTAGCCGCCGTCGGCGGGGGCTCCGTGGCGCTCTGCGGCCCAGGACTGGAAGGCGGTGATCCGTGCCGCGGCGATCCGGTCGGGGCCCGGCGCCCAGAGGGGTTCCGGCTGCGTGGCTGAGGTCATGGGTCGGCTCCCGGTCAAGTCTGCGGCTCGCGCTTCGTGTGCGTACGGTGCCGTCGCGCGGGGGTGTGGGCGCGGCGGCTCACAGGGACCATGCCATGTGATCGTCCGCTGCACCAGGGCTGTCCTGGCGGGTCGGGTGATCGACTCGGGGGTGCCGCTGCCGGGTGAACGACAGTTGAACGCCGTCCCCTCGGTCGGGGGCCGGTGGCAGGGTGAGCGGCATGAACGGTCGTGATCTGGTACGTGCGGTGAAGGACATCGGTACGGAGCGCGGTCGGCGCGCCTGGCGCTCGGCCTGGCGCCACCGGCGCTCGGACGCGGTGGGGCTGCCGCGCCGGGGCGCGGAGCGGGCGCGCGTCCCCGGGCTGCTGACCGGTACGGAGGCCCTCCCGGGCGGGGGCGTGCTGCGGTTCGCGCGCTCCGAGCTGCTGGTACGGGTGATGGTGGGCGGCGCGGTGTTCTGGAGTTGGGACGGGGCGGGGCCGACGCCCTCGTACGCGGTGGTGGGCGACGGCCCCGAGCCGGATCCGCGGGCCGTGCTGGAGCCGGACACCGGGGGCGGCTGGCGGGTGGTGTCGGAGCGGGTGACGGTGGCGGTGTCGCGGCACGGGGCGCTGGAGGTGCGTACGCCGGGCGGGACGGTGCTGCGGCGGGAGGCGCCGCCGCGGTGGTGGGAGCCGGTGGATCCGCGGATGGGTGCGGCGCGGTGGCTCCAGCGGAGCGAGGTGCCGGCGGACGCGCGGTTCTTCGGGCTGGGCGGGCGGGCCGCGGGGCCGCGGCTGCGGGACGGGGCGTACCGGCTGTGGAACACGGATCCGAAGGGGGGCTTCGGGCCGGGGGCCGATCCGCTGTACCTGACGATGCCGGTGCAGCTGGTGGTCGCGGACGCGGGGACGCATCTGGTGTTCCACGACAACTCGTGGGACGGGCGGGTGGTGCTGCGCGAGGGTGAGGAGGGCGCCGGTTCGGGGGCGGACCGGCCGGGGGCGAGCGAGCTGCGGATGGAGGGCGGGCCGCTGCGGTGCTGGGTGCTGGTGGGGACGCCGGCGCGGGTGTTGCAGGGGTGGTCGGGGCTGACGGGTTCGGCCGCGGTGCCGCCGGAGTGGGCGCTGGGGTACCAGCACGCGCGGTGGGGGTTCGGGAGCGCGGAAGAGGTGCGGCGGGTGGTGGCGGGGTACGCGTCGCGCGGGCTCGCGCTGTCGGCCGTACATCTGGACATCGACCACTACGACGGGCACCGGGTGTTCACGGTGGACCAGGGGCGGTTCCCCGATCTGCCCGGGCTGGCGAGCGAGTTGGGGGAGCTGGGGGTGCGGCTCGTGTCGATCGTGGACCCGGCGGTGAAGGCGGGCGACGGGGTGCACGTGTCGGGGCTGACGGTGGGGTCGGGCGGGGCCTTCGTGCGGGACGCGCGGGGCGGGGAGGTGCGCGGTGAGGTGTGGCCGGGCGAGTGCGCGTACCCGGATTTCACGGATCCGGCGGTGCGGGAGTGGTGGGGCGGGCTGTACGAGGAGCGGCTCGCGCAGGGCTTCGCCGGTTTCTGGCACGACATGAACGAGCCGGTGTCCTTTGCTCCGTTCGGGGACACGACGCTGCCGAGGTCGGCCCGGCACGCGCTGGACGGGGCGGGCGGTGACCACCGCGAGGGGCACAACGTGTACGCGCTCGGGATGGCGCGGGCGGGGTGGGAGGGGCTGGTGCGGCTGCGGCCCGCCGAGCGGCCGTTCCTGTTCTCGCGGTCGGGGTGGGCGGGGATGCAGCGGTACGGGGGCACCTGGTCGGGGGACGTGGAGTCCAGCTGGGAGGGGCTGCGGGCCTCGTTGGCGCTGGTGTTGGGGCTCGGGCTGTGCGGGGTGCCGTACTCGGGCCCGGACGTCGGGGGGTTCGGGGGGTCCCCGTCGCCGGAGTTGTACGTGCGGTGGCTGCAATTGGGGGCCTACCTGCCGCTGTTCCGGACCCACTCGGCGATCTGGGCGGGGCGGCGGGAGCCGTGGGAGTTCGGGCCGGAGGTGGCGGAGCAGGCCGGGGCGGTGATGGCGGAGCGGGAGCGGTTGCGGCCGTACTTCGTGACGCTGGCCCACCTGGCGCGGCGGACGGGCGCCCCGTACGTGCGTCCGGTGTGGTGGGGGACGCCGGAGGAACGGCGGCTGCGGGACTGCGAGGACGCGTTCCTGCTGGGTGATGCGCTGCTGGTGGCGCCGGTGCTGGAGTGCGGGGCGGACCGGCGGGCGGTACTGCTGCCGCGGGGGCGCTGGTACGACACGGCGACGGGGGCGGCGTACGAGGGCCCGGGCCAGATCCTGCTGGACGCGCCGCAGGGCCGGATCCCGGTGCTGGCGCGGGCGGGGTCGGTGCTGCCGGTGCGTGCCGCCTCCGGCGACGGGCTGGAACTGGAGGTCTGGGCTCCGGCCCGGGGGCGCACGGGGGGCGGGGTGGTGATCCGGGACCCGGGGCCGGGCTTCGGGGCGGGCGAGGTGGAGCGGTACACGGTGCGGTGGCTGGGTGACGCGGTGGTGGTGGAGGACGAGACGGGGAACCGGGTGGAGGGGGTCACCGTACGGGGCCTGTAGGCGCACGGGGCCGGTAGGCGCACGGGGCCTGTGGCCGCGCGGGGCCGGTAGGCGCACGGGGCGGGTAGGCGCACGGGGCGGGCGGCCGTACGGGCCCGTGGTGCCGCTGCCTCCTCCGGCTGATATGCAACCATCGGTTGCATATCAGCCGGAGGAGGGTTAGCTTTATATGCAACCGAAGGTTGCGAAAGATGGAGACGGCCATGGAGTACGGGAGCATCGAGCGCGAGCTGCACATCGACGCCTCGCCCGACGTGGTGTTCGAGGTGCTGAGCAGCCCCGAGCACATCCGGGAGTGGTGGAGCGCCGAGACCACCGCGTTCGAGCCGGCCGCGGGCGCGACCGCCCATCTCACGTGGACGGATCGGGACACCGGTCGGCAGCAGTCCGCGCCGTTCACGGTCGTCGAGGCCGACCCGCCGCGGATGTTCTCCTTCCGGTGGACCTACGACGAGACGGAGTCGGAGACGGAGACGGAGGTGGCGGGTCCGGGCAACTCGCTGCTGGTGACCTTCGAGCTCCTGCCCGCTGGGACGGGAACCACGGTCCGCTTCCGCGAGAGCGGCTACCGCGAACGGGGCTGGGAGGCCGCCGTGCTCGAAGCCACCTACGACGACCACCGGCAGGGCTGGGACTTCTACCTGCCGCGCCTGGTCGCGACCGCCGATCGAGTGGCGGCCGCGCGATGAGCACCGCCGTCGACGACGACCTGTGGTCCGCGATAGGCGACCCGACCCGGCGCCGGATGATCGACCTCCTGCTGGCCGACGGCCAGGGGACCGCGACCACCCTCAGCGCGCACCTGCCGGTGACCAGGCAGGCCGTGACCAAACACCTGGCCGTGCTCGACCGGGTCGGGCTGGTCCGGTCGGCGCCGGCGGGACGGGAGAAGCGCTACCGGGTGGACGAGGCCCAGCTGGCCCGGGCCGTGGCGCAGCTGAACTCGGTCGGCGAGATGTGGGACGCCCGGCTGCGGCGCGTCAAGAGCCTCGCCGAAGCGATCCAACGGGCCAAGAACGAGAAGCAGTGACACGGAGAAACGACACGGAGAAGCGAGGAGAGCGAGATGGTGGACATCCTGCACCGGGTAGGCATCACCGCGACCCCGGAGAAGGTGTACGAAGCGCTCACCACGGTCGAGGGACTGGCCGCGTGGTGGACGACCGACACGAGCGGGAACGGCGACGGCGTCCTGGAGTTCCGGTTCGGCGACCTCGGCGGCTTCGACATGAAGGTGCTCGAACTGCGGCCGAACGCACGGGTGCTGTGGGACGTCGTCGACGGTCCGGCCGAGTGGGTCGGGACCACGGTGGGCTTCGAGCTGACCCAGGACGGCGAGTGGACGATCCTCATGTTCGCGCACGCGGGCTGGCGCGAACCGGTCGAGTTCATGAACCACTGCAGCACCAAGTGGGCGATCTTCCTGATGAGCCTGAAGTCCCTGGTGGAGACGGGCTCCGGCGCGCCTCACCCGCGCGACGTGCAGATCAGCAACTGGCACTGACGGCGCTTGCCCAGGGCCCGACGCCGTGAGCCCGGCTCACGGCGTCGGGCTCACGGCGTCAAAGGCTCAGGGCGTCGGAAGCTCGGGGCATCGGGCCCAGGGCGTCGGACTCAGGCGTACTTGCCCGCGAACCAGGACGCCGCCGCCTGGGTGTGCAGGGGGAAGGCCAGCACCGACGGGGTGCGCAGGACGTGCCAGCCCGTGGTCTCGTCCGTCGGCTTCGAGGCGGGCAGTTCCGCGGCCGGGCGGACCGGCAGGAGGCCGAAGAGCAGGAGGTGGCCCGCCGGGGAGCTCAGGGCGTCGGCCAGCACGACCTCCTCCGCCGGGGCCGTGATGCCGGTCTCCTCGAAGAGTTCACGGACGACCGCGTCGCGCCAGTCCTCGCCGAAGTCGATGAAGCCGCCGGGGAGGGCGACGCCGCCGAGGGCGGGTTCGATGGTGCGGGTGATGACCACGAGGCCGGTGCCGTCCGCGTCCTCGACGGGGAGGAGGGTGACGGCCACGGGGAGCGGATTGCGGTAGGCGGTCGCCCCGCAGGCCGCGCAGGTGCGGGGCCACGCAGGGCTGGAGTACGGGGCTCCGCAGGTGGAGCAGTGCGAGTCCTTCAGCAGGTGTGGCGACATCCGGCGATGGTATGCCAAGGGGTGCGCGGACGGCGGCCGTTGCGGGACCGCTGCCGGTCGCGCGCGAGGTGCCTCCCGGCGCGCATTTCGACTCTCCCCGTCGCTGTCGCCGTGGTGCGGCCGTGAGTACCGTGCCCGCATGACCTTCACCTCGTACGAGGAATTCTGGCCCTACTACGTCGCGATGCACTCGCGCGCCGCCACCCGCTGGATCCATCTCACGGGCACCCTGACCGGTCTGGCCGTGACCGCCTACGGGCTGGCGCGCGGCCGCGGGCGTTACCTCGCCGCCCTCCCCCTGATCGGGTACGGGACCGCCTGGCCCGCGCACTTCCTGATCGAGGGCAACAACCCGGCCACCTTCGGCCATCCCGGATGGTCGCTGCGCGGGGACGCGCAGATGATCCGGATGATGCTGGCCGGGCGCGACGCGGAGCTGGGCGAGATCGCGCAGAAGTGGCTCGCCGAGAACCCGTGTCAGGGCGGTCCGCCCGTGGCAGACTCCTGACGATCCGTCAGATTGCTGACCAGGGAGGGGCATCGTGGCACGCACACGCACACCCGTCGTGAGCGGGTGGTTCACCGAGGACGCACCGGACGGCGGCGGCTTCCGGCTGCTCGGTACCCGGTGCTCGGCCTGTACCGCGGTGTTCTTCCCGCGCGAGGACGCGTACTGCCGCAATCCGCGCTGCCCCGGCGGCGGCGAGCTCGCCGAGGTGCCGCTGTCCCCGCGGGGCCGGGTCTGGTCCTACACCGACGGGCGCTACCGGCCGCCCGCGCCGTACGTGTCCGACCCGGCCGCGCCCTGGGAGCCGTACACGCTGGTCGCGGTGGAACTGGAGGCCGAGGGGATGGTGGTCCTGGGGCAGGCCGCGCCCGGAGTGGGGGTCGCCGATCTCGCGGTCGGGATGGAGGTCGAGGTGGTCAGGGGCGTGCTGAACGAGGACGCCGGGACTTCCGGGACCGGCGGGACCTCCGGGGCCTCCGAGACCGGCGGGACCACCGGGGACTCCGGGACCGTCTGGACCACCTGGCAGTTCCGGCCGGTGGGAGGCACCGAGTGAGCGCCGACATCGCCGTCCTCGGGGCCGGTATGCACCCTTGGGGCAAATGGGGCCGCAGTTTCGTCGAATACGGGCGGGCCGCCGCGCGGGCGGCGCTGGCCGACGCCGGACTGGACTGGACGCAGGTGCAGTCGATCGTCGGCGCGGACACCGTACGCTCCGGCTACCCGGGCTACGTGGCGGGCGCCACCTTCGCCCGGGCGCTCGGCTGGCAGGGCGCCCGGGTCACCAGCGTGTACGCGGCCTGCGCGTCCGGCGCCCAGGCCATCGGAACCGCCCGCGCGCAGATCCTGGCCGGCCTGGCCGACGTGGTGCTCGTGGTGGGCGCGGACGCCGCGCCCAAGGGGTTCTTCGCGCCGGCCGGCGGCGACCGGCCCGACGATCCGGACTGGCTGCGGTTCCGCGTGCTCGGCGCCACCAACCCGGCCTACTTCGCGCTCTACGCCCGGCGCCGGATGGCTCTCCACGGGGACACCCTCGAGGACTTCGCCCAGGTCAAGGTGAAGAACGCGGCGGCCGGGCTGCTCAATCCGCACGCCCGCTACCGCAAGGAGGTCACCGCCGAGGAGGTCGCGGCCTCGGCGGTGGTCGCCGATCCGCTCCGGCTGCTCGACATCTGCGCCACCTCCGACGGGGGTGCGGCCCTGGTGCTCACCAGCATGGACTTCGCCCGTGCGCGCGGCGTGGCCGATCCGGTGCGGATCCGGGCGGTCTCGACGGTGACGCCCACCTATCCGCGGACGGTGCTGGACCTGCCGGACATCGCCACCGACTCGGCGGTGGCGGTGGCGCCGGCGGCCGGGTCCTTCAGGTCCTCGATCGCGCGCGCCGCCTACGAGGAGGCGGGGCTCGGCCCGGACGACCTCTCCCTGGCCGAGGTGTACGACCTGTCCACCGCCCTGGAGCTGGAGTGGTACGAGGACATCGGGCTGTGCGGGGAGGGTGAGGGGGCGAAGCTCGTACGGGAGGGGGCGACGGCGCTGGGTGGCCGGATCCCGGTCAACACCAGTGGCGGGCTCGCTTCCTTCGGGGAGGCGGTGCCGGCGCAGGCGATCGCGCAGGTGTGTGAGCTGACCTGGCAGTTGCGCGGTGCGGCCGGGGCGCGGCAGGTGCCCGGTGCGCGGGCCGGGATCACGGCGAACCAGGGGCTGTTCGGGCACGGGTCTGCCGTCGTCGCCGTGCGCTGAACTGCTGGTGTTGTCCGCATGCTTGACGGCTCCCGGCGGCAGGTTCACACTCGCTCCACAGTCCCGCGCCACGACCGGGACCCCGCTCCCCCGTGAGAGCTGCGGCCCGTACCCCAGTCGGCGGGGGTACGGGCCGCCCTCGCGTCAGGCGCCCGCCGAGAGGCTCCGGCGCCGCTCGCGCGCCAGGGACATCGCGTGTTCCACGACCCCCACCAGCACGTCCTTCACGGATTCCCGGTCCCGTGCGTCGCACAGGAGGACCGGTACCCCGGGATCGAGGTCCAGTGCCGTCCGTACGGTCACCACGGGGTGCCGGTCGGCGCCGTCGAAGCAGTTGACCGCGACGACGAACGGGATCGCGCGCCGCTCGAAGTAGTCGATGGCGGCGAAGCAGTCGGCGAGGCGGCGGGTGTCCGCGAGGACGACGGCGCCGAGCGACCCCTGGGCGAGCTCGTCCCACAGGAACCAGAAGCGGTCCTGTCCGGGGGTGCCGAACAGGTACAGCACCAGGTCCTCGCGGAGCGTGATGCGCCCGAAGTCCATGGCCACGGTGGTGGTGCTCTTGCCCTCCACTCCCCCGGTGTCGTCGACACCGACGCCCGGCTCGGAGAGCCGTTCCTCGGTGCGCAGCGGTCTGATTTCGCTCACCGCGCTGACCAGGGTGGTCTTGCCCACCCCGAAGCCGCCCGCGACCAGGATCTTCAAGGTCAGCGGCTCGACCGGCGACACCGCGTGCATGGCACCGGTGCGGCTAAAGCGCCCGAAGGCCATCGATCACCTCACGCAGAATGGATTCATCGGGCAGTTCGGCCGGCGGTACCGGCCTGGTCACGTGGACCAGTTCCTCGTCGACCAGGTCGCCGATCAGGACGCGGACGACCCCGACCGCGAGGTCGAGATCGGCCGCGAGTTCGGCGACGGACTGCGGTCGGCCCCGGCACAGCCCGAGGATGTGGGCGTGTTCCGGGGAGAGGGTCATGTCCCAGACCGGATCGTCGGCCGCCGGTTCGGCGACGACGAGCGCGATCAGGTCGAGTCGGTGCTGACCCGCATGGCTGGTCCGGCCGCGGGTCATGGCGTACGGGCGGACGACGGGCCCCGCGTCGTCGTCGAACCAGTGCGCGTGGTCGGGGTCCAGGTGGTCGGGGTCGGAGTAGGGCGGGTCGACGGTGAAACCGCCGGGAATGCCGGTGGGGTGGTCCTGGCCTGAATCGCTCATGCCTTACGACTCACCCTCCGGCTGGCAGCCCGGTGCGCGGGGCGGTCGCCAGGTGGTCGCCGACGCGCTTGACCATCAGCGTCATCTCGTACGCCACCTGGCCGACGTCGGAGTCGGCGTCGGCCAGGACGGCCAGGCAGCTGCCGTCGCCCGCGGCCATGACGAAGAGGAAGGCTTCGTCGAGCTCGACCACGGTCTGGCGGACCCGGCCGGAGTCGAAGTGCCGGCCGACACCCTTGGCCAGGCTGTGGAAGCCGGAGGCGACCGCCGCCAGGTGCTCGCTGTCCTCGCGGGTCAGGTCCTTGGAGCTGCCGGTGGGCAGGCCGTCGCCGGAAAGGACCACCGCCTTGCGGATGGAGCCGACCCGGTCGACGAGCTCGTCGAGGAGCCAGTTGAGCGGGCCGGAGCCGCGGCCCCTGCTGTCGTTGCCGGTCTGCGGTGCGGTCATCGACCGTCCCCTTCGTTCTCGTTCGCGGGACCGCCGGCGGCGGATGTGCCCGCCTCGGTCTCGGACTTCTGCTGTGCGTGCTGGTTGCGGCCCGCCGTCCAGCCACGCTGGAGTGCGGACATGCGCGTGCGTACGTCTTCCGCGTCCCGGTCGGCCACCTGGTCGGGGGCGGCTTCGGCGGGGGCGGCGGACGGGGACTTCTTGAGCTGGGGCGCCAGGCTGGCCTGGCGGACCCGGCGGGGCAGCCCACCGATGCCGGGGCCGGGTGCGACGGCCCCGCCATCGGATCCGGGATCGGATCCGGCGGCGGAGACCGGAGCGGGCTGTGGGACCACGGACACCGGGCGGGGCTCCACCCGGCGGCCGTGCTCGGCTACGAGCGTCGGGGTCGGACGGCGGCGCGGCAGCGGTACGGCGCCCTGGGAGCGGGTGCCGTCCGGACGCGGGGTCTCCACGCGCTGGGCGTCCAGCCGGACCGGGCCGGTGGGCGCGTGCGGTTCGCGGTCGCGGTCGCCCTTGCGGGAGATGCCGCGGTCCGCGTGCCGGTCGGTGTGCGGCCGGTCCGCCGGGCGCAGGCCCAGCAGGGCGCTGCGCGGGATGCCGTTCGGCGGGGTCTCGTCGTCGAGCGTGGCCATGACGGGGCGGCCGGCGGCGCCGGTGCGGCTCGTGATCGCCGTGGGGGCGCCGTCGAGCGCGGCGGGGTCGTCGAGGCCGTCCAGCCGGTCCAGCCCGCCGACCGGGAGCGGCGCCTCCAGCTCGACCGGGCCGCGCAGTTCGGCGACGGGCAGCGGGCGGCCGGAGGCCGAGCGCTCCATGGCGGCGGCCGCGGGCCGCTCGGACCCGGCGCGGCCGAGGTGGCCGGCCTTGTCGGACCTGAGGGGCTTGGCTGCGGCGCGGGCGCCGTCGAACCGCGCGCCCGCGCCGTTGGTCTCGGGTGCCTCGGTCAGCAGGGCCGCGGGGAGGAAGAGCACCGCGGTGGTGCCCCCGTACGGGCTGGGCTGGAGGACGACCTTGACGCTGTGGCGCTGCGCGAGGCGGCTGACGACGAACAGGCCGAGGCGGTCGGTGTCGGAGAGCTCGAACTCGGGGGTCTCGGCGAGCCGGAGGTTCGCGTCGAGCAGCGCTTCCGGGGTCATGCCGAGGCCGCGGTCGTGGATCTCCAGGGTGAAGCCGTTGGCGACGCGCTCGCCGTGCACCTGGACCGCGGTGTGCGGCGGCGAGAACACGGTCGCGTTCTCCAGGAGTTCGGCGATGAGGTGGGTGACGTCGGCGACGGCCGGGCCGACGATGCCCAGGCGCGTGAGCCGGCGCACCTCGATGCGCTCGTAGTCCTCGACCTCGGCGACGGCGGCGCGTACGACGTCCATCAGCTGGACGGGCTTGCGCCACTGGCGGGAGGGCGCGGCGCCGGAGAGGATCACGAGGCCCTCGGCGTGCCGGCGCATGCGGGTGGTCATGTGGTCGAGGCGGAAGAGGTCGGCCAGTTCCTCGGTGTCCTCGGTACGGCGTTCCATCGTGTCGAGGAGGGTCAGCTGGCGGTGCAGCAGCACCTGGTTGCGGCGGGCCAGGTTGACGAACACCTCGGAGACGCCGCGGCGCAGGTCGGCCTGCTTGACGGCGGCCTCGACGGCGGCGCGCTGGAGGGTGTTGAGGGCCTGGCCGACCTGGCCGACCTCGTCCTTCTCGTATTCGAGCTGCGGCGACTCGGTCTCCACGTCCACGTGCTCGCCCGCGGCGAGTCGGCGCATCACGCTGGGCAGTCGGACGCCGGAGGCCTCGTGGGCCTCCTTGCGCAGCCGGGACAGGTCGCGGACGAGGTCGCGGCCGATGCGTACGGACAGCACCAGCGACACGGTCAGGGCGAGGAAGCCGAGGACGCCGGCGGCGGCGGCCTGGACCATGACGTCCGTGGCGACGGGCTCGATGCGCTCTTGGTAGCGGTTGCCGGCGTCGGTGTTCATGTCGGCCAGGTCTTCGAGGACCTTGGTGGAGGCCTCGTCCCACTGGGCGGCGGTGACGCTGCGCGGCTTGTTGACGGCGCCGCCGACGATGAAGCGTTCCTCGGCGTCGCGCAGGGGCTGGGTCTCGGGGTCCTTCCAGTACTTCTCGAAGCGCTCCCGGTCCTCGGCGGGGAGGGTGACGAGGTTGAACTCGTAGAGCAGGGTGCGCTTGGCGACGAAGTCGGAGACGTGGCGGACGTCGGGGGCGGTGACGTTGCGCGCGGCGAGGGCCGAGGCGATGACGGCGTCTTCGCGGGAGAGCAGTTCGCGGGCGCGGCTGATGCCGACGAGGGCGCGGCCTTCCTTGTCCACCTCCACGTTGTCCAGGCCGTGGAGGTTCATGAGGAAGTCGTAGCAGGGGTCGACCAGTCGGTTGTAGAGGTCGAGGGCCTGCGTGGGGTCCAGGGCGTTCTGGTCGACGGAGCGGCGCATGGTGCCGATGCCCTGGAAGGCGGCGACGATCGAGTGCAGGCGCTGGGCGCTCTGCGGGCTCAGCTCGTCGATGACCTTGGCGTCGCGGGCGCTGACGCTGATCTGCTCGACGGCCAGGTCGGTTTCGGCGCGGCGCTTGGTGAGTTCGGCCGTGGCGGTGGCGGCCCGGGGGTCGCCGAGGACGACCAGGGTCTGGCGCCGTTCCTTCTGGATGACGCGGACGACGTCTTCGACGGGGTAGCCGACCTTGTCGATGATGTAGGCCACGTCGAAGAGTTGGATGGCCTCACGGCCGGTGATGACTGTCGCGAAGCCCCAGAGGGCGGTCAGGGAGACGAGCGGCACAAGGAGCAACGCCACGATCTTCCGGCGGATGGACTTCCCGCGAAAGCGCATGGCCTCCCCAGCCTCCCCCAGGTCAACCCCGTTGCCGGGGGTCGGTGTTCCGTCATTTAAACGGCGTGAGCCTACTACTGCTGGAGGGCAGCTTCGAAGGCGTGTCCGGACGTTTTCGGCCTGCCCCCGGGAGGAAGATCACCAGTTGTCCGACACTTCCGGTCAACAGCGGCCCGATATGTGGCAGATGACACTTGGTGGGGCGTCAGTTCCCGCAACCAGATGGATGGCTGGAATTGTTCGTTCCGCGATCGTTCCGGCCGGGCAGGGGCATCCGCGATCCGGGAATCTCTCGGCGCCGCCGAACGTCTGTCTGTTCGAGGGGGCGCGTCGGAACGGACGTGGGAGGCGGACGTGGTGGGCAGACGTGGCAAGTAGGCAGGACGAGCAGGTATGACGGACCGCGCGGTGGGGAGTGAGCGGACCATGAGCAGTGACGAGGGCGGCGGCGCGCGTGCGGGCCTGGGGGCCGGCGGGGCCGGGCGGGGACTATGGGTCGAGGAGCCGGCCCGGCGGCGCCGGATGCCGGATTCGGTACGGACCTCCGCGGTACGGGCGGTGCTGATCGTGGCCGTGACCCTGACGCAGGCGACGATCACGTTCTTCCTGACCCTGAGCGGGTCCTGGCTGGCCCTCCCGATGGGGCTCGGCGCGATCGCGGGAACGATCGTCGCCACCTGGGGCGTGCTGGACGTGTGGATCACCCGGCAGACCTGGAACCAGCGGTACGGGGTCCTGTCGGAGCCGAGCAGCACGGCACGCAGCCGCCGCCGGGAGGCCCGGCGTGCCTCCCGGGCGGCCCGGGAGGCACGGAAGGCCGCCGCGGGCCGAATACCCCGCGAGGAGGGCCCTCTGGCGGCTTCCGGCCGCTATTCCACGCGCTGACGCCCTCGCGCCGGCATCGCCACGCGTCAGGAAACGCCGCACGTCAGGAAACGTGGCGCGTCAGGAAACGCCGCTGCGCCGGAACATACGGGTCGCCGTGATCTCGCCGTGGATGGTCTCCGCCTCGGCGGACTGCTGCGGCAGGCCCGGGCGCAGGTGTTCCTCGACGCTGATGTACTTCAGGCCCGCCCGCAGGTCCGCGTCGTTGCGCAGGCGGATCACCAGCGGGAACTCGGCGAGGGCCGTGGTGTCGAACAGGCCGGTCGTGTAGAGCAGCTGGACGCCCAGCGCGTCGGAGACGGCCCGCTGGAGCTCCAGCAGGTACGTGGCGTTGGCGCGGCCGATCGGGTTGTCCAGGAACAGCGTGCCCGCGTGCCGGTGCTTGTCGCGGCCGCGGTCGTTGCTGCGCAGCGCCGCCATCGTGCAGTACAGGGCGATCGCGGCGGTCAGCAGCTGCCCGCCGGAGAACACGTCGCCCATCTGCCCCACCGGCACCCGCTCGGCGCGCAGCACCGCGTCCGGCTTGAGGATCTCCACGGAGATGCCCTTGGGCTCCAGGGCCGCCTGGACGCCCCTCAGCAGCAGGGACATGCCGTCACGGCGGCCCTCACCGAAGGAGGCGCTGCTGTTCTTCTTCACGGCCGCGCGGGTCGCCTCGTCGATGACCTCGCCGAGCCGCTCCGTGAGCGTGGCCTGGTCCGGCTCCTCGAAGCGGATCCGCAGGAACTCCTGGCCCGACCATTCGCCGAGTCCCTCCGGGAGCTGCGAGAGCCGCTGCGCGGAGCGGAGCGTGGCCAGGGCCGATTCGACGAGGCCGCGCAGGCGGTCGACGATGCTGTCGCGGTTGCGCTCCAGCTGGGCCAGTTCGTCGGTGAGGACGCGCAGCCGGGGTGCGAAGGCCGCGGCCCAGGCCGCCGCGTGCTCGGGCAGGGCGGAGGCGGGCAGTTCGCGGATCTGCTGGCGCGCGGGGGTGCGTACCTGCTCGTAGCGGGTGGCGTTGGCGTGCCGGACCAGGATGTCGCTCGCCTCGCGCACCGCGGACTCGGCGGCCGAGAGCTCGCCCGCGCAGCCGCGCAGGGAGCGGCGGGCCTCGGTGGCGGACTGGCGGGCCTCCTCCAGGGTGCCCGCATGGGGCACCGGCTCCTGCTCGTCGTCCTGGTGGGTGTGGTCGCGCAGCAGGTCCCGGAGCAGCGCCGCGGTCTCGTCGAAGCCGCCGGCGCCGTCCTCGGCGGTGCGGTGGGCGCGCAGCAGGTCCGCGTGGGCGGCCCGGGCGCTCTCCACGGCCGCGGTGTGGGCGGCGAGCTGGGCGGTGGCCGTGCGCAGCAGGGCCTGGGCCTGCTCGACGTCCTCGGGGACGAGCTCCTCGGGGAGTTCGGTGTGCGCCTCCCCCTCGGTGGGAGCGTGCCGTTCCGCCTCGCCGCGCAGTCGGCCGAGCTGCTCGCTGGCGGTGGACGCGCGGGTCTCCAGCATCTGTACGAGGGACTCGGCGCGGGCGGCCGCGGCCTGCCGGGAGGGGCCGTCGGCGCCGTCGGTGCCTTCGAGGAGCTGGGCGGCCCGGGTACGGACCTTGTTGGTGAGGCGGTCGAGCTCGGCCAGGGCGGCGCTCTCGTCGCTCTCGGCGCGGGCCTGTTCGGCGCGCAGGTCGGCGCCGACGCCGACCTTCTCGTAGAGCTGGGAGGCGGCGCGGTAGGCCTCGCGCAGGTCGGGCAGCGGCGCCCGGGGGCCGTCACCGTCGTTGTCGGGCAGCTGGTCGGGGGCGCCGGCGATCTCGGCGCGTTCGGCGCGCAGGGCGCGGGCGGTGCGGCGGGCGTCGTCGGCGGCGCGCTGGGCGGCACGCCGGTCCTCGTCGGCGGCGCGGGCCCGGTCCAAGCAGAGCTCGGCGCGGGCCTCGGACTCGGCGGCGTCGTCGGCGAGTTCGCGGAGCTTGGCCTGCCAGCCGGCGCGCTCGCGCAGCCGGAAGGCGAGCCCGGCGAGGGCGTCGGCGACGCGGCGGGCGCGCTGGGCGGTGTCCTGGCGCTCCTCGCGGACGCGGGCCGCATCGGCGGCGGCCTCGTCGGCCTCGGCGCGTGCGGTACGGGCCTCCGCGAGCTCGGCGTCGGTCTCCTCGGCGAACATCCGGGCGGCGGCGGCCGCCTCCGCGAGCTCGGTGAGGCGGCCGGGCGGGCAGCCGGTGCGCCAGGAGCCGAGGCGGGCGGCGAGCTCGCGGTCACCGCCGAGGCGGGCGGCGAGGTCGCGGATCTCGGTGTCGCGGGCGGCGGCGCGGGCGCGCAGCGCCTGGCGCTCCTCGTCGGCGGCGTGCTCGTCGTGCATGGCCGGGTTCGGCGGTACGAGGAACACCCCGGAGTCGGCGTCGTCGCCGGCCGGCGGCAGCGGGGCCAGCAGGGCGGCGGCCGTGCCGACGGCAACGGTGGAGCGGGGCAGCAGGGCGGCGCCGGAGAGCACCTCGCGGGCCCGGCCGTGGGTGTCGGGGTCGGTGATGACGACGCCGTCGACGAGTTCGGGGCGGGCGGCGAGGACGGCGGCGTGGTCGGCGGGGTCCACGGACTGGGCGAGGTAGCGCCAGCCGGGGAGGGCGGGAATGCCGTGCTCGCCGAGGTACTCGACGGTGGCCAGGACGTCCGGGCCGGGCGGCAGCAGGCCGCCGTCGCCGAGGGCGCCGAGGATGCGGGCGTCGTCGGCGGCCGCGGTGCGCAGCTCGAAGAGCTGGCGCTCGGCGGCCGCGACTCCGTCGGTGAGCAGTTGGCGGAGGTCGTCGGCGTTCCGGTCGAGGTCGGCGACCGTGAGCCCGCCGGCTCCGACTGCGTCGGGGCGGCCGGCGGGCCCCGCCTGGGCCGCCGGACCGGGTCCGCCGGAGCCGTGCACGGGGTGCGCAGCCCCCGCCGACGCGGCCTGCGCGCCGGATCCCGCGAAGGCGCCGGAGGTCCCGCTCTGCGTGCGCGGGTGGGGAAGGAAGGAAGCGGGCACCGCCGGGAGCCCCAGCAGCTCGGCCAGGCGCGGGGCGGTGGCGAGGGAGGCCGCGGCCCGGTGCTCCGCGTCGTGGGCGGCCTCGGCCGCGTCGGCGGCGTCCGCCGCGCGGGCGGCGGTGAGCTCGGCGCGGGACTCCGTGGCGGCGGCCTCGCGGGCGGCCTCGGCGGCGGTGCGGGCGGCCTCCCGGGACTCGTCCCAGGCGGCCACGGCGGTCTTCTCGGCGTCGGTGGCGGCGAGGGCCGCGCGGGCCGGGTCGGCGTCGGGGGCGGTGTCGTCGAGCCAGCCGGCGCGGACGGCCTCGGCGGTCTCCTGCTGGACCTCGGCCAGCCGCGATCGCAGGTGCTCGGCCTCGCTGCGGGCCCGCTGGGCGGCCGTGGCGGCGGCGGTGGCGTCGCGGTGGGCGGCCTCGCCGGTGGCCTGGAGGGCGGCGGAACGCTCCTCCTCCTCGTTGGCGAGCCGCTCGCCGTGCTCGGCGGCGGTGTGCAGGGCCCGGACGAGCTCGCCGGCGGCCGTGGCACGGGCGGCCAGTGCCGGGGCGGCGTCCCGCTCGGCCTCCAGGATCGCGGCGGCGACGCGGGCGGAGCGGTCGGCGGCGGCCCGGTGGCGCAGCACGTTCTCGGCGGCCTGCCACGCGGAGTGCAGCGTCCGGGCCTCGAGGAGTTCGCGGCGCTGGGCCGCGGCGGCCTTGTCGGCGACGGTCAGGGCCAGCGAGGCGTGCCGGTAGGCGAGTTCGGCGGAGACGGCGGCGCTGCGGGTGCGCGCGGACTCGGCGGCGGTGACCTGGTGGGCGGCGCCGGTGACCCGCTGGGCCAGGTCGGCGGCCCGGCCGCGCTCCTGGGCGGCGCGGGCGGACAGCCGCCGGGCGAGGGTGCGCGTACGGCGTTCCGCGCCCGCGTGCACGTCGCGCAGCCGGGAGCGGGCCCCGGCGGCCTCGACGATGCGGGTGAGCAGGTCCACCGAGCCCGCGGTGAAGTCCCGTTCGGCCATGAGTTCGGCGCGGCGGCCGAGCTTGTTGCCGAAGCCGTGGACGAGGTCGGCGAGACCCTCCGTGTCGCGGGTGTCGGTGACGGCGCGCAGCAGGAGGTCGGTGAAGTCGGAGTCCTTCTTGACCGCGAAGAGGCCGGCCGCCTCGCCCTCGTCCGCGTTCATCTCGCGCTGGTAGCGGAAGAGTTCGGGGTCGAGGCCGAGTTCGGTGAGGTGTTCGTTCCAGCGGTCGTGGATCTCCTCGAAGTACACCTCCAGGTGCGGGTACGCCTTGCCCGCCTCGGTGAGGGAGTCGCGGAAGCCCTTCATCGTGCGGCGGCGGCCCTGGGCGCCGGAGGCGCCTTCGACGGGCGGGCGCACGGAGGTGGCTTCGGCGACGGGCAGGCTGTCGAGGCTCAGGCCGGGGCCGGGACGGAAGGAGTACCAGGCTTCGGCGAACTTGCGCGGGTCGTTGGAGACCTGGCGGCCGCGCCATTCGCTGACCTTGCCGACGACCACGCACTCGCCGGTCTGGGTGTGCTGCCACTCCAGGGCGACGTGGCCGCAGTCGTCGGCGAGCAGGAACTTGCGCAGGACGCCGGAGCTGGCGCCGCCGAGGGTGTTGCGGTGGCCGGGGAGCATCACCGAGAAGATCAGCTTGAGGAGGACGGACTTGCCGCCGCCGTTCTCCAGGAAGAGCACACCGGCGGGCGCGGGCCGGCGCGGCGGCCCGGTGGGCTCGTCCTCGAAGAACTCCGCCTGGGTCGGCGCCGGGTGGGGCACCGGCTCGCCGACTCCGCGCAGGTCGAGCACGGTGTCGGCGTAGCGCGCACCGGCGGGCCCGATGGAGTAGAGGCGGATCCGGGACAGCTCGTACATGGCGGCGGACTCTCGTGGTGTCTGGGTGAGGCGGGACGTACGGGGATCGGGCGCGGGCCGCGGGCCCGGGGTCTCAGGCGTGGAACGGGAGCCCGGCGTCGGCGGCGAGTTCCAGGTCGTCGCCCTCGGGCGGCGGCAGCAGGGTGGCGCAGCCGTCGCTGACGGACACCACGCCGAGCTCCAGGAGCTCGGCCATCGCCGCGCTGCCCGCCATGTCACGGACCTGGAGCTGGTAGCGGGGGGTGGTGCGGTAGGTGCCTCCGGCCTCGTCACCGGTGCGCTGGAGGAACCCGGAGTCGGTGAGGAAGGCGGCCGCCTTGCCGACGATGCCGGTGGTCGAGCCCGCGAGGCGGCGGGCGTCCTTGGTGGCGCCGGTCGCACTGCGGCGGGCGTAGACGCGCCAGGCGGCCTCCAGGCCGGGGGCGTCGGAGGCCGGGTCGGTGTTCTCGCCGAGCTCCTCGGCGCGCTCCTCCAGGCGGCGGCAGGTCTGCCGGACGAAGGCGTCGACGCCGTTGACGGTGATGCGGCCGATGTAGCCGTCGTCGGCGAGGTCTTCGGGGCGCGGGAAGGCCAGGGCTGCCACGGCGAGGTGCGCGAGGCCGTGCAGGAAGCGGTCGGCGGAGTCGGCGGCGGTGCGGCGGGCGTAGTCGCCCATCCGGACGGCGAAGACGGAGTCCTCGCCGGCGGCCACGGCCATGCCGGCCCGCGGGGACACTTCCAGGACCACGAGGCCGAGGCCGGTGGCCACGGCGTCGGCGAGCCGGCCGAAGGCGGGGTCCTCGCGGTAGCGGCGGAGCAGCTCCGCGTACTCGGCGTCCCGGGCGGGGAGCAGCTTGGGCTGCAGCCCGAAGGCGACGAGCCGGGCCGCGTCGGCGGCGTCGGCGGGGGTCACCGCGGCGGTGCCGACGGGCACGGCGGGAGCCGCCGGCGCGTCGGGCTCGCTCCACGCGGGGTGCTCGGCGTGGTGGTCGCTCACGGGTGGGTCTCCTCGGCGGTGCGGGTGGTTCGGGCGGTACTGGTGGTGCCGTGCGGCGGTGCGGCTGCGTCGGCGGGGGGCGGGCTCTGCCCCTTCCCGAGGCCGGGGGCGCAGCGCGCATCCAGCCTCGCCGGCATTTGAGGCGAGGGTTCGGGCAGAGCCCGGTGCCCGGCGGAGCCGGGTTTCCTGGGGCCCCGCCCCAGACCCCGCGCCTCAAACGCCGGCGGGGCTTGATTTGGCCGAGCCGAGACTGAACGGGCCTGGCACGGCGGGCCAGCCGCGTGCAGGGTCACGAGGCCTCCGCGCGGTCGGCGGCCATGCCGGCGGCGTCCAAGAGGGCGGTGCCGACGATGAGGTCGGCGCCGCCGAATTCGTGGTCGTCGAGCTGCGTGCCGTCGTCCACCGCGAAGAGGAGCCGCTCCTCCCCCTGCCGATAGGCGGTGCCGACGGCCGGGCTCGCCGCGTGGACGGCCAGCAGGGCCACCAAGTACGGCAGTTCCGGATCGCTGCGGCGGGCCTCCGCGAGGAGCCCGGACAGCCGGCGCGGGGCGTCGTGCGGGAGGTCGAGGAGCTCCATCGCGGCGGCGAGCTGCTCCTCGCTGAAGCGGCTGTCGTCCGGGGTGGCGATGAGGTCCGGCTCGGGCATCTCCGCGCCGAGGTGCTCGCGCTCGACGGGCGGGGTCAGCAGGATCTCGACCAGGTCGGCCACCCGCACCGAGACGGGCGTGCGCAGGCCGGCGCCGGAGGCGAAGAAGGCGGTGGTCACCCGGCTCGCCTGCTCCAGGGGGAGCGGCAGCAGCGGGGCGACGAGCTGGCCGTACAGGTCGATGCCGGAGCGGGGCGCCGGGGCGGCGAAGGCCTGGCGGTCCTGTTCGGCGCGGAAGAGCGGGCCGGCGTCCAGCAGCCGGGACTGGAGCTGGGTGTGGCGGCGGATGCAGTCCTTGACGATGTCGACGAGCTCGGCCGCGCGCCGCTTGTTCTCCGGCTCCTCCGCCTCGTCGCGCGCCTTGCGGATGTTGGTCAGGATCGCGTTCTCGTGCCGGTAGCGGTCGGCGACGTGGTCCAGGGCCTCGGCGATCATGTCGGGCACGGCCTGCAGCCAGTCCACCGCCCGGACGTTGCGGCGCGTCGCGTCCAGCGTGCGCCGCAGGGTCTCGGCGTACTGGACCGTCCGGTAGCGGGCCTGCTCGGCGGCGAGCTGGGCGTCGGCCAGCCGGCCGCGGCTGATCAGCACCTCCAGCTTGACCTCGGCGGCGATCTGGGCGCTGGTGACGTCCGTGTCGAGGGCGCCGACGAGGACGTTGACGGCCTCGTCGGTGGTGCGCAGGTAGACCACGCCGCCGTAGCCGGGGACCTCTTCGATCAGCTTGAAGTCGTAGTCCCGGCGCACGTAGACGCCGTCGGGGCCGAAGGTGCCGTAGATCGCGCGGAAGCCGCGGTCCACGCTGCCGACGTTGATCAGGTTCTCCAGCACCCAGCGGGCCACCCGCTCGTGCTCGGCCGCCGGGCGGGCGGGGGCCTGGGCCGCGACGCGCGGCAGCAGCCTGGCCACTATCTGCTCGTGGTCGGCGCCCGTGTCGAAGTCCATGTTGAGCGTGATCAGGTCGATCGCGGCCAGCGCGACCTCCGCCATCGCGTAGACCCCGTACTCGCCGGCCAGATTGGCCTTGCGGACGTCGAGGTCGTGCAGCGGGGCGGTGCAGGCGAGGGCGCGCAGCCGCCGGGCCAGGCCCTCGTCGGCGGCCGGGCCCGGCGCCGGGGACGGAAGGGTCTTCGCCGGGGCAGGGAGAGTCACGGACAAAGACTAGGTCCTGTTGCTGACAACATCCCAAACGGCATGGTTCGGCCGGATCGTCCCGGCATCCGCTCCGGCCGCCTGCTCTACGCTCGGCGCATGGATTCCATGATCGCATCCGCTCGCGTGATCGACCTCAACGCCGACCTCGGCGAGGGCTTCGGGCGCTGGACGCTCACCGACGACGAGGCCCTGCTCTCCGTCGTCACGAGCGCCAATGTGGCCTGCGGCTTCCACGCCGGTGACCCGTCCATCATGCGCCGGGTCTGCGAACGGGCCGCGGAGCGGGGCGTGCGGATCGGCGCGCAGGTGTCCTACCGCGATCTGGCCGGCTTCGGGCGGCGCTCCATGGACGTGCCGCCGGGCGAGCTCGCCGACGAGGTGGCCTACCAGATCGGGGCGCTGGAGGTGTTCGCGCGGGCGGCCGGCTCCCGGGTGTCGTACGTGAAACCGCACGGCGCGCTCTACAACCGCACCGTGCACGACGCGGGCCAGGCCGCCGCCGTCGTCGCGGGCGTCCGGCTGGCGGCCGGGTCCGGTGCCACCGGGGGCCTGCCGGTGCTGGGGCTGCCCGGGTCGCTGCTGCTCGCCGCCGCCGGGGAGGCCGGCCTGGCTCCCGTACCGGAGGCCTTCGCCGACCGCGCGTATACGCCGGCCGGGACGCTGGTCCCGCGCGGCGAGCCGGACGCCGTGCTGCACGACCCGGACGCGGTCGTCGCGCGGGCCGTCCGGATGGCGGCCGAGGGGGTGGTGACGGCGGCCGACGGGTCCCGGGTCCGGGTGGCCGCGCGCTCGCTGTGCCTGCACGGGGACACCCCGGGGGCGGCCGGGCTCGCCCGCCGGGTCCGGGAGGCGCTGGGCGCGGCCGGGGTCCGGGTGGAGGCCTTCGCGTGAGGACCCTCGTGGTGGGTGGTGGGGCGCTGCTGATCGAGCTGGACTCGGCGGACGAGGTCGCCGCGCTCCACGCCGAGCTGCTGCGCCGCCGGGACGCGGGCGAGCTGGGGCCCGTACGGGACCTCGTGCCGGCCGCGCGGACCGTGCTGCTGGACGGCGTACGGGACCCGGCGGCGCTCGGTGCCCGGATCGCGCGGTGGGAGGTGCCGCCGCTCGCGCCGACGCAGGGGCCGCAGGTCACCGTTCCGGTGCGGTACGACGGCCCGGACCTGGCGGAGGTGGCCCGGCTGTGGGGGGTCGCCCCGCGGGAGGTCCCGGGGATCGTCGGCAGGGCCGTCTTCCGGGTGGCCTTCTGCGGTTTCGCGCCGGGCTTCGGCTACCTGACGGGGCTGCCGGAGCGGTTCCACGTCCCCCGCCGCGGGACGCCCCGTACGGCCGTCCCGGCGGGCTCGCTGGCGCTGGCCGGGGAGTACGCGGGGGTCTACCCGCGCTCCTCCCCCGGCGGCTGGCAGCTGATCGGCTCCACGGACGCGGTGCTCTGGGACCCGGAGCGGGAACCGGCGGCGCTCTTCGCGCCCGGGGTCCGCGTGCGGTTCACGCAGGAGGACGGCCGTGGCTGAGGGGCTGCTGGTGGTGCGGCCGGGGGCGCTGACGACGGTCCAGGACCGGGGCCGCCCGGGGTACGCGCACCTGGGGGTCCCGCGCTCGGGAGCCCTCGACACGGCGGCGTACGCGCTGGCCAACCGGCTCGTCGGCAACGCGCCGGACGCGGCGGCGCTGGAGACGACCCTGGACGGGGTCGGGCTGCGGGCCCTGGCTGCGACCACCGTGGCGGTCACGGGCGCGCCCTGTCCGGTACGGGTCTGCGGTCGCCCGGTGGCCTGGGGGGCGCCGGTCCGGCTCCCGGCCGGGGCGGAGCTGGAGGTGGGCCGGGCGGAGTCGGGAGTGCGCGGCTACGTCGCGGTGCGGGGAGGACTGGTCGGCCCGCCGGTCCTGGGCAGTCGCTCCACGGACCTGCTGTCCGGGCTGGGGCCGCCGGTCCTGTCGGCCGGGATGCTGCTGCCGGTGGGCCCGCCGGGCCCGGATCCGGCCCCCGGGGCGGATGCCTGCGGCCTGCCCGGGCCGCCTTCGGAGCTGCTGCTCCCGCTGCGGCTGGGGCCGCGGGCGGACTGGTTCACGGGGGCCTCGCTGGCCGGTCTGTGGCGGTCGGCGTTCCGGGTGTCGGCGAGGTCGAACCGGATCGGGCTGCGCACGGAGGCGGGCCCCGCGCTGGTCCGCGCCCGGACCGGCGAGCTGCCGAGCGAGGGCATGGTGCTGGGCGCGGTCCAGGTGCCGCCGGACGGGCTGCCGGTGGTGTTCCTGGCCGATCACCCGGTGACGGGCGGCTATCCGGTGGTGGGCGTGGTCCCGCCGGGCCCGGCCCTGGACGCGGCGGCGCAGGCCCGGCCGGGGATCCCGGTCCGGTTCGTGAGGTCCCGATGAAACGTTCGAGGAGGCTTCGGCCAAGTACGGAGTGAGGGGGCCGACCGGGTCCCCGACGCAGGGGAGGAACCAGGGTGCGAAGCCCAGGACAGAAGACCGGGCCACCGGATCTCACCACGCACGAGGGATTCGGCGCGTTCTACGAGGAGCACATCGACGCCGTGCTCGGGTTCGTCACCCGCCGGGTCGCCGACCCGCACCTGGCGGCGGACCTGACCGCGGACATCTTCCTCGCGGCGATGGGCTCGGCCTCCGGCTACCGGCCCAACAAGGGGGCGCCGGTTGCCTGGTTGTTCGGGATAGCCCGCAACGTCCTGTCGGGCCACGCCCGCGGGCTCGCCCGCGAGAGCGGCGCCCTGGCGCGGCTGAGCGGGCGACGCCTCCTGGAGGACGAGGACGTCGCGGCCCTGGAGGAACGGATCGACGCCCAGCGGGCCTTCAGAGCCCTGGCGGAGCGTCACGCCGCCCTTTCCGAGCCGCTGCGCGCGGCCCTCGACCTCGTGGTCATCGACGAACTCACCCCGGCCGAGGCCGCCCAGGCCCTCGGCGTCACCCAGGCGACCGTCCGCGTCCGCCTCCACCGGGCCCGCCGCGCGCTGCGCGGGACCGCAACCGCCGCCGTCACCGAAACGCAGTTGGAGGCAGCCCGATGAGCACCAGGCCCAGCGGGTTCGAGGACCGGCTCAAGGCGGCGCTGCTGGCCCGTCTCCCGCAGGAGGCCCCGGCCCCGGCTCCCGCCCGTTCCCTGACCCGCCGCTACGGCATCCCGCTCGCGGTGGGCATCGCCACGGCCGTCGTCGTCGCCGTGATGGCCCTGCCCGGCAGTACCCGCAGCGGCTCGCTGCCGTCGGTCGGTCCCAGCGGCTCGCCGAGCCCTTCGGCCGCGGACGCGCCCGAGGTCAAGAAGGACCCGGACGGCTCGCTCCGGTTCAAGGTGCCCGAGCAGGGGCAGGTCCCGGCCCTGGCAGACCGGCTCAAGGAACTGGGGGTCCAGGTCGCGCTGGTCCCTAAGCGGCCGCTGTCCGAGTGCAGCTCCGAGCTCTACGGCGGGGTCGCGGGCTTCAATCCGATGGACGACCCCGAGGCCGTGATCGTGCAGCGCGGCGATGACGGGTTGTTCCTCAAGGTCAACGCGAAGACGGTCCCGCCGGGCTACGCGCTCGCGTTCGCGTGGGCGGAGCACTACCCGCTGGGCGATCGGGGGTTCAGCTTCAACGTGGTCGAGACGGCCAAGGTCCCGTCCTGCACGCTCGACTACTCGGAAGGCCTGGAGGAAGCACTGAAGGCGCGCTCCGAGCCCCCGAAGGATCCCGGCAGGACCATCGAGATCCCCGAGCCCAAGCTCGCAGATCTGCCAGAGGTGGTCCGGAGCCTGCGGGAACAGGGGGTCAGCGTCGCGCTCACCGAGCTGAAGCCCCCGTCGGAGTGCACACACCTGGGCCGCGGGTACCGGGGTCGGCAGGCCGACCCCGAGGCCGAACTGACCCGGGGGCGGGAGGAGGGCACGCTGAGGATCAACTCCAAGACGGTCCCTCCGGGGTACACCCTCGTCTTCAAGAAGCCGTTGAGCGGGTCGGACCCCGGCGCCACGGTCGGGTACGGCGTGCAGAAGACGTCCGAGGTCACCGCCTGCGAGATCGACTACCCGGCGGGCGGGTGACGACCTCTTCGCGATGAACCCCGGACGCCCCGGCCTTCCTCAGGCCGGGGCGTCCGCGCGTCCGCGACCTACTACACGGCGGACTCCGGGGCGATGCGGCTGCGGACGGCCGACTGGACGTCCTCCTCCTCCGCCGGGTCGGCGGCCAGGCGGCGCAGCCGGGGCGCCACGCGGGCGTCGGCCGTCTCGGCGTGGCGGGCCGCCACCTCGCGGGTGGTCTCCTCGCAGTCCCACAGGCATTCGACGGCGAAGCCCGCAGCGAAGGTGGGGTCGGTGCTGGCCAGGGCCCGGGCGGCCCGGCCGCGCAGGTGGGACGAGGCGGTCTCGCGGTAGATGTGGCGCAGCACGGGGGCCGCGCAGCCGACGGCGAGCCGGCCAGCGCCGTCCACCAGGGCGAACAGGCGCCGGGTGTCCGGGCCCGCGCCGCGCACGGTGGAGCGCAGGGCGCCCAGCACCAGGCCCGCGTCCTCGGCTCCGCCGCGGGCGGCCAGGATGGCCGCGGCGGCCTCGCCGAGCGCGTCGGGGCGGTGGACCCAGCGTCGGGCCCGTTCGACGGCCTCGGGGCCGCACATGCGCTCGTAGGCGGCCACGGCGGGCTCGTCGGCGGCGGCTTCGATGAGGTCCAGCACGGCCGGGTTCTCCGGCTCGGCGAGGACCAGGTGGTGCAGGGCGGTGGCCCGGGCGGCCTCGCCGTCGGCGCCGGCGGCGGCCGCGAGGATGGCGGAGCGGTCCTCGGGCTGGGCCACGGCGGCGAGGCAGCGGGCCGCGGGGACGTGCAGCGGGGTACCGCGGCGCAGTCCGTCGGCGGCCCAGTCGAAGACGGCCTGGACGCCCCAGCCGGGCCGGGGGCCGCTCGGGGTCATCTGGCGCTGCCAGCGGTCGAAGGAGCCCTGCTGACGGGCGGCGCCCAGGCGCTCCCCGTACTGCGGGGTCTCCTCCCACAGGCACCACGGACGGGGCTCGTAGGCGTCGCGGACGGCGGCGGCCAGCCGCGCCTCGCCCTCCGCCGTGGCGGGGAAGCGGGCGAGGACGGCCGGGGCCAGGGACCGCAGGCCTTCGTCGTCGTCGCGCAGGGCCAGCTCGTCGAGCGCCCAGGCCCAGTTCGCCCCGGAGGCCGCGTAGCGGCGCAGCAGCATGAGCGCGTCGTCGCGGCCGTAGGAGGCCAGGTGGCCCAGGACGGACAGGGCGAGGCCCGTGCGGTGGTCCTCTTCGTCGACGAGGTCGTCGGCGCTGAAGAGGTGGGCCTCGATCTCGCCCAGTGGACCGGCGAGGTCCAGGTACAACCGGGCGTAGTACAAGGAGCGGTTCTCGACCTGCCAGTCCTGGCGCGGGTCGCGGAGCACGCACTGGTTGAGGGCCTCGAGGGCCTCCGCCCTGGGTGCCGCGAGTGCGTGCAGCGTGCCGTCGCCACGGCCTCGCTGAAGGAGACCGAGCAGGGTACCGCTCGGTGCTATGACTGGTTCGAACATGGGAATGGCCTCAAATCAAGCTGGGGACGCAACCGGGAATCGGGATTCACAGGGCCGCGTAACAGCATGTGAGGACGTCCGCCGTCATGTTCCGCTCGATGTAGACCATTGCCTTCTTCTCACTCTCGTCGGTGCTTCGTGACCATGGAGGCCGGGCCGGCCGGATCACGCTTCGTGTCTCGCCCGCTTCTGCCCGTCCCCCGTGCTCGCGAATCGAATCCGACGCCATGATGACCCAGCCGGTTTGTGCGCCGCGACCACATTTATGGCCGCCGTGACCAACCTGTGAGGTCGGGATGTGTCCGGGCCCGGCCAGATCCCAGGCAAAACCGGACTACTCGGCTCCGAAAAGTTCCAGCAGGTCGGCCTTGGCGAACATGCGCGCCGTGTCCACGGCGGAGGGCGTTCCGGCCTTCGGGTCGGCCCCGCCGGCGAGCAGGGCGCGGATGACGGCCCCTTCGCCCTTGAAGACGGCGCCGGCGAGCGGGGTCTGGCCGCGGTCGTTGGCGCGGTCGGCCTCGGCGCCGCGGGCCAGTAGGGCCGACACGGCGTCGGCGTGGCCGTGGTAGGCGGCGAGCATGACCAGGGTGTCGCCGCGGTCGTTGGTGAGGTTCGCCGGGACCCCGGCGTCCAGGTAGGCGGTGAGCGCCTCGGTCTCACCCTGGCGGGCGAGGTCGAAGATCTTGGTGGCCAGCTCGATGACGTCCTCGTCGGGGACGTCCTGGGAACCGGAGGCCCCGGCTGCGCGCTCGCTCATGGTCCGTACCGCCTTTCACTCGTTGCTGACATGGTCCGCCCGCCCGTCACGACGTCGAAGACCCGGTCGGGGGCCGGGCGGGCAGGGGGGTGCACGGCGCTGCGTCCGTACGGGTGAATCGTCAGAGTAGCGCCCTGGCCTGCACATGTCCGGGTCGGGCCGAGGCAATGATCACCATCGACTCCCTACGCGCCGGGCATGCCGGCCGGACAGGGCCGGTCAAGTGAAAAACCCGCGAATTCACCCATACGCACCTTTTGTCGCATTGATACTTCCTGTGAGCCTGGAACAACTGATGGTGACTGTCCCCACCAACCAGGAGAAGAACTCATGGTCCTGTCCATCTCAGGCGTGGTCCTGCTCGGCATCATCTGCTTCCTCTTCTTCAAGAAGGACGGGATGAAGCTGACGCACGCGTTCGTCTGCGCGCTCTTCGGCTTCTTCCTCGCCGGCTCCGCCATCGCCCCGAGCATCACGGCGAGCACGGCGAGCCTCGCGAGCCTGCTCGGCGGGATCAAGCTGTAGCCCGGCCGTCACGCAGCGACACCAGCAGCACCCGGAACACCGTCACACCCACAACTCCAGGAGACGCCCGTGGCCCGGCGCCCACTTCCCCGCATCCTCAGCAGCGGCACCACGTCGCTGACCCGGGGCCGCGACCTCGCTCGCACGGCCGCCGACAATGCCACGGACGTCATCCATCCGCTCCTCGTGATCGGACGCGGCCTGCGCATCCTGGCCGCGGCCGGGCGGCGCCGGTGGTCGCAGACCCCCAAGGACAAGCGTGGTCCCGCGCTGTTCCTGGGAGCCGCCTGCGTCCTCGTGGTCGCACTCGTCCCCTACGGCCCCCTCCTCACCCTGATCACCCTGATGGCGGCGGCGGCCTGGCACGGACGCGACCGCACCCCGGCGAAGACCGGACCGAGCGATGCCGAGACCGAACGGCTCGGCTCCCTCTACGAAGCCCTCGTGCCCTACTTCTCCCTCCCCGAAGACCCGAGTCCGCTCTTCGCCCACGGCGGGGACTGGGACAAGGCCTTCAGTGGCTACGAGTTCGACACGGCGGGCCGCATCACCCGGCTCCGCATCCGCTACCCGGCCTACTTCACCGACGGCGAGGCCACCTCACGGGCCCGGATCGAGGCCCTGCTGCACGCCAAGTCCGGGCGCGAACGGGAGTACCTCTTCGACTGGGACGAGGAGGGCAACCAGCTCGACATGAGGGTGCTGGCGGCGCTGCCGACGGGCATCGCCGCCCAGTCGTTCGTCACCTCCCCCGGCGAGACCGTGCTCGGCTTCACCGACGCCGGCGGCGTGCACCGCACCCTGCCCGTCCTGGAAGGCGACGAGCCCCGGGACGTACCGCCGGTGATCTGGCGCACCGGGCCCCGCTCCACCGAACCCCACCTGCTGGCCGTCGGCCAGCCCGGCAGCGGCACCTCCACCCTGCTGCGCTCCGTCGCCCTACAGGCCCTGCGCCACGGGGGCGACGTACTGATCGTCGACGGCGGCGGCAGCGGCGAGTACTCCTGCCTCTCCGGCCGGAGAGGCGTCCTCGCCGTGGAATGCGGGCCGGTCGGGGCGCAGGCCACGCTGGAATGGGCCGCGCAGGAGACCGAACGGCGGCTCATCGCCACCCACCGGGCCCGGGAGGTCGGACGGCCCGCGCCCGAGGACACCCGACGACCCCTGTGGATCCTGCTGGACCGGCCGAGCGTGCTCGCCCACCTCGCCATCGCCGGGGGCGGCCCCGACCCGCTGGCCCAGCTACAGGTGCCGTTGCGGCACGGCCGGCCCGCGCACGTCACCGTGGTGGTGGTCGAGCAGTTCGGGCACCTGGAACTGCTGACCGACGCGGTCTGGCAGCACACCCGCGCCCGCGTCGTGCTCGGGCCCGCCGCGGTCCAGCAGGTCGCCGACGTACTGGGGCTGCCGCCGCACACCACCCCGACGGCACAGGTGCCGCCGGGGCGCGGGTACGCCCGGCTCGGCACCGGGCCCGTGCACCGGCTCCAGGTGCCCGCCACCCCGGACCCCTACGACGAGGCAGCACACCCGGCGTACCGCCAGGCCGTGCTGGAGCTGCTGCCGGGCCGGCCCGCGCCCGGCGGGGGCGGTGGGCGGGACCGGAGCACGCTGGACGAGCCGCTCCAGGGGCAGCCGCCGGCGCAGGGCCCGGCTCCGGACGCCCCGGAGCTTCCGGAGGTGCCGGCCGAGGCTTCGTAGGCCGGCTCCCCCGGAGCTTCCGGACGTGCCGGCCGAGGCTTCCTAGGCCGGCTGCGGCGGGCTACGCCACGAACGTGCGCGGCGGCTCCGCCCCGCTGCCGCCCGCACCCGTGCCGACCAGCCGGGCCGCCGCCGCCAGCCGGGAGGCGGCCTCTTCGGCCACCGGCCCGCCCACGGTGAACGGCAGCCGGACGTAGCCCTCGAAGGCCCCGTCCACGCCGAACCGCGGCCCCGAGGGGACGCGTACCCCGACCCGCTCCCCCACTTCGGCCAGCCGGGAGCCGGAGAGCCCGCCCGCACGGGCCCACAGGGTCAGACCGCCCTGCGGCACCGCGAACTCCCAGTCCGGCAGCTCCCTGCGGACCGCCGCGACCAGCGCGTCGCGGTTCTCCCGGGCCTGCGCGCGGCGGATCTCGACGGCCTCCTGCCAGCCCCCGGTGCGCATCAGCCAGTTCACCGCGAGCTGCTCCAGCACCGGGGTGCCCAGGTCGGCGTAGGCGCGGGCGGCGACCAGGCTGCGGATCACGTCGGGGGCCGCGCGGACCCAGCCGATCCGCATGCCCGCCCAGAACGCCTTGCTGGCGGACCCGACCGTGATGACCGTGCTGCCGGCCGGGTCGAAGGAGCACACCGGGCGGGGCATCTCCAGACCCGGGTCCAGCCGGAGCTCCAGCATGGTCTCGTCGGCCACCAGGACGGTGCCGGCCGAGCGGGCGGCCTCCACCATCGCGCGGCGCTGCTCCTCGGAAGCCAGCGCTCCGGTCGGGTTGTGGAAGTCGGCGACCACGTAGGCGAGGCGGGGGGCCGAATCGCGCAGCACCTGGCGCCAGACGTCCATGTCCCAGCCGCGCAGGCCGTCGGCCATGGCGACGGGCACGAGGCGGACCCCGGCGGCGCGCATCAGCTGGAGGATGTTGGCGTAGGAGGGGGACTCGACGGCGATCCGCTCCCCGCGCCCGGCGAAAAGAGTGCAGATGGCGTCGATGGCGCCCATCGCTCCGGTGGTGACCATGATCTGCTCGGGCATGGTGGGGATGCCCTGCTCGGTGTAGCGGTCGGCGAGCATCCGGCGCAGCGCGGGCAGGCCCGCCGGGTAGTCGCCGTGGGTGTGCGCGTACGGCGGCAGCTCCTCCAGGGCGCCCTGGACGGCCTTGGTGAGCCAGGGCTCGGGGGCCGGGAGCGCGGCGCAGCCGAGGTCGATCATCGAGCCGAGGGACTCGGGCGGCAGCGGTTCGAGGCCCCGGGCGGGCAGCGGGTTCCCGGCCGGTACGGAGGTCCAGCTGCCGGCGCCGCGGCGGGACTCCAGGAACCCCTCGCTCCGCAGGGCCTCGTAGGCGGCGGCGACGGTGGTGCGGCTGAGGGAGAGGGACACGGCCAGTTCCCGCTCGGCGGGCAGCCGGGCGGCGACGGGGACGCGGCCTTCGAGGACGAGCAGGCGGATGCCGTCGGCGAGGGTCCGGTAGGCGGGCAGCTTGCGCGCCCCGGGGACACTGGGCCGCTCCTGCTGGGAGGTGATGAGGCGGGCGAGCTGTGCGGCACCGACCGCTGAGGTCCATTCGGCCATGCTGTCCGGTCCACCTTCGTCGAATTGGCCCCGCCCGACCCCGGGCGCGGCCCGTATTGGATTGCTTCCGCCCCCACACCCTGCCACGCCGGGGTCCACCGGGACCAGGGGCTGGGGTACCCGAACGCTCGGCGGTGGGGGGCGCACCGCTGCGGCGGCGCGCCGTTCACCCCGCAGCCACCGGGCCGCACCGCCCCCACGGGCAACAAGAGGCATACTGCCGCCGTGACGCACGTACGCCTTCGCCATCCGTATCTGGACCACCCGGCTCCGATCCCCTTCGCGCACCGGGGCGGTGCCGCGGACGGGCTGGAGAACACCGCCGCCGCCTTCCGCCGGGCCACCGAAGCGGGCTACCGGTACTTCGAGACCGATGTGCACGCCACGGTGGACGGGAAACTCGTCGCCTTCCACGACTCCACGCTGGACCGGGTCACCGACGGGCAGGGACGGATCGCCGAACTGCCCTGGAAGAAGATCCGTGAGGCCCGGGTGGGGGGCACCGAGCCGCTGCCGCTCCTCGAAGAGCTGCTGGAGGAGTTCCCGGACGCCCGCTGGAACATCGACATCAAGGCCGAGTCGGCGCTGCACCCGCTGGTCAACCTGATCGCCCGGGCCGGGATCTGGGACCGGGTCTGCGTGAGCTCCTTCTCGGAGAGCCGGGTGGCCCGCGCCCAGAAGATCGCCGGGCCCCGGCTGGCGACCTCCTACGGCGTACGCGGGGTGCTCGGTCTGCGGCTGCGCTCGTACGCCATTCCCGCGGCCCTGCGGGTGGGCGCGGTGGCGGCGCAGGTTCCGGAGACCCAGGCCGGCATCCGCGTGGTCGACCGCCGGTTCGTACGGACCGCGCACGAGCGGGGACTCCAGGTGCACGTCTGGACCGTGAACGAACCGGAACGTATGGAGGCTCTCCTCGACCTGGGTGTCGATGGCATCATGACCGACCGGATCGACATCTTGCGCACGGTGCTGGACCGGCGTGGGGCCTGGGCCTGACGCGGCCTTCACCCCCGCCCGGGCCGGAGCACCGCTGCGGAACGGGACCAGCGAGGGGGACACCGCATGAGTGCGGAAGAGCGCAGCAGGACCGAGGAAGCGGAACCCGGGGCGGAGGACGGCAGAGCCGCCGCCCCGGCGGAGCCGAGCGCCCCTACGGACGCGACCGCCGCGACGGAGCCGACCGCCGCGACCGCCGCGCGCAAGCGCGAGCAGCGGGGCTGGTACTTCTACGACTTCGCCGTCTCGGTCTACTCGGCGAGCGTGCTGACCGTGTTCCTCGGGCCCTACCTCACGGCCGTGGCCAAAGCCGCCGCGGACGCCGAGGGCTTCGTGCACCCGCTGGGCATCCCGGTGCGCGCCGGATCCTTCTTCGCCTACTCGGTCTCGGCCTCGGTGATCCTCGCCGTCCTGCTGATGCCGCTGGTGGGGGCCGTGGCCGACCGGACCGGACGCAAGAAGCCGCTGCTGGCCGCGGCCGCCTACACGGGCGCCGCCGCGACCGCCGGAATGTTCTTCCTGGGCGGTGAGCGCTACCTGCTGGGCGGCCTGCTGCTCGTCGTGGCGAACGCCTCCCTGTCCGTCTCGATGGTGCTCTACAACGCCTACCTGCCGCAGATCTCCACCCCCGACGAACGGGACACCGTCTCCTCGCGGGGCTGGGCCTTCGGCTACACCGCCGGGTCCGTGATGCTGGTGGTGAACCTGGTGCTCTACATGGGGCACGACTCCTTCGGCCTCTCCGAGGGCATGGCGATCCGGATCTGCCTGGCTTCCGCGGGCCTGTGGTGGGGGGCCTTCGCCCTGATCCCGCTGCGCCGGCTGCGGGACCGGGCCGTGGTCCGGGAGCCGGGGGCGGCTCCGGCCGTCAGCGGCTGGAAGCAGCTCGTCGCCACGTTGAAGGACATGCGGCGCTACCCGCTGACCCTGTCGTTCCTGCTGGCGTACCTGATCTACAACGACGGCGTGCAGACCGTGATCTCCCAGGCCTCCATCTACGGCTCGGAGGAGCTGAAGCTGGAGCAGTCCACCCTGATCGGGGCGGTACTGCTGGTACAGGTCCTGGCGGTGGCGGGCGCCCTGGGCATGGGCCGCCTCGCCCGGACCTACGGAGCCAAGCGGACGATCCTGGGCTCGCTGGCCGCGTGGGCGGTGACGCTGGCGGCCGGATACTTCCTGCCGGCCCGGACCCCGGTGTGGTTCTTCGCACTCGCCGCGATGATCGGGCTGGTGCTGGGAGGCAGCCAGGCGCTCTCGCGCTCGCTGTTCTCGCACCTGGTACCGGCGGGCAAGGAGGCCGAGTACTTCTCGGCGTACGAGATGAGCGACCGGGGCCTGAGCTGGGTGGGGCCGCTGGTGTTCGGCCTGACGTACCAGCTCACGGGCAGCTACCGGGACGCGATCATCTCGCTGGTGGTCTTCTTCGCACTGGGATTCGTGCTCCTGGCGCGAGTGCCGGTGCGGCGCGCGGTGGAGGCGGCAGGCAATCCTGTACCGGAGCGGATCTGAGGGTGGGTCCGCGAGCGCGCTCCGCCCGGATCTACGAACGAATTCCGAACGAATTTAGACGTTGAAGCAAAGGGCCGGTAGTGTACGCCTTTGGCCTGCCAGGCGGACCGTTACTGCGCGCTCAAGAAGCGTGGACGTTGGGTGACATCTGCTGCCAGATGTGACAAAACGGGCACTGGTGGGTACAACAAGGGGCGGCACGACGGGCGACGCACGACCCGGAGCGGGAATCTATACCGCCGACCGGACGTTGACCGGATGACGACGACAGCGACACCTGTCCTGTGGGCGACAAGCCCGGGAGGCACGATTCATGAGTGAGCGAGCTCTCCGCGGTACGCGCCTCGTGGTTACCAGCTACGAGACGGACCGCGGCATCGATCTGGCCCCGCGCCAGGCGGTGGAGTACGCATGCCAGAACGGACATCGATTTGAGATGCCGTTCTCGGTTGAGGCAGAAATTCCGCCGGAGTGGGAGTGCAAGGCGTGCGGCGCCATGGCACTCCTGGTGGACGGGGATGGGCCCGAAGAGAAGAAGGGCAAGCCCGCGCGAACGCACTGGGACATGCTCATGGAGCGGCGCACCCGCGAGGAGCTGGAGGAAGTGCTGGCCGAGAGGCTTGCAGTCCTGCGTTCCGGCGCCATGAACATTGCCGTGCATCCGCGGGACAGCCGCAAGTCCGCCTGACAGCCGGACGGATACACAAAGCCGAGGGGCCCCGCCACACACCGTGTGGCGGGGCCCCTCGGCTTGTCCGTTTACTCGGCCCTTCTTACGTTTGCTCGGCTCTTCTTACGGAGTCAGCGGCGGGCGGTACGCGACGTCCGGGCCGTCCTGCCGGCCGGGCCGCTCCTCGCGGATGACCTCGCCCTGGACGACCTTGCCGTCGGGGTAGTGGATACGGGCCTGCTGGAAGGCGTCACCGAAGCTACCGGCCAGGGCCGAGGCCATCTTCCGCTCCAGCGACCGGGCCGCCCTGCGGCCGATCCAGGCCCGGACGGGCGGCAGCAGCAGGACCAGACCCGCCACGTCGGAGATCAGGCCCGGCAGCATCAGGAGCAGGCCCGCCAACATCGTGAGGCCATTGCCTTGGCCGGGCTGCTGCGGAGCGGGCTGCTGCCCCTGCTGGGCCTGCTGGAAGGTGCTCGCCAGGTTCTTGAAGGCACGCCGCCCGGCCCGCTTGATGACCACCGCGCCCAGGACGATGCCGCCCGCGAGCAGCGCGGCCACGGCGAGCCCGCCGGCCGCGTCAGCGACCACGGTGAGCAGCCAGATCTCCAGGATCAGCCAGGCGGCGATCGCCAGGGGGAGGAACGTACGGGCGGGCGAGCGCCGCCGGGGGGCCGTGGACATGCCGGTCGTCATACCATCCAGTGTGCCTGGAGCTGCATAAAAGCGACCTCAGCCGGAGGTACCGGACATCCCCTAGGGGTGCCCGGGCCCGGCTCGCCCGTCAGGCTCCGCTTCCCGGCTCGCCGGTCCGCGTACCGCCGGCCTCGCCGCCGTCCTTGCCGCCGTCCTTGCCGCCGTCCTTGCCCAGCAGCTTGGAGGCCTGGGCCTTGATGCCCCACTGGGTGACCCGCCACAGCGCCTCGACCAGGATGTCCTTGCTCATCTTGCTGTCACCGAACTCGCGCTCGACGAACGTGATCGGGACCTCCACCACGCGGAAGCCCTTCTGCACGGCCCTGCGTGCCAGGTCGACCTGGAAGCAGTAGCCCGCCGAGGCCACCTCGTCCAGCCCCAGCCCCTCCAGGGTCTCCCGACGGAAGGCCCGGTAGCCGCCGGTCACGTCCCGCATCGGGAGGTTCAGCATCAGCCGGGAGTACGTCGAACCGCCGCGCGAGATGAACTCCCGGCTCTTCGGCCAGTTCACCACCCGCCCGCCCGGCACCCAGCGGGAGCCCAGCACCAGGTCCGCGCCGGCCAGCGCCGTCAGCAGGCGGGGCAGCTCCTCGGGCTGGTGGGAGCCGTCGGCATCCATTTCGACGATCACCCCGTAGCCCTGCTCCAGGGCCCAGACGAAGCCCGCCAGGTAGGCGGCCCCCAGCCCCTCCTTGCCCTTGCGGTGCAGCACGTGGACATGGTCGTCGCCGGACGCCAGCTCGTCGGCGAGCTTGCCGGTGCCGTCCGGGCTGTTGTCGTCCGCGACGAGGATGTGGGCATCGGGCACGGCCGCGCGCACACGCCCGACGATCAGCCCGATGTTCTCCGCCTCGTTGTAGGTCGGAATGATCACCAAGGCCGTACCGAGCGGTCCGTAGGTCCGCTGTCCGCCGTCGCTCACTGAGTCCCCTTTTGTGCTCGTGCACGTCCTGTACGTCTGGTCGCAGAGAATGACTTTAGAACAGTGGCCGGGGCCCGCGGTCCTTCGGGCCGGTCAGACACCCGCTGGCTGCGGGCCGCCGTGACCGTTGTCTACTGGACCGCGGACCCCGACCCGGGGCCACCGCCGCCCGGCGAAACCTTCCCTCGCCCCCGAGGCGCGGGCGCGCTGCGCAGACGGAGTCGTCCGGCACGGACTTCCTAGTGGTGGACCCGGCCGAACCTATCCGGGTCCGACCGCCCGTACCGAACCGAGGCCGACCGGATCACCCCTGTGGGCGTACGAATACCTCCCGCCCACCGACGACGGTGGCGAGGCACACCGGCAGCGCGGATCCGGGGCTCAGGTCGGGCAGTCCGGGGGTGCCCGAACGGGGGTCGGTGGACCAGCGGGCGACCCGGTCGTCGGGGGCCTGGACGACCAGGTCACCCGTCTGCCAGACCGCGTAGTCGGCGGGTGCACCGGGGACGAGGACGCCCGCGTCGTCGCGGCCCAGCGCCCGCCAGCCGCCCCGCGTGTGGGCGGTGAAGGCGGCCCGTACGGAGATCCGGTGCTCGGGGGTCCGGTGGAAGGCGGCCGCACGGATGGTGCCCCACGGGTCGAGCGGGGTGACGGGCGCGTCCGAGCCGAAGGCCAGCGGGACACCGGCCTTGAGCATGGCCGCGTACGGGTTGAGGGTGCGGGCCCGCCCGACGCCGAGCCGGTCCGCGTACATCCCGTCCTCGCCGCCCCAGGCCGCGTCGAACGCAGGCTGCACGGAGGCGGTCAGCCCCAGCTCCGCGAACGCGGCGATGGTGGCGGGGGTCATCATCTCCGCGTGCTCCACCCGGTGGCGGGCCGCGCGGACCCGGGCCAGGCCGACCTTCTCGGCGGCCGCCCGGACGCCCTCGACGACGGCGGTGATCGCAGCGTCCCCGATGGCGTGGAACCCGGCCTGGAGACCCTCCTCGGTACAGGCGGCCACGTGCTCGGTGACGGCGCGCACGTCGAGGTACTCGGTGCCGGTGTGCGCGGCGTCCGCGTACGGGGCGTGCAGGCAGGCCGTGTGCGAGCCGAGGGCGCCGTCGACGAACAGGTCCCCGGCGGCTCCGACCGCCCCGAGCTCCTTGGCCAGCTCGAGGTCCCGGTCGGCCCAGTACCCGAACACGCGCGGCCCCGGCCGCTCGGCAGCGAGGTCCAGCAGACCCGTGAAGTCCTCGGCGGAGGAGATCTCGGGTCCGCCGCACTCGTGGACGGAGCCGATCCCGAGGGAGGCGGCCCGGTCGAGGGCGGCCCGCTGCGCCTCGGCGCGCTGGGCGGGGGTGACGGCGGCCAGCGCGGCCCGCCGTACGGCGTGGTGGTCGTCACCGGTCAGCGGCCGGTCACCGTCGGGCCGTACCCCCGGGACGAGGGCGAGCAGAGCGGTGGTGACTACGGCCGAGTGCACGTCCACGCGGCTGAGGTAGAGCGGGCGGCCGCCGGTGGCCTCGTCGAGCTCGGCGCGGTGCGGGGCCCGGCGCTCGGGCCAACGTGCGGCGTCCCAGCCGTGCCCGAGGAGCACCCGGTCGGCCGGACGGCTCGCGGCATGGGAGCGTACGAGGTCCAGCGCGGCCGACAGCGTGCGCGCCCCGGTGAGGTCCAGCCCGGTGAGGGCCAGACCCGCGGAGGTGGTGTGGACGTGGGCGTCGGTGAACGCCGGCGTCACGAGCGCGCCGCCGAGGTCGACGACCTCGTCCACGCCCTGCGCGAAGGCGTCGGCGGCACCCTCGGAGCCGACCCAGGCGATGCGACCGCGCTCGACGACCATCGCGGTGGCGAAGGGATCGGCGGGGCTGTGCACCTCGCCCCCGCGGAGGAGAACGGTCCTGGTCGGTGCTCCGGCGGCGTCGGCGGAGTGGGCGGTGCGGTCAGTCATGCCGACCAGTGTCCCGCGTCGCCCACCCCGGCCCGACCACCGGGTCCCCGCTCGGGCGCGGGTCAGACGCGGGGCGGGCGCGCCTCGTACGGGGTGGACAGCACGACCGTCGTGCGCGTCGAGACGTGGGCGAGGGCGCGCAGCCGGCCCAGCAGGTCTTCCAGCTCCAGCGGCGTCGCGACGCGCACCTTCAGGATGTAGTTCTCGTCGCCCGCGACGCTGTGGCAGGCCTCGATCTCGGGGACGCCGGCCAGCCGGTCGGCGATGTCGTCCGGGGCGCTCGGATCGAAGGGCTTGACCGAGATGAACGCGGTCAGCGGCAGGCCGACGGCCTCCGGATCGACCACGGCCGCATAGCCTCGGATGACCCCGCGCTGCTCCAGACGTCGTACTCGCTGATGGACTGCCGACGTGGACAGTCCCGTGGCCTTGCCCAGATCCGTGTAGCTCATCCGCCCGTCCCGCACGAGCAGATCAACGATCTGGCGGTCCAGCTCCTCCATTGCGCTCATAGCCGCTCAACTTACGGCCCAAGGGCGCTCCAGGCCCAGCGCTGTCCGCCCACTGGAGGCATCTGCGGCAGGCATGTGACCAAGGCCACAGGGGTATGCAGGTGGAGGCCTGTCTGTTGTGGTTACTCGTGACGCTCGACGGGAATTGGTTGCTGTGGCCGAGGCCGAAGAACCTGCCCGCCCGGCCCACCCAAGGGGGAGTACATCCATGCTGAACACCAAGCGCGCCGGTCGCACCGAACCGGAGCCCCTGGAACCGCTCGATTCCGGGGACGGTACCTACCCGGACGACGGCGGGGACGGCGATTACCTCGACGAGGTCGAGGGCTTCGAGATCCACCACGCGATCTGCCCCGACTGCGGCCAGTCGATCGCCCTCGTCGCGGACGAGGAGTACCTGCCGCAGCACGCCCTCTGCCTGACCCCCTGGAACCCCTTCGGCCTCACCGTGTGCGCGGGCACCGGCCGGCCCGCGAGCGACGCCCTGCCCACCGTCGGCATGGTCCAGCCGGTGGAGGCGCAGGAGGTCGAACCCGTCGTCCTGTCGGCCCTGCCCCAGGGTCTGGACTGGCGGACCCAGCCCTTCTCGCACGTCGGCGGTCCGGGCTCGCGCCCGATCCGCGTGGTGAGCCCCGTGCTGCCGCGGCCGCAGGCGCAGACGCGGCAGCAGCACGCGCAGGCGGCCTGACGGCCGCTCCGCTCATCTAGCCCTCCGCTCCCCTACCAGTACGTTCCCTGCACCATGGCGGCCAGGCTGGCGTGGTGCAGGATCAGGCCGTCCGGGTCCGCCGGGACCTCGACCTCCCCGAAGTGGGCCTGCCGGTAGGCGATGCGGAGCATCACGATCCCGTGCCGCAGGGCCGCGTAGAGGGTGTGGAACTCCATGTCCCGCGGGGTGTGGCCGGTGAGCTCGGTGTACCGGCGCTCCAGGTCCTCGCGGCGCAGGAAGTCCGGCAGGCCGGGCTGGCCGAAGCCGACCGTGAGGTCCTGGAAGAACCGGTGCAGGTAGACGGTCCAGCCGAGGTCCACCTCGCGCGGGGCGTACGCCGCCATCTCCCAGTCCAGTACGGCCACCGGCGTGAAGCCGTCGTAGATGACGTTGCCGATGCGGGCGTCGCCCCAGTTGAGGACGGCCGGGCCCTCGTCCTGCGGCCACAGCTCTTCCAGTCGGGCGAACGCCCACTCGATGAGCGGGGACGGCGCGAGCCCGCCCACCACCCATGAGTAGTAGGCGCGTTGGGCGTCCACGTGCCGGCGCAGCGGCGTGCCCTCACCGTCGGGGAGGAGGAACTCGGCCTCCTTGGACGGGAACTGGTCGTGCAGCCGGGCCAGCAGCGAGATGCTCGCCTCCTGGAGGGCGGCGCGCTCGGCGTCGGTGGCGGCGTGCAGCCAGTTGCCCTCGTAGGTGTAGGGCATGACGTCGGGCGGGACCCGGCCCTCCGCACGGGCCATCACGAAGAACGGCGCCCCCAGCGGCCCCGGGTCCTCCTCCAGCCACTGCACGCGCGGGACGGGCACGTCCGTGTGCTGGGCGACCAGGCTCATCACGCGGTGTTGGCGCGGCATGTCGTACGTCGGGAAGACGGTGTAGGCGGCCGGGTCGGCGGCGAGCCGCAGCGCGCAGGCGCGCAGCGGGGTGTCGGGGTGCTCCAGGTCGAAGAGCAGGGTCTCGCTGGACATCCCGTTGGATCCGGGGACGCGGACGCCCGTGACCCGCGCGCCGGGGAGCCTGGTGTCCAACCAGGCGGCGAGGCGGCGGCCGAGCTCCTCGGGCTCCCGGGTGGAGGTGCGCGGTCGTGGTGCGGTGGCCATGGTCGATCCCCTTTCTACTGGGCGACGGAGGAGTAGTCGGCGAAACCGCTCGGGTCGTGGCGCCCGAAGCTGCCGTGTTCGAAGATGCCGTGGCCGACCTGCCCGTCGAGGGTGAAGCGGGCCGAGTGGTCGGTCACTCCGAAGGCGGCCATCGGGTGGGCCGCGGGGTCGGAGAGGTCGTAGACGCGGCGGTCGCTCCAGCCGCGGCCCTGCCAGGTGCCGTGCTGCCAGTCAGCGGCGGGAGGGTAGCCCGCGCCGACGGCGAGCGGGGACGAGTTGAGGATCTCCACGCCCAGTTCGAGGGGCTTGCGGGAGGGGTCGGTGAGGTGCACGACGGCCCGCTCGGGGTGCCGGCTGCCGGGCCGGTAGCGGATCTCGGTGTGCGGCCAGCCGAGTTGGACGTCGTGACGTCCGCTGCCCTCGGGGAACACCTGCACGGCCTCGCTCAGGGTGCGGTGGCCGTCGGCGTCCTCCTGGGCGATGACCATGACGAAGCGGTCCTCGAAGCGGACCGGGATCCACAGCCAGTGGAAGCCCTCGGGGCGGTACTCGTCGGCCGCGCGGCCCCCTTCCTCGCCGGGAATCGGCCGCACGCCCCAACTCCGGTCGCGGGTACCGGTCCACTCCCCCCGCGTGAGGGTGAACTCCTCGCCCTTGGCCCGGATGGTTCCGGCGACCTGGCCGGCCTGTACGAAGCGACGGCCCTCCAGCATGAGCCGGTCGCCACGCCGCTGGACGTGGTGCGGCTCCCAGACGGCGGGGAACTCGGCGGTCCAGGTGATGTCGTACGAGAGCCCGTGCGGGTCCGCCGGATCGGCGGCGCAGCGCAGCGTGAGCTGCCGGAGCGGTACGTCGACGGTGATGGACAGGGGCCCCACCGCGAGGTTCATCCGGTCGTCGCTGAGGGCGTCGGAGGCCCGGACGGCGAGCAGCTCGTCGCCGATGCGGAGGGTGGCGTAGGCGTCGATGACCCCGGCGTTGGGATAGACGCCGAGGCCGAGGATCAGGACGGCGCGGCCGGCGTGGTCGAAGACGTGGAAGATGCACCGGTCGTAGGCGTTTCGGTCGCCGCTGACGACGTGCTTCATCGACAAGGGCGCCTGGTGGATGGGGTATTCATCGAGCGCGACGGGCCGATCGGCGGGCATGACGAACCTCCTGGACGGACGGCTTCGAACGGGCGGGGGGGCTCAGGGGAACGGGAGGGGAAGGGAAGGTGCGGGACGGCTCGAGCGGATATGACGGTACGTCAGAAACCGCCCCGGGGACCACCCTTCTGGCACGCTCTGACAGACCGGCGCGCTATGCCGGGGCCTCCCGGCGGGGCGAGGTGGGGATGACCGGAGCCGGGCGGGCGGGGTCGGAGCGTTGAGCGGGGGCTTCAGGGGGCGGGAGCTGCTCGGGCGGTGGTCAGTGACGCGCATGGGGGTTTCGCGGTGATCCGGGACGTCCAGTTCCTGCCGGATACTCGGTGCTCCTGACGGATGACCCAGCCGTGCAACGGCTGTCGGACCTGCCGAGGGCGAGGCGGTTGGCCTTCTTGTCCGACATGGATCGAGTGGGGGAAGCGGTCGAACGGGCGTGCAGGCGTCTGGACCCGGCTTTCCGCCGGGTGAACCTGGAGATCCTCGGCAACACCGACGGCTTCTTGCACACGCACGTGTGGCCGCGTTTCGAGTGGGAGCCGGCCGATCTCGTGGGCATGCCCGTCTAGCTGTATCCGCGCGCGAATTGGAGCGACGGCACGTTCGCACTCGGTCCGCAGCACGACGAGCTGCGGGGAGCGATCGGCGCGGAGCTGGACCAGCTGTCAGGCGTGCGTTGACGGTGCGGGCCCGCCGACCTCCGGTCGGCGGGCCCGCTGGTCGGTGACGATCGGTGGCCGGGCGTCGAATGCTCCGTCCGACCGCCCTACCCCGCCCCACCACGCCCCACCACGCCCCGCGCCGCCCCACCACGCCCCGCCCCCGGCGACACCTCGAACGGATGGGCGCACCTCGGGGGCGATTACCCGGCCCTTCGGTTCCGCGTTGGCGAGGTATGACCATGCTTCAGTCTTCAACGGGCCGAAGGCGTCGACTGGTGGCGCCGGGTTTCGAAGAATCGGTTCAGCGTCCGCGTGAGCAGGCGCAGCAGGTGCCGGATACGCCGATCTACCGCGATCTGCTGGCACGGTGGGCGGATGCCGGCCGGACGCTGCCCGGCCGGCGCGACCCGGAGTGGTCGCGGCTCGCGTCCTCCCCGGTCTGGCCCACCACCAGCAGCGGGCTGTACTGACCGCGGTCAGCGCGTCTCCGGGCCCGCCAGGTGGCGGGCGATGACCATGCGCTGGATCTGGTTGGTGCCCTCGACGATCTGGAGCACCTTCGCCTCCCGCATCAGCCGCTCGACGGGGAAGTCCGCCGTGTAGCCGTACCCGCCGAGGACCTGCACCGCGTCCGTGGTGACGGCCATCGCCGCGTCCGTGCAGAACAGCTTGGCCATGGCCGCCTGGCGGGAGAACGGCTTGCCCGCGTCGCGCAGCCGCGCCGCCGCGAGGTAGAGCGCCCGGCCCGCCTCGATCTTGGTGGCCATGTCGGCCAGCATGAAGCGCAGCCCCTGGAAGTCCGCGATCGGGTGCCCGAACTGCTTGCGGTCCAGCGCGTACGTCAGGGCCTCGTCCAGCGCGGCCTGGGCGACGCCGATGGCGCAGGCGGCGATGCCCAGGCGCCCGGCGTCCAGAGCGGCCAGGGCGATGCTGAAGCCCTGCCCCTCCTCGCCGATGCGGCGGGCGTCGGCGACCCGTACGCCGTCGAAGTGCAGCTGGGCGGTGGGCGAGCCCTTCATGCCCATCTTCTTCTCGGGCACGGCCGCGGTCAGGCCCTCCGCGTCCCCGGGGACCAGGAAGGCCGTGATGCCCTTGGGCCCCTCGGCGCCGGTGCGCGCGAGGACGGTGTAGAAGTCGGCGACCCCGCCGTGGGTGATCCAGGCCTTGGTGCCGGTGATGATCCAGTCGTCGCCGTCCCGCACCGCCTTGGTGGTGAGCGAGGCGGCGTCGGAGCCGGCGGCCGGCTCGGAGAGGCAGTAGGCGCCCAGCAGGCCGCCGCCGAGCATCGCGGGCAGGTGGGCGCTCTGCTGCTCCTTGGTGCCGTAGCCGCCGAGGCCGTGGCAGGCCAGGGAGTGCACGCTGACGCCGAGGCCGACGGTCAGGCGGGCCGCAGCCAGCTCCTCCAGGACCTGGAGGTAGACCTCGTACGGCTGCTCGCCGCCGCCGAATTCCCCGGGGTAGGGAAGGCCGAGCAGGCCTGCCTCGGAGAGCAGGGTGAAGACCTCCCGGGGGAACCGGCCGGAGTCCTCCTCCTCGGCTGCCTTGGGACGGATCTCCCGCTGCGCGATCTCGCGTACGAGTGCGAGGAGGTCCCGGGACTCCTCGGTGGGCAGCTGTCGGTCCACCGGCTGCGGGGCGCGGTCAGTCATGGCGGCGCTCTCCTCCCTGGTCGGGCACGGCGGCGACGCGCGAGGTGTGGGACGCGCCGCCGGGTCTCGGTTATCCCACAGCCGATGTTGCCCTCCCGGGTTACGGAAAGGGCTGTTCAGCGGCTGCGGCGGCTTGAGTATGCCCGATCAGGGGCTTCCCGTCACCGGGGCAAGATCACCGAGCGGATCGAACGGCTCTTCGGGACCGGGACGTGCCGGACACTCCGGGACGAACTCCTCGATCACCTCCAGTGTCGCGCGCAGCTGGCGCACGAGCAGGGCCCCGAGCTCGGCGCGATCGGGCTGCCCCGGGGCGCCGAGCGCCCCGATCCAGTCCAGGGTGGCTCCTTCGACCCCGGAGAGCCAGCCCACGAGGGCGAGCCGGGCGATCGGCGGGAGGGCGCGGCGCCCGTACGCACCTTCGGCGATCGTGGCGACGAGCTCCTCGCGAACGGCGTCACGGATGGCGAGGACCTCGGCGTCGGAGCCGACGCCGCCGGTGACGATGGTGCGGTAGGCGGCGTGGTGGTGCTCGGCGTAGTGCAGGTAGCCGTCGATGGTGCGGTGGACGCGCTCCGCGCCGGGGAGGTCGGTGTCGCCGCCGGCCCGGGCGACGAGCTCGGCCACGGAGTCCTCGACGATGGCGAGGTAGTAGCCGCGCTTGCTGTCGAAGTAGTAGTAGATCAACCCCTTGGCGACGCCCGCGTGTTTGGCGATGTCGTCCATGGAGAGCGCGTCGTACGAGGTGTCGGCGAACAACTTGCGCCCGGTGGCTATGAGTTCGGCCCTGCGCGCCTGCGATCGACCGCTCGTTCCGCGCTGTTGACTATTATTCAAATCCAGCCCTAGCCTCGAACTGCCACAGGACGCCCACCTTAGGGCAGACCTGCGCGCCGAGCTCATTTCGCACTTCCCTGCGCATCGGACCAGTTTCCAGGCCTCCTGCTCGAAGCCGAGCAGCAAGGGCCCGGCCCGGCGAGGTCACGGGCAGCAATCTGGTGATCGACGGGACGGACCTCGACGCCGGCCCAGGTGGCCGGGGTCCGCGGTGAGCCGGGGAAGTTCGCCCTCCGGGTCGGGCATGGAGCTCGACGTCAGCTCGCACGGCCGGACGTGCCCCTGACCGCGGGCGCGGGCGGGGGTACGGGTGGCGGGCGCGGCGGTTGCCGCCGCCCGAGCACCGGCGGCGGTTGCGCTCCTGGCGTCGTACCCGGCCATTCTGGGGCGGTCTGCTGGTGCGACCCCGCTCCGCGGCTACCGGCTACGCACCCGGGACGGCGGGGAGGAGTACGGTCTCGCGGCCAGGTCCCTCGATCTGCGCGGCCATGTGACCGAGCAGACACTGGTGGCCCCGGACACGATCGTCACGGACGGGCTGCGGCTGGAGGCCTCGTGATCCCGGACCGGGAGGGGCTCAGAGCCAGCCGACCTGGGTGACGAACATGGCGACGACGACCACGAGGGTCCAGCCGAGCACGTGCTCCAGCCAGGTGGAATCGCCCTTGGGGCCTCCGGTCCGGACGAGGCCCCGGGGAGCGGCGAGGGGGGCGGCGCTGTCGGCAGTCATGGCGTCCAATGTGCCAGCGTTCGCGGCTTTCGCGGTAGGGACGTCATGGGTGGCATGCATCACGCAAACACCGACATACACGGACAGGGCCACGGACAGGGCACGGACAGGGCACGGGCAGGGCCTCGGACAGAGCCACGGACGGGGAAAGAGGAGCGGGGGCCGACCCGGGCCCGGGTCCCGGCGGCAGACGGCCGGGTCCCGACCTCATCGGTCGGGACCCGGCGCGCTCATTCATCGGGCGCTTCCTCCGGCGCCCCCGTCAGGTGCGGGACCCGCGGTCGCGGCTCGCCATGCCGGCCATCGCGAGGCCGAGGCACAGGGCGACGCCTCCGGCGATCACGTTGCTGACCACCGTTCGCGTCGTGTCCATCTCACCGGCGATGGCCCACGGGGCGATGATCGTCCACGCGCCGAGGGCGACCGCCGTCCACGCCATCGCGTGGGTGCGCTCGTAGGCGGAACCCAGACCGCTCATGCACAGGCAGAAGGCCAGGCCGGCGATCAGGTTGTTGATGGCCAGCGGGGTGAGGGCGCTGAACCCCACGATCCACGGCGAGGCGGCCAGGTACAGGCCCGTGATCAGGGCGAGCGCTTCGACGGCCTGCGCCCGGGGAGTGGTGGTCACCCGCTCGAACCGAGTGCGCATCTCGGCGAGATCGGGGTGGTGCTCGATGCTGGGATGGGTGGTCATGGCCGGCCGCCTCCTACTGAGAAGCCTTTATCTGCCATTTACCCCACTATGTTCCGCTTATCCGTACCGCCTGGTCAACGGGAAATTGCGGCTTTCTCACAGCACCCCCACCTCTCGCAGCGCCCGGAACTGCGCCCGGCTCAGGCGGGCCGGCGCGTAGAGGTAGCAGATGCCGCCGGAGCCCGAGGCGACCTTGCCGGAGGCCCCCGTGCGCTTGGTGCGCAGCCAGATGTTCTCCCACTCGGCGCGCTGGTAGACGCGGCGCACGGCGGAGTTGTCCCGCGAGTTGGGGTCGTTCGCGATCACGTCGCCGGCTGCGGTGAAGCCGATGACGGTCATCAGGTGGCCGGCGGTGCCGTAGCCCGCGCCCGTGAGTTCGTCGGGGCGGAAGGACTGGGAGGTGATGGCCGGGATGCCGGACCGGACCAGGGTCTCCAGGTCGGTCAGGGAGGTGAGGCGGGTGACGACTCCGGCCAGCCCGCGGTAGGTGGCGGCGTACGCGGCGTTGAAGGGCCAGTTGCCGCAGCCCTTGTAGGCGGCGTCGTAGGTGGAGCGGGCCGCGTGGCAGATCTGCGGGTCGGAGTACTTCGGGTCGACCCAGGTCAAGGCGGAGGGGGCGGCCCTACCGCCCCAGTACTCGATGATCATCTGCGAGGAGGTGGGGCTGCACCAGGCTTCGCCGCCGTTGTCGTACTCGGGGTACCGGCCGGCGTGGACTTCTTGCGAGTAGCGCGGGACCTTCAGCTCGTGGGCCGTACGGGAGGGGGTCGAGGCCGGGACGGTGAAGCGGTCCGGGACGTCGGAAACCATGGCGCCCGCGAGCCGTACGGTGGGACCGCGCTCGGCGCCGGGCCTGCGGTGGAGGGTGAGGCGCAGCTGCCAGGCCGCGATCCGCAGGCCGGCGGTGGCGGCCGGCGGGTCGAGGGCCAGGGTGTCGGTCCAGACGGTGGACCTGCCGTCGCTCTGGCCGTCCACCGAGGTGCGGCGGATGTCTGCGTCGCCGGAGGCCCAGCGGCCCATCACGTACCAGGGGGTGGCGGTGCCGTCGGTGTAGGTACCGCGCAGTTCGATCTGGATCCAGGTCCCGGCGGGGGTGCGGGCGTTCCAGGAGGCGATGGCCTCGGTGGCGGGCACGGTGGAGCGGTGCACGGGGGAGGTCCAGGTGGCGTACTCCCAGGTGCTCTTGCGGCCGGTGTGCGGGTCGGCGTACTCGGTGCGGCCGACGGCCGTAGCGATCTCCAGGCCCGGGCGGGCGCCGCCGACGGCGGTGGTGCCCTGGTGGGTGCCCGCGAGCCAGTGGCCGTAGGAGTACCAGAAGCGGTTGTCGACGGTGCGGCCCGGGGCCCGCGGGGCGGGAGGAGTGGGAGGGGTGGGAGGGGCCGCCGAGGCGCTGGCGCCGGAGACGGTGGCGGCGGTGGCCGCGGTGGCGACCGCGAGTGCGGCGACGAGTAGGGCCCTGCGCGGCGTGGGTTCGGTCATCGCGTGTTCCCCCAGGGTGGGTCGGTCCTTCGGCGGCTCTCCGGTGGCATCCGGCATCACCCTTGCAGTTCCCGGCGGCGGCGGCCCGAAGCCACGGGTCGTGTCGGGCCTGTCTACGCTGGTCGGGTGGAGCCTCACCAGTCACTTGAGTCCCTCGCCCGGGAGCTCGCCGCGCTGCCGCCCTCCCTCGGCCCGGTGCGCCTGATCGGGATCGACGGGCACGCCGGGTCCGGGAAGAGCACCTTCGCGGGGCGGCTCGCCGGGGCGCTGGGGGCGCCCGTGCTGCACCTGGACGACGTGGCCACCCACGAGGAGCTGTTCGACTGGGAGGAGCGGCTGCGCGCGCAGGTGCTGGAGCCGCTCGCCGCCGGACGGCCCGCGCACTGGGCCCCGTACGACTGGGTGGAGCGCCGGTTCGGGCCGGAGCGGGTGCTGGAGCCGGCGCCGGTGCTGCTGGTCGAGGGGGTCGGCGCGGGGCGGGCGGCGCTGCGGCCGCGGCTGGCGCGGCTGCTGTGGATGGAGACGCCGCGCGAGCAGTCCTGGCAACGGGGGCGGAACCGGGACGGGCGTGAACTTTCCGACTTCTGGGACGGATGGGAGCGCGCGGAGCGCGCGCACTTCTCCAACGACCCTTCGCGCCCCTTCGCCGACACCCTGGTACGCCAGAGCGGTACGGGATACGAGTGGTCTTCCGGGGCCCGTGCGACCGCAGGAACCTCCGCTTCCGTCACCGGGAGTAACGAACTCCCCCGGGCCTGAACGCCCCCGGAAATCCGCCCCGCCGGGCCCTGGCCGACCCGCTTGACCTGGGGCCCGCGGCGGCCTTACGTTCTGAATGCGCGGCCTTTAAGGGCTGTCGCGGACACGAAGCCCCCGGTTGTTCCCCCGTGATCGGGGGCTTCGTTCTGCCCGCGGACCCCCCTCCCCGGCAGTGTCGGGCGCGGCCGATCCACCCAGATCCTTCACCCTGAGTCACCGATCGCCCCAGGGGCGCACGCCGGAAACGGACCTGTCGCGCCCTACGTAAGGTGCGTGACCGCAGGTACGATGCAGCCCTGATTTCATCGGCGCAGTGGGCAACTCATGTGCTCGTCACGGAGGTTGCCGCGCACCACGGGGGCAGGCTTGTGGGGGACGTGATGGATTTCGGCACGCCGGGCAGCATGCACGCCCCGGCCGAACTGGCCTGGCTGCGCGGGGTCGACGCCTGCACCATGGGCGCTTATCCGCAGGCCGAGGAAGAGTTCCGGGCGGCCGTACGGCTCGACCCCTCGATGGCGGACGCATGGCTGGGCCTGCACGCGCTCCGGGTCGACACCGGTAACGCGTTACTTCGCATGTACGCCCACCGGGACCGCTTCGGCGAGCAGCGCGCCCGGCACCGTCGGACGCTGAACTCCTGGTACTGGCTGGGCTGGTGGGTGCAGCCGGTGCTGGAGAGCCGGCGCGATCTGCTCCTCGCCCATGCCTCGCACTGGCTGGACGGCCGCCACGTGCCCGAACTGGACCAGGCCCTGGCCGCGCTGCCGCCGGTGGACACCGACGCGCAGGTACGTTTCCTGCACGCCTGCCGGGCCTATCTGGTCAAGGACTGGGAGCAGCTGGTCCGGCACACCGAGCCGCTGGTCAACGATCCGCTGCTGGGCATCGAGGCCGGGCTGTTCGGCGGGATGGCGCGGGTCCGGCTGGAGATGTACGGGCAGGCGGAGCCGATGCTGGCGGCGGCGCTGATGCGGTGCCGCAGCGAGCAGCCCCAGCGCAAGGAGCTGCGGTACTGGCTGGCGCGGGCGCGGGAGGGCACCGGGCGCAGCGCGGCGGCGCTGCCGCTGTACCGGGCGGTGCACCGGGTGGATCCCTCGTTCATGGACACCGCGGCCCGGCTGACGGCCATCGAGGACGGTGACGACACCGACGGCGTGGCCGATCTGGCGGGCCTGGCGGGGTACGCCGCGTACGGGGGCTACAGCGGGCACGGCCCGTCCCCGGCCGGCGGGGACTTCGCGGCGGTCGCACTGGGCGGCGGGCCCGTCCAGGACGTCGCGGCGGACGGCCAGGTGGAACCCGATCCGCTGGTTCCGCCCGCTCCCCCGGCAGGACGTGTGGAGGGGGCGCGGCGCAAGGCGCCGGTCCCGCCGCAGGGCACGCCCGAGGGGCTGCCGGCCGGGCCGGCGGATCCGGCGGCGCTCGCCGAGGCGCTGGCGGAGCTGGAGCGGATGGTGGGCCTGGAGCCGGTCAAGCGGCAGGTGAAGGCGCTCTCGGCGCAGCTGCACATGGCGCGGCTGCGGGCGGGTCAGGGGCTGCCGGTGCAGCCGCCGAAGCGGCACTTCGTGTTCTCCGGGCCCTCCGGTACGGGCAAGACGACCGTGGCCCGGATCCTGGGCCGGGTGTTCTACGCGCTGGGGCTGCTCGGCGGCGACCATCTGGTGGAGGCCCAGCGGGCCGACCTCGTGGGCGAGTTCCTCGGGCAGACGGCGGTGAAGGCGAACGAGCTGATCGATTCGGCGATCGGCGGGGTGCTGTTCGTGGACGAGGCCTACTCGCTGTCCAACTCGGGCTACAGCAAGGGCGACGCGTACGGCGACGAGGCCCTGCAGGTGTTGCTGAAGCGGGCCGAGGACAACCGTGACCACCTGGTGGTGATACTGGCGGGTTACCCGGCCGGGATGGACCGGCTGCTGGCCGCCAATCCGGGGCTGTCCTCGCGCTTCACCACCCGGGTGGACTTCCCCAGCTACCGGCCGCTGGAACTGACCGCGATCGGCGGGGTGCTGGCGGACGCGAACGGGGACCACTGGGACGAGGAGGCGCTGGAGGAGCTGCGCAGCATCAGCGCGCACGTGGTGGAGCAGGGCTGGATCGACGAGCTCGGCAACGGCCGCTTCCTGCGGACCCTGTACGAGAAGAGCTGCGCGTACCGGGACCTGCGGCTGGCGGGCTTCGCGGGTGAGCCGTCGCGGGACGACCTGGCGACGCTGCGGCTGCCCGACCTGATGCAGGCGTACGGGGAGGTCCTGTCGGGCCGCGGCCCCCAGGAGCGGCCGGAGCCCCCGGCCCTGTGAGGGTGTGAGGCGGACATGCCTCCGGGGCCCGTCGTGACGGGCCCCGGAGGCGTGCGGACCTGAGCGGTCAGTTCTTCGGCGGGCGGCCGCAGACGAGGTCGCGGTTTTCGCCGCTCACGTTGGCGCACCAGAGCTGGCCCTTGTCCGGCTCGAAGGTGTACTCGGACAGGCGCATGTTGATCGGCTTGCAGGCCTTCTTGCCCTTGTTCGGCGAGTACTTGGGGCACTCGCCGTTGTCCAGCTGCTGCTGGTGGGCGCGCAGCGCGTCCAGACCGAGGTCCTCGACGCCCGGATTGGTGGACGGCATGAAGCGGTTGGCCGACCAGGAGCCGCCCATGGTGGCGAACAGGGCGATCGCGCAGATCAGGCCGGCGGCCAGCTGGGACATCGCGCGCGGCGAGATCCGGACGGCCCGGGCCGGGGCGACCTCCTTCAGCGTGCCGCGGATCCAGCCGAAACCGCGCTGGTACGTGAGCATCACGCCGAGGACGGCCAGGATGATCAGGCAGTAGAAGATGATCCAGGTGGTGCGCGGGTACAGCTGGACGGCCTGGTTGTGCTCCATGTGGGAGGCGAACCAGAAGCGCAGCAGCCAGGCGCCGGCGAGGACGAATCCGGCGGTGCGGACCACGATGTTGCGCAGGCCGAGGCCCACGCCGAGGCCCACGCCCAGGAGCAGCAGGACGCCGAAGCCGGTCTGGCCGGCCAGCTCGCCCGACACCGGGAAGCTGTGGTAGCTCAGTTCGCCGGAGCGGTCGGACGCCCAGCCCAGCACGTAGGCCGGGTCGATGTAGGTGTTGATGTACGCGTAGCGGTCCTTCGTCGTGGCGCCCAGGCGGACCAGCTGGTACAGCAGCGGCGCGCCGATGACGGCGGCGGTCACGAGTATGGTGCCGAGGAATTGCAGCGCGCGCTTGATCGCGGCCCGGCCCCGGCGCCACGGGAACAGCATCAGGGCGAGGATGAACGCGCCCGGAGCGGCCCACAGGTACCAGCCCGAGTACCAGAGGAACATCACGCCGAACACGGCGCCGAAGCCGATGCCGCGCAGCACCGCCGAACGCGTCGAGAGCTCGCCGGCACGGCGGATCTCACGGAAGGCGGCGGCCAGCAGCGGCACCAGCACGAGCATGGAGCCGTGGCTGTACGGGCGGATCGGGTCGAGGAAGACGATCGAGGCCGGCACGGCGATCGCCATCGCCCAGAAGGGGCGCAGCAGCAGCCGCCAGGAGAGGTAGGCCATCGGCCCGACCAGCGCGCTGAGGATCAGCTGCAGGTCCTTGAGCGCGTGGCCCACACCGGCGATGCCGTTGTGGAAGACCTTGGCCCAGAGCGCGAGCAGGGCGGGGAACAACGGGGGGTAGACCCCCGGCATGCCCTTGTGGCGCATCATGTCGTTGGCCATGCCCATGAGGTTGCCGGGGTCGCCCTCCTGGCCGCCCAGGCCCCACGGCGTGCCGTTCAGGGCGACGGCGATGCCGCCCGCGACGATGCCGGTGGCCAGGCCCGCGAGGGCGGCGCACACCAGCCGCTGCGCGACCTGGTAGTAGCGCAGGGTGCCCCGGTAGGCGAGGAACAGCAGCACCGCGAGGACCGGTATGCCGATCAGGGCCGCGTACTGCTGGACCTTGGCGAGGCCGCTGACCTGACCGATCCGGGTGACGGGGTTGACGCTGATGTGGGTACACAGCAGCATGAACCCGAGGGCGACGACGACACTGACCACGACCTCCCCCAGCGGGAGGAACCAGCGCTTCTGCGTCCAGCGGTCGAAGCGGCCGCCCGACCGCGCCGTCGACTTCCCGTCGGACGGGGCGCCTTTGGCGCCGTCCGGTGTGCTGGAGGGGGCGCCGATGATGTTCGGTGCCAAATCCGTCATGTCACATCGCTTCCGTGAAGCGGCACTCTGCCGCAGGTCGGGCCGGCTCGACGGGGCGAGCGAGGTCAGCGGGCGGCGGCCGGGACACCCGGTCGACACGCGTCCCCGGCATGCCGACGGGACTCCACGCCGGACACGCTAGCAAACTGGCATCATGCCCCAGCCGACCTACTGGCCGAACAGGAGCTCGATCGATCGCGAGGCGGCCGACGTACGGTGACCAGGCCCCTCGGCAACCCGGGGTACCACAGCCGGAGCCGGACCGGGAAACCAGAAGATCCCCAGGGCCGTAGTGTTCCGTGCCGCGACCCGTGAAGTCCAACTCAAGTACCCGAACCGACGATCCGGCCATCAAGACGGCCGGGGCTCGATCGCGGTTCATCGGGACGCGCCCGAACCGACTCCGAGTGACCGACCTCACACCCGACTCCGCCCCCGGACCCTCACGGGCCCGGGGGCGGACACGGCCTAGCGGCGGGCGGGCGCCACCCGGTGGGCCGGGTCGCGGACCTCGCCGACCAGCATTTCGAGGACGTCCTCCAGGGCGACCAGGCCGAGGACCCGGCCCCCCGGGTCCGCCACCTGCGCGAGGTGCGTGGCATCCCGGCGCATGACGCCGAGGGCGTCGTCCAGCGCAACGGTGGAGCACAGCGTGGTCATCCGGCGCCAGACCCGCTGCGGGACGGCCCGCTCCCGGTCCTCCAGGTCCAGTACGTCCTTGACGTGCAGGTAGCCCATGAAGGCGCCGCTGTCGGCACGGACGGGGAAACGGGAGTAGCCGGTGCGCACGGTCAGCTGCTCGATCTGCCGCGGGGTCACCGCCGGGCCGACCGTGACCAGCCGGTCCGGGCCGAGGAGGACGTCGGTGACGGGACGGCTGCCCAGTTCCAGCGCGTCCTCCAGGCGCTCCTGCTCGACCGGCTCCAGGAGCCCGGCCTGCCGGGAGTCCTTGAGGAGCCGGCCCAGCTGGGCGGAGGTGTAGACGGCCTCGACCTCGTCCTTGGGCTCCACCTTGAAGAGCTTCAGGACGAGCGCGGCACAGGCACCGAGCGCGCTGGTGACCGGCCCGCACAGGCGGGCGAAGGCGACCAGGCCGGGACTGAACCACAGGGCGGTCTTCTCCGGGGCGGCCATGGCCAGGTTCTTCGGCACCATTTCGCCGATCACCAGGTGCAGGAAGACCACGGCGCTGAGCGCGAACGCGTAGCCGAGGGGGTGGATCAGGCCCTGCGGTACGTGGACGGCGTGGAAGACGGGCTCCAGCAGCCGGGCCACGGTGGGCTCGGCGACCGCGCCGAGTGTGAGCGAGCACACGGTGATGCCGAACTGCGCCGCGGCCATCATGCGCGGCAGGTTCTCCAGGCCGTGGAGCACCTGGCGGGCCCGCTTGGAATCGGCCGCGAGGGGCTCGATCTGGCTGCGCCGTACGGAGACGAGCGCGAACTCGGCGCCGACGAAGAACCCGTTGGCGAGGACCAGCAACAGGGCGAAGAGGAGTTGGAGCGCGTTCATCGGGCGGCGCCTTCCAGCTCGGCCCGCTGCGGTTCGGGCACGGCCGCGCCGTCGGCCGCGGGCACGGGCCGGTACGCGCCGGCCGCGGGCACCGCCGCCAGTCGGACCAGCCGGACCCGCTCGGCACGGTTGCGGCCGACGCGGCGGACGGACAGCTTCCAGCCGGGGAGTTCCGCGCGGTCCCCGGGGGCGGGGATCCGGCCGAGCAGGTCGGCGACGAGGCCGGCGACGGTCTCGTACGGGCCTTCGGGCACGTCCAGGCCTATGCGGCGCAGGGTCTGCACCCGGCAGCTGCCGTCGGCCTCCCAGGAGGGGCGGCCGTCCTCGGACGGTACCGCGGCCAGTTCGGGGGTCTCGTCCTCGGCGAGGTCGTGCTCGTCGCGGACCTCGCCGACGAGTTCCTCCACGATGTCCTCCAGCGTGACGACGCCGGCGGTACCGCCGTACTCGTCGACGACCACGGCCATCGGCTGCTCGCTGCGCAACCGCTCCAGCAGCGGCTGCACCGGCAGGGAGCCGGGCACCAGCAGTGGGGCGACGCAGATCCGGCTCACGCTCGTGCGGTCGCGTTCGGACTCGCGCACGGCGAGGGCGTCCTTGAGGTGGACGACGCCGGTGATCTCGTCGATGCGGTCGCGGTAGACCGGGAAGCGGGACAGGCCCGTGGCACGGGTCAGGTTGAGCACGTCGGCCGCGGTGGCCGTGTGCATCAGGGCGCTGACCTTCACCCGGGGGGTCATGACGTGCTGGGCCGTGAGCTCGCCCAGCGAGAGGGTCCGGACGAAGAGGTCGGCGGTGTCCTGTTCGAGGGCGCCGGCCTGGGCCGAATGGCGGACCAGGGAGAGCAGCTCGCCGGGGGTCCGGGCGGACGCCATCTCCTCGGTCGGTTCCACGCCGAGCGCCCGCACGAGGCGGTTGGCCACGGCGTTGAGGCCGGCGATGACCGGGCGGAAGGCGCGGGAGAAGACCTGCTGGGGGCCGGCGACGAAGCGGGCCACCTGAAGTGGCCGGGAGACCGCCCAGTTCTTCGGGACGAGCTCGCCGACGACCATCTGGACGGCGGAGGCGAGCAGCATGCCGATGACGACGGCGACGCCGGAGACGGCTCCCTTCGGTAGGCCGGTCGCGGCGAGCGGCCCGGCCAGCAGTGCGGCGAGGGCGGGCTCGGCGAGCATGCCGACCACGAGGGAGGTGATGGTGATGCCGAGTTGGGTGCCGGAGAGCTGGAAGGACAGCTCCCGTAGGGCCTTGACCACCGTGCGGGCACGGCGGTCACCGTCGGCTGCGGCGCGTTCGGCGTCGGGTCGCTCCACGGTGACGAGGCCGAACTCGGCGGCCACGAAGAAACCGTTGGCGAGGATGAGGGCGAAGGCCGCCGCGAGCAGAAGTAGCGGGATGGTCATGCCGCCGCCTCCGGAGGGAGGGCGGCGCGGGTACTACCGGACGATCCGTCCATTGCTGGAGGGAGTCACTCCTCAAGTCGCAGGTGCCCACGGGCCACGAGGTCCCGGGGCCGGTGGGAGGGCGCACAGCTGCGCCCCGCCACCAGGGTAGTCATTGAGATCCCGGCCGCAACGGTACGCAGCCGTGGGGATCGGCCGACTCAGTGGTCGCCGGTGCCCGTTCCGTGGGTTTCGGCCAGGGTGCGCAGGGCGCGGGCGTCGCCGATCGCCTGCTGCTTGGCGATGCCCGGCTGGATGCCGAGGGCGGGCAGGCTGGTGCCGTCGCTGAGGTCGAGGAACACCCACGGGTCGCCCGGGCGGAGGTTGACCCGCAGGATCTCGGCCCACTCCAGGCGGCGGGTGTTGGTCAGGTTGACGACCGTGACGCCACTCTCGTCCGCGACCACCTTGGGGCGGCTGAGCAGGACGAGTACGGAGCTCAGCAGGACGGCGGTGAAGACGAAGCTGATCCGCTCGCCGGGGCTGAGGTTCTCCAGCAGCAGGGCGATCGCCGTGATGGTGACGAACATGGCGAGGCCGACGCCCAGCAGGACGACCCGGGTGCGGGTCGGCCGGAAGGTGACCGGCAGGGTGGGTGGGGCGGGCTGGGCGGCGGACTCGGCCATGGTGCGGTGCCTTCTGGAGGTGGCGTGCGGGTCGGTGGGCGGCGTGCCGGTGCGGCACGCCGGCCCAAGGGACGGACTAGAGGCGGCAGGCGTGGATCGAGGTGGTGAGGATCGCGCGCGCGCCGAGCTCGTACAGGTCGTCCATGATCCGCTGCGCTTCCTTGGCGGGGACCATCGCGCGGACGGCGACCCAGCCCTCGTTGTGCAGCGGGGAGACGGTCGGCGACTCCAGGCCGGGGGTGAGGGCGACCGCGCGCTCCAGGTGCTCGGCGCGGCAGTCGTAGTCCATCATCACGTAGCTGCGGGCCACCAGGACGCCCTGCAGGCGGCGCAGGAACTGCTGGACCTGCGGGTCGTCGGCGTCGGCGCCGTTGCCGCGGATGACGACGGCCTCGGAGGTGAGGATCGGCTCGCCGATGACCTCCAGGCCGGCGTTGCGCAGGCTGGTGCCGGTCTCGACGACGTCCGCGATGATCTGGGCGACGCCGAGCTGGATGGCGGTCTCGACCGCACCGTCGAGGTGCACGACGGAGGCGTCGATGCCCTTCTCGGCGAGGTGCTTGGCGACGATTCCCTCGTACGAGGTCGCGATCGTCATCCCGCTGAAGTCCTCGGGACCCTTCGCCGTGCCGGGGGTGGTGGCGTAGCGGAAGGTGGAGCGGCCGAAGTTCAGCGGCAGGATCTCCTCGGCGCTGGCGCCGGAGTCGAGCAGCAGGTCGCGGCCGGTGATGCCGATGTCGAGCCTGCCCGAGGAGACGTAGATCGCGATGTCCTTGGGGCGGAGGTAGAAGAACTCGACCTCGTTCTCGGGGTCGACGACCACGAGCTCCTTGGACTCCTTGCGCATCCGGTAGCCGGCCTCATGGAGCATCGCCGACGCCGGTCCTGAGAGTGAACCCTTGTTGGGGACGGCGATGCGCAGCATGGGGCTTCCTTTGGTGCGTGGATTGCGGATGTGCGGGCGGGTGTGCGTGCCGGGGTTCAGAGGTGCGCGTAGACGTCGTCGAGGGAGATCCCGCGCGCCACCATCATCACCTGGACGTGGTAGAGCAGCTGGGAGATCTCCTCGGCAGCGGCTTCCTTGCCCTCGTACTCGGCGGCCATCCAGACCTCGGCGGCCTCCTCGACGACCTTCTTGCCGATGGCATGGACGCCCTTGTGGACGAGCTCGGCGGTGCGGGAAGTGCTGGGGTCGCCTTCGGCGGCCTTGCGCTGGAGCTCGGTGAAGAGCTCCTCGAAGGTCTTGGGGGTCTTGTCAGCCATGATGGTCCTCAGAATACGGGGTTCCCCGTCGCCACTCAGCGCCAGGGTTCGCTGACGGTGCGCAGGGTCATGGCGGTGGAGACGGCGGCGGTGACCGCTTCGTGCCCCTTGTCCTCGTTCGACCCCTCGAGGCCGGCGCGGTCCAGCGCCTGCTCGTCGTTGTCGCAGGTCAGTACTCCGAAGCCGACGGGGACTCCGGTGTCGATCGACACCTGTACCAGGCCCTGGGTGACGCCCTGGCAGACGTAGTCGAAGTGCGGGGTGCCGCCGCGGATGACCACTCCGAGGGCGACGATGGCATCGTAACCGCGACCGGCGAGTACCTTCGCCACGACCGGGAGCTCGAAGCTGCCGGGGACCCGGAGCAGGGTGGGCTCGTCGATGCCCAGCTCGTGCAGGGCCCGCAGGGCTCCGTCGACCAGTCCGTCCATGACCTTCTCGTGCCACTGGGCCGCGATCACGGCGACTCGGAGGTCTCCGCAGTTCTTCACGCTCAGTTCGGGTGCGCCCTTGCCGCTCACAGCTCTGCTCCTCGGTGGTTCGTGATGGGTGGGGTGGGGATGTGCGTACGGGGGTGGTGCGTGCTTACTGGTTGCCGCAGGCGGAGGTGGTCACGGGCCCGTCCAGCCAGGGCAGGTCGTGACCCATCCGGTCCCGCTTGGTGCGCAGGTACCGCAGATTGTGCTCGCCGGCCTCCATCGGCATCGACTCCCGGCTGGTGACCGTGATGCCGTGCCGGACGAGGGCGTCGGACTTCTCGGGGTTGTTGGTCATCAGCCGCACGCCGTGCACGCCGAGGTCAGCGAGGATCTGGGCGCCGGCACCGTAGTCGCGGGCGTCGGCGGGCAGGCCGAGCTCCAGGTTGGCGTCGAGGGTGTCGCGGCCGCGCTCCTGGAGCTCGTACGCGCGCAGCTTGGACAGGAGTCCGATGCCACGGCCCTCGTGGCCGCGCAGGTAGACGACGATGCCGCGGCCCTCGGTCTTGATGCGTTCCATGGAGGCGTGCAGCTGGGGGCCGCAGTCGCAGCGCTGGGAGGCGAAGATGTCGCCGGTCAGGCACTCGGAGTGCATCCGGACGAGGATGTCGGAGCCGTCGCCGATCTCGCCGTGGACGAGGGCGACGTGCTCGACGCCGTCGACGGTGGAGCGGTAGCCGTACGCCGTGAACTCGCCGAAGGCGGTCGGCAGGCTGACCTCGGCCTCGCGGCGCACGGTGGGCTCGGCGGAGCGGCGGTAGGCGATCAGGTCCTCGATGGAGATGATCGTCAGGCCGTGCTTGCGGGCGAAGGGGATCAGCTCGGGCAGGCGCAGCATGACGCCGTCCTCGCCGGCGATCTCCACGATGGCGCCGGCCGGGCGCAGGCCCGCGAGGCGGGCGAGGTCGACGGCGGCCTCGGTGTGGCCGTTGCGGACCAGGACGCCGCCGGGCTTGGCGCGCAGCGGGAAGACGTGGCCGGGGCGGACGAAGTCACCGGGCTCGCAGACCCCGTCGGCCAGCAGGCGCAGGGTGGTGGCGCGGTCGGCGGCGGAGATGCCGGTGGAGACGCCGTGGGCGGCGCTCGCGTCGACGGAGACGGTGAAGGCCGTCTTCATCGACTCGGTGTTGTTCTCGACCATCTGGGGGAGTTCGAGCCGGTCCAGCTCGGAGCCCTCCATGGGGGCGCAGATCAGGCCGCGGCACTCGCTCATCATGAACGCGATGATCTCGGGAGTGGCCTTCTCGGCGGCGATGACGAGGTCGCCCTCGTTCTCGCGGTCCTCGTCGTCGACGACGACGATGGGGCGACCCGCCGCGATGTCGCGGATGGCCTGCTCGACGGGGTCGAGGCGGAAGGTCTCTTCGGGGATGTCGGGCACGGGCTTGAGGGTGGTCATGCCGTTGCTCCTTCCAGGGCCGGGGCGGGGTTGGTGCGGGAACGCTGGTACCAGTCGTAGGCGCCCCACAGCACGAGGGCGAAGTACACGACGTAGACGAGGCCGGAGAAGGCGAGTCCGTTGCTGAAGGCGAGCGGGACGCCGACCAGGTCGACGAGGAGCCAGGCGAACCAGAACTCGACGAGGCCGCGGGCCTGGGCGACCATCGCGACGATGGTGCCGACGAAGATGTACGCGTCGGCCCACGGGCTCCACGAGAGGTTCGGGAAGAGCGTGAAGAGGCCGCCGACGGCGAGGGTGCCGAGCGCCGCGCCGGCCAGGAGGAGCCCGCGCTCCTTCCAGGTGGCGGTGCGCACGGCGATGGAGCCGTCCTGGGCCCGCTGGCGGCCGCGCTGCCAGGCGCGCCAGCCGAAGACGGCCACGCCGATGACGAGGAGCTGCTTGCCGACGCCGCCCGCGAGGTGGGCGGAGGCGTAGGCGGCGATGAGGATCAGGCCGGAGAGGAGCTGGGCGGGCCAGGTCCAGATGGAGCGGCGCCAGCCGAGCGCGAGCGCGGCCAGTCCCATCAGGTTGCCGATCATGTCGGACCAGATGACCTTCTGGCCGAAGACGGTGAAGGCCTCCGCGTTGAGCCAGGTCAGGGCGCTCACCGCTGGTCTCCCGTCGCGTGCAGCGGGTTCACGCCGGCGGCCAGCAGGCGCTCGACGTACTTCGCGAGGACGTCGACCTCCAGGTTGACGGGGTCGCCGCTCTGCTTGATGCCGAGGGTGGTCAGCGCGAGGGTGGTGGGGATGAGACTGATGGTGAACCAGTCGGCGGCGGCCTCGACCACGGTGAGGCTGACGCCGTCGACCGTGATGGAGCCCTTCTCGACGACGTAGCGGGAGAGGTTCTTCGGGAGGGCGACCTTGACGATCTCCCAGTGCTCGGAGGGGGTCCGGGAGATGATCTCGCCGGTGCCGTCCACGTGCCCCTGGACCAGGTGGCCGCCGAGCCGTCCGCCGAGGGCCATCGGGCGCTCCAGGTTGACCCGGGAGCCCTGGGTCAGGGCGCCGAGGCTGGAGCGGTTCAGGGTCTCCTGCATGACGTCGGCGGTGAACTCGCCGTCCGCGGTCTCCACGACGGTGAGGCAGACGCCGTTGACCGCGATGGAGTCACCGTGCTTGGCGCCTTCGGTGACGAGGGGGCCGCGCAGCCGGAAGCGGGAGGCTTCCTCGAGCTCCTCGACAGCGGTGACCTCGCCCAGTTCTTCGACGATTCCGGTGAACACTCAGTGCTCCTTGGTGGCGGTGGCGGTGGGTGCGGTGACGGGGACTGCGGTGATGCGGAGATCGGGGCCGATGCGGACGGCCTCGGTGATGTCGAGGCGCTGCGCACCGGAGATGTTCTTGATCCCGGCGTCGGCGAGGGCCGCGGGGCCGGCGCCGAGCAGGGCCGGGGCGATGTAGCCGACGACGCGGTCGACGGCGCCGCCTTCGAGGAAGGCGCCCGCCAGGGTGGGCCCGCCTTCCAGCAGGACGGAGCGCACGCCGCGCTGGAAGAGGCGGGTGAGGAGGTCGTGGACGCCGATGCGGCCGTCGTGCAGGGGCAGCCGGAGCAGTTCGACGCCGGGCAGGTGCCGGGTGTCGGCGTCCTCTCCGACGACGAGCAGGGTGGGCGCGGCGTCGTCAAGGATGCGGGCGGTCGGCCGGAGCGCGGCGCGGGCGTCGAGGGCGATCCGCAGCGGCTGCACGGCGCCCTCGACGCCGCGGACGGCGAGGTGCGGGTCGTCGGCGCGCAGGGTGCCGCCGCCGACGAGGACGGCGTCGGCCTCGGCGCGCAGTCGGTGGACGTCGGCCCGGGACTCGGCGGAGCTGATCCAGCGGCTGCTGCCGTCCGCGGCGGCGCTGCGGCCGTCGAGGGTGGCGGCGTACTTCCAGGTGACGTGCGGCCGGCTCAGGCGTACGGAGGTCAGCCAGGCGGCGTTGCCCGCCTCGGCCTCGTCCGCGAGGAGCCCGGCCGTGGTGTCGATCCCGGCGGCGCGCAGGGTGGCTCCGCCGCCGCTGGCCTGCGGGTTCGGGTCGGATACGGCGTAGACCACGCGGGTGATCCCGGCGCCTGCGAGGGCCTGGGCGCAGGGCCCCGTACGGCCGGTGTGGTTGCAGGGTTCGAGGGTGACGTAGGCGGTGCCGCCGCGGGCGGCTTCGCCTGCCGCGCGCAGGGCGTGGACCTCGGCGTGCGGGCCGCCGGCGCGCTCGTGCCAGCCTTCGCCGACGGTCGTGCCCGAAGCGTCGGTGATGACGCAGCCGACGACCGGGTTGGGGCTGGTGGAGCCGAGTCCGCGGGCCGCGAGCTCGATGGCTCGGCGCATGGCACGGGTGTCCGCGTCGGGTGCTGCGTGCGCGGCGTGTGTCGCCACCGGGTCCTCCTGCCTCATCGGGCACGGACTCCGGGGCCTGTCGGGATACGACAGATGAAGCGGTACAGCGCACGGGGGACGCCGAGGCCGGAAAAACGGTTCGACCGGGCGCATCCGCAGGGATGTGCCGACGAACCGCCGACGGCGGCGTACCGGTGACTGGCCCGCCGCGCACTGCCTCCCATCCGGACTTTAACCGTCGGTCCAGGAATCTCACCTGGTCAACCGACCGCTGGCTGCGGACGGGTCGCGGACTATAACCGCCGGTTCGGAATTACACCGACCCCGGAGTGCGCTGCTACTGGTACTCCAGCCAGTCTGCCATGCCCGATCGGACGCCATGCGGGTGATGTGGTGTGGCCTGGCTCACAGGAAGTCGCCGCCGGTGCGGACTTTGTCAAGTCGGGCGGGGTTGGTCCAGACCTATTGACGGGGTGGTCTAGTCCTCTTAACGTTCCCTTCAACTTCCCGGGAACGGCCCGTCAGATGTGCGCACGTCGCGGGCCAACACGCCTCTGCACCACTCCTGTTGCTTCACCTTGTGTCCAGTTGTGTCCTGCATCCTCCCCTCCCCAGGAGGCACAATGCTGTCCCCCACACGTACGAGAGCGATGCTCCTGGCATCCGGCGCCGCAATCGCCGGACTCCTGGTGGGCGGGCTCTCGGCGGGCGTCTCGCACGCGGCCGACAACGAGGGCTGTCGCCCCGACGGGCTGTACAAGACCGCCGGCGTGGACGTCCCGTACTGCTCGGTCTACGACACCGAAGGCCGCGAGAAGATGGGCGCCGACCACCAGCGCCGCGTCATCGGATACTTCACCGGCTGGCGCACCGGCAAGGACGGCGCCCCCGCCTACCTCGCCAACAACATCCCGTGGTCCAAGGTCACCCACCTGAACTACGCCTTCGCCCACGTGGGCTCCGACAACAAGATCTCCGTCGGCGCGGACGGCACGAACAACGCCGCCACCGGGATGACCTGGCCCGGCGTCGCCGGCGCCGAGATGGACCCGGCCCTCCCCTACAAGGGCCACTTCAACCAGCTGACGAAGTTCAAGAAGCAGTACCCGAACGTCAAGACGCTGATCTCGGTCGGCGGCTGGGCGGAGACCGGCGGCTACTTCGGCGACGACGGCAACCGGGTGGCCTCCGGCGGCTTCTACTCCATGGCCACGAACGCCGACGGCTCGGTCAACCAGGCCGGCATCGACACCTTCGCCGACTCCTCGGTCGAGTTCATCCGGAAGTACGGCTTCAACGGCGTCGACATCGACTACGAGTACCCGACCACCATGAAGGACGCCGGCAACCCGCTGGACTGGCAACTGGCCAACGCCCGCCGCGCCGGCCTCGTCCAGGGCTACGCGGCCCTGATGAAGTCCCTGCGCGAGAAGCTCGACCGGGCGGGCGCCGCCGACGGCAAGCACTACCTGCTCTCCGTCGCCGCCCCCTCCTCCGGCTACCTGCTGCGCGGCATGGAGACGTTCCAGGTCCAGAAGTACCTGGACTACGTCAACATCATGTCCTACGACCTGCACGGCGCCTGGAACGAGTACGTCGGCCCCAACGCCTCGCTCTTCGACGACGGCAAGGACGGCGAACTCGCCGCCGCCGGCGTCTACTCCACCTCCCAGTACGGCGGCATCGGCTACCTCAACACCGACTGGGCGTACCACTACTTCCGCGGCTCGATGCCGGGCGGCCGGATCAACATCGGCCTGCCCTACTACACCCGCGGCTTCAAGAACGTGCAGGGCGGCACCGACGGCCTGTGGGGCAAGGCCCCCGCGACCACCTGCCCGGCCGGCGCGGGCCTGACCAAGTGCGGCGACGGCGCGGTCGGCATCGACAACCTGTGGCACGACAAGGACACCAACGGGGTCGAGTCCCCGGCGGGCTCCAACCCGATGTGGCACGCCAAGAACCTGGAGAAGGGCGTCGTGGGCGACTACGTCACCAGGTACGGCTTCCCGGCGAACACCACGCTGACCGGCACCTACGTCCGTAAGTACGACTCCACCCTGGTGGCGCCGTGGCTGTGGAACGCCCAGAAGAAGGTCTTCCTCTCGACGGAGGACGAGCAGTCCGTGGCCGCCAAGGCCGACTACGTGATCAACAAGGGCATCGGCGGCACGATGGTCTGGGAGCTCGCGGGCGACTACACGTACAACGCGGCCAAGGGCCAGTACGAGATGGGCGACACCCTCACCGACACGATGTACCAGAAGTTCAAGTCGGCCTCCCCCTACGGCGCGAAGAAGGCGGGCGCCACCGCCCTGCCCACCCAGGCCGTGGACATCAAGACGCAGTTCACCGAGTTCAAGCTGGGCGACTCCAACTACCCGCTCACCCCGAAACTGAAGATCACCAACAACACGAACGCCACGCTGCCCGGCGGCACCGAGTTCCAGTTCGACTACGGCACCTCGGCCCCGAACAACGCCTCCGACCAGTCCGGCTTCGGCACGACCGTGATCAGCAGCGGCCACACCGGCACCAACGTCGGCGGCCTGAAGGGCGACTTCCAGCGGGTCTCCCTGAAGCTCCCGGCCTGGCAGACCCTGGCCCCCGGCGCCTCCGTCGACCTGGCGTTCAACTACTACCTGCCGGTGTCCACGCCCTCCAACTGGACGGTGAAGATCTCCGGCACCACCTACGCCCTCACCGGCGACCTGGCCCGCGGTACGACGACGGTCCAGCCCGGCGGCGGCACCCAGCCCCCCACCACTCCCCCGACCACCCCTCCCACCACCCCGCCGACCACTCCCCCCACGACCCCGCCGACCACGCCTCCGGGCGGGACCTGCACCAACCCGGCGTACGTGGCGGGCACGGTCTACAACAGCGGCAACCTCGTCTCCCACAAGGGCCGCAACTGGAAGGCCCAGTGGTGGACGCAGAACGAAGAGCCCGGCACCACCGGTGAATGGGGTGTCTGGAAGGACCAGGGCACCTGCTGACCCCTGCGCCCTGATCCACGAGTGAACGTGAGGACCCGGTGGCCCGGCGGCCACCGGGTCCTCGCTCGTTCCGCATGTACCCGGCCTCGTACGCTGCACCGGTGATCACACACATCACCGCGTCCGACGCGGACTTCGAGGAAAACCGTCCCCGGATGTTCGGCATCGCCTATCGCATGCTCGGCTCCGCCGCAGAAGCCGAGGACGCTGTGCAGGAGGCGTACCTGCGCTGGGCGTCGGCGGACCGCGAGGAGATCGAGCACCCCGGCGCCTGGCTCGCCAAGGTCGTCACGAACCTGTGCCTCAACACCCTCTCCTCGGCACGGGTCCGGCGCGAGGCGTACGTCGGCCCCTGGCTCCCGGAGCCCGTCCTCACCGGGGACGGCACGCTCGGCCCGCTGGAGTCCGCGGAGCAGCGGGACAGCGTGTCCATGGCCCTACTGGTACTGCTGGAACAGCTCACGCCGGTCGAGCGGGCCGTCTACGTACTGCGCGAGGCCTTCGCCTACAGCCACCGGGAGATCGCCGGACTCCTGGACCTCACCGAGGCCAACTGCCGCCAGCTCTACCGGCGGGCGGCCGGCCGGGTGGCCGCCGAACGGGCCGCCGAGCCCGAACGGCGCTTCGAACCGGACCCCGAACGGTGGCAGAGCCTCGTGGAGACCTTCATGACGGCGGCCCGCGACGGGGACCTGGCCCGGCTGGAAGGCATGCTGACGGCCGACGTCCGGTTCGTGTCGGACGGCGGCGGCGTGGTCAACGCGGCACTGCGGCCGATCCTGGGACGGGAGAAGGTCGCCCGGTTCGCGGTCGGCGTGCTCAAGAAGTTCGCCGGGGACCTGCCGGTCAGCGTCGCGGAGATCAACGGGGTACCGGCGCTGCTCTTCGGCGAGACCGCCGTTCTGCTGGTGGAATTCGAGAACGGGCTGGTCAGCGGGCTCAGCACGGTGCTCAACCCGGAGAAGCTGGAATTCCTCCAGCGGCAGCTGTCACATTCCTGAGGGCCGTCCGGTCTCCGCTGCTGAAGGAACGACATCGGCGAAAGGCGGAACCCGTGAGCACCATCCTCGTCACCGGCGGCACCGGCACCCTCGGAGTACCGGTCGTGGACCGGCTCCGGCACGCGGGCCACGAGGTCCGTGCGCTGAGCCGGCACGCCCCGGACCACCCCGTCGACCTGACGGACGGCAGCGGGCTGGACGCGGCGACGGCGGGCGCGGAGGTGATCGTGCACTGCGCGAGCAACCCGCGCGGCGGCGGCAAGGACGACGAGGCCGCCGCCCGGCACCTCATCGACGCGGCCCGGCGGGCGGGGACCGTCACCAACATCGTCTACATCTCGATCGTCGGGGTCGACGTGGTGCCGCTCGGCTACTACCGGACGAAGCTGAAGGTCGAGCGGCTGCTGGAGGCCTCGGGGCTGGGCCTGACCATCCTGCGCACGACCCAGTTCCACGATCTGGTGGCGCAGCTGGTGGACACGACGGCGAAACTGCCGCTGGTGCCGGTGCCGATGCCCGGCGGGGTGCGGGTGCAGCCGATCGCCGTCGGTGAGGTCGCGGACCGCCTGGTGGAACTGGCGGTCCCGACTCCGTCGGGCCGGGTCCCGGACATGGGCGGCCCGGAGATCCACACCCTGGCGGACCTGGCCCGCACCTACCTGACCGCGACGGGCCGCCACCGCCGGGTGGTCCCCGTCCCCCTGGCCGGCAAGGCCTACGCGGGCTTCAAGCGCGGCGGCAACCTGACCCCGTCCCACGCGGTGGGCCGCCTCACGTTCGCCCAGTTCGCGGCGGGTCGGGGTCGGGGGCGCTAGGCGGGGCCCCCGCTCCCGTCTACGCCCCGAACAGCACCGCCTGCGCGGCCTCCCGCGCCGCCAGTTCGGCTCCCGCCAGGACCGCCGGGTCGCCCAGGGTCGTGGCGCGGATCTCCGTCGGGACCGGGGTCAGTTTCGCCACGCGGTGGGCGACCCGGGCGGCCAGGGCGGGGCCGCCCGCGCGGCCCAGTTCGCCCGCCAGGACCACGCAACCCGGGTCCAGGATCGCCGCGGCCGCCGCCGCGCCCAGCGCGAGCCGTTCGGCCAGGGCTTCGAGGAAGGGCTCCCCCGCGGCTCCGGCCACGGCCTCCTCCGCCGGGCCCGCGAAGCCGTGCGCGCGCGCCAGCGCGGTCACGGCTTCGCGGCCCACCAGGGCGTGGAATCCGCCCGCGCAGTCCTCGGCCGACGGCAGGCCGGCGGTGCCCGGTACCGGGAGGAAGCCGATCTCGCCCGCCCCGCCGGAGGCGCCCCGGCGTAGCCGGCCGTCCAGGACCACGGCCGCGCCCACGCCCGCGCCGAGCCACAGCAGGACGAAGGAGTCCAGGTCGCGGGCCACGCCCAGGCGCTGCTCGGCGAGGGCGGCCAGGTTGGTCTCGTTCTCGACGACGACCACGGCGGGCAGGCTCCGCTGCAGGGCGGTGACCAGGTCCCGGTGCCAGGCCGGGAGGCCGCTGGTGTCGCGGAGTTCGCCGGTGGCCGGGGCGACCAGGCCCGGGGCGCCTACGACGACGGTGTGCAGCTCGGCGGCGCCGGCTTCGCGTGCGGTGCGCAGCAGGGCGGCCACGGCGTCCTCGGGGGCGCCGACGGGCAGGGCTGCTTCGGCGAGGCGGCGGCCGAGGAGGTCGGTGACGACGGCGGTGACCCGGTCGGTGCGCACGTCGAGGGCGGCCAGGTGGGCGCGGTCGGCGACGATCCCGTACAGCTTGGCGTTGGGGCCGCGGCGCTGTTCGCCGGATTCGCCGGCGACTTCGATGAGTCCGGCTTCGGTGAGCCGGTCGACGAGGTCGGCGACCGAGGGGCGGGAGAGGCCGGTCATGGCTTTGAGCTGGGTGGCCGTCAGCGGCCCGGATTCCTGGAGCAGTTGCAGGGCGAGGCGGTCGTTGATGGCCCGGGCCGTGCTGGGCGAGGCGGGCGACGGTGCCGGGGCGGTGGTGGGGGCAGGAGTCACGGAGCCCATCCTAGGGAGTCGGGCCCATTATCTATCAGGCAGGGTCCCTGATAGTTTAATCCTCATGACCGGGGACACAGACCTCAGCCCGGCGCGCCTGCGCCATGCCCGCCATGCCATCGCCGCCGTCTTCTGCACCCACGGAGCCGTGACCGGCTCCTTCGCCACCCGTATCCCCTGGATCCAGGAGAACGCCCAGCTCAGCGCGGGCACCCTGGGCCTGGCCCTCGCCGCCCCCGCCGTGGGCGCGGCGCTCGCGATGCCGCTGGCGGGCCGGATCAACCACTGGCTCGGCGCACGCGCCGCGCTGCGGGCCCTGCTCTGCCTCTGGACCCTCTCGTTGATCCTGCCGAGCCTCGCCCCGAACCTGCCCGCCCTGTGCTTCGCGCTCTTCGTCTACGGAGCCACCGCCGGCATGTCGGACGTGGCGATGAACGCGCTGGGCGTGGAGACGGAGAACCGGCTGGGCCGCTCGATCATGTCCTCGCTGCACGGCATGTGGAGCGTGGGCGCGCTGCTCGGATCGGCCGCGGGTACCGTCGCCGCGCACACCGGGGCCGACGCCCGGCTGCACCACCTGGTCGCCGCGCTGGTCCTGACGGCGGTCGGGCTGTTCGCCGTACAGGGCGTGTTGGACCTGAGGGCCGACCAGGGGGCGCAGGCGCCGCCGCACTTCGCGCTGCCGCCGAAGTCGGCGCTGCTGATCGGGGCCGTCGGGTTCTGCGCGGTCTTCGCCGAGGGCGCGAGCCTGGACTGGTCGGCGGTCTACCTGCGGGACGTCCTGCACACGGACGCGGGTCTGGCGGCTGCCTCCACCACCGCCTTCGCGCTCACCATGGCCGTGGCCCGGCTGGTCGGGGACCGGGTCGTGGACCGGTTCGGGGCGGTGCGCACGGTCCGGGCGGGCGGTGTGGTGGCCACCGCGGGCGGGCTGCTCGTGGTCGGGGTCCGGCATCCGGCCGGTGCACTGGTCGGGTTCGGGTTGATCGGGCTCGGGATCGCGGTGGTGGTCCCGCTGGCCTTCGCGGCGGCGGGGCGCAGCGGCCCGGCACCGGCGCAGGCCATCGCCGGTGTCGCGACGATCACGTACACCTCGGGGCTGATCGCCCCGTCGGCGATCGGTGCGGTGGCGGACGCGACCTCGCTGGTGGTGTCCTTCGGGCTGGTCACCCTGCTGGCGTTCGCGCTGATCGCCGGTGCCGCGGTACTGCGCCCGGGGGCGCCGGTGGGGCAGGCTGGGGGCGATCTCGGTGGGGCGACGGCCCAGGCCGGCCCCGCCCACCTCGACGAACCTGCTCAAACCCGGCCGTAATATGTCGACTGGCCGCAGTGGCACGTACCCCGTGCGCTGCGGCCTCGATGTGTGAGCGGCCGGAGCGGCGGCGACCGTCCGGAGAAGAAGGAGCGGAACATGGGCCTCGGCGTGGGCTGGACCCTGCACGGAGACGGGCGGACTCCCGCCCCCGGCGCGGTGGTCCGGCCGGAGGAGCGGCTGTCGTGGCCACGGACCGCCGGGCTGGGCGCGCAGCACGTCGTGGCGATGTTCGGCGCGAGTTTCGTCGCTCCGGTCCTGATGGGCCTGGACCCGAACCTGGCCATCATGATGTCGGGCGTCGCGACGGTGATCTTCCTCCTCGCGACGCGTGGCCGGGTGCCGTCGTACCTGGGCTGCTCGCTGTCCTTCGTCGGCGTCGCGGCGGCCATCCGGGCCGCGGGCGGGGACAGTGCGGTGGTCACGGGCGCCGTCTTCGTCGTCGGTGTGGCGCTGTTCCTGGCGGGCCTGGTGGTCCAGCGGTTCGGCGCCCGCGTCATCCACGCGGCGATGCCGCCCATCGTGACGGGCGCGGTGGTGATGCTGATCGGCTTCAACCTGGCGCCGGTGACGGCGAGCACGTACTGGCCCCAGGACCAGTGGACGGCGTTGCTGACGATGCTGTTCACGGGGGCGGCCGTGGTCTGTCTGCGCGGATTCTGGTCGCGCATCGCGATCTTCCTCGGTCTGCTCTTCGGGTACGGGATCTCCTGGCTCTCCGACCTGCTCTTCGGGAAGATCCACTCGACGCTGGGCGGGGAGGCGGCCGTCGACCACTGGCGGCTCGACCTCTCGGCGGTCGCCAAGGCGGACTGGATCGGGCTGCCGTCCTTCCACGCGCCGGCCTTCGAGTGGTCGGCGATCCTGATCGCCCTGCCGGTGGTAATCGCGCTGATCGCCGAGAACGCGGGCCACATCAAGGCCGTGGGCGAGATGACCGGCGATCCGCTCGACGACAAGCTGGGCACGGCGATCGCGGCGGACGGCGCCGCGTCCATGCTGTCCACGGCGGTCGGCGGCCCGCCGAACACCACCTACTCCGAGAACATCGGCGTCATGGCGGCCACCCGGGTCTATTCGACGGCGGCCTACTGGGCGGCCGCGGGCTTCGCGCTGCTCTTCGGGCTGTGCCCCAAGTTCGGTGCGATCGTCGCCGCGATCCCGGGCGGGGTGCTCGGCGGCATCACGGTCATCCTCTACGGGATGATCGGCCTGCTCGGTGCGCAGATCTGGATCAACGGCGGGGTGGACCTGCGCAATCCGCTGAACCTGGTGCCGGCCGCGGCGGGCATCATCATCGGCATCGGCGGCGTGAAGCTGCAGATCACCGACACCTTCGAGCTGGGCGGCATCGCGCTGGGCACGATCGTGGTGATCACCGGCTACCACGCGCTGTGGTACCTCGCGCCCGCGCACCTCAAGCAGGAGCCCCTGCTCGACGCGGGCACCTCCGGCTACGACGCCGGCGACGACGACTCCGGGGACGACCAGGACAAGCGCCGTTGACGGTGTTTCGCCCGAACCGGGGAAGCGTACGGCCAAGTTCCCCGGATCCGTGTCGGCGCCTGCGACCCTGCCCCCATGGAAGCGGTGCTGGCGCGGATGCGCGCCCTGGAGGAGCGGCTCCCGCCGCAGGACGGTGTCGCCGTCTTCAACCGGGTCTACCTGACGGTGACGGAGACCCTGCACCGGCGGATCGAGCACGGCGCCTTCCCGGCGCCCCGGCGGGCGCAGACGCTCAGCGTGCGGTTCGCGGAGCGGTACCTGACGGCGGTGGAGGCGGAGCGGGCCCCGGCCTGCTGGCGCCCCTTGTTGCAGTACCGCCGCCACCCCGGGATCCGCCCGCTCCAGCACGCGCTGGCCGGGATCAACGCGCACATCGGCCATGACCTGGCGCTCGCGGTGGTGGCCACGTGCGGTGAGCTGGGCTGTGAGCCGCGGGCCCTGGAGGCGGACTTCGACCGGGTCGGCGACACGCTGGTCTCGCTGGAGGAGCACATCCGGGAGGACCTGATGCCGGGTCCGGACCTGTTGGAGATCGCCGACCCGCTGACCCACCTGGTCGGCTCGTGGAGCCTGGAGCGCGCCCGCGCCGGGGCCTGGTCGGCGGCCCGTCTGCTGTGGACGCTGCGCCGGGCGCCTGAACTGGCCGAGGAGTTCACGGACTCCCTCGACGCGGGCGTGGGCCTGGTCGGCCGCTGCCTGCTGACCCCGCGGGGCTGAAACCCCGGTGCGGGCCGGACGGGGGCCGCCTTAGGCTCCCGCAATGACCAGCTTCGCCACGCACCGGCTCCGGGTGCACGACGTCTCGCTGGCGCCAGTGCAGCGGTTCTGCGGGTTGCGGACCTGCGTGGCCGAGTTCGCGCCGTACGGCGTCCGTGCGACCTACCACCACTTGGTCCACAGCGCCCGGATCCCGGCGGACCTGGAAGAGGATCCGGACGCGCTGGTGAGGGCGGTGGAGGAACTGCACGCCGCCCGGGAGATCTGGCGTGCCGCGCACGCGACCTGGGTGGTCGCGCGATGCGCACAGAAGGCGGCCGGGGTCCGGATCCCGGATCCGCCGGAGCCGACGCGCCGCCTCTGGTGCCCCGACCCCGAGTTCCACCCCGTGGAGCCGCTCACCGCCACGATGCCGCGCATCCTGCGCGCCCCGCCCGGGGAGTGGGCGAGCTGCCCCGTCTGCGACGTGGACCGCGGCACGACGCGGTACCACGCCGGTTACGGCGTCCACCGGCTGTGCGCCGGGTGCGGGGTGAGCCTGGGGTACCGTCCCACCGGCCCGGAGGACGACGTGCCGGCCGCACGCGCCGCGGTGGCCGCGCGCTGGCGGCTGGTCTGGAGGCGTACGGCCCCGCCGTGGCGCGGGCATTGAAAACGGGCCGTCCCCGCGCTGCTCACGCGGGGACGGCCCGTGGCCTTGGGTACCCGGAGGATCAGTCCTCGGGGAGTTCGACCGGGGCGATGTCGTCGTAGACGTCGCCGGGGCCCGGGTTGGTGGAGTCCGTGGACCCGCCGAGGTGGTGCATGACGCCCCAGACGGCGTTGAGGGCGGTCTGGACCGCGCCCTCGGCCCAGCCGGCCGTCCAGGAGATGTCGTCGCCCGCGAGGAAGATGCCGCGCTTGTCCTCGGGGAGGCGGTCCTGCATGAAGTGGGTGAACAGGCGGCGCTGGTAGCGGTAGTGGCCCGGGAGGTTGGCCTTGAACGCGCCCATGAAGTAGGGCTCGTCCTCCCAGGAGACGGTGACCGGGTTGCCGATGATGTGACGGCGGATGTCGACCTTGGGGTAGATCTCGCCGAGGGACTTCAGCATGACCTCCATCCGCTCGTTCGCGGACAGCGGCAGCCACTTGAGGCTGTCGTCGCACCAGGTGTACGAGAGGCAGATGACGGCGGGCTTGTCCGGGCCGTTGTCCAGCAGGTACGTGCCGCGGGTCATGCGGTCGGTCAGCGTCATCGACATGACGTCGCGGCCGGTCTCCTCGTCCTTGTCCAGCCAGAACGGCCGGTCGACGGGGACGAACAGCTTGGACGACTCCATGTAGTGGGTGCGCTCGATCGCCGTCCAGTGGTCGATCGGGAACAGCGTGTCGTCGCACTCGATCTTCGACAGGAGCATCCAGGACTGGGCCGTGAAGATCGCGGCGCGGTACGTGCGGATGTCGCCGGAGGCGTCGGTGACCGTGATGCGGTTGCCGGCCGTGCGGTGCAGGCGGGTGACCGCCGGGCGCGGGGTGCCGTCGTGCAGGGTGGACAGGGAGGTGCCCTGGGCCCAGTGGACGATCTTCTCCGGCTCGCGCTCCCACAGGCGCAGCGGCAGCTGCTGCGAGCCGCCGACGATGCCGCGGTGGTGGTCGTCGGCCTCGGTGTAGACGACGCGCAGGATCTCCAGGATGGAGTTCGGGAAGTCGGTGTCCCAGCCGCCGGTGCCGAAGCCGACCTGGCCGAAGATCTCGCGCTTGCGGAAGGACTTGAAGGCCTCCGACTTGCAGAGGAAGCCGTAGAAGGTCTCGTCGTCGAGCTTCTCGACGAGCTTGGCCCAGATCTCGCGGATGCGCGGGACGTCCCGCTCGCGCATCGCGGTGTTCATGTCGGAGAAGTCGGCGCCCTCGTCGAGGCAGGCGTTCCAGGCCTCGGCGACGTCGCGGTAGATCTGCGGGAGGTCCGCGATCGTCTCGGCGTAGTGGGTCTCGCCCTTGAGGTCGACGACCGTGGAGGGGGTGGCCTCGGCGAGCGGGTTCGGGAAGGGCTCCGTGACCAGGCCGACGAGGTCGATGTAGTGCTGCAGGGCCGTGGAGGAGGGCGGGAAGCGCATGGCGCCCATCTCCGCGGTGAGGCCCTCGGTCTCGGCGCCCTCGAAGCCGACGGTGCGCAGACGGCCGCCGATCTGGTCGGCCTCGTAGACGACGGGCTTGAGGCCCATCTTCATCAGCTCGTAGGCCGAGATGATGCCGGACAGCCCGCCGCCGATGACGGCGACCTCGGTGCCGAGCTCGGTCGCCGGTATCTGACCGAGGCCCGCCGGGTGGGCGAGGAAGTCGTCGTACGCGTACGGGAAGTCCGGACCGAACATGGTGATCGGCGGCTGTCCGTCGCTGTGCGGGACGGCGGTGGTGGGCACCGTGGACGTCATGGGGGTACGTCTCCTTGCGGCAGGGCTGGGGGAAGAAGAGGGCTTAGACGAGGGAGGCGTAGAGCCCGGGTCGGCGGTCGCGCAGGTACGGGTTGTTCTCGCGCGAGGCCGACAGCAGCTCGGGGTCGGCCTCGCCGAACACCAGCTCCTCGCCGCGGCCGGCCCGGGTCCGGGTGACCCCGTCGGGGCTCGCCAGGCAGCTGAGTCCGACGAACTCGAACTCGCCTTCCGGGCCGGTGCGGTTGACGTACGCGATGTACATCTGGTTCTCGAAGGCCCTTACGGGGACGAGCTGTTCGGCGACGAACTGGAACGGGTGCATCTGCGCGGTCGGCACCAGGAGGAGGTCGGTGCCGGCGAGGGCGTGCGCCCGGACGTTCTCGGGGAACTCCACGTCGTAGCAGATCATGATGCCGATGCGGAGGCCGTTCAGGTCCGCCTGGACGACGGGGGTGTCGCCGGGGGTGAAGGCGTCCTGTTCGAAGCAGCCGAAGAGGTGGGTCTTGCGGTAGTTCGCCAGCGCCGCGCCGTCGGGGCCGATGAGCTGGGCGGCGTTGTAGACGACGCCGTCCGCGCTCTCCGGGTAGCCGTAGAGGACGGCGATCCCGTGGCGGCGGGCGATCTCGCCGATGGCCCGGGCACAGGCGCCGTCGGCGGCCTCGGCGAGGCCGGGGATGTCCTGGAGGTCCAGCGCGTAGCCGGTCAGGAACATCTCCGAGGTCACGAGGAGCCCGGCCCCGCTCTGTGCGGCGCGCGCCGCTGCCTCGTCGAGCGCCTTGAGGTTCTCGGCGGTGTCGCCGAGAACGCCGGAGCTCTGGAGGAGGGCGGTGCGCAGCGGGGGCATGGGCTACCTCTGTGACAGGCGGGGAGGGGGTCATAAAACGGTACGTTCGCGCGTTCGACCCGGACAAGCCGTGAGCGTTGCGCTCCGCGCATCGATTCGTTGCGTGTTCCCTGGTTGACGCGGCGATTCGTTGCGCGGAGCGCCCCGGCCCCCTCGTGGACCCCATACGCCCCCTGGTGCGGCCCCTTGCTACGAGGCTGCGCGGAAGGCCGGGTGGGTGGCCAGGAAGCGCAGGTCGTCGAGGATGTCGGGGGTGTGGTCGGAGACGACGCGGCCGCTCCAGGTGTCGACGAGGGCCGGGACGGTCAGGGCGCCGTCGAAGTGGTGGCCGGTGGCCTCGTAGGCCAGCCGCAGGGCGGTGTACTCGGCCTCCCGGGGCTCCGTACCGAGGACGGTGGCGGTGATCGAGCGGGTCAGGCCGAGCTCGGCGAGGGCGTCGGTCACGCGGAGGGAGCGATGACAGCCGGCGCGGAGGTAGAGGTGGTAGCGGTGCGGTACGGGGGAGAAACCGGCTCCGATGCGGCCCCGCGGGGCGGGCGCCGGGCCGGTGCGGGGCAGGGGGGTGCGGGGCAGGACGGTGTGCGACATGACTCTCCTGGCGTGGAGGACAACACGGCTGGGCCCCGGGCGGCACGGTGCGCGCCCGGTCCGGGTCACTCGTCTCTGGGGGGTCAGCCGCGCGGGCCGAAGGCGCTGCACACCCGCAGGAGGTCGATGTGCAGGCGCCGGGTGAGCCACCAGCGCCGGAGGGTCCGGGCCCGCGTGTCCGTGTCCGCCGTCCGGGCCGTGTCCACCGCCGCCCACCCCCGTCCTGTCCTCGGCCGCCCCCGACCGGTGCTGGTTAGGCTTCCGGTGGTGGGCGTCGTCCGTCATGGCCGTCCACCGCAGTCTCGTGGCGGCGCCCGGGGCCGTCAAGAAGGCGGTCACCAGCCGGACGCCGTCGCCCCACCCGAGGAGTCCTGCACCCATGTCCCCCGAGAGCGGCACGCTGTACGGCAGTGAAGTGCTCGACGCGGTACTCGACAATCCGGTCTGGGCCGCGCTGACCGGGCCGCACCGCGGTTTCGCCGAGTTCGGGCCCGCGGGTCTGGCGGCCCGCTACGCGCCGGACACGTCCCCGTTCTCGGCGCTCGCCGATCCGCAGGACCCGCGGGCGTGGGCGGATCTGGCCGCGCTGGCCGGCCCCGGGCAGGAGGTCTGGGTGACCGGGCTGCTGACCCCGCCGCCGGGGTGGCAGACGCTGGTGACGGTTCCGGGGGTGCAGCTGGACGGGCGGGCGGTACGGGCCGAGGCGGCGCCGGAGGCGGTGGTGCTGGGGCTCGGTGACGTACCGGAGATGCTGGAGCTGGTGGCGCTGACCAAGCCGGGCCCGCTCCTGGACCGGACGGTCGAGCTGGGCACGTACCTCGGGATCCGTCACGACGGCCGGCTGGTCGCGATGGCCGGGGAGCGGATGCGGCCGGCGGGCTGGTCGGAGATCAGCGCGGTGTGCACCCACCCGGACCACCGGGGCCGGGGCCTGGCGGGCCGGCTGATACGCGCGGTCGCGGCGGCGGTCCGTGAGCGCGGGGAGCTCCCGTTCCTGCACGCGGCGGCGGCCAACACCGGGGCCGTGCGGCTCTACGAGTCGATGGGCTTCGCCCTGCGCCGCAGCCCGCTCTTCCTGGGCCTGCGCACTCCGGGGGCGTGACCGCCCCGGCCCCGCCCTCGCCCTCGCCGGGAGGCGTTACGCGGGCGCGCCGGAGGTGAAGCGGCGCAGGAGCGGGGAGAGGACGAGCACCGACTTGGTGCGTTCCACGAACGGCTCGCCCGCGATGCGTTCCAGGACCCGTTCGAAGTGGCGCATGTCGGAGGCGAAGACCTGGACGAGGGCGTCCGCGTCGCCGGTGACGGTCGACGCGGACACCACCTCGGGGTACCTCTCCAGTCCTCGCCGGATGTCGTCCGGCGAGGTGTTGTGCCGACAGTAGATCTCGATGAAGCCCTCGGTCTCCCAGCCCATGGCGGCCGGGTCCACGCGGACGGTGAAGCCGGTGATGGCGCCTTCGGCGCGCAGCCGGTCCACGCGCCGCTTGACGGCGGGCGCGGAGAGCCCGACCTCGGAGCCGATGTCCGCGTAGGAGCGGCGGGCGTCCTCGGCGAGGGCGTGCACGATGCGTTCGTCGAGATCGTTCAGTCGCACGGGGGGTGAATCACTTCTATTCAGCGGCCTCCTCGGCCGTGGCGGCCAGGGCGGCCACAGTGGCCAGGCTGGAGCGGCGCATGCCGTAGAAGAAGTAGATCACGAGCCCGACGACCATCCAGCCACCGAAGTACAGCCAGGTGAGTCCGGGCAGCTCCACCATCAGGTAGGCGCAGAAGACGAAGCCCAGGATCGGGGTGACCGGGAAGAGCGCGACCTTGAAGGTGCGGTTCATCTCCGGGCGGGTGTAGCGCAGGATGACGACGGCCACGTTGACCAGGCCGAAGGCGAAGAGCGTGCCGATGCTGGTGGCGTTCGCCAGTTCACCCAGGGGGATGAAGGCGGCGAGCAGTCCGCAGAAGAGGCAGACGATGATCGTGTTGACGCGGGGCGTGCCGGTCTTCGTGTCGACCTTGGCGAAGGCCTTGGGCATCAGACCGTCGCGGGACATGGCGAAGAGGATGCGGGTCTGGCCGTAGAGGACGGCGAAGACGACGCTGGCGATGGCGACGACGGCGCCCGCGGCGAGGATGACGCTCCAGAAGGAGTGTCCGGTGACGTTCTCCATGATCTGGGCCAGGGCGGCCTCGCTGCCCTCGAACTCCTGCCACGGCATGGCGCCAACGGCGACCAGGGCGACGAGGCAGTAGATCACGGTGACGATCAGCAGCGAGAGCATGATCGCGCGCGGCAGGTCCTTCTTCGGGTTCTTGGCTTCCTCACCGGCGGTGGAGGCGGCGTCGAAGCCGATGTACGAGAAGAAGAGCATCGATGCGGCGGTGCTGATGGCGGTGACGCCGAGCGGGGCCAGCGGGGTGTAGTTCCCGGCCTTGATGCCCATGAAGCCGATGACGATGAAGACCGCCAGCGTCACGATCTTGACGCCGACCATGATCGAGTTGATCCGGGCGCTCTCCTTGGCCCCGCGGAGCAGGAAGACCATGCAGAGCAGGACGACGACCAGGGCGGGCATGTTGATGTAGCCGCCCTCGCCCAGCGGGGCGGAGAAGCCCTCCGGGATGGTGACGCCGAGGGTGCCGTCGAGCAGCTCGTTGAGGTACTGGCCCCAGCCGACGGCGACGGCCGCGACGGAGACGCCGTACTCCAGGACCAGGCACCAGCCGCAGATCCAGGCTATGAGCTCGCCCATGGTGGCGTAGGCGTAGGAGTAGGAGGAGCCCGAGACGGGGATCGAGCCCGCGAGTTCGGCGTAGGAGAGCGCCGAGAAGAGCGCGGTCAGGCCCGCGACGATGAAGGCGATGAAGACGGCCGGGCCGGCGATCGGGGTGGCTTCGCCGAGGACGACGAAGATGCCGGTGCCCAGGGTCGCGCCGATGCTGATCATGGTCAGCTGCCACATGGTGAGCGACCGCTTGAGCGCGCCGCCCTCACCCTGGCCGCCCTCGGAGACCAACTGCTCCACCGGCTTGCGGCGGAGCAGCGGGTTGACGGGCTTGCGGGCCTCGGAAGCGAGCGGTGGCGCCTGGCCGTGGTCGAGCACGAGGGGACTCCTTGTCACTGCGGATCGGGGAGGTCAGGGGAGGCGTCGACCGCGACGATCCGGAGCAGGGCAGGGCCCGTCGAAAGAAGGGTCTGCTCATGGGGGACCGCCGAGCAGGCGATCCGCGCCACTCCACGTACAGCGAGTGAGCCTACGAGCTGAGTGATACCGCCCGTAATGGACCATCCTTGCACATTGGCGCACGATCATTGCGCGGATCGGTCACTGACAGTCGTTTGTTGCGTATGGATGATCGATCGCTGCGCAAGCCGCCGCGAACCCCACTTCTTGACACTTCGTCAGATGTGCCGCAGCGTGCAGCCCTGGATCCGCGGAGATCGGCCCCGTCGGAATCCCGGTCGAGGTCCCGGCCGGCCGCCGGGGGCCGCCCCGACGGCATTGGTCCGCTCCGCGGCGGTGGAACCGGTCCCGAGCGGGGTACGGGTGAACGCGGTGGCAGCGGGGGTGGTGCGGACCCCGCGGTCGCCGCCCCGCCGGGCACCGGGGGCGGCGGCGCACCGCGGAGAACGCCCCGCCGGGCCGGGTCGCCGAGACCGCGGACAGCGCGGCCGCCCCGTACGTCCCGGCCCCGCCGCCGTCCTCCGCGTCGCGGGGACGTGCGGTCGTGGTGGACGGCGGGGTCGGCGTGAGGTTCCCCTACCCGACGATCGGAGGCGACCGGTGATACCAGCAGGACCAGCAGGACCAGCGGGACCCGCGGGACCCGCAGGGCCGGACGGACCGGGGCTGCCGACCGGGCCGCCGGGACCGACGTGGTCGGCAGGGCCGCAGCGCCACCCCGACGGGCCGGCGCCCTGGCAGGACGCGCTGCCCTTCCTGCGCGGGGTCGCCTGGCTGGACCGGGGCCGGCCGGTCCGCGCCGATCCGACCGACACCATGCGGCTGCCCTGGGACACCGGCGAGCGCTCCACCCTGCCCATCGGCGTCCGGCTGGAGTTCACCACCGAGACCGCGCGGTCGGTGGAGGTCCACTACCGGGCGACCGTGCCCGGGCCCACCGACGCGCTGCGCGACCTCGCGCACGGCTTCGCGCTGTGGGACCGGCACGGGGTGGTCACCGAGGTGTTCACCGAACCGGCTGCGGAGGCCGTCGTACGGATCGACCTGGGTGGCGGCACCGGCCCCTTCACCATCCACCCGCCCGAGACCCAGTCCCCGCTGATCCTCGAGCTGCGCGGGATCGGCGGCCCGCTCGCCCCGGCGCCGCCGACCCCGCGCTGGGTGGTGCACGGCGACTCCATCACCGAGGGCTGGTGGTCCACCCGCCCCGCGCACGGCTGGCCCGCCGTCACCGGCCGGGCGCTCGGCTGGGACACCGTCAACCTCGGCTACGCGGGCGCCGCGCGCGGTGAGCTGACCACCGCCGAGCAGCTCGCGGGCCTGCCCGCCGACGTCCTCACGCTCGCCTTCGGCACCAACTGCTGGTCCCGGGTGCCCTTTTCGCCTCCGCTGCTGTACGAGACCACGCGCGCGTTCCTCGAACTGGTCCGCCAGGGGCACCCGCGGACCCCGATCCTGCTGGTCTCCCCCGTCCTGCGGCCCGACGCCGAGCGCACCCCGAACAAGCTCGGTGCCACCCTCGGCGCCCTGCGGGACGCGATGGAGCGCGCCGCCCGGGACCGGATGGCCGCGGGGGACGACCGGCTCGCCGTGCTACCGGGCCGGGACCTGCTCGGTCCCGAACACCTGGCGGACGGATTGCACCCCAACGACAGCGGACACCAGGTGCTCGGCCTCGCTGTGGCCACGGCCCTGCGGCGCTCCGGGTTCGGCGTGGGGTGAGTGAAACAGCCCACACCGGACGAGGTGAACAGATCTCTCCCATCGCGGCGTGTCCTGGGCAGAGTTGACGCCATCACGGTGGCGGACGCGAAGGACACCACGAGTGGGAGAGATCAAGATGGGCATCAAGCGCGGAACCACCCTGGCCGCGGCCGCGATCGTCGTCGTGCTGGCAGCGACGGCCTGCGGCCCCACCGACGACAAGGCCGCGGACACGACCAAGCCGGTCGGGGCCGCCGCCGCGGCCCCGGACACCGGGAAGGCCTCGGACGCCGGCTACGGCTCCGACGGCGCTGCGGGAGCTGCGGGGGCTGCGGGCGCCTCGGGCGCCAAGCCGGCCGGGCAGCTGGCGATCACCTCCAACGACAAGGTCGGGCCGGTCCTCACCGACAGCGCCGGAATGACCCTCTATCGCTTCGACAAGGACACCGCCAAGCCGCCGAAGTCGAACTGCGACGGCGACTGCGAGAAGACCTGGCCGGTGGTCGCCGCGGGCGATGCCACCGCCGCCGCCGGCATGGACCCGGCGCTGCTCGGCGAAGTGGTGCGCACCGACGGCAGCAAGCAGCTGACGGTGGGCGGTTGGCCCGCCTACCGCTACAGCAAGGACACCAAGGCGGGCGACGTCAACGGGCAGGGCGTCGGCGGCGTCTGGTTCGCCCTCGCGGCGGACGGCAAGAAGGCGGCGAAGGCCACGCCGGCCGAGGGCGCGCCGCCCGCCGAGGCGGCGCCGCCCGCCGAATCCGCGCCGCCCGCCGAGTCCGCGCCCCCGGCCGCGGGCGGCGGCGCAGCCGAGGCCGACGGGAAGCTGTCGGTGGCCAAGGACCCCAAGCTGGGCGACCACATCGTCGACGGCAAGGGCATGACCGTCTACCGGTTCAAGCCGGACACCCAGTGGCCGATGACCTCCAAGTGCGTGGGCGACTGCCTGACCAAGTGGCCGGTCGTCGCGCCGCTGGAGAAGGCCAAGGACAAGGGGATCGTCGAGAAGAACTACACGGTGCTCAACCGTCCGGACGGCCAGAAGCAGCAGAGCGTCGACTGCTGGCCCGTGTACACCTTCAGCGGTGACAAGAAGCCGGGCGACGTCAACGGCCAGGGCGTGGGCGGCACCTGGTACGCCGTCTCTCCGGACGGCAAGCTCATCACCGTCCAGTAGCCCCTGCCCCTGCCCCTCCCCCCACCTCCCGTCGTTCCCTTCCCTCCCCCCACCCCGTTCGCGCGGCCCTCGCCCACCTCCCCCCTGGGCGGGGGCCGCGCCCCTTTTCCGTTCCGCCGCGGCCCGGTCCTCTCTAGACTCGGCCGCATGCTGCGCGTACTGGCCGTCGACGACGAGAAGCCGCTCCTGGAGGAACTGCTCTACCTGCTGCGCTCGGACCCCCGCGTGCGCAGGGCGGAGGGTGCCTCGGACGCCACCGAGGCCCTGCGCCGGGTCACCCGGGCCCTGGAGTCCGGCCCGGACGGGGCCGACGGCATCGACGTGGTGTTCCTGGACATCCACATGGCCGGGCTGACCGGGCTGGACGTCGCGCGGCTGCTGGCCGGGTTCGCGCGGCCGCCGCTGATCGTGTTCGTCACCGCCCACGAGGGTTTCGCCGTACAGGCCTTCGACCTGAAGGCCGTGGACTACGTGCTCAAGCCCGTGCGCCCGGAGCGGCTGGCCGAGGCCGTCCGGCGAGCCTGCGAGCAGCTGGGCCGGTCCGAAGAGTGCGCGGCGGCTGCGCTCGCGGGCGCAGACGCGCCGGTGTCGGGCGCCCCGGCCGTGCCGGCGCCGCGCCGGCCGGTGGCCGAGGTCACCGTCACCGACCGCACGGCGGACCAGATCGCCGTCGAACTGGGCGGCGTCACCCGCTTCGTGGCGATCGCGGACATCTCCTACGTCGAGGCACAGGGCGACTACGCCCGCCTGCACACCGATGAGGGCAGCCACCTGGTCCGGATCCCCGTATCCACGCTGGAGGAGCGCTGGGCGGCGCGCGGGTTCGTACGGATCCACCGCCGCCATCTGGTGGCGCTGGCGCGGATCGACGAGCTCCGGCTGGAGGCCGGGACCACCAGCGTCCGGGTGGGGGCGGCGGAGCTCCAGGTGAGCCGCAGGCACGCGCGGGAGCTGCGGGATCTGCTGATGCGGCAGGCGACCGGCTGAAACCAGCCGTTCCCCGGCCGCTCCCCGGCCGCTCCCGGGCCACTCCCCGGCCGCCGCCCCGCCGTTCGCGCCCGACCGTCCGGCGCTCGGGCGCGCCGTTCGTCGCGCCGGGAGGGGCGTACGGCGATCCGCCGGAGCCGTCGGCCGCACCGCCGCCCGATCGGCCCTCGGTGCCGCCGCCCCTCTCGTATCGTGGATCTTCCGGCGCGGGAGGAGCGCGATGTCCGAGATCCAGGCGCTGGTCGACGCCCTGAACGGGCTGCCCCGGGCCCGGCCGGCCGGGCCCGCCGAGGCCGAGGCGCTGCTGGCCCGGTTGCGCAGTGCGGCCGCCCGCTGGGCCGACATCCTGTACGAGGCCCGCGACGGGGTCCGCGAGCAGGTTCCGCCGCGCGCGGAGGCGGCCCTGACGCTGGCGTTCCGGCGTGCGGAGGAGTCGTACGTGGAGCTGGAGATCGCCCTGCGCGACTGCGCGGAGCACCGCGACCCTGCGCTCTGACGGGGTGGTCCGGCGGGACGGACCCGATGGGTCCGGTGGGTCCGAATCGAGCCTGTCGCCCGGTCAGGGGGCGTGCATAGACTCCGGACACCCCTCCCCAGCCGAAGGACCGCCCGGTGAACCAGACGTACGCGCTGACCGCGGTCGCCGTCGTCGTCCTGGTCACGGTTCTGGTCGGTGCGCTGGGCCTGCGAATGTCCCGGACCACGTCCGACTTCTACGTCGCCTCGCGCACGGTGGGGCCCCGCCTGAACGCGGCCGCCATCAGCGGCGAGTACCTGTCCGCCGCGTCCTTCCTCGGGGTGGCGGGGCTGGTGCTGCTCCAGGGGCCCGAGATGCTCTGGTACCCGGTGGGTTACACCGCCGGGTACGTGGTGCTGCTCGTGCTGGTGGCGGCCCCGCTGCGCCGCTCCGGCGCGTACACGCTGCCCGACTTCGCGGAGGCGCGGCTGGAGTCGCTCGTGGTGCGCCGGATCGCGGTGCTGTTCGTGGTCGGCGTCGGCTGGCTGTACCTGCTGCCGCAGTTGCAGGGGGCCGGGCTGACGCTGGAGATCCTGACCGGGGCCCCGCACTGGGTCGGTGGGCTGGTCGTCGCGTTCGTGGTGACGGTGGCGGTGGCGTGCGGCGGGATGCGTTCGGTCACCTTCGTCCAGGCCTTCCAGTACTGGCTGAAGCTCACGGCCCTGCTGGTGCCGGCCTTCTTCCTGATCGCGGCGTGGGCCGGGGACGGCGCGCCGCGGGCCACCTTCGACGCACCGGCCGTCTTCCGGGAGCACACCTCGGTGACGGTCGCGCAGGACGTGCGGCTGTCGGTGGCCCATCCGCTGACGGTGACGGTGACCGGGCAGGTGGACGGGCGCGGATACGTGTCGGCGCCGCTGACCCTGGCCGCCGGTGAGCATTCCGTACGGGCCCGCGCGCGGCTGGAGTTCGCCGCCGGAGCGCCCGTTCCGGACACCCGGTCCGGGGCGCGGCCCGGTGCGTCCACCTGGTCGGCGCCGACGTCCGGCGGGCTGCGCGAGTACCGGCTGTACGCCACGTACGGGCTGATCCTGGCGACGTTCCTCGGCACGATGGGCCTGCCGCACGTCGCGGTGCGGTTCTACACCAGCCCCGACGGTCGGACCGCGCGGCGCACCACGCTGGTCGTGCTCGCGCTGGTCGGCGTCTTCTACCTGCTGCCGCCGGTGTACGGGGCGCTGGGCCGGATCTACACCCCGGAGCTCGCCCTGACCGGCGACGCGGACGCGGCGGTGCTGGTGCTGCCCGGGCGGATGCTCGGCGGGGTGCTCGGCGATCTGCTGGGGGCGCTGCTGGCCGGGGGTGCCTTCGCGGCGTTCCTGTCGACGGCCTCGGGGCTGACCATGGCGGTGGCGGGGGTGCTGCACCAGGACGTGCTGCCGGCGCGCGGGGTGCGCAGCTTCCGCTCGGCGGCGGTCGTGGCGACCCTGGTGCCGCTGGCCGGGAGCGTGGCGGCGACGCAGGTGCCGGTGGCGGACGCGGTGGGTCTGGCCTTCGCCGTGTCGGCGTCCTCGTTCTGTCCGCTGCTGGTGCTGGGCATCTGGTGGCGCGGGCTGACCCCGCCGGGTGCGGTGGCCGGGCTGGTCACGGGCGGCGGGGCGGCGCTGGGCGCGGTGCTGGCGACCCGGGCCGATCTGGCGCCGCCGGGCTGGGCGCACACGCTGCTCGCGTGGCCGGCGGCGTGGTCGGTGCCGCTCGGGTTCCTGACGATGGTGGTGGTGTCGCTGGCCACCCGGTCGCGGATTCCGGCGGGGACGGCGGCCACCTTGGCCCGGCTGCACCTGCCGGAGGTCGTGGCCGGGGAGCGGGCGGGTGGTCCGCGGTGACCGGGGTGGCGCCGGCGGTCCTGGCGTTGCTGGCGGTGGCGGGTGCGGTGCTGCTGCTGGGTGCGGGCTGGGCGGCGGGCCGGTGGCACGCCCGGCGCGGGGAGCGGGCGGCCGGGATGGACCTGGGGACCCCGGTGGAGCGGGCCACTTTCCACACCCTGCACACGGCTTCGCTGGCCGCTCCCCCGCTGCGCGCCGGGCTGACCGAGGACGCCGCCCGCAAGGCGGCCAGGCGGCTGCGGTCGCTGCTGGGGACGGAGGCGCTGTGCCTCACCGACCGGGAGTCGGTGCTGGCCTGGGACGGCCCAGGCGCCGACCACCACCAGCGTCGGGCGATGGCCCGGGTGGCGGTGATGCTGGCGTCGGGGCGCAGCCAGAGCGTGCGGACCGAGTGCCAGCGGCCCGACTGTCCGCTGAAGTGGGCGGTGGTGGCCCCGCTCACCGGCGAGGACGGGGTGCTGGGTGCGCTGGTGGCGTACGGTTCGCGCGAGTCGGCGGTGCTGGTGCGGGCGGCGACGGAGGTCGCGCGGTGGGTGTCCGTGCAGCTGGAGCTGTCCGAGCTGGACCGGTCGCGGACCCGGCTGATGGAGGCGGAGATCAAGGCGCTGCGGGCGCAGATCTCCCCGCATTTCATCTTCAACTCCCTGGCCGCGATCGCCTCGTTCGTGCGGACCGATCCGGAGCGGGCCCGGGAGCTGCTGCTGGAGTTCGCGGACTTCACCCGGTACTCCTTCCGGCGGCACGGTGATTTCACCACGCTGGCGGACGAGTTGCGCTCCGTGCAGCAGTATCTGGCGCTAGCCGGGGCCCGGTTCGGCGACCGGCTGAAGGTGACCCTGCAAGTGGCGCCGGAGGTGCTGCCGGTGGCGCTGCCCTTCCTGTGCCTGCAACCGCTGGTGGAGAACGCCGTGAAGCACGGGCTGGAGGACTCCACCGAGGAGTGCCGGATCACGATCACGGCGCGGGACGCGGGCGCGGAGGCGGTGATCACGGTGGAGGACAACGGGGTCGGGATGGATCCGGCACTGCTGCGCCGGATCCTGGCCGGGGAGCACGGCGGTTCCTCCGGGATCGGGCTGCCCAACGTCGACGAACGGATCCGGCAGGTGTACGGGGACGCGTATGGTCCGGTGATGGAGACGGGGGTCGGCGCCGGCATGAAGGTCACCCTGCGCATTCCCAAGTACCGGGTGGGTGTGCATAGTTCACCGCCCGGACACCAGGCTCCGCGGCTCTGAGGGCCCGTCGGCGTGGCGTCCTGTGACCGGCGCGACGTGGACGGAGGGAATCGCCGACGTGCGGGCCGGACGGGAGCAGCAGCGTGACGATGTGCGGCCATGGGTGCGCGCGGGTGCGGAGGGCCGCGGAGCCCTGCTGATCGTGGAGGGCGAGCCCGGCGCGGGCCGCACCGACTTCGCGCGCGGCGCCCTGAGCGGGGCGGCGGCGCTCGGCTGCCGGGTGCGGTACGGGGCGGCCGACGCCCTCGGGGCGGAGCTGCCGCTGCGCGCCGCGCTCGGCGGGTCGTACCCGGCGGGCCCGCCGGGCCTCGATGGCGAGGCGCCGGCCGACGGTGTAGAGCCAGGGACGCATGGAGGCGTGGCCGCCCTCCAGGGCCTCGGGCTGGGTCCAGGCCCGGCATCCGGCCGCCGCCTGAAAGACAGCCTCGCCGGCGTTTGAGGCGCGGGTCCGGGCGGAGCCCGGTTCCCCCGGGCAGGGGTCCCGTGTCCCCGGAAACGCCCGTGGCCCCGGGACGTCCACCAGGGGACGGCCGGGGCCACGAAGGGACGAAGCCTAGCTCCAGCTGGCGTGCAGCGGCTTGCCCTCGGCGTAACCGGCGGCGGACTGGATGCCGACCACGGCCTTCTCCTCGAACTCCGCGAGGGAGCCGGCACCGGCGTAGGTGCACGAGGAGCGGACGCCCGCGATGATCGAGTCGATCAGGTCCTCGACGCCCGGGCGGGCCGGGTCGAGGAACATGCGCGAGGTGGAGATGCCCTCCTCGAACAGGCCCTTGCGGGCACGGTCGTACGCCGACTCCTCGCTCGTGCGGTTCTGCACCGCGCGGGCGGAGGCCATGCCGAAGGACTCCTTGTAGAGGCGGCCGTCGGCGGACTGCTGGAGGTCGCCCGGGGACTCGTACGTACCGGCGAACCAGGAGCCGATCATCACGTTGGACGCGCCGGCGGCCAGCGCCATCGCCACGTCGCGCGGGTGACGGACGCCGCCGTCGGCCCACACGTGCTTGCCGTACTTCTTCGCCTCGGCCGCGCACTCCAACACCGCGGAGAACTGCGGGCGGCCCACGCCCGTCATCATGCGGGTGGTGCACATGGCGCCGGGGCCCACGCCGACCTTGATGATGTCCGCGCCGGCGTCGATGAGGTCCTTGACGCCCTCGGCGGCGACGATGTTGCCCGCCACGATCGGGACCTGCGGGTCCAGGGCGCGGATGGCCTTGATCGCGTTGATCATCGACTCCTGGTGGCCGTGCGCCGTGTCGATGACGAGCGTGTCCACGCCCGCGTCGAGCAGCTGCTTGGCCTTGGCCACGAAGTCGCCGTTGATGCCGACGGCGGCCGCGATGCGCAGCTTGCCGTTCGCGTCGGTGGCCGGGGTGTAGAGCGTCGCGCGCAGGGCGCCCTTGCGGGTGAGGATGCCGACGAGCTTGCCGTCCTTGTCGACGGCCGGGGCCAGCTTGCGGTGGCCCGCGTCGAGCTGGTTGAAGGCTTCGCGGGGGTCGATGTCGGCGTCGATGAGCAGCAGCTCCTTCGACATGACCTCGGAGAGCTGGGTGAAGCGGTCGACACCGGTCAGGTCGTGCTCGGTGACGACGCCGACCGGGCGGCCCTCGTCGTCGACGACGACGCCGGCGCCGTGGGCGCGCTTGGGCAGCAGGGACAGCGCGTCGGCGACCGTCTGGGTGGGCGCCAGCGTGATCGGGGTGTCGAGCACGTGGTGGCGGGTCTTCACCCAGGAGATGACGTCGGTGACGACCTCGATCGGGATGTCCTGCGGGATGACGACGATTCCGCCGCGGCGGGCGACCGTCTCGGCCATCCGGCGGCCCGCGATGGCGGTCATGTTGGCCACGACGAGGGGAATGGTGGTGCCGGTTCCGTCGGGCGAGGACAGGTCGACACCCTGACGGGAACCGACCGCGGAGCGGCTCGGCACCATGAACACATCGTCGTACGTCAGGTCGTACGGCGGCTTCAGGTCATTGAGGAAACGCACGTGCTGAACATCCCAGTCGATCGAAGGATCCGTCTACGCCCCGGCAGGACAGCCGGGGAAACGCACGTACTTCATTCTCCCACGACCTGGCGTTCACACCGCCCGGGCTGATCGTCCAGGACATACCGGGCCGGGTGGTCTTTTCCTACGGGACCTTGGTCCCGGCGGGCCGGGTCCGGCGGTGGACGGGGCCGCGCCGCCGGGCCAGCGGAAGCACCGATCCGCCGTGCCGGACGGCCGTGAACTCGGCGGCGATGGCCAGCGCGGTCTCCTCAGGGGTGGCGCCGCCGAGGTCGAGTCCGATGGGTGAGCGCAGGCGGGCCAGGGCGGCGTCGGTGACGCCCTGCGCCCGCAACCGTCTCTCGCGTTCGGTGTGGGTGCGCCGTGATCCCATGGCTCCCACGTAGCCCAGGGGCAGCCGCAGGGCCAGTTCCAGCAGCGGTACGTCGAATTTGGTGTCGTGGGTGAGGACGCAGACCGCGGTACGGGAGTCCAGGCGGCCCGCGTCCCACTCGGCGGCCAGGTGCCGGTGCGGCCAGTCGACGATCACCTCGTCGGCGCCGGGGAAGCGGGCCGGGGTCGCGAAGACGGGCCGGGCGTCGCACACGGTGACCCGGTGGCCGAGGAAGGCGCCGATCCGGGCGAGGGCCGCGGCGAAGTCGATGGCCCCGTAGACGAGCAGCCGGGGCGCCTCGGCGGCGGATTCCACGAGGAGGGTCAGGGGCTGCCCGCAGAGCCCGCCGGCCGTGCCGAGCTCGGCGGTGCCGGTGCGCCCGGCCAGCAGCAGCGCGCGTACCTGCCGGGCGGCGGTCCGGTCCAGGTCGGGGCCGCCGCCGAGCCCGCCCTCGTAGGTGCCGTCGGCGTGGACGGCGAGCGCCCGGCCCAGCTGGGGCGCCGGTCCGCAGACCACCCGGGCGAGCGCGGCCCGGGTGCCCCCGGCGGCGGCGTCGAGCACCGAGCCGAGCACGGGCCGGACCGGGTCGAGCCCGCGCACCGGGGTGACCAGGACGTCGAGGACGCCGCCGCAGGTCAGGCCGACGGCGAAGGCGTCGTCGTCGCTGTAGCCGAAGCGGTGCAGGCCGCCTTCGCCGGAGGCGATGGCGTCGAGGCACAGCTCGTGCACGGCGGATTCCACGCAGCCTCCGGAGACGGAGCCGAGCGCGGTGCCCTTGTCGTCGACGGCGAGGGAGGCGCCGGGGCCGCGGGGAGCGCTCCCACTGACGGCGACGACGGTGGCGAGTGCGAACTCCCGCTGCGCGGCGCACCACGCGCGTAGCTCGTCGGCTATGTCGAGCATCAGCGGATGTACTCGCGGCGCGGGGCCTGTCCGGGCAGGTGCGGGCGCGGCGGCAGGACGGCCGGGGTCGCCGGCCGGGCCACGGGTGGTAGGGCCGCGGGTGGTCGGGCCGCGGGTGGTCGGGCGGTCGCGGCGGCCGACCGGGTGGGTCCGGGATATCCGTCGGGTACCGGCGGGCGCGCGCCGAGCAGTTTCGCGGCGTGGGCCACGCTGGCGAGGGTGGCGTGGTGGTGCCAGCCCCGGAAGGAGCGGCCCTCGAAGTCGCGGATGCCCACGGGTTCGCAGGTCTCGGCGAAGTCGAGGGAGACGCGGTCGGTGAGTTTGGCGAGCAGGAAGAGCTGGGCGAGCGGCCGGTCACCGATGTTGGTGATCCAGAACTCGGAGGGCAGCAGGGCGGCTTCGGTCCATGCTCCGACCAGCAGCAGCGGGATGGGCGGCGCGGGTGCGGGGCGGTCCTCGCCGGGGGTGGCGAAGATCGAGGCCGAGGTCAGCAGGGTGACCGCGCCTTCGGCACGGCCGTGCCGGGTCCATTCGACGACGCGGCGCTGGGAGCGCAGGGAGTCGATGAGTTCGCGGGCGGGGGCGGTGTGCGGCCCGGGTTTGTACCGGCCGGCGCCGCCGAAGGAGACCGGCAGCGAACCGTCGACCTTGAAGACGAAGGGGATGTCCTGGAGGGTGAAGGACTCGATGCTCTGCGGGAGGTCGGCGCCCGCGACCTCCATCACCACCGGCCGGCGCTGGAGTTGCCAGCTGGCGGCCATCCGCTGGACGGCGTGTACGGCGTCCTGGGCGGGGGTGAGGGAGCGGGCCGTGTCGGGGATGCCGGCCCGGCGGCGGCGCAGGAGTTCGCTGGTCCAGGGCCCGGGGAGGGTGAGGGTCCATTCGACCGGGAAGCTGGCCTCGCTGGAGGCGAGCCAGATCCCGCTCGCCTGCTGACAGTTGGCGGTGCGGCCGAGCTGGGGGACGAACTGTCGGCCGACGCCGACGGAGCGGTCCCCCGCCTTCTCGATGACCATGGGCTGGAGCACCCAGGCCAGGGGGCGCTGTGCGGTGCGTTCGAGGTGCTGGGCGAGGGAGCGGCGGACCGGGGTCCAGTCCCAGGGGGACTTGCTGATGAACTGCTGGAGGCTCTGCTCGACGGAACTGGCCCCTGTTCCGGCGATGTTACGAATTGTTTTCTTCCCGGCGGTCCGCACCAGGCCGTTCAGATAAACGCGGGCCCAGTTTCGCTGGTCCCGCCGGGGTAATGATTCGAAGAGAAGAGAGATCAGGACGTCGATCAATTCGGAGATTTCCGTCGTGGAATCCTCCGGCAGGACTACGCGAGCCATCTGGGCCTCCCCCGCGACCAGCTAGATCCAATACCCTACTTGACCGCGTAGAACGGCCGTAGGCCCCGGCGGCTACTTCCTGAGGTCGCTGGCAGTTTCGAGCCGCTCTTCCTCTACCACGAGGGGGATGGGGATCTGGTTCGCCGCATAGTAGATCGCGATCAGGAAGTGGGCGACAAGTGTGAGTGGTGCGGAGTAGAAGGCCAGCAGGACGGTGAGGGGGTACGCGATGGCACCGAGGCCGAAGCGCACTCGTGTGGCGCGTGCGCCATCCTTGTCCACCTGCTCGTGGAAGAGGTGGCCGACGCGGGTGACGTACCACCAGAAGGCCAGGAACGCCAGGGCGTAGGCCACGGTGACGCCGCTGTAGAGGACGGCGGCGGCGCTGGCGGAGCCGCCTTCCTCCACGAGGTGCTCGGCGAGGACGTTGGTGGTGTACGGAATCACCGACACCACCATCAGCACCAGGAGATTCAGGAACAACAGGGGGCGGTCCACCCGCCTGAGGTGACTGAAGATGGTGTGGTGGTTCACCCACATCACGCCGATGATGAGGAAACTCACGACGTAGGCGGCGTAATGGGGCCACTGTTCCCGGACTCCGTGCCAGAAGTCCGAGCCGGTTTCTTCCGGAACCTTTAATTCCAGAACGAGGATCGTGATGATGATCGCGAATACACCGTCACTGAATGCCTCGATCCGCCCGGTTTCGCTTTCCATTGCCTCCCCTTTGCCGCTTCTTGGATATAGGCAGCCCGCACTCATGCGCTATGCCACACATACGGGGAGGGCGCTGCGGCGCCCTCCCCGCACACGCTACCCAGATTTCGGCCGTCAGCCGCCGAATCCGGCTGTCTGGCGCCAGATTCGGCCATCGCGGACGACGAGTGTCCCGAACGCGTGCTCCGGTTCGCCGTTCAGGTTCATGATCGCCCGGTAGAAGATGGTGTCTTCGGTCTCGATGTACTCCTGGAGTTCCACGAGCGTGGGCTTCACCGTGAGATAGCCGGTGAACGTCTCGCGAACCGCTTCGATCCCCACCGAGACCCCCTCGAAGCGCAGCAGCACGGCGTCGTCGGTGTAGTTCTTCATCACCGCCTCGATGTCCAGGGCGGCCAGCGCCTCCATCTGGCGGACGAACACCGGGTGCAGCTTGGAGATGTCGTACTTGGCCATGTCGACTCCGTTTCAACTGGGAGAGGTGCCCACGATGGGTGCCGTTTCGGGTGTTGTCGCAGGTGGGGCGCAGGACTGGGCGCTGCCGGCGAAGGGCAGTCGGACGACCATCCGGGTCTCACCGGAACGCGAGCGGGCGGTGATCGAGCCGTGGTGGCGCTGGGTCACGATGCGGTAGCTGAGGTGCAGCCCCAGACCCGTGCCCTTGCCCACGTCCTTGGTGGTGTAGAAGGGTTCGAAGATCCGCGGCAGGGACTCGGCCGGGATGCCGCGGCCGGTGTCGGCGATCTCGACGACCATGCAGACGCCCTCGGCGCGGGCGCGCAGGGTCAGCACCCCGGAGCCCTCCATGGCCTCGGCCGCGTTGTCGACGAGGTTGGTCCACACCTGGTTCAACTCGCTCGGATAGCCCGTCAGTTCGGGCAGGTCGGGCTCGTACTCACGCACGATGGTGATGCCGGCGAGCTTGGCACGCAGGACGACCAGCGTGTTCTCCAGTCCGTCGGTCACCGGGAAGCGCTGTTCGGGCGCCCGGTCGAGGTTGGCGTAATCGCGGGTGGCGGAGACGAGCTGGGAGATCCTGGGCCCCGCGGCCCGGAGCTCCGCCGCGAGCGAGCGGATCTCCAGCAGCGCCGCCAGGTGGTCCAGGGCCGGGGCGAGCGCCGGCTCCCCCACGCCCTCCAACCGCTCCAACAGCCAGCCCAGCTCCACTCCGAGGTCCGCGACCCCGGATCCGAGCAGGCCCGGCCGTTCGGTGCCCGCTTCCTCGGCCCAGTCGGCGATCTCCTCCTCGGCGTCGGCCTGGGCGAACGGGTCGGTGGTCGCCGGCGGCGGCAGCTTGTCCAGTTCGTCGGCGAGCCGGTCCAGGAGCGAGCGCTCCGCGCCCGAGGCGGCCGCGCCCCAGGCCTGGGCGGTACGGGTGAGCCGCTCCAGGGCGGGGGCCAGTTCCTGCGCGGCTCGGGCCACGGCCGCCGCGGGGTTGTTCAGCTCGTGGGCGAGCCCGGCGGCCAGGGTGCCGAGCGCCTCCACGGTGGCCCGCTTGCGGGCCTGCACCTCGGAGGACTTGATGCGCCAGGCGAGTACGGGGATCAGTACGGCGGCCACCCCGTGGCAGCGGGTCAGCATCTCGAAGAAGACCGGCTTCGGGTAGGCCACCACCGTGGTCGACGGGCCGCTGGCGGCCGCGGTGGCCACGTAGGACCCGTCGGTCAGCAGGGGCAGTTCGCCGGTGAACCGGTGGGCGGCGGACGGCTTGCCGTCGTGGCCCTCGGCGGCGGCGCTCTCCTCCTCGGTGGAGTGCCGGGTGAGCACCTCCTCCCGGCCGTCGACGACCTTGGTGACGACCAGCCCGCCGGAGAGCAGGACGTGGAAGCCCGTGGCCTCCTCGCCGTCCCGGAAGAGGACGTCGCCGTCGGCCAGGACCCGGGGCTCGGACACCGAGACCAGCCAGTCCAGCTGCTCCTCGGTGATCGCGGCGAAGATCTCCAGCTCGCGCAGGGCCGATCGCAGCTGCGGGCCCTTCGTGTCCGCCGCGTTCACGCCGCGCTCCCCTCGGCCCGGGTACGCGCGGCCAGTCGCAGGGTGGCCAGCAGGGCCAGCGCGCACACGCCGGCGACGGCGGCCATGAAGCCGACCGAGGTGCGGTGCAGCCCGTGGATGTTGGTGAGCATCCCGGCGAGGACCGCCGGAACGCTCATCGCGAGGTACGCGAAGACGTATACGGCGGCGGTCAGTTCACCGCGGTGCGCCGGCTGCGCGAGCGTGCTCAGCGCGCGGAAGGAACCGAGGAAGGCGGCGCCCCAGCCGCTGCCGAGGACGGCCGTGGCGACGAGGAACACGGCCGCCGAGCGGAGCCCCAGGGCGAGCAGCACCAGGCCGAGTCCGGTGAGGAGGCCCAGCAGCCCGAGCACGGCGGTGCGCAGCGCCTCGGTGCGGCCGAGCGCCAGCTGCGCGGCGGTGGCGGCGCCCGCGAGCAGGGCGACCGTGGCACCGCCGACCAGGTAGTTGGTGGATTCCAGCAGGGACAGGGCCAGGTGCGGCCCGAGCGAGAGGTAGAAGCCGCCCACCGACCAGACGGCGACGATCGTCAGGACGAGGACGGTGAAGCGGCCCCGGGCGTCCGCCGGCACCCGGATCCGGTGCGGGACCACCCGGAAGCGGCCGCCGGCGCCCGGCGCGCTCTCCCGCATCCGGACCACCCCCACCAGGGTCGCGGCGAAGGCCCCGACCAGCAGCAGGTAGCTCAGCACCGTCGGCGCGGGCGCGAACTGGACGAGGAGTCCGGCCCCGATCCCGCCCAGTCCGATGCCCACGGTGGGGCCGGCGCTGTTGACCTGGGCGCCGAGCGCGGGCCTGGACGCGGGGCTGAGTTCCAGCAGGGCCGCGCCCATCGCCCCGGTGGCCAGGCCCACGGCGAGCCCCTGGACGGCGCGGGCCGCCAGCAGCAGTCCGAGGCCCTGGGCCCCGGCGAACAGGGCCATCGAGACCATGGCGAGGACCAGTGCGCCGCCCAGGACCGGGCGCCGGCCCAGGGTGTCGGAGAGGGAGCCGAACAGCAGCAGCCCGGCCAGCACGGTGACCGCGTACAGGGCGAAGACCACCGTGATCGTGCCGGAGGAGAGCCCCCACTCCTGCTGGTAGAGCACGTAGAGGGCGGAGGGCACGGAGGAGGAGAGCATCAGCAGGACGAGGACCGCTCCCACCACCCAGAAGCCGGAGCCTCTGGGCGCACTGGCCGCGCGGGCGGCTGGGTGCACGGTTACCCCCGTGGTCGTCTCGGATGTGTCGGCCACTGCGTCACTCAACTCCCCCGTGATGGGGCCCGTGCGGGCCCCGTGGTGTGCCCTCTCGGGCTATCGGTCGAGGGCCTGCTCGGCCCTCTGCAAGGCTCGGGCCGTGAGGACCCCCACGAGATGACCGAGGTACTCGGCCGAGGTGCCGCGCCCGGGGACGAAGAGCTCCCTGGGCTCGGCGCGGAAGGCCGCGAGCACGGCGTCCGTGCCGTACGGGCCCCCGCGCAGCCGGTCCTCGACCCCGCGCAGCCGCAAGGGCCGGGGGGTGGCCCCGGTGACGGCGATGCGCGGCCCGCCGGGGGTGATCCGTACGGCGGTGGCGCACACCGGGTAGCGGGTGGCGCGGTCGGCGGTCTTCTCGAAGGCGGCGGCAGGTCCCGCGGCCGGCACGAGCAGCGCGGTGAGGACCGTGGCGGCGGGCGGGCTTCCGGCCGCGAGCTCCTCGGCCGCCAGGGTGGACCGCCCGCCGGGGCCGGCCAGTTCGACCGCGGCGTCGGCGGCCATGGCGGCGACCGGCAGGTCGGTGGCCCGCCCGGCGGCGGCGAGGTTGCCGCCGACGGTGCCGAGGTTGCGGACCTGGGGGTCGCCGTTGGCGCGGGCCGCGGCGGCCAGTTCCGGGGCCTGGGCGAGCACCAGCGGGTCGGCGGCGAGCTCGGCGAGCGGGGTGAGGGCCCCGATCCGCAGCCGTGTGCCGTCGGGGGTGCGCGTGACGCCGCGCAGCTCCTCCAGCCGCCGGATGTCGACCAGCAGCGCGGCCCGGTCGGCTCCCGCGCGCAGGTCGGGCAGCAGGCTCTGGCCTCCGGCCAGGACCCGGGCGCCGCGCGTCCCGGACAGCAGGGTGAGCGCCTCGTCGAGGCCGGCGGGCCGGGCGTAGTCGAATTCGGTGAGGATCACTGGGCTTCCCCTCTCAGGCGGCGCCAGACCTTCTCGGGGGTGAGGGGCATGTCGATGTGCTGGACGCCCAGGTCGGACAGGGCGTCGACGACGGCGTTGACGACGGCCGCGGCGGGCGGGACGGTGGCGATCTCGCCGGCGCCCTTGGCGCCGAGCGGGTTGTGCGGGCTGGGCGTGACGGTCTTGTCGAGGGTGAAGAACGGCACGTCGGCGGCGCGCGGCAGGGCGTACGCGGTCAGGTCGGAGCTGATGAGCAGGCCCTGTTCGTCGTAGACGGCGGCCTCCATCAGGGCCTGGCCGAGGCCGTGCGTGATGCTGCCCTCGATCTGGCCGAGGACGATCTTGGGGTTGCCGATGTGGCCGGCGTCGTCGACGGCGGTGTAGGACACCACCTCGGTCTCGCCGGTCAGTTCGTCGATCTCGACGACCGCCACGTGGGTGCCGAAGGGGTAGTTGAAGTCCGGCGGGTCGAAGTGCGTGGTCTCGTCGAGGGCGGGTTCGATCTCCGCGGGCAGCCCCCAGCCGTACCACATGGACATCGCCAGCTCGGCGAAGGTCTTGGTGTTCTGCTCGTTGCCCTCTTCGTAGACGCGGCCGCCCTCGTAGACCACCTTGTCCTCGGAGACCCCCAGGAAGACGGCGCCGGCCCGGATCAGCTTGCTCTTGATCTTGCGGGCGGTGAGGGCGACGGCGGGCGCGGCCATGCTGTAGGAGCGGGAACCGTAGGTGCCCTGCCCGTACGGGGCCTTTTGCGTGTCGCCCTCCAGGACCTGGACGGTGTCCGGGTCGATGCCGAGCTCGTCGGCGGCGACCTGCGCGAAGACCGTGCCGTGGCTCTGGCCGGTGGAGGCGGACCCCACGATGACGGTGACCTCGCCGGTCGGGTGGACGCGGATGTTCGCGCTCTCCCAGGTGCCGCCGAGCATGCCCTCCTGGGACATCCGGGTGGAGGGGCCGACCCCGCAGATCGCCACGTAGGTGGCGAGGCCGACGCCGAGCCGCTTGCCGCGGGTGCGGGCCTCGGCCTTGCGGGCCGGCATGTCGGCGTAGCCGGACAGCTCGATGGCCCGGTCGAAGTTCAGCTGGTAGTTCCCGGAGTCGTAGGTCCAGCCGAGGCCGTTGTCGTACGGGAACTTCTCCTTCGGCACCAGGTTCTTGCGGCGGACGGCCGCCGGGTCCATGCCGATCTCGCCGGCGTACCGGTCGACGAGCCGCTCCATGAGGAAGGCGGCCTCGGCGCGTCCGCTGCCGCGCTGGGCGCCGAGCGAGACGGTGTTGGTGAAGGCGGCGTAGACCTCGCAGAAGGCGGCGTCGATGTCGTACATGCCGCTGATGGAGCGGCCCATCAGGGCGGTGGCGACACCGGGGCCGATCGTGGAGGGGTACGCGCCGAGGTTGGCGTAGCTGGTGCAGCGCACGGCGGTGATCCGGCCGTCGCGGGTGCCGGCGAGCGTCACGTGCTGGCGGTGGTCGCGGCCCTGGACGGTGGAGTTCATCAGCCCGGTGCGGGTGTCCACCCACTTCACGGGCCGGCCGAGCGCCTTGGACAGCAGCAGCACCAGCGCCATGTCGGGGTACAGGTACCCCTTGGTGCCGAAGCTGCCGCCGACGGTCGGGGCGATGACCCGGAGCTTGTTGAAGGGGATGCCGAGGACCAGCGCGGAGAGCAGGAAGCGGTGGTTGTGCGGACCTTGGGTGGAGGCGTAGAGCGTGTATTCGCCGGTAGCCGCGTCGTAGTCGCCGACGGCGCCGCGCGGCTCGATGGGGCTGTTGATGGTGCGCTGGTTGACGAGGTCGAGCTCGACGGTGACCTCGGCCTCGGCGATGGCCGCGTCGGTGCGGTCCTTGTCGCCGCAGGTCCAGTACGCGTTCAGGTTGCCGGGGACGGCCTCGTGCAGCTGGGGCGCGCCCTCGGCGAGCGCCTCGTCGGCGCGGGTGACCACGGGCAGCGGCTCGTACTCGACGGCGATGGCGGCGAGCGCCGCGGTGGCCTGGCGCGGGGTCTCGGCGACGACCACGGCGATGGGGTCGCCCACGTGCCGGACGGTGTCGCCGGTGAGGACCGGGCGGGCGCCGGGAAGTCCGTAGGGGTGGGGCGGGAAGTGGCTCTCGACGCCGCCGGGGATCCAGATGCAGGGCAGCGGCATGACGTCGGTGAAGTCGGCGGCGGTGGCCACCTTGAGCACGCCGGGCAGCTGCTCGGCGGCCTTGGTCTCGATGGAGAGGATCTTCGCGTGCGCCACCGGGCTGCCCAGGATGGCCATGTGGGCGGTGCCCGGCAGGTCGATGTCCGCCACGTACGTGGCCTCGCCGCGGAGCAGTTGCGGATCCTCGCGGCTGTCCAGCGGCTGCCCGAGGATGCCGCTCCCCGTGGCCGGGGCCTCCCCCGTCACTGCGGTCATGTCCCTCACACCTCCTGTCCGGCAGCGGTGGACGCGGCGACGGCGGCGGGCTCGGAGACACTGGAGGGCGCCTCGGCGCGGGCGGCCGCGCAGGCGCGCTGCACGCCCCGTACGACGCTGTGGTAGCCGGTGCAGCGGCACAGGTTGCCGGTGAGCCACTCGCGGATCTCGGGTTCGGTGGGGGCTTCGCCGCCTGCGGTGGAGTCGACGAGTTCGCCCAGCGCCATGACCATGCCGGGGGTGCAGAAGCCGCACTGGGTGCCGTGTTCCTGGCGCAGTGCCTCCTGGAGGCCGGACAGTTCACCGCCGCGGGTGGTCTCGCCCTCGATGGTGGCCACCTCGCTGCCGGCGGCGGAGGCGGTCAGGACCAGGCAGCTCTTGACGGACCGGCCGTCGAGGCGGACGACGCAGGTGCCGCACTGGCCGGTGTCGCAGCCGACCTTGGTGCCGGTGAGCCCGAGGCCGTCGCGGAGCCGTTCCACGAGCAGTTCGTTCGGCCGCGCCGAGAACTGCTCGGGTCTTCCGTTCACATTCAGTGTGATATCCATGCCAGCGCCTGCGCTTCCGTGAGCGGCCGGTTGAAAAGGGGCCCGCCGGGCTGTTGGAGAATTCCTCCGGAGTGCAACGGGCCGGTGTCCACGGGTGCGAATCCCAGATCCGTGATGATTCCCGCGACGATTTCTTTCGATTTCGCGTCGTCGCCCGCGGTGAAATGTGCCAGGCGTTCTCCGGGGGCGGTGCCCGCGACGGCGAGGGTTTCGAAATGCATGGTGTTCAGGGATTTGACGACCTGGGCGTCGGGGTACCACTCGGCGACCAGGTCGCTGGAGCCGCGCCCGCCGAGGTCTGCGGGGGTGCCGGGGCCGCCGAACGCGTTCGTGGCGTCCACGAGCACCTTGTCCTGCACGGCGTACGGCGGGAGCAGCCCGCGGACGCTTTCGAAGGGCACCATCAGCACCAGGAGTTCGGCCCGGTCGGCGGCCTCGGCGGGGTGCGCCGCCGAGGCCGCCCGGCCCAGCTCGGCCACGAGCGGGCCGAGGGCCTGCGGGCCCCGGGCGCCCGCGAGGACGACCTGATGGCCCGCTGCCACGAGGATCCTGGCCAGGGTCGAGCCGATCCGCCCGGTGCCGATGATGCCTGTCCGCATTGCCGCTCCTCGGGAAGGGGTCTCGTTCGCCGTTCCGGTCGCGCCCGTCCGCGATGTCGGTCGCGCCCGTGCGCCGCTTCGGTCGCGCTCTCAGTCCATGCCGATCCAGACCGACTTGGTCTGGGTGTAGCTCTCCAGCGACTCGGGGCCGCACTCGCGGCCGTAGCCGGAGGCCTTGTAGCCGCCGTAGGGCACGGCGGGGTCGTACTGGTTGTAGCAATTGACCCAGACCGTGCCGGCCTTGATCTGCGAGGCGACCCGGTGGGCGCGCCGCAGGTCCTTGGTGTGGACGCCGGCGGCGAGGCCGTACGCGCTGTCGTTGGCGATGCGCACGGCGTCCTCCTCGGTGTCGAAGGGGATGATCGACAGGACCGGGCCGAAGATCTCCTCCTGGGCGATCCGCATGCCGTTGTCGACGCCGGTGAAGACGGTCGGCAGGAAGTACAGGCCCTGACTGGAGGCGCCCTCGGGGGTCCAGCCGCTGCCGCCGGTGCGCAGGACCGCGCCTTCCTTCTCGCCGACCTCGATGTACGAGCTGACCTTGTCGAACTGTCCGCGGTGGGCCAGCGGTCCGAAGAGGGTGGCCGGGTCGCGCGGGTCGCCGGGCTTCAGGTCGGCGGCCCGGCGGACGAGGCGTTCGACCATCTCGTCGTGGATGGGGCGCTGGAGCAGGAGCCGGGAGCCGGCGGTGCAGATCTCGCCCTTGTTGTAGTAGATGCCGAAGAAGGCGAGTTCCTCGGCGGCGTCGAGGTCGGCGTCGGCGAAGACGATGTTGGCGGACTTGCCGCCGAGCTCCATCGTCACCTTCTTCAGGGTGCCGGCCGCTTTGCGGATGATGGTCTGGCCGACCGAGGTGGAACCGGTGAAGGCGATCTTGTCGATGTCGGGGTGGCCGGTGAGGGTCTCCCCCAGTTCCACGCCCGGACCGGTGATGACGTTCAGCACCCCGTCGGGGATCTCCGCCTCCTGGAAGAGCTCGGCGATCTTCAGGGCGGTCAGCGGGGTGGCCGGGGAGGGCTTGTGGACCACCGTGTTCCCCGCGGCGAGCGCCGGTGCGATCTTCGTCATCGACAGCAGCAGCGGGAAGTTGAACGGGGTGATGGCGCAGACCACGCCCAGCGGTTCGCGCAGGGTGTAGGCGAGCTGGCCGCCGGCCGGGGCGCGCGAGGAGCCGTCGACCCGGGTCACGGCCCCGGCGTAGTAGTGCATGAGCTGGGCGGCCATGGGGGCGTCGACCGTGCTGGAGAACGCGAACGGCTTGCCCATGTCCACGGTCTCCAGCAGGGCGATCTCCTCCAGGTCGCGCTCGATGAGCTCGCCGACCCGGTTCAGCCGCAGCGCGCGCTCCTGGGCGGACAGTCTGCTCCAGGGGCCTTCCTCGTACGCCGTGCGGGCGGCGGCGACGGCCGCGTCCGCGTCGGCGGCGGCGGCCTGGGCCACCGGTACGATCTCCTGCCCGTCCACGGGGCTGATGTCCGGTTCGGTACGGCCGTCCTGGGCCGGGACCCAGGCGCCGCCGATGAACAGTTTCCCGGGGTTGGCGAGGGGCTGGCCGCTCAGCTCACGCTTGGTCATGGCTGCCTTCCGGTTTCGGGTGCGGGGGGCGGTACTAGCCCTTCGCGAGCTGCCGTAAGAACGTCTCGGCGAGGGCCTTGGAGGAGTAGGGGTTCTGGCCGGTCGTCAGCTTGCGGTCGACGACCACGTGCGCGTCCCAGATGGCTTCGGCCTTCTCGTAGCGGGCGCCGAGCCGGGTGAGTTCGACCTCCAGGATCAGCGGGAGCCGGCCGGCCATGTTGGTGACCAGTTCCTCGCTGTGCGAGAAGGCGGTCATCCGGTAGCCCTCGAAGGGCCAGCGGCCTTCGCCGTCGCGCAGTGCGAGCAGTGCGGTGTGGCCGTGGCACACGGTGGCGAGCGGCTTGTCCTGCGCGATGACCCAGCGCAGGATCTGGGCGAGCTCGTCGGACTTGGGGAGGTCGCCGATGGCGCCGTGGCCGCCGCTGACGTACACGCCGTCGTAGTCCGTGATGTCCTTCTCGGTGAGGGTCTCCAGTGCGATGGGGGCCCTCAGTTGGGGGGTGTTCTCGATGGCCCGGACGTATGCGGCGGCGTTGGCCGCGTCCTCGTCCGGCGAACCCTGGGGGCGGACCCACTGGAGGAACTGGGGGTCGATGCTCGTCTGGTCGACCGTCGGCGCCCTGCCTCCGATCGTCGCCACGTCCACGTCGTGGCCGGCCGCTTTGAAGAGCGAGAAGGGCACGACGAATTCCTCGGCCCAGAATCCCGAGGGGTGCTGTTCACCGTCGAGCAGATGCAGTGTGGCTTTGGCCGTCATGACGACGAGAATCTTCATGATTCTCTCCTTGTTCTGGATTCGCTGCCGATTCAACACGCCACCCGCGGGGGGCGTAAGGGGGATGACGTCAGGCCCGCGATACTTCGTCACGTGCGTCCAACGCCGAGATGATGGTGCGGAATTCACCGACCAGGGGGTGGTCGGGGTGGGCTTCGGCAAATATGCGTTCGCCGTACAACGCCGCCATTTCCGGCGAGTAGGGAAGGATTCCGGCCAGTGGCGCACCGTAGACCGCCTCGGAGCGGCGGCGGGCCGCGTCCCGGTCGATGCCCTCGGGTGCCATGCTCAGGACCAGGTTCCGCCGGCAGGTCAATCGCCCGGCGAGGGCGATGGTCTCCTCGACCCCGGAGAGGTCGATCCGGTCGGCCCGCGCCATGATCATCAGTACGTCGGCGCTCGCCATGGCCGTCACCGACTCGTTGTTGAGCCCGGCGTGGGTGTCGAGCAGCAGCACGTCGAGGGCGAAGTGCGCGGCCAGCCGGTCGAAGCCCTCCGGCAAGAGCCCCACGTCGTAGCCCCCGGCCATGATCTCGCGCAGGGCGGCCGTCCCGGTCCGGGCCGGTACGACGTACAGCCCGGGCGCCCCCGCCTGCTGGGCGGTGGTCTCGATCTCGCAGCGGCCGAGCAGGTAGTCGGTCAGGGAGGCGCCGGGCCCCAGGCGGAACAGCAGGTCCAGGGTGGGCGACTGGATATCGGTGTCGACCACCCCCACCCGGCGCCCCTCGCCCGCCAGGAGCAGCGCGAGGTTCGCCAGTACCGAGGACTTGCCCGTCCCACCGCGGTGCGAGTGCACGACGATGGTGCGGGTCATCTAGGCCACCACCCGGGTGCCGGCGCCGTCCGCGCGCGGCCCCCGCGCCGCGCGCGGCCGGTGCAGGGCCAGCATGGTGACGTCGTCGTGCTGTTCGGCGGTGCCGGTGTGCTCGCGCACCGCCAGGTCCATCCGGTCGACCACGTCCTTGCCGCTGACCGGTGGCCCGGCGAGCAGTTCCAGCATCCGGTCGTCGCCGAGGAAGCTGCCGTCCGGGCAGCGGGCTTCGGGGACTCCGTCGGTGAAGGCGAACAGGGTGTCGCCCGGGTCGAGCTGGGCGTAGCCGAGGGTGTAGACGCAGTCGGGCTGGATCCCGACGGCCGGCCCGGTGATGTGGAGGGCGACCGGCGGGCTGCCGTCGGCGGGCAGCAGCAGGGGCGGGTTGTGGCCGCCGTTGATGTAGACGAGGCTGCCGGTGAGCGGGTCGAGCACCCCGAAGAAGAGGGTGGCGAAGTAGCCCTGCCGCAGGTGGTTGCGGGTGAGGTAGCCGTTGGTGGCGGTGACCGCGTTGAGCAGCGGGGTGGCGCCGACGACCGGGATCCGCCGGCTGCCGCCGGCGCGTCCGGCGACCAGGTGCTGTAGGCCGCTGTTCTGCGCGGTGTGCCGCAGCAGGGAGCGGATGAGCGCCATGAACAGTGCCGCACCGACCCCCTTGTCGCAGACGTCGGCGACGACGAAGGCGAGCCGGCGGCCGCGGGAGATCTCGAAGACGTCGTAGAAGTCTCCGGCGACCTGTCGGGCGGGGCGGAACCGCACGTCGATCTCCCAGCCGTCGGGGACGGGCATCGATTCGGGCAGGAAGCCCGCCTGGATCTCCCGGCCGATCTCCAGTTCCTTCTCGTAGCCCATGAGTTCGGCGCGGGCGTCGGCCTCGCGCAGGGTGCGGCCGAGTCCGGCGCGTTCCGAGCAGCTGTGCAGCCGGGCCCCGACGAGGGCGGGCAGGAAGGGCGGTACGAGGTAGTCGTGCCCGATCCGGACGTGCTCCTCCAGGGCGGCGAACTCCGTCACGGTCCAGACGACCACGATGGGGGCCCCGGCCCAGCGGCGCAGCCGGCGTACGGCCATCCGTACCGCCTCCCCGTCGGACTCGGCCGGGGCGAGCAGCACGTCCGCGACGGGCAGCAGTTCCAGCGCGCCTTCGCGCAGCTCCGCGAGGGAGCGGGTGACGAGTGCCGCGTCCATCGTCCGCAGGGCGTCGAGCAGCGCGGGCGGCGGTGGCGGGTACGCGTCGAGGATGATCACGGTCGTGGAGGGCATCGGTCGGTCCCCTCAGCCTTCACAGTCAGGGTGCTGATGTTGCGGCCGTCCCTGTGCGCGTAGCCGAACTCGTCCACGCTGGTCAGTGCCAGGTGGATGCCGAGGCCGCCGATCCGCCGGTCCTGCGGGGGGACCCCGTGGGCGGGCGGCAAGCAGCCTTCGACGGGGTCGAAGGGGGGTGCGGTGTCCTCGATGACGATCTGCACCCCGCCGGGGCCGGAGCGGCCGCGGACGGTGATCCGTCCGCCGCCGCCCCGGTACCCGTGCATCACGACGTTCGTGGCCAGTTCGTCCACGGCCAGCCGGAGCCGGTAGGCGGCGCCCTTGTCCAGGCCCGCCGCTGCGGCCAGCCGCAGTACGAACGAGGCGATTTCGCCCAGTGCCCCCACCGTTGCGGGCACTTCCAGTACGCAGGACTTCCTCGCCAGTTCGACCATGTCAGTCACGGTGGTCACTCATCGGAGAGAACGATGCTCCGGTCGAGCCCGGCCGTCCGGATGGTGCGGGACACGGGCTCGATGGCACCGACCACCTTGATGGTGACGTCGTTCGCGACCTTCTGCTGGGCGAAGACCAGGGAGCGCAGTCCGGCGCTGGCCATGTAGCCGACGCCAGCCATCCTGATCTCGACGGTCTGGGTGCCGTGGCCGGCGGCCTTCTCGATGGTCCGGTGGAAGTCCGGTGCGGTCTTGGCGTCCAGCTCGCCCGTCAGTTCGATCACGGTGGTGTCGCCCTCGATGCTCAGGGACACGGAAAGCGGCATGTCAGGTCTCCTTCGGTCGGGGCGTGTCGAGGTCGTCGGAAACGTTCGTGCGGCCCACCAGGATCACGACCGAGCGCGGGCCGATCAGGTACTTCCCGGCGTTGTCCAGTTCCTGCTCGGCTCCGGGGGTGCGGATGTCGTACGGTGCTTCGGCCCCGGTGTCGGCGAACAGGTGCCAGCTCCGGCCTCCCGGCAGGGCGGGCAGTTCCAGGTCGTGCGACTCCCAGTGCGCGTTCATGGCCACGTACACCACGTCGTCGTCGCCGGTGCCGCAGCGGGCCACCGCCAGCAGCCGGCTCTCGGCCGACCAGTCGGGCTGCCAGGCCCGTTCCCCGTGCCAGCTGATGTCCGGCAGGCCCAGGTGCTCGCGGACCTGGCCGGTGGGGTGGGCGGTGGAGCGCAGTTCGCGGTGGTGCTTGCGGAATTCGATCATCTCCCGCGTGAACCGGAGCAGTTCGGCGTTGTCGTCGACCTGGTCCCAGTCGAACCAGGAGAGCTCGTTGTCCTGGCAGTAGGTGTTGTTGTTGCCCTGCTGGGTGCGCGCGACCTCGTCCCCGGCCAGCAGCATCGGGATGCCCTGGCTGGTGAAGAGGATCGCCAGGGCGTTCTTCATCTGCCGGGTGCGCAGCGCGTTGATCTCCGGGTCGTCGGTGGGTCCCTCGGCGCCGCAGTTCCAGCTGTTGTTGTCGTTGGCACCGTCGTTGTTGTTCTCGCCGTTGGCCTCGTTGTGCTTGTCGTTGTAGGAGACCAGGTCGGCGAGGGTGAAACCGTCGTGCGCGGTCAGGAAGTTGACCGAGGCCGCGGTGCCGCGGGTGGCGTACAGATCGGGCGAGCCGGCGATCCGGGTGGCCAGTTCGCCGGTGACCCCGGGGTCGCCCTTGAGGAAGCTGCGCACGGTGTCGCGGTACTTGCCGTTCCACTCGGCCCAGCGGCCGTAGGCCGGGAAGTTGCCGACCTCGTAGAGGCCGCCGGCGTCCCAGGCTTCGGCGATCAGCTTGGTGTGCCGCAGGACCGGGTCGTAGGCGAGCAGTTCCAGCAGCGGCGGGTTGGGCAGCGGGGTGCCGTCCAGGGCCCGGCCGAGGATGGCCGCCAGGTCGAAGCGGAATCCGTCGATGTGGTAGTCGGCGACCCAGTGGCGCAGGCAGTCGAGCACGTAGTTGCGCACGACGGGGTGGTTGCAGTTGACGGTGTTGCCGGTGCCGCTGAAGTTGAAGTAGTACCCCTCGGGCGTGAGCATGTAGTACGTGGCGTTGTCGAGCCCCTTGAAGGAGATCGTCGGGCCCTGCTCGTTGCCCTCGGCGGTGTGGTTGAAGACGACGTCGAGGATGACCTCGATGCCGGCCGCGTGCAGGTCCTTGATCAGGGTGCGGAACTCGTCGCCCTGCATGCCGTAGCGTCCGGTGGCCGCGTAGCCGGCCTTGGGCGCGAAGAACGAGACGGTGTTGTAGCCCCAGTAGTCGAAGAGCTGCTCGCCCGTCTCCGGGTTGCTGCGCGGGTTGTCGCTCTCGTCGAACTCGAACACCGGGAGCAGCTCGATGCAGTTGACCCCGAGTTCCTTCAGGTACGGGATCTTCTCGCGCAGCCCCGCGAAGGTGCCGGGAGCGGTGACCTGCGAGGAGGGGTGCCGGGTGAAGCCGCGCACGTGGGTCTCGTACACGACGAGGTCCTCGGCGGGGATGCCCAGTGGGGTGTCGTCGCCCCAGTCGAAGTCCTGGAGGCAGACGCGGGAGCGGTACTGGTAGCCGCGGCTGCGGTCCGGCTCCACGCCCCACACGTCACGACCGGCGATCAGTCGGGCGTAGGGGTCGGAGAGCACCTGCCGGGCGTCGAAGCGGTGGCCGGTGACCGGGTCGTAGGGACCGTCGGCCCGGTACCCGTACTCGATGTTCTCGTGGTCGAGGCCGAAGACGGTCATGGCGAAGACGCTGCCGGTGCGGAATTCCTCGGGGAACTCCAGTTCGGCCATCGGCTCGGGTTCTCCGCGCTTGAAGATGACCAGGGTCATGGAGGTGGCCTGGTCGGAGAAGACGGAGAAGCTGACCCCGCCGGGGACCACGTTGGCCCCGAAGGGGAACGGTTTGCCCGCGCGGACGCGGTACCCGCCCACTTCGTGGGTCGGGTAGGCGTCGACGCGCAGCACCTGCTCGGACCGGGTCTCGGTCATCGCGCGGCCTTGGCCTTGGCCTTGGCCGCCGCGGCGACGGCCTCGCCGGTTTCGAAGAAGTCGAGGAACCCGGTGGCCGACATGACGAACCGGACTTCCTCGCTCACCCCGTAGAGGGTGACCGCGACGCCGGCGTGCTGCGCCTCGCGGTAGACCACGAGCAGGGTGCGCAGGCCCGCGCTGGAGACGTAGGTGACCGCCGTGAGGTCGATCTTCAGCGGCTTGCCCTCGCGGACCAGCGGCAGCAGTGCCTGGAGCAACGAGCCGGATGTCTCGCTGTTGATCTCGCCGGTGGCGACGAGCACGGTGCCCGTCTTGTTCCGGCGTTCCTTGACGTTGAGAGTCATTGCATTCCCCTCTGGTTGGGGCGCCCCCCGTTGAGCGCTACTTCTTGGCGACCGGACGCAGCCGGACCTTGACCTTCACGCGGCTCTGCACGTCGGGCAGGCGGACGGTGAGGGCGTCGGCGTCGAAGTCGGTGTACGGCTTCTCGTCGATCTCCACGGACGCGATCCTCACCGAACCGGCGGGGAGCAGGTCGGGCGAGACGCGCAGGACGCGGTCGGGCAGGTTCGTCGGGTCGGGCTGGAAGTGGAAGTCCATCTCCCGGCCGTTGATGAGCAGGTTGTTGTAGACGGCGGAGAGGTAGCAGAGCTCCGCCGAGTGGTACATGGACATCGAGTGGCTGCCCTTGAGCCGCTCGGTGCCGAGCAGGTACGGCGTACCGCTGGCGAGCACGTTGAAGTAGACGGCTCCCTCGTCGTGGTCGAGGAAGAAGGTGTTGTAGAAGGCCTGGGCCTGGCGGGCCTCGCGCAGGTTCGCGTCGCCGCCGACCGTGCCGTTCAGGATGAGGTAGGCGAGGATCGCCTGCTCCTGCTGCCACCAGGCCTTGCGGTCGTGCCAGGCGAACCGGTACGCCTCCTGGTCGCCCTCCTTGATCCGCTCGACGACGTCGTACCAGCCGCCGCGCTGCACGTCGCTGCCGACCGCCGGCATGATCTCGCCGATCTTCTTGGCGAGCTGCTCGTACTCCGGCTTGGCCTTCAGCGAGTTCATCCGCATCAGGTTCCAGGCGATCTTGAGGTTGTGGCCGACCACCGCTCGGTTCTGCTGCCAGCTGTGCGCCTTGTCGTGGGACCAGTCGCGGAAGAATCGTTCCTGGACGAAGGGGCTGTTCTTGTAGTCCGGGAACTTGTCCGCGATGGTGTCGAAGGTGTACTCGAGGAAGTCGGCGTACTTCTGGTCGCCGGTCGCCAGGTACAGGTTGATCAGGTAGGCGGGCGCGTGGTCGCCGACCGAGTTCCAGTTCTTGCGCTCGGCGTTCTCACCGAGGGACTCGTGGTCGGCGCTGAAGAGGATCGGGTCGATGTGCGAGTAGTAGCCGCCCTGCTCCGGGTCGAAGAAGAACTTGTCGAACAGCCTGATGGTGGCGTCCGCGTCGTTCTTGATCCGGACGTCACCGGTGACCCGGTACGTCTGGATGGGGCCGGCCAGCGCGTAGATCTGCTCGTACATCGGGATCGCGTCGTAGTCGTCGGAGAACTCCGAGGTGAAGAGCTTGCGCTCGCTGTCCCCGTCGACGCTGATGCCGTGGTACCAGAAGACCACGTCCTCCTCGCTGTCCACGACCCGCATGTGCTTGCGCAGGTACTCGGTGCCGCGCTCGGCGACCTCCAGGTACTCGTCCTTGCCGGTCAGCAGGTAGGCCGAGGCCATGCCGTAGACCAGGCGGGAGATGGTGTCGGTCTCCTGGACGTGGCTGGCGGTCTTGTCACCGCCGAGCCGGATCTCGGTGCGGTACTCGGTGAAGTCCACCGGCCCGTCGCCGAACTGCGCCCGCTTGTAGAAGTCGGCCAGGGATTCGATCTGCTTGATCCACCAGCTGGGCTCCTCGAAGCGGTAGTCCTCGGACCCGCGGCCCAGGAAGACCAGGCGCTTGGCGTCGAAGCTCCCGCCGCGCTCCGGGTAGTGCACCCCGTAGACGAAGAGGAACCGGCCGGGCGAGAGCATCTCGTCGATGTGCCCGGAGGCGTCGATGTAGGGCTCGTCCAGGTTGCGGACCAGCTCGGCGCTGGGGTCACCGGCGAGGGAGACGTCGAACTCGCGCCCGTCGGCGGTCTTCAGCCTCAGCAGCCGGGCCCCGGAGTCGAAGCGGGTGACGTATCCCGCGATCGTGTCGGAGAAGGAGAAGGTCACGGCGTCAGCCATGGGTCACGCACCGTCCTTGTCGTGAGAGCCGTCGTCCTCGTACCCCTGGCTGACTTCGACGATGACCCCGTCGGGATCGCGGACCCACACGGTCCGCCAGCCGCAGATGAAGTCGTCGAAGTCCAGTGGTCCCAGGGTCACTTCCGCCGCGTCGCCCAGCTCGGCCAGGAACGCGTCCACGCTGTCGGTCTGGAAGGCCAGGTGGCGCATCCGGCCGGGGGCCTGCGGACCGTCTCCCCCAGCTACCGCCGGGGGGACCCCCGGCGCCGGGCGGGCCGGTTCGGCGGCGCCGGCCGCGAAGAGCTCCAGGTACGCGTCCCCCTTGCGCAGAAACACGATCTGCGCCTCCCCGAGGTCGACGACGCGGGCCCGGGCGAAGCCGAAGTACCGGGTGTAGAACTCCTCGGTGGTCTTCTGGTCCGTGCAGTTCAGGCCCACGTGGGACCACCGCAGCCCGGCGGCCATCAGCCGGCCCCCCGGCCCCGGCCGGCCGCGATCAGTTCGATGATCCGGCGGGCGAACAGGTGGTGGTGGGCTCCGGTGCGGCCGGTGACCAGGTCCCCGTCGACCACCACGTCCTCGTCGACGTACTCCCCGCCCATGTTCCGGACGTCACCGATGAGGTTGTTGTGGCAGACCACCTTGCGGCCGCGGATCTTCTCGGGGATCGAGGAGGCCAGCCACATGCCGTGGCAGATGATCCCCTTGAGGACCGTCGGCTCCGCGAAGGCCCGGCGCAGCAGCTCGGTCGCCGGGGCGAGGACGTCCACGTCCTCGGTGTAGCGCAGCCGGTCGGCCACCATGCCGGAGGGCACGATGATCGCCGCGTACCGGCGCAGCTCCGCGTCGCTCAGCCCCTCCAGGGACTGCGTGGCGGTGAAGGGCGCCCGGTACTCGTGCCCGGTGAAGGTGATGGAGTCGTTGCCCCACAGCCGGGTCAGGAAGTCGACCTCGGCGCCCTCCTCGGCGAACCGGTGCTGGTAGTAGAAGATCTCCGGCTCGTAGTAGTCGCTCTCGACCAGGACCGCGATCCGGGTCCCGGACAGCGCGCCCTCGCGCAGTACCGCGTCAGACACGGGAGGCTCCCTTCAGGAAGTCCGCCGCGCGCTCGGCGATCATCGCGATGGCGGTGTGGCAGTTGCCGGACGGGACCGCGGGCATCACGCTCGCGTCGACCACGCGCAGGTTCCGTACGCCGTGCACCCGCAGCTCGGGGTCGACGACGGAGAGGTCGTCGATGCCCATGCGGCAGGAGCCGGCCTGGTGGTGGTAGCTCTCCGACTTCTGCCTCGCGAAGGTCCGCAGGTCGTCGTCGCTCGCGTAGCCGGGGCCGGGCTGCAGCTCCTGCTTGTACCAGGGCGAGAAGGCGGAGGTCGCGAAGATGTCCCGGGCGATCTTGATGCCCTGCACCATCCGTTCCAGGTCCCACCGGTCGCCCAGGTAGTTCGGGTTGATCAGCGGGTGGGCCAGCGGGTCGGCGCTCGCCAGCTTGATCCAGCCGCGCGAGACGGGCCGTACGACACCGGGCAGGATGGACACCGTGTGGGGGTGGTCCTGGCCGACGATCACGTCGAACGGCACGTGGACGAAGGCGATCTGCAGGTCGGGGGCGGGCAGCCCGGGCTGCGAGGACAGGAATAGAGCGCTCTCCGACAGGTTCTGCGCCGGCGGCGGGAGCTCCTGGGTGACCTCGGCCATCAGCCCGGTCAGGACGTGGTTGTGGAAGTTCTCGCCGACCCCGGGCAGGGCCGCGGTGACCTCGATGCCGTGCTCGCGCAGCTGCTCCGGGTGGCCGATGCCGGAGAGCAGCAGCAGCTTCGGGGACTCGATCGCCCCGGCCGCCACGATCACCTCGCGACGGGCCCGTGCGGTGTGCGGCCCGGGCGCCGCGGCGGCGCTGTGGCCGTCCCGGACGGTCCGGCCGGGGACGTCGGCGGGGGCCTTGAGCTGGACGTACTCGACGCCCGTGCAGGTGTCCCCGTCGATCAGCAGCCGGGTGCTCTGCGCGTTGGTGCGCAGGGTCAGGTTGGCGCGCCGCAGCGCGGGTTCCAGGTAGGCGGCGAGGGCGCCCTGGCGGCGGCCGTCGGCCACGTCGATGTGGTGCCAGCCGGTGCCGAAGAGGCCGCGCCGGGGGCCGTCGGTGTTGAAGTCGGCGATCTCCTGGTGGCCCAGCTCGACGGCGGCGTCGATGAAGGCGCGGGAGACCGGGTTGGGGCCGTGCAGCCCGGCGTTGGTGATCCGCTGCGGGCCCCGGGTGCCCGTGGTGGCGGCGGTGACGTCCTCCTGGCCCTCCAGCAGGGCGAAGTAGGGCAGCACGTCCTCGTAGGACCAGCCGGCGGCGCCCTGGTAGGCCCAGTTGTCGAAGTCCGAGGCGTGGCCGCGGATGTGCATCATGATGTAGAGGTTGCTGCTGCCGCCGGGGGCCTTGCCGCGCGGTTCGTACGTACGGCGGCCGTCGAGTCCGGGCTGCGGGGTGCTGGTGTAGCCCCAGTCCACCGGCCCGCCGAGGAGCTTGTACCAGGAGGACGGGTCGTCCACCTCGGGCGGGATGCGGGAGCCGCCCGCCTCCAGGACCAGCACGGAGACGTCCGGGTCCTCGGAGAGCCGGTCGGCCAGCACGCTGCCGGCGGTGCCGGATCCCACGACGATGTAGTCGTACTCTTCGACGCTCATGGATCCCCCTCAGCCCTGGCTCAGCACCTGGAAGGGAACCGTGTCGTGGTAGTTCGCCATGTAGGCGATCTTTCCGTCCACGATCCGGAAGAAGTTCATGACCTCGGCCTCGACGGGCTCGCCGGAGGCGCTGATCGCGGTCAGGTGGGAGACGGCCGCGGCCTTCTCGCCGTCGACGAGGAAGTGCACGGGCTCGTTCCGGAAGACCCGGTACATCGTGCCCATGCCCTTCATCATCGAGCGCAGCACGTCCAGGCCCTCGATGTGGCCGGCGAGCTGCTCGTCCATGACCTGGTCGTCGGCGAACAGGTCGCACCAGCGGTCCCAGTCCCCGGCGTTGGCGTACTCGTAGTACTTCCGGAGGATTTCGGTGTGGCTCTCGTGTCGGTCCATCGCGCTCGACCCCCTATCGGTCCCTGCGGGTTCCGTCCGGCGCGAACGGCGCCCAGAATTGGCTGAAGGCGGTCGCCGAGTCCCCGAAGAGCCCGTCCCGGCCCTCGACGATCCGGCCGCCGCGCCACCGCATGAAGTGGAAGACCGGGTAGTCCATCCGCTCGTACGGGGACGTGCTCGTCTCGTCCGCGCCGTCCCGCAGAGCCACGTTGCGGCACACGTCGGCGCTGCAGTCCTCACCGACGAGGACCGCCTGGATGTCCATCCGGAAGGTGCCGCCCGTGAGCTTGTGGGTCTGCCCCATCAGCTCGAGGAAGGCGTCCAGGCTCTCGTACCAGCCGGCCAGCGGGTGGCTGCCCGGCACCAGCCAGCGCAGGTCCTCGGAGTAGTACTCGAGGATGCGCGCCCGGTCGCCGGAGCCGAGGGCGGCATAGGCCGCCTCGACCCGTTCCCGTGTCACTTCGGTCATCGTCGCTCCTCCTTCGCCGGCGCTCAGAGCGAGCCGGAACCGGGCATCGGCGCCAGGTCGTTGACGGTGTACTGCTTGATCAGCGGTCCGTCCGGACCGGCCACGACCGTCCAGGTCTGGTCGGCGTCGAAACCGAGCCACTGGCTGCGGGCGGCCGGCGGGTCCCAGATCTTGGCCTGCCAGTTGACGAGGACCCGGACGACCGCCCGGTCGCCCTCGATGACGGGTTCCACCTTCGTGACGGTGTGGACCTCGTCGAAGAAGCGGTGGGTGACGGCCGCGTACCAGCGGCCGAACCCCTCGTGTCCGAGGAAGGTGTCCTCGGGGACCTTGAACTCCAGGTCCTCGGTGATCAGGGCGAGCACGTCGTCCAGACCCACGTGCTGGTCCAGCGCCACGTACCAGTTCTCGGCGAAACTGCGGATCGCGTCCTCGGTCAGCTGCCGCTCGGCGGGCATGCGGTCTCCTCCTGTCCGTGCTGCGTGAGTGCTCTGGTCAGATCTGGATGTCCACGAGGAAGGGTCCGGGGTGGGACAGCATCCGGCCCACGGCGGCGACCGCCTCGTCCGGCTTCTCCACGCGCATCCCGCCGGCGCCGAGCGAGCGGGCCAGCCCGGCGAAGTCGATCTCGGGGTGGGAGAGGTCGAAGGAGTGCGGGAAGCCGTGCTCCGGGATGTCCCGCTCCCGCCAGTACTGGGCGATGTTGTCGTCCAGCAGCCGGTACTTGCGGTTGTTGCACACGACGAACTTGGCGTCGATGCCGTGCCGGGCCGCCGTCCACAGCGCCTGGTACGTGTACATGGACCCGCCGTCGCCCGCGAAGCCGACCACCATCCGCTCCGGCCGGGCCAGCTTGGCCCCGACCGCGCCCGGGAAGCCCACGCCGAGCGAGCCGCCCCGAGTGAGGTGGTAGTCACCGGGGCGCTCCGCCGGCAGGTACCGGGTGACCAGCGGCGAGGTGGTCAGCGCCTCGTCGAAGACGATCAGGTCCCCGCCGGTGCGCTCGGCCAGGGTCTTCAGGAAGACGGCCATCGGCGTGCCGTCGTCCGGGGCCGAGCGGGCCTCCTGCACCTCGCGGACCCGCTCCCGGGTCCGTACGTCGAGGCGCGCGGCCGCCGCGGCCCGCCGCTGCGGGCCGAGCCGCCGCTCCAGTACGCCGGCCAGCGCGCGCAGCGCCTGCCGGGGATCCGCGGCCAGGCCCAGGTCCACCGGGTGGTTCTTGGCGATCTCGTAGGCGTTGAGGTCGATGTGGACGACCTTGGCGCCCGCCCTGAAGGGGCTCTCCAGTTCGGGGAAGACCTCCGGGAAGACATAGGTGCCGACGATCAGCACCCCGTCGGCGTCCCCGACGAGCTCCTTGCTGTGCGGGCCGAACATGTGCCCGGTCTGGCCCCGCCGCAGCGGGTGCGAGGCCGCGATGTTCACCTCGGACGAGTCGACCTCGTACACGTCGGCGCCCAGCAGCTCGGCGACGGCGACGAGCTCGTTCTGCGCCCCGGAGAGCGCGACCCCGTCCCCGACCAGGACGATCGGCCGCTCGGCGGAGGCGAGCAGCTCGGCCGCCCGCCCCACCGAGGCCGGCGAGGGCGACACGTCGGTGAGCACCTGCGCGGAGGGCAGGACGGGCTCGGAGTTGAGCTCGTCCAGCACGTCCATGGGAAGTGCCACGAACACGGGCCCGCGGGGCGGGGTGAGCGCGATCTTCACGGCCCGCCGGACGGTGCGGAGCACGGACCGCGGGTCGGTGACCCGGGTCGCGTACTTGGTCACCGGCTTGGCCAGCGCCACCAGATCGCATGCCATCTGCGCGTCCATGGCGTCGTAGCGGACCCCGGCGTCACCGGCGACCACGACGAGCGGGGTGTGGCCGCGCAGCGACTGGTAGAGCATGCCGATGCCGTTGCCCAGGCCGACGCCGGAGTGCAGCTGGAGCAGGGCCGCGCCGCCGGTCGCCCGGGCGTACCCGTCGGCGATGCCGGCGGCCACGGTCTCCTGGAGGGCGAGGACGTAGTGGAAGTCCTCCGCCGCGTCCACCGCGTCGAGGAATCCCTGTTCCACCGTCCCCGGATTTCCGAACATCACATTCAGGCCGTCGGCCTTGAACTGCTCGATCAGCCTTTCCCGTCCGGGAGTGGCTTCCATGAATTCCCCCTCAACTCTGCGATTTCCCTGCGGCTTCCGGGATCACCAGCCGTATCGGGTGAGACCGTCCTCCAGGACTTCCACGATCTTCTGCCCCGTGAGGTACGAGTCGGGGGTGGAACGTCCGGTGACGAAGGGGAAGTCGACGATGACCGATACCGGCTTGCCGAAATTCCCGTGGTACGCGCCGCGCGGGCCCGTCGCGTCGCGCAGGATGTACTCCAGCGGATACGGCGGCGGCCCCATGTTGAAGTCGGTACCGAGGAATCCGGTGCCGTCCTTGTAGTCGTACTCCTTGCAGTGGCCGGTCACGTGCTTGCCCCAGATGATGCTCCTGCGGTCGCCCCAGTCCCGGGCGAACGCCAGGCAGGCGACGCCGTAGCACTCGGCGGCGACGACCTTGCCGGCCTTCTGGAAGGCCAGGATCAGGGCGTGCACGCGCTCGTTGTTGGCGAGGTCCGCGATCGGGCCGCTGCCGCCGACGATGAGGATCGCGTCGTACGCGGCGATGTCGGCGTCGAGCTTGTCGAGATCGCGGTGGTACTGCTCCAGCTTGGGCAGATAGCCCTCGTCGCTCGTGTACGGACGTTCGGGGACCCACGCCTCGATGTCGAGCGGCGAGTCCAGCCGGCTCGACCGCTCGAACTCCCGCCCCAGCCGGGCGTTCTCCTCGGTGGTGACCGAGCGTCCCAGCGGGGGATCGATGTAGTTCGCGTCGAGGCTCGGCGGAAGAGCGTGTGCACGCTTTCCGGTCGGCGTGGCGAATATGACCTCGTAGCCCCGCTCGTCGAACTTCGATACGGGGCCTATCAGTTCCTCGGCCCAGTAACCGTGTTCGGAGACAATGACCAGAATCTTTCTGCTCACGTATTCCTCCAGGCGCCGCCTGTTGTCGTTGGCGTCCCCCACACTGGCCGCGCCCGGGGGCTTCGTCAAAGCGCTGGTATGCGACTTCGTGAGGTAGCGGGCCAGCTCGTGGCAGCACCTCAGGAAGTCGTCCGCAGACGTCAGGAAGTAGCTTCAGGACTACCTGACTTCGGCCGAATCGATGAACCGTTCCGGTGGCTCCGTCCTATGGTCTGGACGCGCCGTGAATCACGGGCGCACGAGCCGACTTGATGAACGAGCAAGAGCACGAGCAACAGCACGGAAGAGCACGAGGAGAGGGACGGGGACGAGGACGATGGACCTGTTGTGCACACACATCGATCAGATACGTCCGGTGAAACCCACGGCCGTGGGCTGCGAGGAGTGCCTCATCGCCGGCGACACCTGGGTGCACCTGCGGATGTGCCTCAGCTGCGGGCACGTCGGATGCTGCGACTCGTCGAGGAACCGTCACGCCACCCGGCACTACCGGACCACCGAGCACGCCATCGCGGCCTCCCACGAGCCCGGCGAGGACTGGGCCTGGTGCTACGCCGACCAGCTGATGCTGGACCCGGCATGAGCGCGGCCCCGGAGGGTTCCGCCGCCGCCACCGCCACCTCGGGGGCCGCGGCCGCCGAACGCGCGGAGCACAAGAAGCCGGTCATCCTCGCCGTGGACGACGACCCGCAGGTGCTGCGCGCCGTCCGCCGCGACCTGCGCAGCGCCTACGGTGACCGCTACCGGGTGCTCGGCGCCTCCTCGGCGGCCGACGCCCTGAAGATCCTGGACTCCCTCGACGAACGCGGCCACGACCCGGCGCTGTTCCTCGTGGACCAGCGCATGCCGGACGTGACCGGCGTCGAGTTCCTGCTGGAGGCGGTCAGCCGCTTCCCGGACGCCCGGCGCGTCCTGCTGACGGCCTACGCGGAGACCGACGCCGCGATCACCGCCATCAACCGGGTCCGGCTGGACTACTACCTGCTCAAGCCCTGGGACCCGCCGCACGAGCGGCTCTTCCCGGTCCTGGACGACCTGCTGTCGGACTGGCTGGCCACCTACCGGCCGGCGTACGACGGGATCATCGTCGCCGGCCACCTCGTCTCCCCCGGCACCCACGCCGTGCGGGACTTCTTCACCCGCAACGGCCAGCCGTTCCGCTTCCTCAACGTCGAACGGGACCCCGAGGCGCTGACCCTGATCGCCGCCCAGCCCGACGGGGCGCTCCCCCTCGTCCGCTTCCCGGACGGATCGGTGCTCTCGGCCCCGACCGACACCCAGCTCGCCCAGCGCCTGGGCCTGGCCACCACCGCCTCCCGCCCGCACTACGAGTGCGTCATCGTCGGCGCGGGCCCGGCGGGGCTGGCTGCGGGGGTCTACTCGGCCTCGGAGGGCCTGTCGACCCTCATGCTGGACTCCCGCGCCCCCGGCGGCCAGGCGGGCACGTCCAGCCTGATCGAGAACTACCTCGGCTTCCCCTCGGGCCTCTCGGGCGGCGACCTGACCCGCCGGGCCACCATCCAGGCCTCCCGGTTCGGCGCCGAGATCCTGCACCCGGTCGAGGTGGTCTCGCTGACCCGGGACGACCCGGCCAAGATCCTGACCCTGGCGGACGGCACGGAGATCTCCGCCGAGACGGTGCTGCTGGCCACCGGGGTCTCGTACAACCGCCTCGAGGCCCCCGGCGCGGACCGCTTCGAGGGGGCCGGCCTCTACTACGGCGCGGCCACCACGGAGAGCTCGGCCTGCATCTCGCAGCACGTGTTCATCGTCGGCGGGGCCAATTCTGCGGGCCAGGCGGCGGTGCACTTCGCCAAGTACGCCGCCCGCGTGACGATCCTGGTCCGTGCGGCCTCCCTGGACGCGAGCATGTCCCGCTACCTGATCGACGAGATCGACCGCACCCCGAACATCGAGGTGAAGGTGCGCACGACGGTGGTCCGACTGGACGGCGAGGAGCACTTGGAACGCCTCACCCTCCACGACGCGGACACGGGCGAGGACACCGAGGTCCCGGCCCGTTTCATGTTCACCTTCATCGGCGCCCGCCCGCACACCGACTGGCTCGCGGGCGTCGTCGAGCGCGACGAGTACGGCTTCGTCCTCACCGGCTCGGACCTGATCTCCAACGGCGGCGAGCTGCCGGCCGAGTGGAGCCTGGAGCGCGCCCCGTACCCGCTGGAGACGAGCGTCCCCGGGGTCTTCGCGGCGGGCGACGTCCGCGCCCACTCGGTGAAACGGGTCGCCTCGGGCGTGGGTGAGGGAGCGATGGCCGTGTCGCTGATCCACCGCTACCGCTCGATGGGCTGAGAGCGAACGCCCCGAGCCTTGTGATCAAGGTCGCAACGGATGCAACGTTGATTACATGATTACAGCCGAACAGAGCGAACAGCTCCGCGCATGGTTCGCCGAGCGCCTGCCGGTCGACGTCTACGAGTCCCTGGACTCGGTCACCCTCGACCGCGAGGAGATCACGGTCGTCGGCGTCATACCGGCGGCCGAATCGGTCAAGGAGTTCCGCGAACGCACCCGCGAACAGCGCATCGAAGTGGCCCGCGAGGCCGAAGAGCTCTACCGCCGGAAGGTCGCCTGGGGCGTGCGGGTGGGTGAGGAGACGACCCTGTTCACCCACCTCGCCGTCCCGGTGATGACCCGCCTGCGCCAGTCCGAGCGCCAGGTCCTCGACACCCTGGTCGCCGGCGGCGTGGCCCGCAGCCGGGCCGACGCCCTCGCCTGGTGCGTCCGGCTCGTCGGCCGCAACACGGACGAATGGCTGACAGAGCTGCGCGACTCCCTGGACGAGGTCCAGCGGGTCCGCGCCCAGGGCCCCGACGTCTCCGAACCGACCGACTCCATGAAGTCCGGGTCCGAATGACGAATCCGCCCCACGGCGGCGCGTGATCGCGTAAGGCTGGCGACGACCTACACCCAGGGAGAGGCACGCACCCATGACCACCACCGTCGAATACATCCGCTACCGGATCGCATTGGACGACCAGTCGGCCTTCGAGGACGCGTACGCCCGGGCCGCCGAGTCCCTGGCCGCATCCCCCGAGTGCATCGACTACGAGCTGGCCCGCTGCGACGAGGAGAAGGAGCGCTACATCCTGCGGATCCGCTGGACCTCGATCGAGGACCACCTGGGCGGGTTCCGCAAGGGCGAGCACTTCCCGGCCTTCTTCCACGCGATCCGTCCCTACGTGACGGCCATCGAGGAGATGCAGCACTACCTCGTGACGGGCGTCGTGGGCACGGGAAAGGCCGCCGGATAACGATGAGCACCACACCCACCATCTACGAGTGGATGGGCGGAGCGGAGGCGATGAACCGCCTTACGGACGCCTTCTACGCCCACGCCCTGCAGGACGAGATCCTGGCCCCGGTCTTCGCCGGCATGGACTCGGAACACCCGCAGCACGTCGCGGTCTGGCTGTCGGAGGTCTTCGGCGGCCCCGCGGACTACACCGCCCACCACGGCGGCCACCAGCACATGGCCACCAAGCACCTGGGCCGGGCAATCACCGAGCGGCAGCGCCGCCGCTGGGTGGACCTGCTGATGGACACGGCCGACGAGGTCGGCCTCCCGACGGACCCGGAATTCCGGGGAGTGTTCGCCTACTACATCGAGTGGGGCACCCGCATGGCCCTGATCTACTCGGGCCCCAACCCGCCCCCGGTCGACGCGGCCAAGATCCCGGTCTGGTCCTGGGGCCAAACCCCACCCTGGATCCCGAACACCACCCAGAACTGACCCAGGGGGCAGGCCAGGCGCCTGCCCCCAACCCAGCTTCTCCAACCCCACCGGGCCAACGCTCGAGGCACTCTTCCCACCCCGCCCGACCAACCCAGCCCCGCCCGGCGAACCCAGCCCCGCCGGCGTTTGAGGCGCTCTTTCAGCCCCACCCGGCCAACCCCAGCCCCGCCGGCGTTTGAGGCGATCTTTCAGCCCCGCCGGCGTTTGAGGCGCGGGGTCCGGGGCGGAGCCCCGGCAACCGGCCCGGGCCCGGCCTCACCCTCGGCCAGCACCACCACCAGCTCCAGCCCGCCTCCGCCAGGCCCCGGCCCCGGCCCCGGCTCCCGCCAGAAGCCCACGGCCTCCTCCAACACCTCGACCAGCGTCTCCCACTCGCCCGGCCGGGCATCGGCGTAATCCCGCCAGGACGTCACCGCCACCAGCCACCCCCCACCCCGCGGCACCGGCAACCACGACAGGTCCCGCAGCGCATCGGCCAACGCGTCCCAGTTCCCGCCGACCCACTCCGGCAGCCGCAAGGCATCCCCGCACCGCCGCATCAGCTCGGACTTGTCCCGTACCCCGCTCAGGTCCAGCCGTACGGTCGTCCGGCCCGCGGCTTCGGCGGCTTCGAGCGCCGGGGCGAGCGGCTGCGGGTCCAGGCTCATCGGAGAACCGCCTTGAAGGTGTCGTAGTGGTCGTCCGTGTAGAAGAACTCCCCACCCTCACCCGTCACGATCCGCCGGGCTCCGCGATCACGCTCTCCCGGCGTCCGCACGGTGTAATCGTGGTAGTAGCCACGCCTCTGCTCGGGCAGGGCCTTCTCGAAGTTCCCGAAGACCGTGCCGTCCTGCCGGTAGGGGTACGGCCCGCCCACGTCGATGAGCGCGAGCACGTCACGGGCCTGCTGCGGCAGCCCGTCGGCCCGTACGGCGGCCATCCCCTTCGCCCACCCCGGGACGGCGGAGGCACTCGCGCGGGAGGCGGCGGAAGGTGCGGGTTCCTGCCCGCCACAACCCACCGCACCGACCAGCGCGACACAGAGGAACAGGGCCCCCAGCAAACGCAGCAACGATCGGGGCACGTTCCGAAAGATCATGCACCGATCGTGCCAAATATCCGATTCGCTCGCGAATCGCCCGGTGGCCTCAGAGTGCGGCCATCTTGGTGTAGGGACTCAGGATTCGCTTCTGAACCGAACCGAAGTCGACGAGAACAGCGATCCCCTCCTCGATTCCGACGACACGGCCGAGGCCGTGCTCGTCGTGGGTAACCCGGTCGCCGACGTTGAACTGCCGGATGGGCTGCTCCACGGGGGCCTTGAACGGGCTGGACGGCAAATGGCGGCGAGGTACTGCTGACTTTGTCATTGGAACCAGTATGCGCCCCGCGGGCCGCCGCGCGGCCCGCCGTTCGGATCTCAATTCCAGCACCATCCGCACCGGCGGCGTCAACAGCGGCCGCCGCGGCCCGTCATGCCCGGTCAGACCGCATCAATCGTCCGGGTCGGCCCGGTCCAACGCCGGCCGCAGCCCGGGGGCCGACTCGGTGAGGAGGTAGTCGGCGACCGCCGTGTCGGTGACGAGACTGGTGACCAGCCCCGACCTCAGCACGGCCCCGATCGCGGAGGCCTTGCGCAGCCCGCCCGCGATCGCCACGACCTCGGGGATCCGCCGCAGTCGGTCCGCCTCGACGGTGATGCACCGCTCGCCGAGGTCCCGACCGACACGACGCCCCTCGGCGTCGAACAGGTGCGCGGACATCTCCGCCGCCACACCCAGCGAGGCGTAGTGCTCCCGCTCCTCGTCGGTCAGCATGTCGTGCACGGTCGAGATGCCCGGCTCCCACGAGCCGATCGACACCGCCGCGACCGTCACCTTGTCGAAGTACTCGAAGGCGCGCGCGATCCCCGTCTGGCTGCGCAGCGCGGCCGCGGTCGCCGGATCGGGCAGCAGCATCGGCGCGTAGATCGGGTGCGCGTCACCGCCCGAGACCTGGGCGGCCCGGCGCACGGCCTCGACCGAACCCCGCTCGGCGGTCCCCGCGTCGTACACGCCGGTCAGCTGCACCACGGTGCACTGCGGCAGCCGGTGCAGGGAGGCGGCCATGTGGATGGTCGACCGCCCCCACGCCAGGCCGAGCACGTCGCCTTCGTTGACCAGCTCGCCCAGCAGGTCGGCCGCGACCGCGCCGAGGTTCTCCGGGTCGGGCGCGTCCTCGGTGGTGTCGGCGGGCGACTCCACGACGACGGCGTGCCGGAGCCCGTACCGGGCCCGGAGCGCGTCCGACCGCTCGGCATCGAGTTCGGCCGGTACCCGGATCTCGATCCGTACGAGGTCGCGTTCGAGGGCGGTCTCCAGGACCCGGGCCACCTTGAAGCGGCTCACGCCGAACTCCTCGGCGATCTGGATCTTGGACTTGCCCTCCAGGTAGAAGCGGCGGGCCATGGCCGCCGCCTGCACCAGCTCCGCGGGTCCCATCCGCAGGGCTGACCGTCCCGCCGACATTGCAGACACCGCGTTCTCCTCACTGCTGTTCACACTCTCGACTCGCCGTTCATCCTGTCAGATCCGACGGCCGTTGATCAGCCTGGACAGCTCCCGTTCACCGAGCTGTTCATCAACCCTTGGTTCAGTGGTCGCAAGCCCACGGCGCGGCTGCGATCGCCGCACCCGCCTGCTCACGCAGCGTGCGCACGGCGGCGGCCGGATCGACCGCCCCGTAGACCGCGCTGCCGGCCACGAACACGTCCGCGCCGGCCTCGGCACACCGTTCGATGGTCGAGGCGGAGACCCCGCCGTCGACCTGGAGCCACAGCTCCAGACCGTGCTTGGTGATCAGCTCCCGGGTACGGCGGATCTTCGGGAGCATGATGTCCAGAAAGGGCTGGCCGCCGAAGCCGGGCTCGACCGTCATGATCAGCAACATGTCGAGCTCGGGGAGGATGTCCTCGTACTGTTCGATCGGCGTCGCGGGCTTGAGCGCCATCGAGGCCCGCGCCCCCTTGGCCCGGATCTCCCGCGCGAGCCGCACGGGTGCGGCGGCGGCCTCGGCGTGGAAGGTGACCGAGCCCGCGCCGGCCTCCACGTACTGGGGGGCCCAGCGGTCCGGGTCCTCGATCATCAGGTGGAGGTCCAGCGGGGTGTCCGTGGCCCTGCTCAGCGATTCCACGATCGGCATGCCGAGGGTCAGGTTCGGGACGAAGTGGTTGTCCATGACGTCGACGTGCAACCAGTCGGCCCCCTCGACGGCCTTCGCCTCCTCGGCGAGTCGGGCGAAGTCGGCGGACAGGATGCTGGGATAAATCTGAGCGGCCATGCCCCAAGCCTGCCATGCCCCCACCGGGTTCCGGCCACGACCCCGCAAGTCGCCCCGCGCAGGACGGGACGGGACGACCGGGCGCGGTACGGCCGGGACCGGGTGGTGCGCGAGCGACCCCGGGGGGCGGTATCCGGCCGGGCGGGTCCGGGTGGTGCGGCGGGGGCTCCGGAAGGCGGAAGCCTCGAGACGGAGCCCGCGGAGCCGGCGGCCGTGGCGGCCCGGGTCATCCCGTGGGCCACCACGGACGACGGGGGACCGACGACTCGGCTACGCCGTCCGCCTCAGCAGCGCCAGGTACATCGCGTCCGTGCCGTGCAAGTGGGGCCACAGCTGGACGTCCGGGCCGTCGCCCAGGGCCGGGACGCCCGCCATGAAGGGCCTCGCGTCGATCAGTTCCGCGGACACCGGGGAGTGGCCCGCGCCGCGGCCCTTCAGGACGTCGTCCACGACGACCCGGGTCTCCGCCAGGTGCGGCGAGCACGTGGCGTAGCCGACGATGCCGCCCACCCGCACCGCCGACAGCGCCTCGCGCAGCAGCCCGCGCTGGAGCGGCGCGAAGCCCTCCAGGTCCTCCGGGCGGCGGCGCCAACGGGCCTCCGGGCGGCGGCGCAGCGCGCCCAGGCCCGAGCACGGGACGTCCATCAGGACCCGGTCGAAGGAGCCCGGCAGCCATGCCGGGCGGGTGCCGTCGGCCGCGATGACCTGGTACGGGCCCGGGTTGCCCGCGAGCGAGCGCTCCACGAGCCGGGCCCGGTGCGGCTGCTTCTCCGAGGCCAGCAGGAACGCCCCGCGCTGCGCCGCGAGCGCCGCGAGCAGCGCCGCCTTGCCGCCCGGGCCGGCGCAGCCGTCGAGCCACCGCTCGTCGCGGCCCTCGACCGGTGCGGCCGCCAGCGCCATGGCCACCAGCTGGCTCCCCTCGTCCTGCACGCCCGCGCGGCCCTCGCGGACCGCCTCCAGCGCGCCCGGTTCGCCGCCCTCGGCCATCCGCACGGCGTACGGCGACCAGCGGCCCGGCAGCGCCGAGTCCTCGCCGACCGCCTCCAGCAGTTCCTCCGGAGTGGACCGGCCCGGGCGGGCCACCAGGGTCACCTCGGGGCGCTCGTTGTCGGCCTCCAGCAGGTCCTCGATGCCCGCGCGCCCGCCGCCCAGCGAGTCCCACAGGGCGCTGACGACCCACCTGGGGTGCGAGTGGTACACCGCGAGGTGTTCCTCGGCGTCGTCCTCGTAGGGCGGGGCGACGCGCTCCAGCCAGGCGTCCAGGTCGTGCGCGGCGATCTTCCGCAGGACGGCGTTCACGAACTTGGCGCGCCCGTCCCCGAGCACCACCCGGGCCAGTTCCACGCTCGCCGAGACCGCCGCGTGCGTGGGGATGCGGGTGCCGAGCAGCTGGTGGGCGCCGAGCGAGAGCACGTCGAGCACCGGCGGGTCCACCTCCCGCAGCGGGCGGTCAATGCACGCCTTGATGACGGCGTCGTAGGTGCCCTGGCGGCGCAGCGTCCCGTAGACCAGCTCGGTGGCCAGCGCCGCGTCGCGCGCCTGGAAGTTCTCGTCCTGGCGGGCCTTCCTGAGCAGTGGCGGCAGTACGAGGTTGGCGTAGGCGTCGCGCTCGTCCACCGCCCGCAGCACCTCGAAGGCCAGCATCCGGACGGGGTCCTTCTGGGGCCGGCGGTAGGGCTTGGCCTGCTTGCCACCCGCGCCTGCGGGGGCAGGCTTGCGACGGGGCTGACGGGGCTGTTCGCTCACGTGAAAGGTGCTCCGGGTTTACGAGTGCTACGAGTGCTACGGGTCGTGCGGGGCTGCGGGTCGTGCAGGGGTGGGACGGGGGGCGTCCGCGCTCGGACGCCGCCACCGATCAGCCTACGTCGGCTCCGCCGAGCCGCTCGCCGGGAGCGATCCGCACCCCGCGGGCCCAGTCGGCGGCCCGCATCGGCTTCTTGCCCTGCGGCTGCACCCACAGCAGCTCCACGGCGTGCGAGCCGGTGCCGGCGTACACGTTGTTCTTTGCGGGGGCCAGCTCGCCCGGTTCCAGGTCCGTGCGGTCGGGCACCAGGCCGAGCGAGATCAGCTTGAGGCGTTCCCCGCGGAAGACGGTCCACGCTCCCGGGGCCGGCGTGCAGCCGCGGACCACGCGGTCGGCGCGCATCGCGGGAGCGGTCCAGTCGATCCGGGCGTCCTCCACGGTGATCTTGGGCGCGTGGGAGATCCCGTCGTGGGGCTGCTCGACGGCGCGCAGGGTGCCGTCCTCGATGCCGTCCATGGTGGCGGCGAGCAGTCCGGACCCGGCGAAGGCGAGCCGGGTGAGCAGGTCGCCGCTGGTGTCGGTGGGCCGGATCTCCTCGGTGAGGATGCCGTAGACCGGGCCGGTGTCCAGGCCCTCCTCGATGCGGAAGGTGGAGGCGCCGGTGACCTCGTCCCCCGCGATGATCGACTGCTGGACGGGCGCGGCTCCGCGCCATGCGGGCAGCAGCGAGAAGTGCAGGTTGACCCAGCCGTGCCGGGGGATGTCGAGGGCGCTCTTGGGGATCAGCGCGCCGTAGGCGACGACCGGGCAGCAGTCCGGGTCGATCTCGCGCAGCCGGGCCTGGAAGTCGGGGTCGCGGGGGCGGGCGGGCTTGAGCACCTCGATGCCCGCTTCCTCGGCGCGTTCGGCGACCGGGCTGGCGACGAGGCGGCGGCCGCGGCCGGCCGGTGCGTCGGGCCGGGTGATGACGGCGGCGACCTCGTGCCGCCCGGAGGCGATCAGGGCGTCCAGGGCGGGTACGGCGACCTCGGGGGTGCCTGCGAAGACGAGCTTCACTGGGGGACTACCTCGCTATCTCGGCTGTCAGCAGCGCACCAGTCTATGGGGCGCGGGTCGGGCCGCCCACCTGTGGTGTTGAGGGGGCGTACACACATGCGTGCGCCCCTCGCATATGCCGACACGCCCCCACAGCGTGACCTGGGCGACGGGTGGCGCGTTGTCAAGAGAGATTGACCAAAACGGGCCGCGTGCGAACGGTGTCTGCGGCCCGATCCGCCCTTCAGCACCGGTTCGAGAGGCTTCTTCATGGCCGACCACGCCACCCACGACGCTCAAGCCCGGGCCAGCCTGCACCTCCTGGTACGGGACATCGAGCGGGTTCGCCGGCAGGTGGATGCCCTGCGTACGCTCACCGCCCAGCTCGGCAACGTGTACCGCCCGCGCCGATCGGGTCCCTCCACCGGCTTCGTCGTCTACGGCCGGGCGCCCGCGCCGACCGTCCGCCTCGCGCAGGAGCTGCGGGACAGCGTCGAGACGCTGGTCACCGCGGCAGTGGACTTCGACCGCTCGCTCGGCTTCTCGTGGGACGCGGTCGGTTCTGCGCTCGGCGTCACCAAGCAGGCCGTGCACCGCCGCTACGGGGCCCGGCGGGCGCAGTCCGCCGAGTCCGCGGAGCCGGTGGCCGAGGGGACGACCACCCGGACCATGGGGCCGCTGCCGACCGTCCCGGCGGCCCGCTCGATGCCGCCGCAGCCGGTGCGCGAGGAGGCCCAGGCAGCCGCCGCGGGCGTTCCCGCGCGGGGGCTCGGAGAGGTTCCCCGCTCCCCCGCCTTCCCCGGTCCGCGCACCGGCTGAGGGGTCTCCTGCCGCCGGGACGCCGACACCCGACGGCCGGCCGCGCCGGATCGCCGCGCCCGAGTCCGCCCCCGGCGGGACGACCGTACGGGTCACCCCACCGGGGGTTTCGGCGTTCGGCGACGGCCTTGCTCGTACCTCGTCGGAGCACCTCGTCAGTGCAGCTCGTCGGTGCACCTCGTCGGTGCGACTCGTCAGCCGATGTCGGGTGGGTCGATGCGGACCCGGACCGCCTCAGCCGCCGGAACCCCCTTCGCCAACCGGGCCGCCTGCGCCGACTTCAGGGCGGCCGCGAGGGCGGCTCCGCTGCCCGGTGGGACCCGGACCAGCGCCCGCTCCCCCGGGGACGGCTCCCCGCGCCGCCCCGGGAGCGGTACCGGCCCCAGGACCTCCGCGTCGGGCGGCAGTCCGGCCCCGGCCAGAAAGGCCTCCACGGCCTCGCCCCGGCCGGCCACCGCCGCCATCCGGGACACCGGCGGGAAGCCGAGCTGGGACCGCTCCGCGAGTTCCCGTACGGCATGGCCCACCGGGTCCCACCGCACCAGCGCCTGCACGGGCCGCAGCGTCGGTTCGGCGACCACCACGACCTGGCCGTCGCCCCGGACCAGGGAGGCGGCGGCGATCCACCGCCGCAGCGCGTCCTCGCCGGCCCGCAGGTCGGGCCGGCCCAGCATGGCCCAGCCGTCGAGCAGCAGCGCGGCCGCGTACCCGGCGCCCGCCGCCACCGGTTCGGCACCGGGGGTGCACACCACCAGCGCGGGCCGGTCCGGCACCTCGTCGAGGATGTGGTCGCGCCCGGAGGTCCGTACGGCCACGGCCGGGAAGGCGCGTCCCAGTTCCTCGGCGGTGCGCCGCGCGCCGACCACCTGGGCCCGCAGCCGGAACGATCCGCATTCCTCGCAGTGCCAGGACGGCTCGCCCCGCCCGCACCACCCACACCTCAGGTCACGCTCGTCGGGGGCCTCCAGGGGGCCCGCGCAGACCGTGCAGCGGGCGGGGGTGCGGCACCGCTCGCAGGCCAGCCGGGGCACGTAGCCCCGCCGCGGTACCTGGACCAGTACGGGCCCGGTCTTCAGCCCTTCCCGTACGGTCTCCCAGGCCAGGCTCGGCAGGCGCGCGGCCCGGGCCGCCTCGTCGCGGGCGAGCAGCTCGTCCCCGACGGTCCGGATCCTGGGCGCGCAGGCCCGTACGGTCTCGCGGTCGGCGATCAGGGGCCTGGCCCAGCCGGACTCGACCAGCTGGGCGGCCTCCACGGTGCAGCTCGTACTGCCCGCGAGGAAGCCGCAGCCGTCGTTCACGGCGCGCAGTTCCAGTACTTCCCTGACGTGCGGGAAGGGGGCGTTGTCGTCGCTGTGGCTGGAGTCCCCGTCGTCCCAGACGGCGACCAGCCCGAGGTCCCGTACGGGTGCGAACATCGCGGCCCGGGTGCCGATGACGGCCCGCACGGAGCCCCGGTGCACCGCCAGCCATTGGCGGTAGCGCTTCTCGGGACCCGACTCGGCGGTCAGCAGCGCGTGCCGGCCTTCGCCGAGCAGGGCGGTCAGGGCCGCGTCGACGCGGGCGGCGGTCCGCCCGTCGGGGAGCACGGCGAGGGCCCCGCGCCCGGAGGCCAGGGTGGCGGCGATGGCGCGGGCGAGTTCGTCGGCCCAGCCGGGGCCGGGCAGGGCGGTCCACACGGCGCGCGGGCTGCCACCGGTGGCGAGGGCGCGCAGGAAGCCGGGCCCGGCGCCGTACCGCTCCCAGCCGGCGGGGTCGGGGGCGGGGGGCGGCGGCAGGGGTTCCGGTGAGGGCTTGGCCTCGGCGCGGGCGCTCCGGGCGGGCAGGGCGAGCTGGAGCACGTCGGCGAGGCTGCCCGCGTACCGGTCGGCGACGGCCCGGGCTAGGGCGAGCATGCGGGGGCTGAGGACCACCTCGGGCGAGACGACGTGGGCGAGGGCGGCCAGTGCGCCGTCGTAGTCGGACTCGGCGCGGCGTTCCACGATGAAGCCGTCGATGAGACCGCCGCCCTCGCGGCGGCCGCCGTGCACGCGGTGGGAGCCGGCGCCGAACCGGACGCGGACGCGGACACCGGGCTGGGCGGCCTCGGAGAGCTCCTCGGGAACGGCGTAGTCCCAGAGCTGGTCGAGGTGGAGCACGCCCTTGTTCACGAGGATCCGGGCGACGGGCAGCTCGGCGGCGAGGGCGGCCCCGCGCCAGGTGCGCGGCTTTGCCTTGGGCGCCTTGGCCTTCGCCTCGGCGACCATGTCCCGGATCAGTGCGAGCTGCTCCGGCGGGGACTCATTCGCGCTGCTCACATCAGCATTCTTACCAAAGTCCACTGACAGGCACGGCATGCGAACGGCCCCGGACCAGCTGGTCCGGGGCCGTTCGGCGATCGTCCGAGGACGAGGGGTACTACAGGCCGGCCGCGGTGCGCAGGGCGTCCACGCGGTCGGTGCGCTCCCAGGTGAAGTCCGGAAGCTCACGGCCGAAGTGGCCGTAGGCGGCGGTCTGGGCGTAGATCGGACGCAGCAGGTCCAGGTCGCGGATGATCGCGGCCGGGCGCAGGTCGAAGACCTCGCCGATCGCGTCCTCGATCTTCTGGACCTCGACCTTGGCGGTGCCGAAGGTCTCGACGAACAGACCGACGGGCTCGGCCTTGCCGATGGCGTACGCGACCTGCACCTCGCAGCGTGCGGCGAGACCGGCGGCGACCACGTTCTTGGCGACCCAGCGCATGGCGTAGGCGGCGGAGCGGTCGACCTTCGACGGGTCCTTGCCGGAGAAGGCGCCGCCACCGTGACGGGCCATGCCGCCGTAGGTGTCAATGATGATCTTGCGGCCGGTGAGGCCGGCGTCGCCCATCGGGCCGCCGATCTCGAAGCGGCCGGTCGGGTTCACCAGCAGGCGGTAGCCCTCGGTGTCGAGCTTGATGCCGTCCTCGACGAGCTGCGCGAGGACGTGCTCGACGACGAACTCGCGGATGTCGGGAGCGAGCAGCGAGTCGAGGTCGATGTCCGAGGCGTGCTGCGAGGAGACCACGACGGTGTCCAGGCGCACGGCCTTGTCACCGTCGTACTCGATGGTGACCTGGGTCTTGCCGTCGGGGCGCAGGTACGGGATGGTCCCGTTCTTGCGGACCTCGGAGAGCCGGCGGGACAGCCGGTGCGCGATGTGGATCGGCAGCGGCATGAGCTCGGGGGTCTCGTCGCAGGCGTAGCCGAACATCAGGCCCTGGTCGCCGGCGCCCTGCTTGTCCAGCTCGTCCTCGTCGCCCTCGACGCGCTTCTCGTAGGCGGTGTCGACGCCCTGCGCGATGTCCGGGGACTGGGCGCCGATGGACACCGACACGCCGCAGGAGGCGCCGTCGAAGCCCTTCTTCGAGGAGTCGTAGCCGATCTCGAGGATCTTGTCCCGGACGAGCTGCGCGATGGGCGCGTAGGCCTTCGTCGTCACCTCTCCCGCGATGTGCACGAGACCCGTGGTGATGAGGGTTTCCACGGCGACGCGCGAGGTCGGGTCCTCGGTGAGGAGCGCGTCGAGGATCGTGTCGCTGATCTGGTCAGCGATCTTGTCGGGGTGGCCCTCGGTGACGGACTCCGAGGTGAACAGACGACGGGACACAACGCTCCCTGGGGTTGCAGCGGCTGCTGGCTGATCATTTGGCGGAACCACATCGGGGGCTGCGCCCGATCACGCTCCGGATGCAGTTTATCGGTCGCCACTGTTTCGTGGACCACCCGTCTCGCCTTATGGGAGCCGTGTGACCTGCGGCACTCCCATTCTTACGCACAGAGGTGACCTGGAGAAGGGGAATCGACCCAGGCGCGTCGCGGCTACAGCCGGGCGGCCACCTGGTCCCACAGCACCTCAGCCAGGGCCTCCTTCGGACCATAGGGCACTTGAGTCTCAGAGCCATCGGAGGCCAGGATGACCGCTTCGTTCTCCTCGGAACCAAAGGTCCGAGCCTCTCCGACCTCGTTCACGACGAGTAGGTCACAGCCCTTCCGGGCGAGCTTGGCGCGGCCGTTCGCGAGGACGTCGTCGGTCTCGGCGGCAAATCCCACGACCACCTGTCCGGCCCTGGCCCGATCGGCCGAGATCTCCGCGAGAACGTCCGGATTGCGCACCAGCGCCACCGGCGCCGGGTCTTCTCCGTCCTTCTTCTTGATCTTTCCGCCCGCGTAGACGGCGGGCCGGAAATCGGCCACGGCCGCGGCCATCACCACGACGTCGGCGTCCGCGGCGGCCTTGAGCACGGCCTCTCGCAGCTGCACGGCCGTCCCCACGCACACGACGTCCACCCCGGCCGGATCGGCCAGCGCGGTGTTGGCCGAAACCAGGGTGACCCGGGCCCCGCGGGCGACGGCGGTGCGGGCGAGGGCGTAGCCCTGCTTGCCGGAGGAGCGGTTGCCCAGGAAGCGGACCGGGTCCAGCGGCTCCCGCGTGCCGCCCGCGCTGATCACCACGTGCCGCCCGGCGAGGTCCGGCTCGGCCACCCCGCGGGCCAGTCCCCGCCGCCTCAAGACGTGGCGGCAGAACTCGAAGATCTCCTCGGGGTCGGGCAGCCGCCCCTTTCCGGTGTCCTTGCCGGTGAGCCGGCCGACGGCGGGCTCGATGACGAGGGCGCCGCGCCGGCGCAGCGTGGCCACGTTCTCCTGGGTGGCGGGGTGCTCCCACATCTCGGTGTGCATGGCGGGGGCGAAGACCACCGGACAGCGCGCGGTGAGCAGGGTGTTCGTGAGCAGGTCGTCGGCGAGCCCGTGGGCGGCCTTGGCCAGCATGTCGGCCGTGGCGGGGGCGACGACGACGAGGTCGGCGGACTGCCCGATGCGCACGTGCGGAACCTCGTGGACGGATTCCCAGACCTCGGTGGAGGCCGGGTTCCCGGACAGGGCGGACCAGGTGGCCTCCCCCACGAAGTTCAGGGAGGCCGCAGTGGGCACCACCCGCACGTCGTGGCCGGACTCGGTGAGCCGGCGCAGCAGCTCGCACGCCTTGTAGGCGGCGATCCCACCGCTGACTCCCAGTACGACCTTCGGCTTGTCCACCACGTACTTCCCTTCGACGGCTGCGACGCGTTCGGCTCTGATCGTCGTCGTACCCACCCATGACACACCACAGGCCCGGCAGATGTTCTGCCGGGCCTGTGGTGAAAGGACTTCTGGTGCCCTACTGGGCCGGGGCCTCGATGGCCTCGGAGGTCAGCAGACCAGCGTTGATCTCGCGCAGCGCGATCGAAAGCGGCTTCTCGTGGACGTGGGTGTCCACCAGCGGGCCGACGTACTCGAGCAGGCCCTCACCGAGCTGCGAGTAGTACGCGTTGATCTGACGCGCGCGCTTGGCCGCGTAGATCACGAGGCTGTACTTCGAGTCCGTAGCCTCGAGCAGCTCGTCGATCGGCGGGTTGATGATGCCCTCGGGCGCAGTGATGGAAGAGGACACGCTCTACCTTCCGAAGATGGGTGAAAGATTGGGCCGTCCTGGAATCGACCGAATCAAAAACATCGATCAACGATCAGACAACTGCCATCAAGGCTAGCAGCTCACGGGCTACGTCCTCGACGGAGGTGTTGACCAGGGTGGTGTCGAACTCGGACTCGGCAGCGAGCTCGATCTTGGCGGCGGCGAGCCGGCGCTCGATGACCTCCGTCGATTCGGTGCCCCGACCGGTCAGTCGGCGGACCAGCTCGTCCCAGCTCGGCGGTGCCAGGAAGACCAGCTGGGCGTCGGGCTTGGACTCGCGGACGAGTCGTGCGCCCTGGAGATCGATCTCCAGCAGTACCGGCTCGCCGTTGTCCAGGCGTTCCAGCACCGCGCCGCGGGGAGTGCCGTAGCGGTTGCCCGCGAACTCGGCCCACTCCAGCAGCTCGCCGTTGGCGATCAGCTTGTCGAACTCGTCGTCATTGACGAAGAAGTAGTGGACTCCGTGTCGCTCACCGGGCCGCGGCTTGCGGGTGGTGGCCGACACCGAGAGCCATACCTCGGGGTGAACCTTGCGCATATGCGCGACGACCGTGCTCTTGCCGACCCCTGAAGGGCCGGAGAGCACGGTCAGCCGCGGACGAACCTCTGCTGCCATAGAGCGATTATCCAGGTTCTCGGGACTGCCTGAGAACGCCGGGAGAACTTCAGGCGACGCCTCAGGCGCCGGTGCTGCCGAACTCGCGCTCCAGAGAGGCGATCTGGTTGGAACCGAGACCTCGGACACGCCGGGACTCGGAGATGCCGAGACGCTCCATGATCTGCTTGGCGCGCACCTTGCCCACGCCAGGCAGAGACTCCAGCAGGGCGGAGACCTTCATCTTGCCGATGACGTCGTTCTCCTGGCCCGTCTTGATGACCTCTTGGAGCGAGGCGCCGGAGTGCTTGAGTCGATTCTTCACCTCGGCCCGCTCCCGGCGAGCCGCGGCGGCCTTTTCGAGCGCGGCTGCGCGCTGTTCAGGGGTAAGGGGCGGAAGAGCCACGCCTACGTCACCTCGGATGTCGAACTGTCGGATACGGACCGGTGGGCAGCCCGAAGGCACCACACCAGGCGAGCTCCCGAACAGCGATGGAACTCGTTCGCTGCACGTTCACTCTGGTCGGAGACTAGCGGCCAACACCGCTCCAGTCAGCGAGAACGGACGAAAAGTCCTGGTCAGCCTCCACTGAACCGTACATCACGGACAAAATACCCCGGTTTTGTCCGATGAAGAGCGTTCGAGTTTCGCCAAGAAGTGCGAGGGGCCGTGCCGCGGAGGTGCGGCCGGCCTCCCCGGGCGAGCGATTACGCGGTGACGGCCTCGTGGATCTCGTCGGCGAAGCGCCGCGCCGAGTCGCGCAGGGCGTTCACGTCCGGACCGTGCTTCAGGACGCCCCGCGAGACGTTCGGGACGACGTTGCGCACGGCCTTGCCGAAGACGCCCGGCAGGTCCGCCGCCGTCGCGCCCTGCGCGCCGATGCCGGGGGCCAGCAGCGGCCCGTTGATGTCCAGGTCGAAGGAGGACAGATCGCCCAGCGTGGCGCCGACCACCGCGCCGAAGGAGCCCATGGGGGTGGCGTCCGCGTTCTCCGCCGCCAGGTGCGCCAGCATCGTCGCGCCGATCGTCCGGCCGTCCTCGCGGACCGCCCGCTGGACCTCGGCGCCCTCCGGGTTCGAGGTCAGTGCCAGGACGAACAGGCCCGCGCCCGACTCCCGGGCCAGGTCGACGGCCGGCTTCAGCGAGCCGTAGCCCAGGTACGGGGAGACCGTGAGCGCGTCCGAGAACAGCGGCGAGGCCGGGTCCAGGAAGGCCGAGGCGTACGCCGCCATGGTCGAGCCGATGTCGCCGCGCTTGGCGTCCATGACGACCAGGGTCCCGGCCGCCCGGGCGTCCGCGACCGCCCGCTCCAGGACGGCCACGCCCTTCGAGCCGAACCGCTCGAAGAAGGCCGCCTGGGGCTTGAAGACCGCCACCGACTCGGCGAGCGCCTCGACGACCGTGCGGGAGAACCGCTCCAGGCCCGCGATGTCGTCCTGCAGGCCCCACTGCGCCAGCAGGGCGGCGTGCGGGTCGATGCCGACGCACAGCGGGCCCCGGGAGTCCATCGCCGCGCGCAGGCGGGTGCCGAACGGGGTCACAGTCACTTGGCGGCCTTTCGGGTCTCGGCGCCCACCGCTTCGGCGAGCGTCGCGTACGGGCTGTTGGCCAGGCGCGCGGCAAGGCCCTTGTGGATGGCGCGGGCGTAGAACGGGCCTTCGTAGATGAAGGCGCTGTAGCCCTGGATCAGCGTGGCGCCGGCCAGGATCCGCTGCCAGGCGTCCTCGGCGTTCTCGATGCCGCCGACCCCGACCAGGACCAGGCGGTCCCCCACGCGGGCGTACAGGCGGCGCAGGACCTCCAGCGAGCGCTCCTTGACCGGGGCGCCGGAGAGCCCGCCGGTCTCCTTCGCCAGGGACGGGGCGGACTTCAGGCCCAGCCCCTCCCGGGCGATGGTGGTGTTCGTCGCGATGATGCCGTCGAGGCCCAGCTCCAGGGCCAGGTCGGCGACCGCGTCGACGTCCTCGTCCGCGAGGTCGGGGGCGATCTTGACCAGCAGGGGCACCCGGCGGTCGGTCACGGTGCGGTCCGCGGCCTCGCGCACGGCCGTCAGCAGCGGGCGCAGCGACTCGGTGGCCTGGAGGTTGCGCAGGCCCGGGGTGTTCGGCGAGGAGACGTTCACGACGAGGTAGTCGGCGTGCCGGGCGAGACGCTCGGTCGAGGCGACGTAGTCCGCCACGGCCTCCTCCTCGGGCACGACCTTCGTCTTGCCGATGTTGACGCCGACGACCGTCTTGAAGACGGCCTCACGGGCCGCCAGGCGGGCCGCCACGGCCGCCGAGCCCTCGTTGTTGAAGCCCATGCGGTTGATCAGCGCGCGGTCCGCCACGAGGCGGAAGAGCCGCTTCTTCGGGTTGCCGGGCTGCGGTTCGGCCGTGACCGTGCCGATCTCGATGTGGTCGAAGCCGAGCATCGACATGCCGTCGATGGCGACGGCGTTCTTGTCGAAGCCCGCGGCGAGGCCGAAGGGGCCGTGCATGCGCAGGCCGAGGGCCTCGGTGCGCAGCTCCTCGTAGCGCGGGGCCAGGGCGGCCGCGACGAAGGTGCGCAGCACGGGCGTGCGGGCCGCCAGGCGGATCCAGCGGAAGGCCAGGTAGTGGGCCTGCTCCGGGTCCATCCGCTTGAAGACCAGGTTGAAGAACGTTTTGTACATCGTCTGAAAATCCCTCTGCGCTCGTGAAGAGGGGGACACCCGTCGTGAAACCGGTGTCCCCCTCCCCGTGTCCGGGCTGTACGGGCCTGCGTCAGTCGCGGGCCGCGGTCAGGTGCTCCGCGTGCTCCTGGAGGGAGCGGACGCCCACGTCGCCGCGGTTGAGCGCGTCGATGCCCTGGACGGCGGCGGCGAGCGCCTGGACCGTGGTCAGGCAGGGGACGCTGCGGGCCACGGCCGCCGTACGGATCTCGTAGCCGTCGAGGCGGCCACCGGTGCCGTACGGGGTGTTGACGATCAGGTCGACCTGGCCGTCGTGGATCAGCTGGACGATGGTCTTCTCGCCGTTCGGGCCCTCGCCCTCGCTGAGCTTGCGCACCACGGTGGCGTTGATGCCGTTGCGGCGCAGCACCTCGGCGGTGCCGGAGGTGGCCATCAGCTCGAAGCCGTGGGCGACGAGCTCGCGCGCCGGGAAGATCATCGAGCGCTTGTCGCGGTTGGCGACGGAGATGAAGGCGCGGCCCTTGGTGGGCAGCGGGCCGTAGGCGCCGGCCTGCGACTTGGCGTAGGCGGTGCCGAAGACGGCGTCGATGCCCATCACCTCGCCGGTGGAGCGCATCTCGGGGCCGAGGACGGTGTCCACGCCGCGGCCGTGGATGTCGCGGAAGCGCGACCACGGCATGACGGCCTCCTTGACGGAGATCGGCGCGTCGATCGGCAGGGTGCCCCCGTCGCCGGTCTTCGGCAGCAGGCCCTCGGCGCGCAGCTCGGCGATGGTGGTGCCGAGCGAGATGCGGGCGGCGGCCTTCGCGAGCGGGACCGCGGTGGCCTTCGAGGTGAAGGGGACGGTCCGGGAGGCGCGCGGGTTGGCCTCCAGGACGTAGAGGATGTCCCCGGCCATCGCGAACTGGATGTTGATCAGGCCGCGGACGCCGACGCCCTTGGCGATCGCCTCGGTGGAGGTGCGCAGGCGCTTGATGTCGTAGCCGCCGAGGGTGATCGGGGGCAGGGCGCAGGCCGAGTCGCCGGAGTGGATGCCGGCTTCCTCGATGTGCTCCATGACGCCGCCGAGGTAGAGCTCGTGGCCGTCGTAGAGGGCGTCGACGTCGATCTCGATCGCGTCGTCGAGGAACCGGTCGACCAGCACGGGGCGGGTCGGGGAGATCTCGGTGGACTCGGTGATGTACGACTCCAGGCGGGTCTCGTCGTAGACGATCTCCATGCCGCGGCCGCCGAGCACGTAGGACGGGCGGACCAGGACCGGGTAGCCGATCTCGTCGGCGATCGCCTTCGCACCCGCGAAGGTGGTGGCGGTGCCGTGCTTGGGGGCCGGCAGGCCGGCGTCGGCGAGGACCTGGCCGAAGGCGCCGCGGTCCTCGGCGGCGTGGATGGCCTCCGGGGAGGTGCCGACGACGGGGACGCCGTTGTCCTTGAGCGCCTGGGCCAGACCGAGGGGGGTCTGGCCGCCGAGCTGGACGACGACACCGGCGATGGGGCCGGCCAGCGACTCGGCGTGGACGATCTCCAGCACGTCCTCGAGCGTCAGCGGCTCGAAGTACAGGCGGTCGGAGGTGTCGTAGTCGGTGGAGACCGTCTCCGGGTTGCAGTTGACCATCACGGTCTCGTAGCCGGCGTCGCTGAGGGCGAAGGAGGCGTGGACGCAGGAGTAGTCGAACTCGATGCCCTGGCCGATGCGGTTCGGGCCGGAGCCCAGGATGATCACCGCGGGCTTGGTGCGGGGCGCGACCTCGGACTCCTCGTCGTACGAGGAGTAGAAGTACGGGGTCTTCGCGGCGAACTCGGCGGCGCAGGTGTCGACCGTCTTGTAGACCGGGCGGACGCCGAGGGCGTGCCGGACCTCGCGGACGACGTCCTCGCGCAGGCCGCGGATCTCGGCGATCTGGGCGTCGGAGAAGCCGTGGCGCTTGGCCTCGGCGAGCAGCTCGGGGCCGAGCTTCTCGGCGGCGGTCAGCTCGTCCGCGATCTCCTTGATGAGGAAGAGCTGGTCGACGAACCAGGGGTCGATCTTCGTGAACTCGAAGACCTCTTCCTGGGTGGCGCCGGCGCGGATGGCCTGCATGACGGTGTTGATGCGGCCGTCGGTCGGGCGGACCGCGGTGCGCAGCAGCTCGTCCTTGTCGCCGGTGGGGCCGACGAAGGTGAACTGCGAGCCCTTCTTCTCCAGGGAGCGCAGGGCCTTCTGGAGGGCCTCGGTGAAGTTGCGGCCGATGGCCATGGCCTCGCCGACCGACTTCATGGTGGTGGTGAGGGTGGCGTCGGCCAGCGGGAACTTCTCGAAGGCGAAGCGCGGGGCCTTGACGACGACGTAGTCGAGGGACGGCTCGAAGGAGGCCGGGGTCTGCTCGGTGATGTCGTTGGGGACCTCGTCGAGCGTGTAGCCGATGGCCAGCTTGGCGGCGATCTTGGCGATCGGGAAGCCGGTGGCCTTCGAAGCGAGCGCCGAGGAGCGCGAGACGCGCGGGTTCATCTCGATGACGATGACGCGGCCGTCGGTCGGGTCGATCGCGAACTGGATGTTGCAGCCGCCGGTGTCGACGCCGACCTCGCGGATGATCGCGATGCCGATGTCGCGCAGGCGCTGGTACTCGCGGTCGGTCAGGGTCATCGCCGGGGCGACGGTGATCGAGTCACCGGTGTGGACGCCCATCGGGTCGAAGTTCTCGATGGAGCAGACGACGACCACGTTGTCCTTGGTGTCGCGCATCAGCTCCAGCTCGTACTCCTTCCAGCCGAGGATGGACTCCTCCAGGAGCACCTCGGTGGTCGGGGAGAGCGTGAGGCCCTGGCCGGCGATGCGGCGCAGCTCGTCCTCGTCGTGGGCGAAGCCGGAGCCGGCGCCGCCCATGGTGAAGGAGGGGCGGACGACGACGGGGTAGCCGCCGAGCGTGTCGACGCCCTTGATGACCTCGTCCATGGTGTGGCAGATGACCGAGCGGGCGGACTCGCCGTAGCCGATCTTGGCCTTGACGGCCTCGACGACGCCCTTGAAGAGGTCCCGGTCCTCGCCCTTGTTGATGGCCTCGACGTTGGCGCCGATGAGCTCGACGCCGTACTTCTCCAGCACGCCCTGCTCGTGCATGGAGATCGCGGTGTTGAGCGCGGTCTGGCCGCCGAGGGTCGGCAGGAGCGCGTCGGGGCGCTCCTTGGCGATGATCTTCTCGACGAACTCGGGGGTGATCGGCTCGACGTACGTGGCGTCGGCGATCTCCGGGTCGGTCATGATCGTCGCGGGGTTGGAGTTCACCAGGATGACCCGCAGGCCCTCGGCCTTGAGGATGCGGCAGGCCTGGGTGCCGGAGTAGTCGAACTCGGCGGCCTGTCCGATGACGATCGGGCCGGAGCCGATGACCAGGACGGACTGGATATCGGTGCGCTTAGGCACGCTCGGCCTCCATCAGAGATACGAAGCGGTCGAAGAGGTACGCGGCGTCGTGCGGGCCGGCGGCCGCCTCGGGGTGGTACTGGACGCTGAAGGCCGGCTGGTCGAGCAGCTGGAGGCCTTCGACGACGTTGTCGTTCAGGCAGACGTGGGAGACCTCGGCGCGGCCGTAGGCGGTCTCGGTGACCTTGTCGAGGGGCGCGTCGACGGCGAAGCCGTGGTTGTGCGCGGTGATCTCGACCTTGCCGGTGGTGCGGTCCTGCACCGGCTGGTTGATGCCGCGGTGGCCGTACTTCAGCTTGTAGGTGCCGAAGCCGAGCGCGCGGCCCAGGATCTGGTTGCCGAAGCAGATGCCGAAGAGCGGGGTCTTGCGCTCCAGCACGCCCTGCATGACGGCGACGGGGCCGTCGGCGGTGGCCGGGTCGCCCGGGCCGTTGGAGAAGAACACGCCGTCCGGCTGGACCGCGTACACGTCCTCGACGGTGGCGGTGGCGGGCAGCACGTGCACCTCGATGCCGCGCTCGGCCATCCGGTGCGGGGTCATGCCCTTGATGCCGAGATCGACGGCGGCGACGGTGAAGCGCTTCTCGCCGATCGCGGGGACGACGTACGCCTCCTTGGTGGCGACCTCGGCGGAGAGGTTCGCGCCCTTCATCTGCGGCTGTGCCTGGACCTTGGCCAGCAGGGCCTCGTCGCGGATGCCGACCCAGGCCTCGCCCGAGAAGATGCCGACGCGCATGGCGCCGCGCTCGCGCAGGTGGCGGGTCAGGGCGCGGGTGTCGATGCCGGAGATCCCGACGACGCCCTGCTTCGCGAGCTCCTCGTCCAGCGAGCGCCGGGAGCGCCAGTTGGAGGGGACGCGGGCGGGGTCGCGCACGACGTAGCCGGCCACCCAGATGCGGGAGGACTCGGGGTCCTCGTCGTTGACGCCGGTGTTGCCCACGTGGGGGGCGGTCATCACGACGACCTGCCGGTGGTACGACGGGTCGGTGAGGGTCTCCTGGTAGCCGGTCATGCCGGTGGAGAACACGGCCTCGCCGAAGGTCTCCCCCACAGCGCCGTAGGCGCGGCCGCGGAAGATCCGACCGTCCTCCAGGACGAGTACGGCGGGAGCTTTGGCTGCTCCCCTGGTGGAGGTCGTCATCGTTCGGCGCCTTCCGTCGTGATGGATGAGTTCATGAGATTGATGGCTTCGACCCAGGCGGCGTGTTCGGCCGCGCGGTCGGAGCGGAATCCGGAGTCGATCAGCTTGTCGCCGTGCGCCCAGGTGACGACGAGCAGGCCGCCCTCGGTGAGTACCTTGCCCGCGATTCCCTTGTCGAGGCGGGCGCCGCGCAGCTGCGCGGCCGGTACGAAGAAGTCGCCCGCCCCCGGTCGGACCACGTCGAGGCCCGCGTCGGTGAGCGTGAGCTCGACCCGGCTGCGCAGGCCCAGACCGTGGGCGACGATCCGGTCGAGCCACTGCCCGGCGGTGGTGGACCCGTGGTACCGGCCGGTCAGGGCCAGCCGGTGCTCGGGAAGACCGTCGGGGGCGGCGGGCAGCTCCGGCAGATCGTTCTGCAGGGCGCCGCGCCATTTCCAGCCCTGCCGCATCAGCCAGTAGACGAACGCGACGAAGACGGCCAGGCCGATCACCCACGCGATGCGGGCGCCGAACTGGGTCACCTCCGCCGACTGTCGTTCTGCGGCCTCGGCGGCCAGTTGGATTACTGCAGGTGTCACGCCAGTTTCCCGTCCACGACCGTTGCCCGGCCCCGCAGGAAGGTATGAGTGACGCGCCCCGGCAGCTCACGGCCCTCGTAAGGCGTGTTGCGGCTGCGGGAGGCGAAGTGTGCGGGGTCCACGACACCACGGTACGAGGTATCGACCAAGGTCAGGTTCGCGGGTTCACCTGCCGAGACGGGACGGCCGTGGTTCTCGAGACCGCCGATGCGCGCCGGAGCGAAGGACATCCGCTCGGCGACGCCCGCCCAGTCGAGCAGTCCGGTCTCGACCATCGTCTGCTGGACGACGGAGAGCGCGGTCTCCAGGCCGACCATGCCCATGGCGGCGGCGGCCCACTCGCAGTCCTTGTCCTCGTGCGGGTGCGGGGCGTGGTCGGTGGCGACGATGTCGATCGTGCCGTCGGCGAGCGCCTCGCGCAGGGCCAGCACGTCGCGCTCGGTGCGCAGCGGCGGGTTGACCTTGTAGACCGCGTTGTACGAGCGCACGAGCTCCTCGGTGAGGAGGAGGTGGTGCGGGGTGACCTCGGCGGTGACGTCGATGCCGCGGGACTTGGCCCAGCGGACGATCTCGACGGAGCCGGCGGTGGAGAGGTGGCAGATGTGGACGCGGGAGCCGACGTGCTCGGCGAGCAGGACGTCGCGGGCGATGATCGACTCCTCGGCGACGGCCGGCCAGCCGCCGAGACCGAGTTCCGCGGAGACGATGCCCTCGTTCATCTGGGCGCCCTCGGTGAGGCGGGGCTCCTGGGCGTGCTGGGCGACGACACCGCCGAAGGCCTTCACGTACTCCAGGGCACGGCGCATGATCACGGCGTCGTCCACGCACTTGCCGTCGTCGGAGAAGACGGTGACGCGGGCGGCGGACTCGTGCATGGCCCCCAGCTCGGAGAGCTGCTTGCCCTCCAGGCCGACGGTGACGGCGCCGATGGGCTGCACGTCGCAGTAGCCGGACTCCTTGCCCAGGCGCCAGACCTGCTCGACGACGCCTGCGGTGTCGGCGACCGGGAAGGTGTTCGCCATGGCGAACACGGCGGTGTAGCCACCGGAGGCGGCGGCGCGGGTGCCGGTGAGGACGGTCTCGGAGTCCTCGCGGCCGGGCTCGCGCAGGTGGGTGTGCAGGTCGACGAGGCCGGGGAGGAGGAGCTGGCCCTCGGCCTCGATGACGGTCGCGCCCTCGGCGTCCAGGCCCGTCCCCACGGCGGCGATGGTCTCGCCGTCGATCAGGACGTCCTGCGCCTCGCCACCGAGTACCTTCGCGCCACGGATAAGGATCTTGCTCATGGTTACTTGCTCTCCTCGGTACGCGCGGCGGCAGGGGTGGTGGTGACGGCGGGCTGGGAGCCGCCGAGCAGCAGGTACAGGACGGCCATCCGGGTGGAGACGCCGTTGGCGACCTGCTCGACGGCCGTGCAGCGGTCGGAGTCGGCGACCTGTGCGGTGATCTCCATGCCGCGGTTCATCGGGCCGGGGTGCATCACGATGGCGTGCTCGGGCATCTTCGCCATGCGGTCGCCGTCGAGCCCGTACCGGCGGGAGTACTCGCGCTCGGTCGGGAAGAAGGCGGCGTTCATGCGTTCGCGCTGCACACGCAGCATCATCACCGCATCGGACTTCGGCAGCACCTCGTCGAGGTTGTACGAGACCTCGCAGGGCCAGGTCTCGACGCCGATCGGGACGAGGGTGGGCGGGGCCACCAGGGTGACCTCGGCGCCGAGGGTGTGCAGCAGGTGGACGTTGGAGCGGGCCACGCGGCTGTGCAGGACGTCGCCGACGATGGTGATCCGGCGGCCGTTCAGGTCCTTGCCGAGGCCGGCGTCACGGCCGACCAGGCGGCGGCGCATGGTGAAGGCGTCCAGCAGGGCCTGGGTGGGGTGCTCGTGGGTGCCGTCGCCCGCGTTGACGACGGCGGAGTCGATCCAGCCGGACGTCGCGAGCCGGTAGGGGGCGCCTGAGGCGTGGTGGCGGATGACGACCGCGTCGGCGCCCATGGCCTCCAGGGTCAGCGCGGTGTCCTTCAGGGATTCGCCCTTGGAAACGGACGAACCCTTCGCGGAGAAGTTGATGACGTCCGCCGAGAGCCGCTTGGCGGCCGCTTCGAAGGAGATCCGGGTGCGGGTCGAGTCCTCGAAGAAGAGGTTGACGACGGTGAGGCCGCGCAGGGTGGGCAGCTTCTTGATCGGCCGGTCCGCGACACGGGCCATCTCCTCGGCGGTGTCGAGGATCAGGACGGCGTCGTCGCGCGTGAGGTCGGCGGCCGAGATGAGGTGGCGCTTCATCTGGATGGCTCCGTAGGTCGGGAGGGCAGGCGGACTGACGGGCGGAGGTGCGAGCGGTCAGGGCGGGGCAGGGCAGGGCAGGGCTCGGCGCGGGCCCGGTCGGGGCCCGTCACTCGGACGGTCTACTGGCCTGCTGCCTGGTCGGTCCGCTGGCCGAGCAGCACGGCGTCACGGCCGTCCTCCTCCTGGAGCTGGACCTTGACGGTCTCCCGCAGCGACGTGGGGAGGTTCTTGCCGACGTAGTCGGCGCGGATCGGCAGTTCGCGGTGGCCTCTGTCGACGAGGACCGCGAGCTGCACGGCGCGGGGGCGGCCGAGGTCGCCGAGGGCGTCGAGGGCGGCGCGGATGGTGCGTCCGGAGAAGAGCACGTCGTCGACGAGGACGACGAGGCGGCCGTCGAGGTCGTCGCCGGGGATCTCGGTGCGACCGATCGCGCGGGCGGGCTTCATCCGCAGGTCGTCGCGGTACATGGTGATGTCGAGGGAGCCGACCGGGATCTTCGTACCGGTGATCTCTTCGAGCTTGGCGGCCAGCCGGCGGGCGAGGTAGACACCGCGGGTGGGAATGCCGAGGAGCACCACGTCGTCGGCGCCCTTGGCGCGTTCGACGATCTCGTGGGCGATGCGGGTCAGGACCCGCGCGATGTCCTGCGCTTCGAGTACGGGGCGCATGGCATCGGTGTTCTGCTGGGTGTCCATGAAAAGGACCTCCTTCTCCGCCTCACGGGACGGACCTTAAAGGACGTCTGATGTACGCCTCACACGGTACCAGGGAGAGGCCGGTGACTCGGACCGGGCCGCTACGGAATGGCTCTCACGGGGCTGCTGGAACGGACCCCCGGGGGCCGACGAAGACCATTCGGCTTGACGCATCCAAGTAACGCTGCGTAACCTCACAGTGAGTTACCAGCCGCGCGGCCGAGCCGCACGTAGTTACGTAGTTACGTAGTCGCAGTGTCCATCAGCCACAGCGTCACAGCGTCCGGGAGCGTTATGTCCAGCGAATACGCCAAACAGCTCGGGGCCAAGCTCCGCGCCATCCGCACCCAGCAGGGCCTTTCCCTCCACGGTGTCGAGGAGAAGTCCCAGGGTCGGTGGAAGGCCGTGGTGGTCGGTTCTTACGAGCGCGGGGACCGCGCCGTGACCGTCCAGCGTCTTGCCGAGCTGGCGGACTTCTACGGGGTTCCGGTGCAGGAACTGCTGCCGGGTACGACTCCCGGCGGGGCTGCCGAGCCGCCGCCGAAGCTGCGTCTCGACCTGGAGCGCCTGGCGGGGGTCCCCGCCGAGAAGGCCGGCCCGCTCCAGCGTTACGCGGCGACGATCCAGAGCCAGCGGGGCGACTACAACGGCAAGGTGCTGTCGATCCGCCAGGACGACCTGCGCACCCTGGCCGTGATCTACGACCAGTCCCCCTCGGTCCTGACCGAGCAGCTGATCAGCTGGGGCGTGCTGGACGCGGACGCCCGTCGCGCGGTGGCGCACGAGGAGCTCTGAGTTCCGGGCTCGGGACCAGCAGAAACGTTTACCGGTGGGCGCCGGACCCTTGCGGGGGGTCCGGCGCCCGCCGGTTTTTTCGTTCCCGCACCCCGCACCCCGCACCCGCGCCGTACACGGAAGGGCCCGCAACGCGTACGTTGCGGGCCCTTCCGTATGGCGGTGCCGGCGCCGGTCCGTACGGTCAGCTCTCGCTGCGCCGCAGGCTCGGCTTCAGGTCCTTGAAGCGGGCCAGCAGCCCGTTCACGAACGAGGGGGACTCGTCCGTCGAGAACTCCTTGGCCAGCTGGACGGCCTCGTCGATGGCCACGGCGTCCGGGGTGTCGTCCACCCAGATCAGCTCGTAGGCACCGAGCCGCAGGATGTTCCGGTCGGCGACCGGCATGCGGTCGAGGTCCCAGTCCACGGCGTAGGTGATGATCAGATCGTCGATGCGGTTCACCTTGTCGGCGTAACCCTCGACGAGATCCATCGTGAAGGCGCTGACCGGCGGCTGCCGGTCGTCCGACCGCGCGTGGCGGATCCAGTCCGCGAGGACCTCGCGCACGGGCACCCCGCGCTGGTCGGCCTCGAAGAGGATCTGGAAGGCGCGCTTGCGCGCATTGCTCCGAGCAGCCACGGGTTAGTTGCTCTTCCGGCCGAGGTAGTCGCTGGTGCGGGTGTCGACCTTGACCGTCTCGCCGGTGGTGACGAAGAGCGGGACCTGGATCTCGTAGCCGGTCTCCAGGGTGGCGGGCTTGGTGCCACCGGTGGAGCGGTCGCCCTGGACGCCCGGGTCGGTGTGCTCGATCTTGAGCTCGACCGCGGCCGGGAGCTCGACGTAGAGCACCTCGCCCTCGTGCTGGGCGACGGAGGCGGTGAAGCCCTCGATCAGGAAGTTGGCGGCGTCGCCGACAGCCTTCTTGTCCACCATCAGCTGGTCGAAGGTGGTCATGTCCATGAAGACGAAGTACTCGCCGTCCATGTAAGAGAACTGCATGTCACGGCGGTCGATGGTGGCCGTCTCGACCTTCGTGCCGGCGTTGAACGTCTTGTCGACGACCTTGCCGGAGAGCACGTGCTTGAGCTTGGTGCGCACGAAGGCCGGGCCCTTGCCGGGCTTGACGTGCTGGAACTCGACGACGGACCAGAGCTGGTCACCGTCGAGCTTGAGCACCATGCCGTTCTTGAGGTCGTTCGTGGAAGCCACGGTTGCGGAATCTCCTGCACTGGAAGACCACGGGTGCGCGCACAGCCCGGCAGAGCCGGCTAGAGCGCGAGCAGCTCCTTGGTCGTAATGGTGAGTAGCTCGGGACCGCCGTCCGCCTCGGGGCGCACGACGAGCGTGTCATCGATCCGGACACCTCCCCGGCCCGGGAGGTGAACCCCCGGTTCGACGGTGACCGGCACGCAAGCGTCCAGTTTACCCATTGCTGTAGGTGCAAGCTGCGGGTCCTCGTCGATTTCGAGGCCGACCCCGTGTCCGGTCCACGGAGCGAGGGCTTCCGAGTGGCCCGCGGAGTCCAGGACGGAGCGTGCGGCATGGTCCACGTCCCGGTACGCGGCCCCGGGCAGCAGGGCCTCGCGCCCGGCCCGTTGGGCGGTGAAGACGAGGTCGTACAGCTCGATCTGCCAGTCGGCCGGGCTGGTGCCGATCACGAAGGTCCGGCCGATCTCGCACCGGTAGCCGCGGTAGTTGGCGCCCAGACAGACCGTGAGGAAGTCGCCCTCCTCCACCCTGCGGTCGGAGGGCCGGTGCCGGGAGCGGCCGGAGTGCGGGCCGGTGCCGACGGAGGTCGGGAAGGCGGGGCCGTCCGCCCCGTGGTCGACGAGCCGCCGCTCCAGTTCCAGGGCGAGGTGCCGCTCGGTGCGCCCGACGAGGATGGACTCCAGCAGCTCCCCGAGGGCCTGGTCGGCGATCTCGGCGGCGATCCGCAGGCAGGCGATCTCCTCCTCGTCCTTGACGAGGCGCTGTTGCTCCACGGCGGTGCCGAGGTCCGCGAGGCGCAGTTTGGGCGCGACGGAGCGCAGGGCCCGGTGGCGGCCGACGGTGAGGTGGTGTTCCTCCACCGCGAGCGAATCGGCCCGGAGGGAGGCTGCCAAATCTGCGGCCGCGACGGCCGGGTCACCGCCGGGGCTACCCAGGACGGTCACGTCCAGGTGCTCGTCGAGGCGGCCCTCGTCGGCCTCGCCGGTGGGTGCGCCGGCGCAGAACAGCATGTCCTCGGTGGGGCCGACGAGCAGCACCGCATCGAGCGGGGACGCCCCGGAGAGGTAGCGGACGTTCGCCGGACGCGTGATCAGTGCGGCGGCGCTCCCCGCGGCGGCACATCGGTCGCGAAGCAGGTCCCGGCGGGCGGCGTACACGTCTGACATGTCTTCGAGCGTACGAGCGCCCCGCCGATCCGGCCCGGCGAGCGCGTCCGGACGGGCCCGGGACCGGGCCCGGTGGCACGGGGCGCCCGAGGCGGCCGCCCCCTGCTATCCGGGCCGGCCGCCGGGGGCCGAGAGGGCGCGGGCCAGGGCCTCGTCGAGGGCGCGGGCGGTGCCCTCGACGTCCAGGTGGGAGTTGTCGATGATCGGCAGTCCGGAGCCGTACCAGCCGGCCATCCTGCCGTGGATCCGCGCGACTTCCTCGTCGGAGAGCCGGCGGTTGCCGGAACGGGCCGCGTTGCGCTCCAGGACGATCTCCAGGCCGGGCAGCAGCACCACCGGCAGCAGCGTGGGGCCCACGTGCCGCTTCCAGCCGCCCAGCCCGACCACGGGCCGGTCCGGGAAGACGGCGTCGTCCAGGATGCAGGAGATGCCGTTCGCCAGGTAGTTGCGGGCGGCGAAGCCGCAGGTGCGGCGGGCGAGCCGGTACTGGGCTTCGGAGTGCTCGTTCCAGCCCGCCTGGGGGTCCGCGAAGCCGGAGCAGACCCACTCGCGGACGTCGTCCAGGCTGACGTGGGCGGTCGGTACGGGCCGGGTGCTGGCCCAGTGCCGGGCGACGGTGGTCTTACCGGCGCCGGCCGGGCCGATCAGCAGGACGGCGAGGACGGCCCCGCCGGTGCCCGGCACTGCGGGAGGCAGCGGGATGTGCCCGGTGGCCTCCGGCACGGCGGGCACCGGCTGCGTCTGATGGTGCTGGTGGGGCGGCTGATGGGGCTGGTGGGGCGGCTGGGGCGGGGACTGCGGCGGGGGCGAACCCGGCCAGCCCTGCGCCGGGGGTATCGGCGGCTGCGGGGGCGCCGACGGGCGCGGTCCCGGCTGTCCCCAGCCCGCGCCCCCACCCCCCACTCCGTGCTGCATCCGCTGCCACTCCGTCTCGTTCCGGCGACTGATGCGAGAACGTTATATGACTGCCGGGGCCCGGCCGTCCACCAGCACCGTCAGGCAGGGTGTCAGGCGGAGATCTCGTCCGCCAGTGCGCGCAGCGCCAGCCGGTACGAGCCGATGCCGAAGCCCGCCACCGTTCCGGTCGCCACGGCCGCGATGACCGAGGTGTGACGGAACTCCTCGCGGGCGTACGGGTTCGAGATGTGCACCTCGATCAGCGGCGCCGTGCGCTGCGCGGCCGCGTCCCGCATGCCGTACGAGTAGTGGGTGAAGGCCCCCGGGTTGATGACCACGGGGATCTTCCCGTCCGCCGCCTCGTGCAGCCAACGAATCAGCTCGCCCTCGTCGTTGGTCTCGCGGACCTCGACGTCGAAGCCGAGCTCCTCGCCCAGCGACCGGCAGCTCTCCACCAGTCCCGCGTACGAGGTGGCCCCGTACACGTCGGGCTCGCGCGAGCCGAGCCGGCCCAGGTTCGGGCCGTTCAGCACGAGGACGGGGCGGCTCACGCCGACACCTCGCCGTAGGCGGCGACCAGGTGCGCCGGGTCGGGCCCCTCCAGGACGGTCGGCTTGGCCAGCCCGTCCAGGACGATGAAGCGCAGCAGGTTGCCGCGGGACTTCTTGTCGACCTGCATGGTCTGGAGCAGCTTGGACCACTGGTCGCCGCGGTAGGTCAGCGGCAGCCCGACCGCGGCCAGGATCTCCCGGTGCCGGTCGGCCGTCGCGTCGTCGAGGCGGCCCGCGAGCCGGCCGAGCTCGGCGGCGAAGACCATGCCGACGGACACGGCCGCGCCGTGCCGCCACTTGTAGCGCTCGTTCTTCTCGATGGCGTGCGCGAGGGTGTGGCCGTAGTTGAGGATCTCGCGCAGCCCGGACTCCTTGAGGTCGCTGGAGACCACGTCGGCCTTGACCTGGATGGAGCGCACGATGAGCTCGGCGGTGTGCGGGCCCTCGGGCGTACGCGCCGCCGCCGGGTCCTCCTCGATCAGGTCGAGGATCACCGGGTCGGAGATGAACCCGGCCTTGATGATCTCGGCGAGGCCGCTGACGTAGTCGTTGACCGGCAGCGAGTCCAGCGCGGCCAGGTCGCAGAGCACACCGGCCGGCGGGTGGAAGGCGCCCACCAGGTTCTTGCCCTCGGCGGTGTTGATGCCGGTCTTGCCGCCGACCGCCGCGTCCACCATCGCGAGGACGGTGGTCGGTACGGCGACCCAGCGCACCCCGCGCAGCCAGCTGGCCGCGACGAAGCCCGCGAGGTCGGTGGTGGCTCCCCCGCCGACGCCGACGATCACGTCGGTGCGGGTGAAACCGGACTGGCCCAGCGCCTTCCAGCAGTACGCGGCGACCTCGACCGTCTTGGCCTCTTCGGCGTTCGGCACCTGGATGGCGACCGCCTCGTAGCCCTGCTCGGCCAGGTCGTCGCGCAGCGCCTCACCGGTGGAGGCCAGCGCCTCGGGGTGGATCACGGCGACCCGCTGGGCCTTCGTACCGATCAGGGAGCCGAGCTCGCCGAGCAGCTGCCGCCCGACCAGCACGTCGTACGCGTCGTGTCCGGCGCTCTCGCCGACGTGGATCCGCGTCACCTGGTCTGTCATACGTCCTTCAACTCCAGAGCGTCGAGGACCGCCTGGGCGACCTCTTCGGGGGTGCGGTCGTCGGTGGCCACCACGACGCGCGCGACTTCGGTGTACAGGGGGCGCCGGGCGTCCATCAGCTCGCGCCACTGGCGGCGCGGGTTGACGGCGAGCAGCGGGCGGGCGGCGCCGAGGCCCACGCGCCGTACGGCTTCCTCGACGTCCATCGAGAGATAGGCGACGGGCAGGCCGGCCAGCAGCCCGCGGGTGCCCTCGTCGAGGACGGCGCCGCCGCCGAGGGCGAGGACTCCGGTGTGCCCGGCGACGGCGGCGGCGACCGCCTGCCGCTCCAGCTCACGGAAGTACGGCTCCCCCTCGTCGACGAAGATGTCGGAGATCTCCCGGCCCTGGGCCGCCACGATGTCGGCGTCGGTGTCCCGGTAGGGGACGCCGAGCCGCTCGGCGAGCAGCGCCCCCACCGTGGACTTGCCGGACCCCATGGGCCCGACGAGGACGACGAGCGGTCCGGCCGTCACCGGATCTGCAGGTTGTCGAGGTAGGACCGGACGTTGCGACGGGTCTCGGGGACCGAGTCGCCGCCGAACTTCTCGACGACGGCGTCGGCCAGCACGAGGGCGACCATCGCCTCGGCGACGATGCCGGCGGCCGGCACGGCGCACACGTCGGAGCGCTGGTGGTGGGCCACGGCCGCCTCGCCGGTGGCCACGTCGACGGTCGCCAGGGCGCGCGGGACGGTCGCGATGGGCTTCATCGCGGCGCGGACGCGCAGCAGTTCGCCGGTGGTCAGTCCGCCCTCGGTGCCGCCGGAGCGGCCGGAGGTGCGCTTGATGCCCTCGGGCGTGGAGACGATCTCGTCGTGCGCCTTCGAGCCGGGCACGCGGGCGAGCTCGAAGCCGTCGCCGACCTCGACGCCCTTGATGGCCTGGATGCCCATGAGGGCGGCGGCAAGGCGCGCGTCGAGCCGGCGGTCCCAGTGGACGTGCGAGCCGAGGCCGACCGGGACGCCGTAGGCGAGGACCTCGACGACGCCGCCGAGGGTGTCGCCGTCCTTGTGGGCCTGGTCGATCTCGGCGACCATCGCCTTGCTGGCGTCGGCGTCCAGGCAGCGCACCGGGTCGGCGTCGAGCTTGTCGACGTCGGCGGGGGTCGGGTAGACGCCGTACGGGGCCTTGGCCGCGGCCAGCTCGACCACGTGGGAGACGATCTCGATGCCCGCGACCTCCTTGATGAAGGAACGGGCGACGGCGCCGAGGGCGACGCGGGCGGCGGTCTCACGGGCGCTGGCGCGCTCCAGGATCGGCCGGGCCTCGTCGAAGCCGTACTTCTGCATGCCCGCGAGGTCGGCGTGGCCGGGGCGCGGACGGGTCAGCGGCGCGTTGCGGCCGGTGTCCTTGAGCAGCGAGGGGTCGACCGGGTCGGCCGACATGACGGTCTCCCACTTGGGCCACTCGGTGTTGCCGATCATGACCGCGATCGGGGAGCCCTGGGACAGGCCGTGGCGGACGCCGCCGAGGAAGGTGATCTCGTCCTGCTCGAACTTCATCCGGGCACCGCGGCCATAGCCGAGTCGGCGCCGGGCCAGGTGATCGGCCACCAGCTCGGTGGTGACCGGGACGCCGGCGGGAAGACCCTCCAGCGTCGCGACCAGTGCCGGTCCGTGCGACTCTCCTGCGGTCAGCCAACGCAACCTGCTCAACGATGCTCCTCATGCTCGCGCCTGGTACAGCGACGGCGCGATCGGGTGCGCGGCCCGGACCCGCCTCACCCGATCCTCCCATGTCCGGAGGGGTTTATCGGGCCCCGGTCCAGCTATCGGACGCCCGAGGCGTCAACGGGCCCGCCGGCCGCGCTCGCGCTGCCAGGTGATCCCGTACCAGACGACGACGGAACCGAAGAGTCCGAGGATGAGCGCCTTGGCCCACAGGGGCAGGGTGCCGAACGCCACCCTGACCATGCTGAAGATGACGAAGGGGAGGTCCCACTTCGACGCGAGTACTAAGTCCGTGCTGTTGCCGTCCATGCCGCCCCCTGTGAATACGCAGGTGGAAAGCCTAACGGGCGGCGAGCGCGCGCTCTCCGGCGGCCCTCATGGCGGCGAGCGGACCCGGGGTCCGGCCCGTCATCCGCTCGACCTGGAGCACGGCCTGGTGGACGAGGAGGTCGAGTCCGCCGACGACCTGGCCGCCCTGCCGCGACCAGGCCGCGGCCAGTGCGGTCGGCCAGGGGTCGTAGAGGACGTCGAAGAGGGTGCCCGCCCCTTCGGGTACGGACGCCGCCAGGGCGTCGGTCGTACCGGCCGGAGTGGTGGCGATCACCAGGGGCGCGGACAGCGCCTCGGCCGCCCCGGACCAGTCGGCCGTGCGGACGGGCACGCCGAGCCGCTCGCCCCACTGCCGCATCTCGTCCGCCCGGGCCGCCGAGCGGACGTACGCCGTGACCTCGCCGGAGCAGATCCGCGAGAGCGCGGCGAGCGCCGAGGAGGCCGTGGCGCCCGCGCCGAGGATGGCTGCAGAGGACACCTTCTCGACGCCGCGCTCGTGGAGCGCGGCGACGATGCCGGGGATGTCGGTGTTGTCGCCGAGGCGCCGGCCGTCCTCGGTGAGGACGACCGTGTTGACCGCCTCGACGGAGGCGGCCGTGTCACTGATGCCGTCCAGCAGCGGCATGATCGCCCGCTTGAGCGGCATGGTCAGGGACAGCCCGGCCCACTCGGGGCCGAGTCCTGCCACGAACTCCGGGAGCGCGGCCTCGTCGATCTCGAAGCGGTCGTACGACCAGTCGTCGAGGCCGAGCTCCTGATAAGCGGCGCGGTGCAGCACCGGTGAGAGCGAGTGCTCGATGGGCGAACCCAACACCGCGGCCCTTATGCGTGACATGTCCTGCTATCCGCCGTTCTTCTGCTTCTGCCGTTCCTGGAACTCGTTGGCCAGCTTGGTGTGCTCTTCGTAGGTCTTGGTGAAGGTCGTGGTCTTGCCGTCGACCGACACGAAGAACATCCAGCCACCGTGGTCCGGGTTGAGCGTAGCGGTCAGCGCGTCCAGGCCCGGGTTGTTGATCGGACCGGTGGGCAGCCCCCTGACGAAGTGCGTGTTGTAGGGGTGGTCGAAGGCCTGGGCTTCCTTCAGGTTGAAGTTGATCTCGCTCTGGTTCTTGACGTAGTTGTACGTCGAGTCGAACTGGAGCTTCTGGTTCGTGACGTCGTTGGTCTTCTTGAGGCGGTTGTAGACCACCTCGGCCATCTTCCGGAAGTCGTCGTGGTTCTTGCCCTCGGCGTTGACGAGGCTGGCGACCGTGACCACCTGGAGCGGATTTTCCAGGCCCAGTTCCTTGGCCTTGCCCTCGAGGCCCAGCTCCGTGTACTTGTCGGTCGCGTTCTTGACCATCTGCTTGAGCAGCGAGTCGGGAGTGCTGTCCTTGCTGAGGTCGTAGCGCGCCGGGTACAGGAAGCCCTCGAGCGGGTCGATCAGCTTCGGGTTGTTGTTCGCCCAGGCGGGCAGGCCGAGGTTCTTGACCTCGCGCTTGGCGATCTCGGCGGTGGTGCCCTCCTGCTGGCTCAGCTTCTTGTCGATCGCCGCGTACACCGCACTGTTGCGCATGCCTTCGGTGACCGTGATCACGTTCAGCTTCGAGGGGTCGCTCATCACCTCGACCGCGGACGCGGCCGACATCTTCTTCCGGAGCGGGTAGACACCGGCCTGGATGGCCGTGCCCGGAGGGAGCTTGGACGCGGCGTCGACGAACGCCTGTCCGCTGGCGACGACGCCCGCCTTCTTGAGGATCAGACCCATCTGCATGAGGCCCGAGCCCTTGGGGATCTCGACCTCGACGATCTCGCCGCTGCCCTCGCCCGCGAAGTCCTCGGCCGAGCTGAACCTGGCCTTGATGTAGTTGTAGCCGTAGTAGCCGCCACCGCCGACCACGCCGAGGATGACGACCGCGACGACCAGGCAGGCCGTGCCGCTGCGCTTCTTGGGCTTGCCGCCCTTGGAGCGACCGCCCCGGCGGCCGTCGCCGTCGTCGCCGTCGTCTCCGTCGCCGTCGTCGCCGTCACGGCCCCCACCGGCGGTGAGCAGGTCGTTCTCCGGCTCCTCCGCGGGCTCCGGCTCCTCTACGGGTTCCGGCTCCAGGTTCCGCCGGCCCGGGGGCTGCGGCGGCGCGTAGGCGTCCTCCGTGCCGTAGAGGTCGGGGGCCTCGCCCGGGTAGCCCGTCACGGGCTGCTGGGTGTAGGGGTCCACGCCCGCGTACGGGCCGCTCTGCACGGCCGCCGCGTACTGGCCCTGGCCGGTGTCCCAGCCCTGGCTGTCGTAGGCCGGCTGCTGCGGCTGGGGCTGCTGTGCCTGCTGCTGCCCGACGTACCGCTGCTGCGGGTACTGGCCCTGAAGGTACTGCTGCTGCGGCTGCTGCTGTTGTGCCTGCTGCGGGTACTGCCCCTGCGGGTACTGCTGCTGGTACTGCTGCTGGTACTCCGGGTACTCCGGGTACTGCTGGTACTGCGGATGCTGGGGGTACTGCTGCTGCTGGTACTGCGGCTCCTGTGGGTACTCCTGCTGCTGCGGGGCACCGCCGTGAGGCACCTGGCCCTGCTGGGTCTGGTGCCCGGTCCACCCCTGGTCCCCGTAAAGGGGGTCCTCGGGGTGCCAGGGTTCGGGGCCACGGCCCCGGCCATACTCAGTCATCGGTCCCCTAGAGCCGCGAGACGGAGGCCACGGACTCCGTCGTCCGTGGCACCCGGTTCCGTCTCTTTGACGGTGGGCGACGGCTGTTCGAATGCCGTCTCATCGCGCGGAACGTTACCGTATCGCGATCAGACAACCACTTCGACGCACTCGCCAGGCGGATTACCCGATACCCGTTCGGTCTCAAGAGCGTTCTGAAGGATCACCACAGCGGCTGCCTGGTCGATGACCGACCGGCCCTTCTTGGCGTTCTTTCCGGAGGCCCGAAGACCCTGGGCGGCGGTGACCGTGGTCATCCGCTCGTCCACCAGACGGACCGTCACCGGCTTGATGCCCTTGGCGAGTTCGTTCGCGAAGGCGCGCACCTTGACCGCGGCCGGCCCCTCCCGCCCGCTGAGCGAGCGGGGAAGGCCGACCACGACTTCGAGGGGCTCGTACTCCTCGACGAGCTGCCGCAGCCGCCGGTGGGCGAAGGGGATGTCCCGGCCCGGAACGGTTTCCACCGGTGTGGCCAACACCCCGTCGGGGTCGCACGAGGCGACCCCGATACGGGCGTCACCGACATCGATGGCGAGCCGGCGGCCGCGGCGCAGGGTCATCGTCAGACCGTCTCTACGACGAGGCGCTCGACGGCGCTGATGGCCTCCGGCACGGCGGCCGGGTTCTGGCCGCCGCCCTGGGCGACGTCCGGCTTGCCGCCACCGCCGCCACCGAGGGTCTTGGCGGCCGTACGGACCAGGTCGCCCGCCTTGAGGCCGCGCTCGCGGGCGGCCTCGTTGGTGGCGATGACGGTCAGCGGGCGGTCGTTCGCCACGGTGAACAGGGCCACGACGGCCGGACGGTCGCCCTGGATGCGGCCCCGGACGTCGAGGACCAGCTTGCGCAGGTCGTCGGCGCCGATGCCGTCCGCCACCTGGCCGACGACGAGGGCGACGCCCTTGATGTCCTGGGCGTTCTGGGCGAGCCCGGCAGCGGCCTGGAGGACCTTCTCCGCGCGGAACTTCTCGATCTCCTTCTCGGCGTCCTTCAGCTTGCCGAGCATGGAGGCGATCTTCTCCGGCAACTCCTCCGGACGGCCCTTGACCAGCTCCTGGAGCTGGGCGACGACCGTGTGCTCCTTGGCGAGGAAGTTGTACGCGTCCACGCCAACGAGGGCCTCGACGCGGCGCACGCCGGAGCCGATGGAAGACTCGCCGAGCAGCTTCACCAGACCCAGCTGGGCGGTGTTGCCGACGTGCGTGCCGCCGCACAGCTCCTTGGAGAAGTCGCCGATCGTCACGACGCGGACCCGCTCGCCGTACTTCTCGCCGAACTCAGCGATGGCGCCCTGCTTCTTCGCCTCGTCGATGCTCATGATCTCGGCGGTCACTTCGAGCTCGCGCGAGAGCACGTCGTTGATCTTCTGCTCGACGTCGGTGAGGACCGAGCCGGGAACGGCGTTCGGGGAGCCGAAGTCGAAGCGGAAGCGGCCGGGGCTGTTCTCCGAACCGGCCTGGGCGGCGGTCGGGCCGAGGGCGTCGCGCAGCGCCTGGTGGGTCAGGTGCGTGGCCGAGTGGGCGCGGGCGATGGCGCGGCGGCGCCTGACGTCGATGGCGGCGTACGCGGAGGCGCCCACCGTCACCTCGCCGACCTGGACGGATCCCTTGTGCACGGAGACGCCCGGGACCGGCTGCTGGACGTCGCGGATCTCGATGACGGCGCCGGTGTCGAGCTTGATGCGGCCCTGGTCGGCGAGCTGGCCGCCGCCCTCGGCGTAGAAGGGGGTGCGGTCGAGGACGACCTCGACCTCGTCGCCCTCGGAGGCGGCGGGCGCGGAAACGCCGTTGACCAGCAGGCCGACGATGGTCGACTCGCCCTGGGTGGTGGCGTAGCCGGTGAACTCGGTGGCGCCGGAGCCGTCGGCGATCTCCCGGTAGGCGGACATGTCCGCGTGGCCGGTCTTCTTGGCCTTGGCGTCGGCCTTGGCCCGGTCGCGCTGCTCCTGCATCAGGCGGCGGAAGCCGGGCTCGTCCACGGTCAGGCCCTGCTCGGCGGCCATCTCGAGGGTGAGGTCGATCGGGAAGCCCCAGGTGTCGTGGAGCAGGAACGCCTTGTCGCCGGAGAGGACCGTGCCGCCGGTGGCCTTGGTCTCGGTCACGGCGGTGTCGAGGATGTTGGTGCCGCCCTTGACAGCCTTGAGGAAGGCGGCCTCTTCGGCGAGCGCGACGGTCTCGATGCGCTTGCGGTCGGTGACGAGCTCCGGGTACTGCTGGCCCATCGTGTTGATCACGACGTCGACCAGGTCCTGGACGACGGGGCCGGTGGCGCCCATCAGGCGCATGTTGCGGATGGCGCGGCGCATGATGCGGCGCAGCACGTAGCCGCGGCCCTCGTTGCCGGGGGTGACGCCGTCGCCGATGAGCATGACGGAGGTGCGGATGTGGTCGGCGACCACGCGCATCGACACGTCGGTGCCCTGGGCGGCGCCGTAGCGCACGCCGGTCAGCTCGGTGGCCTTGTCCATGACCACGCGCAGGGTGTCGGTCTCGTACATGTTCTGCACGCCCTGCAGGATCATCGCGAGGCGTTCGAGGCCGAGGCCCGTGTCGATGTTCTTCGACGGCAGGTCACCGAGGATCGGGAAGTCTTCCTTCCCGTCGCCGGCGCCGCGCTCGTACTGCATGAAGACCAGGTTCCAGATCTCCACGTAGCGCTCGTCGTTGACGGCCGGGCCGCCCTCGACGCCGAACTCGGGGCCGCGGTCGTAGTTGATCTCGGAGCACGGGCCGCAGGGACCCGGGACGCCCATGGACCAGAAGTTGTCCTTCTTGCCCAGGCGCTGGATGCGCTCGGCGGGGACGCCGATCTTCTCGCGCCAGATCTGCTCGGCCTCGTCGTCGTCGAGGTAGACGGTGATCCAGAGCTTCTCCGGCTCCAGGCCGTAGCCGCCGTCCGCCACGGAGCTGGTGAGCAGCTCCCAGGCGTACTTGATGGCGCCTTCCTTGAAGTAGTCCCCGAAGGAGAAGTTGCCGCACATCTGGAAGAACGTGCCGTGCCGGGTGGTCTTGCCGACCTCTTCGATGTCCGGCGTACGGACGCACTTCTGCACGCTGGTGGCCCGCGGGGCCGGCGGCTTGGTCTCGCCGAGGAAGTACGGCTTGAACGGGACCATGCCCGCGTTGACCAGCAGCAGAGTCGGGTCGTCCGCGATGAGCGACGCCGAAGGGACAACGGCGTGACCGCGCTCCTCGAAGAAGCTCAGCCAGCGGCGGCGAATCTCAGCCGACTCCATCAGTGGTCCTCATTCCGGTCGTACGAAAACTTAGGTCGGTAGGTGGTCGTCTTGCTGTTCTCGATGGCCCGCAGCCGCCGCGGCCCGGGGAGGGCCGTGACGTTGTCGAGCCGGTCGGGGTCCTGGTGGAGCCCCAGCGCATCGTTCAGCTCGTCCTCGCGCTGCGTCATTCCCGCTTTGACGTCGAGGGCGAAGTCCTTGAGGCGGTGTCCCGCCTCCACGGCCTTGTCGGCCGCCTGGGCGGCGAGACTCTCCGGCGTCAGCTTCTTCAGCTGGCGGTTGACCTTGGTGGTGGCCCACACGCCGGCGGCTGCGCCTGCGGTGAACCAGAAGGCTCGGCGGAACATCGGCGGTCTCAGCCCTTCTGCTTCCGGCGCCGGGCGGCCGGCACCGTACGTCCAACGATCACGGTTCGTCGGGATGCTTTCGGCGGCGTGCCGCCCGACGTCGCGGCATCCCCCTTGCCCAGCGCCTTGCGGACGCCGTAGCCGAAGGCCGCGACCTTCACCAGCGGCCCGCCGAAGGCGGTGGCCACGGTGGAGGACAGCGCCGAGGCGTTGGAGGTGACCTCCTGCACGTCGCTCGCGATGGCGTCGACCCGGTCGAGCTGGGTGCGCGCGGAGCGGACGGTGGTGGAGGCGTCGGCGAGCAGCGGAACGGCCTGGTCGGTCACGTCGGCCACCAGCTTGGTGGTCGCCTTGAGCACCTGGGCCAGCCTCACCAGGGCCACGGCGAGGAAGGAGATCAGGATGGCCCAGAAGACGGCCACGATGATCCCGGCCACCTCTACACCGGACACGTCACACCGCTCTCTGTCTGTACCTGAACCGCAGGACTATTCGCCCTCCGACCCTATCGCGCCGGAGATCCTCGGCCGTACCGGAAATCCGTGGGGACCGGCCCCGCCTTGAACGCAGCGCGTCCGGACCAGTACCCTCCGTGTCCCATGGGACAGACACCCCTTCGAAGTACTGCCGGGGGCAATCTTCCCTCGGAGCTCGGCCGGTTCATCGGGCGGGGTGGCGAACTCGCCGAGGTGGGGCGGCTCCTGGAGTGCTCGCGGCTCGTGACGGTGACCGGCGTGGGCGGGGTGGGCAAGTCCCGGCTCGTGCGCGCGGCGGCCCGGGCCGCCGCCGAGGGATCGCAGGAACGCTACTGCGACGGCGTCTGGCTGGCCGAGCTCGCCACCGTACGGGATCCCGCGCTGCTGGAGCTGGCCCTCGCCGAGGCCCTGGAGCTCACCGACCACACCACCCGGCCGCCTCGGACGGTCCTGGCCGAGCACCTGGCCGGGCGCCGGCTGCTGCTGGTGCTGGACGACTTCGAGCAGCTGGTCGACGAGTGCGCCGAGCTGGTACGGGAGCTGCTGCGGCGCTGTCCCGGCCTGCGCGTCCTCGCGGCCGGCCGGCGTCCGCTGGCCCTGGACGGGGAGTCGGTCTTCCCGCTGGCCCCGCCGGCCGCCGAGGAGGCGCTGGCCCTGCTGACGGCGCGGGCGTCCGCGGCCGACCCTGCCTTCGCGGTGACCGCGGAGAACCGGGGCGCGCTGGTCGAGCTGTGCGCCCGACTCAACGGGATCCCGCTGGCGCTGGAGCTGGCGGCGGGCCGACTGCGAACGTTGTCCCCCGCGCAGGTGCTGGCCCGGCTGGAGGACCGCTTCGCGCTGTTGACGGGCGGTGCGCGCGGCGGGCTCGCCCGGCACCGGGCGCTGCGGACGACGATCGGCTGGAGCCACGAGCTGTGCACGCCCGCGGAGCGGCTGCTGTGGGCGCGCCTGTCGGTGTTCGCGGGGCAGTTCGACCTCGAGGCCGTCGAATACGTGTGCGCGGGTCCGGACCTGCCGGTGGAGGACGTGCTGGACCTGGTCGGGGAGCTCCTCGCCCAGTCCCTGCTGGTCCGGGAGGAGACGCCCGCCGGGGTGCGTTTGCGCATGTTGGAGACCGTACGGACGTACGGGGCGGGGTGGCTGGAGTCGCTGGGCGACGCCGGACGCCTGCGGGCGGCGCCACCGGGACTGGTACGTGGGGCTGGCGACGTGGTGCGAGCTGGACTGGTTCAGTCCGCGCCAGCAGGAGGTGGCCGCGCTGGTGGAGGCGGAGCTGCCGAACATCCGGCTCGCCCTGGAGTGCTGCCTGGACGAGCCGGACGAGCTGCACCTGGGCCAGTACCTGGCGGGGACCCTGTGGTTCTACTGAGCGGGCTGCGGGCGCCTGACCGAGGGGCGGCACTGGCTGGACCGGACCCTGGAGCCGGCGGACCGGGCGGTGGAGTACGAGACCTCGCGGCTGAAGGCCCTGTGGGTGCTGGGCTACGTCGCGGCCCTGCAGGGGGACGCGGCGGCCTCGATGAGCACCCTGTACGAGTGCCGGGACGGGGCGGCGCAGAGCGGGAACCCGGTCGCGGCGGCCTACGCGGTGCACCGGATGGGCTGCCTGGCGCTGGTATCGGACGACATGGCGCGGGCCCGGGAGCTGCTGGGCTCGGCGCTGGAGCAGTACCGAGCCGCCGGCGAGCTGAACAGCAACGTGCTGATGTGCCAGTTGGAGCTGGGGATGGCGATGGCCTTCCTCGGTGACCTGCCGGGCGCGCTCGCGCTGTGCGGGGAGGTCCGGGAGATCTGCGAGGAGCGCGGGGAGCGCTGGACGAAGGCGTACGCCCTGTACGTGCTCGCGTACGCGGCCCTGGACGCGGGGCGCGCCCAGGAAGCGCGGCGGCTGCTGACCGAGTGCGTGGCCATCAACCACGTCTTCCACGATCTGGTCGGGCTGGTGCTCGCGCTGGAGCTGCTCGCACTGGTCACGGTCACGGAGGGGCACGCTGCCGAGGCCGCGGTGCTCCAGGGCGCGGCGGAGCCGATGTGGGGCGGGGTGGGGCTACAGCTGTTCGGCTCGGGGTACTTCAACGCCCCCCGGCTGATGTGCCGGGAGCGGGCGGGCGAGCTGCTGGGCGCCGAGCGCTACGCGGCGTACGAGGCCGAGGGCCGGGAGCTGAGCCGTGAGGCGCTGGTCGGGCGGGCGCTGCGCGATCCGGAGGAGCACGGCGCCGGCGGGGTGCCGCGGCAGGCGGGGCGGCCGCGCGGCTCCCGCGTGTCGACGGGTGCGGCGGCGGAGCAGCTGCAGCCCTGACGCCGGGCACGGAAACGGAAAACCCGCCGCCCCATGGAGGGGACGGCGGGCTGACCAGTCGGTGAGACTAGGCCTGCATCAGCGGGCGTAGTACTCGACGACGAGCTGCTCGTCGCAGATGACCGGGATTTCCTTGCGGTTCGGGTCGCGGTCCAGGCGGAAGGCCAGGGCCTTCAGGTTGACCTGCAGGTAGCGCGGGGTCTCGCCCTCGCCTGCGTAGCCACCCTCACGGGCAACCTGGAACGGAACCTTCTCGCGGCTGCGCTCGCGCACGGTGATGACGTCGTCCGGACGGACGCGGAACGACGGCTTGTCGACCTTGTCGCCGTTGACCTCGATGTGGCCGTGAACGACCATCTGGCGGGCCTGGTAGATGGTGCGGGCGATGCCCGAACGCAGGACCAGGGCGTCGAGGCGACGCTCGAGCTCGACGACCAGCGCCTCGCCCGTCTTGCCTTCGGCCTTCTTGGCGCGGTCGTACGCGCGGGCCATCTGACGCTCAGAGATGTCGTACTGAGCGCGCAGACGCTGCTTCTCCAGCAGACGGACCTTGTAGTCCGAGTTCTGCTTGCGGCCACGGCCGTGCTCGCCCGGCGGGTAGGGGCGGGCCTCGAAGTACTTGACGGCCTTCGGGGTCAGTGCAATGCCGAGGGCACGCGACTTCTTGACCTTGGGTCGCTTCTGGTTCACGGGGAACCTACCTCCATGTAAGTTAGGTGAGGCTTACCTTAGCGAGGAGGACGTAATGTCTCGACCACATGGGATCCCCCTGCCCAGTGCGCAACGCAGTTCGGATTCAGACGAAACAGAATCCGCTTGCGCCGACGATAAGCAAGGTCAGCCGCGTCCCAGGGAAGGCGTTCGGCAGCTCACCGGAGCCGAACGCGTACGAACCCTCGTAGAGTCCAACGCCTCAGTATCCCTCACGCTGATCGGTGCTCGTGACAGTCACGATGCCGAGGAGTTCGGGACAGGGCTGCCGGTCGCACGGACCGTCACCCCGGACGGGGACGTGATTCTCCTTGTTTCCGGGGAATCCGCGGCTGCCAGGGCAGCCGCTCACGCCCAGGACGACGACCTCACCGCCGTGATCGAGATCACGGATGTGGCGCCGGTGTCCGTCCCACATCGTATCCGAGGCCGCGCCTGGCTGGCGGGGTGGCTGACGCCGGTGCGCGGGGACGACCGCGCGGCCTGCGCGGCGCTGCTCGCGGAGCGGCAGCCGGTGGGCGAGCTGCTGGGCATGCGGGAGTCCCTCGACGCCCCCCACACCGGGCGCCCGGCCTGGATGATGCTGCGCCTGGAGGTCGGCGAGATCTCGGTGGACGACCTGTGGGGCGCCGAGCACGTCGACCCGGACGACCTGGCCGCCGCGGAGCCGGACCCGCTGGTCGCGCACGAGTCGGAGCTGCTCCAGCACCTGCACTCCGCCCACGGCGACCGGCTCGGCGAGCTGGGCGGCCTGCTCGGGGCCCGCGAGGCCCGCGGGATGACCGCCGTCCCGCTCTCCCTGGACCGCCTGGGCCTGCGCGTCCGCTTCACGGGCGGCCCGGCCGGCTCCTTCGACGCCCGCTTCGACTTCCCGGAGCCGGTCGCGGACATCTGCGGCCTGCGCCGGGCGATGCACTCCCTGTTCTCGGCCGCTTCCTACTGAGGGCAGGTGGCCAGCAGGTCCTGGAGGGCGAGCTTCTCCGGCGCCGTCACGGACGGGCCGTACTCGTCCTCGATGCCGGTGTAGCGGCGCGCGCACTCGCACCCGTACGCACGCCGGGGCGGCCGCCACGTGGCGGCCGTCTTGCTGCCCTTGTCGCAGTTGGTCCGTTTGTCCACGGCGAGCAGTACGTCGAGATCGTTGGCGTACTCCAGCCGGTGCGGGGCCCGCCGGTGTACGGGTCGTACAGCACACCGGAGAGCACGACGCAGGGGTTCCGGTCCCCCTCGCGGAGCTCCCCCAGGTCCCGGCGCAGGACGTCGTCGCGGGTGTCACAGCCGTTGCGCCCGCCGACGGCGTCGGTCGCGTCGGCCCCGTACCTGCCGAGGTGCTGGCGCTCGTACGTCTCCCCGTTGCGGCCCCGCTGAGCGGCACCCGGGCGACCAGCGCCGCCGCGCTGGCCTGCGCCGTCTCGGCATCGCCGTGACGGCACCCGCTGAGCAGCAGTGCCACCGCGGCGGCGACGAGCGGTGTACGGCGTCCCGTGCGGGGAGCCTAGGCACGGCCCGCCCGGCCGGCCGACACGGCCCTCCAGCCCCGCCGGCGTGTGAGGCGCGGGGGGTCCGGGGCAGCACCCCGCACCGGCGCCGCGGGTCAGGACCCGGCGCCCTTGAGTCGCTCGCGGACCTTCTCGACCACGTCCGCGTAGCGGGCCTCCGCGCCGTACCGCGTCGGCTCGTAGTACCGCTTGCCCTGGATCTCGTCCGGTGCGTACTGCTGGGCCGCGATCGCGCCCGGCACGTCGTGCGGGTACACGTACCCCTGCGCGTGCCCCAGCTTCGCCGCGCCCTTGTAGTGCCCGTCCCTCAGGTGCGGCGGGACCGTTCCCGCGAGCCCCGCCCGTACGTCGGCCAGCGCCGCGCCGATCGCGGTCGTGGCGGTGTTCGACTTGGGGGCCAGCGCCAGCGCGATCGTGGCGTGCGAGAGGGTCAGGGCCGCCTCCGGGAAGCCGATCATCGCCACCGCCTGGGCCGCGGCCACCGCGATCGGCAGGGCCGTGGGGTCCGCCAGGCCGATGTCCTCGCTCGCGGAGATCATCAGGCGGCGGGCGATGAACCGGGGGTCCTCCCCGGCCTCGATCATCCGGGCCAGGTAGTGCAGCGCGGCGTCGACGTCCGAGCCGCGGATCGACTTGATCAGCGCGCTGGCCACGTCGTAGTGCTGGTCGCCGTCCTTGTCGTACCGGACCGCCGCCCGGTCGACCGCTTCCTCCAGCGTCTGGAGGGTGATCTCGTCCTCGCCCTTGGCGATGGCCGACCCGGCGCCCGCCTCCAGCGCCGTCAGTGCCCGCCGGGCGTCGCCGCCGGCGATCCGCAGCAGGTGCGCCTGCGCGTCCGCCGGGAGGGTGACGGACCCGCCCAGGCCCCGCTCCTCGGTGAGCGCGCGCCCCATCAGGGCGCTCAGGTCCTCGTCCGTCAGCGGTGCGAGCGTCAACAGCAGCGAGCGCGACAGGAGCGGGGAGATGATCGAGAAGTACGGGTTCTCGGTGGTGGCCGCGATCAGCGTCACCCAGCGGTTCTCGACGGCGGGGAGCAGCGAGTCCTGCTGCGCCTTGCTGAACCGGTGGATCTCGTCGAGGAAGAGGACGGTCTCCTTGCCGTAGCCGCCGGCCGCGCGCTTGGCGCCCTCGATGACGGCCCGTACCTCTTTGACGCCCGCCGTGATGGCGGAGAGCTCCACGAACCGCTTCTGCGTCGCCTGGCTGACCACGTACGCCAGCGTCGTCTTCCCGATGCCGGGCGGGCCCCAGAGGATCACCGACGAGGCACCGGCCGGGCCGCCGGCCCCTTCCCCGACCAGCCGCCGCAGCGGTGATCCGGGTTTCAGCAGGTGCTGCTGGCCGACGACCTCGTCCAGGGTGCGCGGGCGCATCCGGACGGCGAGCGGGGAGCTCGCGGGGTCCTTCTCCCGGCGGTCTTCGGCAGCGGCGGTGAACAGGTCTGGTTCCACACGGGAAGCCTATGCGAGCCCACCGACAGGGCCGCCCGCGCTCAGGCGGTCGAGGAGCTCAGGCGGTCCAGCGGCTCAGGAGATCCAGGGGCTCAGGAGGTCCAGAAGTCCCACCAGCGGGTCAGGATCAGCATCCCGATGATCCCGACGTGCAGGACGGGCAGGACCCAGGTGAACTCGTCGAGGAAGGACTTGAGCCAGCCCGGGGCGGGCAGCAGCCCCTCGCGGACGTTGTGCGCGGTGACGTACCAGAACATGAAGATCGTGGCGACCCAGGCCAGGCAGCACCACAGGCAGAGCGAGTTGATGTTGTACAGCGACTGGTACATGAGCCAGGCGCAGAAGACGACGCCGAAGAGGGTGCCTGCGTTGAAGGTCAGCCAGTACCAGCGGCGAAACGAGGCACCGGCCAGCATGCTCATGCCGACGCAGATCACGATCCCGTAGGCGACGAGTCCGAGCATCGGGTTCGGGAAGCCGAAGGCCGACGCCTGGTCGCTCGTCATGATGTTGCCGCAGGAGACGATCGGGTTGAGGCTGCAGGCGGGCTTGAAGGTCGGGTCCTCCAGCAGCTTGAACTTGTCGATCGTGATCACCCAGGCGGCGAGCAGGCCCGCGGCTCCGGTGATCACCAGCAGCAGGGCCAGGGCCCGGCTCCCCCCGACGGTCCTGCCCCCGACGGTCGTGCCCCGGGTGGTGTCCGCGCCCGCGCTTCGTGTCGTCATACCGCCCGCTCCACATCTGCCAGGTGATCAAGCACGGGCCATTGTGCCGTACGAGCCTGTGAACGGACGGGGCCGGGGAAAGATCCCCGGCCCCGTCCCGTACGTGCTCCCGTGCCGCTGCCGTCAGGCGAGGCGGGCCCGGACCGTGTCGACCAACTCGTCGACGGGCACGGCCGTCTGCTCGCCGGACTCCATGTCCTTCAGCTGGACGACGCCCTCGGCGAGGTCCCGCTCGCCCACGACGACCGCGAAGCGGGCACCGCTGCGGTTGGCGTCCTTCATGGCGCCCTTGAGGCCCTTGCCGCCGTAGGACATGTCGGCCGCGACGCCCGCCTTGCGCAGCTGCGTCACGAGGCTGAACACGGTCGCCTTGGCCTCGCCCAGCGCCACCGCGAACACCGAGGTCGACGCGGGGACGTCGAGTTCGACGCCCTCGGCCTCCAGGGCCAGGACCGTGCGGTCCACGCCGAGGGCCCAGCCCACCGACGGGAGGGCCGGTCCGCCGATCATCTCGGACAGGCCGTCGTAGCGGCCGCCGCCGCCGACCGCGGACTGCGAGCCCAGGCCGTCGTGGACGAACTCGAAGGTGGTGCGGGTGTAGTAGTCCAGCCCGCGCACCAGCTTCTCGTCGTCCTCGAAGGCGACACCGGCCGCCGTCACCAGGGTCCGGACCTGCTCGTGGTACGCCTTGCACGCGTCACAGAGGTAGTCCCGCAGCACCGGGGCGCCGACGAGCTGCTTCTGCACCTCGGCCCGCTTGTCGTCGAGGACGCGCAGCGGGTTGATCTCGGCCCGGCGCACGGTCTCCGCGTCGAGGTCGAGGCCGCCCAGGAAGGACTGCAGCGCCTCCCGGTACACCGGACGGCACTCCTTGTCGCCCAGCGAGTTCAGCAGGATCCGGAAGTTGCGCAGGCCCAGCGAGCGGTACGCCTGGTCGGCCAGGATGATCAGCTCGGCGTCCAGGGCCGGGTCCTCGGCGCCGATCGCCTCGGCGCCGACCTGCGAGAAGTGGCGGTAGCGGCCCGCCTGCGGCTTCTCGTAGCGGTAGTAGGAGCCCGAGTACCAGAGCTTGACCGGCAGGTTGCCCTTCTTGTGCAGGCTGGCCTCCAGGGCCGCGCGCAGCACGGAGGCCGTGCCCTCGGGGCGCAGGGCGAGCTGGTCACCGCCCTTGGTCTCGAAGGCGTACATCTCCTTGGAGACGATGTCGGTGGACTCGCCGACGCCGCGGGCGAAGAGGCCCACGTCCTCGAAGCCGGGGGTCTCGATGTAGCCGTAGCCGGAGTTGCGCAGGGGCGCCGCGAGGGCCTCGCGCACCGCCAGGTACGTCACGGACACCGGCGGGATCAGGTCGTACGTGCCCTTGGGGGCCTGGAAAGTAGCCACGAAGCTTTCGTCACATTCCTCGTCGTGGAGCGGCGGTGCCGTCTCCGAGCCCGGCGGCGACTTCCCGAAGGTACGGGTTGGTCGCGCGCTCGCGGCCGATGGTGGTCTGGGGACCGTGGCCGGACAGCACCACGGTCGAGTCGTCGAGCGGCAGGCACACGCGGCCCAGCGATTCGAGCATGTCGGCGTGGGAGCCGCCGGGCAGGTCGGTGCGTCCGATGGAGCCGGCGAAGAGCAGGTCGCCCGAGAAGAAGACCGGCGGGACGTCGGCCAGCTCGGGCATCCGGAAGGTCACCGACCCCCTGGTATGGCCCGGCGCGTGCGCCACGGAGAAGTCCATTCCGGCCAATTTCAGGGCGGCTCCGTCGGCCAGTTCGCGGACGTCGTCCGGCTCCCCCACGGTCAGCTCGCCCATGAGCGGCATCCCGATGGAGCGGCCGAGGGCCTTCTCCGGGTCGCTCATCATGTAGCGGTCTTCGGGGTGGATCCAGGCCGGTACGTCGTGTGCTCCGCACACCGGGACCACCGAGGCCACATGATCGATGTGGCCATGGGTCAGCACGACCGCGACGGGCTTGAGCCGATGCTTCTTCAGCGTCTCCTCGACACCCTGGGCGGCTTGGTGGCCCGGGTCGATGATGACGCACTCCTCACCGGCGGCGGGGGCGACCACGTAGCAGTTGGTGCCCCAAGCGCCTGCGGGGAACCCGGCAATCAGCACGTTCGTCCTCAATCGTCGTCCGGCGGGAGGTTCGGGAGGTTGCAGACAGGAATCCTGCTGCTCAGAGCCTACCGGCGCCGCTCATTACACAGCGAACCCATATACGGTACGGCCTAGCCCAGCCCGGACAGCAGTATCAGACACGTACAAGGAGACGACCCGGTGGTCACGAGCGATCAGCGGCGGCGACAGCTCGCCAGGGAGAAGTACGAGCGCCAGCAGAAGCGCCGCGCCGAGGCCCGGAAGAAGGGTCGCCAGCGTGCGGCGGTGATCGGCGCGGCCGTGGCCGTGGTGATCGCGACGCTGGTCGGCCTGATCGTGGGCGGTGTCTTCGACAAGGACAAGAAGGACCAGGCCGCGGACCCGTCCGCGAACCCCTCGGCATCGGCGAGCGAGCCCGCGCCCAAGCAGTCCCCCTCGCCGGAGATGGCGATCGACCAGAAGGCGAAGTACACCTTCGCGCTGAAGACCAGCGCGGGTGACATCAACTTCACGATGGACGCGGCCAAGACCCCGCAGACCGTGAACTCCTTCAAGTCGCTCGCCGACAAGGGCTACTTCGACAACACCAAGTGCCACCGGCTGACGGCCGGCGGGATCTTCGTGCTCCAGTGCGGCGACCCCGAGGGCACCGGCCGCGGCGGCCCGGGCTACAACATCCCGGACGAGAACCTGGACTCGCTGGGCAAGGCCAACGACCAGGGCCAGGTCGTCTACCCGGCCGGCACGGTGGCGATGGCCAACACGGGTCAGCCCGGCTCGGGCGGCAGCCAGTTCTTCCTGGTCTACAAGGACAGCCCGCTGGCGCCGTCGTACACGCCGTTCGGCAAGATCGACGCGGCCGGCCTGAAGGTCCTGGAGGAGATCGCGAAGGCCGGTACGGTCGACGGCGGCCAGGACGGCGCGCCCAAGACCGAGGTGAAGATCGAGAAGGGCACGGTCACGCAGAACTGACCTGATGCGCCGACCCCGGGCCCGGCGGCCCGCCGCCCGTACGCCGATATTCCGTCGTGCGTGATGCGGACAGCCGGCCCGGCGGTCGCCTATGTTGGCGTTGTGCAGGGCGGGCGCTGCCCGCCCCAGGAAACTGTGGACGATGCCCAGGGGGTGAACCCCTCGCAAGGCATCAGGTGGAGGAGGCGCTGTGAGCAGCGACCCGTGGGGCCGAGTCGACGAGACGGGCACCGTGTACGTGCGTACTTCCGATGGCGAGCAGGTCGTCGGATCGTGGCAGGCCGGCACCCCTGAGGAGGCCCTGGCCTATTTCGAGCGCAAGTACGAGGGCCTGGTGGTCGAGATCGGCCTCCTCGAAAAGCGGGTGCGGACCACTGATCTGTCCGCCAAGGACGCCCAGACGGCGATCGACCACCTGCGTACGCAGGTGGACGAGCACCACGCCGTGGGTGACCTGGACGCCCTGCGCGTGCGGCTGGACAAGCTGGTCACGACCGTGGAGTCCCGGCGCGAGGAGCGCAAGGTAGCGAAGGCCAAGCAGACGGACGAGGCCCGTGCGGCCAAGGACGCGCTGGTCGTCGAGGCCGAGCAGCTGGCCCAGAGCGACCAGTGGCGCAGTGCCGGCGAGCGGCTGCGCGCCCTGGTGGACATCTGGAAGGGCCTGCCGCGTCTGGACCGCAAGTCGGACGACGAGCTGTGGCACCGGTTCTCGCACGCGCGTTCCGCCTTCTCCAAGCGCCGCAAGGCGCACTTCGCCTCGCTGGACGCGCAGCGCGAGGATGCCCGCAAGGTCAAGGAGAAGCTGGTCGCGGAGGCCGAGTCGCTGTCGAAGTCGACCGACTGGGGTCCGACGGCGGCCCGCTACCGCGAGCTGATGGCCGACTGGAAGGCGGCGGGCCGGGCGCAGCGCGAGTCCGAGGACGACCTGTGGAACCGGTTCCGCGGTGCGCAGGACGTGTTCTTCGCGGCCCGCAGCGAGGTCTTCGCGGAGCGTGACGCCGAGCAGATCGAGAACCTGAAGCTCAAGGAGGAGCTGGCCGACGAGGCCGAGAAGCTCGTACCGATCACGGACCTGAAGGCGGCCCGTGCCGCGTTCCGCTCCCTCAACGAGCGCTGGGAGGGCATCGGCCACGTGCCGCGGGACGCCCGGCCGAAGGTCGAGGGCCGCATGCACTCGGTCGAGCGGGCGATCCAGGAGGCCGAGGAGGGCGAGTGGCGTCGTACGAACCCGGAGGCGCGGGCCCGTGCGGCCGGTCTGACGGGTCAGCTCCAGGCGGCGGTGGACAAGCTGCGTGAGCAGATCGACGCGGCGCGCGCGGCGGGCAACAACGCCAAGGCCGACAAGCTGTCGCGCGAGCTGGAGGGCCGCCAGGCCCTGCTGGACCAGGCGCTGAAGGGCCTGGAGGAGTTCGGCGGCTGATGGCGCTGACGGCCGCCCTCGGCGCCGGAACCGGCGCCTCGGGTGGTCTTCACGAAAAGGGCGGCCCCGGTACGCGGAATGCGTACCGGGGCCGCCTTTCGTGTGGCGTGCCTACAGTGGCGTGCCTAGGGCCGCCTGGCCGAGGTCACGCGGTAGACGTCGTAGACGCCCTCGACGCCCCGGACGGCCTTCAGGACGTGCCCCAGGTGCTTGGGGTCGCCCATCTCGAAGGTGAACCGGGAGGTGGCCACCCGGTCGCGGGAGGTCTGGACGGCCGCCGAGAGGATGTTGACGTGCTGGTCCGACAGGACCCGGGTGACGTCCGACAGCAGCCGGGACCGGTCCAGCGCCTCGACCTGGATGGCGACCAGGAAGACCGAGGACTGGGTGGGCGCCCACTCGACCTCCAGCATCCGCTCGGGCTGCTGGGAGAGCGAGTCGACGTTGACGCAGTCCGCGCGGTGAACCGATACGCCGCTGCCGCGCGTGACGAACCCGATGATCGGGTCGCCCGGCACCGGGGTGCAGCAGCGGGCCAGCTTGACCCACACGTCCTCGACGCCCTTGACGACGACGCCCGGGTCCGCGTTGGTGCGCCGCTTGCGGCCGCGCGCCGGAGGGATCGATTCCTCGATGTCCTCGTTGGCCGCCTCCTCGCCGCCGAGGGCCGCCACCAGCTTCTGTACGACGCCCTGCGCGGCCACGTGGCCCTCGCCGATCGCCGCGTACAGGGAGGAGATGTCGGGGTAGCGCATCTCGTGCGCGAGGGTGACGAGCGAGTCGCCGGTCAGGATGCGCTGGATCGGCAGGTTCTGCTTGCGCATGGCCCGGGCGATGGCGTCCTTGCCGTGCTCGATGGCCTCGTCGCGGCGCTCCTTGGAGAACCAGGCGCGGATCTTGTTGCGGGCCCGCGGGGACTTGACGAAGCCGAGCCAGTCGCGGGACGGGCCGGCGCCCTCGGCCTTGGAGGTGAAGACCTCGACCAGGTCGCCGTTGTCGAGCGTGGACTCCAGCGGGACGAGCCGGCCGTTGACCCTGGCCCCTATCGTCCGGTGGCCGACCTCGGTGTGGACGGCGTACGCGAAGTCCACGGGGGTGGCTCCGGCGGGCAGCGCGATGACGTCGCCCTTGGGGGTGAAGACGAAGACCTCGTTGCGGGAGAGGTCGAAGCGCAGCGAGTCGAGGAACTCGCCCGGGTCCTCGGTCTCCTTCTGCCAGTCCAGCAGCTGGCGCAGCCAGGCCATGTCGTTGACCGTGTCCTGGCCGGCGCTGCCCTTGGCGGCCTGCGGGACGTCGGTGCGGACCTTGGAGGTGCCCGCGACGGTCTGCTGCTTGTACTTCCAGTGCGCGGCGATGCCGTACTCGGCGCGGCGGTGCATGTCGAAGGTGCGGATCTGGAGCTCGACGGGCTTGCCGCTGGGTCCGATGACCGTCGTGTGGAGCGACTGGTACATGTTGAACTTGGGCATCGCGATGTAGTCCTTGAACCGGCCGGGGACCGGGTTCCATCGCGCGTGCACGGTGCCCAGGGCCGCGTAGCAGTCCCGGACGGTGTCGACGAGGACGCGAATGCCCACCAGGTCGTAGATCTCCGCGAAGTCACGGCCGCGGACGATCATCTTCTGGTAGACGCTGTAGTAGTGCTTCGGGCGGCCCGTCACGGTGGCCTTGATGCGGGCGGCTCTGAGGTCGACCTGCACCTCGTCGGTGACGACGGCGAGGTACTCGTCGCGCTTGGGCGCGCGCTCGGCGACCAGGCGCACGATCTCGTCGTACATCTTCGGGTAGAGGATCGCGAAGGAGAGGTCTTCGAGCTCCCACTTGATCGTGTTCATGCCCAGCCGGTGAGCCAGCGGGGCGTAGATCTCGAGGGTCTCGCGGGCCTTCTTCTCCTGCTTCTCCCGCTTGAGGTAGCGCATGGTGCGCATGTTGTGCAGCCGGTCGGCGAGCTTGATGACCAGGACGCGCGGGTCCTTGGCCATCGCCACGACCATCTTGCGGACGGTCTCCGCCTGGGCGGCCTCGCCGAACTTCACCCGGTCCAGCTTGGTGACGCCGTCGACGAGCAGGGCCACGGCGTCGCCGAAGTCGCGGCGCAGGTCTTCGAGGCCGTACTCGGTGTCCTCGACGGTGTCGTGCAGCAGACCGGCCATCAGGGTGGCCGGGTCCATGCCGAGCTCGGCGAGGATGGTGGTCACCGCGAGCGGATGGGTGATGTACGGGTCGCCGCTCTTGCGCTTCTGGCCGCGGTGCCAGCGTTCGGCCACCTGGTAGGCCTGCTCCAGCTGGCGCAGCGTCGACGTCTCGATCTTCGGGTCGTTGCTGCGGACTATGCGGAGCAACGGCTCCAGAACCGGGTTGTACGGGTTCGAGCGCTGTACGCCGAGCCGGGCGAGACGGGCGCGCACCCGGTTGGAGGACCCGGCGGACTTCGTCGGCGCGGGCTTGACCGGCGGCACCGGCGGGGCCGGCGGGGGCGTGGCGGGGGCCGCCTTGGTCTGCTCGGCCTGCGGGTCGGGCTGCGCGGCGGAGATTGGCTGGACCTCGTCTGGCAAGAGCGCTCCTCACGGGGGTCCCCCCGGACGGAGTCCAGGGGTGGATCCGGTGCCCGTGTCCGGTCCGGACAACCCATGGTAGCGAGGGTTCGGCCCCCTCGTTCCGCGAGGTCCTCCCCGTGCCGGTCCGCTCCCGGGGCTCAAACGCCGGCGGGGCTGACCCATCCCGCCCCGGCGCGGCACACGAAAGCGGCGGGCACCCGGGACGTCCCGGATACCCGCCGCTTCGGCACAACAGGGTCAGACCTGGGTCAGACCACGATCAACGCGTCCAGCGGAGCCCCGCCCAGGGCGGGCGCCAGCTTGGCCCGTCCCGGAAGGAACGAGAGTTCCATCAGGACCGCCACGCCCGCGACCTCCGCACCGGCCCGCCGGATCAGCGAGAGCGAGGCCTCCGCGGTACCGCCGGTGGCCAGCACGTCGTCGATGACCATGACCCGGTCACCGGCCGACAGGTCCTCGGCGTGGACCTCGATCTCCGCAGTGCCGTACTCCAGCTCGTACGACTGCGCGAGCGTCGCGCCCGGCAGCTTTCCGGCCTTGCGCACCGGCACGAAGCCGATGCCGGCCTGCACGGCGACCGGGGCCGCGAGGATGAACCCGCGCGCCTCCAAGCCGACGATCTTCGTCGCGCCGTACCGCCCGGCCAGCTCCACCAGCGCGTCCGTCAGGGCCGCGAACGCCTCGGGGTCCGCCAGCAGCGGGGTGATGTCCTTGAACATCACGCCCGGCTTCGGGTAGTCCGCCACGTCCTTGATCCGGTTGAGGAGCAGCTCCCGGGCGTCCTCGGACAGCGGCGCGGTCAACGCCGCCGCCCCGGCCGGCCCTGCGCCACGACCTGCGGCTCGTCCTCGGACTCGTAGCCCTCGTCCTGGGACTCGCCCTTGGCCGCCGCGGCCGCCCGCTTGGCGAGCACCCGCTTCTTGAGGGCCTTCATCGCCGGCTCGCGCTCCTTGAGGTCCACGACCAGCGGGGTCGCGATGAAGATCGAGGAGTACGCACCGGCCGCGAGGCCGACGAACAGCGACAGCGAGATGTCGTTCAGCATGCCGGCGCCCAGGAAGCCACCGCCGATGAAGAGCAGCGCGGCGACCGGGAGGAGCGCGACGACCGTGGTGTTGATCGAGCGGACCAGGGTGCCGTTGATGCTGCGGTTGGCGATCTCGCTGTACGTCCAGCGGGTCTGCTTGGTGATGTCCTTCGAGCCCTCCTTGAGACCGTCGAAGACGACGACGGTGTCGTAGAGGGAGTAACCGAGGATCGTCAGCAGACCGATGACCGTGCCCGGCGTGACCTCGAAGCCGACGAGCGCGTACACGCCGACGGTGATGGTGAGGTCGTGGATCAGCGCGATCAGCGCCGCGACCGCCATCCGCCACTCGAAGGCGATGGCCAGGTAGATCACCACGAGGACCATGAAGACGCCGAGACCGGTCCAGGCCTTGTTCGCGATCTGCTCGCCCCAGCTGGGACCGACCAGGTCGGCGTTGATGTCGGCCTCGCTGACCTTGAGGTCGGCGGCGAGGGTCTTCTTGACGTCGGTCGCGGCGGCGGTGTCCAGACCGGAGATCTGGATCCGCAGGCCGCCGGTGCCGAGCTGCTGGACGATCGCGTCGTGGCCCGAAGCCTTCTCCGCCACCTCCGTCGCCTTGGCCACGGAAGTGGAGGACTTCGAGGTGGTGAAGACGGCACCACCCTTGAACTCGATGCCCATGTTGAGGCCCTGGACGGCCAGGGCGACGATCGCCGTGATGGTGATCAGGATGGAAACGCCGTACCAGAGAAAGCGCTTGCCGACGAAGTCGTAGCCGACCTCACCGCGGTACAGCTTGGCGCCGAGATCTCCCAGCTTCGACATCTCTCACGCCTCCTTTGCGTCGACGGGGGCGGGGGCGGAACCGGTACGGCGGGACCGGCGCAGCGGAGGCTTGGCGCCCAGCCGCTTCGGGTCCAGCCCGGACCACGGGTGACCGCTGGCGAAGAACTTCGTGCGCGCCACCAGTGTCATGACGGGCTTGGTGAAGAGGAACACCACGACCACGTCGAGCAGGGTCGTAAGACCCAGTGTGAACGCGAAGCCCTGGACCTTGCCCACCGTGACGATGAACAGCACCGCGGCGGCCAGGAACGACACGAAGTCGGAGACCAGGATCGTGCGACGGGCACGCGGCCAGGCGCGCTCGACGGCCGGACGCAGGGTGCGGCCCTCGCGGATCTCGTCCCGGATGCGCTCGAAGTACACGATGAACGAGTCCGCCGTGATGCCGATCGCCACGATCGCACCGCAGACGGCCGGCAGGTTCAGCGCGAAGCCGATGCCCTTCCCGAGCAGCGACATGATCGTGTAGGTCAGGATCGCGGAGACCAGGAGGCTGACGATGGCGATGAACGCCAGGCCCCGGTAGTACACCAGCAGGTAGATCACCACGAGGAGCAGGCCGATGGCGCCGGCGATCAGGCCGGCCTTCAGCTGCTCGCCGCCGAGCGCGGCGGTGACGGTGGTGACGCTGTCCTCGCTGAAGGAGAGCGGCAGGGCGCCGTACGAAAGCATGTTGCCCAGGTCCTGCGCGGACTGCTGGGTGAAGCCGCCCGAGATCTCGGCGTTGCCACCGGTCAGCGCCTGGCTCACGGACGGGTCGGAGATGACCCGCCCGTCGAGCACGATCGCGAACTGGTTCTGCGGCATCTGCTTGGTGGCCAGCTCACCGGTGATCTTGGCGAACTTGTCGGCGCCCTTGTCGGTGAACTGCATGGTGACGATCCACTGGCCGCGCTGGGGGTCGATCTGCCCCTTGGCTTCCTTCACGTCCTGGCCGTTGACCTGGGCCGGGCCGAGGATCCACTTGCCCCAGGCGGTACCGCGCTGGCCGCAGGCGACCATCGGCTCCTCGGGCTTGGCGCCCGCACCGGCGGCGGCGCGCTGCGCCTCGTCGTTGCAGTCCAGCGCCGCGAACTTGGCCTGGAGGGCCGCTGCGGCGGCCTCGTCGCCGGTGGGCGGCGTGGAGGCGGAGGCGGAGGGCGACGGAGCCTTGGTGTCGTCTGCCTTCTTCGACTCGCTCGCCGAGGGCGAGGGAGTGGGCGCGGCCGGGGCCTTGAGGGCCTCGCTGAGCGCGCGGCCCTGGGAAGTGGCGCTGGACGACGGGCTGGCGGAGGGGCTGGTCTTGCCGTCTCCGGCCTTGGGGGCCCCGGAGCCGCTCGCGGAGGGGTTCGGGCTCGGAGTGCCCTCGGGAGCAGCCGGGGAGCCGTCCGCGAAGGCGAGAACCGGGCGGAAGTACAGCTGGGCGGTGGTACCGACCTGCTCGCGCGCCTGCTGCTCGTTCGTCCCCTTGGGGATGTTCACGATGATGTGGTCGCGACCCTGGGTCTGGACCTCGGCCTCGGACACGCCGAGACCGTTGACGCGGCGGTCGATGATGCCGACCGCCGTGTTCATGTTGGTCTCGTTGATGGCGCTCTCTTTGCCGGGCTCGCTCTTGGCCTTGAGCGTGATGCTCGTGCCGCCGGCGAGGTCGATGCCCAGCCTGGGAGTCGTCTGCTTGGAGAGGAACATCCCCGCGGTGAGCGCCACCATCGCGATCAGGATGATCGCCAGGGCGCGCCCCGGCCTCCCCTGAGCCCCCGTGGGCCGCCGGCCCTTCTTCGGTGCTGCCACCTTGTCGTTTCTCCCTGTCCAACCGTCCCGCGCCGGGTCAGCGCGGGGACGGCCACGAAATGTGTGGTGGGGACCCCTGCCCCCCGCAGAAGTGTCACAGACGGGGACCGTGCCGGTCGCCGGTCGGGCGCCTCCACGGTCCCCCGCCGCGCGTTACTTCGCGCCGGCCTCGCCGTCGGACTTGCCGTCCTTGGGCTCGTCGTCGCCCTTGGGCGCGTCCTCGTCCTTCTTGCCCAGGTCGAGCCCCGGAGCCTCGTCCTCGCCCTTGGTGAGGTCCGTCTTCGGGGCCTCGGTCAGCGAGGAGGCGTCGTCCGGAACGACCGACGTGTCGGTCGCCTCGTCGTCGTCGATGCCGTGGACGATGCGGTTGTACTCCGCGTCCTCCAGGACGGCGCCGATGGCGTTCTTCGCGAAGATCGCGTGGACGCCGGGGGCCAGCTCGAGAGTGACCGTGTCGTCACCGATCTCCTTCACCGTGGCGTACATGCCGCCGATGGTGCGGACGCCGGTGCCGGGCGTCATGTGGTCGCGCATCTGCGCGGCTGCCTGCTGCTTCTTCTTCGCGGAGCGGGTCATCAGGAACATCGCCCCGATGAGCACGATGAACGGGAGGAGTGTCACGAGATTCACGGGACGGAGATCCTTCGCACGACCGCACGCGGACGGCGGCCTTTTCTACGGGGGTGGGCACACCGACCCGAAGGGTCGGCATCGGCGGAGTCTAGGCGAGTCCGCACCGATGGAACAACGCCCAGCATGGCACCGCAGTTCCTGAGGGGTCGAACCTCCGCGCCGTCAGGCCCCGAACAAGCCCTGTTGTCCGCTTGATCCACTCCCGCCGTGCTGCGGCGGGACGAGTCCCAGGTGAGCCCATGCGGCGGGCGTCGCCACGCGGCCCCGGGGGGTGCGCGCGAGCAGCCCCTCGCGGACCAGGAAGGGTTCCGCGACCTCCTCCACGGTCTCCCGCTCCTCGCCGACGGCCACGGCGAGGGTGGACAGGCCCACGGGTCCGCCGCCGAAGAGCTTGAGCAGGGCTTCGAGAACGGCGCGATCCAGTCGGTCGAGGCCGCGCCCGTCCACCTCGTACACCTGGAGGGCGGTACCGGCCACCTCGCGGTTGATCACGCCGTCCGCCCGGACCTGGGCGTAGTCGCGGACGCGGCGCAGCAGCCGGTTGGCGATGCGCGGGGTGCCGCGGGAGCGACCGGCGATCTCGGCGGCGCCGGCGGTGTCGATCTCCACGTCGAGGAGGCGGGCGGAGCGGTGGATGACGCGTTCCAGCTCCTCGGGGGCGTAGAACTCCATGTGCCCGGTGAAGCCGAAGCGGTCCCGCAGCGGCGGGGGCAGCAGGCCGGCCCGGGTGGTGGCGCCGACCAGGGTGAACGGCGGCAGCTCCAGCGGGATCGCGGTGGCGCCGGGCCCCTTGCCGACGATCACGTCGACGCGGAAGTCCTCCATGGCCATGTAGAGCATTTCCTCGGCGGGCCGGGACATGCGGTGGATCTCGTCGAGGAAGAGGACCTCGCCCTCCTGGAGGGAGGAGAGGATCGCCGCCAGGTCGCCCGCGTGCTGGATGGCGGGGCCGGAGGTGATGCGGATGGGCGCGCCCATCTCGGCCGCGATGATCATGGACAGGGTGGTCTTGCCGAGGCCGGGCGCGCCGGAGAGCAGGACGTGGTCGGCGGTGGCTCCGCGCTGGAGGGCCGCCTTGAGGACGAGGTCCAGCTGCTGGCGGACCTTCTCCTGGCCGACGAACTCGCCGAGGTCCTTGGGGCGCAGCGCCGCTTCGACGGCGGTGTCCTCGCCGTCGGCCGAGGCCGCGACGAGTCGCTCGCTCTCGTCTGCGTTGGTCTCGTCGTCCCAGTTCACGCTGTCAGTCTGCCTTCTCGGTTCGTACGGTGGTCGGTCGCCTGCGGGCCGGTCCCTGCGGGGCTTTCCCCCACCCCGCCCTTTCGCCGTTTCCCGGGCGCTGCCCGGACCCGCTCCTCGATCGCCGGAGGGGCTGAACGCGGCGGCGCGCGGCTAGCGGGCCCGGTTCAGGGACTGGAGGGCCGCCCGCAGGAGCTGCGGAACGGGGGCCGAACCGCCGGCGGCGATGGCGGCCTCGGCCTGCGGCGTCACCGCCGCGACCGCGTCCTCCGCGTCGCGCGAGGCGTAGCCGAGGCCGATCAGGGCGGCGGAGAGCTGCTCGGTCCAGGGGGCGGGCCCGGAGGCCGCGGCGCGCTGCGCGCCCACGAGGCCGCTGCTGCCCAGCGGAGCCCCCAGCTTGCCCTTCAGTTCGAGGAGTAGCTTCTGGGCGCCCTTCTTGCCGATGCCCGGCACCGCCACGAGCGCCTTCTCGTCGCCGGTGGAGACGGCCAGGCGCAGCGCGTCGGGGCTGTGTACGCCGAGCATCGCCTGGGCGAGCCTCGGTCCGACCCCGCTGGCGGTCTGCAGGATCTCGAAGACCTGGCGCTCGTCGTCGTCGGCGAAGCCGTACAGGGTGAGCGAGTCCTCGCGGACGACGAGGGAGGTGGCCAGTCGGGCCTGCTCCCCGATGCGCAGGCCGGAGATGGTGGTGGGGGTGCACTGCACGGCCATGCCCACTCCCCCGACCTCGATCACGGCAAGGGTGGGTGCGAGTGCGGCGACCGGGCCGCTGACGAAGGCGATCATCGGGTACGGCCTTTCGAGGCGTGCAGGGCGACCGCCTGCTGGAGGCGGTTGTGGGCGGGGGCCCGCCAGATGTGGCAGATGGCGAGGGCGAGGGCGTCGGCGGCGTCCGCCGGTTTGGGTGGTGCGTCCAGCCTCAGTAGCCGGGTGACCATCGCGCCGACCTGGGCCTTGTCGGCGCGGCCGGTGCCGGTGACGGCGGCCTTAACCTCGCTGGGGGTGTGCAGGGCGACCGGTATTCCGCGGCGGGCGGCGCACAGCATCGCGACGGCGCTCGCCTGGGCGGTGCCCATCACGGTGCTGACGTTGTGCTGGCTGAACACCCGCTCCACGGCGACCACTTCGGGCCGGTGCGCATCGAGCCATTGCTCGATGCCCTGCTCGATGGCGACGAGCCGGTGGCCCAACTCGGCGTCCGCGGGCGTCCGTACGACTCCCACGCCGAGCATGGTCAGCGGCCGTCCGGCCACGCCCTCGACGACGCCGACACCGCACCGCGTCAGTCCCGGGTCAACACCCAGCACTCGCACCACCGCCACCTCCTCCTTCGCGCAGGTGTGCAGGCTACCGGCCGCCTGTGACAGCGGCACCGACCGCACGGACCGACCCGCCGGGCCGGGGGCGTCGGAAGTGCCGGGGACGGAAACGACGGTGGGCCGACGGGGTGTCCCCGTCGGCCCACCGTTGACGCTCGGTCAGGCGTCGACCTTCTCCATGACTTCGTCCGAGACGTCGAAGTTGGCGAAGACGTTCTGCACGTCGTCGCTGTCCTCCAGCGCGTCGATCAGCTTGAAGATCTTGCGCGCGCCCTCTTCGTCCAGCTCGACCTGCATGGTCGGCAGGAAGTTGGAGTCGGCCGAGTCGTAGTCGATGCCGGCCGCCTGGAGCGCGGTACGGACCGCGACCATGTCGGTGGCCTCGCTGATGATCTCGAAGCTGTCGCCGAGGTCGTTGACCTCTTCGGCACCCGCGTCGAGCACCGTCTCCAGGACGTCGTCCTCGGAGAGCTCGCCCTTGGGCAGCAGGACGACGCCCTTACGGTTGAACAGGTACGAGACCGAGCCCGGGTCGGCCATCGAACCGCCGTTGCGGGTCATGGCGACACGCACGTCGGACGCGGCACGGTTGCGGTTGTCGGTGAGGCACTCGATCAGCACCGCGACGCCGTTCGGACCGTAGCCTTCGTACATGATCGTCTCGTAGTCGGCGCCGCCGGCCTCAAGTCCACCGCCGCGCTTGACCGCGGAGTCGATGTTCTTGTTGGGGACCGAGCTCTTCTTCGCCTTCTGGATGGCGTCGAAGAGCGTCGGGTTGCCGTCGATGTCGGCGCCGCCCATACGGGCCGCGACCTCGATGTTCTTGATCAGCTTCGCGAAGAGCTTGCCGCGCTTGGCATCGATCACGGCCTTCTTGTGCTTCGTCGTAGCCCATTTAGAGTGGCCGGACATCCGCCTGTCTCCTTCGCGTAACCAACAGTGTTCGTCCCCGATCCTACCGGGAGCCCGTCACAGCCCCGCGCGCACCATGTCGACGAAGTACGCGTGAACGCGGTCGTCTCCGGTCAGCTCGGGGTGGAACGAGGTCGCCAGGACGTTGCCCTGACGCACGGCGACCGTGTGGCCGTCGTACGTGGCGAGCACCTCGGCGGCGGCGCCGACGGACTCGACCCAGGGCGCGCGGATGAAGACGCCCTCGACCGGACCGCCCGCTATGCCCGCGAAGTCGATCTTCGCTTCGAAGGACTCGTTCTGACGGCCGAACGCGTTGCGGCGGACGATCATGTCGATGCCGCCCAAGGTCTCCTGGTCCTCACGGCCGTCCAGGAGCTTGTCCGCGAGCATGATCATGCCGGCGCAGGTGCCGTACACGGGCATGCCGGCCGCCACGCGGTCGCGCAGCGGCTCCAGCATGCCGAACAGCACGGCGAGCTTCGACATGGTGGTGGACTCGCCGCCGGGGATCACCAGGGCGTCGACCTCGGCGAGCTCCTCGGGACGCCGGACCGGCCTGGCCACGGCGTCCGCCGCGGCCAGGGCGATCAGGTGTTCCCGTACGTCGCCCTGGAGGGCCAGGACACCGATCACGGGGGTGTTCGTCATGTCGGGACTACCAGCCGCGGTTGGCGTAGCGCTCGGCCTCGGGGAGGGTGTCGCAGTTGATGCCGACCATGGCCTCGCCCAGGTTGCGGGAGGCGTCCGCGATGATCTTCGGGTCGTCGTAGAAGGTGGTGGCCTTCACGATGGCGGCGGCGCGCTTGGCCGGGTCGCCCGACTTGAAGATGCCGGAGCCGACGAAGACGCCCTCGGCGCCGAGCTGGCGCATGAGCGCGGCGTCGGCGGGGGTGGCGACGCCACCGGCGGAGAACAGCACGACCGGGAGCTTGCCGAGCTCGGCGACTTCCTTGACGAGCTCGTACGGGGCGCGCAGCTCCTTGGCGGCGGCGAACAGCTCGTTGTTGTCGTAGCCGCGCAGGCGGGCGATCTCGTTCTTGATCTGGCGCAGGTGGCGGACGGCCTCGACGACGTTGCCGGTGCCGGCCTCGCCCTTCGAGCGGATCATGGCCGCGCCCTCGGCGATGCGGCGCAGGGCCTCGCCCAGGTTGGTGGCGCCACAGACGAAGGGGGTGGTGAACGCCCACTTGTCGGAGTGGTTGACCTCGTCGGCCGGGGTCAGGACCTCGGACTCGTCGATGTAGTCGACGCCGAGGGACTGCAGGACCTGGGCCTCGACGAAGTGGCCGATGCGGGACTTGGCCATGACCGGGATCGAGACGGCCTCGATGATCTCTTCGATCATGTTCGGGTCGGACATGCGCGCGACGCCGCCGTCCTTGCGGATGTCGGCCGGGACCCGCTCCAGGGCCATGACGGCCACGGCGCCGGCGTCCTCAGCGATCTTCGCCTGCTCGGCGTTGACCACGTCCATGATCACGCCGCCCTTCAGCTGCTCGGCCATGCCGCGCTTGACGCGCGAGGTGCCGATCGCCGACTCGGCGGACTGGGGGGAGGTGGGAAGCGTGCTCACGGATTGACCTCACTCGAAAGGAAGACGGGGTGCTGCTCGTACTACTCGGCTGAGGAAACCCCAAGGGATCAGTCCACTACAAGGGCCAATGTGGAGCCTGTGGCTCCTTGATTTGTCCCTCGCGGCCCTTTGAAGCCCTACGTCGGCCGATCTGCAAGATCCACCGGAGGCTCATCGTCCATTTCGAAGGCGAGCGGGAACGGCGCGTGACCCGCCAGTCTGAACCAGCGGACCTTGCGGTGCCGGCGCAGCGCGCGGGCGGCCCGCACCGAGTCGTTGAGGAAGCGCCGCGCCATCGGAACCCGGCGGACGGCCGCCGCCAACTCCTCCGTGGCCTCGGCCCCACCGGGGGCCGCCTTGAGCACGTCGACCTGGTCGGCATCGGCGAAGACCGCCCGCAGCGCCTGGCTGAGCTCGCTCTCGGCCACCTCGCGGTGGTCCTCCTCGGCCTGCCGGGCGGCGTGCGCGGCCTCGTAGAGCACCAGGGAGGAGGCGGGGTCGAGCACCCCGGACGTGGCCACCTCCAGCACGACGGAGGCCCGCCGCACGAGCTGCGCGTCGAGCGCGGCCCGCGCGGCGTCCATCCGCGAGTGCAGCCGGTCGAGCCGGCCGGCGGTCCAGCTGAGGTAGACCCCGATGACTCCGAGAGCCAGGGCGATCCAGACAAGGGTTTCGATCACGCTGCGCGACCCTACCGCTCCGCGCGCCCCCGACCCCCATCGCCCCTGGCCCGGGCCGCCCCCGGACCCGTAGGGTTCATGATCCAAAGCTATCGGGGGGACGAGACTCATGAGATCGCGCCGCAGAACGTCGGCACGGGTACTGCTCGCGGTGGCCGCCGCCCTGGTGACCGGCGCACTGGCCGCTCACTTCTGGGGCGGTCCGGACGGCGGTCTCGTCGTCCTCAACCGGGTACACGGCCACTTCGTCACCATGGGCTGGCTCGCGCTGGTCGCCCTGGTCGGCGGGATCCTGCTGGGAGCGCGGAAGACTGCGACGCGCCTCGCCCTGGGACTCCCGGTGGCCGTCCTCGGGATCATGATCATGGCCCTCGCCACCTTGCTGACCCTGCTGGACGGTGGGCAGGAGCAGACGCAGAGTCTGACGGCCCCCGGCCGGAACGACCGTCGACTGGTCGTCGAAGAGGGCTCGGCCATGATCGACCCGCTGTGGTACGTGTACGTCCACCAGGGCAGCGGGCCCCTGGAGCGCCGCTGGGCCGTCGGCTACTTCAACGGCGACGCCACCGACAACGAGCTCCGCGAGGCCGTCTGGACGGCCCCCGACCGGATCCGTCTGACCACCTCCGGCGGCGTGGTCCACGAGGTGGCCGTCGCCCCCGACGGCCGGCCCGACCGGACCGTCTCCGCCGGGTAGCGAACCCTCAGGAGGACGTGGTGTCCTTCGAGAAGCCCAAGCGGGTGCGGAGGGGGACGCGTTCGTCCGCGGCCACCGCCGCGGCGCCGTCCGTCACCGTTTCGTAGACGGCCAGGATATCCGCCCCGACCGTGGACCAGTCGAAGCGGCGCACGTGCGCCGAGCCGCGGGCGCTGAGCTCGGCCCGCCGCTCCGGGTCCCGCAGCAGGCTGATCGCCGCCGTCGCCAGCGCGTCGGCGTTCTCGTTGGCGAAGAGATCGCCGGCCCCGCCCTGGTCCAGGACCTGGGCGAAGGCGTCCAGGTCCGACGCGAGCACGGCCGCACCCGCCGACAGGGCCTCGACCAGGATGATGCCGAAGCTCTCGCCGCCGGTGTTCGGGGCGACGTACACGTCCACGCTGCGCAGCAGCCGCGCCTTGTCCTCGTCCGAGACCATGCCGAGGAACTCGACGCGGGAGCGGAGGTCCGCCGGGAGGGAGGCCACCGCCTCCTCCTCGTCACCGCGGCCCGCCACCAGCAGGCGTACGTCCGGGCAGGCCTCCACGATCTGCGGGAAGGCCGCCATCAGCACCGGCAGGCCCTTGCGGGGCTCGTCGATCCGGCCGATGAAGCCCAGCGTCTGACCGGACCAGTCGGGGTTGGCCTCGGCCTTGGCGAAGAAGTCCACGTCGACGCCGTTGGGGATGACGACCGCGTCGCCGCCCAGGTGCTCCACCAGCGTGCGCCGCGCGTACTCGCTCACCGCGATCCGCGCGTTGATCTTCTCCAGGGCCGGCTGCAGGATCGGGTACGCCGCGATCATCGCCCGGGACCGGGGGTTCGAGGTGTGGAAGGTCGCCACGATCGGGCCCTGCGCCGCCCAGCAGGACAGCAGCCCCAGCGAGGGCGAGGCCGGCTCGTGGATGTGGATCACGTCGAAGGTGCCGTCGTGGAGCCAGCGCCGGACCCGGGCCGCCGACAGGAAGCCGAAGTTCAGCCGGGCCACCGAGCCGTTGTACGGGACCGGCACCGCCCGCCCGGCCGAGACCACGTACGGCGGCAGCGGGGTCTCGTCGTCCGCCGGGGCGAGCACCGACACCTCGTGGCCGAGGCGGATCAGGTGCTCCGCCAGGTCCCGGATGTGGAACTGGACGCCACCCGGCACGTCCCACGAGTACGGGCACACGATGCCGATCTTCACTACGGGCGCTCCTCCAAGTCGTCCAGCCACAGCCGCTGCAGCATGTGCCAGTCCTCCGGGTGCTCGGCGATGCCCCACGCGAAGACGTCCGCCACCGCCTGGGTCATGAGGGTGGTCTTCTCGGTCCGGGTCCCGGTCTTCGGCACCTTCACCTCGGGGTGGATCCGGCCGTACATCTTCGGCGCGTCGCCGTAGTGCAGGGTCGCCGGGAGCAGCACCGCACCGGTCTGCTGCGCCAGCAGCGCCGGTCCGGCCGGCATGCGCGCCGTGGCGCCGAAGAAGTCCACCTCGACCCCGGAGGCCGACAGGTCCCGGTCCGCGACCAGGCAGACCATGCCGCCGGAGCGCAGTCGCCGGGCGAGGGTGCCGAAGGCGGCGCCGCCGCTGTGCGGCAGGACCTCCATGCCCAGGCTCTCCCGGTAGGCCACGAAGCGGTCGTAGAGGGTCTCGGGCTTCAGCCGCTCGGCGACCGTCGTGAAGGGCGCACCCATGTGACCGATGGCCCAGGCCCCGGCGAGGTCCCAGTTGGCGAGGTGCGGCAGGGCCACGATCACACCGCGCCCGGAGTCGAGGGCCTCGCGCAGCAGGTGCTCGTCCTGGAACTCGACATCGGTGCTGAAGCGCTCCGGGTCCATGGTCGGCAGCCGGAACGACTCCATCCAGTACCGCATGTACGAGCGCATGCCCGCCTGCGACAGCTCGCGCAGCCGCTCCGGGCCGGCGTCGGGCACCACCCGGGCCAGGTTCGACTCCAGCCGCAGCACGCTCTTGCCGCGCCGCTTCCACGCGAAGTCGGCGATGCGCCGGCCCAGGGCCACGGCCGCCGGTTCGGGCAGCTTCTTGACCCCGGCCCAGCCGAGTCCGTACAGCGAGTCGACGAGCTTGTCCTGTAGGGCGCCCATCAGGCCGCGCCGCCCTCGGCGGCCGCCGCGTCGGCCTCGGCCGACTCGCGGCGCACGGTGACCACCCGCTGGATCAGGGTGACGAGCGAGCCCACCGCCACGATCCACAGCGCGATCGGCAGCAGCACACCGATCCAGGACGGCACGCCGAAGGTCTGCAGCCCGGACAGGCCGGCCGCGACCAGCGAGATCACCAGTCGCTCGGCCCGCTCGATGAGCCCGTTGACGGCCACCGGCAGCCCGATCGACTCGCCGCGCGCCTTGGTGTAGGAGACCACCTGGCCACTGGCCAGGCAGAAGATCGCCACCGCACACAGTGCGTTGTCGTTCCCATTGCCCGCGTACCAGAGCGCGAGGCCGCCGAAGATCGCCGCGTCCGCCACCCGGTCGAGGGTGGAGTCGAGGAAGGCTCCCCACCGGCTGGAGATGCCGGCCTGGCGGGCCATGTTCCCGTCCACCAGGTCGGAGAAGACGAAGAGGGTGATGGTGATGGTGCCCCAGAAGAACTCGCCGCGGGGGAAGAACCACAGCGCTCCGGCCACCACTCCGGCCGTGCCGATCAGGGTGACCGCGTCCGGGCTCACCCCCCGCCTGAGCAGAAATGCGGCGAATGGCGTGAGAACACGCGTGAAGAATGCACGCGCGTACTTGTTCAGCATGGCCTTCCCGGAGGGTCGCTGGGCCGCACGGCCACCACGGCCACCGGCTGGCCCATCGTAGCCAGCACGCCACCGCGCGAACGCCGCGCACCCACCGGTTCGTGTCACGTAAGACGTACGTCACGTCGTGGACCGCCTCCGGTGGGCCCCGCGTACGTCCCCGGTACGACGTATGGACGGGATGTGACACCAGTGCAAAGCTCGAAGAACCACTCGTTCCTCCTCCGCGGAGGAGGCCGGGACACCCGATCCGGACACCCGTCCCCACACCACCCGACCCTCCTCACCGTCACCACCGGGAGGTACGAGCATCATGGGAGCCACATCACACCACGCCGGAGCCGCCGGCAGGGCACTGACGGCCGACCGCCCCTCGTCCATTCGGAACGTCGTGCTGGTCGGCCACAGCGGATCCGGCAAGACCACGCTGGTCGAAGCCCTCGCCCTGACCGCAGGAGCGGTCAATCGGGCCGGCCGGGTCGAGGACGGCGCCACCGTCTCCGACTACGACGAGATCGAGCACCGCCGACAGCGCTCCGTCCAGCTGTCCCTCGTCCCCGTCGAATGGGGCGGAATCAAGATCAATATCCTGGACACCCCCGGATACGCCGACTTCGTCGGGGAACTCAGGGCCGGTCTGCGCGCCGCGGACGCGGCCCTTTTCGTCGTCTCGGCCTCGGACGGGATCGACGGCGCCACCCGCATGGTCTGGGACGAGTGCGAGGCCGTCGGCATGCCCCGCGCCATCGTCGTGACCCACCTGGAGGCCGCCCGCTCCGACTACGCGCAGATGACCACCGTCTGCGGCGAGATCTTCGGCGCCGACGACCCCGACGCGGTGATCCCCCTCTACCTCCCCCTGCACGGCCCGCCCGGCCCCGACGGGCACGCCCCCGTCACCGGCCTGCTCGGCCTGCTCTCCCAGCGCGTCTACGAGTACGCCTCCGGCGAGCGCGTGGAGCGCGACCCGGACCCGGCCGAGCTCGCCCTCATCACCGACGCCCGCGCCCGGCTCATCGAGGGGATCATCGCCGAGAGCGAGGACGAGAGCCTCATGGACCGCTACCTCGGCGGCGAGGAGATCGACCTCAAGACCCTCGTCGACGACCTCGAGCGGGCGGTGGCGCGCGGCACCTTCCACCCCGTCCTGATGGCCGCCCCCGCCACCGACGGCGCCCGCCAGGGCCTGGGCACCGTGGAACTCCTGGAACTGGTCACCGGCGGCTTCCCCACCCCCCTGGAGCGCGCCGCCGTCCCCGTCACCCGCCCCGACGGCTCCGCCCGCCCGGACGTCACCTGCGATCCCGACGGCTCCCTCGTCGCCGAGGTCGTCAAGACCTCCTCCGACCCCTACGTCGGCCGGGTCTCCCTCGTACGCGTCTTCTCCGGCACCCTGAAGGCCGAGGAGACCGTGCACGTCAGCGGGCACGGGCTCACCGACCGCGGGCACGAGGACCACGATGTCGACGAGCGGGTCGGCACCCTCTCCTCCCCCTTCGGCAAACAGCAGCGCGTCCTCACCCGGTGCATCGCCGGCGACCTGGCCTGCGTGGCCAAACTGACCCGGGCGGAGACCGGCGACACCCTCTCCGCCAAGGACGACCCGCTCCTGATGGCGCCGTGGACCATGCCCGACCCCCTGCTCCCCCTCGCCATCGAGGCGCACAGCAAGGCCGACGAGGACAAGCTGTCCCAGGGCCTGGCCCGGCTCGTCGCCGAGGACCCGACCATGCGGCTGGAGCAGAACCCGCACACCCACCAGGTCGTCCTGTGGTGCCTCGGCGAGGCCCACCAGGACGTGGCCCTGGAGCGGCTGCGCACCCGCTACGGCGTCCAGGTCGACCCCGTCCCGCACAAGGTGAGCCTGCGCGAGACCTTCGGCGCCAAGGCCGCCGGGCGCGGCCGGCACGTCAAACAGTCCGGCGGCCACGGCCAGTTCGCCATCTGCGAGATCGAGGTGGAGCCGCTCCCGCCCGGCAGCGGCATCGAGTTCGTCGACAAGGTCGTCGGCGGCTCCGTGCCCCGCCAGTTCATCCCGTCCGTGGAGAAGGGCGTACGCACCCAGGCCGCCCGCGGGGTCGCCGCCGGCTACCCCCTGGTCGACGTGCGCATCACCCTCCTCGACGGCAAGGCGCACTCGGTGGACTCCTCCGACGCCGCCTTCCAGACGGCTGGCGCCCTCGCCCTGCGGGAGGCCGCCGCCGAGGCCCGGATCGACCTCCTCGAACCGGTCGCCGAGCTCGCCGTCATCGTCCCCGACGAGTACGTCGGCCCGGTCATGAGCGACCTGGCGGGCCGCCGCGGCCGCGTCGTGGGCACCGACCAGGCCACGCCGGGGCGCACCCGGGTCCGCGCCGAGATCCCGGAGATCGAGATCGGCCGCTACGCCGTCGAGCTGCGCTCCGTCTCGCACGGCACGGGCCGCTTCGCCCGGGCGTACGCCCGCCACGAACCGATGCCGCCGCAGATCGCGGAAAAGGTGCGCGAACAGGCCGAGAAGGGAAGCTGATTGGTGTAGCACAGGGTCGGCCGCCCACCCAACCAGCTTGCGGTGGGCGGCATTTCCCTGTCCCATGACCATGGGGCGAGATCCGCCGATAGGCTCTTCGGCGCACCAAAAGAGCAGGAACGCACAGCGATGGGGGCAGCGGTGGCGGACGACGGATTCGACTTCAGGCCCGGAGCGCAGGTTCCGCTGCAAGGGGGCGGCGGGCAGACGGCGGCGACCAACGCCCTCGCCTCGGCCGCGTACCGGGACGGCGGCAAGGACAGCAAGCTCGAGAAGATACTCACCGCCAACAACGAGAACCACCCGGCGACGATCAAACCGCCGAAGATCTCCCTCTTCGAACCCAGCCTCGGCGAGGCCTTCTGCCGGGCCGTGGAGGCCCGCGCCCTCGGTCCGGGCCGCAAGCCCCTCATCCAGTCCTTCGGCGCCGATCCGCAGACGGTGGTGGAGCACTGCCTGGCCGCCTCGCACATCCGCAAGGAGCGCGACCGCAAACTCCGGCTGATCATGCTGGTCTGCGGTGTGCTGTTCCTGCCCGGCCTGCTGCTGTGGCTGGGGCTCTTCCAGCTCCGCAAGACCCTGGCCGCCAAGGAGGGCAAGCACAGCTCCTGGATCGGCACCGCGGTCCTGGTCGGCGTCGGCGCCGTGGCGGCCCTCCTGATGTTCAAGCTGCCGCTGACCGGCTTCCTCGGCCTGTACGCCCGCGGCATGATCATCGCCCCGGCCCTGGGCTGGTTGCTCGCCCGCCGCACCTGCGAGGCCACCGCCCGGGACCTGCGCGCCCGCTGGGACGGGCTGCTGTCGGGCGGCGGGGTCGGGGCCAAGATCCCCGAGGCCGTGCCCGGCAACCCCGACGAGAAGGCGCGCGAGGACCTGCGCCACCAGCTCGCCAAGCTCACCGCGGAGGACCACAGCAACCAGGTCTTCTACGCGGGTCCCAAGGGGATCCTGGGCATGGGCACCCGCTGGGGCAGCTGGCAGATGGCCGAGGAGCTGGCACCCAAGAGCGAGGGCATGGAGATCCACCCCTTCCGCAGCTGGGACGTCGTACGCGGGATCGACGCCCAGCTCCGCAAGCTCGAGCGGGGCCCCCTGCACACCGGCGGATTCCCGCCCGCCGCGATCCAGCACTGGATCGTCACCCCGATCGGCGAGGGCGCCGCCGAGGTGGCCCGCCCCACCGGCGAGAACGTGGACGCCTTCCTCATCAAGCCGCACGAGATCACCCGGATCTGCAACGAGCAGCAGTTCAGCGCCGGCAACCGGCACTACCTGGGCATCCAGTACCCGCTCTGGGACGGCCAGCTGGTCATCAACATGCTGGTCACGGTCACCGTGCTCTACAAGACGCTGCGCGTGGACGTCACCGCGCACGCCCTGGGCCCCGTACACGGACTGTTCACCAGCAAGTCCGCGGCTCCGACCGTGGAGGTGCCCAAGAGCATCCGCTTCTGGGAGACCGTGGAGCGCCCGCTGCCGCTGGTCGACGCGCAGGAGGTGGTGCGCCTCGCCGTGCGGGCCCCGCTGACCTGGTACCCGCCGCTCCTCGAGTTCTTCGGCGGCAAGCTGGTCCTGCCCGAGCCCTTCGGCCTGCGCCACGTGTGGGCGAGCTCGATGTGGCGGCACCGGTTCATGGCGGACGACGCCCTGCGTACGGTGGCACCGGTCCTGCGGTCGATCCACGCGGCGACCTTCAAGGTGCTGGAAGAGAACGGCGTCGACACCGACCGCTTCACCAACCGCTCCTCGATCATGAGCGGGCTCGTCCAGGAGCCGTCCCCGCGCAAGGCGGACGTCTACGACGCGTAGGTAGGCTGGAGGGGACGGCCGAGGAGGGACGATGACCGAGCGCAAGCCACCGGGTGTCAGCTTCGAGTCCTTCGTGGACCGGCAGATCCGACAGGCCACCGAACGGGGCGAGTTCAAGAGCCTGCCTGGCTACGGCAAGCCGCTGGCCTCGCTGGACGCGCCCTACGACGAGCAGTGGTGGATCAAGGACAAGCTGCACCGCGAGGGCTTCGCCGTCCTGCCGCCGGCGCTCGCGCTGCGCAAGGAGGCCGAGGACGCCGCGGAGAAGGTCCGGGCGGCCCGCTCCGAACGCCAGGTGCGGGACGTCCTCACGCAGATCAACGAGAAGATCGCCGCGGCCCTGCGCAGGCCCCCGCCGGGCCCGCCCCTGGGCCTGACGGAGTTCGACGTCGAGGCCGAGGTGGAGGCCTGGCGGCGGGGCCGCCCCGACCGGGCCTGAGCGGACCCGATCGGGCCTGACCGGGAAGAGACGGCCTAGTCGACGGGCCAGGCGTCGGCGAGCATCTGGCGGGTGTCCGCCAGGAGTTGGGGCAGCACCTTGGTGTGGCCCACGACCGGCATGAAGTTCGTGTCCCCGCCCCAGCGGGGCACGATGTGCTGGTGCAGGTGCGCGGCGATGCCGGCGCCGGCAGCCGCGCCCTGGTTCATGCCGATGTTGAATCCGTGCGCGCCCGAGGCCTTGCGCAGCGCGACCATCGCCCGCTTGGTGAGGTCGGCGAGCTCGGCCGTCTCCGGCCCGTCCAGCTCGGTGTAGTCGGCGACGTGCCGGTACGGGACCACCATCAGGTGGCCGCCGTTGTACGGGTAGAGGTTCAGCACCGCGTACACGTGCCGGCCCCGCGCGACGACCAGGCCGTCCTGGTCGGACATGTCCGGAATCCCGCAGAAGGGACAGCCGTCCCCGGCCTCCGGGCCGGTCGGCTTGTTCTCCCCTTGGATGTAGGCCATCCGGTGGGGCGTCCACAGTCGCTGGAACGCGTCCTGCGTGCCCACACCGATCTGCTGCTCCGGCTGAGTCGTCATGGCGGCAAGCATATGACCTTGGCCTGGCGTACGAAGAAGGCCCCCGGAAAGTGATCACTTCCCGGGGGCCTTCAGGTGCTTCGGGTACTTCGGGTGCCGGATCGGACGATCAGACCTGGACCCGGTCCGCGACGACCTTGGCCAGCTTGGCCAGCGCCTCGTCCTTGGCGATGCCGTTCTCCTGCGAACCGTCGCGGTAGCGGAAGGAGACGGTGCCCGCGGCCATGTCCTCGTCACCGACGATGATCATGAACGGAACCTTGAGCTTCTGGTGGTTCCGGATCTTCTTCTGCATCCGGTCCGAGGAGGCGTCCACCTCGACCCGCAGGCCCTGCTTCTTCGCCGCCGCGGCGAACTCCTGCAGGTACTCGACGTGCCCGTCGCCGATCGGGATGCCGACCGCCTGGACCGGTGCCAGCCACGGCGGCATGGCGCCCGCGTAGTGCTCCAGCAGCACGGCGAAGAACCGCTCGATCGAGCCGAACAGCGCGCGGTGGATCATGACGGGCCGCTGGCGCGAGCCGTCGGGCGCGGTGTACTCCAGGTTGAAGCGCTCCGGCAGGTTGAAGTCGAGCTGCACGGTCGACATCTGCCAGGTGCGGCCGATGGCGTCCTTGCACTGCACCGAGATCTTCGGACCGTAGAAGGCTGCGCCGCCCGGATCCGGGACCAGCGGGAGGCCCTGCTTCTCGGCGACCTGCGCGAGGACCGCGGTCGCCTCCTCCCAGGCCTCGTCCGAGCCGACGAACTTCTCCGGGTCCTTGGTCGACAGCTCCAGGTAGAAGTCGGTCAGACCGTAGTCGCGCAGCAGGTTGAGCACGAAGGTGAGGGTCGTGTCGAGCTCCTCCGCCATCTGCTCGCGGGTGCAGTAGATGTGCGCGTCGTCCTGGGTGAAGCCGCGGGCGCGGGTCAGGCCGTGGACGACGCCCGACTTCTCGTACCGGTACACGGTGCCGAACTCGAACAGGCGCAGCGGCAGCTCGCGGTAGGAGCGACCGCGCGCGTCGAAGATCAGGTTGTGCATCGGGCAGTTCATGGGCTTGAGGTAGTAGTCGGTACCACCGTCGAGCTGCATGGGGGGGTACATGCCCTCCGCGTACCAGTCCAGGTGGCCGCTCTTCTCGAAGAGGGCGCCCTTGGTGGCGTGCGGGGAGTAGACGAACTCGTAGCCCTCCTCCTCGTGCCGCTTGCGCGAGTAGTCCTCCATGACCCGGCGGATGATGCCGCCGCGCGGGTGGAAGACGGCGAGGCCGGAGCCGATCTCGTCCGGGATGGAGAAGAGGTCGAGCTCGTTGCCGAGCTTGCGGTGGTCGCGCTTCTCGGCCTCGGCGAGGAAGTCGAGGTGGGCCTTCAGCTCCTCCTTCGACGGCCACGCGGTGCCGTAGATGCGCTGGAGCATCGGGTTCTTCTCGCTGCCGCGCCAGTAGGCGGCCGCGTTGCGCATGAGCTTGAACGCCGGGATGTTCCGGGTGGTGGGCAGGTGGGGACCGCGGCAGAGGTCCTTCCAGCACAGGTCGCCGGTCTTCGCGTCCAGGTTGTCGTAGATGGTCAGCTCGCCGCCGCCCACCTCGACGTTCGCACCGTCGTCGGTGGACGCGGAGCCCTTGATGCCGATGAGCTCCAGCTTGTACGGCTCGTCGGCGAGCTCCTCGCGGGCCGCCTCGTCGGTGACCACGCGGCGGGAGAACTTCTGGCCGCGCTTCTGGATCTCCTGCATCTTCTTCTCGATGGCCTTGAGGTCATCGGGGGTGAAGGGGCGGGCGACGTCGAAGTCGTAGTAGAAGCCGTTCTGGACCGGCGGGCCGATGCCCAGCTTGGCCTCGGGGAAGAGCTCCTGCACGGCCTGCGCCATGACGTGCGCGGTCGAGTGGCGCAGGATGTTCAGGCCGTCCTCGGAGGAGATCTCCACCGGTTCGACGGTCTCGCCGTCCTGCACCTCGTACGCGAGGTCCTTGAGCTCGCCCGCGATGCGCGCGGCGACGATGGTGCGCTCGCCGGCGAAGAGCTCCGCCGCCGTAGTGCCCGTGGCCACCACGCGCTCGTCCCGCTCGGAATCGCGTTGGATGATCACACGGACGTCTGACACCGGTCTCTCCTGACTCAGGGGGTGCGCGGGCGAACGCCGCGCGCCTGAATCGTACCGAGCGGAGCGGCCGTGCCGCTAAACGGTTACCGCCCGGGCCTGCCCAGCGGGTCCCCCGCACCCGGGGGCCGACGCGGTCGGGCCCGTGGGGCGGGGCCCCGCGGCGTCCCCTCGGCCCCGCGGGCCGCCGCCCGCCCGAAAACTCCGGGCCGCTCGGCGCGGGCCGCGGGTAGCGTGGCCGGCATGCCGCAGATACGTCTCCTGGACCTGACCGACGACGCCACCGCGGCGGCCGTGCACCGGATCGGGCGGGCCGCCTACGCGGTGGAGGCGGAGCTGATCGGCTTCGACGGCATCCCGGCGCTGGGCGAGAGCCTCGCCGAGATGAGGGTCCGGCCCCTGAACTGGGTGGGCGCCGTCGCCGAGGACGGTGTTCCGGCCGGTTTCCTCGCGTGGGAGGAGGCCGACGACGCCGTCTGCATCGACCGGCTGTGCGTGGACCCGGCCTGGTTCCGCCGCGGCGTCGCCTCGCAGTTGCTGCGCCACGCCCTGACCGAGCTGTTCCCGGGCCGGCCGGTCGAGGTCACCACGGGCGCGGCGAACGCCCCCGCAGTGACCTTGTACGAACGCCTGGGCTTCACCCGCGGCCTCGACTTCTCCCCCGTCCCGGGGCTGGTCATGGCCTCCTTCGGCCGGGCCGCCACCGGCACCTCGTGGGATGGTGGAAGGGGATCTTCCTACCTGGCATGAGGTGACACCCATGAGCGTGACCAGGAAGGCGGCTGCCTTGGGCGCCGCGACGGCCCTGCTGGCGGGCGGACTGCTCGTCGGCACTCCCGCGGCGGCGGCGCCGGTCCCCGCGTGCACCGGAGACCTGCTCTCGGACTCGGGCGCGGAGCGGCCCGACACCACGCACGTGCGGTTCACCGTGGTCAACAACGGCCCGACCTGTCAGCTGCAGGGCTTCCCGACGGTCGCCCTCGCCGGCCAGGGCTCTCCGGACCAGAACAAGCCGCTGCGCGTCGTCCCCCGGGGCGAGGCCCGGCCGGTGCTGCTGCCCCTGGGCGGGACCGCCTCGACGGTCCTGACCTTCACCCCGGTGCTCGGCGAGGCGGACGGCTTCTGCGCCTCCGGCGCCGACCCGACCGTCGCCCCCACGCTGGTGATCGGCGTCATGGGCACGGGCTTCCAGGTGGCCCCCTCCGACGGCGGCCAGTTCGCCCTGTGCGGCGACACGGTCCGCGCCACCGCGTACCGCTAGGCCCTGCCGTCATCTGGGCCGTCTCTTTCGGATCGTGCCGGGCCCGCAACGCCCGGCACCGCAATCGATCCCCCAGACTCCGTCCGGGGGGACCCCCAGGTTGTCGGGGCGCCCTGCACGGCACCGCCACCGGACGCCGCGGGCTCGGCCGACGAGATCCGGAAAGAGACGACCCGGCCGTCCCGTCTAGTCGTCAGAGGGCAGCACGTCCTCCGGGTCGAAGGCCGCGTCCAGGGACTTCATCAGCCGGTCCCGCTCGACCTCGTCCATCGGTACCGGCGTCACGTCCGCCGCGTCGGACAGCCGCCGGAAGCCGCCGCGGCGTTGCAGTCGGCCGGTGAGCCGGACCGGCAGGCCCACCAGGTGGGCGTGGCCCGCGATGCGGTACGCCTCCTCGTCGAGGGCCGCCCGGACGTACGGGACCTCCGCCCCGGCCAGCACCCGCAGCCGTACGGTCCCGCCTCCCCCGGCGGCCTTGCGCCGCATCCGCACCACGGCCCCGGCGAGCCGGACCGGTACGGCGGGTTCCGCGCGGGTGTAGCGGGCGGCGGCCTCCCGCAGCACGAGCAGGTCGCCCGGGGAGAACTCCACCGGCTCGGGGCGGGCCGCACAGCCCGCCGGGACCCCGGCCGCCGGCGCCCAGGCCAGGGTGATCCGGGCCCCCTCCGAGCCCCGGACCAGGGCGATGAGCGCTTCGGCGAGTTCCCTGCTGACCCCGGCGGCCACCGCCGCGTCGAAGGCCTCCATGCCGCCGGTGGCCCGCTGGTAGTCCACCGCCTCGCGGGCCGCGTGCAGGGCGTGGTGCAGCCGGGTCACGGGTCCCCGGCCGCCGTCCACGGGAACGTACGCGGTCAGCTGGCGCCCGCCCGGGGAGGGTCCCACCAGGACCCCGTCCAGGGTGCGCTCGGCCTGCGCTTGGTGCCGGGCCCCGTAGTAGCCGGCCCGGGCCCGGTCGGCGAGGGCCCCCGCGAGCAGGAGCCGGCGTGCGGCCGAGCGCAGCTGCTCCTGCACGGGCCAGGAGGCCTCGCCCTGGTACCCGTAGGGCCCCTCCGGGATCTCCCGCTCCCAGCGGATCTCGTCGCTGGGCACGCTCAGTCCGAGGAGCACCTCGCGGGCCGAGGGCAGTCCGCCGTGCGCGAGGGCGGTGAGCGCCTCCTCCAGCAGGTCCGTGCAGTCGGGGAAGGTGCGGCTCTCGGGGACGAGCAGGCTGGTGCCCGAGCGGCCGGGCGGGGTCCAGCGGCCGTACCGGCCGGCCGCGCCGCCGCGCCGCAGCCATCCGTGCCGGTGCAGCAGCGCTCCCAGCACTTGCGGGTCGACCTGCGCGGGATCGGGACCGCCCGGGGCGTACCGCGGGGACGGGAGCGGTTCGAGGTGCGGTGAGTGCAGGTTCATCAGGGTGTCCCTCCCGACCCGACCCGGGTCATGATCTCGCACAGCGCACGGTCGTCGAAGATCCGCGTGGTCGGGATCCGTACGGTGGTGCGGCGCCGGCCGGTCACGGGGTGTCCGGCGAGGTTGGTCCAGTAGCAGCAGTGCCTGAGGTCGAGCCGGTCGTGTCCGGCGGCGAGCCATTGGTCGCGCTCCCTCGGTACGAGCATCACGACGAGGATCTTGTGGACGGCGACGGGCGTCCGGGCCAGCTTCACCAGGTGCTCGTTGTCGAGGGTGAACCCGAAGGTGGCACCGGCGGGCCGCGGCGGTATCTGGTAGGTCGCCTTGAGCTGCACCTTGATGGTGACCTCGTCGTCGACGACGTGCTCGGGCGCTCCGTGGGAGACGTGCCAGTCGATGCCGTTGTCGGGGAAGGGCTGGGAGAGCGAGCACCCGGCGGCGGCCGCGACGGCGTGCAGGTATCCCACCTGGAGGGTCTCCATGCAGGCGGTGGTGGCGAGCGTGCCGCGCAGGGCTCCGGTCCGCGGACCTGTCCCCTGGTGGAGCACCCCGCCCGGTTCGGGCTGTGTGAGCGCCATGGCCGGCTCCCCCGTGCCTTGCGGGCTCTGTCGCGAGCGTGCTGGGTGACGGCCGGTCATGCGCACGGCCCCCCAAGGAAGTTGTCTCCGCACCCGAGTGCCCGCAAACGGCGTACGGGGCAAACAGCCCGGGTATCACGGATGCGGCGGGGCTGGAGTGTTCAGGAAGCTCCATCCGCCGCTCGGGGACGAGGAGTTCGCCATGACACGCTGGTACGAGGGCCCGCTGGCCGCATTCGACACGGAGACCACCGGGGTGGACGTCGAGCAGGACCGGATCGTGTCCGCCGCGCTCATCGTCCAGGAGTGTGCGGGCGGCCGGGTCCGCACCACGCGCTGGCTGGTCAATCCCGGGATTCCGGTGCCCCCGGGCGCTACGGAAGTGCACGGGCTGACCGATGAACACCTACAGCGTCACGGGCGCTGGCCGGCGCCGGTGGTGGAGGAGATAGCCCGGGCGCTCGGGGAGCAGCAGGTGGCGGGCCGGCCGGTGGTGGTGATGAACGCGCCGTTCGATCTGACGCTGCTGGACCGGGAGTTGCGCCGGCACCGGGCGTCCTCGCTGTTGCGGTACCTGGACGACCGGCCGCTGACGGTGCTGGACCCGCGGGTGCTGGACAAGCACCTGGACCGCTACCGCAAGGGCCGCCGGACGCTGACGGACCTGTGCGCGCACTACGGGATCGAGTTGGAGGGCGCGCACGACGCGGCGGCGGACGCGATGGCCTCGCTGGAACTCGTCCGGGCGGTGGGGCGGCGGTTCGCGGCCCGGCTGGAGCGGCTGACGCCGGCCGAGCTGCACACGCTCCAGGCGGTGTGGCACGCGGCGCAGGCGCGGGGTCTGCAGGCGTGGTTCGCGCGTCAGGGGACGCCGGAGGCGGTGGATCCGCACTGGCCGCTGCGGCCGGACCTGTCGACGGCGGCGTAGGAGCGGTGCGCGAAGGTGCCCGAACATGCGGAAGGCCGGTCCGTCAGTGACGGACCGGCCTGTCCCGGTGGGCGATACTGGGATCGAACCAGTGACCCCTTCGGTGTGAACGAAGTGCTCTCCCGCTGAGCTAATCGCCCGGGAACGGACTGAACAATACAGAAGGCTCGGGGCTGGTTCAAACCGCTTCTCCCGAAGGGGCTCCGGGGCCGTACGTCAGGTACCTACTCAGGGCGCATCTGAGTACGCACGCCCATGTCCTGACTGCGTGACCGCCGCCACACTCCGGATATGAACACGCCTCTGCCGCCCGCCGAAGAGCTGGCGCTCATCGACCGCGAGCTGGCCCAACTCGATGCCCGGCGGCTGTATTTGCTGGGCCGCCGGGACTGGCTGCTGCGCGTGCTGCTCCAGTCCGGCGGCGCGCCCGCCCCGGTCCGCTGGGGCCCGGCCGCGACCGTCGGGCCCGCCGGTCCCGCGAAGGAGGCCTCCGCGCCGAGCGCGCAGAACGTGCTGCTCACCCTGGGCGCGGTGCTGCTGGCGATCGCGGCGCTCGCGTTCACGCTGGTCAGCTGGGGGTCCATGGGGATCGGCGGGCGCTCGGCGGTGCTCGCCGCGGTGACGGCGGCGGCGCTGGGCACGCCCGTGCTCCTGCTGCGCCGCGGGCTGCGGTCGACGGCGGAGTCGGTGGCGGCGGTCGGTCTGCTGCTGACGGTGCTCGATGCGTACGCGCTGTACGCGGTCGGCATGCCGGAGGCGAACGGCACGGGTTACGCGGCGGGGGCGGCCGCCGTGCTGGCGGCCGCGTGGGCCGGCTACGGCTCGGGGCTGCGGAAGCTGCGGATCCCGCTGCCGGCCGCGGTGCTGGCGGCGCAGTTCGCGCTGCCGCTGGCCGCGCTGGCCGTACGGCCGGGACCGCAGGCGCTCGGCTGGGCGCTGCTGACGACGGCGGCGCTGGACGCGGCGCTCGCCCTGAAGGTCAGGGCGGCGGCGGTCCCGGCGGCGGTGACGGGCGCGGGCGCGCTGCTGATCGGGGTGGCCCAGTCGTGGTCGGCCGGGTCGGCGGCGCAGGCCCTGGCCCCGGCGGCGCTGCTGCTGGCGGGCGCGGCCCTCGGGGTGGCGGCGGCATGGCGGGAGCCGCGCGCCTCGGCCGCGGCCCTGACGGGCGCCCTGGCGGCGGTGGCCGGCCTGGGCGGGGTGGCCCGGCCGGGCCTGGACCCGGCGTGGACGGTGCTGGTGCACCTGCTGCTGGCGCTGCCGCTGCTGGCGGCGGTACGGGCCTCCGCGCTCCCGGTGGCGGTCCGGCGCGGGTCGGCGCGGGCCGGGGCCGCGGTGGCGTCCCTGGCGGCGCTGTCGGCGGGTGTCGCGGTGGCCGCGACCCTGGTGGCCCGGCTGCGGGTGCTGGGTGAGGTGTGGGCGGCGACGACCCCGGAGCGGGACCCTTACGGGTCGGGGGCCGCGGCCGCGCTGACCCTGCTGGTCGTGGCCGGAGCGGCCTGGTGGCTCGCCCGGGCGCTGTCCCGGCCGGAGCCGATGGTGGTGGCGGTGGCCTCGGCCTGGGCGGGGCTGTTCACGGCCCCGGTGCTGCTCGGGTTCCCGGTGGCGGCGGTGTTCGCCGTGCAGCTCGCGGTGACGGGCGCGGCGGGCGCCCTCGCCCTGCGCTCCCGGGCGCGCGGGGCCCGGACCGCGGCCGCCGTGTGCGCGCTGACGGGCGCCGCGAACGTGTCCCTGGGCGCGCTGGACGGCCGGGCGGCGACCTTCGCCGTCTGGGGGCTGCTGGGCGCGGGCTGCGCGGCGGCAGCGGCGTACGGGGCCGCTTCGCGCCCGATCCGGTCGGGGGCGGCCGTGTCCGCGGTCGGCTACGCCACGGGCGTCCTGGTGGCGGCGGGAGCGGTGTCGGACCTGGCGGTGGTGTGGTGGGCACTGCCGGTGCTCGCGGTCCCGGCGCTGGCGGCGGCCCTCGGGCCGCGGCTGGGCGGGGTCCGGCTGCCCGTGGAGATCGCGGCGGCGGGGGCGGGCGCAGTGGCGGTGGGCCTGTCGGCCGGGCGGGCCGGGACCCTGGCGCTGGTCCTGGCGCTGGCCGGGGTGGTCTGCGCGGGCGCCGCGGTGCGGCCGGAGCGGCGGGTGCTGGGCTGGGCGGCGGGGGCGCTGTTCGCGGCGGCGACCTGGGTGCGGCTGGCCGAGGCCGGAGTGAGCGCCCCGGAGGCCTACGCGCTGCCGGTCACGGTGCCCGCCCTCGTGGTGGGTCTGCTGCGGCGGCGCCGGGACCCGGGGGCCTCGTCCTGGACGGCGTACGGCCCGGGCCTGGCGGCGACGCTGGTGCCGAGTCTGCTGGCGGCCTGGGGGGACGCGGGCTGGCTGCGCCCGCTGCTGCTGGGGGTGGCCGCGCTGGTGGTGACCCTGCTGGGCGCCCGGTGGCGGCTCCAGGCGCCGCTCCTGCTCGGCGGGGCCGTGCTGGCGGCGGTGGCGGTGCACGAGCTGGCGCCGTACGTGGTGCAGGTCGCGGGTGCGCTCCCGCGCTGGGTGCCGCCGGCCCTGGCGGGCGTGCTGCTGCTGGCGGTGGGGGCGACGTACGAGCGGCGGCTGCGCGACGCCCGCCGGCTGCGGTCCGCGATCGGCCGGCTCGGGTGAAACGCCAGAGGCCCGGAGACTGTGACAGTCTCCGGGCCTCTGGTCCGGGTGGGCGATACTGGGTTCGAACCAGTGACCCCTTCGGTGTGAACGAAGTGCTCTCCCACTGAGCTAATCGCCCGGACGCACCGCAAACATTACCGCATGTCAGCGGTGCTCCTTGACCATCACTGGTCCTTGAGGTTCCAGGGCAGGACGAGCCCGTACTTCCACAGGTAGAAACCGATCAGCGCGCCCGCGATCACGAGCCCCACGCTGGTCAGGATGATGTTGCGGCGGCGGACCTTCGGATCGAGCGCCTTCTGTGCGGCCTCGGTGACCTTCCGCTTGGTCCAGCGCAGCACGAGGTGGGCCCAGGCGAACTCGGTGGCCCAGATCGCCAGGCCCGCGAAGATCGCGACCCAGCCGGGACCGGGCAGCACGAGCATCGCGACGCCCGCGGCGATCACCGCGAGGCCGACGATGAAGACGCCGACCTGCCAGCTCAGGTGCAGGCTCTTGTTCGACTTGATGAAGGCCGGGGCCTTCGATACGTGCGGCGCCTCCGCGGCGGCCTCCGCGGTCGCGTCCGCGGTCTCGTCCGCGGCCGATCCGGTGGCGGCTTCCGTGGTGGCTTCGTCAGCGGCAGACCCTTGGGTTCCGCGGTCACTCCCCGTATTCATGGAGCCGAATCTACCGGAGCTCGATGCACACCGGAATGCGGGTTTGGATCCGCCGTCCGAGGGACCCAGAGGTCCGCAAAACGGTCAGAGGGGTTTACAACGGCACCGTAGGTGGCATGTCGATTTCGCCGACGTGCGAATCCCCGAGCGCACACTGAGCGAAAGGCCCTGGCGCTTATGAACACCACGGTCAGCTGCGAGCTGCACCTGCGCCTCGTTGTGTCGAGCGAGTCCTCACTGCCTGTTCCCGCGGGCCTGCGGTATGACACGGCCGACCCCTACGCCGTGCACGCCACCTTCCACACCGGCGCCGAGGAGACGGTCGAATGGGTGTTCGCCCGCGACCTCCTCGCGGAGGGTCTCCACCGGCCCACCGGTACCGGCGACGTCCGCGTCTGGCCGTCCCGCAGCCACGGTCAGGGCGTCGTCTGCATCGCCCTGAGCTCACCGGAGGGAGAAGCGCTGCTCGAAGCACCCGCCCGAGCACTCGAGTCGTTCCTCAAGCGGACGGACGCCGCGGTTCCACCCGGGACCGAGCACCGGCACTTCGACCTCGACAAGGAGCTCTCCCACATCCTGGCCGAAAGCTGAGCCAGGCCTACAGCCGCTCGACACCGTCCGACTCGGGGCGACGGTGTGGGCTGGACAACCACATACGGCAGTGCCGGCGCTGTTCCCGCGGAAGCCACCCGCGAGGACGGCGCCGGCGTGCTGTTCGGGACCCGCTATTGTCGGGCGGCAGCGGCGGCGGCTCCCGTCGTCGCAGGCCCGGCCCCTGAGGGAGACCCCGTGCAGATCCCCCACGACACCCGTCGCGCGCTCGACGTCGTCGTCGCGCTGGTGAACACCGCGGCCGAGGCCGACCAGCCCGACGGGCTCTCGGACATCGGCGAGCTGCGCGGATTCGTCCAGGAGTACGCGATCAGCGACGTCGGCGAGCTCAGCGCCCGCGACCTGGCCGGCGTCCGGACCGTGCGCGCAAAGTTCGCCCAGGTCTTCGCCTCCCCGAACCCACGTGCGGCTTCCATACTGATCAACGAGCTCGTGGCCACCGCCGGCACCACCCCGCAGCTGACCGACCACGACGGCTACGACTGGCACGTGCACTACTTCGCGCCGGGCGCGTCGGTGGGCGACCACCTGGCGGCCGACGGCGGCATGGCGCTGGCCTTCATCGTGGTCTCCGGCGAACAGGAACGGCTGCGCCGCTGCGAGGCCCCGGACTGTCGACGGGCCTTCGTCGACCTGTCCCGCAATCGCTCCCGGCGCTACTGCGACAGCCGGACCTGCGGGAACCGGCTGCACGTGGCGGCGTACCGGGCCCGGCGCAAGGAGGCCGACGCGGAGGCGTCAGAGCAGGAAGAGATCGTGCACGGCGGCGAGCAGCAGCAGGATGCCGATCACCGCTAGGAAGATCATCAGGGGTGGTTGGGAGAGCGCGAAGAGACAGCCTCGCGGCTCCTCCACGGCAGGGGCGGGTACCGGCGGGTCACCGTGCGATGTGTCGAACATGTCGGGGCGATGATGGCGCAGCGCACCACCGAGCGGCCCTCAACACGCCAACATCCGGGCGGGAGTTCGCTCGATCTTGTGGTCGAGACCCGGTCCGGGCCGGATCCCGTGCTCAGATCCCGTGCTTCTTGAGGATGGCCTCGATGTCGGAGAAGTCGTCCGCGGGAGCGGCGGACCGGGGCGGCGAACCGGCCCGGGCGGAGCCCAGGGACGGCGCGGAAGCGGCCGGGGCGACGGCCCCGGCGGCCGGGCTCCCCTTGACCTTCTTCTTCGACTTCCCCGGTGCTCCGGGCTCCCCGGACTCCCCGGACGCGGCGAGGCCGCGGCGTTCGATGGCGCGGGTGGTCATGAAGAGCAGCCAGGACACCCCCAACAGCCCGAAGCCGGCCCAGACGGTCGGGTTGAAGACCATCCCGGACACCCACTCGACGAACCCCGTCATCACCAGGGCGACCGGCACGAGCGCGTACGCGGTGATCCGCGCGGCGGCCAGGAAGCGCTTGCGGTAGGCGGTGACCGCGGCGATGCCCAAGCCCGCCACTGACACCGCGGAGCAAATGGTCTCGGCAAGCATGCGGTCCTCCGGACTCTCGGCGACTGACTGGGCGATCCGTCCCTATCCATCCTGCACCGGCCGCCGCGGCGGCGGCCAGGTCCCGGGCCCCGCCCGGACGGATCTCCGGGACATCTCCGGGTCGCGCCTCCTCCCTGGGTCCAGGTCTCCCGGTCCAGGTCCCCGATCAGGTCCCCGTCCAGGTCCCGGTCCCGGTCGGTGGGGCGGGCGGGGGCTGGGAGACTGTCCGCATGACCGATTCCGTGATCCTCGACGTCTGGTGCGAACTGCAGTGCCCGGACTGCCACCGCGCCCTGGACGACGTACGCGCCCTGCGGGCCCGCTACGGCGACCGGCTGGACCTCCGGCTGCGCCACTTCCCCCTGGAGAAGCACAAGCACTCCTTCGCCGCGGCGCAGGCCGCCGAGGAGGCCGTCGAGCAGGGCCGGGGCTGGCCCTACGCGGAGGCCGTGCTGGCGCGCACCGCGGAGCTGGCCGAGCGCGGCGAGCCGGTCCTCCTGGACGTGGCACGTGAACTGGGGCTCGACGTAGAGGAGTTCGACACCGCCCTGATCGACGGGCGGCACATCCTGATCGTCGACGCCGACCAGGCCGAGGGCAAGGCGATCGGCGTCACCGGCACCCCGACGTACGTGATCGACGGGCAGCGCCTCGACGGCGGCAAGAGCCAGGACGGCCTGCGCGCCCGGATCGAGGAGATCGCCGACCGTCTGCTGGCAGACGCCGGAGAGACCGCCTAGACATCGCCTAGATCAGGTCCTTCGCGTAGTTGAAGTTGGTGGGTCGGTAGCCGAGGGAGAGGTACAGCCTCAGGGCCGGGGTGTTGTCGGTGAAGACCTGGAGCGCCAGCAGACGGTGGCCGGCGGCGAGGGCGGTGTGCTCGGCGAGCTCCATCAGGTGGCGGCCGTGCCCGTGTCCCCGGTGTTCGGCCCGGACCTCGATGTCGTAGACGTACGAGCCCGCCCCGCGCGGCGCGAGCCACACGTGGCCGACGGGCACCCCGGCGGCCTCCAAGACCACGAAGGCCGCTCCCGGGGTGGCCAGGCCCCGGGGCAGCTGGCTCTCGTGGTCGGCGACCGACTTGGCGCGGGCGGCCTCGGCGGACATGCCGCGGCTGCTCCAGTTCGCGGCGTAGGACTCGACGGCCCGGGCGTACCAGCCCTCGTACTCGGCGTCCGTCATGGGGCGGCCGAGCACCCCCTCGGGGAGGGCGGGCGGCTCGGCCGTCAGGTCCTTGGCCATGTTCCGGCTGTACTCGGTGTACCCGAGGGCCTCGGCCATGCACAGGCCCGCCTCGGAGTCCGCCGGGACCGAGACGCGGACCCGGCGGCAGCCCCAGCCGCGCAGCACTTCCTCGGCGGCGAGCGCGGCCACGGTGGCCCTCCCCCGCCGCCGGTCGCCCTGCTCGACGTCCAGGTCGCGGATCTCGCCGACCGTCGGCCCGAACGGGGTGTCGGAGGCGATGGTCAGGGCGCCGACCCGCCTGCTGTTGACCCGGATCTCGTACGGGCGCGAACGCGCGCCGTCCGCCGTGTGCTGGAGCGGCCCGGACGGCCGCAGGGTGGTGGTCATCCCTTGAGTTCTACCCGCCCCGCGGCCGCCACGACAGCCCTCCCAGGTCCTGTCGTCAAAGTGGCGTCGGGCCCGACGGGACTTTGACGGCAGGGCCCGGCGGCCGGGCGCCCGTTACGGGTCGATGTCGGCGGCCGCCTTCACCTCGAAGATCCGCATCACCTCGGCCGTGACCGGTCCGGGGGCGGTCCCCAGCTCGCGGTCGTCGATCCGCAGCACCGCCTGGGCGTCGCGCAGCGAGGAGGTCACGAAGACCTCCTCGGCCCGCTCCAGCACCTCGAAGGGCAGGTCGGTCTCCTTCGCACCGGCCCAGTCGACGATGAGGGCCCGGGTGATGCCGGCCAGGCAGCCGGAGTCGAGCGGCGGGGTGTGCAGTTCTCCGTCGAGCACGACGAAGACGTTGGAGCCGGTGCCCTCGCAGAGGCGGCCGAGGGTGTTGGCGAGGAGCGCTTCGGAGGCCCCGGAGCGGTGCGCGGCGGCGAGGGCGACCACGTTCTCGGCGTACGAGGTGGTCTTCAGCCCGGCCACGGCGGAGCGCTCGTTGCGGACCCAGGGCACCGTGACGACGGCGGTGGTGTCCGGGCGGCGGGGGGAGTCCGCGACGGCGGCGATCAGGGTGGTCCCGGCGTCCCCCCGGTCGGAGCCGAGCGGGGAGACGCCGCCGGTGTAGGTGATGCGCAGCCGGCCGTGTTCCAGCGGGTTGGCCTCCAGTACGGCGGCGCAGGCGCGGCGGACCTCGTCGAGGTCGGGGTCCGGCAGGCCCAGGCCCCGGGCCGAGCGGGTGAGCCGTTCCAGGTGCCGGGTGAGCGCGAAGGCGCGGCCGCGCTCGGCCTTCAGCGTCTCGAAGACGCCGTCGCCCACGGTCAGGCCGTGGTCGAAGACGGACACCTTCGCGCTGTCCACCTCGGTCAGGGCTCCGTCGAGCCAGATCTTCATGGTGCGGTCCTTCCGATCGTGTCGGTCGTCCCCTGCGTACCACCGCTCACCTCGTGGCCCATGGCCACGCGCAGGAGCCGGGCGGCCTTGAGTTCGGTTTCCGCCCACTCGCGGTCGGGGTCGGAGCCCCAGGTGATGCCCGCTCCGGTGCCGAAGAGCAGTCGGGGGCCGCCGGCGGCCTCGCGGTCGATCCAGAAGGTACGGATGCCGACGGCGAGCTCGGCGGTGCGCCGGTCCGCGTCCACCCAGCCGATGCCTCCGCAGTAGGGGCCGCGCGGGGCGGTTTCCAGGGCTTCGATGATCCGCAGGGCGGAGGACTTCGGGGCGCCCGTGACGGAACCGGGCGGGAAGGTGGCGGCGAGCAGTTCGGGCCAACCGGCGCCGTCGGCGAGCTCGCCGCTGACGATGGAGACGAGGTGGACGAGGCCCGGGTGCTCCTCGACGGCGCACAGCTCGGGGACGGCGACGGAGCCCGTCGCGCAGACCCGGCCGAGGTCGTTGCGCACGAGGTCCACGATCATCACGTTCTCGGCGTGGTCCTTGGGGAGCAGGTCGCGGGCGGTGCGGCCGGTCCCCTTGATGGGGCCGGACTCGATGTGCCGGCCGGACCGGCGCAGGAAGAGCTCCGGTGAGGCGGTGGCGATCTCGACGCCGTGGGCGGCCAGGCGAATCGTTCCTGCGAAGGGTGCGGGGTTGCCGCGCGCGAGGAGTGCGGTGAGTGCGTCGACATCGGCGCGGTCGGGGTGGGGCAGCGGCGCGGACATCACCCGGCAGAGGTTGGCCTGGTAGACCTCACCTGCGGCGATGTGTTCCCGGACGCGGCGTACGCCGGCCACGTACGCGGCGCGGTCGAGGGAGGAGGTCCACCGGTCGGCGTCGGGTCCGCGCCAGGCGCCCGGAACGGGCGCGGGGACCGGCTCGCGGCGCACGTCGCCGAAGCGCGCGCAGACGAGCCGCCCTTCGAAGTCGGCGGACACCGCCCAGAAGCCGGTGGAGTCGAGGGCGGCGGGATCGCTGGTGACGTCTCGGAGGTCGGTCGCGAGAAGGCCGCCGAAGCGGGCCATGGGAGGCAGGTCGTGCACGGCTGCGAGTCTATGACCGGTGACGGCACGGCGCCGGTGCGGTGACGGCGGGGTGACCTGTGGTGATCGAGTGGCAGCACGCTGCGGAAACGCGTTTTTGAGCTGGCCCGGTAATCCGCTAGAGTTCAACACGTCGCCAGGGAGCGAAGGGGAAAAACCCCGGAGCGAACACGGTGACCTGCGGACGTAGCTCAGTTGGTAGAGCACCACCTTGCCAAGGTGGATGTCGCGAGTTCGAGTCTCGTCGTCCGCTCGAAGTGGGGGATCTTCCCGAGAACCCCTACAGCTACATGGTGGAGTGGCCGAGAGGCGAGGCAACGGCCTGCAAAGCCGTCTACACGGGTTCAAATCCCGTCTCCACCTCCAAGGACGATTAGCTCAGCGGGAGAGCGCTTCCCTGACACGGAAGAGGTCACTGGTTCAATCCCAGTATCGTCCACTGATCCGCAAGGATCCCCGCGCGATTAGCTCAGCGGGAGAGCGCTTCCCTGACACGGAAGAGGTCACTGGTTCAATCCCAGTATCGCGCACGCAGCACCTGCACCACCTTGTTCCACCTGCGGCTTTCGAGTTGCGGAGCCCGCGCGATTAGCTCAGCGGGAGAGCGCTTCCCTGACACGGAAGAGGTCACTGGTTCAATCCCAGTATCGCGCACCACCGGAAAGCCCCGGCCGTCTCCACGGTCGGGGCTTTCGCGTTCCCCCGCGCGGATGGCCCGGCACGCGGAGGGCCCGGCGGAGGGTCCGGGAGCATGAAAAAGGGTGCTGCCCGTCCGACTCCCCAGTCGTACGGGCAGCACCCTTCACCTGCCGTCCGTCCGCCGCTCCCCCGTCCCCACGGGGTTCGACAGGCCGATGTCCCGGTCCGGACCGCTCTTCCGGACCCGGGGCGCCGCTCAGCGCCCCAGCATCACGCCTACGGACGACGCCTGTGCCGCCAGCTGCTCGAAGCCTCCGAAGAGGAAGAGCAGCAGGGCGGCCAGGGGGAGCACCATGGCCGCGGCCACCAAGGGGTGGCGGGTACCGGACTCGTGGCCGTTGAACGCGAATGCCTTGCGTCCCTGCCGTGCGATGTCCGCCATGGTCCTCTCCCTGTCGTTTGGCAGCGGCGGGCTCGTGACCTCGGGGGACGAGTGCGCCACCCGCCGCTTGTCTTCAACACTAGGCGGGCGGGCGGCTCCTGACCTCATGCCCTCGTACCCATTGCCGGGCCTCCAGGAGGATGACGGGGCCTGTCCCGCGTACTCCCCTGGGTGGAGATCGCTCCCCCGTTTTGGGGGTCTTCCCGGAGGGGATGACCGGAGGGTAGTGACTTCGCTCACTTCCGTCACTGCCTGTCGCCGCGTGTCCGCCCACCGACCCCCGGCAAGATCGACTCGGCCGGGAGCCGCCTACGCGCGCGCCGGAGCGGGCCCGAACCCGCCACCGGGCGCCAATCCCCTTGGAAAAAGGGCTGCTTGGCCGGGTGGAGCACTCTGGGAACGCTCCCGGACCACGGCGCCGACGCCCCCTCACGTGTGCTGTGGCGCACTGACAACCGAATCCCCCGGCGAGGGCGCGGCCTCTGAGCACGCATGCCGGATGGTCCGTAAGCTGTGCCACGTCAACAGGACGACCGGTCAGCGGGGTGGACATGGCGATGATGCGGCTCCGGCGCGAGGACCCGCGTGTCGTCGGCTCGTTCAGACTGCACCGGCGGCTCGGCGCCGGCGGCATGGGCGTGGTGTACCTGGGATCGGACCGGCGCGGGCAGCGCGTCGCGCTCAAGGTCATCCGGCCGGATCTGGCCGAGGACCAGGAGTTCCGCTCGCGGTTCGCCCGCGAGGTGTCCGCCGCCCGGCGGATCCGGGGCGGGTGCACCGCCCGCCTGGTGGCCGCGGACCTGGAGGCCGAGCGCCCCTGGTTCGCGACCCAGTACGTGCCCGGCCCCTCGCTGCACGACAAGGTGGCCGAGGAAGGCCCCCTGACGGCCGCGCAGATCGCCGCCGTGGGCGCCGCGCTCTCCGAGGGCCTGGTCGCCGTCCACGAGGCGGGGGTCGTGCACCGCGACCTCAAGCCCTCGAACATCCTGCTGTCGCCCAAGGGCCCCCGGATCATCGACTTCGGCATCGCCTGGGCCACCGGGGCGAGCACCCTCACCCATGTGGGTACGGCCGTCGGCTCCCCCGGGTTCCTCGCACCCGAGCAGGTGCGCGGCGCCGCCGTCACCCCGGCCACCGACGTCTTCGCCCTGGGCGCCACCCTGGCCTACGCGGCCACCGCCGACTCGCCCTTCGGGCACGGCAGTTCCGAGGTCATGCTGTACCGCGTGGTGCACGAGGAGCCGCACCTCCAGGGCGTACCGGACGCGCTGGCGCCCCTGGTGCGGGCCTGCCTCGCCAAGGACCCCGAGGAGCGGCCCAGCACGCTCCAGCTGTCGATGCGGCTCAAGGAGATCGCGGCCCGCGAGGCGCAGGGGCTCTCCGACGGGCGTCCGCCGGCCCAGCGGGCCCGGGTCGAGCGGCCGACCGGGCGGCTGCCCGAGGCGGAGCGGATCGGCGGGGCCGAGGAGTACCCGGGCCGCCGCACGGAGCGTCGTACGGGCGGCAGCACCACGCCCCGGGCCCAGGGCGGCTCCCCGAGCGGTCCGCACTCGCGGCCCTCGTCCTCCCGCAACCCGCAGCACCCCGGCGGGCCGTCCTCCCGGCCGACCGCGGGGCGCACGGGCGGCCGTCCGGCCCCCAGGACGACGGGGACGGGACGGCGCCCCTCGCGGCCGGATCCGAAGCTGATGCGGCAGCGGCTGATCGTGTTCGTCGTGGTGACGCTGATCGTGGCGCTGGGCATCGCGGCGGCCCAGAAGCTGTAGCCCCCTCGTGCCCGGTCAGGCGCGGCCCTGGGCCACCGCGTAGAAGGCGACCGCGGCGGCCGCACCGACGTTCAGCGAGTCCACGCCGTGCGCCATGGGGATGCGCACCCATTCGTCGGCCGCGACCAGTGCGGGGGTGGACAGGCCGTCGCCCTCGGCGCCGAGCATCAGCGCGACCCGTTCCAGGGACTGCGGCGCGGCCACGTCGATCGCCGTGGCCTTCTCGTGCGGGGTGAGGGCGAGCAGTTTGAAGCCCGCCTCGCGCACCGAGTCCAGGCTCTTCGGCCAGGCCTCCAGTCGGGCGTAGGGGACGGAGAACACCGCTCCCATGGAGACCTTCACCGAGCGGCGGTAGAGCGGGTCCGCGCAGTCGGGCGACAGCAGCACCGCGTCCATGCCGAGGGCGGCGGCGCTGCGGAAGATGGCCCCGATGTTGGTGTGGTCGTTGACCGCTTCCATGACGACCACGCGGCGGGTCGTGGAGAGCAGTTCCTCGGCCGTGGGCAGCGGCTTGCGCTGCATGGAGGCCAGGGCCCCGCGGTGCACGTGGTAGCCGGTGACGCGCTCGGCGAGCTCGGGGCTCACGGCGTAGACCGGTGCCGGGAGTTCGTCGATGACGTCGCGCATGACGTCGACCCACTTGGCGGAGAGCAGCATCGAGCGCATCTCGTACCCGGCGTCCTTGGCGCGTCTGATGACCTTCTCGCCCTCGGCGATGAAGAGGCCTTCCGCGGGCTCGCGCCGGCGCCGGAGTTCGACGTCGGTCAGGCCCGTGTAGTCGCGCAGGCGCGGGTCGTCGGGGTCGTTGACGGTGATGAGATCAGCCACAGGGTGATACTGCCTTGTCCGGGGTGCGGTGCCAACGGCCTGTCAGGCGCCGGTGGCGGGGAGCGTGCGGTCGCCCGGGCCGTTCACGCGGACGACCTCGCCGATGACGATGACGGCCGGCGGTCGGACCTCTTCGGCGCGCACCGTCTCGCCGACCGTGGCCAAGGTGGCGTCCACCCGGCGCTGGGTGGCGGTGGTGCCCTCCTGGATCACCGCGACGGGGGTGTCCGCGGAGCGGCCGTGGCGCACCAGCGCCTCGGCGATCAGGCCGATCTTGTCGACGCCCATCAGGATCACCAGGGTGCCGGTGAGCTTGGCGAGGGAGGCCCAGTCCACGAGCGAGCGCGGGTCGTCGGGGCCGACGTGGCCGCTGACGACGGTGAACTCGTGCGCCACGCCGCGGTGGGTGACCGGGATGCCGACGGCGCCGGGCACCGAGATGGAGCTGGAGATGCCGGGCACGACCGTGCAGGGGATGCCGGCCTCGGCGAGGGCCTGGAGCTCCTCCATGCCGCGGCCGAAGACGTACGGGTCGCCGCCCTTGAGCCGGACCACCGCCTTGCCGGCCTTGGCGTGCTCGATCAGGGCGTTGTTGATGGCCTCCTGGGCCATGAACCGGCCGTACGGGATCTTCGCGGCGTCGATGACCTCGACGTGCGGCGGGAGCTCGTCGAGCAGGTCCCGGGGGCCGAGCCGGTCGGCGATGACCACGTCGGCCTCGGCGAGGAGGCGGCGGCCGCGCACGGTGATCAGGTCCGGGTCGCCTGGGCCGCCGCCGACGAGGGCCACGCCGGGGGTGGCCTTGTGCCGGTGGGCGGGGGCGGTGAGGGTGCCGTCGCGCAGGCCCTCCACGACGGCGTCGCGGACGGCCGCGGAGCGGCGGGGGTCGTTGCCGGTCAGCACGGCGACGGTGACGCCCTCGATGCGGCCGGTCGCGGGGGTCCAGGCGGTGGCGGCGGAGGCGTCGTCGGCGCGGACGCACCAGACGCGTTCGCGCTCGGCCTCGGCGGAGGCCCGCTCGTTGTCCTCGCGGTTCTGGGTGGCGATCAGCGCGTACCAGGCGTCGGCGAGGTCACCGTCCCGGTAGCGGCGGCGCTCCCAGCGGATCTCGCCGGTCTCGGCCATGGCGTCCACCGAGGGGGTGGCGGAGGGCGAGATCAGCAGGACGTCGGCGCCGGCCGCGATGAGCGCGGGAAGGCGGCGCTGCGCGACCTGGCCGCCGCCGATGACGACGACGCGGCGGCCGGCGAGTCGGAGACCGACGGGGTAGGCGGGGGTTTCGGCCATGGCGGTGCGGCTCCTGGTGCGGCGGTCGTTCTGTCGTGCCGCTGCGGCTCTGGAGCGGCGGGATGCTGACGTGCGGGTTCTTGGTGCGGGTCCACCATACGGCGCGGGCCGTCCCGAGGCGCGGACGGGGCTGCGCCCCGGGCCCCGGACCGGCCCCGGCCCGCCCCGGTACCGGCCTCGGCCGTGCGCGGGTGCCGGTCACGGATCGGGGCTCCGCCCCGGACCCCGCGCCTCAAACGCCGGCGGGGCTGGGGTAGGGCTCCGCCCGGCCCGAGCACGAGCGGGGCCCCGGACGGGACCCCGCGCCACGCACGCCGGCGGGGCTGGGGTTGGGCTTCGCCGGCCCGAGTACGAGCTGGGTCCCGGACGGGACCCGCGCCTCGAACGCCGGCGGGGCTGGGGTCGGGCTACTTCTCGGTGACGCCCGCCGAGTCGAAGGTGGCGACCTCGTGCATCGCGCGGGCCGCGCTCTGGACCAGGGGGAGGGCGAGCAGGGCGCCCGTGCCCTCGCCGAGGCGGAGGTCCAGGTCGACCAGCGGGCGCAGGCCCAGCTTGTTGAGCGCGGCGACGTGGCCCGGCTCGGCGCTGCGGTGGCCCGCGATGCAGGCCGACAGGGACTCGGGGGCGATGGCGCGCGCCACCAGGGCGGCCGCTCCCGCGCTGACGCCGTCCAGGATCACCGGCGTACGCAGGGAGGCACCGCCGAGGAGGAGGCCGACGATGGCCGCGTGCTCCAGGCCGCCGATCGCCGCCAGGACGCCGATCGGGTCCGCCGGGTCGGGCTGGTGGAGCTCGAGGGCGCGGCGGACGACCTCGACCTTGCGGGCGTGCGTCTCGTCGTTGATGCCCGTGCCGCGGCCGGTGACCTCGGACGGGTCCACCCCGGTGAAGACCGAGATCAGGGCCGCCGAGACCGTGGTGTTGGCGATGCCCATCTCGCCGGTGAGGAGGGCTTTGTTGCCGGCCGCCACCAGGTCGCGGGCCGTCTCGATGCCGACCTCGATGGCCGCGACGGCTTCCTCGCGGGTCATCGCCGGGCCGGTGGAGAGGTCGGCCGTACCCGGGCGGACCTTGCGGGGCAGGAGGCCGGGGGTGGCGGGGAGGTCGCCCGCGACGCCGACGTCGATCACGCAGACCTCGGCGCCGACCTGGTTGGCGAACGCGTTGCAGACCGCTCCGCCACCGAGGAAGTTGGCCACCATCTGGGTGGTGACCTCCTGCGGCCACGGGGTGACGCCCTGGGCGTGCACGCCGTGGTCACCGGCGAAGATCGCGACCGCGGCCGGCTCCGGGATCGGCGGCGGGCAGACCCGGGAGAGCCCGGACAGCTGGGCGGAGATGATCTCCAGCATGCCCAGGGCCCCGGCGGGCTTGGTCATGCGCTTCTGGCGCTCCCAGGCCTCGCCGAGCGCCTTCGCGTCGAGCGGGCGGATGCTGGCGACCGTCTCCGAGAGCAGGTCGTGCGGCTCCTCGCCGGGCAGCGCGCGGCGGCCGTAGGTCTCCTCGTGGACGACCCAGGAGAGCGGGCGGCGCTGCGACCAGCCGGCCTGCGCCAGCTCGGGCTCCTCGGGGAACTCGTCGACGTAGCCGACGCAGAGGTAGGCGACGACTTCGAGGTGCTCGGGCAGGCCCAGCTCGCGGACCATCTCGCGCTCGTCGAAGAAGCTGACCCAGCCGACGCCGAGGCCTTCGGCGCGCGCGGCGAGCCAGAGGTTCTCGACGGCGAGGGCCGAGGAGTACGGGGCCATCTGCGGCTGGGTGTGCCGGCCGAGGGTGTGGCGTCCGCCCCGGGTAGGGTCGGCGGTGACGACGATGTTCACCGGGGTGTCGAGGATGGCCTCGATCTTGAGTTCCTTGAACTGCTTCGCCCGGCCCTTGGGCAGCGACTTCGCGTACGCCTCGCGCTGGCGCTGCGCGAGCTCGTGCATCGTCCGGCGGGTCTCGGCGGAGCGGATGACGACGAAGTCCCAGGGCTGCGAGTGACCGACGCTGGGGGCGGTGTGGGCCGCCTCCAGGACGCGGAGCAGCACCTCGTGCGGGATCGGGTCGGTGCGGAAGCCCTTGCGGATGTCGCGGCGCTCGCGCATGACGCGCAGGACGGCCTCGCGCTCGGCGTCGGCGTAGCCGGGGGCCGGCTCGCCCGCGGCGGGCTCGGCCGCAACGTCCACCGCGGGCTCGCCCTGGGCGGTGGCCTCGGCGGGGGCGGGGGCGGTGGCCTCGGCGGGGGTGGTGGGCTCGGTCTCCGGCTGCGCCTCGGGCTGCTCCGCGAGGACCGGCTCCGGGGCGACCTCGGGCTGTACCGGGGCCGGCTCCGCCGGGGCCTCGGGCTGCTCCGGCTGGACGGCCTGCGGCTCGACCGGCTCGGGCGCGGACTCGGGCTGGGGCTGGGGCTGAGGTTCGGGCTCGGCTTCCGGCTGCGCCTCGACGACCGGCTCGGCCTGGACCGGCTCCGGCTGGACCGGCTCGGGCTGGACCGGCTCGGGCGCCACGGCCACCACCGGCGGGGCGGGGACGACCGGCTCGGGCTGCGGCTCCGCGGCCACCGGCGGGGCCGCGATGGGCTCGGCCTGGGCCACCGGCTCCGGCTCGGCCGCCGGCTGCGCCTCGACGACCGGCTCCGGCTGGACCGGCTCGGCCACGACGGCCGCCACCGGCTCGGGCTGGGGCTCGGGCTCCACGGCCACCGGCTGGACCGCGATCGGCTCCGGCTGCGGCTCGACCACGAGGGGTTCCGGCTGCGGCTCGACCGCCACCGGCTCGGGCTGGACCGCCGCTTCCGCGGGGGCCGGGACGGGCTCCGGCTCCACGGGCTGCGCCGCGGCCTCGGCGGGGGCCGGGGCGGGCTCCGCCACCGGCTCCGGCGTCCACGGGGCACCGGCCTGCGGCGGGATCTCGCCCAGCTGGGCCGCGGGGGCCGGGGCGGCCTCGGCGCGCGGAACGTCCAGGTACTCGGGTCCCGTGGTCGGGGGCCCCGCCTGGCGCATCGGGACGGGCGCCACCGGGGTGCTCACGGCGGCCTGGGCGGGCGCGGCGGCCGGGCCGCGGTCGGCGAGGGAGCGTACGACTCCGCCGTTGGCCTCGGGCATGGGCGGGCCCATGTGCAGGGGGCGCCGGACGGGGGCCGCTGCGGCCACCGGGGCTGCGGGGACCGCCGGGGGCGGGACGACGAGCCCGCCGAGGTCGAGCGCGCCGGAGTCACGGCCGCCCGTCTCGTGCGCGCCCGCGCTGTAGCCGCCGTCGGGGAACACGGGCGGGGGGAACTCGGTGTACGCGGCCGGGGCCTCGGGGTAGGCGGACCCGGCGGCGTAGGACGGGTCCGGGTACCTCTGCGGCTCGCCGAGCTGCGGCGCGGCGGGGAAGGCGGGGGCCGGCGGGACGACCTGCGGGTCGCTCCAGGCGCCCTGGCCGCTCGGCATCAGCAGCAGTTCCTCGTCCTCCGGCTCGGCCGGGTTGTCCATGAGGTCCTGGAAGGCGTAGCCAGCGGGAATCGGTGCCGGGATCTGGACCGGAGCGGGGACGCTCTGCTGATCCACCATGCCCGCGTTGTCCGGGAGACCCTCGCCCGGGACCTGGCCGGTGTCAGTCATGCTTACCCCTCGCCCATCGGTGTTGCCTCTTCGATCGCCCGGTCGCCCACGAGGCCGCCGAGCGGTTTTGCCTGCGGAGTTGCGGTGCGACGAACCCGTCTCGCATGCGCCTGCACGACAACCAGTAAGCATTGTCGCGCCCGTCGGCCACCGCGGCGGCCATAACCGTCACGGTCCTCTGTGGACTGCGCCACGTCGCGCGTCCCGGTGGTGTCGCGATGCCCGAATCGTCCGGAGCGGTACGACGATCGGCCAGCCTACCCCGGCCCTCGGCTCAGCGCGTGGCGGGGCGTTGCGCTGCCAGGAGGAACACCACGGAACGGTCCTGTTCGGCCCAGGTCCGGGTGTCCAGGCCGACGGACTGGAGCAGCGCGCACTCGACGGCGTAACCGTGTTCGGCGAGTGTCCTGCCGATGGCCTCCGCCTCGTCGCGGGTGGAGGCGTGGCTGACGATCCGTTCGGGGCGGCGTTCGGCGACGGCCGCGACGACGGCGGCGCCGCCACCGCCGACGCGGACGACGTCGGGCTCGGGCAGGTTCTCCAGTACGTGCGGTGCGCGCCCGGCGACGGCCTGGAGCTGCACTCCGCGCTCGCGGGCGGCGGCAGTTATGCGGTCGCAGGCGGCCGGGTCGGCGTCCACCGCGATGACGGCGGCGCCGAGGGCGGCCGCATCCACGGCCACGCCGCCGGATCCGGCGCCGATGTCCCAGAGGAGGTCGCCGGTGCGCGGGCCGAGCCGGGCGAGTTGCGCCGCGCGGAGCTGGGCGGACTCGCCTTCTCCCGCGTCGGCCTGCGGCCCTGCCCAGCCGCGGTCGACGGACCGGGCGGCGCTCTGGCCGAGGAGCCAGCTCGCGTCGGCGGGGGCCGGTCCCGCTCCCCCGATGACGATGACGACGTTCGGGTCGCGCCAACTGTGGTCGGCGGCCTTGTCGGAGGTGAGGACGCTCACCTGCTCCCGGTCCGTACCGAGTTCCTCGCAGACGACGAAGGTGCGGTGAACTCCTTCGAGGAGCAGCGCGAGTTCCGCGGGGCCGGCGCCGGGTGAGGTGAGGACGGCGACCTTGGCGTGGGCGCGGCAGACGTTGACCGCGCGGCGCAGGGTGCGGGGGTGGGCGACGACGACCTGGGCGTCGTCCCAGGGCATGCCGGCGCGGGCGAAGGCGGTGGCCACGGAGGAGACCGCCGGGAACACCTCGACCTCCAGGCCGTGCTCCGGGGCGCGCAGGACGCGTACGGCGCCGAAGAAGCCGGGGTCCCCGTCGGCGAAGACCACCGCGGTGCCGCGGTGGCCGGCGATGCGGCGTGCGGCGAGGCCGACACTGCCCAGGCGGATGCGTTCCGCGGTGGGCGGTACTTCGGGGAGGGCGAGGTGGTGCGCGGCGCCGGCCACGAGGGTGGCGGCGGAGAGCGCGGACCGGGCGCCCGCGGTCAGGGGCGAACCGTCCCAGCCGATCACCGTGACCCGGTCGGCCATCGTCGTCAGTCTCCTGGTCTGGCAGGGGGCACCTCCCAGCGGCAGCTGGGGGAGGGCGGGGTTTCGTCGGGGCGGGCACGGTGAGACTACCCGGTCATCGGTTCAGTTCCAGTCGGCGCCCACGCGGTGGCCGTTCGCGTCGGCCCGCTGCGGGAACGCGGTGCTGCGGGCGTACCCGTCGTAGCTGTCGTAGCCGTCGTACCCGTCGTAGCCGTCGCCCTCGTCGAGGTCCTCGGGGACCAGGCTCCAGACGATGAGGTCGGTGCGGGTGTCGGCCCAACCGCCGTCGGCCGCCTGCGTCCGGACTATCCATGCGTTGCGCAGGACGCCCTCGCTGATGCAGCCGATCTTCTGGGCCACCTGTTGCGAGGCGGTGTTGTCGGCGGCGGTGCGCACCTCGAGGCGCTCGAACCCCTGGGCGCGGAAGAGCCATTGGGCGACGGCCAGGACGGATTCACTGGCGTAGCCCTCGCCGCGGGCCCAGGGGGCGGTGACGTAGCCGACCTCGGTGGCGCGGGTGTGCCAGTTGGTGCCTTGGAGGTGCACGATGCCGACGAGGCGCTGGGTGAGGAACTCGGTCACGGCGAAGACGATGCCGCGGCCCTCGGTGCGTTCCGCGTGGGAGTGCCGGGTGGCCCAGGCGTGCGCTTCGGCGTGGGTGTAGGGGTGGGGCGCGCCGGTCCAGGCGGTGACGTGCTCGTCGTTCATCATCTCGGTCAGCGCGGTGACGTCCTCTTCCTCGAAGGGGCGCAGCACCAGCCGGTCCGTGCTGATGGTGACGTCCGGGAAGGTGGTAGTCATGCGCAGCTCCATGCCTGAGACCGTGGTGCGACCGTGGTGCGATGCGACCGCGGTGCGGGACCGTTCGTGCGGGACCGTGCGTGCGGGTCGTAGGCCACAGCATGCAGCATCGACCGGGTGATGTGCAGGGCCGGGTTGCCCGGAAGCGGGCAGAGCTCGGCCCCGCGCGCCGTCAGGTGCGTGCGGGGCCGAGATTCATGACCGGTTCGGGAGGAACCGGATCAGGAGATACCGGTTCAGGAGGTGGTCGGGGCACCGAAGGCCGGGATGACCGAGCCCTGGTACTTCTCCTCGATGAACTTCTTGACCTCGTCGGAGTTCAGCAGCTTGGCCAGCTTCTGGATCCGCGGGTCGTTCTGGTTGCCGTCCTTGACCGCGAGGAAGTTGGCGTAGGGGTTGCCCTCGGCCTTCTCCAGGATCAGCGCGTCCTTGGCGGGCGACAGCTTGGCTTCGAGGGCGTAGTTGCCGTTGATGACCGCGGCGTCCACGTCGTTCAGGGCGCGCGGGACCGTGGCGGCCTCCAGCTCCTTGAACTCCAGGCCCTTCTTGTCGGTGATGTCGGACAGCTTGGCGCTGGTGCCGACACCTTCCTTGAGGGTGATCAGGTTGTTCGCGGCGAGCAGCTGGAGCGCGCGGCCCTCGTTGGTGGTGTCGTTGGGGACGGCGATGGTCTGGCCGGCCTTGATGTCACCGATGGCCTTGATCTTCTTGGAGTAGAGGCCGAGGGGTTCCAGGTGCACGTTCGCGACGGGCACGACGTGGGTGTTGTTCTTCTTGTTGAAGTCGTCGAGGTACGGCTTGTGCTGGAAGTAGTTGCCGTCGACCTGGCCCTGCTCGGTGGCGGTGTTCGGCAGGACGTAGTCCGTGAACTCCTTGACCTCCAGCTTGAGGCCTTCCTTGGCCGCGAGCTTGTCCTTGACGAAGTTCAGGACGTCGGCGTGGGGGCTCGGGGAGGCCGCTATGACGAGGGGCTTGCTCTCGTCGGCCTTGCCGCCGTCGGCCTTCGCCGAGGACGGGTCCGAGGAGCTGCCGCAGGCGGTGAGACCGAGGGCGAGCGCGGTGGCCGTGGCGGCGAGGGCGGTGAGCTTGATGTTCTTACGCACGAAGAGTGCCTTTCTTGCTGAACAAGTACGGAGGACTTGCTGTGGTGGCGGCCCAAGCACGACAAGTGCGGGCTCTGTTGGGAGGAAAGTCTTTTCAGGCGGTCCGGCCGCGGCGGGCGAGGAGGCGGACCGCGCCGTCGCCGAGCAGCTGGATCACCGTGACGAGGGCGATCAGGACCACGACGGTGGCGATCATGAAGCCGGTCTCGAAGCGCTGGAAGCCGTACGTGATGGCCTTGGAGCCCAGTCCTTCGCCGCCGACGGCGCCGGCCATGGCCGAGTAGCCGACGAGGGTGATGACGGTGGTGGTGACACCGGCGACCAGGGAGGGCAGGGCTTGCGGGAGGAGCACCTTGCCGACCAGGGTGGGGATGCCGCCGCCCATGGACTCGACGGCCTCGATCAGGCCGTGGTCCACCTCGCGGACGGCGGTCTCGACGAGCCGGGCGAAGAAGGGGACGGCGCCGATGGCCAGCGGGACGATCATGGCGGTGGGGCCGATGAAGGTGCCGACGACCGCCGTGGTGACCGGGATCAGGAAGATCAGCAGGATGATGAACGGCAGCGAGCGGCCTATGTTCACGATCACGCCGAGGACCTTGTTGAGCGGCTGGTTCTGCAGGAGGCCGCCCTTGTCGGTGAGGACCAGCAGGATGCCGATGGGCAGGCCGCCGAGCACGGTCACCAGGGTGGACCACAGCACCATGTAGAGGGTGTCGTAGGTGCCCTGGGTGAGCAGCGGCTGCATTTCGGACCAGGTCACTTGGCACCATCCTTGACCAGCTCGGCCAGTTCGTTGTCGATCTCGTCGACGATGTCGACCTGGAGGCCCTGCTCGCGCAGGAAGCCGACCGGCACGACGTTGTCCTCGTAGCCGCCGGGCAGTTCGATGCGCATGCGGCCGATCTGCCGGCCCGCGACGGTGTCCATCGCGGCGCCGAGGATCGAGATGTCGATGTTGTACGTGCGCGAGAGCTGCGAGATGACCGGCCGGACGGCGGCTTCGCCGTGGAAGGTGACGTCGACGACCGTGCGGTCGGGGCCGGTGGCGGTGCCGGTGACCGGGAAGAGTTCGGCGGCGAGCTCGGAGCCGGGGGTGGCGAGGAGTTCGGCGACGGTGCCGGACTCGATGATCCGGCCGTTCTTCATCAGGGCGGCCGAGTCGCAGACGGTCTTGACCACGTCCATCTCGTGCGTGATGAGCAGCACGGTGAGGCCGAGCTGCTGGTTGAGGTCGCGCAGCAGCCCCAGGACGGAGCGGGTGGTCTCGGGGTCCAGGGCGCTGGTGGCCTCGTCGGACAGCAGCACCTTGGGGTCGCCGGCCAGGGCGCGGGCGATGCCGACGCGCTGCTTCTGGCCGCCGGAGAGCTGGGTCGGGTAGGCCTTGGCCTTGTCGGCGAGGCCGACCAGGTCGAGGAGTTCGAGGGCCTTGCGGGAGCGCTCGCGGCCGGAGACGCCGAGGATCTCCAGGGGCAGCTCGACGTTGGCCTGGACGGTGCGCGAGGACAGCAGGTTGAAGTGCTGGAAGACCATGCCGATGCGGCTGCGGGCCTCGCGGAGCTCCTTGCCCGCGCGGCGGCCGCGGCCGCCGAGGGCGGTGAGGTCGACGCCGTCCACGGTCACGGTGCCGGTGGTGGGGCGCTCCAGCAGGTTGACGCAGCGGATCAGGGAGGATTTGCCTGCGCCGCTCTGGCCGATGACTCCGTAGACCTCGCCCTCGCGGACGTGGAGATCGACGCCGTCCAGGGCGGTGACCTCGCGGCCACGGGACTGGTAGACCTTCGTGAGGCCCGATGTGGTGATCACAGGATTTCCGTCGCTGTCGAGTGCACGGCGCAGCGGGGTGCCGGGCACGGGGCAAACAATCTGGGGACGCGATACGGGACGAACCGTCAGAAAACGATGGTGCCGACGCGTGCGCGGGGCAGGAGCGAGCCGTGCTGTTCATCAGCTGGTGACGTGGTGGCGCGGCTGGTCTCGCTTCGGGGCGCGAGGCTCAGGAAGGGGCCCTCAGAAGGCGCACATTCGACACATACAACGAGCACCGGGCGTCATCGTCGCCTCGGTCGCAAGGGTGCGGCTGCTCGTCGTGGTCATGGGCCCCAGTAAACCAGACGTATCCCCTGACCGATCAAAGACGTCCGAATAGCGGACGCATTCCGACCACATACCGGACGACACCGGTCAAGGCCGGCCCTCCGCCCCGAGGCCGGTCCCCCGCCTGCGACCTGCGCCGACACGGCCTGCCGGGGCCTTTCGGCCCGCCCGGTCCGGAGTGCGGCGACCCGGTCCGCTGTGGTCAAGACCACGGTCGCGGCGCCGTGCGCGCGGGCAGCGGGCGGACGGCGCGCGGGCTCCCGGGAGACTAGGGGTGCGCGCATCGGGTCTTTCGGCCCGTAATACCCTCGCTGCATGCTCGACGCCCTGACGGTCGCCATCGGCGTGGCCGCACTCGCCCTCGCCGCCTGGTGCGGCCACGCCGCATGGCGGGACCAGCCGACCAAGGACTGGCACTTCATCGGTATGGCCGTCGTGACCGTCCTGGTCCTGGCGCAGCTGGTGATCGGTCTGGTCAAGCTGGCCCAGGGCGAGAAGCCCGACGAGGGCACGGTGATCTTCGTGGCCTACCTCGTGGGCGCGTTCGCCGCGGTACCGGCCGCCGGGATGCTCTCGCTGACCGAGCGGACCAAGTGGGGATCGATCACGGTGGCCGCCGGCGCCGTCGTGCTCGCCGTCCTCGAAGTACGGCTCTACGACATCTGGGGAACCACCGGTGCCTGACTCCGACACGACGGACGCCACCGGCGCCGCCACCACGACCGCCGGGCGGGGGCGGCTGGTCTCCGGGCCCGGTCTACTGCTGGTGTGGCTGTACGGGGTGATGGTGGTGGGCGCGGTCTCCCGCTCGGCCTTCCAGATCTCCACCGAGTTCGACCGGGCGCCGCTGGCGTACTCGCTGACCGCCGTGGCCGCGCTGGCCTACGCGTTCATCACGTACTCGCTCGTGCGCGGCGGCGAGAAGGCCCGCAAGGCGGCGCTGATCTGCTGCGCCGCCGAGCTGGCCGGTGTGCTGGCCGTGGGGACCTGGACCGTGGTGCGACCCGAGTCCTTCCCCGACACGACCGTGTGGTCCCAGTTCGGGATGGGCTACCTGTTCATCCCGGTGATCCTGCCGATCACCGGGATGCTCTGGCTGCGCAAGCGCTGAGGGGCGGCTACGCGCTGACCGCGAAGTCGGTCGGGTCCTTGGCTTCCTTCTCCAGGATCACCAGCTGGACGCCGTCGGACGCGGTGCGGCCGCCGACCTTGACGTAGCCGGCCTTGCGGTAGAGGCGCAGGTTCGACTCGCTCTTGTGCCCGGTGTGCAGGCGGAAGCGGGTGGTCTGGCCGGGGCTCGCCAGGGCCTCCTCGACCGCGCGCAGCAGGCGCGCGCCGAGGCCGTGACCCTGCAGGCGCGGGTGCACGCAGAGCTTGGCGATCTTGCCGGTGCCGTCCTCGTCGACGTTGCCGCGCACGGTCCCGACGACCTCGTCGCCGAGCCGGGCCACCAGGACGGTGTCCGTCGCCAGCTCCCCCTTGAGGGAGTCCAGGGACTGGGTGAGCGGCTGGATGAGGTAGTTGCCGTACAGCTCGGCCTCCCGCTGGAAGGCCAGGTACTGCAGTTTGAAGATCTGCTCAGCGTCCTCGGCAGCCGCCGCCGAAATGGTCACGCTCATGCCCATGTGCGCATGCCTCCAGCTCACCTGGTAGCCCGTTGGTCTACCGCTCCTTTCCCCGCAGGCCAGGAGCCGCAACCTCTGCAGCCAGCATTCTGCGCAGACATCCCAGGCAACGGGAACGGACGGGCCCTAAACTTCCTTGTGAGATACCCAACTCTCCTGCGATTTCACGGTAAGTGAGGTCTCTGGGCGAAAGAAGTGCCTTCATCAGCTCGGGACAGCGTCCGGGCAACCGGGCGACCGCCGATCGGAGTGCGCGGTTCTCCTCGCCGTGCAGGAGGGCGTCTTCGGGCTCGGCCGCGGGGGCCGCGGCGGCCGGTGCGTTCCCGCCCACCGGGTGCTGGCGGTGGCCGTACGGGATCTCCCGCCTCGCCCGGCGCCGGGCGAGGCGGGCCTCCGCCCGGACCGCCCGGCGCAGCCACCGCGCCGGCTCCGCAGGTTCGGCCGGATCGGGGGCGTGCCGGCCGCTCTCCAGCAGCCTGACCCAGACGGCTTGTTCCAGGTCGGCCGCGTCCACTCCGGTGCCCGGGGCCTCCGCGGCCGCCTCGGCGGAGAGCAGCGGGCCGAGCTTGTCGACGTAGTCAGCCTTCAGCAGGTCCATGCCGGGCGGGACGAGCGGGCCGGGCCGGACGGTTTCCCCGCCGGGCCCGGCCCACTCGTACGGGAAGCGGCGCTCAGCGGTTGACGGGCCGTCGGCCCGGGCGGAAAGCCTCCGCCGCGAGCAGTCCGGTGTCCGGGTTGTCGGTGAAGATCCCGTCGATGCCCTGTTCGAAGTAGGTCCGGAAGGCACCGAGGGCGTCCCCGTACGCGGTGGGGTCGGTCCCCTTGCGGTACACGGCGGGCAGGAAGCTGTTCTCGTTGCGCGCGGTGTAGGGGTGCAGCAACAACCCCCGGGCGTGGGCGTCCGCCACCAGGGCGGTCGGGGCGCCGAGCTTTCCGGCCGCGTCGCGCGGGAGGATCAGGTCCATGGTCGGGCCGATGCCCTGGGCGAAGCCGGCGATCCACTTCAGGCCCTCGGGCTTGACCAGGTCGGCGACCGTCCGCGGGTCCTTGGCCAGTTCGAAGTCCCAGGGACGGGTGCCGGCCGCGGACAGCAGGACCACGCGGGGCGCGGAGACCAGCCGGGAGAGCCGCTGGATGCTGGAGGGCTCGAAGGACTGGAGGAAGAGGGCGGCGCTGCGCCCGTCGCGCCCGTAGCGGCGCAGGAGCTTGGCGAGGGGCTCCTCCAGGCCGAGGCCCAGGCCCCGGAAATAGCTGGGGTGCTTGGTCTCGACGTGCAGCCACACCCGCCTGCCGCGCCGCTTGCCCTCGCGGTCGGCCCAGCGGAGCACCTCTTCGAAGGTGGGTACGGCCCACTGGCCGTCGTAGAGCGTGTTGCGCTGGCGGACGGCGGGGATGCGTTCCTTCGCGCGCAGGGTCTTCAGCTCGGCCAGGGTGAAGTCCTCGGTGAACCAGCCGGTGACGGCGACCCCGTCGACGGACTTGGTGGTACGCCGGGAGGCGAACTCGGGGTGCTCGGCGACGTCGGTGGTCCCGCCGATCTCGTTCTCGTGGCGGCACACCAGATGCCCGTCGCGGGTCGGGACCAGGTCCTGCTCGATGACGTCGGCGCCCAGGTCGAGGGCGAGCTGGTAGGAACCGATCGTGTGCTCCGGGCGGTACCCGCTGGCTCCGCGATGGCCGATGACCGTCGGGTGGGGCAGGTCCCGGTAGCCCCCGTCGCCGTGTCCGCGGCCGTCGCCGGACCCGTATCCGTACCCGTCGTCCGCCGCGGCGGCGGAACCCGCCCCGAGTCCCGTGATTCCGGTCCCCGCCGCCAGGACGGCCGCCCCCAGGACCGTGCGCCGCGCTGCCCCACCCTGTGTCATGAGTGCCACTCCTCGTCGTGATCGCCGTGTCGCGGCCCGCGATCGGCGTGCCGATGGTAGGCAAATAGGGGTGACCGAGGGGCGTGCGGCGACGGCACATCCGGGGAACTTGGCGGAAACGTGCGTCAACACTGCGTATCCGACACGTGAACCCGATGTGCGCTCGAAGCAGACCCGCGAGTATCGTCCTCACCTGCGCTACCGCCGTGTGGTGGGTGCGCGAACCGCTTTTCGATGCCGGAGGGCCCACGTTGTTCCGTACGAAGCTCATCAAAGCCACTGTCGGACCGGTCATGCGCATGATGTTCCGCACCCGCGTGGAGGGCATCGAGAACATCCCCGGGTCCGGGCCGGTGATTCTGGCGGGCAACCACCTCACCTTCATCGACTCCATGATCCTGCCGCTGGTGTGCGACCGCACGGTCCACTTCATCGGCAAGGACGAGTACGTGACCGGCAAGGGGATCAAGGGCCGCGCCATGGCCTGGTTCTTCACCGGGTCCGGCATGATCCCCGTCGACCGTGATGGGGCCAACGGCGGCGTGGCGGCCCTGATGACCGGGCGCCGGATCCTCGAAGAGGGCAAGATCTTCGGCATCTACCCCGAGGGCACCCGCTCCCCCGACGGCCGTCTCTACCGCGGCCGCACCGGCATCGCCCGCCTCACCCTGATGACCGGCGCCCCGGTGGTGCCGTTCGCGGTGATCGGCACCGACAAGCTCCAGCCGGGCGGCGCCGGCATGCCGCGCCCGGGCCGGGTCACCGTCCGCTTCGGCGAGCCGATGGAGTTCTCCCGCTACGAGGGCATGGACCGCGACCGCTACGTACTGCGCGCCGTCACCGACTCGGTGATGGCCGAGGTCATGCGCCTCTCGGGCCAGGAGTACGTCGACATGTACGCCACCAAGGCGAAGGCCGCGTAGCCCTCTCCCCCACCCGCCCTTCTACTGGCGCTGGAGTGACCGGCTGACGCCCGCCGCCGTGGTGGTGGCGAGGATCCATCCGGTCACGATCAGCAGGTACGACAGCCACTGGTGCCAGCCGCCCGGCGCGAAGGCCCCCTCCTGGCCGAAACTGACGATCGGCACCATCAGGTCGATCGTGTAGAAGACCGCGTTGAAGTCCGGCGCCTCCCCCGCCTTCAGGGCGCGCGGCGGGTCGATCCCGTACGCGATCGACCCGGTCATCAGTAACGCCAACAGCCAGCCCGCCGCGCGCAGCGGCCGGAAGCCGTAGCCGACGGTGACGTCCTGGAGCAGCCCCCATGCCCGCGCGGCCCGGGGCAGGGTGTGGCGGTGCCTGCGCAGCTTCGCGAGCTGGACGGTCCGGGCGGCCGCCTCGTCGCCCGCCGTACGGTAGGCCGCCGCGAGCTGTTCGTAGGCGTACGTGAGGTATCCGGACTCCTCCCGCTCCAGTGCGGGCAGCCGCTGCTCGGCGGGGAGGTGGGGGGCGAGGGTGCGGTAGGTCAGGCCGTCGATGGCGATCCGCTCGGGCCAGGCCTGCGGGTCGACGTGGAGCAGGTCGACGGTGGAGCGGCGCAGGTTCACGTCGCCCCGGACCGGGGCGCAGCGGCGCAGCCACAGCTCGCCAATGGCACAGCTGGAGGCGCGCAGGGCGGTCCCGTCCGGGTTGGCGAGGTCGGCGCGCGTGAGGTTGGCCTGGCCCGGTATCCGGGAGCCGGTGAGGTTGACCATGCCGCGGGCCTGCATCCGGTGCGCGCGCAGGTCGGTGCCAACGGTCAGGTTCTCGGCGTGCAGGGCGATCCCGCCGGGGGCGAGCAGCCGGGCGCGGTCGAGCTGGATCTGGCCGCCGACGGTGGCCCCGTTGAGGCGGAGCTGTCCGTGCACGGTCAGGTCGTTCGCGATGATGTCGGTGTCGACCTCGACGTGGTTGAGCTGGAGCGGGGGCTCGTCCGCCTCCTCCCCGGCCGTGGGGCCGATCACGGCGCCCTGGAGGAAGAGGCCCCCGGATATCTTGGAGCCCTGCAGCCGCACCGGGCCGGCGATCCGGCAGTGGGACAGGCGCAGGACCACGTCCACGCGCAGCGTGGAAGCGGTCAGGCCGGGCAGCGTGGAGTAGCCGAGGACCAGGGCGCGCAGTTGGGCGCCGTACATCAGGGGCTTGCGCTCGAACCAGCAGTCGCGCAACCGGATCGGGTGGTCGATGACGGCGTAGCGCATGTCGAGCTTGCCCACGATCTTCGCGCCCTTGACCTTGAGGCCGGGGACCCGGCCCTGCACGGCGGGGCAGGCGCCCAGCAGGATGGCCCGCAGCACCTCGGCGCGCAGGGTGCGCTCGGGGCCCCAGTCGGCTCCGTCGGCGGAGCTGTCCTCGGGGGCGGCGCGGAAGTCGACCCCGTCGCCGCGCGGGAAGGCTTCCCAGACGCGGCGTTCCGCCGGGGTCAGATCGTTGATCTCCATCGCCGGGATGGTGTCCCGCAGTTCTACGAACTGTCAACTCCGGCCGGAACAGCACTCCTTCGGCGGAGCGTCAGTGCTCGATGCCCTCCTGGAGCCGCTGGCCCTTGAGCAGGAACCAGGCGGCCACGGCGGTGGCCAGCAACACGGCCGCACCGACGCCGGAGGCGAGCCGCAGCCCGTCCACGAAGGCGTCCTGGGCGGCGCCCACCATCACCTGGGCGGTGTGCGGGTCGAGCGCCTTGGCCGCCTCGACGGCCCCGCCGAGGGACTCGTGCGCGGCGTCGGCGACCGGGCCCGCGACCGAGGCCGGGGCGGTGAAGCTCTGGTAGACGCCGGTGACGATGGAGCCGAGCAGGGCGATGCCGAGGGCGGCGCCGAGTTCGTACGCCGTCTCGGAGACGGCGGAGGCCGAGCCGGCCTGCTCCTTGGGGACGCTGGAGAGGATCACGTCGGCGGTGACGGTGAAGGAGAATCCGGCGCCGAGGCCGACGACGAGCAGGGCCGCGCCGAGCAGCGGGTAGCCGCTCTCCTTGTGGATCAGGGTGAGCACGGCGAGGGCCACGCCGATGGCGCCGAGGCCGCCGGCCACGATGGTCCGCACCGAGTACCGGCGGGCGTACCGGCCGGCGATCAGGCCGGTGACCACCGCGCCGATGGCGGCGGGCAGTTCGGCGAGGCCCGCCTCCAGCGGGTCGCGGCCCTGGACGAGCTGCAAGAACTGGGAGAGGAAGAAGACCAGTCCGGAGAGGCCGAAAACGGTGAGCAGGTCGGCGAGGACCGCGCCGGAGAAGCCGCGGTGCTTGAAGAGCCGCATGTCGAGCAGCGGGGACGACAGGCCGAACTGGCGGCGCACGAAGGCGTACAGGGCGCCCGCGCCGAGGGCCGCGGTGGCCGCGACCTCCCAGGTCACGCCGTGGGTGGCGACTTCCTTGACGGCGTAGACCACGCTGATCACGCCGACGAGGGAGAGGCCGACGCTGACGAGGTCCCAGGGGCCGGCGACCGGGTTCTTGGATTCGGGAAGCAGCTTGATTCCGACGACGACCAGGGCGATCATCACGGGGAGGTTGATCAGGAAGACCGAGCCCCACCAGAAGTGCTGGAGCAGGGCTCCGCCGACGACCGGGCCGACGGCCGCGCCGGCCGAGGCGGTGGCGCCCCAGATGCCGATCGCGAGGCTGCGCTCCTTGGGGTCGTGGAAGATGTTGCGGATCAGCGCGAGGGTGGACGGCATCAGGGTCGCGCCGGCGACGCCCAGCAGGGCCCGGGCGACGATCATCATCTCGGGGCTGGTCGCGTAGGCGTTGAGCACGGACACGGCACCGAACGCGGCGGCGCCGGTGAGCAGCAGCTTCTTGCGGCCGATGCGGTCACCGAGGCTGCCCATGGAGACCAGGAGTCCGGCGATGACGAAGGAGTAGATGTCGCCTATCCACAGCAGCTGGGTGCCGGACGGCTTGAGGTCCTCGGAGAGTGCGGGGGTGGCGAGGCCGAGTACGGTCGCGTCGACGGCGACCAGCAGCACGGCGAGCACCAGCACGCCCAGGGCGAGCCAGCGGCCACGGCTCCTGGTCTCCGTCCCGGTCGGGCTGTTCAGCTGCTGGGTGCTGCTCATTTCTCCACGCTCCGTTTGGCGCCACCGAGCAACAGCTCGATGATCATGTACTGGAAGTCCTTGGCGGCGACCCGGCCGTCCATCACGGCCCAGGCGCAGGCGCCGACGAGGGCGTAGAGCGCCTCGGTGAGCCATGCGGGGCTCAGGTCGATCCGAATGTCGCCCTCTTCCTGGCCGCGCCGGAAGAGCGCGCTGACGCGGGCGTCGAGCCGGGCCCACCCCTCGTTGACCTCGTCGCCCTCGAACAGCTGGTTCTCGGTGACCAGGAAGGCCAACAGCTGGGCGTTGGGCTCGGATTCGGCGACGAGGCGTCTGATCGCCTCCGGCGCCGTGCCCGCGTCGAGGCGGGCGTTGTCGAACGCCACCTCGAACTCCCGGATGCCGAGTTCTTCGAGGGCCCGTACGAGGGCGTCGCGTCCGGCGAAGTGCCGGTGGAGGGTCGCGCGCCCGATCCCGGCGGCGCGGGCGACCTCGTCCATCGTGGCGGTCGACTTGCGGGAAAGCAGGGCGGCCGCATCGCGGAGCACCTGGTCACGATCCATGGCCATGAGACAAGCATACCCCGAATGAGACGCCCGTGTCTCATTCAGTCGAAAAATGAGCTGCCCGAGGGCAGCCGGAACGGAATCCTGCCGCGATGAAGCCACTGCTGCTGATCGACGTCGACGGGCCGCTGAACCCCTACGCGGCCAAGGCCCAGCGCCGCCCCGAGGGCTACCGCACCCACCGGATGCGCCCGACGGGCTGGACGGAGGCGGAGCAGGCCAAGCCGCTGCGGGTGTGGCTCAATCACGACCACGGGGCGGAGCTGCTCGCCCTCGCCGACACCTACGAGCTCGTCTGGGCCACCACGTGGAAGGACGAGGCCAACGACTGGATAGGCCCGCACCTGGGACTGCCCCGGCTCCCCTTCATCGACTGGCCGGTCATGCACGGCCGGGCGCCGCGCGGCACGTTCTGGAAGACCCAGTACGTCCTCGAATACGCGGGCGAGCGGCCCTTCGCCTGGATCGACGACGACATCACGGCGATGGACCGCGAGTACGTCGACCAGCGCCACCCGGCGCAGACCCTGCTGATGCGCATCGACGAGCGGATCGGACTGGTCCGCGCGGACTTCGACACCCTGGCCGCGTGGGCCGCACCCTGACCGGGAGGGTCCGCGAGGCCGTCCGCCGGTGCCCCGGAACGCCGGCAGGGGCGGTGGGAGCGCATCGGCTCCCACCGCCCCTGCCGGCGTACGGGCTACTGCTTGTGGGCCGCCCAGGCGTGCTGGATGACCAGGTCGGCCTTCAGCTCGGTGAGCTGGGTGGCGACCGCCGACGGGGCGGTGCCGCCGCGGCCGCTGCGCGAGGCCAGGGCGCCCTTGACGTTCAGGACGGTCCGGACCTCGGGAGTCAGGTGCTCCGAGATCTTCACGAACTGCTCGTCCGTCAGCTGGTCCAGATCGATGCCCTCGCCCTCGCAGACCTTGACGCACTCGCCGGCCACCTCGTGGGCCACCCGGAACGGCACGCCCTGCTTGACCAGCCACTCGGCGATGTCGGTGGCGAGCGAGAAGCCCGCCGGAGCCAGCTCCTCCATCCGCTCCCGGTTGACCGTGAGGGTCGCCATCATGCCGGTGAAGGCCGGCAGCAGGACCTCAAGGGTGTCGCAGGAGTCGAAGACGGGCTCCTTGTCCTCCTGGAGGTCCCGGTTGTACGCCAGGGGCAACGCCTTGAGCGTCGCGAGCAGGCCCGTCAGATTGCCGATGAGACGGCCCGACTTGCCGCGCGCCAGCTCCGCGATGTCCGGGTTCTTCTTCTGCGGCATGATCGACGACCCGGTCGAGAAGGCGTCGTGCAGCGTCACGAAGGAGAACTCCTTCGTGTTCCAGATGATGATCTCCTCCGCGATCCGGGACAGGTTGATCCCGATCATCGCGGTGATGAAGGCGAACTCGGCGACGAAGTCGCGCGAGGCCGTGCCGTCGATCGAGTTGCCGACCGAGCCCCGCTCGAAGCCCAGGTCGGCGGCGACCTGCTCCGGGTCCAGCCCCAGCGAGGAGCCGGCCAGGGCCCCCGAGCCGTACGGGGAGACCGCGGTGCGGGTGTCCCATTGGCGCAGCCGCTCCGCGTCCCGCGACAGGGACTGCACGTGGGCCAGGACGTGATGGGCGAAGAGCACCGGCTGTGCGTGCTGGAGGTGGGTCCGGCCCGGCATGGCCACGTCGTGATGCGTCTCGGCGAGGCCGACCAGCGCGTCCTGGAGGTCCGCGATCAGACCGCCGATGATCCGGCCGTGGTCGCGCAGGTACATCCGGAAGAGGGTGGCCACCTGGTCGTTGCGGGACCGGCCGGCGCGCAGCTTGCCGCCGAGCTCGGCGCCGAGCCGCTCCAGCAGACCGCGCTCCAGGGCGGTGTGCACGTCCTCGTCGGCGATGGTGCCGGTGAAGGAACCGTCGGCCACGTCGGCTTCGAGCTGGTCGAGTCCGGCGATCATACGGTCGAGCTCTTCGGTCGTGAGCAGGCCGGCCTTGTGGAGCACGCGGGCGTGGGCGCGGGAGCCCGCGATGTCGTACGGCGCGAGGCGCCAGTCGAAGTGGACCGACGCCGACAGCAGGGCCAGCGCCTCCGAAGGACCGTCGGCGAACCGGCCGCCCCAGAGCCGGACGTCACCCTTGTTGCTGCTCACAGCTACTGCTCCTCAAGACTGCATGGCTTTGACTGCTGGCAAGGCTCCGGGGCCCGAAGGCTCCGGATGTGCAACCGCCTCCCCGCCGCGGAGGTAACGGGGAGGCGGTACGGACTGCTGGTCGGTCAGGCGAGGTCGCGGCGGGCCGCGATCTTCGAGGAGAGACCGAAGATCTCGATGAAGCCCTGGGCCTTGGACTGGTCGAAGGTGTCGCCCGAGTCGTAGGTCGCGAGGTTGAAGTCGTAGAGCGACTCGTCCGACTTCCGGCCGGTGACCACGGCGCGGCCGCCGTGCAGGGTCATCCGGATGTCACCGGTGACGTGCTGGTTGGCCTCGTTGATGAAGCCGTCCAGCGCCCGCTTGAGCGGGGAGAACCACAGGCCGTCGTAGACCATCTCGCCCCAGCGCTGCTCGACCTGCCGCTTGTAGCGGGCCAGCTCGCGCTCGACGGTGACGTTCTCCAGCTCCTGGTGGGCCGTGATCAGCGCGATCGCGCCCGGGGCCTCGTACACCTCACGGGACTTGATGCCCACGAGGCGGTCCTCGACGATGTCGATCCGGCCGATGCCCTGGGCTCCGGCGCGGTCGTTGAGCTGCTGGATGGCCTGCAGCACGGTGACGGGCTTGCCGTCGATGGCGACCGGGACGCCCTCCTTGAAGGAGATGACGACCTCGTCGGCCTCGCGCGGCAGGGCCGGGTTCGAGGTGTACTCGTAGATGTCCTCGATCGGGGCGTTCCAGATGTCCTCCAGGAAGCCCGTCTCGACGGCGCGTCCGAAGACGTTCTGGTCGATGGAGTACGGGGACTTCTTGGTGGTCGCGATCGGGAGCTGCTTCTCCTCGCAGAAGGCGATCGCCTTGTCCCGGGTCATCGCGTAGTCACGGACCGGGGCGATGCACTTGAGGTCCGGGGCGAGGGCGACGATGCCCGCCTCGAAGCGGACCTGGTCGTTGCCCTTGCCGGTGCAGCCGTGGGCGACGGTCGTGGCGCCGTGCTTCTTGGCGGCGGCGACCAGGTGCTTGACGATGGCCGGCCGGGAGAGCGCCGAGACCAGCGGGTACCGGTCCATGTAGAGGGCGTTCGCCTTGATCGCCGGGAGGCAGTACTCGTTGGCGAACTCGTCGGAGGCGTCGGCGACCTCGGCCTCGACCGCACCGCAGTCGAGCGCGCGCTTGCGGATGACGTCCAGGTCCTCGCCGCCCTGGCCGACGTCCACGGCAACGGCGATGACCTCGGCGCCCGTCTCCTCGGCGATCCAGCCGATGGCGACGGAGGTGTCCAGGCCGCCCGAGTAGGCGAGTACGACGCGCTCGGTCACGGGTTTCTCCTTACGGTGCATTCAACGACAGGCATAACTATGCACTACTCCGTATGTTTCGTCAATCGAGCCGCGCCGAGCCGCCTGACCAGCGGAAATATCGGAGGCGCGCCGGCGGTCCGATTGCCTAACCTCGGCGGTGAGAACAACAAGGGGAGGCCGCATGAGCGCCAGACGGGAACGGGCCCTACGGGCGGGGCGGGCGAGCGCGGAGCGGCTGATGGACGGCGGGCACCCCGGCCACACCCCGGTACCGCTCCCCGAGGGCGTGGCCGACACGTGGATCGCCTTCGACCAGGCGGTACGCGATATCCGCCGCTACCGGTACCAGAGCCCGCACATCGGCGACGACGTGGTGGCGCTGTGCCATCCCGACGGCTACGTCCGCGAAGGCGCTCTCCGGGCGCCGGATCCGGTGCTCGAACTCGTCGCGATCCGCTGCACCGACTGGGTCCCGGCGGTACGCGAACAGGCCAGGCGCGTGCTGCGCGCCGTGCTGGACACCGACCCCGCGGGCACGGTGCGCCGCCTGACCCCGCTCCTGCTGCGGCTGGGCCGCCGCGAGCACGGCGCCTGGGCCGCCGCACTGCTCCCCGCGGCACTGCGCGGCGAGTCGCTGCGGGCCGAGCTGCGCGAGAGCGCGGACCTGCCGACCCGGCGGTTCGCCGCGCGGCTCTCGCTGGAGAGCGGCGAGTTCGGCGTACGGGAGCTCGCCCGGCTGGCCGCCGTGGAACTGGACCCGCCGACCGCCCGGATGTGGGCGGACGCCGCGCTCGTCGCGCTGGCCGCCGACGGGCCGGACGACCGGGCCGTCGACCTCCTGCTCGGCGCCCACATCCCGATGGTCCGCGCCTGCGGGGTCACCGCGCTGCGCGGGGCCGGGCGGGCCGCCGAGGCCGAGGTGTACCTGACCGACCGCTCCGGACTGGTCCGGGCCTGCGCCCGCTGGCTGGTCCGCCAGGACGGCGGCGACCCGTACGCCCGCTACCGCGAGCTGGTCACGGACCCGGCCCGGGTGACTCCGTACGCGGTGAGCGGCTTCGCCGAATGCGCCCGCCGCGAGGACGGGCCGCTGCTGCGCGCCCTACTGGGGCACCCCGGCGGCCTGGTGCGGGCCGCGGCCGTCGCCGGGCTGCGCCTGCTGGACGCGGACGACGAGCGGCTGCTGCGGTCCCTGCTCGACGACCCCTCGCCGGCGGTGGCCCGCGAGGTCTCCCGCGGCCTGTGCGCCACTGCGGGGCGACTGCCCACCGACTGGCTGCTGGCGCGGGTCGCCCCCGAGCGCCCGACGCACACCCGCCGGGCCGCCTTCCACCTGCTTCGGGGCCAAGGCGGCATCGCCTCGCTGCGGGCCGCCGTCACCCTGCTGGACGTACGGGATCCGGGTCTGCGCGAGCTGGCCGAGGGCACCGTGCGCGCATGGAACTGGCAGGGCTCCCTGCAGGCCGGCTGGGCGGACCCCGCCGATCTGGGCGCTCTGCTGGAGCGGTCCGCGCACCTCTTCGACATCCACCAACTGACCCCGCTCTTCGACCGGTTGGAACTCACCGGATGGGCCCGCCCCGACCGCGCGCCCCGGCCGACCCAGGAGCTCGCCGCGCACTGCGAGAAGGAGGAGTTCATCGGATCGAGCCTCGACGGCCTGCCTGCACCGCCGCTGCCCCTTCCGCCCCGTACCGTCTGACATGTGCTGCGTACCGCTGTAGTCGCCGTCTCACTGATCGTCACGACCCTGATCCCGCAGGCCCCCGTGCCCCTGCCCGACCGTCTCGCCGACACCGGCGGCGGCAGTCAGCTGATCACCGCCGTCGCGCCCGCGCCCGGATCCACGACCGGGCGGGTGATCTGGTGGGAGCGGTGGGCGGGGCGCTGGCACCGGTCCGGGAGCGCGCCCGCCCGCTTCGGCGCGAACGGCCTCACCGACGGGGCGACCCGGACCCAGGGCACCAGCACCACGCCCACGGGCCTGTTCGCACTCCCCTACGCCTTCGGGATCCGGCGGGCACCGGCCGGCACGGACCACGTCTACCGGCGGGTGAGCCGCGACTCCTGGTGGTGCCAGGACAACGCCTCCGCCCACTACAACCGCTGGGTCGAGCCGCTGCCCGCGGACTGCGCGCCGGGCGAGGCCGAGCACCTGGTGACGTACGAGAAGCAGTACGCGCACGCGCTGGTGATCGGCTTCAACTACGACCGGCCCGTACGCGGCCGGGGCGCCGGGATCTTCCTGCACGTCAACGGCAAGGGCGCGACGGCCGGTTGCGTGTCCGTGCCCGAGCAGGCCATGCGGGCGATCCTGCGCTGGGCGGACCCGCGCCGCCGTCCGCACATCGCGATCGGTACGGAGGAGGGGCCGCTCGCCGTCACCCGCTACTAGGCCGCCCCGGGGCCCCGGGCTCGTCCTCGTCGGCGGCCCGGTACTCGTACGCGTCCTCCCACCAGACCTTGTCGTCCAGCCACTCGTCGTCCTCGTCGTCGTCCTCGTCGTCCTCGTCGACGTCCTCTTCGACGATCCGGTCGACGCCGCGCCACCTGCCGCCGTCTTCATTGCTCCGCAGGACGAGGGACCGCTGCCGTTCGTCCAGCGCCGCGAAGGCCGGGTGCGGCTCGGCGCGGATCAGGTCGCCCAGCGGGTCGCCGCACTCCGTACGCTCCCGGACCACCCTGCCGGCCTTCTCGGCCAGCAGCAGCGCCGAGAGACCGAGGGCAGCCACCACGGCCCAGGCCCATTCCCGCAGACCATGCGGGCGAGAGGTCACCAGCAGCGCGCTCGCGAGGAGCCAGAACAACATCACCAGGGCGATGCCCACACAAGTGCAGCAGGCCAGGAACACGTTTCCCCGGCCGTCGGGCATCCGCGGGAGCTCGGGCAGCAGGGGCTCCCGTTCGCTCCGGTACGCGCTGCGGCGCTCCAGGTACTCCTCGTCGCTCCAGCCGATCCAGCCGGTCGACACGGGCTCGGGATCGTGCCGGCGCACGGCGTCCAACAGGGCGGCGGGCAGCGGGTGGGCGGGGGCCCGGGCCGGGTCGCGGCCCTGCTCGGTCAGGAACGCGGCACCCTCTTCGTCGATCCGGAGGTACCCGGTGAGGACGAGTTCGGCTGCGGCCGCCTCGGTCGCCTCTTGCCGCAACAGGGCCTTGTGGTAAGGCTCCAGTTCGACGGCGGCGACGAGCCGGAGCATCCGGCTGCGGACCCGCGCGCGGCGCCACCACAGCAGGGCGATGGGCCCGTAGACGGCTGCGGTCACGGCGGACACCAGTATGGCGAGGGCGAATTGGCGCACGCCTCGAGGCTATGTCGGCGAACGCCGCCGCGGCACCGGGATTTCCGGCGCCCCGGACTCCCCGCCGACCCGTCCCGCTCAGCCCTCCTTCTGCGCCAACCGCAGCAGGTGGTCGGCCAGGGCCTGGCCGCCCGCCGGGTCCCGGCTGATCAGCATCAGGGTGTCGTCGCCCGCGATCGTGCCGAGGATCGCGCGGAGCTCGGCCTGGTCGATCGCCGATGCGAGGAACTGCGCCGCACCCGGCGGGGTGCGCAGGACCACGAGGTTCGCGGAGGCCTCCGCCGAGATCAGCAGTTCCCCGGAGAGGCGCCGCATGCGCTCCTCCTTCGCGGACTCGCCGAGCGGGGCCTGCGGGGTGCGGAAGCCGCCCTCGCTGGGTACCGCGTAGATCAGCTCGCCGCCGGTGTTGCGGATCTTCACCGCGCCCAGCTCGTCGAGGTCGCGCGAGAGCGTCGCCTGGGTGACGCTCAACCCGTCGTCGGCGAGCAGCTTGGCCAGCTGGCTCTGGGAGCGGACCGGCTGCCGGTTGAGGATGTCCACGATCCGGCGGTGACGCGCGGTGCGGGTCTGCGGGACGGCCTGGCCGCCTTGCTCGTTTTCCTGCGCCTGACTCATCGTCGTCTCATTCTCCGGATCCGTCCCCGCCTGCTGCGTCAAGGATGCCGGGCAGGGCCCGGACGAACGCGTCCGCCTCGGCCTCGGTGAGTACGTACGGCGGCATGAGCCGTACGACGTCGGGGGCGGGCGCGTTGACCAGGAAGCCGGCGTCCTGAGCCGCCTGCTGCACCCGGGCGGCGAGCGGCTCGGTCAGCACGATACCCAGCAGTAGGCCGGAGCCGCGGACGTGGGAGACCAGGGCGTGGCCCGTACCCTCGATCCCGGAGCGCAGCCGCTCGCCCCGGGCCTTGACCTGGTCGAGCAGACCGCCCGTGGCGATCGTGTCGATGACGGCGAGGCCGGCGGCGCAGGCGACCGGGTTCCCGCCGAAGGTGGTGCCGTGCTGGCCCGGCTGGAGCAGGTCGGCGACGGGGCCGAAGGCGACCACCGCGCCGATGGGCAGACCGCCGCCCAGCCCCTTGGCGAGGGTGACGATGTCGGGCTCGACGTCCTCGTGGGCCTGGTGCTCGAACCACTGGCCGCACCGGCCGATGCCCGTCTGGACCTCGTCGAGGACGAGCAGGGTGCCGGTGGCGCGGGTGATCTCGCGGGCGGCCGTCAGGTATCCGGCGGGGGGTACGACGACGCCGTTCTCGCCCTGGATGGGCTCGATGACGACGATCGCGGTCTCCTCGGTGACGGCGGCCCGCAGGGCCTCCACGTCGCCGAACGGGACGTGCGTGACGTCGCCCGGCAGCGGCCGGAAGGGCTCCTGCTTCTTCGGCTGGCCGGTGAGTGCGAGGGCGCCCATGGTCCGGCCGTGGAACCCGCCGTCGGTGGCGACCATGTGGGTCCGCCCGGTCAGTCGGCCGATCTTGAAGGCGGCCTCGATCGACTCGGCGCCCGAGTTGCAGAAGAAGACCTTGCCGGGGCGGCCGAAGAGCTGGAGCAGCCGCTCGCCGAGGGCGACGACCGGCTCGGAGACGAAGAGGTTGGAGACGTGGCCGAGCGTGGAGATCTGCTCGGTCACGGCCGCCACGATCGCCGGGTGGGCGTGCCCGAGGGCGTTGACCGCGATGCCGCCGACGAAGTCGGTGTACTGCTTCCCGTCGGCGTCCCAGACCTGGGCGCCCTCGCCGCGTACGAGCGCGACCGCGGGGGTGCCGTAGTTGTTGGCCAGCGCACCCTGCCAGCGGGCGGCGTACTCCTGGTTGCCGGTGCCCTTCGTCATTCCGTTCCCCCTGACTGGTGGTCGGGCACGACCATCGTGCCGATGCCGGAGTCCGTGAAGATCTCCAACAGGATCGAGTGCTGGACCCGCCCGTCGAGCACGCGGGCGGTGTTGACGCCGTTGCGCACGGCGTGCAGGCAGCCCTCCATCTTGGGCACCATGCCGCTGGACAGCTCGGGCAGCAGCTTCTCGAGCTCGCTGACGGTGAGCTTGCTGATGACCTCGTCGCTGTGCGGCCAGTCCGCGTACAGGCCCTCGACGTCGGTGAGGACCATCAGCGTCTCGGCGCCCAGCGCGGCGGCGAGCGCCGCGGCCGCCGTGTCGGCGTTGACGTTGTAGACGTGGTGGTCGTCGGCGCTGCCCGCGATGGAGGAGATGACCGGGATCCGGCCGTCCGCCAGCAGGGCCTCGATCGCGCCGGTGTCGATGGAGGTGATCTCCCCGACCCGGCCGATGTCGATGGACTCGCCGCCGATCTGCGGGCTGTGCTTGGTCGCGGTGATGGTGCGGGCGTCCTCGCCGGTCATGCCGACGGCCAACGGCCCGTGCTGGTTGAGCAGCCCGACCAGCTCGCGCTGGACGTGACCCGCCAGGACCATCCGTACGACGTCCATGGCCTCCGGGGTCGTGACGCGCAGCCCCGCCTTGAACTCGCTGACCAGGCCCTGCTTGTCGAGCTGGGCGTTGATCTGGGGGCCGCCGCCGTGCACGACGACCGGCTTCAGGCCGGCCTGGCGCAAGAAGACCACGTCCTGGGCGAAGGCGGCCTTGAGTTCCTCGTCGATCATGGCGTTGCCGCCGAACTTGATGACGACGACCTTGCCGTTGTGGCGGGTGAGCCACGGCAGGGCCTCGATGAGGATCTGCGCCTTGGGCAGGGCGGTGTGCTTGCGGGCGGTGCCGCCGGAGGTGCCGGGCTGGCCGGCCTTCTCGTCGCTCATGAGGAGTAGGCGCTGTTCTCGTGGACGTACTCGGCGGTCAGGTCGTTGCCCCAGATCACGGCGGACTCGCTGCCGTTCGACAGGTCGGCGGTGATGCGGACCTCGCGGCCCTTCATGGAGACCAGGTCGCGGTCGTCGCCGACCGATCCGTTCCGGCAGACCCAGACGTCGTTGATGGCGACGTTCAGGCGGTCCGGGTCGAAGGCGGCCCGGGTGGTGCCGATCGCGGAGAGCACCCGGCCCCAGTTCGGGTCCTCGCCGTGGATGGCGCACTTGAGCAGGTTGTTCCGGGCGATGGACCGGCCGACCTCGACCGCGTCGTCCTCGGTGAGCGCACCGATGACCTCGATGCGGATGTCCTTGCTGGCGCCCTCGGCGTCGCCGATGAGCTGGCGGGCCAGGTCGTCGCAGACCTTGCGCACGGCCTCCGCGAAGTCCTCGTAGGCCGGTACCCGGCCGGAGGCGCCGGAGGCGAGCAGCAGCACCGTGTCGTTGGTGGACATGCAGCCGTCGGAGTCGACCCGGTCGAAGGTGGTGCGGGTGGCGGCGCGCAGCGCCTTGTCCAGGGTGGCGCTGTCCAGGTCGGCGTCCGTGGTGATGACGACGAGCATGGTGGCCAGGCCCGGGGCGAGCATGCCCGCGCCCTTGGCCATGCCGCCGACGGTCCAGCCGCCCTGCGAGACGGTGGCCGTCTTGTGCACGGTGTCGGTGGTCTTGATGGCGATGGCGGCGGCCTCGCCGCCGTCCGCGGACAGGGCCGCGGCCGCGGTCTCGATGCCGGGGAGCAGCTTGTCCATGGGGAGCAGGACGCCGATCAGGCCGGTGGAGGCGACCGCGATCTCGCCGGCGTTGAAGTCCCCGCCGAGCACCTGCGCGACCTTCTCCGCGGTGGCGTGGGTGTCCTGGAAGCCCTTGGGGCCGGTGCAGGCGTTGGCGCCGCCGGAGTTCAGGACGACCGCGCTGACGGCGGCGCCCCGCAGGACCTGCTCGGACCAGTGCACGGGCGCGGCCTTGACGCGGTTGGAGGTGAAGACGCCCGCGGCGGCCAGACTCGGCCCGTTGTTGACCACGAGGGCCAGGTCGGGGTTGCCGTTGGCCTTGATCCCGGCGGCGATGCCGGCTGCCGTGAATCCCTGTGCTGCCGTGACGCTCACGGTGCGACTCCGATCGTCGAAAGACCCAGGCCCTCGTGGAGCCCCAGGGCGATGTTCATGCTCTGCACCGCGCCGCCGGCGGTGCCCTTGGTCAGGTTGTCGATGGCGCTGACGGCGATGATCCGCCGGGCGGACTCGTCGTAGGCGACCTGGACGTGGACGGCGTTGGAACCGTGGACGGATTTGGTGGACGGCATCCGGCCCTCGGGCAGCAGGTGCACGAAGGGTTCGTCGGCGTAGGCCTTCTCGTACGCGGCGCGCAGCGATTCGGCGGTGGTGCCGGGGAGCGCCTTGGCCGAGCACGTGGCGAGGATGCCGCGGGCCATGGGCACGAGGGTCGGGGTGAAGGAGACGGAGACGCGCTCTCCGGCGAGCGGGCTCAGGTTCTGCACCATCTCGGGCGTGTGGCGGTGTCCGCCGCCGACGCCGTAGGGGGTCACCGAGCCCATCACCTCGGCGCCGAGCAGGTGCGGCTTGAGGGCCTTGCCCGCGCCGGAGGTTCCGGTGGCGGCGACGATCACGGCCTCCGGTTCGGCGAAGCCGCCCTGATAGGCGGGGAAGAGCGCGAGGGAGACGGCGGTGGGGAAGCAGCCGGGGACCGCGATGCGCTTGGTCCCCGTCAGCGCCTCGCGGGCGCCGGGCAGTTCGGGGAGCCCGTAGGGCCAGGTACCGGCGTGCGGGGCGCCGTAGAAGGCGTCCCAGTCGGCGGGGTCCTTGAGCCGGTGGTCGGCGCCCATGTCGACGACGAGGACGTCCTCGCCGAGCTGGGCGGCGACGGCGGCGGACTGGCCGTGCGGGAGGGCGAGGAAGACGACATCGTGGCCGGCGAGGACCTCGGGGGTGGTCGCCTCCAGGGTGCGTCCCGCGAGCGGTACGAGGTGGGGTTGCAGGGAGCCGAGGAGCTGTCCGGCGTTGGAGTTGCCGGTGAGTGCGCCGATCTCCACCTCGGGGTGCGAGAGCAGGAGGCGCAGGACTTCTCCGCCCGCGTACCCGCTCGCTCCGGCCACCGCTACACGTACCGCCATCGGACCCTCCTCATCGATGGCATGACTATACGTACTTACGCACGTTTATGCAACGTCTTGGATCTCGGAGGGAGGGCCTCCTCGAAGGATCCGGCACGCGGCGCCTCCAGGAAGATGTCTAGCAGGAAAGGCCCGGCCGCGGCGGCGATTCCGCCGGTAGCGTCGGGCGCGGCCGCCGCGGTCGGGCCACCGGACGACCGGCGGCCAGACCGCGGGCCCTACGGCCGGACGGACGCCGCCCCGTCCACGAGGCGGTGGCGGACCCATACGTTCGGCTCCACGTAGACCGCATAGCCCTGCTCCAGATCGCACCGCACGGGCACCAGGGCGCCCGGTACGTGCACGGGTCCGGCGGCGTCGAAGGGCAGCCCGGTCCACTCGCGCCACTGGACGAGCGAGCCGGTGATCGTCATCGACAGCGGCGCCACCGAGTCGATGACCCCGCCCGCGCGGACGTGCACGCGCAGCCACGGGTCGTACGGGAGGCCGTCCTCGCGGGTCCGGTACGCGTACTCGTGGATCGGGGTGTCCGGCTCGGCCGGCTTTCCGCTGGGCCGGACCGGCGCGACCACCTCGGCGAAGCCGCGGGCCCGGGCGTTCTCCCGCATCGCGGCCAACATGCGCCCCGAGAGCCCCTCGCCCTGCCGGTCGCCGGCGACGGTGATCTCGATCGCGCTCACGGTGTCGGGCCGCACCCCGCGCCGCAGGTCGGAGAAGGCCCACATGAGCACGCGGTCCCAGCCCTGCACGGGCAGCACCCCGTCGCGGCCGGCCAGGTGCAGGGCGAAGGGCACGCTGTAGCCGCGGGCGACCACCGCGTCCCCGTCCGTGGCGACCAGGACGTAATCCGCCAGCTCGGTCGTCATCCGCGGGTACAGCAGCCAGGCGAGGGCGTCGTGGGCGGCGAATTCGGGCCACGGGTCGTCCATGTCCCCGAGCCGGTCGGCCAGTTCGGGCCGCTCGGCGAGCGTGGTGATGCGTATCTCGGTCATTCCCGCAGGCTAGGCGACCGCACCGGCCGGTTCACGCCGGGGCTTGCAGGCAGAGGTGCCAGTCGCCGGACCAGCCCGTGAGGGTCATCGTGGACAGCGGCCGGACGTCCACGTTCCAGTAGGTCAGCGGGGGCGCCTTCAGCGCGTACACCAGGGCCGCCCGGACCACCGAGGGCTCCGCGACCGCGACGATCGCGCCCCCGTCGTCGGCCGGCCGGGTGTCGAGCCAGCCTCCGATGCGCGAGATGAAGGCGAGCAGGGACTCGCCGCCGTGCGGAGCGGACCACGGATCGCTGAGCCACAGTTCCACCGCTCCGGGCTCGTGGGCGGTCACCTCGGCCAGGGTCAGCCCCCGCCAGCGGCCCATGTCGCACTCGCGCAGCGCGGGCTGGGCGAGGGGCGCGTACCCGAGGGCCTCGCCCGTGGCGCGGCTGCGCGGGGTCGGCGAGCAGTAGCGCAACTCGGCAGCGCCCAGGGGTACGAGGCCCTGCGCGGCGGACTCCACCGACCGCCAGCCGGGTCCGTCCAGCGGGCGGTCGTCGTCGAAACGCTCGGCGAGCAGCGAGGAACTACGGGCAGCGGCGACGAGCGAAACCCGAACATGCATGCGGCGATGGTGATCCGCACGGCGCAGCGGGTCAAGCGTTGGGACCGAGACCGTCCGCCAAACCGCCACGCAGCCGCTGGACCGCCTCCACCAGTTCGCCGGGGCCCGCGACCCCGGCGAAGCTCAGCCGGACGTACGGGCCCGGCGGCTCCGCACAGAAGTACGGGCGGCCGGGAGCCACCGCCACCCCGGCGCGCAGGGCCGCGGCCGCGAACGACCCGTCGTCGCCGCCCTCGGTCATCCTGGCCCACAGCTGGTAGCCGCCCGAGGGCAGATGGGGCACGGTCAGGCCGGGCAGCTCCCGCCGCAGCGCGCCGGCGAGCACGTCCCGCCGGTGGCGCAGCTCGGCGGCCACCGTGCGCAGGTGGCGCGGCCAGGCGGGCGCGCCGACCAGTTCCAGTGCCGCCTCCTGGAGCGGCCGGGGCACGAAGAAGGAGTCCACGACCTGGACGGCGCGCAGCCGGTCGACCACCGGGCCCCGGGCGGCCAGTGCGCCGACCCGCAGGCTGGGCGAGGTGGCCTTGGTCAGCGACCTGACGTGCACGACCACCCCGTCGTGGTCGTCGGCGGCCAGGGTCGCGGGCAGCGGCCCGCAGTCGTCGTGGGCGAGGGCGCGGGCGTAGTCGTCCTCGACCACGAAGGCCCCGGCGGCCCGTGCGATCCGCAGCACCTCGGCCCGCCGCCCCGGAGCCAGTACCGCTCCGGTCGGGTTCTGGAACAGGGGCTGGCAGACGAACACCCGCGCGCCGGTCGCTTCGAAGGCCGCGGCCAGCAGCTCCGGCCGGACCCCCTCGGCATCCACCGGGACGGGCACGGGCCGGCAGCCGGAGGCCCGGGCGATGGCCAGCAGCCCGGGGTAGGTCGGGGACTCCACCAGGATCGGCGCCCCGGGCGGGGCGAGCGCGCGCAGGGCGGTGGTCAGCGCGCTCTGCCCGCCCGCGGTCACCAGCACGTCGGCGGCGACGACCGCGCCGCCGATCTCGCGGGCGAACCAGTCGCGGAGCTCGGGCAGCCCCTCCACGGGCGGCCGGTCCCAGGCCCCGGGGCGCCGCCCGGCCCGGGCGAGCGCGGCTGCCATGGCCCGCTCGGGCTGGACGGAGGCGTGCAGGTATCCGCTGTTGAGGGCGATCACCGACGGCGGCGGTGCGGCCAGGCAGGCCAGCACCCCGGAGGCGTCCACCGAACGCGGGACCACGTCCCCGGCGCCCTCGGCGCTCAGGGCGACCTCCTGCCAGGAGGTGTCCCCGGGCGCGGGGGCCCCCGTACGCGGCGCCGCGCGGAAGACCCCTGCGCCGGGCCGGGTGACGACGAGGCCCTCGGCGGCGAGCTGCGCGAGGGCCCGGGAGACGGTGACCGGGCTGACCCGGTAGCGCTCGACCAGGGCCCGGCTCGACGGGAGCTTTCCACCTATCGAGTAGCGGTTGAGTTCGGACCGCAGGGATTCGGCCAGTTCCGCCACACTGCTACGCTCGTACATGACAGCACAGAATAGCGCTACTCTCCCGACCACGATAGCGGTCAAGAACCCGGTACGCCGGGGTACCGCCCTCGCCCTGCTCGGCGTCGTCGCCTTCTCGCTGACCTTCCCCGCCACCGCCTGGGGACTGGAGAGCTTCGGCCCGTGGTCGTTGGTCGCGCTGCGCAGCGTCCTCGCCGCCGCCATCGCCGGGGCCTTCCTGCTGGCCCGGCGGGTCCCGCTGCCCGCCCGCGCGCACTGGGCGGGGCTCGCCGTCGTCGCCGCCGGGGTGGTCGTCGGCTTCCCGATGCTCACCACCCTCGCGCTGACGACCTCCACGACCTCGCACGCCGCCGTGGTGGTCGGGCTCCTGCCGCTCACCACCGCCGCGCTGTCCGCGCTGCGCACCGGAGCCCGCCCCTCGCGCGCCTTCTGGGCCGCGGCCCTCGCCGGGGCCGCGGTCGTGATCGCCTTCACCCTCGCGCAGAGCGGCGGCGCCCTCTCGGCGGGCGACGCGTACCTGTTCGGCGCCCTGCTGGTGTGCGCCGCCGGGTACACCGAGGGCGGCCGCCTCGCCCGGCTGCTGCCCGGCTGGCAGGTGATCGGCTGGGCGCTGGTCCTGTGCCTGCCGCTCAGCCTGGCCGGCTCCGCGGTCGGGCTCGCGCACGAGCCGGTGCACCTCAGCGGCCACGGGCTCGCCGGGCTGATCTGGGCGGCGGCCGGCTCCACCTTCCTCGGCCTGTACGTCTGGTACCGGGGCATGGCCGAGATCGGCGCGCCGCGGGCCAGCCAGCTCCAGCTCGCCCAGCCGCTGCTGACCCTCGTCTGGTCGGTGGCGCTGCTGGGCGAGCACCTCTCCCCCGCCGCACCGGCCGCCGCCTGCGCGGTCCTGGTCTGCATCGCGGTCACCCAACGGGTCAAATAGCCGCAGGACGACCTAAACTGCAAGCACCGGATCGGACCGCCACCGAGGAGGTCAGTATGCGCGCGACCGAGGGCGACCAGCTGGTGCAGCACGGCAGGATCGTCGGACAGCACGACAAGGTGGGCGAGATCACCCAGGTCCTGGGCGAGAACGGAACCCCCCCGTACCGGGTCCGCTTCGAGGACGGACACGAGGCCCTGATGGCTCCTGGACCCGACTGCACGGTCCGCCACCCCTCCGAGCCCACTCACTGAATCAGCGCCGGGACGCCGCCGGGCCGTAGTGGTCGGCGACCACCCGGGCCATCGCTCCGTTGGGGTCCGCGGCCACCTGCTTCGCCGAGAAGTAGACGTGGCCGCGGACCTCCGGGTACCCGCGGGCGAACGTCAGGTGCTTCGACAGCTCCCCGGGATCGCGCCAGGCCTCGGTGGGACTGTCCTCGTCGCAGCGGTACAGGGCCTCCCCCACGTACAGGTCCACCTTCGTGCCGGCGACGGTCCGCGCCCACCAGGGCACGATGTCGGCGTAGTCGGCGGTCGGGTGCCCGATGTGCCAGTAGGCCTGCGGCACGATGTAGTCGATCCAGCCCTCCTTGACCCACTTGCGGGTGTCCGCGTAGAGGTCGTCGTAGGTCCCGAGGCCCGCGCGGGTCGGCGAACCGGTCGGGTCGCGGTCGGAATTGCGCCAGACGGCGAACGGGCTGATCCCGAAGCGGAGCGCGGGCCTCAGCGCCCGCAGCCGCGCGGACATCTCCCGGACCAGGGTGTCGATGTTGCTCCGGCGCCAGGCGGCGCGCGAGGCGAAGCCCGCCCCGTACTCCTCGAAGGCCTCGTCGTCGTCGAAGTACTCCCCCGCTACCGGGTACGGGTAGAAGTAGTCGTCCCAGTGCACGGCGTCCAGCGGATAGCGGGAGACGGCGTCGAACATGGCGTCCTGGACGAAGCGCCGCACCTCGGGCAGGCCCGGGTTGTAGTAGAGCTTGTCCCCGTACTCCACCGTCCAGTCAGGATTGCGCCGCGCCGGGTGCGTGGACACCAGCCGGTCGAGGTCGGTGTGGTTGGCCACGCGGAACGGGTTGAACCAGGCGTGCAGCTGGAGCCCTCGGGCGTGCGCCTCCTTGACGGCCGTGCCCAGCGGGTCCCAGCCGGGATCGACCCCCTGCTTCCCGGTCAGCCACTGCGACCAGGGCTCCAGCTTCGAGGGCCACAGGGCGTCCGCCGCCGGCCGGACCTGGAGGACCACCGCGCCCAGGCGGCGCTCGACGGCGGAGTCGAGGAGGGCGAGCAGCTCCGCGCGCTGCCGCGCCGCGGAGAGTCCGCTCTCGGAGGGCCAGTCCACGTTCGACACCGAGGCGATCCACATCCCCCGGAAGTCCGCCGCGGCCCGCCCCCCGGGGGTCCTCGCGGAAGTCCGGGGCGCCGCGGCCGCGGAACCGGCCGTGGCGGCGGCGATCACCCCCACGGCTCCGGCCAGCAGTGCCCGTCGGTCGATGTACGTCATGTGACGTCTCCGTTTCACTGAGTGACATTGCACGGTGTCCGCTCAGCATGCCCGCCCCGGCCCGCCGCCCCGCGCAAGGTCGGGAGTAACGTCGGGGGGCGTGGCGGGCGCCGGAATCGTACGGGGGACCCGCCGACGGATGAGCTGCGAAAGGCACGAAGTGACTGACCTCCCTTCCGACATCACACGGGTCGGCGTAGTGGGCTGTGGCCAGATGGGCGCAGGTATCGCCGAGGTGTGCGCCCGCAGTGGCCTTGAGGTCAAGGTCGCCGAGACCACCGGCGAAGCCCTGGAGATCGGCCGTACCCGGCTGCACAACTCCCTGACCAAGGCCGCCGAACGCGGCAAGATCACCGAAGAGGAGCGGGACGCCACCCTGGCCCGCCTCACCTTCACCACCGACCTCGGCGAGTTCGCCGACCGCGACCTCGTCATCGAGGCCGTCGTCGAGAACGAGCAGGTCAAGACGGAGATCTTCCAGATCCTCGACCAGGTGGTCACCCGCCCGGACGCGATCTTGGCCTCCAACACCTCCTCGATCCCGCTGGTCAAGCTGGCCGTCGCGACCTCTCGGCCGGACCAGGTCATCGGCATCCACTTCTTCAACCCGGCCCCGGTGCAGAAGCTCGTCGAGCTGATCCCGGCGCTGACCACGGGCGAGGAGACGGTCAAGCGGGCCGAGGCCCTGGTGCGGGACGTGCTGAACAAGCACGCGGTCCGCGCCCAGGACCGGTCCGGGTTCGTCGTCAACGCGCTCCTCGTCCCGTACCTGCTGTCCGCGATCCGGATGTTCGAGTCGGGCATCGCCAGCCGCGAGGACATCGACAACGGCATGGAGCTGGGCTGCGCCCACCCGATGGGCCCGCTCAAGCTGTCCGACCTGATCGGCCTGGACACCATCGCGTCGATCGCCGACTCGATGTACGCGGAGTACAAGGAGCCGCTGTACGCCGCTCCCCCGCTGCTCCAGCGCATGGTCGACGCGGGCCGCCTGGGCCGCAAGACGGGCGCGGGCTTCTACCCCTACGGCTGATCCCTCCGGCTGATCCCTCCGGTCCTACGGCCGGTCGCCCCTACGGCCGGCCGAGCCGCAGGTGGTGCAGCAGGAGCAACCCGGCCGCCATGTTGGCGGCCGGGATCTCCCCACGGGCGATCATGTCCGGCACCAGCTTGAGCGGGACCCACTCCCTGCGCGAGGACTCGAAGTCGTCCTCGGGATGCCCGATGTGGGTGGCCCCGTCCGCCCAGTAGAGGTGGTGCCGGGCATCGGTCAGTCCGTTCGACGGCTCGACGGTCATCAGGTGGTGGAGCGGGCCGGGCCGCCAGCCCGACTCCTCCTCCATCTCGCGGGCCGCCGCGACCGCGATGTCCTCGCCGTCCTCGACCACCCCGGCGGGCAGTTCCCAACCCCAGCTGTCGGTGATGAAGCGGTGCCGCCAGAGCAGCAGCACCTCGTCGGCCTCGTTGACGGCCGTGGCGACGGCGACCGGACGCAGCCGGATCACGAAGTGGTCCAGGTGCCGGCCGTCGGGGAGTTCCACATCGGCGAGGTTCACGTCGAACCAACGGTTCTTGTACACGGTCTGCTCGCTCAGGTTCGTCCACTGCACGGTTGTGCCACCTTCTTCCGTTCGAGTAGGTGGCAACATGGCAGCACTTCCGCCCGTCACAGCGGAACGCGCAGCGCCCCGTCGATGAGCCGCGCGGTCTCCTCCGCGCCCGTACAACCGCTGGTCAGGAGCTGTTCGCGGACCGCCCGCAGCCGGTCGCGCAGCCGCAGCGACTCCATGCCCTTGGCCCGTTCGGCCATCTCGGCCGCGGACGCCGCGGCCCGGTCCGCCTCCCCCTGGCGCAGCTGGATCTCGCACAGCATCGCCAGCCGGTGCACCCGGCCGCGGTCGTGCGCCGGGGTGCCGACGGCGGCGGTCGCCTGGACCCGGGCGGCTTCCAGATCGCCCAGGCTGAGCAGCGCCTCGGCGACCTGGACGTTGACGAGCCCCGGCTGTACGTAGCCGGTCTCGTCCGGTTCGCTGCCCGGGCGGATCCGCTCGGCGGCCGCCTCCGCCTTGCGGATGCAGGCCAGTGCGGCCGGGGTGTCGCCGAGTTGGGCGTACGCCTTGGCCTGCATCGCGTACAGGTCGGCGGCCAGCGCCGGGGTGGTGTGCCGCCCGGCGGCCCGCAGCGCGGCCTCGGCGAAGGCGACGGCCTGGCGGTACTCCCGCAGGTGCAGGGACTGGTTGACGATCAACGCAATGACGTACGCGCCGAGCCCCCGGTCCCCGCTCGCCTTGGCCAGGCGCAGGGCCTGGTGGAAGTAGCGCTGGGCCAGGCCGTGCGCGTCCGAGTCGTACGCGCAGATCCCCGCCACCGCCACCAGGGACCCCGTGGCCCGGTGCAGCCGGCGGCCGAGGTCGTCGGAGTAGCTCCCGCGCAGCATGGGCGCGGTTTCACTGCCCAGGAAGCGGACGATCCGGTCCCGCGTGGCGAGACCGCCGGCCCGGCGGTACATCAGCTCGTAGTGGGCGCGGGCGGACTTCAGGATCTCGATGTGTTCGGGACCGATCGGGTTCGGGCCCTCGCGGGAGACGTCGGCGTCCTCGGGCGGATTCTCCCATTCCCACACCGGGATGACCGCGGGCGTCCCGGTGACCGCCCCGGCGGCCAGCAGCTGGGGCCGGGCCTGGACGTCGGAACGCCACAGGGCCGCGGCCCGGTCCACGAACCCGCTGAGCGGCGAGGCGTGCAGCGGAACGGGCTGGTCGGCCGCGCCGAGCCCGATGTCGTCGAGCCCGAGGGGACGCCGCAGCCGCCCGCCGAGCACCTCGCAGATCAGGTCGGGGACCTGCCCCCGGGGCCGCTGGCCCTTCAACCACCGCGTCACGGCGGTGTGTTCGTAGCGCAGGGCGAGTCCGCGGGTGCGGCCCGCCTGGTTCACGTACGCGGCGAGTCCGGCGTGGGACATTCCCGCCTCGGCGAGGAGGGCGTCGAGCAGGACATTGGGCTGCATGGGCCGCTCCAAGGGCTCGTCGGTCTCAGGCTAGTGGGTGCGCGGTTCACACGGGGTGTGAACCGAGTACGCGCATAAATGCGATGCGCACTCTGCCGCACGGACCCCTGGAGGCGCTTCACTGAAGAGCCTCGCCAAGAGGTAGCTCGGGTCGTCGGCTCCCCCTCGTACAGTGCGACGACCCGTCACCGCGCCGCCCGTTCTGCTGTCTGCCCGACACTCCATGGCAGGCGGGCGGCGCGTTCCGGCCCCGCCGGCGCCCGGTTGGTCGCCGCGCCCCGGCAGGGGCCGGGTCGAGAGCGCGCGCCGGGCTCATCCACCGGGCCCGGCGCGCGTGTCCGGGGCCGGTGGTCAGGACCGGTCGTTGCGGAGCACCAGCAGGGCGACGTCGTCGGCGAGCCGCCCGCCGGTGTGCCGGAGCAGAGCGGCGTGCACGCCCGCAACCAGCCGCGCGGGCGTCGCCGCCGCCTCCCGTGCGAGGACGCCCGCCAGATCGAAGAACCGACCGGCCCGGTCGCGGGCGTCCTCGGCCCCGTCGGTGTAGAGGAACAGCGTCTCCCCGGGCCGGAGTTCCCCGCAGGTGCACGGCCGCACGTCCGCCGGCACGGGCACCACCCCGAGCGGCGGTAAGGTCTCGCCCCCGACCAGCGCCAACACCTGCGTGGAACCGGGCGCCGCCCGGACCCGGTCCTCGAACGCCGGACGGGCCGAAGGATCCAGCCCCGCCCGGGGGTTCCTCCCCGCGGTAGCCGGGGAAGTGTGAGGCGCGGGGTCCGGGGCGACGCCCCGGCTGCGTACGGTGCAGTGTTCCGGGACCGGAGCCGGACGGATCAGATAGGGCCAGGGATGGCCGGCGTTGAGGGCCAGCAGCGTGCCGTCCCGGGCGATCTGGAGGAGCAGGACCGTCACGAACTCCTCCGCCACCGGGGACCTCGGATCGGCCCGCGCCCGGTCACGGACGTGGCGGCCCAGTGCCCGCTCCATCCGGCGCAGCACGCCGTCCAGCGAGGGCTCGTCGTACGCCCCCTCGCGGAAGGCCCCGAGCACGGCGGCGGCCGTGCCCAGCGCGGGCAGGCCGTGGCCCCGGACGTCCCCGATCACCACCCGGATCCCGTACGCCGTCGGCACGGCCTCGTACAGGTCCCCGCCCACCGCCGCGCCCCGGCTCGCCGAGAGCTGCGCCGCGGCCGGCATCAGACCGTCGATCCGCCCCGGCAGCGGCCGCAGCAGCGCCCGCTGCGCGGCGCCCGCGATCTCGCGCGCACGGCGCAGCTCGGCCAGCAGCTCGCGCCGGACGTGCAGCGCGCACCCGGTGGCCAACAGCAGGAAGGCCGCGCAGGTGGCCAGGCTCGGGACCAGCCGCCCCGGCGTGGACAGCTCCCAGGACACCGCGGCGCCGGCCCAAGCCAGGACGCACACCCGGCGCACCTGGGGCATCTCCCCACGCGTGATCATCCGTAGGACTCCCCTCCGGCCGGATCGATTGTGTCGACCGACCGCCGCCCGGGACACGGGCCGTCGGGGTTCTCACCCGAACGAGTGAGGGGCACGTCCGGTGGTCCGGACGTGCCCCTCACGCGGGTACGAAGCGGCTACGCGCCCCGGAGCACCGCCCCGGTCCGCTCGCCCGCCAGGGCCACCGCCGCGTCGCGCGCGGCCGTGGACTCCTCGGCGGTCAGCGTCCGGTCGGCCGCACGGAAGCGCAGCGCGTAGGCCAGGGACTTCTTGCCCTCGCCGACCTGCTCACCGGTGAACACGTCGAACAGCCGCAGCGATTCGAGGAGTTCGCCCGCGCCCTTGCGCAGCGCGGCCTCCACCGAGGACGCCGGAACCGACGCGTCGACGATCAGCGCCACGTCCTGGGTCGCCACCGGGAAGGAGGAGATCCGCGGCGCCTGGAGGGCCTCGCCACCGGCCGCCGCGAGGCGGTCCAGGTCGATCTCCATCGCGCTGGTGCGGGCCGGCAGGCCCATCGCCTTGACCACGCGCGGGTGCAGTTCACCGGCGTGGCCGATGACCTGCTCGACCCCGTCGAGGGTGACGACCAGTTCGGCGCAGCGGCCCGGGTGCCAGGGGCCGTACTGGCCCTGGCGGACCACCAGCTCGGTGCCGGCCTCGACGGCCAGCGCGCGGGCCGCCTGGACCGCGTCCGCCCAGTCGGCCGGACGGCCCTTGCCCCACCAGCCGGCCTGCTCGCGCGCACCGGCCAGCACGACCGCGGCGTACCGCGGCTGCGCGGGCAGGGCCGCGTTCAGGGTGGCGATCTCCTCGTCCGTGGGACGCCGGTCGACGGGCAGCCGTACGGCGACGCCCGGCTGGGCGGCGGCCCGGAAGACCGAACCGGTCTCGAAGAGCGCGAGGTCGTGGCTGCCCCGGCTGTCGTTGCGGCGCAGTGCGCCGAGCAGACCCGGCAGCAGCGTGGTGCGCAGCGCCGGCTCCTCGTCGGAGATCGGGTTGACCAGCTTGACGACCTGGCGGGCGACGTCGTGCGCGGGGAGCTGGAGCTGGTCGAAGACGCCCTCACCGATGAACGGGTAGCTGAGCGCCTCGACGTAGCCCGCACCGGCCAGCGCGCGGCCGACCCGGCGGTGCAGCTGCTGCCGGGCGGTCAGACCGCGGCCGGAGGGCACCTGCGGGAGGGTCGACGGGAGGTTCCCGTAGCCCTCCAGCCGGATGACCTCTTCGGCGAGGTCGTTGGGCGCGGCGAGGTCGGGCCGCCACGAGGGGACGGTGACGACGAGTTCGTCCTGGCCGTAGACGTCGCAGCCGATCTCCTGGAGGCGGCGCACGACGGTCTCGCGGCCGTACTCCATGCCCGCCACCCGGTCCGGGTGGTCCGCGGGCATGGCGATGGTGCGCGGCGCGCCCGGGGCGATGACCTCGGTGACGCCCGCCTCGGCGGTGCCGCCCGCGAGGAGCACGAGCAGGTCGACGGTCCGCTGCGCGGCCGCGGCGGCGGCGTGCGGGTCGACGCCCCGCTCGAAGCGCTTGGAGGCCTCGGAGGACAGCTTCAGGCGGCGGGCGGTGCGCGAGATCGACACGGAGTCGAAGTGCGCGGCCTCGATGACGACGTCCGTGGTACCGGTGACGGCGCCCGTCTCCGGGTCGGTGACGGAGTCGGCGATCTCGGTGTTGGCGCCGCCCATGACACCGGCGAGCCCGATGGGGCCGCTGTTGTCGGTGATCACCAGGTCCTCGGCGTCGAGCGTGCGCTTGACCCCGTCGAGGGTGGTGAACTTCTCGCCCTGCTCGGCGCGGCGGACGCCGATGGTGCCCTCGACGCTGGCGCGGTCGTAGGCGTGCAGCGGCTGACCGAGCTCCAGCATCACGTAGTTGGTGATGTCGACGGCGAGCGAGATCGGGCGCATGCCCGCCTTCTGCAGGCGGCGGGTCAGCCAGATCGGGGAGCGCGCGTCGGGGTCGAGACCGGTCACCGTGCGGGCGGTGAAGCGGTCGCAGCCGGCCGGGTCGTCGACCTTGACCGGGTAGCCGTACGAGTTCGGCGCGGGCACGTCGAGCAGCGCCGGGTCGCGCAGCGGCAGCCCGTAGGCGGTGGCCGCCTCGCGGGCGACGCCCCGCATGGACATGCAGTAGCCGCGGTCCGGGGTGATGTCGATGTCGAGGACCTCGTCGACGAGCTGGAGCAGCTCGATCGCGTCGGTGCCGACCTCGTGCTCGGGCGGCAGCACGATGATGCCGTGCGTGCCGTCGTCGCCCATGCCCAGCTCGTCGCCGGAGCAGATCATGCCGTGCGAGGTGCGGCCGTAGGTCTTGCGCGAGGCGATCGCGAAGTCGCCGGGCAGGACCGCGCCGGGCAGGACCACGACGACCTTGTCGCCGACGGCGAAGTTCCGGGCGCCGCAGACGATCTCCTGCGGCTCGCCGGTGCCGTTGGCGGAGCCGACGTCGACCGTGCAGAAGCGGATCGGCTTGCGGAAGCCCTCCAGCTCCTCGATGGTCAGCACCTGACCGACGACGAGCGGCCCCTTGAGGCCGCCGCCGAGCTGCTCGACGGTCTCGACCTCGAGGCCGGCGTCGACCAGCTTGGCCGCCACGTCACGGCCGGATTCACCCGCGGGGAGATCGACGTACTCCCGCAGCCAGGAAAGCGGGACGCGCATCAGATCTCACTCCCGAACGGCCGGGTGAAACGAACGTCACCCTCGACCATGTCTCGCATGTCTTCGACGTTGTGGCGGAACATCAGCATCCGTTCGATGCCGAACCCGAAGGCGAATCCGCTGTACTTCTCGGGGTCCACACCGCAGGCGACGAGCACCTTGGGGTTGACCATGCCGCAGCCGCCGAGCTCGATCCAGCCCTCGCTGGAGCAAGTGCGGCACGGGCGGTCGGGGTTGCCCACCGACGCGCCGCGGCACACGTAGCACTGCATGTCCATCTCGGCGGACGGCTCGGTGAAGGGGAAGAAGTGCGGGCGCAGGCGCGTGGTGGTGCCCTCGCCGAACAGCTCCTGGACCATGTGGTCCATGGTGCCCTTGAGGTCCGCCATGGTCAGGCCCTCGTCCACGGCGAGCAGCTCGACCTGGTGGAAGACCGGGGTGTGCGTCGCGTCGAGCTCGTCGGTGCGGTACACCCGGCCCGGGCAGACGATGTAGACGGGGGGCTTGCGCTCCAGCAGCGAGCGCGCCTGCACCGGGGAGGTGTGGGTGCGCAGCACGACGCCGGACTCGTCGCCCTGGGTGCCCTCGGGCCCCTGGACGAAGAAGGTGTCCTGCATCTGGCGCGCCGGGTGGTCGGGCGTGAAGTTGAGGGCGTCGAAGTTGAACCACTCGGCCTCCACCTCCGGCCCCTCGGCGACCTCGTACCCCATGGCCACGAAGATGTCCGCGATGCGGTCCATCAGCGTGGTCAGGGGGTGCCGGGCGCCGGCGGGGACGCGGTCGTAGGGCAGTGTGACGTCCACGGCCTCCTCGACCAGCACCCGCTCGTCGCGCTCGGCCTCCAGCGCGACCGTGCGGGCCCCGAAGGCCTTGTTCACGGCGCCGCGGGCCTGGCCCACGCGCTTGCCCGCCTCGGCTTTGGCCTGCGGGGGCAGCGCGCCGATCTCACGGTTGGCGAGCGCCAGGGGCGAGCGGTCGCCCATGTGCGCGGTCTTCGCCTCGCGCAGCGCGTCGAGGTCGCCGGCGGACGCGAAGGCGGCGAGCGCCTCGTCCCGCATGCGCTCGATCTCTTCCGGTTTCAGTGCCTCGACCTCGACAGGGTCGTACGACTTGTTCGGTGCCGACATCTCTTCCCGTACTTCCGATGGCTGGCTGGTGGGTCCCCCGCGCGACGCGCAGGACGCGCTCGGCACAAGGACACAAAGGTGCCAAAGGACGAGTCTAAAGGTCGCTGGGGGTGGAGGAGCCCGTGGGCCGCCTGCCGAGACGCTCCGCAGGGCTACTGCGTGAGGTACGCGGGGGCGCTCACGGGCAGGATAAATCGGAACTCGGCGCCGCCTCCGGGGCCGCGGCCGACCGTGATGGTCCCGCCGTGGGCCTCCACGATGCCCTTGACGATGTACAGGCCCAGGCCGGTGCCGCCGCGCTTGCTCCCCCGCCAGAAGCGGGTGAAGACGCGGCCCATCGACTCCTCGGGGATCCCGGGGCCTTCGTCGGTCACGGTGACGGCGGTTCCCTTCTCGTGCGGCGACACACCGATGGTGACCGTTCCTTCTCCGTGGCGCACCGCATTTTCCAGGAGGTTGCCGAGGATCTGGTCGATCTTGTCCGGGTCGGCCCACAGATCGGGGAGCGGGCGGCTGACGCTCACGAGGAACCGCTCGGGGTCCTGCCCGTTCGCGGTGAGCGCCTGCACGTGGCGGCCGACGGCGGTGGCGATGTCCACCGGCTGGCGGCGCACCTCCAGGCGGCCGGAGTCGATGCGGGAGATGTCGAGCAGCTCGGCGATGAGGCGGGTGACGCGGTTGGCGTCGGCGTCGACGGTCTCCAGCATCAGCCGCTTCTGGTCGTCGGTGAACCGCTCCCACTTGGCGAGCAGGGTGGCCGTGAACCCCTTGACCGAGGTCAGCGGGGAGCGCAGCTCGTGGGCGACGGTGGCGATGAGCTCGGCGTGGCTGCGCTCGGTGCGCCGCCGGGCCTCGGTACCGCGCAGGGTGACCACGAGGCGGCGCAGCGGGCCGGTGGGGTGCGTACGGACGTAGCTGGCGGAGACCAGCACCTCGCGGCCGCCGGGGAGGAGCAGGTTCCGCTCGGGCTGGCCGCGGCGGGTGGCGAGGCCCCCGTACGGGTCGGTCAGCGCCCACCAGCGGCGGCCTTCGAGGTCCTCCAGCGGGAGCGCCCGCTCGATGCGCCTGCCGAGCGCCTGGGCGGGATCGGTCGCGGTCATCCGGGCCGCGGCCCGGTTGAAGCAGATCACGTGCCCGGTGGCGTCGGCGACGACGAGCCCGTCGGGCAGGCAGTCGGGGTCGATCCCGAAGGCGAGCCCCTCACCGGTGGCGCCGCCGCCCAGGACCGCCCCGCGGGCCGCGCCCTGTGGTGGTACGCCGCGCAGCGCGTCGGAGGGATGTACGGGTGGCACGGCATCGGCGGGCCCGCCCGTCCGGGCGCAGGGGCCGACCTGCACCGGCCGACCGGCCGTCGTGCCGGCCCCCGGCGAACTGTTCGTACCGACGGTCATGTCCCCGTACCCCACATCTCCCGAGTAGCGCAGTGGGCCCCCCGGGCCGCCACATTACTAGCTGGGGGTCACAGAGCGGCACCCTCCGGGCGCCCGCTGTGCACGCGCGGACGCGTAGAGGCACACGGCGGCGGCCGTCGCCAGGTTCAGGCTCTCCGCCTTTCCGTGGATCGGGACCCGTACGACGGCGTCCGCCAGGGCCCTGGTCTCCTCCGGCAGACCCCAGGCCTCGTTGCCGAAGACCCAGGCGGAGGGCCCGCCCATGGTGCCCGCGTCCAGCTCGGCGTCGAGGTCGTCCTCCCCCGCGCCGTCGGCCGCCAGGATCCGTACGCCGGCCGCCCGGAGCCCCTCGACGGCCTGTTCGACCGGAACGCCGACCGCGACCGGGAGGTGGAAGAGGGAGCCCACGGAGGCCCGTACCGATTTGGGGTTGTAGAGGTCCACGGAGGCGTCGGTCAGCACCACCGCGTCGGCGCCCGCGGCGTCCGCGCAGCGCAGCACCGTACCGGCGTTGCCGGGGTCGCGGACGTGCGCGAGGACGGCGACGAGCCTGGGCCGGGCCTCCAGGATCTCCTCGAACGGGGAGTCCAGGAAGTGGCAGACACCGACCAGGCCCTGCGGGGTGACGGTCTGGGAGACCTCGGCGAGCACCTCGTCGGAGGCGTAGTGCACGCGGGCACCCGCGTCCAGGGCGGCCTCGATGATCCCGGAGTAGCGCTCGGCGGCCTCGACGGTGGCGAACAGCTCGATCAGGGTCGACGCGCCGGTGGGGCCGCGGTGATCGACGGCCTCGCGGACGGCCTGCGGACCCTCGGCGATGAAGCGGCGCTCCTTGGTGCGGAAGTTGCGCCGCGCCAGGCGCCTGGCGGCGGCCACCCGCGGGGACCGGGGGGAGATCAGCTCGTCGGGGTGACCCATGGTGTGTGCGGTTCTCTCTCGGGGTTCCGGGCTCGGGGTTCCGGGCGGGACGGGGCGGCGCGGGGCGGCGCGACGCGGAAAGCACACGGACCCGCAGGCGAATGCCTGCGGGTCCGTGGGGGCCGGCCCTGGGTGAGCTGGGCCGGCTAGCCCTTAGGCAGCGGCCTTGGGGGCGTTGACGTCGGCCGGAAGCGCCTTCTGCGCGACCTCGACGAGCGCGGCGAACGCGTTGGCGTCGTTGACGGCCAGCTCCGCGAGGATCTTGCGGTCCACCTCGATGTTGGCGGCCTTCAGACCCTGGATGAGGCGGTTGTACGTCATGCCGTTCTGGCGGGCAGCGGCGTTGATGCGCTGGATCCACAGCTGACGGAAGTCGCCCTTGCGCTTCTTGCGGTCGTTGAAGTTGTAGACCAGCGAGTGGGTGACCTGCTCCTTGGCCTTGCGGTACAGGCGCGAACGCTGACCGCGGTAGCCGGAGGCCGCCTCGAGGATCGCCCGGCGCTTCTTGTGGGCGTTTACTGCCCGCTTGACGCGTGCCACTTTTTAACTCCTTGTAGCGGGGCCGTGGGTGTCTTCACACGGCCCGAAATTCGATGGGGTCCCGGTCTCGACGTGCGTCCGCTCCCTACGGGGGGAGCGGAGACGTCAGATGCCGAGAAGCTTCTTGATCTTCGCGGCGTCGCCGGGGGCCATCTCCGCGGTGCCGGTGAGGCGGCGGGTGACACGGGACGACTTGTGCTCGAGCAGGTGGCGCTTGCCGGCGCGCTCGCGGAGCACCTTGCCGGAGCCGGTGACCTTGAAGCGCTTCTTGGTACCGCTGTGCGTCTTGTTCTTCGGCATGGCGCCGTTATCTCCTCGTCGGTGGCGCTCCCACCGGTCCGGTACGGGACCGGCTTACGGGAGCGTCAGTTGTGTCGGGTGATCCGGGACGGGCGTCCTGGAATCAGGCCTCGGCGTTCGCCTCGTCGGCCGGAGCCTCTTCGGCAGCGGCGTCGGTGGCCTCGGCGGAGGCGACCTCGGTGGTGTCATCGACCTCGACGGCGGCGTCCTCGGAAGGAGCCTCGCCTTCGGTGTGGGCGACACCCTGGCGCTCCGCCTTGCGGGCGGCCTGCGCCTCGCGGGCTTCGGCCATCGCCTCGGTCTTCTTCTTGTGCGGACCGAGGACCATGATCATGTTTCGGCCGTCCTGCTTCGGGTTCGACTCGATGAACCCGAGGTCCTCGACGTCCGAAGCGAGACGCTGCAGCAGTCGGTAGCCGAGTTCCGGCCGGGACTGCTCGCGACCACGGAACATGATCGTGATCTTGACCTTGTCGCCCTGCTTGAGGAACCGAACGACGTGACCCTTCTTGGTGTCATAGTCGTGCGGGTCGATCTTCGGCCGGAGCTTCATTTCCTTGATGACCGTGTGCGCCTGGTTCTTGCGCGCCTCACGGGCCTTCATGGCCGACTCGTACTTGAACTTGCCGTAGTCCATGAGCTTGCAGACCGGCGGGCGTGCGGACGCCGCGACCTCGACCAGGTCGAGGTCGTACTCCTGCGCGAGCTCAAGCGCCTTGGCAAGCGGCACGATGCCGACCTGCTCGCCGCTGGGACCGACAAGCCGTACCTCGGGAACGCGAATCCGGTCGTTGATGCGGGGCTCGGTGCTGATGGATCCTCCTCGGTAGCACCACACGGCTGCCTGGCAGACAGCCGCTGACGTGTATTTCCGTCAGACCGACCGCAGCGGGAGAATGAAAAAAGCCCCGCCGGGCACAGGCAGGGGCTCCAAAACAACCGGAGCACCGCCGCGTGCGAACCGCGGGGCGCAAACTCGGGCAGCTTTCCATCGTCCGTACGGAACGATGGATGCCGCCTGACCGGTGACCCGCCGCCCCGGAGGGCAGTCAGGTGGGAGAACGGAGCCTCCACTTGTGGGCCGGGCACATAAGTGTCCGGCCGGTCGAAGTACATACTAGCACCCGTGCCGCAAGCCCGCCGCACGGCATATCGTGGGGCGCATGACTGACGCGACACCCCCCACCGAACCCGCTGCCGACGGCGCCCCCGACTACGACACCATGACCCGCGACATCGCGGACGTGCCCGCCGTCGAGGTGATCACCACGGTGGCCGTGCACCTGCTGAGCGCCGCGGCGGTCAACCTGGGCCTGGACAAGCCCGACTCCGAGCACAAGGACCTCGACGAGGCCCGCAAGCTGATCACGGCCCTGGCCGGCCTGGTCACCGCGAGCGCCACCGAGATCAGCTCCTTCCACGCCGCCCCGCTGCGCGACGGCCTGAAGTCGCTCCAGCTGGCCTTCCGCGAGGCCTCGATCGTGCCGGACGAGCCGGGTCAGGGGCCGGGCGAGAAGTTCACGGGTCCCGTCTTCGGCTGAGCCCGTACCGCACCGACGCACGGCGGCGGCCGGTGCACCCCGCGGGGGTGCACCGGCCGTCGTCGCGTCGGGGGGCCGCGCGGCCCCGTGCGGTCAGGGCCGCGGGTCGAGCAGGTCGGCCCGGCGCAGCAGCTCCTCGGCGTCCTCGTCCCAGTCGGGGCCGAAGGCGAGGAGGTCGTGGGCGGCCTCGCGCAGCAGCTCCGCGTCGTCCGGGCGGTGCAGGCAGGCCAAGCGGTAGGCGAGGTTGCGCGCCCAGGGCGGCAGACCCATCCAGTTCTCGGCGATCACCTGGCGGAGCACGGCGAGCAGCTCGTCCGGGTCCGCGAAGGTCACCGCCTCCACGAAGTGGTAGTCGGCCGCCATGGTCTCCTGCACGCCGAGGTGCGTCCGGTTCTCGGGGACGGCCAGGCGCACCCGGGCCAGCAGATCGCTCACGGGACTCCTCGCGGTCAGCGGGTGAACAGGGGCTCGCCGGGCGGGGCCGGCGCGTCCACCGGGAGCAGGGCCAGGTCCAGTCCGCGGACCAGCCGGGCCCGCAGGGTGGTGTCCGTCGCCAGCGCCTCGGCGACGCGCCGGGCCGCCGCGGACGCCTGCGCGCCCCCGGCCAGCACGATCGCCAGGGTGCCGTCGGAGTCGGCGCCGCCCGGGCCGAGGTGGGCGCGCAGGACGGCGGGCTCCGCGGACACGGCGGCCCGTACGGCCTCCCGTACGGCGGGGTCGGCCAGCGGGCCCGCGTCGGTGCGACCCTCGGCGAGGGCGAGCAGCGCGGAGCCGGTGAGCTGGTAGGTGACGGGGCCGGCGAGGTCCAGGACCACGGTGTCGGCCTTCTCGTGCGCGGCGGCGGCCAGCGCCTGGTGCAGCGGGACGGCGACCGGCCGGGCCGCAGGGTCCCACAGGGCGAGCGAGGCGATGGAGGTGAAGGCGGGCAGCGCCCGCCGGTCGCCCGCCCGCAGGGTCGGGACGGCCATGTCGCTGGTCTTCTCGCGCTTCAGGCCCGTCTCCGGGTCGGTCTCCACCTCGCCGAGGACGGCGACCACCGGGACCAGCAGGCGGGCGCCCTTGAGCGCGGCCAGCACCTCCGGCTCCTTCGCCCGGTCCTCGGACCAGGCGGCCAGGGCCGCGGTCAGCCGGGGATCGGCGGAGCCGTCGTCGTCGGAGAAACCCGGGTCGGGAATGTTCTTGTTCGCCATGTTCGCCACAGTTACCCGACCCTACTGTGCCGCGTACGGGTCCTGGCCACGGCCCCGGGTGCCCCGGCGCGGGCGCCGCGCGAGTACGGCGGCCAGGACCAGCAGCACCGTTCCCGCGACCGCTGCCGCCGGGGCTCCCAGCCGGGCGCCCCGCTCGGGCGGGCGGACCGGTTCGGGGCCGGGGCCGAAGTACGTGCTGCCGGCCGCGGCGGGCGCCGGTGCCGGAGCCTCCGGGCGCATCCCTTCGGCGGCCTGGAGGGCGGCGACGGGATCGACCAGCCCGTGACCGCGGGCGTCGTCGCGGCCGCCGTCCGGGGAGTCGGAGGCGGTGTCCTCCAGCAGCTTCTTCACCTGGGCCGGGGTCAGGTCGGGGTGCGCGGCCAGGACGAGGGCCACGGCGCCGGAGACGAAGGCCGCCGCGGCGCTGGTGCCCCAGCCCTCGTAGTACGAGCGGTCGGGGTCGGCGATGACGACGTCGACACCGGGGGCGCTGACGGTGGCGTACCAGTTGCGGGTGGAGAACTTGGCCTTCCTACCGCGCCGGTCGACGGCGGTGACGGCGATGACCCCCGGATAGGCGGCCGGGTAGGAGACGCGGTCGCCCGCCTCGCCGCCGTTGCCCGCGGAGGCCACGACGACCACGCCCTTGGCGAGGGCGTACTGGACGGCCTCGTCCTCCCCCGCCTCGTGGTGGGCGGAGTCGCTGTCGTCGCCGAGGGACAGGTTGATCACGTCGGCGCCGTGGTCCGCGGCCCAGCGGATGCCCTCGGCGAGGGCCCCGCCCTTGCTGTCGCGGGCCTGGGAGCGGCCCGGGTCGCCCTCTTCGAGGATCACCCGGACGGGCAGGATCCGTGCCTGCGGGGCCATGCCGAGGACGCCCTGGCCGCGGCTGGGGCCGTGGCCGTGCCCGGCGATGATGCTCGCCATGGCGGTTCCGTGGCGGGCCCAGGCGCGGTCGCCGGGGCCGGCCCCCATGCCGATGAGGTCGGTGCCGGCGAGGACCTGGCCGGAGAGGTCGGGATGGGATTCGTCGACGCCGGTGTCGAGGACGGCGACGGTGACCCCGGAGCCCCGGGTGGTGCCCCAGGCCTCCTCGGCGCGCAGGGCCAACAGGCCCCACTGGCGGTCGCGGATGTTGTCGGCGGCGGCGGGGGCCGCGGTGGCGGACACGAGGAGGGTCGCGGCGAGCAGGGCGGCGGCCGCCTGCCCGGAGGCCCGGCGGATCATCGGGTGGGCTCCGGGGTGGTCGGTGCGGGCGTGGCGGACGGTGCGGGCGTGGCGGACGGTGCGGGTGGTGCGGCGAGGAAGGCGAGGCCGTGGCCCACGCGGTCGGCGAGCGCCCGGGCCTCGTGGCCGAGGCCGGCTTGGGCGGCGGCTCCCGTGGCGTCCTTCTTCATCAGCTCCTCGGCGGGGCGGGGCGCGTCCAGGGGGCGGCCGTCGGCGAAGGCGGAGACGGTGTAGACGACGACGGGTGCCTCGGTGAGTACGGAGGTGGCCCAGGCGGCGCGCTGCGCGTCGGTGAACCCGTAAGCGGGCGGTGCGGGGATCCGGCCCTTGAGGGCGGTCATCGCGGGGGCGTCGGCGGGGGTGAAGACCATGCCGACGGTGATCAGGGAGCTGCGGGTGGCGTCGGTGTAGGTGGCGCGCAGCACGCGGGTGCAGCCGGTGGCGGCCAGTACGGCCTGCCAGTCGGCGGCGAGGGCGGCCGGGCAGTCGGCGTCGGGGGCGAGCGCGATCCGGGTCCAGGTGCGGTCGGCGCCGCCGGGACCTGCGGAGGGGCCGTTCAGGACGGGCGGGAGCAGGCTGTCGACCGGGGCGGCCCGCCACAGCGAACCGGCCTTGCGATAGGCGGCGTCGGCGGGGAGGGGGCGGGCCGCGGCACGGTGTTCGGCCCAGGTGGTGAAGGCGGCCCCGCCGACGAGGCCGCTGCCGAGGAGGACGCAGAGCGTGGCGGCGACGACCCGTGCGGGGTGGCGGCGCGGGTTCGCGGGGGCGGGCTGCGCGGTCGGTTCGGGCTCGCCCACGAGTGCGGTCCGCGGTGTCGTCGTGGTCATCCGGCGGCTCCGCCCCCCGTTCCGTACGGCTGCCTGCCCGTACTCTACGGCGTCGCCAGCACGCGGTGCTTGCCGGTACCACCCCAATCCGGCCCGGCCGCCGATCCAACCCCACCGGCGATCGAAGCACGGGGCACGGGGCGGAGCCCCAACCTCGAAACCCACGGACCGACAGCCGCAGCACCCCCAGCCCCACCAGCCTTCGAGGCGCGGGGTACGGAGGCTGCCGATCCAGCCCCGCCGGCGATTGAGGCGCGGGGTACGGGGCGGAGCCCCGGTCCTCAAGGCGCGCGGACCGACGGCCGCACCACCCCCAGCCCCACCGACGTTCGAGCCGCGGGGCAACGGAGGCCCGATCCAGCCCCGCCGGCGATTGAGGCGCGGGGTACGGGGCGGAGCCCCGGCCTCGAGGCCCGCGGACCGACGGCCGCACCACCCCCAGCCGCGCCGGCGATTGAGGCGCGGAACTCCGGGGCGGAGCCTCGGGAAACGGGGAAAGGGCGGGGCGGGGAACCTCTACCCACCGGTAGAGACCTCTGGCAAGCTGCCGCCCATGAACTCCCCCGCCACCGACCGCGCCCGGTACGACCGGGCGACCGCGCACCTGGACGCGCCGCTGGCCATCGTGGATCTCGACGCCTTCGACGCCAACGCCGACGATCTCGTCCGCCGCGCCGCCGGCAAGCCGGTCCGGGTGGCGAGCAAGTCGGTCCGGTGCCGCGCGCTGCTGGAACGGGTCCTCGCCCGCCCCGGGTTCGCCGGGATCATGTCGTACACCCTCGCAGAGTCGCTCTGGCTGGCCCGGTCCGGGTTCGAGGACGTGCTCCTCGCCTATCCCTCCACCGACCGGGCTGGTTTCGGCGAGCTGGCGAACGACGCCAAGCTGGCCGGCGCGGTCACGGTGATGGTGGACGATCCGGCGCAGCTGGACCTAATCGACGCGGCCCGGGACGGCGGCGCCGAGGAGATCCGGGTCTGTCTGGAGCTGGACACGTCCCTGCGGCTGTTCGGCGGCCGGGTACGGGTCGGGGCTCGCCGGTCTCCGCTGCGCGAGCCTGCGCAACTGGCCGGACTGGCCCGGGCAGTGGCCTCCCGCCCCGGGTTCCGGGTGGTGGGGCTGATGGCGTACGAGGGTCACGTCGCCGGGGTCGGGGACTCGCTGGTGGGTCGCCCGCTGCGGTCCCGGACCATCCGGCTGATGCAGGGCGCGGCCCGCAAGGAGCTGGCGGAGCGGCGGGCCGAGGTGGTGCGGGCCGTGCGCGCCATCGTACCGGATCTGGAGTTCGTCAACGGCGGCGGCACCGGCAGCGTGCAGCAGACGGCTGCCGAGGAAGCGGTGACGGAGGTAGCGGCCGGTTCCGGCCTGTACATGCCGCGGCTGTTCGACAACTACACGTCGTTCAGCGGGCGTCCGGCGGCCCTGTTCGCCCAGCCCGTGGTGCGCAGGCCCGGGGTGGGCGTGGTGACGGTGCTCGGGGGCGGCTATCCGGCCTCCGGGGCGGCCGGGACGGACCGGCTTCCGGTCCCGTACCTGCCCCAGGGGCTGCGCTACGACCCCCAGGAGGGCGCGGGCGAGGTGCAGACCCCGCTGCTGGGCAGCCCGGCCGACGATCTGCTGATCGGCGACCGGGTCTGGTTCCGGCACGCGAAGGCGGGCGAGCTGTGCGAGCGGTTCGACACCCTGCACCTGATCGAGGGCGACCGGGTCACCGACAGCGCGCCGACCTACCGGGGTGAGGGGCGCACCTTCCTCTAGTGCACTTCCAGTACCCCTCTAGTACACGGAGTCGGTCTGGTCGGGGACGACGCTGCGGTCGCCCCGCAGGACCGGTCCCTTGGTGCCGTCGTGGTCGACGTAGCCGGTCGTCGCACACGGGTAGGGGTCGGTCTTCTGCTTCTTCGGCTCGATGAACATGGGGTTGACGATCCAGCGGCCGTCGCTGTTGTCGTAGGCCCGGCACATCAGCTCGTTCTTGTTGCGGTTCACGACGAGCCGTAGGGCGGTGGCGTCGCGCAGGAACGAGATGTCGGTGTCGGAGTCGCCGGCGGCGAACACCTGACGGCGGGCGGCGGGCTGGACCTTCTCGGCGGCCGCGCCGCGTACGCCGAAGACCTCCTTGTTGATCCAGCAGCGCTTGCCGTCGATGTAGGTGATCATCGTGTCGGCGCCGTCCCGGACGGATCCGCAGCCCTGGAGGTGGGGGGTGAACTTCCCGCCGTGGGTGGTGGTGTTGCGGATGCCGATGACGTGGTCGGCCGCGATGCCGACGCCCTGGGCCCAGACCTCGACCACGGGTTGGGGGGAGGCCGAGCTGATCCACACGTCGAAGCCGGCCTTCTGGAGGCCCTTGACCAGGTCTTTTTGCTGGTCGTAGTAGCGGACCCAGCCGGTGGCGGTGCCGCTGCCCACTTTCTGCGTGCTGCCGATGGGCGCGGCGAGGTTCTCGGTACGGGCGGCGGCGGCGAAGCCGCGGATCTCGCGGGCGGTCCAGCCCTGCATCAGCTGGGGGAGCCAGGCGTACGAGGGTTCGGTGGTGCGGCGGTCCCAGCCGGCGAACGCGGGGGCACCGGTGCGGGTCGCGGCGGTGCCGTAGACGGCGTTGATCTCGTCGGCGCAGGCCGCTCCGGCGGGGGTTCCGGTGGGCAGCGGGGTGCCGGGGCGGGCGAGCGCGGCGCAGGCGTCGGCCAGGGCCTTCGCGGCGGCGGGGGTGAGGTGGCGGCTGGTGGTGGACCAGTCCCCGGCGGCGGGCTGACGGATCCGGCCGTTGCGCAGGAGCCAGAACATGGTGGCGTCGCCGACGTCGTTCTTGACGACGGTGTTGTCCCAGTCGAAGACGGCGACGGGCTTGGTGCGGCCGGGCCGGTACGGGTTGCAGCTGCCGTACTGGTCGATGAGCTGCTGGAGGCGGGCCTGGTTGTCCCCGTACCAGCCGGAGCCGACGGTGACCCGGGGACAGGGGGTGTGCGCGGCCGCGGCCGGCGGGGCCGCGAGGAGGCCGGATCCGGTGACCGCGACGAGGGCGAGGGGGGCCCATTTTCTCTGCATGCTGCTCCTTCGGGATCGGGACAGCCCTGAGGGACCGGCCGGGCACCTCGCGGTGCCCGGCCGGCCAGGGTGCGCCCAGCCGGCCGGGGTGCGGTGCGGTCGTAGTGCCGGTGCGACCTACAGCGGGGTCACGTACGCGCCGGAGATGCCGCCGTCGACGAGGAAGTCGGTGGCGTTGATGAAGGAGGAGTCGTCACTGGCGAGGAAGGCGACGGCGGCGGCGATCTCGGTGGGCTCGGCGAAGCGGCCCAGCGGGATGTGGACGAGGCGGCGGGCGGCGCGCTCGGGGTCCTTGGCGAACAGCTCCTGCAGCAGAGGGGTGTTCACGGGCCCCGGGCACAGGGCGTTGACGCGGATGCCCTCGCGGGCGAACTGCACGCCGAGCTCGCGGGACATGGCCAGGACCCCGCCCTTGGAGGCGGTGTAGGAGATCTGGGAGGTGGCGGCGCCCATGATGGCGACGAAGGAGGCGGTGTTGATGATGGAGCCGCGGCCCTGGCGCTGCATGTAGGGCAGGGCGGCCTTGCAGCAGAGGTAGACGGAGGTGAGGTTGACGTCCTGGACGCGCTTCCAGGCCTCCAGGCCGGTGGTCAGGATGGAGTCGTCGTCCGGGGGCGAGATGCCCGCGTTGTTGAAGGCGATGTCCACGGAGCCGTAGGTGTCGAAGGCCGTCTTGAAGAGCGCCTCGACCTCCTCGGGGCTGGTGACGTCGACCTTGACGAAGGTGCCGCCGACCTCTTCGGCCGCGGCCTTGCCGGCGGTCTCGTCGATGTCGGCGCAGACGACGTTGGCGCCCTCGGAGGCCAGGCGGCGGGCGGTGGCCAGGCCGATGCCGCTGCCGGCTCCGGTGATGACGGCGGTGCGGCCGACCAGGCGGCGGCAGACGATCTCTTCGTTGGACATGTGTTTCAGGCCTCCGTGCTGATGAAGACGTTCTTGGTCTCGGTGAAAGCGGTGAGGGCGTCGGGTCCGAGCTCACGGCCGAGCCCGGACTGCTTGTAGCCGCCGAAGGGGGTCCAGTAGCGCACGCTGCTGTGGGAGTTGACGGACAGGTTGCCGGCGGCGACGGCGCGCGAGACGCGCAGCGCTCGCCCGATGTCGCGGGTCCACAGGGACCCGGAGAGGCCGTACTCGGTCGCGTTGGCCAGGCGTACGGCGTCCTCCTCGTCCTCGAAGGGCAGGACGACGGCGACCGGGCCGAAGACCTCCTCGGCGGCCACGGGCGCGGTGGGGGCGACGTCCGTGACGAGGGTGGGCGGGTACCAGAAGCCGGGGCCCTCGGGGGCGGTGCCGCGGATCGCGGTGAGGTCGTCGGTGACGAAGGACCGTACGCGGTCCAGCTGGGTCCGTGAGATCAGCGGGCCCATCTGGGTCTTCTCGTCGAGCGGGTCGCCCACGGCGACGGCCGCGATGCCGGGGGCGACGAGCTCCAGGAAGCGGTCGTAGACGGAGCGCTGTACGAGGATCCGGGTGCGGGCGCAGCAGTCCTGGCCGGTGTTGTCGAGGAAGGCCATGGGGGTGGCGGCCGCGGCCGCTTCGAGGTCGGCGTCGGCGAAGACGATGTTGGGGCTCTTGCCGCCGAGTTCGAGGGTGACGCGCTTCACCCGCTCGGCGCACTTGGCCATGATCTGCTTGCCGACGCGCGTGGACCCGGTGAAGACGATCTTCGCGACGCCGGGGTGTTCGACGAGTGCGTCGCCTGCGACGTCCCCGCGGCCGGGGAGCACCTGGAAGAGGTGTTCGGGGATCCCGGCTTCGAGGGCGAGTTCGGCGAGGCGCAGGGCGGTCAGCGGGGTGGTCTCGGCGGGCTTGAGGATGACGGCGTTGCCGGCGGCGAGGGCCGGGGCCAGGCCCCAGGCGGCGATCGGCATGGGGAAGTTCCACGGGGCGATCACGCCGATGACGCCGAGGGGTTCGAGGAAGGTGACGTCGATGCCGCCGGCGACGGGGATCTGGCGGCCGGAGAGCCGTTCCACTCCCCCGGCGGCGAAGTCGAGGAGGTCGCGTACGTTGCTGGCTTCCCACCGGGCGTTGCCGATGGTGTGGCCGGCTTCACGGACCTCCAGCTGGGCCAGTTCCTCGATGTGGCCGTCGACGACCGCGGCGAAGCGGCGCAGCAGCCGCGCCCGGTCGGCGGGGGCGGCCGCCGCCCAGGCCCGCTGGGCCGCGGTGGCCCGGGCTACGGCGGCGTCGACATCGTCCCGTGTGGCGGCCGGGACGATGGCGACGGTTTCCTCGGTGGCCGGATTCAGCACTCTTAGATTGAAAGGGGCCAGCGCATCGGACACGTGGTGCCTCACAGTTTCGTTCGGTGGCGTGCAGTGGCTACAGGCGTTCGAAGGAGCGGCGCAGCTCCCAGTCGGTCACCGCGGAGTCGTAGGCGTCGAGTTCCACGCGGGCCATGTTCCGGTAGTGCGCGACCACTTCGGGGCCGAAGGCGGCCTTGGCGATCTCGCTGTTCTCCCAGAGCTCGGCGGCCTCGCGCAGGGTGGCGGGGACGTGTGCGTAGTCGGCGGTGTAGGCGTTCCCGGAGCAGACCTCGGGAAGCTCCAGGCGGTTCTCGATGCCGTAGAGCCCGGCGGCGACCAGGCCGGCGACGGCGAGGTACGGGTTCACGTCGCCGCCGGGGAGGCGGTTCTCGAAGCGCATGGAGCGGCCGTGGCCGACGACCCGGAGCGCGCAGGTCCGGTTGTCCACGCCCCAGGCGACGGCGGTCGGGGCGAAGGAACCCGGCCGGAAACGCTTGTACGAATTGATGTTCGGGGCGTAGAGAAGGGAGAAGTCGCGCAGCGCGGCCAGCTGGCCGGCCAGGAAGTGTCGCATCACCGGTGACATTCCGCCTGGACCGTCCCCGGCCATGGCGTTGTGTCCGTCGGTATCGGCAAGCGAGAGGTGGATGTGACAGGAGTTGCCCTCGCGCTCGTCGAACTTGGCCATGAAAGTGAGCGAGACACCTTCCTGGGAGGCGATCTCCTTGGCTCCGGTCTTGTAGACGGAGTGCTGGTCGCAGGTGGTGAGCGCCTCGTCGTAGCGGAAGGCGATCTCGTGCTGGCCGAGGTTGCACTCCCCCTTGGCCGACTCGACGATCAGGCCCGCGGTCTGCATCTCGTTGCGGATCCGGCGCAGCAGGGGTTCGATGCGGCCGGTCCCGAGGACGGAGTAGTCGATGTTGTACTGGTTGGCCGGGGTCAGGTCGCGGTAGCCCGAGTTCCAGGCCTGCTCGTAGGTGTCCTGGAAGACCATGAACTCCAGCTCGGTGCCGACCATCGCGGTGTAGCCGGCCTCGGCGAGGCGCTCCAGCTGGCGGCGCAGGATCTGCCGGGGCGCGGCGACGACGGGCGAGCCGTCGTTCCAGGCGAGGTCGGCGAGGAGGAAGGCGCTGCCGGGGTTCCAGGGGATGCGGCGCAGGGTGGCGAGGTCGGGGTGCATGGCGAAGTCGCCGTAGCCCCGGTCCCAGGAGGACATCTCGTAACCGTCGACGGTGTTCATGTCGGTATCGACGGCGAGGAGGTAGTTGCAGCCCTCGGTACCGTGCTCGAGGACCTCGTCGAGGAAGAACTGTGCGGCGAACCGCTTGCCCTGGAGCCGCCCCTGCATGTCGGGGAAGGCCAGGACCACTGTGTCGATCTCACCACTGGCGACGAGGGAGCGGAGCTCCTCGGGCGCGAGCGGCGGCTTGCGGTCTACCACTGGAATCTCTCCTTCGGTGAGCCGAGGAGGCCTAAGGTATTGAATAGAACCATTGCTTGGGAAGGGGAGGAGCCGAGATGACCGATACGACGAGCGAAGGCGACGCCGTCGCGCGACTGAATCCCGTGCTGCGACAGGTGCGGGCGGGCAACGGTTTCGAGGAGGCGCTGCAGCAGATCCTCCAGGTGGTCCGGCTGGGTCTGGTGCCGGGCGGCGAACGGCTGCCGCCCGAGCGCGAGCTGGCCGAGCGCATGGGAATCAGCCGGGTGACCCTGCGCGAGGTGCTGAAGGTGCTCCAGGACCAGGGGCTCGTGGAGGCCCGGCGCGGGCGGTACGGCGGAACGTTCGTGCTGTCCCGGCCCGACACCCCGGCCAGCGGCGCCGAGGAGGAGCTGCGCCGGCGCGTCGCGGGGGTGGACATCGAGGACGTCCTGCGGTTCCGCGAGGTCCTGGAGGTGGGGGCGGCCGGACTGTGCGCCTCCCAGGGCCTGACCGAGGAGGGCACCGAACGGTTGCTCGGCGCCCTGGCCGCCACCCACGACGCTCCGCTCGCCGACTACCGCCGCCAGGACACGCTCTTCCACCTCACCCTGTGCGAACTGGCCGGGTCGGCCACCCTGACGGCCCAGTACGCCGCCGTCCGGGCCACCGTCAACGACCTGCTGGACTGCATCCCGCTGCTCGTACGGAACCTGGAGCACTCGCAGCAGCAGCACAGCACGCTGGTGGAGGCGGTGCTGGAGGGCGACGCGGCCGGGGCCCGGGAGACCATGCGCGAGCACTGCTGCGGCACCGCGGCGCTCCTGCGGGGCTTCCTGACCTGAGCGACGCCGGGGGCGCCCGAGAGGGTTTCGTAACTTCTGTTTAACGCAGAGGTCTTGCGCACTCCACTCCTCTAAGGCAAAGGTACGCCCCACAACCATTGCCCTGAGGCAGGAGCGCACGATGGCCGACGACATCGAGGCACGGCTCGCCGCCGTACCCGCACCCACCACGTCCCCCGATGGCGGGGACGGCCCCGACGAATACCTCGCGCGCCGGACGCTGCGCCGCGGCAGCGCCGGCTGGCTGCTCCTCACCGGTCTCGGCGTCGCCTACGTCGTCTCCGGGGACTTCTCCGGCTGGAACGTCGGCCTCGACAAGGGCGGCTTCGGCGGCCTCGCCATCGCCACCGTCCTGATGGGCGCGATGTACGCCTGTCTGGTCTTCTCGCTGGCCGAGCTGTCCACCATCCTGCCGACCGCGGGCGGCGGCTACGGCTTCGCCCGCCGCGCACTCGGTCCGTGGGGCGGTTTCCTCACCGGCACGGCCATCCTCATCGAGTACATCCTGGCCCCGGCCGCGATCGTCATCTTCATCGGCGACTACGTCGAATCCCTCGGCCTCTTCGGACTCACTTCGAGCTGGCCCGTCTACCTCGGCTGCTTCGTCATCTTCATCGGCGTCCACCTGTGGGGCGTGGGCGAGGCACTGCGCTTCAGTCTCGTCGTGACCGCGATCGCCGTCGCCGCGCTGCTGATCTTCGCCGTGGGGGCCTTCACCGAGTTCGACGCCTCCGGCCTGAACAACATCCCCGTCGACGCGGACGCCTTCGGCTCGAACTCCTGGCTGCCGCTGGGCGTACTGGGCATCTGGGCCGCGTTCCCCTTCGGCATGTGGTTCTTCCTCGGCGTGGAAGGCGTACCGCTGGCGGCCGAGGAGGCCAAGGACCCGGTCCGCTCGATGCCGAAGGCCCTGTCCATCTCCATGGGCATCCTCGCCCTGCTCGCCCTGATCACCTTCTTCGCCGCGACCGGCGCCCAGGGTGCCGACGCCGTCAAGGCCGCCGGAAACCCGCTGGTCGTGGCCCTGGAAGGGGACGGCGGCCCGACCGCGCTCAGCCGCTTCGTGAACTACGCGGGCCTGGCCGGCCTGGTGGCCTCCTTCTTCTCCCTCATCTACGCGGGCTCGCGCCAGCTCTTCGCCCTCTCCCGGGCCGGCTACCTGCCCCGCTTCCTCTCGCTCACCTCGAAGCGCAAGGCCCCGTACCTGGGTCTGATCATCCCCGGCGCGATCGGCTTCGCCCTCGCCGCGGCCACCGGCGACGGAGCCCGCATGCTCAACATCGCGGTGTTCGGCGCCACCATCTCCTACGCCCTGATGGCGCTCTCGCACATCGTGCTGCGCCGCCGGGAGCCGGACCTGGAGCGCCCGTACCGCACCCCGGGCGGGATCCTGACCTCCTCGGTGGCCTTCGCGCTCGCCCTGTCGGCCCTGGTCGCGACCTTCCTGGTAGACAAGGACGCCGCGTTCATCGCCCTGGCCGTGTACGCCGTCGCCCTCGCCTACTTCGCGTTCTACAGCCGGCACCACCTGGTGGCCTCCGCCCCGGAGGAGGAGTTCGCGGCTCTCGCGGAAGCCGAGGCGGAACTGACCCGCGACTGAAACCCTGTTCCTGCCCTGCTCCGCCCCCGTTGGAGGTAACGAACGTGCCCAGGCCGCTCATCGGCATCACCACCTACGTCGAGGATTCCACCCGCTACGGGGTGTGGGACCTCCCGACATCGCTCGTACCGACCGGGTACTACGAGCTCGTCCAGGCGGCGGGCGGCGCGGCCGTGCTGCTCCCGCCGGACGAACCCGGTTCGGCGGCGGAGGTGCTGAGCCGGGTGGACGGCCTGGTCGTCGCGGGCGGTCCGGACCTGGACCCCGTGCACTACGGAGCTGCGCGCGACTCCCGTACGGGCGCCCCCGCCACGGTCCGCGACCACTGGGAACTGGCGCTGATCGCCGCCGCACTGGATGCGGACCTGCCCCTGCTCGGCATCTGCCGGGGCATGCAGGCCCTCAACGTGGCCCTGGGCGGCACGCTGATCCAGCACGTCGACGGCCACTTCGAAACTCCGGGCGCCATGTCCTCGCACCCGGTCCGCCCGGTCCCGGGCACCCGGTACGCGGAGCTGGTCCCGGAGGAGGCGCAGGTCCCGACCTACCACCACCAGGCCGTCGACCGGCTGGGCCACGGCCTGGTCGTCTCGGCCCACGCGGTCGACGGCACGGTGGAGGCGATCGAAGTGCCCGACCCGGAGCGCTGGGTGCTGGGCGTGCAGTGGCACCCGGAGCGGGACGAGGACACGCGGGTGATGTCCGCCCTGGTCCAGGCGGCCTCCGTCCGCACCGCGGTACCGGTGGGCTGACGCCCGCGCCCCTCCCCCTCCCTCTCCCTCCCTCTCCCCTTCCCCTTCCCGCTTCCCCCTCCGCCCGTCCCCCGCGCGCCCGACGGTGCGCGGGGGACGGGCGGCGTGCGTGACCGCCCGGCCCGATTGGCCGGTCCCCCGCCCGGCGGGCAGGCTGGAAGGATGCGGACCGAAGCGGAGGGCACGGCATCCGGCCCGGTCTCCAGGCTCCTGGAGAACCCGGTCATCGGAATGGCCCCGTGGATCGTCTTCTCCCTACTGGTCGGCCCCGGGCGGTTCGAGCTCGCGGTCGGACTGGCGCTGGCCACGGCCGTCGCGCTCATCACGACCAGCCACCTGGTCAACCGCGGCAGCAGTTGGAAGATCCTGGAACTCGCCGACGTGGTGTTCTTCGCCTCGATGGCCGTCGTCGGAGCCCTGGCGAGCGACGGGACCCTGCGCTGGCTGGAGACGTACGCGGGCGAGGTCGCGAACATCACCCTCGCCCTGATCGCCTTCGGCTCGATGGCCGCGAGGATGCCCTTCACCCTCCAGTACGCCCGCGAACAGGTCGATCCGTCGCACTGGCACGCGCCCGGCTTCATCCGCGCCAACTACGTGATCACCGGCGTGTGGGGTTCGGCCTTCGTGGTGGCGGCCCTCGCGGGCGCCTACGGGGACCTCGTCCTGCACAACCCGAACAACATCTGGACCGGCTGGATCATCCAGATCCTGGCCATCGTCGCCGCGCTGAAGTTCACCGCCTGGTACCCGGACGTCGTCCGCGCCCGGGCGGTCCGCGAGGCCACCGGCGAGGGCCCCGAACCGCCCGGCCCGGCCGGCCTGTTGCTGCCGCTTGCGGGCCTGCTGGTGCCGATCGGGATCGCCGTCCTCATCTTCGACACCATGTGGTGGCTGGGCGTCGCGCTGATCGTCGTGGGATCGCTCCTGACGAAGCGGCTCAGCTCGCAGAGCTGAGCCTCCCCGCGCGGCTCCGGGACCGGCCGCCGCCCCTCACTCGGGGCGGACGAAGACCACCGACCGCAGCTCCAGCCGCTCCGTGCCAAAGCCCGTGCGGGGCCGCAGCCTGAACTCCCTGCCCGTGCAGTCCGGCTCGGTGAACACGATCGCCACCTCGTCGGTCCGGTTGCGCGGCGAGTGCGCCGGGGAACTGGCCGAGGGGTCGGCCACCTCGGGCAGCGTGATGCACTCCCCGCTCGGCGGGTTCTCCAGTACGACCCTCAGCGGGCTGCCGTCGAGGCCGGAGACCGTGTACTGGAACTGTCCCTCCGCGGCCGCGGCCGACGTCGGGATCGTGAGCAGCAGGGTGACGGCGCCGAAGGCGGCGACGGCGGCATGGCGAAGACGCATCTGGGTCCTCCTCGGGAGAGCGACAAACGTGCACGAGCCACCTTTCCGGTGTCGCGCACCCCGGTCACCGTCCACACCGCGCCGAATCGATCCCTCCTCCCCCGATCGGACCAGGGGCGCCGCGCCCCACCCCCAAGACGGCCTAGATCCGCCGGTGCGTCAAGGACAGGAGGTCCCGGGCCGGGCCCGCCGGGCGGGAACCGGTCGGCCAGACCGCCCGCAGGGCCCGGTCGAGCGGCGCGCCCGACACCGGGACCTCGACCAGGCGCCGCGCGCCCAGTTCGTCGCCGACCGCCAGCTCCGACAGGACGCACGGCCCCGCACCGCTCAGCGCCGCCGCCTTCACGGCCGTGGTCGACGCCAGTTCCAGCAGCGGCGCGGCCAGCCCGCCGGCCGGGGCCAGCGCGGCGTCCAGGACCTGTCGCGTGCCCGAACCCCGCTCGCGCAGGATCAGCGGGGTCGAGGCCAGCTCGGCCGCCGCCACCCCCTTGGCGCGGCGGGCCCACGGGTGCCCCGGGGCCACGGCCACCACCAGGCGGTCCTGCGCGATCACCGCCGAATCCAGTCCTTCGGGCACGGTCAGGCCCTCGACGAAGCCGAGGTCGGCCTCGTGGGCGAGGACCCGTTCGGCGACCACCGCCGAGTTCCCCGCGTGCAGGGACACCGCCGTGTCCGGGCGCTGCCCGCGCAGGGCGATCAGCCAGCCCGGCAGCAGGTACTCCGCGATGGTCATGCTGGCGGCCACCCGCAGCCGCGAGTCCCGGCGCCCGCGCAGCGCCTGCGCACCCGCGTCGAAGGCCTCCGCCGCCTCCACCACCCGCCGGGCCCAGTCCGTGACGAGCGCGCCCTCGGCCGTCAGCGTCGACCCCCGCGGCGAGCGGTCCACCAGGGCCACGCCGAGCCGGGTCTCCATCGCCCGGATCCGGCTGCTCGCCGCGGGCTGGGTGATGCCGAGGCGCCGGGCCGCGCCGCTCAGGCTGCCGACCCGCGCGACCGCGAGCAGCAGTTCCATCGCGCCCAGGTCCGGTACCCGGTGTGCCAGCGGAACCCACTCCTCATTACCCATAACATCAGTTTATGGCCTCATAGGGAGATGACCTCTGCCGCCCCGTCCGCCCCGGCACGAGGCTGGATCCATGGCCACCACCCTCGTGCGACCCCGCACCCACACCCTTCCCGCGGTCCGGGCCCACAAGGCCCCCGCACTGCGGCACCTCGGCCCCAACTGGTACGCCTGCGTCATGGGCACGGCGATCCTCGCCAACGCCGGCGCGACCCTCCCGTACCAGCTCCCCGGCCAGCGCGTGGCCTGCCAGCTGCTCTGGGCGCTGTCCGCCGTCCTCCTCGCCGTCCTGCTCACGGCCCGCGCCGGGCACTGGCTCCACCACCGCGACCAGGCCCGCGCCCACCTCCTGGACCCGGCCGTCGCCCCGTTCTACGGATGCCTCGCGATGGCGCTGCTGGCCGTCGGCGGCGGCACCCTCATCGTCGGCAAGGACCTCATCGGCACCGGCGCCGCCGTCGCCGTGGACGCCGTGCTCTTCACCGCCGGTACCGCAATCGGCCTGGTCATGGCCGTGGCCGTGCCCTACCTGATGGTCGTACGGCACAAGGTCGAGCCCGGGCAGGCCACTCCCGTCTGGCTGCTCCCCCTCGTCGCCCCGATGGTCTCCGCCGCCCTGGGCCCGCTGCTGATACCCCACCTGCCCGCCGGCCAGCCCCGCGAGACCCTGCTGCTCGCCTGCTACGCCATGTTCGGCATCAGCCTGCTGGCCACCCTGCTGATGCTCCCCCTGATCTTCGGCCGGCTGATCGTCGGCGGCCCCCTCCCGCTGGCCCTGACCCCGACCCTGTTCCTGGTCCTGGGCCCCCTCGGCCAGTCCACCACGGCCGTGAACCAGCTCGCCGACGTCGCCCCCCAGTCGATCGACGGCACCTACGCCGGCGCGCTGGGCGCCTTCGCCGTCGTCTACGGGGTCCCCGTGATGGGCTTCGCCCTGCTGTGGCTGGCCCTGGCCGCGGCCATGCTGGTGCGGGCGGCCCGCGGCGGCATGGGCTTCGCGATGACCTGGTGGGCCCTGACCTTCCCCGTCGGCACCTGCGTCACCGGCGCCACCGGCCTCGCGCACCACACCGGCCTGACCGCCTTCGCCTGGCTCGCCACCGCCCTCTTCCTCGGCCTGCTGACCGCCTGGCTCCTGGCCGCCGCCCACACCCTCCGCGGCCTGCTCTCCGGCCGCCTGCTGACCGGCTGACCATTCCCTCGGCGGGGCGGGCAGGTACGGGCCTCGCGGCGCGGGCCGGGTGCGCAGGGCCGGGCAGGGGTGTCTCCTCGGCTCGGCGCGCGCGAGCCATCTCGGCGTACCTGGCAACGCGCTCGTCCTGCGGACCGGAACCCGGGCCCGGTGCGGGCCGGTCCGCGGGGCCTCTCCTCGGCGGGGCAGGCGGGTATCCGGGCGCGGTGCGGGCCGGTCCGCGGGGCCGGACAGGGGTGTCTCCTCGGCTCGGCGCGTGCGGGCATGTCTCGGCAGTACCCGGCGGTCGCGCGCTCGTCCTGCGGGGACACTCCTCCACACCCCCGCTCCCCACGCGTCGGGGCGGCTTCGGGGCACTGTCGGAGCCTTGCCGTGGGGTGGGGACACGGTGGAGTGTCCCCGCAGGACGAGCGCGCACCACCGAGCACGACCGCGACATGCCGCACCGCGCGAGCCGAGGAGACATTCCGGCGGGGCACCGCCCCACACCACCCAGCCCCGCCGGCGCTTGAGGCGCGGGGTCCGGGGCAGAGCCCCGGCACCACCGACCGGCCCGAGCCCAGGGGCCAAGGGGCCGACGGGCTACAGCGCCGCGCGCAGGACCGTCGCCAGCACCTCCGGCGCCCCGGCCAGCGAGGGCCCGTACCAGGTCAGGTGCCGGCCGTCGACGAGGGCGGCCGGCAGCCCCGGGAAGGCCTCCGGGCCGTCCTCGGCGGTGAAGCGGTACGGCTCGTCCGGGAGCACCACCAGGTCGCATCCGGCCGCGGCGAGTTCCTCCACCGGCACCCGAGGATACCGCTCGGGGTGTCCGGCGTAGACGTTGCGGACCCCGAGCCGCGCCAGCAGGTCCCCGGCGAAGGTGTCCCGGCCCAGCACCATCCACGGCCGCCGCCAGATCGGCACGAAGGCGGTGCGCTCCGCGAACGGCTCCACCCGGGCCCACGCCCGCTCCGCATCCGCCAGCCACCCCGGCCTCGCCAGCCCCAGCGCCCCCACCAACACCCGGTCCAGCTCGCGCAGCGCCTGCGGCAGCGTCCGGACCTCGGTGACCAGCACCTCCACCCCGGCCGCGCGCAGCGCCGCCAGGTCGGGGGCCCGGTTCTCCTCCTCGTTGGCGATCACCAGGTCCGGCCGGAGCTCCGCGATCCGCCGCACGTCGGGGTTCTTCGTCCCCCCGATCCGCACCGCGTCGCCGAGGTCCCCGGGGTGCGTGCACCAGTCGGTGACCCCGACCAACAGCCCCGGCGCGCTCACGGCCACCGCCTCGGTCAGCGAGGGCACCAGCGAGACGACCCGCCGCACGCCGCTCAGTGTCCCGGAGACGGGGGCTCGGAGGTCGCGTGGATGTGCTCGCCCACCGCGACGACCAGGATCCGGGTCTCCTCGGTGACCGCCCGCCAGCGGTGGCGCACGCCGCCGGACAGGAACAGCGCGTCCCCGCTCTCCAGCCGGTACGCCCGCCCCTCCGCTTCGACCTGGCAGGCGCCCTCGACCACGTACATCAGTTCGTCGTTGCGGTGCTGGTACTCGCCTCCGGCGTCCTGGTCGCCGGTGAACTCCATCGCGTGCAGCTGGTGGTGGCCGCGCACCAGGGGCCGTACGCCCGGGACGGGGGTGAGCCCGGGGGCGTCACCGGCCCGTACGAGGTCCACCGTGCGTGCGGTGTCGGAGGCGGCCAGCAGCTCGACGGCCGTGGTCTCCAGCGCGTCCGCGACCCGCTCCAGGGAGCGCATGCTGGGCCGGGCCCGCTCGTTCTCTATCTGACTCAGGAAGGGCACCGACAGGCCGCTGCGCGCCGAGACCGCGGCCAGCGTGAGGTGGAGCGCGCGGCGCCGCTTGCGCACGGCCACGCCCACTCGGAGCGGCTCCTTGCCGTCCTTGTCCTTGCTCTTGTCGTCCCGCTCGCTCAGCTTGCCGTCCATGCCATCAATGCCGTCGGTGCCGTCCCTGTCGTTCATGTCGGGGCTGCCCTCCCCATGTCTGTCGCACATCGGTGTGCTGTAAGCACCTTACGCAGCAACCGCCTCCGGTTTCGCGTGCACGGCTCTTCCCGTACACATGCGCTCACTGTCCGTCGCGGCGCGGGGCGCCCCGACGGCCGGGACGTCCGCCGGGGGACGTTGCGGCATCATCGACTCCGTGACGACACGACGCCTGATGCTCCTGGACACCGCCTCCCTCTACTACCGCGCCTACTTCGGTGTGCCGGACTCGGTGAAGGCCCCCGACGGCACCCCGGTCAACGCCGTGCGCGGGCTGCTCGACTTCATCGGCCGGCTCGTGCAGGACCACCGGCCGGACGATCTGGTGGCGTGCATGGACGCCGACTGGCGGCCGCACTGGCGGGTGGAGCTGATCCCCTCCTACAAGGCGCACCGGGTGGCCGAGGAGACCGAGACCGGCCCCGACGTGGAGGAGACCCCGGACACGCTCGCCCCGCAGGTGCCGATCATCGAGGCGGCGCTGGACGCCTTCGGCATCGCCCGGGTCGGGGTCGCCGGGTACGAGGCGGACGACGTGATCGGCACGCTCACGGCCCGCGCGAGCGGCCCGGTGGACATCGTCACCGGCGACCGGGACCTCTACCAGCTGGTGGACGACGCCCGGCAGCGACGGGTGCTGTACCCGCTCAAGGGCGTGGGCACCCTGCAAGTGACCGACGAGGCGTGGCTCCGCGAGAAGTACGGGGTGGACGGCCCCGGTTACGCGGACCTGGCGCTGCTGCGCGGTGACCCGAGCGACGGCCTGCCGGGCGTCCCCGGCATCGGCGAGAAGACGGCCACCAAACTCCTGGACGCCTACGGCACCCTGGCCGGGATCATCGCGGCGGTCGACGACCCGAAGTCGAAGCTGACCCCGACCCAGCGCAAGCGGCTGGACGAGTCCCGGCCCTATCTGGCAGTGGCCCCGAAGGTGGTCCAGGTGGCCTCGGACGTGCCGCTCCCGGCGTTCGACCCGGCCCTTCCGACGGCCCCGGCGCAGCCCGAACTGCTGGATGCGCTAGCCCATCGGTGGGGTCTGGGGGGTGCAGTCGCTCGCCTGAACAGTGTGCTGCGCCCATGAGGTGATAACTTAGGTAAGGCTAAGTTTCATGGAGTCAGGGGAGTCACCGTGGCAGAAGGACGCGCCCGCACCGTCGGCACCGCCGTCGTCGTACGCACCGAGCGGCTGTCGCCGCACATGGTGCGCCTCGTGCTGGGCGGTGAGGGCCTCCGGGAGTTCGGCGCGGGCGAGTACACCGACCATTACGTCAAGCTGCTGTTCGCCCCGGTGGGCGTCAGCTACCCCGCGCCGTGGGACCTGGACCGGATCCGCGCCGACTTCCCGCGCGCGCAGTGGCCGCGCCAGCGCGCGTACACGGTACGGAGCTGGGACCCCGCACACCTGGAGCTGACCCTCGACTTCGTGGTCCACGGCGACGAGGGCCTGGCCGGCCCTTGGGCGGCGCGGGTACAGCCGGGCGAGGTCGTGCGCTTCCTCGGTCCTGGCGGCGCCTACGCCCCGGACCCGGTGGCCGGCTGGCACCTCCTGGTGGGCGACGAGAGCGCCCTGCCGGCGATCGCCGCCGCGATGGAGCGGATGCCGGCGGGCGCGCAGGTCCACGCCGTCATCGAGATCGACGGCCCGGCCGACGAGCTGAAGATCGCCACCCCGGACGGCATCGTCCCGATCTGGCTGCACCGCGGCGACCGCCCGGTGGGCGAGGCCCTGGTGGAGGCCGTCATGGCCATGGAGTTCCCGAGCACCGACGTCCACGCCTTCGTCCACGGCGAGGCCGGCTTCGTCAAGGACCTGCGCCGCCACCTGCGCATGGAGCGCGGCGTCCCGCGCGAGCGCCTGTCGATCTCGGGCTACTGGCGCCTGGGCGAGACGGACGAAGGCTGGCGCGCGATCAAGCGGGACTGGAACGCCTCGGTCGAGGCCGAACAGGAACACCGCGCCGCTGCCTAAAGGTTTCCCCCACGCCGCCGTCTCCTCCAAGCCCCACCGACGTCTCCTCCAAGCCCCGCCGGCGTTTGAGGCGCGGGGGTCCGGGGCGGAGGCCCGTCCTCCACAGCCCCGCCGGCGTTTGAGGCGCGGGGCTGGGGGCAGAGCCCCGGTCTTTCAGCCCCGCCGGCGTTTGAGGCGCGGGGCTGGGGGCGGCGCCCCCGGCAGCGGCGCCGCGCGCTCCGCGCTCCCCGGCAGGACAATGACCCCATGCGCACGCTCCCGACGCTCGGGGCAGCAGGGGCCGCGGCCCTCATGACCGCGGCGGCGGCCCTGCCGGCAACGGCCGCACCCACCCCGCCCCCCGCCCCGACGCCCCAGATCACGGACGCCGCCGTCGACAAGGCCGTCGCCCGCCTGGACCGTACCGTCGAGGACATGATGCGCCGCACCGGCGTCCCCGGCGTGTCCGTGGCCGTGGTCCACGACGACGAGGTCGTCCACATCAAGGGCTACGGGCTGCGCAGGACCGGCGAGGGCGCGAAGGTCGGCCCCGACACCGTCTTCCAGATCGCCTCGCTGTCCAAGCCCGTCTCCTCCACGGTCGTGGCCGGCACCCTCACCGACCCCCAGGAGTGGGACGACCGCACCGTCCTGCCCGGGTTCTCCCTGAAGGACCCCTGGGTCACCGACCACGTCACCACCGCCGACCTGTTCTCCCACCGCAGCGGCCTCCCCGACCACGCCGGCGACCTCCTCGAAGACCTCGGCTACGACCAGGCGTACATCCTGGGCCACCTGCGCCTGGAGCCCCTCGGCCCGTTCCGGGCGAGCTACGCGTACACCAACTTCGGGTTCACCGCGGCCGCCGAGGCCGTCGCCCGCGCCAAGGGCACCAGTTGGCAGAAGCTCAGCGCCGACACCCTCTTCAAGCCCGCCGGCATGACCCGTACGAGCACCGAGTTCTCCGCCTTCATCAACGCCCCCGACCACGCCGCCACCCACGTCAAGAACGCTGACGGCACCTGGAGCCCGCGCTTCGTCCGCGACCCGGACGCCCAGGCCCCTGCCGGCGGCGTCAGCTCCACCGCCACCGACATGGCCCGCTGGCTGCGGTTGCAGCTGGCCGGCGGCACCCTCGACGGGAAGCGGATCGTCCCCGCCGACACCCTCGCACGGACCCACGTCCCCGAGATCGTGTCGCAGCCGACCAACGCCGTCGGCACCACCAGCTTCTACGGCCTCGGCTGGAACGTCAGCTACGACAGCGCCGGCCGCACGCGCCTGAGCCACTCCGGCGCCTTCGAACTCGGCGCCAACACCAACGTCACCATGCTCCCCCTGGAGCGGCTCGGCATCGTCGTCCTGACCAACGGCGCCCCGGTCGGCCTGCCCGACGCCGTGGCCCTGGACTTCTTCGACTTCGCCGAGCACGGCAAGGTCTCCACCGACTGGCTCGCCCTCGCCGCCTCCGCCTACGCGACGGCTCTCGAACCCCCGAACGGATCGAAGACCGACTACGCCCACCCGCCCTCCGGAGCGCAGCCGGCCCGGGACAGCGCCGCGTACACCGGAACCTACGACAACCCCTACTACGGCAGGGCCACCGTGACCGCCGACGACAACGGCGCGCTCACCCTCGCCCTCGGCCCCGAACCCCTGCGCTTCCCGCTGACCCACTACGACGGGGACACGTTCAGCTTCATGACCGCGGGCGAGAACGCGGTCGGCCGTACCGGGGTGGTCTTCACCGACGGCACCCTACGGGTGGAATACCTCGACGCCGACCACCTGGGCACTTTCACCCAGCGGTAGCCGCATAGCCTGTTCCCCGATGAGACGCAGAGCCCAGCCACCCCCCTCGCCCCTCCCCCAGCGTGCCGGCATCGATCCGGTCCGGCTGCGGCTCCCGCCCGATCCGGACGGGACGTGGCCGGATCTCGGCGACTACCTCGCGGCACGCTACGCCGGCACCCGCGGCGCCGACTCGGTCGCCCGCCTGTTGGCCGCGGGCCGGGTGCTGGGCGCCGGCGGGCGGGTCCTGCGCGCGGAGGACCCGTACGAGCCGGGCGCCTACCTGTGGTTCCACCGGGACATGGAGCCGGAGCCGCGGGTGCCCTTCCCGATCTCCGTCGTCCACCGGGACGCGCACCTGCTGGTCGTGGACAAGCCGCACTTCCTGGCCACCACCCCGCGCGGCTCCCACATCACCGAGACCGCCCTGGCCCGGCTCCGCGAGGAGCTGGACCTGCCCGGCCTCAGCCCCGCGCACCGGCTGGACCGGCTGACGGCGGGATTGGTGATGTTCAGCGTCCGGCCCGAGGACCGCGGCGCCTACCAGCTCCTCTTCCAGCGGCGCGAGGTGCACAAGGAGTACGAGGCCCTCGCACCGCACGACCCGGACCTCGCCGGCACCCTCCCGCGCACGGTCCGCAGCCGGATCGAGAAGGCCCGCGGGGTCATCGCGGCGGTCGAGGTGCCCGGCGGCGAGCCCAATGCCGAAAGCCTCGTCGAATGCGTCGGGGCCCGCGACGGGCTGGCCCGCTACCGGCTGACCCCCCGCACCGGCCGCACCCACCAGCTGCGGGTCCACATGAACAGCCTGGGCGTGCCCATCCTCGGCGACCCCGTGTACCCACAGGTCACCGATCCGGCCCCGGACGACTACCGCAGGCCGCTGCAACTCCTGGCCCGGGTCCTGGCGTTCACCGACCCGGTGACCGCACGCGCGCACCGCTTCGAGAGCGGCCGCACCCTCCAGGCCTGGGACGACCGCGCGGGCTGGGAAGCCGGAGCCGGTCGCTAGTCCCCCTCGCCGGCAGGGCCGACGCCCGCGATCCGCAGCGCCGCGTCCGCGGTGGCCTCCGCGAAGGCCGTCACCGGTCGCTGCGGATCCGTGCGGTGGATCAGCATGACGCCCTCGATGAGCCCGAAGACCAGGTCGCCCCGGAGCCTCAGCCCCGCCTCGTCCCCGGCCAGTTCGGTGCCGATGCGGGTCCCGGCGAGCAACAGCCGGTAGGCGTACTTGAGTTCTCCGCGCATCCGACGGAACCGTGCGAAGCGCGAACCGCGCAGCTCGGGCAGCAGATAGAGCGCCCCCAGGTCGTACGGCCCGCCGCACAACAGCAGCACGTCGGAGCGGCACAGCTCCCACAACCTCCGTGCGGCGCACCGCCCGTCGTCCGCGAGCAGCTGCCGGGCCAGCACCAGCGAGGGTGCCACCGTGGACTCCAGCAGTTCGGCGAGGAGCTCCTCCTTGCCGCCGAAGTAGTGGTACATCGTGGCCTGGCGCATCCCGGCCCGTTCGGCGACGGCCCGGGTGGTGGTCGCCGCGTATCCCTGCGCGGTGAACAACTCGGCCGCCGCGCAGAGGAGTTCCTCGCGCGGCGGCCGGCCGCTCTCCGGTCTCAGCCGGTCGGCACGTGGCCGACCGACCCGTCTCGGACCATCGTCCGCTCCCCCGCTCATGGAATCGATCGTCGCACAGAGCACGCCGATTCGATCATGGCAAGAGATCAGATCGGGCCGTCCCCGCTCTCGGAGGAAGCCCCAAAACCGCCTAGCCGACCGAGCTGTAGGCCACTACACCCCGAAGCAAGGCGTCGACGGCCTTGCGGGCATTTCGCGCCACCGTGCTCCCGCTGTCGCCGGAGGCCGCCGGAGCCGCCGCAGCGACCTGCCCGAGCACGTCGATGACCTGCTTGCACCAGCGCACGAAGTCACCGGCCGGCATCTCCGCCTCGCGCAACACCTCGTCCAGACTCTTGTCGGAGGCCCACTGGTACGCCGCCCACGCGAAACCGAGGTCCGGCTCGCGCTGGCCCACGCCCTCCGCCTGGTTGATGCGGTGCTCCTCCTCCAGAGCGTCGAGGCGGCCCCAGATCCGGACCATCTCGCCGAGCGCCACCTTCGCCGCGCCACCGGGCACCTTCGGCGCGACCGCGTCGTCGGACTGCCGCGCCTCGAAGACCAACGCCGAGACGCAGGCGGCCAGTTCAGCGGGGCTCAAGCCCTCCCACACCCTGGCGCGCAGGCATTCGGAGGCCAGCAGGTCCAGCTCCCCGTACAGCCGGGCGAGCCGCTTGCCGTGCACGGTGACCTCGTCCTCGCGCAGGTAGTCCAGCTCGGTCAGCAGCGCGTGGATCCGGTCGAAGGTGCGGGCGATGGTGTTCGTCCGCCCCTCGATCCGCCGCTCCAGCTGCTGGGTGTCCCGCTTGAGCCGGTGGTAGCGCTCCGCCCAGCGGGCGTGGTCCTCGCGCTCGTCGCAGCCGTGGCAGGGGTGCGCCCGCAGCTCGCTGCGCAGCCGGGCGATCTCACGGTCGTCGGCGGCCGCGGCCCGGCCGCGGGAGCGCCGTTCCGGCGTGATGTGCCCGGCCTTGGTCCGCAGTTGGGACGCCAGGTCCCGACGGGACTGCGGCGAGCGCGCGTTGAAGGTCTTGGGGATCCGCATCCGGTCGAGCGCCTCGACCGGGACCGGGAAGTCGATCGCGGCGAGCCGCTTGACCTGCCGCTCGGCGGTGAGCACCAGCGGACGCGGGCCCTCGGCGTACTCGTGCCCGCGGTGCCCGTTGACCCGCCCGGCCGGCACGCCCGGGTCCAGGACCAGCGCGAGCCCGGCGAACTTGCCCGTCGGCACGTGGATGATGTCGCCCGGCTTGAGCTTCTCCAGCGAACTGGCCGCCTGCACCCGGCGCTGCGCCGCGCCCTGCTTGGCCAGGTCCGTCTCGCGGTCCTTGAGGTCACGGCGCAGCTGCGCGTACTCCTCGAAGTTCCCCAGGTGGCAGGTCATGCCCTCCTGGTAGCCCTCCAGGCCCTCCTCGTTGCGCTGGACCTGCCGGGAGATCCCGACGACCGAGCGGTCGGCCTGGAACTGCGCGAAGGAGGTCTCCAGGAGCTCGCGCGAGCGGTGCCGCCCGAACTGGCTGACCAGGTTCACGGCCATGTTGTAGGACGGCTTGAAGCTGGAACGCAGCGGATACGTACGGGTACCCGCGAGCCCGGCGAGCCCCGCCGGGTCCATGCCCCGCTGCCAGAGCACGACCGCGTGGCCCTCGATGTCGATGCCGCGCCGCCCGGCCCGGCCGGTCAGCTGCGTGTACTCGCCGGGGGTGATGTCGGCGTGCTGCTCGCCGTTCCACTTGACCAGCTTCTCCAAGATCACCGTGCGCGCGGGCATGTTGATGCCGAGCGCCAGGGTCTCCGTGGCGAAGACGGCCTTCACCAGGCCGCGGACGAAGAGCTCCTCCACGACCTCCTTGAAGGTGGGCAGCATGCCCGCGTGGTGCGCGGCGATGCCCCGCTCCAGCCCTTCGAGCCACTCGTAGTACCCCAGGACGTGCAGGTCCTCGGTGGGGATGGAGGCGGTCCGCGCCTCGACGAGCTCGCGGACCTTGAGCCGCGCGGGCTCGTCGTTCAGCCGCAGGCCCGCGTACAGGCACTGCTGGACGGCGGCCTCGCAGCCGGCCCGGCTGAAGATGAAGTTGATGGCGGGCAGCAGCCCGTCGTTGTCGAGGCGGGCGATGACCTCGGGGCGGGACGGGGTCCAGATCCGGCCGCGGGAGCGTCGTTCGCGCTCGCGGTCGGCCTCGCGGACCATCTTGCCGCGCCGCCGGTCCTTCGGACTGTAGGTGCGGCTGTTCTCCTCGCGGGCCATGCGCAGCAGGTCGGGATTGACCTCCCGGCGCGCGGAGCCGCGGCCGCCGTGGTCGGACTCCTCCTCGAAGAGGTCGTAGATCCGACGGCCGGCCATGACGTGCTGCCACAGCGGTACGGGCCGCTCCTCGGAGACGATCACCTCGGTGTCCCCGCGCACGGTGTCCAGCCAGTCGCCGAACTCCTCGGCGTTGGACACGGTGGCCGACAGGGAGACCAGGGTGACCGACTCGGGGAGGTGGATGATCACTTCCTCCCAGACGGCCCCGCGGAACCGGTCGGAGAGGTAGTGGACCTCGTCCATCACGACGTAGCCGAGGCCGAGCAGCGACTGCGAGCCCGCGTACAGCATGTTGCGGAGCACCTCGGTGGTCATCACGACCACCGGCGCCTCGGAGTTGACGCTGTTGTCACCCGTCAGCAGGCCCACCTTGTCGGCGCCGTAGCGCTTGACGAGGTCGGCGTACTTCTGGTTCGACAGCGCCTTGATCGGCGTCGTGTAGAAGCACTTGCGGCCCTGCTGGAGGGCCAGGTGCACGGCGAACTCGCCGACGATGGTCTTGCCCGAGCCGGTCGGGGCGGCGACGAGGACGCCTTTGCCGGCCTCGAGCGCCTTGCAGGCCTCGACCTGATACGGGTCCAGGTCGAAGTCGTACATCTCGCGGAAGGGGGCCAGGGCAGAGGCCTCTTCGGCGGCGCGGATCCGGGCAGCGGCGTACCGCTCGGCGGGTGAGAGTTCTTCGGTCATCTTGCTGTCGAGCCTACCCGCCACCTCTGACAACAGTCGCGATCATTTAAGTGAGCAGCCGGACGGCCCGGGGAACGCATTCCGCGGTCACCGGCAGCGCCCCCAGCGGCTCGCCGTCGGCGTACGCGCCGAGGCCCGCCGCCTCCAGGCTGATCTTCCTGGCCCGGTGGACGGTCACCTTCGGATGGCCGAGGTGGCGGCCCTTGTAGACCTGCGGGAACACCTTGAGCAGGGTGGCCCGGCTACAGTCGCCGACCACCGTGACGTCGAAGAGCCCGTCGTCGGGGACGGCGTCCGCGCAGATGCGCATGCCCCCGCCGTAGGAGGATCCGTTGCCGACGGCCACCAGCGTGGCCTCGGTCTCGATCACCGGCCCGTCGTCCAGGGTGATCCGGTACGGGAACGGCCGGAAGGCGGCCAGCTCCGCGATCATCGCCAGGTCGTACTTGAACCGCCCGACCGGCAGCCGCATCCGGTTGCCCCGGTCGTTGACCCGCGAGTCGAAGCCGGAGCACAGCACGGTCCCGAACCACTTCTCGTAGTCGGCGCCGCCCACCCGGCCCAGGTCGATCTCCCGGATCCGGCTCTCCTTGACGGCTTCGGCGGCGATCCGCCCGGCCCGCGCCGGCTCCCGTACGGGCAGCCCCATCGCCCGCGCGAAGTCGTTACCGGTGCCCACCGCGACCACCCCGAGCGGCACCGGCGTCCCCGCCAGGGCCTGGAGCGCGAGGGAGACCATCCCGTCGCCGCCCACCGCGATCACCGCACCGGTGCCCTCACGGACGGCGGCCGTCAGTCGGGCCAGCGCGTCGGGCGCGTCGGCGCCCACGACGGTCCGGACGGAGAATCCGGCCTCCCGGACGGCCGAAGCGGCCGGCTGCGCGGCGTGCGCGCCCCGGCCGCGTCCGGCTGTGGGATTGACGAAGAGGGTGACCTCGTGGCTCATCCACGGGAATGTACCGGAGCCCTTTCTCGGGCTCCGGTCGCCCCCGGGGGCACCTCCCGGCGGTGGCCGGGGGCGCACCCGTCAGGTGGCGTCGTCGTATCCGTTGATCCGCTGGCGTCCGCCGTCGGCCTGCTCGGGCAGCGCCGCGGGGGCCGGGACGGATTCCAGCTCGCCGATCGGCGACGGCGTGAGGTCCAGCTGGGAGGCCTCGTCGTCGCTCAGTTCCGCGTCGGGGTCGTTGCGCCTGCGCCTGCGGTCGTTGAGGAGACAGATGCCGAGGGCGGCGAAGTAGAGGGCCACGATGGGCACGGCCAGCGCGAGCATCGTCGGCGGGTCACCGGTGGGCGTCGCGAAGGCGGCGAAGATCGTGATGCCGAGGACCATGCCCCGCCACCAGCCCGCCAGCCGCTTTCCGGTGAGCACACCGGTGAAGTTCAGCAGGATCAGCAGCAGCGGTAGCTCGAAGGCCAGGCCGAACACGATCACCATGCGGGTGACCAGGTCGAGGTAGTCGTCGACCGGCAGCAGGTTGCGCGCGTGGTCGGGGGTGAACTCGAGCATGATCGTCGCGGTCTGCGGGAGGATCTTGTACGCGATCACCGCGCCGGTCAGGAAGAGGGGCGCGCCGACCGCCACGAAGCTCCGCGCGTACTTCTTCTCGTGGCTGTGCAGTCCGGGCGCGGCGAACGCCCACAGCTGGTACAGCCACACCGGGGCGGACAGCACCACACCGGCCATCAGCGCGACCTTCAGGGCGATCGAGAACGCCGAGATCAGGCCGTTCACGGTCATGTCGGCGCAGGGGCGGCCGTTGCGCTGGGTCACCACACCGTCCGTACAGCCGACGGAGTCCAGCATCGGCTTCAACAGGAAGTTGATGATCTCCCGGTAGAAGAACGCGGCGATGATCGTGATCACCACGATCGCCAGGACCGACTTCAGCAGGCGGTTACGAAGCTCACGCAGGTGCTCGACGAGAGGCATGCGCCCTTCGGCGTCCTTCGCCTGCCGTTCCTTCTTCTCCTGCTTGCGGGCAGAGTTGAGCAACCCACGTCCCTTGTCTCGTTGCAGATGACTGGCGTGTACGGCGGGTGTCAGCCCTGGGCGGTGCGGTTCGGCTCGCTGACCGGACGCGAGCTGCTGACGTCACCCGGAGCGGCCTGGATGGTACGCGGGGCGACGGGCTGCTGCGCGGACTGGTCCGCGGGCGCGGCGGCGGCGACGTCGTCACCCTCGCCGTCCTTCTTCATGGCCTTGGCCTCGCTCTTGAGGATGCGGGCCGACTTGCCGAGGGAGCGGGCCATGTCAGGGAGCTTCTTGGCGCCGAACAGCAGGATGATGAGTCCGACAATGACGAGGATTTCCCAACCCCTGAAGTTGCCCATAGGTATCTTCCTTCTTCTCCGAGGTTCACAGCACGCCGGACGGGCGCCTAGGACTTGCTCTACCGAGGATCGTAACCCCCGGGGGTTAACGCCCGGCAATCCCCGGGGGTCCCCGCGGTTGTACCTGGGCAGGTACACCATGCCCCGTTACAACGCGTTCGTCCCCCTGTCAGGGACGTACGTCGTGTCCCGCCCGGGCCAGGTCGACGGCCGCCCGCTCGAGGTCCGCCGAGGCCTCGGTGACCCGGCGGCTGGCCTGCGCCACCTGGGAGGCCAGTCTGCGCACCTCCACGTACACCCGCACCGCGAGCACGGCGAGCACGGCCACTCCGAGGAAGCCCAGGACAATTGCGAACATCGGCCACAGCATGGGGCGAGCCTAGGCCACCCGCCCGGTCAGACGCTGCGCAGGGTGCTCACGCCACCACCGGTGAGCAGTTCCACGATCCGCTCGCCGGCGGGTTTGCGTACGGCGGCACCGCATTCGGGACAGGTGAAGGAATAGAAGGTGGTCCGCCTGCTCCCGCCGATGGCCAGCCGCAGGGCGCCCGCGTCCAGCTCGAAGCGGGCCCGGCAGTCGGGACAAGAAGCCTTGAAGGCGACGGGCCCGGACGTTGGCGACATCGAGCGCGTTCCCCTCAGACCTGTTCCCCGTACCCCGCCAGGGCCTCCCGGGCGGCGCTGCGCGCGCTGTCCGCCAGCTCGGCCGGAGCGACGATCCGGCCCTCGCGGCCCAGCCGCAGCGCCAGCCGGCGCAACGAGGCCGGGTCCGGGCTGCGCAGGGTGATCCGCAGACCGCCCCCGGTCAGCTCCTCCGCGCTGTCGTGCGGGTAGTACTCGGCGACCCAGCGCCCGCCCGGCCCCACCTCGACCACGACCTCCGGGTCCTCGGCCGCCGGCTGGACCAGGCCCTCGGACAGGTCGCGCGGCTCGATGGCGGGCGGCTCGGCCCGCTCGTCCAGCAGCCGGATCTCCGCGACCCGGTCGAGGCGGAAGGTGCGCCGGGCCTCCGAGAGGTGACACCAGCCCTCCATGTACGTGTGGCCCACCGCGAAGAGCCGGATCGGGTCGACCGTGCGCTCGGTGAGCTCGTCCCGCGCGGGCGAGTAGTAGCGCAGCCACAGCCGCCGGCGCTCCGCGATGGCCCGGTCGACGTCCGCGAAGACCCCGCCCTCGGACTCGAAGGTCACCGACAGCCGGGAGCTGGCCCCGGCCACCTCGCCCGCGGCCGCCTCCAGCTTGGCCGTGGCCCGCAGCAGGGCGTTCCGGTCGCTCTCGCGCAGCCCCGGCAAGGTGGCCACCGCGCGCGCGGCCACCAGCAGCGCGGTCGCCTCGTCGGCGGCCAGCCGCAGCGGCTCGGCGGTGGACTCCCCCGAGGCGTCGGGGTTGCGCCACCAGATGCGCTCCCCGTCGGTGTCGATGTCGAGCAGGTCCCCGCCCCGGAAGCTCGTCCCGCACATGGGCAGCACGTCGAGGTCCGAGATCAGCTCGTCCTCCGTGATCCCGAAGGCGCGCGCGACGTCCGCGACGTGCGCGCCGGGGCGCTCGCGCAGATAGGTCACCAGGGACAGCATCCGGCGGGTCTGGTCGATGGCGTTGGCAGCCATGCTGGTACGTCTCCCCCTCAGGGCACGTCTTGGATGTCGCTCTTGTGGAACGCTGCGGCCGCGGATCGGCCGCCGGGCCCGCGGGCCCCGGGATCGGGCCCGCTCAGGCCCCGGCCACGGCCCGCAGCCGGTCCACCACGTCCGCCCGCAGGTCGGGCGGACCGACCACGACGACGTCGGGCCCGAACTCCACGAGCCAGGCGTCCAGCCCGTGCCCGTACGGGATCTCCAGCTCGTCCCAGCCGTCCCCGCCCTCGCGGACCGCGGTGGCCTTGGCCCGCAGCGGGTAGCCCGCCCCGGCCCGCAGCCGGATCAGCGCGCTGCGGTCCGCGCTCTCCCCGGCCCAGCTCGCCACGGTCTCCCGCACGGTCACCACGTCCGGCACGTCGGCGGTGTACTTCGCGGCCCGGGAGCGGACCTTGCCGGTGATCCGGGAGAGCCGGAACACCCGCTCCGCCCCGCGGTCGCGGTCGTAACCGGCCAGGTACCAGTGGCCGCGCCAGCACTCCAGCGCCCAGGGCTCCACCTGCCGGGCCTCGGGCCGGGCGGCGGTGGACTTGCGGTAGTCGAAGACCACCGGCCGGCGGTCCCGGCAGGCCAGCATCAGCGGCTCGAAGGCCGCCTCGTGGACCGGGATGCGCGGCTCGATCGCACTGTGCTGCCCCTCGTACGGGTCCTCCGCCTCGGGCATCCCGCCCGCGCGCAGCTTCTGCAGGGCCCCGCTGGCGGCCCCCGCCAACCGCGCCTGCTGCCAGACCTTGGCCGCCAGCCCAAGGGCCGCGGCCTCCTCGGCGTCCAGCGAGACGGGAGGCAACCGGTTGCTGTCCCGGCGGGCCAGGTAACCGGTCTCGCCGTCCAGGTTCTCCACCGTCTCGATGACGAGGCCGAGTTCGCGCAGGTCGTCCTTGTCCCGCTCGAACATGCGGTTGAACGACTCGTCGTTGCCGGCTTCCATGTAGGCCTCGATGGAACCGCGCAACTCCCGCTTGCTGAGCGGCCGGCGGGTCCCCAGCAGACACAGCGCCAGATTCATCAGCCGCTCGGCCTTGGCAATCGCCATCGACGCCCTTCCGCCCTTCTCCGCCTGCACATCCGTCGGACCGTCACACGGGCCACGCCCGGTTGCGGACGGACCCGTTGACCGTTGACCGTACCGCCCCGGCGCGCCCGGGCAAAAGCGAGGGGCCCCCGCCGGACGGCGGGGGCCCCTGCACCGATCGCGGATGACCGGATCAGCCGACCTTGACCAGGTCGCAGACGAAGATCAGCGTCTCGCCCGGGGCGATCGCACCGCCCGCGCCACGGTCGCCGTACGCGAGGTGCGCCGGGATCGTCAGCTTGCGGCGGCCACCGACCTTCATGCCCTGGACGCCCTGGTCCCAGCCTGCGATGACCTGACCGATGCCGAGCTGGAACTGCAGCGCGGAACCGCGGTTCCAGGAGGCGTCGAACTCCTCACCGGTGGAGAAGGCCACACCCACGTAGTGGACGGAGACCCGGTCGCCCTTCTTGGCCTCGGCGCCGTCGCCCACCCAGATGTCGTCGATCACGAGGTCCTTGGGGGCCTCGCCCTCGGGGAAGTCGATCTCGGGCTTCTGGAGGTCACTCACGGAACTTCTCCTCATACGTACGAAACGGTCAACCGGAACAGTCTTACATCACCGCGAGGATGTCGAGGCTGAAGACCAGCGTCGACTTCGCCGGGATGGTGCCCTGCTCCTTGTCCCCGAAGGCCTGGTCCGGCGGGATGACCAGCAGGATGCGGCTGCCGGCCTTCTTGCCGACGATGCCGTCCTTCAGACCCTTGACCGAAAGCTCACCCAGCGGCCAGGTGATCGCCTGGCCACTGGTGTAGGTGCTCTCGAAGGACTTGTCGTCCTTCCACGTCTTGCCGTTGAACCTGACCACGACGCTGTCGGTGTCCTTCACGACCGCGCCGTCACCCTCCAGGACGTAGTCCGAGACCAGCTTGGTGGGCTCGGCGGTGTCCTTCGGGACGGTCACCGAAACTTCCTTGCCGTCCGTGTTCGTGCCGACCTTGGGCAGGTCCTTGTTGTCCTGGGCGACCTCCTTGCCCGTGGCCGAGGCCGGGACGGACGTGCCCTTGACGATGTCCACGACGAAGACCAGCGTGGCGTTCGGCTTGATCTTCGGGGGCGAGCCCTGGGCCCCGTAACCGAGCTCCGGCGGGATCACCAGCTCGACGCGGCTGCCGACCTTCTGGCCCTCCAGGCCCTGGTCCCAGCCCTTGATGACCGCGCCGGCGCCGATCGTCACGTCGAAGGGCGCGGGCCGCCCGAAGCTCTTGTCGAACGACTCGTTGCCGTCCCACACCTGGCCGAGGTAGTGGACCTGCGCGATGTCGTCCTTCTTGAGCACCGGCCCGGCGCCCTCGCTGATGGTCACCACCTTGAGCTCCTTGGGCGGCGCGCCCTTCCCCTTCGACAGGGTGGGCGTCTCCCCGAAGGCGGCACCCTTGGTGATCGCGGGAGCCCCGTTCTTCATCTGGGCGGAGTCGGAGCCGCTGTCGTCGCCACACGCTGCGGTCGTCAGCAGCAGCAGGGGTACGACAAGCAGGCCGGCAAGTCGGCGCACGTGTTCCTCAGATCTCAGACGGCAAAGCGGTCGCTCGCCACTCTAAGCCGTGCACAGGGCCCCGTACGAGAGACGTACGGGGCCCTGGCGAGGAGTGCGATGTCACACTGCGGTTACTCTGCGGGTCCTACATGCCCGCGATCAGCTTCTCCACCCGGTCGTCCACCGACCGGAACGGGTCCTTGCACAGCACCGTCCGCTGCGCCTGGTCATTGAGCTTCAGGTGCACCCAGTCGACCGTGAAGTCCCGCCGCTGCTCCTGCGCCCGCCGGATGAAGTCCCCGCGCAGCCGCGCCCGCGTCGTCTGCGGGGGCACCGACTTGCCCTCGAAGATCTTCAGGTCGTTGCAGATCCGCGCCGCCTGCCCCTTGCGCTCCAGCAGGTAGTACAGCCCGCGCCGACGGTGGATGTCGTGGTACGCGAGGTCTATCTGGGCCACCCGCGGATTCGACATGGTCATGTTGTGCTTGGCCCGGTACCGCTCGATCAGCTGGTACTTCATGACCCAGTCGATCTCGGTCCCGATCCGATCCAGGTCCTCCGCGTCGATCGCGTCGAGCGTGCGGCCCCACAGCTCCAGCACCTGGTCCACCACGCCGGTACGGATCCCCCGGCGCTCGGCGAAGTCCACCGCCTTGTCGTAGTACTCCCGCTGGATCTCCAGCGCCGAAGCCTCCCGGCCGCTCGCGAGGCGCACCTTGCGCTGACCCGTGATGTCGTGGCTGACCTCACGGATCGCCCGGATCGGGTTCTCCAGGGTCAGGTCCCGCATCACCGTGCCCGCCTCGATCATGCGCAGCACCAGGTCGGTGGCCCCGACCTTGAGCAGCATGGTCGTTTCGGACATGTTCGAGTCACCCACGATCACGTGCAGCCTGCGGTAGCGCTCGGCATCCGCGTGCGGCTCGTCCCGGGTGTTGATGATCGGCCGCGAGCGGGTCGTCGCGGAGCTGACGCCCTCCCAGATGTGCTCGGCCCGCTGACTCACGCAGTAGACCGCACCCCGCGGCGTCTGCAGCACCTTGCCGGCGCCACAGATCAGCTGGCGCGTGACGAGGAACGGAATGAGAATGTCCGCCAGGCGGGAGAATTCCCCGTGCCGGGCCACCAGGTAGTTCTCGTGGCAGCCGTACGAGTTGCCCGCCGAGTCGGTGTTGTTCTTGAAGAGATAGACGTCGCCCGCGATTCCTTCCTCGTGCAGGCGTCGTTCGGCGTCGACGAGCAGACCTTCGAGAATGCGCTCGCCTGCTTTGTCGTGAGTGACCAGCTCGGTCACGTTGTCGCATTCGGGAGTTGCATATTCCGGATGCGAACCCACGTCGAGGTACAGGCGGGCGCCGTTCCGCAGGAAGACATTGCTGCTGCGGCCCCATGACACAACACGGCGGAAGAGGTAGCGCGCCACTTCGTCAGGAGACAGTCGGCGCTGTCCCCTGAACGTGCACGTGACGCCGTACTCGTTCTCCAGCCCGAAAATGCGGCGGTCCATGACTGAACATTACGCCTTCTGCCCTCTTCTGAAACCGGGTTCGGGAGCGCCATTTCGATCAGCTCCCGCCAGCGGGCCGATCGGCGCCCCGATCACGGCCCGATCGGCCCAGCCGGCGCACCCACCGATCAGGACGCCGACGACACCTCCGACGGCACGTCAGGAGCCACCTCCGACGCACCGTCGGACGAACCCGCCACCGCGCGACTGCGCCCACCAGTTGCCAGCACCCGCTGAGTGACCATCAGGACCAACAGCGCCGAACCGCCGGCCACGCTCGCCACACCGAAGCCCGACGCGGTACCGCCCAGCTCCACCGCCGGCCCCGCCGCCGCCGTACCGATCGCCGCACCCACCCCGAAGAACGTCACCAACCACGAGAACGCCTCCGTCACCGTGCCCGCCGGAGCGTGCCGGTCCACCACGATGAACGCACACGCCAGCGCGGGCGCCAGGAACACGCCCGACAGCGCCGACAACCCCGTCATCGCCACCGCACCCGGAACCAACATCAGCGGCAGGTAGCAAACCGCCAGCAGAGCCACCAACAGCCGCAGCCGCCGCTCGGGCGCACCGGCCCACTGCCGCGCACCGTAGAACACCCCACCGATCAGCGCACCCAGCCCCAGCGCCGCCATCAGCCAGCCGTACACCGCCTGACCGCCGTGATCGTCCGCGTACGCCACACCCGCCACCGTGATCGAACCCAGCGCCATGCCCACGAAGAAGAACGCACCCAGCAGCGCCAACAGCCCCCGCGAACGCAGCGCCCCCAGCCAATGCGCCTCCCGCGGCTCCGAACGCCACGTCCGCGACGGCTCGCTGACCACCACCGACAGCGCACCCAGCACACCGATCGCGTTCAGCGCCAGCAGCGCCCCCGCCGGCGACCACATCGCCACGAACAGCGTCACCAGCAACGGACCCACGGTGAACATGACCTCCTGGGCCACCGCGTCCATCGCGTACGCCGCGTGCACCTTCTCCTCGCGGCCGCCCAGCACCCCCGGCCACAGCGCCCGCAGCCCGCCCTCCAGCGGCGGCGTGAACAGCCCCGCGACCACCACCGCGGCGTACGCCGCCACCGCGGACCCCGTACCCGCGAACGCCAGCCACACCATGCCCAGCGCGGAGACCAGGGCCGCCGGAAGCTGCACCCGCGGCTGCCCGAACAGGTCCACGGCCCGCCCCAGCAGCGGCTGACCCACCGCGTTCGCCAACCCGTACGCGGCCGCCAGCGCCCCCGCCAGGCTGTAGCTGCCGCCCTCGGCACGCGTGAACAGCACGATCGCGATCGGCCCCGTGGCATTGGGCAGCCGGCCCACGAGCGTGCCCACCAGCAGCCTCGCGGCGTGCCTGGTCCTCAGCAGCTCCGCGTATCCCGCGGCCATCTCCGCCCCACCTTCTGCCCGGATCCAGCCGGGAGCCATCCAAGTAATACGTATAACGTGACGGCTCATACGTACCATGGCCGCAGTCCGCCGGTCCACCCCGCGGACCCCACCACACCCCCCGACCTCGCACTTCAGGAGCCCCCTGTGACGAGACCCACCAGCCGCGACGTGGCCACCGCCGCCGGGGTCTCCCAGGCCACCGTCTCCCTCGTCCTCGGCGACAAATGGCCCGGCCGCGTCTCCGAACGCACCGCCACCCACGTCCGCGAAACCGCCACCCGCCTCGGCTACCGCCCCAACCTCGCCGCCCGCAACCTCCGCCTCGGCACCACCCGCACCGCCCTCCTCGTCGTCCCCGCCCTCACCAACGAATTCTTCGCCCGCGTCTACACCGGAGCCGCCCGCGTCGCCGCCGCACACGGCTTCGGCGTCGTCCTCTACCCCTCCCCCGACGGCACCGGCCCCGCCCGCGACCCCTTCGCCTCCGCCCGCGCCGCCCTCGACGGAGTCATCGCCTCCTCCATGGCCGCCCACACCCTCGACGCCATCGGCGGCAACACCCTCCCCCTCGTCATGCTCGACAGCGACCCCGCCGCCGACACCGCCGCCGCCCACGTCAACCTCGCCATGGCCGACGGCATGCGCCAGATCACCGAACACCTCCTGGCCCTCGGCCACCGCCGCTTCCTCCACCTCGCCTCCGCCGTCGACTCCTGGACCTTCGACACCCGCGCCGAAGCCCTCACCGCCCTCCTGGGCCCCGACGCCGAGCTGCGCACCGTACGGGCCCCCCTCACCGTCGACGCCGCCCGTACGGCCATGGAGACCGCCCTGGCCACCCCCCAGGACCGCCCCACCGCCATCGTCTGCGACGACGACATCCTCGCCGCCGGCGCCTGCAAGGCCGCCCGCCGCCTCGGCCTGCGCATCCCCGAAGACCTCTCCGTCACCGGCTTCGACGACCTCGCCCTCGCCACCGCCGTCGAACCCGAACTCACCACCGTCCACCTCCCCGCCGAACGCGTCGGCGAACAAGGCATGACCGCCCTCCTCGCCGTCCTGGAAGGCACCGCCTGGACCGCCCCCGACATCCCCGTCCGACTCGTCGTCCGCGACTCCACGGGCCCCGCCCCGACGCCGTAGCCGACCGGACACGACGAAGCCCCGGCCCGCCGAGAACGGCGAACCGGGGCCCCTCACACACTGCGCCTACTCACACACTGCGCCTACTCGGCGTCGTCCTCCGGCGCCTCGTCGTTCGACACGGCATCGGCCTGCACCGCCGCCGTCACGTCCGCCTCCAGCAACCGCGACAGCTGCCGGCCCCGGATCCGCTTGAACTTGCGCTGCTGCGACCGCGTCCGGTCCAGCACCGCGACCTCCAGCCGCTCCGCCGGAATCGTCTTGTCCGCGCCGTTCGCCTGGCTGGACAGCGCCTGCACCGCCAACTTCAACGCCTCGGACAGGGTCATCCCGTCCTGGTGACGCTGGTCCAGGAAGGTGCTGATCTGCTCGGCATTGCCACCGACCGCGACCGAACCGTGCTCGTCCACGATCGAACCGTCGTGCGGCAGCCGGTAGATCTGGTCGCCCGCGGCGGTCGCACCGACCTCCGCGACCACCAGCTCCACCTCGTACGGCTTCTCACCGGCCGAGGAAAAGATGGTGCCGAGCGTCTGCGCGTAGACGTTCGCCAGCCCACGGGCCGTCACGTCGTCACGGTCGTAGGTGTACCCGCGCAGATCCGCGTACCGCACACCACCGATCCGCAGGTTCTCGTACTCGTTGTACTTGCCGGCGGCCGCGAAGCCGATCCGGTCGTAGATCTCGCTGAACTTGTGCAGCGCACGGGACGGGTTCTCGCCGACGAACACGATGCCGTCGGCGTACTGCAGCACGACCAGGCTGCGACCGCGGGCGATGCCCTTGCGGGCGTATTCCGCCCGGTCGGCCATGGCCTGCTGGGGTGACACATAGAACGGAGTCGACACCGGCTGTCCGTCCCTTTCTTCTGGGCTCCTACGGGGCGACGGATGGTCAGAGCAGAGCGGCGCGCGGGCCGTCGGGCTGCTCCAGCCGACGGTTGGTGACCGTACGGGCGAGCTCCTGAGACTCGTCGTCGGTCAGCCTGCGGAACCCCTCGTCCGTGATCACGGTGACGATCGGGTAGATGTGGCGGTACAGGTCCGGCCCACCGGTCGCCGAGTCGTCGTCGGCGGCGTCGTACAGCGCCTGGACGACCAGGGTGGTGGCCTGCTCCTCCGTCAGATCGGGGCGGAAGAGCTTCTTCATGGAGCCCCGGGCGAAGATCGAACCGGAACCGGTGGCGGCGTAACCGTGCTCCTCGGAGCGGCCGCCGGTCACGTCGTAGGAGAAGATCCGGCCCTTCTCCTTGGCCTCGTCGTACCCCGCGAACAGCGGCACGACGGCCAGGCCCTGCATGGCCATCCCCAGATTGCTCCGGATCATGGTGGAGAGCCGGTTCGCCTTGCCCTCCAGGGAGAGGGTCGTCCCCTCCACCTTCTCGAAGTGCTCCAGCTCCAGCTGGAACAGCTTGACCATCTCCACGGCCAGGCCGGCCGTACCGGCGATGCCGACGGCGGAGTACTCGTCGGCGGGGAACACCTTCTCGATGTCCCGCTGCGCGATCATGTTCCCCATGGTCGCCCGCCGGTCACCGGCGAGGACCACCCCACCGGGGAAGGTGGCGGCGACGATGGTCGTCCCGTGCGGCGCCTCGATCACGCCTTCCGGCAGCTTGCGGTTGCCGGGCAGCATCTCGGGCGAGTGCGCGCCCAGGAAGTCCATGAAGGACGACGACCCCGGCGTCAGGAAGGCTGCCGGTAGACGCCCTGTGCTACGAGTGTTGGGTTCCACAGGTTTCCTTCCACGTAAGCGGCTGCACGCCTCATGACGTCCGGCCGATCCTTGAACTGCCCCAGGGCTGCGTTACAGCTGAAGCACAGTACGCCTCGGACCTTACCCGTCTGATGATCGTGATCAACGTGCTCGGCCGGAGCCTTTTGGCAGATCACGCAGACACCGCCTTGAGCACCGATCATTTCGTCCCTATCGGCCTCGCTCATGCCGTACGAGCGCTTGAGATGGCCTGCACGGGCTTCGACCGCTCGACACGCCTTGCAGCGCGTCGACAACCCGTCCGAAGCCGTCTTGTTTCGGTCCCATTCCGCGTGGGGCTTGATCTCCCCGCAACGGCGGCAGTATTTGTGCCCGTCAGGGGCTTCGACACGGGGACGCACATTCTTCCCCTTGGCTATCTGGCGCTGCTGGTGGTACTCGGCTGCGCACGGCCTGCAGTAGCACTGCAGGCCGTCACGCATGGCCTTGTTCGAGGCGAAAGCCTCAAACGGCTTGAGTAAGCCACATCGCGGACACTGCTTCTCCGCCCCCGACACTCACCCTCCCCGGCGAGCCATTCACCTTCGATTCGAAGGCGAAATCACTCGCCACCCTTCTGAACGAAGGAGCGTACGAAATCCTCGGCGTTCTCCTCGAGCACATCATCGATTTCATCGAGTACGGAGTCGACGTCGTCGGAGAGCTTCTCCTGGCGCTCCTTGAGGTCGGTCGATTCTTCGACCGCTGCCTCCTCGACCTCCTCGGTCGAGCGCGTCGCCTTCTGCTGTCCGCCGCCGGTGTCCTTGGTCGCCATGTCTACCTCACCCCGCTCGGTTCGCACGCTCATGTCGAGAGACCCCGGGATTCGGGATCTCTCAAGATCAGACCCTACGTCGGACCCTATAGGGAGGGTCCGACATTCGTCCCCGCACTTGTTCAAAAGCTCGCAGCACAACGTCCGGTTCTCTTCATGATTCCCAGACCGGAGGCCTTTCAGGCCCCCCGGGCACCGCTCACTGCCCCGAAAGCACCCGCACCAGGTCCTCCGCCGTGCGGCAGCGGTCCAGAAGTTCCTTGACGTGGTTGCGCGTCCCCCGCAGGGGTTCCAGCGTCGGGACCCGCTGGAGCGAGTCCCGGCCGGGGAGGTCGAAGATCACCGAGTCCCAGGACGCCGCGGCCACGTCGTCCGCGTACTGCTCCAGGCAGCGGCCGCGGAAGTACGCCCGGGTGTCCTCCGGAGGCTTGCTCTGCGCCCGCTCCACCGCCGGCTCTTCCACCAGGCGCTTCATCTTGCCGCGGGCCACCAGGCGGTTGTAGAGGCCCTTCTCGGGCCGCACGTCCGAGTACTGGAGGTCCACCAGGTGCAGCCGCGCCGCGTCCCACTCCAGCCCGTCCCGGCGCCGGTAGCCCTCCAGGATCTCCCGCTTGGCGATCCAGTCCAGCTCCCCGGACAGGCTCATCGGGTCGCTCTCCAGCCGGCCCAGCACGTCCTCCCAGCGGCCCAGCACGTCCTTGGTCTGCTCGTCCGCGTCCGACCCGAAACGTTCGTCCACGTACTTCCGTGCCAGCTCGAAGTACTCCATCTGGAGTTGCACCGCGGTCAGTGTCCGGCCGCTGCGCAGCGTGATCAGGTGCTGGAGGTCGGGGTCGTGGGAGACCTGGTGCAGGGTGCGCACGGGCTGGTCGACGGCCAGGTCGACGTTGATGAACCCGTCCTCGATCATGGACAGGACGAGTGCGGTCGTGCCGAGTTTGAGGTAGGTGGAGATCTCGGAGAGGTTGGCGTCTCCGATGATCACGTGGAGCCGGCGGTACTTCTCGGCGTCCGAGTGGGGTTCGTCGCGGGTGTTGATGATGGGGCGCTTGAGGGTGGTCTCCAGGCCGACCTCGACTTCGAAGTAGTCGGCGCGCTGGCTGATCTGGAAGCCGTGTTCGCGGCCGTCCTGGCCGATGCCCACGCGTCCCGCGCCGGTCACGACCTGTCGCGAGACGAAGAAGGGGGTCAGGTGGCGCACGATCTCCGAGAAGGGGGTTTCCCGCTTCATCAGGTAGTTCTCGTGCGTGCCGTAGGAGGCGCCCTTGTTGTCGGTGTTGTTCTTGTAGAGGTGGATCGGTTGGGCGCCGGGGAGCTGGGCGGCGCGGACGGCCGCTTCGGCCATGATCCGCTCGCCGGCCTTGTCCCAGAGGACGGCGTCGAGCGGGTTGGTGATCTCGGGCGAGCTGTATTCGGGGTGTGCGTGGTCGACGTAGAGCCGTGCGCCGTTCGTGAGGATGACGTTGGCGAGGCCGATGTCCTCGTCGGTGAGCTGGCTGTTGTCGGCGGCCTCGCGGGCGAGGTCGAAGCCGCGGGCGTCCCGCAGCGGATTCTCCTCCTCGAAGTCCCAGCGGGCGCGTCGCGCCCGGTGCATCGCCGCCGCGTAGGCGTTGACGATCTGGGACGAGGTGAGCATGGCATTGGCGTTCGGGTGCCCCGGGACGGAGATCCCGTACTCCGTCTCGATCCCCATTACTCGCCGTACGGTCATGCGGCCCTCCTTGCCCGGCGGCGCTCCCCTTTCGGGAGCGGCGCTCAAGTACCGCTGGTGCTCCGGTGCGTGTGCCTGTGCGGTGCCCGTCCCCGCACTGCGCGTCCGGCGGTACGGAAGAGCCTAGAACCACTGCGCGCTCGTGGGGAGATCATTTCCGTCATTGGATCCGCCTCGTCACCGGCTGAAAAGAGGCCGGTAAAGGGGTGGGGTAAAGCAGTCGGCTGCGGATGCCCGGGGAGGGCATCCGCAGCCGCCCCGCTTCGTCAGAGGTACTGACCGGTGTTTGCCACCGTGTCGATGGAGCGTCCGGTGTCCGCGCCTTGCTTTCCGGTGACGAGGGTGCGGATGAATACGATCCGCTCGCCCTTCTTTCCGGAGATGCGGGCCCAGTCGTCCGGGTTGGTGGTGTTGGGCAGGTCCTCGTTCTCCTTGAACTCGTCCACGCAGGCCTGGAGCAGGTGGGAGACCCGCAGGCCCTTCTGGTTGTGTTCGAGGAAGGCCTTGATCGCCATTTTCTTGGCCCGGTCGACGATGTTCTGGATCATCGCGCCGGAGTTGAAGTCCTTGAAGTAGAGGACTTCCTTGTCGCCGTTGGCGTACGTGACCTCGAGGAAGCGGTTCTCCTCGGTTTCGGCGTACATCTGCTCGACGACGGTCTGGATCATGCTGTGGACGGTTCCGGCCGTGGAGCCCTGGTGTTCGGACAGGTCGTCCGTGTGCAGGGGCAGCGAGGCCTTGAGGTACTTCGCGAAGATGTCCTTCGCGGCTTCGGCGTCCGGACGCTCGATCTTGATCTTCACGTCGAGGCGGCCGGGGCGCAGGATGGCCGGGTCGATCATGTCCTCGCGGTTGGAGGCGCCGATGACGATGACGTTCTCCAGGCCCTCCACGCCGTCGATCTCGGCGAGGAGCTGCGGGACGATGGTGTTCTCGACGTCGGAGCTGACACCGGATCCGCGGGTGCGGAAGAGGGATTCCATCTCGTCGAAGAAGACGATGACGGGGGTGCCCTCGCTGGCCTTCTCGCGGGCCCGCTGGAAGACCAGGCGGATGTGCCGCTCGGTCTCGCCGACGTACTTGTTGAGGAGCTCGGGGCCCTTGATGTTCAGGAAGTACGACTTCCCCTGGGCCTGTCCGGTCACCTCGGCGACCTTCTTGGCAAGGGAGTTGGCGACGGCCTTGGCGATGAGCGTCTTGCCGCAGCCGGGCGGGCCGTAGAGCAGGATGCCCTTCGGGGGCCGCAGTTCGTGTTCCTTGAAGAGGTCGGGGTAGAGGTACGGGAGCTCGACCGCGTCGCGGATCAGCTCGATCTGGTCGCCCAGGCCGCCGATCTTGTCGTAGTCGATGTCCGGGACCTCTTCGAGGACCAGGTCTTCGACCTCGCTCTTGGGGACGACCTCGTAGACGTAGCCGGAGCGGGGTTCGAGCAGGAGGGCGTCGCCGGGGCGGATGGTGATGTCCAGGAGCGGCTCGGCGAGCCTCACCACCCTTTCCTCGTCGGTGTGCCCGACGACCAGGGCGCGCTCGCCGTCCTCGAGGATCTCCTTGAGGGTGACGATGTCCCCGGCCCGCTCGAATTCCATGGCCTCGACCACGTTGAGGGCCTCGTTGAGCATGACCTCTTGGCCGCGCCGGAGGTCTTCCGGGTCGACGCTGGGGCTGACGTTCACGCGGAGCTTTCGGCCTCCGGTGAAGATGTCGACGGTGCCGTCCTCGTTCGCTTGCAGGAAGACACCGAAACCGGCCGGCGGCTGTGCGAGCCGGTCGACTTCTTCCTTGAGGGCCACGATCTGGTCCCGGGCCTCACGGAGGGTATTCGCGAGTCGTTCGTTCTGTGCGGATACGCCGGCCAGATTTGTCTGGAGCTCGACGATCCGCTCTTCGAGAATCCTCGTGTGTCGCGGAGAGTCGGCGAGCTTTCGTCGCAGGACGGCGATTTCCTGCTCGAGATAGGCAACCTGGCCGGCGGGGTCCTCGGACCCTCGCGCGGGCCGGATGCCGCGGTTGATGTCGTCGTCGTGGGCTGCCACGGTCCTCACCTCCTCCAAGGGGAGCTGGACGCTTCCTGACCCTACCTGGGCTGGTGGTGATTGAAACCCCTAGATCACAAAGACGGTAGAGGTGTGTCCGATCTTCACCCTTGCGTACTCCCTCACGCCAAGGAAATACCCACCCATCAAACTCGGGAAGCAGCCGGTTGTAAGGTCGAACTGTTCAACACCCGCCAGGGCTCGCGCGACTTGCTGCGGGTCGTGACCGGGATGGATCACTCAGCGCAGGGAACGGCAGGAGATATGACCGTGCAGCAGGAGGCTCCGACGGGCGGCGGCGGCGAGGCCGGCGAGCCGCTCGAGGTCTGGATCGATCAGGACCTGTGCACCGGGGACGGCATCTGCGTGCAGTACGCGCCTGAGGTGTTCGAGCTGGACATCGATGGTCTGGCGTACGTGAAGAGCCCGGAGGACGAGCTGCTGCAGGACGCGGGGGCGACCACTCCGGTTCCGCTGACGCTGCTCCAGGACGTGGTCGACTCGGCGAAGGAATGTCCGGGTGACTGCATTCACGTAAGGCGCGTTTCGGACAGGGTGGAAGTCTTCGGCCCCGACGCGGAGTGACGCTTCAAACACTCCTGGCGGCCGAGTCCGTCAGCTCCTGGCGGAATTTTCCGTCGTGCCAGCGCCACTTGGCGAGCTGTTTCGTGTCGGGGCTGTAGCGGGGTACGTCGGGTGAGGAGTAGCCGACGAGGGTTGCCGTGACGAGGCCGTCGCGCACGGTGAGCTCGGTGGCGGTCTGTCGTTTCGCGGTGTCGAGCAGGGTGGCGACGACGCGGGGGCGGGTGCCTTGGGCCGGGTCCTGGGTGAGTACGTAGATCGCGTGGGGCGGGGTGCCGGAGCCGGCTTCGCAGCGGACGGCGGCCACGGTCTCGGGGCGGCGGTCTCCGTCGAGGTCGCCCTGGGCGCTGGTGGTGACGGTCTGCGGGGCGCCCTTGCAGTCGAGGGGGTAGGTGACCCCTGCCGGGTCGGGTGCGGTGGCCTGCGGGCCGTTCGCGGGCGGTTCTGCGGCGGTCGTGGTGGTGTCGGTGGCCGGGGTGCCGGTGGCGGGCTGTACGAGTCCTGCGGCGGCTATGACGGCTGCCATGGCGGTGGCCGTGGCGAGCCAGTGGACGGGCCTGGTGCGGCTGTGCTCCAGGGTGTGCGGGAGCGGGGCCGTCTCGGCGTGGCTGTGCGTCACGCGGGGTGTCTCCTGTGCGAAGGGTGACGAGGAGCCAGCATCGTGCCACACCTCACAGGGTGGTGGAACGGCTGGGTCCGGGGCTGGTGCACGGGACAACGAAAAGGCGCTGTGGTGCAGTTCCCGGGTGGGTCGGGGGAACTGTGCCACAGCGCCTTTGTGTTGGGTCTGCGCCGGTCTGCGGGGCCGTTATGCGGAGCGGTCGCTGCCGGGGCCGTCGTAGTCCTCGCCGTAGGCGCCCTTGGCGGGGCGGCGGCGGCGCATGGGGGGCTCGACGCCGTCCGCGAGGCGGCGGGCGGTGACGAGGAAGCCGGTGTGGCCGATCATCCGGTGGTCGGGGCGGACGGCGAGGCCTTCCACGTGCCAGTTGCGGATCATCGATTCCCAGGGCTGCGGTTCGGCGAAGCAGCCGATCTCGCGGATGGACTCGACGGTCTTGGACAGCTGGGTGGTGGTGGCCACGTAGCAGCAGAGGATGCCGCCGGGGACCAGGGCCTTGGAGACCGCTTCGAGGCATTCCCAGGGGGCGAGCATGTCGAGGATGACGCGGTCGACGTCCGTGTCGGACAGGTTGTCCTGGAGGTCGCCGACGGTCAGCTGCCACGCGGGGTGGGGTCCGCCGAAGTAGCGTTCGACGTTGGCGGTGGCGATCTCGGCGAAGTCCGCGCGGCGCTCGTAGCTGTGGAGCATGCCCTGGTCGCCGATGGCGCGCAGCAGGAAGCTGCTCAGGGAGCCGGAGCCCACTCCCGCTTCCACGACGCGTGCGCCGGGGAAGATGTCGGCGAAGGCCAGGATCTGGCCCGCGTCCTTGGGGTAGACCACGGCGGCGCCGCGGGGCATGGACAGGACATAGTCGGGGAGCAGGGGGCGCAGCGCGAGGTATGCGACGTTGCCCGTGGTGCGGACAACGCTGCCTTCGGGAGCACCGATCAGCTCGTCGTGCGGGAAGGAACCCTTGTGGGTGTGGAAATTCTTCCCGGCTTCGAGCGTGAACGTGTAGTGGCGGCCCTTGGGGTCGGTGAGCTGTACCTGGTCCCCGACCTCGAAGGGCCCGCGTCGGCGGGCGGCACCGGTCGGTTCGGACATGTGACCAGTGTATTGGCTTCAGGACTGGGGCCGTGCCATGGCCTTCACGAAGGCCTTTTCGACGTCGAGGGTGGACAGGACGCCGTAGATGGTGCCGCCGGCTTCGAGGACGAGGTATTCGGTGGCGGGGGTGGCGCGGAGGTGGTCGAGGAGTTCTTCGCCGGTGAGGTCCGCTGAAACCTTCATGCCGTCGGTGAGGTCCTGGGCGAGGGTGCTGACGGCGACCCAGGGGCGGCGGTGTTCGGGGACGGAGGCGATGGCGGTTTCGCGGACGATGGCGGTGGGGTCGCCTTGTCCGTCGACGACGACGAGGGCGCGGGCGCCGGCTTCGTTGGCGCGGCGGAGGGCTTCGGAGAGGGGGGTGGCGTTCTCGACGGGGATGGCGCGTCGGGTGAGGGTGCGGGCGCGGAGTTCGGGGAGGTGTTCGCGCAGGCGGGCCATGCGCAGGCTGTTGCCGGCGCCGGTCCAGATGATGCCGGCGAGGATGGCGGCGAGCAGGGCGTCCATGACGGTGTTCATGCCGCCGATTTCCTCGGTGCGGTTGCCGAGGACTCCGGTGTGGGTGAGGAGGGGGAGGCCGAGGAGGACGGCGAGGGCGAGGCCGCGGCCGACCCAGGCGGCGGCGACGGTGCCGGCCATGGGTTTGCCGGTGATGCCCCAGATGACGGCGCGGAGCATGCGGCCGCCGTCGAGGGGGAGGCCGGGGAGCAGGTTGAAGGCGGCGACCAGCAGGTTGGAGATCATCAGGCCGGCGAGGAGGACGCCGGGGACGGTGGCCGGGTCGACGGCTTTCATGCCGAGGTAGAAGGCTCCGGTGAGGAGGAGGGAGAGCAGGGGGCCGACGAAGGCGAGGACGAATTCGCGGCCGGGCGTCTCGGATTCCTTTTCGATCTCGGAGACTCCGCCGAAGAACTGGAGCTGGATGCGGCGCACGGGGAGTTTGAAGCGCAGGGCTGCGACGGTGTGCGCGAGTTCGTGGACCAGGACGGAGGCGTAGAAGGCGACGGCGAAGAAGAGGGAGACGAGGTAGCGGACGGGTCCGAGGTCGGGCAGGACGCGGTCGAGCTGGTCGCCGAAGACCCAGGTGATGAGGGCGGCGACGAGGAACCAGCTGGGCGAGACGTAGACGGGTACGCCGAAGGGGCGGCCCATGAGGAGTCCGCCGCCCGGTCCGGAGCGGCTACCAGCGCGCTCGCCGGTTTCGTCGGTGTCTGCCACGGTTGTCCTTCGTTCGGTGCTGGTGTTTCCAGTGTGTTCTGTTCTGTGTTCTGTTCGCGTACGGGTGGTGCGGTAGCGGGTTGTGATGCTCCGATCATGCAGTGCGAGGGGGGTCGTCGTCGATGGTATGCGCGTCCTGTCGGTGGTGGGTCGTAGGGTTTTGTGCATGACGACGAGCCCTGGTGCTGTGCCTGGCGCAGCCGATGCCGATGCGCGGAGCGCTGTGGCGCCTTCTTCGCTCTCCCCTTCGCGGGCGAGCGATTTCATGCAGTGCCCGTTGCTGTACCGGTTCCGGGTGATCGACAGGCTGCCGGAGAAGCCCAGTGCCGCTGCTACCCGCGGGACGCTGGTGCATGCGGTGCTGGAGCGGCTCTTCGATCATCCGGCGCAGGAGCGGACGGCGCCGCGGGCGAAGGCGTTGGTTCCGGGGCAGTGGGACCGGTTGTTGGAGTCGAAGCCGGAGCTGACGGAGCTGTTTCCGGAGGGTGACGAGGGGGCGGGGCTGGCGCGGTGGCTGACGGAGGCCGAGGCGCTGGTGGAGCGGTGGTTCACGTTGGAGGACCCGACGCGGCTGGAGCCGGTGGAGCGGGAGTTCTTCGTGGAGACGGAGCTGGAGTCGGGGCTGCGTCTGCGGGGGATCATCGACCGGGTGGACGTGGCGCCGACGGGTGAGGTGCGGATCGTCGACTACAAGACGGGGAAGGCGCCGAGGCCGGAGTACGCCGAGGGTGCGCTGTTCCAGATGAAGTTCTACGCGCTGGTGGTGTGGCGGCTGAAGCAGGTGGTGCCGCGGCGGCTGCAGCTGGTGTATCTGGGGAGTGGGGACGTGCTGACGTACGACCCGGTGGTTGCTGATTTGGAGCGGGTGGAGCGCAAGCTGCTGGCGTTGTGGGAGGCGATCCGGGAGGCGACGGAGTCGGGTGAGTGGCGGCCGCGGCCGACGAAGCTGTGTGGCTGGTGTGATCATCGGGCGGTGTGTCCGGAGTTCGGGGGGACTCCCCCGCCCTATCCTCTGACGATCTCCCCCGGCTACCGCCGGGATGTGCCCCCGGCGCGGTCGGAGGCGGACCTCCCGGCGGAGTCCTGATCTTGGTGTCAGGGCAGAATGGACGGGCCCGCCGTAGCCGTCCGACGAATACGAGGTAGACCCCGTGGCGATCCGCGTCCTTCTGGTCGACGACCAGCCGCTGCTGCGCACCGGCTTCCGGATGATCCTGGAGGCGGAGGAGGACCTGGCGGTGGTCGGTGAGGCCGGGGACGGTCTGCAGGCGCTGGACCAGGTGCGGGCGCTGCAGCCCGATGTGGTGCTGATGGACATCCGGATGCCGCGGATGGACGGGGTGGAGGCGACCCGGCAGATCACGGGTCCGGAGCGCGACGGGCCGGCGAAGGTGTTGGTGCTGACCACGTTCGACCTGGACGAGTACGTGGTGGAGGCGCTGCGGGCGGGGGCGAGCGGGTTCCTGCTGAAGGATGCGCCGGCGAACGAGCTGGTGCAGGCGATCCGGGTGGTCGCGGCGGGTGAGGCGATGCTCGCGCCGAGTATCACGCGGCGGCTGCTGGACAAGTACGCGGGGCATCTTCCGTCGGGTGAGGCGAGCCTTCCGAACACGTTGGGGACGCTGACCGAGCGTGAGGTCGAGGTGTTGAAGTTGGTGTCCCGGGGGCTGTCGAACGCGGAGATCGCGGCGGATCTGTTCGTGAGCGAGACGACGGTCAAGACGCATGTGGGGCACGTGCTGACGAAGCTGGGGCTGCGGGACCGGGTCCAGGCGGCGGTGTACGCGTACGAGAGCGGTCTGGTGCGCCCCGGGGCCCAGTAGGTCCGGCCGGGCGCGGACGAACGCGGAGGGGGCCGTACGTGCGTGCACGTACGGCCCCCTGTGCGTGGCCGGGCCCGCTCTGGGCGGGCCCGGCTCCGGTGGCGTCAGCCCTTGCTGATCTCCCAGAAGCGGAAGACGGTCGAGGCGTCGAGGGACCACTGCAGGCCGCTCACGTTCTGGCGGGTGACGGCGTACTGCTTGCCCTGCCAGAGCGGGATGAGCGGGAGCTCTTCGGCGACGATGTCCTGGAGGCGGTTGTAGTCGGTGTTGGCCGCCGTGCGGTCGGACTTCGCGGAGGTCGACGGGATGATCGTCCCGGTGATCTCCTTGTTGTCGTAGTTGTTGTTCAGCACGTTGTCCGGGCCGAAGAACGGCTGCGTGAAGTTGTCGGCGTCCGGGTAGTCGGGCACCCAGCCCTTCACGTACACGCCGTACTTGCCGGCCTGGATGTCCTTCTCGTACTGCTCGAACTCGACGGACTTGACGTCGGCGTCGAAGAGGCCGCTGTCGTTGAGCTGCTTGGCGATGACCTCGAACTGCTGGTCCGTGGAGGGGCCGTAGCGGGACGGGGTGGAGTACAGGGTCAGCTTGACCTTGCCGTTGATGTTGGCGGCCTTGAGGACGGCCTTGGCCTTGTCGATCTGCGGGGTGCCGCCGTAGCGGTCGAAGAACGGGGTCGTGTGGCCGGCGATGCCGGTGGGCACGATGGAGTAGAGCGCGGTGGCGGTGCCCGCGTACACGTCCCGGACGAGCGCTTCGCGGTCGATGAGGTAGGCGATGGCCTTGCGCACGGGGAGCTTGCCGACGACGGGGTCGTTGACGTTGAACACCATGTGCTCGACCTCGGCGCCGGTGCCCTGGACGACGTCGACCTTGTTGTCGCCGGTCTTGCTGGAGGCGAGGGCGGCGATGTCCTTGGCGGCGAGGCCGCGGAAGGCGAAGTCGACGTCGCCGCTCTCCAGGACGGTCTTGAGGCCGGCCTGGTCGCCGTTGAAGAACTTCAGCGTGACACCGGTGTTCTTGGCCTTGGCCTTGCCGCTGTAGGACTCGTTGACGGAGAAGGTGGCGCTCTTCTCGCCGAACGAGTCGAGCTTGTAGACGCCGGAGCCGACGGCCTTGTTGTCGCCGCGCAGCTTGTCGGCCGGGTATTCGGCGTGGTCGACGATGGAGCCGGCGCCCGACGCGATCTTGCTGGGGAAGGTGGCGTCGGAGTTCTTGAGCTTGAAGATGACGGTCTTGTCGTCGGGGGCTTCGATGCTCGCGATCGAGGCGAGCATCACGGCCGGGCCGTTGGCGTCGTTGATCTTCAGGGTGCGCTCGAAGGAAAACTTGACGTCCTTCGAGGTGAGGCTGTGGCCGTTGCTGAACTTCAGGCCGTCCCGCAGGGTGCACTTGTAGAGCTTGCTGTCACCGCCCTCGAAGCCGCAGGCCTGGGCGGCGTCGGGCTCGGGGGTGGTGCCGCCCTTGGGGAAGCTCAGCAGCGACTGGAAGACGTTGTTGAACAGCAGCCAGGAGCCCGGGTCGTAGCCCGATGCCGGGTCGACGGACTTCACCTTGTCGGATATGCCCATGACCACGCCCTTGCCGCTGCCGGCATTGGAGCCATCGGTCGAACCGCAACCGCTGAGCAGCGCGGCGGCGGTGGCTGCGCCGAGCGGGGCCGCCAGCCACTGGTTACGTCGATTCACGCGAACGTCCTTCACAGTCGAACTGTTTCGTTGTTCCGGCCCGCGACACCCGCTGCCGGTCTTTGCCTTGCTCAGCCGCTTACGCCACGGCCGAGCTCCCACAACTGGAGGTCGGAGATGGCGTTGACCGACCACTCCACTCCGGTGATCCCGTCGCGTGCGGCGACGTACTGCTTGCCCTGCCACAGGGGCAGGACGGGCACGTCCTCGGCGACGATGTCCTGCATCTCCGTGATCGCGGGGACGGCGACCGTGCGGTCGACCGCCCGCCGGGATTCGGGGATGAGCCTGCTGCGCACCGCGCTGTTGGCGTACGGCGTGCCCAAGAAGTTGTCCTGCTCCAGGAACGGGGCGAGGAAGTTGTCTGCGTCCGGGTAGTCGGGGAACCAGCCGAGCCCGTAGGCGGCGTGGTCGCCCTTCTTCTGGGCGGGGCGGAAGTCCGTCCACTCGCTGCCCTGGACGGTGATGTCGAACAGGCCGGTGGAGTTGAGCTGGGCCTTGAGGGCCTCGAACTCGGCGGCCGTGCCGTCGCCGTAGTGGTCGCTGGTGTAGTGCAGGGTCAGCTTGACCGGGGTCTTGATCCCGGCCTCCTTCAGCAGGGCGGCGGCCTTGGGCGTGTTGGCCTCGCCGTACTTGTTGTAGAAGGAGTTGACGTGGCCCGTCACGGTGGTGGGGACCAGCGAGTAGAGCGGCTGGGCGGACTTGCCGTAGACCTTGGAGATGAGCTGGCCGCGGTCGACGGCGGCGGCGAGCGCCTGGCGCACGGCCTTGTCCTTGACGACCGGTGCCTCGGTGTTGAAGCCGAGGTAGCGGATCTCCAGGCCGGGCATCGGGACCAGCTTGACGCCCTTGGGCGGCTGGGCGCTGAACTCGGTGATCTGGGCGGGCGACAGGGTGCGGGAGACCATGTGGATCTTCCCGTCGGTGAGTGCCTTGCCCATGGTCGGGGAGTCGGTGAAGGTGCGCAGTTCGACCTTGTCGTTCTGCAGCTTGAGGTCGCCCTTGTAGTGCGGGTTCTTGGTGAAGACGGCGCGGACCAGCAGGTTGCCCTTGACCTCGGCCTTCATCGTGTACGGGCCGGAGCCGTCCACGGCGAAGCCCTCGCGGAGCTTCTTGGCGTCGTAGTTCTTTTCGCTGACGATGCCGGCGGCGGGGGTGGAGAGCTTGAACGGGAAGGTCGCGTCGGGGGTCTTCAGGTGGAAGACGACGGTGTCGGTGCCCTTGACCTCGACGTTGTCGAGGGTGGAGAGCAGCGAGGAGGGGCCGTTCTCGTCCTTGATGGCGCGGACGCGGTCGATGGAGAACTTGACGTCCTTGGCGGTGAGGGGCTCACCGTCGGCGAACTTCAGATCGGGGCGCAGGGTGCAGCGGTAGCTCTCGTTGCCGGCGTCGGTGAAGCGGCAGGCGGAGGCCGCTTCGGGGACGGGCTGGCCGCCGCCGCGCGGCGTGTGCATCAGCGTCTGGACGGTCTGGCGCAGGACGTTCCAGGTGCTGGCGTCGTAGGCGTAGGCCGGGTCGAAGGGGGCGGGAGCGAAGTCTGCGGCCTCGAACCGATCGGTGGTTCCGACGACGATCGCTCCGGATCCTGCTCCTCCGCCGCTCGCGCTGCCGCAGGCGGCCAGCGCGGGGGTGAGCAGTCCGGCCGCGGCCGTCAGCACCATGGTCTTGCGGTTCATGCTGGAAGTACTCCCTGTAACCGGCACTTGTTCAAAGCGGCGTAGAGGGCACTTCGCGGCGGTCGCCCGTTCGGGGCGGAACGATCGGGCCGGTGTAGTGACGATCGGTCCATGCGGTCCCGGCACAGGGGTGTGTGTCGGGGCCGGATGAGGTGCGGCGTAGTGCCCGCATCGACAGTAGTGGTCCGGGACTGGATGGCTGGAACTGGCGGAACTTGGGGCGTAATCGCACCGTGATCGGAGCGAACTGCCTGTTGGCAGGCAGGCTGCGCAGATTCGGTCAGGGCCTGATCAATGTGGACACATTGGAAGCCGGGGAGGCCCCGGGACGGACCCGCCGAGGGTGCGCAGGGTGACCAAGGTCACTCTGCGCAACAGCCCCGGAGGGGATGGAATTTCAGCCTCCGGGGCCTACTGCGGAAGATCCTTCCGCCAGGACGCGGTCGGGCAGCGTTCCGTTCGGCACGGAGCGTGCTCGGGGGGCTCCAGTGCGTGGCAATGCATACCGATGTAGGCCAGTGCATGCCGATGTGTCCGCTTGGGTGGTGCGCGCCCGACGGGAGGGCGCGGTCGTCACTCTCAGTTAAACGGGGCGATGAGCGAGCGCAGGAACGCCAGGTCCACGTCCTCCAGCGAGCGGACGACCGTACGCCCGGGGGCGGGTTCGATCACGCCGACCGAGGGGATGGCCACGACCCGGCAGCCGGCGGCCTCGGCTGCCGCCACGCCGGTGCGGGTGTCCTCGATGACCGCGCACCGCGAGGGGTGCGCGCCCAGCGAGCGTGCGGCGAACAGGTACGGGTCGGGGTGCGGCTTGGTACGGGCCACCTCGTCGCCGGCGACCGTCATCGTGAAGCGGTCGCGGCCGAGGGTGAGCAGGACCTGGTCGATGACCCGGCGGTGGGAGGCGGAGACGAGGGCGGTGGGCACGTTGTGCCGGGCGAGCTCGGACAGCAGCCGCTCGGCTCCGGGCATCAGCGGCACCCGGTCGGCGATGCGGGCCTCGAAGCGCTCGTTGAGCAGGACGCTCAGCTCGGCGAGGCCGATGGCGGCGCCGGTCGACTCGATCAGGAAGGTCGCGCTGCGGCTCATGGGGCCGCCGACGACCACGTCGCGCCAGGATTCGTCGAGGCGGTGGCCGAGCTCCTGGAAGATCTCGGCCTCGATCTCCCACCAGAAGCCCTCGGTGTCGACGAGGGTGCCGTCCATGTCGAGCAGCACCGCCTGCAGGGCAGAACCGTCGGCCGTACGGGCGACGGGGGCGGGAACGGTGCTCGTCATGCGCATGCCTCTCAGAAGGGACGAGAAGGCCGGTCACCTCTTCCGCGGGGCATACGACCCCGGGGAACAGGCGACCGGCCTGTATGGGACCGACAAGTGTACGTCGGTGGCGCTCAGCGTGCGTTGAAATACTTCGCTTCGGGGTGGTGAATCACGATCGCGTCGGTGGACTGCTCCGGGTGGAGCTGGAACTCCTCCGACAGGTGGACGCCGATCCGCTCCGGCTCCAGGAGGTCGGCGATCTTCGCGCGGTCCTCCAGGTCGGGGCAGGCGCCGTAGCCGAGCGAGAAGCGGGCACCGCGGTACTTGAGGTCGAACATGTCCTCGACCTTCGCCGGGTCCTCGCCGCCGAATCCGAGCTCGGCGCGGACGCGTGCGTGCCAGTACTCGGCCATGGCTTCGGCGAGCTGGACCGAGAGGCCGTGCAGCTCCAGGTACTCGCGGTAGGAGTCCGACTCGAACAGCTTGGCGGTGGCCTCGCCGATCTTCGAGCCGACGGTGACCACCTGCAGGCCGACCACGTCGGTCTCGCCGGACTCCTCGGGACGGAAGAAGTCCGCGAGGCACAGGCGCCGGCCGCGGCGCTGGCGCGGGAAGGTGAAGCGGGTCCGCTCGTTGCCCTCCTCGTCCAGGATGATCAGGTCGTCGCCCTTGGAGACGCAGGGGAAGTACCCGTAGACGACCGCGGCTTCGAGCAGGTTCTCGGTGTGCAGCTTGTCCAGGAGGCCGCGCAGGCGCGGACGGCCCTCGCTCTCGACGAGCTCCTCGTACGTGGCCCCGCCCGCGCGGGCCTGCTTGAGGCCCCACTGGCCCTTGAAGAGGGCGCCCTCGTCGAGCCAGGAGGCGTAGTCCTTGAGCGGGATGCCCTTGACCACGCGGGTGCCCCAGAACGGCGGGGTGGGGATCGGGTTGTCGACCGAGACGTCGGAGCGGCCGCCGGGCTCCTCGGCCTCCTCGACCTGGAGCACTGGCGTGTCGCGCTTGGCCACGCGGCGCTGCTTGAGCTCGGGCAGGGTCGCGCCGGGGACGCCGCGCTTGACGGCGATGAGGGCGTCCATGAGGCGCAGGCCCTCGAAGGCGTCGCGGGCGTAGCGGACCTCGCCCTCGTAGATCTCGTGGAGGTCCTGCTCGACGTAGGCGCGGGTGAGGGCGGCGCCGCCGAGGATCACCGGGTAGTCGGCGGCCAGCTTGCGCTGGTTCAGCTCCTCCAGGTTCTCCTTCATGATCACGGTCGACTTCACGAGCAGGCCGGACATGCCGATGACGTCGGCCTTGTGTTCCTGTGCGGCTTCGAGGATCGCGGAGACGGGCTGCTTGATGCCGATGTTGACGACGTTGTAGCCGTTGTTGGTGAGGATGATGTCGACGAGGTTCTTGCCGATGTCGTGGACGTCTCCGCGGACGGTGGCGAGCACGATCGTGCCCTTGCCCTCGTCGTCGGTCTTCTCCATGTGCGGTTCGAGGTAGGCGACGGCCGTCTTCATGACCTCGGCGGACTGGAGGACGAAGGGGAGCTGCATCTGGCCCGAGCCGAAGAGCTCGCCGACGACCTTCATGCCCTCCAGGAGGGTGTCGTTGACGATGTCGAGGGCGGGGCGGGTCGCCAGGGCCTCGTCGAGGTCGGCCTCCAGGCCGTTCTTCTCGCCGTCGATGATGCGGCGCTGCAGTCGCTCGTCCAGCGGCAGGGCGAGGAGTTCCTCGGCGCGGCCGGCCTTGAGCGACTTGGTGTTGACGCCCTCGAAGAGGGCCATCAGCTTCTGCAGCGGGTCGTAGTCGCCCTCGCGCCGGTCGTAGATCAGGTCGAGGGCGGTGGTGACCTGCTCCTCGTCGAAGCGGGCGATCGGCAGGATCTTGGAGGCGTGCACGATGGCGGAGTCGAGTCCGGCCTTGACGCACTCGTCGAGGAAGACCGAGTTCAGCAGGACGCGGGCGGCCGGGTTGAGGCCGAAGGAGATGTTGGACAGGCCGAGGGTGGTCTGGACGTCCGGGTGGAGCCGCTTGAGCTCGCGGATCGCCTCGATCGTGGCGATGCCGTCCTTACGGGACTCCTCCTGGCCGGTGCAGATCGTGAAGGTCAGGGTGTCGATGAGGATGTCCGACTCGCGGATCCCCCAGTTGCCCGTGAGGTCGTCGATGAGCCGTTCGGCAATGGCGACCTTGTGCGGGACGGTGCGGGCCTGGCCCTCCTCGTCGATGGTGAGCGCGATGAGCGCGGCACCGTGCTCCTGGGCCAGTCGGGTGACCTTGGCGAAGCGGGACTCGGGGCCGTCGCCGTCCTCGTAGTTCACGGAGTTGATGACCGCGCGGCCGCCGAGCTTCTCCAGGCCCGCCCGGATGACGGGGACCTCGGTGGAGTCCAGGACGATGGGCAGGGTGGAGGCGGTGGCGAAGCGGCCGGCGAGCTCCTCCATGTCGGCGACGCCGTCGCGGCCCACGTAGTCCACGCAGAGGTCGAGCATGTGCGCGCCCTCGCGGATCTGGTCGCGCGCCATCTCCACGCAGTCGTCCCAGCGGGCCTCCAGCATGGCCTCGCGGAACTTCTTGGAGCCGTTGGCGTTGGTGCGCTCGCCGATCGCCATGTACGAGGTGTCCTGGCGGAAGGGCACGGTCTGGTAGAGCGAGGCGGCGCCGGGCTCGGGCTGGGGGGTGCGCTCGGTGACGGCCGTGCCGCGGACCCGCTCGACGACCTGGCGCAGGTGCTCGGGGGTCGTGCCGCAGCAGCCGCCGACCAGGGAGAGCCCGTACTCGCGGACGAAGGTCTCCTGGGCGTCGGCCAGCTCGGGGGCGGTCAGCGGGTAGTGCGCGCCCTCCTTGGTCAGGACGGGCAGGCCGGCGTTGGGCATGCAGGAGAGCGGGATGCGGGCGTTGCGCGCGAGGTAGCGCAGGTGCTCGCTCATCTCGGCGGGGCCGGTGGCGCAGTTCAGGCCGATCATGTCGATGCCCAGCGGCTCCAGGGCGGTCAGGGCCGCGCCGATCTCCGAGCCGAGGAGCATGGTGCCGGTGGTCTCGACGGTGACGGAGCAGATCAGCGGGACGGTGACGCCGAGGGCTTCCATGGCCCGGCGGGCGCCGATGATCGAGGACTTCGTCTGCAGGAGGTCCTGGGTGGTCTCGACGAGCAGCGCGTCGGCGCCGCCGGAGAGCAGGCCCTCGGCGTTGATCTGGTAGGCGTCGCGGATCTGGCCGTAGGTGATGTGGCCGAGCGTGGGGAGCTTGGTGCCGGGGCCCATGGAGCCGAGGACCCAGCGCTGCTGACCGGTGGAGGCGGTGTACTCGTCGGCGACCTCGCGGGCGATGCGCGCGCCGGCCTCCGACAGCTCGAAATTGCGTTCGGCGATGTCGTACTCGGCGAGCGCCGCGTAGTTCGTGCCGAAGGTGTTGGTCTCGACGCAGTCCACGCCCACCGAGAAGTACGCCTCATGGACGGAGCGCACGATGTCGGGGCGGGTGATGTTGAGGACCTCGTTGCAGCCTTCGAGCTGCTGGAAGTCCTCCATGGTGGGGTCCTGCGCTTGGAGCATCGTTCCCATGGCTCCGTCGGCGACGACCACGCGGGTCGCGAGTGCCTCCCGGAGGGCATCGGCCCGGGTCTGGGTGTCAGCGGGCAAGGTGGGCAACGAAGCCATGGTTGTGCTCCCTGGGATGCGACGGCTGTCGGCTTTGCACCCCCGCTGTGTCAAGGGTGCACGCGGCCAGGGTAACCGCGAGGCGGGCGCCCCGGTGTGGGTGTCCCACGTGGCGGACTGCATTCTGTGGCGGGGACTTTCCGGGGTGGTGTCCCCTCGACGGTACGGCGAACAGCTGTCCGACGGTGCGCAAGGTCGACATCGACCGATACTGTTCAGCATTGTCGAACCGCGTCAAGATGGTCAGTACTACCGAAGGTCTGCAGGAGGCTGCGCGATGGCACGGAACATCCAGTCGCTCGAACGAGCCGCTGCGATGCTGCGACTCCTGGCGGGCGGCGAGCGCCGGCTGGGACTCTCGGACGTGGCGTCCTCGCTGGGCCTGGCCAAGGGCACGGCCCACGGCATCCTGCGCACCCTGCAGGCCGAGGGCTTCGTGGAGCAGGACCCGGCCTCCGGCCGGTACCAGTTGGGCGCGGAGCTGCTGCGCCTGGGCAACAGCTACCTCGACGTGCACGAGCTGCGCGCCCGCGCGCTGGTGTGGACGGACGACCTGGCCCGGGCGAGCGGCGAGAGCGTGTACGTGGGCGTGCTGCACCAGAGCGGGGTGCTGATCATGCACCACGTGTTCCGACCCGACGACAGCCGTCAGGTGCTGGAGGTCGGGGCCATGCAGCCGCTGCACTCGACCGCGCTGGGCAAGGTGCTGTCGGCCTACGACCCCGTGGCGCACACCCAGGCGCACGAGGTCGAGCGCGAGGCCTTCACCCCCCGCACGGTCACGGACGGCACCGGCTTCGAGGAGATCCTGGGCCTGACCCGGGCGCGCGGCTGGGCCTCCGACGTCGAGGAGACCTGGGAGGGCATCGCCTCGGTGGCGGCGCCGATCCACGACCGGCGCCGGATGCCGGTCGGCGCGGTGGCGGTCGCGGGCGCCGTGGAACGGGTGTGCGGCGAGTCCGGGGAGCCCCGTGCGGCCCTCGTGGCGTCGGTGCGGGACTGTGCGCGTGCGGTTTCACGCGATCTCGGCGCGGGCCGGTTCTGAGCTTCCTTTAACAGGTCCTGGCCACACCCTGGCCTCTTTATGCCTGTTTTTCGCCACATCCTGGCCTTGAGATGGCTGGTTTTGGCTGATCGCACCTACGGGTAACGATCCGACACTTTGGCCTGGCCGACTCTTGACGCGTTCTTCACTTGGGCGGAAAACTGCCGTTCACCGGTCGGCATTGTCGAACACCTAACGGCAATACGCGTTAGGATGCGACAAGGCCACGGACCGGTGCAGCACTCACCGAGTGCGCGGAACCACCGGAGGGACCCGGTTTCCGCCCACCCCTGGACGTACGTAAGGAGTCGCGGGTGTCCAGCTCCGACATCTTCATCGGCGAGACCATCGGTACCGCCCTGCTCACACTGCTCGGCGGTGGCGTCTGCGCCGCAGTGACGCTCAAGAGCTCCAAGGCCCGCAACGCGGGCTGGCTCGCCATCACGTTCGGCTGGGGTTTCGCCGTACTGATCGCCGCCTACGTCTCCGCGCCGCTCTCCGGTGCGCACCTGAACCCGGCGGTCACCGTCGGTCTCGCCGTCAAGACCGGCGAGTGGGGCGACACCCCGGTCTACTTCGCCGGCCAGCTGCTGGGCGCAATGCTCGGCGCCGTGCTGATGTGGGTGACCTACTACGGGCAGTTCCGCGTCCACCTGGCCGACCCGGAGCACATCCGCGACGCCAAGCTCGGTCCCGAGGACCCGCACCCGCACGATGTGGCCGGTCCGGTGCTCGGCATCTTCTCCACGGGCCCCGAAATCCGTAACGTCGTGCAGAACCTGACGACCGAGATCATCGGTACCGCCGTCCTGGTCCTGGCAATCTTGACCCAGGGCCTCCAGGACGGTGGCAAGGGCCTCGGTGTCATCGGCGTCCTGATCACCTCGTTCGTGGTCGTCGGCATCGGTCTCTCGCTCGGTGGCCCGACCGGCTACGCCATCAACCCGGTGCGCGACCTCGGTCCGCGTATCGTGCACGCCCTGCTGCCGCTGCCCAACAAGGGCGGCTCCGACTGGGGTTACTCCTGGATCCCGGTGGTCGGCCCGCTCGTCGGTGCCGCGCTCGCCGGTGGTCTCTACAACATCGCGTTCGCCTGATCAGCAGTACCGGAAAGATCGTAAGATCCGCACCGCCCTCCTGATTCCGCCTACTCACCCGACCTGCCAGGAGCAGCCAACATGACCACCAGCACCGGCCCCTTCATCGCCGCGATCGACCAGGGCACCACCTCCTCCCGCTGCATCGTCTTCGACCGCGACGGCCGCATCGTCGCCGTCGACCAGAAGGAGCACGAGCAGATCTTCCCGAAGCCGGGCTGGGTCGAGCACGACGCCACCGAGATCTGGACCAACGTCCAGGAGGTCGTCGCCGGGGCCATCGCCAAGGCCGAGATCACCGCCGCGGACGTCAAGGCCGTCGGCATCACCAACCAGCGCGAGACCACCGTCCTGTGGGACCGCCACACCGGCGAGCCGGTCCACAACGCGCTGGTCTGGCAGGACACCCGCACCGACGCCCTGTGCAAGGAGCTCGGCCGCAACGTCGGCCAGGACCGCTTCCGCCGCGAGACCGGCCTGCCGCTGGCGAGCTACTTCGCCGGCCCGAAGGCCCGCTGGCTGCTGGACAACGTCGAGGGCCTGCGCGAGCGCGCCGCCGCCGGCGACATCCTCTTCGGCACCATGGACTCCTGGGTCATCTGGAACCTCACCGGTGGCGCCCAGGGCGGTGTGCACGTCACCGACGTCACCAACGCCTCGCGCACCATGCTGATGAACCTCCACACGCTGGAGTGGGACGACAGCATCGCGAAGTCCATGGAGGTGCCGCTCACCATCCTCCCCGAGATCAAGTCCTCCGCCGAGGTCTACGGCCACGTCAAGGACGGCGTCCTCGCCGGTGTTCCGGTCGCCTCGGCGCTCGGTGACCAGCAGGCCGCCCTCTTCGGCCAGACCTGTTTCGCCGAGGGCGAGGCCAAGTCCACGTACGGCACCGGAACGTTCATGCTGATGAACACCGGCGACAAGGTCATCAACTCCTACAGCGGCCTGCTGACCACGGTCGGCTACAAGATCGGCGACCAGAAGCCGGTCTACGCGCTGGAGGGCTCCATCGCCGTCACCGGCTCGCTCGTCCAGTGGATGCGCGACCAGATGGGCCTGATCAAGTCCGCGGCCGAGATCGAGACGCTGGCCTCCTCGGTCGAGGACAACGGCGGCGCCTACTTCGTGCCGGCCTTCTCCGGCCTCTTCGCCCCGTACTGGCGTTCCGACGCCCGCGGTGTGATCGCCGGCCTCACCCGGTACGTCACCAAGGCGCACATCGCCCGTGCCGTCCTGGAGGCCACCGCCTGGCAGACCCGCGAGATCACCGACGCCATGACCAAGGACTCGGGCGTCGAGCTCGCCGCCCTCAAGGTCGACGGCGGCATGACCTCCAACAACCTGCTGATGCAGACGCTCTCGGACTTCCTGGACGCCCCCGTGGTGCGCCCGATGGTCGCCGAGACCACCTGCCTCGGCGCCGCCTACGCCGCCGGCCTGGCCGTCGGCTTCTGGCCCGACACCGACGCCCTGCGCGCCAACTGGCGCCGCGCGGCGGAGTGGACCCCGCGGATGCCCGCCGAGCAGCGGGACCGCGAGTACAAGAGCTGGCTCAAGGCCGTGGAGCGTTCCATGGGCTGGGTCGACGACGAAGACGCCAGCTGACCGCACTCAGCTGAGTCAATCGACGAGGAGCTAAGAGAGATATGAGCAGCCTGCAGAGCGTTCCCGCACTGGGCACGCACCCGACCGCCGGTGCCAACGTCAGCCGCGCGCAGACCCGTGAGCAGCTGTCGAAGGCCACGTACGACCTGCTGGTCATCGGCGGTGGAATCCTGGGCACCTCCGTGGCGTGGCACGCCGCGCAGTCGGGCCTGCGGGTTGCCATGGTGGACGCCGGCGACTTCGCCGGCGCCACCTCCTCGGCCTCCTCCAAGCTCGTCCACGGCGGTCTGCGCTACCTGCAGACCGGCGCGGTCAAGCTGGTCGCGGAGAACCACCACGAGCGCCGGGTGCTGGCCAAGGACGTGGCCCCGCACCTGGTCAACCCGCTCACCTTCTACCTGCCGGTCTACAAGGGCGGTCCGGTGGGTGCGGCCAAGCTGGGCGCGGGCGTCTTCGCCTACTCCGCCCTCTCGGCCTTCGGTGACGGCATGGGCAAGGTCATATCCCCGGCCCGTGCCGTCGCCGACAACCCCGGTCTGAAGACGGACAACCTCAAGGCCGTGGCGGTCTACTACGACCACCAGATGAACGACTCCCGCGTCGCCGTCATGACGGTCCGCGCGGCCGTCGAGTCGGGCGCGGTCGTCCTCAACCACGCCGAGGTCACCGGACTGCGCAAGACGCGCGGCCGGGTCACCGGCGCCGAGCTCAAGGACCGTCTCGACGGCACCGAGTTCGGGGTCGACGCGCGCGTCGTGCTCAACGCCACCGGCCCGTGGGTGGACCACCTGCGGCGCATGGAAGACAAGCACTCCATGCCGTCGATCCGCCTCTCCAAGGGCGCGCACATCGTCATGAAGCGCAAGTCGCCGTGGAAGGCCGCCATGGCCACCCCGATCGACAAGTACCGCATCACCTTCGCCCTCCCGTGGGAGGACCAGCTGCTGCTCGGCACCACCGACGAGGTGTACGAGGGCGACCCGGCGGACGTGCGCGCCACCGAGTCCGACATCACGCAGATCCTGGACGAGGCGGCCTTCTCGGTGAAGGACGCGGACCTGGACCGCTCGCTGATGACGTACGCCTTCGCGGGCCTGCGGGTGCTGCCCGGCGGCCCCGGCGGCGTCGAGAAGGCCAAGCGCGAGACGGTCGTCTCCGAGGGCGCCGGCGGCATGCTGTCGGTGGCCGGCGGCAAGTGGACGACGTACCGCCACATCGGCCGTGTGGTCATGGACAAGCTGGCGAAGCTCCCGGGCAGCCCGCTGACCGAGGACATGGAGCCGGTGAAGTCGCTGGTGCGCCGGATCGCGCTGCCCGGTGTCGCCAACCCGAACGCGGTCGCGCACCGACTGCTGGTGGACCGGGAGCCGGGGACGCGGATGGACCCGCTGACGGCCCGCCACCTCGCTTCCCACTACGGCTCGCTGGCCTTCGACATCGCGCGCCTCGCGAACGAGGACCCGGCGCTGGCCGAGCGGATCCACCCGGACGGTCCGGAGATCTGGGCACAGGTCGCCTACGCCCGTGACAACGAGTGGGCCGAGACGGTCGACGACGTGCTGCGCCGCCGTACGACGGTGACGATCCGCGGCCTGGACGACGAGTCCGTCCGGGCCCGGGTCGAGGAGATGCTGGGCCGCAAGGCATAGCTCTTACGCAGGTGGGGAAGAGGGGCGGTTCCGAGGGGAACCGCCCCTCTGTCGTGGGCTGTGACCGGTGCCTCATCAAGGCTTAGGCTGACCCACGTACACAAGGGAACTTCGGAAGGAGACCTGGGTGATCGAGCTTGAGGGCGTGCCCGAGCTGATCGACCCGGTCATGGTGGCCGCGTTCGAGGGCTGGAACGACGCGGGTGACGCGGCCTCCGGTGCGGTCGCACACCTGGACCGGGAGTGGAAGGGCGAGGTCTTCGCGGCGCTCGACGCGGAGGACTACTACGACTTCCAGGTCAACCGGCCGACGGTGTGGCTGGACAACGGGGTACGGAAGATCACGTGGCCGACGACACGGCTGTCGGTGGTCCGGATCGGCGGGGCCAAGCCGCGGGACCTGGTGCTGGTCCGGGGCATCGAACCGTCCATGCGGTGGCGGTCGTTCTGCAACGAGATCCTCGGTTTCGCGCACGAGCTGGGCGTGGAGATGGTGGTCATCCTGGGCGCGCTGCTCGGGGACACGCCGCACACGCGGCCGGTGCCGGTGAGCGGGGTCACCTCGGACGCGGACCTGGCGCGGACGATGGACCTGGAGGAGACCAAGTACGAGGGCCCGACGGGCATCGTGGGCATCCTCCAGGAGGCCTGTACGCACGCCGGGGTGCCGGCGGTGTCGCTGTGGGCGGCCGTGCCGCACTACGTGTCGCAGCCGCCGAACCCGAAGGCGACGCTGGCCCTCCTGAACCGGCTGGAGGACCTGATCGACATCCGGATCCCGCTGGGCGAGCTGCCGGAGGACGCCCGGGCGTGGCAGTTGGGCGTGGACCAACTGGCCGCCGAGGACAGCGAGGTGGCGGAGTACGTCCAAACGCTGGAGGAGGCGCGGGACACGGCCGATCTGCCGGAGGCCTCGGGGGACGCGATCGCGCGGGAGTTCGAGCGGTACCTGCGGCGGCGGGATCCGGCGGGGAGTCCGGAGACGGCCACCGACACGGGTTCCTACTTCCGGGACCTGTCCGGCGGTTCCCGACCCCAGGCGAAGCCGAAGCCGGAGGGCACGGCGGAGCCGCAGGACGGGCAGGAGCAGACGGGCACCGGCGGGCCGGAAGGTCCCGCAGCTGCGGACGACAAGGCCGGGGACGAGCCGGACGACACGTCGAAGGGCAAGCCGGACGACACGTCACAAGGCACGTCGAACGGCACGTCGAACGGCACGTCGAACGGCACGTCGGACGGCGTCGGGGACACCCCCGAGGACTAGTCCCACCAGGCTGTCCGTGTGTCAGTACCCCCTGCTTGGATACGGGTTGCCGTTCCGAGAGAGGGAAGCATGACCCGTACCACCCCGCCCCGCCCGCTCGACGTGGCTTCGGTCTTCCCGGAGCTCGCTGGAACGTCCAGGACCGCCACCCGGCTGCACCCGCGGCCCGGTGCGCCCACCGTGCACGAGAGCTCGGTGGGCGGGCCGCTGCTGTGGCCGGCCGGCGAGTCCTGGGCGTCGTGTTCGCAGGAGCACGACGCCCCCTTCGAGCTGAACACGCCCGAGGAGGTCCGCACGCTCCGGCGGATCCTCGCCCGCGACGTCTGGACGGACGAGGACCACGCCGAGGTCTCGCGGATCCACGCCGGCCATGATCCGTCGCTACTGCCCGAGGGCCCGCACCCGCTGATACCGGTGGCGCAGCTGTACGCCCGGGACGTCCCCGGCCTGCCGTTCCCCGAGGGCACGGACCTGCTCCAGGTGCTGTGGTGCCCGTTCATCGACATCGAGGACCAGAGCGGCTCGGCGGCCGTCCAGCTGCGGTGGCGGCGGGCCGCCGACGTGGTGGAGGTCCTGGCGTCCCCGCCGGAGCCGGCGTACGTGGGCACGTCCGAGCTGGTGCCCCTCCCGTGCGTGCTCCGTCCGGAGCAGGTCCTCGAGTACCCGGCCGCGCACGATCTGGACCCCGAGCTGGCCGGGCGGATCCACCGCTGGGAGGAGGACGGGGCCACGGACTACCGGGGAGCCCTGTCCGTCGCACCCGGGTGGAAGGCCGGTGGCTGGGCCGCGCCCTTCACGTTCCGGGATTCCGGCGGCCCGGAGGAGCTGCGCTGCGCGCGGTGTTCGGCCGTCGGCGAACCGTTGCTCACCATCGGCTACGCCGAGTGGAACGCCGAAACCGTGAGCTGGCGGCCGGTCGAGGAGGCGCACGGCGCGTCCGCGACCCCCACGGCGGTCACCGTGGGCCGCGGCTACACCTTGCAGTTCTACGCGTGCCCCGCCGATCCCCGGCACCCGCCGGTCACCGTCATGCAGTGAGGCCGTGAAACGGCAGAACGCGCCCCCGGCACGGAGCCGGGGGCGCGCCTCTTCGGTTGCCTAGAGCGCGACGCCCAGCAGCGCGTCGACCGTGCGGGAGACCAGGCCCGGGGCGGACTCGTCGTCGCCGTCGGTGGCGTTCTGGAGCTCCACCCAGCGGTCCACGGCCGCCAGCGCCGCAGGGGCGTCCAGGTCGTTCGCCAGGGCCTCGCGGACCTCTTCGAGCACGGCGTCCGCCGGGATGCCGTCCGGCCGGGACACGGCCGCGCGCCAGCGCTCCAGCCGGGCCACGGCCTCGTCGAGGACGGCGTCCGTCCACTCCCAGTCGGCCCGGTAGTGGTGGGACAGCAGCGCGAGGCGGATGGCCGCCGGGTCCACCCCGGAGCGGCGCAGCGCCGACACGAAGACGAGGTTGCCCTTCGACTTCGACATCTTCTCGCCGTGCAGCGCCACCATGCCCGCGTGCACGTACGCCTTGGCCATCGGGAACTCGCCCGTCAGCGCCTGGGCGTGCGAAGCGCCCATCTCGTGGTGCGGGAAGGCCAGGTCGGAGCCGCCGCCCTGGATGTCGAAGCCCATGCCCAGGTGGTCGAGGGCGATCGCCACGCACTCGATGTGCCAGCCCGGCCGGCCGCGGCCCAGCGAGCCGCCGTCCCAGCTCGGCTCGCCCGGACGTGCGGCCATCCACAGCATCGGGTCCAGCGGGTTCTTCTTCCCGGGCCGGTCGGGGTCGCCGCCCCGCTCCGCCGAGAGCAGCCGCATCGCCTCGGCGTCGAGGTGGGAGACCCCGCCGAAGTGCGGGTCGGCCTCGACCGAGAAGTAGGTGTCGCCGTCGAGCTCGTACGCCGCGCCCGCGTCCCGCAGCCGCTCGACCAGCGGCACGATGCCGGGTATGGCCTCGACGGCTCCGATGTAGTGCTGCGGGGGCAACATCCGCAGGGCCGTCATGTCCTCGCGGAAGAGTGCGGTCTCGCGCTCCGCCAGCTCGGTCCAGTCCTGGTCGTCGCGCAGCGCCCGCTCCAGGAGCGGGTCGTCCACGTCCGTGACGTTCTGGACGTAGTGGACCTGCCGCTTGGTGTCGAGCCACACGCGTTGTACGAGGTCGAACGCGTTGTAGGTCGCCGCGTGACCGATGTGGGTCGCGTCGTACGGAGTGATGCCGCAGACGTAGATACGGGCGACGGGACCGGGGGCGAGGGTGATCGTCCCCTGGGTCGCGGTGTCGTGGATCTGGAGGTCGCGGCCCTTGCCAGGAAGGGCGGGGACCTCAGAAGCGGGCCAGGCATGCATGTCTCGAGCCTAACCGGACGGATGTTCCGGAAACGAACTGGACCTGCACTGTTGTCTTGATCGGCACTCTTGCGGTCTGGCTGATTTTGTGCGTCGACCGGTGGCTGATTCAGACCGGTGGCCAGGGGATCGACGGCCACTGCCCGGACGGCTGGGGATGGATACCGGTGCGCAGCAGGTGCTCCACCCGGTCCCGTACGGCGGCCAGCTCGACCGGCGTGATCAGTTCGGCCAGCCGGGTGGCGAGCGGGGCCCCGTCGGCCAGCGCGCCGGCCAGCGCGGCGAGCACCGCGCGGGCCTCGTCGGTCAGCGGCTCGCCCGCCCAGCCCCACAGGAGGGTGCGCAGCTTGTCCTCGGCGTGGAAGGTCACGCCGTGGTCGATGCCGTAGAGCCGTCCGTCGGGCGCGGGCAGCAGGTGGCCGCCCTTGCGGTCGCCGTTGTTGATCACTGCGTCGAGTACGGCGAGCCGGCGCAGCCGCTCGTCGTCGGCGTGCACGAGCAGCGCGGTGCGGCCTTCGCCGACCTCGGCGAGGGCGACGGCCTTCCAGCCCTCCCCCGCCTCCTCGCCGTCGACGAGTCCGAGGAGCGCGCCCAGCGGGGCGTCCTCGTCCGGCTGCTCGGCGTCGATCCACCGTTGGACCATGCCCTCGCCGTACGGTCCGTCGCGCAGCACGGTGGCGGGGACCAGGCCCCATCCGGTGGCCTCGGAGATCAGGTAGGCGGCGACCTCCCGGCGGGCGAGGTTCCCGTCGGGGAAGTCCCACAGCGGCCGCTCGCCCTTGACCGGCTTGTACACGCAGTCGGCGCTCACGCCCCCGTAGGTGACGCTGCACAGCAGGACGGCGTTGGACGCGTCGCGGATCCGGCCTATGACGGTGAGCTCGCCCTGGGCGAGCAGTTCCTCCATCTTCTCCCCCGTGTCGCTCACGCCTGGCGCCGGTAGCCGTTCTGGCGCGGGCACACGTGCCCCTCCGGGTCCAGCGGGAGGCTGCACAGCGGGCAGGGCGGGCGGCCGGCGTTGACGACGTCCAGGGCCCGCTTGGCGAAGGCCCGGGCCTGGGCTCCGGTGAGGCGGACCCGCAGCATCGGCGGGCCGTTCTCCTCGTCCTGGAGCAACCGCTCCTCGGCCTCGGCGAGGTCCTCGTCGGAGTCGGCGTCGAGTTCGACGAGCGCCTGGGCCTCGACGATCATGCGCTGTTCCTCGCCGTCCCAGGCCAGGGCCATGGTGCCGACGCGGAACTCCTCGTCGACCGGGACGTCCAGCGGCGCGGTGTCGGCGGCCTCGGTGGGAGCGACGGCCGGGACCGGAGCGTTGCCGCCGGTCCGCCGTACGACCTCGTCCAGCAGCTCGTCCATCCGCTCGGCCAGCGCTGCGACCTGGGTCTTCTCCAGGGAGACGCTGGTGACGCGGGGGCCTGAGGAGGCCTGCAGGAAGAACGTACGGCGTCCCGGCAGACCGACCGTGCCGGCCACGAAGCGGTCCGGGGGGTCGTAGAGGAACACCTGACGGGGCACGTCCAGTCTCCAAGTCTCGGCGGCAGGGGGCAGGTCTGCGCCCTTGTGTTGGCCCGTCCACCCTACTGCGCCGGGCGATCAAGCCGCGCCCGCGCCGCCTCCCACGACGGCGTTCCCCGCGTCTTCGGTGTCCTTGTCGGATGCGACGCTCTCCGGTGCTGCGGGGCGCCGGACGAGCGAGCCGAAGTCCCCGGTGTCACCGAGCCGGAACACGAAGGGCCGGGTGGCGGTGTACCGGACGGCCGTCACCGAGCAGGGGTCGACGTGGATGCGCTGGAAGAGGTCCAGGTGCATGCCCAGGGCGTCCGCGACAAGGGACTTGATGATGTCGCCGTGCGAGCACATCAGGAAGACGGCGTCGCTGCCGTGCTCCTGCTCGATCCGCGCGTCCCAGTCGCGTACGGCTTCCACGGCGCGCGCCTGCATGGCGCGCATGGACTCGCCGCCGGGGAAGGCGGCCGCCGACGGGTGCTGCTGGACGATCTTCATCAGCGGTTCGTCGGAGAGCTCGGACAGCTTGCGGCCCGACCAGTCGCCGTAGTGGCACTCGCCGATCCGCTCGTCGGTGTGCAGTTCCAGCTCCGGCCGGGCGGCCATCAGGGGGGCGAGGGTCTCCCGGCAGCGCTGTAGCGGGCTGGTGACGGCGGCGGCGAGCGGCACCCCCGCCAGTCGGCCGGGCAGGGCGGCGGCCTGCTCCGCGCCGCGCTCGTCGAGGGCCACTCCGGGGGTCCATCCGGCGAGCAGCCCAGCGGTGTTGGCGGTGGACCGCCCGTGTCGTACGAGGATCAGCGTGGCCATGGGGCCAGCGTATGCGCTGCCGCCGGTGTGCGGGCGGGCCGTGGGCAGGGAAGAATGCCCCGCGTGATTGTGGACTGCGCGATTTACCGGGACGGCCGCCGTACCGAGGGACCGGACGATTTCTCGGACGCCCTCGACGAGGCCCGGGCGACCGGTGACGCCTTCCTGTGGATCGGCATGCACGAGCCGACCGCGAAGGAATTCGACCACGTCAGCCAGGAGTTCGGCCTGCACCCGCTGGCGGTGGAGGACGCGCTGACCGCGCACCAGCGTCCGAAGCTGGAGGTGTACGACGATTCGCTGTTCGTCGTCCTCAAGCCGGTGCTGTACGACGAGGACGCGGACAGGGTGACCGCGGGCGAGCTGATGGTCTTCATAGGGGATTCGTTCGTCGTCACGGTCCGGCACGGCGAGGGGGCTCCGCTGGCCGCCGTGCGCCACCGGCTGGAGCAGGAGCCGGACGTGCTGCGGCACGGCCCGACGGCGGTGCTGTACGCGGTGTCCGACGCGGTGGTCGACCACTACATCGAGGTGGCGGCCGAGCTCCAGGCGGACCTGGAGGAGCTGGAGGCCGAGGTCTTCGCTCCGAACGCCTCGGACACCAAGAACACCGCCGCCCGGATCTACGGGTTCAAGCGGCAGGTGCTGGAGTTCCGGCGGGCGACGAGCCCGCTGCTCCAGCCGATGGACCGGCTGGCCTTCGGGGAGGTCCCCTTCGTCCACGAGCACGCGCAGCCGTTCTTCCGCGATGTCGCGGACCACCTCACCAAGGCGAACGAGTACATCGAGGGCCTGGACCGGCTGTTGTCGGACGCGCTCGCCGCGCACCTGGCGCAGATGGGCCTGCGGCAGAACGACGACATGCGCAAGATCTCGGCCTGGGCGGCGATGGCGGCCGTCCCCACGATGGTGGCGGGGATCTACGGGATGAACTTCGACCACATGCCGGAGCTCAGGCACGCCTGGGGCTATCCGGCGGTGCTGGTGGTCATGGCGGGCGCGTGCCTGGGCCTGCACCGGATGTTCAAGCGTCGGGGCTGGCTCTGAGCCCCCACTCGCGCGGGGCGTAGGCGAGCCCGCCCGCGGGGGTCGGTGCGCCGCCGAGGGCGTCCAGGCGCTCGGGCAGCCGCAGGTTCACCATCCGATGCCAGCCGCTGAACCGCTCGTAGGCGTACATCCCGCGGATGCCGGCGGCCAGGGCGGCCGCCTTCGGGGCGGGCCAGTGCAGCAGCCGTCCCATGTGGCTCATGACGGCGAGGCTCACGTCCCGGTAGACGGAGATCTCGGCGAGCGCGCTCTCGCGGAGCACCCGCTGGATGGTCCGGCCGTAGCCGGAGCGGGCCAGGCGCAGCAGTTCCTCGTGGCAGTAGGAGAGGTGGTTGTCCTCGTCGTGGCTGATCAGGTGGATCGCCTTGCCCACCTCGGGGTGGTCGCCGAAGTACTTGACCAGCATGTCCATCTGGTCGGCTGCACGCTGTTCGGTGACCCGGCTGTGCGCGAGGTAGACGACGATGTCCTCCTCGGTCAGCGCCACCTCGCGGCGCAGCTTCTCGTGCGCGAGGCCGATGCCGCGGCGCTCCAGCAGCATCGTGTAGTCGGTCTCGGGGGGTACCGGGACGGCGGGCAGGCCGCGCTTGCGGAGCAGGGCGTGGAAGATCCGGCCGTGCTTGTCCTCGTCGGCGCCGTGTCGGGTGATCTTGGGCGCGAGGTGGCGCATGCCGTCCGGCACCAGGGCCGCGATACGGGCGTTCTCCCAGCCGCCCTGGGTCTCCCCGCTGGCGGCGATGGAGCAGAACAGCTGGAAGGAGTCGTCGTTGTCGACGATCTCCTGGAACAGGCTGCGGGCAGAGAGCATGGAACGAGTCAAACGCCGGTGGGCGGGGCGGGCAACCGATGGGTCGCACTACTCGTCCGAATGAACGAAATCGGGGGGTGGGCCGCCGTGCGTAACCCGACGGGCGTCCCCGGCGTTGTTCGCTGTGTCGGCCGTGGCGGGGAAGACCCCCCGAGCCCCCACCACGGCCGCAGAAGCGTTCACCGGTGCCGTTCCCCGGTGCCGGCGTCGGTCCGCCGGCACCGGGATCTGCCGGTCAGGCGATCAGGCGAGACCCGCCAGCTCCATGGCCTCGGTGCCGGCGCGCAGGGCGGCGATCCGCTCGTCCAGGGTGAACCCGGCGGGGGCGAGCGTGAGGGTGGTGACCCCGGCCTCCGCGTAGGCCCGCATCCCGTCGGCGATCCGGGCGACCGGGCCGAGCAGGGTGGTCGAGTCGATCAGCGAGTGCGGGACGGCCTCGGCGGCGCCGTTCTTGTCGCCCGCCAGGTACTTGTCCTGGATCTCGGCGGCTTCCTTCTCGTAGCCCATGCGCTGGGCCAGCTGGTTGTAGAAGTTCTGCTTCCGGCTGCCCATGCCGCCCACGTACAGGGCGGTGTACGGACGGAACATGTCCGCGAGCGCGTTCACGTCCTCGCCGAGGGCCAGCGGCACGGTCGGGCAGACGTCGAAGCCCTCCATGGTCAGCCCGGCCTTTGCGCGGCCCGCCCGGATGTGGGTGAGGGCGGTGGCCTCCAGGTGCTCGGCGGCCGGGAAGATCAGCAGGGCGCCGTCGGCGATCTCGCCGGTCTGCTCCAGGTTCTTGGGGCCGATGGCGGCGATGTAGAGCGGGATGTGCTCGCGCTCGGGGTGCACGGTCAGCTTGAGCGGCTTGCCCGGGCCGTCCGGCAGCGGCAGGGTCCAGTGCTCGCCCTCGTAGGAGAGCCGCTCGCGGGTCATGGCCTTGCGGACGATCTCCACGTACTCGCGGGTGCGGGCCAGCGGCTTGTCGAACTTGACGCCGTACCAGCCCTCGGAGACCTGCGGGCCGGAGACGCCGAGGCCGAGCCGGAAGCGGCCCTTGGTCAGCGAGTCGAGGGTGGCCGCGGTCATGGCGGTCATGGCGGGCTGGCGGGCCGGGATCTGGAGGATCGCCGAACCCACGTCGATGCGCTCGGTCTGGGCGGCGACCCAGGCGAGCACGGTCGGGGCGTCGGAGCCGTAGGCCTCGGCGGCCCAGCAGACGTCGTAGCCCAGGCGGTCGGCCTCCTGGGCGACGGCGAGGTTGTCGGCGTCCATGCCCGCGCCCCAGTAACCAAGATTGATGCCGAGCCGCATGTATCGTCCCCTTACCGGTTTACCGATCAGTAACGTTGGTGTGCGGGGACTGTAGCGCGCCAAGGTCCTCCGCGTCAGCGCCCCAGTAGTCTCAGCGCTCATGGAGCAGAGGCATCTCGGCCGCACCGGACTGCGCGTCTCCCGGATCGGCCTCGGCACCCTCACCTGGGGCCGCGACACCGGTGAGGAAGCCGCCGCCGAGCAGGCGAAGACGTTCTGGGAGGCGGGCGGCACGCTCGTCGACACCGCCGACGCCTACGGCGGCGGCGAGGCGGAGTACCTCCTCGGGCGGCTGGTGGGCGGGCTCGTCCCGCGCCGGGACCTGGTGATCGCGACCAAGGCGGGCAGCGTGCCCGACCCCGACCGCAGGTTCGACGGCTCGCGCGGGCACCTGCTCGCGGCCCTGGACGCCTCGCTGGACCGGCTGGGCACCGACTACGTCGACCTGTGGCAGGTGCACGCCTTCGACCCGGCGACCCCGCTGGAGGAGACCCTGCAGGCGCTGGACCTGGCGGTGAGCAGCGGCCGGGCCCGGTACGCGGGGCTGGCGGGCTTCTGCGGCTGGCAGCTGGCGAAGGCGGCGACCTGGCAGCTCGCGGCCCCCGGGGTGCGCACCCGGATCGCCTCGACGCAGATGGAGTACTCCCTGCTCCAGCGGGGGGTGGAGCGCGAGGTGCTGCCGGCCGCGCAGGACCTCGGGATCGGTCTGCTGCCTTCCTCGCCGCTGGGCCGCGGGGTGCTGACGGGCAAGTACCGGGACGGCACCCCGGCGGACTCCCGGGGCGCCTCGGAGTCGCTGGCCGCCCTGGTGGACCCGTACCTCGACGAGGCGGCGGGGCGGATCGTGGACGCGGTGGTGACGGCGGCCCAGGGCCTGGCCGTGACCCCGCTCCAGGTGGCCCTGGCGTGGATCCGGGACCGGCCGGGGGTGGTGGCGCCGATCGTCGGCGCGCGGACGTCCGCGCAGCTCGGGGCGGCACTGTCGGTGGAGGCCCTTAGTCTTCCGGAGGAGATCTGCCGGGCGCTGGACGATGTTTCGGCTCCGGTGCACCGCTACCCCGATCAGGACTGGAGCACGCTGTGAGTACGGACCCTCAGGCCGACACCGCTGCCGCGGAGGACCCGGCCACCCCGGAGGCCGAGCCGTCCGCAGCCGCGGAAGGCTCCCCCGATCCCGGATCCGACGGAACGGGCGCGACCCCGGCCGCCGAGGCCTCGCCGGCCGACGCGGACCAGAACCGACCCGACGAGGCACGGGCCGCGGAGCCGGAGGGTGGGCCGGACGGGTCCGGGACCGCCGAACCGGCCGGGGCCGGTGACGGGGGTCCGGGGGCGGAGCCGCCGGTTTCGGGAAGGGGCGGGGCGGGGGAAAGCCCCGCAGGGCCCGGGGCCGGGGACGGCCCGGAGACCGGCCCCGAGGCAGCCGACGACGCGTCCGGGTCCGAGGCGGGGTCCGGGGCTGAAGCCGAGGCCGACGCGGACACCGGAGCCGACGACGCCGCCGGATCCGAGACCGGGGTCGAAGCGGACGCCGGGGCCGACGCCGGGGCCGATCCCGAGGGCACCGCCGAGCCGGACGCCGGGACCCAGGCGACGCCCGCGCTCTCCGAGGCGCAGGCCGAGCTCGCCGCCCAGAAGATCGAGCGGGAGCGGATCGCCCGGCGCAAGGCCGAGCGGGAGGCGCCCGTCGAGGCCGGGGCGAAGCTCAGCGGGAAGGCCGCCGACCTGCTGGCCGCCGTCCGGGCCGTGGAGAGCGGCGCGAAGCCCTCCGACGTGTACTTCGACGAGGCCCCGGCCGCGCCCCGCACGGCACCCGCCGCGCCCCCGCCGCCGCGCCCCGTCGCCCCCGCCGCGGTGGCCGCACCCGCGCCCTCCGCCGACACCGTCGAGGCCGTACGGGCCGTACTGGCCCGTGGTGGCGCCCCCGAGGCCCTGGCCGCCCCCGCCGCGGCGGCCCTGGGCGAGGACGCCGCAGGGCAGCTCACCGAGAACCCCTGGCGCCTGCTGTCGCTCCCCGCCGTACGTCCGGCCCAGGCCGACGGCTTCGCCCGGGCCCTGCTGGGCCCCGAAGCGGGTCCCGGGGACGAGCGCCGCACCACCGTCCTGGTGGGCTGGCTGCTGACCCAGGCCGGGTTGAAGGGGCACACCGCCCTGGAGGCCCCGGTGTTGGAGAAGGCCCTGGCCCAGTACGGCGTACCGGATCCGGCCGAGGCGCTGGAACGGGCCGTCGCCGAAGGCTCGGTACTGGTCTTCCACGAGCCCCTGGGGCCGCCGGTCGGCGGGGGCGCCGAAGACGCCGAGGACGCCGAGCAGCCCGTCAGGCTGCTCGTGGGCCTGGAAGGCGCCGCCATGGCCGAGGAGAGCCTGGCCGACGGCCTGGCCCGGCTGGCCGCCGGCACCTTCGACGCCCCCGGGGACTGGGAGCGGGCCGCAGGATCCGCGCCGAGCCCTTCCGCCGCCGAGCTGATCCGCGCGGTCGCGGGCCACGGCCTGGTCACCCACACCGGCGGCGAGGCCGCCCGCGCCGAACCGGTCGCCCTGGCCGCCGCGGCCCGGGAGTTGGGCCTGCGGGTCTGCGTGGCCGCACACGCCCCCGGTGGCGGCCCGGACCCGGTGACCGTGGCGGGGCTGCTGTCCGGCGCCGAGGGGCCCGGGCGGGACGCGGACGGGCAGTTCGCGCTGGACCTGCTGGTGGTGCTGGACGCGCCGCAGCTGGACGTGGAGACCGCGGCCGCACTGGTGGAGTCCGTCCCGGACGGGGCCCGGCTGGTGCTCTCCGGGGACCCCGGCGTGCTCGGGTCGGCCGGGGCCGGGCGGGTGTTCGCCGATGTGCTGGCGGCCCGTACCTGCCCGCAGTCGGTCTCCCGCACCCCCGACCCGGGCCCCCTCGGCGAGCTCGTCTCGGGGATCGGCATCGGGGAGCTCAACCAGGTGGACGCCCCCGGCAAGGAGGTCGTCATCGTCCCGGTGAAGGACGCCGGGGAAGCCGTGCACCGGGCCGTGCAGCTGGTGGCGGAATCGGTGCCGCGGGCCTTCGGGATCCCGGCGGACCAGGTGCAGGTGATCACCCCGGGCCACGGCGGCTCGGCGGGCACCCGGGCGCTGAACGCCGCCCTGAAGGAGCGCCTGAACCCCGGCCCGGGCCGCTTCGGCGGCTTCGACCCCGGTGACCGGGTCGTCCACGTGCCGTCCGCCGGGCGGGCCCTGGCGGCCCGGGTGGTGTCGGCCGACGCCGAGGGCCTGCACCTGGACCGGGCGGGCGCACGGGTCGTCGTACCGAAGGAGCTCGTCGAGTCCCAGGTGCGGCACGGCTGGGCGGTGACGGCCCACCAGGCCGTGGGCACGCGCTGGCCGGCGGTGGTCGTCGTACTGCCGGGTGACGCGGCGCAGGCGCTGTCGCGGGACTGGGTCTACACGGCGTTCGGGCGGGGCGAGCGGCACCTGTCCGTGGTGCACGGGGTCGACCAGGCGCTGCCGCACGCGGTGGCCGAGGTGCCGGCGAAGCCCCGTACGACGCGCCTGACGGGCCTGCTGACGGCCCTGGCGACGGCGGGCGCGCAGCAGCCGGAGTGAGAGCCGGCCGTGGCCCCCGCCCGGGAGGGCGGGGGCCACGGGGTCCGGCAGGCGGGGGCCGCGGGGGGCGGTGACCGGGCAGGGTCAGGCCGGGGTCAGCCCCGGCTCCGCGGCCTCGTCCTCGTCGAACTCGTCGGTCTCCTCGTCGAAGACGGAGCTGACGTCGAACCGGTGCAGCACCTCCTGCGGATCGATGTGCCCGAAGGGCGAGCCCAGCCACTCCCCCGGTTCCGCCACCTCCTCCGAGGCCGCGATCCACAGCGTGGAGTCGCCCTCCTCCAGCCCGAAGTCCTTGTAGCGGGAGGCGATCTCGTCGGGCTCGTACTCCCCGAAGAGGACGCCCAGCGCGTCGGCGCTCCCGCCGTCGCCCACGAAATCGGCGTCCCGGTCGTGCGCGGCGACCCGCTCGGCCTGGGCGATCAGCCGGGCCGGTTCGACGACGGCGTAGTCGCGGCGGATGAGCAGGCTGAAGGCGGCGGGCTCGGCGGGGCCGGTGTAGGGCACGCCGTCCTCGGGCGTGGGGATCTCGAAGGGGGTGACCTCGTCGTAGCGGTCGTAGAGGAGTTCGTCGTACACCTCGGCCGCGGCGGCGAGTTCGTTGAACGCGGCGTAGACGTCGGGGTCCTCGTCCCCGATCCTGCGCTCGACCGCGGCGAGGTGACGGTCGAGCGCGGCCTTGACCGCCTCGGCGGCGGCGCGTACCTCGGCAACAGTGGGAAGAGCGGCATCAGACATAGGGCAGACGCTATCCGTAGCAGGCCCCTGCCCGCACAATAGATGCGATGCCGGAATACGAATTTGTCGACGTGTACGTGCCCCGCGGTGTCCCTCGCAGCGAGGCGACCCGCCTGTTGACCGACCATGCCGAGTACGGGAACTGGGAACTCGACCGCCTGAGCCTGTACCGGGACGGCAGCCGCCGCGTGCGGCTGCGCCGCCGGATCATCCGTCAGGTCCGCGCGACCTGGTGACGCGGGCCCCGGGGGCGGGGCCCGCGCCGTGAACGTCCGTCAGGCGGCGTTGCGGGCCCGCCGGTAGAGCACGGTGCCGGCGAGCAGCAGCCCGCCCGCGAGCGGCAGCCCGGCGGTGAGGACGTCACCGGACCCGGTGGCGGCGAGACCGGGGTTGCTGCTCCCGGTTCCGGGCCCGGGGTGCGTGACGGGGGTACCGGTACCGGGGGTGCCGGGGTTACCGGGGTTCCCAGGGTTGCCCGGGTTGCCGGGGTTCCCAGGGTTACCGGGGTTGCCGGGGTTCCCAGGGTTGCCCGGGTTACCGGGGTTCCCAGGGTTGCCCGGGTTCCCAGGGTTGCCCGGGTTACCGGGGTTCCCAGGGTTTCCGGGGTTCCCAGGGTTGCCCGGGTTACCGGGGTTCCCGGGGTTGCCCGGGTTGCCCGGGTTCCCGGGGTTCCCGGGGTTCCCGGGGTTCCCGGGGTTCCCGGGGTTCCCGGGGTTCCCGGGGTTCCCGGGGTTACCGGGGTTCCCGGGGTTCCCGGGGTTACCGGGGTTCCCGGGGTTACCGGGGTTACCGGGGTTCCCGGGGTTCCCGGGGTTGCCCGGGTGGTCGTCGCACGGTTCGTCGTCGCCCGGGTGGTGCGGCTTCGGCGGCTTCGGCGGCTTCGGCTTGGTGTGGCCGGATCCGTTGGCGCAGTGGTTCCCGAAGGCCGGGTTGAGGGCCCCCACCACCGTGATCGTGTTCCCGCAGGCGTTCACCGGCGCGTCCACGGGCGCCTGTACGTTGTTCCCGGACAGCAGGCCCGGAGAGTTGGCGGCGTGCCCCGAGGCGCCGGAGTCCGCGTGTGCGTAGCCCCCGCCCATCGCGAGGACACCCCCCGCGGCCGCCATCGTGATCAGGGTCTTCCTGGTGACCTGTGCCGGTCGTCGCATCTGTACTCGTCCCCTGGTGTGTACGTTTCGGCCGTCGTCCGACGGCGCGGCCCACCTGGCTCCCCCGCCTGGTACGCCGGAAGTGAAGGAGATCCGGGCCGGAAAGCCCGGTGGCCCCGGAGCGCGGGATGCGCTCCGGGGCCGAAGACTTCAGACGCGTCAGGCGTTGACGCAGGTGTTGCCGAAGGCCGGGTTCAGCAGGCCGATGACGGAGATCGTGTTGCCGCAGACGTTCACGGGGATGTGAACGGGAACCTGCACCACGTTGCCGGACAGGACACCGGGCGAACCGATGGCCGCACCCTGCGCACCCGCATCGGCGTGGGCCAGACCCGCACCCGCGAGAACCAGGCCACCGGTGGCAGCCACTGCGGCGACAACCTTCTTGATCATTGTTCCTCCTAGTAGGCAATGCGGTCCCAGCCGCGGACCGCATCACCTGTAACGAGGAGGGATCACCGGGGCTACGAGCGTATGAGTGCATTCACTCTTCTCAGTGGAATGCGCACACCTTCTCGAATCTCAGGCGTTGTCGATGAACCGGTCGAGCACCCGCACACCGAACTTCAGTCCGTCGACCGGCACCCGCTCGTCCACGCCGTGGAACATCCCGGCGAAGTCCAGCTCCGGCGGCAGCTGCAGCGGCGCGAAGCCGAAGCAGCGGATGCCGAGGTCGTCGAAGGACTTGGCGTCCGTACCGCCCGAGAGCATGTACGGGACCGCGCGCGCGATCGGGTCCTCGGCCTTCAGGGCGCCCTGCATGGCGTCCACCAGCCTGCCGTCGAAGTCCGTCTCCAGCGCCTTGTCTCCGTGCACGTCCTCCCGCTTCACGCGCGGGCCGAGGATCCGGTCCAGGTCGGCGAAGAACTCGTCCTCGTAGCCCGGCAGGAAGCGGCCGTCGACGTGCGCCGTCGCCTGGCCGGGGATGACGTTGACCTTGTAGCCGGCACCGAGCATCGTCGGGGCGGCCGAGTTGCGCAGCGTCGCGCCGACCATCTTGGCGATGCCGCCGAGCTTGGCGAGCGTCGCGTCCATGTTGTCCGGGTCCAGGGGGGTCCCGAGCGCGTCCGAGAGCTCGTCCAGGAAGCTGCGCACCGTCTTGGTCACGCGGACCGGCCACTGGTGGCGGCCGAGTCGACCCACGGCCTCGCACAGCTCCGTGATGGCGTTGTCACTGTTGGTCATGGAGCCGTGGCCCGCGGTGCCCTCCACCGTGAGCCGCATCCAGTGCATGCCCTTCTGGGCGGTCTCCACGAGGTAGAGCCGGAGGTTCTCGTTGACCGTGAACGAGAAGCCGCCGACCTCGCCGATCGCCTCGGTGACCCCCTCGAACAGGCCCGGGTGCTTGTCGACGAGGTGCCGGGCCCCGTAGATGCCGCCCGCCTCCTCGTCGGCGAGGAAGGCCAGCACGATGTCCCGCGGGGGCTTGCGCCCGCTGCGCATCCGGTCGCGCACGACGGCCAGCGTCATCGCGTCCATGTCCTTCATGTCGACGGCGCCGCGGCCCCACAGGCAGCCGTCGGCGATCTCGCCCGCGAAGGGGTCGTACGTCCAGTCGGCGGCGTTGGCCGGAACCACGTCGGTGTGCCCGTGGATCAGCAGCGCGGGCCGCGAGGGGTCCTCCCCCTCGATCCGCGCCACGGTCGAGGCGCGCCCCTTGTGCGATTCGAAGATCTGCGGCTCCAGCCCGACCTCGGCGAGCTTCTCGGCGACCCATTCCGCCGCCTTGCGCTCCCCGGGGCCCGAGTGGTCCCCGTAGTTGCTGGTGTCGATCCGGATGAGGTCCCGGCAGAGGTCGACCACCTCGTCCTCGCCGGAGACGGTCCTGCCCGTGCTCGACTCGCTCACGCTGCTTCCTCCCACTGATCAGTACCGAACCCCCATCCTCCCGCTCCGGGCCGCTCTCCCCAAGGGCGATCCTCGGTCGCCGGGGGGTGTGATCGAGGACCCCGGAATGTTTGGTAATGTTTTCCACGTCGGAACGGCCCGCGAGGGACGCGAGACAGACACCTTGTCCGGGTGGCGGAATGGCAGACGCGCTAGCTTGAGGTGCTAGTGCCCTTTATCGGGCGTGGGGGTTCAAGTCCCCCCTCGGACACCATGGTCGAAAGACCTGGAAGAGCCGGTCAGAGCGATGTGAAGTCGCACTGACCGGCTTTTTCGTCGTCCCACGACGTGGGGCGCCCCGGTGGAGCCGGCGGTTCACGTGGTGCCGGTCACCGGGGGCGCCCCGGGTCAGCCCCGGCCGTCCTCCAGCCAGGGGCCGAGCTTCTCCGGATTGCGGACCGCCCAGATGCGGGTGACGCGATCGCCGCTGAGCTCGAACGCCGCCACGGTCACGGTGACCCCGGTGTGCCGGGCGACCAGGCCGGGCCGGCCGTTGACCGAGCGTTCCAGGAGCTCCAGTCCGGGAGCCCTGTCGGCGATCTGGATCAGGTACTCGGCGATGCGCGCGCTGCCCTCGATCGGACGCAGGGCGGCGCCGACGAGTCCGCCGCCGTCGGCGATCATCGCGGCGTCGGGTGCCAGCAGACCGACGAGGGCCTTGATGTCCCTGGCCTCCCACGCCTCCTTGAAGTTCCGCACCAGAGGGGCCTGTCCGGCCGTCGGGGCCGTCGGGACCTGCGCGGCGCTCACGCGTCGGCGGGCCGACGTCGCCAGCTGCCGGCAGGCCGCCGGCGTCCGGCCGACGATCGCGGCTATCTCGGCGAAGGGGTAGCGGAAGACGTCGTGGAGGACGAAGGCGACGCGTTCGGCCGGGGTCATCGACTCCAGTACGACGAGGAAGGCCATGTTGACCGACTCGTCCAGGGTGACCCGGTCCGCCGGATCGATCGGCCCGGCCCCGCCGCCCGCCGCCCCGCTGATCCACTCCGCACGGTCGGGCAGCGGCTCGGGGACCCATTCGCCGACGTAGCGCTCGCGCCGCGCCCGCGCCGAGCCGAGCAGGTCCAGGCAAATGCGGCCGGCGACCGTGGTCAGCCAGGCGCCGGGCGACTCGACGGCCTCCTGCTTCTGCTTCGGCATCGCGTACCAGCGCGCGTACGTCTCCTGGACGGCGTCCTCGGCCTCGGCCAGCGAACCGAGCAGCCGGTAGGCGAGGTTGGTGAGGTGCCCCCGCTCCCCGACGATCGCGTCGAGGGTCGGATCGGACCCGCCACCCCCGCGCGTGGACGACGTACTCGTGCTCACGACCGCTCCCCCCGGCCCGCCGCTCGGTGCCTCGCCTCACATTTCGCGGGCCCACGTCGTCGGACTACCGAGACCATATCGATCTACGCCGTGAGGCAGAAGAGAGGACCGCCACCATGGCCACTCTGACGACGGAGAAGCCGCGCACCTTCACTTTCCTCCAGGTCACCGTCGGCCTGCAGACCTTGGCCATCTTCTTCCAGGCGGCCACCGCCGGGGTGCTGCTGTCCTCGGCCCACGGCGAGCTGCTGCACGGCATCGGCGCGCGCGTGATGTACGGGGCGACGATGCTGTACGTGATCGCCGCGGTGCTGGCGTGGCGGCCGGGCGGCGGGTCGCCCCGGCCCGTCCTGTACTCGTCGGGCTTCCTCGTCCTCGCCTCGGTGCAGGTGGTCCTGGGCATCGCGCGGGTGCCGTCGGTCCATGTCCCCCTGGGTGTCCTGATGTTTGCCCTGAGCCTGCTGGCGCTGAGCCGCAGGCCGTCGGCCCGCCGGTCCTGATCGGTGCAACAGGGCAGGTCAGAGCGACGCAATACCGCCCTGACCTGCCCTTTTGCTATGTTGGGACCACATCGGAGGGGCAGACCGGCTGATGGAGGTCCCGTGACGTGGGCTGAGGGTGCCGGCCCTCGTCCGCTGTTCGGCCAGGACGCGGACGAGGTGGTCGCCGCCGCCCTGGCGGGTGATCCGTCCGATGTGGACCGGCTGGTGCGCGAGTACCGGCTGCTGCGGCAGGTCCTCGACGGGGCCCGGGCGGGGATCGCCCTGCTCGACACCGACCTGCGCTACCTGTACGTCAGCCCGCACATGGCCGTGATGAACGGCCTGCCCGCCGAGGCTCTGCTGGGGCGGACGCTGAACGAGGTCCTGCCGGACGTCGAGCGCCCCGACGAGGTGCTGCACGAGGTGCTGCGGGACGGGCGACCCCGGGAGCTCGTCCTGGAGGGCCGCACCCTCGCCGATTCCCCGTACGAGTCGCGGGTGTGGCGGGGGACCTACCACCGGCTGGAGGAGGACGGGCGGGTGCTGGGGCTGGCGGGGATCGGCCTGGAGGTCAGCGCCCCCAGGGAACGGCAGCGGGAGCTGTCGCGCACCAACCGGCGCCTGCTCATGCTGGACACCGCCGCGGTGCGGGTCGGCACCACCCTCGACGTGGACACCACCTGTCGTGAGCTGAGCGAGTTCCTGGTTCCCGGGCTGGCCGACGCCGCGAGCGTGGAGCTCATCCCGCGGGAGGGACCGGGCGGGGAGCTGCCCGCCGGCGGGGCCCTGCGGCTGCGGCGGGTCGCGGTGGCCTCGGTACGGGAACTTTCGGCGCGGGTGCGGGTGCTCGGTGCGGCCGGGGAGCACGTGGACTACCAGCCCGGCTCCGCGGTCAGGCAGTGCCTGGAGAGCGGTGAGCCCTGGCTGGGCAACTTCTCGTCCGACGAGGCCTTCAGCCGGGCGGCACCGAGCGCGGACCGGGTCGCCGCGTACCGGGAGGCGGGCATCCACTCGGGTGTCGTGGTCCCGCTGATCGCCCAGGACCGCCCGATCGGCACCCTCACGCTGGTGCGCGCCGGGGATTCGCCGGCCTTCGGGCTCGAGGACGTCGTCGTGGCTCGCACCCTGGCGGAGCGGGCGGCCGCCAGTCTCGCCAAGGCAGAGCGGTTCGCCCGGGAGCAGGGGATGGCCCTCGAACTGCAGCAGGCGCTGCTGTCCGAGCCCACCTTCCCGCACGACGACCTCGAAGTGGCCTCCCGCTACCTGCCCTCCGGCACGGGGGTCCTGGTGGGCGGGGACTGGTTCGACTGCCTGGCGCTGCCCGGCGGCCGGACCCTGCTGGTGATGGGCGACGTGATGGGACACGGGGTCGAGGCGGCGGTCGCCATGAGCCACTACCGTTCCCTCATCCGTGCGCTGGCCGCGTCCGGGAACGCGCCGGCGGACATCCTGCGCGAGGCGGACCAGGTCGTTTTCGCGGGCGGTCTGGACCGGGTCGCCACTTGCTTGCTCGTCCTGGTCGATCGGGCCGCCGGGGCGTGCGTCCACGCGAGCGCCGGGCACCTGCCCGCCATGGTCATCGGCCGCGGGCGGGGCCCGTTCCTGGCACCGGTCCCGGTGGGCCCGCCGCTGGGCACCGGCTACGGCCGGTACGAGGAGGCGTCCTTCGCGCTCAAGCCGGGTTGTGTCCTGATGCTCTTCACGGACGGCCTGGTCGAGCGCCGGGGCGAGGACATCGACGCCTCGCTGCAACGCCTCACCGGCATTCCGCTACCGGTGGACGGGGCCCTGAACGAGGTCATCGACACGGTGCTCGCGGCGCTGCGGGTCACCGACGCGGAGGACGACGTCACGGTCCTGGCCGCCCGCACCGCCGGACGGCGCGGGCACTAGGCCGTCCCTGGGGTCGATGTGGCGAAGCCCCCGCGCCGGACGGGTCCGGTGCGGGGGCTTCGACGGTCGCGGGATCAGCGGCGGGTGGTGGCGAGTTCGGCCACGCGGCCGCGGACCAGGTACCAGCCGCCGACCAGGGCGGCGCCGATGACCGGGACGAAGAGGACCGTGGTGCGGCCGACGCCGCCGTCGCACCACATCAGCACCAGCACGGCGAGCAGGAACACCAGGGTGACGATCTGGGTGTACGGGGCCCAGGGCAGGCGGTACGAGGGGCGCTCCACGAGGCCCTGCTGGGCGCGGCGCCAGAAGAACAGCGAGCAGATCATGACCATCGCCCAGGTGCCGAGGATGCCCAGCGAGGCGAAGTTCAGGACGAGCTCGAAGGCGTCCTTCGGCATGAAGGCGTTCAGCCCGACGCCCGCGAGGCCGAAGGCGGCGGTGAACAGCACGCCGCCGTAGGGGACCTTGCCCTTGTTCATGACGCCGGTGAACTTGGGGGCGGAGCCGGACAGGGACATCGAGCGCAGGATGCGGCCGGTGGAGTAGAGGCCGGAGTTCAGGCTGGAGAGGGCGGCCGTCAGGACGACGAGGTTCATGACGCCGGCGGCGCCGGGGACGCCGAGCTTGTCGAAGACGGTGACGAAGGGGCTCTGGTCGGAGCTGTACGCGGTGTAGGGCAGCAGGAGGGCGAGGAGGACGACCGAGCCGACGTAGAACAGGCCCACGCGCCACATGATCGAGTTGATCGCCTTCGGCATGATCTTCTCGGGGTTCTCGGTCTCGCCGGCGGCGACTCCGCAGAGCTCGACGGAGGCGTAGGCGAAGACGACGCCCTGGATCACCAGGAGCATCGGGAGGACGCCGGAGGGGAAGATGCCGCCGTTGTCCGTGATGTTGGCGAGGCCGGGGGTGGTGCCGCCGATGTCGTGGCTGGTGGCGACGAGCCAGATGCCGACGATCAGGAAGACGACGAGGGCGGCGACCTTGACGAGCGAGAACCAGAACTCCATCTCGCCGAAGTACTTCACCGAGATCAAGTTGGCGGTGAGCACGATGGCGAGGGCGATGAAGGCGAGGACCCACTGGGGGACGTCGGTGAACAGCGACCAGAAGTGGGCGTAGGTCGCGGCGGCCGTGATGTCGGCGACGGTGGTCGTGGACCAGTTCAGGAAGTACAGCCAGCCGGCCGTGTAGGCGCCCTTCTCCCCCATGAACTCACGGGCGTAGGAGACGAAGGCACCGGAGGAGGGCCGGTAGAGGACGAGCTCGCCGAGTGCCCGGACGACGAAGAAGGCGAAGACGCCGCACACCGCGTAGGCGATCGCGAGGGAGGGGCCGGCGCCGGCGAGGCGGCCGCCCGCGCCGAGGAAGAGGCCGGTGCCTATGGCCCCGCCGATCGCGATCATGTTGATGTGGCGGGACTTGAGGTCCTTGCTGTAGCCCTCGTCTCCGGCGTCGACATGGCGGGTCGGCGCCGGGGCGGGTGCCTCGGTCAAGGTGCGGTCACTCAGGTCACTCATGTGGGACTTCGCCTTCGTGGGTGGGACAAGGCAGGCCCGGGCCGCCGCGCAGGGGGCTGGGTGGTGTCCCCTGTGCTGCGATCCGGGTGGTTTGGTCGCAACAGGAGACCATGAGGCTCCTCTCCCCTCCAAAAGCACCCCCTGCACGCCGAAGCCCCCGACGACCATGGAAACGGTTGCCGGGGGCTTCGTAGGGGCTGGAAAGCGAGGTCAGTCGCCCGGGGTGCCCTCCGCCGCCTGGTCGAGGCGGAAGGCCTCGTTGCCCAGGCCGATGCGGGCGTGCACCTCGGGACGGCTGCGGCGCAGCAGGGCTCCGTAGGCCAGGCCGACCACGACGGCGGCGCCGATGATGCCGGGCAGCACCCAGCCGAGCGCGGAGCCCTTCTCGGCGCCGACCAGGACGCCGAAGTCCTTGACGGTGTAGACGGCGATGGCCAGCAGGGCGAGGCCGGCGGCGCCGGCCGCGACGAGGCGCCAGACCTGGGCGCCGGCGGTGCCGCGGCGGACGAAGAAGGCGATGACGGCGAAGGAGGCGGCGGCCATGAGAAGGGTCACGCCGAGGGCGCCGACGCTGCCCATCCAGGTGAACAGGTGCAGTACGGGGGTGGTGGGGTCGGGCGGCTGCACCGCGACGGCCGGGTCGGCGGGGGCCTTGTCCTCGGTGAGCGCGAAGGCGATCACGACGAGGGCGGCGATGCCGGTCTGGAGCAGGGAGCCGGTGGCGGGGGCGCCGGTGCCGGCGTTGGTGCGGCCGAAGGCGGCCGGGAGCAGGCCCTCGCGGCCCATGGCGAAGGCGTAGCGGGCGACCACGTTGTGGAAGCTGAGCATGGCGGCGAACATGCCGGTCACGAAGAGGACGTGCAGGACGTCGGTGAAGGTGGTGCCGAGGCGGCTCTCGGTGAGCTGGAAGAGCAGGGTGGGGCCGGCCTCGGCGGAGGTCTTGACGACCTCGGAGGGGCCGGTGGCGACGGTGAGGGCCCAGGCGCTGACGGCGAAGAAGAGGGCGACGAAGCCGACGGCGAGGAACATCACGCGCGAGACGACGATGTGCGGCTTGCTGGTCTCCTCGGCGTAGACCGGGGACTGCTCGAAGCCGACGAAGGCGGCGATGCAGAAGCACAGGGCGGTGCCGAAGCCGGCTCCGCCCAGGGTCTCGGGGTTGAAGGCGTGGAGCGAGAGGCCTTCGGCGGCCGGCTTGCCGAGGGCGGCGACGTCGAAGACGACGACCAGGACGCACTCGACGAGGAGGAGGACCCCGAGGACCTTCGCGTTGAGGTCGATCTTGAGCCAGCCGAGCGCGCCGGTGACGGCGACGGCGAGGAGCGCCGGTATCCACCAGGAGAGTTCGGTGTCCAGGTAGGTGGCGAAGAGGCCGGATATTTCGAAGCCGAGGATGCCGAAGACGCCGACCTGCATGGCGCTGTACGCGACGAGGGCGACGAGGGAGGCGCCCGCGCCGGCGGTGGGGCCGAGGCCGCGGGCGATGTACGCGTAGAAGGCGCCGGCGTTGTGGACGTGCCGGCTCATCTCGGCGTAGCCGACGCTGAAGAGGGCGAGGACGGCGCCGAGGATGACGAAGAGCAGGGGCTGGCCGACGACGCCCATGACGCCGAAGGTCGTGGGCATGACACCGGCGACGACCATCAGGGGCGCGCTGGCGGCGAGCACGGACAGGAGCAGCCCCGCGGTGCCGAGGCGGTCGGCGCGCAGGGCCCGGTCCTGGCCCTTGTACGTACGGATCTCGGCCGGGTCTTGGAGCGTGGAGGGTCTGCCCGTCGGCATGGCGGCGTCCTTTCGGGGGCGTGGTGCTCGGGGATGGGCGTCTTTCTTGGGGGGCGCTCGCAGGTGTCGTCCGGCCGGTGGCGTCCGGCGGGCGGCGCGGCGGTCAGGCCGTGCCGAGGGCGACGCCGCGGGCGGCGAGGAAGGCCTTGTGCGGGTCCCGGTCCGGATAGGACCAGGGGGCGCGGGTGGCATGGCTGCCGATGCGGTGGAAGAGGGCGGCGGCCTCGGCGGGGCGGCCCTCGCAGAGTTTGGCGTGGGCGAGGAAGTTGAGGTCGACGCGGTTGCGGGGGTGGTCCTCGCGTTCCCACTCCAGCCACCAGTCGAAGGCGGAGCGCAGGACCTGGCGGGCGCGACGGCCCGCCCAATGGGCCGCGGCCGACTCGGGCGAGTGGCCGTGCGTGGCGGCCAGCACGCGGTACCGCTCGGCGTGCGCGACGACCGGGAGCACGGCGAGCGGGGAGTCGGCCGGGGACTCCTCGGCGGCCCAGGACGCGAAGTCGTAGACCTCGTGGAGCGGGTCCCGGCCGGAGCCGAGGGCGCGTTCGGCCAGTCTGGCGACCATCAGGTGATGGGCGTGGTGGTGCTCGCGGTGACGGGCCCGGACCTGGTCGAAGTGGCGGCTGAACTCCTCCTCGCTGCCGAAGGCGCGGGAGAGGAGGAGCAGTCCGAGCCAGGGGGTCGGGTCCGCCGGGTGCAGGGCTGCGGCCCGGCGGCAGGCCTCCTCGGCCGCGGCCGGGGTGCCCTTCTGGCGCAGGGCGGTGAAGACGGCGGCGCAGGCGAGCAGGGTGGCGGCGTCGGCGCTCTCCGGTTCGGCGAGCAGCCACTCGCGGGCCCAGGCGGTGGCCGCCGGGGTCTGCGCGAGGACGATGACGCGGTGGCCGCGGCGGTCCCAGTCGTCGCCGGTGCCGACCAGGAGGGCGCGGGCCCGGGCCCACCGCCCCTGGGTGAACTGGGAGCGCACGTCCACGAGTTCGGCGTCGCACAGGGCCGGGTCGAAGAGCTGGGCGTCCCGCTTGCGGGCGCGGCCGAGGGGCGGCGGAGGCGGGGACATCCGCGGGTTTCCCTCCAGGACGCGGGTGGACGGGGGGTGTGGCGGCCGGATGCCCGCGCGAGGCGCACGCGAGGGGTTCGGCCGGGCGGGTCGGGGATCGCGACGGTGAGCGCGTCGGTGATCACGCACAGCAAAGCGGTACGCCCAGCTCCGCGTCAAGGTCCAGTCCACTGCGTGGCGGGTTTCAACTGCTCTGAGGGTGGTGCGAGTTGAGGAGGACTGGCCGGATCTGTGGGTGTCCGCGCCATCTCGTAGGGTGGCCGCATGACCACCCACGACGATCTTCCCCCGTATCTGCTGGGGTTCCCCGGTCCCCTGCGCGACCAGCTGGTCGCGGCCGTGCTGAGCGGGGCGAAGACCAGCACCACCGGCCTGCTCGCGGAGTACGAGGCCGAGGACGAGCCACTGCCGCGGCCCGGCGCCCGGTCCCTCCTGGTGGATTCCGCGGAGCGCGGGGTGGCGGTGGTGGAGGTGACCGCCGTGGAGGTGCTGCGGCTCGGGGACATCGGGCTCCAGCACGCGCTCGACGAGGGCGAGGGGTACGCGTCGGTGGCCGAATGGCGCACGGCTCACGAGGAGTTCTGGCACAGCGAGCCGGTGCGCGGAGCGATCGGCGATCCGGGCTTCACGGTCGACGACGACACCTTCGTCATCGCGGAGCGGTTCCGGGTCACCGAACGGCTGGTCTGACCGGTCTGACCGTCCTGACGGTCAGACGGGTCAGACGGGTCAGACGCCCGGACGGCGGCCGTCGCACCTCGCGGGCGGGCGGCGTCAGCCGACGGCCCGGGCCGCGGCGCGGCCCGCCGCCCGGCCCGAGAAGATGCACCCGCCGAGGAAGGTGCCCTCCAGGGCCCGGTACCCGTGCACCCCGCCACCGCCGAATCCGGCCGCCTCGCCCGCCGCGTAGACGCCCGGCAGCGGTTCGCCGGACGCGGTCAGGACGCGCGAGGAGAGGTCGGTCTCCAGGCCGCCCAGGGACTTGCGGGTCAGGATCGACAGCCGTACCGCGATCAGCGGCCCGGCCTTGGGGTCCAGGATCCGGTGCGGGGCGGCCGTGCGGATCAGCTTGTCGCCGAGGTACCTGCGGGCGCCGTGGATGGCGGTGACCTGGAGGTCCTTGGTGAAGGGGTTGGCGATCTCCCGGTCGCGGGCCACGATCTCGCCCCGGACGGTGGCCTCGTCGAGGAGGTCCTCCTTGGTGACCGCGTTCATCCCGCGGACCAGGGCGGACAGGTCCCGCTCGACGACGAAGTCGGCGCCGTTGTCCATGAAGGCCCGGACCGGGGCGGGTACGGCCTGGCGCGCGCGGGTGAAGACGTCGCGCACCGACTTGCCGGTCAGGTCCGGGTTCTGCTCGGAGCCGGAGAGGGCGAACTCCTTGCCGATGATGCGCTCGTTGAGCACGAACCAGGTGTGGTCGTGGCCGGTCTTCATGATGTGGTCGAGGGTGCCGAGGGTGTCGAAGCCGGGGAAGAGCGGTACGGGCAGCCGCTTGCCGGTCGCGTCCAGCCACAGCGGGGAGGGGCCGGGCAGGATGCGGATGCCGTGCCGGGCCCAGATCGGGTCCCAGTTCTGGATGCCCTCGGTGTAGTGCCACATCCGGTCCTTGTTGATGTGGCTGGCGCCGGCCCGCTCCGCGATGCCGAGCATCAGACCGTCGACGTGCGCCGGGACCCCGGAGAGCATCCGCTGCGGCGGGGTGCCGAGCCGAGCCGGCCACTGTGCGCGGACGAGGTCGTGGTTGCCGCCGATGCCGCCGCTGGTGACGATCACGGCCTGGGCCCGCAGGGTGAAGGTGCCGGTGGCCTCGCGGCTGCTGGCGGTGCCGCGCACGGCGTCGGAGGGTTCCAGGACCTCGCCCGTCACGGTGTCCACCGCGCCGGCCGTGGCGGAGAGCCCGGTGACCCGGTGGCGGAACGCGAACCGGACCAGGCCGCGGGCCACCCCCGCCCGCACCCGCCGCTCGAAGGGCTCCACCAGGCCGGGGCCGGTGCCCCAGGTGATGTGGAAGCGGGGTACGGAGTTCCCGTGGCCGTTCGCGTCGTAGCCGCCGCGCTCCGCCCAACCGACCACCGGGAAGAAGCGGACGCCCCGGGCGTGCAGCCAGGAGCGCTTCTCGCCGGCCGCGAAGTCGACGTAGGCCTCGGCCCAGCGGCGCGGCCAGGCGTCCTCCTCGCGGTCGAACCCGGCGGTGCCCAGCCAGTCCTGGAGGGCCAGCTCGTGACTGTCCTTGATCCGCATCCGGCGCTGTTCGGGCGAGTCCACGAAGAACAGCCCGCCGAAGGACCAGTGCGCCTGGCCGCCGATGGACCGCTCCGGCTCCTGGTCGAGCAGGATGACCTTGCGGCCCGCGTCGACGAGCTCGGCGGTGGCCACGAGCCCCGCGAGTCCGGCTCCGATCACGATCACGTCTGCGTCGTACGTCATGCGGTTACCCGTCCTCCGTCGGTGGTGGGGCAGATCCTTGGCTACGGAGCGGTAACCAGTCAACAGCGGTGATTGGATGACCCGTATGAGTGCCGCAGACGAAGTGCTGGACGTGGTGGACCGGGACGACCGGGTCGTCGGACAGGCCCCGCGGGGCGAGGTGTACGCCCGGGGGCTCCTCCACCGTTGTGTGTTCGTGCAGGCCAGGGATGCGCAGGGGCGGATCTTCGTACACCGGCGGACCGCCTCGAAACTGGTCTTCCCCGCGCACTACGACATGTTCGTGGGCGGGGTGCTGGGCGCCGGCGAGGGCTACGCGCAGGCCGCGCTGCGCGAGGCCGAGGAGGAGCTGGGGGTGCGGGGGCTGGCGCAGCCGACGCCGTTGTTCAAGTTCCTGTACGAGGGCCCGGGCGGGGCCTGGTGGTCGTACGTGCACGAGGTGCGGTGCGAGCTGCCCGTGGACCCGCAGGTCTCGGAGGTCGACTGGCACGCGTACCTCACCCAGGAGGAACTGGACCGGCGGGTGGACGGCGGGGAGTGGGCCTGGGTGCCGGACGGGCTGGAGGCGTACCGGCGGCTGCGCGCGCATCCGGAATCCCGCTTGTAGATTTATCGGGTGATCGACTTCGTCAAGGACGTGCGCCTCTGGTTCGCACCCTCACGGTTGAGGGACGAGGGCGAGACCCCGGACTACCGCTTCTCGCTGGCCAACGAACGGACCTTCCTCGCCTGGATCCGGACCTCGCTGGCCCTGGTGGGCGGCGGTTTCGCCGTCGACCAGTTCCTGCCGGACCTGCGCTGGGGGGTGCGGGTCGGGATGGCCTTCACGCTGCTCGCGGTGGGCGCGGCCTGTGCGCTGCGGGCGGTGAACCACTGGGTGCGGTGCGAGCGGGCGATGCGGCGGGGCGAAGACCTGCCGCTGTCGCGCTTCCCGGTGGCGCTGAGCCTGGGCGTGGGGCTGGTGGCGGTGACGATGGTGGCGGTCGTACTGCTGGGCTGGACGACGGGCCGGTGAGCACCCCGGGCTCGGATCGCGATGCCGGGTTGCAGCCCGAGCGGACCCGGCTCGCGTGGCGGCGTACGACGCTGGCCTCCTCGGTGGTGGCGGTGCTGGCGCTGCGGCAGGCGCTGCGCGGGACGGGCGCGCCGGTGGAGCTGGCCGGGGTGGCGGCCATCGCGCTGATCTGGCTGGCGTTCTTGTGGGTGGCCCACCGGCGGATCCGGGCGCTGGCGGCCGCCCGGCCGCGGGACCTCGCGCCGCGGGCGGCCCTGGCGGTGGTGGCGTGCACGGTGGCGTTGGCCGCTTTCGCGATCACGGTGGTCTTCTGAGCCACCGGCCGGTGTGATGATCGCGCTTCGCCGCGCCATTGCGACACAACGGGCGATGTCCGGCAATTCGCACTAACCTCGGCGCCATGACGACCCTGCACCACGAACACCCCACGCACCAGCACACGCACGGCGCGGACTGCGGGCACCAGGCGGTCTCGCACGGCGACCACGTCGACTACGCGCACGACGGCCACCTGCACCGGGAGCACTCGGGACACTGGGACGAGTGCGAGCCCAGCGGGCACACCACGCACGAGGGCCACGCGCACGCGCACGGCGCGGACTGCGGGCACGAGGCGGTCCGGCACGGCGATCACGTGGACTACGTGCACGACGGGCACCGGCACGCGGAGCACGACGGACACTACGACGACCACTGACCGTACCCCTGACGGGCACCACTGACAGGTGCGGACGACCGGACTCCCGGTCGGTCGGGAGCGACATCCCCCCTCCCCCGGCGCTGCAACGGCTGGCAGGATGCCGACCGTTCGTCACAGCGACCCGGGGAGAGCGCAGATGTCCGCCGAAGAGCCGTACCTCGTCCAGCCCGCACCGGGGGTGTACGCCTACGTCCAGCCGGACGGCGGCTGGTGCCTCAACAACGCCGGATTCGTGACCGACGGGGACCGGACCCTGCTCGTGGACACCGCCGCCACCCAGCGGCGCGCCCTGGCCCTGCGCGCCGCGGTCGTGGCGGCCGGGGCGCCGCTCCCCCGCACCGTGGTCAACACCCACCACCACGGCGACCACACGTACGGGAACGGCGTTTTCGCCCCCGAGGCGCTGGTCCTGGGGCACGACAACGCACGGTCCGAGCAACTCGCGGCCGGGCACCAGCTGGAGCTGATCTGGCCCGCCACGGACTTCGGCGCGATCGACATCGTGCCGCCCGATCTCACCTACAGCGACCGGGCGACCTTGCACGTCGGCGCGACGGAGGTGCGGGTCGTCCACCCGGGCGTCGCGCACACCACCGGCGACTCGGTCGTGTGGCTGCCCGGCCAGCGGGTGGTCTTCACCGGCGACCTGGTCTTCGCCGGGGGGACGCCGTTCCTCGCGATGGGCTCGCTCGCCGGCTCGTTGCGGGCGCTGGAGCTGCTGCGTTCGCTGGACGCGGAGACCGTCGTACCGGGCCACGGACCCCTGACCGACCCCTCGGCCTACGACTCCACCGAGCGCTACCTGCGGTACGTGGACGAACTCGCCCGGGAGGGGCGGGCGAAGGGGCTGTCCCCGCTGGAGGTGGCCCAGCAGGCCGATCTCGGCGAGTTCGGCTCCTGGCGGGAGAGCGAGCGGCTGGTGGCGAACGTGCACCGGGCGTACGCGGAACTGGCCGGCCGGCCGGAGGGCGCGCCGCTGGACATCCTGGCCGTCCTGAGGGACATGACCGTGATGAACGGCGGAACACCGATCCTCTGCCACGCCTGACGGCACCCGGCACCGCCGGATGTCGCCGGATGTCGCCGGGGGTCGCCGGATTTCGCCGGTCGGAGAGTTTTCTTTCCGCCCGGCCTCTGGACGACATACCGACTGGTCGGCATGATGGCTCGCGGCGGTGCTCCGACGCACCGTCGCCCTTCCCCTCGTCGACACGCACGGAGGTGCGCCCCATGACCTCAGCCCCGGCCGACCCGCGCGGCCTGGACCTGGAGCGGCTACGCGGTCATCTCGACCGGGTACGACCCGAAATGGTGGCCGGGGCGCTGCGCGGCCGGCTCATCGAGGGCGGCCGGTCGAACCTCACGTACGAGATCACCGACGGAACCGCCCGCTGGGTGGTCCGCCGGCCGCCGCTGGGCCACGTACTGGCCACCGCGCACGACATGCGGCGCGAGCACCGGGTGATCGAGGCGCTGCACGGCACGGCGGTGCCGGTGCCCGAGCCGTTGCTCCTGTGCGAGGACGAGGCCGTGCTCGGGGCTCCGTTCTACGTCATGGAGTTCGTGGACGGGGTGCCGTACCGGACGGCCGAGCAGCTCGCCGCGATCGGCCCGGAGCGGACCCGGCGGGCGGTACTGGGCCTGGTGGACACCCTGGTCGACCTCCACGCGGTGGATCCGGAGGCGGTGGGCCTGGGTGACTTCGGCCGGCCCGAGGGCTTCCTGGACCGGCAGCTGCGCCGCTGGGGCAAGCAGCTCGCGGCCTCCCGGGGCCGGGAGCTCGCCGGGATCGACGAGCTGCACGGCGCGCTCGGCCGGACGCTGCCCGACTCCCCCGCCCCGACCGTGGTGCACGGGGACTTCCGGCTGGACAACGTCCTGATCGGCGGATCCCCGTCCGGCGCCGACACCGTCCGGGCGGTGCTGGACTGGGAGATGTCCACGCTCGGGGATCCGCTGACCGACCTCGGGCTGCTGGTGATGTACAGCTCGGACCTGGGCATGACCGGATCGCCGGTCAGCACGACGAGCGGGGCGCCGGGCCATCCGACGCCGGCCGAGCTCGTCGAGCGGTACGCCGCCCGCTCGGGCCGGGACACCGGGGCGATCGCCTGGTACACGGCCTTCGCCTGGTTCAAGCTCGCCGTGATCCTCGAGGGCATCCACTACCGCTACACGCTGGGACAGACCGTCGGGGCGGGCTTCGACCGGATCGGCGAGCTGGTCCCGGTCTTCATCGAGCACGGACTGACCACGCTCCAGGACCGCCAGGACGGCCCGGACCTCCAGAACCGCCAGGAAGGCTGAGGCACCCACCCATGGATTTCGCATTCGACGCCCGGACCGAGGAACTCCGCGAGCGGCTGCTCGCGTTCATGGAGGAGTACGTCTACCCGGCGGAGCCCGTCGCCGCCGAGCAGCGCGCACGGCTGGCCTCGCCCTGGGACACCCCGGCCGTCTTCGGTGAACTGAAGGCCGAGGCGCGCCGCCAGGGCCTGTGGAACCTCTTCCTCCCCAGCGCCGAGCACGGCGCGGGTCTGACCAACCTCCAGTACGCACCGCTCGCCGAGATCACCGGTCGCAGCCCGCACCTGGCGCCGATGGCGACCAACTGCGCTGCCCCGGACACCGGGAACATGGAGCTGCTCGCCCAGTTCGGGAACGAGGAGCAGAAGAAGCGGTGGCTGGAGCCCCTGCTGGCCGGAGAGATCCGCTCCGCCTTCGCGATGACCGAACCCGAGGTGGCCTCCTCGGACGCGACGAACATCGAGACCCGCATCGAGCGCTCGGCGGACGGTGACGAGTACGTGGTCACCGGCCGCAAGTGGTTCATCTCCGGGGCGATGAACCCGCACTGCGAGATCTTCATCGTGATGGGCAAGACCGACCCCGAGGGCGCCGATCCGCGCCGTCAGCAGTCGATGGTCCTGGTGCCGCGCGACACCCCGGGGGTCGAGGTGCGCCGGGCCATGACGGTGTACGGGTACGAGGACCACGACCACGGCGGCCACGCCGAGGTGGTCTTCGACGGGGCCCGGGTCCCGGCGGCGAACCTGATCGGCGAGGAGGGGTCAGGCTTCGCCATCGCCCAGGCCCGGCTCGGCCCGGGCCGCATCCACCACTGCATGCGGCTGATCGGGATGGCGGAGCGGGCCGTCGAGCTGATGTGCCGGCGCGCGGTGGAACGTACCGCCTTCGGCAAGCCGCTGGCCGCGCAGGGCGTCGTGCAGAACTGGATCGCCGACGCCCGGGTGACGGTGGAACAGCTGCGGCTGCTGGTGCTGAAGACGGCCTGGCTGATGGACACGGTCGGCAACCGGGGCGCGCACACCGAGATCCAGGCCATCAAGATCGCGACCCCGCGGGCGGTGGTGCGGATCCTGGACGACGCGGTGCAGCTGCACGGCGCGGGCGGGGTGAGCCAGGACTTCCCGTTGGCCGAACTGTGGGCGGCGGCGCGGACCCTGCGGCTGGCCGACGGGCCGGACGAGGTGCACCAGCGGTCTTTGGCGCGGCGGGAGTTGAAGCGGTACGCGGCTGAGCGCCCGTGAACGTGTGGGAATCGTGCGGGAGTTCACGTGAACCTGTGTACGAGGTGAAGGCGGTGCGGGGGACCCTTTAAGGAACCTTGTTGAACAACCCCATAACCCCTAGGCGTTCTTGATTTGCGCCTGTCAATCGGAAGAGGGTTCTCCAGAAGGTCTGACGCCCCCAACGTCAACACGAGGAGAACCCTCCAGATGGCAACTCACAAGCGCTCGCGCGGTTTCCGGTACGCGGCAGTCGGTACCGGAGCGGCCACAGCGGCCGCCGTGGCCCTGCTCGCCACCCCCCTCGCGGGAGCGGCGACCCCGGCCGAAGGCACGGTGTACGGCCTCGGCGCGCCCGGCGCGATCAGCGGAAGCTACGTCGTCATACTCGACGCATCCGCGAACAAGGAACAGCTCGCCCGCAAGTACGGGGGCGAGCTGAAGCGCTCCTACAGCTCCGGGGTCAACGGATTCTCGACCACGGGCATGAGCGAGACAGAGGCGAAGCGGCTCGCCGCGGACCCGGCCGTCGGCAAGGTCGTGCAGAACAAGAAGTTCACCATCAACGCCACCCAGACCAACCCGCCCTCCTGGGGGTTGGACCGGATCGACCAGACCGCTCAGGCGGGCGACAAGAAGTACACGTACCCCGACGGCGGCGGCGAGGGCGTGACGGCGTACGTCATCGACACCGGCGTGCGCACCACCCACAAGGACTTCGGCGGCCGCGCGTCGTCCGGGTTCGACGCGGTGGACAACGACGACAGCGCCGACGACGGCAACGGCCACGGCACGCACGTGGCCGGGACCATCGCGGGCACCTCGCACGGCGTCGCCAAGAAGGCGAAGATCGTCGCGGTGCGGGTGCTGGACGACAACGGCTCCGGCAGCACCGAGCAGGTGGTCGCGGGCATCGACTGGGTCACGCAGAACCACAAGGGCGCTTCGGTGGCCAACATGAGCCTGGGCGGCGGCGCCGACGAGGCCCTCGACGAGGCGGTGCGCCGGGCCGTCGCCGCGGGCGTCACCTTCACCGTGGCGGCGGGCAACGAGTCGGCCGACGCCGGTCAGGGCTCGCCGTCCCGGGTCAAGGAGGCGATCACGGTGGCGTCAAGCACGATCGACGACGAGCAGTCCTCGTTCTCGAACTTCGGCTCCGTGGTGGACCTGTACGCGCCGGGCTCGGACATCACGTCCACCTGGAACGACAGCGACACGGGGACGAAGACCATCTCCGGCACGTCGATGGCGGCCCCGCACGCGGCCGGCGCCGCGGCAGTCTACCTGGCGGGGCACCCGTCCGCGACCCCGGCGCAGGCGGCCGCGGCACTGACGGGGGCGGCCACGTCCGGGGCGGTCACCAACCCGTCGGCGGGCACGGCGAACAAGCTCCTGAAGGTGGCCCCGTAGTCAGCGGCCCCTAGCCGACGGCCCGTAGTCCCCGGCCCGTGCCCGTCGGGCGCCGGAGGGGCTACGGGCCCTCGGCTTCGGACTCGGGGCCCTCGGCTTCGGGCTACGGGCTACGGACGCAGCGCGCGCAGCAGCAGGTCGGCGAGGTGATCGGCGACCTGCTGCAGCGTGAGCGGGCCGTCCGCCCGGTACCAGGTGGACAGGTGGTGGACGGACCCGAAGTGGTAGTCCACCACCAGGTCGGCGGGGGTGGCGCTGGAGAACACGCCCGTACGCTGCCCCTCCTCGACCAGGGCCCGGAAGCGCTCGTGGTAGCGCCGGCGCTCCGCCCGCACCTGCTTGGACTTCTCCGGGCTGAGCTGGTGCATCGACCGGAAGAAGATCATCGCGTCGTCGAGGTTCTCGATGGTCGTGACGACCACGTCGGCGGCCGCCGTGCGCAGCCGCTCCTCGACGGGCGCGTCGGAATCGGCCACCGCGTCGAGGCGCTGCTGCTGGAGCCGCAGCATCCGCGCGTACACCTCGTGCAGCAGGTCGTCCTTGGACCCGAAGTAGTGGTAGAGCGCACCCTTGGTCACTCCGGCCGCCTCGACGATCTCCTGGACCGAAGTGCGGTCGTAGCCGCGCTCGGCGAACAGCCGGGTGGCGACGGCCAGCAGCCGCTGCGGTACCGGGGCCTCGTGCGTGCCTGCGGGTTCCGTGGTCCGTGCCGCCATGGCGCTGGCCTTCCCTTCCTCGTTCCTGCCTGGTCACCGCGACCAGCTGTACGACCGTCCGACTGTTTTCAGCCGCGATCGCGCAGTTCCCGTCGCAGGATCTTGCCACTGGTCGTCTTCGGAAGGACAGGCAGGATCTCGACCTGGCGCGGGTATTTGTACGCGGCGATGCGCTCGGCGCAGTAGGCGGCGAGCTCCGCCGGCTCCACCGAGGTGCCGGGACGCAGGCTCACGTACGCCTTCACGCTCTCCCCGCGGTACGCGTCGGGGACGCCGACCACGGCGGCCTCGCGGACGGCGGGGTGGGTGTAGAGCACGTCCTCGACCTCCCGCGGCCAGACCTTGAAGCCGGAGGCGTTGATCATGTCCTTCTTGCGGTCGACGACGTAGAGCCAGCCGTCGGGGTCCATGAATCCGACGTCGCCGGTGCGCAGTTCGCCGTCCGGGAAGGCCTCGGCGGACTCCGCGGGCAGGCCCCAGTAGCCGGGCACCACCTGTGGGCCGCGGACGGCGATCTCACCGGTCACGCCGAAGGGGACCTCGGCGCCCTGCTCGTCGAGGATGCGGACCACGGTGTCGGCGCCGGGCAGGCCGACGGAGAGGGTGCCGGAGGCGGGGTCGACGGGGGCTTCGCGGTGCACGGGCACGCTGGCGCACGGGGCCGTGCACTCGGTGAGGCCGTAGCCGTTGCGGAGGTAGAAGCCGAAGGCGGTGCGCAGGCGCTCGACGAGCGCGGGCGGGAGCGGGGCGCCGCCGGAGGAGATCACCTGGAACGAGGCGAAGTGGTCCGGGGTGACTTCGGGGTGGGCGGCGAGGGCCATGAAGGCGGTGGCCGGGCCGACGGTGTAGGCCGGGCGGTGCTCGAGGAAGGCGTCGAGGACGGCGCCGGCGTCGAAGCGGTGGGCGAGGACCAGGGTGCCGGCGTTGGCGAGGCAGGCGGCGAGCTCGCAGACCATGCCGGTGATGTGGAAGAGGGGCGCGAGGGCGAAGTAGGTGGCGCCCTCGGGGAGGGGGTGGGAGGTCACCTGCCGGACGGCGTTGTAGGTCAGCGCGCCGTGCGGGTTCATCGCGCCCTTGGGGGTGCCGCTGGTGCCGGAGGTGTAGCTGATGAGGGCGGTGTCGGCGGCGGTGAGGTGCGGGTCGTCCGGCGCGGGCCGCCTGCCGCGGGCCACGGTGAAGAGGTCCGCGGTGCTGGGGCCGACGGCGGGGGCGGCGGGGGCGGCCGCGGCGAGGTCGGCGGTGTCCGGGTCGGCCGGGTGCTCCCGGTCGTACCCCGCGTCGAGCCCCGCGCCGAGCCCCGCGTCGAGCGCGTCCGCCTGGGCGGGCACGAACGGCCGGGCGGGGGCGGCGGCCCGGTCCGGCGCGGGGCCGAAGACGCGCGGGTCGTCGCGCGTCTGGAAGTCCAGGTCCGACGCGGTCAGCACGGTCCGCACGGCGCTGTCCCGCACCACCCCGCGCAGGTACGCCGTCCACGCGCCGCCGTCGCAGACCAGGGCGGCGGCCCCGGAGTCGCGGAGGACGTGCCCGACCTCGCCGGACTTGTACATGGGGTTGAGCGGGACGACGACGGCCCCCGCCTTCCATGCCGCGAGGACGGCGAGCACGAAGTGCGGGGTGTTCTGCAGCATGACGGCGACCCGGTCCCCGCGGCGGATGCCGCGCGCCGCGAGGTGGCCGGCGACGGAGTCGGAGAGCTCGTCCGCCTCGGCGTACCCGATCCGGCCGTCGAAGTAGGCCAGGGCGGTGCGTTCGGGAGCCCGGGCGACGGCCTCGCGGAAGGCGTGCAGCACGGTGGGCGGCGGCGCGACGGGCGCCCGCTGGACCGCGGCGAGCAGCCCGAGCCACGGCTTGGCGGCGTACCGGGAGGCGTCGGTGGGGGTGGAGGAGTCGGAGGAGCCAGAGGCGGACCGGGCAGCGCCGGAGGTGGACCGGGAACAGGTCACCGGGTCTCCCATTTCTGCTGGAGGTGGTTCATGCCGCTCAGCCAGCGGTCCGGCTCGGTGGCGCGGGCGGCGTAGAAATCGGCGACCTCGGGGTGCGGGAGGATCAAGAACCGGCCCTTCTCCATGCCGTCGAACAGTGCGTCCGCGACCGCTTCCGGCTCGATCGCGGTCGGCGCGAGCACGAGTTCGCCCGCCGAGCCCGCGGCGGTCAGCATGTCGGTGCGCACCCCTTGCGGGCAGATGGCGTGGACCTGGACCCCGCGGTGGCGGTAGGTCAGCGAGAGCCATTCGGCGAAGGCGAGCGCACCGTGCTTGGTGACACTGTACGGTGCCGCTCCGATCATGGTCAGGAGCCCGGCGGCCGAAACGGTGGACACGAAGCGGCCGTTCTCCCGCTCCAGCCAGTCCGGCAGCAGCGCTCTGGCGGCGCGGACGTGGGCCATGACGTTGGTGTCCCAGGCCGCTTCCCAGACGGCCTCGTCGGCGAAGGCGTCGCCGCCCGAGGCGAGCCCGGCATTGGCGCAGTAGACGTCGACCGTGCCGCCGAGGGCCTCGCGGGCCTCGGCCACGATCGCCGAGGCGTCGCCCGGCACCGGGATCGCCCGGGCGCCGATCGCGGCCGCGACCGCGGCGGCCTTGGCCGGGTCGAGGTCGTTGACCACCACCGTGGCGCCCTCGGCCGCGAAGCGGTGCGCGAGGGCGGCGCCGATGCCGCCGCCCGCGCCGGTGACGACGACTCGCTGGTCCTGGTACGCGCTCACGGGGTCCACCTCTCGTGCGGCCGGATGCCGGATCGCGGGCAGACTAACCGGTCGGTATGTCGAGAGGAAAGGGGCGCGACCCCTAGCGTTGCCGGATGACGGTGTCGCGACGCGGGGTGCTGGGACTGGCGGGGGCCATCGGATCGGCGGGCGCCCTGGGGGCGGCCGGACCACCCGGGTCCGCCGGGGCCGGCCGGGCCGGCGAAACCTCCCGGGCCTCCGCGGGTGGGGCGGGCGGGGCGACCGGGGCCGCGGCGGCGGCCGGACGGGTGCGTACCGGCTTCGAGCGGCTCGCCGCGGACGGGTACGCCGCACTGGCCGGACAGAAGGTCGGGGTGGTCACCAACCCCACCGGGATCACCGCCGACGCCCGGCACCTGGTCGACGTACTGCACGCGGACGAGCGGGTCGACCTGGTGGCGGTGTTCGGCCCCGAGCACGGCTTCCGCGGAACGGCCCAGGCGGGCGGCTCGGAGGGGGCCTCCCGGGATCCGGCGACCGGGCTCGCGGTGTACGACACGTACGGCAAGAGCGGGCAGAAGCTCGCGGACGTGTTCACGGCGGCCGGGATCGACACGGTCGTCTTCGACATCCAGGACGTCGGGGCGCGCTTCTACACCTACGTCTGGACCCTCTACGACTGCATGCGCGCGGCCGCCCTCGCCGGCAAGACGGTGGTGGTGCTGGACCGGCCCAATCCGGTGGGCGGCAGGCGGGCCGCGGGCCCCGTGCTGGAGCGGCCGTACGCGAGCTTCGTCGGCCGCGAGCCGATCGCCCTCGCACACGGGATGACGGTGGCCGAACTGGCCCGGCTCTTCAACGGCGAGTTCCTGACGGACCGCCCGGTCGGGCTGCGGACGGTGGCGATGTCCGGATGGCGGCGGGAGTCGTTCTTCGGGGAGACCGGGCTGCCCTGGGTCCCGCCGAGCCCGAACGTGCCGACGCCGGACACGGCCCTCGCGTACGCCGGCACCTGCCTGTTCGAGGGGACGAACCTCTCCGAGGGGCGCGGGACGACCACGCCCTTCGAGGTGGTCGGTGCGGAGGGGATCGACCGGCGGTGGGCGGAGGCGGCGAACGCGCTGGGGCTGCCGGGGGTGTGGTTCCGGGAGGCGTACTTCACGCCGACCTTCTCCAAGCACGTGGGGAAGGTGTGCGGCGGGGTCCGGCTGATCGTGCACGACCGGGCGGCCTTCGACCCGGTGCGGGCCGGGATCGGCCTGCTGGTCACGGCGCGGCGGGTGTGGAGCGGCTTCGGCTGGCGCGCGGACCACTGGATCGACCGGCTCACGGGCTCGGACCGGGTGCGGACGCTGGTGGACGCCGGGGCGGACCTGGACGAGGTGGCGGGTGACTGGGCGGCGGGGCTGGCGCGCTTCGCGGCGGTGCGCGAGGAGTACCTGCTGTATCCGTGATCCGAGCGCGTCGGGGGGCTGGCCGGGCGGGCGCCGCAGCAGGATGCTGGCTGCACCGGAGGCACGGCGTGAAGGGGGACGTCATGACGGACGTCGGTGGCGGGTTCGGGATCGGGGTCGGGGTCGGGGTCGGGGTCCGGCCGTACGCGGAGCTGACCTTCGACTCCGAAGGGGACGTGGATCGGGTCACGCAGGGTGCGGTGTCCCGGATGGAGGCGACCGACCTGCTGGTCTTCGCGCACGGCTGGAACAGCGACCGGTCCACGGCGACGCGCCTCTACGACCGGTTCTTCGCTCCCTTCCAGGAACTGGTGGGGTCGGGGGTGCGCCTGGGGTACGTGGGTGTCGTATGGCCCGCGATGCGGTTCTCCGACGAGCCGATACCGGACTTCGACCCGCCGGGCGTCCTCGCGGAACCGGGCTCCGCCAGCGCGCTGGACCCGCTCACCCGCCGGGCGCTCGGGGAGTTCTGGCCGGAGCGACGGGCGGAGCTGGACAGGGTGGCGGAACTGCTGGAGGAGCAGCCGGATTCGGCGTCCGCCTTCATCGAGTTCGGGGCCCTGGTGCGCGAGTTGGCGGGGGTGGACGCGGTGCCCGCGGCGGTCGCGCCGGCGGTACCTGCGATCTTCACGGACGATGTGCTGGAGGTGTGCCGGGCCCTTTCCGTCGCCCTGGTCAGGGCGGGCGCGCCGGGCGCGGCCGATCCGGCGGGCCCCGACGGTCCGGGGCTCACGGTCGGCGGCGGGCTGCGCGGCCTGTGGGGCGGCGCCAAGGAACTGCTGCGACAGGCGACGTACTACAAGATGAAGAAGCGGGCGGGCGTGGTCGGCGAACGTGGCCTCGGCCCCGTGCTGGCCCAGCTGGCGGCCGCCCGTCCCGCCCTGCGGTTCCATCTGATCGGACACAGCTTCGGCGCACGCGTGGTGTCCTTCTCCCTGCGCGCGGTGCCGGACCGGGCCCGGTACGTGAAATCCGTGACCCTGCTCCAGGGGGCCTTCTCCCACTACGCGTTCGCCGACCGGCTGCCGCACGACAAGGGCGACGGCGGCGCCCTGCGCGGGCTCCAGCGCCGGGTCGACGGACCGGTGGTCGCCTGCCATTCCGCGCACGACTCGGCCCTCAGGGTCTTCTACCCGCTGGCCTCCCGGATGGCAGGCGATTCGGCCGGACTTCTAGGTTTCGACGAGCGGTGGGGCGCCATCGGGCACGACGGGGTCCAGGCGGTCCCGGGTGCGCCCCGGCTGAGCTTGGACACCGTGCTGCGCGAGGGGCTGCCCGCGTCCGGTTGCGTCAGTGTGGACACGGGCTCCGTGGTGCGGCGCGGCGGCGCCCCGTCGGGGGCGCACAGCGACATCTGCCACGAGGAACTGGCCCGGGTGGTGGTGACAGCGGGGCGCATGGGGCGCTGAGTTCTGGCCATGTGCCACCCGCACGCCTCGTCCGCCCCCGCATGCGCCCGCCTCCGGCCGGGCATGTTGGGCACATCGGTGGAGGTGATGGTGTGATGGCGGGATTCCGGAGTCTGGCCTACCAAGTGCGCGACGCGCGCAACGACCGGGCCCTGCGGCGCCACTCGCTGCGCCGCTGCCTGGAGCGGTTCGCGCCGTACGGGCACCGGGCCACGTGGTGGCACTTGTGCGACCGGCACGGGATCGCCCCGGAGGACCGGGGGGCCGATCCGTTGCGGCTGGTCGCCGCCCTGGAGGAGCTGGAGGACGCACGGGCGGTCTGGCTGGAGTACGAGCGCCAGTTCGCGGAACGCCGCCGGCGCGAGAAGCACCATGGACTGCGCCGCCCGGAGTGGGCGTGGGGCGGGAGCGGGGACGCGGTGGTGCGGTGCGCGGACCCGGGGGTCCGGCCGGAGGGGGCGCTGGGCGAGGTGCTGCGCAGGCTGGTGCGGGCACTGGAGTCGGCACCGGGCACGGCGTGTCCGGTGTGCGGGGACACCGAACTGCACTGGCCGGAGGTGGCTCCGGTCGGCCCCTGGGCGGGGGCGCTGGCCTGGGACGGGCCGGTGTGCGCGGGCTGCGGGATCGTGGTGCCCAGACCGGCCCTGGTGGACACCCCGGCGCTGCTGGGCATCCCCTCGGCGGGAGCGGCGTGAGAACGCCGGCGCCGATACCGCTGCCGTCGTCGGCGTCGCTGCCGATGTCACTGCCGGTGTCGGTGTCGGTGTCGGTGTCGGTGTCGGTGAACGGCTCGCGGAGCGCCGCGGACGGCCCGGCCGTGCCGATGTCGCCGGATGCGCTGGCGGAATCGGCACTCGCGGCCGTCGGCGCCGGGGCCGGGGAGGTGCTGGTGCATCCGCGGACGCCGTGCGGGCGGGAGAGCCTCTCGCCGCGAGTGGTCGGACCGGTGTTGGAGGTGCTGCGGCGCACGGGGGTCGGCGTAGCGCTGTCGGTGCCGGTGTCGATCGCGGCCGAGCCCGATCCCGCGGGGCGGCTGGAGCGGGTGGCTTCGTGGACGGTGCTGCCGGACCGGGCGGTGGTGCACTTCGGGCAGCCGGGCGCCGCGGAACTCGCTCGGGCCCTGCTGGCACGCGGGGTCGCGGTGGACGCGGTGGTGCCACTGGGCGGCGGGGCCGGGCCGGAGCCGCTGGCCCAGTTCCTGGCCTGGCCGGTGCGTGAGCCCCGGCGGGTCCGGCTCTCGGCCGAACTGGCGGCGGCCGATCCGGCCCTGGTCGCGGGCCTGCGCGCGCTGCCGCCCGTACCGGTGGTGCCGTACGGGCGGGACGCGGCCGCCTGGCCGGTGCTGCGGCTGGCCGCGCGGTGCGGCACCGGCGTGCGGACCGGCGTGGGCGATGTGACGCACCTGCCCGACGGGCGGCCGGCCCGCTCGAACGCCGAACTGGTCTCGGCAGCGAGGGACCTGGTGGCGCGGGCAGCGGCTACAGCCGCGAGCCGGTGAGCCGCTCGCCGAAGACGTCGTCCGGGTTGGACAGCGCGCAGGTCTCCATGGACAGGCAGCCGCAGCCGATGCAGTCCGTCAGGTGGTCGCGCAGACGGCCGAGTCGGGTGATGCGTTCGTCGAGTTCGGCGCGCCAGGCCTCGGAAAGACGGGCCCAGTCCTGGCGGTTGGGGGTGCGCTCCTCGGGGAGCTGGGCCAGCGCATCACGGATGCTGGCCAGCGGAATGCCCACGCGCTGGGCGGCGCGCACGAAGGCCACCCGGCGCAGCGCGTCACGCGTGTAGCGGCGCTGGTTTCCGGAGGTGCGGCGGCTGCTGATCAGGCCCTTGGCCTCGTAGAAGTGGAGCGCCGAGACGGCCGCGCCGCTACGGGCGGACAGCTGACCGACGGTGAGCTCGTGGATTTTCTCGGGAATCTGCGGCACCCGGCCGAGCGTAGTCGGAGGTCCGTTGACATACGCATACGCCCCCAGCATGCTGAGCAAGCGCTTATTCGTCCGTCAGTCGTCCGCGAGAGACAGGAACAGGGCATGGCCGAGCCGAGGGTCTTCACGTCCGCCGAGGAGCTGCACGCCGGGATCGGCGAACCGCTCGGGCCCAGCGAGTGGCTGGAGGTGGACCAGAAGCGGATCGACCTCTTCGCGGACGCCACCGGCGATCACCAGTGGATCCACGTGGACCCGGAGCGAGCAGCGGGCGGACCCTTCGGTTCCACCATCGCGCACGGCTATCTGACGCTGTCGCTGCTGCCCAGCCTGGTACCGCAGATCATGCGGGTCGAAGGCATGCGGATGGGCCTCAACTACGGGACGAACAAGGTCCGCTTCCCGGCGCCTGTGCCGGTCGGTTCGCGGCTGCGCGCCGTCGCCGTGATCACGGAGGTCGCGGAGGCGGGCGGCGGCGTACAGGTCACGGCCACCGTCACGGTCGAGCGCGAGGGCGGCGACAAGCCGGTGTGCGTGGCGGAGTCGGTGTCGCGCTACTACTTCTGATCCTGAAGCCCGGCCGGACCGCCGCGCAGGGGCCTCCGCTACGCAGGGACCTCAGGCACTCAGGGGCCTCCGGTACTACTGCGCGGGGCCCGGCCGCGCGGCAACCATGCGGAGCACGAGGTCGGCGTAGAGCCCGCCGACCTCGTCGGGCGTGCGCTGTCCGACCGCGTTGAACCAGCGGGCCACGTCGATGCACAGCGACAGCACGGCGAGCGTGGTGCCCGGCACGTCGGGGACGTCGAACTCCCCCGCGGCCACCCCTTCGGCGATGATGCGGCGCACGGCCGCGTCGCTCTGCCGGCGCAGCTCCACGATCTCGGAGCGGTGTTCGGGAGCGAGGGCGTCGAGCTCGTACTGGACCACGCGCGCGGTGGTGTGGTGCGCCGCGTGCCAACGCACGAAGGACCGTACGGCGGCGTCGAGCCGGTCGGCGGCGCTGCCGGGGCCGTCGGCGGCGATGGTCAGGATCTCCAGCGCCTTGTCGTGGCCGATCCGGCTGATCCGGTGGAGCAGCTCTTCCTTGGTCTTGTAGTGGATGTAGAGCGCGGCCGGACTCATCCCGGCACGGCCCGCGATGTCACGGGTGGTGGTGGCGTGGTACCCGCGCTCGGCGAAGGCGTCGACGGCCGCGACGAGCAGCCGCCGTGCGGCGTCGGGGGTGACCTCGGACCACGGCCGGTAGCCGTCGACCGTATCCTCCGCGCTGCCCATCGCTCACTCACCCTTCACCGTGTGGAAGTGAACACCCTACCGGAGGGTGAGCAAGCGCTTAGCGATGTCGGGCCGGCCTGGCCCGTCGAGCCGGCTCCTGCGGCTCCTGCGAGCCGGCTACTTCGGCGCGAAGGGATCGTACTCGGCCATGATCTTCTCCATCCTGGCCTGATCCACCCGGCTGACGATCTGCGTGACCTCCTGGCGGTCGCGGATCACCTTGGCGAGGGTGAAGGCCGAGGTGGTGAGGTAGAGGACCGCGATGCCGAGGAAGGCCCGGACCCAGCCGTTCGCCTCCAGGTTGTAGATCCCCACGGCCACAGCGCCGATGGCGATGCCGAAGGAGGCGACGGCCTGGCCGTAGTACGCCCCCGTGCTCTGCTGCTTGACCGGTGTCTCGTTCATGGGTCGAGCATCGACCGGACGGCGGGAGAGCACATCCGCACGCGTACTCATACGGGTACTCAGAAGGCGGAAACCCCGGTGCGGGCACGACCGATGAGCAGCTTCTGGATCTGGCTGGTTCCCTCGTACAGGGTCATCACGCGGGCGTCGCGCAGCAGCTTGCCCGCCGGGTACTCGTCGATGTAGCCGTAGCCGCCGTGCACCTGAAGGGCGTTGCTCGCGGCGCGCACGGCGGCCTCGGAGGCGAAGAGCTTGGCGGTGGAGGACTCGGTGGCGAAGGGCTGCCCGCGGTCGATGAGGTCGGCCACCCGCCAGGTCAACAGGCGGGCGGCGTCCACGTCGACCGAGATGTCGGCGATGAGCTCCTGCACCAGCTGGTGGTGGGCGATCGGCCGGCCGAACTGCTCGCGCTGGGCGGCGTACGAGACGGCCGCGTCCAGGGCCGCCTGCGCGATGCCGACACAGCCGGCGGCGACCGACATCCGGCCCTTGGCGAGGGCGGACATGGCGACCGAGAAGCCCTTGCCCTCGGGGCCGAGCATTGCGGAGGCGGGCACGCGGACGCCGTCGAGGACGAGTTCGGCGGTGGCCTGGCCGCGCAGGCCGAGTTTGCCGTGGATCTCGCGGCGGGTCAGTCCCGGGGTGTCGGTGGGGACGAGGAAGGCGGAGACCCCGCGGTGGCCGGGCTCGTCGCCGGTCCGGGCGAAGAGCAGCACCACGTCGGCCCAGGTGCCGTTGGTGATGAACATCTTGCTGCCGTCGAGGACGTACGCGTCACCCGCGCGCACGGCGCGGGTGGTGAGGCTACCGGCGTCGGATCCGGTGCCGGGCTCGGTCAAGCCGAAGCAGCCGAGCGCGTCGCCGGAGCACAGGCGGGGCAGCCAGGCGCGCTTGTGCTCCTCGCTGCCCCAGGCGGCGATGGTCTTGGCGACGAGGCCGAGGGAGACGGAGACGATCCCGCGCACGGCGGAGTCGCCGCGTCCGAGCTCCTCGGTGACCAGCGCGTAGGCGAGGTGGTCACCGCCGGAGCCGCCGTACTCCTCGGGGACGGTCAGGCCGAGGAAGCCGAGCGCGCCCAGCTTCTTCACGATGGCCCGGTCCACGCTCTCGGCGCGGTCCCACTCGGCGGCGTACGGGACGACCTCGCGCTCGGTGAACTCGCGGGCGAGCCGGCGTACGGCGCTCTGCTCCTCGCTCAGCTCCAGATTCACCGGGCACCTCCGGGGCGGGACCGGGCCTTTAACTAGCACCGGTAGTTTAGGGCGGGCAGGCCCTACTATGTGGCGCATGGCCAGACCGCGCAAGCCCCTCCTCAGCCGGGACCGCATCATCGGGGCGGCCGGCGCCCTGGTGGACGCGGAGGGGCTGGAGGCGGTGTCGACGCGCCGGCTGGCGGCTGCGCTCGGGGTCAGCGGGCCCTCGCTCTACAACCACTTCCGCACCAAGGACGAGATCCTGGACGCGGTGGCCGACGCGGTGAGCGCGCGGGTGGACCTGTCGATGTTCGACGGCGGCCAGGACTGGCGTGCGGCTCTGCACGCGTGGGCGCACTCCTACCGGGACGCGCTGGCGGACCACCCGAACATCGTGCCGGTGCTGGCGCGCGGGCCGGGCCGCCGGCCCGCCGGGCTGCGGCTGGCGGACGCGGTGTTCGGGGCGATGACGGCGGCGGGCTGGCCGGCGGCGCAGGCGACCCGGATCGGCGCACTGATGCGGTACTTCATCCTGGGCTCGGCGGTGGCCTCCTTCGCCGGGGGTTTCGTGGACGACCGCACGGCATACGACCCGGCGGACTACCCGCACCTGGGCCAGGCCCACCTGCTCGCGGAGCGCGGGCGCGAGGTGGACGAGGGCGCCTTCGAGACCGGCCTGGCGGCGCTGCTGGACGGACTTGCCCTCCAGTACGAGGCGTTGAATGAGCCGGCATGACGCAGCGGGACACCGACTTGATCACCCCGGTGCGGGCTGACGCCGCGGTTCGGGACGACGCCGCGGTGCGGGTCCGCGCACGGCTGCGGGCGGCCGGTCCGGCCGCTGAGGCCGCTCCGGGCGCACCCGGAGCAGCCGCGCTCGGGGCGTACCCGCTCGGGGCGGACGCACTCGGGGTGCGCCCGGGGTGCGCCCCGAGGGCGGGGCGCCCGGCGGACGGGGTTAGAACACGACGAGGGAACGGCCGCCCTTGCCCGACAGCATGGCGTCGAAGGCGGCCGGGATGCCGTCGAGGGTGATGCGGTCGGTGACCAGGGTGCCGAGGTCGAGACGGCCCGCGCGGACGTGCTCGGCGATCACCGGGAGGTCGCGGGCGGGGTCGCTGTTGCCGTACACGCAGCCGGTGAGGGTGCGGGCGAAGTGGAAGATCTCCATGGAGTGGAAGGTGACCTGCTGCTCCTTCCCGCCGATGCCGACGACCGTGGTGCGGCCGCCGCGCCGGGTCGACTCCCAGGCGCCCCGGATGGTCTCGGCCCGGCCGACGCACTCGACGGCGACGTCGGCGCCCTGCCCGCCGGTCAGCGCGCGGATCTGCTTGGCGGTGGTGTCGGAGGCCAGTACGAACTCGGTGGCCCCGGCCGCACGGGCCAGTTCCTCCTTGGCGGGGGACACGTCGACGGCGATGACCGGGCCCGCCTGCGCGATCCGGGCGGCCTGGAGGGCTGCCAGGCCGACCCCGCCGACTCCGAAGACGACCACCGACTCGCCCGGACGGACCTGGGCACTGTGGCGGACGGCCCCGTAGCCGGTGAGGACGGCACAGCCGAGCAGGGCGGCCTCGGCGAGCGGGATCCCGGCGGGGGCGGGCAGCACGCAGTTGGCCGCGACGACGGTCTCCTCGGCGAAGGCGGCCACGTTCAGACCGGGGTGCAGTGCGGTGCCCTGCGCGTCGTGCGCGTAGACGGCCCCGACTCCGGTGAGCGCCGTGGCGCAGAGCCAGACCTCACCGATCGTGCAGTGGTGGCACTCTCCGCAGGACGGGGCCCAGTTGAGCACCACGCCGTCGCCGGGGGCGACGTGGGTGACGCCCTCCCCCACCGCGAGGACCGTGCCCGCGCCCTCGTGGCCGAGGACGGCGGGCACGGGAACCCGCATGGTGCCGTTGGTGAGGGAGAGGTCGGAGTGGCACACCCCGGCTGCGGCGAGCCGCACCCGGACCTGCCCGGGACCGGGATCCGGCAGCACGATGTCCCGTATCTCCAGCGGGGCTCCGACGGCGGGCAGGACTGCGGCGCGGACCATGGTCGTCATCTCGTCTTTCCGGTGCGGGACGGGTGCTGCGGGTCGGGCAGGGCGGTCAGGCCGAGCGGGGCAGGCAGGGCGGCCAGGCCGGGCAGGGCAGGTACGGGAATCGGGAGGATCAGAACTGCAGGGACTTGGTCTGGAGGTACTCCGCCAGGCCGTGCGCGCCCAGCTCACGGCCGACGCCCGACTGCTTGTAGCCACCGAAGGGCGCGAGCACGTTGAAGCGGCCGCCGTTGATGTCCACCTGCCCGGTGTCCATCCGGCGCGCGAACGCCACGGCCGTCGCGTCGTCGGCGGCCCAGACGGCGCCGCCCAGACCGTAGACGGTGCCGTTGGCGATGCTCAGGGCCTCCTCCTCGTCCTCGTAGCGGAGGATCGACAGCACCGGGCCGAAGATCTCCTCCTGGGCGATGGTCATGTCGGGCGTGACGTCGGCGAACACCGTCGGCGCCACGAAGTACCCCTGCTCCAGCGGCGCGTCGGGCCCGCCGGCGACGAGGCGCGCGCCCTCCTCCACGCCCTTGGTGATGAAGCCGCGGACGCGCTCGTGCTGCTTGGCGTTGACGACGGGGCCGACGCGGACGCCGGCCTCGCGGGGGTCGCCCGTGGGATAGTCGGCGACGGCGGCGGCCGCGAGCGAGACGGCCTCCTCGTAGTGGTCCCGGTGGACGAGCATCCGGGTCAGCGCGTTGCAGCTCTGGCCGCTGTTGTTCATGACGTGCCCGACGCCTGCCGCGACGGCCTTGACCAGGTCGGCCCCGGGCAGGATGACATTGGCCGATTTGCCGCCCAGTTCGAGCGCGACCCGCTTGACGGCGGCGCCGGCCGTGGCGCCGATCTGCTTGCCGACCGCGGTCGAGCCGGTGAAGGAGACGAGGTCGACTCCTTCGTGCGCGGCCAGGGCCTGGCCGGCGACCGGACCGGTACCGGTCACCAGGTTGAAGACTCCGGCCGGGATGCCCGCCTCGTGCACGGCCTCGGCGAAGAGCTGTGCGGTCAGCGGGGTGTCCTCGGCCGGCTTGAGGACGAGGGTGCAGCCGGCGGCGAGAGCGGGCGCCACCTTTGCAACGACCTGGTGCAGTGGATAGTTCCAGGGCGTGATGGCCGCGACCACCCCGATCGGCTCGAGCAGCACGGTGGAGTTGCCGACCCGCTCCTCGAAGGCGTAGGAGGAGGCGAGTTCGGCGTAGGAGGTGGCCACGGCGATCGGCGCTCCGACGTGGACCGCCTTCGAGAAGCCGAGCGGGGACCCGAGCTCGGCGGTGATGGTCTCGGTCAGCTCGCTCGTGCGGGACGAGAGTGCGTCGCGGAGCGCGCCGATCAGGGCGGCCCGCTCGGCCGGAGCCGTGGCCGCCCAGCCGGGGAGGGCCGCACGGGCCGCGCGTACGGCCGCGTCCACGTCCTCCTCGGTACCGGCCGGGACCTGGGCGATGACCTGGCCGTCGGCCGGGTTCACGACCTCGATCAGATCGCTGCCGGCGGCGGGCCGCCACGCGCCGTCGATGTACATCCCGTCGTGGGCCTTCATGGCATTCCTCCCGAGCACGCACGAGCGCGTAGATCCGACCTCGCGAACACCCTACAAACTAGCGTCGGTAGTTTTTAGCGGCCAGAGGGCGCCGGATTTCAGATGATGCCGAAAAGCATCCCTGCCGCGAGGACCACGAGCGAGGTCAGGGCCGCCCATTTCACGGTGAACCGGGTGTGGTCGCCGAACTCGACCTTGGCCATGCCGACGAGGACGTAGACGGCCGGAACCAGCGGGCTCGACATGTGCAGGGCCTGGCCGACGAGGGAGGCACGGGCGATCTCCAGCGGGGAGACCCCGTGGGCGGCGCCGGCTTCGGCCAGGACGGGCAGGACGCCGAAGTAGAAGCCGTCGTTGGACATGAAGTAGGTGAGCGGCAGGCTGAGCAGGCCGGTGACCAGCGCCATGTGCGGGCCCATGCCCTCGGGGATGGCGCCGACGAGCCAGTCGGCCATGTGCTTGACCATGCCGGTGCCGGTGAGGACCCCGGTGAAGACGGCGGCGGCGAAGACCATGCCGGCGACGTTCAGGACGTTGTCGGCGTGGGCGGCGATCCGGGCCTTCTGGTCGGGCATGTGCGGGAAGTTGACGGTGAGGGCGAGGGCGGCGCCGAGCAGGAACAGCACCGGGATGGGCAGCAGCTCCATGATCATCGCGGTGAGGAGGGCCACGGTGAGGCCGGCGTTGAACCAGTAGAGACGGGGCCGCAGGGTGGGGCGGTCGGGGGCCAGGCCCTGGAAACCGTCCTCGGGCGCGGGGGCGGAACCGTTCCCGTGCGGGGCGGATGCGGCCGGACCTGCGGGGGAAGCGGTAGGTCCGGCGGAAGCCGTGGAACCGGCGGAGCCATTGGCGGACGTGGACGTCACGGCGACGTCCGTGGCGGCCGCGGCGGCCGTGCCGGGCCCGGCCGGGACCAGCTCCGCCTCGGCGGCCTCCGGACCCGCCTGACCGGGCAGCACCAGCGTGCCGACCCGGCGGCGCTCCTTCACGCCGAGGACGTACGCCAGGACGAACACGAACAGCAGGCCCACCGCGAGCGCCGGAATCATCGGGACGAAGATGTCGGCGGCGTCGAGCTTGAGGGCGGTGGCGGCGCGCGCGGTCGGACCGCCCCAGGGCAGGGTGTTCATGACGCCGTTGGCCGTGGCCGCGACGCCCGTCATCACCACCAGGCTCAGGCCGAGCCGTTTGTAGAGGGGGTACATGGCCGACACGGTGATCATGAAGGTGGTCGATCCGTCGCCGTCGAGCGAGACGATCGCGGCGAGGACGGCGGTGCCGACCACCACCCGCATCGGGTCCGCCTTGCAGAAGCGCAAGATGCCACGGACGATCGGGTCGAAGAGGCCGACGTCGATCATCACGCCGAAGTAGACGATGGCGAACATCAGCATGGCGGCGGTCGGGGCGAGCTTGCCGACGCCTTCGATGACGTAGTCGCCGAGGTGCACGCCCTTCCCTGCGAACACGCAGAAGAGTGCGGGGATGAGGACGAGCGCCGCGATGGGCGACATTTTCTTCATCATGATCAGGACCAGGAACGTCGCGATCATGGCGAAGCCGAGGAAGGTCAGCATGTGGGGAAGGTAGGTGCCACCTCCTTGCGCCAACAAGACGTCCACGCGTGAGCAATACGAGCAAAACCCCAGCTCAGGGCAGTGGTGCGAGCTCGACGGGGAAGCCGTTGAGCACTGCCGTACCGGACAGCCGGTCCATGCGGGTGCCGTCGAGCAGCTGATTGACGTTCGCGCCGGGCGCCGCGGCGGCCACCGACAGCCGCGAGCCGGCCCGGTCGTGCCCCCAGCCGTGCGGAAGGCTCACCACACCGGTGCGCACGGCGTCGGTGACCTCGACGGGCACCTCCAGGCTCCCGCCGGCGGCGGTGATCCTGGCGTGTCCCCCGTCGACGAGGCCGAGCCGGTCCGCGTCCTGCGGATGGACCTGAAGGGTGCAGCGGTTGGAACCTCCGGTGAGGGCCGGGACGTTGTGCAACCAGCTGTTGTTGGACCGCAGATGGCGGCGGCCCACGAGCACCAGGGAGGCGGGGCGGTCGGCGAGCGCCGCGCACAGCCTGGGGAGCTCGGCCGCGATCGGGTCCGGGAGCAACTCGATCCTGCCGCTGCGGGTCTTCAGCACGCCCGGAAGCCGGGGCCGCAGCGGGCCGAGGTCGATGCCGTGCGGCGCCTTCCGCAGATCGTCGAGGATCAGGTCGTACGGGCCGGTGCGCAGCATCAGGTCGAGGCGCCGCTCGGGGCCGGTACTGCCGGTCAGTAGACGGGCCAGCTCCTGCGGGTCGCCGCCGTGGAGCGGTGAGTGGGGATCGGTGACGGCCCGGGCCAGACTGTCGGCGATGACGCGCTCGTCGACGGCCCCCGGCGGCGCTCCGTGCAGGCCGGAGACCGCGAGGATCAGGCGCGCGTGGATCTCGCACTCGTCCATGCGTCCGTCCTCCAGCGGGAGGGCGGCGGGCGAATAGCGGGCCTGGTTGCGCACGGCGAACCCGTTGAAGGCGAAGTCGAAGTGTGCACTCTGTGAGGGCGGCGGCGGTGGCAGGACGACATGGGCGTGGCGTGAGGTCTCGTTCAGGTAGGGGTCGACCGAGACCATGAAGTCCAGCCCGGCCAGCGCCCGGTCCAGCCGATCGCCGTCGGGTGCGGACAGGACCGGGTTGGCGGCGATGGCCAGCAGGGCCCGGATCCGCCCGTCCCCCGGAGTCTCGATCTCCTCCGCGAGGGCGGCCATCGGCAGCTCGCCCTTGACTTCGGGGTGTCCGGAGACCCGGCTCGACCAACGACCGAGGGCGAACCCCTTGCCCGGGCCCGCGGGACGGCCCGCGGGAGCCGTCACGGAGAGCGGGAAGAGAGCTCCGCCCGGCCGGTCGAGGTTGCCGGTGAGGATGTTCAGTACGTCGACCAGCCAGCTCGCTAGCGTGCCGAACTCGACGGTGCAGCTGCCGATCCGGGCATAAACGGCGGCGGTGGGTGCGGCTGCGAGCTCGCGGGCGAGGGTGCGGATCTCGGCAGCGGTGAGGTCGCATGCGGGTGCGACGGCCTCAGGAGAGAAACTCCCGAGCGCGGCGCCGAGTTCCCCGATGCCGTCGCAGTGTTCCTCCAGCGCTCCGGGGTCGGCGAGTTCCTCCTCGATCAGGGTGTGTGCGAGGGCGGCGAGCAGGAGCGCGTCGCTGCCGGGGCGCGGCGCGAGGTGGCGGTCGGCGAGCGCGGCGGTGCGCGTACGGCGCGGGTCGACGACGACCAGGGTGCCGCCTCGGGCGCGGAGGGCCTTGAGCCGGCCCGGGAAGTCGGGGGCGGTGCACAGGGAGCCGTTGGACTCGACCGGGTTCGCGCCCAGGAGCAGCAGGAAGTCGGTCCGGTCGAGGTCGGGGACCGGGATGGCGAAGGGGTCGCCGAAGAGCAGCCCGCTGGATACGTGCTTGGGCATCTGGTCGAGGGTGCTGGCGGTGAAGAGGTTGCGGGTGCCGAGGCTCTTGAGGAGCAGGGGCGGGTAGAGGGCGCCGGCCATGGTGTGGACGTTCGGGTTGCCGAGGACGACCCCGACCGACTGGGCCCCGTACTCCCCCACCAGGGCGGGAACGGCAGCCGCTACGGCCTCGAAGGCCTCCTCCCAAGTGGCCTCCCGCAAGCGGCCGTCGCGGCGGACGAGGGGGCCCCGCAACCGGTCGGGGTCCGAGTCGAGTGCTCCGAACGCAGCCCCCTTGGGGCAGATGAAGCCGCGGCTGAAAACGTCCTCGCGGTCACCGCGGGCCCCGGTGACCGCGCCGTCCGCAAGGGTGAGGGTGAGGCCGCAGGTGGCTTCGCACAGGGGGCAGATGCGCAGGGCGGTGCGTGACATGGGCCCTCCAGGGGCGGCGGTCTGCGGCACGGGAACGGACGCGCGGAGTGCGTCGAGCATACCGACCGGTACGCATGAAGGGGAGGGGCGTGCGGGACCGGATGGGTACGGGTGACGACCAGCCTTCCGGGCCGGGAGCGGCAACGGCAGCGGAGCCGGCACGGGCGCCGGAGCCGGCACGGGCGCCGGAGCCAGCACCGGGGGCGGAGCCCGAAGGGGTCAGTCCAGCACGCGGGCCAGATAGGCGTGCATCATCGCGCGGGTCTCGGCGACGATGCCGGGGTCCCCGGCCGGGTCGGCCCGGAAGGCGAGCTGTATCAGCGCGTCGGTGGCCTCGACCGCGACGAGGACGGCCCGCTCCAGGGCGGCGTCGGGGGTCAGGGCGAGATGCGCGGAGAGCAGTTCCGTCAGCCGGGCGGCGACCTGGTGGTTGGGATCCGCCTCCGGCCCCTCGGCCGGAGGCGCGGGCACGCCGAAGTCGACGAGCGCGAAGCCGGGAACGCTGCGCTTCATGGCCAGGTACTCGTCCAGCACCGCGTCCACGACGGGCCGCCAGTGGGTGGCCGGGAGGTCCGTGAGCCGGTCCGCGATGCCGTCGACGTAGCGGTCCAGGTTGCGGTGGGCGAGGGCGATGGCCATGGCCCGCTTGTTGCCGAAGAAGCGGTAGACGGAACCGATCGGCACGCCGGCGCGCTGGGCCACGGCACGGGTGCTGAGGTTCTCGTACCCGGTCTCGTCCAGCAGCTCGGCGCAGGCGTCGAGGATCCGGGCGAGCCGGTCGGCGCTGCGCTGCTGGATCGGCGCTCGGCGCAGGGAGTGGGCGGGAGGCACGGGGTCCATCATGCCGCTCCTCGCTTCTCGGTTCTTCGGAGGTTTCAGTTCAGCAGGAGACTGAGCCCCCCGACGGTGTAAGTGATCATCAACGCCAACAGCGGCAGTTGTCCAGCCACCGCCTTCGCCGGCGGGAAGAGCCGCACGGACCGGTCGTGGGCCGCGACGACACCGAGGACGTGACCGGTGACGACGGCGATGACCTGGAGGGCGGCGAGGCCGCCTGGCCCTAGGAGTGGCACGGGTTCGGGGGCGTTGTCAGTGCCGAGTGCCATGCTTACTGTGCGTGGTCCTTCGACTACCAGGAGGGAGAAGTAGTGGGCGATGAGATAGCCGAGCGCGATCGGTACGAGTGAGTGCGCGAAGGCGGTCAGCGGGCCGGGGTGCGGGCCGCTGACGAGGCGGGTGGCGGCGGCGCAGAGGCAGTAGAGGGCGGCGACGAGGGCGATGGAGCCGAGCAGTCCGAGTGTGGCCGTGGGGATGCGGCCGAGGGGGGAGGTCTGTATTGCGTTGATCCACGAGGGGTTGTCGGAGAAGCCGTCGTAGGCGGTGGAGCCGAGTAGGACGCAGACGGTGGCGACGAGTCCGGGCCGCTCGGGTGTCGCGTCGAGTCCGTGGAAGGGGTTACGGAGAACGAGGCGGCCGTCGCTACGACGGCCAAAGGGGGCGAGCCGGGCCAGGAGGGCGGAGTACGCCTCGAAGGCATCGCCGTTGTCGAACCAGCGCTCGCCGAAGCGGGCGGCGAGCAGGAGGTGGACGGTGGCGTAGGCCGTAACGGCGATGAGGAGGGTGGTGGTGGATGCGGGTTCAGGAGCGACGAGTTCGAGCCAGGTGAAGCCGAACAGACCGGCGGCGGCCGGCCACTGGCCGAGCCGGGAGGGGAGGGGGCGGTCGGGGCCGCGGCGGGGCAGGCAGCGGGAGAGCAGGCGGTGCAGGGTGCGGAGCGGGTTGAGCAGGCGCCAGACGGGGCCGAGGAGGAGGGAGGCGGGCACGAGTCCGACCCAGAGGAGGACGTAGACGGCGCCGGGAGCGGGGTTGCGCGCGGGGTCGTCGGGTCCGAGGAGGAGGTGGAGCAGGACGGCCGCTGCGACGGCGAGTCCCAGTCCGCGCAGGGCTGTTCGGACGGCGGGCGCGTCGGCCACCCGCTGGAGGGCGGCGGGCAGGGCGAGGCCCGAGCGCGCTCCGCGGAAGCGGGAGGTGGACCAGAGCAGGCCGAGGGCGAGGAAGGAGACGAACAGCGCGGCGAAGGCGCCGGCGAAGGCATAGAAGGGAGAGATCGGCAGATCGTGCTGGGACCCGATCCCGTGCGCGAGCGAGGTGAGCGGACCGTCCGGGTGAAGGACCACGCCCTGGCCGTGACCCACCTCGCCCGCGCCCGGGGCGAGATCCGGCCCGAGCGAGCTCACCATCTCCCCGCCCGGAGCGGGGTCCCGTCGGCGACACGGCCCGGCCGTCCGGACTCCGGCCCGGGTCCGAACGGCCGGGACGGGACACCACTCGGAAACGCGAGCGGGCCGCCGAGCCGTGCGGCCCCAGGCACCATCCCGGGCACCGCCTCAGGCGCGGGCCCTGGCCCGGGTGTGAGCACCGCCCCGGGAGCGGGTCGAGGAGCGGGTTCAGGCACGGGTCCGGGCCCAGCCGCAGGGCCGGGTACGGCCGCAGGGCCGGGGTTGCGTGCAACCACTGGGCCCGGTCCGGCCCCGGGGTCGTGTGCGGGCATGGGGCCCGATGCCCGCACTGGGCCGGGTGCGGGCACGGGGTCCTGTGTCGGCTGGGCCGTGGGCTCGGGCGTCGGCTCGGGCGCGGGGCTGGGTTCGGGGCGGGGTGGGGTCATCGGACGAGGAGTTGGGTCAGGACGAGGTTGGACTCGTGGGTCTCGACCTCGAAGAGGCCCGTGCGGTCGGCCGTCAGGATCAGGGTGGCCTCCTGGCCTGCCGGCAGGGCGAGTTCCTTGTCGTAGCCGTGGACGTGCAGGGTGTCCGCGCGGTCGCTCGTGACGCGCAGGGCCACGCGCTCTCCGCGCCGCAGCTCGGTGCGGGCGGGGGCCGGGCTGACCTTGCCGTCCCGGACGGTGATGGTGACCGTGCGGTCGGCCTGCTCCGGCGCTGGGGTCTGGCCCGGCGGCGGGGTCTGGCCCGGCGGGGTGTCCCCGTGGCTGTGTCCGCCCGGCTGGCTCGGGGCGGCGGCGGCGGTGAGCTGGGCCGTGCCCTCGACCGGCTTGCCCGAGACCGCCCAGGCGGTGTGGTCGTCCGCGTAGAGGCGGACGGTCAGGGTGTGGGTGCCCTCGGGGACCTGCGCCGCGGGCAGGTGGAACCAGGGGCCGTACAGCCGGGCCAGCTTGCGGCCGTCGAGCTCCAGGTGGGCGTGGCCCGCGCCCGGGAGGGCGGCGCCGCCGGTGCTGTCCGGGGTGAAGCGGTAGTTCGTCACCGCCAGTTGGAGGTTCCAGCCGTCCTCCGAGTCCGGGCGGACGGTCAGCTGGACCTCCGGCGCGCCCTGGGCCGGGACCTCACGGAGCCGGTGACCGGTGGCGTCGGTGGCCGTGAGCAGCGTGCCCACGCCGCCGGACGCCTGCTCGTGGCTGGTGCCGGGCTTGTGGTGGGTGGTGGCCCGCCCTCCGCAGCCAGTCGCCGCGCCGCCCGCGAGGAGTAGAGCGAGGGCGAGCAGGGCCGCGGCGCGGGCGGTTCGGCGGAGCCTGCGGGCCGCGCGGGGCGGCGTACCGCAGGCGTCGCACCGGTTGTCGTCGTCGGGCCGGTCGGTCACGGCTGGCCTCCTGTGGTCGGGGCGGCCTGGGCGGGGGTCACGGCGCGGGGTCCGGGTTCGCCGGGGTCGCCGGGGGCTCGGGGGCGGCCGCGCTCAGCGCCGGGGCGGGGCCGGCGGGGACCGGGGCGCGGTCGCCCGCGGGGTCTGCGCCCGGGCCGGACGGGCGGGCCGGGGTGCCCGGGCGGGCCGAGGCCACCACCGCCCACAGGACCCAGATCACGGCGACCAGGGCCCGTGCCCAGGCGGGGCTCAGGGGGGTCCAGGGGATCATCAGGACGGCCTTGTCGAAGGCGTCCAGCAGCGTGAGCCCGGCCAACAGCAGGGTCAGGCGGGCCAGCCAGGGGCGGGTGGGGCGCAGGACCAGGCCGGTGCCCGTCCACCACAGGCCGAGCAGGAGGAGGGCGAGCGCCGGTACGAAGGTGGCGGTCAGGGGCATGGTGGAGCCCGCCACGTCCAGGACCAGGCCCGCCAGCCCGGCCAGCGTGGCGGCCGTGCCCAGCCGGGACCCGCGCAGGCGGCGCCACCACAGGACGCCGCCGACGAGCAGCAGCACCGCGGCCACGGCCAGCGCGAGCTGGGTCTCCACCCGCTCGAGTCCGCGCGCGCCGTACCAGTCGCAGCCGGAGGGGAGTTTGCGCGCCTGGACGTTGTAGTCCGCGCAGACGAGGAGTTGGGCCAGCTTGACCGGCTCGCCGACCAGGCGGGCGGACGCCCCCGAGACCTCGCCGCGGCGGTCACCGCACTGCGGGACCGCGCCGGGGGTGGAGCCGTCGGGTCCGTCCTGCCAGCAGTTGGCGCGCCCCTGGCCGTCCCACCACACGTCCATGCCGTTGGGGCGGGCGGCGCCGGACTTGTCCTTGCCCATGACGTTCCCGGCGTACCGGTTGTGGTGGGAGGTGTCGGTCTGCTTCGACCACGCCTCTTCGCCGCGGATGAAGGCGGGGACCGCGCTGAGGAAGAAGCCCGCGCGCCGGTGCCCGTACACCCAGTTGTTCTCGTAGAGGTTCCAGTTGCCGCCCGCGGTGATGATGCCGGTGCCCGGCGGCATGGAGATCTGCGGGCAGACCACGCCCCGCTCGTAGCCGCGCTCGATCGGCGGTTTGGCACAGGTGCCGTCGGCGACGTACCCGTAGTAGTCCTGGTTGTTGTCGTGGATCAGGTTCCGCTCGAACTTGGCGTGGTTCTGCGGGAGTCCGGGGTGTCCGGGGAAGGCGCTGTCCATCGAGGCGCCGCCCATGTTCTGGTCGAACTCGTTGTCGTGCACCCACACCGAGTCGCCCGCGGTGCCGGAGTAGCCGACCATGTTGTGGTGGCTGCGGCAGCCGGTGATCTCGATGGAGTACCGGGGGACCTCGTAGCCGCGGCCGTCGTTGATGTTCGAGGCACTGCCCGGGTAGATGCCGGAGTCGCCGTTCCCGTACGACTCGCAGTTCTTGTAGAGCCCGTGGTCGCTGGCGAAGGTCAGGAAACCGTACTCGTCGTTCCAGCGGGTCAGCACGTCGTCGATGACGAAGCCGTCGCCCGCGAGCACGTACAGCGAGTTGAAGGTGGTGCGCTGGGCGGTGAAGTTGCGGAAGTAGATGCCGTTGGACTTGTCCGCGCGGATGGCGTTCAGCTTCTGGTACTTGGCGTCGACGACCACGTCGAGCCGTGACGCGCCCGTGCCCTCGATCTGCAGGTTCGTCTTGCCGAGGATGGCGACGAGGTTCTGGTTGTGCCGGCACTGCACCTGCTGCTCGTAGGACAGGATCTGGTACCCGAGCGCGGACTGGGGGGCCTTGAGCGCGGCGCACTCCCCCGTCGGCGCGGGGAGCGAGGGCTCTTCCTCGTACAGGCCAGGGAGGACCGCGACGTTCATCCCGGGCCGGTCGACGGCGTCGACGGCCTCTTGCAGGTGCCGGTAGCCGCTCTTCTCGCACCGCTCGTACAGGGCGAGGTTGCGCTGCTTGAGCTCTTCAGGGAAGGCGGATATCCGGCGCTCGAAGGCGGGCCGGTCGGTTTTGCAGACGATCAGGTCGGGCTCGGCAGCGCGGTACTCGGGTACCGATCCGGAGCCGTCCGGGAGGGTGATCGGGCGCTCCTCGTGCGCGCTGGCGGCGGGCGCCGCGACGAGGAGGGACAGGAGGGCGAGAAGGGCGGCGAGGAGCGCCGCCGGCACGGCAGGGAACCTGCGGGTCCACGACATGCGCGTGAGAGTAGAGCATTGTTCATCTTTTGGGATCCCCCTCGACGGGATCCGTGTTCCCGTCAGCCGAATCCGAACCACCAGCGCCGCTCGCCGCGCCCGATCTCCGCTCCCGCCCCGGCTCCCCGCCCCGGCTCCCCATCCCGGCCCCTCACCCCTACTCCCCGCCCCGACTCACCCCGACTCCCGTCCCGGCTCCCGGCCCGACCCCCGCCCTGGATCCCGTCCGCACCCCGTGGACCCCTCCCCCATTTCCGGCCTTTCCCGCCGATCTCCGGTCCGGACACGGGTCCGCCGTTGACGTGCGGGCCGCGGAATCCTACTGTCGACCATAGGATTCCTTCGACGGAGCGGGAGCAGCACATGAGCGAGCAGGCCAGGAAGACGGCAGAGGCACTGGAGTACCTCACCGGCTTCGGCAACGAGCACAGCTCGGAGGCCGTCCCCGGCGCCCTGCCGATCGGCCGGAACTCGCCCCAGCGCGCACCCCTCGGCCTCTACGCCGAGCAGCTCAGCGGCAGCGCCTTCACCGAGCCCCGCACCCACAACCGCCGCTCCTGGCTCTACCGGATCCGCCCCTCGGCCGCGCACCCGCCCTTCACCCGGATCGACAACGGGGCCCTGCGTTCCGCGCCCTTCACCGAGTCCGTGGCGGACCCGAACCGGCTCCGCTGGAACCCGCTGCCCGACCCGGCCCCCGGCACCGACTTCCTCTCCGGCCTGTGGACCCTCGGCGGCAACGGCGACGCCGCCCAGCGCGCCGGCATGGCCATCCACCTCTACGCCGCCAACGCCGACATGACCGACCGGGTCTTCAGCGACTCCGACGGCGAGCTGCTCATCGTCCCCGAGCGCGGCGGACTGCTCCTGCGCACCGAGCTGGGCCTGCTCGCCGCCCGCCCGGGCGACATGGCCCTCATCCCCCGCGGCGTCCGCTTCCGCGTCGAGCTGCTCGACGCCGACGCCCGCGGCTACATCTGCGAGAACTACGGCCAGCCCTTCGAGCTGCCGAACCTGGGCCCGATCGGCGCCAACGGCCTCGCCGCCGCACGGGACTTCCAGGCCCCCGTCGCCGCGTACGAGGACAGCGAGCGCCCGACCGAGGTGATCAACAAGTTCTGCGGCAACCTCTGGTCCGCCACCTACGACCACTCCCCGCTCGACGTGGTCGCCTGGCACGGCAGCCACGTCCCGTACGTGTACGACATGCGCCGCTTCAACGTCCTGGGTTCGATCAGCTACGACCACCCCGACCCGTCGATCTTCACCGTCCTGACCTCGCCCTCCGACACCCCGGGGCTGGCGGGCGTGGACTTCGTGGTCTTCGCCCCGCGCTGGCTGGTCGGCGAGGACACCTTCCGTCCGCCCTACTTCCACCGCAACGTGATGAGCGAGTACATGGGCCTCATCGAGGGGGCCTACGACGCCAAGGCCGAAGGCTTCGTCCCCGGCGGCGGCTCGCTCCACAACATGATGTCCGCGCACGGACCCGACCACGAGACCTTCGAGCGGGCGAGTGCGGCCGAGCTGAAGCCGCAGAAGATCGACGACGGCCTGGCCTTCATGTTCGAGACCCGCTGGCCGATCACCGCCACCGCGCAGGCGGCCGGCGCCGATCACCTCCAGCGCGGCTACGACGACGTGTGGCAGGGGCTGCAGCGCCACTTCCGCGCCTGACCTGCACTGCATACGCTGCATGCGCTGCATGCGCCGTACCCTGCATGCGCCGCACCTCACCCCTGTCCAGCCTTCGGAGAACCACCCGTGACCGCCTTCGCCCCCGACTCGCTGGTACTGAACCGGAAGCTGCCGCTCTGGTACCAGGTGTCGCAGTCACTGCGCGCCTCGATACTGGGGCGCACCCCGGACGCCTCGCTGCGCCTGCCCACCGAGGAGCAGCTGGCCGGGCACTACGGGGTGAGCGTGCTGACCATGCGGCAGGCGCTCAAGGAGCTGGAGGGCGAGGGGCTGATCAGCCGGCACCGGCGGCGCGGCACCTTCATCGAGCCGGGCGCGCTGCGCAGCGCTCCGGTCCGGCTGCTGGGTTCGGTCGACGCGATCGTGGCCCAGCAGTCGGGCGACCGCACGACGATCCTCGGGCACGGCCGCACCGCCGTGTCCGGGGAGCTGCTGGAACACTTCCCGGGCACGGCCGAGGTGGTCACGTACCGCCGCCTGCGCCACGACCGGGAGAGCGGCGAGCCGACCAACTGGGCGGAGAACGCCGTCCTCCCGGAGTTCGCCGAAGCGGTGGACCTCGCCGATCTCGAACGTTGGCCGATGACGAAGGTCCTGCGGGACGTCGTGGGGGTGCGCATCAGCCGGATCACGGACACGGTGGAGGCGCGGCTGGCCGACCCGGAGACGGCCGAGCTGCTCCAGGTGCCGTTGCTGAGCCCGATCCTGCACTACACGGGCGTCACCTACGACGAGGACGGCCGGGTGGTGGACGTGGCCCGGATCCGCTACCGGGGCGACCGGTTCTCCTTCACCGTGACGGTCGACGCGCACTGACGACGCACCGACGGCGCGCGGGCGGCGCAATGACGACGCCCTGACGGCGCGCGGGCGGCGCACCGACGGCATGCTGGGGCGCACGTACGGCGTGCCGGCGGCCTGCGGGCGGCCTGCTGGCGGCACACAGCCAGCCGATGGCCCCCTGACGGCCCCTGACGGCCCCCGACCGCCCTCCGACCACCTTCCGCTCCCGCGGGTGCGACTACTTCTCGTCGTCCTCCCTGGTGCGTTCGCCCTCCGCCTGGGACGGCGTGGTCCGCATCGTCTGGGGGTGCCGCTGCTTGCGCTGGACCTCGTCCATGTCCTCGTCGAGGCGCTCGCCCTCAGCCTGCGACGGGGTCGTGTATTCGTCGTACTGGCTCATGACCGCCTCCCCGGTCGATACCGTACGTATGCGTACATAAGGAGCCTATCTCTTGCCCAGCCCTTCGGCCTGGACGCAGCCCGGCCACCGGATCCCGTCGCTACCATCGGCGGCGTGAGCGAAGACGCACCGCTGCTCGATGATCTGATGCCCTGGTCCGTGGGCGGCCTGCGCCTGGGCCGGGACTGGGTGGCCGCACCCGATCCGGCAGCCCTGCGCGCCCGCTGGGCCGCCCTGACCGGCTCCGAAGGCGCCGAGCGGGAGCGGTTGTTCCGCCCGAGCCGCAGCCGCAGGCCCGACGCCGGCGCGGCCGCCCTGCCGGGGCAGCGCTCGGCGTCCACGGCCCGTTTCGCCGACGCCCCGGGCCCCTGCCCCGACCCCGTACGGGTCCTCCGCGAGCCCTTCGACGAGCAGTGGCTGCTGCCCGACCAGCGGCTCATCGACACGGCCCGCCCCGAGCTCTGGCGGGTGCGGGACGAGCACCAGCTGTTCCTCGCCCTGACCCCGGATCCGCTGGTCACCGCGCACCTCCCGGTCGGCCGCCTCGGCCGGATCCGCCCCCTGCACCGGCGCCCCGGCGGCGCCGAGCCGAACCTCGCCCCCGGCCTGCTGCCCCTGCTCGGCGCGCACCACGGCGGCCGCGTCGCCCCCGAGGACGTCCTGGGCTGGATCCTCGCGGCGGGCCGCCCGGGCCCGCGCGGGTACGAGGTCCCGCTCGCCGCCGATCCCGAGCACTGGCGGGCCGGGCTGGAGCTGGGGCACCGGCTGCTGGACGTACAGCTGCGCGGCGCGCGCGGCGGCGAACCGCCCCGGCTGCCCGGCGGGCGCCGCCCGTACGTCCGCTCGGCGGTCGCGGGCTGGCCGCGCGAGCTCGCGTACGACGCCGAGAGCGAGACGCTGGGTCTCGGGAACGGGACGGTCTCCCCCGTGCCGGCCGGGGCCTGGGAGTGCGGGGCGCAGGGCGTGCAGGTGCTCCCGGCCTGGTTCGCCGCCCGCACCGCACACCGGGGCCCGGACGCCGACGGCCTGGCCGCGCTGGGGCCGGCCGAGTGGCCGCAGAGCTGGACCTCGGAGCTGCTGGCGCTGGTGACCACGCTGGCGTTGTTGGCCGAACTGGCCCCCGAGCGGGCCGCGTTCGAACCGGGGCCGGGGCTGTCGGTGGAGGCGCTGCGCACGGCCGGGGTGCTGCCGCCGCCGGCCTGGGCCCGGCGCCCGGCTTCGGTGCTGGACCACCAGGAGGAGGGCCCGGGCGGGCAGTTCGCCCTCCTCTGAGCCGGGTCGGTCGAACCTCGGGCCTACGCTCCCCAGGCCCCCAGCAGCCGGGACACCGTGCGGTCAAAGACCTCGGCCATGTCGAGCCCGGCTCCCGGGACCGGGCCGGCGCCGCCGAGGGCCGCCGCCAGCCTCGGGTACTCCCCGGTGGCCAGCCGGGAGCCGAGCCAGGCCGTGCGTACGCGCTGCTCCTCCGCCTCGCCCCAGGGCAACGACCGGGCCCGTTCGGCCAGGGCCAGCTCACTGGCCACGTAGGTCGCGACGGTCCCGTTGACGGCCGCGACGAGCTCCAGCTTCTCGCCGTCCGATACGTCGAGCGGGGCCAGGCAGTCCAGGCTGTACTCCAGGTAGCGCAGGGCATTCGGGCCGAAGCCGTAGACGGGACTCAGCAGGCGCGGCAGCCAGGGATGGCGGTGCATCAGCGCGCGCGTCCCGCGGGCCAGCGCGAGCAGGTCGGCCCGCCAGTCGCCGGTCGGCGCGGGAAACTCGTACTCCCCGCTGACCGCGTCGACCATCAGCTCGTACAGGTCCTCCTTGCGCGGCACGTAGTTGTAGAGGGACATCGTCCCCGCGCCGATCCCGGCCGCCACGCGCCGCATGGAGACGGCCTCGATCCCCTCCTCGTCGGCGATCCGCACCGCCTCGGACGCGATGGACTCGCGGCTGTGCGCGGGCCTGGGGCCGCGGCCGGCCCGCTGGGGGCGGGACCAGATCACTTCGGGTTCAGCGGGTCGCCCGCCGGCTGTCATGGCTCAGATCACCTCGTCGTCTCCCCACCATCTTAGTTACGTACGGCGTACGTAGTGAGGTACGGTGGCACACATGACGACTACGTACGCTGTACTTAGTGAGGGTCTGGAGAAGAGCTACGGGGAGGTCCACGCCCTGCGCGGCCTCGACCTCGCCGTCCCCGAGGGCACGGTCTGCGGCCTCCTCGGCCCTAACGGCGCGGGCAAGACCACCGCCGTCCGGATCCTCACCACGCTCACCGCACCCACCGGCGGCCGCGCCCTCGTCGCCGGTCACGACGTCACCCGGGATCCCGCGGCCGTCCGCCGCGCCATCGGCGTCACCGGCCAGTACGCCTCCGTCGACGGGGACCTGACCGGCCGTGAGAACCTCCGCCTCTTCGCCCGACTGGCCGGACTGCGCGGCCGCGCGGGCCGGGCCCGCGCGGACGAGCTGCTGGAGCGCTTCGGACTCGGCGAGGCCGCCGACCGGATGGCGTCCACCTGGTCCGGCGGCATGAAGCGGCGCCTGGACCTGGCCGCCGGCCTGGTCACCCGCCCCCGGGTGCTGTTCCTCGACGAACCCACCACCGGCCTGGACCCGGCGGCCCGCGAGCAGATCTGGACGGCGGTGCGGGAACTCGTCGAAGAGGGCTCCGGGGGCACCACGGTGCTGCTCACCACCCAGTACCTGGAGGAAGCCGACCGACTGGCGGGCGAGATCGTGGTCGTCGACCGCGGCCGGGTCGCCGCCACCGGCACCCCGGCCCGGCTGAAGGCCCGGATCGGCGCCCGCGCCGAGGTCACGGTCGCGGAGCGCGGGGCGCTCACCCGCGCCGCCGCCGTGCTCGACCAGCTCACCGGCGGTCGGCCCGCCCTCGACGAGGAGCGGCTGACCGTCGGGGTCACCGTCCTCGACGGCGCCCTCACCCTGCCGCGGATCATCCGCGAACTCGACACCGCCGGGGTCCCGGTCACGGACGCGGCCCTGCGCCCGCCCACCCTGGACGAGGTGTTCCTGCGCCTCACCCGGGCCCGCCCCCTCGACGCCGAGGAAGAGGCCGACACCAGCGCGGGCACCCCGGCCGGCACCAGCGCGGGCACCCCGGCCGAGGCCTCCGCCGCCACCGACGCCCCCGCCGCCCCCGCGGCCGATCAGGAGTACGCCGCATGAGCACCCTGCTGTCCGACGGCGGAGCCGTCCTCACCCGCCAGCTCCAAAAGGCCCGGCACGCCCCGGCGCTGCTGGTCCTCACCCAGACCATGCCGATCACCATGCTGCTGTTCTTCGGCTACGTCTTCGGCAGCGCGCTCGCCATGCCGGGCGCGGAGTACCGGGAGTTCCTGGTCCCCGGACTGCTGGCCGCCACCGCCGCGAACGGCCTGATGACCGGCATGTTCACGGCCGCGCAGGACGCCCACCGCGGGGTGATGGACCGGTTCCGGACCCTGCCGATGAGCCGCACCGCCGTACCGCTCGGGCAGACGGCCGCCGACCTGCTGACCACCGGCGCATCGATGGTGCCGCTGATGCTGGTGGGGCTGGCCATGGGCTGGCGCATCGAGAACGGCCTGCCCGGCGCTCTGGGGTCCCTGGGCGTGCTGCTGCTGTTCCGCTTCGCCACGGCATGGGTGGGCACGTACCTCGGCCTGCTGAGCAGCAGCGAGGAGGCGGCCGGCCAGCTCGGCAGCGCCACCTTCGTCCTGCCGATGCTCTCCAGTGCGTACCTGCCGACCGCGGGGTTGCCCGGGTGGCTACGGACGATCGCCGAGTGGAACCCGATCAGCGCGGTCGCCACCGCCGTGCGGGCGCTGTGCGGGAACGCCGGGGGCGAGGCCGCGGCGGGAGCCGCCTGGCCCGCGGCCCATCCCGTGGCCGGGGCGCTGCTGTGGTCGGGGCTGCTGCTCGCGCTGTTCGTGCCGCTGGCGACCCGCAGGTTCGCACGCGGCCGGTGACCACCCGCACGGGCGGCCGCCCCGTGTGATCAATGACGCGCATCGCCGCCGGTGTGGTGACAGCGGCCGTCCGACCCGGTAGGCAGGGCCCATGGCTACCGAACCGCTCCCCCTGGACGGCATCACCGTCGTCGCCGTCGAACAGGCCGTCTCGGCCCCGTTCGCCACCCGTCAGCTCGCCGACCTGGGCGCCAGGGTGATCAAGGTCGAACGCCCCGACGGCGGCGACTTCGCCCGTGCCTACGACACGGCCGCCCACGGCCTCGCCTCGCACTTCGTGTGGGCCAACCGGGGCAAGGAGTCGATCGCGCTCGATCTGAAGGACCCGCGCGGCCGGGAGGTCCTGCACGGGCTGCTGGCCGGGGCCGACGTCTTCGTGCAGAACCTCGCGCAGGGAGCCGCGGCCCGCCTCGGGCTCGACTCGGCCGCGCTGTGCGCGCGTTACCCCCGGTTGGTCGCCGTGGACGTCTCCGGCTACGGCCCCGAGGGCCCGTACGCCCACAAGCGCGCCTACGACATGCTCGTCCAGTGCGAGGCGGGCCTGGTGTCGGTGACCGGCACCCCGGAGCGGCCCGTCAAGGCGGGCATTCCGGCGGCGGACATCGCGGCGGCCATGTACGCCTTTTCAGGGGTCCTGGCCGCCCTGCTGCGCCGCGGGGTCACCGGGCGCGGGGGCAGGGTGGAGGTGTCGATGCTGGACGCGCTCGCCGAGTGGATGGGCCACCCCCTGCACCACACGATGCACGGCGGGGAGCAGCCCGTGCGCACCGGCCTCGCGCACGCGGTGATCGCGCCCTACGACGCCTACGCGACGGCCGACGGGGACCGGGTGCTGCTGTCGGTGCAGAACGACCGCGAGTGGCGCCGGCTGGCCGAACAGGTACTGGAACGGCCCGAGTTGGCAGAGGATCCGACGTACGCGACGAACGCGGCGCGCACCGCGAACCGGGAGAAGACCGACGCGGTGGTGGCGCAGGCGCTGGGCCGGCTCGGCGCGGACGGGGCGATCGGGCGGCTGGAGGCGGCGGGCATCGCGTGCGCGCGACTGAACTCGGTGGCCCAGCTGGCCGGGCATCCGCAACTCGCGGCCCGGGACCGCTGGCGGGAGGTGGGTTCACCGGTCGGTCCGCTGCGGGCCTTGCTGCCGCCGATCGGACTGCCGGGCGGCGCGGCACCGCACATGGGTGCGGTGCCCGCGCTGGGCGAGCACACCGAGTCCCTGCTGCACGCCCTGGGGATGGCGGACGCACAGATCTCGGAACTGCGCCGGGACGGTGTGATCGGGTAGGGCCGGGGAGCCGGTGGCCCGGGGGCCGACGGCTGCGGTAACGGGGAAGGTTACGAGCGGCGGCTGCCGAAGAGCGTGCGACGCAGACGGCGCAGCGGCGCGAAGAGCGAGACGCGCGCACTCCGGCTCCGCAGACGGTGCGTGTGGTCGCGGGAGGTGAGCTCGCGCATCAGCAGCGTCGCCTCGGCGGTCTCCCGGTGCGGGACGGCGGGACCGCCCAGCACGGCGAGGTGGCGGTCGAGGCGCGAGCTGGTCGCACTGCTGCCACAGGTGATGGCAGGCACGCGTGGCGGCCTGCTGCGCATTGCTATCTGTTCCATGATCTCTCCCCACCCGTACGAGGGCACCCGGCCCGGGCAGGTTAACCCTATCGCCCCCGTGTCGCCCCCGGGTATCCCGGTGGTGTGAATTACCCCTGCGGCGACGGGGAGTTGACGATTACTCAACGGAGTCGCCGATTACTCTCCGCACAGACGTCACGCTGCGAAAGGCCTCTGCACGAGTCCCGTCACGACAGGGGCCACACGGCTCGCACTGCGCTAACTTGGAGTGATCGCCCGATGACACGCGGGCGCACGGGAGCACACTCGGGGGCGCGCGTGAGTGACCAATCGAACTCCGATCGTGTCATCTCGGGCCGCTACCGGCTGCTCGAACCGATCGGCCGGGGCGGGATGGGAGTCGTGTGGCGGGCCCGGGACGAGGTGCTCGCCCGCGAGGTCGCCGTCAAGGAGGTACGGGCGCCGGCCGGGCTGGAACCCACCGAACTGGAGCGGCTGTACCGGCGGCTGGAGCGGGAGGCCTGGGCCGCGGCCCGGGTCTCGCACCGCGGGGTCGTCACCGTGTACGACGTGGCGTCCGAGGGCGGGCGCCCCTGGATCGTGATGGAGCTGGTGCGCGGGCTCTCGCTGGCGGACGTGTTGGAGGCCGAGGGGCCGATGACCCCTCAGCGGGCCGCACACATCGGGGAACAGGTGCTCGCCGCGCTGCGCTCCGCGCACGACTCGGGGGTGCTGCACCGCGACGTGAAGCCGGGCAACGTCCTGATCGCCAACGACGGCCGGGTGGTGCTGGGCGACTTCGGGATCGCGACCCTGGAGGGCTCCTCGGCGATCACCATGACGGGCGAGGTGGTCGGCTCGCCCGAATTCCTCGCGCCGGAGCGGGCGTTGGGGCGGGATCCGGGGCCCGCGTCGGACCTGTGGGCGCTCGGGGTCATGCTCTATGTCGCCGTCGAGGGGATCTCGCCCTTCCGGCGGGCCACCGCGCTGGACACGCTGCGGGCCGTGGTGGACGCGGAGTTGCCGCCGCCCCGCCGGGCCGGGGCGCTGGAGCCCGTACTGGAGGGGCTGCTGCGCAAGGACCCGGCCGAGCGGCTGCCCGCGGCGGAGGCGGCCCGGATGCTGCGCGTGGTGGGCGCGGGCGGGACCGTACGGGCCCCCGGCGGACCGGTGTCGGGGCCGGACGCGGCGACGACCACGGCGGCGCACCACGGGCAGGGGGCGGGCGAACCGCACGGGGCACCGCACGCAGCGCCGTACGGGTCACCGAACGGGACACCGCACGCAGCGCCGTACGGAACGCCGTCGCCCCTGCCCGCGTCCGGGCCGGGCGCGCGCGAGGGCCGCGCCGGGCTGGTGCTGACGGTCGGGATCGTGCTGATGCTGTTGGCCCTGGTCGCGGTGGGGTGGCTGCTGCTCAAGGACCGCGAGGACACGGGCGGGACGCGCAGCGGGAGCGGCGGGGCGCCGACCGGCTCGTCGACCACCGCCCGGAGCGTCACCAGGACCCCTTCGACGGCTCCGTCGTCCTCGGCGTCGGTGTCCCCCGGGGCCACGCCGGGGCAACTCGTCTCGGTGTACGTGGACACGGTGCGCTCCTCGTACACGGGCAGCTGCCCGCCGCCCGCCGCGCACGCGCCCGCCTTCACGGCCACCGTCGAGGTGGAGCGCACCCCGGTCGTGCTGGAGTACCGCTGGGTCACGCGGAGCGGGCGGACGTCCGGCCCCGACTGGCGCTCCGTCACGTACGAGGAGGGCGGGCCGAAGAGCCGGCGGCTGGAGCACACGGAGCTCACGCACGAACCGGACGGGGTCTTCGCGGACGCGGTCCGGCTGGAGGTGCGGGGAGCGGCCGAGGTGGCCACCCAGTGGGTGGCCACCTCGGTGACGTGCCGGGAGGAGACCCCGACGAGCGGGGCCCCCTCCCCCGGAGCGAGTCCGTCACCGGCCTCGCCGTCGGCGAGCGCTCCGGCGACTTCGCCCACTCCTGCGGCTCCCGGGACCGGCGAACCGGACCGGGCCGATCAGGCGGCGTTCGTGAGGACCGGCAGGTAGCCGCCGGACTGTCCGGCCGCGGTCGGGTGGTACGACTCGCCGATGTTCAGCCAGTTGACGCTGTGCAGCCACGCGCTGCCGGAGCAGATCTCGTGACCCGTGAAGGTGCCGGCGACCGAGGCGAAGGTGAAGCCGTGGTTGGCGGCGCGTTTGGCGATGGCGGCGTTCAGGTAGTCGGCGGCGCCGTTGATGGCGGCCCGCTCGCCCTCGGTCAGGCCGGTGGTGCAGGTGCCGTTCAGCTTGTAGAAGCGGGGGTAGCCGAGGACGACGACGTGCGCGCCGGGCGAGCGGCTGTCGATGGCGTTGTAGACCTGGTCGAGCTGGCCGGGGAGGGTGGAGTCCACGTAGGCCTTGGCCTGGTTCACGCGGCTGATGCAGGTGGATTCGGACTGGAGGACGCAGGTCGTCATGACGTCGGAGAATCCGGCGTCGTTGCCCCCGATGGTGATGCTGACCAGGTCGGTGCCGGAGTTGAGCGGGGCGAGCTGGCTCGAGAGGACGTCACCCGTACGAGCGCCCGAGCAGGCGGTGAAGGAGAAGGTCCGGGGGGAATGGGCGGCGGCCCACAGGGCCGGGTAGGCGCGGGTGGTGCGCTTGCAGTTGCCGCTCGCGCCGTCGTAGTTGCCGGCGCCGACGCCGGAGGAGTACGAGTCGCCGAGGGCGACGTAGCCGAAGTCGGCCCGGGCGGTGGCGGCCGCCTGGCCCGCGCCGAACAGGGTGGCGCCCGCGGCGAGTAAGAGGGAGGAGGTCAGGGCAGCGAAGCGCGACAGGTTCATGCTCATGTGTGCGGCTCCTTGTGGGGGTTGCTCCTGAGTCCGTGGTACAAGCAGCCGAGGTTGGCTGGAAGTGTCCATGCCAAGAATGTTCGGAGCAGAGTTGGGGCCGGAACCTTCACTCCGAATGCGTTTGAAGAGGGAACTTGGGCACCCGATCCGGCGAAACACGGGTGCACGGGGCCACCGCGTGCCGGATCATGGGCGCCATGTCAGCCAACCCGCAGGACGCGCTGCCGATCCGGCTCAACGTCGACGACAGCGACTCACCGTCGGACGTCGTCGACGCGCTCTTCCTCGGCCGGTTCGCGTCCGGCGAGCAGCCGTACTCGCACAGCGTGTCGATCGAGCGGGTCAAGGCGGAGGCCACCCTCCTGCCCCCGGAGGCCACGGTGTTGCGCTCGGCGCGCGACAGCGACCGCAGCGCCACCCTCGCCGAGGGCGAGGGCTGGACCGTGCTCGTCTCGCGCTGGAGCCGGGGCGCGGACGTCACCGTGACGGCGGTCAGCGACGAACTCGCCGCCGGCGTGCTCGGCAAGGCCACGGAAGGCGTGCAGGACGAGCCCGAACCACAGCCCGAGAACGTCACGATGGGCTTCTGGTACGTCTCCCCGCGCCGCGGCCCGTACCGGACGACCCGCCAGATCGCGGCCGGGACCTGGGCGGAGGTGCGGCCCAACTACACCGCGCCGGTGGCCGGGGCGATGGACCGGCTGATGAAGGTGACCCCGGACGACATCGCGGGCCGGCTGCTGTTGCTGCACGGGCCGCCCGGCACGGGCAAGACCTCCGCGCTGCGCACGCTGGCCCGGTCCTGGCGCGACTGGTGCCAGGTGGACTGCGTCCTGGACCCGGAGCGACTGTTCAACGACGTGGGCTACCTGATGGACATCGCGATCGGCGAGGACGAGGGCACGGCGAAGGGCCGCTGGCGGCTGCTGTTGCTGGAGGACTGCGACGAGCTGATCCGGGGCGAGGCCCGCCACACGGCCGGGCAGGCGCTGTCCCGGCTGCTGAACCTGACGGACGGACTGCTGGGACAGGGCCGCAACGTCCTGGTGGGGGTCACCACCAACGAGGACCTGGAGCGGCTGCACCCGGCGGTGGTCCGCCCGGGGCGCTGCCTGGCCCGCATCGAGGTCGGCCGGCTGACCCACCGTGAGGCGGTGGACTGGCTGGGCACGGACGAGGGCGTCTCCCGCGAGGGCGCCAGCCTGGCGGAGCTGTTCGCCCTGCGCCGCGGCACGGGCCCGGCGGCGATCCTGCCGCCCCAGCCGCACGGCTCGGAGGCGGGGCTGTACCTGTAGCTGCGCTGCTGATGCGGTCTGCGTCACCTGCGGCCGAGCCTCTCGGGGCTCCGCCCCGAACCCCGCGCCCCAAACGCCGGCGGGGCTGAATTCAGCCCCGCCGGCGGACGGGCCCGTGCGGCAGGCCGGGCAGGTTTTTGCCGCGGCCGGGCCGCGGGCCGGCTACTTCGCGGCGTACCTGGCCCGGAGGGCGTCCGTGGCCGCGGCCAGGGCGTCGGTCTGGGTCAGGCCGAGCCGGTGGACGCGGTCCGCGTACGCCTGGGCCGCCGCGGCCGCCTCGCGGGACACCGCGTCCCCGGCAGCCGCGATGAAGGTCCCGTTCCGGCCCCGCGTCTCGATCACCGCATCCGCCTCCAGCGCCCGGTACGCCTTCGCGACCGTGTTGGCGGCCAGCCCCAGCTCCTCCGCGAGGCCCCGTACCGTCGGCAGTTTGAAGCCCGCCGGGAGCTTCCCCGACCGGGCCCGGTCGGCGATCTGCGCGCGCAGCTGTTCGTACGGGGCGGCCGACCCGGCCGAGCCGTCGATGGTGATCTTCAGGTTTGTCGAGGTCACGCGGGTGATTGTCCCCCATCGGCGGTTAATTGGGAGGCGCCCGCCGCGAAGGCGCACGTAGCGTCTGCCCCATGACCGTATCGATCCGCGATCTCCGCCCCGGCGATACCTCGGACGCGGGGTCCGTCGCGCGCGTACGCCGCGCCGTCCTGCCATTCATGATCGTCACTGCCGAGAGCGTGGCCTCCGAGCTCTCCTCGGCCCACCCGGCGAAGCACCACCGGATCCTCGTCGCCGAGACCGCGGACGGCCGGGTCATCGCCACCGCCCAGGTCGGCATCGCGCACGACAGCCCCGAGCCGGGCCAGTCGTACGTCAACGCCTACGTCGATCCCGCCCACCGCGGTCTCGGCGCCGGTGCCCTCCTGCTGCGCACCGCCGAGGAGCACCTCGCCGCGCGGGGGGCGGTGGACGTGTACGCCTGGGTGCTCGACGAGCCCGCCCCGCGCGCCTTCGCCGAGCGGCGCGGGTACCTCCCCAGCCGGTCGGCGCACTTCCTGCGCCTGGACCTGGCGGCGGCCACGCTGCCCGAGCTCCCGCGGGACCTTCCGGCCGGGGTCGAGCTGCGCCCCGGCTCCGCCTTCGCGGCCGACCCGCGGCCGCTGTTCGAGGCCGACGCCGAGACCACCTCCGACGAACCGAGCGATGTCGCGGCGGAGTTCAACGACTACGAGGACTGGCTCGCGCACACCTGGAACAGCCCGACCCTCGACAAGGAGTTGACCACCGTCGCCCTGGTCGACGGCGTCGTGGCCTCCTTCGCCGCGGCGCAGACCGACGGCGCCACCCGCTACGCCTCGGCGATGACCGGCACCCTGCGCGCCTTCCGCGGCCGGGGGCTGGCCAAGCTCGCCAAGACGGCCTCCCTGCACCGGGCCCGCGCGGCCGGGTACACCGAGGCCTTCACCGGCAACGACGCGGGCAACGACCCGATGCTCGCCATCAACGAGTGGTTCGGCTACGAAATCTGCGCGACCGAGACGCGCTACACGAAGAAGCTGGAGACCCCGTGACCGCACAGCTGACCGTCGTCCTGACCAAGGCCGGACGGACCAAGATCCGCTACCCGGCGGCGCAGGTCGCCGACGACGGCGACCGGATCTCCGTGCGCGCCCCCTGGGCGGCGGACGGCGTACGGGACTTCGGCTTCGTGCGCTTCGAGCCGGGCGACGTGTTCGTCGAGCACTTCTGGCGGACCCGCTGGTACGCGGTCAAGGAGGTGTGGACCGCGGGCGGTGTCCTCAAGGGCTGGTACTGCGACGTCACGCGCCCGGCTCTGGTGCAGAGCGGGGAGATCCTCGTGGAGGACCTGGACCTCGACCTGTGGGTCTCGGCGGACGGGAACTCCGTGCTGCGGCTGGACGAGGACGAGTTCGCCGGGAGCGGGCTCGCCGAGAGCGACCCGGAGGCCGCGGCCCAGGCCGTACGGGCCCTCGACGCGCTGGACGACCAGGCCCGGTCCGCGGCCGGCCTTTCCGCGCTCCTCCCGTAGTCCGGTGAGGCGGGAGGCGGGGCGCGCGGCGGCCCTCCCGTGGGGAGCCGGGAGGGCGCCGGGCCCGGGATGGTCCGGGGCCACACCATACGCACGGGCCCCAGCGACCCGATAGGCATATGACAGGGGAGATTCCGGATCCCCGATCCCCTACCCCCCGGCTGCGAGGAGCTGAGCGTGTCCGTCCACACCACCACCCCGCCCGTCGGGGCGATCCCCGTGCCCGAGAGGGTCTGGTACGCCTCCTACGGGTCCAACATGCACATGGACCGCCTCGCCACGTACATCGCCGGCGGGACCCCGCCGGGCGCGGCACGCACGTACCCGGGCTGCCGGGACCACAGGGCGCCCGAACGCTCGATCGCGGTCGAGCTGGAAGGCCGCCTGTACTTCGCCACGGAGTCTCCGGTGTGGACGGGGGGCCGGGCGTTCTACGACCCCACGGCCCCCGGGCGCACGCGCGGACGGGCGCACCTGGTGACGGTGGGCCAGATGTCCGACATCGCCGCCCAGGAGATGTACGCGGAGCCGGGGGCGGACCTGGACCTGACGGCGGCCCTACGGAACGGCCGTGACGAGCTGGGCCCGGGGCGGTACGAGACCCTGATCTGCCCGGGCACGATCGAGGGAATCCCCCTGCTGACCTTCACCGCGCCGTGGAGCCTCCACGACGTCGAGGTGCTCAACCCGTCGGGCGCCTACCTGCGCTACCTGGCCTCCGGCCTCCTGGAGTCCGGCCCTTGGGAGGAGCAGGACATCGCCGGCTACCTCGCGTCCTGCCCCGGCGCCGCCGGCCACTGGACGCCCGCACAGGTGAGAGACCTCCTTTCCTGAGGGGGTGCTTGTCCCTGGCTTAAGGGGGCCGTAACAAGCCTCCCTGGCTCGCCAGAGTGTTGCAGCAGGTCACGGGCGCAGAGGCGCACCCGGCTCGGCCACAGGGAGCCAAACCGGGAGCCACCCGAAAGCGATCATGCGGATTCCGGGCGGTCAGGCACCTCCGTCTGCTCCCCCGAGAAGATCTCGTCCATCGCCTCAGCGCCTTCGGCGATGACCGGCCGCAGCTGCTTCCGGTAGACGCGCTCGGTCGTGTTGCTGCCGCTGTGTCCGACGACGCGCGCGATCACCTCGATGGGAATTCCGTGATCGGAGAGCAACGACACGAAGGTCGTGCGGAGCTCCCTCGTTGTCCACTCATGCGGCCGTTGGATGCCCGCCTCACCCAGTAGGCGCCGGAAGTTCCGCCTCACATCCAGAGCGGTCCGCAACTCGCCGCCCTCCCTGGGGAAGACGAGATCCTCGGTGGACCACACCCGGCCGGCGGCCTTCGCCTCGGCCTGCTGTCGCCTGCGGTGAGCCTCCATCACCTCAGCCACCTGCTTGGGCATGGCCAAAGAACGTCGGCTCTTCGGAGTCTTCGTATCTCCGTGGCTGCGCACGGAACGCCACACGTCGACGTGTGCCTTGCGCCCAACCGCGGGTTCCGTGTGCACATGCTTCCAGGGGAGCGGGCGTGTCTCCTCCGGCCGGGTCCCAACGAGCAACGACAGCACCACGTAGGCATGGATCCAGGTGCCCACCCCAGCCCGCAGGATGGCCTCTCCCTGTTCGAGGGACAACGACTTGCTGGGTCTTCCCGGCTTCCCTTCGGGGGCTTCGACCAGCGCGGCCACGTTCCGCACGGCCTTCCCCCTTCGCTGGGCATGGGTGATCGACCTGCTCAGAATCGAGAGCAGCAGGCGTAGCGACGTGGTGGCCAGTAGGGCCGCCCTGCCATCGAGCCACTCATCAACGTCGTCGGCTTCGAGCTGGCGCAGCTTCGCGGCGCCCAGCTCCGTGTAGATGTGTGTGGTCGCAAGACTGCGATAGGTACCGACGCTCGTGACCGCCTTCCCCTTCAGCCCCTGAGCGAGCCAGTCCTCCACGGCCTGCTTCACCGTGTACTGAGCGGGCGCCTTCGCCTGCTTCTCAAGCTCCTTCCTGAGTTCGCGGAGCTTGCGCCGAACCTCGGTCTTCGTAGTCCCCGAGACCTTCGCCCGATTCCGCTTCCCGGCCGCCGTATAGCCGAGGGAGATCGCTCCGATGTAGCGGCTCTTGGACGCATCCCAGTAGATCGAGTCCTCGCCGTTCGCTGCCTTACGGGCGGGTCCCCGCTCGCTCTCCATCTGGCACCTTTCACACATGAGGGCGGGGCCACACCTATGTGGGTGCGGCCCCGCTGTTGGGTCGAGTACTGCTACGCGGCGGCCTTGGCCTCGCGCTTGAGGAGTTCGACGTACTCGTCGATGTATTCGGTCGGCACGAGTCGGCGGCGACCGACCCGCACAGTCCGGAGCCTGCCGAGGCGGATCTCCTCGTAGGCAGTGGAACGCTTGACGCCGAGGGCGTGGGCCGCGTCCTCTACCCGGTGAAGGCGCTGCGGCAGCTCGCCGCCGGTGACCGGACCGGCCATGTGACGATCTCTCCTTGGCTCGCGGGTGGTTGTGGCTGTCGCGCTGTCCGAGGGGCAGATTTCTGCGTCACCGCGTCGCCTGTGTCATTTACAGGTCTGACCTGCGGTTTTCGGTGACGCGTAGGGTGGTCGTGCGTCACCGGTCTGTGTCACCCGCGTCCCCGGGTGACGGAAGTCGGTGACGCGGGTGACGTGGGGTGACGTAGCCGTGGGCCGTCTGCGTCACCGGTGCAGTCGCAGGTCACGGGCTGTTTGGAGCCTGGTGGTGACGTGGGTGACGCAGCGTCTCTTCTCTTAAGAAAAAGAGAGGGTGGTTTCTGTTGTGGTGGGCGCGTCTTCGAGCGTGAAGAGCGGGGCCGCTGCGCGGCACGTCCTTTGCAGCGGCGGCAAGCCGCCGGAACAGCAAGAGGAGCACGCACCGCCCGGCGGCGGGTGCTCTTCTTGCTTGTGCCCGGACCGGCCGCGGTGGCGCCGGTCAGAATGCGGCCTGCTGCTCGCCGGGCGTGGGGGTGTCGGGTCGGGTCATTTCGATGTAGCGGGCTGTTTTGGTGCGGCCCCAGTCGACGAGGACGCCGCGTGCGGCGAGGGTGGGCTGGAGACGCTTGAGGCGGTCGGAGAAGACCTTCCCGGTGGTGGGCCACCCCTTGGGCAGGGGACGGAAGTCGTCGCCGGTGTAGAGCTGGGTGAGGGTGTGCAGCCACTCGGTGGAGGTCATCCGGACCTCCACGCCCGCTTCGAGGCTGGCGGCGTGCTTGAGGACGGTCTGGGCGAGAAGGTCGCCTTCGATGACGTCGTCGTTGAGGTCGTCAAGGCTGGCCCGGTAGGCATCCAGCGCGCCGAGCCCGTCCGCCGCGTCGAACTGGGCGCAGAGGTGGGCGAAGTCCGCCATCCGCAGGTCGGTTGGAATGTCGGCCTCGGTGGCCCGCACCTTGACGGTGAGGTCGAGGAGTGAGCCGAGGATGACGGGCAGTACCTGCGCGTACTCCGCCCACAGTTCAGCCTCGGTCCGGCGTACTCGGGGCCGCACCAGGCGAAGGGGTAGAAGCCGTTCGGCGAGGTCGGGGCGGATGACGCCGACGTCGATGCCGGTCAGGAGGAGGGGGCGGCGGTAGCGGGAGCGGACGACGTCGCCGTCGGTGAACAGGGCGCGTTTGATGCTTTCGGCGCCGGTGACGATGCAGCACATGAGGTCGGACAGGTCCGGCGGGAGGTGGGAGAGGTTGTCGAGCGCGGTGACCCATCCGGCGGCGACGGCCGTGATCAGGTTCTCCTCGTCCTTCGGGGCCCGCCGCAGGTCACCGGTCATGCCCTCGATGATCCGCACGAGCATCCGGCCGGCAGTGGATTTGCCTGCGCCCTGGGGGCCGGTGAGGAAGGGGGCGGGGACGGGTACGGACGGTTCCAGGCAGCCGATCAGCCACGCGATGGCGAGGCATTCGCTTTCGGCGTTGGCGAAGTTGCAGAGCCTCAGGAGAGCGTCGATTCCTTTGCCGTCGGTGTCTTTCTCGGGGAGGGGGAGTTCGCCGGTGAGTTGGGTGCGGCGCCAGCAGACTTCGCGGGGGTCGGGGGTGAGGATGTCCCAGCCGGTGGGGTGGATGCGGATTGACTGGCCGTCGTTGCGGCCCAGGTCGAGCCAGGTCGCTCCGTCGAATCCGGGGGCGACGCGGATGTGGGTGGCCTGTACGTCCTGGCTGAGCGCGAGTGCTTCGATCAAGTCCAACGCCTCCTTGAGCGCGCTGCCGTTGAAGGAGCCGCGGCCGTCGTTGTAGAGGCCGACCATGAGTTCCTGCCGGTGGCTGCCGGTGGTGCCCTGGGAGCGGATCGGGCGGGCGACGGGGTGGCCGTTCTTCTGCGCGTAGACGGTGCCTTCGGTGGTGCGGAAGTACCGGAATTGCTGCTGGGCGTAGTCGGTGATGATCTGCCGGGCCGGGTTCTTCTCGTCCTCGGGCATCGCTACATCCCCAGCTTGGCCCGGGCGTTGGTCCAGGCGATCTCGCAGTGCCGCAGGGACTCGCCCTTGGTCTGAGCGGCGGTGAACAGCCGGCCGATGTGGTTCTCGGTGAGGCAGCCGCACCAGCCGTGCGCGGACAGCACCGCGAGGAACGTCCGGTACACAGTCCTGTGGATGGCCTCGGACGCCTCTTTGATGCGCTGCTCGGCCATGGCGATACCGCGCTCCAGGTACACGGGCGAGCGGTGGCGACACACCGCGTCGCCGGGCCGCGCGGGCAGTACGACGGTGAACGGTGCCGGCGCGGCCGCGGGGGCTTCCTTCACGGCGAATGCGCGCACGGCATCGGGCAGCAGGGCCATGCGTCCGGTGCCGGGCCCGAGCCAGCGGGCGTAGGACCATGCGGACTTGATGTCCACGCCGGGCCGTACGCCGTTGTGGGAGGTCATGGTGCCGAGGTAGATCCAGTGCTCGCCACGGGTTGTGGTCACGGTCTTGGTGGCGGGGAGGTTCTCGCGGGCCCACGCGACCGCGTCCGTATCGTCGAGATCCACGACGGTGAGCGCGCCGCCGCCGGGGTGGTAGGCGACTCCCGCAGCCTGCCTCCACGCCCTGGCCCACGCGGGCGAGGTGAGGATGTCCGGGTCGGTCGTGGCGGCCGCCCAGCCGTGGCAGGGGGCAGGGCACTCGCACAGGCCGGCGGCCAGCATGTGCGGCCTGTCGCCGCACGCCGAGTCCTTGCAGGTACGGCAGTTCCCGAAGGGCTTCTTGCCCGCCCGCAGCGGCATTGCAGGCAGGCCCAGTTCGACGAGCTGGAGCGCGGTGCCGAGATGGGCGGATAAGGCCGCTTGTGCGGACTCTCTCGGAATGTCGGTGGGGTGGGTCATGCTGAGTTCCTCCAGTGGTAGCTGGATGAGGGCGGCCCCAGACTTTGGCGAGACGGGGCCGCCTTCGTAGCGTCAGTCGCAGGTGCAGTCGGACTTCTCGCTGCTGCCGTCTGCGCCGCAGTCACAGCAGTGCGCGTAGGGGTAGGGCTCGGAGCCGTCCCAGGGGTTGCACAGGTCGCAGTCGCCGCCGTCGTACTCGGGGTCGTCCTCGAACGGCTCGGAGGCGTAGTCGTCGTGCATGTGGTGCTCCTTGCTCAGCGGTTGTTGAGGGTTCCGGTGGCGCGGCCGAAGAGGCCGGTGGCGGTGACGTGCTGGGTGATGTGCTGGACCGGCGCCGCACCCCGGCCGCGCGTGCTGCGGCCGGTGCGGAGGATCAGGGGGAGGGCGGCGCCGGCGGCAATGAGGGCGACGAGGGCCCAGAGGGCTTCGGCCATGGCGATCAGTCCCGGGGCGGCGTAGGAGATTCCGATTCCGGCCGCCCCGATGCCTCCGCCGACGGTCGGGGCGAGGAGCGCGGTGGTCTTGGCCCATCCGGGAACGGTGGCCGGGGGCGCCGGTGCGGGCGCGAGGTCGGTGGGGGTGGGGTGGGTGTAGGCGAGGGTGCGCGTTCCGTCGGGGAGGGTGACCCAGGCGATGCCCGTGCCGGTGGGCAGGACCGATATCGGGGCTGCGGTGGGATGGGCCAGTGCGGGGGGCCGGGTGATCGGGGTGGGGTGGTGGAGGGCCGGTTCGTGGGGCATGAGCATGCCTCCGTGAGGTGGGTCGGGCCCGCGTCATGTGGGTGGCGCGGGCCCGCCGGGTGTGGTGTCAGGGACAGGTGTCAGGTGGTGTCAGGCGGCCGGTGTCACGGGTTCTGACAGTGGGTTTGCCTAGGGGTTTGGGTGTCACGGGCCCTGACGGTGTCAGGTGTCAGGCGGCCATGAGGGAGGGGACGATCCGCCACCGGCCGGTCACCGAGGTCGGCTCCAGGCGGCCGTCGAGGGCGGCTTCCTTGAGACGCTCGGACACCCACGGGCGGGAAAGGTTGTGGCGGTCGCACCAGTCCATGAAGTCCTTCGGGCCGACGACCATCTGTCCTGCCGTCTCGAAGTCGTCCAGCGCCCGGGCGAAGAGTTCGCGGGCCTCGGCCGGCGACGGCTTGTAGCCCGGGGACTCCCACAGCGGGATCTCGTCCCCCTCCTTGACGTCGGGGAGTTCGGCCTCGGGATCGATGCCCGCGTCCTCCGGGTCGGTCAGCAGGCCGTGGGATTCCGCTTCCATGCCGGGCTCCTCGTCGCCAGTGTCCGGTCGCGGTGCCGGGTGGCTGTCGGTGGTGGGGCGGCCGGTGTAGTTCTGTCCGGCGACCGCGCGGGCGGCGCCGGCGGTGACGGGGTCGCCGATGGCGGCGTGGCGCTGGGCCCAGGCGGCGAGGGCTTCCATCGTGGCGATGGCCGCCGGGGTCTGCGGGACCGCAAAGGTGCGGCCCGGGGAGGGGTAGCGGTCCTCGGGGATACCCGGGGAGACGAGGTAGCAGTAGCCGGGGCGGCGGTTACCCCACGCGCCGGGGTGAGCGCCCGACTCGATGACCGAGTCGGGGAGGGAGAAGCCCTCGTCGCGGGGGTCGCAGCCGAGCGAGACCACCGACGGCAAAGACGCCCGGGTGCTGGTGGACATCTGGTCGTAGGAGGGCCGCTGGAGCGAGACGATCAGGGATACGCCGGCGGAGCGTGCTTCCTGGGCGATCCCAGTGAAGGCGTCATCACCCATCAGCCGCAGGGTGTTGGCCGCTTCCTCCATCCACGTGACCAGGAACGGCATGCCGGGGCACCCACACGCCTGCCCGTCGGGCCGGCAGGTGTGATCGGAGCTGGTCTGCCGGTCGGCTGCCGCAGGCAGCCACTGGCGGTAGCCATGGGCTCCGAGCCAGCGGGTGCGGGCGGAGATGACGGCCTTGATGGCCTCCACCATCACCTCGGTGTCCGGTCCGCCCTCGGCAGCCCAGTCCATGCCGGGCAGGAGCGGGCGGAAGTCCTGGAACATCTTCGGGTCGCTGAGCCACAACAGCACGTCACGGCGGGAAAGGATCTCCGTCATGAGGTTCAGGGCGGCATCGCCCTTGCCCGATCCCGACATCCCGGCGATGAGCAGATGCGTGCTGTTGCGTCCCTGCTCCGGGTCGCCGGGCAGCCACAGCATCAGCGGGGCACCGTCGTCGTAGCGGCCGATGACCAGCGGCTCCGCAATCGAGGCACCCAGGTTGGACGGTCCCTCCCACTCGGCGACCTCGGCCAGCATGTCCTCAGGCACGATGACCAGCTCCCCGCGGCGCGCGGAACCAGGGTCGCCCAGGTAGCGGACCGCGGACGTGGGCAGGTCCAGTGCGGACGCGAGCCGAGGCAGGACCTTTGAGACGTCCTCGTTGGTCTGCTCACCGGCCTCCAGGAGCATCTTCGCGGTGACCCGGTTCGGCTCCACCGACGTCGCCCCGATCTGCGCCCGCGCCAACCCCACCTTCTCCAACAGGCCCTTGTCGGTGCTCCCGGCCGGGGTCCCCTCGACGTTGCGGCGTAGAACCATGCGGATGTTCCACGACAGGGCCAGCGCCGGGCCGCCCATCAGGTACAGGTCCGGGAGCGGACCGGCGGCCGGCCCTGCGAGGCAGGCCCCGGTGAGCCAGGCCGACCCGGCCGCGACCGTGATCGCGGAGTGCAGGCGACGCTGCTGCCCGGTCGCCTTCCCCGCCCACCAGGTGACCCCAGTCAGGGCGACGGAAGCCAGGGTCAGGCCAACCCCGGCCGCCGCGCTGCCCTGCCACTGAAGACTTCCCAATGCTCCGGCGAGGCCGAGTCCGCCGGCGGCGAGCCAGGGCGGCAGGTGGGGCTTGGCCCGGTGCAGGACATACGCGGTGACACCGGCACCGTCGGCGGAACCGCGGAGCTGGTCTTCGTACTGCTGCTCAACGCTGTGCTTGTGCTCGCCCATCAGAGGGTTCTCCCTTCTCGTTAGAGCTGGCCCCAGTCCATGCGCGGCTGCGACGGGCGGGCACGGTGGCGGACGCGGTTGATCTCTTCCTCGTACTCCTGCTGGAACAAGGCGTAGGTCGCGGCAGCGTTCTTCGCCGCATCCCGCAAGGCGTCGGCGGCGCGTCGCATCTTCCGAGCGACCTTCGCCGCCCGGATCCGCGAGCCGCCGATCCGGCCGTTCGGGTCGGGGACCTGCACCAACGTGGCCTTGAGGATCTCGGCGCCCATAGCGACCTCGATGGAGAGGGCGACACCGGCGGCGCGGACGCTGTTGCAGTACTGGCGGACCTGCGCCGGAGAGGTGAACTCCGGCGCCGGCAACAGCTGCCGCCCGCCCCCGCCCCCGCCGGAACCGTTGGTGGCGACAAAGCCCCCGCCCCCACCACCGTTACCGCGGCCACCACTGTTGACGGTGATGTTGAAACCCGGGGAGAACGTCTTGCTGTTCACCTTGGTCTGGGAGCCGTTCGCGCCCGCTCGGGGTCCGGTCCGGGGTCGCGGGATGCCGGCGGCGGCCCGGTTCGTGCCCTGGCGATTGGTGGCCATCAACGAGTCTCCTCAGCGGTGGTGGTCAAGCGGCGGGCGATGAGCCAAACAACCTGGGCGGTAAGCGTCAGGAGGGCCCAGACCAGGGCCACGGCCGGGCGGACCGGACCGAACCAGATCGCCACCGGCACCCAGCCCACCCCCGCCGTCACCGCGGCAGCGAGCAGGGCCCGCCACGTCCTGACGGTGCGGGAGGTGGCAGGGCGACGGCGGGCAGTCCACGCCCACACACCGACCGGGGTGAGGGCGAGCGGAGCCAGGACCCACGCGGTGCGGGGCTCGATCAGGTGCGCCAGCCCCGTCACGGCCAGCAGAACTAGGGAGAGGCCGGTGGGGGCCCAGGTGCGGCGGTGCTTCCACAGCCAGCGGCCGGACGCGGCGGCGGCGCGGGCGGTGAGGGACGGCTCCAGCTCGGAGCTCAGGACGACGATGACCGGCTGACCCCTGCGCTGACGCGGGATCCGTAGGGTCGGGGCGGCCGACGGCCGCATGCGGCGAGACACAGCAGAACTCCTTCAGGCAGCAGAGAGGGTTCGGGTGGCGCGCTGTTCAGGGAAGTCGTGGCAGGCCACGCACATGCCGAGCGAGGTCGGGATCACGTACGGGAGGTGATCGAGGCAGACCGGGCACCGGCGGCGGGCGGCATCTGCCTTGGCCAGGGCCGTCCACCGGTTGGGGGTCATCGGCCGGACCGGTTTGGCGAGGTCGGTCCGGTAGAGGTAGGCGATCAGCGGGCCGCGTCGGCGGCGGGGGCGCTCCAGCTGGGCGGCGACGTCCTGGCCGCCGGGCCTAAGGCCGGCGGCGCGGAGCTGCCGGCGGGTGGCCAGACCCTCAGGGGCCAGGCGCCACCGATAGACGGGCAGGGTGCTCATGCGCCGGCCCCGACGGTGAGTGCGTCGCTGGCTTGGCGGTCGTCGTTGAGGCGTTGATAGAGCTTGTGGACGTAGGAGGTGGAACGGGTGGAAAGCCGGGCCGCCTCGGGGAGGTTCTTGCCCTGCACCCAGCACGCACGGATCACGTTCGCGGCCTCTTCGGCCGACAACCGTGCAGGCTCCAGCTCCGCCCGGGGAACCCGGGTGGACGTGAGAGGGAAGGCCGGGTGGAACATTTGCCGGTCACCACAGATGACCAGCGACACCCGGGACTGGGGCGCCAGGACGGGCTCCGTCTGGGCGTTCACCGGGGCTGTGCCGGTGGCCGGGGTGGAGCAGGTCGGGACGGGGGTGGTGTCCACCCCGTCCACCACCGTGTCCACCAGGGCCCGTAGTTCGGTGACTTTCACGAGGATCTGGTGCCGGTAGTGGCTGATGGCCTCGGCGAGGACGATCAGGAGGACCGGGGGGATCGAGTGGAGGACAAGCCCGGCCGGGTCCACCTCACGGGGGATCCCGAAGGAAGAACCGACGGGCCACAACGATGTCCAGCAGTTCATCACCCAGGTGCCGAGCCCCGCGAACCAGCGGAGCACGGACGCCCACCCCGACGGGTAAAGGCCGTACTCAGAGAGGCGGCCGTCGAAAATCAAGACCGTGCCGAGCGCGACGGCGACCATGGGGTCGAGGAGCCAGGCGATCCACGGGGAGACGTGGTGGTCGATGGCGAACATCGTCACGTTCGACGCGGTGAAGACCAGCGCCACCACAGCGACAGCCACCAGGACCCGTGTCAGTTTCGACAGCATCTCCTGAAGTGCTGCGATCTGCTCCAGCGGCGGCCGCGCCGTCACCGGTCATCCCCCGAACGGACACGGCGGACATCGAGCATGCCGAGAAAGCGAACCGGGCCGGTCTCGTCGTCGCCCAGCTCAAGCCACTCCCACCTCGCGCCGTCCACCACCTCGTAGCCGAGGACAGCCAGGGCCGCCGTGCGCTCGCCGAGAGTGGGGACCGACGAGACACGGTCGAAGCTGAACTCCGGCCAGTCTCCCGGCAAGGGGCTGTCGGTGACGATGTAGATCTCCCACTCGCCGCGGCAGGTCTTGGAGATGCGGGCGCTGTGGGTCATGCGGCACCGCCCGGCATCGACGCGGCGGCCTGGTTGGTGAGCGACGTACGGGCCGCAAGGACCCGGTTGCAGGCCCTGCGGATCCGACGGGCGTCGAACTCGGACGCCGGCCGGTCCAGCAACGAGATCAGCGCGTCGAGGAGGTCGACCTCCGCCAGGATCAGCGGCATCTCCCGCTCGATCGCATCCAGCTCCGCGTCCGACGGCTCCAAACCGTCAGACCACGGGGTATCAGCGTCGTGAAGTGCGACGATGTGCTTCATGAGTCGTGTTCTCCCTAGCAGGTGGACGGCTCGAAGCGGCCCCGGTGTTCCAGCACCGGGGCCGCACGTCTTGCAGCGGCTGCTCAAATCCACGAACAGCCACGGCCGCCGACGCCCGGCGCGCAGGGTCGGGCGTCGACGGCCGTGGTCGTTGGTGTGGGTCGGACTTGGCTTCGCACGGCGCCGCTCGATCCGGGGGCGGTCCGATTCCCCGGAGGTCGTGGCAGCCAAATGTCTGGCCGTGCGGATCTTTAGAGCCGATGGCGTGCCACCCCTTCGGGGCGTAGGGACCGGTTGTGACGCGGGCCCGTTCTCAGTCGGCTGGTCTCCACTCGCATCGGCCGGTGCGGTCACGGCCGTCTTGCTGCGGTGGATCACGCTGTGGAGTTATGTGCGGTGCATTTGTGCAGCTCAGAGCAGCCCAAAGAAGGCCCCTCATGAGTGGTTCGTTCGTGACTGCGCCACCGTTGCCGGGGCGCCCCGTCCTGCGACAAGCCTGTCCGTGCGGTGCTCCGGAATCGAATGACGGCTTGTCATATAAGGGCTGCCGCCTGCTCGCTGCCCTACGGAACAACATAGTGCACCTAGTGCACCATGTCGGCAAGTGGCTCGCCCCTCCCCGCAGGGAATGGATGCGAAGAGACTGGTGTACTAGGTACAACACCCCCGACTGAAGGAAGACCCCGATGACCGAGTTCCGAGGGCAGCCGGCATACCTTCAGCTGGCTGATGACCTGCGGGAACGTATTCGCAGCGGCAAGATCCCTGACGGCGTCGCGCTGCCGTCGACGCAGGAGCTGATCGACAGTTCTGGGGCCTCAAGCACTGTGGTGAAGAACGCGGTGTCCCTGCTGCGCGCGGAGGGATACGTGGTCGGCCACCAGGGCAAGGGGGTCTTCGCGCAATTCCCGCCCCGCCTCGCAGACCACTCGCGCGGGGTGGCGGACTGGGCTCTGCCGCTACTGAAGGCAGGCACGGAGCTCGAAGCAGCCCTACGCGATGTGCTGAGCCAGACCGAAACCGCTTCGGCGCACAGCGAAGCGGCCCTTGCGCGCTGGCGGGAGGCGTTCGCCGACCTGCCGGAAAGCGTCAAGGACCGCTTGGCCAAGTCTTAGCGACTGCTGCCGGAGACGACCGACCAGGCATCGGTGACCTGCCGCTCCAGGCTGGAGCACTCCGGCTTCCATCCCAGATCAGTCGTTATCCTGGAGATGTCCGCCACCAGCCGCGGCGGCTCGGGCTGCGGCGGGCGGTGCACAACAAAAACTTCCCGACCCGATACCCGTTCGACCGTAGCCACGATTTCGCGCATGCTCGCCGGGGTCGCACCCACGTTGTAGGCCCGGAAGGGAGCAGAGGCGGGTGCCTCCAGGGCCATCACGTACGCGCGCGCCAGGTCGTCGACGTGCACGAAGTCCCGGACAGCCTCACCGTCGCCGTTCATTTCAAGGTGCGGATGGCGGCCGGCTGCCACCGCCACGGCCTTCGGGATGATGCGGCTCTCATCCGCATCCCCCACTCCGTTAACCGAGCCCGAGATGTTGAAGCACCGCAGACTCACAGCCTCGATTTCGCCCCTCTCTGCCCGCGCCTGAAGCGCCCTGTCGGCGGCCAGCTTCGACGTGCCGTAGGGATTGCCCGGAGCGGGCACGATGTCCTCACCGATAGGCTGCCGCTCGGGTGCCCCGTAGATCGCTGCTGTGGAGCCGAGGACGACTGTCGGGACCTTCGAGCCAGCGCGGGCAGAGGCAAGCGCGTCGAGCAGCGTCACCGTGCCGCCGGCGTTGACCGCCTGGTACTCCTCCGAACGCTCGAAAGACTCGCGAACGCGGGTGAGAGCCGCGAGGTGGCACACGCCCTGGACGCCATCGAGAGCCGCAGTCAGAGCGTTCGGATCGCGGATATCACCACGGAAGACCTCGGATATCGGCAGCTCTGGCAGGGGGACATCGGCCGGCCGATGCGTGAGGACTACGGTGTCGTGGCCTGCTTCGACGAGCCGTCGTACAACCGCGTTGCCCACGAATCCGTAGGCGCCGGTCACAAGTACGCGCACTGATCTGCCTCTCAGCCCAGGATGAGTCCGCGGTGCTGCCACGCCAGGTCGAGGCACGCGGCAGCAGCGGACGCCAAAGGTTCATTGTCCAGCAAGCGCCGGACGTTGGACTCGGTGAACTCAATTCCGGCGCTACTGCTGCCAGGACTACCTGCTACGACGGCGCCTTCCGAGTTCCTGGACACCATGCCGGAGAAGACGGTGTCGTACACGTCGGCGTCGATGACCACGACGCTGAGGATCTCGCCCGCCAATGTGAGCGGGTCCAGACCGATCCCGAAGCAGTACGGGCGCACCTTCCCCTCGCGGCGGGCTTGATTCAGCGTTCGGAACGGCTCAGTCCCGTCGTAGTCGATCGGCTCGCCACTACTCCCGTCCGCCTCGGGGTCCCCGAGGAACTCCTCGGCGTACTCGCGCAGTACGTTGCGCCAGAGGTTGAAGTCATTCGACTGGTCCCAGGGCATGACCGAGGACGGTTGGAACACGCCGGCCGGCATGACGTGGTACGTCCCGCCGGCAAGGGCAACGTTGCTTGCGGACCGGTGGTGAAGCGGGAACGACGCGCCATCGGGACCGAGACGAATGGTCAGGGTGTCGATGGATGGCAGCAACGGCCGGTGCGCGAGGTCGAACGGGTCCCCGACCAGTGATCGGAACGGAAGTTCCGCCCAACTCGGGTCACCGATCCATGCGGGGTCACTGCCAGTCTTCAACCACGCACTCGCCAGCTCGTGAGCCACCCCCTCACAGACGTCGGCCATGTCGAAGTACGTCGTGTACCCGAACGACAGCTTGGGGCGGCCTTCCGTCTGCGCGACATCGAGCAGGCGGAAGCTCGGCCGGTTCACGAAGAGGGAAGGTCGGTCGATCATCCGGATGGCTTGCGTATAGCGATCGAACTTGGCACCGTGCGGCGCGAGCGGCCGAACCCCCTCCGCCTCCTTCTCCCGGCCGCTGACTTCCGGCGGGTTGGTCTGCGTCAGCCAAGCTAGCTCGATGTCCTCGAAGTCAACAGGCTCGGGCCACATCCATGACGCACGGGTGAGCACTGGACTGTTCCCCGCTCGGGACGCGTCCGGGTACAGGCGGGCTGCGGCCTTCGTGAGGTCGGCCCGGTGGCGATTGAGCTCGCGGCGCGTCATGCGCCAGCGCCGCTGGTCGTCCACGGCTGCAAGTGGACTCCGCTCGCCCATTTCGCCAGCAGAGGATCCGACGGTCACGACGGCCTCGGCCGGCGGCAACAAGCCGAGCTCTTCTTCGGGCAAGGCCAAAGCGTGGGCAAGCCTGCGAAGTTCGACCATGTCCCGAATGTTGCGCTTGCCGCGTTCGAGTAAGGATACGTACGACTGGTCGTAGCCAAGCAGGTCGGCGAGATCCTGTTGCTTGAGCTTGTGGAGGGCCCGGTACGCCTTGAGTACGTCGGCCAGGTTCGATCCGTCAGGAGGGGCACTCCGCTCGGTGTGACCAGCGAGCCAGTGGGGCTCGGCGTCGGCCGATACGGCGCGCAAGGGGATGCCCAAGGCTGCGGGACCGGCAGTGCGGCGGCAGGGGCTGCACACAGTGTCGGTGTTGCCTCGACTCAACTTCGTCCCGCACCTGGCGCACAGGGACGGCGTGTGCGGTGCAACGGTCATCAGCTTCTGATCCCTTCAGGGGGACGGGAGTGACTCTAACGGCGCTACTGAGAAACTTGGTTGGGCAGCCTGCTGCCAGACCAGACCCTCCAGACTATGGACTCACGATGAGAAGCTCGGGCGGTTCGAGACCGCCCGAGCCCGCCGGCGAAAGATCCCCCACCTCATCAAGGCGCGCCCCAGAAGCCTGGCCTCTTCGCTCCTGCGGGGTCGACGGCAGACGGGATGACAGCGAGGAGCGCGGTGCTCGCCGTTCCCTATCTGACAGGGATCATCTTTTGGGCTGAAATCGGTACACACCTACCCGGCTTCGATTAAAGTCATCGCCATGCCCAGCAACGATCGCGCGATACCAGAAAGATACACATGGCTGCCCCACAAGGCCGTACGCGCGTGTGAGCGCTTATCTAAGCGGCACGCCAAGTCATTCGAGGTGGCACGCCACTTCATAATTGACGTGGCGGCATTTCTTGCCACCATGGCATACCCGGCGCGCGGTGTGCGTCGAAGCCGACAAGACATTCTCGACGGCTTGACTCTCGTCACCGAGCTGAAGGTGCTTGCAGAAGCATCAGAGGAGCGTCTGCTCCGGGAGGCGCGACGCCGCGGAATCACCTTCCGCGAGATAGCCGATGCCATGGCGATGCGTAGCAGACAGTCTGCCGAGCAGCGATTTATTCGGCTCGTTGGGGGTGGCGGCCCGGCGGAGCAAGTCCACATGAACCGTCGACGCCGCGAACGTTTCGGGTACGAGATTGACGCCCAAGACAGACATGAAGACCACATGCAGAACTTGGGTGTGGCATTTCGAGTCCTGGCCCTTGACTCACTCCTTCCTGAAGAGGTTGCGGAACAGGAGGAGAGTTCCTAACTTCCCCCACCTTTGCGTCGAACATCTGACGGAACAGGAGAAGCGCCCCTGCGGTCGCCGCCATTTGATCTGGCGGCATGAAGCGAGAACACACTAAGAGGATTCCGACCTGCGTGACGGTTCTCACCTTTGCGGCCCGCTCTGGGCTCTTTACGCCCAGCTTGAATTTGCTGCGCACTGCATATCCCCTTCCATCGGAACAGGTTCGAGTGTCGATGCATCAAGAATGCCTGCTCTGAATTCCAGGGCCCGAATCCAGAAAAAATTATCCTGTACCCATGCGGGGCGATTGTCGAGGGGCTTGCAGGTGACGGCCCCAGAGCTCTAGGCGCACGCTGCCAAGACTGTCAACGATTGTTTGACTCCGCGATCGAGCTGGGTCGTCCGGCGGCAGACTGGGGCAACGGGGCGCCATCCCCCGCCCTGCAAACCTGTGGGGAGTGCATGCAGTGGAAGCGCCCCGCCGCCCGAACGTCACAGGTGGCACGCGGGGAGCCAGTCGGGGAGCCACCGGGGGCGACACACGCCGGATCTGCCTGGACTGTCATGGACGGTGGGGAGCCAGGAACCTTGGGGTGTGAGGGTTCCGCGATGCTCGTTCCTGAGGGGGTGCTTGTCCCTGGCTTAAGGGGGCCCTAAGGATCCGCTGCGGCGGGCTCGAGGGGGCAAAAGGCGTGGTCGGGGCGGCTAGCTTGGCCGGGCCAGGACAGGAAGGGCCCGTTGTCGCGCCGCCGGGGGGCGGCGCACCGCGGAGCCCGATTCCGCCGGCACGCCCCTGCCTTGTGCCCGAAGGAGATCACCCATGCCCGCACGCCGCCGCCGCACCGCCGTCACGCTGACGCGTATCGCCTCCGCCGGCCTGGCCCCGCTCGCGCTGGCCGCGTACGCGGCGGCTCCCGCGGTCGCCCACGGCTCGATGACGGACCCGGTCAGCCGGGTGGCCGCGTGCTACGCCGAGGGACCGGAGTCTGCGAAGTCGGCGGCGTGCAAGGCGGCGGTCGCGGCCGCCGGGACGCAGCCGTTCTACGACTGGAACGCGGTGAACATCGCCAACGCTGCCGGCAACCACCGGTCGCTGATCCCGAACGGCCAGCTCTGCTCGGCCGGCAACGACAAGTACCGGGGGCTGGACCTGGCCCGTGCCGACTGGCCGGCCAGCCCGATGGCCGCCGGGGCGCACACCTTCCGCTACAAGGGCACGGCCCCGCACAAGGGCTCCTTCGAGCTGTACGTGACGAAGGACGGCTACGACCCGACCAAGCCCCTGGCCTGGTCCGACCTGGAGCCGGCACCGTTCGCGAAGGTCACCGACCCGGGCATGCAGAACGGCGACTACGTCTTCTCCGGGACCGTCCCGAACAAGTCGGGCCGCCACTTGATCTACAGCATCTGGCAGCGCTCCGACAGCCCGGAGGCCTTCTACACCTGCTCGGACGTGGTCTTCGGCAAGGACAACGGGGGCACGGGCGGCGGGAACGGCGGGAACGGCAACGGCGGCGGCTCCGGTACCGCTCCGACCACCGGCACCGGCACCGGCACGGGTACGGGTACGGGTGCCAAGCCGAGCGGCAAGCCCGGCGACAAGCCGTCCGACAAGCCGGCGGACAAGCCCTCGGCCCCGACCGACCAGCAGATCTCCGACGGCGCCGGCAAGTCCACGGTGGAGCACAACGGCCACGGCGACAACGACCCGAAGACGAACGGCACGAAGGATTCCGCCGCCGTCCCGATCGCGGCCGGCTCCCCCTCGCCGGCCCCGGCCAAGGACAACCTCGCGGAGACGGGCGGCAACAGCGCCACCCCGACGATCGCGATCGCCGGGGCCGCCGCCCTGGCCGTCGGCGCGGCCGCGCTGTTCGCAGCCGCCCGCCGCCGCACCGCGCGTACGACGACGGGCCGCCACGGCCGCTAGGTCCCGTCCGTGCCGACCGCCTGCGCCCCGTCAGTCGAAGACGGAGGCGCAGGTGGTCCGTTCGGCGTTGGCCGGGTCGAGGGCGTTGACCGCCTCGTGCCAGGCGATCCGGTCGGTGAGGCCGATGGCGACGTGCTCCGAGAGGTCCAGGAAGCACAGGTCCTGGAGCACGACGTTGCGTACGTTCGCCCCCTCCAGGAAGCCGCTCCGGTACGGCGTCACCACCTCGTCGTACTTGGTCGCGATCACCGTGTACTTCACCCCGGGCACGGTGTCCCCGCCCGCGTTCAGCTTCTGCAGGAAGGCGGATCCGGCGATCTGGTCGGCGAGGCCCGGGGTCGCGGTGCTGATCAGGTCCTCGGCCCCGGGGAAGTAGGGCAGGAGCTTGGTGAATCCGAGCAGGGTGGTGCCGTGGTTGTCGGGGGCGAGCCCGACCAGCGCGTTGACCTTCTGCGCGCCGCCGAGGAACTTCAGGTAGTAGCGCGGCATCATGCCGCCCTGCGAGTGCCCGATGATGTCGGTCTTGGCGGAGCCGGTGGCGGCGAGGACCCGGTCGACGAAGACGTCGAGCTGGCCGGCGGACTTGTCGATGGGGCCGAGCCCGTTGAAGAGGGGCACGCCGGGCAGCTGACCGTAGTCGAGCGAGTAGACGCAGTACCCGCGGTGCACGAGGTACGGGGCGAGGCCGAGCCAGTTGTCCCAGGAGTTGCCGAAGGTGCCGTGCACGAGCACGACGGGGCGCGGGTGCGCGGCGGACGGCTTGCACGACCAGTTGTTCCAGCCGCTGCTGGGGGCGGCCGCGGCCTGCGCTGCGCCGGTGGGGGCGACGAGTGCGGCGGCGGTGAGGACGAGGACGGCGAGCGGGCGGAGCAGACGTCTCCAGGGCAGCATCGGGTGATCTCCTCGCGGGTCGACTCAGGGGGGATGAGCGTGGGGGTTCGTCCCGTGATCCGGATCACAAGGGGGAGCTGCTGCCGCTAAATTACGGGCGAGTAGCAATACAGGGAAGTTACGCGTCAGTAAAAACTCGCGCGTCGCCCGGGCGACTGCCGGTACGGCGCCGGGCGGACCGTCAGGCCGCCAGCGTGCCGCGGGCGATCGCGTGCGGCCCGAAGCGCGCGCGGACCCGGTCCGTGACGGCCTCCAGGCGGCGGGCCTTCTCGTCCTCGGGATCGAGGCTGAGCTGCCGCGTGGCCCGTTCGGCCGAGGTCAGGTCCTCGGCGCGCAGGGACAGCGCGCGGACCCGGGCCCGCTGGAGGCCGAGGCCCGCGTAGAGGGCGTAGGCCGTGGCGGTCAGGGCGGCCGAGTGCGCGGTGGGCTCGGCCAGGGTGCGCGTGCGGGTGAGCGTGGTGCGGTCGGCACAGCGGACGGTGAGCGAGAGGGTGCGGCAGACCTGCCCCCGACCCCGTTCCTGTGTACGAAGCTTCGCGCCGAGCTCCTCCGTCAGCGAGAGCAGCGCCCGCCGGTGCCGTACGGGATCCAGCTCGTCCAGATCGAAGAGCCGCTCGGCGGCGACGGCGCGGGCGGCAGCGCCCGGCCGGACGGGGGTCCGGTCGATCCCGAGGGCGCGCTCGTGCACCTCGCGGCCGAGCCGGGCGCCGAGGATCCGCCGCAGGGCGGCGGGCGGGGCGGCGGCGACCCGGCCGACGGAATCGAGGCCGTAGGAACACAGGGTGCGGGCGACCTTCGGCCCGACCCCGTCGAGGGCGGTGACGGGCTTGCCCGCCAGGAAGTCCCGTACGGCGGCGGGCTCCCCGGGGATCACCAGGGTCTCCCCGGGCCGGGCCTCGCGGGCCGCCGCCCGGGCCAGCATGGGGTTGCCGGCCACGCCGACGGCGGCGTCCACGCCGTACAGGGCGAGGGCCCGGACCCGGATCACGGCGGCCAGCCGGGTGGCGTCGCAGTCGAAGTACCGCAGGGCGCCCCGCACTTCGGCGAGGACGGTGTCGGGCGCCAGGGCCTGCACGGCCGGTGTGATGCCGCCGAGCAGCGCGAGCACCCCGGCGTACTCCTGCGCCCCGAGCGGGCTCCCGTCGGCGGGGTACGGGCGCAGGCACATCACGACCCGCTCGGCGGCGGGCCCGGCGGTCCCGGCCGGCCCGGCGGTCATCCCGCGCTCCCCGGGCTGGAGTGCCACAGCTTGCGGCCGGTCGCGGGGCCGGTGCCCGGCGGCTGGAGGTCGGCCCAGGGGTTCATCTCGTACCCCGTGGACATGCGGATCTTGCGGCCGGGAGCCTGCGGGCCCTTCGGGCCCTTCGCCGTCGGCTCCCCGTCGGCGCCCGGGGCGGGCGGCCCGGCCGCCGGTTGGGCGAGGCGGGCCGCGACCGCGTCCAGGCCGCCCGCCGCCCGCAGCTCCACCAGCTCCGCCAGGTTCCACGCCGCCGCCCCGACCACGCTCAGGCTCTGCGGGCCCCGCCGCTGCACGACACCGCGCACCAGCAGCAGGAAGGAGTGGAAGACGGTGTGCGCGCAGCGTTCGTGGCTGTCGTCGAAGAAGGCCAGGTCGACCAGGCCCGTCCCGTCGTCCAGCGTCGTGAAGATGACCCGCTTCCCGGAGCGGATCGGCGGGGTCTGGGTGGCCGCCTTGGCCCCTGCGACCAGCACGGTCTGTCCGTGCTCGGTGTCCCGCAGCCGACGCGCCGGGACCACGCCCAGTTCCGCCAGGAAGGCGTGGTGGTCCCCCATCAGGTGCCGCGAGGCGTCCATGCCGAGGACGCCCAGCTCGGCGCTGAGCCGTTCCGCCTCGGTCAGGTCGGGCAGTCCGACGGAGGCCGTGGACCTGCCGCCCCCCAGGGGGAGTTGAGGACCGCGCACGCCTGCGGCCCGCTGTGCGCCGTGCAGTTCGGACACGTGCAGCAGCAGGTCCCGCCGGTTGGCGCCGAAGGCGTCCAACGCCCCGACCTGTGCGAGCCGTTCGGCGACCGGGCGGCCCGGGTGCGCCCGGTCCCAGAAGTCGCGCAGGGAGGCGTACGGCTGCCCCGCCTCGATCCGGTCCGCCTCGGCCCCGCTGATGCCGTGGACGTCCGACAGCCCGAGCCGCAGTCCCCACACCCCTCCGTCATCGGACACCAGTTCGATGCGATGGGCGGCGGCCGACCGGTTCACGTCCAGCGGCAGCACCGGCACGCCCCGCCGCCGCGCGTCCGCCAGCAACAGCCGTTTCGGGTACATCCCCGGGTCGTGGGTGAGCAGCCCGGCGTAGAAGGCCGCCGGGTGGTGCGCCTTCAGCCAGGCCGACTGGTACGTGGGCACCGCGAAGGCCACCGCGTGCGCCTTGCAGAAGCCGTACGACCCGAAGGCCTCCACGATCTCCCAGGTCCGGCCGATCACCTCCACCGGATAGCCGCGCTCGGCCGCCTTCGCCGCGAACCAGACCTTGATCCGCGGCTGCGACTGCGGGTCGGACAGCCCGCGCCGCACCCGGTCCGCCTCGTCCCGCCCGCAACCGGTCATGACGTGCACGATCTCGATGATCTGCTCGTGGAAGACCACCACTCCGTACGTCTCGCGCAGTGCGTCGGCCAGGTCCGGGTGCGGGAAGCGGACCGGGGCCCGCCCGTGCCGGGCCTCGATGAAGGGCCGCACCATGTCGGCGGCCACCGGCCCCGGCCGGAACAGCGAGATGTCGACGACCAGGTCGTGGAAGGTGGCCGGCTGTAGCCGTCCCACCAGGTCCCGCTGGCCCGGCGATTCGATCTGGAAGCAGCCCAGGGTCTCGGCCGAGCGGATCAGCTCGTACGTGGCCCGGTCGCCCGGCGGCACCTGCGCCGGGTCGTCCAGGTCGAGCTCCCGCCCCGTGCCGCGCCGGATCTCCGCGACCGCATGGGCCATCGCGGACTGCATCCGCACGCCCAGCACGTCCAGCTTGAGCAGTCCGAGCTCCTCCACGTCGTCCTTGTCGAACTGGGACATGGGGAAGCCTTCGCCGCTGGTGGGCACCACCGGCGTACGGGCGAGCAGCGAGTCGTCGGAGAGCAGCACCCCGCACGGGTGCATGGCGATCCCGCGCGGCAGCGCGTCCAGCGATTCGACGAGCTCCCACAGCCGCCCGTACGACTCCCCCCGTACGTCACGCAGTTCGGGGAGCTCCTCCAGCGCGGCACGGGCGTCGCGGGCCCTGATGTGCGGGAAGGCCTTGGCGAGCCGGTCGGTGACGGCGGGGTCCATGGACAGGGCGGCGCCGACGTCGCGGATGGCGTGCCGGACCCGGTAGGTCTCGGGCATGGAGACGGTGGCGACGCGCTCGGTACCGAACCGCTCCATGATCCGCCGGTAGACCTCCAGCCGGCGGGCGGACTCCACGTCGATGTCGATGTCGGGCAGGACGCGCCGCCGCTTGGAGAGGAAGCGCTCCATCAGCAGGCCGTGGGCGACGGGGTCGGCGTGCGCGATCCCGAGCAGGTGGTTGACGAGGGAACCCGCGCCGGAGCCGCGGGCGGCCACCCGGATCCCCATCTCCTTCACGTCGCGCACGACTTGAGCGACCGTCAGGAAGTACGAGGCGAAGCCGTGGTAGGCGATGATGTCGAGCTCCTGGTGCATCCGCTCCCAGTAGGCGCGGTCGCCCGCGTAGCCGCGCAGCACCATGCCCGCCGAGGCCCGGGAGGTGAGGACCCGCTGGGCGCTGCGGTGGGCCGCGCCGACGAGCCGGGCCTCGGGGAAGTGCACGGACCCCATGCCGAGGTCGTCCTCGGGGTCCACGGAGCAGGCCTCTGCGGTACGCCGGGTCTCCGCGAGCAGGCGCCTGGCGTCGGCGGGGCGCAGGCCGGCCGCCTGCGCGATCCGGTCGGCGGCCTCGGCCATGGCGGCGGGACCCTTGAGCCAGCGCTCGCCGCTGTCGAGCGGGTACGCGGGGTTGCGGGGGTCGATGGGGACCAGCCGGCGGGCCGCGTCGAGGATGTCGGCGACCGGGCCCTGGCCGGGGTCGGCGTAGCGGACGGCGTTGGTCAGCACGGCCGGGACGCCGTGCTCGGCGGCGAAGCCGACGGTACGGGCGGCCAGCCGGAGCGAGCCGGGCCCGGTGCCGGTGCGGCCGTGGTGGACGGCCTCCAGGCGCAGGGAGTCGCCGTAGATCTCCCGCCAGGGTGCGAGCAGCCGGGCGGCCCGGTCGGGGCGGCCCGCGGCGAGGGCCCGCCCCACCTCGGAGCCGGGCCCGAGCAGGACGAAGACGCCCTCCCCGCGCAGGGCCTCCCAGGGCACCAGCGGGACCTCGACGGCCCCCGCGTGGGCGGCGGTGACCATCCGGCACAGCTCGGCCCAACCGGCGGCCCCGTCCCGGGCCAGGAAGACGGCGCGCGCGGCGGACTCGTCCACGAAGGCCCCGCCCTTGACGGGGGTGCGCCGCCGGTACGAGGCCTCGCCGGGCCCGGTCGGGCCCCCCGACCCGGCCGGGCCCGTCGCGGGCGGGACCGCCATGTCCACTCCGAACAACGGCCGGACGCCCGCCTGCGCACACGCCTTCGCGAACCGGACCGCGCCCGCGAGGGTGTCGCGGTCGGTCAGGGCGAGGGCGTCCATGCCCCGCTCGGCGGCGCGCTCTGCCAGCCGCTGCGGGTGTGCGCCTCCGTAGCGCATGGAGAACCCCGAAACGGTGTGCAGATGCGTAAAACCAGGCACCCGCGGCCTCCTGCTTCGCTCGAATGAACACCTCCCCCGCTCTCCACCATAGAGCAAATCGAATACCCGTGCGATTTACCCTGCGGGCTGCTCGGCGGTGTACGGCCCGCCCGGATCCGTACCGGGCTCCGCCCAGGCCCGCGCCTCAATCGCCGGCGGGGCTCGATGGTGGGGCTGCTCGGCGGTATACGGCGCGGCCGGACCCCCACCGTGCTCCGCCCGGACCCGCGCCTCAAACGCCGGCGGGGCTGAAGATGCAGGACCGCGGCCGAGGGAACGCTCCGCCGAGCCGCCGGTTACGGTCGTCGCATGATCACCACGCTCGCCGTCGAGAACTACCGCTCGCTGCGCAAACTGGTCGTCCCGCTGGGACGGCTCACCGTCGTGACGGGTGCGAACGGAACCGGCAAGTCCAGCCTCTACCGCTCGCTGCGCCTGCTCGCCGATTCCGCCCGGGGCGGGGCGATCGCGGCCCTGGCCCGGGAGGGCGGGCTGCCCTCCACCCTGTGGGCCGGGCCGGAGAAGCTCGCCCGCGCCGTGCGCGAAGGGCAGCAGCCGCTCCAGGGCACGGTCCGCAGCGAGCCGGTCAGCCTGCGCCTGGGCTTCTCGGGCGACGAATTCGGCTACGCGGTGGACTTCGGGCACCCCGTACCGGTGGCGGGCTCCCTCTTCGCCCTGGACCCGGAGATCAAGCGCGAGTGCACCTGGGCCGGGCCGGTGCTGCGCCCGGCGTCCCTGCTGTCCGACCGCGCGGGGCCGGCCGTACGGACCCGCACCGCGGACGGCGGCTGGCACCGCACGCAGAACGCCCTGCGCCCGTACGACTCCATGCTCAGCGAGCTCGCCGACCCCCAGCTGGCCCCCGACCTCCTCGCCCTGCGCGAGCTGATCCGTTCCTGGCGGTTCTACGACCACGTCCGCACCGACGCCGGGGCGCCCGCCCGGACCTCGCGGATCGGCACCCGTACGCCGGTGCTCGCCGCCGACGGCTCCGACCTGCCCGCCGCGCTCCAGACCATCCGCGAGATCGGCGACCACGCGGCACTGGACGAGGCGGTCTCCGCGGCCTTCCCCGGCAGCCGGGTCTCCGTCACCGACCGCGACGGCCGCTTCGAGCTGGAGCTCCACCAGCACGGTCTGCTGCGCCCGCTGGGCGCGGCCGAACTCTCCGACGGCACCCTGCGCTACCTGCTCTGGACGGCGGCCCTGCTGACCCCGCGGCCGCCCGCCCTGATGGTCCTCAACGAGCCGGAGACCAGCCTCCACCCGGACCTGCTGGCCCCGCTCGCGGACCTGATCCTCACGGTGAGCCGGGACACCCAGACGGTGGTGGTCACCCACGCGGACCCCCTCGCCGAGGCCCTGGCGGCCGGGAGCCGCCGGCACCGGGTGGACCTGCGGACGATCACCCTGGTCAAGGAGTTCGGCCGGACGGAGGTCGCGGGCCGCGAGGGCCCCCTGGACGAGCCCCTCTGGTACTGGCCCAAGCGCTAGCCGAGGTCCGCCGGGTCCGGCACCCCCAGCAGGCGGGCCGTGCGGGCCGCTTCGGCGTCGTAGACCTGGAAGTCGATCCGCCGCCCGTCCGGAGCCCGGTACTCCAGCACCCGCATGCCGGGCCGCCAGCTCTCGCGGACGACCGCCCGGCCACCCACGGGCAGCACGACCGCCCGGCGCAGGGGGGCCGCGAAGACCGCACCCGTGCCGTCCGCGCCGGTCCGCAGCTTTCCGTAGCCGAAGAACCGCCGCCGGGCCCCCTGCCGCCAGCGCGCCTGGCAGGGGACGGCGACGGCGACGGCGCCCGCGGCGACGGCCGTCCGGGCCTGCGCCCGGCGGGCGACCGTCCTGCGCATCAGGGTGCCTGCCGCCAGCGCGACGAGCGCCAGGGCCACCATGTCGACGAGTACGTCCATCTCCCCCACACCTCTCAGGGCGAATGCCCCAAGTGGCTTCACGCTAAAGGACGTTCAGCGGGAAGGGAGTAGGGGATCAGGCCACCTGGTGCACCACCTCGCCCGCCACCACGACCGTCTCGGCGACCGTGCCCGGGATCTCGTCCGCCGGGACGGTGAGGATGTCCCGGGACAGGACCACGAAGTCCGCGACCTTGCCCACCGTGAGGGAACCTCGTTCCTGCTCCAGGAAGTTGGCGTGGGCCGAGCCCATGGTGTAGCCGTACACGGCCGTCGCCGCGTCCACCGTCTCCGCCGGCTGCCAGGCCGGTCCGCCGCCGGACAGCGGGCGGCGCGTCACCGCCGTGTAGATGCCGACCATCGGGTCCATCTCCGCCACGTTCCAGTCGCTGGAGAAGGCCAGCACCGCCCCCGCCTCGTGCAGGCTCCGCATCGGCCAGGCCTTGTGCCAGCGGTCCTCGCCCACGTTCTCCGCCCAGTCCTGGCCGGGGCCCGCGATCTCCGGCGCGCAGTGCCTCGGCTGCATGCACGCGATCACGCCGAGCTCCGCGAAGCGCGGTACGTCCGCCGGGTCCAGGCACTCCACGTGGACCACCTGGTGGCGGGCGTCGCGCGGGCCGTTCAGGGTCCGCGCGTGCTCCACCGCGTCCAGGACGGTCCGGATGCCCCGGTCGCCGGTCGCGTGCACGAAGCACTGGAAGCCGCGGGCGTCCAGCTTCGCCAGCAGCTGCGCGAACTCCTCCGCCGGGTAGAAGGTCTCGCCCCGGTGCGCGCCGCATCCGGTGTACGGCTCCAACAGGGCGGCCGTACGCGGTTCCACCACGTCGTCGATGTACAGCTTGAGCGGGCCGACCCGCAGCCGGTCGCCGGCGAACCGCCGGGCCGCGTCGGCGAATTCGTCCAGATCGGCGTCGCCGGTACCGCGCGGGTGGAACAGCGCCGCGACGATCCGTGAGCGCAACCGTCCTTCGGAACGGGCCCGTTCGAAGAGTTCGAGGTCGTCGAGGGAGTTCTGCGGCTCGACCACCGTGGTGATGCCGAAGCCGATGGCGTCGTCGAGGCTCTTGGCGAGCCGCCCGTACTGCCGGTCCGTCGAGGCCCACGGCACGCCCAGTTCGCGCAGGGCCCGGTGGCCGTCGCGGGAGAGCCCCTTGATGGCGAAGTCCTTCACGAATCCGGTGGGTTCGCCGGTCTCCGGGTCCACCGCCGCCGTGCCGAAGGGGAGGTCGGTGCGGTCCCGGGAGACCCCGAGCCGCCGCATGGCCGCCGTGTTCAGCCAGGCCGTGTGCACGTCGTACGAGAGCACGATCGCCGGGGTGTCGCCGGTGACCGGGTCCAGGTCGGCGGCGCACGGCATCCGCCCGCCGGGGATGGCGGAGTAGTCGAAGGCCTCGGCCTCGATCCAGCCGGCGTCCGGGTTGGCCCGCCGCCAGGCCAGGATCCGCTCGTGGATGCCTTCGAGGGTGCGCACCCCGGCGAGCTGGACGCAGTCCGCGTCGGAGCCGAGCCGGACGTGGTTGTGGGCGTCGATGAAGCCGGGCAGGACGAGCTTGCCGCCGGCGTCGATCCGCCGGGTGTCCGGACCGGCCCAGGCGGCGGCTCCCGCGTCCGGGCCGACCCAGACGATGTGTCCGTCGTGGACGGCGAGGGCCTCGGCCTCGGGCAGGTCGGGGTCGACGGTGTGGATCCGGGCTCCGGTGAGCAGCAGGTCGGCGGGGAAGGAGTGGCGTGCCATGTGGGGGTGCTCCCTTGCGTGTGCGGTGTCGTTCAGGCGGCCGGGGCGTACGCCGCGACCCGGCGGCGGGTGAGGGCCCAGTAGGTGAGTCCGGAGACGACCGAGCCGAGCAGGGTGAGGTCGGCGCCGCCGAGCGGGGCGACCAGCGGCCCGGTCCACAGCTCGGAGTCGCAGGTCAGGGCGGCGAAGGTCATTCCGGTGAGCAGGGCGGCGATGCCGGCGGGGTGGTAGCCGGAGCGGTACCAGTAGGCGCCCGCGCTGCCGGCGTGCAGCGCGTCGGCGTCGTAGTGGCAGCGGCGCAGCAGCATGTCGGTGAGGAAGACTCCGCCCCAGGGGGCGAACACGATGATCAGCAGGGAGAGGAAGGACAGGAGGGAGGTGGTGAAGTCGGTGAGGAAGAGCGCGGCGAGCGAGCCGGCGGCGGTGACGGCTGCACTGATGACGATGGCCCGGGCGCGGCTCCACGGGATGCCGAGGACCTGGAGGTTCAGGCTGGAGGAGTAGAGCGTGATGATCGAGTTGGTGACCGAGCCGCCGAGTACGAGGGCCAGGAACAGCGGCTGGAACCAGCCGGGCAGCAGGCTCTCGGCTCCGGCGACCGCGTCGGTCATGTCGGTCTGGGTGGCGGCGGCGACGCCCGCGACGCCGAGGGCCACCGAGGAGAGGAAGCCGCCGAGGGCGCCCGTCCAGGTGATGGACTTCAGCGAGGTGGTCCGGGGCAGGTAGCGGGTGTAGTCGGCGGGCATGGGCAGGTACGAGAAGGGTCCGGCGAGCATGACCACGAAGGCGAGGCTCCAGCCGGAGAGGCCGGGAGCGGCGGCCGGGGCTGCGGTGTCGGTGCCGGGCAGGACGAAGAGGAGCAGGACGCCGAAGCCGGCGGCGAGGACGTAGGCCATCCAGCGTTCGGCGAACTGCACGGTGGCGTGGCCCCACATGGCGACGGCGAAGGTCAGCGCGAGGGTGACCAGGAGGGCGACGGCGCGGCCGGCGGCGGCGCCCTGCCAGCCGATCTCGGCGAAGAAGACTTCCAGCGCGAGGGTGCCCACCACGGTGTTGACGATGGTGTAGCCGATGCTCACCACCCAGTTGAGGACGCCGGCCGGGAAGTTGCCGCGCACCCCGAAGGTGGCGCGGGAGATGACCAGGGTCGCGGTGCCGGTGCGGATGCCGCTGAGTCCGGCGGCGCTGATGGCGAAGAAGGAGAGTCCGCCGATCACGACCACGGCGGTGGCCTGCCAGAAGGAGAGTCCGAAGGCGACGGCGAGGGCGCCGTTGATCACGTAGGTGAAGGTGAGGTTGGAGCCGAACCAGAGCCAGAAGAGGTCCTTGGCGCTGCCGTGGCGTTCGGCGTCCGGAATCGGGTCGATCCCGTGCGTTTCGACCCGGAACACCTCGTCGACGTCGACTGTCTCCTGCTGTCCCATGCGGACCCCTGACCTTGAGCGATCTTGAATGGCGTTCTAATTTCTTGAATGGCATTCAAGATGAGGGGTGGACCTCGACCTCGTCAAGACCCTGTCCGGGATAGGGTCGGACCAGGAAGATCCGGAGGGCGGGAGCGGTGGCGGGAGCAGCACGGCGGCGCGACGGGCAGGTCGCCCAGGAGCGGATGCTGGAAGAGGCCATGGCGGCCATCGCCGAGGACGGACTGGCCGCGCTCACCATGTCCGCGCTGGCCGAACGCCTCGGCACCAGCGGCGGCCACATCCTGTACTACTTCGGCAGCAAGGACCGGCTCCTCCTGGAGGCCCTGCGCTGGAGCGAGGAGCAGCTCACCGGGGAGCGCCGGGCACTGCTGGGCCGCAGGGTGCCGGCGGCGCGCAAGCTGGACCAGTTCCTGGAGCTCTACCTCCCCGAGGGCCCCCGCGACCCGCGCTGGACGCTGTGGATCGAGCTGTGGGCCCGCACCGCCTCCAACCAGCCGCTGAAGGCCGCCCAGGAGGAGATCGACGAGAGCTGGCAGCAGGACCTGGAGGCCCTGCTGACCAAGGGCGTGGACCAGGGCCGCTTCGCACCCATGGACGTGCCCGCGCGAGCCTCGGAGCTGCTCGCCCTGCTGGACGGCCTGAGCACCCGGGTCGTCCTGGGGCAGCGCGGCGCGGACCGCACCCGCGCCCTGGAGCAGGCCCGCTCGGCAGCGGCCCTGCTCGTGCCCCGCACCTGAGACGGAGGCCTGGTCGGCGCCCCTCGCGCCGGCGGGTCGGGAACTCCCCCTTTTCCGTCAATTGGGCGACCAAAAGCGGAAGCCGCTGCACCAAAAAGGCCTTTCGTAGCGACGGGGCATCCGTTCGCGCCTGTTCACGCCCGTTCACTCCCGCAGTACGCCCCCTTGACCAGGGCATATGCAAGAGGAACAAAGGATTTCTCGGGCTCGTGAAGGCATTCACAAGAATTCCGCTGTAAGTGCGCCCTACCGCACTCCTCCCCCAGCGCGCACAATCGCGGTGACGACTCACACCGACCGTGAAGGAGGGAGCGCGTGCGCAATCAGGTGCGCACAGCGGACGGGCGCGCTCTGACCGTGGAGCGCTGGGGCGATCCCGACGGCAAACCCGTCTTTCTGCTGCACGGCATGCCCGGCAGCCGCCTCGGCCCGGCCCCCCGGGGCATGGTCCTCTACCAGCGCCGCATGCAGCTCATCGCCTACGACAGACCCGGCTACGGCGGCTCCGACCGCCATGTGGGCCGCACCGTCGCCGACGTGGCCCAGGACGTGGCCGCCATCGCCGATGCCCTCGGCCTGGACACCTTCGCGGTCGCCGGCCGCTCCGGCGGCGCCGCCGGCGCACTGGCCTGCGCCGCCCTCCTCCCGGACCGGGTCACCCGGACCGCGGGGATGGTCGGCCTCGCCCCCCGGGACGCGGAGGACCTGGACTGGTTCGCCGGGATGGCCGCGTCGAACGTGCGGGAGTACACCACCGCCACCGCCGACCCCGAGGAGCTGGCGGCCCGGCTGATCCCGCGCGCCGACGGCATCCGCAAGGACCCCGGCCGGCTACTGGACGAACTGCGCCGGGAGCTGACCGACAACGACCGCATGATCGTCTCGGACGCCGGCCTGCGGTCGATGCTCCTGCGGAACTACCGTGAGGGGCTGCGCCATTCGGCGTACGGATGGATCGACGACGTCCTCGCCTTCAGCCGCCCCTGGGGCTTCGATCCGGCCGACATCCGCTGTCCGGTACTGATCTGGCACGGCGAGCTCGACGTGTTCTCCCCCGTGGGTCACTCCCGCTGGCTGGCCCGCCGGATCCCCGGAGCCACGACCAACATCGTTCCCGCCGCCGCGCACTTCGCCTCCCTGCGCGCGCTGCCCGACGTACTGAACTGGCTGCTGCGCGACCTCCCGACACCGGATCTGAGCGAACAGCAGCCCGCGTAGCGGTCGTTGACCGGCATCCGCTCCGACCGGGCCCCAATGGACCTCAATAAGTGCCGCGTTACCAAGGGTGACTGTCCTAGTAAAGTCCACGACCGGAAGGGCCTACCCACCACTCGACGGGTGGGCCCCACGAGTCGTGGAGGCTGTCTCATGACCCTGCACATCGACGACGTCGGCCTGCTCATCCTCGCCGTCGGGCTCCTCGTCGGCTACGCCGTCTACAAGCACACCAGGGCCGCCGCCGGGGTCGCGTCCAAGGGGGACGTCGTCGGCGCGATCGGCGCCGCTGCTGCAACGATCACCGCGCTCTTCCTGCTGTTCGGCGGGGGTGGTTCCGCGTCGGCCGAGCCCGCCCCCCGGCCGACGGGACACGCCCTCGCATCACTCCAGGTCAGCGCGGTGCCGCCGGAGTAAGCCCGGTCCGGACGGGGCCGCCGCCGAGACCCGCACCCATGAAAAGGATCTTTCCTTGCGGCAAACGGCCGAATCCGCCCTCTTGAGAAATCCGCCGGGCATTGCATGGAAGTCTTGACCAGGCGTCATGTCTCGTGTTGCCAAGGGGGACTGTCCTAGTAAAGTCCCTGCTTGACAGCAGCATGTGGCCGTTGTCATTCACATGTCCATTCCACATGGCTTCCCCAAGGACGGTGCCGTGAACACTTCAGCATCCCCCGCGACCAGCTCGGTCAAGGCCCACCGGGTCCCGCTCGGCAAGATCGACGTCCACACCGCGTCCGCGGCGACGACGCTCGGTCGTGTACTGCCGGCCGAATCTGCTCGTCCGGTTCAGGCACCGATCTTCAACTCCGCGCTCTGACCCGAACTCTGCGCCCTAGACTGGTGGAATGACCGGCCTGATCGCATTTCGCGAGATCGTCCTAAAAGTTCACAGCAGATGCGATCTTGCATGTGATCATTGCTACGTCTACGAACACGCAGATCAGAGCTGGCGGGCCCGGCCGAAAGTGATCTCCCCCGAGGTTATTTCGCATACCGCGTCCAGGCTCGCCGAACATGCCCGTGACCATGCACTCCCCTCCGTCACGGTGATTCTCCATGGAGGGGAACCCCTGTTGGCGGGCCCGGCCCGACTCCGCCTCGTGTGCGAGGAGTTCACCCGAGCACTCAGCGGGATCGCCGCCCTCGACCTGCGGATCCACACCAACGGGCTCCAACTCAGTACCCGTTACCTCGGCCTCTTCGACGAATACGGCGTCCGGGTCGGCATCTCCCTCGACGGGGACCGCGCCGCCAACGACCGCCACCGCCGCTTCGCCGACGGCCGCACGAGCCACCCGCTGGTCCTGGCCGCCGTGGCACTGCTGCGCTCCGAGCCGTACCGCCACCTCTACCAAGGTCTGCTCTGCACCGTGGACGTGGCCAACGACCCCGTCGCCGTACTGGACGCGCTGGTCGAACTGGAGCCCCCACGGGTCGACTTCCTCCTCCCCCACGCCACCTGGGAGACGCCCCCGGCCCGGCCCGACGGCGCCCCCGACGCCTACGCGCGCTGGCTGCTGCGGGTCTTCGACCACTGGGACCGGCTGGGACGCCCGGTACCCGTACGGCTCTTCGAGTCCCTGCTCTCCACCCTGCGCGGCGGCCCCAGCCTCACCGAGTCGCTCGGTCTGGCACCCACCGACCTCGTCGTCGTCGAGACCGACGGGACCCTGGAGCAGGTGGACTCGCTCAAGAGCGCCTTCGAGGGGGCCGCGGCCACCGGCTTCAACGTCTTCGACCACGCGTTTGACCAGGTCGCGGCCCATCCCGGGGTCCGCGCCCGACAGCTGGGCCTCGCGGGCGTCAGCGACTCGTGCCGCCGGTGCCCCGTCGTACGTTCGTGCGGGGGCGGGCTCTACACCCACCGCTACCGCGACCGGAACGGCTTCGACAACCCCTCCGTCTACTGCACCGACCTGCGCGAGCTCGTGGACGGGGTCGAGGGCCGCACCGCACCGCGGGAGACCGCGCCGCAGCTCACCGACCCGGCCGAACTCGCCCGGTCCCAGGAGGAACTGACCCGGATCCTGCTGGCCCGGCTGCACGCGGACCTCGCCGCCGACCCCGGCTGGGCGCACGCCTGGGAGCTGCTGACCGCCGTGGAGCGGGCCGGGGAAGCGGGCACGGACGCGCTGGACGCCGTACTGGACCACCCCTTCACCCGGACCTGGGTGCTGGCGGCCCTGGACGCCGCCCGCGACGGCCGGCAGGACGCCCCGGAGGCGGCGCGCAGGCTGACCGCGCTGGCCGCCGCGGCCGTGCTCCGCGGCGGGCTGGACCTGCCGGCCGAGGTGGCCTACCGGGACGGCGAGGTGTACCTGCCGACGCTGGGACTGTTGCGGCTCGGGGAACCCGGCACGGAGGGCCGGGCCGCGCTGCACGTCACCGCCGAGGGGTACGCCGTACGGGACGGCCGTGCCGAGCACCGCTTCGGACCCACGGCGGGGGACGCCCGCTGGCAGCCCGTGCGCACCTGGTCGCCCGGGCCGGACGCGGCCCCGGTGGCCCTGGAGGACCTCGACCCGTACCGCAACTGCTTCCCCCGCCCGCCCAGGCTCCGCCTCGGCGCCGGGGAGGCCGAGGAGTGGCGGGGCAGGCTGGACCGGGCGTGGGCGCTGCTGCACAAGGCGCTGCCGGAGTTCGCCCGGGCGGCGGCCACCGGGCTGACCACGCTGACCCCGCTCGCGGGCGGCCCGCGGTCGGGCGGCTGGGGCGAGGCCGGGCGGCACGGGCCGGGGGCGCTCGGGGTGCCGTACGCGGCCGGGGTGCGGGAGACCGCGCTGGCGCTGCTGACCGGGCGGCGGCGGACCAGGCTGCGGGCGCTGACCGAGGTGACCGACCTGTACGCGCTGGACGGTCAGTGGCAGCACCGCTCGCCGTGGCGGGAGCGGCCGGTACCGGTGTCCCGGCTGCTGGCGGACGTGCACGAGCGGGTGGCGGTGGAGGCGTACCGGCGGGCCACGGCGACGCCCGAGCCGGGCGGCTCGGACCGGATCCACCGGGCCCTGGACCGGCTCTCGGAGGCGGCCGAGCTGACCGTCACCGGAAAGAGCCTGGTCGCGGAGCTCCGCTACGAACTGAAGACGGTCGACGCGTGACCGCGCCCGGCAGGCTCCAGCTCGCCGTGCAGGTGCGGCTGGCCGGGGTCCGCCCCGGCATGCGGCTCCTGGTGCACTCCTCCCTCGGTGGGACCGGGATCCGCGCGGAGCTGCTGCGCGACGCCTTGACGGGCGTCCTCGGGCCGCGCGGCACCCTGGTGGTCCCGGCGTTCACCCCGGAGAACTCCAAGACCTCCACCGCCCACCTGGAGCGGATCCGCGGTCTGGACGAGGCCGGGGTGCGGGACTTCCGCGAGCGGATGTCCCCCTTCGACCCGGCGAGCACCCCGAGCCAGGGCATGGGTTCCCTGGCCGAGGCCGTGCGCACCGCGCCGGGCGCCGCGCGCAGCGCCCATCCCCAGACCTCGTTCGCGGCCCTCGGGGCGGACGCGGAGCGGCTGTGCTCGGGTCATCGCCTCGCATGCCATCTGGGGGAGGAGTCACCCCTGGGAAAGCTGTGCTGGGAGGGCGGGCAGGTACTCATGATCAATGTGGGGTTTTCGGTCTGTACCGCTTTCCATCTCGCGGAGTACCGAATTCCGAAGCCCCCCTTGCGCATGTACGAGTGTGTGGTGAAGGTGAACCTTCCGGGGTCGCAAAGACACCGGCAGGAGGGGGAGTGGACCGCATACGAGGACGTCGCGCTGGACGACGGCGATTTCGCGGAGATCGGTGACGCGTTCCCGGATTCACGGGTGCGCAGGGGGCGGGTGGGAGGTGCGTCGACCATGCTCTTCTCCCTCCCGGAGGCCGTCGATCACGCCCTTGACTGGATGACCGAAAACAGACGCTGATTGACTGAACGATGAGGGGATGTGGCGAAGCAGCTCCGGAATGATGTTTCTTCGCTTCGCATCTTCGGGACGGGGGTCGTGTGCCCGCATCAGGGGAGCCGTACTTTTTTCTCAGTTACGCACATACACCGAGGTTCGGGGCCGGGGGCCCCGACCCGGACATGTGGGTCGAGCGCCTTTTCCGTGATCTCTGCGGGCACGTGATGGCGCTGACGGACCTGCGCGCCGGGTACGACGTCGGCTTCATGGACCGGGAGATACGCAGCGGCGAGGGCTGGTCCGAACGGCTCGCCCGGGCACTCGCCAACTGCCGCGTCTTCGTTCCCCTGTTCTCGCCGCGGTACTTCGCCAGCGAGATGTGCGGGAAGGAGTGGTTCGCCTTCGCGCAGCGCGCCGTCCAGCACGGCGCGATGAGCAACAAGCAGGCCGAGGCCATCGTGCCCGCGTTATGGGTGCCGGTGCCGCCGGAGCAACTCCCGGGCCCGGCGGAGCGGTTGCAGTTCAACCACAACACCTTCGGCGAGCGCTACGTCACCGACGGCCTGTACGGGCTGATCAAACTGCGCGGTTACGCCGACCAGTACGAGCAGGCCGTGTACGAGCTCGCCCGGCGCATCGTCCAGGTCGCCGAGACCGCCCACCTGGACCCCATCCGCCCGCTGGACTACCGCAACGTTCCGAGCGCCTTCGGCTCCAGCGGCAGCCCGGCCCGCACCCTGCACGTGACCGTGGCCGCCTCCTCCCGGCACGATCTGCCCGAGGGCCGCACCCCCGAGTACTACGGGGACACCGCCCTGGAGTGGAACCCGTACCACCCGGTCGCCCAGCGACCGATCGCCTACGTCGCCGAGGACCTGGTCAAGAACCTCAACTACCAGACCACCATGTCCTCCTTCGACGACGAGGCCGGGCACCTCGACAGCAAGCAGTTGCCGACCCGGCCGGAGATCCTGATCGTCGACCGGTGGGCGGTGGAGGACGAGCAGCGGCGCCGGCGCCTGGCGGCCTTCGACCGGGAGCCCCGGCCGTGGATCAACGTGGTCGTGCCGTGGAACCGGTACGACCATCAGAGCCGGTCGAAGGAGAACGAGCTGGCCGACCGGCTGGAGACCACCATGCCCAAGACGATGAGCCAGGGCCGGGCCGCCTGCCGGGCCGCCGCGAACGGCGTGGCCAACGTGGAGACCCTCGGCCAGATCCTGCCGCAGGTGGTCGAGGCGGCGGCCCAGCAGTTCCTCAGACACGCACAGCCGTATCCGCCGAAGGGCGACACCTCCATCGAACGGCCCCGGTTGCTGGGGCCGATGGGGATGAACGGGCCGCCAGGGCCGCCATCGCCCCGGGTCCCCTTCCCGCCCGACTCCGACCGGCGCCGGACCGGGCCGGCGGGGGCCGGCCTCCACGACAACGACGACAACGACACCGACCGGGGGGACGCGGATGACAGCGAGCAGTGACAGCAGCGGCGACAGCGACAGCCGTGATGGACGCATCGTCACCTTCTATTCGTACAAGGGCGGCACGGGCCGCACCATGGCGCTGGCCAACACCGCCTGGATCCTGGCGGCCAACGGCAAGCGGGTCCTCGCCGTGGACTGGGACCTGGAGGCGCCCGGCCTGCACCGCTTCTTCCACCCCTTCCTGGACCCCTCCACGCTGGGGGCCACCACCGGGGTCATCGATCTGATCAGCGAGTACGCGTGGGCCGCGACCAGCCCGGTGCAGCGGCCCGACGACTGGCACAAGGACTACGCGCGGATACAGCCGCACGCCGTCTCGCTCACCCCGGAGACCCACGGCTGGGAGTTCCCGGACGGGGGCACCCTGGACTTCGTCTCCGCGGGCCGGCAGAACCGCGAGTACTCGGCGACCGTCTCCACCTTCGACTGGGACAACTTCTACGACCGGCTCGGCGGCGGGCTCTTCTTCGACGCCCTGCGCGCCGACATGAAGCGGAACTACGACTACGTCCTGATCGACAGCCGCACCGGCCTGTCCGACATCGCCGACATCTGCACCGTCCACCTCCCGGACGTCCTCGTCGACTGCTTCACCCTCTCCGACCAGTCCATCGACGGGGCCGCGTCCGTCGCCCGCCAGATCGACGAGCGGTTCAACGACCGCGGCATCAAGATCTACCCGGTCCCGATGCGCATCGACGAGGGCGAGAAGGAGAAGGCCGACGCCGGCAGGGCGCTGGCCCGGATCAAGTTCGACCGCTTCCCGAACGGCCTGGTCGGGGACGAGCTCACCTCCTACTGGGGCGCGGTGGAGATCCCGTACCGCCCCTACTACGCCTACGAGGAGACCCTGGCCACCTTCGGTGACGAGGCCGGGCTCACCAACTCCCTGCTCTCCGCCTTCGAACGGCTCACCGCCGTGGTCACCGAGGGCCACATCACCTCCATGCCGGTCATCGGCGAGGAGGTCCGGCTGCGCATCAGGGACGCCTTCACCCGGCGCCGCCCGGCCCTGCCCGCCGACCTGTTCCTGTCCTACGTCGCCGAGAACCGGATGTGGGCCGACTGGATCGAGTCGGTGCTCACCCGGGCCGGTTTCCGGGTCGTGCCGAAGGACGTCTCGGCCGAGCGGGCACCGGGAGCGGTCACCGGGGACACCCTCGGGGGCGCGGGCATCAGCATCGACACGGCCGCCCGGACCGTGGTGCTGCTCTCCACCGCCTACCTGAAGTCGGCCCGGGCCGTGGACGTGTGGGAGCGCGCGGCCGCCGAGGACCCGACCGGGGGCCGGCGCCAGCTGGTGCCGCTGAGGGTGGGTGACGTACGGCTCTCCACGCCGTACATCGACCGCAACCCGGTGGACCTCTTCCGGCTCGACGAGGTGCACGCGACCGCCGCCCTGCTGCGTGCGGTGGAGCGGCCCATGGCCCTGCCCGACAGCGCGGGCAGTGCCTCGCAGCCCGGTCCCCGCTTCCCGGGGACCGTCCCGAAGATCTGGAACGCGCCGCCCCGCAACCCGGGCTTCACCGGGCGCAGCATCGTGCTGGAGCGGATGCGCGACCAGCTCGGCGGGGGCATGGCCGTGGTGCTCCCGCAGCCGCAGACCCTGTTCGGGCTCGGCGGTGTCGGCAAGACCCAGGTGGCACTGGAGTACGTGCACCGGTTCATGGCCGACTACGACCTGGTGTGGTGGATCTCCTCGGAGCAGACCGACGACGTGGTCGCGGCCCTCGCGGAGCTGGCGGTGCGGCTGGGCGCGCAGACCGGCGAGGACATGGCGGCCGCCTCGCAGGAGGCGATCGACCTGCTGCGGCGCGGGGTTCCCTCCTCCCGCTGGCTGCTGGTCTTCGACAACGCGGACGATCCCGAGACGCTCAAGCGGTTCTTCCCGCCGGGCGGGCCGGGCCACGTCCTGGTGACCTCCCGCAACCAGTCCTGGTCGCAGTACGGTGACGCGCTGCCGGTGGACGTGTTCCTGCGGGAGGAGTCCATCGAGCACCTCCAGCGCCGTGCCCCCGGGCTCAGCAAGGACGACGCCGAGCAGGTGGCGGTGGCGGTGGGCGACCTGCCGCTGGCCGTCGAGCAGGCGGGCGCGTGGATAGCGGAGACGGCGACGCCGGTGTCCGCGTACATCGAGCAGCTGGCCCAGCAGGCCGCCCGCGTCCTGGCCCTGAACCAGCCGCCCGGTTACCCGGAGCCGGTGGCCGCCACCTGGAACATCTCCATCGAGCGGCTGCAGTCCCGGTCCCCGGCGGCCGTCCGGCTGCTCCAGCTCTGCGCCTTCCTCGCGCCCGAGCCGATCTCCGCGAACCTGCTCTACAGCAAGGAGATGATCGACGCCCTCAAGCCCTACGACTCCTCGCTCCAGGAGAAGCTGGTGCTGGGCCGGGTGATCCGGGAGATCGGTCGGTTCGCGCTGGCCAAGGTCGACCAGGTCAGCAACAGCATCCAGGTGCACCGGCTGGTCCAGGCGGTGATCCGGGCCCAGCTGAGCGAGGAGGAGCAGCGCGAGGCGCGGCACGCGGTCCACCGGATCCTGGCGGGGGCCCGACCGGACGACGACGAGCCGATCGACAATCCGGAGACGTGGCCGCGGTTCAACACCATCTGGTCGCACCTGACCCCGTCGGAGGCCCGGTACTGCAAGGAACCGGAGACGCGCAGGCTGCTGATCGACCGGGTGCGCTACCTGTGGAAGCGCGGCGACTTCAAGGCCGCGTACGCCCTCGGCGAGGAACTGCGCGAGGCGTGGAAGGAGATGCTGGGCAACGACGACCTGCAGTACCTGTACCTGCGCTTCCACCTGTCGAACATCCTGCGCTCGCAGGGCCGGTTCGTGGAGGCCAAGGAGCTGGACGAGGTCACGCTGGAGCGGCAGAAGGCGGTGCTCGGCCCCTCGCACCCGCACACGTACATGACCATGAGCGGTCTGGCCAACACGCTGGGCGCGCTGGGTCATTACGGACAGGCGATGGAGCTGGCGACCGACGCGCACGAGGGCTTCAGCCAGATCTTCCACGAGGCGCACCCGCGCACGCTGGCCGCCGCGAACAACCTGGCGCTGAACCTGCGGCTCGTGGGTCAGTACACCAGGGCCCGTGAGATCGACCAGGAGGTGCACGACCTGCGCACCGAGGTGCTGGGGCCGGAGCACCCGTACACCCTGTCCTCGGCGCAGAACCTGGCCCGCGACCTGCGCGAGGTGGGCCGGTACGAGGATTCGGTGCAGCTGCTGAGCCGGACGTACGACACCTACAAGCGGACGCTGGGGCGGGCGTTCCCCGGCACCCTGTCGGCGGCGAAGAACCTGGCGGTGTCGCTGCGCCGGGCCGGCCAGTTGGAGGACGCCCTGCGGCTCACCACGGCCACCCGGGCCCGCTACCGGGCCAAGTACACCTCCGTCAACCCGGACCTGCTGTCCTGCGAGCTCAACCTGGCCTCGGACCTGTTCGCGACCGGGGACCCGGGCGGGGCGCGGGACCTGGCGCAGGAGGTGGTGGACGAGTACATGAAGGTGCCGGGCGAGCGGCACCCGTACACCTTGGCGGCCGTGAACAACCTGGCGGTCTTCCACTGGGGCACGGGCGCCGCGGAGACGGCGGAGGCGATGCTGCGCCAGACGATACGGGGGATGCGGGACGTGCTCGGCGACAACCACCCGCACACCGTCTTCGCCCACCTCAACCTGGCCAACACGCGGGCCGACCTGGGCGATCCGGAAGGCGCTCTGGAGCTGGAGCGGCTCGCGGTGATGCGGCTGCGCGAGGCGCTCGGGGCGCACCATCCGGAGACCCTGGCGAGCAGCTCCAACATGGCGGTCAGCCTGGACTCGATGGGCCGCAAGGAAGAGGCGGCCCGGTTGCGGGCGGAGGCGGTGTCCGAACTGACCCGGTTGCTCGGCGAGGACCACAGCCTGACCCGGTACGCGCGCGACGAGCGGCGGGTCCACCGCGACCTGGAGCCTCTCGCCGTCTGATCCGACGGCGGGCGGCGGGGGCTCCGCGACCGCGGGCCCCCGCCGCCCGCCACCCGACAGCAGGGGGGCGCTGTGACCGACAGCATGACCTTTCGAAACGAGGACCTGCCGGCCCTCTTCCACCACACCGACCAGGCGGCGATCTCCCGGCAGCGGGAGTCGACCCAGGCCACCCGCGCCCAGTTGCTGCTGCTGGTCGCGGCCGCGGCGGCCGCCGCGCTGCCCGCGGGGCCGAAGCTGGGCTCGATGTACCTCTTCGGGCTGCTGAGCGTGCTCGCGTACGTGGGGGTGCTGGGCGTGGGCATGCGGGCGACGCGGCGCCGGGCCCGCCCGCAGTGGCAGCTCAACCGCAGTGCGGCGGAGTTCATCAAGTCCCTGGCCTGGCGGTACGCGGTGCACGGGGCGCCGTTCGGCAGTGAGGTCGCCGCGCCCGAGACGACGTACCGCACCCGGTTGGAGGCGGGTCTGGCCGAGCTGCGGAAGATGGGCTGGGAGGATCCGCGGGCCGCCGGAACGGTGCCGGAGGGCGGGGAGATCACCGGCGCGATGCAGCGGCTGCGCGGGATGGACTACCAGGCACGGCGCGAGACGTACGTCCGGGACCGGCTGATCGAACAGCGCAACTGGTACCGGCGGCGCACGGAGGTGTCCCGGCGGGCGACGAACCTGTGGTCGTGGACGATCGTGCTGCTGACCTGTCTGGCGCTGCTGTTCGCGCTGCTGGGGTCGTTCGGTTCGGGTCCGGGGCCGAGGCTGACCGCGCTGCTGAGTGCGGCGGCGGCCGCCGGGATCGCCTGGAACGAGGTGCGCCGCCACCATCCGCTGATCGAGGCGCACACGCTGATCGAGCAGGACCTGGCGGCGATGATGGTCGTGATGCAGACGACCATCACCGAATCGCAGTGGCCCTCGTCGGTGTACGAGACGGAGCGGTACGTGTCTCCACAGCACACGGACTGGCTGGCCCAGCACAGCAGTTGAGGGTGGAGGGGGCGTGGCCGGACTAGTCCCGGGTCACGCCCTCGCGCCACAGGACGGTGACCGGTTTGCCGAGCGCCCGAGCGTAAGCGACGATCTCGGCGGTGCCGCCGTGCCCGCGGGCGGGCTGCCCGTCCCAGACGGCGACGATCCGGTCGCAGGAGTCGGCTATGTAGGTGCCGGCGGCGTAGTAGGCCTCGTCCGTGGAGCGGGCGAAGTCCATCCGGACCTCCTGGGTGGCCCGGTCCTTCAGGCACCGGTAGCGGGCGAGGGCCTCGGCGCCCTCGAAGGCGTCCTCGTAGTCCCCGCTGGGGATCACCACGGTGAGGTCGGCGCCGTTCTCGAGGGCGATGGCGGCGAACAGCTGGTCGGCTCCCTCGGCGAGGCTGGAGAAGGCCTCCAACGGTCCTTCGTGGCCGCCCAGGACGGCCCGTAGACCGTCCTCCACATGGCCGAGCACCGAGTCGGGAATGGCTCGGTGCCCGGTCACGCCGATGCGTTTCATGCAGAAACCAGCCTCCCCCGTGGACACGGCCGCCCCGAACATCCTCCCAGAAGGCGGGAGGACGTCCAGGGGTGCGACGGGGGCGCGTGAGTCATCGTCAGTAGACGCTGACCCCGTAGGCGCTGAGGGCTTCGACCACGGGCTGGAAGAAGGTCGTCCCGCCCGAGGAACAGTTGCCGCTGCCGCCGGAGGTGAGGCCGACGGCGCGGGTGCCCGAGTAGAGCGGGCCGCCGCTGTCGCCGGGTTCGGCGCACACGTTGGTGCGGATCATGCCGTAGACGATGTCGCCGCCGCCGTAGTTGACGGTGGCGTTGAGCCCGGTGACCCGACCGCTGTGGATACCGGTGGTGGACCCGCGCCTGGTCACCGACATGTTGACGGTGGCGTTCACGGCGCTGGTGATGTCCTGGCTGCCGACGGTGCCGGGGGGCACGGGCGTGTTGCTGGCGTACTTGATGAGGCCGTAGTCATTGGTCGGGAAGCTGGAGCCGACCGTGGAGCCCACGACGGTGGTGCGGGCGGAATTGCTCCACCAGGTGCCCGCACCGTCGGTGCAGTGCCCGGCGGTCAGGGCGTAGTAGTTGCTGCCGCTGCGCACGTTGAAGCCCAGCGAACAGCGCCAGCTCGTCGCGTAGATGGCGTCGCCGCCGGAGACCAGCTTGGTGAGCTTTCCGGGGATGCGTTCGATGCGCAGCGCTCCGACGTCGGCTCCGGCCTCGCGCTTGATTCTCGCGATACCGGCGTCGGAGACGGTGGAGTCGGCGGAGACCACGAGGGTTCCGGTGGCGGGGTCGGTGTGCCAGGCGGTGCCCGCCACGTCGGCGCGCAGGACGGATGCGCCGGCCGAGGCGAGCTGGTCGGCGCTGAATCCGCCGTCCCGCGGGTCCGCGCTCGCAGCCGTGGGGACGGCGAGCGCTGCGGCGGCGGCCAGGCCGGTGGCCACCGCGAGCAGCCTGGTACGGGTCATGCGCTTGATCCTCACTTCTCGTCCTCCTGGAGAGGGTCGGGGGCCCGGCGGTTGTGGGGGTGCCAGAGCCCGTGAGGCGCAGCCGGGGGCACGGCGGGCGCACGAACTTTGGCCGTGCCCCTGACAAGCGCTGTCGGGAGTGTCCTGTCGTCAGATACCGCTAGCAAGAGCGGCTTTCAGCCTCCGCTCGCCCGCCGCCACCTGGAAGGGCAGCGTGTTCCCGGGCGGCGGAAAAGGGCAGATGAAGTGGTCCGCGAAGGCGCAGGGAGGCAGCAGGGAACGGTTGAAGTCCACCGTGATCGCGCCTCGCGCGTCGGGTATGCCGGGCTTCAGGAAGCGGAAGCGGTGGCTGGAGCGCCCGCCGGTGGCATCGCCGAAGACGGCCCAGAGGCTGCCGTCGTCGGCGTCGACGGCGACCTGGAGGGCGTGCTCGGCTCCCCCGAAGGAGAAGACCAGCTCTCCGCCGAGGTCGAGGCCGCGCGCCCGCCCGTCGGCGTTTTCCACCTGGACGCTCCGGTCCTCGGCGTACGGCCGAAATCGCCCCGGCAGTACGAAGGCGGGGTCGTAGGGGGTGGCCTCGACACCGACGTGGGCCCGGCGGGCCTCGGAGTCTGGGTCGTAGACGCGGACGCCCCACTCCCCCTCGCGCCGGATCACCACGATCCGCAGCTCCCCGGAGGAGAGCCGGGAGTGCGCGGGCGGGGCCTCGTCGGCGGTCAGGACCACGTCACCCGTGAAGGGCTCGCCGTCGAGGCGCACGGAGTCCCCGGCGGTGGCGGTCAGCGCCGCGCCGCCCTCCGTCCGGCGCCAGTGCCCCGGAACGGCCGGAATTCGACCTTCCGGGTAATCGGCGAGCCAGAAGGTTCCGGTCAGCGCAAGGGGGCCGTAGGGCGCGGACACGGCCGCCGCCCTGCGCTCGTGCCATTCCCGCCACGCGGCGTGCGGGTCGTCTGCGTCGTCGCTCATCCCGCTCAACCCTTCCACACCGGTCCGGACGGGAATCCCCGCGTACGCCGTCCGGACCTGTGAAATCTGAAAGGGCCTCAGCAGTCGCAGCCGCAGCAGTCACAGCTGCAGCATCCGTCGCCACCACCACCGCCGCTCCCGCCGCTGCCGCCGGAACCACGGGTGCCGTTGCAGCAGTCGCAACAGTCACAGGCGTCGCACCACGGGTCCCGCTTCTTCCGGGACCACGGCCCCTCGTATTCGGTGCAGCACATCCGGCAGGTGCAGAACAGCCCGATGGCGACCGCGCAGCCGGCGAGCAGTCCGCGGCGCGGCCGCTGCGGGGGCGGCGCGCCACCGAATCCGCCCGGGCCCGTGGGCGGCATCCCGGGGCCGCCCGCTCCACCGCCGTACGGAGCCCCGCCGTACTGGTTCTGGCCGTACGGGTTCTGGCCGTACTGGTTCCCGCCCTGGCCACCGTACGGCTGGCCCGCGTACGGGTTGCCGCCCTGGCCGGCGGAGGCCGTCGCCGTGTGGCCGCAGCTTCCGGTGCCGAAGGCCCGGTCCACCGAGGTGCGCAGCTCGTGCACGAGCAGCCGGTGGGCGAGCCCCGCGTCCGTGAACTCGACCTCGCTCAGCGCGAGCTTGATGCCGTGGAGGGCGTCGTCGCAGAGCCTGCGGGCCTCGGTGAGGGAGGTCCCGGTGGCGGTGAGCGGGTTCCAGGCGCCCGCGACGGCGTCGGCGCCCTGGTCCTCCACCGCGTCCAGCAGGTGCGCGAGGCGGCCGAAGTACCGGCCGGCCTCGGCCAGCGCGGCGGCGTTGCCTGGCCGTCCGGCCAGCTGCGCGGTATGTGCGAAGGCGGCGGCCGTCGCGGTCTCCGTCGGCTCGGTCACCACGAGCACGGGGGTGCCGAGGCCGGCGAGCGTCTCGATGCCCGCCTGCCGGTCCACGGCGTCGACGAGCACGGCGGTGTCGAAGCCGAGCGAGGCCCCGGTGCGGGCTCCGGCCCGGTCCCAGCCGCGGGCCACCTTGCGCGCGGCGGCGGCTATGGGAGCGCGGGCCAACAGCCCGTCCCGGTCGGCCACGTGGTCGCGCATCTTGGCGGAGGCGAGCACGAGCGAGACGGCGGCGGCGAGCCGCGCCCCCTCGCCCTGGGCCACCGAGGCGGTGCGCATCCCGCGCAGCGGGCAGGGCCCCGCGGTGCGCCGGGCCCCGGGCGCGGTGCCCGACTGAGCCTCCGTCAGAACGGAGACGAGCAGCCCGTCATAGTTCGTAACGATCCGGGCGAACTGTCCGTGATCTCCCCGAAGTGCCAGGCAGAGCCCGCACAGATGGGCCATCCACTCCGCCTTGAACCGCTCTCCCAGTCGGTGCGTGCAAGGTCTCACGATGCCGAACAAGCTGCTTCCCCCGTGTGTCGTACGCGCGCTTGCCGGGCATCGTATCGACCCGCGCGTTTCACCCGTACGTCCGCGTCGCTCACCCGTAAGGCCCCGGCGGTCGTATTTTCACTCAGTCAGCAGTGGTAGCGACCAGGATCCTTGACCGTGCAACGGATGTTCTGCACCAGTACCGTCACGAAACCCGTGCGCGGCGACTATCCACTTGGCGCGTTGTCAGCATCATGGACGAGCATAGGGGCAGCGGAGAGAAGACAGACTGACCGCGGTGAAAGGAGGCAGTCCATGGGTTCGGTGCGCAAGGCGAGTGCCTGGCTGGGTCTCGTGGAGGACAGCGACGACGATCGCTACTACGACGACGACTACGCGGAGGCCGCCCAGGGTTCGGTGGCCGGCCCCGGCGAGCAGTGGGTCACCGACCCCCGGGTCCGGGTGGCCTCCGAGTCGGCCGTGGAGCACGGCCGTCGCATCGCGACGGTCACCCCGGACGGTTTCCGTGACGCGCGGGGCATCGGCGAGCTGTTCCGCGACGGGGTCCCGGTGATCGTCAACCTGTCGTCGATGGACCCGGGTGACGCGAAGCGCGTCGTCGACTTCGCGGCCGGACTGACCTTCGGGCTGCGCGGTTCGATCGAGCGGGTGGCGACCAGGGTCTTCCTCCTGACCCCGGCCGACACCCAGATCGTCAGCGGCGAAGCGGGCGGCCGCTCACGCGACTTCTTCAACCAGAGCTGAGCCTGGGGGCACCTCTGGGGGTCCCTCCCGGACGGAGTCTGGGGGAGGTGGCTGGGGGATCCTCACCGGAAGGCGTCCAGACCGGTGAGCGCCTTGCCCAGCACCAGCTGGTGCATCTCGACGGTGCCCTCGTAGGTGAGCACCGATTCGAGGTTGGTGGCGTGCCGCATGACGGGGTACTCGAGGGAGATCCCGTTGGCGCCGAGGATGGTCCGCGCGGTGCGGCAGATCTCGATGGCCTCGCGGACGTTGTTGAGCTTGCCGAAGCTGATCTGCTCCGGCCGCAGGGTGCCCGCGTCCATGCGCCGGCCCAGGTGGTGGGCGAGCAGGATGCCCTTGTGGAGCTCCAGGGCCATGTCCGCCAGCTTGGCCTGGGTGAGCTGGAAACCACCGATCGGCTTGCCGAACTGCTCGCGCGTCCTCGCGTAGTCGAGCGCGGACTCGAAACTGGCCCGCGCCGCGCCCATGGATCCCCAGATGATCCCGTAGCGCGCGTGGCTGAGGCAGCCGAGCGGCCCCTTGAGCCCGGTGACCAGCGGCAGCACCGCGTCGGCGGGCAGCCGTACGTCGTCCATCACCAGCTCGCTCGTGACGCTGGCCCGCAGCGACCACTTGTGCTTGATCTCCGGCGCGGAGAACCCGGGCGTGTCGGTGGGCACCGCGAAACCGCGGATCCCCTCGTCGGTCTGCGCCCACACCACGGCGACCGCCGCGACGGAACCGTTGGTGATCCACATCTTGCGGCCGTTCAGCACCCAGTCGGTGCCGTCGCGCTTGGCGTAGGTCCGCATCGCCGCCGGGTCTGACCCCACGTCGGGCTCGGTCAACCCGAAGCAGCCGATCAGCTCGCCCGCGGCCATTCCGGGCAGCCAGCGCTGCTTCTGCTCCTCGGAGCCGTACTTCCAGATCGCGTACATGGCGAGCGACCCCTGCACCGACACGAGCGAGCGGATCCCGGAGTCGGCGGCCTCCAGCTCCAGGCAGGCGAGCCCGTACTGCACGGCGCTGGCACCGGCACACCCGTAGCCCTGGAGGGACATCCCGAGCGCTCCGATGCCACCGAGCTCCCGGGCCAGCTCGCGGATCCCGGGCAGCTCGCCGCTCTCGTACCACTGCGCGATGTTCGGCAGCACCCGGTCGGCGGCCCAGGCGCGGACGGTGTCCCGGACGGCGAGGTCCTCGGGTCCGAGGAGCTCGTCGAGCCCGAGCGGATCATGGGGCAGGAACGCGGACACTGGGCCTCCCGGCGGCCTGAGACAGAACCTAGCAGCGCAAGTTTTGCGCTCGCCCGAAGCTATTCGCCCGCGCCGGGCAAATCCAGCCCCCACCATTGCAGCCCCGCCGGGACGCGCTCTGTTCAGCCCCGCCGGCGCTTGAGGCGCTCTGTTCAGCCCCGCCGGCGTTTGAGGCGCGGGGGTCCGGGGGCAGCGCCCCCGGCAACGGCGCCGCACCCGGCGGCACCGGACAGCGGCACCGGACGGCGTCAGCCCGCCTGCTCGACCGGGGTCGGCCGCACGTCCCCCTTCGCCTGCGCGGGCAACCGCACCTCCGCCGCCCCTTCCTCCGCCGCCCCGCACTCCATCGCCCGCGGCAGCTTCAACGCCATCACCGCACCCGCGAACAGCAGCACCGCGCTCACCAGCAACGTCACGTGCAGTCCGTGCACGAACGCCTGCCGCGCCGCCGCGTGCAGCGACGCCCCCGCCGGCCCCCCGAGGTGCGCGGCGATCTGGTAGGCCTCGCCCAGAGAGTTCGCCGCGCCCGCCGAATCCGCCGCCGACACCCCCGGCACGTCCATGAGCCCCGGCCGGTACGCCGCGTTCATCACGCTGCCCAGCAGCGCGATGCCCATGCCCGCGCCCAGCTGGTACGAGGTCTCGCCGATCGAGGCCGCGCCGCCCGCGGTGGCCGCCGGGGCCTCGCTCAGCATCGACTCGTACGCGGCGAACAGCGTGGTCTGCAGCCCGAAGCCGAGCAGGATGAAGCCGATGTTCAACAGCAGCGGCCGGTCCTGCTGGCCCATGAAGGTCAGCAGCAGCACGGCACAGGCGGTCAGGACGAAGCCCAGCGACACCATCAAGCGGGGCCCGACCCGGCCCAGGGTGTACGAGCCGGTGGCTCCCGCGGCCATGGCGGCGAAGGTCAGCGGCAGCAGTCGTAGGCCGGTCTCCAGCGGGCTGAGGTGCAGCACCAGCTGGAGGTACTGGACGGCGATCAGCTCGAGGCCGACCAGGGCCAGCATGGCGAGGACGATGCAGGCGACCGATGTGGAGAAGGCGGCGCGCGAGAACATCCGCATGTCGATCAGCGGGTGCTCGCGCCGCTTCTGCCGCCGCACGAAGAAGACGAGCAGCACCACGCCGATCAGCAGCGGGAGCAGCGCCTCGGCGTCGAGGAGCCGTCGTTCGGCGCCCAGCCGCTTGATCCCGAGCACCGTGCCCAGTACACCTGCGGCGGCCATCAGTGCGCCGAGCACGTCCCACGGCCCGTCGGCGGAGCCGCGGGACTCCGGCAGCAGCCAGCGGCCGAGCGGCAGGATCAGTGCCATCAGCGGGATGTTGATGAGGAAGACCGAGCCCCACCAGAAGTGCTGGACGAGGAAGCCGCCGAGCACCGGGCCGCTGGCCGCGCCGATGGCGGCGACGGCGGTCCAGATGCCGATGGCGAGCGCCCGCTCGCGCCGGTCGGGGAAGACCTGCCGCAGGATCGACAGGGTGGCGGGCATGATCATCGCGCCGCCGATGCCGAGCAGGGCGCGCGCGGCGATGAGGACCTGGGCGTTGTCGGCGAGGGCCGCTATCGCGGAGGCCACGCCGAAGAGTCCGTAGCCGAGGAGCAGGATGCGGCGGCGGCCCACCCGGTCACCGAGGGTGCCGAAGAGGATCAGCAGCGAGGCGCAGACCAGGGGGTACGCGTCGACGATCCACAGGAGCTCGATCGAGCCGGGGCGCAGGTCCTCGGTGACGGAGGGGACGGCGACGTGCAGGATCGTCGCGTCGAGCGCGACGAGGACCAGGCTGACGCAGAGCACCGCCAGGACGACCCAGCGGTTGGTCCCACCGGAAGCGGCGCTCAGCCGCTGCCAGGGGGAAGGGGTCCGGACCCCGGCCGCGTTCGTCCCCGACATGCATGTACCTCCCAGGTGATCCCTCGGGCTCGGCGGACCAGCGTCTTGTGGAGCCACGGGGGGTGGTGCGCTGTGCGGCGTCCAACGGGGTCCGGCATCGACACGCGAGTGAACGGTCAGCGTACGCGAGTTCGTCTGGCCCACACGTGGTCAAGCTCTCATCCCGGCGACGGCCCCCGTGTGGCGTATGCCACTCCCCTCGCCGTCATCCTTCCCCCGTGTACACGCGCGCTCACGGCCCGTGGTTTCTCCGCCACCGTGCTTCCCGCCCCGGCTCCGGCCCTCGAGGGGCGTACGGCCGCCGCCACCGATAATCATGCCTGTGGAAGATCTTGGATTTCGCCGGGCCGCGCCCGCGCTGGCCGCCTTCGCGGCGGTGCGGCTGCTGGGGCTGACCGTGCTCGCGGTGTGGGGCGCGGCGGTCGGCAGCAGCCCGCACACGCTGCTGTCGGCCCGCTGGGACTCGCTCTGGTACGCCCGCATCGCCGCGGAGGGGTACGGGTACGAGGTGCTCCTCCCGAACGGGGACGTCCACTCGAACCTGGCGTTCTTCCCGCTGCTGCCGTGGCTGGAACGGCTGGTGTCCGCCGCGACCGGGCTCTCGTACGGCTCTTCGGGTCTGGTGGTGTCGGTGGTCGCGGGGCTCGCCGCGGCCTGGGGGATCTTCGCGGTGGCCGATCTGGTCCACGGCCGCCGGGCCGGGGTGTTCGCGGTCGCGGTCTGGGCGGCGCTGCCGGTCGGGATCGTGCAGTCCATGGCGTACAGCGAGTCGCTGTTCACGGCCCTGGCCGCCTGGGCGCTCTACGGGGCCCTGCGCGGACGGTGGCTGACGGCGGGGCTGCTCGCGGCCGGCGCCGGACTGACCCGCCCGGTCGGGGCGGCGGTGGTCGCGGCGGTGTGGGTGGCCGCCGCGATGGCCTGGCGGCGCGGGGAGCGGTCCTGGCGGACGGTCGCGGGGGCGGTGCTGGCTCCGGCGGGCGCGGCGGCGTACGTGCTGTGGGTCGGCGCCCGCACCGGGGGCGGCCTGCTGGGCTACCTGGACGTGCAGGGCGGCTGGGGCAACGGCTTCGACGGCGGCTGGGCGTTCGCGAGGTTCATCGGGGCGAAGCTGGCCTCGTCCGCGTTCCTCGCCGGGGTGGGTCTGATCGCGGGGGTCGTGCTGGTGCTCTGGCTGTACGGGAAGTGCGTCCGGCAGCGGCAGCCGGTGCCGCTGCTCGTGTACTGCGGGATCGTCGTGGCGCTGGCGCTGTGCGCGTCCGGGTACTTCGGCTCCAAGCCGCGGCTGTTGCTGCCGGCCTTCCCGTTGATGCTGCCGCCGGCGGTGGCGCTGGCGCGGTGGCGGACCGGGCGGGCGGCCGCGGCGGTGGGCGCGCTGGCGCTGGCCTCGGCGGTCTACGGGGCGTTCTGGCTGAACGGCTCGGGTCCTCCATAGGACCCCCACATCACGGAATGGGTCATTCCGGTCCATCTTTCAGCAAAAGAAATGGCCCACACGGCAATAAAGTCCGGATAAGTGACCGTAACAATTCACCGAGGTAGTGGATCAAGAGGCGGCCAACCGCTGTCGAAATAGCGGGAATTAAGTCTCGCGTGAGACCAACTCCACATCACATGGTCATCACAAACCCCGCGATTCGCCCGGGCCGACCAGCGGCGGGCGGTAACGTCGATTGAGTGCGTACCGACCAAATCCTGACCCGTCTGGAGCGGGTGTTCGCCCGGCTGGACCGGGAACCAGAGCGACCGGCTCATCTGCAAACCCCGCAGATGAGCCGGCACCGCGTCGTACTCCTGGGATCGACCCTCGCCTTCTATCTCGCAATCGTGGTCGCGGTACTGACCACTTCCTGGCTGGTCCGCCTGGACTGGCAGATCATGTTCTTCCGGCCCTACGAGCAGTGGCCGCAGCTGCACGCCTTCCTCGACTACCTGGTCGTCCTGGGCCAGCGCGGACCCACCGCGGTCATGGTCGCCGCCTGGCTCGGCTGGCGCTCCTGGCGGCAGCACACCCTCCGCCCGCTGATCACCCTCGGCGTGGCACTGCTGCTGCTCAACATCACCGTCGGGTCCGTCAAGCTCGGCCTCGGCCGGCTCGGTCCGCACTACGCCACGGAGATCGGATCCGCCGAACTCTTCGCCGGGGGCGATATATTCCCTTCCGGTCACACCGCCAACGCCGTGGTGACCTGGGGGATCCTGGCGTACCTGGCCTCCACCGGGGTCACCCGTCGGGTGTTGTCCGTGGTGTCCGCGGTCGTCTCGCTGAGCGTCGGCGCCACCACCGTGTACCTCGGCACTCACTGGGTCAGCGACGTCCTGCTCGGATGGTCCGCGGGCCTGCTGATCCTGCTGGCCCTCCCCTGGTTCGAGCCGCTCATCGCCCGGACCGAGGCCTACGTCTTCGACGTGCGCGAGCTGCTGCGCCGCCGCGCCGAGACCGGACGGATGCCCGCGCCGGTCGTCTCCGTGCTCACCCCGCTGCTCTCGGCGGGCGGCAAGTGGCAGTTGCGGAGCCCCGCCGAGGCCGCCACCGCCGAGGAGCCGGTTCCGCAGCCCGTCACGACCACCGCGGCCGCGGCGACCACCGCCACGGCGCACTCCCCCACCGCCCGGCCCGCCGTGCACCCGGCCGGCCGCCCGCACGTGATCCGCTCCGAGCGGACCCCGGTCACGCCGAACGGCAGCCGCCGCCCGGCGCACACCGAACGGGCCGCAGCCCGGGGGGCCGCGGCCCGTCCGGTCGCGGGCGGCTGACCGTCCCGCCGCGGGGGCGGTACGCACCACCTCTCCCCGCGACGCACGAAGGCGGGCCGGGTCCTCGGACCCGGCCCGCCTTCGCCGTTCGTCAGCGCCACGCCCGGACGTTCGTCCGTCCCGGGTCACGCTTGTGTCACAGAATATCAACAGCCGCAAATTGTTTACCGGTCCGCGACACGCCCGGGGTTCAGACGGTTTGGAATTTGCGCGGAACACGGCCGAATTCCTGTCCGGGATTGCCATGATCCGCTTGGACCAGACCAGTTGAATCCCCCTCAGCTCCCCTACATTCCCTTCACTTCTCCGGCCTCCACGGCCCTACCCAAGAGATCCCGCGCGGCCCTGATCCGATCCGTCAGCTCCGGCGGCTCGACCACTTCGAACTCACAACCGAGCAGCATCACGTGAATCACCAGAACGTCCAGGTTCACCGCCCCGGTGCGCAGCAGACAGCTCTGCCCGTCGACCGGTTCCAGGACCCCGTCGCTCGGCCCGACGATCCGTGCCGCGTCCTGCGCCGAAACCTTCAGCCGCACCACCGCGCGGGCCGCGTACACCCGCTGCGACACGCCCTCGGAGACGTACGCGGCGAGGTCCTCGGCGGGTGCCGGCCGCGGGGTGAACCGCGGTCCGTGCGGAGGCCTGGGCTCGATCCGGTCCGCGCGGAAGGTCCGCCACGCCTCCCGGTCCAGGTCCCAGGCGACCAGGTACCAGCGCCGCTCGGTGCACACCAGCCGGTGCGGTTCGACGGTGCGGCGGCTGACGTTCCCCTCGTGGTCGCGGTACCCGAAGCGCAGCCGCTCGCCGTCCCGGCAGACCGAGGCCAGCTCGGTCAGCACCGAGGGGTCCACGGTGGACCGCTGGGCGCCGCGCATCATGGGCACGGTGAACTCGTTGAGCGCGGACACCCTGCGGCGCAGCCGAGACGGCAGCACCTGCTCCAGCTTCGCGAGGGCGCGTACGGAGGCCTCCCCGATGCCCTCGACCCCGTTCCCGGCGGCGGTCCGCAGGCCCACGGCGACGGCCACGGCCTCCTCGTCGTCCAACAGCAGCGGCGGCAGCTCGGCCCCCGCGCCCAACTGGTAGCCGCCGCCGGTCCCGGGAGTGGCGTTCACCGGATACCCGAGCTCCCGCAACCGGTCCACGTCGCGCCGGACCGTCCGCGCGGTGACCCCGAGGCGGTCCGCGAGATCGGCCCCGGTCCATTCGCGGTGGGCCTGCAGCAGGGACAGCAGGCGCAGCAGTCGTGCGGAGGTATCGAGCATCCCCAGAGTCTGCCAGCGCTCCGCGACCGGGCCGGACCTCAGCAGAGCAGCGGCGGCGCCTCGGCGCCGCTGAGCTCGACGAGCGCGCAGAGGGTCTTCAGGGAGACCTTCCAGACCCCGTCCTCGAACACCACGGTCCCCTTGCTGTCGGGCAGGACCGTCTCGTCGCCGACCTTCAGGTCGTAGGTCACCTCGGCCCCGGTGGGCGAGGTGAAGGTGACGTCGGTGACCTTGACGGAGGTCTTGGCCGCTTCGGCACCGGCCGAGAAGCCGTCCAGCAGCACCTTGAGCAGGTCGCCGTGCTGTAGCAGCTCGGCCTTCTCGTCGGTCGGGGTCTTCGGGTCGAAGAACGCGGTCCAGTTCTTCTCGATCTGCGCCTTGGCCGCCTCGGGGTCCGCGGGCCCGTCAACGGCCGGCAGGAGCAGGACCGCGGCGAACGGTGGGCCCGGGACCCCCGCCGCCCCTGCGGGCGAGGACCATCCCACGGCCGCCGGTAGGGCCAGCAGGACCGCGGCCGCCGTGCACGCCGCGGCACGTGCGGGTGCGGGTGCGCGCGGGTGGGCGCGGGGGCGTCTGCTCAGGACCATCTGGCTCACCACCGGTGTCCGAGCCGTTCGGCTCGTCGTTTCCAGGGTCAGCGCCCTCAGGGCATCGCGCAACGCGCGGGCGGCCCGGACGCCCCGGTCAGGGGCGCCGGGCCGGTGGCGGGGCGGCCGGAGCGGTGACCGGCCCCGGAGCGGTGACCGGCCCCGACACGGGCTCGGGCACGGGCACGGGCGCCGGTACCGGCACGGGCGGGACCGGTGGCGGGGCGGCGGGCTCGGCCGCGGGGACGACCAGCAGCATGCCCGCCACGAGGGCCTGCGGCTCCGGCCCGATCCGCTCCCGGTTCGCCTCGTACACGGCCCGCCACCCGCCCCGGACCCGGTGCTTGCGGGCGATCGACACCAGCGTGTCGCCCTCGCGCACCGCGTGCATCCGCCCGGCCAGCCCGTACCGCTTGGAGCACACCGGCCACGCGTTCCAGCCCTGCGAGCCGAGGACCTCCTCCGCGACCCGGATCTGCTGCACGCGGCTGGCCAGATCGGCCCGTTGCGCGAACGCCAGCCCGCCGTACGCCTCCCACGTCGGCTGCCGGAACTGCAGCCCGCCGTAGAAGCCGTTGCCGGTGTTCACCGCCCAACGCCCGCCGCTCTCGCAGTCGGCCACGCAGTCCCAGGGCCACTCCCCGCCCGGTCCGCAGTCCCCCGGCCCGTCCCCGATCACGCCGGGCGAGCCGGGGTGCGCCGCCCCGGCCGGCCCGGGCGCCGGTGGCGGCGGAGCCGCGGCCGCGGCCGCGCGGGGCAGTACGAGCGCCAGCACGGCGGCGAGCGCGACGGCGCCGCCGGCGGCGGTCCGACAGGTCCGGTGAGGGGGCATCGGGTCACGCTATGCAGCCGCCCGCGGCCCCCTTCGGCCCGCCGCGCGGCAGGTCACCGCACCCCACCCGGTCGGCCGACCGCCACCACCGCCCCAAACGGCCACACCTGGGCACCAACTGAGCACAACCAAAGAACAGTTGAAATGAAAGCGAAGCAAAGGTCGGACGGTTCACCCTTCCGGGGGCCAGGTTCGAATCCGTTCCCTCAAATGGCGTGACCCCGGCCGCCGCTCGGCCGTTGAGCCCGGCGAGCCGGGAGCCTCCCGGACCCGCACCTATGCCGAGGAGCCACCCCGTGCCGCGCATGCTCGACGTCAGTGATGAGGTACGTGCCGAGATCGGTGACGAAGAAGCCGACAGGCTGCTCGTCGGCGAAGACGCGCCGCGCAGTTACGACTGCACCTCCTGCCGCACCCCCGGCGACCCCGAGAACGACCGCACCAGCACGGTGCTGTTCGTCGGCGAGGAGACCGCCGTCCTCGCCTTCGCCCACGCCACCTGCATCCCCTCGCAGGTGGTCTCGGTCTCCGAGGAGCAGCTCCAGGGCGCCGTCCGCAGCATCACCGGCGACAGCCCGGCCTCCGCCGGCGGCCCCGGCGCCGCCCCGCAGAACGTGCCCGGCGGCCAGGCCGTCCTCGGCATCACCAGTGGCCTGATCCTCATCGCCGGGGAGCTGCACCCCGCCCTGGTCGTCGAGCCGACCGCGCCGATCGCCCGCCCCGGCAGCGACGGCCCCGGCGACGACTTCCTGCCGCTCCTGATCGAGCAGGGGTTCATCCCGGTCACCGACACCTCCGAGGTCCCCACCCTCCTCGGCGGCTGGTCGGTCCTGCTCGCCGCGGGCCAGCTGCACGCCGTCCTGCAGCCGGGCAACGACGGCGCCGGCCAGGTCGCCTGGTGGCAGGCGCACCAGGCGCTGTCGGTCACCGACGGCTGGCGGGCCGCCGTCAACAAGACCCAGCGCGTGCTCATCTACGCCGCCCCGGTCGGCTCGATCGGCCAGCAGCCCCGTGAGGACCTGCTGCGCGACGCGCTGGACAAGGCCGCCGCCGCGGGCAAGCTCGTGGCCGCCGCGATGCCGCTGGCGGGTACGCCCGGCGCCTGATCCCGCCGGTACGAGAACGGCCGCCCGGCCCCCCTGCCGTGGGGGCCGGGCGGCGTGCGCCGGGGGTGTGCGGTCCGTCCCGCACACCCCCGGCGATCTGTGTTTCCTCCCCTGTCACCCCGCATCCGCAACGCGCCGGTTTCGTTGGCTGATACGTGCATGCATACGACTCCTCCCGCGCCCCGTCCTATCCGAGCACCGTCCCCGCGATGCGTCCCGCACGGGACCGGGACACCCCTCCGGCCGTCTCGCACACCCCGATCTACGACACGCTGTATTCGGAGTACCTGCGCGCCTTCCGGGCGCTGCCGGGCGACCGTACGGGCGAGGAGGACCACGGGTTCACGGCCTTCGCCTACGGGGGCTCGTACACGAGCGGCACCTCGTACGGCAGCGGTTGGAACGGCTCCGCGTGGCAGCGCGTCGACGGCTGGCAGCCCTCGTACACCCCGCAGCCGCTGCCGGCGTACTCGTACGCGGGCAGCCCCGGATACGCCGACGGGCGGCAGCACCATACCGGGATGGCACACATCCCGGCGGCCCTGCCGCCCGCTCCGCGCCGGGGCTACTGACCCCGCTGAGTCCGCCGGAGTCCCCGCCCGGTCCTACTTCTTCTTCTTGTACTGGGCGCCGCGCTTCTCGCGCACCCGCACCGAGATGTGGATCGGGGTGCCTTCGAAGCCGAACTCCTCGCGCAGGCGGCGCTCGATGAAGCGCCGGTAGCCGTGCTCCAGGAAGCCGGAGGCGAAGAGGACGAACCGCGGCGGCTTGCTGCCCGCCTGGGTACCGAACAGGATGCGGGGCTGCTTGCCGCCGCGGATCGGGTGCGGGTGGGCGGCGACGACCTCACCGAGGAAGGCGTTCAGCCGGCCGGTGGGGACGCGCGTCTCCCAGCCCGCCAGCGCCGTCTCGATCGCCGGGACCAGCTTCTCCATGTGGCGGCCGGTGAGCGCCGAGACGTTCACCCGGGGCGCCCAGGCGACCTGCTGCATCTCGGTCTCGATCTCGCGCTCGAGGTAGTAGCGGCGCTCCTCGTCGAGCTCGTCCCACTTGTTGTACGCGATCACGATCGCGCGGCCCGCCTCGACGGCCATCGTGATGATGCGCTGGTCCTGGACGCTGATGGTCTCGGTGGTGTCGATCAGGATCACCGCGACCTCCGCCTTCTCGACGGCGGCGGCCGTGCGCAGGGAGGCGTAGTAGTCGGCACCCTGCTGCAGGTGGACCTTCTTGCGGATACCGGCGGTGTCGACGAACTTCCAGGTGATGCCACCGAGTTCGATCAGCTCGTCGACCGGGTCGCGGGTGGTGCCGGCCAGCTCGTTGACGACGACGCGGTCCTCCTTCGCCACCTTGTTGAGCAGCGAGGACTTGCCGACGTTCGGGCGACCGATCAGCGCGATGCGGCGCGGGCCGCCGGGGGCGGCGCCGCCGAAGGTCTGCTCGGGGGCCTCGGGCAGGGCCTCCAGGACGGCGTCGAGCATGTCACCGGTGCCGCGGCCGTGCAGCGAGGAGACCGGGTGCGGCATGCCGAGGCCGAGCGACCACAGGGAGGCCGCGTCGGACTCGCCGCTCTGGCCGTCGACCTTGTTGGCGCAGAGCACGACGGGCTTGCCCGCCTTGCGCAGCAGCCGGACGACGGCCTCGTCGGTGTCGGTGGCGCCGACCTTGGCGTCGACGACGAAGACGACCGCGTCGGCGGCCTCGATGGCGTACTCGGCCTGGGCGGCGACGGAGGCGTCGATGCCGAGGACGTCCTGCTCCCAGCCGCCGGTGTCGACGACCTTGAAGCGGCGGCCGGCCCATTCGGCCTCGTACGTGACGCGGTCGCGGGTGACGCCGGGCTTGTCCTCGACGACCGCCTCGCGGCGGCCGATGATCCGGTTCACCAGGGTCGACTTGCCGACGTTCGGGCGGCCGACGACGGCGAGGACGGGGAGCGGGCCGTGACCGGCCTCCTCGATCGCGCCTTCGACCTCTTCGAGGTCGAAGCCCTCTTCCGCGGCGAGCTCCATGAACTCCGCGTACTCGGCATCGCCAAGTGCTCCGTGGTCGTGCTGGTCGTTCATGAAGTCCGTTCCTCGTCGTTCGTGGTGATCGGTGGTACCCGCGCAGCGCGGTTCCACTACTGGTTTCAAGTCTCGCTCAGCGCCCGGTGAGGCGCTTGGCGTCGGCCAGGTGGGCGGTCAGCCGGTCCTGGATGCGTACGGTGGCCTCGTCCAGCGCGGTACGGGTACGGCGGCCACTGCCGTCACCCGCGTCGAAGGCCGAGCCGAAGACGACGTCGACCCGGCTCCCCAGGGCCGGCAGGCCCTTGACGACCCGCCCCGGGGTGTCTCCGCTGCCCAGGACGGCCACGGGGACGATGGGGGCGCCGCTGCGGACCGCGAAGTACGCGAGGCCCGCGCGCAGCGAGGCGAAGTCGCCCTCGCCCCGGGTGCCCTCGGGAAATATCCCCAGGGCCCCTCCATTGTCGAGCACGCCGAAAGCGCGGCCTATCGCCGTCCGGTCGGGGCCGCCGCGGTCGACCTTGACCTGCCCGATCCCTTCGAGGAAGGGGCCGAGCGGGCCCACGTACGCTTCCTTCTTGATCAGGAAGTGCAGCGGTCTGGGCGCGGTGCCCATGACCATGGGGCCGTCGATGTTGTGCGAGTGGTTCACGGCGAGGATGACGGGGCCCGAGGCGGGCACCTTCCAGGCCCCCAGTACGCGCGGCTTCCAGAGCCCGTACATGAGCCCGATGCCGATGCGCCTGCCGACCGCCGCACCCTTGAGGGAGGGCGCTTGGCTCACTTGCGGCCCGCCCGCTTCTCTTCCACCAGCGTCACGACGCACTCGATCACCTGGTCGAGCGTGAGTTCGGTGGTGTCCACCTCGACGGCGTCGTCGGCCTTGGCCAGCGGGGAGGTCTTGCGACCGGAGTCGGCCGCGTCGCGCTTGATCAGCGCTTCCTTGGTGGCCGCGAGGTCGGTGGCCTCCTTGCCGCGGAGCTCGCCGCTGCGCCGGGCGGCGCGCGCCTCGGCGGAAGCGGTCAGGAAGATCTTCAGGTCGGCGTCGGGCAGGACGGTGGTGCCGATGTCCCGGCCCTCGACGACGATCCCGTCGGCCTCCTGGGCCGCCTCGGCGGCGATGGAGCGCTGCAGGTCGGTGATCAGGGTGCGCACCTCGGGGACGGCGCTGACGGCGCTGACCTTCGAGGTGACCTCCTGGGTCCGGATGGGACCGGCTGCGTCGAGGCCGTCCACCGTGATGGTGGGGGCGGCCGGGTCGGTGCCGGACACGATGGTGGGCTTGCCGGCGGCGATCGCGATGGCCTGCGGGTCGTCGGTGTCGACGCCGTTGGTGATCATCCACCAGGTGATGGCCCGGTACTGGGCGCCGGTGTCCAGGTAGCGCAGCCCGAGCTTGGCGGCCACGGCCTTGGAGGTGCTGGACTTGCCCGTGCCGGAGGGACCGTCGATGGCGACGATCACGGCGGACGGAGCTGCGGTTTCCACGGTGCGGGCACCTTCCTGGTTGCGCGTACGTGTCCGGGCGCGGCAAAGCGCCCCTGCCCAAGGTTACCGGCCCCGGGCGGCCCCCGTCCCCGCCGTATCGTCCGGGGGCCGGCGGGCCCCGTGGGGCACGCCCCCGCCCGCCGCCCGGCCGCCCCGCTACTGCTGCCGCAGCGCCCAGCCCCGCTCGCGCAGCTCGGCGGTCAGGCCGGCCACCGCCCGCGGCTCCACCATGAGCTGGACGAGGCCGGCCTGCTGACCCGTCGCGTGCTCGATCCGTACGTCCTCGATGTTGACCCCGGCCCGCCCGGCGTCGGCGAAGATCCGTGCCAGCTCGCCGGGCTGGTCGCTGATGAGCACGGCCACCGTCTCGTAGACCGTGGGCGCCGCGCCGTGCTTGCCCGGCACCCGGACCCGGCCCGCGTTCCCGCGGCGCAGCACGTCCTCGATGCCCGCGGCGCCGCCGCGCCGCTTCTCCACGTCGGCGGACTGCAGGCCCCGCAGTGCCTCCACGGTCTCCTCCAGGTCGGCGGCGATCCCGGCGAGGACGTCGGCCACCGGTCCCGGGTTGGCCGACAGGATCTCCACCCACATCCGCGGGTCGGAGGCCGCGATCCGGGTCACGTCGCGGATGCCCTGCCCGCACAGCCGGACTGCGGTCTCGTCGGCCTCCTCCAGCCGGGCCGCGACCATGCTGGAGACCAGCTGGGGGGTGTGCGAGACGAGCGCCACCGCGCGGTCGTGGGCGTCGGCGTCCATCACCACCGGTACGGCCCGGGACAGGGCCACCAGCTCCAGCGCGAGGTTGAGCACCTCGTGGTCGGTGTCCCGGGTGGGGGTCAGCACCCACGGGCGGCCCTCGAAGAGGTCCGCGGTGGCGGCGAGCGGCCCCGACTGCTCCTTGCCGGCCATCGGGTGCGTCCCGATGTACGCGGTGACGTCCACGCCGAGCGCGGCCAGCTCCCGCCGCGGTCCGCCCTTGACGCTGGCCACGTCCACGTAGGCGCGCGCGACCCCGCGCCCGATCAGGTCGGCCAGGGTCGCGGCCACGTGGGCCGGCGGTACGGCGACGATCGCGAGGTCGACCTGCTCCTTCGGGGCCTCGTCGGTGCCGGCCCCGAGGGCGGCCGCCGTACGGGCCCGGTCCGGGTCGTGGTCGGCGAGGTGGACGGTGATCCCCCGGGCGGACAGGGCGAGCGCCGCGGAGGTGCCGATCAGTCCGGTTCCGATGACGACGGCGGTTCTCACGAGGTACTCCCGGGGGACGAAAAGACGAGCTGACGGACTGTCCGGCCAGGGTATCCAGCACCTGCGGTACGAGGGCCCGACCGCCCATCCCGTGGGACGGCGGCCGGGCCCTCGTACGGCGCTCGCGGTGGGTCAGAATTTCTGCGCCCGGATGATCTCCTCCAGCGAACCGGTCGGAAGCTGTCCTTCCGGGCTCAGCTTGTCGACGGCCGTCGGCAGCGCCTGCGCGATCTGGTCGGCGGCCTACTGCGGGCTGACGCCGGCCTGCGCGGCCGCCTTCTGGAGGGCCTCGTCGGGCAGCGCCTCGGCGATCTGGGCGCCGCTGACCGACTGGTTGTCGCCGGTGCCGATCCAGGACTGGGCCTGGTCGGCGAGGCCCGACTTGGTCAGCATGTCCAGCAGTCCGCCGAGCGGGTTGCTCCCGCCGGCCTGGGAACCGCCGGCCCCGCCCATGAGGGCGCCGAGCAGCGCACCGAGGACGTTGCGGGGGCGCCGCCGGCGCCCCCGCCGGCGCTCCCGCCTTGACCGCCGCTCCCGCCCAGGAGACCGCCGAGAAGGGAGCCGAGGTCGTTACCCGCCATCGTCATGCCTTTCGCAGAGGGACCGGGGCGCGCGGACAGCGGCGCACCCGGCTTCGAGACACGGACAATGTCACCGATGGCGGACCATGCCGCCACCTGGCGCACACGTCCGCGCCCCCTGCGGTAGAACCATCCGCATGATCTTCCACATCGTCCCGCTCGCCGACTGGGCCGCCTCCCCCGAGCTCCCGTACGCCCCGCCCTCGCTGGAGGCCGAGGGGTTCGTCCACTGTTCCGCGGACCGCCCCACGGCACTCGCGATCGTCGACGCGCACTACCGGTCGGTACCCGGGATCCTGCTCGCGGTGGAGCTCGACGAGGGCGTGCTGACCGCCGAGGTCCGCCGGGAGAGTGATTCCGGCGGCCGATACCCGCATGTTCACGGCCCGCTGAACCGGGAAGCCGTGATCCACGTGTGGGAGGTCGTACGCACACCCGGCAGCCCTGCCTCACTGGCCCCATGGGAACCGGGCCGATGAACCGGCGCGGCAGGCTTCACCCGAGGCCCGCCGCAGGCCAGGATGCTGACGCCATCCGGCCACGAAGCGAGGAGAGACTCATGAGCGACCTCACGCACACCGCCCGGCGCACGGTACTGACGATCGGCGCGGCCGCCCTGGCCGGCGGCGCGATCACCGCCTGTGGCAGCAGCGGCGGTGAAAAGGCCTCCCCGGGGGAACCGAACGAGGTGCCCGCCCAGCCCGCGGAGCCCGCCGCCCCGGCTCCCGCCACCTCGGCGGACACGGGCGCCGCGGCCGACAAGGCCCTCACCAAGAAGGCGGACATTCCGGTGGGCGGCGGCAAGGTCTTCAAGGAGGAGAAGGTCGTGGTCACCCAGCCCAAGGCCGGCACCTTCAAATGCTTCACGGCGGTCTGCCCCCACCAGGGCTGCCTGGTCAACAAGGTGGCGGACGGCAGCATCGACTGCCCGTGCCACAACAGCAAGTTCGCGGTCGCCGACGGCGCGGTGACCAAGGGCCCGGCCACCAAGGGGCTGGCGGAGAAGAAGATCAAGGTCGCGGCGGACGGCAATATCTCGCTCGCATAGCGGCAGGTCAGACGCCTAAGCTCCCCAGATGGACGATCTGACGCTGGTACGGGACCACACCGTCTACCGATGTGTGATGGGCTCCCGGGCGTTCGGACTGGCGACGGGGGCGAGCGACACCGACCTGCGCGGTGTCTACCTCGCCCCGACGCCGCTGTTCTGGCGGTTCGAGAAGCCCCCCACCCACGTGGAGGGCCCGCGGGACGAGGAGTTCTCCTGGGAGCTGGAGCGCTTCTGCGAACTAGCCCTGCGGGCCAACCCGAACATCCTGGAGTGCCTGCACTCCCCCCTGGTGGAAGAGGTCACCCCGGTCGGCGAGGAACTGCTCTCCCTCCGCGGGGCCTTCCTCTCCCGCCGGGCCCACACCAGCTTCAGCCGGTACGCGGCCTCCCAGCGCGGCAAGCTCCTCGCCGACGTCAGGGTCCACGGCGCCCCACGCTGGAAGCACGCCATGCACCTGCTGCGCCTGCTGCTGTCCTGCCGTGACCTGCTGCGCACCGGCCGGCTGACCATCGACGCCGGCCCGCACCGCGACCGCCTGCTCGCGGTCCGCCGCGGCGAGCTCACCTGGGAGGAGCTCGACGCCTGGATGACCCGCCTCCAGGAGGAGACGGAGAGCGCCCTGGCCTCGACCGTGCTGCCGGCGGAGCCGGACCACGCCCGGGTGCAGGACTTCCTGGTCCGCACCCGCCGCGCGTCAGCCGCGTAGCACGCGCCGCCGCACGACGAACGCGTCGAGCGCGTCGAACGCCGTCGCCTGCTCGGGCAGCGCGGAAGCGGCCTGCGCCGCGTCCAGCACGGTGTGCAGCGCCTCGAAGTCCTCGCGCACGCCGCCAACCGGCGGGCCCTCGTAGCCCCCGTGCTCGGCGGCCACCTTGGCCTCGATGAGGGCGGCGAGGTACGGGGGCGCCTCCGGCACCTCGGCCAGCAGGGTCGGCAGGTGCGCCTGCACCTCGGCCGACCGCATGAGGTGGATGCCGGTGAGCAGCGCCCGGAACGCGTAGAGCAGCGGTTTGAGTTCGACGGACTTCTCGAAGAGCCGCCACTGGGTGCCCGCGAACCCCCGGTAGTGGTGGGCGTGGTGGGAGGTCAGCACGCCCGGGGCCAGTGCGATCAGTTCGTCGTGCGCCGCCGTCGTGTGGACCACGAGCGGGGAGAGCAGCTGCTCCAGGACGTAGCCGTTGCGGTTCAGCATCAGGCGGACGAACTTGCGTAGGTCGTGCGTGACGAGGTCCATCTCCACGTCGTCCCGGTCCCACATGCGGGTCCGGGTCTCCTCCGGCTCGCGCAGGCCCAGCAGGGCCTGCGCCGGGAGCAGGTGGGCGCCGCGCAGGTCGATGTCGGAGTCCCGGGACGGGAAGCCGTACAGGTGCGCGCCGGAGACCGTGGCGAAGAGCAGCGGGTCGGGCTGCTCCGCCACGACGGGGGTCAGGTCGATGCTCAGTGCGTCCAACATGGATCAAGCGTCCCAGAGGGTGCCGAAGGCCAGGAGTTCGTCCCGGTACTCGATGCGGCCCTCCCACTCGCGGGGCCAGACGTCCGCGCCGAGGTGGGCTCCGGCGAAGGCGCCCGCGAGGCAGGCGATGGAGTCGGAGTCGCCGCGCGTGCAGGCGGCCCGGCGCAGCGCGGTCAGCGGCTCGTCGGGGAAGAGCAGGAAGCAGTGCAGGGCGGTGGCGAGGGCCTCCTCGGCTATCCAGCCGTCGCCCGTGGCCAGGCACGGGTCGGTCTCCGGGGACGGGGACCGCAGGGCGGCCGCGAGCCGGTCCAGCACGGCCAGGCACTCGTCCCAGCCCCGGGCGATGAAGGACTCCGGGGAGGCGTCGGAAGCGGTCCGCATCCACAGGTCGCCCAGCCAGCGCTCGTGGTAGCGGGTGCGGTTCTCCAGGGCGTACGAGCGCAGCCGCCCGACGAGCCCGGTCACCTCGGTGCCCTCGGCCAGCAGGTACACGGCCCGGGCGGTCAGGTCGGAGGCGGCGAGCGCCGTCGGGTGCCCGTGGGTGAGGGCCGACTGGAGCTGCGCGGCGCCCGCCCGCTCCTCCTCGGTCCAGTCGGGCACCAGCCCGACCGGGACCACCCGCATGTTGGCGCCGCAGCCCTTGGAGCCGATCTGGCTGGCGTCGCGCCAGTCCCGGTCCGGGGCGTCCAGCAGCCGGCAGGCCGTCATGCAGGTGCGGCCCGGGGCCCGGTTGTTCTCCGGGGAGTGGTACCAGTCGACGAACTCCTCGCGGACCGGCCGGGTCAGGCGCAGCGGGCCCACCGGGCCGCGCTCGGCGGCCGTGCGCATGCCGCGGGCCAGGGCGAGGGTCATCTGGGTGTCGTCCGTGACGATCGCCGGGCGCGGCAGGCCCATCTCGCGCCAGGGGCCCGTCTTGGCCAGGATCGAGGGCACGTCGTTGAACTCGGTCGGGAAGCCGAGGGCGTCGCCCAGAGCCAGGCCGATCATGGCGCCGGTCGCGGCTCGCTTGGTCATCGGGTGGATCCTTCCGGTCGCAGCAGCGGAGGGTGGAGGGTGGTCGCCGGACCGGGCCGGTAGAGGGCGGCCGGTTTGCCGCGGCCGCCGGTCAGCCGGGCGGCGCCCGGTACGGCCTCGACGAATCCCGGCGTCGCCAGGACCTTGCGGCGGAAGTTGGGGCGGTCGAGGTGGGTGTTCCAGACGGTTTCGTAGACGGACTGGAGCTCGCCGAGGGTGAATTCGGGCGGGCAGAAGCCGGTGGCCAGGCAGGTGTACTCCAGCTTGGCACCGATCCGCTCGCGTGCGTCCGCCAGGATCACCGCGTGGTCGAAGGCCAGTTCCGAGACCTCGTGCAGCGCGGTCCAGCGGGCGTGCGCCGCATCCCCGCCGCCCTCGGCCGCCGGCTCCGGCAGGTCCGGGACGAGGGCGGTGAAGGCCACCGAGACCACCCGCATCCGGGGGTCGCGGTCCGGTTCGCTGTACGTGCGCAGCTGCTCCAGGTGGAGTTCGGCCACGAGCGTCTCCGGCAGGCCGGTCTCCTCGGCCAGTTCGCGCCGGGCGGCGGTCTCGGCGGACTCCCGCGGCAGGACGAACCCGCCGGGCAGCGCCCAGGCCCCGGCGTACGGTTCCTGACCACGCCGGATCAGCAGGACGTGCAGGGCTCCGCCGCGCACGGTGAAGACGGCCAGGTCGACGGTCACCGCGAACGGCTCGAAGGCGTACGGGTCATAGCCGGCGGTCATCGGTTCTCCGGAAGGGGGTCGGTGAAGTGCCAGCCCTCGGCCAGCAGCGCGTCCACGGCGCGGACGGCCGCCTCCAGCCGGGCCGCCCGGTCCCCGCGCACGACGAGGAAACGTCTCCCGGTGCGCTCCAGTTCCGCCCGGAACCGCTCGGTCATCCAGGGCCGCAGGTGCTCCCCGTCCCGCAGTCCGTCGTCCTCGAAGGGCACGTCGGCGTGGTCGGTGAGCAGGTACAGGTCCCGCCGGGTGAGGTCGGCGATCCGCTCGACCTCCGCGTTGCGGCCGCCCATGTACCGCTCGTGCCAGATCCCGGTCGCGAAGGAGTCGGTGTCGCAGAACAGCACCGGGGAGCCGAGCCGGGCCGCGTGCTCCTCGTCCGCGTCCTGGTGGCGCGCGATGACCGGGAACTCCTGCGAGGTGAAGGAGACGTCCGCCCAGGAGGCGGCCGGGTCGGCGGCGCGGGCCGCCGCCAGCTTCTCCTCGCTGTACCGGCGCCCGTACTCGGGGACCCAGCCCGTCTTGGCCCATACCCCGCCGCGCCGCCGGTAGTGGTCCGCCAGGGCCCGCGACAGCGTGGTGGTCCCGGTGGACTCCGCGCCGAGCACGACGACCCGCCGGGTCAGGGCGGCCCGGACGGCCGGCCCGAGGAACTCCCAGGAGCCGGCCGGGTCCCTGCGCACCGCCGTTCCGGACACCGGGAAGAGCGTCCGTTCCCGGTCCACGAGGACCTCCTCGGCGCCGAACCGCCGGGCGAGCTCGCTCCCGTACTCCTCCGAGGTGAACACGGCGTCCACCCGCCCGGGGACCGCGCCGCGGAAGACGGCCATGTGCGCCTCCCAGATCTCCGGGTCGTGGAGGTCGACCGGGATGTCGTCCACCGCGCCGACGACCTCGGCCCCGGGGTGCGCCTCGCGCATCCAGGCGACCCGGTCGGCGAGCGGGACCGACTCCACCGAGGCCGCGCACACCAGCACGGTCAGCCGCTCGCACTGGTCCTGGGCGGTGCGCACGAGGTGGTGGTGCCCGGCGTGCGGCGGGTAGAACTTGCCGAGGACCAGGCCGTGCCCGTGGCGCCTCATGCCGTCGCCTCCGCCGCCGTACGGGCCTGCCGCACGGGCAGGGTGCGCCGCCAGCCGAGGAGTCCGACCACGCACAGGGCGAGGAAGCCCGCGTAGAGCGCGGAGGTCAGGTAGAGGCCCTTGTGGGCGTAGAGCGGGATGTAGACGAGGTCGGCGGCGATCCACAGCCACCAGGACTCCACGAGCTTGCGGCACTGCCCGTACGTGGCGACGAGCGAGAGCCCGGTGGTCAGCGCGTCCCAGAAGGGGACGGTGGAGTCGGTGGCCCGGCCCAGCAGCAGGGTGAGCGCGAGCACCCCCACCGCCCCCGCCGCGGCGAGCCCGACCCATTCGGTGCGCGTGGTGCGGCGCACCGGCAGGGCCTCGGCGGATCTTGGTCCACCCCCGTGGGTCCAGGACCACCAGCCGTAGGCGGCGAGGGCGATGAAGACGATCTGGAGCCCGGCGTCGGCGTAGAGGCCGGCCTGGGCGAAGAGCACGATGAAGAAGACGTTGTTGGCGATCCCGATCGGCCAGTTGGCCACGTGCTGCCGGGCGACCAGCCAGACGCACAGGGCGCCGGTGGCGAAACCGAGCACCTCGGTCCAGCTCATGCTCCAACTCATGACGACCCCCTCCGACTACTTAATGGTCAGACTGACTATAAACAGTGACGCGGGTCCCCGACAAGCAGAAAACCCGCGGCGCCCTGGGGCACCGCGGGTTTTCTGCGATCGGGCCGGCCGCCTGCGCGGCGACCAGCCTGCGTGCTAGAGACCGACCTCGCGCATCAGCATGCCGACCTCGGTGTTGGTCAGGCGGCGCAGCCAGCCGGACTTCTGGTCGCCCAGCTCGATCGGACCGAAGGAGGTCCGGACGAGCTTCTCGACCGGGAAGCCGGCCTCCGCCATCATGCGGCGGACGATGTGCTTGCGGCCCTCGTGGAGGGTGACCTCGACCAGGTAGTTCTTGCCGACCTGGTCGACGACGCGGAAGTGGTCGGCGCGGGCGTAGCCGTCCTCCAGCTCGATGCCGTCCTTGAGCCGCTTGCCGATCTCGCGCGGCAGCGGGCCGGTGATGGCCGCCACGTACGTCTTCTTCACGCCGTACTTCGGGTGCGTGAGGCGGTGGGCCAGCTCACCGTGGTTGGTGAGCAGGATGATGCCCTCGGTCTCGGTGTCGAGCCGGCCGACGTGGAAGAGACGGGTCTCGCGGTTGGTGACGTAGTCACCGAGGCACTGACGGCCGTCCGGGTCCTCCATGGTGGAGACGACACCGGCGGGCTTGTTCAGCGCGAAGAACAGGTACGACTGGGTGGCGACCGTCAGGCCGTCCACCTTGATCTCGTCCTTCGGCAGGACGCGCTTGCCCTGCTCCAGCACGATCTCGCCGTTGACCTCGACGCGGGCCTGCTCGATGAGCTCCTCGCAGGCGCGGCGCGAACCCATGCCGGCGCGGGCGAGCACCTTCTGCAGGCGCTCACCCTCCGCCTCGGCGCCCGGGAAGGTCTTCGGGGTCTTGATCACGGGCTTGTCGGCGTACCGGTCGCGCACGCGCTCCTCGATCCGCGCGTCCAGCTCGCGCGGGCGGGACTGGCCGCTCCGGCTGCCGGGGCCGCTGCGCGGGCCGCCGGCGCCGCCGATGCCGGGGGTCTTGGAGGTCCGGGGACCGCCCTTGGCGCCGCCGCGCGCCGAAGCGCCGCGGGCACCGCCGCCGCCCGCGTTGGGGCCGCTGCGTCCGCTGCGCTCGCCCTCGGGGCCGACGTCGTAGCGGCGCTCCTCGGGACGCGGGTTGCGGATGCGGGGGGCCGGCTGGTCGCGGTCGCGCGAGTCGGAGCCGCCCTGGTAACCGCCACCGCCCTGGTAGCCGCCGCCCGAGCTGCCGCCGCGGGAGCCACCGCCCTGGTAGCCGCCGCGGGAGCCGCCGGAGCTGCCGCCCCGGTAGCCGCCGCCGGAGCTGCCGCCACGGGAGCCGCCGGAGCCGCTGCCGCCGCCGGAGCCGCTCCCGCGGTAACCTCCGCCGCCGCTGGAGGAGCCGCCGCGGGAGTTACCGCGCCCGCCGCCGCCTCCGCCGCCGCTGTTCCTGTTGCCGCCACCGTTGCCGTTGCCGCTGCTTCGCATCAAAGTTCCGTCGTCTTGTCGTCTTCATCGGTGTCCGGTGCGTCCGGATCGAACGACGGCACACCTTCTTGCGTCTCGGCTTCGATCGCGTCCGCCTCGGGGAGGAAGGGCGCGAGCTCCGGGAGCTCGTCCAGGCCGCGCAGGCCCATCCGCTCCAGAAAGTAGTTCGTCGTCCTGTACAGGATCGCACCTGTTTCGGGTTCCGTCCCCGCCTCCTCCACCAGACCGCGCTGGAGGAGGGTCCGCATGACCCCGTCGCAGTTGACTCCGCGGACCGCGGAGACCCGCGATCGGCTCACCGGCTGCCGGTACGCGACGACCGCCAGGGTCTCCAGGGCCGCCTGGGTGAGCCGGGCCTGCTGGCCGTCCAGTACGAAGCCCTCCACGGCCGGCGCGTACGCGGCCCGGGTGTAGAACCGCCAGCCGCCGGCGACCAGCCGCAGCTCGAAGCCCCGGCGCGCGGCCGTGTACTCGTCGGCGAGCTCCCGCAGCGCCTGCCCGACCTCGCGCGGGGTGCGTTCCAGCACCTTGGCCAGGTGGGCCTCGGTGGCCGGCTCGTCCACGACCATGAGCACGGCCTCGAGGGCCGGCTTGAGCTCCAGCGCGGCCACCGCGCTCACGTCGCCGTTCACTCCTTCGCCTCCACGATCTGGTCGAACTCGTCGGTCACGGTCGGCATGCCGTCGCCGTCCCCGCCGCTCCAGCGCACGGTGAGGGTCGCCAGCGCCTCCTCCTGGTCGAGGACGACCGCCTTCTCCCGGTAGAGCTCCAGCAGGGCCAGGAAGCGCGCGACGACGGTGAGGGTGTCCCCGGCGTCCTCGGTGAGCTCCTGGAAGGTGGCCTCCCCGCGCGCCTTCAGCATCCGCACCACCAGCCCGGCCTGCTCGCGCACGCTGACCAGGGGGGCGTGGATGTGGTCCACGTACACCTGGGGCTTGGCCCGGGGCTGCATGGCCTTCACGGCCAGCCGGGCGAACCCCTCCGGCCCGATGCTGATGACGACCTCGGGCAGCAGGTCCGCGTGGTGCGGCTCCAGCCCGACCGTCCGCGGGTACCGCCTGCCCTCGGCCTCCGCGCGCCGCTCGAAGATCTCGGCGATCTGCTTGTACGCGCGGTACTGGAGCAGGCGCGCGAAGAGCAGGTCCCGGGCCTCCAGCAGGGCGAGGTCGGCCTCGTCCTCGACCTCGGCGACCGGCAGCAGCCGGGCGGCCTTCAGGTCGAGGAGGGTGGCGGCGACGACGAGGAACTCGGTGGTCTGGTCGAGGTCCCAGTCGGGCCCCATGGCGCGGATGTGCGCCATGAACTCGTCGGTGACCTTGGACAGCGCGACCTCGGTGACGTCGAGCTTGTGCCGCGAGATCAGCTGGAGCAGCAGGTCGAAGGGGCCCTCGAAGTTGGCGAGCCGCAGGGTGAACCGGCCGTCGCCACCCGCGGGGGGCGCGGTGTCCGGGCCGACGGCCGCCCCGGCGTCCGGGGCCGGGTGGGACCCAGGCGGCTGCTGCTGCCCGTCTGCCGGCCCGGGGGAACGTTCCGGCTCGGTACCGCCCGCCGTCGGCGCGGGGCGCGCAGCGGGCGCCTCAGGGGCTTCGGGCCCCGCTCCTGCGTCGTGCCCGTCCGGTTGCCGGGCCGCGTCGGGGGCACCGGGGCCGCGCCCCAGGACGCGCCGGGTCGGTCGGCCGGATTCGGCGGGGAGGGGCATCGATGTCCAGGAGGTGCATGGGGGCGGCGTGGAGGGCCGGGCGCCGTGGCCGCGGCCACCAGCAGCCTACGGGCTCCCCCGCGCTCCCCGGCGGATCACCGCCCGGCACGGCGCCGCACCGCCGGACCGGCGCTCCCCGCCCGTACGGAGCCCCGTGCGGACGGCTTCCCCGCGACGGGGCGGGGTTCCCGGGGACCGGGTCGCGGATCGTCCGGAGGCCGGTCACCGGGCGGACGGCCGCCGGGCCCGGCTCCGGGACGGCGCACCGCGGGCCGAGCGGCGACGCGCCGGCGGTCCGGACGGCACCGGGGCGCCAGCAGAGCGGGCCCGCGGGGCGGTCAGCGGCCGCGCAGGCGCCGTACGAGGATGCTCGCGTCGCCGCGGGACTCCAGGTCGGCGAGGACGACCGCGACCGCCTCGCGGACGATGCGGCCCCGGTCCACCGCCAGCCCGTGCTCCCCGCGCAGCACCAGCCGCGCGTGTTCCAGGTCCATGAGCTCCTCGGCGGAGACGTAGACCGTGATCTTCTCGTCGTGGCGCTCGCGGCCGCTGGGGCGCCGGTTCGCGCCCCGGCCCTGCCCCTTGCCCCGGCGGCCCGCACCGGCCGGGGCGGACCCCACGGCGCCGGCCGGTCCGACAGAACCTTCCTGCGGTCGCCTGGGCTGCCCCACGACGGGCCCGCCGGTGTCCGCGGCCTCCCGGCCACGGCCCTCGCTCGCCGTGCCCTCGGCCGAAGCGGCCGAGTGTTCTGCGGCGGGCGTCTCCTCGCCCCCGCGCCGCGGCGAGGACGGCTGGAGCGCCATCCCCCCGGTCGTACGGAACAGTTCGTCGGCTCCGGGCAGACTCACTCGGCGTGACACCGGGCGAGCACCTCCCTGGCCAGCTGGCGGTAGGCGGCGGCGCCGACGGAGTTGGACGCGTACGTCGTGATCGGCTCACCGGCGACCGTGGTCTCCGGGAAGCGCACCGTGCGGCCGATGACCGTGTGGTAGACGTGGTCGTCGAAGGCCTCGACGACGCGCGCCAGCACCTCACGGCTGTGCACCGTACGGGAGTCGTACATCGTGGCGAGGATGCCGTCGAGCTCCAGCTCGGGGTTGAGCCGCTCCTGCACCTTCTCGATGGTCTCGGTCAGCAGTGCCACGCCGCGCAGCGCGAAGAACTCGCACTCCAGCGGGACGATGACCTTGTGAGCCGCCGTCAGGGCGTTCACGGTCAGCAGACCGAGCGAGGGCTGACAGTCGATCACGATGTAGTCGTAGTCGGCCATCAGGGGCTTCAGGGCCCGCTGCAAGGTCGACTCGCGCGCGACCTCGCTGACCAACTGCACCTCGGCAGCGGACAGGTCGATGTTGCTCGGCAGCAGGTCCATGTTGGGGACCGCCGTCTTGAGCAGCACCTCGTCGGCCGACATGCCCCGCTCCATGAGCAGGTTGTAGACCGTCAGGTCGAGTTCCATCGGGTTCACGCCGAGGCCCACGGACAGCGCGCCCTGCGGGTCGAAGTCGACGAGCAGCACGCGGCGCCCGTACTCGGCGAGCGCGGCACCCAGGTTGATGGTCGACGTGGTCTTGCCCACGCCGCCCTTCTGGTTGCACATCGCGATGATCTTCGCCGGACCGTGGTCGGTCAGCGGACCCGGGATCGGGAAGTACGGGAGCGGGCGTCCGGTCGGGCCGATCCGCTCACGGCGCTGACGGGCAGCGTCGGGGGCGAGGGTGGCCGCGTACTCGGGGTCCGGTTCGTACTCCGCGTCGGGGTCGTAGAAGTGCCCCTCGGGCACATTGTCGTAGTCGGCGAAACCCACGGGCTTTTCGCCGCTCAGGTCGCCGGCCCTGGAGTTCACGTCTAGGCCGTCCATGCTCTTTTGGGGCGTCGTCATGTGCTGGTGGTTTGCGAAGGTGCGTACTGCGACGGAGCCGACGGCTTCGAGCCCGGTAGGGCCCTGGCCCCGCTCAGGCATCCCTGCTCGACCACCCCCAGGAGCAAATGTCGACTCATTCACAAGTCGTCTTACCTCCTCGGACGTGACCAGGACACTTATCGATAGGTCAGCGTGGCACCATGCCGACGGTTGGCGACTCTATGGCGTGTCACCGCCCAGCGGCAACACAATCCGCCGGACCCGGCACGATGTGTCGGCAACCGAACACCGCTCTGTCAAGGGCGCACGAGCTGTCGCTGCGAAGTTTCGCGGGTGTGCGAAAGGGTTAAAGGGTTACGTTCGAGGCGAGTTGAGCGGGGTCTTGGGGCACCGCGCAAACGCGGCCGGCCGGACCTTGCGGGCAAGGTCCGGCCGGATACGTGAGATTGACGTCAGTCGTTGACGTGTCAGCCGAGCAGCGTGCTCAGCTCGAGGGTCTCGAGGCCGTGGGCCTCGGCGACGGGACCGTAAACGACCTGGCCGTCATGGGTGTTGAGGCCCAGCGCGAGCGCGGGGTCACGACGCAGCGCCTCGACCCAGCCGAGGTTCGCGAGCTGCACGATGTAGGGCAGCGTGGCGTTCGTCAGCGCGTAGGTGGAGGTGTTCGGCACCGCGCCCGGCATGTTGGCGACGCAGTAGAAGACCGAGTTGTGGACCTGGAAGGTCGGCTCGGCGTGAGTGGTCGGACGGGAGTCCTCGAAGCAGCCGCCCTGGTCGATCGCAATGTCGACAAGGACACTTCCGGGCTTCATCTTGGCGACGAGCTCGTTGGTGACCAGCTTCGGGGCCTTCGCACCCGGGATCAGTACCGCGCCGATGACGAGGTCGGCCTCGACGACGGCCTTCTCCAGCTCGTAGGCGTTGGAGACGATCGTCTTGATCTTCGTACCGAAGATCTTGTCGGCCTCGCGGAGCTTGTTGATGTCGCGGTCCAACAGGGTCACGTGGAAGCCCATGCCGATGGCGATCTGCGCGGCGTTCCAGCCGGAGACGCCGCCGCCGATGACGACGCACTCGCCGGCGTGGGTGCCGGGGACGCCGCCCGGGAGGACGCCGCGGCCGCCGGCCGAGCGCATCAGGTGGTAGGCGCCGACCTGCGGGGCCAGCCGGCCCGCGACCTCGGACATCGGGGCGAGCAGCGGCAGCGCGCGGTTGGCGAGCTCGACCGTCTCGTACGCGATGGCGGTGGTGCCGGACTCCAGCAGGGCGTCCGTGCACTCGCGGGAGGCCGCCAGGTGCAGGTAGGTAAAGAGCGTCTGGTCCTTGCGGAGGCGGTGGTACTCCTCCGCGATGGGCTCCTTGACCTTGAGCAGCAGGTCGGCGGTGGCCCAGACCTCGTCGGCGGTGCCGAGGATCTCGGCGCCGGCCGAGACGTACTCGGCGTCCGTGATCGAGGAGCCCACACCGGCGTTCTGCTCGATGAAGACCTGGTGGCCGCCTCGGACCAGCTCATGCACGCCGGCGGGCGTGATGGCGACCCGGAACTCGTTGTTCTTGACCTCGCGGGGGATGCCGACCTTCATCGTCGATCACGGTCCTTGGCTCAGGGGATATTACGGGGCACTTCCATACATACCCGCCCACAAGAACGCGCAACGGGATGCACCACGGGATGCCGCGGTGAACCCAGTCTAATGAAGGATGAGTCGCTGTCTAGCCTTGCAAACCAATAATCTTAGTCGGAAGCACTACGGATTTCGCAGGCTGCGGGGTCATCTCCCAGCAATCTGTCGGCTGCGGAGCGGTGCAGCCTGGCAGCTGCGGGGTCCCCCAGTCTGTCCAGCGTGTCGGCCAGTCGGACCTGTAGTGCGGCCTGAAGTCGCTGGTCGCCCGCCCTGCGGGCCAGCTCCACCGCCTCTCGGCAGGTGTGCAGCGATTCCTCGGGCCGACCGGCGTACTCCTGGACCCGCGCCATCTCGCTCAACGCCTTTGCCTGACCGGGCACATCGGCCAGCTTCCGGTAGCCCGCGGCGGCCGCCCGCCAGCTGCGCAGCGCGTCCCCGTACCGCCCCGCGTAGGTGTGGACGTTCCCGAGCCGCCCGTACAGCCGGGCCTCGTCCGCGCGCTCGCCCCGTGCGAGGGCCTGCGAGAGCGCCCGGCCGAACCAGTCGGAGGCCCGGTGCCAGTCCGCCAGTTCCTGGTAGGCGCCCCCTACGGATTCCATCGCGCGGCCCGTCGCGTACGGATCGTTCGCCGCCCGTCCGGCGTCCAGCGCGGCCCGGTAGCGCTCCAGGGCCTCCTGGGTACGGCCGGTCGATGCGTCCAGGTCGGCCAGGTTCAGCAGCGCGGCGGCCTGCTCCCGGTGCAGGCCGCGGCGCTCGGCCACGTCCAGGACCAGCTGGTGCAGCCCGTACAGCTCGGGGGCGGCCCCGGCCGTGCCCCGGTGGTCCGCCAGCGCCCGTACGAGGGCCGCGACCAGTCGGCGGGCCAGGGTGTCCAGCCCTCCGTCGGCCACGGCCAGGGAGGCGGCCGCGGTGAGCGCGGGCAGCCGGGTGTCCAGCCAGGTGGCGGCGGCCCGCCGGTCGGGGAACCGCAGGGCGCGCGGCAGGCCGTCCAGCAGCTCGCGGAGGTCGTCGTCGACGGCGGCGTCCACCCCGGGCTCCTCGGCCTCGGCCATGGCCCGGCAGGAGTGCAGCAGCCGTACGGTGCGCTCCAGCATCCGGGCCCGGGCCAGCTGGACCTCGGCGGGGCGTTCCTTGGCCTCCAGCAGGGCCTGGAGCAGCGGCGCGAGGCAGCCGGGCAGCAGGAAGAGGCCGTCGCGGGAGGGGCGGACGAGGCCCAGTCCGGCGAAGTCGTCCAGGGTGGACTGGGCGGCGGCCACGGAGCAGCCGGCGAGGGCGGAGGCGGTGTGCGAGTCGACGATGCCGGCCGGGGCGAGCGGCAGCAGCCGCAGGGTCCGCTGGGCGGGCTGCGGCAGGGAGTCGTAGACCAGCCGGAAGCCGCGGGCGAGCGGGCCGCCGGTGGTGGCGGGCATGTCGTGGAGCTGCTTGGCCACGTCGGCGACGGCGGCCTTGGGGTGGGCGGCGAGCCACCCGCCGATGAGGACGAGCGCGGCGGGCTGGCCCCCGCACTCCTCGGCGAGGGCCTCGGCGGCCCGGGGGTCGGCGGTGACCCGGGTGTCGCCGATGCGTTGGACGAGCAGTTCCACGGCGGAGGGGGTGTCGAGTCCGCCGAGGGTGCAGGGCCGGACGTCGGGGATCCCGGTGAGCGGCCCCTCGGCGGTGACCACGACGAGGCACTCGGGGGTGTCCGGCAGCAGGGCGTCCACCTGCTGCGGATCGGCGGCGTCGTCGACCAGGATGATCGCCCGGCGGCCTTCGAGGGCGGTGCGCAGCGCGGAGCTCAGCTCGTCCTCACCGGCCCCGGGCGGGGTGGGCAGCCCCAGTCCTTCCAGCAGGCTCCGGACGGCCCGCTCGGTGGCCACGGTCTCCCCGCCGGGGGCGGTGAGCCGGGTGCGGAGCACTCCGTCGGGATACTCCTCGGCGACCTCGTGCACGAAGGCCTCGGCGAGGGCCGTGCGCCCGGAGCCCGGCCGCCCGGCGACCAGCAGGACCCGGGCCCGGGGCGCCTTGGCCTTGCGGCCGGAGAGGGTGTCGAGCCCGGTCCGCGCGATGTCCTCGCGCAGCTCCTTGAGCTCACGCCGCCGCCCGACGAAATCCGCCACGGATCCGCTCCTCTCCCTGCCACCGGATTGCGAGCGTAGTTCACGCAGAGCGACGACCCGGGTGGAGCGTGGCGGACAAATCCCCCGATCGGATCAGCAGATGGACCTATTTTTCACGCGCCGCTCGCGCGGCGCGCGCGGCCGGGACCCCGCGGGGCCCGGCCTGATCGGCAAGACACCCTCTACGCCTCGTAGGGGCGGGCCGGCCAGGGGGCGAGGGCCGGGCGCAGGGCCTCGATGCCGCCCTCGGAGGCGAGGGCCGCCGCGAGGGCCAGTACCCCGGTCACCAGCCCCGGGTTGTGCAGTTCGCCCGCCAGGACCCCGCGGACCAGGTCCGCGAGCGGGACCCGGGCGATCTCCATGTCCGCTTCCTCCTCGGAGACCGCGTACCGCTCCCCCTCGGCCTCTGCCAGGTCCCGGGCGAGGAAGATCCGGACGGCCTCGTCGGATCCGCCGGGCGAGGTGAAGAAGTCGGCCAGCACCCGCCACTCGCCCGCCTTGGCGTGCGCCTCCTCGTACAGCTCCCGCTGGGCCGCGTGCAGCGGGTTCTCGCCGGGTACGTCCAGCAGTCCGGCCGGGAGCTCCCACAGCCGGTGCCGCACCGGGTGGCGGAACTGCTTGAGGACCAGCACCCGCTGCTCCTCGTCGAGGGCGAGGACGCACACCGAGCCCGGGTGCACCTGGTAGTCGCGGCGCACCACCGAGCTGTCGGGCATCCGCACCTGGTCCGACTTCACGGCCGTCTTCGCGCCCTCGAACGGGGTCCGTGAGGCGACGACCTCCCACGACTCCGGTGTGTCCACGATGTCGTTGCCCATGGCCATGGCCGATACCTTCCCCGAGAACGCGACAGCCGGGGCACGATCCGTGCCCCGGCTGCCTACGTTATGCGGTCAGGCCCTCACTTCGCGGACTGCTGCCGCTCCACGGCCGCCTTCACCAGGCCGGCGAACAGCGGGTGCGGACGCGTCGGGCGCGAGCGCAGCTCCGGGTGGGCCTGGGTGGCCACCAGGTAGGGGTGCACCTCGCGCGGGTACTCGACGTACTCGACGAGCTTGTTGTCCGGGGAGGTGCCGGAGAAGACGAGGCCCGCCTTCTTCTCCAGCTCGCCGCGGTAGGCGTTGTTGACCTCGTAGCGGTGGCGGTGGCGCTCGTCCACGTAGGCCTCGTCGCCGTAGACCTCGCGCACGATGGAGCCCTCGGCGAGCTTGGCCGGGTACATGCCCAGGCGCATCGTTCCGCCCAGGTCGCCCGCGCCCTCGACGAAGGCCAGCTGCTCCTCCATGGTCGAGATGACCGGGTGCGGGGTGGAGGCGTCGAACTCGGTGGAGTTGGCGTCCTCGATGCCCGCGAGGTTGCGCGCGGCCTCGATGACCACGCACTGCAGACCCAGGCACAGGCCGAGCAGCGGGATCTTGTTCTCGCGGGCGTAGGTGATCGCGCCGACCTTGCCGTTGACGCCGCGGTCGCCGAAGCCGCCGGGCACGCAGATCGCGTCCACGTCGCCGAGCACGGCCGCGGCACCGGCCGGGGTCTTGCAGTCGTCGGAGGTGACCCACTTGATCTGGACCCGGGCCTTGTTGGCGAAACCGCCGGCGCGCAGTGCCTCGGTCACCGACAGGTAGGCGTCGGGCAGGTCGATGTACTTGCCGACGAGCGCGACCTTGACCTCGTGGTCGGGGTTGTGGACCCGGTCGAGCAGGTCCTCCCACACCGTCCAGTCGACGTCACGGAACGGCAGGTCGAGCTTGCGCACGACGTACGCGTCCAGGCCCTCGGTGTGCAGCACCTTCGGGATGTCGTAGATCGACTTGGCGTCGATCGCCGCGACCACGGCCGCCTCGTCCACGTCGCACATCAGCGAGATCTTGCGCTTGATGGAGGTGGGGACGTCGCGGTCGGCGCGCAGCACGATGGCGTCGGGCTGGATGCCGATGTTGCGCAGGGCCGCGACCGAGTGCTGGGTCGGCTTGGTCTTGAGCTCACCGGAGGGGCCGATGTAGGGGAGCAGCGAGATGTGCACGACGAAGACGTTGTCGCGGCCGACCTCGTGGCGGACCTGGCGGACGGTCTCCAGGAACGGCAGCGACTCGATGTCGCCGACGGTGCCGCCGACCTCGGTGATGACGACGTCGACGTCGTCGGTCGCCATGCGCCGGATGCGGTGCTTGATCTCGTTGGTGATGTGCGGGATGACCTGCACGGTGTCACCGAGGTACTCGCCGCGGCGCTCCTTGGCGATGACCGTGTTGTAGACCTGGCCGGTGGTGACGTTGGCCGAGCCGTCGAGGTCGACGTCGAGGAAGCGCTCGTAGTGGCCGATGTCCAGGTCGGTCTCGGCGCCGTCGTTGGTGACGAACACCTCGCCGTGCTGGAACGGGTTCATCGTGCCGGGGTCGACGTTCAGGTACGGGTCGAGCTTCTGCATCGTGACCCGCAGACCGCGCGCCTTGAGCAGCGCACCCAGGCTGGAGGCCGTCAGGCCCTTGCCGAGGGAGGAAGCGACACCCCCGGTGACGAAGATGTGCTTGGTCGTCATGGCTGTGCTGTTTCGAAAAGCAGCGGGCGGCATCGCCAAGAGGGGGCTCCCGTGGTCGCGAAGTGAGGTGCGTCCGGCACTGGCCGCCGTCGATCCGGAAGGGTCTCAGGGGGCGCCGAAGCTGCGGTTTCGGGGCTCCTGATTCGCACAGGCAGACCACCGGTCCACGGGGTACCAGCCTATCAGCGCCCGGAGCGGTCCGCCTCCGGGCACGCGGCGCACGCGCCCGGCACGGCGGTGCCGGAGTGCGCCGGGGCGGCATCGCCGCTGCTCACCCGTTCGGCCCAACCGCATTCTCCACAGCATCACGGAGATCACTAGGGTGCCGTCATATCCTGCTCGGATATTGCACACATCACCGCCGGGCAGTCCGTCAGACGGCCTAACCGAGCCGATATACGGAATCATGGGCTCACGCGGAGATCCCTGCACACAGGAGACCGCGCAACCGCGCAATGCAAGCGCCCTTCGGGGCGGACGTGGCCGTTCGACTGGAGATGCACGTGTCCGGGCGCATCGAGGATTACGCACTGATCGGGGACATGCAGACCGCAGCACTGGTCTGCCGGGACGGAGCCGTGGACTGGCTGTGCCTGCCACGCTTCGACTCGCATGCCGTGTTCGCGAGCATTCTCGGCACCGAGGATCACGGGTTCTGGCGGATCGGCCCGTCGTTCCCGGCGGGCACCGAGGCTCCGCGTGCGACCCGCCGCCGCTACCGCGGTGACTCGCTGGTGCTGGAATCGGAATGGGACACCCCGCGCGGCAAGGTCCGCGTGATCGACTTCATGCCACCCCGAGAGGATCACGCGCCACAGCTGATCCGCATCGTGGAGGGCATCAGCGGGCGCGTGCCGATGCGCTCGGCACTGCGGATGCGCTTCAGCTACGGGCGGGTCGTGCCGTGGGTGCACCGGGTCGACGGGCGCACCGTGGCCGTGGCCGGCCCCGACTCCGTCTGGCTGGACGCCGACGCGCAGACCTACGGCGAGGACCTGACGACGTACTCCGACTTCACCGTCGGCCCCGGCGACCGGAAGGCCTTCAGCATCAGCTGGCAGGCCTCGCACCGCGACGCGCCCGAGACCCCCGACGCCGAGGCGGCCCTGGAGTCGACCACCGACTTCTGGCGCGAGTGGGTCGACCAGTGCACCTACCACGGGCCCTACCGGGAGGCCGTGATCCGCTCGCTGATCACCCTCAAGGCCCTCACGTACGGCCCCACGGGCGGGATCGTCGCCGCGCCCACCACCTCCCTGCCCGAGGAGATCGGCGGGGTCCGGAACTGGGACTACCGCTACACCTGGCTGCGGGACGCGGCCATCACCCTCTCCTCGCTGCTGCGCACCGGATACCGCGAGGAGGCCCGCGCCTGGCGCGAGTGGCTGCTGCGCGCGGTCGCCGGCGACCCGGAGAACCTGCAGATCATGTACGGGATCGCGGGCGAACGGGAGCTCGGCGAGACCGAGCTGGACTGGCTGCCCGGTTACGAGGGCTCCCGCCCGGTCCGCGTCGGCAACGGCGCCGCGGGCCAGCTCCAACTCGACGTGTACGGCGAGGTCACCGAGGCCCTGCACCTGGGCCACATGACCGGGCTCGCCCGCAGCGACTACGCCTCGCTGCTCCAGCTCAAGCTGATCCGCTACCTGGAGACCCACTGGGACCAGCCGGACGAGGGCATCTGGGAGGTGCGCGGCCCGCGCCGCCACTTCGTGCACTCGAAGGTGATGGCCTGGGTGGCCGTGGACCGCACGATCAAGCTGATCGAGAGCGGGGACGCGGACGGCCCGCTGGAGCGGTGGCGCGAGCTGCGCGACGAGATCCACCAGGACGTGTGCGAGAAGGGCTACGACAAGGAGCGCAACACCTTCACCCAGTCCTACGGGTCGAAGGAACTGGACGCCTCCCTGCTGCTGATCCCGCAGATGGGCTTCCTGCCGCCGGACGACAAGCGGGTCATCGGCACCATCGAGGCGATCCAGCGCGAGCTGTCCACGCCCGACGGTTTCATCCTGCGCTACCCGACGGCGGGCGAGGAGGCCGGCGTGGACGGCCTGGAGGGCGACGAGGGGGCCTTCCTGGCCTGCTCGTTCTGGATGGCCGACGACCTGGCGATGATCGGCCGGGTGGACGAGGCGCGGCGGCTGTTCGAACGGCTGCTGTCGCTCCGCAACGACCTGGGCCTGCTCGCGGAGGAGTGGGACCCCCGGCTCCAGCGGCAGGTCGGGAACTTCCCACAGGCCTTCAGCCACGTTCCGCTGATCGACACGGCCCTGCGGCTGACGGCCAGCGGGGCGTACGGCGGCTGATCCCGGTCGACCCGCCGGGGCCGCGGACCATCTCGCCGCGCCCCGGTGATCGTCCGCGCCTACGCTGGAAGTGTCCTATGCCCTCCCTCCGGTGGAAGGGGGCAGCCATGGCTCCCCTGTCGAAGGCGGGCGCGGCCCTGACCGCGCTCCGCGAGGATCTGTCCGGCGAGGTCTTCGCTCCGGAGGATCCGGGGTACGACGAGGCCCGGACGCTCTTCAACGCGATGATCGACCGCAGACCGGCCGTCATCGCCCAGTGCGAGAGCACGGCGGACGTGGTGACCGCAGTGCGGTTCGCGAGGGAACTGGACCTGAACATCGCCGTGCGCGGGGGCGGACACAGCGTGGCCGGGATGTCCCTCAACGACGGCGGCCTCGTCGTGGACCTGCGGCGGATGCACGAGGTGACGGTCCATCCGGCGGCCGGGGCGGCGCACGTCGGGGGCGGGGCCACCATGAGCCACCTGGACCGGGCCTGCCAGCCCTACGGGCTGGCGACGACCGGCGGCCGTGCCTCCACCACCGGCGTCGGCGGCTACGTGCTGGGCGGCGGCAGCGGCTGGCTCGACCGGAAGTTCGGCCTGGCCGTGGACAACCTGCTGGGCGCGGAGCTGGTCACCGCCGACGGCGAGCTCGTCCACGCGACCGCCGAGGAGCACCCGGAGCTGTTCTGGGGGTTGCACGGCGGCGGCGGCAACTTCGGCATCGCCACCTCGCTGACCCTGCGGCTGTACGAACTGCCCGCCATGTCGATCGCGTTCCTGCTGTACCTGCCGGAGCGCGGGCCCGAGGTGGTCCGTACGTACCGGGACGTCATCGAGGCCGCGCCGCCCGAGGCCTCGGGCGCCGCCCTCTACCTCACCGGCCCGCCCGAAGAGTTCGTCCCGCAGCACCTGGTCGGGCGGCTGCTGGCCGGGGCGCTGCTGACGTACGCGGGCCCCGAGGACGAGATGCGGGGGCTGGCCGAGCCGCTGCTGGCGATCCCCCACGAGTCGGAGATCGTCACGGCCATCCCGTACGCCGACCTCCAGTGCATGATCGACGACCCGCCGGGCATGCGGAACTACTGGTCGGCCGAGTACCTCACCGGCTGCCCCGACGCGTTCGTGGACGTCTTCTGCGCCCGCGCCGAGGCCATGCCGGTACCGACCGGCACCCAGCACCTGGTCTTCCCGCAGGGCGGCGCCGTGGCCTCCGGCCCGGCCGACTACCCGGTGCCGTACCGCGACTCGCCGTGGGTGGTGCACCCGTTCGGGATCTGGGAGGACGCGGCCGACGACGAGCGCTGCCGGCAGTGGGTCAAGGACGTCCGCGCCGACGCCCGGCCGTGGAGCACCGGCGCGGTCTACCTCAACTTCACCGGGGACGAGGGCGTGGAGCGGGTGGTCTCGGGCCTCGGCGCCGAGAACATGCAGCGACTGGGCGCGCTCAAGCGCCAGTACGACCCCGACAACATCTTCCGCTTCAACCACAACATCCAGCCCGCCTGACGATGGAGACGGGTCTGCCGGTAGCGTCCCGCGCTATGGAGAACCAGGGCGGGATCACGGTTCAGCGGGCACTGGAACTGCCGGGGCTGCGCGGCGGACTGCCGGAGGTGGTGGCCTGCGCCGACCGCCTGGGCCGGACCGTCCGCTGGGTGCACGCGGGCGAGGTGCCGAACATCGCCTCCCTGCTCAAGGGCGGTGAGCTGCTGCTGACCACGGGCCTGGGCCTCGGCACCCGGCCGGCCGAGCAGCGGGCCTTCGTCCGCCGCCTCGCGGACCGCGGGATCGCCGCGCTCGTGGTCGAACTGGGCCCGCGCTTCACCCGGCTGCCGGCGACCTTGGTGGAGACCGCGCGGTCGGCGGGGCTGCCCCTGGTCCAGCTCCACCGGGAGGTCCCCTTCGTGGCGGTCACGGAGGAGGTCCACACCGAGATCGTCAACCACCACTACGCCCTGCTCCAGCGGGCCGAGGAGGTCCACCGGCGCTGTACGGAGGCCCTGCTGGGCGGTGGGGGCATCCCCCAGGTCCTGCGGATCCTGGCCGACTTCACGGGGAACCCCGTCTTCCTGGAGACCCCGGACGGTCAACTCCTGTACGCGGCCGGCAGCACGGCCGGGGACGCGGGCGCGGACCCGCTCCAGGTGTGGGAGGGCCTCCGGGGCCAGCGCGAGGCCGAACCCGCCACGAACACGGTGGTGGTCGACGTACCGGGCGGTGGCCACGGCACCGGCTCGGTCCGGGCCCGGCTCGTCCTGGTCGGCGTCTCGACCCCGCTGCTCCCGGTGCACCGGATGGCGGCCGAACGCACGGCGGGCGTCCTGGCCGTCGTCCTGATGCAGGCGCGGCAGGAGGAGGAGCTGGCGGCGCGCGGCCGCGGCGACTTCCTGACGGACCTGGCGGAGGGCCGCATCTCGGCGGAGGACGCACCGGGACAGGCCCGCGTCCTGGGCTTCAAGCCGGGCGGCGGTCCGCTGCTGCCGGTGGTGATGCGGCTGGCCTCGGACCTCGGACCGTCCGGGAACTGGGCCGTGCTGGCCCGCGCGGTGCTGGAGGAGCTGTCGTCCGTCGGGGTCCCGGTCCTGCTGGGCGTCCGCCCGGTCGAGGGCCGGGTGCCGCTGCTGGTCTCCCTGCGCGCGGAATCGGAGCGCACGGCGGTGGCGGACCGGGTCTCGGCCGCGCTGCGGGCGGGCGTCGAACGCGCGGGCCTGGACCGGGCCGACGCCCCGCCGGCCGTGGTCGTCGGCGTGGCGGGCGGTTGGGCGGCGGCCTCGGCCGGCCTGCGCCACGCCGCGGAGACCGCGACGGCGGCCCACGGCCTGCCGGCGCGCCCCTGGTACGACGCGCGCCGCCTGGACATCGACCTGCTGCTGTGGCGGCTGCGCGAACACCCCGACCTGGCCGCCTTCGTGGACCGGGCGATCGGGCCGCTCCGCACGCACGACACGACCTCGCGCCCGCCGCTCCTGCCCACGTTGGAGACGTACCTGGCGCACGCGGGCCGCAAGGCGGAGACGGCGCGCGAGCTCCATCTGAACCGGCAGACGCTGTACAACCGGCTGGCCCGCATCTCGGAACTCCTGGGCACGGACCTGGACGACCCCGAGACGGTCCTCTCCCTGAGCCTGGCCCTCCGCGCCCGCCGCCACACGCCTTCCTGACGCCGCCTTCGCGCCAATCGGCCCCAGGGGGCCTCCTGGGCTTCGGTCGGCTGCGCCGGACTCCGTCCGTCGGCGCCCGGGCGGGGGACCGGTGCCCTGCGGGGCTGTCCCCTACCCGCCCTTCCACCGTTCCCCGGGCTGCCCGGACCCGCGCCTCAATCGCCGGCGATTGAGGCGGAAACGCAGCTGCACCCGACGACGCACGGCGGCCACATCGAGCCCCGCCGGCGATTGAGGCGTCCCCGGCGGGTGGGCCGCAGGGGGAATCCGTCACCCCGCCGGGAGGCTAGCGGCGGGTACGTTCCATCAGTTCGTCGTAGACGGACAGGACCTGTGCGACGGTGTCGTCCTCCGACGGCCACGTCGCGGCCTGGACGCGCCCCGCGAGCACCAGCGCGGCCCGGCGGTCCGGGTCGGCCAGCAGGCCGGTCACGGCCGAGGCGAGCGGCCCCGCCTCCCCCGGCGGGACCAGTACCGCACCGTCCCCCACCAGCTCCGCAACACCGCCCACCGCCGTGGCCACCAGCGGCACGCCCACCCGCAGCGCCTCCTGCGCCAGCAGCGCCCGCGCCTCCCACCGGCTCGGCAGGACCGCCAGGTCCGCCGCCGCCAGCAGCTGCGCCGCGTCCCGGCGGCGCCCCAGCAGCCGTACCGGGAGCCCCTCCGCCTCGATCCGCCGGGCGAGCTCCGCCCGGAGCGGCCCCTCCCCCGCGATCACCAGGAGGGGCGCCGGGTCCAGGCCGCGCCACTCCCGTGCCGCGTCGAGCAGTACGGAGTACCCGCGGTGCGGCACCAGGCTGCCGACGGCGATCAGCAGCGGCCGTTCCACCGCGCCCAGTTCCGCCCGCACCTTGCCCGGGTCGGCCGCCGCCTCCGGACCCGCCGGGCCCACCGGCAGGGCCACCGGGGCCAGCCGCGCGTCCCTGGCGCCCCGCAGCCGCGCGGCGTCCACCTGGTCCGAGGAGGCCCCGAGCACCACCGCCGCGGCCCGCGCCACGTGCCGTTCCAGCATCCGGCCCAGCCGCCCGAGCGCACCGGCCGCCGCGGGGCCCTCGCCGTGCCAGGTCACCACGAGCGGCACCCGGCGCCCCCGTATGGCCAGGGCGGCGCGCATTCCGGCGCGCACGCCGTGCGCGTGCACGAGGTCCGCCCCGGCGCAGGCGGCCCGCAACACGCTGACCGCGTCGGGCGCGAACTGCGCCCCGGCGCCGGTGAAGTCGTACTCCCCCTCCGCCTGGACGGGCGCGCACACCGTGACCCGTACCCCGCGCGCGGCGAGGCCGGTCGCGAGCGAGCGTACGTGCGCGCTGCTGCTCGCGCCCGCACCGCCGCCCAGTACTTGCACGGTGCGCAGCGGCGGCCAGCCGTAGGGCTGGGCCGGGAAGGAGGTGGAGACCGGGGAGCTGCTCACGGGCCGAAGCTCCAGGGTGAGGGAGTCAGAGACGTCGCCAAGGATGCCAGTCCGCACGCGCGTTCCGGGACCATACGGGTGCGGATCCCGTACGAGATGGTGCAGGACGCCCTTCAGCCTCACCCACACGGGCTATCTCCGGGCCGGCGCGGGCGCGGCGGAGGACCGGAACGCCGTGCGTTCCGGTCCTCCGCCGGGGCGGCTCACGCGTCCGCGCGCGCCGCCGCCAGCAGTTCCTCGGCGTGCGCCCGGGCCGAGACCGAGTCCTCGTGGCCGGCCAGCATGCGCGACAGCTCGCGGATCCGGTCCTCGCCCTCCAGGACGGTGACGCCGCTCCGGGTGACCGATCCGTCGTTGGTCTTCTCCACGAGCAGCTGTCGGTCCGCGAAGGCCGCCACCTGCGGCAGGTGCGTGACGACCACGACCTGCGCCGACTTGGCCAGCTTCGCCAGCCGCCGGCCGACCTCGACCGCCGCCTTGCCGCCGACGCCCGCGTCGACCTCGTCGAAGAGGTAGGTGGGCACCGGGTCGGAGCCCGCGAAGACGACCTCGACGGCCAGCATCACCCGGGACAGCTCACCGCCCGAGGCGCCCTTGGCGATCGGCCGCGGCTGGGCGCCGGGGTGCGGGGCCAGCAGCAGCTCGACCTCGTCCGCGCCCGAAGGGCCGTAGGCGACCGGGCGGCCGTCCACGTCCACGCCGTCGGGGTCCTCGGCCTGCCGGACGTCGATGGTCACGCGGGCGTGCGGCATCGCCAGCGAGGCCAGCTCCGCCGTCACCGCGGAGGCGAAGCGCGTCGCGGCCTCCACCCGGGCGTCCGTCAACGCCTGCGCCAGCAGCGACAGTTCGCCGCGCAGTCCATCGCGCTCGGCGGTCAGCTCGGTGATCCGCTCGTCGTCGCCGTCCAGTTCCAGCAGCCGCGCCGCGCCCTGTTCGGCCCACTCCAGCACGGCGTCCACGGTGCCCTCGGTGCCGTACTTGCGGGTGAGCTGCGTCAGGGCGGCCCGCCGCTCCTCCACCGCGGCCAGCCGCAGCGGATCGGCGTCCAGGTCGTCGGCGTAGCCCGCCAGTTCCCCCGCCACGTCGGACAGCAGGATGCCGAGCTCCCCGATCCGCTCGGCGAGCGCGCCGAGGGCCGGGTCGTGGGACCGTACGGATTCCAGGGCCCGGTGGGCGCCCGCGACGAGCATGTTCGCGTCGATGGCCTCCGGGTCCTCGGGGTTGCCCGCGAGCGCGGCGTGCGCCAGCTGCGCCGCCGAGGACAGCGATTCGGCGTGCCCGAGCCGCTCCGCCTCGGCCGCGAGTTCGGCGTCCTCGCCGGCCACCGGTTCCACGGCCGCGATCTCGTCCAGCCCGAAGCGCAGCAGGTCCGCCTCCTGGGCCCGTTCCCGGGCCCGGGTGGTGATCTCCTCCAGCTCGACGGCGACGGCACGGAGCCTGCGGTAGGCCGAGCCGTACTTCTCCAGTGGGACGGTGACGGCGTCCCCGGCGTACCGGTCGAGGGCCTGCCGCTGTCGGGCGGGGCGCAGCAGCCCCTGCTGGTCGGTCTGCCCGTGCACGGCGACCAGGTCGTCGGCGAGCTCGGCGAGCAGGCCGACGGGCACGGAGCGGCCGCCGACGTGGGCGCGCGAGCGCCCCTCGGCGGACACGGTCCGGCTGATCAGCAGGGCTCCGTCGTCGAGCTCGGCCCCGGCCTCCTCGGCGCGTACGGCCGCGGGGGCGTCGGGGCGCATGACGATGCGGCCCTCGACCACCGCGGCCTTGGCCCCGATCCGCACCAGGGCCGGGTCGGCGCGACCGCCGAGCAGCAGCCCGAGGCTGGTGACGACCATCGTCTTGCCCGCGCCGGTCTCGCCGGTCACCGCGGTGAATCCGGGCGACAGCTCGACCACCGCGTCGTCGATGACCCCGAGCGACCGTATCCGCATCTCCTCAAGCACGGGACGACGATACCGAGGTTTCATGGGTGCCATGTGACGTCACCCGCCCCGAGTTCTCCGAACGCATGTGCTATTAATGCTCTCCCGGCCGAACTCCCCCTCGCACTACGGGGATAGGCGCCCGGAACCGCTTCGGACTCGATTCGGCTTGCGGGCGACGAGTGCGGCATTCGCGCCCGCCGCGTCCAGCGGCAGGACCGCAACCGGCCCGAATCCGGCGTCGGCCAGCCAGCCGCGGTACTCGGCGTAGGTGTAGTTGTGCCCGGACCGGGTCTCGACCAGCATGTTGAGGCCCATCAGGGCCGCCGGGGCGGGACCGCGCTCGTCGTCGTCGAGGACCAGCTCGCAGATGATCACGGCGCCGCCCGGGGGCAGCGCGGCGAAGCACTTGTCCAGCAGCCTCCGCCCGGTCCCCTCGTCCCAGTCGTGCAGGATCATGCTCAGCAGGATGACGTCGTGTCCGTCGGGCAGCCGCTCGTCGCGCAGGAAGTCGCCGTCGCGCGCCTCGATCACCTCCGAGAGCCCGAGGCCGGCCACCTTCTCCCGGGCCATCGCGGCGACGCGGGGCAGGTCGAGGACCGTGGCGCGCAGATGGGGGTGGCGGCGGCACAGGCCGACGGGAAAGGCTCCGGTGCCCCCGCCGACGTCGAGCAGCCGCCGGTGGGCGGTGAAGTCGTACGCCTCCCCGAGCTCGGCGGCAGTGAAGGACGAGAGGGTGAACATCGCCTCCCAGAAGCCCTCCAGGATGCCGGGATCGGCCGTGACGAAGGCCGACTCCTGGGTGTCCGGGTCCCAGGTCGTGGGGCGGTTGGTGTGCAGGGCCTCGCCCAGCCGGTGCCAGGCGGGGTAGGCGTAGCGGTCCGAGTAGCGCACGAACCCGCCGAAGTAGTGCGGGCGCCCCTCGACGAGGAACTCCTGCGCCGTCGGCGCGTTGCGGTAGCGGCCGTCGTCCCCGCGGTCGAGCAGGCCGAGGGCCGCGCAGCAGGCGAGCAACATCCGGACGGGGCGCGGGTGCAGACCCAGTTCGGCGCCGATCCGCCGCGCGTCGGCCGCGTCCAGCCGCGCCAGCACGGTGAACAGGCCGAGTTCCACGGCGGCGGCCAGCACCTTGAACCGCCAGAAACCGGTGGTCAGTTCCATCAGCGGCACGGGGGTGGGCGGCGCGCCCGGCCCCCGGTCCGGCTCCGGCCGCCCGTCCCCGGGCCGCCCTTCCGTCTCCACTTCGACGGTCCGTGCCATCGCACCGCTCCTCACTTCGAGATCACCGACTGACCGAGCCACCCCTCTTAACACGTATGGTAGTTATTCAAGTGCATAGAGTTAACGCATGTGACTCAGGAGGTCTTTGTGACGAACGCCGTCGGCCTGGACGGCCCGGCCGTGCTGCTCCCCGCCGAGCTGCCGGGCTCCCCGGCCCCCGTGGGGGCCCGGCTGGCCGGCCTGATCGCGGAGTTGGGGGGCGCCGGGTACACCGCCGCCATGGGCTCCGACGCCGACGCCGCCGCGGCCCGGGCGGAGCTGCTCGCCCGGCTCGCCGCCCTGCCTGACAAAACCATTCCGCTCGCGGGCGAACCACCGGCCGGAAGCTGTGTGCACGACGCCTTCTTCGAGGTCCGGCGGGGACTGGGCGACAGTGCGGCCCTGCTCGCCAAGGCCGTCCTGGTGAGCGACGTACTGGTCCGCGAGGACCTCGCGGCCAGCGGCAGCACCCTGGAGGAGGACCCGGACAACCTGCTGCTGGGCGTGACCGGCTTCCTCACCGACACCCTGCTGCCGGCCGTCAAGGCCGGGCCCTGGCGGCCCGCCCGACCCGTCGAGGCGGCCAACCGGCGCTGGCTCGTCGGACACCAGCGGTTCTTCGTGATGCTCCAGCTCCTGACCGTCGCCCTGCGCCGGCTCGACCGTCCCGGCGCCACCGCCGCGCAGGAGGAGGCCGCTGTGCGCTCCTTCGGCTGGCTGTGCCGCAGCACGGCGGTCTCCATGCGCTACGCCGCGGACTTCCCGCCCGAGCTGTACGCGCAGGTGCGCGAGACGATGGCCCCGCCCGCGGTCAACGCCGGCTTCAGCGGACTCCAGACCCGCGACCACCAGGAACTGGTCAACTGGATGCGGCGGTTGAAGCGCGGCGGCGGCCTGGACCGGCTGGCCCCGGCCTCCGCGACCGCCGTGCACGCCGCCGTCCAACACCTCTACGACGCGCACGTGTGGGTGTGCGACCGCTTCGGCGGCTCCGCCGAGCCCAGTCTGCTGATGGCCCAGGCCGCGCAGGCCGCCGGGGAGCGGGCGGAGAGCGGGGTGGCCGCGGCCGAGCGGCTCGCCCGCCAGAGGCTCCGGTACCTCACCCCTTCCGGCACCGCCTGACCGACGGCGGTTCGTCCGTCCGGGGGACAGCGGAATCGCTTCTCCACCACGTTGTCCCGGCCCCCGTCGCCCGTCCCCTCCCCGCGCCCCGCCCGCCCCACATCGCTGCCCAGGAGGCACCAGGATGACCACCCCGCGTACGGACGCCCCGGCCGCCTCCGCGTCCCCGCCGGAGGCGGGCCGGTTCCGCCCCCGCCGGCTGGCCGGGCTGCTGCGTCCCCGCACCGTCGAGGAGGTGGTGGGCCACGTACGGGCGGCGGCCCGGGCGGCCCGGCCCTCCTCCGACGGCGGCGGATCCGCCCCGGTCCCGCTCCACCCCGTCAGCACCGGCCGCAACTGGGGCCTGGGCTCTGCCCTTCCGGTCCGGGACGGCGCCGCCGTCCTGGACCTCTCCGGCCTCGACCGCATCCGCGAGATCGACGCCCTGCGCGGCTACGCGGTCGTCGAGCCGGGCGTCACCCAGGACCTGCTCGCGCAGCGGCTGACCGGAACCGACCGCGTACTCAACCTCACCGGCGCCTCACGCCACACCAGCATCATCGGCAACCTCCTTGAGCGGGGCGTCGGACTGCACCGGACGCGCGCCGAGGACCTCGCCGGCCTGGAACTCGTCCTCGCCGACGGGCAGTGCGTGCGGACCGGCTGGTGGCCGGTGCCCGACGGGCCGGCCGTCGTCCATCCGCACGGCTCCGGCCCCTCCCTCAACCACCTGTTCACACAAGCGTCCTGGGCCGCCGTGACGGCCGCCGTGGTCCGCCTGCGGCCCCGCCCCCGGACGGTGGCCGTCCTGCCCCTGACCTTCCCGCCGGACCGGCTGACGGCCGCCGTCGACGTCCTGCGGGAATGGACGGCCGGGCACCTCGTCCCGGCCACCACGAAGATCTACGACCCGGTCGCGGCCCGCACCTACGGCGTACGGGACCGCTACCTGGCGCACGTCTGCCTCACCGGCGACCCCGAGGTCACCGACGCCCTGGCCCGTGTCGTCGGCGACCGGGTGCGCGCCCCCGGGTCCCCCTTCGAGCACGCTCCCCCGGAGGCCGCCGACGCGGACGTGCACGCCGCCTACGCCGGGTGGCCCGACCCGGCCGACACCCTGTTCCGCCGCAAGACCGGCGGCTGCTGCGCCCGCTGCCTGGACCGCGAGCGCGGCCTGCTGATGTTCCTGCCCCTGGTGCCGTTCCGCGGTACGGCGGTGGCGGAGGCGGCCGGGCTGGTGCGGGGCGCGACGGCGGACGCCGCCGCGCCCGGCATCACGATGAACGTGCTGGACGCGGACACCGTCGACCACGTGGTGACCATCGGCTTCGCCCCGGGTGACCCGGTCGCCGCCCGGCGGGCCCACCGCACCCTGGACGGGCTGCACACGGCCTTCGCCGCGCGGGGCTGGCTGCCGTACCGGCCGGACGTCGACCATCCCCTGCCCGCCCCGCACACCGTCTTGCACCGGCGGCTGCGCGACGCCCTCGACCCGCACGGCGTGTTCGCCCGGGGCCGCTTCGAAGGGCCGCGGCCACCCGCCGCCCCCTGATCCCGTCAGTGCGGCGCGCCGCGCCACCCCGACACCGGCAGCGCGAACTTGGCGACGAGCCGGTCCGTGAAGGACGCGTGGTGCAGCCGGGCGAGCCGCACCGGCACCGCACCGCGCCGCACCTCGACCCGTGCCCCGGCGGGCAGCTCCACCGTGCGCCGCCCGTCGCACCACAGCACGCCGTGCGGAGTGCCGTTCTGCACCTCCACCGCCAGCACCGAGGTCGGCGAGGTCACCAGCGGCTTCGCGAACAGCGCGTGCGCGCTGATCGGCACCATGAGCAGCGCCTCGACCTCCGGCCAGACCACCGGCCCGCCCGCCGAGAAGGCGTAGGCCGTGGAGCCCGTCGGAGTCGCGCAGACGATCCCGTCGCAGCCGAAACCGGTCACCGGACGCCCGTCGATCTCCAGGACCACCTCCAGCATCCGCTCCGGGGACACCTTCTGGACCGCGGCCTCGTTCAGCGCCCAGTCCCGGTGGACCACGTCGCCGTTCGTCCGCACGATCACGTCGAGGGTCATCCGCTCCTCGACCTCGTACGAGCGCGTCACCACCCGGTCCACGACCTTGTCCAGGTCGTCGCGCTCGGCCTCGGCGAGGAACCCCACCCGGCCCAGGTTGACGCCCAGCATCGGCACCCCCGATGCGCGGGCGAACTCCGCGCCCCGCAGCAGGGTCCCGTCCCCGCCGAGGACGATGAGCAGCTCACACCCGTCGAGCACCCCAGGGGTGGACTCGGTGACCAGCTCCACCTCGGGGGGCAGCGGCAGGTCCACCGCCTCGTGCTCCATGACGCGTACGCCCAGTCCGCACCTCAGCAGACCCTGCACGACCAGCTCGGCGCTGCGGATGGCCGCAGGCCGCCCGGTGTGCGCGAGCAGGAAGACCGTCCGCCCTTCCCCTGAAATACGTGAACCCGCTGTACCCGCCGAACCCGCTGAATCTGTCACTGCGGCCCCTCCGCTACTGCACGGTCAACATCCGTGGGGTCGAGTGCCGGTGCCCCCGCCCGCAGCCACAGAAAGTACTCGACGTTCCCCGACGGGCCCGGCAGCGGGCTCGCCGTCACCCCGAGGACGCCCAGCCCCAGCTTCGCGGCCTGCGCCGCGACGTCGCGTACGGCCTCGGCCCGCAACTCCGGGCTGCGCACCACGCCGCCGCTGCCCAGCCGGTCCTTGCCGACCTCGAACTGCGGCTTGACCATCAGCACCAGGTCCGCGTCCGGCGCGCAGCAGCGCACGAGCGCCGGCAGCACCAGACCGATGGAAATGAACGAGAGGTCACCGACGACCAGGTCGACCGGGACCCCGTCGAGCTGCTCCACCGTCAGCTCGCGCACGTTCGTACGGTCCTTGACCGTGACCCGGTCGTCGCTCTGCAGCGACCAGGCCAGCTGCCCGTAGCCGACGTCCACGGCCATCACGTGGGCCACGCCCGAGCGCAGCAGCACGTCCGTGAACCCGCCGGTGGAGGCGCCGGCGTCCAGCGCGCGGCGGCCCTCGACGGCCAACCCCTGCGGCTGGAAGGCCGCCAGCGCGCCGGCCAGCTTGTGGCCGCCCCGCGAGACGTAGTCGGGGTCGCTGTCGTCCTTGCGGACCACCAGGGCCGCGCTGGTCTCCACCTGGGTGGCCGCCTTGGTCGCGGTGGTGCCGCCCACGGTCACCCGGCCCGCGGCGATCAGCTGTGCGGCGTGCTCGCGCGAGCGGGCCATGCTGCGGCGTACCAGTTCGGCGTCCAGGCGGCGGCGTGCCACTCCTGCCACGTTCGGTTCAGCTCCTGTTTTCGTACGGTCCGGGGACGGGCGGTGCGTCCAGCGCGGTCAGCGCCTCGCGCAGCCCCCGGTGGACATCCTCGTACACCTCGACGTGTCCGTCCGCCTCGAGGTGGTCCGCGTCCGCCAGCCGCGCCAGGTGCGCGTCCACGCCGGCGTGGCCGGTGGGCGTGCGTACGATGCCCAGCGCCACGGGCCCGGCGGGCCCGGCGTGCTGTGCGGCGGCATCGACTCGCGGGTCGGCGGCTTCGTCGGTCATGCCCCGACGCTACCTCGAAGCGCCCCGCGACCACGCATGGCTCTGCGGTACGGTCGTGATCACGATGGCTACGATCCAGGAGTGCCGCGAAGCACTCGACAACCTCTCCGGCAATCTCGCACGGGCCGACGGCGGCGTGCGCGGCGCGGCCGCGTTCGACCGCTCCCTGAGCTGCCACATCACCGACCTGGACCAGACGTTCACGGGCCGCCTCGACGCGGGCCGGATCCGGGTGGACGCGGTCGCCCCGGGCCCGCCCGCGTCGAAGGCCGAGATCAGGCTCGCGATGACCGGCGACGACCTCGTGGCCCTGGTCGCGGGCCAGCTGAAGTTCGCGAAGGCCTGGGCCTCGGGCCGCGTCAGACTGGAGGCCGGCTTCCGCGACCTACTCCGCCTCAAAGCGATGCTCTAGCCCCACCCGCCGACACCCCCGCCCCACCAGCCCCGCCGGCGTTTGAGGCGCGGGGGTCCGGGGGCAGCGCCCCCGGCAACCGGCCCGCACCCGAAACCGCCCACCCGGCCGGAGGCTACTCGGCCCGGGCCCCCACACGGGCCTTGCGCGCCGCCGGAACCACCAGCGGCGTCCCCGTCTCCGGATCCGGGATCACCTGGCAGCGCAGCCCGAACACCTTCTCCACGAGCTCCGCCGTCACCACCTCGGCCGGCGGCCCCTCCGCGACGACCTTCCCGCCCCGCATCGCGATCAGGTGCGTGGCGTACCGGGCCGCGTGGTTCAGATCGTGCAGCACCGCCACCAGCGTCCGCCCCTGCGTCTCGTGCAGCTCCGCGCACAGGTCCAGCACGTCGATCTGGTGCTGGATGTCCAGGTACGTCGTCGGCTCGTCGAGCAACAGCAACGGCGTCTGCTGGGCCAGCGCCATCGCGATCCACACCCGCTGCCGCTGCCCGCCCGACAGCTCGTCCACGGCCCGGTCGGCGAGTTCGGCGACCCCGGTCGAGGCCATCGACTCGTTCACGACCCGCTCGTCCTCGGCCGACCACTGCCGCAGCAGCCCCTGGTGCGGGTACCGGCCGCGCGAAACCAGGTCGGCCACCGTGATGCCGTCGGGCGCGATCGAGGACTGCGGGAGCAGGCCCAGGGTCTTGGCGACCTTCTTCGCGGGCATCGACCCGATGGCCTGCCCGTCCAGCAGCACCCGCCCGGTGGACGGCTTCAGCATCCGCGACAGGGCCCGCAGCAGCGTGGACTTGCCACAGGCGTTGGGACCGACGATCACCGTGAAGGAGTTGTCGGGGATCTCCACCGACAGGTTCTCGGCGATGACCCGCTGGTCGTAGCCGAGGGTCACGTTCTCCGCGGTCAGCCGCTGCACTTGGGTACTCCTCATCAGGTTCATATACGTCCCGCCTTGCGCTCGGTGACGAGCAGCCAGAGCAGGTAGACACCGCCGACGAGGCCGGTCACCACGCCCACCGGCAGTTGGTCGGCGCCGAAGGCCCGCTGCGAGGCCCAGTCGGACACCATCAGCAGCACCGAGCCCATCAGGGCGGCGTTCACCAGGTTCCCGCCGGGCGAGCGGGTCAGCCGCCGGGCCAGCTGCGGCGCGGCCAGCGCGACGAAGCTGATCGGCCCGGCCGCAGCGCTCGCCGCGGTGGTGAGCAGGACCGCCGCGAGCATCAGCAGCATCCGCGTCCGCTCCACCCGCACCCCGAGCGCGTACGCGGCGTCGTCGCCCATCTCCATCATCCGCAGGGCCCGGCCCTGCCCGAGGACCAGCGGGAAGAGCACCGCGCACACCGCGAGCAGCGGCCACACCTGAGCCCAGTCCCGGCCGGCCAGCGAGCCGGTCAGCCAGACCATGGCACGGGTGGCCTCGATCAGCTGGGCCTTCGTGATCAGGTACTGGATCACGGCGATCAGGACGGCGGAGGCGCCGATGCCGACCAGCACCAGCCGGTAGCCCTGGATGCCCTGCTTGTAGGCGAGCACGTAGACGAGGACTCCGGCCAGCAGACCGCCGACCAGCGCGCCGACGGCCACTTCGGTGGCGCCGCCCTTGAACAGGATGATGACGACGAGCGCGCCGACCGCCGAGCCGTAGCCGAAGCCGAGCATGTCCGGGGAGCCCAGCGGGTTGCGGGAGACGGACTGGAAGACGGCTCCGGAGACGCCGAGCGCCGCGCCGACGAGCAGCGCGACCAGGGCCCGCGGCAGCCGCAGGTCGTTGACGATGAAGTCGGTGGCGGGGGTGCCGTTGCCGAGCAGGGTCTGTACGACGTCCCACGGCGCGATCTCGAAGTCGCCGGTGCCGATGAGCACGACGGCCATCGCGAGCGCCGTGACGGTCAGCAGCACCCCGACGGCCAGGGCGCGCCGCTCGACGCGCAACGAGAGCCCGCCGGGCAGGCGCAGCGGACGGGGGCCGGACCGACGGCCCTTGCGGGGGGTGTCGGGCGCGGTCACGGTCGTGGGCGCGGTCGCGGTCACAGCTGGGCCATCCTCTTGCGCCGAACCAGGTAGATGAAGACCGGGCCGCCGATCAGCGCGGTCACGACGCCGACCTGCAGTTCGGCGGGCCGGGTGACGACGCGGCCGATGATGTCGGAGCCGAGCAGCAGGGCCGGCGACAGGACGGCCGAGTACGCGAGCACCCAGCGCATGTCGGGGCCGGTGAAGGCCCGCACGAGGTGCGGGACCATCAGCCCGATGAACACGATGGGACCGCAGGCGGCGGTCGCCGCACCGCACAGCAGGGTGATGGCGACCATGGCGCCGATCCGGGTCCGCGTCAGGTGGGCGCCGAGCGCCCGCGCCGTGTCGTCGCCCATCGCCATCGCGTTGAGCGGCCGGCCCAGCACCAGCGCGAGCACCGCGCCGACGAGCAGGAAGGGGGCCACCTGCCGGACGGTGTCCATGTTGGCCGAGGCCAGCGAACCCACCGTCCAGAAGCGCAGCTTGTCCAGCGCCTTGCTGTCCATCAGCTGCACGGCGTTGATGTAGCCGACGAGCGCCGCGCTGGCCGCCGTACCGGCGAGCGCGAGGCGCACCGGGGTCGCGCTGCGGCTGCCGCCGAGCACGTACACGAGGACCGAGACGAAGGCGGCTCCGAGGAAGGCCCACCACACGAACTCGTTCAGCGAACTCGCGCCGAAGAAGCTGATCGCGGAGACCACGGCGGCCGCGGCACCCGCGTTGACGCCGAGGATGCCGGGCTCGGCCAGCGGGTTCCGGGTCAGCGCCTGCATCACGGCACCGGACAGGCCGAGTCCGAGCCCGACCATCAGCCCGAGCAGGGTGCGCGGGATCCGCAGATCCCGCACCACCACGTCGGAGGGCGTACCCGCGTAGGCGAACAGGCCGTGCCAGACCTCGTCCAGGGACATCTGCTTGGCGCCCACGGCGATGCTCACGACGGCGATCAGTGCCAGCACCGCAAGAGCGGCGAGCAGACCGGCGGCGCGCGCGGCATGGCGCGGGCGGGCTACGGCGGCGTCGGCGCCCTCGTCGGGCGCCGCGCTCCGTTCGGGTTCAGGGGGACTCTCGACCAACACGCAGGTTAGGCTAACCTACCCTCCGCACGGGCGGATCCCCCGGACGGCCCTTAAAGACCCAGCCTGGCCAGGGCCTTCGCCGCATCGAGGGTGCAAACCCCGTCCCCGGCCACCGTCCAGGCCGCCGCGCACAGCGCCCGCAGCCCGTCGAGCGGATCCCCGGCCTCCCCGGCTGCCCAACCCGCTCCGGTCTCTCCGGCCTCTCCGGCCTCGCGCAGCTCCAGCACGCCGCCGTTCGTCGCGACCGCCGTCCAGCCGCCGCAACGGAACCCCTCCGCGAACGGCTCCACCTCCGGCTGCCCGGCCAGCAACCCCCGCAGGTCCCGGTCCACATAGGTCGGACGGTGCCTGGGCTCGGCCCGCAGCAGCTGCTCCGCGTCCGTGACCCCGGTCAGCACCAGCAGCGAGTCCACCTCCCCGTTGAAGGCGCCCTCGATGTCGGTGTCCAGCCGGTCCCCCACCACCAACGGCCGCTCCGCCCCGGTCCGCAACACCGTCTCCCGGTGCATCGGGGGCAGCGGCTTGCCCGCCACCTGCGGCTCCGCACCCGTGGCGATCCGTACGACCTCCACCGCGGCCCCGTTGCCCGGCGCGATCCCCCGCGCGCCGGGAATCGTCAGGTCGGTGTTCGACGCGAACCACGGCACCCCGCGGTTGATCGCGTACGAGGCCTCGGCGAACCGCCCCCACGGCAGGTCGGGACCCCCGTACCCCTGGACGACCGCCGCGAGCCCTTCCTCCTCGGCCGACTCCACCGGCACCAGACCCCGCTCGCGCAGCGCGACCCGCAGCCCGTCCCCGCCGATCACCAGCACCTTCGACCCCGGCTCCACCTGCTCCGCGATCAGCCGGGCCACCGCCTGCGCCGAGGTGATCACCTCGGCCGCCTCCGTCGGAATGCCCAGCTCGCCCAGGTGCTCCGCGACCGCGTCCGGCGTCCGCAGCGCGTTGTTCGTGACGTACGCGAGGTGCATCCCGTCCGCCCGGGCCGTGGCGAGGGACTCCACCGCGTACGCGATGGCCGCGCCCCCCGCGTACACCACCCCGTCCAGATCCAGCAGGGCGGTGTCGTACGCCTGGTGCAGGCTCTGCTCACTCGCCGCGGGACTGGTCCTGCTCTGCCGGGTCATCCTGTCCGCTCCTCTCGGGGCCACTCCCAGCGGTAGCTGGGGGGAGATCGACCTTGTCCGATTCCGTACTGCCCCGATCATCCCGCATGGCAAGACGCGTTTTACCATGCACCAATGACCACATCTGGTACTGCGGAGCACGGGCTGCGCCTGATCCCGTTCCACGGCCTGCGCTACGTCCCCGAGCGTGTCGGCAGCCTCGCCGCCGTCACCTCTCCGCCGTACGACGTGGTCGTGCGTCCCGACGGAGTCGACCACCTCGAATCCGCCGACCCGCACAACATCGTCCGCCTGATCCTCCCGCAGGCGGGCACCCCGGCCGCGCGCAACGAGCAGGCCGCGCGCACCCTGCACGACTGGCTCGCCCAGGGCATCCTCAGCGCCGACCCCGAGCCCGCGCTCTACGTGTACGAGCAGCGCCGGGCCGGCCTGCTCCAGCGCGGCCTCATCGGCGCCCTCGCCCTGTCCACCGCCGACGCCGGCATCGTCCTGCCGCACGAGGACGTCATGCCGGACGTGGTCACCGACCGGGCCGGCCTGATGCGGGCCACCTCCGCCAACCTCGAACCCCTCCTGCTCACCTACCGGGGCGACGACCCCGGCACGGGAGCGGCCGCGGTCGTCGAACGGACCGCCCGGCTCGCCCCGCTCCTGTCGACCACCACCGAGGACGGCTTCCAGCACCGTCTGTGGGCCATCACGGATCCGGCCGAACTCGCCACCGTCATGGCGGACCTCAGCCACCGGCAGGCCCTGATCGCAGACGGCCACCACCGCTGGGCGACGTACCTGCGCCTCCAGGAGGAGCACGACTCCCCCACCGCCTGGGACTTCGGCCTGGTCCTCCTCGTGGACACCGCCCGCTATCCGCTACAGGTCCGCGCCATCCACCGGATGCTGCGCCGACTCCCGGTGGCGGACGCCCTCGCCGCCCTCGACGGCCACTTCCGCGTCCGCCCGGTCGCCGGACCGCTGCCGCTGGCCCTGGACACCCTCGCGGACGCCTCGGAACGCGGCAACGCCTTCCTGATCGCCGGCGACGGCGCCTTCCACCTGGTCACCGACCCCGACCTGGCGCTCCTCGACACCACGGTCCGCCACGACCGCCCCGAGGCCTGGCGCCGGCTGGACGCCACCGTCCTGCACGCGACCCTGCTCGACGCCCTCTGGCACGTCCCGGACGCGCCGGACCAGATCACGTACATCCACGACGCCGCGTCCACGGTGGCCATGGCCGAGCGGCACGGCGGCACGGCGGTCCTGCTGCATCCCGTACGCGAGGAAGTCGTACGGGACCTGGCCCGCCAGGGCGTCACCATGCCCCGCAAGTCCACGTCCTTCGGCCCGAAACCGGCCACCGGCCTGGTCCTGCGCGGCCTGGGCTGACCACTTCCGGACATGAAGAAGGGCGGTACCCCGGTCGGGGTACCGCCCTTCTTCACGTCACCGTGCCTCAGGCCTTGTCGCCCTCGACATCGGCGTCGGCGTCGGCCTCGGACTGCTCCAGCGGCTCGTACTCCTCGTCGTCCTCGTCGTAGTACTCGGCGACGTCGGAGGCGCGCTCGGCCGCGGCGATCTCCGCCGCGTCCTCGTCGTCCTCATCGTCGTCGTCCTCGTCCCCGGCGAGGTCGGACAGGTCGATCGAGGCGTCGACGAACTCGACGCCGTCGAGCTCGGCGAGACGGTCGGAGGCGTCGGTGGCCCCGTCCTTGTCCGCTTCGAGGGTCTTGCCGAACCACTCGCGCGCCTCGTCCTCACGACCGGCCGCCAGCAGGGCGTCGGCGTAGGCGTACCGCAGGCGTGCTGTCCAGGGCTGGACCGAGTTGGAGGCCAGCTCCGGGCTCTGCAGGGTCACGATGGCCGCTTCGAGCTGCCCCTGGTCCCGCCGGGCACCGGCCGCGACCAGACGCATCTCGACCTGACCGGCCTTGTCCAGCTTCTGCACCTCGGGCTCGCCGGCCATGGCCAGCGCCCGCTCCGGACGGCCGAGGCCGCGCTCGCAGTCGGCCATGACGGGCCACAGCTCGACCGAGCCGGTCATGCGCTTGGCGGCGCGGAACTCGGCGAGGGCCTCGCTGTACTTCTGCGTGGCGTACGCGGCGAAGCCGGCGGCCTCACGGACGGCGGCGACGCGGGAGGCCAGCCGCAGGGCGATGCGCGAGTACGCGTACGCCTGCTCGGGCTCCTCGTCGATCAGCCGCGCGACCATGACGAGGTTCTTGGAAACCTCTTCGGCCAGGCCCTTGGGCAGGCTCAGCAGCTCCTGACGCACATCGGCGTCGATCTCGAGGCCGGTGACGTCCTCGTCGATCGGAAGCCGCTTGACCGGGTCCCGGTCACGGTCCGCGCGGAAGTCGCGGTCGCCGCCGCGGTCATCGCGACCACGGTAGCCACCACGGTCACCACCGCGATCGTCACGGCCACCACGGTAGCCGCCACGGTCGCCACCGCGGTCGTCGCGACGGGGGTAGGACGGGCGGTCGCCGCCACGGTCGTCACGACCGCCACGGAACCCACCACGGTCATCGTCACGGCGCGGGTACGACGGACGGTCGCCGCCACGGTCATCGCGGCGGAAACCGCCGCCACCACCGGAGGGACGCCCACCACGGTCGTCATCACGACGCGGGTACGAGGGACGGTCGCCGCCACGGTCATCACGACCGCCACGGAACCCACCACGGTCATCGTCACGACGCGGGTACGACGGACGGTCTCCACCACGGTCATCGCGACGCGGGTACGACGGGCGGTCGCCGCCACGGTCGTCACGACGGAAACCGCCGCCACCACCGGAGGGACGCCCACCACGGTCGTCATCACGACGCGGGTACGAGGGACGGTCGCCGCCACGGTCATCACGACCGCCACGGAACCCACCACGCTCATCGTCACGACGCGGGTACGACGGACGGTCCCCACCACGGTCATCACGACGCGGGTACGACGGACGGTCGCCACCGCGGTCGTCACGACCGCCACGGAACCCACCACGGTCATCGTCACGACGCGGGTACGAGGGACGGTCCCCGCCACGGTCGTCACGACGGGGGTACGACGGGCGGTCGCCACCACGGTCGTCACGACGGAAACCGCCGCCACCACCGGAGGGACGCCCACCACGGTCGTCATCACGACGCGGGTACGAGGGACGGTCACCACCACGGTCATCGCGACGGGGGTACGACGGGCGGTCGCCGCCACGGTCGTCACGGCGGAAGCCGCCGCCACCACCGGAGGGACGGCCACCACGGTCGTCATCACGGCGCGGGTACGACGGACGGTCGCCACCACGGTCATCGCGACGGGGGTAGGACGGGCGGTCGCCGCCACGGTCGTCACGACCGCCACGGAACCCACCACGCTCATCGTCACGACGCGGGTACGACGGACGGTCCCCACCACGGTCATCACGACGCGGGAAGCTGGGGCGGTCGCCACCGCGGTCATCGCGGCGGAAACCGCCGCCACCACCGGAGGGACGCCCACCACGGTCGTCATCACGACGCGGGTAGGACGGACGGTCGCCGCCACGGTCGTCACGGCGGAAGCCACCGCCACCACCGGAGGGACGGCCACCACGGTCATCGCGACGGAAGCCGCCACCGCTGCTGGACGGCCGGCCACTGGCACCACGGTCGTCGCGACGGAACGGGGGACGGTCGCCGCCACGGTCGTCACGGCCCCCGCGGTAGCCGCCCCTGTCACCGCCGTCGTTGCGCCGAGGCTCGCGCTCCGGACGATCGTCGGGAGAGTTGGACATGGGTGTGACTCCTGTCTTCGGGGTACCGCTAGTCATTCTCGCGCAACCAACCCATGGCCGCGCTTCGGCGTAAAGAGGTAAAAACAAAAAAGGACCCTTGGTCCAGCGTTGAACGCTGGACCAAGGGTCCTTTGAAAGATTGTTCGGCGGCGTCCTACTCTCCCACAGGGTCCCCCCTGCAGTACCATCGGCGCTGAAAGGCTTAGCTTCCGGGTTCGGAATGTAACCGGGCGTTTCCCTAACGCTATGACCACCGAAACCCTATCGGTTTCGAGCGAACAAGCACACTTTGTAGTTATGTTCTAGCTCTAGAAACCAGCAACTGTTCGTTGCTTCAGAACTAACACAGTGGACGCGAGCAACTGAGGACAAGCCCTCGGCCTATTAGTACCAGTCAGCTTCACCCGTTACCGGGCTTCCACATCTGGCCTATCAACCCAGTCGTCTACTGGGAGCCTTACCCTCTCAAGGAGGTGGGAATACTCATCTTGAAGCAGGCTTCCCGCTTAGATGCTTTCAGCGGTTATCCCTCCCGAACGTAGCCAACCAGCCATGCCCTTGGCAGGACAACTGGCACACCAGAGGTTCGTCCGTCCCGGTCCTCTCGTACTAGGGACAGCCCTTCTCAATATTCCTACGCGCACAGCGGATAGGGACCGAACTGTCTCACGACGTTCTAAACCCAGCTCGCGTACCGCTTTAATGGGCGAACAGCCCAACCCTTGGGACCGACTCCAGCCCCAGGATGCGACGAGCCGACATCGAGGTGCCAAACCATCCCGTCGATATGGACTCTTGGGGAAGATCAGCCTGTTATCCCCGGGGTACCTTTTATCCGTTGAGCGACGGCGCTTCCACAAGCCACCGCCGGATCACTAGTCCCGACTTTCGTCCCTGCTCGACCCGTCGGTCTCACAGTCAAGCTCCCTTGTGCACTTACACTCAACACCTGATTGCCAACCAGGCTGAGGGAACCTTTGGGCGCCTCCGTTACCCTTTGGGAGGCAACCGCCCCAGTTAAACTACCCATCAGACACTGTCCCTGATCCGGATCACGGACCGAGGTTAGACATCCAGCACGACCAGAGTGGTATTTCAACGGCGACTCCACAACCACTGGCGTGGCTGCTTCAAAGTCTCCCACCTATCCTACACAAGCCGAACCGAACACCAATATCAAACTGTAGTAAAGGTCCCGGGGTCTTTCCGTCCTGCTGCGCGAAACGAGCATCTTTACTCGTAGTGCAATTTCACCGGGCCTATGGTTGAGACAGTCGAGAAGTCGTTACGCCATTCGTGCAGGTCGGAACTTACCCGACAAGGAATTTCGCTACCTTAGGATGGTTATAGTTACCACCGCCGTTTACTGGCGCTTAAGTTCTCAGCTTCGCAACCCCGAAAGGTCACTAACCGGTCCCCTTAACGTTCCAGCACCGGGCAGGCGTCAGTCCGTATACATCGCCTTACGGCTTCGCACGGACCTGTGTTTTTAGTAAACAGTCGCTTCTCGCTGGTCTCTGCGGCCACCCCCAGCTCAAGCAGCAAGTGCTATCACCAGTGATGGCCCCCCTTCTCCCGAAGTTACGGGGGCATTTTGCCGAGTTCCTTAACCATAGTTCACCCGAACGCCTCGGTATTCTCTACCTGACCACCTGAGTCGGTTTAGGGTACGGGCCGCCATGAAACTCGCTAGAGGCTTTTCTCGACAGCATAGGATCATCCACTTCACCACAATCGGCTCGGCATCAGGTCTCAGCCTTAATGAGGGACGGATTTGCCTACCCCTCGGCCTACACCCTTACCCCGGGACTACCACCGCCCGGGCTGGACTACCTTCCTGCGTCACCCCATCGCTTACCTACTACAAGTCTGGTTCGTCGGCTCCACCACTTTCCTTTCCCCGAAGGGTCCGGAACGGCTTCACGGACTTAGCATCGCCTGATTCGATATTGGGCGTTTCAAAGCGGGTACCGGAATATCAACCGGTTGTCCATCGACTACGCCTGTCGGCCTCGCCTTAGGTCCCGACTTACCCTGGGCAGATCAGCTTGACCCAGGAACCCTTAGTCAATCGGCGCACACGTTTCTCACGTGTGTATCGCTACTCATGCCTGCATTCTCACTCGTGAACCGTCCACAACTAGCTTCCGCTGCTGCTTCACCCGGCACACGACGCTCCCCTACCCATCACAGCGGGCGTTGGCCCTATTGCTGCAATGACACGACTTCGGCGGTACGCTTGAGCCCCGCTACATTGTCGGCGCGGAATCACTTGACCAGTGAGCTATTACGCACTCTTTCAAGGGTGGCTGCTTCTAAGCCAACCTCCTGGTTGTCTCTGCGACTCCACATCCTTTCCCACTTAGCGTACGCTTAGGGGCCTTAGTCGATGCTCTGGGCTGTTTCCCTCTCGACCATGGAGCTTATCCCCCACAGTCTCACTGCCGTGCTCTCACTTACCGGCATTCGGAGTTTGGCTAAGGTCAGTAACCCGGTAGGGCCCATCGCCTATCCAGTGCTCTACCTCCGGCAAGAAACACACGACGCTGCACCTAAATGCATTTCGGGGAGAACCAGCTATCACGGAGTTTGATTGGCCTTTCACCCCTAACCACAGGTCATCCCCCAGGTTTTCAACCCTGGTGGGTTCGGTCCTCCACGAAGTCTTACCTCCGCTTCAACCTGCCCATGGCTAGATCACTCCGCTTCGGGTCTAGAGCGTGCAACTCAATCGCCCTATTCGGACTCGCTTTCGCTACGGCTTCCCCACACGGGTTAACCTCGCTACACACCGCTAACTCGCAGGCTCATTCTTCAAAAGGCACGCAGTCACGACCCATTGGGTAAACCCAATGAGCGACGCTCCCACGGCTTGTAGGCACACGGTTTCAGGTACTATTTCACTCCGCTCCCGCGGTACTTTTCACCATTCCCTCACGGTACTATCCGCTATCGGTCACCAGGGAATATTTAGGCTTAGCGGGTGGTCCCGCCAGATTCACACGGGATTTCTCGGGCCCCGTGCTACTTGGGAGATGAGCAAGCAAGCCGCTGATGTTTCGTCTACGGGGGTCTTACCCTCTACGCCGGACCTTTCGCATGTCCTTCGACTACATCAACGGTTTCTGACT
>NZ_JAPEOS010000001.1:642500-2572500 GCF_026340975.1 Streptomyces sp. NBC_01214 | reverse complement strand
AGTGACCGTTGGGGGTCTTTGCCTTTCGGCGTTCCACCACTTTAGCGCTTATCCCTTGCGGCTCATAATCGAGCCACTGGCCAGGAATTCGGGCATGCCGAATAGGACCCCGCCAGGGGTAAGTCGTAGGTGTTGGGTTGGCCGCTCTGGGTGCCTGCCGATAGCAGTGCCCCGTTCAAGCGGCTCGGGCTACGTTAGGCGTCCCGCAGGGCCGAGTCAAGTTGAGCGGCGGCGTGGTGCGTGGGCGCGGTACGGGCTCACCGTCGGGTCGTGGGTGACCCAGAAGCGGTACGGGTGGGCCGCGCCGGCTCCGCCCACTCCCGTGCGCGGGCCGCTGCTCATCAGGTCCGCCGAGGTCGGGGTGCCCGTGAGGAGGGACAAGGGGGAATCGGGGCCCGCACACAGGTCGGTGCCGTCGAGGGAGCGGTCCACGTCCAGGGCCGCGGCCAGGCGGGCCGGACCTTTGGCCAATTCTCTCGGGCTTCTGGCTGAAATTCGACGTTTGGCGGCCAGCTCGGCGCCCACCGTGACCTCGCCCGCGCGCAGCAGCACCCCGCTCGCGTGGCCCGGGGGACCGCACACCAGGTTGAGGCTGAACCACATGCCGTAGATGAAGTAGACGTACGCGTGTCCGGGTGGACCGAACATCGATGCGTTGCGGGCGGTACGGCCGCGGTAGGCGTGGGAGCCGGGGTCGCTCTCCCCCTCGTACGCCTCGACCTCCGTGATGCGCAGTTCGAGGGGGCCCTCCGTGGTGCGGCGGACGAGGGTGCGGCCGAGCAGGTCCGGGGCCACGGTGAGGACCGGGCGGTCGAAGAACGACCTGGGAAGGGGCGTACGGTCAGGGCGCGCGCTCATCCGGTCGAGCGTAGTGGAACGCGTCCCCGTGGAACCGGGGCCTAAGGTTCCGCGTTGGTACGGGGTAGTCGCGGCGTAGTCGCCAGATCCTTCAAGGGGAGTTAGAGCATGGGCTTCAAGAAGCTGTTCGCGAGCCTCGGCGCCGGTGGTGCTTCGGTGGACACGATCATCACCGAGCCGAACGTCGTCCCGGGCGGAATCGTCCAGGGCGAGGTACGGATCCAGGGTGGATCCGTGGAGCAGCAGATCGAGGGGCTGTCCGTCGGGCTGCAGGCCCGGGTCGAGGTCGAGGGCGGCGACCAGGAGTACAAGCAGGACATCGTCTTCACCAAGCAGCGTCTGGGCGGTGCCTTCAAGGTGCAGCCCGGTGCACTGCACGTGGTGCCGTTCGGGCTGGAGATCCCCTGGGAGACGCCGATCACCCACTTCGGCGGCCAGCACCTGCACGGGATGAACATCGGGGTCAGCACCGAGCTGGAGATCGCGCGCGCGGTGGACGCGGGCGACCTCGACGCGATCAACGTGCACCCGGTGCCGGCGCAGCAGGCGATCCTCGATGCCTTCCGGCAGCTGGGCTTCACGTTCCGCAGTGCGGACATGGAGCGCGGGCACATTCGTGGGACGCGTCAGTCGCTGCCCTTCTACCAGGAGATCGAGTTCCTGCCGCCGTCGCAGTACCGCGGGCTGCACCAGGTCGAGCTCACCTTCATCTCGGACGGCCGCGAGATGGACGTCGTGCTGGAGATGGACAAGAAGCCCGGTCTGTTCACCGAGGGCAGTGACACCTACCGCTGCTTCCAGGTGGGTCTGCAGTCGTACCAGGGCACGGACTGGGCGGCGTACCTGAACCAGTGGATCGCGTCGGTCGGTTCGCAGCGCAACTGGTTCTAGGCTCGCGAGCGCGTCCGTACACGGCGGGCGCGGTCCGATGTCCCCCCTTCCGGAGGTTCAGCAGTGTCAGAGCAGAACAGGGCGCCCCTTCCGCACGACTTCCACCCCGAGGTCGCGCCCTTCACCTTGACGAGCGAGGACGTCTCCCATGGAGCCGACCTGCACGCCGCCCAGGTCCTCACGGGGAAGAACGTCTCGCCCCACCTGCGCTGGGAGGGCTTTCCCGAGGGGACGAAGAGCTTCGCCGTGACGTGCTTCGACCCGGACGCGCCCACGGGCAGCGGGTTCTGGCACTGGGTGCTCTTCGACCTGCCCGTTTCGGTGACGGAGCTGCCGGCCGGGGCGGGCACCGGGGACTTCGCGGGTCTGCCGGAAGGGGCCGTGCACGCGCGGAACGACTACGGCACGAGGGACTTCGGCGGTGCGGCCCCGCCGCGCGGGGAGCGGCACCGTTACGTGTTCACCGTGTACGCGGTGGACCGGGAGCAGCTCGGCCCGGACGAGGACTCGTCGCCGGCGGTCGTCGGGTTCCATCTGCGGTTCCACGCCCTGGGGCGTGCGCAGCTCGTCGCGGAGTACGAGGCGCCCGCCGCGCGCTGATCGTTTCCCGAGCGTTCGCCCGGTCCTGGTCTAAAGAAGGCCAGGACCGGGCATTTTTATTGCGTTGTCCCGCGTGGCGCGCGCGGCCAGAGTGGTTGCGGGCCCTGCCGCCAGGGTGGTCGCGGGCCTGCACACGGGAGGTGGGCGAGATGCGGGACACGCTGGTGCTGAATGCGAGCTTCGAGCCGCTGTCGACGGTAACTCTGAATCGTGCCGTGGTTCTGGTGCTCCAGGACAAGGCCGTCGTCGAACAGTCGCACCCCGAGCTGCGTGTGCGCGCGGCCACCATGGATCTGCCGATGCCCCGGGTGATCAGGCTCTGCAGGTACGTCCGGGTGCCGTTCCGAAGACATGCTCCCTGGTCGCGGAGGGGGGTGCTGGTCCGGGACCAGCACCGTTGCGCGTACTGCGGGAGGCGCGCGACGACCGTGGACCACGTACTGCCGCGGGCCCAGGGGGGTGGCGACACCTGGCTGAACACGGTGGCGTCCTGCGCCGAGGACAACCACCGCAAGGCGGCGCGGACTCCGGAGGAGGCGGGGATGCCGCTCCTCCGGAAGCCCTACGTGCCGTCGCCGGCGGATGCGATGCTGCTGGCCCTGGGGGTGGCCGGGCGGGAGGCGCTCCCGGAGTGGCTGGAGCGTTCCGCCTGAGCGGATCTCCCGTGTTCGGTGGAGGCGGTCACGCTGGGCGGCGTAGTTCTTCTACGTCGCTCAGCTGACGAGCAGTTGGACGATGGCGAGGATGCCGACCGTCACGATGACCGCGCGCAGGACGGTCGGCGAGAGGCGCCGGCCGACCTTGGCGCCGATCTGACCACCGATGGTGGAGCCGACGGCGATGAGGACGACGGCCGTCCAGTCGAACTCGGCGACGAAGAGGAAGACGACGGCTGCGATGCCGTTCACCAATGCGGCGATGACGTTCTTGACGGCGTTGATGCGTTGCAGGTCCTCGCGGAGCAGCAGGCCCATCAGGCCGAGGTAGAGCACGCCCTGGGCGGCGCCGAAGTAGCCTCCGTACGCGCTGGAGAGCAGCATGCCGCCGAGCAGGGCCGGTCCGCCGTCGGGGTGGCCGGTGTCGCCTCCGGCGGCTTCCTGACGTCGGCGCAGCGCGGCGGCGAGCCGGGGCTGGAGGACGACGAGGACCAGGGCCAGGGCGATCAGAACGGGCACGATCGTGTCGAAGGACTCGGACGGCAGGGTGAGGAGCAGGAGCGCGCCCGCGAGTCCGCCGATGAGGGACACGGAACCGAGCCGCAGGATGCGGGCGCGCTGGCCCTGGAGCTCCTTGCGGTAGCCGATGGCGCCGCTGATCGAACCGGGCACCAGGCCGAGGGTGTTGGACACGTTGGCGGTGACCGGGGGCAGTCCGGTGGCGAGCAGCACCGGGAAGGTGATCAGGGTGCCGGAGCCGACGATGGTGTTGATCGTGCCCGCGCCGATGCCGGCGGCGAAGACAGCGAGTGATTCCCAGATGGACATGGACGGTGCCATCCCCTTTGCATGAGTGAGTCGCCTCCCCGCCATGAAGGTCGAGGGGCCTCACTGATCATGCAGGAAGGGGTGGCGCGTGTCAGTCGATGGGGGGCTGTTCCCGGCGGTCCGCGCCGTCCTTGTCCCGCGCGGCCGGGATGCCGCCGCCGTCCTTGCCGGTGCCGCCCGGGTTGAAGCCCGTACCGCCGCCCATGGGGCCGAAGTTGCCCATGGCGCCGGAGAGGCCCTTGAGGGCGTCGCCGATCTCGCTCGGCACGATCCAGAGCTTGTTGGCGTCGCCTTCGGCGATCTTCGGGAGCATCTGGAGGTACTGGTAGGCGAGGAGCTTCTGGTCGGCGTCGCCGGCGTGGATGGACTCGAAGACCGTGCGGATGGCCTGGGCCTCGCCCTCGGCGCGCAGCGCGGCGGCCTTGGCGTCACCTTCGGCGCGCAGGATGGAGGACTGCTTCTCACCCTCGGCGCGCAGGATCTCGGACTGCCGGACGCCTTCGGCCTGGAGGATCGCGGCGCGCTTGTCGCGGTCGGCGCGCATCTGCTTCTCCATCGAGTCCTGGATGGAGGTCGGCGGCTCGATGGCCTTGAGCTCGACGCGGTTGACGCGGATGCCCCACTTGCCGGTGGCCTCGTCGAGGACTCCGCGCAGGGCCGCGTTGATCTCCTCGCGGGAGGTGAGGGTCCGCTCCAGGTCCATGCCGCCGATGATGTTGCGGAGCGTGGTGACGGTGAGCTGCTCGATGGCCTGGATGTAGCTGGCCACTTCGTAGGTCGCGGCCCGGGCGTCGGTCACCTGGTAGTAGATGACGGTGTCGATGTTGACGACCAGGTTGTCCTGGGTGATGACGGGCTGCGGCGGGAACGGAACGACCTGTTCGCGGAGGTCGATCCGGTTGCGGATCGAGTCGATGAACGGGACGACGATGTTGAGGCCCGCGTTGAGGGTGCGGGTGTAGCGGCCGAACCGCTCGACGATGGCGGCGCTGGCCTGCGGGATCACCTGGATCGTCTTGACCAGTGCGATGAAGACCAGAGCCACCAGAATGATCAGGACGATGATGATCGGTTGCATGCGGTTTCCCCGTGCCCTTCCGGCTGTCTGTGCTGCCCCGTTGATCGGAGTCTCGCAGACCTGGGGGCCGCGAGCAGGCTGCTTGTCACATCACGACGGCGGTCGCCCCGTCGATCTCCACCACGTCGACGGACTGGCCGGGTTCGAAGCTGGTGTCCGCGTCGAGGGTGCGCGCGGACCAGACCTCACCGGCGAGCTTGATGCGGCCGCCGCTGCCGTCGACCCGTTCCAGGACGACGGCGGATCTGCCCCTCAACGCGTCGATGCCGCTGCGGTGTTGGGGGCGCTGGGTGCGGTGCCGGTTGGCGATGGGGCGGACGACGGCGATGAGCGCGACCGACACGATCACGAAGACCAGGACCTGCACCACCACTCCCCCGCCGACGGCGGCCGTGGCGGCGGCCGCGACCGCGCCGACTGCGAACATGCCGAACTCCGGCATGGCGGTCAGGACGAGGGGGATGCCCAGTCCGACCGCGCCGATGAGCCACCACACCCACGCGTCGATGTCCACATGGTCATGGTAGGTCCGGTGGGCGCGGTCGGGACAGGGTGCGGGGGCCCATAAGAGGCGTAAGGGGCGGACCTGGATGCCCCCTTAGCCGAGCGGAAGGCCCTGGGCGGTCCAGCGGTCGGCCCCGTTGCGCTCGACGACCAGCGGAAGGCCGAAGCAGAGGGAGAGGTTGCGGGAGGTCAGTTCGAGGTCGATCGGGCCCGCGGTGACGACCTTGCCCTGACGGATCATCAGGACGTGGGTGAAGCCGGGGGCGATCTCCTCGACGTGGTGCGTGACCATGACCATCGACGGGGCGAGCGGGTCGCGGGCCAGGCGGCCGAGGCGGCGTACGAGGTCCTCGCGACCGCCGAGGTCCAGACCGGCGGCGGGCTCGTCGAGGAGCAGCAGCTCGGGGTCGGTCATCAGGGCGCGGGCGATCAGCGTGCGCTTGCGCTCGCCCTCGGAGAGGGTGCCGAACTTGCGGTCGAGGTACTCGGTCATGCCCAGGCGGTCGAGGAAGGCGCGGGCGCGCTGCTCGTCGACGTCCTCGTACTCCTCCTGCCAGGTCGCCGTCATGCCGTAGGCGGCGGTGAGGACGGTCTGCAGGACGGTCTGCCGCTTGGGCAGCTTGTCGGCCATCGCGATGCCGGCGATGCCGATGCGGGGGCGCAGCTCGAAGACGTCCACCTTGCCGAGGGTGCTGCCGAGGATGGTGGCGGTGCCCTTGGTGGGGAAGAGGTAGCTGGAGGCGAGGTTCAGCAGTGTGGTCTTGCCGGCGCCGTTGGGGCCGAGGATCACCCAGCGCTCGCCCTCCTTCACCGACCAGGAGACCTGGTCCACCAGAGCCCGGCCCTCGCGGACCACGGATACGTCCACCAGCTCCAGAACATCGCTCATGAGCGTGTTGTCACCCCTTGCAGTCACGGTTCTCTGTGCGCCGGTAGACGCAGCCCCAGGGGAAAACCTACGCCACTCGGAGCGGGGTCCGGGGCCGGGGCCCGGTGCCGGGGCCGATCCGTAAAGTAGGGGGATGCTTTTCGAACCACGTTCAGGGCGCTTGGCCGCCTGGGGGAACGCACTGCTGGCCGGTCTGGTCTCGCCCGACGAGGCCGTGTTGTCGATCGTGGGCGAGGACGCCGTGCACCGGGTGGAGGGGCTGCCGGGTGAGACGGGCCCCGTCGGTCTCACCTTGGCGCTCGGCCGGCTGCGGGCCCTGGGGGTGACGGGGCTGCGGGTGGCGCTGCCGGCGCCGGGGCATCCGCTGGGGCTGAGCGGGCCGCCGGAGTTCAATGCGCGGGCGCTGGAGGCGGAGGAGGCGGTCGTCGCGGTGGGGGCGGCGCTGGGGCTGGTGCCGGAGGTGACCGAGGTCGGGCCGGCCGGGGACGTCCACGTGTCGGTGACCTGGCACGTGCTGCCGGTACGGGAGGCCCCGCCGGCCGACGTGCCCTCGCTGAGCGAGGCGGAGCGGGAGCTGGCGGAGGCGCTGCGCGAGGCGACCGAGGTGCTGACCCGGCTGGACGTGGCGGGGTCCGGGCCGGTCGCGGAGGCCGCGCTGTCGGCGTACCGGGCGCGGGCGGAGGCCGGACGGGAGGCGCTGGCGCCGGGGTATCCGGCGCGGGCGGTGCGGGTGCTGGCGCTGGCGCAGCGGGTGGACCTGATGGTGTCGCTGGCGTACGAGAACGGGCACGGGGGCGCGGTGGCCGCCTCGGAGATGGCGGCGCGGGCGGAGGCGCTGCGGCCGGTGGAGCGGGTCGCTCGGCGGGCGCTGGTCGCGGCGTACAACTCGGCCGTTGAGGCGCGCGAGCGGGGCTGACCCCCGGGGGCGTGGGTGCGGCGCCGCTGCGCGGTCGGCCCCGGGCTGCGCCCGGGCTTTGTGGGGCTCCGCCCCCCGCCCCGCGCCTCAAACGCCGGCGGGGCTGGATGGGGGCGGGGCTGGATCATGGGGAAACCCCGCTTCCCAGGGAGAGGGGGGAAGCGGGGCCGGGGTGGGGCGGGTCAGGCGTTGACGCCGGTGTTGCCGAAGGCGGGGTTGAGCAGGCCGATCACGTTGACGGTGTTGCCGACCACGTTCACGGGGACGTGCACGGGGACCTGGACCTGGTTCCCGGAGGCCACGCCGGGCGAGTTCAGGGCCTCGCCCTCCGCCGACGCACCGCCGTGCGCCGAGGAGACACCGGCGCCGGCGGCCAGGAGGCCGCCCGCGATCATGGTGACGGCTGCGGCCTTCTTGAAGTTCTTCACGTTCTCGTCCTCCAGTACGTCTGCCGCGACCAGCCGTCGCGACACGCCTTGGAGAACGGTCGGCCCGCGATCGGGATACGCCATGTGGGCTACATACACCCGACCGTATGAATCTCAGTCCGGAGCGAGACGATCTGATTTACCTCCGATCACTCGGCGATTCCGTGCCTGACCGCCCACAATGCGGCCTGGGTCCGATCGGAAAGGTCCAACTTCATCAGGATGTTCGAGACGTGGGTCTTGACCGTCTTCTCGGAGAGGACCAGGGCGCGGGCGATCTCACGGTTGGAACGGCCGTCGGCGATCAGGCCCAGGACCTCGCGTTCGCGGTCGGTCAGCGAGCCGGGCCGGCCCGCCGGGGAGCCCTGGTCGTCCTGGGAGAGCAGGGCGAGGGCCACCTCCGGCTGGAGGAGCACGTGGCCCGCGTGGACGGAGCGGATGGCTCCGGCAAGCGCCTCCGGGTCGATGTCCTTGTAGACGTATCCGGCCGCACCGGCCCGCAGGGCGGGGACCACCGTCCGCTGCTCGGTGAAGCTGGTGACGATCAGCACGCGGGCCGGGTTCGCCAGCTCGCGCAGCCTGCGCAGCGCCTCGATGCCGTCGGTGCCCGGCATCTTGATGTCCATCAGGATCACGTCGGGCCCCAGCTCCTCGGCGCGGGCGATGCCCTCTTCGCCGTCGGAGGCCTCGCCGACCACCTCGATGTCCTCCTGGACCTCCAGGAAGGTCCGCAGGCCCCGCCGGACCACCTGGTGGTCGTCGACCAGCAGTACTCGAATGCCGCTGCCGCTCCGGCCGGTGCTGTCAGCCACCGGGGACCTCCATCTCGATCGTGGTGCCCCGACCGGGCTCCGAGTGCACGGTGAGCATGCCGCCGACGCCGCTCGCGCGGTCCCGCATGGAGACCAGGCCCAGGTGCCGGCCCGCCCTGCGGACGGTCCGGGGGTCGAAGCCCTTGCCGGTGTCGAGGACCTTGAGGACGGCGCCCCCGGCGGGCGTCCGGGCCAGGGTGACCTCGACGCGGTCGCCGTCCGAGTGGCGCAGGGCGTTGTGCAGGGCCTCCTGGGCGACGCGGAGCAGCGCTTCCTCCTGGGTCGCCGGCAGGGCCCGTACGCCGTCACAGGTGAAGGTGACGTGCGCGGCGTGGGCGCGGTCGAGGACGTGGACGTGCGTACGGAGGGTGGCGACCAGTCCGTCCTCGTCCAGGGCGGCCGGGCGCAGCTCGGTCACGGCGGCGCGCAGCTCGTCGGCGGCCTCCGCCGCCAGGGCCGCCACCTGCTGGAGCTCGTCCTTGGCCCGGGCCGGGTCGCGGTCGACCAGGGTGGCGGCGGCTTGGGCGGTGAGGCGGAGCGAGAAGAGCTTCTGGCTGACGGCGTCGTGCAGCTCGTGGGCGAGCCGGGAGCGCTCCTCGGCGATGGTGAGCTCGCGGCTGCGCTCGTAGAGGTGGGCGTTGGTCAGGGCGATCGCCGCGTGCTGGGCGAGGAGGGAGAGGAGTTCCTGGTCCTCGTCGGTGAACCCGCGGGGGCCGCGTTTGTTCGCCAGGAAGAGGGCTCCGAGGGTCTCGTCGCCGTCGCGCACGGGCATGCCGAGGAAGTCGGACATCTCCGGGTGGGCGGCCGGCCAGCCCTCGAAGCGCGGGTCCTTGCGCACGTCGGCCAGGCGCTCGGGGCCGCCCTCGTGGAGCATCGCGGCGAGGATGCCGTGCTGGCGGGGCAGCGGGCCGATGCGCCGCCACTGCTCCGCGCTGATGCCGTCCACGACGAACTGGGCGAAGCCGCCGTGGTCGTCCGGGACGCCCAGGGCCGCGTACTCGGCGTCCAGGAGTTCGCGGGCGGACACGACGATCGTGCGCAGGACGTCGCGGACCTCCAGGCGGCGGCTCATGGCGAGCAGTGCGGTGCTCACGGCGGCCAGGCCGCTGGGGGGCCCGCCGTGCGGGGGGCTACCGGTCATGGGCTCACCGTACCCGCGGCTGTGACCTGCGGGATCGGGCCGTGGACGTAGGTCCAAGGGACCTGCGGGGGTGGGGCTCGTGGCCGAGGCGGCGGGGGCGGGCCGTTCCTACGTTGGGGGCATCTGCTGATCGGGACGGAAGGCGAGGGTGCTGTCATGTCGGTGGCGATCGTGACGGGGGCGTCCAGGGGGCTGGGCCGGGCGCTGGCCGGGGAGCTGGCGGCGCGGAGCTGGGACCTGGTGCTGAGCGCACGGGGTGCGGCGGCGCTGGAGGAGACCGCGGCCGGGCCCGCCCGGGCGGCGGGGGCGCGGGTGGTGGCGGTGGCCGGGGACGTGTCCTCGGCGGCGCACCGGGCGGCGCTGGTGGCGGCGGCGCGGGAGCTGGGCGGGCTGGACCTGCTGGTGAACAACGCGGGGGTGCTCGGTGCCGAGCCGTTGGTGCCGCTGGCGGAGCACGCGTTGGACGGGCTGCGGGAGGCCTTCGAGGTCAACGTGGTGGGGCCGCTGGGGCTGGTCCAGGAGGGGCTGCCGCTGTTGCGGGCGGCGCGGGCCGGGGCGGTGCTGAACATCAGCTCGGACGCGGCGGTGGTGGCGTACGCGACGTGGGGGGCGTACGGGGCGACCAAGGCGGCGGGGGACCTGGTGTCGGCCGTGCTGGCGGTGGAGGAGCCGGGGCTGCGGGTGTGGTGGGCCGATCCGGGGTCGATGCGGACGCGGATGATGGCGGCGGCCGAGCCGGACGAGGACCTGGCGGGGCTGCCGACGCCGGAGGAGGTGGCTCCGGCGCTGCTGCGGCTGGTGGAGCGGGAGCTGCCGAGCGGGCGGTACACGGCGCGGGAGCTGGCGGCGGAGGCGGCCGCGGGGGCGGGCCAGGGGGCCGCCGCAGGCGCGGAGGCAGGGGCGGGCGCGGAGGCGACCGCAGGAGCAGGCGCGGAGGCAGGCCCGGAGACGGCCGCGGCGGCGGGTGCGGAGACCGCCGCGGGAGCGGGCTCGGGGGCCGCCGCGGGAGCGGGTGCGGAGACCGCCGCGGGGGCGGGCTCGGGGGCCGCCGCGGGGGCGGGTGTGGGGGGTGGGCGGTGAGCCGGTATCGGACCCTGCCGGAGACAGGTCCATATATAAGGGACATACCGCCACAACTGTTGGCCCGGATCCCGGCCGAGCAGCGGGGGCCTGGGCTGGGACGGGACGCCGTGCGGCTCCTGTTGTCCCGGGGCAGCGAGCAGGTGTCGCTGCACGCCTTCCGGGAGCTGCCGGGGCTGCTGCGAGCCGGGGACGTACTGGTGGTGAACACCTCGACCACGCTGGCGGCCGCCGTGGACGCCCGGCTGGGCGGCGAGGCCCTGGTGGTGCACTTCTCGACCCGGGGCGACGGGGGATACCCCGGAGCGAGGCCCCGGGGCGGCCGCTGGGCGGTGGAGCTGCGCACCCCGGCCGGCGGCGGGACGACGCGGCCGCGCACCGGGGGGCCCGCCGGGGCGGTGCTGGAGCTGCCGGGCGGGCACCGCCTCACCCTGGAGGAGCCCCTGGCGGCGGGCGCGGACCGGCTGTGGTGGGCGCGCCCCTCCCCCGCGCCGGACGGGGTGCCGGGGCTGCTGCGGACGTACGGGCGGCCGATCCGGTACGCGTACACGGAGCGGGACCAGCCGATCTCGGCCTATCAGACGGTGTTCGCGGTGCCGGCCGCCGACGGGGCGGGCTCGGCAGAGATGCCGAGCGCGGGCCGGCCCTTCACGGCGGAGCTGGTGGCGCGGCTGGTGAGCCGGGGGGTGCAGTTCGCCCCGCTGGTCCTGCACACGGGGGTGGCCTCGCAGGAGGCGCACGAGCCCCCGTATCCGGAGCGGTACGAGGTGTCCGCCACGACGGCGGGGCTGGTGAACGCCGCCGGGGCCGCAGGAGGGAGGGTCATCGCGGTGGGGACCACGGCGGTACGGGCCCTGGAATCGGCCGCGGACGCATCGGGGCGGGTGCGCCCGGCCGCCGGGTGGACCGATCTGGTGGTGACTCCTGAGCGCGGGGTACGGGTCGTGGACGGGCTGCTGACCGGGCTGCACGAGCCCGAGGCGTCCCATCTGCTGATGCTGGAGGCGGTCGCGGGGCGGGCCGCCGTACGGCTCGGGTATGCCGAGGCACTGGCCCGGCTCTGCCTCTGGCACGAGTTCGGGGACGTCCATCTGCTACTCAAGGACGAGAACCGTGACCATATGCATTGCGACAGCAACGTACGGTGAAATCGCCACGCACCCCATGTGACCCCGCACATAGGACCCACATCACTTACGAAGCCGCCTAGTGGACGAATAAAGACCCTGTCAGTGCTGTCCCACCTAGCGCCGAGGCCCGGGATCGGGCCTCGGCGCCCGCGCGTGATCCACTAAGCGGGATCGTACGTCACACCTTTGCCACAGGATTTTGCCGCCGCTAAGAATTGCTCCCGTCGCACAGCACCGCGGATCCCCGGATCCACAAAGCGCCTTCCTGCGACTCCCGCTATTCGAAGAGGTTGCCCCGCCATGTCTGCTTCCCGCACCCCCGGTCACAGTCGTCTGACGAAGGCACACAAGCTGTCCATCGCCGGTGTCGCCACGCTGAGCGCCGCCGCCGTCGCCTTCTCCCTCATCCCGGCCGACGCCGCCGAGGCCGAGACCATCAACGCCGCCCCCGTCGCCTGGACCCAGGCCGTCAACGGCGCGCAGACGAAGGCGCTGCACGGAAACCTCTCCGCCCAGCAGGTCATCGCCCAGGCGAACGCGAAGGCCGCGGCCAAGATCAAGGCCGACGCCGACGCCAAGGCCAAGGCCGAGGCCGCCGCGAAGAAGGCGCGCGAGGCGAAGACGGCCGCGAGCCGTTCCGCCGCCCGCACCCCGGTCTTCGCGAACAACCTCGACGGCTGGATCAAGGAAGCCCTCTTCATCATGAAGAAGGAGGGCATTCCGGGTACCTACGCCGGCATCCACAAGAACATCATGCGCGAGTCCAGCGGTAACCCGATGGCGATCAACAACTGGGACATCAACGCCCAGAACGGCATCCCCAGCAAGGGTCTGCTCCAGGTCATCCTCCCGACCTTCAAGGCGTACCACGTCAAGGGCACCAAGTTCGACCAGTACGACCCGGTCGCCAACATCGTCGCCGCCTGCAACTACGCGGCCGACCGCTACGGCTCCATGGACAACGTCAACAGCGCCTACTAGGCCTCGACGCACCCAAGCCCCATGCGCCTCAGGGCGGCACCCGGACTTCCGGATGCCGCCCTGAGGCGTTTGTCGTGCGCGCGCACGTGCGTGCGCGATACGTGCGTGCGGTCGTCCCGCCCGCGTCCTACTTGCCCGCGCGCATGACCTCGGGCTCGTGGCGGCGCAGCAGGCGCTGCACCGCGAAGCCGCAGGCGACGCCGATGAGCAGCAGGATGGTGATGTTCAGGCTCCACTGGCCGACCGTGGCGTCCCAGAGCGGGTCGGTGTTGGTCGGGTTCTCCGCGTCCCACGGCGGCATGAGCTTGCCGAGGTTCAGCGTGGTGCCGGCGGCGGCGATGGCCCAGCGGGACGGCATCAGCCAGGCGAACTGCTCCAGGCCCGGGGAGTCGTAGACCTGGAAGAGGATGCCGGTGAAGACGACCTGGACGATCGCGAACATGACCAGCAGGGGCATGGTCTTCTCGGCGGTCTTCACCAGCGAGGAGATCACCAGGCCGAACATCATCGAGGTGAAGCCGAGCGCGATGACCGACAGGCAGATCTCGACGGCCGGCGGCATGATCAGGCCCTCGGCGGGCAAGTCGCGCGGGAAGAAGCCGATCGCGCAGATGATCACGCCCTGGATGGCCGTGATGACGCCGAGGACGATCACCTTCGACATGAGGTACGCGGACCGGTACAGGCCGGTCGCGCGTTCCCGCTCGTAGATGACCCGTTCCTTGATCAGCTCACGGACCGAGTTGGCGGCACCCGAGAAGCACATGCCGACCGCGAGGATCAGCATGATCGTGCCGGCGTCGCCGTTGAAGCGGGACGGCGCGACGGGGGGCGCGAGGCCGAACTTCGCGGGGATCACCGTGGAGACCACGCCCAGGACGGCGGGCAGGAGCACCATCAGGGCCAGGAAGCCCACGTCCGAGGCGATCACCGAGACGTAGCGGCGGATCAGCGTCCACAGCTGCGAGCCCCAGCCCTGCGGCTTGGTCGGGTGCATCTGCTGGACCGGGGGCATCGCGACGGACTGCGGGGCGACCGCGTCGATGTCGGCGGCGTAGAGCTGGTAGTGCTGGGAGCCCTTCCATCGGCCGGCCCAGTCGTAGTCGCGGTAGTTCTCGAAGGCCGAGAACACGTCCGCCCACGTGGTGTAGCCGAAGAAGTTCAGCGCCTCGTCCGGCGGACCGAAGTACGCGACCGACCCGCCCGGGGCCATGACCAGCAGCTTGTCGCAGATGGCCAGCTCGGCGACCGAGTGGGTGACGACGAGGACCGTGCGGCCGTCGTCGGCGAGGCCGCGCAGCAGCTGCATGACGTCGCGGTCCATGCCCGGGTCGAGGCCGGAGGTCGGCTCGTCCAGGAAGATCAGCGAGGGCTTGGTGAGCAGCTCCAGGGCCACGGACACGCGCTTGCGCTGACCGCCCGAGAGCGCGGTGATCTTCTTGTCCTTGTGGATGTCGAGCTTGAGCTCGCGCAGCACCTCGTCGATGCGGGCGGCGCGCTCGGACTCGGCGGTGTCGCCCGGGAAGCGGAGCTTGGCCGCGTACTTCAGGGCGGTGCGGACGGTCAGTTCCTTGTGCAGGATGTCGTCCTGCGGGACCAGGCCGATGCGCTGGCGGAGCTCCGCGAACTGCTTGTACAGGTTGCGGTTGTCGTAGAGGACGTCGCCCTGGTCGGCGGGCCGGTAGCCGGTCAGCGCCTTGAGCAGGGTGGACTTGCCGGAGCCCGAGGGTCCGATGACGCCGATCAGCGACTTCTCCGGGACGCCGAAGGTGACGTCCTTGAGGATCTGCTTGCCGCCGTCGACCGTGACCGTGAGGTGGCGGGCCGAGAAGGAGACCTCGCCGGTGTCGACGAACTCCTCGAGGCGGTCACCGACGATCCGGAACGTCGAGTGGCCGACGCCGACGATGTCGTTCGGGCCCAGCAGAGCGGTGCCGGACTTCGCCAGCGGCTGACCGTTGACGTAGGTGCCGTTGTGGCTGCCGAGGTCGCGGATCTCGAAGCGGCCGCCGGGCATCGAGCGGAACTCGGCGTGGTGGCGGGATACCTGGAGGTCGGAGACCACGAGCTCGTTCTCCAGCGCACGGCCGATCCGCATGACGTGGCCCAGCGAGAGCTGGTGGAACGTCGTCGGGCTGCGGTCTCCGTAGGCCGGGGCCCCGCCCTGCGCCGGGCGGGGAGCGGAGGCGCCCTGCTGGTGCGGGAGGTGGGCCTGCGGCTGCTGCGCGTGCTGCTGTGGTGCGTGCTGCTGTTGCTGTTCCCAGGCCTGGTGCTGGGGCTGCTGCTGCGGGGCCTGGTAGGCCGGGGCCTGCGGCTGGGCGTACGCCTGGGCCGGGGCCTGCTGTGCCACGGCCGGCTGCGGCGCGGCGGCGGCGCTCAGATTCAGCCGCGGGCCGTCCGTCGCGTTGCCCAGGTGGACCGGCGTGCCGGGCACGAGCTCGGTCTGCTGGACCCTGGCCCCGTGCACGTAGGTGCCGTTGGTGCTGCCGTGGTCCTCGATGCCCCAACCCCGGCCGTTCCAGGTGATGGTGGCGTGCCGCCACGACACCCGGGCATCGTCGATCACCACGTCTCCCTGGGGGTCACGCCCCAACGAGTACGACCTGGACGGATCGAGCGTCCAGGTCCTTCCATTCAATTCCAGTACGAGTTCCGGCACTCCAGCCCCACTTAAGTCCCCCGAGAATCCCCCATGACGTCAGGGAGTCTAGGGATGGCGAACATCCGGGGGAACTATTTCAGGCCTACAGCCGTATGTGGAATCCGGGCCTTGCCGGGGCGTCTACGCCTGCCCGTTGACGGGGGCGAAAGTCACCCGGAGAGTGAGATACGGGACTTCTCGCCCGGTGGTCCCGTCGCGTACCGCTCGGTAGGCATCGGGGGTTCACCGTATGCGCCGCATTCATTGGGGGGACGTGCTGCTGTCCGCCGTCGCCACCGTGGGCTGGTCCCTGATCGCGATGGCGGGGGTGGCCGGACTCGGGCTGCACCTGCTGGGCGCCGACGCCTCCGACGCCTCGGGGGGCTCGCTCGGCCCGATGACGGCGGCCACGGTGGTCCTCGCGGTCGGTGGAACCGTGACCCCCTCGGGTGACGTCTCGGTCTTCGGCGTCACCGGTGCGGGCGCCGAAACCTCCCTGGACGGCATGCCCTTGGGGGTGTCGCTGGCCGGGGCGCTGGTCCTGTCGGCGTTGTTCCTGCGTTCCCTCCGGGCCGGGGCGGGGCACGGGGAGACGGCGGCCAGGGTGGCGGTCCTCGGGGCGCTGTTCGTCGCGACGGCGGGCGCTCTGGCGTGGGCCGGGCACGACGTGGTCACCCTCGACGGGACGCTGCCGCTGCCGAAGACCCCCGCGAAGGTCGAGATCCCGGGGATCGGGGACATCGGCGGGCTGCTCCCGGACCGCATCGGGGACCTGATCGAGACCCGGACCCGGGTGGGGTTCTCGGTGGAGCCCGGGCCGACCCTGCTGGGTGCGGGGGTGTGGGTGCTCGCCGTACTGGCGCTCGCGCTGCTGGTCTCGCGGCGCGGGCCGGCCGCGCTGGCCCGGCTGCGCCCGGCCGCCTCGGCGGTGGTGGCGATGACGCTGGTCGCGGTGGCGGCCGGATGGGCCGCGGCCGTGTGGGCGGCGCTGGACGACGACCAGCCGCGGCGGGTGCTGGGCGGAGCGCTGCTGGCGGCGCCGAACGGGAGCTGGCTGGGGGTGCTGCTGGGGCTGTTCGTACCGGTGCGCGGCCGGGTCACGGGGGCTCCGGCCCGGCTGCTGCCCGATCCGTTGGACGACCTGCTGGCGGTGTCCGCACGGGAGCCGGTGACGGTGGCTCGTCTCGGGGAGTACGACGAGCGGGTCTGGCTGCTGGTCGCAGGGGCGGCCCTGCTGCTGCTCTACGCGGGCGTGCTGGCGGCCGTACGGACGCCGGGGCGCGGGATCCTGGGGTGCGCGGCGCGACTGTCGGCCTCCACCGGGGTGGCCCTGGCGGTGCTGGTGCGGTTGACGGGGTTCTCGGCGGACGCATCCCTCGCGGTACTGGGTGTGAACGCGGTGGACGCGGGGGTGGAGCTGCGGGGGGACGTGCCGTACGCGCTGCTGCTGGGCGCGCTCTGGGGGGCGGTGGCCGGTGCGGCGGGTGCCCTGCTGACCCGTCGGCGTCGGGCGGCCCTGCCGGACCGGGCCGGCGCGGCGGGGCCCGCGCCGGGGTGGCCCGACCCCCGGGCAGCGACGGCCGCGTACCCCGGCGCCGTACCGTACGGCGGACCCGCGCGCGGTCCGCGGCCCGGAGCGGGCGGGGAGGTGGACGGCTCCTGGGACGTGACCGTGACGGGCGTCCCGCCCTGGTCACCCATGCCGCCGAAGCCGCCCCGCCGGGCGCCCTTCACTCCCCCGCCCCCGCCGGGAGCCCCGCCCCCGCCGAAGCCGCCGGGGCCGCCGGGGCCGCCGGGGCCGCCGCGGTGAGGCGGGCTGGGGGCCGCTGCGCGGAGCCGTCCCCCACCCGCCCTTCCACCGTTCCCCGGGGCTCCGCCTCAAACCCCGCGCCGGGGTCGCCGGCGAGGCCGAATTCCTCGCCGCCTTCTGGGGCGCGACCGTTCAAGACGTGGGACGGGGGTCCTGGGGCCCCGGTCGGGAAGATACGGTGAGGGCACCATGAGCGCATCGCAGACCTCCGACGTCCCCACCCTCCTCGTCAAGATCTTCGGCAAGGACCGTCCCGGGATCACCGCCGGGCTGTTCGACACCCTCGCCGCCTACTCCGTCGACGTCGTCGACATCGAGCAGGTCGTCACCCGTGGCCGCATCGTCCTGTGCGCCCTCGTCACCAAGCCCGCCGGCGGAGCCGAGGGTGACCTGCGGGCCACCGTCCACGGCTGGGCCGAATCCCTCAAGATGCAGGCCGAGATCCTCTCCGGTACCGGTGACAACAGGCCGCGCGGCAGCGGCCGCTCGCACGTCACCGTGCTCGGGCACCCGCTCACCGCCGAGTCCACGGCCGCGATCGCCGCCCGGATCACCGAGACCGGCGGCAACATCGACCGCATCTTCCGGCTCGCCAAGTACCCGGTGACGGCGGTGGAATTCGCCGTCTCCGGTGTCGAGACGGAGCCGCTGCGCACCGCCCTGGCCACCGCCTCCGCGCACATCGGCGTGGACGTGGCCGTCGTCTCGGCCGGACTGCACCGCCGGGCCCAGCGCCTGGTCGTCATGGACGTGGACTCGACCCTCATCCAGGACGAGGTCATCGAGCTGTTCGCGGCGCACGCCGGGTGCGAGGCCGAGGTCGCCGAGGTCACCGAGCGGGCCATGCGCGGTGAGCTGGACTTCGAGCAGTCGCTGCACGCCCGGGTGGCGCTGCTCGCGGGGCTGGACGCGTCCGTCGTGGACAAGGTCCGCGCCGAGGTGCAGCTGACCCCGGGCGCGCGGACCCTGATCCGCACCCTCAAGCGGCTCGGCTACCAGGTGGGCGTGGTCTCCGGCGGCTTCACCCAGGTGACGGACGATCTGCGGGAGCGGCTGGGGCTGGACTTCGCCTCCGCCAACACCCTGGAGATCGTCGACGGGAAGCTGACGGGCAAGGTCACCGGCGAGATCGTGGACCGGGCGGGCAAGGCCCGGCTCTTGCGCCGCTTCGCCGCGGAGGCCGACGTACCGCTGTCCCAGACGGTGGCCATCGGCGACGGCGCCAACGACCTGGACATGCTGAACGCGGCCGGGCTGGGCGTGGCCTTCAACGCCAAGCCGGTGGTCCGCGAGGCGGCGCACACCGCGGTGAACGTGCCCTTCCTCGACGCGGTGCTGTACCTGCTCGGGATCACCCGTGAGGAGATCGAGGCCGCCGACCTGGCCTGACCCCGACGCACGCGAACGGGCCCCGGCAGCCGATGTGGTTGCCGGGGCCTTCGCCGTCCTGGGGCCGCAGGTCAGAGGCCCTTGGGGGTCCAGTAGTCGAGCAGTGTGCCCACGCCGTGTTCCACGGACTTCCACGATCCGGTGAAGGAGACCACGGCCAGGGCCGCGGTCGGGAAGCCCGTACGGGTCATGCGCGTCAGGGTTTCGCCCTCCGCGCGCCCCGAGAGGGCGTCGGCGAGGGCGTGCATGCCGGGGTTGTGCCCGATGACGAGGAGGTCGGAGACCTCGTCGGAGGTCTCGTTGAGCAGGGCGATGAGCTCGCCCAGCGAGGCGTCGTAGAGCCGCTCCTCGTAGTGGGTCTTCGGCCGGTGCGGCATCTCCTGGACGGCGAGCTTCCAAGTCTCACGCGTGCGGGCGGCGGTGGAGCACAGGGCCAGGTCGAAGACGATGCCGGTTTCGGCGAGCTTCAGACCGACGGCCGGCGCGTCCTTGCGGCCTCGTTCCGCGAGCGGGCGATCGTGGTCGGACACCTCGGGCCAGTCGGCCTTGGCGTGCCGGAGGAGGGCGATCCTGCGGGGTGTGTCGGCGCTCATGACTCCCAGCTTCGCATGAAACGGGGCGCGGGGCGCAGGGCGTTGGGGGGGCTCACGCCCGGGTGAGGGGCGCGCGGGAGGTCAGGCGACGCCGCGCAGCAGCTGCTCGACGATCTGGACGAGGCCCGAGACCTCGCCGGTGGCCGCGTGGGCCTCGCCGGACCCGGCGAGGAGCAGCAGCAGGAGCCCGAAGGCGAGGGTGGGCAGGGCCAGTGCCCACCAGTGCAGCCGGGTGCTCGCGGCCGTGGCGCGGCCCCGGGGCCGGGTGGGGCCCGGCGGGAGGGGGCTGATGTGCGTGGGGGCCGACATGGCCGCCTCCGTGGGTGTGGACCGGACTGACTCGCTGCCTACGAATCTATGGATCCGGGGCGCCGGTTCCCATCGGGGGCACACCCCACTTCACCCTGAGCCTGACCCCCTAGGGGTAGTGGGGTTAGCCCCACCCTCCCCCTGGGGGAGAGGCTCACGGGGAGGCGATCGTGGCGATGACGGAGATGATCACGGTGACGGCGAGGAACGCGCCGAGCACGAGGCCGAGCTTCTTGCGGCCGTTCTGCGGGTTCGGTTCAAGTACGGGCGTCATGCCGGTCAGTCTCCCATGCCGCATTCGTCCTCGATCGTGCGGTCCCGTCCGGCGAGGACGCCCAGCGCGATCTGCGGTACGAGGAGTCCGGCCATCAGGGCGAGCGGCAGGTCCCAGCCTCCGCTGTGCTGGTAGAGCGCGCCGATGAGGAGGGGGCCGGGGATGGAGATGAGGTAGCCGGTGCTCTGGGCGAAGGCGGAGAGCTTGACCACGCCGGCCGGGGACTTGGCGCGCAGCCCGATGAGGGTGATGACGAGGGGGAAGGCGCAGTTGGAGATGCCGAGCAGGAGCGCCCAGGCCCAGGCTCCGGCGGCGGGGGCGAAGTAGAGGCCGAGGTAGCCGGTGAGGCCGAAGGCGCCGAGGGTGACGGCGATGGCGCCCTGGTTCTTCATCCGGGCGGCGAGGCCGGGGATGACGAAGGCGAGGGGGACGCCCATGACCATGGTGACGGCGAGGAGCACTCCGGCCGTGGAGGCGGAGACCCCGGCGTCGCGGAAGATCTGCGGGAGCCAGCCCATGGTGATGTAGGCGCCGGTGGCTTGGAGGCCGAAGTAGCAGGCCAGGGCCCAGGCGGTGCGGCTGCGGGCGACCCGCGGGCCGGCCCCGGAGCCGACGGTCCCGGCGGTGGCCCCGGCCCGGTCGGCGCGCCGGGAGGCGCGGGCGACGGGCAGCCAGGGCAGTACGGCGAGCAGGGCGAGCACGGCCCAGACCAGTAGGCCGGTGCGCCAGCTGCCGCCGAGGGCGTCGGTCAGCGGGACGGTCGCGGCGGCGGCGAGCGAGGTGCCGGCGGCCAGGGACATGGAGTACAGGCCGATCATGGTGCCGACCTTGTCCGGGAAGTAGCGCTTGACGATCACCGGGAGCAGCACGTTGGTGAGGGCTATGCCGGCCAGCGACAGGGCGCTGGCGGCGAGGAAGCCGACGGCGCCGGTCGCGAACGGGCGGATGAGCAGGCCGGTGGCGACCGCGGCCATGCCGGCGCAGACGACGGCGGCCGGGCCGAAGCGGCGGGAGAGCCGGGGCGCGGTGACGCCGAAGACGGCGAAGCAGAGGGCGGGGACGGAGGTGATCAGTCCGGCGACGGTGCCGCTCATGCCGAGACCGGTGCGGGTCTCCTCGAACAGGGCGCCGAGGCTGGTGATGGCGGGCCGCAGGTTGAGGGCGGCCAGCACGATTCCGACGATGAGCACCGGGCCGAGCCAGGTCGGGGCGGCCTGGGCGGGGGCGGGGAGGTGCTGTTCAGGGGCGGTGCGCACGACCGGCGGGCGGTTCATGGTCCGGATTTCTTCGTCGGGCATTCAACCATCATAGAATCATGGGATGATTGGTTGTCCAGTCGCTCGTGAAGTCGCCCCCGAGAGGAACCCATGCCGCTGACCTCGCCCCGGCGCTCCGCGCTCGTCGATCAGGTGATCGCCCAGCTGCGGAACCAGATCACCTCCGGCGAGTGGCCGGTCGGCGCCCGTATCCCGACCGAGCCGGAGCTCGTCGAGCTGCTGGGCGTCGCGCGCAACACGGTGCGCGAGGCCGTGCGGGCGCTGGCGCACAACGGCCTCCTCGACATCCGGCAGGGCTCGGGGACGTACGTCATCGCCACCAGCGAGCTGGCCGGCGTGATGCACCGCCGCTTCGCCGGGGCCGAGCCGCGGCACATCGCCGAGCTGCGTTCGACGCTGGAGTCCTCGGCGGCCCGGCTGGCGGCGGAGCGGCGCACCGAGCGGGACCTCGTACAGCTGGACGCCTTGCTGGCGCGCCGCGAGGAGGCCTGGGCGGGCGGCGATGCGGAGGTCTTCGTGGCGGCGGACGTGAGTCTGCACATGGCGGTGGTGACCGCCTCGCACAACGACGTGCTGATCGAGCTGTACGCGGACCTCGGCGACCTGGTGGCCGACTGGCTGCGGGCGGACGTGGGGACCGAACTGCTCCCTTCCGCCCACCTGGACCACGCCCGGCTGATCGAGGCGATCCGGCGGGGCGACGGGGACGCGGCGGCCTCGGAGGCTGCGGGTTACCCCTTCGCCTGCCTCGGCAAGAACGCGCAGGACGCCCCGGGCGAGAACGCGCAGGACGCCCCGCTCACGGGCGCCGGTGGCTGACCCAGGCCGAGCGGACCTCTTTCCAGCAGCGGCCGACGAGCTCGGTCCGGCCGGCCGGGCCGACGGCCACGGCGACGCCGTCGCCGTCCACGTCCCACCAGCGGTCGCACTCGACGTGCAGCCGTACGAGGTCGGTCTCCGGATAGGCGTTGTGGCAGTACGCCGACACCTGCGAGCCGTGGATCACGGTGTCGCAGTCGGCGCCGAAGAGCTCGCCCCCGGCGGGCCGTGCGGGCTGTGCGGGGGGTTCGGCGGGGATGTCGGCGAGCTCCACGACGGCCGAGCTCACCACTTCGGGGCCGGGTACGGGCTCCTCCCCCACGGGCTGCGCGGCGGCTCCGGGGACCAGGAGTCCGGTCAGGATCACTGTGGTGACCAGCACGGAAACAGCTCGGCTCGGCCTCGCGCGCACTCCTACCTCCTCCCCGCAGGAGCCGAGAAGATCCCGGCTCGGTCAGTTTGCAGGCATTCGTCCCGGTTTTCGACTCGGGAAGATCCGGTCGGCCGGTGAACATCCGATCGAACGCACCCCCCACGGAGTGCGCGAACGGCGACGGCCGCGCCTCCCGGAAGGGAAGCGCGGCCGTCGCCGTACGGACGGGGAGAGCCGATCGAGGATCAGGCGCCCATCGCGTGCAGGCCGCCGTCCACGTGGACGATCTCGCCGGTGGTCTTCGGGAACCAGTCCGACAGCAGGGCCACGACGCCCTTGCCGGTCGGCTCCGGGTCGCTCATGTCCCACTCCAGCATGGAACGGGAGTTCCAGACCTCGGCCAGCTCGCCGAACCCCGGGATGGACTTCGCGGCCATGGAGCCGATCGGACCGGCCGAGACCAGGTTGCAGCGGATGTTCTCCTTGCCCAGGTCGCGGGCGAGGTAACGGCTGGTGGCCTCCAGGGCGGCCTTGGCCGGGCCCATCCAGTCGTACTGCGGCCAGGCGAACTGCGCGTCGAAGGTGAGGCCGACGACGGCCGCGCCCTCCGCCGGGAAGAGCGGCTTGCAGGCCATGGTCAGCGACTTCAGCGAGAACGCCGAGACGTGCATGGCGGTGGCAACCGACTCGAACGGGGTGTTCAGGAAGTTGCCGCCGAGGGCGTCCTGCGGCGCGAAGCCGATGGAGTGGACGACGCCGTCGAGGCCGCCGAGCTCGTCGCGGACGAGGCCCTCCAGGCGGGCCAGGTGCTCGTCGTTGGTGACGTCGAGCTCGATCACCTTGACCGGCTTCGGCAGCTTCTTCGCGATGCGCTCGGTCAGCGACGGGCGCGGCCACGCGGTGAGGATGACCTCGGCGCCCTGCTCCTGAGCCAGCCGGGCCGTGTGGAAGGCGATGGACGACTCCATCAGCACACCCGTGATGAGGATGCGCTTGCCCTCGAGAATTCCGCTCATGGTGATCAGTGACCCATGCCCAATCCGCCGTCAACGGGAATGACGGCTCCGGTGATGTACGCGGCGTCATCGGACGCCAGGAAGCGAACGGCTGCCGCGATCTCCTCGGGCTGCGCGTAACGGCCGAGCGGCACCTGGCCCACGATGCCCGCGCGCTGCTCGTCGGTGAGCACCTTCGTCATGTCGGTGTCCACGAAACCGGGGGCGACGACGTTGAAGGTGATGTTGCGGGAACCCAGCTCGCGGGCCAGGGAGCGGGCGAAGCCCACCAGCGCGGCCTTGGAGGCCGCGTAGTTGGCCTGGCCGGCCGAGCCCAGGAGCCCGACGACCGAGGAGATCAGGACGACGCGGCCCTTCTTGGCCCGGAGCATGCCCCGGTTCGCGCGCTTGACCACCCGGAACGTGCCGGTGAGGTTGGTGTCGAGGACGGACGTGAAGTCCTCCTCGGACATGCGCATCAGCAGCGTGTCCTTGGTGATGCCGGCATTGGCCACGAGGACCTCGACCGCGCCGTGCGCGTCCTCGATCTCCTTGTAGGCCTGCTCCACCTGCTCGGAGTCGGTGATGTCGCACCGCACCGCCAGGACACCGAGGGAGGTGAGCGCCTCCGGCGGCTCACCCGACCGGTACGTGATCGCGACCTTGTCGCCGGCCTCCGCGAAGGCTTGGGCGATGGCGAGGCCGATGCCCCGGTTTCCTCCGGTGACGAGAACCGAGCGGCTCAACGGATCACCCTTTCGCTAGCGGTCTGAATACCAAAAACCTATAGGTCGCGCCGCTCGTACGGAGAATCGACCCCCGACAGGGCCTTGCGACCGGCTCTGTCGAATCCCTACAGAAAGATGTAGGCACGAAGGCCCCGATCGCGACATGATCGGGGCGACCGGCCCCGACCACGGGAGGACTTCCGTGCCCCATTCCATCGACGCGGCCTTCACCGCGCTGCCCCTGCGGGCGCTCGCCGACGCGGCGCTCGCCCGGGCCCGCGCGCTGGGCGCCGAGCATGCCGACTTCCGGCTGGAGCGGATCCGCAGCGCCTCCTGGCGCCTGCGGGACGCCAAGCCCTCCGGCGGCTCCGACAGCACCGATCTCGGGTACGCGGTCCGGGTCGTGCACGGGGGCAGCTGGGGATTCGCCTCCGGTGTGGACCTGACCATGGACGCCGCCGCCAAGGTGGCCTCGCAGGCCGTGGCCATGGCGAAGCTGTCCGCCCAGGTGATCAAGGCCGCCGGTTCGGACGAACGGGTGGAGCTCGCCGACGAGCCGGTGCACACCGACCGGACGTGGATCTCCGCGTACGACGTGGACCCCTTCGAGGTGCCGGACGCCGAGAAGGCCGCGCTGCTGGCCGACTGGAGCTCGCGCCTGCTGGCGGCCGACGGGGTGGCCCACGTGGACGCCTCGCTGCTCGCCGTCCACGAGAACAAGTTCTACGCCGACACCGCGGGCACCTCGACCACGCAGCAGCGGGTCCGGATCCACCCGCAGCTCACCGCGGTCGCCGTGAACGGCGCGACCGGCGAGTTCGACTCGATGCGCACCATCGCCCCGCCCGCCGGCCGCGGCTGGGAGTACCTCACCGGCACCGGCTGGGACTGGAACTCCGAACTGGAGCAGATCCCCGGCCTGCTCGCCGAGAAGATGCGGGCGCCGAGCGTCGAGGCCGGCCGGTACGACCTGGTGGTCGACCCGTCCAACCTGTGGCTCACCATCCACGAGTCCATCGGCCACGCCACCGAGCTGGACCGGGCGCTGGGCTACGAGGCGGCGTACGCGGGGACCTCCTTCGCCACCTTCGACCAGCTGGGCAAGCTCAAGTACGGCTCCTCGATCATGAACGTGACGGGTGACCGCACCGCCGAGCACGGTCTGGCCACCGTCGGCTTCGACGACGAGGGCGTCCAGGCGCAGAGCTGGGACCTGGTCAAGGACGGCACCCTGGTCGGCTACCAGCTGGACCGGCGGATCGCGAAGCTGACCGGGCTCGGGCGCTCCAACGGCTGCGCCTTCGCCGATTCCCCCGGGCACGTGCCCGTCCAGCGGATGGCGAACGTCTCCCTCCAGCCGGATCCGGGCGGGCTCTCGACCGAGGACCTGATCGGCGGGGTGGAGCGCGGGATCTACGTGGTCGGCGACCGCTCGTGGTCGATCGACATGCAGCGCTACAACTTCCAGTTCACCGGGCAGCGGTTCTTCCGGATCGAGAACGGCAAGCTGGCGGGGCAGCTGCGCGACGTCGCGTACCAGGCCACCACCACCGATTTCTGGGGCTCGATGGAGAAGGTCGGCGGCCCGCAGACCTATGTCCTGGGCGGCGCCTTCAACTGCGGCAAGGCCCAGCCGGGCCAGGTGGCGGCGGTCTCGCACGGCTGCCCGTCCGCGCTGTTCCGCGACGTGAACATCCTGAACACCACGCAGGAGGCCGGGCGATGAGCTCGTCGATTCGCATCACCAAGCCCCACGAGGTCGTCGAGCGGGCCCTGGAGCTGTCCACCGCCGACGGCTGCGTCGTCATCGCGGACGAGGGGTCGAGCGCCAATCTGCGCTGGGCGGGCAACGCCCTGACGACGAACGGCGTGACCCGCGGCCGGACCCTGACGGTCATCGCCACGGTCGACGGCAAGGAGGGGACGGCCTCGGGGGTCGTCTCGCGCTCCGCCGTGACCGCGGACGACCTGGAGCCGCTGGTCCGGGCCGCCGAGGCGGCCGCCCGCGGGGCGGGCCCGGCCGAGGACGCCCAGCAGCTGGTCACCGGGATCCCGGCCTCGCCGGACTTCACCGACGCCCCGGCCGAGACGAGCTCGGCGGTCTTCGCGGACTTCGCCCCGGCCCTCGGCGAGGCCTTCGCCCGGGCCCGCGAGGGCGGTCGGGAGCTGTACGGCTTCGCCCACCACGAGCTGGTCTCCACGTACGTCGGCACCTCGACGGGCCTGCGGCTGCGCCACGACCAGCCGAAGGGCACCCTGGAGCTCAACGCGAAGTCCCCGGACCGGCAGCGCTCCGCCTGGGCGGGCCGCTCCACTCGGGACTTCAAGGACGTGGACCCGACCGTGCTGGACGCGGAGCTCGCCGTGCGCCTCGGCTGGGCGGAGCGGAAGATCGACCTGCCCGCGGGCCGGTACGAGACGCTGCTGCCGCCGACCGCCGTGGCCGACCTGCTGATCTACCAGATGTGGTCGGCGGCGGCCCGGGACGCGGTGGAGGGCCGTACGGTCTTCTCCAAGCCCGGTGGCGGCACCCGGCTCGGCGAGAAGCTGTCCGGGCTGCCGCTCTCCCTGCGCAGCGACCCGAACGCGCCGGGACTGGAGTCCGCGCCGTTCGTGATCGCGCACAGCTCCGGCGACGACGCCTCGGTGTTCGACAACGGCCTGCCGGTCCCGGCGACCGAGTGGATCGCGGACGGTCACCTGAACCGGCTGAGCACGACCCGGCACACGGCGGGCCTGACCGGGATGCAGCTGTCCCCCGGCTTCGGGAACCTGATCCTGGACGCGGGCGGCGAGAAGTCGCTGGAGGAGATGGTCGCGGCCACCGAGCGGGGTCTGCTGCTGACCTGCCTCTGGTACATCCGCGAGGTGGACCCGGCGACGCTGCTGCTCACGGGCCTGACCCGGGACGGCGTCTACCTGGTGGAGAACGGGCAGGTGGTCGGCGAGGTCAACAACTTCCGGTTCAACGAGTCACCGGTGGACCTGCTGTCGCGGGCCTCGGAGGCCGGCCGGACCGAGAAGACCCTGCCGCGCGAGTGGAGCGACTGGTTCACCCGTGCCGCGATGCCGGCGCTGCGCATCCCGGACTTCAACATGAGTTCGGTGAGCAAGGGCGTCTGACCACCTAGAATGTGCGGGTAGACCCCTCATCCACGTCCCTACTCACTCCATCTCTCAAGGAGAGTCACGACCGTGACTGACATCGTCGACGAACTGAAGTGGCGCGGGCTCTTCGCCCAGTCCACCGACGAAGAAGCGCTGCGCAAGGCCTTCGCGGACGGTCCGGTCACCTTCTATTGCGGCTTCGACCCGACCGCGGCCTCGCTGCACGTGGGGCACCTGGTCCAGGTGCTCACCGTGCGCCGGCTCCAGCAGGCCGGTAACCGGCCGCTGGCGCTGGTCGGCGGGGCCACGGGGCAGATCGGCGACCCGCGACCGACGGCCGAGCGGACCCTGAACGACCCGGAGACCGTGGCGAACTGGGTGACGCGGCTGCGCACCCAGATCGAACCGTTCCTGTCCTTCGAGGGCGAGAACGCGGCGCTCATGGTGAACAACCTGGACTGGACGGCGGGCATGTCCGCCATCGAGTTCCTGCGGGACATCGGCAAGCACTTCCGCGTCAACAAGATGCTGACGAAGGACTCGGTCGCCAAGCGGCTCGACTCCGACCAGGGCATCAGCTACACGGAGTTCAGCTACCAGCTGCTCCAGGGCATGGACTTCCTGGAGCTGTACCGGCGCTACGGCTGCGTGCTCCAGCAGGGCGGCTCCGACCAGTGGGGCAACCTGACGGCCGGTCTCGACCTGATCCACCGGGTCGAGCCGGGCGCGGTCGTGCACGCACTGGCGACCCCGCTGATGGTCAAGGCGGACGGCACCAAGTTCGGCAAGTCCGAGAGCGGCGCCGTGTGGCTCGACCCGGAGATGACCACGCCGTACGCGTTCTACCAGTTCTGGTTGAACGTGGACGACCGGGACATCTCCACCTACATGCGGATCCTCTCCTTCAAGTCCCGCGAGGAGCTGGAGGAGCTGGAGGCACAGACCGCCGAGCGGCCGCAGGCGCGCGCCGCCCAGCGGGCGCTGGCCGAGGAGCTGACCACGCTCGTGCACGGGGCCGAGCAGTGCGCCGCCGTGATCGCCGCGTCGAAGGCACTGTTCGGCCAGGGCGACCTGGCGGAGCTGGACGAGGCCACGCTGGCCGCGGCCCTGTCCGAGCTGCCGCACGTCCAGGTGGCGGAGCCCGGCCTCGTGGTGGACATGCTCGCGGAGACCGGCCTGGTCGCGAGCAAGTCGGCCGGCCGCCGGACCGTGAAGGAGGGCGGCGCCTACGTGAACAACGCGAAGGTCACCGCCGAGGACGCGGTCCCCGCCAAGGAGGACCTGCTCCACGGACGCTGGCTGGTGCTGCGCCGCGGCAAGAAGAACCTGGCCGCGGTGGAGGTCACCGGCGCCTGACGCGTCCGGCGCGCCGCAGGGCGCGCGTGCGGAGTGAGCACGTCAGAGCACCGCGGAGGGGCCGGTTCGGACCACTGGGTCCGGCCGGCCCCTTCGTCATGCCCCGCGATGGCTCACGTCGTCTGCCGCTTGCCCTTGATCGCTCCGTACATCATCTCGCCGAGCGCGACCACGAGGACCGCTCCGGCGATCTGTAGCAGGTGCCGGGTCCAGTCGATGCCCGCGGTCTCACCCACACCGATCCACGTGGCCACCGCATTGCCGAGGACGGCACCGATGATGCCGAAGAGGGTGGTCAGCCACAGGGGCTGGTGCTGCTTGCCCGGCAGGATGGCCTTGGCTATCAGCCCCAGCACGAAACCGACGATGATCGCCCACAACCACATGTCGAGCCTCCTCCCGGCGCGTTGTGCGCACGTGCGCCCAGTGTCGACCCATCCGGCGTACGGCGCATTTCGGACGGTGCCGCACGGGGGGTCCCCCTCACCTCCCGGCCCGGGGGCGGGCGTACCGTGGGAGGGACCGGGCCGCGAGCGAGTGCCCGGAGGGCGATCGGGTGGTGGAGCGTGGAGCGGACGAAGCGGCAGAAGCGGAACGGGGCCGAGGTCTTCCGGATCACTGGCGCGCGGATGGGTCTCGCCGAGGACGTGCGGGGCCGCCAGCGGCGATACGTGATCTCTATGGCGATCAGGACCCTGTCGGTCATCGCGACCGTGCTGTTGTGGAACGTGCAGCGCCCGGTGGCCATCGTGACGCTCGTGGCCGGAGCCCTGCTCCCCTACGTGGCCGTGGTCATCGCCAACGCCGGGCGCGAATCGACGCCCTCGCTGCCCTCGCACTTCGTCCCGGCCCCCGTGCGACCGGCGCTCGACGCGGGAAACCTCAAGAAAAGCTCAGATCAATCGTGAAGTTCCGGTGCACTCCAGCGGGTCCTGCGTGACATACTGCTCACGCGCTCCGCATCCCCCGTCGGAGCGACGGACCGACGCCGGGCAGCTCCCCCCGTGGCTGCTCGGCGTCGCCATTCCGTTCTAATGTGGGCCTGTGACTTCCTCCAGCGCCTTCGGCCCCGACGAGAACCCCACCTGCTCCGCCAAGGGCTGTCGCGACGCGGCCGTCTGGGTCCTGGCGTGGAACAATCCGACGCTGCACACGCCGGAGCGGCGCAAGACCTGGCTGGCGTGCGAGGAGCACCGCGAACACCTCTCCCAGTTCCTGGGGGTCCGCGGTTTCCTCAAGGACGTCGTGAAGCTGGACGAGTGGGTTCAGCCGGAGGGCTCGGAACGCCCGCGCTGACCCGTCCCGTCCCGGCCTGGCCTGACCTGACCTGACCGACGTGACCTGACGTGCTCTGACCCGGGGCCCGGGTCAGCCGCCGATCGCGGACATCGGGCGGTCGGGCTGTAGGAAGGACGGGTCGTCGAGACCGGACCCGGCCTTCTTGCCCCACATCGCGACCTTCCACAGCCGGGCGATCTCCTCGTCCGGGGCGCCCGAGCGCAGGGCCGCGCGCAGGTCCGACTCCTCGGTCGCGAACAGGCACGTACGCACCTGGCCGTCGGCCGTGAGCCGCGTACGGTCGCAGGCGCTGCAGAACGGGCGGGTGACCGAGGCGATGACGCCGACGGTGGCCGGGCCCCCGTCGACCACCCAGCGCTCGGCCGGGGCGGAACCGCGCTCGGCGGCGCCTTCCTCGGTGAGCGTGAAGCGGGTGCGCAGGGACTCCAGGATGTCGCCGGCGGTGATCATGCCGTCGCGCTTCCAGCCGTGCTGGGCGTCGAGCGGCATCTGCTCGATGAAGCGGAGCTCGTACGCGTTCTCCACGGCCCAGGCCAGCAGGTCGGGGGCCTCGTCGTCGTTGAGGCCGGGCATGAGCACGGCGTTGACCTTGACGGGGGTGAGGCCGGCCTCGCGGGCCGCGGCCATGCCCTCGATGACGTCCTTGTGCCGGTCGCGGCGGGTGAGGGTCTTGAAGACGTCGGGCCGCAGGGTGTCCAGCGAAACGTTCACCCGGTCCAGGCCTGCGGCCTTCAGGGCCTGCGCGGTGCGCTTCAGACCGATGCCGTTGGTGGTCAGGGACATCTTGGGGCGGGGTTCCAGGGCGGCGCACCGTTCGACGATGCCGACCAGGCCGGGCCGCAGCAGCGGCTCGCCGCCGGTGAACCGGACCTCGGTGATCCCCAGCTGCGTGACCGCGATGCGGATCAACCGGACGATCTCGTCATCACTGAGCAGGTCCGACTTGTCGAGCCACTGCAGCCCCTCTTCGGGCATGCAGTAGGTGCAGCGCAGATTGCACCGGTCCGTCAGTGAGACGCGCAGGTCAGTGGCCACGCGGCCGTAGGTATCGAGAAGCACTGTGGGCCCCCTCCCCTGTCCGGAAGTAGAGGTACGCGCGGACATTGGATCTACTTCACGCGTTCTATTTCGAGACTACGTGACGCCTGTGTCATCCAGAGGTGCCCGAACGAACGAGACGTGACGTGGCCGCGTCGTAGGGTTCTACGACGCGGCCACGCTGGGTGTTCGGACGATGTCAGTGCGCCCCTGTTCCGGTGAGGGAGCGCACCTCCAGCTCGGCGAACTTCTGGGGGTCGGCCTCCTCCTTGGAGAGGACGGTTCCCAGCCAGCCCAGCAGGAAGCCGAGGGGGATCGAGATGATCCCCGGGTTCTCCAGCGGGAACCAGAAGAAGTCCGCGTCCTTGAACATGGAGGTGGGCTTTCCGGACACCACCGGGGAGAACAGCACCAGGCCGACTGCCGAGATGAGTCCGCCGTAGATGGACCAGAGCGCGCCCCGGGTGGTGAAGCGCTTCCAGAAGAGGCTGTAGAGGATGGTCGGCAGGTTCGCGGAGGCGGCGACCGCGAAGGCGAGCGCGACCAGGCCGGCCACGTTCAGGTCGCGGGCCAGTGCGCCGAGGCCGATGGCGACGGCTCCGATGACGACGGTGGACCAGCGGGCCGCGCGCATCTCCTCCTTCTCGGTGGCCTTGCCCTTGCGGATCACGTTCACGTACAGGTCGTGCGCGAAGGACGAGGAGGAGGCGAGGGTGAGGCCCGCGACGACGGCCAGGATGGTGGCGAAGGCGACCGCGGAGATCACGGCGAGCAGGATGGCGCCGCCGGTGGAGTCGGGGCCGCCGCCGACGGCCTGGGCGAGCAGGGGTGCGGCGGTGTTGCCGGCCTTGTTCGAGGCCAGGATGTCGGCCCTCTCCAGCAGGGCCGCGGCCCCGAAGCCGAGGGCGATGGTCATCAGGTAGAACGCGCCGATGATGCCGATGGCCCAGTTCACGGACTTGCGGGCGGCTTTGGCGGTGGGCACGGTGTAGAAGCGGATCAGGATGTGCGGGAGCCCCGCGGTGCCGAGGACGAGGGCGAGGCCGAGCGAGAGGAAGTCCAGCTTCGAGGTCGAGTCCTTGCCGTACTTGAGACCGGGTTCGAGGAACTTCACCCCCTGTCCGCTGTTCTCGGCGGCCTTGCCCAGCAGGTCGGAGACGTTGAAGTTGAACTTCAGCAGCACCAGGAAGGTGATCAGCAGGGCGCCCGCGATCAGCAGCACCGCCTTGATCATCTGGACCCAGGTGGTGCCCTTCATTCCGCCGATGGTCACGTAGACGATCATCAGTACGCCGACCAGCGCGACGACGGCCACCTTGCCGCCGTCGCTGGTGATGCCCAGGAGCAGCGAGACGAGCACGCCGGCGCCGGCCATCTGGGCGAGCAGGTAGAAGATCGAAACCACGATGGTGGAGGTGCCGGCGGCGGTACGGACGGGTCGCTGGCGCATCCGGTACGCGAGGACGTCGCCCATCGTGTAGCGGCCGGAGTTGCGCAGCGGCTCGGCGACGAGCAGCAGGGCGACCAGCCAGGCGACGAGGAAGCCGATCGAGTAGAGGAAGCCGTCGTAGCCGAAGAGGGCGATGGCTCCGGCGATGCCGAGGAAGGACGCGGCGGACATGTAGTCGCCGGAGATGGCGAGGCCGTTCTGGAAGCCGGTGAACTGGCGGCCGCCCGCGTAGAAGTCGGCGGCGCCCCGGGTCTGGCGGCCGGCCCAGACGGTGATGATCAGGGTGGCGACGACGAACAGCCCGAACAGGGTGATGATCAGCGGGCGGTGCTCGGAGGCTCCCGCGGCGAGCGTCGTCAGGTGGTGCGCGCCGCTCATTCGGCGGCCTCCATCCGCGCCTTGATGGCCTCGGCCTTGGGGTCGAGCTTCGCGGCGGCGTGCCGTGCGTAGAGCCAGGCGATCAGGAAGGTCGTCGCGAACTGGGCGAGGCCGAGCACGAGGGCGACGTTGATGTTGCCGAAGAGCTTGGTCCCCATGAAGCCGCCCGCGTAGTTGGACAGCAGGACGTAGAGCAGGTACCAGGCGATGAAGGCCACGGTGAGCGGGAAGGCGAAGGAGCGGTAGGAGCTCCGCAGTTCGGCGAACTCCGCGCTCTGCTGGACGCTCGCGTAGTCAGCTGCCGTGGGGGCCGCCGTGGGCGTTCCCGCGCTGCCGGGCGGCGGCGCTGCTTCGGTGGTCACGGGGGGATCTCCTTGTGACGCGGGTGCGGTGGGGACGACGGACAAAACAACCTCCGTGTGGGGGGACGGTGGTGCCGAGCCCCCCTGTCAACGGCACGGACGGCGCGTCGGGACGGTTCAACACCGGTTGATTCTTGGGGAACTGATTTCTCGAACTGATGGCGGAGAGGGGAACGGCGACGCTAGGTTCGCTTGTCATGAACCCGTCCGACGTGACCGCGTCCGGGCGGCTTTTTCGAAGATGACCTGGAGAACCCATGGATCAGCTGGGGTCGCGTGCGCCCAAGAAGCGCAGCCGTGCTCTCGCCGTACCCGTCGGCCTGGCGCTCACCGCCTCGCTCGCCTTCCTGCCCGCGATCTCGGCCTCGGCCGCCCCGCTGGGCGCTGCGGCCGACACGGCGACGACCTCGAAGGCCGATGCCTCCGGCCCCAAGCTGTCGTACGTGGCCAACCTGAACGCGTACGCCACGGTGAAGGCGGCGAAGAAGGCCGTTGAGCGGGCCGGCGGAACGGTGGTGACGGCCTACGAGCAGATCGGGGTCGTGGTCGCACACTCCCAGAACCCGGACTTCGCCCAGCAGCTGCGCGCCCAGCGCGGCCTGTTCGTCTCGGTCGGCGCCACCCGGACGGCCCCGATGTCGGCGGCGCGGACCACCGAGGAGGGAGCGACCCAGCAGCTCGGCCCGGCGGACGCCGCCAAGGCGGCGGCAGCGGCCCAGGAGGGTCAGGAGCCGCTGGAGCCCAACCAGTGGGACCTGCGGACGATCAAGGCCGACAAGGCTCACGAGATCAACGATGGCAGTCGGAACGTCACGGTGGGCATCATCGACACGGGAGTGGACGACACCCACCCCGATCTCGCCCCGAACTTCTCCAAGGGCCAGTCGGCCAACTGCGTGGGCGGCGTCGCCGACACCACCGAGGGCGCCTGGCGCCCGTACCCCGACGGCAGCGACCACGGCACGCACGTGGCCGGCACCATCGGAGCCGCGCGCAACGGCATCGGCATCAGCGGTGTCGCGCCGGGCGTGAAGATCGCCGCGATCAAGGTGAGCGAGCCCGGGACCAGCCTCTTCTACACCGAGGCGGTCGTCTGCGGCTTCATGTTCGCCGCCGAGAAGGGGATCGAGGTGACCAACAACAGCTACTACGTCGACCCGTGGCTCTTCAACTGCAAGTCCGACGACGACCAGAAGGCGCTGGTGGAGGCCATCGGCCGGGCCACCAAGTACGCCGAGCGCAAGGGCACGCTCCACATCGCGTCGGCCGGCAACTCCAACCAGGACCTGGCCGCGGCCTCCCTGGAGGACACGACCAGCCCGAACGACACCACCCCGGTGCCGCGCACCATCGACCCGAAGGTCTGCCTGGACCTGCCCACGCAGCTGCCGGGCGTGGTCACGGTCTCCGCGACCGGCGACAAGGGCCTGCGTTCGTACTACTCCAGCTACGGCCTCGGGGTCGTGGACGTCGCCGCCCCCGGCGGCGACAAGTGGCAGGTCCCGGACACCCCGGACGCCAACGGACGCGTACTGTCGACCGTCCCGGGCGGGGGCTACGGCTACAAGCAGGGCACCTCGATGGCCGCCCCGCACGTCGCGGGCGTCGCGGCGCTCCTCAAGAGCGCCCACCCGTCGGCCACGCCCTCGCAGCTCCAGGCGATGCTGAAGGCCCAGGCCACGAAGGCGGCCTGCCCGACGCAGATATACGACGCCGCGGGCACCCTGATCGACGCCACCACGTGCACGAGCAAGTGGGGCCAGACGGGCTACTACGGTTACGGCGTGATCGACGCCCTCAAGGCCGTGAAGTAACTCCCGTCGGGGCGGGGCGGACGGGCCGGGCGGGGATCACCCACCCGGCCCGTCCTCCCGTCCGTCCGTCTGTCCGGCCGGCCGTCCGGCAGGTCAGGGCTTGATCATCACCTTGAGCGCACTGCGGTCGTCCATCGCCCGGTAGCCGTCCGGGACCTCGTCCAGGGACACGGCCCGGTCGAAGACGGGCGCCGGGTCGATCGCGCCGCTGAGCACGTCCTCCAGCAGCTCCGGAATGTACGCGCGGACCGGGGCCACACCGCCGCGCAGGGTGATGTTGCGGTCGAACATGACGCCGAGGTCGAGGCCGGTGCCGCTGCCGTGCGGGACGCCGACGTAGCCGATGGCCCCGCCGTCGCGGGTGATGTTCACGGCGGTGCGCATCGACTGCTCGGTGCCGACCGCCTCGATGACCGCGTGCGCGCCCCGGCCGCCGAGGAGCTCGCGCACGGCCGCCTCGGCGGCCTCGCCGCGCTCGGCGACGACGTCGGTGGCCCCGAAGAGCTTGGCGATGTCCGTACGTACGGTGTGGCGGCCCAGGGCGATGATCCGCTCGGCGCCCAGGCGCTTGGCGGCGAGGACGCCGCACAGGCCGACCGCGCCGTCGCCGACGACGGCGACCGTGGAGCCCTCGCGCACGCCCGCGCCCAGCGCGGCGTGGTGGCCGGTGCCCATGACGTCGGACAGCGCGAGCAGCCCGGTCAGCAGGTGGTCGTCGGAAACGGCCTCGGCGGGCAGCTTCACCAGGGTGCCGTCGGCGTGCGGGACGCGGACGGCCTCGCCCTGGCCCCCGTCGTGGCCGACCGAGCCCCAGAAGCCGCCGTGCTCGCAGGAGGTGAAGAGGCCCTCGGAGCAGTACTCACAGGTGCCGTCCGACCACATGAAGGGCGCGACGACGAGGTCGCCGGCCCGCAGGCCGGACACGGCGGAGCCGGTCTCCTCGACGACGCCCAGGAACTCGTGGCCGATGCGCTGACCGGGCTGACGCGCGGCCTCGCCGCGGTAGGCCCACAGGTCGCTGCCGCAGATACAGGCACGCAGGACGCGGACGACGGCGTCCTCGGGGCGCTGGATCGCAGCGTCGGGCACCTCCTCCACGCGTATGTCGTGCGGGGCGTGGATGACGGTGGCGCGCATGGTGGTGCAGTCCTCCGGTTCGGAATCGTTCAGTCTTGTACGACTGTGGAACCGTCCTACCGTACGCCTGCTTCCCGGGAGGTCGTGCCAGTGGCCAACAGGTACTGGGCGGCCAGGTACGTGGCCATGATCCAGAAGTCCGGGCGGGGCAGCTGGGGCCATGCGGCGACGCCGGTGGCGATGAGCGTGTCGGAGAGCAGGAACAGCCCGCCGCCGATCCCCGCCCGCAGGCCGAGGGCGCTGGAGCGGAACGCCATGGCGGTGAGCAGCAGGCTGTAGCCGGCCACGGGGATCCGCAGGTCGGTCGGCAGATCGGACCACAGCAGGGCGACGGCGCCGAGGAGGGCGAGCGCGTACGCGCCCCCGAGGAGCGCGTTCGCGGGCCGCTTGCCGAAGAGGACGAGGTAGCAGACGTGCCCGACGGCGAAGGAGCCCATGCCGACGAGGAAGGCGGGCTCGGCGTCGAAGAGCAGCGCCAGGTCCCCGCCCCAGCCGAACAGCAGGGCGGCCAGCAGCAGTCGGGGCGCGCCCCGGGTGGCCATGTGGGTCACGAGCAGCGGCATCAGCAGGGGCTTGGCGATGACGTGCCCGAGGTGCCAGCCGGCGAGCAGCGAGCCGAGGTCGACGGCGGCGGCCACGGCGAAGGCCAGGAGGGCGATGCGGCCGAGGCGCGACCGGCCGGCGGGCGCCTGGTCCGCCGCCCAGGCGGGGGCGGGTCGGCCCGGGTACTCGGCGGTGCTCACGCGGTGGTCTCCTGTACGGCCGGGGCGGCGGGGTCGGCTGCGGCACCGGTGGCCGGAGCGGGCGCGGATGCGGGTGCGGGTACGACTGCGGGCGCGGGTACGACGGCGGGCGCGGGCTGCCAGCCGGGGCCGCGGAAGACGTGTCCGGCCCGCTGGCGCCAACTCCCAGCGGCGCGCACGTCCCGGGCGATGGCCGCGTACTCGTGGGTGGCCACGCGCAGCGGGTTGTGGGTGCCGATGTTCTTGGTGAGCCCGTAGACGGGCTTGTCCGTCTCCCCCACCCAGGATCCGAACATCCGGTCCCAGACGATCAGGATGCCGCCGAAGTTGCGGTCCAGGTAGCCGCCCTGCGAGGCGTGGTGGACCCGGTGGTGGGAGGGGGTGTTGAAGACGTACTCGTAGGGCCGCGGCAGCTTTCCGATGCGCTCGGTGTGGACCCAGAACTGGTAGAGCAGGTTGATCCCGTAGCAGAAGGGGATCGCCGCCGGGTGCACTCCGAGGGCCACCATCGGCAGGTAGAACCACCAAGTGGTGGCGCTGGTCCAGGGCTGGCGCAGGGCGGTGGTGAGGTTGAACCGCCGGCTGCTGTGGTGGACCACGTGGCAGGCCCACAGGATGCGGATGACGTGGTGGAGCCGGTGCTGCCAGTAGTAGAGGAAGTCCTGTGCGAGCAGCATCAGCAGGGCGGTCCACCACAGGAACGGCACGCGCAGCGGGGTCAGTTCGTAGACCGCGGTGAAGACGGCGACGACCGGGATCTTCCAGAGCAGGTCGAAGCCGATGCTGCCGAGCCCCATGGTGATGCTCGTGGCGGCGTCCTTGGTGTCGTAGCCGGCGGCGTCCTCGTCGGGATGGAGCCGGTAGCTCACCACCTCGATGACGGTGAGCAGCACGAAGGCAGGTATGGACCACAGCACGACATCGGGCAGGTTCGGCATGTCCCGCACGATAGAGGCGCTCTCGGGGGTGCCGCTAGGGGTTGTTACCGATCGGTATCCATCGGTGTTACCGGCGGTTCACGGGATGATGTAAGAGCCAGGGGGAGGGCGGGGCACGACGGGCTTGGAGACGGTTCTCTTACGGGTGGCGGGGACGGCGGCGGGGGCGCTGGTGAAGTCCCTCCTGGCCCGGGCTCCGGGGGCGGGCCTGGCGGCCGACCCGGCACGGCCGGCCCCGCGGTGGCGCAAGCCTCCGGCGGAACTCGGCGACGGCGAGATGCGCCGCCTGGCCGAAGCCCTGGCGGAGCGCCTCGGCCCGGAGTGAGTGCGCGGCGCTGCCGGAGCACGAGCGCCTGGCGGCACTGGACGCGGCCGGGGGACGCCTTCGCGGCGGACCTCGACCCGTCGGCCCTGGCGGCGGCCCTCCCCGGACCCCCGACGGGCCTGAGCCCGGCCGCGGAGACCCTGTACGGACGGCTGGTCCGGCTGTGCTGCGCGCACGAGGCGGAGTACGTGACGACCCTGCCGGGCTTCGGGGCCCGGGCGGATGTGGAACCGGTCCGGCGGACGGGCGAACTGGCGCGAGCGGTGGACCGTCTGGGCGCCACCGGGGCCGGGACGGCATACGCCTTCGAGGAGCGCTACGCGCAGGAGCAGGTCTTCACCCACCTGCTGATCCGCAGCGGTGTGCTCCTGGAACCGGTGCCGGGCTCGGTGGTCTTCGTCCCCCGCACCTTCCAGGACTACCTGGGCGCCAAGGCGGCGGTGGAGTCGCGGGACTTCGGCATGCTGGTGAAGAACGCGCAGGACGATTCCCGGGACGACGTGATCCGCATGGCGGTGGGCCACGCCCGACCTGCCCGACCTGCGCATCGTCACGTCGGGACGCACCCGGTTGACCGGCACGGAGGGGTTCCCGCCGGAGCGGCTCACGATGTACGGCACCTGAGCCGCCCGGGCGGGGACGGGGTCACCAGACGCGGACCGAGCTTCCCCGGGCGAACGCCGGGCTGGTGGCACCCGGCGGGATCTCCGTCAGGGGCTGCGCGATCTCAGAGACCAGGGGGCCGTGCTTGGCGGCGACCGCGTCCAGCAGGGCGAGGTCGAAGCCGTACACGCGGGCCGCGTTGCCGCCGACCATCGCGGCGACCTCCTCGCGCGGGAGGCCCGCGTAGGCGATGCGGAGGCCTTCGCGGGAGAAGGGGGTGGTGCCCTCGTCGTGGGGGTAGTCACTGCCCCACATGATCTTGTCGAGCCCGATCCGCTCCCGCAGCGGGACCTCGTGGGGACGCATGAAGCTCGCTCCCACGAAGCAGTTGTCCCGCCAGACCTCGCTCGGGCCCCGGCCCATCGACTCCGCGAGGCCCGCCCCGAACTTGGACTCGGCCGTGGCCGATGCCGCGACCAAGCGGCCGTGGTAGTAGTCCAGCATCTCCAGCACCCCGGGGATCCACCCGGAGCCCTGCTCCGTCAGGACCAGCTTGAGGCCCGGGTGGCGGCGGAAGGCCCCGCCGAAGACGAGGTGCCACAGCGCGCGGTGCGAGAACCAGGTCGTCTCGACCATGAAGACGGCCCGGGCCGCCGGTTCGTCGCCGAGCGGCGGTGAGGCCGAGCCGCCGTGGTGGTTGACGGGGACGTCCAGCTCGTCGCACACCGCCCAGATCGGGTCGTACGCGGCGGAGTACAGCTCGGGGACGGTGGAGCCGGGCGGGACGCCCGGCAGCAGGATGCCGCCCGTCAGACCGGCCGCCTTCGTGCGGCGGATCTCCTGCACCGCCGCGTCGACGTCGTTCAGCAGGATCTGCGCGACGCCCGCCCGCCGGCCCGGGGCGTCCGCGCAGAAGTCCGCCAGCCAGCGGTTGTGGGCCTGCAGCCCCGCCCAGCGCAGCTCGTACTCGGCGGCGGTCGGGGGCTGGGCCATCAGGGAGGCCTTGGGGAAGAACGGCGGGACGGTGTTCGGGAAGAGGACTTCCGCGACGATGCCGTCCGCCTCCAGCTCCGCCAGGCGCCGCGCCGAGTTCCAGTTGCGGTCGGCGGTGTCGGCGAGGAGGTCCTCGTACGGGTTCACGTACGTGGCGGCCCAGGCGTCGAAGTCCTCGCGGTGGCGCTTGGCCAGGTACGGCTTGTAGTCCAGCAGGTCGGCGCCCGCGTGGCAGTCCGCCGAGATCACCGTGTAGCGGTCCTCGGACGTCACGGGTTCACCCCCAGGACCGGGAAGTCGTGGTCGGTGAGCCAATGGCGGCCCACCTCGCGGGAGCGGGCCCAGGAGGACTCCACCGCCGCCTGGTCCGGGGACTGCCCCAGTTCCGCCGGGGTGGGGCCGATCCGGCGGGCGATCGGGGCCAGCTTCGCGGTGTCGAAGCCGAAGACCTCGGCCGCCGCGAGCCCGAGCATCCGGCGGGTCTCGGCGACCGGGATGTCGTGGAAGGTGTTCTTCAACCAGGCCCGGGTGTTCGGCCAGGTGCCCTCGGGGTGCGGGAAGTCCGAGCCCCACAGGATGTTGTCCACGCCGATCTCGTAGCGCTGCGCGAGCTCCCGGCGCTTGGTGTTCGTCGCGCAGATGAACACCTGGCGGTCCAGGTACTCGCTGGGCGGCCGCTTCAGCTCCTCGAACGGCGAGAGCTTCTTGCCGCCGTGCGCGCCGAGGTAGAGCCGGTCCATGAACCACAGTTGGTTCGGCAGCCACCAGCAGCCCGCCTCGGCGACGCCGAACTTCAGGCCCGGGTGGCGTTCGAAGACCCCCGACCAGAGCAGGAACCACAGCGGGCGGGCCGGCCACCAGGTGACCTCGGAGACGAAGATGCCCAGGTGGTCGCCGTACTCGTGGCGCGGCGAGGACCCTGAGTGGGTGACGATCGGCATCTGCGCCTCGGCGGCCGCCGCCCATACGGGGTCGTAGCGGCGGTCGTGGTAGGGCGCCTTGTCCACCCACATCGCGGGGATCATCAGCGCGCCCAGCCCGGACTCCTTGGCGCGGTGGATCTCGGCGACGACCTTCTTCGGCTCGCCCGTGACGGGGAGCAGGGCGACTCCGCAGTGCCGCTCCGGGTGCTGCCCGACGAACTCCGCGAGCCAGCGGTTGTGCGCCTGCGCGCCCGCCATGCCGAGCTCGGGGTCCTGGTCCCCGGAGAGGCCGAGGCCGACGCCGAAGGGGGCGGCGGTCTGGCTGTCGACGGCGTCCGCGTCGGGGAAGACGACTTCGGCGGCCACGCCGTCGCCGTCGAGTTCCTTCAGCCGCTGCCCGGTGTCCCAGCCGCCCTTGAGGCCTTCCTCGTGGTCGTGGAACCACTTCTCGGCGAAGGCCTCGTTGCGGACGCCGAGGCGGGTGGCCTCCGCCCGGCGGGCGTCGCGTTCGCCGAGGAACTCGTCGAACTGGGGGTGGAAGCGGGAGTCGAGGTAGGGCCGGTACTGCTCGGTGGGCAGGCCCGCGTGGCAGTCGGAGGAGATGATCAGGTACGGGTCTTCGGTCCGGTCTTCGATCCGGTCTTCGGTCGGGTTTCCGGGCCGGTCTTCGTTCGTACTCACCACAGACGCCCCTCAGTCGAGGATGAAGCTTTCCAGGTAGCCGGGGTTGGTCCGGTCGAGCATCGACTGCGACCGGGCACGGATCTGCCGGTCGCTGTGCTCGCCGGCCGGGAGCATCCAGAAGCGGTCGGCTCGGATGCCGTCGACGACGTGCTCGGCGACCTCCTCGACCGGGGTGAACCGCACCTCGTGGCCGGCCTTCCGCATCGCCGCTTCGTACTGGTCGAGGCTGCGGTACGGAGCCTTGCGCGGGCGTTCCTTCGCGTACCGCTCGGGCCGGTTGCGGTGCGACTCCCACAACCCGGTGCGCAGCATGTGCGGTCCGGGGAAGAGGACGGAGGCCCCGACGGGGGCGCCCTCCGCCTTGAGGTGGGCGTAGAGCGACTCGGTCATGGTGACCACGGCCGCCTTGGTGACGGCGTACACGGACGCGGTGGGCAGCGGGGCGATGCCGCCGTCGCCGGAGGAGGTGTTGACGACGTGTCCGGGGCCGCCGGCGGCGATCATGCGGGGGACGAAGGCCTGGATGCCGTGGAAGACTCCCCACACGTTGACGGAGAAGGCCCATTTCCAGTCGTTGGGCTCGTGCTCCCACATCCGGCCCTCGGCGCCGGAGCCGACGCCCGCGTTGTTGCAGAGCACGTGCACGGCGCCGAAGGCCTCGTAGGCGGCGTCGGCCAGCGCGATCACGGAGTCGCGGTCGCTGACGTCGACCACCCGGGCGAGCACCTGGGCCCCGTCCGCGACGAGTTCGTCGGCGGCCTTGCGCAGGGCGCCCTCCTCGACGTCGGCGAGGACCACCTTCAGTCCCTCGGCGGCGAAGCGGCGGGCCATGGCGAGGCCGATGCCGCTGGCGGCTCCGGTGACCACGGCCACCTGTCCTGGTTCGAGTCGCATGTCAGCCCCTCCCCCCTGACGATCCCTCCGGGGGCGCGTCGAGGATCTGCATGGGGTCGTCGTAGCGCTGGTGGACGTACGGGAGCAGGGCCTGGGCGCTGACCCGCTCGACGACCCGGCCCTTCTGGTCGGTGGTCTTCTCGCCGATGGTGATCTCCACGAGCCGGCGGACGGGAAGGTCGGCGACCGGATCGAACATCGACTCGCGCAGCACGACGTCTCCGGTGATGTGCTCCAGCTTGCGGACCTTCTCGTTGCGCGTGCAGTGCACGAGCACCGGGTCCACGTCGAATCCCGAACCGTCCACGGCGGGCAGGAACTTGAAGTAGAAGTCGGTCTTCTGGGAGGGCTCGGGCAGCGGCAGCGCGCGGTCCACCGCCCCGCGCACCTCGACGAAGGCGATCCCGTGCCGGGCGAGAGCGGCCCGTACGACGAGGCCGTCGCGCTCCACGGTGACCTCGCCGAGCTTCTTCGGCTCGCCGAAGACCTCGCGGCCGCCGGTCAGGGCGCGCTCCAGGGTCATCGGCATGACCAGCGGGTACCAGCCCTCGACCCCGCCGTGCTGGGCGGCGACGGCCACCGAGCCGGCGCCGAGCGGGTAGCCGGGCAGGTCGACCTTGCTGATGTTGGCCCGTACCAGGGGTCGGTCGGCCGGTTTGAGCGGCGGCGGCAGGACCGCCGCGACCACGTCGGGGTCGCTCTCCCAGACGGCCACGACGCCGGTGGACCAGATGTCGGGGAGCTTGGAACTCTTCTCGCGCGACGCCGCGATCTCGGCCTCGGTCCGCGCTCCGTACCGTACGCGTGCCATGTCTCGCACCATCCCTCGGCTCGGGGGGAGTCGGTTCTGTAACACAGTTACACCGCCACCGATGAAGGGTAAAGACCCCTGCACGGACCAGAATTGACGATCCGACAGATTGGTGGTGGACGCCGTGGCCAGAACCACGCTCACCCGCGACGAGGTGCTGGACGCCGCCGCGTCCCTGGTCATGCAGCACGGTCCGGCCGCGCTCACCATGCGGGGGCTCGCCGCCGAGCTGGGCACCGCCGTGACGTCCATCTACTGGCACGTCGGCAACCGCGAATCGCTGCTCGACGCCCTCGTCGAGCGGACCGTGGAGGAGATGGGCGCGATCCGGCCCACCGGCCGCACCCCCGCCGACCGGATCCTGGCCGTGGCCCGGATCCTGCGCCGCGAACTGCGGATCCGTCCCCACCTGATCGCGATGGTCCACGAACGCGGGCTCACCGAGCGGATGTTCCTGCCCGCCCAGCAGGCGCTCGTCCACGAGGTGCACGCCGCCGGGCTGCGCGGCGCCCGGGCGGCGGACGCGGTCCGAGCCGTGCAGTTCCAGGTGGTCGGGTACCTGCTCGTCGAGCGCAACCGCGAACGCTCCCCCGCGCAGTCCCCGGCCGAGAGCGAGCTCTGGGACCCGGCCGCGGCCCCCCACGACCCGGCCCTCGCCCGCGCCCTGGCCCGTCCGGCGGACCCGGACCGGCTGTTCCTGCTGTCCGTACGGGCCCTGGTGCACGCCCTGCTCCCGCCGGACCCGGCGGCCGGCGCGGCCCCGCCGGGATGAATCGCCCCGCGCGCTCCCGGGCCCGTCCGCCGGGGCTCGGGCGAGGACACCGAAGTCTTCGCGGCCCGGCTGGTCGGCCCGCGCGATCCGGACGGACGTGCTGGCCTCCACGGCGGTCGGCGCCCCGGGTTGGCGGCCGGGAAGCGCCGGCGCGGCCACGGGTGTCAGTCGGGGCCGATATCCTCTGTGACCATGCTCGACGACCGTACGACCGCAGACACGATGTGGCCGACCGCGTACCCACAGGGGTACGCGGTCGTCGACGTGGAGACCACCGGGCTCGCGCGCGACGACCGGATAGTCTCCGCCGCCGTCTACCGGCTCGACGCCCAGGGCAACGTGGAGGACCACTGGTACACGCTGGTCAATCCGCGGCGGGACCCGGGACCGGTGTGGATCCACGGGCTGACGAGCGCGATGCTCGCCGACGCCCCGCTCTTCGAGGACATCGCGGGCGAGTTCGCGGACCGGCTCGCGGACCGGGTACTGGTCGCGCACAACGCGATCTTCGACTGGCAGATGATCGCCCGGGAGTACGCGCGGGCCGCCGCGACCGCTCCGGTCCGTCAGCGGCTGTGCACCATCGCCCTGTCGAAGGAACTGGACCTTCCGCTGCCCAACCACAAGCTGGAGTCGCTCGCCGCGCACTTCGGCGTGGTCCAGCAGCGCGCCCACCACGCGCTCGACGACGCCCGGGTGCTCGCGGAGGCGTTCCGCCCCTCGCTGCACGCGGCCGCGCAGGGCGGCGTACGGCTGCCCCTGCTGGAATGCCGGCCGCTGACGGAGTGGTCGGACTCCGCCGTCACCCCTCGGGTCGGGTACCAGGCCTCCTACCGGGGCGGCAGCTGGCGGCCCTCGCGCAAGCGGCCGCCGTGCCCGCACCCCAATCCGGGGCGCTTCGAGGACGGCAAGCCGCTGAAGCAGGGCATGCGGATCGCCTTCTCCGGTGACACCTCGGTGGAGCGGGAGCTGCTGGAGGACCGCGCGGTCGAGGCGGGCCTGCACATCGCGACGAGCGTGTCGCGGCTCACCAGCCTGCTGGTGACCAACGACCCCGATTCGGCGACCTCCAAGACGGTCAAGGCGAAGAGCTTCGGCACGCCGGTCGTCGACGAGGCGGCCTTCACCCAGCTGCTGCGGGACGTGGCCCCGGCCGCGTCCTGAACCGGGAGGCCGGCCGTTGCGCCGGCCGGGTGCAGGCGCGGCGACTCACCCCGCTGGATCTTGTTCCGCTCCTTCCCCGTGCGCAGCATTCGGCCCATGGCACGTTGTGAGGTCTGCGGAAACGATTACGGCATGTCCTTCGAGGTGCACGCGCAGGGCGCCGTGCACGTCTTCGACTGCTTCTCCTGCGCCATCCACCGCATGGCGCCCGTCTGTGAGCACTGCCGGGTCTCGATCATCGGCCAGGGCGTCGAGGTCGCGGGCCAGTGGTTCTGCGGGGCGCACTGCGCCCGGGCCGAGGGGAAGGTGGGCATCGTCGACCGCGTCTGACTCCCCCGCGTCGCGACCCCGTCCCGACAACCCCGTCCCGACAACCCCGTCCCGACGCCCCGTCCCGACCGCCCGTCCCGACCGCCCGTCGCGACGCCCCGTCCCGACACCCCGTTCCGTACGCCATGACCCCGGACGGCCACCCGGCCGCCGGGGTCCTCCGCGCTGCGGGTACCGTCGTGGGCGTGTACCGCTTTGTGCTGACCCGGCAGTGGGTGTTCCTCACCCTGATGGCCCTCGCCCTCATCCCCGCGATGATCAAGCTGGGCTTCTGGCAGTACCACCGCCACGAGCACCGGGTCACGCAGAACCAGCTGATCGAGGCGAACCTGCGGGCGGAGCCGGTCCCCGTGACCGAGCTCACCTCCCCCGGACACCGGGTCCCCCGCGCGGACTTCTGGCGCAGCGTCACCGCGACCGGTACGTACGACTCCGCGCACGAGGTCGTCGTCCGGATGCGCACCGACAGCGACGACAAGGTCGGCTTCCACGTCCTGACCCCGCTGGTCCTCTCCGACGGCCGGGTGGTCCTGGTCAACCGGGGCTGGGTGCCGGGCGGCGACGACCCGCGCGCGTACCCGCCGGTGCCGGCCGCGCCCACGAGCGAGGTCACGGTCACCGGCCGGCTGAAGGCCGACGAGACCAGCGGCGGGAGCGGCATCAAGGACCGCAAGGGCCTGCCGGACCGCCAGGTGATGCTGATCAACAGCGCGCAGCAGGCGGAGTACCTGGGCCGGACGGTCCTCGGCGGATACCTGGAGCTCACCGGTCCCGCCCCGGCGGACGGCACCCCGGAGACCATCCCCGACCCCGACCACGACTCGATCGGCCCCCACATGGCGTACGCCGTCCAGTGGTGGCTGTTCACCGGCGCGGTTCCGGTGGGCTGGGTGGTCCTCGTACGGCGGGAGAAGCGCGAGCGCGAGGAAGAGGCCGCCCGGGCGGAAGCCTCCCGGCAGGAGCCGGCGACGGCGTAGCGTGTCGGCATGGATCTTGGACTGAAAGACCGTGTCTACATCGTCACCGGGGCCACGCGCGGCCTGGGCCTCGCCTCGGCCCGGGAACTGGTCGCCGACGGCGCGAAGGTGCTCCTGACGGGCCGGGACGAGAAGCGGGCGGCCGACGCCGCCGCCGGGCTCGGGCCGAACGCGGCCGGTGCGGCGGCCGACAACTCCGACCCGGAGGCGGCCGCGCGGCTCGTCGCCACCGCGCGGGAGCGCTTCGGCCGCCTCGACGGCATCCTCATCAGCGTGGGCGGCCCGGCGCCGGGCTTCGCGGCGGACAACACCGACGCGCAGTGGGCGGCGGCCTTCGAGTCGGTCTTCCTGGGCGCGGTCCGCCTCGCCCGGGCGGCCGCCGCCGAACTGGGCGAGGGCGGGGTCATCGGCTTCGTCCTGTCGGGCTCGGTCCACGAGCCGATCCCCGGCCTGACCATCTCCAACGGCCTGCGCCCCGGCCTCGCCGGCTTCGCGAAGTCCCTCTCGCTGGAGCTCGGCCCGCGCGGGATCCGGGTGGTCGGCCTGCTTCCGGCCCGCATCGACACCGACCGCGTGCGCGAGCTCGATGCGCTGTCCGGTGACGCGGAGGCCGCGCGGGCCGGGCACGAGTCCCGCATCCCACTGCGCCGGTACGGCGCCCCGGAGGAGTTCGGCCGCACGGCGGCCTTCCTCCTCTCCCCGGCGGCGTCGTACCTGACGGGTGTCATGCTCCCGGTCGACGGCGGCTCCCGGCACGGCTTCTGACCCGCGGCGAGCCCCGCCGCGATCGGCAGGACGTCCGCTACGTCACGCGCTGGGCCCGGTGGGACGTGACCTTGAGGCGGGCTTCCGCGGGGAGTTCCGGGAGGCCCGCCGAGGTCCGGGCGTGGGTCAGGACCGGGCCGGCCACGGCGGCCAGGGCGTCGGCGGGGACCGCGTGGGGTTCCAGTTCCAGCGCGACCCGCAGCGCGGGCGACCCGCGCCGCCCGCGCAGGGCGACCCGGCAGCCGGCAACCCCTTCCAGGGCGCCGGCCTCCGCGGCCACCGCCTCCTCCAGCGCGCGCCCGCGCAGCATGGCGAAGGCCCCGTCCCCGGTGTCCACCACCACCGCCTGTAGTCGCGGGCGCCTGAGCTGGCACAACAGCCACCACAGCGCGAGCAGGACGCCCACCGCGAGGGCGGCGAGCACCACCCACCACCACCAGCCGTCGGCGTGCCAGTACCGGTTCCTGGTCTGCTCGCTCAGCAGCGGAGCCTGCCGGCCGTGCAGCGGCCACCAGCCCGTCAGCACCACGGTGCCGGCCGCCACCAGGACCGCTCCGACCACCGCCAGCAGGATCCGGTTCACCGTTGGGAGCATGGCTTCACCTCCTGACCCGTACGCGCGGCTGCGGCGGGCGCGCGAGGCCCAGTTCCTCGATGCCGACGGCGAGCACCGCGTCGAGGTCGGCCCGTACGTCGTCCAGTTCGCGGAAGTGCGAGGTGGCCCGCACCCCGACGTGGGACCGGCGCACCTTGACCCGGACGGACCGCACTCCGGACACCTCCATGGCCCGGTCCCGCAGGATCTGCGCGGCGGCCTTGCGGCCGAGCCCGGCCCGGACGCCCGGCCGCTGGTCCGGGGTGCGCATCGGCAGGATCCCGCGCAGGCCGGGGGTCAGTGCCAGCACCAGGAGCACCAGCCCGACCAGGACCAGGGCCCCTGCGATCAGCTGCACCTCCAGGTCCGCGGGGGTGTGCGTCGCCAGCTGGTCGGCGAGGTCGCGGCGCCAGCTCATCCCGGGCCGGTCGGCCCGTACGGCGGCCAGGTCGTACAGGAACAGGGCCGCCACCCCGAGCACGACCAGGGCGGTGAGCGCGGCGGGCACCCGCCGGGCGGAGCGGAACCGGCGGGCCCGGCCGGAGCCGGAGCCGTTGGCCGTCACCGCAGCCGCCGGTCCCGCCCGGAGGCGGTCCGGGAGTGGCCGGAGTGCAGGTGTTCGATGTCGATGTCCACCTCGGGCACCGACATCGACGCGCACTCCTCGACCCGGAGGGCCACCTGACGGCGTACGGCCGCGCACTGGGCGGCCAGGTCGGACGGGTAGTCCAGCTCCAGGCTGACCCGGACCCGGGCGATGTCGTGGTGCACGGTGACGGTGGCGTGCGGGGGCGTGCCCGGGGGCGTGGCGAGCGCCTCCCGGGCGGCCTGGGCCGCGATCTTCGCGACGACCCGGTCGGCGATGCGGGTGGAACCGCGCTCGGCGGCGGCCACCCGGGGCGGGGCGGAGCGCGGCGGGCTGCTCATCGGCGCCTCACCCGCGCCGGTCGTCACGGCGGCGGAACAGGTCACCCGGTTCCAGGTCCCCGTCGAGGAACCGACCGGCGACGAAACCGATGGCGCCGAGGGCGGCCACCAGCAGGAAGGCCCCGAAACCGCCGAAATAGCCGGCGAACGCCAGGGCCATGCCGGCGAACAGTCCGGCGATCGCCATGCTCATGCGGACTCCTCTCGGCTACTGGAGACGGGATTCCGGCTCCTCGTCGGGCTCATCGGGCAACTTGACGTCGCTCACCGCGATGTTGACCTCGACGACCTCCAGGCCGGTCATCCGTTCGACCGCCGAGATGACGTTCTCCCGGACCGCCCGTGCCACGTCGCGGATCGAGACGCCGTAGTCCACGACGATCTCCAGGTCGAGGGCCGTCTGGGTCTCGCCGACCTCTGCCTTGACCCCGCGGCTGACGGAGGCCTTGCCGCCACCGGGCACCCGGTCGCGGACGGCGCCGAAGGTGCGGGAGAGGCCGCTGCCGCTGCCCATGGCGTGCACGCCGACCACCTCGCGGGCGGCCAGCCCGGCGATCTTCTCGACCACGCCGTCGGCGATGCTCGTGCGTCCCCGGTCTCCGGGTTCCTTGCCCTTGCCGGAGCCCACTGCTGCGGATTCGGTCATCGCGTGTCCCTTCGCGTGCGTGACGGACTCACTCCGCACCACGTTAGGCGCCCGGACGCGCGGGCGCCCCGGGAGTACGCCGGTCGGCTGGCCGGCTTTCCCCGGGGCTCCGGTGTCGCGGCGGCCCTCAGTCGGAGAGACCGGCCAGGTCGCGCAGGCGGCGGGCCTGGGCCGCACGCTCGGCGGCGCGCTGCTCGTCGTAGGGGCGGGCCTGGGCGGAGCGCAGCAGTGTCTTCGTCTCGATCACGGCGTCCCGCGGCGGGGCGAGCAGGGCCGTGGTGAGGTCCTGGACGGCGGCGTCGAGCTCGTCCGCGGGGACGACGAGGTTGGCGAGGCCGACCCGCTCCGCCTCCTCGGCGTGCACGAAGCGGCCCGTCGCGCAGATCTCCAGCGCGCGGGCGTAGCCGACCAGGGAGGTCAGGGGCTGGGTACCGGCCAGGTCGGGGACCAGGCCCAGGCTGGTCTCGCGCATGGCGAACTGCACGTCGTCCGCGACCACGCGCAGGTCGCACGCGAGTGCGAGCTGGAAGCCGGCGCCGATCGCGTGCCCCTGCACGGCGGCGACGGAAATGATGTCGTTACGCCTCCACCAGGTGAATGCCTCCTGGTACTCGGCGATCGTGGAGTCGAGCAGTTCGTCCGAACCGCGCGCCAGATCGAGGAAGGACGGCTCGCCCTCGAAACCTTCGGGGGTGAACGCCTGCCGGTCGAGCCCTGCGGAGAAGGACCGGCCCTCACCGCGCAGCACGACGATCCGGACGGTGCCCGGCAACAGCCTCCCGGCCTCGGCCAAAGCCCGCCAGAGCGCGGGGGATTGGGCATTTCGCTTGGCCGGATTGGTCAGTGTCACCGTGGCGACCGTGTCGTCGACGGTAAGTCGTACGCCGTCCTTGTCGAGCAGAGCCATCTCTCGTGCCTCCGGTGTGCAGTCGGCCGCAAGCTCGGCCTAAGTGACTGCACAGTAACCACCCGGCCGACCGGAAGCCGACCGGGGGTCACCGAAGGAACCGTCGGATCATGATGGACCTTGAAGCCGTTGGAGCGTTGGAACCGATGGGACCGGGGTCAGGCCGTAGCGGCCTTCTTGCCGCGCGTCGCGCCTCCGCGACCACGCAGCGACACCCCGGACTCACTGAGCATCCGATGGACGAATCCGTAGGACCGGCCGGTCTCTTCGGCCAGCGCCCGGATACTCGCACCGGAGTCGTACTTCTTCTTCAGGTCTGCCGCGAGCTTGTCGCGCGCGGCGCCGGTTACCCGGCTGCCCTTCTTCAGAGTCTCGGCCACCCGTGCCTCCTCGTGGGAAGTGCGCTCTGGACTTCTCATGATCACCCCTCCCACGCTTCCTGGCCACCCATTCAGCAAGGTCGGTACGACGGCATTTCCCGACCGGTGGACACACGAGCAGAACGGAATCTCCTCTTCCGCTGCATGACTTCCGTCACACCCCGCCGCCCCCGCCGGGAATCGCCAGGTCAGGGGCGCGGAAGCGGAAAACGAACGGCCCCGGTCGCACACCTTGGGGGGTGCGACCGGGGCCGTGTCACGACGCGCAACGGTACGAGACCGTCTCACTCAGATGATGGATCACCCGTGAGCCGAATGATCCATAAGGAATTGGATCAGAAGCGGAACCGGAACCGGAACCCGATCAGGCGAGGGCCACCAGGTCCCGGTAGTCCGGTCCCCACAGGTCCTCGACGCCGTCCGGGAGCAGGATGATCCGCTCCGGCTCCAGCGCCTCGACGGCGCCCTCGTCGTGCGTGACGAGGATGACCGCGCCCTTGTACGTGCGCAGCGCGCCCAGGATCTCCTCGCGGCTGGCCGGGTCGAGGTTGTTCGTGGGCTCGTCGAGGAGCAGCACGTTCGCCGAGGAGACGACCAGCGTGGCCAGGGCCAGCCGGGTCTTCTCGCCACCGGAGAGCACCCCGGCGGGCTTGTCCACGTCGTCCCCGGAGAAGAGGAAGGAGCCGAGGGTCTTGCGCACCGCGACCAGGTCCAGGTCGGGGGCCGAGGAGCGCATGTTCTCCAGGACCGTGCGCTCCGGGTCCAGGGTCTCGTGCTCCTGGGCGTAGTAGCCGAGCTTGAGGCCGTGGCCGGGGACGACCGTGCCGGTGTCCGGCTTCTCGGTACCGGAGAGCAGGCGCAGCAGGGTGGTCTTGCCGGCGCCGTTGAGGCCGAGGATGACGACGCGGGAGCCCTTGTCGATGGCCAGGTCGACGTCGGTGAAGATCTCCAGGGAGCCGTACGACTTCGAGAGGCCCTCGGCCGTCAGCGGGGTCTTGCCGCAGGGCGCCGGGTCCGGGAAGCGGAGCTTGGCGACCTTGTCGTTGACGCGGACGGCCTCCAGGCCTGCGAGCAGCCGGTCGGCGCGCTTGGCCATGTTCTGCGCGGCGACGGTCTTGGTGGCCTTGGCGCGCATCTTGTCGGCCTGCGAGTTCAGGGCCGCGGCCTTCTTCTCGGCGTTCTGGCGCTCGCGCTTGCGGCGCTTCTCGTCGGCCTCGCGCTGCTGCTGGTAGAGCTTCCAGCCCATGTTGTAGACGTCGATCTGGGAGCGGTTGGCGTCCAGGTAGAAGACCTTGTTGACGACGGTCTCGACGAGGTCGACGTCGTGGGAGATGACGATGAAGCCACCGCGGTAGGTCTTCAGGTAGTCGCGCAGCCAGACGATGGAGTCGGCGTCGAGGTGGTTGGTGGGCTCGTCGAGGAGCAGGGTGTCGGCGTCCGAGAAGAGGATTCGGGCCAGCTCGACGCGGCGGCGCTGGCCACCGGAGAGGGTGTGCAGCGGCTGGCCGAGCACCCGGTCGGGCAGGCCCAGGGCGGCCGAGATGGTCGCGGCTTCCGCCTCGGCGGCGTACCCGCCCTTGGTCAGGAACTCCGTCTCCTGGCGCTCGTACTGCTTCATCGCCTTGTCGCGGGTGCCGCCGGTGCCGGTGGCGATGCGCTCCTCGTTGGCGCGCATCTTCTTGATCAGCACGTCGAGGCCGCGTGCGGACAGGATCCGGTCGCGGGCCAGTACGTCGAGGTCGCCGGTGCGCGGGTCCTGCGGGAGGTAGCCGACCTCGCCCGAGCGGGCGATGGAGCCGGCGGCGGGCTGGCCCTCGCCCGCGAGGCACTTGGTGAGGGTGGTCTTGCCCGCTCCGTTGCGGCCGACCAGGCCGATGCGGTCGCCCTTGGCGACGCGGAAGGAGGCGGACTCGATAAGGACGCGGGCGCCGGCGCGCAGCTCGATGCCGGTGGCGGTGATCACGGAAATACTCCAGGGCGGGTCGGGACGGCGGAAGGGGGGCAGGACGCGAAGCTTCGACGCCGCTAATCCGCGAGGAGATTTGCCATGAGAGACATTCTACCGGGGGTGTGCAACTGGTTTCCGGGCGCGGGCCCGGCCGTCCGGCCTGCGGGATCCGCTCCCCCGTGCCCCCCGTCCGGCCCTGTGGCCCCACGGGGCGGCCGAGGCGCAGATCAGGACGATTGGGTTGATACTCGCCGCATGGGCGGAGACGCGACCGCACCTGTTCGACGCATGGAGGGCGGTGCGGGATGCAGTTCGACGACGACGCCAGGCTCGACGGCTCCGAAGTCGAGGACAGGCGCGGCGGCGGCCGCATCCCGGGCGGGAAGGCCACCGTCGGCGGCGGCATCGTCGGTCTCATCGCGCTGGTCATCGGCCTGCTGTTCGGGGTGGGGCCGGAGCAGCTGGGGCTCTCCACCGGGGAGCAGGAGCCGGCGCCGGCCTCCTCGTCGCTCACCGAGGTGCAGCAGGCCTGTAAGTCCGGGCGGGACGCGAACACGCGGGAGGACTGCCGGCTGCTGGCGGTCACCCGCAGCACCCAGGCCTTCTGGAAGCAGGAGTTCGCCGGGCGCGGCGGCCAGTACAGCCCGGCGACGACCGTGTTCTTCGAGGACCGGGTGAACACCGCGTGCGGGACCGCCAGCTCGGCGGTGGGCCCCTTCTACTGCCCTGCGGACCGGAAGGTCTATCTGGACCTGGGCTTCTTCGACGAACTGCGGACGAAGTTCGGCGCGACCGGCGGCCCCTTCGCCCAGGCCTACGTCGTCGCCCACGAGTACGGGCACCACGTCCAGAACCTGACCGGAACCCTCCAGCGGGCCCAGGACGGACGGCAGGGGCCGAACAGCAACGCGGTCAAGGTCGAGCTGCAGGCCGACTGCTACGCCGGGGTGTGGGCGCACAACGCGACGAACGTCGCGGACGCCTCCACCGGGCGGCCGCTGATCAAGATCCTGACCGAGGCGGACATCAAGGACGGGCTGGACGCGGCGGCCGCGGTCGGCGACGACCGGATCCAGGAGAAGTTCCAGGGCCGGGTGTCCCCGGAGTCCTGGACCCACGGCTCGGCCCAGCAGCGGCAGCAGTGGTTCTACCAGGGCTACCGGACCGGCGACATGGCCCAGTGCAACACCTTCCGCTGACTGTCGGTGACGCCTGCCATGCTGGTGTGACGCGGGTCACCGTCACGAGAGGGAGTGATCGTCATGGCAGGCGTTCCGTCCATCTGTCCCACGCTGGTCTACCGCGACGCGAAGGCGGCCATCAGGCTGCTGACCGAGGCCTTCGGCTTCAGCCAGGTCGCCGTCTACGAGGGTGAGGACGGCTCGGTGACGCACGCCGAGCTGGCGTACGGCAACGGCATGGTGATGCTGGGCAGTTCGGGCAAGGGCGGGGTCTTCGACAAGGCCATGGAGGGCGCCGGCCCCTCGGGGGTCTACGTCGTGGTCGACGACGTGGACGCCCACCACCGGCGGGCGGTGGAGCACGGCGCGGAGATCGTGATGGAGCCCACCGACCAGGACTACGGCTCCCGCGACTACATGGCACGCGACGCCGAGGGCAACGTCTGGAGCTTCGGGACGTACGCGCCGCAGGTCTGACCCCGCCGACACGCCCGCCCCAGCCCGCGTTCTCCTACGGAGCCACTCCGCTACGGGGTCACTCGCCGCCGGTGTGGACCTGGAAGGCGGCCCGGCGGACCGCCTTGGCCAGCGTCGGGTCGGGGTGCGCCGCGGCGAGCGCGACCAGCACCTGCACCGTGCGCGGATGGCCGACCGCACGGACCTCGTCCAGCAGCCGGGGAACGGTGGTCCGGACGGCGGAGTCGAGGTGGCGGGCCAGCAGCTCGGCCTCGCCGTGGTCGGCGATGGCGGCGGCGGTGTCCACCCAGAGCCAGGTCGACTCCTCGGCGGTGAGGACGTCCTGCGCCTCGTCGGGGTCGATCCCGTCGTGCTCGGCGAGCCAGAGCAGGGCGTAGGGGCGCAGGGCGGGCTCGCGCGCGGTGGCGCGCACCTCGGGCTCGGCCGGGGCGCCGACCACGCGCAGCGCCTCGAAGGCGAGGCCGCGCAGCAGGGCGTCCTCGCCCCGGGCGGCCTGCAGCAGCTCGGTCACGGCGTGGCCGACGGGCCGGGCGGCGAGCCAGGCCTGGTACTCGGCGCGGGCGGGACCGGGGGTGAGCCGCGCGCAGCCGTGCAGCATGGCTGCGGCGGACTGCTCGATGTTCCCGGCGGGGCTCTGCGCCGCGACGCAGATCTGTTCCAGCTTGACCCAGACGGCCCAGCTGCCGAGCGGGGTGAGCGTGGCCCGGGCGGGGCCGAGGGTGACTGCGTCCACGGCGGCGAGGCCGCCGAGTGCCCAGCGCAGCAGCCGGGCGAGCGGGACGGGGCGGGTCTCGGTGGAGCCGGCGGACGTCAGCGCCACCGCGGGCTCGGCCTCGTACGGGATCTCGCACCGTTCGTCGCGCAGTTCGGTGACGCGCTGCCCGAGCAGATCGAGCAGGTCCGGGACGGTCACCGGGCCGGCGGACAGCTGGAGCAGGGAGAGGAGTTGGGGCATCGCCTCGACGACCTCGGCGACGGCCGAGGGGGCGATGTCGGCGGGTGCGGGATGGACCAGCGACCAGGCGTCGAAGAGGGCGACCCAGCCGCGCAGTACGGCGGTGTCGTCGCGGTCCCAGGCGCGCAGCCGCCAGCCGGGCCGGGCGTGGCCGCCGTGCACCTCGACCAGTCCGGCGAGCCGGGCGCGGTCCCAGCCGACCTGGATCTGGCCGTGCGTCAGGCCCAGTTCCACGGCGGCGCGTTCGACGTCGGCCGCGGGCAGGGCGCCCGTGGGGGCGGGCCGGCCGCCGTCTCCGGCGCCGAGGTTGCGCTCGGCCCAGCGGGTCAGGCGTACGGCGTCGGCGAGCGAGGCCCGGGCCCGGTTCGCGAGGTCGGCCGTGGCGGGCGTACCCGCCGGGGGCCTGGGCGCGGGCCGGGTGCGTCGGTCGGTCACCGCCTTGCGGGCCGCGGCGACGGAACGCGGCGAGACGAGTCGGAGTCTGGAGTCGCGAGCCAACTGCTCATCAGGCTTTCGGGACGTCACGGAAGCAGTCTCGCCCGTCACTGGCCGAAAGCCCAAACGGAATCGTTCGTTGCCGCCGTTCACCCGCAGTGCAGACCGGGACAAGCCGCCCGTGGGGCCCTGTCCGTCACAGGCCCTTCACACGACCGCCCTGTACACGGCCCTGCACACGGCCCTCCGCCCGGCACGTCACACGGCCCTCCGCACGGCTCTTCGTGCAGCCCTCCGCGCGGCCCGTGGCGCACGGGCCCTCACATGAGGGGGGTGAGGAAGCGGCGCAGGGCTTCCTCATAGCCGGCCGGGTCGGCGTTCCACATCGCGCCGTGCCCGGCCCCGCTCACGGTGTGCAGCGTGAAGAGGTCGGGGCGGGCGGCGGCGAGCCTGCGCGAGGGCCCCCAGGGGGCGAGCGCGTCGTCCGGGCCGTGGAAGACCAGGACGGGGACGCGCAGCGCGCCGGGGTCGGACCCGGCGGGCCGGCGATCGGCGCGCAGGCCCGTGAGGCCTTCGGCGGCCCGAACGGCCAGCGGCAGCACCACGCCCGGGACGCCGCGCGCCGCGGCGAGCCCGCGCAGGGTGGCGTGCCAGTCGAGTACCGGGGAGTCCAGGACCAGCCCGGAGATCCGGTGGGCGAGCGGCGAGCGCTCGTAGGCGTGCAGGGCCATGGTGGCGCCGATGGACCAGCCGTACAGGACCAGGCGGCGGGCTCCGTAGCGCAGGGCGTAGCGGATGGCGGCGTCCAGGTCGCGCCATTCCGATTCACCGAGGTGGCCGAGGCCGTCCGGGGAGGCGGGGGCGCCCAGGTCGCCCCGGTAGCCGAGGTCCAGGACGGGCAGCTGGTGGCGGTTCAGGAAGGGCATGACCACCATCGGGTGCTCCCGGCTGCTGCCGAGCCCGTGCACGGCGATCACCCAGGTGTCCCGGGCGGCGGGCACGAACCAGGCGGGCAGCGCACCGAGCTCCCCGGGGACGTCCACGTCGGCGTGGTCGAGCCCGAGGGCGGTGCGCGGGTTGCCGACGTACACCTGGGGGGTGAGGGAGACCCGGGTGCCGGGGTCGAGGGTGCCGTGGGTGACGGAGACGAGCTGCCGCACGACGGCGTCCGGGCCGGGGTCGGCGTCCGGGAGCACGGGCCCGACGACGGCGTGCACGCCGGGTGCGACCAGGCCGTACGTGCCGGGCCGCAGGGAGGCGAGCGAGCGGGTCAGCGTGATCCGGCCGTCGGCGGTGGAGTGGACGCTGAGCTTCGGCCCGCCGGGAAGCGGGCGGCCCGGTTCGGGCCGCAGGGCCGCGTCGGCGGCGTGCCGGGCGACGGCGACGGCGGCCGCGCCGGCACCGAGGAGGGTCGTCGTGACGGCCGCAGCCGTCGCTGTCGCGGTACGCACTGCTCCAGTGTCGGGTCGGGGTCTCGGGCGGGCCACCGGAGCGGATCCCTCCGCGACGGGCACAGGACGGGCGCAGCGCAAGTGATCTAGGTCTCATTCGCGGGCCGGGGGGTGGGATCGCGTGCACGGCGAACCCCCTGCGGAGGGGTTCATTCACCCGGCTTTGACGTGCATTAATGGTGCTATCACCGTAAGAATCAGGACGAATGACCCGATCACACCCCGGGCCAGTACACCGCTCCGCCCAAGTCAGTTCATCTTCCGTTCACCCAGGTTGCCTACGGTCGCCGAGCCACTGACGTCAAACAGAAGCCTGGGTAAATGGAGCACATAACGCTTCTCCTCGGGATCGTGATCATTACCGCTCTCGTGTTCGACTTCACGAACGGTTTCCACGACACAGCCAACGCGATGGCCACCACCATCTCGACCGGCGCCCTCAAGCCCAAGACGGCGGTGGCCATGTCCGCCGTGCTCAACCTCGTCGGCGCGTTCATGTCCGTGGAGGTCGCCAAGACGATCTCCAAGGGGCTCGTCAACGAGGAGGGCATCCAGCCAGAGGTGATCTTCGCCGCCCTGGTCGGAGCGATCCTCTGGAACCTCGTCACCTGGCTGGTCGGCCTTCCCTCCAGCTCCTCGCACGCCCTGATGGGTGGCCTCATCGGTGCCGCGGTCGCCTCCGCCGGCATCGGCGCGGTCAACGGCAGCGTCGTCATCACCAAGGTCCTCATTCCCGCGATCGCCGCCCCGCTGGTGGCCGGCATCGCCGCTTACCTGGCCGCCAAGGTCACGTACAAGCTGGGGAACAAGGTCGGCGAGAAGACCTCCGCCAAGGGGTACCGCGCCGGCCAGATCGCCTCGGCCGGTCTCGTCTCCCTCGCGCACGGCACCAACGACGCGCAGAAGACGATGGGCATCATCACCCTGGCCCTCATCGCCGGTGGTGCGATCGCGCCCGACGCGAACCCGCCGGTCTGGGTCATCGTCTCCGCCGGTCTGGCCATCGCGATGGGCACCTACCTGGGCGGCTGGCGCATCATCCGCACCATGGGCAGCGGCCTGACCGACCTGCACCCGCAGCAGGGCTTCGCCGCCCAGACCTCGGCCGCGTCCGTCATCCTCGCCTCCTCGAACCTGGGCTTCTCGCTCTCCACCACCCACTCGTGCTCCGGTGCGGTCATGGGTGCGGGCCTGGGCCGCAAGGGCGGTGTGGTCCGCTGGTCCACCGCGACCCGCATGTTCGTCGCCTGGGGCCTGACCCTGCCGGCCGCCGCGCTGGTCTCGGCCGGTGCCGAGCTGGTCATGCGCATCGGTGACGTCGGCATCGCCGCGGTCACGGTCTTCCTGATCGGCTCCTGCCTGGCCATCTGGCTCATCTCGCGCCGCCAGGTCGTCGACCACAACAACGTCAACGAGGTGGAGCCGGCCCGCGCCGAGGAGCCGGGTGTCGTCACCACGGCGATCGCCGCGGTCACCGTCCCGCCGACCGTCGCCGCCGCCGGCACCACTGCCGCGGCGACGACCGCCGAGGTCACGGACGAAGCCCTCAAGGCCACCATCCCGGCCGCGACGCAGGCTCCGGCGGCTCCGGCCGCCGCAGTCTGACCGAGACAGAGCACAGAGACCCGGACCATTCAGAAAGCGGCAGTATGAAGATCGACTGGGAAGCGCTCGGCTCCGTCTTCGGGGTCAGCCTCTTCGCCACCGTCGCCCTCGTGGCCCTCTTCACCCTGGGCCTGGTGGGCCTGTCCAAGCACGAGACCGCTACCGAGCAGGGCGGCACCGCCACCCTCGCCCGCAGCGGCGCGTACGCCTGCTTCGCCGTCATCACGGCGGCCGTGGGCTACGGGATCTACCTGATCGTCGCCTGATCCGCCGCCCCGCGGCCGACCGGGCGTGAAGGCTCCCTCCGGGTTTGTCCCGGAGGGAGCTTTTCGCATCCCGCGTCCCTGCCGCGCCGCAGGTCAACGGCGAGTTGACGGGCCTTCGACGTGCGTGGTGGACTGCCGGAGCCAATACGGCGGCATGGAGAGGAAGTCCGGTGCGAATCCGGCGCGGTCCCGCCACTGTCACCGGAACCGCACGCCGCGCGTGCGTCCCGGGAGCCAGGAACTCTCGCCGCCGGACACGTCGAACCAGGGCGCGGACCCTGAGTGAGGACATACCTGCCACCATGCGTGCCGATCGCGTCTTCGCGTACGGCGCCACGGCGGGCCTGATCGGCGACCGGATCCTCGGGGATCCGCGCCGAGGGCACCCCGTGGCCGCCTTCGGACGGGCCGCCGCCGCCGTCGAACGCTCCCTGTGGCGCGACGACCGCGGCCGGGGCCTCCTGCACACCCTGGTGTGCGCCGGGGGCGCGGCCGCCGTCGGAGCGCTGGGCGCCCGCGCCGTGCGCTCCCGGCCCGCGGCCGCCCGTATCGCCCTGACCGCCGCCGCCACCTGGGCCGTCGTGGGCGGCACCTCCCTGGGCCGCGAGGCCCGCGCCATCGGCTGCGCGCTCGCCGCCGGGGACGTCGAGGTGGCCCGGGAGCGGCTGCCCCACCTGTGCGGACGCGACCCGCAGGCCCTGGACGGGCAGCAGATGGCCCGCGCCGTCGTGGAGTCCGTCGCCGAGAACACCTCCGACGCGGTGGTCGGTGCCCTCGTGTGGGGCGCCGTCGCCGGAGTCCCCGGACTGCTGGCCTTCCGCGCCGTGAACACCCTGGACGCGATGGTCGGCCACAAGTCCCCCCGCTACCTGCGCTACGGCTGGGCCTCCGCCCGGCTCGACGACCTGGCCGGCTGGCCGGGAGCCCGGCTGACGGCGGTCGCCGCCGTGCTGGCCGGCCCCGACCGGCGGGGCGCTGTACGGGCCTGGCGCGCGGACGCCGCCGCGCACCCGAGCCCGAACGCCGGACCCGTCGAGGCCTCCTTCGCCGGGGCGCTGGGCGTCAGACTGGGCGGGACCCTCGCCTACGGCGGCCGGGTCGAGCACCGGGCCGTACTGAACGGCGGGGCGGGGCGACCGGTGGAGGTCGCGGACATCGAGCGGGCGGTACGGCTGTCGCGGCAGGTGACCTGGCTGGCCCTGGGCGCCTGCGTGGCCGCCCGGCTGCTGGTCTCCCGTACGACACAGAGGGGGCGGCGCGGATGAGCGGCGCGAAGCGCGGTGGCGGTCTGCTGGTCGCGGGCACCACGTCGGACGCGGGCAAGAGCGTGGTCACGGCGGGCATCTGCCGCTGGCTGGCCCGACAGGGCGTGAAGGTCGCGCCCTTCAAGGCGCAGAACATGTCGCTGAACTCCTTCGTCACGCTGGAGGGCGCCGAGATCGGGCGCGCCCAGGCGATGCAGGCCCAGGCGGCCCGCGTGGAGCCGACCGCGCTGATGAACCCGGTGCTGCTCAAGCCGGGCAGTGACCGCAGCAGCCAGGTGGTGCTGTTGGGCAAGCCGGTGGGCGAGATGAGCGCCCGCGGGTTCTTCGGGGGGTCTGGGGAGTCTGGGGGGTCGTCCCCCGGAAAGGCGCTGCACGGCGGGCGCCAGGAGCAGCTGCTCGGCATCGTCACGGACTGCTTGGAGCAGCTGCGGGGCACGTATGACGCCGTGATCTGCGAGGGGGCGGGAAGTCCGGCCGAGATCAACCTGCGCCGGACCGACATCGTGAACATGGGGATCGCGCGGGCCGCACGGTTCCCGGTGGTCGTGGTCGGGGACATCGACCGCGGCGGGGTCTTCGCGTCCTTCTTCGGGACGACGGCGCTGCTCTCCCCCGAGGACCAGTCCCTGATCGCGGGATACGTGGTCAACAAGTTCCGCGGCGACGTGTCGCTGCTGGAGCCGGGCATGGAGATGCTCCGCGGCCTGACGGGCCGGGCCACGTACGGGGTGCTGCCGTTCCAGCACGGCCTGGGCATCGACGAGGAGGACGGCCTGCGGGTCTCCCTGCGCGGGGCGGTGCGCGAGTCCGTGGTCGCGCCTCCGGTGGGCGAGGACGTGCTGCGGGTCGCCGTCTGCGCGGTGCCGCTGATGTCGAACTTCACGGACGTCGACGCGCTCGCGGCCGAGCCGGGGGTCGTGGTGCGGTTCGTGGACCGGGCCGAGGAACTGGCCGACGCGGACCTGGTCGTCGTACCCGGCACCCGGGGCACGGTGAAGGCCCTCCAGTGGCTGCGCGAGCGCGGGCTCGCGGACGCGCTACTGCGGCGGGCCGCCGAGGGGCGGCCGGTGCTGGGCATCTGCGGCGGCTTCCAGGCGCTGGGCGAGCGGATCTCGGACGAGGTCGAATCGAAGGCGGGCGAGGTCGACGGCCTCGGCCTGCTCCCCGTGCGGGTCCGCTTCGAGCGGGAGAAGACCCTGGCGCGGCCTTCCGGGACGGCTCTCGGCGAGGAGGTCGCGGGCTACGAGATCCACCACGGCGTGGCCGAGGTGCTGGGCGGCGAGGCCTTCCTGGACGGCTGCCGGGTCGGGTCGGTGTGGGGCACCCACTGGCACGGATCGCTGGAGTCGGACGGCTTCCGCCGGGCCTTCCTGCGGGAGGTGGCCGCGGCCGCCGGCCGCCGCTTCGTCCCCGCGCCGGACACCTCGTTCGGCACGCTGCGGGAAGAGCAGCTGGACCTGCTCGGCGACTTGATCGAAGAACACGCCGATACGCGTGCGCTGCTGAAGCTGATCGAGGACGGCGCCCCGGCCGGCCTCCCGTTCCTCCCACCGGGCGCCCCGTGACGGGCCGGGCCCTGCGGGGCTGTCCCCCGCCCCGCCCCTTCCCGAAACCGGGCTCCGCCCAGACCCGCGCCTCACACTCCCCCGGCTACCGCTGGGAGGGGCCCCCGGGCGGGGCTGAAATTGCCCTGCGGGCAATCCAGCCGCACCGGGCGCACGGCACCTGCCAAATCAAGCCCCGCCGGCGCTTGGGGCGCGGGGTCCGGGGCGGAGCCCCGGCAGCGGCGCCGCACACGGCAACGGTCCACACCTTCCAAGGAGTGAGCAACACATGAGCACCCCGTATCCGTTCACCGCAGTGGTCGGCCAGACCGACCTGCGGCTGGCGCTCCTGCTCAACGCCGTGAGCCCAGCGGTCGGCGGGGTGCTCGTGCGCGGTGAGAAGGGGACCGCCAAGTCCACCGCCGTTCGCGCGCTGTCCGCACTGCTGCCGCAGGTCGACGTCGTGTCGGGCTGTCGGTTCAGCTGCGCGCCCACCGCGCCGGACCCGGCCTGCCCGGACGGCCCGCACGAGCCCGGCCCCGGCGGCCTGCGGCCCGCCCGCATGGTGGAGCTGCCCGTCGGCGCCTCCGAGGACCGCCTCGTCGGCGCCCTCGACATCGAACGGGCCCTCGCCGAGGGCGTGAAGGCCTTCGAGCCCGGGCTGCTCGCCGACGCCCACCGCGGGATCCTCTACGTCGACGAGGTCAACCTCCTCCACGACCACCTGATCGACCTGCTGTTGGACGCCGCCGCAATGGGCGCCTCCTACGTCGAGCGCGAGGGCGTCTCCGTCCGGCACGCCGCCCGCTTCCTGCTCGTCGGCACGATGAACCCCGAGGAGGGTGAGCTGCGGCCGCAGCTCCTCGACCGGTTCGGACTCACCGTCGAGGTGGCCGCCTCCCGCGAGCCCGCCCAGCGCGTCGAGGTGGTCCGCCGCCGGCTCGCCTACGAGGACGACCCGGCGGGCTTCGCGACCCGCTGGGCCGGGGACGAGCACGAGGTCCGCGCCCGGGTGGTGGCCGCACGGGCGCTGCTCCCGAAGGTCTCGCTCGGCGACACCGCTCTCCTGCAGATCGCGGCGACCTGCGCCGGGTTCGAGGTCGACGGGATGCGCGCCGACATCGTGATGGCCCGGACCGCGACCGCGCTGGCCGCCTGGGCCGGGCGGACCGACGTGTGCAAGGAGGACGTCCGGCAGGCCGCCCTGCTGGCGCTCCCCCACCGGCGGCGCCGCAACCCGTTCGACGCGCCGGGGCTGGACGAGGACATGCTCGACCGCATCCTGGACCAGTTCCCCGACGAGGAGCCGGAGCCCGAGCCGGAGCCCGAGGGCCCCGACGACGGCGGACCCGGGGACGGCGGACCCGACGGCGGCCCGGGCGGCACGCCCCCGCAGGAGGACGGACCCCAGGACCCGGGCCCCTCGGCCGAGACCCCCGAGGCCCCCGAAGGCGGCGAGGCGCCCGCGGATGCCCCCGAGGCCCCACAGCCCGCCGCCCAGGAGAGCACCGGGCCCGAGCAGGCCGCGGTCGGTGCCGCCGAGCCGTTCCGGACCAAGATGCTCAGCGTCCCCGGCCTCGGCGAGGGCGCGTCCGGCCGCCGCTCCCGCGCCCGTACCGCCCACGGCCGCACCACCGGCGCCCAGCGCCCGCGCGGACACCTGACGAAACTGCACCTGACCGCCACCATCCAGGCCGCCGCCCCGCACCAGAAGGCGCGCGGCCGCGACGGGCGCGGCCTCGTGATCCGCAAGGACGACCTGCGCCAGGCCACGCGGGAGGGGCGCGAGGGCAACCTCGTCCTCTTCGTCGTCGACGCCTCCGGTTCCATGGCCGCCCGGCAGCGCATGAGCGCGGTCAAGGGCGCCGTGCTCTCCCTGCTCCTGGACGCCTACCAGCGCCGGGACAAGGTCGGTCTGATCACCTTCCGGGGGGCCACGGCCGACCTGGCGCTGCCGCCGACCTCCTCGGTGGACGCGGCCGCCGCCCGGCTGGAGCAGCTGCCGACGGGCGGCCGCACCCCGCTGGCCGCCGGGCTGCTGAAGGCCCACGAGGTGCTGCGGATCGAGCGGCTGCGGGATCCCTCGCGCCGGCCGCTGCTCGTGGTCGTCACCGACGGGCGGGCCACCTCGGCCGGGAACCTCGGGGGCCGTACGGACAGCAGCCCGCGGGAGCTCGCGGGGCACAGTGCGCGGCTGCTACAGGCCGGGGGCGTCGCCTCGGTGGTCGTGGACTGCGAGTCCGGGCCGGTCCGGCTGGGGCTGGCCGGCGTACTGGCCCGTGACCTCGGCGGGCCCGCCGTCACGCTCGACGGGCTGCGGGCCGACTCGCTGGCCGGGCTCGTGAAGAACGTACGTACCGCAGTGACATCCACCGCTTCACCCCACAGCAGCAACAACAGGAGGGCCGCGTAATGCCTCAGGGACAGCCGTCCGTCGTTCCGGACGACGGGCTCACGACGCGCCAGCGCCGCAACCGTCCGCTGGTCTTCGTCCACACCGGCCCCGGCAAGGGCAAGTCCACGGCGGCCTTCGGGCTGGCGCTGCGCGCCTGGAACCAGGGCTGGCCGATCGGGGTGTTCCAGTTCGTCAAGTCGGCGAAGTGGAAGGTCGGCGAGGAGAACGCGCTGAAGGTGCTCGGGGCCTCCGGCGAGGGCGGCTCCGTCGTCTGGCACAAGATGGGCGAGGGCTGGTCCTGGGTCCAGCGGGACGCGCAGCTCGACAACGAGCAGGCGGCCAAGGAGGGCTGGGAGCAGGTCAAGCGCGATCTGGCGGCCGAGACGCACAAGCTGTACGTGCTCGACGAGTTCGCCTACCCGATGCACTGGGGCTGGATCGACGTCGACGAGGTCATCGAGGTGCTGCGGGGCCGTCCCGGCACGCAGCACGTGGTGATCACGGGCCGCAACGCGCCGGAGAAGCTGGTGGAGTTCGCGGACCTCGTCACCGAGATGACCAAGGTCAAGCACCCGATGGACACGGGACAGAAGGGTCAGAAGGGCATCGAGTGGTGACTTCGTACCCGTTCAACGTGCCTCGGCTGGTCATTGCCGCTCCGTCGTCCGGCAGCGGCAAGACCACCGTGGCCACGGGCCTGATGGCGGCCTTCTCGGAGCGCGGCCTCGCCGTGTCCCCGCACAAGGCCGGGCCCGACTACATCGACCCCGGCTACCACGCGCTGGCCACCGGCCGGCCGGGGCGCAACCTCGACGCCTTCATGTGCGGGCCGGAGCTGGTCGCTCCGCTGTTCGCGCACGGGGCGGCCGGGTGCGATCTGGCCGTCGTCGAGGGCGTCATGGGGCTCTACGACGGCGCCGCGGGCCGGGGCGAACTGGCTTCTACGGCGCAGGTCGCGAAGTTGCTGCGGGCGCCGGTGGTGCTCGTGGTCGACGCCTCCTCGCAGTCGCGGTCGGTGGCGGCGCTGGTGCACGGCTTCGCGTCCTTCGACCCGCAGGTGCGGCTGGGGGGCGTGATCTTGAACAAGGTCGGCTCCGACCGGCACGAAGTGATGCTGCGGGAGGCCCTGGAGGAGGCGGGGATGCCGGTCCTCGGTGTCCTGCGGCGGGCTCCGCAGGTGGCCACGCCCTCGCGCCACCTGGGGCTGGTCCCGGTGGCCGAGCGGCACACCGATGCGCTGGCCTCGGTGGCGGCGCTGGCCGCGCAGGTCCGGGCGGGCTGCGACCTGGACGCCCTGATGGCCCTGGCCCGCACGGCCCCGCCCCTGGACTGCGAGGCGTGGTCGCCGGCTGCTGCGTTGACGCGCAGCCGGGGCGGCACTTCAGCCTCGCCGGCGTTTGAGGCGCGGGATTCCGGGGGCAGCGCCCCCGGCAACGGCGCCGCACCGGCAGACCTCAGCGGAGCCCCCGGCAGGCGGCCGGTGGTCGCCGTCGCCGGCGGCGCCGCGTTCACCTTCTCGTACGCCGAGCACACGGAGCTGCTCACCGCCGCCGGAGCGGAGGTCGTCACCTTCGACCCGCTCCGGGACGAGGCGCTCCCGCCCGGCACCAGTGGCCTGGTGATAGGCGGCGGCTTCCCGGAGGTGTACGCGCCCGAGCTGTCCGCCAACGAGCCGCTGCGGGCGGCCGTCGCCGCCTTCGCCGCGGCCGGCGGCCCGGTCGCCGCCGAGTGCGCCGGGCTGCTGTACCTCGGCCGGTCGCTGGACGGGAAGCCCATGTGCGGGGTGCTCGACGCCGACGCACGAATGTCGGAGCGCCTCACCCTCGGCTACCGCGAGGCGGTGGCGGTGTCCGACAGCGCGCTCGCGCAGGCCGGGACCCGGCTGCGCGGGCACGAGTTCCACCGGACGGTGATCGAGCCGGGTGCGGGGGCGGCCCCGGCGTGGGGGTTCACGCACCCCGAGCGCCGGGTCGAGGGCTTCGTGCAGCAGGGTGTGCACGCGAGCTACCTGCACACGCACTGGGCGGCGGAGCCGTCCGTGGCGCGCCGTTTCGCGGAAGCCGCGGCAGCACGGCGGTGACCTCCGCCCCCGGCCGGCGCTCAGTCCGCGATGCCCACCACCAGCCAGATCCCGGCCACCCCGCCCACCGTGCACATCAGCGTGGACAGGGCGGGGTGCTTGTGGTGCGCCTCGGGCAGGATCTCGGCGGCCGCGAGGTACAGCAGGACGCCTCCGAAGAAGCCGAGGTACGCGCCGAGGGGTTCCTCCGGAAGGGTGAACAGCAAGGTGGACGCCGCGCCCACGACCGGGGCGACGGCGTCCGCGAGGAGCATCATCAGGGCCTTGCGGCGGTCGTTCCCGTAGAGGCTGGTGAGGGTGTACGTGTTGAACCCGTCGGCGAAGTCGTGGGTGATGACGGCCAGCGCCACGGCCACGCCCATCCCCCCGCCGACCTGGAAGGCCGCGCCGAGGGCCACCCCGTCGGCGAGGCTGTGGCCCACCATGGCCGCGGCCGCGGTGAGCCCGACCTGGGGAACGCGGGCGCCGTCCTCGGCGCCGTGCGCGGCCTGGCGGACCGCCAGCAGCCGTTCCACGACGTGCGCGACCAAGAACCCGGCCACGAAGAGCAGCAGGGCGAGCGGGACGCCGAACACCTCCTCGCCCGCTGCGTGGAGGGCCTCCGGGAGCAGGTCGAGGCCCACGACGCCGAGCATCAGCCCGCCGGCCAGGCCCAGCACGAGGTGGCGGCGGTCGGTGACGCGCTGCGCCGCCCATCCGCCCGCCAGGGTCATCAGGAACGCGCCCAACGCCACGATCACGGCCATGCGCCCCTGAATACAGACTCCTCGCCCCGAGTGCACGTCTGCGCGCAGGTGGCGGGCGGCGGAGTGTTGACGGCCGACCGGCCGGGCATGTGCCGGTGATGGTGACGGTGACTACGGAGGGACGGCCCCCGGTGGGCGAGTACGCGACGCAGGTGGTGGTCGGGGTCGGCGGACGCGCGGGGGTTTCCGTCGCGGAGGTCTGCGCCCTGGTCGAGGAGACGCTGCGGGGGGCCGGGCTGACCGTGGGGGCGGTCACGGCGCTGGCCACGGTGGAGTCCAAGGCGGGCGAGGCCGGGATCACGGGCGCGGCGGAACGTTTCGGCGTGCCGCTGGTGAGCTACCCCGCCGCCCGGCTGGCCGCCATCGCCGTGCCGCACCCCTCGGAGGCGGCGCGCACCGCCACCGGGACCCCCTCGGTGGCGGAGGCCGCCGCCCTCGCGGGCGGCGGGGAACTCCTCGTGCCCAAGCGGCGGTCGGTGGCGGCGACCTGCGCCGTGGCCACGGCCGCCGCGCACGACCTGCGCCACCACGGGGACGCCGAGGTGATCGACGCGGGCTCCGCCCTGGTGGACCTGGCGGTCAACGTACGTGCGGACACCCCGCCGGACTGGCTCAAGCAGCGGATCGCCGCCTCGCTCGGGGACCTCGCCGCATATCCCGACGGGCGGCGGGCCCGCGCGGCGGTGGCGGCCCGGCACGAGCTGCCGGTCGAGCGGGTGCTGTTGACGGCCGGGGCCGCGGAGGCCTTCGTACTGATCGCCCGGGCCCTGGGAGCCGTACGGCCGGTCGTGGTGCACCCGCAGTTCACCGAACCGGAAGCGGCCCTGCGGGACGCGGGGCACCAGGTCGAGCGCGTGGTGCTGCGGGCGGCGGACGGCTTCCGGCTGGACCCGGCGGCCGTGCCCGAGGACGCGGACCTGGTGGTGATCGGCAATCCGACCAACCCGACGTCCGTGCTGCATCCGGCGGGGACGCTGGCGGCGCTGGCCCGGCCCGGACGGATCCTGGTCGTGGACGAGGCGTTCATGGACGCGGTCCCGGGCGAGCGGGAGGCCCTGGCCGGACGGATGGACCTGCCGGGGCTGGTGGTGCTGCGGAGCCTGACCAAGACGTGGGGGCTCGCGGGGCTGCGGATCGGCTACGTGCTGGCCGAGCCCGAGGTGATCGTGAAACTGGCGGCCGCGCAGCCGTTGTGGCCGGTGTCGACGCCGGCGTTGGTGGCGGCCGAGGCCTGTGTGGCTCCGGCGGCGCTCGCCGAGGCGGAGGAAGCCGCCCGGCGGATCGCGGTGGACCGGGCGCACCTACTGGCCGGGCTCGCGGAATTCGACGAGGTGACGGTCTTTGGGGTGGCGGAGGGGCCGTTCGTCCTGATCCGGGTGGCGAGTGGGGCCGAGGTCCGCACCCGGCTGCGCGCCCTCGGCTTCGCCGTCCGCCGCGGGGACACCTTCCCGGGGCTGGACCACTCCTGGCTCCGGCTGGCGGTGCGCGACCGGGCGACGACGGGCCGGCTGCTCCAGGCCCTGGACCACGCCCTCGCACTGGCGGCGCGCTGAGCGCGGGCTGAGCGCGGGCTGAGGGTGGGCTGAACGCAGGCTGAGGGTGGCCCGAGCGTGGGCCCAGCGCGCGCCGGCCGGGCCGACCTCCACGGCGCCCGTCCTACCTGCAGTCCTTACGGAGCGCCGATGGGGCCGTCACCCGTACGGCTCCCTACGATGGCCGCGGGGGCGGGGCCGGGTGAGGATCCCCGCATCAGTGCATGACATCGGGGGTCGGGAATGAAGTCATCCGCCAAGACGGGCGTGGCTCTGGCCGCGCTGGCGGTCGTGGGCGGCGGGATGTACGCCGTACCGCAGTTGTTCGACAACGGTGCGGGGCCCGCCACGGAACAGCGGCTCCGGGGCGAGCCGGGCCGGGGCACGGCGGACGCGCCCGCGGGCGCCGCCGGTAAGCCGTTCACGCTGGTGGCGACCGGCGACATCATCCCGTACCCGTCGATCGTCCAGCGGTCGGCGGACGACGCGGGCAAGGCCGGGGAGTACGACTTCCGAAAGATACTCGCCGGGGTCAAACCCCTGATATCCGCCGCCGACCTGGCGATGTGCCACCACGAGATACCGTACGGGCGCCCCGGCGGCCCCTACACCGGCTATCCCACCTTCAAGGCCCCGCACCAGTTGGCGGACGCCCTGGGGGACGCCGGGTACGACAGCTGTTCCACTGCCTCGAACCACACCCTGGACGACGGCTACGAGGGCCTCGCCCGCACCCTGGAGCACCTCGACCGGGTCGGCATCCAGCACGTCGGCTCGGCCCGCAGCGCGGAGGAGGCCAAGGCCCCGGCGCTGCTCACGGCGGGCGGCGCGAAGATCGCCCAGCTCTCCTACACGTACGGTACGAACGGCATCCCGATCCCCCCGGGCAAGCCGTGGGCCGTCAACCTGATCGACAAGGACCGGATCGTCGCCGACGCCCGGGCCGCCCGGGCGTCGGGCGCGAACGTGGTGGTGCTCAGCATCCACTGGGGTACCGAGTGGCAGACGGCGCCCGATGAACAGCAGAAGGAACTGGCGCAGGCGCTGACCGCCGCCCGCTCGGCCGACGGACTCCCCGACATCGATCTGATCATCGGCACGCACAACCACGTGCCGCAGCCCTACGAGAAGATCAACGGCACGTGGGTGGTCTTCGGGATGGGTGACCAGGTCGCCAGCTTCGTACCGGCCGACAAGTTGCGCGGCAACCAGTCCTCGATCCCCCGCTTCACCTTCTCCCCGGCGGCGGGCCATCCGGGCCGCTGGGAAGTGGTGAAGGCCGAATACCTCACGCAGTACTCGGACATGGGTCCGCCGTTCCGCGTCGTCTGCGCCTCCTGCGCGGCCTCGGACACTTCGCTCCCGGCCGCGAAGCGGAACGAGTACGCGCGGATCGACCAGCAGGTCACCGAGGCCGTGATGGCACGCGGCGCGGGCGGACAGGGCCTGGAGCACGCCACCCGCTGAACACGCCACCGGCCGACCACGACCCGCCGAGCACGTCGCGCGCCGAGCCGGCCGTCGACCCCGCGGCCACCGGGGCCCGCAGACCACCGCGCCCGCAGGCCACCGGCGCCCGCAGACCTCCGGGGCCCTCGAAACGGCGGCCCCCGCAGGCCCATGCGTCGCCGGGCACGCCGCCCGTCCTCGCCCGTCACCCGTTGAGCACTCCCCTCCGTGCGCTCCTCGGGGCGGGCGCGCCGGGCGGCGGCCCGGGGCTCCCGGCCGCCCTACGAGGCCCTGCCCCGCCGGGTGATCAGGAGCGCGCCCCCGCCGATGGCGAGCAGGGTCAGGGCCCCGCCTGCGACGTAGGGAGTCAGTGAACCGCCGCCGGTCTCGGCGAGGTTGGCACCGGGGGTGCCGGGATTGCCGGCGGCGGCGCCGGACACGGCGGAACCGGAGCCGGAGCCGGTCCCCGTCCCCGCCTGGGGCTTGACGTCCGGGTTCGCGGGCGGGGTCGCCGGGGACTCGCAGTGCGCCTCGGCGAGCACGATCTCGCCGTCGACCTGCGCCACGTTCAGGTTCAGCGGGTTGACCGCCACCTTCAGGCGGAGCGCGGCCGCGGCGGCCGTGGTGGAGGTGGTCTCGGTACCGGACAGTTGCAGGTCGACCTGGCCCACCCCGGGGACCTCGACCTTGGTGGGGCCACCCGTCGACAGCGTCACCTTCTTGCCGAGCGCCGTCACCTTCCCGAGGGCGTTCGCGCTGGCCACCGGCTTCTTGCCCGCCTCGCAGACCGCCTTGGAGGTGACCTTCTCCACCTCGATGAGGGAGAGCAGCGGCAGTCCGGGCACGTGGACGGAGGCCTTGGCGAGGTTGGCCTCCGCCTCTGCCCGGGTCTTGTCGGCGCTCGCCTTGGAGGTGGCCACGTCGGCGCGCAGCACGCTGACCGGATTGTTCCCCTCGACCCCGTCCAGGGTGACGGTCAGCGCGGTCTTCTCGGCCGTCGCCGGGGCAGTGACCTCGTTGAGGGTCGTCTTCAGCGGGACGTGCGCGGTCTTGTTGAGCAGGCCCACGTCGAGTGCGGCGCGCAGGACGACGGCGCCGGCCTTGCCCTCACCCCCGGCCGCGCCGCCTCCCGTGGCGACGGCGGGCGGAGCGGCGAGCAGGGCCACCGCTCCCGTGGCGAGGAGGACGGCCGCGGGCTTGAGGAAGGTATGGCTGTTCACGGTGGTAGAACCCCCGGGGAGTTGGGTGCCGTCGCGCCGCCGATGGGGGACATCGCGGGCGCCGACGGACTCGACTCCGGAATCTTTACGCACTGTGGGTGAACGAGGGGCAACCTGAGGTGAGTTCACCCCAAAGGGTGGTTTCCGGGTGCGTATTCGAATCGTTGCGCCCCACGAAGAACGCGAGTTCTCTCCTTTCACGAACGTCCGGCCCGTGCGGCCCTCCTCAACGACCGGCGGGCCCCCGATGTCACGCGGCGTCAACCGGACGCCACCGCGCGGCTCAGGCCCGGACCCTGCCGTTCACGACGACCCGCAGCGGCTGTGCCAGCACGCGCACGTCGGCCCGCGGGTCGGCGGCGTACACCACGAGGTCGGCGGGTGCCCCCTCGGTCAGCCCCGGCCTGCCGAGCCACTCGCGGGCCGCCCAGGTCGTCGCGGAGAGGGCGTCGATCGGCGGGATACCGGCCTTGACCAGTTCCGCGACCTCCGCCGCGACCAGGCCGTGCGGCAGGGAGCCCCCCGCGTCGGTGCCGACGAAGACCTCGATGCCGGCGTCGTAGGCGGCGCGGACGGTGTCGTAACGCCGCTCGTGGAGCCGCCGCATGTGCGCCGACCAGTGCGGGAACTTCGCCTCGCCGCCCGCCGCCATCTTCGGGAAGTTCGCGATGTTCACGAGCGTCGGCACGATCGCGACCCCGCGCTGCGCGAACAGCGGGATGGTGTCCTCGGTGAGGCCGGTGGCGTGCTCGATGCAGTCGATGCCCGCCTCGACCAGGTCGCGCAGCGAGTCCTCGGCGAAGCAGTGCGCCGTGACGCGGGCACCCAGCCGGTGCGCCTCGGCGATGGCCGCCTCGACCTCGGTGCGCGGCCAGCAGGCCGTGAGGTCCCCGGCCTCGCGGTCGATCCAGTCTCCGACGAGCTTGACCCAGCCGTCGCCGCGCAGCGCCTCGCGGGCGACGTACTCGACGAGGTCGGCGGGTTCGATCTCGTGGGCGTAGTTGCGGATGTAGCGGCGGGTGCGTGCGATGTGCCGCCCGGCCCGGATGATCTTCGGCAGGTCCTCGCGGTCGTCGATCCAGCGGGTGTCGGAGGGCGAACCGGCGTCGCGGATGAGGAGGGTGCCGGCGTCGCGGTCGGTGAGGGCCTGGCGCTCGGCGGTCTCGGCATCGACCGGGCCGTGGGCGTCCAGGCCCACGTGGCAGTGCGCGTCGACCAGTCCGGGCAGGGCCCAGCCGGTCACCGTGGTGATCTCGCGCGCGCCGGGCGGGCGCTCGTAGGAGATCCGCCCGCCGACCACCCACAGCTCGTCGCGCACCTCGTCGGGCCCGATCAGCACCCGCCCCTTGACGTGCAGCACCTCGCGCCCGTCGCGCCCGTCGCGCCCGTCGTGCACATCGCCTGCATGGCTCGCGCCGCTCACACCGCTCACATCGCTCATGGCGGCACTGTACGCACGGGCCCTGCCCCTTCAGGAGGCGGAGAGGGCGTCCAGGAGCCGGTCCACGTCCGCCTCCGTGTTGTAGAGGTGGAACGAGGCCCGCAGGAGGCCCGCGCGGGCGGATGTGGCGATGCCGGCCGCCTCCAGGGCGGGCTGCCGGTCGGCGAGGCCCGGCACGGAGACGATGGCGGAGTCGCCGGAGACGGGTTCGTGGCCCAGGCGCGCGAGCCCGGCCCGGTAGCGGGCGGCCAGGGCGGTGTCGTGGGCGTGGACGGCCTCGATGCCGATCCGCTCCAGCAGGGCCAGTGCCGACTCGGACGCGTGGTAGGCGAGGAAGGCCGGGGACTCGTCGAACCGCCGCGCTCCGTGCGCGAGTTCCGCCATCGGCCCGTAGGTGGCGTCCCCTGCGGCCACCGCCGGAACCCATCCGGCGTGCAGCGGGGTGAGCGTGTGCTGGGCCTGCGGCGACACCGTCAGGTACGAGGCTCCGCGCACGCCGAGCAGCCATTTGAAGCCGGCGGCGACGGTGTACTCGTACGGCGAGGCGTCGAAGGGGAGCCAGCCGACCGCCTGGGTCGCGTCCACGAGCATCCGGGCCCCGTGCGCGGTCGCCGCCGCGCGCACCGCCGGCAGGTCGGCCTTGCGGCCGTCCGCGGACTGCACGACGCTCAGCGAGACCAGGGCGGTACCGGGGCCCACGGCCTCGGCGACGGCGTCGAGGGGGGCGAAGCGCACCTTGAGGTCGCCGCGCGCCACGAAGGGGTTGATCACGGAGGCGAAATCACCCTCGGGACACAGCACTTCGGCGCCCGGCGGGAGCGAGGCGGCGACGAGGCCGACGTGGGTGGAGACGGCCGAGCCGATGGACACCCGGTCGGTGTCCACCCCGACCAGGCGGGCGAAGGCCGCCCGGGCCCCGTTCACGCGGTCGAAGTCGCCGAAGCCGGTGGGCAGCCCGGCCCCCGCCGCCTCGGCCAGCTCCCGTACGGCCGCGACGGCGGAACGCGGGACGACCCCGCACTTGGCGGTGTTGAGGTAGGTGGTGGAGTGGGCGAACTCGGCACGGGTCGCTTCGGCGAGCGGAAGATCCATGCCTTCAACTCTGCGCCAGACTCGGCCCACAGTCCATCGCCGAGCGCTCCGAGTCTCCCGAGTCCCCCGGCTCTCCCCGGCTCTCCCCGGCTCCCCCCGGCCCTCCCCGAGCGGTCCTTATGCCTGGGGGACCGCGCACGCGCCGTCGGGCTCGCAGGCCTCGGCGGCGGGGGCCGGTTCCTCGACCTCGCGCCCGGCCCACGCCTGCTCCAGGGCCCGGGTGAACACCTCGGCCGGCTGTCCGCCGGAGATCCCGTAGCGGCGGTCGAGGACGAAGAACGGCACGGCGTTCGCGCCCAGCTCGGCAGCCTCGCGTTCGTCGGCCCGGACCTCGTCGGCGTAGGCGGAGTCGTCGGCGAGGACGGCGCGGGCCTCGGCCCCGTCCAGTCCGGCCTCGACGGCGAGCGCGATCAGCACCTCGGGGTCGAAGACGGAGCGCTCCTCACCGAAGTTGGCCCGGTAGGCGAGGTCGAGCAGCTCCTCCTGTCGGCCGCGGGCGGCGGCCAGGTGCAGCAGCCGGTGGATGTCGAAGGTGTTGCCGTGGTCGCGGCCCTCGGTCCGGTAGGTGAGCCCCTCCGCGCGGGCGCTGGCGGCGACGTGCTCCTCCATGCCGCGCGCCTCGTCGAGGGTGCGGCCGTACTTCTTGGCGAGCATCTCGACGACGGGAGCGGTGACGCCCTTCGCCCCGCCCGGGTCGAGCTCGAAGGACCGGAAGACGACCTCCACCTCGTCGCGGTGCGCGAACTCGGCCAGGCCCTTGGTGAAACGCGCCTTTCCGATGTAGCACCAGGGACAAGCGATGTCGCTCCAGATTTCGACGCGCATGATCCTTCTTCTCTCCGGGTTCAGGGGGAACGGTTTGCGGTTCAACCATTCACCGCCCCGTCTCATTCCCCGGACGGGGCAGATGCCCGGCCCACCTGTAGCCAGAGGGTGCGGTGGGTGCCCGAGCGCGGGGCCGCCGGATCCGCGAGCCAGCCCTGGGTGGCGTAGAACGCCTGGGCGCGGAGGTTGTGCTCGTAGACCTCCAGGCGGACCCGGCGGATTCCGGCCCGCCGCCAGGCGTCCAGGCAGGCGGCGTGCAGGGCGGCCCCGGTGCCCCGGCGCCAGTGGACGGGGTCGACGTGGAGCTGGGTGAGGGTGGTCTCGCCGTCCTGCGTGCGGAACGCGGCGACCCCGGTGACCTCGCCGTCCTGCTCGGCGCAGAGCACCTCGCCCTCGGCGGCGTCCCGGGCGATGGCCCGCGACCAGCCCTCGCGCGTGCGTTGGAGCTCGGCGTCGCCCAGGTAGGCCTGCTCGGGGATGTGGCCCTGGTAGTAGGTGGCGCGGGCCCGGGTGTGCAGGGCGGCGATCGCGGGGAGGTCGGCGGGGTGCGCGGCTCTGATCATGGGAGTGGGAACGCGCCGGGAGCCTCGACGGTTCCCGGCGCGTCGGCCGCGCGGCCTTCGCGGCTACTTCTTCAGCCACGCCTCCATCATCTTCTGGGCGATGGGGGCGGCCAGCTTCCCGCCGCCGATCTCGGAGCGGTCGGTGTCGGAGTTCTCGATCACCACGGCCACCGCGATCTGCTTGCCGTTCGACTTGCCGTACGAGGTGAACCAGGCCAGCGGAGCGAGGCTGTTGTTGACACCGCGCTGGGCCGTACCGGTCTTGCCGCCCACTTCGGCGCCGGACACCTGGGCCGGCTTGCCGCCGCCCTCGGTGGCGACCGTGCGCATGGCGTCACGGATCATCGTGGCGGTCTTCTCTCCCATGACCCGCTGGGACTTCGCGTCCTTGAAGCTCTCCAGCACGTTGCCGCCCGCGTCGGTGACCTCGGAGACCAGGTGCGGGGCGACGAGCTTGCCGCCGTTCTCGATCGCGGCCGTCACCATCGCCATCTGGAGCGGGGTGGCCTGCACGTCGAACTGGCCGATACCGGTCTGCGCGACCTGGTCGACCGACATCTTCTTCGACGGGTACTTGCTGGGCGGGTTGGTGCGCACCGGGGTGTCGATCTGCACGTTGAAACCGAGCTTCTCGGCGGTCGCCCGCATCTTGTCCTGACCCAGCTTGGAGGCGAGCTCGGCGAAGACGTTGTTGCAGGACAGCTTCAGGGCGGTGCGCACCGAGACGTTGTTGCAGGCCGCGGAGCCCGCCTCGCTGGGCAGCGGGGTGCGGGTGCCGGGGATCGTGTACGGGTCGGCGATCCCGGTCTGCCGGTCGAGGTCGGTGACGAGGCCGTTCTCGATCGCCGCGGCGAGGGTGACGAGCTTGAAGGTGGAGCCGGGCGCCTGGGGCTTGCGCAGCGCCACGTTCTCCAGGGCCTTGCCCTTGTCCGCGGAGAGCTCCGCCCAGGCCTCCTTGTCGTTGGCACCGGCGATGCTGCCCGGGTCGAAGGACGGGTTGTTCACCACGGCGAGGATCTCGCCGGTCGCGGGGTCCAGGGCCACGGCCGCGCCCTGCTTGCCCTGGAGTGCGTCGTAGGTGGCCTTCTGGACGCCCTTGTCGATGGTGGTCAGGACGTTGCCGGGGGAGGCCCGCTTGTTGGTGAGCGTGTCCATGACCGTCTTCAGTCGGCTGTCGGAGCCGTTGAGGACATTCCTGTAGATGCCTTCCAGCAGGGTGCTGCCGTAGGCCTGGGAGCTGTAGCCCGTGATGGGGGCGTAGAGGGGACCGTCGACGTACGTCCGCTTGTAGGCGAAGTCCTTGCCGCCCGTCTTGACCGAGCCGGTGATCGCCTCCCCGCCCACGATGATGTTGCCCAGCGGGTTCTGGTACTGCCCGATGAGGTTCCGGCGGTTGTGCTTGTCTTCTGCGAGGGCCTGGCCTTGGTATGCCTGCACCCAGGTGACGCGGACCAGCAGGGCCAGCACCAGGAGCAGACAGAAGACCGACGCACGCCTGATCGTCTTGTTCATCCCCCAGAAGGACGTCCCGGCGGCCCCAGCCGTTCCGCTCTGCCCCGATTGTGGCGGGCTTCTCAGCCTTTCTTCATGATGAAGCCCCCTTCGTAGGCCGCGATGACCGCCTGGGTGCGGTCGCGGGAGCCGGTCTTGGTGAGGACCGCCCCGACATGGGTCTTGACGGTCTGCGGTCCGACGCCGAGGCGCTCGCTCATCTCCTGGTTGGACAGGCCGGTGGCCATCAGACGCAGGACGTCGGCCTCGCGCTCGGTGAGCCGGGCCACCCAGGGCGCCTCGGCGATCGGGGCTCCGGCCGTGTGGGCGGCGGCGAGGGAGCGGACGGCGGCCGGGAAGAGCAGCGAGTCTCCGCGGGCGACGAGCCGGACCGCGCCGATCAGCTCGTCGGGGTCGGCCCGCTTGAGGAGGAAGCCGGCGGCTCCCGCGCGCAGCGCGTCGTAGACGTAGGCGTCGTTCTCGAAGGTGGTGACGACCACGATCCGGGGCGGCTCGGCCATGGTGGCGAGGATCTGTTCGGTGGCCCGGATGCCGTCGATCTCGGGCATCCGCACGTCCATGAGCACCACGTCGGGGGCCAGTGAGCGGACCAGCGGAACCGCCTCGGCCCCGGTGGCGGCCTCACCGACGACCTCCAGGTCGGCTTCGCCCTCCAGGATCACCCGCAGCGCGGTGCGGACCATCCGCTCGTCGTCGCAGAGCACGATGCGCAGCGGCGGTCGCGGCACGGGCGCGGTCATCGGGCCTCCCCGGCGAGCGGGAGGACGGCCCGAAGCCGCCACCGGTCCCCGTGCGGGCCGGCCTCGACGCTGCCGCCGAGCAGCGCGGCCCGTTCCGCGGCGCCGCGCAGTCCGCGGCCCCCGGTGGTACGGGTCTCCCGGCCCTCGGCGGGTACTGCCGGTGGATTGGTCATGGTGATCTCCAGTTCGCGGTGTGCGGGGTCGGGGCCGGCCTGTATGCGGATCCTCAGGTCCACCGGGCCCGCGCCGTGCCGCAGGGCGTTGGTGAGGCCCTCCTGGACGATCCGGTACGCCTCGCGGGAGGCGATCGCCGGGAGGGCGGTCCAGTCCCCGGCGGGTCCGGGGTCCTGGTGCGCGGTGACGGTGGTGCCGGCGACCCGGGTGCGGGCCAGCAGCCCGTCCAGGTCGGCGGCGAGGGTGGGCGCGGGCGCGGCGTCCGACCTGGCCGGGTCCCCGTCCCGCAGCAGGCCCAGTACGGCGTCGAGCTCGCCCACCGTCCGCCGCGTGGTGTCCTCGATCGCGGCCAGCGCCTCTCGTACGAAGCCGGGGTCGCGCTCCAGCATCCGCCGGGCGGCGGCGGCCTGGAGGGTGACGGCGCTCAGGGCGTGACCGACCGCGTCGTGCAGCTCGCGGGCCAGCCGGTTGCGCAGGGCCAGGTCGGCGGCCCGCTCCTCGGCCGCGGCCAGCCGGTCCGCCGCCGTGGGCCCGAGCAGTACGGGCGCCATCCTGGCCAGCAGCTGCCCGGCCCCGACCGCGCAGAGGGTGAGCCCGGCCAGCAGGCCGATCCCGAGCAGGGGGGCGGCGTACGGGCCGGTGTCCATGGCGAACCAGCCGTACCCCAACCGGACGTCCCGCAGCTGCCCCACGACCGGCACCGCGATCAGCATGACCGCCATGGGCGGTACCGCAAGGGTCATTCCGCTGATCAGCGCGCCGGTGCCCAGGTGCAGGGTCCACCAGGCCGAGGCCCGCCCCCGGGCGCCCCATGAGCGGGCCGGCCCGTCGGCCAACCGCTCCCCCGGTACCTCGCACATGGCCCGGACGGCGGCCACCGACATCGGCCGGACCGGCCCGAACAGCGCCGTAACGGCGACGAGGGGCAGGCAGGCGACATAGGCGAGGAAGGTGAGCGGGGCGGAGTTGAGCGCTTTGACCCCGCCCGCGACGACACCGACCACCACCTGCGCGAGCAGGAAGTACGGCATGAGCAGGGCGCCGCCGAGGATCAGGTGCACCCAGCGCCACCGGGCCCGCGCCACCGGCAGCCGGTTCACCCCGGGCGGCGGGTGCTGAGGAAGCGTATGAGGACGGTGCCGGTGAGCAATCCGGTGATCATCTGACCAGCGTAGATCAACAGCGTTGCGGCGGGAGGCCCTTCGCCACCGTCCAGCTGCGGCCCCAGCGCGGCGATCATCACCCATGCCCCCCAGCTCAGCGTCGCCGCCCCGCCGACCCAGGCGAGGCACAGCGGCCACCATGCCCTCAGCGTCCCACCACGGGCCAGCAGTACGGCCCCCGCTCCGGCGGCGAGCGCGCACACCGCGTGGACCACGGACACCACGGCGGTGTCCGCGGAGTGTGCGCCCGCCCGCTCGGCGTCCAGACCGGCGGTACCCCCCGAGGCCCAATACACCAACACTCCTGCCACCACCACGCCGAAGGCCGCCGCGGCTGCCGCCACCACGCCCGCGGAGGACGGCAGCCGCTCCCCCGTCACGCCCCGCCACGCCCACCCCCAGCGCTCCCGCGCATAGGGCACGAACAGAGCGGCCAGGGCGATTCCTTGGACCGTGAACCCGGTGTAGACGACGTGGAACACCCACGGGTCCAGGAAGGGCACCCGTGCCGCCTGCACCACCGGATCCGTCCCGAAGCCGAGGGCCCGTACGAGCAGTTGCCCCGGGAAGCCGAAGAGGATCGGGGTCAACAGCCCGGTGGCCACGAACACCGGAACGGTCAGCAGCAGGCCCGGCACCCGTATGCCCCAAGGCCTGGTGAACACCAGCACGAGAAGGATCACGCAGGCGTCCATGGCCAGCGTGACGGAATTGGCCGCCATGAAGAACGGGCCCGGATCCCGCAGCACACTGCCCTCGGGTATGCCGAGGTGACTCCCGCACAACCAGACCGTCTTGAGCCCCAGATACGGCACGGTGGCGGTCAGGGCCACCGCCCGCAGCATCCGCCGCCCGGTCCCCGGGCGCAAGGGTGACGGCCGCTTCACCACCGTCAGGTCACTCAGGCGCATCTCTCGCGTGTTCATGATTCAACGGTCGCCGTCGCGCCGCCCCACCACCTCCCCCTTGAAGGGGAACCACCTCCCCCACGCGGGGGAGGAACAACACCCGCCCCGCCCGCGGCGCATCACATGCGGCGCGTGACCACCGACAACCGGTCCCGCGCCTCGAACAGCGCCGCCTTGATGACCTGCTCGTGCTCCCCCGTCAGCCGGGCCACCGGCACCGAGCAGCTCACCGCGTCCCGCGCCGGCGTCCGGTACGGCACGGCCACCCCGAAGCAGCGCAGCCCGAGCGTGTTCTCCTCCCGGTCCAGCGCGTACCCCTGCTCCCGCACCAGCGCCAGCTCCTCGATGAGCTGCTCCCGGTCGGTGATGGTGTGCTCGGTGACCGCCTCCAGCCGCCGCGGCAGCAGCGCCCGTACCTCGGCGTCCGCATGCGTGGCGAGCAGCGCCTTGCCGAGTGCCGTCGAGTGCACGGGCAGCCGCCGCCCGACCCGGGTGAAGGGCCGCAGGTAGTGCTGGGACTGCCGGGTGGCGAGGTAGACCACGCTCGTCCCGTCCAGCCGGGCCAGGTGGATGGTCTCGGTCGTCTCGTCGGAGAGCCGGTCCAGGGTGGGCCGGGCCGCGGCGACCACCTCGTCGCCGTCGATGTACGAGCTGCCGACCAGCAGGGCCCGTACGCCGATGCCGTACCGGGTGCCCGTCGCGTCCGTCTCCACCCACCCCAGGTTCACCAGCGTCCGGAGCAGCATGTAGAGGCTGGACTTCGGCAGGGAGAGGTCGTTCTGGATGTCGGCCAGGCTGTGCAGCCCCGGCCGCGCCGCGAAGTGCTCCAGCAGCAGGACGGTCCGCACCGCAGATTTGACCGGCGCCGCCTGGGCGGGGATCCCCGACTCGGTCGTCGTCATACGCCTGCTTCCCCTCTGGTCGCCTCTTGTCACGCCGAGGACGCGGAAATAGAGTCCACAGCAGATGTGATCATTCATCCACCGGAACTGCGTTCAGAATACTGAACGATCCAGGAGGCAGTGGGCCATGACAACGACACCAGTCTGGAGTGTGGACCCCCGCACCGGGAAGCAGCGCGAACAGGTTGCGGTGGAGGCCACACCGGGCGAGGTGGACGAAGCCGTACGGGCCGCCCACGCCGCCCGCGGCCCGCTCGCCGACGCCACCGTGCGCGCCGCCTTCCTGCGCGCCGCCGCCGCACTGCTGGACGAAGCCGCCGCCCACGTGATCGAGGCCGCCGACGCCGAGACCGCCCTCGGCCCGGGCCGGCTCACCGGCGAACTGGCCCGCACCACCGGCCAGCTGCGCGCCTTCGCCGACGCCGTGGACGCCGGGGCCTACCTCGACATCCGGATCGACCGCGCCGACCCCTCCCTCAGCCCGCCGCGCCCCGAACTGCGCCGCTACAAGGTCCCGCTGGGCGTGGTCGCGGTCTACGCCGCCTCCAACTTCCCGCTCGCCTTCTCCGTCCCCGGCGGGGACACCGCGAGCGCGCTCGCCGCCGGCTGCCCGGTGGTCGTCAAGGCGCACCCCGACCACCCCGCCACCTCCGAGCTGTGCGCCTCGCTGCTGCGCCGGGCCGCGGCCCTGACCGGGCTCCCGGCCGACGTGGTGAGCGTGGTCCACGGGTTCGACGCCGGTCTGGAACTGATCCGCCACCCGCTGGTGGCGGCCGCCGGATTCACCGGTTCCATCCGGGGCGGGCGGGCCCTGTTCGACGCGGCGGCCGCCCGGCCCGTGCCCATTCCCTTCCACGGCGAACTGGGCTCCCTCAACCCGGTCGTGGTCACCCCGGCCGCGGCCGCCGAACGTGCCGAGGAGATCGGCGCCGGGCTCGCGGGATCGGTCACCCTCGGCGTCGGCCAGTTCTGCGTGAAGCCCGGCCTGGTGCTGGTCCCCGAGGGCGCGGACGGCGACCGGGTCACCGGCGAACTCACCAAGGCGCTCGGGGAGACCGAGCCCGGCGTGCTGCTCGACCACCGGATGCGGGAGAACTTCGTCTCCGGGGTGCGCGAGCGGGCCGCGCTGCCCGGCGTCGACGCACCCGTGACCCCGGGGTCCGGCGGCGAGCACACCGTCGGGGCGGGCTACCTGACCGTACGGGCCGGACACCTGCTGGAGCGCGGCGCGTACGACGTCCTCCTGGAGGAGTGCTTCGGTCCGGTCACCGTCGTCGTGCGGTACGCCGACCAGGACGAGGCGGGCGCGGTGCTCGGGCTCCTCGGCGGGAACCTGAGCGCCACCCTCCAGCTGTCGGCCGCCGAGACCGAGGGCGCGCCCGGCCCGGCCGCCGAGCTGATCGGGCAGGTCACCGGGCTGGCGGGGCGGATCGTGGTCAACGGCTGGCCGACCGGGGTCGCGGTGGCCCCGGCCCAGCACCACGGCGGCCCCTACCCGGCGGCCACCTCGCACTCCACCTCGGTGGGCGGGACCGCGATCGAGCGCTGGCTGCGGCCGGTGGCCTACCAGTCCGTGCCGGACGCGCTCCTTCCGGCGGAGCTGCGCGAGGCCAACCCGCTGGGGCTGCCGCGCCAGGTCACCGGGGGCTGAGCGGGAACCGGCCGCGCCGGTGTCCCGGCGGCAGGGGCGTGCCGCCCGCCGCCGGGACACCGGACCGCCGGACCGCCGGACCGCCCGACCGCCCGACCGCCGGACCGCCGTGTCAATCGCAGGGCCCGTCCCGAGTCCGTCCGTCGCGGCATGCTGCGCAGCATGCCGAAGCCGCACGGGTTCACGTACGAACGCCACCGGGACGGCTCCGTCGTCACCACCCACCGGGGCCGCACCGCGGCCGCCCTGCGCGCAGCCACCCCCGCAATCAGCACTGAAACATCCCGAAATATCCCGCGAGGGTAAGGGAACGGCAAAGCACCTCCGGTCGTTCTCCGGGCATGACCGCTATGACCCCTGGATCCAACCTGCCGCTCAACGCCGTCCGCGTGACGGTCGACGTGGCTGCGCCGGTACGGCTCGACGTATCGGCCCTGCTCCTGACGGCGGACGGCAAGGTGCGCTCCGACGCCGACTTCATCTTCTTCAACCAGCCCTCCGGTCCCGGTGTCAGCTACCGCTCCGGCGGGGGTGCGGCACCGGACTCGATCACCGTGGACACGGCCGCGCTGCCCCCGGGCATCGAGCGGATCGTGGTCACCGCCAGCCCCGACGCCGCCGGGCAGTCCTTCCAGGGCATCGAGCCCACCGGCACCGTGCGCAACGCCGACGGCGGCGCGGTGATCGCCTCCTTCACCCCGCCGCGGCTGGGCAGCGAGACCGCGCTCGTCGTCGTCGAGGTCTACCAGCGCGGCGGCGTGTGGAAGGTGCGCGCGGTCGGCCAGGGGTACGCCAACGGCCTCGCGGGCATCGCCACCGACTTCGGGGTCTCCGTGGACGAGGAGCCCGCGGCGCCCCAGGCCGTGACCCCGCCCGCACCCCCGGCGCCTCCCGCACCCCCCGCTCCCCAGTCCCCGCCGGTCTCCTACCCGGCCTCCCCCTGGCTCGGCGGCGCCACCACGCCCGCGGCTCCCTCCGCCCCGATCGCCCCCGCGGCGCCCCCCGCACCCGCGGCCCCCGCGCCCGGCTCCGGGAAGATCAACCTCGACAAGGGCCGGGTCACCCTCCAGAAGAACCAGACCGTCTCCCTCGTCAAGGGCGGCCGCCCGCTGCTCTCCCAGGTCAAGATGGGGCTGGGCTGGGAGCCCGCCTTCCGCGGCAAGGACATCGACCTCGACGCCTCCGTCATCGCGTACGGCCCCCAGCGCAACCACATCGACAGCTGCTACTTCGGCAAGCTGTCCATCCTCGGCGGTGCCATCAAGCACTCCGGTGACAACCTCACCGGTGAGGGCGCGGGCGACGACGAGGTGATCGTCGTGGACCTCGGCCGGATCCCCGCCGACGCCACCGGCCTGGTGTTCACGGTCAATTCCTTCTCCGGCCAGAAGTTCACCGAGGTGGCCAAGGCCTACTGCCGTCTCATCGACGCGGCGAGCGGCGAGGAGCTGGTGCGCTTCGACCTGACGAGCGCCGAACCCCAGACCGGCGTGATGATGGCCAAGCTGATCAAGCAGTTCTCCGGCGAGTGGGAGATGACGGCCATGGGCGACTTTGTGAAGTCGCGCACAGTGCGCGGCATGGTCAAGCCCGCCGCGCAAGCACTCTGAGCAGGTGGGCGGGCACATGCGGCCACCGGTACGCGTTGCGGGTGATGGATGCCACGCGTAATCCGCGGGTGGCTGTCAGTGCCCGCCCGTAGCCTTGAAACCATGCACGAGACACTCAACCCCGCGGGGCCCGCCCGCCCGTCCGCCGCAGAGGCGAACGAGGCGATCCGGCGCCTCGTCGAGACCCAGGTGGACGGGGAGTGGCCCTCGGAGGCGTACGAGTTCCTGCTCACCGAGTGGGCCGAGGCCTCGCGCGCGGAGGTTTCCCCGGCCCCGTAGGCGTCCTCTAGGCGTCACGTGCGCCGTCGCGCCGCCGACGTCAACGTCAATGCCAACGCCAACGTCAGTGCGCGCGCCGCCACGGCCCGGTGATGGCGAGCATGATGCCCGGGTCCTGGATGTTGGCGTACAGCGTGCGCCCGTCCGGGGAGAAGCAGACGCCGGTGAATTCGGAGTACTCCGGCGCCTCGGCCGACCCGTTGTTCAGCTCGTTGCGCGCCAGCGGGTAGGTGCGTCCCGACGCCGTCGCGCCGAACAGGTGCTGGAGCCCCGAGCCGTCCTCCGCGATGATCAGGCCGCCGTACGGGGACACGGTGATGTTGTCCGGGCCGTCGTAGCCGCCGTCGACCGACGGGTCGGCGTTGATCCCGATGAGGACGGTGAGCCGGACCGTGCGCCGCTTGGGGTCGTAGAACCAGACCTGGCCGTCGTGGGCCGCGCCCGGGCTCTCCTCACGGGCGTAGGACGAGACGAAGTACGCGCCGCCGTCCGCCCACCACATGCCCTCCAGCTTGCGTCCGCGCGTCACCACACCGTCCGCGAACTGCTTGCGCACCGGTACGGTCCGGGCATCGCGGTCGGGGACGTCCACCCAGTCGACCCCGTACACGGTGCCGATCTTCGTTGCACGCGAGAAGTCGTCGACGAACCGGCCGGAGCTGTCGATGCACTTGGCGGCCTGGAGCACGCCGGCGTCGGCCGCGAGCGTACGGAGCTTGCCGCGCCCGTGGTGGAAGCCGCGGGGCGGGGTCCAGCGGTACAGCAGCCCGTTGGGGCCGGAGGCGTCCTCGGTCAGGTAGGCGTGGCCCTGGCGCGGGTCGATGACCACGGCCTCGTGGTCGTAGCGCCCGAAGGCCTTGACCGGCCGCGGGTCTCGGTTGGCGCGCCGGTCGTGCGGGTCGACCTCGAAGACGTAGCCGTGGTCCTTCGTCATGCCGTTCTTGCCGGCCAGGTCCGAGTTCTCCTCGCAGGTCAGCCAGGTGCCCCAGGGGGTGGCGCCGCCCGCGCAGTTGGTCGACGTACCGGCGATGCCCACCCATTCGGCGACCTCGCCGCCGCGCCGGACCTCGACGACCGTGCACCCGCCGGCCGCGGCCGGGTCGTAGACGAGGCCCTCGGTGAGCGGGACGGGGTGGGCCCAGTTCTCCCGCTTGCCCTTGAGCTCGTGGTTGTTGACGAGGAGGGTGACCCCGCGGTGACCCTCGAAGGCGGCGGTCCCGTCGTGGTTGGACGGGGTGGTCTCGCCGGAGTCCAGTTTGGTGACCCCGCTGTGCGTGATGACGCGGTACGTGAACCCGGCGGGCAGGGCCAGCAGTCCGGCCGGGTCGGGGACGAGCGGGCCGTAGCCGGGCTCGCAGGGCCGCCCGCGCTCGTCGCGTTCGGTGCTGTCCTCGGCGGCGAGCGCCCCCGGGGCGGTGGCGAGGGCACCGACCGTCCCGGTGAGCGCGACTCCCGCTCCGGCGATGACGGTACGAGCGGTGAAGTCTCTACGGCTGAGCGGCATCGGAGCTCCAGGGGTGGGGAGGTGGTGCGCCTGTCGTGCGGTCGTCGGCGCACACGCTCTCGCCCGCACGTGAACGGCGGCTGAACTACCCACCACGAGGAACCGACCCCTTGCCCTGCCCTGGAATGGCCAACTCCGGCCGCAGGAACGGCGCATTGTCGCCACCCTTCCCGGACACCCGGGCCGGGAACCGGTCGAGGGACCGGGTCACCCAGTCGGTCCTGCGATTGCGCCGCGGGCCGCGAGGCGGAAGTCCTTGACCGCCTGGTAGAGGATCCGCTGCCGTTCGGCGTCCTCGACGGGGGAGGCCGGCCCTTCGAGGACGACGGTTTCGGCGGCGCGGTGGACCTCGCGGGCCAGGGTGACGAAGCGGCCCGTCTTCTCGTCGACGTCGGACAGGTCGGGTGCGTCCGGCCGCAGCGCGTCGAGTACGGCGTCCATGGCCATGTCCCGGTCATGGAAGCGCGCCGAGGTAGCCCACGTACGCGTCCGTGCCTGCGCACGGCCGCTCACGATCGCGGCCCCGAGGGTGGTGGCGGAGCCGACGGTGGCGCCCAGCAGCGCGGCACGTCCTGAGTCCGTGGCGCCCGTCGTCTCCGCCGCAGATCACGGGGCAGCCCCCGGGCAGCCCTCCCGCACCGCGCGCCCTGCCCCGCCCCGCCCCGCCCCGCCCCGCCCCGCCGGATCTTGCCGGATGATCCCCGGGTCGTCCGGTGCGGTGCTTCTCCCCCGGCTAGCGCTGGGACGGGCCCCGGGCAGAGTCGCGGGCCGGACCCGGCTAGGCCGGGCGGCGGGAGCGGGTCTTGAAGGCGGCCTTGCGGGCTTCCTTGGCCGCCTTCTTGTCCGGGTGCAGCCGGCCCATCGCCTCCAGGACGTACGCCGTCGCCGGGTGCTCCACCCGCCAGACCTCCTCGAAGAAGCGCGCGTGATGAGCGGTCAGGCTCTCCATCAGGAGCGGCAGTTCCTCCGTCTCCCCGTCGGCGGCGAGCTGCGCCGCGATCGTGTCCACCGTCAGCCAGAACACCATCTCCGGGTCCGGCGCCGGTACGTCGCTCACCCCGCGCTCCGCCAGCCAGACCCGGGCGAGCCCGCCGAGCTCCGGGTCGTCCAGCACCGAGCGGACCGCGGGCTCGGCCTCCGGCCCGGCGGGGGCCAGGGCCTGCTGGCACCGGAGCCGGCGCAGCGGGCCGCCCTCGTCGTCCCCGCGGGCGGCGGCCAGCAGCTCGGCGGCCGCGGCGGGCAGTTCCCGGCCGGCCAGCCACTGCTCGATCTCGGCCTGGGCGGCGTGCTCGGAGTAGAAAGAGACCGCGTCGAGGAGTGCGTCGGCTCCCTTCTCGGCCAGTTCGCCGACGGCGGGGGCATCGACCCCGGCCTCGAGCATCCGGGCCCGGATCCCGTACAGGCCGAGGGGGGTCAGGCGGACCATCCCGTAGCGGGAGACGTCCTCGTCGTCCGCGGCGCTCGCGGTCTCCGGCTCCAGAGGGTCGTCGCCCTCCGCCATGAGCTCCTCGTCGACGGGCCGGAACTCCACCAGCCCGATCGGCTCCAGCTGCCGGAACTGGTCGTCGAGGCGCATCATCGCGTCCGAGACCTGTTCCAGCACGGCATCGGTCGGCTCGCCCATGCCGTCGGGCACGACCATCGACGCGGCGAGCACCGGCAGCGGAACCGGATCGTCCGCGGCCCCGCCCTCGGTGACGGTGAGCAGGTAGAGGTTGGCGAGGACCCCGTCGAGGAGGTCCGCCTCGCGCCCCGGGTTCCAGTCCAGCCGGTCGAAGTCGATCTCGCCGCCCGCGTCCAGCGCGTCGACGAGGTGGTCGAGGTCGGGCACCGCCGCGTCGGCGAGCACCGTGTCCAGCGCCGCCAGCCAGAGGTCGAGTACGTCGCCGGGCGCACCGCTCGTCACCAGCGCGAGGTCCTCACCGGGCGCGGCCGTGCCGAAGCGCTCCTCGTCGCCCTCCCCGCCGTCGTCCTCCGGCTCGGTCACGTCGACCAGGCCGGTGTCCACGGCCACGCGCCAGGCCTGGCTCGCGTACCCGCGGGAGTCCGCGTCTGCGGCGTCGAGGCCGAGCACCGCGGCGGCCTCGGGCAGCTGGTCGGTGGCGAGCTCGCCACCGACGCCGACGCGGGTGTCAGGTCCGGCCCAGCGGGCGAGCCGTACGGCGCGCGCGAACAGCGGGGCGCCGAGGGCGTCGCGGGCCAGCTCCGCGTCGGAGTGCAGCCGTACGGGCGGCAGCGTGGGGTGCGAGTCTGCGGACATGGGGCGGTTCTCCTCGCGGACGCGGTGGGACGGGGTGCAGAGGGGTGTGGCGGGGTGTGGCGGGGTGTGGCGTTGGTGACACCGGCCGCGCTGTCAGCCGGACCGTCATGTGCGCCCGGATTTCGATGACATGGCCGACATGACGGGCAGTGCGGGCACACGGATGTGGCGCAGATGACAGGCGTGGCCTTCGTGCGGCGCTCCAGCCTAGACGCATTTCGGGCGCGTCCGGCGGGCCATCCCCTTTGGTTCATCCCACAGTCAGCTGCCGTATTCCCTGGAGGGCTTGACAACTTTGCTGGCCACACAGGAAATTGACGCGCGTAGATGTACAGGGAGCGGCATGCCTCCCGCAGATCTCACTGCCGCACCCCCCACCTTTTCCCTCTCCCACACCGGAGTTCCCGCCCATGCGCTCCTCGCATCCCCGTTCCGCCGCCGTCGCGGCCCTCGTCGCCACCGCGCTGGCCACCGGCCTGCTCGCGGGCTCCGCCGACGCGGCCGAAGGCGCCGTGTCCGCCGATCCGATACGCATCCACGACATTCAGGGCACCACCCGGATATCCCCGCTCAACGGCAAGCAGGTCACGGACGTCGAGGGCATCGTGACGGGCGTGCGCACGTACGGCTCGCGCGGCTTCTGGATCCAGGACCCGAACGCCGACGACAACGACGCCACCAGTGAGGGCGTCTTCGTCTTCACCAACGCCGTCCCGACCGTCGCCGCGGGCGACGCGGTCAAGGTCTCCGGCACCGTCGGCGAGTACATCCCCGGCGGCGTGAACTCCGGCAACCAGTCGGTGACCCAGATCTCCAAGCCGACGGTGACCGTGGTCTCCTCCGGCAACGCGCTGCCCGAGGCCACCGCGATCAACGAGTACTCGGTGCCCGCCGAGTACGCCCCGGCCGGCGACCCGGCCGCCGGCGGCAGCATCAACGGCCTGACCCTGGAGCCCTCGCGCTACGCCCTCGACCACTACGAGTCGCTGGAGGGCATGAACGTCAAGATCGGCACCTCCCGCGTGGTCGGCGCCACCGACCCGTACTCGGAGCTGTGGGTCACGGTGAAGGGCTGGGAGAACACCGCCAAGCGCGGTGGGACCATCTACGGCTCCTACGAGTCCCAGAACACCGGCCGCCTGCAGATCCAGCAGCTCGCGCCCATCGCGCAGCAGCCCTTCCCGGTGGCCAACGTCGGCGACCGGCTGACCGGCACCACCGAAGGCCCGCTGGACTTCAACCAGTTCGGCGGCTACACGCTGGTGGCCCGCACCCTCGGCACCGTCAAGGCGGGCACCCTCGCCCCCGAGAAGACCAAGCCGCAGGCCGAGCAGGAGCTCGCGGTGGCCACGTACAACGTCGAGAACCTCGACCCGACCGACCCGCAGGAGAAGTTCGACGCGCTGGCGAAGGCGGTCGTCGAGAACCTGGCCGCCCCCGACGTCCTCGCCCTGGAGGAGATCCAGGACGACAACGGCGCCAAGAACGACGGCACCGTCTCGGCCGAGCAGACCCTCACCAAGTTCACCGCTGCGATCAAGGCCGCCGGCGGCCCGGCCTACCAGTGGCGGACCATCAACCCGGAGGACAAGAAGGACGGCGGCGAGCCCGGCGGCAACATCCGTCAGGTGTTCCTCTACAACCCGGCGCGGGTCTCCTTCACCGAGCGCGCCCCGGGTGACGCGGTGACCGCGACCGGCGTGACCAAGGTGAACGGCAAGGCCGCCCTGACCCACTCCCCCGGCCGCGTCGACCCCGCCAACCCGGCGTGGGCGGACAGCCGCAAGCCCCTCGCCGGCGAGTTCGTCTTCCGCGGCAAGACGGTCTTCGTGATCGCCAACCACTTCGGCTCCAAGGGCGGCGACGAGGGCCTGACCTCGCACCACCAGCCGCCGGTCCGCTCCTCGGAGACCAAGCGACTGCTCCAGGCGCAGGCCGTGAACGGCTTCGTGAAGCAGATCCTGGCGGAGGACAAGAACGCCAACGTCCTGGTCCTCGGCGACATCAACGACTTCGAGTTCTCGGCGACGACGGACGCGCTGGCGGACGGCGGGGCGCTGTACCCGGCGATCAAGTCGCTGCCGAAGGCGGAGCGCTACTCGTACGTCTACCAGGGCAACGCGCAGGTGCTGGACCAGATCCTGACCAGCCCGGCGATCAAGAAGTTCACGTACGACAGCGTGCACATCAACGCGGAGTTCGCGGCGCAGAACAGCGACCACGACCCGCAGGTGCTGCGCTTCCGCCCGTAACCCCTCGGGGCCCGCAGCTGTAGGGGGTCCGGCCGGTGTCCCGGCCGGACCCCCTGCCACAATCCCGCCATGATCTTCCGTGAGGCCACCCGCCAGGACCTGCCCGCCGTACTCGCCCTGCTCGCCGACGAGGACTCGGTCGTCGACCCGGCCCGGGTCGTGATCGGCGAGGCGCACGAGCGGGCCTTCGCCGCGATCGAGGCGGACCCGCGCAACGAGATCCTCGTCCTCACGGACGGGGCGGGCGAGGCGGGCGGTGCGGGCGGGGTCGTCCTCGGCTGTCTCCAGCTCACGTACGTCCCGGGCCTGGGCCAGAACGGGCAGGAGCGGGCACTGGTGGAAGCGGTACGGGTCCGCGCGGACCGGCGGGACGCGGGACTCGGCGCCGAACTGATGCGGCTCGCCATCGAGCGGGCCCGCGGGCGCGGCTGCGGCCTGGTCCAGCTGACCAGCAACAAGCGTCGGACGGCCGCGCACCGGTTCTACGAGCGACTGGGCTTCGCACGCAGCCACGAGGGCTTCAAGCTGCACCTGGAGCCGTAACGGCGCCTTCTCGGACAAGCTAGGGACTTTCGGCCCTGGCGTGACGCTCGACACATCCCTACCGAATCGCCCGGTTGTGGTGGTTGAGTATTTCCACGCTCGATCTTGTTACCGGCTCGTACCGACCGCACCCCCCGGAGGATCCTCGTGTTGCCCTCCATCTCCCTCGCTCAGGAAATCGGCCTCGCCGTCCTGCTCGTGGCCGCGATCGTCTGGCTCACCGGCCTCCGCCGCATGCGGGAGGACGGCCACTTCCCCTACTCGGGTCCCGCCGCCGAGGGCCTGCCGATGATCCCGTCCCAGCGCGGCTCCACCGCGCACCCGATGGAGTCGGTGGAGCTGACCGAGGCGGAGAAGCAGGCCTTCGCGGGCCTGGTCCGCACGATCTCCCCGACCTGAGCTGAGCTGACCTGACCCGACCGGAGCTGACCTGACCGCCCGCGGGAACGGATGCAGGGGGATGATGTCCGATTTCCTGGGGCCGCTGGAGTTGATCGGGGGCCGATGGGCGATCGGTGACCCGAAGCGGAAGCGCCGTTCACATCTGGTCCTCACCGCCGAAGGCATGGAGCACCACAAGGACGGGGCGGCCGAGCCGCGCGCCGTCATCCCCTGGGGCAGGTTCATGGGGCTGGGCGTGAACGCGACCACGCGGGCGTGGATGGCCACCCGCGCCGGGGGCGTGCTGGAGCTGGCCTCGACCTCCGCGCAGATCGGCGGCCGCAGCGCGTGCTCCGCGTCGGCGACCCTGCGTCACCCGTACGAGAACTGGTCGGTCAACTACACCCACCACGAACGCGCCTACACGGGTTCCCACGTCTTCCTCCTGGACCGACTCATCGGGCAGGTGTCCGACGCGAAGGCGCTGCACCGCTTGGGCGATCCGGATTGGCTGGGCGCGGCGGTGGCCGAGCTGGCGCCGTTCCGCGTCCGGTGGGCCGCCACGGCGGTGCGGCGCGTGCGCGAGGTCGTCGAGGACCTCGGCACCTGACGGCCTACGACCGGCGGCGGCCCCGAGAAACACGAAGAGCGCCTTCCCCGGCCTGGGGAGGGCGCTCTTCGACGTGGCAGGGCGTCAGTTGTGGCTGTGCAGGACCTCGTTCAGGCCGCCCCAGGTCGCCTTGTACGGGCGGGCCTCGACGGCGCCGGTCACCGAGTTGCGGCGGAAGAGGATGTTGTTGGCGCCGGAGAGCTCCAGGGCCTTGACGATCTGGCCGTCCGGCAGGGTCACGCGGGTGCCCGCGGTCACGTAGAGGCCGGCCTCGACGACGCACTCGTCGCCCAGCGCGATGCCCACGCCCGCCTCGGCGCCGATCAGGGTGCGCTCGCCGATCGAGATGATCTGCTTGCCGCCGCCCGAGAGGGTGCCCATGGTGGAGGCGCCGCCGCCGATGTCGGAGCCGTCGCCGACCACGACGCCCGCGGAGATGCGGCCCTCGACCATGGAGGTGCCGAGGGTGCCGGCGTTGAAGTTGACGAAGCCCTCGTGCATGACGGTGGTGCCCTCGGCGAGGTGCGCGCCGAGGCGGACGCGGTCCGCGTCGGCGATGCGCACGCCCTTGGGGGCGACGTAGTCCGTCATCCGCGGGAACTTGTCGATCGAGGTGACCTGGAGGTGCAGGCCCTCGGCGCGCGCGTTGAGGCGGACGGTCTCGACCTGGTCGACGGCGACCGGGCCCAGCGAGGTCCAGGCGACGTTCGTGAGCAGGCCGAAGACGCCGTCGAGGTTCTGGCCGTGCGGCTTGACCAGGCGGTGGCTGAGCAGGTGCAGGCGCAGGTACGCGTCGTGCGCGTCCAGCGGCTTGTCCTCCAGGGAGGAGATGACCGTGCGGACGGCTACGACCTCGACGCCGCGGACCGCGTCCGTGCGGATCGCCTTGGCCGCTGCGGCGCCCAGCAGCTCCACGGCCCGGTCGGCGGTGAGGCGCTCGGTGCCGGCCGGGCCGGGCTCGGCGACCAGCTCGGGGGCGGGGAACCAGGTGTCGAGGACGGTGCCGTCGGCGGTGAGGGTGGCAAGTCCGGCGGCGACGGCGCCGGTGGTACGCGTAGCAGTCATATCCGAAACCTAACCGGCGACGGCCTTCGGTTGCGAACCGGTCTCATGTGCCGGTCGCGCGGGTCGCCGCACTCCCCGCGCACCCGTGACCAGCACGATCCCCCCGGCGGCCGTGCCGAGCGCCGCGCACAGCGGCCACAGCAGCTCCGGCGCGGTGTCGTACAAGGCTCCTCCGAGGGGCGCGGCGAGGACGAAGCCGCTGATGGACACGCCCGCGTACAGGCTCTGGAACCGGCCGATGGCGTGGTCGGGCGACTCGTCCGCGACGTACGCCATGGCGGTGGTCTTGTAGAGGATCTCACCGAGGGTGAGCAGGACCATCATCGCGACGGCCGTTGCGGTACCGACGCCGAGCATCAGCATCGCGTAGCCGCCGCCCACCAGCACCAGCCCGCTGCCGATGACGTGCAGCGGGGAGCGGTGGCGCAGGGCGAGGGCGGCGGGGATCTCCAGCAGCAGGATGACGCCGCAGTTGACCGCGATGAGCCAACCGTACGCACGGGTGTCCAGACCGTGGTCGGCGAGGTAGACGGGGAAGGTCGTGAGGTGCTGCCGGTAGACGACGTCGATGACGACGATCGCACCGAGCAGGACCAGTACGGCCGGCCGCGCACGCAATTCCCGCCACAGCCCTCCGCGGCCCAGACCCCCGTCCGGGGCCGCGGAAGGGGCGGTGGCAGCCCTGGCCGGAACGACCCGGGCGGTCCAGAGGGCGAAGAAGAGGGTGCCGAGTCCGTCCGCGACGAAGAGCCAGTCGTAGGAGAGTCCGGTCGCGATGAGGGCCCCGAGCGGTCCGCCCACTGCGAAGCCTCCGTTGGACAGGCAACGGGTGACGGCGAAGGCCTGGCGACGAGAACCTTCCGGCACCGTGACGGCGACCAGTGCGGAGTTGGCGGCGCGGATCACCCCGGAGGCGTACTGGGCGAGCGGCAGGAGGAGGGTCAGCAGGCCGGTGGTGGCCGCCGGCAGGGCGATGAGGGCGGATCCGCCGAGAGCCGAAGCGGTGAGCAGCACCCGGCGGTGGCCGAACCGGTCGCCGTACCAGCCGCCGGTGAAGTTGCCGGCGACCAGGCCGATGCCGCCGATGCCGACGATGAGGCCCGCCTGGGTGGCTCCGAGGCCGCGCGGGCCGGTCAGGTAGAGGAAGACGAAGACGACGGTGAAGCTGGCGACGGTGTTGACGAAGATCCCCGCAGCCAGCAGCCACACGACCCGCGGTACGTCCTTGAACCCCTGCAGCACACCCGTGCCCCCTTGCCAGACTAGTAAGTTCCCTTTGGGAACGGACTATGTCAGCATGGCAGCCTTGGGTCAACGGACGAAGGAGTTCCCATGGCCCAGCGCACACACCTCGGCGACGCGGACTGCGCCATCGCCCAGGCCCTCGACGTGGTGGGCGACTGGTGGACGCTGCTGATCGTGCGCGACGCCGCGCGCGGTCTGCACCGCTTCGACGAGCTCCAGCGCGAGTTGGGGATGTCCCGCAAGGTACTGGCGGAACGGCTGAAACTGCTCGTCGAGGCCGGGGTGCTGTCGCGCGAGCCGTACCAGGAACGCCCGGTGCGGCACGAGTACCGGCTGACCCCGCGCGGGCGGGGGCTGCTGCCCGTCTTGGTTGCCCTCCAGGACTGGGGAGACACCTGGGTCCTGGGAGAGGGAGAGATGACGGCGACGACCGACGAGGCCTCGCGCGAGGCGGAACGGGTGCACGCACTGCGCGGCACGCGCGTGCCGCCACTGCTACTGCCGGACCGTTTCGGCGAACTGAGCGACCCGGTGGCGGACACCCCGTTCACGGTCCTGTACTGCTTCCCGGGCGCGTACGCGCGCGCCGAGTCCTACCCGCCCGACTGGGCCGGGATCCCGGGCGCCAGGGGCTGCACGTTCGAGTCGTGCACCTACCGCGACCAGCTCGCGGAGTTCACCGCGGCCGGTGCCACCGTGCACGGGGTGTCGACCCAGCGCCCGGACGAGCAGCGGGAGTTCGCGGAGCAGGAGCGGCTGCGGTTCCCGCTCCTGTCGGACGCGGATCTGGCGCTGACGGCCGCGCTGCGCCTGCCGACGTTCCGCGCGGCGGGCACGAGCCGGATCAAGCGGCTGACGCTCGTCATCGACCGCGACCGCACGGTCCGCGAGGTGATCTACCCGATCCAGGACATCGAGGCGAGCGTGCGGGCGGCCCTCGCGGCGGTACGCTCCGCGGGCTGAACGGGCCGGGCCAGTCGGGCGGGCCGGCCGGTTGGGGCCGGCCGGTTGGGGTCGGCCGGTTGGGGTCGAGCAGCCGGAGGAGCCGCTCCCCCCACCCCTCGCGACCGGGCCCACACCGCCGGCGCCCACGACCCAGGCCCCGGCGGGTCCCGAACGGCAGCGCCGCGCCTACGACGGCCGCAGCACCCGCCTCAGGACCTCCCGGGCGTACTCCTCGTCGTACGCGGCGTCCGTCAGCAGGACCTGCAGGCCGATCCCGTCCATGGCCGCCACCAGTGCCCGCGCGGTCATCGGGTCGGTCCGCGGGGCCAGTGCCGCCGACACCGCCTCGCACCACTGCGCCGCCACCGGCCGCAGCGCCGGGCGGCGCAGGGCCGCGAGGTAGAGCTCGTACTCCAGCTCGACCCGGCCCCGGTCCGCCGCCAGGAGCTCCCCGAGCAGGCGGGCCAGGACCCCGGCGAGGTCCGCGTCCGGGTCGGCCAGTGCGGCCGAGCGCGCCACCGCCTGCGCGAAGCCCTCGTTGGTCTGGCGCAGGGCGGCGACCAGCAGGTCGTCCAGCGTCTTGAAGTGGTACGTCGTCGACCCGAGCGGTACGTCGGCCTCCGCGGCGGCGCTGCGGTGGGTCAGTCCCGCGATGCCCCGCTCGCCGACGACCCGCAGCGCCGCGTCGATGATCCGCTGCCGCCGGTCCGGGTCGTAGCGACGCACACCGGGGGACATCAGTGGGCCCCGCCGAGGTTCAGCAGGACCACGCCGCCGATCACCAGGGCGATCCCGGCGATCTTGGCGGCGGTGGCCGCCTCCCCCAGGAACACCATGCCTATGGCGGCGATCGCGGCGGTGCCGACGCCCGCCCATATCGCGTAGGCCGTGCCGACCGACATCGACTTCAGCGTCTGCGCGAGCAGGGTGAAGGCGATGACGTAGCCCAGCAGGGTGCCCAGCGACGGCCACAGCTTCGTGAAGCCGTCGCTGTACTTCATGGCGGTGGTTCCGGCGACCTCTGCGGCGATGGCCGCGGCAAGCATGACGTAAGGCATGCGTACAACTGTACACAGTGATGCGTACGCGCGTACACACTGACAGGCCGACGGACACACCAACGGACGCACACACGTGCGCAGGTGCGCACGTGCGCATCGATGCCGCATCCAGGCGTCAGCCCAGCGTGAACCAGGCCGCGCGGGCCTTCTTCCACTCCGCGTGCGTCAGGTCCTTGGCCTCGGTGCCGTCCCCGTACAGGTCCGCGGAACCGCTGTCCGTGATCAGCTGCACCCGGGCGCCCGGAACCGTCAGGTCCGGCACCTCCACGATGGCCTCCCAGCCGCCGGGGTCGGTGGTCGGCAGGTCCGCCCGCTTGACCGGCGCGTGGCCGGGGACGCCGTCCCACTGGTAGAGGGCGTACGGGTCGGAGTTGTCGTCCGCGGCCCAGGAGCCGGCCAGGATCAGGTACTGCCCGGCCGCGTTCTTGCGGATGTCCCGGACGGAGAGCCCGCCGAGGTCCAGCTCGATGCCCGCGCCGAAGGTGGCCTTGGCCCCGCTCGCCAGGACCTGGTCGAAGTTGGTGACGGGCACGATCAGGGCCTTGCCGCCCGGCACGACCGGCGCCAGCGGGGCCCGGAAGCCCACGTAGGCGGTGGTGGTCGAGCCCGGCGCGAACTCCAGGCCCTCCACGTTGAACCCGTCGATCTGCTTCGGCGCTTCCCCGGCGGCAGTGCCCGCCGCGAAGCCGTACTTGTTCCCGTTCGCCTTGTCCCAGGCCACCAGGTCGTCACGGAGCTTCTTGTACGAGCGCCCGTACGCCAGCTGCGTGCCCGCGCCGGAGCCGCTCACCGTGGTGGTGAAGACCGTGTTCCGGGGCGCCTTGTACTCGCCGTCCTTGTTGTTGCCGAGCGAGCCGGTCCAGTAGATGGTGTCGCCGATCCGGGTCGCCCCCTCGATGTCCACCTCCTTGCTGACGCCGAGCTGCGAGCTGAAGTCCCAGGTCTTGACCGGCGCGCCGGAACGGGAGCGGTCGTACAGGCGCAGCACGTTGGACTCGTCGTCGGCCACCACCGCGTACCCGCCGCCCACGTCCACGGCGGCCGAGGCGTCCGCGGATCCCGTGAGGTACCGCGCGTCGGCCGGGTTCTGCACGGCGGCCGAAGCCGCGTAGGACAGCGTCTTGGTGGCGGTCTTGCCGCCCAGCCCGGTGACCTTGACGGTGAGGTTGGTGTAGCCGCGGCCGCGCGCGGCGACGGCCAGCTGCCGCACCGCCCCGGCGCCGGTGACCGTCACGTCCTCGGTGCCGGCGACCGAAGGCTTGCTCGACGCGGACGCGCTGACGGTGAGCGCGGACGCGTCGGCCCCGCTCTGGCCGACGGTGACGTTCACGACCGGGTCACCGGTCGCGCCGACGGCCCCCGACAGGTAGGAGGCGGAGAGTGCGATCGTCGGCGTCCCGTACGTCACGGCCTGCGCGGGCACGGTCAGCGCGGCGACCAGCAGGGCGGCGGCGCCGGCGGTCCCTGCGGCGAAGCGAACGGTCACGGAAGGTCCTCTCGTCTACGGCGTCACGTCGTGACGGCCGTCGAGAAGATTCGGCCACGGTGGACAACTCCCGGTGCACACCACCCGTCCACCCGGAGAACAGCGTTCCGGAAATCCGCCGCGCCCGCCATCGGGCCAGAGAACCAGCAGGTCAGAGGGGGTGGCCCGAGAACACCGCGGAAACCCGAGGGCCCCCGGCACGGATGTGCCGGGGGCCCTCGGTCAAGCAGGGGGTCGAGCGGTGATCAGACGTTGAAGCCGAGCGCGCGGAGCTGCTCGCGACCGTCGTCCGTGATCTTGTCCGGGCCCCACGGCGGCATCCAGACCCAGTTGATGCGCAGTTCGCTGACGATGCCGTCCGTCGCCGACTTCGCCTGGTCCTCGATGACGTCCGTCAGCGGGCAGGCCGCCGAGGTCAGGGTCATGTCGAGGGTGGCGATGTTCGCGTCGTCGATGTGGATGCCGTAGATCAGGCCCAGGTTGACGACGTCGATGCCCAGCTCGGGGTCGACCACGTCGTAGAGGGCCTCGCGGACCTCTTCCTCGGTGGCCGGCTTGATCGACGCCTCGGGCGTCGCGTTCTCGGTCATGCCGTCTTCCTCTCCGCGCCGCCCAGAGCCTGGGCCGTCGCGTCCTTCCACGCCATCCAGCTCAGCAGTGCACACTTCACACGAGCCGGGTACTTCGAGACGCCGACGAACGCGACCGCGTCCTCCAGCACCTCCTCCATGGCCTCGTCGGGCTCGATCTTGCCCTTGGACTGCATCATCTCCAGGAAGACTGCCTGGATCTTCTGCGCCTCGGCCAGTTCCTTGCCCACGAGCAGCTCGTTCAGTACGGACGCGCTGGCCTGGCTGATGGAGCAGCCCTGGCCCTCGTAGGAGACGTCGGTCAGCGTCTCGCCGTCGTACTTCACGCGCAGCGTGATCTCGTCACCGCACGTCGGATTGACGTGGTGCACCTCGGCGTCGCCGTCGCGCAGGCCACGCCCGTGCGGGTGCTTGTAGTGGTCCAGGATCAGTTCCTGGTACATCGAATCCAGCTTCACTGCGTCCTCGTCGCCTCGTCCGTCAGCCGAAGAAGTTCCGTACGTGCTCCAGCCCGTCGATCAGCGCGTCGACATCGGCCGGAGAGGAGTACAGGTAGAAAGACGCTCGCGTCGTCGCAGGAATTCCGTAGCGCAGGCAGACGGGGCGCGCGCAGTGGTGTCCCACGCGGACCGCGATGCCCTGCTCGTCCAGTACCTGACCGACGTCGTGCGGGTGGATGTCACCCAGGACGAAGGAGATCGCGGCGCCGCGGTCCTCGGCCGTGGTGGGGCCGATGATCCGCAGGTCGGGCACCTCCGCGAGGCGCTTGATCGCGTACTCGGTGATCGCGTGCTCGTGCGCGGCGATCTTGTCCATGCCGATCGCGGTCAGGTAGTCCACGGCCGCGCCGAGGCCGACGGCCTGGGCGATCGGGGGCGTACCCGCCTCGAACTTGTGGGGTGCCGGGGCGTAGGTCGAGGCGTGCATCGACACGGTCTCGATCATCTCGCCGCCGCCGAGGAACGGAGGCAGGTCCTCCAGGAGCTCCTGGCGGCCCCAGAGGACGCCGATGCCGGTCGGGCCGCACATCTTGTGGCCGGTGAAGGCCACGAAGTCGGCGCCGAGCGCCTGCACGTCCAGCGGCATGTGCGGGGCGGCCTGGGAGGCGTCGATCAGCACGAGGGCGCCGACGTCCTGGGCGCGCCGGACGATCGCCTCGACCGGGTTGACCGTGCCCATGATGTTGGAGACCAGCGTGAAGGAGACGATCTTCGTCTTCTCCGTGATGACCTCTTCAATGTTGGACAGGTCGAGCCGGCCGTCGTCGGTGAGGCCGAACCACTTCAGCTTCGCGCCGGTGCGCTGCGAGAGCAGCTGCCACGGCACGATGTTGGAGTGGTGCTCCATCTCCGTGATGGCGATCTCGGTCTCGCGGTCGACCCGGTAGGGCTCGTCCGCCCAGCCGAGCATGTTCGCGACCAGGTTGAGCGACTCGGAGGCGTTCTTGGTGAAGATCACCTCGTCGCGGCTCGGCGCGTTGATGAAGGCGGCGACCTTGTCGCGGGCGCCCTCGTACAGCGCCGTGGCCTCCTCGGCGAGCACGTGCACGCCACGGTGGACGTTGGCGTTGTGCTGCTCGTAGTACTCGTTCAGCGCGTCGAGCACCTGGCGCGGCTTCTGCGAGGTCGCCGCGTTGTCCAGGTAAACGATCTTCTTCCCGTCGTGGACCACACGATCCAGAAGGGGGAAGTCCTTTCGGATCGCCTCGATGTCGAGGAGGCCAGGCAGCTGTGTCACGCGGTCGCGCCACCCTTCGTGCTGTACGACTCGTAGCCTTCGGCCTCCAGCTTGTCGGCGAGCTCGGCGCCACCGGACTCGGCGATGCGGCCCTCGGAGAAGACGTGGACGAAGTCGGGCTTGATGTAGCGGAGGATCCGCGTGTAGTGCGTGATCAGCAGCGTGCCGACCTCGCCGGTCGCGCGGACGCGGTTGACGCCTTCGGAGACCTGACGCAGTGCGTCGACGTCGAGGCCGGAGTCCGTCTCGTCGAGGATCGCGATCTTCGGCTTCAGGAGCTCCAGCTGCAGGATCTCGTGGCGCTTCTTCTCACCGCCGGAGAAGCCCTCGTTGACGTTGCGCTCGGCGAAGGCCGGGTCCATCTGGAGCTGCTCCATCGCGGACTTGACCTCCTTCACCCAGGTGCGCAGCTTCGGCGCCTCGCCGCGGATCGCGGTGGCCGAGGTGCGCAGGAAGTTGGAGACCGAGACACCGGGGACCTCGACCGGGTACTGCATCGCGAGGAAGACGCCGGCGCGGGCGCGCTCGTCGACGGACATCTCCAGGACGTCCTCGCCGTCGAGGGTCACGGTGCCACCGGTGATGGTGTACTTCGGGTGACCGGCGAGCGAGTACGCCAGGGTGGACTTGCCGGAGCCGTTCGGACCCATGATGGCGTGCGTCTCACCCTGCTTGACGGTGAGGTCGACGCCCTTGAGGATCTCGCGGGCGCCGTTCTCGGCCTCGACGGAGACGTGCAGGTCGTGGATTTCAAGCGTTGCCATGGATACCTCAGGACTCCTGGGTGAGGGAGACGAGCACGTCGTCCCCTTCGATCTTGACGGGGTATACGGGTACGGGGCGCGTCGCGGGCAGACCCGAGGGCTTGCCGGTGCGCAGGTCGAAGGCCGACCCGTGCAGCCAGCACTCGATCATGCAGTCTTCGACCTCGCCCTCCGAGAGCGAGACGTTCGCGTGCGAGCAGATGTCGTTGATCGCGAACACCTCCCCCTCGGTGGAGACGATGGACACCGGCGTGCCGTCGAGTTCCACCCGCTTCGGGGTGTTCTCCTCCAGCTCGCTGAGCGCACAGGCCTTGACGTAATTCATCAGACGGAACCCTGGAGCTCGGTCTCGATCTTGGCGAGCAGACGCTCCTCGATGTCGTCGACACCGATCTGCTGGACGAGCTCCGCGAAGAAGCCGCGGACGACCAGGCGGCGGGCCTCGTCGGCCGGGATGCCACGGGCCTGCAGGTAGAAGAGCTGCTCGTCGTCGAAGCGGCCGGTCGCGGAGGCGTGGCCGGCGCCGACGATCTCGCCGGTCTCGATCTCCAGGTTCGGCACCGAGTCGACCCGCGCGCCGTCCGTGAGGACGAGGTTGCGGTTCATCTCGTAGGTGTCGGTGCCCTCGGCGCTCTTCTGGATGAGCACGTCGCCGATCCAGACCGCGTGGGCGTCCTGGCCCTGGAGCGCGCCCTTGTAGACCACGTTCGACTTGCAGTGCGGGGCGTCGTGCGTGACCAGGAGGCGGTGCTCCTGGTGCTGGCCGGCGTCCGTGAAGTACAGGCCGAAGAGCTCGGCCTCGCCGCCGGGGCCGGCGTAGCTGATGCGCGGGTGGAGGCGCACGACGTCGCCGCCGAAGGTGACCACGACCGACTTGAAGGTCGCGTCGCGGCCGACCAGCGTGTTGTGCTGGGAGCAGTGGACGGCGGTGTCGTCCCAGTCCTGCACGGACACGACGGTGAGCTTGGCGCCGTCGCCGACCAGGAAGTCGACGTTGGCGGCGCGCACGCCGTCACCGGTGTGGTCGATGACGATGACGGCCTCGGCGAAGGCCTGTACGTCGAAGACGGTGTGGCCGAAGGTGGTGCCGCCCTCGCCGTGCAGCGTCACGCGCACCGGCTCGGTGAGGACCGTCTCCTTGGGCACGGTGACGACCGTGGCCTTGGCGAAGGAAGAGAACGCCTGGGCGGCGATCCGGTCCACCGGGGTGCCGGCCTTGCCGATGCGCGCGTCGCCGCGCTCCACCGACTCGATCGTGACGCCCTCGGGGGCGTCGATCTGGGCCTTCATGGTGCCGTTGGCGACCGCGGTGCCGTCGTGCAGGCCCTTGAGGCGGGCGAGCGGCGTGAAGCGCCACTCCTCCTCGCGGCCGTTCGGAACCGGGAAGTCCGCCACGTCGAAGGACGGGGGCGCACTCATCCGGGTGGCGACGGTGGACTCGGCGGCCACCGCGATCGCGCCGGCGGTGGTCGAACCCGCCGGAATGTTCTGAGCCTCAGCCATGGCTGTCGTCTTGCTCACTCTCTTTGAAGAACACTGCCTACGTCGATGGATGTGCGGCGGGGGACGCCGCGCGGCCGGCGGTCAGCCGACCGATCCCTCCATCTGCAGCTCGATCAGCCGGTTCAGCTCCAGGGCGTACTCCATGGGCAACTCGCGCGCGATGGGCTCGACGAAGCCGCGCACGATCATGGCCATCGCCTCGAACTCCGTCATGCCGCGGCTCATCAGGTAGAAGAGCTGGTCGTCGGAGACCTTGGAGACCGTGGCCTCGTGGCCCATGGAGACGTCGTCCTCGCGGACGTCCACGTACGGGTACGTGTCCGAGCGGGAGATGGTGTCGACCAGGAGCGCGTCGCACAGCACGTTGGACTTCGAGCCGTGGGCACCCTCGCCGATCTCGACCAGGCCTCGGTAGGAGGTGCGGCCGCCGCCCCGGGCCACCGACTTGGAGACGATGTTCGAGGAGGTGTTCGGCGCCATGTGGACCATCTTGGAGCCGGCGTCCTGGTGCTGGCCCTCGCCCGCGAAGGCGATGGACAGGGTCTCGCCCTTGGCGTGCTCGCCCATCAGGTAGACGGCCGGGTACTTCATGGTGACCTTGGAACCGATGTTGCCGTCGATCCACTCCATGGTCGCGCCCTCGTACGCCACGGCGCGCTTGGTGACCAGGTTGTAGACGTTGTTCGACCAGTTCTGGATCGTCGTGTAGCGGCAGCGGCCGCCCTTCTTGACGATGATCTCGACCACGGCGCTGTGCAGCGAGTCCGAGGAGTAGATCGGGGCGGTGCAGCCCTCGACGTAGTGGACGTAGGCGTCCTCGTCGACGATGATCAGCGTCCGCTCGAACTGGCCCATGTTCTCCGTGTTGATGCGGAAGTAGGCCTGGAGCGGGATGTCGACCTTCACGCCCTTGGGGACGTAGATGAAGGAGCCGCCGGACCACACCGCGGTGTTCAGCGACGCGAACTTGTTGTCGCCGACCGGGATGACCGTGCCGAAGTACTCCTGGAAGAGCTCCGGGTGCTCCTTGAGCGCGGTGTCCGTGTCGAGGAAGATGACGCCCTGCTCCTCCAGGTCCTCACGGATCTGGTGGTAGACGACCTCGGACTCGTACTGGGCCGCGACACCGGCGACGAGGCGCTGCTTCTCCGCCTCCGGGATGCCGAGCTTGTCGTACGTGTTCTTGATGTCCTCGGGCAGGTCCTCCCACGAAGCGGCCTGCTTCTCGGTGGAACGCACGAAGTACTTGATGTTGTCGAAGTCGATGCCCGAGAGGTCGGAACCCCAGTTCGGCATGGGCTTCTTGTCGAACAGCTTCAGGCCCTTGAGGCGAAGCTTGAGCATCCACTCCGGCTCGGACTTCTTCGCCGAGATGTCGCGGACGACCTCTTCGGACAGACCCCGCTTGGCAGCGGCACCGGCCGCGTCGGAGTCGGCCCAGCCGTATTCGTAAGTGCCCAGGCCATCGAGCTCAGGGTGAGCGATCTCCGTGGTCATGCGGGGTTCCTCCCGGCCGTACTTGCAGATACTGATGTGTCGGTCTGTGTGGTGCTCGCGCCACGCGGAATGAACGTCGTGCACACCCCGTCGCCGTGGGCGATCGTGGCGAGGCGCTGCACATGGGTCCCCAGCAGACGGGAGAAGACCTCGGTCTCCGCCTCGCAGAGCTGCGGGAACTGCTCGGCGACGTGCGCGACCGGGCAGTGGTGCTGGCAGAGCTGTTCACCGCTGTGCGGACCGGGAGCGCTCTTCGCCGTAGCAGCGTACCCGTCCACGGTCAACGCCCTGGCAAGGGCCTCCGTGCGCTCCTGCGGGGCGGCGGCCTCGACGGCCTCCTTGTAGGCCCGCGCCTGCGCTTCCATCCGCGCCCTGGCGAAGGCGGCGACGGCCACCTCGCCCTGCTCGCCGCCGCCGACCGACTGCGCGATCCAGCGCAGGGCGTCCGCGGCGAGCGTGTCGTAGGACTGGTCGAAGGCGTCGCGGCCGCAGTCGGTGAGCGCGAAGACCTTGGCGGGCCGACCCCGGGTGCGCGCACCGTACACACGCTGCTCACGGGGTTCGACCACGTCGTCGGTGACGAGCGTGTCGAGGTGGCGGCGGACGGCGGCCTGGGTGAGGCCGAGGCGCTGGGCGAGGTCGGCGACGGTGGACGGACCGTGGTCCAGGATCGAGCGCGCCACCCGGTTGCGGGTTGACCGCTCCCCGGTGCCGAGCTCCCCCTGGGGGGTGTCGATCTGCCGTTCGCCGTATTTCACAACGCCATTGTTGCGTAAATAACCGAGCGGCGACAAGCCGTGATGGACGCCACCCCTGGTGGCCTCCATCACTAAGGGTTACCTAATTTGTCGACGGAGAGTTATTCGGATGGAGACATTCCGACGCCCTCCCGGATACCTCCGGTGAGCCCGCACCCCGCTCCCACCAGCACATATGCGCCCGCGATGGTTCCCCGGCACCGGGAAAGCCTACTTCCGGAAAAGATCACTGAAACATGCCGACGCTTCCAGGGCCGACCGACTGAAAAGAACCGTATTCGCGACGCGGCGTTCGAATCCCCGGAGACGAACCGGAGCCGGAGGAGGAGGCGAAGGAGGAGGCGAGGGGGAGTCGAAAGGGCCCTGACCCCGGGACCCACGGCCCCTTCCCGGGCTCCGTAGACTCACCCCTCATGAGCAACGACCCCGCCGTGGAGATCCGCGGACTGGTGAAGCGGTACGGCACGAAGACCGCGGTGGACGGCCTGGACCTCACCGTCCGCAGCGGCTCCGTCACCGCGGTCCTCGGTCCCAACGGCGCGGGCAAGACGACCACGGTGGAGACCTGCGAGGGCTACCTCCGCCCGGACGCCGGCACCGTCCGCGTCCTCGGCCTCGACCCGGTCGCCCGGGCCGAGGCCCTGCGCCCGCGGATCGGCGTGATGCTGCAGTCCGGAGGCGTCTACTCCGGAGCCCGCGCCGTCGAGATGCTCCGCCACATGGCCAAGCTCTACGTCGACCCGCTCGACGTCGCCACCCTGGTGGAACGCCTCGGACTCGGCGGTTGCGGCCGCACCCCCTACCGCCGGCTCTCCGGCGGCCAGCAGCAGCGCCTGGCCCTGGCCATGGCCGTGGTGGGCCGCCCCGAGCTGGTCTTCCTCGACGAACCCACCGCCGGCCTGGATCCGCAGGCCCGCCGCGCGACCTGGGACCTCGTACGGGAGCTGCGCACCGACGGGGTCACCGTCGTCCTCACCACCCACCACATGGACGAGGCCGAGCAGCTCGCCGACGAGGTCGCCATCGTGGACGCGGGCAAGGTCATCGTCCACGGCAGCCCCGAGCAGCTGTGCCGCGGTGGCGCCGAGAACACCCTGCGCTTCACCGGCCGCCCCTCCCTCGACCTCGCCTCGCTCCTGAAGGCGCTGCCCGACGGCACCGAGGCCGCCGAGCTCACCCCGGGCGTCTACCGGGTCACCGGCGACGTCCACCCGCAGCTGCTGGCCACCGTCGCCTCCTGGTGCGCGCAGCACGGTGTGATGCCGAGCAGCCTCACGGTCGAGCGGCACACCCTCGAGGACGTCTTCCTCGAACTGACAGGCAAGGAGCTGCGCGCATGAGCGCCGGTACGTTCACCCCCCGCCCGGGGGCCGCGCCCGTGTCCCGCATGATCCTCGCGCAGACGGCGCTGGAGACCCGGATGCTGCTGCGCAACGGGGAACAGCTGCTGCTGACCGTGATCATCCCGGCGCTGCTGCTGACCCTCTTCTCGGCGGTCGACATCGTCAGCGTGCCCGTCCAAGAGGGCGGCGGCGAGAAGTCGGTGGACTTCCTCGCGCCCGGGATCCTGGCGCTCGCCGTGATGTCCACCGCCTTCACCGGCCAGGCCATCGCCACCGGCTTCGACCGCCGCTACGGGGTCCTCAAGCGGCTCGGCGCCTCCCCGCTGCCGCGCTGGGCCCTGATGGCCGCCAAGACCCTGTCGGTGCTGGTCACCGAGGTACTGCAGATCGCCCTGCTGACGGTGATCGCCCTCGCACTGGGCTGGTCCCCGCAGGGCGACCCGCTGTCGGTGGCCGCGCTGATCCTGCTGGGCACCGCCGCCTTCTCCGGTCTCGGGCTCCTGATGGCGGGCACCCTCAAGGCCGAGATGACCCTGGCCGCCGCCAACCTGGTCTTCCTGCTGCTGCTGGTCGGCGGCGGGGTGATCGTGCCGCTGGAGAAGTTCCCGGACGCCGTGCGGTCGGTACTGGAGCTGCTGCCCATCTCGGCCCTGTCCGACGGGCTGCGCGAGGTGCTCCAGCACGGGGCTTCGCTCCCGTGGGGCGACGCGGCCGTACTGGCGGGCTGGGCCGTACTCGGTCTGGGCGCCGCGGCGCGACTCTTCCGCTGGGAATGAAATCCTTCCCCTCGCGACGGCGATGCCGCGAGGATGGGCCCCTCACACATGAAGCCGGGGGGCGGACATGGTGCAGCGGGACGCCGTTCTACGGCTGGACGATCAATGGGCACGGGTGCGGTCGGGGGCGGAGCACGCGGAGCCCGGGGAACGCGAGCGGCTCCTCGACGAGCTGATCGGCGCCCTGCGCCCGTTCACGGACGACCCGCGGTGCACCGCACTGCTCGGGCTGCGCCTCGCCGACCGGGCCGCCGCGCGGTTCGCGGCGGGGGACCGCGCCGGCGCCCTCGCCACGATCGAGGAGGGGCTGCGCAGCTCCGAGCGCGCGGCCGGGCACTCCCCCGAATTCGCCCGCTGGTACGCCCGCGGGCTGATCAACCACGGGGTCTGGCTGTCCTGGCCGCTCAGCGACGGCGCCCGGCTGCCGAAGCACCCGCTGGGCCCGGCCGCCGGCGAGGGGCCGAGCGCCATGGAGCGGGCGGCCGGTGAGCGCGCCCGCGATCTGACCCGGACCGCGGTGGAGGTGTGGGCGGGCCTGGACCAGCGGGATCCGGTCAACCGGCTGGGCCTGGCCCAGGCCAAGGTGTTCCTCGGGGACCGCCTCGCCGAGCTGGGGTTCGCCGAGGAGGCCGCGGCCTGGGCCGTGGCCGCCGAGTCCGACTTCCGGCAGCTGCTGCTCGCGGACCCGGCCGCGGAGGAGTCCGGGGAGGCCGAGGAGGCCCTCGACCACATCGGCCGCCAGCTGGACCTGCGACTGCGCTTCCTGACCTTCGGCTCGCTGGTCAGCCTGCGCACGCAGGGGTTGCTGCCCGAGCGGCTGCTGCCCCGGGCCGTGGTGGCCGCCCGCATCCAGGGGGTGGCGGAGCCGGGGATCGCGTCCGGGCTGGGCCTCGACGCCGAGCAGGTGCGCACGATGCTGGAGGTCACCCCCTGGCTCGCGGTGTGGCGCTTCGAGGTGCGGGGGCCTGACGGCCTGTGGAACGTACTCGAACATCCCTGGCATAGCACCACAGAAGTAAGGAACAGGACGTCGAAGGATGTAGCGGACGAATTAGTGCGGGGGTTCGTCGCCTCGGCGGACCACCCGGGCGCCGGCGCCCATTGGCGCCTCCTCCTGTGGTGGCAGGAGGAGGGCGACCCCGCGGGGGCGAAGTACCGGCTGACCGTCGGACCGGACGCACCCCTGCCCACCCCCTCGTGAAACTTTGCACAAGTGGTCGCCTACGATATGGGGCGTGTTGAACCCCCTCGCCCTTATCGCCAGCCGCTGGACCCCGTCACCCCGGATCGTCCAGCGGGCCGCACTCGCCGCGCTCGTGATGAGCGTGGCCATCGTCGTCACCGGCGGCGCGGTACGGCTGACCGGATCAGGCCTCGGCTGCGACACCTGGCCCAAGTGCACCGACGACAGCCTGATCGTGACGCAGGCGCAGGGCTTCCACGGCGCCATCGAATTCGGCAACCGGATGCTGACCTACGTGCTCAGCGCGGCCGTCGGCTGGGGCATCATCGCCGCCCGCTCGGCCAAGCCCTGGCGGCACTCCCTGACGAAGCTCGGCTGGGTCCAGTTCGCGATCGTGATGTCGAACGCCGTGCTCGGCGGAATCACCGTCCGCACCGGACTCAACCCGTACAGCGTGGCCGGACACTTCCTCCTCGCCACCGCGCTGATCGCCGTGACGACGGCCACCTGGCAGCGCACCCGCGAGGGCGACGGTGCCCCCCGGCCGCGCGTGCCCGGCCCGGTGCGCAAGCTGTCGTGGGCGTTGCTCGCGACCACCCTCGTCCTGATCGCGGCGGGCACCGTCGTGACCGGCGCCGGTCCGCACGCCGGTGACAGCAGCGAGATCGAGCGCATGCCGTTCGATTGGGACACCACCGTCCACGTGCACGCCGCCGCCGCCTGGCTGGTGTGCGCGCTCGGCATCGCGATGTGGCTGGTCCTGCGCGTCGTCGACGCTCCCGCCGACACCCGGGCCCGCGCCCGCGACCTGTTGATCGTGCTGCTCGCCCAGGGCGCGATCGGCTACGTGCAGTACGCCACCCAGGTCCCCGAGGTCCTGGTCGGCGCCCACATGCTCGGCTCCTGCCTGGTGTGGATCGCCGTGGTCCGGGTCGCGCTGAGCCTGCGCGAGCGGCCCGTCGAGCAGGCGGAGGTCCCCGTCCCGAGCGACCCGCAGCTCTCCGCCGCCTAACGGCTCTCCAAGCGGTAGACGCGGCGGGCGTTGCCCGCCGCGACCAGGGCGGCCACCCGTTCCGCGTCCCGCCAGGACCAGGAACCCTCCGCGGCCCAGCCGCCCAGCACGCGGCCCAGCGCCTCGCGGAACACCAGGGCGCCCACCGCGTGCAGTTCGGGCAGCTGCCGGCCGGCACTGGAGAACAGCACCTTGCCGAACGGCGCGGTCTCCAGCAGCTCCGCCAGGACGGCCGCGGCCCGCACCCCGGTCCGTCCGAGGGCCGCGCCCGTATCGACGTAGACGTGCGGGAAGGCCGCCGCGAGCTGCGCGGTGCAGCGGTGGTGCGGGTATCCGCCGAGCAGCACCAGGCGCGTCCCGAGGCCCGCGGTGGCCCGTACGAACCCGGTCAGTGCGGCGGGGTCGGCCTCGTCCGCGTGCAGCTGGAGCGGCCGCCCCGACGCCACGGCGCTCCACAACAGGTGGGCCAGGAGCACGGGGTCCCGTACGGCGCCGCCCCGCGGCCGCCGGGCCAGCCACCGCCCGGCCGCCCCGCGCACCGCGCCGGGACCGGGCGGGTCGGGTTCGACGGCCGGGGCGTCCCCGCGGGTGAAGGCGGTGGCGCAGGTGAAGGCCACGGCCCCGCGGGCGGCGTGGTGGACGGCCTCGGCGAGATTGGCGAGGAAGGCGCCCACGGTCCCGGAGGTGTCGGCGACCTGCTCGGCCAGGAACTCCAGCCGGACCGACTCGAAGGCTTCGGCGTCGCCGGCGAGCGCCAGTTCCTTGGGCCCGGTGAGGTCTCCGGGCACGCCGGTGTCGACCAGGTAGGCGGCGACGCCGGATCCGCTCAGCAGCCGCCGGGTGGTCTCGGCCACGCCCAGCTCGCGCCGCCGCGCCAGATAGCGGGCGGGGGTGGCGTGCGGCTCCAGTCCCAGCAGCGGCGGGCACCATCGGCGCACCGCGAAGCCGGTCTGCGTGTCGAAGAAGGTGGTGCCCGCGGCGGGCGGGCCGGCCGAGCGCATCAGCTGGGCCTCGAAGGTGCCCAGGCCCAGCTCGGTACGGAGTGCTCCGTGGCAGTACTGGTCCACCAGGGGCGGCGTTTCGATCATCCGGTCATCCCGTTGCGGACGTGAGGAAGGGGCTTCCACACGTCCTAACGGGTGAGCGGGGTGTGAGGTGTTGCTCGGGCTGTTGACCGAGACGGCACTCCCCGGTCCCCCGGCCGTTCTCCCGGCTCAGGCCGCCGGGTTCTCGGGTCCGCCGATCTGGAGGCCGGCCATCCGCGTCCACTCGTACGGACCCGTGCGCACGCGCGCGGCGAACTCTCCGTCGAACTCGTCGTGGAGGGTCAGCCCGGCCTGCTCCGCGGCCAGCCGGGCCACCTCGAAGGTGGGGGCGACCAGGTCGCCCCAGCCGCCGTCCGTACCCACGAGCACGATCCGGGTGCCGGCCTGGCCGATGTGGGCGAGCTGGCCCTCGGCGCCGCCGTGCTGCTTGGCGAACGCGCCGATCTGCTTGGCCAGCTTCGCGGCCTTACGGTCCTGCTTCTTGTCCGCGGCGCCTGCGGCGGCCGCCGTGTCTGCGGTGTCTCCCATGGAAGCCATGCTACCGGCGAGTAATCAACGGAGGAAGGGATCCACGGCCACCGCCACGAACAGCAGCGACACGTAGGTGATGGACCAGTGGAACAGGCGCATCTCCTTGAGCTTCGCGCCCATGACGCCCGCCTTGGCCCGCGCGTGGAGCGCGTGCGCCTCCCACAGCCACCAGCCGCCCGAGACCAGCGCGACCGAGGTGTAGAACCAGCCGGTGTAGCCCAGCGGGGTCAGCAGCAGCGAGACCGCCACCATCACCCAGCTGTAGAGGACGATCTGGCGCGCCACGGCCCGGTTGCCCGCGACCACCGGGAGCATCGGCACGCCGGCCCGCGCGTAGTCGTCCTTGACCTTCATCGACAACGGCCAGTAGTGCGGCGGCGTCCAGAAGAAGATGACGAGGAAGAGGATGACCGCGGCCCAGGAGACCTCGTCCTTGACGGCGGACCAACCGATGAGCACCGGCATGCAGCCCGCGATGCCGCCCCAGACGATGTTCTGGGCGGTGCGCCGCTTCAGCAGCATCGTGTAGACCACGACGTAGAAGAGGAGCGCACCGAGCGACAGCGCCGCCGACAGCCAGTTGACGAGCAGGCCGAAGAAGAGCGTGGAGACGACCGCGAGGGTGAGGCCGAAGGCCAGGCACTCCCGCGGGCTGACCATGCCGGTCACCAGCGGGCGCTGCGAGGTCCGGTCCATCAGTGCGTCGATGTCGCGGTCGATGTACATGTTCAGCGCGTTGGCGCCGCCCGCGGACAAGTAGCCGCCGAAGCAGGTCACCAGAACCAGCTGCAGCGACGGAACGCCCTGCTCGGCCAGGAACATCACCGGCACTGTGGTGATCAGCAGAAGTTCGATGATCCGCGGCTTGGTCAATGCCACGAAAGCCATGACGCGGGTCCCGAGCGGCCGGTGACCGGGGCTCGTCCCGAGCACCCCCGCTGGACGGGATTCGACGGCCGTCACGCACACCCCTGAGAGAGAATCCAGCAAGCTCCGACTCGGACCATTCACGACATGAAGGCCCGGTTAAGGCTTGCGCGTACCACGCCACTGTAGACGTTGCACTTACGTCGCCCCGCGCCGGGGTCGCCTCGTGTTGAGCCGATCGGACCGTGCATACATACGGGGGACGGGCCCCGCCGGACGCCGGTGCGCGGGTGAACCGGAAGCGGCGGCGCGGTGACGGACCGCCTGCACTCGAATAGCTGCACGCCGTTGCAGGGGTAGGCTCGGAATCGCCGGTGCACCGTTCGTCACCGGGATACAAACATGTGGAGAGGAGCCCTGACCCACGGTGAGCACCAAGCCGACCACCACAGAGCTCGAGTGGACCGAACTGGACCAGCGGGCCGTCGACACCGCCCGCATCCTGGCCGCTGACGCGGTCCAGAAGGTCGGAAACGGCCACCCCGGTACGGCGATGAGCCTGGCCCCCGCCGCGTACACCCTCTTCCAGAAGGTGATGCGGCACGACCCGGCGGACCCCGAGTGGGTGGGCCGCGACCGTTTCGTGCTCTCCGCGGGGCACTCGTCCCTGACCCTCTACACCCAGTTGTACCTGGGCGGGTTCGGGCTGGAGCTGGACGACCTGAAGGCGTTCCGCACCTGGGGCTCGAAGACCCCCGGTCACCCGGAGTACGGCCACACGGCCGGCGTGGAGACCACCACCGGCCCCCTCGGCCAGGGCATCGCCAACGCGGTGGGCATGGCCATGGCCGCCCGCTACGAGCGCGGCCTGTTCGACCCGGAGGCCGCCCAGGGCGCCTCCCCGTTCGACCACATGGTCTACGCGATCGCGGGCGACGGCTGCCTCCAGGAGGGCATCTCCCACGAGGCGTCCGCGCTGGCCGGCCACCAGAAGCTCGGCAACCTCGTCCTGCTGTGGGACGACAACCACATCTCCATCGAGGGCGACACGGAGACGGCCGTCTCCGAGGACACCCTGGGGCGCTACGAGGCGTACGGCTGGCACGTCCAGCGCGTCGAGCAGCAGGAGAACGGCGACCTCGACCCGAAGGCCCTGTTCGCCGCGCTCCAGGCCGCCAAGGCCGAGACCGGCCGCCCGTCCTTCATCGCGGCCCGCTCGATCATCGCCTGGCCCGCCCCGCACGCCCAGAACACCGAGGCCGCCCACGGCTCGGCGCTCGGCGACGACGAGGTCGCGGCCACCAAGCGCGTCCTCGGCTTCGACCCGGAGCAGACCTTCGAGGTCTCCGACGAGGTCATCGCCCACACCCGCAAGGCCCTCGACCGCGGCCGCGAGGCCAAGGCCGAGTGGGAGAAGGAGTTCTCCGCCTGGCGCACCGCCAACCCGGAGCGCGCCGCCGAGTTCGACCGCATCAACGCCAACGAGCTGCCCGCGGGCTGGGAGGACGAGCTCCCCGTCTTCGAGGCCGGCAAGGGCGTCGCCACCCGCGCCGCCTCCGGCAAGGTCCTCGGCGCGCTCGGCGCGGTCATCCCGGAGCTGTGGGGCGGCTCGGCCGACCTGGCCGGCTCCAACAACACCACCATCGACAAGGACTCCTCGTTCCTGCCGGTGGGCAACCCGCTGCCGGAGGCCGACCCGTACGGCCGCACCATCCACTTCGGCATCCGCGAGCACGCCATGGCCGCGTCCATGAACGGCATCGCGCTGCACGGCCACACCCGCATCTACGGCGGCACCTTCCTGGTGTTCTCCGACTACATGCGCAACGCCGTCCGCCTCTCCGCGCTGATGCACCTGCCGGTGACGTACGTGTGGACGCACGACTCCATCGGTCTGGGCGAGGACGGCCCGACCCACCAGCCGGTCGAGCACCTCGCCTCGCTGCGCGCCATCCCGGGCCTGAACGTCGTCCGCCCGGCCGACGCCAACGAGACCGCCATCGCCTGGCGCGAGATCCTGCGCCGCCACACCAAGGTCTTCGGCAAGGGTGCCCCGCACGGCCTCGCGCTGACCCGCCAGGGCGTGCCGACGTACGAGCGCAACGAGGGCGCCGCCAAGGGCGGGTACGTCCTGTTCGAGGCCGAGGGCGGCCCGGCGCAGGTCCTCCTCATCGGTACCGGCTCCGAGGTGCACCTGGCCGTCGAGGCCCGTGAGCAGCTCCAGGCGCAGGGCGTCCCCACCCGGGTCGTCTCGATGCCGTCCGTCGAGTGGTTCGAGGAGCAGGGCCAGGAGTACAAGGACAGCGTCCTGCCGCCGTCGGTGAAGGCCCGCGTCGCGGTCGAGGCGGGCATCGGCCTGACCTGGCACCGCTACGTCGGTGACGCCGGTCGGATCGTCTCGCTGGAGCACTTCGGTGCCTCGGCCGACGCGAAGGTGCTCTTCCGCGAGTTCGGCTTCACGGCCGAGAACGTGGCGGCCGCCGCCCACGAATCCCTCGCCGCCGCCGCGCGCTGACGCCGGTACGCAACCCAAGTAGGAGATGTAATCCCATGACAGACGCACTCAAGCGCCTCTCCGACGAAGGCGTCGCGATCTGGCTGGACGACCTGTCCCGCAAGCGCATCACGTCCGGCAACCTGGCCGAGCTCATCGACCAGTCGCACGTGGTCGGTGTCACCACCAACCCGGCGATCTTCCAGAAGGCCATCAGCGGCGGCGAGGGCTACGAGCAGCAGCTCACCGACCTCGCGACCCGCAAGGTCACCGTGGAAGAGGCCCTGCGCATGATCACGACGGCGGACGTCAGGGACGCCGCCGACATCCTGCGCCCGGTCTACGACCGCACCGACGGCCAGGACGGCCGCGTGTCGATCGAGGTCGACCCGCGCCTGGCGCACAACACCCCGGCGACCATCGCCGAGGCCAAGCAGCTCGCCTGGCTGGTGGACCGCCCGAACACGCTCATCAAGATCCCGGCGACCAAGGCCGGCCTGCCGGCGATCACCGAGGTCATCGGCAAGGGCATCAGCGTCAACGTCACGCTGATCTTCTCGCTGGAGCGCTACCGCGAGGTCATGGACGCGTACCTGTCGGGTCTGGAGAAGGCCAAGGCCGCCGGCCTGGATCTCTCCCTGATCCACTCGGTCGCCTCCTTCTTCGTGTCCCGCGTGGACTCGGAGATCGACAAGCGCCTGGACGCGGTCGGCACCGACGAGGCGAAGGCCCTCAAGGGCAAGGCGGCGCTCGCCAACGCCCGTCTGGCCTACGAGGCCTACGAGCAGGTGTTCGCCAGTGACCGTTGGGCCGCCCTGGAGCGTCTCGGCGCCAACAAGCAGCGTGCGCTGTGGGCCTCGACGGGCGTCAAGGACCCGGCGTACAAGGACACCCTGTACGTGGACGACCTGGTCGCCCCGAACACGGTGAACACCATGCCGGAGGCCACCCTGGAGGCCACCGCCGACCACGGGCAGATCACGGGCGACACCGTGCGCGGCACCTACGAGCAGGCGCGCGCCGAGCTCGACGCGGTCGCGAAGCTGGGCATCTCGTACGACGATGTGGTGCAGCTGCTCGAGGACGAGGGCGTCGAGAAGTTCGAGGCGTCCTGGAACGACCTGCTGAAGTCGACCGAGGCGGAGCTTGAGCGCCTCGCCCCCACGGAGGCCTGAACCCTTGTCTGTGAACGGAGCGAACCCGCTTCGTGACGCACAGGACCGGCGGCTCCCGCGCATCGCGGGGCCGTCCGGCCTGGTCATTTTCGGCGTTACGGGTGACCTGTCGCGCAAGAAGCTGATGCCTGCCGTCTACGACTTGGCCAACAGAGGCCTGCTTCCGCCGGGCTTCTCGCTGATCGGGTTCGCCCGCCGCGAGTGGCAGGACGAGGACTTCGCCCAGGTGGTCCACGACGCCGTCAAGGAGCACTCCCGGACGCCCTTCCGCGAGGAAGTGTGGCAGCAGCTCGTGCAGGGCTGCCGTTTCGTCCCGGGCGACTTCGACGACGACGCCGCCTTCGAGACGCTGAAGGCGACCATAGAGGAGCTGGACAAGGCGCAGGGCACGGGCGGCAACTTCGCCTTCTACCTGTCCGTCCCGCCGAAGTTCTTCCCCAAGGTGGTCCAGCAGCTCAAGGACCACGGGCTGGCGCAGAAGGAGGGCTCCTGGCGGCGTGCCGTCATCGAGAAGCCCTTCGGACACGACCTGCAGAGCGCCGAGGAACTCAACAAGGTCGTCCACGAGGTCTTCCCGCGGGACGAGGTCTTCCGGATCGACCACTACCTCGGCAAGGAGACCGTCCAGAACATCCTGGCGCTCCGCTTCGCCAACACGATGTTCGAGCCGATCTGGAACCGGTCGTACGTCGACCACGTGCAGATCACCATGGCCGAGGACATCGGCATCGGCGGCAGGGCCGGGTACTACGACGGCATCGGCGCCGCCCGTGACGTCATCCAGAACCACCTGCTCCAGCTGCTCGCGCTGACCGCGATGGAGGAGCCCGGCTCCTTCCACCCCAAGGCGCTGGTGGCCGAGAAGCTCAAGGTGCTCACCGCGGTGCAGCTGCCGGAGGACCTGGGCAAGCACACGGTGCGCGGCCAGTACGCGGCTGCCTGGCAGGGCGGCGAGAAGGTCGTCGGGTACCTCGAAGAGGACGGCATCGACCCCAAGTCGAAGACCGACACCTACGCGGCCATCCGCCTGGAGATCAACAACCGCCGCTGGGCGGGCGTCCCGTTCTACCTGCGGACGGGCAAGCGCCTGGGCCGCCGGGTGACCGAGATCGCGGTCGTCTTCAAGCGGGCCCCGTACCTGCCGTTCGAGTCGGGCGCGACCGAGGAACTCGGGCAGAACGCCCTGGTCATCCGGGTCCAGCCGGACGAGGGCGTGACGGTCCGCTTCGGCTCCAAGGTTCCGGGCACCTCCATGGAGGTCCGGGACGTCACGATGGACTTCGCCTACGGCGAGTCCTTCACGGAGTCGAGCCCCGAGGCGTACGAGCGACTCATCCTCGACGTGCTCCTCGGCGACGCGAACCTCTTCCCGCGTCACCAGGAAGTCGAACTGTCCTGGAACATCCTCGACCCGATCGAGGAGTACTGGGACAAGCACGGCAAGCCCGCGCAGTACCCGTCGGGCACCTGGGGGCCGGTCGAGGCGGACGAGATGCTCGCACGAGACGGACGGAGCTGGCGCCGGCCATGAAGATCGACCTCACGGAGACCAACTCCAGCAAGATCAATGCCGCGATGGTGCAGGCACGCCGGGACATCGGCACGCCGGCCATCGGCATGGTCCTCACGCTGGTGATCGTGACCGACGAGGAGAACGCGTACGACGCGCTCAAGTCGGCGAACGACGCGTCCCACGAACACCCCTCGCGGATCGTCGTCGTCATCAAGCGGGCCAGCCGCTCGCCACGCAGCCGCCGCGATGCCCGGCTCGACGCGGAAGTCCGCGTCGGGGCGGACTCCGGCAGCGGTGAAACGGTTGTGCTCCGCCTTCACGGCGACCTGGTCGACCACGCCCAGTCGGTGGTTCTCCCGCTGCTCCTGCCGGACGCCCCGGTGGTCGTCTGGTGGCCGGACGGTGCCCCCACGGACCTGGCGGGCGATCCGCTGGGTGCGCTGGGACAGCGCCGGATCACGGACACGTACTCCTGCGAGGACCCGATCAGGGCGCTCAGCGGCCGTGCGGGGGCGTACGCCCCCGGGGACACGGACCTGTCGTGGACCCGGATCACCCCGTGGCGCTCCATGCTGGCGGCCGCACTGGACCAGCAGGCCCTGTCGGTCGTTTCGGCGACCGTCGAGGGCGAGGACGAGAACCCGAGCTGCGAACTGCTGGCCATGTGGCTGGCGGACCGGCTCCAGGTCCCCGTCAAGCGCACGCTGTCGTCGGGCCCGGGCCTGACGGCCGTACGCCTGTCCACCAAGGACGGCGACATCGTCCTGGACCGGGCGGACGGTGCGCTGGCCACCCTGTGCATGCCGGGGCAGCCCGACCGTGCGGTGGCACTCAAGCGCCGCGACACGGCCGAGCTCCTGGCGGAGGAGCTGCGCAGGCTGGATCCGGACAACACGTACGAGGCCTCGCTGAAGTTCGGCGTGGCGAGGCTGGAGGCGTCGGTCCCGGAGCCGGAGGCCGAGGCTCCGGCCAAGGTCGAGGCCGCGGCTCCGGCCAAGGCCGAGCCCTCGAAGCCGGCCGCCAAGCCGTCGAAGAAGGCCTCGGCCAAGTAATACCCCCGCGGGTCCGCTCCTGGGGCTCCGCCCCGGACCCCGCGCCTCAAACGCCGGCGGGCTGTATTTCAGCCCGTCCGGCGTTTGAGGACCGGGGCCGCGCAGCGGCACCCGCACCCCCGATCTACCGACAAGGCGGCAGCACATGGGTATGACGACTCCCCAGGTCGTCGTCCACCGGGACAAGGAACTGATGGCCCAGGCCACCGCGGCCCGGCTCATCACGAAGATCGTGGACGCGCAGACGGCCCGCGGCACCGCGTCCGTCGTCCTCACCGGCGGACGCAACGGCAACGGCCTGCTCGCGGCGCTGGCCGCCGCCCCGGCGCGGGACGCGATCGACTGGTCCCGGCTGGACCTGTGGTGGGGCGACGAGCGGTACGTCCCCGCCGACGACCCCGAGCGCAACCACACCCAGGCTCGCGAGGCCCTCCTGGACTCGGTCCCGGTGGACCCCGCCCGCGTGCACGTGATGCCCGCCTCGGACGGCCCGTACGGCGGCGACGTGGACTCCGCGGCGGCCGCCTATGCCGCCGAGCTGGCGAAGGCGGCCGGCCCGGAGGACCACGGTCCGGTCCCCCGGTTCGACGTGCTGATGCTGGGCGTGGGCCCGGACACGCACGTGGCCTCGCTGTTCCCGGAGCACCCGGCGGCCCGCGAGACCGAGCGCACCGTGGTCGGCGTGCACGGAGCCCCGAAGCCCCCGCCCACCCGGATCTCGCTCACGCTCCCGGCGATCCGGGCTGCCCGTGAGGTCTGGCTGCTGGCCGCGGGCGAGGACAAGGCCGGGGCGGTCTCCCTGGCCCTCGGCGGCGCGGGCGAGGTCCAGGCCCCGGCCGCGGCGGCGTACGGCCGCTCCCGCACCCTGTGGCTCTTGGACCGCGCGGCCGCGGCCAAGCTCCCGACCGGGATGTACCCCCCGGCCTCTTCCTGACCGGGGCCGGCCCGAACGGCGAGGGGCCCGCTCCCCCGAGGGGGAGCGGGCCCCTCGCCGTTTCCCGGCGTCAGCTACGGCCGCGCAGCTTCCGGTACGTGGCCACCAGCGCCTTCGTCGAGGCGTCCAGCCCCGGCACGTCGGCGCCCTCGGTCAGCGCGGGCTCGACCCGCTTGGCGAGCACCTTGCCGAGTTCGACGCCCCACTGGTCGAAGGAGTCGATGTTCCACACCGCGCCCTGGACGAACACCTTGTGCTCGTAGAGCGCGATCAACTGGCCCAGCACCGCCGGGGAGAGCTCGCCCGCCAGGATGGTGGTCGTCGGGTGGTTCCCGTGGAAGGTCTTGTGCGGGACGAGCGACTCCGGGGCGCCTTCCGCCCGCACCTCGTCCGCCGTCTTGCCGAAGGCCAGCGCCTGGGTCTGCGCGAAGAAGTTCGCCATCAGCAGGTCGTGCTGGGCCGCCGGGGCCGCCTCCAGCTCCGCCACTGGCCGGGCGAAGCCGATGAAGTCCGCGGGGATCACCTTCGTCCCCTGGTGGATCAGCTGGTAGTAGGCGTGCTGCCCGTTGGTGCCGGGCGTGCCCCAGACCACCGGGCCCGTCTGCCACTCCACGGGATTGCCGTCGCGGTCCACGGACTTGCCGTTGGACTCCATGTCGAGCTGCTGCAAGTACGCCGTGAACCGCGAGAGGTAGTGGCTGTACGGGAGCACCGCGTGCGACTGGGCGTCGAAGAAGGCGCCGTACCAGATCCCCAACAGGCCCATCAGCAGCGGCGCGTTCTCGTGCGCGGGCGCCGTGCGGAAGTGCTCGTCCATGGCGTGGAAGCCGCCGAGCATCTCACGGAAGGCGGCCGGGCCGATCGCGATCATCAGCGAGAGGCCGATGGCGGAGTCGAAGGAGTAGCGTCCGCCGACCCAGTCCCAGAACCCGAACATGTTGGCCGGATCGATGCCGAAGTCGGTGACCTTCTCGGCGTTGGTGGACAGCGCCACGAAGTGCCGGGCCACGGCGGCCTGGTCCCCGCCCAGTCCGGCGAGCAGCCAACCGCGCGCCGAGGTGGCGTTGGTGATGGTCTCGATGGTGGTGAAGGTCTTGGAGGCGATGATGAACAGCGTCTCGGCCGGGTCCAGGTCCCGCACGGCCTCGTGCAGGTCCGCGCCGTCTACGTTGGAAACGAAGCGCACCGTCAGATCGCGGTCGGTGAAGGCGCGCAGGGCCTCGTAGGCCATGGCCGGACCGAGGTCGGAGCCGCCGATGCCGATGTTGACGACGTTCTTGATGCGCTGGCCCGTGAAGCCGGTCCACGCTCCCGACCTGATCCGGTCGGCGAAGTCCGCCATCTTGTCGAGGACGGCGTGCACGCCCGGGACGACGTCCTCGCCGTCGACCTCGACGACGGTGTCCGCCGGTGCGCGCAGGGCGGTGTGCAGCACCGCCCGGTCCTCGGTCGTGTTGATCTTCTCGCCGCGGAACATCGCCTCGCGCAGCTCGGCCACGCCCGTGGCCTCGGCCAGATCGCGCAGCAGTGCGAGCGTCTCGTCGGTGACGAGGTGCTTCGAGTAGTCGATGTGCAGGTCCCCGACCTGCAGGGTGTAGCCGGCGCCGCGGCCGGGATTCTCCTCGAACAGTTCCCGCAGATGCGTCTGCCCGAACTCCTCCCGGTGCTTGCCGAGTGCCAGCCACTCGGGCGTCCGGTTGAGCTTCGTACGGCTGCCTGCGTTCATCTCGGACATCAACCCACTTCTTCCGTCCTGTCGTGCCCCGCCGGCTCCAACCTAAGGGATCACAAGCAGCAGAACGCACACAAAGAGGCCCGGTGACGCAGGAGAAGTTCCTGTGTCACCGGGCCTCGTGTCACATGCTTCGAGCCGTCTCAGATCTCGCCGCGGAGCTTGGCGAGCGCTTCGGCGAGGATCGCCTCGCCGTCGGCGTCCGAGCGCCGTTCCCGTACGTACGCCAGGTGCGTCTTGTACGGCTCGGTGCGCGGCGGCGCGGGCGGGTTGTCCCGGTCCTGGCCGGCCGGGAACCCGCAGCGCGGGCAGTCCCAGGTATCCGGCACCTGCGCATCGCTGGCGAAGCTCGGCTGCGTCTCGTGCCCGTTCGAGCACCAGAAGGAGATGCGCAGACGGGGCGCGGACTCGCCGCGCTCCGCCTCACCCATCGGCCCCGCTCCGACCCGGCTACCACGGATCGCGTTGCCACTTGCCACGGTCGTAACTCCCTGCGTGATGGTGCCGCGGAAGGTGAGTGGAATTCCGCCGCGGAGCGCCCAAGTCTACGTAAGGCCCAACGCACGTCCAGTGAGCGGAGTTACTGATTCCACGCGATGGACGCCGGCCCTCATGATAGGCCGGACGGTGCCGACCGGACTGCCGGAATGGCCAGAACGGTCAGGTGCTCGACTTCGTCAGCAGACCGAGCGCGACGATGCACGCGAACCACAGCAGACCGACGACCACGGTGATGCGGTCCAGGTTGCGCTCCGCGACGGAGGAACCGCCGACCGACGACTGCATGCCGCCGCCGAACATGTCGGAGAGGCCGCCGCCCTTGCCCTTGTGCATCAGCACGAGCAGCATCAGCAGGGCGCTGAAGACGATCAGGGCGATCGAGAACCCCATAATCACGGCTGATTCCTACTTTCTGGCTTTTTCGGGCTTTCCGGCATTGCGAGATGTGCACGGGGGCCAGGGGCTGATGCATCAGCCTCTGGCCCCCGCAAGGGTACGACGGATCCGCCCTACCGCATACTCACTGGTCGCGGAAGCGGACGATCTTGACGAACTCCTCCGCGTCCAGTGCCGCGCCGCCGATCAGGGCGCCGTCGACGTCGGGCTGGGCCATGATCGCCCCGATGTTCCCGGACTTCACGGAGCCGCCGTACTGGATGCGGACCTTGTCGGCCAGCTCCTGCGAGTACAGCTCGGCGAGGCGGCCGCGGATCGCCCCGCAGACCTCCTGGGCGTCGTCGGGGGTGGCGACCTCGCCGGTCCCGATGGCCCAGACGGGTTCGTAGGCGATCACGATGGACTCGACCTGGTCGGCCGGGACGCCTTCCAGGCCGCCGTCGAGCTGACTCAGCGTGTAGGGGACCTGCCGGCCGGCCTGACGGACGTCCAGGCCCTCTCCGACGCACAGGATCGGGGTGATCCCGTGCCGGAAGGCGGCCTTGACCTTGGCGTTGCAGATCTCGTCGGTCTCGCCGTGGTACTGGCGGCGCTCGCTGTGGCCGACGGCCACGAACGTGCACTTCAGCTTCGACAGCATAGGGCCGGAGATCTCACCGGTATAGGCACCGGAGTCGTGCGCGGAGATGTCCTGCGCGCCGTACTTGATCTTCAGCTTGTCGCCGTCGACCAGGGTCTGGACCGAGCGCAGGTCGACGAAGGGCGGCAGGACCGCGACCTCGACGGCGTCGTAGTCCTTGTCGGTGAGGGCGAAGGCGAGCTTCTGGACGTGGGCGATGGCCTCGAGGTGGTTGAGGTTCATCTTCCAGTTGCCCGCCATGAGCGGGGTGCGCGTGGTCATACGGGTTCAGCCCTCCAGGGCGGCGAGGCCGGGGAGCGTCTTGCCCTCGAGGTATTCGAGGGAGGCGCCGCCACCGGTCGAGATGTGGCCGAATGCATTCTCGTCGAAGCCCAGGATGCGGACCGCGGCGGCGCTGTCGCCACCGCCGACGACGGTGAAGGCGCTGCTGTCGAGCAGGGCCTGGGCGATGGCCGTGGTGCCCCCGGCGTAGTCGGGGTGCTCGAAGACGCCCACCGGACCGTTCCAGAAGACGGTCTTGGCATCGGCGATCTTCGACGCGTACAGCTCGCGCGTCTTGGGGCCGATGTCCAGGCCCTCCTTGTCGGCGGGGATCTTGTCCGCGTCGACGGTCTCGAACGTGGCCGGGGTCTTGCCCTTGAGGTCCGGGAACTCCGAGGAGACCAGCACGTCGACCGGGAGGACCAGCTCGACGCCGGTCTTCTCGGCGCGCTCCATGTACTCCTTGACCTTCTCCACCTGGTCCTTCTGGAGCAGGGAGATGCCGACCTCGTAGCCCTTGGCGTAGAGGAAGGTGTAGGCCATGCCGCCGCCGATGAGGATGCGGTCGGCCTTGCCGAGCAGCTCGTCGATGACGGCGAGCTTGTCGGAGACCTTGGCACCGCCGAGGACCACCACGTACGGGCGCTCGACCTCGGCGGTCAGCTTCTTCAGGACGCCGACCTCGGTGGCGATGAGGTAGCCGGCCCCGTGCGGGAGGCGGGCCGGGAGGTCGAGGACCGAGGCGTGCCCCCGGTGCACGGCGCCGAAGCCGTCGCCCACGTAGAGGTCGGCGAGCTCCGCGAGCTGGTCCGCGAAGGCGCCGCGCTCGGCGTCGTCCTTGGAGGTCTCACCGGCGTTGAAGCGCAGGTTCTCGATCACGGCGACCTGGCCGTCGGCCAGGGCCGCGACGGTCTCCTTGGCGGAGGCGCCGACGGTGTCGGTCGCGAACGCCACGTCCGCACCGAGCAGTTCGCCGAGGCGCGTGGCGGCCGGGGCCAGCGAGAACGCCGGCTCGACGCCGGCGCCCTTGGGGCGACCCAGGTGCGAGGCCACGATGACGCGGGCGCCGGCTTCGGCGAGCTTCGCGATCGTGGGCTGGACGGCGCGGATGCGGCCGTCGTCGGTGATGGTGCCCTCGGCCAGCGGGACGTTCAGGTCCGCGCGGACGAAGACCCGCTTGCCCTTGACGCCTTCGGCGAGCAGTTCATCGATCGTCTTCATGTATTTCTACTCCTTTGAGCCTTCACTCGAAGGGCGAGGAAGGATAACGAGGCAAGCAACAGGGCCCGTGCGGCGCATCGTCGCGCTGCTCGGACCCTGTGCTTCACATCGTGGTGCCTTGCCCTACGTTCTTAGAGCTGACCGCCGACGAAGACGGTGAGGTCGACGAGACGGTTGGAGTAGCCCCACTCGTTGTCGTACCAGCCGACGACCTTGACCTGCGTACCGTCCTGAACCATGGTCAGGGAGGAGTCGAAGGTGCAGGACGCGGGCCAGTTCACGATGTCGGAAGAGACGATCGCGTCCTCGGTGTAGTCGAGGATGCCCTTGAGCTGCCCCTCCGAAGCCTTCTGGAAGGCCGCGTTGATCTCTTCCACCGTGGTCTCGCGGGAGAGCTCCAGCACCAGGTCGGTCACCGAGCCGGTCGGGACGGGGACGCGCATGGCGATGCCGTCCAGCTTGCCCTTGAGCTGCGGGAGGACCAGCGCGGTCGCCTTCGCGGCACCGGTGGAGGTCGGGATGATGTTCTCGGCGGCGGCGCGGGCGCGACGCAGGTCCGAGTGCGGGAAGTCCAGGATGCGCTGGTCGTTCGTGTACGCGTGGACCGTCGTCATCATGCCCTTGACGATGCCGAAGTTCTCGTCGAGGACCTTGGCCATCGGCGCCACACAGTTGGTGGTGCAGGAGGCGTTGGAGATGACGTGGTGGTTGGCCGCGTCGTACTTGTCGTGGTTGACGCCCATCACGATGGTGATGTCCTCGTCCTTGGCCGGAGCCGAGATGAGGACCTTCTTCGCGCCCGCCGCGATGTGCTTGGCGGCGTCGGCCTTCTTCGTGAAGATGCCGGTCGACTCGATGACGATGTCGGCGCCCAGCTCACCCCAGGGGAGGTTGGCGGGGTCACGCTCTGCGAAGGTCTTGAAGGTCTGACCACCGACGGTGATGCTGTCGTCGGTGTGGGAGACGTCGGCCTTGAGGCGGCCCAGGATGGTGTCGTACTTGAGCAGATGCACCAGGGTCGCGTTGTCAGTCAGGTCGTTGACACCGACGATCTCGATGTCCGCTCCCTGCTCCAGGAGCGCCCGGAAATAGTTACGGCCAATTCGGCCAAAACCGTTGATGCCTACGCGGATCGTCACGAACCGATCTCCTCGTTGGTGCGCCGGTAAGAGCGCCGGCGAGCTGTATGGGATGTCCCCGACCGCTTACGACCCTACCTCTCCGTGAGCTTTTGGGTGACATCGGTCGGGGCCTGACACTCCCCCTACTTCCCGGGGGTACTCCCGCGAGGGTCCCGTTCCGGACACTCCGGAACGGGACCTTCGAACTTCGGCCCCCGTCACTCAGGGTGAGTGACGACCGGGGCTCGGATCAGCGGTGCAGTGTGCGCAGTGCCTTACCGATGAGTAGGGCACGGTCCGCCGCGGCGGGCATGTGCTCCAGGCCGAAGCCCAGCAACACCGTGTCACGCGTGGTCACCGCAGCGTAGGACTTGAACAGTTCCCCGGACCGGGCCCATTCACCCGGAACCTCGGGGCTTCCGGCCGGCGCGGCCTGCGCCGTCCAGGCTCCGAGGGACGTCTCGAATCCCTCTACGGGCTGGTCCGCGCCCTTGACGGAGAGACGGGCCTCGTCCGCGAAGACGCCGCGGCCGCCCGACCCCGGGTCGGTGATGGAGGAGAGCGAGAGCTCAACGGTCTTGCCGGCGTAGGCGCTCAGGTCGAAGGAGACCTGCTTCCAGCCGCCGGAGGAACCGGTGAAGCTGTTCCACTTGCCGCTGGTGCCCTGCGGGGTGCAGCCGGCGGCGTCGAGCGTGAGGTAGCGGCGCAGGAACGGGTGTCCGTTGACGAAGAACCCGGCGGCGCACTCCTCGGGGACGGCGGAGCTGCTCAGGCCGCCCGCGTCCGGCAGGGTGGTCCAGTCGTCGCCGCCGGCGGTCCGGGCCTCCAGTGCGGCGTGGTCGTAGCCCTCCTCGACGTTCCAGTTGAGCGCCAGCTTCAGCTGCGGCTGGTCGGCCGCGGTGACCCCGGTGAGGTCGATCGTACGGACGAGGCGCTTCCAGTCGTCGTCGGCGTGCAGGGCCGCTGCCATGCCGGCGCCGGCGTAGGGGGCGTACGGGTTCACCACTCCGGTGAAGGCTCCCGCCTGAGCGCTCTTGAACTGCGGGAACTGTGCGGGCGCCAGGGTCTCGGAGGTCACGGTGTACCCGCCGGGGGCGTTCAGCGGGTTGCCCGCGGCGTCCCCGACGTTGCCCCGGGCGCCGTTCAGTGCGCCGGCGCCGGCGAAGCCGGTGGCTCCGGCGGTGCTCGTCCGGCTGTACGCACCGAGCCAGTACTGGCTGAAGTCGTTGGTCACGGCGCGGCCGACCTGGGCGTTGCCGCCCGCCAGCTCGCCGGCCTCGATCAACTTGCCGCCCTCGTTCAGGAAGTCGCGCACCGCCAACTGGGTTTCGCCGCCGGGGGTCTTGGCCCCCGTGTAGTGGACGGCCGTGCCGAAGTGGGACAGGACGCCGAGGTGGTGCGGGGCGCCCTGGACGGCGACGTCCCAGACCGCCGCGGACCTGCCGTTCGCGCGCAGGGCGTCGACGTAGGACTGGGCGTGCTGGGCCTTGGCCCCCTCTTCCGCGATCACCAGGACGTCCGCGCGCGGCCGCTCGGCCACCGTGTACGTGAAGTGCTCGCTGGAGACCTGCTTGCCGGAGCGGTCGCGGCCGGTGAACCAGACCTCGACCTTGTCGCCGGGCTTCGCGCCGTCGACCTCGGCGCGGTACTCGTCGAACCAGTTGTTGTCGTCGCCGCCGTAGACCTCGCCGCCCTTCCAGGGCCTCAGGTCCTCGTCGTGCGTGCGGCCGCCGTTGATCCGGAAGTTGAGTTCCTTGTCCTTCAGCGCCTTGCGGGCGGTGACGGAGACCCTCTGGTCCTCGCCGCGGGCGACGTAGGAGGTGGCGAAGGCGTCCACGGTGAAGTCGGCGGCGGTCAGGCCGAGCGAGGACTTCGGCCGGTCCGGGGTCGCGGCGCTCTCGCCGACGGAGAGGGCGAAGGGGACGTTCTTGGCGAACTCCGCCTGGATGAGCTTCTCGTCGTCCGGGAAGTTGAAGCCGGAGGCGCAGTCCTCGGGCTTCCACTGGTCGTTCGGGTCGCTCGCCGAGGCGGTCTGGCAGGTGGTCATCTCCGGCGTGAACATCATGATGCCGTTGACGTTGGAGGCGTGGCCGTCGGCCTCGCCGTTGGTGGTGTAGAGCTCGGAGGAGACCTGCGGGTAGTAGCCCGGGACGGCAGGGTTCTCCGGGGTGCCGGCGAGCGCCTCGTAGGCGACGTCGTCGGGGGTGGGGGTGGCGACCTGCCAGCCCACGCCGTAGAGGATCAGTTCGGCGGCGGAGTGGTAGTTGACGGCGTACTCGAAGCCGATGCGCTTCTCGAAGCGGTCGAGGGCGACGGTCTCGGGCTCGGAAGAGGCGCTCGGGCCGCGGTAGGTCTCGCTCGCCTGGTTCGGCGAGGAGCCCTCGTTGTCGTAGCCCCACTTGAAGGCGAAGTTCCGGTTGAGGTCGACCCCGTCGCCGGGGCCGGTCTTCCCGTCGCCGTTGTTGTCGCGCAGGTTCTTGCGCCACAGCCGCTGGCCGTCGGCCGCGTGCGTGTAGTCGTACCCGTCCGGGTTGGCGGAGAGCAGGAACCACAGCTCGCTGGAGTCCACCAGCTTGGTGATGCGCGGGTCCTTGCCGTAGTGGTCGAGGGTGTGGTGCATCAGCCGCCGGGTCATCTCGGGGGTGATCCACTCACGGGCGTGCTGGTTGGACATGTAGAGGACCGACGGCTTGTCACCGTCCTTGGTCTTCTTGGCGTTCTTGCTGACCTTCAGGGCGAGGATGTCCTTGCCCTGGACGGTCTTGCCGATGGAGACGACCTTGGTGAGCCCCGGGTTCTCCTGCGCGGTCCGCAGGATCTCCTCCTGGAGGCCGCCCTTGCCGCTGTACGGGCGGAACACCCCGTCCCCGGCGGCCTCGGCACGGGCCAGGCCCTGGGCGGGGACCTTGCGCTCGGCCAGCTTGACGCCCTGGGCCGCGAGTTCCTTGGCCTGCCCGCCGCTGAGGAAGAGCTCGACGTGGGCGGTACCGGTCTCCGGGGCCCGCTCGGTGAGCTCGTGCGCGTCCTGCCCCGCGGCGAGGACCAGCGGGACCTGCTCCCGGGTGATGTCGGCGTCGTAGACCCGTACCTCGTCGGCGCCGGATGCGGCGCCGGGTCCCGGCTGGGCCTGGGCCGCGGCGGGTAGCACGGCGAGCGTGGTTCCGAAGACGAGTGCGCTTGCGGCGAGGATCGATCTCGCGCGGTGACTCATGTGCCCCCCTGGGCGTCGTCTGCCACGAAAGCGTTCGGACGCCAGACTCAAGACCGGCCCATGCTCATGTCAATGGGGCGTGCGGCAAAGGGGCCCGCACGAGTGATCGCACGGGCCCCTTCAGCCGTACGGGACGACCTAGGAGGGTGTCTTGCCGATCAGGCCGGGCTCGCGGGCCTGATCGGCAAGACACCCCCTAACCGGCCATGTTGTCGGCCATCTCCTCGCTGAGGTCGAGGTTCGACTCGGTGCCCGGGACGCCGAGGTCCTGGGCCCGCTTGTCGGCCATCGCCAGCAGGCGGCGGATCCGGCCGGCGACCGCGTCCTTGGTCAGCGGCGGGTCGGCGAGCGCGCCCAGTTCCTCCAGGGAGGCCTGCTTGTGCTCCATGCGCAGCCGGCCCGCCGCGGCCAGGTGCTCGGGGACCTCCTCGCCGAGGATCTCCAGTGCGCGCTGCACGCGGGCTCCGGCGGCCACCGCGGCCCGCGCCGAGCGGCGCAGGTTGGCGTCGTCGAAGTTCGCCAGGCGGTTGGCGGTGGCGCGCACTTCGCGCCGCATCCGCCGCTCCTCCCAGGCCAGGACCGACTCGTGCGCGCCGAGCCGGGTCAGCAGCGCCCCGATCGCGTCGCCGTCGCGGACCACGACCCGGTCCACTCCGCGCACCTCGCGCGCCTTGGCGGCGATGGACAGCCTGCGGGCGGCGCCCACCAGGGCCAGGGCGGCCTCCGGGCCGGGGCAGGTGACCTCCAGGGAGGAGGACCGGCCCGGCTCGGTGAGCGAGCCGTGGGCCAGGAAGGCGCCGCGCCAGGCCGCCTCCGCGTCGCAGGTGGCCCCGGAGACCACCTGCGGGGGCAGACCCCGGATGGGGCGTCCGCGGCCGTCCACGAGGCCCGTCTGGCGTGCCAGCTGGTCGCCGCCGGCCACGACGCGGACGACGTAGCGGCTACCGCGGCGCAGTCCGCCGGGGGCCATCACCACGAGGTCCGAGGAATGGCCGAAGATCTCCAGGATGTCCTTGCGCAGGCGTCTGGCGGCGATGCCCGTGTCCAGCTCCGCCTCGATGACGATGCGGCCGCTCACCAGGTGCAGCCCGCCCGCGAACCGAAGGATCGCCGAGACCTCCGCCTTCCTGCAGCAGGTCCGGGTGACGGGCAGGCGGGAGATCTCATCCTTCACCGCAGGCGTCATCGCCATGGGCCGATCCTTCCATGCATCCGAAAAATACGGTCGTACGCGGCGGCCAGCAGCTCCGGGTCGTGCTTCGGAGAGCCGTCCTGCCTGGCCACGGGCGCCAGCTCGACCGCGGCACCGAACCGTTTCGCGGCATCGGCGAGGGACTCGCGGTCGGGCACGGCGGCCTCGTCGGCCAGCACCACGTCCAGGGCGAGTTTAGGGGCGTGTCGGGCCAAAACCTCCAAATGACGCTGCGGAGAGAAGCCCTCTGTTTCGCCGGGCTGCGGCGCGAGGTTCAGCGAGAGGACCCGCCGGGCCTTCGTCTCCATCAGCGCGTCCAGCAGTTCCGGCACCAGCAGGTGCGGAATGACCGAGGAGAACCAGGACCCCGGACCGAGCACCACCCAGTCGGCGTCCAGGACCGCGGCCACGGCCTCGGGCACGGCCGGCGGGTCGCTCGGCACCACCTGTACGGAGAGCACCTCGCCCGGGGTCAGCGCCACCGTGGCCTGCCCGCGGACGGTGTCCACGTCCTCGGGGCGGGCCGGGTCGTGCCCCCGGACCAGGGCTTGCAGCTCCAGCGGCACCGCCGACATCGGCAGGACGCGGCCGTGCGCCCCGAGCAGCTTGCCGACCAGGTCGAGGGCCTGGACGGGGTCGCCGAGCTGTTCCCACAGGGCGACGATCAGCAGGTTGCCGACCGCGTGCCCGTGCAGATCGCCCTCGGACTGGAAGCGGTGCTGGATGACCCGGGCCCAGGTCTGGCCCCAGTCGTCGTCGCCGCACAGCGCGGCCAGGGCCTTGCGCAGGTCGCCGGGCGGGAGCACGTCGAGCTCCTCCCGGAGCCGGCCGCTGGAACCGCCGTCGTCGGCCACGGTGACCACGGCCGTGAGGTCACCGGTGATCCGGCGCAGCGCGGCGAGGGAGGCCGACAGGCCCTGGCCGCCGCCGAGCGCCACCACCTTGGGCGTGGCGCCGCGCCGGCGGCCGGAACGGCCGGAACGGCCCGCGCCGTCCTCGCCCCGGCCCGGGGTGAGGCGGCGCAGGCGGCTCAGCCGCGGGGTCCGAGCAGTCACTCGCGCCCCATGTCCCGGTGGACTACGACGGTCTCGACTCCCTCGGAGGCGAGGCGGGCGGCGAGCTTCTCGGACATGGCCACGCTGCGGTGCTTGCCGCCCGTGCAGCCGACGGCGATGGTCACGTACCGCTTGCCCTCGCGGCGGTAGCCGGTGGCGATGAGCTGGAGCAGCTCGGTGTACCGGTCGAGGAACTCCTTGGCGCCGGGCTGGCTGAAGACGTACCCCGACACCTCCTCGTTGAGCCCGGTGAAGGGGCGCAGCTCCGGGACCCAGTGCGGGTTGGGGATGAAGCGGCAGTCGACGACGAGGTCGGCGTCGACGGGGAGGCCGTACTTGTAGCCGAAGGACATGACGGTGGCCCGCAGCTCGGGCTCCTCGTCCCCGGCGAACTGGGCGTCCATCTTCGCGCGCAGCTCGTGCACGTTCAGGCTGGAGGTGTCGATCACCAGGTCGGCGTCGCCGCGCAGCTCGCGCAGCAGGTCGCGCTCGGCGGCGATGCCGTCGGTGATGCGCCCGTCGCCCTGGAGCGGGTGCGGGCGGCGGACCGACTCGAAGCGGCGGACCAGCGCGTCGTCGGAGGACTCCAGGAAGACGATGCGGCGGGTGACGCCCTTGCTGTCGAGGTCGGCGAGGGACTCGCGCAGGGCGTCGAAGAACTGGCGGCCGCGGACGTCGACGACGACCGCGATGCGCGCCACGTTGCCCTGGGAGCGGGCGCCGAGCTCGACCATGGTCGGGATCAGGGCCGGCGGGAGGTTGTCGACGACGAACCAGCCGAGGTCCTCCAGACACTTCGCCGCCGTACTGCGGCCGGCCCCGGACATGCCGGAGATGATCACCAGCTCGGGGATGGCCGCCTCGGCGGTCTCGCCGGGCTCCACTGTCGTGCCCGTACTCACCTGTGCTCCGTCTCGGTCGTGCGCGGTCTCGTGCTCGGTCATTGCTCGGTCCCCCGTTCGGACGATGCTCCCGCGGGCGCGGGGGTCTCATCCTCAATGATCTCTCCTGTGGCCGTATTGACGGCAGGACCAGCGGGAACCGCCTGGGCGAGGGCCGCGGCCACGGTCTCGGCCGTCTTCCGACCTATGCCCGGGACCTCGCAGATCTGGTCGATTGTCGCCTGTTTCAGCTTCTTCACCGAACCGAAGTGCTTGACCAGGGCCTGCTTGCGGCTCTCGCCGAGTCCGGGCACCTCGTCCAGCGGGCCGGATTTCAGGCGCTTGCCGCGCTTGCTGCGCTGGTACTGGATGGCGAACCGGTGGGCTTCGTCACGTACCCGCTGGAGCAGGTAGAGGCCCTCGCTGGTGCGCGGCAGCACGACCGGGTCGTCCTCTCCGGGCAGCCAGACCTCCTCCAGCCGCTTGGCCAGGCCGCACACGGCGACGTCGTCGATCCCGAGCTCCTCCAGGGCCCGCTTGGCGGCGGCGACCTGCGGCTGCCCGCCGTCGACCACGACGAGCTGGGGCGGGTACGCGAACCGCTTGGGCCGCCCGTCGTCCTCGGGCAGCGCGCCCTCGCCCTCCTCCGCATCCCACTCGCCGGTCTTCAGCTTCTCCTGGAGGTAGCGGCGGAAGCGGCGGGAGACCACCTCGTGCATGGAGCGGACGTCGTCCTGCCCCAGATGCGATTTGATCTGGAAGCGCCGGTACTCGCTCTTGCGGGCCAGCCCGTCCTCGAAGACGACCATCGACGCGACGACGTCGTCACCCTGGAGGTGGGAGATGTCGAAGCACTCGATGCGCAGCGGGGCGCTGTCGAGCTCCAGTGCCTCGGCGATCTCCTCCAGGGCCCGGGAACGGGTGGTGAGGTCGCTGGCGCGCTTGGTCTTGTGCAGGGCGAGGGACTGGAGCGCGTTGCGGTGGACGGTCTCCATCAGGGCCTTCTTGTCGCCGCGCTGCGGTATCCGCAGGCTGACCTGGGACCCCCGGCGTTCGGCGAGCCACTGGTTCAGTGTCGGCGTGTCCTCGGGGAGGGCCGGCACCAGCACCTCCTTGGGCACGGCCTCGCCCTTCTCCTCGCCGTACAGCTGCTGGAGGGCGTGCTCGACGAGCCCGGCCGTGTCGACGGCCTCGACCTTGTCGGTGACCCAGCCGCGCTGGCCGCGGACGCGGCCGCCGCGGACGTGGAAGATCTGCACCGCGGCTTCGAGCTCGTCCTCGGCCACGGCGATCAGGTCGGCGTCGGTGGCGTCGGCGAGCACCACGGCGTTCTTCTCCATCGCCCGGCGCAGCGCCCCGATGTCGTCGCGCAACCGGGCGGCCTTCTCGTACTCCATCTCCTCCGCTGCCGCGTGCATCTCCTGCTCCAGCCGGGAGAGGTAGGTGCCGGTGCGGCCGGCCATGAAGTCGCAGAAGTCCTCGGCCAGTTCGCGGTGCTCCTCGGGGGTGACCTTGCCGACGCAGGGGGCGGAGCACTTGCCGATGTAGCCGAGCAGGCAGGGGCGGCCGATCTGGGCGGAGCGCTTGAACACGCCCGCCGAGCAGGTCCGCACCGGGAACACCCGGAGCATCAGGTCGACGGTCTCGCGGATCGCCCAGGCGTGCCCGTACGGACCGAAGTAGCGCACGCCCTTCTTCTTGGGCCCGCGCATGACCTGGACCCGCGGGTACTCCTCGCCCAGGGTGACGGCGAGGGAGGGGTAGCTCTTGTCGTCCCGGTACTTGACGTTGAACCGGGGGTCGAACTCCTTGATCCAGGAGTACTCCAGCTGGAGCGCCTCGACCTCGGTGGACACCACGGTCCACTCGACGGAGGCGGCCGTGGTCACCATGGTGGCGGTACGGGGGTGCAGGCCGGCGATGTCCTGGAAGTAGCTGGCCAGGCGCTGGCGCAGGCTCTTGGCCTTCCCTACGTAGATCACCCGGCGGTGCTCGTCGCGGAACTTGTAGACCCCGGGGGAGTCCGGGATCTGCCCCGGCTCGGGGCGGTAGCTGGAAGGGTCGGCCATGCCAACCACCCTACTTGCGCGCACCGACAACGAACCGTAAGCCTCCGGGCAGGAAATCCAGCCCGGCCAGGGGGCACCGCCCAGCGGTAGCTGGGGGAGCTTGAGGCGCGGGGTCCGGGGCGGAGCCCCGGGAAACGGCGAAAGGGCGGGGCGGGGAGAGCCGCCCGCAGGGCCCGGCCGCCGGCCGTAGCCGGACCCTGCGGGGTGCGGGGGCTACCCCGCTGCTACGGCCCGGCGCCGCCGCAGGGCGAGCAGGACACCGCCCCCGCCCAGCGCGAGCGCCCCGGCGACCGCCGCGACCGGAGCCCCGGCGTCCCCGGCCGCGGCCCGGGCCCCGGCTTCGGCGTAGCCGCCCGCCCCGCCCCGCGCGGCGTAGGCGGAGCCGGGGAGCTTGTCCCCGTAGGCGGCAGTCACGCGGGCCCGGTACCCGTCCACGCTGACGCCCCCGGCGCCGACGGCCCGCACGGCGTCCTCGTCCAGCGGCAGCACCCTGCCGTCCCCGGCCACGTACCAGGCGTCGATCTGCGGCTCCCGGAAGACCGTCCCCCCGGGGAGTTTCGCGGCGCCCAGCTGCGCGTAGCGGAACTCGTCGTCGCCGGTGGCGATGTTCACCACCTGCCAGCCGGCCTCCGTCCGCGCGGTCCACAGCGCGGCCTGCTGCCCGTCGGAGGAGACGGCCTTGCTGGCGAGGAATTCCAGGCGGGCGACGGGTGCGCCCGCTCTGCCCGCGACGAACTCCGGGGAGAGGTGGTTGACCGGTATCGCCTCTCCCTCGATCCGGGGCTGCGCGGCCGTGGCAGAGACCTTGCCGTCGCGGGCGAAGAAGCGGGAGAGGGTGGCCAGGGCATCAGGGGCGGTGGCCGCCCGCGCGGCGGCGGCCTTGTTCTCGGCGGTGGCGGTCCGGGGCTGCGGCACCGGGCCCCCGGGTGCCGCGGTGGCCTGCTGGGCGAGGCCGAGGAGGGCGGTGGCGGCGAGGACCGCGGCTGCAGCGGCGGTGGCGGTGGCGGTGGCGCGCAGGGTCATGGCGCTCACGCCCCGATCCGGTAGAGGGAGTGGGTCCAGGAGAAGGTGCTGTTGTTCACGTACCAGGCGTGCGAGGCCCAGTTGTAGCGGTCGCTGGAGGGCCAGGGGTCGCCCCAGTAGACCCAGCTGCTCGCGGTGTCGTAGCCGTAGACGACGTGCATGTGACCGCCGCCGTTCGACCACTGGATGCGGGTCTCGATCGGCCGGTCGGCGTTGATCTCGGTCTGGACCGTGGAGTACTGGAGCCAGCCGTTGACGTACGAGCCGGGGTTGATGCCGGCCCAGCGCAGTCCGGTCTGGACGTTGCCCAGGGTGGCCTGGTTGTTGGGGCATTCGCTGCCTTGCTGGCGGCCCAGGGCGGCGTTGCAGAACTGGTTCTGGCTGTAGTTCCGGCCGAACCAGGTGGCGATGGTGTTGCCGCCGGCGGCCCAGCACCAGTTGGTCTTCGCCTGGGCCTGCATGGTGATGTTCAGGCGCTTGGCGGCGAGGGCGGAATCGGTGCCGACCTCGGCAGCGGCGGCGGTGCCGGCGCCGAGGGGCAGGGTGAACAGCGCAGCAGTGAGCACGGCGGTGAAGCAGGCGGCTGGGGAATGCCGCCGGTTTCGGTTGCGCATCGCGTTCCTCCCGGTGTGGGGTGTGGGGGTGGAGGAGCGCGTCCGGACGCTGTTCAGGAGCATCAGGGAGTTGTCGCGATCAGGTCAACACGCTTCAATACGCGATGACATTGCTGTGTGAACGGTGGGGCTGCGGTGTGAACGGTTGCTGCCGTGTCACCTGGTCCCCCGGAGCCCCCGCCGCGAGACCCCGCGCCGGCCCGTGTGAACGTTCACGAAGGAGTCGCCGTGCGACCGACCGAGGACACGACGGAACTCGGCCAGTTGCTGCGCGGCGGCCCCTTCCACCTCGCCCTGCGCGCCGCCCTCGCCGCGCGCGGCCTGCCCCTGCACCGGGTCCAGCACCGGCTCGCGACCCAGGGCATCAAGGTCGGTGTCACCAGCCTCAGTTACTGGCAGCAGGGCGCGCGGCGGCCGCGTCACCCGGAGTCGCTGCGGGCGGTCAGCGCCCTGGAGCGGATCCTGGAGCTGCCCGACGGGGCCCTCCTGCGCCTGCTGGCCGCCCAGGATCCCGGGCCCGGGTCCGCGCGCCCGCCCACCCGCTCGTACCGGGCCCTGTTCAGCTTGGGCGGGACGGTGGAGCAGTTGCTGGACGGGATGGACCTTCCGCCGGACGGCGGGCTGCACTCGGTCGGCCACCACGAACGGGTCCGCATCGGACCGGCGGGTGAGCTACGGGTCCGCGAGTCGCAGCAGATCGTCCGGGCGCACCGCGACGGCGTCGACCGCTACCTGGCCGTCCACCACGGCGACCCCGGCTGCGACGTGTCCCGGATGCGCGTGACGGCGTACGAGAACTGCCGCACGGGCCGGGTGCGGTGCCATCCCGAGTCCGGGGTGGTGGTCGCCGAGCTGCTCTTCGACGCGCGGCTGCGGCGCGGGGACACCCACGTCTTCGGCTACGGGGTCGAGGACGGCACCGGCGCCCGCAGCGGCGAGTACGTGCGCGGGTTCAGCTACGCCGGCGGCCAGTACATGCTCCAGGTCAGCTTTGACGAGGCGGCCCTGCCGGTGCGCTGCCGACGTTTCGCCCGGGGCGGGCCCCAGGCCCCGCGCACCGGCCTCGTGGACCTGACGCCCAGCGGCCGGCACCGGGCGGTCCACCTGGTAGAGCAGTCGGTGCGGCGCGGGATCCTCGGGATCGCCTGGGACTGGGACTGAGGTCCGAGTGCGATCGCAGGTCCGGTCGCGGGTCCGGTCGCGAGTCCGGTCGCGGGCGCGGGTCAGCCCGCGACGAGCTTGCCGTTCTCGGCCCGGACCGGGACGGCGGGCAGCGGGGCGGCGGCCGGACCGCGCAGGACCTGGCCGGTCTTCACGTCGAAGCGGCTGCCGTGGCAGGGGCAGTTCCCCTCACCCTCGACGATCTTGTCCAGGACGCAGCCGGCGTGCGTGCACTGGGCGCTGAAGGCCTTGTACTGGCCCTCTGCCGGGCAGCTGACGATCAGCTTGTTCTCCCGGTACAGCTTCGCGCCGCCCACCGGGACATCGGCCGCGGCGCCCAGGTCCACCGGCGCGGTGGGCGTGGCGGGGGTGTTGCCGCCGCTGTTGGTTTCGGTGGAGCAGGCCGCGAGGGTCGCTCCGGCGCCCGCGGCCCCGGCGAGCGCGGCGGCGCCCTTGAGGACGGTACGGCGGGCGGGCGACTGCGGCGCGGGCATGCGGTTCTCCTGAGGTGCGGGCGCGGAGGAAGGGTGCGGGGCGGGGCGCGGGCCGGAACCCGGCCGGGGCACCGGCCCACCCGACGATACCTCCGTCGCATGAGGTAGCTTCCCCCGCGTGATCGTCGTCGGCGGAGAAGCCCTTATCGACCTGGTGCCCGTGGCGCAGCCGCCCGGGGCGCTGCTGCCCCGGCCGGGCGGCGGACCGTACAACACCGCACTCGCGCTCGGGCGGCTCGGCGCCGAGGTCGCCTTCTGCTCCCGGGTCTCCTCGGACGGCTTCGGGGAGGGCCTGCTGGCCGGGCTGCGGGCCGCCGGGGTGGACCTGTCGCTGGTCCAGCGCGGACCGGAGCCGACCACGCTCGCCGTGCCCTCGCTGGCCCCGGACGGCTCGGCCTCGTACGGCTTCTACGTCGAGGGCACGGCGGACCGGCTCTTCGCGCTGCCGCCCGCCCTCCCGGACGGGGTACGGGCCCTCGCGCTCGGCACCTGCTCGCTGGTCCTGGAACCGGGCGCGAGCGCGTACGAGGCCTTGCTGCGCCGGGAGTCGCGGCGCGGGGTGCTGACCCTGCTGGACCCGAACATCCGGCCGGCGCTGATCGCGGACCCGGCGGCGTACCGCGCCCGCTTCCTGGAGCGGCTGCTGCCGCACACGGGCGTCCTCAAACTGTCGGAGGAGGACGCGGCCTGGCTGGGCGGTCGGGTCGAGGACTGGCTGGCGGCCGGACCGTCGGCGGTGGTGCTGACCCGGGGTGCGGCGGGCCTGACGGCCTGGACGCGGGAGGGCGGAAAGTACTCGGCGGTGGCCCGCCCGGTGGCGGTGGTGGACACGATCGGTGCGGGCGACACCGTCAACGCCGCCCTGCTGCACCGGCTCGCCGCCCGGCCGGGCGGCCCGGTGGACTGGCCGGAGGTCCTGGCCCACGCCGCCCACGCGGCGGCCCTGACCTGCACGCGGGCGGGCGCGGAGCCCCCGTACGCGACGGAGCTCGGCGAATAGCCGCCCAGACGGTGCGGGCCACGGCCGGGACGAACTCCTCGACGGGCTGGACCCCGCGGGCCCCGGAGAAGTGCAGGAAGAAGGCCCGCTGGAAGCAGGCGCCGAGCAGCAGGGCCGCGGCGGCCCGCGGATCGGCACCGGGCCGCAGCCGTCCGGCGTCGAGCTCGCGCCCCAGCCGGCCGGCCAGCGCGTCGAGGACCAGGTGCGGTCCGGCCCCGATCTCCTGGACGCCCTCGCGACGGCGGGTGAGCAGGGCGGGCCCGGCGAAGAGCGAGGCGGCCATGGGCATGGCGTCGGCGTAGAAGAGCGAGGCGTGCCCCTCCTCGACCCCCTCCCCAGCCCCGGCCCCGTCCTCGGCTCCCCGCTCCCCGCTCCCCCGGACCGGCCTGCAGGGCGGCCAGGAGATCGGGGCCCGCGTTGGGGGTGCGCTCCAGCAGCACGCGGACGAGCGGCGTGGCCGCGAGCGGCACCCGGTGGACGGTCGTCCGGCCCCCGATGCGGCAGGACAAGCCGCACACCGGCACCTACCGCCGCGCGTTCGGCGCCAACGTGCGCGGCGGCCGGGTCATCCCGCGCGCGGACGTCGCGGACGCCCTCCTGGCCGTCCTGACGGACCCGGCCTGAACCGGCCGCGCGGTGGGCGTCGCCTCCTGAGCGGAGCCTGAACGGAGCCAACGCACGGGAGGGCCCGGCCAGGGGCCGGACCCTCCCGTGGGGCGTGGACGCGGCTCGGCGGCTACGCCTTGCGCGCCCGGGCCGTCGTCTTCTTGGCCGGAGCCGCCTTCTTCGCGGCGACGGCCTTGGTGGCCACCGCCTTCTTCGCCGGGGCCTTCTTCGCCGGGGCCTTCTTCGCCGGGGCCTTCTTGGCCACCGGCCGCGCCACGGGCGCCCCGTCCGACACCCGGTCCGCGCCCAGGATGTCCCGCAGGAACTTGCCCGTGTGACTGGCGCCCACCGAGGCCACCGCCTCCGGCGTGCCTTCGGCCACCACCAGACCGCCGCCGTAGCCGCCCTCCGGGCCCATGTCGATGACCCAGTCCGCGGTCTTGATGACGTCCAGGTTGTGCTCGATGACGATCACCGAGTTCCCCTTGTCGACCAGCCCCGACAGCACCTTGATCAGCTTCGAGATGTCCTCGAAGTGCAGACCCGTGGTCGGCTCGTCCAGCACGTAGACCGTCCGGCCCGTCGACCGCTTCTGGAGCTCGGAGGCCAGCTTCACGCGCTGCGCCTCACCGCCCGACAGGGTCGGCGCGGACTGGCCGAGGCGGACGTAGCCCAACCCGACCTCGTTGAGCGTCTTGAGGTGACGCGCGATCGTCGGCACCGCCTCGAAAAAGCCCAGCGCCTCCTCGATCGGCATGTTCAGGACTTCCGCGATGGACTTGCCCTTGTAGTGGACCTCCAGCGTCTCCCGGTTGTACCGGTCGCCGTGGCAGACCTCGCACGGGACGTAGACGTCCGGCAGGAAGTTCATCTCGATCTTGATCGTGCCGTCGCCGGAGCAGTTCTCGCACCGGCCGCCCTTCACGTTGAAGGAGAAGCGGCCCGGCAGGTAGCCGCGCACCTTCGCCTCCATCGTCTCCGCGAACAGCTTGCGGACGTGGTCGAAGACACCGGTGTAGGTGGCCGGGTTGGACCGCGGGGTGCGGCCGATCGGCGACTGGTCGACGTGCACGACCTTGTCGACGAGGTCGTCGCCGTCGACCCGCGTGTGCCGTCCCGGCACCGAGCGGGCACCGTTCAGCTCACGCGCCAGGTGGGTGTAGAGGATGTCGTTGACCAGCGTCGACTTGCCCGAACCCGAGACACCGGTCACGGCCGTCAGCACACCCAGCGGGAAGGACACGTCGATGTCCCGCAGGTTGTTCTCCTTGGCGCCGTGGACGGTCAGCTTGCGCTCCCCGTTGACGGGCCGGCGCACGTCCGGGATCTCGATGGCCCTCTTGCCCGACAGGTACTGCCCGGTCATCGACTCGGTGTTCTTCAGCAGGTCCTTCAGCGACCCGCTGTGCACCACCTTGCCGCCGTGCTCGCCCGCGCCCGGACCGATGTCCACGACCCAGTCGGCCACCTTGATGGTGTCCTCGTCGTGCTCGACCACGATGAGCGTGTTGCCCATGTCCCGCAGCCGCACCAGGGTCTCGATCAGCCGGTGGTTGTCCCGCTGGTGCAGACCGATGGACGGCTCGTCCAGCACGTAGAGCACGCCGACCAGACCGGAGCCGATCTGGGTGGCGAGCCGGATGCGCTGCGCCTCGCCGCCCGACAGCGTGCCGGCGGCCCGGTTGAGCGAGAGGTAGTCGAGACCGACGTCCACGAGGAAGCGGAGCCGCTCGTTGACCTCCTTGAGGACCCGCTCGGCGATCTTCTTGTCGCGGGCGTCGAGGCGCATCCGCCCCAGGAAGTCCGCGCACTCGCTGATCGACATGGCGGCGACCTCGGCGATGGACTTCTCCATCACCGTCACGGCGAGCACGATCGGCTTCAGGCGGGTGCCCTCACAGGTCGGGCAGGGCACCTCGCGCATGTAGCCCTCGAAGCGCTCGCGGCTGGCGTCGCTCTCCGACTCCGCGTGCCGCCGCTTGACGAACGGCACGGCGCCCTCGAAGGCCGTCGTGTACGCCCGCTCCCGCCCGTACCGGTTGCGGTAGCGGACCTCGATCTGCGTCTTGTGCCCGTACAGCAGGGCCTTCTTCGCGCGGGCCGGCAGCCCGGCCCACGCGATGTCGGTGCGGAAGCCCAGTTCCCCGGCGAGCGCGCCGATCAGCCGCTGGAAGTAGTCCTTGGTGTGGCCGAGCGACCACGGCGAGACCGCGCCCTCGTCCAGGGACTTGTCCTCGTCCGGAACGATGAGCTCCGGGTCCACCTCCATGCGCGTACCGATACCCGTGCACTCGGGACAGGCGCCGAAGGGCGAGTTGAAGGAGAAGGAGCGCGGCTCCAGCTCCTCGAAGGACAGGTCGTCGTAGGGGCAGTAGAGGTGCTCGGAGTACATCCGCTCACGCTCGGGGTCGTCCTCGGCAAGGTCGACGAAGTCCAGGATCACCATGCCGCCGGAGAGGCCGAGGGCCGTCTCCACGGAGTCGGTGAGCCGGCGCTTGGCGCTCTCCTTGACGGTGAGGCGGTCGATGACCACCTCGATGGTGTGTTTCTCCTGCTTCTTCAGCGTGGGCGGCTCGGAGAGCTGGATGGTCTCCCCGTCCACCCGCGCCCGGCTGTAGCCCTTGGTCTGGAGGTCGGAGAAGAGGTCGACGAACTCGCCCTTGCGCTCGCGCACCAGCGGCGAGAGCACCTGGAAACGGCTGCCCTCGGGGAGCGCGAGCACCTTGTCGACGATCGCCTGCGGCGACTGGCGCGAGATGGGACGGCGGCACTCGGGGCAGTGCGGCTTGCCGATGCGGGCGAAGAGGAGGCGGAGGTAGTCGTAGACCTCGGTGATGGTGCCCACGGTCGAGCGCGGGTTGCGCGAGGTCGACTTCTGGTCGATCGAGACGGCCGGGGAGAGGCCCTCGATGAAGTCGACGTCGGGCTTGTCCATCTGCCCGAGGAACTGGCGGGCGTACGACGAGAGCGACTCGACGTAGCGGCGCTGGCCCTCGGCGAAGATCGTGTCGAAGGCCAGGGACGACTTGCCCGACCCGGAGAGTCCGGTGAAGACGATGAGTGAGTCGCGGGGCAGGTCGAGCGAGACGTTCTTCAGGTTGTGCTCGCGAGCGCCACGAACGATGAGACGGTCGGTCACGCCGGTCCGCACCTTTCTTGAGAGAGCGGGGGCACGGGCCCCCGTCCCAGGGTATGGGGGGCGCCTCTGCGATGGACTTGGTCCTTGGACTTCCGAGCGTATAGCACGCACATTCGATTTACGGCACTCCGCAGACCGCTTCACCCAATCGTGTGGCGGTGCCCGGCGAGCCACTAGGCTCGCCGTCATGACTGATCATGTGCGCGACCTGCGATCTGTACGTGAAGCCACGGACCGGCTGCTGACCGCCGTCGCGAAACTGGACAACGCAGCCCTCGCCGAGGAGTCACACCTCCCGGGCTGGACCCGCGGCCACGTCCTGGCCCACCTCGCTCGCAACGCGGACGCGCTCGTCAACGTCTTCGAGGGACGCCCGATGTACGAGAGCGCCACCGCCCGCGACGCCGACATCGAGCGCGACGCCGGCCGCACCCTGGAAGAACACCTGACGGACCTCCGTGATTCCGCGGCCCGCTTCACGGCCACCACGGAGCCCGACCAGGACTGGTCGCGCACGGTCGAGCTGCGCAACGGCGTCACGGACCTCGCCGCCAACGTGCCCTTCCGGCGCTGGGTCGAGGTCGATCTACACCACGTCGACCTGAACATCGGCTACGAGCTCCACCACCTCCCGGAGGAGTTCACCGACCGCGAGATCGCCTTCCTCGCCGACCGCTGGTCCGGGCGTCCGGACGTCCCGCCGGTGACCCTGAACGCCTCCTACGGCGGCCAGGTCTGGCACACCGGCGGCACCGAGGGCACCCCCGTGGTCCTCGAGGGCCCCAAGAACGAACTGCTCGGCTGGCTGGCCGGGCGCGGTCTCCAGGGCGCCCACCTCGCCGTCATGGCCGGCGACGGCCTGCCCGAGCTCCCCCCGCTCTAGGATCAACACATGACGTACACCGGAGAGGTCAAGGTCGGCGGTCCGGCCGACGTGCACGAACTTGCGGACCTGATGATTTCCAAGGTCGCGGTGGGCCCCATGAACAACAACGCGTACCTGCTGCGCTGCCGCGCCACCGACGAGCAGCTGCTCATCGACGCGGCCGCCGAGGCGGGCACCCTGCTCAGCCTGATCGGCGACGACGGCATCGCGTCCGTGGTCACCACCCACCAGCACGGCGACCACTGGGGCGCCCTCGCGGAGGTCGTCGAGGCGACCGGCGCGCGCACCTACGCGGGCGCCCTCGACGCCGAGGGCATCCCGGTGGCGACGGACGTGCCGGTCGCCGACGGGGACACGATCACGGTCGGACGGGTCACGCTGACCGCCCGCCACCTGGTCGGACACACCCCCGGCTCGATCGCGCTGGTCTACGACGACCCGCACGGCCACCCGCACGTGTTCACCGGCGACTGCCTCTTCCCGGGCGGCGTCGGGAACACCCACGACGACCCGAAGGCCTTCGCCAGCCTGATCGACGACGTGCAGCACAAGATCTTCGAGCAGCTGCCGGACGAGACCTGGGTCTACCCGGGGCACGGCAACGACACCACCCTCGGCGCCGAGCGTCCGCACCTGGCCGAATGGCGCGAGCGCGGCTGGTAGGCACCGCAACGCGTCAACTTCCGGGCGCGACGCACTCCTTCCGGTCGCTTGCGGCCGAACCCACGCCCTGAGCGGCGGGGAACGGGTATCTGGTGCGGCATGCCACACGACCCGTCCCCGCCCCTGGCCTCCGCCGCCCCCGAGGCCTCCCCCGCCCCTTCGTCCGCACCTCCCTCCGCCGCACCGCCCGGCGACACCCCGCCCGCCGAGACCCCGCCCGCCGGGGCCGACGGCTCCGCCGGGCCCGGCATGCTGCGGCTGGCCACGGCCTCGCTCGCCGGAACGGCGATCGAGTTCTACGACTTCTTCGTGTACGGGACGGCCGCCGCCCTCGTGCTCGGCCCGCTCTTCTTCCCCTCCTTCTCCCCGCTCGCCGGAACCCTCGCCGCCTTCGGCACCTTCGGCGTCGGCTTCCTGGCCCGCCCGCTCGGCTCGGTGGTCTTCGGCCACATCGGCGACCGCTACGGCAGGCGCCCGGTGCTGCTCGCCTCCCTCCTGCTCACCGGCCTCGCCACGGTGGCCGTCGGCTGCGTGCCCTCGTACGGCTCGATCGGCATGGCCGCGCCCGTGCTCCTGCTCCTGCTGCGCTTCCTCCAGGGCCTCGGGCTGGGCGGGGAGTGGGGCGGCGCCGTCCTGCTGACCGCCGAGCACGCCCCCGAGCGGCGGCGCGGGCTGTGGTCGAGCTTCCCGCAGATGGGCCCGCCGGTGGGCTTCCTGCTCGCCAACGGCCTGATGCTGGGGCTGTCCGCATCGCTGACCGACGCCCAGTTCACCGCCTGGGGGTGGCGGGTGCCGTTCTGGGCGGCCGGGGTACTGGCGCTGGCCGGGCTGTGGCTGCGCCGCTCGGTGGAGGAGACCCCGCAGTTCCGGGCGCTCGCCGCGACGGACCGGCGCGCCGAGGCCCCGCTGGCCGAGGTCTTCCGGGGCCACTGGCGGCTGCTCCTGCTGACCGGCGGGGCGCTCGCGATCGGGTACGCCGTCTTCTACGCGGTCACCACCTGGTCCCTCTCCTACGCCACCGACCACCTCGCGGTGGGCCGCACGGCGATGCTGGCCTGCATCATGATCGCGGTCGCGGTCATGGGCCTGGTGACCCCGCTGGTCGCGGTGCTCGGCGACCGTTACGGGCGGCGGCCGCTGTGCCTGATCGGGTGCACGATCTGCGTGGTGTGGATGTTCCCGCTGGTGGCTCTGTTGCGCACGGCCGATCCGCTGCTGATGACGGTGGGCTTCGTCGGAGCGCTGGTGGGCATGGTGACGATGTTCTCGGTGGTGGCCGCGTACCTGCCCGAGCTGTACGCGCCGCGGATCCGCTGCACGGGCGCGGCCGTCGGCTACAACCTGGGCGGGGTGCTGGGCGGGGCGCTGACCCCGATCGTGGCGACGGCGCTGGCGGACGGTTCCGGTCCGCCGTGGGGCGTCGCGCTGTACCTGACCGGGATCGCCCTGGTCAGCCTGGTCTGTTTCGCGGTGCTGCCGGAGACCGGTCCGGCGGTCGTGTCGAAGCGGGCGGCCGCGGGCCGGTCGACGGAAACGGGGGCGGCCGAAACGGCCGCCCCCGCGTAGGTCCTTCGATCCGGTTACGCGTCGACGTTCTCCGGGCGGGCGGCGGCCTCGGCCGCCGCCTGCTTCTTGGAGGCGATCAGGCTGGTGATCGTGGTGATGACCAGGACACCGCAGATGACGCCGAGGGAGACCGGGATCGAGATCACCGGAACGTGGACGCCGTTCTCGTGCAGGGCGTGCAGCACCAGCTTGATGCCGATGAAGCCCAGGATGATGGAGAGGCCGTAGCTGAGGTGGACCAGCTTCTTCAGCAGGCCGCCGATGAGGAAGTACAGCTGGCGCAGGCCCATGAGGGCGAAGGCGTTGGCCGTGAAGACGATGTACGGGTCCTGGGTGAGGCCGAAGATCGCGGGGATGGAGTCCAGGGCGAACAGCACGTCGGTGGTGCCGATGGCGAGCATGACGACCATCAGGGGGGTCAGCACGCGCTTGCCGTTGTTGACGATGAAGAGCTTGGTGCCGTGGTACTGGTCGGCGACGCCGAACTTCTTCTCGACGGACTTGAGGAGACGGTTCTCCTCGAACTCCTCGTCGTCCTCGTCCTTGCGGGCCTCCTGGATCAGCTTCCACGCGGTGTAGATCAGGAACGCACCGAAGATGTAGAAGACCCAGGAGAAGCTGGCGATGATCGCGGCGCCGGCGGCGATGAAGACCGCGCGCAGGACCAGGGCGATCAGTACGCCGATGAGCAGCACGCGCTGCTGGAGGTGGGACGGCACCGCGAACTTCGCCATGATCAGGACGAAGACGAAGAGGTTGTCGACGCTCAGCGACTTCTCGGTGATGAAGCCCGCGAAGAACTCCTGGGACGCCTGGGGGGTGCCGAAGAACCACAGGCCGAGGCCGAAGAGTGCGGCGAGGACGATCCAGACGACCGTCCAGGTGCCGGCCTCCTTGATCGACACGTCGTGCGGCTTGCGGCCGATGAAGAAATCGGCACCGATGAGGAGGGACAGACCGAGAATGGTCGCGACCCAAAGGGCCCAGGAAACTTCCATGGTGAACACGCCTCCGGCGGATGGCTCAGCACTTCGTCAGCGTCATCGCTGCCGGAGGTCTCTTCCACCCGGACGGCCTGGAGGCCGTGGGCCGACGCCCCGGGACAGACTGCGCTCGTGTGACCGCAGTGGTCCGTATTGACGGGTACGTCGTAGCAGGAAAGCAGGAATACTCCCCTCCGCACGTACGAGCTTACCCGCCGAGGGCGGTAAAGGTAAAGGGAACACCAAAGGATGGTCACGGGCGGGTAGTGCGCCGGGCCTCCGCCACCCGGTCCAGTGCCTGGTCGAGGACCCTGCTGCCCTGCGGGGGCAGGTCCGGTTCGAAGGTCCAGGCGTGATGGACCCAGGGGTCGGCGAGGTGGTTGTCGGGCACCGGCGAGAGCCGCATCAGGGAGCGCCACAGCGGATCGAGCAGCGGCCCGTAGGCCGAGGCCTCGTCGCGGTCCGCGACCATCAGCAGGTGCACGCCGACCGCCGCGCCCTCGTCGGCGAGGTAGCGCAGCTGGGTGACGGCGCGGTCGTCGAAGCCGTGCGGGAAGTCGTGCACGATCAGCAGCTGGTCGGCCGTGTCCACGTCCGGCGGCAGGTCCTCGGGGGCGCCGGCCCGCAGCGCCATCTGTACGAGGTCCACCCGCCGGGTCAGCCGTGCCAGGGTCTGGGTGACCCCGATGGCCCCGGAGGCGGGCGGGCCGGCCAGCACCCCGGCGCGTACGAGGGGGGACAGGGAGGCGGATCCGGCCCCGGCCGCGTCGATGACGTGCACGGAGAACCGGTCGGCGGGGTGGACGGCGAGCAACCGGACCGCCAGGGCGACGGCCATGTCCATGGCGGCCCGGCGCAGCCGGTCGGTGTCCATGGTCATCGCGGCCTCGGAGCCGGTGCGGCCGTTGTCGATCCAGAGCCCGCGCTCCAGCGGGACCCGGGTCAGCATGGGGACGCGCAGATCGGGCCGCTCGGGCAGGTGCAGGTCCCCCAGGCGCAGGGCCAGCGGGCTCTCCTCGGGCGTGCGGTGACCGTGCCAGACGGGGTTGTCCCAGCGGGCGTACGCCGCCGGCAGCGCGGGCTCGACCACTTCCGACTCGGCGATCAGCTGGGCCAGGTCCCGGTCGAGGACGGCCTGGGCCTGGGCGACGAGCTCGTCGCGGCGGGCCCGCGCGGTGTCGCGGGCGGCGTTCCCGGAGCCGCCGAGGCGGTGGCGCGGGTCGGACAGGGCCTCGTCGAGCTCGCGGTCCATGCGGGAGTCGGCGAACTCGACGGCGCTGCGGTAGGCGGCGACCGTGCGGGCCAGGTCCTCGAAGATCCCCCAGACCTGGTTGTAGAGCCGCTCCTCCATGGACCAGCCGCTGGCGTCGCCTGCGACGGGCCGCGGGTGCTGTCCGGGTTCCTGCGGTGCGGCGGCCCGCGGCGCGGGCTCGGGCGGCTCGGTGCTGGTGCGGCGGCGCCGTGGGTGGGCGTAGTTGATGGTGGGCGGGGACGCCGCGGTGTCGCCACCGGACGCGGGTCCGGGCGTACCGGCGTACGGGTGTCCGGGGGCGGGGACCGGGTCCGGCGGTTCGGGGGCGGGCGCGGGGGCCTGCGCCGGGGTCTGCGGGGCGCGCAGGTCGCCGACGAGGGTGGGCATGGTCGCGAGGGTGGCGTCGGCCCCCGCGGTGCGCGGGGTCGTGCCGAGCGCGGCGGCGGCCAGCTCCGCGGCGGCCGCGGCGGGCAGCCCGCCGTCGGCGAGCAGGGCGCCGAGGCCCTCGGCGTAGCCCTGGCCCACGGCGCGGACCTTCCAGGCGCCCTGGCGCCGGTACAGCTCCAGGGCGACGACGGCCGTCTCGGCGTCGAGCCCCGTCAGGGTGTAACCGGCGAGCTCGGCCCCGTCCGGGTCGGCCACGGCCACGTAGGAGGCCGGTACCGCGCCGAAGCGGACCGGGCCGCCGGGCGGGAGGACGAGCAGTACGCCGAGCCGGTGGACGTCCGCCGCGACCTCGTCGAGGTCGACGGCGAAGGCGTGCCGCTCGGCGAGCTCGCCCGGAGACTCGACGCCGGGAAGGGACCTGGCGCCCGGGTGGGCGAGTATCCCGTTGCCGGCGAACCGGCCCTGTTCGTCGGCGAGCGAGGCCAGGGCGAGCACGGGCGTACCCGCCGAAACCCTGATCTCCACCCGGCTCTGGGACACGGGGTGGTTCTGCCCCCGGACCAGTTCGGCCGTCATCGTGCAGCCCCTCCCCCGTGCCTTCTTCTCTTGTCCGGTACTGCTACAGGTGCGGCAGGATCGCCGGCATGAGGTCCTGGAAGGTGCGGCCGTTGGCCGGGTTCCCGAGGGCCGTCATCTGCCAGCCGGCGCCCGCCCGGGACACCTTGGCCATGATCTGCGCGGTGTACTGACCGCCGCCGTCGAGGGTGTAGCGGGCCAGCTCCTGGCCGTTGGTCTCGTCGACGATGCGGCAGAACGCGTTCTGCACTTCCTGGAACGTCTGGCCGGTGAAGGAGTTCACCGTGAAGACGATCTGGTCGATGTGCACCGGCACGCGCTGGAGGTCGACGAGGATCGCCTCGTCGTCCCCGCCCTGGCCGACGCCGCCGACGAGGTTGTCACCGGTGTGGCGCACCGAACCGTCGTCGCTCTGCAGGTGCCGGAAGAAGACCACGTCGACGGGCTGCTTGTCGGCGAAGAGCACCGCCGAGGCGTCGAGGTCGATCTCCCGCGTCCGCGAGCCGAACAGTCCGCGGCGCTTCGCCGCCTGCCAGCCGAGGCCCATCCGGACCGCGGTCAGCGTGCCTCCGTCCGCCTTCTGCAGACTGATGGCCTGACCCTTGGTCATGTTGACCGTCACGTACTGTCCCCTCTCCCTGGCCCGCCCGATGACGGGCGTGCAGCATGTACCTGCGGCTGTGACCCAACCCTACTGACCGGCCCCCGGTCAGGCGAGGCCCGCTTCCTTCATCTGCCGCAACTCCTTCTTCAGCTCGCCCACCTCGTCCCGGATCCGGGCCGCGACCTCGAACTGGAGCTCGGCGGCCGCCCCGCGCATGCGTTCGGTCATCTGCTCGATGAGTGCGGCCAGTTCGGCTGCGGGCCGGTCGGTGAGCACCTCGGCACCCGCCGCCGCCTTCGCGCCCTTCGCACCCTTTCCGCCCGTCTTGCCCGTGGCCGCCCGGCCGCCGAGCGCCGGCACCGGGGCCTTGGCGCCCTTGCCGTCCTTCGCCTGCCGGTATCCGGTGCCGAGGAGCTCCTCGGTGTCCAGTTCCTCGCGGGCGATGGTGGCGACGATGTCGTTGATCTTCTTGCGCAGCGGCTGCGGATCGATCCCGTTCGCCGTGTTGTACGCGATCTGCTTCTCGCGGCGCCGGTTGGTCTCCTCGATGGCCTTCTCCATCGCCGGCGTCATCTTGTCCGCGTACATGTGGACCTGGCCGGACACGTTGCGCGCGGCGCGGCCGATGGTCTGGATCAGGGAGGTCCCGGAGCGCAGGAAGCCCTCCTTGTCGGCGTCGAGGATCGCCACCAGGGACACCTCGGGCAGGTCGAGGCCCTCGCGGAGCAGGTTGATGCCGACCAGGACGTCGTACTCGCCGGCCCGCAGCTCGCGCAGCAGCTCGATGCGGCGCAGGGTGTCCACGTCGCTGTGCAGGTACCGCACCTGGATGCCGAGCTCCAGGAAGTAGTCCGTGAGGTCCTCGGCCATCTTCTTGGTGAGGGTGGTGACCAGGATCCGCTCGTCCTTCTCGACCCGCTGCCGGATCTCGTGGACCAGGTCGTCGATCTGCCCCTCGGTGGGCTTGACCACGACCTCGGGGTCGATGAGGCCGGTGGGGCGGATGATCTGTTCGACGAAGCCGTCGCCCCGCGAGAGCTCGTACTTTCCGGGGGTGGCCGACAGGTAGACGGTCTGGCCGATGCGCTCCTGGAACTCCTCCCACTTCAGCGGCCGGTTGTCCAGGGCGGACGGCAGCCGGAACCCGTGGTCGACCAGGGTGCGCTTGCGGGAGGCGTCGCCCTCGTACATGGCGCCGATCTGCGGCACGGTGACGTGCGACTCGTCGATGACCAGGAGGAAGTCCTCCGGGAAGTAGTCGATGAGGGTGTTGGGCGCGGAGCCGCGCTCGCGGTCGTCCATGTGCAGCGAGTAGTTCTCGATGCCGGAGCAGGACCCGATCTGGCGCATCATCTCCAGGTCGTACGTGGTGCGCATGCGCAGGCGCTGCGCCTCCAGCATCTTGCCCTGCTTCTCCAGCTCGGCGAGGCGCTCGGCCAGCTCCGCCTCGATGCCGCGGACCGCCTTCTCCATGCGCTCGGGACCGGCGACGTAGTGGCTGGCGGGGAAGACGTACAGCTCGCGGTCCTCGCTGATGACCTCTCCGGTCAGCGGGTGCAGGGTGGAGAGGGCCTCGATCTCGTCGCCGAACATTTCGATGCGGACGGCCAGTTCCTCGTAGACCGGGAAGATCTCGATCGTGTCCCCGCGCACCCGGAAGGTGCCGCGGGTGAAGGCGACGTCGTTGCGCGTGTACTGGATGTCCACGAAGCGGCGCAGCAGCTGGTCCCGGTCGATCTCCTCGCCCACCTTGAGGGAGACCATCCGGTCGACGTACTCCTGCGGGGTACCGAGGCCGTAGATGCAGGACACGGAGGCGACGACGATCACGTCGCGCCGGGTCAGCAGCGAGTTGGTCGCGGAGTGGCGCAGCCGCTCCACCTCCTCGTTGATCGAGGAGTCCTTCTCGATGTACGTGTCCGACTGCGGTACGTAAGCCTCGGGCTGGTAGTAGTCGTAGTACGAGACGAAGTACTCGACGGCGTTGTTCGGCAGGAGCTCGCGGAACTCGTTCGCCAGCTGGGCGGCGAGCGTCTTGTTCGGCGCCATGACCAAGGTGGGGCGCTGGAGCTTCTCGATCATCCAGGCAGTCGTCGCCGACTTGCCCGTGCCGGTCGCACCCAGCAGGACGACATCCTTCTCACCTGCACGGATGCGCTTCTCCAGCTCGGCGATGGCCGCCGGCTGGTCGCCGCTGGGCTGGTAGGGGCTGACGACCTCGAAAGGCGCCACCGTGCGTTCGATCTTCGATACGGGCCGCATGGGTCAACCGTACGACCCCCCACTGACACTCACGCATCCCCGCGGGTCGGCGGCGCGCTCCGGCCGGCTCCGGCCGCCGGGGCGTTTGTCATTCGTTCTGGTCCGTTTGTCGTAGTTCGGTGGCGGCTCAGTGATCTTCAACCCCATGATCGCGGTGAAGTGCATCGCCACAACGTCTGCCGCTCCGCACCCGTCTGACGCAGGAACAGGGCTCACGACCCGAGGAGAACGCACATGTACGTCCGACCCGCCGCCGCGGCCGCCGCCGCATTCCTGGGCTTCACCCTCACCCTGTTGGGCGGGACGGCCTCGTACGCCGCCACCGGTCCCGGATCCACCACCGGCACCGACACCGGAATCGGCACCGGCGCCGGCCGGGCCGCTCTGGGGGGCCCGGTCGTGTACGCCCACCGGGGGGCCTCCGCATACGCCCCGGAGAACACCCTCGACGCGATCGACCTGGCGATGCAGATGGGCTTCGCCTGGGTCGAGAACGACGTGCAGCGCACCAAGGACGGCGTGCTGGTGGTGATCCACGACGACACCCTGGCCCGGACCACCGACGTCGAGGAGCGGTTCCCGGGCCGGGCGCCCTGGAAGGTCAAGGACTTCACCTGGGCCGAGATCTCCGTGCTGGACGCGGGCAGCTGGTTCGGCGGCGAGTACGCGGGCGCCTCCGTGCCGAGCCTGCGGCAGTACCTCGACCGGGTACAGCGCAACCGGCAGCGGCTGCTGCTGGAGATCAAGAAGCCGGAGCTGTACCCGGGGATCGAGGAGCAGACCCTGCAGGTGCTGGACGAGGCCGGCTGGCTCGACGCGCGCCACGTCGCGCAGCGCCTGGTGGTGCAGAGCTTCAGCGCGGACTCCGTGCGCATCGTGCACGGGCTGCGCCCGGACCTGGTGACGGCCTTCCTGGGCACCCCCACCGTGGCGGACCTGCCGCGCTACGCGGAGTTCACCGACCGCATCAACCCCTGGCACACGACGATCTCGGCCGACTGGGTCTCGGCCGTGCACGGCCTGCGCGGCGCCCACGGCAAGGCCATGGAGGTGGACACCTGGATCGTGGACGACGCGGCCACCGCCCGGAAGGTGCAGGCCATGGGGGTGGACGGGATCATCACCAACGCCCCGGACGTGGTCCAGGACGCGGTCGACGGGTTCTGACCCCAGGCCCCAGGCCCCGGTCCGGACGGGCGGACGGGCGGACGGGCGGACGGGCGGACGGGCGGACGGGCGGACGGGCGGACGGGCGGACGGGCGGACGAACAAGCGGGCGGGCGGGCGATGCGGCCAACATCCACAACCGTGACCGCCGTGTCGGTGGGTGGTCGTACCGTGGACGCGTGGACAGCACCGAGCGGCCCCGCGGGCCGCACCTCGAATGGACCGTCGTCGCCAGCGACATCGGGCCCCTGCTCCTGGCCGCGACCCCGGAAGGTCTGGTCCGGGTCGAGTTCCATGCCGAGCCGGACCGGGTCGACGGGATGATCCGCCCGCTCGTCTCCCGGCTCGGCGCCGACGCCCGACGTCCCGCGCCGGGCGAGGAAGCGCTGCTGGCCGAGCCGATACGCCAGCTCACCGCGTACTTCGGGGGATCGCTGCGCCGCTTCGAGCTGCCGCTGGACTGGCGTCTGAGCTCCGGCTTCAACCGGCAGGTGCTCCAGGAGCTGGACCGCTCCGTGCCCTACGGATCGGTCGTCGGGTACGGGGAGCTGGCCGCCCGCGTCGGACAGCCCGGCGCCGCCCAGGCCGTGGGCAACGCCATGGGCTCGAACCCGCTGCCCCTGGTGGTGGCCTGCCACCGGGTCGTGGAGAACGACGGGGGCATCGGTGGATTCGGCGGTGGGGTGGAGACCAAGCGGCAGCTGCTCGCGCTGGAGGGCGTGCTCCCCCAGCCGCTGTTCTGAAACAGGGCCCTGACCTGCGGACCTGTCCCCCAGATCGGACTGCGGACCGGACCGCGGACCGGCCGGGCTCCCGCACGGTTCCGCCGGGCGGTAAGGACTGGCACACTGCGGCGGTGACTACTCCTGCCGCCGCACCCGGCCTCCCCGCGTCCCCCGCGCCCCGTGTCACGCACCCGCGCAGCCGGTGTACGCCGTGACCGCCTCGCCCGGCACCGACCGGCCCGTGCGGCCCCTCGGCCCGCCCGAGCTGGCCCGGCTCCAGCGCCGCACCTCCCGGGTCCTCATGGCCGGCCAGGTCCTCGGCGGCCTCGGCGTGCCGATCAGCATCGCCCTGGCCCCCGTACTCGCCACCGAGGTCAGCGGTACCGAGGCCCTCTCCGGCGTCGCCTCCACGGCCGCGGTGATCGGCACCGCCCTCGTCTCGCTGCCGCTCGCCGCGCTGATGAACGCGCGCGGCCGTCGCCCCGGGCTGGTCCTGGCCTACGGGATCGGCGCCGCCGGAGCGGGCCTGGTCGTCCTCGCCGCCACCATCGGGAGCTTCCCGCTGCTGTTGCTCGGCATGGCCGCCTTCGGCGCCGCCTCCTCCGCCAACCTGCAGGCCCGGTTCGCCGCCGCGGACCTCGCGGCCCCGGACCACCGCGCCCGGGCCATCTCGGTCGTCGTCTGGGCCTCGACCGTCGGCGCGGTGCTCGGGCCCAACCTGTCCGCACCGGCCAGTCACAGCTTCGCCGGTACCGCGATACCCGAGACGGCCGGCCCGTTCGTATGGGCCGCCGTCGTCTTCCTGCTCACGGGCACGCTGATCGGCGTGCTCCTGCGCCCCGACCCGCTGCTGACGGCCCGGTCGCTCGCCCCGCCCGAGGAGCAGACCCGCGAAGGGCGCTCGCTGCGGGCCGGCTTCGCCGCCGTGAAGGCCTCGCCACGGGCCCGGCTCGCCCTGCTCACCGTCGCCGTGTCGCACACCACCATGGTCTCGATCATGGTGATGACCCCGATGGACCTGGGTCACCACGGGGCCGGCCTGGAACTCATCGGGCTGGTGATCAGCGGTCACATCGCGGGCATGTTCGCCTTCTCCCCCGTGATGGGCTGGCTCGCGGACCGGCTCGGGCGGCTCTCTGTGATCGGACTGGCCGCGGGGCTCCTGTCCGTCGCCGCACTGCTCGCCGGAACGGCCGGGCCCAGCCACGGCCGGAGCGCGCTCGGCCTCTTCCTGCTCGGCCTCGGCTGGTCCGCCGGGATGGTGTCCGGCTCGGCCCTGCTGACGGACTCGGTGCCGCAGCCCGCGCGGGCCGCCGTGCAGGGGCTGAGCGACCTCACGATGAACGCGGCCGCCGGCGTGGGCGGAGCAGCCGCCGGGCTCATCATGTCCGGGGCGGGCTACGGCTGGCTGAACGCCGTCGGCGCCGCGCTGCTGTTGCCGATGGCGGCGCTCGCGCTGTTCACCGCGCGCCGCCACCCCGTGCCCGGGGCCGCCCCCGCGCCCGCGCCGGCGTCCGCGACCGCGCCCGCGTCTGAGAAGGACGTCAGTAGCTGATGTGGTAGGCCTTGCGCAGCGTCTCGTGCACGGTCCAGGTGGTCCGGTCGCCCTCCCGGAGCACGCAGGCGGAGCCGGGGCCGACCTCCAGGGTCTCGCCGCCCTCGACCTCGACGGTGGCGCGGCCGCTGACCACCACGAAGAGCTCGTTCGCCTCGACGTCGGTGACGACACCGGGGGTGATCTGCCAGATCCCGCGCACCTGCTTGCCGTCCGCCGACTCCCACAGGACCTTGCCCGTCACGACGGGCTCGCCGGAGACGATCTGCCCGGGGTCGAGGTCGTCCGCCTCCAGTTCGACGTCCGCGACGGAGACGGAGAAGGAGGCGGGGGCGGTGGAGTGATCACTGGTGCTCATGCCGCGCCAGCCTAGTGCGGCCCGCCGCGCGAAGCGGTGACCACAGCGTCCAGGAACGGCCCGCCGGACGAGTCACCTTGTCCAGCGCCCGCCCCCGTCACGGCCCTGCCGGGCGCCTGGCGGCGAGTACCGGCTGGTGGAAGCCAGTGTTCCCCGGTGCGTGCCAGAGCGGGTCGGCAAACCCGGCCCGTCGGACGTACCCGGCCGTCTCCCCCTCCGGCAGCGCCCAGTACGTGGCGCTCGACGTCCGCGTGGTCCAGGTGCCGCCGGTCGGCAGCAGTTGGAAGAGCTCCACGTCGTACCGCTCCCCGTCGGCGTGCCAGTGCCACAGTTGGAAGGTGATGGTCCGCCCGTCGGGGCCGGTGCGGACGCGTGGGGCCTCGCTCTGCGGGCGGGCCCCGAGCAGTTCGCCGTACGGGCGGGTGGAGAGCAGCAGCAGTCCGCCGGGCCGCAGCACCCGCCGGGTTTCGGCCAGCGCGGCGCGCACGTCCTCGGCGGTGAGCAGGTGCGGCAGCGCGTTGTCGGCGCAGACCACGGCGTCGAAGGAGGCGTCCGCGAAGGGGAGGGCCCGCATGTCGGCGACGGCGACGGGGAGGGTGAGCGAGCGCTGTGCGGCCTCGCGGGCGGCGCGGGCGACGGAGGCGGGGCTGAGGTCGGTCCCGGTGACCCGGTGGCCCAGTGCCGCGAGGCCCAGCGACTGGGTTCCGATGCCGCAGGCGTTGTCGAGCACGGTGTGCGGTCCGGGGCCCAGCTCGGCGGTGAGGAGGGCGTCGAGGGCCCGGCCCTGGCGGGCGGTGCTCGCCTCCCAGTCGGCGTAGATGAGGTCGTAGCGGTCGGCCAGCTCGTCGTAGAAGCCGCGCGTGTCCATGGGGGAACGCTACTCGGACAGGTTGGGACGGGTGTGGCGGGAGAGCGTTTGGGGGCGCCGATCCCGTGCCATGGATGGGGACATGTCACAGCACAGAGCATCTGAGATCCCGGTCCTGTCGGCAGAGGTGCGCGAGGCGCTCGCCCTGGGGAAGCCCGTGGTGGCCCTGGAGTCGACGATCATCGCGCACGGTCTGCCCCGTCCCCGCAACCTGGCGGTGGGCCTCGAACTGGAGGCCCTGGTGCGCGCGGAGGACGCGGTTCCGGCGACGATCGCGGTCCTGGACGGGGTGGCGTACGCGGGCCTGGACAAGGCGCAGTTGGAGCGGATCGCGGGCGGCGAGGGCGTGCGCAAGCTCGGCCATCGGGATCTGGCTCCCGCGCTGGCGACGGGGGCGACCGGTGCCACGACGGTGTCCGCGACGGCCTTCCTCGCCGCCCGGGCGGGCCTGCGGGTCTTCGCCACCGGCGGGCTGGGCGGCGTGCACCGGGAGTGGGCGCAGACGCAGGACGAGTCGGCGGACCTGTCGCTGCTGGCGCGTACGCGGATCACCGTGGTGTGCGCGGGCGTGAAGTCGATCCTGGACGTGCCGGGCACGTTGCAGCGGCTGGAGACGCTGGGGGTGGGGGTGCTCGGCTACGGGACGGACCGCTTCCCCGGGTTCTATCTGGCCGACTCGGGCGAGCCGGTGGACTGGACGGTGCACGGGCCCGAGGAGGTCGCCGCGGTGATGGCCGCCCAGGACGCGCTGGGCGGTGCGGACGCGGCGCTGCTGGTGGCCAATCCGGTGGCGCGGGAGGAGCAGCTGGATCCCGAGCTGCACGACCGGGTACTGGCGCAGGCGCTCGCCGAGTGCCACGAGCGCGGGATCACCGGGCAGGCGGTGACGCCGTTCCTGTTGGGGTTCTTGGCACGGGCGACGGGCGGGGCCTCCCTGGAGGCGAACCTGGCGGCGGTGCGCGGCAACGTGCGGCTCGGCGCCCGGATCGCGGGGGCCTGGGCGGCACGGGCGTGACCGGGCCGGGGGCGCTGCTCGTCGTCGGGGACGTGGTGACGGACGTGGTGGCCATACATCCGGAGCCGCTTGCTCCGGCCACGGACACGGCTGCCCGCATCCGGACCCTGCCGGGCGGGGCCGGGGCCAACGCGGCCTGCTGGGCGGCCCGTACGGGGACCGCCGAGGTACGGCTCCTGGCGCGGGTGGGCGCCGAGTCGGCGCGCTGGCACGAGCGGGCACTGGTGGACGCGGGGGTGCGGCCGCGGCTGGTGGTCGACGCGCAGGAGCCGACCGGGACGGTGGTCGCGCTGGTCGGCAAGGACGCGGAGCGGACGTTCCTGACCGACAGCGGGGCCTCGCTGCGGCTGTGCCCGGCCGACTGGAACCCCTCCCTGCTGGACGGGGCGGCCCATCTCCACCTGTCCGGTTACCTGTTCTTCGCCGACAGCAGCCGGGAGCTGGCCGCGGTCGCGCTGCGGGCGGCCCGGACCCGGGGGGTGCAGGTGAGCGTGGACCCCGCCTCGGCCGGATTCCTGGCGGGCCTGGGGCCGCAGCGCTTCCTGGACGCCGTGGCGGGGGTGGACGTACTCCTGCCGAACGAGGACGAGGCCCGGCTGCTGGCCGGGCTGCCGGAGCCGACGGGGGTGGCCCGGGCGGCGGCGGAGCTCAGCCGGCGGGTGCCGCTGGTGGTGGTGACCCGCGGCGCGGCCGGGGCGCTGATCGCCGAACGCGGCCGGGTCACCGCCGAGGTCGAGGCGGAGCCGGCCCTGGCGGTGGACTCCACGGGCGCCGGGGACGCCTTCACCGGGGGCTTCCTCGCGGCCCGGCTGGAGGGCGCGGACCCGGCCGAGGCGGCCCGCGCCGGGTGCCGGGCCGCGGCGATGGCGGTGACCCGGCCGGGCGGTCGGCCGTAGGACACCCCCTGGGGGAGGTCCGTCGGTCGGGCCGGCCCTGCCCGGCCCGTCAGCGGCTGCGGATGCCGGTCCAGGCGGGGTGGCGGGGGTCGTCGGCCCGGACCACCGCGTCGGCGGTCGACCCCGGGTCGGTGTCGGCCTCGTAGCGCGCGAAGGCGGGCAGCGTCCAGCGGGCGGACTCCTCGGTGCGGCGGGCGAGCGCGCCGGCGGAGAGCCGGATGTGGACGCTCAGGTCGAAGGGGAACCAGTGGCCCAGCAGCAGCGGGCCGTGCACGAGCAGCACGCCGCCGGGCGGGAGTGCGACGTACGGGCTGCGGGTCGCCCGGTCGGTCACCGGGTCCCAGAGGTCCGGCAGCACCCGCCCGCTGCCGCCGGGGTCGGTCGGGCCGAAGACCTCCCGCCAGAGCGCGGCCGTGTCGTACCAGCCGCCGAGGTAGGAGTCCACGTCCTGGCGGCCGAACTCGAAGCGGAGGGAGGCGGGCCGTAGGAAACCGTCGGCCGGCACCACCAGGGACGGGCGGCCGCGCAGTCGCAGCGCTTCGGCGAGCCGACCGGCGAGCAGGCCGGTCTCGGCGGCGGGGGCGCCGTCGATGCCCACCCGCTGCCAACTGCCCGGCCCGGGGGCTCGGCCGGGGTCGTCGAGGTGACCGGCGAGCCGCTCGGCCATCCGCTGCCATGTGATCGCTTCCCACTGCACGGGCCCATTGTCAGTGGTGGGGCTTAGCGTTTTTCACGAGGGATCACCGGCCGAAAGGGAGCCGGCGGCGCTGCCTTTGGGGAGAGGTTTGTCATGGCTCGGGAGACGACGTATCTGGAGCTGTCGCAGGACGACGGCGCGGCACACAAGTTCTACGAGGTGACCGTCGACGGCGCGTCCGTGTCCGTGCGGTACGGGCGCATCGGCGCGGACGGCCAGCTGCAGACCTCCGCGTTCCCGAGCGCCGAGAAGGCCCGCGCGGCCGCCGCGAAGAAGATCGGGGAGAAGGTGCGCAAGGGGTACGCCCCGGCCGTGCAGGGGCAGCGCGCCGCCCGGTCGGTGACCCGCCGTCAGGTGACCTCCGCACCCTCGACGGCGCGCGCGGTGGCTCCGGTGCTGTGGCGCTTCCGGACCGGTTCGTCGGCCTTCGGCATCCATGTGGACGAGGACCGCTGCTGGGTCGGCAACCAGGCGGGCGATGTGTACACGCTGAGCCACGGCGGCGAGGTGCTCGCCCGGTATTCGCTGCCGGACGGGGTGAAGTGCCTGGTGGCGGACGAGTTCTGGATCTACGCGGGCTGTGACGACGGCACGGTGTACGACCTGTCGTCGAAGGTGCCCTTCGGGGCCTACGCGATCGCGGCGGACGTGGACATCTACTGGCTCGACATCCACGAGGGCGTGCTGAACGTCTCCGACGCGAACGGCGGCCTGACCGTCATCGACCACGAGGACGAGCACCAGTGGTCGCGGAAGTCCGGCGGGACGGGCGCCTGGATGGTCCGGGCGGACGAGCGGGCGGTCTTCCACGGGCACAGCGGTGGCGTGACGGCCTACGCGGCCGACGGCAGCGGGCAGTTGTGGCACACCAAGACCCCCGGCGGGGTGCTGTTCGGTTGGCAGGAGGACCAGGCGGTGTACGCGGGCACGGTCCGCAACACCGTGCAGCGGCTCTCGAAGGCGACGGGGGCGGTGGAGGCCTCCTACGCGTGCGATGCCGCGGTGTACTCGTGCGCGACCTCGCCCGACGGGCGGCACGTCTTCGCCGGCGACTCATCGTCCTCGGTCTACTGCTTCGACGCCGACGGCCGACGGCTGTGGAAGCTGGGGACGGGCGGCGGGTCGGCACTGTCCATGCAGTACTTGGACGAGCGGCTGTACCTCGTCACCACGGACGGGTCGCTGGTCTGCGTGGACGCGACCGAGCAGGCGATCGCGGCGGCCCAGCAGGGCTCGGTGCCCGCGCCGATGGACGTGAAGTCGGCGGCGGCGCTGCCGGTGTTCACCCCGGCCGCTTCGGCCTCGGCGGTGGCGACGGTTTCGATGGCCACGGTGGCCGCTTCACCGGCCGGCGGCGTGGTGGTGGAGTGCGTCCAGCAGGGCGGCCGGATGCGGGTCCAGGTGGTGTCGGAGGGCTTCGAGCCCTCGTGGAACGTCCAGTTCCCGCGCGGGATACGGGAGCCCGGCGCCCGGTACGTGGTCGAGGGGCTGCACGCCGCCTCAGGGGGCTTCTATCGGGTCCGCGGAGAGATACGTCGGCTTGTGTGAGCGACAGGCCGCCTGCGTGGCACCGGCCGGTGCCGGGGTGGGTATCGAGAAGGGCGTCCCCACCGGGAGCGCGGGGGTCACATGGAGCACCACCGGCTCGGTGCCGAGGTTGTGGCCCAGGTGGATGTGGCCTATGCCCGCGGGCTCCACGAAGGTGGTCCCGGTCGTGTGCACCACGACGGTGCGGTCGTGCAGGACCCGGGTCAGGGTCCCGGATATGACCACCGCCTCCAGTCTGACCCGGTGGAAGTGCCAGCCGGTGCAGCCGCCCGGCGGTATGACTATCTCCCGGCCAGTCGCGGCCGTGGCGACGCTCGCTCCGCCCGAACGTGCCGTCATCGTCAGCTGCCCGCCCATGTGCTCCTCCTCGACGGACCTCCTACGGTCCACCGCCCCACGGTAAGAGGGCCGAGGGGCATCCAGGAACACTCGACGAAACATCAACATGCCTTCTTCACCAGGTGATATGAGGGTCATACAGCGGTATCACCCCTCTATGAGCCTGGTGGTTTTTGAGTCGCTGAAGCAGATCCACTGCGCCGACTGCCGGCAGGGCCCGCTCCGGCACCTCGTCCGCGAGTCCGGCGTACCCCGCTGCCTGGACTGCACGGATCTCGGCCATCTCGTGTATCTCCCGCGGGGGGACACGGCGCTCACCCGCCGCTCCCGCGAGGCCAGTTCGCTCTGCGCCGTCGTCGTGCGCTTCAACAAGCGCCGGCACCGCTACGAGCGCCTGGGCCTCCTCGTCGAGGAGGCCGCGCTGGCGCGCGCGGAGCGCGCCTGCCTCGCGGACTCCGAGGCGCGGGCGCGCCGCCGGGAGCGCGACCGGCGGCGGCGTTCGGCCGAGGACACCCGCTTCACGGCGGCCTTCGCCGCCGAGATCGTGCGGCTGTTCCCCGGTTGTCCGGCCGATCGGGCCGTGGCGATCGCCACCCACGCCTCGCTGCGCGGCAGCGGCCGGGTGGGCCGTACGGCGGCCAGCCGCGCCCTCGACGAACTGGCGGTGTCCGTCGCCGTCCGGGCGGCGGTCCGGCACACCGACACCGAGTACGACGCCCTGCTGATGGCTGGGGTCCCCCGGTTCGCGGCCCGTGCCCGGCTGGCCCCGCGGATCGACGCCATCCTGGACGGATGGCGTACGCCGCCCTCGGGGGAGATCAGTTGAGGCGGAAGCGGCGGTAGAGGAGCACTCCACCGAGGAGGAGCGCGCCACCGCTGGGCAGCAGGTAGCCGACGCCGTCCGATCCGGTGTGGGCGAGCGCCTCGCTGTGCCTCGGCGGGGCGGGCGGCGCCGGGCGCGGGGGCACGGACGCGGGCGCGGGCGGGGAGACGACCGGCGTCACCGGCTTTTCGACGACGGGCGGCTGGACGGGCTTACCGCCCGTGGGCTGCTCGCCGTTGACGGACGTGTTGCCCAGCGAGGGGTTGCCGATCCCGACCACGTTCACGGAGTTGCCGCTGACGTTCAGCGGGAGGTCGACCGGAAGCTGGAGCCCGTTGCCGGAGAGCACTCCGGGAGAATCCTTTCCGCTTCCCTGGGCGTGCGCCCCGCCGCCGTTGGCGCCTGCCGGTTTCGAAGAATGCGTCGAGCTGGCGCCGGACTGGCGGCCACCACCGCCCCCCGACGACACGTTGCTACAGCGGTTTCCGGCGGCCGGGTTGAGCACGCCGACCACGCTCACGGTGTTCCCGCACACGTTCACCGGGAGGTGCACCGGCAGTTGTACGAGGTTTCCGGACAGCAGTCCCGGCGAGCGCTCGGCCCGACCACCCGCGTCCGCGTCGGCGTGGGCGAGTCCGCCCACACCCGCGACCGCCAGTCCGCCTCCCGCAACCACGGCCGCGATGAAGCCATTCCGACGACTGTGACGCATCAGTTTCCCTGCCTTCCGGACGAGTTCGCGGGTAATGTCCCCGCACCGGAAACAACGCTCTGACCCCATTCGGGTTATAGAGACGGTCAGCATTTCACTCAATCGTGTACTGGGTAGTGGTCACTTCATGACCGATCGCCCGCTGCTCCTCCTCGACGTGGACGGCCCCCTCAACCCGTTCCGCTCGCCCCTCGCCGGTTTGCGCGGATACCGGAGCCACCGGATGTGGCCCGACGTCTGGCTCTCCTACCGCGACCCGGAGTCCCGCAGGGCCCGGCGCGGCGCCCGGGTGCGCCTGCACCCGTCCCACGGCGCCCGGCTGCTGGCCCTGCCGTTCGAGCTCACCTGGGCCACCGCCTGGACGCACCAGGCCAACACGATGATCTCCCCGCACATCGGACTGCCGGGTGACCTCACCGTCGTCGAGTGGCCCGAACTCTTCGCCGACGACCCCGACGGCCTCTCGTGGAAGACCCGCCACCTCCGCGACTGGGCGGCCGGCCGCCCCTTCGCCTGGGTCGACGACATGATCACCTCGCGCGACCGCGCTTGGGTCGCCGAACACCATCCGGCTCCGGCCCTCCTGCTGCGCATCCACCCGCGCCACGGCCTGCGCGACCGGGACTTCACCACCTTGACCCGCTGGGCCGCCGGACTCAGCGCGTAGCGACCAGCCGGTCCGGCGTCCCGGTGAGCCCGCCCCGGGTGAGGAGGTCCCTGACGTCTGCTTCGAGCGCGCTGCGGATGTCGGACCCCATGCGCTTCCAGCCGAAGAGCTCCCGGGTCTGCTGGAGCAGTTCCTCCGTGGTCATCCCCGGGCATTCCAGGGCCAGCTCCCTCATCGCCAGCTGTCGCTCGGCCGGTGAAACATGGGCGATCTTGCGCGGCTGGTCCTCCAACGGCGTGCGGGCACCCCGCAGCGGCCGACCGGCAACGTCCGCGAAGCCGCTGTCGCACTGCGCGATCCCGGCACGCACCAGGGCGTGCAGCACCTGCTGGGCGTTCTCCACCATCCGCCGACCCGACTTGCCGAGCCCCCAGGCTTCCCGCGCACGCTGGACCAGGAGGTCCTGATGGATCGGCCCCTCCACCTCGATGATCTGCGCCAGCACCTTCCGCAGTACGGGACGCGCTTCCGGGGTGTGGAACTCCGGTACGGCCCAGGCGTCCACGCCGATCTCCGCGAGCACGTACCGCGTGCTCCAGTCGCGTACCGGCGCCCGGTCCACCAGGAAGACCCGCTCCGGCTCCGGGCGGGGTGTCGGGATCCGCGTCTCGGCGGTCTCCGTCTGCGCGCCGAGCGCGCTGCGGTCGGGCGACCGTACCGTCTCGGGTCGCGCGAAGGGGTCGGTCGCCACCGCTGCCTCGACCGCCTCCTTCAGCCGGCGCTCCGCCTCCGGACGGTTGCGGTACCAGTCGGTGCCCCAGATCCGGTGCAGGGTCCAGCCGAGTCCTTCCAGTACCTGCTGGCGCAGCCGGTCGCGGTCGCGGGCCGCTCGTGACGAGTGGTACATCGCCCCGTCGCATTCGATGCCGAGCGCGAACGAGCCCTGTGCCGCCGGGTGCCGCAGGCCGAGGTCGACCCGGTAGCCCGCGACGCCCACCTGCGGCTGCACTTCGTATCCCCAGTCGCGCAGGACGGCCAGCACCGACTCCTCGAAGGGGCTGTCCGGCTCTGCGTCCGCCTGCACGGTGTCCCTGGCGAGGACCGCGGGCCCGTTCTCCGCGTATTCGAGGTAGCGCTTGAGGTGCTGCACGCTCTCGTTGGGGCCGTCCTTGAGCTGGGATCCGTGGAACGAGGCGACCACCTCCACGCGGAACCGGGCCCGGGTGACGGCGACGTTGAGGCGTCGCCAGCCGCCTTCCCTGTTGATGGGGCCGAAGTTGAGCCCCAGTACCCCGCGTTCGTCCGGACCGTAACCGAGCGACATGATCATGACGTCGCGCTCGTCGCCCTGGACCGACTCCAGGTTCTTCACGAAGAACCCGTCGAGGCGGTCCTCGGTGAAGCAGTGGTCGAGGTCCGGGCGGGCCAGTCGGGCCTGCTGTACGGATTCGTCGATCGCAGTCGCCTGGGCCTGCGAGAGCGCCACCACGCCGAGGCTGCGGCCCGGCCGGGTGTCGAAGTGGTGCAGCACGCGCTGTGCCACGGCCTCCGCCTCACGCCGGTTGTCCCGGCGCCCGCCCCTGTCGTAGCAGCCGTCCACCTTGAAGAACTCCACACCGATGTCGGGGCCGCGTTCCAGCGCCCCCGGGAAGGTCACCATGGCGTTGCCGTAGAAGGACCGGTTGCTGAAGGTGATGAGGTCCTCGTGGCGGCTGCGGTAGTGCCAGCGCAGCGGAAGCTCGCGCATCGCTCCCGCCTTGCACGCATGGAGCAGCGATTCGAAGGCGTCGGGCAGCTCCTCGTCGTACTCATCGCCCTCGTCCCCGACGGCCGAGTCGAAGAACGAGGTGGGCGGCAGCTGCTTCTCGTCGCCCGCGACGACCAGGGAACGGCCCCGGTACACGCAGTTGACCGCGTCACCGGGCCTGACCTGCGAAGCTTCGTCGAAGATCACCACGTCGAAGCGGTAGTCGGCCGGAAGGTACTGGCTCACCGAGAGCGGGTTCATCATGAAACAGGGCTTGACCGCCTGGACCACCTCCCGCGCCTTGCCGAGGAGTTCCCGCACGGCCATGTGGCGGGTCTTCTTCTCCGCTTCGCGGCGGATCAGCGAGGCCCCGCCCGCACCGAAGGCCTTGGGCTTGCGACTGTTGCACGACTCGATGACGGCGCCGCTCGCCGCGGCCACCAGCATCCGGTCGGCCTCGCGGAAGCTCCGCACCCGGGCGTCGAGCTCCGCGGCACGGGCCGTACGCAGCCTGCCGTCGGCGGCGAGCAGCGTGTCGGCCCAGAGCTGGAGCAGGGCGCGCTCCACGACCTGGGGGAAGTCCTCCGCGCCGATGCCCCGCTCCGCGGCCCGGGAGACGAGGTCGTCGAGCCCGCGGCCCGTCAGCACCGAGAGTGCGCTGCGGTACGTCTGCCACTCCCCCGGGCCCGCGGGGTCCGCCGCCAGGACGGCGAGGGCGCGGGCGGCCTCCTCCAGCGTGCCGCCCAGGGCCGGCAACAGCTTGAGCCGGCGCCCGTCCTCGAACATCGCGGCGAGCCGCGCCGAGGTCTCGGTCCATCGTGCTGCACGCAGGTCCACGGCATCGCACCAGTCGGCGAGGGAACCGCGGACGGCCTGGACCTGTAGCCCGGCGTATCCGTGGTCCGTGTCCGCTCCGTGCGCGAGGCGGTCGGCCACGGCGCGCCGCTCGTTGCTTTCCGCCGTGAGCTCCGCGATCCGGGCGGCGTTGGCCAGAGCCTTGTCGAGCGCCGCGAATCCGTCGGCACCACCGGGCAGGTAGGGGCCCAGCAGCGCCCGGTGCTCCTCGGTCAGCCGCAGCACCCGGGCACGGGCCTGCTGCCAGGCGAGCGCCTGTGCCAGTCTGCCGGGCAGGTGCTTGTCCCAGGCCCCGGTCACGGTGAGGGCGCTCGCCGCCTCCCGGTCGGCGCGGTACTGGCCCTTGAAGCGGGCGGTGAGCCCGTGGTGGTCCTCGGCGAACCGGCGCACCAGATCGGCGAGGGCCTCGTAGGTCAGGACCTGCGGTCCGAACACGTCCTGCGCCGCGCCGCGCGCCGCGTCCTCCTCGCCGACGGCCTCCTTGAACTGCTCCGCCGCGGCCTGCGCCTGGCGCAGGTTCGCCACGTCGAACCAGTGCAGCGGGGGCCGGTGCTCGGCACCCTCCAGGTCGACGAGCTCGAACAGCGCGAGTACGGACCCGATGTCCCGCGGTTTGCCCAGGCCGAAGCCCTCGGCGAGCTGTGCGATGACGGGCGAGTGGTCCTCGAACGGCGCGTTCGCCCCGCCCGAGGTGCGTACGGGCAGCCCCGCGCGGAGGTCGTCCGCGATCCGCCGGACGTCCCGGACCGTCTTCGGCAGGGGTGTGTCGGCCGCCAGGGGCCTACGTTCCGCAGCCGCCCGGAGCGACTGCAGGGCATCGGCGGCATCGGCGAGCGCCGTGGTCGCCGAGCCTCCTCCCGTCGCCTCGGGGTCACGCAGCCCCCACCAAGGGAAGGAGTCGCCCTCCGCGACGGGCCGCCAGGACCGGGCGACCGAGCGGGCGGCCGTGAGCACCTCGTGCAGCGCGGCGGCGCTGAGCGTGTCGGTAACGGCGGCGGCCCCGGAGGTGAGCGTCAGCTGCGGAACCTCCTGCCGGCCGAGCAGTGCGAGCCGGCCCAACACATCGTGCAGCGTGCGGCCAAGCGGCTGCCGCTCCTCGTTCATCGCGGCGGCGTAGGCGGACAGTTCCTCGCGCAGCCGCCTTGCCTCGTCGAGCTCGTGCTCGGCGGCCCCGGAAGCCCGCACTTCGGTCGTCAGCGCACGGTCCAGTTCCTGGGCCACGGCCTTCTTGCTGGTGTCACTGCTGTGCAGGGCCAGGACGAAGTCCCCGAGGCCGACGTCGGTCAGTCGATTGCGTACGACGTCCAGCGCCGCGGCCTTCTCACTGACGAACAGGACGGTGCGGCCGGAGTGCATCAGCGCCGCGATCATGTTGGTGATCGTCTGGCTCTTGCCGGTGCCGGGCGGGCCGCTCATCACGAACGACCGGTTCGCCATGGCGGCCGCGATGCACTGGCGCTGCGAGGCGTCGGCGTCCAGGACCAGCGGGGTCCGCTCGGGCAGCTGGACCTCGTCGATCCGCTCGATCGCGGGCGGATCGAAACCGATGACGTCATCCGGGAGGCCCGAGTCCGGTCCCAGCCCGATCGCCCGGATGAGCGGGCTGGCGAGGATCGCCGCCTCGTTCTCCTTGAGGTCCTGGTACATGGCCTCCTTGTGAGCGGCGAACATGGCCAGGACGACGCCGTCACGGACCGCCCAGCCGGCCTGGCCCGCGACGGCCGCCCGGGCCCCGGCCAGCACGGCGGCCGCGTCGAGGCAGTCGGTGTCCGCCACGGGCGTCCAGTCGACGCCGAGCTGGGCGAGCTTCACGGCGAGCGCCGGATTGTGCACCGCGTCCTGCTCCTCGGCCCGGTGCAGCCGGATCTTTCCCGTCCGGTCCCGCACGAGCTGCACCGGGACCAGCACGAGGGGCGCCGAGCTGCTCTCGTGGGCTCCCTCCTCACACCAGTCGAGCATTCCGACGCCGACCCAGAGCACCCACAACCCGAAGTCGTTGAAGGTCTGGTTCGACTTCTGGCGCAGCTGCCGCAGGGCACTGTCGAGGGCCTGCTGGGTCTGCTTCTGCGTGAGGATCCCGTGGGCCGGCCGTGCTCGGGCCGCCCCCCGCGGTGCCTTGTCCAGGGTGACGCCGGACGGCTCTTCCTCGACCTCCTCGACGGGGGCGAAGTCCCACCCGCGGTCCAGCTGTTCCAGCAGGGGGCCGGCGCCGGGCGAGGTGATCTCCAACGTGGAGGACCTGGTGTGGCGGAAGTTCAGCAGCCGGTTGCGGCCGCCCAGGTCGATGAGCGACTCGCGCCAGCCACCCAGTACCGCCCTCAACCGCTCCGAGCCCGGGTCGGCACCTGCGTCGAAAGGCTCGGCATGCGCCGTCCGGCCGTGCATCTGAGGGTACCTCCGGGGCAGAAATCGACAGGACCGGGCAGAAGAGCCCGGCCCTTATCACGTTCTGGATCACCCAATCACACCCCGGCACGCCGAACGTCCGGATCTCACGGATCAGGACGTTCGGCCCGCAGGCCCGAACCGCCCCGGAGCCGCTCACGCATCTGCGCGCCGGGTGAGAGCGGCGACGGGATCCGTGGAGGGGCGGCCCACCGGCCACCAGTCCTGGTCGCCGTGGCGGTCCTCGTAGCCGTACCAGAGGCCGTCACGGCCGAGGCGCAGCTGGCTGGTGTGGATCGTCAGCCGATTGCGGTCGGGGCGGAAGGAACCCCGGCCGGCGGCGAGCAGGGCCGGGCGGGCCCGGTCGAAGGGGCCCGCCGGCGGGTCCCAGGGCTCTTCGAGGGCGTCGAGGGCCGGGCGCCCGCCCTGGCGCCAGGCCGCCGCGGCCCGGGCGAGATCGGTGGTGCTGCGGCCGGTGGCGCGGGCCAGGTCCCGGTACAGGGTGCGGGCCGCGCCCGTCAGCCCCGCCGTGGGGTGCGCGGACGCCAGCCGGACGGCGTCCTGCCACACGGTGAGCCCGGCGATCGGGTCCTCGCCGGTGACCAGCAGGGCCAGGGCGCGGGCGGCCGCGTCGGAAGCGAGCTGGTCGAGGGCCAGCGGGTCCGGCGCCGCCGGGTCGGCCGGGTAGGCGGGCGGAAGGCCCACGGCGGCGGGCGCAGGCAGCGGCGCGGGCAGCGGCGGCAGGCCGGTGCGGGCGAGCGCCGCCCGGGCCACAACCCCGGGGAAGCCGGGTGCCGTGTCCGGCTGTTCGCGCGCGGCGTGGGCGGCGTTGCGGCGGGAGAGCTCGTCGAGGAGCTCCCGCTCCCCCCGGCCACGCAGGAGCAGCAGGACGAAGGGGTCCTCGTCCAGGAGCCGGGCCGCCCGGTAGCAGAGGGCCGCCGCGTGCTTGCACGGCGGACGCCCGAAGTCCGGGCAGGAGCAGTGCGGGACCAGCTCGCCCGCGCCGGGCAGGACGGCTCCCGCGAGCGACTGCGGGACCTCCCGTTCCAGCAGGGCGGCGAGCGCCGTGGGGTCGGCCGCGACCGACTCCAGCAGTTCCTCCCACTCCGGGTCCGCGAAGGCGGGCAAGGTCAGCTCGGTGCGGTACGGGCGGGGCCGGCTGCCCCGGACGTACGCCACGATCCGACCGGGGGTGACGGTGACCGCGCTGACGCGTCCTCCGTCGGCGTAGGTACGCCCGCGGGCCAGGCGCGCCGGGTCGTGGGAGACCTCTTCCAGCGCCGACACCCAGGCCCGGCCCCACCAGCTCACCGCCTCGGCCCCGGCGGGCACGGTCTCGAAGGTGCGGCGGCGGTCGTCCCGCGCGGTGATCATCCGGGCCTCCGCAGGGAAACGAGGTCGGCCAGCTCGCGGTCGGTCAGCTCGGTCAGCGCCGACTCGCCGGATCCCAGGACGGCGTCGGCCAGCGCCCGTTTCGCCTCCAGCATCTCGGCGATCCGGTCCTCTACGGTGCCTTCGGCGATGATCCGGTGGACCTGTACGGGCTGGGTCTGGCCGATGCGGTAGGCGCGGTCGGTGGCCTGTTCCTCGACGGCCGGGTTCCACCAACGGTCGAAGTGGATGACGTGCCCGGCCCGGGTGAGGTTCAGCCCGGTGCCCGCCGCCTTCAGGGACAGCAGGAAGACGGGGACCTCGCCCGCCTGGAAGCGGTCGACGAGCTCCTCGCGGCGCGGCACCGGCGTCCCGCCGTGCAACAGCTGCGAGGCGATCCCGCGGGCCTGCAAGTGCCGTTCGACGATGCGGGCCATCGTCACGTACTGGGTGAAGACCAGCACCGAGCCGCCCTCGGCCAGGATCGTGTCCAGCAGCTCGTCCAGCAGGGCGAGCTTGCCCGAGCGGTGCGGGATCCGGGGCTGCTCCTCCTTCAAGTACTGCGCGGGGTGGTTGCAGATCTGCTTGAGCGAGGCCAGCAGCTTCATGATCATGCCGCGCCGTTCCATGCCCTCGCTCGACTCGATCACGGCCATCGCCTCGTCCACCGCCGCCTGGTAGAGCGAAGCCTGCTCCCGGGTGAGGGAGACCGGATGGTCGGTCTCCGTCTTCGGCGGCAGTTCGGGCGCGATGCCGGGGTCGGACTTCTTGCGGCGCAGCAGGAACGGCCGGACGAGCGCGGACAGCCGGGCGACCGCCGCCTCGTTGCCGCCGTCCTCCTCCTGCTGGTGCTCCACCGGGCGGGCGTGGCGGGCCCGGAAGGTGGTGAGCGGGCCCAGCAACCCCGGCGTGGTCCAGTCGAGCAGCGCCCACAACTCGGAGAGGTTGTTCTCCACCGGGGTTCCGGTCAGCGCCACCCGGGCCGGCGCGGGCACCGTGCGCAGTGCCTTCGCGGTCGCCGAATGCGGGTTCTTGACGTGCTGCGCCTCATCGGCGACGACCAGGCCCCAGCTCTGTTCGGCGAGCAGGGCGGCGCTGGCGCGCATCGTCCCGTACGTCGTGAGGACGAACCCGCCCGCGCAGGACGTCAGGTCCTCGATGCTGCGGCCGTTGCCGTGGAAGCGGCGCACGGGCGTGCCGGGGGCGAACTTCTCGATCTCCCGCTGCCAGTTGCCGAGGAGGGACGCGGGACACACCACGAGGGTGGGCTCCGGCCGGTCCCGGTGCAGGTGCAGCGCGATCAGCGTGACGGTCTTGCCCAGGCCCATGTCGTCGGCGAGGCACCCGCCGAGACCGAGCGAGGTCATCAGGTCCAGCCAGGCCAGGCCGCGCGCCTGGTAGTCGCGCAGGGTGGCCTTGAGGGCGGCGGGCTGCGGCAGCGGGGCCTGCTCCCCCGTCAGCCGGTCCCGCAGGGCGGCCAGCGCTCCCACCGGCACCGCCTCGACCGTCGACCCGTCGATCTCGGCCGTCCCCGACAGTACGGTGGCCAGCGCGTCGACCGGGTCCAGGACGCCCAGCTCGCGCTTGCGCGCCTTGCGCACCAGCTCCGGATCGACCCGCACCCACTGGTCGCGCAGCCGGACGACGGGCCGGTGCGCCTGGGCCAGCGCGTCCATCTCCCCCGGGGTGAGCCGGTCGCCGCCCAGCGCCAGTTCCCAGGAGAAGGCGAAGAGGTGCTCGGCGTCGAAGAAGGCGGTCCCGTCGGTCGCCGAACCGGGGGCGGTGGACCGTACGACGGCGGTCGCCGACAGCGTGCGGGCCAGCTCGCGCGGCCAGTGGACCAGCACCCCGGCGGCGGCCAGCCGGCTCCCGGCCACCCCCAACAGGTCCTCCAGCTCCGGGTCGGACAGGGCCAGGGCATCGGGCACGGGCTGGTCCAGCAGGCGCAGCAGCGGCGGCCAGACCCGGGCGGCCCGGCGCATGGCGAGCACGGCGTCGATCCGGGCGCGGGGGCCGAACCCGGCCGCCGCCGTGCCCGCCCACAGCTGCCCGGCGTCGGTGATCAGGGTCGGATCGGCGAGGCTGTGCACCTGGACGACGGCGGCTCCGGCGCGCCGGGCGTCGGCTTCCTCGGCCTCGTCGAAGAGCCGGAAGGAGGACAGGTCGAGCCGGAGCGAGATCCCGACGCCCGTGTCCGAGCCGGCCGCGACCTGCGCGGCCCAGTCCTGTATCCCCGGCACCGATTGCGGGTCCCGCGCGGCGAACGGCCGCCCGGCGGCCACGGCCGCGGCCGGGGTACGGGGCAGGCCGTCGGCGACGGCGTCGAGGAACGCCCGGACCAGTGCCTCCGGTTCGGGCAGCTGGAGCGGACGGCGGCCGGCCAGGGGCGTCGCGTACCCCTCGTGCGGCAGCGCGGCGGCGACCGCGCGGAGGTGATCGATGTCGGCGGCGTCGAGCGGTCCGGCCCGCCAGGCGTCGACGCCCTCGGGTGTGAGCCCGGGGAGGAGCCGACCCCGGGCGGCGAGGGCGAGCGCCTGCCGGGCGGCGGTGCCCCAGGCACGGGTGGCGGGATGCGCGGCGGGGCTGTGGGGCGCCTGCGCGAGCACGGGCAGGGCGGCGGTGACGGAGAAGGTCACCGCGGGCACGGTCCGGCTGCGGACCCCGTCGCCGTGCGGGCGTACGACGGTGAGCGCCGCCGCCGTTCCTGCCTCGGGCAGGGCGTCCCCGTCGGGCGCCCAGAAGGCGACCCGCCCCTCGCGGGGGACGGCGGCGGGCAGGAAGACCGCGGCGTGGCGGAGCAGCGCGGTGGCCTGCGGCGGCAACGGGCGCTGCGGCTGCGGCTGCGGCTGCGGCTGCGGCTGCGGCTGCGGCTGCGGTGTCATGGTGCGTCCCCCTCCCCGTCGGTGTCCCTGCACATCTGCCGGTCCCCTCTGCCGACGAGTCTAGGCGCGACCACCGACAACGCCCCCTGACCTGCGGTTCAGCGGGCCCAGCGGCCCTGCTCCAGCGCGTACCCGTACACGGGCCGACCGGGGGCGGCGCTCGTACGCAACGGCCGCCCGCCCTCGTCGATGCGGAGGGTGCCCGACCCGGACGGGCCGGTCCAGCGCAGGTCGAGGGACCAGTCGCAGTCGCATCCCGTGGTGGCCGCCACCACCCGCAGGACGGCCGGTTCGGCCGCCGAGACGCGCAGGGGGAAGGAGGGGGCGGGCAGCGTGTTGCCGCCGTCGTTCCCTGCCACGGGCCGGGCCAGCGGACGCGGCGCGTCCAGATTGACGGCGAACGCGGCAGGGGTGAGCCCGCCGCCGCAGCCCTGCGACATCTGGTAGACGTTCCACGCCGGCGGCTTGCGGCGGGCGGCCACCCGTACCTCGAGGTCCTCCAGGACCACGGCGCCCTCGCCCGTGCCGTGCAGGGTCACCTCCACGATCTGCGTCCCGGCGTGCACGGCGCGCTGCGCCGACGCCCAGGCGGGCGCGTCCGCCTCCACGGGCGGCGGGGGCACCGATCCCGGACCGCGCTCGGAGAGGTAGGCGTGATCGCAGCCGGCGGTCCACACGTGCGACCGCACCGCCGCCTTGAGGGGCGCGACCGGGTCCCGGCCCGGGGCCGACGCCGGCGGTGACGCGGAGGGCCGGACGGGCGCCGCGGCCGTCGCCCCGGCCGACCCGGTCGCCCCGGTCGGCGGTGTCGGTTCCGGTGCGCCCGTCGATGCCGGTGCCGAGGCGGACCCCGATCCCGCAAACGGCGGCGCACTCGTCCCCGCGCTCGTCCCCGCACCCGATCCCGTCCCCGCGCTCCCGCCCGCGTGCGGTGCGCCCGGCCCGGGGCCGGCCGCCGCCAGCAGCGCCACCGCCACCGCCCCGGCCGTCACCCCCACCGCGACGACCACGGCCGCCCGACGCCGGTACCGGGCCCCCCGGGCCACCGGCTCCGGCTCGGGGTCCGGCGTCACCACCACGGTGGGCTCCGACTTCGGCTCCGACTCCGCCTCCGGCACGGGCACGGAAGCGGGCACGGGCACCTCCGCTGCCCCCGCGCGCCGCCGCGCGTCCGCCAGCAGCCACGCCCGGTGCAGGTCCAGCGCCTCCTCCCGCGTTGCCCCGCAGGCCCGGGCGAAACGGTCCACCACCGCGAACTCCGCCGGCAGCGCCTCCCCCTTGCAGTACCGGTGCAGCGTCGACGTACTCGTGTGCAACCGGCGCGCCAAGGTGCCGTAACTGAGCCCGGCGCGCTCCTTCAGCTCCCGCATCAGCCGTGCGAAATCCTCGGCCTCGCTCACGCTCTCCCCCGTTCCGCGTCCCGCGACCGCGTTCCATGCATGAGGTGTTCCCCCAGGTGACGGCGCGTACGGCCGTTCCAACGTCCCGGTTTCGCCGCGATCCCTCGCCCGCCGCGCCGTCCGGGGAACAGGCTCGTCAGGCACGCACCACCACGACGCTCACGGGGAGAACCGACCATGTTCCGACGTTCCGGCACCGCCACCGCGCTCACCACCGCACTCGTCGCGGCGGCGGCCGCCCTCGTCCTGACCACCTCCGCCTCCACCTCCGCCGCGGCCGCCGCGCCCGGCTTCCTGGCCGGCACCGACCTCCCGCCGCACCCCACCTCGCCCTGGTACGCCGGCGCGGTCACCTCGGGGCTGCCCGAGTCCGCGCCGTTCTGCCTGGAGGGCGTGCTCCCGGCCGCGGGCAGCTGGCACCGCGTCTTCGGCACCGAGTACGACACCGGGGCCGTGCAGGTCTCCGTACGGTCCTCCTCGCCCTCCGCGGCGGCCAAGCTCGCCGGCGTCCTGGAGCGCAAGGTCGCCGCCTGCGCCGCCGACTGGCTGCGGGCGACCCCGGGCGGCACCGCCTCGTGGCAGGACTACGGCACCCTCCCCGTCGAGGAGGGCGCGCACGTCTACGGGGTCCACACCTCGATGCCCGAATCCGAGCCGGGCGTGCACCTGTACGGGATCGGGCGCGACGGCTCCACCGTGACCGTCGTGCAGTGGGGCGAGATGGGCGACCTGTCCCACGCCCCGGTCGCCGCCTTCAAGAAGACGACCGCCAAGGCCGTGAACAAGCTCAACCCCTGACCGGGCAGGGGTGGGACCATGGACAGGAGAGGCGATGGCCATGCGTTCCGGGAATGAGCCGGTGACCGCGCGCAGTCCGCTGCGGCTGCGGTTCTGGCTGGGTGTCTGGGGTCTGGTCTGGGCTGCCGCCGGCACGGCCTTGTTCTCGCTGGTGGGCCGTCCCGGTTGGGCGGCCGCCTGCGGGGCGCTGGCGGTGGTCGTGGTCGTGGACCTGTTCATGATCGTGCGCCACATCCACCAAGGTCCCCACTACCAGCCCGGCCCGGACATCCCTCCGTACGTGCCGCCCCGCAGCCGGTGAATCAGGCCGGGTCGGCTTCGGGCCGGCCCTCTGCGGACGGGCCCTCGGCGGTCGGGCCTTCGAAGCGGGCCGCCGCCAAGTATTCGGGCCGGGGGTCGAGGGCCGCGGCGAGGCGGAAGTGCTTGCGCGCCTGCTCGGGCCGGCCCGAGCGCTCGAACGTACGGGCCAGCGCGAAGTGGGCGAAGGCGTTGTCCGGCTCCCGCTCCAGCACCAGCTCGAACTCCAGCTCGGCCGGTCGCAGTTGCGCCGCCGCGAAGAAGGCCCGGGCGCGCAGCAGCCGCGCCGCCGTGTTCTCCGGGTGGGCGGCTATGACCGAGTCGAGCAGCTTGACCGCGCCGCGCGGGTCCCGGGCGGCGAGCAGCTGCTCGGCGGCCCGGTAGTCGATGACGTGGGTTTCCGGGCTGGACGGGGTGGGGCGCGTGGTTTCGGACACGTTCGAAATCCTTCCCTCTCCGGGCGCGTTCAACGCCCCCGCCCCACCCGCTATTCCATGCACACGTCAGCCGCGCACCGGCCGGGCGCACCGGCCGGACCCGTCGGGCGGACGCGTCAGGCGGCCCCGCCCGCCGCCCGCACCGTGAGCTCGTCCCACACCTTGCGCACCTGCGGCTCCAGCGCCTCCAGCGGCCCGTCGTTGTCGATCACCAGGGTCGCCACCGCGAGCCGCTGCTCCCGGGTCGCCTGTGCCGCCATCCGGGCCCGCGCCTCCTCCTCGGCCATCCCGCGCAGCGCGGTCAGCCGTGCCAGCTGGGTCGCCGGGGCCGCGTCCACGACCACGACCAGGTCGTAGAGGGGGGCCAGGCCGTTCTCGGCGAGCAGCGGTACGTCGTGCACCACGATCGCGTCGGCCCCCGCGGCGGCTTCCAGCTCCGCCGACCGGGCCCCCACCAGGGGGTGCACGATCGCGTTGAGGGTCTGGAGCTTCGCCGGATCCGCGAACACGATGGACCCCAGCTTCGGCCGGTCCAGCGTCCCCTCCGCCGTCAGCACCGACTCCCCGAAGGCCGCCACGACGGCCGCGAGCCCGGGCGTACCGGGCTCCACGACCTCGCGCGCGATCCGATCGGCGTCGACCACGATCGCCCCGTACCCCGCCAGCAGTCGCGAGACCTCGCTCTTGCCGGCACCGATTCCGCCCGTCAGGCCTACTTTCAGCATGCCCCGCAGCATAGGCGGCCCCGCCCGTACGTCAGTTCTCGCCCTCGCGCTCCGCCAGGAACCGCTCGAACTCACGGCCGATCTCGTCCGCCGACGGCAGCTCCGCCGGCTCGGCGATCATGTTGCCGCGGGTCTCGGCCCCGGCGGCCGCGTCGTACTGGTGCTCCAGCCCCTGCACCAGGCTGACCAGCTCCTCGTCGCCCTCCCGGATCTGCCGGTCGATCTCCGTCTGCGTGCGGTGCGCCTCGGTGCGCAGGGCGTGCGCCACGGCCGGGAGCACCAGCCCGGTCGCCGCCGTGATCGCCTCCAGCACCGTCAGCGCGGCGTCCGGGTACGCGGAGCGCGCCACGTAGTGCGGTACGTGCGCGGCGACGCCCAGCACGTCGTGCCCGGCCTGGGCCAGGCGGAACTCCACCAGGGACTCCGCGCTGCCCGGCACCTGGGCCTCGTCGAAGGGGCTGCGGTGGCCCGGCATGAGGTCGGTGCGGTTGCCGTGCGGGGTGATGCCCACGGGACGGGTGTGCGGGACGCCCATGGGGATGCCATGGAAGTTGACCGAGAGCCGCACGCCGAGCCGTTCGACGATCTGCCGGACGGCGACGGCGAAGCGCTCCCACTCCACGTCCGGCTCCGGGCCGGACAGCAGCAGGAAGGGTGCTCCGGTGGCGTCCTGGACGAGCCGGACCTCCAGCCGCGGCTCCTCGAACTCCGTCCAGTGGTCGCGCTGGAAGGTCAGCAGCGGCCGCCGGGCCCGGTAGTCCACCAGCCGGTCCGCGTCGAACCGGGCGACCACCTGGTGGGGCAGCGTGTCCAGCAGCCGCTCGACGATCTGCTCGCCGGCCTCACCCGCGTCGATGTACCCCTCGAAGTGGTACAGCATGACCAGCCCGGCCGAGTCCTGGGCGACCGCCAGGTCGGCCACCGCCAGGCCCTTGGCGTCCCATTCGTACAAACCCTGTGGATCAAGCACCGTCACCACTCCTCCTCGCCTCGTTCTCAGCCAAGAACGTCCAAGGCGGCCCGGCCATTCCCCAGTTGGCCGCATTCACAGGAACGCAACGGATCACGCGGGGAGGACCGGGCGGTGGAACGCGGTAAGGCCCGCCCCCCGAAGGGGACGGGCCTTACCGTTCAACTCAGTTCAGCTCTGCTCACACCGGAGTGTGATGCGCGCTGCGATCAGCTCTGGCCGCCGGCCAGCTTCTCGCGGAGCGCGGCCAGGGCCTCGTCCGACGCCAGGGCGCCAGAGGTCTCGTCCGACTCCGAGGAGTACGAACCACCCGAGATGCCCGCACCGGCGTTGCCACCGGCGGCCGGGGCGGCAGCGCCCTCGGCAGCAGCGGCCTCGTCGGCCTCGCGGCTCTTGATGACCTGAGCCTGGTGCTGCTCGAAGCGCTGCTGCGCCTCGGCGTACTGGGTCTCCCAGGCCTCGCGCTGCTTGTCGAAGCCCTCGAGCCAGTCGTTGGTCTCGGGGTCGAAGCCCTCGGGGTAGATGTAGTTGCCCTGGTCGTCGTAAGACGCGGCCATGCCGTACAGGGTCGGGTCGAACTCGACCGACGCCGGGTCGGCACCGAAGGACTCGTTGGCCTGCTTCAGGGACAGCGAGATCCGGCGACGCTCGAGGTCGATGTCGATGACCTTGACGAAGATCTCGTCGTTGACCTGGACGACCTGCTCCGGGATCTCCACGTGGCGCTCGGCCAGCTCGGAGATGTGGACCAGACCCTCGATGCCCTCGTCCACACGGACGAACGCACCGAACGGAACCAGCTTGGTGACCTTACCCGGGACGACCTGACCGATCTGGTGGGTCCGGGCGAACTGCTGCCACGGGTCCTCCTGCGTCGCCTTCAGCGACAGGGAGACGCGCTCGCGGTCCATGTCCACGTCGAGGACCTCGACGGTGACTTCCTGACCGACCTCGACGACCTCGGACGGGTGGTCGATGTGCTTCCAGGACAGCTCGGAAACGTGGACGAGACCGTCGACGCCACCCAGGTCCACGAAGGCACCGAAGTTGACGATCGAGGAAACGACGCCGGAGCGGACCTGACCCTTCTGCAGGGTGGTGAGGAACGTCTGGCGGACCTCGGACTGGGTCTGCTCCAGCCAGGCACGGCGGGACAGGACCACGTTGTTGCGGTTCTTGTCCAGCTCGATGATCTTCGCCTCGAGCTCCTTGCCCACGTAGGGCTGGAGGTCGCGGACACGACGCATCTCGACGAGAGAGGCCGGCAGGAAGCCGCGGAGGCCGATGTCGAGGATGAGACCACCCTTGACGACCTCGATGACGGTACCGGTGACGATGCCGTCTTCTTCCTTGATCTTCTCGATCGTGCCCCAGGCACGCTCGTACTGAGCGCGCTTCTTGGACAGGATCAGACGGCCTTCCTTGTCCTCCTTCTGGAGAACCAGGGCCTCGATCTCGTCGCCGACCTTGACGACCTCGTTCGGGTCGACGTCGTGCTTGATCGAGAGCTCACGGCTCGGGATCACGCCTTCGGTCTTGTAACCGATGTCGAGCAGGACCTCGTCCCGGTCGACCTTCACGATGACGCCGTCGACGATGTCGCCGTCGTTGAAGTACTTGATCGTCTCGTCGATCGCGGCGAGGAAGGCTTCCTCGTTACCGATGTCGTTGACCGCTACCTGCGGAGTGGTAGAGGTGGTCTCGGTGCTGCTCGTCATGTGGGAAAGGGCTCCGGTTACGGACAGAAAGTCGTAGGTACTGCTACGCCGGGAGCCCTTATCGGCATCTGCCGAAGAAGCCGGACAGCCAAGGAGACCCCCTTCCGCGAAGAGCGGCGGGGCCTCGAAAACCGAGGGGACATCAACAGATGCAAGCGCAGCCTGCTAGGTCTGAGGAGCACAGGCTCGCAGCGCAACTTGTAGCATACGGGGGCAGCCGGACAGGGTCAATGCGCGAAGGCGCACACCCCGGGCGGATCGCCGCACAACCGGCACAATTCATGGGCGGGAAGCCCCTCCTGGCGCTTCCTGCCACATTCAGAAGACATTCGCAGACTACGACGACGGGCCCCATGAACCAAGAGGACTACGCCTCCGAAGTAGCGTCCGAAGCCGATCCGGTCTCCGTGGAAGACCCCGAGGCCACACGGCGTGACGCGGGGGAAGCGGAGAGCAGCCGGGCGAGCCGCAGCTGGTGGGACCGCAACGCCGACGAGTACCAGAGCGACCACGGCGCCTTCCTCGGCGACGACCGCTTCGTGTGGGGACCCGAGGGGCTGGACGAGGCGGAGGCGGCCCTCCTCGGCCCCGCCGCCTCCCTCAGGGACAAGGACGTCCTGGAGATCGGCGCCGGCGCCGCCCAGTGCTCGCGCTGGCTGGCCGCCCAGGGCGCCCGCCCGGTCGCCCTCGACCTCTCCCACCGCCAGCTCCAGCACGCCCTGCGCATCGGCGACGACCTTCCCCTGGTCGAGGCCGACGCCGGACGGCTGCCCTTCCGCGCCGGCTCCTTCGACCTGGCCTGCTCCGCCTACGGCGCCGTGCCCTTCGTCGCCGACCCGGTCAACGTCATGCGCGAGGTGCACCGCGTACTGCGCCCCGGCGGCCGCTGGGTCTTCTCCGTGACCCACCCCGTCCGCTGGGCCTTCCCCGACGAGCCCGGACCCGAGGGGCTGTCCGTCGCCGCCTCCTACTTCGACCGCACCGCGTACGTGGAACAGGACGAGCAGGGCCGCGCCGTATACGTGGAGCACCACCGCACGATCGGCGACCGGGTGCGCGACGTGGTGGCGGGCGGCTTCCGCCTGCTCGACCTGGTCGAGCCCGAGTGGCCGGAGTGGAACAGCCAGGAGTGGGGCGGCTGGTCCCCGCTGCGCGGCAACCTGATCCCGGGCACCGCGATCTTCGTCTGCGAGCGCGACTGACGTGATCCGTACCGCCGCCCTCGACTCCCTGCCCGTACGGGAAGCCGTGCCCGCGCTCGTCTCGGCGCTGGACGGCCACGGCACTGCGGTGCTCTGCGCCCCGCCCGGCACCGGCAAGACCACGCTGGTGCCGCTGGTGCTGGCCGGACTGGTGGGCGGCGGCCCGCGGCGCCGGGTGGTCGTCGCCGAGCCCCGGCGGATCGCCGCCCGGGCCGCGGCGCGCCGGATGGCCTGGCTGCTGGGCGAACAGGTCGGCGGTGCGGTCGGCTTCACCGTGCGCGGGGAACGGGTGGCGGGTCCGGACACCGTGGTGGAGGTGGTGACCACCGGAGTGCTGCTCCAGCGCCTCCAGCGCGACCAGGAGCTGACCGGGGTGGACGTGGTGGTCCTGGACGAGTGCCACGAGCGGCACCTGGACGCCGACACGGTCGCCGCCTTCCTCCTCGACGTACGGGAGACCCTGCGCCCGGAGCTGCGGCTGGTGGCGGCCTCGGCGACGACGGACTCCGCCGGCTGGGCGCAGGTTCTCGGCCAGGGAGGCCCGGGCGGTGCGCCGGTGGTGGAGGCGGCGGGTGTCTCGTACCCCGTGGAGACGGTCTGGGCCCCGCCGGCCAAGCCGGTGCGGCCCCCGCACGGGATGCGGGTGGACCCGGCGCAGCTGACGCACGTGGCCTCGGTGGTGCGGCGGGCGCTGGCCGAGCGCGACGGCGACGTCCTGTGCTTCCTGCCCGGCGTCGGCGAGATCGCCCGGGTCGCCGGGCAGCTGGGCGGGGTGGACGCGGAGGTGCTCCAGATCCACGGCCGGGCCCCGGCGGCGGTCCAGGACGCGGCGCTCTCCGTCGCCGATCACCGCAGGAGGATCCTTTCCACCGCCGTGGCGGAGTCGAGCCTGACCGTCCCCGGGGTGCGCGTGGTGGTGGACTCCGGGCTGGCCCGCGAGCCCCGCGTGGACCACGCGCGGGGACTGGGCGCACTGGCGACCGTACGGGCGTCCCGCGCGGCCGGGCGGCAGCGGGCGGGCCGGGCCGGGCGCGAGGCGCCGGGCACGGTGTACCGCTGCTGGGCCGAGGCGGAGGACGGCCGGCTGGCCGCGTTCCCCTCGCCGGAGATCCGCATCGCCGACCTGGCGCAGTTCGCCCTGCAGGCCGCCTGCTGGGGCGACCCGGACGCGACCGGGCTGGCCCTGCTGGATCCGCCGCCGGCCGGGGCCATGGCCGCGGCGCGGGAGGTGCTGGTGGCCGTCGGCGCGGTGTCCCCGGCCGGTGCGGTCACCGCGCGCGGGCAGCGGATGGCCCGGCTCGGGCTGCACCCGCGGCTGGCCCGGGCCCTGCTGGACGGCTCCGCCGCGCTCGGTGCCCGCCGGGCGGCGGAGGTGGTGGCCCTGCTGAGCGAGGAGCCGCCGCGGGAGTACGGGGACGACCTGGCCGGCGCCTGGCGGCGGGCCCGCGCGGGCGGCGACGGCTACGCGGCCCGCTGGCGCGCGGAGGCCCGCCGCCTGGAGCGCGCCGTTTCCCCTGCGGGGCGCACCGCCGGAACCGGGGCCGGGGCTGCACCCCGCACCCCGCTCGGGTGCGGCACCGCTGCCGGGGGCCAGCCCCCGGACCCCCGCGCCTCAAACGCCGGCGAGGCTGCTTCTTCAGCCCCTCCGGCGTCCGAGCCGCGGGGTGCGGGGCGGAGTCCCGGCGGCGCAGCCGCACCCGATGACCTCGCCGCCGGGCTCATCGCCGCCCTCGGGTTCCCCGAGCGGGTGGCGAAAGCCAGGGGCGAGGGGGCCCTCCTCATGGCCAACGGCACCGCGGCCGAGCTCGGCGACGGCTCCCGGCTGCGCAGCGCGCCCTGGCTGGCCGTCGCCGTCGCCGACAGGCCCCCGCATGCCGCGTCCGCCCGGGTCCGGCTCGGCGCCGTCATCGACGAGGACACCGCCCGCGCCGCCGCCTCGCACCTGCTCACCGCGGGGGAAGAGGTCCGCTGGGAGGACGGCGACCTCATCGCCCGCGCCGCCGAGCGGCTCGGGGCGATCGAACTGTCCGCACGTCCGTTGCGCACCCCCGACCCCGCGCTCGTCCGGGCCGCTCTCCTCGACGGGCTGCGCGCCGAAGGGCTCGGCCTGCTGCGCTGGTCCCCGGACGCGCTGACCCTCCGGGCCCGCCTCGGCTTCCTGCACCGCACGCTCGGCGGAGCCTGGCCCGACGTGGCCGACGACCGGGCCCTGCTGGAGCGGGCCGACGACTGGTTGGAGCCGGAGCTGTCCCGGGCCCGGCGCCGCGCCGACCTCGGGCGGATCGACGCCGGGCAGGCCCTGAACCGGCTGCTGCCGTGGGCCACCGGGGAGGCCGTCCGACTGGACGAGCTGGCTCCGGAACGCCTGGAGGTGCCCAGCGGATCCCGGATCCGGGTGGACTACGCCGCCGAACACGGCCAGCCGGTGCTCGCGGTGAAGCTGCAGGAGCTGTTCGGGCTGGCCGAGACCCCGCGGGTGGCGGGCGTACCGGTGCTGGTGCACCTGCTGTCGCCGGCCGGCCGGCCCGCCGCGGTCACCGCCGACCTCGCCTCCTTCTGGCAGGGCGCCTACCGGGCCGTGCGCGCGGAACTGCGCGGGCGCTATCCCAAGCACCCCTGGCCCGAGGACCCGGCCACCGCCGAGCCCACCCGGCACACGAACGCCCGGCTCAGGCGCTGACGCGGCGGCCGCGGGCCTCCAGCCACAGCGCCACGCCGAGCAGTACGAGCCCGCCGGCGGCCAGGCCGATCGGCGCGTAGGTGTGCAGGGCGAGGACCTTCGTACGGTTCGACCTGACGAGGTCGACCGTGTAGTCGGAGTAGTCCTCGCGCATGGTGACGTGTCCGGCGAAGGCGGTCAGCTTGCCGTCGGGGCCGCCGGCCGCGATGCCGCCGCGCATCTCCTGCTGGATGTCCTGCTCGGCGTTGACGGGCGCGCCGGTCACCGGGTCGACCCAGAACCTCGCCTTGACCGTGTACCAGAGGGTGGTGCCGGTGGCCGCCTCGATCGTCGACGGGTCGATGCCCTCGATCGGCATCTTCTTGGGCATGGGGACCTTGGTCCACGGGACGGTCTGCTCGAAGTAGTAGACGTCCATGCCCTTGAACGTGCGCGGCCCGACGTAGTGGATCGGCGAGGAGGTGCGGGTCTGCGCGTCGAAGTAGAGGTAGTCGCGCGGCTCGGTGAAGAAGGGCCACTTGAACTCGATGCCCTCGCGCTTGACCGGGTCCCCGTCGACCATCTCCCCGGTGGCGTGGACCGGGTCCTGGGTGTGCGCGTCGAAGATGTAGCGCTCGGGGATCTGGGAGACCATCTTCCCGTCCGGGCCGATGATGTAGGACAGGGTGTCCCAGACGACGACGTCCTTGCCCGCGCTCGCCTCTATCTCCTTCGACGCCTCGACGTTGCCCTTGAGGGTTTGGACGATGGTGACCTTGTCGACCTTCTTCGGCTGCATGCCGCCGGTGTAGTCGAGGAGCGTGGCGTCCTTCGCCTCCAGGACCATCTCCTGGTACTGGTTCGGCGGGATCTTGGCGAGGCGGGGATACGCGTACCAGCGCAGCAGCGGCGCGAGGGCCGCGCAGAACACGGCGAGGGCCAGCAGGACAAGACTCGCTCTGCGTCGCACGGCCGGGCCCTCCTCTACTTTCCGGGCGCGGGGGGCGCGGTGGTGAGCAGGGGCTTGGGTGAGGTCTCGCCTTCGGGCACCCCGAACGCCGTGATGGCGAACACGAGGGCCAGCGCGGCCGCGAGGCCGATGGCGGCGGCGACGAATGCGCGCATGCCGGGGCTCCGAAATCTGATGAGGCGTCAGAGATGGGGCACCGTAGCAACGCGGGGGCGAGATGAGAACCGTTCGGCGTGATCCGCGGGACCGGGCCCTGCTACGAGGGGCGGTCGCTCAGGCGGTCGTGGATCGCGCGCAGCCAGGGTTCGCGGACGGCGGGCAGCCGGGACAGGGTGTGCAGGAGCACGCGCGCGTCGGGGCGGAGGACTCCCCAGGGGTGGTGGGGCAGCGGATCGTCGCGCAGGACTCCGTCGGGAAGCACGCCGGTCGCGGGGACCAGCCGCCGGTCGTCGTGGAAGGCCAGGTACGTCCAGACGTCGGCGGCGAGCGGCACGGCCCCGGCGGCGCCGGGCGGTGGCTCCCAGGCTTCGCCCGTCTGCGGGTGCTGCGGGACGAGGACGATGTCGGTGGCGGGAGCGGGCAGGCCCGGTCCGGCCAGGGCCAGGGTCTTCGCCGTCGGCCCGGCCGGGAGCAGCCCGTCGAGAGCGCGGCCGAAGGCGGTCGCGAGGGGGCCGGCGGGGACGCTGACGCGGTTGCCTCCCGAGGCGGCCAGGAGGTGGGCCAGGGCGACCGCCACGGCCGCCTGCCACTGCGGGCTCCAGCGGCCGGGCGGTTCGATCGGCGGTGCGGGCTCCCGGTCACGGATGATCTCGGCCCAGTCGGCGGTCGGGTCGGGGCCGCCGGAGGGGATCCGGTGCACGGCGGTCGGGTCGAGCCGCACCACCTGCCAGAACGTGCAGTCGTCCATGCGGGTGGCCACCGCCCGGCCGCACTGCGCGCAGGCCAGGTTCGGGCCGGCCCGCCCGTCCAGGCCCAGGCAGTAGCCGTCGCAGCGTTCGGGGATCAGGACGGTGCCGCGGGTGTCGCCCGGCGCGACGAGGATCGCGCCCGGCAGCCCGGAGGAGAGGGCGGGGACCGGGGCGAACACGCCGCGGGCGGCCGCCTCGTCGGCCCCGATCGCGTCCCACGGCCGCCAGGGCGGGCCGGAGGGCTCCGGGTCGACGGCGTAGGTGCCCTGTTCCATCAGGGCGGGCAGTAGATCGTGCCCGTAGCGCTGGTGCGTGCGGACGGGAAGCGCGACCCGCGTCAGGGAGGCCGTCAGCCCGGCTCCGCACCCCGCACATGCGAACACATCGGCCATGCACCCTCCCCCAGCCCCTGAACTGGGGAATTATCAAGGGGAGGGTCACCGGCCGCCAACTCCTTTTGCCCTAGGGGGTACCGGTCGCGCTCGCGCTCGCGCTCGAGGTGGGCGTCGGGGTCCGGCTCGGCGTCGGCGTGGGCGTCGGACGCTGGGTCGGCTTGGAGCTCGCCGTCGGGCTGGGCTTCGGCGACGGGGTCACGGTCGGACTGGGCTTCGGAGTGGGAGTCGGCGTAGGCGTAGGCGTGGGCGTGGGCGTCGGGGTGGGCTTCGGGTCCGGCGTCGGAGTCGGCGTCGGGGTGGGAGTCGGCGTAGGCGTAGGCGAGGGCTTCGGGGTGGGAGTCGGCGTGGGCTTCGGGGTGGGAGTCGGCGTCGGCTTCGGGGTGGGGCTCGGGGGCTGCGTCGTGGGGCTCGGGGGCTGCGTCGCGGGCGTGCCCGGTCCCGTAGCGGGCCGGTCCGGGACCTCGTGCGTCCCCTTCAGGTAGTACGTGAACCAGGACCGCACCGTGCGCAGGTACTCCGTGGAGCGGTTGTAGGAGAGCACGGCCCGGTCCAGGTCCGCGTCCACCCGCAGGTCGCGGCTGCCCGCGCACAGGTAACGGGCGGCCGCCAGGGCCGCGTCGTGCACGTTGTTCGGGTTGCGCCGGCCGTCGCCGTCCGCGTCCTGGCCCCACGCCGCCCACGTGGAGGGGATGAACTGCATCGGCCCGACCGCCCGGTCGTAGCGGGAGTCCCCGTCGTAGGCTCCGCCGTCCGTGTCCGAGATGTTCGCGAAGCCGTTGCCGTCGAGCACCGGCCCCAGGATCGGCCGCAGCGTGGTCCCGGCCGCGTCGACCTGCCCGCCGCGCGCCTGCCCGGACTCCACCTTGCCGATCGCCGCGAGGAGTTGCCAGCGCAGTCCGCAGCCCGGGTCGCTCCGCCCGACCTTCTGCTCCGCGCCCTGGTACGCCGCGAGCACGCTCGCCGGTATCCCCTGCGCCCCTTCCGCCGGCCCGGTCACGACCGACGCCGGTGCGGCCTGCGGGCCCGTCGGCACCTGCGCCTGCGGCTGTGGCTGCGGCGCCGCCCCCTCCTCCGGCAGCAGTACGTCCGGCGGCTGCGGGCTCACCAGCGGCGGGAGTTCGGTGAAGTACGCGGAGTCGCCGCCGGCCGTGTCCGCGGCCGGCGGCGACTGCGGCCTCGGCTGCGCGGCTGACTCCCCGGCGGCGGAGAGCCGGTCGGTGCTCCCGCCCGCCGGGCCCTGGGACGCCGTCACCGCGGCGACCACCAGAGCGGAGACCAAGGCGGCCGTCGTTCCCCTGCGCAGCCTGCGTCCGATTATTCGAGCCGACATGAGCCGGACCCCTCCCCCTCGACGTCCGCGTGACCCTACGTCAACTCCCTGCACACAGCACGCAAGGAGGGCGGGAATTCACCACATCCCCACGTTCCGAGGCAGGTCACGGATACTGTCTGGACCCTTCGGGAGCATTGGCCCGAAGTAAGGAACGTCCACAGCACGTCACAGGAGAAGTGTCATGCCGTTCACTCTCAGCCACGCGGCCGCCGTACTTCCGGCCATCCGTCGGACCGGGCGTGCGCGGGGTCCCCTCGTCGCCTCGGCGCTCGTCCTCGGGTCGTTCGCGCCGGACACCTTCTACTTCACGGACGCGGTCGTCGAAGGCGTCCTGACGTACGGGGCCTTCACGCACTCGCTGCCGGGCGTCCTCACGCTGGACGCCATGCTGACGGCCGTCCTGGTGGGGTTCTGGCTCCTGCTGCGCGAGCCGCTGATCGCGCTCCTGCCGCGCGCCTGGCGGGGCAGGGCGTACGCCTTCGTGCGGGGCGAGGCATGGCGCGAGCGTCCCCGGCCGGCCGCGCTCGTCGGCTGGTTCTACGTCTCGGCGGCCCTCGGGTCCCTCACCCACGTGCTCTGGGACAGCTTCACGCACCACGACCGCTGGGGCACGAACGCGCTGCCCGATCTCGCCGAGCCGCTCGCCTACGGCCTGCCGGGCTACTCCTTCCTCCAGTACGGCACTTCGGCCGTCGCCGCATGCGCCCTGCTCTGGTTCGCGGTGACCGCCCTGCGCCGGCTTCCCGCGCTCCCGGCCCCCGCGTCCGTGCCGGTGCTCTCCCGCGCGGAGCTCTGGGGTGCCCTCGCCCTGCTCGTGGTGTGCGTGGCGGCCGGGGTCACCCGGCGCGTGCTGCGCTTCTTCGACTTCTTCGACCGGATCCGTACGCCGCTCGACATCATCCCGACCATCTGCTTCGGCGCGGGCGCCGGACTGACCGTCGCGCTGCTGGTCTACGGGGTCCTCGTGCGGCTGCGGCAGCGCCGCGACCGGACCGGGCGCCCCGCGGACGAGGAAACGCGGACGCCCGTCCCCACCGCCTGAGCAGCGGGGACGGGCGCCGGGCGGGCCGTACGGCGATCAGTGCGCGGCGGACTCCCAGTCCGGGCCGACGCCCACCGACACGTCCAGCGGGGCCCGGAGCTCGACGGCGGCGCCCATCTCGCGCCGCACCAGCTCCTCGACCTGCTCGCGCTCGCCCGGGGCGATCTCCAGCACGATTTCGTCGTGGACCTGGAGCAGCATCCGCGAGCGCAGACCGGCTCCGGCGATCGCCTTGTCCACGCGCAGCATCGCGACCTTGACGATGTCGGCGGCGGTGCCCTGGATGGGGGCGTTGAGCGCCATCCGCTCGGCGGCCTCGCGGCGCTGGCGGTTGTCGCTGTTGAGGTCGGGCAGGTACCGGCGGCGGCCGAAGATCGTCGCCGTGTATCCGGTGGCGCGGGCCTCGTCGACGACCCGGCCGAGGTAGTCGCGGACCCCGCCGAACCGCTCGAAGAAGGTCTCCATCAGGCCGCGCGCCTCGGCGGGCTCGATGTTCAGCTGCTGGGCGAGGCCGAACGCGGAGAGCCCGTAGGCGAGTCCGTACGACATGGCCTTGATCTTGCGGCGCATCTCGGCGTCGACCTCGGACCGCTCCACCCCGAACACCTGGGAGGCGACGGTGGTGTGCAGGTCCTCGCCGGTCGCGAACGCCTTGATCAGGCCCTCGTCCTCGGAGAGGTGGGCCATGACGCGCAGCTCGATCTGGCTGTAGTCGGCCGTCATCAGGGACTCGAAGCCCTCGCCGACGACGAAGCCGCGGCGGATGGCACGGCCTTCGTCGGTGCGCACCGGCACGTTCTGCAGGTTGGGGTCGGTGGAGGACAGCCGGCCGGTCGCGGCGACGGTCTGGCTGAAGCTGGTGTGCACCCGGCCGTCGGCGGCGATGGTCTTGACCAGGCCCTCGACGGTGACGCGCAGCTTGGCCTGCTCCCGGTGCCGCAGCATGATCACCGGGAGTTCGTGGTCGGTCTGCGTGGCCAGCCAGGCCAGCGCGTCCGCGTCCGTGGTGTAGCCGGTCTTGGTCTTCTTCGTCTTCGGCAGGTCCAGCTCGCCGAAGAAGACCTCCTGGAGCTGCTTGGGCGAGCCGAGGTTGAACTCGTGGCCGACGGTGGCGTGCGCTTCCTTGACGGCCTGCTGCACGGCCCCGGCGAACTGCTGCTCCATGGCCTCCAGGTGGTCGCGGTCGGCGGCGATGCCGGCGCGCTCCATCCGGGCGAGGACTTCGGAGGTGGGCAGCTCCATGTCGTGGAGCAGCTCCGCGGCGCCGACCTCGGCGAGCTTGTCGGTGAAGGCGTCGCCCAGGTCCAGGACCGCGCGGGCCTGCGCCATCAGGGCCTCGGCCTCGGCGGTCTCGTCGGCGCCGAAGGCCAGCTGCCCGTCGGCGGCGGCGGGCGCCAGCTCACGGTGGAGGTACTCCATGGACAGGGCGTCCAGGGCGAAGGACCGGCGGCCCGGCTTGACCAGGTAGGCGGCGAGCGCGGTGTCCATGGAGACGCCGGCGAGCGTCCAGCCGTGCTCGGGGAAGACCCGCATCAGGCCCTTGGCGTTGTGCACGACCTTGGGCTTCGTCGCGTCGGCGGCCCAGGCCGCGAAGGCCCGCTCGTCCGCCTCGTCCAGCTCGGCGGGTGTGAACCAGGCGGCGGCTCCGCCGGCCGCGGCCAGCGCGATCTCGGTGACGTTGCCCTGGCCCAGCGCCCAGCTGTCGACGGTCGCGATGCCCAGCGGGTCGCCCGCGTGGCTCTCCAGCCACGGCGCCAGCTCGCCCGTGCCCAGCACGGACGCGTCCAGCTCCACGCCGGCCGCCGGAGCCGGGGCCTCCGGGGCGGCCGCGCCCGGGTCCACGGCGAGCAGCCGCTCGCGCAGCGAGGCGTTGCGGATCTCCAGCACGTCCAGCACGCCGAGCATGGCGGTCCGGTCGTAGGGGGCGCGGACCAGGTCGGCCGGGGCCTTGGGCAGCTCCACGTCCTTGACCATCTCGGTCAGGACCCGGTTGAGCTTGACGGCCTCCAGGTGGTCCCGGAAGTTCTGCCCGGCCTTGCCCTTGACCTCCTCGGCGCGCTCCACGAGCTCCGCGAACGACCCGAACTGGGTGATCCACTTGGCCGCGGTCTTCTCACCGACGCCCGGGATGCCCGGCAGGTTGTCGGACGGGTCGCCGCGCAGCGCCGCGAAGTCCGGGTACTGCTGCGGGGTGAGGCCGTACTTCTCCACGACCTTCTCCGGGGTGAACCGGGTGAGCTCGGAGACGCCCTTGGTCGGGTAGAGCACGGTGGTGTGCTCGGAGACGAGCTGGAAGGAGTCGCGGTCGCCGGTGACGATCAGCACGTCGAAGCCGGCCGCCTCCGCCTGCGTCGCCAGCGTCGCGATCACGTCGTCGGCCTCGAAGCCGTCGACCGCGAACCGCGGCACGTGCATCGTGTCGAGCAGCTCGCCGATCAGCTCGACCTGCCCCTTGAACTCGTCGGGGGTCTTGGAGCGGTTCGCCTTGTACTCGGGGAACTCCGTCGAACGCCACGTCTTGCGGGAGACGTCGAACGCCACCGCGAAGTGCGTAGGGGCCTCGTCGCGCAGCGTGTTCGCCAGCATCGACGCGAAACCGTAGATTGCGTTGGTCGGCTGCCCCGTCGCGGTCGTGAAGTTCTCCGCGGGCAGCGCGAAGAACGCCCGGTAGGCCAGGGAGTGCCCGTCCATGAGCATCAGGCGGGGGCGGTCCCCTGCGGTCGTCTGGTCCGTCTTCTTCGATGCTGAATCTGCCACGCACCGATCCTAGGCGCCCCCACCGACAATTCCGGCCCGTCGCCTCCCCCGGCGCATCCTCCCCACCGGACGCCCCCGGCGCACCCGACCGGGGTGCGGTGAGCACCGGACCGCCCTCCCCTGATTCCGTGGTCCGTGCAAGGATCGAAGGACGCGGCTACATGTGCTGCATACGTACGTACGCTCGAAGGGGAGCGCGATGGCGACCAAGCCGCCCACAGGCGATCCGGTACAGGACGCACCGCAGGTCACACCGCCCAAGCACGCGGCCGCAGGGCTGCCTGCGATCGGCCACACCCTGCGGATCGCCCAGCAGCAGATGGGCGTGGCCCGTACCGCCCGCACCCTCCTCAAGGTCAACCAGAAGGACGGCTTCGACTGCCCGGGCTGCGCCTGGCCCGAGGGCGACAAGCGGCACACGGCCGAGTTCTGCGAGAACGGCGCCAAGGCCGTCGCGGAGGAGGCCACGCTGCGCCGGGTCACCCCCGAGTTCTTCGCCGCGCACCCGCTGGCCGATCTGGCCACGCGTTCCGGCTACTGGCTGGGCCAGCAGGGCCGCATCACGCAACCCATGCTCCTGGAGACCGGGGCCGCGCCCGGCGGCGACGACCGGTACGAGCCGGTCAGCTGGGAAGGAGCCTTCGCGATCATCGCCGAAGAGCTGACCGCCCTCGACTCCCCCGACGAGGCCCTCTTCTACACCTCGGGCCGCACCAGCAACGAGGCCGCGTTCCTCTTCCAGCTCTTCGCCCGCGAGTTCGGCACCAACAACCTGCCCGACTGCTCCAACATGTGCCACGAGTCCTCGGGCTCCGCACTGACCGAGACCATCGGCATCGGCAAGGGAAGCGTCTCCCTCGAAGACCTCCACCAAGCCGACCTGATCATCGTCGCCGGACAGAACCCGGGCACCAACCACCCGCGCATGCTCTCCGCCCTGGAGAAGGCCAAGACGTCCGGCGCGAAGATCATCTCGGTGAACCCGCTGCCCGAGGCCGGCACGGAACGGTTCAAGAACCCGCAGACCCCCATCGGCATGTTCAAGGGCACCGCCCTCACCGACCTCTTCCTACAGATCCGCATCGGCGGCGACCAGGCCCTCTTCCGCCTCCTCAACAAGCTCGTCATCGAGACGGAGGGCGCCACCGACGAGGCCTTCATACGCGAGCACACCCACGGCTACGAGGAACTCGCGGCCGCCGCGAAGGAAGCCGACTGGGACGAGACCCTCACCGCGACGGGCCTGACCCGCCCCGAGATCGAGCAGGCCCTGGCCATGGTCCTGGCCTCCCAGCGCACCATCGTCTGCTGGGCCATGGGCCTCACCCAGCACAAGCACGCCGTCGCCACCATCCGCGAGGTCGTCAACCTCCTCCTGCTGCGCGGCAACATCGGCCGCCCCGGCGCCGGTGTCTGCCCCGTCCGCGGCCACTCCAACGTCCAGGGCGACCGCACCATGGGCATCTTCGAACGCCCCGCGCCCGCCTTCCTCGACGCACTCGACCGCGAATTCCAGATCACCTCGCCGCGCGGGCACGGCTACGACGTGGTCCGCTCCATCCAGGCCCTGCGCGACGGCAAGGCCAAGGTCCTCTTCGCGATGGGCGGCAACTTCGTCGGCGCCACCCCCGACACCGAGGTCACCGAGGCCGCCATCCGGAGGGCCTCCCTCACCGTGCACGTCTCCACCAAGCTCAACCGCTCCCACGCGGTCACCGGCCGGCGGGCCCTGATCCTGCCCACCCTCGGCCGTACCGACAAGGACGTACAGGCGAGCGGCAAGCAGTTCGTGACCGTCGAGGACTCCATGGGCATGGTCCACGCCTCCCGCGGCAACCTCGCCCCCGCCTCCCCGCACCTGCTGTCCGAACCCGCCATCGTGGCCCGCATGGCCCGCGCGGTCCTCGGAGCGGCCTCCGCCACCCCGTGGGAGGAGTTCGAGCGCGACTACGCCTCGATCCGCGAGCGGATCTCCCGCGTGATCCCCGGCTTCGAGGACTTCAACGCCCGCGTCGCCCACCCCGGCGGCTTCCAGCTCCCACACGCCCCGCGCGACGAGCGCCGCTTCCCGACGAAGACCGGCAAGGCCAATTTCACCGCCGCGCCCGTGGAGTACCCGCGGGTCCCGGCAGGACGGCTGCTCCTCCAGACCCTGCGCAGCCACGACCAGTACAACACCACGATCTACGGCCTCGACGACCGCTACCGCGGTATCACCGGCGGCCGCCGCGTGGTCATGGTGAACCCGGCCGACGCGGCCGAGCTGGGCCTGGCCGACGGTTCGTACACGGACCTGGTGAGCGAGTGGAAGGACGGCGTGGAGCGGCGCGCGCCCGGCTTCCGCGTCGTGCACTACCCCACCGCCCGCGGCTGCGCGGCCGCGTACTACCCGGAAACCAACGTGCTGGTCCCGCTGGACTCGACCGCGGACACCAGCAACACCCCAGCCAGCAAGTCCGTCGTCGTGCGCTTCGAACCGGCCTGATAGAACGACCTCAGGACAAGACGGTTAACGAGCGTTGACGAACGGAGCCTGACCCATGGGTGAGCAGCACGCAGTGAAGTTCCCGCAGGAGGTCCTCGACGAGTACGCGGCCCTGGGCATCGACCTGCCCGCGCTGTTCTCGGCCGGAGACCTCGGCGAGCGCATGGACATCCGCATCCTGGAGGCCTCGGCCGACCGCGTCGTCGGCACCATGCCCGTCAAGGGCAACACCCAGCCCTACGGACTGCTGCACGGCGGGGCCTCCGCCGTACTGGCCGAGACCCTCGGCTCGATCGGCGCCATGATGCACGGCGGCATCACCAAGATCGCCGTCGGCGTGGACCTGAACTGCACCCACCACCGGGGCGCCCGCTCCGGCATCGTCACCGGCGTCGCCACCCCGGTGCACCGCGGCCGCTCGACCACCACCTTCGAGATCGTCATCACCGACGAGCAGGACAAGCGGATCTGCACCGCCCGCCTGACCTGCCTGCTGCGCGACGCCGACCAGGTGGCCGCGGGGGCCTGACCCCCGACCGGTTTGGGTGCCGTGCCGCAGGACCGCCCGGGCCCCGGGGCTCAGGCGGTCCCTTCCCGGGCGGGATGCAGGCGCCAGCGCAGCTCCTTCACCGCGTCCGCCGCCGCCCGGCGCACCCCCGGATCGGGGTGGCGCAGGAAGCGCCCGACGGCCGGGAGCGCCGCCCGGTCGCCCGTGGCGCCGTGGACGCCCAGGACGTACTCCAGCAGGAGGGGTTCCATGCCGTCCGCCGCGGCGAGCGGCGCGACCACCCGTTGGGGGAGCTCGTAGGGCGCGGTGGCCGTGCAGAGGGCGTGCAGCGCGGACTCCCGCAGCTCGTAGCCCTCGTCGGAGAGCGCGACCGCGACGAGGCGTTCGACGACCCGTACCGCGTCGTTGCGTGCCGCGCCGTCCCGTGCCAGGAGGCCCGTCTCCAGGACGTCACTGACGACTTCGAGGCAGCTGTCGCGCCGCCCCGCATCGGGGGCGTCCAGCTCCTGCCGGGCCGATTCGATCCATGCCGTCGGGCTCTTGGGTCCGGTCACGGCCAGAGCATGGGAGACGACGGCCGGCCGCCCGGCCGACAAGCGCCGGACGGCACGGCACCCGCCAACCGCCCGGAATCCGCCAGTCCGCACGCTTCGCCGTGACATCTGTTGTGTCACCCGTGGTCACCGCCTACCGTCCCCCCATGGGGACCCTGCCACGCACGGCCCGGTACGCCGCCCACACCCTCCTCGCGGCGCTCGCCCTGACCGGATGCTCATCCTCCGCGCCACCCTCCGCGGCGGACTCCACGGCGGGTTCCACGAACCCCTCCAGCCCCGCTCCCCCCTCGCCCGTACAGGTGTGCACGAGCCTCGTGTCCTACTGGGCGAAGGAGACCCTCCTGGGCACGAAATGGTCCGGTCTCGACTGGGAACAGAAGGGCCTGTCCAACGACCAGTACGCGATCCACGAGGATGCGGTGGCCGCAGGGCGCGCCGAGGAGCGAACTGCCGGGCAGGACAAGGCACTTGAGCTGATCGACCGGTTCGTGGCGCAGCGCTGCGCCGACGAGGACGGCGCGATGCGCAGTTCGGAGAACTGGCGCCCGCCGACGTGACCGAGGTCACCGCATTCCCGAGCACGCTGTCCGGCTTCCGGGCACCTGCCCCCACAGGACCGAACCGCAGGTGAAGGGCCGTACCGCCACTCGAACAAGATCCATTCGGATTCGAAACTGCCCTCTTGACCGTTACTCTGCGTAATGCGCGCAAGGGTCGGAATCCGCCTTTTCCCTTAAGAAAGACCACTCGGAGGATTCCTTTGGGCACGCGCAGCCACATTCGGCCGAAAATGATCTAAGACAGGTGCATGAAGGCCTCAAGCCCCTTAGGGGAACAGGTATTTCTCAGGATGCGGACACCCCCCAAGGTAAGAAAACGTCCGATTTGTCCACACTCCCGCTACACATTCTTGGCCTTGGCATAACAAGAGCGTCACATCCTCCTTTCCCTGCTCCCCGTGCTCGCCACCTCGGGCCTAGAGTCACGGCCAGTCACCGCGCCGCAGGGCGCAATCAGCACGGCCGTGGACCTCCCAGTGCGGCCCGGCGACTTAACGGCACCTCTCCACGAGAGAGCCGCGCCAGGGAAAGGAAGAATCGTGCGACACCGTTCTTTGCTCGTCCTCACCACCGTGATCACCACGGGAGCACTGACCCTCACCGCTTGCGGATCGCGCGACGGCGGAGACTCCAAGGACAACGGCGGCGGCAAGAAGACCACCGTCGTCATCGGTGTGGACGCCCCGCTCACGGGCTCGCTCTCCGCGCTCGGCCAGGGCATCAAGAACTCCGTCGACCTCGCGGCCAAGACGGCCAACAAGAACAACGAGGTCCCGGGCATCGAGTTCAAGGTCGAGGCCCTCGACGACCAGGCGGTCCCCGCCTCCGGTCAGGCCAACGCCACCAAGCTCGTCGGCAACAAGGACGTCATCGGCGTCGTCGGCCCGCTGAACTCCGGCGTCGCCCAGCAGATGCAGGGCGTCTTCGGCACCGCCAACCTGGCGCAGGTCTCCCCCGCCAACACCAACCCCTCGCTCAGCCAGGGCGACAACTGGGGCAAGGGCGAGTTCAAGCGCGGCTTCAAGACCTACTTCCGCACCGCCGCCACCGACGTGGTCCAGGGCAAGTTCGCCGCCCAGTACCTCTTCAAGGACGCCGGCAAGAAGAAGGTCTTCATCGTCGACGACAAGCAGACCTACGGCGCCGGCCTCGCCGCGATCTTCGCCGACGAGTTCAAGAAGCTCGGCGGCGAGGTCGTCGGCACCGACCACGTCACCGTGAAGGAGACCGACTTCTCCTCCACCGCCGACAAGGTCAAGTCCTCCGGCGCCGACTCCGTCTACTTCGGCGGCCAGTACCCCGAGGGCGGCCTGCTCGCCGACCAGATCAAGAAGACCGGCGCCAACGTCCCCCTCATGGGCGGCGACGGCATCCAGGACCCGGCCTTCATCAGCGCCTCCGGTGAGGCCAACGAGGGCGACCTCGCCACCTCCATCGGCTACCCGGTCGAGAAGCTCCCCACCGCCAAGAAGTTCATCGAGGACTACAAGGCCGAGGGCTACAAGGACCCGTACGCCGCCTACGGTGGCTACTCCTACGACGCCGGCTGGGCCGTCATCCAGGCCGTCAAGGCCGTCGCCGCCGCCAACAGCGGCAAGCTGCCCACCGACGCCCGTGCCAAGGTCGTCGAGGCGCTCGGCAAGGTCTCCTTCGAGGGCGTGACCGGCAAGGTCGCCTTCGACGAGTACGGCGACACCACCAACAAGCAGCTCACCGTCTACAAGGTCGAGGGCGGCAAGTGGGTCGACGTCAAGAGCGACACCTTCAACCAGTAAGCCCGTAACCCCCAGCAACACCCGCACCACCTGAACCAACGCCGCGCGAGGGCGCAAACAGCGCCCTCGCGCGGAGTCTTATCCGACACGCTCATCGGAGGCCCTGCGGTGCACGAACTGCCGCAACAGCTGGCCAACGGCCTGGCCCTCGGTGCTCTCTATGGCCTCATCGCCATCGGGTACACCATGGTCTACGGCATCGTCCAGCTCATCAACTTCGCCCACGGCGAGATCTTCATGATCGGCGGCTTCGGCGCGCTCAGCGCCTACGCCATCCTCCCGACCGGCACCTCCCTGCTGATCGCGATACCCGTCATGATCGTTGGAGGTGCCGCCACCTCCGTCGCCGTGGCCTGCGCAGCCGAACGCTTCGCCTACCGCCCACTGCGCAGCGCCCCCCGGCTCGCACCCCTCATCACCGCAATCGGCCTCTCGATCGCGCTCCAGCAGCTCGTCTGGCAGTTCTACCCGGACGCCAAGAAGGCCGTCAGCTTCCCTGAGTTCAAGGGCGCAGCCTTCAAGATCACCGACAGCCTCGCCATCCAGCGCGCGGACCTCTTCGTCCTCATCCTCGCCCCGCTCTGCATGCTCGCCCTCGGCGTCTTCGTCCAGAAGAGCCGCAGCGGCCGCGCCATGCAGGCCACCGCGCAGGACCCGGACACCGCGAAGCTGATGGGCATCAACACCGACCGCATCATCGTCATGGCCTTCGCCATCGGTGCCGCGTTCGCCGCCGTCGCCGCCGTCGCCTACGGCCTCGACAAGGGCCAGATCAACTTCGAGATGGGCTTCATCCTCGGCCTCAAGGCGTTCACCGCAGCCGTCCTCGGCGGCATCGGCAACATCTACGGAGCCATGGTCGGCGGCGTCGTCCTCGGCCTCGCCGAGGCCCTGTCGATCGCCTACATCGAAGAAATCCCCGGCATGTCGCAGCTCGGCGGTGGCGCCTGGTCCAACGTCTGGGCCTTCGTACTCCTCATCGTCGTCCTCCTCGTGCGGCCACAAGGCCTGCTCGGTGAGCGCGTCGCGGATCGGGCGTGAGAACCATGACCACCAACACCACCCCGCAGACCGCCGACACGGTGAAGCAGGGCCCCGCGCCCACCACCCTCCTCTACGCGGTCATCGCCGGCAGCCTCCTCGCCATCGTCAGCGCCTTCCTCGCGTGGACCTGGACCGCCGAATTCCCCGGTGACCTGACCTACTACGGCAGCCCCGCCGACCTCCAGTACGTCACCCTCGCCGGATCCGCCCTCACCCTCGCCTACGCGCTCTCCGCGCTCGGCGTCAAGGGCTTCCGCTGGCTCGCCCCCAACGGCACCCGCAAGGCCCTCGGGTTCCTCGCCATCGGCAACTTCATCGCCACCAAGTTCACGGTCGTCTCCATCACCGTCGTCCTCGGCGGAGTCGTCAACCTGGAACCCGGCGCCTACGTCGCCCTCGTCGGCTCCCTCGTCGCGGCCCTCGCCGCGTACAAGCTCCCCGACGACACCCGCAAGGCGGCCCCCGCCAAGCAGCTGCCCTCCTGGGCCGAGATCCTCATCATCACCGGCGTCTTCGCCATCGGCCTCTTCGTCATCACCTTCGGCATCGACACCGATGACAAGGAACCGCAGCTCTTCGTCGCCTACCTGCTCACCGTCGGCTTCGCGGCCCTCGCCCTTCTCAAGGCCGGCCTCTTCGACCGCCTCGGGCTCCTCACCGCCAAGTACCGCCAGGTCACCCTGATCGGCACCGCGGCCGCCGCGATCGCCTTCCCGTTCATCCAGCAGAGCGGCGACACCTACACGCTCATCGCGGTCAACATCCTGATCTTCGCGACCGTCGCCCTCGGCCTCAACGTCGTCGTGGGCCTCGCCGGCCTCCTCGACCTCGGCTACGTCGCCTTCCTCGGCGTCGGCGCCTACGCGGCCGCCCTGGTCTCCGGAAGCACCGCATCCGCCTTCGGCATCCACCTGCCCTTCTGGGCAGCGGTCATCGTCGGCGCCCTCGCCTCGCTCATCTTCGGCGTGGTCATCGGAGCCCCGACCCTGCGCCTGCGCGGCGACTACCTCGCCATCGTCACCCTCGGCTTCGGAGAAATCTTCCGCATCGCCATGGGCAACCTCGACGGCACCTCCGGCCCGGACATCACCAACGGCCCCAACGGCATCCCCAACATCCCCCACCTCGAACTCTTCGGGTGGAACTTCGGGGAATCCCACGTGGTCGGCGGCATCACCCTCGGCGCCTACGCCAACTACTACTTCCTGATGCTGCTCGTCATGGCCCTGGTCGTCGTGGTCTTCGCCCGCGCCGGAAGCAGCCGCATCGGCCGCGCCTGGGTCGCCATCCGCGAGGACGAGACCGCCGCCGAAGCCATGGGCATCAACGGCTTCAAGGTCAAGCTCATCGCCTTCGCCCTCGGCGCCACCCTCGCCGGCCTCGCCGGCACCGTCCAGGCACACGTCAACAGCACGGTCGTCCCCGAGAACTACGTCTTCGCCGGGCCCGTCCCGCCGAACTCCGCGTTCCTCCTCGCCGCCGTCATCCTCGGCGGCATGGGCACCATCCGCGGCCCCATCCTCGGCGCCGCACTGCTCTTCCTGATCCCCGCGAAGCTGGCCTTCCTCCAGGACTACCAGCTCCTCGCGTTCGGCATCGCCCTCATCCTGCTCATGCGCTTCCGCCCCGAAGGCCTCATCGCCAACAAGCGCGCGCAGCTCGAGTTCCACGACGACACCGCTGACCAGGCCCCCACGGACCTGGCCACCGCCAAGGCGGGGGCGTGAACAACATGACGACCACCACGGACACCACCACCAAGACCACGGTTCTCGAAGCCAAGGGCGTCACCATGCGCTTCGGCGGCCTCACCGCCGTCAAGGGCGTCGACCTCCAGGTCAACTCGGGCGAGATCGTCGGACTCATCGGCCCCAACGGCGCCGGCAAGACCACCTTCTTCAACTGCCTCACCGGGCTGTACGTCCCCACCGAGGGATCCGTCAGCTACAAGGGCACCGTCCTGCCTCCCAAGCCCCACAAGGTCACCGAGGCCGGCATCGCCCGCACCTTCCAGAACATCCGGCTCTTCCACAACATGACCGTGCTGGAGAACGTCCTCGTCGGACGCCACACCCGCACCAAGGAAGGCCTCTGGTCCGCACTGCTGCGCGGCCCCGGCTTCAAGAAGGCCGAAGCCGCCAGCGAAGCGCGCGCCATGGAACTCCTCGAGTTCATCGGCCTGGAGAACAAGGCCCAGCACCTGGCCAAGAACCTCCCCTACGGCGAACAGCGCAAGCTGGAAATCGCCCGCGCCCTCGCCAGCGACCCCGGCCTCATCCTCCTGGACGAGCCCACCGCCGGCATGAACCCGCAGGAAACCCGCGCTGCCGAAGAACTCATCTTCGCCATCCGCGACATGGGCATCGCCGTCCTCGTCATCGAGCACGACATGCGCTTCATCTTCAACCTCTGCGACCGCGTCGCCTGCCTCGTCCAGGGCGAAAAGCTCATCGAAGGCACCGCGTCCGAGGTCCAGGGCGACGAGCGCGTCATCGCCGCCTACCTCGGCGAGCCCTTCGAGGGCGACCCGGGCGCCGCCGACGACGCCGCGGTCGAGGCGGCCGAAGCCGCCGCCGAAGCCGCAGCACCGGCCGAGGTTGAGGCCGAAGCCGAGGTTGAGGCCGAAGCCGAGGTTGAGGCCGAAGCCGAGACGGAGGCCGAAGCCGAGACGGAGGCCGTCGAAGCCGAAGCCGAAGCCACCGAGGCCGACGCCGCGCCCGAAGCGGAGGCGGACGCCGACGGCGACACCGACGCCCCGGCCGACACCGACTCGGACAGCACCACCAGCACCACCAGCACGGAAGGAGAGGCCAAGTGACCGCACTGCTCAAGGTCGAAGACCTCAAGGTCGCCTACGGCAAGATCGAAGCCGTCAAGGGAATCTCCTTCGAAGTCAACGAAGGCGAAATCGTCTGCCTCGTCGGCACCAACGGCGCCGGCAAGACGACCACCCTGCGCACCCTCTCCGGGCTCATCAAGCCCAAGAGCGGCAGCATCACCTTCGACGGCCAGCCCCTCGCCGCCGTCCCCGCCCACAAGATCGTCTCCCTGGGCCTCGCCCACTCCCCCGAGGGACGCCACATCTTCCCCCGGCTGACGATCGCCGAAAACCTCCAGCTCGGCGCCTTCCTGCGCACCGACAAGGAGGGCATCGAGCAGGACGTCCAGCGCGCCTACGAGATGTTCCCCATCCTGGGCGAGCGTCGCAAGCAGGCCGCCGGCACCCTCTCGGGCGGTGAGCAGCAGATGCTCGCCATGGGCCGCGCGCTCATGTCCCGTCCCAAGCTCCTGATGCTGGACGAGCCCTCCATGGGCCTGTCCCCGCTGATGATGCAGAAGATCATGGCGACCATCAAGGACCTCAAGGCTTCGGGCATGACCATCCTGCTCGTCGAGCAGAACGCCCAGGCGGCGCTCTCGCTCTCCGACAGCGCGCACGTGATGGAGATCGGCAAGATCGTTCTCTCGGGCACCGGCCGCGACCTCCTCCACAACGAGGACGTCCGCAAGGCCTACCTCGGCGAGGACTGACACAACGTGTGAGGCCCGCCTCCCCTCGGGGGGAGGCGGGCCTCACGCATGTCCGGGGGCGGCTACTTGCCGCTCTCCTTCTTCTTCGCCTCGGCGTCCTCGATGACCACCTCGGCGACCTGCTGCATGGACATCCGGCGGTCCATGGACGACTTCTGGATCCAACGGAAGGCGGCGGGCTCCGTGAGCCCGTACTGCGTCTGCAGGATGCTCTTCGCCCGGTCCACCAGCTTGCGGGTCTCCAGCCGCTGCGAGAGGTCGGCGACCTCCTGCTCCAGGGCGCGCAGCTCCGCGAAGCGGGAGACGGCCATCTCGATGGCCGGCACCACGTCGCTCTTGCTGAACGGCTTCACGAGGTACGCCATGGCCCCGGCGTCCCGGGCCCGCTCGACGAGGTCGCGCTGCGAGAACGCGGTGAGCATCAGGACGGGCGCGATGGACTCCTCCGCGATCTTCTCGGCCGCGGAGATCCCGTCCAGGACGGGCATCTTCACGTCGAGGATCACCAGGTCGGGACGGTGCTCGCGCGCGAGCTCGACGGCCGTCTGGCCGTCGCCGGCCTCGCCGACGACGGAATAGCCCTCTTCTTCGAGCATCTCTTTGAGATCGAGACGGATGAGCGCCTCGTCCTCGGCGATGACGACCCGGGTCGTCAGCGGCGGAACGTGCGACTGGTCGGCGTCGGGCGTGGGCGTCGACTCGTGCTCGGCGGTCACGGATGCTCCTCTTTGCGGGGCTCTGCTGCTTGGATGAGCCTACCTAGCAGCGCCGCCGCGTGGTCACCGGGTACACTCCGACATGCAACCCTGCCGGGTTGGTGGAATGGCATACACGGATGTCTCAAACACATCTGCCCGTGAGGGCTTGCGGGTTCGAGTCCCGCACCCGGCACAGTAACCCGAAAGCGGACGTTCACCATCGCGTGAACGTCCGCTTTTTGCTACGTGCGGCAACCCATGGTCACGCACAGTTGTTCCATGGAGTTCCACAGCCTCGAAGTACGTCGAACGGCCCTATCCCTCTTGCGCGGCGGCGCGAGAAACGCGGACGTTGCACGCCACCTCAATGTCCCGCTCGGAACCGTCAGCTATTGGAAGCACATAGACCGCTCCAAACGCGGAGAGCCGATTGCCATCCGCCCGTCACTCTTGTGCCCCCGCTGTGACGGACGACTTCTGGAGCACCCTGCCTACGCGTACCTCCTAGGCCTCTACCTCGGTGACGGACACATCAGCCACTACGCGAAACACCGGGTACCAAGCCTGATGATCACCTTGGACGATAAGTGGCCCGGCATCCAGGACGAGGCAGAAGCCGCACTGCACGCCGTCTTTCCGCACAACGCAACGTGCCGTGTGCGAACCGTGGGAGCACGCAACACCAAGGTGTACTTCAAGCACCTGCCGTGCCTGTTCCCGCAGCACGGGCCCGGGAAGAAGCACGAGCGGCGGATCATCCTTGAGGGCTGGCAGCAGGAGATCGTGGACGCCCATCCGTGGGACTTCCTGCGGGGGCTGATCCACTCCGACGGGTGTCGGATCACCAACTGGACGGTCCGCAACGGCAAGCGCTACGAGTACCCGCGGTACTTCTTCACCAACAAGTCCGACGACATCCGCAGGCTCTGTACCGACACCCTCACCAAGGTCGGGGTCCGGTGGACCGTGTTGGCCCGGGGCAGCGATCCGTTCAACGTGTCCGTCGCGCGGAAGGACTCCGTCGCCCTCATGGACGCCCACATCGGGCCGAAGTACTAGGGCCCGTCCGGCGGACCCCGCCGGATGGTAAAACGCCTCGACAGCGGTCGTGTTCATCGGGGACGCTTCGCGTGATGACCAGAATCGACGACACACCGCCCGCGTGGGACGAGCGCACCCAGCTCACCACGTTCCTCGACTATGCCCGTGACACCGCCCGCGCCAAGTGCGACGGCGTCTCCGCGGAGAACGCCCGCAGGGCGCTCCTGCCGGGCTCACCGCTGATGACGATGAGCGGTTTGATCAACCACCTCCGCTGGGTCGAGTACTACTGGTTCCAGGTGGTCTTCCTCGGTGAGGAGGACCGGGGACCCTGGACGGAGGAGGACCCCGACCGCGAGATGCGCGTGGCCGTCGACTTCCCGCTCGCGCAGTTGCTCGACGAATACGCCGAACAGAGCGCCGGGTACCGCGAGCTGGTCGCCGGGAGCGGCCTGGGCGACCGGGCGAAGCGGGCGGTCCGCGACGGCCTCCACGTCGACCTGCGCTGGATCCTCCTTCACCTCACGGAGGAGACGGCGCGCCACAACGGTCACCTGGACATCCTGCGCGAGATGCTCGACGGCACGACCGGCGACTAGGGCCGGACTGGCCCTGGGTGCCGGCTGGATAGGGTGGCCGCATGTCGCACATGCTTCCGCCCCTGGTCTCCGAGGCGGCGGCGCTGTCCGTCGCGGGGGCTCCTGTTCGGCGGTACGAGATGGGTCCGGCGCTGATCGGGGTGGGGCCGGAGGCGACCGTGGTCGTGGTCGCGCCCGGGGACGATCCCGGGGGCAGCGGGGTGCAGGATTCCGTCCAGGTGCTGCTCCGCGGGGACAGGGTTCCGGAGCTCCACTCGCGGTTCGACTTCCATGACTCCCCGCCCATCCATGTGTTCGCCCGTTTGGAGCAGGGCCACCTGCCGCTCGGGAGGGCGTGGTGCAGGGGGAGGAGCTGGGCCGCGGCCCACTTCGACCACGCCAAGTTGGAGCTGGACCGTCCGATGAGCCGCGTGATGCTGGATGCCGTACGGCCGGTTCCGGCGCCCGGGCCGGTGCCGGGGGTGGACTGGGTGGACGGCGTGGAGGGGGACCCGGTCCGGGCCCTGGAGTCGTTCGTCCTCGGCTGGTTCCCTGCCGAGGACGAGGCAGAGGCCGAGGCGGCGCGGTCGGCGGAGGAACCGGGTGACCTGCCGGAGGCGTTGGCTTCCTTCCACCGTCTGGCCCGCCGCCGTCCGGCGATCCACCGGTTCCACGATCCCGTGCTGAAGCGGCCCGAGCGTGCTGCCGGGCCGCTCGGCGACCGGCTGGTCTTCGCCGAGTGGAACGAGGGCTACATGGACTGGTCCGTCCCGTGGCCGCCGGGGGGTGGGGGTGCGGCGGATCCCCTCGTGTGGCACACCGAGGACCCCCGCGAGGCCCCGGAGACGATCGTCGAGCGTGAACCGCTGAGCCGTTTCCTCCTGCAGTTCACGCTGTTCGGGGCCTTGCTCGCCTCTCCCTACAAGGCGGCGACCTTCTGCATGCCGGTCGCGCGCCTCGACGGCTTGTGGAGCGTGTTGCGTCCGGTGCCCTTGAGTCCGTTCCTCCCGACGTACAACGCCGACAGGTTCTTCGTGGCGCCGGGATTGCTGGCCATGATCAGTGCTGATGAGGACGAGGCGACCGCGTGCTTCGGCGCTCTGCACCGTGCGACCCTCACACCGCTGCTGGCGCACGGGTTCCGCTGGTCCCACTTCGACGGGTGAGGTGCGTGTCCTAGGCGGGGAGGTCGCCGTTGCCGCCGAGGTTGGCGACCAGGCGGCGGAGGGTGTCGATCGTGGCGGCGTAGGTGGCGTCGTCGATGCCCTCGCGCATCCGGGTGTGGACCTTCGCGTTGCGGTCGTGGGCGCGGAGGCGGCCGGCCTCTCCGGCTTCGGTGAGGGTGAGGGTGAGGTGGTCGTCGGTTTCGGTGAGCCAGCCGCGGGTGGTGAGGTCGGCGTAGAGGGCCTCGAAGTCGGTGTGCTGGTCGTCGAAGGGGGCGAGCTTCGCGGTGAGGGCCTCGCGGGTCCATGTGCCGGGGGCGCCGGCTATGTGGTTCAGGGTCCACCAGTGGGGCTGGGTGAGGTGTTCCTCGGCGAGGGCGGTGCGGAGGCCGCCGATGACGAGGTGTGCGGCTTCGCGGGTCCAGTAGCCGATGGGCTGGGCGGCGAGCTGCTGCTGTGTGTATTCCTCGGTGGTCATGCGGCGACCGTATGACCTCAGGTTAGGTTGAGGTCAAGCGCTGGTTGTGCTGGTTCGACGAGGGAGTGCGCGATGAGCGAGAAGGCCCGGCAGTTGTTCGACGCGCTCGACCTGGATGAGGACGGGGAGCTGACGCGGGCGGAGGTGATCTCGGCCCTGCGGTCGAAGGGGCCGACCTTGGCGGCGCGGGGGGATCTGCCGTTCTGGGGTGTGGGGGATGCGCAGGCGTCGTCGGCGTTGTTCGATGAGGCTGATGCGGGCGGGGATGCGGTGTTGACGTTCGAGGAGTTCGCGGCCGTGGTGGATCGGCGGTTCGGCTGGTAGTGCGGGTGGCCGCGTCGGGCGCGGCGCCCGACGCGGTGTGGTGCGTGCGTCAGTGGACCGCGTCGCCGATGTGGTGGATGCGGACGAGGTTGGTGGAGCCGGTGACGCCGGGGGGTGAGCCGGCGGTGATGACGACGGTGTCGCCGGGTACGCAGCGGCCGATGCGCAGGAGTTCTTCTTCGACCTGGGCGACCATGGCGTCGGTGGAGCCGACGTGGGGGCCGAGGAAGGTTTCGACGCCCCAGGTGAGGTTGAGTTGGGAGCGGGTGGCGGGGTCGGGGGTGAAGGCGAGGAGGGGGATGGGTGAGCGGTAGCGGGAGAGTCGGCGGACGGTGTCGCCGCTCTGGGTGAAGGCGACGAGGAATTTGGCGTCGAGGAAGTCGCCCATTTCGGCGGCTGCGCGGGCGACGGCTCCGCCTTGGGTGCGGGGCTTGTTGCGGTCGGTGAGTGGGGGGAGGCCCTTGGCGAGGATGTCTTCTTCGGCGGCTTCGACGATGCGGGACATGGTGCGGACGGTTTCGATGGGGTATTTGCCGACGCTGGTTTCGCCGGAGAGCATGACGGCGTCGGTGCCGTCGATGATGGCGTTGGCGACGTCGCTGGCTTCGGCGCGGGTGGGGCGGGAGTTGTCGATCATCGAGTCGAGCATTTGGGTGGCGACGATGACGGGTTTGGCGTTGCGCTTGGCGAGTTTGATGGCGCGCTTTTGGACGATGGGGACTTGTTCGAGGGGCATTTCGACGCCGAGGTCGCCGCGGGCGACCATGATGCCGTCGAAGGCGGCGACGATGTCGTCGATGTTTTCGACGGCTTGAGGCTTTTCGATCTTGGCGATGACGGGGAGGCGTCGGCCTTCTTCGTCCATGATGCGGTGGACGTCTTCGATGTCGCGGCCGCTGCGGACGAAGGAGAGGGCGATGACGTCGGCGCCGGTGCGCAGGGCCCAGCGGAGGTCTTCGATGTCCTTTTCGGAGAGGGCGGGGACGGAGACGGCTACGCCGGGGAGGTTGAGGCCTTTGTGGTCGGAGACCATGCCGCCTTCGATGACGCGGGTGTGGACGCGGGGGCCGTCGACTGCGGTGACTTCGAGGGTGACGCGGCCGTCGTCGACGAGGATGAGTTCGCCGGTGGTGACGTCGGTGGCGAGGCCTTTGTAGGTGGTGCCGCAGGTGTGGCGGTCGCCTTGGTGGTCTTCGACGGTGATGGTGAATGCGTCGCCGCGTTCAAGGAGTACGGGGCCTTCGTGGAAGCGGCCGAGTCGGATCTTCGGGCCTTGAAGGTCGGCGAGGATGCCGACGCTGCGGCCGGTCTCGTCGGAGGCCTTGCGTACGCGCTGGTAGCGCTCCTCGTGTTCGGCGGTGGTGCCGTGGCTGAGGTTGAGTCGGGCGATGTCCATTCCGGCCTCGACCAGTGCTTTGATCTGGTCGTATGAGTCGGTTGCGGGGCCCAGGGTACATACGATTTTCGCTCGGCGCATGAGGCGAGCGTATTCCCCTACCTGCGGGTAGGTAATCGCTTCCGGGTGTCCAATCAACAACCGTTGGGCAAAAGGTTGTTGACAAGTGTTGAATGTGCATGGGGGTGCTCTGATGAGCACCCCCGGGGGTGGCATTCGTGGGTTCTTCAGAGTTGTTCAGAGTTGTTCAGAGTTGTGGCGGGGTCATGGTGAAGCGGGCGTTCACCTGTGCGTAGACGGTCTGGCGCTGGGGTTCGAGGTCGAGGGGCGGGGGGCCGGCGTCTTCGGTGGCGCTGAAGGCCATGGTGCGCATGCCGGCGCCGGGGGCGGCGGCGAAGGGGGCGGCGTTCTCGGCGCCGAGGTCGGCGAGTTCGACGAGGGCGGCGAGGTTCGCGCCGAGGGCTTCGGCGTATTCGCGGGCGCGTTGGACGGCTTCGAGGACGGCTTGGCGGCGGGCTTGGCCGTGGGCGGGTGAGGTGGGGCGCAGGGCCCACCAGGGTCCGTCGATCTGGGTGAGTTCGAGGTCGGCGAGGCGGGTGGTGAGTTCGCCGAGGGTGGTGAAGTCGCTGAGTTCGGCGGTGATGTGGACGCGGCCGTGGTAGGCGCGGATGCGTTCGGCGCGGCCGTGGCGGGTGAGTTCGGGGGTGATGGAGAAGGCGCCGGTTTCGAGTTTTTCGACGGGGTCGCCGTAGCTCTTGATGAGGTCGAGGGCGGCGTTGTTGCGGCGGGTGAGGTCTTCGAGTGCGGTGCGGCGGTCGGTGCCGCGGGCGCTGACGGTGATTCCGATGCGGGCGATCTCGGGGTCGACTTCGATGCGGGCTTCGCCGCGGACCGCTACGCGGGGTACTTCGGGGGTTCCGTAGGGCTGGTGCGATGCGTCCTGGGTCATGGTTTCACTGTCGCACTGTCGCTCGTTCGGGTGCGGTCATCGGATCGAAACCTGGTGGGGGTGTTGCGGCTTGTTACTGGTGGGTCAGAATCTACGCGCGTTGTTCAGGCCTCGAAAGGGAGATGGCATGGCGTTCGACCGTAGGACTTTCCTGGGTAGCACGGCGGCGACGGGTGCGGCCGTGGCGTTGGCGGGGGCCACGAGCTCCCCGGCCGCGGCGGCCGTGCAGGAGGTGAAGGGGTCCGGGTCCGGTGCGCGGACGTACGCGTTCACGGTGATGGGTACGACCGATTTGCACGGGAACGTCTTCAACTGGGACTACTTCACGGACAAGGAGTTCGACGACAAGGCGCACAACGACGTCGGTCTGGCGAAGATTTCGACGTTGGTGGAGCAGGTGCGGGCGGAGAAGGGGCGGCGCAACACGCTGCTGATCGACGCGGGTGACACGATCCAGGGGACGCAGCTTTCGTACTACTACGCGAAGGTGGATCCGATCACGGCGCGGCGTGGTCCGGTGCACCCGATGGCGCAGGCGATGAACGCGATCGGTTATGACGCGGCGGCGCTGGGGAACCACGAGTTCAATTACGGCATACCGGTGCTGCGGAAGTTCGAGGAGCAGTGTCGTTTCCCGCTGTTGGGGGCGAACGCGCTGGATGCGAAGACGCTGCGGCCGGCGTTCGCGCCGTACAGCATGCACACGTTGCGCACGCCCTGCGGGCGGGGCGTGAAGGTGGCGGTGCTGGGGCTGACGAACCCGGGGATCGCGTTGTGGGACAAGGCGAACGTGCAGGGGAAGATGACGTTCCCGGGGCTGGAGGAGCAGGCGGCGAAGTACGTGCCGAAGCTGCGGTCGATGGGCGCGGACGTGGTGATCGTGTCGGCGCACTCGGGGTCGAGCGGTACGTCCTCGTACGGTGACCAGCTGCCGTACGTCGAGAACGCGGCGGCGCTGGTGGCGGAGCAGGTGCCGGGGATCGACGCGATCCTGGTGGGGCACGCGCACACGGAGATTCCCGAGTACCGGGTGAAGAACAAGGCGACCGGCAAGGACGTGGTGCTGTCGGAGCCGCTGAAGTGGGGGCAGCGGCTGACGTTGTTCGACTTCGAGCTGACGTGGGCGAAGGGCCGTTGGTCGGTGGCGAAGGTCGCGGCGAAGGTGCTGAACTCGAACACGGTGGCGGAGGACCCGAAGATCACGGGGTTGCTGTCGGACGAACACCGCAAGGTCGTGGCGTACGTGAACCAGGTGATCGGTACGTCGACGCAGGCGATGTCGTCGGCGGAGGGGCCGGTCAAGGACGTGGCGATCATCGATCTGATCAACCACGTGCAGGCGGAGACGGTGAAGGGGGCGCTGGCCGGTTCGGAGTGGGCGGCGCTGCCGGTGTTGTCGCAGGCGTCGTGCTTCTCGCGGACGGCGGCGATCCCGTCGGGCCAGGTGACGATCAAGGATGCGGCGGGTCTGTATCCGTTCGAGAACACGATGGAGGCGCGGCTGCTGACGGGTGCGCAGCTGAAGGACTATCTGGAGTACTCGGCGCGGTACTACGTGCAGACGGCGCCGGGTGCTCCGGTGGATCCGGCGAAGCTGACGAACGCGGAGGGCGTGCCGGACTACAACTACGACGCGGTGTACGGGCTGGTGTACGACATCGACATCGCGCAGCCGGTGGGTTCGCGGATCACGGGGTTGTCGTTCCGGGGGAAGCCGGTGGATCCGGCGGCGCAGTTCGTGCTGGCGGTGAACAACTACCGGGCTTCGGGTGGCGGTAACTTCCCGCACGTTCCGCAGGCGAAGCAGGTGTGGGCGAACTCGGACGAGATCCGCAACACGATCATCCAGTGGGTGAAGGCGAAGGGGACCGTCGATCCGGCGCAGTTCGCGTCGGTGGACTGGCGTCTGACGCGGGCCGGGGTCGCGGTGTTCTAGGCGGGCCTGGGCGGGGCGGGGTGGCCGGCCGTGGTGTGTTGCGGCCGGCCACCCCTTCTTTGGGTGGGGCTCCGGTCAGCCTTCTGCGCCGGCGCGGCGCATCCGGGCGGCGAGGAGCAGTCCTGCGCCGGCGACGAGCGCGGTGCCCGCGCCGCCGGCGATCAGGGTGGTGTGGTCGCCCGTGCCGGTGATGGCGAGGGGGGCGCCGGTGTGGCCCTGGGCGGTGACGGTGGTGTTGGCGGAGAGGGTGGTCGTGCCTCCGGTGCCCGTGCCGGTGGCGTTGGCGTTGGCCTGGTCGCCGCCGTCCTTGTTGTCGCCGTTGTTGTCCTTGCCGGGGGCGGGCTTCTCCTTGTCCTTGGCGGCCTGGTCCTTGGTGCGGGCCTCGTGCTGGCCCGTCTTGAGGAACTCGGTCCGGTCGGCGGGGGTGCCGGCGAGTGCGGCGCGGCCCGCCTTGGTGAGTTCGGGACCGCCACCGTCGATGATCCGGGCGATGGTGACGCGGTTGTCCTGGTCGCGCAGCTCGTGCTGGGTGACTTTCAGGAAGTGGCGCAGCTCGGACGGGGTGGGCGATCCGTTCATCAGCTTGCTGATGGCCCCGCTGAGGATCGGGCCGTCCCAGCCTTCGTCGATGCGGGCCAGTTCGACCAGGTCGTCCTGGGCCTGGGCGAGGTGGCGGCCGGTCTTCAGGAACTCCGCGCGGTCGGCGGGGGTGCCCTGCAGGGCCTTCTTGCCGGCTTCCTTCACGGCGGTGCCGCCGGTGTCGATCAGCCGGGAGATTTCGATCGTGTTGTTGTCGTCGCCGCGCAGTTCGTGCTGGGTGACGTCGTAGAAGTGGCGCAGCTTTTCGATGTCGTCGCCGCCGCTGAGGACCTTGTTGATGCCTGCCTTCAGGCCGGGTCCGGCGTCCGGGAGGAGGCGGAGGATCGCGATGCGGTAGTCGTCCACGCGGATGTTGTGCTGGTCGACTTCGATGAACTTGCGCATGGCCTTCGGGCCGTCGGCGATGGCCTTGCGGCCGGCTTCCTTCATGAACTCGCTGGCCATCGGGTGGGCGATGATCGCGAGGATGGTCTTGCGGTCCTCTTCGGCCTGGTTGGGCACGGTCCGGTCGGGCACGGCTTGGTCGGGCACGGCCTGGTCGGGCGTGGTCGGTGCCGGCTGGTTGCCGACGGCCGGGGCGTCGGGGCCGGCGGCGAACGCCGGTGACGCGATGAGGACGGCCGGAGCAAGGGCAGCAGTGGTCACGGCTGCGGCGATCCGGGAAAACTTCACAGACAAAACCCCCTGGAAACGTTTCTTCGACAGAAGAGACGTTCGACCGGTGGGGATAGTTGTACCGGTAATGTTCCCGCCCCTCGTGGTGGCCCCGGGGCGTCGGGGCGGGGTCTCGATCACCGGACGGCAGCACTTCTCAGGGGTGGTCGACGAGGGGGCGGAGTTCGCCCGCCGGGCGGGGGCGGGTGTGTTCGCGCTGTTCGAGGCCGAAGGTGGTGAAGGCGGTGCGGGCCGGCTGGGGGTAGGGCTCCTTGCCGGTGAGGGTGTTGAGGATGGCGGCGCTGCGCCAGGCGGCGAGGCCGAGGTCGGGGGCGCCGACGCCGTGGGAGTGGCGTTCGCCGTTCTGGACGAAGATGCTGCCGGTGACGGTGGGGTCGAGGATCATCCGGTAGCGGTCGTCGATGCGGGGGCGGCCGGAGGAGTCCTTGCGCAGGTACGGGTCGAGGCCTGCGAGGAGGCTGCCGAGCGGTCGCTCCTGGTATCCGGTGGCGAGGACGACGGCGTCGGTGGTGAAGCGGGAGCGGGTGCCCTGCTCGATGTGTTCGAGGTGGAGTTCGACCTTGGTGGTGGCGACGCGGCCGGCGGTGCGGACGCTGACTCCGGGGGTGAGGACGGTGTCGGGCCAGCCTCCGTGGAGGGTGCGGCGGTAGAGCTCCGCGTGGATGGCGGCGATGGTGTCGGCGTCGATGCCCTTGTGGAGTTGCCACTGGGTGGGGACGAGCTGGTCGCGTACGGCTTCGGGGAGGGAGTGGAAGTAGCGGGTGTAGTCGGGGGTGAAGTGTTCGAGGCCGAGCTTGGAGTACTCCATGGGGGCGAACGAGGGGGTGCGGGCGAGCCAGGTGAGGCGTTCGCGGCCGGCGGGGCGGGCGCGGAGGAGGTCGAGGAAGACTTCGGCGCCGGACTGGCCCGATCCGATGACGGTGACGTGTTCGGCGCCGAGGATGCGCTGGCGGTTGTCGAGGTAGTCGGCGGAGTGGATGACGGGGACGGTGGGGGCGTCGGCGAGGGGGCGCAGGGGTTCGGGGACGTAGGGGGCGGTGCCGATGCCGAGGGCGAGGTTGCGGGTGTGGGTGCGGCCGAGGGCTTCGGCTTCGCCGGTGGCGTCGAGTTGGGTGAAGTCGACTTCGAAGAGGTCGCGTTCGGGGTTCCAGCGGACGGCGTCGACCTGGTGGCCGAAGTGGAGTCCGGGGATGCGGCCGGCGACCCAGCGGCAGTAGGCGTCGTATTCGGCGCGGTGGATGTGGAACTGCTCGGCGAAGTAGAACGGGAAGAGCCGTTCCTTGTGCTTGAGGTAGCTGAGGAAGCTCCAGGGGCTGGCCGGGTCGGCGAGGGTGACCAGGTCGGCGAGGAAGGGGACCTGGAGGGTGGCTCCTTCGATGAGGAGTCCGGGGTGCCAGCGGAAGTCGCGGCGCTGGTCGTAGAAGGCGGTGGCGAGTTCGCCGATTCCTTGTTGGGGCAGGCCGTGGGCGAGGGCTGCGAGGGACAGGTTGAAGGGGCCGATCCCGATTCCGACGAGGTCGTGGGGGGCGTCGAGCTGGGCGGTCATCGGTGGGTGCTGCCTTCCAGGAGGGAAATGAGGGTGTCCAGGTCCCCCGCTGTGGTGTGCGGGTTGAGCAGGGTGGCTTTGAGCCAGAGGCGGCCGTCGGCGTGGGTGCGGCCGAGGACGGCGCGGCCTTGGTGCAGGAGGGTGCGGCGCAGGGTGGCGAGGTGGTCGTCGTCGGCGTGGGTGGGCCGGAAGAGGACGGTGGTGAGGGTGGGGGGTGCGTGGAGTTCGAAGCCGGGGTGGGCGTCGAGGAGTCGGGCGAGGTGGTGCGCGGTGTCGATGGTGCGGTCGATGAGTGCGGCGAGGCCGTCGCGGCCGAGGGCGCGGAGGGTGGTGGCGATCTTGAGGGCGTCGGGGCGGCGGGTGGTGCGCAGGGAGCGGCCGAGGAGGTCGGGCAGGCCCGCTTCGGTGTCGTCGGTGGCGTTGAGGTAGTCGGCCTGGTGGGCGAGGGGGGCCAGGAGGGCGGTGTCGGGGACGGCGAGGAGGCCTGCGGCGACGGGCTGCCAGCCGAGTTTGTGCAGGTCGATGGTGAGGGAGTGGGCGCGGCCGAGTCCGGCGAGTTGGTCGCGGTGACGGGGGCTGAGGGTGAGGAGGCCGCCGTAGGCGGCGTCGATGTGGAGGTCGGCGCCGTAGCGGTCGCAGAGGTCGGCGATGGGGTGGATCGGGTCGATGAGGCCTGCGTCGGTGGTGCCGGCGGTGGCGGTGACGAGGGTGGGGCCGGGGGTGGTGGCGAGGGCTTCGGCGAGGCGGGCGGGGTCGAGGGTGCCGGTGGGGGTGGGGAGTTCGGTGGCCGGGGGCAGGCCGAGGAGCCAGGCGGCGCGGGGGACGGAGTGGTGGGCGTTGGCTCCGTGGAGGACGGTGAGGGCGGGGCCGTGGCGTTCGCGGGCGAGGAGGACGGCGAGTTGGTTGGCTTCGGTGCCGCCGGTGGTGACGAGGGCGTCGGCGTGGGGGGTGTCGTAGAACTCGGCGGCGAGCGCGCGGGTCAGGAGGGCTTCGACGGCGGAGGCGGCGGGGGCCTGGTCCCAGGAGTCGAGGGAGGGGTTCAGGGCGGAGGCGGCGAGGTCGGCGGCGGCCGCGACGGCGAGCGGGGGGCAGTGCAGGTGGGCTGCGCAGAGGGGGTCGGCGGGGTCGGCGGCGCCGGCGGCGAGGGCGTGGACGAGGGTGCGGAGGGCTTCGTGGGCGCCGGTGCCGTGGGCGGGGAGTACGCCGGTGTCGCCGAGGGCGGCGTGGACGCGGGCGGTGACGGTGTCGGGGCCGCCGGCGGGGAGGGGGCCGCCGCGGTCGTGGGCGCCGGCGGTGAGGGCGTCGAGGACGGTGTCGAGGAGGGGGCGCAGGGCGGCGGGCCCGTCGGGGCCTCCGGCGAGCGGGGGTGTTGCGCGGTGGCCGGGCGGCGCGGTCATCGGGGTCCTCCGGGGCTGGCCGGGTGCGGGTCGGTCGGGGCGGGCACCGCACCCGGCCGCACCGCACCCGGCCGGTACAACGATCAGACCCGAATGGGGTAACCGCCGGGGTTTGTCCGGAGCAGGCAGCCGGGGGCCCGGGGGGCCAGGGCCAGCCGAGAGAGCCAGGCCGGGCACGGCCGGGAGGGCAGTGCCGGCACGGCCAAGAGCCGGGCCCGGAGCCGGGTCGGGGGCCGGGGGCCAGGGACAGGCCCGGCCGGGGACCAGCGGCCCGGCGTGACCGGGAGGGTAGGGCCGGCGCAGCCAAGGACAAGGCCGGCGCAACCAAAGACCGGGTCGGGGGCCGGGCGCGGCCGAGGGGCCGGGCACGGCCGGGGGGGGCAAGGCCGGGCGCAGCCGGGAGCCGGGGCCGGGTAACCGGTTCGGCCAGCACCGCCGGGGGCCGGGGGTGGCGTAGCCGGGAGCGGGGCGGGGTCGGGGCATCGGTTCGCCGGCTTCCGGACCCGCCCCGGTCCCCCGGCTAGCGGCTAGCTCTCGGCAGAGGGCCGGCGGACCTTGAGGGCGCGGGCGAGGTCGTCGAGTTGGTCGACCAGCTTGCGGCGCAGGAGGGGGATGATGTCCGGGTTCGTGAGGCAGGTGTGGCCGGCCTGGAGGTTGGACTCGTCGATGGCGTACACGGGGAACGCCCAGCGGCCGGCGGCCTCGCCGATGGCCGGGCCGCGGCGGGCGCCGAGGGCGACGGCCTCCGGGTAGTAGCGGGTGACGTACGGCGTGAGCAGTTCGGCCTGTTCGGGCTGCCAGAAGCCCTGGGCGGTGGCGCTGAAGAGGTAGTTGGACAGGCTGTCGTCGCGGAAGAGGCGGTCCCAGGCGGCGGCCTTGGCCTCGGCGGTGGGGAGGGCGGCGCGGCAGCGGGCGGCGCCTTCCTGGCCGGTGGCGCTGGTGTCGGCGTCGAGGGCGGCGTCGATCTCGTCCTCCCCGACGGCGCCGAGGACGGCGAGGCGGCCGAGGATGCGCCAGCGCAGTTCGGGGTCGAGCGCGGGGCCGCCGGGGACGGTGTCGTCGGCGAGCCAGGCGGCGATGGTGTCGGGCTGGGTGGCGCTGTCGACGAGGGTGCGTACGGCGGTCAGCCGCATGCCGGGCTCGGAGCCGTCCTCGGTGCGCCGCAGCAGGTCGCGGGCGATGGTGGTGAGGGTGGCGAGCGCGGCGGTCCGTTCCTCGGGGGCGACGTAGCGTACGGCGACCTGGGTGCGGGCGAAGGCGAGGACGCCCTGGACGATGGCCAGGTCGTCCTCCTCCGGCAGGTGGGCCGAGGCGGTCGCGAGGTAGTCGTGCGGGTCGAGTTCCCCGTCGCGGACCATGTCGCGCAGGGAGTTCCAGACGACGGCGCGGGTGAGAGCCTCGGGGATGCCGGAGAGGCCGCGCAGGACCGTTTCGACGGAGGTTTCGTCGAGGCGGACCTTGGCATAGGTGAGGTCGACGTCGTTGAGGAGGAGCAGGGCGGGGCGGGGTCCGGCCGCGGAGATGACCTCGTCGGAGGGGATGTCGAGGTCGAGGAGTTCGCGCAGTTCGAGGAAGCGGCCGTCGACGGGGTCGCGGTCGTAGACGCCGACGGCGATGTGGTGGGGGCGGCTGCCGCGGCGGTCGACGGCGAGGGTCCAGCCGGCGGCGGTGTCGGGGCGGCCTTCGGACTCCTCGATGCGGGGGGTAAGGGTGTCGATGCCGGTGGTGCGCAGCCAGATGTCGGCCCAGGCGCGGACGTCGCGTTCGGTGTGGGCGGCGAGGGAGTCGATGAAGTCGGCAAGGGAGGCGTTGGCGAACTTGTGGCGGGCGAAGTGGGTGTTGATGCCGGCCAGGAAGTCCTTCTCGCCGAGCCAGGCGACGAGTTGGCGCAGGGCGGAGGCGCCCTTGGCGTAGGAGATGCCGTCGAAGTTGAGGAGGGCGGAGGCGGTGTCGGGGACGTCTTCGGGGGCGGGGGCGACGGGGTGGGTGGAGGGGCGCTGGTCCGCGTCGTAGCCCCAGGGCTTGCGGGTGACGCCGAAGTCGGTCCAGGTGTCGGTGAAGCGGGTGGCTTCGGTGAGGGTCTGGTAGCCCATGTACTCGGCGAAGGATTCGTTGAGCCAGATGTCGTCGAACCAGGCGAGGGTGACGAGGTCGCCGAACCACATGTGGGCCATCTCGTGGGCGATGACCATGGCGCGGGACTGGCGTTCGGTGTCGGTGACGGCAGAGCGGAAGATGAACTCGTCGCGGAAGGTGACGAGTCCGGGGTTCTCCATGGCGCCGGCGTTGAACTCGGGTACGAAGGCCTGGTCGTAGGAGTCGAACGGGTAGGGCTCGGTGAACTTCTCCTGGTACCGGTCGAAGCAGGCCTTGGTGATGGAAAGGATTTCTTCGGCGTCGACGTCCATGTGGGGTGCGAGGGACTGGCGGCAGTGGATGCCGAAGGGCAGTCCGGCGTGTGCGGTGCGGATGCTGTGCCAGGGGCCGGCGGCGACGGCGGCGAGGTAGGTGGAGATGAGGGGGGTGGGGGCGGACTGCCAGATGGCTGCGCCGCTGTTGTCGGGGGCGGCGGCGGTGCGGGTGGTGATGCCGTTGGCGAGGACGGTCCAGTGGGCGGGGGCGGTGACGGTGAATTCGAAGACGGCCTTGAGGTCGGGCTGGTCGAAGGCCGGGAAGACCCGCTGGACGTCGTCCAGGAACATCTGGCTGTAGACGTACGTCTGGTCGTCGGCGGGGTCGGTGAAGCGGTGCAGGCCCTCGCCGGTGCGCGAGTAGCGCATGCGGGTGTCGAGGCGCAGCTCGTGTGCGCCTTCGCCGAGGCCGTTGAGCGGGAGGCGGTCGTCGGCGAGGGTGGCCGGGTCGAGGGGGTTGCCGTCGAGGGTGGCCGAGCGCAGCTCGACGGGCTTCAGCTCGATGAAGGTGTCCCCGGCGGTGCGTGCCGTGAACCGGACGACGGTGGTGGAGTCGAAGGTCTCGTCGTCGCCGGTCAGGTCGAGCGTGACGGCGTAGTGGTGGACGTCGAGGAGCTGGGCTCGGAGCTGCGCTTCGTTGCGCGTCAGTGCGGACATGGGGCCCATGCTGCCCCAGTGGGCGGCCGGACCCCCTGCTTCTACTCTTCGCCCGCAGCGATCGTCTCGTGGTGGCGGATGACCTCGGCGATGATGAAGTTGAGGAGCTTCTCGGCGAAGGCGGGGTCGAGTTTGGCGTTCTCGGCGAGCTGGCGCAGGCGGGCGATCTGGCTGGCTTCGCGGCTCGGGTCGGCGGGGGGCAGTTGGTGCCTGGCCTTGAGGTGGCCGACCTGCTGGGTGCACTTGAAGCGTTCGGCGAGCATGTGGACGACGGCGGCGTCGATGTTGTCGATGCTGTCGCGCAGGCGGGCGAGTTCGGCGGTGACGCTCTCGTCGATGCCTGCGGCGTCGTCGGCCGCGCCCGCGCCGGTGCCCGCGCCGGTGCCCGCGCCGGTGCCCGTGCCGGTGCCGTTGTCGAGGTCGCTGATGTTCATGGTTCCCGAGAATACGTGGCGGCGGCCGTCGGTTCCTCGGGCAATCGGCCTGTGAGACGACAGCCAAATACTTGCCAGAGTGGAAAGTACTCGCCATAGTGGAAATCGACTAGGGACGATCATCCGTGTGCGAGCGAGGGGGAACCATGCAGGAGACGGAGAAGGCGGTCGGGGCGTTGGGCCGGGCGGCTGGTCTGGAGCGGGCGGCGCGGCAGCGCAGCGGCTGGTACGCGCGCTACCTGTGGGTGTTCGCGGCCGGGCAGCTGGTCCTCGTACCGATGGCCGTGATGTGGCACGGGCCGGTCTCGGCGGTGGTGTTCGCGGTGACCAATGGGCTGCTGGTGACCGGGCTGAGCGTGTACGCGGTGCGGCAGCGCGTGATGCGGCGGGGGTTCGGTGTGAAGCACGGGATGATGATGGCGGCCTGGACGGTGGTGTTCTGCCTGACGATCACGGTCGGCACGGCCGCGTTCGGCCACGGCGCGCCGTTCGCGGCGCTGGCCGCGCTGGCGTGCGCGCTGCCGGCGGCCGTCGGGGCCTGGACCGAGACGCGGGGTGCGGCATGACGGACGAGCCGGTCGTGGACACCGGGGCGGACGTGAAGCGGGGCGGGCATCCGCGGCACGACCTCGCGCCGCTGCTCAACGCCCCCGTACGGTTTTCGGTGGTGGCGGCGCTGGCTCCGCTGGACAAGGCCGAGTTCGCTTTCGTACGGGACCTGGTCGAGGTATCGGACTCGGTGCTGTCGAAACAGGTGGCGGCGCTGGAGGAGGCGGGCTGGGTGAAGGTCCAGAAGGGCCGGGTCGGGCGGCGTCCGCGCACCTGGGTCTCGCTGACCACCGAGGGTCGGGCGGTCTACCAGCGGCACCTGGCCGCGCTGCGGGCCATCGCGCTGGGCTAGGCCGTGCCGTCGAAGTCCCGTCTGGCCCGCGACGCCCGGCACCGCACCTCATCCCCCAGACTCGGTCCGGGGGGACCCCCGGGTCGTCGGGGCGCCCGAGTACGTCCCGTATACGGGCGCCCCTCCGCCTTGTCATGCAGGCACCGGACGCCGCGGGCTCGGCGAACGCCACTTTGACGACAGGACCTAAGCCGTCTCTTTCGTCTCTTGCCGGCAAGAGACGACCGAGGCCGGCAGATCACGGGCGGAGCCGGAGACGGAGACGGACCGGGGCGCGGATGGCGGGGCCGTGGGCCGTCGGGGCGTGCGCCTTTCCCCGGCACTCGTGGCAGGCCCTTCCGCGCACGGCCCACCCCTCGTTCGTCGGGTCCCCCGCCCCATGATCACGCCGACGGGCCGACCTTGAACCAGTCTCATGATCCGCCGGGCAGGGCCCGGCGGCTGGCCGGCCGGCAGGACGATCTAGGGTGTGCCGATGCAGCCCTCCGCGCCGCCACAGACATCGGCGAACGACCTCCGGCCCGGCCGTCACTGGTACGCCGTAGCGGCCTCGATCGCCGTCGTACTGATCCTGCTGGGTGTGGCCATCGGTGCGTACCGGTTCAACACCGCGATCGACTCGGTGGACACCGACCATCCGTTCGCCAACGGCGACACCGTCACCCTCCGGCTCGAGCCGGGGAGCGGGAAGACGATCTGGATCAGGGACGAGGAATTCGGCCCGTCGGCCGCCCCGGAGTGCAGCATCACCGGGCCGGGCGACCCCCGTCTCACGGATCCGGGAATCGACGTGTTCCTCACCCGTGACGAGACCTGGAATCCGCTCCACACCACCGACGTGCCGCGAGCGGGCGACTACGAGGTCACGTGTTCGTCCCCCGCACCCTCCGCGTACGCCATCGGGGACTCCGGAGGCATGTTCGCGTTCGCCGGCTGGCTGATGTTGGCCGCCCTCCTCCCGATGCTCGGAATCGGGATCTGCGCCGTCATCGTCCTCGTCACCGCCTTGCGCCGCAGGGGCCACCGCAGGCGGCTGCTCGCCGAAGGCTAGGCCGCCCCTTTTGGATCTTGTCGGCCGAGCCCGCGGTGTCCGGTGCCACGGGGTCTCCCCAGGCCCGCCAGAGCCAAGGCGAAGCAGGGCGAGGCGGCGGGGCGCCCGCGCATTGGACGTACTCGGGCTCCCCGACCACACGGCCAGGTGCGGTGCCGGGCGTCGCGGGCCCGGCACGATCCGAAAGAAACGACCTCGCCCTTCCGGCCGGTGCGTGACCGGCCGGAAGGGCGGGCGGGACGATCTGGAGGAGCTGGAGGAGCCGGAGGAGCTACATGCTTGCCGCGGCGCTCTTGATCGCTGCGGCGAAGGTGGAGACCTCGGTGTAGACGCCGGGGTAGTTCGGCCGGGCGCAGCCTTCGCCCCAGCTGACGATGCCGACCTGGATCCAGGCGTTGTTGTTGTCGCGGCGGAACATGGGGCCGCCCGAGTCGCCCTGGCAGGTGTCGACGCCGCCCTGGGGCAGGCCGGCGCAGATCTCCTCGCCGGGGACGAGGTCGCTGCCGTACGAGCTCTTGCAGCTGGCGTCGGAGACGAACGGGACGTTGGCCTTCAGGAGGTAGCGCTGCTGGCCGCCGCCTTCGCGGGCGGCTCCCCAGCCGGCGACGGTGAAGGTGCCGCTGTCGTAGGCCTTCGTGTCGGCGATCTTGAGGGTGGGCAGGTTGATGGGCTTGGCGAGCTTGATGAGGGCCCAGTCCTTGCCCTTGCCGTTGTAGCCGGGGGCCTGGAGGACCTTGGTGGACTTGACCTTGATGGCGCTGGAGCTGTTGAGGTCGACGACTCCGGCGGTGGCGGTGATGGAGGTGTTGTTGCCGGAGCCGCTCACACAGTGGGCGGCGGTGAGGACGATCTGCTGGGTGTAGAGGGCTCCACCGCAGCCCATGGAGAGGCGCACCATGAAGGGGAACTCTCCCTGGGCGGCGCGGGTGCCGCCGACGACGGGTGCCGGGCCGGCGGTGGCGGTGCCGGGCTGGAGGCTGACGGCGGCGAGGGCGACCGCGCCGACGGCGAGGGTGCGCTTCATCAACTGCACAAGGGTGGTCACAGTCAACACACTGCCTTTCGTGGGGGGTTGGGCTGTGCGTGCGCGTCATCGGGTGAATGACGGGTCCATGACACATCAGGCGTGTGGCGGACATCAAGAAGGCAATTTCGGCCAACTACCGTCCCAGCGGCAGAGATTGCGGTAAAGGAGGCTCGATGACGAAGAACAGGGGGCCGGGCAGCCCCGTCGAGCACGGATTTCCGCATCTGGCGACCGTGCGCGCCTCGATCACCGCGCTCTTCCGCCGGCTGTCGGCCGACGGAATCCGGGCCTACGACACGAGCTTCGCCCCCGCCGACGCCGCCTTCGACGCCACCGACGACCTCCACCTGGGCGCGCAGCGGGTGGCCGCCGCGACGGTGCGCGCGCTCCGGCTGCCCGACGCGCGCATGGTGGTCTCCTTCCGGGCGATGGAGCAGGCCGCCGCCGTGGAACTGGCCGCGGGTCCGGAGTACTTCGTCGAGGTCAACGACCGCTTCCGCACCCACCGCCGCGACCTGGCGGCCGCCCTCGCGCACGAGGTGGCCCACGTCCTCCTGCACCGCTTGGACCTGCGCTTTCCCGGCACCACGGAGAACGAGATCCTCACCGACACCGCCGCCGCGTACCTGGGGGCGGGCTGGCTGCTCCTGGACGCGTACCGCGAGGACGCGCTGACCCACCAGAGGTTCGGCTACCTCACGCCGGAGGAGTTCGGCTACGTCCTCGCCAAGCGCGCCGCCCTGTTCGGCGAGGACCCCGCCCCCTGGTTCACCAGCCCCCAGGCGTACGAGGCCTACGTGCGCGGGCGCGCGCTGGCCGAGCGCGACCACCGCCGGGCCCCGCTGACGGCCGCCGGGCCGCTGGCGCGGCGGCGGTACGCGAAGGCGCGGCGCGCCGGGGCCGGTCCCGCCGACGGCCCCACCGGCGGCCCCACCGACAGCTCCACCGGCGACCATGCCGGCGGCTCCGCGTACCGCTTCGAACCGGAGGCCGCCGGCGCCGGGTTGCGGGTGAGCTTCCCGTGTCCGGTGTGCGCGCAGCGGCTGCGGGTGCCGGTGCGCGGGCGGCTTCGGGCCCGGTGCGGGTTGTGCCTGACCGTGCTCGACTGCACCACGTAGATCATTCACCGCGCGGCCACAAAAAGTTTCCTACCGGCCAGTAGACATGGGGTCAGTTCTCGCCAACCCTGGTCACGTACATGCCAACTCGTGACCGAGGAGCGCCCCCCATGCGCAGCACCCGCCGCACTCGTATGCCCCGTACCGCCGCCGCCGGCGTGGCCGCGGCCGCCGCCGTCCTGACGCTGGTTCCGGCCACCGCCGCACAGGCCGCACCCGTCCCGGCACCGGCTCCCGCGTCCGCGTCCGCGGCTCCGGCCGCCTCCGCGCCCGGCGGCAACGCCGCGATCCTCGGCATCGACTACGCCACCTGGCAGCGGGACGTCGCCGCCGTGATCGACGCGGCCCGGCCCGCGATCGAGGCGCGCATCGCCGCCTCGCCCGCCGGTGAGAAGCCCGCCCTCGTCCTCGACATCGACAACACCTCGCTGGAGACGGACTTCCACTGGTTCTGGACCTTCCCGACCCCCGCGATCACCAAGGTCCGCGCGCTGACCCAGTACGCGCACGCGCGCGGCGTCGCGATCTTCTTCGTCACCGCCCGCCCCGGGATCATCCACTCCCTCACCGACCGCAACCTCAAGGCCGTGGGCTACCCGGTCTCGGGGCTCTACGTCCGTGACCTGCCCGACCTGTTCGAGGAGGTCAGCGCCTACAAGACGGGCAAGCGGGCGGAGATCGAGGCGCGCGGCTACACGATCATCGCCAACATCGGCAACAGCCCGACCGACCTCGTCGGCGGTCACGCCGAGCGCACCGTCAAGCTGCCCGACTACAACGGCAAGCTCTCCTGACCTGACCTGACCGAGCCGACCGAGCCGACCCGGCGGCGGACCGTGCGAGCCCTTGGATCGGCCCGCCGTCCTCGCGGAGCACCCGGCCGTCCCCGTCCGTGACCGGGCCGCCCTTGGTGCCGATGTCCCCCGGGGACGATGCCGGGCGGCAGCGCCCCGGGGCAGAGGCCGAGGCCGTAGTGGCGGCGCCATGGGTGTCCGCAGCTCTGAAGGAGCTCCGGAGAGCTCCGGAGGCGGTTTCAGTGTGCGAAGAAGTCCGCGGCGAGGCGGTTGAAGTCGTCGAAGGCCTCGGTCTGCGCCCAGTGGCCGCAGCGCGGGAAGACGTGCAGGCGGGCGTCGGGGATGGCCTTGAGGGCGAGCAGCGCGCCGTCGAGGGGGTTGACCCGGTCCTCACGGCCCCAGGTGAGCAGGGTGGGGTGGCTGATGCGGTGGGCCTCGCGCCACAGCAGGGTGTCCTGCTGCCAGGCGGGGTTGGCGAAGGAGGCGCCCATGCGGGCGCCTCCGATCCGGGCGTCCGGATCCATGGCCTGCGTGTAGCGCTCCTCGACGAGTGCGTCGGTGACGAGCGAGGGGTCGTGGACGAGCGTGGTGAGGAAGGCGCGCATCTGCTCGCGGGTGGGTTCGGCGGCCGCGGCGAACGCGAAGAGGCGCCGGATGCCTTCGGTGGGGTCGGCCGAGAAGAGATTGAACGAAATGCCACCGGGGCTCATGAGCAGCAGCTTGTCCACCTTGTCCGGGTGGTTCAGCGACATCCGGACGGCGGCGCCTCCGCCGAGGGAGTTGCCGATGAAGTGGGCTTTCCCGATGCCGAGTTCGTCCATGAGGGCGGCGGTCGCGGCGGCGCTGAAGCTGAAGTAGTCACGGTCGGGTTCGGGCTTGTCGGAGCGGCCGTAGCAGGGCTGGTCGATGAGCAGGGTACGGAACCGCTCGGCGAGGAAGGGCAGGTTGGGGCCGAAGTTGGACCAGGCGGAGGCGCCGGGTCCGCCGCCGTGGAGCAGGATGAGGACGGGGGCGTCGGGGTGGTCCGGGCCCGCCTCGTGGAAGTGGAGGTTGAGGTTTCCGGCCTTGGCCGTGCGCGAGGTGCTCTCGTAAGTGATCATCACAACATCGTGTCCTGGATGTCGAGGCCGAGCGCACCCTGGCAAAAAGGGACCAGGGCCCGCTGGGGCCACGACCGGGAGGAGAGCTTCCGCGGCATCTGCTGCGTGGCGGCGTCCCTGCGCGGCGCGGGCCGGGCCGTCCGGGCGTCGGCCGCTCGGCCCCGGGAACCGCGGCCGGGTCCCCGAACAGGAAATGGACAACATGATGGGCTGATTGCGGTTCAGCGGGTGGATGTAGCGGGTAGTCATATCCCACCGCAAGAAACGAAGACCCGGTCCCGACCCCTCGCCAGGGGGCCGGGCCCGCTTCGTTTACGGGTCCAGGACGGGTGGCCCCACCGGCTCCACCGTGCCGGAGCAGCGGGCCCGTTCGGCGGCCAGGACCGTCAGGTGGCTGGTGAGCGACTCCCGCGGGCCGGACCTGACCAGGCCGGGGTCACCGGTGGCGATGGCGGCGACGAAGGCGTCCATGAGGCCGGCGTCGCCGCCGCCGTGGCCGCCCGCGGCGTCCATCGGCCCGCCCGCGCCGATGGCCACCTGCTCCTCGGTGCGGGTCAGGAAGTCGTAGACCGTGATGGTGCGGCCGTCGCCCCGCAGTTCGCCGCGGGTTCCGAAGATCCGGGTGTGGCGGTCCGCCTGCTCGGTGAAGGCGGTCATGGTGAAGGTGGCCGTCGCCCCCGAGTCGAACTCCATGGCCACCACCTGGTGGTCGACGACGTCGTTGTCGCAGGCGTACACGCACCGCCCGTAGGGCCCCTCCCGCAGCGCGGTCTCCAGGGCCCGCGGGGTGAACTCGTCGATCAGCACGCTCAGCGGCCAGCGGTGGCGGCCGTCGGCCAGCCTGTCGCCGTACTCGCGTGCCGCGGAGTACGGACAGTCCGGCTCGACCGCGCAGTCCAGGCAGCGGTCCGCCGCACCCGGCGGCCTGTTCTCGGGCCGGAAGTGCGAGAGGCGGCCGAAGCTGGAGACCCGTACGGGAGGGCGCCCCAGCACGTACTGGAGCCAGTCCAGGTCGTGGCAGGACTTGGCCATCAGCATGGTCGTCGCCTCGTCGGCGCGCCGCCAGTTGCCCCGTACGAACGAGTGGGCCTGGTGCCAGAAGCCGACCGGCTCCAGGTGCTGGACGCTCACGATGTCGCCGATGCGGCCGGAGTCGACGACGTCCTTGAGGGTCCGCGTGTAGGGCGTGTAGCGCAGGACGTGCCCGACGGAGAGGATGACGCCGGCCCGCTCGACGGCGTCGACGATGCGCCGGCACTCGTCTTCCGTGAGGGCCATCGGCTTCTCCAGCATGATGTGGTAGCCAAGCGCGGCGAATGCGAGGACCGGCTCCAGGTGGTCGCGGTCCAGGGTGCAGACGAGCACCGCGTCCGCGATCCGGCCGAGGGCGGCCAGCTCCCGCCAGTCGCCGAGCACGTGGCGGGGGGCGATGCGGTGGGCGGCGGCGAGCCGCTCCCGCCGGGGCGCGCGCGGTTCGGCGACCGCGACCACCCGGGCCCGGTCCGGATGGGCCAGGGCCCATCCGGCGTGGCCACTCCCCCGGTCGCCCGCCCCGACGACGGCGAGCGTGATGGTGTCGGACATGGGCCCAGCCCCGCTTCCCGAACCGATTGCCGTGCGCAGCAAGCGCTTCCCCCGGAGAAGCTAGCCGCCCCGCGTCCTGCCGGACACCCCCCTTCACCCGTACGTGATCCGCACGGTGGGGCCGAGCGGGAGGGCTTGGCAGGCCGGGACCTAGCCCTCGGCCAGGTCCGTCTCGTCGAGGACCTCGTTACGGGTCATCTCCGCCTCGCCCTCGACGACCCGGCAGCAGCAGGCACTGCAGGCGCCCTCCCGGCAGGAGTGCGGGGCCAGCAGGCCCGCGGCGAGCAGCGCGTCGAGCAGCGGGGTGCCGGGGCGGTGTCCGCGAAGACGTCGACGCCCAGCGAGAAGTACCGCTCGCGGTAGATCGCGCGTGGCGCGGCCCCGGACCGTCACCCGCCCGCGCTGGGCGGGGCCGCGACGTTCAGCTGCCAGGAGACGCCGAAGCGGTCGTTCACCCAGCCGAACCGGTGGCTGAACCCGTACGAGCCCAGGGGCATCAGCTCGGTGCCCTGCTCGGCGAGGGCCCCGTAGAGGCGTTCGATCTCGGCTTCGTCCTCGCACTGGACGTACAGCGACACCGCGGGCGTGAAGCCGAACGCGTGCTGGGCCGGGCTGTCGATGCACATGAACTGCTGTCCGGCCAGGGAGAAGGTCGCATGGCGCACGGTTCCCTCGGGCCCGGCTCCGGGTCCGGTCTCGTCGGGGCCGTAGCGGCTGATGGCGACCACCTCCGCGTCGTCGAACAGCGAGAGGTAGAAGGTCATCGCCTCCTCCGCCCGCCCCTCGAACATCAGGAACGTGGTGATCTTCTGCGGGGTCGGCGTGACGGCCATCATCGGTTCGTGTCCCTTCGGCTCTTGTCCCGGACCAGGAACCTTAGCCCCCGACCCCGCCGCCCGGGCCGGACCGGAGCCGCTACCGCGCGCCGTACACCGGCAGCGGGGCCTGCGCCGCCGCGAGGAGTTCCAAGGCGGCCTCGCCCGCCTCCGCCGGGGTCCAGCGCGCGCCCCGGTCCGCCGTGGGTCCCGGCCGCCAGCCCTCCATCACCGTGATCCGGCCGCCCTCCGTCTCGAAGACCCGGCCCGTGACCCCCGCCGAAGCGTCCGCCCCCAGCCACACCACCAGCGGGGAGACGTTCTCCGGGGCCATGGCGTCGAAGCCGCCCGCCTCGGGGGCGGCCATGGTCTCGGCGAAGGTCCGCTCCGTCATCCGGGTCCGCGCCGCCGGGGCGATCGCGTTGACCTGGACCCCGTAGGGGCCCATCTCCTGCGCCGCGACCGCCGTGAGGGCGAGGATCCCCGCCTTGGCCGCGCTGTAGTTGCCCTGGCCGACCGAGCCCAGCAGTCCGGCCCCGGAGGAGGTGTTGACCACCCGGGCGACCACGGGCCGGCCCGCCTTCGCCTCCGCCCGCCACCACGCGGCCGCCGACCGCAGCGGCAGGAAGTGGCCCTTGAGGTGGACCCGCATGACCGCGTCCCAGTCGTCCTCGTCCAGGTTGACCAGCATCCGGTCCCGTAGGAAGCCCGCGTTGTTGACGAGGGTGTCCAGGCGCCCGAAGGTGTCCACTGCCGTCGCCACCAGCGAGGCCGCGCCCTTCGACGTGGCGATGTCCCCGCCGTGCGCGACCGCCTCGCCGCCCAGCGCCTCGATCTCGGCGACCACCCGGGCCGCCGGGCCGTCCGGCCCCGGCAACCCGTCGAGCCCGACCCCGAGGTCGTTGACGACGACCTTCGCCCCTTCCGCCGCGAAGGCCAGCGCATGGGCGCGCCCCAGCCCCCGCCCCGCGCCCGTCACGATCACGACCCGGCCTTCACACAGTCCCGCCATCTCAGTTCTCCTTGTTGACAGTTGCCGCATCCAAGAACGCCGGGCGCTCGCCGCCCCCGTGCACCAGCAGGCTCGCCCCGCTCACGTACGCCGCCCGGTCCGAGGCCAGGAACACCGCGGCCGCCCCCACGTCCGAGGGGTCCGCGAGGCGCCCCAGCGGGACGGTGGCGCCGACCGCGGCGATGCCGGTCTCGTCGCCGTAGTGCAGGTGGGCCAGTTCGGTCCGCACCATGCCGAGGACCAGGGAGTTGACCCGCACTTCGGGGGCCCATTCGACGGCCATGGACCGGGCCAGGTTCTCCAGCCCCGCCTTGGCGGCGCCGTACGCGGCCGTCCCCGGCGAGGGGCGGGTCCCGCTGACGCTGCCGATCATGACCACCGAGCCCCGCGCCTCCCGCAGCCAGGGGTACGCCGCGAGCGAGGCGGTCATCGGCGCGAGCAGGTTGAGCTCGACGACGCGCGTGTGACGCTGGGCCTCGCCCTCGCCCAGCAGCCGGTACGGGGTGCCGCCCGCGTTGTTGACCAGGCAGTCGAGTCGCCCGTACCGGCCCGCGACCGCTCCGAAGAACTCCTGGACGGCGGCGGGATCGCGCAGGTCGACCGGGGTGAAGGCGGCCGTCCGGCCGTCCGCCGCCACCGCCTCCTGCGGGGGCCGCCGGGCGCAGACGACCACGTCCGCGCCGGCCGCGAGGAACGACCGGGCGATCCCGGCGCCGACGCCCCGGGTTCCCCCGGTGACGACGACGACCCTCCCGTCGAGCTCCATAGGCTGCTACCTTCCTCACCTAACAAATGTTTGGTGGAAAGGTAGCTGATCCGCTCATGGGTGTCTCCACCTCAAGCCCCGACAAGGGCATCGCGCTCGTCACAGTCGACTTCCCACCCGTCAACGCGCTCCCGGTGCAGGGCTGGTACGACCTCGCCGACGCCCTGCGGGCGGCCGGCCGCGACCCCGAGGTCCGGTGCGTCGTCCTCGCCGCCGAGGGCCGCGGCTTCAACGCCGGCGTCGACATCAAGGAGATGCAGCGCGACACCGGGCACGCCGCGCTCATCGGCGCCAACCGCGGCTGTTACGAGGCCTTCGCCGCCGTGTACGAGTGCGAGGTGCCGGTCGTCGCGGCCGTGCACGGGTTCTGTCTGGGCGGCGGCATCGGGCTCGTCGGCAACGCCGACGCGATCGTCGCCTCCGAGGACGCCACCTTCGGACTGCCCGAGCTGGACCGGGGCGCGCTCGGCGCCGCCACCCACCTGGCGCGGCTGGTCCCGCAGCACCTGATGCGCGCGCTGTACTACACCTCGCGCACCGCGACCGCCGCCGAACTGCACGCCCACGGCTCGGTCTGGAAGGTGGTCCCGCGCCCGGAGCTGCGCGCCGCCGCCCTGGAACTGGCCGCCGAGATCGCGAAGAAGGACGGCCATCTGATCCGGCTCGCCAAGGCGGCCATCAACGGGATCGACCCGGTGGACGTGCGCCGCAGCTACCGCTTCGAGCAGGGCTTCACCTTCGAGGCCAACCTCAGCGGGGTGGCCGACCGGGTCCGCGACACCTTCGGGAAGGGAGAACGCGCATGACCGACAGGACGGACGGGGCAGACAAGGTACTGACCCCCGAGGAGGTGGTCGGGCAGCTGCGCAGCGGGATGACCATCGGCATCGGCGGCTGGGGGTCCCGGCGCAAGCCCATGGCCCTGGTGCGCGCACTGCTCCGGTCCGAGATCACCGATCTCACCGTGATCTCCTACGGGGGCCCCGACGTCGGCCTGCTGGCCGCCGCCGGCCGGATCCGCAGACTGGTCGCCCCCTTCGCCACCCTCGACTCCGTCCCGCTGGAGCCGCACTTCCGGGCCGCCCGCGAGCGCGCCGCCTTCACCCTCACCGAGCTCGACGAAGCCATGTTCATGTGGGGCCTGCACGCCGCCGCCAACCGGCTCCCCTTCCTCCCCGTCCGCGCGGGCCTCGGCTCCGACGTGATGCGGGTCAACCCGGAGCTGCGCACGGTCACCTCCCCCTACGACGACGGCGAGGAGCTCGTCGCCGTCCCCGCCCTGCGCATGGACGCCGCCCTGGTCCACCTCAACCGCGCCGACCGCCTCGGCAATGCCCAGTACCTGGGTCCGGACCCGTACTTCGACGACCTCTTCTGCGAGGCCGCCGACGCCGCCTACGTCTCCTGCGAGCAGCTCGTCGAGACCGCCGAGCTCGCCAAAGCCGGCCCCCCGCAGTCCCTCCTCGTCAGCCGGCACTCCGTGACCGGGGTCGTGGAGACCCCGAACGGCGCGCACTTCACCTCCTGCGTCCCCGACTACGTCCGCGACGAGCCCTTCCAGAAGCTCTACGCGACCACCCCCTGGCCCGAGTTCTCGGCCCGCTTCCTCTCCGGGGCGGGCGAGCACGACTACCAGTCCGCCGTACGGACCTGGCACGAGGAGCAGCAGCCGTGACCACCACGCCGACCACCGCGACCGTCACCCGCGCCGAACACTGCGTGATCGCCTGCGCCGAGGCCTGGCGCGACAACGGCGAGGTGCTCGCCAGCCCGATGGGCCTGATCCCCTCCTTCGGGGCCCGGCTCGCGAAGCGGACCTTCTCCCCCGACCTGTTGCTGACCGACGGCGAGGCGATGCTCGTCGGGCTCGACGGCACGGCCGAGGGCTGGCTCCCGTACCGGCGCCACCTGACCATGGTCACCGGCGGCCGGCGGCACGTGATGATGGGCGCCAGCCAGATCGACCGCTTCGGCAACCAGAACATCTCCTGCATCGGCGACTGGCAGCGGCCGACGCGCCAGCTCCTCGGGGTGCGCGGGGCGCCCGTCAACACGCTGAACAATCCGGTGAGCTACTGGATCCCCAAGCACTCCACCCGGGTCTTCGTCGAGCGCGTGGACATGGTCAGCGGCGTCGGCTACGACCGGGCGGAGGCGGCCGGGGTGACCCGCTTCCACCACCTCCCCCGGGTGGTCAGCGATCTCGGGGTCTTCGACTTCGGCGGCCCCGGCCACGCGATGCGGCTGGTCTCCGTGCACCCCGGGGTCACCGTCGGGGAGGTCCGGGCGGCCACCGGGTTCGAGCTGACCGTCGCCGAGGAGGTCCCGTACACGCGGGAGCCGACGCCCGACGAGCTGCGGCTGATCCGCGAGGTGATCGACCCCGAGGGGTTGCGCGAGCGCGAAGTGCGGGGCTGATCCGATGGAGACGGCATTCACCGAGCTGGTCGGCGTGGAGCACCCCGTCGTGCAGACGGGCATGGGCTGGGTGGCCGGCCCCCGTCTGGTGTCGGGCGCGGCCAACGCGGGGGCGCTGGGCATCCTGGCCTCGGCCACGATGACGCTGGACCAGCTGCGTTCGGCGGTCCGCGAGGTCAAGTCCCGCACCCCGGACGGGACCCCCTTCGGGGTCAACCTGCGGGCGGACGCCGGGGACGCGGCCGAGCGCGCCCAACTGATCATCGACGAGGGGGTGCGGGTCGCCTCGTTCGCACTGGCGCCCTCCAAGGAGCTGATCGCGCGGCTGGGGGACGCGGGCGTGATCGTCATCCCGTCGATCGGGGCCCGGCGGCACGCCGAGAAGGTGGCCGCGTGGGGCGCCGACGCGGTGATCGTGCAGGGTGGCGAGGGCGGCGGTCACACGGGGGACGTGGCCACGACGGTGCTGTTGCCGCAGGTCGTGGACGCCGTGGACATCCCGGTGATCGCGGCGGGCGGCTTCAGCGACGGGCGCGGCCTGGTCGCGGCGCTGTCGTACGGGGCCGCGGGCATCGCCATGGGCACCCGGTTCCTGCTGACCTCAGACTCGACCGTTCCGGACGCCGTGAAGGCCGCGTACCTGAAGGCCACGGTCAAGGACGTCACCGTCACCACGGCCGTCGACGGGCTGCCGCACCGCATGCTCCGTACGGAACTGGTCGATTCCCTGGAGCGGGCGGGCCGCACCCGGGCGCTGGTCCGGGCGGTCCGGCACGCGGCCGCCTTCCGGAAGCTGTCCGGGCTGAGCTGGCCGCAGATGGTCCGCGACGGCCTCGCGATGAAACACGGCAAGGACCTGTCCTGGAGCCAGGTCCTGCTCGCCGCGAACACCCCGATGCTCCTCAAGGCGTCCATGGTCGAGGGCCGTACGGACCTCGGCGTCATGGCATCGGGCCAGGTCGCGGGGGTGATCGACGACCTGCCGTCCTGTGCGGAGCTCGTCTCCCGCGTCATGGCCGAAGCACAACAGGCACTGGAATCACTCGAAGCACTGCACTCGCTCCGCACCCTGCCACCACCAGGGTGATCCCCCTTCTCCGTCACAGGAGTCGCCCCCATGAGCCGTGCCCGCATCCGCCTGGTGACCGCGGCGACCGCCGCCGCCCTCGCCATCGGGACCCTGCCCGCCGCCGCGTACGCGGCGGCGGCGCCCGGAGCCGGGGTCAGCGCCCGGCACCACCAGCAACAGCAGCAGGCCGAAACGATTCGCCAGATCCCCCTCCAGGGCGCCGTCAACCTCCGGGACATCGGCGGCTACCGCACCTGGACCGGCGGCCAGGTCCGCCAGGGGCTGGTCTACCGCTCCGACGCACTGAGCAAGCTGACCGACGCCGACGTCACCACCGTCTCCGGTCTCGGCCTCACGAAGGTCGTCGATTTCCGCATTCCGATGGAGCTCCAGTACGACGGCGCCGACCGGCTGCCCACCGGGCTCTCCCCCACCTCGCGCCCCGTCAGTGACCTCGGCCTCTACGGAACCCTCGTCGGGGCGATCGGCAGCGGCGATCCCGTCGTCCAGGAGCAGATGCTCGGCGGCGGCCGCGCCGAGGCCTACATGCGCGACATCTACCGCACCTTCGTGAGCAGCCCCGAGAACCGGGCGCAGTTCGCGGCGACCCTGCGGGAGATCGCCGACGGCCGGCAGGGCCCGGTCCTGTACCACTGCACGTCCGGCAAGGACCGGACCGGCTGGATGAGTTACGTCCTGCTGCGCGCCCTCGCCGTCCCCGAGGACACCGCGGAGCGCGACTACCTGGCGTCGAACACCTTCCGCGCCGCCTACGACGCCCGGGTGCGGGCGGGCCTCAAGCAGTCCGGCCGGATGCAGAACCCGGACCTGCTGATCCCGCTCCAGGAGGTCCGACAGGACTACCTGGACTCGGCGACGGCGCAGCTGGAGGCCGACTACGGGAGCTTCTACGGCTACCTGACCCAGGGCCTCGGCCTGGACCTGCGGACGCTGGCGAAGCTGCAGGCCAAGATGGTCCGGTAGCGGATACGGCTACGCCGGGCAGCGCGCGGTGCGCTGCCCGGCGTAGCCGTGCGTACGTGTGCCCTGGGGGTCAGACCGCCCGGCGGCGGCCCTGGCCTCCGGAGCCGACCCGGCTGCGTGCGGAAGCCGCGGCCGCGCCACCACCGGCGCCGCCCGTCCCGCGCCGGCTGCGCTCGCCGGAGCCACCGGCCGCAGCGCCGCCGCCCTGGCCGCCGCGCCGGGCCTGGCCCGAACCGGAGGCCGCCGGGGCCTGCCCGGAGGCGCCCCCGCCGGAACGACGGCTACGACCGCCGGCCGCCGGAGCGCCGCCCGTGGCGGCACCGGTGCGCGGCCCGCCGCCCGAGCGGCGGCGCGAGCCGGAGCCCGAACCGGAGCCGGAACGCGGCTTGGGCGCGGTCGGCTGCGGAACCTCCAGCACGACCGGGATGCCCGAGGGCTCCTTGGCGCCGGTCAGCCGGGCCAGTTCCTCGTCGGAGGACTTGATCTGCGCGGTGCGCGGGGAGATCCCGGCGTCCGACATCAGCCGGGTCATGTCCCGCTTCTGGTCGGGGAGGACCAGGGTGACGACGCTGCCGGACTCACCGGCACGGGCGGTACGGCCGCCGCGGTGCAGGTAGTCCTTGTGGTCGGTGGGCGGGTCCACGTTGACGACGAGGTCGAGGTCGTCGATGTGGATGCCGCGGGCCGCGACGTTGGTGGCGACCAGCGCGGTGACCTCGCCCGTCTTGAACCAGTCGAGGGTGCGGTTGCGCTGCGGCTGGGAGCGGCCGCCGTGCAGGCCGGAGGCGCGCACTCCGTCGGCGAGGAGCTTCTTGACCATGCGGTCGACCCCGCGCTTGGTGTCGACGAACATGATCACCCGGCCGTCGCGAGCGGCTATGCGCGTCGCCACGGCCTTCTTGTCGGTCTCGTCCATGACGTACAGGACGTGGTGCTCCATGGTGGTGACCGCACCGGCCGACGGGTCGACGGAGTGGCCGACCGGGTCGGTCAGGAACATCTTGACGAGCTTGTCGATGTTCTTGTCCAGCGTCGCCGAGAACAGCATCCGCTGGCCGCCCGGCTCGACCTGCTTGAGCAGCGCCGTGACCTGCGGCATGAAGCCCATGTCGGTCATCTGGTCGGCCTCGTCGAGGACGGTGATGGAGACCTGCGAGAGGTCGGCGTCACCGCGGTCGATGAGGTCCTTCAGGCGGCCGGGGGTGGCGACGAGCACCTCGGCACCGCGGCGCAGGGCGCCCGACTGCCGGTTGATCGACATGCCGCCGACGACGGTCGCGATGCGCAGGTTGACGGCCGTGGCGTACGGGGCCAGGGCGTCGGTGACCTGCTGCGCGAGCTCGCGGGTCGGTACGAGGACCAGCGCGAGCGGCGCCTTCGGCTGCGCGCGGCGGCCGGCGGTACGGGCCAGCAGCGCCAGGCCGAAGGCCAGCGTCTTGCCGGAGCCGGTGCGGCCGCGGCCGAGCAGGTCACGGCCGGCGAGGGAGTTCGGCAGCGTCGCGGCCTGGATCGGGAACGGCTCGGTGACGCCCTGGGCGGCGAGGGTCTTCAGCAGCGCCTCGGGCATGTCCATGTCCCCGAACGACTCGACCGGCGGCAGCGCCGGGGCGATCGGCTCGGGCATGGTGAATTCCTGGGGCCGGGCGACGGGCGCGGACTTCTGCCGTCCCGCGCCAGACTTCGGACGCCCCTGGGCCGCACCTCGACCCCGGGTGGGGCGGCGGCTGGGTCGTGCGGAGCTGGAGCTGGTCATGCGAGAAAGCCCTCCTGAAACCGGCAGGTAAAACAAAGGTCGAGACAGCAGACAAGCCGGGGCCCGCACCTCGCGGTGCGGACCCCGGCATGCTGAAGAACTTAGGCGGGGATGATGTTCTCCGCCTGGGGGCCCTTCTGGCCCTGCGTGACGTCGAAGGACACGCGCTGGCCCTCCTGGAGCTCACGGAAGCCCTGGGTGGCGATGTTCGAGTAGTGGGCGAAGACGTCCGGGCCGCCACCGTCCTGCTCGATGAAGCCGAAGCCCTTTTCCGAGTTGAACCACTTCACGGTGCCAAGTGCCATTTTAAATCTCCTGAATAGGCGGCAAAGGGCCCCATCCGGAGATTCCGGCAAAACAATAAAAGCGCCTGAGGAACATTCCCGTCAGGCGCACATAAAGTTCATGGGTACCACAACTGCAACGAGCTCTAAGCTAGCACACCTCGCTGCGGGGAGTCCCGGGCCGAGGAGTGTGACCTGCGCCCTCCACCCCGCCGACCTGCGGTGTACCGACCGGCCCGGTGGGCCGGCCAGCGAGCCGGAACCCCCGTCCCCCTTGGGTCGTGGCCGGTCCCGGGCCTTCCGGACGCCCGCCCCCGCCCACCGGCCCGGCTCCGCCCTCGGCGAAAAAGATTCATCCGCACGGGTCGGACCGGGCGGGCGGTACGCACGGGCCGGTACGGGGCGGAAGTACCTGGCGGCTGCCCGCCCCGGCTGGTTTGATCATGGGATGGCAGCGATCAAAGAGCCCTGGGGGCTCAGTGTGCTCGGCGCGGGCAGCGTGTCCGCCGAACCCCGTCTCGCCCACGTGGACCTGGCGGTCGACCTCATCGCCCCGACGCCGAAGGCGGCCTTCGCCGAGGCGGGCGCGGCGGTCACCCGGCTGCGGGAGGTCCTGCGCGAGCACGGCATACCGGACTCGGACGTGTCCGGGTCGCGGCTCCAGCTCACCTCGCAGTACAACGGCTACGGCGCGGACAAGACCTTCCTCGGCTACGGCTGCGTGGCCACGTACACCGTGCGGACGGAGGCGCTGGCCCAGTTGGAGCTCCTGATCGAGGACGCGGTCACGGCCGGTGCGAACCGGGTCGACTCCGTGCGGTTCGAGGTGGAGGACAAGCCCGCCATGCGGGACGAGGCCCGGTGTCGGGCGGTGGCGGCCGCCCGGCGCAAGGCCGAGGTGTACGCGCAGGCGTGCGGGGTGCGGCTGGGGCCGGTCATCCACATCGAGGACGTCGACCCGGAGTCGATGGGCGGCTACAGCCACGGCCGCCGCAGGGGCGGGGATCCGGAAGACGACGGCGCCCTCACCCCGGGCTCGGTACGCGTCGAGGCGGCCGTCCTCCTCGGCTTCGCCCTGCTCCCGGAGTGACCGCACCCCGGGCCGGGACCCGGGCGGGGACCGGCGCCGTGCCCGGGAGGCCTACAGCCGCTCGATGATCGTCACGTTGGCCTGGCCGCCGCCCTCGCACATGGTTTGGAGGCCGAAGCGGCCGCCGGTGCGTTCCAGTTCGTGCAGGAGGGTGGTCATCAGCTTCACCCCGGTCGCCCCCAGCGGGTGGCCGAGCGCGATCGCGCCGCCGTTGACGTTGACCCGCTCCGGGTCGGCCCCGGTCTCCTTCAGCCAGGCCAACACCACCGGGGCGAACGCCTCGTTGATCTCCACCAGGTCGATGTCGGCCAGCGACATGCTGGTCTTCTTCAGTGCGTACGCCGTGGCGGGGATCGGCGCGGACAGCATGCGGATGGGGTCCTCGCCCCGTACCGAGAGGTGGTGGATGCGGGCGCGCGGTCGCAGGCCGTGTTCCCGCACCGCCCGCTCGGAGGCGATCAACATGGCCGCCGCCCCGTCGGAGACCTGGGAGGAGACGGCCGCCGTGATGGTGCCGCCCTCGACCACCGGCTTCAGGGTGGCCATCTTCTCCAGGGTCGTGTCCCGGCGCGGGCCCTCGTCCACGCGCACCTCCCCGTACGCCACCGTCTCGCGCGCGAAGCGGCCCTCGTCGATGGCCCGGACCGCCCGCCGGTGGGAACGCAGGGCGAACTCCTCCATGTCCTGCCGGGTGATCCCCCACTTCTGCGCGATCAGCTGGGCGCCGTGGAACTGGTTCACGGGGGCGTCCCCGTACCGGGCCCGCCAGCCCGCCGAGCCCGCGTAGGGCCCCTCGGTGAGGCCGAGCGGCTCCGCCGCCTGCCGCGAGGCGAAGGCGATCGGGATCATCGACATGTTCTGGGTGCCGCCCGCGACCACCAGGTCCTGGGTGCCCGACAGGACGCCCTGCGCCGCGAAGTGCACGGCCTGCTGCGAGGACCCGCACTGGCGGTCGACGGTGACCCCGGGCACCTCCTCGGGCAGGCCGGCCGCCAGCCAGGCCGTCCGGGCAATGTCCCCGGCCTGCGGCCCCACCGTGTCGAGGCAGCCGAACACCACGTCCTCCACGGCGGCCGGGTCCACCCCGGACCGCTCGATCAGTGCCTTCAGGACGTGTGCGCCCAGGTCGGCCGGGTGGACGGCGGACAGGCCGCCGTTCCGCCGCCCCACGGGGGTGCGTACCGCATCGACGATGTAGGCCTCGGGCATCGGGTCTCCTCGGACGGTCGGGTCGGGTCAGGTGGGGCGCAGTGCGATCCCGTCCAGCACCATCGACAGGTACTGGCGGGCGATCTCCTCGGGGCTGTGCTGTCCGCCCGGCCGGTACCAGGAGGCCGCCACCCACACCGTGTCGCGCACGAAGCGGTAGGTGAGGCGGATGTCGAGGTCGGCGCGGAAGACCTTGGCCGCGACCCCGCGCTCCAGGGTCCCGAGCCAGGCCTTCTCGAACTTCTGCTGCGAGTCGGACAGGTAGTGGAAGCGGGGCTGTGCGGAGAGGGTGCGGGATTCCTTCTGGTAGATGGCGACGGCGGCGCGGTGCCGGTCGATCTCCCGGAAGGACTCGGTGACGAGGGCCTCGATGGTCTGCCTGGGGTCGAGACCTGCGGCGAGGACGGTGTCGTAGCCGTCCCACAGTTCGGTCAGGAAGGCCGAGAGGATCTCGTCGAGCATCGATTCCTTGGAATCGAAGTGGTAGTAGAGGCTGCCGGCGAGCATGCCGGCGGCGTCGGCGATCTTGCGGACGGTGGTGGCGTTGTAGCCCTGCGCGGCGAAGACCTCGGCGGCGGTGTCGAGGAGTTCGCGACGCCGCTCGGGGGAGGCCGTCACCTGCGGCTTCTTCTTGGTCGTCGGCACTGTCGGCTTGTTCGTTGGCACGCGTCCATTCTCGGCCAAGACACCCCCTAGGCGTGCTGGCTGCTGACGGACACCGTTTCGCCGGTCATGTACGACGAGTAGGCGCTGGCCAGGAAGACGATGACGTTGGCGACCTCCCAGGGTTCGGCGTACCGGCCGAAGGCCTCGCGGGCGGTGAGTTCGGCCAGGAGCTCCTCGCTGGTGACCTTCACCAGGTGCGGGTGCATGGCCAGGCTCGGGGCGACCGCGTTGACGCGTACGCCGAACTCCGCGGCCTCCAGGGCCGCGCAGCGGGTCAGGGCCATCACCCCGGCCTTGGCGGCGGCGTAGTGGGCCTGGCCGGTCTGGGCGCGCCAGCCGATGACGGAGGCGTTGTTGACGATCACTCCGCCGCCGCCCGAGGCCTTGAGTGCGCGCAGGGCGGCGCGGGTGCAGCGGAAGGTTCCGTTCAGGGTGACGTCGAGGACGCGGGACCACTGGGTGTCGGTCATGTCGACGAGGGCGGCGGTGCCGCCGAGGCCGGCGTTGTTGACGACGACGTCGAGGCGGCCGTGGGTGTGCTCGGCGAGGTCGAAGAGGGCCCGGACCTGGTCCTCGTCGGTGACGTCGCAGGGCAGGGAGGTGATGCGGTCCGCGCCGAACTCGGCGGCGAGCGCCTCCTCGGTCTCCTTCAGGCGGCGGGCGTGGGCGTCGCCGATGACGATGCGGGCGCCCTCCTCCAGGAGGCGGCGGGCGGTGGCGCCGCCGATCCCTGCCCCGGCGGCGGCGGTGACGACGGCGGTGCGGTCCTTCAACAGTCCGTGCCCGGCGACGTAGTCGGGGGTGGTCACGCCCGTACCTCCTTGGGAAGGCCGAGGATCCGCTCGGCGATGAGGGTGTGCTGGATCTCGTCCGAGCCCGCGTAGAGGGTGTCGGCGCGGGAGAAGAGGAAGAGCCGCTGCCAGTCGTCGAGTTCGTACGGGTCCCCGTGCGCGCCGTCGGCGAGGAGCGAGGGGGCGGCGCAGACGTCCATGGCGAGTTCGCCGAGGTCGCGGTGCCAGCGGGACCAGTACAGCTCGGCGGTGGAGGGCGCGGTGGCGGGGTTCAGGGCGGTGGCGCGCATGGTCTCCAGGCCGATCCAGGCCTGGACGAGGCGGTCGCGGATCAGTGGGTCGGCGAGGGCGCCGTTGGTGCGGGCGAGGGCGACGAGGGCTTCGAGCTCGCGGCGGAAGCCGACCTGCCGGCCGAGGGTGGAGACGCCGCGCTCGTAGCCGAGGGTGGCCATGGCGATGCGCCAGCCGTCGCCGGGGGCGCCGACGACGTGGGCGGCGTCGGTGCGGGCGCCGTCGAAGAAGACCTCGTTGAACTCGGAGGTGCCGGTGAGCTGCACGATCGGGCGGACCTCGACCCCGGGCTGGTCCATGGGGACCAGGAGGTAGGAGAGGCCGGCGTGGCGGCGCGAGCCGGGTTCGGTGCGGGCGAGGACGAAGCACCACTGGGCGGCGCGGGCGAGCGAGGTCCAGGTCTTCTGGCCGTCGACGGTCCACTGCCCGTCCCGGAGGGTGGCGCGGGTGCGGACGGCGGCGAGGTCGGAGCCGGCTCCGGGTTCGCTGTAGCCCTGGCACCACAGCTCCTCCACGGCCCGGATGGGCGGCAGGAAGCGGCGCTTCTGCGCCTCGGTGCCGTGGTCGATGAGGGTCGGTCCGAGGAGCTGTTCGCCGATGTGGCCCACGTGGGCGGGGGCGCCGGCGAGGGCGTACTCCTCGTGGAAGGCGATCTGCTCGGCGGCGGACGCGCCGCGGCCGCCGTGCTCAACGGGCCAGCCGAGGCAGGTCCAGCCGTGGGCCGCCGTGTGGCGCTCCCAGGCGAGGCGTTCCGCGAAGGCCTCGTGCTCCCGGCCGGGGCCGCCGCGGCCCTTGAGGTCGGCGAACTCGCCGGTGAGGTGGGCCCGTAGCCACCCCCGGACCTCGGTGCGGAACTCCTCGACGCTGCTCATGGCCGTACGTTAACCTACCAAACACTTGTTAGGGAAGCTTCGCTCGTGAAGGATGGACGCCGCATGCCCGACGACCGCAGGCCCGACGACGGCTCGCCCGACGACGGCTCGCCCGACGATCCCGACGACGCACCCGTGCTGTACGAGCGCCGCGGCCCGGTCGCGTACGTGACCATGAACCGCCCCCGCTACCGCAACGCGCAGAACAGCGCGATGACGTACGCGCTGGACGACGCCTTCTACCGGGCCGCCGAGGACCCCGAGGTGCGGGTGGTCGTCCTCGCCGGGGCCGGCGAGCACTTCTCCGCCGGCCACGACATCGGCACCCCCGGGCGCGACGCCCACCTGCCCTTCGAGCGGCGGGCCGGTCTGTGGTGGGACCACACCGGGCGGCCGGGCGCCGAGTCCCGCTTCGCGCGCGAGTCGGAGGTGTACCTGGGGATGTGCCGGCGCTGGCGGGAGCTGCCGAAGCCGGTGATCGCCTCGGTGCACGGGGCCTGCGTGGCGGGCGGGCTGATGCTGGCCTGGGTCTGCGACCTGATCGTGGCGAGCGAGGACGCCTTCTTCGCGGACCCGGTCGTACGGATGGGCATCCCCGGGGTCGAGTACTTCGCGCACCCGTGGGCGATGCCGCCGCGGATCGCGAAGGAGTTCCTCTACACCGGCGACCGGATGCCCGCCCGGCGCGCGTACGAGGTCGGCATGGTCAACCGGGTCGTGGAAGCGGCTGAGCTGGGCGCCGAGACCGAGCGGCTGGCGCTGCGGATCGCCGGGATGCCCGCCTTCGGACTGGCGCTGACCAAGCGGGCCGTCAACCAGGCCGAGGACCTCCAGGGCCTGCACACCGGCATGGACTCGGTGTTCGGCCTGCACCACCTCGCCCACGCGCACAACGCGGAGACGGCGGCGGACTCGCTCGGCGGCGTGAACATGGCCGCCCTGAAGGAGGCGAACACCTGATGGAACTCGCGCACACGGCGGACGTGGAGTCCTTCCGGGCCGAGGCCCGCACCTGGCTCCGCGCCCACGTCCCGGCCCGGCCCCTGCCCTCCCTGGAGACGGCAGAGGGCTTCGCGGCGCACCGGGAGTGGGAGGCGGTGCTGCACGCGGACCGCTGGTCGGTGGTCTCGTGGCCCGAGGAGTACGGGGGCCGGGGCGTGGACATCGTCAAGTGGCTGGTCTTCGAGGAGGAGTACTGGGCCGCGGGCGCTCCCGGCCGGGTCTCGCAGAACGGCATCAACCTCCTCGCCCCCACCCTCTTCGACCACGCGGACGCGCAGCAGCGGGCGCGGGTGCTGCCGTCGATGGCGAGCGGCGAGGTGATCTGGGCGCAGGCCTGGTCGGAGCCCGAGTCGGGGTCCGACCTGGCGTCGCTGACGTCGCGGGCGGTCCGCGCGGAGGGCGGCTGGCTGCTGACGGGGCAGAAGACCTGGTCCTCGCGGGCGGCCTTCGCAGACCGCGCCTTCGGGATCTTCCGCACCGACCCGGACGCCCCCAAACCCCACCAGGGGCTGACGTACCTGATGTTCGACCTGCGGGCGCCGGGGGTGACGGTGCGGCCCATCGGCCGGCTCGACGGGAAGCCCGCCTTCGCGGAGCTCTTCCTGGACCAGGTGTTCGTACCGGACGAGGACGTGATCGGGGAGCCGGGGCAGGGCTGGCGGATCGCCATGTCGACGACCGGCAACGAGCGCGGGCTGACCCTGCGCTCCCCGGGCCGTTTCCTGGCCGCGGCCAACCGGCTGGTCGGGCTGTGGCGCGGGCACGGGGATCCGTCCGACACCGCGCTGCGCGACCGGGTGGCGGACGCGGTGGTGGGGGCGCGCGCGTACGAGCTGTTCACCTGGGCGAACGCCTCCCGCTTCGCGGCGGGCGCCGCGATCGGCGCCGAGTCCAGCCTGAACAAGGTGTTCTGGTCGCAGTACGACATCGCCCTGCACGAGACGGCGCTGGACCTGCTGGGCGCGGACGCGGAGCTCGCGGAGGGCGAGTGGGCCGAGCCGTGGGTCTTCTCGCTGGCCGGGCCGATCTACGCAGGGACGAACGAGATCCAGCGCGACATCATCGCCGAGCGGCTGCTCGGCCTGCCGAAGGGCCGCCGCTGATGCGCTTCCTGCTGACCGACGAGCAGTCGGACTTCGCCCGTACGCTGCGCTCCCTGCTGGGCTCGGCACGGGTCCCGGCGGCGGTACGGGCCTGGGCGGACGGCGACGCCGCCCCCGGGCGGGCCCTGTGGTCCCGGCTCGCGGGGACGGGCCTGTTCGCGCTGGCCGTCCCGGAGGCGTACGAGGGGGCGGGCCTGCTCCCGCTGGAGCTGTCGCTCGGCTTCGTGGAGCTGGGCCGGGCCGGGGTGCCGGGGCCGGTGGTGGAGAGCGCCGCGGTGTCGGTGCTGCTGGCGGAACTGGCGGACGAGGCGCTCGCCAAGCGGTTCCTGCCGGGGCTGGCGCAGGGCGAGGCCTCGGCCACGCTGACCCTGCCGGACGGGAGCCCGTACGCGCTGGACGCGGACGCGGCGACGTACTGCTTCACGGTGTCGCGGGCGGGCGAACTGCGATTGCGGGGCGGTCCGCACGAACCGGTCCGGTCGACGGACCCCGCGCGCCGGTTGTCCCTCCCGCCGGCCGGCGGGGATGACGGGGGCGAACTGCTGGCGGCGGGCCCGGCGGTGGCCCGGGCGGCCGAGGCGGCCGGCCGCTGGGCCCGGCTGCTGACGGCCGCCCAGTGCCTGGGCGTCGGCGAGGCGCTGCTGGCCAGGACGGTGGAGTACGCGAAGCAGCGCACGCAGTTCGGGACGCCGATCGGCGGCTTCCAGGCGGTGAAGCACCGGCTGGCGGACACCCTGCTCGACCTGGAGTTCGCCCGCCCGCTGGTGTGGGCGGCGGCGCTGTCGCCGGGCCCGGGCGAGGTGGCGGCGGCGAAACTGGCGGCCGGCGAGGCGTCCTACCGGGCGGCCATGACGGCGCTCCAGCTCCACGGTGCGGTGGGCTACACCGAGGAGTTGGACCTGTCCCTGTGGCTGCGCAAGGCCCGACCGCTGCGGGACGCCTGGGGAACGCCGTCGGCCTGCCGGGCCGAGGTCCTGCGGTCCCTCACACCACCGCGACGCTGAGGTTCACGACGTACTGCTCCTCGACGGTGCCGTCCGGGAAGAGCGGGGCCAGCAGTTCCCGCTCCTGCGCGAAGTACGCGCGGGTGCGTTCCTCGCCGAGGACCAGGAAGGCGGAGTGGCTGGCTAGGTTGGCGAGGTGGTCGTCCAGCGTGATGCGCCGGGTCCACGTCACCGACCGGCCGGTGAACTCGCCGAGCCCTTCGGGCAGGGTGCGGTGGGTCTCCCCCTTGGCCTCGAAGAAGACCCGGAGCCGCTCCTCCTGTTCGGCGATCCACGGGACGGTGGCGTCCGCGTCGTTCCACCAGATCGCGAGCGCGCCGCCGGGCCGCAGCACCCGGCGGGCCTCGGGCACGGAGCGGGCCGGGTCGGTCCAGTGCCAGGCCTGGGCGTAGGTGATCAGGTCGAGGGAGCCGGTGGCCAGCGGCAGCCGGTCCCCGTCGCCGCGCACGATCGGGATCCCGGGGTACGTGCGGCGGAACTCGGCGGCCATTCCGTCCCCGGGCTCCACGGCGAGGACCTCGGCCCCGCGCTCGTGCAGGAGCGCGGTGGCGATTCCGGTCCCGGCTCCTACGTCGGCCACCCGGGCCCCGGCGAGCGGCCGCCCGGTGAGGGACTCGACGGCGTCGAAGAGGGCCGGGGGGTAGCTGGGGCGGTGGGCCGCGTACGAAGCGGCCGCTGCGTCGAAGGAACGGGCACGTGTGGTCATGCGTCCATTGTTTTCGATCACACAATCGGTAACAAGATCGGAGTACTTGCACCATGCGAAGGACGACGGCCGCAGTGACCGCGTGCGCAGCGGCGGCGGCACTGCTCACCGGCTGCGGGAGCGCGGATCCGAAGCCGAAGCCGGCCGGGGAGAGCGCGCGGCCGGCGGCGCCACCCACGAGGTGACGCTGGAGGTCGGCGGCACCGGAGAGACGGCCGTCATGTACAGCGGCATCGGCAGCGGCTTCGAGCAGCAGACCCTGCCGTGGTCGAAGAGCGGCACCGCGGAACTCACCGCCGCGGAACAGAAGGTGGGCTACCTCGTGAACGTGGTCCCGGGCACGATCACGGGCGCCGACGGCAAGCTGCAACAGGCCCCGTGCGCCATCAAGGTCGACGGGAAGAAGGTCGCGGAGAGCGACGGCGTCACGACCGTGAAGGGCTGCTCCTACACGATCGAGTAGGCACCTCCCGTCGCCTTCAGGATCGGGGGCGCAGGGACAGTCGTCCGACGAGGGCGGTCTGGAGGAGGAGCAGGGCCCCGGTGGCGGCCGCCGGCCAGAGCGGGCGGTCCGGGCGGCCGCCCACGGTCCAGGCCGGGCCGTCGGGGTCCACCGTCACGGTGAGCCGGGCGCCGACCGGGAGGTCCTCCTCCACCGGGCCGTGCAGGTCCCGGCCGGCCTCCGTGCGCAGCCGCAGCGACGGGGTGGAGGTCGAGCCGTCCTGCGCCGCGGTCCGCTCGAGGACGACCGCCCGTTCCTCCCGGCCGCGGTCGTGGAGGGTGTGCCGGTCCCAGGTGGTCCCGCCGGCCACCGCGATGCCGACGGCGAGGAGCGCGACGCTGGTACGGGCGACGAACTCCGCGCCGGTGCCGTGCGGTACGGCCGCGCCGACGACGAAGACGGCCAGCAGGACCGGGATCCAGGCTTCCCCGGGTCCCCTGAGCAGCCAGATCGCACCGGACTCCACCGCCAGGAGGAGGCCGACGCGCAAGGCCGCGCCGGGCACTCTCCGTATCAGTTCAGTCATGGACACATCATGCCTGGGAGGTCGGCAGCCCCGTCCTTCCCACCCCCGCCACCCAGGCCGCGGCCGCCCGGAGCGCAGCGGCGCCCGCCGGCAGCGGCAGGCCCAGGAAGCCGTGGAAGACCCCCGGGTGGAGCTGGAGCGTGCAGTCGACGCCGGCCGCCGCCAGCCGGCGGGCGTACGCGAGGCCCTCGTCGCGCAGCACGTCGCAGTCGGCGAGGACGATCAGGGCGGGCGGCAGGCCCGACAGGTCGGGGGCGCGCAGCGGCGAGACGTGCGGGTGCTCCGGGTCGCCGCCGTAGCTGTCCCAGTACCAGGCCATGTGGGCGGCGGTGTGGAAGTAGCCCTCCGCGTACGTCTCCACGGAGGCGGAGTCCATCCGGGCGTCCAGCGGCGGATAGAACAGCACCTGTCCCGCGACGAGTTCGGGCGCGCGCAGCGCCGTCACGGCCGCGAGGTTGCCGCCGCTGGAGTCTCCCGCCAGCACCACCCGGCCGGGGTCGCAGCCGAGCGCGCGGGCCCGCTCCCGCGCCCAGAGCAAGACCGTCAGCGCATCGTCCGGCGCCGCCGGCCAGGGGTGTTCCGGGGCCAGTCGGTAGTCGGCCGCGACGACCACCGCGCCCGCGGCCACGGCCAGGGAGCGGCAGGTCGCGTCGTGGGTGTCCGGGCCGCACATCACCCAGCCGCCGCCGTGCAGGAAGAGCACCAGGGGGCGGTCGGACCGGCCGGGCGCGGGGTCGTAGACGCGGACCGGGACCCCGCCCGCGACGGCGTCGGACACCGAAGCCACGGCCGGGCCCTCGCGGCCGGACCCGGACGCCGCGGCCGCCCGGAGGGCGCGGACGTCGCCCGGCCCCGGGAAGCCGGCGGTCATCGCGTCGCACAGCCGCCGGGCCTGCGGTGAGAGGGGGTCGGGCGCACGGAGGTCGCTCATGCCGTCGTCATCCCCCCGTCCACGGTGAACTCGCTGCCCGTCACGTACGAGGACGCGTCCGAGCAGAGGAAGAGGACCAGCTGCCCGACCTCCTCCGGGCGGCCGATGCGACCCAGCGGTACGTGCGACCAGTCCCGGCCCGCCACCGCCCCGGCCACCATCGGGGTGTCGATGGCCCCCGGGTGCACCGAGTTGACCCGGATCCGGTCCCCGGCGAGGTCGAGCGCCGCCGACCGGGTCAGTCCGCGCAGTGCGAACTTGGTGGATCCGTAGGCGGCGTGGCCCGGTATCCCGACCAGTCCGGCGGTGGAGGAGATGTTGACGATCGAGCCGCCGCCGCCCGCCCGCAGCACCGGCGCGACCGCCTGGATGCCGAGGAACGGGCCGAGCAGGTTGACCCGCAGGAGCGCTTCGAAGTCCTCCAGCCGTTGCCGTTCCACGTGGGCGGTGCGCCACAGGGCCGCGTTGTTGACCAGTGCCGAAACCGTGCCGAAGGCGCGGACCGACCGTTCCATCACCCTCGCCCAGCTCGCCGCGTCGGCCACGTCGTGGCGGACGTACAGTCCTTGGTCGCCGAGTTCGGCGGCCACCGCCCGGCCCTCGTCCTCCCGTACGTCGGTGACGACGACCCGGGCCCCCGCCTCCGCGCACAGCCGGGCCTCGGCGGCGCCCTGGCCGCGCCCGGCGCCGGTGATCACGACGACCTTCCCGTCGAGCTGCTCCCCCACGGCTCAGCCCTCCAGCGCGCGGAAGTGCGGGATGACCTTCTCGCCCCACTGGCGGATGGTCTCCATGCACGCTTCCTGGGGGACGGTGCCCATCTGGATCAGGCACATCACCTCGTCGACGCCGATCTCGCGGAGCTGCTCGACGTAGGCGATGGCGGTCTCGGCGCTGCCGTACGCGTGCTCGGCGTTGTAGGTGCCGGTGTCGACGGGGCGGGCGGGGACGTTCGCCCCGTGCAGCTTGGCGACGAGCTCCTCCCGGCCCTTGGCCAGGGCCGCCACGTGGTCCTCTTCCTCCGCGTACCCGGTCGGCTCGGGGCCGTTCCCGTACCAGTGCGCGATGGATTCGGCGAAGAAGCGCTGCCCGCGCGTACCCAGCCGTAGGGCCCGCTCGGCGTCGTCGAGGACGATGGTCGGGCAGAGGGCGGAGAGGTGGTCGTTGACCTCGGTGGAGACCAGGCGCTCGCCGCTGCGCGTGGCGATGGCCTCGTCGTAGACCTTGCGCATGGCGCGGACGTCGTCGGCGCCGGCGAAGCCCATCACCAGGGCCCCGATGCCGAGCTCGGCGGCCAGCTTGAGGGTGTCGTGCTGGGAGCAGGCCATGAACAGCGGCGGGTGCGGGTCCTGGACCGGGCGGGGCAAGATCGCGCCGGGGCCGATGTCGAGGGAGCCGTGCCATTCGAAGGTCTCCTCCTTCCAGGCCGAGGAGAAGATCCGCAGGGCTTCCTCCATCTGCGGGTAGGTGTCCTCGGGCCGGACCCCGTACATGGACATCTCCTGGCGGGTGGCGCCGCGCCCGGCGCCGATGTCGACGCGGCCGCCGCAGAGCACGTCGAGCATGGCGGCGCGCTCGGCGACGCGCACCGGGTGCTGGTAGCCGAACGGCATGGTGACGACTCCGTGGCCGATGCGGATCCGGCGCGTGCGGGCGGCCACCCAGGTCAGGAAGATCTCGGAGGCGCTCATGTGCGCGTACTGGGTCAGGGAGTGGTGCTCGACGGCCCAGATCCGGTCGAAGCCCATCTCCTCGGCGTGGACGGCCTGTTCGACGCAGTCGTGGATGACCTGGCGTTCGCGTTCGGGGGTGGGGTCGACGAGCTGCGCCTCGAAGATCATCGAGAACTTCACGGTGAGGTCCCTCCGTGCAGTGTTTCGAACAGTTATTTCTAATCGGAATACTTCTAGCAGGCGTATCTCTGAGGGGGAAGGGTGCCGTGAGGACCGGTCGTAGACTGCGCTGCGTGGCAGACGAGACGAACAAGCGCGCGCTCCCCGCGACCAGCTGGGCGGTGCTCGGACTGCTCTCCTTCGGAGAGGAGCTCTCCGGTTACGACCTGAAGAAGTGGTCGGACTGGTCGCTGCGGTTCTTCTACTGGAGCCCGTCGTTCAGCCAGATCTACAGCGAGCTCAAGCGCCTGGAGAAGGCGGGCTACGCGTCCTCGCGGATGGTCGCCCAAGACACCGGGACGCGCGACAAGCGGGTCTACCGGATCACGGACGAGGGCATGACGGCCGTACGGGAGTGGGCCCGCGAGGCCCCCGTCGACCCGCCCGTCCTCAAGCACGGGCCGATGCTCCGCCTGTGGCTGGGCCACCTGCTGGAGCCCGAGCAGATGCGCGAAGTCCTCGTCCAACACCAGGAGTTCGCGGAGAAGATGCACCGTCGCGCGGCGGCCGACGCGGAGGGCTCGAAGGACGAGAGCGCCTGGGCGTACCCGACGCTCACCCTCAAGTGGGCCGAGCGGTACTACGCCTCCGAGCGCGACCTCGCGGCACGGATGCTCGAAGACATCGACGCGCTCGACGAGCGCGCGGGGCGCGGCAAACTGCCGTAGGAGCGCCGGAAGTACAGCAGCGGCGGCCCGTCGCGGTGCGCGGCCAGGCCGGTGACCCGACCGAGCGCGATGACGTGGTCACCGCCGTCCAGCACGCCCTCCAGATCGCATTCGACGCTCGCGAGGACCCCGTCGAGCAGGGGCGCTCCGTTGCCGCCCGCACGCCGGGGCGCGCCGGCGAACTTGTCCCCGCCCGTGACGGCGAACCGGCGGCACAGCTCCTCCTGGTCGGCGGCCAGGATGTTGACGGCGAAGGCCCCGGCGGCCTCGATCCGCGGCCAGGTGGCCGAGGTGCGGGCGGGGCAGAAGCAGACGGGGACATCGGCGTGCTGGACGCGCGCGGCTACCTCTCGATCACCGACCGGCTGAAGGACATGTACGTGGTCGGCGGCTTCAGCGCCTATCCGGCGGAGGTGGAGAACGTCCTGCTGACCCACCCCGCCATCACCGACGCGGCCGTCGTCGGCGCCCCCGACGAGCGGCTCGGCGAGGTCGGCGTGGCCTACGTGGTCACCTCCGCCCCCGTCACGGCCGCGGAACTGACCGCCTGGACCCGGGAACGGCTGGCCAACTTCAAGGTGCCGCGGCGCTTCACCCGGCTGCCGGAGCTCCCGCGCAACGCGGGCGGCAAGCTGCTGAAGACCGAACTGCGGCGCGCGGCCCGAGGGGAGTCTGCCGCCGGGGCCCCGCCGCGCCTCGCGGCCGCCGCGAAGTCGGCCTGCTCGCAGGCGTTCTCGTACGTGGCCGGGGAGATGATCCAGCTGCACGGCGGCATCGGCATCACCTGGGAGCACGAGGCGCACGAGTTCTTCAAGCGCGCCCACGGCTCCGCCCTCCTGCTCGGCGCGCCGGCCGCCCACCGGGCGCGGCTGGCGGCCGACCTCGGTTTCACGGAGACGGGCTGACGGGCCCACGCACTCCCGTACCCTCGCCCCATGACGGGCAGTGCGATCAACCTCCGCAAGGTCGAGGAGACGGCTCCGGCGCTCGTGAGCCTCTACAAGAGCGCCGGGGTCTCCCTGCGCAAGTACGGCCTGGAGGGCGGCCGGGCCGCGGTCTACCTGGTGCTGGACTACTCCGGGTCGATGAAGCCGTACTACGCGGACGGCAGCGTGCAGGCCCTCGCGGACCGGGTGCTGGGGCTCTCCGCGCACCTGGACGACGACGCCCGGGTGCCGGTGGTCTTCTTCTCCACCGAGGTCGACGCGGTGGAGGAGATCTCCCTGGCCGAACACGAGGGCCGGGTCACCGAGATCGCCTCCCGGCTGGGCCACATGGGCAAGACGGCCTACCACGCGGCGATGGACGCGGTCATCGACCACTACCTGGACTCGGGGGCGACGGCCCCCGCCCTGGTCGTCTTCCAGACCGACGGCGGGCCGATCAACAAGCTCGCGGCCGAACGGTACCTGTGCAAGGCGGCCCGGCTGCCGCTCTTCTGGCAGTTCGTCGGCTTCGGCAACACCCGCAGCACGCAGTTCGACTTCCTGCGCCGGCTGGACGAGCTGCCCGTCCCGGCGCAGCGGGCCGTGGACAACGCGGGCTACTTCCATGCGGGGCAGGACCCGCGCAGGGTGCCGGACGGCGACCTGTACGACCGCCTGGTCGGGGACTTCCCGGCCTGGCTGGCGGCGGCGCGCAGTGCGGGCATCGTGCGCGCCTGACCTGTGCGCGCCTGACCTGTGCCCGCAGGTGCCCGCGCTTTGATGGACGCATGACGCATACCAGCTGGGCAGTCTTCGAGAAGGCGGAGCCGGAGTTCGCTGCGGCCGTCCAGGCCCGCTTCGCGCAGTACCCCCACCACGTCCTGGCCACCCTCCGCAAGGACGGCTCGCCCCGGGCGACCGGGCTGAACGTCGACATCCGGGGCGGGGAGCTGTGGCTCGGCATGATGTTCGGCTCGATGAAGGCCCGGGACCTCCAGCACGACCCGCGCTTCGCCCTGCACAGCAACCCGGGCGCGGGCGAGGAGATGCCCCACGGGGACGTACGGATCTCCGGGCGCGCGGTGGAGCTCGTGGACCCGCCCGAACTGCACCGGTACGCGGAGGAGACCGAGACCCCGCACCCGTTCCACCTCTTCCACGCCGATCTGACGGAGGTCGTCCACGTCCGTGTGCAGGGCGAGGAGCTGGTGGTGCGGTCGTGGACCCCGGAGCACGGCCTGCGCACCCTGCGCCGGGGCGACGACGACGAACCACCGCGCGAGGACTAGCTCAGCCGGGGCAGGCCGCCGATCGGGCCGAGGGCGGCGGGGTTCACGTCCAGCCAGCTGCGGTCGATGGTGAGGGTGATCCCGCCGTAGGTGGCGTCGTGGTCGCCGCGGAACTGGTGGGCCCGGCGCGGGCCGGCCCACTTCGCGGTGCCCTTCTTCAGGCCCATGTCGGTGTCGGAGACGGAGGCCGAGAGGTTCCAGCGGGCGGCCCAGAGCACGTCCGGCATGGCCCGGGGGGCCTGGTGGTAGTGGGCGCTCAGCGCCTTGACCCCGGAGCTCACGGCGACGTAGGCGCCGGCGCGGAAGCCCAGCTCGTGCAGCCGGTCGGTCCAGGCGGTCAGGTAGGCCACGACCGGGGCGTCCCAAGTGGCGCGGTCCGTGTAGTTCTCCAGGTCGTTGTAGAGCACCGTGCCCCCGGCCAGGCCCAGCGAGCGGGCCGCCTCCACCGCGCCCTCGGCGGCCTCCCGGCCCTGCCCGTTGGCCTCGGAGGGGTCGGTGGACAGCCCGGTGGCGGCGTTGTGCCAGGGCTGCGGGCCCACCCAGATCGGCATCAGGTGCCAGCCCGCGGCGGCCTGCCGCTCCACCCAGCGGGCCGTGAGCCGCGGCTGGGCGCAGGCCCGGGCCCGGCCCCCGATGTAGACGCCGATCGCACCGAAGGGGGAATCGGCCCGCCAGGTGTCCATGGCCTTCTGGGTGGGGGCGGTACAGGTGTCGAAGCCCTCGCCCTTGAAGGGCTCCTGGGTGCCACGGGGCCCCGCGCCGCCGGCGGCCGGCACGGGCGGGGTGGGGGCCGGAGTGGGGGCCGGGGCGGGAGCCGGGGCGGGCGGCGGCGCCACGGCGCGGGCCTGCGCCAGGACCGTGCGCACGGCGTCGGGCGCGGCCCCGTAGGAGACGGTGGCCATGACGGCGGAGCGGCGCAGGGCGTACCGCAGCTCGTTGCTGTCGGAGCGGGGCGGGACCTCGCGCAGCACGTTCCAGGAGTCGACGGCGACGGTCGGGATGTCGGCGCGCTCCGGGGCCCCGTCGAGGGGTTCGAGGTGCAGGGTGTCGGCCCGGTCGGCGACGGCCCGGCCGGTGCACTCGGTCTGGGTGCCGGCGTGGCCGAGGTACAGGGTGGGCAGGTCGAGGCGCAGGCACGCGTCGGGGTTCCGGTCGAGGTCGACGACCCGCCAGTCGGCCGGGAGGGCGACGCGCAGGCCGCGGTAGTCGACGGTCCGGGTACGGCCGTCGTCGGCGCCGGCGTAGGACTGGACGGGGAGCAGCAGCGCGGCGCCGAGCAGGCCGCTCAGCAGCATTCGGATGGGGGCCATGATCCAGATGGGTACCAGACGGGGGGCTCCTCAACTGTGCGCAGAGGCCGCGCAGATGCTCCGTCCGGCCCAGGGGGTGTCTTGTCCCCGGTCGTCGATGCTCCGCATGGACTCCCTCGTCCGTCGTGCGATGCCGGCGCCAGACCCCGCTCCCCGATCCGACCCAATCGACGAGACACCCCCCAGGGCCCGGCCGGTCCTCACGGGCCCGGCCGGGTCGGTTGCGAGGATTCGTTCCTTCCCTCCGTGCGCCCGGCACGCCCGTCAGGAGCGTCCCCCGCCCTCCCCCGCGGTCCCCCGCCCTCCCCCGTCGGGTCACCCGCACGAGCGAATCGGGCCCGGCCCGTCGGTCGGTACGCCACCGGCCCGGGAAGCCGCGCCCGCCGCTCTCAGCTCCCCGTCCGCACCGACGGCCCGGTGGAGGTCAACTCCTTGAGCACACGGTCCAGTTCGGTGGCCCGTACGCCGAGCAGGCGCTCGGTGTCGGAGGCGTCGAGGCGCAGCTCGCCGTCGTACTGGTAGGCCATCTCCGGCATCTCGGCCATCACCGGGTCCGCCGCGGCCGCCGCGTCGAGTTCCTCCGGCGTCATGGTCCTGAGCCTCGGGCTCGGCGCGCCGGCGGCCTCGGCCAGCCGCCCCATCAGCTGCCTCGGGGACAGCTCGGAGGTGGAGGGCACGTGCCAGGCGCGGCCCCAGCCGTCGTCCCGCCCGCCGACCGCGATCAGGGTCCGCGCGACGTCGTCCGCGTAGGACCAGGCGTGCGGCGCGTCGAGGCCGACCGGCAGGACGGCCTCCTCGCCGGCCAGTACGGCGGGCACGGCCAGGAGGGGGACGAGTCCGAGGACGTTCGCCCCGAGGAAGTCGCCGGCGCGCACCTCGGCGACCCGGACCCGGCCGGCCCGGTGCGCGGCCAGCGCCTCTTCCCACATGGCGGCGCGCACCCGGCCCTTGTCGGAGTTGGGCCTCATGGGCAGGTCGGGCGTGAGGGGGCCTTCGACGGCTCCGTACCCGTACACGTTGCCCAGCATCACGTAGTCGGTGCCGGTCCGCTCGGCGGCGGCGAGCAGCGAGGCGGCGAGGGGCGGAAAGGCGGTCCGCCAGTCCTGGTAGGCGGGCGCGGCGGCGTTGTAGAGGGTCCGGGCGCCGTGCAGCAGTTCGGCGAGCCGGTCGGTGTCGGTGCTGTCGGCGGCGACCCGCTCGACGAGCGGAAGATCGGGCCCGCCGCCGCTGCGGGTGATGACGCGGACCTGCTCACCGGATGCGGCGAGCAGACGTGCGGTGGCGGTGCCGATCGCACCGGCGCCCGTGATGACGTGCAGGGCCATGACTGTACTCCTGTGCTGGGACTGCGAGTTGGTGTCGTTGACGGGTCAACCCTCGTTCCGGGCGCGGCCGTACAGTAGTGGCTGGAATGCCAGCAATCCGGAGATTCGAGCCATGACGATCACTCGCCCGCACCGCGTCGCGGTCATCGCGTGCCCGCCGGTCACCACCTTCGACCTGTCGATCCCGGGGGTGGTGTTCGGCGCGACGACCCTCGGCGGGCAGCCTGCGTACGAGGTGACGGTCTGCACGCTCGTCCCCGGCGTGGTGCAGGCGCGGTACGGCACGGACGTCGTGGTGCCGGACGGCCTGGAGGCGGTGGAGCGGGCCGACACGGTGATGATCACGGGGACGGCCGACCGCGAAGGCCCCGACCCCCGGGTGCTCGACGCCCTGCGGGCAGCCGCCGCTCGGGGCGCTCGCATCGCCTCCATCTGCACGGGCGCCTTCGTCCTCGCGCAGGCGGGTCTCCTGGAAGGCCGCCGCGCCACGACCTTCTGGTCGGCGTCCGCGGAGTTCGGGCGGCTCTTCCCCGAGGTCGAGCTCGTGCCCGCCGTGCTGTTCGTCGAGGACGGCAGGGTGCTGACGTCGGCGGGCATGTCGGCCGGGATCGACCTGTGCCTGCACCTGGTGCGCCGCGACTACGGCGCCGCCGTCGCGAACGCCACGGCCCGTCTGGTCGTGGCGGCCCCCGTGCGGCCGGGCGGCCAGGCCCAGTTCATCGAGACCCCGCTGCCGCCGGAGCGCGGCACTTCCCTGGTGGCCACCCGCGCCTGGGCGCTGGCCCGCCTGCACGAGCCGACGACCCTGGCCGAGCTGGCCCGCCATGCGGGCACGAGCACCCGCACCCTGACCCGCCGCTTCCGCGCCGAAACGGGCCTCAGCCCCCTCCAGTGGCTGCTGCACCAGCGTCTGGACCGCGCCTGCGAGATCCTGGAGACCACCACCCTCCCGATGGACCAGGTGGCCGCCCGCAGCGACCTCGGCACGGCGGACTCCCTCCGCACCCACCTGACCCGCCACACGGGCCTGACCCCGAGCACGTACCGTGCCGCGGCGCGGGCCCGACGGCCGTAGAGTCGAGGGAGCGGCCGAAGCCAGTTGCGTTGGCTTCGGCCGCCCCTCATCCCCTCATCCCGGTCAGGCCGCCCGACGGCGCAGCCACCAGGAGCAGAACCCGGCCAGCAGTCCGGAGAGCGCGAGGAAGATCCCGGTCTCGATCCACTGGAAGGTCCAGTAGCGGTCGGCGGGCTGGTAGTCGACCTCCATGTGGTGCTTCGAGGTGGCGAAGCACTCGAAGGGTTCCGCCTTGGGCTCCGCGCAGCCCTCGGCACCGCGGATCTCCTTGCCGGCTGCGTCGAGGACCGCACCGAGGTCGGACACGACCCAGACGCCGGGCTTGAGCACCCCAATCCGCAGGTGGGCGTCGTTTCCGGAACCCTTCAGCTGGATGTGGTTCGCGTTCCAGCCGTCCTTCATCGCACCGGACTCCTCGCCGCCACCGACCGGTGCCATGACGAGGGAGCTGAGCGCGACGTCGGTGTGCTCCGGTGCCACGAAGTGCGGGCGGATCGCGAAGGGCACGAAGATCTGCACCGCGAGGAAGGTGGCGAGGGTCGCGGCCATCGCGGGTACGGTGCGCCGGATCAGCAGTCCGGCCGAGGCGCCGAGGGTGAAGGCGAACGCCGCGTAGCCGAGGGGGACGACCCCGCGGCCGCTGAACATGAGGGCGGTGAACCGGTCCAGGTTGACCCGGTCGATGGGACCGGCCCACCAGGTCACCAGGAGGCTGAGCACCCCGGTAACGGCGACGGCGATCAGGCCGACGGCCCCGAGCTTGACCAGGAGCCAGCGGCCCCGGGAGATGCTCTGGTTCCAGATGAGCCGGTGGGTGCCGGTCTCCAGTTCACGGGCGATCAGCGGGGCGCCCCAGAAGATCCCGATGATGCCGGGTGTGGCGAGCAGCAGGCTCGTGACGTAGTAGGTCAGGGTCTGGTACTCGACGACGAGGGCGTTCTTCGCCGATTCGCAGTCGGTGCCGCAGCCGGCGACGGTGCTGTCGTAGACCTCGCGCATCTGGAGGCCGGTGACCACGAGGAACACGGCGATCGCGACCAGGACGGCGAGCGCGGCGAGGGTCTGGACGCGGTACTGGCGCCAGGTCAGCCAGATCATCGCTGGTTCTCCCGGGTGGGTCGGGGGCCGGGCCCGGCCGCGGCCCGGCTCATGTAGGTGAGGACGAGGTCCTCCAGGTTGAGCGGCTCCAGGACCCAGGAGGGGTCCTGGATCGCCTTGTCGGAGCGCACGATGAAGGTGCTCTGCCGCTCGGTGCGGGTCTCCTGGATGACCTGCATGCCTTGGGGCAGGGTGGCCGCGTCGCGGCGGGCGGTGGTGAGCCGGAAGTGGGTGGCGAGCAGGTCGTCGACGTCGCCCGCGACCTGGACCCGGGAGGCGACCAGCGAGATCAGGTGGTCGCAGACCCGTTCCAGGTCGGACACCAGGTGCGAGGAGAGCACGACGGTGGTCCCGTGTTCGGCGACGACCTCCATCAGGCCCTGCAGGAACTCCCGGCGGGCCAGCGGGTCCAGGGCGGCGACGGGCTCGTCGAGGATCAGCAGCTCGGGCCGTTTGGCGACGGCGAGGGTCAGCGCCACCTGGGCGCGCTGGCCGCCGGAGAGCTTGCCCGCCTTCTGGGCGGGGTCCAGGCCGAGCTGCCGGATCCGGTCTCCCGCCAGCTGTGCGTCCCAGCCCGGGTTGAGCCGGGCGCCCAGCTTCAGGTGGTCGGCGATGGACAGCCCGGCGTACGTGGGCGTGTCCTGGGCGACGAACCCGACCTTGGCGAGCTGCTCGGGCCCGGATGCGGGCCGGCCGCCGAGCACCTCGATGGTGCCGGAGGTCGGGCCGATCAGCCCGCAGGCCAGCTGCAACAGGGTCGACTTGCCGGCCCCGTTGGGCCCGACCAGGCCGACGACCCGCCCGGACGGCACGCTCAGGGTGCAGTCGCTCAGCGCTTCCTTGCGGCCGTACCGCTTGCCCAGCGCGCGGGCTTCCACTATTGCGGGTATTGCGGTCATTTCTCCTCTTCGGTGTGCGGGTCCGTACCGGTGCGGGCGCGGAAGGTGCTCAGGAACAGGGCCTCGATGCTCTCCTCGCCCAGCCCGGCGGCCCGCGCCTTGTCGAGCCACAGCTGCAACTCCCGGCGCAGCGGCTCGTGTTCGGAGAGCGAGGCGTCGCTGAGCGTGCCGGAGATGAAGGTGCCGACCCCGGGCTTCTTCGCGACCAGGCCCTCGTACTCGAGCTCCCGGTAGGCCTTGAGCACGGTGTTCGGATTGATCGCCACGCCGGCCGCGACGTCCTTGACGGTCGGCAGCCGGTCCCCCTCGGACAGCAGCCCGAGCCGTAGGGCCTGTCGCACCTGGTGGACGAGCTGCATGTACGGAGCGACGCCGGACCGGGCATCGAGGTGAAACTCGATCACTGTCCTCCTCTATTCATCTAGCTTCCTAGCACTATAGGACTCTACGTATACGACGACTGTCAACCACCCTCCGAGGGATCGGAGTTGTCCACCTCCTGAGCTATTCAGTCTTGCTAGATACCGGTAGTCAGCGTTACGGTGTACCGGTATTCAGCAACACCGAATAGCTCAGGGAGGAGGTGTTCCATGCCCAAGCTGCTGACCGAAATGCTCAAGGGCACGCTGGAGGGCATCGTCCTCGCGACCCTGTCCGGCCGGCCCGCGTACGGCTACGAGATCACGGCATGGCTGCGGGAGCAGGGGTTCTCCGACATCGCCGAAGGGACCGTCTACGCCCTGCTCATCAGGGTCGAGAAGCGCGGTCTCGTCGACGTGGAGAAGGTCCCTTCCGAGAAGGGGCCGCCGCGCAAGGTGTACTCCCTCAACGCCGAAGGGCGGGAGTACCTCGAAGAGTTCTGGAGGACCTGGAGCTTCCTCACGGAACGACTGGACCAGCTCCGCGAAGGGGGCAAGTAACCATGTCCGAGGACGAGCAGAGCGGTTTCATCGCGAAGGTGATCGGACCGAAGAAGCGCTGGAGGGCGTACAAGGCGCGCGTCAAGGAGTTCCCCCCGAGCCGGCGCACGGCGGTCGAGGCGATCGAGCGGTACCTGATGCACTTCGTGCCGACCGACGGCGACAGCAACGCGTCGATGTTCGAAGACCTCGCCGACCTCTTCGAGCAGGCCGCGGCGGACGGCACGCCGATCCGCGAGATCGTCGGGGAGGACCCGGTGGAGTTCGCCGACGCGTTCGCCCGGAACTACTCGGAGGGCGGCTACGTCCCCGCCCGCGCGAAGAAGCAGCTGACGGAAGCCCTCGCCCGCGCGGAGGAGGCCGAAGACACGGCCGGGGGCACGGCCGGGGGCACGGCATGACGGCGTTATGGACCGGCATGGTGCCGGTCGACGACACGGCCCTGGCCGCCACCGACACCGGCGGCCCCGGCACACCCGTGGTCTACCTCAACGGCCACTTCGCCACCCAGGGGTACTGGCGGCGCGTCATCGCCGACCTGGGTCCCCGGTGGCGGCACATCACCTACGACGAGCGGGCCCGCGGCAGGAAGTCGAAGCGCTCGGCCGACTACTCCTTCGAGGCGGCCGTCCGGGACGTCGACGCCGTGCTCGCGGCCAGGAAGGTGGACCGGGCGCTGGTGGTGGGCTGGTCCTACGGGGCGTTCGTCGGGGCCCACTGGGCGAGCCGCAATCCGGACCGCGCCCTGGGCGCGGTCCTGGTGGACGGCGCCCAGCCGTACGACTGGCTCACCGAGGAGATGGAGCAGGGGATCCGCAGGTTCTTCAAGCGGATGGGCTGGCTGATGCCACTGCTGCGCCCGACGGGCCTGACCCCGCGGATGACCGCCGAAGAGATGGCGACCAGCAACATCGAGGTCGGCCGGCTCGCCCGCGAGCGCGAACTGGGCCCCGTACTGGACGCCATCACCGTCCCGGTGCGGTATGTACTGGCTTCGGGAACGTCCTTCGGGAGCAAGGGCGACGAGCAGGAACGCATCCGCGCGGGCCTCGACCCGGTGTTCGCGCGCAAGCCGAACATCCAGCTCAGCGCGAAGGTCCCCAGCAACCACGGCGCGATCCTGAGGAAGGACGCCCGGGCCGTCGCCACAGCCGCCCGCGAGGTCGCCGCCCTGGCCGCGAGCGCGCCGTACGGCCCGGAACGCACATGCCGTGGCGGCCATGGAGTGGACCAGTAAGTCGCTGCCGTACCTGACCGCGCGCCCGCCCGGCGCGGCGGACGCCTGGACGGAAGAGGCCCTGGGGGCCGGGCGGCGGGGCAGTCAGCGCATCCTGCACGCGGGAGGAACTGCAGCCCCCGCCGCCGTCGCCGCCATGCTCGGCCTGACGGCCGGCAGCACGGTCGTGGTACGCCGCAGGATCATCGAACTCGATGGCGAGCCGACCGAGTTGACGGTCACCTACCCCCCGGACATGGCCGCGGGAACCCCCCTGGCCGGCACGGCGAAGATCCGCGGCGGCGCGGTGACGCTGCTGGCCGCCCTCGGGCACATCGGGGTCCGGGTCGTCGAGGACGGCGCTGATGCCGCTCGATGGGGAGCGCGAGCAACTGTGCCTCGGAGCGGCCGAACCGGTGCTCCGCCTGGCCCGCACCACCAACGACGCGGCGGACAGCCCCGTCCAGGCGGACGTGATGCTCAGGCCGACCGGGCGCCAGCAGCTGCGCTACAAAATCAGCCTCGCCCCTTCACGGCCCGGATGAACGGAGCCCACGCGGCGACCGGGAACAGCAGGACAGGACCGGCACCCGCGAGCTTGGTGTCGCGGACGGGGACGACGCCGGGGAAGTCGTCAGAGATCTCGACGCAGCTGGCGCTGTCGGAGTTGCTGTACGAGGACTTCCGCCAGGACAGCCCCTCTACGTTTGTACACACTTCGCGTATTCCTCCGCCACTGACTCGATCAAGGTCAGGGACACTTCCGGCGACAGCGCAGCGGCCCTGGCGAGATCGTAGAGTTTCCAGTGGCGCCGTACCAGCGCCGGATAGTCGACCAGCTGCCCCACGCAGGGCCCCTCCGTGTACACCACGTCCGGCGCGTCGGCGAACTGCATGATAGTCACCAAAGAGCCAAGGGCCCCTTGGGATCCAGCCGAGAAAGGCACCACCTGCACGGTGATCCGATGGGCACGGACGTAGGCAGAGATGTGCCGCAACTGAGCGGCCATCACGCCGGGCCCCCCAACTGCGGTCCGCAGTACCGCTTCGTGCAGGACGACCCACATTTCGGGGGTTACTGGGTCATCAAGAAGCCGTGCGCGCTCCCGACGAAACGCGACCAGACCATCAACGTACTCGGCAAGCGCGGTGGGGTTTCCGCCCCACATCACGGCTCGGGCGTAGTCGGCCGTCTGGAGCAACCCGGGAACCAGGGTGGAGGCGTACTCGTAGATGGCCGTCGCCAGACGTTCCAGCTCGGCCGCTTCGGCGAAGTACTCCTCGTACTTCGACTTGAACGCCTTGGCCAGGCGGGTGAAGTAGTCCCCGGTGCCGAAGACCTTGTCGATGAGCTCCGCGATCTCCGGCCGCAGCCGCCGCGTGCCGCACTCCATCTGGCCGACGTACGCGCCACTCGTGAAGATCCGCTCGCCCAGGCCCTCCTGGGTCAGCCCGGCCGCTTCCCGGTGGCGCCGCAGTTCCTCGCGGGCGAACTCCTCCGGTGTCTGCGCCCCGCTCAGATCCTTCTGCTTGGCCACGAGCCAACTCCCCGCTTCCACAGTGCCCTTACTCCGCGAAAGCGTAGTCCTGACCAGGTCGGCGAAACATCGGAACGGATTGATACGACTACCCAACGCCACAGGCCGCTGTCAGTGCCGCTGGTTAGCGTGATCGGTGTCAGTCGGAACCGGAGACACCATGGGGGAACACATGAAGCAGGCACACGGGCGCGGCAAGGCCGCCGCGTTCACCACACTGACCGCGGCGCTCATGCTCACGCTCGCCGCCGGCACGGCACACGCCTCGGCGGGGGACGAGATCGTCGGCTATCCGGGGCCCGACGGGCTGATCTGGATCCCCGAGCTGACCGGCTCCAGCGGCTTCGTCTCGGGCGGCCTCTCGCCCCGGCTGGACACGTTCATCACCTTCGGCTGCGCGGGCGGCGGCACGATAGAGGTGGCCTTCCACCTCAACGAGCACCCGGACCGCGACCCGGCCCCCTTCACGGTCGACTGCCCCGAAGGCGACCCGGCGCGCGTCACCGTTCCCCTCGGCACCGGCCTCCAGGGCGGCTTCGGGGCCTCGGTGACGGCCTCGGCCCCGTCCATCCGCTGGGGCGCCACGGTCGTCCAGCCCGAGTAGCCCCGAACACGCCACAGCGCCCGCCACCCCTGGTCGGGGACGTGGCGGGCGCCGTGTCGGGAGTTCCGTACGCCGTTGTACGGACCGTATGAGGGGTCCCGCCCCTTTCGCAGAAGCGGGGGCGGGGTACTGCGCGTGGCCCCGCACCGACGGTCGGAGGCCGGCACAGCCGGGCGAAGCCCGAAAGGCCGCCCGCGGCCGAACGGTGCGAGCACGGCATCCAGAAGGAGTCGTGGCGGGCGCCGTGTCGGGAGTTCCGTACGCCGTTGTACGGACCGTATGAGGGGTCCCGCCCCTTTCGCGGGGGCGGGGGCCGGGGGTACTGCGCGTAGCCCCGGCCCCGCACCGACGGTCGGAGGCCGGCGCAGCCGGGCGAAGCCCGGGAGGCCGCCCGCGGCCGAGCGGTGCGAGCACGGCGTTGAGAAGGGCTACACGGTCAGCGAGCGGTCCGTCGGCTTGACCGGGTACGGGAGGGCGCTGCTGCCGGTCAGGAAGCGGTCCACGCCGCGGGCGGCCGAGCGGCCCTCCGCGATGGCCCAGACGATGAGCGACTGGCCGCGGCCCGCGTCGCCGGCGACGAAGACGCCGTCCACGTTGGTCGCGTAGGAGGCGTCGCGGTCGATGTTGCCGCGGGCGTCCATCTCCAGGCCGAACTGCTGGGTCAGGCCGTTCGCCTGGTCGGTGCCCGTGAAGCCCATCGCCAGGGTGACCAGCTGCGCGGGGAGGACGCGCTCGGTGCCGGGCTTCTGGACGAGCTTGCCGTCCTCGAAGGCGACCTCGACCAGGTGGAGGGCCTGGACGTTGCCGTCCTCGTCGCCCTCGAAGTGGGTGGTGGAGACGGAGTAGACCCGCTCGCCGCCCTCCTCGTGGGCCGAGGTGACCTTGTAGAGCATCGGGAAGGTCGGCCAGGGCTGGTTGGCGTTGCGGTCCTCGCCCGGCTTGGGCATGATCTCCAGCTGCGTGACCGAGGCCGCGCCCTGGCGGTGGGCGGTGCCCACGCAGTCCGCGCCGGTGTCGCCGCCGCCGATGACGACCACGTGCTTGCCCTCGGCCGTGATGGGGGGCGCCATGAAGTCGCCCTCCTGGACCTTGTTGGCGAGCGGCAGGTACTCCATCGCGAAGTGGATGCCGTTCAGCTCGCGGCCCGGGACCGGCAGGTCGCGGGAGACGGTCGCGCCCGCCGCGATGACCACCGCGTCGAACCGCTTGCGCAGGTCGGTGGCGGTGATGTCGCGGCCGACCTCGATGCCGGTGCGGAACTTGGTGCCCTCCGCGCGCATCTGCTCGATGCGGCGGTTGATGTGCACCTTCTCCATCTTGAACTCGGGGATTCCGTAGCGCAGCAGGCCGCCGATGCGGTCCGCGCGCTCGTACACGACTACGGTGTGGCCGGCCCGGGTCAGCTGCTGGGCGGCGGCGAGACCCGCCGGGCCCGAGCCGATGACGGCGGCCGTCTTGCCGGACAGCCGCTCCGGCGGCTGCGGGGTGACGTCGCCGTTGTCCCACGCCTTGTCGATGATCGAGACTTCGACGTTCTTGATGGTCACGGCGGGCTGGTTGATGCCGAGCACGCACGCCGACTCGCAGGGGGCCGGGCACAGCCGCCCGGTGAACTCCGGGAAGTTGTTCGTCGCGTGCAGGCGCTCCGACGCGGCGGTCCAGTCCTCGCGGTACGAGAAGTCGTTCCACTCCGGGATCAGGTTCCCGAGCGGGCACCCGTTATGGCAGAACGGGATGCCGCAGTCCATGCAGCGGCCGGCCTGCTTGCTGATGATCGGCAGCAGCGAGCCCGGGACGTAGACCTCGTTCCAGTCCTTCAGCCGGTCGGCGACGGGACGGGTACAGGCGGTCTCGCGGGGGGTGGTGAGGAAGCCCTTCGGGTCAGCCATGGGTCGCCGCCTCCATCATCTTCTCCGTGGTCTCGGATTCCGAGAGTCCGGCGAGCTCAGCGGCGTCCTTGGCGGCGAGCACTGCCTTGTACGTGGTGGGGATGATCTTGCTGAAGCGGTCCACCGCGACGGACCAGTCAGCCAGGAGCTTCGCGGCCACGGTCGAGCCGGTCTCCTCCTCGTGGCGGCGCACCACATCGTGCAGCCACTGCTTGTCGCTGTCGGACAGGACGGTCTCGACCGCGCCCGCGTTGCCGACGTTGACGTTGTGCGGGTCGAGGTCGATGACGTACGCGACGCCGCCCGACATGCCGGCCGCGAAGTTGCGGCCCGTCTCGCCCAGGACGACCGCCCGGCCACCGGTCATGTACTCGCAGCCGTGGTCGCCCACGCCCTCCGAGACGACCAGCGCGCCGGAGTTGCGGACGCAGAAGCGCTCGCCGGTGCGGCCGCGCAGGAACATCTCGCCGCCGGTGGCTCCGTAGCCGATCGTGTTGCCCGCGATCGTGGAGTACTCGGCCAGGTGGTCGGCGCCGCGGTCCGGGCGGACCACGATGCGGCCGCCGGAGAGGCCCTTGCCGACGTAGTCGTTGGCGTCGCCCTCCAGGCGGAGGGTGACGCCCTTGGGCACGAACGCGCCGAAGGACTGACCGGCGCTGCCGGTGAACGTCAAGTCGATGGTGTTGTCGGGCAGGCCCGCGCCACCGAACTTCTTGGTGACGTGGTGGCCGAGCATGGTGCCGACGGTCCGGTTGATGTTGCGGATCGCGACCTGGGCGCGGACCGGCTGGGCCGCCTCGGCGGTCTCGGCGTTCAGCGCGTCGGCGGCGAGCTCGATCAGCTCGTTGTCGAGGGCCTTCTCCAGACCGTGGTCCTGCTCGATCAGGGCGTGGCGGACCGCGCCCTCGGGCAGCTCCGGCACGTAGAAGAGCGGCTCCAGGTCGAGACCCTGCGCCTTCCAGTGCGTGACGGCCTGGGTGGTGTCGAGGACCTCGGCGTGGCCGACGGCCTCCTCGATCGTGCGGAAGCCCAGCTCGGCGAGGATCTCGCGCACCTCCTCCGCGATGTACTCGAAGAAGTTGACGACGAACTCGGGCTTGCCGGAGAAGCGGTCGCGCAGGACCGGGTTCTGGGTGGCGATGCCGACCGGGCAGGTGTCCAGGTGGCAGACGCGCATCATGACGCAGCCGGAGACGACGAGCGGCGCGGTCGCGAAACCGAACTCCTCGGCGCCGAGCAGCGCGGCGATGACCACGTCGCGGCCGGTCTTGAGCTGGCCGTCGGTCTGGACGACGATCCGGTCGCGCAGCCCGTTGAGCAGCAGGGTCTGCTGGGTCTCGGCGAGGCCGAGCTCCCAGGGGCCGCCCGCGTGCTTGAGCGAGGTGAGCGGGGAAGCGCCCGTTCCGCCGTCGTGGCCGGAGATGAGGACGACGTCCGCGTGGGCCTTGGAGACACCGGCGGCGACCGTACCCACGCCGACCTCGGAGACCAGCTTCACGTGGATGCGGGCGACCGGGTTGGCGTTCTTGAGGTCGTGGATCAGCTGGGCCAGGTCCTCGATGGAGTAGATGTCGTGGTGCGGCGGCGGGGAGATCAGACCGACGCCCGGGGTGGAGTGGCGGGTCTTGGCCACCCACGGGTACACCTTGTGGCCGGGCAGCTGGCCGCCCTCGCCGGGCTTGGCGCCCTGCGCCATCTTGATCTGGATGTCGTCCGCGTTGACCAGGTACTCGCTCGTCACACCGAAGCGGCCGGAGGCGACCTGCTTGATGGACGAGCGGCGCGCCGGGTCGTACAGGCGGTCCGGGTCCTCGCCGCCCTCACCGGTGTTGGACTTGGCGCCCAGCTGGTTCATGGCGATGGCGAGGGTCTCGTGCGCCTCCTTGGAGATGGAGCCGTACGACATGGCGCCGGTGGAGAAGCGCTTGACGATGTCGGCGACCGACTCGACCTCGTCGATGGAGATGGCTTCGCGGTCGGAGCTGAAGCCGAACAGGCCGCGGAGCGTCATCAGGCGCTCGGACTGCTCGTTCACCCGGGCCGTGTACTGCTTGAAGATGTCGTACCGGCGGCTGCGGGTGGCGTGCTGGAGGCGGAAGACCGTCTCCGGGTCGAACAGGTGCGGCTCGCCCTCGCGGCGCCACTGGTACTCGCCGCCGATCTCCAGCGCGCGGTGCGTGGCCGCGATGCCGGAGACGGGGTACGCCTTGGCGTGGCGCGCGGCCACCTCCTGGGCGATGACGTCCAGGCCGGCGCCGCCGATCTTGGTGGCGGTGCCGTTGAAGTAGGTCTCGACGAACCCGTCGTTCAGGCCGACGGCCTCGAAGACCTGGGCGCCGCGGTAGGAGGCGACGGTGGAGATGCCCATCTTGGACATGACCTTCAGGACGCCCTTGCCGAGCGCGTAGATCAGGTTCTTGATGGCCTGCTCCGGCTCCAGGCCGGACAGGAAGGTACCGGCGCGCAGCAGGTCCTCGACGGACTCCATGGCGAGGTACGGGTTGACCGCGGCGGCGCCGTAGCCGATGAGCAGGGCGACGTGGTGGACCTCGCGGACGTCACCGGCCTCGACCAGCAGACCCACCTGGGTGCGCTGCTTGGTGGCGATGAGGTGGTGGTGCACGGCGGAGGTGAGCAGCAGCGACGGGATCGGCGCGTGCTCGGCGTCCGAGTGGCGGTCCGAGAGGACGATGAGGCGGGCGCCGTTGGCGATGGCCGCGTCGGCCTCGGCACGGATCTCCTCGATGCGGGCGGCCAGGGCCTCGCCGCCGCCGGAGACCCGGTAGAGGCCGGAGAGCGTGGCGGCCTTCATGCCGGGCATGTCGCCGTCGGCGTTGATGTGGATGAGCTTGGCCAGCTCGTCGTTGTCGATCACCGGGAACGTCAGGGTGACGCTGCGACAGGACGCGGCGGTCGGCTCCAGCAGGTTGGACTGCGGGCCGATCGAGGACAGCAGCGAGGTGACGAGCTCCTCGCGGATGGCGTCCAGCGGCGGGTTGGTGACCTGCGCGAACAGCTGGGTGAAGTAGTCGAAGAGCAGCCGGGGGCGCTCGGACAGGGCCGCGATCGGGGAGTCGGTACCCATGGAGCCGAGCGGCTCGCCGCCGGTACGGGCCATGGGCGCGAGGATGACGCGCAGCTCTTCCTCGGTGTAGCCGAAGGTCTGCTGGCGGCGGGTGACCGAAGCGTGGGTGTGCACGATGTGCTCGCGCTCGGGCAGGTCCGACAGCTCGATCTCGCCGGTCTCCAGCCACTCCGCGTAGGGCGCGGCGGCGGCCAGCTCGTTCTTGATCTCGTCGTCCTCGATGATCCGCTTCTGGGCGGTGTCGACGAGGAACATCTTGCCGGGCTGGAGGCGGCCCTTGCGGACGACCTTGGCCGGGTCGATGTCGAGCACGCCGACCTCGGAGCCGAGCACGACGAGGCCGTCGTCGGTGACCCAGTAGCGGCCGGGGCGCAGGCCGTTGCGGTCCAGGACCGCGCCGACCTGGGTGCCGTCGGTGAAGGTGACGCAGGCCGGGCCGTCCCAGGGCTCCATCATCGTGGAGTGGTACTGGTAGAACGCGCGGCGGGCCGGGTCCATGGAGGTGTGGTTCTCCCACGCCTCCGGGATCATCATCAGCACGCTGTGCGGGAGGGAGCGGCCGCCGAGGTGGAGCAGCTCCAGGACCTCGTCGAAGGAGGCCGAGTCGGAGGCGTCCGGGGTGCAGATCGGGAAGATCCGGTCCAGCACGCCGTCGCCGAAGGCCTCGGAGGCCAGCTGGGACTCGCGGGCCTTCATCCAGTTGCGGTTGCCCTTGACCGTGTTGATCTCGCCGTTGTGCGCGACGAAGCGGTACGGGTGGGCGAGCGGCCACGACGGGAAGGTGTTCGTGGAGAAGCGCGAGTGGACCAGGGCGACGGCCGAGGCGAAGCGGCGGTCGGAGAGGTCCGGGAAGAAGGGCTCCAGCTGGCCGGTGGTCAGCATGCCCTTGTAGACGATGGTGCGGGCGGAGAGCGACGGGAAGTAGACGCCGGCCTCGCGCTCGGCGCGCTTGCGCAGCACGAAGGCCTTGCGGTCCAGCTCGATGCCCGTGCTGCCGTTGGAGACGAACAGCTGGGAGAAGGCCGGCATGGTGGCGCGGGCGCCGTTGCCGAGGAGGTCCGGGGTGACCGGGACCTCGCGCCAGCCGAGGACCGTGAGGTTCTCTTCGGCGGCGATGGCCTCGATCTGCTCCACGGCGACGGCCTGTGCGGTGCCGTCGGCGGGGAGGAAGGCGATGCCGACGGCGTAGCCGCCGGCCTCGGGGAGCTCGAAGCCGGCCACCTCGCGCAGGAACGCGTCGGGGACCTGGCTGAGGATTCCGGCGCCGTCGCCCGAGTCCGGCTCGGAGCCGGTCGCGCCGCGGTGCTCGAGGTTCCGCAATACGGTCAGGGCCTGCTCAACGAGCGTGTGGGTGGCCTCGCCGGTGAGGTTCGCCACGAATCCGACGCCACAGGCGTCCTTCTCGTTGCGCGGGTCGTACATGCCCTGCTGGGCGGGGCGACCGTCCATGGGCGACCAGGCGGTGGTGCTGGAGCCGGTCGCGGAGTGCGTGGATGCGGAACGCATCGGCTCTCCCGTCGTCGTCGTGGCATATGTGCATAGCCGAGGGACGACGTTGGCCCTCTGCGAAATTTCGTGCAGATTACATGATGACGACAATCCCGAGAAGCGGATACGCCATTCCAGCATGCGGACTGCACGAGGCAGAAAGAGGGGACTTTCGCGGCGCTCTACGGAGGTGTCGCGCGAGGCGGAGGTCCCGGTGCAGGGCGGGCATCGTTGCCCGGAGCCCTGGTCTGATTCCCGGCGGACACGGATTCGAAACCGCCGAGTAACGGACTACTTATGTTGCGTACTGCATAGTGTCTCACTCCAGCCGCGGTCAGCCTATGGCTCCACCGATCCAGGTTCCCAGGATGTACGTCACACCTGCGGCCGCGCCACCCAGGGCCAGCTGGCGCACGCCGCTGTACCACCAGGACCGGGCGGTGACCCGGGAGACGACCGCACCGCAGGCGAAGAGCCCGGCCAGCGCGAGCAGCACCGCGGGCCACAGGGCCGTGGCGCCGAGCAGGTACGGCAGGACGGGGAGCAGCGCGCCCAGCGCGAAGGAACCGAACGACGAGACCGCGGCGACCAGCGGCGAGGGCAGGTCGTCGGGGTCGATCCCGAGCTCCTCGCGGGCGTGGATCTCCAGCGCCTGCTCGGGGTCGCGCGACAGCTGCATGGCGACCTCGCGGGCGAGCGGCGGCTCGACGCCGCGGGAGACGTAGAGCTCGGCGAGCTCCTCCATCTCGTCTATTGGGTGCTTGCGCAACTGCTGGCGCTCCACGTCCAGTTCGGCGAGGACCAGTTCGCGCTGCGAGGCGACGGAGGTGTATTCGCCGGCCGCCATCGAGAAGGCGCCGGCCGCCAAACCCGCCAGTCCGGTGATGACGACGGTCTGCGGAGCGACGGCGCCGCCGGCCACACCGGTCATCAGGGCGAGGTTCGAGACGAGCCCGTCCATGGCACCGAAGACGGCCGGCCGCAGCCATCCACCGTTGACGTCGCGGTGGGTGTGGTTGTCGCGGTGCGCGGTGTGCAGCGGCGCTTCGATGTCGATGATGGACATGCGTGGAATCTCCCCAAATGTGCGAACAGGCGCCATGACGCGCCCCACTCCCCCTGAACACCTCGAAACTACGCACGATTTCTGTGGCCCGCCAGCAAGGAAGGCCGTACTTACCTGGGCTTTTGTGGGTCGGCGACCGGGTGACGGGGGTGTTCGCGGGGTGTTTCGCGACGAGCGACAAACCACATGCCATGGCACAAATCCCCCAAGGGCTCATGATGAGCCCCATCCGATGTGGGAGAGGCGCGCCATGGAGCCGATGAAGCTGATTGCATGCAATCCGCAGGTCCTCCTCGAACGGGCCAGGGGCGCTCTCCTCGGACTCGCCGTGGGCGATGCGCTGGGCGCCCCCGCGGAGAACATGAAGCCGTCGCAGATCCGGGCGAAGTGGGGCCGCATCGAAGGTTTCGTGTCGGAGGACCCGGCGGGCACGGACGACACCGAGTACGCGATCTTCTCGGGGCTGTTGCTGGCCCGCCACGGCTCGGCGCTCACCGTCTCCCACGTGGAGCGGGCCTGGCACCACTGGATCGCCGACCTCGACGAAGGCCCTTTCCGGGGCGCCGGGTTCTCCGAGCGCGGCACCCTGGAGAACCTCCGCCGGGGCCTGGCCGCGCCCATCTCCGCCCAGCACCGGCACGCGTGGTCGGACGGCCTGGCCATGCGGGCCGCGCCGTTCGGCGTCTTCGCCGCGGGCCGGCCCGCGGAAGCGGCCCGGCTCGTCGCCATCGACGGCTCGGTCAGCCACGACGGGGAGGGCATCTACGGCGGCCAGGCGGTCGCGGCGGGCGTGGCCGCGGCCATGGCCGGCGGCTCCCCCGCCTCGGCGATCTCCGCGGCGCTGTCCGTCATCCCGTCCGACTCCTGGACGGCCCGCTCCCTGCGCCGGGCGGTCACCGCCGCCCCGCGCGGCGAACGGGCGGTGCGCTCGGCGGTGGTCATCGGCGGCTACCCGTGGACCGACCTGGCCCCGGAAGCGGTGGGCCTGGCCTTCGGGGCCTTCGCCGCCTGCCGCGGGGACTTCCCGTCCTCCGTCCTCACCGCCGTGAACATGGGCCGCGACGCCGACACCACCGCGGCGGTGGCGGGCGCCCTGGCCGGCGCGCTGTCGGGCGCCGGCGCGATCCCCGCCGCCTGGTCCTCGGCCATCGGGCCGGTCCGCGGCAGCTGCCTCCCCTCGATGCGGGGCTACCACGTCCTGGACATCGCGGACCTCCTCACCCCGGAATGCGAGGCCGTCCGATGACCCCCTCCCCGGACGACCAGACGCTGGCGCTCCCCCCGGCGAACCCGACCCCGGCCCCGGCCCCGGGTCCGGGTCCGGCGGAGCGGGGGCTCGGACACCTGGCCCGGGCCGAGGCACCACCCCTCCGCCTGCCGGTGCCGCCCCCGGTGACCCCGTCGGGGCAGGGACCCGAGGCCCTGCCCGCGCCCCCGACGGAGCGCAAGCACGTCCCCCCGGGCGGGCGGGACCCCGTAGGCCTGCCCCCGGCCGAACCGCGGCCCGGAATCGCGCCACCGGGCGAGCGGGGGCCCGTAGGCCTGCCACCGGGCGGGTTGGCCCCGCAGACCCTGCCGACGCTGCCCCCGGCACCGGCACCGGCCGAAGCTCGGTCCGGGGTCGTGTCCCCGGGCGGGCGGGAGCTCGTGGGGGCGGGGGCACGGGTCGTGGTGCGGGCCGGGCAGACGGCCCCGGTGCGTCCCGCCGAGCTCCCCGCAGGGGCCCGGCCGATCGAGGGCCTCCTCCTCGGGCTCGCCGCAGGCGACGCGGCCGGGTGGCCCGCCGCCCGCCACCGCGCCAGCCGGATGCCCGAGTGGACCCGCCGCCTGACCCGCGAGCTCGACACCTTCGCCGAGCAGAACGCCACCACCACCCTCCCCGTCCCCATCGCCCTCAACCAGCCCCCCGAACCCCTCCGCCTCGGCCCCTCCGACGACGCCGAATGGGCCGCCTTCGTCGCCGAGTCCGTGCTCACCGCCGCCGGTGTCCTCCTCAGCGACCTCAGCAGGTCGAGGAGGATGCGCGCGGCCATCGACCTCGCGTGGAACGCCCTGGCCTCCGAGGTCGCCGCGGCAGCGGAACGCGCGCCCGAGGTCGAGTCCGCCGTCCTGCCCCTCCGCGCCCGGATCTCCGTCCGCGCCGGCCTCGGCAACCTCGCCACCGGCCTGCGCCCGCCCGCCACCGGCCACGACAACCCGCACTACTTCGACGACGCCGCCTGCATCCGCGCCTGCGTCCTCGCCGTCGTGCATCCCGGCGACGCCCGCGCCGCGGCCGACCTCGCCGAGTTCGACGCCCGCTACACCCAGGACGGCGACGGGGTGCACGGCGCCCGTGCCATGGCCGCGGCCATCGCCACCGCCTTGAGCGCCACCGGTGCCACCGGTGCCGACGACGCCGTCGACGCCGCCGTGGACGCCGCCCTCGCCCAGCTCCCCGAAGCCACCGAGATCGGCCGCAACGCCCGGCACGCCGTCCGCCTCGCCCGTACCCACAAGGACGGCGGCGCCTTCGGCATCGTCCCCACCCTCGAACACGAGATCGTCGACCACGTCTACAGCTACGGGATCGCCGCCGCCGAGACCGTCCCCGTGGCCCTCGCCCTCGCCACCGCCGCCCGCGGCAGGATGACCGAGGCCGTCCCGGCCGCCGCCTGCCTGTCCCGCGTCGCGGACTCCGCCCCCGCTCTGGCCGGCGCGCTGACCGGCGTCATCGGCGGCGGCGACTCGATCCCCGCCGCCTGGCGCGAGGCCTGCCGCACCCTCTCCGGCTGCGCCCTCCCCCGCCTCGCCGGCACCGACCTCGTGGAACTCGCCGCGCTCCTCGCGGCCACGGAACTCACCTCACCCAAGGGATGATTCGGACATGACGCTCACGTTGGAGGACCGGGCCCGCGGCGCTCTCGTCGGAGCCGCCGTCGGCGACGCGCTCGGCGGCCCGGTGGAGGGCTGGACCCCGGACCAGATCGTGGAACGGCACGGCGGCCGCGTGCACGGCATCGTCGGCCCCTGGCACGAGGACTGGCGCACGGCCCGCCCCATCGCCCCGTACCACAAGGGCGACGGGCACGTCACGGACGACACCCTGATGACGCACGCGCTGGTACGGGTCTACGAAGCCGTACGGGACCACCTCGACGCCTACGCGATCGCCGAGCACCTGGTCCCCGACCTGATGTCCACGCCCCGCTGGATCCCGGAACTGGAGGCCGAGGCCCTGCCGTTGCAGCGGATCTTCCTCGCCGAGAAGTGGATCGTGACCCGACTGCACTACGCGCACGTCGACCCCCGCGAGGCCGGCAGCGGCAACATCGTCAACTGCGGCGCGGCGATGTACATGGCCCCGGTGGGCATCGCCAACGCGGGCAATCCGGCGGGCGCGTACGCGGAGGCGCTGGACATCGCCGGTGCGCACCAGTCCTCGTACGGGCGGGAGGCGGCGGGCGTGTTCGCGGCGGCGGTGGCGGCCGCGTGCGTGCCGGGGGCGACGGCCGCCTCGGTGGTGGACACGGCCCTGTCCCTGGCCAAGGACGGCACGCGCGAGGCGATCGCGGCCGTCCGCGAAGTGGCCGCCGGCCACCGGGACTTCGAGTCGGCGCTGGCCCCGCTGCGGGCGGCGGTGACCCCCTACGACTCGGTCGGGCCGGACTACCGCAGCCCGTCTCTCGACGCCCGTCGTCCCTCCCGCCTCCATGCCATCGAGGAACTCCCGGTCGCGCTCGGGATGCTGCTCGTCGCGGACGGACGGTACGAGACCGCGGTCCTGGGCGCGGTCAACTACGGCCGGGACTGCGACTCCATCGCCACCATGGCGGGGGCGATCGCCGGGGCCCTGGGCGGCGAAGCCGCGGTCCCGGCCGCCTGGGCCAAGCAGGTCGCCGAGGCCAGCCGACTCGACCTGCACGCCCCGGCCGACGCGCTGGCCGCCGTGGCCCGGGAGGTCTTCGCCCTCGACCGCTCCCGCCGCCGCTCCCACGAGGCGGCCTTCACCGCGATCGCGGACCCGCGATGACGACCTGCGACCGCAGCCCCGCCGACCGGCCCGTCCGGCTGACCTGGGCTCAGCCCGAAGACCTGGTCGGGCACGAGCTGCGCCAGGCCGCGGAGGACGGCCGGAACCCGGCCGCCGCCCTCCGCGCCTGGCTCGCGGCGGGCGGCCACCCCGCCCCCGACCGCGCCGGCGCCTCCCCCACCCCGGCCGCACCGGAACTGCGCGCCCTGGCCTGCCGCCTCCTCGACGACCTGGCGCAGCTCCCGCTCCGCTCCGCAGCCGACGAGCCCGGGTCCTGGCCGGCCATCCGGGCCAGCTGCCCACCGGCCGCATACGCCCCACCGGAACCCCCGCCCACCAAAGCCCCAACCCCATCGACACAACCACACCCCGCCCCCGACGCCCGACCCACCGACCCGCCGGACCCCGTGCCCCACCCGGGCGGAGCCCCGACCCCGAGACCGGGCATCCCAGGCACCGCCCCGGCCCCCGCACCGCCCCGCGCGACGAGGGCCATGCCCCCATCGGCACAGCCACACCCCGCCCTCGACGCCCGACCCACCGACCTGCCGGACCCCGTGGCAAGTCCGGATGGGCAGGGCACCGTCCTGGACCCCGGACCGTCTCCCGGCGCTCCCGACCCCGCGCCGCCGCCCGCAGCGGGGCGGCCGTGGCTCGCGGGCCGCGCCCACGTCCGGTCCCACCCGGAGCAGGCGCCCACGAGCACGGGGACGGCCCCCGGCCGCATCCCACCCCACGCCGCAAGGACGCCGCCCGCAGGGCGGGAACACGGGCGGACCGCCGCGCCCGCATCCGCACCGCCCCGCGCGGCGCAACCGCCGGGCGCGGGGCCGGAACCCCTACTGCGGACCGGGCCGGAGGCCGACCCGCCGGAGGCCGCCCGGCTGGAGGCCGCCTGGCTCGGGCGGGCCGTCGGGTGCCTGCTCGGGAAGCCCGTCGAGAAGCTGCCCCTGGAGGGGATCCGGGCGCTCGCCCGCGCCGCCGGCAACTGGCCGCTGGACGACTGGTTCAGCGAACGCGGCGTCCCGCCGGAGGTCCTGGCCGCCTACCCCTGGAACCGCCGCTCCGCCCCCACCTCCCTCGCCGAGAACATCGACGGCATGCCCGAGGACGACGACCTCAACTACCCCCTCCTCGGCCTGCTCCTGCTCCAGCGCCACGGCAAGGGCTTCACCACCGCCGACGTGGCCCGCCTCTGGCTCGACGAGCTGCCGGCCGGACGGACCTTCACCGCCGAGCGCATCGCCTACCGCAACCTCCTCCTCGGCCTGGAGCCGCCCGTCACCGCCACCCACCACAACCCCTTCCGCGAGTGGATCGGCGCCCTCATCCGCGCCGACGTCCACGGCTGGACCAATCCGGGCGATCCGGCCGCCGCCGCGGCCCAGGCCTACCGGGACGCCGCCCTGACCCACACCGGCAACGGCGTCTACGCCGCCCTCTTCGTCGCGGCCGCCACCGCCACCGCCGCCACCGGCCGCTCGGACGTCCACACCGCGCTCCGGACCGGGCTGGCCTTCGTACCGCCCCGCTCGCGCCTCGCCGAGGCCGTCCGCTTCGGGATCCGGGCAGCCGGTCAGGAGGCGGACTTCGACCTCGTCGTCGACCGGCTGCACGCCCGCTACGGGCACTACCACTGGGTCCACGCCGTCCCCAACACCGCGCTGATCGCCGCCGCCCTCACCCACGCCGACGGGGACTTCTCCCGCTCCGTCTGCCGCGCCGTGTCCGGCGGCTGGGACACCGACTCCAACGGCGCCACCGCCGGCGCCCTCGCCGGGCTGCTCGCCGGATCCCCGGACGCGCTCCCGCACCGCTGGACCGCACCCCTCAAGAACCGCCTCGCCACCACCGTCCCCGGCTTCGACGGCATCGGCTTCGACGCCCTCGCCCACCTCACCGCACAGGAGGCAGCACGCTCATGACGGCCATCGCCGTGCTCGGCAGTACGAACATGGACCTCGTCGCCTACGTCCCCAAGGCCCCCCGCCTCGGGGAGACCGTCACCGGCCGGGCCTTCCGCACGGTCCCCGGCGGCAAGGGAGCCAACCAGGCCGTCGCCGCCGCCCGCTCCGGCGGGGAGGTGGTGATGATCGGCGCGGTCGGGGCCGACGAGTTCGGCGTACGGCTGCGCTCCGCGCTCACCGCGGCCCGGGTCGACACGGCGGCCCTGCGCACCGTCGAGGGCGCCAGCGGCACCGCCCACATCACGGTGGACGACGAGGGCGGCAACAGCATCGTCGTCATCCCCGGCGCGAACGCCGCCGTCACCGGCCTGGAGACGGGCGACGAGGCCAGGATCGCCGCCGCCGGCTCCCTGCTCCTCCAGCTCGAACTGCCCCTCTCCGCCGTCCTCGCCGGGGCCCGCGCCGCCCGCGCGCACGGCGTCCGTACGGTGCTCACCCCGGCCCCCGTCCAGCCGCTGCCCGCCGACCTGCTCGCCGCCACCGACCTCCTCGTCCCGAACGAGCACGAGGCGGCCGCCCTCACCGGGCTCACCGACCCGCTCCAGGCCGCCGAGGCCCTACTGGCCGAGGTGCCCGAGGTGGTGATCACCCTCGGGGCGGCCGGGGCGCTGTACGCCGCCCGCGGCAAGGAGCCGCTGACCGTGCCCGCGCCCCGGGTACGGGCCATGGACACGACCGCCGCCGGGGACACCTTCGTCGGCGCCCTCGCCGTGGCCCTGGGCGAGCGCCGGCCGATGTCCGAGGCCCTGCGCTGGGCTTCGGCGGCGGCCGCGCTCTCCGTCCAGCGCCCGGGAGCCCAGGACTCGATGCCGACCCGCGCCGAGACCGACGCCTTCGCCGCGGCCCAGCGCGGAGCCTCCTCGTGACCACCACCGGGCCGCTGGCGGGGCTCCGCGTGCTCGACCTGGCCACCCTCTTCGCCGGGCCGCTGACCGCCACCCTGCTCGGCGACTTCGGCGCCGAGGTCGTCAAGGTCGAACACCCCGACCGCCCCGACCCCTCGCGCGGCCACGGCCCCGCCAAGAACGGGATCGGCCTGTGGTGGAAGCTCCTCGGCCGGAACAAGCGGACCATGACCCTCGACCTGTCGACCCCGGGCGGCCGGGACACCCTGCTGCGCCTCGCCGCCACCGCCGACGTGGTCATCGAGAACTTCCGCCCCGGCACCCTGGAGAAGTGGGGGCTGGGCTGGCCCGAGCTGTCCGCCGCCAACCCGCGCCTGGTCCTGGCGCGCGTCACGGCCTTCGGCCAGCACGGCCCGTACGCCCACCGTCCGGGCTTCGGCACGCTCGCCGAGGCGATGAGCGGTTTCGCCGCGATCACCGGGGAGCCGGAAGGACCGCCGACCCTGCCGCCCTTCGGACTCGCCGACTCGATCGCCGCGCTGACCTGCGCGTACGCCGTGATGACCGCCCTCGCCGGGCGGGAGCGCACCGGGCACGGTCAGGTCGTGGACCTGGCGATCGTCGAGCCGATCCTCACCGTGCTCGGCCCGCACCCCCTCTGGTACGACCAGCTCGGCTACGTCCAGCCGCGCACCGGCAACCGCTCCGCGAACAACGCCCCCCGCAACACCTACCGCAGTGCCGACGGGCGCTGGCTGGCCGTCTCCGCCTCCGCGCAGTCCATCGCCGAGCGGGTCGTGCGGCTGGTCGGCCGGCCCGAGCTGATCGCCGAGCCCTGGTTCGCGACCGGGGCCGGGCGGGCCCGGCACGCGGACGTGCTGGACGATGCCGTGGGCGGCTGGATCGCCCGGCACAAGGCCGAGGAGGTGGTCGCCGCGTTCGAGGACGCCGAGGCGGCCGTCGCCCAGGTCTACGACGTGCGGGACGTGATGGCCGACCCGCAGTTCGCGGCCCTGGACACGGTCACCGAGGTCGAGGACCCGGAGCTGGGCCCGCTCCGCATGCAGAACATCCTCTTCCGGCTGTCCGGGACCCCCGGCGGGATCCGCTGGGCGGGCCGCCCGCACGGCGCGGACACCGACGAGGTCCTGACCGAGCTCGGGCTGACCGAGGCCGAGATCACCGCACTGCGGACCGAGGGAGCCCTGTGATCCTGACCTGGCTGTACGCGCCCGGCGACCGCCCGGAGGTGGTCGCCAAGGCCCTCGGTTGCGGGGCGGACGCCGTGATCGTCGACCTGGAGGACGCGGTACCGGCCTCGCGCAAGGAGTACGCCCGCGCCGCGACCGCCGATCTGCTCGCCGAGCGGCCCCCGCTCCCCGTCCACGTCCGCGTCAACGCCCTGGACTCCCCCTGGGGCGGCGCCGACCTGAGTGCGCTGGGCGGGCTGCACGGCCTCGCGGGGCTGCGGCTGCCCAAGATCAGCGCCCCCGGGCAGATCACGGCCGTCGCCGACCGCACCGGCGGGGTGAGCCTGTACGCCCTGCTCGAATCGGCCGTGGGGGTGGAGCGCGCGTACGACATCGCCCGCGCGCACCCCGCCCTGCGCGGGCTCTCCCTGGGCGAGGCGGACCTGCGGGCCGATCTGGCCGTCAGCGCGGAGCCGGGCCTGGACTGGTGCCGCTCCCGGGTGGTGGTCGCGGCCCGGGCCGCGGGGCTCGCGCCCCCGGCGCAGTCGGTGTTCCCGGACATCCGGGACCTGGAGTCGCTGGCGGTCTCGTGCGCCCGAGGGCGCGCCCTGGGCTTCCTCGGCCGGGCGGCGATCCATCCGCGCCAGCTGCCGGTGATCGAGCGGGCCTACCTCCCGGCGCCCGAGGAGGTCAGCGCCGCCGCGGAGGTGCTGAGCGCGGCCCGTGCCGCCCCGGGGGCGCTGGCCCTGCCGGACGGGCGGTTCGTGGATCCGGCGGTCGTGGCGGCGGCGCACCGCACCCTTGCGCTCGCCGCGCGGGAGGCCGCCCGCTGACTCCGCCCGCCGCCTCCCGGGCTGCGCCCGTGCCCCGCGTGGCACCCGCCGATACCGCGCGCGGCGCCGTGTCCCGGGGCTCCGCCCCAGACCCCGCGCCTCAATCGCCGGCGGGGCTGGGTTCGGCGTGGCGCCATCCCTTGGGACTCCGCCCCGGCCCCCGCGGCTCAAACGCCGGCGGGTTGGATGGGGCGGCCGGGAACGCGAAGGGGGGTGCCGCGGTGTACGCCGCCCCCCCCTTCGCGGACCGGGCAGGTCAGTGCTTGCCCGCCTCCGGGGCCTTGGCCTTGGCTTTGGCCTTGGCGGGGGCGTCCTTCGTGAGCACGGGCGTCTTGGCCTTGGCCTTGGGCTTCGCCGCGTCGGCGGCATCCGCGTCGGCGGCGTCCGCGTCGTCGCCGTCCTTGCCGCCGGAGGTGTCCGGCTCGACGACCGACTCGCGGCCCGGCCGCAGCTTCGCCGACAGCACCAGGTAGACGACCGCCAGGACGAAGACGACGATCGAGGTCCAGACGTTCAGCCGGACGCCCAGGATGTGGTGCGCCTCGTCGACCCGCATGTACTCGATCCAGCCGCGGCCGACGCAGTACGCGGCGACGTACAGGGCGAAGGCCCGTCCGTGGCCGAGCGTGAAGCGGCGGTCGGCCCACAGGACCAGCAGCGCGACGCCGATGCACCACAGCGACTCGTACAGGAAGGTCGGGTGGTAGGTCCCGGCGTCCCGGTTCGGGCCCGCGCTGATTTCCACGGCCCACGGGAGGTCGGTGGCCCGGCCGTACAGCTCCTGGTTGAACCAGTTGCCCCAGCGTCCGCAGGCCTGGGCCAGCGCGATACCGGGAGCCAGGGCGTCGGCCCAGGCCGGCAGCGGGATCCCGCGCAGGCGACAGCCGATCCAGGCGCCCACCGCGCCGAGCGCGATGGCGCCCCAGATGCCGAGTCCGCCTTCCCAGATCTTGAAGGCGTCGACCCAGTTGCGACCCTCGCCGAAGTAGAGCTGGTAGTCGGTGATCACGTGGTAGAGGCGCCCACCGACCAGGCCGAAGGGCACGGCCCACACGGCGATGTCCGCGACCGTGCCGGGCTTTCCGCCGCGCGCGATCCATCGCTTGTTGCCGAGCCAGACGGCGACGAAGACGCCGATGATGATGCAGAACGCGTAGCCGCGGAGCGGGATCGGTCCGAGATGGATCACGCCGGTCGACGGACTGGGGATGTAAGCAAGGTCCATGGCAGACATGACGCTACCTTGCCGGGCGGTGCGCACCGCAACCCGCCCGGCAAGACGAAACCAAATCCAGACCTGGAACGGGCCGGGTTCAGTCCTGTGGGGATCCGCTGGAGGAGCCGTTGGAGGTCCCACCGGTGGACCGGTTCGAGGACCCGTCGGACGACCCGCCCGATCCCGTACCCGATCCCGTGCGCGAGGCCGACGGCGATGTCTTCGACCCGGCCTTCGACCCGGATCCGGGGGTCGCGCTGCCCGACGGTGAGGCCTTCCCGGCCCCGGCCCCGGCCCCGGCCCCGGCCCCGGCGTCCGCGCCTCCCGAGCCCTTGGCGGCGGCTTCCACCTGTTCCTTCAGCTTCTGCGGGGTCACCTGGTTGGCCTGGTCGGACAGGATGTCCTTGCCGTTGAGCAGCACGGTCGGGGTGCCCCGGAACTGTCCGGCGGTGAAGGCGGCGTCCGACTTGGCCACCCAGCTGTTGTGCGTGCCGCCCTCGACGCACGAGCGGAACTCGGGGGTGTCCAGCCCGTCGACCTTGCCCGCCAGTTCCAGCAGCTTGGCGTTCTTGCCGAAGGCGTCGTCGATCTCCTGCGGCTGGTTCTGGAAGAGGAGGTCGTGGTACTCGGTGAACTTGCCGGCGTCCTGCGCGCAGGCCGCCGCGTTGGCCGCCTTCAGCGAGCCGCTGCCGCCCATCCTCCGGTCGATGAGCGTCACCAGGTGGTAGTCGACCTTGAGCAGCCCCTTGGCCTCCAGGTCATGGATGACGTCGCGGTAGTTGTCCTCGAAGAACTTGCAGGAGGGGCAGCGGAAGTCCTCCCACACGGTGAGGGAGGACTTCGCCTCCGGCTTGCCCGCCTGGATGGCGAGGGCGTCCTTCCCGGTGGCGCCGGAGGGGGCGACCACCGGGCCCGCCTTGGCGGAGCCGTCCTTGCCGGTGTTGGCCGCGATCACGCCGACGACGGTCGCCAAGGCGAGGACGCCGACCACCGCCGCCGCCACGACGAGGGTCCGCCGGCGCTTGTCCCGGGTCTTCTGCCGCTCGCGCTCCACGAGGAGTCGTTCCCGGGCCGATCGTTTCGTCGCATCGCGGTTCGCACCGTCGTTCTTCTCGCTCACGTTCCGCCAAACGAAGCAGGGAGGCACTCGCGTGCCTCCCTGCCCGTACTTCCACCCGATCGGACTACAGAACCCGATCAGACATCCGTGGCCGTCATCGAACGCGCGTCAGCGCCGGCGCACGCCTTCCGCGAGCTCGCCGGCGAGCGCCCGTACGGCGTCCAGTCCGGCCGGCAGGTCCGGCGCGTCCAGGAGCAGCTTCACGAAGGCCGAGCCGACGATGACGCCGTCGGCGAAGCCCGCGACCTCCTTGGCCTGTACGGCGTTGGAGACACCGAGTCCCACGCAGACCGGGAGCTCGGTGGTGGCGCGGGTGCGCCGGACCAGGTCCTGGGCCTGGTTGCCGACGGACTCGCGGGTGCCGGTGACTCCCATGAGGGAGGCGGCGTAGACGAAGCCGGAGCCGGCCGCCGTGATGGTGGCCAGGCGCGCGTCCTTGCTGCTGGGGGCCACGACGAAGACGGTCGCCAGGCCGTGCTTGTCCGCGTGCTCGCGCCACAGCGCGGACTCCTGCACCGGCAGGTCGGGCAGGATGCAGCCGGCGCCGCCGGCCGCTGCCAGTTCGGCCGTGAACCGCTCGACGCCGTAGCGGTCGATGGGGTTCCAGTAGGTCATCACCAGGACCGGTGCCCCGGTCGCCTCGTGCGCCTCGCGGACCGTGCGGATCACGTCGGCGATCTTGACGCCGCCGCGCAGGGCGATGTCGTCGGCGGTCTGGATGATCGCGCCGTCGAGCACCGGGTCGCTGTGCGGGAGGCCGATCTCGACCACGTCCGCGCCGCCCTCGATGACGGCCTTGACCGCCTCGATGGCGCCGTCGACGGTCGGGAAGCCCGCCGGCAGGTAGGCGACGAGGGCCGCGCGGTCCTCGGACTTCGCCTTGGCGAGGGTGTCGCTCAGCAGCTGGAGGTTTCCGGTGCTCACTTGTTCTCCCCCTCGCCGTCGTACAGCCCGAAGTAGCGGGCCGCCGTGTCCATGTCCTTGTCGCCGCGACCGGACAGGTTGACGACCAGCAGGCCGTCCTTGCCCAACTCCTTGCCCAGGTCGAGGGCGCCCGCGAGGGCGTGCGCCGACTCGATCGCCGGGATGATCCCCTCGGTGCGCGAGAGCAGGCGCAGGGCCTGCATGGCCGCGTCGTCGGTGACCGCGCGGTACTCGCCGCGGCCGGAGTCCTTGAGGTAGGAGTGCTCCGGGCCGATGCCCGGGTAGTCCAGGCCGGCCGAGATGGAGTACGGCTCGGTGATCTGGCCCTCCTCGTCCTGGAGGACGTAGGAGCGGGAGCCGTGCAGGATCCCGGGCTCGCCGGCGGTCAGCGTGGCCGCGTGCTCGCCGGTCTCGACGCCGTGCCCGGCGGGCTCGAAGCCGACCAGGCGGACGTCGGCGTCCGGGATGAAGGCGTGGAAGAGGCCGATGGCGTTGGAGCCGCCGCCGACGCAGGCTGCGACGGCGTCCGGCAGGCGGCCGGCGCGCTCCAGGATCTGGCGGCGGGCCTCGACGCCGATGACCCGGTGGAAGTCGCGGACCATGGCCGGGAAGGGGTGGGGGCCGGCGACCGTGCCGAAGAGGTAGTGGGTCCGGTCCACGTTGGCGACCCAGTCGCGGAACGCCTCGTTGATCGCGTCCTTGAGCGTCCGGGAACCGGACTTCACGGCGATGACCTCGGCGCCCAGCATGCGCATGCGGGCCACGTTGAGGGCCTGGCGCTGGGTGTCGATCTCGCCCATGTAGATGGTGCAGTCGAGGCCGAAGAGCGCGCAGGCGGTGGCGGTGGCCACGCCGTGCTGCCCGGCGCCGGTCTCGGCGATGACGCGGGTCTTGCCCATGCGCTTGGTCAGGAGCGCCTGGCCCAGCACGTTGTTGATCTTGTGCGAGCCGGTGTGGTTCAGGTCCTCGCGCTTGAGGAAGATCCGGGCGCCGCCGGCGTGCTCGGCGAAGCGCGGCACCTCGGTGAGGGCGCTCGGGCGGCCGGTGTAGTTGACCATGAGGTCGTTGAGCTCGGCCGCGAAGGACGGGTCGTCCTTGGCCTTCTCGTACTCGACGGCGACCTCGTCCACGGCGGCGACGAGCGCCTCCGGGATGAACTTGCCGCCGAAGTCGCCGAAGTAGCCCTCGGCGTTGGGAACGTGACCCTCCGGGTCCGGAATGAAGAACTCGCTGGACATGTCCAGTGCTCCTACGGGTGCGAGATGCGGCGGGGTGGATTCACCGTATTGCGCCGCCCGCCCGTGTCGCGGACACCCCGCTGGGGGATGTGGTGCGTACGGTGCGGGGCGGCCCGCGTCCGGAGCCGGCGGCCCGGGACGGCAGGCCGTACGGAAGCTGCGCGCGGCGCGGTACGTCTCGCGTACCGGGCCGCGGCGGCCCTCGTTACAGCGCGCCTCCGCGGCGCCATCGCATGCCGTTGACCTGGCCGGGCTCGGAGCCGATCACGTACCGGACCCGCCGCCCGTGCACGCGCCGGGCCGGGGCGCGGCAGCCGCGGGGGCGGCAGCCGCGCGCCAGGGGCGCGTGCGCCGTCGGCACGGCGACCGGGCGGGAGCCCGGCCGGGTGCGGACGCAGGAGCGGTCGTGGGTCATGGGTACGGGTCAGCTCCGCCCGTGGCGCAGGGCGGGGTGGGCGCCGGCGGCGACGAGGTCGGCCACGGCCGCCTTCGGGTCGCGGCCGGTCACCAAGGACTCCCCGACGAGGACGGCGTCGGCGCCCTCGTTGGCGTAGGCGATCAGGTCGTGCGGGCCACGGATGCCGGACTCGGCGATCTTGACGATGTGGTCCGGGATCTCTCCGACGACGCGCTCGAAGGTGGAGCGGTCGACCTTGAGGTCCTTGAGGTTGCGGGCGTTGACGCCGATGATCTTGGCACCGGCGGCGACCGCGCGCTCCACTTCCTCCTCGTCGTGGACCTCGACGAGCGGGGTGAGACCGATGGACTCGGCCCGCTCGATGAGGGAGACGAGGGCCTCCTGTTCCAGGGCCGCGACGATCAGCAGGGCGAGGTCGGCGCCGTAGGCGCGGGCCTCCCAGAGCTGGTACGCCGTGACGATGAAGTCCTTGCGCAGGATCGGGATGTCCACGCGGGCGCGGACGGCCTCCAGGTCGGCCAGCGAGCCGCCGAACCGGCGCTGCTCGGTGAGGACGGAGATGACCGCCGCACCGCCAGCCTCGTAGTCAGCGGCGAGCCCGGCCGGATCGGCGATGGCGGCCAGCGCACCCTTGGAGGGGCTGGAGCGCTTGACCTCGCAGATCACCTTGACGCTGTCGCCGCGCAGGGCAGCGACGCCGTCCTTGGCCTGGGGCGCCTTGGCGGCACGCTCCTTGAGCTCGTCGAGGCTCACGCGGGCCTGCCGTTCGGCAAGGTCTTCGCGGACCCCTTCGATGATCTCGTCGAGCACACTCACGCGAGCGGCCCCCTTCCGGGTCGATGACGGTCGGCCGCCTTGCAGACGAGTACAACAGCAAGGTCGGCATTCAAATGGTATCCGTAGGAGGCGTTGCCCTCCGCACCCGGTTGACGTCGTCCCAGTAACTGGACATTCGGAATCTGTGCTTCATAGGGCCTGGCCAGGGGGCTCAGGGCGCCAGTGCGGAGCCGAAGGAGAAATTTCGAACAAGGGCGAAGACCAGCGCCAGTGCACCGAGCGCCCACCAGTACCTCGGACGCAGCACGATCCTCGGGGTCGGCCTGCCGCGGAACGCGCGGACCAGCCACAGGGCCATGAAGGCGGCGAAGACGAAGTAGCCCGCGACCGCGAGCGCGTTCGCCCCGAGCGCGGTGACCAGATCGCCGTTCGCGAAGGCGTGCGCGCTGCGCAGGCCGCCGCAGCCCGGGCACAGGACGCCCGTCAGCCGGAACAGCGGGCACACCGGGTAGTGACCGGGCTCGTTGGGGTCCACGGCGCCCACGTACACGAACGCGGCGGTGACCCCGGCCAGGTAGGACACCGGGACGGCGAGCCGCCGGCCCCGGGACGGGGACGGCCGCCCGGCGGGCAGCCCCGGCTCCGCGGGCACGGGCGCCGGCGACGGCGGGGCATCGGGGGTACGAGAGGCGTCCACCTGCTGATTCTCTCCGCTCATGACAAAAGGCGCAGCCCGGCGGGGCCGCGCCTTTCGGCTGCGTTGCTTCGAACCGCGTCGCTACGGACCGGGTCGCTCGCGCGCTCAGACCTTGGCGGGAACCTTGGACGCGGCGATGACCTCGGCGAGGTCCTTGTGCGCGGCCTTCGGCGCGCCCAGGCCCGCGGCCTTCATCCCCAGGCCGACGACACCGCCGAGCGCGACGACGACGAGTCCGGCCCAGAAGCCGAGCGGGTTCGCGAGCACCATGAAGGCGCCGGAGATGCAGAAACCGATGAAGGCGATGGTGACACCGGTCCAGGCGGCCGGGGTGTGTCCGTGGCTAGTGCCCGCCATGAGTTGCTCCTCGTTGCTCTGTCGCGCTGCTGTGTCGAACGTGCGGTCTGTGTCGGACGCTCGGCGACCATTGTCCCGCACCGGGCGGCTTCGCCGTCCAGGGGGGTCGGGTCTGTGGGCCCGGTCAGCGGGCCCGGTCGCCGCCCGGGTCGGTGGTCGGGTCCTCGCCGCGGTCCAGAGCCTTCCACAGATCTTCCGGCCGGTCCGGATCAACCGCCGCGACAGTCCGGGCGCGCGGGCTGCCGTCACGCTCGTAGCGGCCTCCCATGGAGGGCCAGCTCCGGCCGAAGCGAAGGGCCAGCAGACCGGCCGCCAGGATCAGGACCGCGCCGGCGGCCGTGACGTAGGGCCAGGTCGTCTGGGTCAGCCCGGCCACGTGCGCGGCGCTGTCGGCGGTCGTACGGGCGGCCTGCGCGTCCAGGGCGCTGCGGCCGTCGCCGCCGAGGGCCGCGGACAGTGCCGCCCCGAGGCCGCTGAGCGCGAGCAGCCCCGACACCAGCAGCCGGCTCCTGCCGCGCACGGCGAAGACGGCGACCAGTGCGGCGAGGCCCACGATGGCGAGCGCCGCCGGGAGGCCGGTGACGGCCCGCCCGTCGGCGGCCAGCTGGAGCGAGTCGCTGCCGATGGCGGCGGTGCCCCGGGCCCAGGTCCGGCCGGAGGCGAGCAGGACGACGGTGGCGCCGAGGGCGCCGAGCAGCAGGGCGACGGCCACGCTGCGGCGGCCGCCGCGGCTGTCGGGAGCCTCGGGCTCGGACGGGGCGTCGGCGTCGTTTCGGGGCGGGGGTACGGCACTCACGTACCCCACTATCCCCTACGCCCTCAAGAGCCGTGGAGGCGGTTCGCCGCTCCCACCGCGCGCAGCACGGCGGCCGCCTTGTTGCGGCACTCGTTGTCCTCCAGCTCGGGCACCGAGTCCGCGACGACACCTGCTCCGGCCTGCACGTACGCCGTGCCGTCGCGCAGCAGCGCGGTACGGATGGCGATGGCCGTGTCGGAGTCCCCGGCGAAGTCCAGGTAGCCCACGCAGCCGCCGTAGAGGCCGCGGCGGGAGGGCTCCAGCTCCTCGATGATCTGCATGGCGCGCGGCTTGGGCGCGCCGGAGAGGGTGCCGGCCGGGAAGCAGGCGGTGAGCACGTCGAAGGCGGTCTTCCCCTCGGCTACGCGTCCCGTCACGGTGGAGACGATGTGCATGACGTGGGAGTAGCGCTCGATCGACATGAAGTCGACGACCTCCACCGATCCCGGCTCGCAGACCCGGCCGAGGTCGTTGCGGCCCAGGTCGACGAGCATCAGGTGCTCGGCCCGCTCCTTGGGGTCGGCCATCAGCTCGTCGGCGAGGTCGTTGTCCTCCTGCGGAGTCGCGCCCCGGTGGCGGGTGCCGGCGATGGGGTGGACCATGGCCCGCCCGTCCTCGACCTTGACCAGCGCCTCGGGGCTGGAGCCGACCACGTCGAAGCCGTTCTCGAAGCGGAAGAGGTACATGTACGGGGACGGGTTGGTGGCCCGCAGCACCCGGTAGACGTCCAGGGCGGAGGCCCGGCACTCGGTCTCGAACCGCTGCGAGGGCACCACCTGGAAGGCTTCGCCGGCCCGGATGCGTTCCTTGATGTCCTCGACGGCCGCCTGGTACTTCTCGCCGCCCCACAGGGCGGAGAACTCGGGCAGCGCGGAGGCGGGCAGCGCGGCCGGCACGTAGGGGGCGGGCCGCGCGAGGTCGGCCTCCATCGCGTCGAGGCGGGCCACGGCGTCCGCGTACGCCTCGTCGACCCCGGAATCGAGGTCGTTGTGGTTGATGGCGTTGGCGATGAGCTGGACGGTGCCGTCCCAGTGGTCCAGCACCGCCAGGTCGGAGGTGAGGAGCATGGTCAGCTCGGGCAGCTCCAGGTCGTCGGCGGTGTGCTCGCCGATGCGCTCCAGGCGGCGCACGATGTCGTAGCCGAGGTAGCCGACCATGCCGCCGGTGAAGGGGGGCATGGCGCCCGCGAGGTCGCGGGGGGTGTGCAGGGCCTCGACGGTGGCGCGCAGGGCGTCGAGGGGGTCGCCGTCGGTGGGGACGCCGACGGGCGGGGTGCCGATCCAGTGCGCCCGGCCGTCCCGGGCGGTCAGGGTGGCGTCGCTGCGGACCCCGATGAAGGAGTAGCGGGACCAGGAGCGGCCGTTCTCGGCGGACTCCAGGAGGAAGGTGCCGGGGCGTTCGGCTGCCAGCTTGCGGTAGAGCCCGACGGGGGTGTCCCCGTCGGCCAGCAGCTTGCGGCTCACGGGGATGACGCGGCGGTCGGCCGCGAGCTTGCGGAACGTCTCAAGATCCATTTCGGGGACCCTACCTAGTCGGCTGCGCGGAGGAGGACATCTTCGTCGAAACAGGTGCGCGCCCCGGTGTGGCAGGCCGCTCCGACCTGGTCGACCTGGACGAGCACGGTGTCGGCGTCGCAGTCGAGCGCGACGGATTTCACGTGCTGGAAGTGGCCGGAAGTATCCCCCTTCACCCAGTACTCCTGGCGGCTGCGGGACCAGTAGGTGCAGCGTCCGGTGGTCAGGGTGCGGTGCAGGGCCTCGTCGTCCATCCAGCCGAGCATGAGCACCTCACCGGTGTCGTACTGCTGGGCGATGGCCGGGACCAGCCCGTCCGCGGAACGCTTGAGGCGTGCGGCGATGGCGGGGTCGAGGTTGCCGGGGCGGGGGGACGTACTCATGTGGACATTGTGCCGGGCCGGGGCGGGGGCAATGATCCGCGTCCGCCTGATGAACGGGTGCCGGGCGGGTTCCCGCCGTAGGCTGACCCGCATGTCTACCCATGCGAAGCGTGAACGCCTGCTCCTGGCGGACCTGTTGGAGGCGGCCGGTCCGGAGGCCCCCACGCTGTGCGCCGGCTGGACCTGTCGGGACCTGGCCGCGCACGTGGTGGTCCGCGAGCGGCGGCCCGACGCGGCGGGCGGTCTGCTGCTGAACGTGCTGAAGGCCCGCCTGGACAAGGCGATGGAGGAGTACACGGCCAAGCCGTACGAGGAACTGATCCAGTTGATCAGGACCGGGCCGCCGAGGATGTCGGTGTACGCGCTGAAGCAGATCGACGAGGCGGCGAACGCGGTCGAGTTCTACGTCCACGCGGAGGACGTCCGCCGGGCGCAGCCGGACTGGTCCCCGCGGGAACTGGACCCGGTCTTCTCCGACGCGCTGTGGTCCCGGCTGGAGAAGCTGGCGCGCCTGACGGGCCGCCGCTCGCCGGTGGGCCTGGTGCTGAGGCGTCCCGACGGGCGGACGGTGGTGGCGCACAGGGGTGCGCCGGTGGTGACGGTGACCGGCGAGCCGGGGGAACTGACGCTGTTCTGCTTCGGCCGGCAGGCGTCTGCGTCGGTGGCGCTGGACGGCGAGAAGGAGGCCGTGGCCAAGCTGACGGTGGCCGAACTGGGCCTCTGACCCGGGAACCCGGGCCCCCGCCTCAAACGCCGGCGGGGCTGGGTCATGCTCCGGCTGCCCCTTGCCCTGGCCGGGCGGGTGCGGGTCCCGTCCCGGGTGCGGTTCCTGTCCGGGGGCGGCCCGGTGGCCGCGCCGTTGCCCTGGCCGGGCGGCGTTTCCGGGTGCGGGTCCCGTCCCGGGTGGGGTTCCTGTCCGGGTGCGGGCCGGTGGTCCCGTCGTTGCCCTGGCTGGGCGGCGTTTCCGGGTGCGGGCCGGTGGCCGCGCCTCAAGCGCCGGCGGGGCTGGGTTTGGTGTCCCCGGCCGGGGGTGTGGTCCGTCGGGTGGGGCGGCACGGCCGGGGGCGGGGACGGCGGGGGGTGTCCCCGCAGGCGACGCGGATCCGCCACCGCCCCGCATTTCCACACCGCGCCGCTCCGCAAGCCGAGGAGATACCCGCCGCCGGGACCGCACCCCCATCCCAATCCCGCCCAGGCGACACACCCCAGCCCCGCCGGCGTTTGAGGCGCGGCCACCGGGCCGCACCCGGAGTAGAACCCGCACCCGCCCGGCCAGGGCAAGGGCCGCACCCGGAGTAGAACCCGCACCCGCCCGGCCAGGGCAAAGGCCCGGCCAGGGCAAGGGTCAGCGGACCGGGTGGCCCGCTTCGCGGAGGGCGGACTTGACCTCCGCGATGCGCAGGTCGCCGAAGTGGAAGACCGACGCCGCGAGGACCGCATCGGCACCCGCCTCGATCGCCGGGGCGAAATCGGCGAGGCGGCCCGCGCCGCCCGAGGCGATCACCGGGACCGTGACGTGCTTGCGCACCGCCGCGATCATCTCGATGTCGTAGCCGTCCTTGGTGCCGTCCGCGTCCATCGAGTTGAGCAGGATCTCGCCCGCGCCCAGTTCGGCCGCCCGGTGCGCCCACTCGACCGCGTCGATGCCGGTGCCCTGCCGGCCGCCGTGCGTGGTGACCTCGAAGGTCCCGGCGGCGGTGCGGCGCGCGTCCACGGACAGGACGAGGACCTGCCGGCCGAAGCGCTCCGCGATCTCCTGGATCAGCTCGGGGCGGACGATGGCGGCGGTGTTCACGCCGACCTTGTCCGCTCCCGCCCGCAGCAGCTTGTCGACGTCGTCGGCCGTGCGGACGCCGCCGCCGACCGTGAGCGGGATGAAGACCTGCTCGGCGGTGCGGCGCACCACGTCGTACGTGGTCTCGCGGTTCCCGGAGGACGCGGTGATGTCGAGGAAGGTCAGCTCGTCGGCGCCCTCGGCGTCGTACAGCTTGGCCATTTCCACCGGGTCACCCGCGTCGCGCAGGTTCTGGAAGTTGACGCCCTTGACGACCCGGCCGTTGTCCACGTCCAGGCAGGGGATCACGCGTACGGCGAGGGTCATGCGGACGCCTCCTTGTACGCCTCGACCTCCACCTCGACGACCATGCTGGGGTCGACGAAGCCGGAGACGATGATCATGGATGCGGCGGGGCGGACCTCGTCGAACAGTTCCTTGTGGGCGCGGCCCACCTCGTCCACGTCGCGGGCGTGGGTGAGGTACATCCGGGTGCGCACCACGTGCTCCGGGCCGAGACCGGCCTGCGCGAGGGCCTTGAAGGCCACCCCGAACGCGGTGATCGCCTGGTCGTACGGGCCGCCGCCGTCGGCCGCGGTGCAGCCGGAGACGAGCACGAGCCCGTTCGGGAGCTGCACGGCGCGGGAGTAGCCGATGACGTCCTCGTACGGACCGCCGGAAGAAATACGACGTACGTCGCTCATGCGGAGACCACCTTCAGGGCTTCTTCCAGGGTGAAGGCCTTGGCGTACAGGGCCTTGCCGACGATCGCGCCCTCGACGCCCAGCGGGACCAGTTCGGACAGCGCCCGCAGGTCGTCGAGCGAGGAGATGCCGCCGGAGGCGACGACGGGCCGGTCGGTGGCGGCGCAGACGTTCTTCAGCAGCTCCAGGTTGGGGCCGGTCAGCGTGCCGTCCTTGCCGATGTCGGTGACGACGTACCGGGCGCAGCCTTCGGAGTCCAGGCGGGCGAGGGTCTCGTAGAGGTCGCCGCCCTCGCTGGTCCAGCCGCGGCCCTTGAGGGTGGTGCCGCGTACGTCGAGGCCGATCGCGATCCTGTCGCCGTGCTCGGCGATGGCCCGGGCGGCCCACTCGGGGGTCTCCAGGGCGGCGGTGCCCAGGTTGACGCGGGTGCAGCCGGTGGCGAGGGCCGCGGCGAGCGAGGCGTCGTCGCGGATGCCGCCGGAGAGCTCGACCTTGATGTCCATGGCGCGGGTGATCTCGGCGACCAGGGCGCGGTTGTCGCCGGTGCCGAAGGCGGCGTCCAGGTCGACCAGGTGCAGCCATTCGGCGCCGGAGCGCTGCCAGGCGAGGGCCGCGTCCAGCGGGGAGCCGTAGGAGGTCTCGCTGCCGGAGACCCCGTGCACGAGGCGGACGGCCTGTCCGTCGCGGACGTCGACCGCGGGCAGGAGTTCGAGCGTGGGTGCGGTCATCACAGGGTCTCGATCCAGTTGGTGAGGAGCTGGGCGCCGGCGTCGCCGGACTTCTCGGGGTGGAACTGCGTGGCCCACAGGGCCCGGTTCTCCACCGCCGCCACGAAGCGCTCGCCGTGGGTGGCCCAGGTGACCTTGGGGGCGCGGATCAGCGGGTTGGTGATTTCGAGGGTCCAGTCGCGCGCCGCGTAGGAGTGCACGAAGTAGAACCGGGCGTCGGCGTCCAGGCCCTTGAAGGCCTGGCTGTCGGCGGGGGCCTCGACGGTGTTCCAGCCCATGTGGGGGACGATCGGGGCCTTGAGCGGGCCGACCGTGCCGGGCCACTCGTCGAGGCCCTCGGTCTCGACGCCGTGCTCGATGCCGCGCTCGAAGAGGATCTGCATGCCGACGCAAATGCCCATGACCGGGCGGCCGCCGGAGAGCCGGCGGCCGATGATCCAGTCACCGCGGGCGTCCTTGAGGCCCTGCATGCAGGCGGAGAAGGCGCCGACGCCGGGGACGAGGAGTCCGTCGGCGTCCATGGCCTTGTCGTAGTCGCGGGTGATCTCGACGTTCGCGCCGACGCGGGCGAGGGCCCGCTCGGCGGAGCGGACGTTTCCGAAGCCGTAGTCGAAGACGACGACGTTCTTGGTGGGGCGTACTGCGCTCATTCCCAAATTCCCTGGATTCGCAGGACTCCGGCGGCCAGACACATCGCGGAGGCCAGAGCGAGCAGAATGACGACCGACTTGGGCATCTTCTGCTTCTGGAAGGAGTAGACGCCACCGGCCAGGAAGAGGCCGAGGACGATCAGGATGGTGTTCAGGCCGTTCACGGCTAGAGGGCGCCCTTCGTGGAGGGCAGGATGCCGGCCGCGCGCGGGTCGAACTCGGCGGCGTAGCGCAGCGCCCGGGCGAGGGCCTTGAACTGGCACTCCACGATGTGGTGGGCGTTGCGGCCGTACGGGACGTGGATGTGCAGGGCGATCTGGGCCTGCGCGACGAAGGACTCGAAGATGTGCCGGGTCATCGTCGTGTCGTACGTGCCGATCATCGGCGCCATGTTCTCGGGCTCGGTGTGCACGAGGTAGGGGCGGCCGGACAGGTCGACGGTCACCTGGGCGAGGGACTCGTCGAGCGGCACGGTGCAGTTGCCGAAGCGGTAGATGCCGACCTTGTCGCCGAGGGCCTGCTTGAAGGCGGCGCCCAGCGCGAGCGCGCTGTCCTCGATGGTGTGGTGGCTGTCGATGTGCAGGTCGCCCTCGGTCTTGACGGTGAGGTCGAAGAGGCCGTGGCGGCCGAGCTGGTCGAGCATGTGGTCGTAGAAGCCCACGCCCGTCGAGACGTCGACCTGGCCGGTGCCGTCGAGGTTTATCTCGACGACGACCGAGGTCTCCTTGGTGGTCCGTTCGACCCGTCCGATGCGGCTCATGCGTGCTGCTCCTTCTTCAGTGCGCGAACCGCTTCCAGGAACGCGTCGTTCTCCGCCGGGGTGCCCGCGGTGACCCGCAGCCATCCCGGTACGCCGTTGTCCCGGACCAGGACGCCCTGGTCGAGGATCTTCTGCCAGGCGGTGTGCGAGTCCTCGAACTTCCCGAACTGGATGAAGTTCGCGTCGGAATCGGTGACCTCGAAGCCGATGGCCCGCAGTTCGGTGACCAGGCGGTCGCGCTCGGCCTTGAGCTGCTCGACGTAGCCGAGCAGGGTGTCGGTGTGTTCCAGGGCGGCCAGTGCGGTGGCCTGGGTGACGGCCGACAGGTGGTACGGCAGGCGCACCAGCTGGACGGCGTCGACGACGGCGGGGTGCGCCGCCAGGTAGCCCAGGCGCAGACCGGCCGCGCCGAAGGCCTTGGACATGGTCCGGGAGACCACCAGGTTCGGGCGGCCCTCGATGAGGGGCAGCAGCGAGTCCCGGTGGCTGAACTCCACGTACGCCTCGTCGACGATCACCAGGGAAGGCTTGGCCGCCTGCGCCGCCTCGTAGAGGGCGAGGACCGTCTCGGCCTCGACCGCGGTGCCCGTGGGGTTGTTGGGCGAGGTGATGAAGACGACGTCGGGGGCGTTCTCGGTGATCGCCTGCTCCGCCGCCTCCACGTCGATGGTGAAGTCCTCGCGGCGCGGCCCGGAGATCCAGCCGGTGCCGGTGCCGCGGGAGATCAGCGCGTGCATCGAGTAGGAGGGCTCGAAGCCGAGCGCGGTGCGGCCGGGTCCGCCGAAGGTCTGCAGCAGCTGCTGGATGACCTCGTTGGAGCCGTTGGCGGCCCAGACGTTCTCCCGCGCGACCGGGTGCTTGCCGGTGCGGGTGAGGTAGGCGGCCAGCTCGGTGCGCAGCTCGACCGCGTCCCGGTCGGGGTAGCGGTTGAGGGTGCGGGCCGCCTCGGAGACGCGCTCGGCGATGCGCCGTACGAGCTCCTCGGGCAGCTCGTACGGGTTCTCGTTGGTGTTCAGCTGGACGGGTACGTCGAGCTGCGGGGCGCCGTACGGGCTCTTGCCGCGCAGCTCGTCCCGGATGGGCAGGTCGTCGATGCCGAAGCTCACGGGGTGGGGACCTTCCATCCGAAGCGCGCCTTCAGGGCGGCGCCGTGCGCGGGCAGGTCCTCTGCTTCGGCCAGCGTCACCACGTGGTGGGTGACCTCGGCGAGGGCGTCCCGCGTGTAGTCGACGATGTGGATGCCGCGCAGGAAGGACTGCACGGACAGGCCGGAGGAGTGGCAGGCGCAGCCGCCGGTGGGCAGCACGTGGTTCGAGCCGGCGCAGTAGTCGCCGAGGGAGACCGGGGCCCACGGGCCGACGAAGATCGCGCCGGCGTTGCGGACGCGGGCGGCCCAGGCGGCGGCGTCGGCGGTCTGGATCTCCAGGTGCTCGGCGCCGTACGCGTCGACGACCTTGAGGCCGTCCTCCAGGCTGTCGACCAGCACGATCGCGGACTGCTTGCCGGCCAGCGCCGGCTTGATCCGGTCCTCGACGTGCTTGGTCGCGGCGACCTGCGGCGCCAGCTCCTGCTCGACGGCGTCCGCGAGCTCCGCGGAGTCCGTGACGAGCACGGCGGCAGCCAGCGGGTCGTGCTCGGCCTGGCTGATCAGGTCGGCGGCGACGTGCACCGGGTCGGCCGTGGAGTCGGCGAGGACGGCGATCTCGGTCGGGCCGGCCTCGGTGTCGATGCCGATCTTCCCGGTGAAGTAGCGCTTGGCGGCGGCGACCCAGATGTTGCCGGGGCCGGTCACCATGTTGGAGGGAAGGCAGTCCTCGGTCCCGTACGCGAACATCGCGACGGCCTGCGCACCGCCCACCGCGTACACCTCGTCCACGCCGAGCAGCGCGCACGCGGCGAGGATCGTCGGGTGCGGCAGACCCCCGAACTCCTTCTGCGGCGGGGACGCGAGCGCGATCGATTCGACGCCCGCCTCCTGGGCCGGCACGACGTTCATGACGACGGAGGACGGGTACACCGAGCGGCCGCCCGGGGCGTACAGCCCCACGCGCTCCACCGGAACCCACTTCTCGGTCACGGTGCCGCCGGGGACCACCTGGGTGGTGTGCTCGGTGCGGCGCTGGTTTCGGTGCACGATCCGGGCGCGCCGGATCGACTCCTCCAGGGCGGCGCGGACGGCCGGGTCCAGCTGTTCCAGGGCGGCCTTGATGGCCTCCGCGGGTACCCGGACCTGCGAGAGCTCGACCCCGTCGAACTTCTGCGCGTACTCGATCAGCGCCGCCGTGCCACGATGATGGACGTCCTCGCAGATGGGCCGCACCTTCTCCAGGGCGGCCGCTACGTCGAACTCGGCACGGGGCAGCAGGGAGCGCAGGGCGCCGCCCTCGGGGAGGGCGTCACCGCGCAGGTCGATACGAGAGATCACCTCACAATTCTCTCAGACCGCTTCGCGCCACCGTTCGCCCGTATCACTGGCTGATACGGGCCACGGATGTCACAGGCGCCCGATAGCGTTCCCCTACACGTAGCTGACAGCGGAGGGGGGCCGCCGTGACCGAGGCGCGCACGGACGAGGAACCGGCGGATCTCACCGCTTCCGAACGCCGCATGTGGGACGCGTTCCGCACGGGCAGCGTCTGCGATCTCAGCGCCCGCGCCGCCGACCGCGACGATCCGCACGCCGAGCACGTCTGGGGGCCCGAGCGCAGTGTCCGCGCCCGGGTGGTCGCCCGGCTGCTGCTGCACGGTCCGCCGCCCGTTCCGGGCCGGGTGGCCTCCCTCAAGCTGCGCGGGGTGCGGATCAGCGGGCGGCTGGAACTGTCCGGTGGCGCGGTCGCCCCGTACGTGGAGCTCCAGTCCTGCCGCTTCGACAGCGAGATCCAGCTGTCCGAGGCCCGCTTCGGCACGCTGCGCCTGATCAACTGCGCGATACCGCGGCTGGAGGCGGCCCGGCTGCACACCGAGGGCGATCTACACCTGCCGCGGTGCCGGGTGGCGCGCGGGATCCGGCTGACCGACGCGCAGATCGGCACCGACCTGCTGATCAGCCAGGCCGTGGTGCAGCGGGACAACAAGGGCCGGGCGATCGCCGCGGACGGGATGTCGGTGGCGCAGGACTTACAGGGGGAGCTGCTGGAGACGTACGGGGAGGTGAGCCTGCGCGGCGCCAAGGTCGGCGTGTCGATGAACCTGCGCGGGGCGCGCCTGCGCAACCCGCAGGGGCGGTTCGCCCTGAACGCCCCGCAGCTGACCGTCGAGCGGACCCTGTACCTGACCTCCATCGCGCTGGACTACGCGGCGTACGGGGGCTCCTCCACTCCCCCGTACGGGCTGGGGCCGACGCCCACCCGGGGCCGGCGGGCCCGGCACTTCGAGTGCCGGGGCGGGCTGCGGCTGGACGACGGCCGCTTCGGCGACGCCATCGACTTCTACGGGGCGCGGTTCACGCTCACCCCGGAGCAGGAGATATCCCTGCGCCGGATCCAGACCCCCGAGTTCCGGTTCGTCGGCGAGCGGCCGGAGCAGGGCCGGGTGGTCGTGTCCGGGGCCAAGGTGGTCAAGCTGGTCGACACCTCCACGAGCTGGCCCGGCCCGGGCTCTCTGTCCATCGAGGGGTTCGTCTACGAGAACCTCGCGCCCCGGGGGCACTTCCCGCTCTCCCGCCGCCTGGAGTGGGTGGCGGCGGCCACTCCCGAGTACTCGCCGGAGCCGTACGAGCGGCTGGCCGCCGTACTGCGGGCGAGCGGCGAGGACCAGGACGCCCGCGAGGTGCTGCTGGCCAAGCAGCGGCGGCGCCGGGCCACGCTGCCGCTCGGGCCGAAGGCCTGGGGGTACCTCCAGGACTGGACGGTGGTCTACGGCTACCGGCCGGGCCGGGCCGCGCTGTGGATGGCGGTGCTGTGGGCGGCGGGGGCGCTGCTGTTCTCGCAGCTCCACCCGCCGGCGATCAAGGAGGACGAGCATCCCCAGTGGAGCGCCGCCCTGTACGCGCTGGACCTGCTGCTCCCGGTGATCGACCTCGGTCAGCAGGGTCAGTGGAAGCTGCAGGGCGGCTGGCAGTGGGGGGCGGCGGGCCTGGTCGTCATGGGCTGGATCCTGGCCACGACGGTGGCGGCGGGGGCTTCGCGGCTCCTGCGGCGGGGGTGACGGCGGCGGGGGTCGTCCGGCGGATGGGGCACGTGACGCCGTCCGCCCCTCAAACGCCGGACACCCTAGGTGGCCCGGGCGATTACCCTGTGCGTCGTGACCACCGTTCGCCTGCCCCTCTTTCCGCTGAATTCGGTGCTGTTCCCGGGACTCGTCCTCCCGCTGAACATCTTCGAGGAGCGTTATCGCGCCATGATGCGCGAGCTGCTGAAGACGGGCGAGGACGAGCCGCGCCGTTTCGCGGTCGTCGCGATCCGCGACGGCCGGGAGGTCGCGCCGACCGCGCCCGGTCTGCCGGACCAGACGTCCCTGCCCGAGCGGGGCCCGGCGGCGGGCTTCGGCCCCGACCCGATCCAGGCCTTCCACCGGGTGGGCTGCATCGCCGACGCGGCGACCGTCCGGGAGCGGGAGGACGGCAGCTTCGAGGTCCTGGCGACCGGTACGACGCGGGTCCGGCTGATCTCGGTCGACGCCTCGGGCCCCTTCCTGACGGCGGAGCTGGAAGAGCTCCCGGAGGACGCGGGCGACGGCGCGGGCGTCCTGGCCGAGGGCGTGCTGCGGGCCTTCCGCAACTACCAGAAGCGGCTGGCCGGGGCCCGCGAGCGGTCCCTGACGGGCGCGGAGCTCCCCGACGAGCCCTCGGTGGTCTCCTACCTGGTGGCAGCGGCGGCGGTGCTGGACATCCCGGCGAAGCAGCGGCTGCTCCAGGCCCCGGACACCGCGACCCGGCTGGCGGAGGAGCTGAAGCTGCTGCGTACGGAGACGGCGGTGATCCGTCACCTGCCGTCCCTGCCGGCGGTGGACCTGACCCGTGCCCCGACGAGCCCGAATTGAGTACGCACCGATGGCGAAGAAGTCCAAGCAGGCGGCGGGCACCCCGGCGATCGTCGCCCTGACGGCGGCGGGCGTGCCGTTCACCACGCACGCGTACGAGCACGACCCGGCCCATCCCTCGTACGGGGAGGAGGCGGCGCAGGCGCTCGGCGTCTCGCCCGCCCAGGTCTTCAAGACGCTGGTCGCGGACGTGGACGGCGTCCTGACGGTGGCGGTGGTCCCGGTCTCGGGGTCACTGGACCTGAAGGCGCTGGCGGCGGCGGTCGGCGGCAAGCGTGCGGCGATGGCCGACCCGGCCCTGGCGGAGCGCACCACGGGCTACGTCCTGGGCGGCATCTCCCCGCTGGGGCAGCGCAAGCGGCTGCGCACGGTGATCGACGCCTCGGCGTCGGCGCACCCCACGATCTGCTGCTCGGCGGGCCGCCGCGGCCTGGAGATCGAACTCTCCCCGTCGGACCTGACCACCCTCACCTCAGCCACCCTGGCCCCGATCGCCCGGGCGTAGCCTGCGGCGCCACCGAACGAGGGGTACGTCAAGCCCCGCCGGCGTTTGAGGCGCTGGTCCGGGCAGCGCCCGGCAAGGTCCCGGCAGCGCCCGGCGGGGTCCGGGGGCGGAGCCCCGGGAAACGGGGAAAGGGCGGGGCGGGGAGCAGCCCCGCGCAGCGGCGCACCGGCACCCCCGGAGGGGATCAGGCCCGCGGGGCCTCCGGCGCCGACGGAGCGGCATCGGCAGGCGTCGTCGACGTCGACGACGTCGGCGCCTGGTAGAACCCCGACCAGCCGAACACGGGCTCGGGATCCGGATCCCGCGGCGTCCACAACGCGGTCAGCCCCAGGTGCAGCAGCACGGCGGTCATCGGCCAGGCCAACAGCGCCCCGTGCGCGAGCAGCTCCAGCGGCGCGTCGAACGGAACGCCCTTGCCCGCCTGCTTCGCGGCCACGACCAGGTCCGACGACGGTCCCAGCCACAGCCCGAACCGCCACCCCACCAGCGCTCCGAAGCAGGACCCGACCGCCAGCCCGATCACCAGCGGCACACCGCCGGCCCGGCGCCACAGGAAGGTGCCGACGGCGGTGAGCGCGCCCAGCCCCAGCGACAGCAGGAAGAAGGTGCCGTCGGAGGCGATCCGCGCCTCGCTCTCGCTGTTGCGCAGGAACACGGCCTCCCCGTTGGAGACGTACTGCACCCGGGGGGCGAGCCACAGCCACAGCAGGCCGAGGAGCAGTCCGGCCGCCCCGACGAGCAGGGCGACGACGGCCCCGTCCCGGACGTCCTCCGGGGTGATCGCCCCGGAGGCGGCTCCCGGCTTCTCGGTCGGGGGCGACGGCGGGTCGAGGGGGGACTGCGGGGTCACGGCTTCGGTCACCCCCACATCGTGCCAGGTGCGCGCGGCAGCGGCGTCGGCGGACCGTGTCAGCGGACGGCGGCCCGGCGGTACGCCCAGGTCGCGACGGTGAGCGAGAGGACCCCGACGGCCCCGCACACGCTCAGGTCGAAGGCGACGGCGGCCCAGTCCGGTTCCGGGGCGAAGGTACGGGCGAACGCCTCGACGCCGTACGTGGACGGCAGCAGGTCGCGGGCCCACACGATCACGTCCGGCATCCGCTCCGGCGGCAGCACCCCGAGCAGCAGCGCCGCCGACATGCCGAGCTGCCCCGCGAGGGTGGCCAGCTCCTGCCGCGGTGCCAGCAGTCCGAGCGCCGCGCCGAGCCCGGCCAGCGCGGCCCCGGCCAGCGGCACCACCGCGGCCAGGATCCACAGTCCGCTCATCGGCAGCCCGAACAGCAGGCATCCGAAGACGGCGGTGACCAGGGTCCCCGGCAGCGTGAAGGAGGCGTACGCGGCGGCCGCGCCCAGCACCACCGACGCGGGCGGCACGGGCAGGGTGGCGTAGTGGTCGAGCCCGCCGCCGGCCCGCAGCTGCCCGAAGTACTGGGCGAGCAGGTTCAGGGCGACGAAGGCGACGACGAGCACCGAGGAGCCGGCGACGACGGCGCGGGCCTCCGAACCCCCGTCGACCACGCCCCGCATCAGGATCATGATCCCGACGGACTGGAAGGTGGCGACGAACAGCAGCGGGATCCGGGCCACTCGGGCCCGGGAGAGCTGGGCCCGGTAGACGGCGGCCAGGGCGGGGAAGAACCGCGCGCCGGGCGCCAGCGGCGCGGGCTCCGGCGCCTGGGCAAGGCCGTCGGCGGCGCCCTCGGGCGCGGCGCCCGCAGGGGGTGCCGGCACGGCTTCGGGCGCGAGCACGGCCCGGCCGGCCCCCGTGGAACGGTCGCTCACGACTTCACCAGCCCCTTCGTCTTGCCGCCGAGGGCCAGGTACACGTCTTCCAGGCTGGGGGTGGCCAGGGTGAAGTCGTCGAGCGCGGCGAAGGCCGGGCCCCCGGTGACCGAGGCCACCGCCGCCCTCGCTTCGTCCGGCGCCAGCCGGAGCACCCAGCGGCGCCCGGACTCGATGGCCCGGGTGCGCAGCCGGGCGACCTCCGGGACCTCCAGCGGAGCGCCCTCGCGCCAGACCAGCTCCAGCCGGACCTCGCCCGAGACGGTGGCCTTCAGGCCGGCCGGGGTGTCGCAGGCGATGACCTTGCCCTGGTCGATGACGGCGACCCGGTCGAGGACGGTCTCGGCCTCGATGACGTTGTGGGTGACGAGCAGGACCGTCGCGCCGTGCTGCGCGCGCCGCCGGTCGACGGCGGACCACACGGCCCGCCGGGCGACCGGGTCCATGCCGGTGGTGGGCTCGTCGAGGACCAGTACGGGCCGCTCCCCCACCAGCGCGGTGGCGAAGCAGGCGAGGCGGCGCTGGCCGCCGGAAAGTTTCTTCAGGGGCCGTCCGGCGATCGGGGTCAGCCCGAGCTCCTCCAGTACGGCGTCGCGCGCGGCCCGGGCGGCGCGCAGGCCCTGCCCGCGCAGCCGCGCGGTGGTCTCGGCGGCCAGCCCCACCGTGAGCTCGTCCAGGGCGGTCGACTCCTGCCCCAGGTAGGCGAGCAGCCGGGAGGCCCGGCCGGGGTGGCCCACGAGGTCGTGGCCGAGCAGGGTCACCGAGCCGGAGTCCGGCCGCATCAGGCCGGTGAGCTGGCGGACCAGCGTGGACTTGCCGGCGCCGTTGGGGCCGAGCAGGCCGAAGATCTCGCCGCGCCGGACGTCCAGGGAGATCCCGTCGTTGGCGCGGGTCTCGGGCAGGGCGGGAGCCCCGCGCCGGCCGCGTACCGCGGGATACGTCTTGACCAGGTCACGCACCGCGAAGATGACGTCGGGCGCCGCTCCCGCGGCCGCCGCCGTGCCTTCTCGCGCCTGTGCTGTGCCCGTACTCACGAGGGAGCAGCCTACGGGGTTCCCGGCCCTACTCGGCCGTCGGGGTCAGCGGGGCCGTCAGCTCGCCGGGGCCGGCTCCGGGCTCGGAGGCCGGTCCGGCGGCCACGTGTTCGGCGGCGGCGCGGACGTCGATCTCCCGCCAGAACCCGGCGCGGATGGCGTACCGGTCGTGTTCGTCGATCTGGTCGTCCTTGTGGGCGAGCAGCCCGAACCGGGCTGCGTAGCGCAGCAGTTCGCCGTCGATCCGGTGCGGGATCCGCGGGTACATCGTGGCCAGCTTCTGTAGGTGCACGGTCTCCGGGAGCCGCTCCATCCAGCGCCGGGCGAACACCTGTCCCACCTCGAACGGGTCCCCGCCGACGGTGGTGATGTCCTCCTCGCGGTCCGCCCAGCGCTGTTCGGCGCTGGTGAGCTGGGCGAGGGTGGGCAGCGAGGCGGTCTCGGCGGGCTCGCCCAGGGGTCCGGCCCGGTCGATCCAGCCCTTGTCGGAGGACCAGCGCAGGGCGCTGGCGGGGGCGTGGGCGCCGCTCGGCCCGGTCTGCGGGTGGCCCTGCTGGCCGGTGGCGCGCAGGGCACCGGCCAGGTCTTTGGGGGTGGGCACCGGCTTGCCCCCGGGGGTGGTGGGCGCCGGTACGGGGGTCCCGTCGCGGTCCTCCGACCCGGTGGCGGCGGCGCCGTTGCGGGCGGCCTCCGCGAGGGCCGCCTCGGGCAGCGGGGCCGAGAGGATGGCGGCGATGTCGGGGCGCGGCGCGGGCGGCGGGGAGCACAGTCCGGTGAGGTCCTTGGCGCGGACGGCCCGGGTGATCCAGGCCCGGTCCAGGACCCGGCGTTCGTCGGCCTCGGCGACGAGGTCCTCGGACTGGTTGTAGTCCCCGTCGGCGGCCTGGACGGCCCACAGGTGGACGGCGACCCCGTGCTCCTTGGCGGACATCAGGCCGGGCAGCAGGTCTCCGTCGCCGGTGACCAGGACCACGTCGGAGCAGGCCCGGTTGCGGGCGAGCTCGGTGAGTTCGGCGTGCATGGCGGCGTCGACGCCCTTTTGGGCCCAGCGGCCGTCGCTGCGGGTCAGGGCGCCGAGCCGGACGGTGACGCGCGGCATGACGCGCAGCCGCCGGTGTTCGGGCTGGGGCACCCGGTCGGGCGCTCCGTCGAACCAGTAGATGCGCAGCAGGGGCTGTTCGGTGTCGGCCTCGGCCCGCTCGCGCAGGCCCTGGATGAGGGCGGCATGGTCGATGGTGATCCGGGAGCGGGAGGGCTCCCCGGCGAGAAGGCTGGCGGCGGCACCCAGCAGGTAGCCGGCATCCACCAGGACGACGCAGCGGTCCACGCGTTCCACCCTCTTCCCTGGGGGTCCTCTGTGCTTTGCGGCGGTTCCCCGAGTCTGCCCGACCCCAAGGGTGTTGAAGGCCGGAACTCGATCATCGGCGTGGCGGATCTCACGGTCGACGGTGCGGGAAGCCTCGGCTACGCGCAGTAATGATCCAAAATGCGCGGTTTCGGGCGTTGTGTGAGTGTGAAGGCGGTCCTGGCCCCTAGACCCTCACGGAGGCTCCACCATGGCCAAGAACAAGAACCAGAAGCAGCCCGCCAAGCAGCAGCCCCGGTCGGGGCAGGATCCGACCAAGGGCACCTCGGAGACCGAGTCGATGCCCTCCTCCTCGGCGCCGAGCCCGATGGACATGGCGCACAAGCGCAAGGAGAAGAAGTTCGGCCACAACTGACGGCCGTACGCGCACGCGGAAGGGCCCGCCCGGTGACACCGGGCGGGCCCTTCCGCACGTACCGCCGGGGGGCGCTATCCGGCCAGGCAGGACGGTCCGAGGAGCACCTTGAGGTCGCCGAAGAGCGCCGGGTCGGGCTGGACGCGGTGCTTGTCGAGGCGCAGCACGGTGGTGGTCCGCGGCCCCTGGAGCTTGATCCGCACCTCGGTGTTGCCCTTGTGGTGGCGCAGGATCTCGCCCAGACGGGTCACCATCGGCGGTGTGACCTTGACGGTGGGGATGGTGAGGACCACCGGGGCGTTGGTGCCGGCCGAGGTGAGGTCGGGGACCATCATCTCCATGGCGACCAGGCGGGGGACGTCCTCGCGCTTGTCGAGGCGGCCCTTGACGAAGACCACGGTGTCCTCGACCAGCTGGGTGGAGACGAGCTGGTAGGTCGCGGGGAAGAACATGCATTCGATGGAGCCGGCCAGGTCCTCGACGGTGGCGATGGCCCAGGCGTTGCCCTGCTTGGTCATCTTGCGCTGGAGGCCCGAGATGATGCCGCCGATGGTGACGACGGCGCCGTCGGAGTGCTCGCCGCCGGTCAGCTGGGAGATGCCGGCGTCCGTCTTGTCGGAGAGCACGTGTTCCAGGCCGAAGAGCGGGTGGTCGGAGACGTAGAGGCCGAGCATCTCGCGCTCCTGGGCGAGCAGGTAGGACTTCTCCCACTCGACGTCGGAGAACTCCACGTCGAGGCCGAAGCCGGGCTCGTCGCTCGCGTTCTCGTCACCCATCCCGCCGAACAGGTCGAACTGTCCCTCGGCCTCCTTGCGCTTGACCGCGACCACGTTGTCGATCATCGACTCGTGGTGCGCGACCAGGCCCTTGCGGGTGTGGCCCATCTCGTCGAAGGCGCCGGCCTTGATCAGCGACTCGACGGTGCGCTTGTTGCAGACGACGGCCTCGACCTTGTCCAGGAAGTCGGGGAAGGTGGAGTACTTCCCCTTGGCCTTCCTGCTCTTGATGATCGACTCGACGACGTTCTGGCCGACGTTGCGCACCGCGGTGAGCCCGAAGAGGATCACGTCGTCGCCCTGGGCGGCGAAGTTCGACTCCGACTCGTTGACGTTCGGCGGCAGCACCTTGATGCCCATGCGCCGGCACTCGTTCAGGTAGATCGCGGACTTGTCCTTGTCGTCCTTGACCGAGGTGAGGAGCCCCGCCATGTACTCGGCCGGGTAGTTCGCCTTGAGGTAGGCGGTCCAGTACGTGACCAGGCCGTACGCGGAGGAGTGCGCCTTGTTGAAGGCGTAGCCGGCGAACGGCACCAGCACGTCCCACAGGGCCTGGATGGCCTTGTCGCTGAAGCCGTTCCCGCGTGCGCCCTCCTGGAAGATGGTGAAGTTCTTCGCCAGCTCGTCGGGCTTCTTCTTGCCCATCACACGGCGCAGGATGTCGGCCTCGCCGAGCGAGTACCCGGCGACGATCTGGGCGGCCTTCTGCACCTGCTCCTGGTACACGATGAGGCCGTAGGTGATGTCGAGGACCTCCCTGAGGGGCTCCTCCAGCTCCGGGTGGATCGGAGTGATCTCCTGCTGCTTGTTCTTGCGCAGGGCGTAGTTGGTGTGCGAGTTCATGCCCATCGGGCCCGGCCGGTACAGGGCCGAGACGGCGGAGATGTCCTCGAAGTTGTCGGGCTTCATCAGGCGCAGCAGCGAGCGCATGGGGCCGCCGTCGAACTGGAAGACGCCGAGCGTGTCACCGCGGCAGAGCAGCTCGTACGTCTTGGGGTCGTCCAGCGGGAGGGCGAGGAGGTCGAGCTCGATGCCCTTGTTGGCCTTCACCATCTTGACGGCGTCGTCCATGATGGTCAGGTTGCGCAGGCCCAGGAAGTCCATCTTGATCAGGCCGAGCGACTCGCACTGGGGGTAGTCCCACTGCGTGATCGTCACGCCGTCGGTGTGCCGCACCCAGACCGGGGCGTGGTCGACGATCGGCTCGCTGGACATGATCACGCCGGCCGCGTGCACGCCCATCTGCCGGACCAGGCCCTCCACACCCCTGGCGGTGTCGATGACCTTCTTCACGTCCGGCTCGTTCTCGTACATCGCCCGGATCTCGCCCGCCTCGCTGTAGCGCGGGTGCGAGGGGTCGGTGATGCCGTTGAGGTCGATGCCCTTGCCGAGGACGTCGGCGGGCATCGCCTTGGTGAGGCGGTCGCCCATGGCGTACGGGTAGCCGAGGACGCGCGCGGAGTCCTTGATGGCGTTCTTCGCCTTGATCTTGCCGTACGTGCCGATCATGGCGACCTTGTCCTCGCCGTACTTCTCGGTCACGTACCGGATCACTTCGACGCGCCGGCGCTCGTCGAAGTCGATGTCGACGTCGGGCATGGAGACGCGCTCGGGGTTCAGGAACCGCTCGAAGATCAGCCCGTGCTCGATCGGGTCGAGGTCGGTGATGCCCATGGCGTACGCGACGATCGAGCCGGCCGCGGAGCCTCGGCCGGGGCCCACCGCGATGCCGTTGTTCTTCGCCCACATGATGAAGTCGGCGACGACGAGGAAGTAGCCCGGGAACCCCATCTGGATGATGACGTCCAGCTCGTACTCGGCCTGCTTCTGGCGGTCGTCGGGTACCCCTCCGGGGTAGCGGCGGGCCATGCCGCGCCGCACTTCCTCCTTGAACCAGGTGATCTCGGTGTAGCCCTCTTCGGGGATCTCGAACCTCGGCATGAGGTTCTTGGCCTCGAACATGCCGGTCGTGTCGATCTGCTCGGCGACGAGGAGGGTGTTGGCGCAGCCCTCCTGCCAGGCGTCCGAGGAGTCGACCGCGTACATCTCGTCGGTGGACTTCAGGTAGTAGCCGGTGCCGTCGAAGCGGAAGCGGTCCGGGTCCGAGAGGTTCTTGCCGGTCTGGATGCAGAGCAGGGCGTCGTGGGCGCCGGCCTCGTGCGCGTAGGTGTAGTGCGAGTCGTTGGTGACCAGCGGCGGGATGCCGAGCTTCTTGCCGATCTCCAGCAGCCCGTCGCGGACCCGGCGCTCGATCTCGATGCCGTGATCCATCAGCTCCAGGAAGTAGCGGCCCTTGCCGAAGATGTCCTGGTAGTCGGAGGCGGCCTTGAGGGCCTCGTCGAACTGGCCGAGGCGCAGCCGGGTCTGGACCTCGCCGGAGGGGCAGCCGGTGGAGGCGATCAGCCCCTCGGACCACTGGCTGATGGTCTCCTTGTCCATGCGCGGCCACTTGGTGAGCCAGCCCTCGGCGTACGCGTCGGAGGACAGCCGGAAGAGGTTGTGCAGGCCGGTGGAGTTCGCCGCCCAGATCGTCTTGTGGGTGTAACCGCCGGAACCGGAGACGTCGTCGCGCTTCTGGTGGGGCTGGCCCCACTGGATGCGCCGCTTGTTGCGCCGGGACTCGGGGGCGACGTACGCCTCGATGCCGATGATCGGGGTGACCCCGGCCTTCTTCGCCGTGTGGAAGAAGTCGTAGGCGCCGTGCAGGTTGCCGTGGTCGGACATGGCGATGTGCGTCATGCCCATCTCGTTGCACGCGTTGAACATGTCCTTCAGCCGCGCGGCACCGTCCAGCAGCGAGTACTGGGTGTGGACGTGCAGGTGCGTGAACGGCGGCTTTGTCACGGCGCGGGTCCTCCGGGGGCGGGGGGTGAGGGGGCAGCTTCGAATCCTACGTCGGCCGGGTGACAGATCACGGGCACTGACCGGTACGGTCGGGCGTTGCAGAACCAGGAGGGCCGATCCGGCGTCCAGTCGGTCGGAACCTGAAACAGCCCGTGCACCAGGAGGAACCCGCCATGGCGGTCCCCGAGACGACCGACGAGCAGCGCGCCGAGCAGATCCTCGACGTGTTCGACACTGCGTTCGGTGAGCTGCTCGTCGCCGACCCCGCTGCCTTCCAGGTCAAATTCCGCAAGATGGCGGCTTCGGCCTTCGCCTTCTACCGGGGTACCGCCTGCCTCTTCTACTCCGACCTGGAGCGGGACCGGCACGGCGGCCCTTACCTGGACGAGCGGACGGGCCGGGTGTGGATCCACGGAGACCTGCACGCCGAGAACTTCGGCACGTACATGGACTCCAACGGTCGGCTGGTCTTCAACGTCAACGACTTCGACGAGGCCTACGTCGGCCCCTTCACCTGGGACCTGAAGCGGTTCGCCGCCTCCGTCGCCCTGATCGGCTACACCAAGGCGCTCAGCGACGACCAGATAAGCGAACTGATGCGGATCTACGCCGGCGCCTACCGGGAGCGGATCCACCGGCTGGCGGCGGGGGCGAAGGATGAGGAGGTGCCCTCCTTCACCCTGGACACCGCCGAGGGCCCGCTGCTGGACGCGCTGCGCTCGGCACGCTCCCGGACCCGCTTCTCCCTGCTGGACTCCATGACGGAGATACGGGACTACGAGCGCCGCTTCACCTCCGGCGGGGGCTCCATCGAGCTGGACGCCGCCACCCGGTACAAGGTGCTGGCCGCCTTCGACGGGTACCTGGAGACCCTCCCCGACGAGTCCCTCGTGCGCCCGGACTCCTACCGGGTCAAGGACGTGGTGGGGCGCCGGGGCGTCGGCATCGGGTCGGCGGGCCTGCCCTCCTACAACATCCTGCTGGAGGGGCACAGCGACGCCCTGGAGAACGACGTCGTGATCTACCTCAAGCAGGCGCAGACCCCTGCGGTCTCCCGCCACATCACGGACCGGGCGGTGCGGGAGTACTTCCAGCACGAGGGGCACCGCACGGTCATCTCGCAGCGCGCCCTGCAGGCGCACGCCGACCCGTGGCTGGGCTGGACGGAGCTGGACGGGGCCGGGCAGCTGGTGGCGGAGGTCTCCCCGTACGCGGTGGACCTGGACTGGTCGGACCTGGACGACCCGGAGGAGATCGCGGCCGTCGTCGCCGATCTCGGCCGGGCGACCGCGACCATGCACGCGTCGGCCGACGAGGCCGAGAGCGGGCAGTCCCTGGTGCCCTTCTCCACCGAGCGGGCCATCGACGCGGCGATCGCCGCCGACGAGGAGGGCTTCGCGGAGCTGCTCGTGGACTTCGCCCACGCGTACGGGGCCCGGGCGCGCGCCGACCACCAGATCTTCGTGGACCTCTTCCGTAACGGGCGTCTCACTCCCTGAGCCGCTCGCTCCACAGGAACGCATGGCACACTCGCGAGGATGGACATTTCCGGGACGGGACTCAGGGGGCTGCGGGCCGCGCTGTTCAGCGCGCTCGTCGTACTGCTCTCCTCGGGCTCGCACGTCCTGATGTCCCAGGTCCCGCTGCCGCGCACGCTGGTGGCCGGGGCCTTCGCGGGTGTGTTCGCGATCGCCTACGCGCTCGCGGGCCGCGAACGGGGCTTCGGCCCCATCGCCGGGCTGCTCGTACCGCTGGAGTTGGCCGCCGACACCGTCTTCACCACCGGACAGCACCTCTGTTACGGCCCGGCCGGCGGACCCGTCGCGGGCCCGCTGCGCGCCATGGGCCTGGACGCCCTGTGCGGCGGCACGCCGGTGGGCGGGCCGCTGGCCGAGGTGACCGGGCCGGCCGACGCGGCCGCGCTGCTGTCCTCGCCGGGGCCGTACACGCCCTGGCTGCTGCTCGGCGCCCATGTCTCGGTCGGACTGCTGGCCGCCGCCTGGCTGCGCCACGGCGAGCGGGCCCTGGGCCGGCTGCTGCGGGCCGTGGCCGCCTTCGCGTTCCGGCCGCTGCTGCTGGCGGCGGCTTCGGTCGCGGCGGCCCGCCGGCCGGTTCGGGCGCTGCTGCGGTCGGTCCGCCCGGCCGCCGGAGCCCGTACCCGCTTCCCGGCACATTCCGTGGGACGGCGGGGACCCCCCGTGCTCGGCGCGCTCGCCCGCGCCTGACGCACGTACGGCAGTCCCTTCCACACGTCACACCCCACGGAGATCATGATGAGTTCACGCAACAGCCAGGCGAACAAGGCAGCGGCCCGCGAGCGCCTGCGCGCCGAGCGCGAGGCCCAGGCCAAGAAGGACAAGGTGCGCCGCCAGGTGATCGTGGCGGGCGCGGTGGTCGCGGCCCTCGGCCTGGTCGGCGCCATCGGCTACGCGATCGTGCAGTCGAACCAGCCCGGCCACTGGGAGAAGGCCGCCAAGGCCGAGCTGGTCAAGCCGAAGAACACCGAGGGCGAGGACGGCACCACGGTCGTCATCGGCAAGCCCGAAGCCAAGAAGACCCTGGAGCTGTACGAGGACTCGCGCTGCCCGGCCTGCGCCGCCTTCGAGCAGGCGGCCGGCGAGCAGATCAAGAAGGACGTGGACGCGGGCAAGTACAAGCTCCAGTACATCGGCGCCACCTTCATCGACAACGCCGTCAAGGGCGAGGGCTCGAAGAACGCGCTGAGCGCCCTGGGCGCGGCGCTGAACGTCAGCCCGCAGGCCTTCCTCGACTACAAGGCCGCGCTGTACTCCAAGGACCTGCACCCCGAGGAGAGCGTCGACAGCTTCGCCAAGGACGACTACCTGCTGAAGGTCGCGGACACGGTCCCGGCGCTCAAGGGCAACGCCGAGTTCAAGAAGGCCGTCGAGGACGGTACGTACGACCGGTGGGCGCTGGAGATGTCGAAGTCGTTCGACAAGTCCGGGGTGAAGGGCACGCCGACCCTGAAGATGGACGGCAAGAAGATCGAGACCCCGCAGACGGCGGAGCTGTTCACGGCGGCGATCGACAAGGCCCTGCAGGGCTGATCCCGGGGCAATCCGGAAATCACCGTCCGGATGGGCCGCTTCGAAGGGCGGGCGAACTCCCAGAGTTCGCCCGCCCTTTGCATGCACGCACCTGTTCGAGCGGGTGTACCCGTCGGTAATATGATCATCCGTGACCAGTCATCTCACCTCCTCCCAGTCCGCGGCAACTCCCCGCCGCCGCACGGTCGTTCTGGCCGCCGCGGCCACCGCCGCGCTGGCCCCCCTCACCTCGCTGGGCGCCTCGGTCGCCCACGCGGCGGGCACCGCGCCCGCCTTCCTCCACGGCGTCGCCTCGGGCGACCCGCTGCCCGACGGGGTCCTGCTGTGGACCCGCGTCACCCCGACCCCCGAGGCCGTCCCCGGCTCCGGGCTGGGCCCGGCCACCCAGGTGAACTGGGAAGTCGCGGCCGACAAGGGCTTCTCCCACATCGTCGCCTCCGGCGCCGTCACCGCGAGCGCCGCCACCGACCACACGGTCAAGGTGGACGTGCGCGGGCTGCAGCCGCAGACGCCGTACTGGTACCGGTTCACCGCCGGCGGCACCTCCTCCCCCGTCGGGCGCACCCTGACCACTCCGGCCCACGAGGCGACGACCGAGGGGGTCCGCTTCGGCGTGGTCTCCTGCGCCAACTGGGAGTCCGGCTACTTCTCCGCCTACCGCCACCTGGCGGCCCGCACGGACCTGCACGCGATCCTGCACCTGGGCGACTACATCTACGAGTACCAGTCCGGGGGATATCCGGAGGCGAAGTACGTCGTACGCCCGCACGAGCCGAAGCACGAGATCGTCTCGCTCGCCGACTACCGCACGCGCCACGGCAAGTACAAGACGGACGCCGACCTCCAGGCCCTGCACCACGCGCACCCGATCATCGCCATCTGGGACGACCACGAGTTCGCCAACGACGCCTGGGCCGGCGGCGCCGAGAACCACACCGCGGGGGCCGAGGGCGAGTGGGCGGCCCGCGCCGCCGCCGCCAAGCAGGCGTACTTCGAGTGGATGCCCGTGCGCGCCTCCATCGCGGGCACCGTCTACCGCCGACTGCGCTTCGGCACCCTCGCCGACCTGCACCTGTTGGACCTGCGCTCCTTCCGCTCGCAGCAGACCAAGGTCGGCAGCGGCTCGGTGGACGACCCGGAGCGCACCCTCACCGGGCGCGCCCAGCTGGACTGGCTCAAGTCGGGCCTCGCGGGCTCGGAGGCGACCTGGAAGCTGGTCGGCACCTCGGTGATGATCTCGCCGGTGGCCTTCGGCTCGCTCCCCGCGCACCTGCTGGGGCCGCTGACCAAGCTGCTCGGCCTGCCCGAGGGCGGCCTCGCGATCAACGTGGACCAGTGGGACGGCTACACGGACGACCGCAAGGAGCTGCTGGGTCACCTGAAGGACCGGGGCGTCAAGAACACCGTGTTCCTGACCGGCGACATCCACATGGCCTGGGCGAACGAGGTCCCGACGAACATGGCCACGTACCCGGGCTCGGGCACGGCGGCGACCGAGTTCGTGGTCACCTCGGTGACCTCCGACAACCTCGACGACATGCTGCACGTCCTGCCGGACACCCTCTCGCTGGTCGCCGAGTCGGCCATCAAGGCCGCCAACTGGCACGTGAAGTGGCTCGACATGGACGCGCACGGCTACGGCGTGCTGGACGTGACGGCGGCGCGCTCGCAGATGGACTACTACGTGGTGTCCGACAAGCGGCAGCCGGGCGCCACGTCCGCGTGGAGCCGGTCGTACCGGACGCTGAACGGGACCCAGAAGGTGGAACGGGTGCACCAGCCCGTCCGCTGATCGACCGTCAATTCTCCTGCCACATGGGGGCGTCTGGTGCATACCAGGCGCCCCCTGTGCGTGAGAAGCAACAAATCTTTTACGTAAGCCACTTGACCTGAATATGTCATGCACACATAAGCTTCGCGCCAGCTGAAGAAGATCTTCAGGCCACCACCACCCCCCACCGCACCCCCCACGCGAGGAGCACACGTGCGCGCAGTTGCCCGCATATCCCCCCTTCTCCGCCGCCGCCTGATGGGCACGGCGGTTCTGGCCGGAACCCTGGCCTTCACCCCGCTCGCGGCCCCCACCACGCTCGCGGCCTCCACGTCCCCCACCGAGGTCTGCGCCGACCAGCCCGCCGCCTCCGGAGCCGCGAACGCCCGCGTCGCCCGCGCCCACGACGAGCACGCGGACGAGCCCAACGCGATCAGCGACGCGCAGGCGAAGGCCATGGACACCGACCTCCAGGCGAAGCTGGACAAGGCCCTCAAGAACCAGCCGCAGCGCAGCCTGGCGGCCGCCGAGGCCGTCGTGAACATCCCCGTGTACTTCCACGTCGTGCACTCCGGCACCACCGGAAAGCTGACGGCCACGGACGTCAGCAAGCAGCTCGCGGTCCTCAACGCGGCCTACGGCGGCCAGGGCACCGGCAACGTCAACACGAACTTCCAGTTCACCCTGGCGGCCACCGACTACACGGACAACGCCACCTGGTACAACCTGGCTTCCGGCTCCCAGGCCGAGAAGGACATGAAGAACACCCTGCGCAAGGGCGGCCCGGGCGCGCTCAACTTCTACACCGCCAAGCTCTCCGGCGGCCTGCTCGGCTGGGCGACCTTCCCGACGTCCTACGCCTCCAGCCCCAAGATGGACGGCGTGGTCGTGCTCGACAGCTCGCTGCCGGGCGGCTCCTCGGCCAACTACAACGAGGGTGACACCGCCACCCACGAGGTCGGCCACTGGCTGGGGCTCTACCACACCTTCCAGGGCGGCTGCAGCGGCAACGGCGACTACGTCTCCGACACCCCGGCCGAGAAGAGCGCCGCGTACGAGTGCCCGACCGGGCGCGACAGCTGCGCGAACAAGCCGGGCGCGGACCCGATCCGCAACTTCATGGACTACACGTACGACTCCTGCATGTACCAGTTCACCGCGGGCCAGGTCGCTCGCATGTCGAGCAGCTGGACCGCGTACCGCGCGGGCTGACCCACCGACGACGAGGGCCCGGTCCGGCATCCGCCGGGCCGGGCCCTTGCGTCTTCGCGCTCCGTGCCTACAGGCTGTCCAGGAAGCCGATGGCGACCTTCCACAGCTGCTCGGCGGCCTCGGCGTCGTAGTCGTCCAGCTCCGGGTCGGTGAACAGGTGCCCGGCACCCGGGTAGCTGTGGACCTCCACGTCGGCCCCCGCGCGCTGCATCCGCAGGTACCAGGCCGTCAGCCAGTCGTGCGGCTCGAAGGGATCCGGATCCGCGATGTGCAGCTGCACGGGCAGCTCGTCCACCGAGGCGTCGCCCTCCAGGTCCGCGGTCCCGTGCAGGAGCAGCAGCCCGCGCGCCTTCTCGTCGGCCATCGCCAGGTGCTGGGCGAGCGAACCGCCGAAGGAGAAGCCCGCGTAGACCAGTCCCTGGTCCGAGTGGGGGGCGGAGGCCAACACCGCGCGCTTCAGCAGTTCGTCACGGCCGATCTCGTCCTGGTGGGCCATGCCCTCCTCGACGGTCTCGAAGGTGCGCCCCTCGAAGAGGTCCGGCACCTGGACCTGGTGACCGGCCGCGCGCAGCCGGTCGGCCGCCGCGTGCACCGCGGGCCGCAGCCCGTACGTCGAATGGAAAAGCATGATGTTCATGCCTCCATCGTGCCAGCCGCCGAGGACACGGGGCCCGCGGACCGCTTCCCGCTACGTTCATCCCCATGGAGATGGAGAACGTCCTGCGCCCCGTCACGGTCATCGGCGGCGCACTGGTCGCCACCCTGATCGCGGGCTGGCTGCTGGACCTGCTGCTGCGCCGGGCCGACGCCCGGCACACCGAGACCCCCCTGTGGGGCCTTCTGCGCCGCTGCCGGCTGCCCTTCCAGGTCGTCCTGTGCACCTCGCTGCTCAGGGCCTCCTACCGGTGGGCCGGAATCCTGCCCGACCACGCCTTCGGCGTCGGCCGGTTCCTCACCCTGGTCCTGATCGCCTCCGCGGCCTGGCTCGCGGTGCGCATCGCGACGGCCGTGGTCGACTCGACGTACGCGCGCTACGCGGCGGTGACCGAGGACGAGGCCCGGGTGCGCCGGGTCCGCACCCAGGTCACGCTGATCCATCGGGTGGTCACGGCGGTGCTGGTCGTGGTCGCCGCGGCGGCGATGCTGCTGACCTTCCCCCCGATGCGTGCGCTCGGCGCCTCGCTGCTGGCTTCCGCGGGCGTCCTCGGCATCGTGGCGGGCATCGCCGCCCAAGCCTCGTTGAGCAACCTCTTCGCCGGCCTCCAGATCGCCTTCGGCGACACCGTCCGCATCGGCGACACCGTGGTGGTCGACGAGGAGTGGGGCCGGGTCGAGGAGATCACCCTGACCTTCCTGACGGTCCGCACCTGGGACGAGCGGCGCATCACGATGCCCGTGTCCTACTTCACGAGCAAGCCCTACGAGAACTGGTCGCGCGGCGGCGCGCAGATGACCGGCACGGTCTTCTGGTACCTGGACCACGGCGCGCCGATCGATCTGATGCGGGAGCGGCTCCAGCACGTCCTGACGGAGATCCCGGAGTGGGACGGCCGCGGCGGCGCCCTGGCCGTGACGGACACCACACCGCACACCGTCCAGGTCCGCGCCGCGGTCACGGCGAAGGACGCCGACGACCTCTGGACGCTGCGCTGCGCGGTCCGCGAACGCCTGATCACCTGGCTGGTGGCCGAGCACCCGTACGCCCTCCCCCGCATCGCCACGACCCCGGCCGCGGAGGCGTCCCCAGGACCCCGGGAACCCTAGGGCGCGGCGGGGAGGAGCGCGGCCGCGCACTCCTCGGCGAGGTCCTCGGCGTGCGGCGGCAGCGCGCCGCCGGCACGCAGGTGCCGGCGGACGACCGAGAGCGGGAGGTCCATCAGGGCCAGGACGACACGGTCCCGGTCCTGGGGCTCGGTCGCGCCGAGGGCGGCGGCGACGGTACCGATGGCCGCGAACACCCGCTCGTTGCCCGAGTCGGCCCGGCCGATGTGCTCCTGCGACCAGCCGGCGCGACCGAACTCCCACGGGCCGTACAGCAGGAGGGCGGCCTCCTCGGGATGGGCGCGGCTCCACCCCACCACGTGCCGGGCGGCCGCGCGAGCGGCCCGGCGGGGGTCGGCATCGCCGTGGAGGCGGGCGACGTAGCCCTCCTGGAACCGCTCGACGCTGCGCAGCCACACCTCGGCGAGCAGGGCGCTGCGCCCGGCGAAGCGGTGGTACATGGAGCCGCTGGGCGCGCCGATCGCCTGGGCGACGGCGGACACGGTCACGCCGCCCGGCCCGGCGGAGGCGGCGAGCCGGACGGCGGCGTCGAGGATCTGGTCGATGTCGAAGCGGGGCGGTCTCGCCATGAATCAGAGAGTACCCTCCAGATTATTAGAGAGAAATCTCTAATAATGCGAAGGGGAGGACCGTCCATGGGCGTCTACAACTTGCACGAACGCGTGATCGCGGCGAAGAAGAGCGAGGTCGGCGCACTCATCGACACGCTGTCCGGCGGGGAGGACGACCGGCTGTGGCCCCGCCACCTGTGGGAGGACATGGAGCTCGACCGCCCCCTCGGGGTCGGGGCGGCGGGCGGACACGGACCGGTGCGCTACACGGTGGCCGCCTACGTGCCGGGGACCTGGGTGCGGTTCGCCTTCACCGGACCCCGGGGATTCCACGGCTTCCACGAGTACACCGCGCTGCCCGTCGACGCCGGGCGCACCGTGCTGCGGCACACCATCGCGATGAACCTCAGCGGCCTCAGCCGCATCACCTGGCCGTTGGCCATCCGCGCGGTGCACGACGCGGTCCTGGAGGACAGCCTGGACCGCGCCGAACTGGCCTGCACGGGCACCATCGCCCGCCCGGCCCGCTGGTCCCCGTACGTCCGCTTCCTCCGCGGCCTGGAACGCCTCGTGACCCGTCCGGCCCCGCGGGCACGTGAGGAGCATCACCCCAGCCCCGCCGGCGATTGAGGCGCGGGGTCCGGGGCCGAGCCCGGTCCTGGAGCCGCGCCGGCGTCCGGGGCCCGGTGTTCACGGCGGGGCCCCGCTCAAGGGGCCCGCAGGCTGCGTACGTCGAGGTGCCGCAGCACCCGGTCCACGATCTCCGGGTCGGAGCCGGGTTCGCTGCGGGCGGCCAGGACCTCGTGGCGGGCGGCCGACATCATCTCCCGCTGGATCCGCTGGACGTGGTGGAGCCGCTCCACGCGCTTGGCGTACGCCTCGCGCCGTTCCTCGTCCACCATGTCGGGGCTGATCCGGGCCCCCACGTCGTAGGCGCGCCGGTACAGCTGCTCGACCAGGTCCTCCGGAAGCTCCTCCACCTCCTCGATCTCCTTCAGCCGACGCTTCGCGGCCTTGGCCGCGCGGATCGCCAGCTGCCGCTCCGCGTCCCGCTCGGCGTCCGTGTCCGCCTCCACCCCGAGCCGCCGCACCAGCCACGGCAGGGTCAGCCCCTGGCACACCAGGGTCGTCATGATCACCGCGAAGGCGATGAAGATGATCTGGTCCCGCCCGGGAAAGGGCTCACCGGCGTCCGTCCGCAGCGGAATGGCCAGCGCCAGGGCCACCGAGGCCACCCCGCGCATCCCGGCCCACCACATCACCACGCTCTCCCGCCAGCTCAGCGGGATCTCCTCGTCGTAGTCGCGCCGCTGGTGCAGCCGCTGGGCGAGCCAGCCGGCCGGCAACAGCCACACCAGCCGCACGCCGACCACCACCGCGACCACGATCGCCGCCCACCCGGCCATCTCCCACACCCGGTCCTCGGCCGTGCCGAACACGTTGTGCAGCTCCAGCCCGATCAGCCCGAAGGCCACGCCGGTGACCAGCATGTCGACGACCTCCCAGAAGGTGTGCCCGGCGAGGCGCCCCAGCACGTCGTCGGCGTCGCTCGCGTACTCGGCGAGGAACAGGGCCGTCGTCAGCACGGCCAGTACCCCCGAGCCCTGGAGTTCCTCGGCCACCACGTACGCGACGAACGGCACCAGCAGCGTCAGCCCGATCTGCAGGGTGGCGTCGCCGAGGCCCCCCATGAGCCGGTTGGTGATCCAGCCGAGCGCGAGCCCGACGGCCACGGCCACCACGGCGGAGAGCACGAACTCCCCGAGCGCCTGGGGCCAGGAGAAACTGCCGCTCACGACGGCGGCGACGGCCACGTGGTACAGCACGATCGCCGTCACGTCGTTGAAGAGACCCTCGCCCTCCAGGATCGACACCATCCGGCGGGGCAGCCCGAGCGATCCGGCGACGGCCGTGGCGGCCACCGGGTCGGGCGGGGCGACGAGCGCGCCGAGGGCCAGGGCGGCGGCGATCGGCAGCCCGGGCACGACGGCGTTGGCGACGGCGGCCACGGCCCCGGTGGTGACGAACACGAGGGCCACGGCCAGCAGCAGGATGGGCCGGACGTTGGCGGCGAACTGCCGCCAGGACGTCCGCTGCACGGAGGCGTAGAGCAGCGGCGGCAGCACCAGGGGCAGGATGAACTCGGGCGGGATCTCGACGTTCGGTACGGCGGGCACCAGTGCGAGGACCACCCCGCCGATGGTCATCAGGATGGGCGCGGGCAGTCCGAGCCGGTCCCCGAGCGGGACCGTGACCACGGCCCCGAGCAGGAGCACGAACAGCAGAGCAAGCTGATCCACTCCCCCACCCTGCCAGTCCGCTGCGCTTGGCTCGTGCGGTAGCGGGGCCGCGGCTCCGTGTCGGGCTCCGCCCGAACCCCTACGGCGCTCCGCGCCCGCGCGGAGCCCCGGTTCCGGCTACGGAAGGGGGCGGCGCATCGCGCGGTGCGGGATGCCCGCGTCCGAGAACTCCGGGCCGTAGGCCACGTAGCCGAGCCGCTCGTAGAAGCCCAGCGCATGCGTCTGCGCGCCCAGGTCGACCGCCGCCAGGCCCCGACGGACCGCTTCCGCCTCGATCGCACGGACCAGCGCCACACCGACGCCCAGCCCGCGCGCGGTCTTCCGGACGGCCAGCCGTCCCAGCGAGCCCACGCCCTGCGCGCCGCCGGTCTTCGCCAGCGCCGCGTCCCCGTGCAGCAGCCGACCGGTGCCCAGCGGCACCCCGTCCGCGCCCACGGCCAGGACGTGCACCGCGTCCGCGTCGTACGCGTCGTACTCGATCGACTCCGGGACCGACTGCTCGACCACGAAGACCTCGGACCGCACCGCGAAGCAGGACTTCAGGTCCTCCTCCGAGGCGGCGACCCGCACCTCGACCGCGCCCTCGACCGGCGAGGTCACTCGCTCTCCGCCCGGATCACGTCCAGTGCGTGCTGCAGGTCCGCCGGGTAGGTGCTCTCGAACTCGACCCACTGCCCGTCCGACGGGTGCTCGAAGCCGAGGCGCACCGCGTGCAGCCACTGCCGGGTGAGGCCGAGGCGCTTGGCGACGGTCGGGTCGGCGCCGTACGTCAGGTCGCCGACGCAGGGGTGCCGGTGCGCGGACATGTGCACGCGGATCTGGTGCGTGCGCCCGGTCTCCAGCTTGATGTCGAGCAGCGAGGCGGCGCGGAAGGCCTCGATCAGGTCGTAGTGGGTGACGGACGCCTTGCCGTCCTGGATCACCGCCCACTTGTAGTCCGCGCTGGGGTGGCGGCCGATCGGCGCGTCGATCGTGCCGCTCATCGGGTCCGGGTGGCCCTGCACCAGCGCGTGGTAGCGCTTGTCCACGATCCGCTCGCGGAACTGGTTCTTGAGCGAGGTGTACGCGCGCTCCGACTTCGCGACGGCCATCAGGCCGGACGTGCCGACGTCGAGGCGGTGCACGATGCCCTGGCGCTCGGACGCACCGGAGGTGGAGATGCGGTAGCCGGCCGCGGCGAGGCCACCGATGACGGTGGTGCCGGTCCAGCCGGGGCTCGGGTGGGCGGCGACGCCCACCGGCTTCATGATGACGACGATGTCGTCGTCATCGTGGATGATCTCCATGCCGGGGACCGGCTCGGCCACGACCTCGACGGGCCGCGGCGGCGCGGGCATCTCGACTTCGAGCCAGGCGCCACCGTGCACGCGCTCGGACTTCCCGACGACGCTGCCGTCGACCGTCACCTTTCCCGCAGCCGCGATTTCGGCCGCCTTCGTCCGGGAGAAACCGAACATACGGGCGATGGCGGCGTCGACGCGCTCGCCCTCGAGGCCATCGGGAACGGGCAGGGTGCGGATCTCGGGAATCGTACTCACCCGTCGAGTATGCAGGACGGGGCGGACGAGCCGTCCCGCGATCAGTCCTTGTGGACGGTCCCGTCCGGGTCCAGACCCTTGAAGGACAGCAGGACGATCAGGATGCCGCCGCACACGATCGCCGAGTCCGCGAGGTTGAAGACGGCGAAATGGGCGGGCGCGATGAAGTCGACGACCGCGCCCCGGAACACACCCGGCGAACGGAAGATCCGGTCGGTCAGGTTGCCCAGTGCGCCGCCCAGCAGCAGGCCCAGGGCGATCGCCCACGGCAGGCTGTAGAGCTTGCGGGCCAGCCGCACGATCACCACGATCACCGAGGCCGCGATGCAGGTGAAGATGATGGTGAAGGCCTCGCCGAAGCCGAAGGCGGCGCCCGGGTTGCGGACCGCCTCGAACTTCAGCAGGTCACCGATGATCTCGATCGGCGGCTGGTGCTCCAGCTTCGCCACGACCAGCATCTTGCTGCCGAGGTCGAGCAGGTAGGCGAGCACCGCCACGACGAGCAGAGCCGTGATCCGACGGCGCCCCTTGGGCCCGGCGGACTCCGGCTGGGTGTCGTCCCCGACCTCCGGCGTACCGATGATGCGCTCCGCCTCTGCCACGTGAGTCCCTCGAACTAGCTCGAACCAGGTTCCTCCTGGACCCTGACGAAACACGAGGGTACGTCAGGGCCCCCGCGCGCCGCCCGCCCCACCTCTCCCCCCGGGCCGTCTCTTTCGGATCTTGCCGGGCCCGCGACGCCCGACAAGGCCCGAAAGGGACGACCTAGTGCCGCCGTTCCTGCTTCTGCTTGCAGTCCACGCACAGCGTGGCCCGCGGGAAGGCCTGCATCCTGGCCTTGCCGATGGGCTGCCCGCAGTTCTCGCAGAGGCCGTACGTGCCCGCCTCCAGCCGTTCCAGGGCCCGCTCGGTCTGCTCCAGCATCGAGGTGGCGTTCGCCGCGAGGGCCAGCTCCGACTCGCGGGTGATGTTCTTGGTGCCCGTGTCGGCCTGGTCGTCGCCCGCGCCGTCCCCGGAGTCCCGCATCAGGCCGGAGATGGCCGCCTCCGAGGCGTCCAGCTCGGCCCGTAGCCGCAGGACCTCCGACAGGAGCTCCGCACGGGCGTCCTCGACCTCCTTGGGGGTCCAGGGGTCCTCCCCGGGCCGTACGGCGAGCTCGCCGGGGGCCAAGGCCGCCGTGGCCCGTGCCTTGGGGAGCCCGCTGGTGGCGGCCGCGGCCGTCTTCCTCGCCGTACCTGCGCTCTTCTTGGCAACCACTTTCCGGACTCCCGTCTTCTTCGCGGCATGTGCCGCCCCCTCGGCCGCGGCCTTCTTGGCCGTGGCCGTCCGCTTCTCGACGGCGGTCGTCTTCTTGACAGCGTTCGTCTTCTCGACGGCGGTCGCCTTCCCGTCCGCAGCGAGCGCGCCGGCAGCGGTCTTTCGGGCAGCGGTCGCCTTCTTGGCGGGAGCCGCGTCCGCGGGGACCGCCGCCTTCCCGGCGGCCTTCCCGACGGCCTTCTTGGCAGTACTCCCGGCGGTCTTCTTCGCCACCATGGCCGCGGCCCCTTCACATACTGTGATCTTTGCTCGCGAATCGTGCCGGAACGATAAATCGACACCGGCCCCGCGGCAACGGGGCACGCATCCATCGAGGTCAACCTGCATCCGTTGTGCCCATCAGGAGCCCCGGTAATCCGCCACTCCCGCCCCACCCGCGTCGCAAGCGGCAGCGCAGGCCCATTCGGGTCACTCCGGGGTCACTCCGGGGGCGCGCCGGGATCGCTCGCGGACCCGTCCAGGGGCCCCGCCACGCCGGGCCGGCGGCCCCCGCACGGGGCCCCGTAAACCGGTCGGCCGTGCGCCCCCCTGGCCCGTACACTGGGCCCAGCGAAAGGCATGGACGGGGACGAGTAGCGTCGTACGCAGCCAGGAGCGACCCGGGGACGGTGAGAGCCCGGGGGCGAGCGCGATGTGAAGGATCACCCCTGAGCCGCCGGAAGAAAGCCCGCACGGAATCCCCGTACGGCGAGTAGAACCGGCTTCGCACCCCAATGAGGGGGCCACCGGATCCGTTCGGCGGCCAAGGAGGGTGGTACCGCGGGAGCAGCAGTGCTCTCGTCCCTCCGGACGGAATTGACACCCCGCCGGAGGAAGAGTTCAGCCTCATGACCACACCGCCGCAGTACCGCCCGGTACCCGCCCAGGTCGACCTGCCTGCCCTTGAGCACGCCGTCCTCGACTTCTGGCGCGAGAGCAAGACCTTCGCCAAGACCTTGGAGCAGTCCGAGGGCCGCCCCGAATGGGTCTTCTACGAGGGCCCGCCCACCGCGAACGGCATGCCCGGCGCGCACCACATCGAGGCCCGCGTCTTCAAGGACGTCTTCCCCCGCTTCCGCACCATGCGCGGCTACCACGTGGCCCGCAAGGCCGGCTGGGACTGCCACGGCCTGCCCGTCGAGCTCGCCGTCGAGAAGGAGCTGGGCTTCAACGGCAAGCAGGACATCGAGGCGTACGGCATCGCCGAGTTCAACGCCAAGTGCCGCGAGTCCGTGACCCGCCACACCGACGCGTTCACCGAGCTCACGACCCGGATGGGCTACTGGGTCGACCTGGACGACGCCTACCGGACCATGGACCCCGAGTACGTCGAGTCCGTGTGGTGGTCGCTGAAGGAGATCTTCAACAAGGGCCTGCTCACCCAGGACCACCGCGTCGCCCCCTGGTGCCCCCGCTGCGGCACCGGCCTCTCGGACCACGAGCTGGCCCAGGGCTACGAGACGGTCGTGGACCCCTCGGTCTACGTCCGCTTCCCGCTGACCTCCGGCCCGCTCGCGGGCGAGGCGGCGCTGCTGGTCTGGACGACCACCCCGTGGACCCTGGTGTCGAACACCGCGGTGGCCGCGCACCCCGAGGTCACGTACGTCGTGGCCACGGACGGCAACGAAAAGCTCGTCGTCGCCCAGCCGCTGCTGGAGAAGTCCCTCGGCGAGGGCTGGGAGGCCACCGGCCAGACCTTCACGGGCAAGGAGATGGAGCGCTGGACGTACGAGCGTCCGTTCTCCCTGGTGGAGTTCCCGGAGCCCGCCCACTACGTCGTGAACGCCGAGTACGTCACGACCGAGGACGGCACCGGTCTGGTCCACCAGTCCCCGGCCTTCGGCGCCGACGACCTCGCGGTCTGCCGCGCGTACGGCCTGCCCGTCGTGAACCCGGTCCGCCCCGACGGCACCTTCGAGGAGGAGGTCCCGCTGGTCGGCGGCGTCTTCTTCAAGAAGGCCGACGAGAAGCTGACCGCCGACCTCGACGCGCGCGGCCTGCTCTTCAAGCACATCGCCTACGAGCACAGCTACCCGCACTGCTGGCGCTGCCACACGGCCCTGCTCTACTACGCGCAGCCGTCCTGGTACATCCGCACCACCGCGGTCAAGGACGCGATGCTGCGGGAGAACGAAAAGACGAACTGGTTCCCCGACTCGGTCAAGCAGGGCCGCTTCGGCGACTGGCTGAACAACAACATCGACTGGGCGCTGTCCCGCAACCGGTACTGGGGCACCCCGCTGCCGATCTGGCGCTGTGAGGAGAACCACCTCACCTGCGTCGGCTCCCGCGCCGAGCTGTCCGAGCTCTCGGGCCGGGACCACTCGAACCTGGACCCGCACCGCCCGTACATCGACGAGGTCACCTTCCCCTGCACCGCGGAAGGCTGCTCGCTGGAGGCCGTCCGCGTGCCGGAGGTCATCGACGCCTGGTACGACTCGGGCTCGATGCCGTTCGCGCAGTGGGGCTACCCGTACAAGAACAAGGAGATCTTCGAGAAGCGCTACCCGGCGCAGTTCATCTCGGAGGCCATCGACCAGACGCGCGGCTGGTTCTACACGCTGATGGCGGTCGGCACCCTCGTCTTCGACAAGTCCTCCTACGAGAACGTGGTCTGCCTGGGCCACATCCTCGCCGAGGACGGCCGCAAGATGTCCAAGCACCTGGGCAACATCCTCCAGCCCATCCCGCTCATGGACCAGCACGGCGCGGACGCGGTGCGCTGGTTCATGGCGGCCGGCGGCTCCCCGTGGGCGGCGCGGCGCGTGGGCCACGGCACGATCCAGGAGGTCGTCCGCAAGACCCTCCTCACGTACTGGAACACGGTCGCCTTCCAGGCCCTGTACGCCCGTACGTCGAACTGGGCGCCGTCCGCCGCCGACCCGGCCCCGGCCGACCGCACGGTCCTCGACCGCTGGCTGCTCTCGGAGCTGCACGCGCTCGTCGCCGAGGTCACCGAGGCGATGGAGTCGTACGACACCCAGCGCGCGGGCAAGCTCCTCTCCGCGTTCGTGGACGACCTGTCCAACTGGTACGTCCGCCGCTCGCGCCGCCGCTTCTGGCAGGGCGACGCGGCCGCGCTGCGGACCCTCCACGACGTGGTCGAGACGGTGACGCGCCTGCTCGCCCCGCTGACCCCGTTCATCACGGAGCGGGTCTGGCAGGACATGGTCGTCCCGGTGACCCCGGACGCCCCGGAGTCGGTCCACCTCTCCACCTGGCCGGTCGCGGACACCACGGCGATCGACCCGGCGCTGTCCCAGCAGATGCAGCTGGTCCGCCGCCTGGTGGAGCTGGGGCGGGCGACGCGTGCCGAGTCGGGCGTCAAGACCCGCCAGCCCCTGTCCCGGGCCCTGGTCGGAGCGGTGGGCTTCGACGCGCTCTCCCCCGAGCTGCAGTCCCAGATCACCGAAGAGCTGAACGTCTCCTCCCTGGCCTCCCTGTCGGAGGTCGGCGGGTCGCTCGTCGACACGACGGCGAAGGCGAACTTCCGGGCGCTGGGCAAGCGCTTCGGCAAGGGCGTCCAGGACGTCGCCAAGGCCGTGGCCGCGGCCGATGCGGCGGCGTTGTCCCTGGCCCTGCGGGCCGGCTCGGCGGTGATCTCGCTGAACGGTGAGGAGATCTCCCTCTCGCCGGAGGAGGTCATCATCACGGAGACCCCGCGCGAGGGCTGGTCGGTGGCGTCCGACTCGGGCGCGACGGTCGCCCTGGACCTGGAGATCACCCCGGAGCTGCGGCTGGCGGGCCTGGCCCGTGACGCGATCCGCCTGATCCAGGAGGCCCGGAAGAACTCCGGCCTCGACGTGGCGGACCGCATCGCGCTGCGGTGGTCCTCCGCGGAGCCGGAGGTCGTGACGGCCCTGACGGACCACGCCGGCCTCATCGCGGACGAGGTGCTCGCCACGGACTTCGCGTCCGGCGAGGCCGACGCCACGTACGGTGACCCGTTCACGGACGAGCCCCTCGGCCTGACGTTCCGCCTCCGCAAGGCGTAGCCCCGCCCCGAGCGGCCCGTTCCCTCCCGGGGGGACGGGCCGCTTTCGTCTGCCCCGCCGTGCCCTGGGGCTCCGCCCCAGACCCCGCTCCTCAAACGCCGGAGGGGCTGATTTTCCCAGCCCCGGATGTTTCAGCCCCGCCGGCGAATGAGGCGCGGGGGCTCGGGCGGCGGAGCCCCGGATCTTTCAGCCCCGCCAGCAATTGAGACGCGGGAGCTCGCGCCGGAGCCCCAGATGTTTCAGCCCCGCCGGCGAATGAGGCGCGGGGGCTCGGGGGGGCTCGGGGGGGGCGGAGCCCCGGATCTTTCAGCCTCGCCGGCGATTGAGGCGCGGGGGGTCGGGGGCGGAGCCCCCGCAACGGTGCCGCGCGCGGGCAGCGAAACGGGCCGGGCCCGGTGCCCCCGAAGGGGAACCGGGCCCGGCCCGTAGAGCGCGGCTGCCGACCGCAGAACGCGGCGGCGCCTAGTTGTCGTCCTCGTCGATCAGGAAGCCCCGCATCGGCGACGGCGCCTGCATCGGCTGCGGCGCAGCCGGCCGCACCGGAGCCATCGGCTGGGTCATCGCCGGGGACATCTGCTGCTGGTTGCCGCCGTAGGACGGGGCACCCATCGGGGAGGGACCGCCCATGGGGGACGGGCCACCCATCGAGGGACCGCCCATGGAGTGGCCCATCGCACCGGCCGGAGCCATCGAGGGCGACGGCGACGGCGGCAGCGCGGGACCCGCCGGGTTCCGCGGCGGGGCCAGCGAGTCGTCCGCCTGGGTCTCCAGCTGGCGCAGCTGCGACTCCAGGTAGGACTTCAGACGCGTACGGTACTCGCGCTCGAAGCCCCGCAGGTCCTCGACCTTGCGCTCCAGCGTGGCGCGGGCGGACTCCAGGGAGCCCATCGCGACGCGGTGCTTCTCCTGCGCGTCCCGCTCCAGCGCGTCGGCCTTGGCGCGGGCGTCCCGCTCCAGGCCCTCGGCGCGCGACCGGGCCTCGCCGACGATCTTGTTGGCCTCGGAGCGGGCCTCCGCGATCGCCTGGTCGGCGGTCTGCTGCGCCAGCGACAGGACACGTGCGGCGCTGTCGCCACCGGGGCCCTGCTGCGGGAGCTGCGGCTGCTGCATCTGCTGCATGGGCTGACCCATGGGCTGCATCTGCTGCCCCATCGGCTGCATCTGCTGGCCCATGGGCTGCATCTGCTGGCCGAGCGGGTTCTGGCCGCCCATCGACTGCTGCTGCATGCCCTGGGGGCCGCCCATGGGCTGCTGCTGCATGCCCTGGGGTCCACCCATGGGGTGCTGCTGCATGGGACCGCCCATGGGGCCGCCCATCGGACCGGGGCCCTGCTGGCCCTGGCCGCCGGGGCCCGGCGGAAGCTGCGGCTGGCCACCCGGAAGCTGCGGCGGGCCGCCCTGGAGCTGCGGCGGGCCCATCTGCGGCTGCTGCTGCGGCGGGCCGGATATGGCCGCGGGCACGGGGGCGCCGGGGCCGCGCTGGTCCTGGGGTTCGGCCTTGCGCATGCCCTGCTGCTGCTGGTTCTGCGCGGCGGCACGCGTGGCGGCGGCCAGCTTGGCGCGCAGGTCCTCGTTCTCGCGCAGCAGGCGCGTCAGTTCGGACTCGACCTCGTCGAGGAAGGCATCGACCTCGTCCTCGTCATAGCCTTCTCGGAGGCGGACGGTCGTGAACTGCTTGTTCCGCACGTCCTCGGGAGTCAGCGGCATGTCTTCTTCACCTCTACGTAGTCGTCGGCAGTCGGCAAGACCGTATCGGGACTGTCCCCGCGCCCGCGGGGAAGCACATCGTTCACAAGCCGCTCGCAGCGGTGCGCACGAAACTGATGAGGATGTAAACGATGATCATCAGAACGAAGAAGGACAGGTCGAGTGCCACGCCCCCGAGACGCAACGGCGGAATGACCCGCCGAAGAAGCTTGAGCGGTGGATCGGTGACGCTGTAGGTGGCCTCCAGTACGACCACCATCGCCTTGCCGGGTGTCCAGGAACGTGCGAACTGGAACACGTAGTCCATGACCAGGCGGAAGATCAGCACGACGAGGAAGCACCCCAAGGCGAAGTAGATCACTTGCAGTGCGACACCCATTCCGCGCTTCCCTCTCCCCTGCTCCCGCTGTGTTCCCGGCCCCGTGTCTGACGGATCGGTCTAGCTTTGGTTGAAGAACCCGCCCTCCGCGATGCGGGCCTTGTCCTCCGCCGTGACATCGACGTTAGCAGGCGACAGCAGGAACACCTTCTGTGTCACGCGTTCAATGCTGCCGTGCAGACCGAAGACGAGTCCGGCGGCGAAGTCCACGAGACGCTTCGCATCCGTGTCGTCCATCTCCGTGAGATTCATGATCACCGGAGTGCCCTCACGGAAGTGTTCCCCGATGGTACGGGCCTCGTTGTAGGTCCGGGGGTGCAGCGTCGTGATGCGGTACGGCTCCCGCTCGGAGACGACCTTGGGCATGATCACGGGGGCGTTCTTCTCCAGGTTCGTACGATCAGGTGTGATGGATGCCACGGGGGCGATTCGCGCAGGACGTCCGCTTTCCACCGGAATTGGGATAGGTTCGCGCTGCGCCGGAGGCTGTGCCACTCGTACCGGTTCGTCCGATACGGGCGCTTGGTGCACGGGCTGCTGTCGGCGATCCCGCTCCCGAGCCCGCTCCATCTCCGGCTCGGGCTCGAACTCGTCGTCGGGGTCGTACCCCGGGTTGTCGTACCGGTCGTCCTCCACGAGGCCGAGGTAGACCGCCATCTTGCGCATCGCGCCGGCCATTCTCCGAGTCCTCCGCTCTGTGGTGGATCGCCCTGTCGCAGGTGCCGCCGTGTCACGAATGTCACCAACTGCCCGCGATCCACTAGGTCTGCCCGCTCATCAGCGGGAATGACCATATTTTCTGCTGTGGTCCGACTTTCTTCGCGACGTTACCCGAGCCGGGGTCTCGCGCCGAGTACCGCAGTGCCGACGCGTACATGTGTCGCACCGGCCGCCACGGCCTGTTCCAGGTCTGCGCTCATCCCGGCCGACACCATCGTGGCAGCCGGATGGTCCACGCGCATGCGGGATGACAATTCCATCAGCCGCTCGAAAGCGGCCCGTTCGCGCCCCGCGTACTGGCCGGACAGCGGAGCGACCGTCATCAGGCCGTCGATGCGCAGTCCCGGAGCCCCGGCGACGAGGTCAGCCAACTCGGCGAGCTGCTCCGGCGCCGCGCCGCCGCGGGCCCCGCGCTCCCCCGACTCCGCGTCGAGGGCGATCTGCACGAGGCACCCGAGCTCCCGGCCGGCGTTCACCGCGGCCGCCGAGAGGGCGGTCACGAGCTTCGACCGGTCGACCGACTGCACGACGTGCGCGTATCCGGCCACGGAACGGACTTTGTTCGTCTGCAACTGACCGACGAAGTGCCAGCTGAGCGGCAGATCCGCGCAGGCCGCGGCCTTGGGGGCGGCGTCCTGGTCACGATTTTCCGCAACATGACGGACACCCAGGTCCGCCAGCAGTCGTACGTCGCTCGCGGGGTAGGTCTTGGTGACCACGATGAGCGTCACCTCGTCCCGCCCCCGCCCCGCCGCCGCGCAGGCGGACGCGATGCGTTCCTCCACCCGCGCCAGGTTCTCGGCGAGCTCAGACTTACGATCCGTCATTCTTCTTTTCCCCCGGCGGTCCGGGGGTCGTCCCCCCGGAAAGCTCCGTCAACCAGACATATCCGGCCAGGCGTCCGGTCACCCGGTCGCGGCGGTACGAGAAGTGGTCCCGCGACTCCAGTGTGCAGACCGGGGAGCGGCCGGTGTTCACCACCCCCGCCTCCGCGAGCTGGGCGTGCACTCCGGCGACCACGTCGACGGCCGGTGTCCCCCAGCTCGTCTCGGCCCGGGCGGCGGGGACGACCTCCGCCACCGCCTCCCGCATTTCGGCCGGAACCTCGTAGCAGTGTCCGCAGACGGCGGGTCCGGTCCGGGCGACGATCCGCCCGGGATCGGCCCCGAGGTCGACCATCGCCCCGACGGTGGCGGGCACCACCCCGGCGACCAGTCCCGGCCGCCCGGCGTGGGCGGCCCCCACGACCCCGGCGACGGGGTCCGCCAGCAGGACCGGCGTGCAGTCGGCGGTGAGCACCGCGAGGGCGAGCCCCCGACGGGCGGTCACCACCGCGTCCACCGCCGGGACCTCGACGTCCGCCCCCCAGGGGCCGTCCACCACGGCCACGTCCCGGCCGTGCACCTGGTTCATCCAGACCACCCGGTCCGGCGCCAGGCCCAGGGACTGCGCCGCCCGTGCCCGGTTCGCGAGAACGGCGGCCGGGTCGTCTCCGACCGCGCCGCCGAGATTGAGCTCCTCGTACGGAACGGCGCTCACTCCGCCCCACCGGTCGGTGAAGGCGAAGTGGGCGCCGCCCACGTGATGCTGCTCTGGTGTCACTTCAAGAAGTCCGGAACATCCAGCTCTTCGGCCGGGCTGTCCTGGTACGGCCGGGCCGTGGGGACCTGCGGCGCGGGGGCCTGGACCTCGACCGGGGCCGGCTCGACCGGAGCCGGGGGCTCCTCACGCGGGGTGACCGAGCCGAGTCCGCCGAAGGCCGGGCGGACCGGCTCGGGGGCGCGGACCGGAGCCGGGGCCGGCTCCTCGCGCTTGGTGGACGCGGCACCGATGACGTTGTCCCGGCGGGCCGGGGGCTGTCCGCCGTCGAACCCGGCCGCGATGACGGTGACCCGTACCTCGTCGCCGAGCGCGTCGTCGATGACGGCGCCGAAGATGATGTTCGCCTCGGGGTGCGCGGCCTCGCTGACCAGCTGCGCGGCCTCGTTGATCTCGAAGAGACCGAGGTCCGAGCCACCGGAGATGGAGAGCAGCACGCCACGGGCGCCGTCGATGGACGCCTCCAGGAGCGGCGAGGAGATCGCCATCTCGGCGGCGGCCACGGCGCGGTCGTCGCCGCGCGCCGAGCCGATGCCCATCAGGGCCGAGCCGGCCTCGGACATCACGGACTTGACGTCGGCGAAGTCGAGGTTGATCAGACCCGGGGTGGTGATGAGGTCGGTGATGCCCTGGACGCCCGAGAGCAGGACCTGGTCGGCCGACTTGAAGGCGTCGAGCACGCTGACCTGGCGGTCCGAGATGGACAGCAGTCGGTCGTTGGGGATGACGATGAGGGTGTCGACCTCTTCGCGGAGCTCGGCGATGCCGTCCTCCGCCTGGTTCGCGCGGCGCCGGCCCTCGAAGGTGAACGGTCGGGTGACCACACCGATCGTCAGGGCGCCCAGCGAGCGCGCGATGTTGGCGACGACAGGTGCGCCGCCGGTGCCGGTGCCGCCGCCCTCACCGGCGGTGACGAAGACCATGTCGGCCCCCTTGAGGACCTCCTCGATCTCCTCGCGGTGGTCCTCTGCCGCCTTGCGACCGACGGCCGGGTTGGCGCCGGCGCCGAGGCCACGGGTGAGTTCCCGGCCGACGTCGAGCTTGACGTCGGCGTCGCTCATCAACAGCGCCTGGGCGTCCGTGTTGATGGCGATGAACTCGACGCCCTTGAGACCGACCTCGATCATTCGGTTGATGGCATTGACACCACCGCCGCCGACACCGATGACCTTGATGACTGCGAGGTAGTTCTGCGGTGCTGCCACGTCGAAGGCCTCTCGCCTCGAGTTACGTGTCGCCGCCTCGCGGGCCTGCGTTGCGACGACTGATGCCGAAATAGGGACGGTCCGAACGCGCCGACCCGAACCCTCACCCTGAAGTTTAGGGTTAGGGGTGTGCCTGTTCCTCGGACTCTTCCGAACAGGACACTAAGTCGACAAGTAGCGCGTGTTCAACGAACACGCCGAACCTCCCGTTTTTCTTTTCACCCTATGTGATCACCCGTATCGCTGGCCAACCAGGGTGCGCCGCTGTTGGACCGGACGTCAACTCCCGGACGCAGCAGGGGCGGTGGGGACGCTCACGTCGAAGTGGGCGGCCTTGGGAGCGGCTTTCAACAAAGCGTTCAATGCGCGTCCCTTCGCATCGCTCTGTTCACCGCTCCCCCACGTCACGGACCGGCCCCCGGTGAGCTCCAGCGCGACCGAATCGTAGGAACCCACCTTGACCTGCACGGTTTCCTTGGCGATCGGCTCCGGGAGGGCGCCCGCGACGAGTACGGCCTCGTGCAGCAGCCGTTCCTCGTCGAAGCGGCGGGCGCTCGGCGATCGACCGGCGTTCAATTCGAGGACCGGAACACCCGCGGGTGCTTTCGGAACCGTGTCGAATCGCACACCCGATGCGTCCACTTCCACGAAGTTGGCGTCCTTTTTGATGAGCAGGACGGGTTTGCGTTCCGTCACTTTCAGACCGATGCCGTGCGGCCAGGCCCGCACCACGTCGACCGAGTCGATGCGGGGCAGCCGGCCGCGGACCCGACCCTCGATCTCCTCGGTGTCGACGCTCACCAGGGGCGCGCCGACCGGGACGGCCGCGGCACCGAGGACCTGCTCGGAGGTGAGCACGTCCATGCCGGTGGCGGCGACCTTCTCCACGCGGAGCCAGGACGAGCCGTAGAGCACCCAGGTGCCGCCCGCGGCGAGGACCACCGCGGCGGCCAGGGAGGCCAGCACGGGGCCCCGGCGCAGGCGTGCGCCGGAACCCTGTGGGCCGGCCCCCGGGGCCGACTTCGGGGCCTTGGGGGCCTTGGGGGCCTTGGGGGGCTTCGGCGGCTTGGGAGCGCCGGTGCCCTTGCGGGCAGCCGGGCCGGACCGATCAGAAAACGGTGTTCCGCGCCGCGCGGTCGTCCCTCCGGCCACTCCCTGCCTCCTGCGTCTGCGCTACCCGCCTCAGCGGGACCTGTGGGCCGCGATCGCCTCGTAGACCATGCCGACCAGGAGCTCGTCGGCGTCCCGGCGGCCGAACTCACCGGCGGCCCGGGACATCTCGTACAGGCGGTGCGGGTCGGACAGCACCGGGAGGACCTGGCTCAGCACCCAGTCGGGCGTCAGCTCCGCGTCGTCCACGAGCAGGCCGCCACCGGCCTTCACCACCGGCTGGGCGTTGAGCCGCTGTTCACCGTTGCCGATCGGCAACGGGACGTAGGCGGCGGGGAGCCCGACGGCGGAGAGTTCGGCGACGGTCATCGCTCCCGCGCGGCACAGCATCATGTCGGCGGCGGCGTACGCGAGATCCATCCGGTCCACGTACGGTACCGGCACATACGGCGGCATCCCGGGCATGTTGTCGACACGCGGCAGTTCGTTCTTCGGCCCGACGGCGTGCAGGATCTGGATCCCGGAGCGCTGGAGGGTCGACGCGACCTGCTGGATCGTCTCGTTGAGGCGACGGGCGCCCTGCGAACCGCCGGAGACCAGCAGCGTGGGCAGGTTGGGGTCCAGGCCGAAGGCGGCGCGCGCCTCCGGGCGGACCGCGGCCCGGTCGAGGGTGGAGATGGAGCGGCGCAGCGGGATGCCCACGTAGCGGGCGCCGCGCAGCTTGCTGTCGGGGGTGGAGACCGCGACGGCGTGCGCGTACCGGGAGCCGATCTTATTGGCCAGTCCGGGCCTGGCGTTGGCCTCGTGCACGATGATGGGCACCCCGAGGCGCTTGGCCGCGAGATAGCCGGGCAGGGCCACGTAGCCGCCGAAGCCGACGACGCAGTCGGCCTTGGTGCGGATCAGGATCTCCTCCGCCGCCTTGATGGTGCCGCGCAGCCGTCCCGGGACGGTGATCAGTTCCGGGGTCGGCTTGCGGGGCAACGGAACGGCGGGGATCAGACCCAGCTCGTAGCCGCGTTCCGGCACCAGGCGGGTTTCCAGTCCGCGCTCCGTGCCGAGGGCGGTGATGCCCACTGAAGGGTCCTGCCTGCGCAGGGCGTCCGCGAGGGCGAGCGCCGGCTCGATGTGGCCGGCGGTCCCCCCACCGGCGAGTACGACATGCACCGAATTTCACCGCTCTCCGGACGGACGCTTCTTGACGCGCCGTCTCATCGACTTCCATCTCACCCCGGTCCGCCACCAGCCGGTCTTCGGCTGTCGCATCGCGAGGGCCGCGCGCGCCGCCGGCTCCTCACGCGCGAAGGCGATGAGCAGTCCGACCGCGAACATGGTCGGCAGCAGGGCTGACCCTCCGTAGGAGAACAGCGGGAGCGGGACTCCGGCGATCGGCAGCAGGCCGAGCACCGCACCGATGTTGATCACGGCCTGGGCCGTGATCCAGGTGGTCACGCCTCCCGCGGCAAACCGTACGAAGGAATCCTCCGTGCGTCCGGCCACGCGGATACCCGCATAGCCTAGAGCCGCGAACAGGGCGAGCACCGACAGCGTCCCCGCCAGACCCAGTTCCTCCCCGGTGATGGCGAAGATGAAGTCGGTGTGGGCTTCGGGTAGTTGCCCCCATTTTTCCACACTTGCACCCAGGCCGGAACCGAACCATCCACCTGAGGCGAGGGCGTAGATTCCGTGAACGGCCTGCCAGCAAAGGTCGTTCTTGCCCGGTTCTGTCGCCCCCAGGCATTCCAGCCGGTCCATCCGGTGCGGGCTCGTCTTGATGAGCAGTGCGACGATCGCACCCGCGAAGGCGAGCACCCCGACGAACATCCGGGTCGGGGCCCCGGCCAGCCAGAGCAGACCGAACAGGATGGCGCCGAGGATCATCGCGGTGCCCATGTCCCCGCCCAGCATGATCAGGCCGAGCAGTAGGAAGGCCACCGGGACCAGCGGCACCAACAGGTGCTTCCACTGGCTCAGCAGCCCCTTGTCGCCCTTGCGCGCCAGCAGGTCGGCGCCCCACAGGATCAGCGCCAGTTTGCCGAACTCGCTGGGCTGGAGCATGAACGGACCGCCAAGGGAGATCCAATTCTGGTTGCCGTTGATCGAGACGCCTATCCCCGGGACCTGGACCAGGACCATCAGGAAGAGCGTGCCGGCGAGCACCGGGTACGAGAGCGCCCGGTGCAGTTTGACCGGCATCCGGGAGGCGACCATCAGGAGCGCGCCACCGATGAGGGCGGCCAGGAACTGCTTCTTGAAGAAGTACGCGTCGCCGAGGCCGAGCTGGAGGGCCTTGATCATCGAGGCCGAGTACACCATCACCAGGCCGAGCACGGTGATGAGCAGGGAACTGCCGAAAATCAGGTAGTAGGCGGTGAGCGGGCGGTCCCAGGCCTTCTGCAACTGCCGCTGCGTACGCCGCAGCCGGGCCAGCGGCCCGCGCCCGGCGGGCCGCTTCGAACGCACCGCAGGGCGTTTGCGGCCCTGCGCCTTCACGGCGGACGGCCGCCGCCCCGGCAGCATCTGCTTGGCCGGCATCTGTGATCTTCCCCTCCACTCGTACGAGGCGAGCTGCCGGCCGGAGGGAACCTGTCCCGGAGCCCCCGGCCTAGGCCGTGTCCGCAGCGTTCTCGGCGGCCAGTTCGCGCACCGCGTCGGCGAATGCGTCCCCACGCTTGTTGTAGTTCGCGAACATGTCCATCGAGGCGCAGGCAGGTGCCAGCAGGACCGTGTCGCCGGGCTCGGCGAGCGCGGCGGCTTCCCGGACCGCTGCGAGCATCGCCCCAGTGTCGGTCCGGTCGAGGTCGACGACCGGGACCTCGGGGGCGTGTCGCGCCAGCGCCTCGGCGATGAGCGCCCGGTCGGCGCCGATCAGTACGGCGCCGCGCAGCCGCTTCGCGGCGTTCTGCACGAGCTCGTCGAAGGTCGCGCCCTTGGCGAGGCCGCCGGCGATCCAGACGACCGGCTCGAAGGCCGCGAGCGAGGCCTCCGCCGCGTGCGTGTTGGTGGCCTTGGAGTCGTCGATGTAGGTGACCGAGTCGACCTCGTCCACGTACGCGACGCGGTGGGCGTCCGGGCGGAAGTCGCGCAGCCCGTCGCGGACGGCGCGCGGCTCCACGCCGAAGGCGCGGGCCAGGGCCGCGGCGGCGAGCGCGTTGGCGATGTTGTGCGGGGCCGGCGGGTTGACGTCCGTGACCTCGGCGAGCTCCTGGGCGTTCTTCTGCCGGTTCTCCACGAAGGCCCGGTCGACGAGGATGCCGTCGACGACGCCGAGCATGGAGGGGCCGGGGGCGCCGAGGGTGAAGCCGATCGCGCGGCAGCCCTCTTCGACGTCTGCCTCCACGACCAGGTCCTCGGTGGCCGGGTCGGCGACGTTGTAGACGCAGGCGACCGTGTTGCCCTCGTAGATCCGGCCCTTGTCGGCGGCGTACGCCTGCATCGAGCCGTGCCAGTCGAGGTGGTCGGGGGCCAGGTTCAGCACGGCCGCCGAGTGGACGCGCAACGAGGGCGCCCAGTGCAGCTGGTAGCTGGAGAGTTCGACGGCGAGCACGTCGTACTCCTGCTCGCCGAGCACCACGTCGATGATCGGGGTGCCGATGTTGCCGACGGCGGCGGTGCGCAGGCCCGCGGCCTTCAGGATCGACGCCAGCATCTGGGTGGTGGTGGTCTTGCCGTTGGTGCCGGTGATCGCGAGCCAGGGGGCCGGGGCCCTGCGGGGGGCTGCGGCCGCGTCCTCGCCGGACCGCAGGGCACGCCGCTCCTGGCCGACCTCGCGCAGCAGCCAGGCGATCTCCACGTCCCCGACCACGTCCACGCCGGCCTTGGCGGCGGCCTCGAACAGCGGGCTGTCGGGCTTCCAGCCGGGCGAGGTGACGACCAGCTCGGTGCCCTCGGGCAGGACCTCGCCCGCGTGCCCGCCGTCCGCGAGGCGGCCGAGGCGGACGGTGATGCCCTCCGCCGCGAGCTCGGCGGCCCGGGCGCGGTGCGCGTCACCGTCACCGTTGTCGACCACGGTCACCACTGCGCCGAGGCCGGCCAGGGCGCGGGCGGCACTGATGCCGCTCACGCCGAGACCGGCGACGGTGATGTTCTTGTCCTGCCAGGACGTCACTTGTCGGCTGCCCATCCCGCGTAGAAGAGACCGAGACCAACGATCACGCACATGCCCTGGATGATCCAGAAGCGGACCACGACCAGTACCTCGGACCAGCCCTTGAGCTCGAAGTGGTGCTGCAGTGGTGCCATCCGGAAGACCCGCTTGCCGGTCATCTTGAAGGAACCGACCTGGATGACGACCGACATCGTGATGAGCACGAAGAGGCCGCCGAGGAGCGCCATCAGGAACTCCGTGCGGGAGCAGATGGCGAGGCCCGCGAGCGCGCCGCCGAGGGCGAGCGAGCCGGTGTCACCCATGAAGATCTTGGCGGGCGAGGTGTTCCACCACAGGAAGCCGAAGCAGGCGCCCATGAGGGCGGAGGCGACGACCGCGAGGTCGAGCGGGTCGCGCACCTCGAAGCATGCGTTCGGGTTGGTGAGGTCACCGGCCCTGGCGCAGGACTCCTGGAACTGCCAGACACCGATGAAGGTGTAGGCGCCGAAGACCATCACCGCGGCGCCGGTCGCGAGACCGTCCAGACCGTCGGTGAGGTTCACGCCGTTGGACATCGCCAAGATCATGAACAGCGCCCACACCACGAACAGCACCGGACCTATCGACCAGCCGAAGTCCGTGACGAACGACAGCTTGGTGGAGGCCGGGGTCAGCCCGCGCGAGTCCTTGAACTGGAGGGCCAGCACCGCGAAGGCGATGCCGACGATCAGCTGGCCGGACATCTTCGCCTTGGCCCGCAGGCCCAGCGAACGCCGCTTGACGATCTTGATGTAGTCGTCCAGGTACCCGACGAGGCCCATGCCGGCCATCAGGAACAGCACGAGCAGGCCCGAGAAGCTCGGCTCCTCACCGGTGAGGACCTTCGTCAGGGCGTACGCGATGAGCGTCGCCAGGATGAAGGAGATGCCGCCCATGGTGGGCGTGCCCTTCTTCCCGGCGTGGCCGCGGGGGCCGTCGTCGCGGATGAACTGGCCGTAGCCCTTGCGGGCGAGCAGCTTGATCAGCAGCGGGGTGCCGGTGACGGTGAGGAACATGCCGATGACACCGGCGAACAGGATCTGCCTCATCGGTCGGCGACCTCGCCCTCGACAGTGCTGTCGAGAAGGCCCTGGGCCACCCGCTCCAGACCGGCCGACCTGGAAGCCTTCACCAGCACGACGTCACCCGGGCGCAGTTCACTGCGCAACAGGTCGACCGCCGCCTGCGCGTCGGACACGAGCACCGACTCCTCACCCCACGAACCCTCGTTATATGCGCCCAGTTGCAGCCAGGAGGCTTCCCTGCCCCCGACTGCGACGAGCTTGCTCACGTTGAGCCGGACGACAAGTCGTCCGACCGCGTCGTGCTCGGCGAGAGCGTCGTCTCCGAGCTCGGCCATCGGGCCGAGCACCGCCCACGTGCGTCCCCCGTTCGCCTTGCCGGCCCCGCCCATCGCGGCGAGCGCGCGGAGTGCGGCCCGCATGGACTCGGGGTTCGCGTTGTAGGCGTCGTTGACGATCGTCACACCGTCCGCCCGCTCGGTGACCTCCATCCGCCACCGGGACAGCGTGCCCGCACCGGAGAGCGCGGTGGCGATCTCCTGTACGGACATGCCCAGTACATGGGCGACGGCGGCCGCGGCGAGCGCGTTCGACACGTGGTGCTCACCGTACAGCCGCAAGGTCACGTCGCTGCACCCGGTCGGTGTGTGCAGTGTGAAGGAAGCCGTCCCCCTGTCCGTCATGCGGACTTCGGTGGCCCGGATTTCGGCGTCCTCGGCCTCACCGAACAGCACCGTACGGGCCTTCGTGCGCCCGGCCATTTCACGAACCAGCAGGTCATCGGCGTTGAGGACGGCGACGCCGCCCTCCGCCTCGGCCGGGAGGGCCTCGACCAGCTCCCCCTTGGCCTGCGCGATCTGTTCGCGGCCGCCGAACTCGCCGATGTGGGCGGTGCCGACGTTGAGGACCAGACCGATCCGCGGGGGCGTCAGTCCGGTGAGGTAGCGGATGTGGCCGATGCCGCGGGCGCCCATCTCCAGGACCAGGTGCTGGGTGTCCTCGGTGACGCGCAGCGTCGTGATCGGCAGGCCGATCTCGTTGTTGAGGTTCCCGGGGGTCCACACGGTCGGCGCGTGGTGCTGCAGCACCTGCGCGATCAGGTCCTTGGTGGAGGTCTTGCCGGCGGAGCCGGTGAGGGCCACGACATCGGTGCCCAGGCGGGTGACCACGGCCCGGGCGAGTGCTCCGAGGGCGGCCACCACGTCGGGGACCACGATGGCCGGTACGCCGACGGGCCGGGTCGCGAGGACGGCCACGGCGCCCGCGGACACCGCGCGCTGCGCGTAGTCGTGGCCGTCGACCCGCTCGCCGACGAAGGCGGCGAACAGGCTGCCCGGCGCGACCTCGCGGGAGTCGTAGACCACGGGACCGGTGACCTGGACGGACGGATCCGGTATGTCGTGGGGACGCCCGCCGGTGATGTCGGCGATCTCGGCGAGGGAAAGGGCGATCACTGGTTCACCTCGGCCTGTCGGACCTGGGTCGTTTCATCGAGCACGGTCGTCCGGTCGAGCACGGCTTGGTGCTCGATCGCGGCGCGGAGCACCGTGCGGTCGTCGAAGGGGCGGACGACACCGGCGGTGTCCTGGCCCTGCTCGTGGCCCTTGCCGGCCACCAGCACGGTGTCGCCGGGTCGGGCGCGGGCGACGGCGGCCGCGATGGCCGCGGCCCGGTCGGCGTCGACCAGGACGGTGCCCCGCTCGGCGGGCGGCACGGACACGGCGCCCTCGAACATCGCGGCGAGGATCGCGAGCGGGTCCTCGGAGCGCGGATTGTCGGAGGTCAGGACGGCGACGTCGGCGAACCGGGCGGCCGCGGCCCCCATCGGGCCGCGCTTGGTGGTGTCGCGGTCCCCGCCGCAGCCGAGGACGATGTGCAGCTCGCCGGTGGTGACCTCGCGCAGCGCGCGCAGGACCGACTCCACGGCGTCCGTCTTGTGCGCGTAGTCGACGACGGCGAGGTACGGCTGTCCCGCGTCCACCCGCTCCAGCCGGCCGGGGACCCCCGGGACCGCGGCGACGCCGTCGGCGGCGGTCTGCGGGTCGAGGCCGGCGGCGGCGAGCGTGACGATCGCGGCGACGGTGTTGGCGACGTTGAACGGGCCGGGCAGCGGGGCCTTGGCGCGCACGCGCTGCCCCTCGGGACCGACCAGCGTGAGCGTGGAGTCCATGTGGCCGGTGACGACGTCCTCGGCGCGCCAGTCGGCGGCCGGGTCGCCCGTGGCGGAGAAGGTGACGACCGGGACGGTGGCCTCCTTGGCCAGGCGGCGGCCGTACTCGTCGTCGAGGTTGACCACGCCCAGGCGGGCCCGGCGGGCCGTGAAGAGCCCCGCCTTGGCCTGGAAGTAGTCCTCCATGTCGGAGTGGAACTCCATGTGCTCCGGGCTCAGGTTGTTGAAGACGGCGACGTCGAAGACGCAGCCGTCGACCCGGCCGAGCACCAGGGCGTGGCTGGAAACCTCCATGGCCACGGCCTCGACCCCGCGCTCGCGCATGACCGCGAAGAGGGCCTGGAGGTCGGTGGCCTCGGGGGTGGTCCGCTCGGACTTGATGCGTTCGTCGCCGATGCGCATCTCGACGGTGCCGACCAGTCCGGTGCTACGGCCCGCCGCGCGCAGGCCGCCTTCGACGAGGTACGCCGTGGTGGTCTTGCCGGAGGTGCCGGTGATCCCGATCTGGAGCAGGCCCTCACCGGGGCGCCCGTAGATCGCGGCGGCGAGCTCTCCCATCCGGCCGCGCGGGTCGTCGACGGTCAGGACCGGCAGGCCGGTCGCCGCGGCGCGCTCCGCCCCCGCGGGGTCGGTCAGCACGGCGGCGGCACCGAGGCCGGCCGCCTGGGCGGCGAAGTCGGCGCCGTGCGTCCTGGCTCCCGGCAGGGCGGCGTACAGGTCACCGGGGCGGACCGCACGGGAGTCGTGCGTGATGCCGGTGATCTGCGCCGCGCCGGGCGCCGGGATGCCCAGCAGGGCGGCCAGCTCGCCCAGCGGGCTCGGGCTGGCGGACGCGGGCCGGGGCGCTCCCGGCGGCGTTGCCGGGGCCTTCTCGGTCTTTCTGGGCTGATCAGCGTGGGACACGGCGGTGAGCGTACCGGGCGCACCGGGCCGCCCGCGAAATGAGGCCCCGGCTTCGGCTTCGGCGGTCGTCGGGTTCCCGGGTTTCGGGGTGATGGTTGTCACTGATGGTGCCTCACGCTTTTCTGGCGGGCCTGGCCTGGCTGTGGGTCACTGACCGGGCTGCGGACTGGGCTGCGGGGCGGGCTGCGCGGCGGGCGGAGGAGCGGCGTCGTAGGTGACGGGGAGCCCGGCGGGCGCGGTTCCCGTGGGGGCCACCTGAAGGGTCTTGAGCGCGAACTCCATGACCTTCTTGTAGATGGGGCCGCAGATCTGGCCGCCGAAGTAGCTGCCCTTCGTGGGGTTCTGGATGGCGCAGTAGACGGTGATGCGCGGGTTGTCCGCGGGGGCGAATCCGGCGAAGGACGCGGTGTAGCCCTTGTAGCGGCCGGTGGCCGGATCCACCCGGTTGGAGGTGCCGGTCTTGCCGCCGACCCGGTAGCCGGGGATCTTCGCCTTGGTGCCGGTGCCCTCCTGGTCGTCGACCACGGATTCGAGCATCTCGGCGAGGGTCTTGGCGGTCTCCTGGCTGATCACGCGGTCCTGCTCGGGGGCCGGGGCCGGGGTGAAGCGGCCGTCGGGGCCCTTGGTGCCGCGCACCAGGGTCGGCTCGATGCGGACGCCGCCGTTGGCGATGGTCGAGTACACGGAGGCCGCCTGCATGGCGTTGAGCGAGAGGCCCTGGCCGAAGGGGATCGTGTACTGCTGGGAGGTGGACCAGTCCTTGGGGGCGGCGAGGATGCCGCGGGACTCTCCGGGGTAGTTCAGGCCGGTGGGCCGGCCGATGCCGAACTTGGTCAGGTACGAGTACAGGACCTCGTTGGCCTCGGGCTGGGTGGGTCCGAGCTGGCCGGTGGCCAGGATGGTGCCGATGTTGGAGGACTTGGCGAGGACCCCGTTGAGGGTCAGGTACCAGGTCGGGTGGTCGATGTCGTCCTTGAAGAGCCGGTCGCCGCGGTGGAGCCGGTTGGGGACCTCGACACGGGTCTCCGGGGTGGCCTTCTTCTCCTCCAGCACGGCGGCCATCGACATGACCTTGGCCGTGGAGCCGGGTTCGTACACGTCCTGGAGCGCGGCGTTGCCCATGGCGGCGGAGCGGGCCCGGGTCAGGTCGTTGGGGTCGAAGCCCGGGGCGTTGGCCATGGCCAGGACCTCGCCGGTGCGGGTGTCCTGGACGATGACGTAGCCGCGGTCGGCCTCGGACTTCTGGACCTGTTCGGCGATGGCGCTCTGCGCCGCCCACTGGATGTCCCGGTCGATGGTCAGCTGGATGTCCTCGCCGGGGACGGCGGGCTTCTCGTTGGAGTCGGCGGTGGGGACCTGGCGGCCGCCGGACTGGGCGTAGGTGATCTCGCCGTCCTTGCCGGACAGCTTCTTGTCGAGGGAGGACTCCAGGCCGCCGGCGCCCTTGCCCTCGGCGTTGACGTAACCCAGTATCCCGGCGGCGAGGTCGCCGTTCGGGTACACGCGCTTGCTGCTGGTCTCCTTGAACACGCCGGCCAGGACGTTGGCGCCGGGGCCGTTGGCCCGCTTGTCGGCCGCCGCCTTGTCCGCGAAGACCCGCTTGAGGTCCTTGATCTGGTTCCAGACCTGGGGGGTCTGGCGCTGGGCGAGGACGACGTACCGGGAGTTCTTGCTGCTCAGCCGCTCGGTGAGCTCCTTGGCGTCCTTGCCGAGGATGGGTGCGAGGAGGGCGGCGGCCTGCTGCGGGGCGTCCGGGGCTTTGCTGTCCTGCGGGGTGAACATCTTCGGGTCGGCGGTGATGTCGTACGCGTCGACGCTGGTGGCGAGGGCCACGCCCCGGCGGTCGGTGATCTCGCCGCGCTCGGCGGCCAGCTTGACGCTGGTGTAGCGGTTCTTGGAGGCCTCGGCGGAGAACGTCGCGGCGTCGACGGCCTGGACCTGGAGCAGGCGGACCACGAAGGCCAGCATGACGAGGGTCAGGCCGACGCCGACCAGGCGCAGCCGGGGCCGCGGGCTGCCGAGCCGGATCGTGTGCGGGGTACGGGGGCCCGTCGGCCGCCGGGTCGCCGGGCGCGAGGCCGGGCGGGCGCCGGCCCTGGCCCGGTCGCCGGCGGCACGGGGCGGCCTGGCCGGTCCGGGCACCCGCCGCCGGGGCGGCTCCTGCGGGCTCACGCGGTCACCGCCGGGGCGGTGCCGGTGAGGCTGCCGGGGTGCTGGGCCGCGTACCCGCCGGTGCGGCGCCGCTGCGCGAGCATCCCCCGGCTCCGCCCGGGCTTCCTGGGGCTCCGCCCCAGACCCCGCGCCTCGAACGCCGGCGAGGCTGAATCTTCAGCCCGTCCGGAGATTGAGGACCGGGTCCGGGCGGAGTCCGGGGAACGGAGGAAGGGCGGGGTGGGGGAAGGCCCCGCAGGGCTGCCCCCCGGCACCGCGAAACCGCCTGCCATCGGGGTCACGACGTCACCTGCCTGGGTTGGGGGTGGGCTGCTGCCGCGAAGGCTGGGCCGGGGACGCGGCTGCCGGGCTCTGCGAGGCCGGGGGCGACGCCGCGGGTGCGGCCGGGGAGGCGCCCTGGGCCGCCGGCGGAGCCGGGGTCGGGGTCGGCGACGGCGGGGCCTCGGCGGGCGCGGCGCTGCCCTCGACCTTGCCGTCCGGGCCGATGAAGACCGGGCTGCCGCCGGGGACCAGGCCCAGCTCGTGCGCCCGGCGCTGGAGCGCGTCGGGCGCGGAGTAGGCGTCGACGTCGCGCTGCAGCGCCTGCTCCTCGTCGGTGAGGGCGGTGGTCTCCTTCCTCAGCTTGCTGAGCTGGAAGGAGCCTTCGTTCAGTGCCGAGTTCAGCAGCAGCAGGCTGATCAGGCCGCCGCCGAGCAGGGCCACGACCAGCAGGACGAACGGCATCCGGGCCGCCTGCCCGCCGGGACGCGGGCGGGCCGGGCGACCGCCGAGCGCCCGGCCGAGGCGGGCCGCCTGCCCGCGGGTCAGCGTGGCGACCTTCCCGGCCTTGGTCACAGTCGCGCCTCCCGGATGCGTTCGACGCCGCGGAACCTGGCCGGGGCGGCCCGCCGGTTCTCGGCGATCTCCTCCTCGGTGGGCAGCTCGGCGCCGCGCGTGAGCAGTTTCAGCTTCGGCTGGTACTTCTCCGGCACCACCGGCAGGCCGGGCGGGGCCGTCGAGGTCGCGCCGGCCGCGAAGACCTGCTTGACCAGTCGGTCCTCCAGCGAGTGGTACGAGAGCACCGCGATCCGGCCGCCGACCGCGATCCGGTCCACCGCCGCCGGAATGGCACGCTCCAGCCCGGAGAGCTCCCCGTTGACCTCGATCCGCAGCGCCTGGAAGGTCCGCTTCGCCGGGTTGCCGCCGGTCCGCTTGGCGGCCTGCGGAAGGGAGTCGCGGATCAGTTCGACCAGCCGGGCGCTGTTGGTGAAGGGCTCCTTCTCGCGCTCCCGGACGATCGCCGAGACGATCCGCTTGGCCTGCTTCTCCTCGCCGTACTGGCGCAGGATCCGCACCAGCTCGCCCGGCGCGTAGCTGTTGAGCACCTCGGCGGCGCTGATGCCGGTCGTCTGGTCCATGCGCATGTCCAGCGGCGCGTCCTGGGCGTACGCGAAACCGCGGTCGGCCTCGTCCAGTTGCATGGAGGAGACGCCCAGGTCGAAGAGGATGCCCTGGACGGCCGGGATGCCCAGTCCGTCCAGTACCTCGGCGAGGTCCGCGTAGATCGCGTGGACGAGGGTGGCCCGGTCGCCGAAGGGCGCGAGCCGCTCGCCGGAGAGCCGCAGGGCCTCCTTGTCGCGGTCGAGGCCGATGAGGTGGGCCTCGGGGAACCGGGTCAGCAGGGCCTCGCTGTGGCCGCCGAGGCCGAGGGTGCAGTCGACGACGACGGCCCCGGGCCTCTCCAGTGCCGGGGCCAACAGGTCCAGGCACCGCTGGAGCATCACCGGGACGTGTCGGGACTCGCTAGTCAAAGCGCCCTCTCAGATAACGGCGCGGCAGGCGTACGCACCACCGGGTCCCCGCATCCGCGACCGGCGCCGGGGAAGGTGGCGCCGGCCGGCCGGAGAGCGGGAGAGGGCCGGGCCGTACGTACGCGCCGCGCACGCGGAGTGTTCATCGGGGGCCGGGCGGCCGGTCAGGGCCGGGCTCCGGCCGGTTCGCGTCACTTTAGTGCAACGGTCGCCGCGGTCAACGAACCGCCCCGCGCGGCGTGCACGGCTCTCGACACGAACCGGCAAATGCGGCGAATCACCTGAACAGCCGCCTCGCGCCCACCCCTGTGGGTTAGCTCACAACAAGCCTCGTTGGCGTTCTTTGTCCGCTCTCACGCGGGGCGACGACCCGCCGTGACCACTACCGTCGTACCCATGACGACTTCCGCATCCCTGCCTGCCGAGTCCCCGTCCGAGGCATCCGTCGGCGGATCCGTCACCGACCGGCTGGTCGAGGCGAACCACCGGTACGCCGCGCAGTTCTCCGACCCAGGCATGGACGCCCGCCCCGTGCTCAAGGTCGCCGTCGTGGCCTGCATGGACGCCCGCCTCGACCTGCACAAGGCCCTCGGGCTGGAACTCGGCGACTGTCACACGATCCGCAACGCGGGCGGTGTGGTCACCGACGACACGATCCGCTCCCTCACCATCAGCCAGCGGGCCCTGGGCACCCGCGCGGTCATACTCATCCACCACACCGGCTGCGGTCTCGAGAACCTGACCGAGGACTTCCGGCACGAGCTGGAGGACGAGGTCGGCCAGCGTCCCGCGTGGGCCGTCGAGGCCTTCCGGGACGTCGACCAGGACGTTCGCCAGTCCATGCAGCGGGTCCGCACGAACCCCTTCCTGCCCCACAAGGACGATGTGCGAGGCTTCGTCTTCGATGTGCACACCGGGCTCCTGCGGGAGATCGATCCCAGCTCTTGAGTGACACGAGGCCGTAACGCCGTCAAGAATGCGGGATGGCACCACCCGGGTTCCCCCGGACCGGTGTCCGTGTTTCGGGGTGGGCCGGTTCAAGCGCCAAGGGCGTCGGCCCTGGAAAAAGGGCCGAGGAGAACCAAGGTGACGACGTACGACGACCGAGCGAGCCTCGCGGATCTGACCAGCACGGCGGAGCGGGTGCGCCAGTCGGTCGAGAGCGTGATCGAAGGCAAGCCCGAGGTCGTCCGCCTCGCGCTGACCGTGCTCCTCGCCGAGGGCCACCTGCTGATCGAGGACGTGCCGGGCGTCGGCAAGACGATGCTCGCCAAGACGCTCGCCAAGTCCATCGACTGCTCGGTCCAGCGCATCCAGTTCACGCCGGACCTGCTGCCCTCCGACATCACCGGCGTCAGCATCTACGACCAGCAGCGCCGCGAGTTCGAGTTCAAGCCGGGCGCGATCTTCGCACAGATCGTCATCGGTGACGAGATCAACCGCGCCTCGCCGAAGACCCAGTCCGCGCTGCTGGAGTCGATGGAGGAGCGCCAGGTCACCATCGACGGCACGACCTACACGCTGCCCAGCCCCTTCATGGTCGTCGCCACCCAGAACCCGGTGGAGATGGAGGGCACCTACCCGCTGCCCGAAGCCCAGCGCGACCGCTTCATGGCCCGCGTCTCCGTCGGCTACCCCAGCCCCGAGGCCGAGCTCCAGATGCTCGACGTGCACGGCGGGGTCTCCCCGCTCGACGACCTGACGTCCGTCGCGCACGCCCACGAGATCGTCAAGCTGATCGAAGCGGTCCGCGAGGTGTACGTGGCCGAGCCCGTCCGGCGCTACGTCGTCGACCTGGTCTCCGCCACCCGCACCCACCCCGACCTGCGACTCGGCGCCTCGCCCCGGGCCACCCTGCACCTGCTGCGCGCCGTGAAGGCCTCCGCCGCGCTCGCCGGCCGGGACTACGTCCTGCCCGACGACGTCCAGGCCCTGGCCGCCCCGGTCCTCGCGCACCGGCTGCTGCCCACCGCGCAGGCCCAGCTCAACCGCCGCAGCGCCGAGCAGGTCGTCGGCGAGATCCTCCAGCGCACCCCCGTCCCGGCCGCGCACGCCCGCGGCGAGATGCCGCCCGGCGCGGGCATCCGGGGCTTCTGATGAGCGCCGGTGCCCCGCGCGGCGCCGGCGGCCCGGGGGACGGTGGCGGACTGCGCGCGTCGCTGTCCGGGCTGACCACCCGCGGCCGCTCGTTCCTGGCCGCCGGGATAGCCGCCGCCGCCTGTGCGTACGTCCTGGGCCAGGGCGAACTGCTGCGGGTCGGCATGCTGCTCGCCCTCCTGCCGCTGATCTGCGTCTACGCCCTCCACCGCACCCGCTTCCGGGTCTCCGGCAGCCGCCGGCTCAGCCCGGGGCGGGTCCCCGCGGGCGGCGAGGCCCGCGTACAGCTGCGCATGGACAACGTCTCCCGGCTGCCTACCGGCCTGCTGATGCTCCAGGACCGGGTGCCCTACGTACTGGGTCCGCGCCCGCGGTTCGTCCTGGACCGGGTCGAGCCCGGCGGCCGCCGCGAGGTGTCCTACCGGGTCCGCTCCGACCTGCGCGGCCGCTATCCGCTCGGCCCGCTCCAGCTGCGCCTGTCCGACCCCTTCGGGCTGGTCGAGCTGACCCGTTCCTTCAGCACCTACGACACCCTCACCGTCATCCCGCGCACCGAGCCCCTGCCGCCCATCCGCCTGGCCGGCGAATCCAACGGCTACGGCGACGGCACCCGCCGCTCCCTCGCGCTGGCCGGCGACGACGACGTGATCCCCCGCGGCTACCGGCGCGGCGACGACCTGCGCCGGGTGCACTGGCGCTCGACCGCCCGCTACGGCGAGCTGATGGTCCGCCGCGAGGAGCAGCCGCAGCGCAGCCGGGCCACCGTCCTGCTGGACACCCGGCGCCTGGCCTTCGACGGCGCCGGCCCCGACTCCGCTTTCGAGTGGGCCGTCTCGGCGGCCGCCTCCAGCCTGGTGCACGTCCTGGAACAGGGCTTCTCCGCACGACTGCTCACCGACACCGGCGACTCGGTGCCCGGTGAGGGCGGCGGCGGATTCTCCTCCGGCGGGCAGGAGTCCGCGGAGGCCGCCGGGCTGATGATGGACACCCTCGCGGTCGTCGGGCACTCCGACGGCGCCGGGCTCTCCCGCGCCTACGACGCGGTGCGCGCCGGTGGCAGCGGCGGCTTCGGCGGAGCCGGCGGCGACGGGCTCCTCATCGCCTTCTTCGGCGACCTGGACGACGTACAGACAGAACTGGCCGCCCGGATGCGCCAGCGCACCTCGGGTGCGGTGGCCTTCGTACTGGACTCCGCGAGCTGGGGCGGACAGCCCGCTCCGGGGCACGCCGTGCTCCCGCTGGAGGGGCGGCTGCGCAGGCTGCGCGACGCGGGCTGGACGGCACTGGCCGCCCCGCCCGGGGTCGCCTTCGGCGAACTGTGGCGCCAGGCCGGCACCGAGCGCGTCGGTACGGGAACCTCCGGAGGTCGGGAATGAGCGGGCGGGCGAAACTGACGCTGTTCGCAGCACTGGCGACGCTGCTCACCTCGTGGTCGCTGAACCCGCTGGTGGACTCGCAGGCCTGGCTGTTGCAGGCGGCGCTGCTGCTCGCCCTACAGAGCGCGGTGGGCGCCGGAGCCCGGCGGCTGCCGCTGGCCCGGACGCTGACCGTCGCCGCGCAGGCGCTGGTGTCGCTGCTGGTGCTCGCGTTCCTCTACGCCGGCAAGGGCGAGTCCCACGGGGACGGGCCGCTGGCCTACCTGGTGACGGACTTCGGCGCGCTGTTCGGTCAGGGCGTCCGGGACGTGGGCGAGTTCGCGATCCCGGCTCCGCTGACGGACGGCATCAAGCTGCTGCTGGTGTCGGGCGTGCTGCTGATCGGGCTGCTGGTGGACACCCTGGCGGTGACCCTGCGCACGGCCGCCGCGGCCGGGCTGCCGCTGCTGGCGCTGTACTCGGTGGCCTCGGGCCTGGCGGGCGGCGGGGACGCCTCCTGGTTCTCCTTCCTGCTCGCGGGCTGCGGCTACCTGTTGTTGCTGCTGTCCGAGGGCCGTGACCGGCTCGCCCAGTGGGGCCGCGTCTTCGGCGCGACCCCGCGCCGGGGCGCCGCCGACTCCGGCCTCGGCAACGGGGCGGGCGGGCAGGCGACGGCACCCGTGAAGTTCGGCCGGCGGATCGGCGCGGTGACCCTGGGCCTGGCGCTGGCGGTGCCGGCCGTACTGCCCTCGCTCGGCGGCGGGCTGCTGGGCGGCGCGCAGGAGGCCGAGGACGGCGGCGGCTCGGGCGGGACGATCTCGGCGGTCAACCCGCTGGTCTCCCTGCAGAGCAACCTGAACGCGCAGGACAACCGCGTGCTCCTCAAGTACCGGACGAACAGCCCGCAGCAGGGCGACCAGTACCTGCGGATCGTGGCCCTGGACGAGTTCAACGGCGTCAAGTGGGAGGCCTCCGGGCGGGCCCTGATCGACGTGCCGGAGGAGCTGCCGGCACCGCCGGGGCTCCGCGCCCCGGTCAGCGGCACCGCGGTCGAGGTCACCACCAGCCTCACGGCGGCGGACTACTTCACCCAGCGCTACCTCCCCATGCCGTATCCGGCGACGTCGGTGAACATCGGCGGCAAGTGGCGGTTCGAGCCGGTCGGCCGGACCCTGGTCGGCGACCAGCTGGGCCGGGACCGGTTCCAGAACGTCCAGGGCGCCCAGTACACGGTGCGCAGCCTGCTGCTGAAGCCGACGGCCCAGCAGCTCCAGAAGGCCCCGGAGCCAGACCCGGCGATCCGGCAGGAGTACACGAAGCTCCCGGACAACCTGCCGCCGGTGGTCGCCGAGAGGGCCCGTCAGGTGACGCAGGGGGCGAAGGACGACTACACGCGGGCCGTGAAGCTACAGGACTACTTCGCTGTGAACGGCGGGTTCCGCTACAACACGAAGACGGCCTCGGGCACGGGTCCGCAGGCGGTCGCCCGGTTCCTCGAAGACAAGGAGGGCTTCTGCGTCCACTTCGCCTTCTCGATGGCGGCGATGTCCCGCTCGCTGGGCATCCCGGCCCGCGTCGCGGTGGGCTTCACGCCCGGCGAGAAGCAGTCGGACGGCAACGTGACCGTGTCGATGCGCGATGCGCACGCCTGGCCCGAGCTGTACTTCGAGGGCGTGGGCTGGACCCGTTTCGAGCCGACGCCCCGCTCCGGCATCAACATTCCGGACTACTCCCGGGCGCAGACGCCGGCCACCCAGCCGTCGGCGCCGGCGCCGCTGCCGTCGCAGAGCTCGGCGGCTCCGTCGACGGCACCTTCGGCGACCCCCGAGTGCCCGCCGGCCCTGAAGAAGCTCGGCGAGTGCGACACGGCTGCGCCCGCGCAGAAGGCGGGTGACGGCGGCGGGCCGTCGGTGACGACGGTCCTCGGCTGGGCGGCGGTCGCCGTGGCGGTGCTGGGCCTGCCCCTGCTCCCGCTGCTGTGGCGGACCCGGCTGCGGGCCCGACGCCTGGCGACCGGGGAGGTCCTGACGGCCTGGCGGGAACTGGGCGACACCGCCTGGGACGCGGGTGTGGTCCCGGACGGGGCACTGTCCCCGCGCCGCACGGCGAGCCGGATCGTGGACCTGGGCCGTCTGGAGCCGGAACCCGCGGCGGCGGTGCACCGGGTCGCCGGTGCGGTGGAACGGACCTTGTACGCGCCCCCGGGCGCGGAGGTGTCGTACCCGGAGCTGGCGGACGACGTACTGCTGGCCCGTACGGGCCTGCTGGCGTCCGCGGACCGGCTTCCCCGGCTGCGCGCCCTGCTGCTGCCGCGCTCGGCGGCCCGCATCTCCTGGGCCCTCTCGGCCCGTTGGTCCGCGGTCACCTCGGCGGCATCGACCCGCCTGACGGCCGCCCGCCTCCGGCTCCCCCTGAGGAGCCGCGGCTGAGGCCGCTCGCCTCAAACGCCGGCGGGGCTGGATATTCCAGCCCCGCCAGGGGGCACCTCCCAGCGGTAGCTGGGGGAGTTTGAGGCGCGGGGTCCGGGGCGGAGCCCCGGGAACGGCGGCGCGGGCCACCGCATGAACCGCCGAACCCGCGGACGCGAAACGGCGGACGTGAAACGGCGAGGCTCGATCCCCCCGAGCCCCGCCGCTTCACGTATCACTTCACCGGGCCGCCGATCCCCCGTCGTCCCCCGTCCCGGTCACGGAAGGAGGCACCCGGTCCGCTCCGCAGCCCCGTGTCGGCGGTGCGGACCGGGTCTCCTGTCCGTTGCTCCCAGTCTGGCGTCCGCGCAGGTGGGAGCCCATCCGCGCCCGTACTCATTTCCGCGCCTAGGTACGGATACTCAGCCGTCGCGGCCGGCCCCACCAGTTCTACGGGGCGGCGCGCCCGCGCGGCACCGCCGACTGGGGGGTGGTGCCGCGCCGGAACTCAGCGGTTGCCGCTGACCCGGCCCCGCAGCAGCAGCGACAGCGCCGAGTGCACGTCGTCCAGGGACCGCTCGCTCTGGAAGGACTGCCAGTCCAGGGCGGCCACCAGCACCATCCCGACCATCGCGGCCGCCGTGAGCGGCACGTCGATCTCGGCGCTCAACTCACCGCGTTCGACGCCCTCGCGCAGCACCTTCTCCACGACGGCCACCGCCTCCTGCCGGACCACCATCAGCGTGGACTGCCACGCGCGGTTGGTGCGCCACAGCTCGGCGACGTACAGCTGGGTGAAGGCCGGGTACCGGTCGATGAAGACGAGTCCGGCGCGGATCATGGCGTCGAGCGCCTCGACACGGCTGCCGCCGCTGGCCTCCGTCTCCTCCGCCGCGGTCCGCAGGGAGGCCGTCAGCAGGCCGACGCCGTGCCGCAGCAGCTCCTCGAACAGCTCGTTCTTGCTGGCGAAGTTGTAGTAGACGGTGCCCTTCGCGACGCCCGCCCGCTCGGCGATCTCATCGACCGTGGTCGCGGAGAAGCCCTGTTCGGCGATCAGGGTGACGGCTGCTTCGTAGAGCTTCTGCCGGGTGATCGCACGACGGCCCCCGCCGGTGCCCGTACTGGTGCTGCTGCTTTCCATGGCGCTGATTGTCACAGGTCAACACGTCCCTACAGGCTCAGTTCCGGGTGCAGTCGGTCCATGGTCCACACCTGCTTGCCGCGGGCGGCGAGCGCGGTGAGGGCCAGGGCGCCGGCGGTGAAGGCCAGCAGCACCGCGCCGCCCTGCCAGACCGGGGCGAGGTCGCCACCGGTGATGAGGCGGCGCAGGCTCTCGACGATGTACGACATCGGCAGGTACGGGTGGATCCAGTTGAAGAAGTCCGGGCTGGTCTGGACGGGGTAGGTGCCGCCCGCCGAGGTCAGCTGGAGCATCAGGACGGCCAGCACCAGGATGCGGCCGGCGGCGCCGAACTTGGCGTTGAGCCACTGGACGATCGCGGCGAAGCAGCCGGTGACCAGCATCAGGAAGCCGATGGTGAGGGCCGGGTGGGCCATCTTCAGGCCGAGGCCGGGCGCCCAGTGCAGTACGGACATCAGCAGGGCCACCTGCGCGGTGCCGAGGCCCGCCACGGGCAGCCAGCCGGCGAGGGCGACCCGCCAGGGCGAGGCGCCGGCGGCCAGGGCCCGCCGGTTCAGCGGGGCGATCAGCATGTAGGCGACCATCGCGCCGACCCAGAGGGAGAGCGGGATGAAGTAGGGGGCGAAGCCGGTGCCGTAGTTGGGCGCCTTGTGCAGGGACTGGTTGGCGAGCTGGATCGGGTCGGCCATGACCTGGGTGCGCTGGTCGCGCTGCTGCTGGTCGTAGTCGGGGATCTTCCCGGCCCCCTCGTGCAGGCCGCCGGCGAGCTCGCCGGTGCCGTCGACGAGCTTGTACATGCCGCCGTCGAGCTGGTGGGCGCCGTCGCCGAGCTTGCCGACGCCGTCGGTGAGGGCGCCGGATCCGGTGGTGGCGGAGCCGATGCCGGTGTGCAGCTGGGCCATGCCGGCGGACACCTTGTGGGCACCGTCGTTGAGGGCGTTGACCTTGGCGACGGCCGCGTCGAGGTCGCCCTCGAGCTGCGGGGCCTTGTCGACGAGGACGCGGGCCTTGTTCTCCAGGTCGGTGAGCTGGGTGCGGAGCTTGGTGACGTCACCGCTGGCGTTCTTGGCCAGGACGCTGACGTCCCCGCTGAGCTCGGCGGCCTGGGCCGTGCTGTCCCTGACCGCCTTCAGGTCGGGGCAGGAGGCCAGGTGCGGTTCGCCGCCGGGGGTCACGCAGTGCTTGGTGTAGTAGGTGTCGGCGCCGGTGGCCGCCTTCTTGGCGGCAGCGGCGGCGGCCGGGGCCTTCTCGACGAACTTGTCGAGGTGGTTGCGGACGACCTTCGCGCTGTCGGCGACCAGCTCGGCGGTGTCGGCCAGGTTCTTGGGGTCCTTGACGAAGGGACGGGCCTTGTCCGCGGCCCCGTTGACCTTGTTGGCCAGCGCCTGGGTGCCGTCCGCTATGTCCTTGGAGCCGGTCTCCAGCTTGCCGGCCGCCGTGTTCAGCTTCTGCAGACCGCTGTTGAGCTCGCCGGACTTCTCCTGCGCCGTGTCGAGGCCGTCGGCGAGCTCCTTGGCGCCCTCCTGGGCCTTGCCCGCACCGTCCTTGAGCTTGTCGGCGCCGTCGGCCGCCTCGGCGGTCTTGTCGTGCAGGTCGGAGAAGTTGACGAAGATCTTGTCGAGGAAGCCGCGGGAGGCGTTGGCGGACGCCGCGGAGCGGACCTCGGCGAAGACGGAGCGCGAGATCGAGCCGACGATGTAGTTGTTGGCGTCGTTCGTGCGGACCTGGAGCGCCCCGGTGGTGGGGTCGTCGCCGGAGCTGGAGGCGATCTTCGCGCTGAAGTCCTCGGGCAGGGTCAGGGTCAGGTAGTACGTACCGTCCTCCAGGCCCTTGGCCGCCTCTTCGGCGCTCGCGTAGCGCCAGTCGAAGGACTTCTTGCTGGCGTGCAGCTTCTCGGCGATCTCCGTGCCGACGTCGAGGCGCTTGCCGTCGACGGTCGTGCCCTTGTCGTCGTTGACGATGGCGACGGGCACCTGGTCGAGCCGCTTGTACGGGTCCCAGAAGGACCACAGGTACAGGGCTCCGTAGAGCAGCGGGAGCAGGAGCAGCGCGACGAGGGCGGCCCGGGGCAGCTTCCCCCGCCCGAACCGCTTCAGCTCAAGCGCGGCCAGCTTCGGCGAGCGCATCGTCCGCCCCCTTCGTGTCGTCGTTCTCGGAGTCGTTCTTGCTGTCGTTCGTGCTGTCGTTCTTGCTGTCGTTCTCGCCGTCGTCCCCGGTGGGGCCGCCGGCGTCGGCGGCACTCTCCGCGACGGCCGGCGCGTCCGGCTCCTTCGGGGAGGTCCGCAGGACGAGCGCGTCGGCGGGCGCCTCGCTGCACACCGCGAGGACGGTGGTCCCGCGGGCGGCGACCGAGCGGAGCAGGTCCCAGGCCTCGGCGCGTTCCGTGTCCGACAGCTTGAGGTCGAGGTCGTCGAGGGCCAGCAGCCCCGGGGAGCCCAGCAGCGCGATGGCGACGGACAGCCGTACGGACTCCAGGCGTTCCAGGTCCCGTACGGAGGTGCGCCCGCCCTTGGGCAGCGTGGCGAGGTCCAGTCCGGCGGCCTCCAGGGCGGAGGCGATCCGTGCCTCGGCGGCGGCGCGGCGCTCGGCCCGGGGCCGCAGCATGGCGCGGACCGGAGCACCGTAGTGGCGCTGGAGCAGGGCGCCCTCGCGCAGCTGTTCCGCGACGGTGAGGGCCTGGTCGAGCTCGTTGACCCCGGAGACCGGGCCGAGCGCGGCGATCCGGCGGACCGCCGTCATCCGCTTCGGCAGCCGGTGGCCGCCGACCTCGGCGTGGCCCCGGGTGGGCTTCATCCGCCCGGTGAGGGCGAGGAGCAGGCAGGTGCGACCGCTGCCGGAGGGGCCTTCGACCGCGATGAGGGAGCCTGGCGCCGCGTCGATGCCGACTCCCTGGAAGGCCCAGCCCCGCGGGCCCTTGAGTCCGAAGTCCTCGGCCTTGACGGCCGCGCCGTGCGGGCTGTCCACGCCGTCCCCCTTCTTTTTGAACTGACCGGTCAGTTCAAAAACTAGCATCCTTCTTCGCACCGGGTGTGCAGGAGGGGGTAGTTGCCCGGTTCGTGACCGTAAAAGCCCAGGTCAGCGCAATTGTCAGTGGGGCCCGTCACGATGGTGGTAACGCATCGACAGATCGACAGGAGGTTCGTCATGGCCACACCGTCCCCGTCCCCTGTCCACCCCGTCCTTCGGAAGTCGACGGCCCCACCGGCCGCCCTCGACCTGCTCGCCAAGGCCCACACCGGCCTGGCCGAGGCCGCCCGGCTGGCCCGCCCCAACGAGCGCTACGCCACCGCCCACCTCGCCGCGCTGCGCACCGCCGCGGCCGTGCTCGCCGCGCGCGCCCGGCCCGAACCGGTGAACCCGCGGCGGCGGCCCCGGATCCGCAGCGCGTGGGAGGTGCTGCCCGAGATAGCGCCGGAGCTGGCCGAGTGGAGCGCGCTCTTCGCCTCCGGCGCCGCGCGCCGGGCCAGGGCCGAGGCGGGGATAGCGGACGCGGCGAGCTGCCGGGACGCGGACGATCTGGTACGGGCGGCCTCGATGTTCCTTCGCCTGGTGGAGCGGATGCTCACCGTCCGGGCAGCGCCCCAGCCCCTGGAGAAGACCCTGCCGCAACCACGTCCGGAGCATCCGGACGCGGGATGAGCTGCCCGGCGACGGAAGGGAATAGGGTGGGCCAGGACCGCTCACCCTTTACCGCGCCGAGGAGCCATCAGCCGTGTCGGACACTTCCCGCCCCCGTGCCTCCCTCCGCACCGCCGTGGTGTGGGAGGTCCTCAAGGAGGCGCTCGACCGCCGGGTGAAGGCGACCGGTCGGGATGTCCTGGACGTGCTCGACACCGGCGGCGGCACCGGCAAGTTCGCCGTGCCGGTGGCCCGGCTGGGCCACCGGGTCACCGTGGTGGACCCCAGCCCGAACGCACTGTTCGGGCTGGAGCGCCGGGTGGCCGAGGCCGGAGTCGCGGACCTCGTGCGCGGCGTCCAGGGCGACGCCCAGGGTCTGTTGGACGTCGTCGAGCAGGACGCCTACGACGTGGTGCTCTGCCACGGCGTGCTGGAGTACGTGGACGACCCCGCTGAGGGCGTGGCCAACACGGTGGCCGCGCTGCGGGCCGGCGGCACGCTCAGCCTGCTGGCCGCCGGTCTCGGCGGGGCCGTGCTGGCCCGCGCCCTGGCCGGGCACTTCACGGAGGCCCGCACCGCCCTCACGGACCCGGCCGGCCGCTGGGGCTCCGGCGACCCGGTCCCGCGCCGCTTCACCGCCGAGCAGCTCTCCGAGCTGGTCGGCGGCGCCGGCCTCGCGGTCGGCGCGGTGCACGGCGTGCGGATCTTCGCCGACCTCGTGCCCGGGGTCCTGGTGGACACCGAGCCCGGCGCCGTGGAGGCGCTGCTGCGCCTCGAGGAGGCCGCGGCCGAGCTGCCCGCCTTCCACGCGGTCGCCACACAGCTGCACGTCCTGGGTGAGAAGCCGGCCTGAACTGCGATCTTCCGCGCAGAGTGGCCACACACCCTCCGATCGGCCGGTCGGCCCCGTATGATCAGGTGCAAGACCGGCATGGTGGACGGACCATTGGGGAATAAGGGCCTCAGTGACCGCCCCCGCGGCGGTACGGTTTTCACGCAGTGCTTTGACCGGCTGCGTCATTTCTGGGCCGTGTCCAATTGGAACGTGGCGCAGAGGGCGGGTGTCACGGGGGCGATTCCCCGCCTATCCTGAAGGGGACCCCTGGTCGCTACCCCCCGCGACCGACGGATGAGGAGGACTCCCGTGCCGCTCTCGGAGCACGAGCAGCGAATGCTCGAGCAGATGGAGCGAGCGCTGTACGCCGAAGACCCCAAGTTCGCGACAGCGCTTGAGGGAAGCGGACTGCGTACGTATACCCGGCGACGGGTCTACCAAGCAGTCGCAGGCATTGTGGTGGGTATCGCGCTCCTCATGACCGGTGTGATCATTCCGAACGTGCTCTGGATCAGCGTGGTGGGCTTCCTCGTCATGCTGGGATGTACGGTCCTGGTGGTCACCGGTTGGCGCAAGGCACCCAAGCCCGGCGAGCAGCCCGTCTCCGGAAGTGCTGGTGGTTCGGCCCATGGCCGGAACCGGCAGCGTCGGTCGATGATGACCCGCATCGAGGAACGGTGGCAGCGCCGCCGTGACGAGCAGGGGCACTAGCCCCCGACAACGTGGGTGAGGGGATGGCCGCCGTGCGGCCGTCCCCTCACTTTTCTGCGTTCCCGTACGGCATGATGATCCGATGAGTGTGCTCCCCCTGGTCTTCACCAGCGGCTGGGCCAGTGGGATCAACGCTTACGCCGTGGTCCTCCTGCTCGGCATCTTCGGCCGCACCGGCCTGACCGACGACGTTCCCGCCGCCCTACAGCGCACGGACGTGCTGGTCGTCGCGGCAGTGCTGTTCCTGTGCGAGGCGATCGCCGACAAGGTCCCGTACATGGACTCGATATGGGACACCGTCCACACCTTGATCCGCCCGCTGTCCGGCGCGGTGATCGGTGCGCTGCTGGCCGGGCAGACCGGTTCGCTCCCCGAGGTCACCGCCGCCGCGGTCGGCGGCTCCACGGCTCTGGCCAGCCATTTCGTCAAGGCCGGCACCCGGATGGCGATCAACACCTCGCCCGAGCCCTTCACCAACGTGGGGATGAGCATCGCCGAGGACCTCGGCGTGGCCGGGCTCATCACCTTCGCGATGTTCAATCCCGAGGCCGCCGCGATCATCGCTGCCGTGCTGCTGGCCGTCGGACTGGCGATACTGGTCTTCCTATGGAGCCGGATCCGCCGCTTCCTGCGTCGTCGTGCCCAGCGCCGCGAGGAGAAGCGGCTGGCCGCCGGGGCCCGCGAGACCACCGGGGCCCCACCCCGCTGACCACGGGGTCACCAGAGGGGTCGATAGGCTCGGCAGCATGGCACGCATTGCAGTGATCGGCGCCGGCATGGGCGCGATGGCCACGGCGGCCCGGCTGGCCGTGGCGGGGCACCAGGTGACGGTGTACGAACGCGGGACGACCTACGGCGGAGCCGTGGGCCGGTACGAGCGCGAGGGCTTCGCCTTCGACACCGGGCCCGGGCTGCTGCACCTGCCGGCCGTCTACCGCGACCTCTTCGTGAAGACCGGCAAGCGGCCGCTGGAGGCCTGCGTCGACATGGTCCAGGTGGACCCGGCCGTCCGGCACGTCCTCCCCCACCACGGCATCGACGTCACCCTCCCCGGCGCCTCCCACGGCGGTGTCGCCGCCGCCCTGGAATCCGCCTTCGGCCAGGGCGCCGGCGAGCGCTGGAACGCCGTCCTGGGCCGTGCCCGCGACGCCTGGGACGCCACCCGGCGCCCGCTGCTGGAGGAGCCGCTGCGGCCCGGCGCCCGGCAGGCCCTGGGCGGCGACCCGTACCCGGCCCTGCGCCGCAGCGGCCTGCTGCGCCGCCGTACGCCGACCCTCGCCGAGGTGGCCGACCGGGAGCTGGGCGGCGCCCTCGCGGAGCTGCTGACCGGCCTGGTGCGCTCGTACGGGATCGACCCCGCCACCGCCCCCGCCTCCGCGGCCGTGCTCCCGTACATGGAGCAGACCTTCGGCAGCTGGTACGTGCGCGGCGGGATGCGGGCCCTGGCCACCGCCGTCTACGAGCGCTGCCTGGAGCGTAAGGTCGCCTTCGTCTTCGGGGCGGAGGTCCGGGAGGTCCTGGTCACGGACGGCCGGGCGGCCGGTCTGCGGCTGGCCGACGGCAGTGAGGCGGCCGCCGACACCGTCGTGTGCGGGATCGACCCCCGGCAGCTGCCGGCCGGTTCGCTGCCGTGGCCGCCGGAGGCGGTTCCCGCCCGCGGGGACGGCGTACCGGGGCGGATCACGCTCCTGCTCGCGCTGCGCGGCTCCCGCCCCGCCACCGCCGTGCACCGCACCCTGGTCCACGCCTCCGGGGCGCAGGTCACCGTCATGCGCCCGGACGACCCGGCCACCCGGCCCGACGAGGAGCACGAGGCGGTCACCGTGAGCGCCGTGCCCGGGCCTGGGACCTCGGACCCCGCCGAGCTGCTGGACCTCGCGGAGACGGCCGTACAGGGGTTGCGGGAGCGGCTGTTGTGGCACGAGGTGCGCACTCCGGCCGACATCGAGGCGGCGACGGGGGCGCTGGGCGGCGCGGTGCCCCCGCCCGCCCTCGCGGGGGCCGGGGGTCGGCTGCTCCAGCCGGCCAACACCACGGCCGTGCCCGGGCTGTACCTGGCGGGCGGCTGGGCCCACCCCGGCGGCGGGCTGGCGCACGCCGGGATGACCGGGGCCCTGGTGGCCGGACTGATCGTGGAGGGCGCGGAGTTCCGCGGCTCCCAGTGAGCCGTCAGTAGCGGTACTGCTCGTATCCGCCCTGCTGGGGGTACGGGTACTGCTGCGGCGGCTCGCCCTGGTCCTCCATCGGGTAAGACTGGCCTGCCCCGTCGGTGGACCGCTGCTGCGGGACCCAGACCCCGCCGGGCGGGGTGTCCGTGGAGTACTGCTGCTGGCCCTGGCCGTAGTCGGCGTACGCGGTGTAGTCGTACGGCTGGGGCGGGGCCATGCCGCCGCCGGTGCCGATGTACGGGTCCGAGTAGGCGGCGTAGACCTGCTGCTGGTCGCCCGTCGGGTAGCCGCCCGAGTAGTCGTAGCCGCCCTGGTTCTGCTGGTCGTAGTACGCCGCGTACTGGTGGGATTCCTGGTCGGCCGTGGTGAACGGCGAGGCGAAGGCGGCCGTCCGGTCGACCTCGGGCGTGAGGCTCTGTATCCCGTAGGACCCGGATTCATCGGGCACCGGCTCCGGGCTGTAGACCGCCGGGGGCGCGTCCCGGAACGACCGCTCTTCGGCGGCCCCGTCCCCGGCGCCGGCCCCGTCGGCTTCCTCGTACTGGAGCGCGGTGACCTGGAGGGCCGGCTCCTGCTTGGTGCCCGAAGCCCGGCGGCGCCGGGTCTGCCGTACGGGCTCCCCGCCGCGGCGCAGCGCCCAGCCGGCGACGAAGCCCTTGCGGAAGGAAAGCGTCACCAGGGTCTGGCCCACGGCGAACGCCAATGCGCCGGCGCCGATCACCGGCACCGACGGCAGTATGACCCCGGCGACCACGCCGAGGAAGCCGGCGAAGGCGAGCAGGCGCCAGCGCAGCCGGGCCTTGTACTGCATCAGGACCTCGGCAAGCAGCCACAGCGCGACGAATCCGAACGCGATGTAGAGGACCGTCATTCCCATGCATGGCCCCTCTCGGTACGGCCGCCGGCGCGGGAACGGGGGCGGCCGCTCAGGCCCGCTGGTGCAGGCCCAGGTTCTCGTAGATTTCGAGAGTCGCCGTGGAATTGTTGAGCGTGATGAAGTGCAGCCCCGGGACACCCTCGGACAGCAGTCGCGCGCAGAACTCCGTGGCGAACTCGATGCCAATGGAGCGTACAGCGGCCGGGTCGTCCTTGACGGCGAGCATGCGCTCTTTCACGTCCGCGGGGAAGACCGCATTGCTGAGCTGGGGCAGCCGGTCGAGCTGCTTGATGCCCACAACAGGCATGACCTCGGGGATGATCGGGGTCTCGCAGCCCGCTTTCTCGACGCTGTCGCGCAGCCGCAGATAATTCTCCGGATCGAAGAACATCTGGGTGATCGCGTAGTCGGCACCGGCGTGGCACTTGTCCACGAAGTGCCGGATGTCCGTGTCCCAGTCCGTCGAACGCGGGTGCATCTCGGGGAAGGCCGCGACGCCGACGCAGAAGTCGCCGGACTCCTTGACCAGGTGGACAAGGTCGGCGGCGTAGTGCACGCCCTCGGGGTGCGCCACCCACTCGCCCATCGGGTCGCCCGGCGGGTCTCCGCGCACGACGAGCATGTTCCGGATCCCGGCGTCCGCGAACTGCCCGATGACGTTGCGCAGCTCGGCGACCGAGTGGTCCACGGCGGTGAGGTGCGCGACGGGGGTGAGGGTGGTGTCCGCGGCGATCTCCTGGGTGGCCTTGACGGTGCCACCGCGGGTGGAGCCGCCGGCTCCGTAGGTCACGGAAACGAAACTGGGGGATACCGCCTCGACCCGGCGCAGGGCGTTCCAGAGGTTGCGTTCGCCCTTCTCCGTCTTCGGGGCCCAGAACTCGAAGGAGTACGAGCGGCCGGACGCGAGGAGGTCGCGGACCGTGTGTGCACGATCCGACCAGGTGGAAGCGGTACCAGAGGCCATGTGGGCAGGTTAGACGCGGCCCGGCGGACACCGAAGCCTTGTCCACCTTTTGGACACGTTTTTGGACACTTGAGGGGCTGGCTCTGGCCGGAAAGCGTCCGTACGGGGTAACGCGACCGCCCGTGGTCCGGGGGGACCGGACTCAGCCGAGGCGGGCCCGGACCCGCTGGGCGAGCTCCGCGGCGGCCGCACCGGGGTCGGTGGCCTCGGTGAGGGCGCGGACGACCACGATGCGGGTGGCGCCGGCGTCCAGCACCTCGTCCAGGTTCGAGCCGTCGATGCCGCCGATGGCGAACCAGGGGCGGTCCTGCTCCAGGGAGGCCGCGTAGCGGACCAGGTCCAGGCCCGGGGCGTGGCGGCCGGGCTTGGTGGGCGTGGGCCAGCAGGGGCCGGTGCAGAAGTAGTCCACGCCGGCTTCGGCGACGGCCGCGTCAACCTCGTCCTCGGCGTGGCAGGAGCGGCCGATCAGCACCCGCTCGCCGAGGATCGCGCGGGCCGCGGGGACGGGGATGTCGCCCTGGCCGAGGTGCAGGACGTCGGAGCCGATGGCGTGGGCGACGTCGGCGCGGTCGTTCACGGCGAGGAGCTTGCCGTGGCGGCGGGCGGCTTCGGCGAAGACCTGGAGGTGTTCGAGTTCCTCCCCCGCCTCCATGCCCTTGTCGCGGAGCTGGACGATGTCCACGCCCGAGGACAGGACGGCGTCGAGGAACTCGGGGAGGTCACCCTGGCGCTTGCGGGCATCCGTGCAGAGGTAGAGCCGGGCGTCGGACAGCTGCATGGGTGTACCCCCCGTGATGGAAGCGGTGTACGGGCCGCGGCCCGTACACCGCTGTGGAGCGAAAGGCGATCAGGTCAGAGGGCGAGCGCCTGAGCGCGGCGCTTCACCTCCGTGCCGCGATTCTCGCTCAGCGCCTGCACGGGAGTGCCGGGCAGGGTCGGATCCTCGGTGAAGAGCCATTCCAGGATCTCCTCCTCGGTGAAACGGTCGTCGCGCAGCACGGTCAGCAGACCGACCAGGCCCTTGACGACCTTGTCGCCGTCGATGAAGGGGGCCGGAACCTGCAGGGAACGGTTCTCGCCGCGGCGGACGGCGATGAGCTGTCCTTCCTTGACCATCTGGCGGACCCGGGTCACCTCGATGTTCAGCATCTCCGCGATGTCGGGGAGGTAGAGCCAGGAGGGAACAAGGGCATCGATCTTTGCGTCAATCTCGGTCACAGGAACAAGCCTGCCATCTCGGCTCGGCCGCCGGTACCTGGGCGACCCCGTCCGGGTCGCGGGCCGTGCCCGGACTCCGCCCCGAACCCCGCGCCTCAAACGCCGGCGGGGCTGGAAAATCCAGCCCCGGCGGCCGTCAGGCCGTGGCCGACTTCAGCGGGGTGCCGGGGTCGGAGACCTTGGCGGGGTCCAGGAGGACCGCCGTCTCGATCAGGCGGCGGCCCTGCGCCAGGTCGCGCGGACGCCCCACGGCCAGGACGGCGACGAGCGCCCCGTCGCGCAGCCAGCACACCGACCAGGCGGGGCCGGCCGGGTCCCCCCGCAGGAGCAGGGTGTCGGCCCCGCCGTGGTGTCCGGCGTACTGCACGAAGCGCCCGAACTGCTCCGACCAGAAGTACGGCACCGGGTCGTAGACCTGGGCCGGCTCCCCGGCCAGGATGTTCGCCGCGACCGTCCTCGGCCCCTGGAGCGCGTTGTCCCAGTGGTGCACGAGCAGCCGCGTCCCGTACCGCCCGGACGGGAAGGAGGCGCAGTCGCCGACCGCGTACACCCCGGGCAGCGAGGTCCGCAGGTACGCGTCCGCCGTGACCGAGCCGTCGGGACCGAGCTGCACGCCGGTCCCGTCCAGCCATCCGGTGGCGGGGCGGGCTCCGATGCCCACCACCACCGCGCCGGCGGGCAGGGTCCGCCCGTCCCCCAGCAGGACCCGCCCCTCCTCGATCCCGGCGACCTTCGCCCCGGTGATCAGCTCCGCGCCCGCCTCCTGGTACCAGCGCGCCATCGGCTCGGTGACCTCGGCGGGCAGCGCTCCCGCCAGCACCCGGTCCGCCGCCTCGACCACGGTGACCTCGCAGCCCGCCTCCCGGGCGGCCGTGGCGAACTCGGCGCCGATCCAGCCCGCCCCGACGACCACGGCCCGGGGCGACGCGGCCAGCACCGGGCGCAGCCGGGCCGCGTCGTCCAGCGTGCGCAGCAGGTGGACGCCCGGGACGCCTTCGGTCCCGGGGAGGGTCAGCGGCTGCGCGCCGGTCGCCAGGACGAGGATCCCGTACGGGACCGGCCCCGCCTCGGTGTCCAGCTCGTGGACGGCGGCACGCAGTCCGGTGACCTCGACGCCGAGCCTGAGGTCGATGTCGAGGCCTTCGAAGTCCACGTCGAAGGCGGAGTCCTCGGCCTTGCCGAGGAGGACCGCCTTGGACAGCGGGGGCCGGTCGTAGGGCTGGTGGGGTTCGGCTCCCAGCAGGGTCACTGGGCCGGTGAAGCCCTGTTCGCGCAGGGCCACGGCGGTCTGCACCCCGGCCATTCCGGCGCCGACGATCACGACGCCGCGCTGATTCTGTTCCGTCTGCTCGCTCACGCCGCCACCCTAATCATCTGACGCTCCGTCAGGAATAGGCGCCGCCTTACCCGCCCTCCACCGCCGGGTTAGTCTGGCCACCGTACCTATCGCGGGAGTCCGGCGCACCGGGCTGAGAGGGAGGCTGGCCGGCCTCCGACCGTACGAACCTGATCCGGGTCATGCCGGCGAAGGGAGGGGCTGGACGCCCATGCACGCATCCCGAACACCTCGGAAGGGATCCGACGTCCTCGTCATCGGGGGCGGAATCATCGGCCTGGTGACCGCCTGGCGGGCCGCCGCGCGCGGACTGCGCACCGTACTCGCCGACCCCGCACCCGGTGGCGGCGCCGCCCAGGTCGCGGCCGGCATGCTCGCCCCCGTCACCGAACTGCACTACGGGGAGGAAGCCCTGCTGGGGCTCGGCCTCGCCTCCGCCGCGCGCTATCCGCAGTTCGCCGCCGAGCTCGCCGAAGCCAGCGGCGGCATGGACATCGGCTACCGCGCCTGCGGCACCCTCGCCGTCGCCCTCGACGCCGACGACCGCCTCCACCTGCGCGAACTGCACGCCCTACAGCGCCGCTGCGGCCTGGAGTCCGAGTGGCTCACCGGCCGCGAGTGCCGCCGCCTGGAGCCCATGCTCGCCCCGGGCGTACGCGGCGGCCTGCGGGTCGACGGCGACCACCAGGTCGACCCCCGCCGGCTCGCGGCCGCCCTGTTGGCCGCCTGCGAACGCGCCGGCGTGACCCTCCACCGGGCCGGCGCGGAGCGGCTCCTCACGACCACCGACCGGGCGACCGGCGCCCTCCTCGACGACGGCACGGAGCTGCTCGCCGGCCAGGTGGTCCTCGCCGCGGGCTCGCTCACCGGCCGGCTGGCGGGCGTACCGCCGGAGGTCGTGGCCCCCGTGCGGCCGGTCAAGGGGCAGGTCCTGCGGCTCACGGTGCCGACGGCGTACGCGCCGTTCCTGTCGCGGACCGTACGGGCCGTCGTCCGCGGCAGCCACGTCTACCTGGTGCCGCGCGAGAACGGCGAGCTCGTCATCGGCGCCACCAGCGAGGAACTCGGCTGGGACACCACCGTCACCGCGGGCGGGGTCTACGAACTCCTGCGCGACGCCCACGAACTGGTCCCCGGCATCACCGAACTCCCGCTCACCGAGACCCGGGCGGGGCTGCGCCCCGGATCCCCCGACAACGCCCCGCTGCTCGGCCCGACCGAGCTGCCGGGCCTGCACCTGGCCACCGGGCACTACCGCAACGGGGTGCTGCTGACCCCGCTCACCGGCGAGGTCCTCGCCGAGCTGCTGGCCACCGGCGAACTGCCGGAGATCGCGCGCCCCTTCACCCCCCGCCGGTTCTCCGCCGCACGTCAGGAGTCGTACGCATGACCATCTCCGTATCCGTCTCCGTCAACGGCGAGCCGCGCGAGGTCGCGGCCGGCGCCACCCTCGACACGGTGGTCGCCACCCTGACCACGTCCCCCTCCGGCGTCGCCGCCGCACTCAACGAGACCGTGGTCCCGCGCGGGCAGTGGCCGGCCACCGTCGTGGGCGACGGCGACCGGGTCGAGATCCTGACCGCGGTACAGGGGGGCTGACCGACGTGGCGGACGACCTCTTCACCCTCGGCGGCCGGACCTTCACCTCCCGCCTGATCATGGGCACGGGCGGGGCCCCGAGCCTGGACGTGCTGGAACGCGCCCTCGTCGCGTCCGGCACCGAACTCACCACGGTCGCGATGCGGCGGCTGGACCCCACGGTCCAGGGCTCCGTCCTGTCCGTGCTGACCAAGCTCGGCATCTCGGTCCTCCCCAACACGGCGGGCTGCTTCACGGCGGGCGAGGCCGTCCTCACGGCCCGGCTGGCCCGGGAAGCGCTCGGCACGGACTGGATCAAGCTGGAGGTGGTCGCGGACGAACGGACCCTCCTGCCCGACGGCGTCGAGCTGCTGGACGCCGCCGAGATCCTGGTGGACGAGGGCTTCACGGTCCTCCCGTACACCAATGACGACCCGGTGCTCGCGCGGAAGCTGGAGGACGTGGGCTGCGCGGCGATCATGCCGCTCGGGTCCCCCATCGGGTCCGGCATGGGCATCCGCAACCCGCACAACTTCGAGCTGATCGCGGAGCGCGCGTCGGTCCCGGTCATCCTGGACGCGGGCGCGGGCACGGCCTCCGACGCGGCCCTGGCGATGGAACTGGGCTGCGCGGCGGTGATGCTGGCCTCGGCGGTGACCCGGGCACAGGAACCGGTCCTCATGGCGTCGGCCATGCGCGACGCCGTCTCGGCGGGCCGCCTCGCCTTCCGCGCGGGCCGCATCCCCCAACGCCGCTTCGCCGAAGCCTCCTCCCCCACAGCGGGCCGCGCCGCCCTGGACCCGGAGCGCCCGGCGTTCTGAGGGGTACGAAGCCACGGGGGCGGGGCCTTCACCCCGCGACCCACCCCCTCGATCGGCGACTGCCCACCCACCCCCGGGCGCGGCGCGGCTTCGGGACGGTCGGCCCGGGGCTGCGCGCCGCGGGGGCGGTCCCGACCCCGCCCAGCGTCACAGCTGCGCTGCAAGGCGACCCACCCAGGACGGTCGACGCGCGGCGGCTCGTAGAATCGGCGGGTGGATACGACCCTGGATGACCCCCTCGTCGGGCGCGTGCTCGACGGCCGCTACCGCATCGACGCCCGCATCGCGGCCGGCGGCATGGCCACGGTCTACCGGGCCGTCGACACCCGCCTCGACCGCGTGCTCGCCCTGAAGGTGATGCACCCGGCCCTCGCCGCCGACGCCGCCTTCGTCGACCGGTTCATCCGCGAGGCGAAGTCCGTCGCCCGGCTCGCGCACCCGAACGTGGTCGCCGTCTTCGACCAGGGCACGGACGGGCCGTACGTGTACCTGGCCATGGAGTACGTCTCCGGCTGCACCCTGCGCGACGTGCTGCGCGAGCGCGGCGCGCTCCAGCCCCGGGCCGCCCTCGACATCCTCGAACCGGTCCTCGCCGCCCTCGGCGCCGCCCACCGGGCCGGCTTCGTCCACCGCGACATGAAGCCCGAGAACGTGCTCATCGGGGACGACGGCCGGGTGAAGGTCGCGGACTTCGGGCTGGTCCGGTCGGTCGACTCGGTGACCAACACCACCGGCGCCGTCCTCGGCACCGTCTCCTACCTGGCCCCCGAGCAGATCGAGAACGGCGTCGCCGACACCCGCGTGGACGTCTACGCCTGCGGTGTCGTCCTCTACGAGATGCTCACCGGCTCCAAGCCCCACACCGGCGGCACCCCCGCGCAGGTGCTCTACCAGCACCTGCACGAGGACGTCCCGCCCCCGTCCGCCGTGGTCCCGGGGCTCGCCGTCGGGCTCGACGAGCTGGTCGCGCAGGCCGCCGCCCGCAATCCCGAGCTGCGTCCCTACGACGCGGCCGCCCTGCTCGGCCTGACCCGCGAGACCCGGGCGCTGCTCAGCGACGCCGAGCTGGACGCCGTACCCCCGCAGGCGCGCGCCGAGGAGCGCTCGTCCGCCGAGGACCGTACGGGGGTGATCCCGCGCCCGGTGGCCGCGCAGCAGCCCGTGCAGCACACCTCCCGCCTGGAGATGCCGCCCTCGCCGCCCGCTCCGCCCGCACACCGGCCGGCGGCGCCCGCGCGGCGGCCCCGTCGCGGGGTGCTGCTCGTCATCGCGGGCGTGCTGCTCGCGCTCGGGCTCGGGGTCGGCGTCTGGTACATCAACTCCGGGCAGTTCACGAAGGTCCCCAACCTGCTCGGCAAGACCGAGGAGCAGGCCCGCTCCCGGCTGTCCACGGCCGGGCTCGGGGTGAAGGGGGTGAACCAGAAGTTCAGCGACGCCTTCGAGCGCGGGACGGTGATGAAGACCGATCCCCCGGGCGGCGGGCGGATCCGCGGCAACGACGCGGTGACCCTCACCATCTCCCGCGGCCCCGAGCTCGTGGCCGTGCCCAACCTGAAGGGCCGGCCCCTGGAGGAGGCCAAGGCCGAGCTGACGCAGACCGGGCTGGCGCCCGGGATGGTGACGCAGGCCTTCAGCCAGGACATCGCCCAGGGTTCGGTGATCAGCACCAATCCGGCGGGCGGCGAGAAGCGGGCGCCCGACACGGCGGTCTCGCTCGTGGTCAGCAAGGGCCGCCCGGTTCCGGTCCCGAGCGTGACCGGGGTGCCCGTCGACCAGGCGAAGACGAGCCTGGAGGCCCTGGGACTCAAGGTCGCGACGGCTCCCGAGCAGGTCAACGCCCCCTTCGCGGCCGGTACGGTCGCCAACCAGTCGATCGGCGCCGGCACCCAGGCCGCCGCCGGGGACACGGTCACGCTGACCGTGTCCATGGGGCCCCGGCAGGTCCCGGTCCCGAACGTGACCGGCCAGGACGTGGACGCGGCCCGCAAGGCGCTGGAGGCCGCCGGCTTCAAGGTGAAGGTGGACCGGCCGCTGATCTCCTTCAGCAACACGGTCGACACCCAGTCGGTGGCGCCCGGGCAGACCGCCCCCGAGGGCAGCACGATCGCCATCAAGACCAAGGGGCTGTGAGCCGTGGTGATGCGCAATCCAGTGGGCGGCCACGTCCCCGTGGCCGGGGGGCTCGCCTCGGTCGGCCTGACCTACGCCCGGGAAATGGGGGCGGAGGCCGTCCAGGTCTTCGTCGCCAATCCGCGCGGTTGGGCCACCCCGGTCGGCAATCCGGCCCAGGACGAACGGTTCCGGGCGGAGTGCGCGGCCGGGTCGATCCCGGCGTACGTGCACGCCCCGTACCTGATCAACTTCGGCTCGCACACCGCGGCGACCGTGGAGAAGTCGGTGGAGTCGCTGCGCCATTCACTGCGCCGCGGCCGGGAGATCGGTGCGCTCGGGGTGGTCGTGCACACCGGGTCGGCGACCGGAGGGCGCCCGCGGGAGGCGGCGTACGCGCAGGTCAGGGAGCACGTGCTGCCGCTGCTGGACGAGCTGACGCACGACGACGACCCGTTCCTGCTGCTGGAGTCCACGGCCGGGCAGGGCTCCTCGCTGTGCTCGCGCACCTGGGACTTCGGGCCCTACTTCGAGGCGCTCGACCACCACCCGAAGCTGGGGATCTGCCTGGACACCTGCCACATCTTCGCGGCCGGTCACGATCTGGCGGAGCCGGGCGGGACGAAGGTGATGCTGGACCTGCTGGTCGACACCGTGGGCGAGGGCCGGCTGAAGCTGGTCCACGCGAACGACTCCAAGGAGGGCGTCGGCGCCCACAAGGACCGGCACGCGAACATCGGCCAGGGGCACATCGGCCGGGACGCCTTCGCGGAGCTGATCACGCACCCCGCGATGGAGGGCGTGCCACTGATCATCGAGACGCCCGGGGGCAAGGAAGGGCACGCGGCGGACGTCGCGCTGCTGAAGGAGCTGCGCGGCCCGCAGTGATCCACTGATTCCAGGAATACCCCAGGGGGGTATACGGTTTTCATGTCGACGGGACCGCTACCCGGCCTTCCCACGAGGGGGTTGCCATGGAGCACGGGCACGAAGGGCACACGGGTCACGAGGGGCACCACGACCACGGGCCCGCGCAGTCGCACGAGCACCACGCACCCGCGCACGGCGCCGGCGGCCCGGTCAGCTGGGGCACGGCCGCCCGGGCCACCCTGCACTGCCTCACCGGGTGCGCCATCGGCGAGGTGCTCGGCATGGTCATCGGTACCGCGCTGGGCTGGGGGAACGTCCCGACGATGATCCTGGCGATCGTCCTCGCGTTCTTCTTCGGCTACGCCCTCACCCTGCGCGGGATCCTCGCCGCCGGCGTCGACCTCCGTACGGCCGTCCGGGTGGCATTGGCCGCGGACACCCTTTCGATCGCCGTCATGGAGCTGATCGACAACGGAGTGATCGCCCTGTGGCCCGGCGCGATGGACGCGCACCTGTCGGAGCCGCTGTTCTGGATCGTCCTGGCGATCTCGCTGGCGGCCGCCTTCGTGATCACGACCCCGGTCAACAAGTGGATGATCGGCCGCGGCAAGGGTCACGCGGTCGTGCACCAGTACCACCACTGAGCGGACACCACCGGGCGCGGGGCGGCGCCCCTACAGTTCGGGGCCCTCCCCGGGCTCCTCCTGGTACGAGTAGCGCTGCTCGCGCCACGGGTCGCCGATGTTGTGGTAGCCGCGCTCCTCCCAGAAGCCGCGGCGGTCGGCGGTCATGTACTCGATGCCGCGGACCCACTTGGGGCCCTTCCAGGCGTACAGGTGCGGGACCACCAGCCGTACCGGGAACCCGTGCTCGGCGGTGAGCAGTTCACCGCCCTCGTGGGTGGCGAAGACGGTCCGGTCGGAGGCGAAGTCGGCCAGTCGCAGGTTGGAGCTGAAGCCGTACTCGGCCCACACCATCACATGCGTGACCTGCGGTGCGGGGGGAGCCAGGGCGAGGACCTCACGGGCGAGCACTCCGCCCCATTCGGCGCCCTGCATGCTGAACTTCGTGACGCAGTGCAGATCGGCCACGACGGAGTCGAACGGCAGGGCCGTGAACTCCTCGTGGTTCCAGCAGTGCTTGTCCCCGTCGGCCGTCGCGCCGAAGACGCGGAACTCCCAGCGGTCCGGCTTGAACTTGGGTACGGGCCCGTAATGGGTGACCGGCCAGCCCCTCTGCAGCCGCTGCCCCGGTGGAAGCTCCAACTGCTCTGCTCCCGGAGATTCCCGGCTTTCCGGCTGACCCATGACTCCATGGTGACAGACTGGGCAGGGTGGTCATGACCAGGTCTTCGTCGATTCGGGCAAGTCACGGCAACTCCCACTAAGGAGGCACTTACTGGACGGTCTCCTGCGGCGGTGCAAGGATGCGCGCAACTGCCCCGTCACATAGCTGACATTGCCTGGAAGGAGCCTCTGCGATGCAGGGCGACCCCGAGGTCCTTGAGTTTCTGAACGAGCAGCTGACCGGCGAGCTGACGGCCATCAACCAGTACTGGCTGCACTACCGCATCCAGGACAACAAGGGCTGGACCAAGCTCGCCAAGTACACGCGTGAAGAGTCCATCGACGAGATGAAGCACGCGGACAAGATCACCGAGCGCATCCTGATGCTCGATGGCCTGCCGAACTACCAGCGCCTCTTCCACGTGCGCGTCGGGCAGACGCTCACGGAGATGTTTCAGGCGGACCGCCAGGTCGAGGTCGAGGCCATCGACCGGCTCAAGCGGGGCATCGAGGTCATGCGCGGCAAGGGTGACATCACCTCGGCCCGGCTCTTCGAGGAGATCCTGGAGGACGAGGAGCACCACATCGACTACCTCGACACCCAGCTGGAGCTCATCGAGTCCCTGGGCGAGCCGCTCTACATCGCGCAGCTGATCGAGCAGCCGAGCTGACCGGGCCGATCGAGCCCTAGGCCGCTTCCGCCAGCTCTGCCGAACGGGCCGAACCCGGCTCCGCGGCGAGCACGGCCGCACCCTGGCCCTTCTCCAGCAGCTCCCGGCGGGGGCAGGCCCCACGGCCGAGGATGCCCTGGATGGTGCGCACGCACGACCCGCAGTCGGTGCCGGCCTTGGTGACCGAGGCGATCTGGCGCGGGGTGCAGGCCCCGGCAGCCGCGTGCTCCTTGACCTGCTTGTCGGTGACACCGAAGCAAGAGCAGACGTACACGCGGTTCACCTCCCAGGGCGGAATGGTTCAGCAGTTCAGCGGATCAGCGAGCCATCCCCATTTCGGTGAGGCTTACCTAACCGTACCCAAAGTTAGGGTCGCCTAAAAGCCCTGGATACGACAGTGGGGCGCGGATCACATCGATCCGCGCCCCACTGTCGTACGAAGGTACTGACTGATCCCTACTGGTCGCGGTACATCTCGGCGACGAGGAACGCCAGGTCCAGGGACTGGCTGCGGTTGAGCCGCGGGTCGCAGGCCGTCTCGTAGCGCTGGTGCAGGTCGTCGACGAAGATCTCGTCGCCGCCGCCCACGCACTCGGTGACGTCGTCACCGGTGAGCTCGACGTGGATGCCGCCCGGGTGGGTGCCGAGGGCCTTGTGGACCTCGAAGAAGCCCTTGACCTCGTCGAGCACGTCGTCGAAACGGCGCGTCTTGTGGCCGGAGGCCGCCTCGAAGGTGTTGCCGTGCATCGGGTCGGTGACCCAGGCGACGATCGCGCCGGAGGCGGTGACCTTCTCGACCAGCTCGGGGAGCTTGTCGCGGACCTTGTCGGCGCCCATGCGGACGACGAAGGTCAGCCGGCCCGGCTCGCGCTCGGGGTCCAGGCGGTCGATGTACGTCAGCGCCTCGTCCACCGTGGTGGTCGGGCCGAGCTTGATGCCGATCGGGTTGGCGATCTGCGAGCAGAACTCGATGTGCGCGTGGTCCAGCTGGCGGGTGCGCTCACCGATCCAGACCATGTGGCCGGAGGTGTCGTACAGCTTGCCGGTGCGCGAGTCGGTGCGGGTCAGCGCGCCCTCGTAGTCGAGCAGCAGCGCCTCGTGGGAGGCGTAGAACTCGACGGCCTTGAACTCGGCCGGGTCGGTGCCGCACGCCTTCATGAAGTTCAGCGCGTTGTCGATCTCCCGGGCCAGCTGCTCGTAGCGCTGACCGGACGGGCTGGACTTCACGAAGTCCTGGTTCCAGGCGTGCACCTGGCGCAGGTCGGCGTAGCCACCGGTGGTGAAGGCGCGCACCAGGTTGAGCGTCGAGGCGGACGCGTTGTACATGCGCTTCAGGCGCTCCGGGTCCGGGACCCGGGCCTCCTCGGTGAAGGCGAAGCCGTTGACGGAGTCACCGCGGTAGGTCGGCAGGGTGACGCCGTCGCGGGTCTCGGTGTCCTTGGAGCGCGGCTTGGAGTACTGGCCCGCGATGCGGCCGACCTTGACGACGGGCACGGAGGCCGCGTACGTCAGGACGGCGCTCATCTGGAGCAGCGTCTTCAGCTTGGCGCGGATGTGGTCGGCGGAGACGCCGTCGAAGGCCTCGGCACAGTCGCCGCCCTGGAGCAGGAACGCCTCGCCCTTGGCGACGGCTCCCAGACGGGCACGCAGCTGGTCGCACTCACCCGCGAAAACGAGGGGAGGATACGACTCGAGGTCCGCGACGACAGCGCGCAGAGCCTCGGCATCGGGGTACGAAGGCTGCTGCGCCGCGGGAAGGTCTCGCCAGGTCGCCTTGGCGGCGGGGGCTTGGGTTTCAGCGTTCACGGTCACCTCGTACACATTACGGCGTCACGGGCCGCGTCCGACCCCCCGCCCACAACGTGAGACGAACCAGCTCAAAGGTCGCGGGCGCCCGACGGAGCGGAATCCATGGTTCAGCTCGCGTCGTGAGACAGATCCTGCCCCGCGGGGGCGGTCTGGGCTAAGGTGCCCACCATGTACGCGCACACGAACCAGAACTGGTGGTGGCCCGCTCCCGGCGGCCCACTCCTCGCGCGTACCTGAAGACACGCACGACGCGAAGGCCGCCCCGAGGGGCGGCCTTCCGCGTTTTCGACCACGTCGTCGGATCCCAGGGGCCGCTCCTCCCACCGGAAGGACGCTCCGCCCCATGAATCACAGCCGACCCGACCGACTGAGCCGACTGCTCGACCCCGCCTGCCCGCCGTTCGCCCTGCTGCGCCGGCGGACCCCCGGCCGCGACCACGACACCGTCGAGGTGCTGATCGGGCAGGTGGGCGAGGTCGAACGCCTCGCCGACCTGCCCGTCGGCGAGCTGCCCGCCCTCGCTCTCGTCCCCTTCCGACAGATCCGGGAGCGCGGCTTCGACGTGCGCGACGACGGCACGCCGCTGAGCGTGCTGGTCGCCGAGGAGGCGTACGAGATCCCGCTCGCCGAGGCGCTGGCCGCGCTGCCGAGCCACCCGGTGCGGGTCGACGACGGCGGCTTCGACGTCCCCGACGAGGAGTACGCGGCCACCGTCCGGCGGGTCATCGAGGACGAGATCGGCCGCGGTGAGGGCGCGAACTTCGTCATCCGGCGCACCTACGGGGGCCGCATCGACGGCTTCGACCGGGCCGACGCGCTCGCGCTGTTCCGGCGGCTGCTGGAGGGCGAGCGGGGCGCGTACTGGACGTACGTCGTCCACACCGGGGAGCGGACCCTCGTCGGGGCCAGCCCCGAGGTGCACGTGCGGATGTCCGGCAGGACGGTCGTGATGAACCCGATCAGCGGCACCTACCGCTACCCGGCCGGGGGGCCGACGGCCGACTCCCTCCTCGCCTTCCTCGGTGACCGCAAGGAGACCGAGGAGCTGTCGATGGTGGTCGACGAGGAACTGAAGATGATGTGCACGGTCGGCGACATGGGCGGGGTCGTCGTCGGACCGCGGCTGAAGGAGATGTCCCACCTCGCGCACACCGAGTACGAGCTGCGGGGCCGGTCCTCGCTGGACGTGCGGGAGGTACTGCGCGAAACCATGTTCGCGGCGACGGTCACCGGATCCCCCGTGCAGAACGCCTGCCGCGTCATCGAACGGTACGAAGCGGGCGGGCGCGGCTACTACGCGGGCGCGCTGGCCCTGCTGGGCCGGGACCCCGCGGGGGCGCAGACCCTCGACTCCCCCATCCTGATCCGCACCGCCGACATCGCGGCGGACGGCACGCTGCGGGTGCCGGTGGGCGCCACGCTGGTCCGGCACTCGGATCCGGCGGGCGAGGTGGCGGAGACCCATGCGAAGGCGGCGGGGGTGCTGGCGGCGCTCGGGGTGCGACCGGCCGCGCCGCGCCGGGCCTTCGAGGGGGCCCGGCTGGCGGACGACCCGCGGGTGCGGGCGGCCCTCGCGGCGCGCCGCGAGGACCTGGCGCCGTTCTGGCTCCGGATGCAGGAGCGGCCGACCGCGCCGGCGGGCCATGCGCTGGTGGTGGACGGCGAGGACACCTTCACGGCGATGCTGGCGCACGTCTTGCGGGTGGCCGGGCTGGAGGTGACCGTACGCCGCTACGACGATCCGGGGCTGCAGGCGGCGGCCCTGGCCTGGGAGGGCCCGATCGTCCTGGGCCCCGGCCCGGGCGATCCGGCGGATGCCGCGGACCCCAAGATGCGGATGCTGCGCGCGCTGACGGCCGACCTGCTGGCCGGGCACCGCCACGGCCTGGTCGGGGTCTGCCTGGGCCACGAGCTGCTGGCGGCCGAGCTGGGCCTGCCGCTGGTCCGCAAGGCGGAGCCGGCACAGGGGGCGCAGACCCGGATCGATCTGTTCGGGGCCGAGGAGGTGGTCGGCTTCTACAACACGTACACCGCGCGCTGCGACGACGTCCTGGCCGGCCGGCTGGCCGCCGAGGGGGTCGAGGTCGCCCGCGACCCCGGGACGGGCGAGGTGCACGCCCTGCGGTCCCCGGCCGGGGGCTTCGCGGGGGTGCAGTTCCACCCGGAGTCGGTCCTCACCCTGCGCGGCGCGGACCTGCTGCGTGAACTCCTGGCCGGAGCCCGGGCGGTGTCCCCGGCCTGAGGCGTTGCACGCCGGGCGGGCCGGATCTCGGCCCGTCCGGCCCTTGAGGCGCGGGGACCGGCCGGGGTCCGGGCCGCCCTCCTAGGCTTCCCCGCCCGGGGCGGCTCCCGTGCCGGGCACGGGGGCCGTCGCCGCCGCCCGTCGGGCGAGGAGGGACCGGATCCCCTGCCACGACAGGATCACCAGCAGCACCGGGACCGCGGCGACCAGGACGGAGGGCGCGCCGAGCGCGAGCCCGAGGGACAGCACCACGCCCACGGCGTGGTCGGCGACCTCCAGCCACGGATCCGTCCGCCGACCGGGCTCGGCCCGGCGCGCCAGGTGCGCGGCGCGGTAGACGAACAGCAGTTGTACGGCGGCGAAAACGAAGAACCACCAGCGGATCCAGTCAGGTATGTCCACGGTGTGAAGGTAGGTCCGCCGCCGCGCTCCGTCATGGACGGCGGGTGAACGCGGCCGGAAATCCTGGCGCGGGTCCGAGACGCCCCCCTACTCGGGCGGGACCAGGGTGTTCTCGGAGCGGCGGCCCGCCAGGTAGTCCGCCACGTTGGCGACGGTGGTGTCGATGATCTGGCCCACCGCGTCCGTCGTGTAGTACGCCTGGTGGGAGGTCACGACGACGTTCGGGAAGGTGACGAGACGGGCCAGGGTGTCGTCCTCGACGGTCTCCAGCGACTTGTCCATGAAGAAGACGCCGGCCTCGGCCTCGTACACGTCCAGGCCGACCCCCTCGAAGCGGCCCGCCCTGAGCTCGTCGACCAGGGCCTCGGTGTCGATCAGCCCGCCGCGGCTGGAGTTCACCAGGATCGCGTCGTCCCGCATCCGCCGCAGCGCGGCCGCGTCGATGAGGTGCCGGGTGGAGTCCAGCAGCGGCACGTGCAGGCTGATCAGGTCCGAGGACGCGAGCAGCTCGTCCTTGTCCACGTAGGTCATGCCGAGCTCCAGGCACGCCGGGTTCTGCACCACGTCCCAGCCCAGCAGGCGCATGCCGAAGCCGTGCGCGATCCGGGTGAACGCCGCCCCGATCTTGCCGGTGCCGAGCACGCCGACCGTGCGGCCGTGGAAGTCCCGGCCCATCAGCCCGTTCAGCCGGAAGTCGAAGTCCCGGGTCCGGGTCGTCGCCCGGACGAGCCGCCGGTTCACGGCCATCGCCAGGGCCCAGGCGAATTCGGCGACCGAATGGGGCGAGTAGTACGAGACCCGGCTGACCGTCATGCCCAGGCGCCGGGCCTCGTCCAGGTCGATGTTGTTGAAGCCGGTGGACCGCTGGGTGATCATCTTCGTGCCGCCCGCCGCCAGCATCCGCAGCACCCGGCCGCTCAGGTCGGCGTTGACGCTGGAGGAGACGATCTCGTACCCGGCGGCGATCGGCGCGGTGTCCTCCTCCAGGAAGACTTCGAGGCAGCGGACCTCGTGCGTGCCCGCGAAGGCCTGCTCCAGGAGCGGCTTCTCGTCGACGGTCACACCGAATGCCAGGATCTCCACGCCCGCTCCCGCACCTCGACGCCATGGGCCGTTCGTCACGATACGGCCCATGGTGTCGGGCCGCCGCTCAGCCGAAGAAGACCCCGGCCTCCTGGTAGAGCGCGGGATCCACCGTCTTCAGCTTCGACGTCGCCTCCGCGATCGGCACCCGGACGATGTCCGTCCCCTTGAGCGCGACCATCTTCCCGAAGTCCCCGTCGCGCACCGCATCGATCGCGTGCAACCCGAACCGGGTCGCGAGCCACCGGTCGAAGGCGCTCGGCGTGCCGCCCCGCTGGACGTGCCCGAGCACCGTCGTACGGGCCTCCTTGCCGGTCCGCGCCTCGATCTCCTTGGCCAGCCACTCGCCCACGCCCGACAGCCGGACATGGCCGAAGGAGTCCAGGGAGCCGTCCTTCAGCACCATCTCCCCGTCCTTGGGCATGGCGCCCTCGGCGACGACCACGATCGGCGCGTAGCTCGCCTTGAACCGGGAGGCCACCCAGGCGCAGACCTCGTCCACGTCGAAGCGCTGCTCCGGGATGAGGATGACGTTGGCGCCGCCCGCGAGGCCCGAGTGCAGGGCGATCCAGCCGGCGTGGCGGCCCATGACCTCGACGACCAGGACCCGCATGTGGGACTCGGCCGTGGTGTGCAGCCGGTCGATGGCCTCGGTCGCGATGCCGACGGCGGTGTCGAAGCCGAAGGTGTAGTCGGTGGCCGACAGGTCGTTGTCGATGGTCTTGGGCACGCCGACGCAGGGGATGCCGTACTCCTCGTACAGCCGGGCCGCGACCCCGAGGGTGTCCTCGCCGCCGATCGCGATGAGCGCGTCCACCTCGTACTTCGCGAGGTTCTCCTTGATGTCGCGCACGCCGTTCTCCGTCTTGAACGGATTGGTGCGCGAGGAGCCGAGGATGGTGCCGCCGCGGGGCAGGATGCCGCGGACGGCGGGGATGTCGAGGGGGACGGTCCGCCCCTCGACCGCGCCCCGCCAGCCGTCCTTGAACCCGATGAACCCGCAGCCGTACTCCTGCTCGCCCTTGCGGACGACGGCCCTGATCACCGCGTTGAGCCCGGGGCAGTCGCCGCCGCCGGTCAGCACTCCGACCTTCATGGAATCTCCAATCGCCATGACGGTCACGCTAGTAGTGACCCAGGTCACAGCAAGGGGCTTGGAGAGGGCGATTCCGGTGGAATCGTGAGGCGTTGCGTACGCCCGTTCACTCGTACGAGGACATAAGTACGATCGACGGACGGTGCAGACGCGTCCGGGGCCGGTCTACGCGTCGTCGAGGCCGCGTTCTATGGCGTACCGGACGAGCTCCACCCGGTTGTGCAACTGCAGCTTGCCCAGGGTGTTCTGGACGTGGTTCTGCACGGTGCGGTGGGAGATGACCAGACGCTCGGCGATCTGCTTGTACGACAGCCCCTTGGCCACGAGCCGCAGCACCTCGGTCTCGCGGTCGGTCAGTTGCGGGGCCTTCGGCTCGTCGGAGGTGGCCGGCAGCGGGTCGCTGGCCAGGCGCCGGTACTCGCCGAGCACCAGCCCGGCCAGGCCCGGGGTGAAGACCGGGTCGCCGGCCGCGGTACGGCGGACGGCGTCGATCAGCTCCTGGGCGCCGGCGGACTTCAACAGGTAGCCGGTCGCGCCGGACTTCACCGCCTCCAGGACGTCCGCGTGCTCACCGCTGGCCGACAGGACCAGGACCCGCAGGGCCGGGTTGGTACCGACCAGTTCCTTGCAGACCTGCACGCCCGGCATGCCGGGCAGGTTGAGGTCGAGGACCAACACGTCGGGCGTGACGGCGTGGGCCCGGCGGACCGCCTCGGGGCCGTCGCCGGCGGTGGCGACGACGTCGAAGCCCGCGGCGGCCAGGTCGCGGGCGACGGCGTCCCGCCACATGGGGTGGTCGTCGACGACCATCACCCTTATCTCGTGCAGCTCGTTCGGCCTGTTCGGGTCGTTCACGTCGGTGCGCTCGCTCATCTCTTGTCCGTCCTCGCCCTGGGTACCTTCAGTTCCACTTCGGTGCCCTGCCCGGGAACGGACACCAGATCGGCGCTGCCGCCGAGATCGCGCAGCCTGCCGCGGATGGACAGGGCCACCCCCATCCGGCCCTCGCCCGCCGCCTGGTCCAGCCGGCCCGCCGGGATGCCGGGGCCGTCGTCGCGAACGGTCACGATCACCTCGTCGCCCCAGTCCTCGACGAGGATCCAGGCCCGCGCCCCTTCACCGGCGTGCTTGCGCACGTTGTCCAGGGCGGCGCCGACCGCCGCGGCCAGTTCCTTCGCGGCGGGCACCGGCAGCGGCACCGGGGTGCCCGGCTCGGCGAAGCTCACGCGGGACCCGGCGTGCGGGGCGAGGAGCGTGCGCAGGTCCAGCTCGCCGTCCTCGGCGCCCGGCTCGTCCACCTCGTACGCGTCCACCAGCGCGCCCCGCGACTCGTCCCGGGAGACCCGGGAGGGCCGTACCAGCCCGCTGGAGACCAGCGTGCGCAGCGCCACCTCCTGCTCCCCCGCCATCCGGCCGAGCTCCTCGGCCTCGCCGCCCAGCTCGCTGCCGCGCCGCTGGACCATGGCGAGGACCTGGAGGACCCCGTCGTGGATGTCGCGGGCGAGGCGCTCGCGCTCGCGGGTGGCGGCCTCGATCTCCAGGGCGCGGGCGAGGGTGTTCTCACTGGCCCGGGCGACCTCGACCACGTAGCCGATGGCCACCGAGGCGACCCAGACGAGCAGGACGTTGTGCAGGGTGTCCCGGGTGGGCTGGCCGGTGTGGATGGCGAGGTTGGCGGCGGCCACGAAGGTGGAGGCGAAGCAGGCCCAGCGCCAGCCGCCCTTGATGGCGAAGGCGAGGACCGCGCCCGCCGTCCAGATGGTGGGGAGGGTGCTGCCGCCGTCGCCGATCCGCGCCTGGGTGTCGGCGACCGGTGTGAGCACGATCCCGACGATCGCGACGGTGAGGTCGGCGACGAGGAAGCCCTTGGTGCAGCTGGCCGCGTTCGCCACCTTGCGGGAGGTGGCGAGGGTCCAGACGGCGAGGAAGGCGAGGTAGCCGACCGCGACCCCGGGGCGGGGGAACTCCTTGTACGCGGCGGCGAACAGCAGCGCCGCATAGACCGTGGTCAGCAGCCGGTACGCGGTCAGGGCGCGCCAGAGCGGCTGCTCGACCGACATGCGTACGACGCGTTCGCGTTTCGCCATCTCCCCCACCCCTCGTGGGCGGTACCGCCCACGCGCAACTACTCCGACGCGCCGTCGGCCTTCTCGCCCTTGTCGGCCTTGTCGCCCTTGGCGGCCTTCTCGGCCTTCTCGGCGTCGGCGATCTGACGCTTGGCCGCCGTCGCGTAGATGTCGACGTACTCCTGGCCGGAGAGCTTCATGATCTCGTACATGACCTCGTCGGTCACCGAGCGCAGGATGAAGCGGTCGTTGTCCATGCCGTGGTAGCGGCTGAAGTCCAGCGGCTTGCCGATCCGGATCCCCGGGCGCATCAGCTTGGGGACCACCTTGCCGGGCGGCTGGATCTTCTCCGTGTCGATCATCGCTACGGGGATCACGGGCGCACCGGTGGCCAGGGCGACGCGGGCCAGACCGCCGGGCTTGCCGCGGTAGAGGCGTCCGTCGGGTGAACGCGTGCCCTCGGGGTAAATACCGAACAGCTCTCCGCGCTCGATGACCTGGATGCCGCTCTGGATCGCGGCTTCGCCGGCCCCGCGGGCGCCGGAGCGGTCCACCGGGAGCTGGCCGACGCCCTTGAAGAAGGCGGCCGTCAGCTTGCCCTTGACCCCCGGGGAGGTGAAGTACTCCGCCTTGGCGATGAAGGTGACCTTCCGGTCCAGCACCGCCGGCAGGAAGAAGGAGTCGGAGAAGGACAGGTGGTTGCTCGCGAGGATCGCCGGCCCCTCCGCGGGAATGTTCTCGAGGCCCTCCACCCACGGCCTGAAAGCGAGCTTCAGTGAACCGCCGATGGAGAACTTCATTGCGCCGTAGATCAACTCGAAAGCCTTCCTGTGTCTGTCGAACAGACCATATCCCGTGCCTACACCGGCAGGGACCCGACGACCCTGGCCGGTGCCACCCCGGTCGCGTACGGTGAAGTCACACAGAGCAACGCACCCACCCGACGTACATCATGATCAAGGAGACCCTGGTGCCCGTCCTCCCTGGAGCCGAGCCGTTCCGCCACGAGGGCGGAGAGGTCGGCGTCCTCCTCTGCCACGGCTTCACCGGTTCCCCGCAGTCCCTGCGCCCCTGGGCCGAGTATCTCGCCGGGCGGGGGCTCACCGTGTCGCTTCCGCTGCTGCCCGGACACGGGACGCGCTGGCAGGACATGCAGCTCACGGGCTGGCAGGACTGGTACGCCGAGGTCGACCGCGCCCTGCGGGAACTGCTGGACCGGTGCGAGCAGGTGTTCGTCTTCGGGCTGTCGATGGGCGGGGCGCTGACCCTGCGGCTGGCGGCCAAGCACGGGGACGCCATCAGCGGCATCGTGCTCGTCAACCCGGCCAACAAGGTGCACGACCCGCTCGCCGTGACCCTGCCGGTGACCAAGCACCTCATCCGGTCGACGCCGGGCATCGCCAGCGACATCGCGAAGCCGGGCTCGGAGGAGGTCGGCTACGACCGGGTCCCGACCCGCGCCGCGCACTCGCTGAAGAAGTTCCTCCAGCTCGTGGACGCCGAGCTGCCGCAGGTGACGCAGCCGATGCTGCTGCTGCACAGCCCGCAGGACCACGTCGTACCGCCGGTCGACTCCGCCCGGGTGCTGGCCCGGGTCTCCTCGACGGACGTCACCGAGACCCTGCTGGAACAGAGTTACCACGTCGCGACGTTGGACCATGACGCGGAGCGGATCTTCGCGGACAGCTATGCGTTCATCGGCCGCCTGGCGGAGAGCGTGGGCAGGGAGGGGGCGGAGGCCGGTGGCTGAGCACGAGGAGCAGTCGGGCGGGGTTCCGCCGCTGGACGAGGAAGCGGCGTGGGCGGCGATCGTCGCCGGGTACGGGCAGGAGCCGCCGGACCCGCCGGGGGCCCGGCCGTTCAGACCGATCGAGAACCTCCTCCTGCCGGAGGAGGACGTCAAGCCGCTGGCGGCGGAGTCCGGACCGGACGCGAAGGCCGATCCGAAGCCGGAACCGAAGCCGGACGCGAAGCCAGAACCGAAGCCAGACGCGGAACCGGGGCCTCCGGCGGCGCTGGGCAGCTCCGTGCTCTTCGCCCCGGGCGTGGGCATGGCGGGTCCCCGGGACCATTCGCCGGCGGAGCCGCAGGACGATGACCTGACCGCGGCGGAGGAGGGCCACTTCGTCCCCCCGGAGCCGGAGCTCCCGCAGGCGGACACGACGTCGAAGTTCGCGTGGCTCGCGGTCGTCGGCGGCCCGGTACTGCTGCTGCTCGCGGTGCTCCTGCAGTGGGAGATGACCTGGTGGCTGACGACGCTGGGCATCGGCGGCTTCCTGGGCGGCTTCGCCACGCTGGTCGCACGCATGGCGACCGGCGACGAGGATGACGACGACGACCCGGGCCGCGGCGCGGTCGTCTGACCCTCCCCTTCCCGGGGCTCCGCCCCACACCCCGCGCCTCAAACGCCGGCGGGGCTATGTTTCAGCCCCGCCGGCGTTTGAGGCGCGGGGGTCCGGGGGCAGCGCCCCCGACTACGGCGCGGCCGCCAAACGGAGGGCCGCCAGCACCGGCAGGTGGTCCGTCGCCGTGCGCAGGTCGGTGGTCGAGATTCCCGGCAGCTCCTCCGGGACACCGCAGGCCAGCACCTCCACCCCCTTCGTGGCGAACACGGCGTCGATCCGGCGGTCCGGCGCCGACGCCGGGAAGGTCGGTCCGCCGCCCCACGGGGCCACCGCCCGGCAGTCCTGGAGCTCGGCGGCCAGCCGCCCGTACGCGGGACCGTCCGGGCCCTCGTTCAGGTCGCCCGCGGCGATCGCGTAGGGCACGTCCATGGCGGCCAGCCGGTCCAGCAGCAGCTCCGCGTGGGCCCGGCGCTCCGCGGCCTGGAGCGAGAGGTGCAGGGAGGCCAGACCCACCCGCACGCCCCCGACCCGGACCACCGCCGTGGCGAAGCCCCTGCGGTGCAGCCCGGGGGTGCGCGGCAGCAGGACGTCCTCCGTGTGCTCCACGAAGACCCGCAGCGAGCACAGCAGCAGCGGCCCGGCCGCCGTCGCGCCCCCGCCCAGCACCACCAGGTCGCACTTGGCGGCCAGCCGCGCCGCGTGTTTGCGCCATCGGAAGAACCGGGGGGCCTCCTGCACGAGGACGAGGTCGGGCTCGCACGCCCGGATGACCCGGGCCAGCGCCTCCTCGTCGTCGCGCAGGGAGCGGATGTTGTAGCTGAGCACCCGGATCACGGCAGAACCGTCGGGCTCCGTACGAGACTTCGGCAGCTGGTCCATGCCCCGCAAGATACGCAGCCGCCCGCCGCTCCCCCAAGGGGCGCGGCGGGCGGTACGCAGGGAAACGAGCGTGAACCGGCTCAGCCCTGGCGGGCCAGGTCGGCCGCGCCGACGAGCCCGGCCTTGCCGCCCAGTTGCGCGGCGAGGACCTGCGCGTGCGGACGCCAGGCGCCGCCGACCAGCCAGCGCTTGAAGGACTTGCGGATCGGGTCGAGGACGAGGTCGCCCTCGTCCGAGACCCCGCCGCCGACGATGAAGGCGGACGGGTCGAACAGCGAGGCCAGGTCGGCCAGTCCCGCGCCGGCCCAGCGGGCCAGTTCGCGGAAGGCGTCGATGGCCACCAGGTCGCCCTGCCGGGCGGCCTCGCTGATGTGCTTGCCCTCGATGCCCTCGGGGGTGCCGTCGCCCAGCGAGAGCAGGATCGCTGCGTGCTCGGGGGTGGCGTTGGCGCGCTGCTTCGCGTACCGGACGAGGGCGCGCCCGGAGGCGTACTGCTCCCAGCAGCCCTGGCTGCCGCAGCCGCACAGCAGGCCGTCCGGGACGACCCGGATGTGCCCGAACTCGGCGGCGACGCCGAAGCGGCCGCGCCGCAGCTTGTTGCCGATGATGATGCCGCCGCCCAGGCCGGTGCCGAGCGTGATGCAGATGACGTCGTCGTGGCCCTGGCCGGCGCCGAAGCGGTACTCGCCCCAGGCCGCGCAGTTCGCGTCGTTCTCGACGACGACGGGCAGGCCGATGCGCTGCTCGACCTTGTCCTTGAGCGGCTCGTGCCGCCAGTTGATGTTGGGCGCGAAGAGTACGGTCGCGCGCTTGTCGTCCACGTATCCGGCGGCGCCGATGCCGACGGCCTCGATGCTGTGGTTGCTGCTGACCTCGGAGACGGCGGCGCAGATCGCCTCCGTCACTCCGTCCGCGGTCGGCGGGGTGGGCACCTTGTACGTCTCAAGGATCGTGCCCTCTTCGTCGACCACGCCGGCCGCGATCTTCGTGCCGCCGATGTCGACGCCGATGGTGAGTCCCATTAGTCCCTCGGTTTCCGGTCAAACCCCGCCACCGCCAACGGTACCCGAGGCTTCCGGGGGATCAGTCGAGATCGATCCGCTCGGAGGGGCCGTCGTCGGGGCCGTCGTCCCGGGGGTCGCGGTCGTGGGACGCCTGCCGGGGGGCCGGGGGTTCGCCCTGCGTCCAGCGTCGCTCGTGGCCCTCGACGGCCGAGCGGTAAGCGGCGAGCAGTTCGGAACCGGCGGCCGCGAGGTGGTCGAAGACCTCCGGGTTGCGCTCGATGACGGGCTTGGCGGCGGTCTTGGCCTGGTCGACGATCTGGCGCACCGCACCCTGTGCGGCCACGCCGAACAGCGGGTTGTTCAGCCCGGACACCTTGTCGGCGACGGCTTCGAAGAGCTTGAACAGCTCCTCGGCGGCGGTGCCGGTGCCGCCGGGCGCGGCCTGCTCCTGCCGGCGCCGGCGTTCCTGTTCGGCGGCGAGGTCCTCGGCACAGGCGCCGGCCCAGGCGTCGTCGTCGGGACGGTCGGTGGCCTCGCTCATGGCGGACTCTCTCCTGCGGCTGCTGCTGGGCGTGCGGTACGGACTACCTTCGACGGTACCCGAACGGGGGTAAGCGGTTCATCGCGCACGGGGCCACAGTCCCGGGTCGGGGGTGAACCGGACGCGGAGCTCCCCCTCGACGAGGGCGGCGCCGGAGACGGTGCAGCGGCGCAGCGCCGCGGGCAGGGGAACGATCCTGCGGTGGGGGCCGGCGGTGAGCAGCAGCTCGTCGCCGCGGCGGACGAGGTCGAGGTCGCTCTTGTGCGCGCCGGGCAGCGGTACCACCCAGACGAGCACCCCGTCCTCGGCGAGACGGTCCTCGACGGCCCAGGCGCGGCGGGGTGCGGGCGCCTCGGGTACGAGGGCGCCGGCGGCAGCGAGCAGCTCCAGGTCCTGCGGGCCGCGCGGATCGCGGCCGAGGTGGGCGAGGGACACCACCGGGAGCTCGGCGGCCCACTCGGCGGCGTACTTCTGCTGCTGGGCGGCGAGCCCGGCGAGCCAGGGGTCGGTGGATTCCGTCGGCACGGTGCGGTTGGCGACGAGGGCGGAGACGGGCAGCTGCTGTAGGGCGAGTCCGAGCCGGCCGAGGCGCAGCGCGTCGGCGGCGGCCGGGCCGGGCTCGGCGACCAGCCGCAGCTCGGTGGTGTCGGCCTCGACGACGGCCTGGACGGTGGCCAGCTCCTCGTCCCAGCGGGCGGCGGTCTCGTAGAGCCACCGCGCGGGCATGGGGACGCCGGCCAGCTGGGCCAGTACGGGGCGCAGGGCGCGGGCTGCCTGCCGCTCGGCGGGCAGCAGCCGGGCGAGGTAGCGGCGCAGCTGGGCGGGGAGGGCCAGGGTGGCCACGGCCCGCTGGAGCGGCGGCATGTCGACGACGACGAGGTCGGTGTCGGGTGCGGCGGCGGCCCGCCGCAGGGCCCGGAGCAGGGCGAACTCCTCGGCGCCGGGCAGTTCGGTGATCTCCTCGGCGCCCAGCGGCCGGGCCCCGACCATGCCGAGCAGGGCGGATCCGCGCTGCTGGAGGGCGACGAGTTCGTCGCGGAACTCCTCGCCGGAGTCCACCCGGGCCACCCGCAGCCCGGGGGCGGCCGGGTCGCCGACCAGGCCGGTGAGCGGGTCTGCGACGTCGCCGGAGAGCAGCAGCACCCGCCGCCCGTGGCGGGCCGCGGCGAGGGCGGTGGCCGCCGCCACGGTGGTCCGCCCGGCCCCGCCGGGGCCGGTGATCAGCAAGGTGTGCATGGTGCGGGTGCTCCGGTGTGCGGAAAGCGGGAAGCGGGATCAGACGGTTTCGACGCGCTTCTTCAGGCCCGCGAGCGCGCGGTCGATGATGACCTTCTCGGCCTTGCGCTTGATCATGCCGAGCATGGGGATCTTGACGTCGACGGTCAGCTGGTAGGTGACCTCGGTGCGCTTGCCGCCGTCGACGGCGGTCAGCCGGTAGGAGCCGTCCAGCTGGCGCAGCATCTGGGACTTGTCCAGGGTCCAGCTGACCTCGTCGGTGCCCTTCCAGGTGTAGGCGAGGGTGTGGTCGTCCTTGATCGCGCCCGCGTCGAGCAGCAGGCGGACCTTCTCGGCGCGCCCTTCGGCGTCGGTGGACAGCACCTCGGCCTCCTTCACCTCGCCGGTCCACTCGGGGTAACGGGCGAAGTCGGCGATCACGGCCATCACGTCGGTGGGCGCAGCCTCGATCGTGATGCTTGAGCTGGTGTGTTCCGCCATCGCGGTCGCTCCTCCGGGCTGGGGGTGGTACCTCCCAGCGGCAGCTGGGCAAGTTCGAGGACGTGTGCGGCCTGTGGCCGCCGCGTGAAGGCTACCGCGCGTGTGGACGTCGCCACTCCAGCGCCTCCCGCACCCTGCGGGAGCCCGCCGCGAAGCGGCTCGATCCCTACCATTCGAGGACCCAGGGCCGGCCGGTGGCCGCGAAGTGGCCCACGTTCACGCACTCGGTGCTCCCGATGCGCATGCGGCGGGCGAGCGGCTGGTGGACGTGTCCGAAGAGGGCGTAGCGGGGGCGGGTGCGGCGGATCGCGGCGAGCAGGGCCTCGCTACCGCGTTCGAAGCGGCGGGCGACCGTGTCGTAGCAGAGCTCGGGGACTTCCGGCGGGATGTGCGAGCAGAGCACGTCCACCTCGCCGAGGGCCTCCACCTTGGCGGCGTACTCCTCCGGGTCCACCTCGTACGGGGTGCGCATCGGGGAGGGCAGTCCGCCGCCGACGAAGCCGAAGACGCGGCCGCCGATCTCCACCCGCTGGCCGTCGAGCACCGTGAGGCCGTGGCGGTCGGCGTACTCGGGCCACAGGCCCGGAATGTCGACGTTGCCGTAGGTGGCGTACGTGGGGGTGGGGAAGGCGGCGAACATCTGCGCGTACTGGCGTCGTACGGCGCCCTCGATGAGGGTGTCCCGGTCCAGGCCGGCCCACAGCTCCCGTCCGAAGGCGCGGGCCTCGTCGAAGCGGCGCGCGGTGCGCAGCTCGACGATCCGGTCGGCGTTCTCGACGCCGAACAGGTCGGGGAAGATCCCGCGCGAGTGGTCGGCGTAGTCGAGGAAGAGCACGAGGTCACCGAGGCAGATGAGGGCGTCGGCGCCGTCTCCCGCCCGGGTGAGGTCCTCGGTGTTGCCGTGCACGTCGCTCACGACGTGGACCCGGGTGCGGCGTGCCCCACGCCCCGCCCCACGGTCTGCCCCACGGCCTGATCCGCTCGTGCCGAACTGCCGTCCCCGCATGCTGCCAGCCATGCGGCCAACCCTAGAGCTGCCTGGTGGCGGCGGGTAGAGGGGGTGGGAGAGGCTGCCGGACCTGCGGTTACTTCCGAGTCGCAGGCGGGGTCGACTACTGTCGGCACGTTGGGGCGAGGCGGGGTAAGTACAGAATGTGACGCACGGAACATCTGGCCGGTTCCCCCTATCGGGAACCCACTACCGGTGGGTAACGTCCGGTCGGTCCACATGGTGGCGATGGCGCCCAGAGGAGCAGCAGTCTTGCGCGAGTTCAGCCTTCCGGCCCTGTACGAGGTCCCGTCGGACGGGAACCTGACGGATCTCATCCGCCGCAACGCCGCTCAGCATCCAGACACCGCCGTCATGAGCCGCAAGGTCGACGGCCGGTGGCAGGACGTGACCGCGACGGAGTTCCTCGCCGAGGTCCGGGCCGCGGCCAAGGGCCTCATCGCGGCCGGCATCCGGCCCGGCGACCGGGTCGCCCTCATCTCCCGCACCCGGTACGAGTGGGTGCTGTTCGACTTCGCGATCTGGAGCGCGGGCGGCGTCACCGTCCCCGTGTACGAGACCAGCTCCCCCGAACAGATCCAGTGGATCCTCGGTGACTCCGGCGCCGCCGCCGTCATCGTGGAGAGCCCGGAGCACAGCGCGGCCGTGGCCTCGCTGCGCGACCGGCTGCCGGAGCTGCGCGAGGTCTGGGAGATCGAGCAGGGCGCGCTGGAGGCGCTGAAGGCCGCCGGCGCGGAGATCTCCGACGCCGAGGTCGAGGAGCGCAGCAGCCTCGCCAATGCCGACGACCCGGCCACCATCGTCTACACCTCGGGCACCACCGGCCGCCCCAAGGGCTGCGTGCTGACCCACCGCAACTTCTTCGCGGAGTGCGGCAACGCGGTGGAGCGCCTGAGCCCGCTGTTCAAGACCGGCGAGTGCTCGGTGCTGCTGTTCCTGCCGGCGGCGCACGTCTTCGGGCGCCTGGTGGAGGTGGCGGCCGTACTGGCGCCGATCCGCCTGGGTTGCGTACCGGACATCAAGAACCTCACCGACGAGCTGCAGTCCTTCCGCCCCACGCTGATCCTCGGCGTCCCCCGGGTCTTCGAGAAGGTCTACAACTCGGCGCGCGCCAAGGCCCAGGCCGACGGCAAGGGCAAGATCTTCGATGCCGCGGCCGACACGGCCATCGCCTACAGCCGTGCGCTGGACACCCCGCGCGGCCCGTCGTTCGGGCTGAAGCTCAAGCACAAGGTCTTCTCGAAGCTGGTCTACAGCAAGCTGCACGCGGTCCTCGGCGGGCGCGGCGAGTACGCGATCTCCGGTGGCGCACCGCTGGGCGAGCGGCTCGGCCACTTCTTCCGCGGCATCGGCTTCACGGTCCTGGAGGGCTACGGCCTGACCGAGTCCTGTGCCGCGACCACCTTCAACCCGTGGGACAAGCAGAAGATCGGCACGGTCGGCCAGCCCATGCCCGGCTCCGTGGTGCGCATCGCGGACGACGGCGAGGTGCTGCTGCACGGCGAGCAGATCTTCACGGGGTACTGGAAGAACGAGACGGCGACCGCCGAGGCGCTGACCGACGGCTGGTTCCACACCGGCGACGTCGGCACCCTCGACGAGGACGGCTACCTCACGATCACCGGCCGCAAGAAGGAACTCATCGTCACGGCGGGCGGCAAGAACGTGGCACCCGCCGTCATCGAGGACCGGATCCGGGCGCACGCGCTGGTCGCGGAGTGCATGGTGGTGGGCGACGCGAGGCCGTTCGTGGCCGCGCTGGTCACGATCGACGAGGAGTTCCTCGGCCGGTGGGCCGCGGAGAACGGCAAGCCGGCCGGGGTCACGGCGGCGGAGCTGCGCGAGGACACGGACCTCATCGCCGCCGTCCAGAAGGCGATCGACGACGGCAACGCGGCGGTCTCCAAGGCGGAATCGGTGCGGAAATTCCGCATTCTTCCCTCCCAGTTCACGGAGGAGTCGGGGCACATCACGCCGTCGCTGAAGCTGAAGCGCAACGTGGTGGCCAAGGACTTCGCGGACGAGATCGAGGCGCTCTACCGCGGCTAGTCCGCGGCTCCCCTACCGGGGCCCGCGGCCGGAGGTCGCTGTCAGCGGGGGGTCCTCGGCGAGGATCCGGGCCATGTTCCGCTCCGCGAGGGCGGTGATGGTCACGAACGGGTTCACGCCGAGCGATCCGGGGATCAGGGAGCCGTCGACCACGTACAGCCCCTGGTAGCCCTTGGCCCGCCCGTACCCGTCGGTGGCGTTCCCGAGGACGCAGCCGCCGAGCGGGTGGTAGGTGAAGTTGTCGGCGAAGGCCTTGTTGTCGCCGAAGAGGTCGTACCGGTACATCGTGAAGTTCCGCCGGTTGATGCGGTCGAAGAGGTTCTTCGCCGCGTTGACCGAGGGCGTGTTCTGGTCCCGCCGCCAGTTGAGCCGGGCCGAGTCGGTGGCGGCGTCGTAGGTGAAGTGCCCGCGCTCCCGGTTCTTGGTGATGGCCAGGTACATCGAGATCCAGTGCTCGATGCCCATGGGGAGCGGGGCGATCTCGGCGAAGACCGGGTTCGAGGCGTTGTCCCAGTCGTCGATGCCCATCGCGGGCATGGTCGCCTGGTTGCAGCCGACCGTGTCCCACAGGTGGTTGGCGCGGGCGGTCATGACGTTGCCGTTGGGGCCCCAGCCGAGCCCGACCTCGTCGCTGAGCGCGGGCAGCGTCCCCCTCTCGCGGGCCCGTAGCAGGATCTCGGTGGTCCCCAGGCTCCCGGCCCCGAGGAAGAGCTGTGTGCAGCCGAGTTCGCGGACCTGGGTGACCCGTCCGGTGACATCGCTGGTCCGTACCGTCAGGACGTACCCCCCGGCCGGGTCGGGCCGTACGCCGACCACGCGCTGCATGGTCTCGATGGTGACGTTGCCGGTGCCGATGGCGGCGGCGAGGTAGGTCTTGTCGACGCTCTTCTTGCCGTGGTTGTTCCCGTAGATGACCTCGCCGGCGAGGGCCGAGCGGGGGGCGGTGCCGGCCGCCTCGCGCTTCATGTGCTCGAAGTCGTAGACGTTGGGGACGAAGACGGTCTTCAGGCCGGTGTTCTGGGCGTGCTTGCGGGAGATCCGGGCGAAGCGGTACCACTCGGTGGATTCGAACCAGGCCGGGTCGATGTCGTTCACCCCGAGCATGGCGCGGGCGCGGGGGTAGTAGGTGCCGTACATCTCGTCGGCGTCGACCTGGGGCAGCACCTCGGAGAAGTACGAGCGGCGGGGCGTCGGGGCCATGCCGCCGTTGACGAGCGATCCGCCGCCGACCCCCCGGCCGACGTAGACGGACATGTCGCCGTAGTTCACGCGGTCGAGGACGCCGGGGTAGGGGCTGATGTCGCGGTTGACCACGTCGAGCCAGAGGAACTGGGCGAGCGGGGCCTCGGTGCGGTTGCGGAACCACATGGAGCGCTGGTCGGGCGCGGAGGTGGAGGGGAAGACCTTGCCGTCGGCCCCGGGGGTGTCCCAGAGCCGGCCCATCTCCAGCACGACGGTACGTACGCCCGCCTGCCCGAGCCGCAGGGCGGCGACGGCGGAGCCGTAGCCGGAGCCGACGACGATGGCGGGGGCGTACTGGGCTGCGGCGGGCTCCACGGCCGCGGCGGAGGCCGCCCCGATCCGGGTGAAGCCGAGTGCGGCGGCGGTCGAGAGGGCGCCGAGTCCCAGTAGTTGACGGCGCGTCAGATTGGATGTCATGGCCGCATCATGGGCGGAATCCAGCCGTCCGGCCAGACGCCGTCTTGACAGGCATCTGAGAGACAGTCAGCCGTGGCGCTGCGCGGAGCCGGGCCACGCTGACCGGGCCGCAGAGACCTGGGGCTCCGCCCCAGACCCCGCGCCTCAAACGCCGGCGGGGCTGAAATATCCAGCCCCGCCGGCGTTTGAGGCGCGGGGGTCCGGGGGCTGGCCCCCGGCAGCGGCGCCGCACCCCTCAATCAGAGCAGCTCGCGCAGGCGGTCCGCCAACAGGTCCCAGCGCCATTTCTCCTCCACCCACGCACGACCGCGTTCGCCCATGCGGGCGCGCAGGTCCGGGTCCTGGAGCAGGGCCACGATCCGGTCCGCCGCGTCCTCGGGGGATCCGCCCCGCACGACCCAGCCCGTCTCGCCGTCCAGCACCGCATCCGGCGCCCCGCCGGAGTCGCCCGCGATCACCGGCAGGCCCGTGGCCGAGGCCTCCAGGTAGACGATGCCGAGCCCCTCCACGTCCAGCCCGCCCCGGCGGGTCCGGCACGGCATGGCGAAGACGTCACCCGCGCCGTAGTGGGCCGCGAGTTCCGACCACGGGACGGCTCCGGTGAAGACGACGGAGTCCAAGACCCCGGTGGAGACGGCCAGCTCCCGCAGGTCCGCCTCGTAGGGGCCGCCGCCCACGATCAGCAGTACCGCGTCCGGCACCGCCGCCAGGATCCGCGGCATCGCCTCGATCAGCGTGTCCTGCCCCTTGCGCGGCACCAGCCGGGAGACGCAGACGACCACCGGCCGGTCCGTCAGCCCGAGCCGGGCCCGGACCTCCGCACCGCCCGATCCGGGGTGGAAGGTCTTCTCGTCCACCCCCGGCGGGAGTTGCACCATCCGGGCCGCCGCCCGGTCCGTCACCGCCGAGGCGATCCGCGAGCGCGTGTACTCCCCCAGGTAGGTCAGCGTGTCGGTGCCCTCGCCGATCCGGCGCAGCAACTGCCGCGCGGCCGGCAGCTGGGCCCAACCCGCCTCGTGCCCGTGGGTGGTCGCCACGATCCGCCGGGCGCCCGCCCGCCGCAGCGCCGGGCCCATCAGCCCGAGCGGGGCCGCCGCCCCGAACCACACGGACTCGCAGCCGTGTTCGCGCAGCAGGCCCACCGCCCGCCGCGTCACGCGCGGGGTCGGCAGCAGCATCGTCGTACGGTCGCGGACCACCTGGAACGGCTGCTCCGCGTCGAAGGCCGCGGTGGCCTCGCGGCCCTCCGCGCTGTGCTTCCAGGTGGAGGCGTAGACGACGATCCGGTCGGGATCCAGCCGTAGTGCCATGTTGTGCAGGAAGGCCTGGATGCCGCCCGGTCGCGGCGGGAAGTCGTTGGTCACGATCAGCGTCTTGTGCATCGCTGCCAACGTACCGGACGCCCTCAGCGGAACTCCGCCCGCAGGGTCTCCTGCCAGTCCTTCGTCAATCCGTCCGGGTCCGCTCCGAGGGCGCCCCGCACCGCCACCGGCCACGGCTCGCGCCCCGCCCTCCCGTACAGGTCCACGAGCGCCGCCTCGCCCCATCTCTGCGCGATCAGCCGGCAGGCCAGCCAGGCGCCCTCGTACGCCCGGGCCAGCGCCTCCGGGTCGCCGCCGAAGGCGAAGGCCTCCGCCCGGGGCAGCTCGCCGGGCACCTCGCCCCGCCGTACGGCCCGGGCCAGCGCCGGGGCGGCCTGCTCCGGGGTGGCCTGCTCCGGGGTGGCCGGGGTGCCGCGGTAGGCGGCCCAGTCCGCGAAGCCCTCGGAGAGCCACAGCGGGGTGGTGGCGGTGGTCGCCGCCCGGGTGGCCACGTGGGTCACCTCATGGGTCAGGATGACCCCGCGGCCCGCCGGGCTGAGCTCGGCCCACCCCTGCGGGTTCACGACGACCCTGTCGGCGGGGGCGGGGGCCGCGCCCACCCGGCCCGTCGTGACGGCCCCCATGCCCCGGTACTCGGCCGCCGGGCGGCCCAGCAGCTCCGCCATCCGCTCCAGGGATCCGGGGACCAGCACCACGGCCCGGCCCGCCCAGGGCTCCGGCCAGGCGGCGCCCGCCGCGGGCACCGCCCGGTCGGCCTCGGCCGCGATCGCGGACAGCGTCCCCGGTTCCTGCCCGACGCCCAGCACCAGCGAGTGCGCCCCGCGGACCACCGCCACCGGGCCCTGGTCCCACAGCTGCGGCAACGCGCCCGGCGCGGCCCGGTCCCCGGTGACGTGCCACCGCCCGCCGTCCCGGGTCAGGCGCACCTCGCGCGCCGAGCCGGCCGCGGCCGCGTCGTAGCCGGTCAGCCGGTAGTGCAGCTCCGCCCGGACGGTGGCCCCGGCGCCGTCCCGCCGGACCGCGGAGACCTCGTACGCCCAGCCCTCCAGCGGGATCCCGGCGAGCCGCTCGGGCGGCGTCCGCGACCAGGCGGCGACGGCCTCCCGGATGTCCCGCTCGGCGCCGTCCCGCGGGGCGGGCGCGCCGCACCCGGCGAGCAGCGCGCTCAGCAGGAGCGGCAGCACGCGTACGAGGGACCGGCGGACGGGGGGCATCCGACGATCGTACGCACGGGTGCGCTGGGGGGTGTCTTGCCGATCAGGCGGGGCCCGACCGACACGACGCCCCCTAGGGCCGGGTCACCGAGGAGACGGGCATCATCCCGACGGGGTCGTAGCGCACCCGGGCCCCGGGGTACGGGGCGTGCACCACCTGGCCGTTGCCGACGTACATGCCGACGTGGCTGGCGTCCGAGCGGTACGTCACCAGGTCGCCCGGGCGGGCCTGCGACAGCGGCACCTGCCGGCCGGCGTGCCGCTGGGCCTGCGAGGTGCGCGGCAGCGAGACCCCGGCCTGCCGGTACGACCAGACCATCAGCCCGGAGCAGTCGAAGCCGCTGGGGCCGGTGGAGCCCCACACGTACGGCCGTCCGACCGCGGCCCTGGCCGCCCTCACGGCGGCCAGGGCACGTCCCGAGGAGGGGCCGAGGGAGCCCGGCTCGGGCAGCCCCTCGGGGCGGCCCCCCGAGCGCGAGGAGCGTTCGTAGTCGGCCCGCTCCCCGGAGGGCATGGCGTTGAGCAGGCGCCGGGCGGCCGCGAGCTTCGCGGTGACGGAGCTCTTGTGCCGGGCCACGTCGGAGCGCAGGGCGTCGAGTTCGGCGAGTTTGCGGGAGGCCTCCTGGCGCTCCTGACCGAGTTCGCGCTGCTCCTCGCGGAGTTCGTCGAGCTGGCGGGCCTGGCGGCCGGTCAGCCGGTCGAGGGCGGCGGCCCGCTCCAGGTACGCGTCGGGGTCCTGCGCCAGCATCAGCCCGACGGCGGGGTCGATGCCGCCGCCGCGGTACTGGGCCCCGGCGAAGGTGCCGAGGACGCCCCGCAGGGTGTTGATGCGCTCCTGGCCGCGGGCCACCGCGTCCTGGGCCCGGTTGACCTCGACGCGGAGCCGGTCGGCCTTCTCACCCGCTTCGTTGAAGCGCTCGGTGGCCTGCTCGGCCTCCTCGAAGAGGCGGTCGACCTGGGCGCTGATGCCGGTTCTCGCCCCGCCGCCGGGTTCGTACGGGAAGCCGGGGGCCGCGTTCGCGGGTACGCCCGTCATGGCGACCGCGGCGGTGGCCGCGGCGGCGGCGGTGAGGACGGTGATCTTCGTGCTCCGGTCGAGGCTGCCGAGCCCGGCCCGGCGATGGGACGCCACGTGGAACCGCTCCCTTCCGCTGTGCGGGGCCCGGGTCCGCCCCCCGTGGGCGGCCGTGTACCGGGTTCCGCGCTGGCAGACAGTAGCGGCGCGACCACGCACCGGCCAACGACCGTGGGCGGGCACACATGCCGACGCCCCGCAGGAGACGCAGGTCACCGGCGGGGCGTGTGGTCAGAGGGAGGCCGTGGAATTCGCCCGGATGGGCGGCGTACGACGCGTCCCGGACCGCGGGGCGGAGCGGATCAGCCGACCCGGACGCCGAACTGGAACGGCATGTTGTCCATGGACTCGTACTTGATGCCGCTGCGCGGGTTCGAGGCGTGCAGCGTCATGTTGTTGCCGGCGTAGAGGCCGACGTGGTGCAGGTCTCCGTAGAAGAAGACCAGGTCACCGGGCTGGAGCTGGCTGCGGCTGATGCGGGTGCCGTCGTTCACCTGGGTGAAGGTGGTGCGGCTGATGTTGACGCCGGCCTGCTTGTAGGCCCACTGCGTCAGCCCGGAGCAGTCGTAGACCGTGGGGCCGGTGCCGCCGGACTGGTAGGTGAAGCCCAGCTTCGTCTTGGCGGCTTCGAGGGCGGCTCCGGCGCGGCCGGAGGCCTTGACGTTGCCGAGGTCGACGCGCTGGCTGTCGGCGCGGCTGGCGCGCGTCTCCTCGTCCTTGAGCGCCGCGCGCTCCTGCGTGGTCAGGGTGTTGAGCAGGGCCTGGGCCGCGGCGAGCTTCTCGGTCGAGACCTTCTTCTTCTCGCCGAGCTCCTTGCGGGTGGCGTCGAGGTCGGCGAGCTTGCCGGCGGCCTCCTGGCGCTGCTGCGCGAGGGTGCGCTGCTTGTCCTGGATCCGCTGGACGCCCTCGACCTGCTTGGCGCTCAGGTGCTCCAGGGAGGAGGCCTTGTCGAGGTAGCTGTCGGGGTCCTCGGAGAGCAGGAGCGCGAGGGAGGGATCGATGCCGCCGCTGCGGTACTGGGCGCTGGCCATCGAACCGAGCGTGCTGCGCAGCTCGTTGAGCTCGCCCTGGCCGCGCGCGACCTGGTCCTGCAGCTGGCCGATCTCCTTCTCCAGCTTGTCCTGGCGTTCCTTGGCCCCGTTGAACTTCTCGGTGGCCTGCTCCGCCTCTTCGTAGAGCGCGTCGACCTGGCTCTTGACCTCGTCCTTGCTCGGCTTCGCCGGCGCGGCGGAGGCGCTCTGCGCGGTGAGGGCGACGGCTGCGGCCGCGACCGAGGTGAGCACGGTCACACGAGCGCGGTTCGGCTGCTTGGGTCGACGGTGGGACGCCACGAAGGCGAGCTCCTTCTTCCTGGGAGCCGCCGAAGAACGCAACTCGGCAGCACCTTCGCCGCCACCCCGAATGAGTGATCTACCGCACGAAGGTTTGAGCAGACCCTAGTGACCCATCTGTGATCAGTTCAAATCCTGTCGGGAAAAAACTCGCCCCTCGACCAGGTTCTTTACCTACAGCGCACGCTCCGTGCAGGTCACTTGACGGTCCGTCCCCCGCGAGTCCCATCAATTCGGGCATTGCGGCGAGGAGTTACGAAACGCGCGAAAGCCGCTTCAGCAACAAAGCGGACGTCACGGGCCGTGCACCCGCCTTGGCCACCCCGTCGGCGACCTCACGGTCCGTGGAGACCACGACGACCGGCCGGCCGGGCGGCTCCGCACGCACCAACTGGCGGATCAGCTCGTCCGCCGTCACCCCGGCCTTGGAGAACAGCACCCGCACCCCGCGCGGCGGCGCGAGCAGCACCGGGGCCGCCAGTTCCGCCCCGTCGAAGACGCAGGTCATCTCCGCACCCGTCTGCGCGGCCAGCATCGACAACCCGCCCAGCAACCGCAGCCGCTGCTTCTCCAGCGGCATCGTCGGGTACCCCGTCTTGGTCACGTTGTAGCCGTCGACCACCAGATGGGCCTGGGGCAGCGCCAACAACTGGTCCAGCAAGGCCGGATCGGTCTCCGAGAGGGCCCGCGCCGCGATGTCCTTCGGCGTCATCCGGCCCGGCTCCACCGCCTCCACCGTGTCGGCCGGCCGCGTCGAGACCGGCGGCAGGGCCAGCTCCCGGCGCAGCCCCTGGGCCGCGTCCAGCACGGTGTCCAGCAGCAGCCGCAGCCGCATGTCCTCGATGCTGCGCCCCTCGCGGGTGGCCCGGCGCGAGGTCTCCAACGCCGCCTCCACCTCCGCGAGACGGGCCTTGAGCCGCCGGGTCTCGCTCTCGGCGGCGGCCACCCGGGCAGCCGCGTCGCCGCGGATCCCGTCGATCTCCGCATTCACCTTGCGCAGGGCGGCGTCACCCCGCTTGACGTCGCTGAGGGCGCTGCGCAGCTTGCGCTGAAGCGATTCCGCTTCCTTGCGGGCCGCGTCCAGTTCGACCCGGACCTGCTCCCCGCCCGTGCGCTGCTGCTCCCGTGCGTGGGCCAGCTCGTCGCGCAACCGCTCCAGCTCGCGCCGGGTCTCCTCGCCGACCCGCTCGGCGTCGGCGCGCTGCGCCTCCTCGCCCGCGGCGGCCACCAGCTTGACCCAGCCGGCCGGCCGCAGGACGAAGGCGGCGGCCGCCACGTCCAGCGGATCCGCGGCGGCCGGGGGTGCGCCGGCCTCCAGCGCGGCGGCCAGGTCCGCCTGCGCCTCGCGCAGCTTCTCGGCGACCCTGCTCCGGAACACGGCGTCGGTCTCGACCGCCGCGGCCATGGCGTTGCCCGCGAACTTGGCGCGCCGGGTCGGGGTGAACCGGGCGTACTGGCGCAGCTGCGCCGGGAGGTCCGCGACCGTCAGCGCGCCGAAGGCGTCCGAGACGAGCGCGACGACCCGGCGCCGCACGCCTTCCGGCAGCGGGTGGTCGAGCGCCTCGGCGGCGTCGCCGGCCGCGTCGGCCGGCTCAGCGCCGCTTGCTGGCTCCACAATCCGTCACCCCTACCGTGATCTTCCTGTGGGTGCGTCTCCGTCAGGAGTCCGCGCCCGGCCTGTCCACGAGCTCGATCTGGTCCACCGCGTTGCACCAGCGACAGCGGACCGACTCGATGGTCTCATTGACCACCTCGCGCTCCTCGACCTTGGGCTCCCCGGCGAGGTCCAGGTGGACGTACTCCACGACCTTCGACGAACGGGTCACGTCGAAGCGCGTGAGGTTGCCGCACAGGGTGCAGCGCCACCGGGTGGTGTCGGTCGGCAGGGGAACCGTCATCAGGCCGCTCTCTCCTTCGTAGCTGATTCAATTAAAGCCGCCCGCGCCGCCGTATGCGTCGTCCTGCGGACCGCAGCTCGTAACCCTACGGCCTGCCACCGCTTCAGGTGGGGTCCCTTGCGTCATGCTCTGTCACATGATCGTAAGGTGGCGGGCCGTTCGCGAGGCCGCCCGGGGACCGGTGGTCGCCCATGCACTGATCGCGGGCTGCGCCGTGGTGTTCATCCTCGGCCCGGCCTCGGGGCTCAACCCGTCCTACGGCACGGGGGAAGAGCTGCTGTCCGCCGGGACGGCCTACTTCCGGCGCTGGGGCGTGGTCCCGGACGAGCTCTTCACCAGCAGCCCGCGCGCCTGGCTGACCCCGCTGACCGCACTGTTCGTCCACGGCAGCTGGCTGCACCTGCTCGGAAACATGCTCTTCCTTTACGTTTTCGGCGCGATGGCGGAGGAACGGATGGGCCGCCCGGCGTTCCTCCTCTTCTACCTCTGTGCGGGGTACCTGGCGATGGCGGCGTACGCGGCGGCCAACGCGGGCTCCCCGCAGACTCTGGTCGGGGCCTCCGGTGCCATCTCGGCCGTACTGGGCGCCTTCCTCTTCCTGCTCCCGCGCGCAAGGGTGACGAGCCTGTTCCCGTTCCTCTTCTTCCTGCCGCTGCGGTTCCCGGCGTGGATGGTGCTGCTCTTCTGGTTCGCCCTCCAATGGCTGGCGGCCCAGCGGGCCGGCAGCGGGCCGGGGGTCGCCTATCTGGCCCATCTGGTGGGCTTCTCGCTCGGCTTCCTCTACGCGTGGGCCCGCTATCGGGGTACGACTAGAGTGAGGCGACCAGCGACGGCCACCGAGGGAGACAGCCAGCCGTGATCACCGCGATCGTGCTCATCAAGACCAGCGTGGACCGGATCCCCGAGATCGCCGAGTCCATCGCCGCCCTCGAGAACGTCAGCGAGGTCTACTCCGTCACGGGGACCTACGACCTGATCGCGCTGGTCCGCGTGGCCCGCCACGAGAACCTGGCGGACATCATCCCCGGCCGCATCAGCAAGATCCCGGGCGTCGAGGCGACGGACACCCACGTGGCCTTCCGCACGTACTCCCAGCACGACCTGGAAGCGGCGTTCGCGATCGGCCTCGACGCGTAACGCCTCCGGCGCGGTCTGCAGTACGGCCCGGGCACGCCCTGCCCTTCGCCTGCGCGGCCGGATCCCCACCGGGCTCCGCCCGGACCCGCGCCTCAAACGCCGGCGAGGCTGAAAATGCGGGGCACCGCCCCACCCTTTGAAGCCCCGCCGGCGATTGAGGCGACGCCACACCGCCGAGCCCCCGCAGGGGACCCGGCAGGGGGAACGTCAGAGCCGCGGCAGCAGTTCGTCCGGTCGCGGGTGGCGGCGTTCCGCCAGCCAGAAGACGTAGCCGCGGAGGTAGTCCGCGAGGCCGTCGTCGATGTACGCCACGTACGCCCTGGCACCGCCGACCGCCTCGCGCTCGGCCGCCCGGGCCGAGGCCGACCAGCTCCGGTCCAGGCCCACGGCCCACTCGCGGACGCGCCCGCGGTCCCGCCACCACTCCCGTACCAGCTCCGGCGTCCACCGCTCGTCCCCGTCGCACTGGTAGCCCGCCGTCAGTTCCTGCCAGGCCGCGGCCAGGACCCGGTACGTCTCCTCGGGCGTGCGGGGCTGGCGGTAGACGAACTCCCGGCCGTCCTCGTCGTCGTACAGGACGTGGTCCGGCGCGACCTCCCGGCCCGTCCAGCAGGTGTCGGTCACCGACCCGTAGAACGGCCCCGGCACGTTGCGCCAGTTGCGCTCCTCCCACGTGTGGGGCCAGGCGCTCCACGAGTGGTGGTCGTACGCGGGCACCCACTCGGCCAGACCCGGCAGCGGTTCGCCCTCCGCGCACGCCCGGACGGTCGGTATCGGATCCCAGTAGCTCATGATCCGTACGGTGTCACACCGCCGGCACGCAGCGGCCCTCCTCCGTGCGGTACTGCCACTTGGCTCCGGAGGTGACCAGTTCCTTCACCGCGCCGACGAAGCGGTCGACGTGCTCGTCGGGGGTGCCGGCGCCGAAGCTGACGCGGATGGCGTTGAGGGAGCGCTCGCCCGGGGCGGCCTCCGGAGCTCCGCATTCGCCCTGGGCCTGCGGCTCGCTGCCCAGGAGGGTGCGGACCAGCGGGTGGGCGCAGAACAGGCCGTCGCGGACGCCGATCCCGTACTCGGCAGACAGCGCGGCGGCGAAGTGGGAGCTGTTCCAGCCGTCCACCACGAAGGAGATGACGCCGACCCGTGGGGCGTCGTCCCCGAAGAGGGAGAGGATCCGGACCTGCGGGACCTGCGCCAGCCCGGCCCGGACCTTCGCGATGAGGTGCTGCTCGCGGGCGACCAGGTTCTCGAAGCCGGCCTCGGTCAGGGCCTTGCAGGCCGAGGCGATGGAGTAGACGCCGATGACGTTCGGGGAGCCGGCCTCGTGGCGGGCCGCGGTGGTGTGCCACTCGACGTCCACGCCGCCGTCCTCGCGCCGGGCCACCTTGCGGGAGGCGCCGCCGCCCGCGAGGTACGGGTCGGCCTGCTGGAGCCAGTCGGCGCGCCCGGCGAGCACGCCGGAGCCGAAGGGCGCGTAGAGCTTGTGTCCGGAGAAGGCGACCCAGTCGACGTCCAGCTCCTGTACGGAGACGGGGTGGTGCGGGGCCAGTTGGGCGGCGTCCAGCACGATGCGCGCGCCGTGGGCGTGCGCGGCGGCGGCGAGTTCCTTGACCGGCCACAGCTCGCCGGTGACGTTGGAGGCGCCGGTGACGCAGACCAGCGCCGGCCCGTAGGGCTCGCGGTCGGCCAGCGCGCGCTCCAGGGTGGCGACGGCCTCGGCCTGGGTGCGCGGCGCGTTGAGGTAGGTGACCCGGGCGTTCGTCCACGGCAGCAGCGAGGCGTGGTGCTCGGTCTCGAAGACGAACACCTGGCAGTCGGCGGGGAGTACGGCGGCGAGCAGGTTCAGCGAGTCGGTGGTGGACCGGGTGAAGACGACCTGGTCGGTGGGGCGGCAGTCGAGGAACTCGGCGACGGTGACCCGGCTCTGCTCGAAGAGGTCGGTGGAGAGCTGCGAGAGGTATCCGGCGCCGCGGTGCACGCTGCCGTAGTACGGGGCGTACGCGGCCACGTCGTCCCAGACCCGCTGCAGGGCGGGGGCGCTGGCCGCGTAGTCGAGGGCCGCGTAGCTGACCTCCCCGCCGGTGACGAGCGGGACGGTGACGTCCCGGCCGAGGACCGCGAGCGGCTCGGCACAGGCGGGGTCGGCGGTGGCTGCGGTGGTGGTGGCGACGGCGGCGTTCAGGGATGCGGACATGGCGGTATCTCCCGGCAGGCAGGGCTGAATGGCTTCGGTGTGCCCGTACGCGGGTACGGCGCTGCGGCCGTCCGGGGTACGGGAGGGTCCTCGGAGCGCACGGCGCGGGGGTACACGGAAGTGACCCTGATCCGAGGGTGAAGTAGGGGCGGAGTCGCCCTATCGCATTCGCTTGCTCACGGAAAAAGCTCCTCGAGAAGACCAGGACCCCTGGTGTCGAGGGATCCGCGCTTGCCGTAGGCCTTGCTGCCTACGACCTGGTCATCACCCGGGGCACCCCGCCACGGAAGGAGGGTTGCCGGACAGCAAGCCGGGGCCTAAACGCTGTCACTCGTGACCTGTTCAGCATCCTGCCACATGATCGCGCGTACGCAAGACCCCGGTCCGCATGGTGGACCGGGGTCGTCGTTTTCGCGCCGTTCTCGTCCCGCTACGCGTTGCTGGCGGTCACCCAGCGCTCCAGGGCGGCCCGGGCCGCACCCGAGTCGATGGACTGCGCCGCACGGGCGATGCCGGCCGCGATCTGCTCCTCCAGGGTGCCCGGGCCGGGGTCGAGGGCCACCAGGGCCGCCGCCGAGTTCAGCAGGACGGCGTCGCGGACCGGGCCGGTCTCGCCGGCCAGCAGGCGGCGGGCCACGTCCGCGTTGTACGAGGGGTCCCCGCCGGCCAGGGCGGAGACGTCGACCAGGGAGATGCCCACGTCACGGGGGTCGAAGGCCTGCTCGGTGACCTTGCCGTCGCGGACCCACCAGATGCGCGAGGTCGACGTCGTGGTCAGTTCGTCCAGGCCGTCGTCGCCCCGGAAGACCAGTGCGGAGGAGCCCCGCGCGGCGAGCACGCCGGCGATGATCGGGGCCATCCGGGGATCGGCCACGCCGGTCGCCTGGGCGCGCACCCGGGCCGGGTTGGTCAGCGGGCCCAGCGCGTTGAAGAAGGTCCGGATGCCCAGCTCCTTGCGGGCCGCGGCCACATGGCGCAGTGCCGGGTGGAACTTCACGGCGAAGCAGAAGGTGATGCCGGCCCCCTCGGCGACCTCCACGACCCGCTCCCGGCTCAGCTGGAGGTTCACCCCGAGCTTCTCCAGGACGTCCGAGGACCCGCTCGCGGAGGACGCGGCCCGGTTGCCGTGCTTGACGACCTTGGCGCCGGTACCGGCCACCACGATCGCCGACATCGTGGAGATGTTCACCGTTTTGGCCCCGTCGCCGCCGGTGCCGACGATGTCCACCGTGCGGCCGGGCACCTCGATCAGGTTGGCGTGCGCGTACATCGCCCGTACGAGGCCGTTGATCTCCTCGACCGTCTCCCCCTTGGCCCGCAGCGCGACCGTGAAGCCGGCGATCTGGGCGTCGGTGGCCTCCCCCCGCATGATCCGGTCCATGGCCCAGGCGGTGTCCTCTTCGCGCAGGTCCTGGCCGGTCAGCAGAGCGTCGAGAACGCCCGGCCAGCCACGGGCCGCCACGCTGTCGCCGCCTGCCGGGGTCGCAACGTTCATGGTCCGCTCCTGCTGTCGGTGGGCCGCCCCCATGTTCCGGCGCCCACGTCTGATCGGTCAGGGTTCAGCCTATCCAGCCCCGGTTACGGCAAAGAGCCCCGTCCAGACACTGGACGGGGCTCTCGCCGTGGCGACACCAGGACTGACCGAAATCAGTCCCTCATGCGTTCATGCGGGGATCAGTGGTGGCCGTGGCCGGACTGGATCTCCTTGTATTCCTCCACCGTGGGCTTCGGAATCTGGTTGCCTTCGCCGTAGAAGCCCTTGCTGAGCTTCGCGCGCAGCTTCTCGGTGGCCTTCACCTTGCGCTCGACACCGTTCTCGTCGACCGTCGGGCCGATCTCGAACGGCTTGTACTGCTCGTGCGAGGTGAGGGTGTGCAGCTGACCCGCCGGGAGCGGCTCGTGGACCTCGACGAACTCACCGTGCGGCAGACGCTTGATGATGCCGGTCTCGCGACCGTGCAGCACCTTGTCGTGGTCCCGGCGCTGGAGGCCGAGGCAGATCCGCTTGGTGACGATGAAGGCGAGGACCGGGACGACGAAGAAGCCGATCCGGACGAACCACGTGATCGAGTTGATCGACAGGTGGAAGTACTGGGCGAACATGTCGTTGCCGCCGCCGATGAGGAGCACGATGTACTCCGCGATCCAGGCGACACCGAAGGCCGTACGGGTCGGGACGTTGCGCGGGCGGTCCAGGATGTGGTGCTCGCGCTTGTCCCCGGTGACCCAGGACTCGATGAACGGCCAGACGGCGATCGCGCCGAGCACCAGCGGGAAGAGCAGCAGCGGGATGAACACGCCCAGGACGAGCGTGTGGCCCCACATGTTGATCTCCCAGCCGGGCATGGCTCGGATCAGGCCTTCCGGCATACCCATGTACCAGTCGGGCTGCGCACCGGTGGACACGTGGTCCGGGCGGTACGGGCCGAGCGCCCAGATCGGGTTGATCGAGGCGACCGCAGCGACGGCCGCGATGACACCGAAGACCAGGAAGAAGAAGCCTCCGGCCTTGGCCATGTAGACCGGCAGCAGCGGCATGCCGACGACGTTGTTGTTCGTCTTGCCGGGACCCGCGAACTGGGTGTGCTTGTGGTAGAAGACCAGGATCAGGTGGGCCACGAGCAGGCCCATCATGATGCCGGGCAGCAGCAGGATGTGCACCGAGTAGAACCGCGCGACGAAGTCGCCGCCCGGGAACTCCCCGCCGAACAGGAACATCGACAGGTAGGTGCCGACGACCGGGACGGACAGGATGGCGCCCTGCATGAAGCGGACACCGGTACCCGAGAGCAGGTCGTCCGGCAGCGAGTAACCGGTGAAGCCGGTGAACATGCCGAGGACCAGCAGCAGGAAGCCGAAGATCCAGTTGACCTCACGCGGCTTGCGGAACGCACCGGTGAAGAAGACGCGCATCATGTGCACGATCATCGCCGCGACGAAGATCAGCGCCGCCCAGTGGTGGATCTGACGGATCAGCAGGCCACCGCGGACGTCGAAGCTGATGTCCAGCGTCGAGGCGAAGGCCTCGGACATCATGACGCCCTGCATCGGCACGTACGAGCCGTGGTACACGACCTCGTTCATGCTCGGGTGGAAGAACAGCGTCAGGTACACACCCGTGAGGATGATGATGATGAAGCTGTAGAGGCAGATCTCACCCAGCATGAAGGACCAGTGGTCCGGGAAGATCTTGCGCATGTTGGCCTTGGCCAGGCCGTAGATGCCCAGGCGGCCGTCCGCCCAGTCGGCTACGCGCTCGCCGGCCGGCGCTTTGCGCTCGTTGTTGACGCTGGTGCTCATCCGCGCTCCCAGAATGCAGGACCGACGGGCTCTTCGAAGTCGCCGAGCGCTTCGAGGAAGCCTTCGTCATTCACGCCGATCCGCAGCTGCGGAAGCGCGTGACCGGCCGGGCCGAAGATGACACGGGCGCCGTCGGAGAGGTCGAAGGTGGACTGGTGGCACGGGCAGAGCACGTGGTGCGTCTGCTGCTCGTACAGGCTGATCGGGCAGCCGACGTGGGTGCAGATCTTGGAGTAGGCCACGATCCCGTCGTGGGACCACTCCAGTTCCTTCTTGTCCTTGATGTCCTCCGGCTGAATGCGGACGATCATCAGGGCGGCCTTGGCGATCTGTACCTGGAAGTCGTGCTGCTCCTCCTCCAGGCCTTCCGGCATGGCGAAGGTGAGCGAACCGACGTACACGTCCTCGGGACGCAGCGGCTCCATCGTGTTCTGGTTGATGAGCAGCTTGCCCTTGGCCCACAGGGTCTTGCGCAGCTTCTCCTCGGGCAGCGGGCCCAGGTCGCGCAGCAGCATGACGCCGGAGAGCGGCACCATGGCCATCGCGCCGAGGAGCGTGTTGCGGATCAGCGGACGCCGGCCGATGGCGGACTCGTTCGCGCCGTCGGCGAAGTCCTGCAGGACCTGCGCCTTGACCTCCGGCGGAGCGGCGATCTCGTGGCGCTCGGCGGCGACCTCGACGTCGGACATCAGGGTGCGGGCCCAGTGGACCGCGCCCGCGCCGATGCAGAAGAGGGCCACGCCCAGGGTGATGCCCAGGGAGAAGTTGAGCGCGCTGACCTTCCCGATGGGGAAGATGTAGACGATCTTGTCGACCGGGAAGATCACGTAGGACGCGATGAAGGCGATCGTCGCCAGCATCGACAGCGTGAAGAGCATCGCGACGGTGCGCTCGGAGCGCCTCGCCGCCCGCTCGTCGATGTCCTGGATGCGCAGCTTGTGGACCGGCAGGCCCGGGTCGGCGAACGGGTCGTCCGCGACCGCTACGCCGTGGTGGGCGTCGCCCTGCTCGCTCGGCAGGTGCTTGTCTTCGGGAATCTCTTGGCTACTCATGACTTCTTGGCCTTAGCGGTGTGGGCCGCGACCCAGACGGCGACAGCGATCAGCGCACCCAGGGCGAAGATCCAGCCGAACAGACCCTCGGAGACGGGGCCGAGGCCACCGAGCTTCAGGCCACCGGGGCTGGTCGACTTCTCGCCGTTCACGTTCTGGAGGTACGCGATGATGTCCTTCTTCTGCTTCTCCGGCATGGTGCTGTCGGGGAAGGAGGGCATGTTCTGCGGGCCGGTCTGCATGGCCTCGTAGATGTGCTTCGGCGAGACGTCCTCAAGGTTGGGGGCGTACTTGCCGTTCGTCAGCGCGCCGCCTTCGCCGGTGAAGTTGTGGCACTGCGCGCAGTTGTTGCGGAAGAGCTCACCACCGTTGGCGATGTCGGCGCCCGCCGGGTCGTACTGCTTCGCGGTCGGCGTGATCGGACCGGCACCGAGGGACGCGATGTACGCGGCCAGCTGGTCGATCTGCGCCTGGTCGTAAATGACGGGCTTCTTCGGCACCTGGGCGCCGGGCTGCTGGGCGGGCATGCGGCCCGTGCTCACCTGGAAGTCGACGGCCGCGGAGCCGACGCCGACCAGGCTCGGGCCGTCAGAGGAACCCTGACCGCCGGTTCCGTGGCAGCTTGCGCAACCCACGGCGTAGAGCTTCTTGCCCTCCTCGATGGCGAGGGACTGGGCGGTTTCATCGGCCTGCGCCTTGCCCGCGGGAGCAAAGGCGGCGTACAGCCCCCCAGTGGCCGCCAGCGCGAGGAGTAGAACGACGACCGCCGCCAGCGGATGGCGTCGTCGTGCGGAGAGCTTTTTCACGGATTACCCCGGTGTCAGGATCTTCTGCGTCGGTGTGTCTGGATGGAGTGCCGGGTCTTGCCCGGTGACGTGTTCGCTACTTGATCAGGTAGATCGTCGCGAAGAGGCCGATCCAGACGACGTCGACGAAGTGCCAGTAGTAGGACACGACGATGGCCGACGTGGCCTGTTCGTGGGTGAACCTCTTGGCCGCGTACGTCCGGCCGAGGACCAGCAGGAAGGCGATGAGACCGCCCGTCACGTGCAGACCGTGGAAGCCGGTGGTCAGGTAGAACACCGAGCCGTAGGGGTCTGACGAGAGGGACAGGCCCTCATGCTTGACCAGCTCGGTGTACTCGAACACCTGGCCGCCAATGAAGATCGCACCCATGACGAACGTGATGATGAACCACGTCCGGAGCTTCTTCACGTCACCGCGCTCGGCGGCGAATACGCCGAGCTGGCAGGTGAGCGAAGAAAGCACCAGGATCGTCGTGTTCGTCGCCGAGAAGGGCAGATTCAGGGTGTCGGCCTGCTCTGTCCAGAACTCGGGACCCATCACGGATCGCAGGGTGAAGTACATCGCGAAGAGGGCCGCGAAGAACATCAGCTCGGAACTCAACCAGATGATGGTTCCGACGCTGACGAGGTTCGGCCGGTTGACCGTCGGGTGCGCGTGCCCGGTATCTACTGTCGTTGCTGTCGCCACGACCGACATTATGTCGGTCGCTTATCCCGCCCTCACCCCGGGGGGTGCCGTTCGGAGTGTCAGGGGCGTGTGCAAGGCCCGAACGGCCCATCAGATGAGCCCTCCGCGCGGTCACCTGCGACATGTTCGAACCGATGTTGACTGCGCACCGGGAGGAGTAGCATCCCGCGCAACATCAACGTGATTCACGGCCACGTGGAGGAACGAAATGCGGGCGACTGCGCGGGTTCTGGTCTACAGCGACGACGCGGGCACCCGGGAGCAGGTGCGGCTGGCGGCAGGACGCAGGCCCGCCGCGGACCTGCCGCCGGTGGAGTTCCTGGAGTGCGCGACGCTGCCGGCGGTCCTGACGGAGCTGGACGCGGGCGGCATCGACGTGTGCGTGCTGGACGGCGAGGCGGTTCCGGCCGGGGGCATGGGCGTGTGCCGACAGATCAAGGACGAGATCTTCCGGTGTCCGCCGGTGCTGTTGCTGATGGGACGCCCCCAGGACGCCTGGCTGGCCACGTGGAGCCGTGCGGACGCCGCCGTGACCCTTCCGGTGGACCCGGTGCAGTTCGCGGACACCCTGGCGGGCCTGCTGAGGACCCGTCTGTCCCTGGACGCCTGATACGCCCCCCTGAGCGCCCGTGCGCGCCCCGTGGGGGCCTTACGGGTGAACGGGCCGGGAATTCTCCCCCCGGACGTCGTCCGGGGGGAGGGGCCGGCCCGGGACGGCCTAGACGCTGGGGCGCAGTCGGGCCTGGTCGACCGGGCTGCGGCCCTCCTGGGTGCCCTTGAGCAGGGCGCTGCCCTGGCGCCAGTCCTTCCAGTCCATGTTCCAGTCGCCGAAGCCGTTGCCGAAGACGTCCATGTCGTCGCCGATGCTGTTGATCACCTGGACGATGTCGCCCTCGGTGATGTTCTCGTAGAACCAGGCGGCGTTGCCGGTGCTCATGCCGGTGCAGCCGTGGCTGACGTTCGCGTAGCCGTGCGAGCCGACGGACCACGGTGCGGCGTGGACGTATTCACCACTCCAGGTGACGCGGGTGGCGTAGTAGACGGGCAGGTTGTAGTACTCGCTGCCGCCGATGCCGACGGTGTCCCCGCGCATCTGTACGTAGTACTGCTTGCCCAGCACCACCTTGATGCCGTTGCGGGTGGAGAAGCCGGGCTTGCCGGTGGTCACCGGAATGGTGTTGATCACTTCTCCGTTGCGCTTGAACGTGAGGTAGTGCGAGGAGGCGTCGGTGGTGACCTCGACCCGGTCCCCGATCTCCAGCTCCAGCGGCTTGGCGACGGCCCCGTGGAGCTCGTCGGTGATCCTCACGCCCTCCAGGTTGCTCCGTACGGAGACGGCGGAGTTGGCGGGCCAGTAGTCCTTGGGCCGGTAGTGGAGGTTCTTGTCGTCCACCCAGTGCCAGGCGCCCTCGACGCCGGGCGGGGCGTTGACGACGAGGCCCCGTTCCACGATGGCGCGGGCGGCCTTGTCCTTGACCGGCTCGCTGAGTTCGGCGGTGATGGGCTGCCCGACGCCGTACTTGCCCGCGTCCGGGCCGAACTCGACCTTCAGGATCCCCTTGGACGGGGTGGTGTCGAAGGTGAGCGTGCGCTGCCCTGGGGCGCCCCGCTCGTCCTCGGTGCTCACGGTGACCGTGTAGCGGACGCCTGAGGCCATCGGGGTCGTGCTGTGCCAGCGGTCCCCCTTGGCGCTCAGTTCGCCCGCCAGGCGGCGGCCGTGGGTGTCCACGGCCAGCACGTCGGTGATCCGGCCGCGGCCGCTCTTGGCGGTGATTTCGAGGGGGCGGTCGGGGTCCACGGGGCGGCTGCCGGCGCGCTGGTTGAAGGCGACCTGATCGCCCGCGTCGTACGGGCGGGCTGACAGCGGGTTCTTGTCGCCGGACCCGCATGCGGTGGCGCCGGCCCCGAGGGACGCGACCAGCAGGGAGCAGCTGAGTACCGTCCAAAGACGCGGTGAGTGCTTCATGGAGCCAACGCTATGAAGATATGACAATTACGGCGCGCGGGGTGACTGCAAACGAGGGGCCCGGGCTCCTCCTTCAGGAGGAGCCCGGGCCCCAAGTGCGTCGCGGCGCGGCCGCGAAGGTGTTGCTACTGGTTCTGGTTCTCACCGCGGTAGTACTCGTACACCCAGCCCCACAGGCCGATCATGATGATCGGGGCCGAGAAGTACATGAGCCACCAGCCGAAGATGACGCCCATGAACGCGAGCGCACCGCCGATGCCCAGCGAGAGCGGCTGCCAGCTGTGCGGAGAGAAGAACCCCAGCTCGCCCGCCTCGTCGGCGACGTCGGCCTCCAGGTTGTCCTGGGCCATCTCGTCGACGCGCTTGGCCGTGAAGGCCAGGTAGTAGCCGATCATGACGCTCAGGCCGAAGGCCAGGAAGAGCGCGGTGGTACCGACGGGCTCCTTCGACCACACGCCGTACACGACGGCCATGATCAGGATGAAGAAGGAGAGCCAGAGGAACATCTTGCCCTGGATCTTCACTTGTCGGCCTCCTTGCCGCCGGTGACGGCCTGGGCGGCGACGCTGTGGTCCTCGAGGTGGTCGAGGGCCGCGATCTCAGGGTGGTGCAGGTCGAACGCCGGGGACTCGGAACGGATCCGCGGCAGGGTGAGGAAGTTGTGCCGCGGCGGCGGGCAGGACGTCGCCCACTCGAGCGAACGGCCGTAACCCCACGGGTCGTCGACCTCGATCTTCTCGCCGTACTTGGCGGTCTTCCAGACGTTGTACATGAACGGCAGCATCGACAGGCCGAGCACGAACGAGCTGATCGTCGAGATCGTGTTCAGCGCGGTGAAACCGTCGGCGGCGAGGTAGTCCGCGTAACGACGCGGCATGCCCTCGGCACCGAGCCAGTGCTGCACCAGGAAGGTGCCGTGGAAGCCGACGAACAGCGTCCAGAACGTCATCTTGCCGAGACGCTCGTCCAGCATCTTGCCCGTGAACTTCGGCCACCAGAAGTGGAAGCCGGCGAACATCGCGAACACCACGGTGCCGAAGACGACGTAGTGGAAGTGCGCGACGACGAAGTACGAGTCGGAGACGTGGAAGTCCATCGGGGGCGAGGCCAGGATGACGCCGGTCAGACCACCGAAGGTGAAGGTGACCAGGAAGCCGATCGTCCAGAGCATCGGGGTCTCGAAGGACAGCGAGCCCTTCCACATGGTGCCGATCCAGTTGAAGAACTTCACACCGGTCGGTACCGCGATCAGGAAGGTCATGAAGGAGAAGAACGGCAGCAGCACACCACCGGTGACGTACATGTGGTGGGCCCACACGGTCACGGAGAGGCCGGCGATCGCGATCGTCGCGGCGATCAGGCCGATGTAGCCGAACATCGGCTTGCGGCTGAAGACCGGAATGATCTCGGAGACGATTCCGAAGAACGGCAGCGCGATGATGTACACCTCTGGGTGCCCGAAGAACCAGAAGAGGTGCTGCCATAGCAATGCGCCGCCGTTGGCGGAATCAAACACGTGCGCACCGAACTTGCGGTCGGCCTCCAGCGCGAAGAGCGCGGCGGCCAGCACCGGGAAGGCGAGCAGGACCAGAACACCGGTCAGCAGCACGTTCCAGGTGAAGATCGGCATGCGGAACATCGTCATGCCGGGAGCGCGCATGCAGATGATCGTGGTGATGAAGTTGACCGAGCCGAGGATGGTTCCGAAGCCGGAGAAGGCCAGACCCATGATCCACATGTCGGCGCCGATGCCCGGCGACCGGACCGCGTCCGACAGCGGGGAGTAGGCGAACCAACCGAAGTCGGCCGCGCCGTTCGGCGTGACGAAGCCGGCCACCGCGATGGTCGAGCCGAAGAGGTACAGCCAGTACGCGAACATGTTCAGCCGCGGGAACGCCACGTCGGGCGCGCCGATCTGCAGCGGCATGATCCAGTTGGCGAAGCCGGCGAAGAGCGGGGTGGCGAACATCAGCAGCATGATCGTGCCATGCATGGTGAACGCCTGGTTGAACTGCTCGTTCGACATGATCTGCGTGCCCGGACGGGCCAGCTCGGCGCGCATGAAGAGCGCCAGCAGACCGCCGATGATGAAGAACACGAACGACGTGACCAGGTACATCGTGCCGATGGTCTTGTGGTCGGTCGTGGTCAGCCACTTCACGACCACGTTGCCCGGCTGCTTGCGCCGTACCGGCAGCTCGTTCTCATACGAGTCGGCGGCGGCACCCTGGGATTCGTTGAGGATGCTCACAGTTTGTTCACTTCCGCATTCCGGGCCGGGTCGGTCTGCTGGATACCGGCCGGGAGGTAGCCGGTCTGACCCTTCTCCGCCAGATCCTTCAGGTACGCCCGGTACTCCTCGGGGGAGACCACCTTGACGTTGAAGAGCATCCGGGAGTGGTCAACGCCGCAGAGCTCGGCGCACTTGCCCATGAAGGTGCCGTATTCGGACGGGGTGACCTCGAAGACATTGGTGTGGCCCGGAATGACGTCCTGCTTGAACAGGAACGGGACCACCCAGAAGGAGTGGATCACGTCGTTCGACGACAGGATGAAACGGACCTTCTCGCCCTTGGGGAGGACCAGGGTCGGACCCGGGTTGCCCGTCTGGGGGTTCCGGTCGCCCGGGACGCCCTTCTGGTAGACGCCCTCGGCGCCCGCCGGGAAGTCCTTGGTGAAGCGGTCCGGGATGGAGGCCAGCTCCTTGGGGACCGCGCCCGCCTTCGGGGTCGCCGCGTCACCGTCGACGTTCTCGACGTAGTTGAAGCCCCAGCTCCACTGGAAGCCGATCACGTTGATCGTGTGCGGCGGCTTCGGGGTGAGGGCCAGGAGCTTCGACTCGTCACGAGCGGTGAAGTAGAAGAGCACCGAGACGATGATGAGCGGGACCACGGTGTACAGCGCCTCGATGGGCATGTTGTACCGGGTCTGCGCAGGGACCTCGATCTTCGTCCGGCTGCGTCGGTGGAAGATGACGCTCCAGATGATCAGGCCCCACACGAGGATGCCCGTGACCAGCGCGGCCGCCCAGGATCCCTGCCACAGGGAGAGGATGCGCGGCGCCTCCTCGGTTACCGGAGTCGGCATTCCGAGGCGGGGGAAGTCTTTCCATGTATACGAGCAACCAGTGGCGGTCGCCAGGACCACGCCCGCAGTCAGCGCCTGCAGCAGCTTCCGCCGCATCGGGCGCCGCGGCGAGCGGTCGGAGCCGTAGGGACTCACGTAGCGCCTTCCCGAGAGTCTCGGCCCGCGCGGCCGGCCGCGGCCGTGTTCGGGTCGGTCGCCGGCCCTGACGCAGGCAGGGGTTTGGATGTTTATGCGGACCAAACCCTACTGGACGCTATTTGGGGTCGCGCGGGGAGGGTGCCCAACGCGCCGCTACTGCCCCCGAAGGGATGGATCCGCCGTCCGGGGGACGGCGGATGCGGCCCTGAATGGCGGGCTCCGGGGCCCATCTGACGCCCCCTGACCTCGAACGCTCGGGGTCTGGAGCTAGCGTGGCCGGATGCCGTACTTCGACAGCGCGTCCGCCGCTCCCCTGCACCCCGTGGCCCGACAAGCGTTGCAGGCCTCCCTGGACGAGGGCTGGGCCGATCCGGCCCGGCTGTACCGGGAGGGAAGGCGCGCCCGGCTGTTGCTGGACGCGGCGCGGGAGGCCGCCGCGGAGGCGGTGGGATGCCGGGCCGACGAGCTCGTGTTCACTCCTTCGGGGACGCACGCGGTTCACACGGGGATCGCGGGGGTGCTCGCGGGGCGCCGGCGCGTCGGAAGTCATCTGGTCGTATCGGCGGTCGAACACAGTTCTGTATTGCACGCGGCCGAGGCGCACGGGGCGCGCGGCGGGACGGTGACCGAGGTCCCGGTGGACCGGTGGGGCGCGGTGACGCCCGCCGCCTACGCGCAGGCGCTCGTCCCGGAGAGCGCCCTCGCCTGCCTCCAGTCGGCCAACCACGAGGTGGGCACGGTCCAGCCGGTGGCGGAGGTGGCCGAGGTCTGCGGGGCGGCCGGGGTGCCGCTGCTGGTGGACGCGGCCCAGTCGCTGGGCTGGGGGCCGGTGGAGGGCGCCTGGTCCGTACTGGCCGCGAGTGCGCACAAGTGGGGCGGCCCGCCCGGGGTCGGTCTGCTGGCGGTCCGCAAGGGGGTGCGCTTCTCCCCCCAAAACCCCGCGGACGAACGGGAGTCGGGCCGCTCCCCCGGTTTCACGAACCTGCCCGCGATCGTGGCCGCGGCGGCTTCCCTGCGGGCCGTACGGGCCGAGGCGGACGCGGAGGCGGCCCGACTGCGGGTCCTGGTGGACCGCATCCGGCGGCGGGTGGTGCGGCTGGTCCCGGACGTGGAGGTGGTGGGCGATCCGGAGCGGCGGCTGCCGCACCTGGTCACCTTCTCCTGCCTGTACGTCGACGGGGAGACGCTGCTGCACGAGCTGGACCGGGCCGGCTTCTCGGTCTCCTCCGGCTCCTCGTGCACGAGCTCCACGCTGACCCCCAGTCACGTGCTGCGGGCGATGGGCGTGCTGTCGGAGGGGAACGTACGGGTGTCCCTGCCGCCGGGGACCCCGGCGGAGGAGGTCAACGCGTTCCTGGAGGTGCTGCCGCGCGCGGTGGCGGACGTACGGGAACGGCTCGGCGTGTCGGAGCCCCCGGCGGTGGCTCCGGTGGCGGACTCCCTGGAGCTCGACGCGCTCGGGCTGCGGTGCCCCCAGCCGGTGATCGAACTGGCCCGGGCCATCGTGACGGTCCCGGTGGGCGGGACCGTCACCGTCGTCTCCGACGACGAGGTGGCCCGGCTGGACATCCCGGCGTGGTGCGCGATGCGGGGCCACACCTATGTGGGCGAGACCCCGCGCGAAGTCGGCTCCGCCTACACGGTCCGCCGAGCCGTCTGACCGGGCCCGCCCTTCCCGGCCCGCCGGCACCAATCCGGCTGCGCCGGGCGAAACCAGCCCCTCCGGCGTTTGAGGAGCGGGGTCTGGGGCGGAGCCCCAGGAAACCCGGCTCCGCCGGGCACCGGGCTCCGCCCGGACCCGCGCCTCAAACGCCGGCGAGGCTGGGCTTGGCCGGGCTCAGCGCCCGTGGCGGCGGGATGGGCCCGGGGGCAAACGGCGGCGGGCCGCAGCGGCGGCGGCCGTCAGGAGAGGTGGGCGCGGACCTCTGCCGCGGCTTCGTCGCCGTAGGCCTTGGTGAAGCGCTCCATGAAGTGGGCGCGGGCCAGGGTGTACTCCTGGGTGCCCAGGGTCTCGATCACCAGCGTCGCGAGCATGCAGCCCAGCTGCGCCGCACGCTCCAGGCCGACGCCCCAGCCCAGACCGGTCAGGAACCCGGCGCGGAACGCGTCGCCGACACCCGTCGGGTCGACCTTCGCGGTCTCCTCCGGGCAGCCGACCACGATCGGGGCCTCGCCCACGCGCTCGATCCGGACGCCGTTGGAGCCCAGCGTGGTCACACGGGTGCCGACCTTCGAGAGGATCTCCTCGTCGGTCCAGCCGGACTTCGACTCGATGAGGCCCTTCTCGTACTCGTTCGAGAAGAGGAAGGTCGCGCCCTCCATCAGGGTGCGGATGTTGTCGCCGTCCATCCGCGCGATCTGCTGCGAGAAGTCGGCGGCGAAGGGGATCCCGCGCGTGCGGCACTCCTCCGTGTGGCGCAGCATCGCCTCGGGGTCGTCCGCACCGATCAGGACGAGGTCGAGCCCGCCCACCCGGTCGGCGACGGACTTGAGCTCGATCAGCCGGGCCTCGCTCATCGCGCCCGTGTAGAAGGAGCCGATCTGGTTGTGGTCGGAGTCCGTGGTGCACACGAAGCGCGCGGTGTGCAGCACCTCGGAGATCCGGACGGACTCGGTGTCGACGCCGTGCCGGTCCAGCCAGGCGCGGTACTCGTCGAAGTCGGAGCCGGCGGCCCCGACGAGGATCGGGCGGATGCCGAGCTGCCCCATACCGAAGCAGATGTTCGGGCCGACCCCGCCCCGCCGGACGTCGAGGTTGTCGACGAGGAAGGAGAGGGAGACCGTGTGCAGCTGGTCCGCGACCAGCTGGTCGGCGAAACGGCCGGGGAAGGTCATGAGGTGGTCGGTGGCGATGGAGCCGGTGACTGCGATGCGCACGGCGTGGACGCTCCTGCTGAGGACGGCGAGGGACAGTCAAAACTACCCGGTAAGCGGCCCCTGGCTGTACCCCAGAAACTACCCCTTAGTAGGTCTTTCTTCGCCAGAGCTCCGATGCCTACGGTGCCTCCATGACCTACACCGACGGTTTCGGCTACTGCGAGTACACCGCCGACAAGCGCGGCGCGGAAGCCCCACGACAGCCCGGTTTCGCCCGTCTGCTGGGTGACTGCGCCCGGATGGCCCCGCACTGGGCGGTCCCGGCGGGTCCCCGGCCGGTCCGCGTGGCCCCTTCGCAGATCCACGGGATCAGCGTCCCGGCCGCCTCGGTGCGGCTGATCGCCGCCACGTCCGTGTACGGGGACCAGTAGGAGGGAACCGGTTGCGCTCCCGCTCCGTCACACCCGCATCAGGTACGACGGGACCGGTGAAGGAGCGATGCGGTGACCAGCGAACGACCCGACGACACATCACGCGGCACACGGCGGCGGCCCGCCTGGGCCGTCGCCTCGATCGCGGCGGCCGTCCTGCTGGCGGGCGGCGGAACCGCGTACTGGGCGTCGACCGCCCACGGCGACGGTGGGTCGGGCCACCGTACGGCCGACAGCGCGGCCTCCGCGCCCCGTGACGCAGGAGACCCCTCGGGGCCGGGCATCGCGCCCGGCGAACCCGACCCGTCCGGCGGCGCGGTGGTCTACCGGGCCGACGTGAAGCTTCCGGAGGCCCCGGCCGGCGCGCCCACCTATGCGCTGTCAGGCGAAATCACCTCGGCGGAGGTGGCCCGCCTCGCGGCGGCCCTGGGCCTGCCCGGCGAGCCGCGGCTGAGCGGGGACGTCTGGCTGGCCGGGGAGGCCGCCGACGGCTCCGGGCCCCGGCTCACGGTGGCCCGTACGGCGCCGGGGACGTGGAACTTCGCCCGCTTCCAGGCGCCCGGCAGCGGTGCCGGCACCGGCACCGGCACCGGGGACGACTGTGCGCGGGGCAAGGACACCTGTGGCCCGGCCACCCTCCCGCAGGACCCGGGGGCCAGTGCGGGCGGCGGGGCCGAGACGGGGACTCCGGTGTCGGAGGAGGCCGCCAAGGCCGCCGCGGCCCCGGTGCTGGCCGCCGCGGGGGCGGAGGGGGCCAAGCAGGACGCCCGGTCCCACCAGGGGTCGGTACGGGTGGTGGCCGCCGACCCGGTGATCGGCGGGCTGCCCACGCAGGGCTGGTCCACGAAGGTCAGCGTGGGCTCCGACGGCTCGGTGGTGGGGGGCAGCGGGGAGCTGAAGGCCCCCGTGCGGGCGGCCGATCAGCAGGTGGTCGGGGCCGTGGAGGCGCTGGCCCGGCTGAACGCGAAGTCGGGCGGCGGGGAGGGCAACCCCGAGCCCAGCGGTTGCGCGAGCGCGGTCCCGCTGGCGGCGGACACCGCGGTGTCGTCCACGGACGCGGTGCCGTGCAACCCGGAGCCGCGGCCGATGAAGCCGCCGCGGACGGAGACGGTGAAGGGCGCCGTGCTCGGGCTCGTCCCCGGCACGGTGAACGGGGCGCAGGGGCTGGTTCCGGCCTGGCTCTTCGAGGTGGCGGGCCAGGGCGGCGCGCCCGGCCACACGGTGGCCCAGCCGGCGGCAGCCGCCCAGGAGAGCACTCCCGGCCCGAAGGACATGCGCACGGTGACCGGATTCTCGTACGCGGACGCCGACCGGAAGCTGACCGTGAACTTCTGGGGCAGCGTGTGCAGCACCTACGCCGTGGAGGCGCGGGAGCAGGCGGAATCGGTCCTGGTGAAGATCACGGACACCCCGAACAAGCCGGGCCAGGCCTGCATCATGCTGGCGCAGGACATGTCCTTGTCGGTGCAGCTGCAGCAGCCGCTGGGTGACCGGAAGGTGATCGACGCGGCCACGGGCAAGCCGCTCCCCCGGCAGTAGCCGCGGTCCCGGGCAGGGCCCGGGACCGGGTATGGCACGAGGGCCCGCCCCCGGTCGGATTCGACCGGGGGCGGGCCCTCGTCACGCAGGTGTCCAGGCTTAGCTGAACGAGTCGCCGCAGGCGCAGGAGCCCGTGGCGTTGGGGTTGTCGATCGTGAAGCCCTGCTTCTCGATGGTGTCGACGAAGTCGATGGAGGCTCCGTGGAGGTACGGGGAGCTCATCCGGTCCGTGACGACCTTCACACCATCGAAGTCCTTCACGACGTCGCCGTCGAGGGAGCGCTCGTCGAAGAAGAGCTGGTAGCGCAGGCCGGAGCAACCACCGGGCTGGACGGCGACGCGGAGCGCCAGGTCATCGCGGCCTTCCTGCTCCAGCAGGGTCCTGACCTTCACGGCGGCGGCGTCGGACAGGAGGATGCCGTCGCTCACAGTGGTCTTGTCGTCCTGTACGGACATCTGCATTCACTCCCGAAGTGGGCGGCTCCCCGCCGGGGGCGGGGAAACGTCGGACTCTTGCCGTCGGTGGCAACGAGCGGGACCGCGGATTCATTCCGGGACCCGACGCTTGTTTCAGATATTCCATGCTCGCACACCGCGCGCGGGGGTGGGCCCGGCGAATCGTGGGCTGATGCGTCACATTGACACTATCGGCATCGTCAAACTGACGTGAAGCGGCTATCATAGATAACGTCAAATAGACGAGAAGTCGACGTGATGATCCAGAAGTCCCTTGTCGCAGAACAGAAAGGGTGCGTGTCGTGACCACCGCCCAGCCGTTGGACGTCCAGCCGACGCCCCTTGCCCTGCTGCTGCTCGGCCGTGAGGCCGACCCCAAGAGCGAGCGCGGGGTGGAGTGCCCCGGCGACCTGCCCTCGCCGTCGGACCCGAACCTCGTGGAGCGTGCCCGCGCGGCCAAGGAGAAGCTCGGGGACAAGGTCTTCATCCTCGGCCACCACTACCAGCGCGACGAGGTCATCGAGTTCGCGGACGTCACCGGCGACTCCTTCAAGCTGGCCAAGGACGCGGCCGCCAAGCCGGAGGCCGAGTACATCGTCTTCTGCGGCGTGCACTTCATGGCCGAGTCCGCGGACATCCTGACCTCGGACGACCAGAAGGTGGTCCTGCCGGACCTGGCCGCCGGCTGCTCGATGGCCGACATGGCCACCGCCGAGCAGGTCGCGGAGTGCTGGGACGTGCTGACCGAGGCCGGCATAGCCGGCAGCACGGTGCCCGTCTCGTACATGAACTCCTCCGCCGACATCAAGGCCTTCACCGGCAAGCACGGCGGCACGATCTGTACCTCGTCCAACGCGAAGAAGGCCCTGGAGTGGGCCTTCGAGCAGGGCGAGAAGATCCTCTTCCTCCCGGACCAGCACCTGGGCCGCAACACCGCCGTCCGCGACATGGGCATGTCCCTGGACGACTGCGTGCTCTACAACCCGCACAAGCCGAACGGCGGCCTCACCGTCGAGCAGCTGCGGAACGCCAAGATGATCCTGTGGCGCGGGCACTGCTCCGTGCACGGCCGGTTCTCGGTCGACTCGGTCAACGACGTCCGCGCCCGGATCCCCGGCGTGAACGTCCTGGTCCACCCCGAGTGCAAGCACGAGGTCGTGGCGGCCGCGGACTACGTCGGTTCGACGGAGTACATCATCAAGGCCCTGGAGGCGGCCCCGGCCGGTTCCAAGTGGGCCATCGGCACCGAGCTGAACCTGGTCCGGCGCCTGGCGAACCGATTCGCTGCCGAGGACAAGGAAGTCGTCTTCCTCGACAAGACGGTCTGCTTCTGCTCGACGATGAACCGCATCGACCTCCCGCACCTGGTGTGGACCCTGGAGTCCCTGGCCGAGGGCAACCTCGTCAACCAGATCCAGGTCGACAAGGAGACCGAGAGCTTCGCGAAGCTCGCGCTGGAGCGGATGCTGGCGCTCCCGTAGCCGCCTCCTGCCATGCACGCGCCGAAGGGCCGCCCCTCGATCCGAGGAGCGGCCCTTCGGCCGTTGTGTGACGGGGGTCAGGCCTTGGCCGGGACCTCGTCCTCCGCGGCGGCGGGGGCCGGGACCACCGTCAGGCGGGCCTCGCGCTTCGCCGCCCGCTTGGCGCGGCGGCGCTCCTTGCGGAGCTCGACCATCGTGTAGAGGGTCGGCACGAGCAGCAGCGTCAGCACGGTAGAGCTGACCAGGCCGCCGATCACCACGACCGCGAGCGGCTGCGAGATGAAGCCGCCCTCGCCGGTGACGCCCAGCGCCATCGGGAGCAGCGCGAAGATCGTCGCCAGGGCCGTCATCAGGATCGGGCGCAGCCGGTGCCGGCCGCCCTCGATGACCGCTTCCACGACGCCCAGGCCCTGGGCGCGGTACTGGTTGACCAGGTCGATCAGGACGATCGCGTTGGTCACGACGATGCCGATGAGCATCAGCATGCCGATCATCGCCGGGACGCCCATCGGGGTGCCGGTGGCGATGAGCAGGCCGAGCGCGCCGGTCGCCGCGAACGGGATGGAGACCAGCAGGATCAGCGGCTGGACCAGCGACCGGAAGGTCGCGACCAGCAGCATGAACACGATCGCGATGGCCGCGAGCATGGCCAGGCCCAGCGAGCCGAAGGCCTCGTCCTGGTCCTCGGAGACGCCGCCGATGGACGCGGTGGCGCCTTCCGGCAGGTCCAGGGCCTTGAGCTTGGTCTGCAGCTCGGCGCTGACCGCGCCGGTGTTGTCGCCGAGCGGCCGTGCGGTGACGGTGGCGGCGCGGGCGCCGTCGATCCGGGTCATCGCGACCGGGCCGGGGACTTCCTTGACCTCGGCGATGTCACCGAGCTTGACGGGGCCGACGGGGAGCGCCTGCAGTTCGGCCAGGGTGGTGGCCGGCTGCGCGGACTTGATGACGATGTCCCGCTCGGTGTCGTCGAGCACGGCCTTGCCGGCCGGGTTGCCCCGGACGGCCTGCGCGACGATCGCGCCGAGCGCGGCCTGGTCCAGGCCGGCCTCGGCCGCCTTGGGGGTGGCGGTCACGGAGATGCGGGGCACGGACTGGGACAGGTCGCTCTGCACGTCGGCGACGTTCTTGAGCTTCGCGACCTCGACGCGGACCTGCTCGGCGGCCTCGGCGAGGAGCTTGCCGTCACCGGCCTTGACGACCACGCTGAGGTTCTGGCTGCCGAAGCCGTCGCCCGCCACGATGCGGGTCTCGCCGATGCCGTCGAGGGCGGCCAGCTTGCCCTCGATGCCCTTCTTGACGGCGTCCGCCTTGCCGGAGTCCTTCAGGCTGACCTGGTACGAGGCCTGGTTGGAGCCCGTACCGCCGCCGAAGGCCGCGAGGAAGCCGGAGGAGCCGACGGTGACCTGGTAGCTCTTGACCCCGTCGACCGAGGACAGCACCTGCTCGATCTTCCGGCTCGCCTCGTCGGAGGCGGCCAGCGAGGTGCCGGGGGCGAGCTCCTGCTTGACCGTCAGGACTTCCTGCTCGCCCTGGTCGAAGAAGTTGGTCTTCAGCAGCGGGGTCATCCCGAAGGTGCCGATCAGGACGACCACCGCGATGGCCACACTGGTCACCCGACGCCGGGTGGCGAAGCCCAGGACGCGGACGTAGAAGCCCTGGAGGCGGCTGCGCGCCTCCTTCTCCTCGGCCTCGCGGCGGGCCTTGGCCGCGCTCTCGGCGTTCCCGGGCTCGACGCCCTTGGGCGCGCTCAGGAACCAGTACGAGAGCACCGGTACGACCGTCAGCGAGACGAGCAACGAGGCCAGCAGGGCCGCGGTGACGGTGAGCGAGAAGGAGCCGAAGAGCTCGCCGATCATGCCGCTGGTGAGGCCGATCGGCAGGAAGACGGCGACGGTGGTGAGGGTGGAGGAGGTGACCGCGCCGGCGACCTCCTTGACCGCGGTGATGATCGCGGCCTCGCGCTCCTCGCCGTAGCCGAGGTGGCGCTTGATGTTCTCCAGGACCACGATCGAGTCGTCGACCACGCGGCCGATGGCGATGGTGAGGGCGCCCAGGGTCAGCATGTTCAGCGACAGGTCGCGGGTCCACAGCACGATGAGCGCGAGGACGACGGACAGCGGGATGGAGACCGCCGTGACCAGCGTCGAGCGCAGCGAGGCCAGGAAGACCAGGATCACGATCACCGCGAAGAGCAGGCCGAGCATGCCTTCGGTGGTGAGGCTGGAGATGGACTTGGCCACGGCCGGGCCCTGGTCGCTGACGACGGTCAGGTCGGCGCCGGCGCCGAGCGCGGTGCGCAGCTCGGGCAGCTTGTCCTTGACCGCGTCGGAGATGGCGACGGCGCTGCCGTCCTTGTCCATGGTGAGGACGAGGGCGAGGCTGGGCTTGCCGTTGGTGCGGGTGATCGAGACGGCCTTGGCCGGCTCCTGCTTGACGGTGGCGACGTCGCCGAGGCGGACGGCCGGCTTGCCCGGGCCGGGGGTCAGCCGCAGGTCCTCGACCTGGGCGAGGGAAGTGAAGCCGTTGCCCACGCGGACGGTGCGGTTCTTGCCGGCCTCGTCGAAGGAGCCGGCGGCGACGGCGGCGCCGCCCGCCTGGAGACCCTGGGCGAGGGAGGCGCCGTCGAGGCCGGCGGCCGCGAGCTTGGCGTTGTCGGGGGTGACGGTGACCTGGAGGTCCTGGACGCCGTCGACGGTGACCTGGCCGACGCCCTCGATGTCCGAGAGGACGGGCACGACGGATCGTTCCAGCTGGTCGGCGAGCGCCTGCTGGTCCTTGTCGGCGGTGACGGCCAGGATGACGGTCGGGATGTCGTCGGTGGAACCGGCCACGACCTGCGGGTCCACCTCGGCGGGCAGCCGGACGCGGGCCCGGTTCACGGCCTGCTGGACGTCGGCGACGAGCTGCTTGGTACCGCTGTCGCCGTAGTCGAAGGTGGCCATGATGAGGGCGTTGCCCTCGCTGGCGGTGGAGGTGATGCCGGTGATGCCGTCGACGCCCTTGAGCATGGCCTCGATCGGTTCGACGACCTGCTTCTCGACCACGTCGGGCGAGGCGCCCTCGTACGGCGCGAGCACGGACACCATCGGCAATTCGATGGAGGGCAGCAGCTGCTGCTTGAGCTGCGGGATGGCTATGGCGCCGAAGAGGAGCGCGACGATCGACACGAGGCCGACCAGGGCCCTTTGGGCCAGGCTGAAGCGGGACAGCCAGGACATGGGTATGAGATCTCTCTGCAGTGACGAACGCGAGGGCACTCCTACCCTGTCGCACCGGGGTGGCGCGTTTCGTCGCTCGCAGGTGCCGTCCTTATGTGCGGCATACCGCGCCTGGAGTACGTCGTACGGAGCGTTACTACTCTGCCCGCGGGCGGACCAGTCCCGATTCGTAGGCAATTACCACCAATTGGGCCCGGTCGCGGGCGCCGAGCTTCGCCATGGCCCGGTTCACGTGGGTCTTGACGGTCAGCGGACTGACCTCCAACCGCCCGGCGATCCCGTCGTTCGACAGCCCGGCCGCGACGAGTACGAGGACCTCGCGCTCCCGGACGGTCAGCGCGGCGAGCCGCTGCGCGTGCTCCCCGGTCGAGGCTCCGGCGGCGGCCGGATCGGCGCCGCCGCCCTGGGCGAGGAAGGTGGCGATGAGCCCTTTGGTGGCGGCCGGGGAGAGCAGCGCCTCGCCGGCCGCGGCGACGCGGATCGCGTTGAGCAGCTCCTCGGGTTCGGCCCCCTTGCCGAGGAAACCGGAGGCGCCGGCCCGCAGGGCCGAGACCACGTACTCGTCGACCTCGAAGGTCGTGAGCATCACCACGCGGACGGCGGCGAGTTCCGGGTCCGCGCTGATCATGCGGGTGGCGGCGAGCCCGTCGGTGCCGGGCATCCGGATGTCCATGAGGACGACGTCGGGGCGCATCCGGCGGGCGAGTTCGAAGGCCTGCGCCCCGTCGGAGGCCTCCCCGACGACCTCCATGTCGGGCTCGGAGTCGACGAGCACCTTGAACGCGCTGCGCAGCAGCGCCTGGTCGTCGGCGAGCAGCACCCTGACGGGCGCGGCGGAGGGCAGGTCCGTCGCATGTTGGTCCACGGGGTGAGCGTACGCGGGCCCGTCGGCCGTGCTCAGCCCAGGGCGAGGACGATCAGGGCCGTGGTCGCCGCGACCTCCGCGAGGGCGCCGAAGACGTCGCCGGTGACCCCGTCGAAGCGGCGTACGCAGCGGCGGAGCAGCAGTTCCGCGGCGAGCAGGGCGGCCAGGACCGCCGCCGCGCTCCGGCCGGCGGCGGTCAGGCCCAGCGGGAGTGCGGCGGCCCCGGCCAGGGCGACGGCGAGTACGGCGATCAGGGCGGCCGCGCGCCGCGGGACCACCCCGGCGACGGCGGCGCCGAGTCCCCCGGGGCGGGCCGCCGGGACGCCTTCCCGGCAGGCCAGGGTCATGGCGACGCGGGCCGCGACGGCGGCGACCACGGCGGCCAGGGCGCCGCGAATCCAGCTGTCGGCGTAGACGTCGGACAGGGCGGCCACCTGGAGGAGCAGCACGATCACCAGGGCCACGACGCCGAAGGGACCGATGTCGGACTGCTTCATGATCCGCAGGGCCTCGCCGGCGGGTTTGGCGCTGCCGAGGCCGTCGGCCGTGTCGGCGAGGCCGTCCAGGTGCAGTCCCCGGGTCAGCGCGGCCGGTACGGCGACGGTGACGGCCGCGGCGAGCAGCGGTCCCCCGCCGAGCAGCAGCAGGAGCGCTCCGGGTAGGGCCGCGAGCACGCCCACGACCAGCCCGGCGAGCGGGGCGCAGGCCATTCCGGTGCGGGCGGCGGGGCGGTCCCAGCGGGTGATGCGGGCGGGCAGCACGGTGAGGGTGCCGAACGCGAAACGGAGGCCGTCGCGGAGCGAGGCGCGTTCCGGGGGCGGCATCGTGGGCGGGCCGTCGTACGAATCTGTCATCGGCGGGAACGGTACCCGCTCGACGTGAGCGGTAAATTACCCATTACATGCCAAATAGGGAGTCAGTGGGATGGGTCACTGGTGGTATCGGAACATCGTCGAACCGGGGAAGCTGCCGCTCCTGCTCGCCCTGCTCTCCTTCGTGATGTCGTTCCTGGTCACCCGTGTGATCACCCGGATGATCCGGGCCGGCCGGGGGCCCTTCAAGAACGTCACACCGGGCGGTCTGCACATCCACCACGTGGTGCCGGGTGTGATCCTCGTGATCATCGGCGGCTTCGGCGCGGTCGGTAGCGGCCGGTACGGCTTCGGCGCGTACGTCTCCGCCGTGATCTTCGGCCTGGGCGCGGGCCTGGTCCTGGACGAGTTCGCGCTCATCCTGCACCTCGACGACGTCTACTGGAGCGAGCAGGGCCGCAAGAGCGTGGAGCTCGTGGTCATCACGGCCGCCGTCGTGGCCCTGGTCATCGGCGGCTTCGTGCCCTTCGGGGTGAACGACCTGTCGACCGAGGAGCGCCAGAGCCGCGGCCTGGTCGTCATGAACGGGGCCACCAACTTCTGCCTCTCCCTGCTGGCCCTGTGGAAGGGCAAGGCGCGCACCGCGCTCTTCGGCCTGGTCGTGCCCCTCGTGGCGCTGGTCGGCGCGATCCGGCTGGCCCGGCCCGGATCCCCGTACGCGAAGAGGTTCTACGTGAACCGGCCGCGCGCCCGGGCCAAGGCCGGGCTGCGCGCCTTCCACCACGACCGGCGCTGGGCTGGGCCGCGCCGCCGGTTCGAGAACTTCATCGGCGGGACCCCGGACCCGGAACACGGCTCGGACCAGGCGGTCCCCCTGGAGAAGCCGCCCCCGCACTGACGACGTGACGACGACGGCGGCGGGCCCTCCCCCTTCGCAAGGGGGAGGGCCCGCCGCCGTGTCGTCGGTGCACCCGGCCCGGGCTCAGCTCGGGATCAGCCCGGGATCAGTCCGTCCTCGCTGAGCATCTCCCTGACCTCGTCCAGGGAGGCGTCGTCACCGGGGAGGATCAGCTCGGACGGCTCCAGCGCGTCGTCCGGGAGCGGCGTGCCGAGTCGCCGTACGGCGTCGAGCAGCGCTCCCAGGGTCCGCCGGAAGCCCTCCTCGTCACCGCCCTCCAGCTCCGCGAGCAGTTCGTCGTCCAGCTTGTTGAGCTCGGCGAAGTGGCCGTCCGCCACTTCCACCTGGCCTTCCCCCATGATGCGGACAATCATGACGGGCCCCGTCCTACTGCTTGTCGAACCGGTGCGGCGCCTGCGGCTGCTGACCGTTGCCCTGCGCACCGCCCTCGATGGCCTGCTGCTGGGCGGACGGGCCGCCCGCCAGCTCGGCCTTCATGCGCTGGAGCTCCAGCTCCACGTCCGTACCGCCCGAGAGGCGGTCCAGCTCGGCCTGGATGTCGTCCTTGGAGCCGAGGCCGCTCTGGTCGTCGAGCGCGCCGGAGGCCAGCAGCTCGTCGATCGCACCGGCGCGCGCCTGCAGCTGCGCGGTCTTGTCCTCGGCCCGCTGGATGGCCAGGCCGACGTCGCTCATCTCCTCGGAGATGCCGGAGAAGGACTCCGCGATCCGGGTCTGCGCCTGGGCCGCCGTGTAGGTGGCCTTGATGGTCTCCTTCTTCGTGCGGAAGGCGTCCACCTTGGCCTGGAGCCGCTGGGCGGCGAGGGTCAGCTTCTCCTCCTCGCCCTGCAGGGTCTGGTGCTGCACCTCCAGGTCGCTGACCTGCTGCTGGAGCGAGGCGCGCCGGGACAGGGCCTCGCGGGCCAGGTCCTCGCGGCCCAGGGCGAGGGCCTTGCGGCCCTGGTCCTCCAGCTTGGCGGACTGCCCCTGGAGCTGGTTCAGCTGCAACTCCAGGCGCTTGCGGGAGGTCGCCACGTCGGCGACCCCGCGACGCACCTTCTGCAGCAGCTCCAACTGCTTCTGGTACGAGTAGTCGAGGGTTTCGCGCGGGTCCTCGGCCCGGTCAAGGGCCTTGTTCGCCTTCGCGCGGAAGATCATCCCCATACGCTTCATGACACCGCTCATGGGCTTCGCGCGCCCCCTTCTAGACGGACTGTGCTCCAGGTCACCGACAGAACCCACAGTACGGGCCCTGTCTCCATTACCGCACTGTTCGAGGACGGATGCGCTCCTCCTCCAGGACGACTACGCCCCCGCCCCATCAGGCGTAAGGAGTAGGTGATCCCAGGAGAACGGGCCCACCGCACGGACCATGCACAGGGAAGGACGCCCGCCGTTGCCGGATCGTTCCCCAGCGGGGTGGGGCCCGTGCCCGCAACCACGTAGGCTTGGGTTTTGTGTTTGGTAGCCGCTCCTCCAAGGAAGAGAAGGCCGCCGCCACCGACAAGGTGAGCGCCGACCTCTCGCAGCCCCGTGACCCGCAGGCCCCGAAGGGCCGCCCTACGCCGAAGCGTGCTGTGGCCCAGTCGCAGCGCAAGGCCGTGGTGGCCTCGACCGGCAACCGCAAGGAGGATGCCAAGCGAGCCCGTGAGCGTCGCCGCACGGAAATGGCCAAGCAGCGCGAAGCGCTGGCCAATGGCGACGAGCGTTACCTGCCCACCCGTGACAAGGGCCCCGTCCGCCGGTTCGTCCGCGACTACGTGGACTCCCGCTACTCGGTCGCCGAGATGTTCCTGCCCCTGGCAGTGGTCATCCTCGTCCTGAGCATGGTGCGCCAGAACTCGGTCCAGAGCATCGCGCTGCTGCTGTGGCTCGCCGTGATCGTCCTGATCATCCTCGACTCCATCGGCCTGGTCTTCCGCCTCCGCAAGGCCCTGGTCACGCGCTTCCCGGACGAGCCCCGCCGCGGCGCCATCGCCTACGGCCTTATGCGCACCCTCCAGATGCGCCGGCTCCGCCTCCCGAAGCCGCAGGTCAAGCGAGGAGAACGGCCCTGAGCCGAGCGACGCCCGGGATGTCGGGGGAAGGCTTCGCGGAAGGCGCCCGGCTCTGGCTCGAAGGCCTGGGCGGACTGCGCAACGCCGTCCGGCAGGAGCTCGTGGGCCGGCAGGTCGACGAACAGATCGCGCAGCGCTTCCCGGTCGGGCAGCGACTGCGCGTGCTCGACGTCGGCATGGGCCAGGGCACGCAGGCACTGCGGCTGGCCCGCGCCGGGCACAAGGTGACGGGTCTGGAGCAGGACCCCGGGATGCTGGCCGTCGCCCGCGAGGCGCTCGCCGCGGAGCCCGAAGGGATCCGCGACCGGGTCACCCTCCTGGAGGGCGACGGCCGCGAGACCGGGGCCCACTTCCTGCCGGGCAGCTTCGACGTGGTGCTGTGCCACGGGGTGCTGATGTACGTGCCCGAACCGGACGCCATGCTGGCCGGGCTGGCCCGGATGCTGGCTCCGGGCGGACTGCTGTCCCTGCTGGTGCGCAACGGCGACGCGCTCGCCATGCGGCCGGGGCTGGGCGGCGACTGGAAGGGCGCGCTGGCCGCGTTCGACTCCACCGACTACACGAACCGGCTGGGTCTGGAGGTCCGCGCGGACCGGCTGGCCGGACTGACCGCGACCCTGTCGGGGATCGGTGCGCCGCTGCAGTCCTGGTACGGCGTCCGCGTCTTCACCGACGGCACCGAGGCGGGCGAGGTCCTGCCGCCCGACGAGGAGCTGGAGCAGCTGCTGGCCGCCGAGGACCGCGCCGGTCGGATCGACCCCTACCGGGGCGTGGCGGCACTGCTGCACCTGTGCGGGGTCCGGGGCTAGGCCGTCTCTTTCGGATCGTGCCGGGCCCGCGACGCCCGGCACCGCGCCTGATCCCCCGGACTCCGTCCGGGGGCACTCCAGGTCGTCGGGGCGCCCGAGTACGTCCCGTACGCGGTGCGCACCTCCGCCTTGCGGGCCTGGGGAGACCCCCATGGCACCGGACGCCGCGGGCTCGGCCGACAAGGCCCACAAGAGACGGCCTGGCTCCGTCGACCGGGCCGCGAGCCCGCTCGGGCCGACCGCAGGCCCGTACGGGAGATGCACGAGGAAGGGGCGGGTCGGGGGTTCTCCCCCGACCCGCCCCTTCGTCGACTGCGGCCCGGTCCGACAGGGCCTAGGTCCGCCGGGCCCCCGGCAGGACTACGCGTCCAGGGCGGCGCGCAGGCTCATCGTGTAGAGCTCGGTCCCGCCGTCGTCGGACAGCTTCACCTGCTCGACGCCGCCTTCCAGCAGGTCCTTCCAGTACTCGCCGATCCAGGACTCCGCGTCCCCCTGCGTGGTGAACTCCTCGGGTACCACCGACGGGCTCGTCTCGGTGCCGTCGGCCGTCTCGAACCGCCACGTCCACGCCATGTCCGCCTCCGTTGTTCGCACGCTTCCTACCCTGAGTCTGCCCGCAGAGTAACCGGGCGCGCAGCAGTCTCGGCGACGCGGGAGGATCATCCTGTGGAACTCACTCTGCTCGGCACCGGAACACCCGAAGGCCTGCCCCGCCCCGGCTGCCCCTGCGCGGCCTGCGCCGTCTCCGTCGGCGCGCGCTCGCGCGCCGCCACGGCCGTCCTCGTCGACGGGGCGCTGCTGCTGGACCTGACCCCCGGGGCGGTGCTGGCGGGTGCCCGGGCCGGGCATTCGCTGTCCGGTGTGCGGCAGGTGCTGCTGACCCACCCGCACGACGGGCCCGCGGTCGAACTGCCGCCCGGGCTGCCGGCCGCCGGGCGGGTGCCGGACGGGCGGGAGCTCGCGGTGATCTCCGGGCACCGGGTGCGGGCGGTGCCGATGGACGCGCCGGGCACCGGGTACGAGGTGACCGGCCCGGACGGCGCACGGCTGCTGTACCTGCCGCCGGGCGGGGCCCCGTCCGGGCTCGCCGACCGGGCCGGGCAGCGCCCGTACGACATGGTCCTCATGGACGTGCTGGGCCGGCCCGAGGCGCTGGCGCGGCTGCGGGCGAGCGGCGCCGTCGGCCCGGCGACGGACGTGATCGCCGTCCACCTGGACCACGACACCCCGCCGGGCCGGGAGCTGGAGCGCCGGTGCGCGGCGGCCGGGGCCCGGGCGGTGCCGGACGGGACGACCGTGATCGTCGGGGAGTACCGCGCGGCGGCGGAACTGCCGCGCCGGACGCTGGTGCTGGGCGGGGCCCGCTCCGGCAAGTCCGTGGAGGCGGAGCGGCGGCTGGAGTCCTTCCCGGAGGTGGTCTACGTGGCCACCGGCGGCACCCGGGACGGCGACGCGGAATGGGCCGAGCGGATCGACCTGCACCGGGAGCGCCGGCCGGGGAGCTGGCGGACGGTGGAGACGTGCGAGCTGGTTGCGCTGTTGGCCGCCGACGGGCCGCCGCTGCTGATCGACTGCCTGGCGCTGTGGTTGACGGACGCGATGGACCGGGTCGGGGCGTGGGACGACGCGGTGTGGGCCGAGGAGGGACAGCAGCAGCTCGCTGGGCGGACCGCCGAGCTGGTGGCGGCCGTGCGCGCGACCCGCCGTCCGGTGGTGATGGTCAGCAACGAGGTGGGCTCGGGCGTCGTCCCGGCGACCGCCGCGGGCCGCCGCTTCCGCGACGAGCTGGGGCGGCTGAACGCGGCCGTCGCGGGCGAGTGCGAGCACGTGCTCCTCGTCGTCGCGGGCCTGGTGACCGTGCTCAAGGAATAGCGCGAGGAACGGCCCGAGGAACGGCCCGAGTAACGGCCCGGGAAGGCATCGGAGGGGCAGGGCCACGAGGGGTCCGACGGCCGGTCACCGAAGGCCTGAGGGAGGGCCTTACCGGCTGTACTCTCTGGCAGATGAGCACGCTGAATCTCGACGACTTCTCCGATCTGATCGAGCGCCCCGACGGGGGCGTCCGGCGTGACGCCGAGGAACGCCGTGAGCGCCTCGCCGTCCCGCCCGGCGCGCTGGGCCGGCTCGACGAACTCGCCGAGTGGCTCGCCGCCGCGCAGGGTCGAGTTCCGGTCAAACCGATCGAGCGCCCCCGCGTGGTGCTGTTCGCCGCCGACCACGGGATCGCCGCCGAGGGCGTCTCCGCCCGGGCCGCGTCCACCGGCCACGCACTGGTGCGGGCCGTCCTCGACGGGGCCAGTCCCGTGGCCGTCCTGGCCGGCCGGTTCGGCGCCACCATACGGATCGTCGACGCCGGGCTCGACTGCGACCCCGAGCTGCTCCCCGCGGACGTGGTCGGGCACCGGGTCCGGCGCGGCAGCGGCCGGATCGACGTCGAGGACGCGCTGACGGCCGAGGAGGCCGAGGCCGCGGTGCGGCTCGGGATGCGGATCGCCGACGAGGAGGCCGACTCCGGAACGGATCTGGTCGTCCTCGGTGACCTGAGCGTGGGCGGGACCACCGTCGCCGCGACCCTCGTCGCCGCCCTGTGCGGAACCGACGCCTCGGTGGTCACCGGCCGCGGCGGCCTGCCCATCGACGACCTGGCCTGGATGCGCAAGTGCGCGGCGATCCGCGACGCGCTGCGCCGGGCCCGCCCGGTCCTCGGCGACCAGGTGGCGCTGCTGGCCGCGGTCGGCGGTGCTGACGTGGCCGCCATCACCGGATTCCTCCTCCAGTGTGCGGTGCGCCGTACTCCGGTCATCCTTGACGGTGTCGTTTCGGCGGCGTGCGGGCTGGTGGCCCAGCGGGCCGCGTTCCGGGCTCCGGACTGGTGGCTGGCCGGACAGGCCAGCGGCGAGCCGGGTCAGGCGAAGGCACTTGACCGAATGGCGCTCAACCCCGTACTCGATCACGGCGTCACAGTTGGTGAAGGTACCGGGGCGTTGCTGGCCCTTCCCCTCGTCCAGGCGGCCGCCGCACTCGCGGCGGAACTGCCGGAGCGGGCGGTGGAGGAGCCGACGGAATGAGCCGCCGGGGGCCCCGGTCCTGACCAGGCCGAGGCCCCCGACCGCGCAATCACGGACAGCTACGCCCCATATGATCGCTTTTTATGGGAGAGGTCCGTTTGACCAGCGCAGAGACCGACCGCACCGCCGCACCGGTGACCGGTCCGTCAGCCGGTAGGAAAGAGACCGGCGGCGACCCCGCCGGCAGGGCGGCGGGGAGCGGCCGGGAGACCGGCCGGGGGAGCGCCCGCTCGCAGCACGGCGCCGCGTTCGCGGTGTGGTACCTGCGCGCCGTCACCTTCATCAACTTCCTCAGCGCGGTGTGGGTTTCGCTCGGGCAGGACCTCAGGCGCCACAACATCGAGGACTTCTACACCCCGTACATGCTCACCGCGGGGTTCGCCTCCGGGCTGTTCACGCTGCTGCTCGCCGTCACCCTCGGCCGCCGCAAGCGGGCCTCCTGGATCCTCAACCTCGTCCTCAGCGGCCTGCTGGCCCTGCTGCTCGCCTATGCGCTCTCCACGCACGAGGAGATCCGCGAGCACCCGCAGAACTGGGTCTCCCTGGTCCTGACCGCCGCCTTCACGGGGGCCCTGCTGCTGGGCCGCCACGAGTTCTACGCCAAGGGCGACCGCTCCAACCCCGCGCTCGCCAGCGCCGTCGCCGCCGTCGGCCTGCTGCTCACCTCGCTGGTCGCGGCCCTGCTCGTCGGCGCCACCAACACCTCCCCGCTCAGCGCCGAGGCCTCCTTCCCGGAGCGCTGGTGGTACGGCGTGATGCGGCTGATCACCCTGACGCCCGGCGAGCGGGCCTCCGAGGCGATCACCACGCCCGGCTGGGTGGACGTCTTCATCAACGTCATGTCGATGCTGCTGCTGCTCGCCGTGCTGTTCGCCGCCTTCCGCTCGCGCCGCGCCGTCGACCCGATCAGCGAGGAGGACGAGGAGCGGTTGCGGGCGCTGCTGGCCCGCCAGGGCGACCGCGACTCGCTCGGCTACTTCGCGCTGCGCCGCGAGAAGTCCGTCATCTGGTCCCCCACCGGCAAGGCCGCCGTCACCTACCGCGTCGTCGGCGGGGTCTCCCTGGCCTCCGGCGACCCGATCGGCGACCCCGAGGCCTGGCCGGGCGCCATCGATCCGTGGCTGGCCGAGGCCCGTGAGCACGGCTGGGTGCCGGCCGTGATGGGGGCGAGCGAGGAGGCCGGGCAGATCTACGCCCGGCACGGCCTGGACGCCCTCGAACTCGGTGACGAGGCGATCGTCGAGACCGCCGATTTCACCCTGGAGGGCCGCGCCATGCGGACCGTCCGGCAGGCCTTCAACCGCGTCAAGCGGGCCGGGTACACCGTCCGCATCCGCCGCCACGACGACATCCCGGCCGACGAGATGGCCGAATTGGTGCGCCGCGCCGACGACTGGCGGGACGGCGCCACAGAGCGCGGCTTCTCCATGGCGCTGGGCCGGCTGGGCGACCCCGCCGACGGCCAGTGCGTGATGCTGGAGTGCACCGACGGCAACGGTGACCTGCGGGCCGTGCTGTCCTTCGTACCGTGGGGGCCCAAGGGTCTGTCGCTGGACCTGATGCGGCGTGACCGGGACTCCGAGAACGGCCTGATGGAGTTCATGGTCATCGAGCTCCTCGAACGCTCCAAGGAGATCGGGGTCACCCAGGTCTCCCTCAACTTCGCCATGTTCCGGTCCGTCTTCGAGCGCGGCTCCCGCCTCGGCGCCGGTCCGGTGCTGCGCATGTGGCGCTCGCTGCTCAGCTTCTTCTCCCGCTGGTGGCAGATCGAGTCCCTCTACCGGGCCAACGCCAAATACCGGCCGATCTGGGAACCGCGGTTCATGCTCTTCGAGAAGAGTTCGGACCTGCTGCGGATCGGTGTCGCGGCCGGCCGGGCCGAGGGCTTCCTGGAGGCCCCCGGCCTTCCGAAGTGGCTGCACCGCAGACACCTGGAGACCCTCCGTTGACAGCGTGGAGCACCTCCTCATTCCGGCGGTTCGCCCGCCGTGAGTGGGGCCCCATGTTCTGGACCGTCCGGGACGCGCTCGTGCGCGACAGGTGGCGGGCGATCCCGATGACCATCGGCGCGGTCTGTCTGACCTCGGTCTTCCAGATCGTGCAGAACACCTCTTGGGGGTTCCAGCCGGTCCAGGACCTCGGATCGGTCAAAGCCGCCGACCCGCTCGGGCTGGCCCTCCTGCGCACCCCGCTGTCCCTGTTCGTCCCCGCCCTGGACCTGCCGGTGTGGGGGGCGCTCGCGCAGATCCTGCTCGTCTTCGGCGTCGCCGAGATCTGCATCGGCTGGTGGCGCACCCTGCTGATCGGCTACGTCGCCACCCTCGCCGGGACGACGTACGCGCGGATCGGGCTCGCGCTCGGGCCGGAGCATCCTCTCGGTCTGCCGGTGTCCGACCGGATCGTCAACGACACCGGGCCCTCGGCGGCGGTGGTGGGGCTGGCCATCTACGTCTGCTGGCGCTACCGGGCGTACCTGACCGGCGCCCTGGTGATCCTGGCGATGATCGGCGAGGTGCTGGTCAAGGACAACCTGGCGGGCAAGGAGCACCTGGCGGCCATCACCGCCGTCATGGCGGTGTGCGTGGTGCGGGCGCGCTGGTTTCCGGCGCGGTCCCGCGTCGCGCTCGGGCCCCACCCTCCGCCGTAGGGGGCACCGGCGGATGAGGCCGTACCGTATCGGGGTGACGACAGACCTCGGGCGGTTCGCCCCCACCCGGCAGTGGATGCGGGCCCATCCGCTCGCCACCGATGCCGTGCTGGCGTTCGGGGCGTTCGTCGCCATGGTCGTCGGCTCCTTCGCCGATCCGCACGGGCCGCACGGACCCACCTTCGGGACGCGCACCCCGGAGCCGTTCTCGCTGCTGCTGATGCTGCTCGGGGCGGCCGCCCTGGTGTTCCGGCGCCGCCAGCCTCGCGCCGTGCTCGCCGTGACCTGCGGGCTGTCCCTGCTGGAGCTGACCACCGGGGAGCCGCGGGCGCCCGTCGCCATGTGCGCGGTGATCGCCCTCTACACGGTGGCCGCCCACACCGACCGGCCGACGACCTGGCGGATCGGGCTGCTCACCATGGCGGGGCTGACGGGCGTGGCCATGCTCGCCGGGCCGCTGCCCTGGTACGCGCAGGAGAACATCGGGATCTTCGCCTGGACCGGGATGGCCTCGGCCGCCGGGGACGCCGTGCGCAGCCGGCGGGCCTTCGTCGACGCCATCCGGGAACGGGCCGAGCGCGCCGAGCGGACCCGGGACGAGGAGGCCAGGCGGCGGGTCGCCGAGGAGCGGCTGCGGATCGCCCGGGACCTGCACGACGTGGTGGCCCATCACATCGCCCTGGTCAACGTGCAGGCGGGAGTGGCCGCGCACGTCATGGACAAGCGCCCGGACCAGGCCAAGGAGGCGCTGGCGCACGTACGGGACGCCAGCCGGTCGGCGCTGAACGAGCTGCGGGCCACGGTCGGGCTGCTGCGGCAGTCCGGCGACCCGGAGGCACCGACGGAGCCCGCGCCGGGGCTCGGCGTCCTGGACGAGCTGGTGGACACCTTCCGGCACGCCGGGCTGCCGGTGGAGGTCATCGTCCAGGTGGACGGCGAGCCGGGGGTGCTGCCGGCGGCGGTGGACCTGGCGGCGTACCGGGTGATCCAGGAGGCGCTGACGAACGTCCGCAAGCACGCAGGCCCGGGGGCGAAGGCGGAGGTCAGCGTGGTGCGGGTCGGGCCGTCGGTGGAGGTGACCGTCCTCGACGACGGCGGCGAGGGCGCCGATCCGGCCCCGGAACCGGCCGACCCGGGCGGTGGCCACGGCCTCCTCGGCATGCGCGAGCGCACCGGCGCCCTGGGCGGCTCCTGCTTCGCGGGCCCCCGCTACGGCGGCGGCTACCGCGTCCACGCCATCCTCCCCCTGGGGTAGCCAATTCCAGCCTCGCCGGCGTTTGAGGCGCGGGTCCGGGCGGAGCCCGGTGCCCGGCGGAGCCGGGTTTCCTGGGGCTCCGCCCCAGACCCCGCTCCTCAAACGCCGGAGGGGCTGGGTTCGGTGCCGGAGGGGCTGGGTTCGGTGCCGGCGAGGCTACTGGCAGACCTGGCGCCACGCGTCCAAGTCGTACCGCTTCTGGAGCGAGCTGAGCTTCGCCGCACGGGCGCGCGGGCACCAGCGGTTCAGCTTGCCCTCGTACTCCACGTGGAACACCGCCTTGCCCGCGTCGATGAACGGCACGTACCGGTCGCACTCCTCGTACTCCATGCACTGCTCGTTGACCGCGAAGTCGAAGTCGCCCACCAGCTCCGGGATCTGGTCCAGGTCGTTCTTCAGCCCCACCGACATGCCCCGGTCGTGCACCAGCCGGGCGATCAGGCGGTTGTACTTCAGCTGGTCGTCCGCGGTCAGCGGGAAGCCGGACCGGTTGGCGTAACCGTCCATGTTGTCGGGCTCCACCGCGTCGAAGCCCTTCGCCTTGCACATGTCGAACCGCTTGGCCATCAGCGGTTCCAGTTCCGCCAGCCGCCGGACGTCCAGCCACCGTTCGCCGTCCCAGCCGTTGCCCTGGCCCAGCAGCGCCTTCGGGAAGGCTCCGGCGTCCGGCCGGAAGTCCTCCCAGGCGCCGGTGGAGAGGTAGCAGATGGTCTTGCGGCCGGCCTTCTTCAAGGTGGCCACCTGCTCCTTGGTGGTGTTGAACCCGTCGACGTCGTACACGGCCGCCTTCACCGAGGTGTCGAGCTTCCCGGTGAGCTGCCACTGCCAGCCGACCCCCGGCTTCGGCTGCCAGCGCTGCCCCGGCGGCGGGTCGGGCGACAGCCCGTCGCGTTCCGGTTCCGGCTCGGCGGTGCACGCCGCGAGCAGCAGCAGGGGCACGGCCAGCAGCAGGGCGATCTTCCTCATCCCGCCGCCTCCAGCGCGTACGGCAGGGTCCCCCAGGGGTGCGCGCCGCTGCCCGGGACGGCGCAGTGCACCCCGGCCCCGCGTTCGGCGGCGAGTTCCTCGGCGCGCCGGGCGGCGAACGGGCCCGGCGGGACGGCGTAGACGAGGTGGCAGAACCGCGCGGCCGGGTGGTCGGCGGTCCACGGCGGTGCGGGTTCCGCGTCCCGGTAGGCGTCCCAGGGGCCCTCGAAGGTGACGAGCAGGTCGGCGAGTTCGGCGTACCCGGGGTGAGGGTGGACCCCGTGGTTGAGGACGAGGGTGCGGGCGCCCGCGGCCCGGGCGGCGACCGCGAGCCGCCCGTAGTGCGGGAGCAGTTCCGGGTCGGCGGAGGCCTGGTCGAGGAAGGCCCCGTCGGTGGCGTACCAGTCGCGGTGGCGCAGCAGGTCCTGCACCACCTCGGCGTGCGGGCGCCGCCCGTAGTCGGTGTCGGCGTACCCGAGGACGGGTACGCCGGCCTCGCGCAGCCGTTCGGCGACGACGGCGAACCGTTCGTCGCGGGCGGCGCCCGGTCCGCTGTCGGGATTGAGGACCACCGAGTGCAGCCGGCCGGCGGAGCGGATGAGCCGCTCCCAGTCCTCCGGCCGGTCGGCGGGATGCTCGTAGAGGGGCACCAGCAGCATGGGGTCCTTCTTCTCGGACGGAGGGTGCGTCATCGGTGGGCGGTCGCGCGGCCGAGGAGCAGGCAGACCAGGGTGGCCAGGACGGCGGCGGCGGTGCCCGCCACGACCAGTTGCACCGCCCGGGGCTGGCCGAACCCGGTCAGCAGGGCCAGGCTCTGGGCGACGGCGGCCGAGGAGCAGACCACGGCCGCGGGCCGGACCGCCCCGAAGGACTGCAGGAGCAGTCCGGTCCACATGACGGCCCCGAGCAGCAGCAGGGTCGCGATCCGGACTCCGGTGAGGACGGGGGCGTCGGGCCAGAGCAGGGTGCCGACCAGGCCCAGGACCAGCAGGACGGTCAGGTAGACGGCGAGGCACCGGGTCAGGGTGGCGAGCATCCTCCGGCGGAAGGCCCGGGGCGAGCGGGCCCCCTGGAGTCCGGAGAGGGTCCCGCTGCGGAACCGGTGGAGCAGCCATTCGGCCGGGCCCATGCTGAGGGTGAGGGCCACCGCCGAGGGGGCGGCGACCGCCTCGGCGGGACCTCCGGCGAGGACCTCCCCGAGGGCGGCGTACAGCACGAGCAGGCCGGTGCCGAGGCCGAAGACCCCGAAGGGGACCGAGTCCCCGATCCTGGGTCCGCGGGGTGCGAAGTCCTCCTCGGCGCCGCGCAGCATCTGCCAGCGCACGGGGCCGTGGCCGGGCCGGCGGGCCGCGGAGGCGCGGATCCGGCGCACGACGGACCGCAGCCCGGCGCGCAGCGGGAGTTCCCTGAGGGCCAGGGTGCAGGCGGCCAGCAGGGACACCGCGAGCAGGGTCACCCGGACCGGCACGGGCAGGTCGACGAAGAGCGCGAGCAGTGCTCCGGCGGCCATCGGGGCGAGCGCGCCGAGCAGGACCCGTTCCCGGCCGAGGACCAGCAGGACGGTGGCGGCCCCGACGTAGAAGGCCTGTCCGGCGGCGAAGGCGTAGGAGAACGGGGGCCCGCCGGGCACCGCCAGTGCGGCGGCGGTGCCCAACAGGGCACCGACGGGGGCTCCGACGAGCAGGGTCCGCCCGGCGGCGCGCCGGTCGCCGAGGCCGAGCCAGGAGTAGGCCCGGTGGGACAGGGTCTGGTCCCAGACCCAGCCGATGAGCGCGCCGGCGAGCAGGGTCAGGGTCCCGGCGGGCAGGCCGAGGCGGTCCTGGGGGCCTTCGAGCAGGGGCGCGCCGAGCAGGTAGGCCAGGCCGGGCAGGGCGAAGATGACCCCGCGCAGCAGGCAGGCGGTGAGGGAGACCCTCCAGGGGTCGGGGGCGGGCCCCGTCTCCGGGAAGGAGCGGGGCACGCGGGCGTAGAGCTCCTCGGCGAGGGCGAAGGAGTCGTGCCGGCCGTAGGTGAGCCGGATGTACTCGTCCGTCATGCCGTCGGCTTCGAGGATGGCGGCGATCTCGTCGGGGTGGACGGCGGAGGCGATGAACACGTCGAGGCGCTCGGCGAGTTCGTCCATCGGGTCGGTGGCGGCGTCGGCGGCGGTGACGTCGGCGCCGGGGCCGTCGCGGCGCGGCCGGGGGATGGCCGGGAGCGTGTCGGATCCGGAACCGGGGCCGGAGCCGGGCGGCTTGAGCCAGAGGGATCCGCTCACCACCGGCCCCCTTCCCCGGAGTCCGTCCGGGGATGCCCCAGGGCGGCGAGTTCGCGGTACCAGGGATCGGCGAGCCGCTGGGTCCATGCGTCGCCCGCGTGGACGGGCAGGACGGGCTGGCCGGCGAGTTCGCGGTAGATGTGCCGGAAGCCGTCCACGGACTGGTGGAGGGTGAACTTCTCGACGACCCGCTTGCGGGACAGCCGGCCGAGTTCGGCCCGGCGTTCGTCGTCGCGGAGCAGGGCGAGGGTGGCGCGGGCCATGGTCTCGGGCTCGCGCGGCGGTACGACGAGGCCGGTGTCGCCGACGGCCTCGCGGACCCCGCCGACGTCGGTGGAGACGGTGGTGCGGCCGCAGGACATGGCCTCGATGATGCTGAAGGGGAAGCCCTCGCTGATGGAGGAGAGCATGACGACGCTGCCCGCCGCGTAGGCCCGGGCCACCTGCTCGATGCGGCCCTCGTAGGTGATCCCGTCGGTCACGCCGAGTTCGGCGGCGAGCTTCTCCAGGCGGAGCTTGTACTCCTCGCAGCCGGCCGGGACGGGCCCGAAGAGGCGCAGCCGCAGGGCGGGGAGCTCCTCGCGCATGAAGGCGTAGGCCCGGATGAGGGTTTCGAGGTCCTTGATCGGGTCGATGCGGCCGCACCAGCTGAGGGTGGGCACGTCGGGTTCGGGGCCGGCATCGGGGAAGGCGTGCGGGTCGACGCCGTTGTAGACGGTGCGGATGCGGTCGGACTCGGCGCCTCCGCGCTCCTCCCAGCGGCGGTTGTACTGGTTGCACGGGGTGATCAGGTCGGCCTGCCGGTAGCCCTCGGTGTTGAGCTCGCGGTAGAAGCCGAGCATGAGGGCCTTGACGGGCCAGCGCTGGGCGGCGCTGCGGTAGCCGAGGTAGCGCTCGCGCAGGTAGATGCCGTGCTCGGTGAGCAGGAAGGGGACCCCGTCGAGGTATTTGGCGGCGAGGGCCGGGAGGGTGGCGAGGCCGCTGCTGACGGCGTGCGCGACGCTGTCGGGCGGGATCCGGACACCGAGCGGGCGCAGCGCGTGTTCCAGCAGGTCGGTGGCGGTGAGCGCGTCGTGGATGGTGGGCTGGGCCTCGGCGGTGACGAGTCCGGGCCGGGTCCATACGGTCATCAGCAGCCGCAGGACCGATTCGGAGCGCAGGGCCGGTGCGAGCTTTCCGGCCCGGGCGAGGACGGCCAGTTCGCGCAGGGCCTCGGAGAAGCTGTGCCGGGCGGGATCGGGCTCGGGGTCGAGCAGGGTGAGCAGGAAGCTCTCGTAGACCTCGGTGAAGCGGCGCTGCGCCCTGCCGCGCAGGGCCGACCGGCGGATGCGGGACGGGAGCGGCCCCCAGAGCGGGAAGGCGGTGTGCCGGTAGACGTTGCGGGGCAGTTCCCAGGTGACCGGCTCTCGTCCGGAGCCGGTCAGGGCTATGACGTTGAAGTCGACCTCCGGCATGCCTCGTACCAGTTGGTCGCACCAGGTGCTGACGCCCCCGTGGACGTGCGGATAGGTGCCTTCGGTGAGCATGGTGACGTGACGCCCATGACTCATGCGGTGTGTCCCCCCAGGACGGAAAAGGGGCCGGCGCCCGTGGGTTCGCGGAGCGCCGGCGCTAGGTGGTACTCGTGGTGGCTTGCGCGACGGTCAGCTGGGCAGCTTGAGCGTGACGGCGCTCTGCAGCGTCTCCGGACCGGTCCACGCGGAGCGGGTACCGGCGTAGGCGGTGCCGAAGTCGGCGGTGCCGAGCAGCAGCTGCTTCTTGGTGCCGGTGGGTGCGGTCACCGGGGCGACGACCCCGGAGGGCGCCTTGATGGTGACGTCCTTGCCGATGCGGTAGGCGGTGACCTTGCCGTCCGCGAGGGCCTTGTCCCAGGCGGTGCGGCGCTGGAACTCGACGCCGGTGTCCTTCATGCTCTGGTTGACGATCGGCGCGCTGGGGGCGTACAGGGTGCGGTAGGTGTCGAGGACCTGGTTGAGCACGGGGTAGAGGGTCCGGTCCTCGGCGAGGTTGGACTGGTGGACGTAGTGCGGCCGCGGGTCGTTGGCCAGGACGTGCCGCAGGGCGGTGCGGGCCTCGGCCGGGACGATGGTGTCGAGGTAGCCGGTGTTGACGTTCAGCGGGGCCGGCAGGCAGGTGGAGGTCGCCGGGTTGTCCTCGCAGATGCCGCTTCCGCCGTGGGCTCGGCTGGTGTAGATCCAGTTGTACTCGTCGGCCATCTCGGCGTTGGTGCCCGTGTTGTAGTACACGTTCATCGGGTGCCGGGGGACGGTGAGCGCCGCGCCGACCGCTCGCTGCGCCGGTTCGCGGGAGTTGTCGCTGCCGGCCCACTTGACCCCGTTGTCGGCGAGGGCGCCGGCCAGGTTGGGGTTGTCGACGGGCTGCTGCGGTGCGGTCTTGAGGCCGGAGTGCTCACCGGTGACCAGTTCGGTCCGGTCGGTGGTGATGCCCTTGGCCGCGGCCCAGTTGTTGTTGTCGCGGATCTGGGCGGAGATCTCGGCGCGGCTCATGTACTGGATCGCGCCCGCGGCGTTCTTCGTACAGGTCCACGGGGTGACGGCGGTGTTCTGGACGCAGCCGAGGAACGGGTGGGTGTAGGTGTGGTTCATCCACCGGTACTTGGCGCGGTCGGCGACGAGCTGGGCGGTCATCGCGTCGACGCCGCCGTTCGCAGCCTTCCACTCCTCGCCGGCGCCGCCGTTGAAGAGCATGTCCAGCTTGAAGTTCTTGGACGTCTGCCACTGCGCCGCGTACACGGCGTCGGCGGCGCTCATCCGGATGGTGCTCTCCTTGCCCTCGCCGCCCGCACAGGCGTAGTCGCCCGGCGTGCAGTTCAGCTCCTTGTTCCAGCGGGCGTCGGGGGCGAAGACGTCGTCGACGTGGACCGCGAAGTAGCTGCGGCTCTGGCCGAGGTGCACCCCCTGGGTCAGCCAGTCGACGATGCCGCGGGCGAGCAGCCGGAACTGCTGCTGGTACTGGTTGTAGCCGAAGGTGACGACCAGTTCGCTGCGGCCGTCGTGCGTGTACTCGCCGACGAGCGAGGCCCGACCGGAGCCGACGGGCGCGTCGACGTAGCTGGTGTAGCCGGGGCGCGGCTTGCCCATGAAGCCGAAGCTCTCGGGGACCAGGGCCGAGTTGTCCTCGAAGGTGACCTGGCCGCCGAGGTAGGCGAAGGGGCCGGTCTTTCCGGCGGTGGTGACGGCGGCCTGGGTGCCGTCGAGCTGGCCGCTGTAGCCGCCGTTGTCGGTGTATTCCAGCCCGACGCCGGGGTGGGCCCAGGTGTAGGCGTCAACCTGGCGGATGCCGTAGGTCGTCTCGTACGCGGCGAGCGCGGCCATCTCGGCCGAGCCCTCGCCGAACGGGTTCTCGTTCGGCAGGACGACACCCTGGTACTTGGCGCGCGGGCGGCCGTCCACCGTGTCGCTGAGGAAGCCCGCGTTGATGACCGGGCGGCCGCTGCTGCCCAGCTGGACGCGGGTGTAGGGCACCCCCGTGTCGCGGAGTTCCGCGGTGATCGCCTCGACCGAACTGCCGCCGTCGTCGACGACCAGCACCTTCAGGTCGATGCGCGGTGCCACGGCCGCCCGGGCGGTCGAGGCGGGTACTGCCACGGACACCAGGGCTGCTGCCGCCATCATCGCGGCGACCCTGTTCATCCGATTCTTGTTGACCATATTCGGCCTTTCCCCCCGCAGGCGTCCCTCGACCGGCCCTTGGCGGACAGCCGGGCCTGGGAGGCTCTGTGGAAATCATGCAAAGGAACCCCGCGTCCCCTTGCGAGAGTGGACCGAGTCTTTCGGACCTCGTCAGGTCTACGGGGCAAACCTGGAGCAGAGTCCACAGATGGGTGAACCTGATGGCCACTTGATCGAACAACTTGCCAAACCTTCGAGTGACGTACGGACGAGCGCGTACGCGTAGGCTCATTTCTGGCGGCTGTCGGGCCCGAATACGATCGCTACGGATGGCCGTCCACCCACTCGGCCCACACACACAAACGGAAGCGAGACTTCACCACCGTGACTGCTCTGACTCTCAGCACTGCCGGCGCGGCGACGCTCCGCGCCGACGCCCTCGTGGTCGGCGTGGCGAAGGGCCCCAAGGGACCGATCGTCGCCGCGGGCGCCGAGGCCGTGGACAAGGCGTTCGACGGCAAGCTCGCCGGTGTCCTCGAAGCCCTCGGTGCCTCGGGCGCCGAAGGCGAGATCACCAAGCTGCCGGCCCCGGCGGGCCTCAAGGTCCCGGTCGTGCTGGCAGTGGGGCTCGGCTCCGTCCCGGAGAAGGACGAGTCGTTCGACGAGGAGGTGCTGCGCCGCGCCGCCGGCGCCGCCGCCCGCGCGCTGCACGGCAACAAGAAGGCCGCCTTCGCCCTCCCCCTGGAGGACGCCTCGGCCGTCACCGCCGTCGCCGAGGGCGCGCTGCTGGGCGCGTACGCGTTCACCGCCTACCAGGGCGGCGAGAACAGGGCCCGCAAGGAGACCAAGGGTACCGGCCCGAAGCAGCCGCTCGCCGAGGTGGCCCTGCTGGGTGCCAAGCCCCGCGACAAGGAGCACAAGGCCGCCGTCGAGCGCGCCGCGGTCGTCGCGACCGAGGTCAACGTCGCCCGTGACCTGGTGAACACCCCGCCGAACGACCTGACCCCCGAGGCCTTCGCCGCGGTCGCCTCCGCGGCCGCGAAGGAGAACGGCATCAAGGTCCAGGTGCTGGACGAGAAGGCCCTGATCAAGGGCGGCTACGGCGGCATCATGGGCGTCGGCAAGGGCTCCGAGAACCTGCCGCGCCTGGTGAAGCTCACCTACACGCACCCGAAGGCGGAGAAGACCCTGGCCTTCGTCGGCAAGGGCATCACCTACGACTCGGGCGGCATCTCCCTGAAGCCGGCCGGCCACAACGAGACGATGAAGTGCGACATGGCCGGTGCCGCCGCCGTGTTCGCCTCCGTCGTCGCGGCCGCGAAGCTGGGCCTGAAGGTCAACGTCACCGGCTGGCTCGCGCTCGCCGAGAACATGCCGTCCGGCTCCGCCACCAAGCCCGGTGACGTGCTGCGCATGTACAGCGGCAAGACCGTCGAGGTCCTCAACACGGACGCCGAGGGCCGCCTGGTCCTCGGTGACGCGCTGACCAAGGCCTCCGAGGACAACCCGGACGCGATCGTCGACGTCGCCACCCTGACCGGCGCGATGGTGCTCGCCCTCGGCGACCGCACCTTCGGGATCATGGCCAACGACGACGCCTTCCGCACGTCGATCCACGAGATCGCCGAGGAGGTCGGCGAGTCCTCCTGGCCGATGCCGCTCCCCGCCGAGCTGCGCAAGACCATGGACTCCCCCACCGCCGACATCGCGAACATGGGTGTCCGCATGGGCGGCGGCCTGGTGGCCGGCCTCTTCCTGCAGGAGTTCGTCGGCGAGGGCATCACCTGGGCCCACCTCGACATCGCCGGCCCGGCCTTCCACGAGGGCGCGCCGCACGGCTACACCCCCAAGGGCGGCACCGGCTCCGCCGTCCGCACCCTGGTGCGTCTCGCCGAGCGCACGGCCACGGGCGACCTCGGCTGACCACCCCGTTCGATGTGACGTGACGCACCCCGGGCCGGGTCAGGGCCCGGGGTGCGTCCGTCTCACGACGAAACCTGAAGGAATCGGTAGGTATCTCGGTAGGTATCTACGCAGCGGTAACCCCCGGTCCGGGCGGATCGCCCGATCACATCGTGGGCCCGGCGTCCCGCGTGCCCCCGACAAATGCGAAGATGGGTTCTCGGCAGGACAGGGCCCCCACCACAGGGCCGAAGAAACAAGCGGCCGTATACCAGCCGCCGCCCGGTCACAGAGGACCGGTGCCCGGCGCACATGCATGGAGGACGTGACGTGGCGAACGACGCCAGCACCGTTTTCGACCTAGTGATCCTCGGCGGTGGCAGTGGCGGTTACGCCGCGGCGCTGCGCGCATCCCAGCTGGGTCTGGACGTTGCCCTGATCGAGAAGAACAAGCTCGGCGGCACCTGCCTGCACAACGGCTGCATCCCCACGAAGGCTCTGCTGCACGCGGGCGAGATCGCGGACCAGGCTCGTGAAGCCGCCCAGTTCGGTGTCAAGACCTCCTTCGAGGGAATCGACATCGCGGGTGTCCACAAGTACAAGGACGAGGTCATCTCGGGCCTGTACAAGGGTCTGCAGGGCCTGGTCGCCTCCCGCAAGGTGACCTACATCGAGGGAGAGGGCCGCCTCTCCTCCCCGACTTCCGTCGACGTGAACGGCCAGCGCATCCAGGGCCGCCACATCCTGCTGGCGACCGGCTCCGTGCCGAAGTCGCTGCCGGGCCTGAACATCGACGGCAACCGCATCATCTCCTCGGACCACGCGCTGGTCCTGGACCGCGTCCCCGAGTCGGCGATCGTCCTGGGCGGCGGCGTCATCGGCGTCGAGTTCGCCTCGGCGTGGAAGTCCTTCGGTTCCGACATCACCGTCATCGAGGGCCTCAAGCACCTCGTGCCGGTCGAGGACGAGAACAGCTCGAAGCTGCTGGAGCGCGCGTTCCGCAAGCGCGGCATCAAGTTCAACCTGGGCACCTTCTTCGACAAGGCCGAGTACACGGAGAACGGCGTCCGCGTGACGCTGGTCGACGGCAAGACCTTCGAGGCCGAGGTGCTGCTGGTCGCGGTCGGTCGCGGCCCCGTCTCGCAGGGTCTGGGCTACGAGGAGCAGGGCGTCGCGATGGACCGCGGCTACGTCCTGGTCGACGAGTACATGCAGACCAACGTGCCGACCATCTCGGCCGTCGGTGACCTCGTCCCCACCCTCCAGCTCGCGCACGTCGGCTTCGCCGAGGGCATCCTGGTCGCGGAGCGTCTGGCCGGCCTCAAGGCCGTCCCGATCGACTACGACGGTGTCCCGCGCGTCACCTACTGCCACCCCGAGGTCGCTTCCGTCGGCATCACCGAGGCCAAGGCCAAGGAGATCTACGGCGCGGACAAGGTCGTGGCCCTGAAGTACAACCTGGCGGGCAACGGCAAGAGCAAGATCCTCAAGACCGCGGGCGAGATCAAGCTCGTCCAGGTCAAGGACGGTGCCGTGGTCGGCGTCCACATGGTCGGTGACCGGATGGGCGAGCAGGTCGGCGAGGCCCAGCTGATCTACAACTGGGAAGCCCTGCCGGCCGAGGTCGCGCAGCTCATCCACGCGCACCCGACCCAGAACGAAGCGATGGGCGAGGCCCACCTGGCCCTCGCCGGCAAGCCGCTTCACTCCCACGACTAATTCGTCACGGGCGCGACGACCACTTCCGCACTTTCGTTAGGAGCAACTGAAACCATGTCGGTTTCCGTAACCCTTCCGGCGCTCGGTGAGAGCGTCACCGAGGGCACTGTCACCCGCTGGCTGAAGGCCGAGGGCGAGCGCGTCGAGGCCGACGAGCCGCTGCTCGAGGTCTCGACCGACAAGGTCGACACCGAGATCCCCTCCCCCGTGTCGGGCATCCTGGCCTCCATCAAGGTCGCCGAGGACGAGACCGTCGAGGTCGGCGCCGAGCTGGCCGTCATCGACGACGGTTCCGGCGCTGCGGCTGCCGCCGCGGCTCCGGCCGCCGAGCCGGCCCCCGCGGCCGAGGCCCCCGCGGCCGCTCCGGCCCCGGTCGCCGAGGCCCCCGCGGCCCCGGCCCCCGTCGCCGAGGCGCCCGCTGCCGCTCCGGCCGCCTCCGGTACCGATGTCGTGCTCCCCGCCCTGGGCGAGTCCGTCACCGAGGGCACCGTTACCCGTTGGCTGAAGGCCGTCGGCGAGTCGGTCGAGGCCGACGAGCCGCTGCTCGAGGTCTCCACGGACAAGGTCGACACCGAGATCCCCGCGCCGGTCTCCGGCACGCTGCTGGAGATCCTGGTCGGCGAGGACGAGACCGCTGAGGTCGGCGCCCGCCTGGCCGTCATCGGCGTCGCCGGTGCCGCCCCGGCCGCTGCCGCTCCGGCCGCCGTCCCGGCTCCGGTCGAGGCCGCCCCGGCCGCCGCTCCGGCTCCGGTCGAGGCCGCCGCCCCGGTGGCCGCTCCGGCTCCGGTCGCCCCGGCCGCTCCGGTCGCCGCTCCGGCTCCGGTCCAGGCCGCCGCCCCGGTGGCCGCTCCGGCCCCGGTCGCCCCGGCCGCCCCCGTCGTCCCGGCCCCGGCCGCTCCGGCCGCCGCCGGTGACGAGGGCGCGTACGTGACCCCGCTGGTGCGCAAGCTCGCCTCGGAGTCCGGCGTCAACCTGTCCACGGTCTCGGGCACCGGTGTCGGTGGCCGCATCCGCAAGCAGGACGTCCTGGCCGCCGCCGAGGCCGCCAAGGCCGCTGCCGCCGCCCCGGCGCCGGCCGCCGCTCCGGCCGCGAAGGCCCCGGCCGCCGCGGTGTCCGAGCTGCGCGGTCAGACGGTCAAGATGACCCGCATGCGCAAGGTCATCGGCGACAACATGATGAAGGCCCTGCACTCGCAGGCTCAGCTCAGCTCCGTGGTCGAGGTGGACATCACCAAGATCATGAAGCTGCGCGAGAAGGCCAAGGGCGCGTTCCTGGCCCGCGAGGGCGTCAAGCTCTCGCCGATGCCGTTCTTCGTCAAGGCCGCTGCCCAGGCGCTGAAGGCCCACGCGGTCGTCAACGCCCGGATCAACGAGGACGAGGGCACCATCACCTACTTCGACTCGGAGAACATCGGCATCGCCGTGGACTCCGAGAAGGGCCTGATGACCCCGGTCATCAAGGGTGCCGGTGACCTCAACCTGGCGGGCATCTCCAAGGCGACCGCCGACCTGGCCGCCAAGGTCCGCGGCAACAAGATCACGCCGGACGAGCTGTCGGGCGCGACCTTCACCATCAGCAACACCGGCTCGCGCGGTGCGCTGTTCGACACCGTCATCGTGCCGCCGAACCAGGTCGCCATCCTGGGCATCGGTGCCACGGTCAAGCGTCCGGTGGTCCTGGAGACCGCCGAGGGCACCGTCATCGGCGCCCGCGACATGACGTACCTGACCCTGTCCTACGACCACCGCCTGGTGGACGGCGCGGACGCGGCCCGGTACCTCTCGGCCGTCAAGGCGATCCTCGAGGCCGGCGAGTTCGAGGTCGAGCTCGGCCTGTAAGGCTCAGCGCACGGCCCCGGCCGTCGCACACGGCGCCCCCGCCCGGAACACCCTCCGGGCGGGGGCGCCGTCGTCGTACCCCTCTCGGAGCCCTGGTCGGGAGCCTGTTGTAACCAGCCTCACCCAGCGTCCGCGACCGGGAACGCATCCGGTGGGGGCTACTCGGCCGTATTGTCTACGCATCGAAGCGATGCATGCCCCTACAGGAGATGAAGCCCCGATGATCACCCCACCCGTCGTGCACTCGCTGCGCGAGCAGATCCGCGAGCACATCGTGGAGGGGATCGTCAGCGGGCGCTGGAAGCCCGGCGAGCGGATCGTCGAGCGCCGGATCGCCGTGGAGTTGGAGGTCAGCCAGACCCCCGTACGGGAGGCCCTGCGCGAGCTGGAGACGCTGCGGCTGATCGAGTCGGCGCCGAACAAGGGCGTGCGCGTACGGAACCTCTCCGCGGCCGACCTGGAGGAGATCTACCCGGTCCGGGCCGGCCTGGAGCAGATCGCGGCCGAGCTGGCCGCGCCGCGGCTGGCGAGCGACTGCTCGGCGCTGGAGCCGCACGTGGCGGCGCTGTGGGAGGCCGACCGTACCGAGGACGGGACCGCGCAGGTGCGGCACACCGTCGGGTTCCACCGGGAGATGGTGCGGGCCGCCGGGAACAGCGTGCTGCTGCACACCTGGGAGAGCCTGGGCATCGAGGTCTTCACGGCGCTGTCCATCCGCTGGCTGGGGACCGTGCAGAAGTCGTACGCCGAGGAGCACGAGGCGCTCGTCGAGGCGTTCCGCAGTCAGGATCCGGACATCGGGCTGCTCGTGAAGCGGCATGTCCTGGGGTGCGCCCCGCGCGCTTGATCGACTGCGGGCGGGCCCGTTTGTCCGTGTTTGACCGGCACCGCGTGCCTATTTCTCTGGCACGCGGTGCCGACTTTCGCCGGATGGACGTTTCTTTGTCACTTTCATTTGATCGATCATCGATCAGCGATTTACAGTCGTCGCGGACCTCAACCAGGTCCGCCGACCCTGTCCTGCCCGTCAGGGATTTTTTCACCACCTCTCCTTTGTCCGGAAGGCGGCGCACAGCAATGTCCGACCCCGTAGGAAAGCTTCCGAGCGAGCTCGACCAGCTCCCGGACCGCGACACCGAGGAGACCGCCGAATGGGCGGCCTCCCTCGATGCCGTCGCACAGGCCGCCGGTACGCGCCGCGCCGAATACCTGCTCCGCCGCACGCTCCAGCACGCCGAGGCCGCCGGCCTCGCCCTGCCGAAGCTGCTGGAGACGGACTACGTCAACACCATCCCGACCGCCGCGGAGCCCGAGTTCCCCGGTGACGAGGAGATGGAAGCCAAGATCACCGCATGGAACCGCTGGAACGCGGCCGCCATGGTGACCCGCGGCTCCAAGTACGGCGTCGGCGGCCACATCGCCACCTTCGCCTCGGCCGCGTGGCTCTACGAGACCGGCTTCCAGCACTTCTTCCGCGGGAAGGAGGCCGACGGATCGGGCGACCAGCTCTACATCCAGGGCCACGCCTCCCCCGGCATCTACGCCCGCGCGTTCCTCGACGGACGCGTCTCCGAGCAGCAGCTCGACAACTTCCGCCAGGAGTCCGGCGGCAACGGCCTGCCGTCCTACCCGCACCCGCGGCGCCTGCCGTGGCTGTGGGAGTTCCCGACGGTGTCCATGGGCCTCGGCCCGCTCTCCGCGATCTACCAGGCGCGTTTCAACCGCTACCTGCAGAACCGGAGCATCAAGGACACCGCCAACTCGCACGTCTGGGCCTTCCTGGGCGACGGCGAGATGGACGAGCCCGAGTCGACCGCCGCCCTGGCCCTCGCCTCCCGCGAGCAGCTCGACAACCTGACCTTCGTCATCAACTGCAACCTGCAGCGCCTCGACGGTCCGGTCCGCGCCAACTTCCGCGTGGTCCAGGAGCTGGAGGCCCAGTTCCGCGGCGCCGGCTGGAACGTCATCAAGTCGCTGTGGGGCTCCGCCTGGGACGAGCTGTTCCAGCTCGACACCACGGGCGCCCTCGTACGCCGCCTGCGCGAGGTACCGGACGCGCAGTTCCAGACGTACGCGACCCGCGACGTGGCCTACATCCGCCAGCACTTCTTCGGCGCCAACGCCGAGCTCGTGCAGCTGGCCGGGGTGCTCTCCGACGCGAAGATCGCCGAGTGCTTCCACTCCTCCCGCGGCGGCCACGAGCCCCGCAAGGTCTACGCCGCGTACAAGGCCGCCCTGGAGCACAAGGGCGCGCCGACGGTCATCCTCGCGCAGACCGTCAAGGGCTACACGCTGGGTGCCGGGTTCGAGTCGAAGAACGCGAACCACCAGATGAAGAAGCTGACGATCGACGAGTTCAAGGACATGCGTGACCTCCTTGGCCTCCCGATCCCGGACAGCGCCTTCGCCGACGGCGTCGTCCCGTACGGCCACCCGGGCGCGAACAGCCCCGAGGTCCAGTACCTGAACGAGCGCCGCGCGGCGCTCGGCGGCCCGGCTCCGGCCCGCAAGGTCAAGCACGTGGCCCTGCCCGCCCCCGCGGACCGTTCCTTCGCCCCGCTGCTCAAGGGCTCCGGCAAGCAGGAGATGGCCACGACGATGGCCTTCGTCCGGCTCGTCAAGGACCTGATGCGGGACAAGGAGACCGGCAAGCGCTGGGTGCCGATCGTTCCCGACGAGGCCCGCACCTTCGGCATGGAGTCCCTCTTCCCGTCGGCCGGCATCTACTCGCCGCTGGGCCAGACGTACGAGCCGGTCGACCGCGACCAGCTCATGTACTACAAGGAAGCCAAGGACGGCCAGATCCTCAACGAGGGGATCACCGAGGCCGGCGCCATGGCCGACTTCATCGCCGCCTGCACGTCGTACGCGACGCACGGCGAGCCGATGATCCCGTTCTACATCTTCTACTCGATGTTCGGCTGGCAGCGCACCGCCGACCAGATGTGGCAGCTCGCCGACCAGCTCGGCAAGGGCTTCATCGTCGGCGCCACCGCCGGCCGCACCACGCTGACCGGTGAGGGCCTCCAGCACGCGGACGGCCACTCGCACCTGATCGCGTCCACGAACCCGGCGTCGCTCAACTACGACCCGGCCTTCGCGTACGAGATCGCGGTGATCGTCAAGGACGGTCTGCGCCGGATGTACGGCGAGACGCCGGAAGACGTCTTCTACTACCTGACGGTCTACAACGAGCCGAAGGTGCAGCCCGCCATGCCGGAGGGCGTGGAGGAGGGCATCCTCAAGGGCCTCTACCGCTTCAACACGGCGGCGGACCTGGCGGAGGCGGCCCCGGCCGCCGACGCCGCCAAGGTCCAGCTGATGGCCTCGGGTACGGCGATCCACTGGATCCTGGAGGCGCAGAAGCTGCTGGCCGCCGAGTGGAACGTGGCCGCCGACGTCTGGTCCGCCACCTCCTGGGGCGAGCTGCGGCGCGAGGCGCTGGAGTGCGACGAGGCGCTGCTGCGCGGCGAGGTGCGCACCCCGTACGTCACCCGCGCGCTGGAGGGTGCCGCCGGCCCCGTCCTCGCCGTCTCCGACTGGATGCGTCAGGTCCCGGACCAGATCAGCCAGTGGGTGGAGCAGGACTACACCTCGCTCGGTACGGACGGCTTCGGCCTGTCCGACACCCGTGAGGGCGCCCGCCGCCACTTCGGTGTCGACGCCCAGTCGATCGTGGTGGCCGCGCTGGCCCAGCTCGCCCGCCGCGGCGAGGTGCCGGCGTCCGCCGTCAAGGAGGCCCGGGAGCGCTACGGCCTCTGAGCCGCCGGCCTTGACCGTGCCCGTCCGTGAGGCGGCCCGTCCCTTCGGGGAGGGGCCGCCTCACGGCGTTTCCCGGTGACCCGAGCCGTGTGAGGCGCGTGGGACACCGGCCTTTGGCCGTATGCGCGGTGGCGGCCGGGGGGCGGACCCGTGATGCTGGAGCGGTGATGGACGAGACGGAGTTCTGGGAGATCGTCGACCGTACCCGCGAGGCCGCCGACGGCGACCCCGAGGAACACGCCGAGCTGCTCGTGGAGCGGCTCGCACTGCTCGACCCGGACTCCGTCCTGGACTTCGCCCGCCACTTCGAGTCCCGGTACAACCGGGCGTACACCTGGGACCTGTGGGGTGCGGCCTGGGTGCTGCTCGACGGGGCGAGCGACGACGCCTTCGACTATTTCCGCTGCTGGCTGATCGGCCAGGGGCGGGAGGTGTTCGAGGGCGGGGTGCACGATCCCGACCAGCTGGCGGAGCTGCTGGGCGACTTCGACGAGGAGATCGACGGGGACGGCGAGGAGCTGGGGTACGCGGCCGACGAGGCGTACGAGCAGCTGACCGGGGCGGTGGCGCCGGACCTGGGCATCCCGCTCCAGGCGGCCGAGCCGGAGGGCGCCCCGCTGGACTTCGAGAACGAAGCCGTGCTCGCGGAGCGCTTCCCCCGGCTGTGGGACCGGTTCCGCGCCTGATCAGTAGTGCGTGCCGCCGTCGATGCGGATCTCCGTACCGGTGATGAACGCACCGTCCTCGGAACCCAGCATGGCGACGACGCCGGCGACGGTCTGCGGGCCGGCGAAGCCCTGGCCGAGGGCCGGGGCCAGCTTGGTGAAGAGGGACCAGTCGGTGTCCTCCGGCAGGCCGGGGCCGGTGCCGGTGGTCATGCCGCTCTCGATGGAGCCGGGTGCGACGCTGACGAAGCGCAGGCCCTGCTTGCTGTACTCGGCGGCCAGTGCGTGGGTCATGGACTGGATGCCGCCCTTGCTGGCCGCGTAGGCGGACATGTAGGGGTGGGCGAAGGACGCCGAGGTGGAGCTGAAGTTCACGACGACCGGCCGGTCCGCGGCCAGCAGGGCCGGCAGGGCCTCGCGGATCATCAGGAAGGTGCCGGTCAGGTTGACCCCGATGACCTGGTTCCACAGGTCGAGGGTGGTCTGGTGGGTGTGCGCGGAGCGCAGGATGCCCGCGGCGTTGACGAGTACGTCGATCCCGCCGAGGACGCCGACCGCGGCGGCCACGCCCTCCTTGACGGCGTTCTCGTCGGATATGTCGAGGAGCGCGGTGGTGAGCCGGGCCGCGTGGCCTCCCCCAGCTACCGCTGGGAGGTGCCCCCCTGCAGCGGCCTGGTCGGCGGTGGCCTTCAGACCTGCCTCGTTGACGTCCACGGTGTGGACCCGGCCGCCCTCGGCGAGGATGCGGTGGACGGTGGCTTGGCCGATGCCGGAGCCACCGCCGGTGATGAGGACGCGACGTCCTTCGTAACGGTTCATGGCGCGAGCGTACCCAAGCAATGGCACGTTTTGCCATGATGACAAAGAATGTAATCGACAAGGTGGGCGAGGGGTACGCTTCACCCGTGAAATCCCCTCGTCCGTACTCTCCCCAGGCCGGCCCCGGAGCCCAGTCGCTGACCGAGCGCCGCAAGGCCGCCACCCAGCTCGACATCGCCCGCGCGGCCTGCGAACTGTTCGCCGAACACGGCCCCGACGGCACCACCGCCGAGGACATCGCCCACCGGGCGGGGGTGGCCCTGCGCACCTTCTACCGCTACTTCCGCAACAAGCAGGAGGCGGTGGCCCCACTGCTGGCGGGAGGCGGTGACGCCTGGCGCGCCCTGCTCGCCGAGGAGGACCCCGGCACGCCGCTCGGCGAGGCGCTGGAACGCGCGGTCACCCGGTCCCTGAGCGGACAGCAGGCGGTCGAGGAGGGCCTGGAGGTGACCCGCGGCCTCCTGCGCGCGGCGGCGGACGACCAGGCCCTGCGCGCGGTGTGGTACCGCGTGAACCAGGACTCCGAGGAACACCTGGTCCCGGTGATCTCCCGATTGGCGGGCCCGGGGGCGGACCCGTTGGAGGTGCGTCTGCTCGCGGCGGCGGCCACGGACGCGATCCGCGTCTCGTTGGAGCTGTGGTCGACGACGCAGGCCCCGGTCTCGGGCCCCGGATCCCCGGCGGAACTCGCGGTCCGCTGCCTGCGCGACCTCACAGGGGCGATGCCCCTGCTCCTCCGCTAGGGGAGGACCAGGGGCATCGCAGGCATCGCAGGCATCGCATCGGGCCGGGTCGGGCCGGGTCGATGGCCTTGGGCTTCAGGTCGGGGTTCAGCCACCCCAGCCGCCGCCTCCGCCACCGCCGCCCCCTCCTCCGCCGCCACCCCAGTTGCCGCCGCCGCCGTCGCCACCGCGACCGCCGTCGCCGCCGCCACCCCAGTTACCGCCGCCGTCGCCGCCCCCGCCGCCACCCCAGTTGCCGCCGCCGTCGCCACCGCGACCGCCGCCGTCACCCCCGCCGCCACCCCAGTTACCGCCGCCGTCGCCACCGCGACCGCCGTCCCCACCACGGCCGTTGCCCCAGTCACCGTTGCCACCGCGACCGTTGCCCCAGTCGTCGTGGTGGCCCCAGTCACCGTTGCCACCGCGGCCGGAGTCGTTCCAGTTCGACCAGTTCGAGTCGCGCCAGTTGTGGTTGTCGCGCCAGTTGTCGTTGTATCCACCGACACCGCCCCGGTCCCAGCACCAGCTGGGACGGTTGCGCCAGTCGTGGTTGCAGCAGGCGTCCCACCGGGCGTCGGATCGGTTCGAGGGGTACCGGTAGCAGTCGTAGCCACCGTTCCCGCCACCGCCGCTACCCGTGACGACCGAAGCCGAGGCGCTGGCGACGGGCAGCAGACCTATCGCGATTCCCGCGGCGCCCGCCATGGCTGCCGCAACGATCTTACGGCGCATTTTCATGCACCTCCGCACATGTCTCGCTTATAGGGCTTTTAGGTCATTTCCACCCTCACTCGCCCATGCGGACCTGTCAAAGCGGAAAGGCCCCCCGCCGCGCTCCGTGGAGCCTGGCGGGGGGCCTCCCATCAGGCATTTTCAGAGGTCGAAGCACAGCATGGAATTGCTTCTGCACAACCGGTGCACCAGGCGCCACACAGCGAGGGCGTCGAGCGGCTACTCATCGGTACTCCGTGCGGACGGCCCTCCACGGTCGTCGCACTCCTGCGAGGCCCGCCGGCAGTCATGATCCGCCCCGTTGCGCAGCTCGTTCCGTACGTGCCGCCAAGCACGGATGATCTGCGGAAGCTTCGCCAGCACCTCGCCCACCTGGAGCAGCAGGAGCGTGAGGCACCCGAAGGCGGCAAGGACGATCAGGCTGAGGTCGTCCCAGTTCACGAGGCGCGCCGACCGAGCAGCGCCTGGCGAGAAATCCAGTCGAGGGCGTCCGCCCCCAGCCGGTCGGGCGCGTCCAGCAACGAGGCCTCCACCGCCGCGAGGTCGGCCAGCGCCCCGGGCGCACCCGACCGGTCAAGAAGGGCGAGGCGTTCCATCGCCGAGGCGACGGCGCCGGGCCAGCCCGGCATTGCGAAGTGAGCGGGAGCCTTGGACACGGCCGAAGCGGCCCTGTGCAGCAGTCCCGCGCGCCACCCCTGTTCACGCATCACCTCCGCGGTGAACCGGACCCGGCCGTCGACGTGCTGGACGAACTCCGCCGTAGATGCGGACACCGTCCGCAGCGCGAAGCGCGAGCCACCGGCCCAGGGAAGGTCCACGTTCGAGGCCACGGCCACGAACGCGAGCAACACCTCGGGCCCGTCGTCCTTGGCGGCCACCAGGGCTGCGCGCGCCCTGCGGTACAGATCGATGCTCTGAGCGAAGATCTCCCCGTCTCTCGGCCCGTCGTCGGCCGCGTGGATCACGTCCAAAGGCCCCTCTCGCCATGCGTCGGCCACCAGGCCCACCGCCGCCGCGCTCACCAGGGCGTCCGTGTCATCCGCGTCGATCCCGGAGTGCGCCAGGACGAGGAGGGCCTGCTCCTCGATGTCCGGAAGCGGCACATGCTTCTCTTCGACCTCCGGCCTCCCCAAGAGGGCCGCGATTCGAGGCGCCAAGGGTTCGGGCTCGGGCTGCTCCACGGTGATGTCGTGATCCGCCAGATCTTCGAAGACCGCGTCCGGCCCGCAGTCGATGTGTGTGGAGTCGTGGCGTCCCGAACATTCTTCCGGGCATTCGAACTCCTCGCACATCTCCGGCTCCTCGGGCTGCGCTTCGTTGAGAAGGTGATAAGCCAGCCGCTCCGCCACCGCCTCCCGTGCCGCGATCATGGCCAGGTCGAGCCGGAAGGCCTCGTCCTTCATCTCCGCATCCGTACGCTCCACAGAAGCGGGTGGCTCCGGAGCGTCGGGGACCCAGGTGTACGCGGACTCCAGCGAGACCAGTAGCCAGGCGACGCGCAGTGCCTCGACTTCCGTCCCCCGCGCCAGCCCCGCCACGGCCTCAGCGGCCTGCCGGACGCTGTCGAGCCGGGCGAGGTGGCGTTCGCGCACCGGCATCCAGGCCGCGGATTCCGCTCGGGCCCGCTCGGCGTCGTGGGTCCGCGCGGCGTCGCGGGCCCGTCGCGCCCGGGTGACCGATCGGGTCAGACAGGGGCGGCACCCGAACAGCCCGGACGTAGGCGTCGGCCCGAGCGGTACGGCGGCGAGGTCCTTGCCGAACGGCTTGTCGCAGAGGCAGCAGTCCAAGCCGCCCACCTGCCGAGACGTGGGCATGCTGGGCAACGCGGCGGCGCGGATCGCGTCATGGGCATAGGCAGGGATGTGCATGCGCGGCAACTCCTTGGGCGAAGGCGCTCCGTCGGCGCCTTCTCCATGCGCCGCTCGGCCGCGAGTCACGGTTTGGCGGGCCGACCGGCGAACTTGACGCATACTGACTCGGCCCTGGCCTGCAGCTTCTACCGTGTTGACGGAACTTGACACCGCGAAGAGGGAGGAATCCCCTTGACCGCTCCCACCCCAACCCAACCGGCAGGGCGACACCGTGAGTTGGCAGAAGCGTTGCAGGAGCTGCACCGCTCGGCAGGCCGGTTGAGTTTCCGGAAGGTGAGCGCGCTCATCCGCAGCCGCGACGACCAGTTATCGGACGCCAGCCACGAGACCGTTCGCTCCGCCCTCAATGGGATACGGGTACCGCGCTGGGAGACCGTCCACGACATCGTCGTCGTCCTGGCCGGACTGTGCAGCCCGCCCCGGGACGAGGAGTCCGAGACGGCCAGGTTCCTGCTGCTGTGGCGCACGATCAGTGAGGGGGACTCCGGCGCACTGAAGTCGTTCCAGGAGCTCGTCCACGGCGGCTGGGGAGGTGGGGACGGCACGTGGACGCCGGAGCTGGTCATGGGCGCGTTGGTCAACCCTTTCAGCGCCATCGAGATCCATCCCTCGCTCACCGTCCCGCACGAGCCGCTGATACCCGAGGACCAATGGGTCCACGGAATGGCGCGGCTGATCGAGGAGCAGGGAGCCGAACACGCACTGAGGGTCCTCCTGCACACGTTGAAGGGTGACTACGTCGGAGCGGAGGAGGGTGCGCCGTACGGCTACTGCAATCCCGACCGGGAGGCCATGGAGGCTCACGCGGCCTTCCAGTACGGCTGCCACGAGATCCTGCGGCGACTCGGCCGCGAGCCGAACCTCCTCGCGGAGTCGATCCGTGCCATGCGCGCCGACGAGGCAATGGACAGGGACGACCGGGCGGAAATGCTCGAGAACGAGTCGGATCTGAGCCTGATGCGCGAGGTGATGATCGTGACTCCGGACACCTGGGGCGAGGTGTCGGAGGAGGCGCATCACATGGTCTTCGGCTACCTGATCAAGCAGATCAGCCCGGTGGCCCCGCTCGGGTTTCCCGACGCCGAGCGGTTCCAGATCGTGTGGCGCATCCCCGAGCTGCCCGCAGCGTAGCCGGCTCGCCGGTCCGGAGCCCTCGCCGATGACGACGGCTCAAAAGCAGTGGGGCCGCCACTCCGGACGGAGTGGCGGCCCCACTGCTGTGCTGACGCAGGCAAGGATCCGGCGGTCGGGGCCGGTTCAGGTCACCCGACCTCGCCTTCTAGATGTCGAAGTACAGCTCGAACTCGTGCGGGTGCGGACGCAGCGCGATCGGGGCGATCTCGTGCGTGCGCTTGTAGTCGATCCAGGTCTCGATCAGGTCGGGGGTGAAGACACCGCCGGCCAGGAGGTACTCGTGGTCCTCCTCGAGGGCCTTGAGGACGTCCTCGAGGCTGGTCGGGACCTGCGGGACGCTCGCGTGCTCGTCGGGCGAGAGCTCGTAGAGGTCCTTGTCGATCGGCTCCATCGGCTCGATCTTGTTCTTGATGCCGTCGAGGCCCGCGAGCAGCAGCGCCGAGAAGGCGAGGTACGGGTTCGAGGACGGGTCCGGCGCGCGGAACTCGACGCGCTTGGCCTTCGGGTTCGAGCCCGTGATCGGGATGCGCATGGCGGCGGAGCGGTTGCGCTGCGAGTACACCATGTTGACCGGCGCCTCGAAGCCCGGGACCAGGCGGTGGTAGGAGTTCACCGTCGGGTTGGTGAACGCCAGCAGCGACGGGGCGTGCTTGAGGATGCCGCCGATGTAGTAGCGGGCGGTGTCCGACAGGCCCGCGTAGCCGGCCTCGTCGTAGAACAGCGGGTCGCCGTTCGCCCACAGCGACTGGTGCACGTGCATGCCCGAGCCGTTGTCACCGAAGATCGGCTTCGGCATGAAGGTCGCGGTCTTGCCGTTGCGCCAGGCGACGTTCTTCACGATGTACTTGAAGAGCATCAGGTCGTCGGCCGCGGCGAGCAGCGTGTTGAACTTGTAGTTGATCTCGGCCTGGCCACCGGTGCCGACCTCGTGGTGCTGGCGCTCGACCTGGAGGCCCTGGGCGTCCAGCTCGAGGGAGATCTCGGCGCGCAGGTCGGCGAAGTGGTCGACCGGGGCTACGGGGAAGTAACCACCCTTGTAGCGGACCTTGTAACCACGGTTGTTCTCCTCGGAGCCCGTGTTCCAGGCGCCGGCCTCGGAGTCGATGTGGTAGAAGCCCTCGTTCGCGGAGGTCGCGAAGCGCACGCTGTCGAACACGTAGAACTCGGCCTCGGGGCCGAAGAACGCGGTGTCGGCGATGCCGGTGGAGGCGAGGTACGCCTCGGCCTTCTTCGCGATGTTGCGCGGGTCGCGGCTGTAGGCCTCACCCGTGATCGGGTCGTGGATGAAGAAGTTGATGTTGAGCGTCTTGTCCTTGCGGAACGGGTCCAGACGCGCGGTGGTGATGTCGGCACGCAGCGCCATGTCGGACTCGTGGATCGCCTGGAAGCCGCGGATCGAGGATCCGTCGAAGGCGAGCTCCTCCGCCGGGTCGAACGCTCGCGCCGGGATGGTGAAGTGCTGCATCACACCAGGCAGGTCGCAGAAGCGGACGTCGACGAACTTGACGTCGTTCTCCTCGATGTACTGCTTCACTTCGTCGGCGTTCTTGAACATCCAACTCCTCCTACTCCCGACCCCGGGGGAGGGACGGGCTTTATAGCTCGTGGCGCGTCAGTGCGGTGCCGCACGCTGACCCGACCATAAGCAGACGGGATTTCCCAAGCATGACCCATTTGTTTCGCACAAGTTAACCAGGGTCCGGCCGGAGGGCCGTGCGGCGCCACGGGTACCGTGTTCGGGTGGACAACAGACAGGCAATCGGATCCTGGCTCTCCGGCCCCCGCGCGGCCGCCGAGGAGATGGGCGTCGACTTCGGCTATCCGGGTCAGCAGCTCGGCCTGCCCCAGCAGGGGCCCGGCTCGGTGGCGCGCTTCGGGCGCCGGCTCGGCGCCGTGGCGATCGACTGGATCGGCTGCCAGCTGATTGCCTACGGGCTGATCACCGGCGGCAACCTGGCCGCTGCGGGCAACTGGACCCTCGCGCTGTTCGTGGCCCTCACCATCCTGACGGTGGGCACCGTGGGGTTCACCCCCGGCAAGCGGATCCTTGGCCTCCGGGTGATTTCGGAGTCTGGCGGCCGCCTCGGCATCGTCCGGGTGGTCCTGCGCACGCTGCTGCTGGCCCTGGTCATCCCGGCGCTGATCTGGGACCGCGACGGCCGCGGCCTGCACGACCGGCTGGCCCGCGCGGTCCAGGTCCGCATCTAGGACCGACCGCGGGGAACGCGTACGACACAGGGGTGCCCCCCGAACCCGCGGGTTCGGGGGGCACCCCTGTGTCGTATACGAAAATCAGGTGACCGGGTCAGCGCATCTTTCCGCCGCGCGGCATCTTCATGCCCTTCGGCATGGGGCCCTTCGGCAGCGGCATGTTGCTCATGAGGTCACCCATGGCGCGCAGCTTGTCGTTGACCTCGGTGATCTGCGGGCCGGCCAGGACGCGCGGCAGCTTCAGCAGGGTGGTGCGCACCTTCTTGAGCGGCACCTCGCCCTCGCCCGTGCCCACGATGAAGTCGTGCACCGGCACGTCCGGCATGATCCGGGCCAGCTTCTTCTTCTCGTTCGCGAGCAGCGGCTTCACGCGGTTCGGGTTGCCCTCGGCGATCAGCACGACGCCGGCCTTGCCCACGGCCCGGTGGACGATGTCCTGCTGCCGGGTCATCGCGATGGCCGGGGTGGTCGTCCAGCCCCGCCCCACGTTGTCCAGCACCGCCGCGGCCGCTCCCGGCTGTCCTTCCATCTGCCCGAAGGCGGCCCGCTCGGCCCGTCGTCCGAAGACGATCGCCATCGCGAGGAACGCCACCAGGAATCCGAGGATGCCCAGGTAGATCTCGTGCCCGACCAGGAAGCCGATCGCGAGAAAGACACCGAAGGTGACGATGCCCACGCCCGCGACGATCAGACCGACCTTCGGGTCTGCCTTGCGCGTCATCTTGTACGTCAGGGCGATCTGCTTCAGTCGCCCGGGGTTCGCAGCAGTCTCTGCGTTTGACTTCCTCGCCATACAGCGAAGTTTACGTGGCCTGCGGGGTTCGGGTAGCCGCGGCCTCAAGTACGTGTTCGGTTTCGACCCGGTCCTTGGCCCTCTTGCGGTCCTCCAGGACCGCCGTCCAGGCGTTGCGGCGGGCCCCGCTCATCAACAGGGACTCAATGCCCCGGAAGGCGTCGGAGAGGGTCGGGATGGCAATGGCGCGTACGGGCGCGGCCTGCATGGTGTCGATCCCTTTCACGATGCTCGCCTCGGCGTGATGCGAGCGGTGTGTGCGGTGCGTGGACCAAGCGTCACTGACTGGTGTTACCAGGGCGTGACCGGTCGGTCAAATGTGATTGACACGTTGCAAACGCTGACGCGGCCCGCCGGACTCTTCCTCAGGAAAGAGCCTAGGGGCCGCGCCGATGCAGTATTACTCATTAGTAGCTTTTTGTGCGCGACTTCACACACAGAGTCGCGCCACGCGTCAGACTCGGCTGCGCTCAGACTCGGCTGCGCTTCTCCATCGCCTGCTGGTACAGGCGACCCGCCCGGTACGAGGACCGGACCAGCGGGCCGGACATCACGCCGGAGTAGCCGATCTCCTCGGCCTCCTTCGCCAGCTCCACGAACTCGGCCGGCTTCACCCAGCGCTCGACGGGGTGGTGCCGCGGCGAGGGCCGCAGGTACTGCGTGATGGTGATGAGCTCGCAGCCGGCCTCGTGCAGGTCCTTCAGGGCCTGCGAGACCTCCTCGCGCTCCTCGCCCATGCCGAGGATCAGGTTCGACTTGGTCACCAGACCGTAGGCACGGGCCTTGGTGATCACGTCGAGCGAGCGCTCGTAGCGGAAGCCCGGGCGGATCCGCTTGAAGATCCGCGGCACCGTCTCGACGTTGTGCGCGAAGACCTCGGGGCGGGAGGCGAAGACCTCCTCCAGCAGCTCCGGGACCGCGTTGAAGTCGGGGGCCAGCAGCTCGACCTTGGTGTGGCCGGACTCGCGGCCCGCCGTCTGCTGGTGGATCTGGCGCACGGTCTCCGCGTACAGCCAGGCACCGCCGTCGGCCAGGTCGTCGCGCGCGACGCCCGTGATGGTGGCGTAGTTCAGGTCCATCGTGACCACGGACTCACCGACGCGCCGCGGCTCGTCACGGTCCAGCGCCTCGGGCTTGCCCGTGTCGATCTGGCAGAAGTCACAGCGCCGGGTGCACTGGTCACCACCGATGAGGAAGGTGGCCTCGCGGTCCTCCCAGCATTCGTAGATGTTCGGACAGCCGGCTTCCTGGCACACCGTGTGCAGTCCTTCGCCCTTCACCAGGGCCTGCATCTTGGTGTACTCGGGGCCCATCTTCGCCCGGGTCTTGATCCACTCGGGCTTGCGCTCGATGGGGGTCTGGGCGTTACGGACCTCCAGGCGCAGCATCTTGCGTCCGTCGGGTGCGACTGCGGACACGACCGGCTCCCTGTGACTTCGATTGTTCGGGCGCCCACCAGGGTACGCCCGTAATTTCGTACGCTCTTACGTCGGCCAACCTGCGAGCGGCCGGTCGCATTCCCGGGGGCTAGGAGCCCACTGCCGGCTCTATCTCGCGGGGCCTCAGCTCCGCGTGCTCCAGTACGCCCTTCAGGTGCCGTTCGACCACGGGAAGCACCTCGGCGATGGCGATCTCCCGGCCCAGTTCGTACGAGAGCGAGGTCACACCGGCGTCCCGGATCCCGCAGGGGATGATCCGGTCGAACCAGGTGCTGTCCGGGTTCACGTTGATCGCGAAGCCGTGCATCGTGACGCCCTTGGCGACCCGGATGCCGATGGCGGCGAGCTTGCGGTCCTCGCGGCGCTGGCCGGCGTTGGACGGGGCGTACTCGGGGCCGTTCAGCCGCGCGTCGAACTCCTCGTCGTGCATCCGGGGGTCGAGGTCGAGGGAGAGGCCGCCGATCTTGGGGCGCTCCTCGACGGGATCGCCCAGGACCCAGACGCCGGAGCGGCCCTCGACCCGGGTGGTCTCCACGCCGAACTCGGCGGCGGTGCGGATCAGGGCCTCTTCGAGGCGGCGGACGTGGGCGACGACGTCCACCGGGCGGGGCAGTTTCATGATCGGGTAGCCGACCAGCTGGCCCGGGCCGTGCCAGGTGATCTTGCCGCCGCGGTCCACGTCGACGACGGGGGTGCCGTCGAGCGGGCGCTCACTGGGGTCGGTGCGCCGGCCCGCCGTGTAGACCGGCAGGTGCTCCAGCAGCAGGCAGGTGTCCTCGATCTCGTCCGCGAAGCGGGCCGCGTGCACCCTGCGCTGTTCTTCCCAGGCCCGGGTGTACTCGACGGATTCCGGCCCGAAGCCCAGATGGACAAACCCAAGCTCAGCCACCGCAGCGCCTCCTCGTTGAACCTGCTGTGTGCACGTACCTCACTGAGCAAGGGTACGGCGGCCCGCGCGAGCCCCTTCAGGGCCCCGGCACGGGCTCGGACACGGTCTCCGGCACGGGCTCGGACACGGTCTCCGGCGCGGGCTCCGGCACGGTCTCGGGCTCCGGGACGGGCTCCGGCAGCCGCTTCGGCCGGCGCCGCCCCTTGAGCGGCCGGTCCGGGTCCTCGTCCGCGCGCGGCAGCCGCCGGTGGCCCTCCGAGTGGTCGTTGACCCAGCCGCACACCCCGCACGCGTACCGGCCGTCGAGCCCCGCGATGTAGGTGCCGCAGCGCCGGCACTCCGCCTCGGTCAGTTCGGGCGGGGACAGCGGGACGGTGGATTCGGTTCGCTCCTCGGGGAGGTGCGCCCCGTGGGGCCGAGGGGTCATGGCCCGCAGCGTACGCGGGCGGAGGGGGCCGGTCCGTAAAGGGCCCTACGCATTCTGCACACGATCGGATGAATGTGGGGCAGAGAGGGCGGCATCGGCGAAGTTCGCCGCTACATTCACGCCGTTCACAGGGCCGGGACCCCGGTCCGTCACGTCAGGAAACCGTGGAGCCGATGACGGAACGACCTGCCCAGCGCGTCCCCAACCGGCAGCTCGCGGCGCTGATCGCGGAAGCCGGGTTCTCCAATGCCGGCCTCGCCCGCCGCGTCGACCAGCTAGGCCTGGAGCACGGTCTCGACCTGCGGTACGACAAGACCTCCGTGACCCGATGGCTGCGCGGGCAGCAGCCCCGCGGGACCACCCCGGCGCTGATCGCCGAGGTCTTCACCCGCCGCCTCGGACGCCGGCTCTCCGCCCAGGACCTGGGGCTGGACGCCTGCGCGCCCGTGTACGCCGGGCTGGAGTTCGCGGCCACCCCGGAGGAGGCCGTGGACATCGCGAGCGGGCTGTGGCGCAAGGACTCCGGTTCGCACGCCGAGCTCCGGAAGATCGCCTTCACCCCGGCCGGGCTGGTCGTGCCCAGCCGGGACTGGTTGATCGGCCGGGCCGACGAGCGGGTCGGCCGGGGCGCGGAACCTTCCGCGGCCCGCGTCCCGCTGCAAGGGCGGACCTCGGTGCCCCGGCAGCGCCAGATCGACCGCGGCCCCGGGCAGCGCGTGACCAGCGGGGACATCGCGGCGCTGAGATCGGTCAGCGACCTCTTCCGGACCCTGGACCAGGCCTACGGCGGCGGGCACGCCCGCCAGGCCCTGGTGCGCTACCTGGAGCACGAGGCCGAGCCGATGCTCCGCGGGACCTACGGGGAGACCACCGGGCGGCGGCTGTTCTCGGCCGCCGCCGATCTGACCCGGCTCGCGGGCTGGACGTCCTACGACATCGCCGCGCACGGGCTCGCCCAGCGGTACTTCGTGCAGGCGCTACGGCTCGCGCAGGCGGCCGCGGACCGCCCGTACGGCGCGTACGTGCTGGTCACCATGAGCCGGCAGGCGGTCTACCTCGGTCACGGCCGCGAGGCCGTGCAGCTGGCCCGGGTGGCCCAGCAGGGCGTCGGCTCCGGCCCGCCGCCCGTGGTGCAGGCGCTGCTCCACTCGGCGGAGGCGCGCGGACACGCGGTCCTCGGTGAGGTCCGGGCGTCGACCGCCTCCCTGGTGCGGGCCGAGCGCGCGCTGGGCGCGGCCCGGCCGGGGGACGACGTCCCGCACTGGGCCCGGTTCTACGACGAGGCGCAGCTGGCGGACGAGTTCGGGCACTGCCACCGGGACCTCCAGCAGTACCGGGCCTCGGCGCAGCACGCGGAGCGGTCCCTCCAGCTGCGGGGGCCGGCGTACGCGCGGTCCCGGCTGTTCTGCCGGGTGGTGCTGGCCACGGCCCGATTGGGGCTGGGCGAGCTGGACCAGGCGTGCGCGCTGGGCGCGGAGGCGGCGCAGCAGGCGATGGAGATGCGGTCGGTGCGGGCGGTGGAGTACGTACGGGACTTCGAGCGGCGGCTGGAGCCGTACCGGGACGCCTCGGCGGTGCGGACCTACCGGGACCGGGTGGCCGCCCTGTCCTGAAGCGCCCTTGCAGGATCCAGGAGCGCCCTGAAGCGCCCCCGAGCGCCCCGGGACACGCGGCAGGGGCCCGGTCCTGTCACGGGACCGGGCCCCTGTTTCGGCTGTGGTTCTCAGGCCGCCACCGGGAGTGCGGGCCCCGGGGCGACCGGGAGCCGGATGCCGAAGTCGCGCAGGACGGCGCCGGTGGCGCGGCGGGCCGAGTGCAGGGCCCCCTGGACGGTGTTGGTGTCGCGGTGGTCGCCGCACACGTACAGCCCGGCCAGTACCCGTACGGGACGCCGCATGTCGTGCGGCGGGGGCATCGCGGGGACCGCCTCCGGGGTGTGGTGGACGGCCAGCAGTTCCCACTCGCGGGTGGGGGTGTCGTAGAGCCGGGCCAGCCGTGCGGCGACCGTGCGCACGGGCGGCGGCGGGCCGAGCACGGTGGTGGTGACCAGGCTCCGGCCCGCCGGGGCCCGGGACGGGTCGACCGCGCTCATCACGGCCGTGTGGGAGACGGGCCACTTGGGGTCCCCGTCCAGGAGCAGCGAGCCGTCCCGGGGCAGGGGTGCGGTGGTGGCGTGGTGCAGGACGGTGACCTCGTGGAAGGCCGGCACGCGCAGGCCGGGCAGGAGCTCGGCGGCGGCGCGGGCCCCGGTGGCCAGCAGGACGGAACGGCAGCGGAAGTCGCCGTGCTCCTCGGTCGTGACCAGGTTGGTCGCCACCGACCGGACCCGTACCCCGGTCCGTACGGTGCCGGGCGGCAGGGCGGCGGCGAGCAGGTCGGGCAGGGCCGCAGCGCCGCCCTCGGGCACGGCGAGGCGGCCGCGGGCGAAGGTGCGCAGGGCGAGGTCGGCGACCCGGCTGGAGGTGGTGAGCTCCGGGTCGCGCAGCAGGGTGGCGAGCAGGGGGCGGAGCGCTCCGTTCAGGGTGCGCGTCGGCAGCCCGCGGGAGCGCAGGGCGGCGTGGGCGGTGCGCTCGGGACGGGCGAGCAGCTTCTCCTCGGGCAGGGTGGCGAGCCGGCCGAGGGCGGCGCTGATCCGGGCCTGGTCGAGGGAGCCGCTGGCCAGGGCCCGGGCCGGGGTGAGGACCCCGACCCGCAGCTGTTTGCCGTCGGTGTGGACGAGGACGCCCGGGGTGAAGGGGCGCAGGTTCAGGGCCCGCAGGCCGGGGGTGCGTTCGAGCTCCGCGTACGAGGTGTTGAGCAGTTGCCCGATCCGGTCCAGCCGGAACCCGTCGACGGACTCGGTGGCCATCCGCCCGCCGGGGTCGTCCGCGGCTTCCAGGACGGTGACCGTGACTCCGGCGGCGATCAGGTGCTGCGCTGCCGCGAGTCCTGAGACTCCGGCTCCTACGATGACGACGTCCGCATGGTGTGCGGCATGGTGTGCGCTGCTGAGCACGTGCCCCTCCTCGAGGTCGGCGCGGCTGTGTGGGGATCCTCCTTCCCCCAACCAGTTAAAGGGGAACCCCAGTTCGGCGTGACATTGCGGTCAACTCCGGTCGCACAGCGGTCGCATATGGGTCACGAACGGTCGCACGGTGGTCGCACGCGGATCTCAGAGCGCGGCGCGGATCGCCTGCTCGATGCCGGGGTCGTGGAAGACGAAGCCGGACTCCAGCAGCCGCGCGGGCCGGGCCCGCTGACTGCCCAGCACGTCCTCGGAGAACTCCCCCAGCACCACGCGCAGGGCCACGGCCGGCACCGGCAGCAGCGCGGGCCGGCGCAGCACGCGGGCCATGGCCTCGGTGACCTGGCGGTTGGTCAGCGGCTCCGGGGCGGTCAGGTTGACCGGGCCGGACAGGCCCGGGGTGTCGATGACGTGCCGCAGCGCCGCGATCTCGTCCCGGAGGGAGATGTACGACCAGTACTGGCGGCCGTTGCCGAGCCGGCCGCCGATACCGGCGCGGAAGATCGGGAACATCCGCCCCCAGGCCCCGCCCTCACGGGCCACGACCAGCCCGGTACGGGCGAACGCGGTCCGGATCCCGGCCTCCTGGGCGGGGGCGGCGGCGGCCTCCCACTCCACGCAGACCGAGGGCAGGAACCCCTGCCCGGCCGGGGCCGCCTCGTCGACGGCCCGGTCACCGGTGTCCCCGTAGTAGCCGACGGCCGAACCGCTGACCAGGACGGCGGGCGGCTCGTCGAGGGCGGCGAGGGCGTGCGCGAGCGCGGCGGTGCCGAGCACCCGGCTGTCACGGATCTCCCGCTTGTACGCGGCCGTCCACCGGTGGTCCCCGACCCCGGCCCCGGCCAGGTGCACGACGGCCCCGCAGCCGACCAGCCCGGCGGGGTCCACGTACCCGCGCACCGGATCCCACCGCGCCTCGTCCGCGCCGACGGGCTCCCGCCGCACGAACCGCACCACCTCGTGCCCGTCCGCCCGCAGGGACCGCACGAGTGCACTTCCGATGAGCCCGGTCGCCCCGGTGACAGCAATGCGCATGCCCCCATCCTGCCGGGTCGCTGCGCTGGCTTCCGCGAATGTCACCACACGGCGCTCCGCGCCCGCGCCTCAATCGCCGGCGGGGCTGAAATCAAGCCCCGCCGGCGTTTGAGGCGCGGGGTCCGGGGCGGAGCCCCGGGTCAGGCGGTCGTGCCGAGCCAGGTGCCCACCGAGTAGGTGACCGCCATCGCGAGGGCGCCGCCCAGGACGTTGCGGGCGACCGCCCTCGGCACCGGCGCCCCGCCCAGCCGCGCGCTGATCACCCCGCACAGCGTCAGCGCGGCCAGCACCGCCACCACCGTCACCGGCACCCGCTGCGACGGCCCCGGCAGGATGATCGCCAGCAGCGGCAGCAGCGCCCCCACCGTGAAGGCGAGGAGACTGGCGAAGGCCGCGTGCCACGGATTGGCGAGCTCGTCGGGGTTGATCCCGAGCTCCACCCGGGCATGGGCCCGCAGCGCGTCCCGCTCCGTCAGCTGCTCGGCGGCCTCCCGCGCCACGTCCCGGCTGAGCCCCCGCTCGGCGAGCAGGTCGGTGAGTTCGTCGAGCTCCGCCTCCGGCTCTTCGGCCAGTTCCCGGCGCTCCAGGTCGAGCGCCGCCCGTTCGGAGTCCCGCTGGGAACTGACGGAGACGTACTCCCCCGCCGCCATCGACAGCGAGCCCGCCAGCAGCCCGGCGACGCCCGCCGCCAGGATCGCCGAGCGCGAGGTGGTGGCCCCCGCCATACCGACCACCAGACCCGCGGTGGAGATGATCCCGTCGTTGGCGCCGAGCACACCCGCGCGCAGCCAGTTGAGCCGCGTGCTGATCTCCGCGCTCTGCGAGCCGTCGCCCTTGCCGTGCGCCTCGACGTGGGCCTCGCCGGGCCGTTTCCCCGCGCCTTCGCTTGCCGTCACGCCCCCACTGTCGCGGCCCGGGGCGTACGAAGCCACCCGGCGGGGCGGTCCGGGGTGCGCGGGCCCGGCCCCCGTACCAGGGTGGAGGGGTGAGACGCGGACGTCAGGAGACGGGCCGGCTGCGCGGCGAGCCGCCGCCGCGCTGGGCCCGGATCGCGCCCGCGGCGGCCCTGGTCGTACTGGTACTGGCCCAGGCGGTCACCCCGGGCGCGGAGCTCGGGTTCTTCCTGGCCGGTCTGCCCCCGGTGGCCGCGTTCGCGTACGGGGCGGCCGGTACCGCGGCCTTCGCCGGCATCGTCCTCCTGTTGCTGGGGGTCCACTCGCTCGGCGTCGCCAACGCCCGGGGCACGGACCTGGCCACGGTGGCCGTCGTCGGCGTGCTGAGCGTGGTGATCGCCTGGGTCCGTCAACGCCGGGACGAGCAGCTGGTCAGCGTACGGACGGTGGCGGAGGCGGCCCAGCTCGCGGTCCTCCCACCGGTACCGGAGCGGGTGGGTCCGGTGCGCTGCTCGGGCCTCTACCGGGCGGCGCAGCACGGCACGCTGGTCGGCGGCGACCTGTACGACGTACGGGCCGGGCCGTACGGGGTGCGGGCGCTGGTCGGGGACGTCCAGGGGCACGGGCTGGCGGCGGTCGGCACGGTGGCGGCGCTGCTCGGGGCCTTCCGCGAGGCCGTGATCGACGACGTCGGACTCGGGGCGGTCGCGGCCCGGCTGGACCGACGGCTGGTGGCGGACGCGGCGGCCGCGGCGGTCGAGCATCCGGAGCTGTTCGCCACGGCCGTGCTGCTGGAGTTCCCGCCCGGGCTGGATGTCGTACGGATCGTGTCGTGCGGGCACCCGTCGGCCCTGCGGGTCCGCGGATCGGCGGTGGAAGAGGTGATCGTCGAGCCGGGGCCGCCCCTGGGCCTGGGGCTCACCGGTCCGACCCCGCCGGTCGCGACGGAGCTGGCGGTGCTCCCCGGGGACCAGCTGCTGCTGCACACCGACGGCGTGACGGAGGCCCGCGACGCGACGGGGCACTTCTACCCGCTGGCCGCCCGGGTACCCGTACTGGCCCGGGACCCGGCGGGGCTGGTCGGGGCGGTGTGGCGGGACCTCGCGGCCTTCACGGAGGGCGGCCCGAACGACGACGTGGCCCTGCTGCTGCTGTCCCTGGACGGACGGGACCCGGCGGCGTAGGCCGTGTGCCGGACGGTCCCGACCGGCCGCGCTCGGCCGGCCGGGACCCCCTGTCATGCGGTGCGTGACTCCTGCGGTGCGTGACGAGCCGCAGCGACCACGGCCGACGGCTGGAGCCCGACAGGTGACGCGTGACGCGTGACACCCGACGCGTCACACCCAACGTCCGGCGCCTACGACTCCGTGATGAACGCGCGCACCATCTTGCAGGTGACGTTCGACGGCCGGTGGATCCCCGTCCGAACGGCCATCGTCCGGATCTTCCGGTTGGTGGCCCGGCGGGCGTCGTACGTCCCCGAGTCGAGCAGGGATATCGCCAACCGCATCGCCTTCAGACGGCGGTTGTGGCTCTCGTACCACTCGCGGGGCAGCCCCGCCGGCAGCGGCTTCTTCTTGACGTGCTGGACGGTGGTGGCAGTGGCCATCTACAGCCTCCCAAACGGTAGTTGGCTTCCTGTCGTTCTTCCTCGATTTTACCGGGGACCACTGACAAAAGCCCCTGGCCAGACCGACCCTGGGTAGGGTTGACGTCATGGAGATCTGGATCAATCCCGCCTGTTCCAAGTGCCGCAGCGCCCTGACCCTGCTGGACGCGGAGGGTGCCGATTACACGGTGCGCCGCTACCTGGAGGACGTGCCCTCCGAGGACGAGATCCGCGAGGTGCTCGGCCGTCTCGGGCTGGAGCCGTGGGACATCACGCGCACCTCGGACCCGCTGGCCAAGGAGACCGGCGTGCGGGACCTGCCGCGCGAGGAGACCGACGCGGCGCGCGGGCTCTGGATCGCCCACCTGGCCGCTCACCCGAAGCTCATCCAGCGCCCGATCATCACCGCCGAGGACGGCACGGCCGTGGTCGGCCGCTCCGAGGAGGCCGTCCGCGAGGCGCTGTCCCGCAAGGGCTAGGGGCCCCGTCCCGCAAGGGCTAGAAGACGCGCCGGACGATCTCCGCGGCCGCCGTCAGCGGCAGCGCGTGGTGCGGGACCCCGGGCAGCACGTCGACGCGCGCGCCCGGCAGCGCCCCGCGCGCCGCCCGGGCCGCGCGGCCGGAGTCGTGGCAGCGGGCCAGCCCGGCGAAGAGGACGTCGACCCGGGGGCCCGCGCCCGAGGACTGTGCGAGCCCGGCCAGGTCCGGGCGCGGCCCGGTGACCGGCCGCACGGTGGGTAAGCCCGCACCCTCCTCCTGGAGCCGCAGCCAGGCCGGATCGAGCGCGGCCCCGCGGGACTCCCAGGCGAGGAAGGAGCGGACCCGCTCCGGGGTGGGCCGCACCAGCATGGGCAGCGCGCGCAGTACGTAGCCCGGGCGCAGCCCCGCGAAGACCTGGGTCGGGTCGAGCAGCACCAGGCGGCCCAGCCGGTCCGGGCGGCGGGCGGCGTAGTGGGCGGCGATCCAGGCCCCGTACGAGTGCCCGGCGAGGGTCACCGGCCCGGGCTGCGGGCCCAGCCCGTCGAGGACCGCGTCGAGCCAGCCGACCAGGTCCCCGGGGGACCGGATCGCCCGGTCGGGCGCCGGAACGCTGAGCCCCGGGTCCCCCACCAGGTCAACGGCGTGCACCCGGTGGGCGCGGGCCGCCCCGGCCGCGACGCAGGCGCCCCACACGGTGGAGGTGGCCCCGCCGCCGGGCAGCAGCACCAGCGGCGGCGCGTCGGCCGGACCGCAGCGGTTGACGCGGGTGACCCCGTACGGGGTGGCCAGGTCGACGGCCTCAACGGGGCCGGGCCACCGGCCGAGCACCGCGTCGTAGGCGGCGCGGAAGGAAGACGTCCGGTGCATGCGCCGCTCCCCTGCCTCATCCAATGCCTCGCTGGGCAATAATCTCGCTCAACGAGAGATTCCGCCAGGGGGCGACATGGACGACCGCAGGGACCCGGACCATCGGGAACCCGAAATCGAGGCATCCGAAATCGAGGGATCCGAAATCGAGGAACCCGACAACCTTCGACTGGTGCACCTCCTCCGCGCGGTGACCGTCGAGTTCGGCCTGCGCCAGGCCGACTTCGCCGCCCGCAACGGCATGCACCCCACCGACGTACGCGCCCTGATCTGCCTGCTCGACGCGGCCCGCGCGGCCGAACCGGCCACCGCGGGCCTGCTCGGCGCCCGGCTCGGCCTCAACTCCGCCGGCACCACCGCCGTGATCGACCGCCTCGAACGGCTCGGCCACGTGGCACGCATCCGCGACGACCACGACCGGCGCCGGATCCTGCTGCACGTGGAGCCGGCGGCGATCCGTCTGGGCCGGGAGTTCTTCGGGCCCCTGATCGACGGGGTGCTCCAGGTGCTCGACTCCTTCGACCCCGCCGAACGGGAGACCGTGCGCCGCTTCCTGACGGCCACCCATGCCGCCTTCGCCCCGGAGCCGCGCCCGTGACCGCCCCCGACCAGGGACCCGGCGGCGCCGACCTGCACCTGGAACTTCCCGCCGAGGGCGCCCGGCGGACCGCCCTCGCCCAGGCCCTGCGCAGCGCGGTGCGCAGCGGCCGACTGGCCGGCGGGACCCGGCTGCCGCCGTACCGGACCCTGGCCGCCGACCTCGGGCTGGCCCGCAACGCCGTCGCCGACGCGTACGCCGAGCTGGTCGCGGAGGGCTGGTTCACGGCCCGGCAGGGCTCCGGCACCCTGGTCGCCGAGGGGGTCGCGACCGCCGACGCACCGGCCGCCGAGGCCGGGCCCGTACCCGACCGACCCCGCCACGACCTGCTCCAGGGCAAGCCCGACCCCGCCTCCTTCCCGCGCGGTGCCTGGGCCGCCAGCGCCCGCCGGGCCCTGGCCGAGGCGCCCACCGAAGCCTTCGGGCCCGGAGATCCGCAGGGTCGCCCCGAACTGCGGCGGGCCCTCGCCGGCTACCTGTCCCGGGCGCGGGGCGTGCGCTGCGGCCCCGAGAACATCGTGATCTGCTCCGGCTTCGCCAACGGACTGCGGCTCCTGTCGTCCGTCCGGCCCCGCGACTGGGCCGTCGAGGCGTACGGGCTGCCCTTCCATCACGGCATCCTCCAGGCCGCCGGGGTCCGCCCGCACCCCGTCACGGTCGACGAGGACGGCGCCCGGACGACGGAACTTCCCTCCCGGGCCCGTACGTTGCTGCTCACACCGGCGCACCAGTTCCCTACGGGCGGCCGCCTGCTGCCCGCACGGCGGGCCGCCGCCGTGGAATGGGCCCGCGGCGCCGACGGCGTGATCGTCGAGGACGACTACGACGGGGAATTCCGATATGACCGCAAACCGGTCGGCGCGCTCCAGGGACTGGCCCCCGAGCACGTGGTGTACGCGGGCTCGTTGAGCAAGAGCCTCTCCCCCGCGCTGCGCCTGGGCTGGCTGGTCCTCCCCGACCAGCTGCGCGACCAGGTGCTGGCCGCGAAGGGGCTGCGGGAGTCCTGGGCGAGCGCGCTGGACCAACTGGCACTGGCCGACTTCATCGAGTGCGGGGCGTACGACCGCCACGTGCGCCGGATGCGGCTGCGCTACCGGGGCCGCCGCGACCAGCTGGTCGCCGTACTGGCGGCACGCGCCCCGGAGGTCCGGGTGACGGGCATCTCGGCCGGCCTGCACGCCGTCCTGGAACTCCCCGCGGGCCGGGAATCCCCGGCCCTCGCGGCGGCCCGCGCCGCGGGCCTGGCCCTGGACGGCCTGTCGTCCTACCAGCACCCGGCCGACCCGACCCCACCCCGCGAGGGCCTGGTGGTCGGCTACGCGGCGCCCCCGGACTCGGCGTTCGCCCGGGCCCTCGCATCCCTGGCGGGGGTGGCGGGCGGGCCGGAATGAGGAGGACCGGAAGCCACCGCCGCACCTCCCGGCTCCGGTGCCTCTTCACCTCGCCCCCATCTCCCGCCCCCTAGGGTGGCCAGGGCAGCAAAGTGGTACGTATCAGATCAAAGGGACCCGTTGTGAATGAGGAGCAGCAGCCACACGGCCGGGCGGACCAGCCGACCCTCCCCTCCGGGGCGGCCTCACGACCCGGGCGGCGGGGGGCCGACTGGATGTTCGGTGGGGTGTACGGGACCGTGCTGGCCAGTGCACTGCTGGCCGCGCTGCACCAAAAGGGGGAGGAGTTCACCCCGTACTACGACGCCAGCTGGGTGCTCGTGACGGCCGCGACCGCCGGGCTCGCGCACGGCTACTCGCACCACATGGCCTCCCACCGGGGGGAATCCGCCGGGCACCGGTGGCGGATGCTGGTCCTTGCGTTGTGGAACGAGTGGCCGCTGATCGTGGCCGCCCTGCCCACCGTCCTGCTGCTGGTCGCCGCCGGGCTGTTCGACTGGGACGCCTACGCGGTGAGCGCCGTCGGGCTGGGAGTGAACACCGCCCTGCTGTTCACCTGGGGTGCGCTCGTCGCGCTCCGCGTGGGCTACCGGCTCGGCTCCGCCCTGGCGATCGGCATGGCGGACGCCACGATCGGCCTGGCCATCATCGTGGCGAACGCGGTGATCAAGTAGCGCGGCGGTCAGGTGGGGAGCTGCGCCTCCGCCTCGGCCAGGATCTCCGTCAGTCGGGCCCCGAACTCCGCCCCGCGCGGATCCGGCACCCCCGTCCGGGCCGCGGTGAGCAGCGCGTCCAGGGCGCGCCCGTAGGCGCCCGGTACGTCGCTCCAGCCGGGCAGTTCGTGCACGCCCTCGGTGCCGCGCAGTTCGAGCCCGACCCCGGCGGCCGCGCGCGGCGCGCCCAGGCTGAGCACGGCGGTGCTGGCCGCGCCGGAGGTGTGCCGGAGTGCCAGTTGGACCACGTCGGAGGGGCCTCGGGTGGCGCTGATCTCGGTGACCTCGCCGAGGACCGGGATCAGGACGGACAGGGCGTGCGGGCCGACGTCCCACAGCCCGCCCTTGGCCTTGCGCCAGGGCGAGTCGGCGTAGGCGCTCGGCGTTCCGTCGGAGGGGAAGACGGCGCCGAGCCAGTGGGCGGCGGCCGTGAACCAGCCGGTGCGCGCGGCCTGTTCCTCGACCCAACCCGCGGTGGGCTCGGCGAAGCGCAGGGTGAGGAAGACGACGGAGGCGACCTGGTGGCGCGCGGCCGCTTCGGCGACGGCGCGGGCGTCCTCCACGGTGGTGGCGACGGGCTTGTCGAGGAGCAGGTGGCATCCCGCGGCGGCGGCGCGGACGGCCATGGCGGCCTGCACGTCGGGCGGCAGGGCGAAGGCGACGGCGTCACACTCGGCGAACAGCTCGTCGGGGTCTTCGTACACCTTCACGCCGTACTCGTGCGCCAGCTCGGCCGCGGCCTCGGGCCGGCGGCCCCACACGCCGGCGAAGTCGGAGTCGGCGTGCGCGGCGAGGGCGGGGGCGTGGGTGCGGTGCGCCCAGGGGCCGGTGCCCAGCAGCCCGACCCGGGGGCGGCGGTCCACGGGGGCCTGATCGGCGGTGCCGGCGGTATCGGCGGCACCTTCGGCAACGCGTTCGGCGGCGCTCTCGACGGGGCCCTCGGCGGAGTTCCAGTCAGACGAAATGCTCACGCGGTCAGTCTGCCCCACCCGGACGGGCGGGCCGTCACCAACCCGCACAACCCACCCGACCTGCGGTGCAAACCTCGGTAACACGGGGTTCACACACGGGCAACGGAAGAGAAATCGCGGGCGGGCACGCTGCGGTCATCACCGCAGCGATGAAGCAGCGACCAGCAGCACCCGCAGAGTCTGAGGATGGGGCCCGTGAGCTACAAGGCTGAGTACATCTGGATCGACGGCACCGAGCCGACGGCGAAGCTTCGCTCCAAGACGAAGATCATCGGGGACGGCGACGCGCTGCCGATCTGGGGCTTCGACGGATCGAGCACGAACCAGGCCGAGGGCCACGCGTCCGACCGCGTGCTCAACCCGGTCTTCTCCTGCCCGGACCCGATCCGCGGCGGCGACAACGTCCTCGTCCTGTGCGAGGTCCTGAACATCGACATGACCCCGCACGAGTCGAACACCCGCGCGCTGCTGCGTCCGGTCGCCGAGAAGTTCGCGGCCCAGGAGCCGATCTTCGGCATCGAGCAGGAGTACACCTTCTTCGACGGCATCCGTCCGCTCGGCTTCCCGGTGGGCGGCTTCCCGGCCGCGCAGGGCGGCTACTACTGCGGTGTCGGCTCGGACGAGATCTTCGGCCGCGAGATCGTCGAGAAGCACCTGGACCACTGCCTCGCGGCGGGCCTGAGCATCTCCGGCATCAACGCCGAGGTCATGCCCGGCCAGTGGGAGTTCCAGGTTGGTCCGGTCGGTCCGCTGGAGGTCTCGGACCAGCTGTGGATCGCGCGCTGGCTGCTCTACCGCACCGCCGAGGACTTCAACGTCTCCGCGACGCTGAACCCGAAGCCGGTCAAGGGCGACTGGAACGGCGCGGGCGCGCACACCAACTTCTCCACGAAGGCGATGCGCGAGGACTACCGCGCGATCATCTCCGCGTGCGAGGCGCTGGGCGAGGGCAGCAAGCCGCTCGACCACGTGAAGAACTACGGCGCCGGCATCGACGAGCGTCTGACGGGTCTGCACGAGACCGCCCCCTGGAACGAGTTCAGCTACGGCGTCTCGGACCGCGGCGCCTCGGTCCGCATCCCGTGGCAGGTGGAGAAGGACGGCAAGGGCTACATCGAGGACCGCCGTCCGAACGCGAACGTGGACCCGTACGTGGTGACCCGCCTCATCACGGACACCTGCTGCGCGGGTCTGGAGAAGGACGGCCTGGTCTGACGACCAGCACCACCAGCACCACCAGAACCACCGGGCCCGCGCCCGGCCGATGACCACGGACAGCGCCCGCCGCGCCCCCACGGGGCCGGCGGGCGCTGTCAGTGGCGCGTGCGACGGTGTGGCCATGTTGGCGATCAAAATCCAGACGGAGCGCGGCGAGTCCTACGAACGCCCCCCGCTCGGCTTGTTGTCCGAACTCGTGGGGCGCATCGGCCCGGACGGGGACCGCTTCCTCGTCGTCGAGCGGATCGTGGAGGACCCGGACGTCTACGTACAGGTCTGGCACGACGCGGGCGGCGACTACCAGTTGGAGCACCGGGACGGGTCCGCGGAGCGGCACTTCCAGGCGTACCTGCCCACGGCGGCCGAGGTGGTGGAGGTCATGGCGCGCTGGGCCCGCCAGGAGGAGGCCTGGGACGTCGGGCCGGGGTGGCAGCGGCTGCGGCTCCCGTGAGGAGTTGGCTTTTGTCCGGGATTGACAGGGGCGCGGGCTCGGCATATGAGATTTCCATCCACGGGGTGAGACGGGGCCTGCCCCGGGGACATGACATCTGCTTGAATGGGGCCATGGCCAGCCATTCGCACACCTCGTCAGGTCGCAGCGACCTCGAGCCTTTCTGGCCGTCCCGTCAGGATCACGATTACGACCGGGAGTGTTGCCGCGCGAAGAACGCGCCGGCCCTCTAAAGCCTCCGGGACCACCCACCTGACCTTCCCCGAGGCCTTCGGTCTGCGCGGTATCGACATCGACGACGTACGCACGTCTCCTGCCGACCACTCCGCGTGAAAGAGCTGACCACTCATGGCGAACACCCGCTCCCTCTCCTCCGCCGCCACCGCTGCGACCTCTCCCCTGTCCTATCCGCCCAGTCCGCGCCACCGACTCCGGTCCGTTGACCGAGACGAAGTGGCCCGAGTCGTGGACCTCCTGCCGCCGGGGGCCACCTGGCTGCCCGCACCCCAGCACACCCTGCCGACGCTGCCGGGCCAGCCGCCGATGATCGGCTACCTGGTGCTCGTACCGGCCGACCAGCAGCCTCCGATCGCCTTCGCCCCGCAGGCCGTGGCCACCGCCGTCCCCTCGACTGCCGCCGCCCCGGCGCCCGCCGCGCCCGCTCCGGCCGGACCGGGCGACGGCCGGGTCCGGATCGACTCGGCGCAGCGCACCGCCGAAGTCGACGGCCGGGTGCTCGACCTGACGTACCTGGAGTTCGAGCTGCTGGCCCACCTGGTGCAGCACCCGCACCGGGTGCACAGCCGGGACCAGCTGGTCACCACGGTCTGGGGCTACGGGCACGTCGGCGACGGCCGGACCGTGGACGTCCACATCGCCCGTCTGCGCCGCAAGCTGGGCGCCTCCCACCGCGCGGCGATCCAGACGGTGCGCCGGGTCGGCTACAAGTACGCCCCCTGAAGTGCCGGTTGACCTGACGACAGTGGGCCCGTACTCCCCCTGGGGAGTACGGGCCCACCTCGTTCGTGACGGCCGGGAGGCCGTGCGGCTACGCGGCCTTGACCTTGGCCTTGCGGCCCGCGACGAAGCCCAGCAGGACGTCGACCGCGAGGAAGGCGACCAGGCTGATCCCGAGCAGCGGGACGAACCAGCCGGTCACGGCGGTCACCGCGGCCAGCGGCAGCAGCACGGTCACCGGCAGCTTGCGCCAGGCGCCGCGCGGCTGCGCCCGGCCGACGGACAGCTTGCGGTCCTTCGTCGGCCGGCGCAGCCACCACATGCGGTAGCCCCAGAAGACGAGGAACATGACGGCGACGGCGAGCGCGGCCAGCGCGATCTGGTTGACGAGCCCGAAGGTCGTGCCCATGTGCAGGTCGATGCCGAAGCGGGTCATCTTGGCGAGCAGCGGGTAGTCCGCGAAGCGCAGTTCGTCCATGACGCGGGCGTCCGCGGGGTCGACGGCGACCGAGTCCAGGTGCACCGGCACCAGCTTGTCCTGCTCCTTGATGACGTAACCCTTGCCCTTGGCGGGCAGGGTCACGCGGAGCGCCTCGGTGACGCCCGCGGCGCGGGCGGCGTCCACGGCCTTGTCGATGCCGACGTCGGTGGTGGGCGCGGGCGGCGGGGCCATCTGCGTGCCGTCGGGCATGGTGTGCCCGGCGTGCTCGTCGGATCCGGCGTCCGCCCCGGCGTTGAGCTGCGCGGAGACGGCGGGGGTGGCTCCGCCGAGGCTGTCCTGGAGCTCCCCGATGTTCTCGCCGGCGTACTTCGACCAGGTCAGACCGGTTGCGGAGAGGACGACGAGGCCGGCGACGGCCCACAGGCCGACGACTCCGTGCCAGGACAGGGTGCGGCGGCGGCCGGTGGCCCCCCGGTCCGGGAGGACCAGCTGCGACCTGCGCTTGCGGCGGCGGCCGATCCACAGGGCGAGTCCGCCGAGCGCGACCACCCACATCCAGCTCGCGGCGAGCTCGCTGTAGTTGCGGCCGAACTCGCCGAGCTGGAGGTTGGAGTGGAAGGTGCTCAGCCAGGCCCGCAGCGGCAGTGCGTCGCCGGCGGTGGCGAGCTGACCGCGCACCTCGGCCGTATACGGGTCGACGAAGACGGTGAGGGTCTCGCCCTCGGGGAGGCCCGGGCTCTCCATGATCACCCGGGTGGTGGCCTCGGTGTCGGGGGCGGGCCACACGGACACGACCTCGCCCTCGGGGGCGGCACCCTTGGCCGCGTCGACCTGGGCGCTGAGCGGCAGGACGCTCTCGCCGACGCGGGCGACGGTCAGTTCGTCGGAGTAGATGATCTTCTCGGCCTGCCAGGAGACGGCGTAGAGCAGCCCGGTGGCGGCGGCGAGGAAGATCACCGGGGCGATGAGCAGCCCCGCGTAGAAGTGCATGCGCAGGAGCAGCGGCCGTACGGCGGCCCAGCCGCCGCGGTTCTTGGCCGTCCCGGCCGGTTCGGCGTCCGGGGTGCGGACGTCTTGGGCCTCGTCAAGAGACATGGGGATCCTCAGTGTTGGCGAAGACATGGGGAGTCGAGCCCCGGGCCTCGCCGCTGCGCCGGGTCAGGCGTGGACGGGCCGGCCGGGGGCCGTGGGACGCGGGAGCGGAACGCGTCCGGGCGGCCCGCGGCGCACCACGGCGTGGGCGTGCACGGCTCCGCGCAGGCGGCGCGGCCGTTCGTACCGGGCGGGGAAGACGGGCGGGGCCGGTACGGCGGCCACCCGTGCCCGGACCAGGGCGAGCGCGCGGGCGAGCGGCCGGGCCGCGTGCAGCGCAGCCGTGGCCAGGACGCGGGCCAGCCGGAAGACGGCGGCCTCGCCGCGCGCGAGCCAGGCGGCGCAGAGCAGTCCGGCGAGCACGTGGGCGGCGATCATCGCGGCGCCGCCGTGACCGGCCATGCCGGCCATGCCGGTGGCGTCCGCCATGCCTGCGGCACCGGCCATGTGGGCCATGTCCGCCATGCCGGGGGCGTCGGGGGCCATCGCGCCCGCGTCCGCGGCCGACGCGGAGTGGTGGCCGTGCATCGTTGCGGGAGCGGCGAACTGCTGCGCGGCCGTGCTCCCCGAGAAGACCAGGTGCAGCACGCCCTGCACGGAGAGCACCGCGGCGGTGATGCCCACGGGGCCCCGCCGCCGCCCGGCGGCGAGCCATGCCAACCCGCAGGTCACCCCGAAAGCACCCAGAAGGCCGAAGAACGGAATGTCCGTTCCGGACATGGACGAATGCCCCATCGCGCCCAGGGCGACGCACATTGCCGCGAATATTGCGGCTCGCGTGGCGCGCATCGGCGCGAATGATTCGAACATGGCCGGGATATGTTCGCACGGGGCGCCTTGGTGCCCGCCAGAGGCTTATCGGATCATGAGTAGATGATTCCAGTTCCGTGGGGAGCGGTGTACGCCGGAGGGGTGCAGCTCGGGGCCTACGCCCTGGAGCGCACGGGGGCGCCCGAACGGGAGCGGCTGCTCCGGGGCTGCTCCACGAATGTCGAGAACCTTGCCGCCGGGCGCTGGGAGACGCTGCTGAGCAGCGCTTTCCTCGTCGAGGAGCCCATGCCCCTGCCCTACGCGCTGCTGCTCGTCGCGGTCCTCGGGTACGCCGAATACGCGTACGGAGCGTGGTGGGCGGCCTCGGTGTTCCTGTTCGGGCACGCCGCGGCGACCCTCCTCGTCTACGGCGCCCTGCGCGGGAACACCGATCAGGGGACGCGGCGCGCGGTGGACGTGGGGACGAGCTACGGGTTCAACGCCGTGCTCGGCTCGTTGACCTCGGCCCTGCCGCGCGGCGCCGTCCGCACGGCCGCGCGGATGGGGCTGCTGGCGCTCGCGGCGGCGCCCGTGGTCCGGCGCGGGCGGACCTTCACGGACGCCGGACACCTGGCCGCGCTCGGGGTGGGCATCGGAATCTCGCTGACCCTCGATTACCTTTCCGGGGCGAAACATCAGAAAATTACATGAACCACACCTCGCAGGAGCTGCCACGATGACCGCCACCCCGTCCACCACCGTCGCCAACCTCCGCGACCTCGGCGGCACCCCGCTCCCCGGCGGCCGCACCGTCCGCCCGGGCCTGGTCCTGCGCTCCGGCCAGCTCGACCGGCTCGACCTCGGCGCCGACCCGGTGGTGGCCGGGCTGGGCCTGCGTACCGTCATCGACTTCCGCACCGACGCCGAGCGCGCCGACCACCCGGACCGGATACCCGCCGGGGCCCGGCTCCTGGTCGGTGACGTCCTCGCCGACAAGCTGCACTCCGCCAGGCTGCCCGCCGCGGTGCAGCTCAAGGACCTGCTGTCCGACCCGGCCGTGGCCGAGGAGCACCTGGGCGGCGGGCGGGCGCAGGCGCTGTTCGCCGACACCTACCGGTCCTTCGTGAACTCCGGATCCGCGCAGGCCGCGTACCGGATGCTGCTCATCGAGGCCGCCGACGCCGACTCGGGCCCGCTGCTGTTCCACTGCACGGCCGGCAAGGACCGGACCGGCTGGGGCGCGACGGTCATCCTGGCGCTGCTGGGCGCGGACGACGAGACCCTGATGGCCGAATACCTGTCCGTCAATCCGGCGGTCAAGCAGGCCTTCGCCCCGATGATCGAGGGCTTCACGGCGGCCGGTGGCGACCCGGACATCGCGCTCGCGCTGATCGGCGTCTTCCCCTCCTATCTGCGGGCGGCGCTGGACGAGGTCGAGACGCGGTACGGCTCCATGGAGAAGTACGTGCGCGAGGGGCTCGGTGTCGCCGACGAGACGGTCGAGGCGCTGCGCGCCCGCCTGGTGGTCTGACCCCGAGCCCTGAGCCCTGAAGCCCGAGCCCCGGGCCCCGAGCCCCGGGCCGGGGACCGGGGCCGAGCCCTGGGCCGGGGGCCGGGACCGGGGGCCGGGACCGGTGACCATCCGACGATTCGCTCGTTCTGCTGAACGTGACTGCGCCGGATACCGCCACCCGCCCCGTTTCTCCCGTGCCGCCGGACGTCGAGCAGGCCGAGGCCGCCATCGTCGAGCACTACCCCCGGCTGGTGCGGCTCGCCTACCTGGTGCTGCCGCCCGCCCTCGGCCGCAACCGGCGGGTGCTCACCGCCCACTCGCTGGTCCAGCGGGCGCTGCCGCGCGGGCGGCGGGACTCGGCGGCGGCCGCGGCCGCCGTGCGGGGCGGGGTCCCGGGGCAGCGGGTCGGGGCGGAGGACTCCGGGTACGCGTACGTCCGGCTGCGCGTGCTGCGCGCCGCCCTGGAGGCGGGGATCCCGCTGACGTTCCGGGCGCTGCCGCGGCGCGCGCAGCTCCCGCCGGTGCTCCCCCAGGTGTGGGGGCTGCGGTTGTTCCCCCGCTCGGGCGGGGCCGAAGAGCTCGCCCTCGACCAGTGGTTGGCCACCCTCGACGGGCCGGGGCGGGCCGCCTGCGTACTGCGGGCCCTGGAACGGTTGTCGGAGCCCGAGGTGCTCCGGGTGCTCGACGAGGCCGGGGTGCCGGATCCGGCCGCCGCGGCCCGGGAGTCCGGGGATCCGGCGAACGACGCCCTGTTCGCCTCCCCCGAGTTCGACCCGTGCGTGCTCCAGGCCCGGCCCACCGACCTGCTGCGTCGGCGCCGTCTCGGGCGGGCCGCGCTGGCCGCCGGGGCTGCCCTCGCCGTGTGCGGGGCGCTGCTCGCGCTGCCCGGCGGGGGCTGGGGCTCGGACGGGGCCGCCGCCCCGCCGTACGCGCGCAACGCCGCGGCCGAGCAGGCCCTGGATCCCGCGAAGCTGGTCCGGGCCGCACCCACCCTCTGGCGCACGTCGTCCCGTACGGACTTCTCCACCTGGCCCGCCCGCGGCGACCGGATCGGGGACACGGAGCTGCTGCGCCGGGCGCTGGCCGTCTGGGCCCGGCCCGGTGCTTCGGTGGTCACCTCGGCCACGGCGGGCACGCCCGCCGGGCCGCCGATGGGGCCGGCGCAGCTGCTGTTCGCGGGCGCCGTGGACCAGGCCGTCGTGGTCCTGATGTACGACGGCCTGCGCGTGGTCCGGTACGCCGAACCGCGGACCGGGACCGCGGGCGCCGCCCTCGACTTCGCCCGGACCGACGGCGCCTCTGCGGAGACCGCCACCGCGCTGGTGCTCAGCCGGGTCGACGGCAACGTCCGCTATCTCACCGCGCCCTGGGTCACCGGCACGGCCCTGCGGGACCTGCTGAGGCCCGCCGCCCCCGTAGTGGCGCTGAAGCCGACCCCGGACGGGGTGACCCCGCCGGTGGCGGGCCCGGCCCCGGCGGGCAACTGCACGAGCTGGAACGCGCTGGCCCTGACGGGCGACAGCGCCACCCGGCTGATCACCGACCTCGGTGAACTGACCCCGGCCCGGCTGACGTCGGGTGCGCCGGGTGCCGAGCGCGACGTGACGGAGGCCGCGGAGCTCGCGGACTGGTCGAGGATCGCCTGTCTGCTGCCGGCGGTCCGTTCGCACGGGGTCCGTACGGTCAACGCGTGGACGTACGCGAAGCAGCCGCTGCCGGAGGGCGACGGGACGGCGGCCTGGCTCTGCACCCGGGCCGAGACCTGGCAGGGGGCGGCCGATCGGGTGCAGGCGCAGTTCCTGGCCCCGGGCGCCCCGATGGCGGCGCAGGCGGCCCGCTCGGAGGGTACGGCGGCCTGCGGGCCGCGGGAGCCGCGGGTGCTGGCGGGCGTGCTGTGGAAGTCGCGGGCCGGGCAGTGGTACGTGCTGGCGGCGGGCAGCGCGCAGTTCACCTCGCTGTCGGTGTCGGGCGGCGGGGTGAGCGGGGCGGCGGCCGGTAACCGGCTGGCGGTGAAGGCGCCCGCGGGCGCGCAGGTCGACCTGTCGGGCAAGTTGACGGACGGGACGCAGGCGGGGGTGTTGCGGTAGGACTTCGCGGGTGGGTGAAGCTTCAACCGTCATGAACGGTGGGGTAGTTGGCGGGATCCGGACATGACGGTCGCCGTCAACACATGGCATGATCGGGTTCCGGTTACCAAGCGGTAACCCTCAACACCCCTCCCCCACCTGAAGGTCACCCCACGTGCGCACGCTCGCCCGACGCCTCCTCATACCCGGCTTGACCGCCCTCGCCCTGACCGCCACCGGCTGCGGCTCGACCCCTCACACCGGTGCCGCCGAACCGGCCGCCCCCGCCGCCGTCACCCCCACGTCCTCCGACGGCACGTCGCAGCAGCTCGACGTGGCCGCGGCCCCGGAGGGAACGCCCACACCGGCGGCCGTGGCCCGGGCCGACGGGAAGGGCAAGACCGAGCAGTCCACGCTGAAGGTCGCCTCCTACGACAAGGGCAGCGGCCGGGCCGTCATCGCCAAGTCCGCTCCGGAGCCGAACCGTTCGCCCTCGCCCGGCAAGTCGTCCGGGACGGGCAAGGCCCCTGAAACCGGCAAGTCCCCCGAGGCCGGCAAGTCCCCCGACGCCGACAAGCCGGTCGCGGTGGGCGATGTCATCGCCAGCGCACCCGCCCCCGGCGCCCCGGCCGGACTGCTCGCCAAGGTCACCGAGGTCGTCGGCAAGACCGACAAGGGCACCGAGGTCAAGACCGCCTCCACCACGCTGGCCGCCGTCCTCGGCGACGACAAGGCCGACGGCAAGGTCCCCGTCGACCCGGCGGCGGTCACCGTCGAGCCCCTGACGAAGGGCGTCACCTTCTCCTGGGCCAAGGGCCCGGGCCTGACCTTCGGCCCCGAGGGCGCGAAGCTGCCGCTCGGCAACCTGCGGCTCGACGTCAACGCCTCCGTCGACACCGCCCCGGACGCCCCCGCCTCGGCCGGCGCCTCGGTGTCCGGGTTCGTCCAGCTCGCCCCGCAGGTCGAGTTCGCGTACGACGGCAGCACCGGCGGCGGCCCCGGCCCGCGCGGCGCCTTCCTCGGCATGAGCGGTGACTGGTCCTCGCAGTGGAAGCTCCAGGGCCGCGCCGCCGCGAGCACCGGAGCGCCCAAGCGGATCCCGTTCGCCAAGCTGCACAGCTCGCCCGTCATCCAGGTCGGCCCGGTGCCGGTCGTCGTCAACCTCGACCTGACCTGCTACATCCAGGTGGAGGCCGACGGCCGCGTGACCCTCGACGTCCAGCAGGACGTCAAGGGCGACTTCAAGGTCGGCGGCAGCTACGCCGCGGGCAAGGGCTGGACCCCGGTGAGCGCCTCGAACGTGAAGAGCACGCCGGTCAAGGCGAGCGTCACCGCCGCCGGAAAGGTCAAGGGCGCGCTCGGCGCCGAGGCCTCGGTCGGCCTCTACGGCGCCGTCGGCGTCAGCGCGGACTTCGCCCCGTACCTGCGCGGCGAGGGGGACATCAAGGCGACCGCGTCCAGCGACGGCAAGACCTCCCTCGACGGCGCCTGGGCGCTGTACGGCGGCTTCGACCTGAGCGGCAACCTCCAGCTCCAGCTGTCGCTGTTCGGCACGCCCGTCTTCGAGCGCCGGATCCCGCTGGGCACCCTGAACCGCGAGTGGGCGCTCACGACGGGCCACGTCGGGCGCTAGCTGTATTGACCCGCAGCGTTGTTGACTCGGCTGATGGGTGGGTGTCCGCCGAGTGCGGTGTGGCAGCGGTGGTGGTTGTAGGTGTGGAGGAAGTCTGCCAGGGCTGCTGTCCGCTCGGTGTTGCTGGTGTAGGGCCGGAGATAGGCCCACTCGTCCAGCAGGGTGCGGTTGAAGCGTTCGACCTTGCCGTTGGTCTGCGGCCGGTAGGGCCGGGTTCGTTTGTGGGTGATCCCGGCCTTGGTCAGGGTCTGGGTGAACAGCTTCGACTTGTAGCAGGAGCCGTTGTCGGTCAGGACGCGTTCGACGGTGATCGCGTGGTCGGCGAAGAATGCGTTCGCCCGCTCCCAGAAGCCGATGGCGGTCTCCTTGCGTTCGTCGGTCAGGACCTCGCTGTAGGCCAGGCGGGAGTGGTCGTCGACCGCGGAATGGACGTAGGAGTAGCCGATCACCGGTGTGTTGCTCTTGCGCTGGCCGGTGGTGGCCTGGCGGTTGCGGTCGCCGGCTGACCGGCCCACGACGCGCCATCCGCCGCCGTCGGGGATGTTGCCGAGCTTCTTGATGTCCACGTGGACCAGTTCACCGGGCCGGGTCCGCTCGTAGCGGCGGACCGGCTCGCCGGTGGGCCGGTCGAGCCAGGCCAGGCGGTTCAGGCGGTGCCGGACGAGGATCCGGTGCACTGTGGAGGCGGGCAGGCCCAGGATCGGGCCGATGCGGGCCGGGCCGAGCTTGCGGTCGGTCCGCAGCCGGCACACATGGTCCTCGACCGTGGCCGGGGTGCGGTGCGGCGTCGTGCGGGGCCTGCTGGAGCGGTCCGCAAGGCCCGCTTCGCCCTCGGCACGCCAGCGGCGGACCCACTTGTGGGCCGTGGGACGCGATATCCCCATCTCCGCGGCCACGTGCGCGACCGGACGCCCGGCCAGAACACGTTCGACCAGGATCCGCCTGCCGTGCACGGTCAGCCGGGCATTACGGTGGGACACGAAGACCTCCGTGTGTGGTGTGGAGCCTAGACACCTCCACCACACCGGAGGTCTTCGCCATGATCAAGACCCGACACCGTTAACAACGCTCGTGATCAATACAGCTAGCCCGCGCGGCCGTAGGCACCCCCACCCATCGGACATGCCACTGCCCGGGCGCGGACGCGCCCGGGCAGTGGCATGTCGTAGAAGTCCGCCGGGGGGCTTCTCCTCCCAGCTACCCATCAGTACATTGACGCTATGTCTAATACGCCGCTCGCGCCCGCCCCCGTGGCGTCGGAACACGTGGACCTGAGGCCCCGGAACGTGTCCTTCGGCTGGGAGGACACCCCGCTCCACTGGCTGCCCGGCGACCCCTTCTCCGGGCACATGATCAACGTGCTGCACCTGCTGCTCCCCGCCGGGGAGCGCTGGTTCGTACACGTCTACAAGCAGGTGCTCCCGTACATCGAGGACGAGCAACTGCGGGCGGACGTCGTCGGCTTCATCGGTCAGGAGGCCATGCACGCCACCGCGCACGACGACGTGCTCCCCCACCTCAAGCGGCTCGGGCTGGACCCGACCCCCTACACCGCGCAGGTGGACTGGCTGTTCGAGAAGCTCCTCGGCGACCGGACCCTGCCGCCGGGCCGGGCCCGCCACTGGTGGCTGATGGAACGGGTCGCGATGATCGCGGCGATCGAGCACTACACGGCGTTCCTGGGCGACTGGGTGCTGAACGCCGACGCGCTCGACCGGCGGGGCGCCGACCCCACCATGCTGGACCTGCTGCGCTGGCACGGGGCGGAGGAGGTCGAGCACCGCTCGGTGGCCTTCGACCTCTTCATGCACGTCGACGGCACCTATCGCCGCCGGGCCCGGACCTGGGCGACCGCCTTCTCGGCCCTGGTGTTCCTGTGGCAGCGCGGGGTGCGCTTCTTCATGGAGAACGACCCCCACCTGGTGGACGGCAAGGCCTCCTTCGGGAAGTTCTTCGTGGCCGGGCAGCAGGGGGTGCTCCCGTCGACGGGAGCGATGCTGAAGTCCGTCCCGAAGTACCTCTCCCGCAGCTACCACCCCTCGCAGGAGGGCTCGACGGCCCAGGCGGTGGCCTATCTCGCCACCTCTCCCGGTGCGAACGGCGGGGTACGGGCATGAGGCGCACCCTCGCGGTCACGGCGGCCCTGGGCGCGGCCTGGATGACCCGGCGCGCCCTGAAGCGCCGCATCGGCGACTCCCCGCTCTGGCCGCTGCCGGCCCTGGAGACGCCGGTCTCGGGCAACTCCCCGCGCCGCGCGCTGCGTGCGCTGATCGTCTCCCGTACGGAGCCCGCCCAGGGCGTGCTGCGGCTGACCCTGGAGTCACCGGACCTCCCGGCGTGGACCCCGGGCGCGCACGTGGACGTCACGCTGCCCTCGGGCCTGGTCCGCCAGTACTCGCTGTGCGGCGACCCGGCGGACGAGGGCCGGTACACGATCGCGATCCGGCTGGTCGAGGACGGCCGGGGCGGCTCCCGCGAAGCGCACGACCAGCTGGTCGAGGGCGCCGAGCTGGAGCTGCGCCCGCCGCGCAACCGCTTCGGGCTGGTCCCGGCGGCCTCGTACGTCTTCGTCGCGGGCGGCATCGGCATCACGCCGATCCTGCCGATGCTGCGGGCCGCCACGGCGGCGGGCGCCGACTGGACGCTCCTCTACGGGGGCCGCACCCTCGACTCGATGCCCTTCCTGGACGACCTCGCGCCCTACGGCGACCGGGTGTCGGTCTTCCCCGAGGACGAGACGGGCCTGCCCGACCTGGCCCCGGTGGCCGCTGCGGGGCCGGGCACGCTGGTCTACTGCTGCGGTCCGGAGCCGCTGATGGCCGCCGTCACGGAGGCGGCGGCGGATCCGATGGCGGTGCACCTGGAGCGGTTCGCCCCGGCGGGCGAGCCCGGTCCGGGGCGGGCCTTCACGGTCGAACTGCGCCGCTCGGGGCGGGTCGTCGAGGTGGCCGCGGACGAGAGCGCGCTGGCCGCGGTGCGCCGGGAGCTGCCGGACACCCCGTACTCCTGCGAGCAGGGATTCTGCGGGACCTGCCAACACCGGGTGCTGTCGGGCGGGGTGGACCACCGCGACGAGCTCCTCACGGACCAGGAGCGCGAGGACTCGATGCTGCTGTGCGTCTCCCGCGCGCAGGGCGACCGACTGGTCCTGGACCTGTGAACGCGCCCCAGTAGGGTGTTCCGCATGACAACCGGGGTGCGACGCAGGATGGGTGTCGAGGAGCGGCGGCAGCAGCTGATCGGGGTTGCCCTGGAGCTGTTCAGCCACCGCTCGCCCGACGATGTGTCGATCGACGAGATCGCGGCGGCCGCCGGGATATCCCGGCCGCTCGTCTACCACTACTTTCCGGGCAAGCTGAGCCTGTACGAGGCCGCGCTGCGGCGGGCCGCCGACGAGCTGGCGCTGCGGTTCGTGGAGCCCAGGGAGGGGCCGCTCGGGGCCCGCCTGCTGCGGGTGATGGGGCGGTTCTTCGATTTCGTCGACGACCACGGGCCGGGTTTCTCGGCGCTGATGCGCGGCGGTCCGGCCGTCGGCAGCAGCCGGACGAACGCGATGATCGACGAGGTCCGGCAGGCGGCGTACGAGCAGATCCTCACGCACCTGGGCGTCGGGCTGGAGCGCACGCCCGCGCGCCTGGAGCTCGTGGTGCGGTCCTGGGTGTCGCTCGCCGAGTCCACCGCGCTGATCTGGTTGGACGGGCGCCGGATCCCGCGGGGCGAACTGGAACTGCAGCTGGTGCACGACTTCGCCGCGCTGGCCGCCGTGAGCGCCGCGTACGACGCGGAGATGGCGGGGATCCTCGGGGGGATCCTGGCCGGCGAGCCCGCCGACGGGCCCTTCGGCGAGCTGGTCGGGCGGCTCGTCGCGCTGGTGCCGGACGGTGCGTCGGAGACCGTACCGGCCTAAGTGCCGGGCGGGGTGCGGAAGTCGCGCTGGATCCGCACCGAATCCGGGGTGTGGCGGCCGCCCATGATCATCGATAATGCCCGCGTGATCATTGACGACGAGATCCTGTTCCGGCCGGCCGAGGAGAAGGACGCCGGCACGCTGGTGCAGCTGTACGACCAGGCTGCCCGGTGGATGCGCAAGCACGGGATCGACCAGTGGAAGCCCGGCGACAAGGACGCCGCGCACTTCCGGTCGAAGATGCGCGAGGGCGAGGTGTGGCTCGCCGCCGACGCCGACGGGCGCGTGTGCGGGGCCTACGAGTTGTGGTGGTCCGACGAGGAGGCCTGGGGGGTCCAGCCGCCCGTGGCCGGCTACGTGCACCGGCTGATGGTGGCGCGCGAGGTGGCCCCCGCCGGGGCCGGGCGGCGCCTGCTCGAACACGCCGAGCGGCGGACCGCCCGGACCGGTCGGGAACGGGCGCGGCTGGACTGCGTCTCCACCAACCCCCGGCTGCTCGCGTACTACCGGGGTGCGGGCTACCGGGTGGTTGGGGAGCTCCCCAACAAGGAGGGGAAGGACGGCAGGACCTACGGGGTGATCCTGCTGGAGAAGCGGCTGGACCGGCTCAGCGCCGTGTGAAGACCGAGACGGTGCGGGCGGGGACGGTGAACTCTCCTGTCTTCGCGTCGTACGCGGACTGCTTGACGGTGGCGTCGGAGCCCGCGGCCTGGACCGGGTGCAGCCGGTAGCCGGTGCCGGCGAGGGCCGGGACGCGCTGGGCCTGGGTGGTGGGGGCCGCGTTGAAGACGACCACCAGGTCGCCCAGGGTCATGGTGATCACGCCCGGGGTCTCGTCCTTGCCCGAGAGGGGGAAGGCCAGCCGGGACTGGACCGCCTCGGTCGTGGCGAGGGCGAAGTCGGGCTCGGTGGTGCGGATCCGCAGCAGGTCGCGGTAGGCGGCCGAGGTGGCGCCGATGTCGGTGCAGGTGGGCGCCGCTCCCGTGAGCAGCGGTTTCGCGTAGAGCCACTTCGAGGCGTTGTCGGCGGCCGGGGGCAGCCCGCGGCCGAAGCCGTTGCCGTCCCGGCAGTCCCAGTGGATGGCGTTGAACCAGTCGCCGCTGTCGTAGGAGTTGCGGTCCAGGGACTTGGAGCGGAGCAGGTCCGTGCCCGCCTGGGAGAGGGCCGGGCCCTGCGAGAGGGTGGCCGTGGCCATGGCCAGGACCTGCGTGCGAGCCTGGTCGCGGGGGGCGGTGCCGGTCGGGAGCTTGTAGGTCAGGGCGTCGGCCAGGGATTCGTTGTCGTGGGCGTCGGCGTAGGCGAGGGCGTCACCGGGGGCGGCCGCGTAGCCGGCCGGGGCGCCGTTGTAGTCCAGTTCGGAGCCCTTGATGCGGCGGCCGGTGGTGTCGGTGAAGGCGTACGAGGCGAGGTTGCCGGAGAGCCCGACCTTGATCAGGTCCTGGGCGTGCAGGAGGCGGGCCTTCTGCTGCTCGGCGGTGCCGTTGGCGGGCGCGGCGTTCGGGGCGGTGAACAGGCCGGACGCGAAGCCCTGGACGCGCGGGTCCTCGTCGAAGGGGCCGCCGCCGCGGACGGCGTCACGGGCCCGGTCGGAGAAGGTGGCGATGCCGGTTCCGGCCATGTTCTTCTGCGTGGCCTGCACGAAGCGGGCGTCGTCGGCGATCTCGCCGAAGTTCCAGCCCTCCCCGTAGAGGACGATCTTCTTTCCGTCGACCCCGTCCTTGGCGACCGTCAGGGCGTCGAGGGCCGAGCGGACGGCCAGGATGTTGGCCTTCGGGTGGTGGCCCATCAGGTCGAAGCGGAAGCCGTCGACCTTGTACTCCTTGGCCCAGGTGACGATCGAGTCGACGACCAGGCGCCCCATCATGGCGTTCTCGGGGGCGGTGTTGGCGCAGCAGGTGGAGGTGGCGACGCTGCCGTCGGCCAGCAGGCGCTGGTAGTAGCCGGGGACGATGCGGTCCAGGACGGACTTGTCCGACTGGCCCGCGGCGACGGTGTGGTTGTAGACGACGTCCATCACCGTGCGCAGTCCGGACCCGTTCAGGGACTGGACCATCTTGCGGAACTCGACGGTGCGGGCCGTGCCGTTCGGGTCGCTCGCGTAGCTGCCCTCGGGGACGGTGTAGTGGAGCGGGTCGTAGCCCCAGTTGTACGCGTCCTTCGCGGCCGCTGCGGCCACGCACGCCTGCTGTTCCTGCGAGTCCGGGGCGTACACCGTGAGCTCGCAGGCGGGCTCGGTGCGGTCGGCGGCCTTCTCCGGGATGGTGCCGATGTCGAAGGCCGGCAGGAGGTGGACGTACGAGGTTCCGGCGGCGGCCAGGTCGCGCAGGTGCCGCATGCCCGCCGAGGCGGTGTCGGTGAAGGCCAGGTACTGGCCGGGGTGGGTGGTGGTGCGGTCCGCGACGGAGAAGTCACGGACGTGCAGCTCCTGGATCTGCGCGGAGGTGAAGGGGACGGGCGCGGGCTTGCGCAGGGTCTTCCAGCCGGGCGGGGCGAGCTTGGGGTCGGCCAGGTCGACGACCAGGCTGTGGACGGAGTCCGCGGTGAGGGCGGTGGAGTAGGGGTCGGTGACGAGGTTGCGGACCACCTGGCGGGTGCTCGGGGCCCAAACGGTCACGTCGTAGCGGTAGGGCTTGCCGGTCCAGGAGCGTTCGCCGCGCACCGACCAGACGCCGGTGGCGTCGTCGCGGCGCATGGGATGCGTGCGGCCGTCGAGTTCGAGGGAGACCTGCTGGGCGGTGGGGGCCCAGACGGAGAGGGTGGGGCGGCCGTCCTTGAAGACGGGGCCGAGGGAGGCGGTCGTCGCGTACAGGTCGTCGAGGACGCCGGCGAGCTGGACGCCGGTGGCGGCGAGGACCGCGCCGTTCGCGGCGCGGGCGCTCGCGACGAGCTGTCCGCGCAGGGCCTCGCGGACCCGGGCTCGGTCGCGCGGGTCGACGGTGTAGGCGCCGTACGCGGCCAGGTGCGGGAACTTCTGCTTCTGGGCGGCGGTGAGCTCGGCCTTGCCCAGCCGCAGCCACTGGGCGCGGCCGGTCAGGGTGCCGTTCTCGGCCTTGACGGCGCCTTCGCGGGAGGCGAGGAGCTGCACGGAGGCGGCCGTGGCGGGGGCGTTCCAGGCGAGGGTGTCGCGGTCGATCCAGACGGCCTGGGACTTGGTGAGGTCCAGGGCGGCGGCGGAGCCGGCGGGCTGCGGGAGGAGGTACTGCTCCTGGCCGCCCAGCATCCACACCTCGTGGCCGGTGGCCTTCAGGTCCAGGGACCGGTCGGTGGGCAGGTCCTTCTCGTCGCCCTTGTGGAGGATGTAGCTGAGGCTGGTGGCGCCGGGCGCGAGCGGAACCTCGTAGACCGCGCCGTAGGAGTCGGTGCGGGTGGGCAGCAGCGGCTTGGACCAGTCGGTGGGGTTCGCGGCTCCGGTCCAGACGTGCAGGCCCCAGCCGTCGTAGGCGCGGTCGGGGCGCTGGTAGTGCAGGACGGCCTTGGCCTGGTCCTGCGGCGGGTAGGCGGGGCGGTCGGTGCGGGCGGGTTCCTTGCCCTGCTCCAGCCAGATCTCGCCGGTCTTCGTCACGTCGATGGTGCGGTCGGCGGCGACGTCCTTGTTGCCGTCCTTGTCGATGACGAGGTAGCCGACGGAGGAGGCGCCGGGCTTGAGCTTGACGTACGCGAAGGCGCCGTAGGCGTCGCGGCCGGTGAAGTCGTGGCCGGCGGGCCAGGGCGTGGCTTCGCCTTCGGCTATGTCGCCCCAGGCGTACAGGCGCCAGTTGGTGTAGTCGCCGTCGGGGCGGTTGTAGTGGACGACGGCGTAGTCGCGTTGGGTGGCGGTGGGGATCTCGGCGGGCGGGGCCTGGCCGGTGGCGGAGGCGGCGAGGGCGCTCGCGGTGCGGCCGGCGGAGTCGACGACGACGGCCTTGTAGCGCAGGGCGGTACCGGCCGGGGTCTTGGCGTCGAGGTGCTGGGTGACCTTGTAGGGGGCGTGGTCGGCGGTGCCGAGGACCTGCCACTTCTCGTTGCCGGTCTGAGCGGCGAAGACGACGCGGTTCAGGCCGCCGCCGCTGACGTCGGCGGAGAGCTCGACGGTGCCGGTGGCGCCGGCGGCCGGGGCCTTCAGGGTCAGGGTGGGCTTGACGGTGGGCTTGGCGGCGGGGGTCACGGCCTGGAGAACCACGGAGCCGAGGGCGGGGACGGGCACGGTGAGCTTGCCGGCCGCCGAGGCGCGGATCAGCGCGGTGCCGCCGTAGAGGGTGCGGTACTGGGTGCCGGCGGGGGCGTCGAGCTCGACGGTGCGGGATGCGGCGCCGTTGTTGGCGGCGACCAGGTACTCGGTGCGGGTCTTGGTGTCGGTGCGGGCGAAGGCGTAGACCGAGCCGTCGGAGAAACGTTCACTCTGAACGCCGTCGCGTAGGGCCGGGTGCGCCTTCGTCAGCTTCGAGAGAGCACTGATCTGCTGGTAGAGCGGGTGCCCCGGATCGTAAGCATCGCTCGCGTGCGTGCGCGCCGTTCCGAGCTGGTCGTCATCCAGGTAGTCGGCGACCTGCGTGGCGAACAGCGGCTGCCGGGCGTCCTTGTCGCCGCCGGCCCCCGTGAAGCCCTGCTCGTCACCGGAGTAGATCACCGGGTTGCCCCGGGCGAAGAACATCAGCTCGTTGGCCAGCCGGTAGCGCTCCAACAGCTCCTGCTCGCCGGCCCCCGGCCGGTCCTGCTTGAGGAAGGTGGCGAAGCGGCCCATGTCGTGGTTGCCGAGGAAGGTCACCTGCTCGTAGGCGTTGGCCTTGCCGGAGGTGTACCGGTAGTCGTCACCGAGTACGGAGGCCAGCCGGCCGGCCGCCGCGCCCTGGGAGGCGTACGCGCGGATCGCGTCCTGGAGCGGGAAGTCGAGGGTGGCGTCGAGCTTGCCGCGGGTCACGTACGGGGAGGTGACGGCCGTGTCGGCGGAGTAGACCTCGCCGAACATGAAGAAGTCGTCACGGCCGCGCTTGGCCGCGTAGGAGTCGAGGGCGGTCGCCCACTGCGTCCAGAACTCGGTGTTGACGTGCTTGACCGTGTCGATCCGGAAGCCGTCTATCCGGAAGTCCCGCACCCACTTCTCGTAGATCTTCTCCATCCCGCTGACGACCTCGGGACGCTCGGTCCACAGGTCGTCGAGACCGAAGAAGTCGCCCTGGTCGGAGGACTCGCCCGCGAAGGTGGAGTCCCCGCGGTTGTGGTACATCGTCGGGTCGTTGAGCCAGCCCGGCACCTTGAGGTTCTTCTTCGCGTCCGGCACGAAGGGCGTCCTGGGGAAGGACCCGCCGTCCACCTTCGGGAACTTCCCCTTCCCGTCCGCGTAGTCCTTGTCGTCGAACGGCACTCCGTCCTTGGTCAGGTACGGGAACGCCCCCTTCGACAGGTACGAGTACGACGCCTCCCGGTAGTCCACGACGTCGGCGGTGTGGTTGGTGATGACGTCGAAGAAGACCTTCATCCCCTTCCCGTGCGCCTTGTCGATCAGCCGCTCCAGGTCTGCGTTCGTCCCGAAGTGCGGGTCGACCTGCGTGAAGTCGGTGATCCAGTAGCCGTGGTAGCCGGCGGAGACGTCGGCCCCCTTGCCCTGCACCGGCTGGTTCTTGAAGATCGGCGCCAGCCAGATGGCCGTGGTGCCGAGCCCCTTGATGTAGTCGAGCCGGTCGGTGAGCCCCTTGAGGTCACCGCCCTGGTAGAAGCCCTTGTCCGTGGGGTCCAGGCCGGTCTCCAGGCGCGAGCCGGTCAGGCCGCCCCGGTCGTTGCCCGGGTCGCCGTTCGCGAACCGGTCCGGGAGCACGAAGTAGAACTGCTCCCGGGTCAGGTCGTGCCGGGCCGGTTCGGCGGCCAGTTTCGCGTCCGGGGGCGGGGCGGGCGGCCCGCTGGTCGCGGCCGCGGCGGGGAGGGCGGGCAGGAACGTCACGGCCAGGGCGGCGGCGAGCACTCCTGCGGCAGGGCGTATCAAGGCAGGTCTCCTTGTGTACGTGTCGCATGGATGAGGGCCGCCCGGCCGGGGGGTCCCCCCGGACGGAGTCTGGGGGATAGGGATGGTGGTGCCGGACGGCCCTGGTCTGTGGAGCGGCGGCTCAGTTGCGCCAGGTGTCGGCCAGCGTGACCTTGCCGCTCGCGGGGACGGTGGCGGTGCGGTTGGCTCCGCTCTCCCAGGTGACGTTCCCGGCAGCGTCCTTGCGGAGGTACTTGTACGAGAACGCGGTCCCGGCCGGGAGCGTCACGTCGAGCTTCCAGACCGGGTACGCGGCCGGGTCGAGCTTCAGCGCGCCACCGGTGTTCCAGCTGCCGAGCTCGGCGCGGTCACCGGTGACGTAGACGTTCTGCCCGAAAGCGGTGGTGGCGCCCACGCCGAAGGAGGCCCCGGCGGAGCCGGCCGGGGTACCGGAGCAGGTGCGGGCCCCGGCGTGCAGCGCGAGGGCCGTCCCGGGGGCGACCGTGGCGGTGAACTGCCCGCCCGAACCGACGGAGACCGTCCGCCCGCTCTGCACGTCGCAGTAGTCGCCGCCCGGCAGCGAGGTCTGGAAGCTCCGGGTCAGGGCGGAGCCCTCGTGGTTGATCACCACGTACGCCTTGGTGCCGCGCCCGAAGGCGATCTGGTCACCGCCGTTGTCCCACCAGTTGCCGACGGACTGGCCGCGGGCGGCGTTGCGGAACCCGACCATGGAGGAGATCTCCCGCCAGGCGTGCTGGCACTTCCAGCCGTCGGAGTAACAGGCGTTCACCGCGCCCCCGCCCGGCGGACCGGCGTCCTTGTCGCTCCACTCGTAGCCGGAGTGCACGTCGGGCGAGCCGTACGGCCAGGCCAGCGCGAAGACGTTGGCCAGCGTGTAGGCGGACCCGTCCTTGTAGCTGAGGGTGTCGCCGCCCCGCTCGGTGTCGTGGTTGTCGACGAAGACCCCGGCCTGCCCGCTGGGCATGTACCCCCAGGCCTCGCCGAAGTTCTTCAGGTAGGCGAGGTTCTCGTTCTGGAAGACCCGCTTGAGGTCCCGGGCGTACCGGAACTCCTGCACGTCCCCGTTCCCGAGGTACTCGCTCGGCGAGACGGCCTCGCCGGCCCCGTATATCGCCTCCTGCTTCCAGTACGCGCCGGGCTTGGTGAGCCGGGACTTGATGTTGGCGAGGTCGGCGGCGGGCATGTGCTTGGCGGCGTCGATCCGGAGGCCGTCCACGCCCAGCGACAACAGGTCGTTCAGGTACTCGGCGATGCGCCCGCGCACGTAGTCCTCACCGGTGTCCAGGTCGGCGAGCTGCACGAGCTCGCAGTTCTGGACGTTGCCCCGGTCCTGGTAGTTCGAGATCGAGGCCCGGCAGTCGTCCATGTCGGCGCCCGAGTAGAGCCCCGGGTACCCGTACTTCGTGTACGAAGACCCGCCGGTCCCGGTGAAGGTGGCGCCGGCGTCCGCCGGTCCGGCCATGTGGTTGATGACGGAGTCGGCGACGACCTTCACACCGGCGGCGTGACAGGTGTCGACCATGGCCTTGAAGGCGGCCCGGTCCCCGAGCCGCCCGGCGATCTTGTAACTGACGGGCTGGTACGAGGTCCACCACTGGCTGCCCTGCACGTGCTCCTGCGGCGGCGAGACCTGCACGTACCCGTACCCGGCCGGCCCGAGGGAGTCGGTGCAGGCCTTGGCGACGGAGTCGAAGCGCCACTCGAACAGGACGGCGGTGACGTCCTTCTCGCCGGGGGGCGCGGCAACGGCCTGCGGCCCGAGGCCCGTGAGGGTGGCCGCGGCAAGTGCGGTGGTGGCGCAAAAAGTTGCAGCTCTGGCAGGCATGCGGGAGGCCTCCTGGCGGAAGACGTGGGGATTGGAGCGACCGTAGGGGCCAGGTAGGAGCCCTGCAAGAGTTTGCGCAAGAGATTGCAGAATTGTTTCCGAGGCGTGTCCTCCTGGGTGGACCCCTGGACTCCGGTCCCGACGAGGGGAGTTCACCCCCGGGAACCCGACCGCGTCAAACGCAACGAAGCGATCTGCGCGTACACCAACCACGAGCGCTCGTCCCTGCTCTGGTACCACGACCACGGCATGGGGATGACCAGCATCAACGTCTACGCGGGTCTGGCCGGCCTGTACCTCGTCCGCGACCCCGCCGACGAGCGGCTCGGGCTGCCGCAGGGCGAGTTCGAGGTCCCCCTCATCCTTCAGGACCGGACCTTCCACCCGGACGGAAGACTCGCCTACACCATGACCCAGCAGGAGGGCGAGGACACCCCGGTCGTCAACGGCAAGGCGTACCCCTTCCTGGCCGTCGAGCCGCGGCGCTACCGGCTGCGCATCCTCAACGCCTCGAACGAGCGCTTCTGGCGGCTGAGGATCGACCCGCCCAGGGACGTGGTGCTCCAGCCCAACCTTCCGTTCTGGCTGATCGGCACCGACGGCGGCTTCCGCGCCCCGCTCCAGATGCTGAACTTCCTGATCGGGCCCGCCGAACGCTACGACCTGATCGTCGACTTCAGCGGGATGCCCATGGGCTCGAAGTTCACGTTGACGAACTACCACGCACCGGTGCACTACCCCGGTGTGCCCGGCCTGGGGCCGCAGATCTCGGAAGTCATGCAGTTCCAGGTCACCAAACCGCTGTCCGGTGCGGACAGGACCACGCCGCCCAAGCAGCTGAAGCTACCCGCGGTCGCGCCCCTCGTACCGGAACCGCAGATCCACCGGCGGGAATGGGTCGTGTACCAGCACAAGCTCTTCAGCACCATGACGTTCAACGCGGTGCCCTTCATGGAGCCGTCCCAGGACTTCATCAAGGCGGGCGCGAAGGAAATCTGGGAGTACGTCAATCCCAACCACGACGCGCACCCGATGCACGTCCACCTCGTCAATTTCCAGGTGCTGAACAGGCAGCCCATCGACGCGGCCGCCTACCAGGCGGATTACGAGAAGTGGATCGACGGCGGCCGCAAGGCGTCGGACAAGCCGGTGCTGGCGCACTACTTCACCGGCCCGCCGATCCCGCCGGACCCGGACGAAGCACTGTCCTACAAGGACACCTTCAAGTCCTATCCGGAGACGGTGACCAGGATCATCACCGACCCCTGGAGCCCGCCGATGGAACCGATCGCGGGGATCGCGAACAGCGGGACCGAACTCCCGGCGACGTACGTCCACCATTGCCACCTCCTCGAACACGAGGACGATGACCTGATGCGCCCGTTCACGATCGTCGACCCCGCGGCCCCCCTCCCCGTCGACCAGGACGGCGGCCATGGTGGTGGCCACGGCGCAGGCCACGGCCACGGCCGCTGACGGCACCGCTCGGCGGTTGGACCCCGGGCGGGGCGGAACAGGCCCGCGCCGCCCCGCCCGGGAGGATCACGGCACCTGGGCCGTCGAGCCCCGGACCACCAGTTCGGGTTGGAAGATGTACTCCGTGCGCTGGACCGGGGTGCCCGACACCGCCTCCAGGAGGGCGCCCACCGCCGCCGTCGCCATCGCACGCACCGGCTGGCGGACCGTCGTCAGCGGCGGGTCCGTGAACGGGATCAGCGGGGAGTCGTCGAAGCCGACCACTGACACGTCCTGCGGCACCCGCAGCCCGCGCTCGCGCGCCGCCCGGATGACGCCGAGCGCCATCGGGTCGCTGCCGCACACGATGCCCGTGCAGCCGCGGTCCAGCAGGGCGATGCCCGCAGCGTGTCCGCCCTCCACCGTGAAGAGCGTGCGCTGGATCAGCCCGTCCGCCTCCGCCTCCGGCAGCGCCGCGAGGAAGCCCTGCTCCTTGCGGGCCGACGGCACGTACCGCGTCGGCCCGATCGCGAGCCCGATCCTGCGGTGCCCGAGGTCCTGTAGGTGCCGCACGGCGATGTCCGCCGCCGCCCGGTCGTCCGGGGAGATGAACGGGGCGTTCACCTGCTCGTTGAAGCCGTTGATCAGGACGAACGGCACCCCGCGCGCTGCCAGTCGCTGGTAGCGCGCCGGGTCCGCGTGGGCGTCCGCGTGCAGGCCCGACAGGAAGACGATCCCGGTGACCCCGCGCTCCTCCAGCTGTTCCACCAGTTCGTCCTCGGTGGCCCCGCCGGGGGTCTGCGTGCACAGCACCGGCGTGTACCCGTGCCCCGCCAGCGCCTGCTCTATCACCTGCGCGAACGCCGGGAAGATCGGGTTGGTGAGCTCCGGGATCAGCAGCCCGACCAGCCCGTTGCTGCGCCGTTTGAGCCGGACGGGCCGCTCGTAGCCCAGCAGGTCGAGCGCGGCCAGCACCTTGTGCCGGGTGCCGGCCGCCACGCCCGGTTTCCCGTTGAGCACGCGGCTGACGGTCGCCTCGCTGACCTGGGCCTGCGCGGCGATGTCCGTCAGCCGAAGGGGGGAGGTCACCCCGACGTCACCTGCCACCACACCGTGGTGTCGGCCGGCAGCACGCCGTCCTCGACCGTCGCGCCGCTGGACAGCAGGGCCTCGCCGGTGACGGGGAACCGTACCGCCGTGCCGGTGGTGTTGGCGGCGCAGAGGAAGTCCCCCCGGCGGAAGACCAGGACGCCCTCGGGAGCCTCCTGCCAGTCCACCGACTCGCCGTCGCCCAGGTCCGGGCGCTCGCGGCGCAGCCGCAGGGCGGACCGGTACAGCTCCAGGGTGGAGGACGGGTCGCCGGTCTGCGCCTCCACGCTCAGGTCCGCCCAGGAGTCCGGCTGCGGGAGCCAGCTGCCGCCGGTGCCGAAGCCGTACGGGGCCTCGGTGCCCGACCACGGGATGGGGACCCGGCAGCCGTCGCGGAAGCCGTCCTGGCCCGCCGCGCGGGAGAACGACGGGTCCTGGCGGACCTCGTCCGGCAGGTCGGTGACGTCGGGCAGGCCGAGCTCCTCGCCCTGGTAGACGTACGCCGAACCGGGCAGTGCCAGCATCAGCAGGATCGCCGCGCGGGCCCGCCGCAGACCCAGCTCGCGGTCGCCGGGCTCGCGCAGCTGGGTGCCGAGGCCGGCGGGGTTGGCGAAGCGGGTGGCGTGCCGGGTGACGTCGTGGTTGGACAGCACCCAGGTGGTGGGGGCGCCGACGGTGCGCATGGCGGCCAGCGAGCCGTCGATGACCTCGCGGAGCGCCGTCGCCTCCCAGTCGCTGGTCAGGTACTGGAAGTTGAACGCCTGGTGCATCTCGTCGGGGCGGACGTAGAGGGCCGTGCGCTCGACGGTCGGGGTCCATGCCTCGGCGACCAGCACGCGGTCGCCCTCGTACTCGTCGAGGATCCGGCGCCAGGAGCGGTATATCTCGTGGACGCCGTCCTGGTCGAAGAAGGGCATGACGTCGTTGCCGAGCAGCTTGAGCTGGTCCTTGGCACCGAGGTCGGGCAGGCCGGGCGCCTTGACCAGGCCGTGGGCGACGTCGACGCGGAAGCCGTCGGCGCCGAGGTCGAGCCAGAAGCGCAAGATGGAGCGGAACTCGTCCTGGACGGCGGGGTGCTCCCAGTTGAAGTCGGGCTGCTCGGGGGCGAAGAGGTGCAGGTACCACTCGCCGTCCGCGACCCGGGTCCAGGCCGGGCCGCCGAAGATCGACTCCCAGTCGTTCGGGGGCTCCGCGCCGTCCGCGCCGCGGCCCGGGCGGAAGTGGAAGCGCTCGCGCAGCGGGGTGCCGGGGCCTTCCCGCAGCGCCTGCTTGAACCATTCGTGCTGGTCGGAGCAGTGGTTGGGGACGAGGTCCACGATGATGCGCAGGCCCAGTTCGTGGGCTTCGCGGATCACGGCGTCGGCGTCGTGCAGGGTGCCGAACATGGGGTCGATGGCCCGGTAGTCGGCGACGTCGTAGCCGGCGTCGGCCTGCGGGGAGGCGTAGAAGGGGCTGAGCCAGACGGCGTCGACGCCCAGCTCCTTCAGGTAGGGCAGGCGGCTGCGGATGCCTTCGAGGTCCCCCATGCCGTCCCCGTTGGAGTCGGCGAAGCTGCGCGGATAGACCTGGTAGATCACCGCTTCTCTCCACCAGCCGGGCTGCGTGCCGGTGGAGGTGGGGAGCGCGTCGGCGAGGTGCTGGGTCATGGTGTCCTTGGAGAGGTCGGGCCGGGGGTGAGAAGGGGCAGGCTCGGGTGGTCAGCCCTTGGTTGCGCCTGCCGTCATCCCGGCGACGAGGTGACGCTGGGCGAAGACGAAGAAGATCGCCGCGGGGATGGCGATGAGGACCGAGGCGGCGCTCATGGCTCCCCAGTTGGAGGTGTACTGCGTGACGAAGGTCTGCAGTCCGCCGGCCAGGGTGAGGTTCTCCTCGCCGACCATGAAGGCGGAGGCGTACGCGACCTCGCCCCAGGCGGTGATGAAGGCGTAGAAGCCGGTGACGGCGAGGCCGGGCTTGGCGAGCGGCAGGATGAGGCGCCAGAAGGTGCCGAAGGGGTTGAGTCCGTCGACACGGCCCGATTCGTCGATCTCCACCGGGATGGTGTCGAAGAAGCCCTTCATCATCCAGGCGCAGAACGGCACGGCGATGGTGAGGTAGGTGATGATCAGGCCGAGCGGCTGGTTGAGCAGGCCGAGGTCGCCCATGAGGTTGTAGAGCGGGACGATGAGGATCGCCATCGGGAACATCTGCGTGATGAGCAGGGTCCACATGAGCGGCTTCATGCCGGGGAACTTGAAGCGGCTGACCGCGTATCCGGTGGTCGCGGCGATGAAGACGCCGAGGACGGTGGTGACGCCCGCGACCAGGACGGAGTTGGCGAACCAGCTGAGGAAGTGGCTCTGGTCCAGCAGGTACGTGTAGTTGCTGAGCGTCGGTTCCTTGACGAAGTCGGTGGTGACCGCGTGCTTGGCCGGCTTGAGCGAGGTCAGCACGATCCACAGCACCGGGAAGACGGCGATCACGGCGGCCACGACGAGGGTGCCGTGCAGGCCGACGGAGGCGAGCGGCGAGCGGCTCCCGCGGGGGCGGGCCGCGGTGGTGGTGCGGCCGGTGGCCTTGGCGCCGGTGGTCTTGGTGCCGGTGGCCGTGGTGGCCGCGGTCTCGGCGGTCTCGGCGGTCGTACGGGCGGTGGTCATGGTCACCACACCTCTCCCTGCTTGCGCAGCGAGCGCCGGTAGACCAGCGCGAAGATCATGAGCAGGGCGAGGATCAGGACGCCCCACGTGGCCGAGCCGGCGAAGTCACGCGGGCTCGACACGAACGCCTCGCGGAAGGCCTGGGTCACCAGGATCTCGGTGGAGTCGCCGGGTCCGCCCCGGGTGAGCAGGAAGATCACCGGGAACATGTTGAAGGTCCAGATGGTGGAGAGCAGGATCACCGTCATGCTCACCGTGCGCAGTCCGGGCAGGGTGATGTGCCTAAAGCGCTGCCAGGCGCTGGCGCCGTCCATCTCGGCGGCCTCGTAGAGCTCGCCGGGGATGGACTGCAGGCCGCCGAGCAGGGCGACCATCATGAAGGGGACGCCGAGCCAGACGTTGACGGCGACGACCGAGAACTTGGCCCAGGTCGGGTCGTCGAGCCACGGGACCGCGGCGATGCCGCCACCGTCGAGGATCTTGTTGAGGATGCCGTTGTCGCGGTTGAAGAGGAACCGCCAGGCGAAGACCGAGACGAAGCCGGGGACGGCCCAGGGCAGGATGAGCGCCATCCGGTAGGCGGCGCGGCCCCGGAAGTCCCGGTTGAGCATGTTGGCCAGGGCCAGACCAAGCGTGAAGGTGATGGACACGCACGCGACGGTCCACACCACCGTCCACACCAGCCGCTGCAGGAACACCGGGTCGCTGAGCACGGAGACGTAGTTGTCGAGTCCGACGAACTCGTACGTGGCCTCGATGTGCCGGGCGCCGATGGTGCGCGAGACGTTGCGCTCGGTGGCGTCGGTCAGCGACAGGTAGACGCCCCGGACCAGCGGCCAGCCGATGATCACGCCGAGGACGAGCACCACCGGGGCGACCATGGCCCAGGCGTACCAGTGCGTACCGACGGCGCGCCGGAGGCCGGACGCGCCCTTTCCACCGCGGGCACCGCCGCGGTTACCGCTGTCGCTGTCAGTCCTGCGGCTCCGGCCGCGGGCGGCGACGTCGTTCTCGACGTCGTCGCCCGCGGCCTTCGCCACCGACTGGCTGGTGTGAGCAGCCATGGTTTCGTTACTTCCAGCCCTTGAGGATCTTGCGGAACTCGACGCCGGCCGACTTGGCCGCGTCCTCCGGGCTCGACGCCCCGGTGATCGCCTTGGTGTATTCGACCTTCAGCGGCTCGAAGAGCGAGCCGTTCTCCGGGATCCAGGCGCGCTCGACGGCCTTGTCCACGGCCGGCTTGAAGAACTGGACCATCTCGTTGCCCTTGACGTCCGGCAGCTCGTAGGCGGCGGTACGGGTCGGGAGCAGGCTGAGGTCCTTGGTCGACTGCACCTGGACCTCCTGAGAGGTCATGTACTCGACGAAGGCGTGCGCCGCGGCGGTGTTCTTGGAGCCGGCGTAGACGGCGAGGTCGTGGCCGCCCTGCGGGGCACCGGCCTTGGCCGAGCCGGCCGGGACGGCGGCGATGCCGAGGTTGGCCTTGTCCTTGAACTGGTCACCGGCGTAGGTGTCGGCGACGGCCCACGGACCGTTGATCATCATGGCGGCCTCGCCGGTCTTGAACGCCGTCTGCATGTTGGCGTAGCCGTCGGTGGCGTTGGTGATCGCCGCACCGGAGGCAACCAGGTCACGGGCGGTCTTGAAGGCCTTGACGCCCGCCTCGTTGTCGACGGTGACCGTCTTGTTCTTCGCGTCGACCAGGTCGCCGCCCTCGCCGTAGATGAGGGGGAGGAACCAGTAGGAGTCGTCGCCGCGGAGGTAGAGGCCGGCCTTGCCGGTCTTGCCCTTGATGGCGGCGGCGGCGGTCTTCACCTCTTCCAGCGTCTTGGGGGGCTGGACGCCGGCGTCGGCGAGCATCTTCTTGTTGTAGAAGAGGCCGAGGCTGTCGATGACCTGCGGGACGGCGTAGGTCTTGCCCTCGAACTTGCCGCTGGCCGCGGCCTGCGGGAGGAACTCGGCGTCGACCTTCTTCGCCGTCTCGGCCGGGACCTCGTCGAGGTAGCCCAGGGAGGCGAAGTCCGCGACCCAGCCGACGTCGGCGCGGATGACGTCAGGCGCGTCGGAGCCGCTGCTGAAGGCGTTCTTGACCTTGTTCTGCGCGTCGCCGTACGGAACGTTGACGTACTTGACGCTCACCTTCGGGTGCTTCGCGGTGAACGCCTCGGCGATCTTCTGGAAGCTGGCCTTCTCGGCGTCGTTCGAGGTGTCCCAGTACGTGACCGTGCCGGAAAGCTCGCCGCCCGCCTTGGTGCCGTCGGCCGCGTCCTTGTCGTCCCCACCGCAAGCCGTTGCCGCGAGCGCCAGGGTCGCGACCAGCGCGGTGGCCGCTATGCCACGCCGCATATGAACTCCTTCGATGATCCCGGCCGCGCCCTCGCGGTCCCGAGTTGCCAGGAACGTAACAAGACTGAAAGAGGACCGAAAGACCTTGCGCAAACTTTCTGCAAGCGGAGGCGATCGTTACATCCGTGTGTCCGTACGGTTGCCGCAGCTTGCTGTTAGTTCGAGCCACCTTCGACTGTCGGGGCCCGCAACCAGGGGGCATGTACCCGCGTTGACCCCGATATGACCCACGATTCGACGGCCGTCCAGCTTGCAAGCTCTTCCAGCAACGCGACCGCGAGCGGTGGCTGGTGGCGCGATGCCGTCATCTATCAGGTGTACGTGCGCTCCTTCGCCGACAGCGACGGAGACGGCATCGGGGACCTCCGCGGGGTCCGCTCCCGCCTCCCCCACCTCGCCCGCCTCGGGGTCGACGCCGTGTGGCTCACCCCCTTCTACGTCTCCCCGCAGGCGGACGGCGGCTATGACGTCGCCGACTACCGGGCCGTCGACCCCCTCTTCGGGGACCTCTCGGACGCCGACGAGCTGGTCCGGGCCGCGCACGCGCTGGGGCTGCGGGTCATCGTGGACGTGGTGCCGAACCACACCTCCGAGCAGCACCCGTGGTTCCGCGCCGCCCTCGCCGGGGAGCCGGGGGCCCGCGAGCGCTACCACTTCCGCCCGGGCCGCGGCGCGGAGGGCGCGGAGCCCCCGAACGACTGGGAGTCGATCTTCGGCGGCCCGGCCTGGACCCGGGTCCCGGACGGCGACTGGTACCTGCACCTCTTCGCCCCCGAGCAGCCCGACCTCGACTGGGACCACCCCGAGGTCGCCGCCGAATTCGCCTCCGTCCTGCGCTTCTGGCTCGACCTCGGCATCGACGGCTTCCGCATCGACGTCGCCCACGGCATGGTCAAGGCCCCCGGCCTGCCGGACATCGGCCGCGGCGCCCAGGCCACCTTGATCGGTACCGAGCCGCTCCCCTTCTTCGACCAGGACGGGGTCCACGAGATCCACCGCTCCTGGCGCCGCCTCCTCGACTCCTACGGGGGCGGGCGCATCGGGGTCGCCGAGGCCTGGGCGCCCACCTCGGAGCGGCTCGCCCTGTACGTGCGCCCCGACGAACTGCACCAGGCCTTCAACTTCCGCTTCCTGAACTGCCCGTGGGACCCGGCCGCGATGCGCACCGTCATCGACGAGTCCCTGGCCGCCACGACCGCCGTCGGCGCCCCGACCACCTGGGTGCTGTCCAACCACGACGTCGTACGTCACGTGACGCGCTACGGCGGCGGGGCCCGCGGCCTGGCCCGGGCCCGGGCGGCCGCCCTGCTGATGCTGGCCCTGCCGGGTTCGGCGTACCTCTACCAGGGCGAGGAGCTCGGCCTCCCGGAGGTGGCGGACCTCCCGGACCGGGTCCGCCAGGACCCGGCCTTCCGCCGCGGGCGCCGTCAGCCGGGGGACGCGCACGGCCCGGCGGGGTCGGGGCCCCGGCCCGAGGGCCCGTCGGAACCGGAAGGACAGGACGGGCTGCGCGACGGGTGCCGGGTGCCGCTCCCCTGGTCCGGCGCGGAGCCCCCGTACGGCTTCGGGCCGGCCGGCAGCTGGCTCCCGCAGCCCGCCGGCTGGGGCGGCCTCAGCGTCGCCGCGCAGACCGGCGACCCGCACTCGACGCTGGAGCTCTACCGCGCCGCCCTGGAACTGCGCCGGGCGATGCCGGGGCTGGGGGCGCCGGAGGCGGGGACGGGGACGGGAGCGGGGACGGGGGTCGACGCGACGGCCGTGGCGGGTGCCGATGCCTCGGCGGAAGTCCCGTACGACCCGTACGACCCGTACGACCCGTACGTCCCGGGCGGCCCGGACGACCCCGACGGCCCGGACGCATGCGGGATGCGCTGGCAGTCCGCCCCCGAGGGCGTGCTCCTCTTCACCCGCCCCGGTTTCGCCTGCACCCTCAACACCCGCCCCGAACCGGTCGAGCTTCCCGCGCCCGGACGCCCCGTACTCTCCAGCGCCCCGGTGGAGACGGACGGCCGAACCGTCCGGCTTCCCCCGGATTCGTGCACCTGGTGGTCATGGTGAACGTCCGACCGGTACAGTCCAATCCCGTGACCGCACGGCTAGCCGACATCGCAGCCCAGGCGGGGGTCAGCGAAGCCACAGTCAGCCGCGTGCTCAACGGCAAGCCCGGTGTGGCCGCAGGCACCCGTGAATCCGTGCTGGCCGCCCTCGACGTACTCGGCTACGAGCGGCCCGTGAAGCTGCGCCAGCGCAGTGCGGGGCTCGTCGGTCTGATAACCCCCGAACTGGACAACCCGATCTTCCCCGCGCTCGCCCAGGTCATCGGCCAGGCCCTGACCCGGCAGGGGTACACGCCGGTGCTGGCCACGCAGACGCCCGGCGGGTCCACCGAGGACGAACTGACCGAGATGCTGGTGGACCGCGGGGTCTCCGGGATCATCTTCGTCTCCGGCCTGCACGCCGACACCACGGCCGACATGGGCCGCTACGACCAACTCCGCGGGCAGGGCGTTCCGTACGTCCTCATCAACGGGTTCTCCGAGAAGGTGCAGGCCCCCTTCGTCTCGCCCGACGACCGGGCCGCGATGGTCCTCGCCGTCACCCACCTGACCGCGCTCGGGCACACCCGCATCGGGCTCGCGGTCGGACCGAAGCGCTTCGTACCGGTCCTCCGCAAGATCGAGGGCTTCCGGCTCGGGATGAAGGAGCGGCTCGGACTCGGCGAGGCCGAGATCGAGGGGCTGATCCAGCACTCCCTCTACTCGTTGGAGGGCGGCCAGGCCGCCGCGGCCGCGCTGATCTCGCGCGGCTGCACGGCGGTGGTGTGCGCGAGCGACATGATGGCGCTCGGCGCGATCCGGGCGGCCCGGCAGCAGGGGCTGAAGGTGCCCCAGGACGTGTCGGTGGTCGGCTTCGACGACTCGCCGCTCATAGCGTTCACCGACCCGCCGCTGACGACGATCCGCCAGCCCGTGCAGGCGATGGGGCAGGCGGCGGTCCGGACCCTGCTGGAGGAGATCGGCGGTACGCCGGCCCCGCACAGCGAGTTCGTCTTCCTGCCCGAGCTGGTGGTGCGCGGCTCCACGGCCTCGGGTCCGGGCCAGCGCCGCCGGGACTAGGCCGCCCCTTTCGGATCTGGTGACCGGCTGCCCGCGCCGATGGTGCGAGCGGGGGGCGGGTCGGGGAGCGGGCCGGCCGGCCAGAGGGTGTCGGGGAAGGCTGCGGCGTCGGAGTCGGTGTCGGGCATCAGCGTGGTGAGCATCTGCTGAGCGGTCTTCGCATGGTCGGTGGCGCGGGGGAACATGGCGCTTTCGTAGGCGTCGAGGGCCTCGTCGATGGTGGGCCGGTCGATGACGGCTCGGGCGAGTTCGGCGCCGTCGAGCAGGGCGAGGTTGGCGCCGACGCCGACGGGCGGCATCAGGTGGGCGGCGTCGCCGAGCAGGGTGATGCCGGGGACACGCTGCCAGGAGTGGGCGACCGGAAGGACGAACACGGGCCGGTTGGTGAAACCGCCCTCGTTGTCGCGCAGGATGTCCAGCAGGCGCTCGTCCCAGCCCTGGTACTGGGCGAGCAGGCGCGCGCGTACGGATGCGGTGTCGGCGAGGTCGAGGCCGGCGTGCCAGTCCTGGGGGCCGCGGAAGGTGACGTAGGCGCGGACGTGTCCGTTGCTGTTGCGCTGGAGCACCAGGCTGCGGCGGCCCGCCTTGGCCGACATGGTGCCGCGACCGACCAGGTGGGCGATGCCGGGGTGACGGTGGTCGACGTCGTCGAAGTGGGCTTCCACCATCGTGACACCGGAGTAGGAGGGTTGGGCGTCGCTGAGCGCGCGGCGCACCCGCGACCAGGCGCCATCGGCGCCGATGACCAGGTCGAAGTCCTCGCCGGTGCGGGCGTGGTGGTGCAGGCGGGCGATGCCGCGGGGGAGCGGCGTGACTCCCCTCACCGAGTGGCCCCAGCGGACCGTGCCGGGGGCGAGGGAGTCCAACAGGAGCGCGCGCAGCTGGCCGCGGTCGATCTCGGGCCTGCTCAGATCGCCCTCGCCGGCCCGGTCGTGGCGCATCAGGGTCGCGTGGCGGTCGTACAGGCGCCACTCCTGGCCTTCGGGCCGGGACAGGGCGAGGAACTGGTCTAACAGTCCGGCTGTGCGCAGGGCTGCCTGGCCGGTGGCTTCATCGATGTCGAGAGTGCCGCCCTGCGCGCGGGAGCGGGGGTCGGGCTCGCTCTCGAAGACCGTGACCGGCACGCCGTGCTGCTGTAGGACGCGCGCGCAGACGAGGCCGCCGAGGCCGGCGCCTGCGATCGCGATGCGAGGGGTGGTGGACATGAGGGTCACGCTCCGTTCGATGGTTGAAGAGAGTGCTGGTCATGCGGCGACGCCCGGTCCCGGGCAGGACGGATCAGCCGTTCCGCTGCGGGTAACGCGCCCCCGGGAGCAGGCGGCTGAGTGCCGGTCAGGCGTACCTGAGCACAGAAGCACAGCCGATCTAAAAGTACAACCGCTCCGATTTTCTAGTGGATCGCCTTTGCGATCGAATCGACCCAAGGGGGCTACGATGGGGGGATGGCCGAGATGACAACAGGACGCCGGGAACGCAAGAAGGCCCGGACCAGGCAGGCCCTGGCGGATGCCGCGGTGCGGCTGTTCACCGAGCGCGGCTTCGACGACGTCGGCGTGCGCGAGGTGGCGGAGGCGGCCGACGTCTCGCTGAGCACGCTCTTCAAGCACTTCCCCAGTAAGGAAGCCCTCGTCTTCGACCTGGACGAGGACGTCGAGAGCGCTCTGGTCGCCGCCGTTCGCGACCGAGTCCCCGGTCAGCCCGTGCTGCACGCCCTGCGCGACCACATGGTGCACACCCGTACCGCCGTGCGGACCGACGACCCCACTTTCGTCCTCGTCGAATCCACCCCCGCGCTGCGGGACTACGCCCGGCGCATGTGGTCGCGTCACGAGAGGACACTGGCCGCTACCCTCGCCGAGGCCACCGGGCTCGACCCGGAAGACCCCGCCGTCACCGGCTTGGCCCGCTTCGCCCTGGAAGCCCCCGGCCTCGCCCGCGCGAGCGAAGACCCGGCCCGGACCATGCGCGACGTGTTCGCCCTGCTGGAAAACGGCTGGGCCACCACCGCCTTGGCACGACAGGAGGTCCGCCCCGATCGGGACGGGTGACCGCGACCAGCGGCGGAGCGGACGCTCGTGGTGGTGTCGAGCCGCGGGGCGGGGCGGTCGTGTTGCTGCGACGGCGCGGGGATCCCGGTCCTGATACTGGGCAGATGCCCATGCCCGGCCGGCTTCGCGACAGGATCCTGCCCGACCACAAGCGACGTTCCCTGGAGGACCTCCAGGAGGATCTCGACCTGTCGTCCGGGGACAGCCGGGCGAAGCGGTCGGCCTTCTGGACCATGCTCACGCTGTCCTCAGTGATCGCCGCGTGCGGGATCCTGACGGACTCCACCGCCACCGTCATCGGAGCGATGATCATCGCCCCGCTGTCGACGCCGATCATGGGAATCGCCCTCGGCGCCGTGCAGCGCCGCCGCTCCACCGCCCTCGCCTTCGTGGCGCTCGGCGGTCTGCTGGTGCTCCTGATCGGCGCGGCGGCCTCCCTGGTGGTGCCCCCCTCGTACGACTTGCTGTCGGACAGTCAGATCTCCGGCCGGACCTCCCCCGGGCTCCTCGACCTGATCGCTGCCCTCGCGACGGGCTTCGCGGGCGCCGTGGCGCTGTCCCGCAAGGACGTCGCCGCGGTCCTGCCGGGGGTGGCGATCGCGATCTCCCTGGTACCGCCGCTCGTGGTGACGGGCGTGTGCGCCGGCCAGACGTCGTGGTGGCTCGCGCTGGGTGCGCTGGTGCTCTTCGTGTCCAACCTCCTCGCCATGGTCTTCGCGGGCATGGTGGTCTTCGCCACCCTCGGGTACACCCGGCCCGCCGGCCACCCCGCCCGGGGAGGGGCCCCGCGCCGCGCCTACGTGATGCTCGGGCTGCTGTTCACGGCGGTGCTGTTGCCGCTGGGCGCCAACACGGTGACCACGGTGCTGTTGAACGCGTGGACCGCGCGGACCTGGACCGCCGCCGAGCGCTGGCTCGCCGCCAGCCCCGGCGCGGCGGTCACCGGAGTCGACGCCCAGTCCAGGACCTTCTACGTACACGTACGCAGCCCCGGGGCCCTCCCGCCGATCGAGGACCTCCTCGGCGACCTCGAAGGACAGGTCCCCGACGGCCTCCCGATCGTGGTCGACGCCACCCGCGGACAGCAGATCGTCGCCGGGAAGGTGGGGGGCTGACGCGACGACGTAGTACCCAGGTCTGAGCGGCTGCGTCGAAGACCGTACCGAGGGATGATCGGAGGCGGGAACGCATCTGGCAGACTCTCTCCCCATGGGTGAATCGAGCGTGAAGACACTGGAAACCCGGACGGACGTCTCATCACCCACCGTGGTGGAGACCGAGACCCGCCCGGAGCCCGAGCGCACCCTGCTGTCCCGGTTGCGTGCCCCGCGCCGGCCCCGGATCTGGTTCGAGGTGCTGCTCATCGCGATCAGCTACTGGACCTACTCACTGATCCGCAACGCGGTGCCCGAACAGAAGGCGGCGGCCCTCGCCAACGCCGACTGGATCTGGAGCGCCGAGCGGACCCTCGGCATCGCCGTCGAGCAGTCGGTCAACCACGCGATCAACTCCGTGACGTGGCTGATCGTGGGCATGAACTACTACTACGCCACGCTCCACTTCGTCGTGACGATCGGCGTGCTGGTCTGGATCTACCGTTTCCATCCGGGGCGGTACGCCGCCACGCGTCTGGTCCTCTTCGCCACCACCGGCGTCGCCCTGGTCGGTTACTACTGCTACCCGCTCGCGCCGCCCCGGCTGATGAACGGGCAGAACTTCATCGACACCGTGCTGGTCCACCACACCTGGGGCTCCATGGCCTCCGGCAACCTCAAGCAGATGTCGAACCAGTACGCCGCGATGCCCTCCATGCACATAGGGTGGTCGCTCTGGTGCGGCCTGACGATCTTCGCGGTCGCCTCGGCCCCCTGGGCCCGGATCCTGGGCCTGCTCTACCCGACGGCGACCCTCGTCGTCATCGTCGCCACCGCCAACCACTTCTGGCTCGACGCGGTGGGCGGCATGATCTGCCTGGCCTTCGGCTACACGGTCTCGCGGTCCTGGTACGGCTCCTTCGCCCACCGCCTGCCCCGCCACCCCGAGCACACGGGCCCGCACCCGGCCACGGAACTGCTGAACCGGGTCCGGGTCCGCACCCGCGCCTGAGGCTACTGCTGCCCGAGGGCCATCCACTTCCCGGGCGTGGTGAGGGTCTCGAAGCCCGCCCGCGCGTAGACGGCGTGCGCGTCGGCGGTGGCGAGCAGCACCCGGCGCAGCCCGTACGGCTCCAGGTGCGCGCACACCGCGTCGACGAGGGCCCCGCCGAGCCCCTTGCCGCGGGCGCCCGGATCGACGTAGACGTCGCAGAGCCAGGCGAAGGTGGCCCGGTCGGTGACGACACGGGCGTACGCGAGCTGGGCCCCGGAGGCCTGGTCGTAGAGGCCGAAGTTCACGGAGCCCGCGATGGCGTCCTCCTGCTTCTGCCGACTGCGCCCGAGTGCCCAGTACGCGTCTTCGGACAGCCACCGGTGGACGAGTCCGACGTCGAGTCGGGCGGCGTCGGTGGAGATCTCGTATCCGTCGGGAAGGTCATCGCTCATCCCGGCATCCAACCAGCGACCGTTCGTTCCGTGCCAGCGCATATCCCTGCGGGCGGGCCTAGGGGGCGTCCGGTCGATCGGGCCGGATCGGGGAGCGGTGCCAGAGACCCCGCGAGCCCGGCCCGATCGGCAAGACACCCCCCAGGGTCAGGACGACTGGTTCGTCAGGATCGCCGGGTCCGACAGGCCGGCCGCGCCGGTCTCGACCTTGCCGGCGAAGCGGCGACCGAAGTCCGCGGACCCGGACGCGGTGACCGTCACGTCGTACCAGCGTCGGGTGTTCTTCAGGGAGACGCTGTACGTGACGGTGGCGCCCTTGGCGACCGTCAGGCGCTTGGGACCGCCGCCGTATGCGTTGGTGACGGTGAGCGTCGCGGTCGACGCCCCCGCGTTGGTGAGGGTGAGGTCCAGGTTCCCCGTGGTGGCGTTGTGGCGGGCGGTGACCTCGGGGCCGGGGGTGGTGCCCGGGTTGCGGAAGCCGCGCAGGAAGCCGTTGGGGCCGTGGACGGTCAGGTCGGTGACGCCGGCGGAGTAGCGGGTGTTCCAGGTGTCCGAGATCGACTTGCCGGCTTCGGTGGTGTACGTCCAAGGGGCGTCGGTCCGGTTGCCCGAGGTGACGTAGAACTGCGCGCCCAGGTCCGGGCCGCCGCTGAAGGTCAGCTTGAACTTGCCCTCGCCGGTGAGCGCGGCGCCGTCCACGTACGGGGCGTACTTCAGCGGACGGGTGCGGCACTGGCCCTTCTCCTGGCGCGGCATGCTGCCCACGGCCGGCGGGGTGGCCCGGAAGTCGGGGTGGCGCTCGCGGTCCTGCGGCTGCCACGCACCGGTGTCGGGCAGCGACGCCGGCGCCGTGTCCTGGCGGGCGAAGTCGAAGGCCGAGGTCAGGTCACCGCAGACGGCGCGGCGCCAGGGCGAGATGTTGGGCTCGTGCACACCGAAGCGCTTCTCCATGAAGCGGATCACGGAGGTGTGGTCGAAGGTCTCGGAGCAGGAGTAGCCGCCGGTGCTCCACGGCGAGACGACGAGCATCGGGACGCGCGGGCCCAGCCCGTACGGTCCGGCGACGTAGCCGGCCTTGCCGGGGAAGACGTCGAGGGCGGTCGGCGTGGTCGACAGGCCCTGGTTCGCGTCGGCCGGGGCGTACGGCGGGACGACGTGGTCGAAGAAGCCGTCGTTCTCGTCGTAGGTGATGAACAGCGCGGTACGGGCCCACACGTCGGGGTTGGAGGTCAGCGCGTCCAGCACCTGCGCGATGTACCACGCGCCGTAGTTGGAGGGCCAGTTGGAGTGCTCGCTGAAGGCCTCGGGGGCCGCGATCCAGGAGACCTGGGGCAGGGTGCCGGCGGCGACGTCGGCGCGCAGCCGGTCGAAGTAGCCCTCGCCGGTGCGGGCGTCGGTGCCGGTGCGGGCCTTGTCGAAGAGCGGGTTGCCGGGCTGGGCACCCCGGTAGTTGTTGAAGTAGAGGAGCGAGTTGTCGCCGTAGTTGCCGCGGTAGGCGTCGTCGATCCAGCCCCAGGATCCGGCGGCGTCGAGGCCGTTGCCGATGTCCTGGTAGACCTTCCAGGAGATGCCGGCCGCCTCCAGGCGCTCGGGGTAGGTGGTCCAGCCGTAGCCGGCCTCGGCGTTGTTGAGGACCGGGCCGCCGCCCGTGCCGTCGTTGCCGGTGTGGCCCGACCAGAGGTAGTAGCGGTTGGGGTCGGTCGAACCGATGAAGGAGCAGTGGTAGGCGTCGCAGAGGGTGAACGTGTCGGCGAGGGCGTAGTGGAACGGAATGTCGTCGCGCGTCAGGTACGCCATGGTGGCCGGCGTCTTGGCGGGCACCCAGTTGTCGTACTTGCCCTTGTTGAAGGCGCTCTGGCCACCGGCCCAGTCGTGGTTGAGGCCCTGGAGGAACTCCATGCCGAGGTCGTCGGACGGCGGGCGGAAGGGCAGCGTCTCCTTGCCCGCGTTGTCGGTCTGGTGCCAGACGGACTTGCCGCTGGGCAGGGTCACCGGGCGCGGGTCGCCGAAGCCGCGGACACCGCGCAGCGCGCCGTAGTAGTGGTCGAAGGAACGATTCTCCTGCATCAGGACCACGATGTGCTCGACATCGGCGATGGTGCCGGTCGTCCCCTGCGCGGGGATGGCGGCGGCGCGCGCGATGCTCTCGTTGAGCAGGCTCAGGGCGGCGGCGCCGCCGGTGAGCTGGAGGAAACGGCGGCGGTTGAGTTCTGCCATGGCGAGAGACCTCTGCTTTGTCGAGGGTGGTTGAGCGCTCCCAAGAACAGCGCCCCTGGAGGACCGGAGGGGGAGCCCGGTGTGACGGCAGCGGGTACGTCAGGCGAACGGCAGTCGGATTCTGCCGGAGTTCGGTGGTGGACGTCCGGCGGCGGACGTCCGGTGGTGGACGTCCGGCGGCGGTCGGCGGCGGGTGTCCGGGGTGTCAGCACGCGCGCTCGTATTCGACCTGGGTGAGGGGCTTCCCGTCGCCGAAGTCGAAGGGGCGTGCGGCGCCGCTCTCGGTGAAGCCGCACTTGCTGTAGAAGCGGCGGGACTGCGGGGTGTCGCGCAGGGTCCACAGGTGCGTCCGGGCGAACCCGTCGTCGCGCAACTGCCCCAGCGTCCCGGTCATCAGCGCGGCCGCGATGCCGCTGCCCCAGCCGTCGGGGTGGCTGTAGAAGGAGAGGATCTCGGAGAGACCGGGCCGGTTCTCAGAGGCCCTGAAGGCGGTCAGCGCGAGCGGACGGCCGTCGTGTTCGGCCAGCAGGATCGTGGTGTCGGCCTGCCCGACCCTGTCGTGCCATCGCGTTCGCCTGCTCCGGACACCGTGTGCGGCGAACTCGGGATCGAAGAAGGGGGCGTACGCCGCCTCCCAGGCCGCGGCGTGGATCTCGCCGAGGACGTCCCCGTCGTACGGGCCGGCGCGACGCACTGTGAACATGCCCTCACCGTAACCCCGCCGCGTTCCCGGGCACTTGGGAATCTCAGATCGGGCGTCCGAACCCGAAGATCCGCCTTCGTGCGGGAGCCGGCAGGGGTACGAGCTCCTTGGAGGGAGCCGGTACGGGGCCTACCGCGGCGCCCGGAGCGATCCGTTCCAGAGCCTCGGTGAGGGTGCGGACGTAGGCGCCGTCCGCCAGGATCCGTATCCGCTCGAAGGGATGGCCGAGCCGTTCCTCCTGCGCCAGGATCCGGCCCAGCAGGGGCGCCGCGACGGCGGCCGGGGCGCCGATCTCCCCGAGGCGGCGGACGGCCTCCTGCACCGGCACGGCCGGGTGCCCCGCCCAGGCCGGGTCCACCTCCGCCAGCAGGACGGGTACGGCGGGCTCCGGGTCCCCGGTGATCCGCCAGTACGCGTGCGCGGCGGCCACCCGGGTCCAGGCTCCGGGCGAGTCCAACAGGCCGCGCACCGTGTCCGCGTGGGCCGCGGCCAGCGGGCCGAGATCGGCGAGGAAGGGCAGGCCGTGGCTCGCCGTCCCGGACCGTACCGCTGCTCCGCACGCGTCGAGGGCGAGGGTGGGATCGCCGGTGACCCGCCAGTGCGCCCAGGCGGCGCGGCGCGCGTGGTGCCGGCCGGCGCGCGGGTCACGACCGGTGACGAAGTCGACCAGCCGGTTCGCCGTCCCGGCCGCGGCGGGCCCGATCCGACCGAGGACGCGCAGGGCGTCGTAGGCGTACTCGGTGTCCAGGAACCGGGTCACCTCGGGCACGGCGGGCGCGGCACCGGGTCCCCAGGCCGAGAGCACTTCGAGGGTGGCTTCCGCCCGGTAGCGGCCCTTCTGCAACGTGGCCCGCATCGTGGGAACCAGCCCTGCCGCGGGCAGCTCGGCCAGAATCCGGGCCTGCGGTCGCTGGGTGGGAAGGCCGCCGTGCTTACCGAGGCTGTGCAGGGCCGGCAACGCGCGCAGGTCGCCCATCCCGGCGAGGGCCAGGGCGCGCACCTCCACGCCGTGGCCGACGGCGGTCCCGAACGACCCCTGGTGACGGCGGAGGTCGTCGGCGATCCGGTCGGCATGCCGGACGACGGCCCGGCCCGCCTGGATCAACGCGTGGTCGGCGTCGTAGCTCGACGCTTCGGAACGGACCGCTTCGACCACGGCGTCCCAGCACGCCGGCTCCGGCCGCCGGTACCGGTGCACGGCCTCGACGGCGGAATCCACCCGTCTCACGAGGCGACGGCGTGGGCGACGAAGCCGCTCCAGGCGGCCGGGGTGACCGCGAGTCGGGCGTCGTCCGGCCGCTTGGAGTCCCGGACGAGGACGGTGCCGGGGGTGTGGGCGACCTCGACGCACTCGTTGCTGTCGCTGGCGCTGTAACTGCTCTTCACCCACTCCAGTGCGGAAGGGTCGCCGACCGAGGGCCTGATGCTCATGTCTCTCCCAGCACTTTCTCGATGAAGGCTCTCGACTGCCGTGGGCTGAGGGCCTGTGAACGGATGATCCCATAACGGAGTTCGAGCAGTTGGATGTCGGTGGCGTCGGTGATCAAGCGGCTCGGCAGCTGCGCCTCGACGTACCCGACCGCCGAACCGTCCCGCATCTTCACCACCTGAAGGTGGCCTCCCATGCCTGCATGGTCCTCGGAATCCGTCGGCATCACCTGGATCTCGACGTTACGCAGTCGGCCGACATCGAGCAGGTGCTCCAACTGCCTGCGAAGTACGTCTCGCCCACCGATCGTTCGCTCCAGCGTGACCTGTTCCAAGACGAAGGTCAGTGCGGGTGACGGCTGTCGATGGAAGATCTCCTGCCGAGCCATTCGAGCTGCGACGTACCGTTCCACCTCGTCCGCCGAGTAGGCAGGCCTCCGCATTTCGTACAGCGCCCGCGTGTACTCCTCGGTCTGAAGCAACCCGTGCAGATTGTGGTTCCCGTAGGCACCCAGCTCAACCGCCTCGGATTCGAGCTTGGCCAGATCCCGAACCTTCTTCGGATACCGCGCCCGCTGAATGTCCTCCTTCATGGCGGCGATTTTCCCACCCGCCCCCAGGACCTCGTCCGCCTTGTCCAAGAACTCCGGACGCGGAATGCGCGCACCTCGCTCGATCTTGTAGATCAGATTGGCGCCGTAACCCATCCGTTCACCGAACTTGGAACGGTCGAGCCCGCTCGCCTCTCGCCACATTTTCAACTGGCGTCCCACCGCGGCGATGACCGCCCCGGATTCGTCCTCCGGGTCGAGTTCCCAGCTCGACTCGTCCATGCCGTCCGTGCCGTCCGTGCTCACTGCCACCTCCGCGGGACCGGGAGGACACGACGAGACGACCTTGGACAGCCGTCGTACACAGCGCCCTCAACTCTGTTCAGGTTACGCACGGATGGCCACGCTGAGTCACGTGAATCAGGAAACCTGCCTCGTCGCCACGCTCCCGTCCACCCCCCGCGGAGCACGCGCCGCACGCACCCTCACGGTCAACCAACTCACCGAACAAGGACTTCCGTTCGAGGACGCCGCGCAGGTCGTCGCCGAGCTCGCCGCGAACGCCGTGACCCACGGCCGCGTACCGGGGCGGAACTTCCGGCTCGCGTTGCGGATCACGGACGGGCCTACGCTGCGTATCGAAGTGTCCGACACCAGGCGGGAGTTCACACCGCCCGCAGCGCCAGCGTCGCTGGGGGCGGAATCGGGACGGGGGCTGGTCCTGGTCGCCGCGTTCGCCGCACGCTGGGGAGTCGATCACGGTCCCGCGCCACTGAAAACCGTATGGGCGGAAATGGATTTGGGGAGTCCGATTTCACCGGATCGAGGTTTCCACGTTCCGGTGGATCGGCTACCGGTCGCGCACGATGCCTAAAGAACAAATAACCGGGGGAAAGGACCTCTCCATACCTCCCCCTCCCCTCTCACCCAGTCGGGTGAATCACCCCAACCTGGCTGGCGCATATGACAATTCGCCGGGCACTCTGACTCCCGACAACCCCATAAACGCGTACGGCCCTCGTACGGGACTGGCATCCCGAGCGAGGGCCTGACCACAGCGGAAGACCAGACCTTCCCCATGGCTGACCAGCAGCTTAGCGCCCCTGCGCGCGTCCCGTCGGGCATCCGGCACATCAACCACGAACACCGTCGCGGCTACGTCAAGATCGGCAACCATCTCGCCCAGCACCGCGAGCTGAGCATGACGGCGATCGGGCTGGCCACGCACATCCAGTCGCTGCCCACCGGCCGCAAGGTGACCATCAAGGCCCTGGCCGAACGCTTCCCGGAGGGCGAGGTCCGCATCGCCGCCGCCCTGCGCGAGCTGGAGGCGCACGGCTACCTGGCCCGTTTCCAGGAGCGGCTCCCGTCCGGGCGTGTCGTGACCTGCACGGTCTCGTACAACAACCCGCCCGCCAGGTCGGCGGAAACGACCCGCGAGCGCCGCGAGCCGCAATCCTCCCCAGCCCCGACCCCGGCGCCGGCCCCGGCCCCCGCCCCGGAGCCTGCTCCCGAACCCGCCCCGGACGAGGCCCCGGCAGACGCCCCGGCAGACGTCCCGGAGGTCGAGCTCCGGGCACGGGAGCTACTGGCCCGGCTGCGGCTGCGTGATCCCCGGCTGGCGCTCTCCGAGCGCGACACGGTGCGGATGGCGCCCGTCGCAGCCGTATGGCTGGAGCGCGGGCTCGTGCCGGGCGCCGTCACCGCCGCCCTGACGCGCGGGCTGCCACCGACGGTGATCCACTCCCCGGCCGGGCTGCTCGCCCACCGCCTGCGCGAACAACTCCCGCCCCGCCTCCCGGACCCCTGGGCGGCACACCCCGTACTCCCCGACCGCGAGGTCCATCCGCTCCGCACCTGCGAGAAGTGCGACCTGGCCTTCCGCTCCCCCACCTCGGGCCTCTGCCGCGGCTGCACCCCACCACCGGCCACGGCGGCGACAGCCGCGTAGGTCGTTCCCCTGGTAAGGGGCCTTCGGGATCGAGACCGCAGCCATCATCTGCACCCGCAGACTCTCCGAACGAGGTGTTCTCTTAGCCCCAGTTCTGCAGCTGCTGGAGCAGGTCGGCGTCGCCCTCCATCCGCAGCGAGCCGGCCGGGATGCGCATGTACATGAGTAGGGCCATCTCGCTCGCCGTGCCGTAGATGGCGGCGGTGGGCTTGCTCTCGGCGGCCTCCGCCGCGGTGAGGCGGGTGAAGCGGGAACCGGCGGCGTCCACCGTCTGGCGCCAGGAGCCGGCCTCGGCTGCGTGGTAGTCCATGGTCGCGGGCTCGCCCGGCCACGGGACCGTGCCGGTGCAGACGGTGGCGAGGAACTCCTCGATGGCGTCGGCCGCCTCGGTCGTCGGCAGCTCCTGCGGGTTACCGGAGGCCAACTGGGCGTCGTAGGTGTGGATCAGCGACTCCGGGACGCGGCGGCGGGCCACGGCGGCCACCGTGTGCGGCGAGGCCAGCGGCTCCCACCAGGCCCAGCAGCCCCGGTCCGGGCCGGCCTCGCGCAGAGTAGTGAGCAGCTGCTCCGTCGAGTCGGCCAGCCAGGATATGAGGGCCTCGCGCTCCCTGGGCGCCGCCAGTCCGTCCTTGCTCGGCCGCTCGTCGCCCGGCGCGGTGTTCCGCACGATGTGGGCCCAGAAGCGGTCCCCCTCACTGAGGTGGTTCGCCAGGTCGTACAGCGTCCAGCCCGGGCAGGACGGGACGTCGGCGTCGAGGCTGGGGGCCGCGGCGACGGCGGCGCGGAACGCGGCGGAACGCTCGTCGATCATCCGCAGCAGGGTGGGGAAGTAGAGATGCTCAGTCACCCAGACCTTGTACCACCCGGACCGAAACTCTCGCATTCGATTTAGGCCCCCAACTGGGATGTCCTCAGGGCGTGTATCGGAAGTGACGCGAGGGGCTGTCGGTTGGTCAGTCCCGAGGCAGGGCGGCGAGCCAGCGGTCGTCCTGGAACTCGGCAGGGACTTCGTCCTCCCACGGATCAATCCCACGGCGTTCCAGCTCGTCGAACCATCGGTCCCGCTGTGACTCGGGGAGACGCCGTCCGCACCAGGGACAGAACCCGACGGTGATGCTCGACGTGCCGCCGTCGTGGATGATCAGCCCGTACTCCTGGAACTTGGCACTGAAGGCGATCAGCGCGTCCGGGCAGGCGAAGGGGTCGTCGTGCTGGTCACAGCGCACGTTCACGCGGCGGCTCATCACCTCGCAGCAGTGGTTCGTCGGCACCATGCCCAGGAGTAGATCACGGACTGCGGTGATCACCGGGTGGCACGTGGAGATCTGACGGATACGCAGTGGTCCCGGCCGGCCGGAGCCGCCCAGGTCCCGGCCGCAGGACCCCTGCGCCCGCTGCGTGACGTGACCCGGCCGCGCGGAGCTGGACGAAGAAGAGGATGGCGGGCATGAGTGAGCGTCAGTGGCCTACCGCATCACTGCGTTACGGGTAGGCACTCGGCGAGCAGGTCGACGATGTCGCGCCAAGCTCGCTGTGCGTGCCGCGGGTGGTAGCCGACTCCGGGGGGCGCGGCGTGGTCGACCGGCGGGTGGTGGAAGGCGTGCAGGGCTCCGCCGTAGACCGTGAGGCGCCAGTCGACGCCTGCGGCCTGCATCTCGGCGGTGAACGCCTCCCGTTGCGCGGGCGGCATGATCGGGTCTTCCGAACCGACTCCGGCCCACACAGGGCAGCGAATGCGTGCCGCCTCGTCCGGTCGACCCGTGGTCAGTGCATTGACCGTCCCGATCGCGCGCAGGTCGACGCCGTCGCGCCCGAGTTCCAACGCGATGGCGCCCCCGGTGCCGTAACCGATGGCCGCAATGCGGTCGAGGTCGGCCCGCGGTTCGGCGCGCAACACGTCAAGCGCCGCGTGGCCGATGCACCGCATCCGGTCGGGATCGGCGAGCAGCGGCAGGCAACGGGCCAGCATCTCCTCGGGATCGCTCAGATAGCGCCCGCCGTGTAGGTCAAAGGCCAGTGCCACGTACCCGAGCTCCGCCAGGGCCTCGGCCCGGCGGCGCTCGACGTCGCTGAGTCCCATCCCCTCGGGTCCGATCAGGACTGCGGGCCGGCGATCGGCACCGGCCGGGAGCGCGAGGTGTCCGATCATCGTCAGGTTGTCGGCTGGATACTCCACTGCACGCGTGGTGACCGTCGTCATGCGACTGGACTGTAGTGACCGGCACGTTCGCTCGGACGGGTGTTCACCGCTGGCGGACAGTGGCCAGGTCCGGTACCAACCGCTTCTTAGTGTGGCGTGCGATGTCGGGTTGGCTTGAGGGAGGCCGTGAAGCGTGTTCGAGTTGAATCTCCCCGTCGAGACACTGGAAGTACGGGGACCGTTGTTCGCGGCTGGAGTGGTGTGGCTGAGGCTGGGAGGTACTGACTTCCCCGAGTCCGGTTGGCACGACAGCCCCCTCTCGGTCTTCGGCTCGCTCCACACGGCCGTGCAGGGGGTGCTGAAGGGAGAGACGCGGGACGCCTACTTCTTCGACGGCTCGTACTTCGTCAAGATGATCCCGGTTGCCGCTGCACCGGGCAGCCCGCGTCTGGTCCGGGTGGCGGGCGTGTGCGACCGGGACGAGGCGAATCCCACTGTGCTCGCCGACACCACGACACCGCTCCGCGATGTCGTCGAAAGCATCAACGCCGTGCTCCGGTCCCTGCGTGCATGGGCGGCCGACGAAGGCGATGCGGAGATCGGGGCCATGCTCTTGGCCACGCCGGATCTGGCAGAACCCGCGACCCCTACGACCCCTGGGCCCGGTTCACCGTACTGACCGCACGCGGAGGGCTGCGACTCCGTGCAGCGCGCCCGGCCCGGCCCCCGCATGCGCGCAGCGGCTCGGCGGCACACGTCCTCAGAGCCGCCCCGCACCCCGTTCCACGCGCCACGCACACCTTCGCCGATGCCGCACGCGCGGGCGCCCGGTCGTGGGGACGTGCCACCAGTCGTACGGTGGGAGGAGGCGCGCGCCCCCGCAGCTGCCTGCGGCGGTGCACGCGCCCGCACAAGCCGCGCAGCACCCCGACCCGAGAGGCGGGTGCCATGGGCGGCTTCCCACGACCCCCGACGCGAGGCAGCAGCACAAGCCGATCCGGCACCGGCCGAGGGGGAAGCAGCCCTGCCGAGCGGTCCGGTACGGGGAGACCGGACCCGCCGGCGACGAATTCGGAGAGCAGGTACGTCCCCATGCACATGTCCACCCGTGTCGCCGGTGTCCTCACCGGCCTGTTCCTCTCCCTCGCCGGCGCGACCCTCGTCGCCCCCGCCGCCCACGCGGACATCCCCGCCTGCACGAACATGGCCGCGCAGGCGGGCGCCGAGGTCACCGACGCCGTCACGGCGGCCTGCCGGCAGGGCGTGAGCGGTGATCTCCAGGGCTGCGTGAGCGGCCTGACCGGGGCCGGGGTGCCGGGTGGCGCCGCGAACGGCGCCTGCCGGACCGCGGCCCTGGAACCGCGGTAGATCGATCGCAGCGCCCGTTTCCCTCCGTACGTCGTCGGCGCAGGCCGAGGGCGACTCGAGGGGAAACGGGCGCTGCGCGCTGCCCCGACCACGAAACAGTGACATGCGTCACGGTACGCCCGTCGGCGATGGGCCTTCTTGACGGAGCGTTAACCCGCCGACATTTCGATATTTGTCCCTTTTGGAATCGACATTCCCCTCTCCGCCGGAAACGGAATATGCGATACCGGTGAACCCGTCCTCGACCGGCCAGGTCACAGCCGCTTCTGATCGTCCATCAGACGGTTGCGGCAGTGACCAAATCGTGATGATGCACGATCACGGTCCCGTTTCAAGCCGCGTGCCGACCGCCCCAGGCTTGTGATCAGCGGAAACTTGCCAGGCCATTCAGAGCCTTTTAAGAATGGCGGCCTCTTCGGCGCCCTGTGATTCCGGCGCCGGAAGCTTCGCGATCACTGAATGAGGTCAGGCATGCAGAAGCATCGGAAGAAGACGTCCTACAAGAAAATAGTCATCGGCGTCGGCGCGCTCGCCATCGTGGGTGTTCCCACGGCCGCCATGGCCTGCTTCGACGGTCAGGACGACGGCAACGGCCGGATCCGGACCGCGAGCCACCAGCAGCAGCGTCCGTGGCAGTGGCAGTCCACGCCGTCGGCCACTCCGAGCACCCTGGCCCCCGTGGACGCACCGCTCCCGAGCGGGGCGCCGAGCAGCAGCCCCTCCGAGGCCTCCCCCAGCAGCTCCGCCGAGCCCACGCAGCCCATCGTACAGAGCACGCCGCCCGCGCAGCCCAAGCCGGCGAAGCCGCCGGTCGCCACGAAGAAGCCGCAGGCGCCCGCGCCCCAGCCGTCGAAGACCGCCGCCGCCCCGCCGGCCTCCGGCGACGTCGCCCAGGTCCTCGCGCTCGTCAACCAGGAGCGCGCCGCCGCCGGCTGCCAGGCCGTGTCCCTCAACGCGAAGCTCACGAAGGCCGCGCAGGACCACAGCGCCGACATGGCCTCCCACAGCAACATGTCCCACACCGGCTCCGACGGCTCGGACCCGGGCGCGCGGATCACCCGCGCCGGGTACGCGTGGAGCACGTACGGCGAGAACGTCGCCTACGGCTACAGCACTCCCGAGAAGGTCATGGAGGGCTGGATGAACAGCCAGGGCCACCGGGAGAACATCCTGAACTGCTCCTTCAAGGAGATCGGCATCGGCCTGGCGCAGCCCGGCTACTACTGGACGCAGGACTTCGGCACGGCGCGCTGACCCCGCGCCGGCCGGTCAGCCGGGAGTCGGTGGCCGGGAGTGTCGGGAGTCGAACCACGGCTCCCGACTCCCGACTTCCGGTTTCCGGTTTCCGACTCCCGACTTCCGGCTACGCGCCGTAGAAGAGTTCCTCCACGACCGCCCGGGCACGGCGGGTGATGCGACGGTAGTCGTCCAGCATCTCCCCGACCGTGCCCTCGGCGTATCCGAGGTAGCGGCCCACGGCCGCGAGTTCCCGGGCCTCGGTCGGGAAGGTGTCCCCGGCCCGGCCGCGCACCAGCATCACGGCGTTGCGGACCCGGGTCGCCAGGACCCAGGCCTCGTCCAGGATCTGCGCCTCCTCGGTCGGGATCAGCCCGGCCGCGTGGGCGGCCGCCAGCGCCTCGCGGGTACGGGTGGTGCGCAGGCCCGGTTCGACCCAGGCGTGCCGCATCTGGATCAGCTGGACGGTCCACTCGACGTCGCTGAGGCCGCCGCGGCCGAGCTTGGTGTGCAGGGTCGGGTCGGCCCCGCGGGGCAGCCGCTCCGATTCCATGCGGGCCTTGAGCCGGCGGATCTCGCGCACGGCGTCCTCGCGGAGCCCCTCCACCGGGTAGCGCAGCGGATCGATCAGCTCGATGAAGCGGGCGCCGATGTCGGCGTCGCCCGCCACCGGTTCGGCGCGCAGCAGGGCCTGGCTCTCCCAGGTCAGGGACCAGCGCCGGTAGTAGGCGGCGTAGGAGGCCAGCGTGCGCACCAGCGGGCCGGAGCGGCCTTCGGGGCGCAGGTCGGCGTCGATGAGCAGCGGCGGGTCGGTGGTGGGCAGCTGGAGCAGCCTGCGCATTTCGGCGATGACGGTCTGGGCGGCCTTGGCTGCCTCCTGCTCGTCGACGCCCTCGCGGGGCTCGTGGACGAACAGGACGTCGGCGTCGGAGCCGTAGGCGAGTTCGTGGCCGCCGAAGCGGCCGACGCCGATGACGGCGAAGCGGGTGGGCAGCGTGTCGCCGTAGTGGCTGTGGACGGCGGCGCGCAGGGCTCCGGCGACGGTGGCGGCGGTGAGGTCGGAGACGGCCCCGCCGACCCGGTCGACGAGGGCTCCGTGGTCCTCCTCGGCCGGGTTGTCCTCCGTACCGTACGAGCCGATGATGTCGGCCGCTGTGGTGCGGAAGAGCTCGCGGCGGCGCACGCCGCGGGCGGCGGCGACGGCGGCCTCGGGGTTCTCTGCGCGGCCGACGGCGGCGAGGACCTCCTGCTCCAGGGCCTCGTGCGTACGGGGCTCCAGGCCTTCGGGGTCGCCGAGCAGGGCCACGGCCTCGGGGGCGCGCATCAGCAGGTCGGGGGCGAGGCGCCCGGCGGACAGGACGCGGGCGAGGTTCTCGGCGGCGGCGCCCTCGTCGCGCAGCAGGCGCAGGTACCAGGGGGTCTTGCCGAGGGCGTCGGAGACCTTGCGGAAGTTCAGCAGGCCGGCGTCCGGGTCGGCGGAGTCCGCGAACCAGCCGAGCATCACCGGCAGCAGGGTGCGCTGGATGGCGGCCTTGCGGGTGACGCCGGAGGCGAGGGCTTCCAGGTGGCGCAGGGCCGAGGCCGGGTCGGCGTAGCCGAGGGCTTCGAGGCGCTGGCCGGCGGCGCGCGGGGAGAGCCGGGTCTCGCCGGGGGTGAGCTGGGCGACGGCGTCGAGCAGCGGCCGGTAGAAGAGCTTCTCGTGCAGGCGCCGGACCACGGAGGCGTGCCGGCGCCAGGCCTTGTTGAGCTCGGCGACGGGTTCGGTGCGCAGGCCCATGGAGCGGCCCAGGCGCCGCAGGTCGTTCTCGTCCTCGGGGACGAGGTGGGTGCGGCGCAGCCGGTAGAGCTGGATGCGGTGCTCCATGGCGCGCAGGAAGCGGTACGCGTCGTGTAGTTGGGCGGCGTCGGCCCGGCCGACGTAGCCGCCGGCGGCGAGGGCGTGCAGGGCGTCGAGGGTGGTGCCGGAGTGCAGGGTGGCGTCGCTGCGGCCGTGCACGAGCTGGAGCAGCTGGACGGCGAACTCGACGTCGCGCAGGCCGCCGGGGCCGAGTTTCAGCTCGCGGTCGACCTGGGCGGCGGGGATGTTGTCGACGACGCGGCGGCGCATCTTCTGGACGTCGGCGACGAAGTTCTCGCGTTCGGCGGCCTGCCACACCAGCGGACTTATGGCGGCGATGTACTCGGCGCCCAGGGCTTCGTCGCCGGCCACGGCGCGGGCCTTGAGGAGGGCCTGGAACTCCCAGGTCTTGGCCCAGCGCTGGTAGTAGGCCAGGTGGGAGGCGAGGGTGCGGACGAGGGGGCCGTTGCGGCCCTCGGGGCGGAGGTTGGCGTCGACGGGCCAGATGGTGCCCTCGACGGTGGTCTCCGAGCAGATCCGCATGAGGTGCGAGGCCAGGCGGGTGGCGGCCTGGAGGGCCTTGCCCTCGTCGGCGCCGGGGGCCGCGTCGCCGACGAAGATGACGTCGACGTCGGAGACGTAGTTCAGCTCGTTGCCACCGCACTTGCCCATCGCGATGACGGCGAGCCGGCACAGGGCGGCGTCCTCGGGGGCGGCGGCGGAGGCGATCCGCAGGGCCGCGCGGAGGGTGGCGGTGGCCAGGTCGGCGAGCTCGGCGGCGGTCTGGGCGACGTCGATGGTGCCGCAGACGTCGCGGGCGGCGATGGAGAGCAGGCAGCGGCGGTAGGCGACGCGCAGGCCGACGGGGTCGTGCGCGTCGGCGAGGCCGAGCTCGAACTCGGCGAGTCCGGGATGCAGGTCGGCGGCCTCGTAGGTGACGAGCCCGAGCCAGTCGCGGGGGTGGCGGGCGAGGTGGTCGCCGAGGGCTTCGGAGGCGCCGAGCACGCCGAGCAGCCGGTCGCGCAGCGGCTTGGCGCTGACGAGGGTGTCGAGGAGCCCGGGCAGCTCGCCGTCGGGCTGGGCCTCGGCGAGCCGGACGAGCCCGAGGAGGGCGAGGTCGGGGTCGGCGGTCGCGCCGAGGGCGTCGAGCAGCACGGGATCGGCGCGTACGGCCGCGAGCGCGTCGGCGTCGAGCAGCCGGGCGGCGGCGGAGGGGGCGGTGAAGCCGCTGCGGAGCAGCCGGATGAAGGTGCTGCTCCTGCGTCCCGGGACCGTCATCCCGCCGCCTCCCGCGGTTGTCGCTGCCACTGCCTGCCAGTGCTCGCCGGTGCTCGCTGGTGCTCACTGCTGTCTGCGCTGTCCTGGCGTGCTCTGCTCCTGAGCCTAAGGCCCTGGGACCTGTCGGCGGAGTCCCGCCCGGGCCGCGGCGCAGATTTGGGCGTGTCCGGATCAAATGTTCGACTCAACGCGCATACGATGCCAAGAATTCTCCGATCATCGGATTATTCATCGCATCATTGGGGTACACCCCGCCGTCCCGCCGGAAGGAGCCCCGTGTCCGACTCCTGGCAGGGCCCCGGGGCCCGGGATCCGCAGGCCTGGTGGTCCGAGCAGGTGCACCAGGGGTACGAGGGACACCACCCGGCACAACAGCCGCACCAGGACTACCCGCAGCAGCATGCGCACGCGTTCCCGCAGCAGGACTACCCGCAGCAACACGCGTACGCGTACCCGCACCAGGTCCCCCACCCGTCCCAGCAGGCCCACCAGGCCCCGCCGCACGCCGACTTGGCCGATGCGGCTGATGCGGCCGATGCGGCAGAACCGGCTGCCCTGGCCGAGCCGGCCGAGCCGGCCGAGCCGGCCGCCGCGGTCGCCGCGGTCGAGTCCACCGAAGCCGCGGACGCCCCGGCAGCTCCCGCGGCTCCCGCGGCTCCTGCGGCCACCGCAACCACCGACGGCCGTCGCCGGACGCGCCGCGCCGCCCGCGGCAAGGGCGGTGCCCGGGACGGGGCCCGCTCCTCCCGCCGGCGCCGCCGGGCCGGCCTCGTCAAGGTCGTCGCCTTCTGCGTGGTCACCGCCGCCGGCAGCCTTCTCCTCCTCCGGGGCAACGAACTCCTCGACCGCCTCGACTCCCCCACCGTCCCCGTGAAGGCGGCCCCCACCCCCGCCCCCGAACCGCCCGACCCCGGCCGGGTGCTCCAGGTCATCGCGCACCCCGACGACGACCTGTACTTCATGAACCCGGACCTGCGGTACTCCATATCCGCCGGCCACCCCGTGACCTCGGTCTACCTCACCTCCGGCGAGTCCGACGGCATCAACGCCGGCTCCGCCAAGGCGGCCACCACCAAGCCCGACAAGCCCGCCTACGCCGAGGCCCGCCAGAACGGCATCCGCGCCGCCTACGCCAAGATGGCCACCGGCGACCGCGGCAGTCCCTGGACGCGCACCGTCGTCCCGACCAAGGGCGGCGGTCACGCCGAGGTCGACGTCCTGGTCGCCAAACCCCAGGTCAACCTCGTCTGGTTGCAGCTCCGCGAGGCCGGCACCGTCTACGACAACGCCCCGGACAGCCTGCACGGCCTGTGGGACGGCAAGGTTCCCCGTCTGGACTCCATGCTCGCGTCCGGAACCCCGGTCACGCAGAAGTTCTCGTACACCAAGGACCAGGTCGTCCAGACCCTCGTCGGCATCCTGGAGCAGTACCGGCCGACCACCGTCCGCTCCCAGGACCCGACCCCCGGCCGGTATCCCACCACCAAGCGGTACACCGACCACCAGGACCACTTCTACGGCGCCCGGTTCGTACAAATGGCCACCGCCGCCTACGCCAAGGACGTCACGGACCGCCCGCACTTCGCGGTGCAGAACTACGCCGGCTACATAAACGGCTCGCTCCCCAGCGCCCTGGACCCGGACGAGGCCAAGGAGAAGCTGGACATCCTGGGCACCTACGCCTGGCTCGACCAGCAGAACCACTGCAACAGTCCCGCCGGTTGCGGCGACCTCAAGGTCTCCGACCAGCCGGGCGGCAACCGGTGGTCGGACTCCATCAACTACACCCGCGGCACCAGCACCAGCTGGCTGACCTCCGACGCGGAGCACGGGCTGTGGGCCTTCAAGGTGCTCGACGGCCAGGTCGCCGTCTGGCACCGGCCCGGCCCCGTCGGCCGTTGGAAGGGCCCGGACCTGCTCCCCGGCACCGGCATGGACCCGGCCGTGAGCACCGTGACCCTGGCGGACGGCCGGATCGCCGCCTTCGGCACCCGCACCTCCTTCGGCGCGAAGCCCACCGACTACACGCGCGAGGTCGTCTACGTCGTCCAGAAGCAGCCGGGGGCCGAGGAGTTCACGGAGTGGCAGTCGCTCGGCACCCCCGAGACCGCGGACGAGACCTGGACCTCCGACATCAGCGCGCCGGCCGTATCGGTCGACGGCACGGGCCAGTTGGCGGCGTACGTCCGCGACGGCGCGTCCAGCCTGCGCGGCCGGGTGCAGCGGGCGGACGGCAGCTGGGGGCCCTGGGAGAAGTACGGCGGCACCGACCTGCACGGCTCCCCGGCCGCCGCGACCGACGGCGCCGGGCGGCGCATGGTGTTCTCCGCCACCTCCAAGTCGGTGGTGGGCTGGGTACAGCCGAAGCCGGGCGCCCCGCTGGGCCAGGTCACGGCCACCGGGCTGCCGGACACCACGCTCCCGCTGACCGCGGACGGCCGCGAGGGCGGGGTGCGGCTGTGGTTCCGCAAGCCCGGCTCCGGCAACGTCCGTACCGCACTGATCACGGGTGAGGGCGGGCTGAAGGTGAGCCAGATGACCGACCTCGGCGGCCTCCAGGGCTTCGGCTCGGTGACGGCGAGCGGGCACGTACTGGCGGGCCGCACGGCGGGCGGCCAACTGGGCTCGGAGGCCGGGCCGGGGCGGCCGTGGGAACGGTCCCCGCTGATGTTCGTCGGCGCGCCCTCCTCCACGATGACCGGCAAGGACCTGGTCAGCCTGGCGGTGGTGGGGCTCGACGCGCGGCTGTACGTGACCTCCTCGGCCGACGTTCCGAACGCGCACCTGGCGCCGTGGCAGCCGGTGGGCCCGCGCAACGCGCCTCCGTTCCCTTAACCGCCCACCGCCCACCGCCCACCGCCCGGGTCGCCTCCATAAGGGGACGAACAACGTCCGCATTTTGTCGGGGAAAAGCACCGGTCATCTGCGAATTCGGTGAACCAAGTCCGTTGATTCGGCCTCTCTTTGACTGTTCAACGCTTTCTCCCGACGAGAACGACCCGAGGCGTGACCCGATGCCCGTGACCCGTCGCCGCTTCGCGGCCCTGCTCACCGTGCTGACAGCCGGCGCCACCGGTGTGCTCTCCGTGGCCGGCGGCCAGCAGACCACCGCCCAAGCCACCCAGGAGAAGAACCCGGCCGCGGCCCGGCCCGCGAGCGTCACCGCCGGTTCGGTCGTCCAGGTCGTCGCCCACCCCGACGACGACCTGTTCTTCATGAACCCGGACCTCAGCCGGTCCCTGCTGTCCGGCACCCAGGTCACCACCGCCTACCTCACCTCCGGCGAGTCCGACGGCCGCAACGAGGCCCGCGGCGGCGCCGCCTCCGACCCCGAACAGCCCGCCGACCGCGCCCACTACGCGGAGGCCCGGCAGAACGGCATCCGCTCCGCGTACGCACAGATGGCCACCGGGGACCGCACCAGCGCGTGGAAGCGTACGGTCATACCCACCGTCGGGGGCGGGCAGGCCGAACTCGACGTCCTCATGGCGAAGCCGCAGGTCAACCTGGTGTGGCTGATGCTGCGGGAGGCCCGCAGCACCGGTGGGGACACCCCCGAGAGCCTGCGCGGCCTGTGGAACGGGCGGATACCCGCGCTCGACGCCCAGCTCAGCTCCGGCACCCCGGTCAAGCAGCCGTTCACGTACACGAAGGACCAGCTCGTCCAGGCGATAGCCGAGGTCCTGGACCGCTACCGGCCGACGACGATACGGATGCAGGACCCGACGCCGAACCGGTACGGCGAGAACGGGACCGGCCGGTACACCGACCACCAGGACCACATGTACGGGGCCCGCTTCGTGCAGGCCGGCACCGCCGCCTACGCCGCCCAGGTCAGCCGACGCCCGCACTTCACGGTCCAGAGCTACCTCGGCTACCACAACAGCACCCTCCCGCACGCGCTGGACCCGCAGACCGCCGAGACCAAGACCGGCTTCCTGAAGACCTACGCCTGGCAGGACCACCAGGACTACTGCGGCAGCCCGTCGGGCTGCGGCGACCGCAAGGTCGCGGGCAACCCGACCGGGCGCAACTGGGCCCAGTCGCTGCGCTACACCCGCGCCGACCACACCTCCTGGCTAACCGAGGGAACGCCCGGCCGCCTGTGGGCCTTCGCGACGCTGGACGGCCAGGGCGCGTACTGGTCCCGCAGCGCCGGCGGCGACTGGGCGGGCCCGATCTTCATCCCGGGGACGGGCATCGACCCGGGCGCCACCGCCGCCCGCCTCCCCGGCGGCCGCATCGCCGTCCTCGCCACCCGCACCACCTTCGGCTCGACGCCCGCGGAGTACCGGCGCGAGGTCGTGTACGCCGTCCAGCCCGCGCCCGACGGCCCGTTCGGCCCGTGGCAGTCGCTCGGCACCCCGGAGCGCACCGACGACGAGGGCACCTCGGCGATCAGCGCGCCCGCGGCGTCCGTGGACGCGCGGGGCCTGCTCACCGTCTACCTCCGCGACTCGCGGCGCACCCTGCGCGCGAGCACCCAACAACCGGACGGCGGCTTCTCCCCGTGGGAGCGGCTCGGCGGCGAGGACCTGCAGGGCGACCCCGTGACGGCGATCGACGCGGCCGGGCGGCGCCACGTGTACGCGACCACCACGACGTCCGTCCTGGCCTGGACCCAGCGCACCCCGGACACCCCGCTGCTCGGCCCCGCACCGACGGGCCTGCCCGCCACCACGGTCCCCCTCTCGGCCGCCCCGGACGGCGCGGGCGTCCGCCTCTTCTTCCGCCGCCCGGACTCGGGCGTCGTCCGCACCGCCCTGGTCACGGCGGGCCCCTCGGTCCGGCCCCAGGTCTCCAGCGTCACGGAGGCGGGCGGCCGCGCGGGCTACGGCGCGGTCGGCGCGGCGGGCCGCCTCATGGTGGGCCGCGCGGACAGCGGCACCATCAGCACCACGGGCCTCGGCGGACCCCCGGCATGGGTCGAATCCGGCATGCTCTTCGCGGGCGCCCCGTCGGCCGTCCTCGAACCCTCGGGCACCATCACGTCGGCGGTCCTGGGCCTGGACGCCGAACTCCACACGACGACGACCCCCACCACCCCCAACCGCCCCACCTGGCGCCGCGCGGTCCACTGAGGCGGCCGGGGACCTCCGTACTAAGAGGTCATCTCATTTGGTGAGTCTTCGGTAGCAGATGAGGGTGCAGGCGATGCTGGCGAAGGCGAGGAAGTGTTCGGCTTTGCGTTCGTAGCGGCGGTGGAGGCGGCGGCAGCCGGCGAGCCAGGCCATGGTGCGTTCGATGGTCCAGCGGTGGCGGCCCAGTCGCTGTGAGGACTCGATGCCTCTGCGGGCTATGCGGTGCTTGATGCCGCGTCCGCGTAACCATCGTCGCAGGTGGGCGTAGTCGTAACCCTTGTCTGCGTGGAGCTTGGCGGGCTTGCGTCGTCGGCGTCCGCGGCGTGAACGGATGGGCGGTATGCCGCGGACGAGGGGTTCGAGGGCCTGGCTGTCGTGCAGGTTCGCGCCCGAGATTCCGACGGACAGGGGCAGACCGGTCCGCTCGGTGATCAAATGGATCTTTGATCCGAACTTGCCCCTGTCGACAGGATTCGGACCTGTCAGGTCCCCCTTTTCAGGGCCCGCATGTTCACCGAGTCGATCGCGCAGCGGGACCAGTCCAGCTCACCGCGGGCGCCGAGCTCGTCGAGGACCAGGCGGTGGAGCTTGGCCCACACCCGGGCCTTGCTCCACTCGGAAAAACGCCGGTGAGCCGTCGCCCCCGACGGCCCGAACGACGCCGTCGGCAACTGTTGCCACGTACAGCCCGACGTGGCAACGAACACGATCGCGGCGAGTACTTCCCGGTCGCCATGCCGACGCCGACCACCGCCCTGCGGTCGCGACGGCGCCTCCGGCACGACCCGCTGGAACAGTACCCACAACTCATCCGGCACCAGCCGGTCAACAATCCCCACCACGATCGACAGCCTACCCAATCCTCCAAATGAGATGACGTCTAACCGCGCGGGCCGCGGGTCGCTTCGGCGCGGCGGAAGGCCTCTTCACAGGTGCGGCCGGATCGGGTGGCCACCAGCGAAAAGTTGTCGAGGAGGCCGCCGTTGGTGAACTGCAGGCGCCAGGATCCGCTCTTGAGGGCCACCTTCGGAGCGGGCCCGCCCTGGCGGGCCGTGACCTGCCAGCCGCGTTCCTCCAGAGCGGTTTCGAGGGCCGCCAGCCGGCCGTCGTCGGCGGGGCCGTCGCCCCTCCAGTCAGCGATGCAGTCGGCGAGCTCGCCCTCCTCCGGGGGGAATGCGTCACCCGGGGCGAGCCCGGCCGCAGCCGCGGCGGCGGCGAGCTCCGCCGTGACCGTGCCCCGCGACGGATCTCCCCCGGCGCGGGCCGCGACCTCCGCCCCGGCGGGCTCCCGCACCCAACTGCCGTCGAGACCGTCCTCCTCCCCCGAAGCCAACACGGCCCCACCGACCACGAGCACCCCGGCGAACACCGCGACCCCCACGACCGCCGCCCCCACGCCCCAGCCCTTGCTCCTGCTCACGCCACCCCTTCCACCGCGCACGACCCGCCGCCAACCCGTCGCACCCGACGACAGCCACATGCTAGGCGCCGCCACCCCGGATGACGCACACGCTGACCTGCGGCTACAGCACCGGGAGAGGCTTTCGCGGACCTCGAAGGCCATGACCTCTGTCAGAGCCGGCGGATACGGTGCAGCCACGATGGGACATTGCGGATGGGGGAGGAACATTGGGAGCCAAGACCGGTCTGCTCGTGTATGCCGATGGAGATGTGCCGGCCCTGCTCCTCCAGGTGGGTGCGGCGGACTGGGAGCAAACGTCCCGCATGGTGCGGCGCCTGTATGCGGGCTGTGAGATCGAAGGAGCTCGGGGTTCGGTCCTGGGGGAGGGCGTCTATCCCCCCGAGGGAACGACGTATGCGGCGAGCTGGCCGGGCGTGGAGGTCATCTGCGATCGGCGCGTGATGATCGATTTCCCGTCACGGCTTCCCGAGCACCTCGTGGCAGCGAGTGCCGGCCGACGATTGGTCCTGCATGCCATGCACAGCGTGGTCGACTGGCTGGCGTTCGCCGTCTGGGAGGACGGACGCCTCATCCGCTCCCTGAGCTTGTCCCCGGACGACGGAATCATCGAGAACATCGGGGAACCGCTCTCCTTCGAGCTTCCCTACTGGGCCGGGGACCGCCCGGCGGACGTCATTCCTTGGCCTGGCGAGGAAGAGGAACCGTACGCATTGCCCTTCCACCCCCTGGAGCTCGGAGAAGACGCACTGCGTTCGCTCTGCGGCTTCATCCAAGAGGGCCTTCCCGAGCCCGCGGACGTCGACGCCGACAGCATCGAACTGCACGGCTTTCGCATATCGGACCCACACGCCCCCGACCCCGCCGAAAAGGAAGCGGCTCTGCGGCAGGCCACAGAAAGAATGGGCACGCCACGGATCTACACGCTGGCCCCTGACGGCTCACTGATAGAGCGCGACGGCCTCTGAGACGACTCCGGGCCGGTGGTCGTCGACCACCGGCCCGGAGTGACGCGCGCGCTGACCTGCCCTTACAGCACCGGGAGGTTCTTGCGGAGTTCGAAGGCCGTGACCTCGCTCCGGTATTCCTCCCACTCCTGCTTCTTGTTGCGCAGGAAGAAGTCGAAGACGTGCTCGCCGAGGGTTTCGGCGACCAGTTCGCTGCGTTCCATCAGGGAGATGGCCTCGCCGAGGTTCTGCGGGAGGGGTTCGATGCCCATCGCGCGGCGTTCGGCGTCGGAGAGGGCCCAGACGTCGTCGTCGGCGCCCGCCGGGAGTTCGTAGCCCTCTTCGATGCCCTTGAGGCCGGCCGCGAGGAGGACGGCGTAGGTGAGGTACGGGTTGGCACCCGAGTCGATCGAGCGGACCTCGACGCGCGAGGAGCCCGTCTTGCCCGGCTTGTACATCGGGACGCGGATCAGGGCCGAGCGGTTGTTGTGGCCCCAGCAGATGTACGAGGGGGCCTCGCCGCCCGCGCCGGCGCTGCGGGAGGAGCCGCCCCAGATGCGCTTGTACGAGTTGACCCACTGGTTGGTGACCGCCGCCGTCTCGGCGGCGTGCTTCAGCAGGCCCGCGATGAAGGAGCGGCCGACCTTGGAGAGCTGGTACTCGGCACCCGACTCGTAGAAGGCGTTGCGGTCTCCCTCGAAGAGGGAGAGGTGGGTGTGCATGCCCGAGCCGGGGTATTCCGAGAACGGCTTCGGCATGAAGGTGGCCTGCACGCCCTGCTCGAGGGCCACCTGCTTCATGACCAGGCGGAAGGTCATGATGTTGTCGGCCGTGGAGAGCGCGTCGGCGTAGCGGAGGTCGATCTCCTGCTGGCCGGGGGCGCCCTCGTGGTGGCTGAACTCCACCGAGATGCCCATCGATTCGAGCATGGTGATCGCCTGGCGGCGGAAGTCCATGCCCACGTTCTGCGGGGTGTGGTCGAAGTAGCCGGAGTTGTCGGCCGGGACCGGGCGGGTGCCGTCCAGCGGCTTGTCCTTCAGCAGGAAGAACTCGATCTCCGGGTGGGTGTAGAAGGTGAAGCCCAGGTCGGAGGTCTTGGCCAGGATGCGCTTGAGGACGTAGCGCGGGTCCGCGAAGGACGGCGAGCCGTCCGGCATCAGGATGTCGCAGAACATCCGGGCGGTCCCGGGGGCCTCCGCGCGCCACGGCAGTATCTGGAACGTGCTCGGGTCCGGCTTGGCGATCATGTCGGACTCGTAGACCCGCGCGAAGCCCTCGATCGCGGAGCCGTCGAACCCGATGCCCTCGTCGAAGGCCTGCTCCAGCTCCGCCGGTGCGACCGCGACGGACTTGAGGAAGCCCAGTACGTCGGTGAACCACAGGCGCACGAAGCGGATGTCTCGCTCCTCAAGCGTCCGGAGGACGAATTCCTGCTGCTTGTCCATGCCTTCATCCTCGCAGTTCAGACGGCCTGTGCACCACCGCCTCGACCGTCGGGGCACAGTCGGGCGCGCCCAGTATCGCCAGTCGTGGTTTCCGCCACATTACGCACACGGGAAAGCTCGCGGCACCCCCGCACTGACCTGGGAGCAGTCATGAGCATTACCATCTGCGCCCATGGGGGGCCGGCAGCACACGCAGTCGGGGCGTCGCGGACGTCCCGGGCTCCGGCGTGCCGTCCTGTTGGTCGTCTTCGCGGTGCTGGCCGGCACGGTGCTGCTGTGTACGCGATCGGGCGAGTCGCACGTCCCGTCGCCGGGTGCGCAAGTACAGCAGGCAGGGGCGGGAGCGGGGGCCGGGGCGCCGGCGCACGCCGTCTGCGTGTCTCCGTACGACCTGCCCGGCTGCTCGCCGCGCACGCGCATCACTCCGGGCGTGCTGCCCGTTCCGCCGCCCGCCGTGACCGGCCCCGTGGGTGCGCCGGCGCCCGCCGCGATCGCCTCCGGGGCATCGCGGATCCGGCTGTACGGGGCTCCGCCGCGCGCCCCTGACCTGTTTGCCCTCCAGGTGCTGCGGACCTGAGCGGTCCGGTTCGGTTTCGCGTTCATCCACCCCCCTCAGCAGAAGGAAACCAGGGCACATGGCCAGCAAGTCCGGCAGGACCAACCAGAACACCGACCCGAACTCCCGTCAGGCGCGCATAGCCGAGATGCGCCGCGCCGACCAGATCCGGGAGCGGCGCAACAAGGCCATCGCGATCACGGCCGCGTCGGCCATCGTCGTCGGCCTCGTCGGCTTCGGCGCATGGGTGCTGATCGAGCAGAAGCAGGACGAGCAGCGCAAGCAGGCGGCCGCGGAGAAGATCCGCAAGGAGGCCGAGGAGATCCGCAAGCAGCCGGTCGCGGGCGAGCAGCTCTGGGACGCGAAGACGCTGGGCCGCAACCACGTCGAGACCCCGGTGAAGTACGAGATGAACCCGCCGGTCGGCGGTGACCACCACCCCCGCTGGATGAACTGCAACGGTGACGTCTACAAGAACCCGGTGCCGGAGGTGAACGCCGTGCACTCGCTGGAGCACGGCGCGGTCTGGGTGACGTACAACGAGAAGGCCCCCAAGGCCGACGTGGACAAGCTCGCCGCGACCGTCGGCAAGATGCCGTACACGCTGATGAGCCCGGTCAAGGAGCAGACCGGCTCGATCGTGCTCAGCGCGTGGGGCAAGCAGCTGGCCGTGGACAGCGCGGACGACCCGCGGGTGTCGCAGTTCTTCACGAAGTACGTGCAGGGCGAGCAGACCCCGGAGCCGGGCGCGGCCTGCACGAGCGGGGTGGCCGGCAAGTGAGCCGCCCGGTCCCCCCGACCGACCCGGTCCCCCCGACCGACCCGGTCTCCACGGCCGAGCCCGTCCGCCCGGCACGCCCGGACCGTCCCGTCCCCCGTACGTACTGGGTCGCGGGCACGGCCGTCCTGCTGGCCCTGCTGTTCGCGGCGGCCGCCACGGTGGCCGCCGCGAACGGCGGCGGTTCCGCCGGTTCCGGACCGTCGGACCGTACGGCAGCGCCCCGCACTCCGGAGCTCCGGTCGCCGGACGCGGGCTTCGCCCGCGACATGGCGGTGCACCACCAGCAGGCGGTGGAGATGTCCTTCATCGTCCGCGACCGCACCCAGGACGAAGCGGTGCGCACCCTCGCCTACGACATCGCCAACACCCAGGCCAACCAGCGGGGCATGCTGCTCGGCTGGCTGGACCTGTGGGGGCTACCGAAGGTGGTGGCCGGCGAGCCGCCGATGTCCTGGATGGGGGCCGCGGGCGGTCACGGCGGCCACGCGGGGCACGACGCAGCGAAGCCCGGCGCGCTGATGCCGGGCATGGCCACCAAAGAGGAGCTGGACCAGCTGGGCGCCGCCTCGGGCCGGGACGCGGAAGTGCTGTTCCTCCAGCTGATGACCGACCACCACAAGGGCGGCGTCACGATGGCCGAGGGCTGTGCGCAGCAGTGCGAGACCCCGGTCGAGAAGGCGCTGGCGCAGGGCATGGTCGACGCGCAGCGCTCGGAGCTCACCTTGATGGCGGACATGCTGCGGCAGCGCGGAGCCGCGCCGCGCGGGTGACGGGACACGCCCGTACCGTGGTGAGAGGCGCCCTCTCACCCGTACGGGCGTGTGCTCGGCCGTGTGGCCGCCGTGGGGGACCCGTACCGGCCCGTGGGGGACCGCGCCGCGCCGGACGCGTCCGCGCCCGGTGTCGAACGGTGTGCTCAGGAGGTTCAGCGATGACCACTGCCGCAGACATCATGCACCCCGGGGCCCAGTGGATTCCCGCCACCGAGACCCTCGACCGGGCCGCCCAGCTGATGGCCCGGCTCAATGTGGGCGCCCTGCCCATCAGCGACGCCGAAGAGCGGCTGTGCGGCATCATCACCGACCGCGACATCGTCGTGAACTGCGTGGCGAAGGGCCACGACCCGGCGAAGGTCACCTGCGGTGACCTGGCCCAGGGCACCCCGCGCTGGATCGACGCGGGCGCGGACGTCGGTGACGTGCTGGAGGAGATGCAGAGCCACCAGATCCGCCGGCTGCCCGTGATCCGGAACAAGAAGCTGGTGGGCATGATCAGCGAGGCCGACCTCGCCCAGCACCTCTCCGACGACCAGATGGCCACCTTCGTGGAGAAGGTCTACGCGCGGGTCTGACCCTGCCGGGTCTGACCCTGCCCGGCCGTTGCCAGGACCGCCCGGGCCACCTGGCCCGGGCGGTCCAGCATGACCAGGTGGCCTGCGGGTTCGGCGACCTCGAAGCGGGCGCCGAGCAGGTCGGCGAGGTCCGCCTGCCGGGACAGCCAGCGCAGGGCCGGGCGCCCGGCCGAGCCGTCGTGACCGGCCAGGACGGTGGTGGGGGCGGCCAGCGGGTGCGTCCCGCGCAGGGCCTGTAGCTCGGCGGCCATGTCCAGGTAGCGGCAGTTCTCCAGCAGGGCGCCGCGCCAGACCCGGCCGGTGCGGTAGCAGCGGCGTACGAGCTCCCGTGCGGCCGGGTCGGAGCCGCCGGTGCGGGAGGCCCGTACGGTGACGCGGCGGGCCAGCGGTCCCAGCGCGGCCGGCAGTCCGGCGGCGGTCACAACCCGGCCGAGGGCACGGGCGGCCCCGGTGCGCAGTGCGACGGGCAGGGTCGTGTGCGGGGCCTCCTCGGTGCTGCCGTCGACCAGGACGAGCGCGGCGGTGCGCTCGGGGTACAGGCGGGCGAAGGCTTCGACGTGGAAGGCGGCGATGGAGTGCCCGACGACGGTGACGGGTCCGGCGGCGCGGGTGCCGAGCCCCAGCGCGTCCAGCAGTCCGGCGATGCGGTGGGCCTCCCCGGCGGTGGTGGGCGGCTCGGTGGCGGGGCCGCTGAGGCCGTGTCCGGGGCGGTCGAAGCGGACGACGGTGCGGCCCGCGGCGACGAGTGGTGCGACGACCTGGTCCCAGTCGAACCAGGCCATGGCGAGCCCGGCGCTGAGGACGCACACGGGCCCCCGGCCTTCGACGACGACGTGCAGCGGGACCCCGTCGACGCGGTGGACGCCCTCGCCCCCTTCGCCCCCGGCGACCCCTGAGACCCCCGAGACCCCCGAGACCCCTTGGACACAGTCGACGTGGTCGACGCGGACGAACCGGCCGGTGACGCTCACGTACGGCCTTCCTTGTGGACGGAGTAGGCGAGCAGGCCCAGCCAGAGCGCGACGAGGAGCACCTGGAGCCGCTGGCCGGCGCCGAGGGCCCAGGTTCCGCGCCCGGCCGTGAACAGGGCGATCGCAGACAGGGTCCAGACGGTGGCGAGCAGTTCGAGGGCGACGAGGGCGGGGCCGTAGCGGGCGAGCGGGGCGAACCAGCCGTAGCGGCGGGCGGCGACCGTGAGGGCCACCAGGCCGACGAGGGCCCCGGTCATGGCGAGGCTGCTGCTGACGGCGTGGGCCCGGTGGGTCGCGGGGACCAGCCCGGCGGTCTCCAGGGCGGCGCATTCGGGGTCCACGGTGGGCTGGCAACTCAGCGGCAGCCAGGCGTCGGCGGCGGTGGCCGCGCCGAAGAGGGCGACCCCGGCCCAGCCGATGACCGCCCAGGCGCGGCGGGACTCCGCGTACTTCAGCAGCCGGGAGAGCGCCAGGAGCCCTCCGGATAAGGCGAGCAGCCCGGCGGTGAAGTCGGTGGCCCGGAAGAGGCCGCCGAGCGGCTGGTCCTGGGCGGCGAGTTCACTGACGTACGTCTCGATGGGGTTGAGGCCCGTGGAGAGGACGACTTCGAGCACCCACGCCGTGTAGGCGGCCGCGGCGAGACCGATCAAGGTGGCGACCGGCCACGCGGTCCGCGGCGAGAGTCCATGTGGGGACACTTGTGGGGACATAGTGTGACTAATCCTAAGCAGATGCGGGGTCGGTCCTCCGATCGGATACCCACCCCCGGTAGGGTTCCCGGCATGACGCGCAGTGCTCAGCGAGGCGCCCCGGGGGCCCGGTTGCTGCTGCTCGCCGCGCTGCTGCTGGGCATCGTCACCATGCACACCCTGGGCCATCCGACTGAGTCCCACGTCGTGCAAGACGTGCCTGCGGCTCACTCCGTTGCCTCGGCGGGGCAGCCCGCCCCGGCCGAGCGGGGTGGCACGCGCCACACCTCGGCCCCGACCACCGACGCACCCTCCCCCACGGTCCCCTGGTGGGGGCACGCGGTGCCCGCGACCGAGGGGGACCCCACGTCGGTCTGCCTCGCCGTGCTGGCGGGGCTCGTCGTGCTGCTCATCGGCGCCGGCCGGACCGGATCCCGACGCACCGCGCCGCTCGGGGGCGCGGCCCGCATACCGGTCCGGTCCGGCGGTGGTCCGGACCCGCCCTCGCCCCGCGAGCTCCTCACCCGGCTGGCGGTCCTGCGGGCATAGGCCGACGCCGCCGCCCCGCATGCCCGCGCATGCCCGGGGCGGCGCCGATCCGAGCCCTTGCATCCGTAACACCACACCCATGAGGTGCTCCCATGCGCTCTCTTCCCACCCGTCGCACCGTGCTCGGCACATCCGCGGCCGTCCTCGGCTCCGGGCTGCTCGCCGCCTGCTCCGGCTCCGCTGGTTCGGCCGGCCCCGCCGGTTCCGGCCACGGCTCGATGCACCACGGCGGCTCCGCCGCGGACGTGCCCGAGGGGTACGTGGACCCGGCCGGGCCCGAGGTGCGGGCCGCCGAGGCCGCCCGCAAGGCCACCGGCCCCCTCACCGAGGTCAAGGTGACCGCCACCGCCACCCCGCTCGACCTCGGCGCCGGCATCACCGTCCGCTCCTGGGCGTACGGGGACAAGCTGCCGGGCCGGGAGGTCCGGGCCACCGCGGGCGGCACGCTCGCCCTCACCCTGGCCAACAACCTCCCCGAGGCCACCTCCCTGCACTGGCACGGCCTCGCGCTGCGCAACGACATGGACGGGGTCCCGGGGCTGACCCAGCGGGACATCGCCCCGGGGGCGTCCTTCCCGTACAAGTTCGCCGTCCCCCACCCGGGCACGTACTGGTTCCACCCGCACACCGGCGTCCAGCAGGACCGCGGCCTGTACGGCGCGCTCATCATCGAGGACCCCAAGGAACCCCTCTCCTACGACAAGGAGTGGGTGGTGGTCCTGGACGACTGGATCGACGGGGTGGACGGAGCCACCCCGGACGCCGTCCTCGCCGAGCTCCGCAAGGGCATGAACGGCAACGGCGGAGCCCACGCGACCCACCGCCGGAGCGCCTCCCCCGCTGCCTCCGCCTCCCCCGGCGGCGCCGGGAAGCGCTCCTACGTCGCCATGGGCGGCCACAGCGACTACCTCGGCGGGGACGCGGGCGACGTCGTCTACGCCCACTACCTGATCAACGGGCGGGTGGCGGACGACCCTTCGGTCCTCACCGCCGAACCCGGCGACCGGATCCGGCTGCGCATCGTCAACGCCGGCGGGGACACCGCGTTCCGGATCGCCCTCGGCGACCACGAACTGACGGTCACCCACGCCGACGGCTACCCGGTGGAGCAGACGAAGACGGGATCGCTGCTGCTGGGCATGGGCGAGCGGTACGACGTCCTGGTCACCGCCAAGGACGGGGTGTTCCCCCTCACCGCGCTGGCCGAGGGCAAGGAGGGCTCGGCGCTCGCGGTGCTGCGCACCGGATCGGGGACGGCGCCGACGGCCGCGACCCGGCCCGCCGAACTGGACGCCCCGCCGCTGATGGCGGACGCGCTCAGGGCCGCCGAACCGGTCGCGCTGACCCCGCGCGACCCGGATCGTACGGTGCGGCTGCGGCTCACCGGCAGCATGACCAACTACAACTGGGCCTTCGACGGCAAGCCCTACACGCCGGACCAGCGGCACCCGGTGAAGGCGGGCGAGCGGGTCCGGTTGGAGTTCGCCAACGCCACGCCGATGTGGCACCCGGTCCACCTGCACGGGCACACCTTCGCGCTGGGCGGGCAGGAGGGCGGGGCGCGCAAGGACACCGCGATCCTCCTGCCGGGGCGCAGGCTGACGGTGGACTTCGACGCGGACAACCCCGGGCTGTGGATGACGCACTGCCACAACGTCTACCACTCGGAGTCCGGGATGATGACGGTGCTCGGCTACCAGCGATAGACCACGCCCGGCCCGCCCGACCCCCGGCCCCGGTCCGGGAAGCGGGCGAGCCCAACCGGGCCGGGAAGCGGGCGAGCGAGCGGCACACGGGCGGGAATTGGGGCGGGCCCCCGGGCACGGGCATGGCACCCTTGCGGTGATCACGACTGCCGCGACAAAAGGACGCCCCCGCCGGTATGAGCACCCCGCCGAACCCGCCCAGCACTCCCGCCGGTCCGCCGGCCGAGCCGGCGGGCACCCCGACACCCGAGACGGACTCCATACCGGCGCCCGCGCAGCCGCTCTCGCTGGAGAAGGCCCCGACCACCCCGGCCGCTCCCGAGGCACCGGAGACCTCCGAAGCACCCACGGAACCGCTCTCACTCGACAAAACCCCGACCACCCCGGCCACTCCCGAGACACCAGAGACCTCCGAAGCACCCACGGAACCGCTCTCACTCGACAAAACCCCGACCACCCCGGCCACTCCCGAGACACCAGAGACCTCCGAAGCACCCACGGAACCGCTCTCACTCGACACGACCCCGACCATCCCGACGCCCCCCGAGACACCGGCGGCGACCCAGGCACCCCAGGCACCCCAGGCGCCCGCCGCAGCCGCCCCGGAGCCGGCTCGCGCCCCGTCGCCGTTCGCCCCGCCGTCACCGTCCGCCCCCACTCCCGCCCCGGCAGCCGCAGGCTTCGGCACACCCGGCGCGCCCAGCCACCCGTGGGGCGAGCCCACCCCCGGCTACCCCGGAACCACGTACCCCGGTTACCCCGGATACCCGCAGGCCACCCCGAACAACAACGGCCTGGCGGTCGCCGCCGTCATCACCGGCGGCTTCGGCATCTTCCTGGGCATCATCCCGTTCCTCTTCTGGGCCGGCACCCTGACCGCCGCCGTCGGCGTGGGCCTCGGCATCGGCGGCATCGTCCGCGCCAACAAGGGCGCCCCGAGGAAGTCGATGGCCGTCGTCGGCACCGTGCTCGCCGTGTTCGGCCTGCTCGCCTCGGTCGGCGGCTTCTTCCTCACCGTCCTGGTCGTCGATCGGGCCGACAGCCGCATCGACCGGCAGGTCGAGGAGGACTGGGGGCCGGACGGCGACTACCCCAGCAGCGAGCCCTGGCCCTCCAAGTCCTCTTCGCCGTCCAAGTCCCCTTCGCCCTCCCAGGTCCCCGGCCTGACCAGCGCGCTGCCGTTCGGCCAGACCTTCACCTACCCGAACGGCGTCAAGGTGAGCCTCGCGACCCCGACGAAGTACGAGGCGAAGGACGAGCTTTCCCGCAAGAGGTTCAAGAACGCGGTCCAGCTCACCATCACCATCACCAACACCTCGAACGCGCCGCACGAAGTGATCTACGCCATGCCCAGCGTCCGCGACGACCAGGGCATGACCGCCGACATGGTCATCGACAGCGGCGGCGTGCCGAAGATGATCAGCGGCGCGATCATGCCGGGCGAAACCGCCAGCGGGATCGTGGCCTTCGAGCTCCCCAAGGGCACCAAGAGCATCACCGCGGACATCTCTGCCGGGAGCGGGCTGAGCAACGTGAGGTTCGCGGGCCCGATCGGCTGACGGAACGTCACCGGGCAGGAAACAGGCGGGGTCCAGGACATCGCGTCAGAAAGACGATTACACTGGGCCCCGTGCCTCAACTTCGACTCGCTCTGAATCAGATCGACTCGCACGTCGGCGACATCGCCGCCAACGCCGACTCGGTCGTCCACTGGACCCGGCACTCCGCCGAGCAGGGCGCCCACCTGGTGGCGTTCCCGGAGATGATGCTGACCGGGTACCCCGTCGAGGACCTCGCCCTGCGCGGTTCCTTCGTGGAGGCCTCCCGTTCCGCGCTGCGCGAGCTCGCGGAGCGCCTGGCGGCCGAGGGCCTGGGCGAGCTGCCGGTCGTCGTCGGCTACCTCGACCGCACCGAGCGGGCCACGCCCCGCCTGGGCCGCCCGGCCGGCTCCCCCGAGAACGCGGCCGCCGTGCTGCACCGCGGGCAGGTCGTCCTGCGCTTCGCCAAGCACCACCTCCCCAACTACGGCGTGTTCGACGAGTTCCGGTACTTCGTGCCGGGCGAGACGCAGCCGGTGATCCGGGTGGGCGGGGTCGACGTGGCCCTGGCCATCTGCGAGGACCTCTGGCAGGAGGGCGGCCGGGTCCCCGCCACCCGCTCCGCCGGGGCCGGGCTGCTGATCTCCGTGAACGCCTCCCCGTACGAGCGCAACAAGGACGACCTGCGGCTCGAACTGGTCCAGAAGCGGGCCCAGGAGGCCGGCTGCACCCTCGCCTACCTGGCGATGATCGGCGGCCAGGACGAGCTGGTCTTCGACGGGGACTCGATCGTCGTCGACGCCGACGGGCGGGTCATCGCCCGCGCCCCGCAGTTCTCCGAGGGCTGCGTCCTGGTCGACCTCGACCTGCCGGCCGCCCGCGCCGACGCGCCCGAGGGCCTCGTCGACGACGGGCTGCGCATCGAGCGCGTGATCCTCTCCGAGGAGCCCGTGGAGCCGTACGAGCCGGTGGTCACCGGCGGTTACGCCGACCGGCTCGACGACGACGAGGAGGTCTACGACGCGCTGGTCGTGGGGCTGCGCGCCTACGTCAAGAAGAACGGCTTCCGTTCCGTCCTGATCGGGCTCTCGGGCGGCATCGACTCCGCGCTCGTCGCCGCCATCGCCTGCGACGCGATCGGCGCGCAGAACGTCCACGGCGTCTCGATGCCCTCGAAGTACTCCTCGGACCACTCCCGCAGCGACGCGGCCGACCTGGCCGAGCGCACCGGGCTGAACTTCCGGACCGTCTCCATCGAGCCGATGTTCGACGCGTACATGGGCTCGCTGGGCCTGTCCGGCCTGGCCGAGGAGAACCTCCAGTCCCGGCTGCGCGGCACCCTGCTGATGGCGCTGTCCAACCAGGAGGGCCACATCGTGCTGGCCCCGGGCAACAAGTCGGAGCTGGCCGTCGGCTACTCCACGCTGTACGGCGATTCGGTGGGCGCGTACGGCCCGATCAAGGACGTCTACAAGTCGGACGTGTTCCGGCTCGCGGAGTACCGCAACCGGGCCGCCGCCGAGCGCGGTGAGGTCCCGCCGATCCCGCAGAACTCGATCGTGAAGCCGCCGAGCGCCGAACTGCGCCCGGGCCAGGTGGACACGGACTCGCTGCCGGACTACCCGGTGCTCGACGCGGTCCTGGCCATGTACGTGGACCGCGACCAGGGCCTGGACGCGATCGTGGCGGCCGGCTTCGACCCGGAGCTGGTGGCCAGGACCCTGCGGATGGTGGACACGGCGGAGTACAAGCGCCGCCAGTACCCGCCGGGCACGAAGATCTCCGCGAAGGGCTTCGGCAAGGACCGCCGGCTGCCCATCACGAACGGCTGGCGCGAGCGGGCGTAGCCGCCACGGGACACCCCCGAACGCCCCGGGGACACCCCCGGCGGACACGGCGCGGCCCCGGTCGCCCTCCGAGGAGAGCGGCCGGGGCCGTCGTGCGACGGCGTCCGTCAGGGCTTGACGGTGACCCGGGCCGCAACGGGAAGGTGGTCGCTGCCGGTGCGGGGCAGGGTCCAGGAGGCCTCCGGCCGGATGCCGCGGACCATGATCTGGTCGATCCGGGCCATCGGGAACTGCGCCGGCCAGCTGAAGCCGAAGCCGTCGCCCGCCGCGCCCTGGGTGGAGCGCATCTGCGAGGTGACCTCGGACAGGGCGCGGTCGTTCATCGTTCCGTTGAGGTCGCCGAGCAGGATGACCTTCTTCAGCGGTTCGGCGGCGAGCGCGGCGCCCAGCGCGCCGGCGCTGTCGTCGCGCTGGTTGGCGGTGAAGCCGGCGTTCAGCTTGACCCGGACGGAGGGCAGGTGGGCGACGAAGGCGGCGACCGGCCCCTGGGGGGTGGTGACGGTGGCGCGCATGGCCCTGGTCCAGCCCATCCGGATGTCGACGGGCGCGCTCGCGCTGATCGGGTACTTGCTCCACAGGCCGACGGTGCCCTCGATGGAGTGGTGCTTGTACACGGCCGCGAGGGCCTTCTCGTAGACGGGGACGGCGCTGCCCTTGAGCTCGGTCAGGGCCAGGACGTCGGCCCCGGACCGGGCCACCGACTCGGCGGTGCCGCGCGGGTCGGCGTTGTCGGCGTCGACGTTGTGGGTGGCCACCACCAGGTTGCCGCCGGAGCCGGACTTGTCGCTGACCAGGCCGCCGAAGAGGTTCGCCCAGACCGCGGCCGTCAGCGTTACCGCGAGGAGCGCGGTGGCGGACTTCCGGTAGACGGCCCCGGCCAGCAGGAACGGGACGGCCAGGCCCAGCCAGGGCAGGAAGGTCTCGGTGAGGCTGCCGAGGTTGCCCACGTCGTTGGGCAGCTCCGCGTGGAAGATCATGACGAGCGAGATCACCACGGCGATCCCGGCGAGGACCCGGCCCCGCCGCCAGATTCCGGGGTCCTTGCGCAGTACGGTCAGCCGGCGCCGAAATCGGGTCCCGGAGGGCTCGGACTCCGAGCCGCCGTTCCCCGACTCCGTCATGTACGCCTGTGCCATACCACTGCCCTCACTGCCGTGCTCGCGCTCCGTCCCCGCCCCTTGACCCTAGGCGATGAACGGGAGCCTTCCGTGCCGTACGTCACGACCGTCGGTCACGGTCGTACGTCCGGGAGGACGAACGGTCGTGCGCAGAGGGTTCCGCTTGTCACGAAACGCGCACATTGGATCCCGTGGCCAGGCTCGCACTACGGACCACTTCCGCCTTTGCCCGCGTGGATGCCACCATGGGGGGTGAGTCCGGGGACGTCGTAAGGGCGCCTCGAGATGACACAAGGAGCAGTTGCAATGACGCCTGCCGTTTCGCCTGCCCGCGAACCCGCATCCGCGGCCTCCGCCACCCTGTACGGGGGCACGGGCACCCGGCGCATCACCGTCCGCGACCTGGCCCTCGCCAAGGAACGCGGCGAAAAGTGGCCCATGCTCACCGCCTACGACGCGATGACCGCCTCCGTCTTCGACGAGGCCGGCATCCCGGTCATCCTCGTCGGCGACTCCATGGGCAATTGCCACCTCGGCTACGACTCCACGGTCCCCGTGACGATGGACCAGATGACCATGCTCTCGGCGGCCGTCGTACGCGGCACGCGCCGCGCGCTGGTCATCGGCGACATGCCGTTCGGCTCGTACCAGGAGGGCGCGGTGCAGGCCCTGCGCAGCGCCACCCGCCTCGTCAAGGAGGCTGGGGTCGGCGCGGTGAAGCTGGAGGGCGGCGAGCGCTCGCTGGCCCAGACCGAGCTGATCGTGCAGTCCGGCATCCCCGTCATGTCCCACCTGGGCCTGACCCCGCAGTCCGTCAACGCGATGGGCTACCGGGTGCAGGGCCGCGGCGACGAGGCCGCGCACCGGCTGCTGCGCGACGCGAAGGCGGCGCAGGACGCGGGAGCGTTCGCGGTGGTGCTGGAGCTCGTCCCGGCCGAGCTGGCCGCCGAGGTCACCCGGTCCCTGCACATCCCGACGGTCGGCATCGGCGCGGGCGCGGAGTGCGACGCGCAGGTGCTGGTGTGGACCGACATGATGGGCCTGACCGGCGGGAAGATGCCGAAGTTCGTCAAGCAGTACGCGGAGCTCCGCGAGACCATGACCGGCGCGGCGAAGGCCTTCGCCGAGGACGTGGTCGGCGGAGCGTTCCCGCAGCCGGAGCACGCCTTCCACTGATGGGGTGAGCGACGGACCGACAGCCCGCCGACCGCGTGTCGGCGGGCTGTCGTACGTCTGTCGTACGTTTGTCGGTCGGCTGTCGGTGCTTTGTCAGTGGCGGCTGGTCCCATGAGGGCATGACGCGAAACGACAACAAGCCCAACGCCGTGGAGGTACGGGGGCTCGTCAAGCACTACGGCGAGACCAAGGCCCTCGACGGTGTCGACCTGGACGTACGGGAGGGCACGGTCCTCGGGGTCCTCGGCCCCAACGGCGCCGGCAAGACCACCCTGGTGCGCTGCCTCTCCACCCTGATCGTCCCCGACGCCGGCACCGCGACCGTCGCCGGCTTCGACGTGGTCCGCCAGCCGCGGCAGCTGCGCCGCACCATCGGCCTCACCGGCCAGTACGCCTCGGTCGACGAGAAGCTCTCCGGCTGGGAGAACCTCTACATGATCGGGCGGCTGCTCGACCTCTCCCGCAAGGACGCCCGCCGGCGTGCGGACGAGATGCTGGAGCGGTTCTCCCTGACGGAGGCGGCCAAGAAGGCCGCCATGAACTACTCCGGTGGCATGCGCCGCCGGCTCGACCTCGCCGCCTCCCTGATCGGCAACCCGGCCGTGCTCTACCTGGACGAGCCGACCACCGGTCTCGACCCCCGCACCCGCAACGAGGTGTGGGACGAGGTCCAGCGCCTGGTCGCCGAGGGCGCCACCGTACTGCTCACCACCCAGTACATGGAGGAGGCCGAGCAGCTCGCCAGCGAGCTGACGGTCATCGACCGCGGCAAGGTCATCGCCAACGGCAAGGTCGACGAGCTGAAGGCGCGCGTCGGCGGCCGCACCTTGAAGATCCGTCCCGTGGACGCCTCGGACCTGCCGGGCATGGCCCGCGCGCTGGCCGAGGCCGGACTGGACGGCGTGGCCGGCAGCCAGGCCGTACCGGACGAGGGCGTGCTGCTGGTCCCGATCCTGAGCGACGAGCAGCTGACGGCCGTCGTCGGTCTGCTGGCCGCCCGCGGGTACGCGATCGCCGACCTCGGCACCTACCTGCCCAGCCTCGACGAGGTGTTCCTGGCCATCACCGGCCAGAAGCCCGTCTCCGTCGAGGCGACGACACCTGCGGGCGTTCCCACCGAGAAGACCGAGGAGGTCGCGGCATGAGCACCGTAACCACGACGAAGCCCGCTCCCGCCGCGCCCGGTCGGGCCCCGGTGGCCGAGACGCACGGCGAGGGCCGGATCGGCCCGCGGGGCAACCTGCGGCACATCGGCGCCCTGGTGCGCCGCAACGCCCTGCAGATCAAGCAGGATCCCGAGTCGATGTTCGACGTCGTGTTCATGCCGATCATCTTCACGCTGCTGTTCGTGTTCGTCTTCGGCGGCGCGATCTCCGGCAAGGGGAACCAGTCGGAGTACGTCAACTACGTGGTCCCGGGCCTCATGGCCATGATGGGCATGAACATCGCCATGGGCGTCGGCACCGGGGTCAACGACGACTTCAAGAAGGGCGTCATGGACCGGTTCCGGTCGATGCCCATCGCCCGGTCGTCGGTGCTCATCGCCAAGATCGTCGTCGAGCTCGGCCGGATGATGGTGGCCATCGCCATCCTGCTCGCCGTGGGCTTCCTGCTCGGCCTGTCGATCAAGGGTTCGGTGCTGGGCCTGTTCCTCGCCATCGGGCTGTCGGCCGTCTTCGGCGCCTCGCTGATGTGGATCTTCGTTCTCCTCGGCCTCACCCTGAAGACCCCGCAGGCCGTCCAGGGCATGGCGATGATGGTCCTGATGCCGCTGCAGTTCGGCAGCTCGATCTTCGCCCCGCCCACCACGATGCCGGGCTGGCTCCAGTCCTTCACGGACTACAACCCGCTGTCGAACCTGGCGGACGCGGCCCGCTCCCTGATCAACGGCCTTCCGGTCGGCGACTCGGTGTGGATGACCCTGGTCTGGTCGCTGGCCATCACGGCGGTCACCATGCCGCTCGCGGTACGGAAGTTCCGCCAAAAGACCTGATCCGCGGACCGATCCGTTCGGATCGCGTCCCGGACGGACACCGGCCGGGGGCCGGATCAGATGAGGGCGGTGGCCTCCTCCAAGGAGAGGCCACCGCCTTCGGCGTACGCCTTCTCGTAGACGGCGTCGCCCAGCGCGGCCCGGATCAGCTCCTGCGCGAGGGCGTGGTCCTCGCGCTCCGTCGTGACCGGGAAGTGCGCGGGCGGCAGCTGCGCCCGGTAGGCGCCCAGCAGCCTGGCGGCGTCGTACTCCCGGCGCGGACCGCCGAGCGAGACCAGCGAGACGGCCGCTATCAGCAGGTAGACCGCGGGCATCTGCGGGGACACCATCCGCGCCATCGGGTCCATGACGGTGACCATGCCCCGGCGCAGCTGATCGAGGGCCTCCTCGTACAGCCCCTGCCGGTTGTCGAGCCAGGCCATCGTGCCGAGCAGGAAACCGTCGAAGATGGCGAACGCGCCGAAGGCGAACTCCTCCCGCAGGAGTTGCAGCTGGCGGCGCGCCTCGGCGAACCGTCCCGTGCGGCCGAGGACGCCCGCGAGGAACATCCGGGCGGCGGGCATGGCCTCGTTGCCGAACCGCTGCGTGGTCGCGCTGATCTCGGTGAGGATCTGCTCGGCCTCCTCGATCCGGCCGGCCTCGATCAGGCTCCCGGACATCCGTACGCGCAGCACCGTCACCTGGGCCATGGCGCCGAGGCGTTCGGCGTAGGCGATGGCCTCCAGGTAGTCGCGGGCGGCCAGTCCGTACTCGCCGCGCTTCTCCCGGGCCTCGGCGCCGGCGGACAGGGCCTCGGCGCAGCCCCAGGCGTCGCCGAGTTCGCGGAACAGGGCCAGGCTCTCGTCGGCGTCGCGCGAGGCGTCCCCGGCCCAGTCGGCGCGGTTCGCGAGGATGTTGGCGCGCAGCTGGAGCGCGGAGGCCAGCTCCCAGCGGTAGCCGAGCTCACGGGCGGTCGTGACGGTCGCGTCGATGACCCGCTGGAGCAGTCCGGGGTCGCCGGCGATCATGACGGCGTAGATCCACAGGGAGGCGGGGGTCCGGCAGGTCTGCGGCAGTCCGGGCCGGTAGGTGGCGAGGACCCCGTCGATCAGGGCACGGACCGAGGGGGTGCTCCAGGTCTCGTTGGTCTGGTCGCGGGAGGCGAGCAGGACCAGGTTGAGGGCGCGCCAGCCCTCGGTGCGCGTTTCCTCGGAGTAGGGCGGCGGCGTGTCGACGAGCCGTTCGTAGACCGGCTCGGCGGGGACGTAGGGCGGCTCGAAGGGGTTGGGGCCGAGCGCGGCGGCGGCCTCGGCCCAGTGCCGGGACTCGGAGCGCAGGTCGTGCATGTGCCAGTACCAGCCGAGCGAGTGGATCAGGCACAGGACCTCGTCGGCGTCGCGGACGGCGACGGCCCGGCGCAGGGCAGTGCGCAGGTTCTCGTACTCGGTGGCGAGCCGGTCGGTGGCCGCCCGCTGGCCGTGGCCGCGCAGCAGCGGCTCGGTGGTGCGGGCGAGCTCCCGGTAGTGGACGAGGTGGCGGTGCTCGGCGGCCTCGCGGTCGCCGGCGGCCTCGGCGAGGCGTTCGGCGGCGTACTCGCCGACCGTCTCGAGCAGGCGGTAGCGCATGCCGCGGCCGTCGGGTCCGGGGGTGGCCACGACGAGGGACTTGTCGACGAGGGAGCCGAGGACGTCGGCGGGGTCGTACGAGGCGTCGCGGGCGGGGAGGGACGGGTCGGACGGGTCGGACGGGTCGGCGCAGACGGCCTCGGCGGCGGCGAGGTCGCAGCCGCCGGCGAAGACGGACAGCCGGCGCAGGACGGTGCGCTCGGCCTCGTCGAGCAGCTCCCAGGACCAGTCGACGACCGCGCGCAAGGTCTGCTGGCGGGGCAGGACGGTACGGGCGCCGCTGGTCAGGAGCCGGAAGCGGTCGTCGAGGCGGTCGGCGATCTGGCGCGGGGTGAGCAGCCGCAGCCGGGCCGCGGCCAGCTCGATCGCCAGCGGCAGACCGTCGAGTCGGCGGCAGATCTCGGCGGCCGCGGCCGGGTCCTCCTCGATGGTGAACCCGGCGCGGGCGGCGGCCCCCCGGTCGCCGAGCAGCCGTAGCGCGATCGGGTCGGGCAGCGGTTCCACCGGGCGCAGGGACTCCCCCGGGACGCCGAGGGGTTCGCGGCTGGTGGCCAGGATCCGGACGTCGGGGCAGTGCGTGAGGAGGCGTTCCGCGAGGGCGGCGGCCGCGCCGATGACGTGCTCGCAGTTGTCGAGCAGCAGCAGGAGCCGGCGCCGTGCGCAGTGCTCGGCGAGCCGGTCGAGGGGGTCGTCCCCGGCGCGTTCGGTGAAGGCGCGCATTTCCTCGGCGGCGGCGCCGCGCAGTTTGGTCTCCCGCGCCCCGAGCGCGGCGAGGGCGGCTTCGGCGACGTCTTCCGGGTCGCCGGGTCCGTCGATGGGAGCGAGTTCGACGAGCCAGACGCCGTCGGGCCAGGCGCTCTCGTCCTGGGCCTCGGCGGCCTCCTGGGACAGCCGCGTCTTGCCGGCGCCGCCGGGGCCGAGGAGCGTGACGAGGCGGGCCCGCGCGAGGTCGTCCCCGATGGCGCGGATGTCGTCCTCGCGGCCGACGAAGGTGGTCAGGCGCGCCCGCAGGTTCCCCGCGGCCGCGGGGGCGACCGGGGGCGCGTCGGCGACGGCCGTGATGGTGGCGGCGGTGGCCGTCGCGGTAGCGGTAGCGGTCGGCGGCTGCGCGTCCGAGCTCAGCAGTTCGGCGTGCAGGGCCCGCAGTTCCGGGCCCGGGTCGGTGCCCAGCCGGTCGGACAGCTCCCGGCGGAGGCTGTCGTACTCGGCCAGCGCCTCCGCGGGGCGGCCCGCGTCGCGCAGGGCCCGGATGCGCAGGGTGTGCAGCGGCTCGTCCAGCGGCTGCTGCGCGCACAGCGCGGTCAGCTCCGGCAGGCACCGCTCCGCCTCGCCCATGGCCAGGGCCGCCGCGAGCCGTCCCCGGCGCGCGTCCATCCGTACGGCCTCCCAGCGCGCGGCCTCGGCGGCCGGGTCCGGCAGGTCGGCGAGGGCCGGTCCGCGCCACAGGGCGAGGGCCTCCTCGTACAGGGCCGCCGCCTCGGCCGGGTCCGACGCCCGGCCCCCGGCCCGGACCAGCCGCTCGAAGCGGTACAGGTCGACGTCCTCCCGTTCGGCGGCCAGTTGGTAGCCGCCCTCGGCGGACCGCACGGCCGCGTGCCCGAGCGCCCGCCGCAGCCGGGCGACCAGCGCTTGCAGGGCCGCCACCGCGTCGGCCGGCGGAGCGCCGTCCCACACCTCGTCGACGAGCAGCTGGGCGGGCACCACCCGCCCCGGCCGCAGCGCGAGCGCCGTGAGGAGCGCGCGAAGGCGTGCTCCGCCGACGGCGACGGGGGTCCCGTCGTCGTGGATGGCCTGGGCGGTTCCGAGGATCGCGTAACGCACCGGCCCATTGTCCCCGTACCCGGCCAGGGACCCGCACCGTTTTCCGTTCGGCCTGCGGGATAGGTTGCCCGCATGGGTCATCAGGGCAGCCGCGGAGAGCGGCAGATCAGTTCGGTATTCCTCGGCATCTTCGCGATCATGGCCGTCACCGGCTGGGCGGTGTGGACGGGGTACGCGGCGAGCCCCGGACTGGCCGTGTTCCTGTTCGTGACGTCGGCGTGGATCGTCTCCCTGTGCCTGCACGAGTACGCGCACGCCCGCACCGCCCTGCACGGCGGTGACCTCAGCGTGGGCGCCAAGGGCTATCTGACGCTGAACCCGCTCAAGTACACGCACGCCCTGCTCAGCATCGTGCTGCCGGTGATCTTCGTGATCCTGGGCGGCATCGGCCTGCCCGGCGGCGCGGTGTTCATCGAGCGGGGGCGGATCCAGGGCCGCTGGAAGCACAGCCTCATCTCGGCGGCGGGCCCGCTGACCAACGTGGCCTTCGCCGTGGTGTGCACGGCCCCGTTCTGGCTGGACGCCCTCGACGGGGTGCCGCTGGCGTTCCGCTACGCGCTCGCCTTCCTCGCCATGCTCCAGGTCACGGCTGCGATCTTGAACTTCCTGCCGGTACCGGGCCTGGACGGCTACGGGGTCATCGAGCCCTGGCTGTCGTACCGGGTGCGCCGCGAGATGGAGCCGCTGGCGCAGTTCGGCCTGCTGGCCGTGTTCGCCCTGCTGTGGATCCCGGGGGTCAACGCGTTCTTCTTCGGCGCGGTGGACGGTCTGATGTCCGCGCTCGGCGTGTCGGACCTGGAGACGTACTGCGGCCGCGACCTCTACAGCTTCTGGCGGGACACCGACGGCTTCTGCGCCGTCCCGCAGGACTGAGCACGCCGGGCAGCCGCACGGTCGAATGGCCGAATGGCCGAATGGCCGAATGGCCGAATGGTCGGAATTCTTGCCGTTCGACCGACCCCGCGCCGCTCGCCCGATCAAATGTCAGTGCGAACTGCTATCCCTTTCGGAAAGACTGCGACTGATCCGACCGGTCAACAGCAGTAGTCCCAGGGGGATTTCGCACACATGACACCCAGAACGCCCTTGCGCGCCCTGCCCGCGGCGGCCCTGTCGCTGGCGCTCGGCCTGGCCGCCGCCGCGCCGGCCTCGGCCGCCGCCGACCCGGCGGCACCCAAGGTCACGGCGCCCGTCACCAGCCCGGCCCCCGGTTTCGCCGGCGAGGAGCAGTACTCCGACTGCTACACCGACCCGCATGCAGGATCCGGAGCCGGCTGGATCGGCCTGAACGACGTCACCACCAAGGTCACCGCCACCTCGGCGTCCCATGCCCAGCTGCAGACGACGTTCCAGCTGTGGGACACCTCGTACGGGGGCGCGCGCACCGACTTCCCGACCTCCTGGTCCACCTACCCCCAGGCCGCCACGGTCTTCTCCCGCACCCTGCTGAAGGACGGCGGCCAGTACGCATGGCGGGCCCGGGCCACCGACGGGAAGCTGACCGGTCCGTACACGGCCTGGTGCTACTTCCGCGTGGACCACACCCGGCCCACCGCCGAGGTCACCACGGACGAGACCCCCAAGAAGGTCGGCGAGGAGGCCACCTTCACCCTGAAGGGCACCGACGGCGGCTCGGGAATCGCCTGTGCCCGCTGGCAGACGAGCCCCACCTTCCCGGTCGGCTGGAGCTGCGCGGACGGGGCGACCGACTCGCGCGTCGTCCGGCTGACGGACGGTTCGGCCGACATCAAGATCAAGCCCGCCACCTGGGGCAGCCAGGCGGTGTACCTCCAGACGAGGGACAACGCCGGCAACCTCGGCGAGGCGCAGGCGTACTACTACGCGCAGCCCACCACCAAGCCGGCCGCCTTCGGCGACATCGACGCCGACGGAAAGCCGGACGTCCTCGTCCCGGACGCCGCGGGCAACCTCCGCAAGTGGGGCGCGAACCCGCTGGACCCCGCGAACGCCCGCCACCTGGCCGCCCCGGGCGACGGCGAGAGCTGGGCCGGCGTCCAGTACACCCACCGGGGACCCTTGGGTGAGACGGCGGTCGACGACCTGCTGGCCCACGCCCCCGGCGGGGAGTACATCTACCGGTTCAACAACGACGGCGCGGGCCACTTCACGGACCAGAGCCCGATCCACATGAACAAGCCCGCCACGTGCCTGGACACGGCAGGTTCCGTCATCGACTGCGCCCAGCACGGGTTCGGTTCGGACTGGTCCAAGGTCACGCAGATCGCCGCGTACGGATCGCCCACCGGCGACAGCACGGTCGACGGCCTGCTGCCCCGCAGCTCCCTGTTGTTCGTCGAGAACGGCCGGCTGTGGCTCGCGAAGTTCAGCGGCATCCGACTGCGGACGGCCGTGCTCCTCTCCGGCGACGACACCTCCTGGGCCGGCTACGACCTGCTGACCCCGGGCCGGGCGCAGGGCACGGACTTCCCGACCCTGTGGGCCCGCTCCCGGGCGGACGGCGCGATCCGTGCCTTCTCCATCAAGGGCACCGCGGACGCACCGGACTTCGCCGCCTTCGCGGATCCGGCCGCCGGGCCGGTCCTGTCCACCCTGGCTCCGGCCGCGCACCCGCGCGTCGGCTCCGACGGCGACCTCACGGGTGACGGCCTGCCGGACCTGTGGTCCGCGGACGCCACCGGCCACGTCACCGTCTTCCCGGGTACGGGCACGACCACCCCGCACCCCACGGTCACCGGCTTCGGCCCGGCCGTCTGACCCACCGGACGCCCCCGGGGCGGCCCGGGGCAGCCCGGGCCGTTCCTAGCCGACCTGGCGCGCGGCGGAGGCCTTCTCGGCCTTCGCCTTGCGCAGGTAGTACCAGGCCATGTTGGACGTGAGGCCGGCCAGCAGCACCCAGACGATCCCGAGGAAGCTGCCCTCGACGAAGGCAACGACGGCCGCGGCCACCGCACAGGCGCAGACGACAAGGGCGAAGACGGCAAGGCGGGGCATGGGACGAGCTCCTCGAAAACACTGAACGGGGTCGAGCCCCTCCAGTGTCCCCCATGCCCCGCAGTGCTGCCGTAAGGGCGTCCGGGATCGCATCCGGTTCGTTTTCGACTTCACCTGATCTCCCGCACCCCGCGGCATTACCGTTCGGCGGGTACGCGCCGTATTGGCCCCGCCTGGGTGCCCGTGCGCAAGGGCATCGAGGACGAGACCATCAGCCCCGACGACGAGCGCGCCGTCGACGTCGTCGAGAGCTGGGAGCGGCTGATCCGCCAGGTCTGCCTGCGCCTGGGCGGCGAGTTGGGGCGGAAGGCCCTGCCCGTGCAGCGCACCCGGCGCGACAGCGACCCGCGGGCCCGCCGGGTCGCGGCGGCCGCCGCGCTGTGCGCCGACGGGAAGCTGAGCGCCGAACTGCGCATCGACGGGACGAGTTCCGTCATCGCCGTCACCGCCGATCTGCGGACCGGCAAGGTCCGGACCGCCGTGGACATCCCCGCCCCGGAGGGCTCGTACCCGCTGGCCACGACGAAGCGGCTGCTGCGGGCGCTGGCCGAAGCGCCGGCGGACCTGCACGTCCAGACCCTGGTGGAGGGCGAGAACGGACCGCGCGGCACCCTGGAGCGGCTGCGCCCCGAGCCCGGCGACCTGCTGCCCAGGGACGGGGCCGCGCCGGGCGGGTTCCGGCTGTCGCTGATCAAGGGGATGGGCAACACCCGGGGCCATACGGAGTCCGGTTTCATCCGCGGCGTCGACGCCGCGGTCGACCGCTTCTACCACGGGGTGGTGGCCCACCTGGGCGCCTTCGAGGCGCGCGGCGGCCGCCGCGGCTGATCCGGTCCCGGCGGTCCGGTCCTGGGGCCGGGCCGCCGGGTGCGGCGTCGGGGGCGTCGGGACCGCGGTCAGAGGTCCGTGACGCGCAGGCCCGCGTGGGCCTTGTAGCGGCGGTTGGTGGAGATCAGGTTGGCCACCAGGGACTCGACCTGGTGGGCGTTGCGCAGGCGGCCGGCGAAGACGCCGCGCATGCCCGGGATGCGCGCGGCCAGGGCCTGGACGACGTCCGTGTCGGCGCGGGCCTCGCCGAGGACCATCACGTCGGTGTCGATCTCGTCGATCGACTCGTCCTGGAGCAGGACGGCCGAGAGGTGGTGGAAGGCGGCGGTGACGCGGGAGTCCGGGAGCAGGGCGGCGGCCTGCTGGGCGGCGCTGCCCTCTTCGACCTGGAGGGCGTAGGCGCCCTGCTTGTCGAAGCCGAGCGGGTTGACGCAGTCCACCACGAGCTTGCCCGCGAGGTCCTCGCGCAGTGCTTCGAGGGTCTTGGCGTGGCCCTCCCACGGCACCGCGATGATGACGATGTCGCTGCGGCGCGCGCACTCGGCGTTGTCCGCGCCCTCCACGCCCAGGCCCAGTTCGTCGGCCGCGGTCTGCGCGCGGTCGGCGGCGCGGGAGCCGATGATCACCTTCTGGCCGGCCCTGGCGAGCCGGTAGGCCAGCCCCCGGCCCTGGTCGCCGGTGCCGCCGAGGACGCCGACGACGAGGCCGGATACGTCCGGCAGCTCCCACGGGTCCTTGACCGGCGGCTTCTGCGTGTTGTCTGAGGAAGTCATGGGGGCGAGGGTACTGCCGGGTAGCCCGCAGTCGAAGGGTGGTGAAGGGGAAGGAACCGCTCCCCGTGTCGCCCGCATGGTGCAGGATGCCGATATGGACGCCGTGAGGGTCGCGCTGCTGCGCGAGGTGCTCGCCGGTACGCAGTGGCCGGGAGAGGCGCGCCGCTTCGCCGGCTCGCTGCGCCGGTCCGTCGTACCGGCCGGCGGTCGCCTCCTGCTGGTGGGGACCGAGGGCTACGAGCCCTGGCATCTGGCGGCGCACCTGGTGGACGAGGCCGCCTGGTCGGGTCTGCCCGAGCTGGCGCCCACCCTCGTACGCCACCACGTGCGGCCCGGCGAGCCGCCGCACCTGTCGGTGGGGCTGGGCCGGCTGGCGGCGGCCCGGGGCGGACACACGCTGCTGGTGGTGGCGCCCGGAACGCCGGGTGAGGGGCTGCTGGAACGCGTCCACGACGCGCGGCGCGCGGGGGCGACCGTACTGTCCCTGAACAACGGGGATCCGGATCTGGGCGCGCTCGCCCACGAGGCGCTGTCGGTACCGGCATCGGCGCCGGACGACGGGATCGACCTGGACACCGTGCAGCACCTGGTCAGCGCGGCGGCCGGGGAGAACAGCGGGCCGGTGCGGCGCGGACCGCGCCGGTTCAGGGACCGGCTGGCGCGGCTGGCCGACCACCTGACCGCACCGCCGCCCAGCCGCTGGTGAGGACTACGCCCCGCCGGTGCCGGTGCCCGTGGTGCCCTCTTCGTCCTCGCGGGTCCGGTCGTTCCACTTGGGGTCGTTCTGCCATTCGAGGTTGCGTTCCTGCGCCGTCTCCATGGCGTGGTTCGCCTCCTCCGGGGTGCCGTAGGGCCCGAACCGGTCCTTGGCCGGACAGTCCGGGCCTTCCTCGACCTTCTTGTGGACCAGGCAGTAGTACCACTCGCCGGGTTTGCCCACCTGACGCTTCTTGAACAGGGCCATCGTCGTCGGGACTCCTCTCGTACCGCTCTATCCCGCCATGCTGCCCCATCCCCGCTGGATACACTCGTTCGCATGTCTGGCCAGTCGCTGCTCGTACCAGGCGAGCTCTCCCCCGTCCGTTCCGTTCCCGGAAACATCCGCCGGCCCGAGTACGTGGGCAAGCCCGCACCGACTCCGTACACCGGACCGGAGGTGCAGACGGCCGAGACCATCGAGGCCATGCGCATCGCCGGCCGGATCGCCGCCCAGGCGATGGAAGAGGCCGCGAAGCTGATCGCGCCGGGGGTGACCACCGACGAGCTCGACCGGGTCGCCCACGCGTACATGTGCGACCACGGGGCCTACCCCTCGACGCTCGGCTACCGGGGCTTCCCGAAGTCGCTGTGCTCCTCCGTGAACGAGGTCATCTGCCACGGGATCCCCGATTCCACCGTCCTGCGCGACGGCGACATCGTGAACCTCGACGTGACCGCGTACATCGGCGGCGTGCACGGCGACAACAACGCGACCTACCTGTGCGGAGACGTGGACGAGGAGTCCCGGCTGCTGGTGGAGCGCACCCGGGAGGCACTGAACCGGGCCATCAAGGCCGTCAAGCCGGGCCGCCAGATCAACATCATCGGCCGGGTCATCGAGTCGTACGCGAAGCGCTTCGGGTACGGCGTGGTCCGGGACTTCACCGGCCACGGCATCAACTCGTCCTTCCACTCGGGCCTGATCGTCCCGCACTACGACAGCCCGCACGCCACCACCGTCATCGAGCCCGGCATGACCTTCACCATCGAGCCGATGCTGACGCTGGGCACCCACGAGTACGACATGTGGGAGGACGGCTGGACGGTCGTCACGAAGGACCGCAAGCGGACCGCGCAGTTCGAGCACACGCTGGTGGTCACGGACTCCGGCGCGGAGATCCTGACCCTCCCCTAGGGCACGTCGCCTCCACCGAGGCGGGGGCGAACGGGGCCGGGCCCGGTGCACAGCTGCACCGGGCCCGGCCCCGTTCCCGTTCCCGCGGACTCCCCGGGGGTCACGCGCTGAGCGGGAACTCCTCGCCCAGCTCCCGGAAGACCGCGCCGTTGAAGTCGAAGGCGCGCTTGCACTCGTCGATGATGCGCTGCTTCTCCAGGTCGTCCGCCGCTATGGCGTCCAGCAGCTCGCGGTAGGTCCGCTTGAAGGCCGCCGGGTTGGAGATGTCCGCGAAGACGTAGAACCGGACGCCGTCGCCCTTGCGCTCGAAGCCCCAGGTGCGCTCCGCCTTGTCGCGGATGATCTGGCCGCCGGAGAGGTCGCCCAGGTAGCGGGTGTAGTGGTGGGCGACGTACCCGCCCGGCCACTGCGCCGCGCAGTGGGCCACCCGGTCGGCGTACGCACGCGTCGCGGGCAGGGCCACCACGCTCTCGCGCCAGTCCGGACCCACCAGGTGGGCGAGGTCGCGCTCGATCTCGGCGACGCGCATGAGCTCGGGCTGGATGAACGGGCCCGCCACCGGGTCGTCCTTGAGGGATTCGGCCGCGTCCTCCAGGGCCCGGTACACGAACCACAGTTGCTCCGTGTAGCGCGTGTACGCCTCCACGCCGAGCCGGCCACCCAGCAGATCGCTCATGAAGGTCGACGTCTCGGCCTCGGTGTGCTGCTCGTGCGAGGCGACGCGGATGACCGTAGAGAAGGCGTCCAAGGCGGACCTCCAGGAAGAGGAAACAGGCGTGACGGCATCACCGTCACGCCCGATCCTCCTACTTAGGCATGCCTAAGTCAATGAGTTCCCGACGCCTTGTCGGTAAAAAAATCCGGCCCCGCGCCCGGTCAGCCGCCCGAGAACGCCCAGAGCGTGAGCCACGCGACGAGGAGCACGTGGGGGTAGAGGAAGGCCAGGAGGCAGCCGGTGCTCCCCAGCGCGAGGCGCCGCCTGCGCTGCGCGTCGGTCCGGGGCGGGATCCAGGTGAAGGCCACCATCGCCAGCGGCAAGGCGTAGAAGAGGACGAACCCGGGCGGGAATCCGGGCAGGTAGGAGCTCGCCCGGCCGCACCACACGGCCGCCGGGGCCAGCGCGGTGAAGAGCGCCGCCACCGGCAGCCACTGCTGCCGTTCGTCGGGGCGGCGGGTCGCCGAAGTCTTCGTCATGGCGCCATTGCACCGCGACGACCCGCGTCCGCGTCAGCGCCGGAGTACTCACTTCCCCCTGCGCGGGGTACTCAGGGCGGGGGAGTCTCAGATCCTGTCCGGGGTCGGGGCGAAGCGGACGCGGCCGCCGATCTCCACCGTGCCGTCCGGGCCGGGAGCGGTGAGGATCTGGGATCCGGCGCCCTGGGTGATGTTCAGGGCGCGGTTCAGCTCGGCCGTCAGCAGGATCGCCGCCGAACCGGTGGCCTCGTCCTCGGTGATGATCCCGTCGGGGCGGCGCGGAAAGCCCCGGGCCCGCACGCGGCCCGCGGCCTCGTCCTCCCAGGCCCAGGCGTACAACCAGCCCTCGCCGGGCGGCGGGGCGGGCAGCGCCTCGACCTCGGCGACGGATCCGTACTGCTCGGTGCGCTTGCCCTCGACCCACTCGGGGCGGGCCGTGATCCAGGTGAACTCCCCGTCGTCACGGGCCCATACGGATCCGGCGGGCGGCTGGAGCTCTTCGATGTCCAGCAACCACGCGGCCCCGACCAGCGGATGCCCCGCGAAGGACATGCGCGTGCCGGGAGTGCGGATGTCGACGACCCCGCGCTCGGGGTCGTCGACGAACACCGTCTCGCTGTAGCCGAGTTCGGCGGCCAGGGCCTGCCGCGACGCGTCGTCGGGGCAGGTCCTGCCGTCGCGCACGACACCGAGCAGGTTGCCGAAGCGGCCGTCACCCGCGCAGAAGACCTTCAGGACGTCGAGATCGTTCACGCGGGAATTCAAGCACGGCTCAGACCTGGGCCGTACGGCGCCTGCGCGCGAAGTACACCGCGCCCGCGCCGGCCGCGATCACCACGCCGGAGGTGGTGAGCAGGGCCCCGGCCGGGATCTCGGCGCCGGTGTTGGCGAGGTTGCCGCCGACGGTGGAGGAGCCGCCGCCCACGGTGCCACCCGTACCGCCGGTGGTGCCACCGGTCGTACCGCCCGTGGTGCCGCCCGTGGTGCCGCCGTTCGAACCGCCGGTGGTGCCGCCGTTCGAGCCGCCCGTCGAGCCGCCCGTCGTACCGCCGGTGCTCGGCAGGGTGGCGTCCTTGTCCACCGCCACGGCGAAGGTGAGCGGGTCGATCGCGTCGCCCGCCTTGTACATGGAGCTGGCGCCGTTGGCGAAGGCGGCCGCGCCCTCGGCGGTGAAGACCGCCGGGACCGCGTTCAGCGCCAGGACGCCGTTCTTGGTCTTGTAGTCGGTCTTCGACAGGTCGAGCGTGGCGAAGCGGAGGCCCGTCTTGGTGCCGGAGGCGTTCTTGACGTCCACGTAGAGGGTGCCGGTCTTGCCGGTGGCCTCGACGCGGGGGCTGCCGAAGGTCAGGTCGATGCCGTGGGCCGTGTACTGGAAGCGGAGGTTGCCCTGGAAGGAGGCGTTCAGCTTCTGCTTCTTGACGTCGAGGTCGCCCTTGCCGAAGGCGAAGTCGAAGGTGTCGCCGTTCTTGGCGGCGCCGCCGGCCGGGGTGATCGACCCCGCGCTCAGCACGTACTTGCGGAAGGACTCCTTCACGCCCCACGTCAGCTTGCCGCTGAGCACCTTCTGCACGTCGTCGGCCGGAGGCGTCGGGTTCTTGGTGGTGTTCTCCGGGGTGGGCTCGGGGTCGGGCTTCTTCTCGAGCTCCAGCTTCGCGGTGAGCGGGTCGCCCTGCTTGTCCTTGTAGCCCGGCGAACCGAGCACGTCCGCGGCCTCCTGGGTGAGCGTGGTCACCAGGCCGTTCATCTCCATGCCCGCGAAGGCCACGGTGGCCATGGGCACGTCCTGGGTGGTCGTGCCGCCCTTGGTGACGTCCGCGGTGAGCTTCTTGGTGCCGGTGTCGATGCGGATGTCCGAGAGCTTGACCTCGAAGCCGTGGCCGGTCGGCGGGGCGGGCGAGGAGAAGGTGACGCTGCCCCTGAAGGCCGCCTTCGCCACGTGCCCGTTGGCCGGCTCGTACGCGCCGGTGGGCTTGACGAAGCGCAGCGTGCCGTCCGCGTTCTGCTGGGCGCCGTCCGCGACGGTGATCGTGCCCTTGGCCCCGTTGGTGACGTAGGCGCGGTAGCTCGCGAGCACGCCCCAGTCGAGGGTGCCACCGGTGATCTTCTGCGGATCGGTGGGCGGGCCGCCCGCGGCGGTGGCCGGCAGGGCGAAGGCGGTGGCGCCGAGCGCTGCGGCGGTCAGGACTGCGGCCGCGAGGGAGATCGGACGTCGGATGGACGACATGGCTGGGAACTCCTGGAGGAACAGGGGGAAGGGAGCGAGGAAGGTGTGCCTACTGGGGTGCGTCGGTCGGCGTGGGCGGGGCAGCTGCCGTACGGCGCTTGCGCACGACCAGGAAGGCAGCGCCGCCGGCCAGGACCAGGACGGCCGCGGCGAGGGCGATGAAGAGCCCGGTGTTCGAGGACTCCGCGGCCTTCGCGGCGGGGGCGGGCTCGGCGGACGGCGCCGCGGACGCGGCGGCGGGGGCGGGGGCGGGCGCCCCGCCCAGGTCGGGCAGGGCGGGCAGCTGGGCGGTGGCGTCCAGAGCGACGGCGAGCGAGACGGGGTCCATCTCGGTGCCGGCCTTGTACATGGAGTTGAAGGCTTGCGAGCCGCCTTCGGTGAGGGTGGCCGGGGCTTCGGTCAGGGTGGCCAGCTTGCCCTCGGTCTTCAGGCCCTTGGCGTCGAACTCCACGAGCGGGACGGCGTTCTTCGTCGCGCCGCCGGCGGTCACGTCCGCGGACAGGACGCCCTTGCCGTTCTCCACCTTCACGCTCATCTTGCCGAGCGTGAGGTCCAGGTGGGCGCCGGTGAACTGGACCGTACCGGCGAAGGCGGCGTCAAGCGTGCCTTTCTCGCCATCGAACGAGCCCTTGCCCTGCGGGAAGCGGAACAGCGCGCCGCCGTCCTGGGCGCCCTCGGCGAGGACCCACTTGCCCTGGCCGATCGAGCCGGTGACGTACTCCCGGAAGGTGCGGCGCACCCCCCAGTCGACGGCGGCGTCGACGAAGGCGCCCGCCGGCTGCGGGGTCTGCGCGGTGGCGCTCGGCTGCGCGGTCGTCGCCGACGGCGCGGGCTCGGCGGCCGGGGCGGCCTTGACGTCTGCGGAGAGCGAGATCGGGTCGAGCGGGGTGCCGGCGCCGTAGTAGCCGGAGAAGGCCTTGGCGCCCTCCCCGGTGAGGGTGGCCGGGATGTTCGTGAGGGACAGCGGGCTGGCGCCGCCCTTCATGTTGATGCCGCCGACGCCGAGCGAAGCGAAGGCGACCTGCGACTGGTTGGTGACCGCGCCGCTGTCCTTGGCCTTGCTGGAGACGTCGACGTACAGCGTGCCCTTGCCGCCGGAGATCTTGACGGTCGGGCGGCTGATGGTCATGTCCAGCTCGTAGACGCCGTCGGGCTTCTGGTGGCCCTGGAAGCTCACCCCGCCCGAGTAGGAGGCCTCGAAGGTTCCGGAGTCGGGGTCGTAGGAACCGGCCGCGGAGTGGAAGCGGAAGAGGCTGCCCCCCACGGTGGCTGCGCCATTCTTCAGCTTGAAACTGCCTTTTGCCACCGGACCCGTGACATAACTCTGGAAAGACGATTTGATGCCCCAGTCGAGTCGACCCCCCTGTACGGTGCCCGCCCGGGCGGCGGTCGCCGGGAGCAGGGCGCCCAGCAGGGCCGCCAACAGGGCGACGGCGAACGTACGGGCGGGTCTCGTGGGCATGAATGCCCCCTCCTCGGGTCTAGCAGGCAAGGTTAGGCTAACCTAAGCTAACCCCGGCCGGATGAACACCCCCCGGTCTCCAGAACCTCAGTCGGACGATCAGGACGGTGCCTTCGTGCCTACGCCCGCCGCGTCATACCGCTATCCCCGTCTCGCAGTTGCCGTGGCAGCACTGGCACTCGCGCTGACGGCCTGCGGAGGTACGGCCACCACCTCGGGCTCATCCGCCCCCAGCGCAGCCGCGGTCCCGGACCGGTTGGAACCGCTCCCGGCGCCACGGCCCGCCCTGCCGGTCACCGTGCCCTCGGCCGACGGCACCCAGGTCACGATCACGTCGGCGGACCGGGTCGTCCCGCTGAGCGGGAGCCTCAACGAGATCGTCCACACGCTGGGCCTCGGCCAGCAGGTCGTCGCCCGGGACATCACGGCCACTTTCGAACAGGCCGCCCAGCTGCCGGTGGTGACGCGCGGCCACGACGTGTCCGCCGAGAGCGTCCTGTCCCTGCGCCCCACCCTCGTCATCGCGGAGACCACCAGCGGCCCCGGAGAAGCGATTCAGCAGATCCGCGACGCCGGCATCCCGCTCCTGGTCATCGACCCCGCCAAGGGACTGGACGACGTCCCGAAGCGCATCGACGCCGTGGCCGCCGCGCTCGGCGTCAAGGAGGCCGGCGCGCAGCTGAACCAGCGCACCGCCGACCGGATCGCCACCGTGCGCAAGGACATCCCGGCCACCTCGGGCAAGAAGCCCCGGGTGGCCTTCCTCTACCTGCGCGGCACCGCCTCCGTCTACCTGCTGGGCGGTTCGGACTCCGGCGCCGCCTCACTGCTGGAGGCGGCCGGCGCGGTCGACACCGGCAAGGACTCCGGACTCGGCAAGGACTTCACTCCGATCACCAGCGAGGCCCTGGCGGCCGCCGCGCCCGACGCGATCCTCGTCATGTCCAAGGGCCTCGAATCGGTCGGCGGCATCGACGGCCTGGTGAAGATCCCGGGCGTCGCCCAGACCCCGGCCGGCATGGACCGCCGGGTGGTCACGGTCGACGACGGCGTCCTCCTCAACTACGGCCCCCGCACGGACCAGGTCCTCTCCTCCCTGGTCACCCAGCTCTACGGCCACCTGCGGTGACCCGCTCCGACCCCGAAGCGAGGACCGCTCCCGAGATGGACTCCGGCGAGCCGGCCACCGCGGCGGCCCCGCACGCGTCCGACGGGGCCGGGAGCGTGCCGGTGCAACCCCCGCGGGGCGCCGACCGCACCGCCACCGCGCCTTCCGGCCCCTCGTCACGTTCGGCGTCCGAGGAGACGCCCCGGCGGGCACCCGCCCCCGGCGCACCCCGCGTGGCCGCCGCCCCCGGCACCCCCACCGACCCCGGCACCGCCGCCGGGCCCCGCACCGCCCGGGTCCGGCCCGCACCCGAGCCGCGCAAGCGGAGCCGCAGGCCCGCCCTCCTCACCACCGCCCTCGTCACGACCCTCGCCCTCCTCGCCCTGCTCTCCGCAGGGGTCGGCGCCTACGACATCCCCCTCACGGACGTCCTCGCCTCCGTCCAGCACCACCTCGGCCTCGGCGGAGCCCCCCTCGACCGGGTCGGCGAGAGCGTGCTGTGGAACGTCCGCCTCCCCCGCGTCGTGCTCGCCCTGCTCGTCGGCGCCAGCCTCGGCTGCGCGGGCGCCCTCATGCAGGGCGTCTTCGGCAACCCCCTCGCCGAACCGGGCGTCATCGGCATCTCGGCCGGCGCCGCCGTCGGCGCGGTCGCCGCCATCGGCCTCGGCCTCAGCTTCTTCGGCAACTGGACCATCACCGTCTGCGCGTTCATCGCGGGCCTGATCACCGTCAGCTCGGTGTACCTCCTCTCCCGCAACGGCGGGAAGACGGAGGTCGTCACCCTCATCCTCACCGGCATCGCCGTCAACGCCTTCGCCGGCGCCCTCATCGGCCTGTTCGTCTTCTTCGCGGACAGCGGCCAGGTCAACCAGATCACCTTCTGGCAGCTCGGCTCCCTCGCCCAGGCCACCTGGCCCAAGGTCCTCGCCGTCCTGCCCTGCGCCGTCGCCGGGCTGCTGGTCGCCCCCTTCTACTCCCGCCGGCTCGACCTCCTCTCCCTCGGCGAACGCCCGGCCCGCCACCTCGGCATCGACGTGGAGCGGCTGCGCCTCTCCCTCATCCTCGTCGTCGCGCTGCTGACCGCCGCCGCCGTCGCCGTGGCCGGCGTCATCACCTTCATCGGCCTGCTCGTCCCGCACCTGCTGCGCATGGCCAACGGCCCCGGCCACCGCTTCCTGGTCCCCGGCAGCGCCCTCGCCGGCGCCGTCGTCCTGGTCGCGGGCGACCTGGCCGCCCGTACCCTCGCCCAGCCCGCCGAGCTGCCGCTCGGTGTGCTGACCGCCCTGCTCGGCAGCCCGTTCTTCTTCTGGCTGCTGCGCCGCACCCGCCGCAAGCAAGGAGGCTGGGCGTGACCAGCAAGCTGACCGGGCCACTGGCCGGGCTGCTCACCCGCTCGCGCAAGGCCGTCCCCGCCCGCCCCGCCCCGGGCGACGCGGTCGCCGAGGCCGTGGACCTGCACCTGCGGCTCGGGCAGCGCGAGGTCCTCGCCGGGATCGACCTGACCGCCCGCGCCGGCGAGGTGCTGGCCCTGGTCGGCCCGAACGGTGCCGGCAAGTCCACGCTGCTGGGCGCGCTCGCCGCCGACCTGCCCGCCGCCTCCGGGGTGATCCGGATCGACGGCCGCCCGGTGGGCGACTGGAGCGCCCCGGACCTCGCCCTGCGCCGCTCCGTACTTCCCCAGTCGGCCGCGCTGTCGTTCCCCTTCCCGGTGGAGGACGTCGTACGGATGGGCCGCGCGCCCTGGGCCGGCACCCCCCTCGCCGAGGCCGACGAGGAGGCGGTGGCCGTGGCCATGGCCGCCACCGAGGTCACGGACTTCGCCGCGCGCCCCTTCTCCGCCCTCTCCGGCGGAGAGCGGGCCCGGGTCGCGCTGGCCCGCGTACTGGCCCAGCGGGCCCCCCTCCTCCTGCTCGACGAGCCGACCGCCGCCCTCGACCTGCGCCACCAGGAGCTCGTCCTGCGCATCTGCCGGGAGCGGGCGGCGGCCGGGGACGCGGTCGTCGTCGTCCTGCACGACCTGGGGCTGGCCGCCGCCTACGCGGACCGGGCCGCCGTCCTGCACGACGGGCGGATCGCCGCGGACGGCCCGCCGGCCGAGGTGTTCGAGGGCGAGCTGCTGAGCCGGGTCTACCGGCAGCCGGTGGAGGTCCTCCCGCACCCGCGCACCGGGGCCCCGTTGGTGGTTCCCGTACGGGCTTGAGCTACGGCTTGACCTCCGCTTGACCGTGCCATGGGGGTGTCGTGGAGGGGCCGTGACAGGGCCGTGTCCGGGACCCAAACGTATGAGCTGAATCACGGTACGAGGGGGTATGGGTGAGGTAAGCCTCGGTTAAGTTAGGTCCGCCTCATCGGCCTTTCCCTCCTCGGGACGGCCCCTTCGTCCGACGCCAGGAGCCTCCATATGCGCCCCGCTCGCCTCACTGTCATCGCCGCGGCCTCCGTGGCGGCCGCACTGACCGCCGTCACCGGCTGCTCCCAGAAGAGTGACGCGGGCGGCGACGACGCGATCAAGGTGGCGGCGTCCGACAGCGCTTGCGACGTGTCGAAGACGGAGTTCCCGGCCGGCAAGGTGCAGATCGACGTCGAGAACAAGGGCTCCAAGGTCACCGAGGTCTACGTCCTCTTCCCGGACGCCCGCATCGTGACCGAGCGCGAGAACATCGGCCCCGGCACCAAGGCCTCCATCACCGCCGAGATCAAGGCGGGCGACTACGAGATCGTCTGCAAGCCCGGCATGAAGGGCGACGGCATCTCCCAGAAGGTCAAGGCCACCGGCAAGGGTGGTGCCGAGGAGAAGCGCAGCCCCGAGATGGACGCCGCGGTCGCCGCCTACCGCGCGTACGTGGTCACGCAGGCCGAGGAGACCCTCCCCAAGGCGCAGGCCTTCGCGGACGCGGTGAAGGCCGGTGACGTCGAGGGCGCGAAGAAGCTCTACGCCGCCTCGCGCATCGGCTGGGAGCGCACCGAGCCGGTCGCCGAGTCCTTCGGCGACATCGACCCGAAGGTGGACGTCCGCGAGGACGGCCTGGAGGCCGGCCAGGACCTGGAGAAGGACTGGACCGGCTGGCACCGCCTGGAGAAGGCCCTGTGGGTCGACAACAAGATCGGCGACCGGGAGAAGCAGCTCGCCGACACCCTGATCGCGGACCTCACCGACTGGCAGAAGAAGGTCGGCCAGGCGGAGATCACCCCGACCTCGATCGCCAACGGCGCCAAGGAACTCCTCGACGAGGTCGCCACCGGCAAGGTCACCGGTGAGGAGGAGCGCTACTCGCACACCGACCTGGTCGACTTCAAGGCCAACGTCGAGGGCGCGCAGAAGGCGTACGAGCTGCTCAAGCCGATCGCCGCGAAGAACGACCCGGAGCTGGTCAAGCAGCTGGACACCCAGTTCGCGGCCCTGACCGTGCTGTTGGACAAGTACCGCACCGACAAGGCCGCCTACGAGTTCACCTCGTACGACAAGGTCGGCGAGGCGGAGCGCAAGGAGCTCTCGGACGGCGTGAACGCGCTGGCCGAGCCGCTCTCCAAGCTCGCCGCCGCGGTCACCAAGTAAGCAGGACGAAGAGAAGAAGCAGGCGGGAGAAGAGGATGACCGAGTCGGACTCGGCTGCACAGCAGCCGGAGCGGCAGTCCCAGCAGGACGGCGACGGTTCGGTACCGACTTCCGCCGCGGCGCCCTCACGACGTGCGGTGCTGGGCTGGGGCGGGGCCGGGTTCGCGCTCGGCGCCGCCGCGGCCGGCGGTGCGGTGACGGCCTTCGGCGGCAGCTCGGACATGGTGTCGGCGGCGGCCTCCGGGGCGTCCGTGCCGTTCCACGGCGAGCACCAGGCCGGTATCGCGAGCGCCGTGCAGGACCGCCTGCACTTCGCGGCCTTCGACGTGAAGACGAAGGACCGCGAGGAACTGGTCAAGCTCCTCAAGGAGTGGACGGTGGCGGCCCGGCTGATGACGGCCGGTCTGCCGGTCGGCGAGGGCGGCTTCGGCGGCCTCCCGGAGGCCCCGCCGGACGACACCGGCGAAGCGCTGGGCCTGAAGGCCTCCCGGCTCACCCTGACCATCGGCTTCGGGCCGGGCCTGTTCGCCAAGGGCCGGTTCGGGCTGGAGGGCAAGCGCCCCGAGGCACTGGTGGACCTGGAGCTGTTCCCCGGCGACAACCTGGACCCGGCCCGCTCCGGCGGCGACCTCTGCGTCCAGGCCTGCGCCGACGACCCGCAGGTCGCCGTGCACGCGATCCGCCAGCTGGCCCGCATCGGCTTCGGCCGCACCGCCATGCGCTGGTCGCAGCTCGGCTTCGGCAAGACCTCGTCGACCACCCCCGACGAGCAGACCCCGCGCAACATGATGGGCTTCAAGGACGGCACCCGGAACGTCTCCGGCACCGACGAGGCGGCCCTGGACAAGCACGTGTGGGTCGGTGCGGGCGACGGCAGCGACTGGCTGACCGGCGGCTCGTACTTGGTGGCGCGCCGGATCCGGATGAACATCGAGACCTGGGACCGCACCCCGCTCCAGGAGCAGGAGGACATCTTCGGCCGTGACAAGGGCGAGGGTGCCCCGGTCGGCAAGTCCAGGGAGCGCGACGAGCCGTTCCTGAAGGCGATGAAGCCGGAGGCGCACGTGCGCCTCGCGCACCCGGACACCAACAACGGTGCGACGATCCTGCGCCGCGGCTACTCCTTCACCGACGGCACGGACGGCCTGGGCCGCCTGGACGCGGGCCTGTTCTTCCTCGCCTACCAGCGCGACATACGCAAGGGCTTCATCCCGATCCAGCGCAACCTGGCCCGGTCCGACGTCCTCAACGAATACATCCAGCACGTGGGTTCGGCCGTCTTCGCCGTCCCGCCGGGCGTCCGCGACAAGGACGACTGGTGGGGCCGGACGCTGTTCGCGTAAGTATCCGCCGGAGAGGAACCACCGCCGTGTTCGGCAACTATCTGATCGGCCTGCGCGAGGGGCTGGAGGCCAGCCTGGTCGTCTGCATCCTCGTCGCGTACCTGGTGAAGACCGACCGTCGGGACGCCCTGCGTCCCGTGTGGCTGGGCATCGCGATCGCCTGCGGGCTGTCCCTCGCCTTCGGTGCGATGCTCGAATTCGGCACCCAGGAGCTGACCTTCGAGGCGCAGGAGCTGCTCGGCGGCACCCTGTCGATCATCTCCGTGGGTCTGGTGACGTGGATGGTCTTCTGGATGAAGCGCACCGCGCGGCACCTGAAGGCCGATCTGCACGGCAAGCTCGACACGGCGCTGGCCATGGGCACCGGCGCGCTGGTGGCCACCGCTTTCCTGGCCGTCGGCCGGGAGGGCCTGGAGACGGCGCTGTTCGTGTGGGCGTCGGTGCGGGCCAGTGGCGAGGGTTCCTCGGCGCCGCTGATCGGTGTGCTGCTGGGCATCGCCACGGCGATCGCGCTCGGGTACCTCTTCTACCGGGGCACGCTGAAGATCAATCTGGCGAAGTTCTTCCGGTGGACCGGCGCCATGCTGGTGATCGTGGCCGCGGGTGTGCTCGCGTACGGGGTGCACGACCTCCAGGAGGCCCGTTTCCTGGGCGGCCTGGGCGACAAGGCCTTCGACATCAGCGAGACGATCCCGCCGGACAGCTGGTACGGGACGCTGCTCAAGGGCGTCTTCAACTTCCAGCCCGACCCGACCGTCCTCCAGCTCACGGTGTGGCTGCTGTACCTGGTCCCCGTGCTGACGCTGTTCCTCCTCGACCGCGGCCGCCCGGCGCCCGCGCCGAAGGTGCGGCCCGCTGACTCGGACTCCACGCCCGCCAACTGAGGGCGGTCGGCCTCAGGCTGTGGTGAGGGGCCCGGGGCCCGTCACCACAGCCTGTCGGTGTTTCCGGGGTGGAGCGGGACGCGCACGCCCGTGAAGGCGGCGCGGTCCCGGCCCGGGTCGTCCGTGAAGAAGGCTGCGAGCACCACCTTGTCGAAGCCGGGGTCGTCGGTGGACAGGGGATCCTCGGGGGTCCCGCCCACCAGGACCGTGCCGGGCAGCACGTCGAAGCCGGCCGCCCCGTAGAAGGCGGCCAGGGGCCGGTCGCAGCTGAACAGCGCCAGGTCCACGGCCGGGTCGGCCGCCAGCTCGGCGCGGGCCGCCGCGACCAGCCGGCCGCCGAGCCCGCGGCCGCGCAGCTCCGGCAGGGCGACCACGGAGCTGAGTCCGGCGGCCCGGTACGTGCGGTCCGCGAGCGGGACCGGCTTGTACAGCAGCGACAGCGCGGCGGTCACCGTGCCGGCCGCGTCCACGAGCAGCATCGTCCTCGGATGGAGCGCCGGGTCGTGGCCGGGGGCGGAGCCGGGCCACGCCCTCGCCTCCAACTCCGCGACCTGCCGGGCGAGCCCTGCAGGCAGGTCCGCCTCGGCGCATCCGATCACCCTCACGGGCGCACCTCCTGATTCGGCCGCAGCACCGTTGCCGGGGGCGCTGCCCCCTCGCGGGGCTGGACTGTGCTCACGGGATGCGGACGCCCGCGCCGGCCACCCTGACCCGGGGGTCACCGGCGCGCAGTTCCACCGTGAGCACCCCCGGGCGGCCCATGTCCGCTCCTTGGTGGAGGGTGAGCACGGCGTCCGCCGGGACCAGGCCGCGCTCGCGGGCGTACGCGCCGAAGGCGGCCGCGGCCGCTCCCGTGGCGGGGTCCTCGACCACGCCGCCCACCGGGAAGGGGTCGCGCACGTGGAACTCCGCCGGCCCGGCCCGGTGCACGAGCTGGACGGTGGTGAGGTCCAGGCGCCGCATCAGGGCTTCCAGCCGGGCGAAGTCGTAGGCCAGGTCGGCGAGCCGGGCCCGGGTGCGGGCGCCGATCACCAGGTGCCGGGCCCCGGCGTAGGCGATGGCGGGCGGGAACGCCGGGTCCAGGTCGGCCCCGGGCCAGTCCAGCGCGGCCAGTGCTTCGGCGAGGTCCGCCGCGCCGATCTCCTCGGTGTGCGGCTCGACGCTGGTGAGCGTGGCCCGCAGCTGCCCGCCCTCGGAGGTGACGGACACCGGTACCGTCCCCGCCCGGGTGGCGAAGAGGAGCTCGCCCGGCCCGATCCGCTCCCCCAGCGCGATGGCCGTGGCCACGGTCGCGTGCCCGCAGAAGGGGACCTCCGCCTTCGGGCTGAAGTAGCGCACGGTGAAGGACCGGCCCTCCTCGCCGCCGAACCCCTCGGGCGGGGCCGTCAGGAAGGCCGACTCGCTGTAGCCCAGCCCGGCGGCGATCTCCAGCATGGCGCGCTCGTCCAGTCCGGCGGCGTCCAGCACGACCCCGGCCGGGTTGCCGCCGTCCGGGTCGTGGGAGAAGGCGGTGTAGCGCAGTACTTCGGTGTCGGTCATGCGGTCATGATCGGCCGCGTCCCCACGGCCTGGCAATGTGATTGCGGCGGGGAATCCGCGTGGCTCAGCCTCGGCCGATGTACGGCATCGAGGTCGCCATCACCGTCGCGAACTGTACGTTCGCCTCCAGCGGGAGCTCCGCCATGTGCAGGACCGTGCGGGCCACGTCGGCGGCGTCCATCACCGGCTCCGCGGCCAGCTGCCCGTTGGCCTGGAGGATTCCGGTCTGCATCCGCTCGGTCATCTCGGTCGCCGCGTTGCCGATGTCGATCTGGCCGCAGGCGATCCGGTACGGCCGCCCGTCCAGCGACAGGGACTTGGTCAGGCCGGTCATGGCGTGCTTGGTCGCGGTGTAGGCGATGGAGTGGGGGCGCGGCACGTGCGCCGAGATGGAGCCGTTGTTGATGATGCGGCCGCCCTGCGGGTCCTGCCGCTTCATCTGCCGGAAGGCGGCCTGCGCGCACAGGAAGGAGCCGGTGAGGTTGACGTCGACGACCGAGCGCCAGGCCTCGTAGGTGAGGTCCTCCAGCGGGACCCCGCCCGGTCCGAAGGTGCCCGCGTTGTTGAAGAGCAGGTCGAGGCGCCCGTACCGGGCCCGGACCGACTCGAACAGCGCAGTCACGTCGGCCGGGTCGCTCACGTCCGCCCGTACGCACAGCACGTCGGCGTCGGGCCCGGCCGCGGCGGCGGTCTCCTCCAGCGGTTCGGCCCGGCGGCCGGCGAGGGCCGTGCCCCAGCCCGCGGCGGCCAGGGTCAGGGCGACGGAGCGGCCGATCCCGGAACCGGCGCCGGTCACCACGGCGATCTTCTTCGTAGGTTCGTCCATGGGGCCGCAGGGTACGTCACAGCACGCTCCTGTCCCGGGACGTTCCGATTGCTGAGAACATGGGTCGGTCAGGGGTGCATAAGAGCAGATGAGAAGACTGGAGTTCCGCATGTCGGAGAGAGGCCCCGCGACGGCACCCTCGCACGACTCGTCGCCCGAATCGCCCTCCGCCCGCACCGACACCGCCACCGCGTCCCTGACGCGCGCACGCCGCACGAGCCTGCTCGTGACCTTCATACTCGGCGGGCTCACCGCCCTCCCCCCGCTGTCCATGGACATGTATCTGCCGGCCCTGCCGCAGGTCACCGACGCCCTGAACAGCCCCGCCGCGACGATCCAGCTGACCCTCACCGCCTGCCTCGCCGGCATGGCCCTCGGCCAGCTCGTCATCGGCCCGATGAGCGACCAGTGGGGCCGCCGCCGGCCGCTGCTCGTCGGCATGGTCGTCTACGTCCTGGCCACCGCGATCTGCGCCCTCGCCCCGACCGCCGAGCTGTTGATCGCCTTCCGGCTGCTCCAGGGGCTGGCCGGGGCCGCCGGTGTCGTCATCGCGCGCGCCGTCGTGCGCGACCTGTACGACGGCGACGAGATGGCCCGCTTCTTCTCCACCCTGATGCTCATATCCGGGGCCGCCCCGATCGTCGCGCCGCTCATCGGCGGCCAGGTGCTGCGCTTCGCCGACTGGCGGGGCGTCTTCGTCGTCCTGACCGGCGTCGGCACGGTCCTCACCCTGATGGTCTGGCGCGGCCTCGGCGAGACCCTGCCGCCCGAGCGGCGACACACCGGCGGCGTCGGCTCCGCGCTGCGGACCATGCGGGGGCTGCTCGGCGACCGCGTCTTCGCCGGCTACACCCTGACCGGCGGCTTCGCCTTCGCCGTCCTCTTCTCCTACATCTCCGCCTCCCCCTTCGTCGTGCAGGAGATCTACGGGGCCTCGCCCCAAACCTTCTCCCTGCTCTTCGGCCTGAACTCCGTCGGCCTGATCCTCGTCGGCCAGATCAACGGCAAGTTGCTGGTCGGCCGGGTGCGCCTGGACAAGGTGCTGGCCGTCGGCCTCGCGGTCGTCCTGGTCTCCGCGGTGTCCCTGCTGCTGATGGCGACCGGCGTCTTCGGCGAGGTCGGGCTGACCCCCATCGCCGCCGCGCTGTTCGTCCTCATGTCGGCGATGGGCATCGTGCTGCCGAACACCAATGCGCAGGCGCTGATGCGGACCCCGCACGCGGCCGGATCGGCCTCCGCGCTGCTCGGTACCTCCTCCTTCCTGGTCGGCGCGATCGCGTCGCCGCTGGTGGGCATCGCGGGCGAGGACACGGCCGTGCCCATGGCCGTGGTCCAGCTGGTGTGCGCACTGCTCGCCCTGAGCGCCTTCCTCGGCCTGTGCCGCCCCTGGCAAACCAGCAACCCCAGCCCCGCCGACAACTCCAGCCCCGCCGGCGTTTGAGGCGCGGGGTCCGGGGCGGAGCCCCGGTCCTTCAGGCCGCACCGGACCGGCGGCCCGGCCCCCGCACCGGCGGCATAAACTTCGCAGGTGAACGCCTCCGCCCCCACCTCCGCCGAGACCCTCCGCAGCACGCTCGGCGGGCTGCTCGACGGGCTCCCGCCGAAGCAGGCCGCGGCCGCCGTCGAGCGGCTCATCGCCAGCTACCGGGGGCAGACCCCGACCGACGCACCCGTACTGCGCGACCGCTCCGACGTGGCGGCGTACGCGGCGTACCGGATGCCCGCCACCTTCGAGGCCGTCCGGAGCGCCCTCGACGGGCTGGCCGAGGCGGCACCCGACTGGGCGCCGGGCTCGCACGTGGACGTGGGCGGCGGAACGGGCGCCGCGACCTGGGCGGTGGACGCCACCTGGGACGGCCCGCGGGAGACCACGGTGCTGGACTGGGCGGAGCCGGCCCTCGCCCTCGGCCGGGAACTGGCGGCCGCCTCGACCTCCGACGTGCTGCGGGCGGCCACGTGGCAGCGGGCCGTCATCGGTTCGGGGCTGAGCCTCCCCGAGGCGGACCTGGTGACGGTGTCCTACGTCCTCGGTGAACTGACCCCGCAGGCGCGCACGGCCGTCGTCGCCGAGGCGGCCCGGGCCGGCCGGGCCGTGGTGCTGATCGAGCCGGGCACGCCGGAGGGGTACCTGCGCATCCGCGAGGCCCGTGACCAACTGATCGGGGCCGGACTTCAGATCGCCGCCCCGTGCCCGCACGACGGGACCTGTCCGATCGAGGTCGGCAAGGACTGGTGCCACTTCTCGGCGCGGGTCAGCCGGTCCTCCCTGCACCGGCAGGTCAAGGGCGGCTCCCTGCCCTACGAGGACGAGAAGTTCAGCTACGTGGCCGCGACCCGCTTCCCGACGGAGCCGGCCGCCTCCCGGATCACGCGGAAGCCGCAGATCCGGAAGGGGCTCGTCCTGCTGGAGTTGTGCGGCCCCGAGGAAGAGGGCCTGAACCGGGTCAACGTGACCAAGCGCCACGGCGACCTCTACAAGGCCGCCCGGGACGCCGACTGGGGCCGGGCCTGGCCCCCGGCGCCGTAACCGGTCCCTAGGGCCGCAGCTCCTGGGTGCAGCACTTCACGCTGCCGCCGCCCTTGAGCAGCTCGCCCAGATCCATCGGGACCGGCTCGAACCCCCGGTCCCGCAGCGGCTCCAGCAGTCCGGTCGCCGCCTGCGGGAGCAGGACGTGCAGGCCGTCGGAGACCGCGTTCAGACCGAGGGCAGCCGCGTCCCGGGCGTCGGCGATCAGGGCGTCCGGGAAGAGTCGCCTGAGCACGCCCTGGCTGCCGGGTGAGAAGGCGTCCGGGTAGTACATGATCTCGTCGCCGTCGAGGACGCTGAGCGCCGTGTCCAGGTGGTAGTAGCGCGGGTCCACCAGGTCGAGGCCGATGACCGGGCGGCCGAAGAACTCCTGGGCCTCGTCGTGCGAGAGCGGACTGGAGCGGAAGCCCCGGCCGGCCAGGATGTAGCGGTCGGTGACCGCGAAGTCCCCCTCGCCCTCGTTGACGTGGGACGGCTTGTGGATGTCCCGGTAGCCGTGGGTACGGAACCAGTCGAGATGGATCTCGGCTTCGGCGGCCCGTTCCGGATGGGCGAACCGGGCCCCGAGGACCCGGCCGTCGACGACGAGGGCCCCGTTCGCCGCGAACACCATGTCGGGCAGCCCGGGATCGGGTTCGAGGGTCTCGACGACGTGCCCGAGGGAGCGGTAGCGGTCCCTCAGGTCTTCCCACTGGGCCAGTGCGAGGGGCAGGTCCACCGGTTTCGTGGGATCCATCCACGGATTGATGGAGTACGTGACCTTGAAGTGTGCGGGTGGGCACATCAGGTAGCGCCGGGGTGTGGCGTCTCTGCGCAAAGAAGGCTCCTCACGACTTACACGACTCGGGACGAGTGCTGGAGAGAATCGTCTCTCCTCCACCTGGACAGCACAGTGAACTGATTGGGTGGTTTACGCAAACCTATGGAAAGACGAGACGTCTCGCTTTGATAGTTTCGGGCCATGCCCAAGACCCCTGACGCCACCCGCCGCAGCGACCGCTCCCGGCGCGCCATCCTCGACGCCGCGCTCGCCCTCGTCGGGGAGGTCGGCTACAACAAGCTGACCATCGAGGCCATCGCCGCCCGCGCGGGCGTCGGCAAGCAGACCATCTACCGCTGGTGGCCGTCGAAGGCCGCCGTCCTCCTCGACGCCTCGCTGGCCCTCTTCGGCGACGCCGAGACGGAGGCCGAGTGGACCGGCTTCCCCGACACCGGGGACCTCGCCGCCGACCTGAAGCACGTCCTGCGGGTGACCGTCGACCAGTTCAACGACGAGAAGTACGACGCTCCCACCCGCGCCCTGACCGCGGCCGGGGCCACCGACCCCGAGCTCGGCGCCCGCTTCACCGAGCAGCTGCTGGAGCCCCAGCTCGCCCTGTACGAGGACCGGTTGCGCGCGGCCCGGGAGGCCGGCCAGCTCGCGCCGGACGCGGACCTGCGCCTCACGGTCGAGATGCTCGTCGGACCGCTCACCTACCGCTGGCTGATGCGCACCGCGCCCCTGACGCACGCGTACGCCGACGCGCTCGTGGACCGGGTGCTGGACGGGGTGGCCAACGTCACCGCCCGCTAGCGGGCAGGGAATCGAAGATCGCCCGAGAACATTTGGCCTGATTCTATGGTTATGTGGGGGTTTCCGGTCGCGCATCGCCAACCCCCCGGTCGTCAAGAGCGGTCACCCGGGGCTCAGGATGGTGGGACCATGGTGTGGTCCGCCGGGGATACGGTGAGGTGAGGGGATAGATGGGGTCTGAGTCCGGCCGCGTCAAACGCGGCGAGCAGAGCAGGATTTCCCAGTGGCTGCGCCGGCGGCAGAAACCCACCGCCGAGGACCCCGGAGCGGAGCGCGAGGCGCTCCTCCTGGCCGTCGCCGCCGCGGGCCTGCCGCTCGCCCCCGCCGCCCATCCCGCCGGATACCGATGTTCGTGCGACCGGATCGGCTGTCCGACGCCCGCACGGCACCCCATCTCCTTCGCCTGGCAGACCCAGTCGACCACCGACCGCGCACAGGTCGAACGCTGGGCGCGCAACCAGCCCCAGGCCAACTTCATCACCGCGACCGGCATGGTCCACGACGTGCTCGACGTCCCGCTGGAAGCCGGCACCGACGCCCTCGACCGGCTCCTGCTCGCCGGCATCAAGGTGGGCCCCGTCGCCGAATCGGGCGGCACCGACGACCAGGCCCGGATGCTCTTCTTCACCGCCACCCGCGGCACCCCCGAGGACGAGGACGAGTGGTGGCCCTGCGCACTGGACTGCCACCCCGAGACCATGGACGAACACCCGGGCCTGCGCTGGCACTGCCGCGGCAGCTACGTCCTGGTCCCGCCGGCCGCCCTCCCCGGTGACCGGGCGGTGACCTGGATCCGGGGCATGGAGCACCCCCTCCCGGACCCGCTCACCCTCCTCGAAACCCTCACCGACGCCTGCGCCACTTACGCGGGTACCGCGAACCTGACCCCGGCCACGGTCGCCTGGCCCCTGGGCCAGTAGCGGCGGCGCAAGCGACCTGGGCTCCGCCCAGGCCCCGCGCCTCAATCGCCGGCGAGGCTGAAATTGCCCTGCGGGCGCAGCTCAGCCCAAATGCAGCCCCGCCGGCGATTGAGGCGCAGGGGTCCGGGGGCAGCGCCCCCGGCAACGGCGCCGCGCCCGGCTCAGTGGTGGATCTGCGTCACGACCACGTCGAGGGACCAGGCCTTGCCCGCCTTCACGGGGGCCTCGGCCTCGACGACGTAGCCCAGGTCCCGCAGGGCCGTGACCAGCTCGGCGGGCGACGCCGGCGCGGCCCCGGCCAGCAGCAGGTCCCGTACCAGCCGCCCCTTCGTCGCCTTGTTGAAGTGGCTCACCACCGACCGCTTCTCCACCCCGTCCACCAGCTGCGAGTGCAGCACCCGGACGGTCGCGGTCCGCGCCGCCACCTCGCCCTTCGGCTTCCACGCGGCCCCGTACGCCGCCGACCGCAGGTCCAGCACCAGCCCGTCCCCGGCCGCCTCCGGCATGACCTCCGCCATCGGCCCCCGCCAGTACGCGCCCAGCGCGCCCAGCCCGGGCAGCTTCACCCCCATCGAGCAGCGGTACGAGGGGATCGCGTCGGTGACCCGCACCGCGCCCCACAGCCCCGAGAAGACGAGCAGCGCGTCCTCGGCCGACGCCCGCGCCGCCGCGGGCAGGTCGGCCAGGCCCAGCGCGTCGTAGAGCACGCCCGTGTAGACCTCGCCCGCCGGACGGGCCCCCGCCGTACGCAGCTCTGCGTTCTTGGCGACCTCGCCGCGCAGGCCCTCGCTCAGGCCCAGCACCTCGCGCGCCTTCGTCTCGTCCGCCGCGCACAGCTCGACCAGCTCCTCCAGCACCACCGCACGGGCCGGGGCCAGACCGGGCAGCGACAGCGCCTCCGGCTTCAGGGGTGCGCCGGAGCCGCCGGCGGCCTTTCCTTCGGACGGCGGCAGCAGCACGAGCACGGTGGTTCTCCTTCGGTACGACGTCGCAGGGGGTGCGGCCCCCGAGCCAGGGTAGACGTCCGCCGCCCCCGCTCGCCGCGCCGTCTCGGCCCGCCGCCCCTAGGCTCGACGCATGCCACGCCGTCAGATGCACATGACCGGCGCAGACGGGGCTGCCCTGCGGGCCGCGCTGCGTGAACTGCGGACCGAGCTGGACGTGCCCGGGGCGTTCCCGCCCGCGGTCCTCGCCGAGGCCGAGCACGCGGCGGCGCACCCCCGCCTCCCCGACCTGGACAGTACGGACGTCCCCTTCTTCACGATCGACCCGCCGGCCTCCGTCGACCTCGACCAGGCCATGCACCTGGCGAAGCGCTCCGGCGGCGGATACCGGGTGCACTACGCCATCGCCGACGTCGCCGCGTTCGTCACCCCCGGCGGCGCGCTCGACGCCGAGGCCCACCGGCGCGTGACCACCCTCTACTTCCCCGACGGGAAGGTCCCGCTGCACCCGGCCGTCCTCTCGGAGGGCGCGGCCAGCCTGCTACCCGACCAGGTCCGCCCGGCCCTGGTGTGGCGCTTCGACCTGGACCCCGACGGCCGGGTCGAGACCGTCGACGTCCGCCGCGCACTGGTCCGCAGCCGGGCCAGGCTCGACTACGACGGCGTCCAGAAGGCCATCGACACCGGTACGGCGGAGGAACCGCTCGCCCTCCTGAAGGACATCGGCCGGCTCCGCGAGGCCCTGGAACAGGCCCGCGGCGGCATCTCCCTCAACGTGCCCGAGCAGGAGATCGTCGCGCACGACGGCACCTACTCCCTGGCCTACCGCGCCCCGCTGCCCGCCGACGGCTGGAACGCGCAGCTCTCCCTGATGACCGGCATGGCCGCGGCCGATCTGATGCTGGCCACCGGCATCGGCATCCTGCGCACCCTGCCCAGCGCCCCCGACGGCGCGGTCGGCCGGCTCCGGCGGACGGCGAAGGCCCTGCGGATCGACTGGCCGCACCACGTGCCGTACGCCGAACTCGTGCGCTCCCTCGACCCGCACCGCCCCGCCCACGCCGCCTTCCTCCAGGAGTGCACGGCCCTGCTGCGCAGCGCGGGCTACACGGCGTTCGCCGGCGGCGAGCGCCCCGACCCGGCGATCCATTCCGCGGTGGCGGCGCCGTACACGCACTCCACGGCGCCGCTGCGCCGCCTCGTCGACCGGTACGCCGGTGAGCTGTGCGTGGCGGCGGTGGCCGGGACCGAACCGCCGGAGTGGGTCGTGGCGGCGCTCCCCGCGCTCCCGGACGAGATGGCGGAGGGCGGGCGGCTGGCGAACACGGTGGAACGGGAGTCCGTGGACCTGGTCGAGGCCGCCGTGCTGAAGGACCGGGTCGGGGAGACCTTCGAGGCCACGGTCATCGACGTCAAGGACGGGGAGCCGCTGGTGGGCACGGTCCACCTGGAGGACCCGGCGGTGGTCGGCCGCGTCCGGTCCACCGCGCTCGACCTGCCCCTGGGCGAACGGATCCGGGTCCGCCTCGCGGAGGCCGACCCGGGCACGTCGAAGATCCTCTTCGCTGTCTAGGCCGGGGCGGCGGGCTGTCGGCGCAGGGCGGTGACCAGCGCGCGCGGGTCGTCGGCGTGGAAGCGGACGGTCCGCGCCTCGCCCGTGGCGCCGAGCGGCCGGGTGAAGGGGAGCGGCCGGTTCAGTTCGACGGTGACGGAGGTCTGGCTGCCGACGATCAGATCGAGCACCCCGTCCTCGGACAGCGTGACCAGCCGGCCCTCGGGATAACGCCGGTCCACCCGTACGGAGGCCACCGCGTCCGCCGGTACGGCCAGGTCGAACAGGGCCCCGTAGCGGATCCGCAGGGACCCGTCGGGGCGGACCACGTGCGGCCGGGTGACGCACGCGGCGTGCAGGGCGAGGACGAGGAGGATCCCGTACACGTCCAGCACGAGCACGATCCGGTGCACCGCCGGCCAGGGGATGAGCAGGGCCAGGCCGATGGTCTCGATCACCGACACGAAGAGCAACCCGTACATCATGGCCGTCTGCGGTCCGGTGTACGCGGCGGCGAGGTCGCCGGTGCGCACCCCGTGCTTCCCGCGCACCACCCACCGGCCGAGGGAGGCGATGGCGCGGAGCTCGTGCAGCACCAGCCGCCGCACCCGCACCGGGACCACGGCGCGGACCGCCGCGCGTCCGGCGGCCCGGCGGCCTGCGCCGCGGGCCCGCTCGGCGGCGTAGAGGCCGTGCAGCACCCGGGCCTCCAGCAGCAGCACGCCGACGAGGAGCGCCTCGGTGACGGCGAGCGCCCACCCGGGCGGGCGCACCCCCGCCGCCAGGCACACCACGAGCACCAGCTCCGCCGGAACGACGGCGGTGGCGGCGATCCGTGCCGCCCGTATGCGGGTCATCCCCGCCCCCTCTCGATGAACGCCTCCATGACGAGGCGGACGACTTCGGCCTGCGCGGGCGCGTACTCGGCGAGCAGCGCCTCCGTGAACCCGGTCACGACCACCCCGTCGGTGGGGATCGCGGCGAACACCTCGTCGGGTACGGCCGCCACCAGCTCGGCCGCCAGGGGCGGGATCCGCGGATCGTCCACGGGCGCGTCGGCGAGCTCGTCGAGGCGCACGTACAGGGCGAGCACGGCGGGATCGGTGGCCAGCGGCCCGAGCGCGGCGTACATCTCCTGGCCGCCCGCGCCCGTCGCGTCGAGGAGGGTCAGGTGTTCGCGGTCCTTCGCGGCGGACGGCGAGTCCGTCGGCGGCGCCTTCGCCAACAGTGCGGCGAGCCCGGGCGAGAGCGGTTCGGCCTCCCCCGGTCCCGCGGCGAGGAGCACGGCGAGGCGGCGCCGCCGCTCCTGGATCTCGGCCTCCTGCCGGGCGAGGTCGGCGTCGAGTTCCGTGAGGACGTCGGCGAGTTCGCGCCCGGCGTCGTCCGCGAGGACGTCCCGCACCTCGTCGAGGCTGAGCCCGAGCTCGGTGAGCCGGCGTACGCGGGCCAGCAGGACGGCGTCGCGGAGGCTGTAGGCCCGGTAGCCGTTGGGGCGCCGCTCCGGTTCCGGGAGCAGGCCGACATGGTGGTAGTGCCGGATCGCCCGGGTGGTGAGCCCGACGACCGCGGCGATCTCTCCGATCCGCATGCCCCCAGTAGAAACCCTGCCGTTGCGTCAAGGTCAAGGGAGGTCAAGTGCGACCGTCGCCGCGGGTAACATGGTCGCCACGGCAGACGAGTCGGCCGGGCGGCCGCGTCGGGATCCTCGGATCCCGCCGAGGAACGTCCGGGCTCCACAGGGCAGGGTGGTGGCTAACGGCCACCCGGGGTGACCCGCGGGACAGTGCCACAGAAAACAGACCGCCAGGGGCTTCGGCCCTCGGTAAGGGTGAAACGGTGGTGTAAGAGACCACCAGCGCCTGAGGTGACTCAGGCGGCTAGGTAAACCCCACCCGGAGCAAGGTCAAGAGGATCCGTCCCCGGACGGGTCTGCGCGAACGCTCGAGGGCTGCCCGCCCGAGTTCGCGGGTAGACCGCACGAGGCCGGTGGCAACACCGGTCCTAGATGGATGGCCGTCTCCCCGGCGACCGCGAGGTCACCGGGCGACAGAACCCGGCGTACAGGCCGGCTCGTCTGCCCCTTCCACTCCCGTTCGGGACAGTGGCCCCCCACAGTGGCCCCGCCCCGGCGCCGCTGAGCGGTAGCCCGGCCCGGGCCCTCCGGCCGGTGGCGGCTCCGCAACCGGATCCCGGCAGTCGGTGCGCCGTGCCTTCCCGCGGTCCGGCCGATGCGGCACTCTCACCAACATGACGGATCACCCTGCCCGCGCGGCCACGGCCGCCGCGTGCATACGCGAACTCGCCGAAGCGACCGCCGACCCCCGCAATGCCTACGCGAACCCCGCCGAAATCGCTGCCGTGACCGGAAACCTGCGCGAACTCGCCCGCCATCTCGAAGACGCGTTGAACCATCTGGAGGTCCACATCGGACGGCGGGACGCCGTCGACTGGGCCGCACCGGACGGGGCACCGCCCCGCCCGTACGCAGGGCAGGCGCGCGGCGCCGTCCAGTCCGCCCGGGCCGAGGCGCGCAACCTGGGCCGCGCCCTCGGCCGGGCCGTGGAGGTCCTCGGTCCCTTCAAGCCCGCGCCCTGACGGGGACGGGGACGCAGGAGCGGTGACGATCCGCCCCCGCCGGCGGGCTGCCGTCGGCGGGGGCCTACACCAGCGCGGGTCTACCGCAGGTGGGACGTGTCGTTCAGGAGGCGGACCGAGGCGTTGCCGTCCGCGTAGTAGGCCACCGCCGAGAGGGAGGCCGCCGAGAGCTCCATGCGGAACAGGGCTTCCGGCGGGGCGCCCAGGGCGAGGCGGACCAGGATCTTGACCGGGGTCACGTGGGTGACCAGCAGGACCGTGCGGCCCGCGTGAGCGGACAGCAGGCGGTCACGGGTGGCCGAGATCCGGCGGGTGGCGGACATGAAGCTCTCGCCGCCGCCCGTGGGGGCCGCCTTCGGGGAGTCCAGCCAGGCCTGGAGGTCGTCCGGGAAGCGCTGCTGGACCTCGGCGAAGGTCAGGCCCTCCCAGGCCCCGAAGTCCACCTCGCGCAGGCCCTCTTCGACCGTCACGGTCAGGCCGAGGCGGTCCGCGACCACCTGGGCGGTCTCGCGGCAGCGGCGCAGCGGGGAGCTGATGACGCTCTGGATGGTGCCGCGGGCGGCGAGCGCCTCGGCCACCGCGGCGGCCTGCCGCAGGCCTGCCGGGGACAGTTCGGGGTCGCTGCCGCCGCTGCCGGAGAAGCGCTTCTGCGGGGTGAGGGCGGTCTCGCCGTGCCGCAGCAGCACGAAGGTGGCCGGCGCCCCCATGTCGGGGCCCCAGCCGTGGCTGCCCGCGGCGACCGCCGGGGCATCGGCGTCGAGGCAGGGCTCGATCGCGTCCGCCAGGGCCTCGGCGTCGGCGAACAGGGAGTCGGCGACCTCCTGGGCGGCCGTGGCCGCGGCTCCGGAGGCCGAGACCAGGGCGGCGCGGACGGCCGCGGCGCCCTTCGCCGCGTCCCCCGGCGGGCCGGCCGGCGCCGGCGGGGTGGCCAGGGCGCGCGCCGCACCGTGGTCGAGGGCGGCCGTGGACGCCGACGGCTCCCACTGCTCGCCGCGCTTGCCCGCGTCCATGGCCTCGTTCGCGAGCCGGTCCGCGTGCTTGTTCCGCTCGCGCGGGATCCACTCGTACGTCACCTGCGCGCGCGGCAGGATCCGCGCGGCTTCGGCCGCGAGCGGCTTCATGTCCGGGTGCTTGATCTTCCAGCGGCCCGACATCTGCTCGACGACGAGCTTCGAGTCCATGCGGACCAGGACCTGCGCGTCGGACGCCAGGTCACGGGCCGCCGCGAGCCCGGCGATCAGGCCCTTGTACTCGGCCACGTTGTTCGTCGCGACGCCGATGTACTCGGCGCGCTCGGCCAGCGTCTCGCCGGTCGCCGGGTCGAGCACCACCGCGCCGTAGCCGGCCGGCCCCGGGTTGCCCCGGGACCCGCCGTCGGCCTCCACGACAAACTGCGGCATCAGATGCCCGAGTCGGCCGTACGGACCAGGATGCGGCCGCAGTTCTCGTGACGGACGACCTGGTCGCGGGCCGCGGCCTTGATCTCGTTGACCTCGGCCATGTCGAGCTCGAGCCGGCAGCCCTCGCAGCGGCGCTGGTAGAGGCGCGCGGCGCCGACACCGCCCTGCTTGGTGCGGATCTTCTCGTACAGCGCCATCAGGTCGGCGGGCATGGACGCGACGATGACCTCGCGGTCCTTGGTGATCTTCGCGACCTCGGTGTCGATCTCGGAGGTCGCCGCGTCACGGCGCGCGGTGGCGTCCGCGGTCTTGACCTCCAGGGCCGAGACGCGCTCGGTCAGCCCGGTGACGCGCTCCTGCGCACCCTCCAGACGCTCCATGACCTCCAGGACCACGTCCTCCAGGTCACCCTGGCGCTTGGCGAGGGAGACGACCTCGCTCTGCAGGTTCGCCAGGTCCCGGGCCGAGATGCCCACGCCCGAGTCGAGCCGCTGCTGGTCGCGGACGGCGCGCTGGCGCACCTGGTCCACGTCCTGCTCCGCCTTGGTCTGCTCGCGCGCGGTGTCGCTCGCCTGGGTCTGGGCGGCGACGAGCAGGTCGCGCTGCTGCGCCAGGTCCTTGGTGAGCGAGTCGAGCTCGGCGTGCTCGGGCAGCGACTTGCGCTTGTGGGCGAGCTGAGACAGCCGGACGTCCAGCGCCTGGACGTCGAGAAGTCGGATCTGGTCGGCGGGCTCGGCGTTCAGTTGGGGGCTCCAGAGATAGAAGGGGGTGTGACGGACGGCGCGTGGGCCGTCCACGGGTCGGTGACCGTGCGCGAGACGTGGGTGCGCAGACCCCAGCCGTGGCGCTCGGAGATCGCGTCGAGCTGGGCTGCGGCCTGCTCGCACCAGGGCCACTCGGTGGCCCAGTGGGCGGCGTCGACGAGGGCGAGCGGACGGCTCGTCTCGCGGGCCTCGGAGGCCGGGTGGTGGCGCAGGTCGGCGGTCAGGAACACGTCCACACCGGCGGCGCGGACCTGCTCGAAGAGGCTGTCGCCGGAGCCGCCGCTGACGGCGACGCGGCGGACCAGCGCGTCCGGGTCGCCGGCCACGCGGATGCCCTGGGCGGTCGGCGGCAGCCAGGCCGCGGCGCGGGCGGCGAACTCCCGCAACGTCTCGGGGTGGTCCAGTTCGCAGATCCGGCCGAGGCCCCGGCGGCCTTCCGGGTCGCTCGGGTCCGCCACCAGCGGGCCGGTGATCCGCAGGCCGAGGGCGCCGGCGAGGGCGTCGGAGACTCCCGGGTCGGCGGTGTCGGCGTTGGTGTGGGCGACGTGCAGCGCGATGTCGTTCTTGATCAGCGTGTGCACGACGCGGCCCTTGAAGGTGCCGGCCTCGACGGTGGTGGTGCCCCGCAGGTAGAGGGGGTGGTGGGTGATGATCAGATCGGCGCCCAGCTTCACCGCCTCGTCGGCGATCTCCTGGACGGGGTCGACTGCGAACAGGACCCGGGTGACCTCGGCGTCCGGGTCGCCGCAGACGGTTCCGACGGCATCCCACTGCTCGGCCCGCGAGGGGGGCCAGAGAGCGTCCAGCGCGGCGATGACTTCAGAAAGACGGGGCACGGGCCAAGGCTACCGTCCGGGGCGACCGTCCCGGTCAGGCCAGCCCCGCCGGACGGAGCCCCGCCCCTCCGGGTCGGACAAACCGGCAGATTCCATCCTGCGCTTGCCCCCACCCGGCCCCCACCCGGCCCCTGCACGTGCCCGCGGAGCCGCGGGGACCGCCCGGGCCCCACCTCCGGCCGCGTCGCTCCTCGGCCGTGTCCGCGAAGTGGCGCCGGAGCCCGCAGGCGGGACTTCGCGGACACGGCCCGGGCGGGGCCCGGCCCCGGGGTTGCGGAGGGTCCCTCGGCGGCCGCGCAGCACAACCGCCTCGTCCAGCACGCGCGAATCGCCGAGCGGACACCCGTATGTGTGAAGCGCTGTTGGTGGTGTTGTTCGCCGGGAACCCCGAAAACTAGCTTCCCCCCCGGAGGTGACCACGGATGACCGTCTGTGCCATCGAAATGACGACCACGGCCGCGTTCAGCATCGCCGCGGACGGGTCGTACGCCGCCCGGCTGGCCGGGGAGGGCGACGCCCTCTATGCGGAGCGCTGGACCCTCGCCGGGCCCGAGCCGTACGCGGTACCGCTGCCGCTCGCGCAGCCCGAGGAGGCGGACAGCGAGGTGCTGCCGCTGACCGACGGGCGGGTGCTGATCCACCGGCGGGTGGCGGAGCGCCACGCCTTCGCGCTGCTGTACCCGACGGGGGCCGGTGCCGGGCCGAGGACCGGGGAGCTCCAGCTGGGCGGGGTGGATGCGCGGGAGGGCGTACGGGTCCGCCTGCTCCCGCCGTGTCCGGCCGGATCCGGAGCCTTCGTCCTGGCCGCGGAGGACACCGTGAGCACGGTCTGGCAGGTGGCCGGGGGCCCGTCGGGGCCGCAGCCCGTCGCCCGGATCCCGGGGCGCTGCTCGGGCGGCGTCTGGCTGGACCGGGCGGGCCGGCTGCTGGCCCTGGACCGCGAACTGGACGGCATCACCAAGGCCGTCGCCGTGGACCTGGGGCGCGCCGAGGTGTCCCCGCTGCTGCAGATCACCGAGGACAGCGACGACCGGCTGCTGCTGGCCGACCCGGACAGCGGGCTGCTGCTGATCCGCTCCGACGCCCCGGGCACCTCGCGCCTGGGCTGGGGGGTGTCGGGCAGCTCCCGGCCGGTCCGCTTCCCGGAGTGCCTGGCCCGGCTGGGGGACGCGTACCCGTTCGCGGCCCAGCCCGGCCAGTCCCTGATGCCGGAGACCTGCGGGGTGGCGCTGCGGCTGCCCGAGGGCGACATCGGCCTGTGGCGGCCCGCCGACCGGCGCGTCTTCCGGCTCGGCGCCCCGGCGGGCTGGCTCGGCGGAACCGGCCTGTGGAGCCCGCAGGGCCGCCTGCACCTCCCGTACGCGACGCCCGAGGTGCCCTGCGGGATCGTCGGCCTGGACCTGCCCGCTCCCCCTCCCCCGCCGGTGGTCCTGGATCCGCCCGCGCCGACCGCCCCCCGCCCGGTCCCCCTCCAGCAGGCACCGCTGGCCGGGCGATAGGGGCGGGGGGGGTGGCCGGCGGCGGGCAGTGGCCTCCTGCGGTCTGCGGCCTAGGCGTGCTTGAGGCCCAGTACCTCCGTCGCGGCGAAGGTCTCGTTCGCCGGGCGGGACGCGTAGTGCGGGGTCAGGAGCTCGTCGAGCTCCTCGAAGGAGAAGGACTCCTTGGCCGTGTCGAACTTGGCGGCCACCTTCGGGCGCTCCATGACGACCACGATCCCGCCGTGGACGACGAACAGCTGGCCGTTGGCCCTGGCGGAAGCGGGCGATGCCAGGTACCCGACGAGCGGTGAGACGTGCTCGGGGGCGAGGGCGTCCAGCTTGCCCTCCTCGGGGACCTGGAAGCCGGCGAAGACGTCCTCGGTCATCCGGGTACGGGCGCGCGGGCAGATGGCGTTGGCCGTCACCCCGTACTTCGCGAGCGCCAGCGCGGTCGAGGTGGTCAGGCCCACGATGCCGCCCTTGGCCGCCGCGTAGTTCGGCTGGCCGGCCGAGCCGCCCAGGAAGGCCTCGGAGGAGGTGTTCACGATCCGGCCGTAGACCGGGCCGCCCGCCGCCTTCGCGCGCTCGCGCCAGTGCACGGACGCGAAGTGGGTGGTGTTGAAGTGGCCCTTGAGGTGGACCCGGATCACCGAGTCCCACTCCTCCTCCGACATCGAGAAGACCATCCGGTCGCGCAGGATGCCCGCGTTGTTGACCAGGACGTCCAGCTTCCCGAAGCTGGACACCGCCAGCTCGACCAGCTCCCGCGCCTGCTCGAAGTCGGCCACGTCGCCCAGGTGCGCCACCGCCCGGCCGCCCGCGGCGCGGATCTCCGCGGCGACCTCTTCCGCCGGGGCGGCCGAGGCCTCCCCGGTGCCGTCGCGGCCCGGCTGGCCGAAGTCGTTGACGACCACGCTCGCGCCGAGCCGCGCGAGCTCGATCGCCTCGGCCCGGCCCAGACCGCGGCCCGCACCCGTGACGATGGCGGAGAGCCCCTCAAGTGGGAGTGACATCCGTAGCGTTCCTCTCAGAGCGGGTCAGAGTTCGATGCAGGTGCGCAGGGCGACGCCCGTACGCATCTGGTCGAGCGCGTCGTTGATCTCGGCGAGCTGCACCCGGTGCGTGATCAGGCTCGCCAGGTCCACCCGGCCGGCCCGCCACAGCGCGATGGTGCGCTCGTAGGAGCGGAGCACGTCCCCGCCGCCGTACATCGACGGCAGGATCTTCTTCTCGTCGAAGAACAGCGAGAACATGTCGATCTGGAAGTTGTCGTCCAGCGCGCCGGCGCCGACGATCACCACGCTGCCGCCGCGGCGGGTCATCTTGTAGGCGGTCTGTGCGGTGGCGGACTTGCCGACGACCTCGAAGACGTAGTCGAAGCCCTCGCCGCCGGTGATCCGGTTCTTGGCGTCGTCGAAGGCCTCCGGTCCCACGGCCTCGGTGGCCCCGAACCGCAGGGCCGCCTCGCGCCGCGACTCCACCGGGTCGACGGCGATGATCTGGGCCGCGCCCTGGACCTTGGCGCCCTGGATGACGGATATGCCGACGCCGCCGCAGCCGATGACGGCGACCGAGGATCCGGCCTCCACCTTGGCGGTGTTGATGGCGGCGCCGAGGCCGGTCGTGACGCCGCAGCCGATGAGCGCGGCGATGTCGAAGGGCACGTCGTCGGGGATCGGGACGGCGCAGGCGGCGTCGACCACGAGCTCCTCGGCGAAGGTGCCGGTCGCGGCGAAGCCGAAGATGTCACCGCCGGCGCGGCGGAAGTTGGGGGTGCCCGCGTTGACCAGGCTCGCCAGGCACAGGTGGCCCTGGCCGCGCTTGCAGGACGGACAGTGGCCGCACGGCGGCAGCCAGCAGACGAGGACCCGGTCGCCCTGCTTGAGGGTGGTGACCCCGTCACCGACGTCGGAGATCACCCCGGAGCCCTCGTGGCCCGGGACGAAGGGGGCGGGCTGCGGCAGGACGCCGCTCATCGCGGAGAGGTCCGAGTGGCACAGGCCGGTGGCCTTGATCCGGATCTTCACCTTGCCGGGGCCGAGGCCGACGGCCTCCATGTCGTCGACGACCTCGAGCTTGTCCTGACCGATCTCGCTCTGCAGTGCTGCGCGCACGGTGCGGCTCCTTGTGTGGTCGGGCGTGAGGGGGCGTCTCGTCGGGGCGAGACACGGCCTAGGCGTGTTCGACGACGGTGTCGGCGAGGACCGGCGCGTCGTCGCGTTCTGCGGCGGTCACCGAGATCTGGACCCGGCCGGGCTCCTGCCACATTCGGATCCGCAGGGTCTCGCCCGGGTAGACGATCCCGGCGAAGCGCGTGCGGTAGGCGCGGACCCGGGAGACGTCCCCGCCCAGGGCCGTGTCGACGACGGCCTTGAGGGTCATCCCGTACGAGCACAGGCCGTGCAGGATCGGCTGGTCGAAGCCGGCCGTCTTGGCGAACTCGGGGTCGGCGTGCAGCGGGTTCCAGTCGCCGGAGAGGCGGTACAGGAGCGCCTGGTCCTCACGGATGTGCCGCTCCTCGGTACGGTCGGGCGCGCGCCCGGGGAGCTCCTCCTTGGCGGAGGGCCCGCGCTCGCCGCCGAAGCCGCCCTCCCCGCGCACGAAGATCTGTGCGTCGCTCGTCCACAGCGGCCCGTCGGCGTCCGCGACCTCCGAGCGCAGCACGATCACGGCCGCCTTGCCCTTGTCGTAGACGGCGGCGACCTTCGAGCGGGAGGTGGCCCGCCCCTTGACAGGGATGGGCCGGTGCAGCTCGATGGAGTGGCCGCCGTGCAGGACGGCGGCGAGGTTGACGTCGATCCCGGGTGCGGCGAGGCCGCCCAGCATGGCCATGCCGGCGCCGGCGACGGTCGCGAAGCTGGGCAGGACGTGGAGCTTGGATTCGAGGGTGTAGCGCAGCTCGTCCGGGTCGGTGGCCGGCAGGCCCGCGCCGAGGCCGAGGTGGTAGAGCTGGATGTCCTTGTGGTCCCAGCCGATGTCCCCCAGGCGGGGGTCGGCGGCGAGGGCCTTGGCGGCATCGATCGGCATGGGGATGCTGCTCCCTGTCGTTGGAGAACCGGGGCCGTGGAAGACCTCGGCGCGGCCGTCCGCACCGTCGGCCGCACCGAGGTCGTATGCGGGGGCCGGTTCTAGAACGCGTTCTAGGCCCGGCCGGTGAGGGAATGTATAACGCACGCCCCCACACTTGGGAAGACTCTTGACTTCACGTCAGATCCGCTGCGTGCAGGGCGTGTTGCGTGCCCGTCGGGAGGCGGGGCAATACCCTGCCCGCGTGGACGAAATGCCTGTTGATCACCGCGAGGGCCGCGCCCTGCGCGTCCTGCTGGAGCCGCCGAATCCGGCCCTGGCGCTCCAGCTCGGCCTCCAGCCGGACATCGAGGTCGTCCGGGACCCCATGGCCCGGCCCGCGGTGGCCCTGGTGGAGGAGCTCGCGGCCGTGACGGCCCTGCTGGCCGACGACCCGGAGTGCCGGGTGCTCGTCCTGACGGGCTCGGCGCACCCCGGCCTCGCGGAGGCCGCCCTCGCCGCGGGCGCGGTGGGGCTGGTGCTGCGGGACGGCCCGGTCGGGGACCTGGCGGACAGTGTCCGGCGCGCCTCGATGGGCGAGACGGTGGTGGACCCGGCCCTGGGGTGACGCCCGGCGGACCGGGCCGGCCCCGGTGAAGTACGGCCGGCCCCGGTGAATCCTTTCGCGGCTCCCCCGCCTCTTATGCATGTGTCGGCGCAGAGGCCGGCACCTGACCTGGAGGTTGTCGTGATCACTGCTGTCGCCGTCGGCGCCGTCGTCCTGCTCCTGCTCTGCACGTGCACCGTCCTCGTGGCGCGCCGACGGAGCCGCTCCCGTGGCTGAGTCGACCTGGCCCGCCGAGCCGCTGATCCTCGCCGCGCAGGGCGGGGACCTCGATGCCGTCACCGCGCTGGTCTCCGGATCGCACCCGAACGTGCGGAAGTTCGCGTACTCGCTGTGCGCCTCCCCCGAGGACGCCGAGGACGCGGCCCAGGAGGCCCTGATCATCCTCTACCGGAAGATCGGCATGCTGCGCGCTTCCGGCGCCCTGGCCTCGTGGATGTTCCGCATCGTCCGCAACGAGTGCCTGCGCCGGGCCCGACTGGTGCCGCGCGAGCGCGCCCCGCTGCCCGACTCCGCCGTGATGTCGGCCGAGGACGAGGTACTGGAGCACCTGGACGCCGCCCGGGTGGCGCGGGCGATCGCCGCCCTCCCCGCCGACCAGCGGCGGGTCCTGATCATGCGGGACGTCCAGGGCTACAGCGGGCGGATGGCGGCGGACGCGCTCGGGCTCAGCCCCGCCGCGATGAAATCACGGCTGCACCGGGCCCGCGCGGCCCTGCGGCACTCCCTGTACCCGGCTCCCGGAGGCAACGATGAAGCTCACTGACGGACCCGACTTCGCGAGTTCTTCGCTGCCCCGGCACCTGCTCCGCGGCGCGCTCGGCATCGGCTCCCTGGTCGGCGCCTTCGCCCTCGTCCCGTTCTACGGACCGATCGCCCTGGCCCTCGCACCCCTCGGCCTGGTGGCCCTGCGCGGCTGCCCGATGTGCTGGGCGATCGGACTGGCCCAGACGCTCTCCCGGGGCCGACTGCGCCGGGAGTGCACGGACGGCCGCTGCGAACTGAAGCCGGCCGGTGCCACCCCGACCGGCGCGTGAGGCGCGGAGCCCCCGCTCTCCCAGCCCCGCCGGCACACCATCCAGCCCCGCCGGCGATTGAGGCGCGGGGTCCGGGGCGGAGCCCCGCTCTCTCAGCCCCGCCGGCGATTGAGGCGCGGGGCCCCGGCAGCGCCCGGCAGGGCCAGGCGGCGGCCCGACACGGGCGCAACCGTGCGGTCCCGGCCACCGATTGACGGATTCCGCAGCAGCGCGCGTCCACGTACTGGGACCAGGATGAGACCCCCTTCAACCTAGCTTCGTGGAGACGGAACCATGCGCTTATCCGCCCTGTCCGCCACCGCCGCACTCGTGCTCGCGACCCTCGCCGGAGGCGCGGCCCCGGCTGCTGCCGACACCCCGGCCGGCCCGGTCCTCCAGGTCGACCTGGACGCCGGCAAGGGCCTCCACCACAACAAGGGGACGGTGGTCTACGAGCGCGTCGACGGCGCGGCGAACGCGGTCCGGATCATCTCGGTGTCGATCACCAGCGGCGAACGCGACTGCGCCTGGGTGTCGTGGAACGACCCGCACAACTTCAACGGCTGGACCAACCTGACCACCGAGCCCTCCTGCAACGGAGGCGACATGGGGGAGCACCCCGACATCATCATCAAGGCACCGGTCGGCCACCCGCTCAAGGTGCGCCTGTACGCCGACCACCCCGGCTCCGACGTGGTGCACAAGGACATCCAGAAGCTCTGACCGGGCCGGTCCGGGCGGGGTCGGGCCGGGGCGCTACGAGCCGTCGCCGGCCTGCTCGTGCCCGAAGGCGGCGAGGAGCTCGCTCTCGCCCGGGTCGGTGAACAGCCGCTTGGGCACCGCCACGAGACACGTCCGGCGGCGCGAGTGGCCCACGAACACGTGCAGCCGGGGCGTCTCGTGGTAGTAGCGCATCTCGTCCCACACGATCCGCTGCGACTCCCCGCCGCGGAACACCTCGATGCCCGTGCCGTCCACCACGACCCGCTTCTCCTCGGCGGCCCGGCCGCTGCGGAAGCCCCGGCCCACCGCCCACCGCGGCAGGAACAGCAGCACGACGAGGCCGTACGCCACCGCGATCCCGAGCGGGACGGGGTACACGGTGAGACCGTCGGACGACAGCTTCACGCTCGCCGCGGCGAGGAGGACCGTACTGAGGGAGGCCACGATCCGGCCCCGCCGGAACAGCCCCGCCGCCTTGGCGGCCTCGTCGTACTCGTCCCTGGTCAGGCTGCCGGTGGCACTGAAGGACACCTCACGCATCTCGCTCACGGGAGCGGAGCCTAGCGCTCCGCCCCCGTGGCGCGTGAGCCCTTTCCGCCCCACCGGCACACCATCCAGCCCCGCCCGGGGGCACCTCCCAGCGGTAGCTGGGGGAGTTTGAAGCGCGGGTCCGGGCAGCGCCCGGCGGGGTCCGGGGCGGAGCCCCGGGAGCGGCGCCCCGCCCGGCGGCTACCTCCGCAGCAGCGTCACCACCGCCGCACCGCCCAGCCCGATGTTGTGCGCCAGCCCCACCCGCGCCCCCGCGACCTGCCGCGGACCGGCCTCGCCGCGCAACTGCCACACCAGCTCCGCGGCCTGCGCCAGCCCCGTCGCCCCCAGCGGGTGCCCCTTGGAGATCAGCCCCCCGGAGGGGTTGACCACCCACCGCCCGCCGTACGTGGTCGCGCCCGACTCCACCAGCTTCCCCGCGGCGCCGTCCTCGCACATGCCCAGCGCCTCGTACGTCAGCAGCTCGTTGATGGAGAAGCAGTCGTGCAGCTCCACCACGTCCACGTCCTCGATGCCGAGCCCCGAGGCCTCGTACGCCTGCCGGGCCGCGGCCGCCGTCATCGGCTTGCCGACCACGTCGATGCAGGAGCCCGAGGCGAAGGAGGCTCCGGTGTCCGTGGTCATCGACTGGCCGACGATCTCCACCGCCTTGTCGTGCAGCCCGTGCCGCACCAGGAACCGCTCGGACACCACCAGCGCCGCCGCCGCGCCGTCCGAGGTCGGCGAGCACTGGAGCTTCGTCAGCGGCGCGTGGATCTCCTTCGCCGCCAGGATCTCCTCGACCGAGTACACGTCCTGGAACTGCGCGTTCGGGTTGTTCGCCGAGTGCCGGTGGTTCTTCGCGCCGACCGCCGCGAGCTGCGCGGCGGTGGTCCCGTACCGCTCCATGTGCTCCCGCGCCGCGTTGCCGAAGATCTGCGCCGTGGGCGGGGACATCTCGAAGCCGTGGCCCGCGGCCATGATCCCGTAGTGCCGGGCCACCGGCGAGGTCTTGAAGTCACCTCCGTCGGCCCCGCCACCCAGCGCGCCGCGCTTCATCTTCTCGAAGCCGAGCGCCAGCACGCAGTCGCTGATCCCGCCCTGCACGAACTGCCGCGCCATCATCAGCGCCGTCGATCCCGTCGCGCAGTTGTTGTTGACGTTGTAGACCGGCACCCCGGAGAGCCCCAGCTCGTACACGGCCCGCTGGCCGGCCGTGGAGGCCTGGAAGCAGTACCCCACAGGGACCTGTTCGACCAGCCCGTAGTCCACACCCGCGTCCGCGAGCGCCGCCGTTCCGGCCTCCTTCACCATGTCCCAGTACTGCCAGTCCCGCGACTCCGGCTTCTCGAACTTCGTCATGCCGACGCCCACGATGTACGACTTCATGCCCGACAACTCCTAGTCCCTGGGTAAGCCGAGGATCCGCTCGGCGACGACGTTGAGCTGGACCTGCGTGGTGCCCCCGGCGATGGTCAGGCAGCGGGACATGAGCATCCCGTGGACCGCCCGTTCCCCCGCCCCCTCCCGCACCGCGCCCGCCGGCCCCAGCAGTTCGAGCGCGAGCTCGGCGGTCCGCTGCTGGTGCGGGGTCTGGACGAGCTTGCGCACGGAAGCGCCCGCGCCGGGTTCCAGCCCCGACACCTGCTGGAGGGTGGTGCGCAGCCCGATGCAGGCCAGGGCGTGCGCCTCGGCGGCGAGTGCGCCGATCCGCGCCCGGTACGTGCCGTCGAGATCGGCGGCGCGGGCGAGGAGCGCTTCCAGGCCGGTGTCGAAGGTCATCTGGTCGGCCATGTGGACGCGTTCGTTGCCGAGGGTGTTGCGGGCCACCTTCCAGCCGCCGTCCGGCGCGCCGACCAGTGCGTCCGCCGGGAGCTCCACGTCGTCGAGGTACACCTCGTTGAAAAGGGCCTCGCCGGTGATCTCCTTCAGCGGCCGGACGTCGATGCCGGGGGTGTTCTTCATGTCGACGACGAAGTAGCCGAGCCCCTTGTGCTTGGGGGCGTCCGGGTCGGTGCGGGCCAGCAGGATCCCGAAGTCGGCGCTGTGCGCGGAACTCGTCCACACCTTCTGGCCGTTGACCTTCCAGGAGCCGTCCTCCAGGCGCTCCGCCCGGGTCCGCAGCGAGGCCAGGTCGGAGCCGGCGCCCGGCTCCGAGAAGAGCTGGCACCAGGTGACGTCGCCGCGCAGGGTCGGCAGGAGGTGGGCCTCCCGCTGGGCGGGCGTCCCGTAGGCGAGCAGCGAGGGCACCACCCAGGTGGCGATCCCGAGGTCGGCGAGCTTCACGCCGGCCGCGCTCAGCTCCTGCTGGACGACGAGCTGCTCGACGGGGCCCGCGCCGATCCCGTACGGGGGCGGCAGGTAGGGGGCCGCGTAGCCGGTGGGGGCCAGGGTCCGGCGGGCGGCGGCCGGTCCCTGCCCGCGCGCGTCCGCGATGGCGGTACGGGCCTTCGCGCGGTACGCCTCCGCCTCCGCGGGCAGTTCCAGGCGCAGTTCGCGCCGTGCCCCGCCGGCCGCGCACCGCACGGCCCGGACCCGGTGCTCGTCGCCGGGCCCCAACAGCTGGCGGGCGACGAGCGCCCGCCGCAGGTAGACGTGGGCGTCGTGTTCCCAGGTGAAGCCGATCCCGCCGAGGAGCTGGATGCAGTCCTTGGCGCAGGAGTAGGCGGCGTCCAGGGCGGTCCCGGCGGCGAGGGCGGCCACCAGTGAGCGCACGTCGGCGGGCTCGTCCATCGCCTGCGCGGCGTCCCAGGCCAGCGCCCGGGCCTGTTCCAGTCGGATCAGCATGTCGGCGCACAGGTGCTTGACGCCCTGGAACTGCCCGATGGGCCGGCCGAACTGCTCGCGCACCTTCGCGTACTCGGCGGCCGTGTGCAGCGCCCAGGCGGCGGTGCCGCAGGCGTCGGCGGCGAAGAGCGTGCAGGCCAGGTCGCGGACCAGGGCGGCGTCCAGCGCCAGGCGCCGGTCCGGGCCGGCGGTGACCCCGCGCGCCCGCACCTCGGCGGTGGGGCGGGTGGGGTCGGCGCTGTCGTGCGTACGGATGTCCAGCGCGGCGGCGTCCACGGCGAACCAGCGGGTGCCGTCCGCGGCCTCGGCGGCGAGCAGCACGAGGTCGGCCTCCCCGGCGCCGAGGACGGGCGGGGCGAGTCCGTCGAGCAAGTGGCCGCCGCCCTCGACGGCGACGGCGGTCAAGGTCCCCGACCCGAGCGCGACCGCCCCGACCCGGCCTTCGAGCGGCTCGGCGCCGGCCCGCTCCAGCAGTACGGAGGCCAGCGCGCTCGGCAGGTACGCCCCGGGCAGTGCGGCCCGGGCCGCCTCCTCGACGACGACGGCCAGGTCGAGCAGGGTGCCGCCGTCCAGGTGCGGGTCGAGCAGCCCCTGCACGGTCAGTGCGTCCCAGTAGGCGGGTCTCGCACCGGTCTGCGGCGGGGTGTCGAGCAGCTTGCGGACCTCCTCGGGAGGCACGGCCCGCGCGATCCAGCCGCGCACCGCCTCGGCCAACTCGCGCTGCTCCTGCGTGATTCCGATGCCCATGCGCGGCAGACTAGAACACGTTCCAATCTGACGGAAGGTCAGATGAAGGATGATTCGGAGCGGGAGCCGGCCCCGGCCCGGGACGGCGGCGGCTTCTAGGATCTGCGGCATGGCAACACGACTTGTGCAGATCAACATGAAGGCCCAGGACGACGCCGCGCTCGGCCGGTTCTGGGCGGAGGCGCTCGGCTGGGGCCTCGACAGCGAGGGCCCCGGCGTGACCAACCTCGAACCGGTGGGGTTCTCCTACCCCGACCCCGTGGCCGTCTGCATCGACATCATCGCCCGCCCGGAACCCAAGACGGTCAAGAACCGGGTGCACCTCGATCTGGCCACCACCTCGACCGCGCACCAGAAGGAGCTGGTCGGGCGCCTGAAGGACCTCGGCGCGACGCTCACCGACGTGGGTCAGGGCGACGTCCCCTGGACGGTCATGGCCGACCCGGAGGGCAACGAGTTCTGCGTCCTGGAGCCCCGCCCGATCTACCGGGACACCGGGCCGATCGCCGCGGTGGTGGTGGACTGCGCCGACCCGCGAGGAATGGCCCGGTTCTGGGACGGGGCGATGGACTGGACGCTGCACGAGGTCACCGACGAGCACGCGACCATGCGGTCCGCCCAGGGCGTCGGCCCCTACCTGGAGTTCCTCCGCACCCCCGACACCAAGAGCGTGTGGAACCGCGTCCACCTCGACGTCCGCCCCTACCCCGGCGACGACCTGGCGGCAGAGGCGGCCCGACTGCGCGCCCTGGGAGCCACCGACCCCGGTATCGACCAGTCCGCCATCTCCTGGACGATTCTGGCCGACCCGGAAGGCAACGAGTTCTGCCTGCTCAGCCCGCGCTGACCGCCAGGTCGATTCGATCGCCCGGACTCCTGACGAACCGCCGCTCCTGCAACCCGCACGGAAGGGGGCGGCGTCCATCGATGCACAAGATCGATTGATGGTTCGAAGGAGTCTTGAATGACCGCCACTGCCACCCGATACCTCTATCTCGCCCGGCACGGCGAGGCGTCACCCGACGAGAGCGAGCTCACCGAGGCCGGCCGCCGACAGGCCGTCCTGCTCGGCCGGCGCCTGCGGGACGTCCCCCTGGCAGCGGTCCACCACGGACCGCTGCCCCGTGCCGAGCAGACGGCGCGCCTGATCGGCGACCAGCTGACCGGCGTCCCCCTGCACCGCTCGGACATCGCGGGCGACTACGTCCCCCACGTGCCGCAGCGGGATGAACTCCCGCCGGAATCAGCCGACTTCTTCCTCCGCTTCCTCGCCGGCGCCAGCGCCGAGGAGCGGGAGAACGGACCCGGCCTGGCCCGCCGGGCGCTGGACCTGTTCACCGGGCCGGTGGACGGCGAGGAGGACCGCCACGAGCTGGTCGTCACGCACAACTTCCTCGTCGCCTGGCTCGTCCGGGAAGCCATGTACGCGCCGAAGTGGCGCTGGCTCGGCCTCAACCACTCCAACGCCGCCCTGACCGTCATCCGCTACGCCCCCGACCGACCCGCCACCGTCCTCTTCTCCAACGACATGCGGCACCTACCGGCCGAACTGCGCTGGACCGGCTTCCCGCCCGAGTTGCACATCTGAGTACACCCGCACATAAGGGGTCCAGTGAGCCCACTTCACGCCAACTCAGGCTCATATACCGGCTGTTGAGCGCAGATGGAGCGTTCACTATAGTCGGCACGGACACGGCCGGGCTGGGTCCGAGCGTGCCGCATTTGGGAACCAACTCCCCTTCGTGGCGCCCGATTTGGCGCCGGCAAGAGCACCACTACGTAGGGGGATGAACCATGCGCATGAAGCGGACCCTGGCACTCTTGGTCGCCGCAGCTGGTGTCACGATCGGAATGGCCACCCCGGCCAGCGCATATGCGTGCCAGACCGGCTATTTCTGTCTCTACTACAACTCCAACCAGGGCGGCGCCCGATGGTTCACGGACGGCGACGTACCCAATCTCGCCGGGGAAATATTCACCACGTGGGCCACGGGTGAGGGCGAGCCGGTGAAGAACAATGCCGCCTCGACCCAGAACGCCTCGAACTACTGCTACCGGGTCTACTACAACTCGAACTACGCCGGCCCGTACGACACCGTTCCGGCCCACACGTCCCGGAACCTCGTGAACACGTACAACAACAACGCTTCCCTCCGGGACATGATCTGCTGAGCATCGGCACCTGAACCGGGAAAGGGTGCTCCACGACCGCCGTCGCGGCTGCGGAGCACCCTCCTTGCCACCCGTAGAGGAATCCAGTGAACGTGACCGCCCCTTCCTCCAGAGCGTGTGCCGGCATGGCGGTGCTGCTGCTCCCGCTCCTGTCCGCGTGCTCGGCCGGCACCGCCGGCCCCGGCGAAACCCCGGGCCGGACGGCGGCGCGCCAACTCACCGACAGCAAGGCCCTCAAGCTGCCTCTGGACGAATACCTACTGACAACGGTCGACGCGGGCGCTCTCGCCCGCGGGCGCGATTCCCTCATGCAGCGGTGCCTCAGCAAACTGGGCGCCCCATATACCCCCAAAGCCCTGGGAAGCACTGATATCGAAACGAACGAGCGGCGCTACGGCCTGGCCGATGCGGAGCTCGCGAAGCAACACGGATATCACGTGCCAGACATGAAGAAACCGGCCGAAGACTACCCGTCGTCGATCATGCCGCTCGTCAGGGGCGAGGTGACCACGCACAACGGCGCGCCCGTACCGGAAGGCGGATGCATCGGAGAGGCGCGGAGGGAACTCCACGAAGTCGAGCTCCAGGACGCCTTGAACCTCCCCCACAAGCTCAACATGGAAAGCTACAAGAAGTCCCAGAAGGCTCCTGCGGTGGTGAAAGCGACCGAGGAGTGGTCGAACTGCATGAAGGAGTCCGGGCACGCCTACCCCGACCCGCTCGCCGCGATCAACGACAAAGAGTTCAGCGCCGAAACTCCGGGAACCCGCGAGAAGGAAGTGGCGCTCGCCGACGTCCTGTGCAAGCAGAAGGTGAACCTGATCGGCGCATGGTCCGACGCCGAAAGCGAATACCAGCGGTTCCTGATCGAGTCCAATTCGGCCGCTTTGGCAGGGCCGTTGCTCGCCAAACAGAACACCATGTCCGCCGCGAAGGCGGCGACCGGCCAGTAGTCAGGCGGAGTCGGAGTCGGAGTCGTCGCTGGGGTGGGCGACACCGACCGAGCGCACCGGACCGGTGCGCCATGGCGGGTCCCAGCGCGGTGCTCGTGGCGGCGTCGGAGAGGCGTGCCGAACCCTGATCTCGATCTGATGGCGTTCGGCGCCGTATTGCAGGGACACGGTGTGCTCTCCGGAGCTGGGGCGGGCGACGAAGGCACGCGGTCCGTGACCGACCGTCTCGGCGTCGAGCAGCCATTGCAGGGCGGCGGGGTCGCCGTCGCCGTCGAGCCGCCCTTCCAGCAGGAGCAGTCCGTCCTCGAAGAGCGCGGTACCCGGTTGCGGTGTCTCGATCTCTGGCCGTGCGGGTCGTCGTTCGACCGCCAGGACCGGGCTGGACACGGTGACCGTGCGCGACCCGTCGCTGTAGCTCACCGTCAGCCGGCACAGGTCGGCGACGGGAAGGTCAGCAAGGTCGAGCCGCACCACCGCGGGCTCGCCGCCACCGACGTCGATGAGTCCGAGCGGCACAGCGGGATGGCCCGAACCCGGTGCCTCCCACCGGACGACGAGGTGCGCACCGGGCGGGGGCTGGGGGCCGTCGATGCGTACGGGTACTTCGACGACCACGTCACGTGGCAGACGCTCGTCCTGTACGGCGCTGAGTTCGAGGCTGACGGTCGCGGGTGCGGGCACCGTGCGGCGGAACACCTCCGCGCCATGGTGACGGACGGCGATGGCTGCCGCTCCGTCGGCGAGCGGCAGGAACGCGGTCAACCGGGCGGCGGACTCGCCACTGCCCGGGCAGACCGGGACGGTCTGGAGGTGTGCCGGAGCTAGCGCGAGGGTTCGCCCGGTGTCGTCGACCGCGACGGCCGCCCAGCCGGAATCGGGGCCGGGGGGCGCGGTGACGCCCTCCGGGGCGGTGCCCCACCAGCCGGGGGTGAAGTGGCCGTCCGGCTGGATCACGCCGGTGACGTGCACGATGTTCATGATCGACCGACCTGCAAGAATTCGCGGCGCCAGCGCTCGGGGCTCGGCCACGTGGGTTCGGGGCAGTAGGTGCGGACCATGACGTCGCGGGCGTTGCGCACGAACGCGCTGTTCCACATGTCGAAGCCGGGCACGACCACGTTCCCGCCGTTCGGGAAGGACGAGGGCGGGTCGCCGACGATGCCGCAGAGCGCCAGATGGTTCTGCGCGAACAGATGGCCCACCTCGTGTGCGATGGTGACCTCGGTGGCGTCCGAGGCGCCCACCCAGGGCCCCGGAGCATAGCCGCCCATACCGACCGGTCCGATGACCAGCCAGATCTCGTCACGCCACGACGGCGTTTCGGTGCCGCCGCGCTCGGCGATCAGGTCTTCGATCAGGTGACCGTTCTGCTGGGTGGGCGAGCCGGACAAGACGAAGATCTCCGGGTCGGGCATGGGGAGCAGACTTCCGGCGGCCCGCAGGGCAGCTCGGCAGACCTGGTCGGTGGGAGCCGACTGTGTCGACGTGCCCCAGGCGCGGTAGCGGATCCTGACTTTGCGCCGGGGGTAGAACGTCACGTTGGTGCCGGGCTTCACCGTCCAGCTCGGTCCGTCTTCGCTGCTGACGCGCACCGTGGCGTCGAGCCGCGTCCACCCCTGCACATGTGTACCAGGGATCTCTCCGCCCCGGCACACCTCGGCAGGTAGCACCACGTTGAACGTCTGCGGGTTGTTCCCCATCGCGAGCCACTGCTGATAGGCCGTCAGTGAGGTGAAGGCCGGTCCGGACGGCAGCTCGAGCGGCGGGTCCGGCGGTGCCGGGTCGGCGGTCGACACGCTCGGCCTCAGGGTCACCCCCGGGAAGCTGAGCAGCGGGCCGTGGACCTCGAGCGTGGCCTTCGCAGTGAGCGTCTCGCCGGGCGGCATTTGCGGTACCGCGCTCCACCAGTCGATCACCGCCACGCTGCGTTTAGCAGCGACCAGCGGGATCGACGACCCCGTCGCCGGGTTCAGGACTTCACCGGCGCCCCCGACGGTGACCGAGACGTCGCCCCCGGCGACGGCCTGGTACACCGCCACCGACGCGGATTGGAGAGCCGGGCCGGTCACCATCACCGCGACGCGAGCCTGCGAGGTGCCGCACGAGTTGCCGGCCTCGACGGCGAACGTGGCACGGACCGGGGTGGCGGGGGCCGTCAGGACCAGCTTTCCGCTCGACGCGTTCAGCCCGGTGACGGGGCCGCTGTGGCCGGCGTTGGCGAGGACCGTCTGCGCACCCGAGTCGAGTGCGCGCAGCGTCATGGTCTTGGCACCGAACCCCTGCCAGGCCACCCGGAACGCCTGACCGGTCTGGAGGTGCAGGGTGCGGGCGTTCCACTGCTCGGAGGAGCCGCTCGTCGGGGCCACATCGGCAAGGACCCGCGGCATGCCGGCGCTGTACCGCGCTGCTGGCACGGAGCCGGGGGTCTCTGCGTAGGGCAACTCGGGCTTCCAGTCACCCGGGCAGCCGTGGACGTGCATGGCTTCGGTGACCCTCTTGTTGCGGAGCTGGACCCACTTGTTGTACCTGGCAATGAAGTCGAGGTCGGCGAATGCCGCGTAGCCCGAGATCACATTGCCCGGCAGCTGCGCGACGACCTTGGTGTCGGACCAGCTGGACACCGACACGGTGCGGTACACCACCTGCGCTGTGGCACCCTCCCAGCCTGCCGCGATGACGCCTCCCCCGCCCGAGTGCGCGCTGCCGAAGCCGTGACCGTGAATCGTCATGACGGGCGACGCGCCACACGGCTGTGTGACCTCGACCTGCTCGATACCGGCCGTGGACAGGGCTTCGCCCTCGGGCGGCGGGTGCAGGACCAGATCGTTCTCGTCCACCTGGAGGTACGTCGTACTGCAGTGTGGCGGTGCGGCCCGCACGAGGGCGACGACGTCCGTCCGGTCGCGCGGTGACCACCAGGTCCGTTCGGTCTGGTCGTCCGTGGCCGGGCTTGCTGCTGTGTCGCGCTCGGCAGCGTTGCCGGTCAAGACCGAAACATCGGCCAGGTAACCCGCGTCCTGCGGATATCCCTTACCGGGTAGGCGGCGCTCGGCCATGACCGCGACTTCCGACAGTCGTCGGATCGTGTGCGCGCCGAGTCTCCCGGCCAGCCGAAGTGCCACTTCCACGACGTTGTTCACCCCGTCAACATCGATGAGGCTGCCCGATGTTGACGCAGCGGACGCCGCGGCCGGCTTGTCGTCCACGTCGTCCACGGCGAGTGTCGTACGCAGCGAAGCGCCGGTCGGCCTGAGCTCTTCCCCGGACATGCCCGGGGCCAGGTCCGGGACGGTACGGCGCAGTTCGGTGAGGGCGTCGACGAACGCGTCGGTCGCACCGAAGGCGCCGTCGACGGCATCGAACGCCATCGCCGCCAGCCGGTCGAGAACGCGGTGGGCCGCGAGCAGGGGACTACGGGCGAGTTCATCGGCTTCGCGCTCTGCCCCCAGCGCCGTCGCAATGTCCCAGCGGACGGGCCAGGCGAATGTCGAACTGAGGTGCGTCATCCCAACAAGCCCCCTCGGCCTGCCTTCGGCGGTGGTCTCGCTCCTCGACGGGCGACCGGTCCTACCGGTCCCACCGCAAACCCCAGGCGTCGGCTTTGCCATTCCCACGGGGCACGATCGGCTGCGCGCCGCGTCGCTCTTCAGCGGCGCCTTTCGACTCCAGCCGTGTAGGCGCGAACACCTACACTCCGATCGTCACCCTTGCTCGCCGCGGCAGCAAATCGCGAGCAACTGGACACGGACTCGCCTCGAACGGCGGGCGGTGCCGTCGACGCCCACACCACCGCGGCCGTGCACGCGGTCAGGTTCGCCGCCACCGTCCCGTGGCCGACCGGGCCGGCACTCCGCAGCCCGGCTCCCGCCACGACGGAGTGATGTGGTGCGGGACCGGCACCCTCCGTCCCCGCCCGGTCCAGGGTGTACGCGGCCACGCCGACGCCCGTCGCCACCAGCACCCCGGCGACCACCAGGACCACGGCCCGCGACCGCCACCGCGGTGGGGTGCCGTCCGGCCCCTCGGATCACGCCGCCCGGGCGATGCTCCACAGGGCCGCGCTCTTGCGCAGAACACCGGGGACCCCGGCGCGGATCGCCTCGATCACCAGCCGTCGGTCCCCCGGCCGCATGGCGATCAGCGGGACCTTGAGCTCCGGTACGCCGGCCCGGTGACAGCGGATCACGTACCCCTGGCGCTCCAGGCCCTCCACGACGACGCGGTCGAGGTCGACCAGCGGCAGCCGCCGCGTGGTGAGCCCCCGGCGCACGGCGACGCACCCGTCCGCCACCGAGACGGCGACGAACCAGTAGAGGGCGAAGAAGAACACGAGCGCCGCGGCCCCGAAGGCGAGCCAGACCGGCCTCGACATCACCCTGCCCTGGCTGGTGAGACCCTCCGTGAGCGCCACGAGGAGGGTGGGCACGGCGAGGAACAGGAGGCGGCGCGGGTCGGAGCGGACCAGCACCGACGCGCCGTGTGCAGACAAGGGAAGGGCTCTTCTCTCGGTGATCTGGTGCGGGACCGGGGCGGTTTTCAGCCGGATTTGACCGGCACGGGCTTCAGCGCGGCCTTGGCGATCTCCTTGGCCTTCTGCTCACAGCCCCCGGGTTGGTAGAGGCCGACCCAGACGACCAGGTTGCCGTGCCGGACGGAGAGCGCGCAGGTCCACTCGGTGGCGCCGGCGGACTCCCAGTACGCCCCGTCCCCGAACCCGAGGTTGTTCACCCGCCTCCCGTCGACCGCCTCTGCGGCGAAACCGCCCTGCTGGAGCTTCGCGTTGGCGCTGTCGTCACCGCCCCGCTTGACGTCCCACCGGACCAGCGCGGTCCGCCTGCCGGCCAGCTTGTCGTACCAGGAGCACATCGTGTGCACCTGGTTCTCGCTCGCGCTGTGGAAGTCCTCCTGGGGATCCCGCGCGGCCAGGGGGAGGGGCTGGGTGGCCTTCTGGCAGGCCGGTACGTCGGCGTAGGCGGCGGGACCGGCACCCTCCGTCCCCGCACGGTCCAGGGTGTACGCAGCCACACCGACGCCCGTCGCCACCAGTACCCCGGCGGCCACCAGGGCCACGGTCCGCGACCGCCTCCGGGGCGGGGTCGGCGACGGCTCGGTCGGCGGGCTCACCGGCCGGGGAGGAACGACGGACGGCGGGGCGGACTCCGGCACCGCGGGCGCCCGCTCCACCACCTCATCGAGCTCGGGTTCGGGAACCGGCTCGGGCTCCGGAGCCAGCTCGGGGAGCGGTTCCGGCGGCGCCACCGCGGTCGCCGTGTCGGCGGACAGCAGCCGGTCGATGTCCGCCCGTTGCGCGGCCAGCATCCGGTACACGGCGGGCGGCCACTGCCGGCCGGCCGGGGCGACCGGCCCCAGGAGTTCGAGCAGCTGCGCCGGGGTGGGCCTGGCTGCCGGGTCCTTGGCCAGGCAGCGCTCCACGATCCCCCGCAGCCCCTCGGGCACCGCACTCAGGTCGGGGGTGGAGTGCACCACGTCGTAGAGCGTCCGGAGGGTCGAGGCCCCGGTGAAGGGGCTGCTGCCGGTGAACGCCATGACCAGCATCGAACCGAGCGAGAACACGTCGCTCGCCGGGGTCAGCGGCTTGCTCTCGGCCTGCTCGGGCGACATGAAGGAGGGCGAACCGATCACCCAGCCGGTGCGCGTCAACCCGGTGTCGCCCTCGACCTCGCCCTCGGTGACCCGTGCGATGCCGAGGTCGATGACGCGGACCCCGTCCTCGGTCAGGAGCACGTTGTCGGGCTTGAGGTCCCGGTGGATCAGCCCCGCCCGGTGGATCTCCGCGAGCGCCGACGCGAGCCCCGCCGCCAGCCGGTGGACGACGGCTTCCTCCAGCACGCCGTCCGCCTTGACCACGGCCCCGAGCGAGGGCCCGGACACGAACACCGAGGCCAGCCACGGTGTCGGCGCGTCCGGGTCGGCGTCCATGACGGCCGCCGTATAGGCACCGGAGACCTTGCGCGAGGCCGCGACCTCGCGCCGGAAACGGGCCCGGAAGCCCTCGTCGTCGGCGAAGTGCGCGAGCACCTGCTTGACGGCGACGAGCCGCCCGTCAGGCCCCGCGCACAGCAGTACCCGCCCCATGCCTCCCTGCCCGAGCACGCCGGCCACTTTGAACGGCCCCACGTGCGTCGGACCGGCCGGTCCTACGCGCTCCATCCCCCCGACTCCCTCCCCGTCGTCAGGGAGCGGATCATACCGAGACGGACCTCACGAAGGCTTCGAACGCCGCGGGGTGGACGGTGAATACGGGACCTTCGGGGTTCTTGGAGTCCCGTACGGCGACGCGGCAGGGCTGCGCGGCGATCTCGACGCAATCACCGCCGGTGTCACCGCTGTACGAGGCCTTGAGCCAGCCGGTGTCACCGAGCGGCGCGCACTCGACGCACTGGCCGCCCGTGTCGGAGCTGTACGAAGACTTACGCCACTGCGCGCCCGTCAGGTTCCGGATGGTGTCCATAACGCTCCTCCATTACGCGGGCGATCCGTGCCACCGAGTCCTCCAGGGACAGGGCGGCTGCCTGCAAATGATCGTATCGGAGCGAACCCTCCCTGAGAGCGGGCGGATTGGCCGTCATATGGCCCTGCACGAAGTCCTCGGTGTAGACGATGTCGGGGTCGTCCTCGAACCGCAGAAGGTTGAACGAGCCCATCACCCCCGCGTGGGCGCCTGCCTCGAACGGCAGGATCTGCACCTTCACCCACTCCCTCCTCTGCAGGGCCAACAAATGGGCGAGCTGGTTCCGCATCACCTCGCGGCCACCGATCTCCTGGTGCAGCACGCCTTCGCCCACCACCACCCAGATCAGTGGCGGGTCTTCGCGGTCGAGGATCCGCTGCCGGTCCATCCGCGCAGCCACCTTCGTGTCGAGGTCCCCCTCGGTCCGCACCCCGAGCACGGCCCGCGCGTAGGCGGGCGTCTGGAGCAGCCCGTAGACCAACTGCGCCTGGAAGGTGGAGATGTACGAGGCCCGGGCCTCCATCTCCGCGTACGGCTGGAACCAGGTCGGCAACTGGCTCCGCAGCACGAGTCCGATCAGCCGCGAGAACACCCCGCCGGTGCCCAGCGCCGCGTCCACCCGCTCCGAGAAGTCCCGGGTCGGGACGCGCTTCGTCGTCTCGATCTGACCGATCAGGGAGCCCGTACAGAAGATGATCTCGCCCAACTGGGCCTGCTTCAGGCCGGCCTGTTCCCTCAGGCGCCGCAGTTCGTACCCGTAGAAGTCCAGCGGCGAGGCGCTGGGATCGAGCTCGCGGATCTTGACCATGAGGTGGTCACCCCCAAGTTCACGCTGTGCGTTCGGCGTTCGTTTCGCCCTGTCGCCGAGCGTAATCAGCCGGATGCGCTCCGGTAGTGCGAATCAGGCGATCGGTCACGGTCGGTCAGAAGCGGTCGGCAGCCGCTCCACTCGCATGCGGCGATAATGCTCTGCCGAACTGATCTTGTGGTGACGGGGGCCTGGCAGGTGCGGGAAGTGATCGAAGGCCGGTACGCGCTGGCCGAGTTGCTCGGCCGGGGCGGCTTCGGCGAGGTGTGGCGGGCCGAGGACAGCCGGGTGGGCCGCCAGGTCGCCGTCAAGATCGGATATCCGCAGACTCCGGAGGACACCCGCCGCTTCGAGCGGGAGGCCAGCCTCGCCGGGAACCTCGCGCACCCCAACATCGCCATCATCCACGACTTCGGCCGCACCGAGCGCGAGGGCCGCGACGCCGTCTACCTCGTCATGGAGCTGCTCCGCGGCCGCAGCCTGGCCGACGTGCTGGAAGCCGGCGTACCGCTGCTCGCAGACGCTCTGGAGTGGGCCGGGCGCATCGCGGACGCTCTGGGGGCGGCCCACGCCGCCGGCATCGTCCACCGGGACGTCAAGCCGGCCAACGTCATGGTCACCGACGGCGGGCTGACGAAGGTGCTCGACTTCGGCATCGCCAAGGCCGGGGGCGGCAGCGGCGCCGTCACCACCACGACGGGGCTGACGGCCACCGGCATGATCATCGGCTCCTTCCCGTACATGGCTCCCGAGCGGTGGACCGGCGGGGCGAACGGCGTGCCCGTCGACGGGCGGGCCGACCTCTACGCCCTGGGCTGCGTGCTGACGGAACTGCTGACCGGCACCCGCCCCTTCGCCGCGCGCGAGATGCACGAGCTGCTCGCCCAGCACCTCACGACCGCGCCGCCCGCGCCGAGTTCGCTGCGGGCGGAGCTGCCGGCCGCACTGGACTCCCTCGTACTGGAGCTGCTCGCGAAGGACCCGGCGGACCGGCCCGCGGACGCGGCCGAGGTGTCCCGGCGGCTGGCGGAGATCGCCCGGAGCGAGACCCCCGCACCCGCACCCGCGCCCGCGCCCGAGCCCGCCCCCATGCCGGCGGCGGGCTCCTTCCCGCCCCCACCCTCGTACGCCCCCACCGTGCACACCGCGACCGTCGATCCGGTCCGCGCGATGCTGGAGCGCCGGCTGACGCAGCTGCTGGAGGACGAACCGGCCGACGTCGTGCAACGGCTGCGCATGCTGACCGACGACCTGACCGAGGAGCTCGGCGCGCAGGACGCCCTGACGGTGCGGGCCGCCTACCACCGCGCGATGCGGGTCGTCGGACCGTCCAGGACGATCGATCTGGAGCGCCTGCTGCCGCGGATGGTGCGGGTGCTGGGCCTGGATCACCCGGACACGATCACCGGGCGCGCCGCCTGGGTCGGCGAGGCGGCGGCCTTCGGGTCCGGGGACGGCCGCCGGCACGAGCAGGAGCTGCGCGAGCTCGTCGAGCAGGCGACGCAGGTGTTCGGCACGCACGCCCTGGTCACGCTGACCGCCCGCTACCACCTCGCGTCGGCCATGCACCGGGGCGCCCACGCCCGCGACGGCCAGTGGGACGCGCGCAGTCGGGAGCGCGCGCTGAGCGAGCGGGCCTGGCTGGGGCCGCTGCTGCCCGACCTGGAATGGGCCCTGACCGCCGACAGCCCCGTCCTGCTGGACGTGCGGCGCAGGCTGGCCCACGACGCGTGGCTGGTCGGTGACGTCGCCGGCGCCGCGCTCCTGTACTGGCGGCTCTTCCCGAACCTCGCCGAACTCGCCGAGCGCGGCGATCCGGAAGTGGCCCACCGGGTGCTCCGCACCATCGGCGAGGCGGGCGATCCGGCGGCCGCCCTGGCGCACCTGAACCCGTTGCTGCGCCGGCTCCCCTTCCTCCCCGGCATGCAGGACCTGGCCCAGGAGGTCTCGGACGCCCGGGCGGACTTCCGGCGGGCCGTACGGGAGCAGCGGCGGGCCGAGGGGACGGGCGGGGCGGGCGGTCTGTCCCGGCTGTTCGGCCGCTGACCGGGCGGCGGCGTACGAGCGCACCCCGGCCGTAGCGTCCTACCAGCGGGTAGGGCACGATGGGCCGCCACACACGATCACCGCCGGAGGAACCATGGCCACCCCCAAGCCGGAGACCCTCGCCGCCTTCGAGGCCGCCAAGGGGTTCATGCCCGTACGCGAGGGCCTCGCCCTGTACGAGGCGGCCACCGCGGCCGGGGCACTCGGGCTGCCGCTGCTGGAGGTTGGCACGTACTGCGGCCGTTCCACCATCCTGCTCGCCGACGCCGCCCGCGGGGCCGGCGTGCCGGCGATCACCGTCGACCACCACCGGGGCAGCGAGGAGCAGCAGCCGGGCTGGGAGTACCACGACCCGACGGTCGTGGACCCGGAGGTCGGGCTGATGGACACCCTGCCGACCTTCCGCCGGACCCTGCACAAGGCCGGGCTGGAGGACCACGTGATCGCGATCGTCGGCCGGTCCCCGCAGGTCGCGGCAGCCTGGGGCGGAAAGCTCGGCTTCGTCTTCATCGACGGCGGCCACACGGACGAGCACGCGAGCGGCGACTACGAGGGCTGGGCCCCGCACGTCGCGGAGGGCGGCACGCTCGTCATCCACGATGTCTTCCCGGACCCGGCCGACGGCGGCCAGGCCCCGTACCGGATCTATCTGCGGGCCCTGGCCTCGGGCGCCTTCGAGGAGATCTCCGTCACCGACTCGCTGCGCGTGCTGCGGCGCACGGGCGCCGGAATCTAGCGCCGCCCGCGTCGCACCAGCGGCGGTTCGCCGTGAGCCGGACGGTTCTGGCCAACCTGTCAGAAATCACTTCACAGGGGGCCAGAACTCGCAGATGATCACCTCTGGCCGACCGCTGCTACCGGTGACCCGCGGACAGGGAAGCACGACGTGAATTTTCTGCGCACTCGCACCACGTCCGCATTGTTGACCCTCGGAGCGGGTGCGCTGATCGGCGCCCTTGGTGCGCTCTCGGGCAAATCCGAAAGCCCGATTCCTCACGTCGTGAACATCGTGTTCTCCGGAGGATGGTCGTGGGCGTGTTTCGCCTTCCTCGTCGGGTACACCAGGAAATCGAAGGTGGAGTCCGCCTGGCTGGCGTCTTCCGCGTTGGCCGTCGGCGTGGTCGTCTACTACCTGCTCAAATGGTTGAGCCCCGCCGCACCCATCGGGATGACGTCCGACGGGACGGTCGGGGACGGCGTCTCGTCGGGGATCCTGTTCTGGGGAATTGCCGCTTTCTTTTTCGGCGCCCCGATGGGCCTCTTCGGGAATCTGGCGCGGATCCCCGGAATCGGCGGGCTTTCGTTCCGTCTCCTCGTTCCGCTCATCGTCTACGTCGAGACGTCTGCCCGCCTGAAAGTGGAAGCGGCCACTGCGGGAAGATTCGTCGAACTGACCTGGAGCGCGATCCGTGTGATCGCGGTCCTCACCGCCCTGGCTCTCGTGGGGCACATGGCGTGGGCGTGGGTGCGCTCGGCGCGCGGGCGTGAAGGCCGGGCCTGATGCGTCCCGATGAACGCCGGGCATACCATCGCACCACGCCTTCGGATGGCCTACGGTCCGGACGGGCGACGGGAGGCGGGTCTAGCATCGCGGCGTGCGCAACGACAACAGCCCCCCGCCCCCCGAGGCCGGCTCCTCCATCGACCCGGACCGGCCCTGGTTCACCCGACGCGCCACGCTCGTCGTCGGGGTTGCCGCGCTCGCCCCGGCCGCTCTGGCGGGCTGGGTCCTGACCCAGGCGTTCGCCGGGACGGGGTCCGACGGGCCGTCCCGCTCGACGCCGCTGTCCGCCTCGCACTCGACCCCGTCGCCGGGCCAGCGGGACGCGAAGCCGGGCTCCACGCCCGGCGAGGGCGCGAGCGCGAGCGCGAGTACGAGCCCCAGCGCCAGTCAGAGCACCACCGCGGCCGCACCCGCACCCGCACCCGCCCAGGGCCCGCTCGCCGGCAAGACCGTGGTCGTCGACCCCGGCCACAACGCCGGGAACTTCGCGCACACCGACGAGATCGACCAGCAGGTCGACATCGGCACGGGCCGCAAGGAGTGCGACACCACCGGCACCACCACCAACGCCGGCTACAAGGAGGCGGACTTCACCCTCGACGTCTCCAAGCGCCTGCGGACCGCCCTGGAGGCCCAGGGGGCCAAGGTGGTCCTCACCCACCAGGCCGACCGCCCGTGGGGGCCCTGCATCACCGAGCGCGCCCGCATCGGCAACGAGGCGAAGGCCGACGCCGTCGTGTCCGTCCACGCCGACGGGGTCTCGGCGGGCAACCGCGGCTTCCACGTCATCCTCCCGGCCAAGGTCAAGGGCGGCGCCGCGGACACCGCGAAGATCGTCGGACCGTCCCGGGAGCTGGGCGAGCGGATCGCCGGCAACTTCGCCCGCACCACCGGCTCCGCCCCCGCCAACTATCTGGGCAGCGGTACCGGTTTGGTCGTCCGCGACGACCTCGGCGGACTGAACCTGTCAACCCAGCCCAAGGTGTTCATCGAATGCGGCAACATGCGTGATGCCAAGGACGCGGCGCAGCTGACGAGTCCGGAGTGGCGGCAGAAGGCGGCTCAGGGGATCGCGGACGGCATCGTCGGCTTCCTCGGCGGGTAGTCCCCTTCGGGAGTCCGGCGGGACCACCCGCCGCCCCGATCATCTCGGCCGTCGGAAACCTCCGTACCATGGTCCCGCCCGCCCTGCTGCAGGCACGTTCTGCGACCGCGGCACCACGAGACGACGACCGAGACCGAGAAGGACACCTAAGACGTGAACATCCGCTCCCTCACTCGAGGCGACGGCGTGGTGATCGGAGCAGCGGCGCTGCTGTTCATCGCCTCGTTCCTCGATTTCTACTCCGCGACCGGTATCGACCGGCCGAGCGTGTGGGACCTTGACTCCAACTACCTGGCGCTCCCCAGCATCTTCCTGCTCGCCTTCATCGCCGCCGGCCTGCTGATCGCCTCCCGCTTCCAGCCTGAGCGCAAGCTGGCCGGCCTGCCGCTGACGGCGTGGGGCACCGTGCTCGCCGTCTCCGCCGCCTGGTCGTCGCTGTGGGCGCTCATCGCCTGCCCGGACGTGCTCGACCTCGGCGCGGGCTCCATCCTCGCCCTCCTGGGCACGCTGGCCCTGGCCGGTGTGGCCATCGCCGGTGCGAAGATCCCGGCGCTCGCCGGCCAGCTCGTTCCGGAGCCGCGTCCCGCCGCCGTCCCGCCGTACGGTGGCCAGCCGGGCCAGCCCCAGCCGGGTGCCGGGTACGGCTACCCGGGCGCGCAGCAGACGCCGTACGGTTCCACGCCGCAGCCGGTCCCGCCGTACGGCGGCACGCCGAACCCGACCCCGACCCCGGGTCCCGGTCCGCAGGACTCCCCGCACACGCCGGCCCCGACCCCGGCCCCGGCGGCGGACTTCACGCCGTTCTGGTTCGCGGTGCCGGTGGCCCGTCCGCTCTACGCGGAGGACGGCTCCCCGACCCCGATCGCCGAACTCGCCCCGGGCACCTGGTACCTGGCCGTCGAGCAGCGTGGCGCGGCCAACCTGATCGCCCAGACCCAGGACGGCCGCCGCGGCGTGCTGAACGACACCTCGGGCATCCAGCGCGGCTGACCGCCGCCCGGACCCGAGCCGACGGCCCCCCGCCCTTCCGGGCGGGGGGCCGTTGCTCTACAGTCACCTGACGCCTCGTCAGATTCTGGAGGGACCGTACATGCGCCTCGGACTCGCACTCGGCTACTGGGGCCGCGGCCCCTCCCCCGCCCACCTCGACCTCGCCACCGAGGCCGAGAACCTCGGCTACCACTCGGTGTGGACCGCCGAAGCCTGGGGCTCCGACGCCTTCACCCCGCTGACCTGGATCGCCGCGCACACCTCGCGGATCCGCCTCGGCACGGCCATCGCGCAAATGGCCGCCCGCACCCCGACCGCCACGGCCATGCACGCCCTGACCCTGGACCACCTCTCGGGCGGCCGGATGATGCTCGGCCTCGGCCTGTCCGGACCGCAGGTCGTCGAGGGCTGGTACGGGCGCCCCTTCCCCTCCAGCCCGCTCACGGCCACCCGCGAGTACGTGGACGTCATCCGCCAGGTACTGCGCCGCGAGGCCCCGGTGGAGCTGGACGGCAGCTTCCACAGCCACCCGTACCGAGGCGAGGACGGCACCGGCATCGGCAAACCCCTGAAGCCCATCACCCACCCCCTCCGCGCGGACGTCCCCCTCCTCCTGGGCGCGGAGGGCCCGAAGAACATCGCCCAGACCACCCGGATCGCGGACGGCTGGCTCCCCCTGTACTGGTCCCCGACCCGCACCGACGTCTACCGGGCCTCCCTCACCGACCTCCCCGAAGGCTTCATGATCGCGCCGATGGCCCGCGCCAAGGTCTGCGACGACGTCGCGGAGGGCCTGCTCCCGGTCAAGGCGATGCTCGGCTTCTACATCGGCGGCATGGGCCACGCGGCCCGCAACTTCCACGCCGACCTGATGGCCCGCATGGGCTACGAGGAGGAGGCCCGCCGCATCCAGGAGCTGTTCCTCGCGGGCCGCAAGGAGGAGGCGGTCCTGGCGGTACCGGACGAGTTCGCCGACGAGATCTCGCTCATCGGCCCCCGGGAACGGATCGCGGAACGCCTGGACCTCTGGCGCAAGGGCCCGGTGACCGACCTCCTCCTGACGGCTCCGGACCCCCACACCCTGCGCGTCCTGGCGGAGCTCAACGGCTGAGCCCGGTCGTCAGGATTCGGCCTGCGGCACTGCCTCCAGCAGCTCCCGCACGTCGAACGGCATGACGGCGATCTCGATGCTCCCGCCGTCGTCGTAGGCGCAGGTGACGATCCGCGAGCCGGGGTTGATGGAGATCCCCTCCTTCACGGACGGCACCCGGATCCCGGTGGCCCGCCCGCCGGGCAGCGCCACGGCCTCCCCGCGCCGCGGAACCCACCGGGCAGCGCCCTGGTCCCCGTACACGCGGCCCACCCGCCAGCGGCCCTCACCGGCCGGAATCCGGACCATGCAGGGAATCCCGGGCACGGGCCCGGCGGCCGTCCGCGCACGATGCTTGCGCCGCAGCAGCCACCCGGCCCCCACGGCGCCGAGGACCACCACCACGATCTCGATCACCCCCCCATTGAAACAGCCACTGCCCTGGCCGGGCGGGTGCGGGTTCTACTCCGGGTGCGGCCCTTGCCCTGGCCGGGCGGGTGCGGGTACCACTCCGGGTGCGGCCCTTGCCCTGGCCGGGCGGGTGCGGGTACCACTCCGGGTGCGGCCCTTGCCCTGGCCGGGCGGGTGCGGGTACCACTCCGGGTGCGGCCCTTGCCCTGGCCGGGCGGGTGCGGGTACCACTCCGGGTGCGGCCCGGTGGCCGCGCCTCAAACGCCGGCGGGGCTGGGGTGTGTCGCCTGGGCGGGATTGGGATGGGGGTGCGGTCCCGGCGGCGGGTATCTCCTCGGCTTGCGGAGCGGCGCGGTGTGGAAATGCGGGGCGGTGGCGGATCCGCGTCGCCTGCGGGGACACCCCCCGCCGTCCCCGCCCCCGGCCGTGCCGCCTCGTACGGGGGCCGCGGGGGCGGGGACACTGCGGGGGCTCCCCGCAGGACGAGCGCGCAACCCAGGCCGTACGGCAGGACCACGGCCGCCTGGCGCGAGCCGAGGAGAGCCCCCGGAGGGGCACCGCCCGACCCGACGGACCACACCCCCGGCCGGGGACACCAAACCCAGCCCCGCCGGCGCTTGAGGCGCGGCCACCGGCCCGCACCCGGAACAGGACCCGCGGCCACCAGACCGCACCCGGGACGGGATCCGCACCCGCCCGGCCAGGGCAAGCGCGCGGCCACCGGCCCGCACCCGGAAACGCCGCCCGGCCAGGGCAACGGCAACGGCCGGGCCCTGAACGCTAGCCGCCCAGCTCGGACGTGCTCGGGACCTTGTCCGTCACCACCGCGCCCGCGCTCTGGCCCGCTTCCTTCACGCTGTTGATGACGCTGTCGAAGGAGTCGATGTCACCGTCACCCGCCTGCCCCTTGCGCAGCTTGCTGCCCAGGCCCTTGAGGGACTCGATGCCCGCCGTGAGCGGGGCCACCGCCTTCGCCAGCAGCGGGTCGCCCTTGGCGTTCTGGGCCGCCGCCTTGAGCCGGTTGTACGCGAACGCGCCCGCGAGGCCCGCCTTGATCAGCGCGAAGGTGCGACCCTTGGCACCCTTCTTGAACTTGCCCGCGCGGTACGGCTTGACGATCCACTGGTACGTCGCACCGGCGGCCAGGCTCGCGTTGGCGACGAACCGCGTCTTGGCGAACTTCTGCTTCTCCGCGGACGTGCTGGGCGACGGCGTCGGGGCGGCCAGTTCGTCGGCCTCGACGGCGGCGGGCTCCGCCGCCGCGAGGGCGGCCAGCTCCCCCATCGACGCGGCGGAGAGCTCCTCGCGCGGGCCGTTACCGCCACTGCCGCATGCGGTGGCGCCGACCATCAGCGCGGTGGACAGGACCACCGCCGTGAGGGCGCGGCGGAATCGGACGGTCGTGGGTACGCGTACGGGCACGGGCACGGTTTCCTCCGGGTGCTGAGGCGTCTCCCGCAGCCTCGCCCCGCTCCCCCGGCTCCACCAGCCGGGGGGACCCGTTCGGGTTTAGGACACCCCGGGGCGGCAACACGCGCCGCATGAGCACTCACACACGAGTACGCACCCGGGGAAGCAGTCAAGCAGGCCGCGCCGTCGCGCTGGTGGCGGACGTGCTCGCCTTCGTCATCGGACTCTGGATCCTGCTCTTCCTGCTGGAGGCCAACCAGGGCAACGCCCTGGTCGACCTCGTCCACGACGTCGCCTCCTGGCTCGCGGCCTGGTCCTACGACCTGTTCACCTTCAGCCGCGCATGGGTCCAGGTCGTGATCGGCTACGGCATCGCCGCCGTCGCCTACCTGCTCGTCGGCCACGCCATGGCCGGCTGGCTCTACCGTCGCTGAGCCGGCCACCCGGTCAGCCGCAGCAGTCGGGCTCCAGCCCGGCCGGGAGCGAGGTCCCGCCGAACACCTCGGTGGTGGCCTCGTCCCCGCCGAGCGCCGCGACGGCGAGCAGCAGCGACCCGGCCGTCCAGGTGGTCTGCTCCACCGGCCAGACGGCCTCGTCCTGGAACACGTACCCCGTCCAGTACATGCCGTTGTCCGCGCGCAGGTGGGTGATCGAGCGCAGGATCTCCAGCGCCCGGTCCGACTCCCCCGTCGCCCACAGCGCGAGCGCCAGCTCGCAGGATTCGCCGCCCGTCACCCACGGGTTGGGCAGCACGCAACGCACGCCCAGGTCCGGGACCACGAACTCGTCCCAGCGCCCGTCGATGCGCGCCTTGGCCTCGGAGCCGGTCAGTGCCCCGCCGAGGACCGGGTAGTACCAGTCCATCGAGTAGTGGTTCTTGTCGAGGAACCGCTCCGGGTGGCGCCGGATGGCGTGCCGCAGCGCGCCCGCCGCGAGCTCCCAGTCGGGCTGCGGCTCCTCGCGGTGCTCGGCGATGGCCAGCGCGCAGCGCAGTGCCTGGTGGATGGAGGAGGAGCCGGTGAGGAGGGCGTCGGTGACGGCCGTGCCGTCCGCCTCGCGCTTCCAGCCGATCTCGCCGCCCTGCTGCTGGAGCGTCAGGACCCACTCCACGGCCGCGTAGACGGTCGGCCACATGCGGTCGAGGAAGATGTCGTCGCCGGTGGAGAGGTAGTGGTGCCACACGCCGACGGCTATGTACGCGGTGAAGTTGCTCTCGCGGCTCGCGTCCTGCGGCTCCGCGGTGTCCACGCCGTCGGGCCGGTCGGCGTAGGCCGCGTACCAGGAACCGTCCTGGTTCTGGTGCCGGGCCAGCCACGCGTACGCCCGCTCGGCCGCCTCGTGCTCGCCGGCCGCGTCGAGCGCCATCGCGGCCTCGGTGTGGTCCCACGGGTCGAGGTGGTGCCCGCGGAACCACGGTATGGCGCCGTCGGCGCGCTGCGCGGCGAGGATCCCCGCCACCGTCAGGGCGGCCTCCTCGGCCGTCAGTACGCCGTCCAGGACCAGGTGTTCGGTGCGCCCCGGCGAGCTCACTGGGCCGCGCTGACGGGGAGGTGGGGCTTGGTCGCGTACGCCACGAAGCTCTTGCCGATGAGCGGGTTCAGGGCCTGCTCGGCGAGCCGTGTGGCCAGCGGCTTCTTCATGATGTCCCAGACCAGGAGCTTGTGGTACGCCTTGACGGGCAGTGCCTTGTCGTTGTCGACGCCGAAGGCGCACTTGAGCCACCAGTACGGGGAGTGCAGCCCGTGCGCGTGGTGGGTGCCGTACGGCTTGAGGCCCGCGGCCTTCATCTTGCCGAGCAGCTCGTCCGCCTTGTAGATGCGGATGTGGCCGCCTTCGACCTCGTGGTAGGCGTCGGAGAGCGCCCAGCAGATCTTCTCGGGGCCGTAGCGCGGCACGGTGATGGCGATGCGCCCGCCGGGCTTGAGCACGCGCACCATTTCGGCGAGCACGCCCTTGTCGTCGTGGATGTGCTCCATCACCTCGGAGATGATGACGACGTCGAAGGAGTCGTCGGGGAAGGGCAGTGCGAGCGCGTCGCCCTCCATGGCGGTGGCGGTGGCCCCGGCGGGGGCCTCACCGGCCTCCTTCATCGCGGCGAACCACTTGGCGACCTCGCGGATCTCCTCGCCGTTGCGGTCGACGGCGACCACCTGGGCGCCTCTCCGGTAGCACTCGAAGGCGTGCCGGCCTGCGCCGCAGCCCAGGTCGAGTACGCGGTCGCCTGCGGCGAGCGGGAACCGGGAGAAATCGACGGTCAGCACGGGGTCCTGCCTTCGCGGTCGCGGGGGTTGTTCGGGGATGGGAAGGAAGCGGAAGGAGCAGGAGGTCAGCGCGCCCGGTGGGTGCGGCCGGCGGCGGCCTGCTCGATGGCGGCGCGGTAGTGCGCGACGGTTCCGCGGGCGGCCGCGGCCCAGGTGAACCGGGTCAGGACCCGTTCGCGCCCGGCGGCGCCGAGGCGGGCCCGCAGCTCCGGATCGCCCAGCATCCGGCCCAGTGCGCCGGCCAGCGCGCCCGCGTCGCCCGCGGGCACCGCGAGGCAGGTCTCGCCGTCGGGTCCGGCGACCTCGGGGATCGCGCCGCCGGTGGTGGCGACGAGCGGGGTGCCGGTGGCCATGGCTTCGGCCGCCGGGAGCGAGAAGCCCTCGTAGAGGGAGGGCACGCAGGCGACCTGGGCGCTGCGGACGAGGTCGACGAGCTCGGCGTCGGTGATGCCCTTGACGAAGCGGATCGCGTCCTGGAGGCCGTACGTCTCGATGGCGCGGGCGACGGGACCCTGCTCGGCGCGCTTGCCGACGACGACGAGGTGCGCCTCCGGCTGCTCGGTGCGCAGCTTCGCGAGCGCCTCGACGAGGTACACGAGCCCCTTGAGCGGCACGTCGGCGCTGGAGGTGGTGACGATGCGGCCGGGCACCTCGGCGACGGACGGGTCCGGCGACCACAGGTCGGTGTCGGCGCCGATGTGCACGACGTGGATGCGCTCGTCGCGGACGCCCAGGTGCTGGGCGATCTCCTGCTTGGAGGAGCCGGAGACGGTGAGCACGGACGGCAGTCGGCGGGCGACGCGGCCCTGCATGCGGGTGAAGCCGTACCAGCGGCGCACGGAGGCCCGCTTCAACCAGCCCTGCGCGGCGTCGAGGTCGAGGCCCCGGTCGACGGTGATGGGGTGGTGGATCGTGGTGACCAGCGGGGCGCCGAGGTCGGCGAGGAGGCCGTACCCGAGCGTCTGGTTGTCGTGGATGACGTCGAAGTCACCGGCGCGCGCGGCCAGGTGACGGCGGGCGCGCAACGAGAAGGTCAGCGGCTCGGGGAAGCCGCCGGTCCACATGGTGGCGACCTCGAGGGCGTCGATCCAGTCCCGGTACTCGTCGCGCCCCGGCGTGCGGAAGGGGTCCGGGCTGCGGTACAGGTCCAGGCTCGGGAGTTCGGTGAGCGTGGCGCCCGTGTCGAGCACGGGGTAGGGCTGCGCGCCGATGACTTCGACGGAGTGCCCCAGTCGTACGAGTTCGCGCGCGAGGTGGCGGACGTAGACGCCCTGGCCGCCGCAGAACGGGTTCCCCTTATAGGTGAGGAGTGCGATGCGCAGCGGGCGGTCGCCGTCGGCGGCGGAACCCGCGAAAGGGCTCGTCACCATGGCCTCAGCGGTCACTCTCGGCCCCCTTCTCCCTGCAACTTTCGCCGGAGCGTAACCGCTCGGATAATGTAGAACAAGTTTCAGACTTGATCCGTCGAAGACCATTGAATCTACCGGCCGGAAACTACACCGTAAGAGGCGGAGCAGGTGATTCGCGCCACGGCTCCGGCGCCTGCCATGCTGGCCGCGGACCAGCCCGGATTCAGCCCGCGCAACGACACGGAACGACACGGAACGGGAGCCATGACAGCGGAAGTGAAGGCCGTCACCACACCGGCGTCGCCTCCCCTGACGGAGCGCCAGGAGGCCCGCCGCCGCCGGATCCTGCACGCCAGCGCCCAGCTGGCCAGCCGGGGCGGGTTCGACGCCGTCCAGATGCGCGAGGTCGCGGAGGCGGCGGGGGTGGCCCTGGGCACGCTCTACCGCTACTTCCCCTCCAAGGTGCACCTGTTGGTCGCCACCATGCAGGACCAGCTCCAGCACATGCACACCACGCTGCGCAAGCGCCCGCCGGCCGGGGACGACCCCGCGACGCGGGTCGCGGAGACCCTGATGCGGGCCTTCCGCGCCCTCCAGCGGGAGCCGCAGCTGGCCGACGCGATGGTGCGGGCGCTGACGTTCGCGGACCGGAGCGTGAGCCCCGAGGTGGACACGGTGTCCCGGCTGACCACGGCGATCATCCTGGACGCGATGGGCCTGGAGAAGCCGCCGACGGCGGAGCAGCTCTCGGCGGTCCGGGTCATCGAGCACACCTGGCACTCGGCGCTGATCACGTGGCTTTCCGGCCGCGCGTCGATCGCCCAGGTCAAGATCGACATCGAAACGGTGTGTCGCCTGATCGACCTGACGTCTCCGGAAAAGGCCTGAAGCCGCCGCTCCGGGGCCGGGCCGCGGCGGTCGCCCGCCTCACTCCGCCAGGAAGCGGAGGACCTCGCCCCCGAACTCCTCGGGGTGCTGGAACAGGAAGCCGTGACCGGCGTCCCCGTAGATGACGACCTTCGAGTCCGCCAGCCGCTGGGACATGGCGTACGTGGCGAACGCGTGGACCATGACGTCGTGGGCCCCGGCCGCCGCGAGCACCGGGTGCGCGATCTCCCCGAGCCGCTCCCAGGCGGCGTCCTCCCCCCGCCCCCACCGGCCCAGCGCGGCGGCCTGCGCCCCGACGCTCTCCGGGCGTACGGCGGCCGCGGACGCGCCGAGCCTGGTGTCGAGGCGGCGCAGCGAGGCCAGACCGACCGGCTGCGCCGACTGGAGGCCGAGGGCGTGCTGGAGCGGCACCCGTACCAGACCCGGCCGGAGCGCTTCGACTACGTACTGACGGAGAAGGGCCTGGCCCTGTGGCCCGCCCTGAACCACCTGATGCAGTGGGGCGACCGCTACTACCCGGAGGCGGACGGGCCCCCGGTGACCATCGAGCACACGGGCTGCGGCGGCGGTCCCGACACCCACCAGCTCTGCGACCGCTGCGGAGCGCGCCTGGACCCCACGAACATCACGAGCCGCCCGGGCCGGACGACCCGCCCCTGAGCGGGCCGCGGGGGCACCGGGGGCGTCGATAGGGGCAACGACGCCGCCGACACCGGCGCACGGGCCTACGCGCAAGCGCCGATCGGCAATCACCGGTCGGCGGCCGACGGTCAGCGGTCAGCGGTCAGCGGTCAGCCCCATGACGTCCCGCACCTCTGCGCTGCTTTCGGCCACCTCGCCCAGCACCGTTTCCATGGTGACGACGGACTGCGAGAAGAGCTCCCGGCCGGACGCCGTGAGCCGGACGTCGAACCCCCGCCGGTCGCTGGAGCACGGCTTCCGCTCGACATAGCCCGCTCCGACCATCTGCGCCACGAGACGCGAGACCTGCGGCTGGCTGCGGGACGCCCGGGAGCTGAGCTCCCCCGCCCGGATCCAGCCATCGGCCCGCGCCATCACGTCCATGATCTCGAAGGCGCTGGCGCACAGGCCGTGGCGCTCGGCCAGCACGCGCTCGGCGGCCTGGTTGATCTGCGCACAGGCGCGGGTCACGGCCACCCAGCGGTCGGTGAGAGCTGCTGCTTCCGTCACGTTCCTCGTCACGTTCCTCATCGTAGGTTCGCCACGCGCCCCTTGTCGATGCATACGCATACATGTACTGTCCGGCTCAATTGATGCATGCGCATAAATCATTTGGTGCGGACGACAAGACGAGGACGAAGGAGACGTGGTGACCGAGCAGACGCTGGTGCCCCAGCCGGCCGAGCAGGACGCGGCAGGAACACCCGCACGGGCCCCCGGCAAGGCCGCCTGGACCACTCTGGTGGTGGTCGGCGTCGCCCAGTTGATGGTCATGCTGGACTCGACGGTCGTGAACGTGGCCCTGCCCTCGATCGGGGCCCAGCTGCCCGCCGATCAGGCGGCCTTGCAGTGGACGATCAGCGGGTACGTCCTGGTGCTCGGCAGCCTGCTGCTCTTCGGCGGCCGCGTCTCCGACGTCCTCGGACGCCGCCGCACCTTCCTCACCGGCCTCACCGTCTTCGCCGTGGCCTCCGTGCTCTGCGGCATCGCGGGCAACCAGGAACTGCTCGTCGCGGGCCGCGCCGTCCAGGGCGCCGGGGCCGCACTGCTCTCCGCGGCCGCCCTGTCGATCATCTTGGAGGTCTACCAGGACGAGGAGCAGCGAAAGATCGCACTGACCGCCTGGAGCGGCCTCGGAGTGATCGGCGCGACCATCGGCGTGGTGCTCGGCGGGCTGATCGTCACGGCGATCAGCTGGCGCTGGGCCTTCCTCATCAACATCCCGGTCAGCATCGCTGCCGGCATCGGCGCCCTGCGCAGCATGCCCGCCCTCGACACGAGCAGCGACCGCACGCTGCGGCTGCCGTCGGCGGCCGTGTCCACCGCCGGACTCGCCGCCCTGTCCTTCGGACTGATCCGGCTGCACGAGGGGTTCGGCGACCGGAACGCCTGGATCAGCATCGGCGCCGCCGCGGTCCTGCTCGCCGCGGTCACGTTCATGGAGATCGGCCGGGTCGACCCGCTGCTCCCGCTGCACCTGCTGCGCAAGCCCACCTACTGGCTGTCCAGCGTCGGCCTGCTCCTGGTGGCCGCCGTAATGATCAGCAGCTCCTTCCTGGCCAGCATCTACTTCCAGCGGGTCCACGAGATGAGCGCCTTCGTCACCGGCCTCGCACTGCTCCCCATGGGCCTGGCCGCCCTCGCGGTCGCGCTGGTCGCGCCGTCGCTGGCACGCGCCCTGGGCCTGGGCGGAACGTACGCGGCCGGAGCGGCCCTGCACCTGGTCGGCACGGGCGTCCTGGCGACCGGCACCGACAGCGTCGCGCTCACCGTCGTCGCGCTGGCCGTCATCGGTGCCGGTCTGCCCGCCTGCTTCGTCCCGCTCTTCGGCATCGGCACCTCGCACGTCAAGGTGGCGGAGTCCGGTGTCGGCTCCGGCCTGCTCAACACCTTCAACGAGACCGGCGCCGCCCTCGGCATCGCCGTCATCGGCACCGTCCTCGCCACCTCGGTCGACAGCCGTCTGGCCGACGGCGGTTCGGTCGCGGACGCGACCACCGCGGGTGTCGGCAACGGCTTCCTGGCCCTGACCCTGTGCTCCGGCATCGCCATCGTGATCGCGCTCGTGCTGCGGTCGCTGACCCGCGCTCCCGAAGGCGCCGACGGCTGAGGACGGCCGCAGGACCGGTGGTCCCCGGCGACACCCGGCGACACCCGGCGGCACTCGCCGGCCCCGCGGGCCCCGGCGGCGAGTCGGGGCCGGCGGCCGGGTCACCGGCTGCCGGGGGCCCGCCCCCGCCCCCTGTCCGCGGTCACTCCTCCGGCGGGAAGACCGGTTCGCCCGTCGCCGCCAGGGTGATCATGATGGCTTCCACCGGGCAGCCCTCCGCAGCCGTCAGGATCGGCTCGTTCGCGTCCGACTCGGCGGTGCGCGGGTGGGACTGGCGCGCCGTGTCCAGGACGAAGCCGTCCGGGGCGTGGTTCACGCACATGCCCGAGCCGATGCAGACCCCCCGGTCCACCTCGACCTGCCAGCGGTCGCCCATCAGGCACCCGCCTCGGCGGCGTCCGATGAGTACGTCGTCGGGAGGTGGATCATCTTGTGTTCCAGGTACTCGCTCAGGCCCTCCGGGCCGAACTCCCGTCCCAGACCGCTGTTCTTGTAGCCGCCGAACGGCCCCAGCATGTCCAGGCTGAAGGTGTTCACGTTGAAGGTGCCGGTGCGGATCCGGCGGGCGAAGTCGATGCCGCGCTCGACGTCGGCGGTCCAGACGCTGCCGCTGAGGCCGAAGTCCGAGTCGTTGGCCACCCGTACCGCCTCGGCCTCGTCCCCGTAGGGGATCAGGCAGACCACCGGGCCGAAGATCTCCTCGCGCGCGATCCGCATGGAGTTGTCGACGTCGCCGAAGAGGGTGGGCTCCACGTACCAGCCCTGCTCCAGGCCCGCCGGGCGGCCGCCGCCCGCCAGGACCTTCGCACCCTCCTCCTGCCCGATCCGGATGTAGTCCAGGGAGCGCTGCTGCTGCCGCTTCGCGACGAGCGGGCCGAGCTGGGTCGCCGGGTCGAGCGGGTCGCCGACGACCAGCGCTCCGGCCGCCGCCGCGAGGGCCTCGGCCACCTCCTCGTACCGGCTGCGGGGAGCGAGGATGCGGGTCTGGGCGACGCAGGCCTGGCCGTTGTTCATCCAGGCCGCGGGCACGATCCCGGCGACCGCGGTCTCCACGTCGGCGTCCGGGAGGACCACAGCGGCCGACTTGCCGCCGAGTTCGAGGGTGATGCGGGTGAGGTTGCGCGCGGCGACCTCCATCACGCGCTTGCCGGCCGCGACCGAGCCGGTGAAGGCGACCTTGTCGATGCCGGGGTGCCCGACGAGGTACTCGCTGACCTCGCGGTCGGCGGGCAGGATCGACAGCACGCCCTCGGGGAGCCCGGCCTCGCGCGCGATGTCGGCGAGGATGTAGGAGTCGAGCGGCGCCTCGGGCGACGGCTTGAGGATCACCGTCGAGCCGGTCAGGAGGGCCGGCGCCAGCTTGGCCGCCGCCACGAACTGCGGGACGTTCCACGGGATGACGGCGGCGACCACGCCCACCGGCTCCCGGCGCACCAGGATCGGGCCGAGCACGCCCTGGCGGTGCTCCTCGTACGGGTAGGCGCGGGCGACCGTGATCGCGGCGTCGTAGACCATCATCGGGCCGAGTGCCTGGGCGAGGACGCTCCAGGAGTACGGGGACCCGTTCTGGGAGCTGATCGAGCGGGCTATCTCCTCGTGCCGGACGGCGATGGCGTCCTTGATCCGGGAGACGACGGCGATCCGCTCGTCCAGGCTCATCCGCGGCCAGGGCCCCTCGTCGAACGCCGTGCGCGCGACGGCGACGGCACGGTCGACGTCCGCCTTGGAGGCGTGCGGGACGGAGCCGATGACCTGCTCGGTGTGGGGGGAGACGATCCGGATCGTGTCGGTGCCCAGCGGATCCGTCCACTCCCCGCCGATGAACAGCTTTCCGTGTTCCACGAGCTCGGTCATGGCTGAGGCCTCCTGCGGCTTGGGTTCCAGAACTGATACCAGTTCTAGTTAGAGGAGTCCACGGCCAGGACTGAACCTCCGTCAGTGCGGCGGAGAAGATCGAACGACTAGTCAGGGAGCTCAGAAAGTGGTCGACTTGGGCTACTACTGGAACACGTTCTCGTCCGAGGGCGGCGACAGGGGAGGGCGGGCGCATGCCGGAGGACACGCCACAGGTCACGGAGGACGCATCGCCGGTCACGCAGGACGCGCCACAGGTCGAGGAGGACGCGTCACCGGTCACCGGCGACACCCCGCACGTCACCGATCACGGCGGCGGCGTATGGGGAATCAAGGTCCCGATCCCCGACAACCCCCTCGGACACACCCTCGTCCACGTCCTCGACACCGACCGCGGCCCCGTCCTCATCGACACCGGCTGGGACGACCCCGCCTCCTGGGACACCCTCGTCGCCGGCCTCACCGCACTCGGCACCGCCGTCACCGACATCCACGGCGTGGTCATCACCCACCACCACCCCGACCACCACGGCCTCTCGGGCCGGGTCCGCGAGGCCTCCGGCGCCTGGATCGCCATGCACGCCGCCGACACCGAGGTCGTCGTACGGACCCGCGCCTCCGAACCCGGCGTCTGGTTCGACTACATGAGCGCCAAACTCGCCGCCGCCGGAGCCCCCGAGGAGCACATCGCCCCGCTGCGCGCCGCCCGCGCGAGCGGCCGCATGCGGACCCTGCCCGGCCTGCGCGCCGCCGTCCCCGACCGGGAGATCGTCCCCGCCGAGCTGCTCCCCCTCGCCGGGCGCCGACTGCGCGCGATCTGGACCCCCGGCCACACCCCCGGCCACGTCTGCCTGCACCTGGAGGAAGCGCACCCGGCGAACCTCCCCGGCCACGGCCGCCTCTTCTCCGGGGACCACCTGCTGCCCGGGATCTCCCCCCACATCGGCCTGTACGAGGCCCCGGAGGACACCCGCGTCACCGACCCCCTCGGCGACTACCTCGACTCCCTCGAACGCATCGGCCGCCTCGGACCCGCCGAGGTGCTCCCCGCCCACCAATACGCCTTCACCGACGCACCCGGCCGCGTACGGGAGCTCCTCGACCACCACGAGGAACGGCTGAGGGGCCTCTTGGCGCTGCTGGCCGAGCCGCTGACTCCGTGGGGGCTGGCGGAGCGGATGGAGTGGAACCGGCCCTGGGAACAGATCCCGTACGGCTCCCGCAACATCGCCGTCTCCGAAGCGGAGGCCCACGTGCGGCGGCTGGTCAAACAGGGCCGCGCCGAGGCGGTACCGGGCACGGACCCGGTGGCGTACCGGGCCGTGTAAGGGGCGCCCGGCCCCTGCGCCCCGGGGCCCGCTGGTTACGGGCCGGTAGAGTGAACGTGTCGTCCACACCTCTGTACGGGGGGAAGCCGGTGCAATTCCGGCGCTGACCCGCAACCGTGACCACCCCCGGCACCGCCCGGGCGGGGAGCCGGAATGCCCCGTACCGAAGGTGCGCGGCTCGTGCCGCCGGAGCCCCCGGCGGCCGGCACCGTCGAGGTAAACGGAGCCGGAGCCCGGTGCCTGTGCGTGCCTGCTGCCGGTTCCCCCGTACGAGAGGCACCGCCCCCTATGAACGTCCGTCGCAGCGCAGCCGCGCTCGCCGCCTCCGCCGTGCTCTGCGTGGGCGCCGCCCCCGCAGCCCTCGCCGACACCGCGCCGCCCGCCTCCCCCTCCGCGCCCCCGGTCATCCCCGACGGCCTCTACGGCAAGGGCGACCCCACGTACGACGGCGTGTGGCGGCAGTCCTTCGCGCTGCTCGCCCAGCACACGGTCGGCGTCAAGCCCTCCGTCAAGGCCGTGGTCTGGCTGGCCGCCCAGCAGTGCGACAACGGCGGCTTCGCCTCCTTCCGCCCGAACGCCGCTGTGGCGTGCGACGCGCAGACGATGTACGACACGAACGCCACCGCGGCCGCCGTGCAGGCGCTCAAGGCGCTCGGCGGCCAGGACGCGGCCGTCAAGAAGGGCGTCGACTGGCTGAAGTCCGTCCAGAACGAGGACGGCGGCTGGAGCTACGTCCCCGGCTCCCCCAGCGACGCCAACTCCACCGCCGTGGTGATCAGCGCCCTGGCCGTGGCGGGCGAGAAGCCGGCCGAGGTCAAGTCCAAGGCGGGCAAGTCGGCCTACGAGGGCCTGCTCCCCTTCCAGCTGGGCTGCACCGCCGAGCCGGCCGCCGACCGGGGCGCCTTCGCGTACCAGCCGGCCGACGGCAAGCTCCTCGCCAACGCCGACGCCACGGCCGCCGCCGCCCTGGCCGGCCTCGGCAAGGGCGCGGCCGTCGTCCCGTCCGCCGAGAACACCCCCGCCGCCCCGCTGGCCTGCCCGGCCGCGAACGCCGCCGACCCGGTGGCCGCCGCCCAGGGCGCGGCCGGCTACCTGGCCGAGGCCCTCAAGAAGGACGGCCACCTCATGGCCGTCACCCCGGGCGCGGACCAGCCCACCCCCGACACCGGCAACACCGTCGACGCGGTACTGGCCCTGGCCGCCGCCGGCCACAAGGAGTCGGCGGCGGGCGCCCTGAAGTGGCTGGAGACCAACTCCGCCGAGTGGGCGAAGGGCAGCCCGGCCGCGCTGGGCACCCTCGTCCTCGCCACGCACGCGACCGGCAACGACCCGAAGTCCTTCGGCGGCACCGACCTCGTCGCCGCGCTGAACGCGACCGGCCCGGCCCCGCAGGGCGCGGACACCGAAGCGACGAAGGTGGACGGCGAGAAGGAGGAGCCCTCCGGCGGCCAGAACGTCTGGTGGATCGTCGGTTCGTGCGCCGCTGCCGGTGTCGGCATCGGCATCCTGCTGAGCGGCCGCCGGAAGAAGAACCAGTCCTGATGCGCCGCCGCCTGCCCGCCGTGGCCCTCGCCCTCGGGATCGCCCTGGCCCTGCTGGCCGCCTCCCCGGCGCTGGCGGCCGGCTACCGCTACTGGTCGTTCTGGGACGGCTCGGCGGGCGGCCGGTGGTCCTACGCCACCCAGGGCCCCTCCCTGGCCCGCCCCGCGGACGGCGCCGTCCAGGGCTTCCGCTTCTCGGTGAGCAAGGACGCGGCGGCGCAGGCGGCCCAGCCGCGCGCGGCGGCCGACTTCGAGACCGTCTGCGGGGCGACCGCCCCGACGGAGGGCAGCAAGCGGGTGGCGCTCGTCATCGACTTCGGCGTCCCGGCGGACGCCCCGACGGGCGACGCCCCGCCGGAGGCCGCCCCGCGCACGGCCTGCGCGCAGGTGGCCCCCGAGGCCACGACGGCCGAGGCGCTGGCCTCGGTCGCCAAGCCGCTGCGCTACAACAGTGCGGCGCTGCTGTGCGCGATCTCCGGCTACCCGAAGCAGGGCTGCGGCGACCAGGTCGCCGACAGCGCGGCCGGGACCCCGACCCCGGCACAGTCCGCCGCTCCGGAGTCCGGCGGGGGCCCGTCCGCGGGCCTGCTCGTGGGCATCGCCGCCGTGGCCGCCCTGGCCGCGGCCGGCGTCTGGCAGTCCCGCCGCCGCACGCGATGACCGGCCCCGGCGCCGCGGCGCACCCCGGCAACGACGCCGAGCCGACCACCACGGACACCGGCGCACCCCGGACCGCGCCCACCACCGGTGCCGGCAACGAGCGCACGCCAAGCACGCGGGCGCCCCTCACCCCCGGCGGCGAACCGGCCGCCGGGACGACCCGCACCACGGGCACGGGCACGGGCACCGGTACCCGCCGGGCACGGCCGCAGTCCCACAGCGCCCCCACCGGAGCCGCACCCACCGGAGCCGCACCCGGCGACCTGCCCCCGGCCCGCCGGAGCCCGGCCGCGGCGCAGGTCCCCGCGCACCGGTCGACGTACGAAAAGTGGAAACCCCCGCAGGCCGCCCGGGCCACCGCCCTGCACGCGGGGGCCTGGTGGCTGTGGGCCCTCGGCCTCGCCACCGCCGCCTCCCGCACCACCAACCCCCTCCTCCTCGGGCTGATCATCGGCGTCGCCGGGTACGTGGTCGCGGCCCGCCGCACCGACGCGCCCTGGGCCCGTTCCTACAGTGCCTTCCTCAAGCTCGGCATGTTCGTCATCGGCCTGCGCCTGCTCTTCTCCATGCTCCTCGGCTCCCCCATCCCCGGCTCGCACCTCCTGTTCACGCTCCCGGAGGTCCCGCTCCCGGCCTGGGCCCAGGGCATCCGCTTCGGCGGCCGGGTCACCGGCGAGCAGCTCGTCTTCGCCTTCTACGACGGCCTGAAGCTGGCCACCCTGTTGGTGTGCGTCGGCGCCGCGAACGCCCTCGCCAATCCGGCGCGGCTGCTGAAGTCCCTCCCGGCCGCCCTGTACGAGGCCGGGGTCGCCGTCGTCGTCGCCATGACCTTCGCGCCGAACATGGTCGCCGACGTCGCCCGCTTGCGGACCGCCCGCCGGCTGCGCGGCCGGCCCACGGGCGGGGTGAAGGCCATCCTCCAGATCGGTCTGCCCGTCCTGGAAGGCGCTCTGGAACGCTCCGTCGCCATCGCCGCGTCGATGGACGCGCGCGGATACGGCCGCACGGCCGAGGTGCCGCCCGCCGTCCGGCACACCACCAACGCCCTCACCCTCGGCGGCCTCATCGGCATGTGCGCGGGCACGTACGGCCTGCTCGCCGCGCAGGGCGCCGCGTACGGGCTGCCCGTGCTCGGCGGCGGCGCGGCCCTGGCCGTCGCGGGCCTGCGCCTGGGCGGACGCCGGTCGGTGCGGACCCGCTACCGGCCCGACCGCTGGGGGCCGCGCGCCTGGCTGGTCGCCGGATCGGGCGCGGCCGTGGCCGCCCTGCTGATCCACGCCGGTTCCGTCGACCCCGCCGCCCTACACCCGGGCGTGGTCCCGCTCGCGGCCCCCGCGCTCCCGCTGTGGCCGGCGGCCGCGATCCTGATCGGCCTGCTGCCCGCCTTCGTGGCACCCGTACCGCCCAAGGAGGCGTCGCAGTGATCCGCTTCGAGCAGGTGTCGGTCACCTACGAGGGCGCGCCCGCCCCCTCCCTCCAGGGCGTCGACCTGGTGATCCCCGAGGGGGAGCTGACGCTGCTGGTCGGCCCGTCGGGCGTCGGCAAGTCCACCCTGCTGGGGGCGGTCTCCGGACTGGTCCCGCACTTCACGGGCGGCACCCTGCGCGGCCGGGTCACGGTCGCCGGCCGGGACACCCGCACCCACAAGCCGCGCGAACTCGCGGACGTGGTCGGCACGGTCGGCCAGGACCCCCTCGCACACTTCGTGACGGACGTGGTCGAGGACGAGCTCGCCTACGGCATGGAGTCGCTGGGCCTGCCACCTGCGGTGATGCGCCGCCGGGTGGAGGAGACCCTGGACCTGCTGGGCCTGAACGAGCTGCGCGACCGGCCGATCGCGACGCTGTCCGGCGGCCAGCAGCAGCGGGTCGCGATCGGCTCGGTCCTCACCCCGCACCCCCGGGTGCTGGTGCTGGACGAGCCGACGTCCGCGCTCGACCCGGCGGCGGCGGAGGAGGTCCTCGCGGTCCTCCAGCGCCTGGTCCACGACCTGGGCACGACCGTGCTGATGGCGGAGCACCGGCTGGAGCGGGTCGTCCAGTACGCCGACCAGGTCCTGCTCCTGCCGTCGCCGGGCGCGACCGCGGTCATCGGCACCCCGGCCGAGATCATGGCCGTCTCCCCGGTCCACCCCCCGGTGGTCTCCCTGGGCCGCCTCGCGGGCTGGTCCCCCCTCCCCCTCTCGATCCGCGACGCCCGCCGCCGCGCCGCGCCGCTCCGCTCCCGCCTGTCGACTGCGTCGGGCTCGGCACCGTCGAACCCGACGGGCCGCCCCACCGCTTCCCGGGGGTCCGGGGGCGGAGCCCCCGTCGCCGGAGCCCCCGGGCTCCTCGCGCGCCTGCTCCGCCGCCGCGGGCCGAGCCCCGACCCCGCCGAGGCCGCACCGCAGTGCCCGGCCACGGTCCGCAACCTCTCCGTCCGCCGCGGCCGCGTACAGGCCCTGCACGCCGTCACCCTCGCCGTGGCCCCCGGCGAAACCATCGCCCTCATGGGCCGCAACGGCGCCGGCAAGTCCACCCTCCTCTCCGCCCTCGTCGGTACGGTCACCCCCACCACCGGCGAGGTGACCGTCGGCGGCCGCACCCCCCACCGCACGGCACCGCCCGAGATGGTGCGCCGCGTCGGCCTCGTCCCGCAGGAACCCCGCGACCTCCTGTACGCCGACACGGTCGCCGCCGAGTGCGCCGCCGCCGACTCCGACGCCGCCGCGCCCCCCGGCACCTGCCGGGACCTCGTCTCCGCGCTGCTCCCGGACGTCCCCGACGACATCCACCCGCGCGATCTCTCCGAGGGCCAGCGTCTCGCCCTCGCCCTGGCCCTGGTCCTCACCGGCCGCCCCGCCCTCCTGCTCCTGGACGAGCCCACCCGCGGCCTGGACTACGCCGCCAAGGTCCGCCTGGTCGAGATCCTGCGCGGGCTGGCCGCCGACGGCCACGCCATCGTCCTGGCCACCCACGACGTGGAGCTCGCCGCCGAGCTGGCCCACCGCGTGGTGATCCTGGCCGGCGGGGAGATCGTCGCGGACGGTCCGACCGCCGAGGTCGTCGTCTCCTCGCCCGCCTTCGCGCCGCAGGTGGCGAAGGTCCTCGCCCCGGACCCGTGGCTCACCGTGCGCCAGGTCGCCGAGGCCCTGGGCGCGACCGAGGCCCTCGACGCGGCGGAGGCACGGTGAACAGCCCCAGCCGCCCCAACCGCGCCTCCTGTCCCGCCCGTCCCGCTCGTCCCGTCCGGATCGGCCCCCGCGCCGCCGTCACCCTGGTCCTCGTCACCCTCATCGGCATCGCGGCCTTCGGCTGGCCGCTGCTCGCCGACCGCCGGTCGGGTCTCGCCCACGCGCAGGACGCCCCCTGGCTCTTCGCCGCGCTCCTGCCGCTCCTGGTGGCGGTGGTCGTCGCGACCATCGCCGACAACGGCATGGACGCGAAGGCGGTGGCGATGCTCGGTGTGCTCGCCGCCGTCGGGGCGGCGCTGAGACCGCTGGGCGCGGGTACGGCCGGGCTGGAGCCCATGTTCTTCCTGATGGTGCTGAGCGCGCGGGTCCTCGGTCCCGGCTTCGGCTTCGTCCTGGGCGCGGTGACGATGTTCGCCTCCGCCCTGCTGACGGGCGGGGTCGGTCCGTGGATGCCGTTCCAGATGCTGGCGCTGGGCTGGTTCGCGCTGGGGGCCGGGCTGCTACCCGGCCCGGAGAGGATCCGGGGCCGGGCGGAGCTGCTGATGCTGGCCGCGTACGGCTTCGCGGGCTCCTTCGCGTACGGCACGGTCATGAACCTGCAGGGCTGGGTGCTGCTGCAGGGCCGGGGCGAGGGCGTCTCCTTCCATCCGGGCGAGCCGGTGGCGGCGAACCTGGTGCGGTTCGCCGCGTACTGCCTGACGACCTCGGTGGGCTGGGACCTGGGCCGGGCGGCGCTGACGGTCGTACTGACCCTGACCCTCGGCGCGACCTTGCTGAAGGCGCTGCGCCGGGCGACCCGTAGAGCTGCGTTCGACGCCCCGGTCTCCTTCGATCCCGGGGCCGGAATCGAGCGCGAACCCGCCCTGAGGAAGGGTACGAACGGCAGCGGAGCGTGACATTCGGGGCCTCCCCCGGTGACCCGCCCCATAGGACCTGGGTCACATACGAACCCGGGTAGGAGGCCTCGGAGCCCCGGAACCCACCCCTACGGGGGGTCGGTGGAGCACCTCCTGCGAGGACCACTAGTACGCGGGACCTTTGCCAGGGCGTCGGGGCGTCTGTAGAACTGGATGAGTCGCAAGGCGGCAGGGGTACTTCAGGTACTTCACCCCCCGCCGACGAACCCCTCTCCACCGCGTGAGTGGCTCACGCACGTCCTCGACGTGCCCGCGACCGCCCTTGTCCCCGTCGGAAGGTCCCCTCCGTGTCCAACGCCATCATCCGCCGCATCGCCACCTCCAAGAAGGCCCTCGCGGGCACCGTCGTCGCCCTCGGTGTCGCCGGCTCCATGCTCGCCACGGTTCCCGCCCAGGCGGCCCCGATGAGCGCCAAGGCGATCGCGCAGCAGATGATCAAGGACCCGGCCCAGTTCGCCGCCTTCGACAAGATCATCTCCCACGAGAGCGGCTGGAACCACACCGCGACCAACCCCTCCTCGGGTGCGTACGGTCTGGCCCAGGCCCTGCCGGCCTCGAAGATGGCCTCCGCGGGCGCCGACTGGAAGACCAACCCGGCCACCCAGATCAAGTGGGGCCTGGACTACATGAACGACCGCTACGGCAGCCCGGTCGGCGCCTGGAACTTCTGGTCCGCCAACCACTGGTACTAAGCCGCGGCACGCAGCACGCAGCACGCAGCACAGCGCAGCAAACATACGAAGGCCCCGGTGGCCGGCCTCCCCAGGTCCGGCCTCCGGGGCCTTCTGCATCCCATCCCACGGGACTCAGGGGCGCCTCACAGGCGCTGGATGATCGTGCCGGTCGCCAGCGCGCCTCCCGCGCACATGGTGATCAGCGCGAACTCCTTGTCACGGCGCTCCAGCTCGTGCAGCGCGGTGGTGATCAGCCGGGCGCCGGTGGCGCCGACGGGGTGGCCGAGCGCGATGCCCCCGCCGTTGACGTTGACCTTCTCCAGGTCCTGGTCGAAGACCTGCGCCCAGGACAGGACCACGGAGGCGAAGGCCTCGTTGATCTCGACGAGGTCGATGTCCCGCAGTGACATCCCTGCCTTGCCGAGCACGGCGCGCGTCGCGTCGATCGGTCCGTCGAGGTGGTAGTGGGGGTCGGCGCCGACGAGCGTCTGGGCGACGATCCGGGCGCGCGGCTTGAGCTTGAGGGCGCGGGCCATCTTGCGCGAGGCCCACATGACGGCGGCGGCGCCGTCGGATATCTGCGAGGAGTTCCCCGCGGTGTGCACGGCGGTGGGCATGACCGGCTTGAGCCGGGCCAGCGCCTCCATGCTCGTGTCGCGCAGGCCCTCGTCCCGGTCGACCAGGCGCCACATGCCCTGCCCGGCGGCCTGCTCCTCCTCGGTCGTCGGCACCTGCACGGCGAAGGTCTCGCGCTTGAACCGTTCCTCGGCCCATGCCGCCGCGGCCCGCTCCTGGGAGAGGAGCCCGAGCCGATCGACGTCCTCGCGGGACAGGCCCCGGTGGCGGGCGATCCGCTCGGCGGCCTCGAACTGGTTGGGGAGGTCGACGTTCCACTCGTCCGGGAAGGGCTTGCCCGGGCCGTGCTTGGATCCGGAGCCGAGCGGCACGCGGCTCATGGCCTCGACGCCGCAGGCGATGCCGATGTCCATGACCCCGCCGGAGATCATGTTGGCGACCATGTGGTTGGCCTGCTGCGAGCTGCCGCATTGACAGTCCACCGTCGTCGCGGCGGTCTCGTACGGGAGCCCCATGGCGAGCCAGGCGTTGCGGGCGGGGTTCATCGACTGTTCGCCGGCGTGCGTCACCGTTCCGCCGACGATCTGCTCGACGCAGTCGGGCTGGATTCCGGTACGGGCCAGCAGTTCGCGGTAGGTCTCACCGAGCAGGTAGGCGGGATGGAGGTTGGCGAGAGCGCCCCCGCGCTTACCGATGGGGGTGCGTACGGCTTCGACAATGACGGGTTCCGCGGCCATGAGCTCGTCCTCTCCTGCACTGCGTCAGCACGGCGGGCCGTCCCGGCGCCCCGCCCCGAACTAGTACGCGTTCTAGTTCTCCCCGCAGTCTTATGACCTGAGGCCCCGGCACGCAAGGGTCTTGCACGCGCCCTGCACGGATTCCACACGCAACAGTTGGCGCCACGACCCTTGTCACTTCTAGAACTCGTTACTACCTTCAAGCCAACTTCTGATGGTCCGTCAGACTTTGGAGTTGCCCGATGTCCTGCCCCGCACTGCCCGAAGGCTTCGACGCCACCGACCCAGACCTGCTCCAGAGCCGCGTCCCCTTCCCGGAGTTCGCGCAGCTGCGGCAGACCGCGCCCGTGTGGTGGTGCCCGCAGCGGCGGGGCGTCACCGGCTTCGACGACGAGGGCTACTGGGCCGTGACCCGGCACGCGGACGTCAAGTACGTCTCCACGCACCCGGAACTGTTCTCCTCGACGACCAACACCGCGATCATCCGCTTCAACGAGCACATTCCGCGTGATGCGATAGATGCCCAGCGTCTGATCATGCTGAACATGGATCCGCCGGAACACACGCGCGTACGCCAGATCGTGCAGCGCGGCTTCACCCCGCGGGCCATCCGTGGCCTGGAGGAGGCGCTGCGGAACCGCGCCCGGAAGATCGTCGAGGAGGCCGCGGCCACGGCGGCCGACGGCAGCTTCGACTTCGTCACGCAGGTGGCGTGCGAGCTCCCGCTGCAAGCCATCGCCGAACTGATCGGCGTACCGCAGAAGGACCGCGCGAAGATCTTCGACTGGTCGAACAAGATGATCGCCTACGACGACCCGGAGTACGCGATCACCGAGGAGGTCGGCTCCAACGCGGCGATGGAGCTCATCGGTTACGCGATGAACCTCTCCGCCCAGCGCAAGGAATGTCCGGCCAAGGACATCGTCACCCAGCTGGTGGCGGCCGAGGGCCAGGGCAACCTCGGCTCGGACGAGTTCGGCTTCTTCGTGCTGCTGCTGGCGGTCGCGGGCAACGAGACCACGCGCAACGCCATCAGCCACGGCATGCACGCCTTCCTGACGCACCCCGAGCAATGGGAGCTCTACAAGGCGACGCGGCCGTCGACGGCCGCCGAGGAGATCGTCCGCTGGGCCACCCCGGTGGTGTCGTTCCAGCGCACCGCCACCCAGGACACCGAACTGGGCGGCGCGAAGATCAAGGCGGGCGACCGGGTGGGGATGTTCTACTCCTCCGCCAACCACGACCCCGAGGTCTTCACGAACCCGGACGTCTTCGACATCACCCGCGACCCCAACCCCCACCTGGGCTTCGGCGGCGGCGGGCCGCACTTCTGCCTCGGCAAGTCCCTCGCCGTGATGGAGATCGACCTGATCTTCAACGCCCTGGCCGACGCCCTCCCGAACCTCCACCTGACGTCCGAACCCCCACGCCGCCTCCGCGCGGCCTGGCTCAACGGCATCAAGGAACTCCGCGTCACCCACCCCTAGCCGGACCACCTCCCCCTCCAGCCCCACCGACGTTCGAGGCGCCCCTCCCAACCCCGCCTCCCCCTGCACCCTTTCCAGTCCCGCCGCCTCCCCTTCAAGCCCCGCCGGCGTTTGAGGCGCGGGGCCCGGGGCGGAGCCCCGCTCTCCCAGCCCCGCCGGCGCTTGAGGCGCTCCCCCCAACCCCGCCTCCCCCTGCACCTTTCCAGCCCTACCCCCTCCAGCCCCGCCACCTCCCTCTCCAGCCCCGCCGGCGCTTGAGGCGCGGGGTCCGGGGCGGAGCCCCGCTCTCCCAGCCCCGCCGGCGTTTGAGGCGCGGGGGCCCGGGGGCAGCGCCCCCGCAACGGCGCCGCACCCGTTCGAGTGGCGGACCGACCCGAACGGGGCGATCCTGACAAGCAGCGGCGATCCAGCCGAAGGGGCGCCGGGGCGATGCACGCCCCGGCGCCCCTTCGGCCCGGGCCGGGCCGACCGCGGCCCGGACACGGCCCCGGTCACCCCATGCGCAAGATCGCGCACGTCGTGGTCGCGTGAGCGTAGAGCTTCCCGTCATGCGTCCCCGTGACCCGCGCCTCGGCAGTGGCGGTGGTCCGCCCCACGTGCAGGGCGGTGCCCTCACAGCGCAGGGTGGGGGTGTCCGCCATGACCGGCCGGATCATGTGCACCCCGAGCTGCACCGTGGTGTAGGCGGTGCCGGCCGGGAGCAGGGTCATCACGGACGAGCCGAGCGCCGAGTCGAGCAGGGTCGCCAGAAAGCCGCCGTGCACCGTCCCCATGGGGTTGAGCAGGTGGTCGCCCGGGTCGCCCTCGAAGACGGCGATGCCCTCGGCGGCCTCGGTGAGCCGGAAACCCAGGGTGCTCATCATCGACGCGCCGGGCAGTTCGCCCTTGAGGCTGGCCCGGAGGATCTCCAGTCCGCTCATGCCGAGGATCTCCGGGGTCATCTCCGGCCGCGGCTGCCAGGTGTGCGTACGGCTGCGCAGCGCGGCGCCGGCCTCGGGCGCCCCGGCCTCGTGCGCGCCGGCCTCGTGCGCGCCGGCCTCGGACGCCCCGGCCTCGGACGCCCCGGCCTCGGAGGCGCTGGTCTCATACGTGGTCATGGCAACGACCCTAGGCACGGCCCGGCCGGATTGGGAGTGTCGGATCCGGCAGCTTCCGTACGGATTCCGACAGCCCCTCACCGAGCCGCGCGGCGCTACGGTGGCACGGTGAAAGTCGCCGTACTGGCCCTCGACGGGGTCTTCGACTCGGGCATCTCCGCCGTCCTGGACGTGCTGCACACCGCCGACGTGCTGCGCGGCCAAGTGGCCGGAGCCCCGCCGCCCGCCTTCGACATCCGCACCGTCGGCGTGCGGCGCCGGGTCCGCACCGGGCTCGGCCACCGCATCGACACCGAACCGGCCGCCGTGGCCGACGACGCGGACCTGCTGGTGGTGCCCGCGCTGATGGAGCGCCGCCCGGACGCCCTCGTCGAGGCCGTCGCGTCGGCCGCGCACCGCCCGGCCCGCCGGATCCTGGCCGGGGCCCGCGAGCGCGGCACCCCGCTGGCCACGTCCTGCACCGGGACGTTCCTGCTGGCCGAGGCCGGGGTGCTGGACGGACAGCGGGCGACGACCAGCTGGTGGCTGGCCCCCTTCTTCCGGGACCGCTACCGCGGGGTCACGCTCGACGAGACCCGGATGGTCGTCAGCTCCGGCGGGGTCACCACGGCGGGCGCCGCGTTCAGCCATCTCGACCTGGCCCTGTCGATCGTCGGCACGCGCAGCCCCGCCCTCGCGGATCTGGTCCGGCACTACCTCGTCGTCGACGACCGCGCCTCACAGGCGGCGTACGCCATCCCCAGCGCCCTGGCCCGCCACGACCCGCTCGTCGCCGCCTTCGAGCAATGGGCGCGGACCCGACTCGCGGAACCGGCGCCGATCGCGGAGGCGGCCCGGGAGCTCGGCGTGAGCGAGCGCACCCTCCAGCGCACGGTCGCCCGTACGCTCGGCCGCACGCCCGTCGGGCTGGTGCAGGACCTGCGGGTGGAGCAGGCCGAACACTTGCTGCGCACCACGGACCTGCCGCTGGCGGCGGTCGCCCGGCGGGTCGGGTACGAGAGCCCGGGACCGTTGCGCACGCTGCTGCGCAGACGGCGCGGCGGCGGCTGACGCGGACGCGTTCCGGGGCGCTTCCGGAGGCGCGCCCCCGGAAGCGCGCCCACGAAGACGCGCCCCCGGGCGGGGCGAAAGGAGACGGCCTAGGAACGCGACCCCGCGACGGACTCGGCGGTGGTCGTACCGGGCGCGGCGGCCGGCTCCGCCCGTTCCGCGTCGTCCCTGCGCTGTTGCGCCGGGAGGCTCACCTGGAGGCCCCGCGGCCCGGACAGGGCGTACACGAGCCCGAAGCCTGCGGACACGACCACGGCCCCGCCCACGGCGTCCAGCACCCAGTGGTTGGCGGTGGCCACGATCGCGCACACCGTGATCAGCGGGTGCAGCGCCCCGAGCAGCTTCTGCCAGCCCTTCGGCGCCAGCACCACGATCACGATCCCGCACCACAACGACCAGCCGAAGTGCAGCGAGGGCATCGCCGCGTACTGGTTGGAAATCGCGGTCATGGCCCCGTACGAGGGGTTGGCCAGGTCCTGCGGCCCGTGCACGGTGTCGATGAAGCCGAGGCCGGGCATCAGGCGCGGCGGCGCGAGCGGGTAGAGCCAAAAACCTATGAGGGCCAACACCGTGGCCAGCCCCAGCGAGGCCCGCGCCCACCGGTAGTCGCCGGGGCGCCGCCAGTACAGGACTCCCAGGATCGTCAGCGGGACCACGAAGTGGAAGGAGGTGTAGTAGAAGTTGAAGAACGCCTCCACCCAGGGCGTGTTCACCACGGCGTGGTTCACGGCGTGTTCGATGTCGATGCCCAGCGCACGCTCGATCCCGTGGATCTGGCTGCCGTTGCCCTCCGCGAGGCTGCGGCTGGTGGGTGCGGCGGCCCGGATGTGCGAGTAGATCGAGTAGCCCACCCGTATCAGCAGGAGTTCCAGCAGCAGGTTCGGGCGGGACAGCACCCGCCGCCAGAACGGCATCAGCGGCACCCGCGCCCAGCGGGCCGCCGCGGGCCGCCCGTAGTCGGTGGGTACGGGCTCGCGCCAGTACGCCGACGAGCGCGGCAGGAACGGTACGGCGCAGGCCGCGGCCACGGCGGCGAGCAGCAGCACGTTGTCGCGTACGGGGGCGAGTGCGGCCAGGTTCGGCAGCAGCATCGTGCTCGGCAGGGTCATGGCCAGGACCACGGCCACCGGCCACACCGGCCGGTCGGCGGCCCGCTTGCCCACCTTGCCGGCGACGGCGAGGAGCACCCACAGCAGCTGGTGGCGCCAGCCGGTCGGGGACACGGCGACGGCCACGCAGCCGGTGACGGCGACGGCGAGCAGCAGCTGGCCGTCGCGGGCGTAGCGGACCGCGCGGCGCAGGCCGATCCAGGCGATGGCGGCCGCGAGGGCGGCGTACAGCAGGATTTCGAGCGGTCCGGTCAGGCCGAAGCGCAGCAGCGCGCCGTGCACGGACTGGTTGGCGAGGCCGTCGGGGGCTCCGCCGAGGCCGGTACCGGCCAGGTGCTGGACCCAGTACGTCCAGGAGTCGCGCGGCATGGCCGCCCAGGACAGCACGGTGGCTCCGGCGAAGGTCGCGGCGGCGCTCCGCGCGGTGGGGCGGCGTCCGGTCAGCCACAGCAGCGCGGCGAACAGCAGCAGCGCGGGCTGGAGCGCGGCGGCGAGGCCGACGAGGAAACCGGCGGGCCGGTCGCCGGGCACGCGGAACACGGCGAGGAGCACCAGCAACACGGGCAGGACGGCGGTCTGGCCGGGGGAGGCGGCCTCGCGCACGGGCAGCGAGACCATCATCAGGGCCGTGAGCACGGGCGCGGCGAGCAGCGCGGTGCGCCGCGGCACCGGGTCGGGCAGGCCACGGGCGGCGACGAGCCCGATGGCGGCGACGCACAGCAGCGTCACGAGGGTCCAGGCGACCTCCAACGACGGGGTGGCGAGGCCGACCAGCGGCTTGAGGACCAGTCCGGCGAAGGGGGTGTCGGAGAACTGGCCGGTGTCGTAGACCGACCCGGGCAGGCTGCCGGGGAGGTGGAATCCGCTCAGCCACTCGACCGGTGGCACCCGCAGCACGGCGGCGGCCTGTCTGACGGCGAGCGCACCGGCAAGCGCCCATAGGAGAAGGCGAGCCGCCCCGAGCCTGCCGTGACCGCCTATGACTCCGGCATGTCCGTTCGCACCGCTGTGCTCTGCCGCGTTAGCCACGCCTCGCCGGCCTCCCGCCCTGTTGACCGCAACCCTGACTTCGCCTGGCTGCCGCGCTCCATTACCCGCACGACGATATCCCCCGCGGGATGCGTTGGAGGGCCCTCACGGGCATCGCGAAGACCGACACGCGCGCCGACCTGCGAACCCTCTCCCCGACCGACCGGACCGGGGAGCTGCGGGCTCTCCAGGTGCGGACACCGGACTTCGTGGCGAAGCTGAGGTGAACAGGCATTCCGTGGAGAGGACGGCTCATGTCCATGCTTGACAAGCTCAAGGACCTCATCAAGGGACACCCCGACCAGGCCCGCCAAGGCGTCGAGAAGGCCGGAGACGCTTTCGACGCGAAGACCGGGAACAAGTACCAGAGCCAGGTCGACACGGCGCAGCAGAAGCTCAACGAACAGATCGGCAAGAAGCCGCCCATGCCCGGGGAGGGCAGGCCGCCCCAGACCTGAGACGTCGACTTCGACGCAGGGGCCGCACCGCAGTGCGGCCCCTGCGTCCACGCGTCCCTGCGTCCCGCGTCCCCGCGTCCCCGCGTCTACGGTCCGGCGGCGGGGTCCGTTACGAGCCGGGCCGGATCACCGGCGCCTTCCGGACGGGCGGGTGTAGGAAACTGCACCCATGTCGTCAAGGCCGGGCGTACGGCCCGGCCGGTGTTTCATGAGAGGTGTCCTGTGCCTAGCGTCGTAAAGATCAACGTACTGACGGTTCCCGCGGAGCAGCGGGAGATCCTGGAGCAGCGCTTCGCCTCCCGGGCCGGGATGGTGGAGAACTCGGACGGGTTCGAGTGGTTCGAGCTGCTGCGCCCGGTGGAGGGCACGGACCAGTACTTGGTCTACACGCGCTGGCGTTCGGAGCAGGATTTCCAGGCGTGGATGGAGGGCCCGATGAAGGCCGCCCACCAGGGCGGCGGCCAGGGCGGCGAGGGCGGCGGCGAGCGGCCGAAGCCCGCGGCTTCCGCCTCGACGGTGTGGTCGTTCGAGGTCGTGCAGCAGGCGGCGCCTAAGCAGGCCTGACGCGCTGCGCGCCGCGGGCCCGGGTCGGGCCCGCGGCGTGGCGGACGAAGAGGCGGAGAGGCGAAGAGGCGAAGAGACGGAGAGACGGAGAGACGGGCAGACGGGCAGACGGGCAGACGGGCAGACGGAGGAGCCTCAGCTTGAGGAACCTCAGCTCCAGAAAACGTCTTCCTCGTCGATGTCCGCGGTGCACTGGTCGACATCGGTGATCTTGTTCCCGATGATCGTGAAGAAGAGCCCCTGGCGGATCTCGATGCCGCGGTCACCGCGGTCGGCTCGTACCGTGTGGAAACTCATCACGTGCCCCCGCCCGTCCGCCAGCACCGATTCCAGATCCACCTGGAAGGTGCCCTTCGTCTCCTCGCCGAGGCGGCGGTAGAGGTCCAGGACGTTCTCCCGCCCCTTGTGGTGCCCGGACAGCGGGTTGTCGCCCGGCACGTGGTGGATGACATCGGCCGTCAGCAACGTGCTCATCGTCTCCATGTCGCCCCTGCCGAAAGCCTCGTAACCACGGCGGACCAGGGCACAGTCGGGATGCTCTGACATGGCGTTCCCACCCTCCGGGTACGCAGGGAATGTCCTTTTTCCTATCATCGGCCCGGCCTTGTGGATATTCCACGCGGGAGATCCGCCGCGAACTCCACAATGACGCCATGACCACTCACAGCGAACACCGCACCCCCACCCTGTCGTGGACCGTGACCCCCGAACCGTTCACCACCCGGGACGCCACCGCCCTGCGCCGCGCGTACTACGCCGAGGTCGCCGGCCGTTACTGGAACCGGCAGGTCACCGAGGCCGAGATCGACCAAGGGCTGCTGGACTTCCCGGACGACGGGCTGACCCCACCGACGGGACGGTTCGTCGTCGGCAGACTCGACGGCGAGCCCCTGGCGTGCGGCGGGATCCGACTGCTCGCCCCCCGGACCGCCGAGCTCACCAGGGTGTACGTCGACCGGCGCGCCCGCGGAACCGGCGGCGGGGCGGCTCTCTTGAAGGCCTTGGAGGCGCACGGCCGTGCGCTGGGCGCCGAGCGGGTCCGGCTGGACACCCGGTCGGACCTCGTGGAGGCCCGGGCGTTGTACGCGCGGCACGGGTACGCAGAAATACCGGCCTACAACTCCGGTCCGTACGCAGACCACTGGTTCGAGAAGCGCCTGGCCTGAGCCCGCGCCCCGGCGACCGGGCCGCACACCGCAGACGGTCTAGGGGGCGGCGTGGTCCCGGCGCGGCAAGGCGTCGTAGGGCTCCTCGGCGTCGGAACCGCACAGCTCCATGTTGATCTGCCGCACCAGTTTCACCAGGTCCGTCGGACGGTCCGGGCCCCACCAGTCGCCGAGCAGCTCGGCGAGGGACTCTTGCCGTGCCTCGGCGAGCTTCGTGGCGCACGCGCGCCCCTGGTCGGTCAGGACCAGCGGCAGCCCCTCCCGGACGGCGAGCCCGCGCTCCTCGATCTGGCGGGCGGCGTCCGTGACGACCTTCAGCGGCACGTTGACGCGCTCGGCAAGCACCGCAGGCTCCGCGGAGCCGTACCTCTTGATCCGCAGCAGCAGCCAGCTGGAGGCGGGCAGCAGGTCGTAGCCCGCCTTCTCGGTGATCTTCTCGTAGACGTGCCGGCGGCCCTCACGGGTACCGAGGACCGACAGGGCACGGGCGACCTCGTCGTGGGAGGAGCGCTGGACCGGGTTGGAAGCCAGGGTCTCCGTCACGTCCGGGGCGGTGACCGAGCCGCGGAGCTTGTCCTCCTTCAGGAACCAGGCGATCACGAAGGCGATCAGGACGATCGGCACCGCGTAGAGGAACACGTCGGTGATGGCGGTCGCGTAGGCGTCGAGCACCTGCGGTTGGAGCTCGGCGGGAAGTGCACCGATGGCCCGCGGGTCGGCCTCCAGCTGCGCGATGCTCGCACCGGCCGGCAGCGTCACTCCCGCGAGGGAGGCGGCCAGCTTGTCATCGAGCTGGTTGGTGAAGACCGTACCGAAGATGGCGACGCCGAAGGAGGCGCCGATGGATCGGAAGAAGGTGGCACCGGAGGTGGCGACGCCGAGGTCGGCATAGCTGACCGCGTTCTGCACCACCAGGACGAGCACCTGCATGACCAGGCCCAGTCCGGCACCGAAGACGAAGAAGTAGACGCTCATCTCCCAGGTGGAGCTGGTGCGGTGCAACTGGTGCAGGAGGAGCAGACCGAGCGCGGTCACCGCCGTGCCCGCGATCGGGAAGACCTTCCAGCGACCGGTACGGCTGACGATCTGGCCGGAGACGGTGGAGGTGAGCAGCATGCCGATCACCATCGGCAGCATGTGGACGCCGGACATGGTCGGTGAAACGCCCTGGACGATCTGGAGGAAGGTCGGCAGGTAGACCATCGCGCCGAACATCGCGAAGCCGACGACGAAGCTGATCGCCGAGCAGAGGGTGAAGGTGCGGATGCGGAACAGACCCAGCGGCAGGACGGGTTCGGCGGCCTTGCGCTCCACGAGGAGGAAGCCGACGAGCAGTACGGCGCCGAGGACGGCGACGCCGATGATCTGGGCCGAACCCCAGCCCCAGGTACCGCCGAGGGAGGCGACGAGCACGAGACACGTGGCAACGCAGGCGATGAGGAAGGTACCGAGGTAGTCGATGGTGTGGCGCGAGGAGCGCGCCGGAATGTGCAGGACGGCGGCGATGACGACGAGCGCGACGAGACCGATCGGGAGGTTGATGTAGAAGACCCAGCGCCACGACAGGTTGTCCACGAACAGGCCGCCCAGCAACGGGCCCAGCACGCTGGTCGCGCCGAAGACCCCTCCGAAGAGGCCTTGGTACTTGCCGCGTTCGCGCGGCGGGACGATGTCGCCGACGATCGCCATCGACAGCACGATCAGTCCGCCGCCGCCCAGGCCCTGCAGGGCGCGGAAGCCGATGAGCTGGGGCATGTCCTGGGCGATCCCGCACAGCGCCGACCCGATGAGGAAGAGGACGATGGCGTACTGGAAGAGCTTCTTGCGTCCGTATTGGTCGCCGAGCTTGCCCCACAGGGGGGTGGCGGCGGTGGAGGCGAGCATGTAGGCGGTGACGACCCAGGACAGGTGCGCCATGCCGCCGAGGTCGCTGACGATGGTCGGCAGGGCGGTGGAGACGATGGTCTGGTCGAGGGCGGCGATCAGCAGGCCCAGCAGCAGGGCTCCGATGGAGACGAGGACGTCTCGGGAGGCGTGCTCGGCGGCGGGGCCGGCCTTCTCCGGGTCGAAGACGGGGCCCGGGCCCTGCGCGCTCACATCCTGGGCCATCGATACCTCCTCAGGCCGGATCAACATCTCCATCCTGAGCGGTGTGTCCGGTTATGGCCTCTCGGACGGTTGGGAGGTCCCCTGCGGGTCTGCATAATCGCAGGCAATAACCAGGGAGGGAGTCCAGTGAGCCGTCAGCACTGTCCAGAATGCGGTGCCGCCGGCGCCGGCTGCGGGTGCGTGCCGGGTGTGGGTTTCAACCCCTTGCGCATCCGCCCGTACGTGACGTTGTCCGACCCGGCCGAGCCGGACAGCCCGGTGTCCCCGCAGCCCGTGTCCGGGGCGGTGGCCCCGGAGCCGCAGGCGCCCGCGCCGGACGACACCCCGGCGTACGGGATACCCGTACCGCCGCAGGACGGGCCGTGGCCTGCGGGGCCCGCCGGACCCGCGCACGCCGCGCACCCGGCCGAGACGGTCCGCCTCCGGACGATCCCGTCAGCGGACCACACGTACGACAGCGAAGCGGGAGGGGGTGGGGGCGGGGGCGGGGGCCCGAAGAAGCGAACCGGCCCGGCCGCCCGCAAGCCACTCGCCCTGCTCATCGGCGCCGCGGCGGCGGTCGCCCTCAGCGGGACGGCGGTGGCGGTGTGGGCGCTCCCGGGTTCCCCCGAGAACAACGAGGCCGTGCTGCTGGACGCGAAGGCGTCGGCGCCCGTGACGAGCGCCGCCCCGGCCGCGCCCTCCGCGAGCCCGTCCCCGAGCAAGGGCAGCCCCTCCCCCTCGGCCTCCCCGTCGCCGAGCGCCTCGAAGTCGGCGTCGCCGTCGCCGTCCCCGTCGCCGAGCGCTTCCCGCACATCGGCGCCCCCGTCCCCCAGCCCGTCTCCGAGCGCGACCCGCCCTTCCAGTCCGCCGCCCTCGCAGGCCCCGACGCTGCGGCACGGGGATTCGGGTTCGGAGGTGGAGAAGCTCCAGCGGCTGCTGGCGGCGCAGGGCCTGTACCGGGGCCGGATCAACGGCCGGTTCGACTGGCGGGTGGAGGAGGCCGTGTCGGAGTTCCAGTACGACAGGGGCATCGACGATCGGGAATGGGGCTTCTACGGGCCGGTGACCCGCAAGGCCCTGGAGGGATGAGCGTCACATGTCCGCTGGTGGCGAGGACTGCCCTTTGTTTTGTATCGTGAGGGAACAAAGTGGTTCCGTCCTCACTCCCTGACCGGTGGACGGAACCACTTGTTCTCTTTCCCGCCCCGTCTGGAGTCCCCCGATGCCGGCCAGCACCACCACCGCACCCGTCGCCCTCACCGCCAAGGCCCTGCTCCTGGACATGGACGGCACGATCGTCAACTCCGACGCGGTGGTCGAGCGCTGCTGGCACGACTGGGCGGTCTCCCACGGGCTGGACCCGCAGGAGGCCATGAAGGTGGTCCACGGCCGCCAGGGCTACGCCACCATGGCCGTACTCCTGCCGGACCGCCCCATGGAGGTCAACCACGCCGAGAACGCGGTGATGCTGGCCCGCGAAACGGCCGACACCGACGGAGTGGTTCCGGTCCCGGGCGCCCCGGAGTTCATGGCCGCGATCGACGGGCTGCCGCACGCCCTGGTCACCTCCGCCGACACCGCCCTGGCCACGGCGCGGATGACCGCCGCCGCCCTGCCGATGCCCGACGTACGGGTCACGGCCGAGTCCGTCCAGGCCAGCAAGCCCGACCCCGAGGGCTTCCTCATGGGCGCCGCCGCGCTGGGCGTGGATCCGGCCGACTGCATCGTCTTCGAGGACTCGGCCGCGGGCATCACCGCGGGCCGGGCGGCGGGCATGCGCGTGATCGGCGTGGGCCCCCGCGCAGCCGCCCACGCCCCGACGGCCCACGTCCCGGACCTGACGGCACTCCACGTCACGACCACCCCGGACGGCTCGATCACCATCACCCTCCACCCGGCGGCCTAACACCCGAACCCCAGCACGCCGCCCCCGCGCCGCCGGACCTACAAGGCCCAGCCGGGCGAGGTCGGAGGGCGGGGCGGCGGGGGCTTCGGAGGGCGGGAGCCGGCGGCGGCTTCGGCAGTCGGGAGCCTCTCGGCCGGCATCAGGGACGGGTATGTGGGTTTCCCGTCAGTCTCATCGTCCCTCCGTGTCGGGCCGGTCCCTCAAGGGCGCTCCTTCGTCGCGTCGCTACGCGACGTCGCTGCGCTCCACCCTTGACCGACCGTCCCGCCCCGGAGAACCGAAGACCGCCGGGAACCCCCCAAAAGAACGGGCCGGGGGATGCTTTCCAGGGACGGGCAGGTCGGAGACACCCACCCCTGTCGGACGCGAAGAGCCACGACCGAGAGACGGGCCCATCCAGACCCGGCCCCCGGGTCGGTGGGCGCACCCAATCGCTACGCGCTCCTCACCTCTCAGCGTCCGACGACCGTCTTGGGCCGGACATAAGCCGCCCACGGCCCCAGACATTCCCACCGAGGGCGCCCGACGACCGTCCGCGGCTGGACATAAGCCGCCCACGACCCGCAGGCGCTTCCCATGGGAGGCGTCTGACGACCGTCTGGGGCTGGCCATCGGCCGCCCACGGCCTCGGTCCGACGCTCGGCCTGCGCCCGACGACCGCCTTGGGCCGGACATAAGCCGCCCACGGCCTCGGGGGTTCCCATGGAGGGCGTCCGACGACCGTCCAGGGCTGGCCATAGACCGCCCACGACCCGCAGGTGCTTCCCTCGGGAGGCGTCTGACGGCTGTCCGGGGCGGGCCAAAGGCCGCCCACAGCCTCGGTCCGACACTCGGCCTGCGCCCGACGACCGCCTTGGGTCGGACAGCGGCCGCCCACAGCCTCAAGCGTTCCCACCGAGGGCGCCCGACGACCGTCCGTGGCAGGCCATAAGCCGCCCACGACCCGCAGGTGCTTCCCTCGGGAGGCGTCTGACGGCTGTCCGGGGCGGGCCAAAGGCCGCCCACGGCCTCGGTTCGACGCTCGGCCTGCGTCCGACGGCCGTCTTGGGTGGGACATAGGCCGCCCACACCTCAGGTGTTCTCGCTGAGGGCGCCCGTCGACTGTCCGGGGCTAGCCATAGGCCGCCCACGACCCATAGGCGCTTCCCTTGAGAGGCCTCTGACGCCCGTCGAGGGTGGAGGGGCGTGGAACAGCGGCTATTTCGTAGTGGATGCGGGTCAGCGCGCGTGGGCGGCCCGAAACGCTGGCAGTTTGCATCAAATGACCCTGTTTGGGGGTGGGTTTGTGGTGTCGAGTCCGCGCTGACTCGGCTCCACTACGGAATAGCCGAGCTGCCGGCCGGCCGTCCCTCCCATCGGCTCTCATCAGCCCCTGACGGCCGCCGGTCGCGGGCACGGAGCAGCGCGTAGCGATCTGAGGCGGCCCGCGCCCGCCCCCAGACGGCCGTCGGACGCGTGTCGGGCGTCGGATCGAGGCCGTGGGCGGCCTATGCCCAGCCGCGGACGGTCGTCGGGCGCCCTCGGTGGGAACGCCCGAGGCCGTGGGCGGCTTATGTCCGGCCCAAGACGGTCGTCGGACGCTGAGAGGTGAGGAGCGCGTAGCGATTGGGTGCGCCCACCGACCCGGGCCCGGGCCTGGATGGGCCCGTCTCTCGGTCGTGGCTTTTCGCGCCCGACAGGGGTGGGTGTCTCCGACCGCCCGTCCCTGGAAAGGAAAGCCCGGCCCGTTCTTTTGGGGGGTTCCCGCCAGTCTTCGGTTCTCCGGGGCGGGACGGTCGGTCAAGGGTGGAGCGCAGCGACATCGCGAAGCGACGCGACGAAGGAGCGCCCTTGAGGGACCGGCCCGACACGGAGGGACGATGAGACTGACGGGAAACCCCCATACCCATCCCTGATGCCGGCCGGCAGGCTCCCGCGCACCTCGACCCCGCCGCGCCCCCTGACACGGACGGCTACGGCACCACCCGGGCCCCCGCTCCCGCACCGCACCACCCCGCCCCGCTCCGCTCCTTACTGCCCCACTCGCCCGTCGATGCGTTCCCGTAGGAAGTCCGCGTGGCCGTTGTGGCGGGCGTATTCCTCGATCATGTGGACCAGGACCTCGCGGAGCTCCATCGGCTCGTCGCCGTGCCCGCTGTCACCCGTGACGTCCAGGTCGGCGGCCTCCGCGACCAGTTGTTCCGCGAAGGCGACTTCGGCACGCCAGGTGGCCCACGCGTCTGCGACCACCTCGGGGTCGGCCACCGCGCCGGTGAACTCCCCCGCGCGGTCTTCCTCCGTGCGGTAGTGCCGACGTATCTTCTGGCCCGCCATGACCTGCCGGAACCAGTACTGCTCGACGCCCGCGAGGTGGCGCACGAGACCCAGGAGGGACAGGTTGGACGGTTCCACCGAGCGCCGCGCCAGGGCCTCCGCGTCGAGGCCCGCGCACTTGAGCTCCAGCGTCAGGCGCTGGTCGCGCAGGTAGCCGGCGAGTACGGCGCGCTCGCCCTGGAACCCGCCGTCGGTCCGGGTGTCCTCGTCGGGGTGGACGAACATGTTGGACCAGCCGAACTGCCGCTCCTCGGCGGACACCGGCGGGGACACCGGCGCGGACGCGGATCGAGGTGCGGGCTCGACGGCGGGGCCGGTGGAGGCGGTAAAGGTGGTCGCGTCTGTCACGCGCACGAGCGTGACCCGTACGTCTCCTCTCCGCAAGGAAATATCCGCCACCGCCGACCCACACCTGCGACGCGTCAGCCCGCGATCGCCTCGTAGAGCGAGAACGCGGCCAGTGCGGCCATCACGGCAGCCGCGATCTTGGTGATCAGTCGCAGCGGCACGTACTTCATCAGGGTGCGTCCGCCCAGGATGCCGATGCCCGCGACCGCCCACAGGGCGAGCACGGCGCCGATGCCGACTGAGACGGGGTTGTCGTACCGGGCGGCGAGGTTGGCGGTCATGATCTGGGTCAGGTCACCGAACTCCGCCACCAGGATCAGCATGAAGCCCGCCCCGGAGACCTTCCAGAAGGACTGGTCGGAGGGCGGCTTGACCTCCTCGTCCCCGTCGTCCTTCTTCAGGAGCAGCATGGCCGCGCCCAGCAGGAAAAGGATGCCGACGACCGCCTGGACGAGCCGGTGCGGGAGCAGCGTGAGGACGCTGCCTGCGGCGATGGCGAGTGCGACGTGTACGGCGAAGGCGGCGGCGACGCCCGCGAAGACGTAGGAGGCGCGGTAGCGCGTGCCGAGCATCAGGCCGGCGAGGGCCGTCTTGTCGGGGAGTTCGGCAAGGAAGACGACGCCGAAGGCGATCGCCGTGATGCTGAAGCTGAACACGGGGGTGAAACCTCGATCGGTCGGGCAGGGCGCCATCGGGACCGAGAGACCTGGGGTGTGTCAGGAGTCGCTTCGGCTCGGCGGCGCCCTGGCTTGCGCGTGCGCGTACGAAACGCGCCTGCACTGAACAGGACACTGCGGCCGAAGGTCTCGCTGGCCTGCCGCTGTCCGCGACCTGCCTCCGGGCGCCGGCTGGTGTGACCCAGCAGTATGTCGACGGTCCGGCGAAGAGCTACTCCCCTTCTGCTCCGAACAGAATACGCGACGCCCGCGACGGGCCGGAATAGGCCTTTGGTCCCGTCCGGACGGTCCAGGACGGTCCAGGACGGGGCGCGGCGCGCAGGCCGGGGCGCGCAGGCCGGGGCGGTGCGAGGCGGTCGTGCCGGCGGACGGTGGCCAGGCCGGCGGGCAGCGCTCGGACCGGCGACCGACAGAAGGGCGAATCCGACAGACGCCCGGGCGAGTCCGGCCCCCTGCCGAACGGGAGCGCGGGAGGGCGGGAGCGCGGGAGCGCGGGGCGGGGCCGCCCCGGGCGGCATGCGAGCCTCCCCCCTGCGGAATATCAAACTCCGTTTAAATCAAGCGTGTTGGCGACTTGATGTGACGTGCTCATGTCGCCAGGCTGTCACCTGGCGCCCATCCCCGCGATACCCGGCGCCGCCACGATGGCCACGCCCCGCCGGGGCCCGCACGGCCACACCCCCCGCACCCAGGGAGCCCCCATGGCACTCATACCCAGCATCTACGCGCGTCGAATTGGCGTGCTCGCGTCAGCCGCTGCACTGGCCGCGCTGACCTCCCTCCTCAACGCCCCCGCCGCCCAGGCCGCCCCGCCCGCCCCCATCAGCGCCTCGGCCGCCCGCGCCTACCTGGCGACGGTCACCCCGAAGACCGAGGGGTCCACCAGCGGCTACAGCCGCGACCTCTTCCCGCACTGGAGCACCGTCTCCGGCAGCTGCAACACCCGCGAGACCGTCCTGAAGCGGGACGGCGTCAATGTCGTCCAGGACTCCGCCTGCGCCGCGGTGAGCGGAAGCTGGTACTCCGAGTACGACGGCGCCACCTGGACCGCCGCCTCCGACCTCGACATCGACCACGTCGTCCCGCTCGCCGAGGCCTGGCGTTCCGGTGCCAATTCCTGGACCACGAGCAAGCGCCAGCAGTTCGCCAACGACCTCACCCGCCCGCAGCTCATCGCGGTCACCGACAACGTCAACCAGGCCAAGGGCGACCTCGACCCCGGCAAGTGGCTGCCTTCGCGGACGTCCTACCGTTGTACGTACGCACGGATGTGGGTCAACGTGAAGCAGTACTACGGTCTGAGCATGGACTCCGGCGAGAAGACGGCCCTGGTCAACATCCTGAACGGCTGCTGACCCAAGCCGGCCGATCTTTCCCCCGCCAGGGGGAGGCGTGGCTCCCCCCACCCGTCGTACCGTGATCGAAGGGGCTACGGAGGAGGGGGAGTTGCATGGCCGGACTGCGTCTGGGGCCGCTGCTGCGCCACGTCGACTGGGACACGGGCCGGTCGGCCACGATATGGGTCGAGGTGGACCGCCCGTGCACGGCCGAGGTGCGGTGCGCGGACGGGGCGGGCGGCAGCGCGCCCACGTTCCAGATAGCCGGTCACCACTACGCGCTGGTGCCGGTGACCGGCCTGACCCCGGGCGCGACCACGGCGTATGAGGTACTGCTCGACGGCCGGCCGGTGTGGCCGCTGCCGGAGAGCGGTTTCCCGCCGAGCACGATCACCGCTCCGGCCGTGACGGGACCCGGCCGACCCTCGCCCGGGCTGCGCGTGACCTTCGGTTCCTGCAGACAGGCGGCGCCGCCCGCCGGCCGGCACGGGCCGCACGGCGCGGACGCACTGGACACCCTCGCGGCGCGGCTGGCCGCCGACCCGGAGGCGGTGCGTCCGGACGTCCTGCTGCTCCTCGGCGACCAGGTGTACGCGGACGCGCTGTCCCAGGAGACCCGGCAGTGGCTCGCGGCCCGACGGGACCTGCGGGAGCCGCCGGGCGCCCAGGTCGCAGACTACGAGGAGTACACCCGGCTCTACTACGAGTCCTGGCTCGACCCGGAGATCCGTTGGCTGCTGTCGACGGTCCCCAGCCTGCACATATTCGACGACCACGACGTCATCGACGACTGGAACACGAGCGCGGCGTGGCTGGCGGAAATGCGGGCGACGCCGTGGTGGCGCGAGCGCGTCCTCAGCGGGCTGATGTCGTACTGGGTGTACCAGCACCTGGGCAACCTCTCCCCCGCCGAACTGGATGCCGACGCGGTGTACGGGGCGGTACGGCAGACCCCCGACGGCACGGACGCGCTCCAGGCCTTCGCGTCCTCGGCGGATGCCGATCCCGGCTCGGTGCGCTGGAGCTATCGGCGCGACTTCGGCCGGACGCGGCTGCTGATGGTGGACACCCGGGCCGCGCGGGTGTTGGCCGAGGACGGGCGGGCGATGCTCGATCCGGCGGAGCAGCAGTGGCTGCGGGAGAACGCCCTGGCCGGGCACGGCGGTTACGACCATCTGTTGATCGGGTCCTCGCTGCCCTGGCTGATGCCTCCGCTGATCCACGATGCCGAGACGTGGAATGCCGCGCTGTGCCGCGGGGAGCGGGGGCCGCGGTGGGCACGGATCGGGGAGGATCTGCGCCGGCGCAGCGATCTGGAGCACTGGGCGGCGTTCCCGGCTTCGTTCGCGGCCCTGACGGATCTGATCGAGGAAGTGGGGACGGGGCCGCGGGCGCCGGCGACGGTGTGCGTGCTGTCCGGGGACGTGCATCACGCGTATGTGGCCGAGCCTCGAATACCGAGTACGGCACGGGTGTTCCAGCTGACGTGCTCGCCGGTTCACAATTCCATCCATACCGCAGTGAAGTGGGGTTTCCGGCTGGGCTGGTCCCGGACGGGGCGGTGGCTGGGGCGCGGCTTCTCCCTGCACGGACGCACGGGTCGGCCGCCGCTGAACTGGCGGCGTACGGGTGGGCCCTGGTTCGGGAACCAGCTGATGACGCTGGCCCTGTCGGGGCGGACGGCGCGGCTGCGACTGGACCAGGCGCGCAAGAAGCGCGAGGGGGCCGTGTTGGTGACGGTGCTGGACCGGGATCTCACGGCGGCGGAGTAGGGGATGTGGCGGGCCCTAGCGGTGTGGGGCGGTGGAGTTGGCGTGGCGGCGGTGCGGGCGTCCTTGGCGGGCGGGCGCTCCCGGGAGGCGTCGGTTCCCGGCGGGCGGACCGGGCAGGCGCCCCGGGCATCCGGGGTGCGAACGCCGGGCGTACGCTGTCTGGCTGTCAGGCCGCTCCTGCCGCTCCCCGCGACGTCGCGGCGCTTCGTGTCGCAGCACGTCAACCGGACTGGGGACTCCCGTTTTGTTTGAGACGCTGGGATCGCTGACCGCGAGCCCATGGATCTACGCCCTCGTGGCGGTGTCCATCGTGCTCGACGTCTTCCTCCCGGTGCTCCCGAGCGGGGTTCTGGTGATCACTGCGGCGGCGGCTGCGGCGGCCGCCGGGGCGGCGGGCCCGGTGCCGGTACCGGAACAGGTGCCGGACATCCTGCTCCTGCTCGTGATCGCCACGACCGCCTCGGTGTTGGGCGACATGGCCGCGTACCGGCTGGGCCGGCGCGGCGGAGCCCGGCTGGACCGGGCCATCGCCCGCTCCCGTCGGCTGACCCGCGCCCACGAGCGCCTCGGCACGGCTCTGGCACGCGGTGGCGGTGCTCTGGTGGTCATCGCCCGCTTCGCCCCGGCGGGACGCTCGGTGGTGTCCTTGGGTGCGGGCAAGACCCAGCGCAAGGTGGCGGAGTTCCTGCCCTGGTCGGTCCTGGCGGGCATGGCCTGGGCCGGTTACAGCGTGGCCCTCGGCTACTTCGGTACGCAGTGGCTGGGCACCCAGTGGCTCGGCACCGCCCTGTCCGTCGTCGCCCTCTTCGCCGCCGGCGCCCTGGCGGCCTTCCTGGTGCGCCGCCCGGAGGCGGCCGCGGCGGCGACGTAGGTCGTCCGGCGGGGCTCGGCTCCCCCGGGTGGAGCAACGGGCTCACCCGTTCACCCGGCCCCGATCGCCGCTCCAGGGCTGGGCTCCTAGCGTCCACAGCACGGTGCGCAACCGAATCCGCGTCACATCAGTGGCCTGGCCGCGCCGTTTCGACGAGCCGAGGAGTCCTCTCCATGCCCGCCAAACCGCCCGCCGCACCGCTCGCTGCACCGCCTGCTGCACCGCTCGCCGCACCGCCCGCCACGGTGCTCGCCACGGCCCGCCGCCGCCTGATGACCGTCGCGGCCGCGACCCTCATCGCCGCTGCCGCCGCTCCCGCCACCCTCGCGTACGCGGCCCCCTCCGCCACCGTCTCCCCCACCGCCGTCGCCCCGGGCGGCCGGGTCGCGCTGAACGTCTCGGGCTGCGGAACACAGGTCGCCAGGGTCACGTCGACCGCCTTCGGCGAGGCCCGGCTGACCCCGGGCAGCCAGACGGCCGCCAGCCTGATCGGGAGCGCCACCGTCTTCAGCAACGCGAGCTCGGGCACGCACCGCGTCGTCTTCGAGTGCGGCGGCCCCGGCGGCGAGCGCGTCACCTTGTCCCTGCAGGTCAGCTCGGGTGCGGCTCGCGGTGGCACGGGCGGCAGCATCGGTTCGATGAGCCCCGGGCAGATCGCCGTGGGCAGTGCCCTCACCGCGGGCGCACTCGGTGCCGGAGTGTGGGTGATGCGTCGCCGCGCGGCGGCCTCGTAGGCGCCGACCGGGTCCGACCGGGTCCGACCAGGTCCGACCAGGTCCGACCGGGTCCGACCAGGCGACCGGGTCACGCCGGGGTGACCTGCCCCCGTACGTGCACCCCGTCGAGCAGTGCCGCGGTGGCCTCGGCGACGGCGTCCACGGCCGCCTCGAACACCTCGCGGTTGTGCGCGGCGGGCGCCCGGAACCCGGACACCTTCCGTACGTATTGCAGGGCGGCGGCGCGGATCTCTTCCTCGGTCGCCTTCTCGGGGATGGCGGGCGGGCGCAGGGTCTTAATGGAACGGCACATACCCCTACTATCCCGCTACCGGGGAAGCTCGGCCCCGGAAAGTTTCATGATCAGACCGGCTTGTAGGCGGGCCCTGAGCCCCGGGTCCTCGACCGCGTCGAGCAGTTCGATGGCCTGCTGGGTCGTCTCGGCGGCCCGCCGGTCGTCGCGCAGCGAGGCGGTCTGGTCGGCCATGTGCTTGAGCGCGATGTCGGCCCGCCGGTGGAAGAGCTGCCCGATCAGGGTGGTGATCAGTCCCGCCGAGCTCGTGACGATCCCCAGGTAGAGCTCCCCGCCGCCCTCGGCCTTCCAGACGGCCAGCCCGATCCCGAAGAGCAGGATCGCCGCTCCGACCCCGGCGAACCGCTGGCTGGTCGCGAAGCTGCTCCGTGCCTGGGTCAGTCCGTAGGCGTAGTACTCCACGAGGATCGGCGTGAAGTCGTCCCGCCGGTCGCCGAGCTGCGCCGCGGGATGCGGGATCCCGCCGACGTCCTGGAACTTCCCCCCGCCGGCCACGACGGCGGACGGCCCGTCGGCCTCGGCATCGGCCGCGCCCGGTTCGGCGAGGTGCGCGAGCAGCCGTACCCGCTCCTCGTCCCGCTTCCGCTCGAAGCCCGCCCCCAGGGACCGCTCCATCAGTGCCAGTGCCACGGCGACCGCGGCCACGACCAACCCACCCCACGCGAGCTCGCCCATCCCCCGACGATCCCACGCCCCGAACCGGGGGCCAAGAGAGCGTCCACCTCATCAAATGCGGATGAACCACACCGAACCTAGACTGACCGAGGCATGAACCAGTCACCTACGAGGGAGACCACGACCATGGCCAAGCGAGGCAACAAGCGTCGGGCCCGCAAGAAGAAGAAGGCGAACCACGGCAAGCGCCCCAACGCCTGAGCGAACCACCCGAAAGACCCCCGACCGCGACCGGCCGGGGGTCTTCGCAGGTCGTTCCCCCTTCCCCTACATACGGGGACGGAGGCGCCCCGGCACACGTCGGCGCCGGCACCGAGCCCGTCAGGCGGCGGACCCGTCAGGCGCCACAGGAGCAACCGGCGGCGCTCGGGGCGAGGTTCCCCGCCCGGGCGGTGCAGCAGGCGTCCGGTGCACCCTCGACGCCCTTGTCGAGGACGTCGGCATCTCCCTTCACCACGTAGACCTCCCAGGGCTCCTTGCCGGGGCCGGTGACCCAGACCTTGTCCTGGAGGGCGTAGCAGCACGAGGTGTCGTTCTCTTCGAAAGTGGCCAACCCCGCGTCCTTCAACCGGGTGGTGGCTGCGGCGACCTGTTCGGCGGCCTCCACCTCCACACCGAGGTGGTCGAGCCGGGTCTCCTCGCCGGCCTCCCCTTCGATCAGGACGAGCTTGAGCGGCGGCTCGGCGACGGCGAAGTTCGCGTATCCGGGGCGGATCTTCGCGGGTTCGACGCCGAAGAGCTTCGAGTAGAAGGCGATGGATCCTTCGAGGTCGGCGACGCGCAGGGCGAGCTGAACACGGGACATGGCGGTCTCCCTGATCTTCACGATCTCATTCTGTTTCGACATTCATCGATACAAGCTGATGCCCTCGAGGTTGCCTCTGAAATAGATGGCTGTCAACATAGACAGATGTCGATGTCGAATTCAGGGCTTCCCGTGATCGGTCAGGACGATCAGGCCGCGTGCTGCTCGCCGATGGTCCGCGAGCCGCTTGACGAGGAGGCCGCCGCCGCTCTGGCGAAGATGTTCAAGGCCCTGTCGGACCCGGTGCGACTGCGCCTGCTCTCGTTGATCGCCTCGCACTAGGGCGGGGAGGCGTGCGTCTGCGACCTCATCGGCCCGTTCGACGTCTCGCAGCCGACGATCTCCCACCACCTGAAGGTGCTGAGGGAAGCGGGCCTGGTGGGCTCGGAGAGACGGGGCACCTGGGTCTACTACTGGGTGCTGCCCGCCGCCCTCGCCCAGCTCTCCTCGCTCCTCCAGGCCACCGACGAAGCCGTAGCGGCCGGAGTGGACCGAGCGGCCGGGGTGGCCTGAGTAGCCGGGGTGGTCGGAGTGGCCGGAGTGGCCGGAGTAGCCGGGGTGGCCGGGTGACCGCACCCCTACGGCGTCGCGCACTGGGCGAGCTGGTCGGGACGGCCGCCCTGGTCGCGGTCGTGGTCGGCTCCGGCATCCAGGCCACCGAGCTGACCGACGACGTGGCCCTGCAACTGTTGGCCAACTCCCTGGCGACGGTCTTCGGCCTCGGCGTGCTGATCACCCTCATCGGCCCGCTCTCCGGCGCCCACTTCAATCCGGCCGTAACCCTGGCCGCGTGGTGGACGGGGCGCCGGGGTGAGGACGGACCCGACCTGCGCGACGTGGCGGCGTACGTAGCCGCGCAGGTGGCCGGAGGCGTCAGCGGCACGATCCTGGCGAACGCGATGTTCGGCGAACCCCTCGCCCGGCTCTCCACCCACGACCGGTCAGCCGGTCACCTCTGGCTCGGCGAGGTCGTCGCGACCGCCGGCCTGGTCCTTCTCGCCCTCGGACTGGCCCGTACCGGTCAGCAGCGACTCGGCCCGCTCGTCGTGGCGTCCTACATCGGCGCGGCGTACTGGTTCACCTCCTCCACCAGCTTCGCCAACCCGGCCGTGACGATCGCGCGCGCCTTCTCCGACTCCTTCGCAGGCATCGCCCCGGCCTCCGTACCGCCGTTCGTCGCCGCCCAGTTCCTCGGCGCCGCCGTCGGCGTCCTCCTGCTCGCCGCCCTCTTCGGCCGCCTCCCGGCGCCGAAGGACCGCGCGCGCATCTCCACCGGCGAGCACGAACTCACCACCACCGGCCGCTGATCCACCTCGACACAGAAAGCCCCCACCATGACCACCACCGCCCCCTCCGTGTTGTTCGTCTGCATCCACAACGCGGGCCGGTCCCAGATGGCCGCAGCCTTTCTCACCCACCTGGGCGGCAACCGGGTCACCGTCCGATCGGCCGGTTCCGCCCCCGCCGACACCGTGAACCCGGCCGTGGTCGAGGCCATGCGCGAGATCGGCATCGACATCTCCGCCGAAACCCCCAAGATGCTGACGGCCCGGGCGGTTGAGACGTCCGACGTCGTGATCACCATGGGGTGCGGCGACGCGTGCCCGTACTTCCCCGGCAAGCGGTACCTCGACTGGACGTTGGACGACCCCGCCGGCCAGGGCGTGGACGCGGTCCGGCCGATCCGCGACTCGATCGAGGAGCGGATCCGCGGCCTGCTCACCGAGCTGGGCATCGAGGTCCGGGCGTGAGCGCCGGCGTGACGGGTCGCGCCTCCCGTCACTGCCGGGCGAGGAACCAAACGGTGCCGTTCGGGCCGGTCGCACTCAGGACGGGCTTGTCCACGGTGCCGCCGGCGACGTGCAGCATGACGTTGTCGGGGCCGGGTATGCAGCGTGCGGTCCCGCTGCCCCGGAGCAGCCAGACCTGGACCGACGTCGACATCTGCGGGTGGTCGAGGGTCCAGTCGGCTTCCTCCGAACACGTTGCCGACCTCAGGGTGTAGCCCCCCCGCCCGCCAGGTGAGCCGCTCAGCGTGAGGATGACGTCGCGCTCGCGGGTGGTCCAGGTACCGGAGTAGTCGACGTCCTCCGCCCCCGCCCCCGAGAACATCGAGACCGCCAGCGCGACGACGGACAGGGCGACCGCTGCCCGGCCGGCCCCGTACGCGGCCCCCGCGCCCGTACCTTCCGGCTCCGGCCGCTCGCACAGGAGGCTCACGAACATGCCGATGAGCGGCGCGCAGAGGGCAACGGCACACCAGGCGAACCAGGTGCCCATCCCGGCCGACGGCAGCATCAACAGGACCGCCGGGATGGCCGTCGCGGAGGTGGCTGCCCACCAGGCCGCCCCGGACTTCCGGCGCACCAGCGCGATCACGAGACCCACGATCGCCCCGGAACCGGCTATGAGCAGTACGCACATCGCAACAAGGACGTTGGTGTAGTCCGGCGTCAGGCTGGTGGGTTCGGCGAGTGCGAACCCGACCCCCAGCCCCACCGCCTGGGCACCGAAGACCGACCACTGCGCGATGCCCGGCCGAGTCCGTGCTGGAACGCCTTTGCCGAGCCCGTCCACGGCACCCCCCGTTTGAACAAGTTCAATTGACGCGCGCCACACTACCGCCCCACACCCGGCCCCCACGATGACCCGCCCGGGCAGACCCCCGAACTCCGCGACACAAACGGCCGCCGAGGACGCCCGCAGGCGCTCGCGGACGCCCGCGGACGCCCGCGGACGCCCTACAAGCGCGCCCAGCCTTCGCCGGACGCGAAACAGTCTCAGCCTGCGGACCTCCGCGATCCGTTGCCGCAGGACGTCGGTGATACGGAGATGAGGAGGCGGCCGGACTGGGACGGGGTGCAGGCAGGAGCGCCGGCCCGGGCGGCGGGGCCCGCAGCGAGTGCCTTGATGAAGTGGGGGACCCCTTGGCGTGCTAATTGCCCGTGGATGCGAGGGCGATGCGGTTGGCGGCGATGCGTTCCGATAGATCGCTCAGTAGACAGGTGATCCGGGCTTCAGGGAGTGGACTGAAGTCCGATACCTCGCGGGCTTCGGGGATGTAGTTGAAGGGGTTGACGTCCCATCCGGGGATCTCGCTCCAGCCGGCTTGAACCTCGGCCGCATGCCCGTCCACTGAAGACACGCGTAGCCATGCCGTGCACTGGTCTGCGAAGTCGTAGGGCAGGTAGGCGGTGCCACCCAAGCTGCGAAGCCCATCAACCTGAGTGATCCACTGCTCGAGCAAGCGCGCGAGTGCTCCGCCCAGGTCGTCCGTGTCCGTCGGATAGAGGTTTATCGAGAGATAGGACGAATCGCATATGTACTCAAAGGTGTCGATGGTCAACTTGAGGTCGTCATAGGAGCGTGCCTCGGGGAGACGATCGAATCTCAGGGCAACTTCAGGCACAGCCGGTCCCTTCGTTGTGTGCTCGTGGTGAGAGGGCGGCCGTCGTGGCTGCGGACGTGCGGGCCCGCGCCATCCAGGGCGCCGAGGAGGCCGATCGGAGCGCCTCGGGCATCTGGGCCACGACCTCGTCGGGGGATCGGTCGGGCAACCGCGGCCGGTTCTCCCGACCGTGTGCTCGGTCCGGTCGGACGGCTTGCAGCGGAAGACCAGGGCGACGATACCGGGGGCGGTGTGCATGTGAACCCCGTGAGTTCGTCCACCTCGTCGTCGATGCCCGGCCCTTCCCGGCCCTTCCCGGCCCTCGCGGCGTACGCCGGCCTCCGGGAACCCGGTGAGTTCGATGACTCCGCCGCCCGGAAGTCCCAAGCCCCTTTGTCCGCACGACGGATCGCCGGGAGCCGGCCGTCCTCGCGGAGCCCGTACTCATGTTTCCGTCCCGGATCGTGGTGGAGATCTTCGGGCACGCGCAGATCGCCGTCACGACGAACGAGTCCGCGGACATCAGGCACATGGACCCGCTGCTGCGGCAACGTGGCGAGGACCGGCCCACGAGGTCAGCGCGGGGATTCGACCAGGCCGGTCGCGATGAGTTCCTTGGTACGGGCGACCGCTTCCGCGATCTCGAGGTGCCGGCCCGCAGGCGGATAGAAGTCGACCGCGCCGACCGCGCCGTGGTTCGCCCACAGGCAGGTGGTCATGGGGAAGGTCTCGAAGACGTTCTTCTGGCAGGTGATCGCGGCCGTCTTGGTGGTGACCGTCTCCGCCTCGCCGACCAGGGTGCGTTCGTGGTCCTCCGCCAAGGATTCGGTGTACACGGTCTTGACGGTCTTGAGCGGGTCCGGAACGGCTCCGTAGAGGTCGTACTCGGCCGCGATGTGCGGTGCCGCTACCGTCCGCCCTCCGACGGCGAGACTGATCCGGTCCGGCCCGTGGCAGACATAGTCCTCGGAGTCCTTCTCCCCCTTGTGCTCGGACAGGGAATCGTCCTTGTGGGCGTTGAGTCCGTACCGGATCGAGCCGCGCTTGCGGTCACAGGTCATGTTCTGGACCGTCGGCACCTGGGACTTGTCGTACCGGATCCCGGTGTCCTTGCCGAGCGGCTCCGACTCCGGCTTCGATGCGTCACCGCCGCACCCCGCGAGCAGCAGAACCAGTCCGACGGACCCCACGGCGCCCTTCAATCCGCGCACGTTCGCGCCCCCTCGCTGCTCACACCATCTGATGATCAACTTCAAACCATAGGCGAGCACCGCCGGTTGTCCGGCATTCGGCTCCGGGGACGGGCGAGCAGCCGGCGTCGGGTGCCCTCACTCGCCGTCGCCGCGCTCCAGGACCAAGCCGACGGAGCCTTCCTCCAGACCGTTGCCGTCTTCGAGGTGCAGGTGGCTCCCCTCGGGAACGCCGTCGCCGGCAAGCACGAGCAAATGCGCCGCAAGCGTCCTGAGACCCGCGGCGTTCGCCTCGATGACGACCTCACTCCCGAGGCTCCGCACCTCGATCCGCGCGTCCGCCTCCCACGTGAAGACGTGCGCGACACCATCGGTCACGACCGTGACTTGGGTGCTCTCGACGGGTGTGCTGTTGGATCCAGGGCTCATGGAGCCCATCGTGCCGCCCGTACGCACAGCTCCGGAAACCCGGTGCCTGCCACGCGTTTCAGCAGGTCAGGGGCCCTCCGATGTCAGCAAGGGGCTCAACTCCTTCACCCGGGTGCGCAAGGACGCCGTCCTTCGGGTGGTCCGATTGCACGACGTGCAGCGCGCGGACATAAGGCACGTGGGCCGAGCACTGCGCCGTCGGCGGCCGACGGGGTGGGCGACTGCCGTCACTTGGAACCGCCAAAGGCCCCCAACCGTGATCGGTTGGGGGCCTTTGCACTGGTGGGCGCGGACGGTTTCGAACCGCCGACATCTGCTCACCCGTGGATGTCAGGGGCAGGCCGCCCACCAGCTCACTTCTTCTTGCGAAGCTTCCACATCTTGGCTTCGGCTTCCTTCTTCTTCCGCTGCGCCACTCCATAGCTCGACCAGCCGCCCTGGTGTAACTGACACCGAGAGCTGTTCATGATCGCGGGCTTGGTGCACGGCCGCCCCTTGCTTGTCATCGCCCCACACCTAGGCTGAGTCATCCGCCCCCACCTGCTTCCAGCGTCGTCGACCATCGGACCCCGGGATGGTCTCGCCAAGGAAAACCTCTGGGAAGGCGCAGACAAGGCGGACAGGAGCACCGCCGGCACACGACGACGGAGGCCTCGCGCGTCTCACTCGTTTCACCAGGTCAGGGGCCCAGGAGCTGCGTCGTTCGCTCCTTCAGTCCACGAATAGGCCGCAGCTGGCGCCGAAGCTGGGGACGGCTATGCCCGTCACTGAAAGCCCACTTCGGGCGCAATCAGCCGCATCTGACCCGTTGCTCTAGGCAGGGCGGCTGCTGTCGGGCGCAGGCTACGCCGAGGCTCCGCTAGAGATCTCAGTTCGGCTGTGGCTGCTGGCACCTCGCTGCTGTACTGCTACTGGCAGCGGGACCTGAGGGGGACAGATGCAGTGGTCGACGATTGCGGCGACAGGGGTGGGCGCAGTGCTCGGAGTACTAGCCACCCTCGTCGCTGATCAAGTGCGATGGCGTCGCGACTTGACGGAGAGGGATCGCGAAACGCTGCGTACCGCGTTTACGGAGTACCTGACTGCCCTATCTGAAGCCAGAGACGCATTCACCCGAGCGGAACCATCTCCCGAACGTGTGGGTATCGGGCACATCGCAATGGGTGAGCACGGCGTCTACACGGCACAGCATCGACTGGAGCTGGTGGCTGAAAAGCCGCTGGTCGACAAGGCTGGTCTCGCGATCCTTAGCGTGCTCGATTTCCATGACGTGGTGGTGGCCGGCCACGCCTCGGACTCGGGCGAGTACGTGCATGCTTGGCGGGCCGTCCGCCAGGCTCGCTCCGCCTCGATCGAGGAGATGCGCAAGGTTCTGAAGCGGCGTTGAAGGCGAGACCCTGCTGTCTGGTGCTCGCCCGCGACCGCCCCCTCTTGGGCATGCCAGCGATTAGCGGCTGACGGGGATCTCATAGACGACCTCGCACAGCGCGGCGGGGATGACAATATCTGCCGTCTCCACAGGCTGCCCCTCGTCGCTGTAGTACGTCCGCCGGATGTGCGTGACCAGAGCGGCCTTCTGGATCCCAAGGAGCGATGCCTCCTCGGCGGTCGCCTGTCGCGGCTCCGGCTGTTCCACCGCATGGCTCACGGTGATCCCGATCGCGGCCATCCGGTTCACGACGCCAACGCCCGCGTGCGGTCCACCCTCCGGAAGGACGATGAGCGTGCCTCCGGTGAGCTCGTACGGCTCCCAACTCGTCGACAGCTGCACTGGCCGTCCATTCGCGAGGAACTCATAGATCGTACGCACGCACAGGTCGCCCTCGGCGATTCCGAGCCGCGCCGCGATCTCGGCCGGGGCCGGCACCTTCGCTTCGGTCCGGCTCTCCCAGTTGCCCTGTTTGCCTAGGGCGTGCATGTCCGCCCGGAACGGAGAACCACCGGGCTGCCCACGAGCCGCGGACCGAACGATCCGTACGCGCCGACGAGCCTCGGCGACGTATGTGCCCGAACCCGCGCGACCCTCCAGCACTCCTTGGGAGATCAGTAGCTCCTGCGCCCGCCGGACCACGTTCTCGCCCACGCCGCACTCCTCGGCGATCTGGGAGCGAGAGGGGAGACGATCGCCGGCCGTCCACACGTGCTCCGCGATCCGCTGCCGCAGGACGTCGGCGATGCGGAGATAAGGCGGCAGCTCAGGCATGTGGAAAATCTAGTCCACTAGCTCTAATCTAGTTAACTAGCTTCACTCAACGTGTTGGATTGGTGACGGAGGCCCTCTGTGCCCGCTTCGGAAGCAAGGGCCGAGGACCTCGCCGCCCGGTTGTCGGCCCTCGGGCTGGCCACGCGCGTGGAGCCGCACACCACGTACACGTCGATCGAGGCGGAGGTACCGGAAGCGCTGCCCGCCGAATCGTGGCGGGAGGTCCTGGAAGTCGTGGCGGAGGCCGATCGATTCGGGCTCCTCGCCAGCAGCCTGACCGGCCGCACCCTCTGGGCCGCCGTAAACAAAGCGGTCCCCGCGACGGGCGATGTCCGGGGACCTGGCCATCAGCGATAGGAGCTGATCAGCGTGCACAACCGTATGGGCCCCACCACCGCCCGCACCAGTGGGCAACACCTCCCCACATCCCCACCTGCAACGCCCGCGGCGACGACTTTCCGTTCGAGCTCGTGCGTGATCGGCACACACCCCAAATGCGCCCTGTCGTCCCCCGCCACCGCGCCCGTCGGCGTCCCCGTGATCTACGAGGCCTGCGACTGCTACTGCCACACCCCGGGCGCTGCGCCGACACTGCGGCAGGTGAACCAGTGAGGGGCTGGGCTCCCAGCGGCGCGCTCGCCGCCAACATCGAGATCACTTCGATCAGCGTGCAACGTGGCGATGTCATCCAGATCGGCGGCCAACCGTGCCGTGTGGCCAACCTCGTTCAGCTTCCCGCCGGCGCCAAGCGACTGTTCTTCGAGTCGGGCGAGGTGCTGACGATGCATGCGCGGAGCCGACTCATCGCCCTTCGAATGATCCGCCTTATGCCCTCACGCCGCCACGTCATCGCCGACGACCTCCGTCACCAGATCTCGTCGGGCCAGCTCAAAGCTGGCGAACGTCTCCCCTCGGAGGCCCAACTCGCCACCCGCTACACGGTTAGCACGGCTGTCCCGCCTGGCCGACAACACCGAAGAGATCCAAATCGGATTGGGATCTGAGCTCCTGGCCCGCGCCAGCGACGTCCTCGCCGACTTGGACTCGGATCCCAGGGAACTCCGTCTTCTGGCACAGGAGCTGACCGAAGCTCTCCGAAACGCAGTCCGCGTAGCGACCAGCCGCGGACACCGCCTCCCGCGCCCATCCCCGTCCATCCACGAAGAACCGCTGTCGCACCCTAGCTAGCAAGAACTCTCACGAGATACAGGAAGCGGCCCCAGACCCAGTCAGGGGCCGCTTTAGTGCACACGGCTCCGGGGGCCCCGTGCGTCTCACGTGTTTCAGCAGGTCAAGAGCCTAGAAGCTCTCTATTACGTCCCGCCGGTCCACAAATAGGCCGCGAGCCCTGCCGTCCTGCGGTCGGCGACAGCTGATTTGTAAGCCGCCCTCTCCCCCCGAGCAACGGCGAGGCCCGTCGTGACGTACTCAACATGCATCTATGCATTGGCGCGCCGAAGCACCATCTGCGCCTTGCGCCTATCGAGTTGCGCCACAACTTGTTGATATTCAGCCTTAACGTCCGCAGGCGTATCCTGGCGATTGATCATTTTTACCAGAATTCTACGAGATCGCCAGAGCTTGAAATCTTCAGCCCAGTGCTCAAATTGTAGCTGCACCATCGGCGTCAGAATGCCAGTGATGGCGGCAACGCTAGGGGACGCCCATTTCAGAACCTGAGCCAGAATACTTTGCGGGGGGAGGCTCTGCGCTATCGATAGCAACAATGTCCCTCCACTCGCCCCGCCCACCGTGGCAACCCCCTTGGTTTTTTTCTGCGGCCTTCTTTGGGGGGGCCTTGCCGCAGTCTTTTTGGCGGGTTCAGGGAACGGCTCGGTCATGGCTACCCCTTTTTGAGTTTCGTACCCTCACCCTCATCGGCCAGCCACTGCTGGATCACCTGCATTGCCTGCCGTCCACCCTCTTCCGTGACCCTGAGGTGGTGTGACGCAGGCGCAGATTTCTGCCCATAGCGCTGATTGACGTGAGCCACTGCGCGCCTAAAGAGGGTGAAGGTCGCAGCGGCAAACCCCAAAGCAGAGGCAATTGAGGCTGCATAAATCCACCAGGACATTCACCCACCACCTTCACTCGAGTATTTTCACGAAACCAGAGTACCGGCCATTCGTTCCATTCGCCACTTTTTCATTCATTGATCCGGCAACCTGTGAATTTTGAACAGTCCCGAGAGGGTCAGGCACCTCGCAACCTCCACCAAAATCAATCACTCGCTACACATTCGCTATTCTGAGCGGGTCGACACGAGCCCCTCCAACTTGACGGCCGGATGAGCCCTCAGAAGATCCCGATGGCGATCAGGGGGCAGGCCATGCCAGCCGCATTGGCGGTCTCCTGCCATCGAATCCGCACTGTCTGGCGTGCGGTCGGCGGTCGGGTCGGAGAGGGGTCGGAGACAGGAGCGCAGGCTCGGGCGACGGGCGCGCTCGCCGCGCTGTGCGTGGCGGATGCCTTGATAGTGCAGGTCATCCAGCGGCCCATGCAGGCTGCGCCTGCCCGGCCAGGCCGCCCGAAGTCGCGGCCGTCTACCCTCGTGGTGTCAGCTGTCAACTGGGGGCGCCTCGAGCCGGCGTCGTCTGCCCGCGTGCGCTGGACGCAGCCGTCCACACGCAGACGCTGGAAGCGTACGGACGCGGGCTATGCGCGGCGCAGTACGAGGAGCTCATCGGATCGGCTTGATTAGCGTCAGGATCGGTCCGTTTCAGATGGGCTTGCACACTCCCTCTTCAGTCGTTGAAGGTGTTCCTCTACCCACCTACTCTCAGCGCGCTGCTCTGTCCGAACCCGCCGAATACCCTCGTCTGTGTGCGCAGTAGCAGCTTGCGTGGCCTCCTGGGCTATAGAGGCGTCCTGGACTTCACGAACCAATTGATCAAGAAGTCTCCGAACCTCTCCCGCCATGCTCTGCGCATCCATAAGAGTTGCCCTGACTGTCATTTTTTGTCGACTCTGCCGGAGCTGTCCTGACTTCCGTTCAAGAAATTTCTTCTGCTGCTCCAAGTGATCGCTCGCTTCTCGGAGTTCTGGAAGCAGCTCTTGGTACGGTGCGACCTCTGCCTCGACATCCCGCATGTCCTCAATATACAAGGAGGCGGCGTCCTCATCCCCTTCACGGACTGACGCCTTGGCCTTCTCGTTTAGATCGGCCAACCGCTCCTGAGCATTCGCAATTCTGATTTCACACTCCTTGAGGGCCACCAGTGTCTTAAAATGCTCGTTCTTGACCGACTCGACACCCTGGTCAAGAATGCTCAAGGCTTCAGTGACTTGGTCCTGCGGCTTGCCGTCGCTTACTGCCAATGCAGTATTGATCGACGCCAGTACACCTTTCAGGTATGCCTTCATGTCGTCCATTGAGCGAGCTTTCTTGTCCACGCTAGCTGCGGTTTGGGTGAGACAGTTGCTGGATGGCTTGACGGACATTATCGAGCGCCATGGCGGCATCCGCCGATTGGCTGGCTGATGTGCCATGGCCAGCGGCGATGGCGATCGTCAGCCCTTCGTGCGCCTCCTTGGCTGCTCGGGTAATCGATGCGAGATGGGCAGAGTCGCGATCGAACAACTCTTTAGCCTCAGGGGGAAGTTTCTTGTGCTGCCTGGAGATTGCTAGATTGGCTACAGCGGCGACCCGTTGAGCCGTCGACCAGACGAACTCTTCGCTTTGGTTTATTCCGTTCTCCAGCCCCTCGATCGCAGCCTCTAGAACGCCGACTTGAGGTGCATATGGAAGCCCCCTCTGGAGCATGAAAAGGCTGCTAGCCGCTTCAATCAGGGCCTTTCTCACTGGCCAGTTTGGGAGGGCTCGGAGAAGCTGCTCTACTTTCGAGTACTCTCTACTGGCGGCCCACTTTCGTAGGTCCTCATCAAATTTCGTAGGATGCTTGACTGCAGCCCTAGGGGAATTTTGAGCAGCTACGAGCGCAATGATGACGGCCACTAGGATGACTGCGGCCAGGAGTGCAAATTCCATCGATATCGCCCCCCTACCCAAGAGGCAGGTTTCCCCTAATTTCAAGCTAGCAGCAGTGGGTGAGCTCCGCGTGTTGATCATCCAGTCGCGCCTTCACGTGGTTCGGGGAACTGCATACGGGATTGGGAAACGTCAAGCCGTGGAGTCTCACCGAGCTGGGTGGCGGCGGCCGGGACCGTGACCGACGTGTAGGCGTGGGCAACGGCCGCCCGGATCGAGCGGTCGAGTAATCCGGTCGTGGCCCAGGGCGGCGGCGGGGTGTCTGGGCCGTCGGGTCCGTCGATGCGGATCACGGCATGGAAGTGGACGGCGCCGCGCTTCTGGAACTCGGCGACCTTGCCGTAGCAGACCCGGGCGACCTCCTTCAGCTCCCGTTGGGTGAGCCCGGCACAGGCGGCGATCTCGCGGCGCAGGCGGGTGGTGAAGCGCTGCCAGAGCTGTCCGGCGTGGTTGTTGAAGAGGACGGCGGCGGCGTAGTCGTAGGTGGCCGGGTCGAAGGCAGTGCCGAGTTCGGGGGCGTCCTCCTGGTGGTGCTTGCCGCAGCGGCACGGGCGGCCGGTGGGGCGGTTGTGGACCAGGCCGAAGGACGGCGCGGTGAGGGTGGCGAAGACGCGGGGGTGCTCGCGGACAGTGGCAGGGATGTCGCGGCGGTCGTCGCCCGCCAGCCCGGCCCGGATCAGGTGGTACGTGTCCCCGGAGTAAGTCCAGGCGCAGGCCGGACAGCGGGAGGCGCGGCGGTTGCCGCAGGCGATCCGGAGCCGGGCGCCGGGTTCGTTCTCGGTGGAGTAGCGGTGCAGCCCTGGCGGACAACCCGGATGCCGCGGCTGACCTGTTGGCGGCTCTCGTCGCCTACATGGCCCCAGGCTTTCCAGCCGTGCTGTCCGGCGGCTTCGGCGAGGTCGTGCAGGTGGGCGAAGGAGAGTGCTCCGGCGATGACGGCCTGGACGAGGACGGCGTTCGGACGGACCAGGCGGGGCATGGGGTTCACCTCCTTTCAGGCATGGGTGGGGTAGGGACTTGGCGCGTGAGGCCGCGCCGACCGGGTGGGGCCAAGTGCTTAGAAGGCAGTTGCCGTAGTGGGCTTCGGCTGGACCTTGCCGATGAGGACGCGTACCGGGACGGCGGGCCGGAAGGGCTCCAGCTCCGGGATGCTCGGGGTGCGGTGCGCGTGGGCGTTGAAGGTGTCTACGACCTGTCGGAGCGTGGTGTGCGGGGCCCGGATGCGGGACCAGCCGCCGGAGGAGTCGCCGGCCACGGCCGTGCCGGGGCGGTCTTTGTCGATCTGTACGGCGGCGAGGACGGCGTCCGGGGAGATGTCCCCGAAGGCCATGTTCGCCGAGGTCTCGTCGTTGACGCGGTGGGCGGTGCGGCCGGTGAGTTGGGCGCGGAGCATGGTGATGCCCTTGCCGAGCTCGGAACCGAAGCGCTGCCCGCAGATCTCCAGGTAGATGCCAGCGGCGCGGCCGAGTTGGGAGAGCCGTACGAGGTGGGTGACGATCTGATCCCGCCGAGCCTCCTCGGCCTTGCTCGCGGCGAGAGCCAACTCCGCGACTTCATCGACCAGGAGCACGACTGGAACAGGCCTCAGGTGCGCGGGCAGGTCCCAGATGTCTGCGGTGATCTGCGCGTCAGGCAGCGCGACGCTGATCCGCTGCTCGGTACGGATGAGCTCGTAGACGCGCCCCATGTCCGCCCGAACCTTCAGCTGGGGCACGCAGCTCGACGTACGCCCCATCAAGGCCTTCGGAGACGGCTCCGACATCACCGAACAGGCCGTGGCCTCGTACCTCGCCAAGTACGCGACCAAAGCCGCAGAGAACAACGGCACCCTCGACCGCCGCATCGGCAACCGTGAAGCACTCGTGCTCCTCAACGTCCCGGACCACGCCGCCCGTCTCATCGCGGCCTGCCTTGATCTGGACCCGCTCTACCCGGACCGTCGCCTCGCCGCCTGGTCACACATGCTCGGCTTCCGCGGCCACTTCTCCACCAAATCCCGCGAGTACTCCACCACCCTCGGCGACCTCCGTCAGACCCGCGCCGACTACCGCGCTGCCCAGGAACGCGAAGCCCGCGGCCTCGGCGACGTCGAGCCGGACACCGTGCTTGTCCTGGCCTCCTGGCAGTACGCAGGCCACGGCCACTCCCCCGGTGAATCCGTCCTCGCCGCCACCATCGCCCGCGATATCCAGCTCAACCGCCAGACCGCCCGCGAAGCCCTCCCCGATCAACTTGCCCTGGAAGGAGACCCGTCATGGCCACCGCCGCCCCAGAGCTGCTGACCGTGCCGGAGGTCATGGTGCTGCTCAGGCTCGGGCGCTCGACCGTCTACGGCCTCATCCGCTCCCGGCGGCTGGTGTCCATCACCATCGGCCGCGCACGCCGGATCCCTGCCGATGCCATCCGGGAGTTCATCCAGTACGAGATCGAGGAGGCTGCCTGATGGCGACGCAGCGGAAGCGCAACCCCAACGGTGCCGGCACCATCACGCAGCGGAAGGACGGGCGCTATCAGGCGGCTGTGTACGTCCTCCAGCCCGATGGCACCCGTGCCCGGAAGTTCGCCTACGGCAAGACCTGGACGGAGTGCGACACCAAGCGCCGCGAGCTGCTCGCCAAGGTGGACCAGGGCGTGCCCGTGCCCACCCGGTCGGCCAAGCTCACCGAGTGGCTGCCGTACTGGCTGGAGAACATCGTTCGGCCGCACCGCAAGCGCACGACCTACGCCAAGTACGAGACCCATGTCCGGCTCTACCTGGTGCCGTTGCTCGGAAAGAAGCGGCTGGAGTCCCTGAGCGTCGCCGATGTGCGACGGGCCCTGGTGCAGCTCCAGAAGGAGACCAGCGCAGCCACTGCCAAGGAGTCGCACCGCGTACTGCGGACTGCCGTCGCCGCCTGTCGGGAGGAACTCGTCAGCCGCAACGTCGTGTCGCTCGTCGAACCGCCCAAGGTGCAGGTGCGGGAGATGTCGCCGTGGGAGTTGGACGAGACCCTCGACTTCCTTGCCGCCGCCCGTAAGGACCCGCTCTATCCGGCCTTCGTGCTCGCCATCGCCCTCGGTCTGCGGCGCGGTGAGTTGGTCGGGCTGCGGTGGGAGAACGTGGACCTGGACAAGCGGGAAATCAGGGTGCGGAGTCAGCGGCAGCGCGTGCGTGGTGAGGCGTACGAGGACGACCCCAAGGGACGTCGCCGCCGGCAGACCCTGCCACTGCCCGGGATCTGCGTCGCTCCCCTGCGCTGGCAGCGGATGAAGCAGGCCGCTATGAGGAAGGCCGCCGGGGAGAAGTGGGAGGAGACCGGCTACGTGTTCACCACCCGGACCGGGCGGCCCATCGAGCCGCGGAACGTGTACCGGTCCTTCACCCGCGTGGCCAAGGACGCCGGCCTCCGCGTCGTCCGGCTGCACGACGCTCGACACGGGACAGCGACTCTGCTGACCGCCGCCGGCGTTCCGCCCCGGGTCGTGATGGAGATCCTCGGGCACTCGCAGATCGCCGTCACCATGAACGTCTACGCCCACGTCGTCCAGGACACGCAGCGCGAGGCGATCGGGCACATGGACCGGCTGTTGAGGGGACGGCGCGTTCGTTCCTGACCGTCCCCGTTGATGTCAGATGTAGATGCAGAAGACCCCCCGCCATGATCGGCGGGGGGTCTTCGTGCTGGTGGGCGCGGACGGTTTCGAACCGCCGACATCTGCTTTGTAAGCTCGCCCAACCGGGCACATGACGACGGGAATAGCTACCTCCCCCGCGTAGGAGGCACTCACAGGGTCAGCGCTGACCTGCTCGCGTCTGCTGGTATTGCCGTCAAAGGTTGCCGTCAAGCCCCTCGTCGCAGTGCACACGGCTCCAGAGGCTCTGTGCAAAGCGGGCATCGACGACCTCGAACGACTCCAGCGCCGCGCGGCTCGCCTCTTCCGTATTCAGGCTGCCCGCCCGAAGACAGCCTGACCTCCAGCACCGAGACCACCGGTATTGGGGCACCGGGTGGCATGTCGCCCACCAGTGAGCCAGAGCATCTCGTAGAGATACGCCGCATCATAGAAGCGTTCTCCAATAAAATAGAGAAGCCGTAACGAGGAGCAGTGACGTTTTATAGAAGGCAACCGTACAAAAGGTACCGAGGTTGTGTATATAGATTCTCGGAGACGCCCAAAACGAATTGTAAACGAATCGCACACGCGCCCTGGATTCTTTATGGGGAGTCAGTCGCCATATGGGCATTGGGCGATTTAGATTATTCTTGACAAGCTCGCCGCGATGGATCTTCCATGAAAGCACGAACGCCCACACGAATATAACCGCCGCCTCTACGGCTACAATCCACCCAACCAAGGCATTCCGTGCATTGAATGCGAGCGCAACGAAGAGGATCAGAATGATAACGGTAACCACAGACGAAGCCAGCACGGATGCACCACTACAAGATATGGCGGAATGAGAGAAGAGCGCATCCAACAGCTTCCTTCTCTCATCATCTGAGGAGGGAAGCGATGCGGTGCATTTAGCGGAATCGTTGGCCTTCTTCTCGAAATGCGCCTTTCCTATAGGCCGCATAAGCAGTGTCGCCAGCTCTGTGGCCAATACTTGACAGATGGCCATAGCTGGCAGCACCCATGAGAGGGCCGTTTGAGACACATCACTACCCTACGTCTACGGTGTAGTCGCACTGGCGAGCAGAGTACTCCTCCGGATTGTCCTCATCGAAGACAATATCGCTCGCATTGTCGGTCCAAGCCGCCGTTGTGGTGACCACCTCGGAGCCTTTGGCGGCATCAACTCGCTGCAGCAAGAATTCGAGCTTTGCCGAGCTATATTCGGAAAGCACGCCCTGGCGCGATGAAGTGAGCCTCAAGAATTGTCCACCGTCAGAGGATATTCTTAGCGAGGTGTCCTGTGAAGCACCTACCGAGACCACAAAACGCAGGTTATGGAGCCTCTCGTCCGTGTGATTGTCTACCACTGCCGTATGGGTTCCGTCTGTGCGTATCTTCTTCACGGAGCATCGGGTGAAGAGGTTGACATCATCACGGCAGTCGAATCTAGGCATTATCTACTCTTCCGTGAATCCCCAGAGTGGGCAAATTTGATGCGCCACCTGCCCGATGGAGTCTGGGGTGCAGTTGGTGATATAGAATTGACTGCCCGTAAAAAGACTTATCAATGACGGATTAGGGGAGCCAAGGTTCTCGCAGAGATACAGGCTCATCGCCGATATAGAATCGGTCCGCGGCAGTTCGGTCAGTTCAATAGGGTTGGAGTACTTTTCAAGTCGAAAGCCTAGGTCTTCTCTATATTTAACCGACGCCACTCTAGCTTTCACGCACCTGTCTATAGCGTCCGGCTCCAGAGTTGTAGATATGGGCTCCGGTTCTTCCTCCGGCGCACAAATTTTCAGCAACTCGTAGTGCAGTACACTCAGTGTTTCTTCAGGAAAAATGGAAGCCACACCAAAAGCTTTACCTGCAGTGTCCCGTCGCGCGCCACAGATGACCTCGTACACCGCAATTCGATGCGGACAATTAACGCGCCCGACTATCCACTGTTCGGGTCCGATGCTTGGCGAGTCTGTGGATTCCCACAGCCACATGTGCCCCCACGAGAAAGTCTCCTTATGGGCGCTGCTGGGAATAATCTTTGATGCGACATCGGCGCTATTCGGCAGAGCTGCCCAGGTCGTGTGAATGGCCGTCATGTCGCACCTCTCAGCTCGCTCCTGCGACCACTCCAAGAGTTAAGATCGCTACTGCAGTGAGCCCGACAGCTTCACAAAAAGCATAGAACCGGCTGCATGGGCTGTCGAATCGTAGCCATTGTCGGCTGAGCCAAATCGGAGGCGCGACACCAGTAGCCCTGCGAGGGTCCCGGGGACTTCGCGGGTGGCGGAGCGGCTTTGGGCGGGAGCTGCCGTTAGACGAGAGGTCGGGGGGCCGTAAGCTTCCGCGACTCGGGCAGTCTCTGATCCTGCCCGCAATAGCCCGAGGTGGGCTCCCCATCTTCGAGGCTCGCCCCATGGTGGCTGCCTACTGCCGTGGAGCCGACGGCCCCGGCCACAGCGGCTTCGCCACGAACGACGCGAGCCATTGGGCGTGCGGCCGCGCTGGGGCGAGCGAAGAGGGGTGCGGCGCCGCGGACGACGGGCCGCGTGCGCGACGGGTGCCTTGGCGAAGTATGGAGAGTCATATCACGCTCGTTATGGGACGCCTCGCTGCGAAGTTGTCCGAGCCTGCTCCTGCGTGGTGCGAGCCATTCGGGTCGCCCTGCCATCCCGAACCACCAAGTAACCGGGCCACACGACAGCGGTAGGGCAGCGCGCACGCCCCCAACCGCATCGCAGGAGGCATCTGCCGAACTCCTTGTGGCCCACGGGGTCCAAGGTCAGGGGCGAGAAGCTTCCACAGCAGCGAGCACGGCAGCGAGGTCACCGTCGTAGGTCACGTGCGGTTCGCCGGCGCGCGGAGGAACGAACCGGGTGCGGTAGCGCTGTAGGTCGCTCTCAGAGAAGTAGATCGAGTTGGGGTCGTCGGCGTGGTCCTTATTGCGCTTGCTGATTCGCGCCCAAAGCTCATCGTGGCTGGCTGCGAGATACACCAGTACCGGAATGGCGCCTGCACTGATAGCGATGCCTCGCCATTGGGCCCGATCCTCTGGGGTCCAGAAGCCGTGGTCCACGACGACATCGCGCCCCGCTTCTAGCTGCTCCCTGAGTTCCGCAGCAATGTCCTCCAGGACGGGCCGCTCAAGTGTGGGGAAGGTGCCTCTCGGAAAGTCCACCCCGTAGACGCCGTGCCGGCGGTACATCTCCTCGTCCGGGCACAACCGCGCGAATCCGCGGTCGGTGAAGGCGCGCGAAAGTGTCGTCTTGCCGGAGCCGGGGAGTCCGGCCATAAGGACGCAGAACGGGGGGCACTGTGACAGCAGTCCGGTCATGGCCTGGGAGATCGTGGCAATCTCTGCCGCTCCTGCGGGCGTGATCGTGCCAGCCCTGCGGGCGGCGACCAGTACCCCCAAGCGGTCTTCAAGCACCCTCTCAAGCGTGTCATCCACGACCGTCACGCGGAGACCTCCGATTCTGTGCGCCACCTGCGGCCCGGGCCTCCGAGATCCACGCCGTACTCGACGACGTTGCCCTCGCTGTCTACGAACCTCGCCGTCATCACGACCACGGGCTCGGTCGACGGGGTCCCGGGATCCAGCTCCAGGAGCCGTGCGTACTCGGCGGTCAGCAAGCTCGCTGAGGCGGTGTCGATGCGGTGACTGATCGGGTGGCCGGTGACCTGGGCAATGAGCTGGAGCGAAGTCCCACCCGTCAGGCGCTCGCTCGTCGCCAGCTCCGGAATCAGCTGCCCGTATCGCGCAGGGATCCATGACGTGCTGTGGGCGACAATGCCGTGCCGGTCCCTGTAGACGCGGCTTCGCCGGATCACGTCGGAGCCAGGTTGGACGTCGAGCGCTTGAGCAACTTCGGCGGGTGCGGGTACCACCGCTGCCTGATGGGAGTCAGAACTTTCGCCTGCACCCCAGCTAGACCCGGTTCGGCGCCCTCGATCCTGGCGTTGAGACCCGGAAGACATCGGAGCCGGCCGGTCCAAGACCTCCGTTCCGATGCCGTGGATTCCTCGCACAAGCCCCTCGTTGCGCAGCTTGCGCAGAGCCTTCTCAGCCGTCGCGGTACTGACTTTCCACTCTTCCGCGAGGTTCTTGATGCTCGGCAAGAGTGAGCCCGGCTGAAGCTGACCGGAAGCGATCAGCTCACTGTAGTGTGCGGCGATTTTCGCGTACGGGGCCCGATTGTCGGCCTGGCCTGCCATGTCGCCCGCTCCTCGCGTCGCTTCCCTGAGGTTCCCTAGCTTACCGCTTGACACCGCAGGGAACCCTAGGGAACCTTAGGGATGTGCCCGCTGGTCCTCGGACCGGCGGATATGCCTCGGGGGGCTTACTTGGCCTGCCCTGAGACCGCCTCGACTTCGTGTTGCACCCCAACGCAATGCAGCCCCGGTGCTGGAACACCGGGGCTGCTGTTGGGTCCCGTTCCTCTACCGAAGGAGCAAGACCCGTGAAGTCCATCGCTGCACTTCAGAAGCGCGTTACCCCATGGTCCGACGGCTTGGAGCCGTCGGCCGCGGAGCTGGACGCGATCGAGCAGGAGATGCCGCTCATCCAGGCGCGCGTCGACCTGCTCGACGCACAGATCATGACGATCGACCGGACCCCGTCCGAGCTGGACGAGCGGCGGATCCGCCGGGCTCACAACCGGGTCCTGGCGGCCCGCCGGGACCTGGCCAACCGCACCACCGGCTCGACGGTCTCGGGTGATGCGGCATGAGCAAGCAGATCTTCGGAGCGCAGCTCTCCCTGCGCTGCTGCGGTACGACCGTCCCGGAGTGGATGGACGGTCCGTGCTGGCAGTTGTACGTGGCGATGTCCGGTCTGGTCAGTGAGTGGCCCACCTTCACCTGGCCGACCACCACCGAGGTCCCGACCTTCGACCAGCGCCGGAACGCTCTGGCGTACCTCGGGTTCGTTCTCGACGATGGCGCTGAGTGGGAGTGGACGGAGTGCACCGGCCCGGACTACCACCCCCACCCGGTGCAGGTTCTTCTCCTGGGTGCGGTGAAGGTCCGGCCGCTGGAAAACGGTGCGGCATGACGCCGGCCGCCCCCGCCCGCGCTGACCGGCCTGATCAACACCCCCGCGCCTCGGAGTGCGTTGTGAACGCCGATGGGAAGGGCCTCAGTCGGGCCCAGAAGACCGTGTTGACTGCGGCGTTCGTGCCGATGGTCGCCACCGGTGTGGCGGGCGGGTTCGGCACCTACTCCAACATCTCGACCGCCTATGGGGCGGGGACGGCGTTGGGTGCGGTCGCGGCCGGTGAAGGCGCGACCGCGGTGCTGGCGCTGGTGCTGCTCGGGCTGACGATGCTCGGGCAGTCCTCGCCGGGTGTGATCCGGGCCGGGCTGTGGGCTCTTCCCGCCGCAGCGTCGGTCATGTCCGCGATGGCCGCCACCAGCCCTGGCGAGACCGTGATCTATGCCCTGACCCCGATGGGCATGACCACGGCAGCCGAGGGCGCGGCGTTCCTCGCCCGCCGGATCGTGGTCCACCGCGACGGACGCGACGCCGAGGCCGACCGGAAGGCCGCCGCGGTCGTCCAGGCCCTGGCCTACCGGCAGGCGATGGCAGCGAGCCACCCCGACGAAAAGGTCCGGCAGAAGTCCGAGCTGAAGGCCTGGAAGCTGGCCGGGAAACTCGGCGCAGGAGACCTCGCCCTCGGCGATCGGCTCCTCGATGTTCAACGTGCCAGGGTCACCGCCGGCGCCGACTCCGCGCTTGCCGCCATGTTCGGGGGCACGGCCGCCCCGGAGCTTCCTGCTGAAGTCATCGCCCCGATGGTGGAGCTGGAGATCGATCGGTCCACCCGACCGATCCACTCCGCAAGTGCGCATGAACTAGACCAGACCGGTATGGAACGGTCTACCTCTGAGCAGCCGCTGCGGGCCCTGGAGTCCACTCCAGTCGACCCCGATCCCGTCCCGGCGGAAGAGACCACCCCGTCGCCTGCCGCAGTGCTGGTGAAGTCGGCCGATCCGTCGACCGTCCGGGCGATCGCGGCCGACGGTCCGGTCCGTCGGCGGGCCACCGGCCGGGTACCGGAGATTGCCCGAACCAGCGTTCCGCGCCGGACGCGAGAGGAACTCCTGGGCGAGGCCCGGCAGCTGACCGAGTCGTGGCCGGCCGAACATCTGACCGGCGACCGGATCCGCAAGGCGCTCCACACATCGCCGGTCAACGCCCGCTGGCTCCGGGAAACGCTGCGGGCCGAACGCGACACCCCGACCGGCTGATGGCCACCGTTCCCATCTACCGCTGGTGCCTCGCCTCGCACGAGCCTCGCTCGGCATGTGCGTCCCCTGCGCCTACTCCGACACCGACCAGCACGTCTGACCTGCCCGGAAGGGGCTGTCATGTTCGCTGAGATCGCGTTCCTGCTCTACATCGGTCATCTGCTGGCCGACTACCCGTTCCAGACCGACCACCAGGCCGCCCACAAAGCCGGATGCGGCCGCCAGGGCTGGACGGCCAACGTCTCGCACGCCGCCACCCACGTCCTGATCTGCGCCCTGCTGCTGGCCGTCGGATCCGCCCTGCTGGGGTGGCACCTTCCCGTTCTGCCCGCCGTTGCGGCGGTGCTGTGGATCGGGGGCACGCACGGGTTCATCGACCGCCGCTGGCCGGTCGCCGCGTGGATGCGGATCGCCCGCCAGGCCGGATGGGCCGCCCACGGGGGCGCCGCTCACGTCGACCAGACCGCCCACGTCCTCGCTCTGACGCTCGCCGCACTCTTCCTCGCCGCCTGACCCAACTCCCAGGAGACCTTCACATGCCCAGCAACGACATCAACGTCCGCTACCGCACCGCCGGTGGAGCCATCGTCACCGTCTACGGCCGCATCTGCGCGTACCGGGCCGAATGCGGCGGCTGCCGCGAAAGGTCCAACAGCTTCGACTCCAAGCACTGGGCCCAGAACCACGCCGCGCGCTGCCTGGCCCTGCCCCGCTGAACACCTGACGACAGGAGAACTGTGCGGTGAACCACCTCCCCGAACCGTCCCTGCACGCCAACATCGTCCGCCTCCCCGACGGCACCCACACCTACACCGAGAACCTGCCCGCCACCTACACAGGGCCGCAGGTCGTACACCAGCACATCCACCAGGCAGCCCCGGACAAGACCATGCAGCGCATCGCACTCGGCTCCGGAGTCGGCGCCGGCGCGGTCGCCGCCGGGGTCTACTTCGGCCCGCTGCTGATCGGGGCACTGACCGCGATCGCCGCGAACATCGCGATGCTCGCGTTCCTCGCGCTGGTCCTCGGTTGGGGCGTGCACACGGTCGTGAAGTCGATCGGCAGCCCCGAGGCCGCATCGGCAGTGAAGAACGTTCGCAAGGCCCGCCGCCGCGGCTGACGGCTGCCCGATCCACCCACTCCTGGTGGGTGGTGAGGGGAGCCGGACAGCCCGGTCTCCAGAGATGGAGTCCCGTGATGGGCAAGGACCCGAAGTTCACCGCCAAGGAAACCGCCAAGATCGGCTGGTACATGGCCCGAATGGCCAAGCGCGGCATCGCGAGCGAAACCGTCTACCAGGGCGATCTGGAGCGCAAGGTGGAGCGGATCATCGACGGCGCCCGCGAACGCGAGGCCCAGCAGGCCGCCGACAAGGCCGCCGCCGAGAAGGCCGCCCGCAAGGCCGCGGCAAAGGCCAAGAACCGCAAGTAGCTGTGCCCCCGGAGCGGCCGTCCCGGCCAAGGAAACCGCGCCGCTCCGGGGCCCTACCCACCCGCTTGTCAGCGAGAGCAGGAGTTCTCAGCATGACCGACAACGTCGTCCCCCTCTTCAAAGACCCCACAACCGGCACCTACACACTCCCCGGCGACACCCCCGACACCCCGGCTGCAGCCGCTGCCCCCGATGAGGGGCGGCCGGTACGGCGGTGGAATCGCACCGCCCGCGGCCTGCGTGCGGCCGTCACCAGCGAGCGGACCCGTACGGCGGCCCGGCTGGTGGCCCGCCACGGCCTGTACGTGATCGGCGGGACCCGGATCACGGCCAAGCGTGCATGGGACGGGCGGACCGGATCACGGTACGAGCGGATGATCCGAGCTGCCGAGGCTGCGGGGAACTTCGAGGAGGCCAAGGAATGGGAGGACCGCCTCACCCGCTTCCGGGCCGCCCGCCACCACCGCCGCATGGACCTCCTCAAGGCCCCGCAGGACGCGGTGAAGAGCGCCGGTTACGGCGCCGGCCTCACCGCCGGCGGGTTGCTCTTGCTGGGGATCGTGCTGGCCATAGCCAACAAGGACGCTTCCTGGATCCTCGCCCCGATCAATGCGGTGATCGGGGTAATCGGAGCGATCGTCTACGTCGCCACCATCGTGTGGGGACCCGTCGTCACGATCGGCCCGTGGCTGGCCCTACTCACCCTGTGGCAGGTTGGTCGGCAACGGCAGACCGCACCCCAGTGGGCCCTGCCCGCGCAGCAGCGTGACGACTCCGGCGCGCCGATCACCCCGTCGATCGTCGTCACCGCCCTACGTGACCTGGGCATCGCACCGATGCGCAAGGCCATCAAGGAGATGGGCGACGCCGGGGCAGCGATGCTCGGGCCGATCCGGATCGCCGGATGCGGCGTGGAAGTCGACGTCACCCTGCCGTCCGGGGTCTCGACCAAGGAAGTCCAGGGGCGCCGGCGGAAGCTGGCGGAGAACCTGGGCCGGCACGAGCACGAAGTGTTCATCACCCTCCCCACCGCCGCCCGCACCGTCCGGCTCTGGATCGCCGACTCCGGCGCCCTCGACGAACCGATCGGCCCCTCCCCGCTCACCACGGACGACACCCTCAAGGCCGACTACAAGTCGGGCCGCGCGCCGTGGGGTCAGGACCTGCGCGGCGACGCCGCCCTGATCAGCCTCTATCAACGCATGCTGCTGATCACCGGTCTCTCGAACCAGGGCAAGACCGCCGCCCTGCGCGCGCTCGCCCTGTGGCTGGCACTGGATAGGACGGTGGAGTTCTGGATCGCCGACCTCAAGGGCGTCGGGGACTGGGACATGTTCGACGGCCTCGCCACCACCCTCATCCAGGGGCCGACGGACGAGCACGTCATCGACGCGACCGAGATGCTCGAAGCTGGGGTCGCGGAGATGGAACGCCGCATCCAGGCACCTCCCGGCACCACGTTCCCGCCGCTCGTCCTGGTCGTGGATGAGGCGCAGGTCGCGTTCATGTGCCCGGCCGTCGGCGACGACAAGCGGCCCTACGGCGGATTCAAGGCCACCTCCCGGTACTTCATGGCCGCGCGGAAGATCCACAACCAGGGTCGGGCGGTGGACGTGCTGCTGTGGGAGGGCACGCAGGACCCCACCGACCAGAACCTCCCCAAGCTCGTCCGGGAAGGCGCCCACACCCGCATCAGCCTCGCCCTCGGCACCGAGTCACAGGCACGCATGGCCCTGGGGGACAAGGCCGTTAACGGCGGCGCCGCACCCCACCTGCTCCGCCAGGGCCTCGACAAGGGCACCGTTGTCGTCGCCTCCGACGGCATCACCATCCCCGCCGGGCAGGCGTCCATCACGGTGCGGACGCACTACATCGACACCGACACCGCCGGCATCATCGCCGACCGCGCCAAGGCCCTGCGCTCCGGCATCGTCACCACCCACGCCGTCCCCGACGCGGACGAGCACGACCCACTCGCGGACATCCTCACCGTCCTCGGCACCGACACCCGCGTCCTCACCCAAGAGGTCCTCAAGCGGCTCGCCGCCCTGAACGGCAAGGCGTACGGGCCGTGGTCGTTCATCGACCTCAAGCGCGTCCTGGACGGCACCGGCGCCGAGCCGTACAAGTCCGACGGCCGCATGGTCATCGGCCGCGACCGCATCACCCGCGCCCTCACCAACCGCCCCGACACCGGTTCCGCTTCCGCCGCCGAGTAGAGGGAGCCGACCCCGCACCGGTCAGGGAGGCAGGGAGAACTCCCTGACCGCCTCCCTGACCCCCCTCCCTGGACCTGACCTGCGGAAATGATCTGCCAGGGAGGCAGGGAGGCACCGCAGGTCAGACCCCCGAAACCCCCGCCACACGCACCACCACTGGGGGTGTTCTAGCCTCCCTGACCCGCCATCGGCAGAGATTCCGCATCCCCCGTCCGACATGCCGAGAGCGGCCCCCATTCACGCCAATGACCGGGGCCGCTCTCATCCAGAACACTCAAGAACTGGAGAGACCAGCATGACCCAGACCGCCGACGTCGCGCGAGACCCCGCCAGCTCGGCTTCACCTGCCCACCTGCGCACCGCGCTCCAACTCGCCGAACTCGGCCTGCCTGCGATGCCGCTCCGGGAGGGCAAGAAGCCCTTCGGGAACTGCCGAAGCTGCAAGGACTCGGCGTGCGGGGACCGGCCGCACATGCTGGCCGCCGGACCGTGCGAGTGCCCCGCCCCCTGCCACGGCTGGGCGGCCGCCACGACCGACCCGCACATCCTCACCTCGCCCGCATGGGCCAGGGCGTGGAGGCAGGCCGCGGCCGTCGCCTACCACCCCGGCGGCGCGGCACTCACCGTCGTGGACCTTGACAACCGCGACGCGGTCATGTGGGCCCGCGAGAACATGCCGGCGACCAAGACCGTGACCACGACCCGCGGGGAGCACTGGATCTACCTCGGCACCATGACCTCGCACAACGGCGTACGGCCCGGCGTGGACATCAAGTCCGCGTGGTCCTACGCCCGCTGGCTCGGCCCCGGCACCGGACGCATGGCCCTGCTGCCCGATTCCGTGCGCGCACTCGCCGTGAAGGAGGTCGCCGCGGTCGCACCGGCACCGTCCAACGTCGTAGCGCCCGCGCCGTCCGGGGACGCGGTGTGTCGCCACCGCACGCCCACCTACCTGGAACGCGGTATCGCCATGGCCGAGCAGCGCATCAAAGAGGCGTCCGAAGCCATCCACAGGACCGTGTACCGGACGTTCCTTGCTGTGCTGTCCGCGCACGGCTGGTGCGGCTGCCTCACCGAGAACCACATCGATCGGCTGTTCACCGCCGCCCAGGCCAAGGGCGAGTCCCTGCGGCACTGCGAGATCGCCTGGACCAACGCCCGCACCAAGCTGGGGATGTAGCGATGTCCGAGGACGAGAAGAACCCGGCCCGGCAGATCATCACCGACTACGCACAGGCCCACTTCCGGTACTTCCGCACCACCGAAGGCACCGTCTACGCGCAGAAGAACGGCCACCCCGTCGCCCGCCCGATCCGCTCCCAGGGCACGACCGGCAGCCACCGACAGGAACTCATGGTCGGCCTCTACAACGACGGGATCGGCTCCTTCAACGGCTCGGCACTCAAGGAGGCATTGGACTTGATCGAAGCACTCGCGCTCAGCCAGGACGTACAGGCCACCCACATCCGCGTAGCGCCCGGGTTCGACGGCGCGACCTGGCTCGACCTGGGCCGAGACGACGGCCAGTCGATCCGCATCCACCCCAACGGCTGGGACATCCTCACCCCCGACCCGCGCGAGGTCTGCTGGCGGCGCACCCAGCTCACCGGCGAACTCCCCCTCCCGGAGAAGGACACCGACGGCAAGGGCATCGACCTCCTGATGCGGCTGTGCAACTACGCCAGCGCCGAGAGCGAGTGCCTGGCCATCGCGTGGCTGATCGGCTGCCTGGAGCCGACCGTACCCGTCCCCGCCCCGTTCCTCACCGGCCCCCAAGGCGCCGGCAAGTCGACCGCAGCCCGCATGCTGATGCGGATCATCGAAGGCATGACCGGCGACCTGCGCCGCGCACCGAAGGACGAAGAGAACCTGATCACGGCCGTCGCCGCCGGATGGGTCACCGCCCTCGACAACCTCTCCCACCTCCCCCCGGACCTCTCCGACCTCATGTGCTGCATCGTCACCGGCGCCGAAAGCATCAAACGCGCGCTGTTCAGCGACGGCGACGTCTACCGCTCCCGCTACCGCCGCCCCCTCCTCCTGACAGGCATCGACGTCGGCGTCATCCGCCCCGACCTCGCCGAACGCCTCCTGACCCTGCGCCTGGAACGGCCCCGCGTCCGGCGGACGGAGGCGGAGCTTTGGGCGGAGTTCGCACAGGTGCTGCCCGTCATCCTCGGCTCCCTGCTGGACCTGACCGTTAAGGTGCGGGCGACCCAGGCCGACATCCCCGCCGACCTGCGGATGGCCGACTTCGCCCACCTCTGCGCGCAGCTCGACGCGGCCAAGGGGCTCGGAGTGCTGAACGCCTACCGGGCGACCCTGGACGAACTCAATGACGACGTCATCGAAGGCGACCTCCTCGCACAGACCACCCTCAAGCACGCCGCCGGCCTAGACCCGGGCGCCGAGGTGCGGATGACGTCCACCGAGTTGCTGCACGCCCTCACCCAGCTCTACACCGGAGACGACTTCCGCACCCTGCCCAAGGGGTGGCCCACGACCGGCAAAGTCCTCTCCGACCGCCTCAAGCGGCTCCAGCCCACCCTCGCTGCACGCGGCGTCCTCGTCGACTGGGGCCGCACCAGTACCGCCCGCTACATCGAGATGACCCGACCCGCCGCCCCACCGCCCGGCCAGCAGCAGGCCGCGTTCTGACCGGCGCCGCCACACCCCCGCGTTCAAGCAAGAAGAGCACCCGCCACCCGGGGGTGCGTGCTCCTCTTGCTGTTCCGGCGGCTTGCCGCCGCTGCAAGGGACGTGCCGCGCAGCGGCTCCCTCTTCACGCTCGAAGACGCACCGCACCACAACAGAAACCACCCCTCTATTTTTCCTAAGAGAAGAGACGCTGCGTCACCCACGTCACAACGAGGCTCCAAACGGCCCATGACCTGCGGCTACACCGGTGACGCAAGCGGCCAACGGCTGCGTCACCACACGTCACCCACGTCACCGGCCCGCGTCACCCCGGTGACGGTGACGCAAGCCGGTGACGCATGGCCCCACCCCCGAGTCATCGAAAGCCGCAGGTCAGACCTGCGAGCGACGTAGACAACGCGATGACGCAGAAATCCCCACCTCGGACACACGCGCTCTTACCACGCCCACGGAGGCCGCAGTGAGTTCAGCCCTGCCCACCACGCACCAGGCCTTGACCGTTCCCGAGGTCATGGCCGCCCTGCGGCTCAGCCGCTTCACCGTCTACAACCTGATCCGCTCCCGCGCCCTCCCGAGCTTCACCGAGGGCCGCTCGCGCCGGATCCCCGCAGACAGCGTTCGCGCCTATCTGGAAGCCAAGTTGGAGGAAGCAGCCTGATGGCACGCAAGAGGAACCCGAACGGCGCCGGCAGCATCTGGCTGCGCAGCGACGGTCGATACGAGGCGCGCGTCTACGTCCCGCAGCCCGACGGCACCCGCAGCCGGAAGACCGTGTACGGCAAGACGTGGGAGGAGTGTGACACCAAGCGTCAGGAGCTGGTCCTCCGCGACCGGCAGGGCGTGCCGACGCCTACCCGCTCGGCCAAGCTGTCCGAGTGGTTGCCGTTCTGGCTGGAGACGTTCGTCAAGCACGACCGCAAGAAGACGACGTACGCCAAGTACGAGACCCACGTCCGTCTGTACCTCATCCCGCATCTGGGCTCGAAGCGTCTGGAGACCCTCGGGGTGCGGGACGTGCGGCGGATGGTGGCTGCCGTGACCGCGCAAGCTTCCGCCGCGACGGCGAAGGAGTCGCACCGCGTGCTGCGCAGCGCGCTCACGGCGGCGAACCGGGAGGAGCTGATCAGCCGCAACGTGGTGATGCTCGTACCGGCGCCGCGCGTCGTCCAGCGTGAGTTGAAGCCGTGGGATCTCGACCAGACGCTCACGTTCCTGGAAGCCAGTCGGCGCGACCCGCTGTACGCGGCGTTCGTGCTGGCGGTCGCCCTGGGGCTGCGTCGGGGCGAGATCCTCGGGCTGCGCTGGTCCGACATCGACCTCGATCGTCGGACTCTGACCGTGCGGAACCAGATCCAGCGGGTACAGAAGGAGCTGTACGCGGACTCCACCAAGAACCGGCGGAGCAGGGTCATCCCCCTCCCCCAAATGTGCGTCGCGCCCCTGCGGTGGCAGCGGATGCGGCAGGCCGCGTTGCAGGCTGCGGCCAAGGACAAGGAGTGGGAGGAGAGCGACTACGTGTTCACCACCCGCACCGGCCGGCCGGTCGAGCCGCGCAACATCAGCCGGTCTTTCGAGCGGATCGGGCAGGATGCCGGCCTGCCGCGGATCCGGCTGCACGACGCGCGGCACGGGTGCGCCACCCTGCTGTTCGCGGCCGGGGTGGCACCGCGGGTGGTGATGGAGATCCTGGGTCACTCACAGATCGCCGTCACGATGAACATCTACACCCACGTGGCTGACGGCGGCAGGCGCGAGGCCATGGGACACATGGACCGGATGCTGCGCCGTCGGCGGCCGACCGAGTAGGCCACTGCCGTCACTTGGAACCGTCAAAGGCCCCCAACCAAGATCGGTTGGGGGCCTTCGTGCTGGTGGGCGCGGACGGTTTCGAACCGCCGACATCTGCTTTGTAAGAGGCGCCTCACCGGTTGGATGTCACCTGATCAGAGGTCCGCACGTTGCGTGACCTGCGAAATCTCCAACACCTCAGGTCGTTTGCGGTCGCTTGCGGTTACCTCAAGTCGTTACGAGTCGCAAGGTCCGCTCCCATCTCGCTCCCACTCGCCCTGTTCATCGCTGCAGGTGAGAGGCCAAATGGCGCGTCCCCCGATCCACGGTAGCGGATCGGGGGACGCAGTGCCGGGCACCCGCGAGGGGGGCAAGTCCACGGGGCACGTCCCCGACACGTTGCGCGAGCGGCTCGCCGCACCTGGCGGCGATCCACCCAAGTAGGTTGCCTGTCGGCCGACCGATCGACCTAGATCAGACAGTGCTTCAGTTCTGCTGCTGACAGAATGATCTTGTTGAGCTGACCTGGGTTGGTGTCAGCAGAACAAGATCCGTGGATCCGCGAAGCCCAGAGAGCCGTGGGCGACCGCATCCGCGTAGCCCGGATTCACGAGGGCCTGACACAGGAGCGCCTGGCTCAACATGCCGGCATCGACCGTTCGACGATCCAGCGCCTTGAGGGCGGCACGACAGACGCGAAGATCAGCCACTTGTTGCGCATCGCCTGCGTCCTCCGTGTGTCGGTAAAGAGCTTGCTGCCGCCAAATTCATAGGTGCCCTTTCGGCCACCCTCTGCGGTTGCCCCAGTCTGCCTGGCCCATGCACGGGTCCGCCAGTGGGTCGGTAGATATATGCGGGCGCTATCGCGCCTGCCACCTGCGCAAACGTCACGAACTGTCAGGTTCTACCTAGCGGTTGACTAATGTTTGCTCGAACATACGACCGATAAATTCTGTCAAACCTACTGTCCGGTTTCGATTGCATTGCATACCCGCCCGCCCCGTAGCCGCCGCATCGGGACGGGCGGGGGCTCATGGATGCGGCAGCCGGCAGGCCCGCGGGAACCACCGGACCGTGTCGCCAGCCCGGCGAGTCCGACGCTCGCCGAGGTCGACCGCGGGCGCGCCTTCAAGGCAGATCCCGCAGTAGACGCAGGCGGCGCCGCGGACCTGCTGCTCGGACAGGTCGCCGACCGGCGGGAGGGGTGGGGGCTGGTTCATGCCCGTACTCTGCCCGGCCACGGGGGACGCTTCTACCGTCCTTTGTGGGACACCTGGGACGCATCGCCGGTAGCGTCGGGCCCGTGAATGTCGCGCTGAGAGATGCCCTCACCGACGCCCGTATGACCAGGGCCGAGCTGGCCCGTAAGGTCGGAGTGTCAGGGAAGACGGTCGACCGGTGGCTGTCGTCGCCGGAGAGGGCCCCGCATCCCGGGACGCGCACGGCCGTCGCAGAGGTATTGGGAGTGGGTCCGGAGATGCTGTGGCCGCGGGCGGTCAGGTCGACCATCAAGCTGGGGACCGACCGGGAGATCGTCGCCAGCTACCCGTACAGGAACGCGTGCCCGACGTCGCTGTGGGCGGCCCTGATCGACGGGGCGAAGCGACGTCTCGTCTTCGCCGGGTACACGAACTACTTCCTGTGGCAGGACCATCCGCGGGTCGCGGCCAGGCTGCGGGCGAAGGCCGAGGCCGGTTGCCAGGTCCGGTTCGTCGTCGGTGATCCGGAGTCGGAGGTCACCCGCCGGCGGGAGCAGGTGGAGGGCGTGCCGCTGACAGTCGGCACCCGCATCCGGATCACCTTGGATCAGCTGGCGAAGATTGGGCCCGTGCCGGGTCTGGAGGCCCGCTTCTCCGACGATCACATCGCCCTGTCCGTCTTCGTCTTCGACGAGCAGATGCTGGTCACCCCGCACATCGCGAACCTGCTCGGGCATGAATCACCGATGCTGCACCTGCGTCGACTGGAGCCGGACGGCCTGTTCGACCGGTTCGCGCACCACGTGGATGCCTTGTGGGCTGGTGGCCGACCCGTTCCGGATGTCGGTGCCGGCTCGTAGGATCGGTGCATGATCCGGTCCGCCGAGCAGGTGAACGAGGAGATCCGCCGCCTGTGGGCCGGCGGGATGCTGGCGTCCGAGGATGTCGACCGCTACCACCGGCTGATCGTCGAGTGGGCTGCGGCGGTGCGCGCCGAGCAGGAGCTGGCGGCCTAGGATCCCTGGGTGGCTATCGAACCTACCGACGAATTGATCGAGCTCCAGCGTGCAGCGAACCAGGCGCGGGAGCGGGCGCTGGCTGGCCCGTACAGCCGGGAGGCGTGGCGACCGTGGCTGGAGGCGGCCTCCGCCCTGCAGGTCGCGGTGACCGACTACGCGACGGCGTCCGAGAAGAACCGGTACGAGGTCGAGAAGGCCGTCAAGGACGCAGCCCGCGAGCCGGTCGAGGCCTGACGCGCTTCCGCCCCACCGGGCGCTGTCCCCGGGGCCGGGGTCCGGTAGGGCGGGAACGAGTGCGAGGCAGCCCGCCTCAACCCTTGAATGGGATGCTCTGACTGTACGACGGGCCACCGACAGTGAGGCTGTCCCGGGATGCCGCCTCGCCCGCCCTCGCGCAGGCTGGAGGGATGGAGCATGCGCCGATCCTCGTGCACCGGATCTCCCCTACCGGCGGCCGGCGGGTCGTCATCCGGATCCACGGCGTCGACACCGTCCTCGGCGTGGCGTACAGCGACGCGGACCTGATCGAGTTCCTGCGGCGCATCGACCTACCCGACCCCGAGGACATGGTCCACGGGGACTCGTCGGCGATCGCCTGGCAGGGCGGGCAGCCGCACGTGTACCAGCCCGAGGACGAGGAGACGTGAGCGCGGTCGGTAGGCTTCCGCAGCGATGCCCCCGCCACTTTCCCTGGCGGGGGCATCGTTCATGCGGTCAGACCCCGGCGCCAGCCAGGCACCAGCAGCCCTGCACCACTGAGCCGCCCCGAGGGTGATGCCGGGTGAACATCTTGTGCTCGACCCAATCCGTGAGCGGCCCCGTACCGAGGCACGCCGGGTTCGTGCACTCGGTGCTCTTGTCGTGGTGCTCGGTCATGGAGCCCTTGCAGTAGAAGAACCGCTGCCGATCGGGCTCCGCTCCAGCCCAGCGCCGGTCGTAGGCCTTGACCGAGTCCATGCAGCCGCGGCGGGTATGGAAGACGGCGGAACCGTTGCCCAGGTCAGGACGGATCAGGTTGGGGCCGGGGAACGTGAACGACCTCTGCCGCGCGGTGATGGGCTCGCGGCATCCGTGGCACACGCCGGGGACGAGGGCCATGTCCTTGGACATCCGCTCAGAGGCGCGGTCCATGATGCCCTCGTTGTGGACGTGGCGGCACGGCGGGATCTCGTTGCACTGGCGGCAGACCCAGTAGTGCTCAGGCAGCGTGTACCAGTTCGCGTTGTTCGGCGCCTGCAGGTGAAGCGGTTTGGCGTTGGGCTGGTCGTCGTGGCGGATGACGACGACGCGGGGACGGTAGTACCAGGAGCTGGGTTCGGGCATGCCGTGCTTGACCCAGGCCGCGCGGTAGTTCTCGGTCCAGTCGGCGTGGTCGCGTTCGCGGACTTCGATGACGCGGTACGGCTGGCGATCCCAGACGACCAGCTGGTCGGGCTCCAGTCCGCCGGTCGACCTTCGGCTGCGGGTGTTGCTCTGGGTGGGTTTCCATTCGTCGGGGTCGAAGCGGATCAACATCTACTTCTCCTTCGTTTGGCGGGGCAAGAGGATGCAGCGCATAACGTTCCCTTAAGTCCTGGTCAGAGCCCGATGTCCTCGGACGCGGCGTCGGTCCAGGCGTCGGCCTCCTGGATGTACCCCCAGAAGACCGGCGAGTTGGCGGCGTGGCCGGACTGGGCGCGGATCTTCTCCTCCCGCTTGCCAGCTTGGCGGGCGGTGGTGATGAACCCGGACCGCATGGAGTGTCCGGTGAGGCGGACTGCGAGTCCGGCGCGTTCTGCGCCGCGGGAGATGATCTCTTGACAGCCGGACGCGGTGAGGCCGTCGGTGCCAAGCTGTCCATGGACGCTGATCGGACGGAAGGCGGGGCCAGCGGTGAGTCCGGCGGCGGCTCTCCAGACGAGCCAGGCACGGACGGGGCAGGTGTCGGGGTTCTTGCCGTAGGCGACGCGAACCTTGCGGGCGGGGAGGCCCTTGACGGAGGGCACGTGGACGTCGAGGCCCTTGCCAACGAGCGCGATGCTTTCGGTGCGGAGGGCTGCGACTTCTGAGGATCGTCCGGCCATGCCGAAGGCCATGAGCCAGAGGGCACGGTCGCGCAGCCCGGCCAGGCCGGCAGGTGCGGCGTCGGCCATCTGCTGGAGCTGCTGGAGCGTGGCGGCTGGAGCTTTGCCGCGGCCTCGGGCGATCCGGTCGGGGTCGAGCTTGAGCGGCTTGAGCGCCTTCCGCGCAGCGACGGTGGCATCCTTCGAGACCTGGACGCCCAAGGAGCGGGCGGTGACCGTGACTCCGGTGATCCGCCGGTCGATGCTGGCGGGTGCTGCGATCTTCACCGTGTCGAGCCAGATGACGAACCCGACGAGCGTCCCCTTGGTGACATCGGTGAGCGCCAGCGGGTGGCCGGTGCGTTCGGCCAGCCAGCTGTGGAACTCGGCCCAGAGGTTCCAGTCGTTCTCGTACCCGCGTTTGGTGTTGTGGGGGCGGATCCGGTCGAGGTGTTCCTCGGCGGCTTGTTCCATGGCGGCGAGGACGGCGAGGGTCGCCGGGTCGTAAGCGGCCGGGGACGTGCTGGGCTGATACGGCGCGAGTTCGCTCACGGCCGCCACTCCTGCCGGTAGTACGGGTGATCGGCGTAGGGCAGGGCGAGAAGGCGAAGGGTGGTGCAGGCGTCGTCGCCCCTGACTTCCGCGTAGTTGAGCTCGTAGCCAGTCTCGTCGGCGATGGAGCAGCTGTGTCCTGTTGCATCAGAGTGCAAGGCCAGAATCCGCCGCTTCGCCTCGACCTCGGCGAGGATCCGCTCTGGGTTATGGCGAGCGATGTGCTCGGCGTCGACCATGGCTTGCCGGTCTCCTCTGGCACCCGTCCTCGCGATGCAGGTGCAGCCGCGGTCAGGCGGCGCAGCAAAGACCGCCTCGCAAGGCCCGGCAACGTCTTCATGGTGGCGACTGGTCCCAGCGTTTCGCCACGGTCCTACGGTCGCCTCTCGGGCCACGTGCTCCTCTACCGAGAGGCGATCGCGGAGGAAGTTGATCAGCTCGGCTGTCATGCTCAATTGTACCAATTCTGGGCGCCGATATGGCATCTTATCTGGGTCGCAGCGGTCCAACTTGGGCCTCGGTGCGTGGGGGTTATCGCGACTGCTGCCGTCCGGGCATGACGAAAGCCCCCACCCAGAAGGGTGGGGGTCGCCTACTTCTCCTCGGTCAGCTCGGGATCTCGCTGGACCCACTTGGCGATCGCGTCGATGACAGCCGGGTCGAGCTTGGCGAGCTCGGCGATCGCCTCGGCGTCCGCAGTGTCGGGTGTGATGCCGGCTCCGGCGAGCGCCTCGTCAAGGGCGACCGTGTTCGCCTGCTCCTCGGCCGGCGGCTTCGGAGGTTCGTCGGGGGGCGGCTGGGGCTGTTCCTCGAGGACGCCCATGTCGATGAGCGTCTCGGCGTCGGCCATCGGCTGCTGCCGGCGCGGTGCCGCAGGCCGCGGCGCGGGGTCTTCGTCGCTCACGCTCGCACTCCAGTTCTCACACGTCGATGTGATGGAGGTAGTCGCGGACACGATCCGACATCGGGGGCGGCTGCGGCGGTTCCATGCCGGCCTTGCGGATGTACGCGACGAGGGACCGAACGCGGATGACGAGGTAGCCAAGCGCCTCGGCCTGGTCGCCGACGAGCTTGCGCTGGTCGTCCATCTCCGACTTGAGGTCGTCGATCCGCTCGTTCAGGGCGTCCTTCACCGTGGTGAAGTCGTCGCGGTTCTCCTGCCGCCTCGTCCTTCGCGCCGCCCGGCCCACGAACGCGGCGGCGACGGTTGTCGCCGTGCCCGCTCCGATCTGCACCCAGGTGTCAGCATTCATAGGGAGGGTCCGCTCTCTTACGGCGGGGAGCCTCGGGCCATCCCGCCACGACCATGACCGGGATGCAGATCAGCATCCAGATCGCTGCTGCCACCCAGCCGCGGGGCGAGTCCCCCGTGATCCAGGCGGCTAGGTAGGTCGCCATCCATGGCAGAACGATCAGTACCAGGGCGGCGAATCCAGCAGCGTCGCGGCCCGGCGGAGCCCACGCGCACGCTATTGCGATGATCCCGGCGACGATCCACAGCCATCCCCAGGTGTCGAGCGGGAAGAGCGTCAGGGCGAGCTTCAGCCCGCGCTGGTCCGGTTGTGGTGTCACCAGTTGGCCGAAGCCGTAGAGGATCCAGACGATGCCGTAGCAGCTGAGGATGGTGCCGCGGCGGCCCAGCTGACGCCTGAGCCGCCGGACCGCACGGCACCGCATCTACACGCCCGAGAGGGGGCGGGGTGCCGCAGCGACCGGGGCGGGCGCGGTGATCTGCGTCCGATCCCACATGGCGACGACAGCAGCCGCGGCAGCGAGGACGACGGCCTGCTGCTCAGCCGACCAGTCCAGACCGAATCCCACGGCCAGGGCGAGGGCCGCCTGGGCGAAGCCGAGGACAGCGGCGCCGATCGCGTCACCCGCGACGACGGCCAGGATCAGACCGACGAGGGCTGCAGCGACCGCGTTGATGACGGCCTGCTGCTCGGCGGACACGTCCATGCCGAACGCGGCAAGGAGCTTCACGCCGATCGCGACGAGGCCGAGCCACAGCGCGGGTTCGCGGTTGAAGAGCTTCATCTTCAGACCGCCTTCGGGGTGGCGGCCGGCTCGACGGTGACCTTCACCTTGAGGGTGCCGTCGGCGAGTGCCGCCGTAATCTGGGCGGGGGTGAGCTTGGAGGCAGCGATGGCATCCATGAGCTGCTTGTGGGCGTAGTCCTGCCAGACCAGCAGCCAGAACGCGGCCTTGGTCTGACCGTCCTCGACGCCGGCGGGGGTGATGTTCGGCAGCGGGTGGTTCCACACGGCGGTGGCGATGGCCTGGATTTCTGCGGGGGTCACGATGTCCTCCTGCTGAGGGGGTTCGGGGGTCTGCCCGTTGGCGCGGGCGACGATCGCGGGGAAGATCACGTTCTTGAATTGGGCGACGCGCGCGTCGCCGGGGCAGTCGGTACCACCCACCGCCCAGTCCGCATGCAGCCGGTGGTAGCCGTAGCCGGGGTCGGACGCGGTGCGGCAGATCCGCAGCGGGATGCCGTGCTGCTGGTGCAGCCACACGCCGAGCTTGATGAGCTCCTCGACCTGCGAGCTGCTCCACGGGTCGGTGTGCTTGTCGTTAGAGGCGGTCTCGATGGACACGGCGCCGGTGCCGTCCGGCCTGAGGTTGGCCTTGTAGTTGGCGTCGGCGCGGGTCTGGGTTCCGATGTACTGGCCGGGCTGGCCCACGTAGTCGAGGCCGAAGTGCGACTCCAGGTTCGTGGAGTCGCGCCAGTACTCGTAGGTCCGCCGGACACTCCAGGGCGCGGCAATCGAGTGCATGATGAACTGCGTCGGCTTGATCGCGGGCTGGTTGTCCGACTCGGGCTGGAGCTCCATCCGGATCGCTCCGGGGTACCAGGCCATGAGGCCTCCTGGGCATGAGGGAGCCCCGGCCGGTACGGTCCGGGGCTGGGGTCAGTCAGGCGTGCAGGAACTCGAACTCGATGGATCCGGCGACATTCCCGGGGAGGTCCGTGCTGAGGGCGCCGCCGGACTGCTGCAGAGCGACCAGAGATATCTGCCGTCCGGCGGCCAACGTGGCCACGCAGGTGCGTTCCTGCGTGGTGCCGACGGTTGAGCCGACGGATCCGCCCTGAGACCCGACGATCTGCGTGCCATTGCTGGTCAGCCACAACGTGCGCCAGCCGCCTCCGCCGCTGCCTACCCAGGAGACCATCGCGGTCATCCGGTACACGCCGGCCATGGGGGTCAGCCAGTAGTGACCGCCGACATTCAGCCCGGCCGTGTCATCAACAATGGCCGCATTGATGTTGATCACGGTGGCCGTGTTGTGGAGCACCGACTGCACAGCTGACGCGTAGACGAAAGCGTTCGTGTTCTGGATGATCCACGCGGTGCCGTCGTAGTAGGTGAGCCGCTTCTCGGTCACGAGGTAGGCGTGCATGCCCGCGACCGGGCTGGTGATGGCGGCGGCGCGGGCCGCGGCGTTCGTGAACCGCATGACCGTCTGACCGGCCATCAAAGCCAAATTCGTCGCGAGCGTCTGAGCGTTCGGCGGGTCCGTGAGGGCTGCGACCTGGAAGCCCTGCCCGTATGAGTCGGTCGCCACGGGGCGCCCTCCTTATTTTCTATGAAATACGGAACGTGGCGCCGTCGAGGGCGGCCCAGAGTGCTGTGCCGACGAAGTCGGCGACGAGCATCGCGCCGGCTGTGGAGATTTCGAGTGCGGCGTGCAAGCCCGAGTTGACGGTGATGTCGAGGCGGACCGTCGCGGTGGGTCGCGCGCCTACTGGCAGCGTGGCCATCGTCGACGCGCTGGTCGTGGAGGCCGGGGCTTTGGCCAGACCACACAGGCTGACGGTGTTGTCGCCGTTGATGCGGTAGCCAGGTGTGAGATACCCGCCTCCCCACGCCGACCAGGTGCCGTTGTAGGTGAGGGCCTGCCAGGTGCCGGCCGTGGACACCGGCGCCGTCCGGCAAAGTGCGAGCCAGTTCCCGGACCCGGAAACCGTGAGGACGATCGTGTCTCCGACGACAGGCGTGACGTACAGGTCGGTACGGCGGGCGACGATGCCGTCGGTGGTAGTGACGGTGCCGGTCGTTTGGATCGACGCGACGACGGCCATCCGCCAGTCGGCCCCACGGATGCTGGGGTCCTGGTCGGAGGCCTGCCGCACCTGGCCGTGGAGAACGTTGGCGAGGTCCGAGGCGGCTTGTTGGACGGAGCTCACGCGTCCTCCTTCGCGGAGATCGTGCGGATCGTGAACGAGCCGCCAACATCCAGCGGGACAGGGAACGCCGAAACCTGGTGGAGCTCTGCCGTGCCGTCCGCGTAGACGACCCGCAGGACATCGCCCGCCTCCAACGCAGGATTGGGCAGCGTCTCCAAGTCCGCGGACGCGTTCGCAGCCTGAGCCTGCCGCAGCCGTAGCGTTCCTGCAGCGGTCGCCTGGATCGTGTCGAGGATCGCCGGCGAGGTTACCGGCTGCGGGGCGAGGCGGTGCCCGTAGGGGCCGTCCCAGTAGGTGGGGCTGCCCGGGTCGGAGTCGACGACGAGGACCTGGAACGGGGCGGTTCCGGACTCCGAGTTCTCGCCGCCGGCAAGGATGCCGTTGAACACGGCGTCGCTGTTCATGCCCCTGCTGGCCTGGATGTAGGTGCCGCCCTCTGCCGCCGCGACCGTCCATACGGGGCTGGTGGTGAGGATGTCAGGCAGTTCGGTGATGACGAACGCACCGGACCCGTCGGCGTACACCTCGGCACCGACGACGGACGCGAGCTCACCGACCGCCGCCCATGGATCGGCCCCAACGTCCCAGGTGCGGGGTCCGATTGCAGCGTCGACGATCGACCCGATGACCACCGAGGCGGTCGGGATGGAGCGCTGGATCAGGGCGGTGACAGCGCTGACCGCGGTGCCGGACGCCCGGTAGGGGGCGGTGAACCGGTCGGCGGCGATGACTACTTCAAGGCCCTTCCCGCCGATGGTGGTGGGTCCCTCGTCAACGTCGCCACTGACACTGTCGATCCGGAAAACGCCGAGCGGGACCAGCTCTTGAGAGCCGTCGCTGTACTGGACTCCGCGGCTGATCCGCAGCCGGGCACCGTAGATGGACACCTTGTCGGCGGCGGTTCGCGGGATCAGCGTGGGGTCGGCGAGCGTGACCGTGCAGGTGCGGCGCACGGATGCGCTCCGGTCGACGGACACGCTGCCGCCGGTGATATCGAGAGTCTCCGAGGTGCCGTCGGTCCGGATGAGGACGACCTCGACGGCGACGTCGTGGGACTCGGAGATGGTCTGCAGGAAGCGGTCGGAGACGGGATACATCAGGCTCCGATCTTCCGGTCCAGGAACACGTCCTCCCACGTGAGGTACTTGGACAGCACCTCAGCCCAGGTGGCGTTCTCGGTGAGGACGTCCTGCCAGGTGCGGCCGGCGGAGCTTGCGACGCCTACCGTGACGGGCATGTCGACCTGCTTGACGGGCAGCTGCCAGGTCCGCCACGTGTCGGTCGCCATCCCCTGGCGGCCTTCCGCTGCGGCGCCGACGGCGATGTACATGTCGTCGACGCCATGGCCGGGGGCGGCCTGCCAGAGCAGCGTCGACCCGGAGTCGAGCAGCCGGTGAAGGGCCTCCCGTTCCTCGTCGGTCTGCGTGTAGACGGCGAGAGTCCCCTCGAGGCCGGCCCGGACGTCGCTGAGGATCACGCTGTTGCGGCGGCGACGGACCCGGTACTCGGCCTGCGCGACCGGCCGGCTCCACGATGGAGGCTCCGCCATCATGATCCGCATGTTGCGGTCCGGGCGGCCCGGGTCCTTCAGCCACGCGTACTGGGTGTCGCCCGGATCGAGCTCCACGGGGTCGCTGGTCCGCGTCTCCGGGACCGCGCTGACGTCGGCCACGATCTCCACGTAGTAGGTGACGGGCACCCCGAGCGGGGCCTCGGCATCCTCGATGATGAGCTGGTCACCAGCGATCACCTCGTACTGGATCAGCCCGGAAGCGCCACGGACCAGGGTTCGGGCTCCGTCGGAGGTGACCCGCCACACCGTCAGCAGATAGCCGAGGGTCAACTCCCGCAGCGTCAGCGTGACCACAGCCGTCGTGTCGTCGGCGTCCACCTCGATGAGGGGCAGGGCCTCCCAGATCTGCACTGCGTCGACCCGCAGTGCCGACGACGTCGACGTCGCAGTCAGCGACAGCTCGACCGCGGCCTGCGTGGCGAGAGCCGGCGCTGTCCCGCTGTGGGTGAGCACCCACCAGTTCGGCGTCGGCGCCGTGGCCGACGTCGAGGAGGTGAGGCCGAGGCTGTTGTTGGCGGCGTCGTACCAGCGGATGTGGCGCTGGATCGTCCAGCCGCCGGCGCTGACGTTCGTGTACAGCTGCAGCCGGAAGCTCAGCCCGGCCGCCGCGCCCGCGGGGAAGCGGGCGCTGCGGATCGTGCTGGCGGTGGCCGTTGCCGACGACACGGTCAGCGCGTAGGCGCCGTCGATGCCGTAGGTCCCCCACGGCGTGGACCGGGCCAGCGTCGCGACACCGCTGGTTACCGTCCAGCCGGCCACGTCCGCCTCGAACGATGCGTCCGCATAGGGGACGATGCTGCCCTCGCGGATCACCGGGGCAGTCGCAATGACAGCACCGTCGATGCGCATCACCTGCGCGGCCGTACCGGAGGTGATGCCGACGGCGAGCGTCGCATAAGCCGTGGTCGCCGGGGCGACCGCGGACACGCGCTGCTGGTAGTAGCCGGTCCCCGGAGCCGCCAGGTTCGCGCGCGTCGCCGTCAGCAGGACGTCAGCGGCTGTGTAGAAGCGAAGTTCAACCCACGTCGTGCTGCCCGAAGTGGGCGGGCTGAGGTAGCAGTAGCCGACGTACTCAGTACCCGCCGTCGCCGCTGGCTTCTCGGTGACCTTCGCCGCCGCATTGCCGTTCGCGGTCACGGTCAGGGCCAGCACCTGGCCGCCCGCCAGGTAGTAATCGACCGGCCACTGCACCATCGGCGCCTGCCGGGCGATGCTGCAGTTCGTCTCCGCCACCCACTTCAGGGTGGCGTGCTCGATGCCCTCCGCGTCCGCCGACAGCAAGTTGCCCTGCGTGCGCATCGGAACACCCAGGTAGACGTTCTCGAAATGGCTGATCACCGACCCCGCGGCCGGGGTCGCCGACACCACCACCTGCGCCGAGGCCGCCGTCGCAGGGGCAGTCCCCGAAACGGCGATCCGGTGCCAGGTCGCCGAAGCGGTCGCCGTCGACAGCGACCAGGTGATGCTGATCTCCGCGTTCGCCGCAGTCATCCAGCGGATGCCGATCCGCTCCGGCACCGTCGCACCAGAAGCATCGGCGAATGCTTGATACTCCTGGCCGACGGTCACCGGATACGAGGAGGCGGTACGGGCCTGCATCTCGCCCGAGGCCGTCGAGGACAGGCGGAGCGTCCCGTCGCCGTTCCGGCCGCCCGTCCCCTTGCTGATGGTGCAGTTGAGCTTGGCGAGCCAGCCCGACGTGTTCGGGTCTACGGACTCTGTGACGGCGGACAGGAGGTTGCCGGGGATCGCCATGCTCTACCCCCTTCGTCCAGACGTCACAGTGTTCCGAAGGTCCCGCATGCCTGCCGTCACGCGGCCGTCAGCCCGGTCGTCCACGTAGGCATGGAACTCCTGCCCATCCACGACGAGCGTGAGCTGGTCACCGGGGCCGAGCCCGCGAGCCGAGCCCGCGAGCGCGCTTTCGGCGAGCCGCCACTGAGGTGCGGTGAGGATCGCCTCGGGTCGACCGCTGGCGTTGACCGCAGTGGTGACCCCTGGCTGGAGCCAGCCGCCCGAGTCGTACTTCTTGAGGGCAGGCGCGAAGCCGTACCGGGTCTGGAAGAGGGCATTGTCAAAACCGCGGGCGCGCGGGCCCACGATGACGCCGTCGCCGCCACGGCTCTCGACGTTCATGCCGGCCAGGGTTCCGGCGGTGTGGCCGACCCCGTTGTTGGTGATGCCGATCATGAACGGGCTCTTCAGGTTGCGATGCCAGCCTGCCGGGGCCGTGTCCCCTTGGAAGGAGAACGTGCTCCAGAGGCGGCCGCCAGGAGCCAGCCCCTGGATGACCTTCTGGATACCGGACATGAAACCCGAGCAGTCCCAGGAGGGATCGCCGGCGCCGCCCCACTGGTACGGCTTACCGGCCTGCGACCGGGCAAAGCCCATCGCCGCGGCGACACTGCCACTGGCCGAGCCCCCGATCAGGCCCTCGGCGGCCGAGACGACCTTCTCCTTCAGGCTCTGCAGCATCCGGATCGGGAACTGGCTGAGCGCCTGAGCCCACTGCGAGCCGGACAGGCTGGAGCCGACCTGATCCCGAATGAACTTCGTTGCCGCGTCCCATGCCTTGCTCGGGCTGGTCATGAACTCGATACCGTCCATGAGGGCGCCGCCGATCTGGCGGGCCTTCCCGGAGAGCCAGTCGACGACGCCACCGTCCGCGTACCGCGGGATGCCGACAGCCCCGCCGTTGGCGAAGGCCGAGCCGCCTCGTGCGGCCCGCGCCCGGAGTGCCTCAACCGCGGCGTGGCCGCCTGCTCCGTTGACCTCGCGCGCCGTCCACACGTGCTCCCCGTTGGAGAGTAGAGCGGGGATGCTGTCCGAGGTGGCAGTCCCGGCGCCGAACACGCTGCCGCCGGAGGCGAAGGTCAGGACGCCGAGCTGCTTGGAGCCGGTGAACTCGGCCACCATGTTCCAGACTTTTCGGATGCCGTTGTTGTAGACGGTGTCGATGATGAACTGGACCGGCTTGCGGGTGATGTCCTTCAGGCCATCCCAGATCCGGCCGATCGCACTGACGCCCATATCGAAGGCGTCCTTCACCACGTCGACACCTCGCGACACACTGTCGAACGCGCGCTTGATTACATTCGTCCACACCCACTGGATCGCAGCGCCGAGGCCGTCCCACGCAGGCTTGATCCCTTCTTGCCACAGCCACATGGCCGCAGCGCCGACTACCCGTCCGCCCGCAACAATGTTGTCGAAGATCGGCTTGATGCCGTTCGTCCACAGCCATTCGACGCCTGCGGTGATGTTGTCCCACGCGGGCTTGATGGCGTTGGTCCACAGCCACATGGCGCCATCGCCAACTGCCTTGACGCCAGCCATGATCAGATCGAACGCGGGCTTGATGCCGTTGTTCCACAGCCACATCGCGCCTGCAGCGATCAGGTCGAACATCGGCTTGATCGCCACATCCCACAGCCATCCGAAGATCGCCCCGAGGAGCTTGATCGCCAGGTAGACGGGCGTGATCAGGATGGTGAGAATGATCGTGGCGAGGATCCTGGCGGCCTCACCGATGAAGCTGAAGACCGGCTGCAACGCGCCCCACAGCCAGACCGCGGCCTCGCCAACCGCACGGAGCCCGATCATGAAGCCCTCGAACAGCGGCTTGAGAGCATTCTCCCAGACCCACATCGCCGCCGTTTTGATGGCATTCCACACCGCGAGCACGACGGTACGGAAGGCTTCGGAGCGCTGCCAGGCAATGTAGACGGCTGCCGCCAAGGCCACCAAAGCGATCACCACGAGGGTGATTGGGTTCAGCGCCATGACGGCATTGAGGACCGCTTGGGCTGCGGCGAACCCGTTGGTGACCGCGGTCCCGAGCAGGATCGCCCCACGGTAGATGGAGAACACGGCCGTGACCGCAGCGGTCGCGATGGCCTGCGCGTTCAGGGCAATCGTCAGCCCGCCGACCAGAATGGCTGCGGGAACGAGCCAAACACCCCACTCCCGCAGCCAGTTGACGACCGGACCGATGGCGTCTCCGGCGAACCGGATAACCTCGATAAACTTGAGGAGGGCAGGGAGAACGAACGTGTCGACGATAACGCCAATGCCGCTCATGAACTGGCGCTGGAGAACTTCCAGTTGTGTCGAAGTGTTGCCGCGAATGGTGTCGCCGACGGCTTTTGCCGCGCCGTCCACCTCTGAGAGCCCCGCTGCTGCGGTGGACGGGTTCATCGCCAGCAACGCCGAGCCCAAGTCCTCGGCCTGAGTGCCGAAAAGGGCGACCGCTGTCTGCGCCTGCAGAACCGGGTCCTTGATGTCCCGCAGACGGGACAAGGTGATGTCGAGAACCCCGGTCGCGGCGCTACCGCCCTGGGCGAACTTCGCAGCCATATCATCGGCAGACAGGCCGAGAGTCTTGAAGCCGTCGATGCTGGTCTTCGACCCGTCGACAGCCCGGATCGAAAACTCCTTGATGGCATCCGCGGCCACATCGCTGTCGCGGGCACCCGCGCGGATCGCCTGGTTGAGCAGACCGATCGAGGTCGCCCCGTCCAGGCCCGCCTTGCGGAACTGGGTCCCGTACTCATTGACCGTGTCCAGGAAGTCGCCAGCCTTGTCCGCGCCGGACTGGAGCCCGCGGGTCAGAAGGTCGAGTGCCTGGGTGCCATCCTTGGCCAGCCCCGTGCGGATCATCTGGGCAGCGGCGTTCGCCGTGCCTGTCAGATCCTGATCGAAAGTGCTGGCGAGGTCGGAGACCTTGGTGGTGATCTCCTCGATACTTTTGGTGGTGGCCTTCTCCGGGATGAGTCCGGAGCCCATGACGGCCCGCACCGCGGCGGCCCCGTCCTCGAAGGAGCCGACGACTGCCTTCGAGTACAGGGATCCCGCGAGCTTCCCGGCCTGCTGGGCGCCCTTGCCGGACAGGCCAAGCTGGGCGGACAGCTTGTCCGCCATCTTCTCCTTCTCGATGGCGGAGATCGTCGCGGCGACGAGCACGGCGCCCGCTGCCGCGCCGCCGGCGGCGAGGGCCGCCTTCCAGCGGTCGGAAAACCGGCTGCCGGACTCGCGCCCGGCCTGATCGCCGGCATCTGCGGCCGGTCCGCCCAGCTGACGCCGCAGCTCCTCGGATATACCCCGGACAGAGGGAATCACCTGGATTGTGGCATAGCCGATATTAGGCACTAGGTGACCCCCGTATTCGGTTATGGAATGACGCCTCGCAGGTCCTGACACTTCACGCGATAAGGCCAGCCGCAATTGCTTCCGCACGCTCGCGCCTGCGGGTACGGCCAGCCTCAAGCCGCGCGAGCCGGTCGCCGCCCTTGGCCTTGCCCGTCGCGGATGCTAGCCACCATCGCGGATACGGCTTGGGCGACTTGGGCAGCTGCTTCTTGGGGTCGCTGTTGACCGCCTGCAGCGTCCAGTTGACGCGCTGGAGCATGTCGAAAACGTCAGCCAGGAGGAGTTGTTCGCCCGTGGGCTCCGGGCGGCCGCCGTTGAGCGCTGTCCGCACCCGGGAGTCGGGCGGTAGACCCTGGACGTAACTGGCCAGTTCGCGCCAGGTCATCTCGCCGGTGTAGATGTGCCGTAGGCGGACGCCCGGATAGGTCGCTGCGAGGTCTGCCTCGAGGGCTCTGCCGTGCCTCCGGATCAGTTCCCGGAGGCCGCGGATTCCCCCGACTCGACTCCGCAGTACGCGCGGTACGCCTCGAACAGCTTCGTCATCTTGAACTGGGCGAGCTTGACCTTGCGGAAGTCTTCGAAATCGTCGCCGAGGGCGACCCGGAACAGGCCCAGGGTTGCCCCCAGGTCGCCGGTCTCGGCGGCCCCCACCAGGTCCCACACGTCCAGGCCTTGGAGGTGGGCGAACTCCCACCGGCGGCCGCCGTGGTGGACTCGGAACGGGGTGAGGTCGACCTCCGCCTGCACGGTGTCGAGGTTGAAGTCGAACGGCGTGCTGTCGGACGGCTTGCTGGTCGCGGTTCGGGTGGTCATGTCGCTACTCGCTCTCGTGTCGCGGTTCGGGCTGGACAATCTGGACAGCGGCAGCCATCACGGTCAGCCGCACGGTGCTGGTGCCGTCGGGATCCAGACTGATCTCCATGGGCTGCCTGGTCAGAAGCCAGGGGAACGGCTGGCCGTCGATCAGGACGGCTCCGCCGGGCTGGATGACGATCTCCTGGGCGAGCCAGGGTTCGGTCGGGTCGGCCCGCTCTGCGGTCTCCGCGTGGGCCATCGCCGCCACGACCCTGCTGCGCAGGTGACGCGGCAGCTCGGCGCCGTCCTCGATCAGACCGAGGAAGGCGGCCTTCTCACGGATCTGCTGGTCGGTATAGCTGATCGGCACGGGGCCTCCTCGCGGTTCGGGTGGTACACCGGGGCGCGGCCGAACCGCGACGAACTTCCGCGCCCCGGCGTCTCAGGTGACCGTGACGGCGCAGGTGTCGGACTGGCCGAGGTAGGTCGCCGTGATGGTCGCCGAGCCCGGGTCGACGCCGGTGACGAACCCGGCGCTGACGATGGCCTTGGCTGCGTCGGAGGTACCCCACGAAGCGAGAGCGGTGACGTTCGCCGTGGAGGCGTCGTCGTAGGTGGCCGTGGCGGTGAGGCTGCCGATCGCTCCGTCTGCCACCGAGAGGGTCGTCGGGATAGAGATGCTGACCAGAATCGGCGTGGTCTGCCGGTCGAACAGCTCGCCGTCGGCGGTGGGGAAGATCGTGGCGACGAACGTGGCCGACTCAAGGTCGGTCTCGTTCTCACCGTGGTCGCCGTCGAGCGTGATCTCTGCGTAGTTGGAGGTGATCAGGCGGCGCTTCTTCGTGCCTTCCCTCACCTCGAAGGCCACCAAGACCTTCGCCGGACGCGGCACCTTGATCTTGGTGGCGGTCGAGCCCGGCCACAGCAGGGAGAAGGTCACGTCATTGTCTTCGAGAGCGGTGAAGCTCTTGGTCAGCTTGAAGTGAGACCTCGACGTCCTAACGAGGACCCCGCCCCACGCGTACTTGTCGTCGGTGTCCTCGTCACGGGACTCCGGGAATCCGTCGTCCCCGTCCAGGAGACCGACGAGATCCCAGTCCACGCCGAACGCAGTGTTCGCGTCGGCGGGCAGGGTCGCGGACAGGTTCGTGGAAATGTAGACGTCGGCGTCAGTCCACAAGTTGGCGGCAAGACTGTTTCCGGACACACTCTTCTCTCTTTCTGGCATGGAAAAGGCCCCTCACATGGAGGGGCCTTTCGCGGTTGGAGGCTAGGCGGGTAGGCGCGCGCCCTTGCTGATGTTGCAGAACAAGTGCGCCAACGCGACGTTGCCCGGAACGTCCAGCCCGCCTCGCGCCCGGGGAACCACGTGATCGATGCTGGGGGACAGCAGGTTGGGGCGCTTCAGAGTGAGGTCCACTGGGAGGTCGCAGATGGAGCAGTCACACCCGTCGCGGAGTGCCACTTGATGCACGGTCATGCACCACCTGCCGCGCGGGCGTGAAGCAAGGCAGGTAAGGCAGAGCAGGGGTCTGTTCGGCCGGAGCCGACCGTCCGAGCGCCTCAGGTCGACCGTCACTCCACAAGCCGGGCAAGAGGTCCAGACCGCCGCCTCAGATCCATTTACACGCAGGAACTGGTAGTGGGCTACACACATCCAGCGGGACTGAGCCCTCCGGTCGCAGCCGGATATCCGGCAGCGCAGATCCCCGTATCGCTGGTCGGTGTACCCGGCTCGCCCGACATCGCCGCCCAGCTTGCGCCAGTGATGCATCCCGCACATCCCCGCCTGCTCCCACGGCTTGGCGCATCCCTCGACCGCGCAGGTCTCGCGTTCGGAAAGCAGGAGTACACGGTAGTGCTTGCGGCAGCGTCCCCGCCTTGCTGCCGGCGAAGCACATGCTTCCTCTTGACACTCGGCGCCCATGTTCCTTGCTCGGCGTGAACCCGTTTCGCCTGGATCTCCACCGCGAAGGAAGCGCGTGTGGTGCATCGAGCACATCCGGCGAGAGATGACCTTCAGTGGCAGGATGCACCCGCCGATGGAACAGGTAGCATCGGTCACTGTCAGCCTGCTTTCGTCAGGTTGGCCATGACCCCGGGGTGTTAGCGCACCGCCGGGGTTCTCTTCTGCCCAATCTACGCGGTGGCTACGACAGTTGGCTTGACGTTGGCGAGGACCGTGAACGTGGCCAGGTCGACATCACTGTCCGGATCCAGGGCGGCGATGGGCCCGGTTCCGGGGCGTGTACCCCGGATGACGGGCCCGGAGTGCACCAGCAGCAGGGCCTGGCAGAGCATCGCCAGGTCGTGGGCCTGATCGGCATCCTCGTGCCACACGGTGACGCGGATCGTGCAGCGGGAGTTCGCCATCGAGTTGTGAGGCAGGTCGCTGTCCTTACGGACGAGGACGTAGGGAAGCTCGGGGGTCTCCGGTGACCGGTCCCCTGGCACTCGCGTGCCGACCGTCGAGCCGTCCGCATACGGCTCAGACCTGGCGGCCAGTGCCGCCCGCAGCACCCCGGCGGCCGCGGCCTGTACGTCTCCGAACGCGGTAAGCGGCTTCACCGGTTCCAGGCCTTGACCTCAAGGCCGGCGAATCCGGCCGCCCGGGTCAGAATGCCGTCCCGCGCCTGCCAGGCCATGGCCTGCACATGGGCGACGACGACAGTCGCGGCACCGCGGTCCGTGGTGTACTTGCGGACCTCGATCGGGGTGCCTCCCGGAACTAGGGCTTTCACGTTGTCCGCGACGTTCTGCGCCAGGCCGTCCACGAGTTCCCGCACCTCCGGGCCGCGCAGCACTTCCCTGACGCCGGCCGCATCCAGCCGCCAGTCGATGAGCATCACGGCCTCCTATCCGGTGGCGCGGACCATGACGAAATCGATGTGGTGGACGGTGTCAGAGAACAACTCAGGCCAAACGCCCACCTCGCCCTCAACCTCGTACACCAGCCCGGCGTATTCGATCCGGTCCGCCGCCGTGATATCGGGCGCGGTGCCCTCCGCGGACTGGACCCGGTAGCCGGTCACAACGGCGGTGCGCTCCTCGTCCGCCCGCTCGCTCTGACTGTTGGGCTGAATGTTGAGACCGGTCACGGTCAGCTCGGTCACGGCTCCCGGTGACCAGTCGGGGATGGTGTTGCCGCCCCGGTCGAGGCGGGTACCGGCCCGGACACGGACGGCGGTCTGGTTGAACATCACGGCCGGTCACCTCGGTTGAGCTGGTGGCGTTCGACTGCCGCGGTCCACTGGGCGGTTACGCCGGTGGCCGCCTGCACCCCGAATGTGACGGACTGGGCGCCGATGGTCTTCTGCTGGACTCCGGGCTGGATCGCGTAGATCGCGCGCGCCTGGTCGAGGACCGCGCCCTGAATGTCCTCGGGGACGGTCTCGTGGCCGTGGGAGTAGGTGACCTGGACGGACCGGAGTGTGGCGGGCCACACTCGGCAGCCGAGCCGGCGCAGGTATCCGTCCGCCGACCAGGCGTAGTCGGTGACCGCGGTCAGCTCCTCGCCGTCGACTTCGACAGCAGTGACCTCGAGGACGGGGGCAGCCGGGAGGAGCAGGGATGCGGATCCGTTGCCGTCGAGGGTGATGACGTCGTCCTCGATGAGGGTGACCGGGTGCCGTACTGCCCCGCGGAAGCGTCGGGACGCTGCCCGCAGTGCGGCGAGGAGTTTGGTGTCGCTCGCGTCGACCCCGAGCCATTCGGCGAGCTCCTCAGGGTCGGCGAGAAGGTCAGTCGCCACCGGGGGCGGCCTTGCCGCGGGCCGTTCGGGACTTGTTGGCCGGTGTCCGGGACTTGGCCGGCGCCTCCGCGGTCTTCGCTTCGGCCTCCGGCGCTTCCGGCTCGGGGCCGGCCGGGCCGTTCACGAGGGTGCCCCCGTAGCGCTCGGCGTCGGCCTCGTTGAGCTTCATGCGAGTCGGTACGCCGTGCATGACGACGTCGTACAACCTCAGGGGCCCGCCCACGACGGCCACCTCCAGATTCTCGTCTACCGGGGTGCTGGCCGAGGGCGGGCCGCACGATGCGTGAAGCGCACCGCATGGGCACCGCCCTCGGACCATCCGTGAGTTGACCAGCGTCACGACGCGAGCTGGCCGGACGTCCGCATCGCGGCGAGCAGCGCGTTGACCTTGGTGCGGAGTGCCAGATAGTCGGCGCGCAGGGCGTCGTACTCCGCCTTAGTGGGGTTGGCGCCCGCGGCGACAACCGAGGTGGCCGCTGCCGCATCCGCGACAGCCGCGGTCTGCTTGCCTTCGCGGGCAGCGCCCGCACCGGCGTTCAGGTATGCCATGTCAGCCTCCTCAGGCAGTCAGGTCGACCTCAACGAAGGCGGACGGCTGAATGACGCCAAAGGCAGCACGCATCTCTGCCAGAATCGCCACCAAATTTCGCACAAAGAAATCGGCATGCGAGTCGGTGACGGTGATGGAGGCCTGTTCCCTATCCCAGAGAATAGCCTTTCGGAAATCCCCGACATAGGCGGTACCGGCGGGGACAGCCTCAGTCTCAATGACCGGCAGACCCCACAGGACCGACGCCGAGCCGACGCCGGCCGGGCCGCCGAAGTAAAAGCGCCCCTCGTTGTCCTGCAGGAGGTCGACCGTTTCGAGGTCGGACGGGTGCAGAAGGTAGGCGTTGGCGACGGAGCGGCCGACCGTGCGGACCTTCGTCTTCGCCTTGCGCAGCGTGGTGAGAGCGTCGGTGTCCCAGGCCTGCGCCTGGACGCCGCTGACGTTGCCGAGACCGTCGAAGTTCTCGCCGGTACCGTCACCGGCGATCATCTGGTCTTCGAGCTCCTCCTCGAGGCCGTACTTGAGGAAGCTGTCGATGAGGGTGCGGATCTGCGAGGCGTCCGACAGGGCACGCTTCGTGATGGGGATCCAGTGCGCGATCGTCCGCACCGGCGTGGTGACCTTCGCCGCGGCCAGCGCGCTCTCAGGCTTGTAGCCGCCGCCGGCGACCGGGATGAGCGCGCCCGCAGCTTCCGGTGCGGTGGGCGGCGCCGAGGACGTCGCCTCAGCGACCGGGGCCGCGTTGTTGGTGACGCTGGTCAGGCGGACGTACTCGACCGTGTCCGAGGTCGTCCGGCCGTTGGTGACGACGTCACGCAGTCGGAGCGGCCGCTGGAACAGGTCCAGGCCGACCCGCTGGCCCATGTAGTCGTTGGTCACCCAGGCGCCGGCAGAGGTGTCGGAAGCTCCGGTGACCAGGGACTTGTAGCCGACGGGCAGGGACTGCACGCGGGACTTCGCTCCGAAGCCGCCGCGCGGTGCCTGCGACATCAGGCCTGCGTACTCGGTGGACTCGGTGAAGTGCTCGCCGAGCGACTTCCCGGCCGGCGGGACAACGAGGCCGGACGGGGTGCGGCGCTCGCCGGACTTCTCGTTGAGTTCGATGCCGTCACCCAGGTCGGCGAGGGCCTGGCGCATGGTGCTGGTCGCCTTGGCCTTCTCCAGGCCGGTCTTGGCTTCCTTGGCCTTGGCCATGTGCTCATTGAGCTGAGTGCGCTCGACGTCCGTGAAATCGCGGTCCTCGGCTTCGGCCTTGGCGGCGATCTCGCGGGCTTCCTTCAGGTGGTGTACGAGCTCATCGGTGAGCTCCTCGGTCTTGACAGTCATGGGGGTCCTCATCCCGTAAGCGTGGAGAGAGCCTCGACCTCGAAGGTCGTGAGGCGATCGATATCGCGCTGACGGAGCGAGGCGGGGCTCGGACCGGCCGGGGCCTCCTTGGCCGCAGGGAGCTGCGGCGAGGACTGCACGGGCGGAGTCGGCGTGGCCTTCTCATCGTCATCAGTGCTGGAAGACAGGGAGTCCAGCAGCTCCTTGGCGAGGCGCGCGATGTCCTTCACGCGCTGCTCGTTCTTCTGGCTGAGCGTGCGCCCAGCCTTCGCCGCCATGGCCCCCGTCAGGGCCTGGCGAAGCTCTTCTGTCTGCGCTGCGGAGGCTCCCTCGACCGAGACGCGCATGGTGGCGCCGTCGGCGGACTTCACGTCCAGCAGCTCTGTGGCCTGGTTGGCGCCGATCAGAGTGGGGCCGACCTCGTACAACTTCAGCTTGCGCAGCTCGAACGAGTCGGACTCGCCGTCGTCGGCCTTGCTCTTCGAAGGGCCGCCGTCCAGGACGTCGTAGGCGAAGGAAAACTGCGTCACCCGGCGGCCCTTCAGCAGCTTGTAGACCTGGGCCGCTTTCGGCGAGTCGAGGTCGATACGGGCCTTCACCCACAGCCCCTCCGGCCGCTCCTCCGCCTCCAGGACTTCGCCGATGTGGTAGTCGGGGTCGTGAGACATGTGGGACCACAGGACCGGGATCGGGTTCCCGCTGCTCTTCCACTCGTCCAAGGTCTCCCCGAACGCGCCCGGCATGATCTTGTCGCCGACGCTGTCGACGTTGTACGCAGCGACGATCGCCTCGAACACGCCGTCGTCGGTTCCCTCGTTTTCGCCCGCCGCCTTGATGCGCACGGGGCAGCTCTTGATTCGCATCGTCACTCCGTTGCGTAGTCGAGACGGCACTTGCAGCCTGCGGTTTCCTTGGCTTCGCCCTTGCCGTCGCCGGGCCACCGCAGGCCGTTGGAGAAGACGTCATCGAGGCTGACGGACTCGCCGTTCTGCGCCCGGTGGGAGGCGCGCGGGTTGGTGCCGCCGGTGCGCCAGATCTTCTTCTTCAGGCCCGAGGCGCCGGCTGCGTCATGCGAGCCGAACCCGCGGCCCTCCGCGGAGGCGGTCGCCGCCCGAACGGCAGCAGCTGATACCCAGACTTCGCCGGCGTGGCGGAGGTTGGCCTGCCAGCCGTCCCCGCTGTCGTCGACCTCGGCAACAGCTGTCCGGCCGGCGTCCTCGTGTTGGGCTGCGTGGGATTCCGCCGCGGCAAGGAGCCAGGGCAGCATCACCTCTGGATCCCAGCCCGATGCCTCAGGGTTCACTTCGTCCAGGACGCCCCACGCTCCGAGCTGCGCAATGCGGTAGCCGTGCTCGGAGATCAGGGCGGCCAGCTCTGCGAGGCGGCCCTCGCTGCCCTCGCCCCACAAGGCGAGCAGGTCCGGCACGGAGTCCGCCTTGCCGGACGCTTGAGCTTCCAAGCGTGCGAAGTGGCGGGCTGTCCAGCGCTCCAGTGCTGCGGCGAACGCCGCGGCCTCCTCTTCGAAGTCTCCGAGGTCATCCGGCCGTGCTGGAGCGGCCGCCTTCATGAGAACCAGGCGGCCGCGCGCTTTTGGGAGAGCGGCGGCCTCCGCCGGATCGGGTGCTGTGTCCGTCGGGGAGGCCATGCCACCCACCAGCACGTTCAGCGGGGTGATCATCTCGTCCCCGCCGTCGATCGCCGGCAGGTTCATTCGGGCCCGCGCTTCGTTGCGGAGCAGCCACGGTGCGCCGACCGCGGTCTGCAGCATCGACGCCTGTTCCTCGAAGGATCCGCGCAGCTTCTCCGACAGGTTGAACTCGACGTAGACATTGTCGGAGTCGGGCAGGTCCGGAATCAGCTGCAGGCCGATCTCCTCCTGGATCATCGACAGCCACGGGCCGAGAGTGTCCTGGTAGAGCTGCTGATGCTGTTCCTTGATGTTCGAGAACGTCGCGTTGTCGAGGATCCCGACCATGGGCAGCGGGATGTGATAGGCGGCGGCGACCTCTTCGCGGGTGAGCTTGCGGGCCTCGATGTACTGGGCCTTCGCCGGATCGAGAGCGATCTGGTCGTACTCCATGCCGTCCTCGAGGATCGGCGTACCGCCCGCCTGGCCCCCGCCCGCGGTGAATGCCCGCCACGATTCCCCGAAGCGCGCCCGAGCGGTGGGATCCCACTTCGGCGCATCCGCAGGCCGCTTCAGCACGCCGGACATCCGGCCGCCGTTGCGCCACATCTGCTCCCGCGACCTGGTCGCCTCGAACTCCTCGGCCAGCAGGGCGCGGAGCGACTCGATCGGAGATGAGCCCTGCCGCAGATCCTCGGGGTCGTACCCGTGAAAGTGCACGACCTGATCCGGCTTCAGCTCGAGGTCTCCCTTCGAGCCGTGGACGACGAACTTCTCCGGCTCGAGCCAGTTGTCGCCCTTGATTTCCATCCGCGCCGGCGGGATCGGGATCACCCCGAGCAGCTCGCCGGAGTCCATGCGGACCTTCACCCAGTACGCGACGTCGTAGATGGCGTAGTCGCAGACCAGGCGCTCGATCAGCCGGTAGCGGGTCAGCTTCGCGCCCGGCGCCGCAAAGATGCTGGCCAGAGGATGGTTGGTCAGCCGCTCCCGGTCGGTATCCGACACCCGGCGGTACGTGTGGAGTCCCAACTGGGCGATGTTCCTGGCCAGGAAGCTGACCACGGTACGGATCTGCGGCTGCTGGCGGTACAGCTGCCCGTACTCGCGGTACACGTCATCGGCCAGGCGGACATAGGCAGGGGCGACCAGAGACGGTGAGATCGAGACTGCGGCCAGCTGGCCCTGCGAGACGACGAAAGCCACGTCAGCCTCCCGCCACCTGGATGAACTCGACCCGTGCCCGCTCGATGACGACTTCGCCGTCCATGGGGGTGTCCGCGGCGCCGTGCTGCATCAGCACCGCGTCACGGAGCACCAGGAGCGGGCCCCGCTTGGCCCACAGCACGCCGGCGAAGGCCTTGTCGGTCAGATTCACCACCACCCGCTTGCGCAGGGCGGTACGACGCCACCAGAACACGGCAGACCTCCTGTCACAGGACCATCAGGTCGCCGTCGTCGTAGGCGCTCTTCACGGGCGCCTCGCGCGTCAGTGCTTCGGACAGTGCAGTCACCAGGGCGGACACCCCGTCGATCTTCTCGGCGCTGCGAGCCTTGTCCGGCTTCACGTTGCCTGCCGGGTCCATGGCCACGGCCAGGTTGTCGACCATCCACGTGACCGCCGGGTTCCCGCCGTGCCGCAGCTGAGGAACCTCCGGGGTTCCCTTCAGGAGCAGGCGCTGGAGCTCCTTCAGCGGCGGCGACATAGTGATGAAGCCCTGCCGGACCTTGACCATCGGGGCCTCGGACTCGGCCAGCTTGTTCGTCAGCGGGACTGCCGACCACGGGTCGAAGCCAATCGAGCGGACGTCGAATTCGTTCAAGTCCCGCTCGATCTGCAACTGGATGTAGTCATAGTCGGCGACGTTGCCCGGGGTGGCGACGAGGAGACCCTCGCGGACCCAGACGCTGGCCGCGCCCGCCGTCCGCTGGTCCAGGACGGCGATGTTGTCCTCCGGCGTCCACAGCCGCCATAGCGCGTCGAAGCCACCGTTCTCGTCATCCGGGAACAGCCAGCACAGGGCGCACAGGTCGGACGTGGCAGCGAGGTCGAGGCCGCCGTAGGCCTCCCGGCCAGCCATGCGCGCCTCGTCGACCATCCCGGCGTTGCGGTGCCAGGACTCCAGCGTCAGGAACTTCGTCTCCTGCTTCGTCCGGCGCCCGAGATGCAGGCGCAGGAACTTCGCTAGGTCCGCGGGCGACTGCTTGGCCTCGTCGGACTTGGCCTGCAGGTAAGAACGGGTCGGCGAGACACCATAGCCCGGGTTCGCCTTCCGCCACGTCGCCTCGACGTGCGGATCGTCCTCACGCTCGGCCGCCCACACCACGCCGTACACCGACGGGGCCGCGAACACCCGGCGGGCCAGCTGCTCGACCCGCTTGCGCTTGCGGTCGTACACCGACTCCCGCTTGCCGGAGTCAGCGGTGGTGATAATGACGACCAGAGGCTGCCGGCGCGAGCCGGTACCCGTCTCGATCGTCTCCACCAGCTCCGGCGTCTTGTGCTCGTGCAGCTCATCGACGATCGCGCAGTGGATGTTCGCGCCGTGCTGGGCGCCGGCCACCGACGCGATCGGCTTGAAGTATGAGCCGGACCGCTTGTGCAGGATCTTGTCCTTCAGCGGCAGGACGTGCTTCTTCAGTGCGGGCGCCGCCTCCGCGAGCTTCTTCACCGGCTCGAAGACGAAGCCTGCCTGCTCCTTGGTCGTCGCCGCAGTGATGACCTGGGCGCCCTGCTCGCCGTCGGCGCACGTCATGTAGATGGCGAGGCCGCCGGCCAGCGTGCTCTTGCCGTTCTTGCGGGGCACGTCCACGTACAGCTCGCGCACAACCCGGACGTAGGACTCGGAGTCCTGGTCCCAGCGGACCCAGCCGAAGACCGGCGCCAGGATGTACGCCACCTGCCACGGGTCGGGGCGAAGAGGCTGCCCCGCCCACTGGCCCTGCGTGTGCCGCAGCTTCGAGAAGGCGCTGATCACCTTGTCGACGCGGTCCGGGTCGAAGACCGCGCCCGCCGCCTCGCCAGGGGACGGGGTCTGGATCAGCGGCGGACAGTCCGGCAGCGGAAAGCCGCGGTCCTTCAGGTACCAGGCCACCTCCGGCGACAGCCGCAGCCGCTCCAGATCCGCGCCCGCCGGTGCCCGCTTACGCGAACGGGTTGTCGTCCTCGTTGCCATCGTCGGCCCCCCTCGCGAGGGCCTGCTCCGACGAAGGGGTCAGGCCGAAGTGGGCGGCGAAGGAACGGAGCTCACGGCCCGCGGCGCGGGCGATTCCGACGGCCGGGTGCGCGAGGGTGCCCTGCCTCGCCTCGATGGTCAGGCCCTCGCTGTGCTGCTGGCGGATCGCGTCCACGAACGTCGCCCAGGTCTCGCAGTACGCGGCGAGGACCGCGCGGTCTTCCTGCTTGAGGATGTCCAGCCGCTGGAGACCAGGCACCACCCGCCGCCACTCAGCAGCCGCCTCGGCGGACAGCCAGTCCGGAGGCTCCGGGGCGATCCGCCGGAAGGCGGGCCCCAGGTTGACCTCCCGGCCGCCCGAGTCCTTGCCGGGGCCCTGCCCCTTGAGGAGCTTGAGGGCCGCGGGCTGAGCTGTACGGGCCATGATCAAGACCCCCTATCCCAGGATCTGAGTTCGCGTCTTTTTCTCTGACCGCGGCGGGCCCCCAGACGATCAAGTTAAGGATCTGGACTCCCCTACCCGTCTGACCTGCGAGATCTTCCCGATCTTGATCGATTCGCTTGGGCAGCTTCAGCCTTGGACTTGATCGCATGGTCTTCGGCGCAGATCAGGCCGAGGTTGTCCAGGTCCCGAGCTGATCCGCCTCGGCTGATCGGAGTGATGTGCTCAAGATCGAACGTCTCGTCCTCTTGCCTCTCTCGGCCGCAGACGTAGCACGTGTCGTTGTCACGGACCGTGACCCGCTTCTTCAATGAGCGCATGGTTCCCGAGCTCATGCCGTACCGGTCCTGCTTACGGGCCCGGTTCGCCCACGCTGCAGGCTGATGCTCGGCGCATCGGCCTCGATTCGTCGCGAGCTCGGCGCATCCCGTGCTGCTGCATCTGCTGGGCGGTGACATGGGCATGGGCTGCGGTCACCTCCTTCAGGACCGACAGGACGTCTGCGGCAAGAGCGTGAAGGGCCTGGCCCGCACCCCCCTGGTTAACCCCCTGGGCTTACCCCCTGGGCTCGACCCCCGGGGGCTGTTGGGGGGCGTTGACCAGAGGGGTCAGCTGACGCCGTACCACTGGCTTCCCCAGCCCGTATTGATGATCGAGGTGAGCTGGCCGGACATGGTCAGTGACGTGGGTAGCGACGTTTGGCCGGTCAGCATGTTGGCGTAGCGCAAGTTCGGCGCCGCGAGGTTCGCATTGACCGAGATGCCCGCGCCTGAGGCCTTGAAGGTGAGCGAATTCGTCGCCCAGGCCCCATTGAGCAGCATGGCGATGTAGTAGTAGCCGGGCGCCGCCACGAAGGGCGTGATCAGCGGCAGGGCTTTGGCGGTCGCCCCCGTCATCAGCGACGAGGAGATGTCCGCGGTGGCGCCCTTCCGGGTGCCGGACGCGTCGTACACGCCGAGGTAGCAGTTGCTGAGCGAGGCGCCCGCGTCGATCCCGGACAGGCCGAGCCAGATGTTCGACCATGTGATCTGCTCACGGATCGGGATGCGAACGAGCGTGATCCGGCCCGCGACGCCACCCGATGACTGGGCGGTGACGTGGCCGGCTTCGTTGGGGTCGTAGGTCCAGGTGATCAGTCCCTGATCGGACGGCCGGTCGTCCCAGCTGCCGGCTGCTGAGCCGCCTACGGGGCCGATGTTCGTCAGCATCATCCGCCACGGGTAGGTGGCGTTCGCGTAGACCTTGCCGGAGGTCGTCCCGCTGTGAACGAGGGCGACCGTGACGTTGCCGGAGCCGTCGATGTGGCTGGCCTGGACGGTGAACTTCTCGTTGGCGACCTTGGAGAAGCTGGTGCTGGGGTACAGCCAGGGTGCGCCCTCGGACAGCGGGGTGCTGGTCCCTGATCCTCCGTAGACGGAGATGGCGCCGGCGCTCGTCAGCAGGGCGATGTCCATGAAGTGGCCGCCGACGTACATCATCGCCATGTCGACGCGGATGCGGTCTCCGGCGGCTGCCGGGATCGAGCACTGGAGCGGCGTGCCCACGGACGTGGTCGCGATGATCCACGGGGTGGAGGACGTTAGGTCGACGATCGCGCCGTCGGTGATGCGGGCCTCGGCCTCACGGATGACCGTGCCGGACGCGCCGATCGCGCCCTGGGCGCCCGTTGCGCCTGTTGCCCCGGTCGCGCCCGCTGGCCCGGGGTCACCCTGGGGGCCGGTTGCTCCAGTCGCACCCGTGGCTCCGGTGGCCCCCGTTGCTCCGGTAGCCCCGGGGGATCCGTCTACGCCGTCGGCGCCGTCTGCTCCTGCGGGGCCTGTCGGGCCTTGCGGTCCGGTTGCCCCGGCGGGGCCAGTTGCTCCCGTAAGGCCCTGAGGTCCGGCTGGCCCCGTGGGCCCTGCCGGTCCGGGGACGGTTACGTAGTCGCCGTTGGCCGGGTCGGTGGGCGCGAGATCGGACAGTTCTACGCTCACGCCGAGGCTGGTCGTCAGCAGGATCGAGTAGCTGCGGTGGGCGGCGTCGTAGGGCTGCTCGATGATCCGGTACGTCCAGCCGGTGGGCACGCAGTCGGCCGCATTGGACGCGAGGAGCTTGACGCCTGTCGACCCGTCGGCCGCCTTGAGGACCCCGTCGACCCAGGTTCCGATCGCGTCGCCCATGACGATGGTGCCGTACAGGGCTGAGGTGATGGTGGGCACCTCGGGCCGGAAAATGACTCGGCCGCGCATGGGGCCGCCGTCTGGGTGGGCCCGGTTGTCGTTGACGGTGATCGTTTGGAGGCCGGCAGGCAGCGGCATGACGGCCTCCTCGCGTAGGTCACTCCGGTGCGGTCGCCTCGCCGTTCACGAGGGTCGCGAAGATGCGGGCCTGGGGCTCTTTGGCGGCCGCGACGGGCTGGACGAGGATTTCGCCGCCCGCGCCTTCGATGGTGATGAACAGTTTCGTCATTGCTGTTGCGGGCCGCGGCGGCCTTCTCTTCGGGGGTCTTCTTGCTGCCGAACATGGGCGTCCCTTGGTCGCGGTTCTGGGGCGCCTCATGCTGCCGCAGATACCGCGAGCGCGCAGGAGTTCAGGCGGTTCGGACTCGGACGGGCAGTGGCGGCGGGTCGCCGAGGGTGGTCTCGCCCGTCCAGTCGTCGACGACCTTCCGGGGCAGTTCGAAGACGTTGTAGCGGACCTTGCCGCGTCCGCTGCCGTATCGCTGGATGCGGCCTTCGTGGGCCCAGCGGCGGATGGTGACGCCGGGGCGGCCTGTCCAGTGGGCGGCGGCTTCTTCGTCGACGAGGGCGATTCCGGCGGCCATGTCCACCTCCGGGGTACGACAAAGGCCCGCCGGGTGGGCGGGCCTCAGAGTCACACGTGTCCAGTGAGACCGACGATACGTTCGCCCAGGTCGCGCGTCAACCTGCGCTGACAAGGCGATGGTTCGGGCCATGTTCGACGATCTCGGCCACAATGGCGTCATGGACGATCTCGTGCAGTTCCTTCGCGACCGCCTCGACGAGGACGAGCAGGCTGCGCAGCAGGCCATCGCGTGCGAGTTCCTGACCTCTGGGCAGTGGCTGGCGCGCGGGCCTTACGGCGATGACGACCGCTTCGGGAACATGCAGTCGGAGCAGAACGAGCAGATCATCGAGGATGGCCTGCTCTGGGGAACCGTCGCCCACATCGCCCGCCACGATCCAGCGCGCGTCCTCGCCGAGGTCGACGCCAAGCGGCGGCTTCTGGCGATCCACCGTCGCTTTGTCGATGAGCCCGGCCAGGCGTGTCTCGGATGTGCAGGAGGCATCGAGTGGGAGGCCTGTCCGGTCGTCCGCCTCCTTGCCCTCCCCTACGCCGATCACCCGTATTTCCGCGAGGAGTGGCGGCCGTAGATCGCCATCCCGCGCTATCCGGGGCGCCTGTGACGGCATCATGTCGTCATGGGCGTTTCGTACATGGTCCGCGCGTCGTCGGCCGTCGAGTGTCAGCGTGAGCTGGACCGTCTGTGCCGTCTGTTGGGTGCGGTGGCGACGACGGCGCCGATGCGGGCAGCAGGTCCGGGGTGGATGGCGCGCGCGGTCATGCCGAAGGCCCCCGCGAACGGCGAGGGCCCGATCGAGCGGTAGGTCAGTCTTCGCAGTCGCAGTCCTCGAAATCCTGCTGACAGTAAGGGCAGCGGGGGCAGTCGCAGCCGCACGCGTGGCCGTGGTCGCAGCTGCACTGGCACATGCCCTCGCCGCAGGGCCAGTCCTCTTCGGCCTCGGGCTGGGCTTCCGGCTCGTTGGTGGTCTGCTGGGTCATGCGCTTCTCCTTCAGGTTGGGTGGCGTGTGGCAGTCGGGTCTGTCAGGCCGCTCGCGGTCAGGCGTCGGTGACGGTGACGCTGACGATGTGGTCAGTCTCGAATGGCAGGTTCTCGTAGTGGCGGGCGGTGTCGTCGTCGGCGACGGCGGTCTCGGTGGTCGTGCCGTTGGTGTCGGTGATGGTGATGTGCTTGGCCATAGCCTGGTCTCCGTTCACTGCTTGTTGATCGTCTTGGCGATCAAGCCGCGGGTCTGCGTGTTGACCGTGCTGTGTTCCTGGTGCACGGGCCCGTTGTAGTGGTGGTGGTGTTCGGCGCCGATGCCCTGTACGCCGCGGCTGGCGGCCCGAATGAGCGCCCCGATCGCGAGGACGAGGGCTACGGGAGCCGCTGCTCCGATGGCGAGGGCGGCAGGGTCGACGTGGCCGAGCGTGTATAGGACGAGGGCGGTGCTGCCGCCGATGGGGAGCGAGGCGGCGCCGGCGGCGAGCATGACCATGCTGGCATTGGTGGCCTTCTGCGACATCGGGGGGCGGCCAGGCTGGGGTACGGGCGTTGCGTTCCCGACAGCAGGCAGGAGGCTGGTGTCGCGGTAAGAGGTGGGGGCGGCGAGGACTTCATTGACCGCATTGACGAGTCGCTCGGCGTCCTTGCGTTCCGCCTGGCTACTGTCGGGCATGAGGGGACTCCTGAAGGGGATTTGCCGTGTTTGCGAGGGGGTGTGCGGCCCGCTGTGCAGGCTGTGATCGGGCTGGCGTTCCCTTGCCGCTATCTACCGATTGGTGCAGATTGCGCCTGTGTCGCACACCTGCACACCTCACGCGCCCGCACAGCGCGTCTGCCCAGGTAGACGGGGGTGTGACTAGATCGGCACACCCTCCGCACACTTGGGCCGCACAGCGGCCTACTACGTCAGACTCCGGCGAGGACGGGCAGGACCCGATAAACACCGGTCTCGCCGGTCGGCGCGAGCCGTTCACCCCTCTCGCCGATCTTCTTCAACTCCTTCGACACCCAGGAACGGTCCCGCTGTAGCTGTTCGAAGTAGGGGGCGAAGTCCTTGACGGCGACGGTGCCGGGACCGACGGAGGCGAGCGTGTCGATGAGCTCGTCGAGGAGCTCGCGGGCCGCCTCCGTACTGGGCTTGTCCCGCGGCAGGTCCACTACGGATTCGACGGGAGGGAGTTCCTGCTGCAGGGCGGCCAGCTCCTGCTCGGTGGCTTCGTCAGTCATGTCGTCCTCGATGTCGATGGGTTCGGCCTGGACGCTGCCCGGGTCCAGGGCGCGGGCCTTGCGGTTCGTGTACAGCTGGCCGGCGACCTTCTCCGCGGCGGCGCTGGTGACGTGGTCGACGGCGGCACGAATTCCTGCGAACTCTTGGACGAGCCAGGCCGCCGCCTTCTCATACTCGCCGGACGGCCCGGTCCAGAACGTGCGGGCCGGATTGGCGTACATGTCTTCGTCGATGCCAGCAGACACCAGGTACACGTAGCCCTTGCGTTTGTTGCCCCAGGCAGCGGGGTTGGCGCCTGCGTCGAGGACTTCCTCGGGCAGTGCGAACGAGGCGTCGTCGCCTCGGACGCCGAAGCAGGCCGCGGCGGGCAACGAGGCGCGGGTGTCGGTGGAGAGCTGGTAGCCGGAAGCGCGCTGCATGGAGACGACCAGGGAGACGCCGGCGGAGCGGGCTTCCTGGGCGATGCCGGTGAAGGTGTCGTCGCCGAGCTCCCGCAGAAGCTTGGCTGCTTCCTCGAACCAGGCGATGAGGTACTGGATTCCGGGGCAGCCGCAGGCGCGGCCTTTCTGGCAGGAGTGTGCGGGGTCGTTCTGCGGTTCGGCGGCTGCGGGCTCCCATGCACGGTAGCCGTGGTCGCGGAGCCAGGCGGTGCGGGCGGGGATGACGGCCTGGACGGCGGCGACCATCGCGGCGGCGGACGGGGTGTCGAGTGCGGCCCAGTCCATTGCGGGCACCAGGGGCAGGAAGTCCTGGCCGGCCTTAGCTGCGTCGGCGAGCCAGACGACGACGTCCTTGCGGGTCAGCAGCTCGAACATAACGTCGAGGGCGCCTTCGGTTTTCCCGGAGCCGGTCATTCCCATGATCAGAATGTGGATGGCTTCGAGGAGCGGTAGCAGCAGTGCGCTGCCGTCGTCATACACGCCGATCCGCAGAGCAACGGCCACCGACTGGGCTGCCGCATAAGGGCCGGGCCAGCGTGTCGGGGTCTTGAGCATGTCTTCGGGAACGATGACGATCTGGCCCTTGCGGGCCGAGTCAGGGTCGTGCTGGACGCGGATCGCGGTGGTGGGGACGTCGAGCGCGGAGGCGATCCGAGGGATGGAGCGTGCGACGTCGTCGTTGGTGAGTTCGCCGGCGGGCAGTTCGTAGGGGACGGTGACCCGGTTCGGCTCAACCTTGACGTTGCGCAGCAGGGTGCGGGCCAGGCCGACCTTCTCCAGGAGGCCCTTGTCGGCAGCGTTGCCGGTGCTGTCGTCGGCGCCGCACATCATCTGGCGCAGGTTCCAGGAGAGCGCAAGTCCGGCGCCGCCCATGAGGTACATGTCATTGAGGGGCCCGGTGAGGGGTCCGGCGAGCGCGGCCGCGGTGGTCCAGGACGCTCCTGCGGCCACGGTGATAGCGGTGTGTAGGCGCCGTTCCCGGCCGGTGGGCTTACCTGCCCACCAGGCCGCGGCGGTCAAGCCCACCGAGACGAGCGTCAGGCCGACGCCTGCCGGGGCGGAGTTCGCCCACATCAGGTTCCCGCCGGTGCCGGCGATCCCGACAACTCCGGTGGCGATCCACGGCGGGGTGTACGGCTTGGCCCGGTGCCACAGCCAACCCTTGAGGCCGGCTGCCGAAGAGCCTCCGTTCAGGCGGTCCTCGTGGCGTTGGGCCACTTCGTTGCTCGTCATGGCGGGCTCTCCTCTCAGAACGTGAACGGGTTGGTGCTGGCGGCCTGCTGGGGTCGGGGGCGCATGAGATCGGCGTACTCGCGGGTGAATGCGGCGTAGGCGGCGACGGCCGCCTTGGCGGAGGATGTGGCGCCGCCGCTGGCCTTCTTCAGCTGGCGGCCGACCTTGCGTGCCCGTAGGCGGCCCTGGATGGGGTTGTCTCCGGGCAGGGACTGGGCCTGTCCGAGGCGGGCTTCGAGGATCTTGGCAGCCATGGCCAGCTCGATCGCGGCGTGGACCATGACGGCTCGGACGTGGTTGCAGTAGGCGCGGACCTCGTCGGTGGTGTTGAATGACGGCTCGCCGAGCATGAAGTGCGACGGCTGGTTACCCCCGGACATCTGGCCGCTGCCGCCGGAGGCCGACTGCTGTCCGTTGCCGCTGCCCTGGACGTTGATGTTCAGGCCGAAGCTGGGGGCGAACCCGGCGAAGTGGTTGGACGAGTTCTTGGTCATGTTCTTCTTGGCCTGGGCGCCGTGAGCGCCGGACTGCGGCGGGACAGTGGTGGTCATCGGATGGTCCTCTCGTCGGAGTCGCCTGCGGCCTTGCGGGTTGTCTGCTCAAGCACGGCCTGCTTGCGGGCGATGGGGCTGTTGGGAGGGGTGTCGCCGGGCACGCGGCGGGGCGGAGTGCCGCCGTTGGAGCGGCGTCCGTCGACACCGTCGGACTGGGGCCCCTTTTGGGATTCGACCTGCATGAACGGGCCGAATATCGGCATCTCGGAGGCGGCCTTCATGCGGGCCTGAGCGGCGCGGCTGCTGGCCTCGAGCTCGGGCCACACTCCGACGACCTTGGAGCCGGTGACCCGGTACCAGGCCTCACCCCAGATCTGGTCGGTGACGTACTGCAGTCCGCGGGCCGAACGCATGGCTTCGGCAACGTCCCACACCTTCTTGTGGGCGCCTTGGCGGTCGGCGTCCTTGCGCTTCTGCTCGGCCAGCGCGGCCTGCTCGGTGTCCCACTTCTCCTGGGCCCGAAGGTTTTCGGCGGCCTTCTTCTCCGCCGCTTTGTCGGCTGCCTCCTTGGCCGCGGCCGCGGCAGCCTTCGCCGCGTCACGGCGCTCGCGCCAGGAGGGGATGCCGTCACGCTTCTGTGCGATGCCGTGCTCGTAGGCCATGAGCACCACGGGCCCGCCGAGGGAGGCGAGGGCGCCGACGATGCCGGCCTCAATCCCGATGGCCGGGTCGACGTTGCCGTGCCAGAGGTTCACGCCGGCGGCAATCGCGGCGGCGGCCATGATGCCGATGCGGTAGGGGCGGACGTTCCGGCGGTGGGCGATGGCCCAGGCGCCACCGAACGCGAGGACCAGGGCCAGGCCTTCGAGGAGCAGGGGGGCGGCGACCATGAAGGGCTTGTCGTCGCTGTAGAAGGCCTTCAGCTGGAGCGGCAGGGCGATGATCAGGCTGATCAGGTAGATGCCGCGGGCGGACCACTTCCAGGTCGCTTCGGTCCGACGCTCCTCGCCGGCCCGCCCTTCGTCTTCTCGGGCCTTCCGCTCGGCTGCCGCGTCCGCCTCGTCGGCTTCGGCTTTGGCCTTCGCGGTGGCCGCGAGCAGCTCGGCCATCTTCTTGTCGTGGGCGGCCTTGTCCGCTTCCGCCCTCAGGGCCGCCCGGTCGTTGAGGATCCGCTGCTTATCGGCCTCGACCTGCGCAGCAATCTCGGCCGCCTTCGCTTCACCCTCAGCCTTGATCTGTAGCGCCTTCGCCTCGGCTTCGGCCTTGGTGCGGATGGCCTCCGCCTCGGCAAGTGCCACTGGGTCGAAGCGCGGCACAGCGGCGATGCCGTTGACGTGGTCGAGCTGGGCGGTCATGGCGCTGTCTTCCTCTCTGCTAGCTGGCCCGGACGTGGGCGCGGCGGTACATGCGGGTGTCCTCGTTGGCTCGGGCGTTTTGGCCTGCGGGCCGGCCGGGTTCCATGAACTTGTCGTCGGGGGCGACGACGCGGTCGTAGCGGGCGCGGGGTCCGGCGGCTTCGTCACGGGCGGAGCGCCAGGCCCCGTTGAAGCGGGCCATCAGGCGGCCCTGCTGGCACGATCGTCGAGCTGATCGGCGAGCTTGGTGACGCCAGGGTTGGCCATGTCGTAGGAGAGGACGTCCCAGCGTGCGGCGGCCCGGCCGGCTCGAGTGGCGGCCTGCTCGTAGGCGGTAATGAGCTGCTCGCGGAGGTCGCGCTCTGCCCAGGCGGCTTCGACGTCGGACGGCTGCTGAAGGGTGGCGGTGTTCACTGTGATTCCTTCCGGTGGTCAGGCGGCGGTGGCGGCGAGGGCGAGGATGGCCCACACCTGCGCTTCGGCAAGTTCGGCGTCGCGGTCGGCCTGCGGGGCGTCTTCGTTGTGGGAGCGGCGGATGGCGGCGGCTGCTCGCTTGGCGTAGTCGTCGGAGGTTTCGAGCACGGCTGGCTCCTCTTTGGTCAGGCGGGATGGCTAGCGGGCGACGATCGTGAACGCGACGACCTCGACGAGGCCCGGGTGAACGCCCATCCGTCCCGCGGAGAAGATCCGGACGGCCTCCTTGGCCTCCGCGACCGTCTCTCCGTTACCGACGGTGTCGCCTGCCAGGTCCATGCGGGCCGGGCCCGACTTGATCGTCACCTTCCAGGCGTAACGGGCACCACGGGTCAAGCGCTGCTTCAAGTCCATGAGTGATCTCCTAGCTGGTCAGGCGGGAGTGGTGAGGTTCAACGGTCGGTGACGGTCCAGCCCCGTTCGGGCTGGCGCCGGATCACGCCGGCGGGAGTGTGGAGCTGGCCGACCGTGACGCCGATGCCGAGGTCGTCGAGGTTGTCGAGCAGGACCACGATGCGGGCGGCGAGTGTGCGGGCCTGCTCCTCGCGGCGGGTCAGGTTTTCAGGAGTGCTGGTGAGCATGGGTGCTCCTCAGCTGCGGTGGGTGTGCTGCTGGCCGGTGCCGAGGGCGCCCACGTTGTTCCGGGCGTCAGCCTGCGCCTGGGCGGCCTGAGCCGGCGGCCTGTAGTCGGCGTTGCACGCGGCTGGGGTTGCCGGCTGGTCGACGATGCTGTGGCTGGTCTGGGCTGCCATCACTGCACCTCGAAACGAAGTACGGCCTGCATCCGGGCGGCGTCGGCGCGGTAGCCGGCGGCGTAGTCCGGGGCGCCGGCCTCATCGGCCAGGGCGGCGGCCTGTAGGGAATGGGCGATGGCCTGCTCGCGGCGGGCGCGGCGCAGCGCCTCGTTCATGGACGGGGACGAATCGACGGGACGGACCTGGGAGAGCTGCGGCTGACGGTTCACGCCGATGCCCCCTCAAGCATGGGGCTGACCTCGACGTCGAACGGCGTCGGCAGCGGCGACATCTCAAGCTTGTACGCCTGCGCCGTCAGGTAGCGGGTGAAGAAGTCCGCCTCGAACTCGCCGAGGTTCGGGTTCAGCATCACGACGATCCGGGACCCGCGAACGACCACGCAGCCGAAGAACTCGGCGTCGGTAATCTCGGAGGTGATGACCTCGACGTGCAGCTCGGCCGTCATCTCGGCGAGCGGAGCGTCGAGCACGTAGTCGAGGGTGGGTCGCTGGCCGGGAAGCAGGCGGAGCGCGGGCTGGGCGGGCTTCAGTGCGAGAGAGGTGGCGTTCACAGCGCCACCGCCAGCTCGCTCGCCGGGATCCCGCGGTCGTCGAGGTACTGCATGAACGCGGCCCGGCTGACGCGGATGGTCCCGCGGCCGGAGCCGACGCGGTACGAGGGGAGGCGGCCGGCGCCGATCTCGCGGTAGATGGTGGCCCGGTCGAGGCGCATCGCATCCGCGATGATCCTGACGTTGAGAGGGCTGCCCTGTCCCTTCGTGGGGGCAGGCACGGTACGCTTGTGCTGCATCTCTGAGACCCAATCTCTGATGCGCTGGCCCTGGCGGGCCCGGTGTTGGTAGCACCGGGATCACCCCGCTGGGGCCTTTGCGCGTTCCAGGGCGTTGCAGAACCTGCGGCTTCTGTCGAAGCTGCCGATGGCTAAAGGTTATGACGAATGTTGAGTCAGATGCAAGAGCGTGAGCGTGTCGTCACTCAATCCGCTGTGGTCGCGCAGGTCAGTCGCGTGGTTCACTTGTTGTGACCAATAACCAGGAAGGGACAAAGTGGCACATCAGGGCAAGCCGGCTTACCAGCAGATCGCCGACGACCTCCGGCGGCAGATCCAGGACGGCGTCCTTCAGGCGCAGGATCCGCTGCCCACCGAGGCAGCCCTCATGGCCGAGTACGGCGTGTCCCGCATCGTGATCCGCGGCGCGATGGATGCTCTTCAGAATGAGGGCCTGATCATCAAGCAGCAGGGCAAGGGGACGTTCGTCCGCGAGCAGCGGCAGCTGGAGAAACGAATCTCGGGCGACCTCTACGGCAAGCGGCCTGTCGGGTCTCCCGTACAGGCAGCGACGGAGGCTGGCGGGCGGCGCTCCGAGTGGGAGTCCTCGACACGCCGGACCGCTGCAACGAAGGCCATCGCCGAACGCCTGGCGATCCAGCCGGGCGATGAGGTCATGAGGACCACGTACAAGTTCTTCGCTGACACCGACGTCATCAAGTTGTCCGTTTCGCATGAGCCGCTCGCCCTTACTGGGGGGACGCCCATCGAGCACCCCGAAGCGAGTCCCGTCTCGGGCGTCGTGCCTCGGTTCGACCTGATCGGTCTCCACATCACCAAAGTGGTCGAAGAGGTCAGTGCCCGGGCGCCGCGGCCCCAGGAGGCCGAGAGTTTGGAACTCCCTCCCGGCGTCCCGGTCATCGTCGTCACGCGCACCTACTACGTCGACGATCTGCCGGTCGAGACCTGCGACATCGTGGTTGCCGCGCATAGGTACGCGCTCTCCTACACGATTCCGATCCCGCCCCACGCTGCCTGACCCCGAACGCACGAAGCGCCCCAGCCGAGTCGGCTGGGGCGCTTCTTCATGCCACGGCTCGGACTGGCGAGAGCTGGAGCGCTTCGGTGTGTCCGTACTGGTGGCCGCATCCGTGGCAGCGGACGCCGGGGGTGTCGATGGTGACGCTGAGGACGGCGTAGCAGGCGGGTTGGGCGCAGCCGACGGGGATGCGGCGGGCCGGCTTCTCGCCGGTGACGAGCCGGCTGGCCTGGCCGGCGATCCGCCGTATCTCAGAAGCGAATTCCCGGACGGCCGGGTGCTCGTCGCAGATCATCTTCAGGTTGTCGAGCAGGAGGTCGGCGTATCCCTGAACGGCGGCTTCGACGGTGCCGTACTGCGGGAGCTCCCACTTCTCGCCTTCGCACAGGTCGGCGGACCAGGTGGCGAGGACACCTTCGATTCCTCCTCGGGCGCGGAGATCCAGTGCTTCGAGGTTGCACGGGATGGGTGCGGTCCGTCCCGCGCTGGCGCGTCCTCCGTCGCCGCGGCGGGTCGGCTGGAGGGCGTCGACGAGGGCCGCGTACAGGCCGGGGAGGTCGAGCAGGTTCTGGCGGATCTTCTGCTGGCAGCCGTCGTGAACTCGGCTGGTGGCGGGACGGAAGCAGAGCTCGCAGTACGTGTCGTTCACGGCGTGTCTCCTGGTGCGGCGTGCGGGCAGGTCAGGCGGTGGTTCGGCGTGCTTGCTTGGCGCCGGTGGTGACGCCGCTGAGGTAGAGCCAGAGTTCGTGGTGGCTGTATGGGCCGCTGGTTGAGCTGCCGACTGTCACTCCGTAGACGCCGGCCTCGGTTTGCTCGTGCACGTTGACCGTCAGGCCGGTGTCGTGGGTGACGACTGCGGCTTTCCATTGGAGGCGGGTCAGCGAGGGCCAGTTGGTGTCGAGTGCTGGCTCGATGTGGCTGCCTCGCTCGTGGTGGATCCGGGTGACGATCACGGCTGCCCGTCCTCGAGTGCGGCATTCCAGCAGTCGGGCCGGTCGGTGTGCCAGGCGTGGAGGCCGTCGGCGTGCTGCTCGTAGTAGACGGCGTCGCGGATGGGCTTGCCGCAGTGCCGGCAGGGCGGGACCTGGCTGGCGGGGCGGGGACGGCGGATCCGGAGGAGTGCGGCGATGGCGCGGGCGGCGTTCCTGAGGGTCTGGGCGGTCACTGGAGTCCTTCGCTGATCTCGTGTCGGATGCGGCTGATCTCCTCGAACAGGGGCATGGCCTGCTCGCGGGTGTCGGTGGTCTGGATCTGCTCGTACAGGTCGGCGATCTGCTGCTCGACCGCGGGCCGGCTGCTGATGGCGTGTTCGATGCGCCACAGCCGGACAAACGCCTCGGTCGGCGCGCGGTCGGCGAGGTGTCCGTCGAAGTCGTCGAGGCGGTGGGGGCAGTCGGCGGCTATCGCGGCACGCAGCTCGTCGGGGGTCACAGGTACACCTCGGCTGGCTTGATTGTCTGGATGCGCCGTAGCCGGCTGTACGTCCCACGCCCTGCCGGCCGTCCGTGGTCGCCGGGGATGTGCCGGACGGCGTGAAGGTCGGCGTGCGCCTGTTCGTCGGGGTCGGGGTCGTTGTGGCCGCAGGGCTCCACCTCCCAGCCGGGCGACCACAACTCCAGCTGGCCGGTCACGGTGTAGATGGCAGGTCGAGGGCGTACTGCACGGCAGCCGCGATCTCCGCGTTGTGGTGGTCGAGGTCCGACTGGGTTCCCGCCTGCTCCGCCGCGCAGTTCATGCAGAGCAGTCGCGTGCTGTCGGTGACGTCGCGGGCCCAGCCCCAGCCGAAGGCCCAGGCGCGGGCTTCCTCGGGAGACTCGAAGTAGAGGCGGCCGTCGCCGTCGATGTCGGCGAGGTAGCAGCAGTCGTCGTTGTCGCAGGTGAGGCTGTAGACCGGCTTCGGGTGCGGGGTGATCGGCATGGTTCCTCCAGGTGTCGTGTCGGGCGGCGGGGCTGTACGGGGCTTCTGAGCGCCCCTCAGGGCGCTGGAGGTGAAATGGGTCAGGTTTCGGCTGCAATCGCGCGAGAGGCGGCCTCAGGCGGCTTCCTGGGCGTGCCGTGCGGCCTTGAGTCCGTCGCGGTACGCCTTCTCGCCCTCACGGCAGGCGTCGCACAGCGGGATCCGGCGCCGGATGTGCGTCTCGTAGCCGGCGTGATCGCCGTGGCGGAGGAACGGGCGGCCGTCGAGGATCCCGGCCCGGCAAGCGAGGAACACGGCATGCGGGGCGCTGTTGGCGCCGAGCTTCGGGAACATGCGGCTCGCAACGCTGGTGATCCCCGACGTCGTGTACGTCAGCCGCGTAGCGATCTCGGCGTAGGTCCAGCCGTCCGCGACCATCCGCAGGACCGTGGCCTCGAGCGCGGTCAGCTCCGGCCGGGCGGGCGCGGTCACGACCGGTCCAGGTCGCTGGCGAACTCGGCGGCGTACTTCAGGTCGCCGAGACTGGTCTGCTGGTCCCACCAGTCCACGGACCGGTAGCGCTCATCACGGTGGCCGGTGACGGCGCGCAGATGCCAGTACATTTCGGGTCGCCGGTTCGGGGCAGGCTGCCCGCAGGGGGTGCACAGGACGTTGCTGCGGGGCTGGGTTATGACGCCCCAGGTACGGCCGCAAAGGCTGCAGGTCTCCATCGTGGGTCTCCTCGGGTGGTGGGATGCTGTCGGTTGGCCGCCTCCGCTAGCCCCGGAGGCGGCCGTCCACGTCACGGGGTGGGGCGGGGCTTCTCTCCCGTGCCGTAGCAGTCGGGCAAACCCCGAACGACCTCACCGGTAGCGGTGCGCGCCCAATGGGCTGGGATGCGGCCGAAGCCGGTGAGCACGAACTTGCGGCCGCAGACGGGGCACAGGCCCGTCACCTTGGGCTGGTCTGTCATGGGGTCCTCCGATGCTGGGGCTGGCTGTTGTCGCGGCGGGTCAGGTGGCGAGGGTGAGTGGGGCTGCGGCCAGCCGGAGCGCGGCGGCTTCGCAGTACCGCTCGTCGGCCTCTATGCCGATCGCCCGGCGGCCGAGCGTCCGGGCGGCATCCAACGTGCTGCCGGAGCCGGCGAACGGATCGAGGACGGTTCCGCCGGGCGGGCAGGCGTACTCGATGAGCGGGGCCAGCAGCTCGACCGGCTTCTCCGTCGGGTGCCGCCGCTGGTACCGGACCGCCCCGGCCTTGATGACCGAGCGGGCGAGTCGGGTGCCGGTGTCGACGTAGGTGTGGGGGCCGATCGCCCCCGTGTGTGGGGTGCGGGATTCCCGGCCGCGGGCGGACTTGTCGGGCCCGCTGTACGCGGTGCGCGGGGTGTCGTGGTGGATGTCCCGCCAGTCGCCGCGATACCAGTGCGTGGCGATCTCGTGGACCCGGCGGAACCGGTCGCGGGCGAAGCCGGAGCCGTTGGACTTCTCCCAGACGACGTCCTGGGACAGCTTCCAGCCGTCGAAGTCGTGGCGGCGTTCGAGAAGCATTCGCATGCTGCCGAAGCACCACATGCTGGCCGAGGCCTGAGCGACGAGGGCGGGCCACCCGTCGGGCCAGGAGTCCCAAGCAAGCGAGGTGCACTGGTACGGCGGGTCGGTGACGACGAGATCGGCCTGCAGCTCGAGGGCTGGCAGCACCTCCCGCATGTCGCCGAGGTAGAGCTCGACGTGTTCGTCGCGCCAGTAGGGCTCGGTCACGGTGTGTCCTTTCGGTGTGTGCTGGTCTGGCCGGTACGGGGGCGGCGGGCGGGGCGGGTCATGCGGCGGCGGCCTGGGTGGGTGGTTGGCCGCCGCCTTGGCACGGTCCGGGGTTGCCGTGGGTGGGGAAGCGGTGGGCGCGGATGGTGCCGTCGCCGTTGAGGGCGCGTTCCTCGTAGCACCAGCTGCAGATGCCACGCGGTGTACGGGGCTTCGGTTTGGGTCGGGGGGTGCGGGGCCGGCGTTGGGCTCCGACGACGGCGGCGAGGGCGTTGTAGTTGGCGGTCTGGTCGTGCGGGGTGCAGCGTTCGGCGGGGGTGGCGGGTCGGGGGCCGCCGAAGAGGCCGGTGGGCCATTCCTCGGCCAGCAGCCGCTCGAGGGCGGTCGCGGTCACCGGTCGGCCTCGACGGAGTTGGCCACCTCGAGGAGTACGTCGGCGTGGCAGAGCTGGTTGAGGGCGCAGCGGCAGGCAAGGTCCTTGCCTGCCAGCTCGGTGCGGACATCCTCGACGGTGATCCGCCGCAGCGTGCCCCGCTGGAGGCGGAGGTCGACGGTCGGCTCGAGGAGTGCCTGCCGGTACAGGTCGACGCATTCGCGCCGGGTCATGTAGCGGATCTTGTGGCCGGTGATGCGGCCGTCGGGGTGCTTGTAGGCGTGGTGCATGCCGTCGGCGCTGATCCTGGACTCGTACTCCCAGTCGCTGCCGTCAAGGGCAGGGACCCGGGCGAGGGCCTCGCGGCTGCGCCAACGGAACGGGTTCTCCCAGTCGCTGCCGCGGCCGACGTAGATCGCGTTCTCGGGGGCCTTCCAGCCGCGGACGGCGGGGCGGTGGATTCGCTGCGGGCTCATGCGGCTGTCTCCGTTGCTTCGGTGTAGCGCTGGGCGTGGACGGGGCTGCTGTCGGGGCGTTGGATGCCGCTGTCGTGGCAGGGGGTGCCGGGTGCGACCTGGCAGTGGGGGCAGACGGCGGTGGTCTGGGCCCAGTCGGCGAGTCGCGCGGGGCAGGGGTCGAGCCGCTGGATGCGGGCCCTGCCGGCGCGGGTAGTGCAACGCATGTCGGGGGCGGCTTGGCAGTGCGGGCAGCGGACGGTGAGCGCGGGGTGGCGGGGCGGCCGGCCCTGACGCAGGGAGGCGGGCATCGGGGCTTGGCGGGGGCGGTCGGTCATGCGACACCTCGCCGACGGTCTGGGCCGCGCATGTCAACAGCAGTCGTCATCTGGCGAAGTCGGCTGACGATGCGTTCGCCGAGGGTGCTCGTGAGGTCGGGGCCCTGCTTGTTGCCATCGCGGTCGCGGGAGTCCGCAGGCAGGTTGCTGGTGATGATCAGCGGGCGGCATTCGTTGTACCGCTCGTTGAGGAGCCGGTAGGTGGCCTCCTCGGTGAACTCGCTGATCTTCTCGGTGCCGAGGTCGTCGATGAGGAGCAGCGGCACGTTCGTCAGCCGCTTCAGCTCGTACTCGGCGCCCTTCTCGCTGCCGCCAGGACGAAGCAGGGCGTACATGTCAGGGGCGGTGACGGCGATGACCTCGTAGCGGTAGGGGCCGGCGTCGGCGATCCGCCTGAGGGCGCCGTAGGCCTCATGGGTCTTGCCGGTGCCGAAGGGTCCGGTGAGGAGGAGGAAGCCAGCCTTGCGGGGGTCTTCGACCACTGCGTCGGCCCAGCGCTGGATGGCGGGGTGGCTGCTGGTGGCGTCCTGGTACCGATACGGGGTGGCAACTTCCCAGCGGCGGATAGCCCACTCGGCACGGCGGCGCTGGTGGTAGGCGGGGTGGCCGGGTTCGTTGATGTCGGGGCTGTCGTCGATGGGGCCGGGCTCGATGTGGTCGAGACCTCGCGCTTCGAGGGCGGCCTGCAGGCGGCGGGCGAAGTGCTCGCTGCCGAGGCGGGCAGGTTCGGGCATGGTCAGAGTCCGTTCGCGTAGACGTCATCGTTCGCGGGGGGCTGGTATGGCCGGTGCTTGCGGCTGTCCACGACGTGGAGATCGGGCCGGCCAGGGGGCGCGGGCTCGGGGTACTCGTCGTGGTAGCGCTCGAGGCGGAGCCAGTTCGCGGGGTAGCTCGTGAACTGCGGGTCCTTGCCCGCGACAGATCGGGCGTAGGACTGAGCGGCATCGACGATTTGCTTCGGGTCGGCACCCTTGCGGATCTCTGCGATCCACTGCTCTTGGGCCTTGCCCCTGTTGATCTTCTTCGGGTAGGTCAGCCAGAACGCGCCGAAGGCTTCGAGGCAGACATCAGCCCGCGAAGAAGAATCTTCTTCTTGAGGGGAGTGAGGGGTTGAGGGGAAGGGGTCCGGGGTTTCCGGACCCTTTCCATGTGGTTCCCGGACCCTATCGGGGTCGTTCCCGGACCCTTTCTCGGAGTTAGGGTCCGGATTCTCCGGACCCTTTTTCCCGGTTTGGGTCCGTGAATCCCGGACGCTATCTCCGTCATTGGGTCCGGAGTTCCCGGACCCTGTGGGCTCGTTAGGGTCCGAGGTTTCCGGACCCTGTGCGGGCGCCAGGAACGGGATCCGATACACGGCTCGACTGCCTCGACGGCCCGCGCTGACGGTCTCGAGGGCCTTCTTCAGCCGCAGCGCCTTCATGACCTCGTACCGGCTGGAGCGGGCTGGCAGGCGCATGCGCTGGGCGATGGTCGGATCGTCCTCGATGCCCGGCCAGCACTCCCGGGTGCCATCGTTGGCGGTCTCGGCGAGGACGCTCAGGGCGTACCGCTCGCGCCAGGTCAGCTCGGCCGGCGCGTAGTCCAGCACCTCGACGAACAGGCGGATTCCCACGGGGCGTCTTCTCTCTGGCTGGTGCGGGTGGGGAAGGGGTGGGGGCCGGACACGCCGACCCCCACCAGGGCGCTACCTGGGGAGCGGGAAGTTGCTGTTCCTCAGGCCGCCCTTAGGCATCTGGATCTTCGAGAGGCTGCGGCCGGTCCGGTACGCGTTCCAGGTGATGACGAACGCGGCGAGCATTTCCGTCTCGTCGGCCCGGCCGGATCGCTGGCTGGCTTCGCCGGTCAGCTTCTTGTGCAGGGCCCAGATGGGGTGTCCGTCGGGGAGTCCGACCGGCTTGACGATGTGGTCGAAGAACCACTTGGCGTCGCCGCCGTCGACTCGCGAGGTCACCCAGTGGGCGATGGCGACGACGGACATCGGCGCCAGGATCCGGCGGCGGGCCGAGGCGGCGAAGTCTGCGGACCAGAGGACGCCAGGGTTGTCTTCGAGATACGTGTACATCTCGGAGGGGCTGGGGGATGCGGCGCCAGCGTTGCTGTAGAAACCGCGGTCCCACATGTGGGCTCGGCGGAGCAGGGCGGCGAGGATGCTGGAGTTGCCGCTCGTCTCGTCGATCTTGAGGCGGTCTCCCATGGTTCGCTTGGCGCCGCCGTCGATGGTCCGCTTGGCTGTCTCGATGACGCCGCGGACGACGATCAGGGGGAACGAGGCGCTGGCGATGGAGCAGCCGGCGATGGCGTTCAGGCGGTGCTGTCCGTCGATGAGGGTGCCGTCGTCGCCGAAGACGATCGTCGAGCCGTTGATGGCCCACTCGCCGGCCATCATGTCCCGGCCGTACTGGGCGACGACGCCCTTGCGCAGGTTGCGGTTCTTGACGTTCTTCGTCAGCCACTCCCGTGCCAGCTCGGGGGTGACGTCGACGAGTTCGATGGTGATGGGCGGGAGGTTGTACTTGGAGAGCGAGAGGGAGACGATGTTGTTGGTCACTGCGAGTTCTCCTTGATCAGTGCCTGGTAGAAGCCGTGCAGGGCTTCCAGTTCGGTGTTGAGGCGCGCCGCCCAGATGCGGCGCGTCTCTTCGTCTTGACGGGCAAGGTGCGCGGGCGTCAGGGCCTGCAGGGACTCGCTCGTCTGGCGAAGTTCGGTGAGGGCCGATAGGACCGTGCGGGCGACGTCCAGGCGCGGCTGCCGGTCGGGGGCGCGGGGCGGGGCTGGAGGAGGGGTGACGGTGGCTTCGAAGCCGGGGCCCTCGGGCTGCTGCCAGTCGTCGCCAGCGAGGAGGTCCGGAGCCTGCGAGCGTGACTGCGCGTATACGCGGCCGTCGGTCCCGACTACTGAGGGTCGATCAGGTGCGGCAAAAGTCGCACCTGCAAGATCCCTGCGAACCTGCCGATCGCTCTGTCCTGTTGCCGAAGCGATCGCGCGAGTGCTCAGCCCGGACTCCCGAAGCGAGGCGACGACTTCTTGGCGTTCCTCCCGCGGCAGCCTCAGGCGGGTCTCCCCGAACTCGGCGGTGCAGTAGGCGTCCCAGGTGTCGTAGCCGAGGACCGCCCAGGTGCGGCTGGTGTAGGCCTCGCGGATGAGTTGCCAGGTTCCCTCGACTGCGATCTTGATGCGGTCGGTCAGGGTCCGCGCCTGCTCGGTGCTCGGCAGCGTCACGTCGTTCACTCGCTGCTCCTTTCTCGGGTTGGTAGGTCGACTTGCTGGCCCTCGATGCAATGGCGCCACCAGCCGGGGCGGCCGGGGATGGCAATGGGCGGCCAACCGGGTGTTGCTGCGATCGGACGGGGCGGGGGGTCGGGCTCGTCGGGGACTATCCGCAGGTGGCGCACGGCGGCCTCTCTGGCTGGTGCGGGTGGTGGTCGGCTAGGCCGCGGCGGTGTAGGCGAGGGCGTCGTCGACTTCGCCGAAGGTCATGCCGAGTCGCGCGGCGACCTCGTTGCGCGGGACGCCGGCGGTGGTGACGAGCCAGCGGGCCTCTTCGGCGCGGAGCTCGGGCTTGGTCATGCCGTACTCGGGCGTGAAGTGCGGGTCGTCGATCGCGTCGGGAAACTTCGCCCAGTACTTGGGCGGGGGCCACCCTTCTGCGGCAGCCCAGTTCCGGGCTCGCTTGACCTGAGCTGCGCTGATGTTTGCCGGTGGGTTCCTCTTGCTGATGTGGTCGTATGTGTCGGCGACGGCCTTCGCTGTTGAGCCGAAGATGACGTCGCGGCGCATGAGGACCGAGATGTACGCCTGGCTGATTCCGGCGTGGGCTGCGATGTGGTTCATGGGCCAGCCGACCCTTACGAGGGCCTGGATGCGTCGCCTGGTCCCCAGCCCGTCGACACGTCCCCGGAGGTGGTTCTCTTCGGTGACGGCGAGGATCTTGGCGGCCGTCTCGGGGCTGGTCCGCTGCTTGCGTCCGCGGTTCCTGTTGGGGTGGGGCTGGACGAAGTCGCGGAGTGTTTGGATGGAGAGTCCGGTGGTGGCTGCGATCCAGCCGGGCCGGATGCCTGCGGCATGGAGTTGCAGCAGGTGCTGGCGGACGGGCTCGGCGTCAATGAGCTGGATCCAGGTTCCGGCCTTGCGGGCGCGGATCCGCTCCATGTTCCGGGCGTTGTAGCGCTCAACGCATTCGAGCTGGCGGCAGCGGTACTCCGTGTAGCACGTGGAGTTGTTGTGGTGGGGGGCTTCGCGGCTGGTCACTGGTTGTCCTCCGTCCGGCGGATCTGGGGCTGGATGGTGTTGCGGGGCTGCAACGGGAGCCGCAGCCAGGCTTCGAGCTGGGCTATCTCGCGCTGCTTGCGGTGTTCGGCGACGGTCTGCGGGTTGTTGCCGGTGGACTGCTGCCAGCGGCGCCGGGTGCGGCCCTTGTGCCAGGCGTCCCAGCCGTAGGTGGCGATGAGGAGGAGGCCGGTCGCGACGCCGATGCAGGCCCACACGGTTTCGGAGGCGTTCATGCGGCCTGCTCCGTCCGCGCGGCTGCCGTACCGATCCAGTGGTGGCAGATCGACCGGTGGACGGTCGCCCGGCTGGACTTGCCGTACTCGACGTGGCGGATGGTGCCGCGGCGGGCCGCCTTCGCGAAGCGGGGGCCCCAGCAGTTCGGGTGCGGGGGTTCTCCGACGAGCTCCAGCCGGATCAGGTCGGCGGCCTGGAAGACGACACCGCGGCGGGCCATCTCGGCTATCGCGTTGTCGCAGTCGGCGGCCCACTGCGGGTCGAGGAGGCCGATGCGCCTCATGCCGCGCTCTTTGGCGGCGTCTCCGCCGGCGGGGTTGATGACGGTGCGGACGGGAGTGGGGATCTGCAGCTGACCAGACATGACAGGTACCTCTCGCGTGTGCTGTTCTTCTGGGGTGGGCCGGTCCCGATTGCTGCGGGACCGGCCCCGAGCACTGCTACTGCTGTGCGGTGGCCCTGAGGGCGGTGCCGCGGGTCCGGATGTAGTCGCCGAGGCTGGTCGGCTGGCCGGTCTCCGGATGCATGAGCGGAGTGGCGAGCGCGCTGGCCGCCTCCACCTCGCGGTACAGGGCGAGCAGGCTGTCCGGGGTTGCGGCGGCGGAGCTGGCCGCGTCGACCCAGGTGGTGGTGTCGATCTCTTTGGCGCCGGCGCGCAGCCAGTCGAGGTAGGGCTTGGCGATGTCGCGGGCACCGTCGGGGCGGTCGAGCTCCAGTCCGCGGAAGGCCGGGCAGCGGGCCTTGATGAAGCGCAGCTGGTTATCGACGTTCATCTCGGCTGCGACGCCGAACTCGAACTCGATGCCCTTGCGCTGCTCGGCCTTCACCCCCATGTTCACGGGTGCCTTGTCCACCAAGACCCACTTGGTGGAGGCCCGCATCGTGGCGACGACGTGGCCGGGGTAGGCCATGAGCGCCTCGATCATTTCGTTCTGCAGATCGCCCGCAGGCCCCCAGCCGGCGAAGGTGTTGCCGCCAAACTTGGCCTTAGCGAACTTGTCAACCTGATCGAGGGTCCCGTCGGTGCCCTTCCAGTAGTGGCTGAGCGAGTCGACCATCACGGCCGGGTAGTTGGCCTGTGCCGCGGCAGCGAGGGCTTTGATCAGGTCGCGCGGGTTGTAGCGGTGCATGGGCAGGGTGTCGAACTCGGCGTCGATGTCGTTGACGTAGAGGGCGGCGGCGCCTCGCTCGGTGTCGATGACCGCGAACCGCTTCCCCTCCGCGAATCCTGCGGCGGCCTGGAGTCCGGTCCAGGTCTTGCCGGATCCAGACGGCCCCTGGATCGACAGGCGGGCCTTGTGGCCGTCCTTGGTGGCGGGGCGGAAGGCGAACGGGCCATCGTCGTATTCATTCCCAGCGGGCTGGCTGCTGTTGCCCTGAAGGCGGGACATGGTGGCTCCTATCGGGCGGGCTGGAGGGCGATGGTCGAGCCGTCCTCGCGGGCGGTGCGGTAGGCGATCCGCTGGTCGCCGACGACCGCGTTGCGGCCGTTGCCGAGGGCGTCGAGGAGGAGGGATTTGGCTTCCGTGTACTCGGCGTCCGCGGCCTTGGCGTACTCGCGGCGGGACATGTACAGCTCGGCGAGGTCGTCGGGGATCTCGACGTCGATCGCGTCGTAGCGATCGGGCTGGACGCGGATCGTGTTGTAGGTGATCTCGCTGTCGTCGATGGCGGGCCGCTGTCCGTTGAGGACGGTTGCGAGGAAGTCCTCGGCCGCCTGTCGCATGGTCGCCGCGTCGTCGGCGTCGTACTCGACGACGTACTCGCGGTAGTCGTGGCCGGCGATCAGGACCGCGACGTGGCACCGGTCCAGGCCGAGGGTGTCGAGCTGCCACTGGACCTGGCAGTAGTAGTGGAGGGGGACCCCTTGGTCCCATTCGTGGGCGACGGGGCTGGTCTTGATCTCGACGAGTTCATGGCCGAGGAGGTCGGGGGTGGCGCGCTGCCACGGTCGGTCCTGGTGCTGCCAGGTGCCGGTCGGTGCGAGGGCCATCTCCGGGTGCTCGTCGGCGAACTTGGTGCCGACGGCCGGCTCGAGGCGGTTGCCCCATTCGACCTGCGGGGTGACGACGAACGGCGGGACGCGGAGACCGGACTTCTTGTGCCAGAGGTTGAAGCGGTTCGACCACGGCGAGCAGCCCATGACCGCAGCGATCTGAGTGGCCGTGATGCACAGGCCAGCGCGCGCCTCGTCCCACTCCTTCGTCCCGGGGGTGAACGTCCCGAGGAGTACGCCGGTCGGGGTGGTCGTCACGCTGCGGCCTGCCCGTTCGCGATGGCCTGCAGCTTGGCGATGCCGTCCTCGTCGTACTGGGCCATGCGGACCGCTTCGGCTTCGGCGGGGAAGCTGTCGGCGAGGCGGGCCGCGTTCTGCTGGTCAGCTCCAGCAATCAGGGTGATCAGCTGCTCGCCGAACCGGCCGGGCTTGACGCCTCCGTGGCCGAAGTGGGCGAGGACGTGGCGGGCGGTCTCGGCGGGGATGGTGGGTGTTCCGGTGCTCATGGGTCCTCGTTTCAGAAAATGGCGGCCCGTCGCTCTGCGGGGGGAAGTGGAGCGACGGGCCCTAGGCCGGAGCGCGGTGCGCTCGAACGGCCGGTCTGGGATGGGTCAGTCGTGCTCGTAGAAATCGACTTGGATTCCGTCGCGGCGGACAGTCACTGCCGCGTGGTCGCCGAACGCGGCGAGGAGGACGGTCTCGAAGCGGCCGCCCTCGACCGCGCCGCCCAGCGCGCGGCACCGGTCGTAACGCGCTTCGTCTGGGCCTTCGTAGGGCTGGACCGCGTACTCGCCGTCGGGCTGGCGCCGGTACGGGCGCTTGCCGAGGGTGCGGTGCGAGTCGACTTCCAGCTCGTAGTCGTCTTCGACGTCCTTGTCGTCGGTGGTGCGGACCCAGGTGCCGTAGGCGCTGAACTCGCACGGCTCGCCGTCGTTGAAGTACGGGGTGTACTGGCGCCACCCGAACTCGACGATGGTCGGGTCGTCGAGCATGGCCTGCAGGGTGGGCTGGAACTCCTCGATGGGCTTCTGCTCGACCCGTGTCGAGCCTTCGGTGATGTCGCCCTCGACCGGGATTCCAAGGAAGTTGCGGGTCGTGCTGGTCACTGGGTGCCTCCGGGCTGGGTGAGGAGAAGGTGCGAGAGCGGGACGGTCTTGCGCCGGCTGCCGGACATCCACGGCTTGATCGGCATGCCGTCGATGTAGTCCGCGGGGCTGGGGAGCCAGCCGAGGTCTTCGAGGACGTGCTGCTCGGCGACGAGCCGGACCGGGACCTGCGTGATGCTGCGCGCCTTGGGGATGTCGAGGGTGACGCCGAAGATCCGCTGGCAGAGCCAGACTCCCTCGGTGTGGTGGTAGAGGGAGCGGTGCCGGGAGTCGCCGATGATCCGCTTCGAGCTGTCGATGAATTCGTGGACCGGAAGGTAGAGCTGCGGCTCCCCGCCCCACTTACGGGCCGACGACTGGGCGTGATGCCAGGAGTTCATGGGATTCCCTGGGATGCTTGGGGTGCGCCCCTGCCGCATTTGCCGCGGCGGGGGCGTCCTGCGTGTGGTTGGTGGCCGGGCTCGGTGGCCGCTGTCATCCACCGGCCCGGCGGTTCTTAGGCGGCCTGGCCGGTGCGGGCCTGGCGGTGTGGGAGGTTCTCCCGCGAGCAGACCGTTCCGGCGTCGGTCTCGACCCAGCCGGCCGCGTCAGCCTGCTCGGCGGCCTCGGCTTCGGTGGCGAACCGGCTGACCCAGTCGCCGTCTTCGAGGGACTCCGGACAGATGTCGCAGTCGACGACCAGCTCCTGATCCGCGCCGACGGTGCGGTAGCTCACTGGAGGGCTCCCTTCGCGGCGGCGTCCGGCAGGGTGATGACCCGTATCGGCTGCGTCTCGGTCAGCTCGGGTAGTGCGGTGAGGGAGGAGACGGCCTGCTGGTTTTGTCGCGTGGCCTCGACCGCCCGGTCTCGTTCGTCCCGGTACTGGCTGGCCTTCGCGTTGGCCTTGTCCCATCCGTCCTTGGCGGTGTCGAGCTGCCGGCGCAGGTCCGCGCTGCGGGCCCGTTCCTGGTCCAGCTCGGCGCGGAGGCGGATGACCTCATCGACCGCGCGATGCCGACCGCCGGGGCGGGGTATGCCGAGGAGGCTCATCAGGCTGCCTCGTTCAGGCCGAGTCCGGCTTCGAGGTCGGCGTTCTCCTTGCGGAGGCGGTCGACCTCGGCCACCGGCGTGATCAGGTCCAGGGCGTTCTGCCATGGGCAGTTGTGGGACGAGTGCTCGCCGATGACCTCGATCGGAGCGATGGCGTAGGCCAGCTTGTCGGCCATGTCGTCGGCGAAGTCGCGCTCTCGGATCGCGTCGCTGAGCGCCCGATCCAGCTCGCGGGCCTGCCGCTCGGCGATCTCCAGCTTGGCGTGCGTCTCGGCGAGAGCGGCGACTAGCTGGTCGACCGCAATCTCGGCCCGGGAGCGATGCCCCGCCTCGGTCTCCTTCTGCCACCCCTTGTAGGCGTCGCAGGCGAAGGTGCCATCGCCCTCCTCGTTGGCCTTCTCGCAGGGAGCGCACTCTTCCCAGCCGCTGAAGACGTGGTGCAGGTGGGAGCCCTGTTCGTGGCTGGCGTGGATTGCGTCGCGTAGCAGTGTGATCTCGGCTCGGGCGTCGAGCGGGGCTTCAGGCACTTCGGCCTCCGGTCTGGATGCGGCGCCCGAGGGCGATGAGCAGGAGTGAGGCGGCAGCAGCGAGGCCGTCCAGCACGGCGATGCGGCGGAGGGTCACGGCGCCTCCCAGTCGGGCAGGTCAACGAACCCGGCTTTGATCGACTCCCGCAGGTCCGGATCGGCAATCCAGGCCGGCGGCTCGCGGTCCGTCAGCCCCAGGCCCCGCAGCAGCGCCGGGGCGACCAGCACGGGCGGCGGGTCGGACAGCAGGACCGACATGACGGTCTCGGTGGCCATCACGCCGCCTGCTTCGCGTCGGCGGCCAGCATCCGCAGGGCCCGCATGGTCGCGTCGGCCCGGCGGACGTGGCAGGCCGGGCACAGGCAGCCCCGGCCGTGCGAGCGGCCGTCCTGCGACCGCTCCCGGGCCAGGCAGCGGATCAGCGCGGCCTCTTCAGCCGGCGACAGATCCGACGTCCGCGCGTCGTGCGCGGCCCAGTTCATGACGCCGCCACCTCGGACTGGCGGACGGAGAAGGAGCGGTCGCCGTGCCAGATGATCGTGTCGCCGAACTTGGCGACAACGTGGCCCGGCTTCTCGCCGATGCGCAGGCCGGTGGTGATGAGCTTCCCGTCAACCTCCTGCCAGTAGCCCTTGGCGAAGATGCCGATGTCGTCGAGCCATCGGTCGATCCGCCCGTAAGTGGCTTCTGTCAGTACGTGGGCGAGGAGCTCGCCTCCAAGGAGTGGGCTGTCGTGGTCGATGTCGATGTGTTCGAGGGTGATCCCGCCGGCGTACCCGTGAACGGACACGACCGGTTCGCCGTGGCCGAGGATCCAGGCCGGGGTGCGCGTCGTCGTGACCAGGCGAGTGTTCGCCGCAAGGTTCGCGTCGTATTCGGGGCGGACACTCGGGTAGGCGATGACGCGAGTGCCGACGGGGTGCGCAGCGTTCCACGCGTCGGCCTGCCGCTGCCCCTCGGCCTTGGCCCTCTCGAGCTTGGCGCGGTAGTTGCTCACGACTGGCCTCCGTCCTCGGCGAGGACGTACATGACCGCTCGGGTCTGCCAGGCGTTCAGCGGTTCCCGGTAGTCGTCGCCGCGCGGGGTGATGAGCCCGGGGTCGTAGATCGCGGCAGAGATGCGACGCTGGACGGGGAGTTCGAGGAGGTTGCCGCCGGAGAGGCGGACCCGGCGGGCACTCTCGCGACCGCGGAGGAGTCGCAGACGTTCGGTCCGCTCCTCGCGGGACAACTGGCGGGGCTTCACGACTGGCCTCCGTCGATGAGTCGGGCGGGGGTGCCCTTGCCGAGGTAGGGGAACGGGCGGGTGAACGCGTCCGGGTCGGCGTCGCACTTCAGGTGGGCAATCTCGGCGCGGATGCCGTCACGGATCCGGGCCTCCTGGGCGTCGGCCTCACGCTTCAGGCGAAGGAACTGCAGGTCCGCGTCCAGCTGCGCCAGCGGCACGTCCAGGCGGGCGATCTCAGGCGTCGGCGTGGTCATCGCGGGTCACCGCCCGCCGGCGCCGTGATCTCCAGGCCCTGCTTCTCCGCCCACTTGCGGGCCCGTCGTTCGTCGTCTGCCGCGCAGTGCGCGTCGAAGTCGACGTAGCCGTATGCGTGGTACTCGATCGGCCCGAACAGCCTGGAGGCCGAGGCGTTGCCCTCGCCGTCGTAGACGACAGGCCAGCCCTGTGCTGCGGCGAACTCCTCGACGTCGGCATTCTTGGAGAGACATAGAAGAATGCGCTGGTCCGACAGGCGCGGCAGAGTCGGGTTGGCGTCGAGCCAGTCCGCGAGGCCACGCAGGCCGGCGGCGGCGCTGTGGGCGGTGGGGTTGGTGGGAGCCGGATCACCGGCGATGATGTCGGTCACGGGTCCTCTTCTCCTTGCATGTAGGCGTGCAGGTGAGGGGTGGATCTGGTTGAAGCGGTCCTGGCCGGCGGTGTAGAGACCGGCGGTCGGGGCCGCATAGCCGCTTAGGCGGCGGACAGCGCTGCGGCCTTGGCCCTGTGGGGGCGACTCGCCTGTCGTACCGGGCTCCGCGAGGTTCCGTGGCTGGGGGTGTGCTTCACGCCAGCCGTGATGTCGCGGATGTTCTTGGCGCTCCATCGCACCGACCGGCCGACCCGGGTGTGCTGGATCTCGTCGGCACCGCCCGCACGCTTCAGCCAACGGGCGCTCTTCTTCACGTACAGGCTGGTCTCGTCGGCGTCGTAGAGCCGGTCGTCCTGCAGGGGCGGGAGCTCTTCGATTGCAGTCGGCGGGCTGCTCACTGTTTGTCCTCCTTGGTGATGGCGGTCATCGGGATGTTGAGCGCTGTTGCGATGAGCTGCAGCGTCGAGGGGGAGGCGCCGCGGGTTCCGCGTTCGAGTCGAGAGAGGAAGGGCCTAGTTAGGCCCGTTCTTCGTTCGAGTTCCCGCAGGCCGCAGCCGCTCCTCTCTCGTATCGCCCGGAGCGCTGCGCCGTTGGGCTTCACATGACTTACGTTAGGCATTGGATTGGCAAGACGCAAGCGTTCGGCCGCATTGAATCGACTTCAATTGACATTGGATTGACTCAAGGGGCGTGAACCGGCGCAGAAGGAAGCAGTGGGCAACCGCTGGGAACCTGAGCGCACCCTTAAGCGCAGGTCAAAAGGCCGGAACCATGCGGGCGTGGTTGCCTATCCGTGCGGCATCATGTGCGCATGGACCGTGACTGGAAGCGACTCGGCCGCGCCATCAAGGCGCAGCGCGAACACCTGGGCATGGCAACCCAGCAGGACCTGGCCAACAACGCGGGCGTTACCCGTCAGACGGTGCAGTCCCTGGAGGCCGGCACCGAGCGGAAGCGAACGCCCCCGACCATTGGGAAGGTCGAGAAGGCGCTGGGCTGGGAACCAGGCACAGCCACGCGGATCCTGTCCGAAGCGGCCCCCGAGGCGGCCCCGCGATTCGCCGAAGGCATGCCCCTGCGAGTTGCGCGCGAACTGTCGGAAGGACAAGTTGAAGACACTGAGGTCCTCGACCTAACCCTTCCTGGATCCAAGTCGCGTCTTGTCGTCGTCTTCAAGCACGACAGCGAGGCCGCGGACATGGCCCCGGACGAGCTGCGGGCAGCGCTCCAGGAGTGGACTCGCATCCAGCGGGCGCTCCGTCAGATCACGGCGGGCGATGAGGCTGACGAGGCCTAGCGGGTTTCCCTATTACTTCTGACGCGATGCTCCACATTTCACCTAACTGTGTGACATCGTTTGACTACCTGCGAGGGGGGCTACCGCGTCAGGTGATGTGAGGGGGCCGCATGTTGGTCCGCGTTATCCGGGTTGCCTCCATGCCCGGAGGGCTGTCACTCGTCGTTGACGATCAGCCCGACTGCCCGGTCGTCTGGGTCCTCAAAGAGGACTACAGTGCCGCCGCCGCGAGCATGCTCGAGGCCGCGATGAACGTGTCCGTCTGGTACTGGGACCGCAAGCCTGCCGTGTCCCGTGCCAACCTCCGGGCGGTGTAGCTGGCTGGCTGCCGCACCCGTTGCTGTCTCGGGATGGACCGCCCACCAACTACCGAGGGGTGCCATGGCGTATGGAGAAAAGCGCGGGACGGGGAAGACCCCGTGGCGCGCCCGCTACAAGAGGCCGGACGGGACTCTGGGGTCCGAACCCGGCTTCCGAACCAAGAAGGCGGCAGAGGACTGGGGTGAGGATCAGGAGGCTGCCATCCGGGCCGGCCGCTGGCAGGACCCGGAGAAGGCCCGGACGCCGTTCGCGGAGTTCGCCCCGATCTGGATGGCCGCGCAGAAGGTGGCTCCCGCCACCGTCATCAAGCGGCAACGTCTGCTCACCCGGCATCTGATCCCTGGGTTCGGTACGACGAAGCTATGTGAGATCAACATTTTCACGGCGCGCGCCTGGGGCAACAAGCAGACCTGCGCGCAGTCCACTGTGGGACATGCCCTGACCCTGCTCAGCATGATCCTGACGGGAGCGGCAGACGCCGGCTACCTGCTGGCCAATCCGATGTACGGCCGCCGTCGGCAGAGCGACCGTGCAGTCCATGACGTGACGCAGCAGCAGGGCGCGGTCGGCCACGAGGAAGATGACGACGAAGAGGTCTGGGCGCAGCCTGAAGAGGCGTACCGGCTGTACCAGCGACTGGGCGGCGTGGAAGGGCTGATGGCTCTGTCAGCCTGCTACACGGGTCTACGTTGGGGCGAGCTAGCGGGACTGCATCGCAGCAACGTTCTCCTCAAGCGGGCCGATGAGCTGGATGGAAAGCCCTTTGAGCGGACCGTGCTTCGGATCGATCCGAAGGTCGGCGCCCTGCACGAGGTGGAGTTCGCCCTCGACGAGAAGGAGCTGGAGGGCTGGCGCAAGGCGGAGGACGAGCGGCTGGCCCAGTGCGTGGAGAAAGGCTGGAAGGCCAACCGACGTAAGGAGCCCAAGGGGCAGGTGCGCCTGTACCTTGGGCCTCCCAAGAACAAGACATCAGGTCGCGAGGTCGACTTGCCTCCCTTCCTGGCCCGCCTTTGGGAAGAGCACCTGAAGGAGTGGCCGCACGAGTACGTGTTCAGTACGCCCGGACCAGAGGGGGCCTGGTGGCGGCGCGGAAACTACAGCCGAGTTCTCCGACCGGCGGCCGACGGACGCAAGGCGATCCCCAGGAAGCGCGGCTACGCCGGCCGCGGCGAATGGAAGCCGATCCTGCCGGAGTTCACGATGCGAGGCGCCCGGCACACGCATGACACGTGGATGAAGGAAGACCGGGTGGACCGGGCCTTGAGGTTCAAGACGATGGGCTGGGCGGTCACCGGCGACATCGAGGGTGTGTACGAGCATGTGACGCCGCAGATGCGGAAAGAGCGGTTGGACGCGCTGGAGGCCCGATGGGAGCGGGGCCGGAGGACGGCGATGGCGCAGGTCGGCTAAGCGTTCCAGAGAAGTGGATCTCCCAATCCACTCCCATCGAGCATGAAAAGAGCCCCGGACCGATCATGGTCCGGGGCTCGATGCCTGGTCAAACATGGTGGGCGCGGACGGTTTCGAACCGCCGACATCTGCTTTGTAAGAGCAGCGCTCTACCCCTGAGCTACGCACCCGTGGATGAGTGGACAGCCTACATGGCGCGCACACCCCCCACGCAAACCCGATCCCGTGGGAGAGAATGGACCGGGGCATGGCGGACGCGGTACGGGAGAGGGATTGTGACGACGGCATCCCGGCGGTGGTTCGGCGGGCGGGACGAGAGTCGGCGGGCGGATGCGCAGGCGGCGAAGGATGCCGCCGCGGCCGCGTTCTACGAGCTGGACACGGCGCAGCGGGACCTGCGGATCTCGATCGAGACGATCGCCGCGGCGGACGGGTCTCCCGCCGCGCGGCAGGCGACCGAGGGGTTCGCCGCGCTGGGGCGGCGGATCGACGAGGTCAGTCACGTCTACATCGAGGCGGTCGACGCGCACGACCTGGACCGGGCGGAGTTGGAGGCCTCGGTCGCCACGCGCGCGCGGGAGCAGCTGACCCGGGCGCGGGACGAGCTGGTGCGGGTCCAGGGGGAGCTCGAGCGGTTCGCGCAGGGGCTGCAGCCGCTGCTGGACAAGGCGGAGACGCAGCTCGCGAGGGTGGCGCCGGCGCGGGAGCGGGCCAGGGCCGCGCTGATCGGAGCCAGTGACGCGCTGGACGCCGTACGGGCCAAGGGGATGCGGGCCGATGACCTCGCGGCGCGACTGGCGGCGCTCGGCCCGGAACTGACCAAGCTGAACCAGGGCGCGGCCCAGCACGGCGTGCAGGAGACGGTGCAGCGCGCCGACCGGATCCTGCGTGACGCGGAGGCCGTACGGGCCGAGGCGGCGCGACTGCCCGAGCGGGCGGCGGAGATCGACCGGCGGCTGGTGAGTCTGCGGACGCGGGCGCAGGCGTTGCGCAACCGGGCGGACCGGGTGGATCCGGTGCTCAGTGAGCTGCGGCGGCGGTTCAGTGCGGCCTGCTGGCAGGACTTGCAGCACGTGCCGGAGCAGGCGGTACGGGACGTGGCGCGGGCCGAGGAGCAGCTGCTGGAGGCCGGCCGGGCCCGGGACGAGCAGCGCTGGGCCGATGTGGGGGCGCTGATCGAGGCGGTCCGCGGCTCGCTGGACGCGACGGACGAGGCGGTGTCGGCGGCGCAGGACCGGCTGACGCGGCTGGAGGCGGTGGCGCGGGATCCGCAGGCGGAGGTGGACCGGACCCGTTTCGCGATCCGGGACGCGCAGCGGCTGGCGATGGCGGGGCGCAGTGTGCCGGATCCGCGGCACGCGCGGCCGCTGGACGAGGCGGTGGCCCGGGTGACCCGGGCGCTTTCGGCCCTGGAGGAGCGGCATCCGGACTACTGGGCGTTCTTGCTGGAGATGGCGGACGTACGGGCTGGCGTGAACCGGGTGGTGAGCGGGATCCGGGCCGAGCGCGGGCACGCCTAGGCTCTCTCTTTCGGCTCTTGCTGGATGAGCCCGGCGCTTTGGTGCTGGACGTACTCGAGTGTGTCCCGGCAACGCCGCGAGGTGCCGTGCCGGGCGGCCCGGCCGGGCCCGCCCGGCAAGATCCGGAAGGGACGGCCCAGCCCCGGAGGGCATCCGGTTGTGCACCCGGTTGTTTCCTTGCCGCCTGCGGCGGATGCTGGGAGGTGCCGGGAACGGAGCAGAGGAGGGCACCATGGCTGCCCACACCACCCACGAGCCTCCCGTGGCCCATGAGCCCTACGTGGCTCACGCGGCGTACGGGTGCACCGAGCCGCACGAGCACTACGCGCCCTACGTCGCCCATGAGCCCGATCCCAACGCGCCCGCCCCGCCGCGCTTCGCCGACACGGCCTCGCGGCGCATGGCACGCGTGCTGCATCCGGTCAACGCGCAGCTCGACGATCATCTGCCCACCGACCACAAGCTCGGCCAGGTGTACCGGGTCGGGGCGGGGCTGATGGGCCTGCTGCTGGTGGTGTTCGGGATCCTGGGGCTGGTGAATCAGATCGGGTTCTTCGACACCGGCGGGGACACGGTGCTGGCCCTGAACACGAACGGTGCGCTGAGTGTCCTGTCGATCTGCATCGGCGCGCTGCTGATCTACGGGATGGTGGTGGGCGGCACCTTCGCCTCGACCCTGAACATCGTGCTGGGCGTGCTGTTCATCGCGAGCGGCTTCGTGAACCTCGCGCTGCTGGACACGGAGCTGAACTTCCTGGCCTTCAAGATCCAGAACGTGCTGTTCAGTTTCGTCGTCGGCGTGATGCTGATGTGGTTCGGGATGTACGGGCGGGTGGGCAGCGCCCTGCCGCACGACAATCCGTACTGGCGGGCCCGCCACCCCGAGCAGGCGGCCCGGGAGGACCGGGCGCGGCGCGTTCAGGGGCGGGCCCCCGTGACCCCCGTCATGCACGGCCGCTGCCCGTAGCCGCGGCGTACGTAGCGCCCGGGCGCCGGGCGCGCTTAGCCTGTGCGCATGCCTCGATACGATTACCGCTGCCGGACCTGCGACGACACCTTTGAGGTCAGCCGGCCCATGGCCGAGTCCTCCGCGCCCGCCGACTGCCCGGCAGGGCACTCCGACACCGTGAAGCTGTTGTCCGCCGTCGCCGTTGGCGGTACGAGCAGCGCCCCCGCGCCCGCGATGGGCGGCGGGGGCGGCTGCTGCGGTGGCGGCGGCTGCGGCTGATCCCGGGTCCCGGGCAGGAGTCTCAGCGCTTGCGGGACAGGGTCAGGCCGTCCGAGATCGCGAGCAGGACGGATTCCATGCGCGGGTCCGCCGACACGTGGTCGTTGAAGGCGCGGACGCCGGCCGCCGCGCCGGTGGCCGACTCGTCGAGGACCGTGCCGTGGAACAGCGTGTTGTCGGTGACGATCAGGCCGCCCGGACGCAGTCGCGGCACGAGTTCCTCCCAGTAGGAGATCTGGCTCTGCTTGTCCGCGTCCACGTAGGCCATGTCGATGTGCGGTTCGGTCGGCATCGCGCGCAGGGTCTCCAGGGCCGGTGCGATGCGCAGCTCGATGCGGTCCGCGACGCCCGCCTCCTCCCAGGCCTGCCGGCCGTACCGCGTCCACTCCTCGGAGACGTCGCAGGCGATGAGGCGGCCGTCGGCGGGCAGTGCCTGGGCCATCGACAGGGCCGAGAAGCCGGTGAAGGTGCCGACCTCCACGATGTGGCGGGCGCCCGTCAGCCGCACCAGGAAGGCCAGCAGCGGCCCCTGCTCCTCCGCCGACTGCATCCCGGCCACGTCGGGGAACTTGGTGTACGTCGTCGCCACGAGCCCCCGCTGGACCCGGTCCAGCGGGGGGTTGTGGTCGAGCATGTACCGGTAGAGCTCATCCGTGATCTTGGTGCTGTTGCCCTTGGTCATGCGTCCAGTCTGCCCAGTCGGGCCGCCTCCTGGGCGAATGCGCGCACGATTTCCTCGCCCGCGAGGACGCCCGCCGTGGCGAGCGCGGTCACCGTCGGCGCCGTCCAGGCCGCGTCGGCCAGTTCGCCGTGGCCCGGGCGCCAGGCCGCGTCCACCGCCAGCAGCAGGTCCGCGTCGAGCAGCGAGTCGCCGGCGGCGAGGGTGGCGGAGGCTCCGGTCCGGCGGGCGACCTCGTGCATCGCCGCGCTCTTGGTGAGCGGGCGCGGGACCGCGTAGATCTTCCGGCCCTGGAGGGAGACCGTCCAGCCGCGGTCCTCGGCCCACCGGGTCAGGGACTTGAGCCATTCGTCCGGGACCAGGGCCCGCTCGACGACGAGGTACGCGAAGAGGTCCTCCGCCAGGCGCGCCTTGCGCAGCCACGCCGGGTCGGCCGTGGCCAGCAGGTGCTGGTGCACCTCCTCCAGGGGGGCGCACTCCTCGGCCAGGCGCGCCGCGACCTGCCGCCGCCAGTCCCGGTCCGGTACCCCGTCGACGAGTAGCTGCCCGCCGTTGGCGCAGATGGCGTACCGGGCCGGGCGGCCGGGGAAGCGGATGCGCTGGTACTGCTTGCGGGTCCGGGTGGTGGTGGGGACGAAGACCACCGAAGGATCGGCCGTCAGCTCCGCCAGCAGTCCCGCCGCCGTCTCCGTCATGTAGGACAGCGGCTTGCTCTCGTGGACCTCGACGCACAGCAGCCGCGGGGCCACCGGGTCGGGCATGGTCAGGCCGAGGGCGGCCGCCGAGTAGATGAGCGTACGGTCGAGATCACTGGCTACGAGGACAGTCACTTCGAGGCCACAGCCTTTCCGTCGGCGCCGGTGGCGCCGCGCGTGAATCGGGGGTGGATGAGTCCTACGCACGTGTAGGGCAGGCCGTCGACCTCTTCCACCGGGACGCCGCGCTGCTCGGCGAGCAGCCGTACGTGGTCCAGGTCGGCCCCGGCGCCGCGCTGCGCCAGGATCTTCCACGGCACCCGCCGCAGCAGGACGCGGGTGGTCTCGCCGACGCCGGGCTTGACGAGGTTCACGTCGTGGATGCCGTACTCCTCGCTGATCCGCTCGACCGCCGCCCAGCCCTCCCAGGTGGGGGTGCGGTCGGCCGCGAGCAGCTCCTTGACCTCCTCGTCGACGGCGTCGGCCACCGCGTCGAAGTGGGCGGCGACGGTGTCGACGAACGCGACGGAGACATCGGCTCCGGCGAGCTCGCGGTAGAACTTCGCGCCGTGGAAGTCGGCGGGACCGACGAGGTCGGACCTCAGCACCGTACGCGAGATCAGACCGGAGACGGTGGAATTGAGGCAGGCGGAGGGGATCAGGAAGTCCTCCCGGGTGCCGTACGTCGGCACGCAGGAGCCGGGGTCGGCGAGGACGACGATCTCCGGGTTGAAGCCCTCGAACTCGGCGAGGGCTTCGCGCAGCTCGCGGGTGATGGCGCCCTTGCCGGTCCAGCCGTCGACGAAGACGACGTCGGCCGGATCGTGGTGGGCGGCCAGCCAGCGCAGGGCGTTGGCGTCGATGCCGCGGCCGCGCACGATGGAGACGGCGTAGTGCGGCAGGTCCAGGCCGTGGCGGGCGCGGGCCCAGCGGCGCATCAGTACGCCGACGGGGGTGCCGGCGCGGGCCAGGGAGACCAGGACCGGGGACGGGGAGCGCTCGGCGAGGACGGTCTCGGTGACCGTGCCGACGGCCCGGGCGACGCGGACGGCGGAGGCGGCCAGCGCGCTCTGGTACAGCTCCTGGTACTGGGGGGACGGCTGGTACTCGACGGGCAGGGACTCGGCGTAGTGCGCGCCGCCCGCCTGTATCGCCTCCTCGCGCTCCTCCGTCGGCGCCTCCAGCTCGACGTCGGAAAGGTCCTGGAGCAGCCAGCCGACGTCCTCGGGGGCGTACGAGGAGAAGGCCGGTCCGCGCAGGGGCTCGCGCAGGGTCGGGTCGGTCAGCTCGGTCAGCTCGGTCGGGTCGGTGAGCTCGGTCGGGTCGGTCAGCTCGGTCGAGTCAGTCATGATCGGCTTCGGCTCCCGCCGGTCGGGTGTGTAGGACGGGACGACGGCCAGGACGACGTGGCCGGTGTGCGGGGCGAGGGCCGCCAGCAGTCCCGTGTGCAGCTCGGGGGTGTCCCCGGCCGAGTCCACGACGGCGACGACGGCGTCGAAACCGGCACCGTCCGTGCTGTGGACGTTGTAGGCGTAGCGGTCGCCGGGGCCGTCGGCCGGGGCGTCGTGGGCCGGGAAGACCAGCCGGGTGCGGATCGCGTATCCGGGGTCGTCGACGGCGAGCACGGGTGAGCGGGTGGTGGTCGAGAAGCGGACCTCGCGGGCCGCGCCCGCGTCCTCCAGGGCTTTGGCGAGGCGCAGCGGCGCGTACATCAGCTCCTCGTTGCCGAGTACGAGGACCCGCCCGGGGTTCTCGCCCAGCGCGGCGGCGAGCCGGCCCGCGAGCTCGGGCAGGGCCGCCTCCAGGCGGGTGCGGTGGGCCGCGGTGAAGCCGTGGCGGCCGCCGTCGGGGACGCCCGCCGGCCAGTCCAGGTCCACGCGGGTGACCGGCCGCGGGGCGTCCGCCGCGTCGGCGGGGCCGCCCCGGTCCCGCTCGGGCGGGGCGGTCCGCGCCTCGTACTCCTCGACCAGCGCCTGGCCCTTGGCCAGGACGCCGTCCGGGAGGGAGACGGTGCCCGAGGCGAGGGCGATCAGGTCCACGCGCGCGCCCAGCTCGGCGGCGAAGGCGGTGAGCCGGTCGCGGTCGGCCGCCGAACGCATGTCGACGAGGGCGACGACGACGTAGTGCGAGCGGGGGTGGCGGGCGTGCAGGTCGCGGATGGTGTTCAGGACCGTGTTGCCGGTGGAGAACTCGTCGTCGACGAGGACCAGGGGCCCGCTGCCGGCGAGCAGCTGCGGGTCCTCGGGCAGCAAAAGGTGCGAGGTGGCGTGCGAGTGCGCCTCCTCGAAGCCGCCGGCCGCCCGCACGCCCGGCACGGGCCGACGGGTGGAGTGCAGGTAGGGGGCCGGGCCGAGGCCGTCGGCCACGCAGTGGCCGAGGCCGGTGGCGGTCTCGGCGTAGCCGAGGACCACGGCGGCCGCGGCGCCGTCCTCGCCGAGCAGCGCCCGTACGCGTGTGCCGAGGCCGAAACCGGCGGCGTGGACGACGGTCGGGGACTGCGGGACGTGCTTGCCGAGGACCTGCGAGACCAGCAGGTGGGCGCGCTTGGGGTTGCGCCGCAGGGCCAGTCCGAGCAGGTCCGTCAGCCGCGCACCGTCACCGGAGTCCTCCAGGCCCACGCCCAGCCGGTCCGCGACCCAGGTACCCGACCACACCTCTTCGATCGTCTTGCCTTTCCTCGTCATCGTCATTGCCTGTGCCTGTGCCCGGGACTGTGCCTGGGCCTGGGCCTGTGCATGGGCCTGGGCCTGGGCCTGGGCCTGGGCCTGGGCCGGCGTTCGCGCGGGCGCGTTCACACCTGGAGCCCGGCCGTGAGGAGGTCGACGAAGCCGACCTCCTCCTTCGCCACCCCGAAGACCTCGGCGCGCAGCATGGTGCGCTCGGCCCAGGCCCGGTGGGGCTTCACCTCGTTCATCTTGTTCGTGTAGGAGGAACGCATCACGCCACCGCCGCCGCGCTCGGGCCGCAGGATGTCCTGCGCATCGCAGAACTCCTCGTGCGAGACCACTGACAGTGCGTGCACGGGCGTGACGTGGGCGGGGTGGATGCAGGTCTTGCCGAGCAGCCCGTTGGCCCGGTCCAGCTCGATCTCGCGCAGCAGGCCGTCCAGGTCGTGCTCGATCAGGGCGGTGCGCAGTTCCTCCACGCCCTCCTCCAGGAAGGGGCTGCGGCGCAGCTGGGGCTTGAAGAGGCGCTGCTGGCTGCGGAAGTACTCCCAGACGGGCCCGGTCACCGTGAAGCCGGTGCCGTCGGCCCGACTGAGGACGTTGACGACGTCCGCGATGACGCCCGCCACGATCTGGACGTCGTAGGCGGTCATGTCGGGCGTGCGCCGCAGGCCGTAGGCCGAGCAGAAGTCGGTCACGCCGAGCCGCAGCGCCAGGACGCGCTCGCGGTGGCTGTTGACCGTGCGGGAGATGCCGGCGAGGGCCTCGACGCGGGTTTCGAGGTGGAGGAGGCCGGGGGTTTCCAGGACCGGCATGGCGTACAGGCGGGGCAGTCCGCTGACCGCCTCCGCCTCGGCGACGGCTTCGAGGAAGGCGACCCCGCGGTTCTCGTCGAACTTCGGGAGTACGAATCCGGCCAGTCGCCGCACGGAGCCGCCCAGCCGGCGCACCAGGTCGGGTATCTGCTCGGGCGTGCGGACGCGGATGAAGAGCAGCGGGAGCTCCGCGCCGTCGACGTCGAGCTCGCAGAAGTGCCGGACGAGGTTCTCCTCGGCTCCGGCGACATCGCCGTCGCTGATGGAATCCTCCAGGCAGAGGACCATCGAGACGACCCCGCGGCCGGCCTGCTTGCGGATGTCGGCTGCGAGCGTGGGCCGGGTGGCCGGGCTGTAGAGCGTGGCTCCCAGCGCCGCCGCGAGAACGCGGGCGGGCGAGGCTCCGGTGAATTCCGCCGGTTCCTGGTGGAAGAGGTCCTTACGGACGGTGGGCGATATGTGCCCAAAATGACGCATGTGCTATCCCCCGTACTGCCTCGGCGGCCCAACTGGCATGGCCGGTAATAGTACGTACGAACGTGAGTCAAGAGTTCCTCAAGCACATGAAGTTCAGGTAACCCTCTTGCACCATGCCCAGGTCTCGCGTTCGAGACAAGGCCCTACGGGGGGCCGCATTGTCCCTGTCCACCCCGGGAGGGCAGGATGACGTGCATGACGCACGCGATGCAGAAGGGCTCGAACATCCCGGTGACCCCCGTGGCGGTCCGGGCGGTGCTGCGCTGGACCGCCGGCCCCGAGGTGCCGGACGTGGACGCCTCGGCACTGCTCGTCGGCCCGGACGGCCGGGTGCGTTCGGACGAGGACTTCGTCTTCTACAACCAGCCCCGGCACCCCTCGGGCGCCGTCTGGCGACTCGGCAAGAAGCAGATCGGTGACGCGATCACCGACGCCGTGCAGGCGGACCTGCGCACGGTGACGCCGACGGTGGACCGGATCCTGGTGGTCGCCTCCGCCGAGGACGTCCCGTTCCAGCGGGTCCACGACCTGCGGATCCTCCTCTACGACGCCACCGCGACCGGCGGCTCCGAACCGCTGGCCTACTTCGACGTACGGCCCGAGACCGGCGCCGAGACGGCGCTGATCTGCGGGGAGCTGTACCGGCGGGGCGAGGGGTGGAAGTTCCGGGCGCTCGGCGAGGGCTACTCGGACGGACTGGTGGGGCTCGCGACCGACCACGGGATCTCGGTCGACGAGAACGCCGCCGAGTCCGAGGCGGCTCCCGCGGCCGGCCCCGCGACCGGCCCCGCCTCCGAGCCCACCTCCGGGCCCGCCTCCGAGCAGACGGCGATGATGGCCCCGCCCACGCAGGCCCCGCCGCCCGTCCAGCCCGCCTACGGGTACCCGCAGCCGGTGTCCCCGGCCCCGGTGCCGGGTCCGGGCGGCGATCCGTCGTTCCGGCTGCCGGTCCAGGGCCCGCAGTTCATCCGCCGCTGACGCAGCCGACTCCGCCGACACCGCCGACGCCGGGCCCATCCACCCGCCGGCCCGGCAGGCCCGGCACAGGCCCGGCACAGGCCCGGCTCGCACCGAGGGCCCCGAGGACGTTCACCCGTCCCGGGGCCCCGGTCAGTTCTTGGCACTCTTGTAGCCCCGCCCCCACTGGAGCCCCCAGCCGTACAGCCGGTCCAGCTCGGCCTGGAACCCGTACACGAACTTCACCTCGCGCCGCACCACGAGCTCGCCCTTGACCTTCTCCAGGGAGACGACCGCGCAGGACCGGGCCTGCGGGTGCCGCTCGTCCAGCGGGATCTCGATCCGCGGCCCCGTGACGGGGTAGAGGGTCACCATGGCGTGCGTCCGGTCAAAGGCCGGCGTCTGGTCGTAGATGTAGACGAAGACCAGCAGGCGCTTGATCTCGTCGGCGTGGTCGAGGTTGACGTAGAGGGTCTCCCCCGACGCCGAGCCGAACCGGTCGTCCCCGCTGAGCTTGACGTACGGCGGATCGTTGAGGTCGCCCAGCAGGTTTCCCAGCGGCTGCACGGCCCCGCGGGTGCCGTCCGTCAGCTCGTACAGGCAGCCCATGTCGAGGTCGACGTTGACCATGCCCTGGGTGTGCGCCTGCACCATGTCCGGCTTGAACAGCTTGAACGGGTGCCGGAAGAGCTGGCCGCTCTGGCCGGAGCGGCCGCCGATGTCCGAGGTCCGCATGCGCCAGGACAGGTTCACGCGCAGGTTGCCGTGCACGGCCCCCTGTTTGGTAAGCGACACCGTCGCATGTCGTTTGGTCAGCTCGATCGCGTTCGACGAGGCACTGCCCGACTGAAACTGCACGGCCCGGCTGCCCATGATGCCGTCGAAGAAGCCCATCCCCTACCCCCTGATCCCCTGATCCCCTGATCGGCCCGAGCCTACGGAAGCGGGGCGGCCCGCCGGGTCCGTGGACCTGGTGGACCGCCCCGCAATGGAGCGTTCCGCATTACCGCCGCGGTCATGCCTCGGCGGCGGAACCCTCCAGTTCCAGGCGCTTGTTGCGGCGCACCGAGGACCAGAAGGACCATCCGATGAGCAGCACGCCAACGAGACCGGTGATGATCTCGTTGATCTCGTACTGGATGGTGACGAGCAGGATCACGGCGAGCGCGCCGATGGCGTAGTGCGCGCCGTGCTCCAGGTACACGTAGTCGTCGAGGGTGCCCTGGCGGACCAGGTAGACCGTCAGCGAACGCACGTACATGGCACCGATGCCGAGGCCGAGGGCCATCAGCACGATGTCGTTGGTGATGGCGAAGGCGCCGATGACCCCGTCGAAGGAGAAGGAGGCGTCGAGGACCTCGAGGTAGAGGAACATGAAGAAGGCGGCCTTGCCGGCCATGGCGACGGCCGAGACGGGCTTGCCGGACCGCTTGGCCTCTTCCTCGGCCTCGTGCTCGGCTTCCTCCTCTTCCTCCAGCTTGTTCTCGAAGTAGCCGGAGAGACCGCCGACGACCATGTAGGTGATCAGGCCGAGGACGCCGGAGATCAGGACGGTCTGTGCCTTGTCCACGTGGACGCCACCGTGCTGGTGGGCGTTGGCCCCGACCGTCATCGAGGCGATGACCAGGACGATCAGCGCGATGCAGGCGGACAGCATGTCGATCTTGCCGAGCTTGGCGAGCGGGCGCTCCAGCCACGCGAGCCACTTGATGTCACGGTCCTCGAAGATGAAGTCGAGGAAGATCATCAGCAGGAACATGCCACCGAAGGCGGCGATGGACGGGTGGGCGTCCGTCACCAGCTGCTCGTACATCTCCTTGTCGGAGAGGGCGAGGTCGACGGCCTCAATGGGGCCGATCTTGGCGCTGATCGCGACGATCACAACGGGGAAGACCAGGCGCATGCCGAAGACCGCGATGAGGACGCCGATGGTGAGGAAGATCTTCTGCCAGAAGGCGTTCATCTTCTTCAGGATTCCGGCGTTGACCACCGCGTTGTCGAAGGACAGCGAGATCTCGAGGACCGACAGGATCGCGACGATACCGAAGGCCTGCCACCCCCCGTAGAACACCGCTGCGACTAGACCGAGCGCAGTGATTGCGAACGACCAGCCGAAGGTTTTCAGAACCACAGGCACCCCATCGTCTTGTGCGGCTTTACGAAACGTTGACCCCGAAGTCTAGAGCGATGCCTCGGAGCCCCGACGCGTACCCCTGCCCCACCGCACGGAACTTCCATTCGCCCCCGTACCGGTAGACCTCGCCGAAGATCATCGCGGTTTCGCTGGAGGCGTCCTCGGACAGGTCGTAGCGGGCCAGTTCCTGTCCGTCGGCCTGGTTCACGACGCGGATGAAGGCGTTGCTGACCTGGCCGAAGCTCTGCCGGCGGGAGTCCGCGTCGTGGATCGAGACCGGGAAGACGATCTTGTCCACGGCCGCCGGCACCTTGCTGAGGTCGATGATGATCGACTCGTCGTCGCCTTCACCCTCGCCGGTGAGGTTGTCCCCGGTGTGTTCGACGGAGCCGTCGGGGCTCTTCAGGTTGTTGTAGAAGACGAAGTACTCGTCCCCCAGCACCCGGCCGCTGTTGCACAGCAGTGCGCTGGCGTCGAGGTCGAAGTCGGCTCCCGTGGTCGAGCGCGCGTCCCATCCGAGACCGATCAGAACCCTGGTGAGGTTCGGTGCGGCCTTGGAGAGGGAGACATTGCCCCCCTTGGCGAGTGTGACGCCCATGTTGTGGTCCTCCCCGGACGACGGTGTGGCGGTACGGCGATGTGCCGGTGCAGCGGGTGGTGCGGCGTGCGTTGTGGCGGTGCAGCAGGTAGTGCGTCGTGTGTTGTGCCGGTGTAGCTGGTGTAGCCGGTGTAGCCGGTGGTGCGGTGTGACGCCTGCGGGGGTGTCCGCAGGTAAAGCCGGTCCGGCGCCGTACACACAGTGCACGGCGCCGGACGGACGGACTGCTCTCGGGCTCAGACGTTGACGCCGAAGTCCTGCGCGATGCCGCGCAGGCCCGATGCGTAACCCTGGCCGATGGCACGGAACTTCCACTCCGCACCGTTGCGGTACAGCTCGCCGAAGACCATGGCGGTCTCGGTCGAGGCGTCCTCGGAGAGGTCGTAACGCGCGAGCTCGGTGTTGTCGGCCTGGTTCACCACGCGGATGTACGCGTTGCGGACCTGGCCGAAGCTCTGCTGGCGGCTCTCGGCCTCGTAGATCGAGACCGGGAAGACGATCTTGGCGACGTCGGCGGGGACGCCGGCCAGGTTGACCTTGATCGCCTCGTCGTCGCCCTCGCCCTCACCGGTGGTGTTGTCACCGGTGTGCTCCACCGAGCCGTCGGGGCTCTTGAGGTTGTTGAAGAAGACGAAGTTCGCGTCGCTGGTGACCTTGCCCTGGTCGCTGGTCAGGATCGCGCTGGCGTCGAGGTCGAAGTCGACACCGGTGGTGGTGCGAGCATCCCAGCCCAGACCGACGATGACCGCCGTCAGGTTAGGCGCGGCCTTGGTCAGCGAGACGTTGCCGCCCTTGCTGAGGCTGACTCCCACGGGTCCTCCATTGGGTTCTGTGTGTGGGGCGGTGCCCCGTCGTGCAGGGGCCCTCCCGGCCGTGACCGGGGGAGCTACCGGATCAACGTTTCGATCCTAGTGACGGGTTCCCGCCTGTAAGCGGTTTTCGCAGGGAAAATGCGTGTACGGCCCGCTCGGGTGCGCTCAGAGACTGTCGAGTGCCTTGATGTACTCGTTCAGGTCACGCGCGTCGGGCAGTCCGTTGACGACACTCCAGCGCACGACGCCGTCCGTGTCGATGATGAAGGTGCCGCGGACCGCACATCCCTTGTCCTCGTCGAAGACGCCGTAGGCGCGCGAGGTCTGCCCGTGCGGCCAGAAGTCCGACAGCAGCGGGTACTCCAGGCCCTCCTGCTCACCGAAGACCCGCAGGGTGGGCACGGAGTCGTTGGAGACGGCGAGGAGCTGCACGTCGTCGTTCTGGAAGCGCGGGAGCTGGTCGCGCAGCTCGCACAGCTCGCCGGTGCAGACACCGGTGAAGGCGAACGGGTAGAAGAGCAGCACCACTGCCTTCTCGCCCCGGAAGTCGGAGAGCCGCACGGTGGCGCCGTGGTTGTCCTTGAGCTCGAAGTCCGGGGCCTTGTCGCCGACCTCGATCGCCATCTCTCGCATCCCTTCGTTCCCGCATCCCCGCGTTGGGCTGTTCGGGTGAGTCACAGACTAGGTCCTGATCGCGGCAGGGGCACGGAACGCACGCACCCCGCCGACCGGGGTCACCTGGTCGGCGGGGTGCGGTTGCGTGTCCGCTCGGCTGCGGTTGCGGCTCAGCGCTTGGTCTTGGCCGCGGTCTTGGGCGTCACCAGCTTGGTGGCGGCCCACTCCTTGCCGACGCTGACGCTCCTGGTCTGCGACAGGCCGGCCGTTTCGGCGGCCTCGCTGATGTCACTGGCCTCGACGTAGCCGTCACGGCCCGTCTTGGGGGTCAGCAGCAGGATCAGGGCGGCGTCCTCGACCAGCTCGGTGGCATCGACCAGCGCGTCCGTCAGGTCGCCGTCGTCCTCCCGGAACCACAGCAGGACCGCGTCAGCGACGTCGTCGTACTCCTCGTCGACGAGTTCGCCGACGAGTTCCTCGACGAGGTCACGGAATTCCTGATCGACGTCGTCGTCGTAGCCGATCTCCTGGACCACCTGTTCGGACTGGAAGCCCAGCCGGGTGGCCAGGCTCTCCGCGTGGTCCGCGGTCGCGCTCACGGGGTGCCTCCTGCTCATGTTCGGTGAATGTCTTCGGCGGCGCGCGTACGCGCAGCATTGGGCGTAGTCCACACGGGCGCGGCGGATCGCGCAAGTACCCGGCCGTCGAGACCGTCGAAACGGTGACGATTGCGGCCGTCTCGCCGCAACTTTCAGCCTTCCCGTGTGCACCTCTCGTGATTCATCCCACACCATTCCAGCTCATTCGGCATCATCGTCGACGCTTGAGGACTTTCCTACCTGTTTGAGGGACGAACGGTCGTACGAAGCGAGTGCCCGACTTGGGAGCAAGATTGCGGTTTGACCCGACTCGCTACGGATCCCCGCCGGCCCTTCCCTCACCGGTTCCACCTGGTTCCCTGCGGTTTCCAGGGATTACCCGGTGGTAAAGATGAAGATTTCGGCCCAGCGTAAGAGCATGGGAGGCGGCGCCCCCCAGTTACAGCTTCAGCACGACTCCCCCGACAGTGAAGGAACAGCGTGGCTTCCGCACCCGATCGCAATCCGATCATCATTGGCGGCCTCCCGAGTCAGGTCCCGGACTTCGATCCGGAGGAGACGCAGGAGTGGCTCGACTCCCTCGACGCCGCAGTCGACGAGCGGGGCCGCGAACGCGCCCGCTACCTGATGCTGCGGCTGATCGAGCGGGCCCGCGAGAAGCGCGTGGCCGTGCCGGAGATGCGCAGCACGGACTACGTCAACACGATCGCCACCCGGGACGAGCCGTTCTTCCCGGGCAACGAGGAGATCGAGCGCAAGGTCCTCAACGCCACCCGGTGGAACGCGGCCGTCATGGTCTCGCGCGCCCAGCGTCCCGGGATCGGCGTCGGCGGCCACATCGCCACGTTCGCCTCCTCCGCCTCCCTCTACGACGTGGGCTTCAACCACTTCTTCCGGGGCAAGGACGAGGGCGACGGCGGCGACCAGATCTTCTTCCAGGGGCACGCCTCCCCCGGCATCTACGCCCGCGCCTACCTCCTGGACCGGCTCACCGAGCAGCAGCTCGACTCCTTCCGCCAGGAGAAGTCGAAGGCCCCGTACGGCCTTTCGAGCTACCCGCACCCGCGGCTGATGCCGGACTTCTGGGAGTTCCCGACCGTCTCGATGGGCCTGGGTCCGCTCGGTGCGATCTACCAGGCGCGGATGAACCGGTACATGGAGGCGCGCGGCATCGCCGACACCTCCAAGTCCCACGTTTGGGCGTATCTCGGCGACGGCGAGATGGACGAGCCGGAGTCGCTGGGCCAGCTGTCGATCGCGGCCCGTGAGGGTCTGGACAACCTGACCTTCGTCGTCAACTGCAACCTGCAGCGCCTCGACGGCCCGGTGCGCGGCAACGGCAAGATCATCCAGGAGCTGGAGTCGATCTTCCGGGGCGCCGGCTGGAACGTCATCAAGCTGATCTGGGACCGCTCCTGGGACCCGCTGCTGGCCCAGGACCGCGACGGCATCCTCGTCAACAAGATGAACTCCACCCCCGACGGGCAGTTCCAGACGTACGCGACCGAGTCGGGCGCGTACATCCGCGAGCACTTCTTCGGCGGCGACCAGCGGCTGCGGTCGATGGTCGAGAACATGTCCGACCAGCAGATCCAGCACCTGGGCCGCGGCGGTCACGACCACAAGAAGGTCTACGCGGCGTACGCGGCGGCCAAGGCCCACAAGGGCCAGCCGACGGTGATCTTGGCCCAGACGGTCAAGGGCTGGACGCTCGGCCCGAACTTCGAGGGCCGCAACGCGACGCACCAGATGAAGAAGCTGACGGTCGACGACCTCAAGCGCTTCCGCGACCGCCTGCACATCCCGATCACGGACGCGCAGCTGGAGGGCGGGGCCCCGCCGTACTACCACCCGGGCCCGAAGTCCCCCGAGATCCAGTACATGCACGACCAGCGCAGTGCGCTGGGCGGGTACGTGCCGACCCGCGTGGTGCGCGCGAAGCCGTTGCAGCTGCCGGACGACAAGACCTACGCGGCCGCCAAGAAGGGCTCCGGGCAGCAGTCGATCGCCACGACCATGGCCTTCGTCCGCATCCTGAAGGACCTGATGCGGGACAAGGAGATCGGCAAGCGCTTCGTGCTGATCGCGCCCGACGAGTACCGCACCTTCGGCATGGACGCCTTCTTCCCGAGCGCCAAGATCTACAACCCGCTGGGCCAGCAGTACGAGGCGGTCGACCGCGACCTGCTGCTCGCTTACAAGGAGTCCCCGACCGGCCAGATGCTGCACGACGGCATCTCGGAGGCGGGCTGCACGGCCTCGCTGATCGCCGCGGGTTCGGCGTACGCGACGCACGGCGAGCCGCTGATCCCGGTCTACGTCTTCTACTCGATGTTCGGGTTCCAGCGCACGGGTGACCAGTTCTGGCAGATGGCCGACCAGCTCGCGCGCGGTTTCGTGCTCGGCGCGACCGCCGGACGGACCACCCTCACGGGTGAGGGCCTCCAGCACGCCGACGGCCATTCGCAGCTGCTGGCCTCGACGAACCCGGGCTGCGTGGCGTACGACCCGGCCTACGGCTACGAGATCGCGCACATCGTCAAGGACGGTCTGCGGCGGATGTACGGGCCGGAGGCGGAGGACGTCTTCTACTACCTGACCGTCTACAACGAGCCGATCCAGCACCCGGCCGAGCCGGCGGACGTCGACGTGGACGGCATCCTGGGGGGCATCCACCGGGTGTCGCAGGGCACCGAGGGCACGATCGGGGCGCAGCTGATGGCCTCGGGCGTGGCGGTGCCCTGGGCGCTGGAGGCGCAGCGGATCCTGGCGGCCGACTGGGGCGTCCGGGCGGACGTCTGGTCGGCGACCTCTTGGAACGAGCTGCGGCGCGAGGCGGTCGAGGTCGAGGAGCACAACCTGCTCCACCCGGAGGAGGAGCAGCGCGTCCCGTACGTGACGCGGAAGCTGTCGGGTGCGGAGGGGCCGTTCGTGGCGGTCTCGGACTGGATGCGGGCGGTTCCGGACCAGATCTCGCGGTGGGTGCCGGGTGCGTACACCTCGCTGGGCGCGGACGGCTTCGGCTTCGCGGACACCCGTGGTGCCGCGCGGCGCTTCTTCCACATCGACGCGCAGTCGGTGGTCCTGGCGACGCTCACCGAGCTGGCCCGGGCGGGGAAGGTCGACCGCTCGGTGCTGAAGCAGGCGGTGGACCGGTACCAGCTGCTGGACGTGACGGCGGCGGACCCGGGCGCGGCGGGCGGCGACGCGTAGTCGCGGCGCGGTAGCTGCGCGGTAGGCGTGGTGGGCGTGGTGGGCGTGGTGGGCGGGTCCCGGCTCCGGCCGGGACCCGCCCACCTTTACGGGTTCCTTACGATGCTCGGCATGAAGGAACCCTCCCGCCAGCTGGTGTGGGAGCGGCGGAGCCAGACCCCGCTGCTCCTGCTCGCCGTGGCGTTCGCCGTGGCGTACGCCGTGCCCATCGTCGCCCCCGACGCGAGCGCGGAGGTGCACCGGGCCTGCACCCACGTCGAATGGGTGGTGTGGGGCGCCTTCGCCGTCGACTACCTGGTCCGCCTCGCCCTCGCGGCGGACCGCAATCACTTCGTCCGGACCCACTGGCTGGACCTGGCCGCCGTGGTGCTGCCGCTCGTACAGCCGCTGCGCCTGTTGCGGCTGGTCGCCACCTTGCTGCTGGTGGGCCGGCGGGCCCGGATGGCCCCGCAGATCCAGCTGACGACGTACGTGGCCGGCGCCGTCGTGGGGCTGCTCATGTTCGGCTCGCTGGCGGTGCTCAGCGTGGAGCGGGACGCCCCCGACGGGAACATCAAGAACCTGGGCGACGCCGTGTGGTGGTCCTTCACCACGATGACGACGGTCGGCTACGGGGACCATTCGCCGACCACCGGCCTCGGCCGGTTCCTGGCCGTCGGTCTGATGCTGTCCGGGATCGCCCTGCTCGGTGTGGTGACCGCCAACATCGCCGCGTGGTTCATCTCCCGCTTCGAACGCGACGACCGGGCGGACATGCTCCAGCTGGCGGCCATCCGGGAGTTGCAGGACGAGGTGCGGGCGCTGCGCGGCGAGGTCGCCCGGCTGGGCGGCGCGACGGCCGAGGTGGCCGCGGCCGACCCGCCGAACGCCCCGGCGCAGCGGGAAGCTACCTCTCCCACACCTTGAACGCCCGCACCTGGTAGGGCGACTGGGGCAGCCAGACCCCGTCGCCCGGATAGGTCTGGAACTCGCCCGTCTCCGCGCATTCGGCCGACTGGTAGGTGGTCACCGGGCGCCCGGTGCGGTTGGTGAGCGATTGGGCGCTGGTCCCGGCCGGCAGCGCGGTGCAGCTGTTGACGTCCAGGTTGCTGAGCTCGTGGGTCTGGCGCGCTCCCTTGAACTCCGGTTTCGCCCACAGGCACAGCTGTCCGGTCGCGCAGGCCCCGAGGGTCGGCGGGCCCGCGGCGTGCGCCGTGGTGGCCGTACTCGGGAGGAGGGCGGTGAGGACCAGGACGGTCGCGGCGAGGGTGGTCGTGATGGTGGCGCGATTGCTTCGACACGTACGCATGACGGGTCAACTCCTTGTGGACGGCGGGCGCCCGGACCGTTTCCGAAAGCTCCGCCGACACCACGCTGACCTGCGGCGACGGGCGGGCGGAAGAGGTCCGGGGCGGGTCCACCCGGATAGGCGACAGCCGCGGCGGAACCCGTCGGCATGGCCTTCGTACGTACGGAGTTGACGCTTCCAAGAGTCGCGGGGCCGGACCCGCGGCCGCCCGGCCGGGGTGCCGGCCCGGCCGGACCCGCACCCGAACGTGTCGTGCGCGGGCGCTCCCGCGGGCCGGCCGAAGACCGCGGACGGCACGTCGCAAACGGCTTAACGCGGCGGTCGCCACCCCGTCGGTCACCGGTACGCTGACCGCCCACTCGGCGTCAGAAGGGAGCCCCGCGGTGATGACCGACGAGCGGTCGGCGACGGCCGCGCCGGTGACCGGACTGCGCGAACGCAAGAAACGGCGCACCCGGAACGCGCTGATGCGCGCCGCCCTCGTGCTGTTCCTCTCCCAGGGGTACGAGCGCACCACCGTCGACGAGATCACCGACGCCGTGAACGTGTCCCAGCGCACCTTCTTCCGCTACTTCGCCAACAAGGAGGAGGTCGTCTTCGCCCTCCAGGAGCTGGTCGAGTCGCGGTTCGTCGCCGAACTGCACGCCCGGCCGGCCGCCGAGGGCCCCTTCGAGGCCCTGCGGGGAGCGGCGCTCGCCGCCTGGGACACCGTGGAGGTGGCCCTGTCCGAGGTGGTCCCGGTCGACCTCTACATGCGCAGTTACCGACTGATCGAGTCCACCCCGGCCCTGCTCGCCGTGCACCTGCGGCGCTCCACGGAGCTGGAGGAGAGGATCTCCCGACTGATCGGCGCCCGCGAGGGGCTGGACGTGGACGCCGATCCGAGGCCGCGGGTCGCCGTCGCCGCGTTCTGCGGCGTGATGCGCGTCACGGGGCGGCTCTGGGGGCGGGGCGAGGACACCAGTGTGGAATCGATCCGAGAGCTGACGGAGAGCTACCTCGACCGGATCGGCCCCGCGCTGACCTCCAGTTGGCGCGGGTCCGCGTAGCCCGACGGCCCGCTCCGTCCGGTCGGCCGACGCGCCGGCGGGTCCTCCGCCCGGGCCTCACGGGGTCCCACGGTCGGCCGTGAGTCCCGTCACCCGGCACGCCTGCGGCGTAAGACGTCTCATAGGCTGGTCACAGTGAACGTGCCCGGCCTTGCCCACCCCACCGCCCTCGGCGCCGACCCGCGCCCTGCCGCCCTGCGCGCCCTGCTCGCGCTGGCGGTGGTCTTCATCATGCTGGCGACCACCGGCTGGACGGCCGTGCACCGGCCCGAGGAGGTCTCTCCACTGCGGGTCGCCGCCCTCGGCGCCTGGTCCAAGGCACGGATCGACGGTCGCCCGGTGCCCCCGGCGGACGCCCCGGCACGGATGGTGGCCCGTTTCTTCGCCGGCCTCGACGGTGCCCAGCGCGCCCGGCTCGCCGACGGCTACCCGCTCGTCGTGGGCAACCTCGACGGGACGCCCGCGGCCGTCCGGTACCGGGCCAACCTCCAGGGCCTGGAGCAGGCCCGCCGGGTCGAGGAGGCCCGCAGCCGCGACGTCGCGTTGACGCCGGCCGACCGGTCCACGGCCACCCGGCGCTCCCACCGCTTCGCCTCGCTCGCCCTGCCGGGCCGGCAGATCTTCGCCTTCGACCCGACCGGCAACGGCCGCGTGGCCGAGGTCTTCGGTGACCTCGCCGGGGCCGAGCGGGTCTCGGTGATCGTCCCCGGTGTCGACACCGACGTGCTCACCTTCGAGCGCACCCAGCGCCGCCTGACCTCCCCGGTCGGCATGGCCGAGTCCCTGTACAGGGCCCAGCGGGCGGCCGATCCGGACAGCCGGACGGCGGTCATCGCATGGGCCGGCTACACCGCCCCCACCGGCATCGGCGTGGACGCCGCCACGGGCCGCATGGCCGTCGACGGCGCCGTCCTGCTGAAGTCCCTGACCGCGGCCCTGCCCGGGGACGCGAGCGTGGCGCTGTTCTGCCACAGCTACGGATCGGTGGTCTGCGGGGTCGCGGCGCACGAGCTGCCGCGCCGGGTGACCGACGTGGTGGTGGCGGGCAGCCCCGGGATGCGCGCGGAGAACGTCGCCGGGCTGCACACCTCGGCACGGGTCTGGGCGACGCGCGACGAGGGCGACTGGATCGCGGACGTACCGCACCTGGAGGTCGGCGGCCTCGGTCACGGCGCCGATCCGGTCTCTCCGGCGTTCGGCGCGCGGCTGCTGTCCTCGGCCCGGGCCAAGAGCCACACCGGCTATTTCGCGCCAGGTACGGACTCGATGGAGAACTTCGCCAAGATCGGAACCGGCGCGTTCGCTTCCGTTGTCTGCGCGACCGGGAACGATGCGTGCCGACGCGGGATTTCCGGGACAGAGCAGGACTGACGCGCGTAGAGGCGCGGAAATCGGTCCCCGCAACCGGGGGGACGCGCGGGGGCGCCGCCGTTTACGATGTGCCACATGGGTGACGTACTGGCCGGAAACCATGCCGTCTGGGAGTTCGAATCGGACTCGGTGCTCATCCGCTTCGCACGGGGGATCAGAACGCCGAGGCTGCCACGACTCTGGCATGCCCTGGGATCGCGCCGGATCCCCCTCGAAGCGGTGTCCGCCGTGACAGTGACCGTGACCGGCGGCAAGCGGGACACGGTGATCTTGCGTGTCGTCCCGCGGCCGGGCGCCGATCCGCTGATGGAAGCCGCCGCCGGGCAGCTCAAGGAGGCCTGCGACCCCTACCGACTGGTGCTGCCGGGTGACCGGGCGCCGGCCGCCATCGCGTTCGCCGACGCGCTGCGCTCCCGGCTCGGGCCCGATGCCGCCGAGCCGTCCGCGCGCTTCCTCGTCGACGTGCCGCAGCCGCCGGTGAACCTGAAGGCGTACGACGCCCGGGTGGGCTTCGACGGCTCGGCGATCACCTTCCAGTGGTCCCGTACGGGCGCCTCCAGCACCAAGTGGAAGGCGGGCGACCAGCGCTTCCCGCTGGCCGCGCTCACCGGCGTCGAGTGGTGCTCCCCGGAGGGCCCCGGCGGCCACCTGCGGCTGCTGCTGCGGGACGCCACCGGTGACCCCCGCCCGGACCACGACCTGGCGGCGGCCGTCTTCGGCACGGGCTACGGGGCGGTGCACGAGTCCCTGCCGTTCGCCGCGGCCGTCCTGGCCGCCCTGCGCGCCCGGACCCCGGTCGCCTCCGTGCCGCGGGCCCGCTCCGGCGACGACCGGCTGCGCCACCTGAGCGAGCTGCACGCGGCGGGGCTGCTCACGGACGCGGAGTACGCGGCGCTGCGGGACCGGTTCGCCGCCGAGTCGCTCTGAGCGGGGCCGCTGGACGGGCATCTGGACGGGGCATCTGATCGGGCCCCTGATCGGGGCCCGACGGCTCAGACCTCCCGCGCCGCCGAGGTGGAGCTCATGTCCGGGTAGCGGTCCCCGGCGACCTTTGCGGCGATCGGCTCCAGCAGGTCCAGTTCGGCCTGCGTGAGGGTGATCCGGGTCGCCGCGGTGTTCTCCCGCAGCCGTCCCGGCTTGCGGGTGCCCGGGATCGGGACCACGGTCAGCCCGTGCACCTTCGCCCGCTGCTGCACCCAGGCCAGGGCGATCTGCGCCGGGGTCGCGCCGTGCCGCTCGGCGATCTCCCGGACCGGGGCCAGCAGCGCCGCGTTGGTCTTCGCGTTGTCGCCGGTGAACCGCGGCTGGTGGCGCCGGAAGTCGTCCTGCGACAGCTCCGCGGACGCGTCGGCGAAGGACCCGGTCAGGAAGCCCCGGCCGAGCGGGGAGTACGCCGCGAAGGCCACGCCCAGCTCCGCCGCCGCGCCCACCGCGCTGCGCTCCACGTCCCGGCTGAACAGCGACCACTCCGACTGGAGCGCCGCGATCGGGTGCACGGCGTGCGCCTCCCGCAGCTCCGCACCGGTGACCTCGCTGAGGCCGAGGTGGCGCACCTTGCCCTCGCGGACCAGCTCCGCCATGGCGCCGACCGACTCGGCGAACGGCACGGCCGGGTCGCGCCGGTGCATGTAGTACAGGTCGATGACGTCCACGCCGAGCCGGCGCAGGCTGGCCTCCACGGCCGTGCGGACGTAGGCGCGGTCGTTGCGGATGCCCCGGTAGTGCGGGTCGTCGGTGCGCTCTATGGCGAACTTCGTCGCCAGCGTGATCTCGTCCCGGTGCGCGGCCACGAAGGGCGCCAGGAACTCCTCGTTGCGCCCCCGCCCGTAGACGTCCGCGGTGTCGAAGAGGGTGACACCGGCGGCCAGCGCCGCGTCCAGGGTCTCCCGGGCCGCCGCCTCGTCGGTGTCCCCGTAGAACTCGCTCATGCCCATGCAGCCGAGCCCCTGGACGCCGACCAGCGGGCCGCCCTTGCCGAGCTCGACCTGTTCGAGGGTGGTGCCGTGCTCCGTCATTGCTGTGCCTTCCCCGATACCGTTTTCATGGCGTACATATCGATCTTGTAGTCCAGTACGGCGAGCGCGTCGTTAAGCTCCGTGATCCGCGAGCGCACCTCGCGGCGCGTGCGTTCCAGCAGCTCCCGGCGTTCCCCCACCGTGTGCTCGCCCTCGCGGACCAGTTCGGCGTACCGCACCATGTCCGCCACCGACATCCCCGTGGCGCGCAGCTTGCCCACGAAGGCCAGCCAGTCGAGGTCCTTGTCGGTGAAGCGCCGCTGGCCCGAGTGGGAGCGGTCCACGTGCGGCATCAGGCCGATCCGCTCGTACCAGCGCAGGGTGTGCTGGGTCAGACCGGTCCGGGCCTCGACCTCGCTGATCGTGTACCGCGTCTGCGTCAGGCTCTGGCTCATGGCTCCACGCTAAAACCCTTGAGTGCACTCCAAGCAAGTAGGCTCGGCGGCATGGACAGCGTGGAGGACGGGAACGGCATGGAAAGCCTGCGGATCATCGAGACCTGGCCGGTGCCGACCGCCGCTGCGGCCGTCGTGCGGGCCGACGGGAGCCTGGCGGGCTCCCACGGGCCCGTCGACCACCGGTTCGCCCTGGCGTCGGTCACCAAGCCGCTCGCCGCGTACGCCGCCCTCGTCGCGTACGAGGAGGGGGCGATCGAGCTGGACGAGCCGGCCGGGCCCGAGGGGTCGACGGTCCGTCACCTGCTCGCGCACACCAGCGGCCTGGCCTTCGACGAGCACCGGGTGTCGGCCCCGCCCGGGCAGCGCCGGCTGTACTCGAACGCCGGTTTCGAGGAGCTCGGCGACCACATCGCCAAGGCCACCGGCATCCCCTTCGCGGAGTACCTGCACCAGGCGGTCTTCGAGCCGCTGGGCATGGAGCGGACCACGCTGGAGGGCTCGCCCGCCAAGGACGGCGTCTCGACCGTCGCCGACCTGCTGCGGTTCGCCGCCGAGCTGCAGGCGCCGCAGCTGCTGGACGTCCGTACGGTCGCCGAGGCCACCTCCGTCGTCCACCCCGGGCTCAAGGGCGTCCTGCCGGGCTACGGGCACCAGTCCCCCAACGACTGGGGCCTCGGCCTGGAGATCCGCGACCACAAGTCCCCGCACTGGACGGGCGCTTCCTCCTCGCCGCGCACCTTCGGGCACTTCGGTCAGGCCGGTACCTTCCTGTGGGTGGACCCGGACGCGCGCGCCGCGTGCGTGGCCCTGACCGACCGCCCCTTCGGCCCGTGGGCGGTCGAGGCCTGGACCCCGTTCACCGACGCGGTGCTGGCCGAGCTGCGCGCCGGCTAGGGCTGCCCCGTCGCTCGGGCCGGGTCGGGGAACTCCCAGATCAGCAGCTCCCCCGGGGAGCCGGCGACGACTTCCAGGTCCCGCTCGGCGGTGATCCGTACCGAGTCTCCGGGGCCCAGTTCCGCCCCGTCCAGACGCAGGTCCCCGCGCACCACGTGCAGGTACACGCGGTCTGCCGCGGGTACGGCGACGCGCTCGCCCGCGCCGGGCCGCCGGACGTGCAGCACGGCGCCGGCCGCCGGGACCTCGTAGGGCGCGGCGTCGGCGATCCCCCGGACGACCCCGTACGAGGGCTCGCCGCCCGCGTCGAGGGGCGCGAGCCACATCTGCACGAACCGCAGCCGCCCGGTGCCGTCGTTGCGCTCCACGTGCCGCGCCCCGGATCCGGCGCTGAGCCGCTGTACGTCGCCGGGCCGCACCACGCTCTTCTCGCCGGTGCTGTCGTGGTGGGTGAGTTCGCCCTCGATCACCCAGGTCACGATCTCGGTGTGGCTGTGCGGGTGCTCGTCGAAGCCGGCGCCCGGCGCGAGGGTCTCCTCGTTGCAGGCGAGCACCCGTCCGAAGCGCAGATTGTCCGGATCGTAGAAGGAGCCGAAGGAGAAGGCGTGCCGGGTGGTGATCCCGGCGGCCGGGTCCCCGCCCTCGTACCGGTCGGCGCCTGGGCGAACATCAATCATGGACGCCACGGTAGACCCCGCGGCGGGCCGGGGCGCGGGCCACGGGCGGGACCGGACTCCGCACACCCGTCCCGATAAGGCAGTCTTGTCACGTGCCCCAACCCGAACGTGAGCATTCGCCCGCCACCCATTCCGCGCATCCCGTACCGGCCCATCCGCACACCGCGACGCTCCGCCGACTGGAGAAGTCCGCGGGGCGGCTGGCCGCCAACGCGATCGCGCGCATGGACGAGACCCTGCCGTGGTACCGGGCCATGCCGCCCGAGAACCGGTCCTGGATCGGCCTGGTCGCCCAGGCCGGCATCGCCGCGTTCACGGAGTGGTTCAGGCACCCGGAAACCCCGCAGGCCATCTCCACCGATGTCTTCGGGACGGCTCCGCGCGAGCTGACCCGGGCGATCACCTTGCGCCAGACCGTCGAGATGGTCCGCACGACGATCGAGGTCATGGAGGCCGCGATCGAGGAGGTGGCGGCGCCGGGCGACGAGTCGATCCTGCGCGAGGCGCTGCTGGTGTACGCCCGGGAGATCGCCTTCGCGACCGCCCAGGTGTACGCGCAGGCCGCCGAGGCGCGCGGGGCCTGGGACGCCCGGCTGGAGTCCCTGGTGGTCAACGCGGTGCTGTCCGGCGAGGCGGACGAGGGTGCGCTGTCCCGGGCGGCGGCGCTGGGCTGGAACTCCCCGGAGCACGTGTGCGTGGTGCTCGGCACCGCGCCGGAGGGCGACAGCGAGCTGACGGTCGAGGCGATCCGGCGCGCGGCCCGTCACCACAAGCTCCAGGTCCTCACCGGTGTGCTCGGGGACCGACTGGTCGTCATCGCGGGTGGCAGTGACAACCCGATCCAGGTGGCCAAGTCGTTGATCGGACCGTTCGCGGCGGGTCCGGTGGTCGCCGGACCGGTGGTGTCCGACCTGCTGAACGCAACGAAGTCGGCGCAGGCCGCGGCGGCCGGGCTGAAAGCGTGCACGGCCTGGCAGGATGCCCCTCGGCCGGTCCTGGCGGACGATCTCCTGCCGGAACGGGCCATCGCCTCCGATCCCGCCGCCAGGGATCAGCTGGTGGAGGAGATCTACAGACCACTGGAGGAGGCGGGGTCCGCACTGCTGGAGACCCTCAGCGTCTACCTGGAGCAGGCGAGCAGCCTGGAAGGGGCGGCGCGGATGCTGTTCGTGCACCCCAACACGGTGCGCTACCGGCTGCGACGTGTGACCGACGTCACCGGATGGTCTCCTTCCGATGTCCGCTCGGCGTTCACGCTGCGAATCGCCCTGATTCTCGGGCGTCTGGCTGACGGCGACGCCCAGTCCTAGACTTTTGTCGGACATCAACAATTACCCCGACCGTTCTTGGTCCCTGTCCCCACGGGCGGCAGGGACCATCCACAAGAGAGAGTGTGAGGGTGCTCGTACTCGTCGCTCCCGGCCAAGGCGCTCAGACGCCCGGCTTCTTGACTCCCTGGCTCGAACTTCCCGGTGCCGCTGACCGCGTCGCCGCCTGGTCGGACGCCATCGAGCTGGACCTTGCCCACTACGGCACGGACGCAGACGCCGACGCTATCCGCGACACGGCCGTGGCCCAGCCCCTGCTGGTCGCCGCGGGTCTGCTGTCCGCGTCCGCGCTCGGTTCCCCGGCCGCCTTCGGCGCCGTCGCAGGCCACAGCGTCGGTGAGATCACCGCCGCCGCCTACGCCGGCGTGCTGTCCGAGGCCGACGCGCTGTCGTTCGTCCGGACCCGCGGTCTGGGGATGGCCGAGGCCGCCGCCGTCACCGAGACCGGCATGGCCGCGGTCATCGGCGGTGACCGCGACGTGGTCGTCGCACACCTGGAGAAGCTGGGCCTGACGCCCGCCAACATCAACGGCGCGGGTCAGATCGTGGCCGCCGGCACGATGGAGCAGATCGCCGCTCTGGAGGCCGAAAAGCCCGAAGGCTCCCTGAAGGTCGTCGCCCTCAAGGTCGCGGGCGCGTTCCACACGCACCACATGGCCCCCGCGGTCGCCACGCTGGAGAAGGCCGCCGAGGCCCTCACCCCGGCGGACCCGGCGCTGAAGTACGTCTCGAACAAGGACGGCCTCGTCGTCGCCACGGGCGCCGACGTCGTCGCCCGCCTGGTCGGTCAGGTCGCCAACCCGGTCCGCTGGGACCTGTGCATGGAGACGTTCGCCGAGCTGGGCGTCACGGGGATCATCGAGCTCTGCCCCGGTGGCACCCTGACGGGTCTGGCCAAGCGCGCGCTGAAGGGCGTACCGAGCGTGGCTCTGAAGACCCCGGACGATCTCGACAAGGCCGCGGCGCTCATCGCCGAACTGACGGCCTGAGAGAAGGAGCCCACACAGCATGTCCAAGATCAAGCCGGCCAAGGGCTCCCCTTACGCCCGCATCCTCGGTGTCGGCGGCTACCGCCCGACCCGTGTGGTGCCCAACGAGGTCATCCTCGAGACCATCGATTCGTCCGACGAGTGGATCCGATCCCGCTCCGGCATCGCGACCCGGCACTGGGCCTCGCCCCAGGAGACCGTCTCCGCGATGTCGGTGGAGGCCTCGGGGAAGGCGCTGGCCGATGCCGGTGTCGCCCCGGAGCAGATCGGTGCCGTGATCGTCTCGACGGTCTCGCACTTCAAGCAGACCCCGGCCGTCGCGACCGAGATCGCGCACCGGATCGGCGCGGGCAAGCCCGCCGCCTTCGACATCTCCGCCGGCTGTGCCGGATTCGGCTACGGCCTGACCCTGGCCAAGGGTCTGGTGGTGGAAGGTTCCGCGGAGTACGTCCTCGTCATCGGCGTGGAGCGGCTCTCGGACCTGACCGACCTGGAGGACCGCGCGACGGCCTTCCTGTTCGGTGACGGCGCCGGCGCCGTGGTCGTCGGTCCCTCGGACGAGCCGGCCATCGGCCCCACGGTGTGGGGTTCGGAGGGCGACAAGTCCGAGACGATCAAGCAGACCGTGCCGTGGGACGAGTACCTCGGCAAGGACGGCGGCGAAAAGTTTCCGGCCATCACCCAGGAGGGTCAGGCGGTCTTCCGCTGGGCCGTCTTCGAGATGGCCAAGGTGGCCCAGCAGGCGCTCGACGCGGCCGGGATCACCGCGGACGACCTGGACGTCTTCATTCCGCACCAGGCGAACATGCGGATCATCGATTCGATGGTGAAGACTCTGAAGCTGCCGGAGCACGTCACGGTCGCCCGTGACGTGGAGACCACCGGCAACACCTCGGCCGCCTCGATTCCGCTCGCTATGGAGCGGCTCCTGGCGACCGGAGCGGCGAAGAGCGGCGACACCGCGCTCGTCATCGGCTTCGGGGCGGGACTCGTCTACGCCGCGACGGTCGTTACCCTCCCCTAGGGCTGGGATCCACATCCCGCCCTGTTTCACCTCAGTTAGCTAGAGAAGGAGCGCCACATGGCCGCCACGCAGGAAGAGATCGTCGAGGGTCTCGCGGAGATCGTCAACGAGATCGCCGGTATCCCCACCGAGGACGTCGCGATCGAGAAGTCCTTCACCGACGACCTGGACGTCGACTCGCTCTCCATGGTCGAGGTCGTCGTCGCCGCCGAAGAGCGCTTCGACGTCAAGATCCCGGACGAGGACGTCAAGAACCTCAAGACGGTCGGCGACGCCGCTGACTACATCCTGAAGCACCAGGCCTGAGCCTGACGAGCGTTTGTCGCCACCCGGCGGTGGCGCCGTGACAATTCAGCACCCCCTGAGACGTGGAGAAAGAATTCCTGTGAGCCCGACCAATCGCACCGTGGTCGTCACCGGTATCGGCGCAACCACTCCGCTGGGTGGCGACAGCGCTTCGACCTGGGAAGGTCTGCTTGCCGGCCGTTCCGGCGTCAAGCCCCTGGAGGGCGAGCGCTTCGCCGAACTCCCGGTACGCATCGCCGCTCGGGCCGCCGTCGACCCGAACGAGGTCCTCCCCCGGCCGCTGGCCCGCAAGCTGGACCGCTCGGCACAGTTCGCCATCATCGCGGCCCGCGAGGCGTGGGCCGACGCCGGTTACACCACCCCGGCCGGCGAAGAGGCGGAAGAGGGCGCCTTCGTCGCGCCCGAGCGTCTGGGCACCGTGATCGCCTCCGGCATCGGCGGTGTCACCACCCTGCTCGACCAGTACGACGTCCTGAAGGACAAGGGCGTGCGCCGGGTCTCCCCGCACACCGTCCCCATGCTCATGCCGAACGGCCCGTCGGCCAACGTCGGCCTGGAGGTCAACGCCCAGGCGGGCGTGCACACTCCCGTCAGCGCCTGTGCGTCCGGCGCCGAGGCCATCGGCTACGCCGTCGAGATGATCCGTTCCGGCCGCGCCGACGTGGTCGTCGCGGGCGGCACCGAGGCGGCGATCCACCCGCTGCCGATCGCCGCGTTCGCCAACATGATGGCGATGTCCAAGAACAACGAGAACCCCGAGCAGGCCTCCCGTCCGTACGACAAGGCCCGTGACGGCTTCGTACTGGGCGAGGGCGCGGGCGTCATCGTCCTGGAGTCCGCCGAGCACGCCGCTGCGCGCGGCGCCCGGGTCTACTGCGAGGTGCTGGGCCAGGGTCTGTCCGCGGACAGCCACCACATCGCGCAGCCGGAGCCGACCGGCCGCGGTGTCGCGGCCGCGGTGCAGAACCTGCTCGACAACACGGGTCTGGACCCGGCCGAGCTGGTCCACCTGAACGCGCACGCCACGTCGACCCCGCAGGGTGACACGGCCGAGCTGAAGGCCCTGCGCAAGGTGCTGGGCGACGACCTCGACCACATCGCGATCTCCGCGACCAAGTCGATGACGGGTCACCTGCTGGGTGGCGCGGGCGGTATCGAGACGGTCGCGACCGTGCTGGCGCTGTACCACCGGCTGGCCCCGCCGACGATCAACATCGACGACCTCGACGAGGACATCGACGCGGACATCGTCGTCGGCGAGCCGCGCAAGCTGCCGGCCGAGGGCCCGATCTCCGCGATCAACAACTCCTTCGGCTTCGGCGGCCACAACGTGACCCTGGCGTTCCGCACCGTTTAGTGCGCCTAAGCCGGCGCCGCTCTCGCGGATGTGGTCGCCCGCCGCGGGGGTTGCTCACTTGATGGTTGCGGTGTTCGTCGTTTCGAACACCGCAACCACCGCGGCAACGCGTAGAAGGCCCACCCAGGATCCTGGGTGGGCCTTCTGCATCGCCGGCGGTTAGACCACCTGGTGGAGCCAGCGGACCGGGGCGCCCTCGCCCGCGTAGCGGAAGGGCTCCAGTTCGTCGTCCCACGGCTTGCCGAGCAGCTTGGCGATCTCCGCCTCCAGGTCGGTCTCGCCGCGCGCGGACCGGGCCAGGGCGGCGCGCAGCCGGTCCTCGGGGATCAGGATGTCGCCGTGCATGCCGGTGACGGCGTGGAAGATGCCGAGCTCCGGGGTGGAGCTGTAGCGCTCGCCCTCGGCGTTCGGGCACGGTTCCGCGGTCACTTCGAAGCGCAGCAGGTGCCAGCCGCGCAGCGCGGAGGCGAGTTTCGAGGCGGCGCCCGCTTCGGCCTGCCAGGAGAACTCGGCTCTCCAGGTGCCCGGGGAAGCGGGCTGTCTGATCCAGTCGAGGTTCACCCGCACCCCGAGCACGCCCGCAACAGCCCATTCCACGTGCGGGCAGAGCGCGCGCGGTGCGGAATGCACGTACAGAACTCCACGTGTCGTCACCGGGACCTCCAGTATGGGACGAGGTCGGGAATAAACTCCAGAAAACGGACAGTATGTGACGTGATGTAATGTAACGGAAATTTTTTGACATTGCGCTACGAGACCTGCGGCCGAAACGCCACGGGAAAAAGCTACCGTGCGCCAGGGGTCCTGGTGTGACGTACGGTCGCTCCAAGACCCTTAAACAAAGAGCTTTCACTCAGCAGGACCCCCCGAACGACGTGGGGACGACAAGGAGGGCCCCTTCCCATGCGCACCACCGCTCCGCGCCGCCGCGCGCGCCGGACCCTCGCGGGCGCGGGCGCGGCGTTCCTCTTGTTGGCCGGGGCGGCCACCGGGTGCAGCTCGGGCGGGTCGGGCGAGCAGGGCGGCGAACGCGGGGCGCAGGCCGCACCGCGCTGGAACACGGCACCCGCCTCGATCGCGGCCGTGGGCGACTCCATCACGCGTGGTTTCGACGCCTGTTCGGTGCTGGCCGACTGCCCGGAGGTCTCCTGGGCCACCGGGAACGACCCCGCGGTCCGCTCGCTGGCCGCCCGGCTGCTCGGGGACGCCGCGGCGCCGGCGCGCAGCTGGAACTACGCGGTGACCGGCTCGCGGATGGCGGACCTGCCGGCCCAGCTGGCCGGGGCCGCCGCGCACAAGCCCGACCTGGTCACGGTGATGGTGGGCTCGAACGACGCCTGCCGGGCCACGGCTTCGTCGATGACCCCGGTGGCGGAGTTCCGCTCCGGGTTCGAGAAGGCCCTCGCGGACCTGCGGGCCGCGTCCCCCACCTCCCAGGTGTACGTCTCCAGCGTGCCGGACCTGCAGCGGCTGTGGGAGCAGGGCAAGGACCTCCCGATGGTGCGGCAGATCTGGAAGCTGGGGATCTGTCAGTCCATGCTCGCCGATCCGCTGTCGGCGGCCTCGGGGGCGACGGCCCGGCGCGAGCAGGTGCGGGCGCGGGTGGTGGAGTACAACGAGGTGCTGCGCGAGGTCTGCGCGAAGGACGCGCTGTGCCGCTACGACGGCGGCGCCGTGTTCCAGTACCCCTTCGCGGCGGATCAGTTGAGCCGGTGGGACTGGTTCCATCCGGGCAAGGACGGGCAGGCGCGGCTCGCGGAACTGGCGCACCGCCAGGTGACGGCGGCCGAACCGCCGCGTTGACGCTCTGGTGCGGAAAGGGTCCGGGGGCGGAAGTCAGGTCCCGCCCCCGGACCGGTCCTCAGGGGTGAATTCCGGCCATTCGGCGTGTCATGCGAGGTCGAGCGTCGCGGTCAGCCGGGTGTCACCGTGCGAGTGGCTCGCGCGGACCTCGTAGGTCCCGTCGATCCGCCACCAGCCGCGGGCCTGCTCGTCCCAGATCTCGAAGGCCCGGGCGGGCAGCGGGATCTCGGTCTCGACGCTCTCGCCGGGGCCCGCCGCGACGCCCGCGAAGGCGGCCAGCCAACTCGCCGGGCGTTCCACCGTCGTGCTCGGCGCGCCGTCGGACGCAGTGGCGACGGGGGCGAGGTAGACCTGGACGACCTCGCGGCCGGGGCGGGCGCCGGTGTTGGTGAGGCGGACCCGGACCGTGTCGGCGGTGACCTCCAGGGACTCGTACGTCCAGTCGGTGTAGCCGAGTCCGTGCCCGAAGGGGTAGGCCGGACTCACGGCGTGCTTCTCGTAGGCCCTGTAGCCGATGAAGAGCCCCTCGCGGTACTCCAGGCGCCCGTCGGTCGGGACGACCTCGGTAACGGGCGCGTCCGCGAACCGCGCGGGCCAGGTGGTGGGCAGCCGCCCGCCCGGCTCCGCGTCGCCGAGGAGTACGTCGGCCAGCGCGGCCCCGCCCTCCTGCCCGGGGAACCAGGTCAGCAGGACGGCGGCCACGTCCTCGCGCCACGGGAGCTCCACCGGGGAACCCGCGTTGACGACGACCACCGTGTTCGGGTTCACGGCGGCGACGGCGCGCACCAGGTCGTCCTGGCGGCCGGGGAGGGTGAGGTCCTGCCGGTCGAAGCCCTCGGACTCCACGCGCTCGGTGGTGGCGACGACCACGACGGCGGTGTCGGCCCCGCGCGCCGCGGCCACGGCCTCGGCGATCAGCTCGTCGGCGTCGCGCCGCGGGCCGAGGTGGAGCAGCGAGAACATGATCGCCCTGAGCGGCAGCGCGGACACGTCGGGGACCTGGAAGGTCAGGGACACCTCGACGGGCTCGCCCTCGGTGAGGGTGACGCGGGCCCGCTCGTGGGGAGCGCCGAAGAAGGCCTCGAAGGGGTCGGCCTCGTTGCCCATCTCCTGGATGCCGCTCCACAGCCGCTCGCCGCCGACAGCCAGGGTGAAGGCGCCGAGTCCGCGGGTGCCGAAGGCGTGCTCGCCGCTCTCGCGCGGCACGAGCGTGCCGCGGACCTCGATGCTCGCCATGGTCTCGTACGTGGCCCCCGCGGGCAGGTCGTCGCCGATCCACTGGACCTGGCCGGAGGGCAGGGCGCCCTCGCCGATGACGGTCCCGGTGGCGTCGCGGCAGACGGCGTGGAGCTCGAAGCCCTGGCCCGCGGGGGTGAGCTCGTCGGAGGGGTCGGCGCCGATGCTGTAGGTGAGGGAGCCTTCGGGAAGGGCGGCGGTGAGGCCGTCGAGCGGGGAGACGATCCGCTCGGGAAAGACGGTGGCGCTGCCCCCGCCCAGGACGCGGGCGTCGCGGGCGGCGGCGCCGGAGAGGGCGACGGTACGGCCGGCGGACCCCTCGAGCGGCAGCGCCCCCTCGTTGCGGACCAGGACGAAGCCGCGGGCGGCGAGCTCGCGGGCCAGCGCCTGGCCGTCGATCGGGGCCGGGGCGCTCTCCACGGCGGCGGGGGCGCCCTCCAGGACGCCGACGCGGGCGGCGAGGCGCAGGACGTTGCGCACGGCGTCGTCCACGGCGGACTCGGGGACCTCGCCGGCGCGGACGGCCTCGGCGAGGGCGGATCCGTAGACGGTGGTGGGGCCGGGCATGGCCACGTCCATGCCGCCGAGGACGTCGCCGGCGGTGGAGCGGGCGGCCATCCAGTCGGAGACGTTGCAGCCGTCGAAGCCCCATTCGGCGCGCAGGACCTCGTTCACGAGGTACTGGTGCTCGGTCATGGTCGTGCCGTTGACCTGGTTGTAGGCGGTCATGATGCCCCAGGGGTGGGCATTGGCGACGATGGCCTCGAAGGGCGCCAGGTACAGCTCGCGCAGCGGGCGCGGCGCGATGACGCTGTCGACGGTGAACCGGTCGGTTTCGGCGTCGTTGCCGACGAAGTGCTTGACGGTGGTGCCGACGCCGCCGTCCTGGACGCCGTTCACATAGCCGGCGCCGACGGCGCCGGTGAGGTGGGGGTCCTCGGAGTAGCACTCGAAGTGCCGGCCGCCGAGCGGGGACCGGTGCAGGTTGACGGTGGGTGCGAGGAGGACGTGCACGCCCTTGCGGCGGGCCTCCTCGGCGAGGAGCCGGCCGGCGCGGCGGGCGAGCTCCGGGTCCCAGGCGGCGGCGAGCGCGGTCGGGGACGGCAGGGCGATGGACGGGTCGTCAGCGGTCCAGCGCACGCCGCGGACCCCGATGGGCCCGTCGGAGAAGACCAGGGACTCCAGCCCGATCGCGGGGACGGCGGGCAGGGACCACATGTCCTGGCCGGCCAGGAGCCGGGCCTTGGTGTCGAGGTCCAGCTTGCCCAGCGCCGCCTCGACGGCGTCGTTGCGCATCTGATCGCGGGCTTGATCGCGGACCTGATCGCGGACCTGATCGGCATCGGTCACGGCCGTGCCTCCTCATTGAGTGCGGTTGCTCGGTGCGGTGCCCCCATCGTGGACCTGATACCTGTTGAACGGTAGGGTTCGTAATCTGTTCGTGATATTTGGATGCCGTACGGTCCTGTGGGCAGGGCTCAGCGCATGAACGGGAAGGGGTGCCGGGTCGATGGTCAGGGCGAGGAGCGAGGAACGCCGGGGGGAGATCGTCCGCGCGGCCGTCGAGGTGATCGCGGAGCGCGGCTACCGGGGCGCGTCCCTGGCCGCCGTCGCCGAACGCGTGGGTCTGACCCAGCAGGGGCTGCTGCACTACTTCCCGACCAAGGAGGCCCTGCTGGTCGCGGTGCTGGAGGAACGAGACCGCTGGGACACGGGCGGCGGCTCGCGCTCCGCCGCCGACGCCTGGCGCCTGGACCTGCTGGACTCGCTGGTCGAGTACAACGCCATGCGCCCGGGCATCGTGCAGACCTTCTCGGCGCTGCTGGGCGAGAGCGTCACCGACGGGCACCCGGCCCGGGAGTTCTTCACCGAGCGCTACGCGCAGGTCCGCTCGGAGATGGCGGCGGTGCTGCGCGCCGAGTTCGGTGACCGCCTGCCCTCGGGCCTCACCCCGGAGCAGGTGGCACCGCTGCTGACGGCGGTCATGGACGGTCTCCAGTACCAGTGGCTGCTGGCCCCCGAGTCGGTGGACATGCCCGCCGCCTTCCGCGCCTTCCTGACCCTGCTGAGGGGGCCGGAAGCATAGGCCTCAGGGGTGTCTAGTCGACCTGGAGCTCGCCCATGCGGCTCCAGCCGGTCGCACCCCCGATGGTGGTGCTGACGATCTCGGGCGTACGGGTCACCATCGGCCGCATGGTCTCCAGCGCAGCGCTGAAGTGCTCGGAGGTGACGTGCGCTTCGGCAGCGTCGTCCTGGAAGGCCTCGACCAGCACGTAGGTGTTCGGCTCCTCCAGGCTGCGCGACCACTCGAACCACAGGTTCCCGGGTTCGGCGCGGGTGGCGCGGGTGAAGGGCGCGACCTTGTCGGGCCACGCGTCGACGTATTCGGGCTTGACGGGGAATTTCACCACAATGAAGATCACACCGGCATTTTATGCAGGTTGATCCGCACCGCGGGCGAACTCCCCCCGGCGCCGGCCGGGTCAGGGGCGCAGGGCGGAGAGGTCCCGGGCCGCGAGGTCCGGGCGGGACGTCAGCGCGGCGTGGACCGACTCCAGGATCGGCAGCGGCGCGTGGGCCGTGGCCAGGGCCACGTCCTTCGCGGCCAGGGAGACCGGGAAGTGCGAGGCGTCGGCGTACGCCCGGGCCACCGCGCCCGCCAGCGGTCCGCGGGCCAGCTGCGTGCGGACCAGTTCCTGCGGCAGGCCCAGGGCCCCGCCCAACTTCAGCGCCTCGACCACCAGGGCCACCCCGCCGACCGCCGCGTTGATCAGCACCAGCTTCAGCGCCGCGCCGGAGCCCGCCGGGCCGCACGCGGTGACCTCGCCGAGGGCGTCGAGGACCGCCCGGACCGGGCCGGGCAGCGGGTCGCCGCCCGCCAGCACCCACAACTCCCCCGTCGCCGCCCGGTCGACGCTCCCCATCACGGGCGCGTCGGTCAGCGTCACCCCCTCCGGCAGCCGCCCGGCGAGCTCCCGCACCGCCTCCGGCCCGACCGTCGAGGTGTCGATCCAGTGGACGCCGGGCCGCAGGGCGGGCAGCGCGCTCTCCGCGACGGCGCGCAGGGCCGCCGGCCCGGCCAGCATCGTGATGACGAGGTCCGCGTCGCGGACGGCCGCGGCGGGCGTCGCGGCGACCGTCGCGCCGGCCGCCACCAGTGCGTCCGCCTTGCCCGGCGTGCGGTTCCACACCGTCAGCCCGTGCCCCCGGGCCAGCAGGTGACGGGCCATCGGGGCGCCCATGTGGCCGAGGCCGAGGAACGCGATCTTCTGTGCTGTGTCCATGCCCATGACGCTAGGTCGGGCTCATTCATGCGACAAGCGAATGTCTAGCATGACTGCCATGCCCACTTCGCACAGCCTGTACGAGGTCTTCCTGAGCGTGGCCCGCCTGACCTCCTTCACCGCCGCCGCCCGCTCTCTCGGCTACACCCAGTCCGCCGTGTCCCGGCAGATCCAGACCCTGGAGGACGAGTGGGGCACCCCGCTCTTCGACCGCCTCCCCCGCGGGGTCCGCCTGACCGAGGCCGGGCACCTCCTGCTCCCGCACGCCGAGGCCGTCGGCGAGCGGCTGCGCACCGCCCGCGCCGAACTCGACGCGCTGCGCGCCCTCGGCGCCGGACGGCTGCGGATCGGCGCCTTCTCCACCGCCGACGCCGCCCTGCTGCCCCGTGCGCTGGCCGCCTTCCGCAGCCGCCACCCCGCCGTGGCCGTCGTCCGCGCCGAGGGCCCCTCCGCCAAGCACCTGGCCCTGCTCGCCGCCGGGGACCTCGACCTCGCCGTCGTCGCCGACACCTCCGCGCAGCCGCCCCGCGGCTGCACCGCGCACCACCTGCTCGACGAGCGGATGTACGTGGCCCTGCCGAGCGGCCACCGGCTCGCCGGGCGCACCGACGTACGGCTGGCCGAACTGGCCGACGAGGAGTGGATCGCGGCCGACACCCGGCCCGAGGAGACCCTCATGCACTCCGCGCTGGCCGGCGGCTTCCGCCCGCGCACCGGTTTCGTCGCCGCCGACTGGATCGCCAAGCAGGGCTTCGTCGCGGCCGGGCTCGGCGTCACCCTGGTCCCGGCGCTCGCCGCCTCCTCGGCACGGGCCGACCTCGCGCTCGTCCCCCTGCACCCGGACGACACCCCGCGCCGCCGGGTCTACGCCGCCACCCCGCGCGGGATCTCCCCCTCCCCCGCCGCCCTCGCCTTCCTGGCCCTGCTGAAGGAGGTCGCGGCCGGGCTGACATCCTGACCGGGTGAAGATCGCCGCAGCACAGCTGACCTGCATCCCCGCCGATGTCCGGGCCAACGTCGCGCGGGCCGCGGACCTCGCCGCCGCGGCCCGCGAACAGGGTGCCGCGCTGGTGGTGTTCCCCGAGCTCGCGCTCACCGGCTACGAGCTCGCCGCACTGGCCGCCGACCCGGGCCTGTGGACGGCCGCCGACGACCCCCGGCTGGATCCGCTGCGCGCCGCCGGGATCGCCACCGCGGTCAACGTCGCCCTGCCCACCGGCGGCCCGCGCCCCGCGATCGCGACGCTGGTCCACGACGCGGACGGCGCGCACGTGACGACGTACGCGAAGCAGCACCTCTACCGGCACGAGCAGGACGTCTTCGAACCCGGCCGGGGCGACGGGCGCTTCGAACTCGGCGGGATCCGCTTCTGTCTGGGCATCTGCTTCGACAACCACTTCCCCGAACTGCCCGGCCGGGGCGCCGCCGACGGCTGCCGGGTCCACCTGGCGAGCTCCCTGTACGGGACGGGCGACGGGATCCACGAGCGCGCCACCGTCCACCCCGGGATCGCGCGCGAGCACGACCTGTACGTGGTCCTCGCCAACCACGTCGGCCCGGCCGGCCCGTGGACCGGCTGCGGCCGCTCGGCCGTGTGGGCCCCGGGCGGCGCCCTGCTGGCCGAGGCCGACGACCGTACGCCCTCGGTGGTGACGGCCTCGGTCGCGACGGCCCCGGTGTGATGGGGTGGGCGCCATGAGCGACTTCGAGACGATCACGGTTCCGGAACGCCTCCACGGATATCCGGGAGTGGCCTTCGGCGGCTACGTGGCGGGCGTACTGGCCGCCCGGGCCGCCGCCGAGGACGTACGGGTGGACTTCAGGCGGCCCGTGCCGACCGGGGCGCCGGTGCGGCTCGCGGCGACCGCGGACGGCGGCTGCGAGCTGACGGACGGCGAGCTGCTGCTGGCCGTGGCGACCCCGGTGGGGGCGCCCGGCGCGCACTGCCCCGAAGCCCCGTCCTGGGACCGGGCCGTGGCTGCGGCCGAAGCCTTCCGGGCGGACCCGCCGGACGGCCAGGCCGACTGCTTCGGCTGCGGCCTGGACCGCACGCCCGCCACCGGGCTGCGCCTGCACTGCGGTACGGTGCCGGGCCGCGAGCTGGTCGCCGCGGCCTGGACGCCCGCACCCGAACTCGGGGGCGCGGACGGCCTGCTGCCGCCCGAGCTGGTGTGGGGAGCGCTGGACTGCCCCGGGAACGCGGCCGGGCGGCTGCTCGACGGCCGCCCGGCCGGTGCGGTCACCGCCGCGCTCGGCGCCCGGCTGCTGCGGCCGGTGCCGGTGGGCGAAGGGCTGGTCTCGTACGCCTGGATGCTGTCGTCCTCGGGCCGCAAGTACACCGTGGGCACGGCCCTGGCCACGGCCGACGGGGAACTCTGCGCGGTCGCCGAGGCGCTGTGGGTCCAGCCGCGGGCGTGATCCTCACGCGGTGTCGGCCAGCAGGTGCTTGCCGCCCCACGCCCCCAGGGGTTCCAGGGCCGCGTTCAGGTCCTCGCCCAGCGGGGTCAGGGAGTACTCGACGCGCGGCGGGACCTCCTCGTACACCTCGCGGTGCACGATGCCGTCGGCCTCCAGCTCGCGCAGCTGGGCGGCGAGCACCTTCTCGGAGACACCCGGGACGAGCCTGCGCAGTTCACCGAACCGATGGGGCCGCTGATCCAGCACCCACAGGAGCGACACCTTCCACTTCCCGTCGATCACGGACATCGCCGCCGCGATCCCGCATTGATCAGCACCGGGCCTTCGTGTCACCGCCATCGCGCACCCTCCCCACCTGTTCGCTCACTTCTGGGTAACCACCCACTCCGAAGTGCGTACTTGAGCGTCCTGCCGCCTGCCAACAGGCTAAACGTCATGACTGACACCCACACCACACCTCAGCATTCCCTCACCCTCCTCGGCCTCGGCGACATGGGCACCGCCCTCGCCCGCACCTGGCTCGCCGCCGGGCACTCCCTGACCGTCTGGAACCGCACCCCCGCCAAGGCCGGGGCGCTGGCCGCCGATGGGGCCTCCGTCGCCGCGACCGCGGCCGACGCGGTCGCCGCGAGCGCGCTGGTCGTGGTCTGCCTGCTGGACGACGCCAGCGTCGGCGCCACCCTGGACGGCATCGACCTGACCGGCAAGGACCTCGTCAACCTCACCACCGGCACTCCGGCCGAGGCGCGCGCCCGCGCCGCCTGGGCCCAGCAGCGCGGCGCCCGCTACCTGGACGGCGGGATCATGGCCACGCCGACGATGATCGGCGTCCCCGAGGCCGGCGGGTACGTCTTCTACAGCGGCTCCCGCGCGCTCTTCGACAGCCGCCGGGCGGTCCTGGACGTACCGACCGGGTCCCGCTTCGTCGGCGAGGACCCCGGGCACGCGGCCCTGCACGACGTGGCGCTGCTCAGCGCGATGTGGGGGATGTTCGCCGGCATCTCGCACGCCTACGCACTGATCGACGGCGAGGACATCGCCCCGAAGGACCTGGCTCCGCTGCTGTCCGAGTGGCTCGGCGCAATGGGCTTCTTCGTCGGCAACGCCGCCGAGCGGCTGACCTCTCGGGACTTCACTTCGGGCGTGGTGTCCAACCTGGCCATGCAGATCACGGGCACCGGCACCATGCTGCGCACCGCCGAGGAACAGGGCGTCAGCACCGAGCTGGTCACCCCGTACGTGGACCTGCTGCGGCGCCGGCTGGCCGCGGATCCGGCCGCGCACGGCGGGGAGGACACGACGGGGGCCATCCTGCTGCTGAAGCGGTAGGCGGCCGCAGGGCTGCGGCTACGAGTACGCGGGCGGCGGCGGTCCGAAACCCGCGGGGGTGGTTTCGGCGGCCGGAGCCTCGTCGCTGCGCATGAGGTCGCGGGCCATCAGCGTGGCCCCGGCCACCGCGCCCGGCATCAGGAACACCGCGACCAGCGGCACCAGGAACGCCAGCACCAGCGGCACCCCGAAGCCCAGCACCAGCATCCGCCGCGAGCGCATCAGCTCCAGCCGGTCGCGCAGCTCCACCTTGCGCCGCTGGAGGGCCACGGCGGTGAGCTCCTGGGTCAGGAAGTATCCGGAGACGCAGAAGCCGAGCACCGGGACCACCGTCTGGCCGATCACGGGGATGAAACCGAGGGCGAAGAGCAGGATCCCGTACAGCAGCACCCGCGCGAGCACCTTCACGCTGTCCCGGGCCGAGACCCACAGCTCCAGCCAGAGCGGGAGCCCCGACTGCGGCACCTCGCCGCCCTCGCTGCGGTCGACCTGCTCCGAGAGGGACTCGTAGAACGGCTGGCCGATCAACAGGGTCACGGCGGTGAAGGTGATCACCGCGAGGAACAGCCCGAGGCCGAAGAACAGGGTGGTCAGGAAGCCCCGGAAGAGCGAGAGCCAGGGCGAGGACCAGTCGTCGGCGAAGGGGGTGGCCCAGGCGATCAGGTCGTCGGCTCCGTAGCCGAGCCCGATCAGGGCGCCGGCGTAGAGGACGAGCGCCACGAGCCCGGGCAGCAGCCCGAAGCCCAGCCACCGGCCGTGACGGAACACCCATCGCTGTCCGGCCAGCAGATACCGGAAACCCCCCGCAAGATCACGCATGGGGCCAGTTTACGGCGAAGGCCGCACCCGGTCGGGGTGCGGCCTTCGCTACGAGCGCCGGATCAGACGGCGAGCTCGACGGTGATGTTGCCGCGGGTGGCCTTGGAGTACGGGCAGACCTCGTGGGCCTTCTCGATGAGGTCCTTGGCGGTGGCGGCGTCCACGTTCGGGATCACGGCGGAGATCTTGACGATCAGGCCGAAGCCCTCGTCGTTCTTGCCGATGCCGACCTCGGCGGTGACCGTGGAGCCGGAGATGTCGGCGTTCACGTTCTTGGCGACGACGCCCAGGGCGCCCTGGAAGCAGGCGCTGTAGCCGGCGGCGAACAGCTGCTCCGGGTTGGTACCGGCGCCGCTGCCACCGAGCTCCTTCGGCGGGTTCACGACGACGTCGAGCTGGCCGTCGTTGGTGGCGACGCGACCGTCGCGGCCGTTCTCGGCGGTGGCGACAGCGGTGTAGGCGACGTCGGACTGCTGGATGGACATAAAGGAAGATCCTCCTGGTAATCGCCGTGAGTCGCGCCCACGATCACGACGGTGTGCAGTGAGCCTAACCGGTGAAGGAAACGATCATCTTTCCGGTGTTCTCGCCGCGCAGCATGCCGAGGAAGGCGGAGGTGGCGTTCTCGACGCCCTCGACGACGGTCTCGTCGTAGCGCAGCTCGCCGGAACGCAGCCATCCGGCGACGTCCTGGACGAACTGCTGCTGCAGGCCGTTGTGGTCGTTGACGAGGATGCCCTGCAGGCGCAGGCGCTTGCCGATGACCTGCATCAGGTTCCGCGGACCGGGGGCGGCCTCGGTGTCGTTGTAGCCGGCGATCGCGCCGCACAGGGTGGCCCGGCCGTGCACCTTCATCGAGGAGATGGCGGCCTCCAGGTGGTCGCCGCCGACGTTGTCGAAGTAGACGTCGATGCCCTCGGGGGCGGCAACCGGCAGCTGCTCGGCGACGGGGCCGTTCTTGTAGTTGAAGGCGGCGTCGAAGCCGTACTTCTCCGTGAGCAGCGTCACCTTCTCGTCCGAGCCGGCCGAGCCGATCACCCGGGACGCGCCCTTGATCTTGGCGAACTGGCCGACGAGGCTGCCGACCGCACCGGCGGCGCCGGAGACGAAGACGGAGTCGCCCTCCTTGAAGGAGGCGACCTCGAAGAGTCCGGCGTAGGCGGTCAGGCCCGGCATGCCGAGGACGCCGAGGTAGGCGGAGAGCGGGGCGAGCGAGGCGTCCACCTTGACGGCGTGCGCGGCGTCGAGGTCCGCGTACTCGCGCCAGCCCAGCATGTGCAGGACGTGGTCGCCCACGGCGAAGCCCTCTGCGGAGGAGGCGACGATCTCGCCGACCGCGCCGCCCTGCATCGGCTCGTCGAGCTGGAAGGGCGGGATGTACGACTTCACGTCGTTCATCCTGCCGCGCATGTAGGGGTCCACGGACATGTGCAGGTTGCGCACGAGGATCCGGCCGGCGGCGGGCTCGGCGGACACGGGCACCTCGCGCAGGGCGAAGTCCTCGGCGACGGGCCAGCCCTGCGGGCGACGGACGAGGTGCCACTCGCGGCTGACGGCGGGGATCTGAGACATGCGGCGCTCCTGGTCAGAACGAATTGCTTCACTAGGTGAAACAACCATGCGCCTAGATATTTCATGTTGTCAAGTAAATGGGTACGCTGGTTCCATGCCCAGTCGTCGCGTAGACCCAGTGACCATCGAAGTCGTCGAGCTCATCGCCGACGTCGTGGCCCGCTATCACACGGAGTACGAGCACGCGGCCGCCAGCCACCAGCTCACCGGCGCCCAGGCCAAGGTGCTGAACATGCTCTCCCTGGAGCCCCTGCCGATGCGGCGCATCGCACTGAAGCTGCGGTGCGAGCCCTCGAACGTGACCGGCATCGTCGACCGCCTGGAGACCCGCGGCCTGGTCGAGCGCCGCCCGGACCCGGCGGACCGCCGGGTGAAGCTGGCCGCTCCCACCGAGGAGGGCACGCTGACCGCGGAGCGGCTGCGCGAATCGCTGGACTTCGCCCGCGAACCGCTGGCCGGGCTGTCCGCGGAGGAACGGACGGTCCTGCGGGACCTCCTCAGGCGCATGCTGGCCTGACGGCGCGACCGGCCCGGGCACCGACCGGCCCGGGACGCCCCTGGCCGGCCCGGGCCGACCCGACCGACCAGCCGAAAGAACCTTCCGGACGCGCGTCCGGAGTCGGCAGTACGTTCGACCGCCTGCGCGGGCGGCCGCCGCCACCCTGGGGATCTGCCCCGACCTGCTCGTCGTCGCCGCGGCCGCACTCGCCGTCCCCTTCGTCCGCAGGCTGACGGCCATGCAGAACGCCATGGCCGCCCGGGGCCCGTACGCCCCCTTCCGGCCCGCACACGAAGGTGCCCCGGCGGGGGCGGGGATCTAGGCCCCCTAGAACCAGCCGCAGAAGATCCAGCAGTCCTTGGTCGGCGAGGGCGTCGGCGTCGGGGACGGTGGGGGTGACGGTGCCTGCGTTCCCGTGGAGCCGCTCGGCGAGGGCTTCCCCGACGCGGTTCCTCCTACGGACCGTCCTGGACCGGGAGTACGGGAGGCCTGGCCCGACGTCGGGGGCGCGGGGGCGGACGAGGCCGGACCCGGCTGCGCGATGCTCCCGGAAGGCGCCGCGGTACCGGCCTTCTTCGCACCCGCGACGGCGGCCCTCGTCGTGGCCTTCCCGGGCCCCGTGGGCGCGCCGGCCGTCGGAGCGTCGGGCAGCGGGGCGGGTTCCTGTGGTCCGTCGTCGGTCAGCACCACGGTCTCGGCCCGGTCGGTGCGCTCCCCGTCGGTGGCCATGCGGGCCACCGCCATGGAACCCGCGACCGCGATCAGCAGGCCGAGCGAGAGCGACAGCACGGTCCGGCGGCGGCGCCGGTGCGTGACCCGGCGACGGGCACCGGCGCGCCGCTCGTTCGGCGCGGACAGCACGACGAGCGAGTCGGCGACCTCGGCCGGTGCGGGCGGCGGTCCGGGGACGGGCGCCTCGGCGGCGGGCGCGGCGGCCGGATCGGCAGCCGGCACGGCGGCGGGGGCGGCAGGTATCAGGTACTCGGCGGGGGTTCCGCATCCGGCGCACGCCAGTGCGCCGTTGAGGTGCCTCCGGCAGGCGTGGCAATAGTTCATGGCGCCCGCAGGCTACGTGGTCTGCGGCAACATCCGGATCCCGAGAACGTAAGGATCCTGTGTGGAATCGTTGCTTCCATGACATCTTTCGGGCCGACCGGATTCCAGTTGGTGCTCTTGCGGCGGATGGCCGACTTCCAGCCGGACCTTGCCGACGAGGCCCGCCGCCGGCTGGGCGCCTCGCTCGCGGACCAGCGGGAGGCGAACAAACGCTGGCAGGCGATGGTCCGGTCACCACGCTCCCGCGGGGCCCTGACCCGGTACCGCTCGGTGCTCGGTCCGCCGGAGTCCGCCGAGCACCGCACGATCGGCGACCTGGAGTGCGAGGCCCTGCTGTGGCCGCTGCCGCTCTGGCCGGACCTGCGCTTCGAGGTGCTGGCCGCGCCGGACGGGGCCGTGTGGAACGAGTGGCTCGTACGGGCCCCGGGCGCGCGGGGGCCCGTACTGGAATCGGCGGACGACCTGCGGCCCTGGTCGACGACGGTGGACGAGGTCGCGCGGGCCTTCGCGCCGGTCCGACCGATGGAGGGCACCGCGCCGACCCGCTGGCGCCTGGCCTTCGCCGCGCGGGGGCGGCCCTGCGTGGCGGAGTTCACCTACGGCCTGCTCCAGCGGTTCGCCGTGGACGAGGGGGAAGGCGCCTCCTGAAGGCACCGCCTAGGAGGAGAGGAAGGCGCGGACGCCGGCCGACGTGGCGTCGTCGCCGAGCAGGTCGTTGTGCCCCAGGCAGCCGACCGGGGTGTTGGCGGCTCCGGTCAGCGGGACGCTGTCGTCCGGGTTGACGACCTCGTCGCAGTTCGACCAGAAGGTCGCGTACTTCACCGCGCCCGGGGTCTCGTCCCCGCCGTTCAGGTTCTTCACCACGTACGACCCGGGGGTCATGTCCCGGCACGCCTGGTCCCACAGCGCGCAGGCCCAAGCGGTGGAGGTGCCGCGGTTGGGGCCGGCCAGCGAGACCCAGTGATCCACGGTGGCCGCGCCGCCGCCGAACTTCACGTACCAGCGGCTGACCAGCGAGCCGAAGGAGTGCGCGACGACGTCGACCCGGGCGGCTCCGGTCTCCCGGCGGACCTGGTCGACGTAGGCGCCGAGTCGCCCGGCGAGGACCTCGTTGACGGACTGGTGGGTGTCGTAGCCGAAGGAGAAGAGCTCCGCGTCGGTGTACCCGGCGGCGCGCAGGTCCGCGCGCAGGGCTCCCCAGACGCCCGGATCCGCGTTGTAGCCGTGCACGAGGACCACCGGACGGCGGGTGGCGGCCTGGGCCGGGGAGGCCGCCGGCAGCGCGAGGCACAGTGAGGCGAGCGCCAGGAGCGCCAGGAGTGCCGGGAGCGCCGGAAGCGCCTGCTGTCTCTGTCGGCCCGTCAGCATCGGCTCCCCTTTACCTTGTTACGCGCGAGTAGCGCGTGCGGTGCGCGCATGGTGCTGCCTGTCGGTACAGAAATCCACCCCCATGCAGCCGCGACACACCCCCGGCCGGAGCAGCTCAACGGGCCATGAGGGCGAATTGCCCCCGATGATATGAAAAGTGACCGACATTTCCGTCGGTCCTCTTGCGTCAGCGCTCTCGGGAGGATCTGCCGTGACCGTCAGTCTTGAGCAGTTGCGCCGCTGCCACGTCGCCGTCGACCTGGGGGCGGCGAGGACCCGCGTGTACGTCAAGGGCGCCGGCCTCGTGGTCGACGAACCCAGCGTCGCCGCGGTCAACACGCGCACCGGCGCCCTCATCGCCGTCGGCTCCTTCGCCGAACGGATGACCGGCCGCACACCCGACTACATCCGGGTCGTGCGCCCCGTCTCCGGCGGCACCGTCGTCGACATCGAGATGGCCCAGCGGATGCTGCGCCACCTCCTCGGCGAGAAGCTGCGGCGCGCCCTGCGCCGCAAGCCCCGCCTGCGGGCCGCCGCCTGCACCCCGCACGACGCGGACCCGCTCGCCCAGCGGGCCACCGTGGAGACCCTCGTCGGGCTCGGCGCCCGGCGCGTCGAACTGGTCGACACCCTGATCGCGGCGGCCGTCGGCTGCGGACTCCCCGTGGAGCAGCCGACCGCGACGATGATCATGGTGTGCGGGGCCGCGGCCACCCAGGTGGCCGTCCTCTCCCTCGGATCCATCGTCACCGCCCAACGGATCCCGGTCGGCGGCGAGGCCATCGACCACGCGGTCGTCCAGCACCTGCGCCACGCGCACGAGCTGATGCTGCCCAGCCAGGCCGTCCGGCCGCTGCAACTGGCCCTCCACGGCAACGGCCTCACCGTCGGCGGGCCGGCCTCCACCCTGATCCACGGCCGCGACGTGGCCACCGGCCTCGCCCGCTCCGTGCAGGTGGACACCGCAGCCGTACGGGACGCCATCTACACCCCGCTGACCGCCGTCCTCGACGGCATCGGCAAGGTGCTGCGGGACTGCCCGCCGGACCTGGTGGCCGATCTGACGGACCGGGGGATCATGATGGTGGGCGGCAGCGCCCTGCTGCCGGGCCTGGACCAGATGTTGCGGGACGCCACCGGAATGCCCGTCGCCATCGCGGAACGGCCGGACGTGTGCGCCGTACTCGGTCTCGGCGCGATGCTCGAAGGGAAGATCGCCCCCATGGTCCTCAACCCGCTGGCCGAATGAGGCCCCAGGAACCGAAACGGCCCGAGGGACCTGAGGGACCCGAGGGACCCGAGGAGTCCTACGAGCCCACTGAGCCCAACGAGTCCTACGAGCCCGAGGAGCCGAACGAGGAAGCGGCCAGGCTTCCGGTGTTGCTGGAAGCCGTCCTCAACGTCGGGTCCGAGCTGGAGCTGCACGCCACCCTCCAGCACATCGTGGACTCCGCGACCGAACTGTGCGCGGCCCGGTACGGAGCGCTCGGGGTCGTCGACCCCGAGCGCGTCCTGCTGACCGACCTGTTCACCGCGGGGCTCACCGAGGAGGAGCGGGCCGCGATCCCGCACCTGCCGGACGCGCGCTCCGGCGTGCTCGGAGCCCTCGTCAGCGACCCGCGCCCGCTGCTCCTGGACGACGTCACCCGGGACCCGCGGGCCGCCGGGTTCCCGCCGGGCCACCCGCCCATGCACAGCCTCCTGGGCGTCCCGATCCGGGTGCACACGGAGGTCTTCGGCAACCTGTACCTCGCCGAGAAGCGGGGCGGCGGCCCCTTCACGGACGAGGACCTCGCCCTGCTGCGCGTCCTGGCCTCGCAGGCGGGCATAGCGATCGGCAACGCCCGGCTCTACGAGACCGCGCGCCGCCGGGAGCGCTGGATCGACGGCGCCGCCGCCGTGACCACGACCCTGCTCGCCGGACGCCCGGCGGCCGACGCCCTGAGGTGCGTGGCCGAACGGGCCCGGCTGCTGGCGGACGCCGCGGCCGGGGTGGTGCTCCAGCCGACCCCCGAGGGCGGCATGGAGATCGTGGCCGCCTCCACGCAGGGGGACGCAGGGGACCTGGTGGGGACGGCGATCGCCCCCGGTTCGCCGGTGCTCGTACAACTCCTCGGCGGCGAGCCCGTCTTCATCGACGACTCGGCGACGGATCCCCGGATGACCACGCACGTGCGGGAGCGGTTCGGGCCGAGCATGATGCTCCCGCTACAGAGCGGCGGCCAGCTGATCGGCACCCTGGCCCTGCCCCGCGCCCGGGGCGGCCCCGCGTACGACGCGGTGGACCGGCTGCTCGCCTCGCAGTTCGCCTCCCAGGCCGCGCTGGCCCTCGTACTCGCGAACGCCCAGCACGACCGGGAGCAGCTGGCGGTGTACGAGGACCGCGACCGGATTGCACGGGACCTGCACGACCTGGTGGTCCAACGGCTCTTCGCCACCGAAATGATGCTGGAGAGCACCCGGCGGCGGGCCGCGAACGCCCCGTCCGGGGACACGGTGGGCGACGAGCTCGGCCGGGCCGTGGACGAGCTCGACTCCACCATCCAGGAGGTCCGGACGGCCATCTTCGCCCTCCAGCAGCCGCCGACGGACGCCCCGACGACCTTCCGGGGGCGGGTGCTGCGCGAGACGGGCGGGGCAGCGGCCGTGCTCGGCTTCCAACCGTCGGTGCACTTCGCGGGCGCGGTCGACGCCCTGCTGCCGGATGCGGTGGCGAACGACCTGCTCGGGGCCCTGCGCGGCGCCCTGGCCGCGGCGCACCGGCGCGGCGAGATCACCTTCATCGACGTGCAGGTGGAAGCGGACCCGTCCCGGGTCCGCCTGACGGTGGCGGACGACGGCCGTACGGAGTCGGGCGCGCGGGGTACGACGGTGACGTGGGAGTCGGCGCTGTGACGGCTGGTCACGGACGTCCGCTCCGCGGGCCGTGCTTCCATGCTCCGATGAACGACGAGAGTGCTCCCGCAGCCGGCGAACCCGCGGTCCGGCACGTCCGGCGTCGGACGGACGCCGACCTCGGTGCGTGCGTCCAGGTGCTCGCCGAGGTCCACGAGGAGGACGGCTACCCGGTGAACTGGCCGGAGCACCCCGGCGGCTGGCTGTCCGGGCCGGCGCTGCTCGCGGCCTGGGTGGCGGAGCTGGACGGGCGGATCGTCGGTCACGTCGCCCTGTCCCGCAGTGCGGCGGACGATGCGGCGCCCGCGCTGTGGAGCAGCCGCGGGGGCGCGAGCCGGGCGGCCGCCGTGGTCGGCCGCCTGTTCGTCGCTCCGGCGGCCCGGGGCCACGGGATCGGTGCGCTCCTGATGGCCCGGGCCACCCGGGAGGCGCGGGAGCGCGATCTGCATCCCGTGCTCGACGTCGTGGCCTCCGACGCCTCGGCGGTGGCCCTCTACGAGCGTCTGGGCTGGGAGTTGCTGGCCACGGTCGAGCAGCGGTGGAGCCCGGAGCGGACGGTGACCGTGCACTGCTACGCGGCCGCCGGGTGACCTGACGTCCCTTCCCCGGCAAGACGGCCCGGGCCGTCCCTTTCGTTGGGCCCGAGCCCGCGGCGTCCGGTGCCACGGGGTCTCCCCAGACCCGCAGGGCCGAGGGGAATCAGGGCGCCCCGACAACCTGGGGGTCCCCGGAGGGAGTCTGGGGGACCAGGTGCGGTGCCGGGCGTCACGGGCCAGACGGGACATTGCCGACAGGGCTTGGACCGTCCCTTTCGGATCTTGCTGGATGAGCGCCCGGGTCGTCCGGTGCGGTGCATCTCCCCCAGCTGCTGCTGGGAGGGGCCCCGGGTGGAGGGGCGCTCTCGTACTGGACGTACTCGAGTGCCCCGACAGCGCGGCGAGGTGCCGTGCCGGGTGGGTTGGGCCGGGCCTGGCAAGATCCGGAAGGGACGGCCTAGTACTGGCCCGGTCGGGTGGCCGCGCGCAGGGCGATCCGGGTGTTGGACTGGGCCACTCCCGCCTCCCGTTTCATGCGGCGGAGCAGCCCGTCGAGGGCGGCGGGGTCGGCGGCCCGGGCGCGTACGAGGTAGTCGTGCTCGCCGGTCACGTGCACGACCTCGGTGATCCCGGAGAGCTTGGCGACCTGCCGCTCGAACTCCTCGTTGGTGGTGTCCTGGCGCAGGGTGACGTCGATGAAGACGACGAGCCCGCCGGCGGTGTCGGCCGCCGGGTCCACGATCGTGGTGAACCCGCGGATCACCCCTTCGCGACGCATCCGTCGGACCCGGTCGGCAGTGGCGTTGGCGCTGAGGCCGACGCGGACTCCCAGGTCCCGGTACGAGATCCGCGCATCCTGCTGCAGGATGCCGAGGATTTCCCTGTCGAGGCGGTCCATACCGCGATTCTCGCAGCCGGGCCCGGTATGCGCGCTCGTCCTCCGAAGGCCGGGCCCGACGCTCGCCCCATGAGCGAACTGATGACACCGACGCTGGCGGGCGCGGCCGCGGGCCTGGGCGTGGCGATGCCCATGGGGGCGATGAGCGTGCTGCTCCTGCAAGAGGCGATGCGCGACCGCCGCACGGCCGTGGCGGCGGCCGCGGGAATCGCGGCGGTCGACCTCGGCTACGCGGCCCTCGCCACCGCCCTGGGGCCCTGGGTGGCCTCCCACATCTCGCCGGTCGAGGCCTGGGTCCGGCTGGCCTCGGCGGTGATCCTGCTGGTCATCGCGGCGCGCGGCCTCTACGGGGCCTCCCCCGCCCGAACCTCGGACCCGGCCCCGGACCCGGCCTCGGACCCGGACTCCGCCGCGGCGTCCGTCCCCGTATCCGCCCCGCCGCCGGCTCGGCCCGTCAAGGCCTTCGCCCGGTACGTCGGCCTCACCGCCCTCAACCCCACCACCGCCCTCTACTTCGCCGCCCTCACCACCGCCCAGGGCGCCGCCCTGGGCACCGGAGCGGCCGGCGCCGCCTTCCTCCTCGGTGTCGGCGCCGCCTCCCTCCTCTGGCAGCAGGCGCTCGTGACGCTCGGCTCCCTCGCCGGCACCCGCGTCCCGGACGGGGCCCGCATCTGGACCTTCCGCCTCGGCTACGGCCTGGTCGCCGCCTACGCCCTCAAGATCGCTTTCCCCCTGCCGACCCTCGGGTGAGGTGCCGAGGAGGGTCGGGGAGCGGTCGGGGACGGCTCGGGGCGGCCTCGGGGTGATGCCGGATACGGGTCGCCACCCCGGCCGAAATGATCAGTACATGACCCATCAGCCGCTGAGCCACCGCCGTGCGACCCTCACCCGGGCCGCCTTCGTCTCCGCCCCCCTGTGCATGCTGGCCTACGGCGTCGTCCGGCTCAGCGACCCCGACCACGGCCCGGGCCCCGCCTGGCCACGGGCCACGTCCTCCTGCTGGCCGGGGTACTGCAGTTCGCCCTGATCCTCCCGGCCCTGCACCGGCTGACCGGGCCCGCCCGCGGGGCCGGCCGCCTCGGCGCCGGCGCCGCCACCCTGCTCGGGCTGACCGGCACCCTGGCGGTCGTCGCCCAGGCCTCCATCGACCTCGTCGTCGGCTTCCGCGCCGCCGACCGCCCGGAGATGGCGCGGCTCTTCGAAGAGGTCCAGAGCCGTCCCGGGGTGCTCCCCGCCGTCTACACCGTCGGCCCGGCGCTCTTCTACGTCGGCCTCCTCTGGCTCCTGGTCCACCTCGCCGTCCAGCGCCGCGTCAGCCCCTGGCGCCCCGTCATGGTCGTGCTGGGCACGGCCACCACCGCCTCCAGCCTCGACCTGCTGCCGCTCGGCGCCCTCTTCTTCACCGCGGCCCTCCTCCCCCGCTCCCTCCCCCTGACCGCCGCGCGGGTGCAGCGCCTAGGGTGACCCCGTGACGACCCGCCTCTCGGCCCGCGCGGCCATCGCCTCCGTGACCGACCCCGGCAGCTTCACCGAACTCCCGTCGCCCCGGCGGGAGTCGCCCGCCGACGGCCCCCTGGAGTGGACCGGCTACGACGACTCCCGCGCCCGCGCCGCCGAACGCACCGGCGAACAGGAGTCCGTGGTCACCGGCACCGCCCGGGTCGGTGGTCGCGAAGCCACCGTCATCTCCTTCGAGTTCGGCTTCCTCGGCGGCTCGCTGGGGCAGCGCACCGGGGACCGGCTCGAAGCCGCGTACTCCCACGCCCGCGAGCACCGGCTCCCCCTCGTCTCGCTCATCGCCACCGGCGGCTCCCGGATGCAGGAGGGCATGCTCGCCCTCACCCAGCTCCAACGCGTGGCCCGCCAGTGCGTCCTGACCCGGGCCGCGGGGCTCCCGCAGCTCGCCGTCCTGCGCGATCCGACCACGGGCGGCGGCTGGGCCACCCTGGGGGCCGGGGCCGATGTGGTCCTCGCGCTCCCCGGGGCCCAGGTCGGCTTCGCCGGGTCCCGGGTGCGTCCGGCGGACGCGGATCCGGCGGCCTACGGCGCCGAAGGGCAGTACGCCGCCGGTCACGTGGACGCCGTGGTGCCCGCCGCCGAGCTACCGGGAACCCTCGCCGACTGGCTCCGCGTACTGGCCGCGCCCCGCCCCACGGGGCCGGCCGAGCCGCCGGCCGCGCTGGCGGACGCAAGCCCGCCGCGGACCGGATGGGACGCCGTCCTACAGGCCCGGCACCCCGACCGGCCGCGCGCCGCCGCGTACCTGGACGCGTACTTCGAGCTGCGCCTGCCCCTCTCGGGGGACCGGGCGGGCGGCACCGACCCCGGCATGCTGTGCGGGTTCGGGCTGCGCGAGGGCCGGGCCGTCGCCTACGCCGCCCAGTGCGGCACCGCCACCCGCCCGGCGGGCTACCGTACGGCCGCCCGCGTCATCCGCCTCGCGGACCGGCTCGGCATCCCGGTGCTCACCCTGGTGGACACCCCGGGCGCGGCCAACGACGCCGCCGCCGAACACGCGGGCGCGGGCGCGGCCATCGCGGACACCTTCGCGGCGGTGGCCGCGGCCACCGTCCCCGTCACCACCCTGCTGATCGGCGAGGGCGGCTCGGGCGGCGCCCTCGCGCTGGCCGCGCCGGGGAACACCTGGGTCACCCCGGACAGCTACTTCTCGGTGATCGCCCCGGAACTGGCGGCGGCCATCCTCAAGCGGCCCCCTTCGGCCGCGCCCGCCACGGCGGACCAACTCCGCGTCCGCCCCCAGGACCTGGTCGCCCTGGGGGTCGCCCGCGGCATCGTCGGCCCGGCCCGGCCCCGGTCGGGCTAGCGCCGGCGCTGCGGCAGCCGGACGTCCACCCGGTACAGCCGCGTCACCTGCTGGGCGAGCTCGTTGTCGTCGCTGGCCAGCAGCAGCCGTACGCGCCCGGTCCCGTCGTGGTCCGTGACCACCATGCCCTCGATGTTGTCCACGAGCGGGTGGTTCTGCGGCAGCTTCGACGGCGCCCCCAGCGTCGGGCAGTCGTCGAAGTCCCCGATCGCCGTCTTGCGCGCGACCCGCAGGCCCGCGCCCTCCGTCAGGGCCTCCACTCCGGAGGTGTCCGTGGCGCCCAGGGGATCGGCGACGTACAGCCGTACGGTGATCGCGAACTCCCGGGTGAAGCCCCGCTCCAGCACGATCAGCCGGCCGTCGCGCGTCGGCGCGAGCTCCACCAGCCCGTGCCCGGGATCCACCGGGTAGGCGTACTGCCGGCCGAGGACGAACTCGCCCTTCCCGCGCCGCTCCCAGGTCTGGATCCGCTGGAGGGTCCGGCCCTGCGCGTCCTTGCCGTCACCGGCCAGCGCCCCCTCGACGCCCGCCACCAGGGTGCGTCCGCCGGGCAGCAGGGTCAGCGACTCGAAGGTCTGGTTCGCGGTCGCCCGCCCCTGCGGCGCGAGCCGGAAGGCGTCCGGGACCGGCAGCGCGCCCAGCACCTCACCGGTCCGGCCGTAGCGCCGGATCGCGGGCGCGAACTCGTCCGTGACCAGGTACGAGCCGTCCCCGTCGACGACGATCCCCTCGGAGTCCAGCGACTGCCCGCCGCCGTCCGTCAGCGGCAGCCGCTTGGTGGCCGTGGCCTTCGGGGCGTCCCCGCGCCCCACCTTCAACGAGTACAGCGCCGACTTGTCGGAGACGGCGGCGATCGTGCCGTCCCGGTCGACGGCGAGACCGGAGATGCCTCCGACCGGGCGCCCGTCGACCGTGGTCTTGTCGAGCGCGTCGGAGAAGCCCGCGACGGAGAGGTGGGGCGAGCAGGACCGGTTCCCCTTCGGGGCCCCGGTCGCCGCGGCGGGCGGGGCGAGCATTCCGGCGAGTGCGGCGGTGGCTGCGGCAGTGGTGGCGAGCGTGCGAAGGCGCATGACGGCCTTCCTCCTGGTTCAGCGGGTGGGGGTGGTGCGGGTGCGGGCTGTGCGGAACCACGCGGACTGCCGAACTGTCATATGTCGAATCGAAAGAAAGGGGAAGGTCCTGAAACAGGAAGGCAACGAACCGGCCAACTCCCCTTCACGACCGGCCGGATCGGGCGAACCTCGCCGGGCTGATCCCGACGTGCCGTCCGAAGTGCCGCGTCAGGTGCGCCTGGTCGTAGAACCCCGCCGCCACCGCCGCCTCGGCCGGCCGCACTCCCGCCAGCAGCAACCGCCGCGCGAGCGCCACCCGCCGCGCGGTCAGGTACGCGTGCGGCGGTAGTCCGTACGCCGCCTTGAAGCTCCGGATCAGGTGCGTGGGGTGCAGGTGCCCGAGCTCGACCGCGGCCTCCTCCAGGGTGATCCCCTCGGCCACCCGTGCGTCGAGCAGCTCGCGCAGCCGTACGGCGACCCGCGAGCCCGGCACCGGCCCCGGACCCGGCTCCGGCCCTTCGGCCGCGCGCCCCGCCAGCCGACGGTGCAGCCGCTCCCGCACGAAGGCCAGCCGCGACTGCGCCTCGAAGGGGTCCCGTTCCGCGAGCGCCAGGTGCAACCGGTGCACGCGCTCGCGGAGCGCGGGGTCGGTCAGCAGCGGGGCGTCGACGGCGGCCCCGGTCAGCCGCTCCGGGAGCACCGAGGTGTCCAGGTACAGCACGCGCTTGCGGAAACCGGCCTCGGTCACGGTCCGCCCGTCGTGGCTCACCCCCGGCGGCAGCAGGACCACCGCCTCCGACACCCCGAGGCCGTGCCGTTCCCCGTCGAGGGCGAAGTCCACCCGCCCGCCGTCGAGGATCATCAGCGCCCAGGTGTCGTGCACGTGGGCCGGGTACGCGTGCTCGGTGAAGCGGGCGTGGAAGACCTCGGCGATGCCGGGCACCGACGGCTGCCAGGCGGACACGGTGCTGGGCGGACGTATCGCGGCCATGTCAGGAACGTACAAGACCGCCCGCGGACGGGCCGACAGGCTGTCCGCATGACGACACACAAGGTCAACATCGCCGAGAAGCTGGCCGGTTTCACCGAGCAGTGGGCCCCGCGGCGCCTCGCCCGCGTCAACGACTACGAGATCAAGGCAGCCCGGCTCCAAGGGGAGTTCATCTGGCACGCCCACGAGGACACCGACGAACTCTTCCTGGTGGTCGGGGGCACCCTGACGATCCGCCTGCGCGACGGGGACGTGGTCCTGGGCCCCGGCGAGATGTACGTGGTCCCGCGGGGCGTCGAACACTGCCCGGCGGCGGCGGAGGAGGCGCAGATCCTGCTCTTCGAACCGGCCGGCACCGTCAACACCGGTTCCGAGGGCGGCGACCGCACCCGGGAGCCGGTGGACGCGTAGCCCGGCCGGTCGTGCCGGAGCCGGCACGGGTCGGCACGCACGTCGACACCCACGTGGCACACACGTCGGCACGCACATCAGCACGCACGTCGGCACCCGCCAGCGGACACCATCCGGCCCGGCGGTCCCAGCGGTCAGGCCTGGGGGGACCGGGCGTCGTACCGGGCGAAGTTGCGCCACCGCAGCGCGAGCAGCCCCAGCACCAGTACGCAGGCCAGCCCGCCGCCCGTGACGGCCACGGTCGGGGAGATCAGATCGGCGGTGGTCCCGGCGAGGAAGTCGCCGAGCCGGGGCCCGCCCGCGACGACGATGATGAAGACGCCCTGCAAGCGGCCCCGCATGTCGTCGGGGGTGGCGGCCTGGAGCATGGTCGTGCGGAACACCATCGAGGCGGTGTCCGCGTACCCGGCCAGGGCCAGGAAGAACATGCCGAGCCACAGGTTCCGGGTGAGCCCGAACGCCGCGACGGCGAGCCCCCAACCGGCGACGGCCAGCAGGATCGCCAGCCCGTGCCGGCGGATGCGGCCCTGCCAGCCGGAGAACAGCCCGCCGAGCAGCGCCCCGGCGGCCAGCGCGGCGACCAGCAGGCCGACGGTACCGGGGCCGCCGCCGTACCAGAGCGCGGCGATGGCCGGGAACAGCGCCTTGGGCTGGGCGAGCACCATGGCGGCCAGGTCGGAGAAGAAGGTCATCCGGATGTTCGGCCGGGTGCCGAGGAAGCGCAGTCCGTCGAGCACGGAGGCTCTTCCCCGGGCACCCTCGGCCCGGTCGGGCTTCATCGACGGCAACTTCCACATCGCGTAGAGCGCGGCGCTGAAGGTGACGACGTCGATCAGGTAGGCGGTCCCGTAGCCCGCGACGGTGACGATGACCCCGCCGAGGGCCGGGCCGACCATCGACCCGAAGGTCATGGTCATCGAGTTCAGGGCGTTGGCAGCGGGCAGCTGCTCGACCGGGAGCAGCCTCGGGATCATGGCGGACCGCGCCGGTCCGGTGAGCGCCCCGCAGACCGCCTGGAGCGCGACGACGGCGTACAGGAACCAGACGCGGTGGAAGTCGAGCAGCGCGGCGGCGGCGAGCACGACCGACAGCGCGGCGGAGCCCATCGAGCTGTAGAGGCCGAGGGTGCGGCGGTCGACGGTGTCGGCGATCGCGCCGCCGTAGAGGCCGAAGACGACGAGCGGGACGAGCGAGAAGAGGCCGACGAGCCCGACGGAGAAGCTGGACCCGGTGATGTCGTAGACCTGGAGCGAGATCGCGAGGGTGGTCATCGCCTGGCCGACCCACGAGATGGTGCCGCCGAACCACAGCCGCCGGTAGTCCGCGGATGCGCTCAGCGGGGTGAGGTCGGCGAATATGCGCTGCCAGAGCTGAGGCGGGGCGGTCGTCGGGGTCACAGCGGATGATAACCACTGGCCGTCCGCCGCCCTCCTGGAATTTCGGCCCCTTCACACACCGGCAACAGTCGCCACACCCTGCTCCGGACTCCCGGACCGGGCGGAGCATTACCGGTAACTCGCCACTATCACCGGACATTTGACCGAATCGACGTGCGCTCCTCACCTCGGGTTCAGCTCATGATGAAAAGACTCGTATGTCCAGGGAGGCGTAGTGATCGAACCTGGCAACAGCACCACGAGCACCGGCACGACGCAGAACACGGTGCGCCCCACCGTCCCCCTCACCGTCGGCGTCGAGGAGGAGTTCCTGCTCGTCGACGCCCGCAGCTTCCGGGTGGTTCCCGCCGCCCCGCTGGTCCTGGCGACGGCCGGCGGGCTGCCCGGCGAACTCCACCCCGAGGGCACCCGCTACCAGGTGGAGATATCCACCCCGATAGCCCACTCGGCGGCCTCGCTGCGCGCCGAGCTCGCCGCCCTGCGGCGCACCGTCGGCCGGGCCGCCCGCGCCCACGGCTGCCGGCTACTGGCCGCCCCCTCGCCGGTCGTCGCCGTGGAGGGGCCGCTGCACCTGACCGACGACGAGCCGCGCCAGCGCGAGCAGCACCGCCGCTTCGGCGCGCTCACCGACACGCTGGTCAGCTGCGGCCGCCACATCCACATCGGCACGCTCGACGTGGACACGGCGGTGGCCGTGTCCAACCGGATCAGACCCTGGCTGCCCACGCTGATCGCGCTGGCCGCCAACTCGCCGTTCTGGGGCGGCCGTGACACCGGTCATGCCAGCTGGCGGGCGATGGCCTGGTCCGGCTGGCCCTCGGCGGGCCTGCCCCCGCACTTCACGTCCACGGCGCACTTCCGGCGCTCGGTGCAGTCCCTGCTCGGCTCCGGGGCGGCCCTGGACACCAAGATGGTCTACTGGGACCTCCGCCCCTCCGGACACTGGCCGACGCTCGAGATCCGGGCGCCCGACATGTCCCCGGACATCGACTCGGCCGTCCTCCAGGCCGAACTGGCCCGCGCGCTGGTCTCCACGGCGCTGCGCGAGATCGCGGAGCGCCGGCCCGAACCGGCCGTACGGGACGACGTACTGCGCCTCGCGCGCTGGCGGGCGGCCCACGACGGCCTGGAGGGCTTCGGCCTCGACCCGTACACGGGGACGGAACTCCCCGCGGCGGACCTCGCGGAGGCCCTGCTGGACCTGGTCGCCCCCGAACTGGCCGCCGCCGGCGACCTCGACCACGCCGCGAAGACCCTGGCGGGCCTCCTGCGCGACGGCTCGGGCGCCCACCGCCAGCGGGTGGTGTTCGCCCGTCGGCAGGACCTGACGGACGTACTGCGCCACCTCACGGACGAGACGGAGGACTTCTGACCCACCCGGCTCCGGCTCCCGTACCCCCGGCACCCCTCGGCCGGGGGTACGGGTCCGCGGGCCCACGGGGGCACGGGGTCACGAGCCGTACCGCGGCACGTCCGGAGCCGCGAGCGCCACCCGCTCCCACCGAGCGCGACGGCAAAAACACCGAACGCAACAACAAAACAGTCATTCTCATGGCCCGAACCATCGGGTCGGCACACAATGGGCCAGCAGGAGGCATCTCCAGGCATCTCCGCCGAAAACGAACAGTGATTCGAGGGGTCCCGTACATGACGTTACCTATGGGGGGCGGCGGATCCGCTCAACGGCCGGGGCACGGTCACTGGCCAGCGGCGAGTCTTCTCGGCCGGCTCTCCGAGGAACCCCGCGAACAGCTGGTCCGGCTCGGTCGGGAAGTGCGTTTCGAGCGGGGCGAACGATTACTGCGGGAGGGCGAGTACGGCTCGTACGTGTTCCTCCTGCTCAGCGGCTGGTACAAGGTGCTGGCCCGGACGCAGGACGATCGCGAGGGGCTGTTGGCGGTCCGGGCCGGTGGGGACCTCGTCGGCGAGCTGGCCTGTTTCGATGCCCAGCCCCGGGTCGCCACGGTCGTGGCCGCCGGTACGGGCAGCGCGAAACTGATAGCCCGGCAGCCGTTCCTGGACCTCCTCGCGACGTACGAGGAGGCGGCGCAGGCCGTGATGTGCACGGTGGCCGGGAAGCTGCGCTGGGCGACACGGCGACGGCAGGATTTCGGCGGTTGCCCGGTGGGGACACGGGTGGCCCGGGTCCTGCTCGAGTTGGCCCGGGCGTACGGGCACCCCTGCGCGACCGGTGTCTCGATCGGGGTGTCGCTCACGCAGCCCGAGTTGGCGGAGCTCGTCGGCGCCTCCGAACCGAGTGTGCACCGGGAACTGCGTTCCCTGCGCGAGCGGGGCGTCGTCGAGACCGGCTACCGTCGGGTCCTGGTCAGAGACCTTTCGGTCCTGACGGTCGTCGCCGACGGGGACGCCCCTCAACGGAACGTCCCCGCGGGCATCGGCCACGGGCTCGCCGCGGCGACCACCGCACCCACCCGCCCGACGCCGCGGCCGGTGTAGACGCACTTCAGCCCGGCTCTCGGACAGCCGGGGCGCGTTCGGCCGTCAGTCAGTGCCCGCCGTGGTGGAAGTGGTGCCCGAGGTCGTGGTGACCGGGGTCGTGGTGACCGGGGTCGTGGTGGCCCGGATCGTCGTGATGTCCGTCCTGGTGGTACGGATCCTGGTGGTACGGATCGTCGTGATGCGGGTCCTGGTGGTACGGATCCGCATGGTGCGGGTCCTGGTGGTAAGGATCCGCATGGTGCGGGTCCTGGTGGTAAGGATCCGCATGGTGCGGGTCCTGGTGGTAAGGATCCGCGTGATGCGGATCGGCGTGATGCGGATCGGCGTGATGCGGATCGGCGTGATGCGGGTCCTGGTGGTGCGGGTCCTGGTGGTGCGGATCGGCGTGGTGCCCGTCCTGGTGGTGCGGATCGGCGTGATGGGGATCGTGGTGGTGCGGATCTCCGTGGTGCGCAGGGGCGTGGTGCGGGCCCGGGGGCCGGGGGGCTCCGGCGTGGCCGCTCGCGTGAGGCCCGCTCCCGTGGTGGGCGCCCGACCGGTGCCGCCCCGGGTGATGTCCTTCGGCCCGAACGTCATCGCGCACGTCCGTACCGTCCGTGCTGTCCGTGCCGTCCGTGCCGTCCGTGTCCTCGAAGTCCCGGTCCCCGCCCCCGTACGAGACGCCGGTGTCGGAGCCCCCCAGCACCCACTCCCGCAGCGCCGGACCGTGCGAAAACACCGTGGCCGCCAAGTGGGCGGCGCCCAGCGCCGGGACGACGAACTCGCGCATCGCCGTACGGGTCGGGGAATGTCCCCAGATCACCGGCTCCGGCCGGGGATCCCGGACGGGAGCCGAGGGCGGCACGTGGAGCCAGGCGCCGCTGGCGAATTCCTTCTTCTCGATGGCCACCTCGATCCGGCGGAACTCGGCGGCCAGCCCCCGCCCGTCGGGCAGGATCACGTCCCGGTACATGTCGTCCGGCACGGCCAGCGCCAGGTCGCTCCCCTCTTCGTCCTCGAGGGCGCCGCGCAGTCCGTCGGAGTCGACCAGCCGGTTGACCAGGACGACGGAGTCGCCCAGGTACCCGCGGTCGGCCCGGGAGACCGATCCCATCGCGAGGGCGGCCCGCATCCGCATCCGGCCGAAGGCGCCGGGCGTGCGGTTCGCTTGGTAGAGACCGTCCCGCAGGCCGTGGACCAGCGCGGGGACCACGCGTACAGCATCGATCCTGGCGGGGAAGAGGACGAGTTGGCCGTCTCCCTGCACCTGCTGCTGGGCACGGACGCGCAGCACCCGGGACCGGCGCAGCGCGTGCTCGACCACGAGTCGGAGCCGGTGCTGCGCGTCCTCCTGCGCGCGGTAGCCGTGACGGCTGTACTGGCGCAGGTCCACGGCCAGGCACAACCGCCTGCGGTACCGGGCCATCACATCCTCGTCAACTCGGCGATGAGGTCACCGGTCTCTTCGTCGACCCGGCTCAGGCGGTCATCCAGCCGGCTCAGTTCGGTGCGGCGCTGTTCGACTGCATCCTCGCCCTTGTCCAGGGCCGCCCGGGCGGAGACCACGCTGCGGGTGAGTTCCTCGATCCGGGAGGACATGGCGTGGCTGATCTGCCTCTCCAAGGGCTCCATCGTCTTCGCTGCGAAGGCCCGTGCGGCCTCCCGCGCCTGCGTGGGTGCCGCAATCCGCAGCTGGGTGGCCATCGCGCAACCGATCTCCTCCCGCATCTTCTTCTCCACGCGGTCACCGGCGAAATTGACCTGGAAGAAGCCTTGAGCGATCCAGGCCGCAACCAACGTCGGCAATCCGAACGGGGTGAACAACCAGGCCAGGGCGACGCCAAGAGAGGGCAGGACCGTACGCAACGCCTCCTTCGCCCCGAACTGTGTCCCGACCAGAACACCCGCCGGCCCGCCGATCGCCCACCCGCCCACGCCCGCCAGGAACCGGGTCAGGGGTTGGGCTTCCAGATCTCCCCCGACGGCCGCGCCGGACGCCCCCTGCAGTTCGATCCGCAGCTTGGCCAGTGACTCGTCGAAAGCGACGAGTTCGGCGTTCAGCCGCTTGGCGAGCCGCTCCCGCTCCTGCTCGATCACCAGTTTCAGCGACCCGGTCACCCAGAGGGCGACCTTCTCCTCCATGGCCTTCACCGTGCCGTTGGCGATCTCGTCCGCCACCTGCCCGGCGCGTTCCTTGGCCTTCAGGGGGTTCATGCCGAGCTTGGTCGTGATGTCGACGCTCTGTGCGATGGGGAGCGCCTCGTCGGCGATGCCCGTGAGGAAGCCCCCGAGCAGGCTCTCCACCCGGTCCTGCAGCTCACGGGTCTGGTTGCGGATGTCCAAGGAGATCTGGCGGGCCAGCGCCTCCAGCTCCTTGACGGGCTGCTGGGCCGCGGTCCAGTTCCGTTCGAGGTCAGCTTTCTCCGACTCGAGCATCTTCAGCTCGGAGGGGATGTTGTGGCGCAGTTCCTGGGCGACGTCGCGCAGGGTACGGGCCGGGGCGAGCAACTTGACCTTGTGGCGATCGGTCACGAGGTAACGCTCCAGCTGCCTCTCCACCGCGTCCACGCCGGTGCGGCGGAACGCCCCGTCGTCCTCGGCCATGCGGGCGCGCAGCGCCGACTTGGCGTCGACGAAGAAGAACCGGCCCTCGTCCCTGTCCTCGCCCCGCAGCGTGGTGATGCGTCGCCGGGCCGAGTGGACGACGTCGTCGCGCTCGTGATCGTCGATGGCGTCGAAGTAGGTGAACACGAAGAACGGGTCGTACGCACTCAGGTACTTCTCCAAAAAATCGGACTCGCTGATGCTCATCGGGGCGATCGCATGCTGCAGGAAGATCACCGCATCCGCTTTGCTGAGGTGAGTGAGGGTGATGCCGTCGTGGGTCGCGTACGCGTTGAGGCCGGGCGAGTCGATCAGTACGACGTTGTGGCGGCACAGCTCCAGCGGCCAGGACACTTCGGCCATGACGTACGGGCTGCGCTCGGCGCCCGTCGCGTTGTTCACCGTGATGAGTTCGATGAGCCGGGCCGGGTCGACCGCCTCGGGCTCGTCCGTGTCCTCGGTCCACAGCAGTGCGGCCGGCGATTCGCCGAACCTGACCTCGGTGATCACGGCCGTGGCGGGCACCGCCTTGACCGGCAGCACCCGGTCTCCCAGCAGGGCGTTGACGAAGGTGGACTTCCCCCGGTTGAAGTCCCCGACCACCATCACGTGGAAGACCTGGTTCTCGATCCGTTCGAGCAGCGCCGCCACGTCGTTGACGGCACCGTTGTTGCCGATCTGCTCGGCGGCCTTCTGCGCCCCGCGGCACATCTCGGCCAGCCGCTCCCGCTGTGCGTCGGCGGCAGCGTACCTGCCTTCTTCGGTCGTCATGGGCAAGCCGTCCTCTCCTTGGTTCATTCGTTTTCCTCCCCGACCCGCACGCCGCTGGCGAGTGCGGAACGGATGCGGCCGGCCAGCTCCGTCGCGGCGCTCGCCAGGCGCGGCCAGTCCGTACCGGATGCCGATGGTGCTTCGGCCGCCGCCCGCCGGGCGTCCGCCCAGGCCTCGTGGGACTCGCGGAGTCGGGCGAACACGTCCGCGTAGACCTCACCGAGTGCGTCGACGGCCCGCCGCTGGAAGGCTCCCGCACTCTCGTCGACCGCCCGCACGAGGACGGCGTCGACCTGGCGGCGCCGCTCCTCGGTGGCGTTCCTGATGTGCGTCTCGGCCAGCAGACCGCCGACCAGGCTCAGGACGCCGCTGTAGAGCATCGGCGGCGCTCCGGACCGGCCGGAGCCTGATCGCTGGCGCTGGCGGGCGTAGGCGATCAGAAAGCCGAGGATCGAACCGCCCTGGGCACCCAACCGGGTGGCCAAGCGGGTCTTGGACAGGCTGGAGACCTCGCCGGCGACGTCCGCCTCGGCGGACAGCTCCAACGCCCCGGGCAGTGGGCTGCGCGCCGCACCCGGCAGCCTGTGCGCCACTTCCCGGTCCAGCCAGTCGGTGTCCGCGGCCATGGCCGGCAGCAGGACCGTGCGTTCGGAGCTTCGGGCCAGCAGCGACAGTTCGTGCCCCAGCCGGACCGGCAGGTCGCGTTCCCACCAGGTGCCCGGGTCGGAGGCCCGCTCCAGGTCCCAGCGCAGCCGTTCGATGATGCCGTCACGCCCCTTCTGGACGTGTTCACGCAGACGGGTACCGAGCTGGAGTTGACGTGCCGTCAAATTGCCTTGGATACGGGCCCACTCCCCGTCTTCGCTCTCCCGCAGCGTTTGCGCCAGCCCGGCCCGCTCCGCAACCTCTTCTTTCGACAGCCGACCCGCCGCGTCGGCCTCGGCGGCGATCTGGGCCATCACCTCGCAGTGGTCCGCCACTTGGGCGGCGATCGCCCGGTCACGCCACAGCGCCCGTTCGCTGTCCCGCGCGAACCCCTCCAACAGCGAGCGCAGGGAGGCGAGCTCGGACTCGCCTCCGCCGGGCGCCGGGGCGATCAGCACGGGCAGGCCGGACAGCCGTGCCCTGAGGTCTCGCACGGCCTCCTCGCGGTCGTCATCGTCCACCAGGTCCAGCATGGTCACGACGACGGCCACGAAGGGTACGTGTCGGCACAGGACCTCCTCCTCGAGGAGGCGCCGCTCGGTGATGCTCACCGGGGAGAGGGCCGAGACGACGAACAGCACGGCGTCGCTGCCGGCCGTGGTTCGGCGCACCTGCTCGAACTGCTCCTCCGTACCGGAGTTGACCCCCGGCGTGTCGACCAGTTCGGCGTCCAGACCCGCGAGCCAGTCGTGGGCCACCGCCACGGTCATGGCAGGTTCCGGGGGCGCTGCGGGAGCACCCGGCTCCCGTTCCGCCGGGGGGCCGGTCAGCCCGTCCCAGAGGGTGTCGTCGTCGAGCTTGCGCAGTTCACGGCGGCCGTCCGGCCAGCCGAGGGTCAGTCCCTCCTCGTCGCAGGCCCGGATCACCACCGGTGCCCGCGAGGTTGGAAGGGGACCCGTAGGCAGCAGGTCGCGGTCCAGGAGCCGGTTGATCACCGTGGACTTGCCTCGGTTGAACTCGCCCACCACCGCGATCCGGAACGCGGGCCGGCCGCGCCCGGCGGCCAGCAGGTCCAGCGCCTCCCGGATGGAGTCCTGCCCGTGGTCCTCGGCGAGCTGACGGGCCTGCCGCAGCCAGCCGGGGGCGGCGCTGGCGACATCGGCCAAGCGGCTGGTGGGTTCGTCCTCCGGCGGGGAGCCCGCCGGAGGAGGGGGTGTACTGGTCACTGGTCACGGCTCCTCGGGGTTGGGGACGTTCCGGCTGGTGTGCCGGCGCAGGGCAGCGATTTCGTCGCGCCGTCGTCGGGCGGTCGCCGCGGTCTCCTCGGCGTGAGCGATGCCGGCGGCCAGTTCGGCCCGCCGCCCTTCATGGGCCGCGGTGAGCCGGGCGATCTCCTCGCGCCACTCGTCGTCGTACTGCCGCCGGATCGCGGCGACGCTCTCGGTGAGGCTCTCCTCGACGCGCGGCAGGCAGGCGGCGAGGGCGCCGATCTCTTCGTGCGCGGCAGCGATGACCGGGCTGACCTGCTGCAGGAACTGCTCCCGGGTCGCATCGGGGCCGCGGCGCCCGATGAGCGCGCCGAGCACGCCACCGACGACGGCGCCGATGCCCGGGACGACCAGACCGCCGGCCAGGGCACCGGCCATCGCCCCGCCGCCGGTGCGCCATTTGCCGCTGGTGGTCAGCTGGGTGCCGATCGCGCTGAGCGCACGGTCGATGCCGGACATGTCCGGGGCGGGCGGGTCCGGCCACACCACGGGTGGCACGGGGGCAGCCGTCCTGGTCTCGCCGGCCAGGTCGACCAGCGCGCTGTACTGGGCCGCGAAGTCACGGGCGAGTTCCGCGGCGGCGGTGGTCAGCACCTCGCCGGCCCGCTTCGCCGCCCTGCGGACGGCTTGCTGGGCATCTTGCCGCAGGTGGTTCCGGACCAGACGGGACACCTCTTCCGCGGCGCCGGCCAAGTCGTTGATCTTCTCGCCCGCCACCGCGTTGCCGACCTTCACCTCGAGCGTCGTACGGGACTGCGGTGACGTCCGGCTCAGGGCGGGATTCAGCTCGGTCGCGGCCCGGCGCCGCGTGCGCGCGGCCCAGGTGTCGAGGAAGGCGGGAAAGTCCGGCAGCGTCAGGGTCGCCAGCTCGCGCTCTCCCCGGCCGAGCGCGGTGCGCCGGGCCTCGGCCGTCGCCTCCACCGCCGACAGCAGTTCCGAGAGCAGCCCGAGCGTCGTGGCGGCGACGGCCGACCGGCGGCTGTCCGCGGCGAGCTGCGCGATCCTCGCCTCCACCTCGAGGAACGACGCGAGATGGCCCGACCCGCCCGGCCCGCCCAGCTCGCCCGGCCCACCCGGCCCGCGGACGCCGCCGGCCTCGACCTCGCCCAACGCCTTGCCCGGGGAGCAGGGCAGCAGCAGTGGATCCGCGCAGCCCAGATCCCGAAGCCGGCGCTCGACCACCGCAACGGCTTCGGACCGCTCGTCTTCGTCGAGCAGGTCGAGCTTGGTGAGGACGAACGCACACCGGTCGTGGTGGTCGCTCAGCGGACCGGTGAGGAAGTCCACCAGGGTCAGCGATAGCGCCGCGACGGCGGGCACCACCACGAGCGCCACGTCCGCCTGCCGCGCCGCGGCCTCGGCCAGCTCCCGGTGTCCCCGCTCGGTCACGTTGAACCCCGGGGTGTCGATCACCGTGACTCCGCCGCCCAGCAGCCGGACCGGCGAGAACACCCGCAAACTGGCCACCTCGTCGGCCAGTGTCGTGGTCAGCACGCGCTGTAGCGCCCGCTCCAACGTGTCCGGCCCGGACTCCCGCCTCCGCCCCGCCCACGTGGCGAACGGCACGGACGGCCACTCCAGCAAGGGGCCGTCCGCGGTTCTCACCATCAGCCCTTCGCCGCCCTCGCGGTATTCCAGCACCGTAGTCGTACGCGTCGTCACGAGGGCGGAGGAGGGCAGCAACCGGCGCCGCAGGAAGGCGTTGAGCAGCGTGCTCTTGCCACTGGACGCCTCGCCGAAGACGGCCACCCGCAACCGCGGGTCGGCTGCCCGTACCTGGACCGCAAGGAGCCGGGCCCTCAGCTCGTCGGAGCGTTCGGTCGGAAGACCGAGACCATCGAGCTGCCCCTCGATCCACCGCAGATGCCCGCTGACCACAGAGGTCCAGCCCGCTCCGGGACCGTCAACCACCAGCTGTTCCGTCACGGCGTCAGCGTATGAACGACTGGATGCTCAGCTCCTCGTCACATGATGGGATCGGCGGTGGCAGTTCCCGGTGCGACAAGAGCGTGCGTACGACCGCCCGTCCGCCGCGGCCCACGGCAGCAACCTCGTCCGGATTCCGCCGGAGATCGGCGCCATGACCAACCTGGAGGAGTTCAGCCCGTACGCCTCCCACCGGCCGCACTGGTTCCCGTACAAGATCACCCGGTGCTCGCAGCTGGTGCGGAGCGCGGTCAGCACCCGCGCACTGTTCGGCAACGTCAAGTACCGCCCGCCCTTCCCCCGGCTGCGGCGCCGGACGGGGCGCCGTCCGGCACGCCCTGCTGCCTCACTCGGGCGGACGTGCACCGGCCGAGCCGCCGGCCGAGGGGACCTGACGCCTTCCCTGCCCCTCCCGGCCCGAAGCGCGGGCGCAGGCACCTCCCACCGCAGACCCCCGTCCCGGCACCCCTCGTCACCATCGGATGAGTCCAAGGTGTCGGAGTTGCTGCACGCCAGCCCTTGCCGCCCAGTCCAACAATCACCAAGCCCAGTTCCCCAAGTGACCCAAACCGATTGTGTAACAAGCTACTTGAGGTCACCATTGATGGCACGCATGATGCTCTGCATCACAAGCCCAAACATCTCGATCAGGAGCCCCATTCCATGCCGCAAGCGCCCGATCCGGGTAGCAGAGACCTGCCTTCCCCTCTCCCGTGGGCAACCCGAGCCGGAGGGGCTCCGTATATCCCGGGGCACCACTCCGAGCTCCTGAACAACCTCACGGCACTGTTGAAGGACATCAACGCCAACCCCCTGGTCGACCGATCGTTCACGTGGCCGGGAGCCGCCTCGCCCGTCCCGATGCGCCAGGTGCTCCATTTCGTGGGCAGTTGCGGCCTGTTCACCCGGGAGGGCCGCCCGTCGCGTGTCCTTCTGACACCTGAAGCCAGGCACTTCCTCGAGACAGGTGACACCGACTACCTCATCGCCCTGCTACACGCCCATGTCCGCTTCTTCGGGGAGACGCTGGAGTCGATCGGCGAGGGGCTCACCTACAACGAGCTGCACCAGGTCGCCATCGCCGCCTACGGGTTGAACTGGAAGTCGCTCGACCAAGTCCGTCGACGGGTCCACTGGATGCGCGGCACGGGCCTGGTCGAGTGCTGGACCAACGGAAAGATCGTCCCGACGGACGACGGGCAGGCGCTGCTGCCCCGGCTGAGTCTTGTCCGTCCAAGCGACCTGGAGTCGCAGAGACAGGCCGCCGCGAACCTGCCCGCAGAGCTTCCGGAAGCACCACGTCTACTTGCCGAGCGTCTCGACTCGGTCACCGAGGAGGAGCTGCAGGCACGCAAGCGAGTGTTGGGATACCTCGCGGGTGGAGCGAGCATGGCAGCCCTCAGCCGCCTGGTCGATGCTGCGGCGGCCGGCCTGTCGCGCAACGAGATCATCCAGTTCTCCGCGGAGACGTTCGAGGTCAGCAAGTCGTCCGCCGAGCAGTCGCTCAACACCCTCCAGGGGCTAGATCTGTTGGCCCAGGTGGGGCAGGACCGGTTCGCGGCGACCGACCTCGCGGTGGAGTGGCTCACCTCCGGTGAGGCCGTGGACCTCATCCGCCACCTTCACCTCAGTCTCGCCCTACTCGGAGAGACTCTGGACGCTCTGGAATCCGAATCCGACTCGGGCACGTTGACCGCCGTCCTGGCCGAGAAGTACCCCACGTCGGATCTCACCCGGAAGGACGTGACGGCGCGCGTCGCCCTTCTCGTGGAGACGGGGCTTGCCGAGCGCCTCGGAAACGTGACGCGCAGAACCGCACTCGGTACGACGCTTGCCCGTTCACTGCCCCTTCAGAAGGGCCGGGACGTCCGACGAGACAGCGTGCAGGGTGGGGGGAGGGCGGCCGCGGCGGAGGTCGGCCAGGGCCATCCGCTACCCGGGCAACTGGCAGCTGAGGTAGTCAGCGCGTCCACGGACAGCGCCAACTATCAACGGTTCGAGTGCGCCCTGGCGGAGGCGTTCCGCTACCTCGCCATGGACGTCGAGGTGCACAGCGGCCCGGCCAAGACGGACCTGGTCGTCACCCTGTGGCTCTCTCCGACAAGCCGACGGCGCATTGCGGTGGAGGCCAAGACGGACGGTGCCGGTCTGGTGACCGACCAGGATGTGCGGTTCATGCGGCTCAGCGAACATCGCGCTCGCCATCAAGCCGACCACAGCGTGTTGATCGGCCCCGGGTTCGACGGCCGGGTATTTCGGGAGGCGAGCAAGGAGGACGTGGCCGTGCTGACGGCCAAGCAGCTCGCGGAGACGATCGTCCGCCACTCCGAGACTCCGCTGTATCCGCACGAACTCGCTGCTCTGCTGCTCACGGGCCACGCCGATGCGCTCGAGCAGACTTGGAGCGAGACGGAACGGCGGACCGAAGCACTCGCGCTCGTGGTGAACGCCATGTGGAACAGTGCGAACGATCCGGTCGACATCGAATTCGGTGCCGGCGCACTGGACGTGCGGGACATCTGGCGCGAGACGAAGGCGTTGGTGGAAACCCCGCTCGACAAGAAGGAGATCGAAGAGTCGCTGGCCTTCCTCAGCAGTCCATGCGTCGCAGGCGTGGTCAAACGGGGCACCGATCACACGATCACGGCACCACCGACACTGATCGCTTCACGGCTGCGCTCACTGGCTGCGGCGATCGAGGCGAAGGCGTTCGGCACAGAATCCCGCGGCGACGACGCGCCCGGTCCGATCGCAGGGCCCTCCGGCCCGTCGCATGCCGGCCCGCAGAAGACCGACCCGCCCTCGAACGACATCGAGCCGGCACAAGTACGCACCTGGGCCAAAGCCGAAGGGCGACCGGTGAACACTCGGGGGCGTCTCCCGGAGTCACTGATCAGACAGTACAAGCGGGCTCATGGCCTGCCAGCCGACTGAGCCGGCCGGGGCGGCGCAGGCTTCGTGGTGCGCATGGGGCGGGGCCTGCGGAGAGCGGGGGAGCCCGTAGCCGCCACCCGCGCCGCGCTTCCGCGATCGGGTGAGGCCTGCGGCAACGGCATGGCGGATGGCTCGAATTTCGACCGTGCGGGCGGCTGTGTCGCCAGAGTCTGCCTTCCGGACGGGGTCCATGCGCCGCTGGAGAAGCTCGGCGCGGCGTGAGGGCCGGGTGCTGACTGTGGTCGCCCACACACGCGACACGTGCCCAGGCGATACCCGCCCGCCGGACAGCACAACAGGCACACGGACGTCCCCGCAGCACCCTCGGAACGCGAAAGGCGGCCCCGAGGGGCCGCCAGGGTCACCGTAGTGACTCGCGCCGCCAGCAAAAGACGCTGGTAGATCGTTTCTGCACACCTGGTGTGCAGTGGGGCGGGTGGGACTCGAACCCACGGCCGACGGATTATGAGTCCGCTGCTCTAACCGGCTGAGCTACCGCCCCTTCACGGCGTGGCGCGTACACGTGTGCGCGCCGTCTGCCGCAGCATAGCCGCTCATACGATCTCCTGCCTCGGATGCCTCGCATGATCGGCTTCGCCTGCTCAGAGAGACCGCTCTGAGGGCTGTCCGGTTCCCGGACGCGGTGACAAAGAAAAGAAGAGGACCCCTCGGGGTCCTCTTCTTCTTCCTTGCTCCCCCGGCTGGACTCGAACCAGCAACCCTCCGGTTAACAGCCGAATGCTCTGCCAATTGAGCTACAGGGGACCGCGCTCCCCCGACTGGACTCGAACCAGTAACCTGCCGGTTAACAGCCGGCTGCTCTGCCAATTGAGCTACAGGGGATTGCTGCGGTGCATCGAACAGCCCACCTCCGGCGTTGCCGGGGGGCGAGTGCCCGTTGCGAGTCATAGATTAGCGCAAGCAGGGGGGTGCTCCGCCAATCGGTATCGACAGCGGGCCGGGCACCACACGACGAAGGGTGACAGGCATGCGGTACAAGGTCACGTTCGTGGTCGGACTGGCCCTCGGGTACGTGCTCGGAACCCGGGCCGGACGCGAGCGCTACGAGCAGCTGCGCAAGTCCGCACGGCAGCTCGCGCAGAACCCCGCGGTGCGCAATGCCGCCGAGACCGCGGGTCAGACCGGGCGCGAGTTCGCCGGGAAGGCCTTCACCGCGGTGAGCCAGAAGGTCGGCGACGCCGTCCCGGACTCGCTCTCCGGGCGGGTGCGCGGGCTGCGCGGCCGGGCCGGCGGCGCCGGCGAGGACGACTGGGGCACCAGCAACACCTGAGCGGCGCGGGTCCGCACGCTGGGGCCCACGGGATCCATGAGGTTCCGGGGGCTCCGGACCGGTCGACTCCGGCCCCGCGTGCGGCAGAATTCACCGCATGGGGATAGTCGCCGGGCTGGACAGCTCTTCCGCGTTCACACGCATCGTCGTCTGTGACACCGAGACCGGCGCCGTGCTGCGCCAGGGGTACGCACCCCATCCACAGCCCACGGGTGAACCGGACGGCGCGAATCCCCACGAGACCGACCCGCAGGCCTGGCTGCTCTCGCTCGGCGAGGCCGCCGGCGGCGGGCTCCTCGAAGGGGTCCAGGCCATAGGTGTCTCCGCGCAGCAGCACGGCCTGCTGCCGCTGGACCCGCAGGGCGCCCTGGTACGTCCCGCGCTCGTCGGCAACGACAAGCGCGGCCAGGTCGCCGCCGCCGACCTCATCGACGCCTACGGCGGCCGGCACGCCTGGGTCGAGGCGGTGGGCTCGGTCCCGCACTCCGCCCAGCCGGTCGCGAAGCTGGCCTGGCTGGCCCGCAACGAGCCCGAGGCCGCCCGCCGGATCGCCGTGCTGATGTCCCCGCACGACTGGCTCGTGTGGCAGCTGCTGGGCCGCCCGGCCCGGCGGACCACCGACCGCGGCGGTGCCTCCGGTACCGGGTACTGGTCGGCGGCCACCGGGACCTGGCGCCCCGACCTGGTCGAGCTGGCGCTCGGGCACCGGGCCCTGCTGCCCGAGGTGCTCGGCCCCGCCGATGCCGCCGGGACCACGCCCGAGGGGCTGCTGATCTCCGCCGGCACCGGCGAGACGATGGCCGCCGCGCTCGGGCTGGGGCTGGGCCCCGGCGACGCGGTGGTCTCCCTCGGCGCCTCCGGTTCGGTGATGGCGGTGCACCACGAGGCGGTGTCGGAGCCGGGCGGGCTGGTCACCTCGCTGGCCGACGCCAGCGGCATGCACCTGCCCGTGGTGAACACCTCCAATGCCGTACGGGCGCTGCGCGGCACCGCCGAACTGCTCGGCACCGATCTGGAGGGGCTGTCCGAGCTCGCGCTGAAGTCGACGCCGGGCGCGCACGGCCTCGTGCTCCTGCCGTACCTGGAGGGTGAGCGGACCCCGAACCTGCCGCACGCCGCCGGCACCCTGTCCGGGCTGCGCCGCGACTCGATGAAGCCCGAGCACCTGGCCCGGGCCGCCTTCGAGGGCATGCTGTGCGGGCTGGTGGACGCACTGGACGTGCTGCGCTCGCGCGGGGTCGAGATCCGCCGGGTGTTCCTGCTGGGCGCGGCGGCCGAGCTGCCCGCCGTGCAGGCCGCGGCTCCCGGATTGTTCGGGACGCAGGTCGTCGTACCGGCGCCGGCCGACTACGCGGCGCTGGGCGCGGCGCGCCAGGCGGCCTGGGCGCTCGGTGTGGCGCAGGGCACCCTGGCCCCGCACACCCCGCCGGTCTGGCCGGCCCCCGCGGCCCAGGTCTTCGAGCCGGGCGAGGAGTTCCCGGCGTGGCAGGGAGTGCGCCAGCAGTACCTCGCGACGCGGGAGCAGATCCACCCCGGGGCGTTCCCCGGGGCCTTCCCCGGGGCGTTCTAGCCGGGGCCCGGAGGTGTCCTAGGTACGCGGGTCGGGGGGCGCTGGTCCTTTTGACCGGCCTTTGCGAAATCCGGTGGGGATCACGGGGCCGGTTGGCCCAAGATGGGTTGAACCCCTCGATCTTGCCGACCGGAGCCTGCGCGTGCTCATACGACTTCTGCGGACCCATCTGGGTGCGTACCGGAAACCCATCGTGGTGCTGGTCCTGCTGCAACTGCTGCAGACCAGCGCCAGCCTCTACCTGCCCACACTCAACGCCGACATCATCGACAACGGTGTCGTCAACGGTGACACCGGCTACATCCTGCGCTTCGGCGCACTGATGCTCGGTGTCTCCCTCGTCCAGCTCGTCTGCAACGTCGGAGCCGTCTACTACGGCGCCCGTACGGCCGCGGCCTTCGGCCGGGACCTGCGCGCCGCGATCTTCGACCGCGTGCAGAGCTTCTCGGCGCGGGAGCTGGGCCAGTTCGGCGCCCCGTCGCTGATCACCCGTACGACGAACGACGTCCAGCAGGTCCAGATGCTGGTGCTGATGACCTTCACCCTGATGGTCTCGGCCCCGATCATGTGCGTCGGCGGCATCGCCATGGCGCTCTCGCTCGACGTGCAGCTGTCGGGCGTGCTGCTCGCCGTCGTCCCGGTGCTCGGGATCTCGGTCGGCGCGATCGTCTTCAAGACGCGGCCGCTGTTCCGCCAGATGCAGGTGCGCCTGGACACCGTGAACCGGGTCCTGCGCGAGCAGATCACCGGCAACCGGGTGATCCGCGCCTTCGTCCGCGACGACTACGAGAAGGACCGCTTCCGCGAGGCCAACGCCGACCTGACCGGCGTCTCGCTGTCCGCCGGCAAGCTCCTCGCCTACATGTTCCCCACGGTCATCGTGGTCGTGAACATCTCCAGCGTCGCCGTCATCTGGTTCGGTGCGATGCGCGTCGACAGCGGCGGCATGGAGATCGGGCAGCTGACGGCCTTCCTCGCCTACCTGATGCAGATCGTCATGGCCGTGATGATGGCCACCTTCATGTTCATGATGGTGCCGCGCGCCGAGGTCTGCGGGGAGCGCATCCAGGAGGTCCTGGACACCGAGTCCAGCGTGGTCCCGCCCAAGGACCCGGTGCGCGAACTCGCCCGCCGCGGCCGCCTGGAGCTGCGCGGCGCCGACTTCCGCTACCCGGGCGCCGAGGCCCCGGTCCTGCGCGGCGTGGACCTGGTGGCCCGGCCCGGCGAGACCACGGCGGTCATCGGCTCCACCGGAAGCGGCAAGTCCACACTGCTGGGCCTGGTACCGCGCCTGTTCGACGCGACCGGCGGCGAGGTCCTCGTCGACGGGGAGGACGTCCGCGTGCTCGACCCGGACCTGCTGGCCAAGACGGTCGGCATGGTGCCGCAGAAGCCGTACCTGTTCTCCGGGACCATCGCCTCCAACCTGCGCTACGGGCGCCCGGACGCGAGCGACGAAGAGCTCTGGCAGGCGTTGGAGGTGGCCCAGGCCAAGGAGTTCGTCTCCGCGCTGGAGGGTGGCCTTCAGGCGCCCGTCAGTCAGGGCGGGACCAATGTCTCCGGCGGCCAGCGCCAGCGTCTGGCCATCGCCCGCACGCTCGTGCAGCGCCCGGAGATCTACCTCTTCGACGACTCCTTCTCGGCCCTGGACTACGCGACGGACGCGGCGCTGCGCGCGGCGCTCGCCCGCGAGACGGAGGACGCGACTGTGGTGATCGTCGCCCAGCGGGTCTCCACGATCCGCGACGCCGACCGGATCATCGTTCTGGACGAGGGCCAGGTCGTGGGCGAGGGACGCCACCACGAGCTGATGGCCGGCAACGAGACCTACCGGGAGATCGTGCTCTCCCAGCTGACGGAGGCGGAGGCCGCATGAGCGGGCCCGGAGGACGGATGATGATGGGGCCGGCCCAGCGGTCCATGGACTTCAAGGGTTCGGGCAAGCGGCTGCTGCGCCAGCTCGCGTACGACCGGGCCAAGATCTGGGGCATGGTCGCGGCCGTCGTCGGCAGCGTCGGCTGCGCGGTGGTGGGCCCGAAGATCCTGGGTGAGGCCACCGACCTGGTGTTCGCGGGGATCGTCGGCCGGGAGATGCCGGCCGGGACCACCAAGCAGCAGGCGCTGGACGGGCTGCGCGCCCGGGGCCAGGACGGCATGGCGGACATGCTCGCCGGTACCGACTTCACCCCGGGGCAGGGCATCGACTTCGGTGCCGTCGGGGTCGTCGCGATCTGGGCGCTGGTGGTCTTCACCCTGGCCGGCCTGCTGATGCTGGTCGCGACGCGGCTGTCGAACCACGTCATGAACGGCACCGTCTACCGGATGCGCGAGGAGCTCCAGGCGAAGCTGTCGCGTTTGCCGCTGTCGTACTTCGACCAGCAGAAGCGCGGCGAGGTGCTGAGCCGGGCCACGAACGACATCGACAACATCGGCCAGACGCTCCAGCAGACGATGGGCCAGTTGCTGAATTCGCTGCTGACCATCGTCGGCGTGCTGGTGATGATGTTCTGGATCTCGCCCCTGTTGGCGCTGGTCGCGCTGGTGACCGTACCGCTGTCGGTCTTCGTCGCCGCGAAGATCGGCAAGAAGTCGCAGCCGCAGTTCGTGGCGCAGTGGAAGGCGACCGGCGCGCTCAACGCCCACATCGAGGAGATGTACTCGGGCCACGGCCTGGTCAAGGTCTTCGGCCGGCAGAAGGAGTCCGCGGCCGTCTTCGCCGAGCAGAACGAGGCGCTGTACCGGGCCTCCTTCAAGTCGCAGCTGGTCAGCGGCATCATGCAGCCGGTGATGTTCTTCATCTCGAACATCAACTACGTGCTGATAGCCGTCGTCGGCGGGCTCCGGGTCGCCTCCGGCACCCTGTCGATCGGTGACGTGCAGGCCTTCATCCAGTACTCGCGGCAGTTCTCGATGCCGCTGACGCAGGTCGCCTCGATGGCGAACCTCGTGCAGTCCGGCGTCGCCTCGGCGGAGCGGGTGTACGAGCTGCTGGACGCGCCGGAGCAGGAGCCGGACGCCGTGGTTCCGGAGCGGCCGGAGGAGCTGCGCGGTCAGGTCACCTTCGACAAGGTGGCCTTCCGCTACGAGCCGGACAAGCCGCTGATCGAGAACCTCTCGCTCACGGTCGAGCCGGGCCACACGGTCGCGATCGTCGGCCCGACCGGCGCCGGCAAGACCACGCTGGTCAACCTGCTGATGCGGTTCTACGAGGTCACGGGCGGGGAGATCGCCCTCGACGGGGTGGACATCGCGAAGATGACCCGCGAGGAACTGCGCGACGGCATCGGCATGGTGCTTCAGGACACCTGGCTGTTCGGCGGCACCATCGCGGAGAACATCGCCTACGGTGCTTCGCGCGAGGTCACGCGCGCCAAGATCGAAGGGGCGGCGCGGGCCGCCCACGCGGACCGGTTCATCCGCACCCTGCCGGACGGCTACGACACCGTGCTGGACGACGAGGGCGCGGGCGTCAGCGCGGGCGAGAAGCAGCTGATCACCATCGCCCGGGCGTTCCTGTCGGAGCCGGTGATCCTGGTGCTCGACGAGGCGACGAGCTCGGTGGACACCCGTACCGAGGTACTGATCCAGAAGGCGATGGCGCGCCTCGCGCGCGGCCGTACGTCCTTCGTGATCGCGCACCGGCTCTCCACGATCCGCGACGCGGACGTGATCCTGGTGATGGAGAGCGGATCGATCGTGGAGCAGGGCACGCACGAGGAGCTGCTGGCCTCGGGCGGCGCGTACGCACGGCTGTACGCGGCGCAGTTCGCGCAGGCGGTGGCCGAGGTCGACTAGTGCGCGGCGCAGGGGCACTCGCGTGCGGGACGCGCTCGGGTGCCCCTTTGCCGTCGTTAGCATGACGGCATGGCATCGGACGTGGTGGTACGCCCTGCTCGGGCGGAGGACGAAGGCGAAATACTGGAGCTGCTCCGCTCGGTGTGGTCGCGCGTGAGCGAACCCGGCCCCGAGCGCGCGGCCGACGCGGCCCTCTTCGACGAGCGGCATCCCGTGGAGGGCTTCCTCGTCGCGGAGCGTGGACAGCGGATCGTCGGGTACGTCACCCAGGCCCCGGCGAGCCCCCTCGAAACCAATCGGCACGTCCGTCACATCCAGGGACTGGCGGTCCTCGAATCCGCCCGCGGCAGCGGAGTCGGGCAGGCCCTCATCGAGGCCGCCTGCGCCGCCGCGCGGGCCGGTGGTGCCCGCCGGATGAACCTGCGCGTCCTCGGCCACAACGGGCCGGCGCAGCAGCTCTACCGCCGGTGCGGCTTCGCGGTGGTCGGTGTCCTGCCCGAGGAGTTCCTGCTGGACGGGGCCTATGTCGACGACGTCTGGATGAGCCGGAGCCTGTCCGACCTCCACGAGCCCGCGCGGCCGTAGCCGTAGCCGTAGCCGTAGCCGGGGCCGGGGCAACGGGTGGGGGCGCCTGGCGGGGCGCCCCCTCTTTTCCGTTGGTCCGTCAGTCCAGGTAGCCGCGGAGCTGGTCGGCGAAGGCGTGGTCGCGGAGTTTGTTGAGGGTCTTGGACTCGATCTGGCGGATGCGCTCGCGCGTCACGCCGAAGATCCGTCCGATCTCCTCCAGGGTGCGGGGCCGCCCGTCGGCGAGTCCGTACCGCAGCTGGACGACCTTGCGCTCGCGCTCGCCGAGGGTCGACAGGACGGCTTCCAGGTGCTCGCGCAGCAGGAAGAAGGCGGCCGACTCCACGGGCGAGGCGGCGTCCCCGTCCTCGATGAGGTCGCCGAGCGCGACGTCGTCCTCCTCGCCCACCGGGGCGTGCAGGGAGACCGGTTCCTGGGCGAGGCGGAGCACCTCCAGGACCCGCTCGGGGGTCAACTCCAGGTGGACGGCCACCTCTTCGGCCGTGGGCTCGTACCCGCGCTCCTGGAGCATCCGGCGCTGTACGCGGACGACCCGGTTGATCAGTTCGACGACGTGGACGGGCACCCGGATGGTCCGGGCCTGGTCGGCGAGGGCCCGTGACATCGCCTGCCGTATCCACCAGGTGGCGTAGGTGGAGAACTTGTACCCGCGGGCGTAGTCGAACTTCTCGACGGCGCGGATCAGCCCGAGGTTCCCCTCCTGCACGAGGTCGAGCATGGTGAGTCCGCGGCCCACGTACCGCTTGGCGACGGAGACGACGAGCCGCAGGTTCGACTCGATGAGCCGGCGTTTGGCCATCCGCCCCATGACGACGAGCTTGTCGAGGTCGAGGGCGAGCTGGGAGTCGAGGTCGGGGGTGCTGCCGAGCTTCTCCTCGGCGAACAGGCCGGCTTCGACGCGGCGCGCGAGGTCCACCTCCTCGGCGGCGGTGAGCAGCGGGATCCTGCCTATCTCGCGGAGGTACTGGCGGAACAGGTCGGCGGACGGGCCCGCTCCGCCTCCGCTGTCGCCGCTGCTGCGCCTGCGCGGCACGGGCACCGGCTCGATCAGCTCCAGTACCTCGGGCTCTTCGTCCACGGCCTTGGCCTCCGAGGACTCGCTCACGTTCACGTTCACGGTCAGGGTCCGGGTCTGCACGGGGGCGACCTCCAGGGCTCCGAGGACGGGGGCACCGAACCTCAGTGTGGGGTACGACACATCGCGGCCACGAGGGGCGTGCGAGCACTTTCTGAGTCCGGTGCGTGACCGGATGGTTACCCCCCGGCGGGAACCCCGATGCGGATCGGACGCATGTCCGAGATGATCGACTCCATGGCGGAGTACGAAACCCATGTGACGGTGCGCTGCACGGACGCGGCGGAGCTGGCGCGCCTCGACGCGTGGGCCGGGGCACGGGAGTTGAAGGTCACGCACATCCTGCTGGCCCGCGGCCGGATGGTGTCCCAGCCGATGCTGACCCTGCCGGACCGCACGGGCCACGAGCGGCTGGTGCCGCGGCTGCGGGCGGCCGGCTTCGACCCGGTCCGGGTCAAGGTGGAGACGGTCCCGTGGACCACGGACTCCCCCGGCCCGGGCGGCGGCTACTTCGAGCACCACCTGAAGCTGCTGCTGCCCGTGGACTTCGACCGCGCGGCCCTGGAGGCCCTGGTCGTCCCGCACGGGGCCCACCTGTCCTGGAACGCCCGCCGGGTCCTGGCCGGGGGCGCGCACGAGCGGTTCGTGACCCAGCGGTGGCGCGGTACGGCGGCGCAGGCGGGGGCGGCCTGCGACGCGCTGGTCGCCGCGCTCGGCGCGGCGGGGTACGGGATCCGTTCGCAGGAACGGGAGTTCGTGCTGTACGACAGCGACCTGTCGGTGGACGACGGGTGGATCGGCGAAGGGGTGACGGCATGATCGGAGAGCGGGAGGTCCGGAACCCGGTGCCGCCGACACCGGCCGGACGCCGGTACGAGGGCCGGGTGCCGGCGCTGTGGTCGAAGGCCCCCCAGGAGGAGGCGCGATGAGCTCGTGGCGGCAGTTCGGCATCGACAGCACGCACGTGCCGAGTGAGCCCCTGGACGAGGAGACGCGTGCGGCCCGGCACCTGCCGCGGACGCTGCGTCCGGTCGTCGGGGACGACGTACGTCAGCGGGCGGTCTTCGACCCGTCGCTGCGGCACAACTTCCAGGGCTACCGGGCCGGTGACCCGGTCTTCGACGCCCCGGAGCGAACCGTCGCCTGGGTGCGGGCGCGGCGGGCGGCGATGGACGCGGTCCTGCTGGCGGTCTCGGAGTCCGAGTGGGCGGGCTCGCTGGTGCTGCGGGGCAGCGTGCTGCTCGCCGACTGGTTCGGGGACACGGCCCGGGAACCCGGCGACCTGGACTTCGTGGTGGTCCCCGAGACGTGGCGGATGGAGGACGGCCGGACCGGCCGGATGCTGGACGGCATCGCGGCGGCGGCCGACGGGCGGGCCGGGATCAAGGCCTCGGGGGCGGTGTCGGAGGACATCTGGACGTACGACCGGGTGCCGGGGCGGCGCATGGTGCTGCCGTGGTCCGTGCCCGGCCTGCCGGACGGGCAGGTCCAGCTGGACTTCGTCTTCAACGAGCGTCTCCCGGTCCCGCCGGAGCCGGCCGAACTCGCCTGCGGGGCGGTGGTCCTCGCCGCGACTGCGGCGCTGTCGCTGGCCTGGAAGGTGCTGTGGCTCATCAGCGACCGGCACCCGCAGGGCAAGGACCTGTACGACGCGGTCCTGCTCGCCGAACGGCACCGGCTGCCGAACGCCCTGCTCCAGGAGGTGTTCCGGCAGGCGGGCGAGGCCCCGCAGCCGAACCGGGACGTGGAGCTGCTGGACATCGTGCACATCGCCCCCGAGGGCTACGTGGGCGCCGAGTGGGAGCACTTCGAGGCGGAGTACCCGGAGCTGGCCGTCCCGGGGGACGAGGCCTTCCTCGCCCGCCTGGTGGCGGCCCTGGCCCCGACCTTCGCGGAGGGCACCCGAGACCCCTAGGCCGGCTCGACGCGGACCGCGCAGACCTTGAATTCCGGCATGCGGGACGTGGGGTCCAGGGCCGGGTTGGTGAGGGTGTTGGCGCGGCCCTCGCCCGGCCAGTGGAACGGCATGAAGACCGTGTCCGCGCGGATGGTGTCGGTGATGCGGGCCGGGGCGACGGCCCGGCCGCGGCGGGAGGTCACGGCGAGGGGGCTGCCCTCGACCGCGCCGATCCGGGCGGCCAGCCGCGGGTGGAGTTCCACGAAGGGGCCGGGGGCCGCCGCGTTGAGCTCGTCCACCCGGCGGGTCTGGGCTCCGGACTGGTACTGGGCGACGACCCGGCCGGTGGTGAGCAGCAGCGGGTAGTCCGCGTCGGGGACCTCGGCGGCGTCCCGGTGGGAGACGGGGACGAAGCGGGCCCGGCCGTCGTCGGTGGCGAAGCGGTCCAGGAAGAGGCGTTCGGTGCCCGGGGAGCCCTCGGGGTCTGCGGAGCCTTCGGGGTCTGCGGGGTCTGCGGGGCAGGGCCAGAAGACGCCCTGTTCGGCTTCGATCCGGGCGTAGGTGATGCCCGAGTAGTCCGCGGGGCCGCCGGCCGAGGCGCGGCGCAGTTCCTCGAAGACCTCCTCCGGCTCGGTGGGGAAGCCCTTCTCGACGCCCAGGCGGGCGGCGAGTCCGTGCAGGACGTCCAGGTCGCTGCGGACCCCCGGCGGCGGGGTCAGCGCCCGGCGGCGCAGCAGGACGCGGCCCTCCAGGTTGGTGGTGGTGCCGGTCTCCTCCGCCCACTGGGTGACGGGGAGGACCACGTCCGCGAGGGCCGCGGTCTCGGAGAGGACGACGTCGGCGACCGCGAGGAAGTCCAGGGAGCGGATGCGGTCCTCGACGTGGGCGGCGCGCGGGGCGGACACCACCGGGTTCGAGCCCATCAGGAGCAGGGCCTTCACGTCCGTACCGAGGGCGTCGAGGAGTTCGTAGGCGCTGCGGCCCGGGCCGGGGAGGCTGTCGGGGTCGACGCCCCAGACGCCTGCGACGTGGGCGCGGGCCGCCGGGTCGGTGAGCTTGCGGTAGCCCGGGAGCTGGTCGGCCTTCTGCCCGTGCTCGCGGCCGCCCTGGCCGTTGCCCTGCCCGGTGAGGCAGCCGTAGCCGGACAGCGGTCGGCCGGCCCGGCCGGTGGCCAGGCACAGGTTGATCCAGGCGCCGACGGTGTCGGTGCCCTTGGACTGCTGCTCGGGGCCCCGGGCGGTGAGGACCATGGCGGACTCCGGGGCGCAGAACATCGCCACGGCCTCGCGGAGCCTGGGGACCGGGATCCCGGTGATGCGCTCCACCAGCTCCGGCCAGTGGGCCATCGCGGCGGCCCGGGCCTCCTGCCAGCCGGTGGTGCGGGCGGCGATGAACTCCTCGTCGGTCCGGCCTTCGGCGACGATCAGGTGCAGCAGGCCGAGCGCGAGGGCCAGGTCGGTGCCGGGGCGCGGGGCGAGGTGCAGGTCGGCCTGTTCGGCGGTGCGGGTGCGGCGCGGGTCGATGACGATGAGGGTGCCGCCGTTGGCCTTGAGCTCGGTGAGGTAGCGCAGGGCGGGCGGCATGGTCTCCGCCAGGTTCGAGCCGACGAGGATCACGCAGCCGGTGCGCGGGACGTCCGCCAGCGGGAAGGGCAGCCCGCGGTCGAGCCCGAAGGCCCGCTGGTGGGCGGCGGCGGCCGAGGACATGCAGAAGCGGCCGTTGTAGTCGATCTGTGAGGTGCGCAGGGCGACACGGGCGAACTTGCCGAGCGCGTAGGCCTTCTCGTTGGTGAGCCCGCCGCCGCCGAAGACCCCGACGGCGTCGGGGCCGTGCGCGCGGCCGGTGCGGGCGAGGCCCTCGGCGACGGCGTCGAGGGCCTCCTCCCAGGTGGCCGGCTCCAGCCGCCCGGCGTGGGTGCGGACGAGCGGCTCGGTCAGGCGCACCCGGGAGGAGAGCACGGCGGGCGCGGTGCGGCCCTTGCCGCACAGCGCACCCCGGTTGACGGGGAAGTCGGTCCGTTCCTCCACCACCACGGTGGCGCCGCCCGGTTCGGGGCGCAGCCTCATCCCGCACTGCAGGGCGCAGTACGGGCAGTGCGTGTCGGTGGCGGAATCGGAGGTGTGCATGCCCCCAGCGTGCGCCGCCGGTGTTACACGGGCCGCCGCCGCGCGTTACGGCCCGGAGTGCGACGCCTCAGCGCCGCCCACCACCCCCGGTGAGGCAGCGCCCCGCGCCGCGGTGGAAGGGGCGAAGGCCGCGTCGAGGGCCGGCCGGAGCTCGGGCCGGTCGAGGACCTCCACGAACATGATCCGTCCGTGGACGACGTCGAGGATCAGGTAGCCGCGCTCCGGGAAGAGCTGCACGTTGCGGTGGCCCGGGCCGTACGCGGTGCCGGGCGGGCGGGACTCGGTGGAGAAGCTCTGGCAGAAGTCGTCGCCGCAGCCGCAGTCCGCGACGATGCGGAGGTCGCGTGCGCAGACGGCGAGGTCCCGCTCGCCCTCCTCCTCCAGCAGCCGCACGAGCTCGGCCGCCAGGGCGGGGAGGACATCGCGTACGAGGGGTGCGGCGCGTCCCCGGTCGTCCCGCTCCTCCGGCTGCTGCTCCTGCTCTTGCTCCGGTTCTTCCTGTTCCACAGGTCGGACCGTAGCCCGGCGGCCCGCCCGCGGCACCCGAATATGAGGGCCGCCGGAGCGGGGCGCCGGGGGCTACTGGCCCGTCAGGTACTTCACCGTCAGGCCCGCGGTCCAGCCGCCGTCGACGGCGAGTTCGGCGCCCGTCACGTAGCCGGCCGCGTCGGAGAGCAGGAAGGCGATCGCGGCCGCGATCTCCTCGGGGACGCCGACGCGGCCGAGCGGGGCGCCGGGGTAGTTGCCCTCGCCCGCCCGGATGCCGATCGGGGCGGTCATCGGGGTCAGGGTCATGCCGGGGTGGACGGAGTTGACGCGGATCCCCGCCTCGGCGAGTTCCACCGCGCCGATCTTCGACAGGCCGCGCACGCCCCACTTGGAGGCCCCGTACCCGGCGGTGAGTGCGAGGCCGGTCAGGCCGGCGGCGGAGGAGATGTTGACGATGGACCCGCCGCCGTGCGCGCGCAGCAGCGGGATCGCGGTCTTGATGCCGATGAACACGCCGACCAGGTTGATCTCGATGACCTGGCGGAAGTGCTCGACGCTCTCGTGCTCCAGGAACTGGCCGGTGGAGATGCCCGCGTTGTTCACGAGGCCGTCGATGCGGCCGAACTCGGCGACCGCGTGGTCCAGGGCCGCCTGCCAGTCGGCCTCGCTGGTCACGTCGTGCCGCAGGAATCGCGCCGCGCCGCCGAGCTTCGCGGCCGTTTCGGCGCCCTCCGCCTCCAGCACGTCGGTGATCAGCACCCGGCCGCCGCCGTCCACGACGGCCTGCGCGGCCGCGGCGCCCAGGCCCCGGGCTCCACCGGTGATGACGACGACCTTGCCGCTCAGATCCACAACAGTCACGGTTCCACACCCCTGACGCTCTCGTACGGACTGACCGGCATATGACTAATCGGCATATCCGGCGCGGCCGTCAGTCTGCCAGAGCGGCCAGGGCCTGCGACACCCCTTCCTCCTTCGGCCCCAGGAAGCGCGGTGCGGGCTTGAAGGCCGCGTCCAGCGCGGCCTTGCCCGCCGCGAAGACCTCGCGGGCCTCGCCGTAGTACCAGGTGGCGTCGTGCACGTCGGCGACCCCGACGCCGTACGACTCCAGGCCCGCCGCCTGGCACAGGGCGACGGCCCGGCGGATGTGGAAGCCCTGGGTGACCAGCACGGCCCGCTCCACGCCGAAGATCTCCTTGGCCCGCACGCAGGAGTCCCAGGTGTCGAAGCCCGCGTAGTCACTGACGATCCGCCCGTCCGGCACCCCGTGCGCGGTGAGGTACCTGCGCATCGCGTCGGGCTCGTCGTAGTCGTGCCGGCCGTTGTCCCCGGTGACGAGGACGACCTTGACCTTGCCGGTGCGGTACAGCTCGGCGGCGGCGTCGAGCCGGTCGGCCAGGTAGGGCGTGGGCCGGCTCCCCAGCAGGCCCGCACCGAACACCACGGCCACCTCGGCGGCGGGTGCGTCGGCCGTGGTCCGCAGCCGGTCCGCGGCCACCGCGTGCATCCACGCCGAGGGCAGCAGCACCAGTACGCAGCCCGCCATGACGGCCTGCACCGCCCGCCGGCGGGTCCGTACGCTGCGCAGCGCCGCCACCGCCCGGCTCCACTCGACTCTCGGCAGGCGCGGTCGGCGCATCATCCATCCCCTGGTGTCTCGGCTGCTCGTCCGCTGGTCAGGACGCGTACCGGGGCCGCGCGGTTCGCCCGGACCCGACCTCCGGCGGATGCGCAGCCGGCCGGGCCGGCTCCGAACAGCCGCGCCGACCGCCCTGTGAGCACACGGCAAAGACCCGTCATCCCCGCGCAACGCACCGGCAACCTCCGGAGCGGAGGATCGGTTCATGACGGAGCCGGTGCACCCTCCCGAGTTTCCCGCCCTCCCCTTCGACAGCACGGCCGAGCTGCTCGGCCGCATCACCCTCCAGCTGGGCACCCAGCTCAGCGGCCTGCGCCGACCCGGAGTCCGCCCATGCAGCCCACCCTCGTCGCCGTGGCCCACGGCAGTCGTGACCCGCGCGCCCTGCACACCGCCCTCGCCCTCCTCGAACGGGTCCGCGAACTCCGCCCCCGGCTCGAGGTCCGGCTCGGCCACGTCGAGCTGAACGAGCCGCTGCTCGACGACACCCTGGACGGGCTGTCCGGCTCGGCCGTGCTCGTCCCGCTGCTGCTCGGCCGCGGGTACCACGTCAAGCGCGACCTCCCCGCGGCCGCCGCCCGGGCCGGCCACCTGCTCACCCACGTCGCCGCCCCGCTGGGCCCGCACCCGCTGCTCGTCGAGGCCCTGTACGAGCGGCTCCTGGAGACCGGCTGGACCCCGGCCCCCGGTTCGGCCGTCGTGCTGGCCGCCGCCGGTTCCCGCGACCCCGACTCGGCGGCCGACACCCGCCGCACCGCCGCCCTGCTCTCCGAACGCCTCGGCGGCGTCCCGGTGACCCCCGCCTACGCCTCCGCCGCCGCGCCGAGCACGCCCGAGGCGGTCCGGTCCCTCGCCGCCCGCGGTCACCACCGGATCGCCGTGGCCTCGTACTTCGCCGCGCCCGGCCGGTTCGCCACCCAGACCGCCGCGGCGGCGCCCGGCCCCGCCGCCGCCCCACTGGGCGATCACCCGGCGCTGGCCCGGCTGCTGCTGCACCGGTACGACGAGGCCCGCGCACTGCCCGTAGGGGGCATCGACCTGGTGCGGCCGGAACTCGTCTCCGCCTGATCCCGGTTTGTCAGTTGTTCCGGTTACCGTCTCTCCATGGAAGGCACCACGCACGCCCTCACCGACGACCACTGCGGCCGCTACGACGCGGCCGACACCGAACGCTGGGCCGCCGAGCCCGACAAACGGCCCGGCCGGACCGCCTTCCAGCGCGACCGCGCCCGCGTACTGCACTCGGCCGCGCTGCGCCGCCTCGCCGGCAAGACCCAGGTCGTCACCCCCGGCAGCCGCTCCTACGACTGGGACGCGAGCCCCCGCACCCGCCTGACCCACTCGCTGGAGTGCGCCCAGGTCGGGCGGGAGCTCGGCGCCGCGCTCGGCTGTGACCCCGACCTCGTCGAAGCCGCCTGCCTCTCCCACGACATGGGCCACCCGCCCTTCGGCCACAACGGCGAGGAGGCGCTCAACGAGTTCGCCAAGGACTGCGGCGGCTTCGAGGGCAACGCCCAGTCGCTGCGCCTGCTGACCCGTCTGGAGCCCAAGCGGTTCGTGCCCGATCCGGTGAGCGGGGAGCTCGTCAGCGTCGGCCTCAACCTCACCCGGGCCTGCCTGGACGCCGCCACCAAGTACCCGTGGGCCCGCGGGGACCACCCCACCGACCCCGACTCGGTGAAGTTCGGCGCGTACGAGGACGACCTGCCGGTCTTCGCCTGGCTGCGCCGCGGCGCGCCCGCGGACCGCAAGTGCTTCGAGGCCCAGGTCATGGACTGGGCGGACGACGTCGCGTACTCCGTCCACGACTTCGAGGACGGCCTGCACGCCGGCCACCTCGACCCCAACATGCTCTACGCCGAACCCGAGCGGACGGCGATCTGGCAGGTGGCCATCGGCCGGTACGTCCCCGCCGACACCGCGCCCGAGGAGCTGCGGGCCGCCCTCGACCGGCTGATGGAGCAGGAGTGGTGGCCGCACGGGTACGACGGTTCGGCCCTCGCCCAGTCCCGGCTGAAGGACGCGACGAGCCAGCTGATCGGCCGGTTCTGCCTGGCCGCCGAGGGAGCCACCCGTGAGGCGTACGGCTCCGGCCGCCTCACCCGGTACGGTGCCGAACTGGTGGTCCCGCGCGAGGCGCGCAACGAGTGCGCGGTCCTCAAGGCCGTCGCCGACCTGTACGTGATGCAGCGCGACGAGCAGGAGCGGATCCGCGCCGACCAGCGCATCGTCCTGGCCGAACTCGCGGAGGCGCTGAGCGCCCGCGCCCCCGAGGGGCTGGACCCGCAGTTCCGGGCGATCTTCGACGCGGCCCCGGACGACAAGGCCAGGAAGAGGGCGGTCATCGACCAGATCGCGTGCCTCACCGATGCATCCGCCCGTTCCCTTCACGCACGCCTCACCCGGCGCGGCCGACGCGCCGAAAGGTGAGCTGATCGAGCCACTCCCCCTTCACGCGGCAGGCTCGGTGCGGGACGCTCGCATGTGCTCGCATGTGGCGGAGAGGTTATGAGGAGGCATCAGGTGGTCGACGCACACCGGACGTTCGTCATCGTCGGCGCGGGGCTCGCCGGGGCGAAGGCGGCCGAAACGCTGAGGTCCGAGGGGTTCACGGGGCGGGTGATCCTGATCGGCGACGAGCGCGACCACCCCTACGAACGCCCCCCGCTGTCCAAGGGGTATCTGACCGGCAAGGACGACCGGGAGAGCGTCTTCGTCCACGAGCCGTCCTGGTACGCGGCCTCCGACATCGAGCTGCACCTCGGCCAGCCCGCCGTGCACCTCGACCGGGACGCCAAGAAGGTGGTCCTCGGCGACGGCACCGTCCTGTTCTACGACAAGCTGCTGCTGGCCACCGGGGCCGAGCCGCGCCGCCTGGACGTCCCCGGCACCGACCTGGCCGGAGTGCACCACCTGCGGCGCCTCGCGCACGCCGAACGGCTGAAGGGCGTACTGGCCGGACTCGGCCGGGACAACGGGCACCTGCTCATCGCCGGCGCCGGGTGGATCGGGCTGGAGGTGGCCGCCGCGGCCCGCGGCTACGGCGCCGAGGTCACCGTCGTCGAGCCGGAGGCCACGCCGTTGCACGCGGTGCTCGGCCCGGAGATCGGCCGGCTCTTCGCGGACCTGCACGCCGATCACGGGGTGCGGTTCCACTTCGGGGCGCGGCTGACCGAGATCGTGGGCCACGACGGCATGGTGCTGGCCGCCCGGACCGACGACGGGGAGGAGCACCCGGCGCACGCGGTGCTCTCCGCGATCGGGGCCGCCCCGCGGACCGCGCTCGCCGAGACCGCCGGGCTGGCCCTGGTCGACCGGGAGCACGGCGGCGGGATCGCGGTGGACTCCTCCCTGCGCACCTCCGATCCGGACGTCTACGCGGTCGGGGACGTGGCCGCCGCCCACCACCCGGTGCTCGGGACCCGGCTGCGGGTGGAGCACTGGGCCAACGCGTTGAACGGCGGGCCGGCCGCCGCGCGGGCCATGCTGGGCCAGGAGGTCGGCTACGACCGGGTGCCGTACTTCTTCTCGGACCAGTACGACGTGGGCCTGGAGTACTCGGGGTACGCGCCGGCCGGCGGCTACGACCAGGTGCTGATCCGCGGGGACGCGGGCAAGCGGGAGTTCATCGCCTTCTGGCTGTCGGAGGGGCGGGTCCTGGCCGGGATGAACGTGAACGTGTGGGACGTCACCGAACACATCCAGGCCCTGATCAGGTCGAAGACCCCGGTCAACCGCGAGGCGCTGGCGGACCCATCCATTCCGCTTGACTCCCTGGTGCAGGCCGAGGGGGCCTGACCGGATTGCCGGCGCCCGGCCGTAGACTTCACGGGTGGCAGGACGGATCAACGACGACGACGTGAAGGCGGTACGGGACGCGGTCCCGATCGACGCCGTGGTCTCCGAGTACCTCCAGTTGCGCAACGCGGGCGGCGGCAACCTCAAGGGCCTCTGTCCCTTCCACGACGAGAAGTCCCCTTCCTTCCAGGTCAGCCCCAGCAAGGGGCTCTACCACTGCTTCGGCTGCCAGGCGGGCGGGGACACCCTCGACTTCGTCATGAAGATCGACCACCTCTCCTTCTCGGAGGCGGTCGAACGCCTGGCCGGCCTGGCCGGCATCACCCTGCGGTACGAGGAGGGCGGCTACACCGCGGGCACCAGCGGCCGCGGTGACCGCATCCGGCTGGTCGAGGCGCACAAGGCCGCCGCCCAGTTCTACGTGGACCAGCTGGGCAGCCCCGAGGCCGAGATCGGCCGCAAGTTCCTGGCGGAGCGCGGCTTCGACCAGGCCGCGGCCGCGCACTTCAGCGTGGGATACAGCCCGGCCGGGTGGGACCACCTGACCCGCTTCCTGCGCGGCAAGGGCTTCACCGACAAGGAGCTGATCACCTCCGGGCTCGCCCAGGACAGCCGCAGCGGCAAGCCGATCGACCGCTTCCGCGGCCGGCTGATGTGGCCGATCCGCGACATCAGCGGCGAGGTGGTCGGCTTCGGCGCGCGCAAGCTGCGCGACGACGACAACGGCCCGAAGTACCTGAACACCCCCGAGACCGCGATCTACAAGAAGTCCCAGGTGCTGTACGGCATCGACCTGGCGAAGAAGGAGATCGCGAAGACCTCCCGGGCCGTGGTCGTCGAGGGCTACACGGACGTGATGGCCTGCCACATGGCCGGGGTCACCACCGCGATCGCGACCTGTGGCACCGCCTTCGGCGGGGACCACATCAAGATCCTGCGCCGGCTGTTGATGGACAACGCCACCGCCGAGGTGATCTTCACCTTCGACGGCGACGCGGCGGGCCAGAAGGCCGCCCTGCGGGCGTTCGAGGACGACCAGAAGTTCGCCGCGGAGACCTCGATCACCATCGCCCCCGGCGGCATGGACCCCTGCGACCTGCGCCTCGCGCAGGGCGACGCGGCCGTGGCCGGCCTGGTGGAGGCCCGCACGCCGCTGTTCGAGTTCGCGCTGCGACACATCGTCGCCCGGCACAACCTGGAGAACCCGGCGGGCCGGGCGGCCGCCCTGGACGAGGCCGCGCCCGTCGTCGCCCACATCAAGAACATCGCGATCCAGCACGAGTCGGCGGTCCAGCTGGCGGGCATGCTGGGCATCCGCGACGAGCAGTTCGTGGTCAAGCGGGTCGCACAGCTGGCGCGCTGGGCCCGCGAGCGCGGCCAGGGCGACGGACCGCAGGGCGGCCGGCCCGGCGGGAAGCCGCAGCGGGGCCGCCCGTCCTACGAGGACGCCCCCGCGGCCCCCGCCCAGCCGGCCGGGGGCCCCGCGCTGAACCTGCGGAGCCCGGCCCACCGCACCGAGCGCGAGCTGCTGAAGCTCGCCCTCCAGCGGCCCGCCCTGGTCTCCCCGGCCTTCGACGCGTACGGGATGGACGAGTTCACCGCCCCGCCCTACGCGGCCGTGCGCCAGGCGATCCTGGACGCGGGCGGCGCCTCGCTCGGCACGGAGGACTACCTGGCCCGCGTCCGCGGGGCCGCCCCGAACGACACCGTGCGCGCGCTCGTCACGGAGCTGGCGGTCGAGGCCATCCACGCGAAGACGGTGGACGAGATGTACGCGGGGGTCCAGCTGGTCCAGGTGCGGCTGCGCGCCGTCGACCGCCGGGTCCACGAGATCCAGGGCACGCTGTCGCGGCTGGGCCCGCAGGCCCCGCCGGAACAACTGGCGGCCGTCCAGGAGGAGCTGTGGGTGCTCCAGCAGTACGGCCAGCGGTTGCGCAACCGCGGCGCCGAGGGCCTGTAGGCCGCGGTTCAGCGACGCTTGAACCAGTCGCCGCCGGGGATCTCGGTGCCCGATTCCCGCAGGTCGCGGGCGATCAGCGGGGCCGCCAGGTAGACCCAGGCGCGGACCGTGGTGCCGTCGGGGCGTAGGGCCGGGCGGGCGATCCGGTCGTAGACGTTCCCCGGGCGGCCCGGGCCCCCGTACTCCTCCAGCTGGTCCAGCGCGGCCAGCAGCTTCCCGTAGGCGCCCGGCACCGCCGTGATCAGCTCGCCGACGACCGCCGTGCCGGGATGGTGGACCGCGTACGGATATCCGGGACCGTCGTAGAGCGCCGCGTCCGGGAGGACGGCCGGCTCCTCCGAGGCCGTGCGGCCGCGCAGGAAGAGGTCGTGGTTGACCTCGCCCGGGCGCAGGGTCCCGTAGACGAAGAACGGGAGCGGATCGCTCGGGTCCGGTAGCCGTTCGACCGATGTCACGGGGCCCTCCCTCGGCAATGGCGCGGCGGTGCGCGGGCCGGCCGAAGGTCCCGGCCTCCCCGCGCCCCACAACCGTACGCACCGCCGGAGTCACCCGGACGGCGCGGGGTGCACCGATGGCCGCCATACACGTGTTGACCTGCGAGGACGACCCCCGGTCGGGCCACAGGCAGGCACACCTGACGGAACATCAGCAGGCGCACGGCGGGCGGGCCGGGTTTCCTCGGAAGCACGACCCCGTGTCTCCAGGAGAGTCCCATGCGCCGACGTACCGCACACCTGTTGACCGCGACCGCGCTGACCGCCGCCGCGTTCACCGGGCCGGTCGCCGGCGCGGTCGCCGCCGCTGACCTCGGCGTGGTGGGCTTCGCACCCGGGGACTTCGCGCCGCTGGAGGTGTGGCCCAAGTCCGCCGCCCCCGGCGCCACCGTCACCGCGAACACCACGGCCTGCGGCAGTGGCAGCCACGCGGACGGCGATGCGACCACCGTGGGCGGCGGCCGGTTCAAGCTGGTCCCCGGCACCCACAAGGAGGTGGTCGTGGGGCAGTTCCAGATCGCCCGCGGCACCCGTGGCGGCACCTACGCCATCGGCGCGACCTGCGCGAACGGCAAGTTCGCCACCGGCAATCTGATCGTCACCGAGCGCGGCCCGCAGGGCCACGTCAACACCGGGGTGGGCGGTGGCACGACCACCACCACCGACCCCGCCAAGATCGCGGCGGGGGCGGCCGTTCTGGCCGCTGCCGCCGTCGGCGGTACCTGGCTCCTGCGTCGCCGGGCGAGCGGCACGCGGAGCTGACGGACGCCCACCGCGGCTCCGGCCGCGGTCCGACCGGTACCGTCCCCTGTCGCCCGCCCCGCGAGGTCCCCCCGTTCGCGGGGCCGGGCGACGGCCAGTCACCCCGAAACGGAAGCCGAGGGGGTACGCATGGGTGGCGATTTCGGTGGCGCGCGGAACCGTTTCCCCCGCACCCCCACCGCCCGCCACGGTGGACTCGTCGCGCTCGCCGCCTGCGTCGGCATCTGGCTCGTGACCAGCGGTTCGCGCGAGCCCGTCGGACCGCCGCTGCCCTCCCCCGCCGAGTCCCTGACCGCCGCCGGCGTGGTGGGTCCGGGGATCGCCCCGCTCCCCGGTTCCCCGCCGGCCCGGATCCGGATCCCCTCCATCCGGGTCGACGCCCCGCTGACCGGGCTCGGCCTGGATCCGCGCGGCAGCCTCGAAGTGCCGCCGCCGGACCGGCGCGACCTGGCCGGCTGGTACCGCGACGGCACCACCCCGGGCGCCACCGGCACCGCCGTCATCGCCGGGCACGTGGACGACGCCGCCGGGCCGGGGGTCTTCTACCACCTGGGCGCACTGCGCCGCGGGGCCTCCATCGAGATCCCGCGCGCGGACGGCCGTACGGCGGTGTTCACGGTGCACGCGGTCGAGGTCTACGACGCCAAGGCCTTCCCCGACACCCGCGTGTACGGGCCTTCGGCGCGCGCCGAACTGCGGGTGATCACCTGCGGCGGCGGCTTCTCGCCGCGCACGGGCTACCGCGGCAACGTGGTGGTCTTCGCGCACCTCACCGGGACGTACTAGGTCCTGTCAGGGCCTAGCGGCCTCCTGGGCCGTCTAGCCCCACTGCTCGAGGCCGAGCTTGAGCACCAGCGCGCCCACCACCGTCAGCAGCACGCCGCGGACGAAGCCGCTGCCCTTCTTGAGCGCCATACCGGCCCCGATCATGCCGCCGGCCAGGTTGAACACCGCCATGAGCGCGGCCAGCTGCCACAGCACCATGCCCTGGTAGGCGAACATCGCGAGCGCCCCGGCGTTGGTGCAGCAGTTCACGATCTTGGCGGTGGCGGAGGCGGTGACCAGGTCGAGGTGGAGCAGTGCCGTGAGCGCGAGTACCAGGAAGGTGCCGGTGCCGGGCCCGATGAGGCCGTCGTAGAAGCCGATGCCCAGGCCCGCGAGTCCGATGGCGAGCAGCACCCGCTGCCGGCTGACGGGCGCGGTCGAGGGGGCGGTGCCGAAGCCCGGCTTGAAGATCACGACGCCCGCAACGATCACGAGGACCACCATGATCAGCGGGCGGAGGGCGTCCTTGCTGATGCCGCCCGCCAGCGCCGCGCCGCCCATCGAGCCGGCGAGCGCGGCCAGGCCGATGCGGACGGCCAGCTTCACGTTCACCGGGGCCTTGCGGGCGTAGGTCACGGCCGCCCCGGCTGTGCCGACGATGGCCACGGCCTTGTTGGTACCGAGGACGGTGGCGGGGTGGGCGTTCGGCAGACCGAGGAGGAGCGCGGGCAGAAGCAGCAGGCCGCCGCCGCCCACCACCGCATCGATCCAGCCGGCCGCAGCCGCGGCCACGCACAACACGATGATCATGGTCGTTGATATGTCAGGCACGAACCGACCTTATGGAGCTGTCGGTGCAGCGACCATTCAATTCCCTGAAACTTGCGCAAAGGTTGAGCTTTGCCGGGCCGGGACCCGGTCCGGGGCCACCGGAGCGGCCGGGTCCACGGCCGTCGTCAGCACGGTCGCGGCCAACACGCTGACCGCCCCCAGCCCCGCCGCCAGCCGCTGCGCGGGCGGTACGGAGGCCAGCGCGGCCAGTACGGCCCGCACCGGCGAGGGGCGCCGCGGCTTGCGGTGCCGGGCCGCGGCCACGGCCGCCGCGGGAGCCTCGGCGCCGACGGGTACGGAGAGGGCGACGTGCAGCGGGTGACGCATGGGGCGGTGACTCCTCGGGGGAACGCGGGAACGCAGGGATCGCAGGACGCAGGGACGGCAGGGACGCAGGACGCGGTACGCAGGGACGCGAGGATCGCGGGGATCGCGGGCAGTGGCGCGCGGCTCAGAAGCTGAAGCACTCCGAATGGATACGGCCGGCCGGCACCCCGGCCCGCAGCAGCGCGGTCCGGGTCGCCCCGGCCATCCCCGGCGGCCCGCACAGGTACACGTCGTGCTCGGCCAGGTCGGGCACCAGCGCGGCCAGCGCCTGCGGGGCCAGCGGGTCGTAGGCCGCGCCGGACGGCCCGAGCAGGTAGTGCAGACCGGCCCGCCGCTCGGCGGCGATGGACTCCAGCTCGGCCCGCAGCACGAGGTGCTCCTCGGCCCCGGCCCGGTAGAGCAGGGTGATGTCCCCGGGGCCCCCGGGCAGCGTCTCGAACAGGGCCCGCATCGGGGTGATCCCGACCCCGCCCGCGATCAGCAGCACCTTGGGCCGGGTCCGCCGGGCGGCGGTGAGCGCGCCGAACGGCCCGGTGGCCAGCACCCGCGTCCCGGGGCGCAGCCGGCGGATCCGGCGGGAGTGGCCGCCGAGCCCCTTCACGGTGATCCGCAGGGCGTTCCCCCGGACGGGCGCGGACAGCGAGAACGGCAGGGCGGTGTGCCACAGCCGCCGCTGGAGGAACCGCCAGCGCAGGAACTGGCCCGGCTCCGCGCGCAGTTCCGCGAGGTGCTGTCCGTAGACGACGACGGAGACCACCCCGGGGCCCTCGACCCGGACGTCCGCGACCCGCAGCGCGTGCCGCAGGGCCTGCCGTACGGGAACCACGGCGCGGTACCAGAGCAGCAGGACGGCGACCACGGTGTGGGCGAGCGCCCAGAACCAGGCGGCCGCGGCCAGATCGGGCCCGGCGAGCTGGTGCCCGAAGGCCAGGGCGGCGGCGAGGTAGACGAGCAGGTGCACCCCGCGCCAGGTTTCGTGCGGCACCCGGCGGCGTACCGCCCGGGCGGAGGTCACGCCGACCGCGGCCAGGAGGACGGTCCCGGCCGCGGCGGCGGCGAGCGCGGGGTAGCCGAGCAGCTCCGAGGCGGCGGAGACCACGTCGATTCCCTCGTGCACGGCGTACCCGAGCAGGGCGAAGAGCCCGTGCCCGAAGACGAGCAGCAGGACGTACCGGCCGCCGAACGCGTGCCAGCGCGCGAGCCGGTCGGCGCCGACCCCGTGCTCGACGGCGGGTACCCGGGCCATCAGGAACAGCAGCACGAGCACCCCGTACCCGGCGAGCAGACCGGACAGGTGCGCGGCGGTGGCGAACAGCGCGTCGGGCCGGGCCGAGGGCCGCACCTGCGCCGCCCAGAGCAGGGTCACCACCCCCGTACCGCCCAGCATCCCGCCCCTCACCCGCACCACCGCATTCCGCATACGGATCACGCTAAGGGCGCAGGTGGCGGCCCTGATGGTGCTTAAGCCGGCCTTGAGGAAGGCCTCACCGACCCTTAACCCCGGCGCTGAGGTCGGCGTTCCGTCCGGGTAACAGGGGCGATGCCGTGGGGAAACAGCGGCCGCGCACGCTCATGGCATGACCTCGGACCAGCGTGTGGTGGTGATCGGCGGCGGCCTCGCGGGCCTGCGGCTCGCGCAGCGGCTCGGCCCGGCCGCGGCCGTGACCGTCCTCGGCGAGGAGACCCACGTGCCGTACAACCGGGTCCTGCTCGCCGAGGTCCTCGCGGGCCGGTACGCGCCGGAAGTGACGGCCCTGCCGGCACCCGGCCCGGCGCTGCGGCGCGGGGTGCGGGCGGTGCGCGTGGACCGCGCGGAGCAGGCCGTGCACTGCGACGACGGCACGGTGGCCCGGTACGACACGCTGGTGCTGGCCACCGGTTCGAACGCGGTGCTCCCGCCGCTGCGCGGGCTGTTCGAACCCGAAGGGCGGGACCTCCCGGACGGGGTGCACGCCTTCCGCACGATGGACGACTGCCTGGCGCTCTCGGCGGCCGTGCGGCCCGGGGTCCGCGTGGTGGTGATCGGCGGGGGCCTGCTGGGCGTCTCGGCGGCCCGTGCGCTGGCCGCCCGGGGGGCGCAGGTGGTCCTCGCCCAGCAGGGCGAGCGGCTGATGGAGCGCCAGCTGGACGCGGACGCCTCCGCCCTGCTGCACGCGCACCTGACCTCGCTCGGCGTCGAGATCCACACGGAATGCCGGGTCCGCGGCCTGCTCACGACGGGGTCGCCCGCGGCTCCGCTGCCGGGTCTCCGCCCCGGGCCCCGCGCCTCAAACGACGGCGGGGCCGATTCTTCAGCCCGTCCGGCGTTCGAGGACCGGGTCCGGGCGGAGCCCGGGAAACGGCGGGGCGGAACGGAAACTCCGCGCAAGGTGACCGGGGTCGAGCTCGCCGACGGCTACCGGCTCGACGCCGATGTCGTCGTGCTCGCCTGCGGCGTACGCCCCCGCACCGGCCTGGCCCGGGCCGCCGGACTGGAAGTCCGCACCGGCATCGTGGTCGACGACCACCTCCGCACCACCGACCCCCGCATCCACGCCATCGGCGACTGCGCCGAACACGCCGGCCAGGTGTACGGCCTCGCGGGCGCCGCCCTGGAGCAAGCCGACGCCCTGGCCGCGCTCCTCACCGGCGTCACCGGCGTCACCGGCGAGCCCGCGCAGTACACCGGCACCCGCGCCCTCACCCGCCTCACCCTCACCACCGACGGGGACCGCTCCCTCGATCTCGCCGCCTTCGGCGAGACCACCCCCCTGCCCGGCGACGACGTGGTCCGCCTCGCCGACGCCACCCGCCGCACCTACCGCAAGGTCGTCCTGCGGGGCGACCGCCTCGTCGGCGGCGTCCTGCTCGGCGAGCTCTCCACCGTGGGGGCCCTCGCCCGCACCTGGGAGGGCGAGGAAGCACCGCACGACCTGTTCCACCTGCTCACCGACGACGGAGGCCACTGACATGACCGAGCCCCTGCCCACGATCGTGCTCATCGGGCACGGCATGGTCGGCCAGCGCTACCTCGAAGCACTCGCCGAGCGCGGGGTCACCGCCACGCACCGGATCACCGTGCTCTGCGAGGAGCCCCGGCCCGCCTACGACCGCGTGCACCTGACCTCGTACTTCTCCGGCAGCACCGCCGAGGACCTGTCCATGACGCCCGCCGGGTTCATGGAGGAGCACGGCATCGCCCTCCACCTCGGCGACCCCGCCGAGCACATCGACCGGGCCGCCCGCAGGGTCACCTCCCGGTCCGGGCAGGTGTTCCCGTACGACGTCCTGGTGCTGGCCACCGGCAGCTATCCCTTCGTGCCGCCGGTCCCCGGCAAGGACGCCCCCGGCTGCTTCGTCTACCGCACGATCGAGGACCTCCTCGCGATCGAGGAGTACGCGAAGGGCCGCGTCTGCGGCGCCGTCGTCGGCGGCGGTCTCCTCGGCCTGGAGGCCGCCGGCGCACTCCAGGGGCTGGGCCTGGCCACCCGCATCGTCGAGTTCGCCCCGCGCCTGATGCCCGTACAGGTCGACGAGGGCGGCGGCGCGGCCCTGCTGCGCACCATCGAGTCCATGGGGCTGACCGTCCACACCGGCGTCGGCACCCAGGAGGTGGTGACCGGCGAGGACGGCCACGTCAGCGGAATGCGGCTCTCCGACGGCTCCACCGTCGACACCGACCTCGTCGTCTTCTCCGCCGGCGTCCGTCCCCGCGACCAGCTGGCCCGCGACTCGGGCCTGGACGTCGGCGAGCGCGGCGGCATCGCGGTCGACGCCCGCTGCCGCACCTCCGACGCGCACGTCTACGCCATCGGCGAGTGCGCCCTCGCCGTCGACGGCCGGGTCTACGGACTGGTCGCCCCCGGCTACGAGATGGCCGAGACGGCCGCCGACGACCTGCTGGGCCGCGCGAAGGAGTTCACCGGGGCCGACCTCTCCACCAAGCTCAAGCTCCTCGGCGTGGACGTGGCCTCCTTCGGCGACGCCCACGGCGCCACCCCGGACAGCCTCGACGTCGTCTGGTCGGACTCCCGCTCCGGGGTCTACAAGAAGCTGGTCGTCTCCCCCGACGGCGTCCTCCTCGGCGGGGTGCTGGTCGGCGACGCGGACTCCTACGGGCTGCTGCGCCCGCTCACCGGAAGCGTCCCGCCCGTGGCCCCCGAGCAGCTGGTGCTGCCGGCAGGAGTCGGCGCCCCGGTGGCGCTCGGTCCGTCCGCGCTCCCCGACCACGCGGTGATCTGCTCCTGCCACAACGTCACCAAGAAGGCCATCGCCGCCTGTGACACCCTCGCCGAGGTCAAGAAGTGCACCAAGGCGGGCACCGGCTGCGGCAGCTGCGTCAAGGTGATCGGACAGCTGCTGCCCGCCGCCACCGACAAGGGGCTGTGCGGCTGCTTCTCCTTCACCCGGGCCGAGCTCTACGAGATCGTCCGCACCCGCCGGCTGACCTCGTACGAAGAGATCCTCGACGGCCACGGCCGCCCGGAGGCCCGCGGCGGCGACGGCTGCGAGGTCTGCAAGCCCACCGTCGGCTCGATCATCGCCTCGCTCGCCCCGACCCTCGGCGCGAGCGGCTACGTCCTGGACGGGGAACAGGCCGCCCTCCAGGACACCAACGACCACTTCCTCGCGAACATGCAGCGCAACGGCTCCTACTCGGTCGTCCCGCGCATCCCCGGCGGTGAGATCACCCCCGACAAGCTGATCGTGATCGGCGAGGTGGCCCGTGACTTCGGGCTCTACACGAAGATCACCGGTGGTCAGCGGATCGACCTCTTCGGCGCGAGCGTGGACCAGCTCCCGCGGATCTGGGCGCGGCTCGTCGACGCCGGGTTCGAGTCCGGGCACGCGTACGGGAAGGCCCTGCGCACGGTGAAGTCCTGCGTGGGGCAGACCTGGTGCCGCTACGGGGTCCAGGACAGCGTGCGGATGGCCATCGACCTGGAGCTCCGCTACCGGGGACTGCGCGCGCCGCACAAGCTCAAGTCGGCGGTCTCCGGCTGCGCCCGCGAGTGCGCGGAGGCACAGAGCAAGGACTTCGGCGTCATCGCGACGGCGAGTGGCTGGAACCTGTACGTGGGCGGCAACGGCGGGGCCACCCCGCGCCACGCCGACCTGCTGGCCCAGGACCTGTCGGACGCGGAACTGGTCCGGCTGATCGACCGGTTCCTGATGTTCTACATCCGCACCGCCGACCGGCTGGAGCGGACCTCCACCTGGCTCGAGCGGCTGGAGGGGGGCCTGGACCACCTGCGGGACGTGGTCGTGCACGACTCGCTGGGACTGTGCGCGGAGCTGGAGGCCCTGATGGCCGACCACGTGGCGCACTACCGCGACGAATGGGCCGAGACGCTCCAGGACCCGGAGCGGCTGCGCCGGTTCGTGTCCTTCGTCAACGCGCCCGGCGCCCCCGACCCGACCGTGAAGTTCGTTCCCGAGCGCGACCAGGTCAAGCCCGACCTGGCCGTCCTGACCATAGGAGGACCCGTCCGATGACCGTGGAACTGCAGGTTGCGCAGGGCTGGCTGACGGTGTGCGAGCTGTCCTCGCTCATCCCCGGGCGCGGGGTGGCGGCGCTGCTGCCCGACGGGAGCCAGGCCGCGGTGTTCGTCGACCGCGCGGGGCGCCCGTACGCCATCGGCAACCAGGACCCCTTCACCGGGGCGCAGGTGCTCTCGCGCGGGCTGGTGGGGACGGCGGGGGGCCGGCCCTTCGTGGCTTCGCCGCTGCTCAAGCAGCGCTTCGACCTGGAGTCGGGGCGCTGTCTGGACGACGAGGAGACGGTGGTCCGGACCTACCCGGTGCGGACCGCCGTGACCTCGTGAGCGCCTGACCTCGTGACCGTGGGGTGGGAGGTGGCCGGGGAGGTGCTCGGGAAGGTGGTCAGCCCTGGACCATCGACGGGTCCATCCACATGATCTCCCAGGTGTGACCGTCGAGGTCGTCGAAGGCACGGCCGTACATGACGCCGTGGTCCTGGGCCGGCCGGGGCTCGGTGGCGCCGGCCGCCAGGGCCCCGTCCACGAGCTCGTCGACCGCGGTGCGGCTCTCGGCGCTCAGACAGAGCAGCACCTCGGACGTCTTCGTGGCGTCCGCGATCTCCTTGTGGGTGAAGTCCTTGTAGCGGGCCTCGGTCAGGAGCATCGCGACGATGGTGTCGCTGATGACCATCGAGGCGCAGTTCTCGTCGGTGAACTGGGCGTTGAAGGAGTAGCCCAGCTTGCTCCAGAAGGCCTTGCTGGCGTCCAGGTCCTTGACCGGCAGGTTGACGAAGATCATGGTGGCGGACATCGAGGTCCCTCTTCTCTCGTGTGTGGTGCTCGGCGCTTTCGAAAGGTAGACCTCGGGTCCCCGGGAAACTCATCGCTCCCCGCGAAGTTTCTTCGAATTTTCTTACCGGGCCTGCGAAATCGCAGGTCAGGCCACTGCTACGAGGCGCAGCTCGAGCACCGCCAGCGGGACGAACCCGGCGGCGTCCTCGCCCTGCAGCGAGGCCCCGGGCCCGGCGAGGCGCTGGTGGAGGGTCAGCGCGATCCGCTCCCCCTGCACCTTGGCCCGCTCCGCGTTCGGCCCCCGGTGCAGTCCGTCGATCGCGGCCCTCCACAGCTGCACCCAGCGGCCGAAGTCGGCGGCGGTCAGCTCGCGCACCGCGTGCAGGGCGGCGTGCGGGGCGAAGGCGTCGCGCCGGTAGTCCGCGGTGCGGAAGAGGGCCCGCTCCCAGAAATCGGTGATCCGGGGCAGGTGGGCGTCCAGGTCCGTACCCGCGAGTTCGGTGAAGAAGGGCCCTATCCTCCGGTCGGCGAAGGCGGCCGTGTAGAAGCGGCGCAGCACGACGTCGAGGTCGGCACGGCCCGAGATGTCGGCGGCGGCGAAGTAGTCCATTGCTGCACCATCCTCCCCCACCGGGAGCCCACCCGGGGCGGAAAGTCCCGCGGCGCGCCGCGCCGCGCAGGGGCCGGCGGAATGCACGTCGGGCGGTCGCTCGTGCGTCACGGGGAGTTGGCGCCACGGCAACGGGCACGTCCTAGGTTCCTCCACGCGTGCGACCCCGTGTCCGACCGGCCGCGGGGCCTTCCTCCCACAGGAGTGACCGTGGAACGTCGTACCTTCCTGCGCGGCGCAGTGATCGGTTCGTCGGCCGCCGCCTTCGGCGGCACGTTGATGCACGGGGCCGCCTACGCCGCCCCCGCCCAGCCCGGTGCCGGACCCTACGGGGCGCTCGGCGCGGCCGACGCCAACGGCATCATGCTCCCCAGCGGCTTCACCAGCCGGGTCGTCGCCCGCTCGGGCCAGACCGTCAGCGGCACCTCGTACACCTGGCACAGCGCCCCCGACGGCGGCGCCTGCTACACCGACGGCTCGGGCTGGATCTACGTGTCCAACTCGGAGATCAACCCCTCCGGCGGCGCGAGCGCAGTGAAGTTCAACTCCTCCGGCACCGTCACCGGCGCCTACCGGATCCTCTCCAACACCCGGCAGAACTGCGCGGGCGGCAAGACCCCCTGGAACACCTGGCTGTCCTGCGAGGAGGTCGACCGCGGCTTCGTCTACGAGACCGACCCGTACGGGGTGAACGCGGCCGTGCAGCGTCCTGCGATGGGCCGGTTCAAGCACGAGGCGGCCGCCGCCGACCCGGTGCGCCAGGTGATCTACCTGACCGAGGACGAGACCAACGGCTGTTTCTACCGCTTCATCCCGACCACCTGGGGCAACCTCTCCTCCGGCACCCTCCAGGTCCTGAAGGCCGGCACTGCCACCTCCGGCTCCTTCACCTGGCAGAACGTCCCGGACCCGGACGGCTCGCCGACCGCGACCCGCAGCCAGGTCTCGGGCTCGAAGAAGTTCAACGGCGGCGAGGGCTGCCACTACGCCAACAACACGGTCTGGTTCACCACCAAGGGCGACAACCGGGTCTGGCAGCTGAACCTCACGAACAACACGTACGAGCTGGCCTACGACGACTCGCTCGTGCCCGGCGGAGCGGCCCCGCTGACCGGTGTCGACAACGTCACCGGGTCCTCGTACGGCGACCTGTACGTCGCGGAGGACGGCGGCAACATGGAGATCTGCGTGATCACCCCGGACGACGTGGTGGCGCCCTTCCTGCGGATCACCGGCCAGTCCTCCTCCGAGATCACCGGCCCGGCCTTCTCGCCCGCCGGCAACCGGCTCTACTTCTCCAGCCAGCGCGGTACGAGCGGCAGCTCGTCCGGCGGCATCACCTACGAGGTCACGGGCCCCTTCCGCATCTAAGCCCCGCCAGCACCCCCTCCCAACCCCGCCGGCACCCCTCCCAGCCCCGCCAGCGCTCCCTCCCAGCCCCGCCGGCGTTTGAGGCGCGGGGGCTCGGGGGCAGCGCCCCCGCAACGGCGCCGCACCCGCACGACCGGCCGCACCCCGACGGGTTCACCCCGCCGAGGTGCGGCCACCGTCAAGACGCCACCGCCCCACCCTTCAGCAGCGCAGCCCCCAACGGCGTCACCGTGTGCAGCACCGCGTTCCCCCGCCGCAGCGTGGTCACCAGCCCCGCCTCCCGCATCACGCAGGCGTGCTGGCTCGCGGAGGCCAGCGAGACCCCGGCCCGGCGGGCCAGCTCGCTGGTGGTCGCTCCGTCCCCTATGGCCCGCAGCACCACCGAGCGGGTGTGCCCGACCAGCTTGCCCAGGGTGCGCTGGCGCTGCTCCTCCACGGGCCGGGCCGCCTCGCCCCCCGCCGGCGCCGAGGCCAACTGCGCCGCGGCCGGGTAGACGAGCACGGGCGGTAGCTCCGGATCGTGCAGGGTCACCGCGGTGCGCCGGCAGAAGAAGGACGGCTGGAGCAGCAGCCCGCGCCCCCGCAGCCGTACGTCACGGTCCACCGGGTAGTCGCACTCCAGCACCGGAGCCCGCCAGCGCAGCATCGGCGGCAGCGAGTCCAGCAGTTCGTCCGCGCCGCCGTCCAGCAGGGCCCGGCCGCGCGCCGCGCGCTCGGCTTCTATCTGGGCCTGTATGTGCGTCCAGTACGGCTCCACGGCGGCCCGGTGGTACGCGCGGAGCTCGCCCATGAGCCGCGGCAGCTGCTTGTCACCGCCGTCCATGAACTCCCGTAGCCGCGGCGTCATCGGCGCACCGGCGGCCAGCAGTTGCAGCTCGCTCCGCATGCGCTCGGGACGGATCCCGCGCAACGCGTCGAGGCCCACGTCCCACCCGTACTGCCCCTCCACAGGGGTCAAGAAATCGGGGAAATAGCCACGACTCGGTATGAGCATACCGAGCGTGCGTGTTTCACTATTCAACCTGCTCCGGGTTTCCGTACGCCATTCACCGAACAACCGGGCATCACGCCGGTCCCTTAAGCGGTGAAAGCTCAGAATCGTTTCCCACAACGCATCGGGACGCCCTGCCATCCGTACGCGTGCCAGGTCCACTCCAGTGAAATGGATACGCAGCACCGAACCCCCACCTGTGCAACCGCAATCCCCCCGCTCCATGAGTATGCATGCCGTCACACGTTGTCACCACGCCCTTTCGGCCACAGTTGAAACCCCTTTCGGCGGGGGCGTGACAACCGAAATCCTGTACTCCGCCGGGCACACTCCGGTGCGACCGAAACGCTCCGCGAAGGCCGTGGGGGGCTTTGCGGGGCCTGGCGGTCGGTCGCACCGGGAAGCGCCGACGTGCCCGGCAGAATGACAGCGGCGGTGGACGGGTGGGGATCCGTCCACCGCCTGCTGGCGTAAAGATTTGTGTTGAACAACAAAAATAGGCGCGCCCGCCCCCGGGCAGTCAGGGAACCCGGGGACAGGCGCGGTCTATGGGGCCCTTGGCGGCCCGTGGGTCAGCGGCTGTCGCTGCCCTTCGCCTCGGCGGCCGCACGGCCGGCCTCAAGGCGCGCCACCGGGATCCGGAAGGGCGAGCAGGAGACGTAGTCGAGGCCGACCTCGTGGAAGAAGTGGACGGACTCGGGGTCGCCGCCGTGCTCACCGCAGACGCCGAGCTTGAGGTCGGGGCGGGTGGCCCGGCCCTGCTTGACCGCGTGGCGGACGAGGGAGCCGACGCCGTCCTTGTCGATGGTCTCGAAGGGCGAGACCCCGAAGATGCCCTTCTCCAGGTAGGCCGTGAAGAAGCTGGCCTCGACGTCGTCGCGGGAGAAGCCCCACACCGTCTGGGTCAGGTCGTTCGTGCCGAAGGAGAAGAACTGCGCGGCCTCGGCGATCTGGGCGGCCGTCAGGGCGGCGCGCGGCAGCTCGATCATCGTGCCGATGCTCAGCTTGAGGTTGGTGCCGGTCGCGGCCTCGACCTCGGCGATGACCTGGACGGCCTCGTCGCGGACGATCTCCAGCTCCTGGACGGTGCCGACGAGCGGGACCATGATCTCGGCGCGCGGGTCGCCCTTGGCGTTCTTGCGCTCGGCGGCGGCCTCGGCGATCGCCCGGACCTGCATCTTGAACAGGCCGGGGATGACCAGGCCGAGGCGGACGCCGCGCAGACCCAGCATCGGGTTCTGCTCGTGCAGCTTGTGCACGGCCTGGAGCAGGCGCAGGTCGTTCTCGTTGTGGTCCTTGCGGGACTCGGCGAGGGCGACGCGCACCGACAGCTCGGTGATGTCGGGCAGGAACTCGTGCAGCGGCGGGTCCAGGAGGCGGACGGTGACGGGCAGGCCGTCCATCGCCTCGAACAGCTCGACGAAGTCCTTCTTCTGCAGCGGCAGGAGGGCACTGAGTGCCTCCTCGCGCTCTCCGTCGGTGTCCGCGAGGATCAGTCGCTCCACGAGTTCACGGCGCTCGCCGAGGAACATGTGCTCGGTGCGGCACAGGCCGATGCCCTGGGCGCCGAAGCGGCGGGCGCGCAGCGCGTCCTCGGCGTTGTCGGCGTTGGCGCGCACGCGCAGGCGGCGGACGCGGTCCGCGTAGGCCATGATCCGGTGCACGGCGGCGACGAGCTCGTCGGCGTCGTCGGCGCCGGCGTGCATGCGGCCCTCGAAGTACTCGACGACCGGGGACGGTACGACGGGTACCTCACCGAGGTAGACCTTGCCGGTGGAGCCGTCGATGGAGACGACGTCGCCCTCTTCGATGACCGTGTCGCCGACCGTCATGCGGCGGCGCTTGGTGTCGACGTCGAGCTCCTCGGCGCCGCAGACACAGGTCTTGCCCATGCCGCGGGCGACGACGGCGGCGTGGGAGGTCTTGCCGCCGCGCGAGGTCAGGATGCCCTCGGAGGCGATCATGCCGTCCAGGTCGTCCGGGTTGGTCTCGCGGCGGATCAGGATGACCTTCTCGCCGGAGCGGGACCACTTGACGGCCGTGTACGAGTCGAAGACGGCCTTGCCGACCGCCGCGCCCGGGGAGGCGGCGATGCCGCGGCCGAGCAGGGTGGTCTTGGCGCCCTCGTCGAAGCGCGGGAACATCAGCTGGGCCAGCTGGTGGCCGCTGACGCGCTGGAGGGCCTCGGCCTCGTCGATCAGGCCCTGGTCCACGAGCTGCGTGGCGATGCGGAAGGCCGCGCCCGCGGTGCGCTTGCCGACGCGGGTCTGGAGCATCCACAGCTGGCCGCGCTCGATGGTGAACTCGATGTCGCAGAGATCCTTGTAGTGGGTCTCCAGCGTCGTCATGATCGTCATGAGCTGGTCGTACGAGGCCTTGTCGATGGCCTCCAGGTCCGCGAGCGGCACGGTGTTGCGGATGCCCGCGACGACGTCCTCGCCCTGGGCGTTCTGCAGGTAGTCGCCGTAGACGCCCGCGTGGCCGCTGGCGGGGTCACGGGTGAAGGCGACGCCGGTGCCGGAGTCGGGGCCGAGGTTGCCGAAGACCATGGAGCAGATGTTGACCGCGGTGCCCAGGTCGCTCGGGATGCGCTCCTGGCGGCGGTAGAGCTTGGCGCGGTCGGTGTTCCACGAGTTGAAGACGGCCTCGACGGCGAGGTCGAGCTGCTCGCGGGCGTCCTGCGGGAACTCGCGGCCGGCCTGCTTGGCGACGATCTTCTTGAAGCGGGTGACCAGCTTCTTCAGGTCGGCGGCGTCGAGGTCGGTGTCGACGGTGACCTTCTTGGCGGCCTTGGCCTCGTCGAGGGCTTCCTCGAAGAGCTCGCCGTCCACGCCCAGCACGGTCTTGCCGAACATCTGGATGAGGCGGCGGTACGAGTCCCACGCGAAGCGGTCGTTACCGGCCTGGGAGGCGAGGCCGGTCACGGACTCGTCGGAGAGGCCGATGTTCAGGACGGTGTCCATCATGCCGGGCATCGAGAACTTCGCACCGGAACGCACGGAGACCAGCAGCGGGTCGTCCGACTGTCCGAGCTTCTTGCCCATCTTCGCCTCGAGGGCGGCAAGGTGGGCGCTGACCTCTTCGCGCAGCTCGGCCGGGGCCGTGCCGCTCTCGAGGTAGACCTTGCAGGCCTCGGTGGTGATGGTGAAGCCGGGAGGGACCGGCAGACCCAGGTTGGTCATCTCGGCGAGGTTGGCACCCTTGCCGCCGAGAAGGTCCTTGAGGTCGCGGTTGCCCTCGGTGAAGTCGTAGACGAACTTCTGATCTTTGTTTTCCGACACGGGTCTCGACTCCTCGAGGCTCGGTGGCTGCCCTGACGGCCAGGAACATACCCAGATCGAAGGCTTCTGGGTACGTCCACTTGGTCGTCATACGGCTGTAACCACCCGTGCGCCAGCAGATCGAAAGTAACTCATGGGTAATCAGAAAGTAGGAAGAGCGTTCACATGCCGAAGGGTGAGGGGGATCCTGAGGCCTGATCACGCTCGGATGAGCGATCATCGATACATTTGCCTTCAAGTGTTGAACGCACAAAGGGTGGCACCCAGTGCCACCCTTTGAAAGTCTTACCCGTGACTTCTGTGCTCATCTGAGCGAAACCCTTCCCATGCGTGGCGTATATCACGCACCACGGAGGGCGATTTGTCAGCCTCCGGAGGTGTCCAGTTCAGCGTCCTCGCTCACACCCGCGCAGTCGTACGGGTCCTTCAGCCAGCCGTCCGGCAGGACAACTCGGTTGTTTCCGGACGTCCGACCGCGAGGCCCGTCCGCGCTCTCCGGCCATGCTTGATCCAGATCGAGCTCGCTCAGATGAGCGTCGAGCTCGGCCAGGGAAGAGGTGACCGCGAGCTTCTTGCGCATCTCGGAGCCCACCGAGAAGCCCTTGAGGTACCAAGCCACGTGCTTACGGAAGTCGATCACCCCGCGCGCCTCGTCGCCGATCCACTCCCCCAGCAGTTGCGCGTGCCGGTGCATGGTGGTCGCCACCTCGCGCAGGGTGGGCTTGTGGAAGTCCTCGGGGCGCCCTTCGAAGGCCGCCACCAGGTCGTTGAACAGCCACGGCCGCCCCAGGCAGCCGCGTCCCACGACCACCCCGTCGCAGCCGGTCTCGCGGACCATGCGCAGCGCGTCCTCCGCGCACCAGATGTCGCCGTTGCCGAGCACCGGGATCTCCGGCACGTGTTCCTTCAGCCGCGCGATGGCGTCCCAGTCGGCGGTGCCTCCGTAGTGCTGGGCGGTGGTCCGGCCGTGCAGGGCTATGGCGGTGACCCCCTCCTCGACGGCGATCCGGCCCGCGTCGAGGTAGGTGAGGTGCTCGTCGTTGATGCCCTTGCGCATCTTCATGGTGACCGGCAGGTCGCCGGCGCCGGCGACGGCCTCGCGCAGGATCGCGCGCAGCAGGTTGCGCTTGTACGGGAGGGCCGAGCCGCCGCCCTTGCGGGTCACCTTGGGGACCGGGCAGCCGAAGTTGAGGTCGATGTGGTCGGCGCGGTCCTCTTCGACGATCATGCGGACCGCCTTGCCGACCGTGGCCGGGTCCACCCCGTACAGCTGAATCGAGCGGGGCTTCTCGGTCTCGTCGAAGTGGATCAGCTGCATGGTCTTCTCGTTGCGCTCGACCAGGGCCCGGGTCGTGATCATCTCGCTCACGAACAGCCCCTTGCCGCCCGAGAACTCCCGGCAGAGGGTGCGGAACGGGGCGTTGGTGATACCGGCCATGGGTGCGAGCACCACCGGGGGCTGCACGGTGTGCGGGCCGATCGCGAGGGGCGGAGGGAGCGTGGTCATCCGCCCATTGTCCCGCATGCCGAGGGGGTGGGGGGGACGTAGCATCGGCGCATGATCGAGCCGAGTCCCCGGCAGCGCACGCTCGTCCTCGCGATCTGCTGCATGAGCCTGCTGATCGTGAGCCTCGACAACACCGTGCTCAACGTCGCTCTGCCCTCGATGCGCCGTGACCTGGACGCCTCGGTCTCGGGGCTGCAGTGGAGCATCGACGCCTACACCCTCGTGCTGGCCTCGCTGCTGATGCTCGCGGGGTCCACGGCCGACCGGATCGGGCGCCGGAAGGTGTTCGTGGCCGGTCTGGTGGCCTTCACGGGCGGCTCGCTGCTCTGCTCGCTCGCTCCCAGCCTCGACTGGCTCATCGTCTTCCGGATGGTGCAGGCGGTGGGCGGCGCGATGCTCAACCCGGTGGCGATGTCGATCATCACCAACACCTTCACCGATCCCGCCGAGCGGGCCCGGGCCATCGGTGTGTGGGGTGCGGTCGGGGGCGTCTCCATGGCGGCGGGGCCCCTGATCGGCGGGGTGCTGGTGGACTCCGTGGGCTGGCGCTCGATCTTCCTGATCAATCTGCCGATCGGGCTGGCGGCGTTCGCGCTGACCCTGCGGCACATCCCCGAGTCCCGGGCGGCCCGGCCGCGCCGCCCGGATCCGCTGGGACAGGTGCTGGTCATCGCCCTGCTGGGCAGTCTGACGTACGGGATCATCGAAGCGCCGGCCGCCGGCTGGCGCTCGCCGCTGATCATGGGGTGTGCGGTGGTGGCCGTCGCCTCGTTCGTGGGGCTGCTGATCCACGAGCCCCGCCGCGAGGAGCCGCTGATCGATCTCCGGTTCTTCCGGAGCGCGCCCTTCAGCGGGTCGACCGTGATCGCGATCAGCGCCTTCGCCGGGCTGGCCGGTTTCCTCTTCCTGAACACGCTGTACCTACAGGACGTACGGGGGCTCAGCGCCCTGCACGCGGGGCTCTACATGCTGCCGATGGCCGGCCTGACCGTCCTGTTCGCGCCGCTGGCCGGGCGGCTGGTGGGCAGCCGTGGGCCGCGGCTCTGCCTGCTGATCGCGGGGGTGGCGATGGCGTCGAGCGGGCTGCTGTTCGCCCTGTTCGAGGCCGAGACGTCCAACCCGCTGCTGTTCACCGGATACATGCTGTTCGGGCTCGGCTTCGGCATGGTGAACGCGCCGATCACCAATACGGCGGTGTCCGGGATGCCGCGCTCCCAGGCCGGGGTCGCGGCCGCCATCGCCTCCACCAGCCGGCAGACCGGCGGCACCCTGGGCGTCGCGGTGATCGGCTCGGTGCTGGCGGCCGGGCTGGCGAACGGCTCGGACTTCTCGGCCGCGGCCCAGCCGGCCTGGTGGATCATCACGGTCTGCGGGCTGCTCGTCCTGGTCGTGGGCGCGGCGACGAGCGGTGCGTGGGCCCGGGCGACGGCGGAACGGACCGCCCGCACCCTGGAGGACGCGGTCGGCGCCGCTGCCGTGACGGGTTCCCCGCGGGCCTGAGGGTGCTCCGCCCGGCGGCTACTCGCCGCAGTTGAAGTCCTCGGCCGAGGTGTTGACCCGGTCGAGGAGGCCGCGCAGGAGCTCGCGCTCCGCGGCCGACAGGCCCGCGAAGATGCCGCTCTCGACCTCGTCGAGGGCGGCGTTCGTCTTGTGGAGGGCCGCTCCGCCGGCTTCGGTGATGGCCACGTTGTGACGGCGGCGGTCGGCTGGGTCCCGGCGGCGTTCGGCCAGGCCCTCGCCCTCCAGGTCGTTCAGGATCCCGACGAGCACGCTCGGGTCCACCTCCAGCCGCTCGGCGAGCGCCCGCTGGCTGATGGGGCCGCCCTCCAGGTGCATCAGCGTCATCGCGTGCCGGGGGGTGAGCCCGGCCGCGCCGAGCGCCCGCTTCATCCGCGTCTGGGTGACCGATCCGTGCCAGGCCAGCAGCAGGCCCAGCCGCTGCGGAGGGTGCGGTCCGTCCTGATCTGCCGTCATGGTCCACATCGTAGCAACCGGGAAATGATTGCGTTCAAGATATCGTTGATGCTATTCAATGGTTTCACATCACCGACCGTTGGAGATCTTCATGTTCATCGCCTACGCCGTCGTCGGCGTCCTGCTCGCCCTCGTCCTCACCGCATCCGCCACCTTCACCCTCCAGCGCAACGATCAGATCGTGGCGAGCATGCAGAAGGTCCAGGTCCCGGACTCGTGGCTGCCGCGCCTCGCCACCCTCAAGGCCGCGGGCGCGATCGGCCTGGTGGCGGGCCTTTGGGTGACTCCGCTCGGCGTGGCGGCGGCGGCCGGCGTGACCCTCTACTTCATCGGCGCGGTCATCAGCCACCTCCGGGTCAAGGACTACGAGCTGACGCCGGCGGCCGTCTTGACCCTGGTCGCGGCGGCCGCCCTGGCGCTGCGGATCCTCGCCTGACACTGACGAGTGACAGATATTGAAATCTGTCACTCGTCATGCCATTCTCGTTCCATGACGACGAACGAGAGCACCCACACGACCCCCGACCACCGCACTCTCGGCAGCACCGGCCCCACCGTCTTCCCGTTGGGGCTGGGCTGCATGGGGATGTCCGCCCTCTACGGGGAGGCGGACCGCGCCGAGTCCATCGCGACCATCCACGCCTATCTCGACGCCGCCCCCGACGGCACGCACACGCTGCTGGACACCGGCGACTTCTACGGCATGGGGCACAACGAACTGCTGATCGCCGAGGCCTTGAGCACGGCGCCCGCCGAGGCCCGGGAGCGGGCGCTGACCAGCGTCAAGTTCGGCGCGCTGCGCACGGTCGAGGGCGGCTTCACCGGATACGACGGCCGGCCGGAGGCCGTCAAGAACTTCCTGGCCTACTCGATCCAGCGGCTCGGCCGGGACCACATCGACATCTACCGGATCGCGCGGGTGGACCCGGACGTACCGATCGAGGAGACCGTCGGGGCCATCGCCGAGGCGGTCGAGGCCGGACACGTGCGCCACATCGGCCTCTCGGAGGTCGGCGCGGACACCCTGCGCCGGGCCGCTGCCGTCGCCCCGATCTCCGACCTCCAGATCGAGTACTCGCTGATCTCCCGCGGCATCGAGGCCGAGATCCTGCCGACCGCCCGCGAGCTCGGCATAGGGATCACGGCGTACGGGGTACTGTCCCGCGGGCTCATCAGCGGCCACTTCACCCGCGACCGCGCACTGGCCCCGGGCGACTTCCGCGGCATGAGCCCCCGCTTCCAGGGCGACAACCTGCACCGGAACCTCGACCTGGTGGAGGCGCTGCGCAAGGTGGCCGAGGGCAAGGGCGTGAGCGTCGCCCAGACCGCGATCGCCTGGGTGCTCGCGCAGGGGCCGCGGCACGGGGTCGACATCGTGCCGCTGGTGGGCGCCCGCCGCCGGGACCGACTCGCCGAGGCACTGGGTGCCATGGATGTCTCCCTCGACGCCGCCGACCTGGCCGCCGTCGAGGAGGCCGTCCCCGCGGGCGCCGCGGCCGGCGAGAGGTACCCGGCGGCCCAGATGGCCCACCTCGACAGTGAGCACTGAGCTGACGGTACGGTCGTACCCATGCCTCCCGCTGCTGCCGAGCCCCTGACTCCCGAGCGCATCCTCGCGACCACCGAGGAGGTGCTGCGCCGCTTCGGTCCCACCAAGGCGACCGTGGTGGACGTGGCCCGCGCCCTGGGTGTCAGCCACGGCAGCGTGTACCGGCACTTCCCGTCGAAGGCGGCGCTGCGCGAAGCCGTTACGGACCGCTGGCTCGCCAGGAGCGTGGTCATGCTGGAGGAGATCACCTCCGCTCCCACCGGGAGCGCCCCCTCCAAGTTGGAGGCGTGGCTGGAGGCCCTCTTCGAGGCCAAGCGCCACAAGGCGGGCGACGACCCGGAACTGTTCGCCACCTACACCGTGCTGCTCGCGGAAAACAGCGGCGTGGTGGACGCGCACCTGAGCGAGCTCATCGACCAGCTGGGCCGGATCATCGCCGAGGGCGTGGCCGCGGGCTCGCTCGCCGCCGAGGACGTGCCGGCGGCGGCCCGCGCGGTCTTCGACGCCACCGGCCGCTTCCACGACCCGCAGTACGCGGCCGACTGGCTCTCGCCGACGATCATCACCGAGTTCGAGGCGGTCACCGCCCTCGTGATCCGGGGCCTGCGCGCCTGACGCAGCGGCGGCCGCCGACCGGAATCAGTCAGTCCGGACAACTTGATGATCATTTTGGGCGCGTTCGAGTTGTTCGCGTCCCGTCAATCTCCTTACGGTCCCCCTACCGCACGTCATCAGGCTCGTTCCAGGGGGAACCTTGTCCACTCCAGCAACTCACGACGCACGACCGGCACCTCCGAAGCGCTCGGGCGGCGCCGCCGCCCTCGGCTGGATCCTGACCATCGGGCTCAACGTGGTCGCGCCGATCATCACGTACAACATGCTCACCGAGGACCACGGCTGGAGCGCGTTCTCCGCGCTGCTGGTGAGCAGCGCCTGGCCGGTGCTCGACAGCGTCATCAGCCTGGCCTGGCGGCGCAAGCTCGACGAGTTCGCCGTCGTCACCCTGGTGTTCCTGGTGATCACCGCCGTCGTCTCGCTCGTCGGCGCGCACTCGGCCCGCGCCCTGCTCATCAAGGACTCGGGGGTCACCGGGCTCTTCGGGCTGCTCTGCCTGGGGACGCTGCTCGCGCCGCGCCCGCTGATGTTCTACTTCGGCCGCAAGTTCGCCACCGACGGCACCCCGGAGAGCACCGCCTGGTGGAACGGCCTGTGGCAGTTCGAGGGCTTCCGCACCACCATGAACCGGATGACGCTGGTCTGGGGCATCGCGTACGTCACCGAGGCCCTCGTCCGCGTCTTCCTGGCCTACACGCTGGACACCAAGACCATGGTGGCGGTCAGCCCGATCATGATCTACGGCGTGCTGGGCGCACTCGGCGTATGGACCGCCCTGTACGGGAAGCGCTCCCAGGCCGAAGGGGAGCGCCGCGCGGCCGAGGCGGCGGCCCAGGCGGCAGCGGCCCCCTGATCCGGGCCCGCCCCGCGAAAAGACCGGTGGCCCGGTGCGCTGCGAGCGCACCGGGCCACCGGTCTTCGTGCGGCAGGACCTAGCAGCCGAGCAGACGGCTGCCGAGGTAGGCCTGGATCTGGTCCAGGGAGACGCGCTCCTGCTTCATGGTGTCGCGCTCGCGCACGGTCACCGCGTTGTCGTCCAGGGTGTCGAAGTCGACGGTGACGCAGAACGGCGTACCGATCTCGTCCTGGCGGCGGTAGCGGCGGCCGATGGCGCCCGCGTCGTCGAACTCGATGTTCCAGTTCTTGCGCAGGTCGGCGGCGAGGCCCTTGGCCTTCGGCGACAGCTGCGCGTTGCGGGACAGCGGCAGGACGGCGACCTTGATCGGGGCCAGGCGCGGGTCGAGGCGCATCACGGTGCGCTTCTCCATGACGCCCTTGGCGTTCGGGGCCTCGTCCTCGTTGTACGCGTCGAGCATGAAGGCGAGCATGGCGCGGTTCACGCCGGCGGCCGGCTCGATGACGTACGGGGTGTAGCGCTCGCCCGTCTCCTGGTCGTGGTAGGTGAGGTTCGCACCCGAGGCGGCGGAGTGGGCCTTGAGGTCGAAGTCGGTCCGGTTGGCGACGCCCTCGAGCTCAGAGAACTCGTTGCCACCGAAGTTGAAGCGGTACTCGATGTCGGCGGTGCGCTTCGAGTAGTGGGACAGCTTCTCCTTCGGGTGGTCGTACCAGCGGATGTTCTCCTCGCGGATGCCGAGGTCGCGGTACCAGTTCCACCGCTCCTGCATCCAGTACTCCTGCCACTGCTCGTCCTCGCCCGGCTTGACGAAGAACTCCATCTCCATCTGCTCGAACTCGCGGGTGCGGAAGATGAAGTTGCCCGGAGTGATCTCGTTCCGGAAGGACTTGCCCATCTGCGCGATGCCGAAGGGCGGCCTCTTGCGCGAAGTGGTCTGCACCACGGCGAAGTTGGTGAAGATGCCCTGGGCGGTCTCGGGGCGCAGGTACGCCTTCGAGCCGGTGTCCTGGGTCGGGCCGAGGTGGGTCTCCAGCATGCCGGAGAACTGCTTGGGCTCGGTGAACTGGCCCTTCACACCACAGTTGGGGCAGTTGATGTCGGCGAGACCATTGGCGGGCATACGGCCGTGCTTGGCCTCGTACGCCTCTTCAAGGTGGTCCGCGCGGTGGCGCTTGTGGCAGGAGGTGCACTCGGTCAGCGGGTCCGAGAAGGTGGCGACGTGGCCGGAGGCCACCCACACCTCGGGGGCCAGGATCACGGAGGAGTCGATACCGACGATGTCCTCACGCCCGGTGACCATCGCCTTCCACCACTGGCGCTTGATGTTCTCCTTGAGCTCGACACCGAGCGGGCCGTAGTCCCAGGCGGCCTTGGAGCCGCCGTAGATCTCACTGCACGGGAAAACGAAGCCACGGCGCTTGCTCAGGCTGACGATGGTTTCGATCTTGTCGGCGGCCACGGTGCTCTCTTCATTACGAGGACGAACGGCGAAGTCTTTAGATTACCGGCGCCCGCACCCCCCCTTTCAAATCGGTTCCCCTTCCACGCCCGCCCGCCCGGGCCCCCCACCTGGGTTTTTGACAATCGTTTCCATCTTTGATGAAAATGGATGTCATGAACGTACGACGCCTCATACCCACCGCCGCCCTCGCCGGAGCCGTCGCCCTCGGCGCCACGGCCCTGACCGCCTGCTCCGGAGCCGCCGCCGGCGCCGGTGGCAGCAAGGACGGCAAGGTCGGCGTGACGGCGTCGTTCTATCCCATGGCGTTCCTCGCCGAGCAGATCGGCAAGGACCACGTGAAGGTCGACAGCCTGACCAAGCCGGGCGTCGAACCGCACGACCTGGAGATCACCCCCAAGCAGACCGCGCAGCTCGGTGAGTCCGACGTGGCCCTCTACATCAAGAGCCTGCAGCCCGCCGTCGACAAGGCCGTCGCCCAGTCCGGCGTGAAGAACGTCGTCGACGCCGCGACCCTCACCGAGCTGGAGGTCCACGGCTCGGCCGGCCACGACCACGGCGCCGAGGAGGCCCACGCCGAGGGCGAGGGGCACGACCACGACCACGAGGGCGGCAAGGACCCGCACGTCTGGCTCGACCCCGTCAAGTACGCGGAGATCGCCAAGGGCGTCGGCGCCGCGCTGGAGAAGGCAGACCCCGACCACGCCGCGGACTACAAGAAGAACACCGACGAGCTCGTCGGCAAACTGACCGCGCTGGACACGGAGTTCAAGGACGGCCTGCAGAACACCGCCTCCAAGACCTTCATCACCACCCACTCCGCCTTCGGCTACCTCGCCGAGCGCTACGGCCTCGACCAGGAGGCCATCGCCGGCGTCGACCCCGAGTCCGAGCCGAGCCCGGCCCGCATGAAGGAGCTCCAGGGCCTCGCGAAGCAGGAGAATGTCTCCACCGTGTTCTTCGAGACGCTGGCCAGCGACAAGACGGCCAGGACCCTCGCGGCGGACACCGGCCTGAAGACCGACGTCCTGGACCCGCTCGAAGGAATCACCGACAAGTCCCAGGGCGCTGACTACTTCGAGGTCATGCGGTCGAACCTGAAGAACCTCCAGAAGGCGCTCGGAGCCAAGTAGATGACAGCAGCAACGGAGGCGCGAGCCATGCAGTCGACGCCGGCACAGGCAGCGGACCAGCCCGTCATATCCCTGCGCGGGGCCACGGCCTCGCTCGGCTCGCGCCCCGTGCTACGCGGGGTCGACCTCACCGTCCGACGCGGCGAGGTCGTCGCCCTGCTCGGCGCCAACGGCTCCGGCAAGTCCACGGCCGTGCGCGCCGTGGTCGGCCAGGTCCCGCTGACCGACGGCGAGCTGCGCCTCTTCGGCACCGACTTCAAGAGCTTCCGCGCGTGGTCGCGCATCGGGTACGTCCCGCAGCGCACCACGGCGGCCAGCGGGGTCCCCGCCACCGTCCGTGAGGTCGTCTCCGCCGGCCGCCTCGCCCGCTCCCGCTTCGGGATCCTGCGCAAGGCCGACAAGGCGGCGGTCGAGCGTGCGCTCACCCTGCTCGGCATGGAGCAGTACGGCTCCTCCTCGGTCAACACCCTCTCCGGCGGCCAGCACCAGCGGGTGCTCATCGCCCGGGCGCTCGCCATCGAACCCGAACTGCTGATCATGGACGAGCCGATGGCGGGCGTCGACCTCGCCAACCAGGAGGTCCTGGCGAACGCCCTGCGCGAGCAGAAGGCCCTCGGCACCACCCTCCTCCTGGTCCTGCACGAGCTGGGCCCGCTGGAGCCCCTGATCGACCGGGCCGTCGTCCTGCGCGACGGCTGCGTGGTCCACGACGGGCCGCCTCCGGAGGCCGTGGGCCAGCACGCGCTGCCCGGCCACGACCACGTACACCCCCACGCGGCGCACGACGCCGAGCCCCTGCGGACGGGACTGCTGAGCTGATGGACCTCCTCGAATACGCCTTCATGCAGCGGGCCCTGATCGCGGCCGCCATCGTCGGCCTCACCGCTCCCGCGATCGGCACGTACCTCGTCCAGCGCCGCCAGGCGGTCATGGGCGACGGCATCGGCCACGTGGCGACCACCGGTGTCGGCCTCGGCTTCCTGCTCAACACCAGCCCGGTGTGGATGGCCTCCCTCGTCGCCGTCGTCGGTGCGGTGGGCATGGAGCACATCCGCTCCCGCGGGAAGACCAGCGGCGACATCGCGCTCGCCATGCTCTTCTACGGCGGCCTGGCCGGCGGTGTCATGATCATCAACGTGGCCGGAGGCTCCACCGCCACCCTGAGCAGCTACCTCTTCGGCGGCATCACCACGGTCGCACCGGAGGACGTCTGGGCCGCGGTGATCCTCGCCGTCTTCGTGCTGGCCGTCACCGTCGGACTGCGCCGCCAGCTCTTCGCCATCAGCCAGGACGAAGAGTTCGCCCGGGTCACCGGTCTGCCGGTGCGCGCGCTGAACCTCCTGATGGCCGTCACGGCCGCCCTGACCGTCACGGTGGCGATGCGGATCGTGGGCCTGCTGCTGGTCAGCGCCATGATGGTGATCCCGGTCGCGGCCGCCCAGCGGGTCACCCGCGGCTTCGCCGCGACGCTGTCGCTCGCCATGCTGATCGGCGTGCTGGTCTCCCTCAGCGGCGTGACCGCCACGTACTACCTCGACGCACCCTCCGGCGCGGCGATCGTGCTGCTCGCCATCGCCGTCTTCGTCGTGATGGCCGCCGTGTCGGCGCCCCTGGCCGGGCGCCGGGCGAAGGCGGCCCGCGCCGCCGCCGAAGAGGTCTGTACGAGGGACGATGTGAAGGTCTAGAAAGGTCGGCCGCCTGGCACAATGGGCCGAGGCCGATACGAGGAGGAACCGGTGGCGACTGCGCCTGGCGAGATGAATACCGCGCCAGTACGAGGACGATCCACCCGGCAGCGGGCCGCGGTCGCGGCGGCGCTGGACGAGGTGGACGAGTTCCGCAGCGCCCAGGAGCTCCACGACATGCTCAAGCACCGTGGCGACTCCGTGGGCCTGACCACCGTCTACCGCACCCTCCAGTCCCTCGCGGACGCCGGTGAGGTCGACGTCCTGCGCACCAGCGACGGCGAGTCCGTCTACCGCCGGTGCTCCACCGGCGACCACCACCACCACCTGGTCTGCCGCAAGTGCGGCAAGGCCGTCGAGGTGGAGGGCCCGGCCGTGGAGAAGTGGGCGGAATCCATCGCGGCCGAGCACGGCTACGTGAACGTCGCCCACACGGTGGAGATCTTCGGCACCTGCGCCGACTGCGCCGCCGCGGGCTAGGCCGCCCGTTCCGGATCTCGCCGGGCCCGCAAGCGGAAGAGACTGCCTAGACCTGCTTCAGGTTCCGGGCCAGGATCGCGCGCATGCGGTCGATGTCGTCGGGGTGCTGGGCGCCCCGCTTCGGCACGGTCGCCACAGCAGCCGCACGCGCGCCCCCGAACAGGACGAACTGCTCCGGCGTCTCCGTGTACTGCGCGAAGAGCGTCCAGTCCATCGTGTACGACATGGTCTCGCCCGTGGTCGCCGCGCCCCGCTCGTCGGCCACCGTGCGGCACTCCCCGTACGGCTCCAACACGGAGAACACCCGGCGGGCCATGCTGCGCCGGATCCGGAAGACACCGACGGTCGCGACGCACAGGGCCGCGACCGCCGAGGCCACGATCACGGGCGGCTGGGAGCCGTTGAGCAGGCCCAGCCCCACGACAGCGACGGTCGTCAGCAGCGGCAGGAGCAGCGTCTCCGCCCGGCCCGCCGGCGTCCGGCGGGCCCGGGCCCGAACCGCTCCCCTGATGTCGGCGAGCGTCAGCCGGTAGGTGAGGACGACCTGCTCCTGCTCCCCCGTCGCACCGGCCCGATCGGTCTGCTCCACCACTTGCTGATCGTAATCCCCACCCATGTTCATGCGGTGAGGATAACGGCAACTCAGCCCGCTTAACCCGCCGGCTGGTTCGGGACGGCGCCGCCGAAGCGGCGGTCTCGCTGGGCGTACTCCAGGCAGGCCGCCCAGAGGTTGCGGCGGTCGAAGTCCGGCCACAGCACGTCCTGGAAGACCATCTCCGCGTACGCGCTCTGCCAGAGCAGGTAGTTGGAGGTCCGCTGCTCGCCGCTGGGGCGCAGGAAGAGGTCCACGTCCGGCATGTCCGGGTAGTACATGTACTTCGCGAAGGTCTTCTCGTTCACCTTCGACGGGTCCAGCCGGCCGGCCGCCACGTCGCGGGCGATCGCCTGCGCCGCGTCCGCGATCTCCGCGCGGCCTCCGTAGTTGACGCAGAAGTACAGGGTCATGGCGTCGTTGTCGACGGTCTGCTCCTGCGCGACCTGGAGCTCCTGGACGACGGACTTCCACATCTTCGGCATGCGGCCGACCCAGCGGATGCGGATGCCCAGCTCGTTCATCTCGTCGCGGCGGCGCCGGATGACGTCGCGGTTGAAGTTCATCAGGAAGCGGACCTCGTCGGGCGAGCGCTTCCAGTTCTCCGTCGAGAAGGCGTACAGGGAGAGGTTCTTGACGCCCATCTCCAGGCAGCCCTTGAGCACATCGAGCACGACGCCCTCACCGACCTTGTGCCCCTCGGTGCGCGGCAGACCGCGCTCCTTCGCCCAGCGGCCGTTGCCGTCCATGACGACGGCGACGTGGTTCGGAACCAGCTCACCGGGGATCTTCGGCGGGACCGCACCGGACGGGTGCGGCTCGGGAACCTTGTACTCCCGGCGAGAGCGTCCCAGAATCCCGCGTCGTGCCATGTGCCCAGCTCCTATTTCTCGACGTATCGCAGGGAGCGTAGCCCGCGCTCCAGATGCCAGTGCAAATAGGCGGAGACCAGCCCGCTGCCCTCCCGCACGTGACGCGCCTCACACGCGTCGGCATGCCCCCAGTCGCCCGTCAGCAGGGCGCTGAGCAGGGCGATGGCCTCTGATGAGGGTACGACGCTGCCGGGCACCCGGCAGTCCCCGCATATGACCCCGCCCGCGGCGACGGAGAAGTGCCGGTTGGGTCCGTGGATGCCGCACTTCGCGCAGTCCTCGAAGCTGGGCGCGTAGCCGTTGACGGCGAGGGAGCGCAGCAGGAAGGCATCGAGGATGAGGTGGGGCTCGTGCTCGCCGCGCGAGAGGGTGCGCAGGGCTCCGACGAGCAGCAGGTACTGCTGAACGGCGGGCTCGCCCTCGTTCTCGGTGAACCGCTCGGCGGTCTCCAGCATGGCGGTGCCGGCGGTGTAGCGGGCGTAGTCGGTGACGATGCCGTTGCCGTACGGGGCGATGATCTCGGTCTGGGTGCAGAGCGGCAGGCTGCGGCCGATCAGTTCGCTGCCCCGGGCGAAGAACTGCACGTCGGCGTGGGAGAAAGGTTCCAGCCCGGCGCCGAATTTGGACTTCGTACGCCGGACCCCGCGGGCGACCGCCCGTACCCGGCCGTGGCCGCGGGTCAGCAGCGTGATGATGCGGTCCGCCTCACCCAGTTTCTGGGTGCGCAGCACGATGCCGTCGTCGCGGAACAGACTCATGGGCCCATTGTCCCGTACGGCGACGCAACCACGGGCGGCGTGTCCCCTCGGTGCGCGGCAGCGACCCCGGCCGGGCGCGGGGCCCGGACCGGGGTCACCCCTTGGGAGGGTCAGGAGGCCGGCGTCCGGGCTTCTTCTCCCTCACCCGACGGGGCCGGTACGGCTGCCGAGGACTCCTCGCCCGCCGTCGGCTGGGCGGGCAGTTCGACCTTGGGGGCGTCGTGGGCGCCGTCCTTGCCCAGGCCGTTGAAGACCAGGTTGAGGACGATGGCGGCCGTGGCACCGAGCGTCACACCGCTGTTGAGGAGCGAGGACAGGTCCGGGTCCATGTGCTGGGTGAAGAAGACCGGGACGGTCGCGGGGAGCAGGGCGAAGGCGAGGGAGACGCCGACGATCAGCGCGTTCTTCTCCTCCTTCAGGTCCACCTTGGCCAGGGTCTGGATACCGGCCAGGGCGACCATGGCGAACATGACGGTCGCGGCGCCGCCGAGAACTCCGTGCGGGACGGCGGCGACGATCGCGGCGGCCTTGGGCAGCAGACCCAGGACGATCATGAAGACACCTGCGGCGACCACCACGAACCGGCTCTTCACCTTCGTCATCCGCACCAGGCCGACGTTCTCGGCGAAGGCCACGTAGGGGAAGGAGTTGAGGACACCGCCGAGCGCGGTCGCGGCGCCGTCGGCGCGCAGGGCGCGGGCCACGGTCTCGCTGTCGACCTCCTTGCCGACGATGTCACCGACGGCGTAGGTGTCACCGGTCGTCTCGACCATGGTGATCAGCATGACGATGAGCATCAGGACGATCGGGAACCACTCGAACTGCGGGGCACCGAAGTGGAAGGGGGTGGTGACGCCGATCCACTCGGACTTGCTCACGTCACCGAACTTCGCGTCGCCGAGCAGGAAGGCGACGGTGGTGCCGACGACCAGGCCGAGGAGGATCGAGATGCTGGAGAGGAAGGGCTTGCCGATCTTCATCAGGATGAGGATGAAGAGCATCGTGCCGCCGGCGTAGGCGAAGTGCTTCGGGTCTCCGAAGTCGGGGCTGCCGAGGCCGCCGGCCGCATCGTTGAGACCGACCGGGATCAGGACGATGCCCAGAACGGTGATCACCGTGCCGGTGACGACCGGCGGGAACAGCCGCATCACCGTCCGGAACGCTTTGGCCGGGAGCCAGGCGAAGGCGAAGGTGGCGATACCGGCGGTGATCACCGCGCCGTAGATGACCAGCAGGGCGGCGGTGCCGCCGCCGGCGCCGAGACCGATGGCGATCATCGGGGAGACGGCGGTGAAGGTGACGCCCTGGATCAGCGGCAGGCGCGCACCGATCCGACCGATGCCCCAGGCCTGGATGATCGAGGCGATACCGCAGGTGAAGAGGTCCGCGTTGATCAGGTAGACCAACTGTTCAGGGCTCAGCTTCAGCGCGTTGCCGACGATGATCGGAACGATCACCGCGCCGGCGTAGAAGGCGAGTACGTGCTGGAAGCCGTACAGCGCGAGCTTGGGGAGGGGGAGCACCTCGTCGACCGGGTGCGTGCTCCGCTCTCCGTCGGTGGAAAGCCGGGCGGCGACACGTGCCATCTCAGCCTTGCCCTTCAAGGTAGGTAAGTGAGAGGAGATCTGGTTATCCCTGGGGCGTAGTGGGTCGCTAACCCGTTGGTACGCCAGGGTTGTCAGTGCATTCACGGTGAAGCGAATCGAAGCCGCGCTGTGTTAACGGCGCCGTCTTGTCGTGTGACCGGAATTGAACGCCTGTGGGTGGCCTCACACATATCGTCGACTTCGACAAACTGTTGACGTTCAGGCCCGCTCGATCTGTAGGTTTCTCCAGTGGTGCGGAGTCCGCGACAGGCGTATGCGCACAGCGGTGCGGAGCCGGACCTTCCCACCGCGCACCCGTGAAGCACCTGCCCCATGACGTGCGGATACGAGGTTTGCAGCCCTTCGAACGGGCAAACTCGAAGGCGCCGTTCCGCCCGTCCGACTGGTGGACACATCGGGCACGGAGCCCGCGCCCGCACCCTTCACACGGCGTTCACGCGTCCCGGAACGGGCCCGGTGAGGCCGGATCGTTACGTCGCGGAAGGTCGTTTTGGACGGAACGGGCCCGCCCGGAGTCCACGGGGCGGACACGAGCGGCCCTGCACGATGAATGCGCAGGGCCGCTCGTGTGAGATCCGTGGAACGCCCCCTCAGGGAGCGCGTACCGCCGACAGCAGTCGGGTCACCTCGTCCGTGTCGATCCGCAGCGCCGAGCCGACCGTCACGAGCACCTCGCGCTCGGCCGGGGTGTACGGGCCGTCCGCGAGCGCGATGCGGGCCCCCTGGAGCAGGATCGATTCGCGGCCCGGGCCGGCCAGGTGCGGGGCCAACGGTTCCAGGGCCTCGTGGAGCTCTATCGACAGCGCGGCCCCGCAACACTCCGGGACGTCGTACAGCCCGAGCCGCCCCTCGTCCGTGGACAGAGCCTCCACGAGGGACTCCAGCTGCTCCTCGGTGCAGTCCTGGAAGCCCGCGGCCCGTACGGCGCCCACCGCGGCCTCCAGCGCGCCGCGCGAAGCCGTTCCGCCCGCGGTGAGCACGGCCAGCGCCACGGTGTGCACGGCGTCGCGCAGGAGGGCCGTGAAGCGGGTGGTGGTGAGGTGGTCCAGGACGTCGGTGGCGAAGCGCGCACGGCAGCCCTGGCACTCGATGACGGGCCCGGCCTGCCCGCGGGGCAGCAGCGGCACCCCGAGGACGGTGAACCGGCGCCGCCCGGTCCGCCTGCGGTAATTGCGGTCGCCACCGCAGGCGGGGCAGAAGAACTCCCCGTCTCCCACGGTGCTCCAGGTGGTACGGGTGCCCCAGACCGTCAGCTTCCGGCCGTCCCCACCCCGAACTGGCAGCACGTCGCACCTCCGTAACCTTCCGGCAACATCGCCGGGTGGGCGTGATGTTAGCCACATCGATGAGGATGCGTCAGTCGTGTGACAAGACAACATGTCCCGGGCCCCGGACTTGGCCGGTCTGCGTCCCCGACGTCCCCCCGCCCCTGTCCCGACCCCTCTAGGGTTCGCCGCATGAACGAGAAGTCCTGTCTGGTCACCGGCGCCGCGAGCGGGATCGGTCGGGCCACCGCCCGGCTGTTGGCCCGCTCCGGGGCCCGGGTGACCGCGGCCGACATCAATGGCCCCAGGGTCGAGGCCCTGCGTACGGAACTGGCCGACGAGGGGTGCGCGATCACCGCGGTCGCCGGTGACGTCTCCGATCCGGAGGCCAACCGCGCGATGGTCGCGGCCGCCGTCGGGGCGTACGGGCGCCTGGACGTGGCCGTGGCCAACGCCGGGGTGCTCCCCCTCTCCGACGTGCGCGAGACCAGTCCCGAGGACTGGGACCACGTCATGGCGGTCGACGGCCGCGGCATGTTCTTGACCTGCAAGTACGCCATCGAGGCGATGACCGCGCAGCCGCGCCCCGGCGGGGCCCTGGTCTGCGTGTCCTCGATCTCGGGAGTGGCCGGGCAGGCCCGCCAGGCCGCGTACGGACCCGCGAAGTTCGTGGCGTCGGGGCTGACGAAGCACCTCGCGGTGGAGTGGGCAGCACACGGGATCCGGGTCAACGCGGTGGCACCGGGAACCATCCGTACGGAGCGGGTGATCGCGCTGAAGGACGAGCCGGGCGGGCCGGAGTACCTGTCGGAGATCGCGGGGGCGCATCCGATGGGCCGGCTCGGGGAGCCCGAGGAGGTGGCCCGCGTCATCGCCTTCCTGGCCTCGGACGCGGCCTCGTTCGTGACGGGCGTGGTCCTGCCGGTGGACGGCGGCTACCTGGCCCGCTGAGCCCGCCCGACGCGCCCGACCCGCCCGGCCCGGGCGACCCTGGCGGGCCGAGCCGGGTTGGCGCGGGAACGACGGAACCCCGCCCCCTCCGGAAGGGAGGGAGCGGGGTTCACCTGCGAGGGGTCAGCGGCCCGCGCGGTTGACGGCGGAGATGACCGCCTTCAGGGAGGCGCGGGTGGTGTTGGCGTCGATGCCGATGCCCCACAGGACGCGGCCGTCGATCGCGCACTCGATGTACGAGGCGGCCACGGCGGAGGCGCCCTCGCTCATGGTGTGCTCGGTGTAGTCCAGCAGGCGGGCGTCGACGCCGATGCCGGCCAGCGCGTCGAAGAAGGCCGAGATCGGACCGTTGCCGGTGCCGTCCAGGACCGTCTCCACACCGTCCACGACCGCCTCGACGGTGAGCGTGTCCGTGCCGTCCTTGTCGGTGGCCGTCGAACCGGAGCGCAGCTGGATGCGGCCCCAGGGGTTCTCGGGGTTGGGCAGGTACTCGTCGGAGAAGACGTCCCAGATCGCCTTCGGCGTGACCTCGCCGCCCTCGGCGTCGGTCTTGGCCTGGATGATCCGGGAGAACTCGATCTGCATGCGGCGCGGCAGGTCCAGCTTGTGGTCGTTCTTCAGGACGTACGCGATGCCGCCCTTGCCGGACTGCGAGTTGACCCGGATGACCGCCTCGTAGGAGCGGCCGACGTCCTTCGGGTCGATCGGCAGGTACGGAACGGCCCACTCGATGTCGTCGACCGTCTTGCCCTGGGCGGCCGCGTCGGCCTCCATCGCGTCGAAGCCCTTCTTGATGGCGTCCTGGTGGGAGCCGGAGAAGGCGGTGTAGACCAGGTCGCCCGCGTAGGGGTGGCGCGGGTGGACCTCCATCTGGTTGCAGTACTCGCTGGTGCGACGGATCTCGTCGATCTGCGAGAAGTCGATCTGCGGGTCGATGCCCTGGGAGAACAGGTTCATGCCCAGGGTGATCAGGTCGACGTTGCCGGTGCGCTCGCCCTGCCCGAACAGGCAGCCCTCGATGCGGTCGGCGCCGGCCATCAGGGCCAGCTCGGCGGCGGCGACGGCGGTGCCGCGGTCGTTGTGCGGGTGCACGGAGATGCAGACGTGCTCGCGGCGGGTCAGGTTGCGGGCCATCCACTCGAAGCGGTCCGCGTGCGTGGACGGCGTCGAGCGCTCCACGGTGGCGGGCAGGTTCAGGATGATCTCGCGGCCCTCCGCCGGCTGCCAGACGTCGCAGACGGCCTCGCAGACCTCCAGGGCGAAGTCCAGCTCGGTGTCGGTGAAGATCTCCGGGCTGTACTGGTAGCCGAAGGTGGTCTCCGGGCCCAGCAGCTTCTCCGCGTACTCCATGACCAGGCGGGTGCCGTCGACGGCGATCTGCTTGATCTGCTCCTTGGAGCCGCGGAAGACGACCCGGCGGAAGGTCGGGGCGGTCGCGTTGTACAGGTGGACGGTGGCGCGCTTGGCGCCGACCAGGGACTCCACGGTCCGCTCGATCAGGTCCTCGCGGGCCTGGGTCAGTACGGAGATGGTGACGTCGTCCGGGATCGCGCCCTCTTCGATGATGGAGCGCACGAAGGCGAAGTCGGTCTCGCCGGAGGAGGGGAAGCCGACCTCGATCTCCTTGTAGCCCATGCGCACCAGCAGGTCGAACATCTCGCGCTTGCGGGCGGGGGTCATCGGGTCGATCAGCGACTGGTTGCCGTCGCGCAGGTCGGTGGAGAGCCAGCGGGGAGCCTTGGTGACGCGGGCGTTCGGCCAGGTGCGGTCGGGGATGTCCACCTGCTCGTACGAGCCGTACTTGTGGATCGGCATCCCGGAGGACTTCTGGGTGTGGGTCGCGTTGGTGATGGGCGTGGGGCGACCGACAAAAGGCTGCTGGCTCATGGCGTTGGGCTCCTCGCGTGTCCGCGTGTAGTTCGCTGGGACGGCCGACGGCGGTAGTGAAAACCGCAACACCAAACTCCGCGGGGAGGGGGTCGGCCTACGACTACAGACCCTCGCCGCGGCAGCTAAGGAGAAGCAGCCCGAAACGCATGATGGGCCGAGCCTAGCCGAGCCGCGCCGTGACGCGAGGACCTGTTTCAGTATGCAAGACCCGAGCGCCCGATTTGCACCAAATGTGAGCCAAGCCTCCTTTGCCCCGCCCGGGTCCGGTCGTTCCGTCAACCCAGCGTCACCACTTTCAGACAAGTGAATGAATCATGGTCGCAGGTAGTGACACCGCCATGACCCACTGCCACATTGCCGGGCATGGATGCCTCCCACACCCACCGCCATCACCCCGTCTTCTGCACGGTCGTACCGCCGCACCTCCTCGACAAGGCCGCCCTGTCCGAGGACTCCCGCCGCGCCGACCTCGCCCAGCGCACCCTGGAGCGCGACTCCCTGCTGCGCACCCGGCGCCGGGTCACCGCCGTCCGCGGGATCGTCCCCGCGCTCGCCGCGCCGGCCTCCGACGATCCGGACCGGACCGTCTACGACGCCCAGCACCGCACCCGGCTGCCCGGGACGAAGGTCCGCGGGGAGGGCGACCCGCTCAGCAAGGACGCCACCGTCAACCGCGCCTACGCGGGGCTCGGCGCGACGTACGAACTCTTCCTGAAGGGCTTCGGCCGGCGCTCGATCGACGACTCCGGGCTCCCCCTGGACGCCACCGTCCACTACGGCGAGGAGTACAACAACGCCTTCTGGGACGGCCAGCAGATGGTGTTCGGCGACGGGGACGGGGACCTCTTCCTCGACTTCACCGTGTCGGTGGACGTCATCGGACACGAGCTGACCCACGGGGTCACCCAGTACACCGCGAACCTGATCTACCGCGGCCAGTCGGGCGCCCTGAACGAGTCGATGTCGGACGTCTTCGGCTCGCTGATCAAGCAGTACTCGCTGGAGCAGAGCGCCGATGAGGCCGACTGGCTGATCGGGGCCGGGCTGCTCGGCCCCAACGTCACCGGGGTCGCGCTGCGCTCGATGAAGGCCCCGGGCACCGCGTACGACGACGACGAACTCGGCAAGGACCCCCAGCCGGCCACGATGGACGACTACGTGAACACCCACAGCGACAACGGCGGCGTCCACATCAACTCCGGCATCCCCAACCACGCCTTCTACATCGTGGCGACCGAGCTGGGCGGCAAGGCCTGGGAGCGGGCCGGACGGATCTGGTACGACACTCTGACCGGCGGCGACCTCACCCCCCGGGCGAACTTCGCGGACTTCGCCCGGCTCTCGACCGCGGCGGCCGTGACCCGGTACGGGGCCGGCGGCGCCGAGCACCAGGCGCTCCAGAAGGCGTGGTCCGCGGTGGGTGTCCCGCTCGCGGGGTAGAGGGCACCCATGCGCATTCAGGTGGTACGGACGGGCGGCTTCGCGGGCATCGAGCGCCGGGCCGAGGTGGACACCGCGGGCCGGCCGGACGAGGACGAGTGGAAGGCCCTGGCCCAGCTCGCGCTGCGGCCCGGTCCGCCGGGCGACCCGGCGGACCGGGTGCGCGACGGCTTCTCCTACCGGATCACCGCGGACGGGCGGACGGTGGCCTGCGCGGAGCCGAACCTGTCGGACGCCCAGCGGGCGCTGATCTCGCGCGTGCTGAAGGAGGGTGCCTGAGCGGGTCCGGAAAGGAGGTGCCCGCGCGGCGCCGCTTTGTTTGGATGGCCGGATGACCGACCACATGATCGATTCAACGCTGTCCGAGCTGGAGCGGTACTACGACACGGTGCCGCGGGTGGGCGGGGCCCGAGCCGAGGACTTCGGACCGCTGACCCTGTTCGTCCAGGAGGGCGCGGGCTGGCCGTACTACGCGCGGCCCTCGCTCGGCGGCCCCGAGGCGACCCGGGCCGACGTGGAGCGGGTCTGGCAGCGCCAGCGGGAGCTGAAGGTTCCCGAGGCCTTCGAGTGGGTGGCCGAAACCAGCCCCTCGCTCCGGGCCGCGGTCGAAGCGGCGGGACTCCACGTCCACGCCCACCCGCTGATGGTCCTGGACCCCTCTGCCGAGGCCCTTCCCCCGCACCCGGAAGTCCGTCTCCTCGACGCCGACGACCCGCTGCTCACCGCCGCCGTGACGGTCCCGGCCCTGGCCTTCGCGGCACCGGGAACGGCGGTCGGCGAGGCGGGCCCCGCGGAACTGGCGGCGGCGCTGACGGACCCGGCGGCCGAGGCGGGCCGGGCCCGGGTGGCCGGGAAGCTGGCGGCGGGCAGCACGGCCTTGGCCGCGGCCGTACGGGACGGCGTGGTGCTCTGCGCGGGCCAGTACAACCCGGTCGGGGACGTCGTGGAGGTGGTGGGCGTCGGCACCCTCCCGTCGGCCCGCCGCCAGGGCCTGGCCCTCGGGGTCACGGCCGCCCTGGTCGCACGGGCCCGGGAGCGCGGGGCCCGCACGGTCTTCCTGTCGGCGGGCGACGAGGACGTGGCCCGCGTCTACGCCCGCATCGGCTTCCGCCGGGTGGCCACCGCCCTGATCGCCGAGCCGGAGGTGTGATGCGCCTGTTCGGGCGGCTGCGGGCAGCGCGCAGAGCGCCGGCCCCGACTCCGGACCCGCCTCCGGTCTCGGTCCAGGACCAGGCCCGGGCCCGGGGGTGGCCCGCGCCGCCGTCCCCGCCGAACCACCCCCCGCTGACCGCGGCCGAGGTGGCCGAGGCCGAGGAGGAGCTGGGGATCCGCTTCCCGCCCGCGTACCGCTCGTACCTGACCGAGGTCAGCTCGGGCGGCAGGCTGCACCGGCTGGCGAAGGGCCCGGCCGGCTGGTGGTGGGACGAGAACGACACCGTGCAGCGCGACCTGCTGCGCCTCCCCTTCCCACACCCGGACTCGTACGCCGCGGACGGTGGCCTGTGGGGCGGGGCCGACGCGTACGAGGACCGTGAGACGGCCGGCGCCGTCGTCCTCCAGGACAACGGCTGCGGTTTCGCCACGCTGCTCGCGCTCACGGGACCGCTGGCCGGCACGGTGTGGTGGGACGGCCGCGCCACGTGCGAGCTGATCGTGCCGCTGTCCTTCGACCACCCCGGCGGCGCGCCCCCGCTGACCTTCCAGGAATGGCGGGACCTGGGCCTGACCGACCTCTCGCACCTGCTGGGGCCGGACTGGGGCCGACCCGCGGATTTCTGAACCCGTCAGACTCTTCTTTTGCCGGGTCGGCAACAAAGTTTGCCGTACCTCGTCGGGCGGGCGGAGCATCGGCCGTACCGGCACCCGACTGGAAGAGGAAGCCATGGCCGAGCACGCGCACACGCACACGCACACCCACCACCACCCCGAGCCCGGGGCGCTGGCGGGCGAGGAGTTCTGGGACGGCCGGTACGGGGAGAACCACCGCATCTGGAGCGGCGAGGCCAACGCCATGCTGGTGCACGAGGTGTCCGCCCTCGCCCCGGGCCGGGCCCTGGACCTGGGGTGCGGAGAGGGCGCCGACGCCGTGTGGCTGGCCCGCCGCGGATGGACGGTCACCGGGACCGACATCTCCGGGGTCGCCCTCGGCCGGGCGACCGAGCACGCGGCGGAGGCCGGGGTCGCCGACCGCGTCTCCTTCGCGCGGCACGATCTGACGGAGTCCTTCCCGCAGGGGGAGTTCGACCTCGTCTCCGCGTGCTTCCTGCACAACTACGGGGACTTCCCCCGTGACGCGGTCCTGCGCACGGCCGCCGCGGCCGTGGCCCCCGGCGGCACGCTGCTCGTGGTCGGCCACGCGGGCTGGGCACCGTGGCAGGAGGAGCGGGAGGAGGCCCACTTCCCCACGCCCGAGGAGGTCCTGGCGCAGCTGGAGCCGGTCACGGCGGGCTGGGAGGTGCTGCGGGCCGAGGAGACCGAGCGGATCCAGAACCAGCCCGACGGAACGCCCGGGACCCGTACGGACAACGTGGTCCGGGTGCGCCGGCCCGCGTAGCCCGACGGACGAACTCACGGACGCACGGACGGAACGACGAACGGACGCGGCCCCGAGCGGGGCGGCGTCCGTTCGTCGTCATGTCGTCATGTCGTCGCAGCGGGCGGTTCGCGCCTCAGAAGCCGAGCTTACGCAGCTGCTTGGGGTCCCGCTGCCAGTCCTTGGCGACCTTCACGTGCAGGTCGAGGAAGACCGGGGTGCCGAGCAGCGCCTCGATGTGCTTGCGCGACTTCATCCCGACCTCCTTCAGCCGGGAGCCCTTCGGGCCGATGATGATGCCCTTCTGGCTCGGCCGCTCGATGTAGACGTTGGCGTGGATGTCGAGCAGCGGGCGGTCCGCCGGACGGTTCTCGCGCGGGATCATCTCCTCGACGACCACGGCGATGGAGTGCGGGAGCTCGTCCCGTACGCCCTCCAGCGCGGCCTCGCGGATCAGCTCCGCGACCATGACCATCTCGGGCTCGTCGGTGAGGTCGCCCTCCGGGTACAGCGGCGGGCTCTCCGGCAGCAGCGGCGCGATCAGATCGGCCAGCAGCTGGACCTGGGTGTCGCCGACGGCCGAGACGGGAACGATCTCGGCCCACTCGAAGCCCAGCTCGGCACCGAGCTGGTGCACGGCGAGGAGCTGCTCGGCCAGCTGCTTGGACTCGACCAGGTCGGTCTTGGTGATGATGGCGATCTTGGGGGTCTTCTTGATCCCCGCCAGCTCCTTGGCGATGAACTTGTCGCCGGGGCCGAGCTTCTGGTCGGCCGGCAGGCAGAAGCCGATGACGTCGACCTCGGCCCAGGTGGTCCGTACGACGTCGTTGAGGCGCTCGCCGAGCAGGGTGCGCGGCTTGTGCAGGCCGGGCGTGTCCACGAGGACGAGCTGGGCGTCGGGGCGGTGCACGATGCCGCGGACGGTGTGGCGGGTGGTCTGCGGCCGGTTGGAGGTGATCGCGACCTTGGTGCCCACGAGTGCGTTGGTGAGGGTCGACTTCCCCGCGTTGGGGCGGCCGACGAAGCAGGCGAACCCCGCACGGTGCGGGGCGGTGGACTCGGGGGAACGATCGCTCATACGGGCCATTCTCCCCGATGCGGCTCCCAGCGCCGACCAGATCACGGCGACAAGGGCCGGCACGACCATCGGCGAGGGTCGCCGGACCAGGTCCGCACGGCCCTGAGCTGTGGTTCCGTCGGCCCGGGCGCGCACCGTGACCTCGGCCCATTCCGCTCTGGGCGCGCCCTCCCAACGGGCGCTGAGCCGTACTTCCTGACCCGGCAGCAGTTCGGCGGGCAGCCCGCCGAGCTCGCGGGCGAGGAGCGGGCGGCCGAGGGCCCCGGTGGCGGTGAGGGCGGCCCGGGGGCGCAGGGTGACATTGCCGATGTTGTGGAGCGTGTACGCGACGTCCGCGCCGGAGCCGCGACGCTTCACGGTGACGCCCCGGACGGTGAGGGCGGGGGCGGTGGGGCCGGTCACCCGCAGGTACAGCCGGGCGGCGACGGCCTTCTGCACGCCGATCCCCCGGGCGGTGTCGGCCACGGCCCCCGGCCGTTCCTCCAGGGCCACGACGGCGCCGGGGTGGTCCCCCGGTTCCGCCCGGTCGGGGACGGTGACGGTGAAGCGGACGGAGACCGACGAGCGGGCCGCTACGGTGACCCGCTCCCGGTCGAGCTCCGCCCACGCGGCGGTGGCCAGCCGCGGCTCGTCGGGGCCGCGCAGGGCGAAGCCGCCGTCGCGGGCGGTGTTGTAGGCGTCGGCGGCGTACAGCCGGAAGGTGCGGGGCCGGTCGGTGCGGTTGGTGAGGGTGACGGCGTCGGCGACGGACTGGCCGGGCGCGGCGGCGAGGTAGAAGGAGGGCCGCTGCCCGACGGTGTTCGCGACGGGCAGCACGGACCACTGCCCGTCGTCCGACGCTTGCCCGTTGTCCGACGCTTCGGCCGTTCCGCTGAGCCCGACGAGGATCGGCAAGGTCGCCCCGGCGAGGGCAAGCGCGGCGCGGAGCCGTCCCCGACCCGCCCTTCCACCGTTCCCCGGGCTCTGCCCGGACCCGGTCCTCACACGCCGGACGGGCTGAAGTACAGCCCCGCCGGGCGTCACGACAGGGTCAGGGTCAGGACCGCCGTGTACGCACCCGGCGGGGTGTACGGCGGCACCTTGAGCGTGACCGTGGCATCGATGGTGAACGTGCCGCCGACCAGAGGTGCGTCGGGGGTGGAGGCGAGCACCGCCCCGTCGGCCCCGACCACGCCCGCGCTGCCCGGCGTACAGACGCTGCGGCTCCCCTCGGCCGCCGCGCACCTCGGGGTCCAGGACAGGGAGGCGCCCGGGATGCGGATCCCGCCGGGTCCGGTGAAGTCGGTGACCTTGCCGATCAGGGTCCAGCCGGCCGGGCCGCCGCGGGCGTCGGTGACGGTCACCGTCCCGATCCGGCCGGGGGCTGCGCCGCCGTCGCCGTACGGGACGGCGCCCAGGGTGATGTCCGCGCCGCTCTGGGCCATGCCCAGGACGCCCGGCTCGACGGTGGCCGTGACCTTCTGCGTGGCGGCGGGCTGCGGCGGAGCCGCGTCGATGACCGTGTACGCGGCCGGGCCCGAGCCCTGGCGCGCCGACCAGGCCCGACCCTCGTAGGCGATCAGCGCGGTGGTGGCCCTGTCCGTGACCGGCAGCTCGACCAGGGCCGTGCCCAACTCGTCGGCGGTGGCGCTCCCCCGGTCGGCGGTCTCGGCGGCGCCGGCCCGACCGGCCACGGTGACGGCCGCGCCCGGCGGGAAGCCGGCGGCGGTGACCTTGACCTTGGCGCCCGGCCCGCCCTGGGCCGCGCCGAGGAAGACGGTGCGCAGGTTGGCCGTGGGCAGCCCGGTCGCACTCAGGCGGGCGGAGACGGGGACGGCGGACGCGGCATCGGCGGTGCAGGTGGTGTCGAGGTCCAGCAAGTGGCTGGTGTGCAGGGTGTAGCCGCCCGGGGCGAGCGTGGTTTCGCCGGGCGCGGTGACGGTGAACGTGCCGGTCATCGTGACGGCGGGGAGGGTCGCGCCCGCCGGCACGGGGTCGTTGCGCTTGGCCCCGACCACGGTGACCTCGCCGCTCTGGGCGCCCGCCAGCAGGATCCGGCCGGTCGGCGTCAGCACGTCGGCGGGGAGTTCGCCGCCGACCGGGTTGACGGCGGGGGTCCGGACCACCTGGTAGGTCACGGTGACGGTGTCGCCGACCTGCGGGGCCGGGTTGTCGACGGTGATCCGCGCGGCGGTCGGCCCGTCCGCGGGCGGGCGCCCGGCCTCCTGGGGCGCCGGGCAGTGGGTCGGGAAGTCCACCTGGCCCGGGGGCGCCTCCCCCTCGGCCGCGGCGGGTGCGCTCAGGGCGCTCCCGGTCGTGGCCGCCAGCACGGCCAAGCCCACGGCCGCCGGCCATCTCCGCTTCCGCGCCCCTGTTCGCACTGCCCGCCCCTTAGGTTCCCGCGCGCCCGAGCCCGGCGCAGGGGGCCATTCACGAGCGGGGGGCGGGAGAAGTCAATGCGCGGGTCCGGCAGCAACTGATGGCCCATCAGGAGCTGGCAGGGTGACCGTCCCGCCGGCCGCGCGGAAGGTGCGCCGGTAGGCCGTCGGGCTCACCCCCAGCGCCGCCTGCACGTGCTTGCGCAGCGACTGGGCCGTACCGAAGCCGCTGTCCCGCGCCACCTGCTCCATCGGCAGCTCCGTCTGCTCCAGCAGCTGCCGGGCCCGCTCCACCCGCCGGCCGACGATCCACTGGCCCGGGCTGACGCCGGACTCCTCGCGGAACCGGCGCGTGAAGGTCCGTACCGACATGGACTCCTGCCGGGCCAGGTCGGTCAGCCGGAGCGGTTCGTGCAGCCGGTCCAGCACCCATGCGCGGGCCGCCGTGGTGGTGGCGAGCTGCGGCTCCGGCATCGGGCGCGCGATGAACTGCGCCTGCCCGCCCTCCCGGTGGGGCGGTACGACGGTCCGCCGGGCCACCTCGTTGGCGACGGCCGCGCCGTGGTCGCGGCGCACGATGTGCAGGCACAGGTCGACCCCGGCGGCGACTCCGGCCGAGGTCAGCACGTCCCCGTCGTCGGTGTAGAGCACGTCCGGGTCGACCCGCACGGCAGGGAAGAGCCGCTGGAAGTGCTCGGCGGAGGCCCAGTGGGTGGTGGCGGGACGCCCGTCGAGGAACCCGGCCGCGGCCAGCACGTATCCGCCCGTACAGATCGAGACCAGCCGGGTGCCGGGCCGGATGTGCGCGAGGGCCGCCGTGAGCTCGTCGGTCAGCCGGCCATCCTCGTGCACCGGGCCCAGCTCGTACGAGGCCGGCACCACCACCGTATCGGCGGTGGCCAGGAGTTCCGGGCCGTGCTCGACGTGGATCGCGAAGTCGGCGTCCGTGCGCACCGGCCCCTGGGCGAGCCCGCAGGTGAGAATCTCGTACAGCGGCTGCCCGGCCGGGCCCTTGGCGCGCCCGAAGATCCGGTGCGGGATACCGAGCTCGAAGGGCAGCAGCCCGGTGAGGGCGAGGACGACGACCCGGTGTGCCTTCTTCTCCGACTCCATGGCCCGATCGTAGCGAAGCATGACAGTCAAGCCACTTTCCTGCGGTCCCCAGGTGGCCGGAAGCTGTCGTCGTGCCCCAGACAGCCTCCGCCTCCGCCCCCGTGGACCGCCGCTCCCCGCGGCGGCCCGCCCGCGTCCACCGCGCCTGGTTCGTCGCCGCCGTTGCCTTCGTGACGATCATCGGCGCGGCCGGCTTCGCCTCCCTGCCCGGACTGCTCATCGAACCGCTGCACGCCGAGTTCGACTGGTCGCGCGGGACCATCGGCCTCGCCGTCTCCGTCAACCTCGCGCTGTACGGGCTCACCGCCCCCTTCGCCGCGGCCCTGATGGACCGTTTCGGCATCCGCAAGGTCGTGGCCCTCGCCCTGCTCGTCATCGCCTCGGGCTCGCTGGCCACGGTGTGGATGACCGCGCCCTGGCAGCTCGTGCTGTTCTGGGGCGTCCTCGTGGGGCTGGGCAGCGGCTCCATGGCCCTGGCCTTCGCGGCGACGGTGACGAACCGCTGGTTCATCGCCCGGCGCGGGCTGGTCACCGGCATCCTGACCGCGGCCGGGGCCTCCGGCCAGCTGGTCTTCCTGCCGCTGCTGGCCTGGCTGGTCGAGCACCACGGCTGGCGCCCGGCGACGGTGACGGTCTCCCTCGCGGCCCTGGCCGTCGCCCCCTTCGTGTGGCTGCTGATGCGCGACCACCCGGCGGACGTGGGACTCGCACCGTACGGCGGCACGTACGCGCAGAAGCCGGCCCCGGTCCCGGGAGCTGCCCGGCGCGCGCTGCGGGTGCTCTTCGACGCGGCCCGCACCGGCCCGTTCTGGCTGCTGGCGGGCACCTTCGCGATCTGCGGGGCCTCGACCAACGGCCTGGTCAAGACCCACTTCGTACCCGCCGCACACGACCACGGCATGCCGGTGACGGCTGCGGCGGGGCTGCTGGCGGTGGTCGGCGTGTTCGACGTGATCGGCACGGTGGCGTCGGGGTGGTTCACGGACCGCTTCGACTCGCGGCGGCTGTTGGCCGTCTACTACGCCCTGCGCGGGATCTCGCTGCTCTTCCTGCCGATGCTGCTGGCACCGTCGGTGCAGCCGCCGCTGCTCTTCTTCATCGTCTTCTACGGCCTGGACTGGGTCGCGACCGTCCCGCCCACGATCGCCCTGTGCCGCGAGCACTACGGGGACGACGGGGCGATCGTCTTCGGCTGGGTCCTGGCCTCGCACCAGGTCGGCGCGGCGGCGGTGGCCTTCTTGGGCGGCCTGACCCGCGACCTCACCGGCTCGTACGACACCGTCTGGTACGCCTCGGGCGCGCTGTGCGCGATGGCCGCCCTGATGGCGATGACCATCCGCCGCCGCTAGCCTCCGGCGGCCTGCCCACTCCCGGCCCAGTAGCCCCGCTGGCTCCTTCAGCCTGGCCGGGGCCGATTCCAGCCCCGCCACTTCCAGCCCCGCCGGCGTTTGAGCAGGGGGCACCTCCCAGCGGTAGCTGGGGGAGGGTCCGGGCGGAGCCCGGTGCCCGGCGGAGCCGGGTTTCCTGGGGCTCCGCCCCAGACCCCGCGCCTCAAGCGCCGGCGGGGCTGGGTCCGGCCCTGCCGAGGCCGGGAGGGCCCGGACCCGGCGGTCGGGCGGACTCGGGCGCGGAAGGTTCGTCGGTCGCCCCGCCGGGAGGCTAGGGGCCGGCCGGGGTGCTGGACTTCAGGCTGCCGTCCGGGGCCGCCAGCAGGACCGGGGTGTCCGGGCCACCGAGGTCGCGGACGGCCGCGCGGTCGGCCTCGGCCGGGGCGTCGGCCGCGCTGACGACGGCCGCGGCCTCCAAGGACCGCGCACCGCTCGCCACGGCCATCGCGACCGCGGTTTGCAGCGCACTCAGTTTCAGGGAGTCGAGCTCCACCGTCCCGGCGACGTACGTGCGGCCCGTCTCGTCCCGCACCGCCGCCCCCTCGGGCACCGCGTTGCGGGCCCGGGCGCTGCGCGCCAGGGTGATGATCTTGCTGTCCTCGGGGTCGATCCCGGTGCTGTCGGTCATGGGCGAAAGCATAGGGAGCCGCCCCGCGCCCCCGCACGACCACCCCGCCGCCGGGGCGGGGGGCACCGCTACGGCCGGTCCAGCCGCAGCCGCTCCGCCTTCGGCAGGCCCGCGACCACCAGGTCGTACGAGTCCTCCACCAGCTCCCGCACCAGCCGCTCCGGCAGGCCGCCCGGCCCGCCCACGGTCACCGTGTTCCAGTGCCGCTTGTTCATGTGGTAACCCGGCACGATCGCCTCGTGCTCCTCGCGCAGCCGCACCGCCAGCTCCGGGTCGCACTTGAGGTTGACCTTGAGCGGATCCGCATCCAGCGCCGACAGCGCGAACACCTTGCCCAGCACCTTGAACACCGAGGTCTCCGGGGTGAAGGGGAACTCCTCCACCGCCGCGTTGAAGCCCAGGCAGAACGCGCGCAGTTGCTCCGGGGTCATTCCCCCTCCTCCCCCGCGGCCTCCGCCGCGGCCACCGGTTCGACCAGGACCGTCACGATCTTGTTCCGCCGGCCCGCCGGGGATTCGGCGGTCAGCCGCAGCGGGCGCCCGTCGGGCAGTTCCACCACCGAGGAAGCGCCCGCGATCGGCACCCGCCCCAGCGCCTTCGCCAGCAGTCCGCCGACCGTCTCCACGTCCTCGTCGTCGAACGCCTCGACCTTGAACAACTCACCGAGGTCGGTGATGTCCAGCCGCGCGGTGACCCGGTAGCGGTCCTCGCCGAGGTCCTCGACCGGCGGCAGCTCCCGGTCGTACTCGTCGGTGATCTCCCCGACGATCTCTTCGAGGATGTCCTCGATGGTGACGATGCCGGCCGTGCCGCCGTACTCGTCGATGACGACGGCCACGTGGTTGCGCACCTGCTGCATCTCGCGCAACAGGTCGCCCGCGTTCTTGGTGTCCGGTACGAAGACGGCCGCCCGCATCGCGGTCGAGACCAGGTCGGCCTCGGCCTCCCGGCTGATGTGCGTCTTGCGGACGAGGTCCTTCAGGTAGACGATCCCGACTATGTCGTCCTCGTTCTCCCCGGTCACCGGGATGCGGGAGAAACCGGACCGCAGCGCGAGCGTGGTCGCCTGACGGACCGTCTTGTACCGCTCGATGCAGACGAGGTCGGTGCGCGGCACCATCACCTCGCGCACCAGCGTGTCGCCGAGCTCGAAGACCTGGTGCACCATGCGGCGCTCGTCGTCCTCGATCAGCGATTCCTTCTCCGCGAGGTCCACCATCGCGCGGAGCTCTGCCTCGGAGGCGAAGGGCCCCTTGCGGAAGCCCTTCCCGGGCGTGAGCGCGTTGCCGATGAGGATCAGCAGCTGCGGGATCGGCCCCATGATCCGGGCCAGCGGCACGAGGACGTACGCGGCCGCGGTCGCCGTGTTCAGCGGGTGCTGGCGGCCGATCGTGCGCGGGGAGACGCCCACGGCGACGAAGGAGACGAGCACCATGACGGCGATGGCCACGAGCAGCGCGGTCCAGTTCTCGCCGAACTCGTCGAGGCAGACGTAGGTGACGAGCACCCCGGCCGCCATCTCGCACGTGACCCGGACGAGCAGGGCCACGTTGAGGTAGCGGGTGGGGTCGCCGGCGACCTGGGCGAGCTTCTCGCTCCCGCGCCGACCCTCCCGTACGGCCTGCTCGGCCCGGAAGCTGGAGATGCGGGCGATGCCGGACTCGGCGCAGGCCGCGAACCAGGCCACCACCACCAGCAGCACCGCCCCGGTGATCAGCTGGGGGGCGTTCACGAGACGGTCGGAGCCGGGGACGGACCGGTGATGCCGCGCTCACCGCGCCAGCCGTCGACGATGGCCGCCTGGAGGCCGAACATCTCTGCCTTCTCGTCCGGCTCCTCGTGGTCGTAGCCGAGCAGGTGCAGCACTCCGTGGACGGTCAGGAGCTGGAGCTCCTCGTCCATGGAGTGCTGCGTCGGGGCTTCCTCGCCCTGCCGCTTGGCGACCTCGGGGCAGAGCACGATGTCGCCGAGGAGCCCCTGCGGGGGCTCCTCGTCGTCCTTGGTCGGCGGCCGGAGCTCGTCCATCGGGAAGGACATGACGTCGGTCGGACCGGGCAGATCCATCCACTGGATGTGGAGCTGCTCCATGGCGTCCTCGTCGATGACGATGACGGAGAGCTCGGAGAGCGGGTGGATCCGCATCCGGGTGAGCGCGTAGCGGGCGATGTCGAGGATCGCCTGCTCGTCGACCTCGGTTCCGGACTCGTTGTTGACGTCGATCGACATGGTGCGCTGGGTTCTACTTCCGCTGGTGGCCGTTCGAGGCCTGCTGGCCGTCGTCGTACTTCTCGTACGCGTCGACGATACGGCCGACCAGCTTGTGCCGGACGACATCCTCGGACGTGAGCCGCGAGAAGTGGATGTCCGGCAGCCCTTCGAGGATTTCTTGGACCTGGCGCAGACCGCTCTTGGCGCCACCCGGCAGGTCGATCTGGGTGACGTCACCGGTGACGACGATCTTCGAGTCGAACCCGAGCCGGGTCAGGAACATCTTCATCTGCTCGGCGGTCGTGTTCTGCGCCTCGTCGAGGACGACGAACGCATCATTGAGCGTGCGTCCGCGCATGTACGCCAGGGGGGCCACCTCGATCGTGCCCGCCGCCATCAGCCGCGGGATCGAGTCGGGGTCGATCATGTCGTGCAGCGCGTCGTAGAGCGGGCGCAGGTACGGGTCGATCTTGTCGAAGAGCGTGCCCGGCAGGAAACCGAGCCGCTCCCCCGCCTCGACGGCGGGCCGGGTCAGGATGATCCGGCTGACCTGCTTGGACTGCAGGGCCTGGACGGCCTTGGCCATGGCCAGGTAGGTCTTGCCGGTACCGGCGGGGCCGATGCCGAAGACGATCGTGTTCTTGTCGATCGCGTCGACGTACCGCTTCTGGTTGAGGGTCTTGGGTCGGATGGTGCGGCCGCGGCTGGAGAGGATGTTCTGGGTGAGCACCTCCGCGGGCGTCTCGGCAGGCCCGTCGCCGTTGCCGTTGCCGTTGCCGCTCGCCTTGAGCATGGCGATCGAGCGTTCCACTGCGTCCTCCGTCATCGACTGCCCGGTGCGGAGCACCAGCATCATCTCGTCGAAAAGTCGCTGGATCAGGGCGACTTCCGCCGCTGCACCGATCGCGCTGACCTGATTGCCCCGAACATGGATGTCGGCCTTCGGGAAGGCCTTCTCGATCACGCGCAACAGGGCGTCACCCGAGCCGAGCACGGTCACCATCGGGTGCGTGGCCGGAACGGTGAAGTGGGCTCGCGCCTGCCCCGGCGCGGGGATGTGGGCTGTCGGTGTCTGAGTCATGGGCCGGCACTGTGGCCTGCGCATACCTCCCGCTGAGGGGCCGCGCCGATCGACGACCTCCGGAGTACCAAGCGTACGTCTCCGCCGCGGCTTCCCCGAGAGGTTTTACCGCCCGATCGCGCCGCGAGATCGCCTCTTTCGGATCGTGCCGGCCCGACGAGATCCGGGGGACGGCCTAGAGCGAGTGCCGGAAGCCGATCGTCGGTACGGCCCTGCGCCGGGCCGCCGGAGTCCCGCCCGGCGGGACCAGGTCGTCCAGGAAGCCGTAGCGGCCGCGCAGCTCCTGCGGGGCGTCCCGCCACCAGTGGGCCACCTCCGGCCAGCCGGGGGCCGACAGGGAGCCGCCGAACTCCTGCACCGACAGGGCCGCCGTCAGCCCAGCGAAGGCCAGCCGGTCCGCGAGCGGCCAGCCCGCCAGGGTGCCGGTCACGAAGCCCGCCACGTAGACGTCGCCCGCACCCGTCGGGTCCAGCTCGTCCACCGTGATCCCGGGGACGTGCGCGGTCTCCCCGGTGTGCCCGTCCACCGCGTACGAGCCCTCCGCGCCCATCGTCACCACGGCGATCGGCACCCTCTCGGCCAGCGCCCGGGCCGCGGCTCTCGGACAGTCGGTCCGGGTGTAGCGCATCGCCTCGCCCGCGTTCGGCAGGAAGGCCTCGCAGTGCTCCAGGTCGGCCAGGGCCCCCAGGTCCCACCGGCCGCTCTCGTCCCATCCCACGTCCGCGAAGATCCGCGAGCCGCGCCGGGCGGCCTCGCCGATCCACTCCTCGCCGCGGCCGGGTCCCAGCGCTGCCACGGCCGCGCGGGCCCGTGGCGGGCACTGCGGGAAGGGCCCGGGGCCGGCCGGCGGTGGGGCCTCGTGGCCGTGCGAGACCATCGTGCGCTCGCCCTCGTAGGCCATCGAGACGGTGACGGGGCTGTGCCAGCCGGGGATGGTGTGCGACATGGACAGGTCGATGCCCTCGCCCTGTTCGAGGGCGTCCCAGCAGTACTCGCCGTAGTGGTCGTCCCCGAAGGCCGCGGCCAGCGAGGTGCGCAGGCCGAGCCGGGCCAGGGCGGTGGCCATGTTGGCGACGCCGCCGGGGCTGGAGCCCATGCCGCGCGCCCAGGACTCCGTACCGCGCACGGGGGCCGAGTCGAGGCCCGTGAAGATGATGTCGAGGAAGACCGTTCCGGTCAGGAAGACGTCACAGCCGGGTTCCTGGGGGTCACGGAGCGGACCGAGCGGGTCCACTGCTGCTGCGCGGATTTCGTAGTCCCGACCGGTCACGGCGATCTCCCCGTTGTTCCTCGAAGGCCCGTTTCTGCATGACGTTTTCCAGCGGAAAGCTGCCAGCCCTGCCCACCCCGGGCAGGACCAAAACCCAGTGTGGCGCAGATCACCCCCGGAGGGCCCTTCGTCACTCAAACCACTCGGACCGCTCGACGAACACGGCCCCGGCCCGGTCCCGGCAGGGGCCCTGCCGGGACCGGGCCGGGACGGGACCGGGTCGGGCCCGCCGTCAGCCCCGCTTGGGCAGGGGCACCCGCACCAGGTCCGCGGCCACCGTGAGCTCGCCCTCGAAGCCGGCCGCGCGGGCCTGGCGCTCGAACTCGGCCGGGTCGGTGTAGCGCTGCGAGAAGTGCGTCAGCACCAGGTGCCGCACGCCCGCGTCCCGCGCCACCCGCGCCGCCTGGCCGGCGGTCAGGTGCCCGTGGTCGGTGGCCAGCCGTTCGTCCTCGTCGAGGAAGGTCGACTCGATCACCAGCATGTCGCAGCCCTCGGCCAGCGCGTCCACGCCCGGGCAGAGCCGGGTGTCCATGACGAACGCGAACCGCTGTCCGGGACGGGGCTCGCTGACCTCGTCCAGGGTGACCTCGCCGAGCCGGCCCTCGCGCTGGATCCGGCCCACGTCCGGCCCCTTGATCCCGTGCCGTGCGAGCAGCTCGGGCACCATGCGGCGCCCGTCGGGCTCGGTGATCCGGTAGCCGAAGGACTCGACCGGGTGCGAGAGCAGCCGGGCCTCCAGGACGTACGAGGACCCCTGCGCGAGCACGCCGTCCGCCGCCACCGGCTCCTCGCGGAGCGGGACGGTCTCCCGGTAGGCGGTGGCGTACCGCAGCCGGTCGAAGAACTTCTGCCCCGAGGCCGGGTAGTGCGCGGTGACCGGGTGCGGGACCTGGTCGAGGTTGATCCGTTGGATCACCCCGGCGAGGCCGAGGCTGTGGTCACCGTGGAAGTGCGTGATGCAGATCCGGTTGATGTCGTGCGCGGCCACCCCGGCGCGCAACATCTGGCGCTGGGTGCCCTCGCCCGGGTCGAAGAGGATGCCCTCGCCGTCCCAGCGCAGCAGGTAGCCGTTGTGGTTGCGGTGGCGGGTGGGCACCTGGCTGGCCGTGCCCAGCACCACGAACTCTCGTACGGACACGTGCTATCCGGGGGGCCACTGGAGGCCGCGGCCGCCGAGGACGTGCGCGTGGGCGTGGAAGACGGTCTGCCCGGCGCCGGAGCCGGTGTTGAACACGACCCGGTAGCCGTGTTCGACGATCTTCTCGTCGAGGGCGACCTGGCCGGCCTCGCGCAGTATGTCGGCGGCCACGCCCGGCTCGGCCTCCACGAGGGAGGCCGCGTCCGCATAGTGCACCTTGGGGATGACGAGCACGTGTGTGGGCGCCTGCGGGTTGATGTCCCGGAAGGCGACCGTGGTCTCGGTCTCCCGTACCACGGTCGCGGGGATCTGCCCCGCGACGATCTTGCAGAACAGGCAGTCGGCCTGCGGTTCCCCGGCCATTGCTTCGCCTCCCGTGACGGTGATCAGTCCGGGCATCGTATCCAGCCGGACGCCCGTGGCGGGCCGGCATTTCGGCCGGACGGGCCGATCGGTCCCGGCAAGGCCGGACCAGGAGCCGAAGCGGCCCGTCAGGACGGGCGGGCCGTCAGGACGGGCGGGCCGTCACGACCAGCGGCCGGTGCGAGCCAGCAGCACCGCCGTGGCCGCCGTCCCGGCCGTGGAGGTCCGCAGGACGGAGCGGCCCAGACGGTAGGGGTGGGCCCCCGCGGCGGCGAAGACGGCCAGCTCCTCCGGGGAGACACCGCCCTCCGGGCCGACCACCAGCACGACGGAACCGGCCTTCGGGAGCTCGGCCGTCGCCAGCGCCCCGGACGGGGTGTCGCGGTCCTCGTGGAGCACCATCGCCAGGTCGGCGCCGGCCAGCAGCGCCGCCACCTGCTTGGTGGACATCGCCTCGGCCACCTCCGGGAACCGCACCCGGCGGGACTGCTTGCCCGCCTCCCGGGCCGTGGCCCGCCACTTGGCCAGGGACTTGGCCCCGCGGTCGCCGCGCCACTGCGTGATGCAGCGCGAGGCCTGCCAGGGCACGATCGCGTCCACCCCGGTCTCGGTCATCGTCTCGACGGCCAGTTCGCCCCGGTCCCCCTTGGGCAGCGCCTGGACCACCGTGATCCGGACCTCGGGCTCCGGCTCCTCCGCGACGGTGTGCAGGTCCATGACGACCAGCCGGTCCTTGCCCTCGGCGGCCTTGACCACGCCCTCCGCCCAGTGGCCGCGCCCGTCCGTGAGGACCACGTCCTCGCCCGGGTTCAGCCGTTTCACGGACACCGCGTGCCGGCCCTCCGGGCCGTCCAGGACGAACTCCGGCCCCGCGGGGACCTCTTCCACCACGAACACCGGGGCGGTCATGACGCACTCCTCATCTGCTTTGCCTTCAACGTGCTCTGCGCCTGGGCCAGTTCGGCCGCCAGCACCTCCACCAGCTCCCCCGCCGGCAGCGGTCGCGCCAGCCGGTGCCCCTGGCCCGCCCACAGGGCCATGCCCTGCGGGTCCCCGGCCGCGGCGGCGGCCTTGCGCAGCCCCGAGGTCAGGTGGTGGACCTGCGGGTACGCGGCCGGGGCGTACGGCCCGTGCTCGCGCACGAAGCGGTTCACCAGCGCCCGCGCCGGCCGCCCGGAGAAGGCCCGGGTCAGCTCGGTGCGGACGAACAGCGGGTCCGTCAGCGCCTTCTTGTGGACCGGGTCCGCCCCCGATTCCGGGCAGGCCAGGAAGGCCGTCCCGAGCTGCGCCGACTCCGCGCCCGCCGCCAGCAGGGCCGCGATCTGCGCGCCCCGCATGACCCCGCCCGCCGCGATGATCGGGAGCGCCACGGCCTCCCGCACCTGGGCCACCAGCGCGAGGAGGCCCACGGTCGCCGTGCCGTCGATCTGCGGGTCGTCCCGGTGGGTGCCCTGGTGACCGCCGGCCTCGGCGCCCTGGACGCAGACCGCGTCCGCACCCGCGTGCTGGGCGCTGCGGGCCTCCTCGGCGGAGGTCACCGTGACGACGGTGTACGTACCGGCCTTGCGCAGGGCCGCCAGGGCCGCGAAGGCAGGACAGCCGAAGGTGAACGAGACCACCGGGACCGGGTCTTCGAGGAGGATGGCGAGCTTGGCGTCGTAGCCGTCGTCGCTGGTGCCGATGATGTCCTCCTCCGCGAGCGAGATCTCGTACCAGCTCGCCTCACCGGCCAGTTGCCCGCGGTAGGTCTCCACGGCGGCCGGATCGACGTAACCGGTCTGCGGCATGAAGAGGTTGACGCCGAAGCGGCGCCGGGTCAGCGCGCGCACCTGCTTGATCTCCTGGTACATCCCGTCGGCGGTCTTGTAGCCGCCGGCGAGGAAGCCCAGTCCACCCGCCTCGCACACGGCGGCGGCGAGCGCGGGACAGGAGGCGCCGCCCGCCATGGGAGCCTGCACGATCGGATACGGGGAGAGACCGTTCGATGCCGAGGACATGGACTGCATCGTGCCACGTCCGGCGCATGGGGCCGAATCATGGCATTCGCCTGGCATAGTCCGCTTCCCGACCGGTCTCCGGCCGGCGCGGGGCCCATGTGACGAGCCCGGCCGGGGAATCCCCAGGCCGGGCTCGTGACGGTGGATCGCGGTCGGTCAGCGACCGTTGAAAGCGTCCTTCAGACGGCTGAACAGACCCTGCTGACCCGGCGCGAACTGACCCATCGGCCGCTCCTCGCCGCGCAGCTTCGCCAGCTGGCGGAGCAGGTCCTCCTGCTGTGCGTCCAGCTTGCCCGGGGTGGTGACCTCGACGTGCACGATCAGGTCGCCGCGTCCGCCACCGCGCAGGTGGGTGACGCCGCGCCCGTGCAGCGGGATCGCCTGGCCGGACCCGGTGCCGGGCCGGATGTCGATCTCCTCCAGCCCGTCCAGCGTCTCCAGCGGGCACTTCGTGCCCAGCGCGGCCGCCGTCATCGGAATGGTGACCGTGCAGTGCAGGTCGTCCCCGCGCCGCTGGAAGGTCGGGTGCGCCAGCTCGTGGATCTCCACGTACAGGTCGCCGGCGGGGCCGCCGCCGGGGCCGACCTCGCCCTCGCCCGCGAGCTGGATCCGGGTGCCGTTCTCGACGCCCGCCGGGATCTTGACCGTGAGGCTGCGGCGGGAGCGGACCCGGCCGTCGCCCGCGCACTCGTGGCACGGGGTCGGGACCACGGTGCCGAAGCCCTGGCACTGCGGGCAGGGGCGCGAGGTCATGACCTGGCCCAGGAAGGACCGGGTGACCTGCGAGACCTCGCCGCGGCCGCGGCACATGTCACACGTCTGCGCCGAGGTGCCGGGAGCGGCGCCCTCACCGGAGCAGGTGTTGCAGACGACGGCCGTGTCGACCTGGATGTCCTTGGTCGTCCCGAAGGCCGCCTCGTCCAGCTCCAGGTCCAGACGGATCATCGCGTCCTGGCCGCGCCGGGTCCGCGAGCGCGGGCCGCGCTGCGAGGCCTGGCCGAAGAAGGCGTCCATGATGTCGGAGAAGTTGCCGAAGCCACCCGCTCCGAAGCCGCCCGCTCCGCCACCACCGCCCGAGGAGGACAGCGGGTCGCCGCCAAGGTCGTAGACCTGCTTCTTCTGCGGGTCCGACAGCACCTCGTAGGCCGCGTTGATCTCCTTGAAGCGCTCCTGCGTCTTCGGGTCCGGATTCACATCCGGGTGGAGTTCACGCGCGAGGCGCCGGAAGGCCTTCTTGATCTCGTCCTGCGATGCGTCGCGGCGCACGCCGAGAACGGCGTAATAGTCCGTGGCCACTTACGACTCCGCCAGGATCTGTCCGACGTAACGTGCCACTGCGCGTACCGCTCCCATCGTTCCGGGGTAGTCCATGCGGGTCGGTCCGACCACGCCGAGTTTGGCGACTGCTTCGCCGCCCGAACCGTAACCGACCGAGACGACCGACGTGGAGTTCAATCCCTCGTAGGCGTTCTCGTGCCCGATCCGTACGGCCATTCCCGACTCGTTTGCCTCGCCCAGCAGCTTGAGGAGCACGACCTGCTCCTCGAGTGCTTCGAGCACCGGCCTGATCGTCAGGGGAAAATCGTGTCCGAAGCGGGTGAGATTGGCGGTACCGCCGATCATCAGCCGCTCTTCGGCTTCCTCGACCAGGGTTTCGAGGAGTGTCGCGAGCACGGTGGAAACCGTGCCGCGGTCCTCGGCCTCGAAGGATTCGGGGAGGTCCTGGACGAGCGGGGGCACATCGGTGAAGCGGCGCCCGACGACCCGGCTGTTGAGCCGGGCCCGCAGGTCCGCCAGCGAGGTCTCCCCGAAGGGGCTCGGGCAGTCGACGAGCCGCTGCTCGACCCGCCCGGTGTCCGTGATCAGTACGAGCATCAGGCGCGCGGGAGCGAGCGAGAGCAGCTCCACGTGCCGGACGGTCGACCGGGTCAGGCTCGGGTACTGGACGACGGCGACCTGCCGGGTGAGCTGCGCGAGCAGCCGCACCGTGCGGCCGACCACGTCGTCGAGGTCGACGGCGCCGTCGAGGAAGTTCTGGATGGCCCGGCGCTCGGGCGACGACAGCGGTTTGACCCCCGCCAGCTTGTCGACGAAGAGCCGGTAGCCCTTGTCGGTGGGGATCCGACCGGCGCTGGTGTGGGGCTGGGCGATGTAGCCCTCTTCCTCCAGCACGGCCATGTCGTTGCGCACGGTGGCGGGCGAGACGCCGAGCCGGTGCCGCTCCGTGAGCGCCTTGGAGCCGACCGGCTCCTCCGTCCCGACGTAGTCCTGGACGATGGCGCGCAGCACTTCGAGTCTGCGTTCGCTGAGCATCGCGCACACCTCCAGCTGTGGTCCGTTGCCGTCTTCTGCCGTGTTCGTTGGCACTCTGATCGTTCGAGTGCCAGAGAGCCCCCGCTCAGTGTACGGCCGGGCGGTAAGCCCCTGGCAAGGGAGGCCCGCCAGGGTAGCGTCGCGGTATGGACGTGCATTGGGAAGGGGCCGGCTGGGAACGGCTGACCGGACGGGCCGGCCGGCGGCGGCTGCCGGTGTGGGACTGCACCGTGGGGCTAGTGGTGGGCGAGGATTCGGTCCTTCTGATCGACCCCGGCTCGTGCGTGCGCGAGGGCGCGCAGGTACGGGCCGAGGCGGAGCGGCTGACGGGCCGGCACGTGACCCATATCGCATTCACGCACGGTCATTTCGATCACGTCCTGGGCGCGGCCGCCTTCACCGGGGCCGAGGTCTTCGGGGCGGTCGGGTTGGATTCGCTGTTGGCGGCGGGGCGCGAGGAGCTGCGCGAGGACGCGGTCCGGCACGGGCTCGCGGAGGCCGAGGCGGCCCAGGCGGTGGACCTGCTGGTGCTGCCGCGGCATTCGGTGTCGGGCGAGTGGACGCTGGAACTGGGCGGCGTACAGGTGCTGCTGGCCAATGTGGGGCCCGGGCACAGCGGGCACGACCTGGCCGTCTTCGTACCGGGCGAGCGCGAGGTGGTCTTCTGCGGGGACCTGGTCGAGGAGTCGGGCGAACCCCTGGCGGGCCCGGACGCCACCCCCGGGCAGTGGCCCGCCGCCCTGGACCGGCTGCTGTCACTGGGCGGGGACGACGCACTGTACGTGCCGGGTCACGGAGCGGTGGTCGGGGCGGAGTTCGTCCGTGCGCAACGCGCCACACTGGCGGCCCGTTTCGGCGTGTCGGAGGCGTGACGCGCCCGGCTCTCCTACTGTCGGCCGGATGCGCGAGTACTCCCCCGACCTGACCCCCCAGTGGAAGCGACCCAAGGCGGTGCCCGAGGTGGCGGCGGACCGGGACCTCGTGGTCGAGGTCGCCGGTACGGACTTCTGCGGCGCGGTGGTGGCCTGCGAGGCGGGCACGGTGACCCTGGAGGACCGCTTCGGCAAGCGGCGGGTCTTCCCGATGGAGCCGCGCGGGTTCCTGCTGGACGGTGAGGTGGTCACCCTGGTCCGGCCCGCGCGCGGGCCCGCGGGGCCTCGCCTGACGGCCTCGGGCTCGCTGGCCGTGCCCGGGGCGCGGGCGCGGGTGGCGCGGGCGGGCCGGATCTACGTCGAGGGCCGGCACGACGCGGAGCTGGTGGAGCGGGTCTGGGGCGACGACCTGCGGATCGAGGGCGTGGTGGTGGAGTACCTGGAGGGCATCGACGACCTCCCTGCCGTCGTCGCCGACTTCGCCCCGGCCGCGGACGCCCGCCTCGGCGTGCTGGTCGACCACCTCGTCCCGGGTTCGAAGGAGTCCCGCATCGCGGCGTCGGTGACCTCGCCGGACGTCCTGATCGTGGGCCACCCGTACGTGGACGTCTGGCAGGCCGTGAAGCCGTCCGCGCTGGGCATCCCCGCGTGGCCGGTGGTCCCGCCCGGCCAGGACTGGAAGACGGGCATCTGCCGGGCCCTGGGCTGGCCGGAGAACACGGGCGCCGCCTGGCAGCACATCCTGTCCCGGGTGACGTCCTACAAGGACCTGGAGCCGACGCTCCTGGGCTCGGTGGAACACCTCATCGACCACGTCACGGCCTGACCGCCCACCCAGCCCCGCCGGCGGTTGAGGCGCTCTTTCAGCCCCGCCAGGGGGCACCTCCCAGCGGTAGCTGGGGGAGTTTGAGGCGATCTTTCAGCCCCGCCGGCGGTTGAGGCGCGGGGGTCCGGGGGCAGCGCCCCCGGCAACGGCGCCGCAGGCCGGTCAGTCCACCAGGTCCCGGACCACCGCATCGGCCAGCAACCGCCCCCGCAGGGTCAGCACGGCCCGCCCCGCCTCGTACGGCACGGCGTCCAGCAGACCGTCCGCCAGGGCCCTGCGGGCCGCCGCCAGCCCGGCCGGGGCGAGCAGCGACAGCGGGACGCCGTCCACCAGCCGGAGCTCCAGCAGGATCCGCTCCACCCGCCGGTCCTCCTCGGAGAGGAGCTCGCGACCCGCGCCCGGCGACCGCCCCTCCGCCAGCGCCGCGGCGTACGCGCCCGGGTGCTTCACGTTCCACCACCGCACCCCGCCCACGTGCGAGTGCGCGCCCGGCCCCGCGCCCCACCAGTCGGCGCCGCGCCAGTACAGCTCGTTGTGCAGGCAGCGCCCGGCCTCCGAGGTGGCCCAGTTCGAGACCTCGTACCAGGAGTACCCGGCCTCGGCCATGACCGAGTCCGCGATCAGGTACCGGTCGGCGTGCACGTCGTCGTCCGTCATCGGGACCTCGCCGCGGCGGATGCGGCGCGCCAGCTGCGTGCCCTCCTCGACGATCAGGGCGTAGGCGCTGATGTGGTCCGGCCCGGCGCCCAGCGCCGCCGAGAGGGTCGCCCGCCAGTCCTCGTCCGACTCGCCGGGAGTGCCGTAGATCAGGTCGAGGTTGACGTGCTCGAAGCCCGCCGCCCGCGCCTCCGCGACGCACGCCTCGGGGCGCCCCGGCGTGTGGGTGCGGTCGAGCACCTTCAGGACGTGCTGCTTGGCGCTCTGCATGCCGAAGGAGACCCGGTTGAAGCCCCCGGCGCGCAGCTCGGCCAGGTACTGCGGGTTCACCGACTCCGGGTTGGCCTCGGTGGTGATCTCGGCGTCCTCGGCCAGGCCGAATTCGTCCCGGATCGCCGCGAGCATCCGTACGAGGTCCCCGGCGGGCAGCAGCGTGGGCGTGCCGCCGCCCACGAACACCGTCCGTACGGCCCTCGGGTCGTCCCCGAGCACCTTCCGCGCGAGGCGGACCTCGTCGATCAGGGTGTCGGCGTAGTTCTCCCGGGAGGCGAGCACGCCACCGGTGCCCCGCAGCTCGGTGGCCGTGTAGGTGTTGAAGTCGCAGTACCCGCAGCGCGTGGCGCAGTACGGGACGTGCAGGTAGAACCCGAGCGGCCGCTCCCCCGCGCCCGCCAGGGCATGCGGCGGCAGCGCGCCGTCTTCGGGCATGGGTTCACCATCGGGGAGTGCGGAAGGCATGCCCCCATCATCCCGCACCCACCACACCGCCCGGCCCCGCGCAGGTCCAGCCCCGCCGCGTCACCTCCAGCCCCGCCGGCGTTTGAGGCGGGGGTCCGGGGCGGAGCCCCGGGAGACGGCTGGCAGGCGACACCCGGGGCCCGCCCGGGAAGGCGGGGTGCGCGGGGCGGTCCGCCGCCCCGCCCCGCCGGGCCCGCGGCAGGCGTTACGCCTCGCGGGACCCCTCGTACATCTCCTCGATCAGGTGCTTGAACTCACGCTCGACCACCGGCCGCTTCAGCTTCAGGCTGGGCGTGAGGTCGCCGTGCTCGACGTCGAGGTCGCGCGGAAGCAGCCGGAACTTCTTGATCGTCTGCCAGCGCTGCAGGCCCTCGTTCAGGGTCTGTACGTACGTCTCGATCAGGCGGTTGGTTTCCGGCGCCGCCAGGACCTGTCCGTACGTCTTGCCCTCCAGCCCGTTCTCGGCGGCCCAGGTCAGGATCGACGGCTCGTCGAGGGCGATCAGCGCCGAGCAGAAGTTCCGGTCGGCGCCGTGCACGACGATCGTCGACACGTACGGGCAGATCGCCTTGAACTGGCCCTCGATCTCCGCCGGGGCGACGTACTTGCCGCCCGAGGTCTTGATCAGGTCCTTCTTGCGGTCGGTGATGCGCAGGTAGCCGTCGGCCGACAGCTCGCCGATGTCGCCCGTGTGCAGCCAGCCGTCGGACTCCAGGACCTCGGCGGTCTTGTCGGGCTGGCGGTGGTAGCCCTGCATGATGCCGGGGCCGCGCAGCAGGACCTCGCCGTCGTCGGCGATGCGGACCTCGGTGCCGGGGAGCGGCTTGCCGACCGTGCCGGTGCGGTAGGCCTCGCCCGGGTTGACGAAGGAGGCCGCGCTGGACTCGGTCAGGCCGTAGCCCTCCAGGATGTGGACGCCCGCGCCGGAGAAGAAGAAGCCGATCTCGGGGGCCAGGGCGGAGGCGCCGGAGACGGCGGCGCGCAGCTTCCCGCCGAAGGCCTCGCGGAGCTTGGAGTAGACGAGCGCGTCGGCGATCTTGTGCTTGGTGGTGAGGCCGAAGGGGGCGGTGGCCTGGCCGGTGCGGCGGAAGTTGTCCTGGGTGACCTTCGCGTACTCGCGGGCGACGCCGACCGACCATTGGAAGATCTTGTACTTGGCTCCGCCGGCGGCGCGGGCCTTGGCGGCCACGCCGTTGTAGACCTTCTCGAAGATGCGCGGGACGGCGGCCATGTACGTCGGCTGCACGACCGGCAGGTTCTCGATGATCTTGTCGATCCGGCCGTCGACGGCGGTCACGTGCCCGGCCTCGATCTGCCCGGAGGTCAGCACCTTGCCGAAGACGTGGGCCAGCGGCAGCCACAGGTACTGGACGTCCTCCTTGCCGATCAGCCCGGTGGCGACCATGGCCTTGGCCATGTACGACCAGTTGTCGTGCGGCAGCCGGACGCCCTTGGGGCGGCCGGTGGTGCCGGAGGTGTAGATGAGGGTGGCGAGCTGGTCGGAGGTGATGGCCGCGACCCGCTCGTTGACCGCCTCGGGGTGCTTGGCGAGGTACTCCTTGCCGCGCGCCTCCAGCTCGGCGAGGGAGAGGACCCAGCCCTCGGGGTCGCCGTCGGCGGCGACCGCGTCGTCGGCGTCCAGGACGACGACGTGGGCGAGCCCCGGGAGCTCGGCGCGGCGCTCGCGCGCCTTCGCCAGCTGCTTGGCGTCCTCGGCGATGAGCACCCGGCTCTCGGAGTCCGAGAGGATGAACGCCGACTCGTCCGCGTTGGTGCTGGGGTAGATCGTGGTGACCGCACCGCCCGCGCACATCACGCCGAGGTCGGAGAGGATCCAGTCGACCCGGGTGTTGGAGGCGAGCGCGACGCGCTCCTCCGTTTCCAGGCCGAGGGAGATCAGCCCGGCGGCGATGGCGAACACCCGCTCGGCCGCCTGGCCCCAGCTGAGTGATTTCCAATCGTCGGCGCCGCCCTGGCCGCCGGCCGCCGGTACGGGGTACCGGTAGGCCTCGTCGTTCGGCGTCGCTGCGACGCGCTCAAGGAAGAGCACCGCCACGGTGGGCGGGCGGTTCTCGAGATAGGTCTGTGTGTCGCTCACGACATCCTCCGGACCGATCCACGCGGTAGTGCGTGGGCGTGGGGCGCTGGGGAGCGCTGGGGACTGGCAGGTAAACAGCCGGTGGCTTTTAAACTGGCGAGTAACCGTCGAGCAGTGATCAGACTAGAGCGCGACCGGCGCGTGCGTAAGGGCCCGCGAGCGGCCGCTTCATAACGAAACAGGCCCCCGCACCTGAGTGCGGGGGCCTGTTCGCGTCGGGTGACGGCGGGGCCGCTACTTCTTCTTGCCGCCGGACTCGTCACTGGAGAGGACGGCGATGAAGGCCTCCTGCGGGACCTCCACGGAGCCGACCATCTTCATCCGCTTCTTGCCTTCCTTCTGCTTCTCCAGCAGCTTCCGCTTACGGGAGATGTCACCGCCGTAGCACTTGGCGAGGACGTCCTTGCGGATGGCGCGGATGGTCTCGCGGGCGATGACGCGGGAGCCGATCGCGGCCTGGATCGGCACCTCGAAGGCCTGCCGCGGGATGAGCTCGCGCAGCTTGGCGACGAGGCGCACGCCGTAGGCGTAGGCGGCGTCCTTGTGCGTGACGGCGGAGAAGGCGTCGACCTTGTCGCCGTGCAGCAGGATGTCGACCTTGACCAGGCTGCCGGACTGCTCGCCCGTGGGTTCGTAGTCCAGGGAGGCGTAGCCGCGCGTCTTGGACTTCAGCTGGTCGAAGAAGTCGAAGACGATCTCCGCGAGCGGGAGGGTGTAGCGGATCTCGACCCGGTCCTCGGAGAGGTAGTCCATGCCGAGGAGGGTGCCGCGGCGCTGCTGGCACAGCTCCATGATCGCGCCGATGAACTCGGTGGGCGCGAGCACGGTGGCGCGCACGACCGGCTCGAACACGTCCGAGATCTTGCCCTCGGGGAACTCGCTCGGGTTGGTGACGGTGACTTCCTTGCCGTCCTCCATGACCACCCGGTAGACCACGTTGGGCGCGGTGGCGATCAGGTCGAGGCCGAACTCGCGCTCCAGGCGCTCACGGACCACGTCCAGGTGGAGCAGGCCGAGGAAGCCGACGCGGAAGCCGAAGCCGAGCGCCGCCGAGGTCTCCGGCTCGTAGACGAGCGCGGCGTCGTTGAGCTGGAGCTTGTCCAGGGCCTCGCGCAGGTCCGGGTAGTCCGAGCCGTCGAGCGGGTAGAGGCCCGAGAAGACCATCGGCCGCGGGTCCTTGTAGCCGCCCAGGGCCTCGGTGGCGCCGTTGTGCAGGCTGGTGATGGTGTCACCGACCTTGGACTGACGGACGTCCTTCACGCCGGTGATGATGTAGCCGACCTCGCCGACGCCGATGCCGTCGGACGGGGTCATCTCCGGGGAGGAGACACCGATCTCCAGCAGCTCGTGGGTGGCGCCGGTGGACATCATGCGGATGCGCTCGCGCTTGTTCAGCTGGCCGTCGACCACACGGACGTACGTGACGACGCCGCGGTACGAGTCGTAGACGGAGTCGAAGATCATGGCGCGGGCCGGGGCGTCCTTGACGCCGACCGGGGCCGGAACCGTGGCGACGACCTTGTCGAGCAGCGCCTCGACGCCGAGACCGGTCTTCGCCGAGACGCGCAGCACGTCCTCGGGCTGGCAGCCGATCAGGTTCGCGAGTTCCTCGGCGAACTTCTCCGGCTGGGCGGCCGGCAGGTCGATCTTGTTCAGGACGGGGACGATCGCGAGGTCGTTCTCCATCGCCAGGTACAGGTTGGCGAGGGTCTGCGCCTCGATGCCCTGGGCGGCGTCCACCAGGAGGACGGTGCCCTCGCACGCGGCGAGGGAACGCGAGACCTCGTAGGTGAAGTCGACGTGCCCGGGGGTGTCGATCATGTTGAGGATGTGGGTGTTGCCCTGACCCTCGCCCGTGGTGGGCGCCCAGGGCAGCCGGACCGCCTGGGACTTGATCGTGATGCCGCGCTCACGCTCGATGTCCATGCGGTCGAGGTACTGGGCGCGCATCTGCCGCTGGTCGACCACACCGGTGATCTGGAGCATCCGGTCGGCAAGGGTCGACTTGCCGTGGTCGATGTGCGCGATGATGCAGAAGTTGCGGATCAGCGCCGAGTCGGTACGGCTCGGCTCGGGCACGTGGCTGGGGATCGCGGGCACGCAGTGTCCTGATTCTCGGGTCGCAGTCGGACGCATTTGCGGAGCGTCGGTCGGAGCGAACGTCCGGCTCCCGTCGCTGTCGGCGGCGCGATGTCGGATCTATTCGCAGACTCCCATGGTCCCATGGACGGGGCAGTGCGCTCGGTTTGGGCCGCCCGCAGCGTGCCTGGTAGCCTGAGCAGCTGTGTCTCGTATGCCCTCTCAGCAGGGGGTCCCCCGGACGAAGTCTGGGGGAGAGGCACAATCCGAAGATCAAACTCTGAACCTGAAAAGGCTCTTTCGTGGCGAACATCAAGTCCCAGATCAAGCGGAACAAGACGAACGAGAAGGCGCGCCTGCGCAACAAGGCCGTCAAGTCCTCGCTCAAGACCGCGATCCGCAAGGCCCGCGAGGCCGTCGTCGCCGGTGACGTCGAGAAGGCCACCGTGGCTTCTCGCGCTGCCGCGCGTGCGCTCGACAAGGCTGTCTCGAAGGGTGTCATCCACAAGAACGCCGCCGCCAACAAGAAGTCGGCGCTGGCCACCAAGGTTGCCTCCCTGCAGGGCTGAGCTCCCTGATGTGATCGCCGGAAGGGACCCAGTGGGCCCTCTCTCCCGCTCCTGACCGGCACCCCGCTCCGCACACGAAGCGTTCGCCACGCGGGTGCGGCGCAACCAGAAGTAACCGAAGGCCCCGGCCGCCACCCTTCCCCAGGGCGGTGGCCGGGGCCTTCGTGCTGCGCGGCGCGCCCCAGCGGGCGGGCCCGCTCAGTCGTAGAGGTCCTGGGGCGGTACGCGGTGCGGCAGGGGGCGGCGCCAGTCGCCCTCGCGGGCGACGAGGACCTGCCGGGCCAGGGTGCGCACCTCGCTCCAGGCCGGCTCCGCGGTCAGTGAACCGGCCCACGGGCCGGCGCGGCCGCGGATGTCCGCCTCGGCGAGGATCCGGCCGATGGCCCGGAGGTCCCGCAGGGCCTCCGCTGCGAGGGTCCCCCGCTCCTGCATCCCCTGGGCCAGGTGGAGGACGAAGTCGACGTCCTCGGCCAGAGCGGCGCTCTTCACCCCGTGCTCACCGGCCCAAGCCAGCTGGTCCGGGGCATTGGCGGCGAGGACGGCCAGCAGCCTCGCGATCCAGCGCTCCCAGTAGTCGGCATCGTCATACATGCGAGGTCCGGGCTAGCGGCGCTGGGGACGGGCCGCGCGGGCCACCGCGACGACGGCCTTCTCCAAGGCGTACTCGGGGTCGTCGCCGCCGCCCTTGACCCCCGCGTCGGCGGCGGCCACGGCGCGCAGGGCGTCCGAGACCCCGTCCGCCGACCAGCCGCGCATCTGCTGGCGGACCCGGTCGATCTTCCACGGGGGCATGCCCAGGTCCCGGGCGAGGTCGCCGGGGCGGGCTCCGCGCGGGGCGGAGGCGAGCTTGCCGATCGCGCGGACGGCCTGGGCCAGGGCGCTGGTGATCAGGACCGGCGCCACCCCGGTGGACAGGGACCAGCGCAGGGCTTCGAGCGCCTCGGCCGCGCGCCCCTCGACCGCCCGGTCTGCGACCGTGAAGCTGGAGGCCTCGGCCCGGCCGGTGTAGTAGCGGGCGACGACGGCCTCGTCGATGGTGCCCTCGACGTCGGCGCACAGCTGCGCGGCGGCGCTCGCCAGCTCCCGCAGGTCGCTGCCGATCGCGTCCACCAGGTTCTGGCAGGCCTCCGGGGTCGCCGACCGGCCGAGCGTGCGGAATTCGCCCCGCACGAACGACAGCCGGTCCGCGGCCTTCGTCATCTTCGGGCAGGCGATCTCGCGCGCGCCCGCCTTGCGCGCGGCGTCCAGCAGGCCCTTGCCCTTGACCCCGCCCGCGTGGAGGAGGACCAGGATGATCTCCTCGTAGGGCGCGGCGAGGTAGGCCTTGACCTCCTTGACCGAGTCGGCGGACAGGTCCTGCGCGTTGCGCACGACCAGTACCTTGCGCTCGGAGAAGAGCGAGGGGCTCGTCAGCTCGGCGAGCGTGCCGGGCTGGAGCTGATCGGAGGTGAGGTCGCGGACGTCCGTGTCGGCGTCGGCGGCGCGGGCGGCCGTCACCACCTCGCGCACGGCACGGTCGAGCAGCAGCTCCTCCTGCCCCACCGCGAGGGTGAGCGGGGCAAGCGGATCGTCGGTGGAGTTCTTCCTGGTGGCCATCGGCTCCAGCATCCCACGCCGCACTGACAGCCCCCCGCCCCGCGTGCCCGAGAATGGTCGCGTGAATGTGCGACATGTACTCGTCCTGCCCGACCGCGACGCCGCCGAGGAGGTGGCCCAGGAGGCCGTCGACCGCTTCGGCCTCCCGGAGGAGCCGCAGTTGGTCCGCGACGCGCTGGCCGGCGAGGACGACGCCGAGGACGCCCAGTGGCTGGTGATCGTCGAGGACCCGCGGGAACGGCTCGACACCACCTCGCTGGACGACCTCGCCGCCGAGTACGAGGGCTGGCTGGAAGCCCCGTAGGGGACTGCGCGTCAGGCCTTGCGCACGGCCTGGACGTCCAGCGTCACGTCCACGCTCGAACCGATGGCCGCGATCCCGTGGGCCAGGATCGACTGCCAGTTCAGGGTGAAGTCCTCGCGGTGCAGCTCGGTGGTGGCCCGGCAGGCCGCCCGGAGCTCGCCCTCCAGGCCCGTGCCCAGACCGAGGTACTCGGTGTCCAGGGTCACGGACCGGCTGACCCCGTGCAGGGTGAGCGCGCCGGCGACGGTCCAGCGGCCGCCGCTGCGGTGGATGAAACGCTCGCTGTAGAACTCCACCGTGGGGTGGCGGACGGCGTCCAGGAAGTCCCCCGACCTCAGGTGGTCGTCGCGCAGCCGCAGCCCGGTGTCGATGCTCGCCGCATCGATGATCACGTGCATGGAGGAGTCCTCCATGCGCTCGGCGATCCGCACCGCCCCCGCGAACGTGGTGAACCGGCCGCGGATCCGGGCCAGGCCGATGTGGCGGGCCGTGAAACCGATGGACGAGTGCGTCGGGTCGAGCTCCCAGTGGCCGGGCTGGGGCAGCAGCGGCGGCTCCACCGTGTCCAGGATGATCTCCGCGGTGCCGGGCTGCCCCGGGTCCCCCACGATCGTCACCCCGTGGAAGGGCGCGTACCCCTCCGCGGTGACGGAGAGCCGGTACTCCCCCTCCGGTACGGCCACGGCGAAGCCGCCGTACGGGTCGGTCTCGCCGCTGACGATGCGGCGGCCGATCGGGTCGGTCACCTCGAACGCGGCCTGCCGGACCGGCCGGTGGACCGTGTCGAGAACCCGGCAGCTGAGCAGACGCGCCGTCGGCGGCAGCGTCAGTGTCGCGGATGTGGGCGGGCTGGAACTTCCGGCCGTCTCCATCCCCCGTCGGCGACCGAACATGACTGATGCACCCCCGTGCTGTGTGGACTTGGACCGTTCTGGCGAAGACGCATTCGATCATGCTGTCGGGTTGTGGGCAAACAGAGCGGTCACGCCCGGTATGGCCGCGCCGATTCCGCCGCCGATTGGCCGGAAATGAACGTAGCCGAACTCCGCTTCCGGCGACCGCGATCGAGCCGTCGGTGTCGGTGCGCAGCACGGTCGCACCCAACTCCCGCAACCGGGCGAGCGTACTCGGCGCAGGGTGTCCGTAGCGGTTGGCCACGCCGACGGGAACGAGCGCGAGCCGTGGCCGGATCCGGGCGTACAGCTCCGGGTCCTGGTGCGCGGAACCGTGATGGGCGACCTTGAGGACGTCCACCGGACCGAGGTCCGGATGCGCCCTCAAGAGGGCCTGCTGGGCGGGCGGTTCGAGGTCGCCGAGTAGGAGCAGGGTCAGCCCCGCGCCACGCACCAGCAGGGCGACGCTCGCGTCGTTGGGCCCCTCGGGAGGGGGTCCGGCCGGTGGCGGCCAGAGCACCTGCCACTCGAACGCTCCGGCCCGGCGCCGCTCGCCCTGCACCGCCGTGACGATCGGCACGCCGGCGGCCGCTGCGGTCCGCCGGACGAACTCGGCCTGTCCCGGCGGCTCTTCGAGCGCGGTGGCCTGGATCACGCCCACGGACCGGCCCCGCAGCACCCCCGACAGGCCTCCTACGTGGTCGGCGTGAAAATGCGTCAGCAGGAGCATCGGAACGCGGTGCACGCCCAGGGCGCGCAGACACTCGTCCACCGGTCCGGGCTCCGGGCCGGCGTCCACCACCAGGGCCTCCCCCGGGCCGACGGAGAGCGCAGCGGCGTCCCCCTGCCCCACGGCGCACTGGACGTAGCTCCAGTCCGGCGGCGGCCAGCCGGAAAGCGTACGGGTGAGCTGCGGCGGCCTCAGGACGGCCAGGAGCAGCAGTGCCGCCAGGGCGGAGCACAGCCACCCGCGCCCGCGGAACCGGGTACCGACGACCACTGCGACGGCCAGGGTGGCGGCGGCCAGCAGAACGCCGCCGGTGAGCCCGCCCGGCCATGACAGCTCCGCGCCCGGAAACCGGGCCCCGGCCCGGGCCACGCCCGCGATCCACCCCGCCGGCACCCCCGCACCACGGGCGAGCAGCTCCGCGGCGGGCATCCACACCGGGGCCGCCGCGAGCGCGGCGAAGCCGAGTACCGTCGCGGGACCGGCGGCCAGCTCGGCCAGCAGGTTGCACGGCACCGCCACGAGGCTGACCCGGGCGGCCAGCACGGCCACCACGGGCGCGCACACGGCCTGCGCGGCCGCTGCGGCCCCCAGCGCCTCGGCGAGCCGTGGCCCCGCCCCACGGCGCCGCAGGGCTTCGCTCCACCGCGGAGCGAGGGTGAGCAGCGCCCCGGTGGCCAGCACGGAGAGCAAGAAGCCGTGGCTGCGGGCCAGCCACGGGTCGTAGAGCACCAGCAGCAGCACGGCCGCGCCCAGGGCCGGGATCAATGACCTGCGCCGTCCGGTGGCGATGGCCAGCAGGGTGACCGCCCCGCAGCCAGCGGCCCGCAGCACGCTCGGTTCCGGCCGGCACACCACCACGAAGGCCAGTGTCAGGGCCGCCCCGCACAGGGCGGTCACCCGCAGCGAGAGGCCGAGCCGGGGCGCCAGCCCGCGCCGTTCGGCCCGCTGCGCCCGGGCCGGGGGCCCGATGAGCAGGAACAGCACCACGGTCAGGTTGGAACCGGAGACGGCCAGCAGGTGCAGCAGGTCGGTGGTCCGGAAGGCCTCGTGCAGATCGGGCGGAACCCTGGACGTGTCCCCGACGACCAGCCCCGGCAGCAGGGCCCTGGCGTCCGGTGCGAGCCCTTCGGTGGCCTCGCGCAGCCCGGCCCGCAGCCGCCCCGCGGTCCGTTGGACGGTGTCCGGGCCGCCGGTCACCCCGGGCGGGGTGTCACCGGCCGGGCGCAGCAGCGCCACGGCCCGCTCGCCGCCGTGCGCCGGGGCCAGCCGGGCGACCACCACCACCCGGGTGGAGGGCTGTAACCGGGCCCATCCCGGATGCCCGGCCAGCACGCGTACCGGGGATTCGACCCGGGTGCTCGACCCGTCGGGCCCGGTCACCCGGGTCACCACCGCGTCCAGCACCACCACCGGCGGCCCGCTCGTGCTCCGGGCGGTCCTCGGGTCGGAGCCGACGGTGAGCTCCGCGTGAACACGGGCGTGCTCCCGTGCCAGACCGGTCACCGGCCCGGCCCGCGCCTCGGCCCGCTGGAGCCCTGCCACCCCCGCGCCGGCGGCCCCGCACAGCAGGGCCGCCGCAGCGACCGGCGCGAGCCGCCACAGCCGACCCGGACGCCGGCACGCGCCCAGCATCAGCAGGCCCGCGCAGACCATCGCCAGGCCCACCCCGAGGGCGGTCTGGTGGACGGGCATGTCCAGGGCGACGGCGGCCGCCGCCCAGGCGGCCACGGCGGGCACCGCGAGGCGGAGGTCCGGCGGGACCGGTCCCGCCGGGCGGTTCACGGCCGCACCAGCGTGCGCAGGTCGGCGAAGCGCCGCTCACCGATGCCGTCGACCTGGCGGAGCTCCTCCACGGAGCGGAAGCCGCCGCGGGCGGTACGGAAGTCGACGATGTGCTGCGCCAGCACCGGCCCGACCCCCGGCAGGCCGTCGAGCTGGGCGACCGTGGCCGACCCCAGACTCAGCGGCCCGGGACCGAGACCGGCGCCGGGACCGGAGCCGGAGCCGGCGCCGGAGCCCGTCCCGGCGGCCGGCGGTGGCGGCTGCGCCGGGGCACCGACGACCACCTGCTCGCCGTCCACCAGTACACGGGCCCGGTTCAGCCCGGTCGTGTCGGTGCCGGGACGCACTCCCCCGGCGGCGGCCAACGCGTCTTCCACCCGCGAACCGGCGGGCAGCCGTCGTACCCCGGGATCCCGGACCTTGCCGCTGACGTCGACGACGATCCGCGCGGCCCCACCGGCCCCACCGGCCACCGCTCCCGCGGCCGGAGGCCCGGCCGGTGCCGTGGCCGCCGCCGGTACGGCCCCCGGGGCGACCACCGCGGGCACGTTCACCGCCCGCGGCCTGGCCGACCAGTACTGCTGCCCGGCGAAGCCGACCGCGGCGAGCAGCACCACCCCGAGGGCAGCCACCGCACGCGGCCGCACCTCGCAGCGGTCCTGTAGCCACAGCGGCAGTCGCTCCCGCACGGCCAGCCTCCGCGCGGCCCCTGAGGGCAGCCCGGACGCCCCCTCGGGCGGCGCCTGGACATCCACCCCGTCCGGGGCCCCGGACGGCGCTTGGAGCGCCCGGAGCGGCGGGGGCAGCGGCGGGGGCAGTGCATGCGGCGGGCTGCTGCCGCCCAGCAAGGCCTCGGCCCGGCGGCGCACCGCGCCGATCTCCGGATGAGGAACCCGCCGACCACGACGCGCCGTACGACGATGGCGCGGGCGACTGCCGGCGAGCCGGCCGTCGGAAAGTCGGCCGTCGGAGGGACGGGGGCGGCCCGGGCCACTGGTGGCGCCCGACGGATGCGAAGCACGCGTTCGAAGAGTCATGCCACGACCGTAGAGGCCGATCCCGTCTCCGGTTCGGATCACTCAATTCCGGTGGAAAAAAGCTCCGTTGTGGATAACCGAGCCACCCGTTCCGGTGATCAGCGGGGCGAGACGACCGCCGCCAGCAGCCCCGGGCCCGTGTGCGCCCCGATCACCGCTCCGACCTCGCTGACGTGCAGTTCGACCAGCCCGGGGATGCGCTCGCGGAGCCGCTCGGCGAGCTTCTCCGCCCGTTCCGGAGCCGCCAGGTGGTGTACCGCCACGTCGACGTCGGCGGACCCGGCGCGCTCGACGGCCAGCTCTTCCAGGCGGGCGATGGCCTTGGCCGACGTACGGACCTTCTCCAGCATCTCGATCCGCCCGCCGTCCAGCGTCAGCAGGGGCTTCACCGCCAGGGCGGAGCCGAGGAGGGCCTGCGCGGCCCCGATCCGGCCGCCGCGGCGGAGGTAGTCGAGCGTGTCGACGTAGAAGTACGCGGCCATGTCCGCCGCGCGCTTCTCGGCGGCCGCCACGGCCTCGTCGACGGATCCGCCCGCCTCGGCGACCTCGGCGGCGGCGAGCGCGCAGAAGCCGAGGGCCATCGCGATCATGCCGGTGTCGACGACACGCACGGGTACGGGTGCGGTCTTCGCGGCGAGCACGGCGGCGTCGTAGGTGCCGGACAGCTCGGCGGACAGGTGCAGGCTCACGATGCCGGTCGCCCCGGCGTCCGCGGCCGCCCGGTAGGCCCGGACGAACTCCTCCGGGCTGGGGCGCGAAGTGGTCACCGACCGGCGCTTCTGCAGGGCCAGGGCCAGGCTGCGCGCCGAGATCTCGGTGCCTTCCTCGAGTGCCTCGCCGCCGAGCACCACGGTGAGCGGGACGGAGGTGATTCCGTGCCGCGCCATGGCCGGTCGGGGCAGGTAGGCCGTGGAATCGGTGACGATGGCGACATGGCGGGACATGAGCCGGAGGTTACCGCCCGCCGGGGCATCACGGCAGCCTGGCCCCACGACGCGACCGTCGGCGGGGCTGCTACGTCCTGCCGTCGAAGTGGCGTCGGTGAGGCCCGCAGCGTCCGGTGCCGTGCACCACGAGGCCGGGGAGGGGGTCGACGCGGAGCGGCGGCGACCGACGAGACCGCGGCGGGCGAGCGTGCCGGACCCCGCGAGCCTGCGTGCCGGACGCCGCATGCGAGCGTGCTGGACCCCGCGAGCCCGGCCTGACCGACACGGCTCCCCCGAGCGGCGAGAGCCTACGGTACGAGCCGCCGCGCGCCCCGCCTCAGGTGGTGCTCTCCGGTCGGCGCGCCTTCTGCCAGGGGTACTGCGGCGCCGGAGCAGCCGGATTCAGGGCCTGCGGTTGATCCGCGCCCCGAGCCGGGCTCGCCGCCGCGGGCTGCCCCGCAGCGCTCCCCGATGCCTGTGCCGGAGCCTGCGCCGGACCCGTCGCGGCCCCGTTCGCCTGCGCCGCGTCCCACGCCGCGGCCGCCGCCGCGAGGTCGTCCACCGGCTCCCGCGCCCAGTCCCGCAGCGCATCGGACTCGACCTCGATCTGCGCCGACAGCGTGGACAGGTCGTCCTGTGCGAAGCGCTGTGCCCGGTCCCGCGCGGCCCACCGCAGCGAGTCCGCGGCCTGCTTGATCTTGGCCGTCCGCTCCCGCAGGTCCGGCAGGCGCTCCGCGATCCGCCCGCGGTCCGGGTCCTGCTCGAGCCGCTTCAGCTCGTCGTCGAGCTCGCGCCCGTGCGTGCTCAGCCGCTCGAACAGCGCGATCGACTCGTGCAGCGAGGCGTCCACCCGGACCCCGTCCTGCAGCGCCTGCTCCGTGGCGCGCATCGAAGTCCGCAGGTCGAGCCGCAGCTGCGCCAGCGCCCCCGTGACCCCGACCTGGCCGAAGCTCTTGGCGCGCAGCGTGGTGTCCTCCACCGTCCGTCGCGCCTGCGTGATGGTCCGGTCCACACCGCGCTTGGTCGCCTGCACCACCTTGACGGTCGCGTACACGCCCAACCCCAGGAAGGTGAAAAGCACCATCAGCGCGAAGATGATCAACGCGGCCTCCATGAGCATCCCTTCCCCAGTACCCGACGGCTCTTTTCCGTCCCCTCCACGGTAAACGCCACGGGCAGGCCAGGGGTTCCAATCGAACCCCCAACCTGCCCGTACGGGATTCCCCCTATGCGGGGGTGCACCCTCAGATGACGATGTTCACCAGCTTCGGCGCGCGCACGATCACCTTGCGGATCTCCGCGCCGCCCAGCGCCGCCACGACGCCCTCATCGGTCACGGCCAGCTGCTCCAGCTCCGCCTCGGAGATCGCCGGCGGCACCTCCAGCCGCGCCTTGACCTTGCCCTTGACCTGCACCACGCACGTCACGCTCTCGTCCACGACGTACGCCGGGTCCGCCACCGGGAAGTCCTGGTGGACCACCGACTCGCTGTGACCCAGCCGGTGCCACAGCTCCTCCGCGATGTGCGGGGCCAGCGGGGCGACCAGCAGCACCAGGGCCTCGGCGACCGAGCGCTCCAGCGGGCGGCCCGCCTTCGTCAGGGCGTTGTTCAGCTCGGTGATCTTCGCGATGGCGGTGTTGAAGCGCAGCCCGGTCAGGTCCGAGCCGGCCCCGTCGATCGCCTTGTGCAGCGCGCGCAGGGTGTCCTCGGCGGGCTCGGCGTCGACGACCGTCACCGCGCCCGTCTCCTCGTCCACGATGTTGCGCCACAGGCGCTGCAGCAGCCGGTACTGGCCCACCACGGCCCGGGTGTCCCACGGACGGGAGACGTCCAGCGGGCCCATCGCCATCTCGTACAGGCGCAGCGTGTCCGCGCCGTACTCCTCGCAGATCTCGTCCGGCGTGACGGCGTTCTTCAGGGACTTGCCCATCTTGCCGTGCTCACGCTTGACCGGCTGGTCCTGGTAGAAGTAGCCGCCGTCGCGCTCCTCGACCTCGGCCGCGGGCACGTAGACACCGCGCGCGTCGGTGTACGCGTACGCCTGGATCATGCCCTGGTTGAAGAGCTTGTGGAACGGCTCCGCCGAGGAGACGTGCCCCAGGTCGAACAGCACCTTCGACCAGAAGCGGGCGTACAGCAGGTGCAGCACCGCGTGCTCGGCGCCGCCCACGTACAGGTCGACACCGCCGTGCGGTGCGCCCTCACGCGGGCCCATCCAGTACTGCTCGATCTCCGGGTCCACCAGGGCCGAGGCGTTGTTCGGGTCCAGGTAGCGCAGCTCGTACCAGCAGGAACCGGCCCAGTTGGGCATGGTGTTGGTCTCGCGGCGGAAGGAGCGCACGCCCCGGCCGTCGCCCAGGTCCAGCTCCACGTTCACCCACTCGCCGTTGCGCGACAGCGGGGTCTCCGGCTTGGACGTGGCGTCGTCCGGCTCGAAGGTGCGCGGGGAGTAGTCCTCGACCTCCGGCAGCTCCAGGGGCAGCATCGACTCGGGCAGCGGGTGCGCGACGCCGTCCTCGTCGTAGACGATCGGGAAGGGCTCGCCCCAGTAGCGCTGACGGCTGAACAGCCAGTCGCGCAGCCGGAAGTTGACGGTGCCCTCGCCGATGCCGCGCTCGGTCAGCCAGTCGGTGATCGCGGCCTTCGCCCGGACGACGTCCAGGCCGTCCAGCGAGATGCCCGCGCCCGTCGAGTTGACCAGCTTCGCGTCGTAGGAGACGAAGGCGTCGTCCCACTCGGCCGGGTCGGTGCCGCGCCCGTCCGACGGCTCCACGACGCAGCGCATCGGCAGCTCGAAGGCGCGCGCGAACTCGAAGTCCCGGCTGTCGTGCGCCGGGACGGCCATGATCGCGCCGGTGCCGTAGCCCATCAGCACGTAGTCGGCGATGAAGACCGGGACCTTGTCGCCGCTGACCGGGTTGATCGCGTACTCGCCGGTAAAGACACCGGTCTTGTCCTTGGCCTCGGCCTGCCGCTCGACGTCCGACTTCGCGGCGGCCTGCTTGCGGTAGGCGCTGACGGCCTCGGCCGGCGTGGCGTGCCCGCCGGTCCACACCTCGTGGGTGCCCTCGGGCCAGGCGGCCGGGATGAACTTCTCCACCAGCGGGTGCTCGGGCGCCAGCACCATGTAGGTGGCTCCGAACAGGGTGTCCGGACGGGTGGTGAAGACGGTGATGGCCTCGTCGCCCAGCGCGAAGTCGACGCGCGCGCCCTCGCTGCGGCCGATCCAGTTCCGCTGCTGCAGCTTGATGGCCTCGGGCCAGTCCAGCGCGTCCAGGTCGTCGATCAGCCGGTCGGCGTAGGCGGTGATCCGCATGTTCCACTGGCTCAGCCGGGACTTGAAGACGGGGAAGTTGCCGCGCTCGGACCGGCCGTCGGCGGTGACCTCCTCGTTGGCCAGTACGGTGCCCAGCCCGGGGCACCAGTTCACCGGCGCGTCCGAGGAGTACGCCAGCCGGTACTCGTTCAGCACGTCGGCCCGCTCGGCCGCGGTCAGACCGGCCCAGGCGCGACCGCCGGAGACCTCACGGGAGCCGTCCTCGAAGGCGGCGACCAGCTCGGTGATCGGCCGGGCCTTCTTCGCATCGGCGTCGTACCAGGAGTTGTAGATCTGCAGGAAGATCCACTGGGTCCACTTGTAGTAGTCCGGGTCGATCGTGGCGAACGACCGGCGCTTGTCGTGGCCCAGGCCCAGCCGGCGCAGCTGGACCTTCATGTTCTCGATGTTGGCCTCGGTCGAGACGCGCGGGTGCGTGCCGGTCTGCACGGCGTACTGCTCCGCCGGCAGGCCGAAGGCGTCGAAGCCCAGGGTGTGCAGGACGTTGTGGCCGGTCATCCGCTGGTGGCGGGCGAAGACGTCGGTGGCGATGTACCCGAGCGGGTGTCCGACGTGCAGGCCCGCACCGGAGGGGTACGGGAACATGTCCATGATGAACTTGCTGGGCCGTGCGACCACTGCGGGGTCCCCGGCCAGGTCACCGGTCGGGTTCGGGGCCTCGTACGTGCCCTGCGCGTCCCAGACGTCCTGCCAGCGTGCCTCGATGTCGGCGGCCATGGCAGCCGTGTAGCGGTGCGCCTCGGCCGCCTCGGGGGCCGGGGTGTTCGTCTCGCTCATGATTTCTGAAGCTCCATCGATCGACTCTGCCGTCTCTGCCTGCCCAAACGAAAAAACCCCTCGCACAGGAGGGGGCGCCGCGCCGGGTCCGACCATCTCGAAGGGTCGGTACTGATCAGCGCGGCTCGGTAAGCAGAAGGCGTACGGCACGCATGGCGTCAGGGTACCGCAGCGGCCCCTTCCGACGCTCGGCCGTTCCACCCGTCGACACGACGCACGGGGACACGAGGGGCACCAGGGGCACGACGAGAAGCGGGCCACCCGATCCGGGTGGCCCGCTTCTTCACTGTGGAGCTAAGGAGAATTGAACTCCTGACCTCCTGCATGCCATGCAGGCGCTCTACCAACTGAGCTATAGCCCCTTGTTGTGCTTGCCGCTTCGGTTTCCCTTGCCGGTTCCCCTTGGCGACGTCCCAAACATTACACGGTCATGGCCCTGGTCCAAAAATCGGTTTCCACCGACCAGAGGCCATGTCCGGTTTGGGTCAACCTGTCACGCTCTCGCGAACTGATAGAACCGCTTGAGCGTGCAGTGCTCGTCGAGCAGCCGCCCGTAGATCGGCTCCCCTTCCAGCTCGCGGTACGTCTCGATCGGGTCGCCTTTTATGATCAGCGCCCGAGCGCATTCCTCGCACCAGTACTGGTAGTCGGGGTTGACCGGGTCCATGTCCCGCACGATCGGCGTGCCGTTGTTGCACCAGTCGCACCGGCGCCGGTGTGCACCCATCCGTCAGCGACTCCCTCCCGCGTCGGGCCGTCGTCTCCCCCTCCGGCGGTCACGATTCTGCCATGCCGGTGCGGGCCAGGTCAGCAAACGCTAAGGGTACAAAAGCAAGGATCCCGCCCCCTATTGGGGACGGGATCCTGATTGTGGAGCTAAGGAGAATTGAACTCCTGACCTCCTGCATGCCATGCAGGCGCTCTACCAACTGAGCTATAGCCCCGCTCTCCGCCGCGCTCCCCCGTCTCCGGTGTTCTGCGCTGCGAACAAGAAGAACTCTAGCCTGTGACCAGCCGGAAAGTGAAATCCGGGTGGCAGCCCCGCCGGGGAGCGGCAGAAGACCGCTCAGTCGTCGTCGCCGAGCACCGGTTCCGGCAGCGTGCCGGCGTTGTGCTCCAGCAGGCGCCAGCCGCGCGCGCCCTCGCCGAGGACGGACCAGCAGCAGTTGGAGAGCCCGCCGAGGCCCTCCCAGTCGTACGCGTTCAGGCCCAGCAGGCGCCCGATCGTCGTACGGATGGTGCCGCCGTGGCTGACCACGACGAGGGTGCCGGACCGCGGCAGCCGGTCGACGTGTTCCAGCACCACCGGCGCGGCACGGTCGGCGACCTCGGTCTCCAGCTCACCGCCGCCGCGGCGGACCGGTTCGCCGCGCTTCCACGCCGCGTACTGCTCGCCGTACTTCTCGAGGATCTCGTCGTGCGTGAGGCCCTGCCACTCGCCGGCGTACGTCTCGCGCAGCGCCGCGTCGTGCGACACCGTCAGCCCCGTGAGGGCCGCCAGCTCGGCAGCCGTGGCGGAGGCGCGCTGCAGGTCGGAGGCCACGATGGCGTCCGGCTTCAGCGAGGCGAGCAACCGCGCGGAGCGGCGCGCCTGCGCCACGCCCGCCTCGGTCAGCTCGATGTCCGTGGAGCCCTGGAAGCGGCGCTCCAGGTTCCACGAGGTCTGGCCGTGCCGCCAGAGGACGATCTTCCTGCCGGACTTGCCCGAGGTGGTCGCGCTCAGAACAGATCACCGTCCAGTTCGTCGTCGCCCGCCGCCTCGCGCAGCTTGGCGTGCTCTTCGGCCTTGCCGATGGTGAGCTTGGCGTCCTCGGGGAGTTCGATCTCGGGGCAGTCCTTCCACAGGCGCTCCAGCGCGTAGAAGACACGCTCCTCGCTGTGCTGGACGTGGACGACGATGTCGACGTAGTCGAGCAGGATCCAGCGGGCGTCGCGGTCCCCCTCGCGGCGCACCGGCTTGGCGCCGAGCTCCTTGAGCAGGCGCTCCTCGATCTCGTCGACGATCGACTTGACCTGGCGGTCGTTGGGCGCCGAGGCGAGCAGGAAGGCGTCGGTGATCGACAGCACGTCGCTGACGTCGTACGCGATGATGTCGTGCGCGAGCCGGTCGGCCGCGGCCTGGGCGGCGGCGGTGATGAGCTCGATGGAGCGGTCCGTGGCGGTCACTGGCCATGCTTTCGGGTTGGCGGGCAGATCCTTACAAGGGTCTCATGTACCGCCGACACCGCCCGCGCGCAGCGTCGCGCGCGGGCGAAAGCCTCCCTCGGTGCCGCTCCGGAGCCCGGTCAGAACGCCTTGTAGTCCTTGCCCAGGATCACCACGACCTCCGCGTTGACCGCGTTCTCCGCCTTCTTCACGGCCGTCTCGGGCAGTCCCAGCGTCTTGGCGACCTCGATCGCGCGGTCCCGCTGCGCATCGTCCTGGTAGGTGATCTGCGAGGTGGCCGCCGTCTTGTCGGCCTTGCCGCCGTCGACGAAGGCGTAGCCGCCGTTCACCAGCGCCGCCTTCGCCGCGACCTGCGTCTTCTCGTCGCCGCTGGCGTCCTTGAGGCCGACGCGCGGGGCCGCACCGGGCTGCGCCGCGGCGCCCGAGCCGCCCAGCACCTCCTTGACGACCGACTTGTTCGCGTCGTCCGTGAGCGTGCCGTCCGCCTTCACCGCGAGGACGTCCGTGCGGTACGCGCCCACCTTGGCGTGCGCGCCGAGCCGGGACAGGAGGGCACCGAGGGTCTGCGCGTTCAGGGCCGGGTCGAGGATCTGACCGACGCTCTCGACGGTCACGGCCGCCGCCTTCGGGTCGCTCGGGACCTTGCGCAGCACCGCCTGGAGCACCTTGCCCACGCGTTCCAGCTGCTTGGCCTCCGGTTCGCCCTGCCCGCGGAACGTGGCGTACGCGACGGCCATCGAGCCGCTCAGGCTCTGCTTCTGGCCCTGGGCCACGGCCGGGGTCTTGGCCGCGTCGTCGGCCGGGACCGCGGTGTCGGTGTCGACCTCGATGCCGCCGATCAGCTCGACCAGGCTCTCCAGGAAGGGGGTGTCCAGGCGCCAGGTGCCGCCGATGCGGGTGCCCAGCACGGAGTCGAGGGCCTCGCGGGTGCCGAGACCGCCTTCCTCGACCGACTTGCCGAGCCCCGTCGGCGTCCCGTCCTGGCCGCTGACGGCCAGGGCGTTCGGGAGCAGGACGGTGGCGCCCTGCTTGGTGGTGACGTTGTCGACGAGCAGCGCCGAGGAGGTGCCGCCCTTCTTGGTGTTGTGCAGGTGGACGACGATGATGTCGCGCTTCTGCGGGCCGGCGTCGGCACTCGCGCCGGTCTTCTTCTCGCCCGGGCCGTCGAGGAAGGGCAGCTTGCCCGCGTACCAGAGGTAGCCGAGTCCGCCGACGACGAACAGGGCGAGGACGACAATCAGCGCCACCACCCGGTTGCGGCCGCGGCGACGGGCCTCCTCGCGGCGTTCGGTGCGGCTCTCGGTGAACTTGAGCCAGTCGATGACGTCCTCGGAGTCCTCGTCCGGCTGGTCGATGAAGGCGAACATCTCGGTGCGGTAGTCCCGGTCCGCCCGGGGCCCGCCGTCGTGCTCGCGGTCGCGGTGGTCCTGCTCGCGGTCGCGGTCGCGCTCGTCGCCCCGCGCACCGCCCTCTTCGGCGTCCGGCCGGCGCGGCTCGGGGACCTGGGCGGCCGGCCGCTCGGCGGGGGCCGGGGGCTCCGGGGCGGTCTGCTGCGGGATCCACTGCTGGGTCTGCTGCGTGTCGTACCCGTAGGCGGGCGCCTGGGCGTACTCCTGCTGCCCGTAGTTCTGGGCGGCTGGCTGCTGCGGGTAGTACTGCTGCTGTTGCGGCTGCTGCTGGCCGTAGCCCTGGTAGTCGTAGCCGTACTGCTGCTGCTCGTACTGTTGCCCGTACTGCTGCGGGGCGGCCGGAGCGGGCTGGGCGGACTGCGCGGGCACCTGGCCGTACACCGGCCGCCCGTACGCGTCGTAGCCGACGAGCTGTTGTTCCTGGGCGGCATACGGGTCGTACGGATCCTGTCGGTCGTTCACCGCGGGGCCCCTCTCTCCGGAAGCTCAGGCTCCCCGGTACAGCTCACGCTTGTCGATGTAGCGCACGACGCCGTCCGGCACCAAATACCAGACAGGATCCCCCTGGGCCACCCTCGCACGGCAGTCGGTGGACGAGATCGCGAGCGCGGGCACCTCCACCAGGGAGACGCCGCCCTCCGGGAGCCCGTCGTCGGTGAGCACGTGGCCCGGACGGGTGACTCCGATGAAGTGGGAGAGCGAGAACAGCTCTTCTGCGTTGCGCCACGTCAGGATCTGCGCGAGCGCGTCGGCACCGGTGATGAAGAACAGGTCGGCGTCGTCGTTCTGCGCCTTCAGGTCCCGCAGGGTGTCGATGGTGTACGTCGGCCCGCCGCGGTCGATGTCGATGCGGCTCACCGAGAACTGCGGGTTCGAGGCCGTGGCGATGACCGTCATCAGGTAGCGGTCCTCGGCCGGCGAAACGGCACGCTGCGACTTCTGCCACGGCTCGCCGGTCGGCACGAACATCACCTCATCGAGGTGGAAAAGGGCGGCCACCTCACTGGCGGCCACCAGGTGTCCGTGATGGATCGGGTCGAATGTCCCGCCCATCACGCCGAGCCGGCGCTTGACCGGACCGGTAGGCATCTCCTGCTCTCCCATGAGCGCAGAGCCTACTGGCCCGGGGGACGCGTCGTTCTCGGCGGGTTCAGCCGGTTCGGCCGGTTCAGCGGTCGCGGTTCAGGCGCGTGGTGACCCAGAGCATCAGCATCAGGATGACGAAGGCACCGCCGCCGGTCAGGTACGGGTTCAGGCTGTCGTGGTTGCCGCCGTGCTGCTCGGCCCCCTCCGAGGCGAGGACGACCAGGTTGTGGGCGGTGGTGGAGAGGCTCATCAGGCAGGTACCTATCGAGTCGGGGAGCGGGCGGAGACTTCGCTCACATCGTATGCGGGGGCCTGGGGCACGCTCACGCCGACTCAGGCGTTGGAGAGGATAGACGCAGGGACGAAGAGGTCCATACAGGGGAGGGCGCAATGACGGAAACAGGGTTCGAGAAGGTGCCGGCGCGGGATCGCAGGCGGTTCCCCGGCATCTCGTCACGGGCGTACGAGCATCCGGCGGACCGCTCGGCGCTGGTGGCACTGCGCAAACTGAGCGGCTTCGACACGGTGTTCAAGGCGCTGAGCGGGCTGCTTCCGGAGCGGAGCCTGCGGCTCCTGTTCCTGTCGGAGTCGGTGCGCGTGGGCGAGACGCAGTTCCCGCACCTGCACGCGATGCTGCGCGACGCCTGCTACGTCCTGGACCTGGAGAAGGTCCCGCAGATGTACGTGCAGCAGGACCCGATCCCCAACGCCATGTGCATCGGGCTGGACGAGCCGATCATCGTGGTGACCACGGGCCTCGTCGAGCTGCTCGACGAGGAGGAGATGCGTGCGGTGGTGGGCCACGAGGTGGGCCACGCGCTGTCGGGGCACGCCGTCTACCGCACGATCCTGTTGTTCCTGACCAACCTGGCGCTGAAGATCGCGTGGATCCCGCTGGGCAATGTGGCGATCATGACGATCGTGACCGCGCTGCGGGAGTGGTTCCGCAAGTCGGAGCTCTCGGCCGACCGGGCCGGACTGCTGGTGGGACAGGACGTGCAGGCCTCGATGCGGGGCCTGATGAAGATCGCGGGCGGCAACCACCTCCACGAGATGAACGTGGACGCCTTCCTGGCCCAGGCCGAGGAGTACGAGTCGAGCGGCGATCTGCGCGACTCCGTGCTGAAGATCCTGAATCTGCTGCCCCGGACGCACCCCTTCACCACGGTGCGGGCGGCCGAGCTGAAGAAGTGGGCGGAGAGCCGCGACTACCAGCGGATCATGGACGGCCACTACCCGCGGCGGGAGGAGGACAAGGACACCTCGGTGACCGACTCCTTCCGCCAGTCCGCCGCGCACTACGCCGATGCGGTGCGCACCAGCAAGGACCCGCTGTTCAAGCTGGTCGGTGACATCGCGGGCGGCGCGGCCGACGTGGGCGGCAAGCTCCGCGACAAGTTCACGGGCTCCGGAGCCGGAGCCGGCACCGCTGCGCAGGACAAGGCAGGACCTACGGAGCAGGGCTGACGGGAGCGGCCTGCGGGGCCGGGGGCGGTGTCGCGGGCGGGCTCACGGCCGGGGTCGCGGGCGAGGCCAGGACGCCGCACAGCCCGGCCGTGCGCCGCGGTTGGCCGCTGGCGTACGGGTCGCTCGCGGCCGGGCCCACCGTGGTCGGGCCGGCTCCGGCCAGGAGCGGGCGGAAGGCCCCGGCCGGGTCGGCGGAGCAGTCCTGCGGCCCGGCCATCACATAGGCCGAGGCCAACTCCAGCCGGCGGGCCGTCAGGTCCTCCCGGTCGAAGCGCAGCCGTAGCTCTCGCCGGACGGTGAAGAGCGAGGCGCCTTCGGCCGCGGCCGGGGATCCGGTGGCGGGCCGTACGGCGTAGACGAAGGTGTGGTCGGTGGTGACCTCCAGCATGTCGGGGGCCACCTCCTCGAAGGTGAGCGTGCCGCTCACCCGTACCCGGGAGTCGGCCACGACGGCGGTGTCCTGGTCGAAGCGGACCAGCCAGCCGGTGGCCGCGTGGCGGCCGTCGCCGGAGGGCGAGGTCATGCTGCGGTCGAACTGCGCCAGCTGGTCCGGGTCGAGCAGGACGCGCACCGGGCGGGAGGCCGCTCCGGCGAGGATGTCGGGGTCCAGCGAGGACTGCACCAGGTAGTCCTTGGAGATGGACAGCGCGGCGACGACCTGGGCGTCGGTGAAGTGGTGCGTACGGCGCACGGCGGGCAGAGTGATGCCCGCCGCTCCGACCCGGTAGTCGGCGGCGGGGCTCTTCGCGTACAGCTCGGTGGGGCGGCCGCCGGGTACGTGGGTGGTCGGCGCGAGCGGGACCACGGTGCTGTTGAGCGCCTGGGCGGGTCCCCCGGGCGGGGGTACGTAGGGGTTGCGCAGCCCCATGTAGACGGCGAAGGCGAAGGCCGTGGCGATGAGCAACACGAGCAGCATGCCCTGCCGTGCGCCCCGGCCGGGGGTGCTGGTCCGGGACGCGGAGCCGCCGCCGGACCAGATGGATCGGCTGCGCACGGCACGGGCGTGTTCGCCCATGCGTTCCTGCGCGGAGTACTCCTGGAGCCGGGCGGCCCGGACGAAGTCCTCGTCGAACACCACCGACCGGTACTCGTCCGGCCGGAAGTCGTCCGGCCGGAAGTCGTCGTCGCCCCCGCCCATGCCCTCGGGGGTGCTGTTGGGTGGATCTCCTGGCACGGCCATCGCTTCTCCCCGCTGTCCCCGCTTCAGAGAAGCCCCCAGCTCCGGCGGATGCGAGTGGGGTCGTACCTTCAGGGTTGGCGAACGGAGGGGTACGTAAACGCGCCGACGCCGGTGACTTCACCCCTGGGGGTGCTGGCGGGAGCCGGAGCGGGGTCCGCCTCGCCCGAGGCACTGCGGTACACGGCGCTGAAGGCGAGCGCGACCATGCCGAGGCCCATCACGAAGGCGAGGACCCAGGCGACGGGGCGCAGCCACGGTGCGCGGCCGCGGTAGGGGCGCAGACTGCCGCCGTAGGCCCCGTACGGGCCGTCCGGGTATCCGTAGCCGCGGTCGTGGTCCCAGCCGTGGTCGTCGTCGTACCCGTCGGGGTGGCCGTACCCGTAGCTGTCGTAGTCGTCGTCGGCCGTCCAGCCGCCGGCCACGGCACGGGCGGCTTCGGCCTCCGCGCGCGCTCGGTCGGCCGCCCGTTGGCGCTCGGCGGCGCTCGGTTCTTGGATCTCGGCGTTCCGGACGAAGTCCTCGTCGAACACCACGGAGGCGAAGTCGAAATCCGCGCCTCCGCGGTCGTCGTCGGGCTCCCCGTCGTCCGGGAACGGCTTGCCCCCCACGTCGTCCGGCACAGCAACAGCCTAGACCTGGGGGGCCGCCTTGGGCAGGGTGTCCGCCGAATTCCGGCCACACCGTGCTCGAGGTGTCACTACCGAACGTGACCGTCGCCGGTGACGATGTACTTGGTGGAGGTCAGCTCGGGAAGGCCCATCGGGCCCCTGGCGTGCAGCTTCTGGGTGGAAATACCGATCTCCGCACCGAAGCCGAACTGGCCACCGTCCGTGAACCGAGTGGATGCATTCACGGCGACCGTGGTCGAGTCGACCAGCTGGGTGAAGCGGCGCGCGGCGGCCTGCGAGGTGGTGACGATCGCCTCGGTGTGGCCGGAGGTCCAGCGGCGGATGTGGGTGACGGCGTCGTCGAGGGATTCCACGACCGCGGCGGCGATGTCGTAGGACAGGTACTCGGCGGCCCAGTCCTCGTCCGTGGCGGGCAGGGCGGTGACCTTGCTGCCCTCGGCGGCGGCGAGGACCCGGGCGTCGCCGTGCACGGTGACGCCGGCGTCGGCGAGCGCGTCGAGGGCGCGCGGCAGGAAGGCGTCGGCGATGTCGCGGTGGACGAGGAGGGTCTCGGCGGAGTTGCAGACGGAGGGCCGCTGGGCCTTGGAGTTGATGAGGATGTCCACCGCCATGTCCAGGTCGGCCTGGGCGTCGACGTAGACGTGGCAGTTGCCGGTACCGGTCTCGATGACCGGGACGGTGGACTCCTCGACCACGGTCTTGATGAGGGAGGCGCCGCCGCGCGGGATGAGCACGTCGACGAGGCCGCGGGCGCGCATCAGCTCGCGGACGGAGTCGCGGGACTCGCCGGGGACGAGCTGGATCGCGTCGGCGGGCAGGCCGACGCTCAGGAGGGCGTCCCGCAGGATGGCGACGAGGGCGGTGTTGGAGGAGTAGGCGGAGGAGCTGCCGCGCAGCAGGACGGCGTTGCCGGACTTGAGACAGAGGGCGGCGGCGTCGACGGTGACGTTGGGGCGGGCCTCGTAGATGATGCCGACGACGCCGAGCGGGACGCGGATCTGCCGGAGGTCGATGCCGTTGGGGAGGGTGTTGCCGCGGACGACCTCGCCGACGGGGTCGGGGAGGGCGGCGACGTCGCGGACGTCGGAGGCGATGGCGGCGACCCGCTCCCGGGTGAGGGTGAGGCGGTCGATGACGGTCTCGCTGGTGCCGGCGGCGCGGGCCTTGTCCGTGTCCACGGCGTTGGCCGCGATGATCTCGGCCGTACGGGCCTCCAGCGCGTCCGCGATCGCCAGCAGGGCGGTGTCCTTGGCGGACCGCGGGAGTGGGGCGATCGCCGCGGCGGCGGTACGGGACCGCTGCGCGGTGGCGAGGACGGGCGAGGTGGCGCTGGCGGTGGCGGTGGCGGCATCGAGCGAGGTCATGCCGCCCAGGGTAATCCCCCGGCGGTACGCCACCGCTGGGGTTCCACCCCGCGAGACGGCCTCCGGCCGGGTCGGCGGGGTGGGGCCGGGGCTTCGCGGCTCCCGCGGCTCCCGCGGTCGGTGGCGGTCCGGGGTGGATGCGGGGCCGCTGCGCGGGGCCTTCTCCCCGCCCCGCCCTTTCGCCCCTTCCCCGGGCTCCGCCCGGACCCGGTCCTCAAACGCCGGACGGGCTGAAAGACCCGGCGCACTGCCCCGGACCGGCCCTCGAGCGCCGGACCAGCTGAAAGACCCGGGGCTCCGCCCCGGACCCGGACCTCCGAGCGCCGGACCAGCTGAAAGAGCCGGGGCTCCGCCCCGGACCCCGCTCCTCAAACGCCGGAGGGGCTGAATGGTCCAGGACCGGCTGGATGGCGCCGGGGGCTGAGTGGGCTAGTACGGGTGCACGCCCACCGGGTGGGCCGGGGGTGGGCCGTAGCCCTCCGCCACGCGTTGGTGGTACGTGGCGCGGTCGATGACCTCCAGGCCGACGATCTCCCACGGCGGGAGCTGCGCCGAGGAGCGGTGTTCGCCCCACAGCCGCAGGGCGACGGCCGCCGCGTCGTGGAGGTCCCGGGCCTCTTCCCAGTAGCGGATCTCCGCGTGGTCCTCGGCGTACCGGCTGGTCAGCAGGAAGGGATGGTCGTGGGCCAGTTGTTCCAGCCCGCGCCGGACCTCGGACAGCGGCGCCGGCTTGCCGGAGACGCTCAGGGTCACGTGCCACAGGCGCGATGCGTGATCCTGCTCCTCCCCGCCACCGCCGCCGTCACCGTCCCCCGTGCCGACGCTGGTCAGCGCTCGTCTCACCAGTCGCCTCCTGTCTCCGCCACGCGGGTCCGCCCGCCCCTCACAGTTGACCAGTCCACGGGCCGCCGCGCTCCGCTTTTACCGAACCTCAGCCCTCCAGCAGGACCAGATCGTCCCGGTGGACGACCTCCCGCTCGTACGCGGGTCCGAGTTCCCGCGCGAGCTCGCGAGTGGAGCGGCCGAGGAGCTGCGGGAGTTCCTTGGCGTCGAAGTTGACCAGGCCCCGGGCCACGGCGCGGCCGTCCGCGGAGCGCAGTTCCACCGGGTCCCCGGCAACGAAGTCGCCTTCGACCGCCGCGATCCCGGCGGGCAGCAGCGAGCTTCCGCGCTCGGTGACCGCGCGGACGGCGCCGTCGTCCAGGACCAGGTGCCCCTGCGGGGTCGACGCGTGCTGGAGCCAGAGCAGCCGGTCCGCCGAGCGGCGTCCGGTGGCGTGGAACAGCGTGCCGGTTCCCCGTCCGGCGAGGGCGTCGGCGGCCTGGCTCGCGGAGGTCAGCACCACGGGGATCCCGGCGGCGGCCGCGATCCGGGCCGCCTCGACCTTGGTGACCATGCCGCCGGTGCCCACGCCCGCCTTGCCGGCGCTGCCGATGGAGACGTGCGCGATGTCCTCGGGTCCGCGGACCTCTTCGATGCGCGTGGTGCCGGGCTGGGAGGGGTCGCCGTCGTAGAGGCCGTCCACGTCCGAGAGGAGGACGAGGAGGTCGGCGCGGACGAGGTGGGCGACGAGGGCCGCCAGCCGGTCGTTGTCGCCGAAGCGGATCTCGTCCGTGGCGACGGTGTCGTTCTCGTTGACGACGGGGAGGGCGCCCATGGCGAGCAGCTGGTCGAGGGTGCGGTAGGCGTTGCGGTAATGGGCCCGGCGGCTGGTGTCGTCGGTGGTGAGGAGCACCTGGCCGACGCGGACGCCGTACCGGGCGAAGGAAGCGGTGTAGCGGGCGACGAGCAGGCCCTGGCCGACGCTCGCGGCGGCCTGCTGCCGGGCCAGGTCCTTGGGCCTGCGGCGCAGGCCGAGCGGGGACAGCCCGGCGGCGATGGCTCCGCTGGAGACGAGGACGATCTCCTTCTCGCCTCCGCTGCGGGCCTTGGCGAGGACGTCGACGAGCGCGTCCACCCGGTCTGCGTCGAGCCCGCCGGCCGCGGTGGTCAGGGAGGAGGAGCCGACCTTGACCACGATCCTGCGGGCGTCCACGACACCTTGCCTAGCCGCTGACACGTCTGTCCCCTTGCCCCTTGCCGAAATGCCTGTCGGCGACATGCACGTCGCCGAGATGCCTGCCGTCTCAATCTACGGGGTGGGCGCGCGGGGCTGCTCGGGGGTTTCAGACCCTGGACGAGGACCCCGCCTCCACGACAGGGGCCTCCTCGGCCCGGGCGGCACCCGGGACGAGGATCTTGCGGGAGAGCAGGAAGGTGAACGGGATGGCCACGACCGCCGCGACCAGCGGGGCGATCCGGGTGTCCATCCCGGCCCAGGTCACCAGCGCGTAGAGGCCGACGGACTGGATGACGAAGTTGGTGATGTTCGTCAGCGGGAAGAGGAAGAACTTCTTCCAGGTCGGTCGGGTCCGGTAGGTGAAGTAGGTGTTCATGAAGAACGAGCCGACCATCGCCAGGACGAAGGCGAGGGAGTATGCGGCGAAGTACGGCATCCACGGGTGCAGGAGCAGGTAGATGACGAAGAAGGTGCCGGTGTTCACGCCGCCCACGAGGGCGAATCTGAACACCTGGCCGAGCTGGTCCTTGCGGCTCATCGGGCGCTGCGCTCCACGATCGTAGGCTCTGCGACCGGGGCCGCCGGCCGGTCATCGGTCCGCGGGAGCGGCTGTGCTCCGTGCGATTCCTTCACCAGGAAGTGCGGCCTGCGCTTGGCTTCGTAGTAGATGCGGCCGATGTACTCACCGATCAGGCCCAGCATGATCAACTGTACGCCGCCCAGGCCGGTGATGATCGCCACGAGGGTGACGTACCCCGGGGACTCGACGCCGTTGGTGATCGCCATGATCGTGATCCACAGGGCGTACAGGCCGGTCAGAGCGACCAGCGACACGCCGAACCAGATCCCGATCCGCAGCGGCTTGTTGTTGAAGGAGATCAGGCCGTCCATGCCGTAGTTCAGCAGGGCGCCGAACTTCCACTTCGTCTCGCCGGCCTCGCGCTGCGCGTTGCGGTAGTCGAAGTGGACGGTGTCGAAGCCGATCCAGGAGAACAGCCCCTTGGAGAAGCGGTTGTACTCCGGCAGCGACAGCAGGGCGTCCACGGCCGGGCGCGAGAGCATGCGGAAATCGCCGACGCCGTCGGTGAGCTCCACGTCGACCCAGCGGTTGACGCCCCGGTAGTAGAGGCTGCTGAGCGCGGAGCGGAGCTTCTTGTCGCCCTCGCGCGTGCGGCGGGCGATGATCTGGTCGTGTCCCTGCCGGTAGTGCTCCAGCATGGTCGCGATGAGCTCCGGCGGGTGCTGGAGGTCCGCATCCATGATCACTACGGCGTCGCCCGTGGCCTCGCGCAGGCCCGCGAGCATGCCGGCCTCCTTGCCGAAGTTCCGGCTGAAGGAGACGTAGCGGGTCTCCTCGCCGTGTTCGGCGGCGATCTTCCGGAGCTTGTCGAGGGTGCCGTCGCGGCTCCCGTCGTCGACGTAACAGACCTCGTACTCGACGGGGAGGGCGTCCAGGACCCTCCGGATCTCCACATCGAAGCTGTCGATGACGGCTTCTTCGTTGAAGCAGGGGACAACTACGGACAGCTTCGTCATGAACACTTCCTGCTGGATCCGAACGGGTGATTGTCGGCGGCCGGACCCGCCTCTCACCTCTTCCTTAGAAGTATGCACGGCGAGGGTCGGGCGGGAGTCGGACTGCGGGAGTCGAGGGCGGCACACGGTAGCGTGGACGAGATAAGCGGAATCAGCTGAACGTAACGAAACGAAGGGATCGAGGTGCACGTGCCCGACGTCTCCGTGGTCGTCATCGTCTACAACGACGCAGAGCGTCTGCCGACAGCAGTCCAGTCGGTTCTGGACCAGACCCTGCACAGCGTCGAAGTCGTGATCGTCGACGACTGCAGCAAGGACCGCTCGTACGCGGTCGCCCAGGAACTGGAATCTGCGCATCCAGGGAGAGTGCGCGCCTTCCAGCTGCCGGAGAACAGCGGCGGCTGCGGTGCGCCGCGCAACCACGGCATCCAGCAGGCCACCGGAACGTACGTGATGTTCCTCGACAGCGACGACGTGCTGGAGCGCAACGCCTGCCGGAACATGCTGGACGCCGCCGAGCGGACCGGATCCGACCTGGTCGCGGGCATGTGCGTACGCGTGCACCTCGACAACCGGTGGGGCAAGACCACCGAGTGGTACCCCTGGATCTACTCGCGCACCCGCACCCTGGAATCGATCACCGAGTACCCCGACCTGCTGGTCTACGACACCCTCTCCACGAACAAGTGCTACCGGCGCGCGTTCCTGCTGGAGCAGGGCCTGGAGTTCCCGGTCGGCATCCACTACGAGGACCTGCTGTTCTCCGCGCAGGCCTACGTGGCCGCCCGCCGCATCACGCTGATCCCGAACCACGTCTACTTCTGGAACGTGGTCGAGAAGGCCGCGGCCCTGTCGATCAGCAACCGGCGCCACGAGATCGCGAACTTCGTCCACCGGATGGAGATCCACCGCCGCGTCGACCGCCTGCTGGCCGAAAAGGGCCACACGGACATCAAGTCCGCGAAGGACGCCAAGTTCCTCAAGCACGACCTCGTGCTGCACCTGCGCGACCTACCGCTGCTGAGCGACGAGTACCGCCAGGAGTTCGCCCGCCTCGCCAACGGCTACCTGGAGGGGATCGACCCGGCGGCGTACGAGAACGTCACCTACCTCCAGGCGATCTGCGCCTACCTGCTGGGCAAGGAGGACTGGGACAACCTGCTCCCGGCCGCCGACGCCATGACCAACAAGGGCCGGCTCACTTCCCCCCTCGCCGAACGCGACGGGCGCGTCTACTGGTGTGCGCAGCACATCGACGGTCCCGACGGCGCCGAGGCCCGCCGGATACTGGACGTCACCGAGCAGGCCTTCCACACCACGCCGCTCACCTCCCTCACCCTGGGCAACCGGCTCACCTCCTACGAGGACGACGGCCGGGGCACAGTCACCATGTCCGGCGCCGTCGTGAACCCGCTGGGCCGGATCCCGGCCGACGCGCAGCTGAAGGCCACGCTGGAGTTCCGGGCCCGCCGGCAGATCGGCGTGCGCTCCTTCAGCTTCCCGGTGGAAACCGTCCGCCACGCCGGTGACACGATCGAGTGGACCGGCACCGCCGACGTCGCGAGCACGGTCCGCCCGCTCGGCATCATCGACGCCGTCTGGGACGTCCGCCTCAAGCTGACCGCGGGCGGCGAACGGATCACCACCCGTGTCGCGATCGGCGGGGTCGACCTGGAGTCGGCGGCCCGGCTGCGCGTGCGCCCGCGGCTGACCCGGCTGGTCTCCGACCGCTTCGGGCCCCAGATGACCAAGAAGGGCAACCTCAGCTACGTGCTGAGCGCCGAGGGCGCCGCCGCCGTCCGCACCCAGTCGCTGATCAACAACGCCATACAGGGCAAGGCGGCCGGCGTGGTCAAGCGGGGCCTGCGCAAGGCGCTGCGGGCTCGCCGCAACATGGGCTCCGGCGAGCAGAAGGTGAAGGTCTACCACGAGGTCTTCTCGAAGCTGCCGATCAAGAAGGGCACGGTCGTCTTCGAGAGCCACATGGGCAAGCAGTACAGCGACAGCCCCAAGGCGATCTACGAGGAGCTGGTCCGCCAGGGCGCGCCGTTCGAGGCGATCTGGTCGTACGCGGGCGCCAAGCCCACCGGCTTCCCCAAGGAGGCCACCTTGGTCAAGCGCTGGAGCTGGCCGTACCTGCGCGCCCTCGCCCAGGCCGAGTACTGGGTCGACAACCAGGGCTTCCCGCTGGCACTGGCCAAGCGCCCGGGGACCACGTACATCCAGACCTGGCACGGCTCGGCGCTCAAGCGGATGGGCTTCCACGAGCCGCGGACCAAGGCGCAGGGCCGGGCCGGCCAGGCCCGTTTCCAGGCGGCCGTCGACCGCTTCGACCACTTCCTGATCCGCTCCGAGCACGACACCCGCACCCTCGCCAAGGGCTTCCGGCTGCGCGACGAGGTGCTGCTGCGCACGGGCTACCCGCGCAACGACGCCCTCGTCGAGGCGCACCGGACCGAATCGCACAGCGGTGAACGGGTGCGCGGGCCCCTCGCGGGCGAGCTCGGCATCGACCCGGACAAGAAGGTGCTGCTGTACGCGCCGACCTTCCGGGCGGGCGCGGACGGCGCGGTGGAGGGCTTCGCCTTCCCCTTCGACGTGGAGGAGTTCGCGGACCGGCTCGGCGACCGCTTCACGCTGCTGGTGCGGACCCACTACCTCAACAGCGTCTCGCTGCCGCCGTCCGTCGCGGGCCGCGTCATCGACGTGTCCCGGCACCACGACATCACCCCGCTGCTGGCCCTCGCCGACGGTCTGATCACCGACTACTCGTCCGTGATGTTCGACTACGCGGTCCTGGACCGGCCGATGCTGTTCTTCGCGTACGACTACGAGAAGTACGCGACGGACATCCGCGGCACGTACTTCGACCTGAAGGAGAAGGCCCCGGGCCCGGTGGTGGCCACGGCGGACGAGCTCCTCCAGGCGCTCGCCGCCTTCGAGGAGGCCGACGTCAAGTACGCCCAGGCGCGGCAGCGTTTCCTCGCCGAGTTCGGCGAGTACGACCGCGGGGACGCGGCCCGCCAGATCGTAGAGAAGTTCTTCACCAGGAGCGGCAAGTGAGCCAGCAGACCGCCACCCCGGGCGGCCGTGACATCTTCATCGTCTCCAACAACGTCGACGAGATCGGCGGCGTGACCACCTGGTCGCACCAGATGGCCCGGCAGTTCACCGACCGCGGCCACCGGGTGCACATCGTGGGCATCGCCCCGGTCGCCGACGACATCCGGCAGCAGCTGCCGCAGGGTCTGCCGTACGAGATGACCACGCTCTACGACGCACACCCGCCGTCGGCCCGCCGGCTGCGCGGGATCAAGGGCCGGCTGAACGCGCCCGAGCGGCGCCGCCAGGCGGCCCGGCGGGCGCAGATGCGGGTCAAGGCGGAGCGGCTGAGCGAGCTGCTGCGGGCAGCCCGTCCGGGCGGTGTCGTCATCGTCACCCAGGTCTGGGCGATGGAGTGGGTGGCGCTCGCCGACACCAAGGGGCTCACCGTCATCGGGATGAGCCACGAGTCGTTCGAGGCCAGCCAGAAGTCCACCCGCGGGGAGCGGGTCCGCCGCTTCTACCCGCAGGTCGACCGGCTGTTGGTGCTGACCGCCGAGGACGCGGACCTGTGGATCCGGGCGGGCATGGAGAACGTGGGGAGCATGCCGAACCCGCTGCCCTTCATGCCCGACTCCCCCGCGCCGCGCACGGAGAAGGTCGTGGCGTGCGTCGGCCGCCTCGGCTTCGAGAAGGGCGTCGACCTGCTGCTCGACACCTGGGCGGACGTCGCACCGCACCACCCCGACTGGACCCTGCGGATCTACGGGGCGGGCGCGGAGGAGGCGACGCTGAAGGCGTACTGCACCTCGCTGGGCCTGGACGACTCCGTGGAGTGGATGGGGAGCACCGCCGACGTACTGGGCGCCCTGCGCGGAGCCTCGGTCTTCGCCCAGGCCTCACGGGCCGAGGGCTTCCCGATCACGCTGCTGGAAGCGATGGCGGCGGGCCTGCCGCCGGCCGCCTTCGACTGCGCGCCGGGCGTACGGGAGATCGTCGAGCACGGCGAGGACGGGCTGCTGGCCCGGCTGGGCAACACGATGGAGCTGGCCGGGCACCTGCGCGAGCTGATGTCCGACCGTGAGCTGCGCGACCGGCTCGGGGACAACGCCTTCCGTTCGGTCAAGCGCTACTCCAGCCCCGAGATCACCGACCGGTGGGAAGAGCTGTTCTCCTTCCTGGAACGCTGACCGCCGCCCCCTGCACGGTACGCATGTGAAGCAGCCCGCCCCGGACGCGTCCGGGGCGGGCTGCTTCACGTGCGGCACGGGCGGTTCGGCTGCCGCCCGGTCAGGGCTTGTGGACGTCCCGGTGGGCGTCCTTGCGGGCCACCTTGTTGGCCTCCCAACCCGCCCAGGCGGAGGTGACCATCTCACGGACGTCGTGCCGGGCCTTCCAGCCCAGCTCCCCGGTGATCTTGTCGGCCGAGGCGACGACCTTCGCCGGGTCGCCGGGGCGGCGCGGGCTGATCACGGGGGCGATGTCGTGCCCGGTGTTCTCGTTCATGAGCGCGACCATCTCGGCGACGGAGACGCCCTCGCCGCGCCCGATGTTGACGGTCAGGTCCTTGTAGTCGCCGGCCGCGGCCCACTCGGCGAGCTTGCGGGCGGCCGCCACGTGGGCCTCCGCGAGGTCCTCGACGTGGATGTAGTCGCGGATGCAGGTGCCGTCCGGGGTCGGGTAGTCGTCACCGAAGATCTTGGCGCCCTGGCCGGCGTCGTAGCGCTCGAAGACCATCGGGACCAGGTTGAAGACGCCGGTGTCGGCGAGCTCGGGGGCCGCGGCGCCCGCCACGTTGAAGTAGCGCAGGCAGGCGGTGGAGATGCCGTGCGCCCTGCCCGCGGCGCGCACCAGCCACTCGCCGGCCAGCTTGGTCTCGCCGTAGGGGCTCAGCGGCTTGCACGGGGTGTCCTCGGTGACCAGGTCCACGTCGGGCATGCCGTAGACGGAGGCGGAGGAGGAGAAGAGGAAGTTGCGGACGCCCGCGTCGGCCACGGCCTGGAGCAGGACGGCAAGGCCCTGCACGTTCTCGTGGTAGTAATACATCGGCTTCTCGACGGACTCGCCGACCTGCTTCTTGCCTGCCAGGTGCACCACGCCGGTGATCTTGTGCTTGCGGATGACCTCCTCCACGGCCAGCCGGTCGAGGACGGAGCCGACCACCAGCGGGACGCCTTCCGGTACGCGGTCCTCGTCGCCCGTGGAGAGGTCGTCGAAGACGACGACCTCCTCCCCCGCGAGCCGCATCGCGCGGACGACGTGCGCGCCGATGTATCCGGCGCCACCGGTGATCAGAAACGTCATGTGTGTCTCCTTGGTCCTGTCCGACTTCGGGATGAAGGGCGCGGCGGTGCGCAGGTCTGCGGCCGGGACCGCCTACGGGGCCTCAGCCCGCCCCACGGCCCGCCCGGGCCCGGTGGAGGCGGTTGCGCACGAGGTACAGCGCGCCCTCGGCGCCGGGCGCGAGGCGCAGCGCGAGGGCGCCGGCCCCCGTCCGGTAGGGCTGCGCCAGCAGCACACCGTACCGGCTGCTGGGCAGCGCCCGACGGCGAAGCAGCCGGCCCTGGGGGCGCAAGGAGGTGAACACCGAGCTCCCGTCGGCACACCGCACGCCCACCCCGACGTTCCACGCCTGCATCCTGCGCAGCCCCTGGCGGCGGCCCGTGACGGCCAGGTCGGCGAGGCGGAACGGCAGCACGGCGACCCAGCCGCCGCTGCGGTCGGGGTACAGCTCGACCGGCTGCGCGAGGACCGGCTCGCCGCCCGCGCGGGGCATGAAGCTCAGCTGCGCGGTGACGGGCCCGGCCTCGGCGAGGCGCCCGTACAGGTCGTGCAGGCGGATCCGTACGGCGGCGCGGCCGGCCGGTTCGGCGTCGACGGTGACGGGCAGCTCGCCGACCGGCAGCGCGGGCAGACCCGCCAGCTCGACCGGGAGCTCCTCGCTCCACACCGGAACTCCGGTGGGGCCGGTCGCGTACGGGGGCAGCAGCCGCGGCGGTTCGGCGGCCAGCCGGGTGAGCCGCTCGACATCGGCGGGCGGGGTGGCGGTGGCGCGCAGCACGGCAACGATCCAGCGGGCGTGGGCCGCGGCGGACTCGATGTCGGCGTCGGGGAAGGTGTCGACGTACTCGCGGGTCAGGGTCCACCAGGCGGCCTGGTACTCGGGGTCCCGGCCGAGCTCGCGCAGGTACATGCGCAGGTCGTACTCCAGGAACTTCACCCGGCAGGCGCTGCCCAGCACCGGGGAGGCCTCGGAGAGGATCCGGGCGGCCGTGCGGTGGGCCTCGATGCGGGAGCGCCAGTTCCCGACGTCCTTGCGGTCCAGGGAGATCGACACCTGGGCGGCGCTGCGGCGCACGTGCCAGACGTAGACGAGGTCGCCGGTGACGGCGATGCGGGGGGCCGCGGCGAGCACGCGGGCGGTGAAGACGAAGTCCTCGTAGATGAACCGGCCGTCGGGGAAGCGCAGGCCGTGTTCCTGGAGGAAGGCACGCTCGTACAGCTTGTTGACGCAGAGCGTGTCGCGGACGAGCTCGGGCCGGTCCACCGGCCGCTCGATCACCTCGCCCGGTACGTGCAGTCCGGGCATCCACGGGACGTCGTGGTGCTGGGGCAGCTCGCGCCGTACCGCCGCGCCGACGGTGACCGGGGCGCGGTGCTCCTCGGCGGTGCGCACGAGGGCGTCGGCGGCTCCCGGCGGCAGGACGTCGTCGCTGTCGAGGAAGAGCACGTACCGGCCGGAAGCAGCCGCGATCCCGTCGTTGCGCGGGGTGCCGCACCCCCCGCTGTTCTCCGTCCGGTGCACGACCTTGAGGCGGGGGTGGACGGCGGCCAGTTCGTCCAGCACCCGCGCGGTGCCGTCGGACGAGGCGTCGTTCACCGCGATGACCTCGGCGACCACCGGGCCCTGGGCGAGGGCCGAGGAAACGGCCTCGCCCACGAGCCCGGCGTCGTTGTACGCGATGACCACGACGGAAACCGTGGGGAGGTTGCTGCTGTTCACCCGGAAGATCCTAGGCGACCCACATAAAGGGGCCTTCAAACCTTCCGGGCACAAGTCCCTCGGGAGGGGCTCAGAACGGCTTGAATTCGTCGTATTCCTTCTGCGCCGAGTCCCCGCGCTGGGCTTCCTTGTCCTTGCGGCGGGTGGTGGCCGGACGCGGGGCGTCCAGACGGTGGTCCTCGCCGCGGCGGCCCAGCATCTCGGCGCCGGCCATCACGGTCGGCTCCCAGTCGAAGACGACCGCGTTCTCGTCGGAGCCGATGGCCACGCCGTCGCCGGCACGGGCGCCGGCCTTCTTGAGCGCCTCCTCGACGCCGAGGCGGTTGAGGCGGTCGGCCAGGTAGCCGACGGCCTCGTCGTTGTTGAAGTCGGTCTGGCGGACCCAGCGCTCCGGCTTCTCGCCGCGCACGTTGTAGACGTCCTCGACCTCGTCGTAGGTGACGGTGAAGCCGGTGTCGTCCACGGCCTTCGGACGGATGACGATACGGGTCGCCTCCTCCTTCGGCTTGCGGGCGCGGGCCTTGGCGATGACCTCGGCGAGGAAGTAGGAGAGCTCCTTCAGACCCGTACGGGCGACCGCGGAGACCTCGAAGACCTTGTAGCCGCGGGCCTCCAGGTCCGGGCGGACCATGTCGGCGAGCTCCTGGCCGTCCGGGATGTCGACCTTGTTGAGGACGACGAGGCGCGGACGCTTCTCCAGGCCGCCGCCGTAGAGCTTGAGCTCCTCCTCGATGACGTCGAGGTCGGCGATCGGGTCGCGGTCGGACTCCAGCGTGGCGGTGTCCAGGACGTGCACCAGCACCGAGCAGCGCTCGACGTGGCGCAGGAACTCCAGGCCCAGGCCACGGCCCTGGCTGGCGCCGGGGATCAGACCCGGGACGTCGGCGATCGTGTAGACCGTGGAACCGGCCGTGACGACGCCCAGGTTCGGGACGAGGGTGGTGAAGGGGTAGTCCGCGATCTTCGGCTTGGCGGAGGAGAGCACCGAGATCAGCGAGGACTTGCCGGCGCTCGGGAAGCCGACCAGCGCCACGTCGGCGACGGTCTTGAGCTCCAGGACGATGTCGCCGGTGGTACCGGGGACGCCGAGGAGCGCGAAGCCGGGGGCCTTGCGGCGGGCGGAGGAGAGCGCGGCGTTGCCGAGACCGCCGCGGCCGCCCTCGGCGGCCACGTAGGTGGTGCCCTGACCGACCAGGTCGGCGAGGACGTTGCCCTCCTTGTCGAGCACGACGGTGCCGTCCGGCACGGGCAGGATCAGGTCCTGGCCGTCCTTGCCGGAGCGGTTGCCGCCCTCGCCGGGCTTGCCGTTCGTGGCCTTGCGGTGCGGGCTGTGGTGGTAGTCCAGCAGGGTGGTGATCGCCTGCTCCACCACCAGGATGACGTCGCCGCCCCGGCCGCCGTTTCCGCCGTCGGGGCCGCCGAGCGGCTTGAACTTCTCCCGGTGAACGGAGGCGCAGCCGTGGCCCCCGTTACCCGCGGCGACGTGCAGCTCGACGCGGTCCACGAAGGTGGTCATGGGTGTTCCTCCAGATACATACGGGAATGTCCCGGGCAGGTCGTATGACTACCACTGCCCATTAAAACGTGGTCTGTATGACAACGCGCCGAGGGCGGACCTCTCTTCCCGGCTTGCGCCGGGAAGAGCTGAGATCCGCCCTCGGGAGGTTACGAACGCGCTAGATCAGCAGGAGCTGGATCAGGCGGCCGGAACGATGTTGACGACCTTGCGGCCACGGTGCGTGCCGAACTGGACCGAACCGGCCTGCAGCGCGAACAGCGTGTCGTCGCCACCACGACCGACACCCGAACCCGGGTGGAAGTGGGTGCCGCGCTGGCGGACGAGGATCTCACCAGCGGAAACGACCTGACCGCCGAAGCGCTTCACGCCGAGCCGCTGGGCATTGGAGTCGCGCCCGTTCCGGGTGGACGATGCGCCCTTCTTGTGTGCCATGTCTCAGTCCCTCTTACTTCGCAGCCGCGGGGATACCGGTGACCTTGATCGCCGTGTACTGCTGGCGGTGACCCTGGCGACGGCGGTAGCCGGTCTTGTTCTTGTAGCGCAGGATGTCGATCTTGGCGCCCTTGTGGTGGTCCACAACCTCGGCCGTGACCTTGATGCCGGCCAGGACCCACGGGTCGCTGGTCACGGCTTCGCCGTCGACAACGAGCAGGGTCGAGAGCTCGACCGTGTCGCCAACCTTGGCAGTGGAAATCTTGTCAACCTCAACGATGTCGCCGACAGCAACCTTGTGCTGGCGACCACCGCTGCGCACGATGGCGTACACGCGGATCTCTCTCTCACTCGGGACGGATGCTCCTGAAGCCAGCCGCTCAGGCAAGCCCCGCCGAGAAGGCGGAACCGCACCGATCCGGATTGGACGAGCGGCCTCTCTCGCCCGACGCTTGCGCGTACGGAACGTGAGGAAGGTGCTCAGGAGCGCGGCGCTCTCTAAGACACGCCGACGGTCTAGGTTACGGGGCCGGTTCCGGAGGGTCAAACCGGGCCCGTACGGCCGTGGGCCCCGCCACTCGGCGGGGCCCACGAACGTCGTGTCACTCAGCGGTGGATCAGGCTTCGGTCGGAGCCGAGACGGACGGAGGCGTCTGCTGCTCCGCCGCCGCGGTCTTCTTCGTCGCCCGCTTCACCGCGGTCTTCTTGGTCGTGGCCGCCTTCTTGGCCACGGTCTTCTTGGCGGCCGCCGCCTTCTTGGCCGGGGCCTTCTTCGCCGCGGTCGCCTTCTTGGCCGGGGCCTTCTTGGCGGCCTTCTTGGCCGGTGCGGCCTCCTCGACCACCGGTGCGGCTTCCTCGGCCGGAGCCGCGGGAGCTTCCTCGGGCGACGGGGCCTCGACGACCACCACGGCGGCCTCTGCCGCGCCGGCCGGGGAGCCGGCGGGGGCGGTGGCCTTGCGGGTGGCACGGCGACGCGGGCGGGCCGGAGCGGCCTCCACGACGGGGGCCTCCTCGACCTCGGCGACGACCTCGGGCTCGGGCTCCGGCACGACGACCGGCTCCGGCTCCGGGGCCACCTCGGCCGCGGGGGCCGGGGCGCCCGCCGGGGCGGTGGCCTTACGGGTCGCGCGGCGACGCGTACGGCCCTTCGGCGCGGCCTCCTCGACCGCCTCCGCGACCTCGGCGGTCTCGGCGACGAACTCGGGAGCCGGCTCCAGCACCGTCTCGGCCGGCTCGGTCACCGGCTCGTCCACGGCCGCGGGAGCCGGAGCCTGGACCGGAGCACGGTCCGGAGCGACCGCACCGCGCGGGGCGCCCGCCGGAGCGGTCGCCTTGCGGGTGGCGCGGCGCCGGTTGCGGCGACCGCTGATGCCCGCGGCGGCCTCGGCCTCGGCCGGGCTGCTGTAGAGCTCCTCGTCCGCGACGAACTCCGGCTCGGGCAGGGCGCGCGGCGCGGCCGCCTCGGCAGCCACCTCCGCCTCGGACTCGAAGGCCTCGGGCTCGACCGTCTCGACCTCGTGGTCGTGCTGGTCGAACTCGGCGCGACCTCCGCGGCGCTTGGAGCGCTTGCCGTTGCCACCGCCGCCGATCGCGGTCGGCTGCTCCATGTGCACGATGACACCGCGGCCGTTGCAGTGGACGCAGGTCTCGGAGAAGGACTCCAGCAGACCCTGGCCCACCCGCTTGCGGGTCATCTGGACCAGGCCCAGCGAGGTGACCTCGGCGACCTGGTGCTTCGTACGGTCACGGCCCAGGCACTCCAGCATGCGCCGCAGGACCAGGTCGCGGTTGGACTCCAGGACCATGTCGATGAAGTCGATGACGACGATGCCGCCCAGGTCGCGCAGCCGCAGCTGGCGCACGATCTCCTCGGCCGCCTCCAGGTTGTTCCTGGTGACGGTCTCTTCGAGGTTGCCGCCCTGACCGGTGAACTTGCCGGTGTTGACGTCGATGACGATCATCGCCTCGGTCTTGTCGATCACAAGCGAGCCGCCCGAGGGCAGCCACACCTTGCGGTCGAGCGCCTTGGCGAGCTGCTCGTCGATCCGGTACGTCGCGAAGACGTCGACCTCGGAGGTCCAGCGGGACAGCCGGTCGGCCAGGTCCGGGGCCACGTGGTTCACGTAGCCGTGGATGGTCTCCCAGGCGCCGTCGCCGCTGACGATGACCTTCGAGAAGTCCTCGTTGAAGATGTCGCGCACGACGCGGACGGTCATGTCCGGCTCGCCGTACAGCAGGCTCGGCGAAGAGGTCGAGATCTGCTTCGACTTCTTCTGGATGTCCTCCCACTGGGCCTGCAGGCGCTCGACGTCGCGGCGCAGCTCGTCCTCGCTCGCACCCTCGGCGGCGGTGCGCACGATGACGCCCGCGTCCTCGGGGACGATCTTCTTGAGGATGGTCTTCAGACGCGCGCGCTCGGTGTCGGGCAGCTTGCGGCTGATGCCGGTCATCGAGCCCTCGGGCACGTAGACCAGGTAGCGGCCGGGCAGCGAGACCTGGCTGGTCAGGCGGGCGCCCTTGTGGCCGATCGGATCCTTGGTGACCTGCACCAGGACGGACTGGCCGGACTTGAGGGCGGACTCGATGCGGCGCGGCCCGTTGGCCATGCCGAGCGCCTCGAAGTTGACCTCACCGGCGTACAGGACCGCGTTGCGGCCCTTGCCGATGTCGATGAAGGCGGCCTCCATCGACGGCAGCACGTTCTGGACCTTGCCCAGGTAGACGTTGCCGACGTACGAGGTGGCCTCTTCCTTGTTGACGTAGTGCTCGACGAGCACGTTGTCCTCGAGGACGCCGATCTGGGTGCGCTCGCCGGCCTGGCGGACGACCATGACGCGCTCGACGGCCTCGCGGCGGGCCAGGAACTCGGCCTCGGTGATGATCGGCACGCGTCGGCGGCCCTGCTCGCGGCCCTCGCGGCGGCGCTGCTTCTTCGCCTCCAGGCGGGTCGAGCCCTTGATGGACTGGACCTCGTCGGAGGACTCGGCCTTCTCCCGCGCGGGGCGCGGTTCGCGGACCTTGACGACGGTGCGCACGCCGTCCTCGTCGCCGGCTTCGGCGGCCTCGGCAGGGCCCTCGCCACTACGGCGACGGCGACGGCGGCGACGGCGGCTGGAGCTGGAGCCGAGGGCCTCGTCGGCCTCCTCGTCCTCTTCCTCCTCGGCGTCCCGCTCGGCGGTCTCCTGCTCGGCGCCCTCGGCCTCGTCCTCGGCGGACTCGTCGAGGTCGGCGGCCTCACCGCGACGGCGGCGACGGCCACCACGACGGCGGCGGCGCGACGGGCGCTCGCCCGACTCGTCGCCCTCTTCGAAGTCGGCGGACTCCTCGTCCAGCTCGGCGGCCTCGGCCTCCGGCTCCTCCGCGAGCACCTCGGGAAGGGAGACGGGGGCGGGCTCGGCGACCGGAGCGGCCTCGGCGGCGCCGCGACCACGGCGACGGCGGCGACCGGCGGGCTGCGCGACGGGGGCCGCGGTGACCTCGGCCTCGAACTCGGTCTCCTCTTCCTCCTCGACCTCTTCGGCCGGGGCGGCGGCGCGAGCGGCCGCGGCGGCCATGGCAGCGGTCTCGGGGGTCTGGAACATCGGCTCGGCGAAGACCGGGGCCTGGAAGACGGCCACGGCGGGACGCGCAGCGCGGCGGGCGCGGGCCGGGGCGGCCGGCTCGGCGCTCTCGGCGACGGGCTGCGGGGCGGCGGCCGGAGCGGCGGAGCGGGTGGCGCGGCGGCGGCCGCCGCGCTTGGGCGAGTCCACGGCGTCGGCGACGGTCACGGCGCGGACGGCCTTGGGGGCCTCCTCCTCCACGACGGGCGCCGGCTCGGCGGCGGGAGCCTCGACCACGGCAGCGGCCTCGGCGGCCGGAGCGGTCACGGCACGGGTGGCACGACGACGGGCACGCGGCGCCGGAGCGGCCGGAGCCTCCTCCTCCACCACGGGCGCCGGCTCGGCGGCGGGAGCCTCGACCACGGCAGCGGCCTCGGCGGCCGGAGCGGTCACGGCACGGGTGGCACGACGACGGGCACGCGGCGCCGGAGCGGCCGGAGCCTCCTCCTCCACCACGGGCGCCGGCTCGGCGGCGGGAGCCTCGACCACGGCAGCGGCCTCGGCGGCCGGAGCGGTCACGGCGCGAGTGGCACGACGACGGGCACGCGGCGCCGGAGCGGCCGGAGCCTGCTCCTCCACCACGGGCGCGGCCTCGACCACGGCGGTCGGAGCCTCCGGGGCGGCGACGGCGCGGGTCGCGCGGCGACGGGTCCGCGGAGCGGGAGCGGCGGGCTCCTCGGCGGCGGGGGCGGCGGCAGGGGCCACCGGCTCGGCGGCCGGGGTCTCGACGACGACGGCCTCGGCGGCCGGGGTCGCCGGGGCGGCCACGGCGCGGGTCGCGCGGCGGCGGGGACGAGCGGGGGCGGCGGCCGGAGCGGCCTCTTCGGCGGGGGCGGCCGGGGCGGCCTCGGTCACCGGGGCCGTCTCGGCGACGGCGCCACCGGGCGGGCCCGCGGGCCGGGAGGCGGCACGGCGGCGACGGCGCGGCGGCAGGTTGTCGCTGGGGCTGCCGTTGTCGGCGCTACCAGCAGGGGTGGTGTCGTTTTCGTTGTTGAGCATTGCGGGCGGTTCTCCCGTCACGCTCCCGGGCGCCGCGGCTGACTTCCGGTCCGGCACGGCTCCGCGTAATGAGCGCGGAACCGGCCTCCGGGGCGCGTTCGCCACACGGGAGCTGTAGTCCATGGCCGCCGGTTCCGTACGTCTTGTCCGTACGGCCTGGCGGAAGTCTTCAGGTCTGTGCGCGGCCCGACCCAGGTGGCTCCCGAGTGCCAGGGCTGCGCGACGACGGCGTTCCTTACGCGGCGGGACCTTCCGGCGCCGTCGCGTCGGCTGCTACGGCGGCCGTGGGTGGAGCGGCCGTGTCAGCCTCGCGGTCGGGCGCGAGCGGGTCGGTCACCGTGCCGGACTCCTCGTCGAAGAGCCCCTGCGCCAGCCTGGTCACCGCTGAGGGGACCGGCGGCGCCAGGTCGGCCACAGCTCGGAGACCGGACAGGACGTCGTCGGGTCGCACGGCAGGTGTCAGATGCCGAACAACCAGCCGCAGTATCGCACAGGCATTGTCCAGCGGCCTATCAGCCGGGGCGGGAAGCGCTTCGAGACTGACGACCGCGCCACGCGTGTCGAAGGTCCGCATTCCGTTCTTGGTCCGGCGCTGCACCTCCACGTTCTCGGCGGCGAGGAAGGCCGACACGGCCCGCTCGGCCTCGGCGAGCTCCACTCCGTCCAGGCGCAGCTCCCAGACGGAGGCGGTCAGCCGGTCCGCGAGGCCCGAGGTGCGGGCCTCGACGGCGTCGATGATGTCGAGTCCGGTGGGCATCGACTCGTCGAGCAGCTCGCGGAGCTTGTGCGGGTCGCGGGGCTCTGCGAGGGCGATCTCCAGGTACTCGGCCTCGCTGCCGGTGCCGGTCGGGGCGGCGTTCGCGTACGAGACGCGCGGGTGCGGGGTGAAGCCGGCCGAGTACGCCATCGGCACCTCGGCGCGGCGCAGGGCCCGCTCGAAGGCGCGCTGGAAGTCACGGTGGCTGGTGAACCGGAGGCGGCCGCGCTTGGTGTAGCGCAGTCGGATGCGCTGCACCACCGGTGCGGGAGGCGGGCCTTCGGGCTGTCGCTTGCCCAGTGGTTCTTCTCCTTGTGCGGGGCTCCGCGGCTCGCGCGTCGCCCTGAGGTCTGTCGACCCGCTCCGGCTCACCCCTGCCGTCGGGGCAAGGAGATCTCGTCAGCGGGTGCCGCGTGGGCGGCTGTCGTACTACCCAGAGTACGCGCCCGTGACCTCGACGGTTCCACGGGAGGAGCACCGAACAGCGCTCGGCGTACGGTGGCGCGCGCCTCGCGGACCGCGGCGCGACCGCTCCGCCAGACCTCGCGCACGGCGTGCCCGACGGGGGTGAGCACGTGCCGGTACACCCGGGAGGCGGGCCAGCCGACCAGCACCCAACCGACCCACTTGAGCCCCCGCCACAGGGCGCCGACGATCCGCCCGGCCACGTGCCAGGCCCATACGAGGACCTGCCCGACCGGCGCGAGCACGTACCGGTACAGGGCGACGGCCAGCCACGCGACGCCGAGCCCGACGGGCCGCAGCAGGTACCGGTACCCGGCGACCGCCAGCCATACGAAGCCCAGCCCGACCGGACGCAGCAGATACCGGAACACCGCGACCGCCAGCCATACGAGCCCCAGGCCGACGGGACGCAGCACGTACCGGTGGAACACTGCGGCCAGCCACACGATCCCGCGGCCGACGGGCGCGAGCACGTAGCGCCACAGCCCGACCCACGGCCACACGAACAACGTCATGCCGAGGGCCCATCCGATCCAGCCGACGCCCTTGGCGAGGGGCGCGAGCAGGTAGCGCATGCCACCCCGGCCGACCCAGGCCAGCGCTTCCCCGAGCGGACGCAGGAGGCGGACGGTCAGGAACCGCCCGGCCGGCGCCAGCACCTGGCCGTACAGACCCCGCCACACCCATGTCAGCCCCTGGCCGACCGGAACGATCACGTACCGCCACAGCCCGACCCACGGCCAGACGAAGACCAGCTTGAACAGGGCGGTCAGCAGCCAGCCCAACGCCCGGAGCAGCGGCTCGAGGACGTGGACGTACAGCGGCCGCAGGACGTGCCGGTGCACGGCCCGGCCCCCGGCGACCAGCAGTTCCCAGACCACTCGTACGGGCAGTACGACGAGTACGGCGACGACCTTCACGGGGACCCTGATGACGCCCACCAGGCACCCGTCGCCACCGCCGGCCGGAGGCCGCTTGTCCGTTTCCATGCAGGTGAGGACACGACGGAGGCCCCCACCCGTTGCGGGCGGGGGCCTCTCGTGACCCAACGGTTACTTCACGACGGACAGCGGCAACAGCTTCTTGCCGGTGGGGCCGATCTGGATCTCGGTCTGCATCTGAGGACACACGCCGCAGTCGAAGCACGGGGTCCAGCGGCAGTCGTCGACCTCGGTCTCGTCGAGGGCGTCCTGCCAGTCCTCCCAGAGCCAGTCCTTGTCGAGACCGGAGTCCAGGTGGTCCCAGGGCAGGACCTCCTCGTAGGTGCGCTCGCGGGTCGTGTACCAGGCCACGTCCACGCCGTAGGCGGGCAGCGTCTTCTCGGCCGCCTCCATCCAGCGGTCGTAGCTGAAGTGCTCGCGCCAGCCGTCGAAGCGGCCGCCCGACTCGTACACGGCGCGGATGACGTCGCCGATGCGGCGGTCACCGCGCGAGAGGAGGCCTTCGACGATGCCCGGCTTGCCGTCGTGGTAGCGGAAGCCGATGGAGCGGCCGTACTTCTTGTCGCCGCGGATCTTGTCGCGGAGCTTGCCCAGGCGGGCGTCCGTCTCCTCGGCCGACAGCTGCGGCGCCCACTGGAAGGGGGTGTGCGGCTTGGGCACGAACCCGCCGATGGACACCGTGCAGCGGATGTCGTTCTGGCCGGAGACCTCGCGGCCCTTGGCGATGACGTTGACCGCCATGTCGCCGATCTGGAGCACGTCCTCGTCGGTCTCGGTGGGCAGGCCGCACATGAAGTACAGCTTCACCTGGCGCCAGCCGTTGCCGTACGCGGTGGCCACCGTCCGGATCAGGTCCTCTTCCGAGACCATCTTGTTGATGACCTTGCGCATGCGCTCGGAGCCGCCCTCGGGGGCGAAGGTCAGGCCGGAGCGGCGACCGTTGCGGGTCAGCTCGTTGGCCAGGTCCACGTTGAACGCGTCCACGCGGGTCGACGGCAGGGACAGGCCCACCTTGTCGTCCGTGTAGCGGTCGGCGAGGCCCTTGGCGATGTCGGCGATCTCGGTGTGGTCCGCGGAGGACAGGGAGAGGAGGCCGACCTCCTCGAAGCCGGTGGCCTTCAGACCCTTCTCCACCATCTCGCCGATGCCGGTGATGCTTCGCTCCCGCACGGGGCGCGTGATCATGCCGGCCTGGCAGAAACGGCAGCCGCGGGTGCAGCCGCGGAAGATCTCCACGGACATGCGCTCGTGGACGGTCTCGGCGAGCGGGACCAGGGGCTGCTTGGGGTACGGCCACTCGTCGAGGTCCATGACGGTGTGCTTGGACACGCGCCACGGCACGCCGGAGCGGTTGGGCACGACACGGCCGATGCGGCCGTCCGGCAGGTACTCGACGTCGTAGAAGCCCGGCACGTAGACGTTGCCGGTCTTGGCGAGACGGAGGAGGACCTCTTCGCGCCCGCCCGGCCGCCCCTCGGCCTTCCAGGTGCGGATGATCTCGGTCATGTCGAGGACGGCCTGCTCGCCGTCGCCGATGACCGCGCAGTCGATGAACTCCGCGATCGGCTCGGGGTTGAAGGCCGCGTGGCCGCCCGCGAGGACGATCGGGTGGTCGACGGTGCGGTTGCGGGCCTCCAGCGGGATGCCTGCGAGGTCCAGGGCCGTGAGCATGTTGGTGTAGCCCAGCTCCGTGGAGAAGGACAGGCCGAACACGTCGAAGGCGGAGACCGGGCGGTGGCTGTCCACGGTGAACTGCGGCACCTTGTGCTCGCGCATCAGTTCTTCGAGGTCGGGCCACACGCTGTAGGTGCGCTCGGCGAGGACGCCCTCGCGCTCGTTGAGCACCTCGTACAGGATCATGACGCCCTGGTTGGGCAGCCCGACTTCGTACGCGTCCGGGTACATGAGCGCCCAGCGGACGTCGCAGCTCTCCCACTCCTTGACCGTGGAGTTGAGTTCACCGCCGACGTACTGGATGGGCTTCTGCACATGCGGAAGCAGGGCCTCAAGCTGAGGGAAGACCGACTCGGTCATCACGCGACTTTCGTGAAGCGGGCAGGGGGCAGCTCTCAAGCGTACCTCGATGCTCAGCCGCCCCCACCCACATGATCATCCCAGGCCGGCCCGCAGCGCCGGGTCGGAGCACTTCGCCCAGACGTCGGGGAGCTCCCTCTCGCGCCGCTCCGCCAGGGCCTCCTCGCGCGCGTAGAGCACGCCCCAGGTGAAGGCGGACTCCCCCGCGGCCGTCGCCTGGACGGCGAGGCCGCGCAGGGCGCCGCGGGCCACCACGCTGTCCTGGTGGTCGCCGAGCAGGTTCTGCACCGCCTTCCCCGCCTTGGCCAGGTTCTTCGCCGGTCCGCCGAGTACGGGCACGGCCGACTCGGCCGCGTACCGGACGCGCTTGGCCGCCTTGCGGGCGTCGTGCAGGGCCAGGTCGCGCTGCTCGCCCTCGGCGAGCGAGAGGGCGCTCTCGACGCGGACGGCGAGGCGCGCGTAGTCGCGGAGCACCGCCTTCGGCAGGACCGCCTCCGGGGGCCGGGCGGCGCCCTTCAGCAGGGGCGGCGCGTCCAGCACGGCGTCGAGGGAGTCCAGCAGGGCCACGTAGCGCGGGCTGTCGAGCACGGCCAGGGCCCGGCGTCGCGAGCCGGAGCGGCGGGCAGTGTTCCACACGCGCAGCCTGCTGCGGACCGGCCCGATCATGAGGGTGCGGGGCAGCTCGCCGAGGTGGGTCTGGATCCGCTCCAGCAGGACCTCCTGGTCGCGGTCGACGCCGAGCTCGGCGGCCAGCCAGCGCAGCTCCTCGCCGATCGGGTCGGTGGCGGCCCGGTCGATCACCTTGCGGTACGTCTTGAAGGCGCTGCGGATCCGGCGGCTGGCGACCCGCATCTGGTGGACGGAGTCCGGCAGCCCGCGGCGCACGGCCGGGTCCTGGGCGACGAGCGCGTCGCGCTGTTCGCGCAGGTACGCGAGCACGTGCGCGCCCGTGGTGCCTTCGGGGCCGCCGCCCGCGGGCCGGGCCGGGGGCTCGCCCGCGGTTTCGGCGAGGGCCCGGGCGAGCTTCGAGGGGGCGTCGGAGACCCGGAGTCCGGCCTTGCGGAAGGTCTTCTCCACGGCGTCGAGCAGTTCGGGGTCGACGCCGTCGGCGAGTTCCACCTCGACCTCGGTCCAGGTGACAGTGGTCTCGCCGCGCTCGGCGACGACGGCGTCGGTGCTCAGTTCCGCGAGGAGGGCGCCGCCCGCGTCGAGGAGGTGGCTGACCTTGCGCGAGGAGAGGAGTCTGACCTGCGGCTGGAGCCCGGCGCCGCGGACGCGGGAGCGGACGAGGGCGGCGAGGGAGGGCGGGACCGTGTCGCTGAGCGCGGCCCCGATCTCGTCGCGCACTCCCGGGGAGACGGGGAGTTTGAGGTGCCAGCCCTCGTCCGCGCCGCCGGTTCTGCGCCGCAGGGTGAGGCCGTCGGCGGCGAGCCGCTGGTCGGGGGTGTCGTAGTAGACGGCGTCGAGGTCCACGGTGCCCTGGTCGGAGACGGCCGCGATGGCGGCCGTGCCCGTTAGGTCCGGCACCCCGTGCCGGGCAGATTTGGCCTTGGAGAACTCGAATTTCCGCTCGATTTCGCGCTTGGTGTCCGCCATAGACCGAACTTAGTCCTGAACGGATCACGTCGGCAGGGTGAACGGAACATCAGGCTGACAATGGCCGCTGCACCTTGATCGACTGAAGGAGGCCGATCGCCACCCACACCGCGAACATCGATGATCCTCCGTACGAGACGAACGGTAGGGGGAGCCCGGCCACCGGCATGATCCCGAGGGTCATCCCGATGTTCTCGAAGGACTGGAAGGCGAACCAGGCGATGATCCCGGCGCACACGATCGTCCCGTACAGCTCGGTGGTCTCCCGGGCGATCATGCAGGCCCGCCACAGGATGACGCCGAGCAGCAGCAGGATCAGTCCGGCCCCGACGAAGCCGAGCTCCTCCCCCGCCACGGTGAAGACGAAGTCGGTCTGCTGCTCGGGCACGAACTGGCCGGTGGTCTGCGAGCCCTTGAAGAGCCCGGAGCCGGTCAGACCGCCGGAGCCGATCGCGATGCGCGCCTGGTTGGTGTTGTAGCCGACGCCCGCCGGGTCGAGCTCGGGGTTGGCGAAGGCCGCGAAGCGGTTGATCTGGTACTCGTCGAGGACGCCGAGCTGCCATATCAGGACGGCACCGCTCGCGCCGGCGCCGAGCAGGCCGATCACCCAGCGGTTGGAGGCGCCGGAGGCCAGCAGCACGCCGAGCACGATCACGATCATGACCATCACGGAGCCGAGGTCGGGCATCAGCATGACGATGCCCATCGGGGCCGCGGCCAGGCAGAGCGACTTGACGACCGTGCGGTGGTCGGGGTGGGCGAGGTCGCCCGCGTCCACCCGGGTGGCCAGCAGCATCGCCATCACCAGGATGATCGTGATCTTCACGAACTCGGACGGCTGGAGGGAGAATCCGCCGCCGATGACGATCCATGCGTGGGCGCCGTTGATGGTGGCGCCGAGCGGGGTCAGTACGGCGAGGATCAGCAGCAGGGAGAGCCCGTAGAGGATCGGCACGGCGCCGCGCAGGGTGCGGTGGCCGAGCCAGATCGTGCCGATCATCAGCACGAGGCCGATGCCGGTGTTCAGGGCGTGCCGGGCAAGGAAGTAGTACGGGTCCCCCTGGTTCAGCGCGGTCCTGTTGCGGGTCGCCGACCACACCAGCAGGGCGCCGATGCAGGAGAGGGCGGTCGCGGAGAGGAGTATCGGCCAGTCGAGCCGGCGCACCACCGAGTCGCGGGCGGTGAGCTTGGCCATCGCCCCGCGCTCGGGCGCGTACCGGGAGACGGAGAACTTGTTGGCGGTCTGCATGTCTTCCCTTAGTCCTGGCGAGCCGCGGGCGGTGCGGGCGGCCCGGCGAGCACGGCCGGTTCCAGATCCTCCGGGGACGCCGGCACGTACGGCCGGATCTCCGGGGGGATGATGGAGCCGTCGGGCTCGATCCGGGGCAGCTTCGCCTCGGGGCCCAGCAGCAGGGCCTTCTTGAGGTCCTGCTTCCCGTCCATGGTCAGACCGTAGATGGCGTTGTAGAGGTTGCGGACGGCGGGGCCGGAGGCGCCGGAGCCGGTGCCGCCCTGGGAGATCGTCATGACGATCGTGAAGTCCTTGGTGTAGGTCGCCAGCCATGACGTGGTCTGCTTGCCGTAGACCTGGGCGGTGCCGGTCTTGGCGTGCATCGGGATCTTGTCCATCGGCCAGCCGCCGAACCGCCAGGCGGCGGTGCCGCCGGGCTCGACGACCGAGCGCAGGCCCCCGTCGAGGTCGCGGATGGTCTTGGCGTCGATCGGCAGCCTGCCGTGCGACTGGGGCTTGATCATCTCGATGTGCTTGCCGTCGGGGCTGATCACGGCCTTGCCGACGGTGGGGTTGTAGAGGGTGCCCCCGTTGCTGATGGCGGAGTACGCGGTGGCCATCTGGATGGGGGTGACGAGGACGTCGCCTTGGCCGATGGCGAAGTTGATGCTGTCGTAGGCCTTCAACTGGTTGCCTTCGAGGCAGCTCTCGTAGGCGATCTGCTCGACGTAGGTGCCGCCCCGCTTGCCCTGCTTGCACCAGGCGTTCTTGTTGGCCTTCCAGAAGTTCTGCTTCCACTTCCGGTCGGGGATCCGGCCGGTGACCTCGTTCGGCAGGTCGATCCCGGTTTCGGAGCCGAGTCCGAACTCCCGGGCGGTCCGGTAGAACCAGTCGTGGGCGTCCCTCTTGGGGCTGAGGCCGCCGTCGCGCTGCCACTCCTTGTGGCCCAGGGCGTAGAAGACGGTGTTGCAGGAGAACTTGAGGGCGTCCCCGAGGGTGATGGGACCGTGCCCCTTGGACTCGAAGTTCGCGAAGCTCCGGCCGCCGAGGCTGTAGGAGCTGCTGCAGTTGTACTTGTCGTCGAACTTGTAGCCGGCCCGGACGGCCGCGCTCGCGGAGACCACCTTGAAGATGGAGCCCGCGGGGGCCATGCCCTGGATGCCCCGGTTGAGCAGCGGGTAGTTGGAGCCCTTGCTGGTGAGCTTGGCGTAGTCCTTGCCGGAGATGCCGCCGACCCAGGTGTTGGGGTCGTAGTCGGGCTGGGAGGCCATCGCGACGATGCGGCCGGTCTTGGCCTCCATGACGACGACGGCTCCGGAGTCGGCTTCGTACTTGCGGCCGGTGATGTTGTCGGTCTCGTTGCGGACGACCTTCATCGCGTCCTGGAGCTCGTACTCGGCGACGGCTTGGACCCGGGCGTCGATGCTGGTGACGAGGGTGGATCCGGCCACGCCCGGGTCGGACTTGGTCTGGCCCATGACCCGGCCGAGGTTGTCGACCTCGTACGAGGTGACCTCCGCCTTGCCGCGCAGCTGCCGGTCGTAGGTGCGTTCGATGCCGGAGCGCCCGACCTGGTCGGAACGCAGGTGCGGCGAGTCCGAGTCCTTGGCCTTTTGGATCTCCTCGTCGGTGACCGGCGAGAGGTAGCCGAGCACCTGTGCGGTACGGGCCCCGCCGGGGGCCGGGTAGCGGCGGACGGCGGTGGGTTCGGCGGTGATGCCGGGGAAGTCCTCCGGGCGTTCGCGCAGCTGCAACGCCTGCTGCGTGGTGGCTTCGAGGGTGACCGGGATCGGCTGGTAGGGGGAGCCGTTCCAGCAGGGCGCGGGGGTCTGGGAGTCGCAGAGCCGGACCTTGTCCATGACCTCCTTGGGGGTCATGTCCAGGACGTCGGCGAGGCGGGTCATGACGCCCTTGCCCTTGTCCTTCATCTTCATCAGCGCGGTGCGGCTGGCGGAGACGACGAGGCGGGTCTCGTTGTCGGCGAGCGGGACCCCGCGGGCGTCGAGGATCGAGCCGCGCACGGCGGGCTGGACGACCCGCTGGACGTGGTTGCTCTTCGCCTCGTGGTAGTACTCGTCGCCGTTGCGGATCTGGAGGTACCAGAGCCGCCCGCCGAGGGTGAGCAGCATCGAGAGCACCAGCACCTGGATCATGACGAGCCTGATCTGCACCCGGGAGGTTCGGCCGGTCTCCGGAACGTTGGTCACGACTGCTCCTCCCTCACAGCTTTTTGACGCTCTTCACACCCTTGACCGCCTTGACCCCCTTTATACGGACGGCTTTGTTGGCCCGCGAGCGGGCGGTCTTCAGGCGCAGGCCGCCGCGCTGGCTGCCGATGCGCAGGCCCGTTCCGCCGGCCAGCCAGCCGGCGGAGACGTCGGCGGCCTTGTTGGCGGGGCCGCCGCCGGCCTCGACGGCCATCGGGTCGTTCTCGGCGCGCCGGGCGAGGGCCATGATGAACGGCACGGTGAACGGCGCGAGCAGCAGGTCGTAGAGGGTCGCGGTGAACAGCAGACCGGTCAGACCGACGTGGCGGGCGGCGGTGTCGCCGACGAGGGCGCCCACGCCCGCGTAGAGCAGGGTGGAGCCGATCGCGGCGGCGACGACGGTGAGCATCGGGCCCCAGGCGGAACGGAACCGGCCGCCGTCGGGGCGGGTCAGCCCGGCGACGTAGCCGATGACGCACAGCACCAGCGCGTACCGCCCGGCGGCGTGGTCGGCGGGCGGGGCCAGGTCGGCGAGGAGACCGGCGGCGAAGCCGATGAGCGCCCCGCTGACGTGCCCGTACACGAGTGCGAGCGAGACGACCGTGAGGAGCAGCAGGTCGGGCACGGCGCCCGGCAGTTGGAGTCGACCCAGGACGGTGACCTGGATGACGAGCGCGACCACGATGAGGGTGGCCGAGAGCAGGATCCGGTTGAAACGCATGCGTGGTCTGCTCCTAGTCGTCGGCCGGCTTGGCGGGGGCGCCGGCGGACCCGGACGGGGTGACCGTGACGGTGACCGTCGGGGTGGGCTTGGGGGCCTCGGGCTTGGGCGGCAGGACCGCGTCGCGGGGGTCCTCGCGCGGCGGCATCACCACGACGCCGACGATGTCCAGGCGCGAGAAGCCGACGAACGGACGCACCCAGACGGTGCGGGTCAGGTCGCCGCGCGAGGGGTCGACCTTGACCACCTCGCCGATCGGCACGCCGGGCACGAAGGGCTTGTTGCCGCGCGAGCCGAAGGTGACGAGCCGGTCGCCGGGGTTGACCTTGGCCTTGCCGTTGAGCATCTGGACGGACAGGGCGCGGTCGCCCTGGCCGGTGGCGAAGCCCAGTTCACCGGTCTTCTCCAGCCGGGTGCCGACGGTGAAGTCGGGGTCGTTGGCGAGGACGACGGTGGCGGTGTCGGGACCGACGGTGCTGACCCGTCCGACGAGTCCGTCCCCGTTGAGGACGGTCATGTCGCGTTCGATGCCGTCCTTGCTGCCGGCGTCGATGGTGACGGTCCACGAGAAGCCCTGGGCCGCTCCTATGGCGATGACCTCGGCGCCCTTGATGCCGTACTGCCCGGCACCGGCCCGCTTGAGCATCTCGTCGAGCTCGTGGATGCGGCTGCGGGTCTGGTCCTCGCTGCCCAGCTTGGCCTTCAGCGCCGCGTTCTCGCGCTCCAGCGTGGCGATGCGGTTGTGGCGCTCGCCGGAGTCCCGTACCGCCCCTATGGCGTTGGCGACCGGGTCGACCGCGGTCGCCACACCTTCCTCGACCGGGCCGAAGACCGCTGCGGCGGCCTGCCGGGCACCGTCGACCGGCGACTCCTCGCCTGCCCTGATGTCCACCGTGATCAATGCGAACGCGATGGCGATCAGGAGCACCAGGAGCAGCCGGCTTTCTCGTGTGTCCCTCACGTGCGGCGGCCGTGCCTTCCTCGTCGGATTTCTCTTTTGCCTGTATATCAACGATCCGCCGCACGGGCCCGGTAGCACCCGTACGGCGGATCCTTGTGTGTTCCGCATGGCCCCTCCGGCAAGGAGGGGCATCTGTCAGCGACGGGGCTGGGCGTCCAGGACCTGCTGGAGGGCCTCGAACTCCTCGACGCACTTGCCGGAGCCGAGCGCGACCGAGTCGAGCGGGTCCTCCGCGATGTGGATCGGCATGCCGGTCTCCCGGCGCAGCCGCTCGTCGAGGCCGCGCAGCAGCGCGCCGCCGCCGGTCAGGACGATGCCACGGTCCATGATGTCGCCGGAGAGTTCCGGCGGGCACTTGTCGAGCGTGGTCTTGACCGCGTCGACGATGGAGTTGACCGGCTCTTCGATGGCCTTGCGCACCTCGGCGGCCGAGATGACGACCGTCTTGGGCAGGCCGGAGACGAGGTCACGACCGCGGATCTCGGTGTGCTCGTCCTTGTCGAGGTCGTACGCCGACCCGATGGTGATCTTGATCTGCTCGGCGGTGCGCTCACCGAGGAGGAGCGAGTACTCCTTCTTGATGTGCTGGATGATCGCGTTGTCGAGCTCGTCGCCGGCCACCCGGATGGACTGTGCCGTGACGATTCCGCCGAGGGAGATGACGGCGACCTCCGTGGTGCCGCCGCCGATGTCCACGACCATGTTGCCGGTGGCCTCGTGGACGGGCAGGCCCGAGCCGATGGCGGCGGCCATGGGCTCTTCGATGATGTGCACCTGGCGGGCGCCGGCCTGCGTGGACGCCTCGATGACGGCGCGTCGCTCCACTCCCGTGATGCCGGAGGGAACGCAGACCACCACGCGCGGGCGGGCCAGGTAGCGGCGCTTGTGGATCTTAAGGATGAAGTACCGGAGCATGCGCTCGGTGATCTCGAAGTCGGCGATGACGCCGTCCTTGAGGGGCCGTACGGCGACGATGTTGCCGGGCGTGCGCCCGATCATCTTCTTCGCCTCCGAGCCGACCGCCAGGATGCCACCGGTGTTCGTGTTGATGGCGACCACGGACGGCTCGTTCAGGACGATCCCCCGGCCCCTCACGTACACCAGCGTGTTGGCGGTCCCGAGGTCGATCGCCATGTCACGGCCGATGAACGACATTTTGTTCCCCTTGTTCCCCATGAGGAGCGTCTGGCCTTCCAGTTGATAGCGGCTGCTGTCAGGTCGGCGAGGTGGGTGTGTGGGTGGAGGCCCCATCGTAGTGCCGCAAGTACGAAGACCGCGCGACGGGACTCCGGCAATCCCGCCGGAATGGATAGCCGCCCCCTCAGTGGTGACGACGTGTCCTGCCCAGGCGTTCCCGCTGCGCCCCGGAAATACCGTGGGGCGACCGAAATTACTTCGGTCGCCCCAGGTCATGAGCGCTATTCGGCTGATGTTCCGTCAGGAAAGAGTGCTCAGAGCGCCGGGAAGAACAGCTTCAGCTCACGCTCGGCGGACTCCTCCGAGTCCGAGGCGTGGATCAGGTTCTCACGCGTGATCGTGCCGAAATCACCCCGGATGGAGCCCGGCGCCGCCGCGATCGGGTCAGTGGGTCCGGCCAACTGGCGGACACCCTCGATCACCCGCTCGCCTTCGACCACCAGGGCGACGATCGGGCCGCTCGCCATGAAGCCCATGAGGGGCTCGTAGAACGGCCGGCCCACGTGCTCGGCGTAGTGCTGCTCCAGGATGCTCCGATCGAGCGTGCGCAGCTCCAGGGCCGGGATGCTCCAGCCCGCCTTGCGCTCGATACGGCCGATGATCTCGCCCACCAGGCCACGCCTGACCGCGTCCGGCTTGAGCAGGACGAGCGTGCGCTGGGTCATGTTGTAACTCCTTGCGGCAAACGGGTGCGGTTACCCGAGGCTACAGGGATGGGGCAGGGCGGGCGCACGGACCCCGAACCCCACACCCGCGAGGAGTGGGACGCGCATCGCGGCGCACACGAGGGCGAGCCCGGGCCGGCCCCGCCAAGGCGGGGAAGCGTGCGCCGCCCAGGACCGCTCGAGCACGCGGGCGGACGCCCGCACCACGCCCGGACCACGCCCGTACCAGATCAGGCCTGGGCTTCGCCCTGCGCGGCCGCCCAGCGCGCCTTGATCGTGTCGATCTTGCGGCCGTAGTGCACGGAGCACCACCACAGCCCGGCGAACACCGCGCCGAGGAAGAACATCGTCGGCACGACGAACCCGCTCACGATCAGGCCGATCTGCAGGGCCCAACCCAGCTGGACCGCCCCGGGACGCGACAGCATCCCGCACAGCAGCACCGACAGCAGCATGGCGATCCCGCACACCGTCCAGACCGTGGCCTGGGTCAGATCGGGGTCCTTCATCGCCACCAGCCCCGCGAAACCGATCACGAAGAACTCGCCGATCAGCGTGCTCGCACACAGCGTGCGCATCCCTCAGCCCCTCTTCAGCAGCAGGCGGGCCTCGCCCACCGTGATCACGGAACCGGTCACCAGGACCCCGGCCCCTCCGTATTCGGCCTCTTCCTCCGCCAGGGTGATCGCCGCCTCCAGGGCGTCGTCCAGCCGTGGCTCCACCTGCACCCGATCGGGGCCGAAGACCTCGACCGCGACGGCCGCCAGCTCGTCCGCGCCCATCGAGCGGTGACTGGAGTTCTCCGTCACCACCACCTCCGCGAAGATCGGCTCGAAGGCCTCCAGCACCCCGCGGACGTCCTTGCCCTCGCTCGCGGCGACGACCCCGATCAGCCGGCTGAAGCCGAAGGACTCGGTGACCGCCTCCGCGGTGGCCGCCGCGCCCGCCGGGTTGTGCGCCGCGTCCAGGACCACCGTCGGGCTGCGCCGCACGACCTCCATGCGGCCCGGCGAGGACACCGAAGCGAAGGCCTTGCGCACGGTGTCCACGTCCAGGACCCGGGCGTGCTCCTGGCCGATCCCGAAGAAGGCCTCGACGGCGGCCAGCGCCACCGCCGCGTTGTGCGCCATGTGCGCGCCGTACAGCGGCAGGAAGATGCCGTCGTACTCGCCGCCCACACCGCGCAGCGTCAGCTGCTGGCCGCCGACCGCGACCTCGCGCGAGACGACGCCGAACTCCATGCCCTCGCGGGCCACCGTGGCGTCCACCTCGACGGCCTTCTTCAGCAGCACCTGCGCCGCGTCCACCGGCTGCTGGGCCAGGATCACGGTCGCGTCCTGCTTGACGATGCCGCCCTTCTCCACGGCGATCTCACCGGGCGTGGAGCCGAGCCGGTCGGTGTGGTCCAGGCTGATCGGGGTGACCACCGCGACGGACGCGTCGATGACGTTGGTCGCGTCCCAGCTGCCGCCCATGCCGACCTCGACCACGGCCACGTCCACCGGGGTGTCCGCGAAGGCCGCGTAGGCCATTCCGGTGAGCACCTCGAAGAAGGACAGCCGGTACTCCTCGGCGGCGTCGACCATCTCCACGTACGGCTTGATGTCGTGGTACGTCTCGACGAACCGCTCGGCGGTGATCGGCGCCCCGTCGAGGCTGATCCGCTCGGTGATCGACTGCACGTGCGGGCTGGTGTAGCGCCCGGTGCGCAGCTCGAAGGCGTTCAGCAGGGCCTCGATCATGCGGGCCGTGCTCGTCTTGCCGTTGGTACCGGTGACGTGGATGGACGGGTACGCGCGCTGCGGCTCGCCCAGCACGTCCATCAGTGCCGCGATCCGCGACACCGAGGGCTCCAGCTTGGTCTCGCCCCAACGGGTGGCGAGCTCCTGCTCCACCTCCAGCAGCGCCTTGGCGACCTCGGGGTCGACGGGCGGGGCGGGTACCGGGTCGCCCTGGGGCGGTCCGGCCTGGGCGCGCAGGGTGCGGCTACCGGCCTCGATCACCGCCAGGTCGGGGTCGCGGTCGGACTCTTCCGCCACGATCTGGTCGAACTCGTCGAAGGACGCGGCGAGGTCGTCGTTGTGGTCGCGGTCGTGGCTCTCGGGCTGCTGGTCACTCACAGGGCCAGTCTACGGACGGGGACCCGGGGGACTTTCGGCCCGGCCTTTTCGGGACCTCCGGCGCCGGGAGCGACCGGACCGTTATGCAAGCCTTGCGGCAGGAGATAGGGGAATAAATGCCGCAGGCCAGCAGCAATAAGACGACATCCAGCCGCGACATAGGGATGGACCTGGGCACCGCCAACACCCTCGTCTACGCACGGGGGCACGGGATCGTCCTCAATGAGCCGTCCGTGGTCGCCGTGCGGGCCGGCACCACCACCGCCCTGGCCGTCGGTACGGACGCCAAGGAGACCATCGGCCGCACCCCCGGCTCCATCACCGCGATCCGCCCGCTCAGGGGCGGCGTGATCTGCGACTACGAGGCCGCGGAGGAGATGATCCGGCACTTCGTCCGCAAGGCCGTCCCGGGCCGGCGGCCCCGCACCCGGATGGTGATCTGCGTGCCCTCCGGCGTCACCCCGGTCGAGCGGCGGGCCATCGTCCAGGCGTCCACCCGGGCGGGAGCCAGGGTCGTGCACCTGATCGAGGAGCCGATGGCCGCGGCGATCGGCGCCGGGCTGCCCGTGGCCGAACCCCGCGGTTCGATGGTCGTGGACATCGGCGGCGGCACCTCCGAGGTCGCCGTCATCTCCCTGGGCGGCATCGTCACGTCCCGGTCGCTGCGCGTCGGCGGGGACCGGCTCGACGCTGCGGTCATGGACCACGTGCGCAAGGAACACGCTCTGCTCATCGGGGAGCGCACCGCCGAGGACGTCAAGCTCGCCATCGGATCGGCCTGGCCGGTCCCGGACCGGCCGGAGCTGGAGACGCGCACCTTCACCGTGCGCGGCCGCGAGAAGGTCGGCGGCATGCCCAAGACCCTCCGGCTGACCGTCCAGGACGTCCGGGCCGCACTCGACGAACCGATCGAGGCGATCATCGCCGCCGTCCGCGCCACCCTGGAGGAGTGCCCGCCGGAGCTGTCCGGCGACGTGATGGAACACGGCATCGTGCTGACCGGCGGCGGCGCCCTGCTGCCCGGCCTGGACCTGCGGATGGCTTCCGCCACGGGCATCCCGGTCTTCGTCGCGGACGACCCGCTGGACTGCGTGGCGCTGGGCTCCGGCCGCTGCGTGGAGGACCTGGACACCCTGGGCGTCCTGCTGGCCCCGGCGAAGGCCTAGGGGGCCGTAAGGGACGGCCCGGGCCGTCCCTCCCGGACCTCGTCGGCCGAACCCGCGGCGTCCGGTGGCGTGCAGGCCACGTGACGTCCCGGGCGGGCCGGGCCCGGCGCGACCCGGAGGGGACGGCCTAGCCGCGCGGGAGGGTGGCGACGACCTCGTACGAGTTCCGCGTGCGCGTCGTCGTCAGGGTCCCGCCCAGGCTGCGCACGCGCTCGGACATGCTCGCCGTGCCCGAGCCCGCCGAGACGGGTGCCCGGCCCGGGGTCCGGTCCGGCAGGGCGTTGCTGACCGCTATCCGCAGCCGCGGGCCGTCCGCCGTGATCGACACGTCGATGGTCTCCCCGTGCGCGTGCTTGGCGGCATTGGTCAGGCACTCCTGCACCACCCGGTAGACCGCCGCCTGCCGCAGCGGGGAGAGCCCGTGCACGTCCTGGTCCATCGCCAGCCGGACGGGCGAACCGGCCCGCCCGCTCTCCTCGGCGAGCGCCGGCAGCCCGTCCACGCCCGGTGTCGAGGCCCGTTCCCCGCGCTGCACGATGATCTCGTTGAGCACCAGATGGGCCCGCCGGGCGGTGTCGGCCAACTCCTCGAAGTCCGGCCCGTACGCCGTCTCGCGCGCCCGCATCGACAGCACCTCGGAGCGGACCGTGAGCAGGGTCAGCTCGCGCCCGACGAAGTCGTGGACGTCGCGGGCCACGGAGGTGCGCTCCTGCTGGACGGCGTGGAGCACGGCCGACTCGGCCCGTCGGGCGGTCAGCTCCCCCACCAGGTCGTGCCGGTAGGCGGCGATGCCCACCGCGGAGGCGAGCACCCCGATGGGCACGACCACGCTGAGGAACCCGCTGAGGGTCTGCCCCGCGGGCTCGGGCCAGCCCGGCAGGACGAACATGACCAGCGCGAAGGCGACGTAGCCGAGCGTGGCGAGGATCCCGGCCCGGCGCCCGCGGTAGCGGCCGACCGAGTAGAGGGCGAACTGGACCAGGGTGAGCTCGTGCAGCCACCCGATGAACAGCAGAGCGGCCAGGTACGAGATCCAGGGCTGCCGGCGGCGCACCAGCAGGGTGGCGCAGCCCAGGGCGAGCACGACGGCGGCGGTCGACCCGGTCAGCGAGTTGTCGGCGGCGGCCAGACCCGGAAGGTCGAGGGCCATCAGGCCGAGGCAGCCGAGCGCGGTGAGCACGTCCACGGCCCGCGGCGACCCGGCCCAGCTCTCGGTGTGCCGGCGGCCGGAAGCCACCAGCCGGTCGAAGGCCGGGACGACGGGCTTGACGCGCATGCCCTCCATCATCCGTGGTCAGCGCTGCGGTTCGGATCACCGGGAACCGAAAAAGTAGTGATGTAGGGCACTTCGGACAGTCTCCGCCGTGACGCCCGCTCCCGCACGGGGAAGGGATGCGGCGAAGGCCCCCGCGTCGACCGACGGCGCGGGGGCCTTCTCCTGTGCGTGCGTACCGGGTGCTAGGCGGCCGGGAGACCGTCCAGCTGCGCCTGGAGCCGGGCGATGTCCGCCTCGGCCTTGGCGAGCCGGCCCTTGATCTTGTCCACGACGTTGTCCGGGGCCTTGGCGATGAACGCCTCGTTCCCGAGCTTCGCCTCGGCCTGCTGCTTCTCCTTCTCCGCGGCGCCCAGGTCCTTCGTCAGGCGCTTGCGCTCGGCCGCCACGTCGATGGTCCCCGACAGGTCGAGCGCGACGGTGCCGCCGGCGACCGGGAGGGTCGCGGTGGCGCTGAAGGAGTCACCCTCCGGCTGGAGGCGCAGCAGCTGCCGGATGGCCGCCTCGTGCGCGCCCAGCCCGGTGGCGCCCAGCTCCAGACGGGCCGGAACCTTCTGGCCGTCCTGCAGCCCCTGCTCCTTGCGGAAGCGGCGGACCTCGGTGATCACCGACTGGACGGAAGCGATCTCCGCCTCGGCCGCCGCGTCGCGGAAGCCACTGTCCTTGGGCCAGTCGGCGATGACGAGGGACTCGCCACCGGTCAGCGTGGTCCACAGCGTCTCGGTGACGAAGGGGACGACCGGGTGGAGCAGTCGCAGCATGACGTCGATGACCTCGCCGAGGACGCGGCCGGAGACCTTGGCCTGCTCGCCGCCCGCGAAGAAGGTCGTCTTCGACAGCTCGACGTACCAGTCGAAGACCTCGTCCCACGCGAAGTGGTAGAGCGCCTCGCTGAGCTTCGAGAACTGGTAGTCCTCGTAGTACGCGTCGACCTGCGCGACCGTCTCGTTCAGCCGGGACAGGATCCAGCGGTCGGTGGCCGACAGCTGCTCGACGGGCGGCAGCTCGCCCTCGATCGTGGCGCCGTTCATCATCGCGAAACGGGTGGCGTTCCAGATCTTGTTCGCGAACTTGCTGGAGGCCTGGACCCAGTCCTCGCCGATCGGGACGTCGACACCCGGGTTGGCGCCGCGGGCCAGGGTGAAGCGGACGGCGTCGGAGCCGTACTTGTCCATCCAGTCCAGCGGGTTGACCACGTTGCCGAAGGACTTCGACATCTTCTTGCCGCGCTCGTCACGGACCATGCCGTGCAGGGCGATGGTGTGGAACGGCGGGGTGCCGTCCATCGCGTAGAGGCCGAACATCATCATCCGGGCGACCCAGAAGAAGAGGATGTCGTAGCCGGTGACCAGGACGGCGTTCGGGTAGAACTTCGCCAGGCTGTCGGTCTGCTGCGGCCAGCCGAGCGTGGAGAACGGCCACAGGCCCGAGGAGAACCAGGTGTCCAGGACGTCGGTGTCCTGGGTCCAGCCCTCGCCGGTGGGCGGCTGCTCGTCCGGTCCGACGCAGACGACCTCGCCGTTCGGGCCGTACCAGACCGGGATGCGGTGACCCCACCACAGCTGGCGCGAGATGCACCAGTCGTGGAGGTTGTCGACCCAGTCGAAGTACCGCTTCTCCATCTCCTGCGGGTGGATCTTGACCTCGCCGTTGCGGACCGCGTCACCGGCGGCCTTGGCGAGCGGGCCGACCTTGACCCACCACTGCATCGACAGACGCGGCTCGATGGTGGTCTTGCAGCGCGAGCAGTGACCGACGGAGTGCGTGTACGGGCGCTTCTCGGCGACGATGCGGCCCTCGGCGCGCAGCGCGCCGACGATGGCGGAGCGGGCCTCCAGCCGGTCCAGGCCCTGGAAGGGGCCGTGGGCGGTGATGATCGCGTGCTCGTCCATAACGGCGAGGTTCGGCAGGTTGTGGCGCTGGCCGATCTCGAAGTCGTTCGGGTCGTGCGCCGGGGTCACCTTGACGGCGCCGGTGCCGAACTCCGGGTCGACGTGCTCGTCCGCGACGACCGGGATGCGCCGGCCGGTGAGCGGCAGCTCGATCTCGGTACCGACGAGGTGCTTGTAGCGCTCGTCCTCGGGGTGGACGGCGACGGCCGTGTCACCCAGCATCGTCTCGGCGCGGGTGGTCGCGACGACGATGGACGCGTCGCCCTCGCCGTAGCGGATCGAGACGAGCTCGCCCTCGTCGTCCTGGTACTCGACCTCGATGTCGGAGATCGCGGTCAGGCAGCGGGGGCACCAGTTGATGATGCGCTCGGCGCGGTAGATCAGCTCGTCGTCGTAGAGCTTCTTGAAGATGGTCTGGACGGCCTCGGAGAGGCCCTCGTCCATGGTGAAGCGCTCGCGGGACCAGTCGACGCCGTCGCCGAGGCGGCGCATCTGGCCGGAGATCTGACCGCCGGACTCGCCCTTCCAATGCCAGACGCGCTCGACGAAGGCCTCGCGGCCGAGGTCGTGGCGGGACTTGCCTTCCTTGGCGAGCTCGCGCTCGACGACGTTCTGGGTGGCGATGCCGGCGTGGTCCATGCCGGGCTGCCACAGCGTCTCGTAGCCCTGCATGCGCTTGCGGCGGGTGAGGGCGTCGATCAGCGTGTGCTCGAAGGCGTGGCCCAGGTGCAGGCTGCCGGTGACGTTGGGCGGCGGGATGACGATCGCGTACGGAGGCTTCTCGCTCTTGGCGTCCGCCTCGAAGTAACCGCGCTCTACCCAGCGCTCGTAGAGCTTCCCTTCTACCTCGGCCGGCGCGTACGTGGTCGGCAGTTCGGAGGTGGGGCTGCTGGGTGTCTGCGTGTTCTCGGTCACGGGGCACAGTTTAGAGCGGTAACAGTCCAGTCATGAAACCGGTATTCCCCGGGCCCGGCACCTTTCCCGCGCCTGGCTTCCGTCAGGATGTGTGAAACGTATAAGCAACCTCATTGGGGGACGCGGGATGAGCTACAACCAGCCAGGGCCCTACGGGCAGCAGCCCCAGCAGCCGGGACCGTACGGGCAGCAGCCCCCGCCGCCGCCCGGCCCCTACGGCCAGCCCGCCCCCCAGCCCAACCCGTACGGTCAGCCCGCGGCCCCGCAGCCCGGTTACGGCTACCCGCAGCAGCCGGGCGTCCCCCCGCAGGGCTACCCCCAGCAGCCCCCGACGCCGGCGTACGGCTACCCGCAGCAGCAGGCCCCGTACGGCGGCCAGCCCCCGAAGAAGTCCAAGGCCGGCGTGATCATCGGCGCGGTCGTCGCGGTCGCGCTGATCGCGGGCGGCGGCTGGTACTTCCTGGGCGGCGGCACGGACGGCGACGTCTCCGCGGACACCAAGGGCTACAAGCTGGTCGCCCCGGAGTCGGTGGACGACTTCAAGAAGGACCCGGCATACAAAGAGCCGCCCTTCAGCGACCAGGACAAGAAGGAGGCCGAGGCCGGCGGCGTCAAGAACCCGTCCCGGGTCGGCATGACCTACACAGCCGGCGACCCGAAGAACCCGCTGACGGGCAAGGGCCTCAACTTCAAGGGCCTCTACGGCGAGATCGCCGACCCGGAGAAGGCGGTGGACGGCTACTTCGCCCTGGCCAAGGTGAACGCGGCGAAGGACGGCAAGTCCGACGTCCAACTGATCGGCAGCCCCAAGGCGATGACGCCGACCGGCTTCAAGGGCGCCGTGATGAAGTGCCAGGAAGCGAAGCTCACCGTCAAGGACACGTCGACCAAGGGTCCCAAGGAGTTCACCCTCCCGATGTGCATCTGGGGCGACTACAGCACCCTGACCATGGTCACCGCCACGGATGTGGCCTCCGTGTTCGCGAACAAGCCCGGCTACACGCTGGAACAGACCGCGGAGCTGGCCGCGAAGCTTTACAACACCGCCCGCGTCAAGAGCTGATCAATCCGGGTAGGCGTGGGGCATCATGCATGCCCCACGCCATCCTTCCCGGACTTCAGGCGAGTTGGTAACAGGCCGTAGAGGCGTCGTTCTGCTTCACGCCGAGGTTCACCAAAGCCATGAAGCAGGCATGCCGATTCATGCCCGACAAATCCCAGGCGGCGGCATGATCACATGCATCCTGCACCCGCGGACCCACCGTGTAGCCCACGTTGCGCAGGTAGACCTGGCAGTCCGCCGACGAGGCCGACGCGGGCGAGGCGGCCACCAGAGGCAGGGCGGCTGCCGCGAATGTCGACACCAGGACACCGACCGCGCGCTTCTTCTTCATTCCTCGTCCCTCCGTGGAAAGTTCGACATACGGAGTTGATCAAGGAAATCGACCCAAGGCATCACAGATCGAATACAGGGCCGATTATCGACCAAGATGGTCCGGAATGCGAGGAGGGGCGTCAGGCCATCGGCCTGACGCCCCTCCTCAATCCCTTGGCTGCTAGGCCGACTTCTCGTGCGGGCCCTGGTCCTTCGGGACGATCCGGGGGACCAGCGTCGGGTTGACGTTGGAACGGACCACCTCCGAGGTGATGACCACGCGGGCCACGTCCTTGCGGGACGGGACCTCGTACATCACCGACATCAGGACCTCTTCCATGATGGCGCGCAGGCCGCGCGCGCCCGTCTGGCGGAGGATCGCCTGGTCCGCGATGGCCTCGAGCGCCTCGCGCTCGAAGTCCAGCTCCACGCCATCGAGTTCGAACAGCCGCTGGTACTGCTTGACCAGCGCGTTCCGCGGCTCGATCAGGATCTGGAGCAGGGCCTCACGGTCCAGGTTGTGCACGGAGGTCAGCACGGGCAGGCGGCCGATGAACTCGGGGATCATCCCGAACTTCACCAGGTCCTCCGGCATGACCTCCTGGAACTGGTCGCTGGCCTCGATCTCGCGCTTCGAGCGGATCGTCGCCCCGAAGCCGATGCCCTTGGCACCCGCACGCGACTCGATGATCTTCTCGAGGCCGGCGAAGGCGCCGCCCACGATGAAGAGCACGTTCGTCGTGTCGATCTGGATGAACTCCTGGTGCGGGTGCTTCCGGCCGCCCTGCGGCGGTACGGAGGCGGTCGTGCCTTCCAGGATCTTCAGGAGGGCCTGCTGCACGCCTTCGCCGCTCACGTCGCGCGTGATCGACGGGTTCTCGCTCTTGCGGGCCACCTTGTCGATCTCGTCGATGTAGATGATCCCGGTCTCGGCCTTCTTGACGTCGTAGTCGGCGGCCTGGATCAGCTTCAGCAGGATGTTCTCGACGTCCTCGCCGACGTACCCGGCCTCCGTCAGCGCCGTCGCGTCGGCGATGGCGAAGGGGACGTTCAGCATGCGGGCGAGCGTCTGCGCGAGCAGCGTCTTGCCCGAGCCCGTGGGGCCCAGCAGCAGGATGTTGGACTTGGCGAGCTCGATCGCGTCGTCCCGGCCCTGCGCGCCGCCGTTCTCGCCGGCCTGCACGCGCTTGTAGTGGTTGTAGACCGCTACGGAGAGGGCCTTCTTCGCCGGCTCCTGGCCGACGACGTAGCTCTCCAGGAACTCGTAGATCTCACGGGGCTTGGGGAGTTCCTCCCACCGGACCTCGGAGGTCTCCGCGAGCTCCTCTTCAATGATCTCGTTGCAGAGGTCGATGCACTCGTCGCAGATGTAAACACCGGGTCCTGCGATGAGCTTCTTCACCTGCTTCTGGCTCTTTCCGCAGAACGAGCACTTGAGCAGATCGCCGCCGTCACCGATGCGTGCCACGAGGTGCTTCCCCTTCGCCTGGGAGACGCCTGGTTCAGCGCTCCTGGTGCCTCATATCCGACGGTACCTTGCCGGGGGCCCCGTGCGGGGCCCCCTTGACGTGGTTCACATCGCTGAATCCGACGATGTGCCCGCGTCAACTGGCGGCAAGGATCAGTGGGAGTTCTTGCGGGTCGAGACGATCTGGTCGATCAGGCCGTACGCCAGGGCGTCCTCGGCCGTCAGGATCTTGTCGCGCTCGATGTCGTCGCGGATCTTCTCGATCGGCGTCGTCGAGTGCTTGGCCAGCATGGTCTCCAGCTGGTCGCGCATGCGCAGGATCTCGTTGGCCGCGATCTCCAGGTCGGAGAGCTGCTCGCGGCCGGTGCCACCGGAGGGCTGGTGGATCAGCACGCGGGCGTTCGGCAGGGCCATGCGCTTGCCGGGGGTACCGGCGGCCAGCAGGACCGCGGCGGCGGAGGCCGCCTGGCCCATGCAGACCGTCTGGATGTCCGGCTTCACGAACTGCATCGTGTCGTAGATCGCCGTCAGCGCGGTGAAGGAGCCACCGGGGCTGTTGATGTAGATGGAGATGTCGCGGTCCGGGTCCATCGACTCCAGGCACAGCAGCTGCGCCATGACGTCATTGGCCGACGCGTCGTCGATCTGCACGCCGAGGAAGATCACGCGCTCCTCGAAGAGCTTCGCGTACGGGTCGTACTCGCGCACGCCCTGCGAGGTGCGCTCGACGAAGCGCGGGATGACGTAGCGGTTGTCCACCTGCGGGCCGGTGTAGAGGCCGCTCGCGGAGAAGTTGTTCTGCATCTGGGTGTTCACCATCCTGGTGGCGTTCTGCGGGCTGTCGGCTGCTGGGTACTGACGGTGGTTACCGGGATCAGGCCCCGGTGCCGCCGCCGCCCGGAACGTTGGACGCGGCCGAGATGATCTCGTCGATGAGGCCGTACTCCTTGGCCTCCTCGGAGGTGAACCAGCGGTCGCGGTCACCGTCGCGGATGATCGCCTCGACGGTCTGGCCCGAGTGGAACGCGGTGATCTCGGCCATCCGCTGCTTGGTGCGCAGCAGGTACTGGGCCTGGATCTTGATGTCCGACGCGGTGCCGCCGATGCCGGCGGAGCCCTGGTGCATCAGGATGTCGGTGTTCGGCAGGGCGAAGCGCTTGCCCTTGGCGCCACCGGTGAGCAGGAACTGGCCCATCGAGGCCGCCATGCCCATGCCGATGGTGACGACGTCGTTGGGGATGTACTGCATGGTGTCGTAGACGGCCATGCCGGCCGTCACGGAGCCACCGGGGCTGTTGATGTAGAGGTAGATGTCCTTCTCCGGCTCGGCGGCCAGGAGGAGGAGCTGCGCGGTGATCTTGTTGGCGATGTCGTCGTCGACCTGCTGGCCGAGGAAGATGATGCGCTCGCCGAGCAGCCGGTTGTAGACATGGTCGCCGAGGCCGCCACCGATGGACGGCTCACCCGCGGCGTAAGGCTTCAGATTCGTCACGTATCCACCTGCTCGTCTCCGACGGCCATGTGCCGTCTCAGCGTCTCGTTCTGGGGTCCGGTCCGGCCGGAGCGGACGGGTCCGCCGGCGCCCGGGTACTCACGTGCCCTCGTATTCATGGACCCTAACGCGCAGGTAGGACAACGCCATCCCGCTTCCCGAACTGTTCGCTCGGAGCGCAAGCTCCGGCGGCCTTACGGGGCCCATACCGAAGGGCCCGGACACGACTGCGTCCGGGCCCTTCGGGGCACTGCTCAGTGGGCTTCGCCCGGGGTGTTACTTGGCCTCTTCGTCCTTGACCTCGTCGTCACCGTCGACGGCGGCCAGGGCGGTCTCGGCGGCCTGCTCCTCGTCCTCGTCGGACAGGTCCACGACCTCACCGTTGGTGTCGACGACCTTGGCGGCCTCGACGACGACCGCGAGGGCCTTGCCGCGGGCGACCTCGCCGACCAGCATCGGAACCTGGCCACCCTCGACCACGGCCTGGGCGAACTGGTCGGGGGACATGCCGGAGGAAGCGGCGCGGCGCATGAGGTGCTCGGTGAGCTCCTCCTGGTTGACGCCCAGCTTCTCCTTGTTGACCAGCGCGTCGAGGACGAACTGGGTCTTGATGCCCTTGATCGCCTGCTCGGAGGTCTCGGCGTCGAACTCCTCGACCGTCTTGCCCTGGAACTCCAGGTACTTCTCGATGGTCAGACCCATCTGGCCGAGCTGGTGGTGCTCCAGGTTGTGCTTGCGGGTCTGGACCTCGTCCGCGAGGAGCTTCTCGGGGATCGGGACCTCGACGAGCTCCAGCAGCTTCTCCAGGACGCGCTCCTGGGCCTGCGTGGCCTGGTCGTACTGCTTCATGTTCTCGAGGCGCTTGCGGCTGTCGGCCTTGAGGTCCTCGATGGTGTCGAACTCGCTCGCGAGCTGCGCGAACTCGTCGTCCAGCGCCGGGAGCTCCTTGGCGGAGACCTTGGTGACCTTGACGGTGACCTCGGCGTCCTTGCCCTCGGCGGAGCCGCCCTTCAGCTGCGAGGTGAAGGTGGCCTCGCCGCCGGCCTCCAGGCCGGTGACGGCCTCGTCGATGCCCTCGAGGAGCTCGCCCGAGCCGATGGTGTAGGAGACGTCGGAGGCGACGCCGTCGGGCAGCACCTCGCCGTCGACCTTGGCCTCGAGGTCGATGGTGACGACGTCACCCTCGGCGGCGGCGCGCTCGACGTCCGTGGTGGACGCGAAGCGGCCGCGCAGCTGCTCGACGGACTTCTCGACGTCCTCGTCCGAGACCTCGATGGCGTCGACCTCGACCTCGATGCCGGAGAAGTCCGGGATCTCGATCTCGGGACGAACGTCGACCTCGGCCGTGAAGGCGAGGACCTCGCCGTCCTTCAGCTCGGTGATGTCCACGTCCGGCTGGCCCAGCGGGTTCAGGTCGGCCTCGTTGACGGCCTCGGTGTAGAACTTCGGGAGCGCGTCGTTGACGGCCTCCTCCAGCACCGCACCGCGGCCGAAGCGCTGGTCGATGACGCGGGCCGGGATCTTGCCCTTGCGGAAGCCCTTCACCGTGACCTGCTGGTTGATCTTCTTGTACGCCGCGTCGAGGCTGTCCTTGAGCTCCTCGAAGGGCACCTCAACAGTGAGCCGAACCCGAGTCGGGTTCAGGGTCTCCACGGCGCTCTTCACGGTTCGGTCTCCTTGTGGCTGACTGCTGGGGATTCTGCCGTCGCGCTGTGATTCAGCGGTTCAGCGGACTTCGGCCCGGTACATCAGACACACGGGCACGCAGCTTGCATAGTAACCGCAAGCGGCAATCAGCCCACAACGCGATCTTGTGGAGACACTGCTGCTGGTCGGGGTGGCCGGATTCGAACCGACGACCTTCCGCTCCCAAAGCGGACGCGCTACCAAGCTGCGCCACACCCCGTCGGTGCGACACGTAGGGTACATGCCCGGAGACACTCTGATGCGCGGGGTTTCCGAAGGCATTTCGGGCGGACCTCCGCCACGACGCCGAATGTGGTGTGCACCCACCGGGAGCGACCCGCTAGGATGCTGTCCGTGCCGAGGTCCCCGGACCTGCGGCGCGCGCATTGCGGGTGTAGCTCAATGGTAGAGCACTAGTCTTCCAAACTAGCTACGCGGGTTCGATTCCCGTCACCCGCTCAGAAGTACGAAGGGCCAGGTCAGAGGAGGTTTCCTCAACCTGGCCCTCCGTCGTTCCCGGGGCCGTGATCAGCTCCGCGTGCCGCCTGCGTGCCCCCTGCGTGCCCGCTGCGTGCCCGCTGGGGCGGTGGATCCTCCTTCGCGCCGGTGGCGGCCTTTCGGCCCTTCTCCACGAGCCCGATCGGCGCTCGCGTGCGGTGCTGTGACCCATGTGCGTCATCAACTCCCGCGTACTGGCGCCCGTTGACGCGGCGAGCGTGTTGCCCGTGTGTGCCGAAGATCATGAAAGTGCACCCCCTCGGCCCGACGAAGACACGCCCTGCGGGTGCAGGTCGGCGGGGCGGGGCGTCAGTCGTGTGGGTGCAGGGCCATGGGCTTGGCGGCCTCCTCCAGGTCGCCCGCGGCGCACAGCTCGACGAGTTCGGCCACGTCCGTCCGGAGGGTGCCGAGGGTGTCCCGCCGTCGGTGAACACCTCGTACTCGATGTTGCCGAGCATCAACAGGATGGGAAAGCGTGCGGGACTGCGGGCTGTCAGTGATCGGGCATACCGTCTGGCCCGTGACGAACAGACCCCCTGAGAACTGGCGTGCCTACATGGCCGAGACGGCCCGCGAGGTGGCGGCCGGGACCTTGCCCCCGGAGTGCGCCGGCGTGGCGGATCTCTACCCCGAGTCGTTGCTGCGGGCGACGGACGCAGCCCTGGAAGCGTTCGAAGACGAAGTGCACGCACTGCGGGAGCCGTCCGACGAGGCTGTCTTCGGGACGGTTGAGCGAGTGGCTCTCGCACTCAACGCAGTCAACCGGGACAAACAGCATGGTGGCCCTCACTTCTGCACGGAAGAGCGGGAGCAACTGTGCGAATACATCGACCTCACCCTGAGCGGGCACGGTGTGGACGTCGCCGCTCTGGCCGCGAGGCGGGGCATCGATCGGGCGGCGATCACAGACCGCTGGCGCGACTGGTGAGGCCCCTGTCCGCGCCGGACGCGTGCCAGGTAGGGCCGGGGGGAACAGCGATCAACGACGGCTGTCAGAGCGAGCCTCCAGGCGCTCTCTGCCGCCCGTTTGCTCGGGCCGGCGCCCGGAATGGGGTGCCGAGCATGTCGAGCGGCCCTCCCAGATGCCCCCGGTGCGGTCAGCCGATGAGGAGCCGCGGTCTCGCCCTCTTCACGCGTGAGGACGACGGGCGGCAGATCTGGTGGCATGGGGCGGATCGGCCGGACGAGCCCGTGGAGCTCTGTCCGACCCCGCACCTCTTCGACGGGTGACGGTGCCGGGCTGCTGCGTGCCGCCGTCCGACCACCTTGCCGCTGTGACCGGCGGGTTTCGCTCCGGTCCCTCAGCTGCCGCTCAGTGGCGATCCCCATGCGGGATCGTGGCGCGGTCTTCTCGTCAGGTGGGCGAGCAGATGCTGCGCCGTGCTGAAGGCGGTCTCTTGCGGCGCTCCCACGGAAGTCAGGGCGGCGCTGAGCCTTGCCGGCGCCGACTCCGACACGTCGGAGTCGGTGAGGAGGGGAAGGAGCAGCAGGAGGCGGGCGGCCGTGTCCTCGACGCCTTCGGCCGCGGAGGGCGGGCTGTCGGCGAGGCGGACCAGTTCGTGCCACGTCAGCCCGGTCCCCGAAAGGTCTCCCCGGCCCGGATGGGTGAGGAGGTAGTCGGTGCCGTAGTCGCCGACCAAGTTGCGGTAGATCACCACGACTCCGGGACCGTTTTCAGCCGGTACCCGGAACACCGGCCAGCCTTCGGGATCGAAGAGGACCTCGGACAGGGCATCCGCATCGGCGCCGTCATCGCCGAACCACTCCGGAACGGGACGCACAGGGCTCGCCCCCTCGCCACACATCTCCATGAGGTGGTTCGACCAGAAGCCCGGCCGGGCCAGCAGTGGCTCGCCCGCAACCAGCGGGCCGTCGTCGTATCCCTTGAGCAGCACCCCTGGATGCTGTCACCAGCCACTGACACGCCCCCTCCGAGCTCGGCGGAGCGCAGGGGATGTTCATCACCGTCTTCCGTGAGGAAGACCGTGTAGATCCATGACCTGTCGCCACCGACGTCCCCCAGGGCTCAGCGGGCCGTGCCCCTTCTTCGCCCGCGCCGAGCGGGCTCGGTGCGCGGCCTAGTCCGCGCCACCGCCACCGCCGCCACCGCCGCCCCCGCCGCAGCTGAAGCCGCCGTCCGCGGCGTGGTGATCGGACTCGTTGTCGAGGGCTTTGCCCATGCGGCGCAGGGTGCGTCCGAGGCCGTCGGGGCCGGTGACGAGCAGTGCGTACCGGACGGGGCCCGGGTCGAGGAGCGCCGGGCCTTCCCGTACGTACGGGGGAAGGCTTCCCCCGGCTACTGTTGCCGCCAGGCGGCGGCGCCCCGCCCGGGTGGGCCGTCGGCGCCAGTTGCGCACGAGGCCGAGGAGGACGAGGCGGCGGGCGAGTTCGTCGACCTCGTCGCAGTGCCCGAGCGCCTCGAACACCTCGTGGACGCGCTTGCTCCGCGGGCAGGCGGCGATCACCGCGCGTTCGACCGGATGCTGCGGGAGTTCTGCACCGATGGTGCGTAGCCGAGCGGCCTGCAGGGACAGGGTCCCGCGCTCGACGAGCGAGATGATCGCGCTCTCCACGACCCGCCGCTCGCCACCGGCGAGGTAGGCGTACTCGTACAGATCGAGTGCCTCTCCCCCGCTGACCGCTGCCGTCTGGTGGTGCTCCCTTGCCATACCGTCTCCCCCGGCTGGACGCCCTGTGCCGCATGGTGTCCCGGAGTTGACGGTTCCGGCCCGCCTTCAGCCGTACTCAGAGCTTCTTCTGAGCCTTTGCGGCTTCCTGGGCTGCCGGGATGGACGCGGAACGGGCGGCGAGGGTCGCCGGGACGGCGCCTGCCGGCGCCTGACGACGCCGTGCGCGGGGGTCAGAGCTTGATGTTCGCGATCATCGTCGCGAGGGAGTTCAAGAAACGATTCACGTCGTCAGCGATCGAGCTGGACGCGAGGAAGAAGCCGAAGAGCGCCGCGACGATGGCGGGGCCCGTCTTGATGTGGTTGCCGCGGATCAGCACCACCAGGATGACCGCCAACAGAACCACCACTGACAGCGAAATGGCCACTACTGATCACACCTTCGGTCGTCCCCTGGTCGGCCCGGGGCGCACGGCCAGGCACACCCCCACATGGACCATCCTCCCACCAACGGGCCTTGGCTATACGCCCCGTGCCGAACAGCCGTCGTTCCGTTTCCGCCAACCACATGTGCGACACGAATATTTCGGGCGCGGTGCACGGGTCACGGGGTGGCGAGGCCGAGGAGGGAACGGATATTCGCATACTTTGCGGACAGCCTCTCGCGCGTGGGACCGTCCAGCACGGAGAGGCGTACGGGGTCCGCGTTGTGCGCGAGGTCGGCCTCCTTGATGAGCAGGGCGCCCGGGGTGGCCAGGATGCGGGCCGCGTACTGCTCGACCGGCTCGTCCGGGCGTTTGGTGACCGCGAGGACCATGTCCTTCACCGTCTGCGGGAGGGCCGCAGCGTCCAGCCAGGTGAGGCTGAGGGCCTCGTCCTCGATGGCGTCGTGGAGCCAGGCCGCCGCCTGTTGTTCGGCGTTGCCTCCGCGCAGCCGCACGCCCTCGGCCACGGCCGCGAGGTGTTCGGCGTACGGCCGACCGGCCTTGTCGGTCTGGCCCTCGTGCGCGCTGCGCGCCAGGGACTCGACCTCGATCAGAGTCAGGGGGCTGTTGGTCATGCGATCTCCCTTGCCGCTGCGCCGAGTGCCTCCGCTGCCCGGCGTACGTCCGCTTGCGTGGTACGCCAGTTGGAGAACGCGGCACGCAGGGCGGCGGTTCCCCCGTAGACGGTGGGAGTGACGAACACCTCGGTGGCCACCGCCTCCCGCAGGGCGGTGAGGCGCTCCGGGGTGGGGGCCTCGGCGAGGGTGAAGCAGACGACGTTCAGGCGGACCGGGGCGAGGACGGTGAAGGCGGGGTCCGCCTCCAGGGCGGCGCCCAGCGCGCGGGCGCAGGCGATGTCGCGTTCGACGATCTCCCGGTGGCCCTGGCGGCCGTACGCGCGGAGCGTGAACCAGGCGGCGAGGGCGCGCAGCCGGTGGGAGTTCTCGGGGGTGAGGTGGACGAGGTCGGGGTGGTCGCCGAGGGGGCCGAGGTAAGCGGCGGAGTTCTGGAAGACGCGGGCCTGCAGGTCGCGCCGGCGGGTGAACTGCACGGCGCTGTCGTAGGGGACGTTGAGCCATTTGTGCAGGTCGACGCAGACGGAGTCGGAGGCGTCGAGGCCGTCGACGAGGTGCGCGTGCTCCGCGGAGAGCGCGGCGAAGGCTCCGAACGCGGCGTCGGTGTGCAGCCAGAAGTCGTGGCGCTCGCGCAGGGTTTCGATCGCCCGGAGGTCGTCGAAGTCGACGGTGTTGACGGTGCCCGCGTTGGCGACGACCACGGCCGGCCCCGGGGTGTCCGCCAGCGCGCGCTCCAGGGCGGCGGGGTCGACGGCCTCGCGGCCGGGCAGGGTGGGCACCCGCACCAGGGAGTTGCGGCCGAGGCCCAGCACCGAGAGGGCCTTGGCGATCGAGGAGTGCGGGGCGCCGGAGAGCACGCGGACCGGGCCGAGGGCCGCCGCACCGTCCTCGGCCGGGGACACGCCGAGGCGTTCGCCGAGCCATTCGCGCGCGATGGCGAGGCCGGTGGTGTTGGACATGGTGGCGCCGGAGACGAAGGTGCCGGAGTGGGCGGCGGTCAGGCCGAACAGGTCTCGGAGCCAACCGACGGTCTCGCGTTCGAGGTCCTGTCCGCCGCCGTCGAGGGCGGAGTTGGAGTTCTGGTCGTGGACGGCGGTGAGCCAGTCCCCGGCGAGGGCGGCGGGGGTGGCACCTCCCGTGACGAAGCCGAGGTAGCGCGGTCCCGCGGAGGCCGACAGCCGCGGCTCCCAGCGGTCGCGGAAGGCGGCGAGCGCGGCGTCCGTGCCGGTGGCGCGCTCCGGGAGGGGCTCGGGGTCGTGCGGTTTTCCGGCGGGCGGTACGACGGGACGCGCGTCCAGGGTGGCGAGCGCGTCGGCGGCGGCGTCGCGGGTGGCGTCGAGGAGTTCGGGGAGCCGGGCGAGATCGGCGGCGAGCGTGCGGTCCATGGGGGCACGTTAGGCGCGGCCGGGGCCGAGGGGGCGGGCCAATCCACGGGAACTGGCCCGCGCGGCGTCGTAGGCTCGCCGGATGATCGCAAAACGGTGGTGGGGGCGAGGAATACCGGGCCTGGTCACGGCGGGAGCTCTGGCGGGGGTGCTGGCGGGGGCGGCCGGATGTTCGATGCCGCCGGCCCCGAGGGCGGCTCCGGGGCCCACCGCGGTGAGCGTGCCGGCGAAGCCCGCGCCCGTCCGGAGTGCGCCCTCGACACCGCCCGCCACGGTGGAACCCTGCCCCGAGGGCGGGGTCCGGCTCGTCGAGATGGAGGGCAACGCGGCCATGGGGCTGCGGGTGGCGAGCTTCCAGCTGGTCAACTGCGGTGCGCAGCCGTACGTACTGGAGGGCTACCCGCAGCTGTCGCTGCGCGACGACCGCAACGATCCGCTGGAGGTCGCGGTGGAGCACGGGTCGGCGGGGATCACCACGGGCACGCCGAACCTGGACGAGGCGCCGCGGCCGGTGACGCTGGCCCCGGGACAGGCGGCCCTCTTCGGGATCGTGTGGCGCAACCTCGTCACCGAGTCGGCGACGCCGGCCGTGACGGCGCGGATCGTGGAGGTCGAGCCCCGGCCCGGCGCCCCCCAGCTGTGGCTGCGGCTCGAGGCACCGGTGGACCTCGGGAACACCGGGAAGCTCGGGCTCGGGCCGTGGCAGCCGTTGGTCCGCTGAGCCTCAGGCGGCGGCGACAGCACCGGCTGCTACAGCACCGGCGGCCGGAGCGCGGCGGGCGGTGAGTGCGGTCATCCGGGCCGCGACGGCGGCCGCGGAGCTGCGCGGCAGCCGGTCCGCGATCAGGCCGTCGGCGAGGAAGAGCACCTGGTCGGCGTGGGCGGCGGCGGCCGGGTCGTGGGTGACCATGACGACGGTGGCGCGCAGGGAGTCGACGGCGTCCCGGAGCAGCCCGAGGACCTCCGCCGCGGTGGTGGTGTCGAGCGCGCCGGTGGGTTCGTCGGCGAAGACCACGTCGGGTCGGGTGACGAGGGCCCGGGCGATGGCCACGCGCTGCTGCTGGCCGCCGGACAGCTCGGCCGGGCGGCGGCCGCCCTTGCCCTCCAGACCGACGCGGGCGAGCAGCTCGGCGGCGCGGGCCCGGCCCTCGTGCGCGCGGCGGCCGCCGGCGAGCCGCATCGGGAGCAGTACGTTCTGCTCGACGGTGAGGGACGGCAGCAGGTTGAAGGCTTGGAAGACGAAGCCGAGGCGGCTGCGGCGGAGTTCGGTGAGCTCGTTCTCGTTCATCGCCGTGATCTCGGTTCCGCCGAGCCGAACGGATCCCTCGGTGGGCAGGTCGAGTCCGGCGGCGCACTGCAGGAAGGTCGATTTGCCGGAGCCGGAGGGTCCCATGACGGCGGTGAAGCTGCCGCGCGGCAGGCTGAGGTCGATCCCGCGCAGCGCGTGTACGGCGGAGCCCCCGCGTCCGTAGGCCCGCCGTACGCCGCGCAGCTCGACGGCGGCCGCGGTGTCGGACGGCTCCCGTGCGGCCTGCCGGTGCTGCTCGTGCTGCTCGTGCTGGCCGTGCTGGCCGTGCTGCCGCTTGCTCCGTCGGAGCCCCGTGGTGTGCCGCCTCTCGCCGCCGTCCTGCTCGTGGCTCCGACGCTACGGATCATGGTGGGGCGGCGGCCATGACGCCGCCCGGCGGACCGGTGGTGGGGCAAGCCCCACCCCGCGGTCAGGCGGAGCGGCGGATGAGCAGCAGCGCGCGGTCGTCGTTGACGTTCTTGGCGACCTTCTCGATCAGGTGCCAGGCCGCGCCGTCCCATCCGGCGGCGACGTAGCGGTCGGCCTCGCCGGTGAGGCGGTCCATGCCCTCGCTGATCTCCCGGTCGGAGGTCTCGACGAGGCCGTCGGTGAAGAGCATCAGGACGTCGCCGGGGCGCAGGTTGCCGCGGGCGGGGATGAATTCGGCGCCGTCGTAGACGCCGAGGAGCGGGCCCTCGCCGGACTTCTCCTGCCAGCGGCCGGTGCCCGCCGAGAGCTGGAGGGCGGGGAGGTGGCCGGCCGAGAGGAGCTCGTAGTCGCCGGTCTCCAGGTCCAGGACGAGGTGGATGGAGGTGGCGAAGCCCTCGTCCCAATCCTGGCGGAGCAGGTAGCCGTTGGCGGCGGGCAGGAAGCCGTGGGCGGGCAGCGCGCCGAGCAGTCCGCCGAAGGCGCCGGAGAGCAGCAGGGCCCGGGAGCCGGCTTCCATGCCCTTGCCGGAGACGTCGGTCAGGACGATCTCCAGGGTCCGGCCGCCGTTGGTGCGGGCCGCGACCACGAAGTCGCCGGAGAAGGACTGGCCGCCGGCCGGGCGCAGCGCCATCTCGCGGTGCCAGCCGCGCGGCAGGGCGGGCAGTTTGCTCTGCACCCGGATGCGTTCGCGCAGGTCGAAGAGCATGGTGCCGCCGCGCCGCCAGGGCACGCCGACGCGGCTGCGGAACTGGGCGATGACCAGGCCGAAGAACCCGCAGGCCGCGACCACGAGCACGGTGCCGGGGGTGACCCTGGCCGGTCCCTGGGTATAGGGGCCGAGTACGAGGGCCTCGACGATCAGCGCGGTCGCGGAGGCGGCGTACAGGGCGAGGAGGCTGGCGGGGCGCAGCAGGAGGCCGCCGGCCACGATCGGCAGGACGAGGGCCGAGGGCGAGAACCAGACGGGCAGCATCAGCGTGCCGCAGGCGATCGCGGGCACGGTGAGCAGCAGGCCACCGAAGGCGAGCCAGTCGGAGGCGTCGCCGCGGAAGTAGTCGACGGCTGATTTGCGCAGGGCTGTGCGGCACCGGTGCGACAGCATGCGCATCCGGGCCATGAGGGGTTCCACTCGTGCTCCGGCCATTGCTTCGGGACCCTATCCATCCTGACTGTGGATGCGCAGGGGTACCCCCGGACCTGGGGCTCGGGGCGCCCGAAAACTCTTCGACTGCGACGGAGTGGCCGGGTGAGGATGGCGGTATGGATCTTGAGATGCGCGTTTTGCAACGAGACGAGTGGGATGTCTGGTTCGATCATCTAGAACTGGCTTTCGGTGGCGTGGCCGAGCCCCCGGAGGGCCGGACGCTGTTCCGGGCCCTGACGGAGCCGGACCGTGCGCTCGGGGTCTGGCAGGGCGAGACGTGCGTCGGCTCGGCGGCGGCCTTCAGCTTCCGCCTCTCGGTGCAGGGTGGCGCACTGGTTCCCGCGGCCGCGGTGACCTTCGTGGGAGTCGCGCCGACGCACCGTCGTCGCGGCATCCTCGGCTCTCTGATGCGGCGCCAGCTGGACGACGTCCGGGCGGCCGGTGAGCCGCTCGCCGTACTGACGGCCTCCGACCCGGCGATCTACGGGCGCTTCGGGTACGGGCTGGCGACCTACTCCATGTCCCTGGAGATCGACACGACGCGCGTGCGGCTCGAGGTGCCGCCCGGGACGGACGCGGTGCGGCTGCGGCTCGCCGACCCGGAGAAGTCGCTGGCCGCCTGCGAGCGGGTGTACGCCGACCTGGTGACCCGGCGGCCCGGGGCGCCGGCCCGGCAGCCCGGCTGGGAGCGGATGGCCATCACGGATCCGCCCGGGGAGCGGGGAGGCGCCTCCCCGCTGATGTGCGTGGTGGCGGAACGGGCGGACGGCGAGGTCGCCGGGTACGCCCGCTACCGGGTCAAACCGGACTGGAACTCGTCGGGTTCGGACGGGACGGTCCAGGTCGAGGCCCTCGACGCACTGGATCCGGCGACTACGGCGGCGCTGTGGCGCTACCTGTTCTCCATCGACCTGACGTGGACCGTACGGGCCGCCAAGCGCCCGGTGGACGACCCGCTGCTGCACCTGGTCAGCGACGTCAGGCGGTCGAAGCCGGCCATGCGCGACTCGCTCCACGTGCGCCTGGTGGACCTGCCGGCGGCCCTGGAGGCGCGCTCGTACCGGTCCGCGATGGACGTGGTCGTGGAGGTCGAGGACGCGTTCTGTCCGTGGAACGAGGGGCGGTGGCGGCTGGTCGCGGACGCCGAGGGCGCCGCCCGGTGCACCCGCACCGCGGAGCCGGCGGACCTGGAGCTGTCGGTCCGGGAGCTGGGTTCCGCGTATCTGGGCGGGATCACCCTCACCTCGCTGGCCGCGGCGGGCCGGGTACGGGAGCTGCGCCCGGGAGCTCTCGCGGAGGCCTCGCGCGCCTTCGCGGGCGACGTGGCGCCCTGGCTGCCGCACGGCTTCTAGGAACGGCGCGACCGAACGCCCCGGCGGCGCGGTGACCCGGCGGCCCAGTGACCCGGTGACCCGGTGACCGCGTCAGCGGGGCTGGCAGCCGGGGCACCAGAAGAGGTTGCGGGCGGCGAGGTCGGCGGTGCGGATCTCGCCGCCGCAGATGTGGCAGGGCATGTTCGCCCGCCGGTAGACGTACACCTCGCCGCCGTGGTCGTCGACGCGCGGCGGCCGGCCCATGGCCTCGGGCAGGTGCTCGTCGCGGACGGTGTCGATGCGGTTGTTGCGCACGCCCTCGCGCATCAGCGCGACCAGGTCGGCCCACATGGCGTCCCACTCGCCGCGGGTGAGGTCACGACCCGGGCGGTACGGGTCGACGCCGTGCCGGAAGAGGACCTCGGCGCGGTAGACGTTGCCGATGCCCGCGACGATCTTCTGGTCCATGAGCAGGGCGGCGACGGTGGTGCGGGAGCGGGAGATCCGGGCCCAGGCGCGGTCGGGGTCGTCGTCGGCGCGCAGCGGGTCCGGGCCGAGGCGGTCGTGTATCGCCTTCTTCTCGCCCTCGCCGATCAGTGCGCAGGCGGTGGGGCCGCGCAGGTCGGCGTAGTGGTCCTCGTTCAGCAGGCGCAGCCGGACGGTGTCCGTGGCGGGCGGGGCCGGGGCCGGGCCGAAGCCGAGCTTGCCGAACAGGCCGAGGTGGATGTGGATCCAGGCGTCGCCCAGTTCCAGGAAGAGGTGCTTGCCGTGCGCCTCGGCGCCGTCCAGCACGCGCCCGTCGAGCACGGCCGCGCTCTGCTCGAAGCGGCCCTGGGGGCTGCTGACGCGGACCGGCCGGCCGGCGAACCGCTCGGCGTGGTCCTGGGCGAGGCGGTGGATCGTATGCCCCTCGGGCACGGCGGAGCTCCTCGGAAAGAGAAACCGGCCGCACCGCCCCCGGGAAGGGGCGGCACGGCCGGAAGCGGGATCAGCCCTGCTGCGGGTGGTGGGCCGGGATCGGGGGGAGCTCGCCGGTGGTCTCGTAGGCGGAGAGCATGTCGATGCGGCGGGTGTGGCGCTCCTCGTCGGAGTACGGGGTCGCCAGGAAGGCCTCGATGAAGCTGACGGCCTCGTCCTGCGTGTGCATCCGGCCGCCGACGGAGATGACGTTGGCGTTGTTGTGCTCACGGCCGAGCTGGGCGGTCTGGACGCTCCAGGCCAGGATGGCGCGGACGCCCTTGACCTTGTTCGCGGCGATCTGCTCGCCGTTGCCGGAGCCACCGATCACGATGCCGAGGCTGCCGGCGTCGGCGGCGGTCTTCTCCGCTGCGCGGAGGCAGAACGGCGGGTAGTCGTCCACCGCGTCGTAGATGTGGGGCCCACAGTCGACGGGCTCGTGGCCGTTGTTCTTGAGCCAGTCCACGAGGTGGTTCTTGAGCTCAAAGCCGGCATGGTCGGATCCGAGGTACACGCGCATGGGACGAGTGTGGCACGAGGAGGCCCGACAGCCCGCAGCGGGTGTCGCGTAAGTCACTTCTAAAGCTCAAGTAAACCCAAAGAACGCAGATGGGACAGGGCGGCGCGGCGTCCTGGACGTTCACACCAAGGCAACGATCCGGATTGGGGTCTTCCGTCTCGCGTTCATCTCAGGTTTGAATGCCGGGGCTCGCAACCCGAGAACCTAAGGATCCGTCCATGAGCTCCACGACGACCCTTCAGAAGGAAGGCGGCCCCATCGGCAACCCCGGTGATGGCCAGCCCTCCGACGGTCTGAAGGCCGGTCTCAAGAACCGCCACCTGTCCATGATCGCCATCGGCGGCGTCATCGGCGCCGGCCTCTTCGTCGGTTCCGGTGGCGGCATCGCCAAGGCCGGCCCCGCCATCCTGATCTCCTACGCGCTGGTCGGCGCGATGGTGGTCTTCGTGATGCGGATGCTCGGCGAGATGGCCGCCGCCAGCCCGAACTCGGGCTCCTTCTCGGCCTACGCCGACCGCGCCCTCGGCCGCTGGGCGGGCTTCTCCATCGGCTGGCTCTACTGGTTCTTCTGGGTCGTCGTGCTCGCCGTGGAGGCCACCGCCGGTGCCGCCATCCTGGAGAACTGGATCCCGGCCGTCCCGCAGTGGGCCTGGGCGCTCATCGTGATGGCGGTGCTGACCGTCACCAACCTCGGCTCGGTCGCCTCCTACGGTGAGTTCGAGTTCTGGTTCGCGGGCATCAAGGTCGTCGCCATCGGCGCGTTCGTGATCGTCGGCATGCTCGCCGTCTTCGGCCTCCTGCCCGGCTCCGACAACCCGGGCGCGGGCTTCGCGCACCTCACCGACGCCGGCGGGTTCTTCCCCAACGGCTACGGCGCCGTCCTCACCGGTGTGCTGATGGTCGTCTTCTCCTTCATGGGCAGCGAGATCGTCACCCTGGCGGCCGGCGAGTCGGAGAACCCCCGCAAGGCGGTCACCCAGGCCACCAACTCCGTCATCTGGCGGATCGGCGTCTTCTACCTCGGCTCGATCTTCATCGTGCTGACCCTGCTCCCGTGGAACGACAAGTCGATCACCGAGAAGGGCTCGTACGTCGCCGCCCTGGACTCGATCGGCATCGCGCACGCCGGCACGATCATGGAGGTCATCGTTCTGACCGCCGTGCTGTCCTGCCTGAACTCGGGCCTCTACACCGCCTCCCGCATGGCCTTCTCGCTCGGTGAGCGCGGCGACGCCCCCAAGGCGTTCGCCAAGGTCAACAAGAACGGTGTGCCGGTCGCCGCGATCCTGGGCTCCACGGTCTTCGGCTTCGTCGCCGTCTACTTCAACTACGCCTTCAAGGACACGGTCTTCAACTTCCTCCTCAACTCCTCGGGTGCCATCGCGCTCTTCGTCTGGCTGGTGATCTGCTTCACCCAGCTGAAGATGCGCGGGATCCTGGTCCGCGAGGCCCCGGAGAAGCTGACCGTGAAGATGTGGCTGTTCCCGTGGCTGACCTGGGCCACCGCCGCACTGATCATGTTCGTGATCGGCTACATGTTCGTGGACGACGCCAACCGCGAGGTCGTCACCCTGTCCACCCTGGTGGCCGGTGTGGTCGTGCTCGTCGGCGTGGTCCTGGACGTCCGCCGCAAGAAGGCCCTGCAGGGCTGATCGCACGTGCACCTACGCCGGAGCCCGGCCCGCCTCGTGGAGGCGGGCCGGGCTCCGGTGCGTAGCGGGGGCGGCTCAGCCGCGGCGGCCGACCAGCTTCCAGGCGGCCGGCAGGGCGCCCATGGCCAGCGCGGCCTTGAGGGCGTCGCCGATCAGGAACGGGACCACGCCCTTCGCGACGGCCACGCCGAGGGACATCCCGGTGGCGGCCATCAGGTACGGCACGCCCACCGCGTAGATCACGGCCGAACCCAGCACCATCAGGCCGGCCGTGCGCAGCACCGAGCGGTCGCCGCCGCGCCGCGCGAGGGCGCCGACGACGGTGGCGGCGAGCAGCATGCCGAGCACGTAGCCGAAGGAAGCACCGCCCGCGCCGGAGGTCCCGCCCGCGAACCACGGCACGCCGGCCATGCCGACGAGGGCGTACAGCGCCAGCGCGAGGAAGCCGCGACGGGCACCGAACGCGGTGCCGACGAGCAGCGCGGCGAAGGTCTGGCCGGTGACGGGGACCGGGGAGCCGGGAACGGGAACCGCGATCTGGGCGGCGAGCCCCGTGAGCGCGGCGCCGCCGACGACGAGCGCGATGTCGCGGACGCGGCTCGCGGGCAGCAGATCGGCGAGGACGGCGCCGGGCCGGAGAGAGACGGAGGCAGTGCTCATCGGGAGGCTCCACGGGGTGGGGGTGGCGGGACGATCACCGACGCTAGTGCGCGCTCCGCCGCCGCCCCACCGCCGCCCGGGACAAAGCCGCACTCCCCACTTTGGTGGGGACTTCACAAACCCAACGCCCCACACCCGAGCCCGCGTGATCCTCGTCACGAGGAACATCAGACAGCACGTCCGTTTTGCACGGAAGACCGCCGCTCAGCGAGACTGTAGGATCCCGCCAATCCTGACGCGGGGCTCCCACCGCCACTGGGCCCGAACGAGAGTACGAGCACCCTTCATGCGTGAGCGCCTGGAAGAAGCACCTCCCCCCACGGGCGACCTGCCCTCGGAACCCCTCAGCCACAGCCTCAAGCAGCGCCACCTGACCATGCTGGGCCTCGGCGGCGTCATCGGCGCCGGGCTCTTCGTCGGCTCCGGCGCCGGCATCGGCATCGCCGGTCCCGCGATCATCTGCTCCTATCTGCTCGCGGGCCTGCTCGCGATGCTGGTGATGCGGGCGCTGGGCGAGATGTCGGCCGCGATGCCCGCCTCGGGCTCGTTCTCCGTCTACGCGGAGCGGGCGCTCGGGCGCTGGGCCGGCTTCTCGGCGGGCTGGCTGTACTGGTTCCTGCTGGTCGTGGTGCTGGCCGTGGAGGCCACCGGCGCGGCGAAGATCGCGAACGGTTGGGTGCCCTCGGTCGACCAGTGGGTCTGGGTGCTGCTGTTCATGGTGGTCTTCACCGTGAGCAACCTGGCCGCCGTGAAGAACTTCGGCGAGTTCGAGTTCTGGTTCGCGGGCATCAAGGTCGTCGCCATCGTGCTCTTCCTGATCCTCGGCACCCTCGCGGTCTTCGGCTTGCTCCCGGACACGGAACCGGTCGGCACGGCCAACCTCACCGGCCAGGGCGGTTTCTTCCCCGAGGGCTTCGGCGGAGTGGTCGCGGGCATGCTCGCCGTCATCTTCGCCTTCGGCGGCCTGGAGGTCGTCACCATCGCCGCCGCCGAGTCGGACGACCCGGCGCGGTCGGTGTCCCGGGCGGTGCGCAGCGCGGTGTGGCGCATCCTCTTCTTCTACGTCGGCTCGATGGTGGTCATCGTGACCCTGCTGCCGTGGAACTCGCTGAAGCCGGGCGAGAGCCCGTACGTCGCCGTCCTCGACTCCATCGGCATCCCGGGAGCCGGCCAGATCATGAACATCGTGGTGTTCGTGGCCCTGCTGTCGGCGCTGAACGCGAACCTGTACGGGTCCTCGCGCATGGTCTTCTCGCTGGCCGAGCGCCGTGAGGCGCCGCAGGCGCTGCTGAAGGTCTCGGGCGGCGGGGTGCCGCGCCGGGCGGTGTTCGCCTCCGTGGCCTTCGGCTTCGTGTCCGTGGTGCTCAACCTGCTGTGGCCGGACACGATCTTCCTCTACATGCTCAACGCGGTCGGCGCGGTGCTGCTGTTCGTGTGGGCGCTGATCGCCGTCTCGCAGCTGAAGCTGCGCCGCCGGATCGAGCGGGACATGCCCGAGCGGCTGACCCTGCCGATGTGGCTGTTCCCGTACGCGACCTGGGCGGCGCTGTTCGGAATGGCGGCGGTGCTGGTCCTGATGCTGTTCGACGATTCCGCGCGGCCTCAGCTGCTGTGGTCCTCGGGTGCGGCCGCGCTGGTGCTCGCCGTGGCGGGGATCCGCGAGCTGCGGGCCCGCAGGGCCTGACGCCGAACCGGACGAACAGGACCCCCGTGCCGCCGGCGCGGGGGTCCTGCCGTTCTCAGGTGCGCAGGTAGGAGGCCCCGTTGACGTCGAGGACCGTGCCGGAGCTCCAGACCGCCGCGGGCGAGGCCAGGTAGAGCACCGCGGAGGCGATCTCTTCCGGGTCCGCGACGCGCCCGAAGGGGCTCTGCGCCCGGATGCCGGCGCCCTCGGGCCCCTCCAGCCGGCCGGCGACCCGCTCGGTGGCGACGAAGCCGGGCGCCACGGAGGCGACGGCGATGCCGTGCGGGGCGAGGGACACGGCGAGGGACTGGCCCAGGGCGTGCAGCGCGGCCTTGGTCGCGCCGTAGGCGGGGTGGTCGGGTTCGCCCCGGAAGGCGCCGCGCGAGCCGACGTTGACGACGCGTCCCTCGCGTCCCGCGTCGATCATGCGGCGGGCGACGCAGTAGCTCAGGTTGGCGGAGCCGAAGAGGTTCACGTCGACGGTCCGCCGCCAGGCCTGCTGCCAGTCCTCGTAGGAGGTCTCGGGCAGCGGGTGGGCGAGCATCACGGCGGCGTTGTTGACCAGGACGTCCACCCCGCCGAGCGCCTCGTCCGCCGCGGCCGCGAGGGCCTCGACACCGGCCGGGTCGGCGAGGTCGGCGGCAACCAGTACGTGTCCCTCCCCCTCCAGCGAGGCGAGGGTCTCCTCCGCGTCGGCCTGCCGGGTCGAGCAGTGCACGGCGACCCGGTCGCCCTGCCGGGCGAAGGCGGTCGCGATCGCCCGGCCGATGCCCCGGGAGGCGCCGGTGACGAGTACGCCCCGGTCGGTGCTGCGAAGTCCTGCCACGGTCCGACCCATCGACTGCCCCCTCGATCCGGTGCGTCCACCACATCCGGTGGCTGAGACGTCGCCGTGAGCGTACGGGCGTGATCGCGAACCGTGAAGTCGTCGTCCGAATATCGGACGCAGAATGTCCGGCGATCGGACGATCGGCAGACTGGCGCAAATGAGCCAGAGCACCCTCACACCCCCCGAAGCACCGCAGACCGGCGCCGGTTCGCCCCTCGGCAACGGACTCAAGCAGCGCCACCTCTCGATGATCGCCCTCGGCGGTGTCATCGGCGCCGGACTCTTCGTCGGCTCCGGCGCCGGCATCGCCGCCGCAGGTCCCTCGATCGTGCTCGCGTACGCCGCGTCCGGGCTGCTCGTGATGTTCGTGATGCGGATGCTCGGCGAGATGTCCGCCGCCAACCCCGCCTCGGGCTCCTTCTCCGTGCACGCCGAGCGGGCGATCGGGCCCTGGGCCGGATTCACCGCCGGCTGGATGTTCTGGATCCTGCTCTGCGTGGGCGTGGCCATCGAGGCCATCGGCGCGGCGCACATCATGACCGGCTGGTTCCCGGGCACCCCCTCCTGGATGTGGGTGCTGGTCTTCATGGCCGTGTTCTGCGGCTCCAACCTCGCCGCCGTCTCGAACTTCGGCGAGTTCGAGTTCTGGTTCGCCGCCCTCAAGATCGGCGCGATCGCGCTCTTCCTGGGCCTGGGCGTGCTGGCCGTGCTCGGCCTGCTGCCCGGCACCGACTCCCCCGGCTCCACCAACCTGCTGCACGACGGCGGCCTCCTGCCCCACGGTGTGGACGGCCTGCTGGTCGGACTGCTGGCCTCCGTCGTCGCGTACGGCGGGCTGGAGACGGTGACCATCGCGGCCGCCGAGTCCGAGGACCCGGTCAAGGGCGTGGCCAAGGCCGTGCGGACCACCATGTGGCGGATCGCGATCGTCTACGTGGGCTCCATGCTGGTCATCGTCACCCTCCTGCCGTGGAACGACCCGGCCGTCACGGCGGACGGCCCCTACGCCGCGACCCTGGACCGCCTGGGCATCCCGGCCGCCGGCGAGATCATGAACGTGGTCATCCTGATCGCCCTGATGTCCGCGATGAACGCCAACGTCTACGGCTCCTCGCGCATGGCCTACTCCCTCGTCTCCCGCGGCCAGGGCCCGAAGGCGCTGGGCAAGGTCAGCGGCGGGGTGCCGCGCCGGGCGGTCCTCGCCTCCTGCGGCTTCGGCTTCGTCACGGTGCTGCTGTCCTACTGGTACCCGGACACCCTGTTCGCCTGGCTGCTGAACATGGTGGGCGGGGTCATCCTGATCGTCTGGGGCTTCATCGCCGTCTCGCAGTTCGTGCTGCGCCGCCGGCTGGAGCGCGAGGCCCCCGAAAAGCTGGTCGTGAAGATGTGGGGCTTCCCGTACCTGACCTGGGTGGCGCTGGCCGGGGCGGCCGGGGTCCTGGTGCTGATGGCCTTGGGCGAGGACACGCGCGTCCAGGTGGTCTTCACCGGCGGGCTCACCGTCGCCCTCGCGGTGACCGGCTGGGCCGTGCAGCGCCGGGCGGCCGCCGCCCGCTGACAGTCCCTCAACCGCAGGTGGGCCCCGTGCGAACGCACGGGGCCCACCCGTGTTTTACAGAGGTAACCCTTACGTGTGGGGTGGAATAGATACTGCTAGCGTGCAGTTGCGCATTAATTGCAATAAGCGATTGGCACGCTGAGGGGACCGGATAACACGCATGGCCATCTACACGCTTCCTGAGCTTCCGTACGACTACGCGGCGCTGGAGCCGGTGATCAACCCGCAGATCATCGAGCTGCACCACGACAAGCACCACGCGGCCTACGTCACGGGCGCCAACAACACGCTGGAGCAGCTGGCGGAGGCGCGCGACAAGGAGAACTGGGGCGCCCTCAACGGCCTGGAGAAGAACCTCGCGTTCCACCTCTCCGGCCACATCCTGCACAGCATCTACTGGCACAACATGGCCAGCCCGAAGACCGGCGAGGGCGGCGGCGAGCCCACCGCGGCCGACGGCCTGGGCGACCTGGCCGACGCGATCACCGAGTCCTTCGGCTCCTTCGCGAAGTTCAAGAAGCAGCTGACCTTCGCGTCCTCCGCCACCCAGGGATCCGGCTGGGGCGTGCTCGCGTACGAGCCCGTCAGCGGCCGTCTGGTCGTCGAGCAGGTCTACGACCACCAGGGCAACGTGGGCGTCGCCAGCACGCCGATCCTGGTCTTCGACGCCTGGGAGCACGCCTTCTACCTTCAGTACAAGAACCAGAAGGTGGACTTCATCGAGGCGATGTGGAACGTCGTCAACTGGCAGGACGTGTCCAAGCGCTACGCCGACGCCAAGGCGAACACCCCGCTGCTGATCCCCGCCAAGGGCTGATCGCAGCACCACGAACCCGTCCGCCTCGTGATCGTCTTCTCAACCTTCACCGGCGGGCGTGTCGAACGGAAGACCCCCGTGAGGACGTGACTCACGGGGGTCTTCTGTGTGGTGTGCCGGCCGGGCCGGCGGGTCCGCCTACTCGAAGGACGGGCTCGCGGTGCGGGTGCGCTTGATCTCGTAGAAGCCCGGAGTCGAGGCGACGAGCAGGGTGCCGTCCCAGAGCCGGGCGGCCGCGTCGCCGCGCGGGGTCGGGGTGACGACCGGACCGAAGAAGGCCACATCGCCCTCGGCGCCCGGCACGGAGATCACCGGGGTGCCGACCTCCTGGCCCACCCGGTCGATCCCGTCGTTGTGCGAGGCCCGCAGGACCTCGTCGTACTCGTCCGAGTCGGCGTACGCGAGCAGCTCGGCCGGCAGGCCGACCTCGGCAAGCGCCTCGGCGATCACCTCGCGGGTCGGGCCCTTCTCGTCGTTGTGGATGCGGGTGCCGAGCGCGGTGTAGAGCTTGCCGGTGACTTCCTCACCGTGCTTCTGCTGGGCCGCTATCACCACGCGCACCGGAGCCCAGCCCTTGGGGCCGAGCAACTCGCGGTAGGTCTCGGGCAGCTCGTCGAGCTTGTTCTCGTTGAGCACCGCGAGGCTCATCACGTGCCAGCGGACCTCGACGTCGCGGACCTTCTCGACCTCGACCATCCAGCGGGACGTCATCCAGGCCCAAGGGCAGAGCGGGTCGAACCAGAAGTCGACCGGGGTCTTCTCGCGCACCTGGGTGTCGGTCATGTCTCTCCTCAGTCTCGGCATGGGTCGCACAAGGGCATCACTGGGCTCACGTTCCCCGTCACCAACCAGTACCGGGTGGCGCGCATTCCCCCGTGCGAGGATTCGACGCAACAACGCGATCACGCACGAAGGAGTGCACGTGCCCGGAGAGAATCTGTCCCGCGACGAGGCCCGCGAGCGGGCCGAGCTGCTGTCCGTCGACGGGTACGAGGTGGTCCTCGACATCCGGTCCGCGGTGGACGAGACCGAACCGGCCGAGGGCCCGCGGACCTTCCGCTCGGTGACGACGGTCCGCTTCCGGGCGGCGGGCACCGGCGCTTCCACCTTCGCGGACCTGATCGCGCCCTCGGTGAACGCCGTGACCCTGAACGGGCGCGCGCTGGACGTGGCCGCCGTCTTCGACGGCGCCCGGATCTCCCTCGACGGCCTGGCCGCCGAGAACGTCCTCGTGGTGGACGCGAACTGCGCGTACAGCCGGACGGGCGAGGGCCTGCACCGCTTCGTGGACCCGGAGGACGGCGAGGTCTACCTCTACACCCAGTACGAGCCGGCCGACGCGCGTCGGGTGTACGCGAACTTCGAACAGCCCGACCTGAAGGCCCCGTACCGCTTCGAGGTGACGGCCCCCGCGGGCTGGCAGGTGTGGAGCAACGGTGCGGAGGAGTCCCGCGAGGCGGGCGTCTGGCGGTTCGCGCAGACCGCGCCGATCTCCACGTACATCACGTGCGTGGTCGCGGGGCCCTACCACTACGTGACGGACTCCTACACGCGCGGGGACCTGACCATCCCGCTGGGCGCGATGTGCCGCAAGGGGCTGGCGAAGCACTTCGACGCCGATGACGTCTTCCTGATCACCAAGCAGGGCTTCGACCTCTTCCACGAGATCTTCGACTACCCGTACCCCTTCGGGAAGTACGACCAGGCGTTCGTGCCGGAGTACAACCTGGGCGCGATGGAGAACCCGGGGATGGTGACCTTCCGCGAGGAGTACATCTTCCGCGGCAAGGTCACGAAGGCCTCCTACGAGCGGCGCTCGAACACGATCCTGCACGAGATGGCGCACATGTGGTTCGGCGACCTGGTCACCATGAAGTGGTGGGACGACCTGTGGCTGAAGGAGTCCTTCGCGGACTTCATGGGCTCCTTCGCACTGGTGGAGGCCACCCGCTTCGACCAGGCGTGGGTCACCTTCGCCAACAACCGCAAGGCGTGGGCCTACCGGGCCGACCAGCTGCCGTCCACGCACCCGATCACGGCCGACATCCGTGACCTGGAGGACGCCAAGCTGAACTTCGACGGCATCACCTACGCCAAGGGCGCGGCGGTGCTCAAGCAGCTGGTCGCCTACGTGGGGCGGGAGGCCTTCCTGGAGGGCGCGCGGCGCTACTTCAAGGCCAACGCGTACGGGAACACCACGCTCGACGACCTGCTGTCCGTGCTCGCGGAGGTCTCCGGGCGGGACATGGCCCAGTGGTCGCGCGCCTGGCTGCAGACCGCCGGCGTGAACGCGCTGACCCCGGTGGTCGCCTACGACGCGGGCGGTCGGGTGACGGAACTGGCGGTCGTGCAGGAGGGCGACGAGCTGCGCCCGCACCGGGTCGCGGTGGGCCTGTACCGGCTGGATCCCGACGGGACGCTGGTCCGCTACGCGCGGGCCGACGCGGACGTGTCGGGAGTGCGGACGGTCGTCACGGAGCTGGCGGGCGCGGAGCGTCCCGACCTGGTCCTGGTCAACGACGAGGACCTCACCTACTGCAAGATCCGGTTCGACGAGCGCTCGATGACCACGCTGCGCACGCACCTCGGCGACCTGACGGACCCGCTCGCCCGGGCCCTGTGCTGGTCGGCGCTGTGGAACCTGACGCGCGACGGCCTGCTGCCGGCGCGCGACTTCGTCTCGCTGGTCCTCGCGCACGCGGGCCGCGAGAGCGACGTCGGCGTCCTGCAGATGCTGCACGCGCAGGCCCTGACCTCGGTCACCCACTACGCGGCCCCCACCTGGCGCGAGCAGGGCGGCCGGGAGCTCGCGGCGGGCGCGCTGCACGAGCTGCGGGTCGCGGCGCCGGGTTCGGAGCACCAGCTGACGTGGGCCCGTTTCTTCGCGGCGAGCGCGGCGACGGAGGGCGACTTCCAGCTGCTGCTGGGACTGCTGGAGGGCTCGGCGCGGATCGACGGGCTGGAAGTGGACCAAGAGCTGCGCTGGGACTTCCTGCTGCCGCTGGCCGCGCACGGGGCGGTGGACGAGGCCGTGCTCGCCGCCGAACTGGCGCGCGACGACACGGCCTCGGGCAAGCGGCACCAGGTGCGGTGCCTGGCGGCGCGGCCCTCGCAGGCGGTGAAGGACCAGGCGTGGGCGGCGGTGGTCGAATCGGACGCGCTGTCCAACGCGCTGGTCGAGGCGACGATCGCGGGCATGCAGCAGTCCTCGCAGCGGGGTCTGCTGGCGGGCCACGCGGGGCGCTACTTCGAGGTGATCGAACGGGTGTGGGCGGACCGGTCGATCCAGATCGCCATGGACGTGGTGAAGGGGCTGTACCCGTCGCTGCAGAGCGACTCCGCCACGTTGGACGCCACCGACGCGTGGCTGTCGGCCCACTCCTCGGCTCCGCCGGCCCTGCGCCGCCTGGTGCTGGAGTCCCGCGACGACCTGGCCCGGTCCCTGCGCGCCCAGGCTTGCGACGCGACGGCTGCCCACTAGCTGCGGCACCGCTGCGGGGACGCTGCCCCCCGAACCCCGGTCCTCGAACGCCGGACGGGCTGAAAGATTCAGCCCCGCCCGGGGGCCCCTCCCAGCGGTAGCTGGGGGAGTTCGAGGCGCGGGGTCTGGGCGGAGCCCCAACAACGGCGTAGCGGTAGCCCATACGGGCGCACTCCATCGGCAGTCGAACGCCCGTACTTTAGCCCCGGCTTGTCCGGATTTGTCGACGGGCGTGTAACAGGGGTTAGTAGGGCCGCGGCCCGAGGGAATCACCGCGTCATGAACCACAACGCGCCCCTCCCCCTCGCCCACCTCACCGGCAGCCGCCCCCGCGTGCTGACCCTCGCGCAGCTGCGCGAGCACGGCGTCACCGCCTCCGACGCGGCCGAGCGACCCTGGCAGCAGATCCTGCCCGGGGTGTTCCTGCTCCACTCCGGCCCGGCGACCAGCGAGGAGCGGCTGCACGCGGCGCTGCTGTACGCGGGGCAGCGCGGCGGGGAGGTCATGATCACCGGGCTGGCGGCGCTCGCCCTGTACCGGTTCAGCGCCGCGCCCCCACTGCTCGCCCTCTCGCACATCGACGTCCTGGTGCCCGGCACCCGGCGGCTGCGCTCCACCGGGGACGTGCGGATCGTACGGACGCACACCCCGCCGAGGTCCCAGGAGGTGACCGGACTGCCGGTGGCCCCCGTCGCGCGGGCCGTCGCCGACGCCGTCACCCAGCTCTCCGACGCCGTCACGGTACGCCGCCTGCTGAGCGAGACCGTCCGCGGCGGGCACTGCGAACCGGCCGCCGTCGTGCGGGAGCTGACGGTGGCCCGGCTGCTGAACCGGCCGCACGTGGTCGACGCGGTCGAGTCGCTGCTCGCGGAGGGCCGGGCCATCGCCGAGGACCGGCTGTACCACCTCGTACGCGGCTGCGAGCTCCCCGACCCGGTCTGGAACGTCGACCTGCGCCTGCCCGGCGGCCCGCACCTCGGCGGGGTCGACGCGTACTGGCCCGAGCACTCCGTCGCCGTGGAGATCGACACCCGCGCCCCGCGCCAGGGCGAGGACGAGCAGTGGTCCGAGTCCGTGCGCAAGCGCGAGACGCTGGAGCGGCTCGGGGTGACCGTCATCCACATCACCCCGCGCAAGCTCCGCGACTGGCCCGAGCAGCAGGCCGCGGTCATCCGGACCGCCCTGACGGCCGCCGACGACCGGGAACCCGCGGCCTACCTGGTGGTCCTGCCCAGGTGAGGCGAGTATTCCGGGGTGCTCCACAGCAACCGCCCGGGATGCACGCCCTCCACCACCGACTCCACCCGGAAGCGGGTGCGGCGGCTCCCGTCGGCCCCGAACTCCGTCCGGGCCCGGCCGCTGAGCTGGAGGACCGCCCCGCTCTCCCAGTCCGGGAAGAGCAGCCCGGCCCGCGGATCGGCCGTCAGGTTCCCCAGCGTCAGGAACATGGCGTTGCCCGCGTAGTCCGGCCAGGCCAGCTCGACCGGCGAGAGCACCTCCACGAAGCCCGGCAGCCCGCCCCGGTGACTGGCGTCGGCCCCGTCCGCCTCCGCCGTGGTGGCGATGAAGAAGGTGTCGGCGCCGTGTACGGTCCGCTGCTGGCCCGGGGTCAGCGCCTCCCCGCGCCGCACCACACCCGCCCCCTGCCGGACGAGCTCCAGCGGCTGCCGCGCTTGCAGGTACTTCGGGCAGTTGGCGAAGACCTGTTCGACCTCGACGGCGAAGCCTCCCCGCGTCACCTCCAGGGTCCCGTTCAGCCGCATCCGGCGCCGGGTGCGCGGGTCGAGCGCGATGGTCCCGACCCGGGTCCCGGCCGTGGCCAACGCCCCGGCGAGCGGATCTCCCACCGGTGGACCGCCGGCGACCGCGACCCGGTCCGGCCCGGTGGCCCGTACGAAACCGGGCGCACCGGTGAGCAGGGTGGCCCACATCCGCCCCGCGCCGTCGGCGGCGCCGACGACCAGGTGCGGCTGGAGCCCGAGGAAGGCTGCGGCGACGTCCCGGACGCCCGTGCCGATCGAGCGGCCGACGTGCTCGGCGAGGTCCCGTACGCCGACCCGCTCCTGCACGGCCAGCGCGCCCCAGTGGTATGCCCCGGACATGAAAAGCACCTCCGTCGCAAGAAGCCGCGGCTAGAAGAAGCCGCAGGTGGGGGCGGATTCGGTGGGGGCGGGTGCGCCTTCCGCGCCGGTCGGGACCGAGATCTCCAGACGGGTCCCGTCGGGGTCGTGGAAGAAGATGCCGCCCGAGGCCGCGCCCTCTCGGTGGGCGACGACGCCCTCGTAGGCGAACTCGACGCCCAGGTCGTGCAGCCGCGCCTCGTACTCCCGCACCTCTTCGACGGCACCGGCGGAGAACGCCAGGTGGTGCAGACCCGCCGCAGTGGGAGCGTACGCGCCCTCGGCCTGCTGCCAGAGGGTCAGGACGAGCTCACCGTCCTGGCCGAGGAAGGCGAAGCGGCGGTCCTCCTCCTTGCCCTCGCCCAGCACCTCGAAGTCGAGCGCGCCCCGGTAGAAGGCGAGCGAGCGCTCCAGATCGGTGACGTTCAGGCCCACGTGCCCGGTGCGGAGCTTGCTGATGGCAGTCGTCATGACGGGTTCCTTCCCCCAGAGGACCGCACGGCGTTCCCCTGCGGTTCTAACCCTCTAAAGTGAGATTAGAGGTTAGGTGCACCCCTGTCAACCGGTCACGTACCCTTCAGGGGTTAGCACGGCTCGAGGAGACGAAAATGACGGCGGCGGACCCACGACCCCTGACCGGGGAGCCGGTCGCGCTCGACCTGCTGAACACGCGGTGGATGCGGGAGGGCGAGCTCACCGACCTGTTCGCCGGCGCCTTCGGGCTCGGCCGGGTCGAGGGGCTGCGGATCTGGCTGGAGTCCACCGGGCTGGCCGACCGCTTCCGCGCCGACGCCTCGACCCTCGTTCACCTGATGACCGCCCGCGAGGCCCTGGCCCGCGCGGTCGCGGATCCGGCGGACGAGAGCGCCCGCGCCCTGATCGACGCGGTGCTGGACCACGGCCGCATCCGCGCCACCCTGACGGCCGAAGGGCCGGGCGAGCGCGCCGAGTTCGACGATCCGACCTGGGGGCCCGCCTGGACGGCCGCCCGGAACTACCTGGAACTGCTGAGCACCGCGCCCGACCGGATCCGCACGTGCGCCTCCGAGACCTGCGTCCTGTACTTCCACGACACCTCGCGCAACGGCACGCGGCGCTGGTGCTCGATGGCCGCCTGCGGAAACCGGGCGAAAGCCTCGCGCCACTACGCGCGCACGCGCGAGCGCTGAGCGCTCGAAATCTGTCACACCTGCACCGGGGCGCGACCGCGTCCCGGTGCTGACGCATGGCCACCAAGTCGATAAATCGACCGATCAGCCCCTGCGGTTCGCACCACTGTGCCCCGGTAAGGCCGTGCTGGCGCATTCTTCGCGCTGGCGAGGTTCCGCCATGGCAGGTCTCGGTCAATGACAACTCTCCCCAAAGAGCTGTCGCTTAGGCCAAGCTGACCGGTCATCCGGCACCGAAATCCGGACCGTATCTTTCACTTACCAGGGATGCTGATGACCCTCGAATCCCCCAGTTCCATATCCGGGGCCAGACGCGTCGCGCGCGTCGCGGCCGCGGCCGGTCTGGTCGCCGCGCTCGCGGCCACCGGCGCCGGGCCCGTCTTCGCGGCGACCGGCGCGGACACCCCGGGCACCTCGCCCGCGGTCAAGTCCGCAGACCAGAAGCTCGGTTCGGCCGACGCCGAGCTCCTTCAGCAGGCCAAGGCCAAGGGCGACGCGAACGTCACCGTCATGGTCGCGACCGCCCCCGGCCAGACCAAGCAGGTGGCGGACCAGCTCGGCTCGGTCCAGGGTGCCTCGGTGGGCCAGACGTACGACAACCTCGGTTACGTGCGCGCCACCCTGCCCACCGACAAGGCCGACGCCGCGCTGAAGGCGGCCACCAAGCTGTCCTCGGTGCACGGCATCGACCTGCGGCACGAGATCCAGCTGCCGGACCCGCGCCCCGACGCGGACCGCGAGACCGGCACGGTGAAGAAGACCGCCGCCGAGACCTACGCGGCGCCGGACAAGAACACCCCCGCGAAGAACCCGTACAACCCGTCCTTCGAGACCGGTGCGGTCGACTTCGTGAAGGACAACCCGCAGGCCGACGGCCGCGGAGTGACCATCGGCATCATGGACTCGGGCATCGACCTCGGTCACCCGGCCCTGCAGAAGACCTCCACCGGCGAGCGCAAGATCGTCGACTGGGTGACGGCCACCGACCCGATCACCGACAACGACGCCACCTGGCGCCCGCAGATCACCCCGGTCACCTCCAGCGGCGGCAGCTTCACCGCGGGCGGCCAGAGCTGGAAGGCCCCGGAGGGCAGCTTCCAGTGGAGCCGCTTCAGCGAGTCGATCACCGCCACCGGTGACATGAAGGGCGACGTCAACCGCGACGGGGACACCACCGACCGGTTCGGCCTGCTCTACGACGCCGCCGCCGGCACCGTCCGCGTCGACACCGACCAGGACGGCGACTTCACCAACAACGAGCCGATGAAGCCGTACAAGGACGGCTACCAGATCGGCTACTTCGGCACGGACAACCCGGCGACCGACGTCGCCGAGCGCATCCCGTTCGTGATCGAGATCCGCAAGAACGTCCCGATGGACCCGCTGGGCGGCGACTGGGTCGGCAAGAAGGCCGACTTCGTCAACGTCGGCATCATCGAGTCCGAGCACGGCACGCACGTCGCCGGCATCACCGCCGCCAACAGCCTCTTCGGCGGCCAGATGAACGGTGAGGCGCCCGGCGCCAAGCTCGTCTCCTCGCGGGCCTGCTCGTGGTCCGGCGGCTGCACCAACGTCGCGCTGACCGAGGGCATGATCGACCTCGTCGTCAACCGCGGCGTGGACATCGTCAACATGTCCATCGGTGGCCTGCCGGCGCTGAACGACGGCAACAACGCGCGCTCCGAGCTCTACAAGAACCTCATCGACACCTACGGCGTCCAGCTGGTCATCTCGGCCGGCAACTCGGGCCCGGGCGTCAACACCATCGGCGACCCCGCCCTCGCGGACAAGGTCATCTCCGTGGGCGCGTCGGTCTCCAAGGAGACCTGGGCCGCCAACTACGGCTCCGGTGTGAGCACGAAGTACAACATGTTCCCCTTCTCCTCGCGCGGTCCGCGTGAGGACGGCGGCTTCACGCCGACCATCAGCGCCCCCGGCGCGGCCATCAACACCATCCAGACCTGGCTGCCCGGCGCCCCGGTGAAGGAGGCCGGCTACACCCTGCCGGCCGGTTACGGCATGCTCCAGGGCACCTCGATGGCCTCGCCGCAGGCCGCGGGCGCAAGCGCCCTGCTGATCTCGGCCGCCAAGCAGAACAACATCAAGCTGACGCCGGCCTCCCTGCGGGTCGCGCTCACCACGGCCGCCAAGAAGATCGACGGCGTTCCCGCGCACGCGCAGGGTTCGGGTCTGATCGACATCCCCGGCGCGTGGGAGTCCATCCAGCGCGACGCGAAGGCCAACGAGTTCACCGTCAAGGCGCCGGTCGACACCGCGATCGACCAGTTCCTGAAGACCCCGGGCTTCGGCACCGGCCTGTACGACCGCGAGGGCGGCCTCAAGGTCGGCCAGAAGAAGGTCTACAACGTCGTCGTCACCCGCACCACGGGCGTCAAGTACGGCACCCGGCACGACCTGAGCTGGCGCAACAACGACGGCACCTTCAAGGTCATCGGCGGCTACGACTACGTCACCCTGCCGCTGAACAAGCCCGTCACCATCAAGGTCGAGGCCAACGCCAAGACCGCCGGCGTCCACAGCGGCATCCTGCAGCTGGACGACGAGACCACCGAGGGCATCGACAAGCAGATCCTGACGACCGTCGTGGCCGCCGCCCCCCTGGCCGCGCCGTCGTTCGCCCTGTCCGAGACCTCCTCGGTGCAGCGCAACAGCCACAAGTCGTACTTCGTGACGGTCCCGCCGGGCGCCAAGAGCCTGGAGGTCGCCCTCGGCGGTCTCGCGGCGGGCGCCCAGACGCGCTTCATCGCGATCCACCCGCACGGCGTGCCGGTCGACCCGACGGCCACGACCAACTGCTACCCGAACTACGACAACCCGGCCAACACCTGCCGCCCCGACGTCCGCTCGTACCCCGAGCCGACCCCGGGCGTCTGGGAGATCGAGGTCGAGGCCCGTCGTACGTCGCCGGTGCTCGACAACCCGTTCAAGCTGGACGTCTCCGTGCTCGGCGCGGCCTTCGACCCCGCGGTCAAGGTCCTGCCCGAGGTGAAGCAGGGCACCCCCGCCCCGGTCCAGTGGAGCGTCAAGAACGCCGGCGCGGCCATCTCCGGCGGCAAGCTCGCCGGCGGTCCGCTCGGTTCCGCGAAGGTCGCCAAGCCGACCATCGCGCCCGGCCAGACCCACTCCACCGAGATCGCGGTCCCCGCGGGCACCTCGCGCCTCGACGTCGCGATCGGCAAGGTGTCCGACACCGCCGCCGACCTCGACCTCGAGGTCTACAAGGACGGCATCAAGGTCGGCTCGGCCGCCGACGGCGACTCCGAGGAGGCCGTGAGCCTGGTGAACCCGGCCGCGGGCACCTACACCGTCAAGGTGATCGGCTACGCGATCCCGTCCGGCTCCACCACGTACGACTACCGTGACGTGTTCTTCTCGGCCGCCCTGGGCTCCGTCCAGGTCGACGAGGCCGCCGCGGTGAACCTCGCCACCGGCGCCACCGCGCAGGTCTCGGCGAACGTCCTGGTCAGCAGCGCGGCCCCCGAGGGCCGGCAGTTCTTCGGCCAGGTCCAGCTGCTCAACGCCCGCGGCACCGCCGCCGGCACCGGCAGCGTGCAGATCGAGAAGGTCCTCCCGTAGGACCCCGCAGTACGGAAGACCCCGAGGGGGCGGCGCTCTGACGAGCACCGCCCCCTCGGGCCGTTCCCCCGGTCCTGCGACGTGCGGTCCGACTACGTGCCGAGCGGGCGCAGCGACTCGGCGTAGGTGCCGACCGCGTGCGCGATCACGTCCAGGTTGGTGTCGAAGACCTTCAGGTCCAGGTTCTTCAGGTCGTCCCCCGCCCCGTGGTAGTTCGGGTCGTACGGGGCCCCGGCCGTACCGCCGTAGCGCCCGGCCTGCTCGACGGTCTTGATGCCTTCGGCGCCGGTGAAGGTGCCTCCCGCCGGGATGCCGTTCGCGATGAACGGGCCGTAGTCGGAGCGGCCGTCGAAGTCACTGCCCTCGTGCGGCTTGCCCTTCTTGTCGAGGAAGCCGTTGATCAGCGCCTCGATCTCGGCCGAGCCCGCCGGTCCCGCGCCCGCGCCCGTCTTGTCCGAGTCGTCACCGTCGTAGACGAACTGCACCGGGTTCGGCGAGGCGATCATGTCGAAGTTCAGGTACAGCGCGATGTCCTTCTTCTGCTTCTCGGACAGCTGCGCGACGTAGTGCTCCGAGCCCAGCAGGCCCAGCTCTTCCGCCGACCACCAGCCGAAGCGCACCTTGTTGGCCGGCCCCTTGCCCTTCTTGTTGGCGCCCTCGTCCGCGAGCTTCAGGGCCACCTCCAGCAGCCCGGCCGAACCGGAGCCGTTGTCGTTGATGCCCGGGCCCTCGGGCACCGAGTCCAGGTGGGCGCCCACGGTCACCACGCGGTCGGAGCGGCCGCCCCGGGTCTCGGCGATCACGTTGCGGGTGGTCTTCTTCACGTGCTCCTGGTCCAGCTCCAGCCGCACGCTCACCTCGCCCTTCGCGGCGGCCGCGGTCAGCGCCTCGCCGTCGGCCAGCGTGATGCCGGCGCTCGGGATGATCCCCTCGGCGGGCGAGGAGAACCCGCCGCGCACCGGGGTGGTTCCGCTGTGGTTGTAGACGATGACGCCGAGCGCGCCGGCCGCAGCCGCGACCCGCTGCTTCTCGACGAAGGTGCACGCACCCCGCTTGACCAGGGCGATCTTCCCGGCGAAGGCGCCGGCCGGGTAGTCGTCGGCCGTGCAGCCGGGGGTCTCGTCGACCCGGGCCGGGGCGAGCGGCGCGGCCAGGCCGCCGGCCGGGGTGGATTTGGTGAAGGTGAAGGCGGCGGTGGCCAGCTCCCGGGAGTCCGGGCCGAGGACCGTGGTCTTCTCCGCCTTGGTGTGCGCCTCGTAGATGTCGAAGTCCTGGTACGAGACCTGGTACCCGGCCTTCTTCAGCGTGTCGTACACGTAGGCGGCGGAGGCCGCGTGGCCCGGCGTACCGGCGGCGCGGTTGCCGCCGTTGGCGTCGGCGATCTGCTGGAACTTCTTCAGGTGGCGGTAGGCGCCCTTGGCGGTGACCTCCTCCACCAGCTCCTTGGCCAGCCGGCCCTCGCGCGGGTGGGCGGCCGCCGGCGCGGCGGTCAGCAGGACGGGCGCGGCGACGGCGGCGGCCGCGAGGGCGGCGAGCGCCGGTATGGACCGGCGGCGGTGGCGGATGGCGCGCACGGTGGATCTCCCCGAATCGGTGGTTCGTTCTGCGGTCGGTCATGTCCGGATAGCGGTCATGACCGACCGGACGCTAACCGGCTCCGACCAGGCAAAACGGGTGTTCAGGGGCCCTGCAACAGGCCCGCCACGAACTCGCCACGGGGGTTCACATTCGGGACACCGTCCGCACCTCGGACAATGGATTGGACAAGGCTCGTGGGGTGATACGCATGATGGCTCCACGCGCGCCCGCGTCGTACGGAGCAAAAGGAGTCACCGTGAGGGTCGGAATCGTCGGAGCCACCGGTCAGGTCGGCGGAGTCATGCGCAGCATCCTCGCCGAGCGCAAGTTCCCGGTGGACGAGCTGCGCCTGTTCGCCTCGGCCCGGTCCGCCGGCTCGACGATCGCGTGGGAAGGCCGGGAGATCACCATCGAGGACGCGTCCACCGCCGACTACGCGGGCCTGGACATCGTGCTCTTCTCCGCGGGCGGCGCCACCTCCCGGGCGCTGGCCGAGAAGGTCGCCTCCCAGGGCGCCGTCGTGATCGACAACTCCTCCGCCTGGCGCGGCGACCCGGAGGTCCCCCTCGTGGTCTCCGAGGTCAACCCGCACGCGGTCAAGAACCGCCCCAAGGGCATCATCGCGAACCCGAACTGCACCACCATGGCCGCGATGCCGGTGCTGCGCCCGCTGCACGACGAGGCCGGCCTGACCGCCCTGGTCGCCACCACCTACCAGGCCGTCTCCGGCTCGGGCCTGGCCGGTGTGGCCGAGCTCAAGGGCCAGGCCTGCGCGGTCTCCGAGCACGCCGACCAGCTGACCTTCGACGGCGGCGCGGTGGAGTTCCCCGAGCCCGCCGTCTACAAGCGCCCGATCGCCTACAACGTGGTGCCGCTCGCGGGCAACCTGGTCGACGACGGCTCCTTCGAGACCGACGAGGAGCAGAAGCTCCGCAACGAGTCCCGCAAGATCCTGGAGATCCCGGAGCTCAAGGTCTCCGGCACCTGCGTGCGCGTGCCGGTCTTCGCCGGCCACTCCCTCCAGGTCAACGCCCGCTTCGCGCACCCGATCAGCGTCGAGCGCGCCTACGAGCTGCTGAAGGACGCCCCGGGCGTCGAGCTCTCGGAGATCCCGACCCCGCTGCAGGCGGCGGGCAAGGACGCCTCGTACGTGGGCCGCATCCGCTCCGACGAGACGGTGGAGAACGGCCTCGCGCTGTTCCTCTCCAACGACAACCTGCGCAAGGGCGCGGCCCTGAACGCGGTGCAGATCGCCGAGCTCGTGGCCGAGGAGCTGCGCGGCTGATCCCGCTCGTCCGACGCGGGGGCGGCACCGTCACGGTGCCGCCCCCGCGCGCGTTTTTTCGCCCGTGGATTAGTCCGAGGCGGCGGCGCTGTCCGGATGGCAGGATGGCCGGGCAACGTCACCATCGAAGGAGATGAACGCGTGCCAGGCACGAATCTCACCCGTGAAGAGGCTCAGCAGCGGGCCAAGCTGCTGACCGTCGACTCCTACGAGATCGAACTCGATCTCAGCGGCGCACAGGAGGGTGGCACCTACCCGTCCGTGACCACCGTGCGCTTCCAGTCGGCCGAGGCCGGGGGCGAGACCTTCATCGACCTGGTCGCACCGGCCGTGCACGAGGTCGTCCTCAACGGCAAGTCGCTGGACGTCGCGGCGGTCTTCCACGACTCCCGGATCGCCCTGCGCCACCTGGCGGCCGGGGCCAACGAGCTCCGCGTCGTCGCGGACTGCGCGTACACCAACACCGGTGAGGGCCTCCACCGCTTCGTCGACCCGGTCGACCAGCAGGCCTACCTCTACACCCAGTTCGAGGTTCCGGACGCGCGGCGGGTCTTCGCCAGCTTCGAGCAGCCCGACCTGAAGGCCACGTTCCAGTTCACCGTGACGGCTCCCGAGGGCTGGACGGTCATCTCGAACTCGCCGACGCCCGAGGCCGCGGACGTCAAGGACAACGTCTGGCGCTTCGAGCCGACCCCGCGCATCTCCTCGTACATCACCGCGCTGATCGTCGGCCCGTACCACTCCGTGCACAGCTCCTACGAGGGCCCGGACGGCCAGTCCGTACCGCTCGGCATCTACTGCCGCCCCTCGCTGGCCGAGTTCCTGGACGCGGACGCGATCTTCGACGTCACCCGGCAGGGCTTCGACTGGTTCCAGGAGAAGTTCGCCTACGACTACCCCTTCGCCAAGTACGACCAGCTCTTCGTCCCGGAGTTCAACGCGGGCGCCATGGAGAACGCGGGCGCGGTCACCATCCGCGACCAGTACGTCTTCCGCTCCAAGGTGACGGACGCGGCGTACGAGGTGCGCGCGGAGACGATCCTCCACGAGCTCGCGCACATGTGGTTCGGCGACCTGGTCACCATGGAGTGGTGGAACGACCTGTGGCTGAACGAGTCCTTCGCGACGTACACGTCGATCGCCTGCCAGGCGTACGCCGAGGGCTCGAAGTGGCCGCACGCGTGGACCACCTTCGCCAACTCCATGAAGACCTGGGCGTACCGGCAGGACCAGCTGCCCTCCACGCACCCGATCATGGCCGACATCCGTGACCTCGACGACGTCATGGTCAATTTCGACGGCATCACGTACGCCAAGGGCGCCTCGGTGCTCAAGCAGCTCGTCGCCTACGTCGGCACGGACGCCTTCTTCAAGGGCGTGCAGGCGTACTTCAAGGCGCACGCCTTCGGGAACACGCGCCTGTCCGACCTGCTGGGCGCCCTGGAGGAGACCTCGGGCCGCGACCTGACCGCCTGGTCGAAGGCGTGGCTGGAGACGGCCGGCATCAACATCCTGCGCCCGGAGGTCACCACCGACGCGAACGGTGTGATCACCGCCTTCGGCATCCGGCAGGAGGCGCCCGCGCTGCCCGCCGGCGCCAAGGGCGAGTCCACCCTGCGACCGCACCGCATCGCGGTCGGCCTGTACGAGCTCCAGGACGGCGCCCTCGTGCGCACCGACCGGATCGAGCTGGACATCGACGGCGCGCTCACCACGGTGCCGGAGCTGGTCGGCCGCACCCGTCCGGCGGTCTTCCTGCTGAACGACGACGACCTGTCCTACGCGAAGGTCCGCCTCGACGAGGAGTCCCTCGCCACCGTCACCGCGCACATCGGCGACTTCACCGAGTCCCTGCCGCGCGCCCTGTGCTGGGCCTCCGCCTGGGACATGACGCGTGACGGCGAGCTCGCCACCCGCGACTACCTCGCGCTGGTGCTCTCGGGCATCGGCAAGGAGTCCGACATCGGCGTGGTCCAGTCGCTGCACCGCCAGGTGAAGCTGGCCATCGACCTGTACGCCGACCCGGCGTGGCGCGAGGAGGGCCTGGCGGCCTGGACCGAGGCCACCCTGGAGCACCTGCGCGGGGCCGAGCCGGCGAGCGACCACCAGCTGGCGTGGGCGCGGGCCTTCGCGGCCACGGCCCGCACCGAGGGGCAGCTGACCTACCTGTCGGCGCTGCTGGACGGCGCGGCGGAGATCGAGGGCCTGGCCGTCGACACCGAGCTGCGCTGGACGTTCCTGGAGCGGCTCGCCGCGACGGGCGTCGCCGAGGAGCCGGCCATCGCGGCGGAGCTGGAGCGGGACGCGACCGCGGCCGGCGAGCGCCACGCGGCGACCGCCCGGGCGGCGCGCCCGACGGCGGAGGCCAAGGCCGAGGCGTGGGCTTCGGTGGTGGAGTCCGGCGACCTGCCGAACGCGGTGCAGGAGGCGGTGATCGGCGGCTTCGTCCAGACCGACCAGCGCGAGCTGCTGGCCCCGTACACCGAGAAGTTCTTCTCGGCGGTCAAGGAGGTCTGGGAGACCCGTAGCCACGAGATCGCCCAGCAGATCGCGGTGGGCCTCTACCCGGGGCTCCAGGTCTCGCAGGCGACGCTGGACGCGACGGACGCGTGGCTGGCCTCGGCCGAGCCGAACGCGGCCCTGCGCCGTCTGATCTCGGAGTCCCGCGCGGGCGTCGAGCGCGCCCTGAAGGCCCAGTCCGCGGACGCCGCCGCCGCTGCCGCTCAGGCCTGACGGCTCGCGCCGTAGCCGGGGCTCCGCCCCGGACCCCGCACCTCAATCGCCGGCGGGGCTGGGTTTTCCAGCCCGCCCGGCGTTTGAGGGTACGGGCGCACAGCGCACGTACGGGGTCCGGGGCGAAGCCCCGCGGTCAGCGGGCGGCGGCGACGGTCCGCAGGGCCGTGAGGACGTGGGACAGCGCGGGCGCGGATTCGGCGCCGCGGCGGACCGCGGCGAGCACGTGCCGCGTCGGGCGGTCCCGCGACAGCACCCGGACGGCCACGCCCGAGGCGCGGCTCGACACCATCCGGGGGACCAGCGCCACCCCCATCCCCGCCTCGACCATGGCCAGGATCGCGGTCCAGCCGGCGGCCGAGTGCGCCTGTTCCGGGACGAATCCCGCCGCCTCGCACGCGGACCGGGCGATCTCCGACCAGGGGCCGCTGCCCCCGTAGATCCACGGGTCGCCGGACAGGTCCGCCAGCCGCAGGTCGGGCGCGGCCGCCAGCGGGTGGTCCGGAGGGAGCGCCACGTCCAGCGGGTCTTCCAGGAGCACGGCCCGGGTGAACCGGGGATCCCGCGCGGTGGGCGCATGGGCCGTGAGGGACAGCGCCAGGTCCACGTCCCCGGCCGACAGGAGCTCGTAGGCCTCCGCGGCCTCCGTTTCCCGGACCCGGACCTCCACCCCGGGGCGGGTCCGCCGCAGCACGGCCACCGCGGGGACCACGAGCGCCGGTACGGCGGTGGAGAAGGCTCCGACCCGTACCTCGCCCGTGTCCCCGGCGAGGTATCCGGCCAGTTCCGCGTCGGCCCGCTCCAGCTGCGCGAACACCGCCTCCGTGTGCCGCAGGACGAGGTGGGCCGCGTCCGTGAGCCGCACCCGGCGGCCCTCTGCCTCCAGCAGGACCACGCCCAGTTGCCGGGCGAGGTTCGTCAGTTGCTGCGAAACGGCCGAGGGCGTCATGTGGAGCGCCTCGGCCGCCCTGGTCACGGTCCCCTGTTCGGCGAGGGTCCGCAGGATCCGCAGCTTCTTGATGTCCCACTCGGTCATGGGCCCGAACCTACCGCCGGGCACTCCCCAGCCCGACCCCTGCGAGGATGAGCGCCATGCAGAGCAGCTGCGCCGGTCCGGTCCGCTCGCCCAGCAGCAGGAGGCCGAGCCCGGCCACGCACACCGGCTGGAGGTAGTAGACGACTCCCGCCCGGGCCGCGCCGATCATCGAGACGGCCTTGTTCCAGGCGAAGAAGGCGACGGCCGAAGAGAACACCCCGACGTACAGCAGCGGTCCGACCGTGCCGGTGGTGACCTCGAAGCCGCCCTGGACGGAGACGGAGACGGCGTAGGCGGGTGCCAGCATCAGCGCGCCGAGCACGAAGGTGGTGATCAGGAAGGCCAGTCCGCCGAGTTCGGCGGGCCGCCGCCGCAGCAGGGCGCTGTACGTGGCGAAGGAGAGAGCGGCGGCGAACATCCACAGGTCCCCGGCGCCGAAGTCGAAGCCGAGCGAGCCGTCCCCGACGAGCAGCAGCACCCCGAAGGCGGCAAGCAGGATACCGAAGGTCCGCCGCTTGCCGAGCCGTTCGCCGCCGAGGCGGGCGTAGAGCGCCATGATGACGGGCGAGGCGGCCATGATCATGCCCATGTTGGAGGCGGAGGTGGTCAGTCCGGCCTGGTGCACGAGGGTGTTGTAGAGGGTGACGCCGAACAGCGAGGCGAGGGCGACGAAGCCGAAGTGCCGCCGGATCAGGGCCCGCTGCTGCCAGGCCTGGCGGGCGGCGAAGGGGGCGACGGCGAGCAGGGCGATGATCCAGCGCCAGAAGACCGCCTGGACGGGCGGGACGGTCTCGGCCATGCCCCGGGTGGCGACGAAGCTGCCGGACCAGACGACCGTCGCGAGCAGGGCGAGGAGCACGCCGAGCCCGGCAGCACCCTTCTTCCCCGTGCTGCCGGGCTCGGCGTGCGAAACGGTACGGACGCGGTCCATGACGGCCACTGTGGGTCTGCTCCTCGGGATGGGCTGGTGGGGGTGCGTGGACTACCGTCGCACCGTCTCATCCGTCAGGTCCATCGAAATGTTCTGATCATTCTTTTCAGGAGAACTGAACGATTGGGGCTTGCGGGCGGCTGCCAGCTGACCGGCGACGGTGGCCCCGAAGGCGATCGCCATCCCGACGAGCTGTACCGGCGAGAGCGCCTGCCCGAGGGCGGCCCAGCCGATGACGGCGGCGGTGAGCGGGGAGAGCGGGCCGAGCAGGGTGACCGAGGTGGCGCTGAGGGCTCCGATGCCGCGGAACCAGAGCCAGTACGCGATCCCGGTGTTGATCAGCATCATGTAGCCGTAGCCGAGGAAGGCCTTGCCGTCGAGCGCGGGCGGGGCGCCCTCGACGAGGGCGGCGACGGGAATGATGAACAGTCCGCCCGCGGTGAGCTGCCAGCCGGTCATCGCCAGCGGGCCCACGCCCTCGGGGCGGCCCCATCGCTTGGTCATCACGGTGCCGGCGCCCATGGAGGCGGAGGAGATCACACCGGCGACGATGCCGACCGCGTCGAGCCGGGCCTCGGCGGTCAGGACGACCATGCTCACGCCGAACGCCCCGACGACGGCGGCGAGCACGGTACGCAGGCTCGCCCGCTCCCCGAGGACGAGCGCGGCCAGCCCTACGACGAACAGCGGGCCGGCGGCGCCCAGTACGGCCGCGACCCCGCCGGGGAGCCGGTAGGCGGAGAGGAACAGCAGCGGGAAGAACGCTCCGATGTTGAGGATGCCGAGGACGGCGGACTTCCACCACCACTGGCCCTTGGGCAGGGTGCGGGCCAGGGCGGTCAGCAGGAGTCCGGCGGGCAGGGCCCGCATGACCCCGGTGAACAGCGGCCGGTCGGGCGGCAGCAGCTCGGTGGCCACGGCGTAGGTGGAGCCCCAGGAGATGGGGGCGAGTGCGGTCAGGGCGACGGTGGTTAAACGCTTCATGGCGGGTGGCTCCTGGATCGGACGGGGGAAGCGGAGGGGAGGATCGGCGGGGCTCAGGCGGCGACGGTCACGGGGGCCGGCGCGGCGGCGGGGGCCCGGGGGCCGCCGGGGGCTCGGCGTACACGGCCTCGGCCGGCAGGTGCCGCTCCAGTCGGAGCAGCGCCAGGGCGGCGCCGAGGGCGGCGACGGCCAGGACGGCCCAGGGCAGGCGGCCGTCGACGGCGAGCAGGGCGGTGAAGAGGGAGGGGGCGAGCGCACCGGCCAGCGAGTAGGACAGCTGGTAGGTGGCGAGGTAGCGGCCACGGACGGCCTCGGGGGCGGCGGAGACCGACAGGGCGCCGCCGGAGGGGCTGTGGACGAGCTCGCCGAGGGTGTAGACGACGACGATGACCAGCAGGGCGACCAGGGTGGCGCTCTGGCCGGGCCGCAGGGTGCCGAGCACGATCTGCCCGACGAAGGCGGCGGCGAAGAGCAGGGCGCCGAGGGCGGCCGAGCGGGTGCGGCGGGCGCCGGAGCGGCGGACCCGGCCCGCGACCAGTACGCCGATCCCGGCGCACAGCACGGTGTTGACGGTGAAGGCGGCTCCGGTGAGGGAGTCGGGGGCGCTCAGCCAGGTCGAGAGGTAGAGGGGGAAGAGGACGGAGAGGGCGGAGTAGCCGAGAGCGGTCAGGAAGTTGGCGGCGGTGAGCCCGAGGAAGGGGCGGTCGCGCAGGACGGTGCGGTACCCGACGACCCCGGCCTGCGCGGCACCGGCAGTGCCGGCCCCCGGGACCGCCCGGACCACCCGGACCGCCCGGACCGCCCGGACCCGACTGACGAGCAGTCCGGCGAGGGCGAAGGCCGCGGAGTTGCCCCAGGCGGTGTACGTGAACCCGCCGGTGCCCCACAGGGCCAGCACCCCGGAGACGAGCAGGGCTCCCGCGCCCATCCCGGCGTTCTGCAGGGCCCGGGTGGACGCCTGGAGCCGGTCGCGGGCCGTGCCCCGCGCCACCTCGCCGATCAGGGACTGCTGGACGATGCTGAAGGAGCGGTCGGCGAGCGCGGTGACGAGGGCGACGGCCGCGAAGGCGGGCAGGGAGCTCGCGAAGGGGTAGAGGGCGAAGCCGAGCGCCCGTATCCCGTAGAGCACCAGGTTGGCCCGCTTGGCGCCGAACCGGTCGACGGCCGTGCCGGCCAGCGGCATGAACGCCAGCGCGGCCAGCCCGGTGACCGTCATGACCAGGCCGACGAGGGTGAGGGAGAGGCCGGTGACGTGGTGGAAGAAGACCAGCGAGAAGGGGACGTACATACCGATCCCGACCGAGCTGATGCCGATCCCGAGGAGCAGCGACCGCTCCCCCGCGACCTTCGCTCCCTCTGACGCGGCTGCCTTCCTCATGAACACGTCCATGACCTCTCCCCCGGACTTGATTGCTTGTAAGTAGCTTAGCGCTAAGCTACTTATCGTCAAGCAACTTTCTTGCGAACGATCTCGGGGAAGCCGGATACTGCACGCATGAGTGACGACAAGGACGCAGTGGATGCGATCACTGCCCAGTGGTTCGCCGTGCGCCCCGACCTGGAAACGGCTCCCATGGCCGTCTTCGGGCGCATCTACCGGATCGCCAAGGCCATGGGCGACGCGATGGAGCAGTGCTACTCGCGTTTCGGCATCTCGCGCGGCGAGTTCGACGTCGTGGCCACGCTGCGCCGGTCGGGCGAGCCCTACACGCTCTCGCCCCGGCAGCTCTCGGCCACCCTCATGCTCACCACGGGCGGCATGACCGGGCGTCTGGACAAGCTGGAGAAGGCCGGGCTGCTCTGCCGCAAGCCCGATCCGCACGACCGGCGGGGGCTCCAAGTGACGATCACCGACCGCGGCCTGGCACTCATCGACGAGGCCGTCGGCGCCGGTCTGGAAGTGCAGCGCGCCGCGCTCACCGGGCTGACCGACGACGAGGTCGCCGTACTCACCGGCCTGCTCCGCCGGCTCCTGGCCGCAGTCTGAGGGTACGACGAGGCGCCGGGGGTCGTCGCGCGGCCGAAACGAATCGGCGGTGCGGACCCCCGGCGCCCGGAAAGGTCTACCGGTCCCGGCCCCGTGGGGCCGGACCTGCTCAGGCCTGCTTCGGCTTCCGGTCCGACGACTTGTCGAGGACCATCACGAGAGCGACGATGCCCAGGAAGATCGCGATGGGCAGGGCCACGTACAGGCCGATCGTCTCGCCGATGCTCAGGCCCGGACCCGGGTCGTCACCGTCGTCGCGGGTGAGCGCGAGGGCGGGAGACGTCATCAGCAGCATCATCAGCGCGGTTCCGGCCGTGACGGCGCCGGCGCGCAGAGCGTTCTTCTTGTCCACGGTGCAAACGTAGCGAACACCTAAACGGGGCGCGCGCCCGGGGGTGCCGTACGAGGCCGCACGCCCTCCCCCACCGCGCCCAGCAGGGCGTTCGCCCGCGGCGAGGACACGAGCTCCTCGAGGGTCAGCGGCCGCCCCGAGGCGTCGGCGACCGGCAGCCGCCAATTGGGGTACTGGTCCCAGGTGCCCGGCAGGTTCTGCGGCCGCCGGTCCCCCACCGCGTCCGGCAGCCATACCCCGACCAGCCGTGCGGGGGTGCGCAGCAGGAAGGCGTACAGGGCCCGTACGGCGGCCTCCTCGCCCTTGGTGTCCAGCCCGAGCCCGTCCAGCAGCTCCAGCCACTCGGCGGTGTCCGCGGCGTCCTCGGCGCGCTCCAGCTCGGCCGGGCGGGTCAGCAGGCCGAGCCGGTCGCGCAGTTCCACGTGGCCCCCGGCGAGTTTGGCGGCCGTGGGCGGCAGGTCGTGCGTGGTGACGGTGGCCAGGCAGTCGGCCCGCCAGGCCTGCGCGGCCAGCGGCTCCCCGGCGCCGTCCCAGTCCCGCTCGAACCAGAGCACCGAGGTGCCGAGCACCCCGCGCCGGGCCAGCTCCTGACGGACCCGCGGCTCCACCGTCCCGAGGTCCTCGCCGATGACCAGGGCGCCCGCCCGGTGGGCCTCCAGGACCAGGATCGCCAGCATGGCCTCGCCGTCGTAGCTGACGTACGCGCCCTCCGCGGGCGGGGTTCCCTCCGGGATCCACCAGAGCCGGAACAGACCCATCACGTGGTCGATCCGCAGGGCGCCCGCGTAGCGGAACACCCCGCGCAGCAGGGACCGGAAGGGGGCGTAGCCGGTGGCGGCCAGTACGTCCGGGCGCCACGGCGGCAGCCCCCAGTCCTGGCCGCGGGCGTTGAAGGCGTCCGGCGGGGCCCCGACCGAGATGTGCCGGGCGTAGCAGGGCGACCCGAAGACGTCGGAACCCTGCGGGTGCACCCCGACGGCGAGGTCGTGGACGATGCCGACCGCCATGCCGGCCCCGCGGGCGGCCCGCTGGGCGGCGGCGAGCTGGCCGTCCGTCAGCCAGACCAGCCAGCGGTGGAAATCGGCCCGCTCCTTCGGGTCCTCCTCCCCCGCGTGCCCGGCGCACCAGGTGGCGTGCACGTCCAGCGGAGCTCCCTGTTCGGCGCAGAACGCCCGGTAGGCGGCTTCGCGTTCGGGCGTGCGCGGGACGGCGTACAGCAGCTCCAGGGCGGACCGCTTGAGTTCCCAGACGGCGTCCCGGTCGATCAGCGCGCCCTTCTCCAGGACCTGGCGGCGCAGTTCCCGGCCGCGGGCGGCGAGCTCGTCGAGGGCCCGACGGTCGGGACAGTCGGCGTATTCGGGGACGTCCTCGATCCGCAGGTGGACGGGGTCGGGGAAGCGCCGCGAGGACGGCCGGTACGGGGACGGGTCGGTCGGGGCCCCGGGCACGGCCGCGTGCAGCGGGTTGACCTGGATGAACCCGGCGCCATGGGTACGGCCCGCCCAGCGGGCGAGCTCCGCGAGGTCGCCGAGGTCGCCCATGCCCCAGGAGCGCTCGGAGAGCAGGGAGTAGAGCTGGACGAGCAGCCCGTGGGCCCGCTCGGGCGCGGCCGGGGCCCGCTGCGGGGCCACGACCAAGGTGGCCTCGGCGCTGCGCCCGTCGGGTGCCTCGGCGATGAGCCGGTGGACGCCCAGCGGCAGTGCGGGGCCCCATGCGAGCACCTCCCCCGTCTCCTCGGCCAGCACCCGCACCCGGCTGCCGGGGGGCAGCGCGGCGGGCTCCGGGGCCACCCGCTCCCCCTGCCAGAGCACCAGCGTGGGCGGCAGCAGCCGCTCGGCCGCTTCCTGTGCGGCGGACTCGGCGCCCGCCCGGATGCTCGCCGCGTCGTCGGTGACCACCCCCAGCAGTCCGAGGACCGCCCTGACGGTGGTCTCCGGTACCGGGACGGTGACGTCCGCGGCGGGCCGGTAGTCGGTGGCGACTCCGTACTGGGCAGCGAGCCGTGCCAGGTCGTCCATCTGCGGGCGCTCCTTCGTGCGTGCGGGCATCAGGGCATGAAGATGTGTCAGATGATGGGGGCACAAGGGTGGTTCGGGAGGGTGGGACGCCGCCGGGGAACACCGCGTCCATACCCACTCGGAGGCACCGCATTCCTGCCGCATCCGGGGCAGATCACCCACCCGCATTGACACTCCAGCCGCACGGATGGTGGGCTCAGGCTCATTCGTACGAGTGGGGGACGACTCGGGACAAGGAGGCTCTGTGCAGCTCAGGGGTAAGGGGCGGAACACCGCCGCCGCCATGGCGGTGATCGGCACGCTGCTGGGCGGTGCCGTGTCCTCCGCGCCACCCGGGACCTTCGCGGCGCCCACCACACCGGACAAACCGGCGCCCGGAGCGGGCCCCGGAGCGACCCCCGTGACCGCTGTCGCCGGGCCGGTCCTCGACCCGGGAGCCGACACCCCCCGGGCCGCCACCGAGGGGCCCGCCGTGTGGCCGCGGCCGCAGTCGATGACCGCCGATCCGGCGCGCGAGCTGCCGCTGGGCACCGAGGCCGTACTGGTCGCGGGGGCCGGCGCCGACCCGTACGCCGTCAAGGTGGTGCGGGACGCCCTGCGCGCGGCGGGCGTAAAGACCGTCCACGAGTCGGCCCCCGGCGCTCCGCTGCCCGCACGGGGCACCGTCGTACGGCTCCAGGACGCGGACGCGGAGCAGGCGCTGCGGGCGCTGGGCGCGGCCGCGCCGTCGGACCTGCCGGCCGGGGGTTACCGGCTGGCCGCGGGCCGCCACGCCGGGCGGGACACGATCGCGCTGGCCGGCATGGGCGCGGAAGGACTCTTCCACGCGGCGCAGACCCTGCGCCAACTGCTCGCGGCGGGCGGCGGGAAGATGCCCGGCGTACTGGTGCGGGACTGGCCGGCCGCGCCGGTGCGCGGGATATCCGAGGGCTTCTACGGCCAGCCGTGGACCCAGGAACAGCGCCTCGCCCAGCTCGACTTCATGGGGCGCACCAAGCAGAACCGGCTGCTCGTCGCCCCCGGCGACGACCCGTACCGCACGACGGGCTGGCGCCAGGACTACCCGCAGGAGCAGCAGGCGGAATTCCGCGCGCTGGCCGAACGGGCCCGCGCCAACCAGGTCGTCCTGGCCTGGGCGGTGACCCCCGGGCAGTCGATGTGCCTGTCCTCGGAGGCCGACCGGGCGGCGCTCGCGCGCAAGCTGGACGCGATGTGGGACCTCGGCTTCCGCGCCTTCCAGGTGCAGTTCCAGGACGTCAGCTACTCCGAGTGGGGCTGCAAGGCCGACCGGGAGCGGTACGGGAAGGGCCCGGCGGCGGCCGCGAAGGCGCACGCGGAGGTCGCGGGCGGACTGGCGGCGCACCTGGCCGCCCGCTACCCGGGAGCGCCCGCGCTGTCGCTGCTGCCGACGGAGTACTACCAGGAGGGCGCCACCACGTACCGGACGGCCCTGGCGGGCGCGCTGGACCCGCGGGTGGAGGTGGCCTGGACGGGCGTGGGCGTGGTGCCGCGCACGATCACGGGCAAGGAGCTGGCCGGCGCGCGCGCCGCCCTCGGGCACCCGCTGATCACCATGGACAACTACCCGGTGAACGACTGGGATCCGGGCCGGATCTTCCTCGGCCCGTACGCGGGCCGCGAGCCGGCGGTCGCGGGCGGTTCGGCGGCGCTGCTGGCCAACGCGATGCCGCAGGGCACCCTGTCGCGGATCCCGCTCTTCACGGCGGCGGACTTCGCGTGGAACCCGCGCGGCTACCGACCCGGCGAGTCCTGGGCGGCGGCGGTGCGGGAACTGACGGGCGCCGACCCGAGCGCGCGCCAGGCGGTGGCGGCGCTCGCCGGGAACACCGCGTCGTCCGGGCTCAAGCAGGAGGAGTCGGCGTACCTGAAGCCGCTGGTCGAGCAGTTCTGGAAGGCCCGCGCCGCGGGCGATCCGGCGGCCGGGACCGAGCTGCGCAAGGCGTTCACGGTCCTGCGCGAGGCCAAGGACCGACTGCCCGCCTTGTCGGGCGAGGCGGGTCCCTGGCTGGAGCGCCTGGCGCGCTACGGAACGGCGGGCGAGCTGGCGGTGGACGTCCTGCAGGCCCAGGCCCGGGGGGACGGGGCGGCCGCGTGGAAGGCCTCCCGAGCCCTGGCCGAGGTCCGGGAGGCACTGGCGAAGCCGGGATCGGCCCGGGTGGACAAGGCCGTCCTGGACCCCTTCCTGACCAAGGCGGTGGCCGAGGCCGACGCCTGGACCGGCGTCGCCCGCCAGACCGGCACGGTGACGAAGGAGGCCGAGGCCTGGACCGTACGGCTGGACGCCCCGCGCCCGGTGTCGGCGGTGACCGTGATGACCGACCCGTTCCCCGCCGGGGCGCGGGGCGCCGCGGTGGAGGCGCACGTACCCGGCGAGGGCTGGCGCAAGATCGCGGACGCCTCGGCCTCGGGCTGGACCCAGGTGGAGACGGCGGGGCTGCGCGCGGACGCGGTGCGCCTGTCCTGGGCCGGGTCCGCGCCCGCGGTGCACCAGGTGGTGCCGTGGTTCGGGGACGGCCCGCGGACCCGGTTCGAGCTGGCGGACGGGGCCGCGGCCGACGCCGAGATCGGCGGCGCCGCCCAGCGGGTCTCGGCGACGCTGTCCGCGCTGGGTCCGGGCGAGGTCCGCGGCCCGCTGTCGGCGCGGCCGCCGGCGGGCATCGAGGTCCGCCTTCCGCAGGTCGCGGTGGCCCCGCGGGGCAGCCAGGTCTCGATCCCGCTGGAGGTCAGCGTCGCTGCGGGCACCCCGCCGGGCAGCTACCAGGTGCCGGTGGCCTTCGACGGGGAGTCACGCACCCTGACGGTGCGTGCGGTGCCCCGTACCGGCGGCCCCGATCTGCTGCGGACCGCGCGGGCGACCTCCTCGGCGAACGAGACCCCCGACTTCCCGGCCTCGGCGGCCGTGGACGGCTCGGCGGCCACCCGCTGGTCGTCGCCGGCGGTGGACGGCGCGTGGTGGCGGGCGGAACTGCCCGCCCCGGCGCGGGTGGGTCGGCTGGAGCTGCACTGGCAGGACGCGTACCCGTCGGCGTACCGGGTGGAGACCTCCGCGGACGGGGTGACCTGGCGCCCGGCGGCGGCCGTAACGGCCTCGCGGGGCGGCCGCGAGTCGCTCCGGATGGACGCCCCGGACACCCGTTTCCTACGGGTCACGTGCGAGACCCGCGCCACGCGGTACGGCTGCTCGCTCTGGTCGGCGGAGGCCTACGCGGTCACCCCATAACCCGGCCCTCCCCGCCCAGCCCCGCCCCGCCGGCCCACCCCAGCCCCGCCGGCGATTGAGGCGCGGGGTCCGGGGCGGAGCCCCGTGAAGCCGGGCCGCAGGTCCCCGACGGGCGCAACCCCCACGGAACCGGCGGCCCAGCGGGAGCTAACCGGCCGCGACCCCGATCCGCTCCAGCGCGTCCTCGGCCCCGTACGGCTGGAGGTACGGCATCCACCGTGGATCCCGGTGCCCCGTGCCGATGATCCGCCACGCCAGCCCGGACGGCGGCGCCGGCTGGTGGCGCAACCGCCAGCCGAGTTCCAGCAGGTGCCGGTCGGCCTTGACGTGGTTGCACCGGCGGCACGCGGCGACGACGTTGTCCCAAGCGTGCTGGCCGCCCCGGCTGCGCGGAATGACGTGGTCGACGCTGGTGGCGACGGCGCCGCAGTACATGCAGCGACCGCCGTCCCGCGCGAACAGTGCGCGCCGGGTGAGTGGAACGGGCCCCCGGTAGGGGACCCGCACGAAGCGCTTGAGCCGTACCACGCTGGGCGCGGGGACGACCCTTGTCGCGCTGTGCAGATAGGCGCCGGATTCCTCCAGGGAGACCGCTTTGTTCTCCAGGACGAGGACGAGCGCGCGGCGGAGCGGTACGACGCCGAGGGGCTCGTACGACGCGTTGAGGACCAGGACGTGCGGCACGGACTGCCTCCTTGTACGCCGGCGGCGCGTGGCTCGCGCCGGGACGATCTGCTCTCCAGTCTCTCCTTACGGCTGGTCGAAGCGCCACCACTCGCCCGTAACGGGTCCGAGGTGTTTTCAACCACAGTCAGTCATCCCCAGGTGAGTCTGGTCTCTCCCTCGAACACGGCACCAAGGTGAAGGGATTGCCCCGTTAGTGTGGTTGGTCTGCCCCGCATGTCCCCGGATCCGTCCGGGGGTCACCCGGTTCCGCGGGCAGACCGCTACACCTGGAGGTTCCCGTCGTGCCCTGGCCCGCCGCCCTGCTGCCGCTGGCAGCCGACGTTCCGGACGCGCCCGCATCGGTCAAGGAGGCGCAGGAGAGCGTCACCGAGGCCGCCAGCTTCATCGAGCAGAACTGGGCCACCTGGCTGAGCATCGGCCTGCGGATCCTGCTGATCGTCGTGATAGCTGCGGTGATCCGCTCGGCGGTCCGCAAGGCGCTGACCAAGCTGATAACCCGGATGAACACCAGCGCCGAGGCGGTGGAGGGCACCGCTCTGGGCGGACTGCTGGTCAATGCGGAGCGGCGGCGCCAGCGTTCGGAGGCGATCGGCTCGGTGCTCCGGTCGGTGGCCTCGTTCCTGATCCTCGGTACGGCCGCGCTGATGGTGCTGGCCGCGCTGAAGATCGATCTGGCCCCGCTGCTCGCGAGTGCCGGTGTGGCCGGTGTGGCGATCGGTTTCGGCGCCCGGAACCTGGTGACGGACTTCCTGTCCGGCGTCTTCATGATCATGGAGGACCAGTACGGCGTCGGCGACAAGATCGACGCGGGCGTGGCCTCGGGCGAGGTCATCGAGGTCGGACTGCGCGTGACCAAGCTCCGCGGGGACAACGGCGAGATCTGGTACGTGCGCAACGGCGAGATCAAGCGGATCGGCAACCTCAGCCAGGGCTGGGCGACCGCGGCCGTGGACGTGCAGGTCAAGCCTTCGGAGAACCTGACGCGGATCCGCGAGGTGGTCAAGGAGGTCGCCGAAGCCATGGCCAAGGAGTCCCCGTGGGACGAGCGCCTGTGGGGTCCGGTGGAGGTGCTGGGCCTGGACGAGGTACTGCTCGCCTCGATGACCGTGAAGGTGTCCGCCAAGACCATGCCCGGCCAGCAGTTCGCGGTGGAGCGGGAGCTGCGCTGGCGGATCAAGGAGGCCTTCGACGCCGCGGGCATCCGGATCATCGGCGGCCTGCCGGCCGCCGACGAGGACGAGGAGGCCGCGGCGGACCCGTCGGCCTCGGTCGCCGCGCCGTCCGCCCTCGCGAACCCGACCTCCCCGCAGTCGCTGGCCACGGCCCCGATCCCGCCGCCGGCCGGCCCGCGGATCACGAAGTAGCCGCTCGGCCGCGCAACCGCTCAACCGCACGTCGCACGAGCCCCGCTCGCCCCGCTGCCCCGCAGGTCATCCGTGAAATGACACGACCTGCGGGGCAGCGGCATTGACACACTTCAACAGGTGATAGGAAACTTACCTAACAGATCACCTCGGTGAGGGAGAGCCGCTCGATGCCCGCCGCCACGCCCGGAACGCCCAGCCTGTTGCGCGCCATGAACGACCGGGCCGCACTCGAACTCCTGCTGACGCACGGCCCGCTGTCCCGGACCCGCATCGGGCACCTGACCGGGCTGTCCAAGCCCACCGCATCGCAGCTGCTCGCCCGCCTCGAAGCGGTCGGGCTCGTCGTGGCCACCGGCACGGACGGCGGACGGCCCGGCCCCAGCGCCCAGCTCTACGAGATCAACCCGCGGGCCGCCCACGTCGGCGGTCTCGACGTCACCCCGGAACGGGTGCTGGCGGCCGTCGCCGACCTCACCGGCACGGTGGTCGCCACCCACGAGGTCCCCTACACCGAGGGCGCGGACGCCGTCGCCCAGGTGACCGAGGCCCTCGGCGGCGCCGCCCGGGCCGCCGGGCTGCACCCCACCGACCTGCGCCGGGTGGTCATCGGGACACCGGGCGCCTTCGACCCGCAGACCGGCCGCCTGCGCTACGCCAGCCACCTCCCCGGCTGGCACTCCCCCACCCTCCTGGAGGAGCTGGCGGCCGCCCTGCCGATGGCCGTCGAGTACGAGAACGACGTCAACCTCGCCGCCGTCGCCGAACAGCGGCTCGGGGCCGCCCGCGGCCACGAGGACTTCGTCCTGCTGTGGAACGAGGAAGGGCTCGGCGCCGCACTGGTCCTGGGCGGCCGGCTGCACCGCGGCTGGACCGGCGGCGCCGGCGAGGTGGGCTTCCTGCCGGTGCCGGGCCGACCCCTGGTCCGGCAGGTCACCCGGGCCAACTCCGGCGGGTACCAGGAGCTGGCCGGTGTGGAGGGACTGCCCCGACTCGCCGCGGAACTGGGCGTGGACCCCGCGGACGCCCCCGGTGCGCCCGGGGCCGCCGGGGCCCCCGGAGCCACGCACGGACCGGAGGTCGCCGCCGCCGTCACCCTGCTCGCACGGGCCGCCGCCGCCCCTCAGGGGGCGCACCTGAAGTTCCTCCGGGCGTACGCCACCGCGCTGGCCACCGGTCTCGCCTCGGTCGTCGCCGTGCTGGACCCGGAGATCGTGGTCCTGTCCGGGGCGGCGATCAGCGCGGGCGGCGAACCGCTGCGCGCGCTGCTGGAGGCCGAACTCGCCGAACTGGCCCCCTCCCGGCCCCGGCTGGTCCCCGGCGAGGTGCGGGAGCGGCCCGTCCTGCACGGCGCGTTGGAGAGCGCGCTGGCCGCCACCCGGGACGAGGTGTTCGACACCTCGGGCTGAACCGCCCGGCACCCGCCGCCCGCGCCCTCCCCCCTACCGCGCCCCCGCGCCCCCGTACCCCTGCACCCCGTACCCCGGCACCCGCACGGCCCACCGCCACCCCCACCCGGCACCCCCCACGGAAGTTCCTCCTGCAGAGAGCGAGCCCCGCCATGCCCAGAACCGGACGCCTGACCACCGCCACCGCCGTCCTCGCGGCGATATCCGCCCTCGCCACGGCCTGTACGGGCCAGGGCGCGGACACCGCCTCCGACGATCCCACAGCGGACGTCACCCTCAACTTCTGGCACGGCTGGTCCGCGCCGAGCGAGGTCAAGGCGATCGAGGAGAACATCGCCCGGTTCGAGAAGGCGCACCCGAACGTCAAGGTCCGGGTCACCGGCGACATGACCGACGACAAGGTCAACCAGGCGCTGCGGGCGGGCGGTGACAAGGCCCCCGACGTGGTCTCCTCCTTCACCACCGACAGCGTGGGCAAGTTCTGCAACTCCCGCGCCTTCGCCGACCTGAACCCCTTCCTCGAAAAGTCCGGGGTGGACAAGACGAAGGTCTTCCCCAAGACCCTGCTGGAGTACACGCAGTTCGAGGGCAACCAGTGCACGCTGCCGCTGCTGCACGACGCGTACGGCCTCGTCTACAACAAGACCGCCTTCGCGGCCGCCGGCATCACCGAACCCCCGCAAACCTGGAGCCAGTTCACCGAGGTCGCACAGAAGCTCACCAAGGCGGATTCGTCGGGCCACTCGTACGAGCAGGTCGGCCTGATGCCCACCTTCCACGGCTACGAGACCAAGCCCATGCGGCTCGCCGCCCAGTGGAGCCCCACCTACTTCACCCCCGACGGCAGGTCCGGCCTGGCCGCGGACCCGGCCTTCGCGAAGATGCTGACCGCACAGAAGGACCTGGTGGCGAAGCTCGGCGGCTACGAGAAGCTGGAGCGGTTCCGCAACACCTTCGGGGACGAGTGGAGCGCCGAACATCCCTTCCACACCGGCCAGGTGGCCATGCAGATCGACGGCGAGTGGCGGGCCCCGATGGCCAAGGAGGCCGGCGCCCCCTTCGAGATCGGCACCGCGCCGCTGCCCGTCCCCGACGAGCAGGCCGACGACTACGGCAAGGGCTACCTCTCCGGCACGATCATGGGCATCGCCGCGGGCAGCAAGAAGCAGAACGCCGCCTGGGAGCTGGTCAAGTACATGACGACCGACACCGAGGCGGTGGTGGCCTTCGCCAACGCCATCCACAACATCCCGTCCACGTTCGCCGCCCTGGAGTCCCCGAACCTCCAGGTGACCCCGGAGTTCAAGACCTTCCTCGACATCGCCCGGCACCCGAAGTCCAGCACCACCCCGGCCAAGGCCGACGGCGGCACCTACCAGCTGACCTTCACGGACTTCGCGTACGCCGTCGAGAAGGGCGACGTCGGCGACATCCCGGCCGGTCTCGCCAAGACCGACCAGCAGATCGACACGGACATCGCGAAGGCGAAGTAGCCCGATGACCGGCGCCCACCCCCTGCGCTCGAAGCGGCGGCGCTCCGCCCTGCGGACCGTGGCCTTCCTGTCCCCCTGGCTGATCGGCTTCGCCGTCTTCTTCCTCTACCCGCTGCTGTCCACCCTGTACTTCTCCTTCACGCGGTACGACGGCTTCCGGCAGCCGGCCTTCAACGGCCTGGACAACTGGAGCTACGTCTTCACGGACTATCCGCTCTTCTGGCCGGCCATGCGCAACACGCTGTGGCTGGTCCTGGTGATGGTGACCTGCCGGGTCGCCTTCGGCCTCGGCATCGGCCTGCTCATCACGAAGATCAAGACGGGGACCGGGATCTTCCGGACCCTGTTCTACCTGCCCTACCTGGCCCCGCCGGTCGCCGCGACCCTGTCCTTCGTCTTCCTGCTCAACCCCGGCACCGGCCCCGTCAACACCCTGCTGGACGCGGTGGGACTGCCCACCCCCGGCTGGTTCACCGACGCCGACTGGTCCAAGCCGGCCCTGACCGCCCTCGCCCTGTGGGGGGTCGGCGACCTGATGGTCATCTTCATGGCCGCGCTGCTCGACGTACCCAAGGAGCAGTACGAGGCCGCGGAGCTGGACGGGGCCGGCGCCTGGGCGCGGTTCCGGCACATCACCCTGCCCAACATCTCGCCGATCATCATGTTCGCGGTGGTCACCGGGGTCATCCAGGCCATGCAGTACTACGCCCAGCCGCTGGTGGCGGGGAAGGTCGCGGCCGGGGTGATCGGCGGCTCGGGCCAGCAGTTCGAGCCGGGCTATCCCGACAAGTCCACCCTGACGCTGCCCCAGCTCGTCTACAACCTCGGGTTCCAGCGCTTCGACTACGGCACCGCGTGCGTCGTCGCGCTCGTCCTGTTCGCCCTCTCCACGGCCTTCACCGCGCTCCTGATGCGGCGCCGTGGCGGTCTGATCGGAGCAGGTGAATGAGCAGCGCGCACACCGGCCGGAGATCCTCCGGGGCGGTACTGCACTGGGTCGGGGTGCACTCGCTCGGCGTGGCCGCCGCACTCTTCTTCGTCCTCCCCTTCGTCTTCCTCCTCCTCACCTCCCTGATGGGCGACCGGCAGGCCCTGACCCGCGACCTGTGGCCCGACACCTGGGAATGGGGCAACTACGCGAAGGTGTGGCACACCCCGGGCTTCCTGACCTGGTGGCGCAACACGCTCCTGTACGCCGGACTCGGCACCCTGTTGACCGTGGTCTCCTCCGTGCCCGTCGCGTACGCGCTCGCCAAGTTCCGCTTCCGCGGGCAGCGGCTCGCGCTGCTCCTCGTGATCGCCATGATGATGCTGCCGCCCCAGGTGGTGGTCATCCCCATGTACCTCTTCTGGGCGAAGCAGCTCGACCTGTCGGGCACCTTGTGGCCGCTGATCGTCCCGATGGCGTTCGGCGACGCCTTCTCCATCTTCCTGCTCCGCCAGTTCCTGCTGACCATCCCCGACGAGTACCTGGACGCGGCCCGCGTCGACGGCTGCGGCGAGGTGCGCACCCTGCTGCGCGTCGTCCTGCCGATGGCCCGGCCCGGGATCGCCGCCGTCGCGCTCTTCCAGTTCTTCTTCGCCTGGAACGACTACTTCGGCCCGCAGATCTACGCCTCCGACAACCCGGCCGCCTGGACCCTCAGCTACGGACTGGAGTCCTTCAAGGGTGCGCACCACACCAACTGGAACCTGACCATGGCCGCGACCGTACTGGTCATGGCCCCGGTGATCGTCCTCTTCTTCTTCGCCCAGAAGGCGTTCGTCGAGGGAGTCACCCTGACCGGCGTGAAAGGCTGACGATGAAACTCGCAGTGGTGGGCGGCGGTTCCACCTACACCCCCGAACTGGTCGACGGCTTCGCGCGGCTGCGCGACACCCTGCCCGTCAGCGAGCTCGTGCTGATCGACCCGGCCGCCGAACGACTGGAGCTGATCGGCGGCCTGGCCCGGCGGATCTTCGCCCGGCAGGGCCACCCCGGACGCATCACCACCACCTCCGACCTCGACGCGGGCATCGACGGGGCCGACGCGGTCCTGCTCCAGCTGCGCATCGGCGGGCAGGCCGCCCGGCTCCAGGACGAGACCTGGCCGTTGGAGTGCGGCTGCGTCGGCCAGGAGACCACGGGCGCGGGCGGGCTCGCCAAGGCGCTGCGCACGGTCCCGGTGGTCCTCGACATCGCCGAGCGGGTCCGGCGGACCAACCCGGACGCATGGATCATCGACTTCACCAACCCGGTGGGGATCGTCACCCGGGCCCTGCTGCGGGCCGGCCACAAGGCCGTCGGTCTGTGCAACGTCGCGATCGGCCTCCAGCGGAAGTTCGCGGCGCTGCTGGACCTAGCGCCGGCCGACATCCACCTGGACCACGTGGGCCTCAACCACCTGACCTGGGAGCTCGGCGTGCGCCGGGGCGGCCCGGACGGCGAGGACCTGCTGGCGACCCTGCTCGCCACGCAGGGCGAGGCCGTCGCCGGGGACCTGCGGCTGCCGCGGGCGGTGCTGGACCGGCTCGGCGTCGTGCCCTCGTACTACCTGCGCTACTTCTACGCCCACGACGAGGTCGTCCGGGAGCTCGGGACCAAGCCCTCGCGGGCCGCCGAGGTCGCCGCGATGGAACGCGAACTGCTCGCCCTGTACGGGGATCCCGCGCTCGACGAGAAGCCGGCGCTGCTGGCGAAACGGGGCGGCGCCTTCTACTCCGAGGCCGCCGTGGACCTGGCCGCCTCCCTGCTGGGCGACGGCGGGCCGGCCGTGCAGGTGGTCAACACGTACAACAACGGCACCCTGCCCTTCCTGCCGGACGACGCGGTGATCGAGGTGCAGGCCCGCGTCGACGGATCCGGCGCCGTTCCGCTCGCGGTGCCCCGGCTGGACCCGCTGTTCTCCGGGCTGGTCTCGCACGTGAGCGCGTACGAGGACCTCGCGCTGGACGCGGCCCTGCGCGGCGGGCGCGAACGGGTCTTCAAGGCACTGCTGGCGCACCCGCTCGTCGGACAGTTCGACCTGGCCGAAGGGCTGACCGACCGGCTCCTCGCGCACAACAAGGAGCACCTGCCATGGGCGTGACCCTCCCCCCGGTGCTGGCGATCGACGCGGGCAACAGCAAGACGGACGTGGCGCTCCTCGGCACGGACGGCTCGGTGCTGTGCTCCGGCCAGGCCGGGGGCTTCCAGCCGCCGCGCACGGGCGTGGCCGCGGCCGTCGACGTGCTGGCCGAGGCGATGGCCGACGCCGGGCTGCGCGCGGGCCGCGGGGCCGGGCCGTGGGCCGAGCACGTGTCGGCCTGCCTGGCCAACGCGGACTTCCCGGTGGAGGAACGGAAGCTGGCGCGCGAGATCAAACGCCGTGGCTGGGGCCGGACCACGACGGTCCGCAACGACACGTTCGCGCTGCTGCGTTCCGGGCTGCCGGCGGGCGCCGGCCCGTGCGGTGTGGCGGTGGTGTGCGGGGCGGGCATCAACTGCGTCGGAATGGCCCCGGACGGGCGCACCGCCCGCTTCCCCGCGGTCGGGCGGATCTCCGGCGACTGGGGCGGCGGGGGCGGACTGGCCGAAGAGGCCCTGTGGTGCGCGGCCCGGGCCGAGGACGGGCGGGGCGGGCCGACGGAGCTGGCCCGGGCGCTGCCCGCACACCTCGGCCACGCGTCGATGGCGTCGCTGATCGAGGCCATGCACCTGGGGCGGGTGGAGCACGCGCGGCGGCACGAGCTGACACCGGTGCTGTTCGCGGTGGCGGCCGCGGGGGACCCGGTGGCGCTGTCGCTGGTGCACCGGCAGGCGGACGAGGTGGTGGCCATGGCATCGGTGGCTCTGGGTCGCCTGGGTCTGCTGGAGCAGGAGGTACCGGTCGTGCTGGGCGGCAGTGTGCTGGCCGCCGGGCACCCGCAGCTCAACGACCGGATCGCGGAGGGCCTCGCCGAACGGGCCCCGCACGCCCGGATCCGCGTGATCACGGCGCCACCCGTACTCGGCGCCGGGCTACTGGGCCTGGACGCACTCGACGCCCCGCCCGGGGCATACGAAAAACTCCGTGCCCATTTCGGGTGAACCCGCCCCGGAAACCGTCCGGTCTGGAACCGTGGCGCCCCTACGGACGTATTGACGGTGAAGGGGCGACGAAGGGGGCCCTCGGGGACGGATCGCCCTGGATCCAGCACCGGGTGCTGTGGTCGACCGGCACTACGGCCATACTGCTGCGCAGGGGGTGCCTCCCAGCGTCGGCTGGAGGACGACAGGACCGAGGGGGAGGTCACGGTGGCGATCACATCACGCGCGCCCGCGCCCGGGGGCGGTGCTTCCGTGCCGTCGGTCGGGCCGACGGCACCACCGCCCGACGGGCCGCCCGGGCGGACCGCCTGGGCCGAGGGCGTGGAGCGGCTGCGCGAGGCGGCGACCACCGAGCCGGGCCGACTGCGGATCATCGGCGCGGTACTGGCCGCCCTGATCATGCTGTTCGGCACCGTGAGCGTCTGGGAGATCTCCGACCGGGCCGCGGCCGCCGACGACGTGGTGGGCCGTAGCCAGCCGCTGAGCGCGGACGCGGCGAGCATCTACCGCTCCCTGGCGGATGCCGACACGACCTCCTCCAGCGGGTTCCTGCTGGGGGCCCAGGAGCCGCGCGAGGTCCGCCAGCGGTACGAGAAGGACATCGCCAACGCCTCCAAGCTGTTGGTGAGCGCGGCCGCCAACACCGGCGGCAACGAGGACTCCCGCCGGCAGATCACCGTGCTGAGCGAGCAGCTCCCGCGCTACACCGGCCTGATCGAGCAGGCCCGGGCCACCAACCGGCAGGGCCTGCCGCTGGGCGGCGCCTACCTCCGTTACGCCAACGAGCAGATGACCACCCAGCTGCTGCCCGCCGCCCAGCGGCTGTACGAGTCGGAGACCAAGCGGCTCTACACAGACCACGACGACGCCCGGTCCTGGCCACTGGCCTCGATCGGTCTGGGCCTGCTCACCCTCGCCGCCCTCGTCTGGGCGCAGCGGCGCAACTACCTGCACACGAACCGGGTCCTCAACCACGGGCTGGTGGCCGCGACGGCCGCGTCGGTGGTGGTCCTGCTGTGGCTCGCCGTGGGGCACACGGTGGCACGGTCCTCGTTGAGCGAGGCACGGGCGGACGGGCAGGAGTCGATGAAGGTGCTCAACGACGCGCGGATCGCGTCCCTACAGGCACGGGCCGGTGAGAACCTGACCCTGATCGCGCGGGGCGCCGTACTGGCCGAGGACAAGAAGTCCGACAAGTACGACGTGGACTTCACGAACAACATGAAGCAGTTGGACGCCGGGCTGGCGACCGCGCTGCGGCTCGCCGACGACGCGGCCGGCCGGGACCCCGTCAGCCGGGCCGAGGACGGCGTGAAGCAGTGGAAGCAGCGGCACACGGCGGCCCGGGAGGCGGACTTGAAGGGGGACTACGAGGCCGCTCTGCCCCAGGTCGTCGGGGACGAGAAGCACAAGGAGAGCAGCGGCGCCGCCTTCGACACGGTGGACGCCTCCCTGGAACAGGCCGTCGCCCACGAACAGCAGGAGTTCACCCGGGCCGCCCAGGACGGGATCGGCGCGCTGGGCGGATTGGTGACGGGCGCCGCGGCCCTGGTGGTCGTCGGTGCGGCAGCAGCCCTGCTCGGCATCGGGCGCCGGCTTTCGGAGTACAGGTGAGCGCGATGCGGATACGAGCGGAGCGGGCCGCCGAAGGCCACGGGAACCACGAGAACCACGAGAACCATCAGGCCCGGGAGAGCCGGCCGGGCCGGGCCCGGCGGGCGGCGACCGCCGGCGCGGCGTCCGGCCTCCGCCGCGCCGCGGGCCGGCTGCGCGGCTGGGGCGGGGTGAGCGCCATGGCGGTCGCCTGCGCGACGACCGCCGCCGTCGTCCTGCTGCCGCTGGCCCACGCGACGCCCGACACCGGCCGGCCGGTCCACCGGCCCGCCACGACGGCGGGGGCCCCGGCCGCGCCCTGGGCCCTCACCGACACCTGCCAGGACCCCGAGGCCAGCCTGCGCCCCTCCGACGTGGACGGGGCGACCATCGCGCGGATCAAGGCGGCCGGCAAGCTCGTCGCCGGCGTGGACCAGAACAGCTTCCGCTGGGGCTACCGCAACCAGACCGCCGAGGGCAGCCGCCTCGACGGCTTCGACATCGACCTGGTCAAGGCCATCGCCAAGGACGTCCTGGGCGACGAGAACGCGGTCATCTACCGGGCCATCCCCACCAGTCAGCGCATCCCCGCCCTCCAGGAGGGGCGCGTCGACATCGTCGTACGGACCATGACCATCAACTGCAAGCGGCTGGAGGACGTCGCCTTCTCGACGGCGTACTTCGAGGCCGGGCAGCAGGTGCTGGCGCCCAAGGGCTCGCCGATCACCGGGTACGACCCCTCGCTGAAGGACCGGCGGATCTGCTTCGCGGCCGGTTCCACGGCGGAGGCGGCCCTGAAGGCCCAGTCGTACGGCTCGGTGCCGGTCACCGTCGCCAACCAGCTGGACTGCCTGGTCCGGCTGCAGCTGGGCGAGGTCGACGGCATCATCACGGACAACGCCCTCGCGGCCGGTCAGGCCGCCCAGGACCCGTCGGTGCAGCTGGTGGGTTCACCCTTCACCCGTGAGTTCTACGGGGTGGCGATGAACAAGGACGCCTCGGACCTGGTCCGCAGGGTCAACAGGGTGCTGGAGAACTACCGCGCGGGCGGCGGTGACAGCCCGTGGATGAAGGCGTACCTCAAGCACCTGCAGCCCGTGCTGCCCGGCGTGACGGCGCCCCCCGCACCCAAGTACCGGGACGGCTGAGCCCCGTGACGGTTTCGGACACGGGACCGGGCGCGGGGCAGGATACGAGGACGGACACGGAGGCGGCAGCGGAAGCGGAGGCACAGTCGGTGGAGGCGGGGTCTGCAGTGATGGACCGGGACGACGTCGACCGCGCCCTGGCCCGGTTGGGCGCCGAGCACGAGGCCGTCGAGACCTCGCTGCTCGCCCTCCAGGACCACGCCGGACGCCGGCTGCTGGAGGGCGCCGCGCTGAGCGGGACCACCAAGGAGCGGTGGACGACCGCCGACGCGGACATCACCCGGCTGTGGACGTACTTCGACGCCTACAGCGGGGCCCTGACCGCCGCCCGGGAGGTACGGGAGCGGCGCCGCTGGCCGAACCGCGAGGACCTGATCGAGCTGACCGAGCGGCTGCGCGGGCCCGGAGTACTGATCGCCGGGGCCGCCACCGAGGGCGTCGCGCTGGCGGAGCGGCTCTCGCTCGCCGAGCTGGTGGCCCGGATGAACGGCCTGTACGCGCGCTCGCTGGACGTGGTGGTCGCCGCCGACGCCGTCTGGTCGGCGCTGCCCGCCCGGATCGACCTGCTCGCCGCCGAACTGCACCGCACCCGCTCGCTCGCCCACTCGGTGGGCGTGCGGCCGGGCGAGCACCCCTCCGGCGACGACTTGGAGGACATCACCGCCGAGCTGACGCAGCTGCGCACCCAGGTGATCGCGGACCCGCTGGCCTTCTGGCTGCCGGCGACGGGCAGCTCGGCGCCCGGCGGCGGCCGTCCGGACACCGGGCGCTACGACCGGGCCGCGCTCGCGCTGGAGGACGTACGCCGCGAGATCGAGGCGGTGCTGGACGTACGGCAGGACGCCGAGCAGCGGCTGATCGCCCTGCGGGACGTGCTCTCGCGGGCCGACCGGACCCTGGCGGAGGCGCGGACCGCGCGCGGCGAGGTACTGGCGAAGATCGCCGCGTCCGAGGTGCCCGCGGTGAGCGGCCCGCCCACGGCGCTCCAGGAACAGCTCGCGGCGGCGGCCGAGCACCGGCGCCAGGCCCGCTGGCACCGGCTCTCGCCCCTGCTGGAATCGCTGGAGGAGCGCGCCGAGGAGGAACTCCGGCGGGCCCGTGAATCGTTGACCGCAGTGACGGCACCCCTGGCCGTACGGGCCGAGCTGCGCGGGCGGCTCGACGCGTACAAGGCGAAGGTGGCCCGCCACGGAATGGCGGAGGACCCCCTGCTGATCGAGCGGTACGACGCCGCCCGGCGGATGTTGTGGAGCGCGCCCTGCGACCTGCGGGCCGCCGAGCAGGCCGTCCTGCGCTACCAGCGGGCGACGGCGGAGTCGTTGGCCGCGCCCCAGGACCGGCCCGAGCCACCGCGACACCAGGAACAGCGGCCCGACGGGCCGGGGGAGGAAGACGCATGAGCCCGATCGGAACCGCGTGCGTGCGTCCCGGCTGCCCCGGGACCTACGAGGACATGGGCGGCGGCGAGGTCTACTGCGACACGTGCGGGCTGGCGCCGATCGGCTCGGTCGCGGCGGGCGCGGACGAGCTGGTGTCGCCGCCGACGGGGATGACGAGCGCGGCCCGGGGCTCCCTGGGCTCCGGCGGGTCCCGCGGCTCGATGGGCTCGCAGGGCTCCCACGGCTCGGCGCGGTCCTCGGCCTCGGCGCGGTCCTCCCGGTCCTCCTCCTCGCGCCGCTCGGTGTCCGGGCGGCTGTCGCGCTCGGTGTCGGGGACGACGTCCACCCGTTCGGTATCGGTGCGCAGTTCGGGCTCGGCGGCCTCGGGCCGCAGCCGGCTGGGCGCCGGACTGGTCAACGTGCCGGAGGTGCCGCGTCCGAATCCTTCGACCGCGGTCCTGGAGAACCCGGAGGTGCCGGAGCGCAAGCGGTTCTGCTCGCGCTCGGACTGCGGGGCCCCGGTGGGCCGCTCCCGGGGCGACCGTCCGGGCCGGACGGAAGGGTTCTGCACCAAGTGCGGGCACCCGTACTCCTTCGTGCCCAAGCTGCGCTCCGGTGATGTGGTGCGCGGCCAGTACGAGGTGGCGGGCTGCCTCGCGCACGGCGGCCTGGGCTGGGTGTACCTGGCGGTGGACCGGGCGGTCGCGGACCGGTGGGTGGTGCTCAAGGGCCTGCTGGACACCGGGGACCAGGACGCGATGGAGGCCGCGATCTCGGAGCGGCGCTTCCTCGCGGAGATCGAGCACTCCAACATCGTGCGGATCTACAACTTCGTGGAGCACCTGGACCAGCGGACCGGTTCGCTGGACGGGTACATCGTCATGGAGTACGTCGGCGGCAAATCGCTGAAGGAGATCGCGAACGAGCGGCGCCGGCCGGACGGGCGGCGCGATCCGCTGCCGGTGGAACAGGCGTGCGCCTACGGCATCGAGGCGCTGGAGGCGCTCGGCCACCTGCACAGCAGGAACCTCCTGTACTGCGACTTCAAGGTCGACAACGCGATCCAGCAGCAGGACCAGCTGAAGCTGATCGACATGGGCGCGGTACGGCGGATGGACGACGCCGAGTCGGCCATCTACGGCACGGTGGGCTACCAGGCCCCCGAGGTCGCGGAGCTGGGCCCGTCGGTCGCCTCCGACCTCTACACGGTGGCGCGGACGCTGGCCGTGCTGACCTTCGACTTCCAGGGCTACACCAACGTGTTCGTGGATTCGCTGCCGGATCCGGAGCACATCGAGGTGTTCCGGCGGTACGAGTCCTTCTACCGGCTGCTGGTCCGGGCCACCGATCCGGACCCGGGGCGGCGGTTCTCGTCCGCGCAGGAGATGGCGGACCAGCTGACGGGCGTGCTGCGGGAGGTGGTCGCCCTGCAGACGGGCCGGCCGCGGCCGCAGCTGTCGACCCTCTTCGGCCCGGAGCTGCGGGTTCCGGACACCGAGCTGTTCGCCGACGCGGGCGACACCGCCGTCTCCCGGCTGGGCTACCGGCCGATCGCCTCCCGGCGCGGTGGCCGGCTGTTCGGGCTCGCCGGCCGCGGCCGGGCGGCGGCCGGCGCGCACGCGCCCGGCGGCACCGCCGTGGCCGGTGCGACGGCCGCCGGTGCGTCGGGCCCGCAGGGCCGTACGCCCGTCGGTGGGACCCCGCCCGGTGGCACGCCCGTGCCCGGGGCGGCCGGCGGCGGCGCGGCGGGTCCGTGGGGACCTGCGACGGGCGCTTCGGGGGCGGGCCTGGCCGGGCTCGGCACCACCGCCACGCATGTGACCGGTGCGCCGGTGCCGGGTCCGCGGCCCGCGCCTCCGGCTGCGGTCCAGGGCTCGGGGGCCGGGGCTTGGGCGGGGGCCGGGGCCGCACCCGCGCCCGTACTCCTGCCCTTGGAGCCGGCCTCCGCGAGAGCGACGCCCCTCGACGCGCGCGACACCGCGCTGGCCCTGCCCGTACCGCTGGTGGACGCGGCCGACCCGAACGCCGGTTTCCTGACGGGTCTGCTGGCCTCCGCGCCGGGCGACCTGTTGGGCGCCCTGAGCGCGGCGCCGGCCGACTCGGCCGAGTTGCGGCTGCGGGAGCTGCGGGCCCGCCTGGAGCTGGGCGAACTGCCCGAGGCCGGGCACACCCTGGCGGAGCTGGAGGCCCGGCATCCGGACGACTGGCGGGTGGTGTGGGCCCGTGGCATCGCCTCGCTGGCCACCGGTGACGACGAGATAGCGGCCCTGTCCTTCGACGCGATCTACGACGCCTTCCCGGGCGAGCCCGCGCCGAAGCTGGCCCTCGGGCTGTGCGCGGAGGTGCTGGGCCAGCTGGACAACGCCGCCGAGTACTACCGCCTGGTCTGGATCACCGACCCGGGATTCGTGAGCGCGGCCTTCGGGCTTGCCCGGGTCCAACTGGCCGCCGGGGACCGGGACGCAGCCGTGCGCACGCTGGAATCCGTACCGGAAGCGTCCATCCACTACACCGCCGCGCGGGTGGCGGCCGTACGGGCACGTCTGCGCGACCGGTCCCCGCAGGAGCCGCTGTTGGCCGACCTGGCGGCCGCAGCGGACCAGGTGGAGGCCCTGCGGCGGTTCGGACTGGACCCGGAACGGCAGGAGCGGCTCGCTACGGAGGTTCTGGGCTCGGCCCTGGACTGGGTACTGTCGGGTAGCCGGGGTTCCGACCCCGGCCGGACCTCGCTGCTCGGCAGTCAACTGGACGAGCGGGGCCTGCGCTTCGGACTGGAGCGCTCGTACCGCGTCCTCGCACGGCTGGCGCGGCGTGGCGAGGAGAGGATCGAACTGGTGGAGCGGGCAAACCGTTTCCGTCCCCGGACGTGGGTGTGAGTGATGTCGATGCATCGGCTGTCGGGCTGCCCCAGCTGCGCGGAACCCCTGGAGGAGGGTGACCGTTTCTGCGGCGTCTGCGGCTACGCCGTGAGCGCTCCTCCCCCAGCCGCCGTGGACCACCCGACCATCCCCATCCCACCGGCACCCGCGGCGCCACCGGAACCACCGGCCCGGCCGGCCCGGCCGGCCGCCGCGGGCGCCGCGGCGGGCGGTTACGGGAGCCCGGCCCCCGGTGTCCCGCACGCCGCGGTCGAGCCCGCCCCCGGCTGGGGCAGTGTGGCCGCGGCCGCGCCGACGCTGGTCGGCGACCCGGCCGCCTGGACCACCACCCCGGCGGAACCGGAGCCGGAACCGGAGCCTCGGCAGGGCCCGGCGGGGGTCACCTACGCGACCTCCGGCCACGGGAACCCGTACGGCACCGGCACCCCGCCGGAAGGCACCCCGTGGGGCGCGGCGGAGCACCCGTACGGCGCCGCGGACGGCCCCGAGACCCGCCACGACCGGCCCGGGGGCGACCCGGGCACGCCTGCGGAGGGGATGCCCTGGGGCCCGGGCGAAACCCCGTACGAGAATCCGCCCCAGCCCGGCGGACCGGCCGGCGGGAAGACCTGCGTCGCCTGCCGCGCCGGGCACGTCGACACCGACGGGTACTGCGAGCACTGCGGGCACGCGCAGCCCCGCGAGCGCGACCACATCGAGGAGGAGCTCGGGAGCGTCGCCGCCGTCACCGACCGGGGTCTGCGCCACCACCGCAACGAGGACTCGTTCGCCGTGTCGGCCACCGCCCTGCCCGACGGCTCCGCCACCACCGTGGCCATCGTCTGCGACGGCGTCTCCTCCGCCAGCCGCCCCGACGAGGCGTCGGCCGCCGCGGCCGTCGCCGCCAACGAGGCGCTGCTCGACGCGCTGCCGCGCGGCGCCCACCCCCAGGAAGCCATGCACGAAGCGATCCTGGCCGCCGCCCGCGCGGTGAACGCCCTGGCCCCGGAGACCCCCGGCGCACAGAACGCCCCCGCCTGCACCCTGGTCGGCGCCGTCATCGGCGGCGGCCTGCTGACCATCGGCTGGGTCGGCGACAGCCGTGCCTACTGGATCCCCGACGACCGCGCCGCCCTGCCCCGCCGCCTCACCGAGGACGACTCCTGGGCCGCCCAGATGGTCGCCGCCGGTCTGATGGGCGAGGCCGAGGCCTACGCGGACGTCCGCGCGCACGCCATCACCGGCTGGCTGGGGGCCGACGCGTACGACCTCGACCCGCACACCGCGACCTTCAAGCCCGACCACCCCGGTGTGGTGGTGGTCTGCACCGACGGACTGTGGAACTACGCGGAATCCGCGCGGGAGATGGCCCAGGTGGTACCCGCCGACGCCGCGACCCGCCCGCTGCACAGCGCCCAAGTACTGGTGGGGTACGCACTCGACGGCGGCGGCCACGACAACGTCACCGTGGCGGTCGTGCCGTTCGCCACGCACCCCGAGCAGGAACCGGGACCGGATGCGGAGCCGGGCCCGGCGGCAGGACCGGAATAGGAAGTGGAAGCGCGCCCGCAGGTCTGACCCGCCTGCCCGAGCCCCCTAGGAGTCCAACCGATGGCGAATTTCGCCAAGCCGAGTGCCCCACGGTTCAGCGTGGAGGTGTACCAGAACGAGTTCCTCCCCGAGGGCGGACGGGACGTCCACGCCATCGTCACGGTCACCGCCACCGGCGGTGCCACCGCCACGCGCGCGCCGGTCTCCGACGGCACGGCGGCCGTGGTGCTCATGGTCGACTGCTCGGGGTCCATGGAGTACCCGCCCGAGAAGATGCGCGGCGCCCGTGAGGCCACGGCCGCCGCCATCGACACCCTGCGCGACGGCACCGCCTTCGCCGTGATCGCCGGTACGCACGTGGCCAAGGAGGTCTACCCCGGCCAGGGCCGCCTCGCCATGGCGGACGCGAGCACCCGCGCCCAGGCCAAGGAGGCCCTGCGCGGGCTGAGCTCCGGCGGCGGCACCGCCATCGGCACCTGGCTGCGCCTCGCCGACGGCCTGCTGCGCGGCTCCACCGCCGCCATCCGGCACGGCATCCTGCTCACCGACGGCCGCAACGAGCACGAGGAGCCGGCCGTGCTCCGCGCCACCCTCGACGCGTGCGCCGGCCGCTTCACCTGCGACGCCCGCGGGGTGGGCACCGACTGGGACGTCAAGGAGGTCACCGGGATCGCGCACGCGCTGCTCGGCTCCGCCGACATCGTGGCCGACCCGGCCCACCTCGCCGAGGACTTCACGCGCATGATGGAGAACGTCATGGGCAAGGAGGTCGCGGACGTCGCGCTGCGCCTGTGGACCCCGGTCGGCGTGGAGATCCAGTACGTCAAACAGGTGGCTCCCGTCCTCCAGGACCTGAGCGACCGCCGCACCGAGGCGGGCCCGCGCGCCGGCGACTACCCGACCGGGTCGTGGGGAGACGAGTCCCGCGAATACCACGTGTGCGTCCGCGTCCCGACGGCCACGGTGGGCCAGGAGATGCTCGCCGCCCGCGCCACGCTCGTGCTGCCGCCCGCGGCGGGCGGTCCGGACGGGAAGCCGACCGTCCTGGCCCAGGGCCTGGTGCGCGCCGTGTGGACGGACGATCTGGCGGCGTCCACCGCCATCAACGCGCAGGTCGCCCACTACACGGGACAGGCGGAGCTCGCAGAAGCCATCCAGCAAGGTTTGGAAGCCCGCAAAATGGGCGATGTCGGTGGTGCCACGGCCAAGCTGGGGCGTGCGGTACAACTGGCGAGTTCCTCCGGGAACGCCGACACAGCACGACTCCTGGCGAAGGTGGTGGATGTGGTGGACGCAGTGGCGGGTACTGTGCGGCTGAAAGCGAAGGTCGCCGATGCCGACGAGATGACTCTTGACACGCGTTCGACGCAGACCGTCCGAGTGAAGAAGACCTGAGAAGACCTGACGTGATGACGCAGGGAGAAGAAGGGGGAAGCGCCGCCATGCCGACCTGCCCGAACGGGCACCAGTCCGCGTCCGACGACTGGTGCGAGGTCTGCGGCCACCGCATGGCTGCCTCGGAGGGACCGCCGCCGGTACCCTCCTACGGCTACGGCTTCCCCCCGACCGCCGGTGAACCGACCGCCCAGGCCGAGCTCTGCCCGCAGTGCCGGACCCCGCGCGAGGCCATGGCCCCGTTCTGCGAGGAATGCCGCTACAACTTCCTCACCCGTACCCCGACCTCGTACGCGCCGCCGGCCCCGGAACCGGGGCCCCAGGCGACGGGGGCCGGCGTCGGTGGCGGTGCCGGTGCCGGTGCCGGAGGCCGCGGTACGCCTCCGCCGCCCGTGCCCGCTCCCGGGACCTACTCCCAGGACCACTTCGAGTACCAGGGCTCGCGGCCGTCCCGGGTCAACCGGCCGGCCGAGCCGCTCCAGCGCGAGGACGACTGGCTGCTGCCGCCGCCCGCACACGAGGCGCCGCTGGAGTACCAGCAGGCCCCGCAGCCCCAGTACCAGCAGCAGCCCCCGCCGCCGCAGCAGCGGGAGTACCAGCAGGAGTACCAGCAGCAGGGACCGCCGCCCCAACAGCAGTACCAGCAGCAGCCTCCGCCGCAGCACCAGCCCTTCCCGCCGCAGGGCGGGGGCGCCTGGAGCGCGACGGTCGGCCCCGACCGCTCGTACTTCATGGCGATGATGCAGCGCAGCGGCCCCGAGGCCGCCGGGCTCAACCTGCCCGCCTACTCCCCGGAGCAGCACCTTCCGCTGTCCGGCGGCCAGATCACCATCGGCCGCCGCCGCGCCTCCACGGGCGAGTCCCCCGACATCGACCTGTCGGTGCCCCCGGAGGACCCGGGCGTCTCCCACCAGCACGCGGTGCTCGTCCAGCAGCCCGACCTCAGCTGGGCGGTGGTGGACCAGAACTCCACCAACGGCACCACCATCAACGGCGGCGAGGAGCCGATCCAGCCCTACGTCCCGGTCCCCCTCACCGACGGCGACCGCGTCCACGTGGGCGCCTGGACAACGATCACGATCCGCCGCGGCTGATCCCGCTCCTGTGGATCCACGACCGCCGGGCCCTTCACCGGGGCCCGGCGGTCCCCGCCGGGCGGACAGCCCGGATATGCGCGTACTAGTCTGCGCGGGTGCAGCGCCTCGCCCTCTTCGACCTCGACGACACGCTCATCGACCGCCGTCGCGCGCTCGAGGCGACGCTGACGCGATTCGCCTCCCGCCACGGCCTCACGGTAGATGAGCGGGACGCGCTCCTCGTCCGGCTGGACGAGCGTGCCGGCGCCGCGGACTTCTCGGTGATCCGCGAGCTCCACGGCCTTTCCCCCTCGGCCCGGACGTTGTGGCAGGAGTACCTGGCGGACATGGCGGCCTTCTCCGTGTGCCCGGACGAGGTACTGGACGGTCTGGACGACCTGAAGGGGCACGGCTGGCGGATCGGCATCGCCACGAACGGCTCCGCCGACATCCAGCGGGCCAAGCTGGAGGCCACCGGCATCGCGCAGCGGGTCGACGCCGTGTGCGTCTCGGCGGATCTGGGGCTCCGCAAACCCGACCCCCGGCTGTTCGCCACCGCTGTGGAGCTCTGCGGCGCTACCCCGAACGGCGGTGGCTGGATGGTGGGCGACGACCCCGTCAAGGACATCGCGGGCGGGCGTTCCGCCGGGCTCGCCACCCTGTGGATCGGCACCCCCGACCGCTGGCCGGGGGATCTGCACGTCCCCGACCTGACGGCCCCCACGGTGCTGTCTGCCATCCGTCTGCTCCTGGAACACACGGCCGAAGGGGGCACACGATGACAGGACCAGCCATTACGGTCGGACTGCTGCACCCGGGCAGCATGGGGGCTGCCTTCGGCGCACAACTGCGCGCACGGGGGGTCACCGTCCTGTGGTGCCCCGACGGCCGGAGCATCGCCACGCGAAGGCGTGCCGAGCAGGCCGACCTGGAGCCCGCGGACTTCTCCGGCCTCTTGGACCGCGCGGACGTGGTCCTGTCCCTCTGCCCTCCGGCCGCAGCCGAAGAGCTCGCCGCACAGGTCGCCGCACACGGCTTCGCCGGGCGCACGTACGTGGAGGCGAACGCGATCTCCCCGGGCCGCATGGGGCGCATCGCCGCCCTCCTGCCGCGCGCGGAGACGATCGACGCCGCCGTGGTCGGTTCCCCGCCCGTCGGTGGCAAGAGTCCGACGCTCTACCTCTCCGGGGAACGTCGCAGTACGGGCGAAGTCGAGCGGCTCTTCGCCGGTACCGACATCCGTACGCACGACCTGGGCACCGAGGTGGGAGCGGCGTCCGCCCTCAAACTTTCCTACTCCAGCTACCAGAAGGCGTCACGCGTCCTGGCCGCCTTGGCCTACGGCGCTGCGCAGGCGCACGGTGTCGGCGATGAGCTCTTGACCATCGCGGCGAAGCGGACGGGCAGCTACCTGACCGAGACGAGCTACATCCCCAAAACCGCCGCCCGTGCGTGGCGCTGGGGCCCCGAGCTCGCAGACGCGGCCGCGCTGCTCACCGATGCGGGCCTTCCCGACGAGCTGATGCTGGCCGCCGCGTCGACGCTCGGCCATTGGGACGGCGCGCGCGACGCCACCCTCACCGTCGAGGAGGCCCTGGAGCTGCTGCGCGGCGATCCGGACCGTAGCTGACGCCCGCGCTGTCCCAGGGAAGGCCGGCGTCAGCGCACCAGTTTGCGGATCACGATGCCCACGGTCAGGGTCGTGAAGAGCAGGCCACCGCCGGTACAGCCCACGGCGAGCGCCGTCCAAGCGTGCGTCTTCAGCTCGGACGGGGCGCCCACACCGACGTTCAGCCACAGGGCGCAGGCCAGGACGAGCGCCCTCCCCGCGGCCACCAGGTCGAGGAGACCACCGCCCTGTGGGTCCCGTGCGGCACCGGAGAGATGCAGGGCAACAGCCGTGGACAGCATGGCAGCGCCCAGGGTTCGCGCCGGGTTCCGCGCTCTCACACCCCACCCGAGGACGCCACCGAGCAGGGCACGCCCCGCGAGTCGCCGGAGCAGTGGCCCCTCGGCCGCCTCCCGCTGCCGGGTGAAGTAGTACAACTGATCGCCCTCCGACATGCGGCGGCGCCCGGTCAGTGTGGAACGCACCGCCTCCAGGGCCCCGGGGCTCACCCGGGTGAACACCCGGTCGAGGAAACCGGTGACGTGCTCGTCGTTCCGGAAGACCACATCGCCGAGGTCCACTTCCTGGACACTGCTCGTCCCCGCCAGCCGGTACCGGGCCGGGCCCACGGGCACTGCGAGCGCCCGGACCGAGGTGTCCACGAGCTCCACCACCACCGGAGACACCTCATCGGCGCTGGCGGCGAGGCTGGAGATGCTGGACGACCGGAAGACCAGCTCCGCGGCGGCGCCGGTGGTGGTGGGGGCGGTGTCCGGCGCCGTCTGCCGCCGCTGCGCGGGCACGGTCTCCGCGTGGCGCAAGCCCCGTACCACCACCGGGCCCCGGACCTCGCTGTCGAGCAGCGCGCTGGCCTCGGCAGGCACCACCATGCCGTTGATGCGCAGACCGTCCCGGCAACGCACCCCCGTACCGCGGAAGGGTGCGTCCACGCGGACCCGTCGCAGCAGCAGGGCGGCGACGTCGACCTCGTCGAGGGTGAGGGACGCCAACCACAGGTCGTCGAGGGTGATGGTTTCGGTGACGTGCACGTTCTCCAGGGACACCTGAGGCCGGCGCTGCCGCCCAACGGCAGCTTGGCTGCGCAGGGCCAGCGTGGCCGCCCGCAGTCGTTTGAGCTGGACCGGCCCGCGCATCGCCGAGATCTGCACCGAGTCGGACACGCGCACGCCCTCGAAACGCGTCGGCCCGCAGGAGTGGACGTCCAAGGCCTCCAGGGCCGTCTCGCTCACATCGACCTCGGTGTTGCGAGGGGTGTTGCGAACAACAAGCCGGCCGATCCGAGAGTTGCTCACTAGCAGGGCATCGGCAGTGCAGTGGTCGACGACCAGCTCCTCGATGACGCACGAGCGCAGGGTGACCGCCCCCGCCACGTTCACCCGGTGGAGGGCCAGCCTGCCGGCAGTGAGCGAATCCAGAACCAGGGGTTCGTCGATGTCCCTCTGCCGGATCGTCAGGTCCCGCTCCCGGCCTGTCGACGCGTCCAGGTCCGCCGCACGTGCCAGCTCGTCGAGCGTGCTGATCGTCCCCATGTGTGTTCCCTCCCCACCGTGATGTACGGACCGCCCCGCAACGTCGTACCCGCGCCCTCACCGTTCGACGGTCGCGGCCTCCCCGAGGAAGGCGGCCAGGCCCGCGGCCCGGTGTCGCTCCCCGCGGTGGTGCGCATGGGCCCGGGCGATGCTCTCGGCGGCCCCGGCCGGGTCGGTGTGATCGGTGCGCATCAGCAGGTCGAAAGGCTCCTCGCCGTCGGGCACCGTGCCCAGATCGGCCAGCGCCTCGTCCCAGGCGGCGAGCCGGTCCCCGGTGTCCCGGTCGCCCCTGCCTCGGGACCGCTGCTCGCACACGTCACGGGGCACCCACAGGAGCACGCACAGCCACGGCTGTCGAACGGCACCGGTGAAGCTCCGCAGGTGCCCCATGCTGCCGATGTGCACGAGCGGAATGCGACCGGCCCTGGTCATGGTGTCCAGGTCGTCGCGGTCGATGGCGTACGTGTTGCCGTACCGCCGGGTCTCCAGCACCACACGCCCCGCGGCGCGCAGGGCGGCCAGTTCCTCGCCGTCGGCCATGCGGTAGCCGGTGGTGCGCCCGGACCCCACCTTGATCTTGGTCAGCTGACCGTACCGCGCGTCCAGACCCGTCAGCGCGGCACTGACCGTGTCCTTGCCCGCCGTCGGAGGGCCGAAAAGGACGACCCCTCCAAGGCTCCCTTCACCCTGCGCGTTCGCCTTCGTGTTCACGTTCACGCCAGCGCCTCGCCGTATCGACGGGACAGGACCATGGCCACCGATTCCACCTGCTCGGCGAGCGGTGTCATCGCGGTGATCCGGTTGTCGACGAAGTGGAACTCCCCGACCGGACGCCGCTCCAGGGAGATCGAGGCGAGGTACTGCCGCCAGTTCGCGAGCTTCCACGTGTCCCGTGCCGCGTTGCGCGAAGTGAGCCTCTCACGCATCGACGACGCGTCGCTGTCCACCCACACCACCTCCAAGCCGGCGCCCAGACGCGAACAGTGGCGACGTGTCCGGGCGTACCACTGGTCGTCGACGACCTCGGCGAGGAAGGGCGCCACGGCGACCACCGGCACCCCGCACTCGAGGTTCTCCCAGCACGCCTTCATCAGAGACTCGTACTCCAACGGGCGCACGTTCTCGGCGTAGACGCTGCTCTGCCGGTCATCGGGGTCACCGTTGAGATAGGACAACAACGACTCCGTGAGCGGCCTCGTCAAGGTGTCCTTGTCCAACAGCGGCCAACCGGTCGCCTGCGACATCATCTTCCCCGCCTCGGATTTGCCGGATCCGGCATATCCAGCGACGAGGACGAGCGCGAGTCCGTGCTCGTCGGCCTCCGAACCGATACTCAACGATGCTCCCCCGGGGCGTGACATGAGCGTTCCATCTTCGGAACTGTAGCGCCAACTGATCAACATCACGCCGGAGTTCAATATCCGTGGCCAACACGACCGACGCCGAGCACCGTCCGACCCGCGGCTGATTCATCCCTCCCCCAGGGGCCAGACGTACGGCCCCTGGGGATCGTCCAGCCACGACCATTGGCCCTCGGTGCTGACCGAGACCCCGAAGCGTTCCCGGGCCGGGCGGCCCTCGCGGCGCCACAGGTCCAGGGCCTCGCGGGGGTGCAGGGCGCCCGCGGTCAGCACGAGCATGAACTGGAAGCGCTCGTTCTCCACCAGCTCGTACGGAAGCCCGTATTCCGTACCGGCCGGGGCGGGCGGCCGGGCGGCCGTGGCCCCGCGCAGCGGGACGAAGTACGCCGACGTGTGCAGGAAGTTGCCCTCGGCGAAACCGGCGTCCCGGACGGTCAGCGCGATCAGGCCGGTCGACAGCGGCGCCAGGATCCGCGCCCCGGGCCGGCACTGGCCGAGCCAGGCGTGCGGGACCAACGGCAGCGTGCAGGTCACCATGATCCGGTCGAACGGGGCCCGGGCGGGGCAGCCGCGCGCGCCGTCCCCGGTGACCACCACCGGGTGGTAGCCGAGCTCGGCCAGGTGCGCCCGCGCGGACTCGGTGATCTCCTCGTCCAGGTCCACGGTGGTGACGTGCTCCTCGCCGAGCCGGTGGCAGAGCAGGGCCGCGTTGTAGCCGGTGCCCGCGCCGATCTCCAGGACGTCGTCGCCGTCGCGCACGTCCAGGGCGGCCAGCATCTTCGCCATCAGGGACGGCTGGCTGCTGGAGGAGACCTGCAGGCCGTCGCGCATCCGCGTCGCAAGCGGGGTGTCGACGTAGACCCCGCGGAGCCAGCGGGCCCGGCGTTCGGGGTCGGGGTCCTCGGCCCACAGCCGCTCGTGACCGGCACCGCGACCGGTCCAGAAGTACGGGACGAACACGTGCCGGGGCACGGCGGCGAAGGCCGCCCGCCAGCGCGGATCCTCCAGCACCCCGGCGGCGGTCAGCTCCCGCACCTGGGCGGCGTGCGCGGTCTCCCGCAGGTCCCGGGTCTCGGTGTGCGCGGTGTGTGCGGCCATGCCTCCACTGTCCTTCGGCGGGCCGCCGCGTGCGAGCGCGCGGGCCCGGGGGATGGTCCTAGGACCTCGGTCCTGGATCCGGGCGTCTGAGACGATGGTCGGGTGAATGAGATTCCGCGGGGCACGCTTCAGGAGCAGACCTTCTACGAGCAGGTGGGCGGCGAGGACACCTTCCGCCGCCTCGTCCGACGCTTCTACGAGGGGGTCGCGGAGGACCCGCTGCTGCGCCCGATGTACCCGGAGGAGGACCTGGGCCCCGCCGAGGAGCGGTTCGCGCTGTTCCTGATGCAGTACTGGGGTGGTCCGACCACCTACAGCCAGCACCGCGGCCACCCGCGCCTGCGGATGCGGCACGCGCCGTTCCAGGTCGACGCGGCCGCTCACGACGCGTGGCTGCGGCACATGCGGGTCGCGCTGGACGAGCTGGGCCTGGCGCCGGAGCACGAGGCGCAGCTGTGGAAGTACCTGACGTACGCCGCCGCCTCGATGATCAACACGGCGGGCTAGACACCCCTAGCGGACTTTCCGGGAAACAGACCGGTCAGACCCGATCAAACCGGTCAGACCGGCCGGACCTGGAGGGCGCCCAGGCCGCCGGTGACGCCGGGGCGGCGCATGGCGACCGATCCGTACGGGGTGCGCAGCCGCAGCCAGGTCCCGGCGGTGAGCAGCGCCACGGGGGCGGGGTCGCCGGGCAGGGGGGCGGGAGCGGAGGCGGGCACGGCGGCCCGTACCGGCCGCAGGAAGCCCAGGGACTGCGCGGCGTGCACGGCGCGCAGCGGGAGCTCTGTGTCGCCCAGGGTGCGGGACCAGATCTCGCGGCCGATGCGGTCGCGCTCGGACCGGGTGCGGTGCTGCACGGGCAGGGCCTCGTCCCGGGCCCGGAACTCGGCGACGGCGGCGGCCACGGCCGCTCCCATCGCCTCGGGGGCGGGCAGCCCCGGAACCTGTCGCCAGCCGCCGCGGGGCGGGAGCACGCCGGCCCAGGGCGGTCCGGTGACCGGCCCGGGCACGGTGGCCTCGGCAGCGGCTTCGTCCACGGACTCCAGCAGCTCACCGGCGGACACCGTCAGGTCCAGCGGCGCCGCGACGGGTGCGGCGAGCCGCACCGTACGGATGGCGAGGATGTCGAAGGACGGCGGCCGTCCGAAGACGGCGAGCGCGCCGCCGCCGGCCTGGAGGCGTACGGCGGCGGCGCGGTCGTAGTGCACCAGCCGGCCCAGGAAGGCGGCGAGGTCCGCCGCCTCCCCGGAATCGGCGAAGCGCAACTGGTCGTTCATGCCGCGAGGGGCCCTTCCCGGCCGGTGCCGGTCTCGGACCCGGTCTCGGACCCGGTCGCGGAACCGGTCGCGGGCTCGTCGAGGTACTCCTCGAGGAAGTGCCTCTCCTCGGCCGTGATGCGGCGGGGCCGCCCCGCGGCGAGGTTGTAGGGCACGACCACCGTCTCGGCCCGCACGTAGACCGTCTCGGGCGCGTCCTCGGTCGCCTCGTCCTTGACCTCGTAGCGGATGGTCAGGGACGCGGCGCCTATCCGGGTCACCCAGGACTCGATGAGGACGGGCTCGTGGCGGTGCACGAGGGGCAGCTTGTAGTCGATCTCGTGACGGGCCACGACGGACCCGCCGGTGAAGGACTCACTGCCCTCCCCCGGCGCGAGGCGGAACATGAAGTCGATCCGCGCCTCCTCCAGATAGCGGAGGAAGACGACGTTGTTGACGTGCCCGAAGGCATCCATGTCCGCCCAGCGCAAGGGGCACCGGTAGTGGTGTCTGGCCATGACGGCGACCTCAGCCTCGGGTGAGCTTCTTGTAGGTGGCGCGGTGCGGACGAGCCGCGTCCGGGCCCAGCCGCTCGATCTTGTTCTTCTCGTACGACTCGAAGTTGCCCTCGAACCAGTACCACTTGGACTCGCCCTCGTACGCCAGGATGTGCGTGGCGACCCGGTCCAGGAACCAGCGGTCGTGGGAGATGACCACGGCCGCACCGGGGAACTCCAGGAGCGCGTTCTCGAGCGAGGACAGGGTCTCGACGTCGAGGTCGTTGGTGGGCTCGTCGAGGAGCAGCAGGTTGCCGCCCTCCTTGAGCGTCAGCGCCAGGTTGAGGCGGTTGCGCTCACCACCGGACAGGACGCCGGCCGGCTTCTGCTGGTCCGGGCCCTTGAAGCCGAAGGCACTGACGTACGCGCGGGACGGCATCTCGACCTGGCCCACGTTGATGTAGTCCAGCTCGTCCGACACGACCGCCCAGAGGGTCTTCTTGGGGTCGATGTTGGCGCGGGACTGGTCGACGTAGCTGATCTTGACGGTCTCGCCGACCTTGATGGCACCGGAGTCCGGCGTCTCCAGGCCCTGGATCATCTTGAAGAGCGTGGTCTTGCCGGCGCCGTTCGGGCCGATGATGCCGACGATGCCGTTGCGCGGCAGCGTGAAGGACAGGTCGTCGATGAGGACCTTGTCGCCGAACGCCTTGGTGAGGTTGTTGACCTCGACCACGATCGAGCCCAGGCGCGGGCCCGGCGGGATCTGGATCTCCTCGAAGTCGAGCTTGCGCATCTTGTCGGCCTCGGCCGCCATCTCCTCGTAGCGGGCGAGGCGGGCCTTGGACTTGGTCTGGCGGCCCTTGGCGTTGGAGCGGACCCACTCCAGCTCTTCCTTGAGGCGCTTCTGGCGCTTCTCGTCCTTGCGGCCCTCGACCTTGAGGCGGGTGGCCTTCTTCTCCAGGTAGGTGGAGTAGTTGCCCTCGTACGGGTGGGCGCGGCCGCGGTCGAGCTCGAGGATCCACTCGGCGACGTTGTTCAGGAAGTACCGGTCGTGGGTGACGGCCACGACGGCGCCCTTGTACTGGGCCAGGTGCTGCTCCAGCCAGTTCACGGACTCGGCGTCGAGGTGGTTGGTGGGCTCGTCGAGGAGCAGCAGGTCGGGGGCCTCCAGCAGGAGCTTGCAGAGGGCCACGCGGCGCTTCTCACCACCGGAGAGGGTGGTGACCGGCCAGTCGCCGGGCGGGCAGCCCAGGGCGTCCATGGCCTGCTCCAGCTGGGCGTCCAGGTCCCACGCGTTGGCGTGGTCCAGGTCGTCCTGGAGCTTGCCCATCTCCTCCATCAGCTCGTCGGTGTAGTTCGTCGCCATTTCCTCGGCGATCGCGTTGAACCGGTTGAGCTTGGTCTTGATCTCGCCGACGCCGTCCTCGACGTTCTCGAGCACGGTCTTGGACTCGTCGAGCTTGGGCTCCTGCATGAGGATGCCGACGGAGTAGCCGGGAGAGAGGAAGGCGTCACCGTTCGACGGCTGCTCCAGACCCGCCATGATCTTGAGAACGGTGGACTTACCGGCGCCGTTCGGGCCGACCACACCGATCTTCGCGCCGGGCAGGAAGTTCAGGAAGACGTCGTCAAGAATCACCTTGTCGCCGTGCGCCTTGCGCGTCTTGCGCATGGTGTAGATGAACTCAGCCAAGAGAAACCGTCCGGCAGATCGATGGTGGGCAGATACACCCCATCTTGCCGTACGTCCATACCCGCGGGCGAATGGGTAGGGTCGGGCGCCCCTGGCTTCGGGCGCGATCGGAGGCCACGCCTCCGCCTGCGATCACTGTCGGTCATCACCTTCGGGGAGATCGGCGATCGTGCCCGACGAGGACCCGCGGCGGGTACTGGTCGTGCGCCTTGCGTTCCGATGGGGCGCCCCTCACCGTCCCGTACGAGGTCATGCGCTGGTTCGTGGACCGGGTCGGGGTGGAGGTCCGCTCTCGCGGGCCCGGGTGGAGCTGCGGCCCGAGCTGGTGGAGGTCGTTCGCGGACCGCGCCAGGGGTGAGCGCTTCGGGACCCTCGGTGACGAGGACTTTCCCTCCACGAGGCGGCCGCCCCGGCGGGTACGGGGCGCCCTCACGGTTTCCGCGCCGCCCCGGGGCCCGGGCCGGGCAGGATGGTGGGGAGTGCGGGGGCGCGGCCTCCGTCGGCCGTAACGGAGGTACATGTGAACAACGCGCTGCTGGCGCTCGCCGGCGCGATCGTCGCGGTGACCGGCACCCTGCTCGCGCCGATCCTCTCCCAGCGCGTGCTCGCACGCGTGCAGACGGAGCAGTTCGAACGGCAGGAGCGGGCGGCCGACGCCCAGTGGGTGCGCGAGCAGCGCGTGGCGGGGGTGGAGAAGCGGCAGGCCTGCTACGTCACGGCGAACTCCGGCTACCGCCGCTACCGCATCGAGCTCATGAAGTACCTGTGGCTCGTCCACAAGGGCGAGGTCACCGTGCAGGCGCGGACCGATCTGGAGGAGACGCGGCTCGCCATGCACACCGCCTTCGCGGAGGCCCAGATGATCGCCTCGGACGCGGTGCTGCGGGAGCTGGACGCGATGACGGCGACCCTGGCCGGCGCGTACAGCCGCACCCTGCACCTGGAGGAAGGCAACCCGCACCCCGGCTGGTCGTTCGAGGAGATACAGGCCGAGCTGCTGGAGCTGGGCGACCGCTGGAAGAACATGCGGGGCCTCATGCGGGCCGACCTGGGCGTGGATCCGGGGCCGGCCGGCTCCTGACCGGGGCGCGACGGGCGGACCCGGTCAGCGGGGGCGGTAGACGGTCAGGGCGTCGGGGAGCTGGTCGAGGACGAGGGCGGTGGGGGCCTCGGCGTACTCGCCGTCGTAGGCGAGCGGGGTGCCCGCGGGGATGTCCCCGATGCGCAGGCTGCGCAGGCGGGTGGCCACGTGGACGGGGGAGCGGCTGAGCGGGCCCGTGAACGCGGCGGCCAGGAGCCGGGGGCCGGGGCGGCCGCCGCCGTGGACGAGCCGCAGGTCCAGCAGGCCCTCGCCGAGATTGTCGCGGCGGCGGGGGGTGGGGCCGGTGCCGTGATAGGTGCCGTTGCCCGCGAAGAGCAGCCATACGCTCCGGGGCCGCCCGGCCAGCCGCAGCCGCACGGGCCGCTGGGAGCGCAGGACCCGCCAGGCCGCCAGCAGCGCGGCCGGGCCGCCGCCGATGCGCGGGCCCCAGCGCAGTCGGTGGCCCAGCAGTTCCGGATAGGCGCCGATGCTGAAGTTGTTCAGGAAGTAGCCGCTCTCGCCACCGGGCCCCGGGGAGAAGCGGCCCACGCCGACGCGGACGGCCTGGCCCTGCGCCACGGCCTCGCACGTCGCCTCGACCCCGGCGAGGCCGAGGTCCAGCGCGAAGTGGTTGAGGGTGCCGCCGGGGAACACGGCCAGCGGCACCCCGGCCCCCAGTGCGGCGGTGGCGGCCGCGTTGACGGTGCCGTCGCCGCCGCAGACCCCGAGCACGGTGGCCCGCGAGGCCGCCTTCGCGAGCGCGGCGGGCAGTTCCGGGCCCTCGCACTCGATCACCTCGGCCGCGGGCAGGCGGGTGCGCAGTGCGTCGAGACCCTCGGCAGCCGTCCCGGACCCGGTGTTGACCACCACGGTGAGCCCGGCCCCGTCGGGCAGCGCGGGGGCCCCGGCGGCCGTCCGCTCATCGCCCGGCACGACCCGGGCCTCCTGCGCGTCGCGCGCGAGGCGGCGTACGACGAACCCGGCGGCCACCCCCAGCGATGCGCCCACCAGTACGTCGGAGGGGTAGTGCACCCCGGTGTAGACGCGGGAGAACGCCACGGACGCGGCGACCGGGGCCAGGACGGCCCCCCAGCCGGGGGAGGCCAGCGCCACGCCGGTGGCGAAGGCGAAGGCAGACGCGGAGTGCCCGGACGGGAAGGAGGTGGTCTGCGGCTGTGTGGCCAGCTGCCGGTTCAGGGGCACGCCTTCCAGCAGCGGCCGCGGCCGGCGTACGGACCACTTGCCGACGGTGTTGATGGTCGCGGACGCCAGTGCCAGCGAGGCGACCCCGCGCACGGCGGCCTTGCGGGCACCGGCCGACCCGAAGACCGCGATCGCCGCGGCGGCCCCGCCCCACAGCACCCCGTGGTTCGCGGCCCGGCCGAGCCGCGGCAGCACCCGGTCGGCCCCGGGCCAGTGCCGCCGGGCCACCGCGTCGAACGCCCGGCGGTCCCACCGGGCGAAGGTGCCGGACCAGGTCAGTTCTTGATCAGCCATCTTCTGCCCTTACCCCGGGCGGCGGATCCGAACCGGTCCGCGCGCCCACCCGGCCCATCGGGCCCCTTCCCTCGGTCCCTCAGGGCGTGTCCTCGTGTCCTCGTGCCGTTGTGTCCTCGTGCCGTTGTGTCCTCGTGCCGTCGTGTCGTTGGGTCGTCGTGTCGTTGGGTCGTCATGTCCCCGTGTCGTCGTGTCCCCGTGCCCGCTGGCGACTCAGCGCGTGTCTTCTTCGTCCTGCGGGCGCTTGCGGAGCAGCAGCACCACCAGGCCGCCCAGGACCACCAGGCCCACCGCCAGGGAGGCGATGACCGGGGTGGCCGCCGAGCTGCCGCTGGTCGCCAGCCGCTCCTCGTCCGGGGAGGTCGTCGCGAGGGCCGTGGACCGCTCGCCCAGTACCTCGGCCGCCGAGCCGGAACCGGCCCCCGGGGCATCGCCCGGGGTGGCTTCCACCGCCGTCGCCGGGGGCTGCGGCCAGACCGCCGTGGCCGTGGCGGTGGCCGCGGACTCGCTGGAGCCGGCCACGATCTGGGCGTGGGCCAGCAGCTCGCCGGTGAAGACCCGCCCGACCGGCACCTTGGTCGTGCCCTGGACGGTGACCGAGGCCGTCCCGTCGGGGGTGCCCGCGGGCACCTCGAAGTACAGCCGGCTGCCGTTGACGGCGGTGGTCAGCGGCTGCCCCTCGGCGTCCACCACCCGCACCCCCATCGCGACGGCCGCCGCGTCCGGGATGACCGACACGCTCGGCGCCCCGGTCCGCACGGTCACCGGGCCGAGCCGGGTGCCCACCGCCCCCGACACGTCGCCGGGGTCCAGCCCGAGCGAGGCCGGCGGCTCCGGCAGCTGCCCGGCGGCCCGCTGAAGGTAGTCGGCCAGTTTCTCGGCCGCCGGGTCGGCGGCCTCGACCTGCGCCCCGTCCGCCAGCCGCCAGATCGCCACCTGGGTCCCGGCGGCCGCGCTCTGTGCCGTGAGGGCCCCGGCCCCGGCCGCCTTGGCGAGCCCGGCCAGATCGTTGTGCTGCGGGTAGGAGTGTTCCAGGACCCAGCGGATCCGGCCCGCCTCCCGGTTGCCGGCGAGCGGGCTGACGCTCCAGGCGCTCTCGGTGTACCGGGCCTGGGGCTGGGCGTTGCCCGTCACGCCGACCCCGTACGTCTGGAGCATCCCGCCGCCGTCGACCCGCATCTCGAACAGCCCGGCCGGGATCTGCCGGACCGAGCCGTCACCGGACCGCAGGACCGCCAGCCCGAACGTCTTCAGCCCGTCGAGCACGGCGCTCGCACCCTCGGGTGACCTGGGCGCCACCGGGCCGGAGTCGGCGGCCGCCCGCGCCGCGGGAGCGGTGGCGAGGGTCGCGGCCAGCAGGGCCACTGCCAGCGGCCGGCGCACGGAGCCCCGTACCGCGGCGGGAGGTTCGAGAGGAACCGGGGCAGGAGCTGGAGCTGGAGCTGGAACAGGGGCAGGAGCCGGCGCAGGAGCCGGAACGGGCCCGAGCACAGACGCAGGAGTGGGAGCAGGAGCGGAGGATGCGGGAACGGCAATCGACACAGTCTTCCCCTTCGGGCCAATGACCCAGGTGCCCGTGAGTACCGGGGAATCCTATCCGCCTCGAACACTCAGACCACCGCCGCCTTCTGAGTGGCCATCAGCGGCGTGTCCGTCCGCACCACGCGCCGGAAGGCGGCGGTCCCGCGGTTCAGGTCGTGACCGATGGCCGTCGCGTCGACCTCCGCGGAGAACCACCGGTTGCCCTCTCCGTCGGGCGGGTCGTCCCGCACCCGCAGCCGCCCGTGCACCACCAACGGCTCGCCGACGGATACGGAACCGGCGAGGTTCACGGCGAGCGCCCGCCGCGCCCACACCGTGTAGAAGCTGGTGGTCCCGTCCGTCCACACGTCCTTGCGCCGGTCGAAGTACCTCGGCGTCACCGCGAAGCGGAACCGCGCCGCCGGACCGTTCGCCGTCTCCTTGTAGTCGATCTGCGTCGCCACATAACCCACCAGCGTCACCTGGGTGTCGTACATCCCGGCCGCCCTCCCCCATGGTCGCGGTCCGTACGGATCCGCACGGACCAGCCGTACGGACCATCCGCACGACGTACGAACCATGCTGGGGCAGGGCGCCGGTCCCCGCTCCGGCCTGTGGATTACTGCCGGGTTGTGGACAACCTGCTCCCCCCTGCGGCCACCGTGGCGTACTGCTCCCGCACCTCCCGGTAGCGCAGCAGCTCCGCCGCCACCGGTTCCAGCACCCGGGCCCGACCGCACCCGGCCGCCGCCTGCCGCAGTCGGCGCTCCGCGTCCTGCCCGTACCTCCGCGCCGGACCCCGGGCCGCGATCGAGCAGGACCATTCCACGAGCGGGCCGCCGATGATGCCCGCCACCATCAGCAGCACCGGCGGCATCAGCCGCGGTTCCAGGACCCCGACGATCTGCCCGACCAGCCACAGCCCGCCGAAGACCTGCAGCAGGGTCATGGCCGCCTGCCCCAGCACGGCCGCCGGCCACCACGTGGGCCGCGGCGGTTTGGCGCTCGGCACCACGACCGCCGCCCCGAGGGTCACCGCGATCTCGTCCAGCGCCTCCGGCAGCCGGTCGGCGCCGCGCACCGCGGTCTCCCGGACCGCCTGCGCCCACGGCTCGGGCAGCCCGGACACCGCCTCGTCGGCGACCACCCGCACGGCCTGCTCCACCCGCTGACGTGCGGTCACCTCCTCCTCCTCGGCCGGGGCCTCGGCGACGACCTGGCCGCGCCCGCCGATCGCCGCGAGGGCGGCCAGACCCGCCAGGGTGCGCGGCGCGCGGCGGCCCTCGTACCAGCGCCACAGCCGCAGCCACGGCGTCCCGCACGCCTTGCCGGCATTGCGCCGCCACGCGCGCTCGGCGGCGAGGCCGGCCGCGTACGCCCCGACCGCCTCGGCGAGCCGGTCCTCGAACTCGGCGCGCGCCGCCTCCCCGATCTCCGGCCCGGTGTGCCCGTCCGCCACGTACAGCGGTCGCAGCCGCCCGGCCGCGCGGTCGACGTCGGCGGAGATCCGCCGGGTGGCCGCGCCCTTCTCCTGGGTGAACTGTCCGAGGAGCTCGCGCAGTTCCCCGACGCCCTCCCCGGTGAGTGCGGACAGCCCGAGGACGGTGGCACCGGGCTCGCCGTGCTCGCCGAGGGCGATGCCGTCCTCGTCGAGGAGCCGGCGCAGGTCGTCCAGTACGAGGTCGGCGGCCTCCCCGGGCAGCCGGTCCACCTGGTTGAGGACGACGAAGGTCACCTCCGCGTGCCCCGCGAGCGGTCTCAGGTACCGCTCGTGCAGCACGGCGTCCGCGTACTTCTCCGGATCCACCACCCACACCACGGCGTCGACCAGTGCCAGCACCCGGTCCACGTGGTCCCGGTGCGCGCCGACCGCCGAGTCCAGGTCGGGCAGGTCGACGAGGACCATCCCGCGCAGCGCCTCCGCCTCCGAGGTCTCGCGGGGCCGGCGCCGCAGCCGCCCCGGGATCTCCAGCCGGTCCAGCAGGCCGGCGGCTCCGTCCGACCAGCTGCACGCGATGGGCGCGGCGGTGGTCGGGCGGCGCAGCCCCATCTCGGAAATCTGCACACCGGCGAGTGAATTGAAGAGAGTGGACTTGCCACTTCCAGTGGCTCCGGCGATCGCGACGACCGTGTGCTGGGGCGACAGCCCGCGGCGCGCGGCCGCCTCGTCCAGGACCCGCCCGGCCTCGGCGAGGGTCTTTCCGTCGAGCCTGGTCCGGGAGAGTCCGACCAGCTGGCGCAGTGCGTCGAGGCGCAGCCGCAGGGCCTGTCCCTCGGGGCTGAGCGGGGGCGCGGTCGACTTGCCGCCGTCGCTGCCGGCGCCGGAGACGGCCCGTACGAGGGCATCGTCGCCCTCGTCGCCCTCGTACTCCTCCTCGTCCTGGTCGCCGTCGACGGCCCGGGGGCGCGAGCGCGCGATGAGTCCGTCGTCCCAGCGGTCGTCGGTGCGGTCGGTCAGGGCGGTCACCGCGTCACCTCTCCTTCTGCAGTACGGACAGCGCGGCAATCAGCTCGGCCTGTGGTTCCGGGGTCACTTCGAGTGCCTCCAGCGGGGCGAGCCGGCGGTCGCGTTCGGCGCGCAGCACCTGGTCGAGGTGGTCGCCGACCAGCTCCCCGCCCCGGTCGCGCAGCCGCAGGGCGGCCTGAGCGCCGATCCGTTCGGCGAGCTTCTCCCCCGCGGGCCGGGCCCGTTTGCCGCCGAGGAGGGCGGCGACGAGCAGGGCGGCCACGCCGTCGGGTTCGGGTGCGGGCTGCCGGTCGCTCTTGGCCACCTCCTCTTCGGCGAGTTCCTCCAGGACCCGCCGCCAGCGGCGTACGGCCATGCCGATGCGGTCGCCCGCCTCCCGGTCGGGCGCGGGCAGCGAGAGCGCGCCGGCGGCCGGCTCGCGCCGCCAGGCCTCGGCGATGCGCTCGTCGGCGGCGGCGACGGCGCACTGGAGGAGCGCGGCGAGGGATTCGGAGAGCGACTCCAGCAGTTCGTCGGCGCTCGTGTCGAGCGGGTAGCCGCGCCACCGGGTCAGGGCGTCCCCGGCCAGTACGGCGCCGTGGTCGAGGCGGCCCCGAACCCGCTTGCCCTCGCGTTTGTACGCGTCCTCGACGGCCGAGGTCAGCCGTACGGCGGCGGCGTGCTGGGCGGCGACGGCGGAGGCGAGTTCGGGCATCCGGCGCTTCAGCGAGTCCAGCGCGCCGAGCGCGGTGCGCCCGACGGCGTACTGCCGGGCGGCCGGGTCCTGCGCGTGGTGGGCGAGCCAGGCGAACAGCGGGGCGACGGCGCTGGCCGGCAGCAGACCGCCCCCGCCGGTGGACTCGGGCAGCTCCGGGACGGTGAACCGCGGTACGTCGCCCAGCCCGGCCTTGGTGAGCAGGGCCCCGTACTGCCGCGAGACCTCGGCGAGCACCTGGTGCGGGACCCGGTCGAGGACGGTGATGAGGGTGACCCTGTACTGCTTGGCGGTGCGCAGCAGGTGCCAGGGGACGGCGTCGGCGTACCGCGAGGCGGTGGTGACCATCACCCAGACGTCGGCGGCGCAGATGAGTTGGGCGGCGAGGGTCCGGTTCTCGACCACGAGGGAGTCGATGTCGGGGGCGTCGAGGATGGCGAGCCCGCGCGGCAGGCTGGAAACCGTCTCGATCCGCATCTCGCGGGTCGCGTGGGTGTCGGCCGATGCGCGGTCACGGGCCCGGGGTCTGGCGGCGGGGGGCACCTCCTCTTCCCCGTGCGGGACCCAGACCCGCATCAGGTCGGGCAGTACGCGCATTCCGGCGAACCAGTGGTGGTCGTCCGGATGACAGACGAGCACCGGTGTGCGCGTGGTCGGGCGCAGCACCCCGGCTTCGCTGACCTGTCGGCCGACGAGGGAGTTGACGAGGGTGGACTTACCGGCCCCGGTTGATCCGCCGACGACGGCGAGCATCGGCGCCTCGGGCGCCTTCAGCCGGGGTACGAGGTAGTCGTCGAGCTGCGCGAGCAGCTCGGCTCTGGTCTGGCGGGCGCGCGGAGCGCCGGGCAGGGGCAGCGGCAGACGCACGGACGCGACCCGGTCGCGCAGGGCGGACAGGGCATCGAGCAGCTGAGGCCGAACATCCAAGGTCACCACATGCGAAGAATGCCCAATTTAGGACCATTTTTGAAGCTTATACGTCCCCTGCGCGCCGACGGCGACTCCAGTGAGACATTCTGGGCACGACGGACGAGTGGGGCGCAGGCATAACGAGTGCACAACACCAGGGGCGTCGCGGCGCAAAAGCGATGCGAGAATCGCACCTGCCTGCGATTATCGGGACCGCTTCACCGAACCTCCACATCGTGGCCCGCGAGTGAAGCAACCGGGACAAGGCAGCCGGAGCCCTATCCTTGACCCGGCACGGACCGCAGCCCCACCCCCACCGGGGGCTCCAGGCCCACCAAGGCCGCCTTCCGGCCCCCGTAGCTCAGTGGATAGAGCAGGTGCCTTCTAAGCACTTGGCCGCAGGTTCGAGTCCTGCCGGGGGCACCACTTCTCCACCGCCCAAAGCCCTCCCTCCGCGGAGGGCTTTCGCGCAGGTCGGAGCGGCCGGGGAGCGCTTCGGAGCGCTGCGGCAAGGACCGGCCGCGGCGGGCCATCGGGATGCCGGTCCACGCCGAGGGCGTGGCGTGCGCCGGTTCGACGCGGAGCCCCGACTGGGCCGTCACACCGATGCGTTGGCCGCCGCGGCCGGCCGCAGGCGTTGACGGTCCACGACCGCTGCGGCGCGGTCCGGGCATCGCGCACCGGCTTCGGTTCCTCACCCCCACGTGCCGCGGAGCGCCCATGTCACGCCGCTCCGCAGTGAGTTCGGCCACGGTCCGGGCCGCCCGCTCCGGGGCGGCTCCCGGTCGTCGAAGTCGTCGTGGAGCGGGACCCGGAGCCGCTTGCGTCCGACCGGGCACGGGCGCTCGAGGTCACCGGCCGCCATCGGCTTCCGGTCCGCAACCGGCGACCGGCGACCGGCGAGCGGTACGGAGTGCGCGGTCGTGGGCGTCGGCCTCGCGGGCCGGTTCTTCGGGCGGGCTCCCGTCGCGCCCTGACCGACTTGCGGGAAGGCCGGGGATGCGGTTGCGTCGAAGGAGATGGGTACGTGGTTTCCGTCTCCCCTGGGTTGGGGGTGAGCCATCGTGCTGTTCACCCATCGCGCGGAGGCCGGCGAGCGGCTCGCCGAAGCGCTCCGGTACCTGAAGGCGGAGCATCCCGTCGTACTGGGCCTGCCCCGCGGCGGGGTCCCGGTCGCCTACCGGGTGGCCCGCGCGCTCGGCGCCCCGCTCGATGTGATCGTGGTGCGCAAGCTCGGCGTCCCCTACCACCGTGAGCTGGGCTTCGGCGCCATCGGCGAGGGCGGCGTACGCGTCCTCAGCGAGGACATCGTTCGCGGCAGCCGCCTGGGACCGCAGGACATCGAGGCGGTCGAGCGCGCCGAGACGGCGGAGCTCGCCCGGCAGGCCACCAGGTTCCGCGGGGACCGGCCGCGGGTGCCCCTGGAGGGTCGGACCGTGATCGTCGTGGACGACGGGATCGCGACCGGGGCCACGGCGGTCGCCGCGTGCGAGGTCGTACGGGCGCAGGGTGCGGCGCGCGTGGTACTGGCCGTTCCGGTGGCCCCGCCCGACGCGGTCACCCGGCTGGGCACCGCGGCCGACGAGGTGGTGTGCCTGGCCACGCCGCACGCCTTCCGGGCCGTCGGCGAGTGGTACCAGGACTTCTCCCAGACCCCCGACGAGGAGGTCGTCTTCCTGCTGGCCCGGGCGGCGGCCGACCCCGTCACCCGCCCGCCCGTCCGGGCCGTCGAGGTCGAGGTGGAAGCCGGCGGCCTCGTCCTGGCCGGGGACCTCGCCCTGCCGGAGGACGTCGGGGCGGTCGTGGTGTTCGCGCACGGCTCCGGCAGCAGCCGCCACAGCCCGCGCAACCGGTCGGTGGCCGCGGACCTCAACCGGGCGGGCCTCGCCACCCTGCTCCTCGACCTGCTCACGCCCGACGAGGAGGCCGACCGGGCCAACGTCTTCGACATTGAGACCCTGGCCGGGCGGCTCGCGGCCGCCACCGCCTGGCTGCGCCGCCGCGAGCTCCTCCCGACGGGCTGGTTCGGGGCGAGCACCGGGGCCGCCGCCGCGCTGTGGGCGGCCGGGGAGCCGGGCGCCGAGATCGGCGCCGTGGTGTCCCGCGGTGGTCGCCCGGACCTGGCCGGTGCGCGGCTCGCCACCGTACGGGCCCCCACGCTGCTGATCGTGGGGGGCCGGGACTCGACGGTGCTCGACCTCAACCGGCGGGCCCAGCGCGAGCTGCGCTGCGAGAACCGGCTGGAGATCGTCCCGGGGGCCACCCACCTCTTCGAGGAGCCGGGGGCCCTGGACGAGGTGGCCGGCCTGGCCCGCGACTGGTTCACCCGCCACCTGGTGCAGCCGTAGGAGCGACCGGACGGGGTGGGCTCGCTGGCGGCAGCGGTGGCGCGGCAGCCGCGGCACGCGCGACGATGAGGAGATGGAGCAGGCGTCGGTGCAGGATGTCAGCACCCCGGGCCGCATCGCGTCGCCCGGTGAGGGCATCGGCCCGGAGGAGCTGGCGCTCGCGGCCCGCAACCACGGCCTTCCGCTGGAGGCCCTGCGCTACGAGGTCACGCCGCCCGGGCTGCACTACGTCCTGGTCCACTACGACATACCCGCCGCCGACCCGGCCGGCTGGACCCTCACCGTCGGCGGCCGGGTCCGTACCCCGCTGGCCCTGGACCTCGCCGCCCTGCGCGCGTTCCCCGCGGTCACCCACCGCGTCACCATGGAGTGCGCGGGCAACGGCCGGGCCCGCCTGACGCCCCGACCGGTCAGCCAGCCGTGGCTGGTCGAGGCGGTGGGCACCGCCGACTGGACGGGCGTACCGCTGCGTCTGGTGCTCGCCGCGGCCGGGGTGCGGGAGGACGCCGTCGAGGCCGTGTTCACCGGCGCCGACCACGGGGTCGAGCGCGGCGTCGAGCAGGACTACCGGCGCAGCCTGCCGGTGGCCGCCGCCACCGGGGACGACCCCGAGGTGCTGATCGCCTACGCCATGAACGGCCTGCCCCTGCCCCCGCAGCACGGGTGTCCGCTGCGGCTGGTCGTCCCCGGCTGGTACGGCATGGCGCACGTCAAGTGGCTGCGCGAGATCACCCTCGTCGACGCGCCGTTCACCGGGTTCCAGCAGGCCGTGGCCTACCGCTACCGGCGGGCCGCCGACGATCCGGACGACCCCGGCGAGCCGGTCACCCGGATCGCGCCGCGCGCCCTGATGGTCCCGCCCGGATTCCCCGACTTCATGTCCCGCACCCGTGTCGTGCACCCCGGCCCCGTACCGCTGGAGGGGCGGGCCTGGTCCGGCCACGGGGCCGTCGACCGGGTGGAGGTGAGCGCCGACGGGGGCGGCTCCTGGATCCGGGCCGAGGTCGCGCCGCCGGGGCCGCACCGGTGGGCGTGGCAGGCCTGGTCCTGTGTCTGGGCGGCGGAGCCGGGCCGCCACGCGCTCACCGTCCGCGCCACGGACGCCGAGGGCGGCACGCAGCCCCTCGAACAGCCCTGGAACCGGGGCGGTTTCGGGAACAACCTGGTCCAGCACGTCCCGGTCCTGTGCTGCTGAGCGGAGCGGCGGACGCCACCGCCACCGCCACCGCCACCGCCACCGCCACCGCCACGGGACGAGGGCAGGACGTCAGCCGAAGCGGCCCTCGACGTAGTCCGCGGTGCGCTGGTCCGAGGGGGCGGAGAACATCGCCGGGGTGGAGCCGTGCTCGACGATCCGGCCCGGGGTGCCCTGCTCGGCGAGGAAGAAGGCGCACTGGTCGGAGACGCGGGCCGCCTGCTGCATGTTGTGGGTGACGATCACGATGGTGACCTCCTCGGCCAGGTCCCGGATGGTCTCCTCGATGCGGCGGGTCGACGTGGGGTCCAGGGCGGAGCAGGGTTCGTCCATGAGGAGCACCCGCGGGCGGACCGCCAGCGAGCGGGCGATGCACAGGCGCTGCTGCTGGCCTCCGGAGAGGGCGCCGCCGGGCTGGCGCAGGCGGTCGCGGACCTCCTTCCACAGCCCCGCCTTGCTCAGGCACTCCTCGACCAGGTCGTCCTTCACGGCCCCCGGGGCGCGCACGCCCGTGAGCTTCAGGCCCGCCGTGACGTTGTCGTAGACCGACATCGCGGGGAAGGGGTTCGGCTTCTGGAAGACCATGCCGATGCGGCGGCGGGCGTCCGTCAGCCGGCGGCCGCGGGCGTAGACGTCTTCACCGTCGAGCAGGACCTCCCCGGCCAGTTCGGCGCCCGGGATCAGCTCGTGCATGCGGTTGAGGATGCGCAGGAAGGTCGACTTCCCGCAGCCCGAGGGGCCGATCAGGGCCGTCACCCGGCTGGCGGGCATCTCCAGCGAGACCCGGCTGAGGACCTTGCGGCCGCCGAACCAGGCGGAGATCCCGCGGGCGTCCAGGGAGGAGGCACCCGTGGAGGTGGCCTGGGGCAGGGTGAGCGTCTCGGTCATGGGGGCCTCGTTCACAGGAGGTTGGGCAGGAGCAGGGCGGCTTGGTCGGACACGGCGAGGCCGAGGGCGGCCAGTGCGGGGAAGCCCACCAGCCAGGTGTGGGCGCGGCCCCAGCGGACGCGGGCCCAGGCCAGGGCGGCCGCCGCGAGCAGGAGGGCCTGGCCCCACAGGATCAGCGGCATCCAGGCCGCGGACTGCCCGGCCATCGGGGCCTCGTCGGCGGGCAGCCGACCGGGGGCGCGTCCGCCGGACTGCTGGGCGGGCGAGACGAGTTCGGCGTCGACCTGGAGCACACCGCTCGGCATGTACGGGGTTCCGTCGGCAGTCATCAGGGTCAGCAGGCCCGCCTCCCCCGTCGGCCGGGCGGGTTGCGGGTCCCCGGCCCGGCGGACGCCGAGGACCCGGTACGCGTGCTCGCCCTGCCCCGTGGTGACGGTGAAGGTCTCGCCCCGCTCCAGGTCGCCGATGTGGCCGAACGGACCGCCGTAGCCCGCCTGGCGGCCCATGAGGATGCTGGTTCCGGGTTGGCCGGGCAGCACGGTGTCGCGGCGGTGCCCGGGGCCCGCTGCCAGCACCTCGGCGGTGGTCGCCTCGCGGACCACCTCCCGTACGCCGATCTGCGGGATGGTCAGCAGCGCGACGGGGGCGCCGACCTCGGTCGGGCCCAGCGGGGCGGTGGCGTTGGCAAGCTGGTCGCGCAGTTCGGCGTACCCGACCCGGCGGTCGCGTTCGTGCCGGAGGTGGCCGAGCGGCCCGACCTCGGCGACGAAGCCGAGGAGGAGCGCACCCAGGATGGCCAGGGCGGCGCCGGTGGCCCACAGGCCGGGGCCGGCTGCCGGGGCGGACCCCGGCCCCGCCGGAGCACGGACGGCTCCGGCGGGTTCGGGGAGCACGTCCACCGGCTCGGTGGCGGTGGCGGTCATCTGTCCTTCTCCGTCGCTCGATTGCTGTTACCGCGGCTGCTACGCGGCTGCTACGGCTGCTACTGCTACGGCTGTTTCAGTTGCGCGGGGTGCCGGAGGCTCCCGGGAAGCTCAGCAGCCCGCGGCGACGGGCCCACCAGACGGCGGTGCCGCCGGTCAGCACCAGGCCCGCGGCGATCAGGGCGAGGGTGACGGCGTCCGTACCCGTGTCGGCCAGGCCGCCGCCCTTGCCGGAGCCGGAGCCACCAGTGGCGCCGCTGCCGGAGGTGCTGCCCGCGGTGGTTCCCGTGCCGCCGGTGGTGACGTTGGTGGACAGGCCCAGTCCGGTGCCGCCGGTGGCGGTGGCCGTGGTGGTCGGCGTCGGGGTCGCGGAGGGGTCCGGGGTGGAGGTCGTGGTCGGCGTCGGGCTCGTGGTCGGGCTCGGGCTCGACGTCTGCGTGGACGTGGGCGTGGGCTTCGGGGTGGGCGTCGGGGTCGGGGTCGGGGTGGGCTGGGCGCCGCCGGGGTCCGTCGTCCGGTACTCCGTGTTCGACGTGAACCACATCGACCCGGTGAAGTCCCCGTACGTCTCGCTGCCGAAGGCCTTGCGGCACACCACCGTCAGGTCGTAGCGGCCCTCCAGGGTGGTGAAGCCGGCCTCGTTGGCGTAGTCGCGCATGGTCATCGTCAGCGGGATGACGATGCCGCCCGACGGGGCCTGCCCGTACGTGGAGATCGGGGAGTTGCCCACCACGTTCTTGCCCTCGGCCGGGAAGCCCTTTCCGGTGACCTTCACCAGGACGTTGGTGGCGGGTGCCGGGCAGGCCGCCGAGGTGGCGAGGTCGACGCTGGTGGTGTCGGTGCCCGTGGCCGGGTTGATCACCGCCGTGCCGGCCTGGGCGGCCTCGGCCGCTGCACCGGGCAGGGCCGCGGCGGCCAGGGTCACGACGGCGGCGACGAGGACGGCCGCTCCGGCCGCGTCGCGCCGGGTGGGACGGGTGAAGTGCACGATGGGCTCCTTCTTGGCGATCTCGGGTGTGGTGCGCCGGCGCGCCGACGCGGTGGCCGCGGCCCGGGCCAGGCGCCGGCGGCGCCACAGCCACAGCCCGCACGCGGTGATCGCGAGAACCAGGGCGAGCAGCGTCCACGGGACCGTCCACAGCGACACCGAGCGGGTCAGGGACGGGAGTTTGGGGTCCACGCCTTCGCGGGTGGCGACCGCTTGGACGGAGACGACGGCGGAGGAGCGCAGCGCGGGCCTCACGCCGTCGGCCTTCGCCGTGATGGTCAGGGAGCTGCCGGGCAGCAGGTCACCGAGGTCCTTGAGGCCGCCCGCGGTGACGGAGCCGCCGAGCATGCCGTTGATGCGTACGGCCTGCCGGGCGCCGAGGCGGACGTTGCCGGTGTTGCGCAGGGTGTACGTCACGGTGGCCGAGCCGGTGCCGAAGGGGTTGGGGGTGCCCGCGTACGAGGCCTGCACGTCCTCCACGGCGAGGCGCGGGGTCAGCTCCCCGGCGAGACGGAGGTAGACGCGGGTGCCGACGCGCTGGTCGAGGCGGACCTTGTTGCCCTGGGCGTCCTGGCCGCCGCCGGCGAGGGTCGCGACGATGCCGGCGGTGTGGTCGCCGGGGGTGGCGTCCCGGGGGACGGCGAGGGTGAAGGGCACGATGACGTTGGCCTTCGGCGGGACCGTGACCGTGTCCTTCTCCAGCTTGATCCAGCTGCCCGCGTCCTTCGGGGCCTGGCCGGCCGGGAGCAGGTCGAAGCCGCCGTCGGCGGTGTTGACGGCGTCGCTCGCGTAGACGGCGACGGTCAGCGGCTCGTCGCCGTAGTTCCAGACGGCGATCTGGTCCCGCAGCCCCGCGCCGCCGGTGACCCCGTACGAGAAGTGGGCGCGGGCGTCCGGTTCCTTGGGACCGGCCGGCTGCACGCCGAAGGTGGACTTCCGGTCCTCCGCGGGTGCCGGGACCGCGTGCGCCGCCGGTGCGGCGAACAGCGCGAGCAGCAGGGCCAGCAGCACGGCGGCGGCCGTGCCGGTGCCGGTGCCGGTGGCAGCGGCTGCGGACGGGCCCGGACGGCGCCGGGTAGGGGCGGTGGAGGTCATGGCGCGGGGGTCCGATCCGGGTGTAGGGAGACGATCGGTTCAGTCGGGGCGATCAGAGCAATCAGGGCAGTCGAGCCGATCGGGAGATCGAGGCGTCAGGGGCGGGGCGGGACGGGCGGCGCACTGGGAAGGGCCCGTTCCGCCCCGGAGCTCACGCCTGGATCAGATGGCGGTGAGGGTGAGGGTGGCGCTGTAGGTGCCGGCCACCGTGGAGGTCGGGACGTTCAGCGCCAGGTCGGCGGTGACGTGCGCGGTGCCGAGGCCGGCGCCGTTCGCGAGGGTGCGGGCGGACTTCAGGCCCGCGGTGCCCGCATCACCGGCGCCGGCGCCGTGCGCCGCCGCGACGGCGGAGCCGGCCGTGACGGTCTGGGCGGGGGCCTTGTCGACGAGCTTCGGGGACCAGCCGAGGTTCTGGCCGTTGATGGCGTGCGTGGCGCCGTCGGAGAAGTCGGTGACCTGGCCGCTGATGGTCCAGCCCGGGTTGCCGGCCCGCGTGTCGGTGAGGGTGACCGGGTTGATGGACCCGGCGGTGGTCAGCAGGTCGCCGTCGGCGTTCAGGACCGGCGAGGGCAGGGTGACCTGCGGGTTGGCGACGCTGATGACGAGCGCGCCGGCGTTGACGGTCGTGGTGATGGTCTCGGAGGCGGTGACTCCGGTGAACGCGCCGACCGTGTACGGGATCGCGCCCGAGTCGGAGCCGGTGAAGGCGCCCGCGTCGGCCGGCACGAAGACGGCGGTGAAGGAGTGGGCGCCGACCGGCAGGCTGCTGGTGGTCAGTACGGCGGTGCCGTTCGCGACGGGGACGGTGCCCAGGGTGGTGGTGTTGCCGCCCGCCGTGTCGGTGAACTTCACCGCGCCGGCCGCGCCCGCGGGCGTGACCGTACCGGTCAGGGTCACCGGGCTGAACTGCGGCGCGGTGGAGGCCGGGGAGACCGCGAGCGCGGTCGTGGTCGACGCCGCCGGGACGGCCGTGACCACGTAGGAGACGTGGGCCGAGGTCGAGCCGTTGTACGAGGCGCTCGCCGGGGTGAAGACGGCTGTCAGGTCGTGCGTGCCGGCGGCGAGGTTGCTGGTGGTGAGGGCAGCGGTGCCGTTCACGACGGTGGCGGCGGTGCCGAGGTTGTTCGCGCCGTCCTTGAACTGGACGGTGCCGCCGGCGCCGGCCGGGGCCACCGTGGCGGTGAGGGTGACCGGGGTGCCCGCCTGGGCCGGGCCGGCCGGGGTGACCGCGAGCGCGGTGGTGGTGTCGGTCTTCACCGCCGGGTCGGTGTTCTGGTAGGTGGTGTTCGAGGTGAACCACACGGCGCCGGTGTAGTCGCCGAGGCTGGTGCCGTTGAAGGCCGTCCGGCAGATGACCGTGAAGTCGTACTTGCCCTGCAGGGTGGTGAAGCCCGCCTGGCTGGCGTAGTCCCGCATGGTGGAGGTCAGCGGGATGACCATGCCGCCGTTCGGGGCGGTCGGGTAGGTGGTGATCGGGGAGTTGCCGACCACGTTCAGCCCGCCGGTGGGGAAGCCGGAACCCTCCACCTTCACCAGCACGTTGGTGGCGTTCGCCGGGCAGGCGCCGGAGGTGGTGAAGGCGATGCCGGACGTGTCGGCGCCGGTCGCCGGGTTGATCTCGATGGTGCCGATCGGGGCGGCGTACGCGGCGCTCGCGCCCGCGAGACCTGCCGCGAAGGCGGCGGTCACCGTGGCGACGCCCAGGGCCAGGGCCCGTGAAACTCTGTTCTTCAGCACAACGGTCTCCAGAATCAGAAGATCAAGGCTCGTTCGGGGATCAGCGATCCGTGCTCAGGGGGTCTGCTTGGTGGTGTCGCCGCAGTTCGGGTTCGTCGCGAAGCCGTAGGTGTTGATCACTGCGGCCTGCTTGCAGATCTCGGAGTTCGCGCCGACGAAGACCGTGCTCCAGGGCGCGGTGGCGACCTTGCTGGTCGGAATGACGTTGTAGACGTCGCGCTTCACGCCGAAACCGCTGTTGAGCACGGTGGGCGCCAGGCCGTCGACGGTGCCGAGGATGGCGCGGCCGCGCAGGTCGGCGATGGTCTGCGAGGACTGCGACTGGTACTGCGCGATGGAGAACGGCACGATCGACTTGTCGTCGAGGACGCGGCCGTCGTGCTCCTGGACCGGGGCGCTGCCCTTCTTGTCCTTGATGCAGGGGTAGACGCCCGCGACGACGTCGGCGTCGGTGATGCCCATCTGGGACTCCCAGAAGCTACGGGTGCCCGAACCGGCCTGCGGCAGGTAGACGGTCATGTCGTAGTTCGGGCCCGCGCCCACGTAGTTCGGGTCGCAGTGGTAGATCGCCTTCAGGTCGGTCAGCGACAGCTTGCGCGGGATCGCCGAACCGGGGGTGATCGCGTAGCTGACGCCGTCCACCGCGAACGGAACGTACGTCAGGCCCGGGGCCGCGGCCGCCAGGTTGAGGGAGGAGGAACGGGCGAAGTCCAGACAGCCGTTGCTCGCCTGGAGGGAGGTCAGCAGTGCGGAGCGGCCTGCGCCGCTGCCGTTGGGGCGGGCGATGGTGCAGTTCGGGTTGGCCGCCGGGTCCTTGGTGGTGATGTTCGCGGAGCCGGTGGCGTCGTAGGAGCCGATGACCTTCTGGCCGTTGACGGTGATGGCCGCGGCCAGGCCGTTCATGACGTCCTGGGTGGTGTCCGAGCCGACACCGGACAGCTGGCGGTACTGCGGCGGGCCGGCCGGGTCGGCGAAGGCCATGCTGGCGCCGGTGGCACCGAGCGCCAGTGCGGCCGCCGCGGCGGCGAAGGCGATCTTCTTCTTGTTCACGCGGGTTTGCCCCTCAGCTAGGCTGCGCCCCGGGTGGTGCCCGGCACGCGTTGGGTGAAGTTCCGTTGGCGCGGACGAATCGGACGGTTGTGGCCGGGTATCACCTCCCTTCGTCGCGGTGGGCGGCGCCCGCGCGCAGCGCGCGCAGGTGGGGCAGGAGACGGGGCCAGAAGCGGGGCAGCAGCGGGCCGGCGAAGGCCGCGAGCGCGCCCACGACCAGGCAGATCAGCAGCACGTGCCGGATGGCTCCGACCACCCAGCGCGGGGTGTCACCGGTGGCCCGCGCGGCGGGCGCCTGGCCTGCGGTGGCGGCCGGTGCAGCGGGTGCGCCGGATGTGCCGGGTGCGGCCGGAGGGGCAGCGGCCGCAGCCGCGCCGCCCGCGGCGGATCCGGGGACGGGGGCGGAGCCGCCGGTGGCGGTGGACCCGCCCGAACCCGGGGCGGCTGCCGCGCCGCCGACGGAACCGCCCGCGGTGGCCGACGTACCGCCGGAGGCAGTGGCTCCGCCCGCCTCGGCGCCCGCCGACCCGCCGGGAGCCGGCTTCTTGCCCGCCTCGGCCGTGACCTTGCGCGCGGCCTCGCGGGTCTGTGCCCGTAGGGCCTCGGGCAGCGGGGCGTAGCCGTGCGGCAGGGTTCCGGCGGCCACGCCCGGGGTCTGGCCCCGGTCGGCCGCGTAGGCGAGGAGGCTGCCGTAGTCCTTGCCCTCCGCCACCGTGAGGTCGGCGGGCACGGTCGCCGCGTAGGTGAGGACGGTGAGCGGGTAGGCCGCCGGGTCCTTGGCCGCGGGGTCGGGGGAACTGACGCCGCTCACGCCGTCCGGACCGGCCTTGCGGGCGCCCGCTGCGGCGATGAGACCGGCCGGTTCCGGTGCCACGAACCGGCCCGCCGCGTTGAGGAGTTCGGCGCGCACGAGGCCGTACCGGTCGGCGGTGGCGGTGTCGGTGACGGCGAGCACCGCCCGGGCGCCGGCCGGCTGCGGCGGGTCCTTCTTGTAGGCGGGGGGCGTGGCGGTCGCGTCCCAGGAGGTACGGGCGAGGGTGTCGCCGCGGCTCGCCGCGCGGGCGGCGGCGTGCATGTCGCTCGCGTACGGGTGCTTGTCCTGGATGCAGAGCGGGAAGGAGGGCCGGTCGTCGAAGGGCTGGCAGTACGGGTCGCTCTTGGGGAAGCTGTCGACCGGCAGCGCCAGGTCCTTGTAGTGCGGGTTGACGGCCATGCCCGCGTACGCGCGGTCCCCGTGGGTGCCCGCGTTGTCGGGCACCCCGGTCAGGAACTCCCGGGCCGCCGCGTCCTGTGCCACCCACTCCCACAGCTGGCGGGTGGTGTCGGCGAGCGGCTGCGGTACGAGGGCGTCGCCGAGCTTGCCGCCGAAGTCGAGGCCCGTGTAGTCGGGGTTGTGGCGGATGAACTCCGGGTCGCGGCCCAGGTTCTCCGGGTTCTTCGCGGTGCTCTCGGCGAAGCGCGAGTTGCCGTCCTTGTACGACTCGGTCAGCAGCTTCGCGACGAGCCGCGGGGTCAGGCGCAGGGAGCCGAGGCGGGTCCCGTTGCGGGCCTTGACCTCGTCGGGGGCGCCGAAACCGGCCTGGCTCTCGATGAAGTAGCCGATGGTGATGCCGGAGAGGGCGACCGGCGCGTAGACGGGCCGCTTGGTCTCGGCGGGTGCTGCGGGGCGGCCGAGGAAGACGAGGCCGGGGGCGCCGGAGAGGAGTTTGACGCGGGCCGTCTCGTCCGGGACCTGGGCGTAGCCGTAGATGGCCTTGCCGCCGGTCTGGCACAGGGCCGGCTGCCAGCGGGTGACGGCCTCGGCGGCCATCTCGCTGCCGAGCGTGCCGCGCTCCTCGGCACCGATCGGGCAGAAGCTGCCGAGCGGTTCGAAGCCGAGGGGAACGACGAGGCGGTGCTTCCAGTTCGCCGGGCTGAGCGGGGAGGACTGGAGCTGTCCGCCGGACTGGCCGGTGTACGGGCTCCCGTCGATCTCGGCGGTGCCGCGCGGGACGACCACCAGCCAGCAGCCGCGGCCGGTGGTGGCGCCCTGCGGATCGCGGACGGCGGCGCCGCAGCCGAGGCCGGGGGCCTCGATGGCGGTCTGGGTCTCGAACCAGATTTCGCCGGTGCCGCGGGCGTTGGTGCGGGCGTAGGGGACCTCGTTCGTGCTGTTGACGTCGAAGAACTCGTTCCAGTTGCCCGGGCTGACCGGGTCGTCGGCCACCGTGCGGAAGGGCGCGAAGGAGATCCCGCTCGGGGTGGGCGGCGGCAGCGGCTGGTTCTCGGCGTCCTTGAGGCGGTCGCCGTAGTTGAGCTGGCGGCTGTTGGTGTAGGCGCCGGCGGCCTGGTTGCCGGCGCCCGCGCCCAGCGCCGAGGAGCCGCCGAACTGGCACTGGTCGGTGGTGGGTCCGGTCGCGGCGTCGCCCCAGCACTGCATGATCTGGAGGTAGTTGGCGGCGTAGGCGGTGTCCGAGACGGTCGGCGCCCCGCCGGTCCAGGACACCTTGACGACCTGGTCGACGAGGTTGCGGGTCTGGCTGACGGTCACCTTGAGGGTGGCGAATTCGCCGGAGCCGGTGACCGTCGCCTCGGATCCGTCGGCGGCCGGACCATCGGCGGCGTACGCGTGCTGCGCGCCGGGGCCGAAGGCGCCGAGGGGGCCGGTGGCGGCCACGACGGGGAGCAGGGCGAGGCAGAGCGCGCCCAGCGCGAGGCGGAGCCGCGGGGTCGTGCGGAGCATCCGGGGGATCCGGGGGATCCGGGGGATCCGGGGCATCCGGACCGTGCGGAGTCTGCGCGTCAGGGGGTCGCGGCTCAAGGAGCCGCGCGTCAGGGGGCCGCGCATCAGGAGCCGCCTCCCGTGCGTCGCCGGGCCAGCTGCCGGGTGAGCAGCGGGGGCCCCACGGTGAGGGCGAGCAGGATCAGCGCGCCCAGCACCATCAGCGCGGTCTGGAGCAGCCCGCCGATGCCGGTGGCGGTGGTGACGGGGATCCCGAACAGGTCGCCCGCCCCGGCCGCGAGGGGCCGGCCCGTCTCCGGGTCCACGGCTCCCGCTCCGCCGTCGGCACCCCCCTCCGCACCACCGGAGCCGGAGCCGCCGGAACCGGAGCCCGAGCCTCCGGTCGCGGCCGCCCCGCCGTCGGCCCCGCCCCCGCCCGTGGCGGAGCCGCCGGTGGCCGCGGCGCCTCCGCCGGACGCGCCCGAGCCCGTACCGCCGCCGCTACCGCCGGACGCGGCGCCACCGGAGCCGGAGCCGGAGCCGCCCGAGGCGCTGCCCGTCTGGGTGGGGGTCTTGTTGCCGCCGGTGCCGACCTCGCACTGGGTGGCGCCCTTCTTGTCGCACTCGGCGGGCTGGGGCGCGGTGGTGGCGAGGGTGTTGGTGCCGTCGGCGGAGAAGGTCGGGTTCTTGCAGTTCTTGATGTCGATGGTGGTGGCGGTGACGCCGGGGATGCGGCGGACCTGTTCCAGCCCGGCCTGCACGAGGTTGATCGGCAGCGGCGAGTAGCCGAGCCGGTCGACCGAGCGCTGGCCCTCGCAGAGGAAGTAGTAGGCGAAGGCGCCGAGCGCCTTGCCCTTCTGCGGGTTGAAGTTCGCTTCCTGCGCGGTCGGGATGATCATGTAGCTGTAGCTGGAGAGCGGGTAGTTGCGGCGGTCGCTGCTCTCGTCGTAGACCTGGGACAGGTCCTGGGTGAGGTCGGCCCCGATCCTGGCCTTGGTGAGCGAGACGGCGACGTTCTGGGCCGTGGGCTCGGTGTAGTAGCCCGATCCGTTGAGGATCTTGGCGACCGGGAAGCCGGTGGTGGCGACCGCGTAGGAGTACTCGACGTAGGTGATGGTGCCGACGTTGCCGTCCTGGGCGACGTAGCCGGAGACGCCGTTGGAACCGGACTGGCCGACGAAGCCGCGGCCCGCGACGACCGGGAAGTTGGAGGTCTGCCCGCAGGGGGTGGAGCGGCCGGCCTTGGCGCAGTAGGCGTCCCACAGGCCGCCGTGGCGCTGGGCCAGCCAGTTGGTCAGCTGGGCCGTGGTGCCCGAGCCGTCGGAGCGGACGACGGGGACGATCCGGCGGGCGGGCAGCGAGGCGGCGAGGGCCGGGTTGTCGGCCTTGATGGCGGCGTCGTTCCAGGTGGTGATGGCGCCGGTGAAGATCTTGGCGACGACCTCGCCGGAGAGGCGGAGGTTGGTGACCCGACGGTTGCCGATCTTGAGGTTGTACATGAAGGCCGTGCCGCCCGCGACGATGGGCATGTAGCCGAACTTCCGCGCGGGCGCCGGGTCCACAACCCCGGAGTCCTTGATGCCGTAGGGGATCTCGGAGACGGCGAAGTCGACGGTTCCGTTGCGGAACTGGTTGCGGCCGTCGGAGGATCCCGTGCCGCTGTAGTTGACCGTCATGCCGTACTGCTTGACGTTGGCGCGCCACTGGTCGAGGGCGTTCTGGCTCCAGGTGGAACCGGCGCCGGACACCGGTACGTAGCTCTCGGCGACGGCGGGCGCGGCGCCGGGCAGGGCGACGGCGACCGCGGCGAGGAGCAGGGCGAGCGCACGGACGAGGACGCCCGAGGGGGCACGTCCGTGGTGGGCCGGGGGTCGTCCGGGCATCGGGAACTCTCCTGATCGGTGACGGTTCGTACGGAGCGTGGTGCGGCGGGACGCGCGGAGCGCGGGCACGGCTACGCCCGGGGCGGGGGCTCGGCCCGCCGCTGGCCCGGCTGCGCGGGCGGAGCGGAACCCCCCGGAGCCGGCCCTCCCGGCCCGCCGAGGTCCACCCCCTTCGGCTCCCCGGGCCCGTGCAGGTCCCCGGGCCTGTGCAGCTCACCCGGCCGGTGCGGCTCACCCGGCCGGTGCGGCGCGCCCGGCCCGTGCGGCTCACCCGGCCCGTGCAGCTCACCCGGCCCGTGCGGCTCACTCCACCCGTGCGGCTCCGCCGGCCCCAACGGCTGCGCGGTCAGGTCCTGCTCGCGCTGCTCGGCCCGGGCCGCCATGCGCTCCGCGTCGCGCACCGAGGCGAGGACCCGGCGGTGCTGCTGGCCGCGGCTGAGCTGGCCGGGAGCCCGGCCGCCGATGATGCGGGCGAGCACGAACAGCAGCAGCACCAGGGCCATCAGCAGCGCGGCGCAGCCGAACCCGCGGGCGATCATGGTCTTGTCCGGGTAGCCGACGAGGCTGAAGGTGGCGAGCGGCAGCGACATCTGCGGCCCCTCGACGGGGTTGGCGTTCAGTCCGGCCGCGATGCCCGAGGTGAGCAGCACCGGGGAGGTCTCGCCGATGCCGCGGGCGGTACCCAGGATCACGGCGGTGGTCAGCCCGGAGCGGGCGGTGGGCAGCACCACCGTCCACACGGTGCGCCACTGGCCGGCGCCGAGGGCGTAGGAGGCTTCCTTGAGCGAGCCCGGCACCAGCCGGATCACCACGTCGGAGGCCCGGATGACGATCGGCAGCATCATGACGGACAGGGCGAGGGCGGCGGCGAGGCCGGACTTGTCGTGGCCGAGGATCAGGATCCAGGTGGCGTAGACGAACAGGCCGGCCACGATCGAGGGCAGCGCGGTCATGGCCTCGACGATGGTGCGGACGAACCGCGCGTAGCGGCCGGGGACTTCGTTGAGGAAGACGGCGCAGGCCAGCCCCAACGGCACAGTGATCGCGAGGGCGATGCCGATCTGCTCCAGGGTGCCGACGATGGCGTGCAGGGCCCCGCCCTGGGTGAGCGGGTCCAGCGGGCCGGTGCCGGACATGTCCTCGGTGAAGAAGTTGAGGTGGGCCAGCGCCTCCCGGCCGCGCACGATGGCGTAGCCCACGACGAGCAGGAGGGCCGCCAGCAACAGGGCGGCGATGCTGTGGACGAAGGCCTGGGCGAGGCGGGCGCGGACGGCCGAGCCGTTCTCGTCGAGGGAGACGAGGACCGCGTACAGCGCCATGAAGGCGAGGTAGAGGACGACGGTGAAGCCGAGCGGCGCGTCGAAGGGCAGCACCCGCCCGAAGAGGAGGGAGGTCAGGCCGAGTGCGGCGGCCGCGGCCCCGAGCAGGGCGAGGACGTCGCGGGCGTGCAGGGAGGAGGTGTTGCGGCGCTGTTCGGCGGGCGCGCCGGGGCCGTCGGGGACGACCTCGGGACAGACGGTGCGGGGCGCGTCGGCGGTGGCCGCGGCGGTCGGGTGCGTGGTGACGGTCATGCCTCGGCCCCCGCTCCGGACCGACTGCGGGCGACCACGGAGGACGCGATGAAGTTGACGACGAGGGTCATGAGGAAGAGGGCGAGGCCGGCGGCCATCAGGGCGGACATCCCGAACTCGCTGGCGGATCCGTAGCGCAGGGCGATGAGGGCGGACACGGAGTTGGCGCCGTTCTGGAGGAGGTGCCACTGCACCTCGAAGACCGGGGAGATGATCAGGTAGACGGCGATGGTCTCCCCCAGTGCGCGGCCGAGGCCGAGCATGGTGCCGCCGATGATCCCGCCCCTGCCGAAGGGCAGGACGACGGAGCGGATGACGCCCCAGGGGGTGGCGCCGAGGGCGAAGGCTCCCTCGCGTTCGCCCGGCGGTGCCTGGGCGAAGGCCTCGCGCATCACCGAGCAGGCGATGGGCGTGACCATCAGCGCCACGACCATGCCGGCGATGAAGGTGGAGGAGGTGTAGAAGGTGTTCGGGCTGAGCGGGTCGCGGGGGCCGTCCCCGTCGACGGCGAAGAGCGGGAACCATCCGAAGTAGGTGGTGAGCCAGCGGGACAGGCCCACGACGCTCGGCTGGAACAGGAACAGCCCCCACAGGCCGTAGACCACGCTGGGCACCGCGGCCATCAGGTCGACCATGCTGATCAGGGTCTGCTTGAGGCGGCGCGGCGCGTACTCGGTGATGTAGAGGGCGGTGCCCGCGGCGAGCGGCACGGCGAAGACGATGGCGACGGCTCCGATGAGGACGGTGCCGGTGAGGACGGTCGCGATGCCGAAGTGGTGGGAGTCCGGCTCCCACGCGGAGGTGGTGAGGAAGGCCGGGCCGGCGTCGGTCAGGGCTTCCAGGGCGCGGCCGCCGAGGAAGACGCCGACCAGGGTCATGATCAGGAGGACCGCGGCGCCGGCGCCGCGGGCGGAGCCGCGGAAGATCCGGTCGCCCGGGTCGCCGCCCTTGGCGAGGGGGCGGGGCGCGTCGCCCCGGTCGGCGGGCTCGGGCGGGCCGACGACGGTCGTGGTCGCGGTGGTCACAGCAGGCCTCCCCCGCGGACGGCCAGCCCCGGAGCGTCACCCGCGCCGGGCAGCCGCAGACCGCGCAGCCGCCGGGTGTAGGTGACGCCGGAGGCGACCTGCGCCTCGGTGACGGCGGACAGGAAGAGCTGGAGGCTATGGCGGCATTCGCGCTGGCGGCGGAAGGTGCGGACGGCCACCGCCACGCAGTGCTCGTCGAGGGTGAGCTGCCAGGTCCAGGCGCCGGCGCCGGCCCCGGCGGTGGCCCCGGCGGTGGCCGCCGACCCGGTGCCGGTTTCGGGGGTCCCGGTGCCGGTGTCGGGGGTCCCGGTGCCGGTGCCGGGGGACATCGCCACGAGTGCGCTGGCCCGGGCGGCCTCCGTGCGCAGCCGCTGCACGGCGGAGCAGCAGGCCGTGAGGCTGCTGTGCACGTACGGACTGCGGCCGAGTTCGTGGTTGTTGGCGCCGAGGAGACGCCAGGTCACCGCCTCGGGACAGCCGCCGGTACCCCCCTGGTCCGCGCCGCGCCCGGGCCCCTGACGTCGTGCGACGTCCACCCACGACACGAACAGAAAACGTGGCCGAGACACCGGTCCGCCCCCTTCCCCCACAAGCCGTGCGTGGCCTGAAAACGGCCGTCCACCCATGGCCGCGGGCATGACAATCCACGGGGCGTAGGGCCGTTCGACACACGGATCGGTGAAGCAGAAACGGAGAACGTGTGAACGAGAGGAGGGGGCGTGTGTGGGCCCTGTGATCCCTAGGAAATACCGAGGAGCCGCACGGCTTGGTAGTAGGTCCAGGCGGTGCCGTCGCACGAGTTCCTGCGGGGGCCCGAGTACTGCGCGCAGACCCGCTTCAGGTCCGCGTGGAAGGCCAGGTCCAGCCGTGCCTTGGCGGCCGGAAACACCCCTGCCGCGCGGTGGTTTCGGTAACCGAAGTCGTGGCGCGCGCAGGCGTCCGCGAAGGGGAAGCCGAAGGGGTTGTCGGGGGACGAGGTGCAGTGGTCCGTCGACCAGTCGAAGCCGTACGCGGCCCAGGCCGCCCGGTGCTCGCGGGCCTCGGCCCATGCCTGGTAACTGGCGGCGCTGGTCTGCGTCCAGCGGCTCAGCACCTGCGGTTTGTCGGCAGGGACCTGGGGGGCGGACCAGGCCGCCGGGGCGAGGGCGAGCACCGCGGTGACGGCGGCGGTGGCGAGGGCGGGGACGAGGCGGCGACGGCGCATGGGGGTTCCTCGGAGCCTGGGCGGACGGGTCACCTCCGGCCAACTCCCCCGGGCACGCCCCGGTTACTGCGCGTAGAAGCGACCGGACCCGGAACCGGCCCCGGAACTGGACCCGACACCCTCCCAGGTATGAGTCCGTATGGGACCTGCGGCGCAGTCCCGATTCGTCCTGAGGAGGGACGCGCGGCGGGGGCCGCCCCCCGACACTGGAAGCATGAACCGCCGCCCGCTCGTTGTCGCAGCAGCCACCGTGGGAGTCCTCGCCACTGCCGCCTTCGCTCTGCCCAATCTGCCGCCCAACCCCGTGACCGACACGATCGACAGCAAGGTGTACAAGGAGAAGGGCAAGCGCTTCGCGAGCGCCGCCGATGCCCCCACGCGTGAGAAGGCGCCGTTCGCCCTGCCGTCCTGGATACCCAAGGACGCCACCGACGTCCGCATACGGGTGCGCACGAGCGGCGAGGCCCGACTGATCCGGTTCACCCTCGGCGCGACCCCGCTGGACGGCCCCCAGTGCGACACGGGCACGCCGAAGCCGGTGGGCACCCCGGATCTGCACGCCAGGTGGTGGCCGGGCAGCCTGCGGGACGGTGTGCGGTCCGAGTGTCGGGGTCCCCACCAGTACCAGGTCGCGGTGCGCGGCAAGCGGGTCTACGCCTGGACCGACGGCACGCCGTCCCCGGGCTCCCTGGGACCCCGGGACGGCGCCACCGCCTCCACGCCCCGGACCCACGGCTGACCCACTCCGTACCCACGGCAGGCACGGCAAGCACGACAGGCACGGCAAGCAGGTAGGTCAGGTAGGTCAGGGCCGGTGGCCAGGTCAGTCGCGGGCCAGCGCCGCCGCGGTGGCTCGGGCGAAGCCGTCCGGGTTGTCGAGCATGATGTTGTGCCCGCAGTCGGGGACGGACACCACGGACACGCCCGAGGCCCGGAGGGCTTCTGCGCCCGGGAGCGGGCCGTCCGCCTCGGGCAGCAGGTAGGTGCGCGGGATCTTCGACTCCAGCAGCAGCTCGCGCATGGTGGGCGTGGTGCCGGCGGCCAGGTGGACGGCCGTGCGGTACAGGGCGGTTCGGCCGGCCAGCCGCATCGTGGACCACCAGTGCGCGCCGACCCTGTCCCGCACCTCGGCCCAGCCCCCGGCCAGGAACTCCTCTTCGGTGTAGGAGGCGAACCCACTGCTGCCGGGCGCGGCGGGAACGGGCTGCTGCGGATCCAGGTTGGCGTCGACGAGCACCAGCCGGGACACCAGGTGGGGGTGCCGGTCCGCGAGCACGATGGCCACGGCCCCGCCCATGCTGTGGGCGATCAGCTCGGCGCCCTCCACACCGGCCTCGGTGAGGGCGGCCGCCAGCGCGTCGGCATGCGCTTCGAGGGTGTAGTCGAACCCCTCGGGCCGGTCGCTGTGCCCGTGGCCCAGCAGATCGACCAGCAGCGAACGCCGCCCGGCCAGCAGCGGATGGGTAGCGCTCGCCGTGAAGTAGGCGGGCGAGGTGGCCCCGAGCCCGTGCACGTACACCCGGGCCGGCTCCTCCCCCGCCAGTTCGACCCAGCGGATCCGGTCGCCCTCGGGCGTGACCACGGCGTTCTTCACGATGTTCCCCCTCAAGTCTTCGACAGCCGCAACAGGCTAGGGGCTGTCCCGTAATCCCCGGCGGATCAGCGCACGGCGTCAGATGCGGTGCATCGCAAGGCGGAGGGGCGTCCTCATACTGGGCGTATTCGGGCGTTCCGACAACGCAGCGAGGTGCCGTAGCTGTCGTCGTGCGCCCGCCGGGGATTACGGGACAGCCCTTAGGGGGTGTCTTGTCGATCGGGCCGGATCAGGGGCCCGCGAGCCCGGCGAGATCCGAAAGAGCCGGCCTCAGGGCCGTACCGCAGCAGGGGGCGCCGCGGCCGCCACGCCGTGCTGCGCATCGGCTGACCATCCGTCATGCGCGCACTATCGTGACCGCCATGGACATCCGCCGGGCCCTCACCCCCGCCGAGCTCGCAGCCGCCGAATCCCTCTTCGACGGGCCCGCCCGCGAGGAGTGGTCCGAGCGCTTCCTCGCCGCCCCGGGACACCTGATGCTCATCGCCTACGTCGACGGCGTGCCCGCCGGAATGGTCTCCGGCATCGAGATGAGCCACCCCGACAAGGGCACCGAGATGTGCCTGTACGAGCTCTCCGTGGACGAGGGGTACCGCCGTCGCGGCATCGGACGGGACCTGACGCTGGCCCTCGCCGAGGAGGCGAAGGCGCGCGGCTGCTACGGCATGTGGGTGGGGGTCGATACCGACAACGAGGCCGCCCTGGCCACGTACGAAGCTGCCGGCGCCCGCGACGAGGGCGTCTTCTCGATGCGCGGCTGGCCCCTCGCCCCGTAGCCGGGGCACCCCGCCCGCACTCCTCCGCACTCCGCCCGCACGCCACCCCACCCGGCCGCTCGGCTCGGCCGCCCCTCGCGCCGCCTCCCCGGCAACCTCCGTCCGCTGCGCGGCGCTTAGGGTGTTCGCTGGTCGGCCCATCGGTTGACCAGGGGATCGGGGGAGGCCGATGAACAGCGCGACCGAGGTGTTCGAACCGCTGCGGGCGGACGATCCGTCCACCGTGGCCGGATACCGCATCGCGGCCCGGCTCGGCGCGGGCGGCATGGGCCGGGTCTACCTGTCGCACACCCAGGGCGGGCGACCGGTGGCGATCAAGGTCGTACGCCCGGAACTGGCCGAGGACCCGGCGTTCCGGCGGCGGTTCCGCCGCGAGGTGGAGGCCGCCCGGCGGGTCCGGGGCGCGTACACCGCCGAGCTGATCGACGCCGACGCGGACGGGACACCGCCCTGGCTGGCCACCCTCTACGTGCCCGGGCCCTCGCTGTCGCAGGCCGTGGCCCGCCGCGGACCGCTGCCCCTGCCCGCCGTGCTGTGGCTGCTGGCTGGCGTGGCCGAGGCCCTACAGGCCATCCACGACGCGGGCATCGTGCACCGCGACTTGAAGCCGTCGAACGTGCTCCTGGCCGCCGACGGACCCCGCGTCATCGACTTCGGCATCTCGCTGGCGTCCGACACCACCGCGCACACCGCCACGGGCGCCGCCATCGGCACGCCCCAGTACATGTCCCCCGAGCAGGCGTCGGCGGGTGAGGTCACGGCAGCCGCCGACGTCTTCGCGCTGGGCCAGACGGCGGCGTACGCCGCGCTGGGCGAGCCCCTCTACGGCACCGGCCCCTCCGCGACCGTGCTGTACCGGATCGTGCACTCCGCGCCCGACCTGTCCCGACTGCCGGAGGAGCTGCGGCCGCTGATCGCCCGGTGCCTGGCCACCGACCCGCAGGACCGGGCCACCCCGGCGGAGATCGTGGCGTGGTGCCGGATGCAGCTGGGCGAGGACGCCGACGCGGACGGTGGCCCGGCCCTCTGGCGCGAGGTGACCGGACCGGAGCTGACGGTCCCGGAGCCCGTACCCGAGCCCGCACCCGAGTCGGCACCGGCACCCGGACCGGGCCCCGCTGCGTCGCACGCCCCGGCTCCCGTCTCCCCGCACACGATGCGCCAGGTGTGGCAGCCGCCGCAGCCCCCGCATCCGCAGGCTCCGGAAGGACCGGAGCAGCGGCGGCGGCGCCGGCGGCGCAACGCGCTGGTCACCGCCGCGTCGGTGGTGGCGTCCGCAGTGCTGCTGGGCACGCTGTGGGTGGTCATCGACCAGACGGCCGACGGTCTGCGCGACCGGGCGAAGTCCCCGACGACCAAGGGGACACCGGCGGGCGGGACCCGCTCGGCGAGCGGCGACCCGACCCGCCCGGTCGCCGAATCCGCTCCGAAGCCCAGCCCGAGCCCGAGCCCGTCCGAGAGCAAGCCCCCGAAGGCCATCCCCTACCCCTCGTTGACGCTGGACGAGGACAACTCGATCAGCATCAAGGAACCGGTCAAACGTGCCACTCGGGCCGGGGACCTGCGCCTCGACTGCGAACAGGTGGGCTGCACCCTGGAGAGCGACACCAGCGCGATCACCCTCCTGTCGGGCGGGCCGAACGGCTCCCTCGACACCTGCCGGGCCGCCCTCGAGAAGGGCGCCAAGAGAACCCAGAGCTTGGGACAGGCGGCAGCCGGCAGCGAGTTCTGCATCAAGCACCCGTCGGGGGACATCGCGCTGCTCGTGCTCACGCTCAAGTCGACTCCGTGGATGGGCGACCTGCCGAGCTCCCTGAACGCGGACATGACGGTCTGGCGCGCGGCCTGACGGAGCGGTCGCCCCGCGCGGGCCCGAGGCGTGCCGGTCCCGGGGCGTGCCGGGCCCGGAGCGGCGCAAGGCCAGAGCGGCGCAGGGCCGGGGCATGCCGGGGCCGGGGCATGCCGGGGCCGGCCCGGATCCGCCCGCGCGGCGGCGTGTCGTGCACCCACCCGGCGCACCCTCCGCGCGCCCGCGCCGCCGCTCCCCGAGCATCGCCGCATGACCGCATTCGCCGCGCTCCTCCCCGCCGCCGCGCTCCTCGCGGCGGCCACCACGGCCACGACGGCCACCATCCCCGTCACGGGGGCCTCTCCTGCTCCCCGCTCCGCCGCCGCCCCCTACGTCGTCGTCCTCAAGGACACCACCTCCCGCGCCCCGACCCGCGCCCTGGCCGCCGAGGCCGTGCACGCCGGCGACGAGGTCGGACCCGTCTACGAGGCCGCCCTGAACGGCTTCGCCGTCCGCACCACGGCCGCCCGGGCCGCCGCCCTGGCCGCCGACCCGCGGGTGGCCTCGGTGGAGCCGGACGCGGAGTTCCACACCACCGACACCCCGGACGCCGTCGCCGCACCCGAGCCGCAGCGGGGTCCGCAGGCTCCCGCGCCCTGGTCCCTGGACCGCATCGACCAGCGCGAACTCCCGCTCGACGGCTCGTACACGTACCCCAGCAGGGCCGAGGGCGTCACCGTCTACGTCATCGACACCGGCATCAACACCAGCCACCTGGAGTTCGGCGGCCGCGCCCGCACCGGCTACAACGCGCTGTTCCTCAGCAGCTCCCGCGACTGCAGCGGCCACGGCACGCACGTCGCGGCGACCGTGGGCGGGGAGACGTACGGGGTGGCCAAGGGGGTCTCGCTCGTCGGGGTGAAGGTGGCCGACTGCCGCGGCTCCGCGAGCCTGTCGGGGATCCTCAAGGGTCTCGACTGGGTGGTGAAGGACGCCGCCAAGGCCCCCGCCACCCCGGCCGTGGCCAACATGAGCATCGGCGGCAGCCGCAGCTACGCCCTCGAAACGGCCGTGGTCCGGGCCGTGGCCTCCGGGATCACCTTCACCGCGGCCGCCGGCAACGACGGCAAGAACGCCTGCGGCGGGTCCCCGGCCTCCGTCCCCCAGGCCATCACGGTCGGCGCGACCGACGCCGCGGACCGGTGGGCGCGGTTCGCCGACCACGGCCCCTGCGTGGACCTCTCGGCTCCGGGCGTGGGCATCACCTCGGCCTGGAAGGACTCCACCACCGCCACGGCCCGCGCCTCCGGCACCTCGATGGCCGCCCCGCACGTGGCCGGGGTCGCCGCCCTCATCCTGGCGCGCGGTACGGCGCGCACCCCGGCGCAGGTGACGGAGGAACTGCTGCACAGCGCCGTGTCCGACCGGATCGCCGGGCTCCCGGCCGGCACCCCGAACCTGCTGCTCCACACGCCCACCCGGCGCTAGGCGCCGCCCCGCCCCCGCCCACCCCGACCGGTCGGAATCCGATGGCCCATCAGACCTTCCCTGATGGGCCATCAATTTCTGTGTGCTTCGGGGCAAAGCAAGTCATTGACTTCTCATCACGGCGACGCGTCAATATCGGCCACCGCACCGGCTCGGCCTCCCCCACACAGCGGGTGGGGGGAGGGGTTCGTCATGACGAAGGAGTCGCGACCCAGTGAGTACGAGAACGCATCGACGAAGAGTGCTGGCCGGGGCGGCTGCCCTGTCCCTGGCCCTGACGGGCACGGTGGCGGGTCTGGCGGGCTCCGCGCAGGCCGCGACCAAGACCACGGCCGTCTTCGAGAACTGCGACGCCCCGGCGCCGCAGCCCGACGGCTCGGGCAACCAGAACTGGACGGTCACCCTGCCCGACGGCGCCAAGGCCGGTGACGTAGTTCCGATCACGATCGACCCGGGCGCGAGCCCGCTGATCCCCGGGTTCTCCGTCACCACGGTGAACACCTCCAAGATCACCCTCAAGGTCGGCTCCACCACCCAGGTGGTCACCAGCCCGCCGGAGACCGTCTCGGTCATCGCCGGACAGCCGCTCGACCCCAAGGCGTTCTCCGGAACGATCAAGATCCCGGACGGCAGCGAGGGCACCACGGTCCAGGTCGCCCTCGACCTGGCGGTGACCGACGCGGACCTTTCCGGTTCGGTCTTCACCACCACCTGCACCCCGGCGCCGCGCCCGAGCGCCTCGCTCGGCTCGGTCGCGGTCGAGGCCCTGCCCAAGGACCCGATCACCACGAAGCTGACGCCCAACAGCGGCCCGGCGGGCACCGCCGTCACCGTGACCGGCGCCAACTTCCCGGCGGGCGCCGTCACCTGCTCCGCCCTGCTCGCGGGCGCGGTGACCGGTGACACCGGTGCGGGCACGGCCGACGCGTCCGGCGCGGCCACCTGCAACATCACGGTCACCAAGAAGGCCGACGCGATCAGGATCGACGGTTCGATCACCCCGTACAAGGCCTTCGTGTTCCTGGAGGAGCAGGCCGGTGTGAAGAACCCGGTCGACGTCGAGGTCCTGCCCGGCCCGCTGGCCCTCGGTCCGAAGGACGGCCAGCCGGCCGTCAACTTCGGCGCGGTCACCATCAACGGAAAGGCCCAGTCGGTGGTCGGCGTCTTCAACGCCGCGACCGTCCAGGACTTCCGCGGCGGTTCGCTCGGCTGGGACGTGACTGCGACGCGCACGCCGTTCCTGAACCAGACCACGGGCCACTCGATGGCGAAGGCGCAGATCGGCATCCAGCCGTCCTGCACGGTGACCAACCCGGACAGCCCGAGCACCTGCACCGCGGGCACGCCCGGCGCGATCTCCGACGTCCCGATGAAGGTGGCCTCCCAGGCCGCCGGCGGGGACGAGCTGACCGGCGGTGAGTTCGCCGTCGGCGGCGCCGGGATGATCCAGCTCCCGCCCTTCATGTTCGCGGACACCTACCAGACGGTCGTGACCTTCTCGATCAGCTGACCCGTCCGGCCGCTCGGCCCAGGGTGGTGCGGCGCTCCGGCGCCGCACCACCCCTTTCCCCTTTCCGCGCCCACTGGAGACGCCCATGCGCACCCGCACCCGCACCCTCCTGTACGGTCTGCTCCTCAACCTGCTGCTCGGCTGTGCGGGCCTGCTGCCGGCCACCGCGGCGCACGCCGCGGACAACGGCACGTGGGGAGTGTTCCCGACGCCCGCGGCCGGCGCCGCGATGACCGACCGCGCGTACTTCTTCCACCAGGGCGCGGCCGGGAGCACGCTGAGCGACAGCGTGACGATCGTGAACTCCTCCGACAAGGAGCTGACGTTCCAGGTCTTCGCCACCGACGCCGTGAACACCCCGGCGGGCGGCGCCTTCGCGCTGCTACCGGTGGAGACGGAGCCGAAGGACGTCGGCGCGTGGGTCGCACTGGCGCCGGAGACCGCGAGCACCGTCGCCGTGCCCGCCAAGGGCCGCAAGGACATCCCGTTCACCGTGAAGGTCCCGGCGGACGCGACGCCCGGCGACCACGTCGGCGGGATCGTGGCCCTGGGCACCGCCGTGGAGGGCGTGCAGCAGGAGGGCAAGGTCCAGGTCGGGGTGAAGCGCTCGGTGGGCGCCCGGCTGTACTTCCGGGTGCCGGGGCCGGTCACGGCGGGGCTGAGCGTGGAGGACGTACGGGTCAGCCGCTCGGCGCCGCTGCTGCCCTGGGTGCGCGATGCCCGCGCCACGGTCTCGTACGCGCTGGTCAACCGGGGCAACGTGGTCGTCGAGCCCAAGGTGGCGGTGTCCGCCGAGGGCCTGTTCGGGCGCGAGGTGCTGGACCGGCCCGCCCGCGAGCTGAAGCTGTCCCTGCTGCCCGGGCAGCGGATCGAGCTGAGCGAACCGTGGCCGGACGCCCCCCAGTCGGACTGGGTGACCGTCAAGGTCACGGCGGGCGCGGCGGCCCACCCCGATCTGGTCTCGGAGTCCGGGACCGACTTCATCGCCGTGCCGTGGCCGGCCGCGGGCCTGCTCCTCGTGCTGGCGGGCGCGGGCGCCACGGTGTGGGTGCTGCGCCGCCGTCGCCGTGCGGCGGGCGAACAGCCGCACCCCGTACCGGACCTGGCCCGGACGCCCTGACCGGAACCGGCGCCCTGACCCGAATGGACGCCCTGACCGGTGCGAACGCGTTGACCGGTGCGGACGCCCGCGGACGACGGCGCCGGCCGGTCACGGCACCCTGAGCCCCCGCTCCGCGGTGTCGCACAGTTCGGACACCTGGTCCCGGGTCAGGCGCCGGACGTCCCGGACGAGGGCGGCCACCTCGACGGCGGCCCGCGGCGGCGGACGGTGTCCGTCGGGCAGGCCGATGCCGGTCAGTACGGCGAGGTCGTCGGCGCGGATGCCGAGCACGGTCGCGTAGTCGGCCTGGAGATCGGGGCTCACTTCCCGCACGCCACGGCCCACCGCCCCGTACGTGGCGGCGGACCAGTACCGGCCGGTCAGGGACAGGAACACCTTCGCTCCGGCCGACCATCCCAGGTTCCGGTTGGCGAGCAGGCGCATGAGCAGTCCGCCAGGACCCGGCGGATACTGCATGTACGGGGGCAGTTCGGGAGCCGGCCGGGTGCGGTCCTGCTGCGGCAGTGCCGCCGCCAGCCGGCGCAACCGCTCCTGCTCCTGCCGCGGCAGGCCCATGGCGTGCAGGGCGAGAACGGCCGCCCCTCCCCCGGCGTCCGGGTCGAGGGGCGTCATCTCCGGCGGCAGGGCCACGGAGGCGATGACGAACAGGTCCTCGGCGTGCAGGTGGAGTACGGGGGCGAGCCGTCGGAGCAGCGACGGATCCGGCACCGCGCCGTCGCACACGGCCCGCAGCTCGGGCTCCGGGACGGCGGACAGGCGGGCCAGGCCGTCGACGCTCAGCCCGCGGTGCTCCGCCAGCCTGGTCAACAGCACGTCGAAGTGCGGGAGTTCCGTCATGTGGATCAGCGTAGACGGCGGGGCGCGGCAGCAGCCCCCGGCCGGGGGAAGGTGGCCGGGGGTGCTGGGCGTGCCGGGTGCGGGGCGGGTGTCAGTGGTTGTGGGGCGGGTGTCAGTGGTTGCGGGGGAAGCCCAGGTCCACGCCGATGTGGCCCTCAGAGGGGTCCGGCCAGCGGGTCGTGACGACCTTGCCGCGGGTGTAGAAGTGGATGCCGTCGTTGCCGTAGATGTGGTGGTCGCCGAAGAGCGAGTCCTTCCAGCCACCGAAGGAGTGGTAGCCCACCGGCACCGGGATCGGCACGTTGACGCCGACCATGCCGGCCTCGATTTCCAGCTGGAAGCGGCGGGCGGCGCCGCCGTCGCGGGTGAAGATCGCGGTGCCGTTGCCGAACGGCGAGGCGTTGATGAGGGCCACGCCCTCCTCGTAGGTCTCGGCGCGCAGCACGCACAGGACCGGGCCGAAGATCTCGTCGCGGTAGGCGTCGGAGTCGGTCTTCACGTGGTCCAGCAGGGACAGGCCGATCCAGTGGCCGTTCTCGTTGCCCTCGACCGTGAAGCCGGTGCCGTCGAGGACGACCTCCGCGCCCTGGTCGGCCGCGCCCTTGACGTACGAGGCGACCTTGTCGCGGTGGGCGGCGGTGATCAGCGGGCCCATCTCGGAGGTCGGGTCGTTGCCGGGGCCGATCTTGATCTTCTCGGCGCGCTCGCGGATCTTCTCGACGAGCTCGTCGCCGATCGCGCCGACGGCCACGACGGCGGAGATCGCCATGCAGCGCTCACCGGCCGAGCCGTAGGCGGCGGAGACGGCCGCGTCGGCGGCGGCGTCCAGGTCGGCGTCCGGCAGCACCAGCATGTGGTTCTTGGCGCCGCCCAGGGCCTGGACGCGCTTGCCGTTGGCCGAGGCGGTGGTGTGGATGTGGCGGGCGATCGGGGTCGAGCCGACGAAGGAGACGGCCGCGATACCGGGGTGGGCGAGCAGCGCGTCGACGGCCACCTTGTCGCCGTGGACCACGTTCAGCACGCCGGCCGGGAGACCGGCCTCGGTCGCCAGCTCGGCGAGCTTGTTGGCGGCCGAGGGGTCCTTCTCGCTCGGCTTGAGGATGAAGGTGTTTCCGCAGGCCACGGCCAGCGGGAACATCCACATCGGGACCATCGCCGGGAAGTTGAACGGGGTGATGCCCGCGACGACGCCCAGCGGCTGGCGGATCGAGGAGACGTCCACCCGGCTGGAGACGGAGGTGGACAGCTCGCCCTTGAGCTGCGTGGTGATCCCGCAGGCCAGCTCGACGATCTCCAGGCCGCGGGCGACCTCGCCCAGCGCGTCCGAGTGGACCTTGCCGTGCTCGGCGGTGATCAGCGCGGCGATCTCGTCGCGGTGGGCGTCGAGCAGGGCGCGGTAGGCGAACAGCACCTTGGTGCGGGCGGCCAGCGAGGACTGGCCCCAGCTGAGGTAGGCCTCCCGGGCGACCTGTACGGCCGCGTCGACCTCGTCGGCCGAGGCGAGCGCGACCTGGGTGGTGACCTCGCCGGTGGCCGGGTCGGTGACCGGGCCGTAGTTGCCCGACGCGCCCTCGACGGTCTTGCCACCGATCCAGTGGTTGACGGTCTTCATTGCCTTGCTCCTTCACAGATGGCGACGTCGCTGCGCGGCTTGCCGGTCGTACTCTTCACGGGCCGTGGCAGCGGCCTTGCGGGTCGCGGTCTCGGCCACAGGAACATCCCACCACGCCTGCGCCGGGGGTGGGCCCGACACAGTGTCGGGCGTTCGGGTCTGTACGTAGACACATGTGGGGCGGGTCGCGATGCGGGCCTCGGCGAGGGCTTCGCGCAGGTCACGCGTGGTGCGGGCGCGGATCACGGCCATCCCGAGGGAGCCCGCGTTGGCCGCGAGGTCCACCGGAAGGGGGTCCCCCGTGTACCCGGAGTCGGGCGCCCGGAAGCGGTACGCGGTGCCGAAGCCCTCGCCGCCCACCGCCCCCGACAGGCCGCCGATGGAGGCGTAGCCGTGGTTGTCGAGGATGACCACCTTGATCGGGACGCCCTCCTGGACGGCCGTGACGATCTCGGTCGGATTCATCAGGTACGTCCCGTCGCCGACCAGCGCCCACACCGGCCGGCCGGGCGCGGCCAGCGCCACGCCGATGGCCGCGGGGATCTCGTAGCCCATGCAGGAGTACCCGTACTCCACGTGGTACTGGTCCTGCGACCGGGCCCGCCACAGCTTGTGCAGGTCGCCGGGGAGGGAGCCGGCCGCGTTGATCAGGATGTCGGTGCCGTCGACCAGGGCGTCGAGCAGCCCGAGCACCTGGGCCTGGGTGGGCGGGGCGTCCTCCTGCGCCTCCGGGACGGCGTAGGCCCGCTCGACGCGGCTCTCCCAGCGCGCCCGCTCCGCCGCGTACCGCGCCCCGTACGCCGGGTCCGCGCGGTGGCCGGCGACCGCGACCCGGAGCTCGTCGAGGCCCTCGCGGGCGTCGGCGACCAGGGGCAGGGCGGCGAGTTTGTGGGCGTCGTACGGGTCCAGGTTGAGGCCGACGAACCGGACGGCGGGGTGCTGGAAGAGGGTCGCGGAGGCGGTGGTGAAGTCGGTCAGCCGGGTCCCGGCGGCGATGACGAGGTCGGCCTCCCGGGCGAGCGCGGCGGCGGCGGAGGTGCCGGTGTGGCCGATCCCGCCCACGTCGGCGGGGTGCCCGTACGGCAGGACGCCCTTGCCCGCCTGGGTGACGGCGACCGGGATCCCCGTGGCCTCGGCGAAGGCGGCCAGGGCCGCGCCGGCCTCGCTGTGCCGGATCCCGCCGCCGGCGACGATCAGCGGGCGCGCGGAGCCCCGTACGGCCTCGGCGGCGCGGGCCAGCTCGTGCCGGTCGGGACGGGGCCGGCGCACGCCCCACACGCGCTCGGCGAAGAACTCCTCGGGCCAGTCGTAGGCCTGTGCCTGCACGTCCTGCGGGAGCGCGAGGGTGACGGCGCCGGTCTGCACGGGGTCGGTGAGCACCCGCGCGGCCTGGAGGGCGGCCGGGATCAGGGCCTCGGGGCGGGTGATCCGGTCGAAGTGGCGGGAGACGGGGCGCAGGGTGTCGTTGACGGAGACGTCGCCTGCGTAGGGGACCTCCAGCTGCTGGAGCACGGGGTCGGCGGGCCGGGTGGCGAAGGTGTCGCCGGGCAGCAGGAGCACCGGGATCCGGTTGATGGTGGCGAGGGCGGCGCCGGTGACGAGGTTGGTGGCGCCGGGCCCGATGGAGGTGGTGACGGCGTGCGCGGAGAGGCGGCCGCTCTGGCGGGCGTATCCGACGGCGGCGTGGACCATGGCCTGCTCGTTGCGGCCCTGGAGGAAGGGCATGGCTTCGGGCCCGGTCTCCAGGAGGGCCTGGCCGATGCCGGCGACGTTCCCGTGCCCGAAGATCCCCCAGGTGGCGGCGATCAGCCGATGGCGGTGTCCGTCGCGCTCGGTGTACTGGCGGGACAGGAAGCGGACGAGCGCCTGCGCGACGGTGAGCCTCATCGGTGGTCCTCCGTTCGGGAGAAGGGCAGCCGGGGGTCGATGTCCTGGCCGTCCCAGCTGCCGCGGATCCAGCCGTGGTCGGGATGGTCCCGGATCAGCCACTCCCGGGTCGTGCCCGGTCCGGCCATCACGTTCAGGTAGTACATGTCGTGCCCGGGGGCAGCCATGGACGGCCCGTGCCAGCCGTCGGGGATCAGCACCGCGTCCCCGGTCCGCACCTCGGTGAGGAGGTCGGTCTTCCCCGCCGGGGAGGGGGTGACGCGCTGGTAGCCGAGCCCGGGGGTGTCGCCGTGCGGGGCGATCTCGAAGTAGTAGATCTCCTCCAGGCGGGACTCCTCGCCGGGGTGGTGCTCGTCGTGCTTGTGGGGCGGGTACGAGGACCAGTTCCCGCCGGGGGTGAGCACCTCGACGGCGATGAGGCGGTCGCAGTCGAAGCCGTCCGGGCCGGCGGCGGCGAAGTTGTTGACCTGCCGCGAGCACGGGCCCGCGCCGCGGAGTTCTACGGGGACCCGGCCGGCGGGCCCGTACCGGGCGGGGAGCCGCGTCTCGCACCGGGCCCCGGCGAGGGCGAACCGGCCGCCGGCGGCCGACCGGATCTCCGCGTCCGCGTCCCGCGGCAGGTAGACGAAGTCGGTGACGCCGCTGAACACCCCGTCCCGCCCCGCCAGTTCGAACACCTCCAGCTCCGCTGCGGGGGCGCCGCTCCCGAACCCCCGCGCCTCGAACGCCGGCGAGGCTGGATCTGGCCCGCCCCGTCCGCCCTCCGGCCCCGCCGAAGGACGGGGGGCAGGATTCGGGGCAGAGCCTCGCTCTTTCAGCCCCGCCGGCGTGTGAGGCACGGGGCCGGGCAGAGCCCGGCAGCGGACCTCGCACCCGCCCGACAGCGGGAGCACGATCCACTCCGACTCGCCGCACGCGTGCGCGTACACCTCTCCCGGGGCCAGGTCGAGGACCAACAACCTCGTCCACTCCATCCCCCACTCAGACGCCACCGGCACGCCCCAGCACCTCCTCCACCTCGTGAGGGAACGGCATCGCGCTCGAACACGCCAGCCGCGAGGCGACGATCGCCCCGGCCGCGTTCGCGTACCGCACCACCCGCTCCAGTTCCCATCCCGCCAGCAGCCCGTGGCACAGCGCCCCGCCGAACGCGTCCCCCGCGCCCAGTCCGTTGACCACCTCCACCGGCACCGGCGCGACCTCCGCCACCGTGCCGTCGCGGTGGAGCGCCAGCACGCCCTCCGGGCCGCGCTTGACCACCGCCAGTTCCACGCCCGCCGCGAGCAGCGCCCGCGCCGCCGCGTGCGGCTCGGAGACGCCCGTGGCGATCTCGCACTCCTCCGCGTTCCCCACGGCCACGGTTGCCGACCGCAGCGCCCGCTCGTAGTACGGCCCCGGCTTCTCCCGCCACAGCATCGGCCGCCAGTCCAGGTCGAAGACCGTCGTCCCGGTCCGCGCGCGGGCCTCCAGCGCCGCCAGCGTCGCCGCCCGCGAGGGCTCCTCGCTCAGGCCCGTGCCCGTCATCCAGAACACGCGGGCCGCCCGTACCGCCGCCAAGTCCACCTCGTCCACCGCGATCTCCAGGTCCGGGGCCTTCGGCAGCCGGTAGAAGTACAGCGGGAAGTGGTCCGGCGGGAAGATCTCGCAGAAGGTGACGGGGGTCGGCAGCCCGGTGACCTCGGCGACCCACCGGTCGTCCACCCCGAACCCCCGCAGTTCGGAGCGCAGATACCCGCCGAAGGGGTCCGCGCCGGTACGGGTGATCACCGCCACCCGGCGTCCCAGCCGGGCCGCAGCGACGGCCACGTTGGCCGGGGAGCCGCCCAGGAACTTGCCGAACGTCTCCACCTCGGCCAGTGGTACGCCCGTCGTCAACGGGTAGAGATCCACCCCGATCCGGCCCATCGTGATCAGGTCGAACGCGAACGGATCGCCGGTGCCGGTCACAGTCAGTCCTCCCATTGGTCCTCCACCCTAAGGTGGCCGTTATGACGTCCTCCCCGCCCGCGTTGACCCGTATCCGCATCGGTTCGGCTCCGGACTCCTGGGGTGTCTGGTTTCCCGACGACCCCCGACAGACCCCCTGGGAACGCTTCCTCGACGAGGTCGCCGACGCCGGGTACGAGTGGATCGAACTCGGCCCCTACGGCTACCTGCCCACCGATCCCGCCCGCCTCGCCGAGGAAACGGCCAAGCGCGGGCTGCGCGTCTCGGCCGGAACCGTCTTCACCGGACTCCATCACGGGCCCGCCGTGTGGGAGGACACCTGGGAGCACGTGTCGCGGATCGCGGCGCTGACCCAGGCCATGGGCGCGGCCCATCTCGTCGTCATCCCCTCCTTCTGGCGGGACGACAAGACCGGGGAGGTGCTGGAGGACCGCACCCTGACCCCCGCCCAATGGCGCGAACTGACCACGCAGACCGAACGCCTCGGCCGGGAGGTCCAGGACCGGTACGGGCTGCGGATCGTCGTCCATCCGCACGCCGACACCCACATCGACACCCCGGCGAACGTGGCCCGCTTCCTCGACGCCACCGACCCCGGGCTCGTCTCCCTCTGCCTGGACACGGGACACTACGCGTACTGCGGCGGGGACAGCGTGCAGGCCGTGGAGACCTTCGGCGAGCGGATCGGCTACCTCCACCTCAAGCAGGTGGATCCGCGGATCCTGGCCGAAGTCGTCGCCGAGGGGCTGCCCTTCGGGCCGGCCGTGGGCCGTGGGGTGATGTGCGAACCGCCCTCGGGGGTGCCCGCGCTGGAACCGGTGCTCGCGGCGGCCCAGAGGCTGGACGTGGACCTGTTCGCCATCGTGGAGCAGGACATGTACCCGTGTCCGCCCGACCGGCCGCTCCCGATCGCCCGGCGCACCCGCGCCTACCTCCGCTCCTGCGGCGCCCGCTGACCCTCCGGAAGGAAGAGGAGTACGACATGAGCACGCTCGGCATCGCCGTCATCGGCACCGGGAAGATGGGCGCCGACCACATCCGCCGGATCGGGCGGACGGTGGGCGGGGCCCGTGTGGTGGCCCTGGCAGACCCGGACGGGGACCGGGTCAAGGAGGTCGCGGGCACCCTGGACGGGGCGACGGCGCACACCGACCCGGCGGCCGCGATAGCTGCGCCCGGGGTCCAGGCCGTGCTGATCGCCTCGCCCGGACCCGCCCACGAGGAGGCGATCCTGCACGCGCTGGAGCGGGAGCTGCCGGTGCTGTGCGAGAAGCCGTTGACCCCGGACCCGGCGGGGGCCTTGCGCATCCTGGAGGCCGAACAGCGGCTGGGGCGACGCCTGGTGCAGGTGGGGTTCATGCGGCGGTACGACGCCGAGTACGCCCGACTGAAGGAGCTGCTGGACGCGGGCGGGATCGGCCGCCCGCTCTTCCTGCACTGCCGGCACCGCAACGCCTCCTCGCCATCGTTCTTCACCAGCGACATGCTGATCAGCGACTCGGTGGTGCACGAAGTGGACGCGGCCCGCTGGCTGCTGGGGCAGGAGATCACCGCCGTCAGCGTGCTCTCTCCGCGGCCCACGGCAGCCGCTCCCGAGGGGCTGAGCGATCCCCGGCTGGTGCTGCTGGAGACCTCCGGCGGGGCCGTCGTCGACGTGGAGATCTTCGTCAACTGTGGTTTCGGCTACCAGGTCCAGTGCGAGGCGGTCGGCGAGGCGGGCAGTGCCCGGATCGGCGACGGACACGCGATGGTGGTGCAGTCGGCGGGCCGCTGGGGCGGCGCCATCGACCAGGACTTCACGGTGCGCTTCGCCGATGCCTACGACCGCCAGCTGCGGAGCTGGGTGGCCGCGGCCGCGCAGGGCCGGGTGGCGGGGCCCGACGCTTGGGACGGCTACGCGGCGGCCGCCGTCTCCGAGGCGGGCCTCGCGGCGGCGCACAGCGGCGTACGGGCCGTCGTGGAGCTGGCGGAACGCCCGGCCCTGTACCGCTGACGCCCCGCCAACTCCCGGCCCGACCCCTGTGACCCTCTTGTCACAGGGGTCCCCCTTCTGTCACACACGTCCGCATTACGCGGGTCTTCCGTCACAGGAAGTCAACAGCCCCTCCCCTGTCGTCACTCAGCGTCGTTCCCCGGGCACAACCCGAGTGATCGTCAGCGTCCACGCGTCGGCTCCCCCGACGGCCTCCCGGCCGACCCCGCGGCGTGGACAAGGAGGTGTCCAGCATGAGCAACCGACAGCTGTGGTCATACAAGGAGATCGCTGCCCACATCCGGGTCCAGCCTGACACCGTGCGCTCCTATCGCAAACACGGGCTCCTACCCGCGCCCGACCACATGGAGGGGGGCAAGCCCTACTGGTACGCCGAAACCGTGCACGCCTGGGTGGCCCGCCGGCCCGGGAACCGGGGCCGCCGCGAGGACTGAATCCGGCGGGGCGAGTGAGGGGACCCGGCGGGTCCCCTCACCCGCCCCCGCGCCCCGCGCCAGGGGCCGAGGTGCACCCCTAGCTAGGCACCGGCCCCCACGGGTATCCGGTCCGGCTCCGGTGTCGGGGGCGCGGACTCGCCCTCGCTCAGGCCGAACCTCTCGTGCAGGCGGCGCAGCGGAGCGGGGGCCCACCAGGTGGCCCGTCCGGTCAGCTTCATCACCGCCGGGACCAGGAGGCTACGGACGACCATGGCGTCCATGAGGACCGCCAGCGCGATCCCGAGCCCCAGCATCTTGGTGTTGGTCACCCGGGAGGTGCCGATGGCCACCATCACCACCGCCAGGATCACGGCCGCCGCGGTGATCAGCCCGCCGGTGCGGGCCAGCCCCGTCCGGACGGCGCTCTCGTGGTCACCGGTCCGGTCGTACTCCTCCTTGATGCGGGATATGAGGAACACCCCGTAGTCCATGGAGAGCCCGAAGGCGATGCAGAACATCAGCACCGGCAGGGTGGTCTCGATGTCGCCGGTGGCGGTGAAGGAGAGGAGCCCGGAGAGGTTGCCCTCCTGGAACACCCACACCACCGCCCCGAACATCGCGGTCAGGCTGAGGGCATTGAGCAGCACCGCCTGGAGCGGTATCAGCAGGCTCCCGGTGAGCAGGAACACCAGCAACAGCGTGGCGAGGACCACCAGGGCCGCCGCCGCGGGCAGCGCACCGGCAATGGCCTTCTGTGCGTCGACGAGGACGGCCGCCTGTCCGGTCACCGAGGTCTTGAAGCCGGCGTCCACGGCGCGGACCTCGTCGACCAGGTCCCGAGCCGTCTGCCCCACGGCCTCACCCTCGACGGACACGGAGAAGGTGGTGTACTCGCTTCCCGTCGCGGAGCCGATCGGCCCGTCGGCCCGGGTCACCCCGGGCAGGGCGGCCAGCCGGTCCCGGTAGGCCGCGAGGCGCTCGGGGCCGGGGGCTCCTTCGGCGAGCACGGTGATGCCGCCGCCGGGGCTGTTCGGGAAGCCGTCGCGGATCTGCTCCTGCACCACGTGGGAGGGGGCGTCCTTCGGGAGCTGCCGGTCGTCGACCGTGCCGAACTTGACCCCCGCGAAGGGCAGCCCGAGGAGCAGCAGGCCCACGGTGGTGGCCACGGCGAAGACCGGGGCGCGCCGCATCACGAGAGCGGCCGTCCACCCCCACCCCCGGCCCGTCTCCACGGGCCCGGTCGCGGCCGTCTCCGGCCGGCTCCGCCGCCACAGCCGGCGCAGGTCCAGGGCGTTGACCCGATGGCCGAGGAGCACCAGGGCGGCCGGCAGCAGGATCAGCGCGGCCGCTGCGGCGAGCAGCACGACCGCGACCCCGGCGTAGGCGAAGGAGCGCAGGAAGTACATGGGGAAGAAGAGCATCGCCGAGAGCGAGACCGCGACGGTGAGCGCCGAGAAGAGCACGGTGCGCCCTGCGGTGCGCAGGGTGGCCCCGACCGCGGCCACCGGATCGCGCCCGGCGGCGAGTTCCTCGCGGAACCGGCGGACGATGAACAGGGCGTAGTCGATGGCGAGTCCGAGGCCGAGCGCCGTGGTCAGGTTCTGGGCGAAGACGGAGACGTCCGTGAACTCGGTGAGTCCGCGCAGTACGGCATTGGTGCCGAGGATGGCCACGATGCCGACGCCGAGGGGGAGCAGGGCGGCGACCGCGCTGCCGAAGACGAGGACGAGCAGGACGAGGGTGACCGGCAGGGCGATGAGCTCGGCGCGCAGCAGGTCTTCCTGGATGGTCCGGGTGACCTCGCGCTGGACGGCCGCGGGACCGCCGAGGGAGACCCGCACCGGACCGTGCTCGCCCTCGAAGCGCGGGGCCATGCGTTCCAGTGCCGCGGTGGCCGCCTTCTCGTCGCCCTGGACGCGGCCGACGATGAGTGCCTGCCGGCCGTTCTCGGAGCGCAGCGCGGGCAGCTGGGTGCGCCAGTACGAGCCCACGCCGACGACCCCCCGTTCGGCGGCGAGTGCGGTCGCGAGCCGTTCGGCTTCGGCGGCCACGGCGGGGTCGTCGACCCCGGTGGTGCCCGCCGCGGCGTCGACGAGCAGGAGCAGATTGGGCTCGGAGTGCGGGAACTCCCGCTCCAGGGCCCGCGCGGCGTAGGTGGACTGGGCGCCCGGGTCCTCCCAGCCGCCACTTCCCAGCCGGTCGGCGACGCCGCCGCCCGCGACCACGGCCAGGGCCGTGACCAGCAGGGCGAGCAGCAGCGTGAGCCGCGGCCGGGCCGTGACGAACCGGGTCCACCCCGCGTCCGCCCCGGAGGACGGCGGTTTCTTGACTTCGGACATGACTCGGTGTCCCCTTCACCGTGATTGCCAGGCCACATAGACTGGCAAACACGAGCAGTCGCTCGCGTTTCTCAAGAATGCGAGCGATCACTCGCGTTTGTCAATCGCCCACGGGAAGCAGGGGATTGGACATGCCGGGGACACGCATGGACAAAAACACCGAAAAGGGGATCAAGAGCTCCGCCGTCGGCGCCGTCGATACGACGGACCGCGCCGCTGACACGACGGTCGGCGCCGCCGCCGCGACGACCAGCGCCGACTCGGACACCACCGCCGCCACCCCGCGCCGCCGCCAGGCCCGCGGCGAGCGCCGGATCTCCCAGCTGCTGGCCGCCGCCGCCGGGGTGTTCTGCCGTACCGGCTACGCCTCGGCCAGCACCAACGCCATCGCCCGCGAGGCGGGCGTGTCGCCGGGCACGCTCTACCAGTACTTCCCCAACAAGGAGGCCATCGCGATCGAGCTCGGCGGCCAACTGCTCCAGCGCGCGCACGAAATGCACGGACAGGCCTTCCGCACCGAGAACCTCCAGCGCCCCCTGCCCGAGCTGCTCGACGCCGTCCTCGACCCGGTCATCGCCTTCAACTGCGAGAACCCGGCCTTCTGGGCGCTCATGCACGGCACCGGCGTCCCCGGCATCGCCCAGGAGCACGAGGAACTGCACGCCGGCCTGCTCGCCCGCATCGAGGCCGTGCTGCGCGACTTCTGCCCCCGGGCGCCGGCCCACGAGCTCACCCACACCTCGAACATGATCCTGGGCATCTTCAAGTCGTCCCTCGACCTGATCCTGGCCCACGAGGGCGACGAGCGCGCCGCGTACACCGCCGAGCTCAAGACCGTCCTGCTCCGCTACCTGGAGCCGATGATCACCGAGACCCCCGCCCACTGACCCGCCCGGCCCGGTCGGCCCGGTCGGCCCGCACCACCTCGGCGCCCCCGGGCCCCGCGTGCGGGCCGGCGGCCGCAGCCCCACCAGCGGGAACACCGGGACGGAGGCCATCGCGGCCTCCGCCGGCGCCGCCGCCTCCCCCGGCACCGCCGTCCCGTCCTCCACGCCCGGCGTCGTGATGACCAGCCCGCGCCGGCCCAGGACGTCGACCACCTCCCCCGTCGCGGGCCGGCCGAGCACGCCCGGTCCGAGCCGGGGCCGATGCCGCGGCGGCCAGGGTCGGGACGAGGCTTCCCGAGTGATCCGTATCGGCCATTTCGATGCAGTTCGGCTATGGCGGCCGGTTTTCCCACGAGGATCGAAAAACTGGGAGCCGATACTCGCCTTGATACCCCCCAGGGGTATAGTCTCGAAGTGTCGGGAGCACGGTGGAGCCATCGGCCGCCCTCCCGGTGACCGGCACACGCCCCTGAAGAGGAGAACGACATGACCGCCGAGACGGACACCCAGACCACCACCGTCTACCGGGTGACCGGCATGACCTGCGGACATTGCGAGGGCGCGGTGACCACCGAGATCTCCGCCCTCCCGGGCGTCAGCACGGTCAAGGCCGTCGCCGCGACCGGTGAGGTCACCGTGGTCTCCGACGCCCCGCTCGCGGACGAGGACGTCCGTGCCGCCGTCGACGAGGCCGGCTACGAGTTCGCCGGACAGGTCTGAGCGGCCCGCAAGCCCCGCGGCACCCGCGGCAGCCCCGCGGCACCCTGCCGGGCCGTGCCGGCCAGCTCATACTGGTCCCGTACGGCCCGGCCATCCCCCTGGAGCCGGAACATGAGCAGCAGCACAGTGCACGACGGACCGATAACGGCGGTCGAACTCTCGATCGGCGGGATGACCTGCGCCTCCTGCGCCGCCCGCATCGAGAAGAAGCTCAACCGGATGGACGGCGTCGAGGCCACGGTGAACTACGCCACCGAGAAGGCCCGCGTCTCCTACACCGGTGACGTGCAGGTCGCCGATCTGATCGCGACCGTCGTCAAGACCGGCTACACCGCCGAGGAGCCCCCGCCGCCGCCCGCCCCGGAACCCGACGCCGCCCCCGAAGGGGCTCGGACCGGTGCGACCGGGGCGACCGAGGTCCCCGACCCGGCACTCGCCGCGCTGCGGCAGCGCCTGCTGGTCTCCGTCGCGCTCGCCCTGCCCGTCGTCCTGCTCGCGATGGTCCCCGCCCTCCAGTTCGACAACTGGCAGTGGCTCTCCCTGACCCTCGCGGCCCCCGTCGTCATCTGGGGCGGGTACCCCTTCCACAAGGCCGCCTGGACCAACGCCCGGCACGGCGCCGCCACCATGGACACCCTCGTCTCGGTCGGCACGCTGGCCGCCTTCACCTGGTCGCTGTGGGCCCTGTTCTTCGGCCACGCCGGCATGCCGGGCATGCGGCACGGATTCGACTTCTCGATCTCCCGCACCGACGGCTCCTCCGCCATCTACCTGGAGGTCGCGGCCGGCGTCGTCTCCTTCATCCTCCTGGGCCGCTACCTGGAGGCCCGCTCCAAGCGGAAGGCGGGCGCGGCCCTCAAGGCCCTGCTGGAGCTGGGCGCCAAGGACGTCGTCGTCCTGCGCGCGGGCCGGGAGGTCCGGATCCCGGTGGGCGCGCTCGCGGTCGGCGACCGGTTCGTCGTCCGCCCCGGCGAAAAGATCGCCACCGACGGCACCGTCGTCGAGGGCAGCTCCGCCGTGGACGCCTCCATGCTGACCGGCGAGTCCGTCCCGGTCGACGTCGCCGTGGGCGACTCCGTCACCGGAGCCACCGTGAACACCTCCGGACGCCTGGTCGTCGAGGCCACCCGGATCGGCGCCGACACCCAACTCGCCCGGATGGCGAAGATGGTGGAGGACGCGCAGAACGGCAAGGCCGAGGTGCAGCGCCTCGCCGACCAGATCTCCGGGATCTTCGTCCCCGTCGTCCTGGTGCTCGCCATCGGCACCTGGATCACCTGGCTGCTGATCACCGACGACCCCGCCGCCGCCTTCACCGCCGCCGTGGCCGTCCTGATCATCGCCTGCCCGTGCGCCCTGGGCCTGGCCACCCCGACCGCCCTGATGGTCGGCACCGGGCGGGGCGCGCAGCTCGGCATCCTGATCAAGGGCCCCGAGGTCTTGGAGTCCACCCGCCGCGTGGACACCGTCGTCCTGGACAAGACCGGCACCGTCACCACCGGCCGGATGACCCTCGACGGGGTCTTCACCGCCGCGGGCGTCGACGAGCGCGAACTCCTGCGCCTCGCCGGGTCCCTGGAGCACGCCTCGGAGCACCCGATCGCCCGTGCCGTCGCCGCCGGGGCGGCGGAGCGGGCCGGCTCCCTGCCCGTTCCGGAGTCCTTCGAGAACGTCGCGGGGCTCGGCGTCCAGGGCGTGGTCGACGGACACGCCGTCCTGGTGGGCCGCGAGCAGCTGCTGGCCGACTGGTCGATCGAGCTGCCGGCCGGACTGGCCGGGGCCAAGGCGGCCGCCGAGGCCGCGGGCAGCACCGCCGTCCTGGTGGCCTGGGACGGCGCGGCGCGCGGGGTCCTGACCGTGGCGGACGCGGTCAAGGACACCAGTGCCGAGGCGGTCTCCCGGCTGCGGGCGCTGGGCCTCACCCCGGTCCTGCTGACGGGCGACAACAAGGCCGTTGCCGCGACGGTGGCCCGCGAGGTGGGCATCGACGAGGTGATCGCCGAGGTCCTCCCGCAGGACAAGGTGGACGTCGTGCGCCGCCTGCAGGCGCAGGGCCGTACGGTCGCGATGGTCGGCGACGGGGTCAACGACGCGGCCGCACTGGCCCAGGCGGACCTGGGGCTGGCCATGGGCACCGGCACGGACGCGGCCATCGAGGCCGGAGACCTGACCCTCGTACGGGGTGACCTGCGGGTCGCGGCGGACGCGATCCGGCTCTCGCGCCGGACCTTGGCCACGATCAAGGGCAACCTGTTCTGGGCCTTCGGGTACAACGTGGCGGCCCTGCCGCTGGCGGCCGCCGGTCTGCTCAATCCGATGATCGCGGGGGCCGCCATGGCCTTCTCCTCGGTCTTCGTGGTGACCAACAGCCTCCGGTTGCGGTCCTTCCGCTAGTGGCCCTCCTCCTCACGCTCCCCACACTTCCTTCACGGGAGACGCAGATCACAGTGACCGCAACGTAACCATCCGGGGTCGTCATGGGTCTAATGGGGCGATGCCAAGAACGTCTTGGGGGACGTTTCTCGGAAACCTGGGGAGGTTTCCGTGGGCATCAGCCGGCCGGGACACGTACCCGCGGGAGGCTTTGAGCGGCCCTCCCGGACGAACGGGTCCCGGCACACCGACGCCCCGGCTCGGGTCCCGTGGGGGGAATCCGTTTCGGGGAAAAGGGAAGCGCCCCGACCGTCGACCCGTGGGGGGATCGACGGCGGGGCGCTTCTCGCATGCTCAGGGTTGTCTGTGGTGCGCTCCGCGCGGCCGCACGCCGCGCGGAGGAAAGCCTCGGGTCAGCGGGCTTCTACGGGAACGAAGTCGCGCAGGACCTCGCCGGTGTAGATCTGGCGCGGGCGACCGATGCGGGAACCCGGCTCCTTGATCATTTCCTGCCACTGGGCGATCCAGCCGGGGAGCCGGCCGAGCGCGAAGAGCACGGTGAACATCTCGGTGGGGAAGCCCATCGCCCGGTAGATCAGACCGGTGTAGAAGTCCACGTTCGGGTAGAGGTTGCGCTCGACGAAGTACGAGTCGGCCAGCGCGTGCTCTTCCAGCTTGAGCGCGATGTCCAGCAGCTCGTCGCTCTTGCCGAGCGCCGAGAGGACGTCGTGCGCCGCCGCCTTGATGATCTTCGCCCGGGGGTCGAAGCTCTTGTAGACGCGGTGTCCGAAGCCCATGAGGCGGACGCCGTCTTCCTTGTTCTTCACCTTGCGGATGAAGGCGTCGACGTCGCCGCCGTCGTTCTTGATGCCTTCCAGCATCTCGAGGACGGACTGGTTGGCGCCACCGTGCAGCGGACCCCACAGGGCCGAGATGCCGGCGGAGATCGAAGCGAACATGTTCGCCTGCGAGGAGCCGACCAGGCGCACGGTGGAGGTGGAGCAGTTCTGCTCGTGGTCCGCGTGCAGGATCAGCAGCTTGTCGAGCGCGGAGACCACGACCGGGTCCAGGTCGTACTCCTGGGCCGGCACGGAGAAGGTCATGCGCAGGAAGTTCTCGACGTAGCCGAGGTCGTTGCGCGGGTAGACCACCGGGTGGCCGACCGACTTCTTGTACGCGTAGGCCGCGATCGTCGGGAGCTTGGCCAGCAGCCGGATCGTCGAGAGGTGGCGCTGCTGATCGTCGAACGGGTTGTGGCTGTCCTGGTAGAACGTCGACAGCGCGCTGACCACGGAGGACAGCATCGCCATCGGGTGCGCGTCCCGCGGGAAGCCGTCGTAGAAGCGCTTCACGTCCTCGTGGAGCAGCGTGTGCTGGGTGATCTCGTTGCGGAACGACGCGAGCTGGTCGACGGTCGGCAGCTCCCCGTTGATCAGCAGGTACGCGACCTCGATGAACGACGAGCGCTCGGCCAGCTGCTCGATCGGGTAACCGCGGTAGCGCAGGATGCCCTGCTCACCGTCGAGGTAGGTGATCGCGGACTTGTAGGCCGCGGTGTTGCCGTATCCGCTGTCCAAGGTGACGAGCCCGGTCTGGGCCCGCAGCTTCGAGATGTCGAAGCCCTGGTCACCGACGGTGCTTTCGACCACCGGGTAGGTGTATTCACCGTCCGCGTACCGGAGTACTACAGAGTTGTCGCTCACGTCATCCCTCACCGACGTAGTGCCTCTTCTTCGAGGTGCCCTGACTTCCTCTACCTTCCCCCATTTGGCGCAGGAGAGTGCACTCGGGGTCGGCGTTTGGCGCTTCTGACGGCACTGAGTGCCGCCAACCTGCTCATCCTGCCCCCCCGAGCCGGTTGCCGGAACCCCAAATGATCGATCATCTAGGTGATGTTTCCCACCGGTATCCGGCCGGACAGCCTGGCGGCGACCGCCGTGTACCTCCTGCCTGCGGAAACGGTACGCACCGCCTGACCGAGGGCCTTGCGGGACCCGACGAGGACGACCAGTTTCTTCGCCCTGGTCACCGCCGTGTAGAGCAAGTTGCGCTGGAGCATCATCCAGGCCCCGGTGGTGACGGGGATCACCACCGCCGGATATTCACTCCCCTGTGAACGGTGAATGGTGACGGCGTACGCGTGGGCCAGCTCGTCGAGCTCACCGAACTCGTACACGATCTCCTCATCCTCCTCCGTTCGTACCGTCAGGCGCTGTTCGTCCACGTCCAGGCCGGTTACCACGCCGACCGTGCCGTTGAAGACGCCGTTGGCGCCCTTCTCGTAGTTGTTCCGGATCTGGGTCACCTTGTCGCCCACCCGGAAGACCCGGCCGCCGAACCTCTTCTCCGGCAGGTTCGGCCGGGCCGGTGTCATCGCTTGCTGGAGCAGTCCGTTGAGGTTCCCGGCGCCGGCCGGGCCGCGGTGCATCGGCGCGAGCACCTGGACGTCCCGCCGCGGGTCGAGCCCGAATCTGGCCGGAATCCTCCGGGCGGCCACGTCCACGGCCAGCACCCCGGCCGCCTCGGTGTCCTCCTCCGGGAACAGGAAGAAGTCCGGCAGCCCGTCCGTGATCGGCGGCAGGCCGGTGTTGATCCGGTGGGCGTTGGTGACCACACCGGACTGCTGGGCCTGCCGGAAGATCCGGGTCAGCCGCACCGCGGGCACCGGGCCGCCCTCGGCCAGCAGGTCCCGCAGCACCTCCCCGGCACCGACCGACGGCAGCTGGTCCACATCGCCGACCAGCAGCAGGTGCGCCCCCGGTGCCACCGCCTTGACCAGCTTGTTGGCCAACAGCAGGTCCAGCATCGAGGCCTCGTCGACGACGACCAGGTCGGCGTCCAGCGGCCGCTCCCGGTCGTACGCGGCGTCCCCGCCCGGTTTGAGCTCCAGCAGTCGGTGCACCGTGGAGGCCTCGGCCCCGGTGAGCTCGGCCAGCCGCTTCGCCGCCCGGCCGGTGGGCGCGGCCAGCACCACCTTGGCCTTCTTCGCCCGGGCCAGCTCGACGATCGAGCGCACGGTGAAGGACTTCCCGCAGCCGGGCCCGCCCGTGAGGACGGCGACCCGGCGGGTCAGCGCCAGCTTCACGGCGTCCCGCTGCTCGGGGGCGAGCGTGGCCCCCGTCCGCCCGGCGAGCCAGCCCAGGGCCTTCTCCCAGTCCACGTCCTGGAAGCCGGGCATCCGGTCGTCCTCGGCGTGCAGCAGCCGGCGCACCTGCCCCACCAACGACAGCTCGGCCCGGTGGAAGGGCACCAGGTACACGGCGGTCAGCGGGTCCGGCCCGCCCTGCGGATCCGGTACGGGCTCCCGTACGACCCCTTCCGGGTCGGCGGCGAGCTCGGCCAGGCAGTCGATCACCAGCCCCGTGTCCACCTGGAGCAGCTTGACCCCGTCGGCGATGAGCCGGTCCTCGGGCAGGAAGCAGTGTCCCTGGTCGGTGGACTGGGACAGGGCGTACTGGAGGCCGGCCTTGACCCGTTCGGGGCTGTCGTGCGGGATGCCGACGGCCTGGGCGATGCGGTCGGCGGTGAGGAAGCCGATGCCCCACACGTCGGCGGCAAGCCGGTAGGGCTGGTTCTTCACCACGGAAATGGAGGCGTCAGCGTACTTCTTGTAGATGCGCACGGCGATGGAGGTGGAGACGCCGACGCCCTGGAGGAAGACCATGACCTCCTTGATGGCCTTCTGCTCCTCCCAGGCGGCGCCGATCAGCTTCGTCCGCTTGGGGCCGAGCCCGGGCACCTCGATCAGCCGCTTCGGCTCGCCCTCGATGACGTCGAGGGTGTCGGTGCCGAAGTGCTCCACGATCCGGTCGGCGATCTTCGGGCCGATGCCCTTGATCAGGCCGGAGCCGAGGTAGCGGCGGATGCCCTGGATGGTCGCCGGGAGCACGGTCCGGTAGTTCTCCACGGTGAACTGCTTGCCGTACTGCGGATGGGAGCCCCAGCGACCCTCCATGCGCAGGGACTCGCCGGGCTGGGCGCCCAGCAGCGAGCCGACCACCGTCAGCAGGTCGCCACTGCCCCGACCGGTGTCCACGCGGGCGACCGTGTACCCGTTCTCCTCGTTGGCGTAGGTGATGCGTTCGAGCACGCCGTCGACCACTGCCAGTTGGACCGCCTGCGGCGCCCCGTCCGTTGCTGCCATGCCCCGAAACTACCGGGCGGCGCCGACAGCGCGTCGGGCCTGTGGACAACGACGAGGGCGCGGTGCGACGGGGCAACGCAAAGGGGGTCCCGCCTCGCGGCCGGACCCCCTCACGGTTACCCCTCCCGTGTCGGACTTCCCGATCCCCCCAGATCCCTCCCCGGAAGCACCGACGCACCATACGACCCGCGGTGCGCCCGCAGGGTTGCATCCGGAACCACAACTTTGCGTTTCCGTTACCCAGCGCCTACTCAAGGTGCCGGCAAAACCGCACAGACGTAGCGTTTCAGGCATGAGCGAATCCTCATTCCAGGACGACGTGCTGGGCGAACTCGGCGACGACAAGCTGACCGAGATCGCCGGCCTGCTCGGCACGGACGACTCCGGCGCCCGGGAGGCCGTCGCGGAGACCGTCGGCGCCATGACCGGCGACCTCCAGCAGAAGGCCGACGCGGACGACGCCGACGGCGTGGCGGTGCGCCAGGCCATCGCCGAGGTGGCGGACGCCGAACCGCCGCTGGAGGGCGTGGCCACGCTCGGCGGCCTCGGCGGCCTGCTCAGCGGCGGCATGATGGCCGGGGTGCTCGCCAAGGTGAGCAAGCCCGTGGCCGCCGCCGTCTCGAAGCGGACAGGCATCCCCGCGGCCACCATCAGCCGGGTCATCGAGATGCTGATCCCGGTCGTCCTGGCGGTGCTCGCCAAGCGCGCCTCCGGCAGGGCGGCGGGCAAGGGAGCGGCCCCCGGCGGTCCCCCCGCAACGGGCGCAGGAGCGGGCGCCGCAACGGGCGGCGGCCTCGGCGACCTGCTGGGCGAGATCCTCGGCGGTGGCAAGAAGTAGGCGGCAAGAAATAGCCCCTACAGGGCCCCGGCGGCGCACCCTCCCCCTAGAGTTGCCCCATGGCTGAAGGCGTACGGCTCCGCGACCCGGAACCGGGGGACCTGGGGTGGATCGTGCAGCGCCACGGCGCGCTGTACGCCGCCGAGTACGGCTGGAACAGCGATTTCGAGGGCCTGGTCGCCCGGATCGTCGCGGACTTCGCCCAGGACCACGACCCCCACCTGGAACGGGTGTGGATCGCGGAGCTGGACGGCCGGCCCGTCGGCTCGGTGATGTGCGTACGGGAGGAGGGCGCGCCCGGCACCGCCCGGCTGCGGCTGCTCCTGGTCGACCCGCAGGGCCGCGGCCGCGGCATCGGCGCCCTGCTCGTCGACACCGTCGTGACCTTCGCCCGCTCGGTCGGCTACCGCGAGCTGGTGCTGTGGACCAACGACGTGCTGACCGACGCCCGCGAGCTCTACCTGAAGGCCGGGTTCACCCTGATCGCGGAGCGGCCGCACCGCTCGTACGGAGCGAGCCTGACGGGACAGGACTGGCGGCTGCCGTTGCAGGAGGGCTCCCCGCGCTGACGCCCGAACCGACCCCCGTACGGTTCACGGCGCGCGCCGGGGCCAGCGAGGTCAACGCCACCCCGCCCACCAGCAGTACGGCCGCCAGCCAGCGCAGCCCCGAGACGGACTCCCCGAGGACCAGGGCCGCGGAGGACATCCCGAAGACCGGGACCAGCAGCGAGAACGGGGCCACCGCGGAGGCCGGGTAGCGGCGCAGCAGGTGGCTCCAGGCGGCGAACCCGAAGACGGTGGACACCCAGGCGACGTAGCCGATGACGGCCACCCCGGACCAGTCCAGGGCCCGCAGCGCGGCCAGGTCCCGCTCGGGGCCCTCCAGCAGCAGCGAGAGCGCGAGCAGCGGCAGGACCGGGACCGTGCACACCCACACCATGAAGTTCAGGGCGTCGGGCGGGGCGGCCTTGCGGGTCAGGACGTTTGACACGCCCCAGCAGGCGGCGGCCGCCACGACCAGCGTGAAGCCGAGCACCGGCCCGGAGGTCCCGCCGTCCACGGCGGCGACCACGATCCCGGCGAGCGCCACGACCATCCCGAGCAGGCGCACCCGCCCCGGCCGCTCGCGCAGCACGAAGGCGGCGAGGACGGCGGTGAAGACGGACTGGACCTGCAGCACGAGCGAGGACAGCCCGGCGGGCATGCCGGCGTCCATGCCGGTGAAGAGCAGGCCGAACTTGGCGACGCCGAGGGCGATCCCGACGCCGACGATCCACTTCCAGGCGGCCTTGGGCCGCCCGACGAAGAACACGGCGGGCAGGGCGGCGACGAGGAAGCGCAGGGCGGACAGGAGCAGGGGCGGGAAGTGGTCGAGGCCGATCTGGATGACCACGAAGTTGAAGCCCCAGACGGCGGCGACGAGCACGGCGAGGGCGGTGTGTACGGGACGCATGCTTCGAGCATCGACCGCCCGACCATGTAGCACCAGCGCGGATGTCTTCCGGGATGGATGAAGCATTGCTTACGGATGTCCGCGGTGCCACGATGGAGGCATGCTCGATCTCGCCCGGCTGCGCGCCCTGCACGCCGTCTCCGTCCACGGCTCGGTCGCCGGCGCGGCGGCCGCCCTCGGCTACACCCCCTCGGCGGTCTCCCAGCAGATCTCCAAGCTGGAACGGGAGACCCGCACCACCCTGCTGGAGCGGCGCGGGCGCGGTGTCGCGCTCACCGAGGAGGCCCGCCATTTGGCCGACGCCGCGCAGGAGTTGCTGGCGATCGTGGAGCGCACCGAGACCACCCTGGAGGAGCGGCGCGGGCAGCCCGGCGGGCTGTTGACGGTGGCCGCGTTCGCCTCGGCGGCGCGCGGGCTGCTGCCGCAGGTGCTGGCCGATCTGGCCCGCCGGCATCCGGCGCTGGACGTCCGGCTCACCGAGGTGGACCCGCACCTGTCCGTGGAGCTGGTGGCCCGGGGGGTCACCGACCTGGCGGTGGCCCACGACTGGGACATCGCCCCGTTGCCCGCACCGCAGGGGATCGAGCAGGCGGTGATCGGGGACGACCTCTGCGACCTGGTCGTACCGGCCGGGCACCCCTTCACCGCGCGCCGGGTCATCCGGCGCTCCGACCTCGGCGGCGAGCGCTGGGTCTGCCAGCCGCCCGGGCGGGTCTGCCACGACTGGCTGGTGCGGACGCTGCGCACCGCCGGTTTCGAGCCCGACATCGCGCACGTCGCGGAGGAGAACCACACCATCGTCGCCCTGGTCGCGGCCGGGCTCGGGGTGGCCGTCGTACCCCGCCTGGGCACCGGCGCGCTGCCGCCGGGGGCCGTGGCCGTACCGCTGGAGCCGGGCCCCGTACGCCGGTTGTACGCCCTGTGGCGGACCGGGGCCGCCCGGCGACCCGCGATCACCGAGGCCGTGCGGAGCCTTCAGGAGCACTGGGCGGACCGGCGGGAGGCGTAGCCGGGACGGGACGGGACGGGCGGAGCAGGCAGGACGAACGAGGTGGCGCGCGGCAGGCGCAGGAGCACGGAGCAAGTGGAGCAGGTGGAGCGGGCGGAGCAGGCCGTGCCGGTCCGGGGCCTCGTCCGGGGGACCTTCCGAGTGTCCGTCACTCCCCGCGCGTACCGCGGCAGTAGGGTCCGGCGCGTGCCGTACCACGCCTCGCGCCGGAACCTGCTCGCCGCAGCCGCCATGGTCGCCGTCACGGCCGCCGGGGCGGCCTCCGCCGCGGTGGGCCCCCCGCACGCCCCCGACGACGCACGGCCCCCGGGCCGCCGCCCGGGCCGGGCGCGGCTGCGCGCCCTCGTGGACCGGATGAGCCTCGCCGAGAAGGTCGGGCAGCTCTTCGTCTCACGGGCCTACGGGCATTCGGCGACCGACCCCGATCCGGCGGACGCCGAGCAGAACCTGGCGGCGTTCGGGGTGCGCACCGCCGCCGAGTTGGTCTCCCGCTACCACCTCGGCGGGATCATCTACTTCGCCTGGGCCCACAACACCCGCGGCCCGCAGCAGATCGCCGCGCTCTCGGTCGGCCTCCAGCAGGCCGCCCTCACCACCGGTCCCCGGATCCCCCTGCTGCTCTCCACCGACCAGGAGCACGGCGCCGTCGCCCGGATCGGCAAGCCCGCGACGCTGCTCCCGGGGGCGATGGCGCTCGGTGCGGCCGGCTCCACCGCCCACGCCCTGCGGGCCGCGCGCATCGCGGGCTCCGAGTTGGCCGCCATGGGCATCCGGCAGGACTACGCGCCGGTGGCCGACGTGAACGTCAACCCGGCCAATCCGGTGATCGGCGTACGGTCCTTCGGCTCCGACCCGCACGCCGTGGCCAAGCTGGTGGCCGCCCAGGTCCGCGGCTACCAGGGGGCCGGGGTCGCCGCCACCGCCAAGCACTTCCCGGGCCACGGGGACACCGAGACCGACAGCCACGTCGGGCTGCCGGTGATGCGGCACACCCGGGCCGCCTGGGAGGAGCTGGACGAGCCGCCCTTCCGGGCCGCGGTGGAGGCGGGCGTGGACGCCATCATGACGGCGCACATCGTCTTTCCCGCGCTCGATCCCTCGGGGGACCCGGCGACCCTCTCCCGGCCGATCGTCACCGGTCTGCTGCGCGAACGCCTCGGTTTCGAGGGGGTGGTGGTCACCGACGCCCTGGACATGGCCGGGGTCCGCCAGAAGTACGGGGACGACCGCGTCCCGGTCCTGGCCCTGCTGGCGGGCTGCGACCAGCTGCTGAACCCGCCGGACCTGGGCCTCGCGCACCGCAGCGTGCGGGCGGCCGTCGAGTCGGGCGAGCTGACGCAGGCGCGCATCGAGGAGTCGGTGCTGCGGATCCTGGAACTGAAGTCCCGCCGGGGGCTGTTGGACGAGGCGTACACCACGGGTCGGGAGGTGGGGGCCGTCGTGGGCGTCCAGGAGCATCTCGACGCCGCCGACGCGATCGCCGCCGCCACGACGACCCTGCTGGCCGATCCGCGCGGGCTGGTGCCCTTCGATGCGACGGCCGGACCACGCCTGCTGGTCACCGGGGCCGACCCGGTCTCCCCCACGGGTACGACCGGACCCCCTACGGCCGTACTGGCCCGGGAGCTGACCGCCCTGGGCTGCCGGGCCACGGCGGTGCCGCCCGCCCGCGCCGTGGCCGCCGCGGCCGGTCACGCGGCGGTGCTGGTGTGCACGTACAACGTCCCGGAGGGGATGAGTCCGCAGCGCACGCTGGTGGCGGACCTGGTCGCCTCCGGCGTGCCGGTCGTCTCGCTGGCCGTCCGCAACCCGTACGACCCGGCCCGGCTGCCGGAGTGCGCGGCGGAGCTGGCGACGTACTCCTGGACGGACGTGGAGATGCGGGCGGCGGCCCGGGTGCTCACGGGGGTGCTGCGGCCCACCGGCCGCCTCCCCGTCCCGGTCCCGGGCCGCTACCCGCTGGGCCACGGGCTGACGCGCTGATCCCTCGGCGCCGGCCCGCGGCCCGCACCCCGCAGGCCGCGGGGTACGGGGCGCGGGGTGCGGAGCGCGTGTCCCGACTCCCGGCTACGGCCGCAGCTGCGGCTCGCGCTCCAGGTCGCGCTGGTCGAGCTGCGCGTCCGGCGCCGCCAGCGGCGCCGCCTTCCCCGCGTCGGCGAGCGCGGCGGCCGGGGCCACCCCGGCCCACTGCAGGATCTTCGAGGTGGCGAGGGCCTTCTCGCCGTCCATCAGCTTGGCGACGTTCGCCCCGTGGTTGGCGCCCGGCGCGATCATCACGTAGCTGTCGCGCACCCCGTAGCCGAGGCGGAACGGCTCGGCGCCCCACGGGTCGTTCTGCCCGTACACGAAGAGCATCTGGTGGGCGTTGTCGCGCACCCACTTGTCCACGTCAGCCATCGCCCCCGGCTGGAAGGTCATGGGGATGTCGCGGGGCACGAAGTTGCGCGGCGGCTGGTATCCGTAGCGGCTCAGGCCCTTCAGGTGCGGCTGCTTGATGTCCGGGGAGCCGAGCTGCGTACCCGCCTGGTAGTAGTACGGCGTGTACGTCTCCAGTCCCTGGTCGGCGTAGGCCGAGAAGCCGGAGATCGTGTCGATCGTGTCCCAGATCTCCTGGTCGCTCGCGGTGGCGGCGGCCGGGATCGAGGCGCAGTCGGCGAGCAGGCTGTACTGCCAGAAGGCCCACGCGTAGTCGAGCACGACGGCCTCGTAGGCCTTGTCGAGGTCGCCGATGGTGGTGAAGGTCCAGCCGTTCTCGGCGGCGGCGACCGCGTACTTGGCCTCCAGCGGCTCGCGGCGCACCAGTGCCTCGCGCTGGACGGCGTTCAGCTTGTCGCGGCATTCCTTGGTGCCGACCTTGGCGAAGAACCGGTCGTAGGCCGAGTCCTCGTTGTTGACGACGTCGTTGGGCGCGACGTACGCGACGACACCGTCCATGTCGCGCGGGTAGAAGCGCTCGTAGTACGTCGCCGTCATGCCGCCCTTGCTGGCGCCCGTGGCCAGCCAGTTCTTCTTGTAGATCTTCTTCAGCGCGGTGAAGAGGCGGTGCTGGTCACTGGCGGCCTGCCAGATGTCCAGGTTCGACCAGTTGGCCGGGTCAGGACGGGAGGGCGTGAAGAATCGATACTCCAGAGAGACCTGGTTGCCGTCGATGATGGTCGTCGGCTCGCTGCGGCGCGGGTTGGTGTTGACGTTGTAGCCGGAGGTGAAGAACACCGACGGCCGCGAGACGTCCTTGTGCAACAGGGTCAGGCGCTGCTTGAAGGTGCCCTTCCACGGCTGCCGGTGGTCCACCGGCTGCTCGTAGTTCAGTACGAAGAAGCGGTAGCCGGGGTACGGCTTCTCCTCGATCAGGCTCATCCCGGGAATGCCGAGGATCTGGTCCTTGATGTCCGTGGCGGCCGCGGGCTGTGCGGCGGTGGCCGCTTGCGCCGTGGAGCCGGCCGCACCCATGGTGCCGATCAGCACCACGAGCGACAGCAGCCATCCGAGCGTCTTGCGCATTCACCCTCCCCTTGAGTTCACTTCGGTCGCCGTGAACCTAGTCGGATCAACGCTCCACTGACCAGACCTAGTTGGGCCTGTCCGTCAGCACAGGATCCAGCCGGAATCCGCGGATCCGGCCCCCACGCTCCCCTTTACATACACGCAGCGGTTGATCGCACCCACGGTGACGGGCCCGGCATATCGGGTGAATCGCCCGGCCTCGCGCACCGGGGCACCGCCGCGCGGCTGGATGCTCACCGCCATCCGGCGCCGCTCGCCGGAGACCCGCGCCACGGTCATCGCACAGGCCTGGTTGCGGCTCTTGTAGACCCGCACCTCACCCGTCTCGAACGCCACCGTCCGGGCCAGTCGGCCCCCGCAGCCCTCGGTCGCGGCCTGCGCCGCCGGTGGCGTGCCCAGCCCGGCCGCGCAGAGCCACAGCGCCACCACGAACACCCCCAGGGACGCGACCCGGCGGCCGCGCCTCCTCCACCCCTGCAACACCCTGTCCCCCGATCGGTCGTACGTACAGCGCACGCACGCACGTACGACGCCCCAACCCCCCGGATGGTTGCCACGCGCAAGGGCCCGACCCACCGACATCGGCCACCCTCGCTCGTACGGGTGCATCCACCATCCCCCGGCGGGACAGCGGGAGTTCGCACCCGAGGGGGCGATTACGCTAGGTGACCCGTACCCCGCTCGCCGTGCCCGCACCGGTGGCGGCAGCCGTGAAAGGCCATGAGATGACGAACGACCTGCTCGACCGCAAGCTGGCGCGCGCCTTCACGCACCTGGACGCCGACAGGAGCGGCGTGATCGACGCCGACGACATCATCGCGCTCGGCTCCCGGCTGCTGACGGCCCTCGCGGAGCCGGCCGACTCGCCCAAGGCGGAGCGGGTGATGGGCGGCCTGGCCGACTTCTGGCAGGACCTGTTCACCGAGCTGGACATCGACCGGGACGGCAAGGTCACGCCCGAGGAGTACAAGCAGGGCATGACCCGCCTGTACGCGCAGGGCGGGCCCGCCTACGACCGCTCCTTCCGCCCGATGATGAGCGCGATCCTGACGATCGTGGACACCGACGGCGACGGGCTCATCAGCCCGCAGGAGTTCCACCGGGCGCAGGAGGCCTTCGACACGCGCCTGAGCCCCGCCGACACCGAGGCGCTCTTCCGCCGCATCGACGCGAACGGGGACGGCTGCCTCACCGTCGACGAGCTGCTCGCCGCGGTGCGCGAGTACTACACGGGCACCGACGAGGACGCCCCGGGGAACCTGCTCTTCGGCGAGTTCTGACCCCCGGGGCCCGCCCGCTCAGGACCGCCCGATCAAGGCCGCCCGCTCAGGCCGCCCGCTCAGGCCGCCCGCTCAGGCCGCGGCGCGCTCGTCCTCGCCGACGAAGGTGCGCCACAGCTCGGCGTACCGGCCGCCGCGCGCCAGGAGTTCGGTGTGGGTGCCGTCCTCCACCACCCGGCCGCGGTCCATGACCACGACCCGGTCGGCGCGCGCCGCGGTGGTCAGCCGGTGCGCGACCACCAGGGTGGTGCGCTTGCCCGCGAGCCGGTCCGTCGCCTGGTTGACCTGGGCTTCGGTTGCCAGGTCGAGGGCGGCGGTGGCCTCGTCGAGCAGCAGCACGTCCGGGTCGACCAGCTCGGCCCGGGCCAGTGCGATCAGCTGGCGCTGGCCCGCGGAGAGGTTGCGGCCGCGCTCGGCGACGGTGTGCAGGTAGCCGCCGTCGAGGGTGGCGATCATGTCGTGGGCGCCGACCGCGCGGGCGGCGGCCTCCACCTCGGCGTCGCTCGCCGCGGGGCTCCCGTAGGCGATGGCGTCACGGACGGTCCCCGGGAAGAGGTAGGCCTCCTGGGGGACGACACCCAGCCGGTGGCGGTACGCCGTCAGGTCCAGCTCCTTGATGTCCGTGCCGTCGGCGGTGACCCGGCCGGAGGTCGGATCGTAGAACCGGGCCACCATCTTGACCAGGGTGGACTTACCGGCTCCGGTCTCGCCGACGAAGGCGACGGTCTGCCCGGCGGGTATCCGCAGGTTGATGCCGGCCAGGGCCTCGCCCTTCTCGCCCCGCTCTTCGGCCGTCCCGTACTGGAAGCGGACGTCCTCGAAGGCGATCTCCCCGCCCAGCGATTCCAGTGCGCGCGGCCGCTCGGGCAGCGGGGTGGTGGTGGGCTCGCGCAGCAGCCCCTGGATGCGGCCGAGGGCGACCGTGGCCTGCTGGTAGCCGTCGAAGACCTGGGAGAGCTGCTGGACGGGCGCGAAGAACAGGTCGATGTAGAGCAGGTAAGCGACCAGCGCGCCGGTGGTGAGCGTCCCGGCTTCCACCCGGCCCGCCCCGACGATCAGCACGGCGGCCGCGGCGCCCGAGGAGAGCAGCTGCACGAAGGGGAAGTAGACGGATATCAGCCACTGGCCGCGGACCCGGGCCTCGCGGTAGGAGTCGCTGCGCTCGGCGAAGCGCTTGGCGCCCGAGCCCTCGCGGCGGAAGGCCTGGACGATGCGCAGGCCCGAGACGGACTCCTGGAGGTCGGCGTTGACCAGGCTGACCCGGTCGCGCGCGAGCTCGTAGGCGGCCACCGACCTGCGACGGAACACGATCGTGCCGACGACGAGGACGGGCAGGGTCGCGAAGACGATCAGCGCGAGCTCGACGTCCAGGACCAGCAGCGCGATGAGGATCCCGAAGAAGGTGAAGACGGAGACCACGGCGGTGACGAGCCCGGTCTGGAGGAAGGAGCTCAGCGAGTCCACGTCGGTGGTCATCCGGGTCATGATCTTGCCGGTCAGCTCGCGCTCGTAGTAGTCGAGGCCGAGTCGCTGGAGCTGGGCGAAGATCTTGACGCGCAGGGCGTACAGCACGCGCTCGCCGGTACGGCCCGTCATGCGGGTCTCGGCGAACTGCGCGGCCCACTGCGCGACGACGACGGCGAGGGCGAGCCCGGCCGCCGCCCAGACGGCGCCGAGCACGGCCTGCTCCACGCCCTGGTCGATGCCGTGCCGGATCAGGCTCGGCAGCAGCAGCCCGGCCCCCGCGTCCGCGGCGACGAGGGCGAGGCTGATGGCCAGCGGCGCCCAGAAGCCGCGGAGCAGGCGGCGCAGGCCGTAGCTCTCCTCGGCGGCCGCGGCGCGGGTCTCGTCCACCTCGGGCAGGTCGTCGGCGGGCGGCAGCGCGGCCACCTGCGCGAGCAGTTCGGGGGTGGCGGGCATGCCGGAGACGGACCCGGCCATGGAATGCCCGGCTCCGGGCGCGCCACCGGCGGGAGCGGGAGCGAGGGCGGCGCCGGGGGCGGTGTCGGGCTCGTCCTGGCGGCGCCAGAGCTCGGGGGTGACCCCGCCGGCGACCCGGCGCTTGGCGTTGACGGGCTCCGAGTCGATCTCGGCCTCGAGCTCGATGCCGCGTTCGAGGTCCCGGTCGAGCTCGCGCTCGAACTCGGTCATCACCCGGGCGTCCGGGGTCCGCGGCGAGGCGGCGCCGAGCGCGTCCGGGTCGGTGAGCAGCCTGCGGTAGAGCGCCGACCGGCTCTCCAGTTGCTCGTGCGTGCCGATGTCGGCGAGCCGCCCGCGGTCGAGTACGGCGATCCGGTCGGCCAGCGCGAGCGTGGAGCGGCGGTGGGCGATCAGCAGGGTGGTTCGGCCCGCCATGACGGAGCGCAGGGCCTCGTGGATCTCGTGCTCGACGCGGGCGTCGACGGCGGAGGTGGCGTCGTCGAGGAGCAGCAGCCGGGGGTCGGTGAGGATGGCGCGGGCGAGGGCGATGCGCTGGCGCTGGCCGCCGGAGAGGGTGAGCCCCTGCTCGCCGACCTTGGTGTCGTACCCGGCGGGCAGGGCCCGGATGAACCCCTCGGCCTGGGCGGCGCGGGCGGCGGCCTCGATCTGTTCCTCGGTGGCACCGGGGTGCCCGTAGGCGATGTTGGCGCGGATGGTGTCGGAGAAGAGGAAGGAGTCCTCGGGGACCAGGCCTATCGCGCCGCGCAGGGAGTCGTACGTCAGCTCGCGGACGTCGTGGCCGCCGACGCGGACGGCGCCGCCGTCGGCGTCGTAGAACCGGGGCAGCAGGAGCGCGACGGTGGACTTGCCGCTGCCCGAGGACCCGACGACGGCGACGGTCTCGCCCTGCGCCACGGAGAGCGAGAACCCGTCGAGGACCGGCCGCTCGGGGTCGTAGCCGAAGCGGACGTCGTCGAACTCGACGGTGGCGGGTGCGTCGGCGGGCAGCTCGTGGGTGCCCTCGTGGATCTCGGGCTCGGTGTCGATGAGCTCGAACACGCGCTCCACGCCGGCCCGGGCCTGCTGTCCGACGGTGAGGACCATGGCCAGCATGCGGACGGGTCCGACGAGCTGGGCGAGGTAGGTGGAGAAGGCGACGAAGGTACCGAGGGTGACCTGCCCGTTGGTGGCCATCCAGCCGCCGAGGGCCAGCATGGCGACCTGGGCGAGGGCGGGGACGGCCTGGAGGGCGGGGGTGTAGCGCGAGTTGAGCCGGATGGTCCGCATCCGGCCGGCGAACAGCCGGCGGCCGGCTTCGCGCAGCTTGCCGGTCTCCTGCTCCTCCTGGCCGAAGCCCTTGACGACGCGGACGCCGGTGACGGCCCCGTCGACGACGGTCGCGACGGCGGCGGCCTGGCCCTGGGCCCACCAGGTGGCGGGGAAGAGCTTCTTGCGGCTGCGCTTGGCGATGAACCACAGGGCGGGGGCCATGAGCAGGGCGACGAGGGTCAGCAGCGGCGAGAGCCAGAGCATGATCCCGAGGGACATCCCGAAGAGCAGGAAGTTCCCTATCGTCATGGGCAACATGAAAAGAAGGCCCTGGATTAGCTGGAGGTCGCTGGTGGCGCGGCCGACGACCTGGCCGGTGTTCAGCTCGTCCTGCCGCCGCCCGTCGAGGCGGGCGATGGTGCTGTACATGTCGGTGCGCAGGTCGTGCTGCACGTCGAGGGCGAGCCGCCCGCCGTAGTACCTGCGTATGTAGGTCAGTACGTACACCAGCAGGGCCGCGGCTATGAGCATGCCGGCCCAGGGCGCCATGGGCTTGGTCTCGTCCCCGATGACGTCATCGATGATCACCTTGGTGACCAGCGGGACGACCGCCATGACGGCCATGCCGGCCAGCGAGGAGCCGAGCGCGAGCAGCACATTGGTCTTGTACCGCCAGGTGTAGGCCGCCAGCCGCCTGCCCCAGCCCTGTTTCTCCCCAGCCGCTGTCTCTGCCGCCGCCACGTGAGGCCTCCCCGTTCGTCCTGTCCTGCCGGAAGCGCCAACGCTCCGACCGGCGGATTTCATCCCGCCGCAACAATCGCACTGCCGTACGGCGGGGGCGCGCGGACCGCGTCCGACCGGGTCGGGGAGGCGGCGGGGCGGCGTGGGAGAGGCGGGGCGGCGGCGGGGAGGGGAGGTACCGGGACCTGTCAAGTCCCGACTTTCCGGGTCTGGGCCCCCCGGGCCGTGCTCCCGATGCTGGAAGCACAGCCGATGCCGACCGCCGACCTCCGACCGGGGCGGCGGGACCGAAGGGACCAGGGCCATGACCACTCACGAGCAGCCGGGCGACCACACCTTCGTGCAGCGGACCGCCCGTGCCGTCGTCCCCTTCGTCACCGCCTTCCTGATCGCGCTGTTCGCGGCGAAGGCCGTGAGCCTGGTGACCGACAACGGGTGGACCCGGCTGGCGACGGCGGTCGGGGTGGCCGTGATCAGCCTCTTGTTCCACCCCTACGAGAACGACGACGAGCAGCCCGGGCCGTGACCGGCCCCCCGGGCCGCGGTGCCGGTCAGGGGGCGGGCAGGGGCTTCACCACGGGGGGCTTCGCCAGCGGCTCGTTCTCACAGCCGAGCGCGTCGGTGACGCGGCGGGCCATGAGGTAGGTGAGGGCGGTCTGCCGGTCCTTGGCCGCCTGGTCGATGTCCGTCCGCCCGATGTTGACCGTGTACGAAGCCTCCGCGTACAACCATGCCGCCTTCGACGGCTCCGCGAGGTCGCCGGGCATATCGCACCGGACGAACAGATTCGTGAGGAAGTAGTTGCTCTCACCGAAGGCACCGTTTGCATCGAACCGGCCTCCGTCGGCCATGGACGGTTCGGCATCCTTCGAGGTGCGGGGCACCCACCCGACCTCGAACCGCGCACGCTCGACTCCTGCCCGAGGAGTCGGCCCGTACGCGCACAAGGATGTCGAAAACGTCTTCTTGTCCGAGCCGATCGCCCGCAGATCCCGCTCCAGCGACTCCACCACACGGTTCGTGCGGTGGAAGACGTCGGTCTCGAAGCCATCTGCGCGGAGGATCCCGCGAAGGAGCGCTTCCTCTTCTGAGGCAGCGCCGACGGTGCACAGGTGCTCGATCTTTGCCTCGGGCTCGCCCGAGGCGCACGAAGCCAGCACCACCATGGAGAGCAGGGCGGTCGTCGATCGCGCGAAGGCCTTGCGCACCTTACGGCCGGAGGTGAGCACGTGCAGCCTCCCGGCCTGCTGAGTACGCGTTGCCGGCCCCGTCCTTGGCATGGTCGAACACATCGTTCTTTCCCATGTTCCGTTCATCTCTCCATGCATCCATCAGCTCGTTGAGTCCGCTCACGCCGGCGGCCGTGTACTCAGCCGCCCATTCCCCCACTGCTGGCCCCGGTTCGTCTTCCTTGTCCTTGCAGACGTCGCCCCCGATACCGTTGAGAGCGCCCGCTACCGCCCCGATGGCATCCGCGAGGCCCTCCGGGCCGAGGTCTCGGTCACGGGGCCGGAAGCGGCTTCACCACCGGGGGCTTCTCCAGCGGCTTGTTCTCGCAGCCGAGCGCGTCGGTGACGCGGCGGGCCATGAGGTAGGTGAGGGCGGTCTGCCGGTCGCGGACCGTCTGGTCGATGTCTGTCCGAGGGGGGCTGACGTTGTGCAGAGCATTCGCGTGGAACCAAGCCGACTTCGACGGCTCGCCGAGCTTGCCGGGCATCTCGCAAGCGACGAACAAGCTCGTCTCGGTGTCGTTGGTCTGGCCGAAGACGCCGCCGTCCGCCTCGAACGGAATACCGTTGGGCAGGGGCTCTTCCGCCTTCTTCGAGGCGCGCGAGACCCAGCCGAAGCTGAACGTCACGCGGTCACCGCCGTTCTGGCCGGCCACCCACAGGGCGCACGTCATCTTCGTGGACATCCGACTTTCCGGGGTGGTCTCCGGCAGTGCGTGCCTCAGCGCCGTCGCCGCTTCGCTGGTGCTGTTGTAGATCAGACTCTCGAACCCTTCCGCACGGAGGATCCCCTTCAGGAGGGCGCCCTCCTCCGAGGAAGGGCTGATCCCGCACGACTGCTCGTTCTTCGCCTCTGGCTCGCCCGAGGTGCAGGAAGCCAGCATCACCACGGAGAGCAGGGCGGTCGTCGATCGCGCGAAGGCCTTGAGCACCTTACGGCCGGAGGTGAGCACGTGCAGCCTCCCGGCCCGTCGTGTATCCGTCGCCCGCCCCGTCCTTGGCATGCTTGAACGCGGGGTCTTGCCCCATGTGCCGCTCATCCCTCCATGCATCGAGCAACTTGTGGGTCCCGTCCAGTCCGCCTGTGTAATTGTTGCTGGACTCCTGTTTGCTCTGCTCCTCGGCCGCCTCCTTGACGCCCTCGACCCAGTTGTACTTGGCCGCATCGATCAGGGAGCCTCCGATCGTGCCCACGACCGGGATCTCGCCGATGAGCGCGTTCCCGGCGGCAGCGGAGTACTCGGAGGTGCCCTCCGCCCACTGGACCTGATCGTCCTCCTTGTCCTTGTAGACGTCGGCGCCGATGCCGTTGAGGGCGCCGTTGGCCACGCCGATGTCGTGTGCGCGGTTGTCCCAGTCGGCGCTCACCGAGTGCGGGGAGTCCGCCTTGAACGGGGCGGCGGTCGCGAGCTGTTCCGCCGAGTACGCCTGCTCCGCCTCGACCAGCAGGGCGTAGGACGGGCCGTCGTCCGCGATGCCGCGCATCACGCGGATCAGGCTGCCCTGGCCCACCGCGATCTGGGCCTTGTCGCCCGAACCGTGGATCGAGTCACTGCCACCGATGCCACCCAGGTCGGAGTTCTGGCCGCCGAGGATCTCGTGGGTGTCGCTGACGTAGTCGACCAGCGCCTTCGCCATCGGCTGTTGCAGGCCCTCCAGGTCCTCCTTGAACTCGTCGCCCTTCATATCGGTGTCGAGCAGTCGGATCGCCTCGTGCATCACGCGCGTCTGGCCCTCGGTGTGGGGTCCCGGCGGGCCCAGCTTCTCGCCGTCGACGTGGCCCGTGGCCGCCGCCTGGATGGCGGCGCCCAGGCCAGCCGTCTTGTCGCCGTCCATCTCGATCGGCTGTCCGACGCCGGTCGAGATCCAGGGGTCGGGCATCTCCCGGTCGTCGAGCATGTACTTCAGGTGCTCGTTCTTGTTGCCCGGCGCTTCGGGGTCGAGGAAGTACGTCGCCGAGTCGGGATCCTTGGCCATGATGCCCAGCAGGCCGTCCAGCGGGTCGGAGACCAGGTTCGGGCGCTGGGAGTCCCATGCGTGGTCGTACATGTGCGGCTTCGACTTCTCGGCCTCGATCATGCCGTCGCCGAGGTCGTTGAGGAACTGCTTGCCGTAGCCGCTGCCGTTCGCCATCACGGTGACGAGTGCCTGGTAGCCGTACATCGGCCTCGCGCCCTTGTCGAGGAGCTGCGCGCCCTGCTCCTTGAGCCCGTCGACGAACGGCTTGTAGGCGTAGCTGGCCGGATCCTTGGTGCCCGAGGCGATCGTCCCCGCGAGGCCGGAATTGATCGACTCGTAGAGCTTCTTGTCGGCCACCGACGTGCCGCGGTCGTTGGACGCCAGGTTCATCTGGTCCGCCAGCAACAGGGTGTCCTTCGGCCCCAGCGCGTACAGGTACGCCTCGCTGAAGTGCTGGTCCCCGGAGTTCTGCTTGAGGACGTCGTTGTAGTGCCGCAGCTCCTCCGGCGAGGCCTTGCCGTCGCGGATCTTCTGGGTGAGGGCCAGCGCCTCCACGGCCTCGACGTCGTTGACGGGCTTGGAGTTGAAGCCGAACATCGCGGTCCCGTCGGCCCCCGACGCGTTCAGCAGGGCCGTCTTGACGTCCTGGTCGAACTCCGTGATCGCCTTGACCGAGTCGCCGATCCGGCTCGTCCAGGACCGCTCGATCTCCGGGAGGTCGGGATCGTGGCGGATCGCGTTCACGCTGGCCGGGTCGGCCTTGGAGAAGTCGTAGCTCGCGACGCCGTGCTCCGAGACCTTCATCCCGGCTTCCTTGGCCTCCGCCACGGCCGACACCAGGCGGGACTTGAGGTCCGTGAACCGGGCGTGCGCGTCACGGAGCAGCGACTCCATGGCCAGCGCTTCCTTCTGCGCGGCTCCGTACTCCTGGCGCGTCATGGCGGACCGGGTGGCGGCGGCCTGCTGGCTTGAGCCCAGCCAGCCGTTGCCCGCGGAGACGCTCTGGACCTCGTCCTTGTAGACGTCCTCCATGGTCTTTAACTGCGTCGCCATGGCCTTCCAGCCGTCGGCGGCGGTGGTGAGCGCGGAGAGGTCCGTCTGCATGACCTCGGCGTAGTTCGGCATGTCTCCCCCTGGTAGAGCCCTGTGACCTGTTAGCGGAGTCCGGTGACCTTGGACTGCACCGGCTGGAAGCTGCTGCCCGTCAGCTGATCGGTTCCCGACAGGAGCGTCGAAGCCCCGCGCAGGCCCGTCTTCTCCGAGTCCAGCCGTGCCATCAGGCGCTTCACCTGGTCGTCCCAGTGCGTGTGCGCCTTCGACAGGCCTGCCGCCGTGTCCCAGCCGCTGAAGGCCTTGACCGCGCTCTTGGTGGGCTCGTCGGCCGCGTCCGCCGCCCTCGTGGTGCCGGGCTGCAGGACGTTCTCGATGGTGTTGGCCGCCTTCTTCTTCTCTGGCGGAGCCGTCGCCAGTACGCCGAACCCGGGCGGCGTGGAGCCTCCCGGGTCGGTGGGGACCTGGTTCAGCCGCATCTGCGGCGACGAGACGCCGGCCGTGGCCTGCTTCTGTTGGGCCCACTCCTGCTCGAACGACACCGTTCCCCCTCGTTGCCCGCCCCGGAACTGATCGCGCACACCCTACGAGCCAGCGGGGCGGGCCCTAAAGGTGCGTCGGGGCGAACATCTTGAGCTTGGCCGAAAGCAGCAGTACCGAAGGCCCCGGAGTGCCGAGGGCGTTCTTCAGGTCGTCCTTCAAGGACTCCGGGGTGGTGGTGGAGGCCGGGACGCCGAAGGACTCGGCCAGCGCCACGAAGTCGGGGCCGGCCAGCTGGGTACCGGTGTCGCAGCCGTACTCGCGCAGGATGCCGTAGCCGCCGTCGTCCACGATCAGCCAGGTGACGTCGAGGTCGTGCTGCTTCGCCGTGGCGAGGTCCGCGACGGAGTACATCGCGCCGCCGTCGCCGGACACCGCCAGTACCGGGGTGTCCGGTTCCGCGACGCACGCGCCGAGGGCCGCCGGGAAGGCGTAGCCGAGGCCGCCCGCGCCCTGGGCCGAGTGCATGGTGTTGGGGTGCTTGGGGTCGAAGGCGGACCAGGCCCAGTAGGACAGGATCGTCATGTCCCAGAAGGACGGGGAGCGGGCCGGGAGCGCGGCCCGGATCGAGCGGAGGAGTTCCTGTTCGAGGGCCACGTCCTGGGTGGCGAGGCGGGCCGCGATGTCCGCGAGGACCAGGCGCACGCGCTCCGGGGCGGTCGGGTCCGCGCGCTCGGACACCGTCTCCAGCAGGGCCTGGAGCGCCAGGCGGGCGTCCGCGTGGATGCCGAGGCCGGCGTGGTTGGACTCCAGCTTGCCGAGGTCCGCCTCGATCTGGACGACCCGGCCCGTCGGGAAGAAGGTGTGGTAGTTCGACGAGAGCTCACCGAGGCCCGAGCCGACGACCAGCAGGACGTCCGCGTCCTCCAGGAAGTCCGTCATGTGACGGTCCTCCAGCCAGGACTGGAGGGAGAGCGGGTGGGTCCACGGGAAGGCGCCCTTGCCGCCGAAGGTGGTGACGACGGGCGCGTTCAGCCGCTCGGCGAGCTGCTTCAGCTTGCCCGCCGCGTCCGAGCGGACGACCCCGCCGCCCGCGATGATCACCGGGCGGGTGGCGTTCTCCAGCCAGTGGGCGGCGAGCGCCGTGAGCTCGGGCCGCGGGGCCAGCTCGTGCGGGGTCGCGTCCACACCCGTGACCTGCGGGATGACGGTTTCGGCCCGCAGCACGTCCTCGGGGATCTCGACGAACACCGGGCCGTGCGGGGCGGTCAGGGCCGACTCCCAGGCCTCCGCGATCACGGAGGGGATCTGGGAGGGGGTGCGGACCGTGTGGACGGACTTGACCACGTCCCGGAAGGACGCCGACTGGTCCCGCAGCTCGTGCAGGTGCCCGCGCCGCCCGCCGCCCAGGCCCGCCACCGGGACCTGGGAGGAGATCGCGAGGACCGGGGCGGAGGCGGCCGCCGCCTCCACCAGGGCGGGCAGCGCCATCAGCGCGCCCGGGCCGGTGGAGAGCAGCAGCGGCACCGCCTCGCCCGTGATCCGCCCGTACGCGTCGGCCGCGAAGCCCGCGTTGTTCTCCGTACGCAGCCCCACGAGGCGCAGGTCGGAGCGGCCGACCGCGTCGAAGAGGGCGAGCGCGTGCTGGCCGGGCAGGCCGAAGACGGCGTTCGCGCCGAGCGAGCGCAGCGTTTCCACGACCAGGTCCCCGCCCGTCCGGCCCGGCGGGGGCGCGAGCGCGGCCGCCTTCTGGGCTTCGGTGGGACGGAGTACCAGGTCGTGGTCGTGCGTCACTTCGCTTACTTGCCCTTCGCCTGCGCGATCTGTCGCGACATGATCGTGGTCAGCTCGTACGCGGTGTGCGAGGCCGCGACCGAGGTGATCTCGGCGTGATCGTACGCCGGGGCGACCTCGACGACGTCGGCGGAAACGAGGTTGCAGGAGGACAGGCCGCGGATGATCTCCAGCAGCTCGCGGGAGGTCATGCCGCCCGCCTCCGGGGTGCCGGTGCCGGGCGCGTGCGCCGGGTCGAGCACGTCGATGTCGATGGAGATGTACAGCGGGCGGTCGCCGATGCGCTGGCGCAGCTGGTCCGCGACCTCGTCGGCGCCGCGGCGGTAGACGTCGGCCGAGGTGACGATGCCGAAGCCCATCTTGGCGTCGTCGTCCAGGTCCTGCTTGCCGTACAGCGGGCCGCGGGTACCGACGTGGGAGAGCGCCTCGGTGTCGAGGATGCCCTCCTCGACGGCGCGGCGGAACGGGGTGCCGTGGGTGTACTCGGCGCCGAAGTAGGTGTCCCAGGTGTCCAGGTGCGCGTCGAAGTGGAGCAGCGCGACCGGGCCGTGCTTCTTCGCGACGGAGCGGAGCAGCGGCAGGGCGATGGTGTGGTCGCCGCCCAGGGTCATCAGGCGGGAGCCGGCGCCGAGCAGCTCGTCGGCGGCGGCCTCGACCGTCTCGACGGCCTCGTTGATGTTGAAGGGGTTCACCGCGATGTCACCGGCGTCGGCGACCTGGGCGAGCGCGAACGGGGAGGCGTCCTGGGCCGGGTTGTACGGGCGCAGCAGGCGCGAGGCCTCGCGGATGGCGTTGCCGCCGAAGCGGGCGCCGGGGCGGTAGGACACGCCGGAGTCGAAGGGCACGCCGACGACGGCGACGTCGGCGGAGCCGACCTCGTCGAGGCGGGGCAGACGGGCGAAGGTCGCCGGGCCCGCGTAGCGCGGGATGCGGGAGGAGTCGACGGGGCCGCGCGGCTGCGTGCTCATGGCTGTGCCTCTTTCTCTGGCCTGACGTGTGCGGTACTTCGAGCGTAAGCGGGCCGCCCGGGGGTGGGGAGTGTACGTTTCATCCATCTGGCAGAGCTGAAATATACGGAGTATCCATGCCCGGTCCTCCTCGTGATCCGGAGTACGGCAACGGCCCCGCCGGGGAGCCGCTCACCCCGCCGGTGCTCCTCGCCGCACTGCTCGGCGACCGGGAGCTCGGCCTGCGCCACCTCGCCGGGCCGGCCACCGCGGGGGTGCACGGGGTGCACGCCTCCGAGATGCCCGACCCCTCCCCGTACCTGCTCGGCGGCGAGCTGCTGCTGACCGCCGGGGCGGGTCCCGCCGACGACCCCGACGGGTACGTGGCCCGGCTGGCCGGGGCGGGCGCGGCGGCCCTCGGCTTCGGCGTGGCCCCGGTGCACGAGGAGGTCCCGGCCGCGTTGGCCGAGGCCTGTGCGCGGCACGGGCTGCCGCTGCTGGAGGTCCCGCCGCGGACCCCCTTCTCGGCGGTCGCCCGCGCGGTGGGGCGGCTGATGGCGGAGGCCCGGACCCGGGAGCTGCGCCGGGTCACCGAGGCCCAGCAGGCCCTGGCGGCGGCTGCGGCCCGCCCCGACCCGGTCCCGGCGGTCCTGGCCCGGCTCGCGGCGAGCCTGGGCGGGTCGGTGGCCCTGTGGCCGGGCGGCCGGGCGGCGGGCCCGGAGCTGCCGCCCCCGGCGTGGGAGGCCCTGTCCGCACTGCTGGCCCGGGTCGGCCGCGAGGGCGGACCGGCCACCGCCACCGACCGGGCGGGCGGCCACCACCTGGCCGCCTACGCCCTGGCCGGGCGGGCGGCACTGGGCACGGCGACCCCGGCCCGCGCACCCGGCGACCACACCGTGGCGTCGGTGGCCGCCGTCCTGCTGACGCTGCTCACCGCCGAGCGGCCCGCCGGGGCGGAGGCGGCGGCCCTGACCCGGCTGCTCCTCGACGGGGATCCGGCCGCGGCCCTGGCGGCCGGGCCCTGGTACGCCGTCCACGCCCGCGGGGCCGGGGACCCGCAGGCCCTCGCGGCCGCGCTGGGCACCGTACTGCTTGACCAGCACGAGGACGGCGTACGGCTGCTCACGGACCGGGAGCCCGCCGCGCAGTCCGGCTGGCGGCTCGGGGTGAGCGCACCGGCCGCGCCGGCCGGGCTGGCCACGGCCGACGCCCAGGCCGCGCGGGCCCTACAACGCGCGGAGGCGGCCCGTACCCCGCTGGCCCACCACACCGACCCCGGCTTCGCGGGCCTGGTCGGTGAGGCCGAGGCGCGCGCCCACGCCGAGGCCCTGCTGGAACCGCTCTCCGCCGCCCTGCGGGAGACCCTGCGGGGCTGGCTGGCCCACCACGGCAACTGGGACCGCACGGCCGCGGCCCTCGGCGTCCACCGCAACACCGTCCGCCAGCGCATCGGCCGCGCCGCAGAGCTGCTGGACCGGGACCTGGACGACCCGGACGTGCGGATGGAGCTGTGGTTCGCGCTGCGCGTCGCCGCCGGGTGAGGACGTCCCGGCCGGGCGGGGCGTCCCGGCCGGGCGAGGGCGGGACCGCCAGGCGAGGCGGGACCGCCGGCGAGGCAGGACCACCGGGCGAGGGCGGGCCCTCTCATCCCGGGTATCCGTTGGGCGAATCGGTACGTGAGACCACGAACAAGGCATTCATGAGCGCATTCCGGCCACCGCGACGCGGACGAACCCCCTCCATCGGGGTCGCCGCCGGAGGGCCGGGGGTGAGCCACCCCACCCTTTCTTAGGCGCCTGCACTCTGGACAGCTAGTTTGACTGGCCGGTAACTTACCCTGAGCAAGCGCTTAGGCATGGCGGCGGACCGCCGCGACCGAAGGGAGCCGGCTGTGCGCCGTACCGTTTTCAACGAGGACCACGAGGCATTCCGCGAGACCATCCGCGCCTTCATCGAGGCCGAGGTCGTCCCGGTCTACGACGAGTGGTTCGCAGCCGGTCAGGCGCCGCGCGACTTCTACTACAAGCTCGGCGAACTGGGCGTCTTTGGCATCAACGTGCCCGAGGAGTTCGGCGGCGCGGGCCTGGACACCCACAAGTTCGAGGCCGTCCTCTACGAAGAGACCTCGCGCGCGGGCGTCAACTTCGGCGGCTCCGGCGTGCACGTGCTGCTCGCGCTCCCCTACATCAAGATGCTGGCCGACATCGAGCAGAAGAAGCGCTTCCTGCCGAAGTTCGTCTCCGGCGAGGAGATGTGGGCCCTCGCGATGACCGAGCCGGGCACCGGCTCCGACGTCGCGGGCATGAAGACCACCGCCAAGCTCTCCGAGGACGGCACGCACTACGTCCTCAACGGCTCCAAGACCTTCATCACCGGCGGCGTCCACGCCGACCGCGTGATCGTCTGCGCCCGCACCTCCGCCCCGAGCGAGGACGACCGCCGCTTCGGCATTTCCCTCTTCGCCGTGGACACCAAGTCCGAGGGCTACTCCATCGGCCGCAAGCTGGACAAGCTGGGCCTGAAGACCTCCGACACCGCCGAGCTGGCGTTCGTCGACGTGAAGGTCCCGGTCGAGGACCTGCTCGGCGAGGAGGGCAAGGGCTTCTACTACCTCGGCCACAACCTGGCCTCCGAGCGCTGGGGCATCGCCTTCGGCGCGTACGCCCAGGCCGCCGCGGCCGTCCGGTTCGCCCAGCAGTACGTGACCGAGCGCACCGTCTTCGGCAAGCCCGTCGCGCACTTCCAGAACACCAAGTTCGAGCTGGCCGCCTGCCAGGCCGAGGTGGACGCCGCGCAGGCCGTCGCCGACCGCGCCCTGGAGGCCCTGGACGCCGGCGAGCTGACGCCCGCCGAGGCCGCCTCGGCGAAGCTGTTCTGCACCGAGGTCGCGCACCGCGTGATCGACCGCTGCCTCCAGCTGCACGGCGGCTACGGCTACATGAACGAGTACCCGATCGCCCGCCTGTACGCCGACAACCGCGTCAACCGCATCTACGGCGGCACCAGCGAGATCATGAAGTCCATCATCGCCAAGTCCATGGGCCTGTAAGGGCCCCGGACACGAAACACGGGGCACCTACCCTTCCCCCATGAACGACGCACTGACGACGCTCCTCGATCTGCTCGACCTCGAGCAGATCGAGGAGAACATCTTCCGCGGTACCAGCCGGCCTTCGCTGGTACCGCGCGTCTTCGGCGGCCAGGTCGCGGCCCAGGCCCTGGTCGCGGCCGGCCGGACCGTCCCCGCGGACCGCACCGCGCACTCGCTGCACTCCTACTTCCTGCGCACCGGGGACACCTCCGCGCCCATCGTCTACTCGGTGGACCGGATCCGCGACGGGCGCTCCTTCACCACGCGCCGGGTCGTCGCCGTCCAGCACGGCCAGCCGATCTTCCACCTCTCCGCGTCCTTCCAGAAGTACGAGGACGGCCTCGACCACCAGGTCGCCATGCCGTCCGCCCCGGACCCGGAGTCCCTGCCCACCGCGGCCGAGTCGCTGCCCGCGTACCGGGAGATCTTCCGCGACCCCGGCACGGTGGAGCGGCTGATCGAGACGCGGGAGGCGGTGGACCTGCGCTACGCCACGACCCCGCCCTGGGGCAGCATCGGCGAGCCGGTGGAGCCGCGCTCGCAGGTGTGGTTCCGTACGGCCGGCAAGCTGGACAGCGACGACCCGCTGCTGCACACCTGCCTGGCCACCTACGTCTCCGACATGACCCTGCTGGACTCGGTGCTGCTCGCGCACGGGCGGGGCGGCTGGGCGGTGGGCGACGTGGTCGGCGCCTCGCTGGACCACGCGATGTGGTTCCACCGGCCCTTCCGCGCGGACGAGTGGCTGCTGTACGACCAGGAGTCGCCCTCGGCGGCCGCGGGCCGGGGCCTCGGCCAGGCCCGCATCTGGACGCAGGACGGCCGGCTGGCCGTGACGGTCATCCAGGAGGGCGTCGTACGCGTCCCGCGTGCGTGACGTCCGCCCGTCCGCTCAGTCCCACCAGAAGCCCCAGTGGTTGCTGCCGGTGACCGCCTCGTCGGCGTAGGCGCGGATGCTGCCGGAACCCTGCCAGACGTTGTCGGGCGAGAAGGCGAAGTGCTCCGCCGCGACGGGGAGCGCGTGGGCGACCGTACGCGGCGGGGCCGCCACGGACACGTGGAGCTCGTCGAAGCCGAGGGCGACGACGCGGGCGCCGAAACGGTCCTCCCAGGAGCGCAGGACCGTGCTGATGAGGGCGGTGTCGGTCTCGTGGTTGGTCGGACCGCACCAACCCATCGCGGCCGGTACGTCGGCCCCGCGGCCCGCGGGGACCAGTGCGAGCCGGGGGCTCGGCAGGAAGCCGCTCGCGATCAGCCCGTCCGCGAGCCCACAGGCCACCGCGTCCGGACCGCCCGGATCGTCCGGAGCCGCCCCGCCCTCCGCGAGCCCGGGCCAGTCCCGGCCGAAGGGAGCGATGAGCTCCTCCCCCTCCGCCCCCTCCTCGGGATCGGGCACCACCGCGCTCCAGAACTCGCGCAGCACCGGCTCGACGTGGTGGTCGTCGGGGTCGGACATCCGCTCCGGTGAGAACTCCCTTGCCTGCCACCACCGTTCCAACCCGCGCCGCCCCTGGAGCAGCACCGCCTGCAACCCGGCGGCGGCGAGCGCGGGAGTCCGGTGCGCGGCGAGCGCACCGCTCCCCACGGCCTCGTCGGACACCCACAGCAACGGCCGGGGCTCCTTCCACCACCCCCGCCGCCCGGGCCGGTCGATGAGCGACCCGGGCGGCAACTCAAGCCCCAGGGACCGCCCTTGGGGATCGTCGGCCAGGACGGACAGCGGGTTGCGCGGCTTCGGAGACTTCGACATACGGCGACCGTAACCACGACCACTGACAACTGCCGCCGCAGGCTGAGCAGTACGGAGGAGGGGGGTGAAGTCCCCGCGGGACCTCACCCCCCTCACCGGTCAGCAGCCCGGTCAACCCGGGTCAGAGGGCGATGTCGTACCCGTTCCAGCCGGTACCGACCAGGGTCCGGCCGGTGCTCAGGAAGTCGCAGAGCTCCCCGGCGCGGGTCACACCGACGTGTTCCGGCGTGCCGTCGCTGTTGAGGTCGGCGGGGTAGGGCATCCATTCCCCGATCCACCAGCCGTCGCCGACGAAAGCGGGACTGCCGAAGGAGATGGGACCGTCGCCGCTGCTGGTGTTCGGGTAGATGTAGAGGTTGCTGTCAGCGGCGTGCCCGAGGATGTCGACCTTCTGGTCGTTGTTGAGGTCGGCGAACCGGATGTTCTTCCAGCTCTCGGGCCACCAGCCGTCGCCGATGAACACCCGGGTGCCGAGGGCTTCGGTGCCGGTGCCGCCCTTGTGGGGATGGACCCAGAGATTGCCGTCGCTGCCACGGGCGATGAGATCGGTGCGGCCGTCGCCGTTCATGTCTCCGAAGCCGAGGTCCGCGTACATGTTCCAGCCGGTGCCGATCAGGACGCGATTGCCGAACGGTTCGGTTCCGGCTCTGCCGGTGCCCGGGAACAGGTACAGCCCCCCGTCATGGGTGCGCGTGACGATGTCGGTGTATCCGTCGTTGTTGAAGTCGGTGGAGTAGATGTTGGTCCAGTAGTCGCGCCAGAAGCCGTTGCCCACGAAGTAACGGCTGCCGAGCGTGCTGGTGCCCGTACCACCGGTACCCGGGTAGATCCACAGGTCACCGTTGGCGTCGCGGGCGGCCACGTCCGTGTAGCCGTCTCCGTTGTAGTCAGGTCGGCTCTGGGTGCCGCTGGTCCACAGGCTCTGGCCGGAGGGGTTGTAGAGGACGAGGACGCCGCGGGGCTGGAGCACCGCGTACGAGCCCGGAATGGTGGTCCTGCTGCTCCAGAGGGGGGACTTGCCGTCGGCCGCGTAGACGACGAAATTGCCGTCGCTCTGCATCCGGGCCGTGGCGCCCGGGTGCTTGTCCGTCCTGCTCTCCCAGATCGTCTTGTTGTCCTTGCTCAGCAGCACGAGGTTGCCGTCGGCCTGCATACGCAGCTTGGCGTTGCCGCTGGAGAACTCCTGCCCCGAGGTCAGAGTGGTACCGGAGGGAATCCGTGCTCCGGGTACGCCGTCGATCTCGAAATGAGTGTCGAAGGCACTGACGGTCTTGCCGTCGGCGGCGAGCCGACCCGGCCAGCCGACCATGGTGTTGTCGGACCGGCGGGCCCACAGATCGGGGGTGCCGTCGCCGGTGAGGTCACCGGACGAACCCACCTGCGGATAGTTTGCCTGCGATACGCCGGAACCGACCTTGGCGCGGGCCTGAGTGCCCCAGGTGGCGAGGTCGACCGTCCGGTTCTCCTCCGGGCTCTTCTTGCCGTAGGTGCGCAGGACGTCGCCCGTGGCATTGTCCCTCAGCAGCAGATCGAGCACGCCGTCCTTGTTGAGGTCCCCGGGGGCGATGACCGTGTACTTGTTCCAGTCGGTACCACCGACGGGCACGGGATCGCCTTGTGCACCTGTGAGGGTGTTGTAGTACGCCCAGAGCTTGTTCCCCTGCTTGACGAGGATGTCCGGGAGCCCGTCGCCGTCGAGGTCGCCAGGGGCGATGATCTGCTCGGCGTCGAACCAGTGGTTGTCCTCGGCGTCCGCGGTCATCTCGATGCGGTTGCCGACAGCGCCCCGGCCGTCCGCGTTGCTGTAGACCCACAGCGACTTACGCGTCATGCCGGCCTGCTGCTCAAGACTGAGCATGTCGTTGTATCCGTCGTCGTCCCAACGGCCCAGGGTGGCAACCTGCGCCTTGGCGAAGGACTCGGGAGAACTGACCGTCGCCGAGAACTTCCCGTTGCCCTGGCCCGTGTAGGTCATGAGGCTGCCGAAGAGGTCGCTGCTCCAGATGTCGCGGGAGCCGTCCCCGTTGAGGTCGTGGGGCCCGTCCGCCGTAGCCGTGCGGGCCGCGTAGAACGGGTACACGGTGGTGTCGGACCGGTTGCCCGCGGCATCCTGACTGAAGGCGTAGACGAAGTGCGGGCCGGCGCCGGGTGGGGTGAGCTTCGCGGTGAACGACGTACCCGCCGCCACGGTCGTGCTCTTCACGTCCGGGTCCCAGTCGGTGTAGTAGCCGTACCAGGTGACGTCCTCGACGCCGTTGGCGGAGACGACGAAGTCCCCTTCCTGGCGGGCCTTGCCGGTGCCCGCGGGCCAGCCGTTCCTTCCGTCGGGGAAGACGGTAGAGGTGATCTTCGGCGCTTCGGTCGGCCGACCGCGGTCCACGGTGAACTTGCACGTCTGGGACCAGGCCGACTGGGCACCGTCCTGGTCGGTCGTCCGCGCCTTCCAGGTGTAGTTCCCGTTGGGGAGCGAAGCGTCGGGGACGTTCCAGGTGGCGACCCTGCCGTTGTTGGCCGGGACGGACTGGCTGAGGGGGGTGGTCTGCCCCTCCTTGAGAAGCTGGAACTCGGTGTTCAGGTTCCCCGAGTCCCGGTCGGAGATCGTCGCGTAGAGACTGACGGTGGTGTTGCCGATCGAGCCGCCCTGCACGCACGGCACCCAGGGAGAGGTCCCCGGGTCGGACGGGGTGTCGGGCGGGTTGTTGTACTCGATCTCCAGCGTCATCGTCTTCGCGTCGAAGCGCTTCCACTGGTACTCGTCGCCCTCGTTCGAGGCGAACAGGCCGAGGGTCACACTCGACCAGTGATTGGCGGCGGACTGCTGCACGGCGTCGGTGGCGTTGAACTCGAGGTTGCCGGCGCCACACTCGGCACGCCCTTTGGCATCCTTGACCGTGTCCTGCCAGCGGGCGCCGGCCTTGCCGGGCTGGTGCTTCCAGGTGGTGTCACGCGAGATCGGACCGGTGGCCCACAGCTCGACCGGGGTCTTGGTGCAGGACCAGGCCCAGGTCTCCTTGATCCTGAACGTCGCCTTCGTCACCTGGGCTCCCTTGACGCCCGAGGTGTCGAGCTGGAAGTAGGCCCGTGAGAGGCCGTTCGTCTCGGCCTCGTAGCCGACCCGCACGTCCTCCTTGGTGTTCCAGTAGGAGTTGTTCTCCCACGTGCGGTAGACCCACGACCAGTTCTGCCGCGCACCCCAGGCCACCGACGGGTCGATGTAGACGGGGTACTTCGTCTCGGCGCCGGTGAGGAGGGCCTGGTCGGGCTTGATCTCCAGATTGCCACCCGCGACCGTGGTGGGCATCTGCGCGTTCTTGGCCCCGGACGGCGTCACGAAGACGTCCGAGGGGGCGTCATTCACACCCGAGCCGGCGGCGGCCACTCCCGCATGCTTGGCGGCCTGGGGGGCGGCCCCCGTGGTGGTGGAGTCCCACATCACCGGGGTCGGGGAGGTGAAGACGATCTCGCCGGCCGGGTTGACCGCAGTCAGCAGTCCCGTCGTCGCGTCCCTGCTGACGTCGAGGCCCACGGTGTCGAGCTTGAACTTCAGCGTCGTGAGGTCGGGATGCTTGGCCGCGGCGGCGGTCTTGACCACGAGCAGCTGGGAGAAGCCCTCGACCTCGGCCTTCAGCTGCAGGTCCACATCGGGCAGGACGTTCGGGTACGTCGCGACGTTCGCGGCGAGCGTCGGCTTCGGGAGGGCCGCGGGCCAGGTCAGCGACAGGGTCCGCCCGTCCTTCACCCCTGTCAGCAGCGGCCCGGTACCTCCGCCGGAGAAAGCGATTGCGACGGCCGACGCCTTCGGCTTCACCTTCCCGTCCGCGGCGAACTGCAGCGACGGGTCGGTGGCCACCCAGCCACCGGCGCGCCGGATGCGCACGGTCGTCCCGTGCCGCTTGACCGACCACTTGCCGGTGGGCAACGCCCAGGTGTCCGAGGTCTCGGTCCGCGCGGACGTCAGCTCATAGGGCTGGCCGGTTTCTTTCGCCTTGGCGAGCGCGAAGTCAGCCGCACTCATCGAACCCTCGGCAACCGGATCGGTCGCAGCGACCGCATTGGTTGAAGAATTAATCACAGTCAATCCGGTAGTGACTATTCCGCTTACCAGGACCATCGAAATGGCCCGCGAAATCCTCCGCCCACCCGACATATCGGATGGGACTTCTCTTCTTCTCACACGCACTCCATCTGCCCGATATCCACGAGGCGACTCTACTCAGAATCTCGACGTGAACCCATTTTGACCTGCATCTTTTATGCGGATCCCACGCGTGTCACCCTATTTAATCCAGTAGATCCAAATAAAGCTTGTTCCGAGATACCGGACTAATGAATTCCGCCTGCTAGTCTGCGCCTTAAATCATTTCCAGAAGCATGGGTGGGGTGTGAGAAAATTCAGTGCGCGAGGACTTTCTGTGGCGTTGACCGCAGCCGTCCTCTCAAGCTTGCTACCAGGCGCGGTTGCCGTAGCCGACAGCAAATCCGAACCGTCATTGCCGCAGCTCAAACAGCCGAAGGCGGTGCCGGTCAAGCCGGTCCGCACGGGTGGGGCTCAGAAGCCCGACGACGCGGGTGCGACTCCGTGGAAGGCTCCGGAGGTCTCTTGGCCGGCGGCGGGCTCGGCGGAAGTCGATCTGACGGCCGCTTCGGGCCCGGTCTCGAAGTCGTTCCTATCGGGTGCCGCTCGTGGCCCAGTCGTCGGACCGGGCTCGCAGCAAGCGGGCAAGCTCCCGGTCGCGGTCCACGTAGCACCGGGCAAGGCGGCCGAAGCACCGTCGAAGGTGAAGGTCTCCGTCGTCGGCAAGGACGCGGCGCGCAAGGCCGGCGTCGACGGTGTCCTGCTGTCGGTGGGCCGCTCGGACGGAACGGCGCAGTCCGCGTCCGCGCAGGTCGAGGTCGACTACAACTCCTTCCGGGGCGCTTACGGCGGCGACTACGTCTCCCGCCTGCGTCTGGTGGAGCTTCCGGCGTGTGCGCTGACGACGCCGGAGCGCGCAGAGTGCCGTACGCAGAAGCCGCTGCAGACGCGCAACGACACGCGCGCGGGCAAGTTGTCCGCCCAGGTGACCACGCTCGGCGCCGCGGCACAGTCGGCCAAGTCCGCGGGCACGTCGGCGAAGTCGGCTCCCGCGGCTTCGGGCGGCGCGACCGTCCTCGCCGCGACGGCGGGCGACGCGGGTCCGACGGGTGACTACAAGGCGACCTCGCTCCAGCCTTCGGGCTCTTGGAGCGCGGGCGGCTCGACGGGCGCCTTCTCCTGGTCCTACCCGGTCGCGATGCCCTCCGTGCCCGGTGGGCCGGCCCCGCAGATCTCGCTCGGCTACAGCTCCCAGTCCGTCGACGGACGCACGGGCCAGTCCAACAGCCAGGGCTCATGGATCGGCGACGGCTGGAGCTGGGAGCCCGGCTTCATCGAGCGCAAGTACAAGCCCTGCAACGACGACAAGACCGGTGGCACCAACACCACCAAGGTCGGCGACCAGTGCTGGTTCAACGACAACGCCACCATGTCGCTGGGCGGCAGGTCGACCGAACTCGTCTACGAGCAGGGCAAGGGCTGGCATCCGGCCTCGGACGCGGGCGAGAAGGTCGAGAAGCTCACCGGAGCCGTCAACGGCGACAACGACGGTGAGCACTGGAAGATCACCACGACCGACGGTACGCAGTACTTCTTCGGTCTGAACCGGCTGCCGGGCTGGAAGGACGCGTCCACCCCGACGACGAACTCCGCCTGGACCGCGCCCGTCTTCGGCAACCAGGCTGGCGAGCCCTGCCACAACGCCTCGTTCGCGAGCGCTTGGTGCAAGCAGGCCTGGCGCTGGCAGCTCGACTACGTCGTCGCCCCTGGCGGCGCCGCCATGGCGTACTACTGGAAGACCGAGACCAACAACTACGGCCGCAACTTCTCCGAGACCACCGGCAAGTCCACGGTCACGCAATACATCCGCGGTGGCTGGCTCGACCACATCGACTACGGGCTGCGTTCGGACGCCGTCTACACCGGCAAAGCCATGGCCCAGGTGAAGTTCGACGTCGCCGAGCGCTGCCTCACCGCATGCGGGACCTTCGACGAGGCCACTGCCAAGAACTGGCCGGACTCGCCGTACGACCTGTTCTGCAAGGACGGCTCAACGGAGTGCAAGGGCCAGAACTCGCCTACGTTCTGGTCGCGAATGCGCCTGACGGGCATCCACACCAAGGTCCTCACCGGCGGCGCCTACCAGGACGTCGACTCCTGGTCCCTGGACCAGAACTTCCCGCCGGCGGGCGACGGGATCTCCACCCCGATGTGGCTGAAGTCCATCACCCGCACCGCCAAGGGGGGCTCCGCAGAGGACATCTCCCTCCCCCCCGTCACCTTCACCGGTGAGCAGCGGCCCAACCGGGTGGACAAGACCGGGGACGGTCTGGCCCCCTATGTGCGGCTTCGGATGTCCCAGGTCAACACCGAGACCGGTGGGACCATCGGTGTCACCTACTCCCAGCCCGAGTGCACCCCCACCACGCTTCCCGCAGCGGACGCGACGAACACCAAGCGCTGCTACCCGGTGAAGTGGGTGTGGGAGGGCGAGGACTCCAAGCTCGACTGGTTCAACTCCTACGTCGTCAACCAGATTGTGGAGGGCGACAACCTCGCTTCGACGCCCGACAAGGTGACCTCGTACGCCTACGTCGGCGGGGCGGCCTGGGACAAGGACACCAGCGAGTTCACCAAGGCCGAGGACCGCGTCCACTCCGTCGCCCGCGGCTACGGACTCGTCCAGACCCGCATCGGCGCCGCCAACGACCCCCGCTCGCTGTCCGAGACCCGCTACTTCCGCGGCCTCGACGGCAAGGAGGTCAAGGACGGTACGGGCACCGCGGTCACCGACCGGCCCGAGTACGCCGGCATGGTCCGCGAGACGGCCTCCTACGACGGCGACGACACCGGCAAACTCGTCAGCGCGACGTCCAGCACCCCGTGGCGTTCGGGCGAGGTCGCCAAGCGCGTGCGGCCCGGCCTGCCCAATCTCGTCTCCTACAAGACGAATGTCGAGAAGGAGTCCACCCGCACCACGGTCACCGGTGGCACCCGCACGACCGAGACCAGCCGTCACTTCGACGACTACGGCATGGCCGACTGGCAGGCGAGCACCGGTGACACGGCCAAGACCGGCGACGAGTCCTGCACCCGGACCACCTACGCACGCAACACCGCCACGTGGATCCTGGACCGGCAGAGCCGAGTCGAAACGGTCGCGCTCCCGTGCGAGGCGACGGGTAGCACTCCAGGCGACGTCATCAGCGACACCCGCACCTACTTCGACAACGGCACGCTCGGCACCGTCCCCGGCACGGGCCTGGTGACGAAAACCGAGAAGATCAACGGCGTGGGCGACGGCTACGACACCGCATCCACCATCCCGTCCACCTGCGGCGCTGCCAAGAACGAGCTCTGCTACGACCTCTACGGCCGGGCACTGGCTGCCACCAACGCCTACGGAAAGGTCACCACCACTGCATACACGCCGACCACCGGCGAGGTCCCGACCGCAATGACGGCGACCAACGCGCTTGGGCACACCGTCACCACCCAGCTCGAACCGCTGCGCGGTCAGGCGGCCAAGGTCACCGACCCCAATGGCAAGGTCACCACGACGGCGTACGACGCGCTGGGCCGGGTGACGAAGGTCTGGGTTCCGAACTGGACCGTCGAAACCAATCCGGAACGCCCAAGCCGCGTCTTCGAGTACACCGTGCGCAACAGCGGCCCCAACGTCATCACGTCCAAGACGCTGACGCACGACTACAAGTACTCCGTCGTCCACTCCATCCAGGACGGCCTGCTGCGCGCGCGCCAGACGCAGACCCAGACGCAGACGCCCGAGAAGGGCGGCCGCCTGGTCACCGAGACCTTCTACGACACCCGCGGCTTGGCCTGGCGGAACTCCGGCACCTACTACGCCGAAGGCACGCCCTCGCCCGAGCTGGTGACCGGGCAGGAACTCACCTACCCGGCCTCCACCGACACCGTCTTCGACGGCGCCGGCCGACCCACGACCGTGATCGCCAAGCACCTCGGCAACGAGACCAAGCGCACCACCACCAGCTACACCGGCGACACCGTCACGGTCGTCCCGCCTCAGGGCGGCACTACGACCACGACCGTCGTCGACGCGCTGGGGCGCACTGTTGAGACCAAGCAGTACACCGACCCGGCCCGCACTACCTCGCAGTCCACCTTGTACGCCTACAACAAAATCGGGCAGCTGTCCCAGGTCACCGACCCCGGCAACGCGAAGTGGACGTACAGCTACGACGTCCGCAGCCGCCAGACCGAGGCGAACGACCCGGACAAGGGCATCACCAGGACCGCCTACGATGTCGGCGACCGTGTCACTGACGTCACCGACGCCCGCGGCGTCACCCTGCACACCGAATACGACGACCTCGGCCGTCCCGTCGCCACAAAGCAGGGCACCACGACCCTGACCTCGACCGTCTACGACACCGTCGCCAAGGGCCAGCCGACCAAGTCCACGCGCTATGTCGACAGCAAGGCGTACACCTCGGAGGTCCTGGCCTACAACGACCTCTACCAGCCTCTCGACACCCAGGTCACCATCCCGTCCACCCCCGACACCGGCGCTCTGGCCGGCACCTACAAGTGGACGAACACCTACAACATCGCCGGACAGGTCCTGACGACCAAGCACCCGGCCATGGGCGGCCTCCCCGCCGAAACGGTCGGCATGACCTACAAGACGGTCTCCGGACTGCTCAACACCATGGCTGCAGGCACCAGCCGCCTCGTCTCGACGATGACTTACGATCCCTACGGCCGCACCATCAACCAGCGGCTCGGCTCGTCCGGACAGAATCTCTACCGGTCCAACGAGTACGACCCACACACCGGCGCTCTCACCCGCACCGTCATCGACCGCGACGTCGCACCGGCTCGCATCGAGGAAACCCGGTACACCAACGACTCTGTCGGCAACCTGACTTCCATCGCCACCGCGTACGGCCAGGACGCCACGCGGACCACCGACACCCAGTGCGTCAACCTCGACACACTGCGCCGAATCACCGAGGCCTGGACCAACAAGGGCGAAACCTGCGCGGCCACTCCGTCGACCACCATCATCGGCGGCGAGGACCCGTACTGGACCACGTACACCTACGACGCCGTCGGCAACCGCAAGACCGAGACCAAACACAAGACCACCTCGGGCCCGACCGCCGACACCGTCCGCACCTACGCGGCACCGACCACCGGGAAGCACGACCTTCCCAAGGTCACCCAGACCGGCACCAGCCCGCACGAGGAGACCTTCACCTACGACGCCACCGGCAATACCAAGACCCGGAAAAGCGGCACCGGTGAAACCCAGTACCTCGACTGGGACGCCGAAGGGCACCTCAAGTCCCTCATCCAGGGCACGACCACCGACTCGTTCATCTACGACACGACCGGTAACCGCATCCTGCGCAAGGAGAAGGACGCCACCACCGTCTACCTGCCGTCCGGCAACGAGCTGAAGCTCGAGAAGTCGGGCGCCGTCACCGGGACCCGCTACTACGGCGACGTCGCGATGCGCACGGGTGGCAAGCTCAGCTTCACTCTCGCCGACCACCACAACACCAGCACCACGCAGATCACCACCGACACGACCCAGGCGGTCACCCGTCGCAAGACCGGCCTCTTCGGCGAAGCCCGCGGCGGACAGCCTTCGACGTGGACCGGCGAGAAGGCCTTCGTCGGAGGCACCAAGGACAACGACAGCGGCCTGACGCACATCGGAGCCCGCGAGTACGACCCCTTGATCGGTCGATTCATCTCCGTCGACCCGATCATGGACCTGCAGGACTCCCAGCAGCTCCACGGCTACACCTACGCCGCCAACAACCCCTTCACCTACTCCGACCCGAGCGGCCTGAGGTACTACGAGGGGGACAACGACGGATGGTTCGAAGCCGCGCCGGAAAAGGTGGTGCAGGTCGCCCAGGCCCGCGAAAATCGCCGCGAGAGCCGACAAAGACTGGAGGACTCGAACAAAAAAGCTTGCCGAAACGATGCGGGTTGCAAGGGGCTTGACAAGAAGCGAGCGATAGTCACCCTTGGCGTCACTCTCGAGAAAGAGTATCGAGCAAATACCAGATGGCCGTACGGGTGGAATTCCAGCGGAACTCACGAGTATAACAAGGAGGACGTGGACGGGAACATGTGGGAGGGCACCAATGTCGCAGAGAAGATAGCCTGCTCGGAGAATCTCATCGACTGCCTGGACATCTACGGCATTAAAACCTGGGCCGAATCCATGACGGCCATCGAAAACGCCAAGGTCGAACAGGGTGGGGAGTGGCTCAATACGAATGCATTCCGCCACGCCATTACACAAGCTCGACTTGACATCGAGTACGGAGAAGATGTCGCTGACGTATGGATTGATGCACACGAGGCATATCACCCGCGCTCCGAACAGGACGACCATATGGCCGACCTGGTCAATAACTACAATGGGCGCGAGATCGGTCGAGGAGTTTATCAGATCGCGCGAGCGAACGACAAGTCGGATCCAGTGGGGTGGCTGCAGGGCATGGAGTACAAGCCGCTGATTGATGCGGCACGCTCCTACGCGAGGTCGGAAGATGCGGCGCACCGTAATGACTTCGTGGATTACCTGTGATCAAATGGGGAAAGTTCGCCGCGATCGTTTCAATAGTCACCCTCGCCACTGCAGCCGCGGCCGCGGTATTCATTTTCTCCCTGGAGGGTGAATCGACTCATCGTTTCAACCCGAAGGCTCGACCCGAATTGGCGGGAAACTGGGAAAGCAGTAACGGCGGGACCATGCGGTTCGAGGAGAACGGCGACTTCAGCGCCACGAACATAGGTCTCGAACTCGTCTGCTCCGCCAAAAAGAATCGGAAATTGGAACCCCGTATGTCCGGATCCGGAGAGTGGAAGTTCGGATCATATCCAGACGAGGGCCCAGGTATCGTCGTGGCTTTCAAGCCTGAAGGCTTGGGTGTCGCCGACTGTACGGTATGGGGAAGGTTCGGTGGAGATGAGGAGAACCCGAGGATCTACCTCCTCCAAGACGATGGGACGCCGGAGTACTACCAACGCCCAGTTTCGAAATAAAGCTGCGGGACTGATTCCAGATTCGTCGCATTCTGCGTCGGTCGACGCAGAATGCGACGACTGAAGTGGCGTCCTGGGTTCCGGCTCGAGTGAGAGCGGGGACCCAGGGCACGCCACGGCGAAGGCGGGACGGCCGATACCAGCCGCGCCCTCCCCGGTGACGCGCTGTACTGCCGCACCCGACATGCCCAGCGATAGCGAGAAGCCCCGGCCGGATGCTCCCGGCCGGGGCTTTTCGTGTCGGTCCCGCTACGCGCCCAGCAGCCCCGCCGCGTCCAGCAGGTACGCCACCATCGGGTCGTAGAAACGCGGGTCGCGGACGTGGTCGTCCAGAGGGACCGTCACCTGGACGGTGCCCTCCGCCTCGCCGATGAACAGGGCCGGGTCGTTGCAGTCCGCGTAGCCCACCGCGTCCAGGCCGCGCTGGGCCGCGCAGCCCGCCCAGCCGTGGTCGGCGACGACCAGGTCCGGCAGCGGGCGGTTCTCGGCGGTCAGGCCGTCCAGGATCGCGGCCATCGGCTCCGGCGAATGGGTGTGCCACAGCGTCGCCCCGCGCTCCAGGACCGCGACGTCCGCGAACTGCCACACCGAGCCCTCGTCCGCCACGAGGCCCCGCGGGATGACCACGATCTCGCAGCCCGCCGCCCGCAGGGCCGCCGCCGTGGCGCGGTGGACGTCCAGGAGGCCGCCCGGGTGTCCGGTGGCGAAGAGCACGCTCTGCCGGTCCAGCGCGGCCTTGCGCAGTCGCGCCGCCAGGCGGTCCAGGCCGGCCACGGTCAGTTCGGGGTCGATGGTGTCCTGCCCGAAGCGGAACTCGGGGTCGTCCACGACGCCGCAGCGCTCCGCCATCACCGCGAGCACGTCCTGCTCGTCCGTCCAGCGGTCGCCCAGCTCCAGGCCGAGCCAGTAGTGCCGGTCACCGTTGGCGAGCTTGCGGTAGTGGCTGAGGTTGTTGTCGCGCGGCGTGGCGACCTGCCCCGCGATCCGCGTGCGGACCAGGTGGTCGACGAGTTCGGCGCGGGTGGGTACGGACGTCTCTATCGGCTTCGGCATACGGGCCATTCTGCCGCCGCCGGGCCGGAGTCGGCGCGTCCATTCCGGTCGGCGGACGCCCCGGCTCATGCCGACAACGCCCCGAACGCGCCGTGCGCGAGGCGCCGCAGCAGCGATTCCACCGCCTCGCGCCCCAAGGCCGCCAGGTGCGGGGTGGAGTTGAGCAGGCCGAAGACCGCGTGCACGGCGACCCGGACCTCCGCCTCGATGACCTCCGGGTGCAGTTCGCGTACGACCTCCACCCACAGCTCCACGTACTGGCGCTGCAGCTGCCGCACGAGCTTGCGGTCGGCCTCCCGCAGCCGGTCGAGCTCCCGGTCGTGCAGGGTGATCAGCGCCCGGTCGTCGAGCGCGAAGTCGATGTGGCCGTCGATGAGCGAGGACAGCACCCGGGCCGGGTCGCCCGCCGCCTCCGCGACCCGGTGGCGGCCGCCGGTGAGCAGCCGTTCGCTGATGCCGACGAGCAGTTCGGCGAGCATGGCGTCCTTGCCCGCGAAGTGCCGGTACAGGCCGGGGCCGCTGATGCCCACGGCGGCCCCTATCTCGTCGACGCCCACGCCGTGGAATCCACGCGCGGCGAAGAGACGAGCGGCCTCACTGAGGATCTGCTCGCGACGGGTGGGTGCGGCCGCTCTGGTGCTCATGGGAAACCATTCTAGACAGGGCCGTTAGCGGTCGTTAACCTAAGTCCCACACACGTTAACGCTCACTAACAGCGTGCACCGAGCAAGTGGAACGAGCAAGGGAGCTCGACCGATGCAGCAGGCACCAGTGCTGACGAGCGCCGCGGACCCGGCGTCCGAGGCCTGGCGGACCAACGAGGCCGCCCACCGCGAGCTGACCGAGGGCCTGCGCGCCCGGCTCGACGCGGCCCGGCTCGGCGGCGGCGAGAAGGCCCGCGCCCGCCACACCGCCCGCGGGAAACTCCTCCCGCGCGACCGCGTGGACGCCCTCCTCGACCCCGGATCCCCCTTCCTGGAGCTGGCCCCGCTGGCCGCCGAGGGCATGTACGGGGGCGCCGCCCCCGCCGCCGGGGTCATCGCGGGCATCGGCCGGGTCAGCGGCCGCGAGTGCGTGATCGTCGCGAACGACGCCACCGTCAAGGGCGGCACGTACTACCCGATGACCGTCAAGAAGCACCTGCGCGCCCAGGAGGTGGCCCTGGAGAACCGTCTCCCCTGCCTCTACCTGGTCGACTCCGGCGGTGCCTTCCTGCCGATGCAGGACGAGGTCTTCCCCGACCGGGAGCACTTCGGCCGCATCTTCTACAACCAGGCCCGCATGTCGGGCGCCGGCATCCCGCAGATCGCCGCCGTCCTCGGCTCCTGCACCGCCGGCGGTGCGTACGTACCGGCCATGAGCGACGAGGCCGTCATCGTCCGCAACCAGGGCACGATCTTCCTCGGCGGCCCGCCGCTGGTGAAGGCCGCCACCGGTGAAGTGGTCACGGCCGAGGAGCTCGGCGGCGGCGAGGTCCACTCCCGGACCTCCGGCGTGACGGACCACCTCGCGGAGGACGACGCGCACGCGCTGCGGATCGTACGGAACATCGTGGCGACCCTGCCCGAGCGCGGGGCCCTGCCCTGGTCGGTCGAGGCTCCGGAAGAGCCCAAGGTGGACCCGTACGGGCTGTACGGCGCGGTCCCCGTCGACTCGCGCACCCCCTACGACGCCCGCGAGATCATCGCGCGGATCGTGGACGGCTCCCGCTTCCAGGAGTTCAAGTCCGAGTTCGGCCAGACGCTGGTCACCGGCTTCGCCCGGATCCACGGACACCCGGTCGGGATCATCGCCAACAACGGCATCCTGTTCGCCGAGTCCGCGCAGAAGGGCGCGCACTTCATCGAGCTGTGCGACCAGCGCGGCATCCCGCTCCTCTTCCTCCAGAACATCTCCGGCTTCATGGTCGGCAAGGACTACGAGGCCGGCGGCATCGCCAAGCACGGCGCCAAGATGGTGACGGCCGTGGCCTGCACCCGCGTGCCGAAGCTGACGGTCGTGGTCGGCGGCTCGTACGGCGCCGGCAACTACTCGATGTGCGGTCGGGCGTACTCGCCCCGCTTCCTGTGGATGTGGCCCAACGCCAAGATCTCCGTGATGGGCGGGGAGCAGGCGGCCTCGGTGCTCGCGACGGTCAAGCGCGACCAGATCGAGGGCGCGGGCCAGGAGTGGCCCGCCGAGGACGAGGAGGCGTTCAAGGCCCCGGTCCGCGCGCAGTACGAGGAGCAGGGCAACGCCTACTACGCCACGGCACGGCTGTGGGACGACGGGGTCATCGACCCGATGGAGACCCGGCAGGTGCTGGGGCTCGCCCTGACGGCTTGCGCGAACGCTCCCCTGAGCGATTCCGCTTTCGGCATCTTCCGCATGTGACGTGAGGACCTCTTCGATGTTCAGCACTGTTCTGGTCGCGAACCGCGGCGAGATCGCGGTCCGGGTCATCCGCACGCTGCGGGAGCTCGGCATCCGCTCCGTGGCCGTCTTCAGCGACGCCGACGCGGACGCCCGCCACGTACGGGAGGCCGACACGGCCGTCCGGATCGGCCCGGCGGCGGCCGCCGAGAGCTATCTGTCGGTGGAGCGGCTGCTGGATGCCGCGAAGCGGACGGGCGCCGAGGCCGTCCACCCCGGCTACGGCTTCCTCGCCGAGAACGCCGCCTTCGCGCAGGCCTGCGCCGACGCGGGCCTCGCCTTCATCGGGCCACCGGCGAGCGCCATCAACCTGATGGGCGACAAGATCCGGGCCAAGGAGACCGTCAAGGCGGCGGGCGTGCCCGTGGTCCCGGGCTCCTCGGGCAGCGGCCTGACCGACGCCGAACTGGTCGCGGCGGCCGCGGAGATCGGCATGCCGGTGCTGCTGAAGCCCTCGGCGGGCGGCGGCGGCAAGGGCATGCGGCTGGTGCGTGACGAGGCGGTGCTGGCCGAGGAGATCGCGGCGGCCCGCCGCGAGGCGCGGTCCTCCTTCGGCGACGACACGCTGCTGGTCGAGCGGTGGGTGGACCGGCCGCGGCACATCGAGATCCAGGTACTGGCGGACGCCCACGGCAACGTGGTGCACCTGGGCGAGCGCGAGTGCTCGCTCCAGCGCCGGCACCAGAAGGTGATCGAGGAGGCCCCCTCAGTCCTGCTCGACGAGAAGACCCGCGCGGCGATGGGCGCGGCGGCGGTCGACGCGGCCCGCTCCTGCGGGTACGTCGGCGCGGGCACGGTGGAGTTCATCGTGCCGGGCGGCGACCCCTCCTCCTACTACTTCATGGAGATGAACACCCGTCTCCAGGTCGAGCACCCGGTGACGGAGCTGATCACCGGGCTGGACCTGGTGGAGCAGCAGCTGCGGGTCGCGGCGGGCACCCCCCTCGACTTCACGCAGTCCGAGGTGACGCTGACCGGGCACGCCATCGAGGCCCGCGTCTGCGCGGAGGACCCGGCGCGCGGGTTCCTGCCGTCCGGCGGCACGGTGCTGGCCCTGTCCGAGCCCTCGGGCGGTGCGGTGCGCACCGACTCCGGGCTGACGGCGGGCGTACCGGTGGGCTCGACGTACGACCCGATGCTGTCGAAGGTCATCGTCCACGGCCCGGACCGCGCCAGTGCGCTGCGCTTGCTGCGGGGGGCTCTGGCGGACACCGTGATCCTGGGTGTCCAGACCAATGCCGGGTTCCTGCGGAGGCTGCTGGCCCACCCGGACGTCGTTTCCGGCGACCTGGACACCGGCCTGGTCGAGCGGGACCTTTCCGGGCTCCTTCCGGAGGGGGTCCCGGACGAGGTGTACGCCGCGGCAGCCCTGCTGGCGCAGGGTCCCCGGGCTCTGCCCGGACCCGGTCCTCAAACGCCGGACGGGCTGGGTAGGTGGGTCGACCCCTTCGACGCCGGCAACGGCTGGCGCCTGGGCGGCACGCCCGCCTGGACGGTGCACCACTTCCGCCTCCCCGGGCAGGACCCGGTGACAGTCCGCACCCGTCCCCAGGGCACCGGCCACGAGCTGCTGATCGATGAGGCCGGGGCCGATTCAGCCTCGCCAGGGGGTACCCCCGGACGGAGTCTGGGGGAGATTGAGGCGCGGGGTCCGGGGCAGAGCCCCGGCGCACCGGAGCGAGCCCGGATCATCACCCGCACCCCCGACACCGTCACCGTCGAACTCGACGGCGTCACGCACCGGTTCAGCCACGCCACCTCCCCGGAGGGGACCTGGCTCGGCCGGGACGGCGACAGCTGGCACGTCCAGACGTACGACCCCGTCGTGGCCAACCTCAGCGGAGCCGGCCGCGGCGGCGCCGACACCCTCGCCGCCCCCATGCCCGGCACCGTCACCGTGGTGAAGGTGGCCGTCGGTGACACGGTCGCGGCCGGGCAGAGCCTCCTCGTCGTCGAGGCCATGAAGATGGAACACGTCATCTCCGCCCCGCACGCCGGCACCGTCACCGAGCTGGACGTGACCCCCGGCACCACGGTCGCCATGGACCAGATCCTGGCCGTCGTCACCCCGGACGAGGACGCGAACGAGGGCAAGGAGGGAGCCGCATGATCGGGCTGCCCATGAACGTCCCGGTCCCCGGCCTGCCGGCCCGGGTCCGCATCCACGAGGTCGGCGCCCGCGACGGCCTGCAGAACGAGAAGTCGGCCGTCCCCACGGAGGTCAAGGCGGAGTTCATCCACCGCCTCGCCGCCGCCGGGCTGACGACCATCGAGGCGACCAGCTTCGTGCACCCCAAGTGGGTGCCCCAACTGGCCGACGCGGAGGAGCTGTTCCCGCAGCTCGCCGACATCGACGCGCACCTGCCCGTCCTCGTCCCCAACGAGCGCGGCCTCGACCGCGCGCTCGCCCTCGGGGCCACCCGCATCGCGGTCTTCGGCTCGGCCACCGAGACCTTCGCCTCCCGCAACCTCAACCGCACCGTCGCCGAGTCCCTCACCATGTTCGAGCCCGTCGTGGCCCGGGCCAAGGAGGGCGACGCGCACGTGCGCGGCTACCTCTCGATGTGCTTCGGCGACCCCTGGGAGGGCGCCGTCCCGGTCCACCAGGTCGTCTCCGTCGCCAAGGCCCTGCTGGACCTCGGCTGTGACGAGCTGAGCCTCGGCGACACGATCGGCGTCGCCACCCCGGGCCACGTCCAGGCCCTGCTCTCCGCGTTGAACGAGGCCGGTGTCCCCACCGACCGCATCGGCGTGCACTTCCACGACACCTACGGCCAGGCCCTGTCCAACACCCTTGCCGCGCTCCAGCACGGCGTGAGCACCGTCGACGCCTCCGCGGGCGGCCTCGGCGGCTGCCCGTACGCGAAGAGCGCCACCGGCAACCTCGCGACCGAGGACCTGGTGTGGATGCTCGACGGCCTCGACATCGAAACCGGGGTCGACCTGGCCGCCCTCACCGCCACGAGCGTGTGGATGGCCGAACGGCTGGGACGTCCCAGCCCCTCCCGTACCGTCCGCGCCCTCTCCCACAAGGAGTAGTCACACCATGCCCCTCGACCACCGGCTCACCCCTGAGCACGAGGAACTCCGCCGCACCGTAGAGGCGTTCGCGCACGACGTCGTCGCCCCGAAGATCGGCGACCTGTACGAGCGGCACGAGTTCCCCTACGAGATCGTCGCCGAGATGGGCCGCATGGGCCTGTTCGGCCTGCCCTTCCCGGAGGAGTACGGCGGCATGGGCGGGGACTACCTCGCCCTCGGCATCGCCCTGGAGGAGCTGGCCCGCGTCGACTCCTCGGTCGCCATCACCCTGGAGGCCGGGGTCTCCCTCGGCGCCATGCCGATCTACCTCTTCGGCACCGAGGAGCAGAAGCAGCAGTGGCTGCCGAAGATGTGCTCCGGTGAGATCCTCGGCGCCTTCGGCCTGACGGAGCCCGGTGCCGGCTCCGACGCGGGCGGCACCCGCACCACCGCCGTCAAGGACGGCGACGAGTGGGTCATCAACGGCTCGAAGTGCTTCATCACCAACTCCGGTACGGACATCACCGGTCTGGTCACCGTGACGGCCGTGACGGGCCGCAAGGCGGACGGCCGCCCGGAGATCTCCTCGATCATCGTCCCGTCCGGCACCCCCGGCTTCACGGTGGCCGCGCCGTACTCCAAGGTGGGCTGGAACTCCTCGGACACCCGTGAGCTGTCCTTCGACGGCGTACGGGTCCCCCTGGCCAACCTGGTGGGCCAGGAGGGCCGCGGCTACGCGCAGTTCCTGCGGATCCTCGACGAGGGCCGGATCGCCATCTCCGCGCTCGCGACCGGTCTCGCGCAGGGCTGCGTGGACGAGTCGGTGAAGTACGCCAAGGAGCGGCACGCCTTCGGCAAGGCGATCGGCGACAACCAGGCCATCCAGTTCAAGCTGGCCGACATGGAGATGCGCGCCCACATGGCCCGCATCGGCTGGCGCGACGCGGCGTCGCGGCTGGTGGCCGGGGAGCCGTTCAAGAAGGAGGCGGCGATCGCGAAGCTGTACTCCTCGACGGTCGCCGTCGACAACGCCCGCGAGGCGACCCAGATCCACGGCGGCTACGGCTTCATGAACGAGTACCCGGTGGCCCGAATGTGGCGGGACTCCAAGATCCTGGAGATCGGCGAGGGCACGAGCGAGGTCCAGCGCATGCTGATCGCGCGCGAGCTGGGTTTCGCCGGCTGAGGCACCCGATGACGACGTCCGGCGTGGGCCCCGTGCCCGCGCCGGACTTCGGCGTGCCGGCGGGCGGTCAGGAGAAAACTATGAGCGTGGCCGTGGGAACCAGGGTCACCAGGGCGCACACCGGCCAGTAGACCCGGGCCGCCGCCGTGTTCCATCGCCGTAGGAAGCGGTTGGCGAGCCACCACAGCACCCCGGACGCAGCCACGATCGGGACCAGAATCGGGACCATGCCGTCGTTCTCCGTGGGTTCCCGAACGGTCCAACCGAGGTCGGCGAGCGGCCCGTTGACGGCGATGTACCAAAGGAGCCAGACCGGCACGACGCCAGGGACCCCCATCACGAGGTTCGCTCCTGTGGCTATCCACCATTTGTTTCGCATCGGCCCAGTATTCACAGCCATGATCGAAATCGGTGGACGGCGGGGCTCGGCCCGGTCGCACCCGCGGGCGGACGGAGCCCGACGCGGGCCGGTCCCCTCACGGGTTCGCAAAGCCCCCAACTCGGGCCCTCGCCGCGGGCGGTACGGGTGCCGGCCGGTCGGGCCGGATTCCAGGATGGTGATCCACCTCACGGACGGATCTTCCCCCAGCTCTGGACATACCCTTAGGTTAGGCTAACCTTCTCACCGAACGGCCCAGCGGCCACCCCTGCACGCACGAAAGCGGACATCGACATGCCCAAGTCCCGAACCTCCTCCTTCACCCGTCGCGGCTTCGTCGCGGCAGGTGGCGCCCTCGGCCTCGTCGCGGTCCTCGCCGCGTGCGGCGGCACCGACTCGGCGAAGGGTGACGGCGGCAAGGACAACGGCGCCACCGCGTCCGCTGCCTGGACCTTCAAGGACGACCTCGGCAAGGACGTCACCACCAAGGCCAAGCCGAAGAACATCGTCGCCTTCACCGGCACCGCCGCCGCGCTCTACGACTACGGCGTCCCGGTCAAGGGCGTGTTCGGCCCGACCAAGACCGCCGACGGCAAGGCCGACGTCCAGGCCGGCTCGCTGGACATCTCCAAGGTCGAGATCCTCGGCAACGTCTACGACGAGTTCAACGTCGAGAAGTACGCGGCCCTCCAGCCCGACCTGCTGGTCACCAACAGCTGGGACGGCACCTACTGGTACCTGCCCGAGGCCTCGAAGGACAAGATCCTCTCGCTCGCCCCGGCCGCCGCGATCAAGGTGGGCGGCGACGTCACCCTCGACAAGGCGCTGGAGCGCACCGCGGACCTCGCCAAGTCCCTCGGCGCGGACCTGAACTCCAAGAAGACCGTGGACTCCAAGGCCCGCTTCGAGGCCGCCACCGCGAAGGTGCGCGAGGCCACCAAGGCCAACCCGGGCGTCAAGGTGCTCGTGGCCTCCGGCGCGGACGCCCTGTTCTACGCGTCCACCCCGGACACCGCGGCCGACCTGAAGTACTTCAAGCAGCTCGGCGTCGAGTTCGTCACCCCCGAGAAGCTGGACGAGGGCGGCTTCTTCGAGGCGCTCAGCTGGGAGAACGCCGGCAAGTACAAGGCCGACGTCATCCTGCTCGACAACCGCACCGGCACCCTGCAGCCCGAGCAGCTGAAGGACAAGCCGACCTGGAACGAGCTGCCCGCCGTCAAGGCCGGTCAGGTCGTCCCGCGCGTGACCGAGCCGATCTTCTCGTACGACAAGTGCGCGCAGATCCTGGAAGACCTCGCGAAGTCCATCCAGAACGCCAAGAAGGTCAGCTGACCCTCGGCGCCCGGTGACCCCGGGCGCCAACTGGGCCGTACCGACTTCCAGGGGGGACCTCTCCGCATGACCGCCACCGCATCCGACGCCCCGGCCGTCGCACACTTCCGGTTCTTCGAGCTCGAAGTGCTCCGCACGCGCCGTCTGGGCCACTCGTTCCTGCGGGTCACGTTCGGCGGGGAGTCCCTCGCGGGCTTCCGCTCGGGCGGCTTCGACCAGAGCCTGTCGCTCTTCCTGCCCGCGCCCGACCAGGAGCACACGGTGCTCCCGTCCACGGACGAGGACACCTGGTTCGCCGCCTGGCGCGGAATGCCGGAGGAGGAGCGACCGGTGATGCGCTCCTACACGGTGCGCGAGCAGCGCCGTACGCCCGAGGGCGCGGACGAGGTCGACATCGACTTCGTCCTGCACGGGGACTCCAGCCCCGCGTCCCGCTGGGCGGGGCGGGCGGTGACCGGCCGTCGGATCATGGCGATCGGACCTGCCGTCGCCGAGAACAAGTCCGTACGCTTCCAGCCGCCGGCCGACACCGACGAGATCTGGATGTACGCGGACGAGACCGCGCTGCCGGCCGCGGCCGCGATCTTGGACCGGCTCCCCGCCGGGACCCGGGTCAAGGCCTGGTTCGAGGTCCCGCACGAGGACGACCGGCTCGACCTCCGGGCGCCCGCCGACGCGGACATCACCTGGATCGTGCGCGAGAGCGGCGGCCGGGAGCGGACCGAGCGGGTGTTGGGCGCGCTGCGTGCGGCCGACCCCAGCACGGCCGTCGCCCCGTACGCCTGGCTGGCGGGTGAGGCGGGCACGATCCGCGCGGTCCGCCGGCACGTCGTGCAGGAACGATCCGTCGACCGCCGCGCCGTACGTTTCACCGGCTACTGGCGGCTCGGCGCGAGCGAGGAGCAGCTCCTCGCCGAGGCGTACGCGGGCAAGGCCCCGAGCGAGGACCCCGCGTCCGAGCTGTAGTCAGCTTCCTTACCCCATGGAGCAGTTGAGAAGGGCCCTGGCTTTTTCAGCCAGGGCCCTTCTACGTTTGGCCAAATACTAAGGTTAGGCTAACCTTAGCCTCGCACGCCACACCCCCACCCCCCCTCTCCACCCCTTGCCCGGAGGAAAGTTGATGCGCTCGCATCTGCTGAACGAGACGACCGCGGACCTCTACCGGCGCTCCGTCACCGAGGGCGTCGACCGCGTCGCCGCCAAACTCGCCACCACGCAGCGGCCCCACACCGGTATATCCGTCGACGAGCTCGCCCCGGTCATCAACGGGATCGACCTGGACAAGCCGCTCGCCGACGCGACCGCCGTCCTGGACGAGCTGGAGGACGTCTACCTGCGCGACGCGGTGTACTTCCACCACCCGCGCTACCTGGGCCACCTCAACTGCCCGGTCGTCATCCCTGCCGTGCTCGGCGAGGCGATCCTCTCGGCCGTCAACTCCTCGCTCGACACCTGGGACCAGTCCATCGGCGGCACGCTCATCGAGCGCCGCCTCATCGACTGGACCACCGAGCGCATCGGCCTCGGCCCCGCCGCGGACGGTATCTTCACCTCCGGCGGCAGCCAGTCCAACTTCCACGCGCTGCTCCTCGCCCGTGACGAGGCCTGCCGCCTCGTCATGAAGAAGGCGCTCGACGAGGGCCGCGAGCTCACCAAGGCCGAACTCCTGCCGAAGCTGCGCATCTTCACCTCCGAGGCGAGCCACTTCAGCGTGCAGAAGTCGGCCGCCATGCTCGGACTCGGCTACGAGGCCGTCATCTCCGTCCCGGTCGACCGCAACCGCCGGATGGACACCGCGGTGCTCGCCCTGGAACTGGAGGAGTGCGCCTCCGAGGGCCTCTTCCCGATGGCCGTCGTCGCCACCGCCGGCACCACCGACTTCGGGTCCATCGACCCGCTCCCCGAGATCGCCCGCCTGGCCGACGAGCACTCCGCGTGGATGCACGTGGACGCCGCCTACGGCTGCGGACTGCTGGCCTCCCCGACCCGCCGCCACCTCCTCGACGGCATCGAGCGCGCCGACTCGGTCACGGTCGACTACCACAAGTCGTTCTTCCAGCCGGTCAGCTCCAGCGCCATGCTGGTGCGCGACCGCGACACCCTCAAGCACGCCACGTACCACGCGGACTACCTCAACCCGCGCCGCATGGCCGAAGAGCGCATCCCCAACCAGGTCGACAAGTCCATCCAGACCACGCGCCGGTTCGACGCGCTCAAGCTCTGGGTGACCCTGCGCGTCATGGGCGCCGACGGTGTCGGTTCGCTCTTCGACGAGGTCATCGACCTGGCCGCGGCCGGCTGGGACGTCATCGACGCCGACCCGCGCTTCGAGGTCGTCGTCAAGCCGCAGATCTCCACCCTCGTCTTCCGCTACGTCCCTCAGGGCGAGGACGTCCGCGCCGACCTGGTCGACGAGGCCAACCTGCACGCCCGCAAGGCCCTGTTCGCCTCCGGTGAGGCCGTCGTCGCCGGCACCAAGGTGGACGGGAAGCAGTACCTGAAGTTCACCCTCCTCAACCCGCAGACCACGACGGCCGACATCGCTGCCGTCCTCGACCTTCTCGCCGCACATGCCGAGCAGTTCCTGGGAGAATCCCTTGCCCTCCACCGCTAAGACCCACGACTTCATCGGCATCGGCGTCGGTCCGTTCAACCTCGGACTCGCCTGCCTGACCGCCCCGCTCGACGAGATCGACGGTCTCTTCATCGAGTCGAAGCCGCACTTCGAGTGGCACGCCGGCATGTTCCTGGACGGCGCCCACCTGCAGACGCCCTTCATGTCGGACCTGGTCACGCTCGCCGACCCGACCTCGCCCTTCTCCTTCCTGAACTACCTGAAGGACAAGGACCGGCTGTACTCCTTCTACATCCGGGAGAACTTCTACCCGCTGCGGGCCGAGTACAACGACTACTGCCGTTGGGCCGCCGACCGCCTCGACAACGTCCAGTGGTCCACCTCGGTCACCGAGGTCACCTACGACGAGCAGGCCGGCCTGTACGAGGTCCACACGGACAAGGGCGAGACCCACCGGGCCCCCCGCCTGGTCCTGGGCACCGGCACTCCGCCGCACGTCCCGCCGACCTGCGAGGGCCTGGGCGGCGACTTCCTGCACAACTCCGTCTACATGCAGAACAAGGCGGAGCTGCAGAAGAAGAAGTCGATCACCCTCATCGGCTCCGGCCAGAGCGCGGCCGAGATCTACTACGACCTCCTCGCCGAGATCGACGTCCACGGCTACCAGCTCAACTGGGTCACCCGCTCGCCGCGGTTCTTCCCGCTCGAGTACACGAAGCTGACCCTGGAGATGACCTCCCCCGAGTACGTGGACTACTTCCACGCGCTCCCCGAGGACACCCGGTACCGGCTGGAGACCCAGCAGAAGAACCTCTTCAAGGGCATCGACGGCGACCTGATCAACGCCATCTTCGACCTGCTCTACCAGAAGAAGGTCAGCATGCCGGGCCAGGTCCCGACCACCCTGCTGACCAACACCTCCCTGAACAGCACCGCGTACGACACCACCACGGGCACGTACACGCTGGGGCTGCGCCAGGAGGAGCAGGAGCGGGACTTCTCCCTCACCTCCGAGGGCCTGGTCCTGGCCACCGGCTACAAGTACACGTTCCCGGAGTTCCTGAACCCGGTGCGCGACCGCCTGAACTTCGACGGGCACGGCCGTCTCGACGCCGCCCGCAACTACAGCATCGACACCACGGGCCGCGGGGTCTACCTGCAGAACGGCACCACCCACAACCACTCCCTCACCTCGCCCGACCTGGGCATGGCGGCGTACCGGAACGCGTACATCGTCGGTGAGCTCCTCGGCCGCGAGCACTACAAGGTCGAGAAGTCCATCGCGTTCCAGCAGTTCGCCGCCCCGGAAGGCACCCTCTGATGAGCACAACCGAACTCCTCTTCTCCCGCACCGACAAAGAACTCGGTTCCTTCGCCGTGCGCCCCCTGGACCCCTTCGCCGACGCGGAGCTGCTCCACGGCTGGGTCACCCACCCGAAGGCCTCGTTCTGGATGATGCAGGACGCATCCCTGCCGGACGTCGAGCGCGAGTACATGAGGATCGCCGCGCACGAGCACCACCAGGCCTTCATCGGCCTGCACGAGGGCCGCCCCGCCTTCCTGATGGAGACCTACGACCCGTCCGAGCTGGAGCTGGTCGGCCTCTACGACGCCCAGCCGGGCGACGTCGGCATGCACTTCCTCGTCGCCCCGAGCGACACCCCGCTGCACGGCTTCACCCGCGCCGTGATCACCACGGTCATGGCCGCGATCTTCGCCGACCCGGCCACCGAGCGCGTCGTCGTCGAGCCGGACGTCTCCAACACCGCCGTGCACACCCTGAACGAGGTCGTCGGCTTCGTGCCGGAGCGCCAGGTCACCAAGCCGGAGAAGGAAGCCCTGCTGAGCTTCTGCACCCGCGCCCAGTTCGAGGCCGCCACGGCCGCCCAGGGGGTCTCCATATGAGCCTCGCCGACGCCGTCGCCCACCTGAACCCCGAGCTGTGGGCCCGCGCCAACCGCGCCCTGGTCCGCAAGGGCCTCGCGGAGTTCTCCCACGAGCGCCTGCTGACCCCGAAGCCGCTGGGCGAGGGCTTCTACTCGGTCCTCAGCGACGACTCCACCGTGGAGTACCGCTTCAAGGCCGTCCTGCACGCCCTCGACCACTGGTCGGTCGACGAGGCCTCCATCACCCGCCACCGTGACGGGGCCGAGCTGGAGCTGGACGCCCTCGACTTCCACATCGAGCTGCGCGAGGCCCTGGGCCTGAGCCCCGAGGTGCTGCCCGTCTACCTGGAGGAGATCTCCTCCACCCTGGCCGGCACCGGCTACAAGTACACGAAGCCGCAGGTCTCCTCCGACGTCCTCGCGAAGTCCTCCTTCCAGGACATCGAGACGGGCATGACCGAGGGCCACCCCTGCTTCGTCGCGAACAACGGCCGGCTCGGCTTCGGCGTGCACGAGTACCTCTCGTACGCCCCGGAGACCGCCAGCCCCGTCCACCTGGTGTGGGTGGCCGCCCGCAAGGACGTCTCCACCTTCACGGCGGGCGCGGGCCTGGACCACGACTCCTTCATGCGCGAGGAGCTCGGCGAGGAGACCATCGGCGTCTTCGCCGAGCGGATGACCGCGCTGGGCCTGGACCTCGCCGACTTCCACCTCTTCCCCGTGCACCCCTGGCAGTGGTGGAACAAGACCACGGTCACCTTCGCGGCCGAGATCGCGGGCCGCCGCCTGGTGCTGCTGGGCGAGGGCCCGGACGCGTACCTCGCGCAGCAGTCGATCCGCACGTTCTTCAACCAGAGCGCGCCGCGCAAGCACTACGTCAAGACCGCCATCTCGGTCCTGAACATGGGCTTCATGCGCGGCCTGTCGGCCGCGTACATGGAGGCCACCCCGGCCATCAACGACTGGCTGCACCAGCTGATCGAGGGCGACGAGGTCCTGAAGTCGGTGGACTTCTCGATCATCCGCGAGCGCGCGGCGATCGGCTACCACCACCGCCAGTACGAGCGCGCCACCGACCGGTACTCCCCGTACCGCAAGATGCTGGCCGCGCTGTGGCGCGAGTCCCCGGTCAACCTGATCGAGGGCGACGAGCGCCTCGCCACGATGGCCTCGCTCCTGCACGTGGACGCCGAGGGCAAGTCCTTCGTCGGCGCGCTGATCGCGGAGTCGGGCCTGACCCCGGCCGAGTGGCTGCGCCACTACCTGCGCGCCTACCTGGTGCCGCTGCTGCACTGCTTCTACCAGTACGACCTCGCGTACATGCCGCACGGCGAGAACACCATCCTCGTCATCGAGGGCGGCCTGGTGAAGCGGGCGATCTTCAAGGACATCGCCGAGGAGATCGTCATCATGGACGCGGACGCGGTGCTGCCGCCCGCGGTCGAGCGGGTCCGGGCAGACATCCCGGAGGACATGAAGCTCCTGTCGATCTTCACCGACGTCTTCGACTGCTTCTTCCGCTTCCTCGGCGCGATCCTGGCGGACGAAGACATCTGCGACGAGGACACCTTCTGGCGGGCGGTCGCGGACTGCGGCCACGAGTACCAGGAGTCGATGCCGCAGCTCGCGGAGCGCTTCCAGCGGTACGACCTGTTCGCGCAGGAGTTCCAGCTGTCCTGCCTGAACCGCCTCCAGCTGCGCAACAACAAGCAGATGGTCGACCTCGCCGACCCGGCGGCGGCCCTCCAGCTGATCGGCAACCTCAAGAACCCCGTCGCGGCCTTCGCCCGGCGGTGACCTGGGGTCGGGCAGGCTGTCGATACGGTCCCTCGACCGCCTGCCCCTCCCTCCAGCACGAAGGCGTGTCCGCGGAGCCAGACTGGCCCTCTCCACGGACACGCCTCGCGTGTTTCTCGGTCCGCCGTCGGCGCCGTCTGCTCGTCGGGCTATTCCTCGCCGAGGATGCGCAAGTTGTGCTTGTCCTTGAAGTAGTCGTAGTCCTTGAGGTTCAAGGTCGCAAGCGGCAGGTCATAGGTGAGGCAGCAGGCGGCGATCCACATGTCGTTGGTCGGCTGCGGCCGTCCGGCCTTCCTGCCTGCGGCGGACAGTTTGCCCCAGGTGGCGGCGACGGCTTCGTCCCCGGGCAGGACGGGGATGCCGGACAGCCAGTCAGCGAGTTCCTGGCGTCGTCCGCTGCCCCAGTCGCGGATCTCCGCCCATTGGGTCAGCTCGCCGAAGGTGACGAAGGTGATCAGTGGCTTGCGGCCGATCAGCCGGGTGGCCAGCGGGCCGGTGAGCTTGCCCTTGTGAGTGAGGGAGGCGACGTCGGTGTCGAGGACGACTGGTTGCATGGCGGCGGCTCAGGCGACGTCGCGCCGACGCTCGGCGTAGGTGAAGGCGAGGAACTCGTCCAGCTCCTCGTCGGACTCGAAAGTGTCCGCTTTCAGATCGTCCAGGGACGTGATCGGCTGGGTGTTCTTCGCAGCCAGCAGTTCCTCCACCGACAGCCGCGGCCGGATCGGCGGATGGATCGGGTGCTCGGTTTCCGCACTCATGTGAGGACCTCCCCGCTGACGCCGGTCACAGCCTGCTGCGGCCCATGATACGGCCGCACCACGTCGGCCGGAGCCGACCTCTACCAACGCCTCTTGGTGATCAGCAGGGAGGCGTCGGGGCGCGGGGCGGCGCCGATACGGCCCCTCGGCGCCGCCCCGCCTCTGCAAAAGCGTGTCCGCAAAGCCCGGACCGGCCCTAATCGCAAACACGCCTCGCGTGTTTCTCAGTCCGCAGCCAGAGCCCGCCGGAAGTCGGTGACGATCCGGCGGTAGCCGGTGTGCCGTGTCTCCCGCGCATGCCGCAAGGCCCACACGGCGGGCCCGTCGTCATCATCGGCCGGCCCGGAACCGGCCAGACACGAGGTGCACTCCACCTCGTAGATCGCCGGACTCCCCGTCCGGTCGGGAGTCAGCACCCAGGCTGTGGTCACGGCACCTTCACGGACAGCTCGGCCCATACCCGCTTCCCGGGCCCGACCCGCTCCCCGACGGCCCAGCGGTCTGCGACGGCCGCCACCAGATGGAGCCCGCGCCCGCCGTCACCGTCCAGGTCCGACGCCCCGAGCACGGGCCGCGCGGGACTGGTGTCATGCACCTCGACCCGTACGGAGAGACCATGACCGCAGAGATCGTCAGCGCCTACCGCAAGTCTTCCTACTCCGGCCTTCCTGACCGGGCTTCGGTCGCCCGCAGCGGTCCACCGGTTTCCTCCGGGGACCGCCGCTTCGGCCTCGGCCGGCAGGGCATCCTCTTCCTCATGAGCACACCACCAGAAGGATTGCCCGTCTACCGAGTTCTGACCGGCCGGGACGACGCGACGTTCTGCCAACGTGTGAGCGAAGCGATCGGCCTTGGCTACGAACTACACGAAGGCCCCGCCATCACCTTCAACGGTGAGCACGTCGTCGTCGCCCAGGCATTGGTCTGGCGAGCAAGCCCGTAGCGGCCTTGGGAGCAACGGTGGTCGTGACCGAGGACACGACCGGACGTGCATCCGCAGCCCGTTCTCCTTCCGACGCGCCGGACCGCCGGCGCGTCGGAAGACGCGGAACAAGGGGCTACGACCACGGCACGTCCGGCGCCCGGAAGAAGCCGATGCCCTGCGCCTCCAGCCGGGGCGCCTGCGCGGCCAGGCGGCGGCCGTAGGCGGTCCAGTCGAGCGCGGCCGCCGGCGACCAGCCCAGCTCGGCCAGGCCCAGCACCCGCGGAAAGGCCATCAGCTCCCAGTCGCCGCGCGTCGCGACGGTCTCCGTCCACAGCGGGGCCTCCACCCCCAGCACCGCCGACTCGGGGACCCCGGCCAGGTACGCCCCCGGGTCCCAGGAATAGGCGCGCCGCACCGGGACGTACCCCGCCCAGGCCAGGCCCGGCTTCGTCGCCGGGTCGTACTTCATGTCCAGGTACAGCCGGTCCGCCGGGGACAGGACCAGCGGGTGCCCCGCCTTCGCCGCCGCCACCACGGCCGCCTTGTCCGCGGCCGCCGTCTTGTCGTGGCCCCAGTACTGGAGCACCGCGCCCCGGGCCGGGCGGGCCCCCGCCAGCTGGTGCCAGGCCATCACCGTCTTGCCGTACCGCCCCACCACCGCCTGCGCCCGGTCCATGAAGGCCGCGTAGTCCGCCGCCGGCGTCGCGTGCGCCTCGTCGCCGCCGATGTGCAGGTAGCGGCCCGGGGTGAGCTCCGCCAGCTCGCCGAGGACCTCGTCGATGAACTCGTACGTCCGCTCCTTGGCCACGCACAGGGAGCTGAAGCCCACCTTGACGCCGGTGTACCGCTCCGGGGCCTTGCCGTCGCAGTTCAGCTCGGCGTAGGAGGCGAGCGCCGCGTTCACGTGCCCCGGCATGTCGATCTCGGGGACCACGTCCACGTACCGCTGGCCCGCGTAGGCCACCAGCTCCCGGTACTCGTCCTTCGTCCAGTGGCCGCCCGGCCCGCCGCCGACCTCGCTGCCGCCCCCGTACTCCGCCAGTCGCGGCCAGGAGTCGATCGCCAAGCGCCACCCCTGGTCGTCGGTCAGGTGCAGGTGCAGGGTGTTGACCTTGTACTGGGCGAGCTGGTCCACGTACCGCTTCACCTGGTCCACCGAGAAGTGGTGGCGCGCGATGTCGACCATGGCCCCCCGGTACGCGAAGCGCGGCCGGTCGGTGACCGTCCCGCCCGGCACCGTGCCGGGACCCGCCACCGGCACCAGCTGGCGCAGCGTCTGCCCCGCGTGGAAGAGCCCGGCCGGGGTCCGCGCGGTGAGGGTGACCCCGGTCGGGCCGGACTCCAGCCGGTACCCCTCCTCGCCCACCCCCTGCGCCCCCTCGTCGATCCGGAGCCGGATCCCGTCCCCCTGCGCCCCGTCGACCACCGGCAGCGGCAGCCCGCTCGGGCCGCGCAACTGCTCGGCGAGGAGCTCGCCCACCCGGCGGACCTCCTCGCCCGGGCCCCGGCCGGTACGGATGACCGTGCCCGCGCCGAAGGAGTACCCGGGGCCTTCGGCGCGCGCGGAGACGGGCACGGGCAGCAGCCGTTCGAAGGGGGCGAGGGCCACCGGCGGGTCGTCCCCGGGTCTGGCGTCGTCACCGTGGGCGGAGGCGCAGGCCGTGACCAGGGCCGGGGCCGCGGCGAAGGCGAGGAGGGTGCCGAGCGTGCGTCGCAGGACTCTCATGCGCACAGGTATAGGCCAAGGGGGCCGTCCCGTCCGGTGAGTGAATCCGGGGCGGGCAGAAATCATCCGAAGGGGGGCACACCGAGCGTCCCACTGGTCCAGACCAGAGAGATCCTGCCCGGAATCGGGCAGGATCTTTGCGTTCATCGCTGTTAGCCGCCAATATCTACGAGTGCTCGATCGCCGCCCGTCGCATGACGACCTCGTCGACCACCTGGTGCGCAGCACCGCGCTCCAGCGCGGCGAGGCAGCCCGGGTGGTACTGGACGTGCTCGCCTACTTCGACGAGACGACCGAGGAGTTCGTCCGCCGCCGCCACCGGGAACTGCAGTCCGGCGGAGCGGTGAACGCGGAGATCTTCGAGCGGATCGCGGCCGAGCTGCCGCACCGCGCCGTGGCGCCGCCGGAGCTCTCGCTCCGGCAGTTGCGCCGCATCGTCTACGGCTGAGCCGGCCGCCGCCGCACGCGGCTCCGGACGAGTACAGAACCGAACTTCAGGAGGGGCAGAACCGTATGTGTGGAATCGTCGGTTACATCGGCAAGCGTGACGTGGCACCGCTGCTGCTGGAGGGCCTGGCACGGCTGGAGTACCGCGGATACGACTCCGCGGGCATCGTGGTCAACACCCCGAAGGCCCCGGCCCTGAAGGTCGTCAAGGCCAAGGGCCGCGTCCGCGAGCTGGAGTCCCGCGTTCCCAAGCGCTTCGCCGGCACCACCGGCATCGCCCACACCCGCTGGGCCACGCACGGCGCCCCGAGCGACATCAACTCCCACCCGCACCTGGACCCGGAGAACAAGGTCGCCGTCGTCCACAACGGCATCGTCGACAACTGCTCCGAGCTGCGCGCCAAGCTCGAGGCCGAGGGCGTCGTCTTCGTCTCGGAGACCGACACCGAGGTCATCGTCCACCTGATCGCCCGCTCCGAGGCCGACTCCCTGGAGGAGAAGGTCCGCGAGGCGCTCAAGGTCATCGACGGCACCTACGGCATCGCCGTCATGCACGCCGACTTCGCCGACCGCATCGTCGTCGCCCGCAACGGCTCCCCGGTGGTCCTCGGCATCGGCGAGAAGGAGATGTTCGTCGCCTCGGACGTCGCCGCGCTGGTCGCCCACACCCGCCAGGTCGTCACCCTCGGCGACGGCGAGATGGCCACCATCAAGGCCGACGACTTCCGCACCTACACGACCTCCGGCACGACGACCAACGCCACCCCGGAGACCGTGGAGTGGGAGGCCGCCTCGTACGACATGGGCGGTCACGACACCTACATGCACAAGGAGATCTCCGAGCAGCCCGACGCGGTCGACCGCGTGCTGCGCGGCCGGATCGACGACCGCTTCAGCACCGTGCACCTGGGCGGCCTGAACCTGGACCCGCGCGAGGCGCGCGGCATCCGCCGGGTCAAGATCCTCGGTTGCGGCACCTCGTACCACGCGGGCCTCATCGGCGCCGGCCTCATCGAGGGCATGGCGCGGATCCCCGCGGACGCCGAGCCGGCCTCCGAGTTCCGCTACCGCAACCCGGTCGTGGACCCCGACACCCTCTACATCGCGGTCTCCCAGTCCGGTGAGACGTACGACGTCCTCGCGGCGGTGCAGGAGCTCAAGCGCAAGGGCGCCCGCGTCCTCGGCGTGGTCAACGTGGTCGGTTCCGCGATCGCCCGCGAGGCCGACGGCGGCGTGTACGTGCACGCCGGCCCCGAGGTCTGCGTCGTCTCCACCAAGTGCTTCACCAACACGGTCGTGGCCTTCGCGCTGCTCGCCGTGCACCTCGGCCGCATCCGCGACCTCTCGGTCACCGACGGCAAGCGGATCATCGAGGGCCTGCGCAAGCTGCCCGCGCAGATCCAGGAGATCCTCGAGGGCGAAGAGGACATCAAGAAGCTGGCGGCCGAGTACGCCGAGGCCAAGTCGATGATGTTCATCGGCCGGGTGCGCGGCTACCCGGTTGCCCTGGAGGCCTCCCTCAAGCTGAAGGAGATCTCCTACATCCACGCCGAGGCCTACCCGGCCTCCGAGCTCAAGCACGGTCCGCTGGCGCTGATCGAGCCCTCGCTGCCGACGGTCGCGATCGTCCCGGACGACGACCTGCTGGAGAAGAACCGCGCGGCGCTGGAGGAGATCAAGGCCCGCAGCGGCCGGATCCTGGCGGTCGCCCACCGCGAGCAGGAGAAGGCGGACCACACCATCGTGGTGCCGAAGAACGAGGACGAGCTGGACCCGATCCTGATGGGCATCCCGCTCCAGCTGCTGGCGTACCACACGGCCCTGGCCATGGGCCGGGACATCGACAAGCCGCGCAACCTGGCGAAGTCCGTCACGGTCGAGTAGTCGCCCCCCTCACCGCACGCGGACGCCCCCGGGACCCACGGTCCCGGGGGCGTCCGCGTTCAGTCGACGACGGCGGTGGCTTCGACCTCGACCAGGTGCTCGGGGACGTCCAGTGCCGCGACGCCGACGAGGGTGGCCGGCGCAGCCGGGGTGGTCCCCAGCCGTGCGGCGGCGCGCGCGATGCCGCGCATCAGCAGCGGCATCTTGTCGGGGGTCCAGTCGACGACGTACACGGTCAGTTTCGCCACGTCGTCGAAGGAGGCTCCGGCCGCGGCCAGCGCGGCACAGACGTTGAGGTAGCACCGCTCGACCTGAGCGGCGAGGTCGCGTTCGCCGACGGTGGCCCCATCAGCGTCCCAGGCGACCTGTCCGGCGACGAAGACCAGCTTCGACCCGGTGGCGATCGACACCTGTCGGTAGGCGTCGACCGTCGGCAAGCCGGTCGGGTTCACGAGGGTAATGGCCATGTTCCTGCCTCCAGTGCTCTCTTGTGGTTACTCGGGCACCGTAGGAGAGTGTGCTCTGACATGGAAGAACGCACTTTTTGGTGACGGGGGAACCTGATGGTGACCAAGCAGTTCACGGGCTCGCCCGACGAGGCCGACCTCAGGCGCGCCGACTCCCTGGCGCGGGAGATCTTCTCGGACATCGCCAACAAGTGGGCGCTGCTGATCATCGAGACCCTGGGCGAAGAGACCCTGCGCTTCGGCGAGCTGCGCGACGGGATCGAGGGCATCAGCCACAAGATGCTCACCCAGAACCTGCGCATGCTGGAACGCAACGGCCTGGTGGAGCGGACGGTGCACCCCGTCGTCCCGCCACGGGTCGAGTACACCCTCACCGAACCGGGCCGGGTGCTGCGCGTGACGATCGACGGACTGTGCGACTGGACCCACCGGTTCCTCGGTGACATCGAGGCCTCCCGGCACCGCTTCGACGCGTGAGGGCGGGCGCTTGACGGGCGGGCGCTTGACGGGCGGACGCCGCCCGCCGGCACACGCGTACGGCCCCCCGGATCGTCCGGGGGGCCGCAGGTGGGATGGCCGTCAGCTCGCGGCGACCGCGCCGCCGCTACGGGCCTTGCCGAAGGCCATCGGCCAGTGCGCCAGCGCCGCGGTGGCGCCGTACCAGGCCAGCAGTCCGGAGACGGCGGCGACCCAGCCGCCCGCCTTCGCAAGCGTGCCGTTGTCCACGAACGCGCCCATGGCCAGCAGGAGCAGCGACAGGGTCAGCAGGGCGTAGACGCCCTGGCTGAACAGACCGCTCGCGGCGGCGACCGTGAGGGTCAGCGCGAGCATCGCGAAGAGGACAAGAAACGTTCCGGCGGCTTCGTCGGAGACCGAACCGCCCGCGCCCTTGGCCCACGTGAACCAGAAGATGCCGAGGCCCGCGAACGCGGTGCCGTTGAACCCGTTGCCGCCGCGGTACTCCAGGAGACCGAGGAGGAACAGGGCCGCGCCGCCGACGTACATCGCGAGCGACACGGAGTTGGCAGCGGACACGCCGTCGATGACACCGGTGTGGCCGATACCGAACGCGAGAAGGGTGAGACCCAGGGCGATGTTCCCGAGGGTCGAAGTCGAGGCCGTGCTTCCCGCAGAGACACCATTGTCCACGGCGGGCTCCCTTCGATCTGCAGTTGTTTGCTGCGTCCCAGCAGCACTTATCTACCCTTTACACAGGGGCACAACCGCACAAGCGGCTTAACAAACGGTCACGGAACGACAACGGCGAGCGACCGGATCGGTCGCTCGCCCGAGGGAGGGGAGCGGTCAAGGAATGACGACGACCGGTCGCTGTGCGCGCTTGGCCAGTCGGCCGGCAACCGAACCGAAGATCCGGCCCACGATCCCGTGCGTGGAACCGACGACGATGGCGTCGGCCGAATACTCCCGGCCGACTTCCTCCAGCTCGTGGCAGATGTCACCACCGCGCTCGACCAGGATCCACGGCACTTCGGCCAGATAGTCCGCGCAGGCGAGCTCCAGTCCGAGGACCTCGGTGCGGTGGTCCGGCACGTCGACGAAGACGGGCGGCTCGCAGCCGGCCCACACGGTGGTGGGCAGCCGGTTGGCGACATGGACGATGATCAGACCGGATCCGGAGCGGCGGGCCATGCCGATCGCATAGGCGAGTGCGCGCTCACTGGATGTGGATCCGTCGAATCCCACAACGACCCCGTGCCGGAAGGCCGGATCGCAGTGCACACGTGTCTGTTCCACCGCGCGCAGATCGGCGGCCGACTCGGGGTCGACGACGCGTTTGCGCTTGCGGTCCGCGGGTTCGGAGAATTCGTGACCGGCCATGGGTGTCTCGGCGAAGAGGTCCTTGGAGGAAGCAACAGGGGCGAAATCGGCGACGCAGTGTGACGGAGCTCTGTCCGGGAAGCATCTTCCCAAGCCCATACCCACCAGGGTACGGCGACACTCCTGTCCTGCACAGGGCATGCCGCCCTTGGAGAGCGTCCCAGGGAGCATGCCGGAGTGAGCGCGCCTTGGCAATGTCCGCTGCCCCCTACAGCCAGTGACGAGACGGGCCACCGCCACCCGTTGGCACAGTGACCGAGCCCGCCGCCGGGCGTTGGGACATGCGTCCGACCAACAGGTAAGAGCCCGCAGGGAGCACGCCGTGCCCGGTCATCCGGTTCACCCCGTCCAGCCAGCTCAGCCGACGCGGTCCGCCGCATCCCTCCAGAACGCCGACGCCGCCCCGCAGTTCGCCCCGTCCCCCCGCTCGACCCTTCACCCGTCCGTGCGTTCCGCCGGACACGCCCACGACGACCCCGCGGGTGACGTCGTGCGCTGGGCGGCCTTCAGCTGCCTGCTCGTCCCCGTGGTCCTCGTCGTCTACGGAACCTCCTTCGGCGGGGCGGCCGTCGCGACCCTCGGCCTGCTCGCCGTCACGGCCGCGTGCCGGGTCCTGCTGCGCCACTCGGAGAGGACCCGGCGGGCCGCGGCCCGGGTGCCCGTGGAGGACCACCTTCCGACCGCCCACCGCGGCCGGCACTCGCGCGCCGGCGGCGGACTGCACCGCGGATGCCGGGGTTCCGGACCGCTCTCCCCGCACGACTGACTCATTCGCACACCCACACACGCATGTTTTCAGCCAACTTCCCGGCAGGGTGCCCTCCTTGCCGGAATGTCCCCCCGTCCCCCTCATCACCAGCGACGACAGACCTCGAGGGGCGTTCCGGCCCTACAGGTACTGGCCATGGCCGGGCGGCACGCTTCCCGTTCGGGTAGCGGAGTGGAACGCTTACTGATCGAATGCTTTTCGCCAAGTTGAGAAGTCGACATAGCGCTGCGTGCTGAACTTGTCACGCCGACACCACGGGACGCAGTAGATTCGATCATGTATTTACGGCGGGGGATCCACGTGCAAGGCCGAGGGGAAACGTGCAGGTGCGACCAGACCAAGGAGTCGCGACACCCAAGGGGGGCTTAGCGCCATGAGCCAGGATTCCACCGCCGTCGTCACAGCAGACGCCGGCCGGAAGCTCGCGGGGCGTCGCCGCAGGGAGATCGTCGCGGTGCTGCTCTTCAGCGGCGGACCGATCTTCGAGAGCTCCATTCCACTTTCCGTGTTCGGCATTGACCGGCAGGACGCGGGAGTTCCACGCTACCGATTGCTCGTGTGCGCCGGTGAGGACGGTCCGCTCAGGACCACCGGCGGGCTCGAACTGACCGCGCCGTACGGGTTGGAGGCGATCGCCCGGGCAGGAACGGTCGTCGTTCCCGCCTGGCGCTCCATCACTTCACCGCCGCCGCCGGAGGCGCTCGACGCACTGCGTCTGGCGCACGAGGAGGGGGCCCGGATCGTCGGACTGTGCACGGGGGCCTTCGTGCTCGCCGCCGCCGGTCTGTTGGACGGCCGGCCCGCGACGACGCACTGGATGTACGCGCCGACGCTGGCCAAGCGGTACCCGTCCGTCCACGTCGATCCGCGCGAACTCTTCGTCGACGACGGCGACGTGCTCACGTCCGCCGGCACGGCGGCCGGAATCGACCTGTGCCTGCACATCGTGCGCACGGACCACGGCAGCGAGGCGGCCGGGGCCCTGGCCCGCAGGCTCGTCGTGCCGCCGCGCCGCACCGGCGGCCAGGAACGCTATCTCGACCGGTCGCTGCCGGAGGAAATCGGCGCCGACCCGCTGGCCGAGGTCGTCGCCTGGGCGCTGGAACACCTCCACGAGCAGTTCGACGTGGAGACGCTGGCCGCCCGCGCCTACATGAGCAGGCGCACCTTCGACCGGCGGTTCCGCTCGCTCACCGGCAGCGCTCCGCTCCAGTGGCTGATCACCCAGCGGGTGCTCCAGGCACAGCGGCTGCTGGAGACCTCCGACTACTCGGTCGACGAGGTCGCCGGACGCTGCGGGTTCCGCTCGCCGGTCGCCCTGCGGGGTCACTTCCGGCGGCAGCTGGGGTCCTCCCCGGCCGCGTACCGCTCCGCCTACCGGGCACGCCGGCCGCAGGCCGACGTGGCGCAGGTGGCCGAGATCAACGCGGGTCCGGTTCCGCACCAGCGCACTCCGCAGCCCCACCGGGCGGCGGCGGCCCTGGCCGCGTCGGGTCCCACGGTGACGGAGCTGTACGCCCCGGGCCGGGTCCTGCGGGAACACGCGTGACCGCGAGCTGAGTACGACGCACGAAGGTCCCCCACCGGTCACCGCCGATGGGGGACCTTCCGCATATGCGGTCCGCGCCGTGGGGGACCGCATAAGGTGGGACACATGAACGATCGCATGGTGTGGATCGACTGCGAGATGACCGGGCTCTCGTTGACGGACGACGCACTTATCGAGGTGGCCGCACTGGTCACCGACTCGGAGCTCAATGTGCTCGGCGAAGGCGTGGACATCGTGATCCGCCCGCCGGACGCCGCGCTGGAGACCATGCCCGACGTGGTGCGCGAGATGCACACCGCCTCCGGCCTGCTCGACGAGCTGGCCGGCGGGACCACCCTCGCGGACGCCGAGGCGCAGGTCCTGGCCTACGTGCGGGAGCACGTGAAGGAACCCCGCAAGGCGCCGCTCTGCGGAAACTCGGTCGGCACCGACCGCGGCTTCCTGCTGCGCGACATGGCCGCGCTGGAGAGCTACCTGCACTACCGGATCGTGGACGTGTCCTCGGTCAAGGAGCTGGCGCGCCGCTGGTACCCGCGGGCGTACTTCAACAGCCCGCCGAAGAACGGCAACCACCGGGCGCTGGCGGACATCAAGGACTCCATCACCGAGCTGCGCTACTACCGGGAGGCGGTCTTCGTACCGCAGCCCGGGCCCGACTCGGACACGGCCCGCAGCATCGCCGCCAAGCACGTCGTGCCGGGCGCGTAGCTCCGGCCTGGCCCCTCCGGAGGGGGCGCGGGGAAAGGGGGGAGCGAGCACCCTCCCGGACCCTGTACCCTTTTCTTCGGCCGGTCGGTTTTCCGACCGGACATGGTGGGTGTAGCTCAGTTGGTAGAGCACCTGGTTGTGGTCCAGGTGGCCGCGGGTTCAAGTCCCGTCACTCACCCTGCGGGAAGGCCCCGGTTCGCGGAAGCGGACCGGGGCCTTCTGCATGACCGGGGCCTTCTGCATGACCAGGACCCTCTGCACGACCGGGGCCTTCTGCACGACCGGGGCCTTCCCCCGGCCCCCGGCCGGGGCCGTCAGGACGACTCCCGGACCACCAGCCGGTTCGGCAGCACGGCGGCCGCCTCGCCCCGCTCCCCCGCGATCCGGTCCAGCAGCATCCGCGTCATGGTCCGGCCCATCTCCTCGATCGGCTGCCGGACGCTGGTCAGCGGCGGGTCCATGTGCCGGGCGACCACCGAGTCGTCGAAGCCGACCAGCGCCACGTCCCGCGGGATCCGGCGGCCGGCCGCGCGCAGCTCCCGCCGGGCGCCCGCCGCCATGACGTCCGAGGCGGCGAAGACCGCGTCGAGCCCGGGGTGGCGCTCCAGCAGTGCCCGCATGGCCCGCCGGCCGCCCTCCTCGGTGAAGTCGCCGACCGCGATCATCCGCTCGTCGACGGGGTGTCCGGCCTCGGCCAGGGCCTTCCGGTAACCGTCGAGGCGGCACTGGGCCCCGTACACGTCCAGCGGGCCGGTGATCGTGGCGATCGCGCGGCGGCCCCGGTCCAGGAGGTGGCTCACGGCCTCGGCCGCGCCCGCCAGGTTGTCGGAGTCCACGCTGGGCAGGGTCTCGGCGGCCGAGCGGCGGCCGCTGATCACCGTCGGGATGCCGAGTTCGGCCAGCAGCTCCGGCAGCGGGTCCCCGGCGTGGACGGAGACGAGCAGCACCCCGTCGACGCGGTGCCCGGACAGGTACTGGGCGAGCCGGCGGCGCTCGCGGTCGCTGCCCGCCAGGGTGAGGACGAGCTGGACCTCGGTGTCGGCGAGCTCGGCGCCGACCCCGCGGACCACTTCGGAGAAGTAGGGCTCGGCGAAGAAGCGGGCCTCCGGCTCGGGGATCACGAGGGCTATGGCGTCGGTGCGGTTGGCCGCGAGGGCGCGCGCGGCGCGGTTCGGTACGTATCCCAGCTCGGCCACGGCCGCCTCGACGGCGACCCTGGTGTGCTCGCTGACCTTGGAGGATCCGTTGATCACCCGGGAGGCCGTGCCGCGCCCGACTCCGGCGCGCGCCGCGACCTCCTCCAGGGTCGGTCGTCCCCCACTGCGCCCGTGCCCGTTCATGACTTCCTCCCGGTTGTGAATCTACCTCTTGACGGCTGTGGGAGCGCTCCCACACTGTGTCACACGACACCTGGCACGTTTCGTCCTTCTGGGAGGAAGCACATGCGCGTCCGAGCCCGAGCCCGAGTCCGAAGAACCCTCGTCACGACCGTCGCCGCGGTCGGAACCGCGGCCCTGCTGCTCGCGGGGTGTGCGCAGGACCCCGACGAGGGCCCCGACCAGGGCTCCCCCTCCACCGGTACGTCCGGCGGCGGCGCACAGACCACCCTCACCGTCGGGGTCTTCGGGGCCTTCGGACTCCAGGAGGCCGGGCTCTACGACGCGTACATGGCGCAGAATCCCGGGATCCGCATCGAGCAGACCTCCATCGAGCGGAACGAGAACTACTACCCCCAGCTCCTCACCCATCTGGGCACGGGCAGCGGGCTCGCCGACATCCAGGCCGTCGAGGTCAACAACATCGCCGAGATCACCGCCACCCAGGCCGACAAGCTGGTGGACCTGGCCAAGGTCCCCGGCGTGGACAAGGCCGCGTACCTGCCCTGGAAGTGGGCCCAGGGCACGGCGCCCGCGGCCAAGGGCGGGGCCACGGTCGGCCTCGGTACGGACATCGGCCCGCAGGGCATCTGCTACCGCAAGGACCTCTTCGAGGCGGCCGGGCTGCCCACCGACCGGACGGCGGTCGGGGCGCTGTGGGCGGGCGACTGGAACAAGTACCTGGAGGCGGGCCGCACCTACCAGGCGAAGGCCGGCGAGGGGAAGTCCTTCGTGGACTCGGCGTCGGGCGTCATGGCGGCGGTCACCGGGAGCAGCGCCCAGCGCTTCTACGACGACCAGGGCAAGGTCGTCTACAAGACCAACCCGGCCGTGCGCGGGGCCTTCGACCTGGCGGCCTCCTTCGCCACGGACGGGCTGAGCGCCAAGTTGCAGCAGTTCACCCCGGCCTGGGACCAGGGCTTCTCCAACGGCTCCTTCGCCACGGTCTCCTGCCCCGCCTGGATGCTCGGCTACATCCAGGACAAGGCCGGCCCGGCGGGCAAGGACAAGTGGGACGTGGCGCAGGCGCCGAAGCCGAGCAACTGGGGCGGGTCCTTCCTGGTGGTGCCGAAGGCGGGCAAGCACGCCGAGGAGGCGGCCAAGCTGGCGGCCTGGCTGACGGCTCCGGCGCAGCAGGCGAAGCTCTTCGAGAAGCGCGGCAGTTTCCCGAGCGCGAGCGCCGCGTACGCGCTGCCGACGGTGTCGGGCGCGCAGCACGCGTACTTCGGCGGCGCCCCGATCGGCGAGATCTTCGCGAAGGCCGCCGAGGGGATACCGGTGACGGTGGTCGGCCCGAAGGACCTGGTGATCGCGCAGAACCTGGCGGACATCGGGATGCTCCAGGTCGACCAGAAGGGCCGCAGCCCGCAGGAGGGCTGGGAGGCCGCGGTGAAGGCGATCGACAACGCCCTGGACCAGTGAGGCACCGGTGACGGACGAGACGGCCGTGCTGTCCCCCTCCGCGGTCGGCCCGGAGCGGCCGGCGGCGGAGGGGGGCGGCCGGGGCCGGCCGGGCCAGGTGTGGCGCTCGCGCCGCTACCGCTGGGACCTGCGCTTCAGCCCGTACGCCTTCGTGGCGCCCTTCTTCCTCTTCTTCGCCGCCTTCGGGCTGTTCCCGCTGCTCTACACGGGCTGGGCGGCGCTGCACCAGGTGGAGCTGACCGATCCCGACAGCATGACGTGGGTGGGGCTGCGGAACTTCACCCGGCTGTGGGACGACGAGTTCTTCTGGAACGCGCTGCGCAACACGGTGACCATCGGGCTGCTGTCCACGGTGCCGCAGCTGGCGATCGCGCTGGGGCTGGCCCATCTGCTCAACTACCGGCTGCGGGGCTCCGCCTTCTTCCGGGTCGCGGTGCTCACCCCGTACGCGACCTCGGTCGCGGCGGCCACGCTCGTCTTCGTCCTGCTCTTCGGCCGGGACTACGGGATGGTCAACTGGGCGCTGTCGGCGGTGGGTTTCGAGGCGGTCGACTGGCAGAACGGCACCTTCGCCTCCCAACTCGCCGTCTCCACCATCGTGATCTGGCGGTGGACCGGCTACAACGCGCTGATCTACCTGGCGGCCATGCAGGCCGTACCGGGCGAGCTGTACGAGTCCGCCGCGCTGGACGGGGCCTCGCGCTTCCAGCAGTTCCTGCACGTCACGGTGCCCTCGCTGCGGCCGACGATCTTCTTCACCTGTGTGGTGTCGACGATCGGGGCGACCCAGCTGTTCGGCGAACCGCTGCTGTTCAACGGCGGGGCGGGCGCGACGGGCGGCTCCGACCACCAGTTCCAGACGCTCGGGCTGTACCTGTACGAGCAGGGCTGGGTGAACCTGCACCTCGGGCGGGCGTCGGCCATCGCGTGGGCGATGTTCCTGATCCTGCTGCTGATCGCCGGGGCGGCGCGGCTGCTGCGCGGACGGAAGGACTCCCGATGAGGTCACTGCGCGCGGGCCGGTTCACGTACGTGGTGCTGGCCCTGTTCACGGCCGGCTCGCTCTTCCCGCTCGTGTGGACGGCGATCGCGGCGTCCCGGAGCAACACGCGCCTGGCCCAGACCCCGCCGCCGTTCTGGTTCGGCGGGAACCTGGGGCGCAACCTCCAGGTCGCGTGGACCGACGCCAACATGGGCACCGCCCTGCTGAACACGGTGATCGTGGCGGGCACGGTCGCCGCGGGCACCGTGTTCTTCTCCACGCTCGCCGGGTTCGCCTTCGCCAAGCTCCGCTTCCGCGGGAGCCGGCCGCTGCTGGCGCTGGTGATCGGGACGATGCTGATCCCGCCGCAGCTGAGCGTGGTGCCGCTCTACATGCTGATCGCGAAGCTGTCGTGGACCGACCGGCTGCAGGCGGTGGTCCTGCCGACCCTGGTGGGCGCCTTCGGGGTGTTCTTCATGCGCCAGTACCTGGTGCACGCGCTGCCGATGGAGCTGGTGGAGGCGGCCCGCACGGACGGGGCGAGTTCGCTGCGGGTGCTGTGGCACGTGGTGTTCCCCGCCGCCCGGCCCGCGATGGCGGTGCTGGGGATGCTGACCTTCGTCATGGCCTGGAACGACTTCTTCTGGCCGATCGTCGCGCTGACCCAGAACGGCAGCCCGACGGTGCAGGTGGCCCTGACCGGGCTGGGCCGGGGCTACGTCCCCGACCAGTCGGTGATCATGGCGGGCGCGCTGCTGGGCACGCTCCCGCTGCTGCTGGTGTTCCTCGTCTTCGGCCGGCAGATCGTCGGCGGCATCATGCAAGGAGCGGTGAAGGGATGACCCAACCCCCGACGAACACGCACACGAACCCGAACGCGGAAGCGGAAGCGGACACGACCGCGGAGGCCGACGGGCGGGAACTGCGCTTCCCCGACGGGTTCCTGTGGGGAACGGCCACGGCGGCCTTCCAGATCGAGGGCGCCGCGGCCCTGCGCGGACCGTCCATCTGGGACACCTTCTGCCGTACGCCGGGCAAGGTGCACGGCGGCGACACGGGCGACGTGGCCGTCGACCACCACCGGCTGTGGCGGGAGGACGTGCGGCTGATGGCCTCGCTCGGGCTCGGCGCCTACCGGTTCTCGGTGTCCTGGCCGCGGGTCCTCGCCGGCGGGATCGGCTTCTACGACGCGCTGGTCGACGAGCTGCTCTCGTACGGCATCCGGCCCTGCGTGACCCTGTACCACTGGGACCTGCCGCAGGAGCTGGAGAGCGCGGGCGGCTGGCCCGAGCGGGAGACGGCCTACGCCTTCGCCCGGTACGCCGAGCAGGTCACGGCGGCGCTCGCCGACCGGGTGGAGCTCTGGACCACCCTCAACGAGCCCTGGTGCAGCGCCTTCCTCGGCTACGCCTCGGGGGTCCACGCCCCCGGCCGCACCTCCCCCGCCGACTCGCTGCGCGCCGCCCACCACCTCAACCTGGCCCACGGGCTGGCCGCGGCGGCCCTGCCGGCCGGGGCCCGGGCCGGCATCGCGCTCAACCCCAGCGCGGTACGGCCGCTGACCGGCTCGGCGGCCGACCTGGACGCGGCCCGCCGGATCGACGCGCTGGCCAACCGGGTCTTCACCGGCCCACTGCTGCACGGGGCCTACCCGCAGGACCTGCTCGCGGACACCGCCGCGGTGACCGACTGGTCCTTCGTCCGCCACGGCGACGAGGCGCTGATCCACCAGCCGCTGGACTACCTCGGGGTGAACTACTACACCCCGGCGGTGGTCTCGGCCGCCCCCGACGGGAACGGCCCGCGCGCCGACGGGCACGGGGCGGCGGCGCACTCCCCCTGGCCCGCGGCGGAGTCGGTCGCCTTCCACCAACCCCCGGGCGAACGGACCGACATGGGCTGGTCGATCGACCCCACCGGCCTGTACGACTTGCTGATGCGCTTCACCCGCGAGGCGCCCGGGCTGCCGCTGCTGGTCACCGAGAACGGCGCGGCGTACGCCCCGGACCTGCACGACCCGCAGCGCATCGGCTACCTGGAGGCCCACCTCGCCTCCGTCCACCGCGCCCTGGCGGACGGGGCCCCGGTGGAGGGCTACTTCCTCTGGTCGCTGATGGACAACTTCGAGTGGTCCTACGGGTACAGCAAGCGCTTCGGCATCGTGCAGGTCGACTACGAGACCCAGACCCGCACCCCCCGCTCCAGCGCCCACTGGTACGCCCGCCTGGCCCGGAAGGGAAGCTTCCGCACCTACCCGGAGGAGGCGTTCTAGGGGGTGTCACGGCCCGGCCCCGCCGCCGCCGGGAGGTGAGTCCCGTACGGGCAGCGCAGTGCGTCGCAGACACGGGTGGGTCGGCGTGCGGCTGGAGGTCATCCGTGCCCCAGCCCGTCCCCGCGCCCGCGCGCCGGTTTCCGCGCGGGTTCGCACTCGGCGGCAGTGCCCTGCCCCTGTACGCGTTCCTGTGCCCCACCGGAACGCTCCTGCTCATCAACACCCGCGACGGGATCGGCGACGCCGGCGCCGTGGCCGCCGCGCTCTGGCTCGGCCAGGCCCTCGGCGGCCCGGTCATCGGCCGGTCGCCGATCGGCGCGGCCACCGCCCGGTGCTGCTCCTGGCCTGCGGCGCGCTCGCCTCGCGGCCGGGCTGGTGTGGGCCGCCATGGCCGTGACCAGCTCGGTCGCCGGCATCGTCACGGTCGTCCGGCCGGGTTCGGCGGACCTCATCGCCCGGCTGCGGTGGACCATCGCCGTGCAGGCGGTCCTCGCCCTGCCGCTGCTGGCGGTCTCCGGGCCGTGGGGGGACGCCTTCGCCGTCGCGGGCATCGGGCTGGCCGGATGGGCGAGGCGATGACTGTGGTCGGCAGCGGACCGATCCCGGGCCAGGCGCTGGCCGCGGCCGTATCGGGTCCCCTGGCGGGCGCCTACGGCTACCGGGCCGCCTTCGCCGTCTCGCGCGCGGCGGTGACCGCCTCCGCCGTACTCGGAAGGCGCAGGTGAGCCCTCAGGAGCGGCTCTGGAGCGGCTCCTGAGGGCTCAGGAGGCCTTCATCGCCGCCAGGCCCCTCGCCAGCTCCTCGGCGTTCATCACGGGAGCGACGTCGACCTCGGCGTGGAACTGCAGGAACAGATCCTCCATCAGCGGCGGCATCTGCGCGCTGTCCTGGAGGTCGAAGACCATCCAACAGGAGCGCACGCCCTCGTGCAGGCCGAAGTAGGCCGCCTCCGGCTTCACCTTCTCCATCAGGGTCTTGATCGCCTGGGGCAGCGCGCCGGTCTTGATGCCCTCGTTGGTGGCGGCCGTGTCCATGTGCGCCCTGAGCATGACTCTCATGCGTGGCTCCTTCCGTCACGCCCACCCTCGGCGCGGGCCGGGGGCGCAGCAACATGTGCGCCCCCGTCCGGGTCGGGCCCCCGGCTAGGCGCCCTGGATGTGGAAGTTGAAGTCCGTGTGGCCGAGCGCCCCCATCAGGCGGAGCCAGATGGGCAGCAGCATCTCGGTGCCCCGGGCCGTCTCGATGCCCCCGAGGTCGAGGACGCTCGCCTGCGGCCACCCGAAGGCGTACAGCAGTTCGCGCACGGACTTCTTGGCGTCCGCGTCCTCGCCCGAGAGGAAGACGTGGTGCTCGCCGGCCACCCGCCCCGGGTCCACCATGATCTGGCAGTTCATCGTGTTCAGCGTCTTGACCACCCGCAGCCGCGGGAAGGTGCGCTGGATCAGCTCGGCCAGGCTGTCGTCGTTGACCGGGTCCAGGACCGGCGGGAAGCCCCCCGAGAAGTCCAGCGGGTTCGCGATGTCGATGAGGACCTTGCCCTCGAGGTGCGCCGCGTCCGCCTCCGTCAGCGCGGCGATGCTGGCCTGCCCGCCGGTGGCGTTGACCAGGGTCTCGCCGTCCCGCGCCGCCTGCGCGAACGTGGCCAGCCCGACCGCGGGGTGGGCCTCCTGCCACTGCGCGTACTCGGAGCGGCCGAGGGTGACTGCCGGTTCCCTGGTGCCGATGACCACCTGGTGGCCCAGGCCGTCGAGCCGGGCGGCCACCGTACGGCCGACGATCCCGGTGCCGAGGACTGCGTAGCGCATTGCGGAGATCCATTCGTCGAACGGAGGCCGGGCCGCACCGGCCCGCCCGGGCACCGGTCAGCCCGGGCACCGGTCAGCCCGAAATCCGGACATCGTAGAAGAACCGGTACCGGTTCGGGCCGTCCGGCAGGAACCAGTGGAAGCCCTCCTGGAGGAAGACCGCCAGCATGCTCACGGCGATGACCATGCCCAGGAACCACAGCGCGCACATGCCCGCCGTGCGCAGCGGCCCCGGACGGACGGCCAGGACGGCGCGGTCGGCCGTCATGTGGGCGAAGGCCAGGACGACGCCGATGGCGACCACCGAGAGCTGGAAGAGGATCCACGCCCATACGTACAGGTGCAGGCCGAACACCTCGCTGCCGTACCCCTTGGCCCCCGGCAGGATGTGCAGCATGGTCTGCCGCCAGGACGCGAAGGAGCCCCCGATCGCCGCGACCAGGGACGTCCCCCAACCCGTCATGTAGACGCGGGCCGGCACGGTGCCGCTGAGCAGTGCCGCGCGGATGATGTACGCCGCACCCAGCGCGGCCAGCAGCATGAACATCCGCTGCACGACGCACAGCGGGCACGGGATCTCCCCGCGACCGAACTGGTGGTAGAGGCCGGCGCAGACCACCGCCGCCCAGCCGAAGGCGAAGGAGCAGGCGAACCAGTACTGGACCCGGCCCAGCAGGCCGCTCTCCGGCGGGGCGTCGGGCACGAGGCTGTGCATCGTCGCGGCCACGGTCAGTAGCTCAGCTTCAGGGCGAGGCCGCTGGTGATGTGGTGCGCCGTCAGCAGGGTGACGGCGATCAGCACCGCCCACCACGCGCCGAGCACGACCGTCCGGGACGCGCCCCGGTACAGGGCGATCAGCGTGGCGAGGAGCCCGCCGAAGATCAGGGTGTCCATGCCGCGGACCGTACCGAGACGGCGACATCACGCCTGCGAGGCGCGCCCCCGGTTACGTCGGTTGCCGCGTCGGCCGCGCCCGGCCCGCCCCGCGCCGGGGCCGCCGAGACTCCGCCCGTCCAGGCCGATCCAGACCCGGACCTCGGTCCCGCCGAGCACCGAGCGGCCCAGCCGTACGTCGCCGCCGGTCGACTCCGCGACCCGCCGCACGATGTCCAGGCCGAGGCCCGTCGACCCGTCGCGGCCGCCGTCGTTGCCGCGACGCAGGGCCGCGTCCGGGTCTTCGATGCCGGGGCCCGCGTCCGAGACCAGCACGATGACGGCGTCGCCGGCGTCGTGGACGTCCACCGCGAAGGGGGTGCCCTCGGGGGTGTGCCGGAAGACGTTGCCGAGCATGGCGTCGAGGGCGGCCGCGAGTTCGGGCCGCGCCACGGGGATCCGTACCGTACGGTCCACGCCCGCGAGCCGCACCTCGCGGCCCTCGTCCTCCGCGAGCGCCGACCAGAAGGCCATCCGGTCGCGGATCACCTCGGAGGCGTCGCAGCCCGCGCCCGCCCCGGCCCCCGGGCCGGTGGCCGGGCGCTGCTCCCGGGCGGTACGGATGATCGTGTCGACCTCGCGCTCCAGCTGCTCCACGGCGGCGCGGGTCTGCTCGGCGGCGGGGCCGTCACCGAGCGAGGCCGTGTTGAGCCGCAGCACCGTCAGCGGGGTGCGCAGCCGGTGCGAGAGGTCGGCGGCCAGTTCCCGTTCGTTGGCGAGGAGTTCGACGACCTGGTCCGCCATCGCGTTGAACGCGGCGGCGGCCGAGCGGAGTTCCGTCGGCCCGTCCTCGGGCACCCGGGCGCCGAGCTTGCCCTCACCGAGCTGGTGGGCCGCGTCCGCGAGTCGTTCGGCGGGCCGGACCAGCCGGGCGCCGAGCCGGTCGGCGACCCCGACCGAGCCGACGATCAGGGCCAGCCCGACGCCCGCGAGCACCAGCCAGGCGGTCGCGACCCCGTTGCTGACCTCGCTCTCCGGTACGAAGATCTCCACGACGGCGATGTCCCCGGAGCCGAGCGCGGTCGGCTGGAGCAGCGCCGAGCCGCCGCCCGGCACCGAGGCGGTCGTCCCCCGGCCCATCCGCCGGGTCTCCGCGACGGCGCGCTCCCCGGCCCGGCCCCGGCCGATGTCCACCGGCGGGCTGTCGCCGATCGCGGGCACGTGGACGGCCATCCGCCGGGCGGCGCCCATCTGGGTGGACTCCACCGCCTTGCGCAGCTGCACGGGGTCGGTGGTGATGGACAGCGTCGGCCCGATGCTGGCGGCCTGCCGTTCGGCGTTGGAGAAGGCCCGGTCGCTGGCCATCTCCTGGACGACGAGGCCCAGCGGTACGGCGAAGGCCACGACCACCATGGCCGTGACCGCGAGGCACACCTTGACGAGCGCCCATCTCATCGCGCGCTCACCGGGGCGGCTCCAGCTTGACCCCGACCCCCCGCAGCGTGTGCAGGTAGCGCGGCCGGGCGGCGGTCTCGCCGAGCTTGCGGCGCAGCCAGGACAGGTGGACGTCGATGGTCTGGTCGTCGCCGTACGACTGCTGCCAGACCTCGGCGAGCAGTTCGCGCCGGGCCACGACCACCCCGGGCCGCCCGGCGAGGAAGGCCAGCAGGTCGAACTCCCGGCGGGTGAGGTCCAGTACCGCCCCGTCCAGCTCGGCCTGGCGGCGCAGCGGGTCGATGGCGAGCCCGCCGACGCGCAGGACGCGCGAGGGCGGTTCGGCCCCGGCGGCGGCCCGGGCGCGGCGCAGGACGGCGGACATCCGGGCGGAGAGGTGCTCCACGGAGAAAGGTTTGGTCAGGTAGTCGTCGGCGCCGTCGTTGAGCAGCCGGACGATCTCCGCCTCGTCGTCGCGCGCGGTGGCGATGATCACGGGTACGTCGGTGATGCCGCGCAGCATCTTGAGCGCCTCGGACCCGTCCAGGTCGGGCAGTCCGAGGTCGAGGATGACCACGTCGAAGCGGTGGTGCGCGACCTCGCGCAGCGCCTCCAGGGCCGTGCCGACGCTCCGCACGGTGTGCGAGGCCTCGGTCAGGTGCCGGATGAGGGCGGAACGTACGAACTGGTCGTCCTCGACCACGAGCACACTTGCCATGGCCCGCACCGTAGTCCATCCGGGCGACTCAGCGGGGTGTCGGGCCACTCTTGTGGCGGGTGGTGCAGTATGTGCCTTGATGCGACGAGGACTTCTTCACGCGATGGCCTGGATGCTGGCGACCGGCGCGGCGGTGACGCTGTCGTGGTGGGGCGTGCACACCGTCATGTCGGGAACGGCCTACGATCCGCCGCTCGCAGTGCCCCTGACCAACCGTCCGCTGTCCTCGTCGACGCACGGCGCGCAGGCGTCCCCGTCGCCCTCCTCGTCCGTGTCCCCGTCCGGGTCCCCGTCGCCCTCCGGGTCGCCCGCCCCGGACGCGTCGGCGAGCGCGGGGGCCTCCCCGGAGAAGTCCCCGAAGCCGTCGACCGCCCCCGGACCGAACCAGCGGGCGGGCCAGGACGCGGGGAAGGTGCAGGCCTATCCGGTCTCCGGCGGCCGGGTCGTCTTCTCCCTGGGCGCCTCCTCGGCCGAGCTGGTCTCGGCGACACCGGCGACCGATTGGCGGATGCAGGTGTGGAAGACGGACTTCTGGATCCGGGTCACCTTCACCCGGGACGGCCGTGAGGTGTCGGTGTTCTGCACCTGGCACGACCACCCGCCGCTGGTCGAGATCGTCGACCCCTGAGGCGGCGGACGACCGTCCAGCGGAAGACCGTCCGGGGCGTCGCGGGCCCGGCAAGATCCGAAAGGGGCGGCCTAGCGGAAGACCGAGGGCGGCGGCTGCGGAGAGGCCACCGCTGAGGCGTCCACGACCGGCGTCGCGCCGCCCGCGAAGTCGGCCAGGGCCCGGCCGTGCTCGACCCGGCCCGGGTGCGGGTCGCTCGCGACCCGGCGGGTGAACTCCGCGACGGGCAGCTCGCGGTCGGCGGCCACCAGGACGGCGTTGCCGAACCGTTTCCCCCGCCACACCACCGGATCGGCGGCCAGCGCCAGCTCCGTGAACCGGGACGCGGCCGTCGCGATCTGGCCCCGCAGATGGGTCAGCGGCGGACCGTCCGCCAGATTGGCCACGTACCACCCGGTGGGCGCGAGGACGCGGCGTACGTCGTCCAGGAACTCCGTGCTCGTCAGGTGCGCCGGGGTGCGCGCCCCGCTGAACACGTCCGCGATCACCAGGTCCGCCCAGCCGTCCGGGACCTTGGCCAGACCCGCCCGCGCGTCCACGGCCCGCACCCGCACCCGCGCCTGCGGGTCCAGCGGCAGGTGTTCCCGTACGAAGGCCACCAGGGCGGCGTCGATCTCCACGACCTGCTGGGTGGAGCGGGGGCGGGAGACGGCGGTGTAGCGGGCGAGGGTGAAGGCGCCGCCGCCCAGGTGCACCACGTTCAGGGGCTGCCGGGCGGGCGCGACGAGGTCGATCAGGTGGCCGATCCGGCGCTGGTACGCGAAGTCCAGGTACCCGGGATCGTCCAGGTCCACGTGCGACTGCGGGGCCCCGTCGATCAGCAGGGTCCAGGCCCCGGCCCGCTCCCGGTCCGGCTCCAGCTCCACCCGGCCGCCGTCCACCTGCCCGACGACCGCCTCGGCGCTGCCGCGGCCGCGCTGCTTGCCCTTGTTCCTGTCCTTGCCCGCCACCACCCCATTGTGACGGGCGGCGGCGCAGGACCCGACCCGGACGCTTCAGCGGCAGTTGTCCGCGGCCTCGATCAACCGGGCCGCCTCGCCGAGCGCCGCCCGCAGCACGTCCGGATCGGTGACCGGTCCGACGGCCTCCGGCGGGAGCAGCCAGCCGGTGACGTCCGCGGCGCCCGCAGTGGGCGAGGCGGCGTCGCCGAAGCGCATGCCGCGCCCGTTGGTCTGCGTACACGCGCTGCCCGGCAGGTCCCACGCGTCGGCGGTGCCGGGCGGCACGAGGAAGCCGAGGGTGTCGCCGGACCCGTCGTGCAGGACGGGTCCGACCCCGCCGGCCTGGCTGGCGGCGCGACGGATGATGTCCACCGCCTCCAGCCCCTGCCGCGTGGGGACGGTCACCAGGTCCAGGTCCAGGTCCAGGTCCGGGGCCGTGCCGGACTCGGACGCGGTACTCGTTCCAGTGCTCTCCATGCCGCCCTCCACCAAGGGAACCCCTCCTCGATCCGGATCCGCATGGGTTCAACGCACGGGAACGTCAACGGGTGCGGCGGCAAGACGCCACAAAGGATGGCAGTTCATGGCGGATCGCGGGTGAGATATCCCTTTTGTAGCCAAACATTGCATGAACACCCCCTCGCTGGCGGTACTTTCGTGCGCGCCGGACCCCCCGTCACACCACCGGTGCTGCGTTCCTTGCCAGAGAGGTCACGTCCATGGCGGCGTCCCCCCACTCACCCAACTCCACGTTCCGGCAGCTGCGCGGGCAGCACTCCCCGGCCGAGTTCGCGGCCCTGGTGCGCCGGGCGGCGAAGGAAATCGGAGAAACGGTTTCCTGCGACGCGCGCTACATCGGCCGGGTCGAATCCGGCGAAATCCGCTGCCCCAACTACGCCTACGAGCGGGTCTTCCTCCACATGTTCCCCGGCCGCGCCCTGGCCGATCTGGGCTTCTCCCCCCGCGAGAGCGTCCGAGGCCGCTCGGCCCAGCGCGATCCCCTCTCCGTCCCCGTCCCCGTCCCCGTCCCCGTCCCCGTCCCCCGTTCCCCTTCCAGTGCCAAGGAGAGCGACGTGCTGCGTCGCGCGTTCATGGCGGGCGGCTCCGCGACCGTGGCGGCCGCGACGCTCAGCCTCACCCTGCTCGGCGACGCCCGCCGGCTCCCCAACCGCGCCGGCGAGTCCGAGGCGGCCGCCGTCGAGGACGCGGTACGCCAGATCCGCCTCCTGGACGACCGGCACGGCGCCGACTCCCTGTACCGGCGGGCCGCCGAACCCCTGCGCACGGCCTACGCGCTGCTCGACGCGGGAGCCACCCGGCAGTCCACCGAGGACCGACTGCACTCGGGCGCCGGTGAACTGGCCGTCTCCGTCGGCTGGCTGGCCCACGACTCGGGCCGCTTCGACGACGCCCGCTCGCACTACGCAGAGGCCCTGGCGACGGCCCGGGTCGCGCGGGACGCGGGCCTGGAGGCGCACGCCTTCAGCAACATGGCCTTCCTGGCCCGGGACTGCGGCCGCTCCCGGGAGGCGGTACGGGCCGCGCAGGCGGGCCGCCGCGCCGCCCGCTCCCTCGGTTCCCCGCGCCTGCTGTCCCTGCTCGCGCTGCGGGAGGCGGGCGGCTGGGCGGGGCTGGCCGACCGCAGGGCCTGCGAAGAGGCGCTGACCCGGGCGCACACGGAGTTCTCCCGGGGCGAGTCGGACGCCGACCCCGAGTGGATGTCGTTCTTCGGGCAGGCGGAGCTGGAGTTCCTGGAGGCGCGCTGCTGGTCGGCGCTGGGCGAGCACGCCCGGGCGGCCCGGCACGCGCGGCGGGCCGCCGACCTCCAGGACCCGCACTTCGCGCGGAACGTGGCCCTCTACACGGCCGAACTGGCCGGCGACCTGGCCCGCGCGGGCGCCCCGGACGAGGCCGCGTGGGCGGGCGGCCGGGTGCTGGACCTGCTGACCGAGGTCCAGTCCACCCGGGTCCGGTCCATGCTCTCGCAAACGGCCGAAGCCCTGATCCCCCACCAACGCTCGCCCCGCGTGGCCGCGTTCCTGACGCGGCGGTAGCCCTGCCGGGTCCCCTGCGGGGGGCTCGGCAGTGTGGGGTCGCCTCAATCGCCGGCGGGGCTTCGAAGGGTGGGGCGGTGCCCCGCACGAGGATCTCCTCGGCTCGCGCCAGACGGCCGCGGTCCTGCCGTACGGCCTGGGTTGCGCGCTCGTCCTGCGGGGACCCTCCTACGTGTCCCCACCCCACACCAGGGCTCCGACAGCACAACCCATCCACCCCACCCATTCAAGCCCCGCCAGCGCTTGAGGCACGGTCCACACTTTCAGCCCCGCCAACAATCAAGACGCGGGCCCGCATTTTCAGCCCCGCCAACAATCAAGACGCGGGCCCGCATTTTCAGCCCCGCCGGCGTTTGAGGCGCGGGTCCGGGCGGAGCCCGGTGGGGATACGGGCACGCCGTACACCGCCGAGCAGGCCCGCACTTTCAGCCTCGCCGGCGATTGAGGCGCGGGTCCGGGCGGAGCCCGGTGGGGGTCCGGGCGCGCCGTACACCGCCGAGCCGACCGCAGGGCAACCGTCGAAGCCAGTGCTAAACGTCCAGGTGACCGGTGTCGTTCCAGCGTTCCAGCGCCGGCGCGCCATAGGCCCAGCCGAGGACCGACAGGGAGGTCGGCTCCAGCCGGATGCGGGCACCGAAGGAGGCCTCGAAGCCCAGCCAGCGCGCGGCCAGCGTGCGCAGGATGTGCCCGTGCGCGAAGACCAGGACGTCGCGCTCCGACGAGCGGGCCCAGGCGACCACCTCGTCCGCACGGGCCGCGACGTCCGCCACGGACTCACCGCCCGGGACGCCGTCGCGCCAGATCAGCCAGCCCGGCCGCACGGCCTGGATCTCGGCCGGGGTCATGCCCTCGTAGTCGCCGTAGTCCCACTCCATCAGCGCGTCCCACGGCTCGGCCCGGGCGCCGAAGCCCGCCAGGTCGCAGCTCTCGCTCGCCCGCACGAGCGGGCTCGTGCGGACCTCGACGCCCGGCAGCCCCCGCCACGGGTCACGTGCCAGCCGCTCGCCGAGCAGCTTCGCGCCCAGCTTGCCCTCCTCCAGCATCGGCACGTCCGTGCGTCCGGTGTGCTTGCCGAGCTGGGACCACGCCGTCTGGCCGTGGCGGGCCAGCAGGATGCGGGGGGCCATGTGAATTCTCCCGGTTCGTTCGAAGTCCGTCCATCATCCATCACCCGCCCCCACCACCGGTTTCCGCACTAGCTCCACGATTGTCAGTGGCGGATGGGACACTTCCGCGGGTGAGCTCCTACCCGCCCAGCAGCCCCGCGCAGCCGACGTCCCTGCGGCAGCGGCTCGCCGGTCTGCGCGGCCCCGCCGTGCCGCCCCGTCCGCTCGACGCCCGGGCACTGGCGGCCCTCGCCGCCAATCCCGGCTGCGGCAGACGCGCCTTGCTCGACGGCGCCGGCGTGGACAAGACCGCCCTGGCCTCGGCGCTCGGCGCCCCCGCCTCCTTCGGGCAGTCGCAGTTCGCCCTGGTCCGCGGGAACTCCTTCGAGGCCAAGGTCAAGGGCGACGGCGGGGCCGAGCTGCTGCGGCTGGTCCACGCGCACCTCGACACGGCCGCCGAGCCGCCCGGTGCCGGTGCCCGCGTGCCCGATCTGACGGCCGCCGGGCCCGAGGGCCGTGCCGCGCGGACCGCGCTCGCGCTGCGCGAGGCCACGTCGGCGAAGGACTGGACGCTGCTGGACCACCCGATGCTCGCCCTGGAGGTGGCCGGCTCCCCCGCCTACCTGGAGCCCGACGCCGTCGTGGTCCACCCCGACGGCCGCTGGACCGTCGTGGAGATCAAGTCGTTCCCGATGGTCGACGGCGTCGCCGACGCCGCGAAGGTGGGCGCCGCCGCCCGGCAGGCCGCCGTCTACGTCCTGGCCCTGGAGAAGACCGCCGGGAAACTGCCCGGCGCCGTGGTCGGGCACACCGTGCTGCTGGTCTGCCCCAAGGACTTCTCCAACCTGCCCACCGCCGCCCCCGTCGACATCCGCCGCGAGCGCTCCGTCACCCGCCGCCAGCTGGACCGGCTGACCCGCGTCGAGGAGCTGGCCGCCGCCCTGCCCGAGGGCCTCAGCTTCGACCCGGCGACGCGCACCCCCGAGGAACTCGTCGAAGCGGTCTCCGCGGTCGACGCCGCCTACGCCCCCGAGTGCCTGGCCGCCTGCGAGCTCGCCTTCCACTGCCGCGACCGGGCCCGCGCCGCCGACCAGGTCACCGCGCTGGGCCGGTCGGTACGGGGCGAGCTGGGCGCGCTGACCACCGTCGAGGCCGCCCTCGCGGCGGCCGCCGGGGCCGGCTGCGCCGAGGATCCGACCGCCGCCGCCCTGCACCGCGCCGCCCGGCTGCGCGCCGAGGCCCTGGAACAGGCCGCCGCCCGTCCGCCGCACCACGCCCCGGAGACCCCCGCATGCCCCTGCTGAGCACCCTGGCCCGGCTGGAGGCCGTACGCGCGGGCCGCGCCCAGCCGCTCGCGACCGTGCGGCACCGTCACCTGAGCGAGCGCCCGATGGTCTTCGTGCCGCTGACCACGGCCGGTGAGGCGGGCGCCCCGCTCGGCGCCGTGGTCGGCACCGACCGGCACGATCCGCGGGTGTTCGTGATACCCCAGCCGCGCGACCGCGACCGGCGCTGGGCCTTCCTCGCGGAGCTGGCCGTACAGGTGCTGGCCCACATCGACGCGTACGCGGACGTCGTGGAGCCGGCCGAACGCAGCGAGACCGACCCGGAGACGGGCAAGCGGGTCAAGGTCGAGACCGAGCTGTGCGTGGACGCGCCGCAACTGATCGTGCCGAGCCGGGCGGGCATCGAGTACGTACGGCTGCTGGGGCGCTCGATGCGGTTCCGGCGCACCGCCGAGGAGGACCCGGACAATCCGTATCCGGCGCCCTCCCAGGTGCCGATGCTCGGTCGCTGGTTCACCCACCTCGCCGAGCGCTCGCGGGTGCCCGGCTCCTCGATGCTGCTGTCGGCCACCGACCTGCTGTCCCGGCACTGGGCCACCGGCCAGAGCAACCTGGAGGACCAGCACCTGGGCGCGCTCCTGGGCTGGATCGCCCCGCCCGAGGGCCGCTCGGGCGCCGAGGAGGCCCACCGGGCCGAGCTGGGTCGTGACGGGGACGGCCAGCTGCTGTGCCCGCCCGCCGGTCCGGCCACCGACCCGGTCTTCGACAACAAGCTGCTGGCCCCCGCCATCGCCCGCTACGACGCCGCGCGCACGGCCCTGGCGGCCGGCCCCGGCGACGACGACCGCCACGTCCGGGCGGCCGAGCAGGAGGTGCACCGGCTGGTCGAATCCCAGCTGTCGAGCACCTGGCGGAAGACGTGGGAGGCGATCGACCTGCTGCGCGCCCTGCCGCCGGGCGAACGCGCGGAGGAACGCTGGACGCGCGACCGCTGGTCCTACACCGGCCACCGGGACCGGGTACGGGCGGGCGAGCCGCCGCAGCCGCGCCGCGACGACGCGGTGACGGCGGCCCAGAAGCTGGCCACGCGGGAGACCGAACAGGTGCGGCTCGACGCCCAGGAGGCCCTGGACGACCCCCTGGTGATGGCGGGCCGACGGCTCGCGGGCGAGGCCTTCGCCGGTGAGGTCACCGAGGTGGTGATGGAGTGGACGGAGTCGACGCGGCCGAGCCCGCGCCCGCTGGTGACCGTGGTGACGGAGGACCGCCCGCAGCTCGCCGACGAGGGCGGCGGGAAGGTGTTCCGCTCGCTGGACGGGCGCCCGCAGAGCGCACGGTTCGTCCGCTTCGAGGAGGACGGGCGGCTGGTGCTGCGGCTCCTCGACAAAATGGGCCGCGGCCGGGACCCCGAGCCGGGGACGGTCCCGGAGAAGGGCGACCGGCTCTGCTGGACGCTCTTCGAGCACGATGCGCGCGGCGGCCCGAAACTGCCGGAGCCCGAGCAGACCCCGTGGACGCACGGCGGCCCGCCGGGATCGGCGGGCGCCCTCCCCCTGCCCGACACCGTGACCGACGAGGACCTGCTGTGACCACGACCGCTCCCTTCGACCCGGGCGCGGCGGCCGCCCGGGCGACCGCCGCGATCCTGGCCGACACCCTGCACGGGACCGAGCGGGGCGTGGTCGTCGACTCCCCGCCCGGAGCCGGCAAGTCCACGCTCGTGGTCCGCGCGGCGCGGGAGCTGGCCGCGGCCGGACGCCGCCTGATGGTGGTGGCGCAGACCAACGCGCAGGTCGACGACCTGGTGCTGCGCCTCGCCGACAAGGACCCGGAGCTGAAGGTGGGCCGGCTGCACAGCAGTGACGGGGACGCCTACGACCCGTTGCTGCTCGAGCTGCCCTCGGTCACCCTGTCGACCAAACCGAAGGACCTCGCGGAGCTGCCGATCACCATCTCCACGGCGGCCAAGTGGGCCTTCGTCAAGGACGTCGAGCCCTGGCAGCACGCCATCGTCGACGAGGCGTACCAGATGCGCTCGGACGCGCTGCTGGCCGTGGCCGGGCTGTTCGAGCGGGCGCTGTTCGTGGGCGACCCGGGGCAGTTGGACCCGTTCAGCGTGGTCGGCGCGGAGCAGTGGGCGGGCCTGTCCTACGACCCCTCCGCCTCGGCGGTGAGCACCTTGCTCGCGCACAACCCGCAGCTGCCGCAGCACCGGCTGCCGGTGTCCTGGCGGCTCCCGGCGTCGGCGGCGCCGCTGGTGTCCCGCGCCTTCTACCCGTACACGCAGTTCCGTAGCGGTACGGGCCCGGGCGAGCGGCGGCTGTCGTACGGGGTGCCCTCGGACGGGTCGGGCCCGGACCGGGTGCTGGACGAGGCGGCCGAGGCGGGCTGGGGGTTGCTGGAGCTGCCCGCGCGGCACACCCCGCGCACGGACCCGGAGGCGGTGCGGGCGGTGGCCCTGGTGGTCCGCCGGGCCCTGGACCGCGGGGCGGTGACCTCGGACGAGCAGTCCCCGGAGCCGGCCCCGCTGACGGCGGACCGGATCGCGGTCGGCACGGCCCACCGGGACCAGGCGGCCGCGGTCCGCGCGTCGCTGGCCGCGCTCGGGGTCTCGGGGGTCACGGTGGACACCGCGAACCGGCTCCAGGGCCGCGAGTACGACCTCACGGTGGTCCTGCACCCGCTGTCGGGCCGCCCGGACGCGACGGCCTTCCACTTGGAGACGGGCCGGCTGTGCGTGCTGGCCTCGCGGCACCGGCACGCGTGCGTGGTGGTGGCCCGGGCGGGCATAGCGGAACTGCTGGACGACCATCCCTCGACGGAACCGGTCCAACTGGGCGTGACGGTCAAATTCCCGGATGGCTGGGAAGCGAACCACTCGGTCCTCGCCCATCTGGCCGAGCACCGGGTCCCCTGGCGACCTTAGGGTCGGCGGGCAGGGAACCGGGGAGCCCCCGATCGCATCCTTGAACATGTTCAAGTGAATGTGACCAGGGGGTTCTCAATGTTGTCCGTACGACGCAAGCGCATCACGATGTGGCTCGCGATCACCGCCACGACAGCCGTACTGGCCTTCGGAGGCTGGTACGCGTACCAGGTGTCGGCGGCCTTCTCCGGCACCTTGGGCGTGCCGTGCGACGAGGCGGCCCGGTTCGTCCGCGCCGCCGAACTGCCCGCGGGGACGCACGATCGGCAGTGCACGACGGGCCAGTGGATGAGCATCTCGTACGACCTGGACTTCCGCGCGCCCCGGGGGGCGGCGGAGGCGTGGCTGCGGGCTTCCTATCCCGAGGCGAAACTTTCCCCGGAGTACTGCCTGGAGGGCGACGCCTGTGCGCACCCGCAGCTGCCGGGTCCCGCGCCCGTCAAGGACGAAGCCGGCCACCGGCTCGCGGACGGGGTGAGCATCGAGCTCGACTACGAGGACGGGGACGTCACGCACGTACGGATCTCCGGATACACCATCTAAAGCCTGCACGGCCGCCGGGTCAGGGCTTGCGGCGGGTGTCCAGGTGCGCGTGGAGCGCCCCGCCGACCTCGGCCAGGGTGCGCAGCTGGTCCGGGGTCAGGATGTCGATCAGGTGGCGGCGTACGGACTCCACGTGGAGCGGGGCCGCGTCCGTGATCATGGTGATGCCGGCGTCGGTGAGGACCACCTCCGCGCCCCGGCCGTCGGTGGCCACCTCCTCGCGGCGGACGGCGCCGCGCTGCTCCATGCGGGTGAGCTGGTGGGACAGCCGGCTGCGGGACCAGCGCATCAGCTCGGCCAGTGCGCTGATGCGCATACGGTGGCCGTCCGTGGAGCCGAGCACCGACAGGACGTCGTAGTCGGCTTCGGAGAGCCCGCTGTCCTGGGTGAGGTCGCGCGCGATCTCCGCGTTGACCAGCGGGAACATCCGCCGCCACGCGTACCAGGCGTCCTGTTCGGACTCGGTGAGCCAGCGGGGCCCGGGCTCCGGTGCGGGGGTCATGTCCGCCACTCTAGCCAGGTCGGTGACACATCACTTATCTAGTTGACATGTCACTCAGATCCTGGGTTTGATCAGGTGACACATCCATGATCACGCCGACCGGGAGTCCTCACCATGACCCGCCTGCACGTCATCTCCGCCGCCACCCGCCCCACCTCCGCGGGCCGCCCCCTCGCCCGCTGGGTCACCGAGCAGGCCCGCGAGCGCGGCGGCTTCGACGTCACCTCCGTCGACCTCGCCGAGATCGCCCTGCCCTTCCTCGACGAGCCCGAGTACGCCTCCACCGGCAACTACGCGCACCAGCACACCCGCGACTGGAGCGCCCTGGTGGACTCGGCCGACGCCTTCCTCTTCGTCCTGCCGATGTACAACGGCGGCTTCACCGCCCCCTTCAAGAACGCCATCGACTTCCTCTACAACGAGTGGAAGGGCAAGCCGGTCGGCATCGTCAGCTACAGCGCCGGCCCCACCGGCGGCGCCCCGGCCGCCGAGATGCTGCTGCCGATCCTCACCCGCCTCGGCATGCTGCCCGCCGAGCGCTCCGTCGCGATCCCGGGCATCCCCAAGCTGCTCGACCCCGAGGGCTTCCAGGCCCCGGAGGCGCTCGCGGGCGAGCTCGCCGGGGTCCTGGACGACGTGGCCGAACTGGCGGCCGGGCGCGCCGCCGAAGCCGTCACGGTGTGAGCAGGGTCCCCACCGGGTGCTCGTACGCGGCGTGCGCGTGCACCCGTACGCCGTAACCGAGGGCGCCGCCCACCGGCCGCCAGCGCGAGGAGGCGTGTGGCTGACGGCCGGTCAACACGATGCGGACGGGACGGGACGCGCCTCGATCGCCTGTGCGACTCTCCCGCCACTCGGCCCGTCGGCCTGCTCGTGCGCCCCATCGGCCATACGGGTGTTCTAGCCCGTCGCGCAAGGGTCTTGCGCAGCGTTGGACAATGGACGGTGGCCCGGAATCACCCCGCACGCGCAGCAGGAGGACACGCATGGCAGAGCACGAGCGGACCGAGCGGCGGCTGCGGCCGGCGCCTCTGCTCTTCGAGCCCTCGGAGGCCGTGGCGGACCCCGAGCACTTCTTCGACCTGGAGTCGATCGAGGACCCTCAGGAGCTGCTGGTCCGTGCGACCGAGCTGACGCTGGCCTTCCGGGCCGCGCAGGAGCGGGCGGTGGAGTTCCAAGCCCTGGCGGCGGCCCAGCTGGCGGATCCCCGCCGGTTCGACCGGCTCTCACCGGCCCTGATCGCCGAACAGGCCGAGTGGACCGAGGACTACGCCCGCAAGATGATCGAATTCGGCGAGACCCTCCAGCGCGGCACGGGCACGCCGTAACTCCTCGATCGACCGCCGGAGGGGCCGGACGCCCGACCCCTCCGGCGGTTCGAGGGGCGCACCATACTCCGACGGCGGCCCCGCCGTCCCGGTTTTTCGTAACTCGCGGATACTAGTCCGCTACGGCGGGTAGACAGTGGCATATGACGACGCTGACGACGGCTCCCGGCTGCACCGCCCTCCATGCGCACGACGAGCGCACCCGCACCGCGCCCGCCACCCACGTCACCCACCAGGGCGCCGCCTGGCTCACCTCCGGAGCCGCCCACCCCCGACGCACCCTCGCGGTGTGGGAGGCGCGGCCCGGACTGCCCGCCACGCTGCCCTGCGGCGACCCCTTCGACGTCGTCAACGTGCCGCTCGTTCTCGGGCGCCGCATCCTCGACCTGCTCTGGGCCGAGGGCCCCGGCTCCGGGCCGGTCGCCGTACACCGCGGCCGGATGCTGCTCTTCGCCACTCCCGGCACCGCGCACCGGCTGCCGGCCCTCCTGGCGTGGGAGGAGTGGGGAGGCTCCCGCACCGCCCCGGCGCCGCTGTGCCACGGCCGGGGCGACGCCGTCACCGTGCCGCCGCTGGCCGCCACGCCCGGGCAGTCCCGGTGGCTCGTGGCCCCCGACGCGCGCGAGCCCTGGCTCCCCGGGCCCGAGGCCCTGCTCTGGGCCTTCGTACGGGCGGCCCGCACCCCCGCACCGACCGGACCTGGGGATATCGATTTTTCGTTCCGCCGATCCTCCTGCTAATGTCTTCCTCGTCAGCAAGCGCCGCTAGCTCAGTTGGTTAGAGCAGCTGACTCTTAATCAGCGGGTCCGGGGTTCGAGTCCCTGGCGGCGCACAGACGGAAGAAGGCCCCCACGCAAGTGGGGGCCTTCTTCGTTGTCCGGCGGGGCGCGCCGCGGTCCGCCCCGCGGCGCGCCCGGCAGTCAGGTCGTGATCTTCACCGTGTACGCGCCGGACCGGGTGCGGTCCGCGACCTCGATGGTGATCCGCTCCCCCGGCACCGTGTACGTCTCGCCGACCTCCAGCGGTGCGTCCGCCAGCGGCGGGTACACCGAGCGGTCCCAGCACGCCTCCGTCGACGGGTGCGCGTCCAGCACCTCGATCGGGCCGCCGCCCGACGACGCTTCGTTGCGCACCCGGTAGACCAGGACGCCCTCCGTGCAGGTGTCCCCGTCGTTGCCGGCGGAGCCCCGCGCCTCGACGGCGATCGCGCTGCCGGGGCCCGTACGGATCACCGCGAGCCGGGTGCCGCCCGTTCCGCCGCTCGGCGGGGCCTGGGCCAGCGGCTGCAGGGTGTGCAGCGAGGAGCCCGTCTGCACGCAGTCCACCTGGGAGGCGTCCAGCCAGCCCAGCTTCCACTTGTGCCAGGCGAAGAGGTCGGGGGCCATGCCGAACTGGCTGCCCATGACGTCCCAATCCCCGACGTAGGTGTCCCAGTCGCCCTTGCCGTCCGTGGGCCGGTGGTAGAGGTCGGGCAGGTCGAAGACGTGCCCGGTCTCGTGGGCGAGCACGTTCCGGTCCGGCGGGTGGCGCTCGAAGACGGTGACGATCCGCCGCAGTTCCGTGCCGTCCGCGACGATCGGGTGCTCGAAGTTGACGACCTTCGTGGCGTCGGAGTCCACGCCGGGCGCGTCCGGGTCGGCGACGAAGTAGACGACGTCGTACTTGCGGAAGTCCACCTGGGCGTCGGCGGTGGCGACCGCGTCCCGCAGGTAGGAGGCCCGGTCCCCGGGGGCCCAGTCCCGCTTTATCCCGTACGCGGTGGACGGCTTGGGCATCTGGATCCACTGCTTCTGCGGGTGCGGGACCAGCCGGAACCGCCCGTACGAAGCCTGCTGGAAGAAGTCGCTGGTGGCGGGGAAGTAGTCACCGACGATCTGGTCGGTGGTCAGGGCGCTGCGGTGGTCGGGGAAGGAGAGGAAGACCATGACGGCGTTGAGCGTGCGCACGGGTTTGGGGTAGGCGCCGTTCCAGGTGTCCAGGCCGAGGGAGTGGTGCGCCGAGGTGCGGGTCAGCGCGCAGGGTCCGGCTCCCGAATCGGCCACCGCGGGACCGGCGACGAGCGACATGGCGGCGAGCGCCGTCAGGGAGGTGAGCGCCGCGGCGGTACTTCGGATGCGGGAGCGTTCCACTCCCCCGGGTGTCTGCTGTCGCGCCACATCGACCTCCGGTGGTGGATTCGTGCCTGTTCATCCACCTTGAGGCGATTGTCTTACTAATGCCCTGTTCCGCTGCCCCACACGAGTGAGTAGTACGGCAAGTCGGTGACCCTCGAACTTCACGCCCCTGCCTACAGACAGTCACGACCGATCACCTGAGATCAGCAGGGGCCTCGGCATGCTCATAGGCGCGCAGAAACGATCGCCCGGTCTGAGGTCGCCGATCCGTCATCACGCCGAACCGAACCGTCTCAACCCGTGGCGCCGCTGGATAGGGCCTCCCCGCAGCCTCTATGATCGGCACACTTTCCTGCGCGGACACTCACGAACACTGCGGGAGCCAACGGTGAGCGGAACCTCAGAAGGAACCGGTTCGGCGGCCGACAGCATCCGATCGGCCATTACGGAGCGTCACCCGTCAGTGCCGGCAGTGCCGTCGGCGTCGGCCACTCAGGCCACCGAGGCCGCGCCGGCCTCGCCGTACCGCGCCGCCGACTCCGACCTGCGCGACTACCGGGCCGCTTTCAACGCGGCCCACCTCGCCATGGCCGTCGTCGACCGCGAGGGCTACGTGGTCGCCGCCAACCAGGCCTTCGCCGGGCTGCTCGGCAGCGAACCGCACGCGCTCGTCCACCGGCCCGCCGCCGACCTGGTCGACCTGGCCGCGGAGGCCCGCACCTGGGCCGCGTACCAGGAAGTGCTCCGCGGCCGACAGGCCCGACTGCGCTGCACCCGCCGCCTCAAACACCCCGACGGGCACTCGCTCTGGACCGAAGTCACCCTCGGACCCGTCCCCGACACCGGGGACGTCCTGCTGTCGGTGGCCGACATCAGCGACCGCCGCGACCTCCAGGCCCGCCTGCGCCACCTCCAGATGCACGACCCGGTCACGCGCCTGCCGAACCGCGCCCTGTTCTTCGAGCGGCTCTCCGCCGCCCTGGAGGCCGCCTCGTACGAACACGGCGGCGGCACGGGCCGGATCGGGCTGTGCTACCTGGACCTCGACGGGTTCAAGGCCGTCAACGACACCCTCGGCCACCGGGTCGGCGACCGGCTGCTCACCGCCGTCGCCGCCCGGCTGACCCAGTGCGCCGACCAGTCGGGCTACGGGCGCACCGGCGGGCACCTGGTCGCACGCCTCGGCGGCGACGAGTTCGCGCTGCTGGTCGAGGACTCCACCGGCACCGAACAACTCGCCGACCTGGCGCGCAGCGTGCTGACCGCCGTACAGGAACCCTTCGACCTGGCCGGGCAGCGACTGTCCGTCTCCGCCTCGATCGGGGTCGTGGAGCGGACGGCGACCGGCACCTCGGCGACCGGTCTGATGCAGGCCGCCGACACGACCCTGTACTGGGCCAAGGCGGACGGCAAGGCCCGCTGGACGCTGTTCGACCCGGAGCGCAACGCGCACCGCATGACCCGCCAAGCGCTCTCCTCCACGCTCCGGCCGGCCGTGGAACGAGAGGAATTCGAGCTGGAGTACCAGCCGCTGGTGGACCTGGAGAGCGGCGTGGTGCGCGGGGTCGAGGCCCTGGTGCGCTGGAACCACCCGCAGTTCGGCACGCTCACGCCGAATCGGTTCATCGGGATCGCCGAAGAGGACGGGTCCATCGTCCAGTTGGGGCAGTGGGTCCTGCGGACCGCCTGCCGGCAGGCCCGCCGCTGGCAGATCGAACGGCCCAGCGACTCCCCGGTCTTCGTGTCCGTCAACGTCGCCGTCCGGCAGGTCTGGGACTCGGACCTCGTGGGCGACGTCGCGGAGATCCTGGCCGAGACGGGCCTCGCCCCGCAGCTGCTGCAACTGGAGCTGACCGAGTCCGCGGTGATGGGCTCGGCCGGGCGCCCCCTCCAGGCCCTTCAGGCGCTCAGCGACATGGGCGTGCGGATCGCGATCGACGACTTCGGCACCGGCTACTCGAACCTCGCCTACCTCAGCAGACTTCCTGTATCAGTTCTGAAACTGGACGGCTCGTTCGTGCGCGGGTTCCGCTACGAGGAGGGCGCGCACCCGAACCCGGCCGACGAGACGATCGTCGAAGCCCTGGTCCAGCTCGCCCACCGGCTCGGCCTGACGGTGACCGCGGAATGCGTGGAGACCGCCGGACAGGCGGCGCGGCTGCGGCGCGTCGGCTGCGACACCGGTCAGGGCTGGCTCTACTCGCGGGCCGTGGCCCCGGACGCCATCGCCCGCATAATCGACCGCCAAGCGGCGGCAGCGGCCTCGGCTTCCGAACCCGTCTCGGCTTCCGCTTCGGCCTCGGCTTCCGCATCGGCTCCGGAATCCGCTCCGGCCGCCACACAGTCCGACGCGCCCACCCCGCACCCCCTCGGCTGAGAACCGGGAGGGGTACGGGACGGGGAGGGCCGGGTCCGGCCGGTGCAGCCGGGACGTCACACGTCCCGGCACAGGCCCGCCACCGCCCCGGCCGCCCGCGCCGCTCCCCCGTACCCGTCCGGGGTGACGCTCAGCGCCGGGTGGTGCGGCGTGCCTGCTTGCTGACGGCCTTCCACTGGCGGCGTACGTCGGCCATCTGGGCTGGATCCTCGCGGCGGCTGCGATAGGCGATCTCTGCCTGGAGTTTGCGCCAGGTGGTGAGCCGGTCGGCGTCCAGGGCACCGGTGTGGATGGCTTCTTCGACGGCGCAGTCGCCGTCGCCGTCGTGGCTACAGTCGCCGTACCGGCAGTACATGGCCAGGGCGGCGATGTCGGTGAAGACATCGTTGACGGACTCCTGTCCCGCGGCCACTTCCAGGGAACGGATGCCAGGGATGTCCAGAAGGACTCCGCCGCTGGACAACAGGTGCAGGCGCCGCGTGGTGGTGGTGTGGCGGCCACCGGCCCGGCCAGGGGCGGCGACTGTTTCGGCGGCGCCTTCGAGGGCGTTGAGCAGGGAGGTCTTGCCCGCGCCGGAGGGACCGAGCATGACTGCGGTGGTGCCGTGGGTGAGGTGGCTGCGTACGACGTCGAGGCCGTCGCCGGTAAAGACACTGACCGGGATGACGGGAACGCCGGGGCTGAGGTGTTCGGCGGTGGTGGTGTCCTCGGCGCCGCCGTCTTCGGTGGTGTCGCTCTTGGTGAGGATGAGAACGGGCTGGGCGCCGCTGTCCCAGGCCATGACGCTCAGGCGTTCGACCATGGTGGTGTTCAGCCCGCCGTCCAGCGGGACGACGACCAGAACGGTGTCGATGTTCGCCGCGAGGACCTGACGCCCGTGTTTGGCGGTCTGGCCCCGGCCGAGCGCGGTGGTGCGGGGGGCGACGGCGTGGATGCGGCCGTCGTGGCCGAGCCTGACCCAGTCGCCGGCAACGGGGGTAATCGGCAGGGAAGCTGCGGCGCTGGCGGTGTGTGCGATGAGGGTGCCGTCGTCGGAAGGCTGCAGAACGTCGCAGACGGTGCCATGGTTGACGACCGCTCGTGCCCATCCATGGCCACTGGGTGCCCGGCCGAGCCGGGTGACAGCGGGCGTAACGGTCATGGGGTGTCCTTGGTGGTGATGAAACCGGTCCAGGTGCGGCGCATACGGTCGCCCGCAGTGGTGTCGACGCGCTGGATGGCGTGCATGGTGTGGGCGCGGAAGATGACCAGGCGGTTGGGGCGAGGCAGGATGAGGGCCGGGTGCTTGGCGGTTTGCAGGAGGGCGGCACCATCGAGCGCGTCGGCGCGGGAAGCCTCGTCGATCAGGGCCAGGCCGCCGCCCCAGTCGGTGTTCCAAGTGCGGTGGGTGAAGTAGACGTAGGCCCCGATACGGCCGGCGCCGGCGTCGTTGTGCCAGCTCAGTCGGGAGCCGGCGGGGTAGCCCCACGCGCTGAGGGTGAGGGAGATGTGATCGGCCCGGCCGGTGGCGTCGAGCAGATCCAGATGGGCGGATATCTGTTCTTTGACGGCCCGCTGCCAGCGGGGCGCGTCGGGTGCGGTGTCGCCGAGGGCCTGCCTCTCCTCGCCGCCGCGGTAGGCGAATCCGTCGTACACCGGGTCGATGGTGCTGAGCACGGGCTTGAGGCGGATGCGCTCGTCGGCGGCGGCGTCGAAGTCGGCCTGAGGCAGCAGGTCGTCGATGACGACGTACCGGTCGCCGCGTGAGTGGACGCGGAAGTCCGGGCCGGTCGCGGAGGGTGCGTCAAGGGCGGCGAGGCTCATGCGGTCGCCTTCCCAGCCTGCCCGGCGAGGCGGACGGCAGGGATGCTCAGCAGGATGAGGAGAACGCCGACAACCGTGAAGACGGTGTCGTAGTGGTCGGCGAACAGACCGCCCAGGAGCATGCCGACCGGAACACCGGCGGCATTGACGAAGTTGTCCACGGAGCCGAGCCGGGAGAGGAACCGCTCGGGTATCTCGCTCTGGTACGTGGTGTCCCAGACGATGCCGCAAGCGGCGATGGTCAGAGAGGCCAGGGCGAAGGCGGCGCCGACGACGGCGGTGGGCAACTCGTCGCGCAGGGTGAGGGCGGCCAGTTGCAGGACGACGCCGATGGTGACGACGACGGATGCCGCCTTCCACGGATGCTGTTTCATCGCCATGACGGCCAAGGAGCCGACGAGGGAGCCGGCGGCGAGGCAGGTGGCGAGCAGCGACCAGGCGCCGGTGCCGCCGAGGGACTCTACGGCGATGACCGGGCCGGCGACGGCAGCCAGACCGATGCTGAGGGAGACCACGAACCACAGGGCCATGCCGAAGGAGAACCACGGATAGCGAGCCATGATCGGGAACGCGGCGCGGAAGCGGGTGTCGGTGTCCGCATGCGCCGCGCCAGCGTCGGATGCGGCCGGGGCGGTGCCGGGTTCGGCCTCCGTGCGCGGCGCCACCGGTTGGCCGGCGGGAGTGCGCAGGCGGGTGAGCCGGATCAGGCAGCCGAGGTTCACGGCGAAGGAGGCCACGTCGAGCCAGAGCACCCAGGAGAAGCCCACCGTGCTCATGAGGACACCGGCGAGAACGGGGCCGAGCAGGAAGCTCACATCGGCGAGGAGGGACAGCAGGCCGTTGGCCCACTGGAGCTTGTGCTCGGGGACCAGCTCGGGGGTCAGACCGATCTGGGCAGGGTTGTAAAGAGCGGTGCCCGCACCGTACACAGCGGCGGAGAGGCACAGGTGCCAGGTGTGCAGGGGCAGGGGACTGATCACGATGACGGCGAGCGTGCCCTGGGCGACGAGGCGCAGCACGTCGGCGCCGATCATCACCTTCACCCGGTCGTACTGGTCGGCGAGTCGGCCGCCGGTGGCGACGAGGAGGAAGCGGGTCGCCCACAGGGAGAGCAAGACCCACGTGAGTCCGGCTGCCGAGTTCGAGACCTGGTAGGCGGCCAGGGCGAACGCGACGGGGACGGGTGCGTCGCCGAGGCTGGAGGCGGCGTGACCCGTGAAGAACGTCGCGAAGCGGCGCTCCCGGAACATCGCGGCCCGGTCCTTGAACGTGGCGGTGAGCACAGGCGGGTCATCCTTCGCAGATTAGGAAGTCGTTGCGGGCGCCGAAGGCGACCAGTGCGCGCAGGTCGGCGGCAGGCAGGTCGGCTGCGTCGACCAGGGTGTCGAACGTGAGGGCACCGCCGCGGCTGAGGAGGGCGATGGTTCGTTCCAGGCGGCGGTCGAGGCGGATGCGCCGGCCCATGGTGGTGACCGTCAGGTGTTCGCCGTCGGTGGTGATGTACGGGGGGAACCGGCTGGCCCAGCGGATGCGTGTGGCGGGGCCGACATTTCCGGTCAGGGCGCTGCGCAGAGAGGCCCCGGCGCGGCGGTCGGGGCGCAGGGCCAGCCGGGCCGCGAGCCATTCCGTGTCGTGGGCGCGGTCCCTGGCGGCGGCGTGGGCGAGGTGGCCGACGGGTTCGCGGCCGGCGCGTGCCTCATCGCAGAGCTCGGCGAACGGCTCGTATCCGACCGTGAGGTGGACGGTGAGTTCGCCGGTGCCGCATACGCGGTGCGCGGTGTCGCGTGGCACGGACAGGCACATGCCGGGGGTGAGAACACGGTCGAGGCTGTCGTCCGCCAGGTCGAGGGAGCGTGCACCGGCGCGGGAGTCGACCTGCCAGCGCTTTCGGCCCAGGAGTTGCAGGATGAGTGCGTCGTGGCCGTCGCTGTGCAGGTCGAAGGCGGAGGCGTCGCCTGCGGTGATGTAGCAGTTGACCCACGCGCGGGCGCAGAGAAGGTACTCCAGAGCCTCGCACAGCAGCATGACGCGTTCGTCGAGCGCTTCGAGATGGCTGATGACGAGGGTCGCCCCGCGTTCGACGGCGCTGTGCAGATAGGCGGGGACGAGAGCGGTGTGCAGGATCTCGCCGTCGCCGACACGGGAGCGCATCCACCGGCTCCGGTCGATCTGGCGGCCGGACTCGACAAGGCGGAAGTTGGTAGCCAGTGCGCCCGGCCGAGCCAGCGCGGACCAGACTCCGGCCAGCAGGGCTTCCTGCGCGGTGTGGTCCTGGCCGGGGCCGGCGGGTTCGTGGAGGCGGACTCCGCCGGCCGGCGGCTGCTGCTCGCCCAGGCCCGCGAGCAGCGTGCGGGCGTGATGGAAGGCATCGAAAGCGGTCATGCGGCGATCACCGCTCCCAGGGTGCACAGGGCGCGGGCGAGCTCGACGCGGCTGTCGGGCTTCAGCTCGGCGGGCAGGAGCGCTGTCAGTTCGCTGAAGGTGAAGGGGTCGGGGGAGGCGGTCGCCCGCACCAGGGCGGTGAGGTCGGCCCGGCCCTCGAGGGGAACCGTGAGGGTACGGCCACGGGCGACGAGGGTGATGCCACCGGTGCGGGGGGCCACCGCGACGGCACCGGGCCGGGACCAGCGCAGCGGGCTGTCGGTGACGGGGGCCGAGCGGGGCAGGGCGGCGCGGTGGGGCCGGCTGAGGTGGCCGTTGGTGCGCAGGCGGAGCTGGGCGAGTGTCAGCTCGTGGGCGACGCGCTCGGCGAGAGGGGTCTCGGCGGTGTCGTCGGCCAGCAGGGTGCGGGCGCGATCGGCGACGGCGCGGGCGGGCGGGTAGGCCGGGAGGGGATCGGCCGGGTCCGCAGCGCGCCACAGCGCCTCGGTGATCAGGGAGCGCGTCCTGGCAGGGTAGAGGGTGAGTCCGAGAAATACGGCGGGGCCGAGGTTTCGGAAAACGTGATACGTGTCCTGCGGGATCAGCAGGAAGTCGCCGGGACGCAGAAGATAGCGTTCGGCGGAGCCGAGATGTTCCTCGATGTCGAAGGTGATGTGACCGAACGACGGGCTGGGGGTGATCCCAGAGTCGTCGAATGGGTTGTCATGCCAAACCCAGACCTCTTTGGGGGACGGTCCGAGGTGGAAGATGAGCGAGGGCTCGCCGTCTTTGTGGATGCCGAACGGTGTCCATCCGGAATGGGCGATGAAGGTGTACACATCGGTGCCGGACGGCAGTTCGTGGATCCCGTCGACTACGAGCTCCTCGACCATGCCGGCGACTTCGGCGCACAGTTGAAGGTTCCAGCTGGAGATGTCGTTGACAGCCAGGCACGCCTCGTCGCTGCCGGCCGTACGGGCCAGCCACTCAACTGCGCTCTCGCCATCGGCGAGGGGCGTCTCCACGAAACGCTTGGTGAGTAGATAGTCGAAGGCACCGGGGCGGAAGGCGCGCAGACGCAAGTCACCAGGCGCGTGGCGGGTCGCCGTCCGCAGGCTGTCGTCGATCAGCCGACCGAGATGCCGTGGGTCGGTGACCAGGCCGGGGAGGAAGACGGTGCTCGTGAAGTCCGGAGCGTGGGCCGCCGCGAACGCCTTCCAGGTCTTCGTATCGATGCTCATTCAACTCACCACTCGCTCGGGGAATACGGCCGGCGCGGCCGGCTGTCCCTATGGACAGCCGGCCGCGTGACGGTGCGGACCTCAGTGGCCGACGTCCCGACGCGGGCTGAACTCGGCCTCGAAGTCGTAGTTGTCGTCTTCGAGGATCTCCATGACGAGGTTCTGCTCGTTCTCCATGATGTGAAATTCCCTTTCATTCGATTCTGCTTTGCTGGTACTTCCGACACGAGGTCGGAAAGTTTCCCGGATTGGAATGAGCCGGCCCGCCGAGCGAGTTGTCCGTGCACTTCCCTGTTCCGTTCTGAGAACAACTCTGACACTCCCTCAAGGGTGTTGTCATCCATTCTTCTTGGCACAGAATGCACCTGGCACAGTCGTGTCACAGGAGGCCTCTCTGCGCGGCCTGGAGGCCCAGCTGAAAACGGCTGCCGGCGTTGAACCGTTCAGTGAGACCGGAGATCATCCGGCGTTCGCTGCGCAGGGAGATGCCGAGTCTGCGGGCCGCTGCCTCGTCGGTCAGCCCTTCGGCCAGGAAGCGCAGCAGCGCCCGTTCCTGCTGTGAGCACGGGGCGGGGGTGCCGTCCGCGTCCTCCACCTCGGCCGCCATGTCCCACAGGTACGTGAAAAGGGCGCGCAGCCCCATCAGGACGCTGGACTCGGTCAGCAGGACGACGCCGGTGTCGGGATCGTCCGGGTCCAGAGGCATGACGGCGCGCGCACCGTCGACGATGCGCAGGTGCAGCGGCAGGGAGGGCAGGGTGCGGATCTCGGCGCCGGCCTGCACCAGGCGCTGCACGGCCGTGCGGCGCTGCGGCGAGCCCTCGACGCTGGCCAGATGGAGTACGCGCACGCGCACGCCTCGGGCGAGCAGGTCGAGATGGATGGGCACATCGAGGTCCCACGGGCCGCCGGACGCGGCGGTGGGGGCGAAGGCGAGGACTTCACCACGGGCCTGTACGGACAGGTCGGACTGGATCCGGTGCACGGCCTCAGCGCCGGTGAAGCGTTCCACGCGCGCGGCGGCCGTACGGCCGTGCGCGGTGTAGTCGGCGAGGAGGTCATCGACGGCGGAACGGCTCGCGTCAATCTCCATCTGGGTGCGGGCGAGTTCGTTCTGGCGGCGCTCCAGGAGCGCACCGAGCCCGGCCCGGGGCGGTACGAGCAGCGGTGTGCCCGGGGGTGAGCCGTCCGTGCCCGCCGTGCGCAGCAGGGCGAGGTCGGCGAGCGTGTCCAGCGCCCGGATGACGGCGGACCGGTCCTGGTCCAGCGCCTGGACCAGCTGGTCCACACCCCAGGAAGGATGCTCCAGCATGAGCCGGTAGACCGTCTCCGTGTCGGAGTCGAGTCCGAGTACGCCCAGCATCAGAGTCCCCCTACGGTCGTGTGATGCCGGGCACATGTGTGCCGCGGCATGTTCGTGGCTTCGCCAGATCTGGGACAAGGCCCGTGACGTACGGCACACTCGGGGCGTGCACCTCGTCGAGTTCGCCTTCGCCAAGCCGCAGGACGCGCCGGTACTGACCGGCGACGTCGTGCTCGCCGCCCTGTGGTCGGCGGCCGGCCCTGACGACGGCGTGGAGCACATCCGTCTGCACATGAGCCGGGCCGGCGCCCGGGGCGCCGCGTTCCTGCTCGCCTCTGACGGGGAGAGCGCCGTACGGCAGTGCCGTGCGGTGTGCCGGCGGGCTCTTGAGATCTCCACCGCCCTGCGCGACTGGCGACTGGTCTGACCAGGCAGGCGTGACGCCTCTCGGCCCGAGGGGGGCGAGGCAGGTGTTCCGGTGACTGCGCCGTCCTGAAGGAACAGCAGTCGGTGGGTACGGCCCGGCCGCGGTGGCACGCTGGAAACGGGACAGTGGCGTGGTCACGCCGACGCATCAGGCGGCAGATAGCGGCGCCGCATCAACGGTGAAGCCGCGTGGCAGCGGCGAAGCAGGGAGTTGGCGCGGTGTGTCGTGCTGCGGAAGCCGGGCGCGGTGGGATCGAGGGTGAGCAGGCACATCAGCACGTCGACGCGGTCCCGCTCGGCACGTCCGGAGGCATGCTCCAAGCCGTCCTCGGGTGTCGTATGGGCCCATAGGGCGTCCAGCACCTCCGACACCTCGCTCTTCGGCTCGGCATGCACCCTGGTGCGGCGGTTCAGGCTGGCGTAGATGATGTCCATCAGCGGTTCAGCCCCAGGTGGCGCTGTCCACGGGCGCCGGCTGGACGGCGGGGGCCAGGGCGACCGCGGCCGGAGCGGAGGCGGAGTGGAAGAAGACGGCGCCAAGCGCGAGGGCGGCAACCGCGAGGACCTGGGTGATACGAGTGCGGATCATGGTGATCGTTTCTTTCGGAGGCACGTGGCCGAGGTGTTCTGTTCCGTCCGGGGCACGCGGTTGACCTTCGTCCGGCTGTCGTTCGAGGTGTTTCCCGCGGCGATGAACAGCTTCGCCGTGGATCACGGCCCAGGGAAGGACTTCCCGGAGTCCTGAACAGGGCCTATCCGGATCAGGACATGTGGCACGCCGACAGCCGGGCGGCCTGGGTACGGGCCGGCGCAGCCGGCCGGCCCCTGGAGGTAGTTGCGTGTGATGGAAGCGGCCACATCATCGAGGGGCCGTCCGTCCATACAGCCTTGAACTGCGCGAACGACCAAAAGATCTTGGATGGTGGTGTGCCGGACGATACTCTTGCCGACTGGCGCGCGGCCGGGGGGCATGCGTTCCGGAGGGGACCACAAGACCATGCTGCAAACACTCGGAATCAGCACCGTAGCCGCCGCCGTCTACCAGGCGATGCTTGACCAGCCCGGCTACGGTGTCGACCAGATCGCCCGCGAATGCGGCCTGACTCACACACAGGTCCACAACGCCTTGGAGGATCTCGGACAGCTGATGCTGGTCCGTGCCTCCAGCGAGCACCCCGGACAGATGAGAGCCGTCGACCCGGACATCGGCCTGGCCGACATCGTGGCTCGACAGGAGGCCGAACTCGCGGCCCGGCAGGTCCAACTGGCAGCCTCCCGCGCCGCTGTCACCCGCATGGTCGCCGATCGCGCCGAACAGCGTTCCGCCCACGGCGAGCGCCTGCTCGGCATGGACGCCATCCAGAACCGACTCGAACGCCTGGGCCGCGCCGCCCACACCGAGATCATCGGCGTCCAACCCGGCATCCAGAACCCCGACGACCTCAATGCCGGACGCGACCACGACCTCGCCGCCCTCGTCCGCGGCGTCGCCATGCGCACCCTCTACCAGGACCACTCCCGCCGGCACACCCACATCGTCGCCTACGGCCACACGCTGATCAGCCACGGCGGAGAGGTTCGCACCGCGCCCACCATCCCCCAGCGCATGGTCATCATCGACCGCACCCACGCCCTGTTGCCCATCGACCCCACCAACACCCGCAAAGGCGCACTCCACGTCACCGAGCCCGGCATCGTGACCGCCCTGCTTGAACTCTTCGAGCAGGCGTGGAACACCGCCGTCCCCCTCGGAGCCACCCGGCCGGACGACCCGCGGACCGGTCTCACCGACCACGAACGCGAACTCCTGCGCCTCCTCGGTACCGGTCTCACCGACGAAGCGGCCGGACAGCGCCTCGGCCTCACCGACCGCACCATCCGGCGGCAGGTCGCCTCCATCATGGAGCGCCTCGGTGCCGCCAGCCGTTTCGAAGCCGGCATCAAAGCCGCACAGCGCGGCTGGCTCTGACGTCGTCCACTGCACGGATGTCCCCCCAGGGCCGTCCGCCGGGCGCCGAAGCGGCCGATCAGCGGTCCCGCTGCCACCGCGGGGAGTGTCGTGGCTCAGGCCCGGGTCGGTCGACGGCGAAGGCTGCAAGACGCCGGCCGCACCGTCCACACGGTTCCTCGGGCTCCTGAATCACCTCCGGCTTGCGGTAGTTGGGGTCCCCAGCTCGGCGCGCCCGGCGCAGGGCGGCCGCCCGGGCATGCGGTCAGAGGCTCCGGACGAACGCCGTGAACGCCTCCGGCGCCACCGTGAAGGCCGGCCCGTCGGGGTTCTTGGAGTCCCGGACCGCCACCTGGCAGGGCTGGGCGGCCACCTCGACACACTCGCCGCCGTTGGTGCTGCTGTACGAGGCCTTGCGCCAGGCCGTCGGGCCGAGGGGGGCACACTCGACGCATTCGCCGCCGGTGTTCCCGCTATAACTCGACTTACGCCACCGCGCGTTGGCCAGGTTCTGGTTGATGCCCATAACGTTCCTCCATTACGCGGACAATCAATGCCGCCGAAGCCTCAACGGAGAGAGCAGCGGCCTGCACGTGAGCGTAACGAAGCGCGGCTTCCTTGACCGTGTCAGGGTTGGCCGTCATGTGTCCGGAGATGAGGTCCTCCGAATAGACCATGTCCGGGTCATCGTCGAACCTCATGGCGGTGAACGAGCCAATGAGGCTGGCGTGTTCACCAGCCGCAAAGGGCAGCACCTGGATCCTGACCCAGCGCTTCTCGCGAAAGCTCAGTAGGTGGGCCAGCTGGTCCCGCATGACGTCCAGGCCACCGATCGGTCGGTACAACGCGGCCTCGTCGAGCACCACCCACACCATGGGCGGGCGCCCCCGGTCCAAGATTCGCTGGCGGTCCAGTCGCGCAGCCAGCATGTCATCCAACTCATCTGGCAACCCGCTAGCCAGCACAGCGCGCGCATAGTCAGGCGTCTGCAACAGCCCGTACACCAGCTGCGCCTGATACGTGGAAATGTACGAGGCCCGGGCCTCCATCTCCGCGAACGGCTGGAACCACACCGGCAAGACGCTCCGTAGGACCAGGCCCACCAGGCGGGAGAAGTGGCCGTCCGTGCCGAGCGCCGCGTCCACCCGTTCCGAGAAGTCCCGCGTCGGGACCCGTTTGCCGTTCTCGATCATGCCGATGAGCGACCCGGTGCAGAAGATGATCGCGCCCAGCTGGGCCTGTTTCAGGCCCGCCTCTTCCCTCAGCCGGCGCAGCTCGTAGCTGTAGTAGTCCAGCGGCGAGGCACTGGGATCGATGTCGCGGACGACGGCCATGGGACGGCACCTCCGAGCGGAGAACGAGCTTGTGGCCGAGAGTAGCGACGTCGACACGTACCGGTGTCGGGAATCCCGCAACCATGTGACACAGCTCCGCCCCACCCCGGTGAGGGGCAGGGCGGAGGTGTCGCTCGGCGCGGGGTGGGGGGAGATCAGCAGGCGCCGAGGTCCTTCCAGACGCCCCACTCACCCGTGGTGCCCGGGGTCTCGTTCTGCGTCCACCACTGGGCCTTGTACTTGCGGCCGTTGTGCGCGACCTCGTTGCCGGCCGTGTAGACCGTGCCCGCGACGTACGCCGGGGTCGAGCCGCAGCCCGTCGGCGGGGTGGTCGGGGGCGTGGTCGGCGGGGTCGTGGGCGGAGTGGTCGGAGGCGTCGTCGGCGGGGTGGTCGGCGGGACCGTGGTGCCGCCGAGGGCGTCCGAGATCTGGTTCAGCAGCGTGGTGTTGTTGTCCAGGCCGAGCAGGGAGTACATCATCGCGCCGGCCAGGCCGCGCTGCTTGCCGTAGTCGACCCGGGCCTGGATGGACTTCTGGTTCAGGCCGGTGAAGAACTCGCCGTCCTTGTAGAAGTACGAGGCCTTGGCCTGGTCGTCCCAGAACGTGGTCGCCGGGTTGTCGACGAGGCCGCCGAGCTCCTTGTAGTTGGCGATGCCGGCCTGCTGGCTGGTGGGGCGGGCGCCCGAGGCGCCGGTCGCGGACTGGGCGAGGCCGTTGTTCGCCCCGGCGGGGACGCCCTTCCAGCCGCGGTAGTAGAACTCGTAGCCCAGCGTCAGCTTGTTGGCGGGGAAGCCGCCGGTGATGCCGTAGGCCGGGTTGCCGTCGATCCAGGAGTCGATCGCGTTGTCGATGCTGTACTTCTGGGTGCCCGGCGCGATCGGGTCGGTCGGGTCGCCTGCCGGGGAGTAGAGCGGGGACTGGTGGTACGTGGGGCCGTCACCGTCCCAGGCGCCGTGCATGTCGTACGTCATGATGTTCGCGTAGTCGAGGTACGAACCGATCTTGTCCGTCTCGATGTACTTGATCTTGTCCTGGCCGGCCGGGAGGGCGGCGGTCAGCATGAACTTCTTGCCGCCGTTGGCCTGGCCGTGGGCGTCGAGCTGCTCGCGGAACTCCTTGAGCAGGAGCGTGAAGTTCTGCTTGTCCTCGGGGGCGTAGTGGTTGCCGAGGTGGCCGCCGGACGAGCCCGGGTACTCCCAGTCGATGTCGATGCCGTCGAAGATGCCGGCCGCGACGCCCTGGCCGCCGTAGCCGCCCTCGACCGGGAGGTTGCCCTTGATGTACTGGTCGATGCAGGAGGAGACCAGCTTCTTGCGGGAGGCGTCGGTCTTGGCCGCGTCGCTGAAGTACTTGGAGTAGGTCCAGCCGCCCAGCGAGATGTTGATCTTCAGGTGGGGGTACTTGGCCTTCAGCTGCTTGAACTGGTTGAAGACGCCGACGATCGGCTGGTCCCACTTGTCGGCGACCCCGCTGACGCTGTCCGCGGCGCTGAAGGACTTCTGGTAGTCGGCGTACGAGTCGCCCGCGCCGTCACCGGCGTTGGGGTTGTTGTCGTCGCCCGCCGCCTTGTTCGCCTCGAAACAGGTGAGGTTGGTGGGGTGGATGTTGCCGAACGAGTAGTTGATGACGTCCAACTTGCCCGCTATGCCGCGGGTGTCGAGGTGCTTGGGGTAGAAGGCGTTGCCGTACACGCTCCACTGGTCGTAGTAGGCGATGCGGACGCCTCCCGCCGCTGCCGCGGCGCCGGCCGGGGCGTCGGCGGCCTGGGCGGTGCCGAGTCCCGCGAAGGAGGCCAGCGCTCCGGCGGCCAACGCGGCCGTGGCGGCGGCAGCGATGAGTGGTTTACGGATGTGCATGAGCTGTCTCCGTGGGGGTGGGAGGGGAGTTCAAGCGGTTCGGGTGAGAGAAGTGATAGCGATCACTCCACCCCCGCGTCAATGGTTCGGACCAAAGAAGGACTAGACCACTCACGTGCCATTTCCCCAAGTCAGAGACCTGAGCGCACATCAGAAACCGCTCGCCACCCCGGGTGACGAGCGGTTTAAGGCTGCCTTCAGGCAGCTCTTCGCAAGGTTTCGGCAACAAACCAGCCAAACGCCGTTCGCACGGCGTCAATCGGCGGCGGGTACCTCCACCGGCAGGCCGTACGCATCTGCGATGAGCTCGTACGAGCGCAACCGGGCCGCCCCGCTGTGGGCGTTGGTGGTCAGCATCAGCTCGTCCGCGCCCGTGCGCTTCGCCAGGTCGTCGAGCCCGGTGCGGACCTCGTCGGGGGTGCCGTGGACGACGTTCGCGAGCCAGCCGTCGACGAACTCCCGCTCCAGCGGGGAGAACGCGTACGCCGCCGCCTCTTCGGGCGTCGGGATCAGGCCGGGTCGTCCGGTGCGCAGGCGCAGCATCGACAGCGCGCCCGTGAGCACCTGGGCGCGGGCGGCCCCGGCGGTGTCGGCGGCGAGCGCGGAGACCCCGATGACGGCGTAGGGGGCGTCGAGGACGGCCGAGGGGCGGAAGCTCTGGCGGTAGAGGTCGAGCGCGGGCAGGGTGCCGGCCGCCGAGAAGTGGTGGGCGTAGGCGAAGGGCAGGCCGAGCTCGCCGGCGAGGCGGGCGCTGAAGCCGGAGGAGCCGAGCAGCCACAGCGGCGGCCGGCCGGCGGGGCCCTGGACCGGGCCCGGTACGGCGTGCACGCGTGCGTACGGGTGCCCGTCGGGGAAGTCGTCGTCGAGGAAGCGGGTGAGCTCCGCGAGCTGCCGGGGGAACTCGTCGGCGGCCTCGTCGAGGCGACCCGGTCCGCGCAGCGCGAGGGCGGTGCGGCCGTCGGTGCCCGGGGCGCGGCCGAGTCCGAGGTCGATCCGGCCCGGGGCGAGCGCCTCCAGGGTGCCGAACTGCTCGGCGACGGCGAGCGGGGCGTGGTTGGGCAGCATGACCCCGCCGGAACCGAGCCGGATGCGGGAGGTGTGCGCGGCGAGGTGGGCCAGGATCACCGCGGGCGAGGAACTGGCGACGCCGGGCATGGAGTGGTGCTCGGCGACCCAGTGGCGGTGGTAGCCGCGGGATTCGGCGAGGCGGGCGATCTCGACGCTCGTGCGGAGGGAGGCGTGGGCGGTACTGCCCGCGCCGACGGTGACGAGGTCCAGGACGGAGAGCGGTACGGCCGCCCGGCCGTGCGCGGCGGCGCGGATCCCGCTCGCGTTCCGGTTCTCCGCCGCGCCCGCCCTCACGCGGGCCCGTACGTCGTCCCCTGCGTCACTCATCGCCACTCCCGTTTCGCTCTCCTGTGCGTGCGGCATCAGTGCGACACCGTACGAAGAACTCGAACCGTGGGCGGTCGCCGGGCATTCCCGGAGGGACGGGGCAATGCTCATGCCGCTGGCATATGCCAATGGAGTAGGTCCAGGCAGACAGACATAATTGAGCCAGCAATCTCCCCAACGGGCGCTCCACACGGGCCTCTTGATGGCTATCGTGGTAAGGCAAGCGGTAACAACCTGCTAGGGGGAAACCGTGGCGCTGAAGCCCGAGCCGACCGCGCCGTTCCACTCGGTGCAGTACGCACTACGCGTACTCGAAACGATCGCACGTCACACCGGCGGTGTGACGGACGTGCAGATCGCGCGTGAGACCGGCCTGCCCGCAGCCCATCTCGCTCCGATGCTGCTCATGCTGCGCCGGGAGGGATACGTCCTGCAGGTGTCCGACGGTGCTTACGCCATAGGGGATTCCCTCGTCCTGCTCGGCTCCGGCATCGACCGGCAGCAGGCGCTCACCGACAAGCTCCAGGAGACCCTGGACCGGCTGCGCGACTCGGTCGGCGCGGCCGTCTACATCAGCCGGTACGTGGACGGCGAGGTCAGGATCACGCAGTTCGCGGACAGTCCCCGCACCCCGAAGGTGCACGAGTGGGTCGACTTCCGCTCCGCCGCGCACGCCAGTGCGGTCGGCAAGTGCCTGCTGACGCAGCTCGACCTGAACGGGCGGCGCGACCACCTGTCCCGGCACAAGATCGCGCGGCTCACGTCGAAGACGATCGTCAACGAGCGGATCCTGTTCTCCAAGCTGGACGCCCAGCCCGCCACCGTGCCCATGCTGGACCTTCAGGAATACGCCGTGGGCACGGTCTGCGCCGCGGTCCCGATCACGGCGGGGGCCTCGGTGGGCTGCCTGGCCCTGTCGATGCCGGTCGAGCACGCGCACCGGCTGCGGGCCGCGGCGGACACCTTGAACCGGAAGGCCGCACCGCTGCTGCTGTCGCTCACGCTCTAAGCACGGGCTGCGGGCCCAGCAGGCTGGGAAAACACTTCGGGCGGTTCCCGGTGAAACCGGAAACCGCCCGAAGGACAGGTGCGCCGCCAGGGACTCGAACCCCGGACCCGCTGATTAAGAGTCAGCTGCTCTAACCAACTGAGCTAGCGGCGCCTGCTGACAGAGAAAATACTACCCGGTCCTCAGGGGTGCTCAAAACCATTAGCCGCGGAGGTAGGCGAGGACCGCCAGGACCCGGCGGTGGGTGTCCTCGGCGGGCGGCAGGTCGAGCTTCACCAGGATGTTCCCGATGTGCTTGCCGACGGCCGCCTCGGACACCACCAGCTCCCGGGCCACGGCCCCGTTCGACTTCCCCTCCGCCACCAGGCCCAGCACCTCCCGTTCCCGCGGGGTCAGCGCGGCCAGCGGGTCGCGCCGCCGGCGCAGGAGCTGGCGTACGACCTCCGGGTCCACCACCGTGCCGCCGGCGGCCACCGTGACCACCGCATCGAGGAACTGCTCCACCTGCCCGACCCGGTCCTTCAGCAGGTAGCCGACGCCGCCGCCGTCCCCGGAATCCAGCAGGTCGGCGGCGTACGAGCGCTGCACGTACTGGCTGAGCACCAGCACCGGCAGGTCCGGGCGCGCGGCCCGGAGCTCCACGGCAGCGCGCAGTCCGTCGTCGGCCAGGCCCGGGGGCATCCGTACGTCGGTCACGACGACGTCCGGGTCGTGGACGGCCACGGCGCGACGGAGCTCGTCCGCGTCCCCGACGGCGGCCACCACCCGGTGGCCGAAACGCGTCAGCAGGCCGACCAGCCCTTCGCGCAGCAGGACCCCGTCCTCGGCGAGGACGATCTTCAAGGACTCACCGGACAAGGGATCTCCAGGCTCAGAACGGTCGGGCCGCCGGGCGGGCTGGTGATCGTCAGTGTGCCATCGAGGACCGCGATCCGGTCGGCCAGTCCGGTCAGCCCGGACCCGGCGGCCGGGTCCGCGCCGCCGCGGCCGTCGTCGGTGACGTCTATGAGCAGCGCGGCGCCGGTGTGCCGGGCGGTGACGGCGGCGCGGGCCGCGCCGCTGTGCTTGCCGATGTTGGCGAGGGCCTCGCAGACCCCGAAGTAGGCGGCGGCCTCGACGGACTCCGGGAGGCGCGGCAGGCCGGTGCTCAGATCGGCGTCCACGGGGACGGCGGACCGCTCGGCGACGTCGGCGAGGGCGTCGGTGAGGCCGTAGTCGGTGAGCACCTGCGGGTGGATGCCGTGGATCAGCTCGCGCAGTTCCGCGAGGACCTTGCCGGCCTCGTCGTGGGCGGTGGCGAGCCGCTCGGCGAGCGGGCCCGGGGGTGCGTCGAGGCGGGCGAGGCCGAGGGTCATGGTGAGGGCGACGAGCCGCTGCTGGGCACCGTCGTGGAGGTCGCGCTCGATCCGGCGGCGCTCGGCCTCGAAGGCGTCGACGAGCCGGGCCCGGGAGCGGGTGACCTCGGCGAGCAGGCCCTGGAGCTCGCGCTCGCGGGGAGCGAGCAGGGCGCGGGTGAGGGCGGCGCGGGCCCCGGCGACGGCACCGAGCGGATAGAGGAGGGCGGGGAGCAGCACGGCCCCGGCGGCGGCGACCGCGAAGGCGGGCGGGTAGGAGGTGACCAGCCAGAGCTTGACCACCTTGACCTCGCCGTCGGCGGCGAGGGCGAGCTGGAGCGGGGTGGTGAGCAGGAGCAGCGGCAGGCCGAGCAGGGTGGCGACGACGGCGAGGTCGACCCACCAGAGCAGGAGGCCGTGCAGGACGGCGTGGGCGAGCTCGCGCCAGGTGGCCTGCTCGCGGTAGCGCAGCCGGGCCCAGGCCAGGAGGCCCGGTTCGGTGGGCGTGCGGTGGGGGGTGCCTGCGGGGCCGCGGTCGACGAGGCGCAGCCGGCGGCGCTCGACGGCGCCGGCCGGTACGCCGACGAGCCCGAGCAGGGCGAGCAGCGGCAGGCCGACGAGGACGAGGCCGAGCGCGGCGCCGGCCCCGGCGAGGAGGACGAGGACGAGGAGCACGGGGATCCCGGTGAGGGCGCTCCCGGCGAGGTACCCGGCGGCCCGCCAGGGCCAGGCGGAACGCAGGTACCGGCCGCGGGCCAGGGCCTGCCAGGGGGTGCGGGGGTGATCGTCCATGCGGGCACGCTAGCCGCGGTCCGCCCGCCCGGACCATGGCCCCAGCGGGCGTCCGCCAGGTATACCCAGCCCCACCCCGGACCCGCCCGGCCCGGCGCCTCAATCGCCGGCGGGGCTGGAGAACGGCCTCGCCGGCGTTTGAGGCGCGGGGGTTCGGGGGCGGAGCCCCCGCAGTGGTGGGGCGGGGTCAGTGGGGCAGGAGGTGGGAACGGCCGTGCGACTCGTACTTCGCCAAAAGGGCGGTCAGGGCGGCCGCTTCCAGGCGGCGGTAGCCCCCGGCCGGGGATCGGTGCCAGACCGGGTCTGCGCAGCGGAAGCCCTCGTGGCGCAGGGAGACGCGGTGGATCTTGTTCGTCGCCGTGGTCGGCATGGTCTCGACGATGCGGACGTAGCGCGGGGCCATCTTCGTGCCCAGGTCCGGCTGGCCGGAGAGGAAGGTCTCGAAGGCGGACGGGTCGAAGGCCGCGCCCTCCCGGAGGGCGAGGGCCGCCATGACCTGGTCCCCCGCCACCTCGTCGGGGACGGCGTAGACGGCGACCGCCGCCGCGTCCGTCCAGCGGGCCAGGATGTTCTCGATCACCGCCGCGGCGAGGTTCTCGCTGTCGACGCGGAGCCGGTCGTCGGTGCGGCCCGCGAAGTAGAGGAAGCCCGCCGCGTCGCGGAAGAAGAGGTCGCCCGTCCAGTACCAGCCGTCGCGGGTGCGGTCGGCCTCCGCGTCCGGGTTGCGCCAGTAGCCCTCGAACAGGCTGCGGCCGCGGTTGACCAGTTCGCCGATCGCCGCCGAGCCGTTGAGGAGGCAGCCGTCCGCGTCGAGGACCGCGGGCGGGCATTCGGCGCCGCTGGCGGGGTCGATCACCGCCAGGTCGTCTCCCGCGCCCGCCCGGCCCAGGGCCCCCGGCGGGGTGTCCGGGGTCCGCTGGACGGAGGCGCCGCCCTCGGTGGCTCCGTAGCCCTCCACCAGCCGGACCCCGAACCGCTCGGCGAAACGGGCCGCGTCCACCGCCCCGGCCTCGGTGCCGAAGCCGAGGCGCAGGGTGTGGGCGCGGTCGTCGGGGCGGGGTTCGGTGGCCAGGAGGTACTGGATCGCCCGCCCGACGTAGGTGAAGTACGTGGCCCCGTAAGCCCGTACGTCGTCCAGGAACGCGGAGGCCGAGAAGCGGCGGCGCAGCGCCACCGGGGCCCCGCCGACGAGCGCCGGCAGCCAGTCGGCGATGACGGCGTTGCCGTGGAAGAGCGGCATGCAGACGTAGTGGACGTCGTCCGGGGTGACGGTGAACTGGCGGGCCAGCGCCGCTCCGGCGGCCGCGAGCCGGCCCTGGCTGCAGATGGCGGCCTTGGGGGCGCCGGTGGAGCCGGAGGTGAAGTAGAGGAGGAGGCGGGAGTCGGGTCCGGGGGCTCGCAGCGCGGCTTCGCCGGGCTTGGCGGCGGCGTAGGGCGCGAGGAGGGCCTCGTACTCCTCGGTGCCGGTGACCAGGACGCGCACGCCGGGCAGGTCGAGGCCGTGCAGCAGCGGCAGGTGGGCTCGCTCGGTGATCAGGAGCCGGCAGTCGGTGTGCAGGATGTCGCGGGCCAGTTCGGGGCCGCGCCGGGTGGGGTTGATCCCGGCGACGGCGGCCCCGGCGAGGGCCGCCGCGCCGAGCCAGAACGGAAACTCGGGAGTGTTGTCGAGCAGGACCCCGAGGTGCGGCTCGGCCCCCGGAGGCATGAGGTCGACGAGGAGCGCGGCGCGCGCGGCGGCCTCCTGGGCGGTCCGGTGGTGGGTGAGGACACCGTTCTCGTGCTTCAGCCCGGGCCGGTGGTCGCCCCATTGGCGCGCTATGAGCTCCGCGACGGTTTCGGGTGCAGTCGTCGTCCGCATGCCGCCGGAGGGTAGCTGACGTTACGTCAGAACTGAACGTCGGAGCAGGCGTAGAAGGCCATCGGGGTGTCGTTGACGGTCCAGACGGCCAGGATCAGGTGCCGGCCCGTCTTGCCGCTCGGCATGGCGCCCTGGTGGACGGTGGTCATGGCGGGGCGGGCGCCGTTGTAGGCGACCGTGAGGAAGGGCTGGGGTTCGAGGTCGGCGCGGGTGAGGGCCTTGGTGCCGGTCCAGCCGTTCTTGGTGACGTAGTACTTGAAGTCGGTGGTGGAGTGGTTGGCGGTGAACTGCCACCGGAAGGCGTAGCTCTGCCCGCTGGTCACCTTGGTGGTGGGCCAGGCGCCGCCGCGCGGGTCGTCGAGCTCGGAGAACTGGGAGAGTCCGCCGGAACATATCTTGCCGTCGGCGGGGCCGGCGGCCGGGAACCCCTTGAAGCCCTCGACGCTCTGCGGCTCCCACTGGATCGCACCGCAGTTGGAGACGGTGCGGTTGGCGCAGAGCTTCTGGCGGCTGATCGGGGTGTCGGTGTAGCCGTGACTGCTGGCGGTGGGGGCGCTGACGAGGGTGATTCCGGCGACGAGGCCGAGGCCGAGCGCGGCGACGCCGGCCCGTTTGGGCATGCGGATGGGACGCATGATGCTCCTTGAACGTGGGGGGAGTTCGGTGAGAGCGCGCGCACGTGGGGATTAGGTCTAGACCAAGTTCCAGATTATTGACGAGAGTTGGCCATGTCCAGACCAATGGGAAAACGGGTGGTCCGTTACCTTCCGGCCACCCGTTCCCGTACCGCTGGACGTCCGTCCCCTATTCGGAGCGCCCCGTGTAGAAGGCGACCGTGAGGTCCTTCACCAGTGCCTTGCGCTCGTAGTCGTCGAGCTCGACCAGCCCGCGCGAGGTCAGCCGGTGGACGGTGTCGTCGACGGCGTCCACGACCGAGCTGAGCACGGTGTCCCGGTGCTTGGCGTCGATCGCCGCGACCCGGCGGCGGCGCATGGCCTCGGCCACCTCGGCCGCGTACTCGATCCGGGTCGGCTGGGCCGAGAACACCTCGATCCCGACGGCCTCGGTCTCGGCCGCGAGCATCCGGGTCAGCGCGTCGCCGACGGCCTCGGTGTCGCGCAGGGTCGGGGCGTCCTCGTGGAAGGCGTCGGCGGGCAGCTGCGACAGCACGCGCGCCATCGCCGATTCGACCTGCTCGGCGAGGTACTCCGTGTGGTCCTCGACGGCGAGGGTGGCGCGGGCGGTGTCCTTGACCTGCCAGACGACCTGGACGACGACCTGGAGGGCGAGGCCGCCCGCGTCCACGGCGGGCATCGGGTCGCTGCGCCAGTGGCGCAGGCGTACGTCGACCCGGCGGCGCAGGAGCAGAGGGCTCACCCAGGTCAGGCCGGTACGCCGGACCGTGCCTCGGTAGCGGCCGAAGAGGGTGAGCACCCAGGCGTGACCGGCGCGGGCCCGGCCGAGTCCGCCGAGCGACACGAGGGCGACGATCCCGAGGAAGGCGAGCGGCGGCCAGTGGGTGGCGCGCAGGCCGTGGTAGGCGCGGGGGGCCGCGCCGAAGGCGGCCACGAAGGCGGCGGGGACGACCCCGGCCCGCCAGAGCACGGCCGCGCAACCGGCGAGGGCCGTCCCGCCGACGACCACGCCGACCCAGCCGGGCAGCACCGGGCCGCGGTGCTCCCGGAGCCGGTCGTCACCACGGGGGACCCGGCGGCCGGGGGCGGGGCGCGGGGCACGGGTGGCGGATGCGGTGGCCTGCGGCGCGGACGCGGTGACCTGCGGCGCGGACGCGGTGACCTGCGGCGCGGGCGCGGTGACCTGCGGCGCGGGCGCGGTGACCTGCGGCGCGGGCGCGGTGACCTGCGGCGCAGGTGCGGGTACGTGTACGGCCGGAAGCTGCTGCGTGCCGTGGAACGGGATGTGTACGGGCACTTCGGTGACCGAGGTGCCCCGGCGGGTTCCGGGACCCGGGAGGTCCGGAGCGGCGCCGGCCTCGTCCAGGCCGCGGGCCACCGCCTGGGCGACGATCTCGACCGGGCCTGGTCCGGGGATGCCGGAGCGCGGCCGTGGAGCCGCGTCCACGGGTTCGGGAGCGGCGGCCTCCGGCCCGGGCTCCGGCTCCGGGTCCGGGTCCGGCTCGGACTTGGCATCGAAATCGAAGTCGAAGTCGAAGTCGGGCACGGGCACGGGCACGAACGCGGCTACCGGTTCGGGCGCGGCTTCGAGGGCGGCCTCGGGCTCGGCCACCGGTTCGGGCCGGGCTTCGGGCCGGGAATCGGCTTCGGGCCGGGCGTCGGTTTCGACGTCGGCGGTCCGCAGGCGCAGGGTGGCCGGCCCGGCGGGGGCCTCCGGGTCCTGCGGGTGCGGGATGTCCAGGCCCGCGGCGGTCGACGGGGCCGCGGCGCCCCGGTCCCCCTCCTCGTACGGGTGGGCCCGGGCCGCCGGCACCTCCCACCCGTGCGGCAGCTCGGGCGCCGGGCGGGCGGCCCGCGCCGCGGCCCAGCCGAACGAGGTCTCGGCGGCGACGGCGTGCTCCGGCGCGGCGGGGCTGCCCACCAGGGCGGGCGGCGGGCTCGGCTGGGCGGCGTCGCGCGGCGCCGCGACGGCGACGGCGACGGACGCGTGCACCGGTTCAGGCACGGGCGTCGTCGGCTCCGCGGCCCACACCGGGTGAGCTGCCGCCGGGACGGCGGGCTCGGGCTCGGGCAGGGGGGCGGGGGCGGGCTCGGGCACGGGGGCGGGATCCGCCGCACGGGCCGCTACCGGGGTGCCCAGCGGCGGCACTCGGAGGGTGCCCGTCGTCGAGGTGGTGCGCGTGGGGAACATCGTTACCTCCGTCATGCGAACAGCCGGCGCCAGGTTTCCGGGCCCGGGTAGCCGTTGGCCGAGGCGCCGGTCCAGCCCTGCGCACGCTGGAAGGCCTCGACGTTGCGGCGGTCGGCCTCGCTCCAGCGCAGGTCCGGACCGGATGTGTAGTACTTGCCGAAGCCCTTCTTCACCAGCTGGCGGCCGAGCGCCCTGATGGCCTCGTTCGACTGGCCCGGGCGGAACACCACGGCGCCCGGGTAGGCCCGTACGCCGCCCGGCCCCGGCGCGGCCCCCACCGTCGGCGGGATGTTCTTGCCCTGCTTCTCGACCAGCAGCTTCCAGGTGTGCGTGCCCGGAACGCCGTCGGCGTCCGCACCCGTCCAGCCCTGTGCGCGCTGGAAGGCGGCGGTGGCGAGCTTGTCGTGGTCGCTCCACGTCCGGTCGGCCACCCCCTTGGGGTAGAACCGGTACGCGCCGCGCTCGATCAGCATCCGGCCGAGCTGGGCGACGTAGTCGTTCGTGATTCCGGGGCCGAACTTGTCCGCGCCCGGGAAGACCGTCGAGTCCCCCGGCTTGGCGCCCGCCGGCTGCGGCTGGACGCCCGGTGCACCCGGTGCGTCCGGTGCGTCCGGGACCACGGGAACCTCCGGCAGGATCCCGGCCGGCACCCCGTTGAAGCGGTACGGGACGTACTTCGTCGCGTTGCTCCAGTACCCGTAGGGCGTGGCCAGCTTCCGCGTGTTGGGGCGCGTCTGCTCGTAGGCGACGTAGTGCGTGTGCGTCGAGTCGACCCAGCCGCCGAAGATGACCACGTGCGAGCCGTTGTTGGGGTCCGCCGGGTTGTGGAAGAGGAGCATGTCCCCCGGCAGCAGCTCATCCTTGGCGATCTTGGTGGCGAACTTGTCGAGGCTGCCGGTCCATTCGTTCGACCCGAGGTTCCAGACCATGGAGACGTAGCCCGAGCAGTCCTGCCGGTACCCGTCCGTCCAGTACTCGGACATGCTGTACGGGACCTCGGCGTCCAGCCACAGCTTCGCCCGGTTGATGATCGTCGCCCGATCGATCCGCCGCACCGCGCCGGGCCTGGCCGGGGAGCCGGGCTTGCCCACCGGCCCGCCCTTGGAGCCGTGCAGCGGGGTCCGGGCGCCCTGCGGGGAGCTCGGGTCGTCCAGGGCCGCCGGCCCCGGGGTCGGGGTAGGGGTCGGGGGCGGGGTGGCCAAGGCCACCGCGGTCGTACTGCCGCCGCCCAGGACCACTCCCGCGGCGGTGGCCAGCACCAGCGCCCGGCGGGCGCCGCGTGCGGCCGGGTGCCCCCCGTCCCGGAGCGGTATGGCCCGCGCGCGGGCGAGGGCGCGGCGGCGCTGGGCGCAGCCCCGGCACGCACAGTCGCCCGCGGGCTCGTACTCCTCGAAACCGGGCATAGGCATCTGCACATGCGTCGGAGGCTGCATCGTCATGCGGTTCCGTCCACTCCCCTGCTCGTCCATTCGTCCACTCGTCACCGGTCGACCGGAGCCACACCTGATGAGTCATCAGGTGTGGCACGCGCAGACATATGGTGCACGATAAACCCCTCAAACATGGGTTAATCGGATAAGGCGGGCGTGGCTGGTCACGCGCACCCCTGGAGGTGGGGTAGAGTTTTCCCTGTCAGCAAGCGCCGCTAGCTCAGTTGGTTAGAGCAGCTGACTCTTAATCAGCGGGTCCGGGGTTCGAGTCCCTGGCGGCGCACAGACGGGAGAAGCCCCCGCAGCGAAAGCTGCGGGGGCTTCTTCGTTTCCCGTCGGCGGCACGGCCGCTCAGGCCGCGGTTCCCGGTGCGCCCGGGCGGGCTCCCACGCCCGTCAGATAGGCGGAGACCACCACGTTCGCCGTGTACTCCTTGGCCACCTTGTCGTACGAGCCCCCGCAGGTCACCAGCCTCAGCTCCGCGCGGCCCCGGACCCGCTGGCCGTAGGCCTTGTGCGCGTCGAAGGCCGCGCGCTCGTAGACCCGTACGTCCTCGATCGTGAACTCGGCGACCGAACCGTCCGTCCGCACCACCCGCACCTTGTCGCCCGGCTGCGCGGTGCTCAGGCCGTAGAACACCGCCGGCTTGGACCGGGTGTCCACGTGCCCCACCATCAGGGCCGTCCCGGCCGTCCCCGGCTGGGTGCCCCGGCCCCACCAGCCCACCGTGCCGGGCTGGTCGTACGGGGGCGGCTCGATCGCCCCGTCCTTGTCCAGGTCCCGGCTGATCACCGGGGCCTGGATGCCTATGGAGGGCACGTCGACGCGTTGGGGCGGGGCCGGCGCGAGCGGGGCGTGCGCGGCCGGCAGCCCCGGGCCGACCGTCCCGCCGGCCTGTCCGGCGGGCGGGGCCGGCGCGACGGTGAGGTGGCGGCCCCACAACCACAGGCCGAGCACCAGTACCGCCCAGGCGGCGAAGGTCAGCAGCCGGCCGCCGGCGGTGGCCTTGCCCTCGTCGTGCCCGTCGCGCTCGTCGTACCCGTCGTACTCGTTCACCGGCACTCACCCGGACTCACGGACACCGGCTCCACCAACACCGGACTCACGGACACCGGACTCGCCGACACCGGCCTCACTCGCCGCTGCGGCGGCGGCGCAGGGCCAGCGCCCGGCCCGCGACGGCCAGGGTGGCGACCGCGGCGAGGACCGCGCCGATCACCGTGTGCGGCAGCCCCGGTCCGTCGGCGTCGTGGGCCTTCTTGGCCGACTCCGCCGCGAGCTCGGCGGACATGCCGCCGCCACCCGCGTGCACCGGCCAGACGGGCGAGGCGTGGTGGGACGGGCGGTACTCGGAGATCTGGACGGAGCCGCTGACCTTGTCGTGGCCGTCGCACGTCACCCGGACGGAGTGCCAGCCGGGCGAGACGTGCGAGCGGATCATCGCGTCGCCGTAGAGCGGGCTGCGGCCGCCGTCCCGGCCGTAGAGGTCGACGTCCGACACGAAGGCGGCGGACTTGGCCGCTCCGCGGGTACCGTCACAGCCCTGGACGCGCAGCTTGACCTGCGCTCCGGGGTGAGCCGGATTCGGGTCGACCGTGACGCTGCCGCGGTCGCCGCGGCCACCGCGGTCCTCCTCGCCCGCGAGGGCGATCGGCGCGGTCACCGCCGAGAATGCCGCCAGGGCGACGGCCATCGCGGTGGCGCGGACAGCGATCGGAACACTGCGCATGGTGAACCTCCTCGACAAGGAGATTCACGCGCGGCACGCCGCCGCGCATCCGGAGCGGCGCCGTACGTGTCGGCCGTACGCCCCAAACGCGGTAGGCCCGTTCGGCCGTACGCCGTACGCGAGTACCCGCATCGCAGGCACCCGGTACGCGGTACGTGGTGCGCGGTACGTGGTGCGCGGTGCGCGGTGCGCGTCAGACCAGGTCGACCAGGTCCGCGATCGAGGCGACCGTCTTGGTCGGGCGGAACGGGAACTTCTCGGTGTCCTGCTCGGTCGTCAGGCCGGTGAGGACGAGGAAGGTCTGCATGCCCGCCTCCAGGCCGGCCAGCACGTCGGTGTCCATCCGGTCGCCGATCATCGCGCTGGTCTCCGAGTGCGCGCCGATGGCGTTCAGGCCGGTACGCATCATCAGCGGGTTCGGCTTGCCGGCGAAGTACGGCTTCTTGCCGGTCGCCTTGGTGATCAGCGCGGCGACGGCGCCGGTGGCCGGGAGCGGGCCCTCGGTGGAGGGGCCGGTCTCGTCGGGGTTGGTGCAGATGAAGCGCGCGCCCGCGTTGATCAGGCGGACCGCCTTCGTCATCGCCTCGAAGCTGTACGTCCGGGTCTCGCCGAGGACCACGTAGTCGGGCTCGTGGTCGGTCAGGATGTAGCCGATGTCGTGGAGGGCGGTGGTCAGGCCGGCCTCGCCGATGACGTACGCCGTGCCGCCCGGACGCTGGTCGTCGAGGAACTTCGCGGTGGCCAGCGCCGAGGTCCAGATGTTCTCGACGGGGACCTGCAGCCCCATGCGGCTCAGCCGGGCCTGGAGGTCGCGCGGGGTGTAGATCGAGTTGTTGGTCAGCACCAGGAAGGGCTTGCCGGACTCGCGCAGCCGCTTGATGAAGGCATCAGCGCCGGGGATCGGGGTGCCCTCGTGGATGAGGACCCCGTCCATGTCGGTGAGCCAGGATTCGATCGGCTTGCGCTCTGCCACTGGACTGTTCTCCGCTCTCGGTGACCTGCGACCTCTGGTCTCTTCCACCCTATCCGGGCCGGGCCGCGAACGTCCCTGCCGTCCACGGCCCGGACTCGGAGCCACACCCACACCCGCACCCGGGTCCGGACCCGGGCCCGGACCCGGACCTGGGCACGGACCCGGGGAGCGATCAGCCCAGGCGGACGTTGTCGACGGTCCAGAACCAGTTGTTGTTGCCGCTGTAGCGGAAGCGGACCTGTACGTCGGTGGCGCCGGCCGGGACCTGGAGGGCGAGGGACTCGGACTTGGCGACGGCGTCGGCGGTGTAGGTCTTCACCACGGCCGGGGCGGCGCCGTTGTAGGAGACCAGGACCTGGGCGGTCTGGCCGGCCTCGTGGCGGTAGTGCGACTGGAAGGTCAGATTCCGCGTGCTGCCGCCGCTGACCGACCACTTGGGGGTGACGAGGGTGGAGTCGAAGGTGCCGGTGTGGCTCTTGTCGTCCCACTCGTCGGAGTCGGCGACGGCGAAGACGTCACGGGAGCGGACGTTCAGCTCGCGCCACTGGTCGCGCTGCGACTGGCTCCAGAACTCGTCGGTCGCGAAGGCCCAGCCGGCCCACTCGGTGACGCCGCCCGTGCCCATCTTGGAGTTGTCGACGGACCAGCCGGCGGGCGGGGTGTGCGTGAATCCCTTCACCCCGGCCGGGATGCCCGTCTCGTCCACCCGGGCCTGGAGGTTCGGGCGCAGGGTGTCGAAGGGGTCGTCGTCCGTGGCGTTCAGCGGGACGCCGTCGAGGCCGGAGCCGCTGACGCCGACCTGGGCGAGCGCGGTGGCGGCGACGTCGGCCAACCGCACGTCGGCGCGTACGGAGCCGGCCGGGATGCCGGCGCCCTTGGCGATGACGAAGGTGCCGCGCTCCTGCATGGTCGAGCCGCCGTGGCCGCCGGAGTCGGTGTGGCCGTGGTCGGTGGTGACCAGGATCTTCCAGTTCTCCTGGGCGTAGGTCGGGCGGTTCTTGACGGCGGTGAGGAGCTGGCCGACCAGGGCGTCGACGCGGGCGACGGTGTCGAGGTACTGCTGGCTGGCCGCGCCGTAGGAGTGGCCGGCCGCGTCGATCTCGCCGAGGTAGACGAAGGCGGCGTCCGGGTTCTGGTCGCGCAGTTCGGCGGCCGCGGCCGCGGCGATCTTCGGGTCCTCGCTGCGGTAGCCGTCGCGGTCGCCCTTGAGGGAAAGGCGCTTGTCGACCTTCGCGGAGAAGATCGGGCCGTTCTGGTCGGTGGAGGCGATGGGCTCCCAGTCGGCCGCCGCGTACGTGTTGAGCGCCGGCTTGGCGTTCTCGATGCGGGTCAGGAAGTCCGGGTGGGCGGCGTAGTTCTTGCCGGTGAAGGAGTTGTCCTTCACGCCGTGCTTGTCGGGCCAGACCCCGGTGGCGATGGTGGACCAGCCGGGGCCCGAGGAGGTGGCGGCCATCGGGCTCGCGTAGAGGGTGCTGCGGGCGGTCAGCCCCTGGGCCATCAGGCCGTTCAGATGGGGTGCGTTGGCGACCTTGACGCGGTCCAGGACCGCGCCGTCGATGCCGATGACGAGCACCTTGTCGGTGTTGGCCGCCGCGGCGGCGCCGGCGGGGGTGGCCAGGGCGGCGGCAGCGATCAGGGCGGAGGTGACGGCGGTCGCGGCGACGGCACGACGTCCGGGCAGGACAGGGGACACGTACTCCTCCTGGGAGCAAGTGAGCGGCGAAAGGAGCGGGGGAGTTTCGACGTTCAGACGTTCCGGGTGTTCGCGTGATCCGGTGTTCGCGTAATCCGGGTGTTCGCGTGTTCGCCTGATCCGGTGTTCGCGTGGTCCGGTGTTCCGGTGTGCGCCGGGTCCGGACCGAAGGTGCGGTCTTCGGTCCAGACCTGTTATGCATCAGTCACTCTGCCGGGCGGGGGTGGCCAGGAAGTAACCGGTCAGCTTCCGGTTGCCGACTTCCACGCGTCGACGTAGCCGGTGAGGTTCTTGTCGATGTCGGCCCAGTTCGGCTCGAAGATCTCGACGCCCGTCATGAGCTTGGTGAGTTCGATGGCGTTGGCGTCGGTCGGCTTGACGTCGGTGCGCGCCGGGAAGCCGCCGCCGACCCCGCTGACCAGCTGCTGGGCCTGCTCGCTGAGCATGAAGTCGAGGAGCTTCTTGCCGTTCTCGGTGTGCGGGGCCCCGTTGACGAGGCCGGCCGCGTACGGCAGGGCGAAGCTGGTGGGCTTGCCGCCCTCCTTCGCCGGGAACCAGATGCCCAGGTTCGGCATGGACTTGGACTGGGCGAAGTTCATCTGGACGTCGCCGTTGGCGACGAGCAGCTCGCCCTTGTCGGTCTTGGGCGCCAGCTTGCTGGTGGAGGAGGACGGGCCGACGTTGTTGGCCTGGAGCTTCTTCAGGTACTCCATCGCCGGCTCCTTGCCGCCGAAGTCGTGCATCGACTTGATGAGCACGGCGGTGCCGTCGCCCGCGACGCCCGGGGTGGAGTACTGCAGCTTGCCCTTGTACCGGGCGTCCAGCAGCTCCTCCCAGGTCTTGGGGGCCTCGGCGAGCTCCTTCTTGTTGTAGACGAAGCCGAAGTAGTTGTTGACGACCGAGGTCCACTTGCCGTCGGCGGCCTTGTCCGCGCCGTTGACCTTCTCGGAACCCTGCGGCTTGTAGGACTGGAGCAGGCCCTTGCCGTCGGCCTGCTGGATGAAGGGCGGCAGGGTGATCAGTACGTCGGCCTGGGTGTTGGTCTTCTCGCGGACGGCGCGCTGCACCATCTCGCCGGAGCCGCCCTCGACGTACTTGACCTCGATGCCGGTCTGCTTGGTGAAGTCGGCGAAGACCTTGTCGTACCAGCCGTCGCCCTTCTCGCTCTTGAGGCCGTCGGCGCTGTAGACGGTGACGACCTTCTCGCCGCCCTCGGAGTCGGCGGCGGAGGAGCCACCGCCGCAGGCGGTGAGGGAGGAGGCGAGGGCGAGACCGCCCGTGACGACGGTGGCGGTGCGCAGGAGTCTCTTGCCGGTCATGGAACTTCCTTACGGGGAAGGGGAGTCAGAAGCGGAGGACGGTTCAGCACTGGTTCAGCACTGGTTTCAGCGCTGGTTCAGCGCTGGTTCAGCGGTAGGAGGCCCTGGTGCGGACGCGGGAGACGGCCAGGAGGACCAGCAGGGTGGTGGCCATCAGGACCACGGCGACGGCGGAGCCGCTGTAGAGCGAACCGCGGTCGGTGGCGGTGAATATGCGGACCGGGAGGGGCATCCAGTCCGGCGGGTAGAGCATCATCGTGGCGCTCAGCTCGCCCATGGACAGGGCGAAGCAGAGGCCGGCCGCGGCTGTGAGGGACGGCAGCAGGAGGGGGAGTTTGACCCGCCACAGGACGTACGCGGGGCGGGCGCCCAGGGAGGCGGCAGCCTGCTCGTACGCGGGGTCGAGCCGTACGATCGCCGCCGAAACCGACTGGTGGGCGAACGCCGTGACAAGGATCGTGTGCGCCAGGATGACGATCGTGCTGGTGCCGTTGAGCAAGACCGGGGGCCGGCTGAAGGCGACGAGCACGGCGAGGCCGACGACCACGGACGGCACGGCGACGGGCAGCATGAACAGCGCGTCCAGGAACCGCTTCCCGCGCTTGTTCAGCGTGGCCGCGGCGAGCGCGGCCCAGGTGCCGACGGTGAGCGCGAGGAGGCTGGCGGCGAGGGCGGTGACCAGGCTGGTGGTCAGGGCTCGGAGGGATTCGCCGCGCACGGCGGCCGCGTAGTTCTCGGTGGTCGGACCGGAGGGGAAGGCCCCGGACCAGTGGGTGGCGAAGGAGGCCGCGACCACGACGAGCAGGGGCAGGGCGAACAGCGGTAGGAAGAGGAGGCCGAAGAGGCTCCAGGCGGCCCAGCGGCCGCTCTTGCTATGCACCAGCACGCTTGCCCACCACCCGGTAGAGGCCGAACAGGCCGACGGATATCGCGATGTTGACGACGGCGACCACGCAGGCGGCCGCGTAGTCGGATTCGAGGATGGCCTTGCCGTAGATGAGCATCGGGAGGGTCGTGACGTCCTTGGCACCGGTGAACAGGACGATCCCGAACTCGTTCAGGCACATGACCAGGACGAGGCTGCCGCCCGCGGCCAGGGCCGGGAGGGCCTCGGGCAGGATCACCTGTCGGACGATCCGGGCGGGCCGGGCACCGAGGCCGGCGGCGACCTCCAGCTGGGCGGTGTCCAGCTGGGAGAACGCGGCGAGCAGCGGGCGCATCACGAAGGGCGTGAAGTACGTGATCTCCGCGAGCAGGACGCCCCAGGGGGTGGTGAGGAAGTGGAAGGGCCCCTCGGCGGCGCCGGTGAGGTCGGTGACGAGGCCGTTGGCCATGCCGACCGTGCCGTAGACGAAGAGGAGGGCGAGGGTGATGAGGAAGGAGGGGAAGGAGAGGAAGACATCGATGAACTTGGCGACGGCGCGGGCCCCGGGGAAGGGCACGAAGGCGATGATCAGCGCGAGCACGAAGCCGAGTACGAGGCAGCCGGCGGTCGCGCCGACGGCCAGCCAGACGGTGGTCCCGAGGGCCTCGCGGAAGCCCTGCGAGGCGAAGACGGAGGCGTACGCGTCGAAGGCGCCGCCGCCGTTCTCGGGGCTGAAGGATTGCTGGACGACCAGCGCGAGCGGGTACAGGAACACCAGCGCGAGCACGACGACGGGCGGCAGGACCCACACACCGCGCGACACCCTCACCCCCGCCGACCATCCCAGCCCCGCCGGCGCACCATCCAGCCCCGCCAGCGTTTGAGGCGCGGGGTCGGGGGCGGAGCCCCGATCTTTCAGCCCCGCCGGCGATTGAGGCGCGGGGTCGGGGGCGGAGCCCCGGTTCTCGGCCGGGACGGACACCGCGCGCCGCGTGACCTCAGCCATCCGACACCCCCGCCCCCAACAGCACCGCGTCCCGCGGCTCGAAGTGCAGCGTGACCCGGTCCCCCAGCGCGGGCGTCACCCGCAGCTCGGGGAGGTCCGCCTTCACGCGGTGCCCGCCGACGTCCACGTACAGCCGGTGCGTCGAACCGCGCCACTGCACCTCGGTGATCGTCCCGCTCAGCGCGTTGGGGCCGCTGCCGAGGCCGAGCAGGTGCGGCCGCACGCACAGGGTGGCCGTCGAGCCCGGCGCCGCGCGGCCGCGGTCCAGCTCCAGGGGGTGCCCGGCGAACAGCGCGCCCCCCTCGGCCACGGTCACCGGCAGCAGGTTCGCGTTGCCGACGAACGAGGCGGTGAACTCGGTGCGCGGGGCCCGGTACAGCTCCTGGGGGGTCCCGCAGTCCTGCAACCGGGCCTTGTCCATGACCGCGATCCGGTCGGCCAGGGTGAGCGCCTCCACCTGGTCGTGGGTGACGTACAGAATCGATACGTCGGGCAGTTCGCGGTGCAGGCGGGCCAGCTCGGTGAGCATCCCGGAGCGCAGCTGCGCGTCGAGGGCGGACAGCGGCTCGTCGAGCAGGAGCACCCCGGGACGGATGGCGAGGGCGCGGGCGATGGCCACGCGCTGCTGCTGGCCGCCGGAGAGCTCGCGGGGGTAGCGCCGCGCGTAGGCGGCCATGCCGGTGAGTTCGAGGGCCTCGGCGACCCGGCCGGGGATCTCGGCCCTGGGGGCCTTCTGGGCCCTGAGGCCGAAGGCGACGTTGTCCTCGACCCGCATGTGCGGGAAGAGCGCGTACTGCTGGACGACCATGCCGATGCCGCGCTTGTGCGGCGGGAGCGCGGTGACGTCCCGGCCGCCGATCAGCACCCGCCCCGCGAGGGGTCGTACGAAGCCGGCGACGGCGCGCAGGGCCGTGGTCTTACCGGAACCGGAGGGGCCGAGCAGGGCCATCACCTCGCCCGGTTCGACCGTCAGGTCGAGGGAGTCCAGGACGGTGTTGCCGCCGTAGGCGACGCTGACCCCGTCGAAACGGATCCCGCTCACGGCGACTCCAGGAGCAGCGGGGGGAGTTCGGCGACGGAGGCCAGGACGTGGGTCGCGCCGTGTTCCGTCAGCGCCGCGCGGTCGTGGGCGCCCGTGAGGACGCCCGCCACGGTCCCGGCGCCGGCGCGGCGGCCGCTGAGCATGTCGTAGGCGGTGTCGCCCGCGACCACGACGTCGCGTACGTCGGCCACGGCGCCGGTGCGCAGGAACGCGGTCAGCACCATGTCCGGGTACGGGCGGCCGCGGCCGCCCGCGTCGGCGGGGCAGAGGGTGAGGTCGGCGAGGTCCTGCCAGCCGAGGGCGTCGAGGATGGCGTCCTGGGTGACCCGGGCGAAGCCGGTGGTCAGGACGACGGTGCGGCCGTCGGCGCGGAGCTGCTCGATCGCGGCGCGGGCGCCGGGGAGCGGGGTGACGAGACCGCCGTCGACGAGGGCGCCGTAGGCCTCTTCGAAGGCGGAGTTGGCGCGGCGGGCGAGCTCCTCCGTACCGAAGAGGTGGCGGAAGACCGAGATCTTGGACTCGCCCATGGTGTCGAGGACGTACCGGAGCTTCTCGGCGTGGTCGGGGGTGCCGGGCTCGACGCCGAGCCGCTCGGCGGCCTGCTCGAAGGCGCGCTCGACGAGGCCGCCGTCGGCGACGGTGGTGCCGGCCATGTCGAGGACGACCAGCTTGCGGCGGGTGACGTCGGTTCCGTGCGTGGCGTAGTCGTCGCTGTTGCTGTTGCTGTTGCTGTTGCTGTTGCTGTTGCTGTTGTCGCTGTTGTTGCTGTCGCTCATCTGACTTACCAGCCCAGTTCGTTCGCGGTGGTCTCGGCTATGGCGGGCGAGCAGGTCATGCCGCGCCCGCCGGGTCCGGTCACCAGCCAGACGCCGTCGGCCACCTGCTGGCGGTGGACGACGCGGGTGGTGTCCGTGCACTGGGCGTACACGCCCGCCCAGCGGTGGCGGATCTTCGGTAGCGGGCGGCCGAGGAAGGATCCGGCCACGGCGGCGACGTGCTCGTAGGGGTCTTCGAGGGTGTCGAAGGCGAAGGGGTGCTCGTACTCGTGGGTGTCGCCGATGGTCAGTCCGCCGTCCCGGCGCTGGACCATCAGCAGCTGCATCTTGTGTGCGGCGGCGATCGGCTCCTGCTCCTGCCCGGCGTTGAGGGCGTCGAGGGCGGGGGACTCGTAGGCGGGGTAGTAGCGGAAGCTGTCGGCGTCCGCGATCGAGGTGGTCAGCGGCTCGCCGAGCGGGTCGGTCTGCATCATCTGGAGGCGGACGCGGCGCACGGGCAGGTCGGGGGCCAGTTCGCGGACCAGGCCGGACAGCCAGGCGCCGGTGGCCAGGACCACCGCGTCGGCGCGGTGGACGTCGCCGTGGTCGTCGCGGACGGCTGCGGGGCCGACCACTTCGCGGACCTCGCGACCGGCGAGGAAGGTGTAGCGGCCTGCGGCTCGGGTGCGCAGGGCCTCCCGGAGGTGGAGCTGCGCGGTGCGCGGCTCGACGGCCGCGTCCCGCGCGCACCACAGGGCCGCCTCGAAGGCGCCGCGCAGGGCCGGGTTGATCTCCCGCGCCTCGGCCGCGGTGAGCAGCGCGTAGCCGCGGGCGGCGGCGTCCGGGCGGGCCAGCGCCGCCTCGGCGACCGCGAGTTCGCGGGGGGTGCGGACGGGGGTGAGGGAGCCGTTGGCGCGGAATCCCAGGCCGGGCACCTCCGCACCGATGCGCTCCCAGAGCTCGCGGGCCCGCAGGGCGGTGTCCAGCTCCTCTCCCCCGGCCCGTCCGCTGACCCAGATCTGGCCGAAATTGCGCAGGGACGCGCCGCGGGCCTCCGCTTCTCGCTCGATCTGGACGACCTCGTGGCCGCGTTCGACTGCTTGCCAGGCGTGCATGGTGCCGACCACGCCGCCTCCGACGACTATGACTCTCACGCCGCCAACGGTGGGTCGGGGCCGTGACCCGGGAGGATCCGTCGGGCGACGACCCGGTGAACAACCCTCGACGTTTGGACTAGACCCGTTATCTTTCCGTGACATCAATGCGTCCCTTTCTGTCTGGTACGGAACGATAGGTCCTCGGCTATTCGGCGCGCAGTCGGGTCGTGAAGCTGAACCGATCACCACGGTAGAGCGAACGCACCCGTTCCAGCGGCCGGCCGTCCTGGTCCCGCGAGAAGCGGTGGATGAGCAGCATGGGGAGAGCGGGCGGGGTGCCGATCAGCAGGGCTTCGCGCGGGGTCGCCAGGACCGTCTCGAGCTTCTCGTCGGCCTCGCCGAAGGAGATGCCGAGGCTGTCGCGGAGGTACCCGTAGAAGGAGGAGTCCGGCGGGAAGTCGCTGTCCAGGCGAGGGGCCCGGGCCACCCGGATGTAGGTGCTCTCCAGGCCGACGCGCTCGTCGTCGGCGAGCAGGACCCGCTCCAGGTGCCAGACGGGCTCCCCGGGCTCGGCCCCGATGCCGGGAGCGACGTCGGGCGGGCAGGGGAACCGTTCCAGGCCGATGAGGTGACGGCCCGGGCGGCGGCCCTGGCGGCGCACGCCCTCGGTGTAGCTGGCGAGGGCGAGCGGCTGCTCCAACTTGGGTCCGGCGACGACGGTCCCGCGGCCGGAACGGCGCAGCCGGCCCTCCAGGAGCAGCTCGCGCAGGGCCTGGCGGACGGTCTCGCGGGACACCTCGTACCGCTCGGCGAGATCGCGCTCGGTGGGCAGCGTGCCGCCCTCGCCGAGCTCGTCGAGGAGCTCGGCGATCCGGGCCTTGACGGCGTAGTACTTGGGGATGCGACCGTGCTCGGGAATGCCGGAACGCACGGGTGAGCCGGGGCGGTGCCGCTGGGTCTGTTCTTCCACGATGGGACTCTATGCGGGGCGGCCACCGCCACGAGGTGACGGGGGCACGGACGGAGCACGGACGGCTCACGGACGGACTGGCGGACGATCTGGCGATCGGCCGACGAACGAGCTGACCGACGAGCTGGCGATCGGCCGACCGACGAGCCGGCGATCGGCCGACGGACAGGCGGGCTGGCGGACTGGCGGGCTGGCGGGCTGGCGGACGAGCTGACCGGCGAGCTCGCGATCGGCCGACGGACGGGCTGGCGGACGGTTCAGCGGGCGGGACGGCGCAGTCGGCGGGCCCCCAGCAGGAGGCCGCCACCGGTGGCGAGCGCGGCCACGGCACCCGTCCCGTACGCCCACTCGCTCGGGCCGGTGTGGGCGAGGGAGCCCGCCTCGACGAGGTCCTCCGGCCCCTCGACCGAGAACCGGTAGCCGCCCGCCTCGCCGATCCAGTCGCCGTCGTCACCCTTGCGCTGGACGAGGGCGGCGTCGGCGACGACCTCGCCGACGGGCGCGTCGGGGGCGAAGGAGAGGCCCACCTTGACGGTCAGGGAACCCCCGGGGCCCACGGTGAAACCGGAGAAGGCGTCGCCGCCGTCGAAAACGGCGATGATCTCGTCGCGGTCGCTGCTCTCGAGACTGACGGGGAAGGTGCCGCCCGGGGCGTCGAACTCCATGCGCAGGTGCGCGGGGCGCAGGGTGCGGGCCTTGTCCGTGAAGACGACGATCGGGTGGATGGCCGTGCACTCGGAGTTGGTGGTGTTGGTCAGGTCCAGGTACCAGGTCTGCGACCCGGCACCGGTGCGGTACACGGCCGGACCGCCGCGGATCCGCGCCCCGATGGGGAAGGCGCTGCTCTTCCCGTCGCCGCAGGTGGCCTGCGTGCGCGAGGGCAGGGCGGGTGCGGGGCGGCCGCCGCCCGCGCCGATGTCGGCTCCGGCGGTGGGCGCGGTGGTGGCGACCAGGGCGGCGGAGAGGGCGGCGGTGAGGGCAAGGGCTTTGCGCAGTCGCATGGAAGACCTTCGCTGCTCGCCGGACGGGACGATGATCGGACGAGGTGACAATCACCCCGACCCTGCCCGCACCCTGCCACCCCCGCGCGATCCCTCATCGGGAGCCGCGCCTGAGTTGTTCCGGTTTACGCCCGGATGGCGGACGAGGTCAAGTGCCTCACCGCCCTTCGAGGTACGGGGACGTCGAGGTACGGGGACGTCGAGGTACGGGGTCGGGGCGGTACGGGGTCGGGGCGGAGCCCCGCCGTTTCAGCCCGCGCGCCCGAACAACGGCGCCAGTGCCAGCTCCGCCGCGCCCTCCGGCACACCGGCTCCCGCCAGGGCGACCACCGGTCGGGCCGGATCCAGCGCGCGGGCCGCGAGAACGGCCCCGACCCCGGCCACGAAGACCTCCGGCGCCGCCGCCACCACCCGCCCGCCGAGCAGCACCCGGTCCACGTCCAGCAGAGCGACCAAATTGGCGGCACCCTCGCCCAGGATCCGTGCCGCCTCGGAGAGGTCGCCCCGGGCCACTGCCTCCAGGCACAACACCTCCATGCAACCCCGCGCCCCGCACCGGCACGGCGGGCCGTCCAGCAGGATCACCTGGTGGCCGAACTCCCCCGCCGCCGAGCGGGCACCCCGGTAGACCCCGCCGCCCAGCCACAGACCCGCGCCGATCCCGGTCCCGACGTGCACGTACACGCAGGTGGGGGATCCGCCGCCGGCATACGCGTCCGCGTCCGGCCCGACGTCCGCCCCGCGCCCGACGCCCGCACCCACATCCACGCCCGCGTCCGCATCCGCGTCCTCGCCCGGCCAGGCGGCCCGGAGCCACGCCCCGGCGGCCGCGGCCGCACCGGCGTTCGTGTCCTTGTCCAGCAGCACCGGTAGGCCCAGCCGCCCCTCCAGCACCCCCCGCAGCGGGAAGCCCTTCCAGCTCGGGAACCCCGTGACCCGCCCCATCGCCCCGGCCCGGTGGTCGAGCGGCCCCGGTGCGGCCACCCCGACGCCCACGAGCGGCAGCCCGGCCGGGTCCGCGACCCTCCTGACCGCCCGTACGACCGCCTCCACCGCCGCCTCCGGGCCGGCCCCGAACTCCAGCGGGCCGCTGCTCTCGGCGACGACGCGGCCCGCCAGGTCCACCCGTACCGCCCGGAGCTCGTCGCGGTCCAGGTGCACGCCGGCGGCGTGGCGTGCGTCCGGCACCAGCCGGAGCAGGGTGCGCGGCTTGCCGCCGGTGGACGCGGCGCGCCCGGCCTCAGCGATCAACCCGTCCGCGCCGAGCCGGGCCGTGATCTTGCTGACGGCCTGCGGGGTGAGCCCCGTACGGGCCGCGAGTTCGGCGCGCCCCAGGCCCGCCGGGCCGGCGCCGCGCAGCAGATCCAGTAGCAGCGCCTCGTTGTACCCGCGCAGCGCAGGCAGGTTCACCCCGCCACGGCTCTCCCCGCTACCCCTGTTCACCCGCCCATTGTCCACCCTCCTTGCACTTTGACAACACTGTCGCCAAAGTGGTCCCCATGAGCACCTCCGCCCCCACCACCCCCCTCCGCGTCGGCCTCATCGGCTACGGACTCGCCGGCTCCGTCTTCCACGCCCCCCTCGTGGCCGCCACGGACGGGCTCGCCCTCGACACCGTCGTCACCTCCGACCCGGCCCGACAGGCCCAGGCCCGCGCGGAGTTCCCCGACGTGCGCATCGCCGCCACCGCCGCCGAGTTGTGGGACCGGGACCTCGACCTGGTCGTGATCGCCTCCCCGAACCGCACGCACGTCCCGCTCGCCACCACCGCCCTCGAAGCCGGCATCCCCGTGGTCGTGGACAAGCCGCTCGCCGCCACCGCCGCCGAGGCCCGCGCGCTCGCCGCCCTCGCGGACCGCAGCGGAACCTTCCTCTCCGTCTTCCAGAACCGCCGCTGGGACAACGACTTCCTCACCGTGCGCCGCCTCATCGCCGGCGGCGAACTCGGCGAGGTGCAGCGCTTCGAATCCCGTTTCGAGCGCTGGCGCCCGCAGCTGAAGGGCGGCTGGCGCGAGTCGGGCGCCCCCGAGGAGATCGGCGGCCTGCTGTACGACCTCGGCAGTCACGTCGTAGACCAGGCGCTCGTGCTGTTCGGCCCGGCCGTACGGGTCTACGCGGAGGCCGATCTGCGCCGCCCGGGCGCCGAGACCGACGACGACACCTTCATCGCGGTCACGCACGCGAACGGGGTCCGCTCCCACCTCTACGTCAGCGCGACCACCGCCCAGCTCGGACCGCGGTTCCGCGTCCTGGGTTCGCGGGCCGGCTACGTGAAGTACGGCCTCGACCCGCAGGAGGGCGCCCTGCGCGAAGGGCTGCGGCCGGACGGGGACCTGCCCTGGGGCGAGGAGCCCCCGCACCTGTGGGGAGTCCTCGGTTCCGGCGAGTCCCCGCTGACCGGCGGCGGGATCCCGGTCCCGACCGAGCAGGGCGACTACCCGGCGTACTACGCCGCCGTCGCGGCAGCGCTGCGCACGGGCGGGCCCGCGCCCGTGACGGCGATCGAGGCCGCGCACTGCCTCGACGTGCTGGAGGCGGCCCGCCGGTCGTCCGTGGAGGGCGTGACCGTGGAACTTCCCGCCGCGGCGTCCGGTTCCGCCTGACGGCCGGAGCCCCGGAGACGAGGAGACGAGGAACGGGCGACGGCACGCGGAAGGGGCGGGGCCGCCGATGGCGCCCCCGCCCCTCACCCGTGTCCGACACCCGTGTCCGACACCCGTGTCCGACTACGCGCCCTTGAACTCCTGGCGCTGACGGCCGAGACCCGTGATCTCCACCTCCACCACGTCACCGGCCCGCAGGTAGGGCTTCGGCTCCGGCTGGCCCATGGCCACGCCGCCCGGCGTACCGGTGACGATGACGTCGCCCGGGTACAGGGTCATGAAGTGGCTCAGGTACCGGACGACCTCGCCGACCGGGAAGATCTGGTCCGAGGTGTTGCCGTCCTGCTTGAGCCCACCGTTGACCCACAGCTTCACGTCCAGGACCTGCGGGTTCGGAACCTCGTCGGCGGTGAGCAGCCAGGGGCCGAGCGGGGTGAAGGTCTCGCAGTTCTTGCCCTTGTCCCAGGTGCCGCCGCGCTCGATCTGGAACTCGCGCTCCGAAACGTCGTTGACCAGCACGTACCCGCCGACGTGCGCGAGCCCCTGCACCGCGGAGTCCAGGTAGCGGGCGGTGCTGCCGATGACGACGCCGAGCTCGGCCTCCCAGTCGGTCTTCACGCTGCCGCGCGGGATCAGCACGGTGTCGTCGGGGCCGACCACGGTGTCCGGGGCCTTCAGGAACAGGATCGGCTCGGCCGGCGGCTCCGCGCCGATCTCGGCGGCGTGCCCGAAGTAGTTCAGGCCGATGCCCACGACCTTGCCGATGTGGCCGACCGGGGCACCGATGCGCAGGCCTTCGCCGCTCAGGACCGGAAGCTCACCGGACTCGGCCGCGTCCCGTACCCGGGTCAGGACCGAGTCGTCGGCGAGCAGGCCGCCGTCCACATCCGTGATCAGGCCGGACAGGTCACGCAGGGTCCCGTCCCGGTCGAGCAGCGCGGGGCGCTCCGACCCTACGGGTCCGACACGCAGCAGCTTCATGGGCATTCTCCCGTGGTCGTGGGTGGTCGGCCCGGGGCGTGCCCAGGGCCGGCCGATGGGTTGCGGCCATCGGAGGATTTGGTCGATCCTCCAAGATGGCCACCCCATCCGCAAGACCCTGTTCACAGACTGGAACGCTCGCCTCCAACCGTCAGCCGCTCCGCCCGGTCCTTGCGGTACTGGAGCCAGGCCCGCTCCGCCACCGACCACGCAGTGGTGGTCAGCAGGTACAGCCCGGCGGCCAGCGGCACCACGGCGGCCGTGATCAGCGTTCCGAACGACAGCAGGGGCAGTACGCCGCCCAGCTTGCGCATGACCTCCTGCTGTTCGGCACTCACCTCGGCCATGACCCCGCCCCCGGCTCCCGCCTTCGACCCGCCCTTCGTTCCGGCCTTCGCCCCGCCCCTGGGAGCGACCCGACCGGCCGGCTTCTTCGGGTCAGCGGCAGCGGCAGCGGCGGCCGCCGCGACCGAGGCGGCCGTCCGACGCCCCCGCACCGCACTCCAAGCGGCCACCACCGCGATCGCCCCGAACAGCCCGAGGAACACCAGCCCCTGCGCCCCGAACGGGCCGCCCTCGCCCAGCGCCTCGGTCCACCGGGCCCCCAGCGGCGCGGCGAAGAGTCGGTGCCCGAGCAGCTCGTTCACCTTCCCGCCCACCTCGGCGGAGGAGAACGCCTGGTACATCACGAAGAACACCGGCAACTGCAACAGCATCGGCAGGCACCCCGCCGCAGGAGTCGCTCCCCGGAAGGCGGCCCGACTCAGCGGGTGCAGCGCGAGCCGTACGAGCACGGTGAACAGCACGATCGCGGCAGCGGTCGCGGACTGCGCCAGCACCGGCTCCAAAAGCCGGCCCAGCTCAGCAACAAGGTGGGTGAAAACGGACACGCGGGCCCTCCGGAGGGTCTCGTCGAACGTCGAAAGAGATGCATTTCGGCGTGACGACCCGCGAGGGGCGACAACAGTGATCAGTCAGCAGAAGGCGAGAAGTACTGCGCGCCCCTACGCGGCCGTCGGGACGAGACGGCCGGGCGCCCTGGGCCTCGACCGGCCCGAGGCATCGGGATCACGCTGCGGCAGGAAGGCCGTGCGCTGCTCGCGATCACGGATCGCGGTGCGTATTCGGTGCGGCGGCACGGGCCGCACGAGCCGCGCGGCAGCGGCGAGGGCCGCGGTGCCCACGGCGACGGTGGCCGCGAGGGCGACCACCACGGCGCCCAGCCCGCCCTCCCCGGCGAACAGCCCGAGGAGCCCCCCGAGCAGCACGAGCGGGAGCAGCAGGGCAAGGGCCCGCGAGGTCCGCGCGAACAGGGCGCAGGACAGCAGGCGGCCGTCGTGTCGTTGCCGAGCCATACGGACCTCCCCCTCTCCCACTCCCGCGCACGAACTCCCGTACGAGATCGATGGTAACCGGGTCCACCGACAGATCCATCGGCCGGAAGTATCGAGGTCAGGAAGACCTGAGTAGGGTCCCCCAGACCACCAGCCGGTACTTCGAGCTGTACTCGGGCGTGCAGGTGGTGAGCGTGATGTACGCCCCGGGCTCGCTGTACCCCTGGTCCGGTTTCACCACGCTGCGCGGCACGGGCGCGATCACCCCGGTGTCCCGCTCGGTGGTCTCGCTCAGGATCTTCCCGACCACGTACGTGAACCGGCGCCCGCGCACGTCGACGATCAGCTCGTCGCCCGCCCGCAGCCGGTTGACGTACCGGAACGGCTCGCCGTGCGTGTTCCGGTGCCCGGCCAGCGCGAAGTTCCCCTGCGCCCCCGGCCCGGCGGTCCCCGGATACTGCCCGGCGTAGCCCTTGTCCAGGACGGCCCGCTTGTCCACGCCCTGCGCGACGGGCACGACGAGCCCGAGGCGCGGGATGCGCAGCACGGCGTACGCCCGGTCCCGCGCGGAAGGCCCGGCGGGCCCGCCGGTCCCGGCGGCGGGCCGGGCGGCCCGGGTCGCCGCGGGCGCCGCCCCGGAATCCGCCGCCCCGGAATCCGCCGGCCCGCTCGGCTCCGGCCCGCTCGGCTCCGGCCCCGTCGCCGGAACGCCACCGACCCCCGCCCCGGCCCCGGCCCCGGCCCCCGAACCACGGTCGGGACCATCACCCCAGGACCGCTCCAGCGCCCGGACCCGCTCCTGCGCGCCGGCCGCCGCCTGCCGATTGGTCCACCACACCTGATGCACCACCAGCAACAGGACCACCACCCCCACGGTGACGATCAACTCGGCGCCCGCCCACAACACCCCCGCGAGACCGGCCCGGCGCCCCCGCCGGCCGCTCCCCTGCACCACCACGGGTACGCGATCTCGCACGGGCGGCACCCTAAGTCCTCCCCCGCCAACTGACCAGCAGCAGTACGGTGTGAACCATGCGCCCCGACACGCCTGCCGAGCACATCGCCGAAGCCGAGCGCCTCATCCGCACGGCGACCCGCTACCCCGAGGACCAGGAGCCCTTGCTCCTCCAGGCCGCGGCCCACCTCGAACTGGCCGACGCACGCGACCGGGCGAGTGCCCTGTACGACCAACTCCTCTCCTCCTCGCCCGCCGACCCCCACCTGATCAAGGCCCTCCAGGCGGCGAACCTCTGGGAGTACGGCCACGAGGCGGAGGCGCGCGCCCTCATCAACGGCATCCGCGCCGCCTCGCCCAAGGACCCGGCGCCGTGGGAGGTCATCGCGGAAGCCCTGGAGGCCCACGACGAGTTGGAGGCCTCGCACGACTGCTTCACCGAGGCGGCCACCCTCCTCATCGCGGAGGACGACCCGCTGACCCCGGCCACCACCGCCCTGCTCACGGGCCGCCACCGCGTACGCCGCCTCCTCGGGCGCCCGCACGACGACTGGGACATGGTCGCGGACACCCGCCACATCGGCCCGATCCCCCTCGACGAGCTCCACGACCCGAAGCGCATCTGGGCCCTGGGCTCCGACGACCCCGCCGAACTGCGCGCCGAGATCGCCCGCCTGCGCGCCGAACTGGGCGACCGCCGCGCGGCCCTCTCCCGCCCGTTCCCGGTGGCGATCCTGCACTGGCCGCAGCGCGAACTGTCAGAGCTGCTGACCGGCTACCCGACCCTCGCCTCCGAGTACCCCTCGCACGAGGCCCACCTGCGGGACATCGAAACCTCCCTGCGCGCCCTGGCCGCCTCGGGCACCACGAACCTGGGCATCGTCACGGCGAGCGTCCCCTCCTACGAGGCCTTCGCCGCATCGGAGAAGACCTCCCCGGCCTCCCCGTCCCTCCTGGCCGAATACGCCACGACCCTGGCGGCCCGCGGCAAGGCCACCCCGTGGCCCCCGACCCCCACGGCCTCCTGCTGGTGCACGTCGGGCAAGCCGTACTCGGAGTGCCACGGGGGCTGAGAACGCCATGCTCCTCAGCGGTCCGCCGCCGCGTAGGAGGCCGTGGCCACCGCGGCGGCGGCCGTGAAGACGGCCGGCCAGGCGCCGATCTTCTTCGCCAGGGGGTGCGATCCCGCGAACGCGGCGACGTAGGCCGCGCCGAGGAGGGCCGTCGTCGTCGGGGTCGTGCGGCGGTGCCATTCGCGGGCCGCGACGGCGCCGGCGGCCGCGAGGACCACGCCGCCGAGCGGGCGTACGCCGGTCCAGCGGGCCGTGGCGTAGCCGCCGACCAGGCCGGCCGCCGCTAGTGCCGAGGCGGGAATCTGCGCCATCGTGGAGTCCTCCAGCCGTTCGAACGTCTCCGGACGAGGCTAACGCGCGCGCCGCGTGAAGCGGCGCGCGGTCGTCACGCCCAGGACCACGACGGCTCCGCCGAGGACGCCGCGCGGAACGGTGTCCTGGACGGTGCGGGGCAAGGCGGCGATGACGCCCAGGGTGATGAAGAACGCCACGGCGCACGCGGCGAGGCCGACCAGGGCCTTGCGCAGGAGAGAGCTGGACACACGGGTTCAACGCCGGGCCCGGGGCAGCGATACGGGCGGCCCGGGCCACCGTACGGAAGTCGGATTTGTCGCACACCCTCCGGATCCGTGCAGGTGCCCTCCGTGGAACCTCCCCGGCGTAGATTCACTCTCCTACACGGGCGATACGACCCAACCCGCCCAAGCCGGCCCAAGGAGCTGCAAACGTGATCTGTTACGGACCGGCCGTGCTGGACCTCTCGGACGAACTGGCCGACGCCTACAGCGAGGTGTTCTCCGCGCCCCCTTGGAACGAGGACGAAGAAACCATTCGCCAATTCTCCCTGCGACTCCAGGCCGACAGCCGCCGCGCCGGTTTCCGTACCGCCTTCGCGCAGTCGCCCGCGGGCATCGACGGCTTCGCCACCGGTTGGCTGACCCCCAAGACCTTCCCCCGCGACCGCGGCTACGGGCAGGTCTCCGCGCAGCTCGGCCGACAGCGCGTCCGGGAACTCCTCATCGGCGCCCTTGAGATCGACGAGCTCGCCGTACGCCCGCACGCCCGCGGGACCGGCACCGGACGCGCCCTCCTCGCCGAGATCACCGCCGACGCCCCCGACGAGCGCGCCTGGCTGCTGACCGCCCGGATGGCCACCGACACCGTCGCCACCTACCGGCGCCTCGGCTGGCACGAGGTCACCCCGCTGCCCGGCACGCAGAACGGCGTCGTCGTCTTCCTCGCCCCGAACCACCCCTCGGCCTGAGCATCGGGCACGCCCCGCCGGGCATACCCGGGGCATGATCACTCACGGCACTTCCCTCGCCCGCCTCGCCCAGCGGCAGCTCAACATGGCCACCTACCACCAGCTCACGCAGGCCGGGATCCCGGCCGCCACCATCAGCGGCCGCAGCCGCCACGGAGGTCCCTGGCAGCGGCTCCTGCCACGGGTGTACCTCCTCCAGACCGGCCCGCCCGACGCCAGGCAGCAGGCGCTCTCCGCCGTCCTGTACGCCGCCCACCCCGCGGCCGACCCGCTCTCCGGGTCCACCGCCGCGCTCACCGGCGGGGCCGCGCTCGCCCTCCTGGGCGTCCGCGACGCCCCGTCCGAACCGCTGGACGTCCTCGTGCGCGCCCCGCGCTCACCGGCCGCCACCGGCCGGGTCCGGCCCTACTCCACCTCGCGCTGGCCCGCCACCCTCCACATCCGCGGCGTCCCCAGCGCCCGCCCGATCCGAGCCGCCGCCGACTTCGCGGCCCGGACGGACGATGGCGATGCCGATCTGGTGCGCTCCGTACTGGCCAACGTCGTCCAGGGCGGCTGGTGCCACCCGCACGACCTGCACGCCGAACTGCGCGCGGGCCGCGTCCGCGGCCGCCCCGCCGTACGGGCCGCGGCCGCGGAGCTGGTCGCCGGCGTCCGCTCGATCGCCGAGGGCCGCGCACGCGACGCCCTGGCGGCGACCGACCTGCCGGCCCCGCTCTGGAACGCCCGCCTCCACGACCCGGACGGGGCCTTCCTCGCCAGCCCGGACGCGTACTGGACCGAGGAGGGCGTGGCCCTGGAGATCGACTCCGCGGAGTACCACTACACGCGCGACGCCTGGCAGGCCACCCTGCACCGGCGGCTGCGCCTGGAGTCCCGGGGCGTCCTGGTGGCCAGCACGACCCCCGGGATCCTGCGCGGCAGACCGACGGACGTGATCGCCGCCCTGCGCGCCCTCCTGGAACTGGGCGCCGCCCGCCCCGCGCCCCTGCAGGTCACCACCCGCGGGCACGCCCAGCTGGAACTGCCGTTCCCGACGGCCCGGACCCCGGCGGCCCGGACCCCTGCGGTCTACGCCCCGAAGGCGCGGGACACCGTATAGATCAGCAGGCCCGCCAGGGCGCCGACCACCGTGCCGTTGATCCGGATGAACTGCAGGTCACGGCCGATGTGGGCCTCGATCTTGCGGGAGGTGTGCTCGGCGTCCCAGCCCGCCACCGTGTCCGTGATCAGCGAGGTGATCTCGGTCCGGTAGGTGGTGACGACGTAGACGACCGCGCCCTCGATCCAGCCCTCCACCTTCGCCTGCAGGCGGACGTCGGTGGCCAGACGCGCACCGAAGGAGATCAGCGAGGCACGGACCCGCAGGCGCAGCTCGCTCTGCTCGTCCTCCGCCGCCGAGATGATCATCGACCGGATCGCCGACCAGGCGGAGGCGATGACGTCCTGGACCTCGTCGCGCGCCAGGATCTCGGACTTGAGCCGCTCCACCTTCGCGCGGGTCTCCGTGTCCGATTGGAGATCGGCCGCGAAGTCCGTCAGGAAACGGTCCACCGCCCCGCGCGCCGGATGCTCGGGCATGTCCCGCATCTCCGTGACGAAGCGCAGCAGCTCCTTGTAGACGCGCTCGCCCACCTTGCGGTCCACGAACCGGGGGGTCCAGCCCGGAGCGCCGCCCTGGACCGCGTCCGTGATCGAAGCCCCGTGCGTGACGAGCCAGTCGTGGGCCTTGGCGCAGATGAGGTCCACGGCGCGGCGGTGGCCGCCGTCCTCGACCACCCGCCCCAGGGTCTTGCCGATGCCCGGCGCGATCTCGGCGGTCTCGGCGCGCCGGGTGATGGCCTCGCCCACGACGGCCTGCACGTCGGAGTCGCGCAGCACGGTGAGCGCGCCGCGCAGGGCGGCCGCCAGCTCGGCCGTGACCCGGTCGGCGTGCTCGGGCTCGGCGAGCCAGGAGCCGAGGCGGCCGCCGATGCCGAGGGCGTGGAGCCGGGCCCGGACCACGTCGGCGGAGAGGAAGTTCTCCCCGACGAACTCGCCGAGGGTGACGCCGAGCTGGTCCTTCTTGGTCGGGATGATCGCGGTGTGCGGGATGGGCAGGCCGAGCGGGCGCCGGAACAGGGCGGTCACGGCGAACCAGTCCGCGAGCGCGCCGACCATGCCGGCCTCGGCCGCGGCGGCGACGTACGCGGCCCAGCCGCCCGCGCCCCAGGCGTGCTGGGCGTACTTCGCGAGTACGTAGACCAGCGCGACCAGGATCAGCAGCCCGGTCGCGGTGGCCTTCATCCGGCGGACCCCGCGGCGGCGCTCCTCGTCGGCGGCGCTGAACACGAACCCGCCGCGGGTGGGTGGTGGTGCCGTTCTGGTACCTCCGGTGGTGCTGCGGTTCTCCACGTGCTCCTGCCTTCCCCCGGGGGCGCCGGTTTTGTCTGCATAGCATCCGACTCCTGGGCGGGACGAGGAGTTCCCGCCACGCCAGTCCGCTCCCGCGGGGGCGACGATGACAACCCGGGGCGCGGCCCCGGGTACCCCGACGCCCCCGGCGCGCCGCCGAGGCGGTCCCCCAGGACCGGGCCGTCCGGGCACCCCTGACCCCCTAGGGCCAGCCGCCGACAGGCCCGCGGGCACGACCCGGGCGGCGCCCGCTCACTCCCGCTGCGGCAAGTCCGGGCGGCGAACCGCGCCGGCCCGCGCCGGCCTGCCGGCCGGAATCCGGGCGCGGTGCGGGCCGGCCCGCGCTGGCCTGCCGGCCGAAATCCGGGCGCGGTGCAGGCCGGCCCGCCCTGGCCTGCCGGCCGAAATCCCGGCCCAGGGCGGGCCGGTCCGCGCTGGCCTGCCGGCCGGGATCTGGGCGCGGTGCGGGCCGGTGCGCGGGGCCGCGGAGGGGTGTCTCCTCGGCTCGGCGCCTACGAGCCATCTCGGTTGTGCTCAGTGGTCGCGCGCTCGTCCTGCGGGGACACCCCTCCACTTCCCCGCTCCCCACGCGTCGGGGCGGCTTCGGGGCACTGTCGGAGCCTTGCCGTGGGGTGGGGACACGGTGGAGTGTCCCCGCAGGACGAGCGCGCACCACCGAGCACCACCGCGACATGCCGCACCGCGCGAGCCGAGGAGACATTCCGGCGGGGCACCGCCCCACACCACCCAGCCCCGCCGGCGCTTGAGGCGCGGGGTCCGGGGCAGAGCCCCGGCACCACCGACCGGCGGAAGCCGAAACCACACCGCCACCCCGGCGGGAGCCAAAGGGCAGAGCCCCGGCACCACCGACCGGCCGGAGCCGAAACCACACCGCCACCCCGGCGGGAGCCAAAGGGACGGGACCCTACAGCTCCTTGCGGAGGGACGGGCCGTCCAGCGGGCGCTTGCGCTTCTTGACCTTGACCTCCACGCCGCCCCAGAAGGCGAAGCCCGTCACGACCACCCGCGGCGCACCCGGCTCCGACGGCCCCGGGGTGTCGCGCTGGTCGAAGGCGCCCATGAAGCCGAAGCCCCGGACGTCCACTTCCACCCCCGGCGGCACCGTGATCTCGATGCCGCCCATGATCGCGACGCAGTTGATCACCACCTCGCGCTGCGCGAAGTCCGCCTCGCGCAGGTCCAGCTCCCCGCCGCCCCAGAACGCCACCGCGTCGAACCGCGCCGGCACCGTCCACCGGCCCTTGCGCTGGAAGCCCGACATGACCGCGACGGCCACCGCCGAACTGCCCCCGCCGCCGATCCGGCCCGTCCAGGGCTCGGCCGCCGCCGTCGGCGGGGCCACCGGCCCGCCCAGCGGCCCGCCCGCCGGCGCCGGCAGGTCCCGCGTCAGCGGTTCCAGTTCCGCGTACGTCCGCGACTTGTACGCCGCGTCGAGCCGCTCCTCGAACTCCTCCATGTCGAGCCGGCCCTCGGCGACGGCGTCCCGCAGGCGCTCCACCACCCGGTCCCGGTCGGCGTCCGACGCCCTCAACTCCGGCAACGGCTTCTCCGGCCGCTCGTCACTCATGTGGACCAGACTATGCAGGGTTGTCGGCGAGTTGTACGGCTCGGCCCCTGAGATCGTCCCCAGATCGTCCCCGGTTTTCCCCTGACGCGGGGGACGCGGGAAACCTCAGCCGCGCCCCGCGTACATCCGCGCGATCACGTCCTCGATGTCCGGCTCCCGCACCGACAGGTCCACCAGCGGGTAGTCCGCCGCCACCGCCGCCACCAGCGGCGCCGCCGACGCCCCCGCCGGGAACGCCAGCCACTGCCGCGGCCCCTCCACCTTCACCACCCGCGCCCCCGCCACGCTGATCGGCGCGAGCTCCCGCTCCAGGTCCACCACCAGCGTCCGCTCGCTCTCCCCCGCCGCCCCCGCCTCGTGCAGCCCGCCCAGCGGGCCGTCGTACATCAACCGCCCGTGGTCGATCACCATCACCCGCTCGCACAGCTGCTCGATGTCCTGGAGGTCGTGCGTGGTGAGCAGCACGGTCGTACCGAGTTCCTCGTTCAGCTGCCGCAGGAAGCCCCGTACCTTCGCCTTGCTCACCACGTCGAGCCCGATCGTCGGCTCGTCCAGGTACAGCACCTCCGGATCGTGCAGCAGCGCCGCCGCGATGTCCCCGCGCATCCGCTGCCCGAGCGACAACTGCCGTACCGGTACGTCCAACAGCTCGGCCAGGTCGAGCCGTTCCACGCAGCGCTCCAGGTTCTCCTCGAACCGCGCCCTCGGCACCCGGTACAGCCGCCGCATCAGCCCGTACGAGTCCTTCAGCGGGAGGTCCCACCACAGCGTCGTGCGCTGCCCGAACACCACGCCGATGCGGTGCGCGAGCCGCATCCGCTCCCGCGCCGGGTCGATGCCCGCGACCCGCAGCCGGCCGCCGCTGGGGGTCAGGATGCCGGTCAGCATCTTGATCGTGGTCGACTTCCCGGCGCCGTTGGGCCCGATGTAGCCGACCACCTCGCCCCGGGCGACCTCGAAGCTGATCCCGTCCACCGCCCTGACCTGGCGTTTCTCCCGGCGCATCAGGCCCACCCGGCGCCGTACGTCAAAGACCTTCTCGACCCCGTCCAACGAGATCAGCGCATCCGCCACAGCTCTAGCTCCCCGTGCTTCGGTACGAACGGACTCCCGCGCGCCACACCAGCGACGCGGGCAGGAACACCACGAAGGCCACCAGCGGGCTTAGGTACGCGACCCAACCGGGCAGGCCCAGCGGATCGGGCCGCCCCAACACGTGCAGCGCCGGCAGCCAGTTGACGAAGGCCAGCGGGACGATGAAGGTCACCCCGCGCAGCAGGTCCTTCGCGAAGACCGTCGGCGGGTACTGCAGCATCGTGCAGCCGCCGTAGGTGAAGGAGTTCTGCACCTCGGCCGCGTCCCCGGACACGAACTGGAAGGCCGCACCGGCCACCATCACGGCCCCGAAGATGGCCGCCCCAGCGAGCACCATCACGGGCACCAGCAGCACCTTCCCGACCGTCCAGTCCACGTCCAGGGTCCAGACCGCCCAGCCCATCACCCCGACCCCCTGCCCGATCCGGCCCAGCCGGCGCAGCGCGAACCGGTCCGCCGCGACCTGCGCCAGCACCGGGACCGGCCGCACCAGCATCGTGTCGAGCGAACCGTCGCGGATCCGGGCCCCGATCCGGTCGGTGTTCCCCAGCAGCAGGTCCGCCAGGCCCAGGGAGGCCGAGCAGGACCCGTACAGCAGGGCGATCTCGGGCAGCGCGAAGCCGCCGAGGGCGTCCACGTGGGAGAACATGATGGAGATCGCGACGAAGTCCAGGAGCGTGATCGCCGCCTGCCCGAAGGTCGTCAGGACGAAGGACGTCCGGTACGTCATCGTGGAGCGGATCCACATGCCCACGATCAGCCGGTAGCCGCGCAGCCCCTCCAGCATCGGGCCGCGCCGCCCCGCCCCCGCCACCGCGGCGTCCCGCGCCCCCTCCCGGCCCCGCTCCCGCGCCCGGTCAGGTGCACGCGCCGGTACCGCCTCCAGCTCGGCCTCGGCCTCAGCCACCCTGGACCACCACCTTCCGCGTCGCGGCCGACTGCAACAGCCGCCCCGTTCCCAGCAGTACGAGCACCCACCCGGCCTGGAAGCCCAGCGCCCCGGCCGCGTCCCCGGCCCCCGCGTGTTCGCCCAGCAGGACGTCCATCGGCACCTGGAGCATCGCCGCCCACGGCAGGGTCCGTACGAACTCGCCGAACCCGCCCGGGAAGACGGTCAGCGGCAGCAGCATCCCGGAGAAGAAGATCGAGGCGACGGTGGCCATGACGTTGATCCCCGCCCCGTCCATCAGCCAGAAGGCCACCAGACCCACCATGTAGCGCAGCGCGAAGCTCACCACCAGTGCCAGCAGGACGGACACCAGGAACAGCAGCCAGCGCACCGGATCGACGGGCAGCGCCAGCGGGAACGCCAGCGCCCCCGCCACCAGCGGCAGCACCCCGCGACCCACCAACTGGAAGCCCGCCCGGCCCAGATCGGCCGCGAGCCACCACAGCTGGAGGTCCGCGGGCCGGTAGAGGTCGACCGCGATGTCGCCCGTCCGGATCCGCTCCTGGAGCTCCTCCTGGAAGCCGCCGCCGATCAGGGCGGCGGCGGCGAGCAGCGATTGGCTCACCCAGACGAAGGTCAGCGCCTGCGCCTGGTCGTAGCCGCCGAGTCCGGGCCGCTCGTCCCAGAGCGCGATGTACGTGTAGGCGACGATGAACCCGAACACGGTGTTGGTGAACACCCCGGCCGCGGTTGCCGTCCCGTAGGTGGCGTAGCGCCTGAATCCGCCCGCCGCGACCGCCAGGTAGAGACCCGCCGTTCGAAGCGCTCCGTTCCGCACTCTCCGGCGCACCGTATCCCTCCGTTTCCCACGTCGTTCCTACGTCGGCCAAAGCGCGCGAGCTTAGTACGGAGGGGCGAGCCACGCGACCGATTTATGCCCGTCCGGGGCGGAATCAGTGGCCATCGGGTAGACAGCATGAGGTACGGAAGTGGATGTTTTGAACGGCGTCGAGGAGTCCTGGAGATGAGCGACCAGTCACCACCACCGGGCTGGACCCCTCGTGACCCCGACACCCCGCCCGAGGTACCGCAGCCGCGGACGGAACCGCCGACCCCACAGCAGGCACAGCAGGCACAGCAGCCACCGCACCGGGGCGGTGGACCGGGGAAGGAGGCCCGGCGCCGGAGAACCGGCTGGCGCCGCTTCCTGCCCACCTGGCGCACGGTCCTCGGCGCCGTCCTGCTCTTCGCCCTGCTGATCGGCGGCGCCCTCGTGGCCGGCTACCTGCTGGTCGACATCCCGCCGGCCAATGCCGCCGCCACCGCGCAGTCCAACGTCTACCTCTACTCCGACGGCTCCCACATCGCCCGCGACGGCGAGGTCAACCGCGTCAACGTGCCGCTGTCGCAGGTCCCCCGGACCGTGCAGGAGGCCGTACTGGCCGCCGAGGACCGGGACTTCCACTCCGAACGGGCGGTCGACCCCAAGGCGATGCTCCGCGCCGCCTGGAACACCGCGACCGGCAAGGGCACCCAGTCCGGTTCGACCATCACCCAGCAGTACGTCAAGAACTACTACTTGGGCCAGGAACAGACGATCAAACGAAAGGTCAAAGAGTTCTTCATCGCGATCAAACTCGGTCGTGAGAAGTCGAAGAACTACATCCTCGAGGGCTACCTCAACACCAGCTACTTCGGCCGAAACGCCTACGGCATCCAGGCCGCCGCCCAGGCCTACTACGGCAAGGACGTAGGCAAACTCACCACCGCCGAGGGCGCCTACCTCGCCACCCTCCTCAACTCCCCCAGCGCCTTCGACGTCGTCTCCCACCCCCAGAGCCGCCCCCGCGCCCTCGCCCGCTGGAACTACGTACTCGACGGCATGGTCAAGAAGGGCTGGCTGACCCCCGCCGAACGTGCGACGACGCAGTTCCCCGAACCGGGCAAGGTCCGCGCGGCCGCCGGCCTCTCCGGCCAACGCGGCTACCTCGTCGAAGCGATCAAGGACTACATCGTCGACAACGAGATCCTCGACGACAAGACCCTCGCCGAAGGCGGCTACCGCATCACCACCACCCTCGACAAACGCCGCCAGACCGCCCTCGTCGGCGCCGTCAACGACCAGATGGTCAGCAAGCTCGAACCCGAGAAGCGGGGGGCCGACCGGCTCGTCCGGGCCGGCGGGGTCTCCCTCGACCCGGCCACCGGCAAGGTCCTCGCCATGTACGGCGGCATCGACTACACCAAGCAGTACGTGAACAACGCGACCCGCCACGACTACCAGGTCGCCTCCACCTTCAAACCCTTCGTCTTCGCCTCCGCCGTCGAGAACGACTCCCGCACCCAGGACGGCCGCCGGATCACCCCGAACACGATCTACAACGGCGACAACAAACGCCCGGTCGTCGGCGGCCGCATCCGCTTCGCCCCCGAGAACGAGGGCCAGGTCTCCTACGGGAACATCAGCGTCAACACCGCCACCGACCTCTCCGTCAACGCCGTGTACGCACAGATGGCGGTCGACGTCGGCACCGCCAAGGTCAAGAAGACCGCCATCGACCTCGGCGTCCCCGAGAACACCCCCAACTTCGTACCCGGCCCGGCCATGGCCCTCGGCACCCTGCAAGCCAGCGTCCTGGACATGACCCAGGCCTACGCCACCCTCGCCGACCACGGCCGACGCACCCCCCACACCTTCCTGGAAAAGATCACCAAGGGCGGCGACACCATCAGCCTCCCCCAGCGCACCCCCACCCAGGCCATCAGCCGCGAAGCCGCCGACACCACCACGTCCATGCTGGTCAGCGTCGTGGACAACGGCACGGGCACGGCCGCCCTCGCCGCCGGCCACCCGGCCGCGGGCAAAACCGGCACCGGCGAACTCGACCGCTCGGCCTGGTTCGCCGCCTACACCCCGGACCTGGTCACCGTGATCTCCATGATGGGCCAGGACCCGGACACCGGAACCCTGGAATCCCTCTACGGCGCCCTCGGCGAGGCACGCATCGGCGGCGGCGGCTACCCCGCCCGGATCTGGGCCGCGTACACCAAGACCGCCCTGGAAGGCATCGACCCCGTCGACTTCGACCTGGAACTCCAGCCCGGCGCCGCCCCGCCCCCGCCGCCGCCCAGCCCGGAATCCAACCCGCAGCAGGAAACCCCCGGCGAACCCTCGCCCAGCACCCCCGAGCGCCCCGCCCGGCCCTCACCGTCGAACCCCACGGGCGGCCGCAACCAGGGCGGACAGAACAACGGGGGCCAGAACCAGGGCGGACAGGACAACGGCGGCCCGGCGAACGGGGGCCAGGAAAACGGCGGCCAGGACAACGGCGGCACCACCCAGGGCGGCGAGCAGGGCGGCACCACCCAGGGCACGCAAGGCAGCACCCAGGGCAGTGCGCAGGGCAGCGACGGAGGCCCCGCAGAAGGCCTGCGCCCGCCGTCGGCGTTCCTGGAGTAGAACAGGTCCCGGCCCGGCAGGGCCGGTCAGTGACCGGAGGTCGCCTTCAGCCCCACCACGGCGACCAGCAGCAGACAGATGAAGAAGATCCGGGCGGCGGTGACGGGCTCACCCAGCACCGCCATGCCGAGCACGGCCGCCCCGGCGGCACCGATGCCCACCCACACCCCGTACGCCGTACCGATGGGCAGGGTCTTCGCGGCGTACGACAGCAGCACCATGCTCGCGACGATCCCGGCACCCGTGAACACACTGGGCCACAGCCGGGTGAAACCTTCGGTGAACTTCATGCCGATCGACCAGCCGACTTCGAGCAGACCGGCGACGAGAAGAAGAACCCATGCCATGACGGCACCTCCGAGACAACGAGCGGTACGGGGTGCGTCGTCTTGTCGTACCCGGTACGGCGCGTCTCGTCGGGGTTCTCCCCCACCGTAGCAAAAGGCCGCGAAAAGGGCCGGTGACCTGGGCCACCAGCCCTTGTTCAGCGCCTCAGAGGTACAGCCCCGTGGAGTCCTCCGACCCCTCCAGCCGCTCCGCGGCCACGGCGTGCAGGTCCCGCTCGCGCATCAGCACGTACGTCGCGCCGCGCACCTCGACCTCGGCACGGTCCTCGGGGTCGTACAGCACCCGGTCACCGGGCTCGACCGTCCGGACGTTCTGCCCGACCGCGACCACCTCGGCCCAGGCCAGCCGCTTTCCCACCGCGGCCGTAGCGGGGATCAGGATGCCGCCGCCCGAGCGCCGCTCGCCCTCCGGCAGATCGGACTTCACGAGCACGCGGTCGTGCAGCATGCGAATGGGCAGCTTGTCGTGGGTGGTGTTCTCGCTCACGCCCCGAACCTACCTGCCCGCGCCCGTCCCGTACCGCTCAGGGTCATCCGCGCTTGCGGCGCGCCGACACCACGAACAGACCGACCAGGCTCACGGCGACCAGCGCCATGGGTACGATCCGGTCGACGCGCGGAGCCCCGTCGTCGTGGCGCAGACCGTCGCGCAGGTCCGTCACGAACCGGTTCACCGTGGCGAAGGCCCGCCCGGCGGTCTGGTCGACGGACGAGGCGACCCGTGCCTTCGCGTCCCCGATGATCGTCTTCGGGTGCATGCGCACGCCGATCTCGTCGAGCGTCTCGGCGAGCTGCTCACGGCGGCGGACGATGTCCGCCTCGATCTGTGCGGGGGTCCTGGCTTCCTGTGCGGGGGTCCTGGCTTCCGGCACCGCGCTGCCTCCGTCGTCGTGGTCGTGTGGGGCGTAGTCCGCCATGAACAGTCTGTCAGCTTAGTCTCATGGCATACCGATCCCCTCCCGAGGAGAGTGTCACGATGAGCGAGCGACTCCAGCCGGGCGACACCGCCCCCGCCTTCACCCTGCCCGATGCGGACGGCAACGAGGTCTCGCTCGCCGACCACAAGGGCCGCAAGGTGATCGTCTACTTCTACCCGGCCGCGCTGACCCCGGGCTGCACGAAGCAGGCCTGCGACTTCACGGACAACCTGGCCTTCCTGACGGGACACGGCTACGACGTCATCGGCGTGTCCCCGGACAAGCCGGAGAAGCTGGCGAAGTTCCGCGAGAAGGAGGACCTGAAGGTCGCCCTGGTCAGCGACCCGGAGAAGGAGACGCTGACGGCGTACGGCGCGTACGGCGAGAAGAAGCTGTACGGCAAGACGGTCACCGGGGTCATCCGCTCCACGGTGGTCGTCGACGAGGAGGGCAAGGTCGAGCACGCCTTCTACAACGTCAAGGCCACGGGCCACGTAGCCAAGATCATCAAAGACCTGGGCCTCTAACTCCACCCTCCCCTCGACAAGCGGCCCGCACCCCACCGGTGCGGGCCGCTCCGCTTATCGGACGAAATAGCCCGTAACCGTCCGCCTTCCGGTGCCGTTACTCCGTACGAGCGCCGCACACGCGGCCGAACGTACGGGGGCGAAAGTGAACGACTCGCACGAGCAGCAGGCACTGGCTTCGGCCGTTGCCGATTCGAAGAGCTGGGCCGATCTGATGAGGCGGCTCGGACTGAGGGCCAGTGGCGGACAGCGCCGGGCACTCCAGGCCAAGGTGAAGCTCTACGGAATCGACGCCGGCCACTTCGCAAACCGGAGCTTCCGGCACACCTACACCGACGAGGCCATCGCCTCGGCCGCAGCCTCTTCCGCGACCGTCCGTGAGGTCGCACTGAAACTCGGCGCCCGACCGGCGACCGGCACCTTGTCGCACATCGTTCGCCGCATGGACGCGGCAGGCATCGACGCCAGCCACTTCAAGGGCGCGCAGCGTGATCGCGTCGAGTTGCCCTTCACCACGGAGGAACTCAGGGACGCCGCTGCCACCTCCGACAGCATCAGGGGTACGGCGCGCACGCTGGGCATGACCGACGACGGCCGGTCGCGTGCCGCACTCGCGAGGGCGCTGAAGGAGCAGGACATCAGCACCGCCCACTTCCGGAACACGCGCCTGCTCATCCCCGAGGCCGAGTTGCGTGCGGCCGTTCCGGGCGCTACGAGCTATGCGGACCTCATGCGTGCACTCGGCATCGAGGTCAACGACGTGAACCACCGTCGACTGCGACGCAAGGTGGCACAACTCGAACTGGACGTCCGCCATTTCACGCGCCGCCCGTGGAGCAGGCGTCCGGCGGCGACAGCCGAGCCCATCGCACTGGCCGTACTCACCCTGCGCCCGGAGGGGTCCTCGCGACCCAAGCGCTCCCGGCTGCATCAGGCCCTGCAGGAAGTCGGGGTCCCCTACGCATGCGCCGGCTGCGGGAATCTCGGCGAATGGCATGGGCGACCGCTCACCCTTCAGATCGACCACGTCAGTGGCGACTGGCTCGACAGCCGACGCGAGAACCTCAGGTACCTCTGCCCCAACTGCCACGCCCTGACAGACACGTGGTGTCGGAAGCGTCCCCCCAGGGCTGACTCCAGCTCCAGTCGCCCGTAGACTGGAGCGACCCAACAGGGCGCAATGTCCGAATTGGGCCACATGTCGCGGTTGTGGTGGAATTGGCAGTCACGCTTGGTTTAGGTCCAAGTGGGGTAAAACCCGTGGGGGTTCGAGTCCCCCCAACCGCACATCTACGCCGAAGGCCCCGTACGTAGTTGTCACGTACGGGGCCTTCGGCGTGTCCGCGTCCCGGCGACGGCCGCCGGATCGGTCCGCGTCAGCCCAGGAGGGCGCGGACGAAGGGGACCAGGGCCCGGAAGGCCTGGCCGCGGTGGGAGATGGCGTTCTTCTCCGCCGGGGTCAGTTCCGCGCACGTGCGGGTGTCGCCCTGCGGCTGGAGGATCGGGTCGTAGCCGAAGCCGCCGGTGCCGGACGGGGTGTGGCGGAGGGTGCCGAGGAGGCGGCCCTCGACGACGCGTTCGGTGCCGTCCGGGAGGGCCAGGGCCGCCGCGCACGCGAAGTGGGCCCCGCGGTTCTCGTCGGCGATGTCGCCGAGCTGGGCCAGCAGCAGGTCCAGGTTGGCCTTGTCGTCGCCGTGGGTGCCGGCCCAGCGCGCCGAGAAGATGCCGGGAGCGCCGTGCAGGACGTCCACGCAGAGGCCGGAGTCGTCGGCGACCGCCGGGAGGCCGGTGGCGCGGGCCAGGGCGTGGGCCTTGAGGAGGGCGTTCTCGGCGAAGGTGACGCCGGTTTCCTTGACGTCCGGGATCTCGGGGTACGCGTCCGCGCCGACCAGCTCGTGCGGCAGGCCGGCGTCGGACAGGATCGCGCGGAGTTCGGAGACTTTGCCCGCGTTGCGGGTGGCCAGGATGAGGCGGCTGGGCGTCGAGGTCATGCCCCCATTATCCGGGTCAGCCCGGGGTGCAGACCTTGGAGAGCTCGCTCGCAGCGTCCGCGACCGGCTTGATGTCCGGGGCGGTGTTGCCGCTCTCGATCGAGGCGCGGACGTTCTTGACGGCCGTGTTCATCGAGTCGATGGCCTTGCCCAGGTCGGCGTTGTCCGTCTGGTCGCCGATCTTCTTCAGGTTCGACTCGATCTGGTTGAGCGCGTTCTGGGCGTCCTGGGGGCTGTTGCCCGCCTGGGAGACGGCCTGCTGGAGGTCGTTCGCGCCGTCGGTGATGGCCACGGCCGTGTTCGCGCAGTCCATGGCCGTGGAGATCGCGTCGCAGGCGGACAGGGCCGGGACGGTGAGTACGGCGGCCACGGCTACGGCCGCTATGCGGAGCTTCATGCGGTTCTCCCCCTGGGGGCTTGGACGCTACGAGGACGGGCGCACGGCTTCGAGACCGTGCGCCCGTATCTTCCTGGACGCCGGGACGGGCCCGGCGGTTGCCGCTTACAGTTCGAGCGCGCCCCGCTGGATGGCTTCCAGGTCCGCGCAGCCGCCGGCGGCGAGGTCGAGGAGGGCGTTCAGTTCCTTGCGGTCGAAGGGCTCGCCCTCGGCGGTGCCCTGGACTTCGACGAAGCGGCCGTCGCCGGTGCAGACCACGTTCATGTCGGTCTCGGCGCGCACGTCCTCCTCGTAGCAGAGGTCGAGGAGCGGGACGCCGTCGACGATGCCGACGCTGACGGCGGCGACGGTGCCGGTGAGCGGCTTGCGGCCGGCCTTGATGAACTTCTTCTTCTGGCCCCAGGCGACGGCGTCGGCCAGGGCGACGTAGGCGCCGGTGATGGCGGCGGTGCGGGTGCCGCCGTCGGCCTGGAGGACGTCGCAGTCCAGGACGATGGTGTTCTCGCCGAGGGCCTTGTAGTCGATGACGGCGCGCAGGGAGCGGCCGATCAGGCGGGAGATCTCGTGGGTGCGGCCGCCGATCTTGCCGCGGACGGATTCGCGGTCGCCGCGGGTGTTGGTGGAGCGGGGCAGCATCGAGTACTCGGAGGTGACCCAGCCTTCGCCGCTGCCCTTGCGCCAGCGCGGGACGCCTTCGGTGAAGGAGGCGGTGCAGAAGACCTTGGTGTCTCCGAAGGAGACGAGGACGGAGCCCTCGGCGTGCTTGCTCCATCCGCGTTCGATGGTGACCGGGCGGAGCTGTTCGGGCGTACGGCCGTCAATGCGAGACATGGCTCCGAGCCTAGTCCCTGCCCGCCCGGGCCCGTGCCGCTGTGCGAAGACCCCGTCCGGGGCTTCCGGGACGGGGTCTGCCGGGACCTGCCTAGCGGGTCCGGATCACATCATGTCTTCGATGTCGGCGGCGATCGGGTCGGCGTCGGTGCCGATGACGACCTGGATCGCGGTGCCCATCTTGACGACGCCGTGGGCGCCGGCGGCCTTGAGCGCGGCTTCGTCGACCAGGTCCGGGTTGATGACCTCGGTGCGCAGGCGGGTGATGCAGCCCTCGACCTCTTCGATGTTCTCGATGCCGCCGAGCCCGGCGACGATCTTCTCAGCCTTGGTGGCCATGTGTTTCTCCCTGAGTGTTTCGAAGAACGAGTCTCGGCGGCCAGTTCGTGGCTACCCACCGGCATGGTCCGCTTCGTCACGGTAACGCACGGTTGGCCCATCTATGCAGGCACATGACCGGCCTCTGCCGAATGATGACGATCAGCAGCAACCTGCCCACAACTGGTCTACACCAGTGTGCCGCAAGTGTTGCGGCAGCCAAAACGGGCCGGTCAGGGAGGACGCCGATGAGCGTGAGCAGCTCCAAAGCAGCGCCACAACCGAATTGGCGGAACAACCTGTTCCAGGGGCTGCAGAAGATGGGGCGGAGCCTTCAGCTCCCCATCGCCGTACTGCCCGCGGCGGGCATCCTGTTGCGGCTGGGGCAGCCGGACGTCTTCGGCGACGAGGGCCTGCAGTGGACGGACGTCGCCAAGGTGATGGCGGGCGCGGGCGGGGCGCTGCTCGACCCCGACCTCGGCCTGCCGCTGCTCTTCTGCATCGGTGTCGCCATCGGCATGGCGAAGAAGGCGGACGGTTCGACCGCGCTCGCGGCCACGGCGGGGTTCCTCGTCTACCGGGGGGTGCTGCACGCGTTCCAGAAGGCCTGCCCGGTGGGGACCAAGGACATCGGGGGCGGTTGCCTGGGGCCGAACGACACCTTCGTGGCGTACACCTACCAGAATCCCGGGGTCTTCGGCGGCATCATCATGGGGCTGCTGGCGGCCCATTTCTGGCAGCGGTACCACCGGGTGAAGTTGGTGGACTGGCTCGGCTTCTTCAACGGTCGGCGGCTGGTCCCGATCATCATGTCCTTCGTCGCGATCGCCTTCGCCGCGCTCTGCCTGTGGGTCTGGCCGCCGGTGGGGGACGCGCTGGAGAGCTTCTCCGACTGGCTGCGCGGGCTCGGCGCCTGGGGCGGCGGCATCTTCGGCGTCGCGAACCGCGCGTTGCTGGTGATCGGTCTGCACCAGTTCCTGAACGTGCCGGTCTGGTTCCAGTTCGGTTCGTACACGGCGGCGGACGGGAAGACGTACCACGGTGACATCAACATGTTCCTGCACGGCGACCCGACGGCGGGCCTGTTCCTGACCGGCTTCTTCCCGATCATGATGTTCGCGTTGCCGGCGGCGGCGCTGGCGATCACGCACTGCGCGAAGCCGCAGCGGCGCAAGGAGGTCGGGGGTCTGATGCTGTCGGTGGCGCTGACCTCGTTCGTCACCGGGATCACCGAGCCGCTGGAGTACTCCTTCCTCTTCGTCGCGCCGGTCCTGTACGCGGTGCACGCGGTGCTGACGGGCGTGTCCATGGCGGTGTCGTGGGGGCTGGGCGTCAAGGACGGCTTCAGCTTCTCGGCGGGCCTGATCGACTACGTCATCAACTGGAACCTGGCGACGAAGCCCTGGCTGATCGTTCCGATCGGCCTGTGCTTCGCGCTCGTCTACTACGTGGTGTTCCGCTTCGCGATCACGAAGTTCGACCTCGCGACGCCGGGCCGGGAGTCGGACGAGGAGATCGCGGCGATGGAGTCGGAGACCACCAAGGCCTGAGACCGGGTCCCGGCAGGGTTACCGAACGGTCCGTCAAGGGCCCCTGGATCACGATCCGGGGGCCCTTCGATATACCCCGGGGAGTGTGATCCAGGCCACAGGAAATCGAAGGTTCCTTATCTATCCCTCACCGTGTTACAACTGGTCTACACCACAATTGGTGTAGACCACGAGGGCCTGTCTGAGCCCGCGTACCCCCGTATCTGAGACGTCGCCGTCCCCCGTTTCCCTCTGGCGTCGCCTTGCCCACTGGAGGAAGTTGTGTCCACGGCTACCGCCCCCTCGGCGGAAAAGAAGAAGGGCGCTGGCGTGATGGCCGTCATGCAGCGCATCGGCCGGAGCCTCATGCTCCCCGTTGCCGTGCTGCCTGCCGGCGCGCTCCTGCTCCGCCTGGGCGCGGGTGACATGCTCGGCGACGCCGACGTCTTCCCCACGTTCGTCACCAAGATCGCCGGCTACATGGCCGCGGGTGGTGGCGCCATCCTCGAGAACATGGCGCTGCTGTTCGCCGTGGGCATCGCCATCGGCTTCGCCAAGAAGTCGGACGGCTCCACCGCGCTGGCCGCCGTGACCGGGTACCTGGTCTTCAAGAAGGTCCTCGCCACCTTCACCGACAGCAACCTGCCGCAGGTCGAGAAGGTCATCGACCACAAGGTCGCCCTGGTGGACGCCACGGTCGACGCGGGCGTCCTCGGCGGTGTCGTGATGGGCATCATCACGGCCCTGCTCTACCAGAAGTTCTACCGGACCAAGCTGCCGGACTGGGCGGGCTTCTTCGGCGGCCGCCGCCTCGTCCCGATCCTCTCCGCCCTCGCCGGTCTGCTCGCCGGTATCGTCTTCGGTCTCATTTGGCCGGTCCTCGGTACGGGTCTGCACAACTTCGGTGAGTGGCTCGTCGGTTCCGGTTCTGTCGGCGCGGGCATCTTCGGTGTCGCCAACCGTGCGCTCATCCCGATCGGCATGCACCACCTGCTGAACTCCTTCCCGTGGTTCCAGGCCGGCTCCTTCGACACCCCGACCGGCGCCGTCCACGGTGACATCGGCCGCTTCCTCGCCGGTGACCCGACCGCCGGACAGTTCATGACCGGCTTCTTCCCGATCATGATGTTCGCCCTCCCGGCGGCCTGCCTCGCGATCGTCCACTGCGCCCGCCCCGAGCGCCGCAAGGTCGTCGGCGGCATGATGCTCTCCCTCGCGCTCACCTCCTTCGTCACCGGTGTGACCGAGCCGATCGAGTTCACCTTCATGTTCATCGCCCCGGTGCTGTACGCGATCCACGCGGTGCTGACCGGTATCTCCCTGGCCCTGACCTGGGCCCTGGGCATGCGCGACGGCTTCGGCTTCTCGGCCGGCCTCGTCGACTTCCTGCTGAACCTGGGCATCGCGGAGAAGCCCTGGATGCTGGCGGGCGTCGGTCTCTGCTTCGCGGTGGTCTACTACGTCGTCTTCCGCTTCGCGATCCTCAAGTTCAACCTCCCCACCCCGGGCCGCGAGTCCGACGAGGAGCTCGCCGAGCTGCTGAAGGCCGAGGCCAAGTAAGCGGTTCCGTACGAACGAAGGAGCCCCCGCTCTCCCGGAAGGGAGGGCGGGGGCTCCTCGTCGTCGTGGGGCCGTCAGACCTCGTAGACCGCGCCCGAGTACGCCAGGTCGACCGGGCCGTCGTAGACCGCGCGGGCGTCGGCGAGGTTCTGGTCGGGGTCGGTCCACGGCGGGATGTGGGTGAGGACGAGCCGGCCCACGCCGCCGCCCGCCGCGTACTCGCCGGCCTCGCGGCCGTTCAGGTGGAGGCCCGGGATGTCCTCCTTGCCGTGCGTGAAGGAGGACTCGCACAGGAAGAGGTCGGTGCCGTCGGCGAGCAGGCCCAGCTCGGGGCAGGTGCCGGTGTCCCCGGAGTACGTGAGCGAGCGGCCGCCGTGCTCGATGCGGATGCCGTACGCCTCGACCGGGTGGGAGACCCGCTCGGTGCGGATCTGGAACGGGCCGATCTCGAAGGTCCCGGACTTCAGGGTGCGGAAGTCGAAGACCTCGCTCATCGAGCGCTCGTCGGGGACGTCGTCGTAGGCGGTGGTCAGGCGGCGCTCGGTGCCCTCGGGCCCGTACACGGGGATGGTGCCGCAGCGGCCGCCCTCGTGCCGGTAGTAGCGGGCGACGAAGTACGCGCACATGTCGATGCAGTGGTCGGCGTGCAGGTGGCTCAGGAAGATCGCGTCGAGGTCGTAGAGGCCGATGTGGCGCTGCAGCTCACCGAGGGCGCCGTTGCCCATGTCGAGGAGCAGCCGGAAGCCGTCGGCCTCGACGAGGTAGCTCGAACAGGCCGATTCCGCGGACGGGAACGACCCCGAGCAGCCGACGACGGTGAGCTTCATGGAGCGTGAACCTCCGAGGACGGTCCGTGGACGGAATGCGGGCCGTGCGTGCGTCGAGCGTAAGGCGCGAAACGTCCGGTCGCTCCTCCGCGGCAGGCCGTTGTGGGGGGAATCACCTGCGCTGTCACCCGGGGGAGCGACGGTGGGCACGGGCGTTGCCATGCCGGGGCGTTCCCGCGCGGCTACGGTCGAAGCATGGACACGTCCTGGTGGCCCGCGGTGGCCGCGGTGGTGGCCGTGGCGCTGCTGGTGCTGGTCGCCGGAGGCCGCTCCGGGCGGCCGCGCCGGACCCCGCCGGCGCACGGGGCCGGCCCGCCGCCGCACCCGAAGGCGGGTGAGCTGTGGTCCCTGGCGGACGGCCGTACCTGCCTGGTCCTCGCCGTGGGGTCGGTACGGGGCCACCGGGCGCGGGTCGCGTGGATCACCGGGAAGTACGACGACCGGCGGGCCGGGGTGATCCCGCTGCCCCCGGGGACGGTCGGGGCGCAGGGCCGGGCGAGTTTCCTGGAGGCGGACCGGCCGGCGGAGGTGTCGTTGTGGGAGTTCCGCACCCGGCTGGGGATGCTGGACCCTGCGGTGTGGGACGAGATCAAGGGGTTGGGAGGCGCGCGGTGACGCGGAAGCCGGTGATCCGCCTGCGGCGGGTGTACGACCCGCCGGAGCCGGCGGCGGACGGGCCGGGGGTCCCCCCGGACGAAGTCTGGGGGAGGGTCCTCGTGGACCGGCTCTGGCCGCGCGGCCTGGCGAAGGCGGTGGCCGGGGTGGACGAGTGGCCGAAGGCGGTGACGCCGTCGACGGAGCTGCGGAAGTGGTTCCACGACGGCGGTTCGGTGCAGGAGTTCCGGCAGCGGTACGAGGCGGAGCTGGCGGAGCCGGGGGCGGTGGCGGAACTGGCCCGGCTCCGTTCGCTGGCCGAGGCGGGCCCGCTCACCCTCCTGACCGCGGTCAAGGACCCGGGCTCCAGCCACGCGGCGATCCTGGCGGAGCGGCTCTCCGGCTAGCGGTGCGGGCAGTGCCGCTGCGCGGAGCCTCTCCCCGCCCCGCCCTTTCGCCGTTTCCCGGGCTCTGCCCGGACCCAGTCCTCAAACGCCGGACGGGCTGGAATACCAGCCCCGCCGGCGTTTGAGGCGCGGGGGTTCGGGGGCGGAGCCCCCGCGACGGCGCCGCACCCGGTACCCGTGGGCGACCCCGCAGGGGCGCGGCAGGGGCTACGCCCAGAGTTGGCCCTGGAGGACCTCGATGGCTTCCTCGGTGGTCGCAGCCGTGTAGACGCCCGTCGACAGGTACTTCCAGCCGCCGTCGGCCACGACGAAGACGATGTCCGCCGGTTCGCCCGCGGCCACCGCCTTGCGGCCGACGCCGATCGCCGCGTGCAGGGCGGCTCCCGTGGAGACGCCGGCGAAGATCCCCTCCAGCTGGAGGAGCTCCCGGGTGCGGGTCACGGCGTCCGCGGAGCCCACCGAGAAGCGGGTGGTGAGCACGGAGGCGTCGTAGAGCTCCGGGACGAAGCCCTCGTCCAGGTTGCGCAGCCCGTAGACCAGGTCGTCGTAGCGCGGCTCGGCCGCGACGATCTTGATGCCGGGCACGTTCTCGCGCAGGTAGCGACCGACGCCCATGAGGGTGCCGGTGGTGCCCAGGCCCGCCACGAAGTGGGTGATGGAGGGGAGGTCCCTGAGGATCTCCGGGCCCGTGGTGGCGTAGTGGGCTCCCGCGTTGTCCGGGTTTCCGTACTGGTAGAGCATGACCCAGTCGGGGTGCTCGGCGGCCAGTTCCTTGGCCACCCGGACCGCGGTGTTCGAGCCGCCGGCGGCCGGCGACGAGATGATCTCGGCTCCCCACATGGCCAGCAGGTCACGCCGCTCCTGGCTGGTGTTCTCCGGCATCACGCACACGATGCGGTAGCCCTTGAGCTTGGCCGCCATCGCCAGCGAGATGCCGGTGTTGCCCGAGGTGGGCTCCAGGATGGTGCAGCCGGGGTACAGCCGGCCGTCCTTCTCGGCCTGCTCGACCATGTGGAGCGCGGGGCGGTCCTTGATCGAGCCGGTCGGGTTGCGGTCCTCCAGCTTCGCCCAGATGCGGACGTCGTCCGAGGGCGAGAGCCGGGGCAGCCGGACGAGCGGCGTGTTGCCGACCGCGGCCAGCGGGGAGTCGTAGCGCATTACTTCGATCCGCCGGCCACGGCCGGGAGGATGGTGACGCTGTCGCCGTCCTTGAGGGCGGTGGAGATGCCGTCGAGGAAGCGGACGTCCTCGTCGTTGAGGTAGACGTTGACGAAGCGGCGCAGCTGGCCGCCGGCCGCCTGGTCGATGAGTCGCTCTCGAATGCCCTTGTGGCGGGTCTCGAGGTCGGCGAAGAGGTCGGCGAGGGTCGCGCCCTCACCGGAGACGGCCTTCTCGCCTTCGGTGTAGGTGCGGAGGATGGTGGGGATGCGGACCTCGATGGCCATGGCTGTCAGTCTCCAGTCGTCTGGGAGTGCGTGAGAAGCGTGGGAAGGTGCGGCGCGCGGTTCGTCGGCCCCCCGCGCGGAAGGGCTCTGGTGCTCAGAGCGCAGGACAGATGGCGCTGGCGAGGCGGCACAGGTCGACGTGCAGCCGCGCCACGAGCAGCAGCCTGCCGGGCGTCTCGATGCTCACGTCGTGGGAAACCATGCGGTCATGTTAACGATTCCCGGTCCCCCGTTTGGAGTGTGATCCCGCATCATGGACGCCAACCGCTCACATACTGGTCAGTAGGCGTCGACGACCTGCACTTCTTCCTCAGTGATCACTCCGTCGACGATCCGGTACGAGCGGAACTGGAACTCCCCGAGGCCGTCCTCGTCCGCCGTCGAGACGAGCACGTAGTGCGCGCCGGGCTCGTTCGCGTACGTGACGTCGGTGCGCGAGGGGTAGGCCTCGGTCGCGGTGTGCGAGTGGTAGACGATCACCGGCTCCTCGTCGCGGTCGTCCAGATCGCGGTAGAGCTTCAGCAGGTCCTTCGAATCGAACTCGTAGAACGTGGGCGAGCGGGCCGCGTTGAGCATCGGGACGAACCGCTCGGGGCGGTCGGTGCCCGCCGGGCCGGCCACGACACCGCACGCCTCGTCGGGGTGGTCCTGGCGGGCGTGCTCGACGATCTGGTCGTACAGGGCCTGGGTGAGGGTCAGCATGAGCGACAGGATAAGCAGACGGGCCCCCGCGTACCGAGGAGCGGTACGCGGGGGCCCGGATGCTGGACAGGGAGTCCGTGGCGTCAGACGTCCACGCTCAGCGAGACCTTCACGGAGGTGTCGCCGCCCTGGCCGCGGCGCTGGGAGAACAGGTAGGCCAGACCCAGGATCAGGCCCCACAGCGGGGCGCAGTACAGCGAGACGCGGGCGTCCTTGTCGGCGCCCATCATCACGATGACCATGCCGATGAAGAGCAGCGCGAACCAGCTCGTGTACGGGGCGCCGGGGGCGCGGAACGCGGACTGCGGGAGCTCGCCGCGGTCGGCCTTGGCCCGGTAGCGGATCTGGCAGACCAGGATCATGATCCAGGCCCACATGCCGGAGATGGTGGCGAAGGAGACGACGTAGTCGAAGGCCTTGCCCGGGGCGACGTAGTTGATCCAGACGCCCACCAGCATCAGCGCGGCGGAGAAGGTGGTGCCGATGAGCGGGGTGCCGCTCTTGGTGAGCTTGGTGAAGATCTTCGGGCCCTGGCCGTTGAGCGCCAGGTCGCGCAGCATGCGGCCGGTGGAGTACATGCCGGAGTTGCAGGAGGACAGGGCGGCGGTCAGCACGACGAAGTTGACGATCGCGGCGCCGATGCCCAGGCCCATGCGCTCGAAGGCGGCGACGAAGGGCGAGACGCCCGGCTGGAAGTGCGTCCACGGGACGACCGACAGGATCATGATGAGCGCGCCGACGTAGAAGACGGCGATGCGCCACGGCACGGTGTTGATGGCCTTGGGCAGGGTCTTCTCGGGGTCCTTGGACTCGCCGGCGGTGACGCCGACGAGCTCGACCGCGAGGAAGGCGAACATCACGATCTGCAGGGTCATCAGCGTGCCGCCGATGCCCTTGGGGAAGAAGCCGCCGTCGTTCCACAGGTTGGAGACGGTGGCGGTGTCGGCCGCGTCGGAGAAGCCGATGGTGAGGATGCCGGCGCAGATCAGGATCATGCCGACGATGGCGGTGACCTTGACCATGGAGAACCAGAACTCCAGCTCACCGAAGAGCTTCACGGAGATCAGGTTGGCGGCGTAGAGGATGACCGTGAAGATCAGCGCGTAGGCCCACTGCGGGAAGCTGTCGTGGGTCCAGTACGACATGTACTGTGCGGCCGCGGTGACCTCGGTGATGCCGGTGACCACCCAGAACAGCCAGTAGGTCCAGCCGGTGACGTACCCCCAGAACGGGCCCAGGAACTCGCGGGCGTAGTCCGAGAAGGAACCGGAGACGGGCCGGTACATGAGCAGCTCGCCCAGGGCCCGCATGATGAAGAAGATGACCAGGCCGGCGATGGCGTACGCCAGGATCAGGCTCGGGCCCGCCTTGGAGATCGCCTTGCCCGCGCCCAGGAACAGGCCGGTGCCGATGGCCCCGCCGATCGCGATCATCTGGATCTGACGGGCGCCGAGCGTGCGGTGGTAACCCTCGCCGCCCTCGCCCTGTCCGCCCTCGCCGGGCGTCTTGTCGTGCTGCTCGACCTGCACTGAGGTCATGTCTGGTGCGCCTTTCTCCACGCCGACCCGCGCCTTCGTTGGCTGCGGATCGGGTCCTCGATCCCCCCGGATACGGATGGAGTTGCACGCCGGCGGTCAGCCGGTCAAAGCGAGCCGGGGGACATGGGTGGCGTCCCGTCGGCGATCGTGAAGATTTATCACGTGCTTACGGCTGCCCGACGGGGAGAAATGTGGCGGAGGGCATCAAAAAATCACCCCAAAGCCCCGGAAATGGATCAGATCACCGCATGGCGGTGATCTGATCGTTATCCGGATTTGAGCGTCCGCTGAGCGAACGATGTTCCCCTTTGAGGTTTCTCAGAGGGTTTCGATCAAGGTTTCCTGGAGGCCGCCGAGCCAGAGGTAGGCCATCACCATCGGCTTGCGCGGGTCCTCGTCCGGCAGCCGGAACAGCACCGCGCTCTCGTCGTCCTCGGTGATCTCGAGGCGGGCCGCGATGGTCAGGCGCAGGTCGTTGAGCGCGCCCAGCCAGCGCAGCGGCAACTCGCCGGACAGCTCCAGCACCGCCGCGCCGTCGCCGGCCGGGGTGAGCCCGTCCAGGCTGCGCACGACCGCCAGCGCGTCCTCGCGCTTGCGGGCGCGCAGGTCGTTCTCGGTGAAGCGGCGGAACTCCGCGGCGCGGGCCGCGAGCTCCTCGGGGTCCACGCCCTTGTCGCCGGCCCCGTCGGGGGCCCCGTACGCGTCGGGGAAGAGCCGGGCCAGCGCCGGGTCGGACGGGGGCTCGGAGGGGCCCTCGGCGAACAGCGCGGCGAGCGGGTCGGCGTCCTCGGCGGGCTCCGGCGCACCGGGGCCGATCAGTTCCAGCAGCTGGACGGCCAGGGAGCGCAGGATCGAGATCTCGATCTCGTCGAGCGCGATGGCGGCGCCGCCGCCCTTCAGGGACTCAAAGGTGCCGCCCATCAGTTGCGGTCCTGCGAGAGGGTCGCCCACAGGCCGTAGCCGTGCATGGCCTGCACGTCGCGCTCCATTTCCTCGCGGGTGCCGCTCGAAACGACCGCCCGCCCCTTGTGATGGACGTCGAGCATCAACTTGTGCGCCACGTCCTTCGAGTAGCCGAAGTACGCCTGGAACACGTACGCCACGTAGCTCATGAGGTTGACCGGGTCGTTGTGCACCAGGGTCACCCAGGGGACGTCGGGTTCGGGGACCGCAAAGGTCTCTTCGGCGGATTCGGTGCGTTCGATCTCAACAGGAGCAACACTCACTCGTCCCATGCTGCCACCTCGACCGCACCACCGCCCAAACAGGGGCCGAACGGCCCGGTCGAGCAATCGCCGCCTACATCTCGTCACTTTGACGAAATGTGCGCTAGCATCCCAGCCATGAACCCTGCGGACCTGGGCCTGCCGGTGGACGTGCCGTCGACAGCGCTCTTCACGGACCATTACGAGCTCACGATGCTGCAGGCCGCGCTGGCCAACGGCACCGCCGACCGACGCTCGGTCTTCGAGGTGTTCACCCGGCGACTGCCCGAGGGGCGCCGCTACGGGGTGATCGCCGGAACCGGGCGGGTGCTGGACGCGGTGGAGAACTTCCGCTTCGACGGCGCGGTACTGGAATTCCTGCGCGAGCGGGCCGTCGTCGACATGCGGACCCTGGACTGGCTGGCCTCGTACCGCTTCTCCGGCGACATCTGGGGCTACCCGGAGGGGGAGGTCTACTTCCCCGGTTCCCCCGTCCTGCGGGTGGAGGGCAGCTTCGCCGAGTGCGTGCTGCTGGAGACCGTGATCCTGTCGATCCTGAACCACGACTCGGCGATCGCCGCGGCCGCTTCCCGGATGTCCTCGGCGGCGGGCGGACGCCCGCTGATCGAGATGGGCGCCCGGCGCACGCACGAGCTGGCGGCCGTCGCCGCGTCGCGGGCCGCGTACGTGGGCGGCTTCACCTCGACCTCGGACCTGGCGGCCGGATTCCGGTACGGCATCCCGACGGTCGGCACGAGCGCGCACGCCTTCACCCTGGTCCACGACAGCGAGCGGGACGCCTTCACGGCCCAGGTGGACTCGCTGGGACGGGGCACCACCCTGCTGGTGGACACGTACGACGTGGCCGAGGCCGTCCGCACCGCCGTCGAGGTGGCGGGCACCGACCTGGGCGCGGTCCGGATCGACTCCGGGGACCTGCTGCTGGTGGCGCACCGGGTGCGGCAGCAGCTGGACGAGCTCGGCGCGACCTCGACGAAGATCGTGGTCACGTCGGACCTCGACGAGTACGCCATCGCCTCCCTGGCGGCGGCTCCGGTGGACACGTACGGCGTGGGCACCCAGCTGGTGACCGGCAGCGGGCACCCGACGTGCTCCATGGTCTACAAGCTGGTGGCGCGGGCCACCTCGGCGGACCCGAAGGCGGCGCTGGCCCCGGTGGCCAAGAAGTCCACGGGAGGCAAGACCTCCATCGGCGGCCGCAAGTGGGCGGCCCGCCGCCGGGACGCCGAGGGCGTCGCGGAGGCGGAGGTGATCGGCGTGGGCCCGGTGCCGGCGGCCCTGGCCGACCACCAGCTCCTGACCCAGCTGGTCAAGGCCGGCGAGGTGATCGCCCGCGAGCCGCTGGAGGCCGCGCGGGACCGCCACCGCGCGGCCCGCGCGGGGCTCCCGCTCTCGGCGACGCAGCTCTCGCGCGGCGAGGCCGTGATCCCCACCGAGTACGTCTGACCCTGCGGGCCGGCTGCCGGGGCTGGAAGACCGGCGCTCCGCCGCGGGCGCGGAGCGCCGTAGGGGTCCGGGGCGGAGCCCCAGTTTCGGGTAGGGGCGGGGTGGGGGAAGAGCCCCCGCAGGGCCCCGCCGCCGCACAGAGACATCGAGCCGAAGGACAACGTCATGCACCGCGCACTGATCGTCGTTGACGTACAGAACGACTTCTGCGAGGGCGGCAGCCTCGCGGTCACCGGCGGAGCCGACGTCGCCGCCGCCGTCACCGAGTACATCGGCCAGGCCACGCCCGCCTACCGGCACGTCGTCGCCACCCGCGACCACCACGTCGACCCGGGGTCGCACTTCGCGCACCCGCCGGCCGAGCCGAACTACGAGACCTCCTGGCCCGTCCACTGCGTCGCCGGGACCGAGGGCGTGGGCTTCCACCCGAACTTCGCCCCCGCCGTGGCCTCGGGAGCCGTCTCCGCCGTCTTCGACAAGGGCGCGTACGAGGCCGCGTACAGCGGTTTCGAGGGCGCCGACGAGAACGGGACGACGCTCGGCCAGTGGCTGCGGGACCGGAACGTCACCGAGGTCGACGTGGTCGGGATCGCCACCGACCACTGCGTGAAGGCCACCGCCCTCGACGCCTCCCGCGCCGGCTTCACCGCCCGCGTCCTGCTGGACCTGACCGCCGCCGTGGCCCCGCACACGACCGCACGGGCCCTGGACGAGCTCCGTGCGGCCGGTGTGACCCTGGTGGGCGGTCAGGCCGACCGGGGCACTGCCTAGCCGGCTCCTAACCGGCTCCTAGCCGGCTTGGGTGCCCAGCAGGGCCCGGATGGGGTGCCAGAGCTCCTGCGCCCGGTCCGGGGCGGCGCGCCACAGCAGGCCGTCCGGATGGTGCAGGACGGCCGTGACCTCGTCCGGGGTCGGCGGGTGCGCGTTGCCTCGCAGGTACACCGCCCGCATTCCGAGGTTCCGCAGCCTGGTCAGGGCGCGGGCCCGGTTCGCGGCGTGCACCAGCACGCGGACATTTCCACCTTCTCCGGACGGCCTCGGCAGCATGAGCGCAACCACCACACTGCCGCCCGGCAATCTCACGAAACCTCCGCCTGGCATGGCTGTCATCTCCCCCGTCAATAAGACACTCGTACCGGGCATCTAAACGCGATCGGCCGCCGCCCGCTAGAGGGCGACGGCCGATCATGCTTTGACCTGCGGTTTTACCGAGTTACTTCGAGGAGGGGCCGACCTCGATGGTCATGACCTCACCGTCGTAGGTCTCCTTCAGGATCTTGATCTTGGTGTTGGTGTCAGTGACCTTCACCGATCCGGTCGGGTTCTCGTCGTAGTAGTACTTGCCCTTGTGGTCGTCGAAGACGAGGTTCGCGGGCTTCGGCTTCAGGAACAGCGACTCGCCGTTCTTGTGCAGGGTGATCGCATCCGTCGAGTACGCGCTGAAGGTGGCGTCGTACGGCTGGATCTTGTTGCGGAGCAGGGTGCCGTCCGCCCACTTCATGGGCTTGGCGTTGGCGTCGATCGGCAGGATCAGGCCCTGGCCCGGGTGGACGCTGGTGTTGTTGTCCTTCTGGCTGGTGTCCCACTGCCAGATGAGCAGACCGTCCTGGTACGGGTAGTGCTCGACCCAGTCCGGCTTGGTGTTGCCGAAGCCGAAGTTGTACGGGCCCACCTTGAGGGTGGAGTCGTACGAGACGTAGCGGCGGTTCTCGGCGATGTAGCGCTGCGCGTACTCCTTGGAGAAGTCGGCGCCGATGCGCGAGAAGCCCTTGCCGGTCCAGCCGTTGTCGCCGTTCTCGGCGCCGTCGGTGAACAGCGCGGAGCCGTCCGCGGTCAGGGAGATGGCGTCGGCCGTGAAGCCCTTGCCGCCCGCGCCGCCGTCCGTCTGGTAGCGGAAGCGGAGGTCGACCTTCTTGCCCGCGTAGGCGTCGAGCGGGAAGTTCAGGTTCTTCCAGGCACCCGAGACACCGGTGAGCGACGGGCTGCCGGAGGCGTCGACCGGGAGGGCCGTGCCGTCGGCGGTGCCGGCGAGCGCGGTCCAGGTGGCGCCGCCGTCCGTGGACACCTCGGTGTAGAGGTAGTCGTAGTCGGCCTCGATGTCCCACCAGCCCTTGAGGGACAGGGCGGCGGACTTCTTGCCCGTCAGGTCGACCGAGCGGGTCAGGGTGTTCTTGAGGTCGTCACCCATGTTGCTCCACCACTGGGTGGAGCCCTCGGCCGGCTTGACGACCTCGGTCTTGACCTGCTTCTTCGGCAGCTCGACGACGAGCGCCTGCTTGTCCTTGGTGTTGAACGCCGACACGCCCAGCTTGTGGGTGGACTTCGTCGCGGCCTTGGCCGTGTCGTAGTTCAGCCAGCCCAGCTGGAGCTTGTCCCAGGCGGTCATGTCGCCCGGGGTGTCGCCGATGGAGTCCTTGCCCTTGCCGAGCCAGGAACCGGCCGACATCAGGGACCAGAAACCGACGCTGTTGTCGCCGCCACCGGTGGTGTCGTAGAGGTCCGGCAGACCGAGGTCGTGACCGTACTCGTGCGCGAAGACGCCGAGGCCGCCGTTCTCGGGCTGCATCGTGTAGTCGCCGACCCAGATGCCGGTGTTGCCGATCTGGGTGCCGCCGGCCTTGTTGTTGTCCGGGCCGGTCTTGCCCGCCGCGGTGCCGTAGGCGTACCAGCGGTGCGCCCACAGTGCGGTCGTGCCCTGAACGCCGCCACCGGCCGACTCGTCCTCGCCCGCGTGGACGATCTGGAAGTGGTCGATGTAGCCGTCGGGCTCGTTGAAGTTGCCGTCGTTGTCGAAGTCGTAGCGGTCCCACTGGTCGTACTGGGACAGCTGCGCCTTGATCTGCGCGTCGGTCTTGCCGGCCTTCTTCTGGGCCTCCGACCATGCGGTGACGCCGTCCTTGACGGTGTCCCACACGTTGGCGCAGTTGGTCTGGCCACAGTAGTTGGAGCCGTAACGGCCCTCGTTGTACGGGACCTTGACCCAGTCGGCGACCTCGCCCTCGACCGAGTAACGACCCGAAGAGGTCTTCTCGTAGTAGGTCTTCAGCGACTCCTTGCCCTGACCCGTGGCGAAGTACAGGTCCTGGAAGTACTGACGGCTGAAGTCCTTGCGCCAGGCCGTGCTGTTGTCCTTGGCACGGTCCGGCTGGGCGATCTGGTTGTGCAGCGGACCGGGGGTACCGCCGTACTTGGGGACCTCGGGCTTGGGGCCCGGGCCGTCCGGGTCGAACATGGTGGTGTTGTCGACCTGGTCGCCGAACTCGACGAGGATCGTGAAGATCTTGTCGGTCTTCTCGCGGCCGAGCTCGACGTACTTCTTGTCGTCCAGCTTGACGACCTTGGAAGCGCCGCGCTGCTCGACGCCCTTCTTGCCGGTCAGGACCTGGTCCAGGGCGGCCGCGCGCTGCTTGGCCTGCTGGTCGCTGAAGGGGCCCTTGAGGTCGTGCTCGACGACCTTGGAAGGCGACGTCGGGTCCTGCCGGTCGGCCGCCGGGGCGGCCGGAGCCTTGCCCTCGGCCTGAGCCGCGGTGACGGTGAAGAAGGTGGCGCTTGTCGCACAAGCGGCCATGGTCACGGTGACGGCGGCAGCGCGTATCGCACGCCGTCTGGCGGAATTGCTGGTCACTTGATGTGTTCCCCTCCCGCGGCCGCAACGTTGGTCGGAACTTCTCCATAGGAGCGGGGGGTTCCGCGCGGCGCGCGTCTCAAGTGACGACATTTGACCGGAGGGAAGCAAGAAAAGACAGACCTTGACTTGACCCTTACAACTGCACTATGCGGTCAGGGAGTTCCGCTATCCGGACGTTCCACAGCCATACGGGGCGAAGGGTCCTTCCCGCCCCTGCGAGTGGTCCGTCCCGTCCCCCTTTCTCCCCCCAACCTCCCCCCGCCGTCGCCCGGAAAATGATCCCGTGCGCCCCCCGTGCTACGGCACCGTGTGTTAGGTCACGCATACCGGCGGTCCGACTCGGGCATCTCCCGTCATAGAGTCACTTGACGCGCGAACTGGTTGAGCCGACTCCCTCTCCCCTCACCGAGGACGGATATCGCCATGCCGCGTCCGACTGCCGCACAGCTCGCGTACGGGTCCGCCACGGTCGTCGTGTCGACGATCGCCATGCTGCTGCTCTCGCAGACGAGCACCGGGCTCGGCGTCGCGGTCATCTCCGCCGCCGCGCTCGCCCTGGGTCTGCTCGTCGCGCTCACCGTGCCCATCCCGCGGCGCCGTGGCCGCCACGCGGCGCGTACGGGGTCCTCCGCGGCCGCCGGGGCCCCCGCGGCCCAGGAGGGCGCGACAGGGGCCGCCCGGGCGTCCGAGCCCCGGCCGGCGACGGCCGAATACCCCGTACACCACTGACGGTTGACGGCGCGCACGGCGCGGGCGGCCGTCCCGGAGGACGGCCGCCCGCGTCGCGGTGCGTCATGTCTAGCTGGTGGCCTGGACCACCACGGTCTTGGCGACCTTGTCGTGCAGGCCCTGCTTGTACGGCTTGTCGACCAGGATCGAGACGACCAGCGCGATCGGCCACAGGCAGGCGCAGCAGATCAGGGTCGGCAGCCAGAGCACGGCGGCGCGCGTCAGGGAGGCGTTGGAGTTCGGCACGCTCCCGTCGTTGAGCATCGCGACGCGCAGTCCCATCGCCTTCTTGCCGACCGTCTGGCCGTTCTTCTTGGTGAACCACCAGTCGTAGCCGACGTACGCGATGATCGAGATCAGGGTCATGATCAGGCCGCTGCCGCTGTAGGACTTGCTGAAGACATCGCCGATGTCCTCGCCCTGGTCGGTGTCGTACCGGTAGCGGTTCGCGCCGAACGCCCACTGGATGAGGGCCAGCGGGATGGCGATGATCACGACGTCGATGATGCGCGCGAGGAGCCGCTTGCCGAAGTCGGCGAGCGGGGGCATCCCGGCGAGCGGATCGGGCATGCCGTAGCCGCCGCTCCCGCCGTACGGGTCCCCACCGCCGCCGTACGGGGGCGGCGGGGGCGGGTATCCGCCGCCCCCGGGCGGGCCGCCGGGCGGGCCCCCGGGCGGGCCTCCGGGCGGGGGCGGCGGACCGCCGCTGCCGGGGGGCGGCGAGTCGTACGGCGAACCGCCCGACGGAGGCGTCGGTTCCTGGGGCTTCTTGAGGAACGGGTCGTCCTCGGGCGGCTGGCCCGGCGGCTGGTCGGTACTCATGGCCCGAGTCGAACCCGGCTCCGACACCCCCGCAACGGGACCGCGTCCATTCGGGGGGGAGGGGCGGCGCCCGGCCCGGTCCGGGGCGCCCTCCCGGGCCGTCCCGGCGCGCTCAGCGGGCCACGTACGTGCTGGCCGCCTTATCGTGCCAGGCCTGGCGGCGGGGGCGGTCCACGAGGCACCAGAGGCTGCCCGGGAGGCCGAGGAAGGCGTACACCAGCCAGCGACGCAGGGCCGCGCCGAAGGTGGGCGGGCGCAGGGTGGCCGTGGCCAGGACCCGGACGCCCAGCAGCTTCTTGCCCGGGGTGCGGCCCCAACGGGCGGTGGGCAGCACCTCGTAGAGGATCCCGAAGAGGAGGACGGCGCCGAGGACCAGGCCCAGGAGGCCGGTGATGGTCCCGTCGAGGAGCCAGACGGTGGTGGTGCGGCCGCTCACCCGGGCGGCGTTCACCTTGGCGTCGACGTGGGCGGTGGCCTCGGGGAGGAGGGGCCGGGCCACGGCCACCGCAACGGCGGCGTACACGAGGGAGTCCAGCGCGCGGGCCACGGCCCGGCGCGGCAACCCGGCGGGGCGCACGGCCCGCTCGGCCATCCGCTCGAACACCTCCCGCGGCGTACGGGCCGCCGCGGGGCGGGAGCCGGAGCCACCGGTGCGGTCCGCGTCGGGCCCGTGCGGCTCCCGGCCCTGCGGCTGCGGCTGCGGCTGAACTTGGACCTGGACCTGCACCTGGACCTGCGCCCGGGCCTCTGCCCGGGCCTCTGCCCGGGCCTCTGCCCGGGCCTCCGCCGGGGCGGGCGCCTCGGGCCGCGCCGTGATCTTCGGACGCACTCCGGCGGGGCGCGGCGCCCACACCTCGGGCCGGTCGGCGGACGGGGCGGCGGGCGGGGCAGGGGTGGCGGGGCGGGGCCGCGGGGGTGCGGGAGCCGCGGTGGGTGCGGGAGTGGGCGCGGGTGCCGGTGCGTCGACGACCGCCTCGGGCCAGGAGGAGGTGAGTCCGGACCCGCCCGGCCCGCCGGCCCCCGGGGCTTCGGGCCACTCCGGAGCCGGGGCCGGAGCCGGAGTCGGAGCCGGAGCCGGGGCCGGGGCGGCCGGGGAACGCACCGACAGGATCCCTGCTGTGGCCTGCTCGGCGGGTCTCGCGGGCGCCGTACGGGCCAGGGAGATGCCCGCCGACCGCGGGGACGGTTCGGGTTCCGGTTCGGGTTCCGGTTCGGGCCGCGGAACGGACTCCGCAGCTGGTTCCGGATCCGGCGCGCTCCCCCACGACACCCGGTGGTCGCGGGGCCCGCCGAAGCCGGCCTGGTGCACGGGATCGGCCTGCCACACCACGGGCTCCGGAGCGAGGGCATGCACGGGGGCGGGGGCCGGCTCCGGCAGCGCCTCGGTCATGGAGGTCTCGTCGAGGAACACCGGTCCCGTCTCGTCCGCGCGCAGGGGGTGCCCGCCGCGGACGGCGGGTACGACGGGTGCGGCGGGCGTGGCCACGGGGGCGGGCGCGGCGACGGGGGCGGCCTGCGCGGCAGGTGCCGGCTGCGGGGCAGGGCGGCTCGTACCGGGAACCCATGCCGCTCCGTTCCAGTAGCGGATGTACCCCGGGATGGACGGATCCGGGTAGTAGCCCTCGCGGGCCGCGTGCTCGCCGTCACCAGGGGAGGCCGTCATGTCCCCAACTCCGATCGTGGCTTGAGGCTTGTGCAAGGGAGGACCATAGCCAAGAACCGCCCCCCGACAGGTCCGGTAACGGGAGAATCCAAGCAAACGAGCGAACGTCACCCTGCACGACGGTTTTCGGTCAGTCGAAAGAAATCGGCCATTCTCCGGTTCGCTGCCCGAAGTCGCGTCATACCTGGGCACACTGCCGCTCTCTCCGGGTGCGGGGCTCCGTCCGGCCCCGCGCACCGAATCGAAGTGAGGCCGTCATGCACCACCCCGTCATCGAGCGCGAGCTGGAACTGAAGCTGGTCCTGTCCCCCGAGCGCAGCATCCCCGTCCCCGCCCGGCTCCTCTACCTGACGCACGACCCGTACGCCGTCCACATCACCTTCCACACCGGTTCGAACACCCCCGTCAACTGGACGTTCGCCCGCGAGCTGCTCGTCGAGGGGGTCTTCCGCCCCTGCGGCAACGGCGACGTCCGGATCTGGCCCACGAAGGTCGACAACAAGGCCGTGCTCTGCATGGCGCTCACCTCCCCCGACGGCGACGCCCTCCTGGAGGCCCCGGCGGGCTCCGTGTCGGCCTGGCTGGAGCGCACGTTGCGCGTCGTTCCGCCCGGCACCGAGACCGAGCGACTCGGCCTGGACGACGCGCTGGTCGAGCTGCTCGCCCCGACCCCGGCGGACGACCTGTGGCTGCGCGACCCGTGGCCGTCGGACGAGTCGGCGGACGGAGACCTGTGATGCCGGGCGACCGCACGCCCGCCGGGCCCGGCCGCCCCTCCCGCCGCCGCCCCGGCCGCACGCGGCGGGCGGCGTCAGAAGAGCTTGCCGGGGTTGAGCAGCCCGAGCGGGTCGAAGGCCTGCTTGACGGCCCGCTGCATCTCCAGCCCCACCGGGCCGAGTTCGCGGGCCAGCCACTCCTTCTTCAGGACGCCGACCCCGTGTTCGCCGGTGATGGTCCCGCCCAGGGAGAGGCCGAGCGCCATGATCTCGCCGAAGGACTCGCGGGCCCGCCGCGTCTCGTCCTCGTCCGCGGGGTCGAAGCAGACGATCGGGTGGGTGTTGCCGTCCCCGGCGTGCGCGCAGACCCCGATGAGCAGGTCCTGGGCGCGGGCGATGGCGGCCGTGCCGTCCAGCATCTCGCCGAGCCGCGAGCGCGGTACGCACACGTCGTCGATCATCGTCGCCGGCCGCAGCGCCTCCAGCGCGGGGAAGGACATCCGGCGGGCCTGGAGCAGCAGTTCGGACTCCGCCTGGTCCTCGGCGGGGACGACGGCGGTGGCCCCGGCGGCCGTGCACAGCTCCCCCACGGCCGCGAGGTCCTCGGGGGCGTGCGGGGTGTCGAAGGCGGCCAGCAGCAGGGCCTCCGTGGCCTCGGGCAGCCCCATCTTGCCGAGGGCGTTGACGGCGCGGACTGTCGTCCGGTCCATCAGCTCCAACAGCGAGGGGGTCAGGCCCGCCTCCATGACGGCGCAGACGGCCTCGCAGGCGGCCGCGACGGAGGGGAACTCGGCCGCCAGGGCCAGCTGCCGGGGCGGCGCGGGCCGCAGCGCGAGGACGGCCTGGACGACCACGCCCAGGCTGCCCTCGGAGCCCACGAAGAGCCGGGTGAGGTCGTAGCCGGCCACGCCCTTGGCGGTACGCCGGCCCGTGCGCAGCAGCCGCCCGTCGGCCAGGACCACGTCGAGGCCGAGCACGTACTCGGCGGTGACCCCGTACTTGACGCAGCACAGGCCGCCCGAGGCGGTTCCGATGTTGCCGCCGATGGTGCACTGCTCCCAGCTGGAGGGGTCGGGCGGGTAGTACAGGCCCTGTTCGGCGACGGCACGTGAGAGGACGGCGTTGACCACGCCCGGCTCGACCACGGCGATCCGGTCGACGGCGCTGATCTCCAGGATCCGGTCCATCTTGACGAGCGAGAGCACGATGCAGCCGTCGGAGGCGTTGGCGCCGCCCGACAGGCCCGTCCGGGCGCCCTGCGGGACCACGGGGATCCGTAGGGCCGTGGCGGTGCGCAGGACGTGCTGGACCTGTTCCACGGTGCGGGGCAGGACGACGGCGGCCGGGGTGCCGGCGGCGCAGAAGCTGGCCATGTCGGTGGCGTAGGAGGTGGTCACCTGGGGATCGGTGAGCAGGGCCTCGGCGGGGAGCCCTTCGAGCAGACGGGCCCGCAGACGTGCGAAGAGATCGTCATCCATGGGTCCAGCGTGGCAGCCGGGGCCATCGGTGTGAACACGACCGCGCCCCCCTTCGGACACCTCGGCGAGCTCTTCATATTGACGCACAGTGACCCCATGGACCGTATCGACGAGGAATCGCAGACGCCGGCGCCGCCCGTGACCTTCACCGGCCGCAAGACGCTCGTGGCGGCTGCGGTCGCCGTGGTCCTGATCGCCGGGGCCCTGCTGATCCGGCCTGCCAGGACCGCTGACGACGCCCGTCCGCCGGAGCCGAGCGAGCGTGCCGCGTCGGCGGTGGGCATGGGCGCGCCCGCGGCGGCGGTGGACCTGACGGAGCTGGTGGCGGACCGGGAGAAGTGGCTCGCGGCGCATCCGGACGATGACGCCTCGTGGGCCGTGCTCGGCTCCGCCTACCTCGAACAGGCGCGGCGGACGGCCGATTCCGGCTGGTTCCCGAAGGCGGAGAAGGCCCTGAAGCGCTCGCTGGAGGAACGTCCGGCCGAGAAGGGCAACTTCGACGCGATGACGGGCATGGGCGCGCTGGCCAATGCCCGGCGGGACTTCGGGACGGCCCGCAAGTGGGGTGAGCTCGTACGGGCGCAGGCGCCCAAGCGGTGGACGGCGTACCCGGTGCTGGTGGACGCGTACACCGGGCTCGGCGACTACAAGGCCGCGCAGAAGGCGATGGAGCTGCTGCTGGACATGCGGCCGGGCCTGGCCGCGTACGTCAGGGCCTCGCAGGTCTACCGGGACCGCGGCTGGCGCGAGGACGCGGTGGTGGCGATGGAGCACGCGGCGGGTGCGGCGAAGGCCCCGGCGGAGAAGGCGTACGCGCTGCTGCGCCTCGGGGAGCTGTCGTGGGAGCGGGGCGACGCGGCCGAGGCGCTGCGGCAGTACGAGGGCGCGCTGCGGACGGATCCGGCACAGGCGCAGGCCCTCGGTGGCCGGGCCCGCGCGCTGGCTGCTCTGGGGCGCGGTGGCGAGGCGGTACGGGACTACCGGCTGGCGCTGGGCCGGTCGGCGGTGCCGCAGCTGGCGCGGGAGCTCGGCGAGCTGCTGGACTCGCTGGGGCGGGGACCGGAGGCGCGCGCCCAGTACGAGGCGCTGACCACGATGGTGGCCCGGGACAGCAGGAACGGGGTCGACGACGTCGTGCTCCTCGGCCTGTACGAGGCGGACCACGGGGATGCGCAGTCGGCGGTGCGGCGCCTGTCGCAGGAGTGGTCGCGGCACAAGAGCGTGCAGGTCGCGGACGCGCTGGGGTGGGCGCTGCACCAGAGCGGCGAGGACGCGGCGGCGCTGGAGTACGCGAAGAAGGCCGCGGAACCGGGGCTGCGCAGCGCCGACTTCGCCTTCCACCGGGCGATGATCGAACGCGGCCTCGGTGACGAGGAGGCGGCCCGCCGCCACTTCCAGGAGGCCATGCGGACGAACCCGCACTTCTCGCCGCTGCGCGCGCCGGTGGCGAAGGAGGCCCTGGCATCGATCGCGCAGCCGCCGTCGGGGGGTCCGGAGAACGTCCGGCCGACCGCTCCGTGGGTGGAGCCGGAGCTCCCGAAGGCGCCGACCCCGACGCCGACCCCGAAGCCGTCCCCGAAGCCGACGGGGCGCTGAACCGGCGCTGAACCCCGGCCCGGGAAGCACGACGGCGCCGCACCCGGGAACGGGTGCGGCGCCAGGCCCCCCTCGGGCCGGATCGTGAAGACCCGCTGCGCGGTGCACCGGAGCGGTACGTGCAGCGCGTCGAAATCTGCGGGCCGAGCCGGAGGCTAGAGGTTTCCGCGCTTGTCCTGCTCGCGCTCGATCGCCTCGAACAGGGCCTTGAAGTTGCCCTTGCCGAAGCCCATCGAGCCGTGCCGCTCGATGATCTCGAAGAAGACGGTCGGGCGGTCCTGCACCGGCTTGGTGAAGATCTGCAGCAGGTAGCCGTCCTCGTCGCGGTCGGCCAGGATCTTCAGCTCGCGCAGCTCGTCGATCGGCACGCGGGTGTCGCCGACCCACTCGCCGAGGGTGTCGTAGTAGGTGTCCGGGACGGACAGGAACTGGACGCCCGCCGCGCGCATCGAGCGGACGGTGGAGACGATGTCGTTCGAGGCCAGCGCGATGTGCTGGACACCGGGGCCGTTGTAGAACTCGAGGTACTCGTCGATCTGCGACTTCTTCTTCGCGATCGCCGGCTCGTTGATCGGGAACTTGACCTTCTTGGTGCCGTCCGCGACCACCTTGGACATCAGCGCCGAGTACTCGGTCGCGATGTCGTCGCCCACGAACTCCTTCATGTTCGTGAAGCCCATGACCTTGTTGTAGAACGCGACCCACTCGTTCATCCGGCCGAGCTCGACGTTGCCGACGCAGTGGTCGATGGCCTGGAAGGTGCGCTTGGCCGGGGGCTCGACCATCGGGTCGACGGCCTCGTAGCCCGGCAGGTACGGGCCGGTGTAGTCGCCGCGCTCGACCAGCGTGTGGCGGGTCTGGCCGTAGGTCGCGATCGCGGCCAGCACGACCGTGCCGTTCTCGTCCTTGACCTCGTACGGCTCGTCCAGCCCGCGGGCGCCCTGCTCGACGGCGTACGCGTACGCCGCGCGGACGTCCGGGACCTCGATGGCGAGGTCGATCACGCCGTCGCCGTGCTCGGTGACGTGCTCGGCGAGGAAGCGGCCGTGGTCGGTCGTCGCCTTGATGACCGAGGTCAGCACGAAGCGGGCGGAGCCGTTGGTCAGGACGTAGCTGGCCGTCTCGCGGGAGCCGGTCTCCGGTCCGGAGTAGGCCACGAGCTTCATGCCGAAGGCGGTCGAGTAGTAGTGCGCGGCCTGCTTGGCGTTGCCGACGGCGAAGACGACCGCGTCCATGCCCTTCACGGGGAAGGGGTCGGCCTCACGCGCGGTGTGCGGGGTGGTTTCGAGGTTCGCCAGGGACTCAGTCATGAGCGCAGAGTCCCGCCGATCCACAAGCTGCGCAATAGTTTCCAGTTTGACTGTACAAACTGCCCAGGATGACCGCAGGCTGGTTGAAACATCTGTGCACTATGACCACCCACGAGCACGCGTGGGCACCCGGAGGCGTCCATGGGCATCGACGAACTCGACGGCCGGCTCATCGTCCTGCTCGCCCGCGAGCCGCGGATCGGGGTCCTGGAGGCCTCGCGGCGGCTCGGCGTGGCCCGCGGGACCGTGCAGGCGCGGCTGGACCGGCTCCAGTCGAGCGGGGTCATCCGCGGGTTCGGCCCGCAGGTCGACCCGACGGCCCTCGGGTATCCGGTGACCGCGTTCGCGACGCTGGAGATCAAGCAGGGGCAGGGGGCCGACGTACGGGCGCACCTGAACGGGGTGCCGGAGGTGCTGGAGCTGCACACCACCACCGGGCACGGGGACATGCTGTGCCGGCTGGTGGCCCGGTCCAATGCCGACCTCCAGCGGGTGATCGACCGCGTCGTCGGCTTCGAGGGGATCGTGCGGGCCTCGACGGCGATCGTGATGGAGAACCCCGTACCTCTGCGGATCATCCCGCTGGTGGAGCAGGCGGCGGAGGACGACACCCGGGCCTGACGCCCCCGGCCGGCGGGGATCCAAAGAAGGCGTTGCAAAGAAACCCTTGCACAGAACTCTTTGCAACCCTATCGTCGAGCCATGCCCGAGAAGCCGGTAGAACCCGTAGGCCCCGTACAACCCACAGGCCCCGTAGAACCCACAGGCGCCGTAGGACCCGTCGGCCCCGTGGAGCCCAACGTCCGTACGCTCGACGCCCGTTCACTGCGCGGCCTCGCCCACCCGCTGCGCATCCGCCTGCTGGGCGCGCTGCGCCACGACGGCCCCGCGACCGCCTCCCAACTGGCGGACCGGCTCGGGGAGTCGAGCGGCGCGACCAGCTACCACCTGCGCCAGCTCGCGGCCCACGGGTTCGTCGAGGACGCGCCCGAGCACGGCAAGGGCCGCGAACGCTGGTGGCGGGCCGTGTACGACGGCACGGCGTTCGACGAGACGCTGACGCTCGACGAGGACCCGGCCGTGCGCGGTGCGGCGGACCTCTTCCTGCACGAGATCGCGACGATCCACACGCAGGAGCTGAGCACCTGGCTCGGCAACGCCCACGACTGGCCCACGGAGTGGCGGCGCGGCGCCGACATGAGCGACTTCACCCTGCACCTGACCCCCGCGCAGAGCCACGAACTGATCCACAAGATGCACGACCTGATCAACAGCTATCGCGACCTGCCGGCCTCCGAGGAGACGAAGGCGGTCCGCTTCCACACGCACGCCTTCCCGCGCGGGACGTCGGACTAGCGCGGACGGGCCCGCCCCCGCCGGGGCGCCCGGGCAGGGCAGGGCAGGGCCGCACACCACCGAACACACCATGCGAGGAGTCCACCGTGCACGCCTTACATCCCGACGAGCCGACCCGCGCGGAACACCGTACGGACCGGCGCCCCCTGGTCGGCGTGCTGGCCGCCAACACCATTTCCATAGCCGGTAGTTCACTCACCCTCATCGGCGTCCCGTGGTTCGTGCTCCAGACCACGGGCAGCGCCGGCCGGGCCGGGGTCGTCGCCTTCTGCGCCACCCTGCCCGTCATCGTGGCCGCCCTCGTCGGTGGACCGGTCATCGACCGGATCGGCCGCCGCCGGGTCTCCGTCGCCTCCGACCTGATCAGCGGCCTGTCGGTCGGCGCGATCCCGCTGCTGCACTACGCGGGCGTGCTGGAGTTCTGGATGCTGTGCGCACTGATGGCCGTCGGCGGCCTGGTGCACACCCCGGGCCTGACCGCCCGCGCCGTCCTGCTGCCCCATCTCGCCGAGCACGCCGGCACCACCATCATCCGGGCCGCCGGCCTCTACGACGCGGTCTCGCGCGGCGCCCGGATGATCGGGGCGGCGGTGGCCGGCCTGCTCATCGCGGCGTTCGGCGCCGAGACCGTCCTGCTGCTGGACGCGGCGACCTTCGGGACGTCGGCGCTGCTGGTCGCCGCCTTCCTGCGCGGGGTGCCGGCCGCCGAACCGCAGCGCACGACCGGGAAAGTGTCCTTCACCGCCTACCGCGCCGAACTCGCCGAGGGCTGGGCCTTCATGACCCGTACCCGGCTGCTGCTGGGCGTCACGGTGATGGTCATGATGACCAACGGGCTGGACCAGGGCTGGTCCTCGGTCCTGCTGCCGGTGCACTGCCGCGAGGACCTCGGCGGCGCGGCCGCGATCGGCTTGATGATCTCCCTCTTCGGCGGCTTCGCCCTGCTGGGCGCCCTGCTCTACGGGATGTGGGGCGAGCGCTTCCCGCGCCGCGCGGTGTTCACGGCGGCCTTCCTGCTCTCCGGGGCGACCCGGTACGTGGTGGCCGCCCTCACCGACACGACCCTGCCGCTCGCGGTGACGATGGCCCTGGCCGGCCTGGGCGCGGGCATGCTCAACCCGATCCTGACCACGGTGATGTACGAGCAGGTGCCGGAGGCACTGCGCAGCCGCGTCTCGGGCGTGGCCACGGCGGGCTGCGAGCTGACCATGCCGCTGGGCGGACTCGCCGCCGGCCTGCTGGTCGACGGGTTCGGGGTCACCACCGCGCTGCTGCTGTTCGGCGGCACGTACCTGCTGACGACGCTCGCCCCGATGGTCTTCCCGGCCTGGCGCGGACTGGACGGGGCGCCGGCCGTCAGCAGGACGGAGCCGGCTCTCCCCGGTTCAGCGCGCGAAGAGAGTTCACCGCATCCGTCAGCGAGGTGACGGGGACCAGCCTCAGCCCCTCGGGAAGTTCCGACAGGGCGTCCGCGCACTCGGCCTTCGGTACGAGGAACACGCTCGCCCCGTCGCGCCGCGCGGCCTGGGTCTTCAGGGCCACCCCGCCGACCGCGCCGACCCGGCCGTCGGCGGTGATGGTGCCCGTACCGGCGATGCTGCGACCGCCGGTGAGATCGCCTCCGCTGCCGTCGCCGTCGAGCTTGTCGACGATGCCGAGGGAGAAGAGGAGCCCGGCGCTCGGGCCGCCGACGTCGGCGAGGTTGAGGTCGACCTTCACGTCCTTGGGGTCCTTGTGGAGGAAGCCGAGGGCCGCGTCGGTGGCGGCCGACTGCGACTTGGTCATCTCCTCCAGGTTGTGCTTCTCGATCTCCTCGTCGCTTCCGCCCGAGGAGTAGACGGCCTCCCGGGGCATGACCGCCTGATCGGTCTTGAACCAGTGGCCGATGAGCTCGTGCAGCTTCATGGTCGAGGACGGACCGGTGGCCCGGATCGTGGTCATCCGCAGCTCGCCCTTGGTGTCCCGGACCGGGGCGCCGGTCACGGTGATGACCGGCTTGCCCTGGTCGGAGCCCAGGACGTCGGCCGTGAGCCCGGGAATGGCGACCACGAAGGGCAGCGGCGCGAAGGCCGCGGCGGCGAACAGCCCGAGCGCGGGCACGGCGCAGACGGCCAGGGCGGCGGGACGCGGCAGACGTGTGAGGCGTGAGAGCACCCGCCCAATCTATCCGCCCACCCACCGGCCCCTCTTTCAGCCCCGCCAGGGGGCACCTCCCAGCGGTAGCTGGGGGAGCTTGAGGCGCGGGGGTCCGGGGGCAGCGCCCCCCGGCCACGGCGCCGCACCCGGCAACGCGGCGGCGCCACCGGCACGGATCCGCCGAGCCCGCGGCCTAGCGAAGGGCGTCGGCCACCTCGCGCGCCGCGTCGACCACCCGCGGCCCGACCCGCTCCGGCACCGCGTCCGCCAGCATGACGACGCCGACGCTGCCTTCCAGCCCGGTGATGCCCACGAGGGGCGCGGCGGCGCCACTGGCTCCCGCTTCCAGCTCCCCGTGGGTCAGCGTGTACCCCGGCTCGATCAGGGAGCCCTGACGGGCGGCCAGGATGGCCCGCCCGGCGGCCCCGCGGTCCAGCGGGTGGCGGAAGCCGGCCCGGTAGGCCACGTGGTAGTCCGTCCAGGTCGGCTCCACGACGGCGACGGCGAGCGCCTCGGTGCCGTCGACGAGGGTCAGGTGCGCGGTGGCACCTATGTCCTCGGCGAGGGACCGCAGCGCGGGCAGGGCCGCCTCGCGTACGAGCGGGTGGACCTGCCGGCCCAGCCGCAGCACTCCGAGGCCGACCCGGGCCCGGCCGCCGAGGTCACGGCGGACCAGGGCGTGCTGTTCGAGGGTGGCGAGGAGCCGGTAGACCACGGTGCGGTTCACACCGAGGCGGTTGGAGAGCTCGGTGACGGTCAGACCGTGGTCGGTGTCGGCGAGCAGTTTGAGGACTCTGAGCCCTCTGTCGAGAGTCTGGGAGGTTTCCGCGGTCACGACGCCTCTCCCTCTTTCGGTGAGCGGCGGTGACTCTCGGGGTGGCACGTCGCCGGTCCCGCGGCGACGCACGGAGAGGCCGCCGGTAGCGGCCATAGCACCGGCTGCGCTCCCGCGGCGGCGCTGCCACGGTGCGTTTGATGCGGGGACATTAGCGAGCGGGTCCGCTCAGCGGAAGGGCTCGTCCAGAATCCGGGCGCGTGCTACCTGTTTGTGCCGTTTCCTGATCGGCGTCGGTGTCAATTCGTGACCTCGATTGCCACAGGACGCCTTCACCCGCCCACTGCTCCGAGCATGTTCAAAACGACCGTGCTCGACTCCGGCTCGGCTCCGGCTCGGCTCCGGTGGGATGCGCCGACGCGCGGACGGGGTCCGTACGAACCTCCGCACGGACCCCGTCCCCCACTTCGTAGGTGCTCACCGCATACGGGTGGCCCACTCCTGCACCTTTTTGATCCGCTCGCGCAGCTGCCCCGCGGTCGCCTCCGCGCTCGGCGGACCGCCGCACACCCGGCGCAGCTCCGTGTGGATCACCCCGTGCGGCTTCCCGCTCTGGTGGACGTAGGCGCCCACCATCGTGTTCAGCGACTTGCGCAGCTCCAGCAGCTCCTTGTGCGAGACCACGGGCCGCCGGTCCGCCGGCAGCTCCAGCAGGTCCGCGTCCGCGTCCGGCTTGCGGCGGCTGTGCGCGATCTGCCGCGACTGCCGCTTCTGCAGCAGCATCTGCACCTGGTCCGGCTCCAGCAGTCCGGGGATGCCGAGGTAGTCCTGCTCCTCCTCGCTGCCGGGGTGCGCCTGCATGCCGAATTCGGCGCCGTCGTAGAGGACCCGGTCGAAGACCGCGTCGGACTCCAGCGCCTCGAAGGACATCTGCTCGTCCTCGCCGGTGTCCTCGTCCTCCTGCTTGTTCGCCTCGTCCATCTCCTTCTCGGACTCGGCGTATGGATCCTCCTCGCCCTGCTTCTTCGGCTTGTCGAGGACGTGGTCGCGCTCGACCTCCATCTCGTTGGCGAAGCCGAGGAGGTAGGGAATGGTCGGCAGGAACACGGACGCGGTCTCGCCGCGCCTGCGCGAACGCACGAACCGGCCGACGGCCTGCGCGAAGAACAGCGGCGTCGAGATGGTGGTGGCGTAGACGCCCACCGCGAGGCGCGGTACGTCGACGCCCTCGGACACCATCCGGACCGCCACCATCCAGCGGCTGCCGTCCTCACTGAACTCGTCGATCCGCTTCGACGCACCGGTGTCGTCGGAGAGCACCACGGTCGCTTTGCTACCGGTGATCTCGCGGAGCAGCTTGGCGTAGGCGCGCGCGGAGTCCTGGTCGGAGGCGATCACGAGGCCGCCGGCGTCCGGGATGCCCTTCCTGACCTCCGTCAGCCGCTGGTCGGCGGCGCGCAGCACGTTCGGCATCCAGTCGCCGCGCGGGTCCAGCGCCGTGCGCCAGGCCTGGGAGATGGCGTCCTTGGTCATCGGCTCGCCGAGCCGGGCGGCGATCTCGTCGCCGGCCTTGGTCCGCCAGCGCATGTTGCCGCTGTAGGAGAGGAAGATGACCGGCCGGACGACGCCGTCGCCGAGCGCGTTCCCGTAGCCGTAGGTGTAGTCGGCGGAGGACCGCCGGATCCCGTCGTTCCCCTCCTCGTACGTGACGAAGGGGATCGGGTTCGTGTCGGACCGGAAGGGCGTTCCGGTCAGGGCCAGGCGCCGGGTCGCCGGGTCGAAGGCTTCCAGGCAGGCCTCGCCCCAGGACTTCGAGTCACCGGCGTGGTGGATCTCGTCGAGGATGACGAGGGTCTTGCGCTGCTCGCAGCGGTTGCGGTGCAGCATCGGCCGTACGCCGACACCGGCGTAGGTGACGGCGACGCCGTGGTAGTCCTTGCTGAGCGGTCCGGCGGAGTACTCGGGGTCGAGCCGGATGCCTATCCGGGCCGCCGCCTCCGCCCACTGCTTCTTCAGGTGCTCGGTCGGAGCGACGACGGTCACCTGCTGGACGACGTGGTGGTGCAGCAGCCACGAGGCGAGGGTGAGCGCGAAGGTGGTCTTGCCGGCGCCGGGCGTGGCGACCGCGAGGAAGTCCCGCGGCTGGTTCTGGATGTAGCGGTCGAGCGCCCCCTGCTGCCAGGCGCGCAGCTTGTTGGCGGTACCCCAGGGGGCACGGCCGGGGAAGGCGGGTGAGAGATGGTGGGAGGCGGTAGTAGTCACGGTCTCCGGTTCGTGCTCTCGGCGTATCTGGTACGGGTGGCAGGCAGTCGTACGTAGGACAACCGGGCCACCCTACCGGCCCGGGCCCGCCCCTCGCGGAGGGACAGGCCCGTGACCTCGGCGGGTGCGGCGAGCGTCACATCGGCGGGGCGAGGAGCGCCCGCAGCCGGGCCGCGATCCGCGCGACGTCGCTCTCGTGCCCGGCGGCCACGTCGATGACCAGCGCGTACGCGGCCTCCTGGTCCGCGTCGCCCGGATCGGCCCCGTTCACGGCGAGGAAGGTCGCCGCGGCGAGCCAGGCGGTGCGCTTGTTCCCGTCGACCAGGGGGTGGTTGGTCGCGATGCCGTGGAGCAGCGCGGCGGCCTGCTCGTAGGGGTCCTCGTAGGCGGGGGTCCCCGAACTCCCCCAGCTACCGCTGGGAGGGGCCCCCTGGGCGCGTGGCCGGTGCACCGCCGACTCCAGCAGCCCGGGGGCGCGCAGTTCGACGGGCTGGTCCTGGGCCAGGCAGGCGTGCCGGGCCAGGTCGAGGACCTCGGCGAGCGTGAGGTGGCGCACCGGGGCCGTGGGGGCGCTCATTCGCCGAGCCGCTTCAGCAGGGGCGCGTGCCGCTGCGCGAGGCGCAGCGCCTCGGCCCCGACCCGGTCGCGCTCGGCCCGCAGCAGTGCCCGTACGGCGTCCAGCGCGAGCTCCTCGGGCGACCGGCCCGTCGCGTCGGCGAGGTCGGCGCACTCCGCGCGCTCGGCGTCGGAGAGCCTGATGACCATCTCGTTCATGGGCGGAACGGTGGTGCGGCCGCCCGTCGAGGCGCAGCCGGGTTTCCCGGCGCCCGGCAGGCCCTGTCGGTCAGTCCCCGACGGGAACCTCGACGGAACCCCCGACGGGAACTTTGGCGGGAACCTTGGCGGGATCCAGCCGGGTCGCCACCCAGGCCCCCACCAGCGCCACGCAGGCCATCGGCAGGAACACCACGGCGAAGGCGGCCGGGTGCGAGGCCGACGCGCCCTCCGTCAGGGCGTGCGAGGCACCGACGGCTCCACCGCCCAGCGCGGCGAACGCGGCGCCCCCACCGGCCAGCAGCACCACGTTCGCCAGCGCGTCCGAGATCTGCAGCGAGGCGGAGTTGGAGCCCGCTTCCTCCGGCGCCGACAGCTGGAGCAGCAGCACGCTCGTGGAGCCGATCACCAGGCCCATGCCGAGGCAGCCGACCGCCCAGGCCAGCGCCAGCGTCCACACCGGCACGGACTCGATCAGCACGGCGGGCGCCGCAGCGATGGCCAGCGCCACCAGCACCATCCCGGTCACCATCAGCCGCTGCCGGTAGGGGGCCGTCCGCCCCTGCGACTGCACCCACGAGCCGCCCGCCCAAGTCACCCCGCCCAGCGCGAGCGAGAACCCGGCCATCGTCGGGCTCAGCCCCCGCTGGCTGACCAGCATCAGCGGTACGAAGCTCTCGGCGGCGACGAACGACCCGGCGGCGACCCCGCGCAGCAGCACCACGGACGGCAGCCCGCGCCGCGCCCGGTAGGTCCCGCGCGGCAGCAGCCCCCGTACGGCGGGTACGAGCAGGGCCGCGCCGGCGATGCCCGGCGCCAGCGACAGCCACCGCAGGTCCTGGGCGGCGTACTGGAGCAGCCCCGCCCCCACCGAGATGCCGAGGGCCAGCCGGATCCGCCGCCGGTCGAAGGCCACGGGCGGGGCGTCGGGGTCGACGGGCCCGGACGCGGTCCGCCGTATCGCGGGGAGCGCCACCACCAGGGGAACCACCACCAGCGCCGGTATCCCGAGGAAGACCCACCGCCACCCGAGGTGCTCGGTGACCGTCCCGGAGGCCAGCGGCCCGACGATCGAGGGGACCACCCAGCTCGCGGCGAACGCGGCCATGATCGCGGGCCGCAGCCGCTCCTCGTAGGCCCGGCTGACGACGACGTACAGGGCGACGATGACCAGCCCGCCACCGAAGCCCTGCACGGCCCGGCCGAGGACGAACGCCCACATGACCCCGGCGGTCCCGGAGATCACGAGCCCGGAGGCGAAGGCGGCGATCCCGACGGTCAGCGGCCGCAGCGGCCCCTGCCGGTCGGCCCACTGGCCGGCCAGGACCATGCCGAAGAGGCTGGTGGTGAAGTAGGCGGAGAAGGCGAAGGCGTAGAGCCCGATCCCTTCCAGCTCCCGGGCGGCGACGGGCATGGCCGTGCCGACGGCGGTGGCCTCGAAGGCGATGAGGAAGATGACGGAGATGATCCCGATGCTGAGCGTCCGGTACGCGGGCCCGAGGATCCCGCCCCCGGGCGGGGGCGGGATCGGTGCGGTTCTCTGCGGCACACGGGGTTCAAGGGCGCTCATCGCCCCAGAGTAAGGGGCGTACCCCGGGATCGTCCCTGTCAATTCGACGGATCCCGTCCTCGTCCCGGAGACCTAGGTCCGCCGGACTGTGAACGCGGCATGGCAGTCGCATTGCACGGTCCGCGCATCCCTTCCCCAGCCCCGCGGGCCCCGTAGCGTCATGCACGTCACCACCACACAGCCGTGTGCCCGAGTGGTTGAGGGACTCGCCTGCAAAGCGGGTTACGCCGGTTCGAATCCGGTCACGGCTTCGCGGCGGGCCGTCCAGGGGCAGGCGCACCCCTGGGCGGCCTTCGCCTTGTCCGGACAACCCCGCCCGTACGACCGGTAGCTGACGTACGGTGACCGGGCGCGGCAGCCGCCGGAGCAGCAAGGCGCGAGGCCACCGACTCCCCGGCTTCCCCGGGAACAACCGCGCGGTACGGGAAAACGCTCCGGTTGCGGGCCGGGAGGCGCTGTAGGAATGTGGTGAGTGAAGGGCTGGGGGCTGCCGAATCAGCTGGTCAAAAGCGCGGCAGCTGAACCCCGGCCCGGTTCACGGACGACCCCTCGAAACCTGGCGATCTCCAATGCCACGCCTGTCGTGTCGGCGTCAGGGTCGGCCTCCACAGAACTACTCGTACGCCAAACGGGCAGGTGGTCCCATGTCTACGCGCACGTCCCGCATGTCTCGTATCTCCCGCAGGTCTCGCACTCTGACGACCATGGCCCCGATCCTCGCCGCGGTACTGGCAGGAGGACTCCTGACGGCCGGTCAGGCCTCGGCGGCACCCCCCGTCGGAACAGTGAACTTCAACGGAAAAGTGACCTGCAAGAACGCGTTCCCGGCCCCCAACAACTCCGTCCCCACACGGGTTTCGCTGGACAGCGATGAGGACGACGGGTCGGGTCCCACCAACAACCCGGTCAACCGCAGGGCGACGTTCGGCCCCATCAGCCTCGACACCCCGTTGGACTCGTCGTTCAACCTCACGGCCGAGGTCACGTGCAAGGCGCCGGGGAAGCAGCCCCAAACGTTCACCAGGACCATCCAGCTGGACAGCCTCACCGAAGGCGACACGGTCGCGCTGAACATCAAGTAGGCGACCACGCCACGCACTGCGCACTGCGCACCGCCCCGTCAGGCCAACGGCCTGACGGGGCGGTCTACAGCGGGCCCTCGGGCTGGCGCGGGTCCGGAGCCGACCGGGTCAGCGGTTGCGTCGTACGACGACCACGGTCACCGCTCCACCGATCAGCACGCAGGCCGCCAGACCGAGCCCGATCCAGGGAAGCGCGCTACCGCTCTTCTTCTCCTCGGCCTGCGCCGCGGGCTTGGACGCGGCCGCGTCGGGGGCCTTGGCGTCGGAGGACGCGGAGGGCTTCTTGGGCGCATCCGCCGCCGCGAGGTCGGGCAGCGGGTAGACATCGGCCGGGCCGGGGTCGCCGGGGGTCTGCAGCGCGATGCGGGGACGGACGATGCCGTAGCCGACGTAGTCGTTGCGCTCGACGCCGTCGGTGGGCTTGCCAGCGGTGTTCAGGAGGACCCGCAGCACCTGGTTGTTGGTCCAGTCGGGGTGAGCGGACCAGATGAGGGCGGCGGAGGCGGAGGCGAGGGCGGAGGCGTCACTGGTTCCAGAGGTTTTACACAACCCCGTCTTGCCAGAACAAGCAGTGACAATATCGATGCCCGGTGCAGCCATATCCACCTGGGGGCCGTGCTGCGACTCCTTGGTCGGCCCGCCATTAGGGTCTACTGCAGCTACTCCGACCACCCCGGGTGTCGCACCCGGGTACTCGACCTCATTGAGCGAATCCCCTGAGTTCCCAACAGCCGCGAAAACCAGCTTTCCCTTCGAGAGCGCATACTTCACTGCTTCGGCCCGCGCCCGGTCAGTCTCCGGCGTACCTTCGATTCCCATAGAAATATTGATGACCTTGGCATCCGATTCTGCCGCGAACCGAATCGCCGCGACCCAAGACGGTGTTGCCAATTCAGCGTTAGCAACACGGATTGGGAGAATCTTGACACCGGGCGCTAGCCCGAAACCACCGTCGCCGCTCGGATGTTTGCCCGTCGCAGCAATCATGGCGGCCATGCCTGTGCCGTGACCACTCTTGTCGTGACGCCCATCTCCACCTTGCGCCACGAAATCCGCGCCAGGGACGATCTGGCCCTTCAGTTCAGGGATCTCCTTGACGCCATCGTCAATTACAGCGACGGTAACGCCCTTCCCCGTACTGACCTTCCAGATGTCATCAGCCTTCATGGCGTCGAGATGCCATTGCTGGGCTCGAATGGTCTCAGCATGGGCCGGGGTCGCAGCGACCCCGGCCAGCAAGAGACCCACCAGGGCCGAGGTCGCCTTGCGCATGCGCATCCCGTGCAACGTCCGTTCTGCTCAGTCGATCACAGGCGGAACAACACGACGGCTGCCCTGCCAGGTCTCTTCGTCCTCAGCCAGGTAATCGGGGCGTTCGCCCCCCTGGTCGTTCCGTCGGGTACCCGGGCTCTGCGTGCCTGCGCCGGCGTGGCCCATGGAGCCCATGCCCGCGCCGCCGCCGCTGCCATTACGCACGAGACCCGAACCGCCCTGGGTGAAGGTTTGACCGCCCACGCCCGGGCGACCGACCGCACCGGTCTGGCGCCCGCCCACGACACCTCCCGGCTCCGAGGCCAGTCGACGTCCTGCAGCGAGGCCTCCTTGGCTGCCGAGGGCACCACCGCCGCCGTGGCCCATACCCCCGCCGCCCATGGGGCGGCCCACCTGGCCGCCTTCACCAATGACCGTGCCACGCGGGATACCCAAGCCGGGGCCGGTGGAAGTCACCTGGCGGCCGCCCATAATGCCGGGGTCACGCGGGGGCATGCCGGGCGTACCGATCACTTTGCCACCGGGAGTGCCCGGACCGGTCAGACTCGGGTAGGGACCAATACCGGGACCAGTGCCGATGGGGCCCGGCCCCTTCACACCGCCGACTGGCGGGAAAGCTACCGGCGGGAGAACGGGGCTGGGGGTGGGCCCACCAGGGCCCGTGGGCAGCGGGCCACCTGGCGTGATCGTCACCGGAGGCGCACTCCGGTCGGGAAGCGTCGCGACGCTGTCGAGGTCCACATTCACCTCACGGTCCGGAATCGACGGCACGGACACCGACGGAACCGTGTTGTCCGGTCGCGCTTGTTGACCAGGCACGTATCCGGGCGCGCCCGAGGGTGACCCTGCAGAACCGCCGGACGGTGAATACGAGGAAGATCCCACCGAGCCTCCGCCTTCGCCTCCTCCCGGACGTGCCATGTCCTGATCGGAGCCGTAGCGAGCAGGCGGCAACAGCACCGCCGGCGGCGGCGGGAACGTCGGGATCGTCGCCTTGTTCATCTCGTCCGACGACACCTGGTACGACTGCGCCAGGTTGGTCATCAGCCTGACCGCCTCGCGGTGGTCCGCGTCCAGCGTCGCCTGCGCCTCCGAGCGGGCCTGCGCCGAGTCCGGGTCGTTGTGGTACTTGCGGGCCGCCGCGAGGTTCGCGGTCGCGGTCGCGTCGACGGCGGTCATCTTCGTGGCCTCGGTCATCGTCTGGACGACCTTGCCCATCCATTCCCCGCCCTTGGCGCTGTACTCGCCCAGGCGCAGCGTCGCGTTGCCCGCGCGGCCCACCCACTCCTGGAAGGCGTCGGCTCCTTCGCCTTCCCAGCCGGACACGACGTGCTTCTTGAGCGCCTCGCCGATCTTCTTGATGTCCTCGGCGGCCTTCTTCAGCTGATCGGCCCGCGTCTGGACCGAGGTCGGGTCCAGCGAGGCGCTCATGTCCCGCATCTGCTGATGCGTGAAGCCTTCGAAATCCGTTGCCATCAGTAGTTACCTCCCGACGTGCTGGGCGACGGGGTAGGAGTCGGGGTCGTGGACGCCGGCGGCTGGTTGGACTCCTTCAGACGGCGCTGTTCCTCCGGCCACGGGTCACGGTCCGGCACGTACTCCTCCTTCGCCTGCTTGGCGATGGCGACCATGCGCCGCTTGGTCTCCTCGTCCACGCCGGCGTAGTTGTTGCCAGCCGACAGGACCGCGATGCCCAGGGCCTCGATCGTCTCCGCCAGCCCCTTCGAGAGCTTCTGCAGCTCCGTGACGACCGTGTCGTACGACTTGAACAGCGCGTCGACCTCTGCGAAGCCCTTGCCGAGCTTGTTGGCCGGCAGTTTGTCGTCCGCCAGCTTCTTGTGGTCCGCGTCGGAGCCGGTGAGGTCGTCCAACAGCGAGTCCACCATGCGCTTGTACTCGCTCAGCGAGTCGAACTCGTACCGCAGCGCCGCATTGGCCGCCGTGTAGGCCGCCCCGGCGATCGCGCCCATCGGACCCGCGATCCCCAGCGTGAGGGCCGTTGCTACTTGGCTCGCCCCGTTGTCCTCTGCCACGTTGGCCTCCCCGTCTCCCCGTGGTCGCGGCGTTTCCGCCGCTCCCCGTCCCCGTTCGCACCCGTGTCCATACGTACATGCACACTTGTACCGATCACTCTAGCGACCGGCACCGACAGCCCCAAGTCCGGGGTTGCACGTGCAATGTGGGTCACACGGTCACGAGTTGGGCGTACCGACCGCCGCAGACGGCCTGATCGGCAGGCGGTTGACCGGGCGGCCCGTGGCCGCGCGGACCGCCGAGGCCACCGCCGCCGGGGTCGTCACCACGGGGACCGCGCTCGCCGCCTTCGCGCCGAACGGGGCCACCACGTCGCGTTCTTCGACCAATTTGACGATGCGGACCGTCGGGGCGTCCAGCGCCGTCGGCAGGGCGTAGCCCGTCAGGTCCGGGTGGCGGATCAGGCCGGAGACCGTGCGGAGGTTCTCCGTCAGGGCCGCGCCCACGCCCTGGGTGACGCCCGCCTCGATGCGAGCCTCCAGCTGACGGGGGTTCAGGATGCGGCCCACGTCCTGGGCCACCGCGAGTTCCACGACCCGGACCGAACCCAGTTCGATGTCCACGTCCACCACCGCGCGGATCGCGCAGAAGGCGAGGCCCACGAAGGCGTCGCCCTGGCCGTCCGCGTCCAGGGGTTCCGTGGGGTGGGGGCGGCACTGTGCCGTCGCCCAGAGTTCCTTGCCGGCCATCGCCTCCGCCACCGACATGGAGAACGCGCCGTCGTACGACGTGATGCGGCCGTCCTGGATCTGCAGGAGCTCCGTCGACATGCCCAACTTGTGGGCCATCGGCTGCAGGAGCTGGGTGCGGACCATCTTGGCCGCCCGCTCCACCGCGCCGCCCGACACCCACGTGTGGCGACCGTGTGCCGCCGGGCCGGCCGGCGGCTGGTCGGTGTCCACGGGGGCCATGGCGACCTCGTCGACGCCCAGCACCTCCTGGACGATCTGCCGGGCCAGCGTGGCGAAGCCCTGGCCGGTGTCGACGGCCGCGCAGATGACCGTGGCCGCTCCGCCCACCACCTTCACCGTGGCCGTGGAGACCTCGTCCGTGCCCTCCGCTCCGAGCATGTGCACCATGCCGACGCCGTAGCCGACCCCGCGCCGTACCGCGCCCGGCTCGCCCGCGCCCTCCGGGCCGCCCGGCAGCAGCCACTCGTCCTCCGGGGCGTCCTTGGGCAGCGCGGGCAGTTCGAAGTCGCGGACCGCGCGCAGCAGTTCCGCCACCGGGGCCGGGCAGGTCACCGTCTGGCCGGTGGGGAGCAGGTCCCCCGTCGCCAGGACGTTGCGCATGCGCAGCTCGGCCCCGTCGATGCCGAGGGCGGCCGCGAGCTTGTCCATCTGGCCCTCGTACGCGGCGCACACCTGCATGGCGCCCTCGCCGCGGACGTGACCCGACGGCGGGTTGTTGGTGCGGACCACCCAGCCCTCGACGAAGGCGTGCGGGACGACGTACGGGCCGCACGCGAAGGCGACCGCCGCCGCCAGGGACTCGGCGGAGGAGTCGGCGTACGCGCCGCCGTCCATCAGGATCTGTGCCTCGACCTTGACGAGGCGGCCCTCCGCGTCCGCGTGGTGGCGGTAGCGCAGCAGGGTCGGGTGCCGGTGGGTGTGGCCGAGGAAGGACTCCTCGCGGGTGGCGACCAGTTTGACCGGGCAGCCCGTGCGCAGGGCGAGCAGGCCGAGCGGGAGCTGGAAGGCGGCGTCCTCGCGGTCGGCCGTCGCGCCGGGCACGCCGGTGACGACGACGCGCACGCGGTCCGGTTCCAGGCCGAAGCAGGCGGCGGCCAGGTCGCGGTCGGTGTGCGGGTCGGTGGACGCGGTGTAGAGCTCCACCCCGCCGTCGGGGCGCGGCACGGCCAGTCCGGCCTCGGCGCCGATGGGGGCGGGGTCCTGGCGGCCGATCCGGTACAGGCCCTCGACGACCACCTCGCCGGTGGCCTCCGGGTCGCCGTAGCGCAGCGGGATGTGCCGGATCAGGTTGCCGTCGGGGTGCAGGGCGGGGGCGCCGAAGGACTGCTCGGGGTCGGTGACCGGGTCGAGGAGCTCGTACTCGACCGCGATCGCGGCGGCGGCGAGCCGTGCGGTGTCCGGGTGGTCGGCGGCGACGGCGGCGATGGCCTCGCCGTGGTGGCGTACGACGTCGTGCGCGAACACCGGCCGGTCGGCGATCCGACGGCCGTGCGTGGTGGTGCCGGGCACGTCGGCGTGGGTGACGACGGCGCGCACGCCGGGCATCTCGGCGGCGGCCGTGGTGTCGATGGAGAGGATCCGGGCGTGGGCGTGCGGGGAGCGCAGCACGGCGGCCCACAGGAGGCCCTCGGCCCACAGGTCGGCGGCGTAGGGGAAGGTGCCCTCGGTCTTGGCGCGGGTGTCCGCGGCCGGTACGGAGGCTCCGATTCCGCGCGGGACCTGCTGTTCGGAGGCCTCGGTGCCCGGGGCGGCCATGGCCGTCACCGTGGTGTTGACCGTTGTCGTCGCCGTCGCCGCGTCCTGCCCGCTCACGCCGTGCCTCCGTGGTGGATGCCGCCCTCGCCGGGCGCTGCCTGGTGCGGGATGCGCGGCTCCGGTGCACCTGTGCCCGGGGCCGCGGGCTCCGCGGCCGCCGCTTCGCGCTCGGCCACTACCTCGCGCACGGCGTCGACGACCCCCGCGTAGCCGGAGCAGCGGCAGAGGTTGCCGCACAGGGCCTGACGGGTCTCCAGCTCGCTGGGGGCGTGATTGCCCTCCAGCAGGTCGTGGATGGTCATGGCCATGCCGGGTACGCAGAACCCGCACTGCACCGCGCCCGACCTGCACAACGCTTGCTGGACGTCCGAGAGTTCCCCGTTCGTCGCGAGACCCTCGACCGTGCGGACCTCGCTGCCGGCGGCCGTGGCGGCCGGTACCAGGCAGGAGGCGACGAGCCGGCCGTCGACCTTCACGGCGCAGGCACCGCATTCGCCCTGCGAGCAGCCGTCCTTGGCGCCCGCGAGGCCGAGCCGCTCGCGCAGCACGTACAGGAGGGACTCGCCGATCCAGGCGCCGGTGACGGGCCGGTCGGCGCCGTTGACGCGCAGGACGTAGGAGGCCGAAGGGTGCTCGTGATGGGCGACGGCCCCGGCGTCCGCCTCTTCCTCGTACGGCGTCGCCCCGGTCGGGAGCGCGTCCTCGCCGTCGGCGGTGTCCGCGTGCGGCGCGGGGTCGGCCGGGGGCTCCTGGGCGGCCGGCCCGTCCCCGTTCCCGGGGTCGGCTTCCGCAGCGACCGGCTCCGCCCCGTGCGTCGCCTCGTGCTCCGCCCCGTACGCGGCTTCGTGCTCCGCCCCGTACGCGGCTTCGTGCGCGGCCTGGGGGCCGGGCTCCGGTGCGTGGCCGAACGCCGTGAAGCCGTGGCCGTCGGTGCCGGCGGGCTGCGCGGGCTCGGCGGCCGGCGCCTGGACGCGCACCCCGCCGAAGAGGTCCAGCCCGGTGTCGGCCACCGCCGACCGCTCGGCAGCGGCGGGGGCGGCGTCGGCGGTGGCCGGCTCGGCGTACCCGGCCTGCTGCTCCGCGTATCCGGTGTACTCGCCCCGCCCGGCGTACTCCTCCTGGACCGCGTGTCCCGTGTGCCCCGCGTACTCGCCCTGGCCCGTGTGGTCCGCTGCCCTGGCGCCCTCCGCCTGCTCCGCGGCCGGGCCGTGCGCGGCCTCGATGTCGTGCGGGGCCTGGTGCACCGGCTCGCCCTCGGGCAGGGCGGTGCCCACCCCGGGCCCGCCCAGCACCCGCGGCCCGCGGGCCGCGGCGCCCACGCCCGGCCCTCCGAGCAGCCCGGCGGCCTGCGCGGTCGCGGCGGCGGCGGCCGAAGCGGCGGCGGCCTCGTCCGTGCCGGGCAGCACACCGCCGGCACCGGCGGCACCGGCGGCGTCCGCGTCAGGGGTCCCGGCCGGCTGCTGCGTCAGGTACGCCCACGGCGCCGGGGCGCCGCCCGGCAGCGTCGCCGGGGCCTGGCTCCAGTCGGCGTCCAGCCCGCCCGACCGGTAGTCGTTCGGCTGCTCGGGGAATTCGGGGACGGCCCACTGTCCGGTCGCCGGACCGCCGACCTGCTCGGGCTCGTGCGCCGCTTCCGGGAACCGCCACTCGGCCGTCTCGCTCGGATCGGTCACCGGCAGCTCCGGCTCCGGCTCCGGCTCGGCGAACGCCGCCGCGACCGACGCCGGGATCGGGATCGACGCCGGGATCGGCCCGCCCACGGAACCGGGGCCCGCGCCCTGACCCGCACCGGCGGCACCAGCACCACCCGCCGGACCGGCCTGCGCCGAGCCGCCCGCCTCCGGCCACTGCACCGGAAGCGTCCACGTCCCCGTGGCCGACGGATCCGTGCTCGCCGAGCCCAGCGGCACGATCATCGGCGGCGGCACGTAGCCGTGCCCGGGCGCCGCGAGCGGCTCCCCGGTGCCGAGCGCGTCCAGCATGTCCTGCGGCAGTTTCACGAAGGCCGTGGCGTCCGAGTCGTACTCGCCGCCCTGCGGGACCGGTTCCCAGCCCCAGCCCGCCGTGCCGTTCCCCTGGGTCACGTTCTCGTTCTCGTTCTCGCTCATGAGGTCAGCGCCCTCCCCAGGGCCCTGCGCGCCAGCACGGCCACCGTCCGCCGCAGATGCAGTACTCCGGGAGCCACCGGCTCGCCCTGGTCGGGCACGCACGCCGCCGCGACGTACTCGCCGAAGGCCTCCAGCGCCTCGGGGGCCAAGGTCCGCCCGCCGTCCCAGTCGATCAGCGAGGCCACCCACTGCTCGGCCTCCAGCGGCCGCAGCGGCATCGGAGCGACCGCACCGATGGCGCAGCGCACGCCCCGGCGCGCGGGATCCAGGACGAGCCCCACGGACGCCACGGCCCGCCCCGGCCCGGTACGGCCCGTGGCCTTCAGGAACACCTGCGGTGCGTGCAGCAGCGGGACCCGCACGAAGCCGATCAGCTCACCGGGCCGCAGCATCTCCCGCCCGGCCAGCAGGTGCGACACCGGGATCTCCCGCTGCCCGACCGGGCCGACGATGACGAGTACGGCCTCCAGCGCGGCCAACACGGGCAGCGCGTCACCCGTGGGCGCGGCGGTGGCGATGTTGCCGCCGAGGGTGCCCGCGTTGCGGATCTGCGGGGGGCCGGCGGCCCGGGCCGCGGCCGCCAGCGCGGGGATCAGAGCGGCGAAATCCGGCCGTCCCATCCGGGCGTGCGTGAGGCCCGCGCCGAGCAGCGCGTGGCCGTCCTGGTACTGCCAGCCGCGGATCTCGTTGATCCGGCCCAGGCCCACCAGTGCGGCGGGCCGCAGCAGCCCGGCGTTGACCGCGGCCATCAGGTCGGTGCCGCCCGCGACCGGCACGGCGGCGGGCATGGCGGCGAGCGCCGCCACGGCCTCGTCGAGCGAGGCCGGCAGCGTCACGGACTGCGCCGCCTGCGGGCCCTGCGGCCCCTGAGGTGAATCCAGTGCGTGCGGTGCGTGCGTGGTCAACCCAGCTGCCCCTTCCCGATGTCCCGGTTCCGGCGCTCACGCCTGTTCCGCCGTACGGTACGTGCTCACCGCCGGGACGTGGCAACTCTGGCACATCTTCCGGGCCGCCCGGCGCGAGGGTCCGCCCCCTGTGCCCGACCCCGGGCGCGGTGCCCCGTACGGGCCGTACGGCCCTGTCGCACCGCGTTCGGCGGCCCTGCTCCGCGATTGCCCGATTTTCCCTGTATCGGGGGAAATTGAGGCAGAGTTCCGCTCCCGTTCCCTTTCGGTTCCGGTCGCAGGCGTCATCCAGTTGTCACACGTTCGGGGGCGCCCCCTCGATCGGGCGCCCCACCACCCCGGGCCGCCGCTGCCGCGGCAAGGGGCCGCCCGGCGGCCGGTAATCGACCCCCTGCGCGGCCAACCGCGCGTAGTGCGCACCCATCCGCTCCTCGAACCGCGCGAAGTCGCGCTCCTCGGGCTCCGGCTGCTGCGACCACACCACCTCGGCGAAGGCCGCGAGCCGCGGGAACACCTGGTAGTCGACCCGGCCCTGGTCCTCCATCACCTCGGTCCAGACGTTGGCCTGCGCGCCCAGCACGTGGGCGGCGGCCTCCGGCGACAGCTTCGGCGGCACCGGCTCGAAGCGGTAGACGTCCTCCAGCGAGCGCACGTACCCGATGGGCACCGGTTCGTCCGGGCCGCCCGCCTGCCGGTGGTCCAGGTACACCTGCTGCTCGGGGCACATGACCACGTCGTGCCCGGCTTCGGCGGCGGCGATCCCGCCCGCGTAGCCGCGCCACGAGGACACCGCGGCGCCCTCGGCGAGCCCGCCCTCCAGGATCTCGTCCCAGCCGATCAGTCGCCGCCCGCGCGCGGCGAGCCAGCCGTCGAAGTGCCGGACGAACCACGCCTGCAGCCCGTCCTCCCCGTCCACGCCCAGCTCGCGGATCCGCTCCTGGGCGACCGCGGAGGCCTTCCACTGCGCCTTGGGGCACTCGTCCCCGCCCACGTGCACGAAGGGTGAGACCTCGGCCGGGAACAGCTCCAGCAGCTCCTCGAAGACCCCCTCGTAGAAGCGCAGCACGGCCTCGGTCGGCGCGAGCACGTTCTCGGTGATCCCCCAGTCGTCCCACACCCCGAGCGCAGCGGTGTCGACGACGTCGGTGTTGCCCAGCTCCGGGTACGCGGCGATGGCGGCCTGCGAATGGCCGGGCACGTCGATCTCCGGGACCACCCGGACGTGCCGCTCGGCGGCGTACGCGACGATCTCGCGGATGTCGTCCTGGGTGTAGTACCCGCCGTGCGGGGTCTCGTTCCACAGCGGCGAGGCCCGGTGGCCCCACCGGCTGCGCGGGCGCCACCCGCCGACCCCGGTCAGCCGCGGGTGGCGCTCGATCTCGATCCGCCAGCCCTGGTCGTCGGTCAGGTGCAGGTGCAGCACGTTGAGCTTGTGCGCGGCGAGCAGGTCGAGGTAGCGCAGCACGCCGTCCTTGGGCATGAAGTGCCGGGCCACGTCCAGCATCATCCCGCGCCAGCCGAACCGCGGGCCGTCCGCAACGGAGGCGTACGGCAGGCTCCACGCGCGGCCGGGCAGCGGTGCCTTCCGGTACGCGTCGGGCCCCAGCAGCTGACGCAGCGTCTGGGCGCCCCAGAACAGCCCGGTGGCCGTCGCTCCCGTCAGCTCCGCCCCGTCCGGCCCGATCTCGATGCGGTACGCCTCCGGCCCCGGGTGCGCGGCGCCGTCCGGGTCGACGCGCAGCCGCAGCTCGGCGGTCGCGCCGGCTCCGGCGGCGGGCAGCTCCCAGCCGGTGGCCGCGCCCAGCTCGCGCCGCAGCCAGCGCGCGACCCCCGCGGCTCCCGGCCCGGCGTCCAGGACCGGATCGGACCCGAACGCGAAGCGGCGCCCCTCCTCGTCGAGCCGTACGACCTGGGGTGCGGGGATCAGGTCCATGCGTGAGCCCTTCACGACTGCGTGCGCGTGTTGCGTCCTGCGCAACGCTCGTTCCGCAGGGCGCTCGTCGCGCCGACCCTAACGCTCCGCGGGAACACGGCAAAGACCCCCGGACGCGCTGACGCGCGCCGGGGGTCTCGATCCTGCGAAGTCCCGCGAAGTCCTGCGAAGCCCCACGGAAGAGGGGCCGGGAGGAAGGACTACTTGTCCTTGCCGCCCTTGTCCTTGTCCCCGCCGGGGCCCATGGACTCGTAGATCTCCTTGCACATGGGGCAGACCGGGTACTTCTTCGGGTCCCGACCCGGTACCCAGACCTTGCCGCAGAGCGCGACGACGGGGGTCCCGTCGAGCGCGCTCGCCATGATCTTGTCCTTCTGGACGTAGTGGGCGAAGCGCTCGTGGTCGCCGTCACCGTGCGACACCTGCGGCGTCGGCTCTACGAGGGTCCCCGTGCCAGTCCCGCGCTCGGGCTCAAGAGTGCTCATGGAACCCAGGGTACTTAACCCCGCGCCCGTCAGTTCAGCGACGGGTCGTCCGGATAGGTGGCGACCATCGCGAGGTCGCTGCGCTGGCGGCGCAGCACCGCCCGCCACAGCCGCTCCGGATCCGGGAAGGACACGTCCCCGGGCTCCGACTCCACCACGTACCAGGCGCCCTCGCCGAGCTCCGCCTCCAGCTGGCCCGGACCCCAGCCGGAGTAGCCCGCGAAGATCCGCAGGCCGCCCAGGGCCGCGGCCAGCAGCTCCGGCGGCGTCTCCAGGTCGACCAGTCCGATCGCCCCGTACACGCGGCGCCAGCCGAGCGGACCCTCCTCGCCCGGGATCACCGCCACGCCCAGGGCCGAGTCCATGGCCACCGGCCCGCCCTGGAAGACCACTCCGGGGTCGCCCGCCAGGGGCGCCCAGGGCAGCAGGACGTCACCGACGCCCACGGGGGTCGGCCTGTTCAGGACCACGCCGAGGGAGCCCTGCTCGTCGTGATCGAGCAGCAGCACGACCGCGCGGTCGAAGTTCGGGTCCGCGAGGGCGGGGGTGGCCACGAGCAGCCGCCCTGTGAGGGAGGACACCTCGGTCATGCCGCCATGATCCCGCACATCGGCCGATTCCGGGGAGCGGGCGGGAAGATCGGATCGATCGCAGCTCAGGGCGCACGGCAGCAGGGAGGAGCGCGCACGGACGGAGTAGGCGGAACGCAACACTCCGCCATGCGGTGGATACGGAGGGTGTTGTACCGAATTCATGACAGTCCTACGGCCACGTCGGCCTTACGAACAAGGGGGTAATGGCCCTTACCCTTTTCCCTGGCCCCCTGCCCATCCCTCTCCGGAACGCGAGATTCATGACCGGCATCAGTGACGATGTACTGCTTGTCCACGGCGGTACCCCGCTCGAGGGCGAGATCCGTGTCCGTGGTGCGAAGAACCTCGTGCCCAAGGCCATGGTCGCCGCTCTGCTCGGCAGCGAACCCAGCCGGCTGCGCAACGTTCCCGACATCCGTGACGTGCGCGTCGTCCGCGGGCTGCTCCAGCTGCACGGGGTGACGGTCCGTCCCGGCGAGGAGCCGGGCGAACTCGTCCTCGACCCCACCCACGTCGAGAGCGCGAACGTCGCCGACATCGACGCCCACGCGGGCTCCTCGCGCATCCCGATCCTGTTCTGCGGCCCGCTGCTGCACCGGCTCGGCCACGCCTTCATCCCGGGCCTGGGCGGCTGCGACATCGGCGGCCGACCGATCGACTTCCACTTCGACGTGCTCCGCCAGTTCGGCGCGACCATCGAGAAGCGCGAGGGCGGCCAGTACCTGGAAGCCCCCCAGCGGCTGCGCGGCTGCAAGATCCGCCTCCCCTACCCGTCGGTCGGCTCGACCGAGCAGGTGCTGCTGACGGCCGTCCTGGCCGAGGGCGTCACCGAGCTCAGCAACGCCGCGGTGGAGCCGGAGATCGAGGACCTCATCTGCGTCCTGCAGAAGATGGGCGCGATCATCTCCGTCGACACCGACCGGACCATCCGGATCACGGGCGTCGACCGCCTCGGCGGCTACAACCACAAGGCCCTCCCGGACCGCCTGGAAGCCGCCTCCTGGGCGTCCGCGGCGCTCGCCACCGGCGGCAACATCTACGTGCGCGGTGCCCAGCAGCGCTCGATGATGACGTTCCTGAACACCTTCCGCCGCGTCGGCGGGGCGTTCGAGATCGACGACGACGGCATCCGCTTCTGGCACCCGGGCGGCCCGCTCAAGGCCATCGCGCTGGAGACGGACGTCCACCCCGGCTTCCAGACCGACTGGCAGCAGCCGCTCGTCGTGGCCCTGACGCAGGCCTCCGGCCTGTCGATCGTCCACGAGACGGTCTACGAGTCCCGGCTCGGCTTCACCTCGGCGCTCAACCAGATGGGTGCTCACATCCAGCTGTACCGCGAGTGCCTGGGCGGCAGCGCCTGCCGCTTCGGCCAGCGCAACTTCCTGCACTCGGCGGTCGTCTCCGGCCCCACCAAGCTGCAGGGCGCCGACCTGGTCATCCCCGACCTGCGCGGCGGATTCTCGTACCTGATCGCGGCCCTGGCCGCCGAGGGCACCTCGCGGGTCCACGGCATCGACCTGATCAACCGCGGCTACGAGAACTTCATGGAGAAGCTCGTGGAACTCGGCGCGAAGGTCGAACTCCCGGGCGGCGACCTCGCCTGAGCCGTACCCGTACCCGGACACCCGGACGTACGCAGAAAGCCCCCCGGGCCCCGCACAGGGCCCGGGGGGCTTTTCCGTGCCCCGACCGAGGCCGGGGCACGGGACTCGGCCGAAGGCCCCGCCGAGGCCCGCGAAGCCCCGTACGGAGCCGCACGGCGGCCCGGCGGGACGTGCCGGTGGCATACCTGGGCCCCGCCAGGCCCCTGACGGGCCCTCACAGGGCCTGCCAGGCCCGCCCGGTGGTCCGGGGGCGCCCCCCGCCCGTCCGGGCCCACCGGCCCGCGTCCGGCCCCGGACGGACCGAAGGGCGGCCACCCCGCCCGGGGGTGACCGCCCATCGTCGTTCTGCGTACTTGCGTACTACTGCCGTTCCAAAGGCCTGTGCGGCCTTCGGCGCCGGGGCAGGACTTACTTGCCCTTGGCGGCTTCCTTGAGCTTGGAGCCCGCGGAGACCTTCACGCTGTAGCCGGCCGGAATCTGGATGGGGTCGCCGGTCTGCGGGTTGCGCGCGGTGCGAGCGGCACGGTGGGTGCGCTCGAAGGTCAGGAAGCCGGGGATGGTGACCTTCTCGTCGCCCTTGGCGACGATCTCGCCGACGGTCTCGGCGAGCGCGGCCAGAACGGCGTCGGCGTCCTTGCGGGTCACCTCGGCGCGCTCGGACAGAGCGGCCACCAGCTCACTGCGGTTCATGTTGTACTCCCGTGTTCAACTTGCCTTAGAGGCGTGAGATCGAAGCCGATGCTGCCAGGGCCCTAGGACAGTCCCCGGACCCGGGTCTGAACGTCAGACCCTCTCGCCCGGTTACGCATCCTGCCCCCACCAGCGGCGGGAAAGCCAATCCGGCACCCGTCGGGGTCACACGAAAAGCGCCACAGTCACGCCGCGGTGACGCTCCGTCCACGCCTTCGCTCACACGCCGTCGCGGACCGCGGACCTCGCGGGCATCCCCGCAAACCCTAGAGGCGGCCCGTCGGACCCGCATCTCGCGACGCGCCGGGATCGGAGCGCCGTGAGGGCCGTCACAGCGGGGCTCAGGCCCCCGAGGCCGCCTTGCGGACGGCGCCCGCGACCGCACCCGCGACCTTGTCGTTGAACACCGACGGGATGATGTAGTTCGCGTTCAGCTCGTCCTCGCCGACGACGTCCGCCAGCGCGCTCGCGGCGGCCAGCATCATCTCCGTGTTCACGGTGCGGGACTGGGCGTCCAACAGACCGCGGAAGACGCCCGGGAAGACCAGCACGTTGTTGATCTGGTTCGGGAAGTCGGAGCGGCCGGTGGCCACGACGGCGGCGGTCTGGCGGGCGACGGCCGGGTCCACCTCCGGGTCCGGGTTCGCGAGCGCGAACACGATCGCGCCTTCCGCCATGGCGGCAACGTCCTCGCCGGACAGCACGTTCGGGGCCGAGACGCCGATGAACACGTCGGCGCCGACCACGGCTTCCTTCAGCGTGCCCGTGTAGCCCTCGGGGTTGGTGTTGTCGGCGATCCAGCGCAGCGGGGAGTCCGCGGCCGCGTCGACGAGGTCGGGGCGGTCCGCGTGCACGACGCCGTGGATGTCGGCGCTCACCGCGTTCTTGACGCCCGCCGCGAGGAGCAGCTTGAGGATGGCGGTACCGGCCGCGCCGGCACCCGACATGACGACCTTGACGTCGCCAACTGCCTTGCCCACCACGCGCAGTGCGTTGGTGAGGGCCGCAAGTACGACGATCGCGGTGCCGTGCTGGTCGTCGTGGAAGACGGGGATGTCGAGGGCCTCGCGCAGCCGGGCCTCGATCTCGAAGCAGCGCGGCGCGGAGATGTCCTCCAGGTTGATGCCGGCGAAGCCCGGGGCGATGGCCTTGACGGCGGCCACGATCTCGTCGGGGTCCTGGGTGTCCAGGCAGATCGGCCAGGCGTCGATGTCGGCGAAGCGCTTGAACAGGGCCGCCTTGCCCTCCATGACCGGCATGGCGGCCATCGGACCGATGTTGCCGAGACCCAGCACGGCGGAGCCGTCCGTCACGACTGCGACGGTGTTGCGCTTGATGGTGAGGCGGCGCGCGTCCTCGGGGTTCTCGGCGATCGCCATGCACACGCGGGCCACGCCCGGGGTGTAGATCATGGAGAGGTCGTCACGGTTGCGGATGGGGTGCTTGGACGCCATCTCGATCTTGCCGCCGAGGTGCATCAGGAAGGTGCGGTCGGAGACCTTGCCGAGGCTGACGCCCTCGATGCCGCGCAGCTTCTCGACGATCTCGTCCGCGTGCGCGGTGGAGGTCGCGGCGATGGTGACGTCGATCCGGAGCTTCTCGTGGCCGGATGCGGTCACGTCGAGGCCGGTGACCGATCCGCCGGAGGACTCCACGGCGGTGGTGAGCTGGGAGACCGCGGTTCCGCTCGCGGGCACTTCCAGCCGGACCGTCATCGAATACGAGACGCTGGGCGCCGTTGCCATGACCGTGTTCCTCTTCTGTCCCTGGTTCGCTGTAACACACAGAGCCCCGCTGCACAGCAGGTGCGGCAGGACCTGTTGTCCGATCGTCCCACCTACCAGCCAGTACAAGGTAACCAGCTACAAAATTCGGAAAGACTCTTCCACCATACGAGATACCAGGGGTGTTCGGAATGGTGGGGTCATACGAAACAGGTCCGCGCCCCCCACAGGTGGGGGACGCGGACCTGGTGATTCGTACGTTTGATGACACCGACCCGCCATGCTCGCCTCGCGGCAAGTGGTCGCTCTGAGCGACGAAGGTTGGGCCCGGGGGCTTGGATCGAGTCGGTGCCGTACCCAGGCTAACAAAGGATCGCCGAAAGTGATCCCTCTGCTCGCGCCCGTATCCGAGCACCACGCTCCTGGCCGCGGACCATCCGGCCGTAGGAGAGCGGGGCGGGACCCGGCCTACGGCAGCAGCAGCTCCGGCACCCCGGCCGCGTCCGGCTTGTCCCGGTCCGCCGAGACCACCGTCAGCTGCTGCGTCGCGCGCGTCAGCGCCACGTACAGCACCCGCAGGCCCGCCGGGGACTCGTCCGCGATCTCCGCCGGGGAGACCACCACCGTGGCGTCGTACTCCAGGCCCTTGGCCTCCAGGCTGCCCAGCGCCACCGCCCGCTCGCCGAGGTCCGCGAGCCAGCCCGCGGCCTCCGCGCGCCGGTCCATCGCCACGACCACGCCGACCGTCCCGTCCACCTGCTCCAGCAGCCGCCGGGTCTCTTCCCGGACCGTGGTGCCCAGATCGCCGACGGCGGCCGTGAAGCGGGGCTCCAGGCCCGTGGAGCGCACCGCCGACGGCGGCTCCATGCCGGGCATCGCCAGGCGCAGCACCCGGGAGGCGACCTCGGCGACCTCCGCCGGGTTGCGGTAGTTGACCGTCAGGGTGAACCGCCTGCGCGGGCGGCTGCCCAGGGCCTCGTCGCGGGCCGCGGCCGCCTCCTCCGGATCCGTCCAGGACGACTGCGCCGGGTCTCCGACCACGGTCCAGGTGCCGTGCCGGCCCCGCCGGCCCACCATCCGCCACTGCATCGGCGTCAGGTCCTGGGCCTCGTCCACGATGACGTGCGCGTACTCGGTGCGCTCCGCCGCGAGCCGCTCGGCCCGCTCCCACTGGGTCTCCTCGCGGGTCGGCATCAGCTCTTCCAGCCCGCTGAGCTGGTCGAGCCCCCAAGAATTGGACGCAGTCATCTCCCGCTTGCGCTTCGGCCGCGCCGGGGCGCCCAGCAGCAGCTGGAGCTCGTCCAGCAGCGCCACGTCGTGCACCGACAGGGGGCCCTTGCCGTCCGGGCCCACCCGGCGCAGCGAGCGGGCCAGCTGGCGGGTCTCGCGCGGGTTGAGGTCCCGGCGCGACCAGCGGCCGAGGTGGCGCTCGTCGGCGAGCGCGGCGAGCACCGCCCGCGGGGTCAGCTCGGGCCACCAGGCACCCAGGAAGTCGATGAAGGCGTCCTCGGTGGAGATGTCCTCGTCGAAGGCGGAGCGCAGTTCGGCGGCCAGCTCCGGGTCGCTGTGCCGGCCGGCGCCGCCGGACTTCGCGTAGAGGGCGTCGAGCAGCAGTTTGCGGGCGCGCGGGCGCAGCAGGTTGACCGGGGCGGTGCCGCCGAGCACGTTCTGCCGGATCCGGTTCAGCTCGTTGGCCTCCAGCTCCTGGCGGCGGCCGAAGGCCACCACGCGCAGCCGGTCGGGGGCGCCGCCGAGCTCCAGTGCGCCGCGTACGGCCTTGCGGAGCACCTTGAGCATCCGGGAGGAGCCCTTGATGCGGGCCACGGCCGGGGAGTCGTAGGTGGTGGCCTCCGCGCCGTCGACGAGCGAGCCCAGCGCCCGGATGGCCACCTGGCCCTCCTCGCCGAGCGAGGGCAGCACGCCCTCGGTGTACGCGACGAGCAGCGGCGTCGGCGAGACGATCAGGATGCCGCCGGAGTAGCGGCGCCGGTCCTGGTAGAGCAGGTAGGCGGCGCGGTGCAGGGCGACGGCGGTCTTGCCGGTGCCGGGGCCGCCGGCGACCTCGGCGACGGAGGCGGCGGGGGCCCGGATGACCAGGTCCTGCTCGGCCTGGATGGAGGAGACGATGTCGCGCATCGAGTGCGTGCGCGCCCGCCCGAGGGCTGCCATCAGGGCGCCGTCGCCGATGGCGGGGAGCTCCCGGCCGTCCAGGGAGGCGGTGACCTCGGGGCGCATCAGGTCGTCCTCGACGCCCAGCACCTTGCGGCCCTTGGAGCGGATGACGCGGCGGCGCACGACCCGGCCGGGCTCCTTGGGCGTGGAGCGGTAGAACGGCGCGGCGGCCGGCGCGCGCCAGTCGATGACCAGCGGCGTGTAGTCGGAGTCCAGGACCCCGATGCGGCCGATGTGCAGCGTCTCGGCGATGTCGGCGGTGAGGTCCTCGCGGATCGCGTCGTCGGCGGGCTCGACGGAGGTGTACGCGCCGTCGGCGCCGCGCTCCCCGTCCTTGCCGAGCACCAGGTCGATGCGGCCGAAGAGGAAGTCCTCGAACTCGTTGTTCAGCCGGTTCAGGTGGATGCCCGCCCGGAAGACCTGAGCGTCGCGCTCGGCGAGCGCGCCGGGCGTACCCACCTGGCCGCGCTTGGCGGCGTCGTTCATCAGGAACTCGGCCTCGTGGATCTTCTCCTCGAGGCGTCGGTACACCTGGTCGAGATGCGTCTGCTCGACCGCGATCTCCCGATCGCGGACGGAATCCGCCGTGCTGTCGACAGCGGCATTCTGCGCGGCCACCAAGGCCCCCTTCTGACGTGCATGGGCGACCGTCAAAGGTACGCGAATCGGCCCCCTGTCCGCACGCCCGTTCCGGAACCGGTCTCGCAGGGTGGTACGCCGCTCACCGGGACCCTTGCCCCGCCCCGGCCGCCAGGGCCCGGCGGCGGTGCCGGGCCACGCGCTCCCGGTTCCCGCAGCGCTCGCTGGAGCACCAGCGGCGCCGGTGGCCCCGGGAGGTGTCCAGGTAGACGCGGGTGCAGCCGTCGCCCGCACAGGCCCGCAGCAGCGCCCGGTCGCCGGGGTCGGTCAGCAGCTCGACGGCGTCCCGGGCCACGGCCGCGAGCAGCGCACCGCACTCCACGCCGCCGCACAGCTCCCGTACGAGGTGTCCTTCCTGGTCCCGTACGGCGCACAGGCCGGGGGGTGGTCCGGCGGCCAGCGCGTTGACCCGGGCGAGGGCGTTCTCGTCCGTGTCGGTGCCGAGCAACTCCGCCCGTACGAGCGTTTCCACGTCGGCGCGCAGGGACCGGAAGGCCGCGGCCCAGTCGGGCCCCACCCGGACGAGCGGCGTCCGGTCGGGGACCAGGCCGGCGCCGGCGAGCCACAGCCGCAGCTCGTCACCGTCCGGGATCCCCTCGTGCGGGGTGAAGGTGGCCACCAGGTCCAGACAGACCCGCCCGGAATCGAACCGCATGCCGTCAGCCTCCCGTCGTGGGGTGCCGTACCAGATTGCCGCCCGCCGGTTCCCAACGGAAGCCCCCGAACCGGTGGGTCCGCCCTCCCGCTCGCGCGAAGCACCGCCTGCGCAGATCCAGCCTCGCCGGCCATCTTCAGCCTCGCCGGCGTTTGAGGCGCGGGGTCTGGGGCGGCGCCCCAGGAAACCCGGCTCCGCCGGGCACCGGGCTCCGCCCGGACCCGCTCCTCAAACGCCGGAGGGGCTGGAATGGGCCGGCGGGTCGTCGTGGAGGAGGCGTTGGAAGAGGCGGTGGTCGCGCCAGGCGCCGTCGATGTGGAGGTAGCGCGGCGCGAGGCCGAACGGCTCGAAGCCCGCCTTCGCCAGCACCCGCTGCGAGGCCAGGTTGTCGACCAGGGTCCCCGCCTCCACCCGGTGCAGGCCCAGTTCGTCGCGGGCGACCCGGCACACCTCCTCCACGGCCGCGGTGGCCACCCCCTTGCCGTGCCAGGCCGGGTCGACCCAGTACCCCACGCCGCCGCTGCACAGCGGCCCGTACGCGATGGAGCCGAGGTTGATCGCGCCGACGGGCGCACCGGTGGCGCTCTCGACGAACACGTACGGGACGATCCGCCCCGCGTCCCGCTCGGCGAGCACGCCCTCGATCCGCTCCCGCTGGCCGTCCTCCGTGTAGAAGGCGTCCGGCCGGACCGGCTCGAAGCGCGCCATGAAGGCCCGGTTCCGTGCGAACGCCTCGGCCAGCCCCGCCGCGTCGTCGAGCGCGACGCCCCTCATCTCAACCCCGTCAACGATCATCCCGGCACGCTAGCCGAGGACGCCCCGGGCCGTCACCGCGTCCACCGGGAGCTCCCCGTACTTGGCCTCCCCGCCCGCGTCCAGCGACAGCCGGTACCCCCGCTTGACCACCGTCTGGATCAGGTTCGGGGCCCCGAGGGCCACCCGGAGGCGGGCCATCGCCGTCTCCACGGCGTGCTCGTCCCGCCCCGCGCCCGGCAGCGCCCGCAGCAGTTCCGCGCGGGACACCACCCAGCCCGGCCGCCGGGCCAGCGCCCGCAACAGGGCCATCCCGGCGGGCGGTACGGGCCGCAGCTGCGCGTCCACCAGGACCGCGTGCCCCCGGATCTCCACCCGGTGCCCGGCCACCGGCAGCACCCGGGCCCGTCCGGGCAGCTCCTGACAGAGCAACTGCACCAGCGGGCCCAGCCGGAACCGTTCCGGCTGCACCGTGTCCACCCCGTGCGCCTGTAGCGGCAGCGCGGTCACCGGCCCGACGCACGCGGACAGCAGCCGGCCGCGCAGCGCGTCCAGCACGGACTCCGTCAGCCCCCGTTCCTCGGCCCGGGACAGCAGTGAGGCCGCCGCCGGCGCCGAGGTGAAGCTGACGGCGTCCACCCCGCCGCCGATCATCGCGTCCAGCAGCCGGTCCAACGGCGCGAGGTCCTCCGGCGCCATCCACCGGTACACCGGGACCACCACCACCTCGGCCCCGCCGGCCCGCAGCGCCTCGACGAAGCCGGGCAGCGGCTCCCCGTGCAGCTGGAGCGCGATCCGCCGGCCGTCCACCCCGTCCGTCAGCAGCCGTTCCAGTACCTCGGCGAGCGATTCCGAGTCCGGGGACCAGGTCTCCACGAGCCCGGCGGCCCGGATGGCGCCCTTCACCTTCGGCCCGCGCGCCAGCAGCTCGGCGGCCCGCAGCCGCTCCAGCAGTCCTTCGCCGACGCCCCAGCCGTCGGCCGCCTCGATCCACCCCCGGAAGCCGATGGCGGTGGTGGCCACGACCACGTCCGGTGCGCAGCCGATCAGCTCCTTCGTCGCGGCCAGCAGCTCGCTGTCGTCGGCGAGCGGCACGATGCGCAGCGCCGGTGCGTGCAGCACGGCCGCACCGCGGCGGCGCAGCAGTGCGATGAGCTCGTCCGCGCGCCGGGCGGCCGTGACCCCGACGGTGAAGCCCGCGAGCGGGCCGGTGTTCGTGTCGTCCATCGTGACCTGCCTAGTGACGCATGTGGGGGCGGTACGGGTGGACCGAGCCTGCCAACACGTCGTGTCGGACTCGGTTCACCCGTATTTCGCCCCGGTTACACCGACGTGAGCTGCGGTTTCGTCTCGACCCCGACCGTGTGGATCACCGGGGCCACCGGGCGGCGAAGGTATACCGCCCAGGTGACCGCGCAGCACAGGGCGTAGAAGGCGAGGAAGGTGACGAAGGCCGCCGTTCCGGAGCCGGAGGTGCGGAACGCCTCCCGGAAGACCAGGTTGATGCCGAGTCCGCCGAGCGCGCCGACCGCTCCGATGAGTCCCATCGAGGCGCCGGAGAGCCGTCGCCCGTAGGCGGCCGCGGCCTCGCCGCTCATGCCGCGCGCCAGTGCCTTCGCCTGGAAGATGCCGGGGATCATCTTGTACGTCGATCCGTTGCCGAGCCCGCTCAGTACGAACAGGGCCACGAACCCGACGAGGAAGACCGGCAGCGAGGACCGCTGCGAGGCGAACACCACCACTCCGGTGGCCGCGGCCATCGCCACGAAGGTCCCCAGGGTGATCCGGGCCCCGCCGAACCGGTCCGCGAGCGCCCCGCCCACCGGCCGGATCAGCGATCCGAGCAGCGGTCCCATGAAGGTCAGCGAGGCGGCCTGGAGCGGAGTGCGGCCGAACTGGGTCTGGAGCACCAGGCCGAAGGCGAAGCTGTAGCCGATGAAGGACCCGAACGTGCCGATGTAGAGGAACGCCATGATCCAGGTGTGCGCGTCCTTCAGCGCCTCGCGGACCGCGCCGGTGTCGTTGCGCACGGGCGCCAGGTTGTCCATCCGTACGGCCGCCAGGACGGCCGCGGCCACGATCAGCGGGATGTAGGCGGCCAGCAGGTACCGCGGGTGCGCGGCCCCGGCGGTCGCGATGACCAGCAGCCCGGCCAGCTGCACCACGGGCACGCCGATGTTGCCGCCGCCGGCGTTCAGGCCGAGCGCCCAGCCCTTCTTGCGCAGCGGGAAGAAGGCGTTGATGTTGGTCATGGAGGAGGCGAAGTTGCCGCCGCCGACGCCGGTGAGGGCCGCGACGACCAGGAAGGTCCCGTAGGAGGTCCCGGGCTCCATCACCACGATCGCGGCGACCGTCGGCGCGAGCAGCAGCAGCGCGCTGACGACGGTCCAGTTGCGGCCGCCGAAGCGGGCCACGGCGAAGGTGTACGGCACCCGTACGAACGCGCCCACGCAGGTCGCGGTCGCGATCAGGAAGAACTTCCCGGCCGGGTCGATCCCGTACGCCGGTCCCATGAAGAGGACCATCACGGACCAGAGCGACCAGATGGAGAAGCCGATGTGCTCGGAGAACACGGAGTAGACGAGGTTGCGGCGGGCGGTGCGCTCCCCGGTCTCCTTCCAGAAGGTCTCGTCCTCGGGGTCCCACCGCTCGATCCAGCGGCCCCCCTTGCGCGGTGCGGTCGTACCGGTCATCACACGCCTCCACAACTCTCGCGTCCGTGGCACGACCGTAGGAACGGCGCGTTTCGGCCCCGGTCACCGCCTGATGACCGCCGGGAAACCTTGCTCTCACCCGCCGCCGGGGGCACCTGTGAGCGCGGCGGGGCGCCAGCTCGCCGGGGGCACTTCCAGCCAGCCGCGTTCGCCGCCGAGCCCGGCCACGGCCCGGTGCAGCGCTTCGAGTCCGGGGTGGCTGAAGCCCTTGCGCCACACCATGGACAGTGGGGAGAGCGGTACGGGGTCGACCAGCGGGCGCTTGACGGACCCGGGCATGTCGACGAAGTCGACGGTCACCAGTACCGGATTGCGGGTCTTGGCCATGACCCGGCGGAACTCGTCCTTGCCGATGGCCACCGGCGCGGGCGGCGCCATCAGGATCTCCCGCCCGGCGAACAGCTCGCGCGCCAGCCCCGTCCACTCCAGCGTGCGGGGGTTCCCGGCGCCCGCGTAGACGGTCTCCCCGGCCAGCGCGTCCAGCGGTACGGCCGCCAGCCCGGCCAGCGCGTGCCCCTCGGGCAGCAGCACGGCGAGCGGCTCGTAGCGCACGGGCCGGTGCGCGAGGCGCGAGCGCCACACCGGGTCCAGCCCGTCGGCGTACCCGAAGGAGACGTCGAGGCGCCCGGCGGCGATCTCGGCGGCGGCGTGGGTCAGGCCGCTCTCCCAACGGGCCATCAGCTCGCAGTCCGGGTCCAGCTCCCGGGCCCGGTCGAGCACGGTGCGCGCGGTGCTCGGCCCGTCGGTGTTCAGGTCGACGAGCAGTGGCCGGGGCGCGGCGAAGGCGGCGGCGACCGCCTCGTGCGCGGCGAGCACCCGCCGGGCCAGCGGCAGCAGCCGCTCCCCGTCGGGGGTCGGCTCGACGGCGCGGGTCGTACGGACGAACAGCGCGGTGCCGAGGGCCTCTTCGAGCCGCCGTACGTCGCGGCTCAGCGCCTGCTGGGCAACGTACAGCCGGGCGGCGGCGCGGGTGAAGTGCAGTTCCTCGGCGACCGCGACGAACCCGCGCAGCAGCCGGGGATCCACGTCACGGGGCATCATCCCCGGAGACTAACAACAGATCGGCGTGAATGGTCGCCGAACAGGTGTTGGACGGTCCGCCCGGTCCGGGCCGAGGGTAGGGGGCATGCCCCTCATGGCCGTCACCGGCAGCACGCTCGTCCTCGCCGCCTCGCCCGCCTCGCCCGCCTCGCCCGTCCCGCCCGTCCCGCCCGTCCCGCCGGTCCCCGCCCGCACCGCGCCGCGCCCGCCGCGCTCCCCCGGCCCGCTGGCCCCCTACCGGCGCCTGTTCGCGCTGCCCGGCACCCGCGGCTTCACCGCCGGGAACCTCCTCGCCCGCCTCCCCATGGGCATGTTCGGGATCAGCGCGGTCATGATGATCGCCGGCCAGCGCGGCTCGTACGCCCTCGCCGGCGCGGTCACGGCGACCGGCCTGGCCGCCACCGCGCTGGTCGGGCCGTGGACCGCCCGGCTGATCGACCGGCACGGGCAGGCCCGGATCGCCGTCCCGGCCACCCTGATCGCGGTCCTCGGCTCGCTGTCCCTGGTCGTGTGCGTCCGTACCGGGGCACCGGCCTGGACCCTCTTCGTCTCGTACGCCGCGACCGCCACCACCCCCAACATCGGCGGCATGTCCCGCGCGCGCTGGACGCACCTGCTGCGCGGCGAACCGAAGGCGCACCACACCGCGATGTCCTTCGAACAGGCCGCCGACGAACTCTGCTTCATGCTCGGCCCGGTGCTGGCGGCCTTCCTCTGCTCGGTCGTCCTTCCCGAGGCCGGCACCCTCACCGCGGCGGCCCTCCTGCTGACCGGCATGCTGGTCTTCACCTCCTGCCGCGCCACCCAGCCCCCGGTGACGGCGGGTCCGCGCCACGGCTCGCCGCTGCGCGCCCTCGGCCCGCTGATGCCCCTCTTCCTCGCCACGGGCGTGGTCTTCGGCTCGATGGAGATCGCCTCGATCGCCCACCTCGACGCCCTGGGCCTGGGCGCCGCCTCCGGCCCGGTGCTGGCCCTCCAGGCGGCGGGCTCCTGCGCGGCCGGCCTGCTCTACGGCACGATGCGCCCGCGCGGCCTGCGCACCTGCCTGGTCGCCATGGCCGCCGCGATGGCCCTGCCCTGGCTCGCGGCGAGCACGGGCACGCTCTTCCCGCTGGCCTGCGCGCTGCTGCTGGCGGGCATGGCCACGGCCCCGACGATGGTGACGGCGATGTCCCGCGTCCACGCGCGCACCCCGCAGGGCCGCCTCAACGAGGGCATGACCCTCGCGGTCACCGCCATCTTCGCGGGTATCTCCCTGGGCGCGGCCACGGCCGGCACCCTGGTCGACCACCTGGGCCCGGCGACCGCCTACGCCCTCCCGGCCGCGGCGGCCGTTCTCGCCCTCGCCTCCGTCCGGGCCGTCACTCGTACCAGGTGATGCTGCAGACGTAGACGCACTCGTGCCGGGGGACGGCCAGGAAGTTGATGAACCCGCGCCCACCGAGGATGTCGAATTCCCGGAGACCGCCGGTCCTTCCGGTGGGGCGACCGACGGCCTCGGCATCCCGGCCGAGCGCTGACAGTTCGGTGGCGATCCGCTCGACCTCCGCGACCACCCCGGGCGGCAGGCCGCCAGTGATGTGCGCGGAATCGTCAGTGTTGTAGTCCCATGTCCAGTGGCTCACAGGCCGGTCTCGGCCTCTGCCTTGTCGAGGATCTGCTGGATCTCGGCCAAGGCCGGCCCGGGATCCTCGACCCCTTCCTGAACCAGCCGTTCCAGGGCGTGGAGACGCGCGGCCCTCCGGGGGTGGCGTTCGATCTCGACGAATACGGCCCAGGAGTGGATGAAAGCTCGCAGCGGGGCGAGCGACTGCGCCTGCTGGGCGCTCGTCGTCGCCTCGAAGAGGTGCTGCGTCAACCCGGGGACACGGCTGGGCGCGATCTTCGCAACGGCCTCACGAAGGGCGGCAGGCGTGAGTTCCGGCATGGGGATCAGCGGCCCGCCCTCGTCGGGGATCGGCGTACTCACATGTCCTCCTCGCTGGAACTCCGCTCCGGAGTGGGCTTCTCACCGTACCGCCACCAGCAGCGCAGCGCGGACGCTTCCCCCATGACGAAGGCCCCGCAGCCGAGAGGCTGCGGGGCCTTTGCCCACATGGGATGAGTGGAGATGGCGGGAATCGAACCCGCGTCCAACGGTGCAGAAGCAGGGCTTCTCCGAGCGCAGTCCGCTGCGCTTTTCTCAGCCCCGGAGATCACACGGACAAGTCTCCGACGGGCTCAGTCACTGTTTGATTTCCCTCCAACCCCCGTGACCGGGGTTAGAGGTTTAGATCCCTAATTGACGCCAGGATCCGGACCGGGACCACTTCCGGGCTGACGCTCCTCACAGAGGCTTCAGCTCACTGTTATTAGGCAGCGAGGGTGAAGCGGGAGTTATCGCTCTTGGAGTTGGCGATTATTTTTTGCGACATGTGGTTAGCGAGATCATTGCCGCTTCCTCGGCTCGCTTCCCCTGCATCGACATCCGCTGTCGAAACCGATCATCCCCATGTTGTTTTTTCAAGCTGCGCCGACCCCTGGGGGACGGTGCTGACGCCATGGTACGCGAAGTGGACCACCGCGTGCCAGATGATTAAACCGTGCCGCGCTGCTTGCGACGGATGGCCGAGATCGTCCGGTTCGTCTCGCGGGTGTCCTGCTTCTCCCGCATGGTCTGCCGCTTGTCGTACTCCTTCTTGCCCTTCGCCAGCGCGATCTCGACCTTGGCCCGGCCGTCCTTGAAGTACAGGGACAGGGGCACGATCGTGTGACCCGACTCGTCCGCCTTGCGCTCCAGCTTGTCGATCTCCTCGCGGTGCATGAGGAGCTTGCGCTTGCGCCGGGCGCTGTGGTTGGTCCAGGTGCCCTGGCTGTACTCCGGCACGTGCACGTTGTAGAGCCAGGCCTCCCCGCTCTCCACCGACACGAAGCCGTCCACCAGCGAGGCCCGGCCCTGGCGCATGGACTTGACCTCGGTACCCGTGAGCACGAGACCGCACTCATAGGTGTCGAGGATCGCGTAGTCGTGACGCGCCTTCTTGTTCTGGGCGATCAGCTTGCGCCCTTTTTCCTTAGCCATAGTGCGGTCATTTTCGCACTACGGACCCACCCCGAGGCCACCCAATACCGTGACGGCCCGCTCCTCGACCGCCTCGCCCGCCGGCACGTCCGGGGTGATGCCGCCGCCGTCCAGGCTGCGGCCCGCCGGCGTGCGGTACGTGCCCACCGTCAGCTCGGCCACCGAGCCGTCCGGGAGCTCGGTCGGCATCTGCACCGATCCCTTGCCGAAGGTCCGGCTGCCCACGGCCACCGCCCGGCCCCGGTCCTGCAGGGCGCCCGTCACCAGTTCGGCCGCGCTCATCGTGCCGCCGTCGACCAGGGCCACCAGCGGTCGGGTGGTGTCCCCGCCCTCGGCCGCGTACAGGACCCGCTGGTCGCCCCGTACGTCGTACGTGGCCACGAGCCCGCCGTCGAGGAAGGCCGAGGCGGCGGTGACCGCCTCGGTGACCAGCCCGCCCGGGTTGCCGCGCAGGTCGAGCACGATCCCCCGGCCGGGCGGGGCCGCGCGGACGGCGGCCTTGACGCGATCGCCGGAACCGCGGGTGAAGGAGGCGACCTTGATGACCGTGACCCCGTCCGGGCGCTGCCGTACGGTCACCGGCTCGGTGCGCATCTGCTCGCGGCGCACCGTCTCGGTGAGGTCGGCGCCGTCCCGGCTCAGGTTCAGCACGACGGGGGTGCCCGCATCGCCGCGCAGCAGGGCGACCACGTCGGGCACGGCGAGGCCCGTCACGGCGTGCCCGTCGACGCTCATCAGCCGGTCCCCGGCGCGTAGCCCGGCCCGGGCGGCGGGGCTGCCGGGCTGGACCCTGTCGACCTTGATCATGCCGTCTGCGGCCCGACCGGCCCACACCCCGACGCCGGTCCAGCGGCCGTCGAGGCCCTCGGCGAAGGCGGCGTACTCACCCTGGTCGTAGACGGCGCCCCAGCGGTCGCCGCTGCGGCTGACGACCTCCTGGGCCGCCTTCTTCCCGGACTTGCCCTCGGCGACGGCCTCGGCGACGGCCCGGGCGATGGCCTCCCGGTCGGCGGTGCCCGCCTCCCGCGCGGGTTCGGCCGCGGGGGCGCCGGTCAGGGCCGCAGCGGCCCCGGCGCCTTCCTCGTGCTCCCAGCATCCGGTTAAGGCACCGGTGGCGACGGCGGCGAGGAAGGCCAACGTCAAAACGGCCCCGCGACGCAGGTCGCGGGGCCGGAGACAGAGAGCGGGCAGTCCCGGCATGGCGCCGAGTCTAGGACAAGCCCCGCTCCGGTACGGATGGTTGGCCGTACCGCTCACGGGGCGCTTGTCACACCTTCAGGTACTTGCGCAGGGCGATGAAGGCGGCCATGGAGGGCATCAGGAGGCCGATGAAGAGTACGTACGGGAGCTTGGCCAGCACCGATCCCCACCCCATGAAGTCGATGAGCTGGATCTTGTCCCGCAGCCCGACGCCGTGGTCGATCACGAAGTACTGGCCGGAGACGAGCATGCCGCAGGCGAAGAGCGCACCGATGAGGCCGGCGACGGCCGCCTCCATGATGAAGGGGACCTGGATGTAGAAGCTGGAGGCACCCACCAGCCGCATGATCCCCGTCTCACGCCGTCGGCTGAAGGCCGAAACGCGCACGGTGTTGACGATCAGCAGCAGCGCCACGACCAACATGATCAGCATGATGGCGAGCGCCGCGATGTTCAGGTAGTTGAGGATCCGGAAGAGGTCGTCGATGGCCTGGCGCTGGTCGTCGACGGTGTGGATGCCGTCGCGGCCGACGAAGGCGGAGGTGACGACCTTGTACTTCTCCGGGTCCTTCAACTTGACCCGGAAGGACTCCTGCATCTGGTCCGGGGTGATGGAGGAGGCGAGCGCCGTGTTCCCGAACCGCTCCTGGTAGTGCTTGTACGCCTCGTCCGCCGACTCGTAGGCGACGGACTTCACCAGGGACATCTTCTTGAGTTCGGACTCGATCTGCTTCTTCTGCTCCTCGGTCACCGCACCCTTGGCGCAGGTGGTGACGCCCGTGGAGGCCGCCGGCGAACCGTCGGCCTTCTTGGCGGCGGCCTCGCTCGCCTCCACGGCGTCCTGCTTGTTGCAGAGGTAGATCGAGACGTTGGCCTTGTCGTACCAGTAGCCCTTCATCTTGCTCACCTGCTCGCTCATGAGCATGGAGCCGCCGAACAGGGCCAGGGAGAGGCCCACCGAGATGATGACCGCGAAGGTCATGGTGAGATTGCGACGGAGACCGACGCCGATCTCCGACATGACGAACTGGGCGCGCATTGCGTCTCAGGGACCTTTCAGTGCTGGTAGCCGTAGACGCCGCGCGACTGGTCGCGCACGAGTCGGCCCTGTTCGAGTTCGATGACGCGCTTGCGCATCTGGTCGACGATCTGCTGGTCGTGGGTGGCCATGATCACGGTGGTGCCGGTCCGGTTGATCCGGTCCAGTAGCTTCATGATCCCGACCGAGGTCTGCGGGTCGAGGTTGCCGGTGGGCTCGTCCGCGATCAGCAGGGCGGGACGGTTGACGAAGGCGCGGGCGATGGCCACGCGCTGCTGCTCACCGCCGGAGAGCTCGCCGGGCATCCGCTCCTCCTTCCCGCCCAGCCCCACGAGTTCGAGGACCTGCGGGACGGCCTTGCGGATCTCGCCCCGCGGCTTGCCGATGACCTCCTGGGCGAAGGCCACGTTCTCGGCCACCGTCTTGTTGGGGAGCAGGCGGAAGTCCTGGAAGACGGTCCCCAGCTGGCGCCGCATCTGCGGGACCTTCCAGTTGGAGAGCTTGGCGAGGTCCTTGCCCAGGACGTGCACCTGGCCGTGGCTCGCCCGCTCCTCGCGCAGGATGAGCCGCAGGAAGGTGGACTTGCCGGAGCCGGAGGAGCCGACCAGGAAGACGAACTCGCCCTTCGCGATGTCGAGGGAGACTTCTCTGAGTGCGGGACGACTCTGCTTCGGGTAGGACTTGGAGACACTGTCGAATCGGATCACGGGTGCACCACGGTCGCCGGGAGTAGGTGTGCGTGACCATACGCGAACGGGCGCGCGGTGTGGACCCGGCCTCCGGACTTGCCCGATTTATCCCGGCGGGCGGACGCTCGGGAACGTGATTGCCCGGACGGGCCGCGCCGAATGTCGGCGAAGCTGGCACAGTGGTAGGGGGAACGCTCCGGTTCCCCACGCCGTTATAGGCGACAGAAGACCGAGGGGACGAGAGGAGGAGCGCATGACATATGACCGGCTCGTGTGCGCGAACTGCGCCGCACCCGTCAGCCAGGGCCGCTGCCCGGTGTGCCGGGCGAACCGGGAGCGCCTCCAGCAGGAGGGCCCCTTCTCCGGCCTGAACCCCGTGACGCTCATCGTGCTCATGGTGGTCCTCGTGACGGCTCTGGTCCTGGTGGCCCAGCACACCGCCTAGGACCGCCCGGCCGTGGTGCCCGCGGTAGGCCCGCGCCACGTTCCGATCACACACGCGAGAAGGGCCCGGACACCATGTGTCCGGGCCCTTCCGCACGTACGCGTTGTACGCCGCGGCTACCGAGGGTTACGCGGTCTGCTCCTGCTGCTTGCGCCAGCGGATCCCGGCCTCCAGGAAGCCGTCGATCTCGCCGTCGAGCACCGCCTGCGGGTTGCCGACCTCGAACTCCGTCCGCAGGTCCTTGACCATCTGGTACGGGTGCAGGACGTAGGAGCGCATCTGGTTGCCCCAGGAGCTGCCGCCGTCCTTGAGGGCGTCCATCTTGTCCTTCTCCTCCTGGCGGCGCCGCTCCAGCAGCTTGGCCTGGAGGACGTTCATGGCGCTCGCCTTGTTCTGGATCTGCGAGCGCTCGTTCTGGCAGGAGACCACGATGCCGGTCGGGATGTGCGTGATGCGGACCGCCGAGTCGGTGGTGTTGACGCCCTGGCCGCCGGGGCCGGAGGCGCGGTACACGTCGACGCGCAGCTCGGCCTCGTCGATCTCGACGTGGTCGCTGGTCTCCACGACCGGGAGCACCTCGACGCCCGCGAAGGAGGTCTGGCGGCGGCCCTGGTTGTCGAAGGGCGAGATGCGCACGAGGCGGTGGGTGCCCTGCTCGACGGAGAGCGTGCCGTAGGCGTACGGGGCCTTGACGACGAAGGTGGTCGACTTGATGCCGGCCTCTTCCGCGTACGAGGTCTCGTAGATCTCGGTCGAGTAGCCGTGCCGCTCCGCCCAGCGCAGGTACATGCGCTGGAGGCGCTCGGCGAAGTCGGAGGCGTCGACGCCACCGGCCTCGGCGCGGATGTTGACCAGGGCCTCGCGCTCGGCGTACTCGCCGGAGAGCAGGGTCCGGACCTCCATCTCGTCCAGCGCCTTGCGGACGGAGACCAGCTCGGTCTCGGCCTCGGCCAGGGTGTCCGCGTCGTCCATCTCCTGGGCGAGGTCGAAGAGCACCCCGAGGTCGTCGATGCGCCCCCGCAGCGTTTCGGTCTTGCGGACCTCCGCCTGGAGGTGCGAAAGCTTGCTCGTGATCTTCTGGGCGGCCTCCGGGTCGTCCCACAGGGACGGCGCAGCGGCCTGCTCCTCGAGCACGGCGATATCTGCCCTCAGCTTGTCGAGGTCCAGGACGGCCTCGATCGACCCCATGGTCGAGGAGAGGGACTTCAGCTCTTCGGAAACATCGACGACTGCCACGGGTCCAGCGTAGCCGGTCCTCGGACAACGCAGTCCGGGCAGGCCGAATCACCCGTTCTGGTGATGGATCGTACGGGCGTACCCTCTCTCTATGACCGTTCTCCTCGTCAAGCGCCGCCATGTCGACCACATGCGTGTCACGACGACGAGCTGTCCGCCGCCGGACCGAACCCAAGCCTGATCCACCACGATCCGACTTGGTCCTGTACGCGGCCCCCGTGGTCCCGGCACCATCCCCGTCGGAGACCCGCCCCCCGCCCGCGACCCCCACCACCTTTGGGGAACAGGACCCCGTGACATCCGAAACGGAGCCGTCATGCCGTCCGCGCACTCTCTCCCCGTCCTGGACCTTTCCCAGGCCGACGACCCGGCCCAGCGGGCCGATTTCCTGAAGAAGCTGCACGCAGCCGCCAGGGACACCGGTTTCCTGCACCTGACCGGGCACGGCGTCACCGCCGCCGAGAGCGCCCGCATCCTCGAGCTGACCCGGGCCTTCTTCGCCCTCCCGGAGGCCGACCGGCTCGCCGTCAGCAATCTGAACTCCCCCCACTTCCGCGGCTACACCCGGATCGGCCACGAGCTGACCGGCGGGGCCTCCGACTGGCGGGACCAGCTCGACGTCGGCGCGGAGCGCCCGGCGCCGGTCGTGGGGCCGGACGACCCGGCGTTCCTGTGGCTGGAAGGCCCGAACCAGTGGCCCGCCGCCCTCCCGGAGCTCCGTACGGTGGTCCTGGACTGGCAGACCCGGCTCGCGGCGGTCGCCCACCGCCTGCTCCAGGAGCTCCTCGTGGCCATCGGCGCCCCGGCGGACTTCTTCGACGAGGCCTTCGCGGACCGCCCGCACCTGCACACCAAGCTGATCCGCTACCCGGGATCGGCCCCGTCCGGCGCCGACCAGGGCGTGGGCGCGCACAAGGACTACGGCTTCCTGACGCTCCTGCTCCAGGACGCGGTCGGCGGCCTCCAGGTGGTCCGGGACGGCGGCTACGTGGACGTACCGCCGATGCCGGGCGCCTTCGTGGTGAACCTGGGCGAGCTGCTGGAGATCGCGACCGAGGGCTACCTGACGGCGACGGACCACCGGGTGGTCAGCCCGCCCGGCGCGGTGGAGCGGTACTCGGTGCCGTTCTTCTACAACCCGCGGCTGGACGCGGTGATCGAGACCGTCCCGGGCGAGTACCTGCGTTCCGCGCCCGGTGTCGCGCACGACGAGTCGAACCCGTTGCACGCCCAGTACGGCCGCAACGAGCTGAAGGGCTGGGTCCGCGCCCACCCGGCCGTGGCGCGGCGCTGGCACCCGGAACTGGCCGCGGTGTAGCCGGCTCTGCCCGGACCGGTCCTCAATCGCCGGCGGGGCTGGAAAATCCAGCCCCGCCGGCGATTGAGGTGCGGGGGTTCGGGGGCAGCGCCCGCGACCGCGGCGCCGCATCCGGCGGCTACCGCTTCGCGGGGACCGACTGCTTGCTGTCCTGCGGGGGCGGGGCCTCGTCGCCCGAGACCGCCAGCCACGTGCCCAGACCGATCGCCGCGGCCAGGCCCAGGGCCGATGCCGAGAGGACCAGGCGGCGCTTGCGGGCCGCCTCGGCCCGGTGGCGGGCGGAGCCGGGGCGGTGGCCGCCGGCCGGGCGCGGGACGCGGGCGGTGCCCAGCGCCCCGCCCGCCAGCTCGTCCGGCCCCGGCACCCGCATCGAGGTGTGGGTGTCCCGGTTGGAGTCGGTCGCGGAGCCCGGCACCAGCGGGACCACGCCCCGCCGCCGGACCGGGTCGGCCGCCGGTTCCTCCGAGGGCTCGGGGTCCGGATCCGCATCGTCCGGCTCGTCCACGTCCAGCGGCGGAATCCCGGCCAGCATCGGGAGCAGGTCCCGCAGCCGCACCGACAGCTCCGAGGCCCGCAGCCGCGAGGCCGGGGCCTTGGCCAGGCACTGGACCATGAGCTGCCACAGCTCGTCGGGGATCCCCGGCAGCGGGACCACCGTCTCCGTCACGTGCCGCCGCAGGACCGCGCCCGGGTGGCCCCCGCCGAAGGGGGTGAACCCGGCCAGCAGCTCGTACAGGACCGTGGCCAGGGCGTAGATGTCCACCGCGGCTCGCGGGGGCAGGCCCTCGACGATCTCCGGCGCCAGGTAGTCCGGGGTGCCGATGATCCGGGTCGTCGGGGCCGAGGCCCGGCCCGTGGAGGCCCGCCGCGGGGAGTCGATCAGCTTGGCCACGCCGAAGTCGGTCAGCAGCGCCGGGTGCGAACCCCCGGGGCCGAGCCGGCCCTGCATGTCCAGCAGGACGTTCTCCGGCTTGACGTCCCGGTGGACGACCCCCGCCGCGTGCGCCGCGGCCAGCGCGTCGGCGACGTCCGCGACGATCGCCACGGCCGCCTCGGGGGCGAGCCGCCGTTCGCGGTCCAGGCGCGTGCGCAGGTCCGTACCGCGGACGAGGTCCATCACGAGGGCGAGGTCGTTGCCGTCCACGACGAGGTCGCGGACGGACACGACGTGCGGATGCTCCAGGCCGAGCAGCGCGCTGCGCTCCTGGACGAACCGTCCGACGAGTTCCTGGTCGGACGCGAGGTCCTCGCGCAGCAGTTTGACGGCGACGGGCCCGTCAGGCCCCTCGCCCAGCCACACCGTGCCCGCGCTGCCGCGCCCCAGGATCTGGTGCGCGGTGTACCGGCTGCCGATCTTCCGTGCCACGACTGCTCCCTCAGCGGCTGGCGTACGCACCAAAGCTACGCGGCCGGGTGGGCATTAGAGGCCAGCAGGGGTCCGGATTCGCGGCGACCTTCACTTCTGCGAGCGAAATCATGTTCCAGAAGTCGACAAATCCACGAAGTCGGAGCTACGAGGGCTCGTTTCAGGGCTTGGTGGAGCCCGTCGAGCCCGAGGAGCCCGCGGAGTCCCCGATCGTGCTGACCCAGTCCACGGCGTCGCCACCCCAGGTCCAGACCTGGTCCCACCAGCCCCGGCCGGTACCGATCCACTCCTGAAGCGGGGTCAGTTCCCAGATGAGCCAGCCGGCGACGAAGAACACCAGGATCAGCACCAGGCAGCCCTTGAGGCAGCCGAGGCCGGGGATCCGCACCGGGTTGGCGCTGCGGCGGCGCGGCTCGCGCGGCTCCCGGGGTGCCGGCCGCTGCTGCGGCGGGGGCTGCGGGGGCTGCTGCTGCTGCGGGGGCTGGCGGTACTGGGGCTGCTGCGGCTGAGGCTGCTGCTGGTACGGCTGGGGCTGGTGCTGCTGCGGCTGGTAGTGCTGCGGCGGCGGGGGCGCGTACTGCTGCTGGGGCGGCTGCTGCGGCGGGCGGTACTGCGGCTGCTGGGGCTGCTGGTACTGCTGCTGCGGGGGCGGCGGGCCCTGCCGGTACTGGGGCGGCTGCTGTGCCTGCTGCGGCTGCTGGGGCCGGTGCTGCGGCGGCGGGGGCGCCTGCCGCTGCGGGCGGCGGCGCAGCGGGTCCTCGTTCGGGTCGAGGTACTGGATCTGGGTCTGCTCGTTGCGGTCGCGGGCGGCCTGCATCTGCGACTGCCACGGGTGCGGCGAGTCGGGCCGCTGCACCGGGGGCATCACCGAGGTCGGGTCGGCCCCGGGGCCGGCCGCTCCCCCCGGCCCGCCGGGTCGGGGGGACCCCGTGGGCAGCACCGAGGTGGCGTCGGCCGCGCCGACCGGCGGCATGACGCTCGTCATGGCGTTCGGGTCGTACGCGCCCGCGTCGGGGGTCTCGGGGACCGGGGCCGGCGAGGGGTCGGGCGCGAGCAGCGCGCCCACGCCGAGCGCGGCCTCCACCTCGGCGGCCGAGGAGTGCACGCCGATGCCGGAGGCCACCACGCGCAGTGCGCGGGCCAGGCTCTCGGCGCTGGGGCGCTCGTTCGGCTCCTTGCGCAGGCAGCGCTCGATGACCGTCCACAGCGGCTCGGGCACGGTCTGGGGCCGCTGCGGGTCCTCGCTGAGGTGGCGGTGGAGCACTTCGAGCGCGGTGCCACCGGCGAACGGCGGGCGGCCGGTGAGCAGCTCGTACAGCAGGATGCCGGCGCCGTAGATGTCGACGGCGGAGGTCTGCGGGCGGCCCTCGGCGGACTCGGGCGCGACGTAGGCCGGGGTGCCGACGAACTCGTGGGTGCGGGTCAGGCCCGGGGAATCGGCGAGGCGGGCGATGCCGAAGTCGGTGAGCATCGGCTTCATCTGCCCGCCGCGCTCGTCGAGCAGCACGTTGGCCGGCTTCAGGTCGCGGTGGACCACTCCGTCGGCGTGGCTGGCGGCGAGGGCGTCGGCGATCTGGGCGGTCAGCAGGCTCGCGGCGACGGGCGTGAACGGGCCGTTCTCGCGGAGGTACTTGTGCAGGTCCGGACCGTCGATCAGGTCCATGACCAGAGCCAGCAGGTCGCCCTCGACGACGAGGTCGCGGGTGCGCACGATGTTGGGGTGGGTCAGGCGCAGCAGGACCGAGCGCTCCCGCAGGAAGCGCATGACGATGTCGGGATCCTGGGCCAGCTCCTCCTTGAGGACCTTGATGGCCACGGTCTCGCCCGGCTGTCCCGCGACGGCCGCCTCCGCGCCGGCGGCCTCCCTCTGGCGGGCACGCCAGACAGTGCCCGTGGCGCCGCGCCCGAGCGGCTCCTCGAGCAGGTACTTGCTGCCGACTGGCCGCACGTCTCGCGCTCCCCTGCTGTCGTCGGATGTGGTCGATCCGCTGATTTGTTTTCGGCCCACTCTAGGGGGTGTCCCCCTGGAAGACGCCGGTCCCCGGAGGTTGGTTGCCGCACATATGTACGGAGGGTGATGTTTGCGGGGTATGCCGGAGGCGATTTTCCCCGTCTTCTGCCGCCTTGCTGTCCGGATCCGATCGGGGTCCGGCCCGGGTCCCGAAACATCAAGATCATTTATTGCCGGGTGCCGGGCGTGTTGTCCGTGACAGGTGCGAGGATGCACATGTACGGACGGCACGGGACGGGAGCCCCGCCGTCCGGGCAGACCTGACCGGACGACGCGTCCGTGCCGGGTGGGGGGCGACCGGGCGGTCATGTCACGGGATTCCCCTGCCGGGCGCACACACCGCGCACCGCGCAGAAGGGACCGCTGACGGCGATGCAGATCCGGCTGACCGTCCTTGGGTCGCGCAGCGGCCACCAGACCGCGACCGCCCCCGCGAGCTGTGACGTACTCGTCACCGCCCCCGTCGGCACCGCGCTGGCCGCGGTCGCCTCCGGGCTCGCGGCGACCGTCGGCGGGCCCGACACCGGGGGCACGGTCGTGCTCTACGCCGGCTCCGAGCGCCTCGACCTCCAGCGGCGGGTGCTCGGCGAGCCGCCGCTCGTGGACGGCGCGGTACTGGCGCTGCACGGGCCCGTACCGGACGTCCTGCCGGAGGACGGCCTCGGCGCGGCCCAGCTGCACGTCGTCGCCGGACCCGACGCGGGCGGGGTGCACCTGCTGCACAGCGGGCAGATCCGGGTGGGCCGCTCCGCCGACGCCGACGTCCCACTCGACGACCCCGACGTCTCCCGGATGCACTGCGCGGTCACGGTCGTCCCCGACGGGCGGGTCGCGGTGGCCGACCTGAACTCGACGAACGGCACCACGCTGGACGGCGCCCCGGTGGGGGCGCAGCCCGTCGCCCTGCCCCCGGGAGCGCTGCTGCGGGTCGGCGAGTCCACCTTGCGGCTGGCCCCCGCGGGCGCTCCCGCGCTGTCGGTGACCCCGGACCTCCAGGGCCACCTGTCGGTCGCCGCCCGGCCCGTCGCCGCCCTCCCGCTGCCCGGCCCGCTCCCCGGAGCGGATCCGGCCGCGCCCGGGCCCGATCCCGACGCGGCCGAGGTCCCCGACGCCCCGGGCGTCCCGAGCACCCCCGGTGTTCCCCGCGAAACCGGGTCGCAGAGCGCAGCACCACCACCGAGCCCGAGCTCCGGCGCCGGCCCCGGGCGGCGCAAGGGCCTCGGCGCCTGGGCCCGCAAGTGGGTGCGCGGCGAGGAGCCCGCCGAGGCCCCGCAGGAACCGGTGGCCGCCGCACCCCACCCCGACGATCCGGCCGCGGTGCTGCTGGCCGCGATGGGCCCCACCGAGCGCCTGTGGTCCCGTACGCCCGGGCATCCCGCCGTCCTGGACGTGGGGCTCGGCGCCGGGAGCCGGGTGTCCCTGCCCGCCGTCGGCGCCCTCGGGCTGGCCGGCCCGCGGGCCCGGCTGGCCGGGGCCGCCCGCTGGGTCGTCGCGCAGCTGGCGGCGCTCCACGCGCCGGGGCAGCTGGAGATCGTGCTCGTCTCCGCCGACCGGGCGCGCGGCCTGGCCGACCGGCGGCGCGACTGGGGCTGGCTCGGCTGGCTGCCCCACGTACGGCCCGTGCACGGCCAGGACTGCCGGCTCCTGCTCGCGTACGACCGCGACCAGGCCGTCGCCCGCACGGGTGAGCTGACCCGGCGCCTCGACGAGGGTCCGCTCGGCGTGCACTGGTCCGCCGCCGACGCCGGACAGGTGCGGCGGGCCGCCGCCGTCTACGAGGGCCCGCACACGCTCGTCGTCCTCGACGGCGATCCCGGAGCCGGCCCGCTGCGCGACGTCACCGGCCGGCTCGCCTCGCACGGCCCGGCCGCCGGGATCCACGTGCTCGTGCTCGCCGAGGCCCCGGCCGCCACCCCCGCCTCGCCGGTCGAAGAGACGTACGAGGCCGCCTGCGCGAGCTCTCCCGCCTTCCGGGACTGCGGCGCGGTCGCCCTGCTCAGCGGCGATGTGGCCACGGCCGTGCGCACCTTCACGATCAGCGGTGGCAGGCCGGTCCCGTCGGGGGGCACCGCCACCGCCGACTCCGTCTCCGCCGCCTGGGCCGAGCGCTTCGCCCGGGCCCTGGCCCCGCTGCGCACCGCCGAGGGGGGCGGCTCCGCCGAGCCCTACCGGTCGGCCGCGGCCGCCCTGCCCGCCACCGCGCGGCTGCTGGACGAGCTGGGGCTGGCCCGGGCCACCCCGGCCTCCCTGATGGCGCGGTGGGCCGCCGCCACCGACCAGGGGCAGGGCATGGGCGGCCTCGCCGAGATCGTGCTGGGCAGCGGCCGCCGCGGGCCCGTCGGCACCGAACTCGTCCACGACGGCCCGCACCTGCTCATCGAGGGGCCGGCCGGCAGCGGGCGGACCGAGCTGCTGCGCTCGGTGGCCGCGTCGCTGTCCGCGGCCGCCCGGCCCGACCGGCTCGGGCTGCTCCTCCTCGACGGGGCCGGCGGCGAGCGCGGCGACGGGCTGCTGCCCTGCACCGAGCTCCCGCACGTCTGCGCCCACCTGGTCGCCTCCGATCCGCTGCGCATGCGGGAGTTCGCGCAGGCGCTGGGCGCGGAGCTCAAGCGCCGCTCCGAACTGCTGGAGGACCTGTCCTTCGCCGAGTGGCACGCGCAGCGCGAGGTGTCCGACCGCATGGTCGCGCCGCGCCGACCCGCCCCGGGCGAGCAGCGCGGCGATCTCGACCCCCAGCGCACCGGCACGCTGCGGCTGCGGGCCTCGACCCTCCGTACCGATCCGCCCGGGCCCAGCCCGCTGCCCCGCCTGGTGGTGCTCGTGGACGACCTCGACGCGCTGGTCGCGCCGGGGCTGGGCAGTACGGGCCGCCCCGCCGCGGGCTCAGTGGTCCGGGCCCTGGAGGCGGTGGCCCGCGAGGGCGCCCGGCTCGGCGTGCACCTGGTGGCCGCCAGCGCCCTCCCGGACCGTACGGCGGAAGCCGGGCCGGCCCGGCTGGCCACCCTGCGCGTGGAGCTCGACGCCCCCGACCAGCCGGGCCCGGGGCGCGGCCTGCTCCGTTTCGGCGACGGCCGGACGGTCCCGTTCCAGGCGGGCCGGGTCACCGGCCGGATCCCCCGGACGGCGACCCAGCGGCCGACCGTGGTCCCGGTGGAGTGGGAGCGGATGGGCGATCCGCCGGCCCGCCGCCCGGTGCGCGAGCTGGGCAACGGGCCCACCGACCTCGCACTGCTGGCCAGCGCCCTGGACCGGGCCTCGCACCTGGTCTCGGCGATACCCGTGCTGTTCCCGCCCGCGCCCTGACACGCGGCCGCGCCCCGCGAGGCGGTATTGCGGGGGCGCACGGCTCGGCGTAGACCTTGTGGTCCAGGACACATCACGGGCATCGGGGGCGAACCATGCGCAGGCACGGAACGAGCCGCACGACACTCACCTGGACGGCGTTCGCCGCGGCGGCCGCCCTCGCGCTCTCCGCGTGCGGGGGCGGCGGGACGGAGGAACCGCAGGGTCCCGAAGGCAGCACGGCCGTACCCCGGGTGCAGTTACCGAAGCTGCCCGGCGAGAAGCTGGAGGTCGCCGCGGTCTGGACGGGCCCGGAGCAGGAGAACTTCACCAAGGTCCTGAAGGAGTTCGAGAAGCGGACGGGTGCCTCCGTCACCTTCGTCCCGGCCCAGGACCCGATCGTCACCTTCCTCGGCGCGAAGATCGCGGGTGGTGCGCCGCCGGACGTGGCGCTGCTCCCGCAGGTCGGGGTGTTGAAGGCGGCGGTGGAGAACAAGTGGGCGCAGCCGTTGGGCCCGGAGGCCGCCGCCCAGCTGGACGCGAACTACTCGAAGGGCTGGCGGACGCTCGGCGCCGTCGGCGGCACCCAGTACGGCGTGTACTACAAGGCCGCCAACAAGTCGCTGATCTGGTACAACGCGAAGGCCTTCGAGGCGGCGGGGGTCAAGCCCCCGAAGACCTGGAAGGAACTGATCGCCGCGGCCGACACGCTGTCCGCGTCCGGTACCCCGGCCGTCTCGGTGGCGGGTGCGGACGGCTGGACCCTCACCGACTGGTTCGAGAACATCTACCTCTCCCAGGCCGGGCCGGAGAAGTACGACCAGCTGGCCAAGCACCAGATCAAGTGGACGGACGACAGCGTCAAGCAGGCGCTGACCACGCTCGGCGAGCTGTTCGGCCGCAAGGACTTCCTGGCGGGCGGGCCGAGCGGGGCGCTGTCCACCGAGTTCCCGAAGTCGGTGACGCAGACCTTCACCGGTGGCGACCGACCGGCGGCGGCGATGGTCTTCGAGGGCGACTTCGTGGCGGTGAACATCGCGCAGACGGAGGCCAAGGTGGGCGAGGACGCCCTCGTCTTCCCCTTCCCGGTGGTCGGCGAGAAGGCTCCGGTGGTCTCGGGAGGCGACGTGGCGGTCGCCCTGAAGCCGTCGAAGGGGGCGCAGGCGCTGCTGACCTTCCTGGCGTCGCCGGACGCGGCGGAGATCCACGCCCGGCAGGGCGGCTTCGTCTCCCCGAACAAGGCGGTGGACCCGGGCGCCTATCCGAACGCCATCCAGCGGGACATCGCCAAGGCGCTGATCGCCTCGGGCGACGACTTCCGCTTCGACATGTCGGACCAGGCCCCGGCGGCCTTCGGCGGGACCCCGGGCGCCGGTGAGTGGAAGGCGCTCCAGGACTTCCTGGCGAACCCGTCGGACGTGGCGGGCACCCAGGCGAAACTGGAGGCGGACGCGGCCAAGGCCTACGGGAACTGATCCCGTGCCGGCCCCTGCCGCCAAGGGCGTCGCGTCCAACGGCGTCGCGTCCAAGGGCGTCGTCTCCGCGGAGGCACGGCGCCGCCGGCTGATCGCGGCGGCGTTCCTCCTCCCGGCTCTCGTGCTGCTCGGTGCGCTCGTCGTGCACCCGATCGGCTACTCCCTCTACCGCAGCCTCTTCGACCGTTCCGGCGACACCTTCGTCGGCGGCGACAACTACCGCGAGATCCTGAGCGACGACACGATCCGCACCGCCCTGAAGAACACGGCGCTCTGGGTGGTGTTCGCCCCGGCCACGGCCACCGCCCTCGGCCTGATCTTCGCGGTCCTCACCGAACGGGTCCGCTGGGGAACGGCGTTCAAGCTGCTGGTGTTCATGCCGATGGCGATCTCGATGCTGGCCGCGGGCATCATCTTCCGGCTCGTCTACGACCACGATCCCGACCGCGGGGTCGCCAACGCGGTCTGGGTCGGGGTCCACGACACCTTCGCGGAGTCCTCGGCCTTCCCCAAGGCCCGCCCGGGCCGGGACTCCCCGCTCGTGGACGCCGGCGGGGGCGCCTTCATCACCCGCGACCCCGTCCGCGCGGGCACCCCGGTGCTGCTCCCGCTGGTCGGCGTGGCCCCGGAGGCGCTGCCGGAGGGGACCCGTACCGCCGGCCGGTCCGACGCCGTGCCGGGAAAGGTCACCGGCACCGTCTGGCAGGACTTCACCCGGGGCGGCGGCGGGGCGACGAACGCGGTCGACCCGACCGAGCAGGGCTACGCCGGGATGCGGATCGAGGCGGTCAAGGACGGCCGGGTGGTCGATGGGGCGACGGCCGGCGCCGACGGCACCTTCACCCTGTCCGCGAAGGCCGACGGGGCCCTGCTGCGGCTGCCCGCGGCCAACTTCCGGGAGGCGTACGCGGGGGTGCAGTGGCTCGGCCCGGCGCTCGTCACCCCGGCGGTCATCGGGGCGTACGTATGGATGTGGGCCGGTTTCGCAATGGTGCTGATCGGAGCCGGACTGGCCGCCGTACCGCGTGAGCTGCTGGAGGCGGCGCGCGTGGACGGGGCGAACGAGTGGCAGGTGTTCCGGCGGATCACCGTCCCGCTGCTGGCGCCCGTCCTGGTGGTCGTGCTCGTCACCCTCGTCATCAACGTCATGAAGATCTTCGACCTGGTCTTCGTGATCGCCCCGGGTGCGGTCCAGGACGACGCGAACGTGCTCGCGCTCCAGCTGTACCGGACCTCGTTCGGCACGGACGCCGATCCGGGGCTGGGCAGCGCCATCGCCGTGCTGCTGCTGGTGCTGGTGATCCCGGTGATGCTCGTGAACATCCGTCGGCTGCGCAAGGAGGGGTCCCGATGAGCCGTTCCGACGCGACGCCGGACCCGGCGGCGGTGGACCCGACGGCGGTGGACCCGGCGGCCGCCGGACCCGCGGACGCCAGGCCCGCGCGCTCCGCGCTCGCCCCCGCCAAGCCCTCGTACGCCGCCCTCGTCTCCGCCAAGCTCAGCGCGGGCGCGCTGCGCGTCTTCCTGGTCGTGGCCGCGCTCTTCTGGCTGCTGCCCACGCTCGGGCTGCTGCTCTCCTCGCTCGTCTCCCCCACCGACCTCAACGGCGGCGGCTGGTGGCAGGTGTTCACCGCGCCCTCGCGGCTGACGGCCGACAACTACGAGCGGCTGCTGGCGAACGACACCATCACCGGCTCGCTCCTGAACACGTTCGCGATCGCCGTGCCGGCCACCCTGCTGGTCCTGGTCCTGGGCTCGCTCGCCGGATACGCCTTCGCCTGGCTGGAGTTCCCCGGCCGGGACTGGCTCTTCCTCCTCGTCGTCGGACTGCTCGTGGTCCCCGTACAGGTGGCGCTGATCCCGGTCTCCGAACTCTTCGGCTCCATCGGGCTGTTCGAGACCACGGCGGGCGTGGTCCTCTTCCACACCGCCTTCGGACTGCCCTTCGCCGTGTTCCTGCTGCGCAACTTCTTCGCGGAGATCCCGCGCGAGCTGCTGGAGGCGGCCCGTCTCGACGGGGCGGGTGAACTGCGCCTGTTCGCACGGGTGGTGCTGCCGCTCGGCGGTCCTGCGATCGCCTCGCTCGGCATCTTCCAGTTCCTGTGGGTGTGGAACGACATGCTGGTGGCGCTGGTGTTCGCGGACTCGGCCAACCCGCCGGTCACGGTCGCGCTCCAGCAGCAGGTACGGCAGTTCGGGAACAACATCGACGTCCTCGCGCCCGGCGCGTTCCTGTCGATGGCGGTCCCGCTCGTCGTCTTCTTCGCCTTCCAGCGGCAGTTCGTCTCGGGGGTGACGGCCGGGGCGATCAAGTAACCCCTCCCCCGCACGGCGCCCGACGCACTCCGTTGACGCTGCGCAACCCGAATGTGCCACACACCGCGTATCCCGATCGCCACACCAGGGGTTCCCGGGCCATATGCCCGAGCCGACCCCTGGATGTGCCGTGCCCCGGTTCAGCGTCATCGTGCCCGCGTACAAGGTCCAGGTGCGCCGGGTCTTCCTCGGGCAGACGGCCCCGGTCCCGGCGGTCGTCCCCCTGGCGGACCGTCGCCCCACTCCCGCGGCTCGCGCGGTTGCCGCGCCGGCGCCGGCCCTGGCTACCGTCCGGCCGTAGCCGCCGCTATGCGCCGGCCCCGGAGCTCGCCTTCAGGCCCGCCACCACTTGGTGGGCCAGGACGTCGAGGTGGCCGCCCGTCACCGCGTCCCGGACCACCACCTGGCGCCAGTAGAGCGGGCCGATCAGCAGGTCGAGGGCGTGGGCCGGGTCGATGCCCGCCGGGAGCTCGCCGCGGGCGACCGCGTCCGAGACGATCCCCTCCGCCATCCGCCGCTGTCCGTCGAGGAGCGCGCCGCGCACCGCGTCCGCGATCTCCGGGTTCCGCGCCGCCTCCACGAGCAGGTCGGGGATCACCGCGGAGGCCACCGGGTGCCGCAGCACGTGTGACATGACCTCCAGCAGGGCCCGTACGTCCCCGTACAGCGAGCCGGTCGCGGGCACCGGCAGGCCGTCCACCGCGAAGGCCCCCACCAGGTCCAGCACCAGGTGCAGCTTCGACTTCCACCGCCGGTAGACCGCGGTCTTGCCGACCCCCGCCCGCCGGGCGATGCCCTCGATGGACATCTTCGAGAAGCCGACCGCGGCCAGCTCCTCCACCACCGCGTCGCGGATCGCCTCGGTCACGTCCGCGCGCAGGACGGCGGCCCCGGCGGGAGCTCTACGGGCGGGGGCGGGGGCGGAAGCGGCGGCGGGGTCCGGGGTCATGCAGAGAGCATAACCGCGCCACCGTCACGACGATACGGTTGCGTTCCGACGCAGCACGCCCTAACCTCGCCGTAGCGACGATACGGACCCGTCCCGACCTCGGCAGTGACGTACTGACCCCGTCGAAAGCGAACCCTGTGACCACCGCGACCGCCTCCACGACCGAGCCCGCGCCCTCCGCGGAACTCGCGCGCCTCGCCGCCGCCCACGGCCTCACCCTCAGCGGCGCCCGCCCCACGCTCCCCCGCTACATCGCGGAACTCTGGGACCGCCGCCACTTCGTGACCGCGTACGCGACCGCCCGCATGCAGGCCACGTACAGCACCGCCAAGCTCGGCCAGCTCTGGCACCTGGTGACCCCGCTCCTCAACGCGGCCGTCTACTACTTCATCTTCGGCATCGTGATGCAGGCCAGCCACGGCGTGCCGGACTACGTCCCCTTCCTGATCACCGGCATCTTCGTCTGGGACTTCATCGGCAGCTCCATCAACGCCGGCACCCGCGCCGTCCACAGCAACCGAGGCCTGGTCCGCGCCCTGCACTTCCCCCGCGCCAGCCTGCCCATCTCCACCGTCGTCCAGCTCTTCCAGCAGCTGCTCGTCACCATGGGCGCCCTGGTCATCCTGCTGCTGGCCTTCGGCCAGCGGCCCGCCTGGTCCTGGTTCCTGGCCGTCCCGGCCCTACTGTTGATGGCCGTCTTCGCCGCCGGCTGCGCGATGGTCATGGCGCGCATCGGCAGCAAGAGCCCGGACGTCAGCCAGCTGATGCCCTTCATCCTGCGCACCTGGATGTACTCCTCGGGCGTCATGTGGTCCATCGACCAGATGATCAAGTCGGGCCACCTGCCGCACCACTGGGCGCTGGTGCTGCTCAAGCTCAACCCCGCCGCCGTCTACATCGACCTGATGCGCTTCGCACTGATCGACAGCTTCCAGGCGCACTCGCTCCCGCCCCACGCCTGGCTGCTCGCCATCGGCTGGGCCCTGGTCGCCGGCGTCGGCGGCTTCATCTGGTTCTGGAAGGCAGAAGAGGAGTACGGACGTGGCTGACACCGCGACGCAGACCGACACCCGGGTACCGACCGTCATCGCCGACGGGGTCCACGTCATCTACAAGGTGCACGGCGCCGGCGCCCGCAAGGGCGGAGCCACCGCGGCGCTCAGCCGGGTCTTCTCCCGCAAGGCGCCCCCCGGCATCAAGGAGGTGCACGCCGTCAAGGGCGTCACCTTCACTGCGTACAAGGGCGAGGCCATCGGCCTCATCGGCTCCAACGGCTCGGGCAAGTCCACCCTGCTGGCCGCCATCGCCGGCCTCCAGCCGGTGGCCCGCGGCCGGATCTATTCGCACGGCCAGCCGTCCCTGCTCGGTGTGAACGCCGCCCTGATGAACGACCTGACCGGCGAGCGCAACGTCGTCCTCGGCGGTCTCGCGATGGGCATGTCCAAGCAGCAGATCCGCGAGCGCTACCAGGGGATCGTCGACTTCTCGGGCATCAACGAGAAGGGCGACTTCATCTCCCTGCCCATGCGGACGTACTCCTCCGGCATGGGCGCCCGGCTGCGGTTCTCCATCGCCGCCGCCAAGGACCACGACGTCCTGATGATCGACGAGGCCCTGGCCACCGGCGACGCGGCCTTCCAGCGGCGCAGCCAGGCCCGCATCGAGGAACTCCGCGAGCACGCCGGCACCGTCTTCCTCGTCAGCCACGGCATCAACACGGTCCGCGAGACCTGCGACCGCGCGATCTGGCTGGAGGCCGGTGTGCTCCGCATGGACGGCCCCTCCTCCGAAGTCTGCGACGCCTACGAGGCCTTCACAGCGGGCCGCTGACCTTCCCGGGCTCCGCCCAGACCCGCGCCTCCTTTCAGCCCCGCCGGCGCTTGAGGCGCACTTTCAGCCCCGCCGGCGTTTGAGGCGCGGGGGCCCGGGGGCAGCGCCCCCGCAACGGGCCGGGCCCGGGACCTCGAAGGTCCCGGGCCCGGCCCGTTCCGTACAACCCCGCGATCAGCTGTGCACGCGCAACAGCGACCGCATCGTCCGCATCGCCACCGACAGGTTCGCCAGGTCGAAGTCGTCCGACCCCTGGATCTCGTCCAGAGTCGTCCGCGCCCGCCCGATGATGGCCGTGTTCTTCTCCTCCCACGCCTTGAAGCGCTCCTCGGGAGTCGAGGTGCCGTTGCCCACCGACAGCACGTCCGCGGTCAGCGCCGCGTGCGCCGCGAACAGGTCCTCGCGGATGGAGGCGCGGGCCATCGACTGCCAGCGGTCGGACCGCGGCAGCTCGATGATCCGGTCCATCAGCTGGGTGATGGCCAGGCGGTCGGCGAGGTCGTAGTACACCTCGGCGACCTCCAGCGGATCCATGCCCGTGCGGTCCGCGATCGCGACGATGTCCAGCGCCGGGAAGGCGGAGGAGAAGCCGGCCACCTTGGCGGCCAGTTCCTCCGGGACGCCCTCGCCCGTCAGCTCGTCCAGGATCGACTGGTACCACTCCAGGTCGGCGCCGCGCACCAGCTTCGGCAGCTCGGCCCAGACCTGGCCCACGCGCTCCTGGAAGAAGGCGATGGTCTCGGTGATCTGGAGCGGCTGCGGCCGGTTGTTCAGCAGCCAGCGGGTACCGCGCTCGACCAGGCGCCGCGAGTGCAGCCGCACCCGGGTCTGGACGTCGGCGGCGACCTTGTTGTCGAGCGCCTCCACCGCGTCCCACACGTCGGCCAGGCCGAAGATCTCGCGGGCCGCGAGCTGCGCGCGCACGATCTCCTCCGTGGAGGCCCCGCTCTCCTCGCGCAGACGGTGCAGGAAGGTCGAACCACCCGTGTTGACGGTGTCGTTGACCAGGAGGGTGGTGATGATCTCCCGGCGCAGCGCGTGCGTGTCGATCTGCTCGGTGAGCCTCTCGGCCAGGGCGGCCGGGAAGTACGCGAAGAGCAGACGGCGCAGGTACGGGTCGTCCGGCAGCTCGGTGGCGATGAGCTCATCCGCCACCGTGATCTTGGTGTAGGCGAACAGCACGGCCAGCTCGGGCTGGGTCAGACCCTTGCCGCCGTTCAGCAGCTCGCGGATCTGCCGGTCGGTGGGCAGGAACTCCAGCGCCCGGTCGAGGAGCCCGTCGCGCTCCAGCCGGCGCATGTAGCGCTGCTGGGCGTGGAGCAGGCTCGGGGCCTGCGCCGCGCCGTTGGCGAGGGCGGTGTTCTGCGCGTAGTTGTTGCGCAGCACCAGGTGGCCGACCTCGTCGGTCATCTGGGCGAGCAGCTTGTTGCGCTGCTTGACCGTCATGTCGCCGTCGGTGACGACCGCGTTGAGCAGGATCTTGATGTTCACCTCGTGGTCGGAGGTGTCCACGCCCGCGCTGTTGTCGATGGCGTCGGTGTTGACCTTGCCGCCCTCGCCGCCCGCACCGGTGCGGGCGAACTCGATCCGGCCGAGCTGGGTCAGACCCAGGTTGCCGCCCTCGCCGATGACCTTGGCCCGCACGTCGGAGCCGTTGACGCGGATCGCGTCGTTGGCCTTGTCGCCGACGTCCGCGTGCGTCTCGGCAGTGGCCTTGACGTACGTACCGATGCCGCCGTTCCACAGGAGGTCCACGGGGGACTGCAGGATCGCCTTCATCAGGTCGGCCGGGGTCATCTTGGTGACGCCCGCCTCGATGCCGAGGGCCTCACGGACCTGCGCGGTGATCGGGACGGCCTTCGCGGAACGCGGGTGGATGCCACCGCCCGCCGAGATCAGCGAGGTGTCGTAGTCGGCCCACGAGGAGCGCGGCAGCTCGAACAGGCGCCGGCGCTCGGCGTAGGAGGTGGCCGCGTCCGGGTTCGGGTCGATGAAGATGTGCCGGTGGTCGAAGGCGGCGACCAGGCGGATGTGCTCGGAGAGCAGCATGCCGTTGCCGAACACGTCGCCGGACATGTCACCGACGCCGACGACGGTGAAGTCCTCGGTCTGGGTGTCGTGGCCCAGCTCGCGGAAGTGCCGCTTGACGGACTCCCACGCGCCGCGGGCGGTGATGCCCATGCCCTTGTGGTCGTAGCCGGCCGAGCCGCCCGACGCGAAGGCGTCGCCGAGCCAGAAGCCGTAGGACTCCGCCACGCCGTTGGCGATGTCGGAGAAGGTCGCGGTGCCCTTGTCGGCGGCGACGACGAGGTAGGTGTCGTCCTCGTCGTGGCGGACCACGCCCTTGGGGGGCAGGACCTCGCCGGCGACCATGTTGTCGGTGATGTCGAGCAGCGCCGAGATGAAGATCTTGTAAGAGGCGATGCCCTCGGCGAGCCAGGCGTCGCGGTCCACCGACGGATCGGGGAGGTTCTTGGCGACGAAGCCGCCCTTGGCGCCGACCGGCACGATCACGGTGTTCTTGACCATCTGCGCCTTGACCAGGCCGAGGATCTCCGTACGGAAGTCCTCTCGGCGGTCGGACCAGCGCAGGCCGCCTCGGGCGACCTTGCCGAACCGCAGGTGGACGCCCTCGACGCGCGGGGAGTACACCCAGATCTCGAAGGCCGGACGCGGGGCCGGCAGGTCCGGGATGGCCTGCGGGTCGAACTTCATCGACACGTACGAGTGCTGCTCGCCCACGCCGTTGAGCTGGAAGAAGTTCGTGCGCAGGGTGGCCTTGATGAGGGTGAGGAAGGCCCGCAGGATGCGGTCCTCGTCGAGCGAGGCGACCTGGTCCAGGGCCCCGTCGAGCTCCTCCAGCATGGCGTCCACGAGCTCGCTGCCGGCGGTCTGGCGCACGGGCGCCATCCGGGCCTCGAAGAGCGAGACCAGCAGTCGGGTGGTGTGGACGTTGTTGCGGAGGGTGTCCTCCATGTAGTCCTGGCTGAAGGTGGAGCCGGCCTGGCGCAGGTACTTGGCGTACGCGCGCAGGACGACGGCCTGGCGCCAGGTGAGCCCGGCGCTCAGCACCAGGGCGTTGAAGTTGTCGTTCTCCGCGTCGCCCTGCCAGACCGCGGCGAAGGCGTCCTGGAAGCGCTCGCGGGCGTCGTCGCCGAGGTAGTTGTCCCCGTTGCCGGAGACGGGCATCCGCAGACCGAAGTCGTAGATCCAGGCGCTGACCCGGTCGGAGCGGCGCAGCTCGTACGGGCGCTCGTCGGTGACCTCGACGCCCAGGCGCTGGAGCACCGGCAGGACCGCGGAGAGCGAGACCTGGTCGCCGGTACGGAAGATCTTGAAGCGGCGCTCGCCGGGGCCCGCGCCGACGGGCTCGTAGAGCGAGAGCGCGAACTGGCGGTCGCTGGCGGCGAGCCGCTCCAGGTGGATCAGGTCGGCGACGGCCGCGCGCGGCGAGTGGTCGGCCTTGTAGCCCTCGGCGAAGGAGGTGCCGTAGCGGCGCAGCAGCTCGGCGGCGCGCTCCTCGCCGCACTCGGCGATCAGCGCTTCCTGGAAGCCGTCGGCCCAGGAGCGGGCGGCCTCGACGAGACGGCCCTCGATGCGCTCGACGTCGGAGTCGGTCAGCGCGGGCAGCTCGGTGCCCTGCGGGACGCGGACGACGAAGTGGATGCGGGAGAGGATCGACTCGGTGTTCCAGGCGGTGAAGTCGACGCTGATGCCGCCGAGCTCCTCGCGCAGGATGTCCATCAGGCGCAGCCGCACACCGGTGGTGAACCGGTCGCGGGGCAGGTAGACGAGCGCCGAGTAGTAGCGGCCGTACTCGTCCTGGCGCAGGTACAGCCGCAGCCGGCGGCGTTCCTGGAGGTACAGGACGGAGGTGACGATGGCCTGGAGCTGGTCGACCGGGGTCTGGAACAGCTCGTCGCGCGGGTACGTCTCCAGGATCTGCGTCAGGTCGCGGCCGTCGTGGCTGCTCGGCGCGAAGCCGGCGCCGGCGAGGACCTCGGCGACCTTGCGGCGGATGACCGGGACGCGGCGTACGGACTCGGTGTACGCGGCGGAGGAGAACAGGCCGAGGAAGCGGCGCTCGCCGACGACGTTGCCGTCGGCGTCGAACTTCTTGACGCCCACGTAGTCGAGGTACGAGGGGCGGTGCACGGTGGAACGGCTGTTGGCCTTGGTCAGCACCAGCAGGCGGTGCTCGCGGGCCTTGGCGCGCGCGTCGGCGGGCAGCCGGTTGAAGGACGGCGAGACCGGGTGGCCGTCCTCCTTGCCGCTGTGGTGCGGGTCGGAGCGCAGGATGCCGAGGCCGGTACCGGGCACGGCGGACAGGGAGTCGCCGTCGACGAGGTTGTACTCGCGGTAGCCGAGGAAGGTGAAGTGGTCGTCGGCGAGCCAGCGCAGCAGCTCACGGGCCTCTTCGAGCTCGTACTCGCGCAGGTCGGGGGCGGTGGGCTCGTCCGGGAGGCCCTCCGCGATCCGCAGCGCGGCCTCGCGCATCTTCTCCCAGTCCTCGACGGACTCGCGTACGTCGGACAGGACGCGCTGGAGATCGGCGGTGATCTGCTTGAGATCGGCCTTGTCGGTCTCGCGGTCCATCTCGACGTGGATCCAGGACTCGACGAGGGAGTCGTGGGGACGCGCGGTGGCGGGGCCGTGGGCGTCGCAGTCGGGGCCGAGGATCTCGATCAGCTTGCCGGTGATGTCGCGGCGGACGACGACCTGCGGGTGGATCACGACGTGGATGCCGCGGCCCTGGCGGGACAGCTCGTTCGTCACGGAGTCCACGAGGAAGGGCATGTCGTCGGTGACGACCTCGACGACGGAGTGGCTGGAGGTCCAGCCGTTCTCCTCCACCGTAGGCGTGTGCACGCGCACGTTCGCGGTGCCCTGCGGCCGGTTCTCGGCGAGCCGGTAGTGCGAGAGCGCGGCTCCGAACACATCGACCGGGTCCCGGTCCGCGAGGTCCTCGGGCGCCGTGTGCAGGTAGTAGCGCTGGAGGTAGGAGAGAACGGTGTCCTGGTCTGGACGCTCTCCCCGCTCGGACCCAGTCGGAAGTAGCCCCCCGGCCGGGCTGTGCTCAGCTACCCGGGCCGCCCGTGCGAGCAGCTCGGCCTTTGCTTCGTCCAGCTTGGTCTGCATGTCCTCTGGCTCCTGTCGCGCGCCATTGCGTGACGTAGGTGAAGGAAGGAATGACATAGCGCCGCGAGGCGGGGTGTCCGTTCGGGATCGACGCTATGCCGTCGAGAGAGCCGACCGGGAGGGAATGAGCCATGATCGGCCGACGGTCCCGGGGGCGGGGATCAGCGAAGGCCCGGGCACGGTCGTGCGCCGGGCGCAGGCCGGAGGCTCCAGTGCCCCCGATGACTATCGCGCTGATCACGGGTACAAGGCTATCCCGACCTACCCCCAGGACGTCATTCGCTGCATCTGTACAAATCTTGGGGTAGAACTTTGACACTCTGGCCAGCGACGTGACCGGCCGTCCGTGCAGCGGCCCGTCCCGTCCTTATCCGGCCAGCTCGCGAGCTGTCCGGACGGCCTCGGCCAGGCTGTCCACGACCGGCACTCCGGCTGATTCCAGACTGCTGCGGCTGTGCGAGCCGCCCGTGTAGAGAACCGCCAGGGCACCCACGTGGGCGGCGGCGAGGGCGTCGTCCACGGCGTCTCCGATGAGGACCGTACGGTCCGCCGTCACACCCGTCCCGTCCAGGGCGGCCAGGTGGCGTACGAGATGTCCCGCCTTGGAGGTGTGGGAGGGGCCGATCCGGCCGTCGACGCGCAGGAAGTGCTGGTCGATGCCGTGGGCCCGGACCAGGGGGACGAGCTTGTCGTGGGGCGCGAGGGACAGCAGGGACTGGGTGAGTCCGTCCAGCTGCCAGTCCCGGAGCAGCTCCCGGGCCCCCTCGGCCAACCCGGCATCCTCGGCGGCGGCCCAGTAGTGGCGGTGGAAGGTGTCGTCCATGACGAGCCACTCCGCCTCGGTGGGCATCCGTCCCATGAGGCGCTCGTAGAACTTCGGCACCGGCACGACGTACATGTCGCGGTAGGTCTCCAGGCTGATCGGCGCGAAGCCGAGCTCGGCGAAGGAGGCGTTGGTCGCGGCTATGACCGCGTCGATGTCGTGCAGGAGCGTCCCGTTCCAGTCCCAGACGATGTGGTTCGGGCGGGTGGTGACGGTAGCGGCGGCGGTCGTGTCGATCACTTCAGCAGCCCCGGAATCTCCTGCACGCCGAACCACAGCAGGTCGTGGTCCTCGGCGGCGTCGACGGTGCGCTGCGCGTCCGCGTCCCCGCCGTCGGCGGCCTCCAGGGCCCCTGCGGCGGCGGCCACGTCCTCGTCGGCGTCATCGGCGTCCACGTGCACGGCGGCGGCCACGGCGAGCCGTACGGCGGCGGCCAGGGTCACCCGGCCGAGAGCGGCCTCGTCGGCCCCGGGGGCGGCGGTGGCGGCCTTGTCGTCGACGTCGAGGGCGACCACGACGCGCCGGCGCGGGGCGTCCGCGTCCGCGGCAACCAGCCGCAGGGAGGCGAGCGCGGCCCGGTTCAAGGCCGCGTACTCCAGCTCCTCGATGTCGTCCGACACGTACCACTCGCGGAGTTCGGGGGTGACGGCGTACGCCAGCAGCGGGGCGGAGCCCAGCTCACCCGCCCGGTGCACCTCGGCGAGACCGGGGAGGGTCAGGGGGACGTACACGCGCATGGCCGGCTGCTTTCGGTAGTCGGAAACGCCCTCAGGATACGACTCGGACACGGCCGGGCGGGTGAGGGACCCCGTCCCCCTTCGGGGCGCCCGACCGGGAGCCGCGCCCGTCCACCCGGGTACGCGCACGGGCGCCGCCCGGGGCGAGGGGCCGGCCGCCGCCCACCCGGATAGGTGAAGCGGGCCGGCGGCCGGGCCGGCCGCGGGCGTGGTTGCGGAGCGTGTTCGGCCGCCGTAGAAGATCCCCATCAAGTTACCGCCCGGTACCTCTCCGGGCCCGGCTGTTCGGGGGAAGCTCGCGATGGACACCACGATGCGCGCCACGATGACCGGCAACGACGGCAGCCGCCGGGACCAGCGGCGCCCGGCCGGCCCTCCGCGCACCCTGCGGCTCGGCCCGCACCACTGGTTCGCCGAACACCTCCTCGCGGTGGTCAGCGGCCTGCGCCCGGTCCACTCGCTCCTCGGCCACACCATCGGCCCCGCCTACCAGCAGCTGATCGCCCTGGCCCCCGCGGACCCCCTCCGCGACCGCCTGCGCCCGGTCGTCCGCCAGTGCGGCCGCTTCACCCCGGGCCCGGGGGTCATCGAGGCCTTCGCCCGCATCGCCACGGGCGACCGCCTCACCGCCATGGCCTTCCGCCTCGAACAGGGCCCGGACCTCCGCTGGCGCTGCGCCGCAGTAGAAATCCAGGGCCCCCGCCCGTGACGCCCCCAGCCCCGCCGCACCCCACTTCAGCCCCGCCGGCGTTTGAGGCGCTCTTTCAGCCCCGCCGGCGTTTGAGGCGCGGGGTCTGGGGCGGAGCCCCGGCAACGGCGCCGCACCCACACACGACGCGGCCGGGGCCGGACACCCCAGGTGTCCGGCCCCGGCCGACAGCTCCAGCTCAACCCGCCGACGGCGGGTTACTTCTTCCGGCGACGCCCGCCCGCGGCCTTCTGCGCCTTGCGCCGCTCCGCCCGCGTCATCCCGTCACCCTCGGCACCGAGGGAGTCGCTCTCGAAGTCGCCCTCGATGACACCGCCCTCCCCGTCCACCGTCGGGGCGGAGAAGTGCAGCCGGTCCGGCCGCTGCGGAGCGTCCAGCCCCTTCGCCCGGATCTCCGGACGCACGCCCGCCGGCTCCTTCGTCAGCGACGGCGCCGCGTCCTGCACCGGAACCTCCTCGACCTGCTGCTCGACCTGGACCTCCAGGTTGAACAGGTAGCCGACGGACTCCTCCTTGATGCCCTCCTGCATGGCGTTGAACATGTCGAAGCCCTCGCGCTGGTACTCGACCAGCGGGTCCTTCTGGGCCATGGCCCGCAGGCCGATGCCCTCCTGCAGGTAGTCCATCTCGTACAGGTGCTCGCGCCACTTGCGGTCGAGCACCGACAGGACCACACGCCGCTCCAGCTCACGCATGATCTCGGAGCCGAGCGTCTTCTCGCGGGTCTCGTACTGCTCGTGGATGTCGTCCTTGACGGACTCCGCGATGAACTCGGCGGTGATGCCCGCGCGGTCGCCCGCGGCCTCCTCGAGCTCGTCGATGGTGACCTTCACCGGGTAGAGCTGCCGGAAGGCGCCCCACAGGCGCTCCAGGTCCCACTCCTCGGCGAAGCCCTCGACCGTCTCGGCCGCGATGTACGCGTCGATGGTGTCGTCCATCATGTGGCGCACCTGCTCCTGGAGGTCCTCGCCCTCCAGGACGCGGCGGCGCTCGCCGTAGATGACCTCGCGCTGGTTGTTGAGGACCTCGTCGTACTTCAGGACGTTCTTGCGCGTCTCGAAGTTCTGGGTCTCCACCTGCGACTGGGCCGACGCGATCGCGCGCGTCACCATCTTGTTCTCGATCGGCACGTCGTCCGGCACGTTCGCCATCGCCATGACGCGCTCGACCATCTGCGCCTTGAACAGGCGCATCAGGTCGTCGCCCAGCGACAGGTAGAAGCGGGACTCGCCCGGGTCGCCCTGTCGGCCGGAACGGCCGCGCAGCTGGTTGTCGATGCGGCGCGACTCGTGACGCTCGGTGCCCAGCACGTACAGCCCGCCGAGCTCCTTGACCTCCTCGAACTCCGCCTTCACCGCGGCCTCGGCCCGGGTGAGCGCTGCGGGAAGGGCGTGCGCCCACTCCTCGATGTGCTCCTCCGGGTCCAGGCCCTGCTGGCGCAGCTCGGCCTCGGCGAGGTCGTCCGGGTTGCCGCCGAGCTTGATGTCGGTACCGCGGCCGGCCATGTTCGTGGCGACCGTGACCGCGCCCCGGCGGCCGGCCTGGGCGACGATCGTCGCCTCGCGGTCGTGCTGCTTGGCGTTGAGCACCTCGTGCGGGATGCCGCGCTTGGAGAGCTGCTGGGAGAGGTACTCGGACTTCTCGACCGACGTCGTACCGACGAGGATCGGCTGGCCCTTCTCGTGCTTCTCCGCGATGTCGTCGACGACGGCGGCGAACTTCGCGACCTCGGTCCGGTAGATCAGGTCCGGCTGGTCCTTGCGGACCATGCCGCGGTTGGTCGGGATGGGGACGACACCGAGCTTGTAGATCTGGTGGAACTCGGCGGCCTCGGTCATGGCCGTACCGGTCATGCCGGACAGCTTCGAGTAGAGGCGGAAGAAGTTCTGCAGGGTGATCGTGGCGAGGGTCTGGTTCTCGTCCTTGATGTCCACCCCTTCCTTCGCCTCGATGGCCTGGTGCATGCCCTCGTTGTAGCGGCGACCGGCGAGGATGCGGCCGGTGTGCTCGTCGACGATCATGACTTCGCCGTCGATGACGACGTAGTCCTTGTCGTTCTTGAAGAGTTCCTTGGCCTTGATCGCGTTGTTGAGGTAACCGACGAGCGGGGTGTTCACCGACTCGTAGAGGTTCTCGATGCCGAGCCAGTCCTCGACCTTGGCGACACCGGACTCGTGGATGGCGACGGTGCGCTTCTTCTCGTCGACCTCGTAGTCGCCGGTCTCCTCGATGCCCTTCAGCGGCTGGCCGGCCTCGCCCTTGGTCAGGCGGGTCACCAGCTTCGCGAAGTCGCCGTACCACTTCGTGGCCTGGTCGGCGGGGCCGGAGATGATCAGCGGGGTACGGGCCTCGTCGACGAGGATCGAGTCGACCTCGTCGACCACGGCGAAGTTGTGGCCGCGCTGGACGAGCTCGTCCTGGGACCACGCCATGTTGTCGCGCAGGTAGTCGAAGCCGAACTCGTTGTTCGTGCCGTAGGTGATGTCGTAGCCGTACTGCTCGCGGCGCTGCGCCGGCGACATGTTCGCCAGGATGCAGCCGACCTCCAGGCCGAGGAACTTGTGCACCCGGCCCATCAGCTCGGAGTCACGCTCGGCGAGGTAGTCGTTCACCGTGATCAGGTGGACGCCCTTGCCGGACAGCGCGTTCAGGTACGCGGGCAGCGTGCCGACGAGGGTCTTGCCCTCACCGGTCTTCATCTCGGCCACGTAGCCGAGGTGCAGCGCCGCACCACCCATGATCTGGACGTCGTAGTGCCGCTGGCCGAGGACGCGCTTGGCCGCCTCGCGTACGGTCGCGAAGGCCTCGGGCAGCAGGTCGTCCAGGCTCTCGCCGTCCTGGAAGCGCTGCTTGTACTCGTCCGTGAGCGCTCGCAACTCGGCGTCGGAGAGGTTGACGAAGTCCTCTTCGATGGAGTTGACCTGGTCCGCGATGCGGTGCAGTTTGCGCAGGATCTTGCCTTCGCCTGCACGCATGAGCTTGTTGAAGACGGACACCGAGGTTTGTCTCCTTGCCGGTCGGGCCTGGGCACTGTACGTACACGGGCACGGCAGGTGGGCCCCACCGCAACGGCCATCGTAAGCGAGGACGTGGCCGCGTCGGGAGGTCCGCCGTTCCCGTGAGGGCACGGGTGCCCGGATTGAGAACGTACGGGGGACACCGAAGGTGCCGCATCGCCCGGAGGGATCACCGGAAAATGTTCGCCGCGGATATCGGCACGGCGGCAGAATTCGTTCATGGAGCCCAAGACACTCAGCACGGACCGATTGGTATTGCGGGCCTTCGTCCCGTCGGACGAGGACGAGCTGTACGCCGCAGCACGGGACCCGGACGTCCAGCGCTGGACGCTGGTGCCCTCCCCTTATGAGCGCGCGCACGCGCACACCTATGTGAACGAGACCGTGCCGAACGGCTGGCGCGACGGCACCGCCTTCGCGTTCGCCGTGCGCCTCGGGGCCGAAGGCCCCCTGGTCGCGGCCGTCGGCGTGCACGTCCACACGGCGGAGAGCACCGAGATCGGCTACTGGGCGGTCAAGGAACACCGCGGCCGGGGCTACATGACCGAGGCGGTCCGGGCCGTCGCCCGCTGGGCCTTCACCGAGCTGGGCATCGGCCGACTGGAATGGCGAGCCGAGGTGGGCAATGCGGGCTCCCGCGCCGTGGCCGAGAAGGCCGGCTTCCAGATCGAGGGCCTGCTGCGGGCCGGCATCATCCAGCGCGACACGTACCGCGACTGCTGGGTCGGCGCCCTGCTCCCCTCCGACCTGGGCCTGCCCTCGCGACTGCCCTACCTCCCGGCCCCCGTCGACTAGCCGGTCCAGCCTGCGCACCGGGCCTTCACCGGGACGGGCGTCGCACGGCCGGTCCGGCGGGCCGGGCTGGGCGACGACGGCTCCCGTACGCGCCCGCTGTCAGTGGTGCCGCCTAGGCTTCGGCGCATGAGCAACCCGCCGCCGCACGTGTCCCTTTCCGCCGACGAGGCCCGGCGCATCGCGCTGCGCGCGCAGGGCTTCATCGGCGCACCCGACCGGCGCGGCGGGGTCCGCGGGGTCCTGCGCCACCTGGGCGCCGTACAGCTGGACACCATCTCGGTCCTGGCCCGCTCGCACGAGCTGATCCCGTACGCGCGCCTGGGCGCGGTCGGCCGGGACGCCGTGGAGCAGGCGTACTGGTCGGACCGGCACGCCTTCGAGTACTGGTCGCACGCCGCCTGCATCCTGCCCATCGAGGAATGGCCGCATTTCGCCTTCCGGCGCCGGGCGAACCGGGCCCGCGGCCACCGCTGGCACATCCTCGAGGACAAGCAGCACTCGACGCGGGCCGTCCTGGACCGGCTGCGGTCCGACGGCCCGCTGACCTCCACCGAGCTGGGCGGCGCCAAGAACGGCGGCGAGTGGTTCGAGTGGTCCGAGACCAAGATCGCGGTGGAGTGGCTGCTGGACACCGGCGAGGTGGTGTGCAGCGAGCGCCGCGGATGGAAGCGGGTCTACGACCTCCCCGAGCGGGCCGTTCCCGACGCGCTGCTCCACGACGACCTGGAGGACCGCGAGTGCCTGCGCCGCCTGGTCGCCCTGGCGGGCCGGTCCCTGGGCGTCGGCACCCGCGCCGACATCGCGGACTACCACCGGCTCAAGGGCGAGCAGTTCGACGCGGTGGTCGCGGACTCCGGGCTGGTACCGGTCGAGGTGCAGGGCTGGTCCAAGCCGGCCTGGGCGGACCCGGCGGCTCTCGCACAGACCCCCGGGGGCCGTCACCGCACGACGCTGCTCTCGCCCTTCGACTCCCTGGTCTGGGACCGTCCCCGCACGGAGCGGATCTTCGGTTTCACGCACCGCCTGGAGGCGTACGTGCCCAAGCCGAAGCGGATACACGGGTACTTCGCGATGCCGCTGCTGGCGGGCGGCCGGCTCCAGGGCCGCGTCGACCCGGCCCGCGAGGGCCGCACGCTGGTCGCCCGGCAGCTCTCGCTGACCTCCCCGAAGGCCGCGGGCCCGATGGCGCGGGCCCTGCGGGAGGCGGCGGAGTGGGTCGGCTGCGAGGACGTACGCGTCGAGCGCGCCAGCTCGCCCGCGGAAGCGGCGGCCGTCACCGCGGAGCTGGCTGCGCTCTAGGGAGCGTCTTGTCGATCAGACCGGATCGGGGCTTCCCGCCCCTTTCCGATCTCGCCTCAGCGGATTTCGAGGATCTTTTCCCGCATCGCGTAGACCACGGCTTCCATCCTGGAGTGCAGCTGCAGCTTCTCCAGGATGTTGCGGACGTGGTTCTTCACGGTGTTCTCGGAAATGAACAACTCCTTGGCGATATCACGGTTGTTCATACCGGTGGCCACCAGTTTCAGGACCTCCAGCTCCCGGTCCGTCAGCCGCGGCGCGGGCACCAGCCGGCGCTCGTCGGTCCGCTGGATCATCGACTTGAACTCGGTGAGCAGCTTCGACGCCATCGACGGGCTGATCTGCGACTGGCCGTCCGCCACCGCCCGGATCGCCGTCGCCACCTCGTCCGTCGAGATCTCCTTCAGGAGGTACCCGGTCGCGCCCGCCTTGATCGCGTCGTAGAGGTCCGCCTCCTCGTCGCTGATCGTCAGCATGATGATCTTCGCAGAGGGGGCCACCTCCTTGATCGAGGTGCACGCCTCGATCCCGCCGCGCCGGGGCATCCGCACGTCCATCAGCACGATGTCCGGAAGCAGGTCGGCCGCCTTGTCCACGGCCTCCGCCCCGTCCCCGGCCTCACCGACGACCTGGATGTCCTCCTCCTGCGCGAGGACGATCTCCAGTCCCCGCCGGAAGAGCGCGTGGTCGTCGACCACGAGCACTCTGATGGGCTCCCGGGCGGGCTCCTGCGACGGGTCCGTCCCGTGGCAGCCCGCGACGCCGCTGTCCCCGCGCACCGGCCCGAAGCTGTCCGCCATCGTTCCTCCCCCTGCATGTGCTCAGTTGCTGGGCCAACCGGACACACACCGCTGCCGGTTGACTGCACGCCATGATTCCATGCCCGCACCACGGCCCGGGGGCCAAAAGTGAGCCACCTGGCGCATACCCGTCGCATACCGGTCATGCAGGCGCCCCCGCGAAGGCGCCGGAACGCCTGCGCGGGGGCGATGAACGGATGTGCCCGGCCTCAGCCGCCGAGCGCGCCACCGGCGCCGCCCCGCGGTTCCTCCGAGCTGGAGGCACCGTCGGGGTTCACGTGGATGACGCCGTAGTCATAGGCATGACGGCGGTAAACGACACTGGGCAACTTCGTCTCGGAGTCGACGAACAGATAGAAGTCGTGGCCGACCAGTTCCATCTCGTACAGGGCCTGGTCGAGCGACATGGGTGCGGCCGAGTGGGTCTTCTCGCGAACGATGAGCGGGCCTTCGCCCTGCACCTCGAGGGATCCGATCCGGGTGATCGGTACCCCGTCCGTCTTCTCCTCCGACACCGGCTGTCCGCTGCCGTTCAGCGATGCGACGCCCGGCACCACGTCGGCGACCTCCGCCGCCGAGAGCCGGCCGTTGCCACGGCGGGTGTAACGCTTGTCGTGCTGCTTGCGCAGCCGGGCCTCGAGCTTGTCCTGAGCCAGGTCCAGCGCCGCGTACGCGTCGGCGGCGGCGGCCTCGGCACGGATCACCGGGCCCCGCGAACGCAGGGTGATCTCCACGCGGTCGGAACGGTCGGCCTGGCGCGGGTTGTGCTCCTTGGACACCTCGACGTCCAAGCTGATCACCTTGGCGTCGAGCTTCTGGATCCGCTCCGGATTCAGCTTCTCGGCCACGTGCTTGCGGAACCGCTCGGGCACCTCGGTCTTGCGGCCCTTGACGACGATGTCCACGCAGAACTCCGTTCCCGGATAGCTCCGCCCGACGGGGCGAAGCGTCTCCCTTTCGCACCAGACTCCGGTGAAGGCCGGAGCCTCGGACTTGGCGACTTTCACCTCCTCCTCCCCCATCGGCAAGATCAACACCCCACCGACTTCGGAGTCGAGAGACAGTCTCCTGAGTTCCTTACAACCGAACATATCCCTCTATGGCGGTTGTCGGCACCCGCTACCGGAATGTACTTCCAGTCAGGTGACTGTTCCCTCTTACTACCTGCAACGATGGGCCTTCCCCGCCAGTTCCAAATCTATTCACAAGATTTTTGTTCTGTCCGAGTTGCTCAAACGCGTGGCGTGCGTTCGATCCGCCTGAAGGAGTCCGCCGGCGCGGCCACCACCGCCGCCCGCAGCACCGCCCCGGGGCCCACCTCCGGGCCCGTCACCAGCCCCGCGGCGCGCACCGCCCTGGCCGCCTCCGCCAGCGTCGCCCCCGTCGTGATCAGGTCGTCCACGAGCACGATCCGGGCCGCCCCGGCCGTGAGCCGCCACCCGCCGCGGCGCACCGCCAGCGCCCCCGTGAGGTTCTCCCGGCGCTGCCGGGCCCCCAGCCCCGCCTGGTCCGCCACCGCCCGCCGCAGCCCCAGTACGGGCGCCACGCGCGCGGGAACACCGGCCCGCCGCAGCCGCCCCGCGGCCGCCCGCGCGATCCTGCGCGCCGGATCGTGCCCGCGCGCCCGGACCTGCCGCCGCGCCGACGGGACCGGGACCAGCACCACATCCCCCGCACCACCGGCACCGCCCGCACCGCCGGCGCCACCCGCCAGGACGGCCGCCGCCAGGGCTGCGCCGAGCACCCCGGCCAGCGGCAGCGCCCCGCGCTCCTTGTGCGCCAGCAGGAGGCTCCGTACGGCCCCCTCGTAGACGGCGGCGGCCCGCACCACCGGCAACCCCGCGGGCCGCGGAGACGGCCGCACCGGCCCCTCCCCGGCCCCGCTCAGCGCATCCCGGCACTCGGCGCACACCAGCACTCGGACCGCCCCGCAGCCGGCGCAGTCGACCGGGAGGACCAGACCGGCGAGCTCCTGCCACGCGTCCCGCATGGCTCCACACTGACGGGTCGGGCCACCGGACGCGACCCCTGTGGACGACCCGCACGAGGGCCGATCAGCCCGGGTACACCGGAGCCCGGCCGCCCGCACCCGCCGCCACCGTGCGCCACTGCGCCCCCGGCGGCAGCCACACGATCCCGTCCTCCGAGTACGCGACCACCGGCTTCGGCTTCGCCTCGTCCTCCGTGGCCGCGACCGCCACCTCCGACAGCCCGGTGGCCCCGGGCAGGCTCGCCGCGACCATCGAACCGTCGGCCAGCATGTAGCGGGCCTGCTGCACGCCGCCGTTCTCCCGGCCCACCACGAGCAGCCGCCCGCGCGGCGCCCAGCTCATCGCCGTCACATCGACCATCTGCGGGGCCGCCTGGCGCAGCTCGCGCACCGACACCGCCGAGGAGTCGCCCTTGCCGTCGGGCCGCTCGATCCGCCCGACGTAGAGGACCTTGCTGCCGCCGGGCTGCTCCACCAGCAGCGCGATCCGGGCCCCGTCGGCGGACGCCTTCAACGAAGCGATCTTCCGCCCGTCGAGCCCCGCCACCTGCACCTTCTCCGGCGTTCCGGCACCGCCCGGCACCCGCCACAGCCCCGGGGCCTGCGGATCCCGGTCCGCGACCCACAGATCACCCGAAGCGTCCCAGCTCGGCGCGGTCAACAACGCCGCCTTGCCGCCCTTGCCGACCGGCAACGGCTGCGGCATCGCCCCGCTCCCGACCAGCGGCACGACGTACAGCGCGTGCTCGTCCTCGGAGACCACGGCCGCGCGCCGCTCGTCGTGCGAGACGGCCGCCGATCTGACCTTGAACCCGGGAGGGGTGGCCAGCGGCCCCGGCACCGGCTCGGCCCGGGCCTGCTGGTCCTCGCTGCTCGTGTCCAGCTTCATCCGGACCAGCCGCTTCTCGTTGTCGACGAAGTACTGGAACTCGGGGATCTTGGGCCGGCCCGCGATCGCGGCCGCACTCACCTCGCTCACCGAACACAGCGAGGTCGACTTGCCGCCCGCCCGCACCAGTTCGACCTGGTCGAGCCGGGAACCCGTCAGGTCCTTGACCGTGTAGAGGAGTTGGGTGGCCATCTTCTTGCACTGCGGCTGCGCGACGTTCTCGGCCTTCTCGTTGAGCGGCACGCGCAGCGTGTTCTGCCCGTCGTACGAAAGGGACTTGGTGCCCGGGCTCAGTTCCGTACCGGTGGGGAAGCTGGACTCCACGACCGGGGCGAGCCACCGCGAGGGCCCCGCCAGCAACGACTGCACGGTCTGGGTGGTCGGGTCCATCCGCGAGTCCGGGTCGGTGCGCTGACGCACGTAGACGGGGTCGGCGACGAGGGTGCCGCCCGCGAAGTAGTACTTGTTGACCGGCATGTAGATGCGCTGGAAGTCCGACTCGCTGAGCACGAGCCCGCTCGGCGGGGTCGAGATCCGCCACTGCTTGTCCTCGTTCTGGACGAGCTGGAGGAACTCCTCGTACTCCCTGGCCCCGGTCTGCGGCTGGTACGCGCTGTGCTCGTCGACGGTCGCGAGCTTCTTGCCGGTCACCTTCCAGCGGGGCCCCTCGGGGTCCTTCTCGCCGCGGTTCGGAACCCGGTTGAGTCCGGAGGAGAGCACGGTAACGGCCGAGCCGGGCTTCCAGCTCTTCGCGGCCGCCTCGGTGAGGTACTTGCGGGCCGTCTCCAGCTGCGGGTCGTCGCTGGTCATCGCCTCCAGGAAGCCGTCGACGATCTCCGCCGGGCTGGCCTTGTCCGCGGGCGGTACGCCGAACACCCGGACCTGCGAGTCCACGCCCTGCGAGGCCTGCACCGGGCGGATGTCGCCCCGGTCCGGCATGGAGGCACACCCCGCGAGCAGCAGCCCGGCCGCGCCGAAGGCGTACGCCCGTACGGTGCGCAGCCGCCGGCGCCGCACCCGCGCACGCCCCGCCCGCGCGTCCAAGGGCTCAGCGTCCATCGGCTCGGTCCTCCTGTTGTGCCTGCTCGGCCGGGCGGGCCACGACCCGGGCCCCATTCCCCGGCAGGGCCGTCGGGTCGGCGGGCACCGGCATCGCTCCGGCGACGGGCGAGCGCGGCGGTATCGGCGAGCGGTCGCCCGCGTCGGCGGGCGTACGCTCCGCCGCACCGCCCGCGGCCTTTGCCGCGGCCCTGGCCCGGTTGGCGCGGTTGGCCCGGGAGTCCTCGGGCTCCAGCGGGATGGGCGAGCCCCGCAGCGGCTCGTCGGCCGTGCGCGGCAGGGTCAGCCGGAACTGCGAGCCGCCGCCCGGCTCGCCCCAGGCCTGCAGCCAGCCCCCGTGCAGCCGGGCGTCCTCGACGGCGATGGACAGGCCGAGGCCGGTCCCGCCGGTCGTGCGCGCCCGCGCCGGGTCGGCCCGCCAGAAGCGGTTGAAGACGCGGGTGGCCTCGCCGGGCTTGAGCCCGACCCCGTAGTCCCGTACGGCGACGGCGACGGCCCCGCCCGCGGACGCCAGCCGGACCACCACGTCGCGGCCCTCGCCGTGCTCCACGGCGTTGACGACCAGATTGCGCAGCACCCGCTCCACCCGCCGGGCATCGGCCTCGGCGATGACCGGCTGGGTGTCGCCCAGGACCCGGATCCGGGTCCCCTTGTGCTCGGCGAGCGGCTCGGCACCGTCGATGACCCGGCGCACGACGTCGCGCAGGTCGATGGGCTCGGCCTCCAGGGCCGCGGCCCCCGCGTCGAAGCGGCTGATCTCCAGCAGGTCGGCGAGGAGCGACTCGAACCGGTCGAGCTGCCCGGCGAGCAGCTCGGCGGAGCGCGCGGTGATCGGGTCGAAGTCGACCCGGGCGTCGTGGATGACGTCGGCGGCCATCCGTACCGTCGTCAGCGGGGTGCGCAGCTCGTGCGAGACGTCCGAGACGAAGCGGCGCTGCATCCGGGACAGCTCCTCCAGCTGCTGGATCTTGTTCTGGAGGTTCTGCGCCATCTTGTTGAAGGCCTCGCCGAGGCGCGCGATGTCGTCCTCACCGGTGACCTTCATCCGCTCCTGGAGCCGCCCGGCCGAGAGCCGCTCGGCGATCCCGGCGGCCATCCGGACCGGGGTGACCACCTGGCGCACGACGAGCCAGGCGATGCCGCAGAGCAGGACGACGACGAACATGCCCGCGGTCACGATGGTGACCTTGATCAGGTTGAGGGACTCCTCCTCCTGGGTGAGCGGGAAGAGGTAGTACAGGTCGTACGGGTCGCCGTTGATGTCCGAGAGCCGCTTGCCGATGACCAGCGCCGGCTCGGGCTCCTTCGCCCCGTCCCCGCTGGTGTAACGGATCTCGGAGAAGGTCTTGAAGGCGCCGGTGGCGTGGTTGACGGCCCGGCGCAGCGGAAGCGGGACGCTGGCGGTCGGGTCCACGTTGCCGGAGGCCCGGGCACCCTTGACGCCCTGCGTTCCGGGCAGCGCCTCGTCACCCGTGCCCGCACCCAGCGCGACGACCTCGAAAGCGGTCTGCCCACCACTGGCCAACTGCTTGACCAGGGAGTTCATCCAGGTACTGGCGTCCCGGCCGACCTTGTTGTCGGTGGCGTCGGGCCCGTCGACCGTGGCCGGGGCGTTGGCCTTCTCCTGCGCCACCGCGAACCCGCCCGCGGCCTGGCTCTGCGCCGCCTCCTCCTTGGCCTCGAGGAGACCCCTGCTGACCTGCGCGATGACGACGAACCCCAGGGCGAGGACCACGGCGAGCGAGATCAACAGGGTGGCGGCGACCACCCGGAGCTGGATGTTGCGCCGCCACAACCGGACAGCCGGAAGCAGCGGTCGGCGCGCCAGGCGCAGGAACAACCGCAGGACACGGCTGCTCGATGCCCGGTCCCGGAACAGCCGGCCGAAGCGCAGCCTCCACGGGTGGAGGCCGCCCGGGACCCTACCGGACACGCCGGACGTACCGGACTGCACGTCAGCTGGGTCCGGCCTTGTAGCCGACACCACGCACCGTCACGACGATCTCGGGGCGCTCCGGGTCCTTCTCGACCTTGGAGCGCAGGCGCTGCACGTGCACGTTGACCAGGCGGGTGTCCGCCGCGTGCCGGTAGCCCCAGACCTGCTCCAGCAGCACCTCACGGGTGAAGACCTGCCAGGGCTTGCGCGCGAGGGCGACCAGCAGGTCGAACTCGAGCGGGGTCAGCGCGATCGAGGCACCGTCCCGCTTGACCGAGTGCCCGGCCACGTCGATGACCAGGTCACCGATGGCCAGCTGCTCGGGCGCGGGCTCCTCCGACCGGCGCAGACGGGCCCGGATACGGGCCACCAGCTCCTTCGGCTTGAACGGCTTGACGATGTAGTCGTCGGCCCCGGATTCCAGGCCCACGACGACGTCGACCGTGTCGCTCTTGGCGGTGAGCATGACGATCGGCACGCCGGACTCCGCCCGGATCAGGCGGCAGACCTCTATGCCGTCCCTCCCGGGCAGCATGAGGTCCAGCAGCACCAGGTCCGGCTTCGCCTCCCGGAAGGCAGCAAGTGCCTTGTCACCGTCTGCTACGAACGACGGCTCAAAACCTTCTCCACGCAGCACAATGCCGAGCATCTCGGCCAGCGCGGTGTCGTCGTCGACGACAAGGACGCGTCCCTTCATGGTTGACATCATCCCATTAGCTAATCGTGACCCGGCGGTGAGCTGTCCCACAGCCAAAAGGGCTGGAAATCGACCCTCGGACCTGTGTGGAGATCAGCTCCACCAGTCTGCCCCCGATCGGGTCGACTATTGAAGGTACGGGCTGCGAAGAACCCCTCGGTACCGCCAGGAACCGTCCGACCGGTCGGAATCCTCCGTACCGACCCTCCTCGCCCCGCCACCGCACGCGATCCGCTGCCCACCCCCTACTCCGTTCGGGCCCCCCACGTGGCACGATGGCAGCGACCAGCGCCCCGCCGCGGCGGGCGCACATGAAGGAGCGACGATGAACGACTCTCCGGGCTGGGCTACGCCCGGATCCTCTCCGTCTGACAGCGAGCGGCCGAGCACCGACGGCAGCGCGCAGCAGCCCGCACCGCCGGCCCAGCCCGCCCAGCCCGCCGGCGACCCGAAGTGGTCCGCCGAGCAGCCGCCGCCCGGTCAGTGGTCGAACCCGGGCACGACGCCCGCGGCCCCACAGCCCCAGCCGCAGCCCACCGCGGGCTGGGGTCAGCAGCCGGGCACCCCTCAGGCGGGCCAGTACGGCCCCCAGTACGGCTACCCGGGCGCCCCCGGCCAGTGGGGCCAGCCCCCCGCCGCCAAGCCCGGTGTGATCCCCCTGCGGCCCCTGGGCCTCGGCGAGATCCTCGACGGCGCGGTCGCCACCATGCGCACCCACTGGCGCGCGGTACTGCCGATCACCCTCGTCGTGGCCACCGTCGTCCAGGTGATCAGCGTGATCGCGCAGAAGTTCATGCTGGACGACCTCGCCATCTCCGCCTCCCCGGACGCCGGCCCCGATGAATTCATCGACGCGATCGGCAGCACCATCGGCGCGACCGCGGTGGTCCAGTTCATCCAGGTCCTCGGAACCATCGTGGTCACCGCGATGCTCACGATGGTCTTCAGCCGCGCCGTGCTCGGCCAGCAGTCCTCGGTCTCCGACGCGTGGCGCGAGTCCCGCCCCCAGCTGCTGCGCCTGATGGGGCTCACGCTGCTGATGGCCCTCGGCGCCGTCCTGCTCGGCGCCGTCCTGATCCTGCCGGGCATCCTCGCCGACGCCATCGGCCTCGCGGTCCTCGGCTTCCTCATCTGGCTGCCGCTCCTGGCCTGGCTCGCCGTCAAGTTCACGCTGGCCTCGCCCGCCCTGATGCTGGAGAAGAGCACCGTATTCAAGGCCTTCGGGCGCTCCTCGAAGCTCGTCAAGGGCACCTGGTGGCGCATCTTCGGCATCACGCTGCTCACCACCGTCATCGCCGGCTTCATCTCGGCGATGATCGTCATGCCGTTCCAGTTCCTCAGCATCTTCGCCTTCAGCGGCGGCCTCGACGCCTTCGCTGAAGGCGACCCCGCCGACATGAACAACTGGGGCGCACTGATCGCCCCCGCGATCGGCCTGATCATCGCGCAGACCATCGTCATGCCGTTCCAGTCCGGCGTCACCGTGCTCCTCTACGTCGACCAGCGCATCCGCCGCGAGGGACTCGACCTGGAGCTCGCCCGGGCCGCCGGTCTCGAGAACTACGGCACGACCGGAGGCTGACGCACAGATGATGAGTACGGGGGGCCTCATCACCCGCGCCGCGGCGCACCTGCCGAGCGCCGAAACACCACCGGTGACGACACCGCGCGAACCCGCCAGGGAAGCGGCCGAGCGCGAACTGTCCAAGCCGATGTACCACGAGAACGACCCGAGCCTGCTCGACCGCGCCCTGCGCAAGTTCTTCGACTGGCTCGACGACATGCTCGGCGCCGCCTCCGGGGCGACCCCCGGAGGCGGCTTCGGCCTCGTCGTCATCCTCGTCCTCGTGGTCCTCGCCGTCGGCGCCCTCTGGTGGCGCCTCGGCACCCCCGGCCGGACCACCACCGGCGCGGGCGTCCTCTTCGCCGACGGCCCCCGCAGCGCCGCCGACCACCGCACCGCCGCCGACGCCCACGCCGCGGCCGGCCGCTGGACCGAAGCCGTCCAGGAACGCATGCGCGCCGTCGTCCGCTCCCTGGAGGAACGCACCCTGCTCGATCCGCGCCCCGGACGCACCGCCGACGAGGCCGCCACCGAAGCCGCGGTCTCCCTCCCCGAACACGCCGCCGAACTCCGCGCCGCCGCCCGCACCTTCGACGACGTCACCTACGGCGGCCGCACCGCCGACGCCGACACGTACACGCGCCTGCGCGCCCTCGACCTCACCCTGGACCGCGCAAAGCCGCTGCTGACGGGACCCACCGCATGACCGGCCCGACCGACCCGGCCACGCCGACCGCCACTTCGGCCCCGTCGGCGCCCGAGGCACAGGAGCCCGGGGCCGGCACCCCCGACCACGCACCCGCACCCGCACCCGCCGACGGTGCCCCGCGCACCCGCCGCCTTCGCCAGATCCGCCGCGCCCTGACCGCCGTGGCCGTCCTCGCCGCCGGCGCCGTCGCCGTGGCCGCCCTCAACTCCGGCACCCGCCACGGCTACCTCGACCCCCGCAGCGCCGACCCCTTCGGCAGCCGCGCCGTCGCCGAGCTCCTGAAGGAACGCGGCGTCAGCACCCGCGTCGTCACCACCGCCCGCGAGGCCGCCGCCGCCAGCGGCCCCCGCACCACCCTCCTGGTCACCGACCCCGACCGGCTCGGCGCCACCCAGCGCGACGTCATCCGCTCGGCCATCGACCTCTCCGGCGGCCGCACCGTCCTCCTCGCCCCCAGCAGCCACAGCCTCAGCGACCTCTCCCCCGGCGTGCGCACCGCCGGCGACGCCGCCACCAACCGCCCCGACCCCGGCTGCACCCTGCCCGCCGCCACCTCGGCCGGCCGCGCCGACACCGGCGGCGGCCTCACGTACACCACCGCCCTCCCCCGGGCCACCGCCTGCTACCCCAGCGGCGGCCACCCCACCCTCCTCGTCCTCCCCACCGGCCCCACCGGCGGCGACACCGTCCTCCTCGGCTCCGAGACGATCCTCCTCAACGAGTCCCTCGCCGACGAAGGCAACGCCTCCCTGGCCCTCCAACTCCTCGGCTCCCGCCCGGACCTCGTCTGGTACCTGCCGTCCCTCGCGGACTCCGACCCCGACACCGCGCCCTCCGCCGAGGACAAGGGCCTCCTCGACCTCATCCCGGCCGGCTGGTCCTGGGCCCTGCTCCAGCTCTTCGTCGCCGCCGTCCTCGCCGCCCTCTGGCGCGCCCGGCGCCTGGGCCCCCTCGTCACCGAGAAGCTCCCCGTCGCCATCCGCGCCTCCGAGGCCACCGAGGGACGCGCCCGCCTCTACCGCAAGGCCGACGCCCGCGACCGCGCCGCCACCGTGCTGCGCACCGCCACCCGCGAACGCCTCGCCGCGCTGCTCGGCGTACCGCACACCCAGGCCCACGACCCCGCGGCCCTGGCCCCGGCCGTCTCCGCCCGCCTGACCGGCGAGCCCCGGGACGTGACCGCCCTCCTCTTCGGCACCACCCCCTCCGACGACGCGGCACTCGTCGCGCTCGCCGACCACCTCGACGCCCTCGAAAGAGAGGTCCGTACGTCATGACGTACCCGGCCACCGAGTCCACGGCAGTGACCGCGGACAGCGCCCGCGCTTCCCTCGAAGCGCTCCGCACCGAGATCGGCAAGGCCGTGGTCGGTCAGGACTCCGCCGTCACCGGACTCGTCGTCGCGCTCCTGTGCCGCGGCCACGTCCTCCTCGAAGGCGTCCCCGGCGTCGCCAAGACCTTGCTCGTACGGGCCCTCGCCGCCTCCCTCGAACTCGACACCAAGCGCGTCCAGTTCACCCCCGACCTGATGCCGAGCGACGTCACCGGCTCGCTCGTCTACGACGCCCGCACCGCCGAGTTCTCCTTCCAGGACGGCCCGGTCTTCACCAACCTCCTCCTCGCGGACGAGATCAACCGCACCCCGCCCAAGACGCAGTCCTCGCTCCTCGAAGCGATGGAGGAGCGCCAGGTCACCGTCGACGGCACCCCGCGGAAGCTGCCCGACCCCTTCCTCGTCGCCGCCACCATGAACCCGGTCGAGTACGAGGGCACGTACCCCCTCCCGGAAGCCCAGCTCGACCGCTTCCTCCTCAAGCTCACCGTCCCCCTCCCCTCCCGCGAGGACGAGATCGGGGTCCTGACCCGCCACGCCGCCGGCTTCAACCCCCGCGACCTGCACGCCGCCGGCATCCGCCCGGTCGCCGGCCCGGCCCAGCTCGAAGCCGCCCGCCGGGCCGTCGCCCAGGTCTCCGTCTCCCCCGAGATCGCCGGCTACGTCGTCGACGTCTGCCGCGCCACCCGCGAGTCGCCGTCCCTCACCCTCGGCGTCTCCCCCCGCGGCGCGACCGCTCTGCTGGCCACCGCCCGCGCCTGGGCCTGGCTCACCGGCCGCGACTACGTCACCCCCGACGACGTCAAGGCCCTCGCCCTGCCGACCCTGCGCCACCGCGTCCAGCTGCGCCCGGAAGCGGAGATGGAGGGAGTCACGGCCGACGCCGTCATCACGGCGATCCTCTCCCACGTCCCCGTCCCGCGCTGATGGCCCTCACCGGACGCGCCGCCCTGCTGGCGGCCCTCGGCAGCATCCCGGTCGGCCTCCTCGAACCGAGCTGGACCGGCATGCTCGCGGTCAACGGCCCGATCGCCCTGGCCTGCGCGCTCGACTGCGCCCTGGCGGCGCCACTACGCGGCCTCGTGCTGGCCCGCTCCGGAGACACCTCGGTCCGCCTGGGCGAGCCGGCGGAGGTCCACCTCACCGTCACCAACCCCAGCAGCCGCAAGCTCCGGGCCCGCGTCCGCGACGCCTGGCCCCCGAGCAGCTGGCTCCCGGGCACGGAGGCCGCGGCGTCCCGCCACGAGGTGGTCGTCCCCGCGGGCGAACGCCGCCGGCTGACCACCCGGCTGCTGCCCACCCGCCGCGGCGACCGCCGGGCCGACCGCGTCACGATCCGCTCCTACGGGCCCCTGGGTCTGTGGGCCCGCCAGGGCTCCCAGACGTCCCCCTGGACCGTCCGGGTCCTGCCGCCCTTCACCAGCCGCAAGCACCTCCCGTCCCGGCTGGCCCGCCTGCGCGAACTGGACGGCCGTACGAGCGTCCTGACCCGCGGCGAGGGCACCGAGTTCGACAGCCTCCGCGACTACGTCCCCGGCGACGACACCCGCTCCATCGACTGGCGCGCCACGGCCCGCCAGAACAAGGTGGCCGTCCGCACCTGGCGCCCCGAACGCGACCGGCACATCCTCATCTGCCTGGACACCGGCCGCACCTCGGCTGGCCGCGTCGGCGACGCCCCCCGCCTGGACTCCGCGATGGACGCGGCCCTGCTCCTCGCGGCCCTGGCCACCCGCGCCGGCGACCGCGTGGACCTCCTGGCCCACGACCGCCGCCCCCGCGCCCAGGTCCAGGGCCGCTCGGCGGCCGATACCCTCCCGTCCTTCGTCAACGCGATGGCCACCCTGGAGCCGGAACTGGTCGAGACGGACGCCCGGACCCTGGTCTCCACCATCCTCCGCAACGCCCCGCGCCGGTCCCTGGTGGTCCTCCTGACGAGCCTGGACGCGGCCCCGATCGAAGAGGGCCTGCTCCCGGTGCTCCCCCGCCTCACGCAGCGCCACACGGTCCTGCTGGCATCGGTCGCCGACCCTCATGTCGCGGCCATGACAAGCTCACGAGGCTCGGTGGACGCCGTCTACGAGGCCGCCGCCGGCACCCAGACCCAGACCCAGCGCCGCCGCACGGCCGACCAGCTCACCCGCCACGGCGTCCACGTCGTCGACGCCACCCCGGACACCCTGGCCCCGTCCCTGGCGGACGCCTACCTGGCCCTGAAGGCCGCCGGCCGCCTCTAGAAGGCGCCCGATCTGGATACCCTGGCAGGGCACCCACCAGGAGGAGACATGGCCGACTTCACCCCCGAGCAGGTGCGCCGCATGCACGACTTCGCGGAGCAGCTCGCGGAGCTGGCCGAACACCAGGAAGACCGGTGGAAGGTTCAGACCACCGACGGTCAGATCTTCCTCACAATGATGAGCCCAACAGCTCCGCACGGGCTCAACGTGATGCGCCTGCGTCGCCAGATCGAGGCCCAGACACTCGACGCCGCGACTCTCAGCGACACGAACATGGGCGATCCGGTGACCGGCCTGACCAAGATCCCCGATCTCTTGGTCATGGCAGAGGAAGACACCGATGACACGGCGAAGGCCGTCAACTCCCGTGACGTGCAGATGGTGGTGGAAGTCGTCTCCCGTACGAATTCCCTCACCGACATCCGCGACAAGCTGCACGACTACCCGAAGATGGGAGTCCCGCTGTACGTCGTAGTGGACCCCCGCAAGGACAAGAAGACCGTCACCGTGCACAGCGACCCGTCAGAGGGACCCGACGGCATCCGCTACCGCAAGAAAGTTCCGTACTCCTTCGGGGACACAGTCACTGCCGGCCGCTGGACGCTCGACACGAGCAGCCTCAAGAGCTACCCGGCCGACTGGTGAAGCGCAGGGTCGCGCCAAGGTGCACGGCCCGTAAACGCAGAAAAGCCCCGCACCGAACCCGTAAAGGGTTGGTGCGGGGCTTTCCCACAATGATTGTTCGGCGGCGTCCTACTCTCCCACAGGGTCCCCCCTGCAGTACCATCGGCGCTGAAAGGCTTAGCTTCCGGGTTCGGAATGTAACCGGGCGTTTCCCTAACGCTATGACCACCGAAACACTATGAAATTTGAACATGCTGGTGTTGACACAGCTGTTCGTTATTTCAGAACTAACACAGTGGACGCGAGCAACTGAGGACAAGCCCTCGGCCTATTAGTACCAGTCAGCTTCACCCGTTACCGGGCTTCCACATCTGGCCTATCAACCCAGTCGTCTACTGGGAGCCTTACCCTCTCAAGGAGGTGGGAATACTCATCTTGAAGCAGGCTTCCCGCTTAGATGCTTTCAGCGGTTATCCCTCCCGAACGTAGCCAACCAGCCATGCCCTTGGCAGGACAACTGGCACACCAGAGGTTCGTCCGTCCCGGTCCTCTCGTACTAGGGACAGCCCTTCTCAATATTCCTACGCGCACAGCGGATAGGGACCGAACTGTCTCACGACGTTCTAAACCCAGCTCGCGTACCGCTTTAATGGGCGAACAGCCCAACCCTTGGGACCGACTCCAGCCCCAGGATGCGACGAGCCGACATCGAGGTGCCAAACCATCCCGTCGATATGGACTCTTGGGGAAGATCAGCCTGTTATCCCCGGGGTACCTTTTATCCGTTGAGCGACGGCGCTTCCACAAGCCACCGCCGGATCACTAGTCCCGACTTTCGTCCCTGCTCGACCCGTCGGTCTCACAGTCAAGCTCCCTTGTGCACTTACACTCAACACCTGATTGCCAACCAGGCTGAGGGAACCTTTGGGCGCCTCCGTTACCCTTTGGGAGGCAACCGCCCCAGTTAAACTACCCATCAGACACTGTCCCTGATCCGGATCACGGACCGAGGTTAGACATCCAGCACGACCAGAGTGGTATTTCAACGGCGACTCCACAACCACTGGCGTGGCTGCTTCAAAGTCTCCCACCTATCCTACACAAGCCGAACCGAACACCAATATCAAACTGTAGTAAAGGTCCCGGGGTCTTTCCGTCCTGCTGCGCGAAACGAGCATCTTTACTCGTAGTGCAATTTCACCGGGCCTATGGTTGAGACAGTCGAGAAGTCGTTACGCCATTCGTGCAGGTCGGAACTTACCCGACAAGGAATTTCGCTACCTTAGGATGGTTATAGTTACCACCGCCGTTTACTGGCGCTTAAGTTCTCAGCTTCGCAACCCCGAAAGGTCACTAACCGGTCCCCTTAACGTTCCAGCACCGGGCAGGCGTCAGTCCGTATACATCGCCTTACGGCTTCGCACGGACCTGTGTTTTTAGTAAACAGTCGCTTCTCGCTGGTCTCTGCGGCCACCCCCAGCTCAAGCAGCAAGTGCTATCACCAGTGATGGCCCCCCTTCTCCCGAAGTTACGGGGGCATTTTGCCGAGTTCCTTAACCATAGTTCACCCGAACGCCTCGGTATTCTCTACCTGACCACCTGAGTCGGTTTAGGGTACGGGCCGCCATGAAACTCGCTAGAGGCTTTTCTCGACAGCATAGGATCATCCACTTCACCACAATCGGCTCGGCATCAGGTCTCAGCCTTAATGAGGGACGGATTTGCCTACCCCTCGGCCTACACCCTTACCCCGGGACTACCACCGCCCGGGCTGGACTACCTTCCTGCGTCACCCCATCGCTTACCTACTACAAGTCTGGTTCGTCGGCTCCACCACTTTCCTTTCCCCGAAGGGTCCGGAACGGCTTCACGGACTTAGCATCGCCTGATTCGATATTGGGCGTTTCAAAGCGGGTACCGGAATATCAACCGGTTGTCCATCGACTACGCCTGTCGGCCTCGCCTTAGGTCCCGACTTACCCTGGGCAGATCAGCTTGACCCAGGAACCCTTAGTCAATCGGCGCACACGTTTCTCACGTGTGTATCGCTACTCATGCCTGCATTCTCACTCGTGAACCGTCCACAACTAGCTTCCGCTGCTGCTTCACCCGGCACACGACGCTCCCCTACCCATCACAGCGGGCGTTGGCCCTATTGCTGCAATGACACGACTTCGGCGGTACGCTTGAGCCCCGCTACATTGTCGGCGCGGAATCACTTGACCAGTGAGCTATTACGCACTCTTTCAAGGGTGGCTGCTTCTAAGCCAACCTCCTGGTTGTCTCTGCGACTCCACATCCTTTCCCACTTAGCGTACGCTTAGGGGCCTTAGTCGATGCTCTGGGCTGTTTCCCTCTCGACCATGGAGCTTATCCCCCACAGTCTCACTGCCGTGCTCTCACTTACCGGCATTCGGAGTTTGGCTAAGGTCAGTAACCCGGTAGGGCCCATCGCCTATCCAGTGCTCTACCTCCGGCAAGAAACACACGACGCTGCACCTAAATGCATTTCGGGGAGAACCAGCTATCACGGAGTTTGATTGGCCTTTCACCCCTAACCACAGGTCATCCCCCAGGTTTTCAACCCTGGTGGGTTCGGTCCTCCACGAAGTCTTACCTCCGCTTCAACCTGCCCATGGCTAGATCACTCCGCTTCGGGTCTAGAGCGTGCAACTCAATCGCCCTATTCGGACTCGCTTTCGCTACGGCTTCCCCACACGGGTTAACCTCGCTACACACCGCTAACTCGCAGGCTCATTCTTCAAAAGGCACGCAGTCACGACCCATTGGGTAAACCCAATGAGCGACGCTCCCACGGCTTGTAGGCACACGGTTTCAGGTACTATTTCACTCCGCTCCCGCGGTACTTTTCACCATTCCCTCACGGTACTATCCGCTATCGGTCACCAGGGAATATTTAGGCTTAGCGGGTGGTCCCGCCAGATTCACACGGGATTTCTCGGGCCCCGTGCTACTTGGGAGATGAGCAAGCAAGCCGCTGATGTTTCGTCTACGGGGGTCTTACCCTCTACGCCGGACCTTTCGCATGTCCTTCGACTACATCAACGGTTTCTGACTCGCCGACCGGCCGGCAGACCGATCAAGCTCATTCCCACAACCCCGCATGCGCAACCCCTGCCGGGTATCACACGCATACGGTTTGGCCTCATCCGGTTTCGCTCGCCACTACTCCCGGAATCACGGTTGTTTTCTCTTCCTGAGGGTACTGAGATGTTTCACTTCCCCTCGTTCCCTCCACACTGCCTATGTGTTCAGCAGTGGGTGACAGCCCATGACGACTGCCGGGTTTCCCCATTCGGACACCCCCGGATCAAAGCTCAGTTGGCAGCTCCCCGGGGCCTATCGCGGCCTCTCACGTCCTTCATCGGTTCCTGGTGCCAAGGCATCCACCGTGCGCCCTTAAAAACTTGGCCACAGATGCTCGCGTCCACTGTGTAGTTCTCAAACAACGACCAGCCACCCATCACCCCACCAGACAAGCTGGCGAGTTCACTGGGGCCGGCACTGAAGATCTCAACCTTACGGCCGTACCTTCAGGACCCAACAACGTGCCAAGCACGATCCCCTCCACTTCACTGTGTTCCACGCCGAAGCAGTACTTACAGAGAGTTTTGGAAACCGTGCCAACTAATCAACGTTCCACCCATGAGCTGACCGTGCAGAACGTTTGTCTGCAATCGGTACTGTGCTCCTTAGAAAGGAGGTGATCCAGCCGCACCTTCCGGTACGGCTACCTTGTTACGACTTCGTCCCAATCGCCAGTCCCACCTTCGACAGCTCCCTCCCTTACGGGTTGGGCCACCGGCTTCGGGTGTTACCGACTTTCGTGACGTGACGGGCGGTGTGTACAAGGCCCGGGAACGTATTCACCGCAGCAATGCTGATCTGCGATTACTAGCGACTCCGACTTCATGGGGTCGAGTTGCAGACCCCAATCCGAACTGAGACCGGCTTTTTGAGATTCGCTCCACCTCACGGTATCGCAGCTCATTGTACCGGCCATTGTAGCACGTGTGCAGCCCAAGACATAAGGGGCATGATGACTTGACGTCGTCCCCACCTTCCTCCGAGTTGACCCCGGCGGTCTCCTGTGAGTCCCCATCACCCCGAAGGGCATGCTGGCAACACAGGACAAGGGTTGCGCTCGTTGCGGGACTTAACCCAACATCTCACGACACGAGCTGACGACAGCCATGCACCACCTGTATACCGACCACAAGGGGGGCACTATCTCTAATGCTTTCCGGTATATGTCAAGCCTTGGTAAGGTTCTTCGCGTTGCGTCGAATTAAGCCACATGCTCCGCCGCTTGTGCGGGCCCCCGTCAATTCCTTTGAGTTTTAGCCTTGCGGCCGTACTCCCCAGGCGGGGAACTTAATGCGTTAGCTGCGGCACCGACGACGTGGAATGTCGCCAACACCTAGTTCCCAACGTTTACGGCGTGGACTACCAGGGTATCTAATCCTGTTCGCTCCCCACGCTTTCGCTCCTCAGCGTCAGTAATGGCCCAGAGATCCGCCTTCGCCACCGGTGTTCCTCCTGATATCTGCGCATTTCACCGCTACACCAGGAATTCCGATCTCCCCTACCACACTCTAGCTAGCCCGTATCGAATGCAGACCCGAGGTTAAGCCTCGGGCTTTCACATCCGACGTGACAAGCCGCCTACGAGCTCTTTACGCCCAATAATTCCGGACAACGCTTGCGCCCTACGTATTACCGCGGCTGCTGGCACGTAGTTAGCCGGCGCTTCTTCTGCAGGTACCGTCACTTTCGCTTCTTCCCTGCTGAAAGAGGTTTACAACCCGAAGGCCGTCATCCCTCACGCGGCGTCGCTGCATCAGGCTTTCGCCCATTGTGCAATATTCCCCACTGCTGCCTCCCGTAGGAGTCTGGGCCGTGTCTCAGTCCCAGTGTGGCCGGTCGCCCTCTCAGGCCGGCTACCCGTCGTCGCCTTGGTGGGCCATTACCCCACCAACAAGCTGATAGGCCGCGGGCTCATCCTTCACCGCCGGAGCTTTCAACCCCCGCCCATGCAGGCAGGAGTGGTATCCGGTATTAGACCCCGTTTCCAGGGCTTGTCCCAGAGTGAAGGGCAGATTGCCCACGTGTTACTCACCCGTTCGCCACTAATCCACCCCGAAGGGCTTCATCGTTCGACTTGCATGTGTTAAGCACGCCGCCAGCGTTCGTCCTGAGCCAGGATCAAACTCTCCATGAATGTTTACCCGTAATCGGGTGCACACATCACTTAGAGCGGGCACGTCATGTCGGAATAAGACCGACGCGCCACAACGTCCTCGCTGTGTTGTTGCCTGCCAGCACCCGGAGGCCCGACAGGTCTTTTTCAAAGGAACCTCATCCACCGAAGTGGACGGGGTATCAACTTCTGGCGTTGATTTTTGGCACGCTGTTGAGTTCTCAAGGAACGGACGCTTCCTTTGTACTCACCCTTTCGGGCTTTCCTCCGGGCTTTCGTTCTGTTCTTGCGTTTCCGACTCTATCAGACTCTTTCGTGTCCGACTTCCTCAGTGCTTTCCAGGTTTTCGCTTTCGCGCTTTCCCTTTCCGGCGGTTCCGACTCTATCAGAAGTTCTCCACCGGATTTCCCGGCTTCGGATTCCTGAATGAGGAGTCGGCTGTACCCCACTGGAATTCAATTCCTCTTGGGGGTGAGATCGAGTTTAAACCATCGCTGCCGAACTTGTCCAGTTCGAGGCAACCGTTCGAATCTACCTCCCCGCGCGCTCCGTGTCAACGGTCTTCGCGGGACGACGAGGAGACTAGCAGCTCAACGGGGCTGTACGCACATCAGGCCGCGGTCGGGAGGGTCGCCGTCTGGTCGGCCTCCTCCACGTCGCCCACGTCGCCGGCGCGCGCCGCCCTGCCGCCCAGGACGAAGACGTAGAGCAGGAAGGCGACCTCGGCTACGACGCCGATCGTGATGCGGGCCCAGGTGGGGAGGCCCGACGGGGTCACGAAGCCCTCGATCAGGCCCGAGATGAAGAGGACCACCGCGAGGCCGATGGCCATGCCGAGGGCGGTGCGGCCCTGTTCCGCGAGGGCCGCGCGGCGGGTCCGGGGGCCCGGGTCGATGACCGTCCAACCCAGGCGCAGGCCCATGCCCGCGGCCACGAAGACCGCCGTCAGTTCGAGCAGGCCGTGCGGAAGGATCAGGCCCAGGAAGACGTCGAGGCGGCCGGCGGAGGCCATCAGGCCGAGGCCGACGCCGAGGTTGGCCATGTTCAGGAAGAGGATCCAGAGCACCGGTATCCCCAGGAACGCGCCCAGGACCAGGCAGATCGCGGCCGCCTGGGCGTTGTTCGTCCAGACCTGGGCGGCGAAGGAGCCCGCGGGGTGGCTGGAGTAGTACGTCTCGTACTGGCCGCCCGGCTGCGTGAGCGCCTTCAGCTCCTCGGGCGCCGCGATGGCGCTCTGGACCTCCGGGTGCGTGGCTATCCACCAGCCGATGAGCACGCCGAGCGCCGTGGAGAGCAGGGCCGTCGGTATCCACCAGCGGCGACTGCGGTAGACCGCGGCCGGGAAGCCCGCCGTGAAGAAGAGGGCGGCGTCTCGCCAGCCCGCCCGGCGGGTGCCCGTCACCGTTGCCCGGGCGCGGGCGACCAGCTGGGTCAGCCGGCTCGTGAGCATCGGGTCCGGGGCGCTGGACTGGATCTGGGAGAGGTGCGTGGAGGTGCGTTGGTAGAGCGCGACGAGTTCGTCGGCCTCGTCGCCGGTGAGCTTGCGGCCCCGGCCCAGGAGCTGCTCCAGGCGTTCCCACTCCGCACGGTGTGCGGTCACGAAGACGTCGAGATCCATCCGGTTTGCCGCTCCCCTGTCCCAGGTCCCCTGGCCACTGCCTATTCCTAGTGTGGTCAGCTTGGCAGACTGGAGGCCGTAGGGGCGGGGGCAGGTCACATGAGAGGTGCCGTGGTGAGCGATCTGGTGACGGGGGACGCGGTCGTCCTGGGGCTCAGGCCCGCACGGCTACCGAGCCGCGGGCTGGCGATCCTCCTGGATTTGGCCGTGTACATCACCGGATACGTGCTCATTTCCGTCGGGCTGGCCATGGCCACCGCCTCACTGGACGATGCCGCCCAGGCGGCCGTCGCGGTGGCGTCCTTCCTGCTGTTCCTGGTGGGTGTGCCGATCGCGGTGGAGACGCTGTCCCACGGGCGTTCGCTCGGCAAGCTCGCCTGCGGGCTGCGGGTCGTACGGGACGACGGCGGGCCGATCCGGTTCCGGCACGCTCTGGTGCGCGGGGCCATGGGGGTCGTGGAACTGATCCTGACCTTCGGGTCGATCGCGTGCATCGCCTCGCTGGTGTCGGCGCGGGGGCGGCGGCTCGGGGACGTGTTCGCGGGGACGCTGGTGGTCCGGGAGCGGGTGCCGGGAACCCGGGTGATGCCGGTGCCTCCGCCGCCGCCGTGGCTGGCCGGACGGTTCACCGGGCTGGACCTGTCGGCGGTGCCGGACGGGCTGTGGCTGGCGATACGCCAGTACCTGACGCGGATGAACCAGCTGGATCCGCAGGTGGGCGCCGCGATGGCGGTGCGGCTCGCGGACGATCTGGTGGCGCGTACGGGGGCGCCGCCGCCGGCCGGGGTGCCGGCTGCCGCCTTCCTGATGGCCGTGGTGCACGAGCGGCAGTCGCGGGACGCCGCCCGGGCGTTCCGGCCGTCCGCCGTCGGTCCTGGCCCCGTACCCGTGCCCGTACCCGGGCCCGCGCCGGTAGCGGGGCCGGTACCCGTCGTGGCGCCGGTCCCCTACGCGGCTCCCGCGCCCGCGGCACCGGCGGTGCCCGTGGCACCCGCGGCGCCCGTAGAGGCTCCGCGCGCCGGCGGGTTCGCGCCGCCCGCCTGAGGGATCACTGTTCCTCGAAGGTCGAGGGCGGTGTCTCCAGGTGTTCGAGTTCGATGCCGGGGGCCGAGAGCACCACGTCCCCGGCGATGTGGATCGTGTGGACCTCGCCCGTGTCCAGGGCGCTGACCCGGTACTCGTCCACCAGCAGCGGGCCGCTGTCCGTGGGGTGTTCCCGGCGGGCGACGAGGGCCCAGGCCTGGTCGACCGTACGGGGTGCCAGGACCGGATCGGTGAGGGCCAGGAGCCGGACGCGGGTGGCGGGGGCGCCGGGGGTCGGGCGCAGCAGGCGGGCCGTGGCGACGAGGAAGGCCGGGGAGGTGCCGGTGAAGCCGGGGGCGGCGATGTTGCCCTCGGTGGCCTCGGTGCCGGTGGGGTCGGTACGGACCCAGGTGACGCCGTCGATGGCGGCGCCGCGCACCTGCCAGCTCGCGGCATTGAGCTCCATGCGGATGGGGCGGCCGAGTTCGTCGATCGCCAGGTCGACGGAGCCGCGGTGGTCGCCGTCCGGGCCGGTGAGCTGGGAGACGTAGCGCCAGCCGGAGGGCCCGGGGGCGCAGTGGAAGTGCTCCTCGCCGAGCGGGGTGTGGTCGTGCGGGTCGTGGAGCGAGTAGCGGCCGCGGGGCATGGTGCGCACTCTTCTCGGGGTCGAGGGACAAGGGGCAGGCCCCCGGCACGGGTGCCGGGGGCCTGCGTCAGGTACGTCCGCGGTTGATCAGTCGGTGATCAGTAGCGGTAGTGGTCCGGCTTGTACGGGCCCTCGACCTGGACGCCGATGTACGCGGCCTGCTCCGGGCGCAGGGTGGTGAGGCGGACGCCGAGGGCGTCGAGGTGGAGGCGGGCGACCTTCTCGTCGAGGTGCTTCGGGAGCACGTAGACCTCGGTCGGGTACTCCTCCGGCTTGGTGAAGAGCTCGATCTGGGCCAGGGTCTGGTCCGCGAAGGAGTTCGACATCACGAAGGACGGGTGGCCGGTCGCGTTGCCGAGGTTCAGCAGGCGGCCCTCGGAGAGGACGATCAGGACCTTGCCGTCGGGGAACTTCCAGGTGTGGACCTGGGGCTTGACCTCGTCCTTGACGATGCCGTCGACCTTCGCGAGGCCGGCCATGTCGATCTCGTTGTCGAAGTGGCCGATGTTGCCCACGATGGCCTGGTGCTTCATCTTGGCCATGTCGGAGGCCATGATGATGTCCTTGTTGCCGGTCGTGGTGATGAAGATGTCGGCCGTCTCGACGACGTCGTCGAGGGTGGCGACCTGGTATCCGTCCATCGCCGCCTGCAGCGCGCAGATCGGGTCGATCTCGGTGACGATGACGCGGGCGCCCTGGCCGCGCAGCGACTCGGCGCAGCCCTTGCCGACGTCGCCGTAGCCGAAGACGACCGCGACCTTGCCGCCGATGAGGACGTCGGTGGCGCGGTTGATGCCGTCGATCAGGGAGTGGCGGCAGCCGTACTTGTTGTCGAACTTCGACTTGGTGACGGCGTCGTTCACGTTGATCGCCGGGAACAGCAGGGTGCCCTCGGACATCATCTCGTAGAGGCGGTGGACACCGGTGGTGGTCTCCTCCGTCACGCCGCGGATCTCGGACGCGAGCTGGGTCCACTTCTGGGGGGACTCGCCGAGGGTGCGGTTCAGCAGGGTGAGGATGTGGGCGTACTCCTCGGAGTCCGCCGTCGACGGGTCCGGGGCCGAGCCGGCCTTCTCGAACTCGACGCCCTTGTGGACGAGGAGGGTGGCGTCACCACCGTCGTCGAGGATCATGTTCGGGCCGCCGGTGGGGGTGTTCGGCCAGGTCAGCGCCTGCTCCGTGCACCACCAGTACTCTTCCAGCGTCTCGCCCTTCCAGGCGAAGACGGGGACGCCCTGCGGGTTCTCCGGGGTGCCGTTCGGGCCCACCGCGATGGCGGCGGCCGCGTGGTCCTGGGTGGAGAAGATGTTGCAGGAGGCCCAGCGGACGTCGGCGCCGAGGGCGACGAGGGTCTCGATGAGTACGGCGGTCTGCACGGTCATGTGCAGCGAGCCGGTGATGCGGGCGCCGGCCAGGGGCTGCGCCTGCGCGTACTCGGCGCGGATCGACATCAGACCCGGCATCTCGTGCTCGGCCAGGGTGATCTCCTTGCGGCCGAACGCGGCAAGGGAGAGGTCTGCGACCTTGAAGTCCATGGGTGCTGCTCCTCATGGTTCGAGAGGGTGGGTACGGCTGGGCCGTGCGCCGTCCTGGGGACGGGACACCGAGCACAGTCCGTCGGGGGTCCTCTCTCCCCTCGGCCGGTCGCAGGGACCGCCCAACCCGCCATCAGCAGCGACGCCTGACACTGGGCACGAATCTACACCGATCGGCGGAGTCTGCCCCAGTCAGCCGGAGAACTGGCCATGTCTTTCCTCCGGGCGCCCCGAGGGTGCGCCTCACGTGGTGTGACACCCCGTCGGCGGGCCCGGCGCGACCGGCCCGTACAGTTCGGCCGCACGTCGGATCGAGCGGAGCAGGGGCGGGAGCATGGGAATGCAGGGCCGGGTGGCGGGACGTCGGCTGGGGGTGACAGCGGTGGCACTGCTGGTGCTGGGTGCGCTCCTGGGCTGCGTCGGGGGTCTGGGCGGGTACTTCTTCATGCCGACGAAGTTCGTGCCGGGGGGTCACATGAGGCCGACCCTCGCAACGGAATCGTCGGTGACCTTCAACCTGTTGACCATCAAGGTGAACCGCGGCGACGTGGTGCTCTTCGACGCGGCGGCCTGGGGTGAGCAGCACCAGTCCGTGGAACGGGTGGTCGCGGTCGGCGGCGACCACATCTCCTACACGCCCGGGGACCGGACGCTGACCTTGAACGGGCAGCCGCTGGACGAGCCGTACGTCCTGAACGGCGATCCGGTGGCGGGGTCGCCCGCGTTCGATGTGAGGGTGCCCAGGGGCCGGCTGTTCGTGCTGGGCGACAACCGCGGCAACTCCGCCGACTCCCGCTTCCGGTTCGAGTTTTCGCAGAGCGGAACCGTGCCCCTGTCGGACGTGAACGGCACGATGGTCGACGAGGGCGATCCGCTGCTCGTCGGCCTGCGGTCCGGGGCACTCGTCGGCGTCGCGGTGCTGTGCGCCGGTGCGCTGCTCGGCGCCGTCTCACTGCGGCTCCGCCGCCGGGCGGCGGCGACCGCGGTGCACCCGGCGTACGCGGGGCTGGTGCCGCCGCCGGGGACCTGAGGGCCCCGGCCACGACGAAGGCCCCCGCGGGCTGCTGCTCGCGGGGGCCTTCGGGCGTTCACGGCTGCTCGGCAGCTACTTGGCGGCCTCGGGGCGGTAGATGTCCGGCTCCAGGTAGATCACCCGGGCGATCGGGACCGCCTCGCGGATCCGGGCCTCGGCGGCGTTGATCGCGTCGGCCACCTGGGTCGCGGTGTCGTTGCCCTCGACCGCGATCTTGGCGGCGACCAGCAGCTCCTCCGGGCCCAGGTGCAGGGTGCGCATGTGGATCACGCGGGTGACGACGTCCCCGTCGACCACCGCGGCCTTGATCTTCTCGACTTCCTCGACCCCGGCGGCCTCACCGAGCAGCAGGGACTTGGTCTCCGCGGCCAGCACGATGGCGATGGCGATCAGCAGCACACCGATGCACAGCGTGCCGATGCCGTCCCAGACCCCGTTGCCGGTCGCGAGCGCCAGGCCGACACCGCCGAGGGCCAGCACCAGGCCGACCAGCGCGCCGAGGTCCTCCAGGAGGACGACGGGCAGCTCGGGGGCCTTGGCCCGCCGGATGAACTGGGTCCAGGTCTGCTTGCCGCGGATCTCGTTCGACTCCTTGATCGCGGTGCGGAAGGAGAAGGACTCCGCGATGATCGCGAAGACGAGGACGCCGACCGGCCAGTACCAGGCCTCGATCGGGTGCGGGTGGTTGATCTTCTCGATGCCCTCGTAGATGGCGAACATGCCACCGACGGTGAAGAGCACGATGGAGACGAGGAAGGCGTAGATGTAGCGCTCGCGCCCGTACCCGAAGGGGTGCTGCGGCGTCGCCTCGCGCTGTGCCTTCTTGCCGCCGAGGAGCAGCAGCCCCTGGTTGCCCGAGTCGGCCAGCGAGTGGACGCTTTCCGCGAGCATCGACGAGGAGCCGCTGAAGAGGAACGCCACGAATTTGGCTACAGCGATGGCGAGGTTGGCGGCGAGTGCCGCCACGATCGCCTTGGTACCGCCCGACGCGCTCATGGATGCAGGGTGTCCTTCCTAGCCACTGACTACCGGCCGCACATTGTTGCAGCCGGTGGGAGGGACCCGGTGTCAGACCACCACGGTGGCACGGAAGATCGTCCCGCTTCCTGACAGTTCGACCTTTTCGCCCGCTGGTACGAAGACCGACTCACCGGGGCTCAGGGCCAGTTCGCCGGCCTGCGGGGAGCCGGCCGTGCAGAGCAGGATCTGCGGGGCGTCGTGCGGGAGGACGCGGGAGGCGCCGCCGGGTGCGAGGAGGAAGCGGGAGAGCCGGAACTCGTCGATGGGGGTCTCGTAGACCTCCTCGGCGTCGCCCTCGGGGCGCAGCAGGTTCGGGTCGCCCGGCTCGAACTTCGCGATCTTCAGCAGCTCGGGCACGTCCACGTGCTTGGGGGTGAGCCCGGCACGCAGCACGTTGTCCGAGTTGGCCAGCAACTCGACGCCGAGGCCGTCGATGTAGGCGTGCGGGACTCCGGCGCCGAGGAACATCGCCTCGCCGGGCTGGAGTCGGACGTGGTTGAGCAGCATCGCCGCGATGACTCCCGGGTCGCCCGGGAAGTGGTGGACCAGCGTGGCGTACGGGGTGTAGCGGCCACCGATGCGCGTGACGGTGGCGGCGACCTCGTGCACGGTGTGGGCCATCTCGGCGCGGTCCGCGGTCAGTACGGCCGTCAGCATCTCGCGCAGGGCGGCCTCTTCGGGGTGCGCGCGCAGCAGGTCCGCGTACGGCTTGAGGCTGTCCACGCCCAGGCCCTCGAGGAGTTCCGCGGCCTCCAGCGGTGGACGGAAGCCGCACAGCCCGTCAAAGGCGGTGAGGGCGCAGATCATTTCGGGCTTGTGGTTGGGGTCCTTGTAGTTGCGGTGGTCCGCGTCGATCGGGACCCCGCGGCGCTCCTCGTCCTCGAAGCCCTCCCGGGCCTGGAGCAGGTCGGGGTGGACCTGGAGGGAGAGCGGGGCGCCGGCGGCAAGGATCTTGAACAGGAAGGGCAGCCGGGGGCCGAACTTGGCGACGGTGGCGGCGCCCAGCTCGCCTTCGGGGTCGCCGGCGATGACGTCCGAGAGCGCCCGCTCGCCCGCTCCGCGGTCGATGCGGGAGGGGGCGCCCGGGTGGGCTCCCATCCACATCTCGGCCTGGGGCTCACCGGTGGGTTCGACACCGAGGAGCGCGGGGAGGGCCGTGGTGGATCCCCAGGCGTAGGGGCGGATCGTGTTCGTCAGGCGGTCCATCGTCGTCTTCCTGGATAGAGCTGGGTACTTCAGTGCCTCAGCTGTGTCCCGCGGAAGCCAACGCCAGGTAGGCGGTGGCGAAATCCGTGACGGCGAGGAGTTCGGCGAGCTGCTCCAGTTCGACGCCCTCCTCCGGTTCGAGCTCGCTGATCGCCGTGTCGTGGCTGTGGGCGAGCTCGCGTGCTGCGGGGGCGGCGGTGAGGCCACCGGCCGGCCGGTCGCGCAGCAGGACGACGCGGGCACGAAGGGCCTGGGGCTCTTCGACGCGGTCACGGAAGAAGTCGTCGGGGTCGGCGCCGGCGGCGAAGGATCCGGCGAGCAGGACGCCGTGGGCGGGCAGTGCCTCGGGGAGCACGGCGGCCAGTGCGGGGCGGCCGGCGAGCTCGGCAAGGGTGGCGGCGAACCGGCGGCCCGCGGGAGCGGCGCCGGTGCCCTCGCTCCAGATGAGCGGGAGGGAGTCGGCGAGCTCGGCGGCGAGGGTCTTGGCCGGGTTGGAGTAGGTGGCGATGGCGGGCCCGCAGCGTTCGGCCGTTCGGTCGAGCCGGTCGGCGACGAGCTGCAGGGTGTCGGGGGCGGCGGTGATCAGGCCGACCTTGTCCAGGAGCAGCAGCAGCGGCGTCAGCAGGGCCCACAGGGCGCCGGGGCCGGCCGCGGCGGATTCGTCGTACTCCTGGTACGGGGCCTTGGCCATCGGTACGAGCAGCCCGTGCGCGCCGTCCACCGCCTCGCTCAGCGGTGAGCGCTCGGGGGCGACGGCGACGACGGTGCAGCCGCGCCGGTACGCCTGCTCGGCGAGGACGGCGAGCCCGGGCTCGGTGCCGTCGGTGGTGGCGAGGAGCAGCAGGTCGACGGGTCCGGCCCAGCCGGGCAGGGCCCAGCGCAGGGCGCCGGCCGCGTGGGCGACGCCGGTGGGATCCAGCCGGATGACGGGCGCGGAGGCTCCGGCGAGTGCGCCGAGCAGGTCGGCGACGCCGGTGGCGGCGGTGCCGGGCCCGGCGATCAGGACGGAGCGCGGGCGGCCGTCGGGGCGCAGCTCGGCGAGGCCGGCCTCGGTCGCGTGCCGGGCGGCGGTACGGACTCTGGCTCCGGCCTCGGCCGCACCGCGGAGCAGGCCCCGGCGGTCGACGCGGGCGAGATCGTCCGGTGCGTCGAGGAGCGACTCGTCGAGCATGGCGGCCTCCGGCGGTGTTGACGGATCCAGGGTGGCGGAATCGGTCTCAGCGTCTGCGTGTGCCTGTGCGGCGCTGCAGGGGTCAGACGGGGCGGCGGGCCTCGTCCACGAGGAGCACGGGGATGCCGTCGCGGACCGGGTACGCGAGGCCGCAGTCCTGGCCGGTGCAGATCAACTCGGGGGTCGTCTCGTCGGCCGACTTGTCCTCGAGGGGCGAGTGGCAGGCGGGGCAGGCCAGGATCTGCAGGAGGCCGGCTTCGAGCGGCATGGGGCGTTTCCCTTCGGGCATGTGGGTGGGGCGAGGTCAGCGTACCGCCGAGTTCGTGGCGGTGCGGTGTCGTGAGGCGGGGGTCGGGCGGGTCCCGGGCTCCGCCCGGACCCTCGCCTCACACGCCGGCGGGGCTGGGTTTGGCGGAGCCCGGCCTGAATCGGCGGGTCAGGCGCGAATGAGGGCCAGGACCTCGTCGCGGACCTTGGCCAGCGTGGCCTCGTCACGGGCCTCGACATTCAGGCGCAGCAGGGGCTCGGTGTTGGAGGCACGCACGTTGAACCACCAGTCCTGGGCGGTCACGGTCAGACCGTCCAGCTCGTCCAGCGTGACGCCCTCGGTGTCGCCGTAGGTCGCCTTCACCGCCGCGAGACGGGCCGCCTGGTCGGCGACCGTGGAGTTGATCTCCCCCGAGCCCGCGTACCGGTCGTAGGAGGCCACCAACGCCGACAACGGACCGTCCTGACCACCGAGCGCCGCCAACACGTGCAGCGCAGCCAGCATGCCCGTGTCCGCGTTCCAGAAGTCCTTGAAGTAGTAGTGCGCCGAGTGCTCACCACCGAAGATCGCACCCGTCTTCGCCATCTCCTCCTTGATGAAGGAATGACCGACGCGAGTGCGGACCGGCGTGCCACCGTTCTCCCGGACGACCTCGGGAACCGACCAGGAAGTGATCAGGTTGTGGATCACCGTGCCGCTGCCGCCGTTGCGGGCCAACTCGCGCGCCGCGACCAGCGCGGTGATCGCCGACGGCGACACACCCACACCGCGCTCGTCCACGATGAAGCAACGGTCCGCGTCACCGTCGAACGCGATCCCCAGATCCGCACCCTCCGCCAACACCCGCGCCTGCAAGTCCACGATGTTCTTCGGATCCAGCGGATTCGCCTCGTGGTTCGGGAACGTCCCGTCCAACTCGAAGTACATCGGCACCACGTCCAACGGCAGACCCTCGAACACCGTCGGAACCGTGTGGCCGCCCATGCCGTTGCCCGCGTCCACGACCACCTTCAGCGGGCGGATCGACGACAGGTCCACCAGACCCTTGAGGTGGGCGGCGTAACCGGTGAGCGTGTCCTGCTCCGTGACCGTTCCGGGGACGGTGCCTTCGGGGATCACGGGGGCACCCTCGTCCGACCACTTCTCCACCAGCTCACGGATCTGCGACAGGCCCGTGTCCTGACCCACCGGAGCCGCACCCGCACGGCAGAGCTTGATGCCGTTGTACTGCGCCGGGTTGTGGGAGGCCGTGAACATCGCACCCGGCAGGTCCAGCGAGCCGGAGGCGTAGTACAGCTGGTCCGTCGAACACAGACCGATCAGCGTGACGTCCACACCCCGCGCCGCCGCACCCCGCGCGAACGCCGCCGACAACCCCGGCGAAGACGGACGCATGTCATGACCGATCACGATCGCCCCAGCCCCCACGACCTCGACGAACGCGGCACCGAACAGCTCGGCCAGGGACTCGTCCCACTCGTCCGGCACGACGCCACGCACGTCATACGCCTTGACGATGTTCGAAAGATCTGCGGCCACTGCCTGCCCTCCTGAAGGTCCTGTGCGGTTCAGCAAAACCTACCCTGAACCAGGAGCAGCTCTTCAGACCGCCGGAGCGTCAGGAATCGGGCGATCTCAGGACGCGCAGGTGTCCACGACGGGTCTCGCCGGTGGACGGGCCGCCCTGGCCGGGGCCGCCGGCCTCGGCCGTGCGTCCCGGCGGCCGGGCGGCTTCGCGCACGGCGTTGGCGAGGGCTTCGAGGTCGTCGCCGCTGGGGCGGGACGGCCCGGAGCCGTCGGACAGGCGCACGACGTCCCAGCCCCGCGGGGCGGTCAGGCGCTCCGAGTGCTCGGCGCACAGGTCGTAGCAGTGGGGTTCGGCGTAGGTGGCGAGCGGGCCGAGAACTGCGGTCGAATCGGCGTAGACGTACGTCAGTGTCGCGACGGCAGGGCGGCCGCACGCGGTGCGCGAACAGCGACGTACAAGGCTCACGACGTTGGACGGTACCGCACTCTTGACCGGGCCGCGACGACTCCACCGCCGCTCACTCCCCCGTGTCGTGCTCGGAGCTACCCTGCGGGGGTGACCGACACCCCTCTTCCGCCCTGCCCCGCCGAGCCTCCTGCGGGGGCCAGAACCGAGCCCCGCCCGCGTCGGCGGGACCGGCACGGGCGGGGGATGCGCGGTCCGGTGGCTCCTCCTCAGGTGCCGCTGGCGGCGAGCCGGTCGGAGCTGTTCGGGGACCTCGTACGGGATTCCGTGGAGCGGCTGGAGCGGCGCTGGCCGCAGTTGGCCGAGGTGGAGTTCCTGATCGGTGACGTGCCCGGGCCGCCGGGCGGTCCGGACGGCGGCTGGAACGACGAGGCGGTGCCGCTGGGCGCGGTGTCGGAGTCGCGCGAGGGGCGGCCCGCCCGGATCGTGGTCTTCCGGCGGCCGGTGGAGATCCGCACCAAGACGCGGGACGAGAAGGCGATGCTGGTCCACGAGATCGTGGTGGAGCAGGTGGCGGAGCTGTTGGGGCTCTCGCCGGAGACGGTGGACCCCCGGTACGGCCAGGACTGAGCCGGGCGGTCGCGTACCGGGGGCGCTGCGTCATCCGGTCGTCATCGGGTCAGGACGGAGAGGTCCTGGGTGGCCTTGGGGACCGAGACCGTGGAGTGGTCGTCCGAGAGCCCCTGGACGGTGAACATCGCGATGCCCTCGTGCGGGAGGGACAGGGTGCGGGACGCGTGGACCGGGCCGCCCGAGACGGTCTCGACCGTGAGGGCGTAGGAGCCCTTGCCGCCCGCCGGGGCCAGGGTGAGCGTCTGCGTGGTGCCCGACTTGACGTCGACGTCCTGGGAGGCCGTCTCGCCGCCGCCGGTGCCCGGTGAGGCGGTGACCTTGACCTTCGTGTCGGCTCCCGGGGCGGTCAGGGACAGCAGGGTGGCGTTCTCCTCGGGCCGGTTGTCGGCCACGGTCGCGCGTGCGCCGACCGGCCCGGTGGCGGGGATGAAGCCGATCTCCTGCTTGGCGCCGCTGCCGCGGACCACCCGTAGCGCCGCGACGACCGGGGCGGACTTCTTGGGGTCGGACGGGGTCAGCAGCAGCGAACCGGCCTCCCCGCGGGTCAGGTCCTTGAGGTCCGCGGCCGCCGTCATACCGGCCTTGACGTGCAGCTGCTCGCTGCCCGCCGGGCTGATCGAGCCGCCGGGTGCGGCCAGGCGCACCTTCAGGTCCGCGTCCTCCTCGCCCGGTACGAAGACGACCAGCTTCACGGAGGCGGCGTCCGCCGGGATGCCCGGCAGGACGAGCGAGCCGGCCGGGTCGACGGAGGCCGGCAGCCAATCGGCGCCCACCCCCTCCTCGCCGACCTGCACCGATGCGCCCACCCGGCCGGCGCGCGTGGTCACGTGGGCGGTGGCGTCCGCGAGCTGGGCTCCGGGGACCAGGGTGGACAGCAGGACGGTCTTGGTGGACTTGGGGTCGACCCGGATGCTCTCGCTGGTGCCCGCGTCGGGCTTGGCCGGACCGTCCGGGCCGAAGATCTTGACGTCGACGATGGCCGCGGCGTCGTCGGGGTTGGTGAGGTGGACGTAGTCCTCGCGCCCCTTGGCCGTGCTCACCGCGGGGAACCAGAAGTCGGTGCCGGGTGCGGTGCAGCCGACGCCGAGCACGCCGCGGGTCCGGCCGACCGACACCTTGGTGGTCAGCTGCGCGGTCCAGCCGGGGGCGAGGACCCCGTCGGCGCTGCCGGTGAGGGCGGGCGCGTCGGCGCCGCTGGCGGTGGCCCCGAGGGGCTTGCCGGCCTCCTTGGGTTCCAGCACCGGCTTGGCGTCCTTGGTCGCGCCGAGCAGGCGGGCCGAGCCCTTGCCCGCGCCGCCGGCCGCGCCGGGGGTGAAGGACGTGTACGTGGTCTCGGCGATGTCCGAGGAGCTGGGCCCCGGGCACACCAGCAGGGACCGCTCCACCGGCATCCGGGCGGCGGCCACCTTGCTGTCGGTGGCCTTCCCGTCGGCGGCGGGTGCGGTCAGGGCGGCGACGCCGGTGAGGGCGGCCAGGGCCGCGGTCACCGCCGCCAGCGTCAGGGGTGCGCGCTGCTTCACTGCTGGGGGCTCCCGTCCGGACGCGGGTCGTGCGGTGCGTGGGGGTATGGGGGGTCGTACGGCGGGTACGGCTCGTACGGGTAGGTGTACTGCTGCTGGTCCGGGTCCTGGACCGGCTGGTGCTGGGGCTGCTGCGGGTACGGGTCCTCGTAGGCCTGGCCGGTCTGAACGCCCTGAACGCCCTGCCCGCCCTGCCCGCCCTGCTGGTCGTACTGCGGGTACTGGTCGTACGGGGCCTGCTGCTGCGGCTCGTACGCGTAGCCGCCCTGGTCGCCGTACGCCTGGTACGCGTAGCCGTCGTCGTCGCCGTACGCCGGCTGCGCCGGGATCTGCGCGTACGGGTCGGCGACCGCCGCGGTCTCCACCGGTACGGGGGCCGGTTCCGCTTCGGCGCGCAGCCGGCGGGCGCGGCGGCCCTCGCCGGCATCGCCGCCGGGGCCGGTCCGGTTCGGGAGCGCGGCCTCCTCCTCCGGCAGGTCGTCGTCGAGCTCGGCGCGGCGGCCGGGCAGGGCCATCACCAGCAGGACCAGGGCGAGGAGGCCCTGGGCCCAGTACCAGGCGGTCCGCAGCAGGGAGTCTTCGTGGACGAGGTCGACGCGGCCTGCGTCGGCGGGCAGTTCGAAGCCCTGCGCCCAGCCGTCGACGGTCTTGGACTTGAGGGGCTTGCCGTCGAGGGTGGCCCGCCAGCCTTCGTCGGCCCGGTCGGCGATGCGCAGGACGCGGCCCGCGTCACCGGCGGGGATCTTGCTGTGGACCTCGACGGGTCCGGCGGCGACCGGGATCGGGGCCTCGCCCTGCTTGCCGGAGACGATGACCGCGCGCGGCAGCCAGGGTTCGACGCCCCACAGGGCGGTGCCGTCCTGCTGGTGGCGACGGCTGAGGCCCGGGGTGGCGTCGAGGACGCGGCGGATCTCCTCGGGGCCGCCGGGGCGGAACATCACGAAGCGGATGGCGTAGGCGCTGAGCTGGCTCGACTGGTCGGCGCCGGAACCGGCGACGAGGTTGGAGACGACCTTGTCGAGTCGGGAGTCGGCGCCGGTGCGGGCGGTGACCTCCGCGTCGCCGATGCGGCCGCCGGAGCCGCGGACGAGGCTGTAGGAGACGGTGGCGGGCGGGTCGAGGTCGAGGATCAGGGTGCGGGTCTGATTGTCGTCGCCGCCCGCGTCCGCGACGAAGGCCGGGACCTGTACGGGGTCGCGGCGCTGTAGCGGGCCGTCGGCGCCGGCGAGCATCCAGGTGGCGGCGGCGACCAGGGGTCCCGCGGCGGCGGCCAGGGCGATGAGGGCGGCCAGCGGCTGGCGCCAGCCGAAGCTGCGGGCGGCGACGCGTTCCCTGGCTCCGTCGGCGCCGAGCGCGGCGGCCGTGAGCAGGGCGAGCCCGTAGACGAGGGTGGCGGGTCCGGCCCAGGCGGTGCGGTTGAGGAGGACGGCGAGGAGCAGTCCGGCCAGGGCTGCGGCCCAGGCGGTGCGGACGGCGAAGGCGCGGTCGGTGCGCAGCAGGGCGGCCAGGGCGGCCAGCACGATGCCGACGAGCACCGGTCCGGCGCCGGTGCCGGGGCCGCCGGGGCTGATGGCGAGCAGGCCGAGGGCGTCGGCGGAGCCGGCTCCGTAGGGCAGTCCGGCCTCCTGTAGGAGGCGGCCGGGGTGGGTGAACAGGCCCAGTGACCAGGGGGCGAGCACGACGAGCGGGACGGTGAGGGTGGCGAGCAGCCGCAGGCCGTACGCCTTCCAGTGCGCGCGGCGCAGCACCAGCGCGGCGGTCCCGAGGACGGCGGCCAGCGGCCAGGTGACGGGGGTGAACGCGGTGGTGAGGGTGAGCAGCAGCGTGTACGTCCACACCGCGCGCCGGCCGCCCCGCCGGTCGGTGGCTTCGGCGCCGTCGGCGAGGTCGAAGGCGGCGACGGCGGCGCGGGCGAGGAGGGGGAGCAGGACGGCGAGGACGGCGGTGCCGAGGCGGCCGCCGGCGAGGGCTCCGGTCACGGCCGGGAGGAAGGCGTAGGCGATGGCCGCCCAGGCGCGCAGCAGCCGGGATGCGACGAGCGGCCGGGAGGCGAAGTAGGCGGTGAGGCCGGCGAGCGGGACGGATCCGACGAGCAGCAGGGTCAGGGCGGCCTGGGTGGATCCGAACAGCAGGGTGGCGAGGGTGCCGAGGACGGCCAGGTAGGGCGGTGCGGAGGCGGTGGAGCCGGTGCCGACGGCGTGCCAGCCGTCGGTGTAGGCGCCCCAGAGGTCGGAGCCGCTGCCGGGGGCGGGCAGCAGGGCGCCGCCCATGAGGGAGCCGCCGCCGATCAGGGCGCGGCACGCGGCGAGGGAGACGACGGCCAGGAGGGCGAGGAGGAGGGGCGCGGGGTTGCGGGCGAGCCGCTTGAGGCGGGCGAAGCGCTCGGTCTCCACCAGGTAGTCGCCGTCCTCGCGGGGGGCGTCGAGGACGCTGCCCCCGCCGTGGCGGCCCGCGGGGGCGGCGGCGGTGTCGCGGTCGCTCCCGAAGTAGCCGGCGAGCTGTTCCGCGTTGGCCCGCAGGGAGGCTCCCGGCGGGGGGAAGAGCGGGCGCAGTTCGGCGGCGGGGACGGCGGGGCGGCGGCGGGCCTTGCGGGCGGCGAGGAGCCGGCCGGGGCGGAGCAGGGTGGCGAGGAGGCCGGTGAGTTCGTCGACGGCCTGGCCGGGGGCCTTGCCGATGAGGTAGGCGAGGGTGCGCAGCACGGTGCCGAACAGGACGCGCAGCAGGACGTACGGCAGGGCGCGGCCGGAGCTGTTGGCGAGGATCGTGTAGACGGCTCCGGCCTTGTCGACGCGGTGCGGGCCGGCCGTGGTGCGTCCGGCGCAGTCGACGGTGCGGCGTTCGCGGGCGGCGGCCTCGGCGTGCCGCAGGACGGCGTCGGGGGCGACGAGGACGGTGTGGCCGGCGCTCTGGGCGCGCCAGCACAGGTCGACGTCGTCGCGCATCAGGGGCAGCCGGCGGTCGAAGCCGCCGAGCTCGTCGTAGACGTCGCGGCGGACCAGCATGCCGGCGGTGGAGACGGACAGGACGGGGCGGACCTGGTCGTGCTGGCCCTGGTCCTGTTCCCGGCGGTCGAGGCCGGTCCAGCGGCGGCCGCTGCGGGCGATGGTGACGCCGGCTTCGAGGAGCTGCTTCTTGTCGTACCAGCCGCGCAGTTTGGGGCCGATGATCGCGGCCTCGGGGTTCTCGTCGGCGACGCGGAGCAGTTCGGTGAGGGCGTCGGGTTCGGGGGCGCTGTCGTCGTGCAGGAGCCAGAGCCACTGGACGGGTTCGCCGTGGGGGAGGTCGGGTAGGTCGTACGTGTCGTCGCGCCAGGTGCGGCTGACGGGGTCCCAGCCGCTGGGGCGCTTGAGGTAGGGGAGGTCCTCGGGGGTCAGGGTGCCCGCGGCGCGTGCGGATTCGTCGACCGCGGTGCCGAAGCCGGTGCGGCGGGCGAGGTGCAGGACGCGGTCGTCGCCGAGGGCGTCGGTGAGCAGGCGCGCGGAGTCGTCGGCGCTGCCGGTGTCGGCGGCGATGTGGTTCTGCGCGGGGCGTTCCTGGCCGAGGAGGCCGGCGAGTGTCCGGGGCAGCCAGCGGGCGCCGTCATGGGCGACGAGGACCGCGGTGACGACGTGCCGGGGGAACTCGGGTGTGGCTGGGGCCTGGTAGGAGGCCGTCGACTGGCTGTGCAGGGACATCGCGGTACGGGCCCTCCGGCCGGGGGTCCGGGGGTGGTGTGCCCTCGGAGGCTGCTGGACAGCGCCCCACCCTAACGGCTGCCACGACAGCGGTCCGCCTCCTGCGGGGAAGGTGCAGGAGGCGGACCGTGTGCCGTGCTGTGCGTCGCGCTCGTCGTCCCGTTCGGCGCGCCGTCGGTCGTGCGTCGAACTGCGCTCTGTCGTACGTGTCGTGGTGCGTGCTGTGGTGCGTTCGGTATGGAGCGTGAAGTGCGGTGGGTGCCCGATCGGTGGTGCGTCGGCCGTTTCAGACCGCTGCCTTTTTCAGGCGGCGGCGTTCCCGCTCGGACAGACCGCCCCAGATGCCGAATCGCTCGTCGTTGGCGAGGGCGTACTCGAGGCATTCGGAGCGGACTTCGCAGGCGAGGCAGACCTTCTTGGCCTCGCGGGTGGAGCCGCCCTTCTCGGGAAAGAAGGACTCGGGGTCGGTCTGGGCGCACAGAGCGCGCTCCTGCCACCCGAGCTCTTCGTCCGCCTCCTCGACCAGCAGTTCCTGAAACAGCTCGGTCATGTGCGCCCCTCGCTCTGTCTGTGCGTCCCCGTGACGATGTCGTCACTGATTGCTACGTAACGACACGAGTGAAATTACAAGTGCGTGGCTCCGGGGCAGTCAAGCCGAGATCTGCTATTGGGCCCCTTATTCACTCTGCGGAACCAAGCCTATGCAGAAAGTGTTCATATCGCCAAAAATCGTGACACATGCCGCCGGCGCCACAGGATGCCGCCTTTACCCGTATTCCACGTGCCACCTCCGAACGGGGTTGCGGTCCGACCGGAGAAGCGGCGCAGATCACATTCAGGTCACGGAAGTCGGGATCTGGTTTGAGAGCCGACACAGCGCCACATCCCCTGCCGCACACTGCACAAACCTTTCTCCGGGCACGGTAACCGGATGAGGTGAAACTTTTACACCAAACCGGACATTGGGTTGACAGTCAGGCCCCCGAGCCGTTCTCCTTGTTTGCATGTCAGCGCCCGCAGCCACCACCCGGACCCCCATTCGTGGGTTCCTGTGCGCTGCCCAGGTTCGCTGTTGCTGTTGCAGCTGTTGATGCCCGCGGAGCCACGGCTCCTCAGAGCTCCGGCCCGCCCCCGCAGCAACCGCCAGCACGACTGACATCCGTCGAGGTACCCCCCACGATGAACAGCACGAACAGCGCCACCCCCACCGCTCCCGCCGCTCCCGTCGCTCCCGTCGCTCCCGTCGCTCCGGCCACGGTCGAGAGCGACCTCCAGATCGCCGGCGACATCCTCGCCGTCCAGCACCTCCTCCAGCCCGCCCGCGAACACCCGGCCACCGTTGCCGAGTTCGCCGGGCTCGCCCGCTCCATCGCCGAGGACCGCGCCTCCTGGGAGCACCTCGTCGAGTACGACGCCACCACCCGCTGGTACCACCGGCTGCGCACCGGCCCCGGATACGAGGTCTGGCTGCTCAGCTGGGTCCCCGGCCAGGGCAGCGGCCTCCACGACCACGGCGCCTCCTCCGGCGTCATGACCGTCCTGGAGGGCGAGCTCACCGAGCACACCCCCCGCGGCCGCAACACCCACCGCCCGGGCACCCAGCGCGTCTTCGCCCCCGGCTACGCCCACGAGGTCGTCAACGACACCCTCGACGGCGCGGTCAGCCTGCACGTCTACTTCCCCGGACTGACCGAGATGCCGATGCACAGCTGCTCCCCGGCCGATTCCGCGTCCGTACCGGCCTGACCTCAATCGGCCCGACAGTCCCGCCCCTCCACGACAGCCTTCGGCTGACAGACTGTCTGCATGCGCATTGTTGTTCTGGCCGGCGGTATAGGCGGCGCCCGGTTCCTGTCCGGACTCAAGTCGGCCGTGCCCGACGCGGACATCACGGTCATCGGCAACACCGGTGACGACATTCACCTCTTCGGGCTCAAGGTCTGCCCCGACCTGGACACGGTGATGTACACCCTCGGCGGTGGCATCAACGAGGACCAGGGCTGGGGCCGCACCGACGAGTCCTTCACCGTCAAGGAGGAACTCGCGGCGTACGGGGTCGGACCCACCTGGTTCGGCCTCGGCGACCGCGACTTCGCCACGCACATCGTGCGTACGCAGATGCTCGGCGCGGGCTACCCGCTGAGCGCCGTCACCGAAGCCCTCTGCGACCGCTGGCAGCCCGGCGTACGGCTGCTGCCCATGTCCGACGACCGCGTCGAGACCCACGTCGCGATCACCGAGGCCGGCACCGGCGAGCGCCGCGTCATCCACTTCCAGGAGTACTGGGTCCGGCTGCGCGCCTCGGTGGACGCGGAGGCCGTCGTACCCGTGGGCGCCGAGCAGGCCAAGCCCGCCCCGGGCGTGCTGGAGGCCATCGCCGCCGCCGACGTGATCATCTTCCCGCCGTCGAACCCCGTGGTCTCGATCGGCACGATCCTCGCCGTCCCCGGCATCCGGGACGCCGTGGCCTCCGCCGCAGCGCCCGTCGTGGGCCTCTCCCCCATCGTCGGGGGCGCGCCCGTGCGCGGGATGGCCGACAAGGTCCTCGCCGCGGTGGGCGTCGAGTCCACCGCCGCCGCGGTCGCCCTGCACTACGGGACCGGGCTGCTGGACGGCTGGCTCGTGGACACCTCGGACGCGGACGCCGTCGCGGAGGTCGAGGCCGCCGGGATCAACTGCCGCGCGGTGCCGCTGATGATGACCGACGTGGAGGCCACCGCGGAGATGGCCCGCGCCGCGCTGGAGCTGGCGGAGGCCTCTCGGTGACGGGGGCGCCCGCGTACGAGGTGCGGGCCGTCGACGGGATCCCGGAGGTCAGGCCGGGCGACGACCTGGCGAAGCTGATCACGACGGCCGCCCCCGACCTGCGCGACGGGGACGTCCTGCTGGTCACCTCGAAGATCGTCTCCAAGGCCGAGGGCCGGATCGTGGAGGCCGACTCGCGCGAGGCCGCGATCGACGCCGAGACCGTACGGGTCGTCGCGCGCCGGGGTCCGCTGCGGATCGTCGAGAACCGGCAGGGCCTGGTGATGGCCGCGGCCGGCGTGGACGCCTCCAACACCGCCCCCGGCACGGTGCTGCTGCTGCCCGAGGACCCCGACGGCTCGGCCGCCACGATCCGCGCCGGCGTGCGCGACGCCCTGTCCGTGGACGTGGGCGTGGTCGTGACGGACACCTTCGGGCGGCCGTGGCGCAACGGACTGACGGACGTGGCGATCGGCTCGGCCGGCGTGCGGGTCCTGGACGACCTGCGCGGCGCCACCGACGCCCACGGCAATCCGCTGAGCGCGACGGTGGTGGCGACCGCGGACGAGCTGGCCGCCGCAGGTGACCTGGTCAAGGGCAAGGCCGCCGGGCTGCCGGTGGCCGTCGTGCGCGGCCTGGCCCACGTCCTCGGAGAGGGCTCCTCGGCCCGGGACCTGGTGCGCCCGCCGGCCGACGACATGTTCCGGCTGGGGACCTCGGAAGCGGTACGGGAAGCCGTGACGCAGCGCCGTACGGTACGGGCCTTCACGGCGGAGCCGGTGGACCCGGGCGCGGTGCGGCGGGCGGTGGCGGCGGCCGTGACGGCCCCGGCCCCCCACCACACCACGCCGTGGCGGTTCGTCCTGCTGGAGTCCGAGGCCTCCCGGGTGCGGCTGCTGGACGCGATGCGGGACGCGTGGATCGCTGACCTGCGGGCGGACGGCAAGTCCGAGGAGTCCGTGGCGAAGCGGGTGCGGCGCGGGGACGTGCTGCGGGCCGCCCCGTACCTGGTGGTGCCGTGTCTGGTGACGGACGGCGCGCACCACTACGGGCACGCCCGGCGGGACACGGCGGAGCGGGAGATGTTCGTGGTCGCGATGGGCGCGGGCGTACAGAACCTGCTGGTCGCGCTGGCCGGGGAGCGGCTGGGGTCGGCGTGGGTGTCCTCGACGATGTTCTGCCGGGACGTGGTGCGGGAGGTGCTGGAGCTGCCGCAGGACTGGGACCCGATGGGAACGGTGGCGGTGGGGCACCCGGCGGCGGTCCCGGCGGAGCGGCCGGGGCGGTCCGCGGCGGACTTCATCCAGGTGCGGTGACGCCTGCGGCGGGCCCGGCGGATCGGCGGGGCGGGGGCGCCTGACGGCAGGGCTCAGAAGCGGCCGATGTCGCCGCGCGGCATGCGGGGCGCGCGGCGGGGCGGGGTGCGGCCCGCGAGGAGGACGAGGCGGGCCGCGCGGTGGCGCTGGCCCGCGTACGGGGCGAGGAGCTCCAGCATGGCGGCGTCGTCGGCGTCGCGGTCGCCCGCGAGGGCGTAGCCGACGATGCCGGGCAGGTGGAGGTCGCCGGTAGTGATCGCGTCGGGGTGGCCGTTGCTGCGCTGGAGGGTTTCCGCGGAGGTCCACGGGCCGATGCCGGGGACGGCCTCCAGCCTCCGTACGGCCTCGGGCAGGTCCATCGCGGCCGCTTCCTCCAGGCGGTTCGCCACGCGGGCGGCCCGCACGATCGTGGCGGACCGCTTGGCGTCGACGCCGGCCTTGTGCCAGTCCCAGGACGGGATCACGGCCCAGGTGCGCGGCGCGGGCACGACGTACAGGTCCGGGCCGCCGGCCGGGCCCGGCGCGGGCTCGCCGTACTGCCGGACCAGGCGGCGCCAGGCGCGGTAGGCCTCGTCGGCGGTGACCTTCTGCTCCAGGACCGTGGGGATCAGGGATTCGAGGACCAGGCCGGTACGGGTGAGGCGCAGGCCGGGACGGCGGCGGTGGCTGGCGTGCACGAGGCGGTGGCGGGGCACGAAGGCGGCGGGGTCGTCGCCGGCGCCGAGGAGCGCGGGCAGTTGTTCGAGGAACCAGTCGGCGCCGGGGCCCCAGGCCTCGGCCTGCACCTGCTCGCCCGCGCGGGACACGCGGAGGGTGGCCGGGCCCAGTGGGGTGCGGCCGGTGCGCCAGACCGAGCCGTCGGGGGTGGTGCGGAAGGTGGGGTCGGCGGGGCCGCGTCTGAGGGGGCCGAGGGTGAGGCCGAGGTCCAGGGGACCGTCGGGAGCCCAGTGGCGTTCCTTGGCGCCGGCGCCGGCGGTGCTGCCCCGGCCCGGGGGGACGTCGGTGCGGCCGCCGCGGACCGCGGCGCGGGTGAGGGGATCGAAGCGGCCGGCCATGTGTCGAGCGTAGCCCGGCCCGGCCGCGCCTCCCCCGGGGCTCCGCCCCGAACCCCGCGCCTCAAACGCCGGCGGGGCTCAAAGATCGGGGCTCCGCCCCGAACCCCGCGCCTCAAACGCCGGCGGGGCTGGATTTGGCCGAGCTCTGCTGAAAGGTGCCGCCTGGCGGGGCTGGATTGCCGCGGAGCGGCAATCCAGCCCCGCCGGCGATTGAGGCGCGGGCGCGGAGCGCCGTAGGGGTGCGGGGCGGAGCGCCGTAGGGGGTGTGGGGCGGAGCGCCGGCGACGGCGCCGCGCCCACGGACCCTGCTGACCGCCGGAGGCTACGGCCGGCCCTGGAGCTTTGCCGAGGCCGTGCGGGTGGCGCCCAGCTTGCCGTAGAGCTTCGCGCCCGGGCACTGGGTGGCGAAGCCGTCCCGGTGGCCGGAGATGACGTTCATCGACACGCTCTTGCCCTTGGGGTAGCGGTTGCCTCCGCCCGACGTCAGGGCGGTCTTCGCGCGCGGGTCCCGGCCGAAGAGGCCGAGCTTCCAGGCCGTGAGGCGGGCGACCGAGTCGACCACCACCGCCGGCGGGTTCGTGGAGGTGAAGGTGCCCAGCACCGCGACGCCCATGCTGTTGGTGTTGAAGCCCATGGTGTGCGCGCCCAGGACCGCCTTGGAGACGCCGCCCGCGCGGCCCTCGTAGACCGTGCCGCACTTGTCGACCGCGAAGTTGTAGCCGAAGTCCCGCCAGCCGTTGCTGATGACGTGGTAGCGGTACAGGCTGCGCAGGACCGCCGGGGCGTCCTTGCAGGCGTAGTTGTTGCCGGAGGCGCTGTGGTGGACGAAGGCCGCCTTGACCGTGCTCGTGTAGACGAAGCCCGGCTCGCGCAGGCCCTCGTTCGCACCCCAGCCCTTGCGGGTGACGATCCGGGGGCGCGGACCGATGTACGGGGCCGCCGCCGCGCTCAGTTCGCCGTCGCTCGCGAAGATCGCGTCGGCGGTGGAGTCGGCCTTGTCGAGTGCGGTGATCTCGTTCGCGCCGAGCGAGGCGTGCGGGACGTTCGCGGCGGAGGACTCCGCCGTCTCCATCGTCATGGCGGGCACCGCCACCTCGCCCTTGCCGTCGCCGGGGCCGGTGTTCTTGCCGTCGGCGCCCGTGGCGGGGGGTTCCGCGCCCGGGTCGACGAGCTCGATCCGCAGGCCCGTGGGCAGCCGGGAGGGGGCGCGGGTGGTCGGGGCGCCGGATTCGGCCTGGACGCGGACCTCCACGGCGTCGGACTCGCCCACCCACAGCGGGGCGGTGGCGCCGCGGATCGGGCGCGAGCCGTGTTCCGCCGCGTCGAGGTCGGCGGCGTGCTCGCCGTTGTGGGTCTCGACGTCCTGCCAGTCCGACCAGGTGGCGGTCCGGGTGGAGCGGGTCCGCACCTGGACCCGGCCGTTCAGTTCGGTGGCCGCGTCGTCCCAGACCACGCCGACCAGCGAGAACGTCTTCACCTCGCGTGCGGTCAGGCCCTGCGTCTCGGTGCGGCCCGGGGAGGCGCTCGTTCCGGGGACTCCGGGCGCCCGCGTCGCCGAGGGTCCCAGCGGGACGAGCGGCAGCGATTGGGTGGACCCGGCGGGGGTTACGGGGTCGGTCTCGGCCAGGGCGGGGGTGGGGAGCGCGAGGGGCAGGGCCAGTACGGCGGCCGTCGCGACGCCGATCGAGGAAGCAAGGAATCCACGCATGAAAAGGATGGTGAGCACGCGGATCACCGGGCGCCATCCGAGAACTGACGCTCCGTCCGACCCGCCGCGGATACCCCTCCTCCGTACGGAGGAGCCGACGGACCCCGTACGGGGGACGGGCCCGCGTACGCTGTGCCGGGTGAACGCCACTGACCGCACCCCTGCCGACCTGCTGCGATCCGCGCTCGCCGCCGATCCGGGCCGCCCGCTCGTCACCTTCTACGACGATGCCACCGGCGAACGCGTCGAATTGTCCGTCGCGACCTTCGCCAATTGGGTGGCCAAGACCGCCAATCTGCTCCAGGGCGACCTGGGGGCCGAGCCGGGGGACCGGCTCGCGCTGATGCTCCCGGCGCACTGGCAGAGCGCGGTGTGGCTGCTCGCCTGCGCCTCGGTCGGGGTCGTCGCCGAGGTCGGCGGGGATCCGGCCGGTGCGGACCTCGTCGTCAGCGGGCCGGACACCCTGGAAGGGGCCCTGGCGTGCGGTGGTGAGCGGGTGGCGCTCGCCCTGCGGCCGCTGGGCGGACGGTTCCCGCAGCCGCCGGCCGGGTTCGCCGACTATGCGGTGGAGGTACCGGGGCAGGGCGACCGCTTCGCCCCCTTCGTACCGGTGGATCCCGAGGGCCCGGCGCTGGTCGTCGGCGGCGAGGAGCTCACGCACGCGGCGCTGGTGGCCCGCGCCCGCGAGGACGCGGCGAAGCTGGGCCTCGGCGAGGGCTCGCGGGTGCTGACCGGGCTCGGCTACGACACCTGGGAGGGGCTCTCGGCCGGGCTCTACGCCGCGCTGGCCGCGGGCGGGTCCGTGGTGCTGTGCCGGAACCTGGACCGGCTCCCGGCGGACGGGCTGGCGCAGCGCAGCGAGAGCGAGCGCGTCACCCACACCGTCTGATCGCCGCCCGGAGGCCCGTCGCCCACACTGGTGGAGGGCAGGTGCGGGCGATTTGTCACCCGAATGGCCCTTGACGAGCCCCTGTCCCCGGGCTGCTCCGGCGTCCCGGGGGCAGCATCGGCAGTGGCCGTGCTCACCCGTACGGCCGACGGCCCGCAGTCGTAGCGGCGAGGGGACGGACGCCAGTGACGGACAGCGCAGGCATACCGGGCGGCACCGACGCGGCCGGAGGTGCGGGGCGGCCCCCGCGCAGCCGCGGGCGTCGGCGCCGGCTGCTGCGCTGGATCGGCCTCGGGGTGGCCTTCCTGGTCCTGGCGGGCACGGCCACCGGCTGGTGGCTCTACAACAAGCTCGACGGGAACATCACCGAGGACACCTCGGCCACGGCCGAGCTGCGGCGCTACGAGCGCGAGCGCCCGGCGCACCTGGCCACGGGGTCCCAGAACATCCTGCTGATCGGCTCGGACTCGCGCTCCGGCAGGAACAACGCCGGGTACGGGCGGGACAAGGGCACCCAGCGCTCGGACACCACGATCCTGCTGCACCTGCCGCAGGACCGCAGGAGCGCGACCGCCGTGTCGATACCGCGGGACCTGATGACGGAGATCCCCTCCTGCCGGCAGGTGGACGGGAGCCGCACCGTCGAACGGTTCGCGCAGTTCAACTGGGCGTTCCAGTGGGGCGGGGCCGCCTGCACGATCCGTACGGTGGAGAAGTTGACCGGGATCCGTGTCGACCATCACATGGTGGTCGACTTCGGCGGGTTCAAGAAGATGGTCGACGCCATCGGCGGGGTGGAGGTCTGCCTCAAGGAGCCGGTGAACGATGCCGAGGCCAAGCTGCGGCTGGCCGCCGGGCGCCAGACCCTGCGGGGCGAGCAGGCGCTGGGGTACGTCCGGGCCCGCCACAGCCTGGGCAACGGCAGTGACACCGAACGGATGGACCGGCAGCAGCAGTTCCTCGGTTCGCTCGTCAAGAAGGTGCAGAGCAACGGGGTGCTGCTGAATCCGGCGCGGCTGTACCCGCTGCTGGACGCGGCGACCTCCTCGGTGACCACGGACCCGGGGCTGGCCTCGCTGCGCGGCCTGTACGAACTCGTGCGGGGCATGCGGGACATACCGACCGATCAGGTCAAGTTCCTGACGGTGCCCCGCAAGCCCTACGCGCCCGACCCGAACCGGGACGAGCTGGTCGAGCCCGACGCGGCGCGGCTGTTCCAACAGCTGCGGACCGACAAGCCGGTCACGGTCGCCCCGCCGAAGCCCACCCCGAGCGCGGTCGAGGGCGCAAGAGCGGGCACGGACGCCGGTTCGAACACGGACTCCACGGACGAGGGAACCGTCACACCTCAGGTACCCGTCCCTACTTTTACGGGAACCACTGCGGGCAACGCCGACTGCCGGTAAAGCAATCCCAAAAGGCGGTGACCGAACCGAGTGGGATGGGCGGTTCACCCCGTTATAAGGGGAGTGGAATTTGTCACCAGCATGGTTTGCCGCCGAACAGGGCGGATAAGGTGAGCGATCCGGTGCCCGGCCGGATCAGAGACGGGCACCAGCAGCCGGATCGTTGACCGTGCGCCTGGGGGAGGCGCGTCGCGAGGCACCGACGGAGGATTCGAGCAACCGTGGATGCGCAAAGCCGTGGGCGGGCGGACGAGATCGACCCCGCAGACCAGTGGGTGCTCAATCCCCGCACAGGCAACTACGAACTGCGACTGGCCGACTCCGCCGCGCAAGCGCGGCCGAAGGTCACCGCACCCCGCAGATCACCGTCTGCTCCCCCAACCCCCACCGCCCCCTCCCCCGGCGTGCCGAGGCCGCGTCGTGGCGACCCGCCCCCCGGCGGCGGTCGGCGCGGCGGCCGCTCCCGCAAGGACGCGGGCGGCGGTGGACGTCGTAAGAAGGCGCTGGTCATCACCGGCGGTGTGGTGGCGTTCCTGCTGGTCGGCGGTTCCGTGGCGGGTTACCTCTACTACGACCACCTGAACGGCAACCTCAGCGTCACCGACGTGGCGGGCGCGGGCACCGGCGGTTTCAAGAAGGACCAGCCCATCAACATCCTGGTCATCGGAACCGACAAGCGCACCGGCGCGGGCAACGAGAGCTACGGGGACAAGGACAGCGTCGGCCACGCCGACACCACGATCCTCTTCCACGTCTCGAAGGACCGGACCAACGCGACCGCGCTGTCCATCCCTCGCGACCTAATCACCAACATCCCGGCCTGCCCGACGAAACAACCGGACGGATCGACGAAGACGATCGCCCCCGCCAAGGGCGCCCGCTTCAACACCAGCCTGGGCCAGGAGGGTCGCGACGCGGGCTGCACGATGCGCACGGTCAAGGAACTCACCGGCATCGAGGTCGACCACTTCATGATGGCCGACTTCAACGCGGTCAAGACGCTGAGCACGGCGGTCGGCGGAGTACCGGTGTGCCTGGAGAAGGCGGTCAACGACGAAGAGGGTTCCCACCTCAAGCTGGACGCCGGCGAACACCGGTTGGCGGGCGAAGAGGCCCTCGCCTTCGTCCGCACCCGGCACGGCTTCGGCAACAACAGCGACCTCGACCGGATCAGGATCCAGCAGCAGTTCCTGGGTTCGATGATGCGCGAGATGAAGTCGAAGGAGACGCTGACCAGCCCCAAGAAGTTCCTCTCCCTCGCCGAGGCCGCCACCAAGTCCCTCGGCGTGGACTCGGGGATCGGGTCCATCGGCAAACTCACCGACCTGGCGGGCGAGTTGAAGGGCATCGACACGAAGAACATCACCTTCACCACCCTGCCGGTGCTCGACAACCCGGCCGAACCGGTGGGCAAGAAGGCGACCGTCGTCGTCGAACACGCCTTGGCCGATCCGCTGTTGCAGATGATCCGGGGGGACGTCTCGCTCACGGAGGTCGAGAAGAAGGAGCAGGCCGCCAAGGAGGCGGCCGACGCGGACGCGAAGGCCAAGCAGGACGCACTGCTCCAGGGCAACCGCGCGGCCGCGGGGGACGTACGGGTGAGCATCTACAACGGCGGTGGCCCGAAGGGCTCCGCCTCCACCACGCTGAACTGGCTGCAGAACAGCAAGGGCGTGCAGAAGGCCAGCAACGTCGGCAACGCGCCCGAGAAGGTCGGCGCCACGCAGCTGGAGTACGCCCCCAACCAGGCCGACCAGGCCCGGGCGCTGGCGGACATCATGGGCCTGCCCGCGACCGCACTGAAGGTGGGGACGGCGGACGCCTCGGCGAAGACCCCGATGAAGCTGACGCTGGGTCCGGACTTCCAGCAGCCGGGCGCCCCGCTGGCGGCCCCGGTGCCCCAACAGCTGCCCGAGGACGTGCAGCGGGCGCAGGCCGACAAGGCGATCTGCGCCAAGTAACAGGACTCGGCCGGTGACACCGGCACTCTGTTGACCTAGAAGGATCTTGAGGGGGACGTGTGAGGCGCAGCAGCGTGCGAGGAGAGGGGGCGAACGCCCAGGCCGCCGGGGAGATATCCGGCGGCGGGGCGGGCGCGTCCGGCACGGTGCCCCCACAGCGGGGCGGCTCCGGGGCGGGTCGCCAGGAGACGGGCGGCGGTCCCACCCGCAGGCAGGGCCGGCGGCGCGTGCTGCGCTGGACGGCCTCCGTGCTGTCCCTGCTGATACTCGGGACGGCGGCCGCCGGATACCTGTACTACCGCCACCTGAACGGCAGCATCCAGACGGACGCGCTGAACCTCGGTGAGACCAAACTGGGCGGTTCCAAGCCCAACGCCTTCGGGCAGACCCCGCTGAACATCCTGCTGATCGGCTCCGACGCGCGCGACGACGCGGCGAACCAGGCCCTCGGCGGGGCCACGGACACCTTCGACGGCCCGCCGCTGGCGGACGTGCAGATGCTGCTGCACCTGTCCGCGGACCGCAGCAACATGTCGGTCGTCTCGATGCCGCGCGACACGATGCTGATGATGCCCAAGTGCACCGAGCCGGGCGGCAAGGTGCACCCCGCCAGCAAGGGCCTCGTGCAGACCAACGAGTCCCTGCAGCGCGGCGGTCCGGGCTGCACGGTCGCCACCTGGCAAGAGCTGACCAAGATCCCCGTCGATCACTTCATGATGATCGACTTCAAGGGCGTGGTCTCGATGGCGGACGCCATCGGCGGTGTCCCGGTCTGCGTGGAGGAGAACGTCCACTCCCGCACCCGTGACGGCAAGGGCTCCGGCCTGAAGCTGCCCAAGGGCACGAGCGTCATCCAGGGCGAGCAGGCCCTGCAGTGGCTGCGCACCCGCTACGGCTTCGAGGACGGCACCGACATCGGCCGCACCCACGCCCAGCACCAGTACATGACGTCGATGTCCCGCGAGTTCCGCAAGAACGCCAAGCTCACCAACCCGGTGAAGCTCAACAGCCTGGCGCAGGCGGCGATCGAGGCCATGGTCGTGGACCCCGGGCTGAACAAGATCGACAAGCTGTACGACCTGAGCATGGAGCTCAAGAAGGTGCCCCCGGGCCGGATCACCATGACCACCATGCCGTGGGTCTACAGCACCAAGCCCGGCCTGGACGGCCGGGTCGAGCCCATGGCGGACGAGGCCGAGGCCGTGTTCCGGATGGTCCGCGAGGACATCGCGCTCGACGGCAAGGGCTCCGGGACCCCGGCGGAGGGTGCCTCGCCGTCCCCGGGTGCCTCCGCGTCCGCGGGCACGCCGACGCCGGCCGCCCCGAGCACGGCCCCGACCACGGCGCCGACCACTGCGCCGACCACGGCCCCGGCCACGGCTCCCGCGAAGATCGCGGTCACCGTCCGCAACGCCACGAGCGGCAAGGCCGGCGCCGAGACCCGGGTCAAGAACCGGGCGAACGAGGTGGCCTCGCTCCTGACCGGCAAGGGCTTCACCAAGGCCACCGCCGACACCCAGACCGGCGCCGAGGACACCACGGTCGTCCGCTACGCCACGGACGCCCAGGCGGCCGACGCGGGCGTCGTGGCCACCGCCCTGGGCCTGCCCGCCTCCTCGGTGCAGAAGTCCGAGGAGGTCTCCGGGATCACCCTGCTCGTCGGCAAGGACTGGCGGACCGGCGACGCGCCGACCCCGCCGCCGCCCGCCCCGACCGTGGCCCCGACCTCGGCCCACGCGCTCAACGGCGACAACGAGGGCGCCTGCATGGCGATCCAGCCGGGCTTCACCTGGTAGCGCGCACGCGAACACGCGAAAGGGGCCCGGCCCGGAGGCCGCGACGGTACGCAACCTCCGGGCCGGGCCCCTTCGTACGTCTCAGACCTGCGAAGAGTCCCGCTGCACGGCCGGACGGCGGCTCGCGATGACCTTGTTCGCCAGGGCCCGCGGGCTGGTCAGGAAGCCGAAGCCCCAGGACAGGTGCATGGTCGCCAGGGCGACGGGGATCTGCGCCCGGGCCTTGATCCCGAGCCCCTTGCCCGCCGGTACGGAGCCCGCGGTGATCGCCGCGAGGTAGCCGGCCGGGAGGGCGAAGCCCCAGGGGGTGACGGTCGCGCCCACGACCGCGCTCGCGGCGAGCGCGCAGACGAGGGTCGGCGGGGCCAGGTAGCGCAGGTTGATGGAGCCCGAGTGGTAGCGGGCCACCACGTGCCGCCAGCGCCCGTAGTCCTTGTACTGCTTGGCCAGGGCCCGTACGGAGCGCCGCGGACGGTACTGGACCATCAGCTCCGGCGAGAACCAGATCAGACCGCCGGCCTCGCGGATGCGGAAGTTCAGCTCCCAGTCCTGGGCGCGGATGAACTCCTCGTTGTAGCCGCCCTGCTGCTCCAGCGCCTCGCGGCGGAAGACTCCGAGGTAGACGGTCTCGGCCGGTCCCGCCTGGCCGCCGGTGTGGAACGGCGCGTTGCCGACACCGATCTTCGAGGTCATCGCGGCGGCGACGGCCTCTTCCCAGGCGTTCTCGCCCTCGGCGTGCATGATGCCGCCGACGTTCTGGGCGCCGGTCTCCTCCAGGAGGCGCACGGCGGTGGCGATGTAGTTCGGCGAAAGCATGCCGTGGCCGTCGACGCGCACCACGATCGGGTGACGCGAGGCCTTGATGGCGGCGTTGAGCGCCGCCGGGGTCCGGCCGGTGGGATTCGGGACGGTGTGGACTCGGGGATCCTCGGCGACGAGTTCGGCGGCGATCTCGTCGGTGCGGTCCGTGGACGGCCCGAGTGCGATCACCACCTCCATCTCGCCCGCGTACTCCTGCTCCAGGATGTGGCGGACGGAATCGCGGAGGTAGTGCTCCTCGTCGAGCACCGGCATGATCACCGAGACTGCGGGCTGCTGGGTGGGCATGTGGTCCTTCAAGGTCGGGTATCGGTGTCACGTTACCGCGTACGGGGGAACCGGGTGCGCGCCGAGCGACCGGTAAGGACAGCTGCTGATCGTATGGGCCTACTGTTCTGCCGAATCGGCCGATCCGGTCAGTGCCCCGGCCGGTCTCCCTGCTGCCCCCGCGGAGGTGTCCACCGTGCCCCAGCCGCACCGTCCCGCCCGTCCTGACGGGCCGCCCCGGCCGCAGCGCGTCCGACGCGGCGACGGCGGCCGCGCCCGGCACCGGGACGGGCGACCCCGGTGGGGCGTACGGCTCGCGGCCGGGCTGTCGGTGGCGGTGCTCGGCTCCGGTGCCGTCGGGCACGCCGTGATGACCGGTCTGGACACCGGGATCGAGCGGGTGGACCCGTTCAAGGACATGAAGAACCGCCCGCAGGCCGGACACGGCCTCAACTTCCTGCTGGTGGGCACCGACGGGCGGGAGAAGGTCTCCCCGGAGGAGAAGCGCGAGTACCGCCTGGGCGGCGCCCCCTGCCACTGCACGGACACGATCATGCTGGTGCACCTGTCGGCCGACAAGGAGCGGGCCAGCGTGATCAGCCTGCCCCGCGACAGCTACGCCGAGGTGCCCGCGCACCGGGACCTCGTCACCGGCAAGGCGCACAAGGCCCACCCCGTACGGCTGAACGCGGCGTACGCGGAGGGCGGGCCCAACCTGACCGTGCGGACCGTGGAGAACATGACCCGGGTGAAGATCGACCACTACCTGGAGGTCGACTTCACCAGTTTCATGAAGACGGTCGACGCGATGGGCGGCGTGGAGATCTGCACGGCCAAGACCATGCGGGACCGCAACACCGGACTCGACCTGCTGCCGGGCAACCACCGCCTCAGCGGCGGACAGGCCCTGCAGTACGTGCGCTCGCGCCATGTCGACGGGGCCTCCGACCTCGGCCGGATGCAGCGCCAGCAGCGGTTCATCGCCGCCCTGATCAAGCAGGCGACCGGGGGCGGGGTGCTGCTGAACCCGGTGAAGTTCAAGGAGGTCAGCTCCACCCTCCTCGGGTCCGTCCGGGCCGACAAGGACTTCGGCTCCGAGCAGATGCTGGCCCTCGGGCAGGCGATGCGGGACTTCACCCCGTCCTCCTCGGAGTTCGCCTCCGTGCCCATCGGCAGCCCCTCCTTCCCCGTCAAGGGCATCGGGTCCACGGTGAAGTGGGACGAGCCGAAGGCGGCCAAGCTGTTCGAGGCGCTGCGCGAGGACCGGCCGCTGGCCCCCGCCCGGCCCGGGAAGGCCGCCGGCGGCCCGCCCGCGGCGGTGCCCGTGGACGTGCCCCCGCGCCAGGTCCGGGTCCAGGTGGAGAACGGCACCCGGATCGACGGAATGGGCGGCCGGGTGGACGCCGCGCTGCGCGCCACCGGCTTCGACACCACCCGGGCCCCGGGCAACGGGGCCAGCCGCGACGTCAAGCGCACGGTGATCACGTACGATCCGCGCTGGGACCGCTCCGCCCGCTCGGTGGCGACCGCGCTGCCGGGCAGCGAGCTGCGGGCGGTGGCGGGCCAGGGCCGGACGGTGGTGGTGATCGCGGGCGCGGACTACCGCAAGGTGGTGCCGGTCCGTGCCGAGGACCCCTACCAGGGCGCCTTCGGGGTGGTCACCGGCGACCAGGTGGTCTGCGGGAACTGAGGGCCCGGGACGGTCTCGACGTCAGTCGTCGAAGCCCTGGGCGGCCCGCTCCTCGCGCAGCGCCATGATCGCCTGGCGGCGGGCGAGCCGGTGGGTGCGGCGGATCTGGGCCTCCTGGTAACGCCGTTCGTCCTGTTCCGTCTCCGGGAGGACGGGCGGGACCTCGCGGGGCTTGCCGTCGGCGTCGACCGCGGCGAAGACGAGGTAGGCGGTGCCGACCTGGGTGGCGGGGGTGGACTCGTTCCACCGCTCCGCGAGGACGCGTACGCCGATCTCCATGGAGGAGCGGCCGGTCCAGTTGCACTGGGCCTTCACGTGGACGAGGTCGCCCACGCGCACGGGCGCGAGGAAGGCCATCTCGTCCATGGAGGCGGTGACCGCCGGGCCGCCGGAGTGGCGGCCGGCCACGGCGCCCGCCGCGTCGTCCACCAGCTTCATGATCACGCCGCCGTGCACCGTGCCGAGGAGGTTGGTGTCGTTGGCGGTCATGATGTGGCTGAGGGTCGTCCGGGAGGCTGCGGTGGGCTTCCCGGGCAGCTCGCCCGGTATCTGTGTCATACGGACACCTTAGGGGGTGTCCCGTCGATCGGGCCTGATCAGGCAGCGGTGCCCGGGCGTGCCCCCGCGAGGCCCGGGAGGGAGTGACGCGGGGCGTCGGGGACCGACGGGAAGACGGCGAGCGGGCGCGCCGGACGCCGCGGGGACGGCCCGGCCGGCAGGACGCCGTCGAGATGGCTCACGGAGGCATCAGCTCTGCAACAGCAGCGGAACGGAATGCGGACCGGGCTGTCGGAGCACGCACCCGGGCAGGCATTCTTGGGCGCATGAATGACTGGCCAGAAGGTCGTGACGACGCGTACGGGCGCGGCAGCGCGCAGCCGCAGCCCGAGGGTGTGCAGCGGATGCGCCACATCCAGCGGCAGCCGCAGCAGCAGCCCCGGCCCGCGCAGCCCCCGCGCCCGCAGCGCCCGGCGGGCCCGCCGCCCGCGTACGGCGTACCCCCGCAGCAGGCGGGCGGCCACGACACGTACGGCGGTTACGACAGCGGCTACAACACCGGCCAGGTCTACGGGGCTCCGCAGGGCGGCGCTCCGGGCGAACCGGGGGGTCCCGGCGGGCCGTCCGGGCCCGGCCGCCCCGGGCGGGCGCCCGGTCCCGCGCCGGACTGGCGCAAGCGGATCAAGGTCGGCTCGATCGTGCTGGTCTCCGCGCTCCTCGTGACGTCCGTCGCCACGTACTTCTGGGCCGACTCCAAGGTGCGCCGCGAGGTGGACCTCTCCAAGGTCATCGAGCGCCCGAAGGAGGGCGACTGCACCACGTACCTGATCGTGGGCTCGGACAGCCGTGAGGGGATGTCCGACGAGGAGAAGAAGAAGCTCCACACGGGCTCGGCCGAGGGCAAGCGGACCGACTCGATGATGATCCTGGCGAAGTGCTCCAGCGGGAACACCATGATCTCGCTGCCGCGCGACTCGGACGTGGAGATCCCCTCCTTCGTCGGCTCCCAGTCCGGCAAGACGTTCCCCGCGCAGGGGCGGCGGGTCAAGCTCAACGCCGCGTACGCGGAGGACGGCCCCGAGCTGCTCGTGCGGACGGTGGAGCACAACACGGGCCTGCGCATCGACCACTACGCGGAGATCGGCTTCGCCGGCTTCGCGAACATCGTGGACGCACTGGGCGGCGTGGAGCTGAACATCGAGGAGGGCTTCAAGGACGAGAAGTCGGGCGCCGACTTCAAGGCCGGCAAGCAGACCCTGAACGGCGAGCAGTCCCTGGCCTTCGTACGGACCCGGTACGCCTTCGCCGAGTCGGACCTCCAGCGGACGAAGAACCAGCAGAAGTTCCTGTCGGCGCTGGCCAGCCAGGCCGCGACGCCGTCGACGATCCTCAACCCGTTCGCGCTCTACCCGATGCTGGGCGCGGGCCTGGACACCCTCATCGTGGACAAGGACATGGGCCTGTACGACATGGGCCAGATGTTCTTCGCGATGAAGGGCGTCAACGGCGGTGACGGCGTGTCGATGAACATGCCGATCTCCGGCCAGCGCGGCGGCAACCTCGTCTGGGACAAGGCCAAGGTGCAGCAGTTGGTGAAGCAGATCCAGAACGACGAGAAGGTCACCGTCCGCGGCAACTGACGGCGGCGCACCCGGCCCGCGCCCGGCCCGCGCCCGGCCCGCTCCCGGCCCGCTCCCCGGATCAGGCGTCCGGGGAGAAGCGGACGGCGGCGGCGGGCAGCTGCGCGTCGCACCACACGCGGGCGCCGCCGCGCAGTTCGTTGTCGGCCCCCACGGTGGCGCCGTCGCCGATGACGACGGCGTCGAGGACGGTCCGCGCGCCGACCGCGGCGCGGGCGCCGATCAGGCTGGCGTTCACCTGGGCGTCCGGGCCGATGACGGCGTCGTCGAGGACGATGGAGCCCTGGACGACCGCTCCGGCCCCGATCCGGGCGCCCGCGCCCACGACGGTGCCCCCGGAGAGCTTGGCCCCGGCGGCCACCTCGGCACCGGGCAGGACCAGGGACTCGCCGCGGCGTCCGGGGACGGCCGGGGAGGAGACCACGCCGCGTACGAGGTCGGCGGAGGCCTGGATGATCGACTCGGGCTTGCCGAGGTCCATCCAGTAGGTGTTCTCGGTGACGCCGTGCAGCTTGGCCCCGGCGGCGAGCAGGCCGGGGAAGGTCTCGCGCTCGACGGAGACCGGGCGGCCGGCCGGGATGGAGTCGATCACGCTGCGGCGGAAGACGTAGCAGCCGGCGTTGATCTGGTCGGTGATGATCTCCTCGGGGGTCTGCGGCTTCTCGGTGAAGGCCAGCACCCGCCCCTCGGAGTCGGTGGGGACCAGGCCGAAGGCGCGCGGGTCCTCGACCCGGACCAGGTGCAGGGAGACGTCGGCGTCGGCCGCCTCGTGCGACTCGACCAGCCCGGCGATGTCCAGGCCGGTGAGGATGTCGCCGTTGAAGACGAGGACGGAGGAGTCCGGTCCGCCGGTCAGGCGCTCTCCGGCGTTGCGGATGGCGCCGCCGGTCCCGAGGGGCTCGTCCTCGACCACGTATTCGAGGCTGAGGCCGAAGTCGGATCCGTCGCCGAAGTAGGGCTCGAAGACCTCGGCGAGGTAGCAGGTGGCCATCACGATGTGCGTGACACCGGCGGCGGCGGCCCTGGCTATCTGGTGGGCGAGGAACGGGACGCCGGCCGTGGGGACCATCGGCTTGGGCGTGTTCACCGTCACGGGTCGCAGGCGCGTCCCTTGTCCGCCGACCAGCAGGATCGCTTCCGTCATTGCGTTCTCCCCAACCGATTCCGGCGTACGAAGGTCCAAATTTAGCCCATGCGGGTGCCCCCCACGGGCGAGGTGTGCGTCCGCCTGCGTCGCAGGCCAGGGCCTCAGGCGGCGAACGGGTTCGCGTGGCCGGGCAACTGCTGCCCCGGGCGCAGGAACCGCTGCCCGCCCCGCTCGTCGCGCACCGCGAAGAACCCGGCTTCCGTCAGGCGCCGGGACAGCTTCTCCCGGCGGATCTGACCCGCCTTCAGCGCCACGGTGAGGATCACCACGAGGCTCCCGCCGGAGGCCACCGCCTCGATCGGCGGGCCGGTGGCGAGCAGGACCGCGGTCACGAGCACGCAGGCGAGGTAGCACAGCACCTTCTGGCCCCGGCTGGTGACGAAGCGGGCCGCGAGGTCGAAGGCGATGAGGTCCTTCAGCACGGCCACGGCGTCGGCCGCCTCGGGGACGGGCTTCAGCGACCCCGGCGCCAGCCCCGGCACCGTCCCGCCGGTCCCCGCCCGCGGATGGGCGGTGAGGGTGGCCGCCTCGCGGGAGCGCGCCTCGGGACTCGGGTCCCGGTACATCCGCAGGAGGATGAGCGAGTCCTTGTACCCGGTCGCGCGCGCCGCGCCGTACACGTAGCCGTACTGCTCCGCCACGTGCGCGAGGGCGGCCGCCTTCGGGCGGGAGCCCTGCGGGCCGATCTCGATGACGTCCTGCTGACGGGCGATCTGCCGGAGCATCCCCGATACCTGACGTTCTGCGGACATCCCGCTCCCCCCTGAACCCCGCCCCCGGGGCCGACCGGCGCACAGCCTAGGGTGCGCCGCCGGCCACCTCGCACGTGACCCCCGGCCGTGCGCCGGGAGCCACGCGTTTCGGCGGGGCGGGGCCCTACGGCAGGTTCCTCGCCATGACGATGCGCTGAACCTGATTCGTGCCTTCATAAATCTGCGTGATCTTGGCATCGCGCATCATGCGCTCCACCGGGTAGTCACGGGTGTAGCCGTAGCCGCCGAGGAGCTGGACGGCGTCCGTGGTGACCTCCATGGCCACGTCGGAGGCGAAGCACTTGGCCGCGGCGCCGAAGAAGGTCAGGTCTTCCTTGTCACCACCGGCGGAGACGCGCTCGGACTTCGCGGCGGCCGAGTAGGTCAGCTGGCGGGCGGCCTCGATCTTCATGGCCATGTCCGCGAGCATGAACTGCACGCCCTGGAAGTCGCCGATCGGCTTGCCGAACTGCTTGCGCTCCTGGACGTAGCCCTTGGCGTAGTCCAGGGCGCCCTGGGCGATGCCGAGCGCCTGGGCCGCGATGGTGATGCGGGTGTGGTCCAGGGTCTTCATCGCGGTGGCGAAGCCGGTGCCCTCGGCGCCGATCATGCGGTCGGCGGGGATCCGGACGTTGTCGAGGTAGACCTCGCGCGTCGGGGAGCCCTTGATGCCGAGCTTCTTCTCCGGGGCGCCGAAGGAGACGCCCTCGTCGGACTTCTCGACGACGAAGGCGCTGATGCCCTTGGAGCGCTTCTCGGGGTCGGTGACGGCCATGACCGTGTAGTACTCGGAGACGCCCGCGTTGGTGATCCAGCGCTTGACGCCGTTGAGCACCCAGAAGTCCCCGTCGCGCACGGCGCGGGTCTTCATGCCGGCGGCGTCGGAGCCCGCGTCCGGCTCGGAGAGCGCGTACGAGAACATCGCGTCGCCCTTGGCCAGCGGGCCCAGGTACTTGGCCTTGAGCTCCTCGGAACCGGAGAGGATCACCGGGAGCGAGCCGAGCTTGTTCACGGCCGGGATGAGGGAGGAGGAGGCGCAGACGCGGGCCACTTCCTCGATCACGATCACGGTGGCGAGGGCGTCGGCACCCGCGCCGCCGTAGGTCTCGGGAACGTGGACGGCGTGCAGGTCGCTGGAGACCAGGGCGTCCAGGGCCTCCTGCGGGAAGCGGGATTCCTCGTCGACCGCGGCGGCGAACGGCAGGATCTTCGCCTCGGCGAGCGAGCGGACCGACTCGCGGAGCATGTCGTGCTCCTCGGCCGGGCGGTACAGGTCGAAGTCGGCAGAACCCGCCAAGATCTCTCACTCCCCAGGGTGATGCGTGATGCTAACTACCGTTAAGTAACCCAAGCCTAATGGTCCGGTCACGGATGGCGATATGGACGGACCACGTGAGATGGGTGACAGCGGCGGTCTCCTGGGGAACGTCCCCGCTGGTGGGCCCGACTATGCTCAGTGGCCGCAAACGGCCCCGCACCTCTGGAGCACCCATGGCCCCCCTCAAGATCACTGTGATCGGCACCGGATACCTCGGTGCGACCCACGCCGCCGCGATGGCGGAGCTGGGATTCGAGGTGCTGGGGCTGGACGTGGTGCCCGAGAAGATCGAGATGCTGGCCTCGGGCCGGGTCCCGATGTACGAGCCCGGGCTGGAGGAACTGCTGGCCAAGCACGTGGCCGGGCTGCCTGGCTCGACCGGCCGGCTGCGCTTCACCACCTCCTACGAGGAGGTCGGCGCCTTCGGCGACGTCCACTTCGTCTGCGTGAACACCCCGCAGAAGCACGGCGAGTACGCCTGCGACATGTCCTACGTGGACTCCGCGATGGCCTCGCTGGCCCCGCACCTGACGCGGCCGGTCCTGGTGGTCGGCAAGTCCACGGTGCCGGTGGGCTCGGCGGAGCGGCTCGCGGTGAAGCTCGCGGAGCTGGCCCCGGCGGGCGCGGACGTGGAGCTGGCCTGGAACCCGGAGTTCCTGCGGGAAGGCTTCGCGGTGGAGGACACCCTGCACCCCGACCGGATCGTGATCGGCGTCCAGGGCGAGCGCGCCGAGAAGCTGCTGCGGGAGGTGTACGAGACGCCGATGTCGGAGGGCACCCCACTGGTGATCACCGACTTCCCGACCGCGGAGCTGGTCAAGACGGCCGCGAACTCCTTCCTCGCCACGAAGATCTCCTTCATCAACGCGATGGCGGAGGTGTGCGAGGCCGGCGGCGGCGACGTGGTCAAGCTGGCCGAGGCCATCGGCTACGACGAGCGGATCGGCGCGAAGTTCCTGCGCGCCGGGATCGGCTTCGGCGGCGGCTGCCTGCCCAAGGACATCCGGGCCTTCATGGCGCGCGCCGGTGAGCTGGGCGCCGACCAGGCACTGACCTTCCTGCGCGAGGTCGACTCCATCAACATGCGGCGTCGCGGGCACATGGTCGAGCTGGCCCGGGAGGCCGTGGGCGGTTCGTTCCTCGGCAAGCGGGTCGCCGTGCTCGGAGCCACCTTCAAGCCGGACTCCGACGACGTGCGGGACTCCCCCGCGCTGAACGTGGCCGGGCAGATCCACCTCCAGGGCGGCCAGGTCACCGTCTACGACCCCAAGGGCATGGACAACGCCCGCCGGGTCTTCCCGACCCTCGGCTACGCGGACTCCGCGCTGGCGGCGGCCCGGGGCGCGGAGGTCGTCCTGCACCTCACCGAGTGGCGCGAGTTCCGTGACCTCGACCCGGCGGAGCTGGCCGGTGTGGTGACCGACCGCCTCGTCCTGGACGGCCGCAACGCGCTGGACCCGGTGCGGTGGCGTGCCGCGGGCTGGACGTACCGGGCGATGGGCCGGCCGCGAGCCTAGCCCTCCGGCCGGGGTGGGGTGCGGATACGGGGTGCAGTGCGGCGCCGTTGCCGGGGCGCTGCCCCGGACCCCGCGCCTCAATCGCCGGCGGGGCTGAGTTAGCCGGTGGGGCTGAGCTAGCGGCGGTGGGCGGCGGCGCGGGAGGTGAATTCGGCGTCGCGCAGGACCCGCTGGGCGTTGCCCCAGGTCAGCAGGGCCACCTCGGACTCCGGCCAGCCGCGTTCCAGGAGCTCCGCGATGAGCCGCGGATAGCCGGAGGGGTCGGTCAGGCCCGTCGGACGGGGGTGGCCCGGTCCGGTGCCGAAGGTGGCGCCGAGTCCGACGCCGTGCGGGCCCGCGATGGCCCGTACGTGGTCGAGGTGGTCCGCCACCGCGTGCAGGGAGTCCCCGGTGCGCGCGGTGTCGAAGGTGACCATCGCCAGGCCGTTCGCCTCCCGCAGCGCGGCCAGGACCTCGTCGGTGACGTTCCCCGGATGCGGGTTCAGCGAGGCCGCTCCCGTGTTCGAGATGATCACCGGCGTCTTCGAGGCCCCCGCGATCCGGCAGGCAACCGCCGGTGCGCAGCCCGTGAGGTCCAACAGGATCGCCAGCCGGTTCGCCTCGCGGACCACCTCGTGGCCGAAGGCCGTCAACTCCTCCTGCGCCCAGGGCGCTCCCGCGGGCGCGAGGATCCGTACGCCCAGCGCGTGGAAGGCCCGCAGTGCGCCCAGCGATCCGGTCAGCGTGCGGCCGGGCACCGGACCCAGGAACGAGGCGATGCGGCCCCGGTTGCGGGCGTCCGCCAGGTCGCCGGCGCTGAGGGCCAGGCAGAGGCTGTTCGGGTAGCTGCGCATCAGGGTCAGCGCCGTGTCGATCTGGTCCAGCGTGTCGGAGAGCACCTGGTCACCGGGGGCGTCCTCGGACGCCCGCCCCGACGGCACGAGCAGGGACCAGAACTGGGCCCCCACTCCCCCGGCGCGCAGCCGCGGGATGTCCGTGTCCACACCCGTGTCCGAGGTTTCGATGTCGTGGTACGGGCTCTGGTGCAGCGTCCGGACCAGGGTGTTGCAGCCGTCGGCCACGGGATGGACGGCCAGCAGCGCGACGGCCCGGTCGAGGGCGCCCGCCGCCACCGCGGGTGCGGGGAGGTCTTCGGCTCCGATGCCCACGGAGTGGGGTTCATCCTGCAGGTCGGCCATGGCGTTCGCTCCGGTCTCGGCGGCAGCAGGGAAGAGGTGGTGCCACCGTGACACGCGGGACGGCAGAGCCGCCCGGCGGACGCAGCGTTCGAGTGACCCGCAGGTCGCCCTGTCACCGCGCGCCGGGCACCGCTTCCGCTACCGGATCACCGCGTTCGACGGGCCCCGGGAGGCCGACAGGTCGCGGGCCACCGACTCCGCGTCGCGCAGCACCCGTACCGCGTTGGTCCAGGTCAGCTTCGCCAGATCGGCCTTCGACCAGCCGCGCGTGAGCAGCTCGGCGACGAGGTTCGGATAACCCGCCACGTCGTCCAGGCCGGACGGGGTGAAGGCCGTGCCGTCGTAGTCCCCGCCGATGCCGATGTGGTCGATGCCGGCCACCTCGCGCATGTGGTCCAGGTGGTCGGCCACCGTCGCGGCCGTGGCCACCGGGCGCGGGCGCCCCTCCTCGAAGGCCCGGTGCAGGGCCATCGCCTCGGGGGTGGTGTCCAGGTGGTGGAAACCGTGCGCGCGCAGGTTCTCGTCCGCGGCCAGGGTCCACTCGACGGCCGCCGGGAGGATGAACTTCGGCACGAAGGTGGCCATCGCCACCCCGCCGTTGCCCGGCAGCGTCGCCAGTACGTCGTCGGGGATGTTGCGGGGGTGGTCGCAGACCGCCCGCGCCGAGGAGTGCGAGAACACCACCGGTGCGGCCGAGACCGCGATCGCGTCCCGCATCGTCGTCGCCGCGACGTGCGAGAGGTCCACCAGCATGCCGACGCGGTTCATCTCGCGGACGACCTCGCGGCCGAAGTCGGTCAGGCCGCCGTGCCGGGGCTCGTCGGTCGCCGAGTCCGCCCAATCGATGTTGTCGTTGTGCGTGAGCGTCATGTACCGCACGCCCAGCTGGTGCAGGGCGCGCAGGGTGGCCAGCGAGTTGTTGATGGAGTGGCCGCCCTCGGCACCCATCAGCGAGGCGATCCGGCCGTCGGCGCGGGCCGCCTCCATGTCGTCCGCCGTCAGCGCCCGCACGAGGTCGCCGGGATAACGGTCGATCAGCTGGGCGACGACGTCGATCTGCTCCAGGGTGGCGCTGACCGCCTCGTCACCGGCGTAGTCGGAGCGCACGTACACGGACCAGAACTGCGCGCCGACCCCGCCGGCGCGCAGCCGCGGGATGTCGGTGTGCAGGTGGGCGGACTGGTCGCCCGCGATGTCCCGTCGCGCCAGGTCGTAACGCACCTGCTCGCGCAGCGCCCAGGGCAGGTCGTTGTGGCCGTCCACGACGGGGTGTTCGGCCAGCAGCTCGCGCGCCTCGTCCAGACGCTGCGCCGCGCTCACTTTCCGAACCCGAAGGACTCCGCGTTCGCGACCTTCGTACGCAGCCGCTTGCCCTTCTCGGTGGCCTGGTCGTTGAGCTCCTGCTGGAAGTCGCGCATCCGGACCAGCAGCTCCGGGTCGTGGGCGGCCAGCATCCGTACGGCCAGCAGGCCCGCGTTGCGCGCCCCGGCGACCGAGACGGTGGCGACGGGAACCCCGGCGGGCATCTGGACGATCGACAGCAGCGAGTCCATGCCGTCGAGGTACTTCAGCGGCACCGGCACGCCGATGACCGGCAGCGGGGTGACCGAGGCGAGCATGCCGGGCAGGTGGGCGGCGCCGCCCGCGCCCGCGATGATCGCCTTCAGCCCGCGGTCGGCGGCCCGCTCCCCGTACTCGACCATCTCGCGCGGCATCCGGTGGGCGGACACGACGTCGACCTCGTAGGGGATCTCGAACTCGTCGAGGGCCTGGGCGGCCGCCTCCATGACGGGCCAGTCCGAGTCGGAGCCCATGACGATGCCGATGACGGGGGCTGCGGTGGTGCTCATGCGGTGACCGTTCCTCTGAGGTAATCGGCAGCGTGACGTGCGCGCTCCAGCACATCGTCCAGGTCGTCGCCGTAGGTGTTGACGTGGCCGACCTTGCGACCGTGTTTCACGTCCTTGCCGTACATGTGGATCTTGAGCTGGGGGTCGTGGGCCATGCAGTGCAGGTACGCCGCGTACATGTCGGGGTAGTCCCCGCCCAGCACGTTCGCCATGACCGTCCACGGGGCGCGGGGGCGCGGGTCGCCCAGCGGAAGGTCCAGGACCGCGCGCACGTGGTTGGCGAACTGGGAGGTCACGGCCCCGTCCTGGGTCCAGTGACCGCTGTTGTGCGGACGCATCGCCAGCTCGTTGACGAGGATCCGGCCGTCGGTGGTCTCGAACAGCTCCACGGCCAGGTGGCCGGTCACGCCGAGTTCCTTGGCGATGCGCAGGGCGAGGGCCTGGGCCTCGCCCGCGAGGGCCTCCGAGAGGTTCGGGGCCGGGGCGATCACCGTGTCGCAGACCCCGTCCACCTGGCGGGACTCGACGACGGGGTAGGCCACCGCCTGGCCGTGCGGGGAGCGGACGATGTTGGCCGCGAGCTCGCGGACGAAATCGACCTTCTCCTCCGCGAGGACCGGGACGCCCGCCTTGAAGGGGGCCGCCGCGTCCTCGGGGGTGCGGACGAACCACACCCCCTTGCCGTCGTACCCGCCCCGCACGGTCTTGAGGATGACGGGGAACCCGCCGACCTCTTCCGCGAAGGCGGCCACGTCGTCCGGACCGCTCACGATCCGGTGGCGGGGGCTGGGCGCGCCGATCTCGTCGAGCTTGGCGCGCATCACCCCCTTGTCCTGGGCGTGTACCAAAGCGTCGGGCCCCGGGCGGACGGGGATGCCGTCCGCTTCCAGGGCCCGAAGGTGCTCCGTGGGTACGTGCTCGTGGTCGAAGGTGATCACGTCACAGCCGCGCGCGAAGGCGCGCAACGTCTCCAGGTCGCGATAGTCGCCGATGACGACATCGCTCACGACCTGGGCCGCCGAGTCCTGCGGAGTGTCACTGAGGAGCTTGAATCTGATGCCGAGGGGGATGCCCGCCTCGTGGGTCATGCGGGCGAGCTGGCCGCCGCCGACCATACCGACTACCGGGAACGTCACTCCTCCAGGGTATCCGCCGGTATTCGGCCATCAGGACCCGCATGGACACGGCCCCGGCCCGATCCGCCCGTGTGCCGTGCGTCGCAGGGTGCGGGAAGGCACAGACGTAGCGCAGGGGGGACACTTAGCATGGGTGGGTTGACGGAGAACACCGGACGCCCCGTAAGCGGGCGGTGACCGACAGGACTGACCTACTGATGAGCACGCCTGGCGGATCTGTCGTCGAACGTGTACGCGGCCTCGTACGAGAGGTGGCCAAGTTCGGGGCGGTCGGCGGTCTGGGCGTCCTGGTCAACCTGGGTGTCTTCAACCTGATCCGCAACACCACCGACCTACAGGTGGTGCGCGCGAGCGTGATAGCCACCGTCGTGGCCATCGCCACGAACTACATCGGCTTCCGCTACTTCGCCTACCGGGACCGCGCCAAGAGCGGCCGTACCCGCGAGCTGGTCCTGTTCGCCGCGTTCAGCGGCATCGGCCTGGTCATCGAGAGCGGTGTCCTCTACACCGCCACCTACGGGTTCGGCTGGGACGGCCCGCTCGCCAGCAACGTGTTCAAGTTCATCGGCATCGGGACCGCCACCGTGTTCCGCTTCTGGTCGTACCGGACCTGGGTCTTCAGGGCCCTGCCCGCGCCGGTGGAGCCGGCCGAGCCCATGCCGGAGCCGGCGCCCCTGCCGAAGCCGGACCGCAGGCCGGAACCGATCCCCGAGCCGGCACCCGCGAACAACTAGCACCGCTCGGCCGACAAGATCCGAAAGAGGCGACCTAGCGGACCGTGGCCTGCGGTTCGGCCCGTTCCGGGGCCGTCCGGCTGAGGAACAGCGCGAACACCGGCGGCTGCGTCTGGAGCAGCTCCAGGCGTCCGCCGTCCGCCTCCGCGAGGTCCCGGGCCACCGCGAGGCCGATCCCGGTGGAGTTGCGGCCGCTGATGGCCCGCTCGAAGATCCGGTTGCCGAGGTCCGGCGGGACGCCCGGTCCCTCGTCCGTGACCTCCAGCACCGCCTGGTTGCCGATCACCCGGGTGCGCAGCGCGACGGTGCCGCCGCCGTGCATCAGGGCGTTCTCCACCAGGGTGGCCAGCACCTGCGAGACCGCGCCCGGGGTGCCGACGGCCCGCACGCCCTGGCGTCCGGAGCGCACGATGGCCCGGCCCGCGCTGCGGTAGGCCGGCCGCCACTCCTCGACCTGCTGCTTGACGACCTCGTCCAGGTCGAAGGGGACCGCCGAGCCAGTCCGCGGGTCCCGCGAGTTCGTGAGCAACCGCTGCACCACGTCCGTGAGCCGCTCCACCTGGGTCAGGGCGATCGTCGCCTCCTCCCGCACGGTCGCCAGGTCGTCGGTGACCGTGATCTCCTCCAGCCGCATGGAGAGGGCGGTGAGCGGGGTGCGCAGCTGGTGGGAGGCGTCCGCGGCCAGGCGCCGCTCGGCCGTCAGCATCCGGCCGATCCGCTCGGCGCTGGAGTCCAGCACGTCCGCGACCCGGTCCAGCTCGGGGACCCCGTACCGCTTGTGCCGGGGCCGCGGGTCGCCCGAGCCGAGCCGCTCCGCCGTCTCGGCCAGGTCGGTGAGCGGGGAGGCCAGCCGGTTGGCCTGCCGTACGGCGAGCAGGACGGCCGCCACGACGGCCAGCAGGGCCACTGCGCCGACCACGGCCAGGGTCCGCCCGACCTCGCGGGTCACGGTCGAGCGGGACTCCTCGACGACCACGACCTCGCCCTGCTCCCCGCGGGCAATGCCGCGGATCACGCTCTCTGGGATCGGGGCGCCCACGTCCACGGCCGGCTGGCCGGGGACGGTGATCCGCGCGTGGTGGCCGGCGTCCAGCTGCTCGCCGAGGGCCACGGGGTCGATCGGCTTCTTCTCCAGGACGTTCGCCTCGACGATGCCCACGAGCCGCAGCGCCTCGGACTCGATGCGGTCCTGGGCGCTGCTGGTGATGGTCCGGGTCTCCACGATGACGAGGGAGACCCCGAAGACGGCGATCACGACGAGCACCACGGCGAGCGTGGAGTTGATGAGGCGGCGGCGCATGCCCTAGAGCATGCCCCAGGTGGGGCCGGAGGAGGCGGTCAGCTCTTCTCGAAGCGGAAACCGACGCCCCGCACGGTGGCGATGTAGCGGGGGTTGGCGGCGTCGTCGCCGAGCTTCTTGCGCAGCCAGGAGATGTGCATGTCGAGGGTCTTGGTGGAGGACCACCAGGTGGTGTCCCAGACCTCGCGCATGAGTTGGTCGCGGGTGACGACCCGGCCCGCGTCGCGGACCAGGACCCGCAGCAGGTCGAACTCCTTGGCCGTGAGCTGGAGCTCCTCCTCCCCCATCCAGGCCCGGTGCGATTCGACGTCGATCCGCACGCCGTGGGTGGCGGGGGGCTGGACGGCCTCGGCGGCACCGCGCCGGAGCAGGGCCCGGACCCGGGCGAGCAGTTCGGCCAGCCGGAAGGGCTTGGTCACGTAGTCGTCGGCGCCGGCGTCCAGGCCGACGACCGTGTCGACCTCGTCCGCCCGGGCGGTGAGGACCAGGATCGGGAAGCCGTGGCCCTCGGCGCGCAGTCGGCGGGCGACCTCCAGGCCGTCCATGCCCGGCAGGCCCAGGTCGAGGACGACGAGGTCGACGCCGCCCTGCAGTCCCGCGTCCAGGGCGGTGGGGCCGTCCTCCCGGACCTCGACCTCGTACCCCTCCCGGCGCAGGGCGCGGGCCAGGGGCTCGGAGATGGATGCGTCGTCCTCGGCGAGCAGTACACGCGTCATGTGGGTGATGGTAGTCCGCGGCGGCTGAAACCAGGGGCCCCCGGGAAGACCCCTCGCTATCTGGGCTTATTAACTACTAAGCGCCTTCGAATATGGTCGAACGGTTCCCGACTCGCCTTGTGATCCATCTCTCAAGTCCTTTCATATGCCGCAGTGTCGTGTCGTATGGTGGCGAGACGCCTGATGCAGTACCTCAGGGACCTTTGTGCCGAAAAGCAGCACGAAGGTCTCTATTTCTGTCCTGAACCGGACGGACAGTCCCCTCGGGGACCGACCCGGCCCGTCTTGACGACAGTGAACGACCTGTTGGCCGGGCCCCTCGCGTATGACCGCGCGGGAGGGCGTGGACCCCGGTTACGGATGTCCTTCCGCCCCCCATCCCCGTGGGGCGGGCCCCGAGGCGTGGGGTGGGAGATCCGTCCGCCGGTGCCGGCCACCCCCCACCGGGCGCGGATGAGCTCACGAAGCCGATGCGTCCCGAGCAAGCAAGGATCGACCATGGCTTCCAGCCTGATGAAGGAGTCGGCGGATCCGTCCGCCGAGAAGACCTTCTTCGGCCACCCCCGTGGCCTGGCCACTCTGTTCATGACCGAGATGTGGGAGCGCTTCAGCTTCTACGGCATGAAGGCCCTCCTCCTCGTCTACCTGCTCTCAGGTGGCCCGGACGCCAAGAAGGGCAGCCTGGCGGGCGGCATAGGGATGGACGAGGGCACGGCGATCACCGTGTTCTCCATCTACGTCTCCATGGTCTACCTCCTCGCCCTGCCGGGCGGGTGGCTGGGCGACCGTGTCTGGGGCCCCCGCAAGACCGTGACGATCGCGGCCGTGACGATCATGTGCGGCCACATCGTCCTCGCCCTTCCGGGCGGCGGGACCTTCTTCATCGGTCTGGCCCTGGTGGCCGTGGGCTCCGGTCTGCTGAAGGCCAACATCTCCACGATGGTCGGCCAGCTCTACAAGGACGCGAACGACCCGCGCCGTGACGGTGGCTTCACCATCTTCTACATGGGCATCAACGCGGGTGCCTTCTTCGCGCCGCTGATCATCGGCACCGTCGGCCAGAAGGTCAACTGGCACCTCGGCTTCGCGCTGGCCGCGGTCGGCATGGGCATCGGTCTGGTCGCCTTCCTGCTGGGCACCAAGAACCTGAACCCGGTCAGCTCCGTCGTCCCGAAGCCGCTGTCGGCCGGAGAGCGCACCGCCTGGATCCGCAAGATCGTCATCGCGGTCGCGATCGTGGCCGTGTTCTACACCGCCGTGGGCATGGCAGGCATGTTCACCAAGGCGTGGGCGACCATCCCGCTGACCCTGATCGGTCTGATCGTCCCGACCGTTGTGCTGATCCGCATCAAGCGGGACAAGGACCTCGACCGGACCGAGCAGTCGAAGATGACCGGTTACATCTGGTTCTTCCTCGCCGCCGCCGTCTTCTGGATGATCTACGACCAGGGCGCCTCGACCGTCCAGTCCTTCGGTGAGACCAAGGCTTCCGGCTCGCTGCTCGGCTTCGAGTTCCCCTCGTCCTGGTACCAGTCGCTGAACCCGCTCTTCATCATGTGCCTGGCCCCGGTCATGGCATGGATCTGGATGTGGCTGAACCGCAAGGGCAAGGAGCCCTCGACGGTCGGCAAGTTCGCGATGGCGCTGTTCATCATCTCGGTCTCGTTCTTCTTCTTCCTGGTGCCGCTCGGCATGGCCGCAGGCGGCCAGTCGGTAAGCCCGATGTGGCTGGTCGGCATCTACCTGATCCACACGGTGGGCGAGCTGTGCCTCTCCCCGGTGGGTCTGTCGGTCACCACGAAGATGGCCCCGGCCAAGTACGCCTCCCAGATGATGGGCGTGTGGTTCCTGGCGGTCACCGCCGGCGACTCCATCACGAGCCTGCTCTCCGACCCCGCCGTGTTCGGTGTGGACCTCAACGGCACCGGAGCGGTCGCGATCGAGGCCACCCTCGCCTGCCTGGCGGCTCTCGCGGTCTTCATGTACCGCAGGAACGTCAAGACGCTCATGGGCGAGGTGCGCTGACGCACGCCTCCACGCGGGCGACGGCCCGGCACGCCTTCCGGCGTGCCGGGCCGTCGCGGTGTTCGGGGCCCTCCAACGGCGCCGTGGAATCAGGCGCCCCGCACCTCGGAGCCGAATCCGACGAGGAAGGACTTGGACCCGCAGCGGACCGAGGCGGCCGAGCCGGTGGGGGCCCAGTCGCTGCGGTAGGTCCGGCGCACCACGTGTTCGCGGGCACCCTGCACCATGTCGCAGATGATCTTCGCGCGGTGCTGCGCACCGGAGGCGAAGCGTCCGGTGCACCTGGACGTGGCATTCGGGCGGCCCATGCCGTCCAGTTCCGCGGTCGTCCTGCAACCGCCGCCGGCAGCGGCCGCGGAGACCGCCGGCGCTCCGAGCACACTCAGGGCCGAGGCGACGGCCAGCGTCGCGACGGCGAATTTCAACTTCATGGGACTGTCCGTTCTCCGATGTGAAGCAGGAGCCGACCGCGCGCCGGTCGGGCTCGCGCCCGCCCGCCAGGAGGTCGCTCGCCGATCTTCGCCGGACCGTGGGAGAACCGGTATCCGCCAGTCGGCGGGAACTGCCTCCCCGAAGGGGGGAAGGGAGAACGAACGGCGCTGTGCGGGCGCGCCGTCCGAAAGCCGTGCGCGCCCCGGCATCAGAGCCAGGACGCGCACGGTCGCTCGACGGTGGCTTCTCATCGGTCAGCGGGTGCCGCGCAGGCGGCGCCACGGGGTGAAGGTGAACACCGCGCCGCCGAGCAGGATCACCGTGCCGGCGACCAGGGCCAGGGCCTTGATCCCGCCCTCGTCCTCCGCGCCGGTCTCGGCGAGGCCGCCCGAGGTGGCGCTGCCGGTGGTGCTCGTCGAGGAGCCGGAGCCCCCCGGCTGTGCGGCGGTGTCCAGTTCCAGCGAGACCCCGCTGCTCGTCGCCTTGCAGGGGACGTTGATCGGGGTGGCGCCGGGGGCCATCGTGACGTCGATCGTCAGCTGGTCCGGGCTCAGCGTCACCTTGCCGCTCTTGCCGGGCTTGTAGGTGCCCGTCATGTCGCTGAGGCTGACCGGGGCCTTGTCCGGGATCGGCTCCGCGTTGGCCGGGCCGGAGACCTTGACCGTGCCGCTGTCCGCCCCGCCGAGCTTCACGTCCATCGAGGGCTTGAGCGCTCCCGCGGGCAGGGCCATGGGCGCCGCCATCGCACCCTTGGCGGTCTTGACCGTCAGGTCGTAGCTGCCGCCGTTCTTCTTCGCGTTGATGGTGACCGGGGTCTTGATGCCCCCCGGGACGACCGGACCGCAGTCGAAGGCCACCTCGACCGCCTTGCCGGGGAAGTCGGTCTGGCCGCCCCCGCCGCCGGAGGCGGAACCGCCCGAAGCCGATCCGCCCGAAGTGGTGGTGGAACCGCCGGTGGTCGTGGAACCGCCCGAGGTGGTGGAGCCGCCGGTGGTCGTGGAGCCCCCCGAGGTGGTGCCACCGGTCGTCGTCCCGCCGCTGGAGCCGGCCGCCACGTCGATGGTGGCCCCGACGCCCACGCTGCCGGTCGGGGCGCACTTGGTGACGAAGGTGCCGAAGGAGAAGGTGACGGCCACGTCGTACTTGCCGGGGGTCAGCGTGATCTTCCCGGCCTTGGTGAGCTTCAGCTTTCCCTTCATCACGGACATCACCATGGGCGCCTTCTTCGGGATCGGCGGGTTCTTCTTCTCCCCGACGACCTTCAGCTCACCGCCACCGCCGCCCACGGTGATCCAGCCCGTGGGCTGGACCGCGTCCTGCGGGATGTCCATCAGGTCCGTGTTGTTCGAGGCCGGCTTCACCGTCTCCCAGGACACGTCGACCTCGTCGCCGACCTTCGCCGAGGCGGGAGCGGTGACCTTGGCGGTGGTCTCCCCCTCCACCGGACTACCGCCCCCGGCCGGGGGAACGCACTTGACGTTGAACTTGGTCTCCGCGGCCTGGGCGGGAGTGGCTCCGATGGCGATACCGGCGCCGCCGAGCATCAGCGCGATCACGGCCGCGCTCACCCTCCGTTGGGTTTTCACGAATGTCCCTTCGTCGTCGAACGGTTCTCAGACGGTGCGGACGCCTGTGGTGCTGTGCCCGGCGTACTGTCCGGGGTGAACCACGGCAGGACCGCCGTGGTGGTCTGGGGGGACTGCTCCGGGCGGTCGGGGCCCGGGGCCGGCTCCGGGGGCCGCAGGGCCGGGATCTTCGGCAGTCGGGCCGTCACGGCGGAGGCCGCCGCGGCTGCGGCCGCGGGACCCGTACCGCGGTGGCGGCCGGCGGCGGGCGCGGCGCGCGGCCGCACCCGGTCGACGATCGCCATGCCGATGCGGAAGACCGCGGCCGGGATCACCAGCAGGAGCAGGCCCCAGAAGAGCAGCACCCCGTACGGGCGGTCCACGCCCCAGGGCTGCGTGGCCACCACGGTCTCGCCGTACTTGAGGGAGATCGTGTAGTCGCCGTGGGCGCCGGCGGCGAGGCCCACGTCGAGCGCGATCTCCGCCTTGCCGCCGGGCGGGATGGTGCCCTTCCAGCGGGCCTCCTCCCACAGCGGGGCGAACACCCCGTGCGCGGTGCCGAGCTGGAAGACCGGGTCCTTGACCGGGACCGGGCCGAGATTGCCGACGGTGACCTTGAACTTCCGGGCGGGCGGGGCGCCGAACCAGGTCAGCACCCCGTCCTCGCCCTCCAGCCGGACCCCGGTGAGCATCGCGAGGCGGGCCGTACCGGATTCGGCGGGCAGCTCGGCGACCGGGTGGTCGGTGATCTTCAGGGGGGTCGCGACGGTGGACTGGTCACCGTTGACGGAGGTGACGTTGACGATGCAGGGGCACGGCTTGGGCGGTGCCACCACGGGCAGCTGGGCGGTGAAGCGGCCGTCGGCGCCGACGGAGACGGCGGCGCCGTCGGCGTTGGCGCAGCTGTTGGTGCCGCCGATCATGTTCTGGCCGCAGACCAGCAGCATCACCAGCGTCTTGGCCGGCCAGCCGGTACCGGTGACGGTGATCCCGGTGCCCTTGGCGGCCTCCTGGAGCGAGAGCGCCACGGCCGGCTCGCCCTCGGCGGCCGCGGCCGGGCCCGTGGGGAACAGGGCGAGGGCGCACACCGCCAACCCCGCGGCCAGCAGGGCTCCGACTCTTCTCACCTGGCGGCTCCCGTCAGTTCGTGGTGCGGTGCAGGGGTCGTCGGACCGGCCGCGGACGGCGCGTCCGGCTCCGGGTCCGGTCCCGGTCGGGGCCGCCGGCCGCGTACGAGGTACAGCGCGGCGGCGGTGGCCGCGCCGAGGCAGAGCAGGCCGGCCCCGGTCCAGCCGGCCGGGCCCCGGGGGACGAGCCAGCGCGAGCCGGTGGCCACCGCGCGGGCGCCGCCGGGGGCCGTCACGGTGAGGGTGACGCGGACCCGGTCGAAGGCCGGGGCGCCGGGCCAGGGCTCGGTGAGCTCCACCCGCTGGCCGGGGAGCAGTTCCACCGGCAGGGTGCGGCCGCGGGGCGGGTCGGACACCTCGCCGATGAGGGCCTCGGCGCTGATCCGGAGGTCGGGGACGAGGGCCACGTTGCCGCGGTTGACGAGGGTGTAGGCGATGACGGCGGCCTGGCCCCGGCCCCGTACGGCGACGTCCTCGACCGTGAGGGCGGCCAGGGCGGGGCCGCCGACCCGCAGGTGGACCCGTACTCCGACCTCGTGGCCGCCCTCGGTGGCGATCACGGCGGCGGGGTGGTCGCCGGGCGGAGAGGCGGGCGGCACGGTGAGGGTGAAGGGGACCACGGCACGGGTGCGGGGCGGGACCTTCACGGTGGCGGCGGCCCCGAAGCTGATCCAGGAACCGGCCCCGGTGGCCCCGGTGGCCCCGCTGCCGGGCGCCGCCAGGCGGACCGCGAAGGCGCCGTCGGCCGTGTTGTAGGCGTCGGCCCCGCGCAGCGTGATGGTGCGCTCCTGGTCGGTGGTGTTGGCCAGGGCGAGGCGGTCCTCCAGCACGGTGCCGGCGGCACCGGCCAGGTAGAAGTACGGGCGGACGGTGGCCGCGGCTCCGGCGGCGGGCTCGGCGGTCCAGCCCGGCTCGTCGGCGGCCGCGGGGTGCGCGGGGGCCGCGTACAGCGCAGCGGCGGCGAGCAGCAGGACGGCTCCGGCGCGCCTCAGGGTGGGGAGCACGTGCATGACCGGGGTGCTCCGTTCAGGACCGGGCCCGCCGGCCGCGCCGGGTCAGCCAGAGCACGCCGACGGCGCCGGAGAGCAGCACGGTGCCGCCGAGGGTGCCGAGGGCCAGGGCGGAGTCGGCGGGCCCGGTCTGCGGGAGGGTGTCGCCGGTGGTGTCGGCGCCGGCCTGCGCGTTCCCGGCGCCGGCCGCCGTGACGTCCAGTTCCAGCGAGGGCTTCGGGCTGTTGCCGGGGGTGCAGGTCGTCGTGGTGCCCATCGCCACGATGGTGAGCACCCCGGCGGTGAAGGTGACCTTGCCGCTCTTCTTGGGCGTGTAGGTGCCCGAGAGGTCGGTGATCTTGATGGGTGTGTCCGGGGGGACGGCCTCGGGGTTGGACGGGCCCGAGACCGGCACGGACGCCTTCTCGGCGCCGTCGACGAGGACGACGGCGCTGGGCTTCATCGCGCCCTTGCCGAGTTCGATGGGGCTGGACGAGACGCCCTTCTGGAAGGACATCGTCAGCTTGTACCCGTCGCCCTCCTTGACGGCCTTGATCTCGATGGGCGACACCGCCGACTTGTCCCCGATCGGGGTCTTGCAGTCGTAGGCGATGTCGACGACGGCGGCATGGGCCGCGGGGGCGGTGAACAGCACCGCCGATCCGGCCAGCGCGGAGGCCAGCGCGAGCGCGGTGGTGCGTTTGCGGTCGGACACCTTCGTCTTCCCCTCGGGCCACAGAAAACTGACGACACATCAGATCGGTGGCTCAAGGTAAGCCCGGGGGCTTACGGAGGGAAGACAAAGGACAACCCGGGATTGACCGTTCGTCAGTGCACGCGGCGGCCCCGCTGCCAGACGCCGGACACGAGCGGTACGCCCGGCCGGTAGGCGAGGTGGACGTGGCTCGGGGCGTCCAACAGGGCCAGGTCGGCACGGGCTCCGGGGGCCACGCGGCCGATGTCCTCGCGGCGCAGGGCGCGGGCGCCGCCGGCGGTGGCCGACCAGAGGGCCTCGTCGGGGGTCATCCGCATGTCGCGGACCGCGAGCGCGATACAGAAGGGCATCGAACTCGTGTAGGAGGAGCCGGGGTTGCAGTCCGTGGACAGGGCGACGGTGGCACCCGCGTCGATCAGGCGCCGGGCGTCGGGCCACTGGGCGCGCGTGGAGAACTCGGCGCCGGGCAGCAGGGTGGCGACGGTGGTGCCGGCGGCTTGCGCGAGGGCGTCGACGTCGGCGTCGGTGAGGTGGGTGCAGTGGTCGGCGGAGGCGGCCTCCAGCTCGACGGCGAGCTGGACGCCGGGCCCGTAGGAGAGCTGGTTGGCGTGCACCCGGGGGATCAGCCCGGCGGCGGCCCCGGCGGTGAGGATCGCGCGGGCCTGGTCGCCGTCGAAGGCGCCCTTCTCGCAGAAGACGTCCACCCAGCGGGCGTACGGGGCGCAGGCCTCCAGCATCTCGCCGGTGACGAGGTCGACGTAGCCGGCCGGGTCCTCCGCGAAGTCCGGGGAGACGATGTGCGCGCCGAGGTAGGTGACCTCCTCGGTGTGCGCGGCGGCGATGCGCAGGGCGCGGGCCTCGTCGGCGACGGTGAGGCCGTAGCCGGACTTGGTCTCGAAGGTGGTGGTGCCCTGGCGGCGGGCCTCGTCGAGGTGGCGCACCAGGCCCGCCTCCAGCTCCGCGTCGGTGGCGGCGCGGGTGGCGGCGACGGTGGTGCGGATGCCGCCGGCGGAGTAGGCGCGGCCCGACATCCGGGCGTTGAACTCCTGGGTGCGGTCGCCGGCGAAGACGAGGTGGGAGTGGGAGTCGACGAAGCCGGGGATGACGGCGCGGCCGGCGGCGTCGTACGTGTCGTCCGCCGCCGGGGCCTTGGCGGTGGGGCCGACCCAGGCGATCTTGTCGTCCTCGATGACGACGGCCGCGTCCTGGATGAGGCCGAGGGCGGAGCCGTCTCCGACGGACGGGTCGTTGGTGACGAGGCTGCCGATGTTGGTGATGGCGGTGGTGGTCACGGGTTCCTCTCGTAGCTGGGGCTCCGCCCCAGACCCCGCGCCTCAAACGCCGGCGGGGCTGTTTTTCAGCCCGTCCGGCGTTTGAGGACCGGGTCCGGGCGGAGCCCGGTTTCGGGAAGGGGCGGGGTGGGGGAAGGGCCCGCCGCAGGCGCCGCGGTCAGGAGCGGAGGGCCGCGATGGACTCGGACAGGGCCGTCGGGACGTCCCCGACCAGGGTGTGGTGACCGTCGCGGACCACGTGGCGGCCGCCCACCACCGTGTGGCGGACGTCCGAGGCGGTGGCGGCGAAGACGGCCGTCTCGGCACCCAGCCGGGCCAGCGGGCCCGCCGTGCGTACGGAGTCCAGCGCGATCGTGGTGAAGTCCGCGAGCGCGCCCGCCTCCAGGCGGCCCGCGTCCGGGAGTCCGAGGGCGGCGTGGCCGTCCTCGGTGGCGGCGGCAAGCAGGGCGTTCGCCGTCCAGTGGCCCCGGGTGCGGCTGCGCAGGCGCTCGTTGAGCTCCATCGCGCGGGCCTCTTCGAGCAGGTCGATCACGGCGTGGCTGTCGCTGCCCAGGGACAGCGGGCTGCCCGCGTGCTGGAGCCGGACCGCCGGGCCGATGCCGTCCGCGAGGTCGCGTTCGGTGGTGGGGCACATGCACGTGCCGGTGGTGGTCCCGCCCAGGAGGGCGATGTCCGTGTCCGTGAGGTGCGTGTTGTGGACGCCGGTGGTGCGCGGGCCGAGCACGCCGTGGTCGGCCAGCAGCTGGGTCGGCGTACGGCCGTGGGCGGCCTGGCAGGCGTCGTTCTCCGCGGTCTGCTCCGAGAGGTGGACGTGCAGGGGCGCCCGGCGCTCCTCGGCCCAGCCGGCGACGGTGGCCAGTTCGGCGGCCGGTACGGCGCGGACCGAGTGGATGGCGGCGCCGATCAGGGCGTGCTCGCGGGGCTTGAGGGCACTGGCGCGCTCGGCCCAGGCTTCGGCGGTGCCGTCGGAGAAGCGCAGCTGGTGGGCGTTGGGGGCCTCGCCGAAGCCCGAGGACAGGTACGCCGTGTCCAGGAGGGTGATCCGGATGCCGGCCGCGGCGGCTGCCTCGATCAGGGCCTCGCCCATCGCGTTGGGGTCGGCGTACGCGGCGCCGCCGGGCGCGTGGTGGACGTAGTGGAACTCGCCGACGTTGGTGATGCCGGCCAGCGCCATCTCGGCATAGACGGCGCGGGCGAGCGCGAAGTAGCTGTCGGGGGTGAGGTTCTGGGCGACCTTGTACATGAGGTCGCGCCAGGTCCAGAAGGTGCCGGAGCCGACCTGGACCGTGCCCCGCAGGGCCCGGTGGAAGGCGTGGCTGTGCGCGTTGGCCAGCCCGGGGAGGGTGAGGCCGCGCAGCACCTCGGCGCCCGGCGGCGGGGTCTGCACCCCGGTGCGCAGGGCGCCGATCCGCCCGTCCTGCGTGACCTCCAGGGCAACGCCCGGCTCGACGTGAGTGCCGAGCCAGGCGTGCTCCAGCCAGTACGTCGTCAACGACATGCCAGGCCTTCCAGTACGTCGGCGAGGGCGAGGACACCGGCCACGCAGTCGTCCTCGGCGGCGAACTCCCGCGGGGAGTGGGAGACGCCGGTCGGGTTCCGCACGAACAGCATGGCGGTCGGGACGGCCGCCGAGAGGATCCCGGCGTCGTGTCCCGCTCCGGTCCCGAGAACGGGGACCGAACCGCCCAGGATCCGGTTCATCTCGTCGCGCAGGGCGTGCTCGAACTCGACGACCGGGGTGAAGGACTCCCGGACGATGCCGAGGTCGATGCCGTCCTGGTCGGCGCGCTCGCGCGCGGCCTTCTCGATGGCCGTGACGACCGTGTCGAGGGTGGCCTGGTCAGCGGCCCGGGAGTCGAGCCAGCCGCGCACGAGCGAGGGGATGGCGTTGACCCCGTTGGGCTCGACCGAGATCTTCCCGAAGGTGGCGACGGCCCCGGCGAGGGCCGCCTCGCTGCGGGCGGCCAGCACGGTCGCCGCGTAGGTGAGCATCGGGTCGCGGCGGTCGACCAGCCGGGTGGTGCCGGCGTGGTTGGCCTCGCCGCGGAAGTCGAACCGCCAGCGGCCGTGCGGCCAGATCGCGGAGGCGATGCCGACCCGGTCCCCGGACAGGTCCAGGGCCCGGCCCTGCTCCACGTGCAGCTCGACGAAGGCGCCGATGCGGCCGAGGCGTTCGGGGTCGGCCCCGATGGTCTCGGGGTCGTATCCGGCGGCCTCCATGGCCTGGGGCAGGGAGATGCCCTCGGCGTCGCGCAGCTCGTACGCCTTGTCCTTGGTCAGCTGCCCGGCGGCGAGCCGGGAGCCGACGCAGGCGAGCCCGAAGCGGGCGCCCTCCTCGTCACCGAAGTTGGTGATGGCCAGCGGCCTGGAGAACTCCGCGCCCCGCCTGCGGAGCTCGTCCAGGGCCGCGAAGGAGGACACCACGCCGAGGGGGCCGTCGAAGGCCCCGCCGTCGGGGACGGAGTCCAGGTGCGAGCCGGTGACCACGGCGTCCCCCGCGAGGGGGTCGCCGAGCCAGGCCCACTGGTTGCCGTTGCGGTCCGTCTCGTACGTCAGCCCGCGCGCCTCGGCCTGCTCCTGGAACCAGGTCCGGCAGTCGGCGTCGGCCCCGCTCCAGGCGTACCGGCGGTACCCGCCGGTGCCGGCGTCGCGGCCGATGGGTGCGAGCTCGGCCCACATCTCGTGGAACGACGCGGCCTCGCCGGAGCCGGTCGTGCGGGCCGCCGGTCGCGGCGCCGCACCCTGCTCCCCCGAGCCCGGGAAGTCTGTCTCGCTCACGCGGAGTCGCCCTCGCGCATGGGGACGCGGACGCCGCGCTCGTCGGCGACCGACTCGGCGATGTCGTAGCCGGCGTCGACGTGGCGGATGACGCCCATGCCGGGGTCGTTGGTGAGGACGCGGCGGATCTTCTCGCCGGCCAGCGCGGTGCCGTCGGCGACCGTGACCTGGCCCGCGTGGATCGAGCGGCCCATGCCGACGCCGCCGCCGTGGTGGATGGAGACCCAGGAGGCGCCGGAGGCCACGTTGACCATGGCGTTGAGCAGCGGCCAGTCGGCGATCGCGTCGGAGCCGTCCAGCATGGCCTCGGTCTCGCGGTACGGGGAGGCCACCGAGCCGCAGTCGAGGTGGTCGCGGCCGATGGCCAGCGGCGCGGCGAGGGTGCCGTCGGCGACCATCTCGTTGAAGCGCTCGCCGGCCTTGTCGCGCTCGCCGTAGCCGAGCCAGCAGATGCGCGCGGGCAGGCCCTGGAAGTGGACGCGCTCGCCGGCCATCTTGATCCAGCGGTGCAGGGACTCGTTCTCCGGGAAGAGCTCCAGCATGGCCTTGTCGGTCTTGTGGATGTCCGAGGCCTCGCCGGACAGGGCGGCCCAGCGGAAGGGGCCCTTGCCCTCGCAGAACAGCGGGCGGATGTAGGCGGGGACGAAGCCGGAGAAGGCGAAGGCGCGGTCGTAGCCGGCCAGCTGGGCCTCGCCGCGGATGGAGTTGCCGTAGTCGAAGACCTCGGCGCCGGCGTCCATGAAGCCGACCATGGCCTCGACGTGCTTGGCCATGGACTCGCGGGCGCGGGTGGTGAAGCCGGCCGGGTCCTTGGCGGCGTAGGAGGCCATGTCGTCGAAGTCGACGCCGACGGGCAGGTACGCGAGCGGGTCGTGGGCCGAGGTCTGGTCGGTCACGATGTCGATCGGGGCGCCCTCGGCCAGCATCTGCGGGAGCAGCTCGGCGGCGTTGCCGAGGAGGCCGATGGAGAGCGGCTTGCGGTCGTCACGGGCTTCGACGGCCAGCTGGAGGGCGTGGCGCAGGTTGTCGGCCTTGACGTCCAGGTAGCGGTGCTCGATGCGGCGGTCGATGGCGCGCGGGTCGACGTCGATGCAGATCGCGACGCCGTCGTTCATCGTCACGGCCAGCGGCTGGGCGCCGCCCATGCCGCCGAGGCCGGCGGTGAGGGTGATGGTGCCGGCCAGGGTGCCGCCGAACTTCTTGGCGGCGACGGCGGCGAAGGTCTCGTAGGTGCCCTGCAGGATGCCCTGGGTGCCGATGTAGATCCAGGACCCGGCGGTCATCTGGCCGTACATGGTCAGGCCGAGGTGCTCCAGGCGGCGGAACTCCTCCCAGTTGGCCCAGTCGCCGACGAGGTTGGAGTTGGCGAGCAGGACGCGCGGCGCCCACTCGTGGGTCTGCATCACGCCGACCGGGCGGCCGGACTGGACCAGCATCGTCTCGTCCTGCTTGAGGGTCTGCAGGGTGCGGACCATCGCGTCGTACGAGCGCCAGTCGCGGGCGGCCTTGCCGGTGCCGCCGTAGACGACGAGCTTGTCGGGGTGCTCGGCGACCTCGGGGTCGAGGTTGTTCTGCAGCATCCGCAGCGCGGCTTCCTGCTGCCATCCCAGGGTGCTGAGCTCGGTGCCTCGCGCGGCACGTACGGGGCGGGGTCCTGACATGGCGTTGCCTCCTCCGATGTTGGTCAATCTATTCACATCCTCTCGCCCTGAATAGATTCAGTCAACAGCTGCGGGCGGCCCCGTCGAATGATGGGATGGCCGACATGGGCACCGAGGACGCCGCCGGTAGCGCTGCCGCGCGCCGCGATCTGGCCGTACGAGCCGCTGTCGAGCAGGGAATCGTCGGCGGGGCCGACCCCGCGCCACCCCTGGTCTGCCTGCTGGACGTCGCCGGGATCCGGGCCTCCGCCGCCGCCCTGACCGGCGCCTTCGCGGCCGCACTCGCACCCGCGGCACCCGCGCTGCACACCTTCGCCGTCAAGGCCTGCCCCCTCGTCCCGGTCCTGCGGCTGCTCGCCGACGCCGGGCTCGGCTGCGAGGTGGCGAGCCCCGGCGAGCTGGCGCTGGCCCGGGCCGCGGGGCTCCCCGCCGACCGGATCGTCCTGGACTCCCCCGCCAAGACCGAGGCCGAGCTGCGCGAGGCCCTGGCGCTCGGTATCGCCGTCAACGCCGACAACCAGCAGGAGCTGGAGCGGCTCGACGCGCTCGTCGGCCGGGCGCCGACCGCGTCCCCGATCGGCGTCCGGATCAATCCGCAGACCGGGGCCGGTGCCATCGACGCCCTGTCCACGGCCACCGCGAGCTCGAAGTTCGGCATCGCCCTGCGCGACCCCGGCGCGCGCGCCCGCCTCGTACGGGCCTACCTGGACCGGCCCTGGCTCACCCGCCTGCACGTCCACTCGGGCTCCCAGGGCGTTCCCCTGCCCCTGATCGCGGAAGGCGTACGGGACCTGCACGCGCTCGCCGAGGAGATCAACGCGGCGGCCGGGCGGCGCCAGGTCGACACCCTCGACATCGGCGGCGGCCTGCCGGTGAACTTCGCCTCGGACGAGGAGCACCCGACCCACGCGCAGTACGCGGCCGCCCTGCGCGGGGCGGTCCCCGCCCTGTTCGACGGCTCGTACGGCCTGGTCACGGAGTTCGGCCGGTCCCTGCTGGCCAAGCACGGCCTGGTGCTGGCCCGCGTCGAGTACACCAAGACCAGCGGATCCCGGCCGATCGCGCTCACCCACGCCGGGGTCCAGCTGGCGACCCGCACCGCGTACGCCCCGGCGGCCTGGCCGGTGCGGATCCTGCCCTACGACGCGAAGGGCGCCCCGAAGACCGGCGACCCGGTCGCCCAGGACGTCGCGGGCCCGGCCTGCTTCGCCGGGGACCTGCTCGCGGCCGCCCGCGAGCTGCCGCCGCTCGCCCCCGGCGACCTGATCGGCGTACCGGACACCGGCGCGTACTTCTTCACGGCCCACTACGGCTACAACAGCCTGCCCCGCCCGGCGGTCCACGGCTTCACGGTGAGTCCGGGGGGCGAGGTCCGCTTCGCGCTGGCCCGCCCGGCCCAGTCCGTCGAGGCCATCGTCGCGGAGGCGGGCGGCGCGTTCGGCGACGCCCTGTTGTAACCGCTGCGCGGGGCTTCCCGGGCTCCGCCCAGACCCGCGCCTCAATCGCCGGCGCGGCTTCAAAACCTGGGGCTCCGCCCCGGACCCCGCTCCTCAATCGCCGGAGGGGCTGGATTTTCCCGGCGTTTGAGGCGGCTATTCCACGAAGAGGCCGCGCGCCGCGGCTCTGGCGTCGAAGGCCTCCAGCCGCGCCTGCGCGTCCGGCAGGGCGTCCGCCATCGACTCCAGCAGCACCCGGCCCAGCAGCATCGGCGCGCACGCCGTGTCGAAAGCCAGGCCGGTGCCGACCTGCGCCGGAATCAGCAGGTCCGAGTGACGGGCCACGGGGGCGAACGCCGAGTCGGCGACCGTGACCACGGTGAGACCGGCCCGCCGCGACCGCTCCAGCGTGTCCACGACCTCCCGGGGATGGCGGGGCAGCGCGAAGCAGAGCAGCGCCGTGGCCCCCTCGTAGCGCGCCGCGTCGATGCGGTCCTCCATCATCGAGCCGCCCTCGTCGAGGAGCCGGACGTCCGGGTGGACCTTCGACGCGAAGTAGGCGAACCCGCGCGCCTGGGAGGAGGCCGCCCGCAGCCCGAGCACCAGCAGCGGGGTCGAGGCGGCGAGCAGCCGCCCCGCCTCCTGGACCGGCGCGGGATCGGCGAGCATCGCGGCCAGCTGCCGCAGGTTCTCGATCTCGCCCAGAACGGCCTGCTGGTACTCGTTGTACGAGTCCTCGTGCGCGGCCTCGGGCCGCTCGGCGGGGGCCACCTCGCGCAGGTGGCGGCGGAGCGCGGGATAGCCGTCGAAGCCCAGCGCCACGGCGAACCGGGTCACCGAGGGCTGGCTCACCCCGGCCAGTTCGGCGAGCTCGACGCTCGACAGGAAGGGCACGTCCGCCGCCCCGCGCACCATGCAGTGCGCGATCCGCCGCTGGGTCGGCGTCAGCCGGTGCCCCTCGAACAGCTTCTGCAGCCGCGCGGCCGGGCTGTCACTCATCCCGTCCCCTCCGTCCCGGTGAGATATTCAGTCACGGAGCACTTTGCATGCGGTTATGCAGCGGGGCAAGCCGTGCCCGCGATCCGGATACGGGGGCTAGCCCCAGTGCCGGGGCCCGCCGGGGTTCCTACGGTGGGGTCATGGACGCGCACGCCCAAGAGCTGAAGAAGGAATTCGACGCGACGATGGACGCCCGGCGCGAGCTGGGTCCGGAGTACGAGGCCGCGCTCGTGGACTCGTTCGTCGAGAAGGTCGACACGCAGGTCCGGCGCCGGCTCGCGGAGGAGCGGCTGTCCGCCGCCCGCGGTGGCGGCCGGACGCCTTCCGTCGCCCCGGGGGACGGGAACTTCGGCGAACGCTTCGGCTTCGCGATCGTCACTCTGGTCCTGGCGATCCCCCTGTCGGCGATCGCCGCCACGCAGGCGCGGCTGCCGGGGCTGATCGTCACCTGGGTGGGGATCGTGGGCGTGAACTTCATCCACGCCCGTCGCTTCCGGCGCGGTACGCAGGACCCCCTGGACTGACCGGCGCCGTCGGGCGGGCACAGGTCCGCCACCACCACCGCCGCGGGCGAGTGAGCCGAAGGGGCGCGACGGGGAGCACGTACGCCGGCACGAGCCGGCAAAGGCGCCCCGGAGGCGAACCGAGCCAAAAAAATGGAACGCGCGGGGACCGCCGCACCCTCGGTTGCCCGAGGGGCGGGACGACGGCGGTCCCCGCGAAGGACACGGCCGGGTCAGGGCCGTCCGCGTCCGTGGCGTCCGCGCGGTCCGGGAGCCGCTCCGGAGGTACGCACACGCCGTTCCGTGGTGCCGGCCGGGTTCCGGTCTCCCGGACTTCCCTGCCGACACCCACTACTGTGCCGGAGCCGTGTTAAGCGGGTGCTGCCGTCACGTGTCATGCCCGTACCGTTTGCGCGAAGGCCGTGCCACGAGCCGGGTGCCCGGGGTGGGGGCGGGCCATGGGCCCGCCCCGTCCCCCGAGCCGGCCGCAGGCTACTTCGCGGACTTGGCCAGGAAGGCCAGCAGGTCCTGACGGCTCACCACACCGGTGGGCTTGCCCTCGACCAGCACGATCGCCGCGTCCGCCTCGCCGAGCACCGCCATCAGCTCGGACACCGGCTCGCCGGAGCCGACCTGCGGCAGCGGGGAGCTCATGTGCTTCTCCAGCGGGTCGGTCAGGGAGGCCCGCTGGGCGAACAGCGCCGCCAGCAGCTCCTTCTCGACCACGGAGCCGATGACCTCGGCGGCCATCACGTCCGGGTGACCGGCGCCCGGCTTGACGATCGGCATCTGCGAGACGCCGTACTCGCGCAGGACCTCGATGGCCTCGCCGACCGTCTCCTCGGGGTGCATGTGGACGAGGGAGGGGATGCCGCCCTCCTTGTCGTCCAGCACGTCGCCGATGCGCGCGGCGGGGCCGGCCTCCTCCAGGAAGCCGTGTCCCGCCATCCACTCGTCGCTGAAGATCTTGCTGAGGTAGCCGCGGCCGCTGTCCGGCAGCAGGACGACGACCACGTCGTCCGGGCCGAGGCCCTCGGCGGCCTTCAGCGCGGCCACGACGGCCATGCCGCAGGAGCCTCCGACGAGGAGGCCCTCCTCCTTCGCCAGCCGGCGCGTCATCTGGAAGGAGTCCTTGTCGGACACCGCGATGATCTCGTCGGTGACGTTCGGGTCGTAGGCGGTCGGCCAGAAGTCCTCGCCGACGCCCTCGACCAGGTACGGACGGCCGGAGCCGCCGGAGTAGACCGAGCCCTCGGGGTCGGCGCCGATGACCTTGACCTTCCCGCCGCTGACCTCCTTGAGGTAGTTGCCGGTACCGGAGATCGTGCCGCCGGTGCCGACGCCCGCGACGAAGTGGGTGATCTTCCCGTCCGTCTGGTCCCACAGCTCGGGGCCGGTGGTCTCGTAGTGCGAACGGGGGTTGTTCGGGTTGCTGTACTGGTCGGGCTTCCAGGCGCCGGGCTCGCGCGCGAGGCGGTCGGACACGTTGTAGTACGAGTCCGGGTGCTCGGGGTCGACGGCGGTCGGGCAGACGACCACGTCGGCGCCGTACGCGCGCATCACGTTGATCTTGTCCATGGACACCTTGTCAGGGCAGACGAAGATGCACTTGTAGCCCTTTTGCTGGGCCACGATGGCGAGTCCTACCCCCGTGTTGCCGCTGGTCGGCTCCACGATGGTGCCGCCGGGCTTGAGGGCTCCGCTCTGCTCGGCGGCCTCGATCATCCGTACGGCGATCCGGTCCTTCACGGATCCACCGGGATTGAAGTACTCGACCTTCGCAAGGACGGTGGCCTGCAGGCCTTCGGTCACACGGTTGAGCTTCACCAGCGGGGTGTTGCCGACGAGGCTGATCATCGAGTCGTGGAATTGCACCATGTTCTCCAAGGAGGGGACTCCACGGGTTCTCCGGGAGGTCTGGCCAGAGTATGCGGAAAGGGATTGGCCGACCGTCCGTACGGGGCAGGTAGGGATCAATGAGGACCGAGGAGGTGGCCTGAAGGATGTCCAGGGCGAGAACAGCCCGCCGGATCGCGGCGGGGGCAGCGTACGGCGGAGGCGGACTCGGACTGGTCGGGGCCGCCGCGGTCGGGCTGGTGGTGGCCGAGATGCAGTTCGCCAGGCGGGCGGTGGGCTCGGGGCTGCCGGAGCCACCGCGTGCCGACGGGCTGTACGGGAGCGAATTCGGCGGGCCGGAGCAGAGCCCGGGCCCGTTGCGCCTGGGCATGCTGGGGGATTCCACGGCCGCGGGACTGGGCGTGCGGCGGGCCCGGCAGACTCCGGCGGCCCTGATGGCCTCCGGGCTGGCGGCGGTGGCCGAGCGGCCGGTGGAGCTGCGCAACGTGGCCCTTTCGGGGGCCATGTCGGACGACCTGGACCGGCAGGTCGGCCTGCTGCTGGACGGCCCCTCGCCGCCCCCGGACGTCTGCGTGATCATGATCGGCGCGAACGACGTGACCCGCCGGATGCCGCCGACCCAGTCGGTGCGGCTGCTCACCTCGGCCGTGCGCAGGCTGCGCATGGCCGGCTCCGAGGTCGTCGTGGGCACCTGCCCGGACCTGGGCACGATCGAGCCGGTCTACCAGCCGCTGCGCTGGCTGGCGCGCCGGGTCTCGCGGCAGCTGGCCGCCGCGCAGACCATAGGAGTGGTCGCGCTGGGTGCCCGCACGGTCTCGATGGGGGACCTGCTGGGCCCGGAGTTCGCCGCGAACCCGCGCGAGATGTTCGGCCCGGACTCCTACCACCCGTCGGCCGAGGGGTACGCGACCGCCGCCATGGCCGTGCTGCCGACCCTGTGCGCGACACTGGGCCTGTGGCCGGAGTCGGACCGGCTGGACGTGTCCCGGGACGAGGACATGCTGCCGGTGGCGAAGGCCGCGTCGGCCGCGGCGGACCAAGCGGGTACGGAGGTCACGGCCGCCCGTGGCCCCTGGGTGCTGCTCAAGCACCGCCGCCGCCGGCGGGTGCCGGCGACGGATCCGGCCCAACCCGTGGTGCCCTGAGCCCCGTCCGGGCGGCGCCCCGGGGGAGAGTGCGGCCCGTGTCACACGCCCCGGCCGGTGACCTGGACCGTACGGGGCGGTAACTTCGCTTGCGGTCCCGCTCAGAGCCGCAACACACCCTTGGAGTCCCGATGCCCGAAGCCGTCATCGTTTCCACCGCCCGCTCCCCCATCGGGCGCGCCTTCAAGGGGTCCCTCAAGGACGTGCGGCCGGACGACCTGACCGCGACGGTCATCCAGGCCGCCCTGGCCAAGGTCCCCGGGCTGGACCCGCGCGAGATCGACGACCTGATGCTCGGCTGCGGCCTGCCCGGCGGCGAGCAGGGCCACAACCTGGCCCGCATCGTGGCGGTGCAGATGGGCATGGACTTCCTGCCCGGCGCCACCATCACCCGCTACTGCTCCTCCTCGCTGCAGACCTCCCGCATGGCCCTGCACGCCATCAAGGCGGGCGAGGGCGACGTCTTCATCTCCGCGGGCGTCGAGATGGTCTCCCGGTCCGTGAAGGGCTCCTCGGACGGCCTGCCGGACACCCACAACCCGCTCTTCGGCGACGCGGAGGCCCGTACGGCCGCGGTCGCGCAGAGCGAGGGCGCCTCCTGGCACGACCCGCGCGAGGACGGCCTGGTCCCCGACGCGTACATCGCGATGGGCCAGACCGCCGAGAACCTGGCCCGCCTCAAGGGCGTGACCCGCCAGGACATGGACGAGTTCGGCGTCCGCTCGCAGAACCTCGCGGAAGAGGCCATCAAGAACGGCTTCTGGGCCCGCGAGATCACCCCGGTCACCACCCCGGACGGCACCGTCGTCTCCACGGACGACGGCCCGCGCGCCGGCGTGACCCTGGAGGGCGTGCAGGGCCTCAAGCCCGTCTTCCGCCCCGACGGCCTGGTCACGGCCGCCAACTGCTGCCCGCTCAACGACGGCGCCGCGGCGCTGGTCATCATGAGCGACACCAAGGCCCGCGAGCTGGGCCTGACCCCGCTGGCCCGGATCGTCTCCACCGGCGTCACCGGCCTCTCCCCCGAGATCATGGGCCTGGGCCCGGTCGAGGCGTCGAAGCAGGCCCTGAAGCGGGCCGGGCTGACCGTCGGCGACATCGACCTCTTCGAGATCAACGAGGCCTTCGCGGCCCAGGTCATCCCGTCGTACCGGGACCTGGAGATCCCCCTCGACAAGCTGAACGTCAACGGTGGGGCCATCGCCGTCGGTCACCCCTTCGGGATGACCGGTGCGCGCATCACCGGCACCCTGATCAACAGCCTGCAGTTCCACGACAAGCAGTTCGGTCTGGAGACCATGTGCGTGGGCGGCGGCCAGGGCATGGCCATGGTCATCGAGCGCCTGAGCTGAGCCGTAGCGGAGGGTAGGGGTCGCTCCGCCGTGTCGATGTGCGGCTCCGCCGCGTGGCGAGGGGCGGCACCTGCCCGCAGCGGTGGCGAAGCTCAGCGCGACCGGGGAAACCGGCGCCTGAGCTGAGCCGTAGCGGAGGGTAGGGGTCGCTCCGCCGTGTCGATGTGCGGCTCCGTCGCGTGGCGAGGGGCGGCACCTGCCCGCAGCGGTGGCGAAGCTCAGCGCGACCGGGGAATCCGGCGTCCGAGTGAATTCGATCAAGAGCGCGAGCCAGACGCCGCAAGGGATCCGGCCGGATCCCTTGCGGCGTACTGACGCCGGATCTAACCCGGTCGCAGCCGACCTGTGACCAAATTTCCCCCAGGATGTGACCTATCTCCTGGGGGATCGGTGTTTACGCAGGTCAAGGCTGGTACAGATGCGACGTGTGTGACCAAAGCCCTGTCCATTTCGTGACGTAATGCACTGCACGCCATTCCCAGGTCGGGACACTCTGATGTAGGAAGTCGGGGGATCGAATCACCTCAGGAGTTAGTCAGTGAGCGCCATGTCTCTTGCCCTGCTGCTGACCACGGCCGCTGCCACGGCCGTGGGCGCTGCTGCGCTGCACGCCGTCCATGGTCTGCGCAAGCAGGTCGCCGCCCTGCGCACTGAGCTGTCGGTGCCGGTCCACCCCCGCGGTGCGACCGTCCCGCACGCCCGCAGCGCCGTGGAGTCCCCCGCCGCGGAGATACGAGCCGCCGTGGCCGAAGCCCTCGCCGAGGAGCGCGAGCGCGAGCTCGCCGAGGCGCGGGCCTTCTGGGCCGCTCAGGAGGCCCGTGACGCCGCCGACGCCCCCTCGCTGCTGGGCGGCCTGCCCGGGCTCGGCGAGGACAGCCCCGTCTTCCTGCCCCGGCAGGCCGACCTGGTGGGGCTGGAGCCCGTGCTCGGCGAGGAGATCCTCGACGAGCTCCCCGGGTATCCCGAGGATTCGGCCGAGCTGGCCGCCGCGCGCCGGCGCCACCCCTCGCACCCCGACTTCGTACCGGTCCAGGCCTCGCACCCCGGCGCCGACCACGAGCGCACCGTGAACCGCCTGGAGGAGCTCGCGGAGGCCCGTACGGCCCTCGCGGACGTCCGTCCGGGCCCGCTCGGCACGCTCGACGTGTACGTCTTCACCGACGGCACGACGCTGTGCATGACCCCGGGGCACCGGGAGACCGCGGAGCGCCTCGCCGAAGCCCTGCGTTCGGGCACCGCGCCGGTCCTGCTCGGTGGCTCGGGCATCTCCGGCGCCTATGCGCTGACCTTCTCCTGCGGTGACGCCGAGGACCCCGACAGCAATGTCTACATCCTCGCGGACCGCGTCATCGCATCGCTCTGATCTCCGCCTGCTCCACCAGCCGCACGGCCTCGTCCAGCACCTCGGACGGGGCCTTCGCGCTGTCCGGGGCCGCGGCGCGCAGTGCTTCGGCGAGGTCCAGCCCGGTCACCGCCACCTGATCGCCGACCACGAAGATGCCGGCGTCCGGCACCTCCTTCGGCTCCTGCCCGGGCGTCTCGATCCGCTGGGCCCGTACGGAGAGTTCGCGGGCCAGCTCCAGCGCCGCGGCGGCGGCGCCCCGCTGCAGGCGGCTCTGCGGCGCGGCCCGCAGCCGGTCGGCGAAACGTTCCACGACGGCGGTCAGGGGCGAAGTATCAAGCACCCGGCCGACCTTACGCGGCGCCCGGGCACCATTGCCAACGGGCGAACTCTCCGGCACGGTGGCGTGAAGAGAACAGCACGGCAAACCTTCCGGAGGCGCCCATGTCCGTAGAGTTCTCCGAGCAGACACACCGCAACATGATCGACAGAATCCCCCAGACCACCGGTCGTGAAGTGTCCGACTGGCTCCGCACCGTGGACGACGGCCCCTCACTCGTCCGGTTCGAGGAGAAGGTCAGCTGGCTTCGCGGCGCGCACGAGCTGTCGTACGGCCAGGCCAAGGCGATCATCCACGAGTACGACCTGCGCAGAGCCGCACGCCGGTTCGGCTGAGCCCCCCGTTATGTTTTCGCGGTCCTGCAATGGGGCTGCTGGCCTCCGGGCCCGGTATGACTGTGTCCCCTCTGTCGAACGAATGACCTGGGGGGTGGTGTCGCCGGGCCCGGGAGGTGCCGTCGGAGACGCTGATGAGAGACCCGGCCACCGCCCGGCCCGGCGCAATGCCGGGCAGAGATGTGGGCGGCAGGTCTGCATAACGTGGATGCGCGAGCACGGTGCCACCGCCAAGGGCGGCACGGTCAACACCTCTGGAGTCGTGCGATGTTAGACACCGAAGGCATAGGCGTCTTCCTCGGGTTGGACGTCGGCAAGACGGCCCACCATGGCCACGGGCTCACGCCGGCCGGGAAGAAGGTCTTTGACAAGCCGATGCCCAACAGCGAACCGAAGCTGCGGGCCGTGTTCGACAAACTCAAGGCCAAGTTCGGCACTGTCCTGGTGATCGTGGACCAGCCCGCCTCGATCGGCGCCCTGCCCCTGACCGTCGCCCGCGATGCGGGCTGCGAGGTCGCCTACCTGCCCGGACTCGCGATGCGACGGATCGCCGACCTCTATCCGGGAGAGGCGAAAACCGACGCGAAGGACGCCGCGGTCATCGCGGACGCCGCCCGGACGATACCTCACACTCTGCGGTCGCTGGAGCTGACCGACGAGATCACCGCCGAGCTCACGGTGCTGACCGGCTTCGACCAGGACCTCGCGGCCGAGGCCACCCGCACCTCCAACCGGATCCGCGGGCTGCTGACCCAGTTCCACCCCAGCCTCGAGCGGGTGCTGGGCCCGCGCCTGGACCACGCCGCCGTCACCTGGCTCCTCGAGCGCTACGGATCCCCGGCCGCACTACGGAAGGCCGGCCGTCGCAGACTCGTCGAGGTGATCCGGCCCAAGGCCCCGCGCATGGCCGCCCGGCTGATCGACGACGTCTTCGACGCCCTCGACGAGCAGACCGTAGTGGTCCCGGGAACCGGCACCCTCGACATCGTGATCCCGTCGCTGGCCCGCTCGCTGGCCGCGGTCCACGACCACCGCCGGGCCCTGGAAGCCCAGATCAACAGCCTGCTGGAGGCGCACCCTCTTCACCAGGTCCTGACTTCGATGCCGGGAGTCGGAGTCAGGACCGCCGCCGTCCTGCTGGTCACCGTCGGCGACGGCACTGGCTTCGCCAGTGCCGCCCACCTCGCCTCCTACGCCGGCCTCGCCCCCACGACCAGGTCGTCGGGAACCTCGATCCATGGTGAGCACGCACCACGAGGCGGAAACCGGCAACTCAAACGCGCAATGTTCCTCTCCGCCTTCGCCTGCATGAACGCCGACCCGGCCTCCCGCGCCTACTACGACCGGCAACGAGCCCGCGGCAAAACCCACACCCAGGCCCTCCTCCGCCTCGCCCGCCAACGCATCAGCGTCCTGTTCGCCATGCTCCGCGACGGCACCTTCTACGAATCCCGGACCCCCGACGTCACTCTCGCCGCATGACCACCCCAAACACTCGCATACCAGGCACCACGTCCTTGACGAAGGACATAGAGACACCCCCCCTCCCCCGATACCCCGACCGTCCCCGCACCCTGGATGCGGGAAGGCCCCGCGAGCGGTGTGCTCGCGGGGCCTTCCCCGTGCTGTGCGCAGGCCGGTGATCGGCCTGCGGGTCCTGCTAGTCGTCGCCCGAGAGGATCGAGAAGATGCGCAGCATCTCGACGTAGATCCAGACCAGGGTCATGGTGAGGGCGAAGGCCGCCAGCCAGGCCTCCTCGCGCGGGGCACCGTAGGCGATGCCGTCCTCGACCTGCTTGAAGTCGAGGGCGAGGAAGCAGGCGCCGAGGATGACGCCGATGGCACCGAACAGCAGGCCGAGGCCGCCGCTGCGGAAGCCGAGGCCGTCACCGCCGCCGAAGACCGCGAACAGCGAGTTCACGAGCATGAGCAGGATGAAGCCCAGCGTCGCCGCCATCACGAAGCCGTAGAAGCGGCGGGTGACGCGGATCCAGCGCATCTTGTACGCGAAGAGCACGGCGGCGAAGACGCACATCGTGCCCATCACGGCCTGCATGACCACGCCGGGACCGAGGTACGTGCTGACGGCCGCGCTGATCACGCCGAGGAAGACGCCCTCGAAGGCCGCGTAGGCCAGGATCAGGCCCGGGGAGGGCTTGCGCTTGAAGGACTGGACCAGCACCAGGACGAAGGCGATGAGGGCCGCGCCGATGGCGATGCCGTACGACACTCCGAGGTTGTCCGGGTCGACCGGCAGCGCCACCCAGGCGAGGGTCGCCGTCAGGATGAGCGTGCCGAGCGTCATGGCCGTACGGCTCACGACGTCGTCCATGGTCATCACATTGGCGCGGGCCGGGGCCTGCGGCATGCCGGTGGTCGGGTCGGCCGCATACGGGTTGGTCGCGTACGGGTTGGTCCCGGCCTGCTGAGCCTGCGCGTCAAAGCCCGCGTAGCCACCGTTGTCGCGGCTGAACCCCCGTCGCGAGAAGACCGGGTTACTGCTCCTCATCTCACTCCTCCGTGGCCACCGAGCGCGGCCTTGCATCAAGAGTAATGCGCTCGCAAAGAAAGCACCCTACTGCTGGAGGAGGATCTTAGGAGAGGCCACGACGGAGCGCAGTAAATAAAAAGGGGAATCCGCACGTCCGCCGGTTGGGCCGACTCGGCGGGGACGATCCGTCCCGTCCCGTCCGGATCCCGTCCGGTCCGGATCCCGCTCCGGTCACGCCCGGGGGCGCGCGTTCGGGTGCGGCGCACCCCTCTCCTTCACCCGGCCCGGCGTCCGACGGGCGTCCGTCCGGTTGACGTCGCCGCGGAGGACTTCGGGGTTTCCGTACCGGGGAGGCAGTCGCCGTGCGCGCGTTCCGCCGCGTTCCCGGTCCCCGGAAACGGCCGCGCCCCAACGGGGTCGGCCCTGCGGGCCGGACACCGTTCCATTGATGGTGCCCGGAGCCGGACTTGAACCGGCACGGCCCGAAGGCCAGCGAGGTTTAAGCTCGCCGTGTCTGCATTCCACCATCCGGGCAAGGCGTGGCGGCCCCCGTAAAAAAGCCTTGAACGCTGAACCGAGCCTATCCGGATCGCTCCCCCCACCAACCTGCGAACTTTCCGATGTTGTCTGATTTTATTGGCGCTTGAGGGTTCGTCAGGGCTCAGAATCCGCGGTCGGCCCGCTCTGGGCGTCGGTCACCACCTGTGTGGGAATGACGGGATTTCGATGGCCCACGCCACCCCCCGCGCCACCCTCCCCGCCACCCCGGGCCGCTGCCCGTCGATCAGGGTCCTGTCATACCAGAGGAGGACACGCGACCGTCCGCCGTCAGACTCCAGCGGGGCGTGGAACAGGCACGGCGGCTGATCCGGAACGGGGACACCCGCGGCGAGGATGGAAACGTCCCGCACAGCAGACCGAGGAGCCGTCCCGTGACCACCATGAACTACGCCCCGCACACCGCCCAGGCCGTGGCCGCCCGCGCCACCGGCCTCTCCAAGGTGTACGGCCAGGGCGAGACCCAGGTGGTCGCGCTCAAGAACGTCACCGTGGACTTCACGCAGGGGCAGTTCACCGCGATCATGGGCCCCTCGGGCTCCGGCAAGTCCACGCTGATGCACTGCGTCGCGGGCCTGGACACCTTCTCCTCCGGCTCCGTCCGCATCGGCGACACCGAGCTGGGCAGCCTCAAGGACAAGCAGCTCACCCAGCTCCGCCGGGACAAGATCGGCTTCATCTTCCAGGCCTTCAACCTGCTGCCGACCCTGACGGCCCTGGAGAACATCACGCTCCCCATGGACATCGCGGGCCGCAAGCCCGACCAGCAGTGGCTGAACTCCGTGATCGACATGGTCGGCCTCTCGGGCCGGCTCTCCCACCGCCCCACCCAGCTCTCCGGCGGCCAGCAGCAGCGCGTGGCCGTGGCCCGCGCCCTGGCCTCCCGCCCCGAGATCATCTTCGGTGACGAGCCCACCGGAAACCTCGACTCCCGCTCCGGCGCCGAGGTGCTCGGCTTCCTGCGCAACTCGGTGCGCGAGCTCGGTCAGACCGTGGTGATGGTCACCCACGACCCGGTCGCCGCCTCCTACGCGGACCGCGTCATCTTCCTCGCCGACGGCGAGATCGTCCACGAGATGCTCAACCCCACCGCCGACGGCGTGCTCGACCGGATGAAGTCCTTCGACGCCAAGGGCCGCACCAGCTGACCCGGGATCTCCCTCCCCGCCCCTCCTCCAGACTTCCAGCCCCAGGACTGAGATCCCCCATGTTCCGTACAGCCCTGCGCAACGTCCTCGCGCACAAGGCCCGACTGCTGATGACGGTGCTCGCCGTCACCCTCGGCGTCGCCTTCGTCTCCGGCACCCTCGTCTTCACCGACACCCTCAGCAAGGCCATGTCCAACCAGTCCGCGAAGTCCTACGAGGGCGTCGCGGTCTCGATCACCGACGGCGGCGCCAGCCGCGGCGAAGACGGCGGCAAGCAGGGCGACCCCGGCATCAGCCAGCAGACCCTCGACAAGGTCAAGGCGCTCCAGGGCGTCGACTCCGCCTCCGGCCGGGTGACCGGCTTCGCCGGCGTCGGCGACGAGAACGGCAAGCTGATCGGCTCCGGCTGGGCCAACGCCGGCTCCAACTTCGCCCCCGTCAAGGACGGCAAGGACCCGCGCTACACCTTCACCGCCGGCTCCGGCCCGACCAAGGCCGACCAGGTCGCCCTCGACAAGGACAGCGCGGCCAAGGGCAAGTACCAGGTCGGTGACAAGATCCGGGTCGCCACCAACGGCCCGGTCCAGGAGTACACCCTCTCCGGCGTCTTCACCACCGAGGACGGCGCGGTCAACGCGGGCGGCAGCCTGGTCCTCTTCGACACCGCGGTCGCCCAGGAGCTGTACCTCCAGCCCGGCTTCTACAGCGAGGTCTCCGTCGCGGCCAAGGCCGGCACCGGCGCCGACCAGCTGCTGACCCAGATCAAGCCGCTGCTGGGCGAGAACTCCCACGCGCAGACCGGCGCGGCCCTCGCCGCCCAGCAGGCCAAGTTCATCGAGCAGGGCATGGCCGGCATGAGCCAGGGCCTGCTGATCTTCGCCGGCGTCTCCCTGTTCGTCGGCATCTTCCTCATCTACAACACCTTCACGATGCTGGTCGCCCAGCGCACCAAGGAGCTGGCCCTGCTCCGCGCCGTCGGCGCCAACCGCGGCCAGGTCAAGCGCTCGGTCCTCGCCGAGGCCGCCGTCGTCGGCTCCATCGCCGCGGTCATCGGTCTGGCCACCGGCATCGGCCTGGCGGTCGCGATGCGCTCCGCGATGGGGCTCCTCGAAGCCAAGATCCCGGCCGGCGACCTGATCATCGCGCCGACGACGGTCGTGACGGCCCTGGTCATCGGCGTCGTGGTCACCATGCTCGCCGCCTGGCTGCCGGCCCGCCGCACCGCCAAGATCGCCCCGGTCGCCGCCATGGGCAGCGCCCACCTCCCGGCGACCATGAAGTCCCTGGTGCTGCGCAACTCCATCGGCAGCGTGCTCGCCCTCATCGGCATCGGTGTGGTCCTGCTCGGCGTGAGCCAGAAGAGCGACGGTCGCACGACCATCGCCGCCGGCGCGTTCTTCCTGGTCATCGGCCTGTTCGTGCTGCTGCCGATGCTGTCCCGCCCGGTGATCGCCACGGTCCGCCCGCTGCTGGAGAAGGTCTTCGGCGTCGCCGGCAAGCTGGCCGCGCAGAACGCGCTCCGCAACCCGCGCCGCACCGCGGTCACCGCGGCCTCCCTGACCATCGGCCTGACCCTGGTCACCGCCATGTCGGTCATCGGCATCACCGTCGGCCAGGCCATCGACAAGCTCACCGTTCAGAACGTCAAGGCCGACTACCGGGTCACGATGGCCGCCGAGGGCATGAACCTCGACAAGTCCGTCCTCCCCGCACTGGAGAAGGGCAAGGGCGTCATCGCCGTCTCCCCGAAGACCCTTGAGGTCGTCAAGCTCGGTGACTCCTCCCAGATGGTCAACGGCGTCAACCCGGCCGCTCTCGCCCAGCTGCTGAACGTCCGCACCACCAGCGGCGACCTCGCCGCCCTGGGCGAGGGCAAGCTGATGGTCTCCGCCAAGGAGGCGAAGGAGAAGGGGCTGACGGTCGGCTCCGCCCTCGACGCCCAGTACGACGACGGCCAGAAGGGCAAGCTCCAGGTCGGCGCGATCTTCGACACCAAGGGCCAGTTCGGCGACTACGTCCTCGACAACAAGATCCTGGCCTCGCACAACGAGACCCAGTACCTGCCCGAGGTCCTCGTCAAGACCAACGGCGGCACCTCCGCGGCGAACCAGCAGGCCGTCATCGACGCCCTCGGCAAGAACCCGGCCATCAAGGTCGCCGACAAGGCCGGCATCCGCAACGAGGCGGCCGGCCAGATGAACACCGCCCTGAACATCATGTACGGCCTGCTCGGCATGGCCCTGATCATCGCGGTGCTCGGTGTGATCAACACCCTCGCGATGTCGGTCTACGAGCGCCAGCAGGAGATCGGCATGCTGCGCGCCGTCGGCCTGGACCGCGGCAGGGTCAAGAACATGATCCGGCTGGAGGCCGTGGTGATCTCGCTCTTCGGCGCGGTCCTCGGCATCGGCGTCGGCGTCTTCCTCGCCTGGGCCGGCGGCAAGACCATCGCCGGCTCCATCCCGGGCTACGAGCTGGTCATCCCCTTCGACCGGATCGGGATCTTCTTCGTCCTCGCCGGACTGGTCGGTGTCCTGGCCGCCATGTGGCCGGCCCGCAGCGCCGCCCGCCTGAACATGCTCACCGCCATCAAGACGGAGTAGCAGCAGGGACGGCGGAAGGGCCCCGGGGCACGTTGCCCCGGGGCCCTTCCCGTTTCCCTGCCCGTTTCCCTTCCGGTGCCCCTGCCCGTGCCCGTGCGCGTGGTCCTGCTAGACCGTTTCTGCGTCCCAGGTGCGCAGCCGCAGCGGCAAGCGGGCGTCCCCGGCGGCCGTGGGCCGCACCGCCAGCACCTGGTTGACGCCCAGTCGGCCCCGCTCGAAGCCGAGCGCGCAGGCCGCCATGTAGAGCTGCCAGACCCGGGCCCGCCCGGGCGAGGTCAGTCGGACCGCCTCCGCCCAGTGCTCCTCCAGTCGGGCCACCCAAGCCCGCAGGGTCAGCCCGTAGTGCTCGCGCAGCGCCTCCACGTCGCGGACCTCGAAGCCGGCCCGCTCCAGTTCGCCGACGGTGGTGCCGAGCGGGGAGAGCTCGCCGTCCGGGAAGACGTAGGCGTCGATGAACTCGTCGACCCGGTACGCCTCCTCGTCCGGCTCCGGCGGACGGGCGATCTGGTGGTTCAGCAGCCGCCCGCCGGGGCGCAGCAGGGCGTGCAGGGTGCGGGCGTAGTCCCGGTAGCGGTCGGCCCCGACGTGTTCGGCCATCCCGATGGAGGAAATGGCCTCGTACGGCCCGTCCTTGACGTCCCGGTAGTCCTGGATCCGGATGTCCACCAGATCGGTCAGTCCCTCGTCCGCGACCCGCTTGCGGGCGTACACGGCCTGCTCGCGGGAGAGCGTGACGCCGGTGACCCGGACCCCGTACTCCCGGGCGGCGTGCAGCGCCATGGAGCCCCAGCCGCAGCCGACGTCGAGCAGCCGGTCCCCGGGCCGCAGGGCGAGCTTGCGGCAGACCAGGTCGAGCTTGTCGCGCTGGGCCCGTTCCAGGGTGGAGCCGGGGCTCCAGTAGGCGCAGGAGTACACCATCGAGGGGCCCAGCACGCGTGCGTAGAAGTCGTTGCCGACGTCGTAGTGGTGACTGACGGCCCGGCTGTCCCGGCTCTTGCTGTGGCGTGTTCCGCCCCGTCGGGCCGCCTCTTCGGCGGGGGGCGCGGGCGGCGGCAGCGGTCCGGCGAGGGCGATCAGTTCGCGTGCGGCGGCCCGGTGGGCGGCGTCGCGCCACCTCGCCCCCGGCAGGTCGCGCAGCGCCGGGAGCCCGACGCTGCGGGCGATGCTCCCGAGGGCCGCGAGCGGCCCGGGCCCGGACTGGGCCGTGGAGACGGCGGGGTCGACGGGCGGCAGGTCCGGCTCGCGTTCCCACAGCAGGCCCGCCACCCGCTCCAGCAGATCGAACAGACTGCCTTCGACCGTCAGTTCGCCCGCCACCCAGGCCCGGGCCAGCCCCAGCTCGCCGGGCCTCCACAGCATCCGGCGCACGGCGCGGCGGTCGTGGATGACGAGCACGGGGCCGTCGGGCGGGCCGGCCTCGCTGCCGTCCCAGGCCCGCACGCGTACCGGCAGCGGGGCACCCAGCAGGGTCTCGGCAACAACGGCGAGCCGCGGCGCGGCGTCGGTCATGGCGCACCTCCACAAAAGCTCCGACCCCTCCGTCTACCCATCCCGGGCCCCGGGTACGCCGAAGGGGCCGCCCGCACCACGGATGGCGGGCGACCCCTTCGGGTTCGTACAGGTCCTACAGGTCGTACAGGTCGTGCAGGTGGAGCGGACGGAGCAGGTGAACCGGGTGCGGCTCAGGTCCTGCCGGTCACACCGGTCAGGCCTTGGCCTTCGCGGCCGGGGCAGCGGCGGCGGCCGGGGCCGGCGCCGGCTTGGCGGCCTCGTAGAACTCCTCGCGGGGAGTCTCCAGCGCACCGAGGGAGACGACCTCGCGCTTGAGGAACATCGCGAGGGTCCAGTCGGCGAAGACGCGGATCTTGCGGTTCCAGGTCGGCATGGCCATGCCGTGGTAGCCACGGTGCATGTACCAGGCCAGCCGGCCCTTGAGCTTGATCTTCGTCTTGCCCATGACGATCATCGCGACGCCCTTGTGGAGGCCGAGACCCGCCACCGCGCCCTTGTTGGAGTGCGAGTACGGGTGCTGCGGGAAGCCCCGCATGCCCGAGATCACGTTGTCGCCGAGGACCTTGGCCTGGCGCAGCGCGTGCTGGGCGTTCGGCGGGCACCAGGCGTTCTCGACACCGGCCTTGCGGGCGGCGACGTCCGGGACCTGGGCGTTGTCGCCGGCGGCCCAGATGTAGTCCGTGCCCGTGACCTGGAGGGTCGGCTGGGTGTCCACGTGGCCGCGGGGGCCCAGCGGCAGGCCGTAGCGGGCCAGGGCCGGGTTCGGCTTGACGCCGGCGGTCCACACGATGGTGTTGGAGTCGACCTCGAGGCCGTTCTTCAGCACCACGTGGCCGTCCACGCAGGAGTCCATGGAGGTGCTGAGGTAGATCTCGATGCCGCGGGACTCGAGGTGCTCCTTGCCCCAGGCGCCGAGCTTGGGCCCGACCTCGGGAAGGATCTTGTCGGCCGCGTCGACCAGGATGAAGCGCATGTCCTCGCGCTTGATCGTGGAGTAGTACTTCGCGGCGTCCCGGGCCATGTCCTCGACCTCACCGATGGTCTCCGCACCGGCGAAGCCGCCGCCGATGAAGACGAAGGTGAGGGCCTTGCGGCGGACGTTCTCGTCCGTCGTGGACTCGGCCTTGTCGAGCTGTTCGAGGACGTGGTTGCGCAGGCCGATGCCCTCTTCCACGCCCTTCATGCCGATGCCCTGTTCGGCGAGGCCGGGGATCGGGAAGGTGCGGGAGACGGCGCCGAGCGCAATCACCAGGTAGTCGAAGGGCAGCTCGTACGCCTCGCCGACGAGCGGCGTGACGACGGCGACCTTGCGGTCCTGGTCGATGCTGGTGACCCGGCCGGTGAGAACCTCTGCCTTGGGCAGCACGCGTCGCAGCGGGACGACGACGTGCCGAGGCGAGATACTGCCTGCGGCCACTTCAGGGAGGAAGGGCTGGTAGGTCATGTACGAGCGCGGGTCGACGACCGTGACGGTCGCCTCGCCGTAGCGCATCTTCTTCATGATGCGCTTGGCTGCGTACAGGCCTACGTACCCACCTCCTACAACGAGGATCCTGGGACGCTCCGTGGTGCTCATGGAACGAGTATCCAGCACCCAAAGGGGTGTCGCTCGTGAGCCCCTTCACAAGGACGGAGAGGCCCTCTGCTACACTCCGCCGCCCACGTGACGGAGGTCATGACGCGCGACGGGAACCAGAAGACGTCCGGAGTCGTTGTTCACCCGTCCTGAACTGGTCTCCAGGGCCAAAAGCGGACTGAACCACAGAGGTTCATCCTTACCTCTGACGCGCATCCCGCCGCCTCCGCGGATCGCACGAACGCGCGCAAAAAAGGGCCTGAGGGCCTCCAGAAGGCCCCGAAGGGCACTTCCTTTGGTCCAACAGACCCTTTTTCCTTGTGAAGAACTTCACGAACTTAAATGTGGATCACGGGCCCAAGAGCCCTTCACGACCTGCTTCGAAGGTCGTTCAGGCGATGGACCAAGCGATTCCATCGAGGATGTCGTGCTCCGACACGACAACCTCCGAAGCGCCGATGCGTTCCATGATCGCCAAAAGGACGAGCGCGCCCGCGCCGATCACGTCCACCCGACCCGGATGCATGACGGGGATCGCCGCGCGCTCGGCGTGCGTCGCGCTCAGCATCCGCTCGCTGATCGCGCGCACCTGCTCGTAGGAGATCCGGGAGTGGTGGATCGCGGACGATTCGTACGCCGTCAGCCCCAGCGCGATCCCGGCGACCGTGGTCACCGAGCCGGCCAGACCCACCAGCGTGCGCGCCTCGGCCAGCGGGACGCTCTCGGCGGCCAGGTCCAGCGCCGCCTCGATGTCGGCGCGGATCGCGGCGACCTGCTCGGCCGTCGGCGGGTCGGTGACGACCCCGTCCACCACCAGGTGCCGCTCGGTCATCCGGACGCAGCCGATGTCCACGGACCGCGCGGCCCGTACGTGCTCCTCGCCGACCACGAATTCGGTCGAGCCGCCGCCGATGTCCACCACCAGGAACGGCCGCTCCAGGTGCTCGTGGGCCGTCAGCTCCTTGGTCGCGCCGGTGAAGGAGAACTCCGCCTCCTGGTCACCGGAGATCACCTCGGGCTCGACCCCCAGGATGTCCAGGACGCCCCGGACGAAGTCCGCGCGGTTCTCGGCGTCCCGGGAGGCGGAGGTCGCCACGAAGCGCACCCGCTCCGCGCCGAACTCCTTGATCGCTCCCGCGTACTCGCGGCAGGCGGCGAAGGTGCGCTCCAGCGCCTCCGGGGCCAGGCGCCCGGTCCGGTCCACGCCCTGACCGAGCCGGACGATGGTCATCCGGCGGTCCAGCTCGACCAGCTCGCCGGTGGCCGGGTCGCAGTCCGCCACGAGCAGCCGGATGGAGTTCGTACCGCAGTCGACGGCGGCGACCCGGGTCACGTCCGCGGCTCCTCGTCGTCCGTCTTCTTCTCCCCGCACGGGACGACGCAGGCGCCCTTGGCCCACCACTCCGGCAGCATGGCGAGGGCCTCGTCGCCGAACGGGTTCACCCCGGGGCCGGCGGCCAGGGAGTGGCCGACCAGCACGTGCAGGCACTTCACCCGGTCCGGCATGCCGCCGGCGCTCGGGAAGCCCTGGAGCACCTCGATGGCGTCGCGCCGCTGGATGTAGTCCTCGTGGGCGGCCTGGTAGGCGGCGGCCAGTTCCTTGTCCTCGGCGAGCCGGGCCTGCATCTCCTTCATCACGCCGTTGGCCTCCAGCGTGCCGATCGCGGAGGCCGCGCGCGGGCACGTCAGGTAGTACAGCGTCGGGAAGGGGGTGCCGTCGGGGAGCCGCGGGGCGGTCTCCACCACGTCCGGCTGCCCGCAGGGGCAGCGGTGCGCGATGGCGCGCAGCCCGCGCGGCGGGCGGCCGAGCTGCTGCTCGAACGCCTCGATGTCCGCGTCGGTCGGCTCGGTCCGGTCGGTCTGGGGCGGGGGCGTCTGCATGCCTGGAGGAAGTCTCTTCGTTCTCGTGGATGGGTGCTGCGGTACGGCGGTACGGATCACTCGCCGGGGCGGTCGGCCTTGTCGACGCCGTCCCAGACGTTGGAGTACCAGGGGCGGTCGGAGCCGGCGTGGCCGGTCCGGTGCGGCTGCGGGGACTGGGCCCCGGGGTCGCTCATGATGTAGCCGATCTCCCCCGGGCGCAGGAAGTGCAGGTGCTTGCGCGCCTGCTGCTCCGCGTAGGCGTCGTCCTGCCAGCGGGCCTTCTCGTCGCGGAGCCGCTCCAGGCGGTCCCGCGCGGCCGCGGCGGCCCGCTGCTGCTTCGCGATCTCCGAACGCTGGGAGACGTACTGGCGCATCGGATACGCGAGGGCGACGACCAGCGTACAGAGGACGAGCACCAGGAGCGCGGCGCGGCCGGTGAGCCGGCTGCGGCGGACCTGGCGCCGCGACTGCGACCGGTAGACGTGGGCGGCGGTCCGCTCGCCGAGCTGCTTGAGCCTCGTCGCGGTGGAGAAGGTGGAGAACCGATCCCGGTTCCCGGCCATTGGTCCGCCTCCCCTAGGTACGCACTACGCAATACGTCCCCGCACACGGTACGGGACCGAGTGCGGGGACGTACGGAGGCCAGCCCCTCAGGGGGGTGATTAGCCCTTGAAGCGCGGGAAGGCGCTGCGGCCCGCGTACACCGCGGCGTCGTCGAGGATCTCCTCGATGCGCAGCAGCTGGTTGTACTTGGCGACGCGGTCCGAGCGGGCCGGGGCGCCGGTCTTGATCTGACCGCAGTTCACGGCGACGGCGAGGTCGGCGATGGTGACGTCCTCGGTCTCACCGGAACGGTGGGACATCATGCACTTGAAGCCGTTGCGCTGGGCCATCTCGACGGCGTCCAGGGTCTCGGTCAGCGAACCGATCTGGTTCACCTTCACGAGCAGGGCGTTCGCGGAGCCCTCTTCGATGCCGCGGGCCAGACGCTCCGGGTTCGTGACGAACAGGTCGTCACCGACGATCTGGACCTTGGCGCCGAGGCGGTCGGTGATGGTCTTCCAGCCGTCCCAGTCGTCCTCGAACAGCGGGTCCTCGATGGAGACCAGCGGGTACGCCTCGACGAGCTCGGCGTAGTAGTCGGTCATCTCGGCGGCCGAGCGGGACTTGCCCTCGAACTCGTACTGGCCGTCCTTGTAGAACTCGGACGCGGCGACGTCGAGCGCGAGCGCGATGTCCTTGCCCGGGGTGTAACCGGCCTGCTTGATGGCCTCGATGATGAGGTCGAGCGCGGCGCGGTTGGACTCCAGGTTCGGGGCGAAGCCGCCCTCGTCGCCCAGGCCGGTGGAGAGGCCCTTGGTGTGCAGGACCTTCTTGAGGGTGTGGTAGACCTCGGCACCCCAACGCAGCGCCTCGGAGAAGGACTCCGCGCCGATGGGGGCGATCATGAACTCCTGAATGTCCACGTTGGAGTCGGCGTGCGACCCACCGTTGAGGATGTTCATCATCGGAACGGGCAGCAGGTGCGCGTTCGGACCGCCGAGGTAGCGGAAGAGCGGGAGGTCCGAGGCCTCGGACGCGGCGTGCGCGACGGCCAGGGACACGCCGAGGATGGCGTTGGCGCCGAGCGAGCCCTTGTTGTCGGTGGCGTCCAGGTCGAACATGGCCTGGTCGATCAGGCGCTGCTCGGTGGCGTCGTAGCCGACGAGCTCCGGGCCGATCTGCTCGATGACGGCGAGGACGGCCTTCTCGACACCCTTGCCGAAGTAACGGTTGGGGTCACCGTCACGGAGCTCGATGGCCTCGAATGCACCGGTGGAGGCGCCGGACGGAACGGCAGCACGGCCGGTGCTGCCATCGTCGAGGCCCACCTCGACCTCGACCGTGGGGTTGCCTCGGGAGTCCAGGATTTCCCGGGCTACGACGACGTCGATGGACGGCACGAGCATCTCCTTCTGGGATGTGACGCTGAGTGTGCGGTGGCGTGTCAGGCCGTGGGATGGCCTTGCCGCCTAGAGCCTAACCGGCTCCGGGCACTGGGCCGCCCGACCGCCCGGACCCTGGGACGAAAAAGCGACCGAATACCCCTCTTCCGGGACATAGGTCGCTTGATCATCGGCCTTCGGGGGCCGCACGCAGCACCGCCCGGCGCGTGGGGCACGCGCCGGGCGGTGGAAATCATGCACGGGGTCAGCTGACGCCCCGTACACGTTCCCGTGGCTTTGCCGCAGTGTTCAGCTGAGCTTCAGCTTCTGTCCCGGGAAGATCAGGTCGGCGTCCGAGACGATGTCCTTGTTCAGCTCGAAGAGCTGCTGCCAGCCGCCCTTGACGCCGTTGGCCTCGGCGATGGTGCCCAGGGTGTCGCCCGCCTTGACCTCGTACGAGCCGTTGCCGGTCTTCGGCGCCTCGGTGCGCTCGGAGCGGGTGGTCGGAGCCTCGGGGCGCTTGGTCTCCTGCTTCGGCGCGGCCTTGGTCTCGACCTTCTTGGTCTCGACCTTCGGCTGCGGCTTCGACTGCGGCTTGCTCTGCGGCTTGGACTGCGGCTTCGACGCCGGGGTCTCGGAGCCGCCACCGGTGTAGGCGGAGTTCGTCAGGCCCTTGCCGCAGGACGGCCAGGCGCCCTTGCCCTGGCTCTTGAGGACCTTCTCGGCGACGGCTATCTGCTGCGACTTGGAGGCCTGGTTGGCCTGCGGGGCGTACGACTTGCCACCGAACCCGGCCCACGTGGAGGGCGAGAACTGCAGACCGCCGTAGTAGCCGTTGCCCGTGTTGATGGACCAGTTGCCACCGGACTCGCACTGCGCGACCTTGTCCCACTCGGACGTGGTGGCGGCGCTGGCGGTGCCCGCGGCCATCAGGGGGGCGGCCACGGCCACACCGGCGACACCGGCGAGCGTGACGATCCGGACAGACCGCTCGATTGCAGTACCGCGACGGTGCTTGCCCTTGCCGGAAAGCAGCATGGAGTTTCTCCTCACCGACGCCTACGAGGTGAGCTGTCGGGTTCGGGCGAGTGAGTTGCCCGGCCGTGCGACCTAGCGCACGTCTTAACCCCAAGCCGGTGGCGTGACCGTCTCTCAACGGCCGCTCCCGGCACCTACCTTGGTTCCCCCGCTCCTGCCTTCGGCGCTTGACGCGACGACTGTTCCCCCCGTCCGCCGGCAGGATTCGGCGATGCGGTCGAAGGAGCTCGCGGTGGCGAGCGATTCAGAAGGTAGACAGGTCTCTCCCCGATGTTCAACGAGGAACATCGGGGAGAAACGGGCCCTACTTGCGTTCCCCGCAGGGGTATTTGCGCAGGTGAGGGCTGGGTTTGCGGAAGCCCCGAGGCGGGACACGCCAGTTGACCGGAAGAGACACATGTCTCACTTACAGAAATCCGACATTCAACTCTTTCCGGATAACTGAACTGTCCTTATTGCGGGGTTAGATCCAGGTTCTGGCCGGGCTTGATCAGGTCGGCGTCCTCGCCGATGACTTGCTCATTGGCCTGGTAGAGACCGTTCCAGCCCCCCTTTACGCCCTTGGCAACCGCGATGGTCGCCAGGCTGTCGCCCGCCTGGACCGTGTAGGTGGGGTCCGACGCGGCCTTGGGCGGGACCGCCGGCTCGGCTTCCGGCGCACCGCGGTGCTTGCCGTTGCCCTCGACAGGAGTGGTGGAGGTGGTCTGCGGGACCTGCGGGTTCGCAGGGGCCGTCGGGTCGACCGGGGGCAGTCCCGGCGTGGTGGGCGAGGTGGTGGGCGCGGTCGGGTCCACCGGCGTCGTCGGCGCCGTCGGGTCGACGGGGGTCGGCGTGCCGGTCGGACCGCCCGGCTGGACCGGAGCCGTCGGGTCGACCGGAGGCGTCGTCGGGACGTCCGGCGCGGGCATGACGGGCAGTCCGATGGACGGCGCGTCGGGAATCAGGAACGGGGTGCTGGACGGGCTCGGAGCCGGGGCCGGGGTCGGCGACCCGTAGTCCGTGGACGGCTTGCCGCCGCCGGTGGACGGAACGGCGTCGTCCGGGCGGGACGGCGCGGGGGCGACCGGGCTCTGACTGCCGGGCAGACCGGGGTCCACCTTCGCGGCGGGGCTCTCCTTGACCAGACCGGCCGAGGCCGCGCACAGCGGCCAGGCCTGCGGTCCCGTCGAGCCCAGCACCCGCTCGGCGACGGCTATCTGCTGGGAACGGCTCGCCAGGTCGGGGCGCTCGGCGAAGTCGAGCCCGCCGGCGCTCTGCCACTCTTCCTGGGTGAACTGGAGTCCGCCGTAGGCGCCGCTACCGAAGTTCGCGCTCCACGAGCCGCCGCTCTCGCACTCGGCGACCTTGTCCCACGTCGACGTGTCGGCGGCGGTGGCGCTGGTGGCGGCCAACAGCGGCATGGCCAGCGCAGAGCCAGTGACTCCGGCTGTGACGACCAGCGCGGGGACCTGGCGGGGGCGTCTGTGACGGCCGTTCCCGGAGAGCATGAGGGATCACCTTTCGCATATAACAGCGGGGTAACGGCAGAACCTAGCGGCCTTCGAACGATTGTCACAAGTCAAGGCCGAACCTGACTTTTAATCAGCTTTCGCGCAAGTGTTTTGAGGCGCGAATCGAACGGGAAGGGTGCGCAGCCCTCGCATGATCAACCCCCCGCGCCAGCGCAGGTCTTGGGATGGAACGGCAAGTTCCAGATCGGGCAGACGCGTCAGCAAAGTGGCGAGCGCGGTTTGTCCTTCGAGTCGGGCGAGCGGGGCGCCCAGGCAGTAGTGGATGCCGTGCCCGTATCCGAGGTGCTGGTTGTCCGTCCGGGAGAGGTCGAGGGTGTCCGGGTCCGCGAAGCGCTCCGGGTCCCGGTCGGCGGCCGCGAGGACGACCAGGACCGGGTCGCCGGTCTCGATCCGCATGCCGCCGAGGGTGAGCGGCTCGGTGGCGAAGCGCCAGGTCGCCAGCTCCACCGGGCCGTCGTAGCGCAGCAGTTCCTCGACCCCGGTGGCCAGCAGTCCGCTCTCCCCGGCGGCGAGGGAGCGCTGGAGGCGCTCGCGCTGTCCGGGGTTCATGAAGAGGGAGTGGACGCCGTTGCCGATGAGGTTCACGGTGGTCTCGAAACCGGCGAAGAGCAGGATGAAGGCCATGGCGGTGGCCTCGCCCTCCGTCAGATGGTCGCCGTGATCGCTCGCCCGGATCAGGTCGGAGATCAGGTCATCGCCCAGATCATCCCTTTTGCGGTGAATGAGTTCACCGAGGTAGGTCCGCATCTGCTTGACCGACCGGGCCACCCCACCGCGCGGACCGCCGCCGTGGCGGATCATCATGCCGGCCCAGTCGCGGAAGTCGTCCTGGTCCTCGCGCGGTACCCCGAGCATCTCGCAGATGGCGTAGATGGGGAGCGGGAAGGCGAACTCGTGAATGAGATCAGCCTCACCTTTCCCCGCGAAGGCGTCGATCAGGTGGTCGGTGAGCGCCTGCACCCGCGGGGCGAACTCGGCGACCCTGCGCGGGGTGAAGGCCTTCGACACCAGCCGCCGCAGCCGGGTGTGGTCGGGCGGATCGATGTTGAGCAGGTGCGTCATCAGCTCCGCCTTGCGCTCCCCCGGGATCCCGGTCTTGCCCTTGGCGTGCGCGGGCTCCGCGTGGTGCGCCGGATTCTTGCTGAGCCGCTGGTCGGCGAGGGCCTGGCGGGCGTCGGCGTACCGGGTGACGAGCCACGCCTCGACCCCGCTGGGCAACTTGGTGCGGTGCACCGGGGAGTGCTCGCGCAGCCAGGCGTACGCCGGGTAGGGGTCGGTCGCGAACTCCCAGTCGAAGAGGGTGGGGCCCTCGGTGGAAGAGGTGTCGGCGGGAGTGTCCGCGGGGGATTCGGCGGGGTTTCCGGAGGTCTGCTCGTGCACCAGATGACCGTATCCCGGCGCCGAACCCCCATCCGATATGGGCGGTTAGTCGCGGCTGTCCGTAGATCGGCCATCCCTTGACCTGAACTTCTCCGGCATTCCTACTTTCGGTTTTGTGGATGTCAGGATCTTGAAAAGCAGTTTCGCGGTGGTGGAGAGACGGGCCGAGCACGCCGTCAAGTTCTTCTACTCCCACCTCTTCTGGCACAACCCCGCGGTCCGCGCCCTCTTCCCGGACTCACTCCACGACATGGAACGCCAGCGGGACCGGCTCTTCGCCGCGCTCACCCACGTGATCGCCCACATCGACGACGAGACCCTCGGCCCCTACCTGCGCGACCTGGGACGCGACCACCGCAAGTTCCTGGTCCGCCCCGAGCACTACGCGGCCGTCGGCGCCAGCCTGCTCGCCGCACTCGCCGAGACCTCCGGCGCGGCCTGGACCCCACCGGTCGAAAAGGCCTGGGCCGAGGCCTACCAGGTGATGGCCGACGCGATGACGGCCGGCGCCGACGCGAGCGAGGACCCGCCGTGGTGGGACGCGGAGGTCGTGCGCCACCTCCAGTACGGACCGGACATAGGCGTCCTGACGCTCCGGCCGCACGCCCCCTTCCCCTATCTCCCCGGCCAGTACACGAGCGTGAGCAGCGACCGGGTCCCGACGACCTGGCGCACCTACTCCATCGGCAACGCTCCCCGCCCCGACGGCACCCTCGACCTGCACGTCAGCCGGGTCGACCGGGGGCGCCTGAGCACCACCCTGGTCCGCGAGACCCGGCCGGGCGACGTGCTGCGGCTCAGCGCCGCCGGCGGGCAGCTGACCTTCCGCCGCGAGGACCGCCCGGTCAGCCTGATCGCCGCCGGCACCGGCTGGGCACCCATCCGGGCCCTGCTGGAGGACCTCGCGGAGCGTCCCTGCGATCAGGACGTACGGCTCTTCGTGGTGGCCCGGGACGGCGCGCACCTCTACGACCGCCCGCTCATCGACGCGTACGCCGCCAGCTGCGCCTGGCTCGCCGTCACCTACATCACGCCCGCCCCCGGGCGCCCCCGCAACCAGGCGACCGACCGGCTGGCGACCGCGCTGGGCAACCGGGGGCTGTGGCCGGACCAGGACGTCTACCTCAGCGGTCCGCCGCAGTTCATCGACGAGACCGCCCACCTCCTCCAGGAGCTGGGCGCCCGCCCCGGCCGCCTCTTCCACGACGCCGTGCCGGCCCGGGGCCACGCGTACGGGGAGCGCCCGCTGGGATTCGGCGAGTGGTTCCTCGACCCCCCGGCGCCCCACTGGCACGACCCGTCGGCCCGCGCGCCGAGGACGTACTGAAGGAAGGAAGCGAGGAAGGAAGGAAAGAAAGAAAGAAGGTCCCCTACTCGCCCGGCTCCGCCACGCCCTCGGCCACCCGGATCGCGTCCCGGTAGGCGCGGGCCGCCGCGCGCAGCGCGGTCTCGGGGTCGGTCCCCGCCGCCTCGGCGCGTGCCGCGAGCTCCAGCAGCTCGTACCCGATGCCCTCGCCACGAGGCAGTTCCACGGCCACGCCGCCCGTCCGGACCCGGCCCGCGAGCTTGGCGGCGAGCGCCAGGCCGGGCTGGCCCACCGGGATCCCGTCGGTCACCGACTCCCGCTGCTTCTCCACCGCCTTGGTGCGCTGCCAGTGCGCGTTGACGTCCTCCGGGGTCTCGGCCTCCGCGTCACCGAAGACGTGCGGGTGCCGGTGGATCAGCTTGGTGACGAGCGCCCCGGCCACGTCGTCGATGGAGAAGGCCTCGGCAGCGTCCTCGCCCTCCCCGCCGGCCTCCTCGGCGATCCGGGCGTGGAAGACCACCTGGAGCAGCACGTCGCCGAGCTCCTCGCGCAGCTCCTCCCGGTCCCCGGCCTCGATGGCCTCGACCAGCTCGTACGCCTCCTCGATCGCGTACTTGGCCAGGCCCCGGTGGGTCTGCCGGGAGGTCCACGGGCATTCGCGCCGGACCCGGTCCATCACCTGGACCAGGTCGAGCAGGCGCGCCCCCGGCAGGTCGTAGGAGCCCGGGAGCAGTTCCAGGTCGGGCATGGAGACCCGGCCCGAGCCGGCCAGCCGGGCCAGCCCGTCGGTGAGCCGCTGGTCGCCCTCGCCGCCCGGGAGCACCACGACCGTACGGCCGCCCGCGCAGGCCTCGACCAGCGCGTGCGCGTCCGGGCTCTCGAACGCGACCTCGATGCCCGCCTCCCGCAGGTACGGCAGCTGCGGGTGGTCGGGGTCGGCGCACAGCACCCGGTCCGCGGCGTGCAGGACCTGCCACGCCGGCCAAGACAGCACGCCGGGGGCGACCCGGTGGCTGGTGGTCAGCAGGACGATGCGGCCCGTGGGCTCGGCAGCGGTGGCGGCGGTGGTGGTGGGTTCGGAGTGGTCGGTCACCCTCCGAACCTACCTCCGGCGCGCCGGTCCGCGGCCCGGGGGGACCCCGGAGCCTCAGGCTCCGGCGGGCGCCGCCTCGGGCCGCGTCCGCTGGGTGATCCAGGGCGTCTCCCCGGTGCCGAGCTTGATCTCCTTGGCGTCCCAGGCGCCGTAGCGCGGGTTCACCTCGATGTGCAGTGCCTCGACGGCGACGCGGGCGGGCTCCTCCAGCTTCCCGGCTCCGTACTTGGCGGTGAGCGCGGTGAGGAGCACCCGGTCCCGGAGGAAGCGGTCGACCTGGCCGGGAGCCATGGCCCCCTTCTGTAGGAGCAGTGCCTCGAACTGCTCGTTGCCGCCGTTCTCGTCGACGTACGCCGTGCGTTCGTCCTCGATGTCCTTCTGGGTGGCCGTGAGCCCGGCGGTGTCGGCCATCTTGTCGATGATCCGGCTCTGGAGGAGCGCGTCGAGCTTCTGCCGCTCCAGGTGGGGGGTGCTCGCGATGAGTTCGGCGGCGGCCTGCCCGGAACGGTTCTGCGCCGCGCGGACGTCGTTGACCTGGGCCTGGAGCGCGGAAGTGGTGATCCGTTCGCCGCCCACGACGGCCGCGGTGCCGGGTCGGGGCTCGCCCGAGCAGGCGGACAGCAGGGGCGCCGCCACGAGCAGGGCGGCGGAGACGGAGAGCGCTGTGCGACGGTGCAAAGGAGCCTCCAGGGCCGGGAGATTGTGCGTCGGTGCACAAAGGGCCGTGCGGTGATCGATGTTATGAGGTCACGGTGATCCGGACCACCGGTTCGACCAACGATTCGCGCGCGGACCGAACACGCACCGTTCATAGGTGAGCCGGCGGGCGCCGGCGTGTCCGGCGCGCCACCCATCACCCGTTCTGGGGACCCTGCTCCCGCCGCACCGCCCGGATCGGCCACCGGCAACCCTGAGGCCACCCTTCGGTCATCCGGCCCTGCCAAGGTCGGCCCACCATGTCGACAACGCACCGCTCGCCGCACCCCTCGCCGCGTCCCGCACCGCGTCCCTCGCCGCCTCCCCCACCGCGCAGCTCGCCGCACGGCTCACCGCGCCGCCGGAGTCTGCTCGGCTCGGCGCTCGCCGCCCTGATCACGGCGGTCGCCGTGTGCGCCGGGGACGCCGCCGCCCGCGTGTTCCCCTACGGACCGCGCCACCGCAGCGTCAACGACCTCGGCAACCAGTTCGTCCCCTTCCACGCGCAGCTGTGGGACCTCCTGCACGGCCGCGCGGAGGGCGGGCTGCTGCTCAACTGGCGCTCCGGCTACGGCATGAGCCTCCTGCCGGACCTGGGCACCTACCTGACCAGCCCCTTCGCCGTCCTCGTCGGGCTCTTCCCGCGCGCGGACATCGACCTCGCCGTGTACGTCGTGACCGTGCTCAAGACATCGGCCGCGGCGGCGGCGATGGCCTGGCTGCTGCGCACGCAGCGCCGCGGTCCCTGGTGGGCCGCCGGGCTGCTCGGGGCCTCGTACGCGCTGTGCGGCTGGTCGGTGATCGAGGCCTCGTACAACCCGATGTGGCTGGACGGGCTGATCGCCTTCCCCCTGCTGTGCCTGACCGGTGAATGGGCCCTGCGCGGGCGCCGGATCCTGCTCGCGCCGCTGGTCGTCGCGGTCTGCTGGACGGCGAACTTCTACACCGCCTACATGGCGACGCTGGGTGCGGCGCTGGTGCTGCTGGTACGGGTGGTGCTCACCCGGGAGGGCGTCCGGAGCCGGCTGGCGGTGATCGCGCGGGGCGCCGGGACCACCGTGCTCGGGATCGCGCTCGCGGCACCCGTCCTCCTGCCCCTCTTCCTCAGCTCCGGGCGGGCCTATCCGGGATGGGTCAAGGAGTTCCGGCCGGTGACCTGGGCGGACCTGTTCGCACGGCTGCTGCCGGGGACGTACTCCTTCTCCTCCCCCGCCGTCTTCGTGGGCACCGGGACCCTGCTGCTGGTGGCCGCGCTGCCCTTCCACCGGGCGGTCCCGGCGCGCACCCGGCTGTGGTGGGCGGGGCTGACCGTGGCCGTGGCGCTGTCCCTCCAGTGGGCGCCGACCCATCTGGCCTGGCACCTGTTCGCCACCCCGAACGGAAGCCCGTACCGGCAGACCTTCGTGCTGGCCGGGATCGCCGTGATCGCCGCCTGGACCGGGCTGGCCGCGGGCCCGCCCCGGCCGCCGGCGCTGGCCGCGGGTGCCGGCGTCCTGACGGCCGCCGTGCTGTGGGCGCACGACAGCCCCCTGGTGACGGCGGCCGGCTACGCGCTCTTCGCCGGCGGGCTGGTGCTGGCGGGTGCGGCCTGGTGGGCGCTGCGCCACCGCCGCGCCGCGTGGCCGGCGGCCGGGCTGCTCGCGCTGGTCCTGCTGGCCCAGGCCGCCGCGACCACCGCCTACGGCCACAAGGGCAAGCTGGGCGGCCTGGACGACTACCCGTCCTGGGGGCCGGCGCACACCGCGCGCGCCGAGGCCCTGGCCGGTGCCGAGGGCTGGCCCGCGTACCGCACCGACCCGAGCCGGCCCGCCCTGACGGGCAACGACCCGCTGCTGCTCGGCGGCGAGGGCGGCGCCTACTACAGCAGCCACACCCCGGACGTGTTCACCCGCACGATGGTCGCGCTCGGGGCGGGCTGGACCTCGCGCGGACGCAACGTCCAGAGCATCGACAACCCGGTCACGGACGCCGTCTTCGCGGTCGGCGCACGGCTACAGCCCGACGGCACGGTCCGCCGCGCCCAGGTGCCGCCGCTGGTGACGACCCGCCCGCCCGGAGCCCCCCTCTCCTACGCCGACGACTCCCCCTTCGCCAACCAGGAAGCGCTGCTGGGCGCCCGGGTGTACGAGGACCCGCTCGCCCCCGGCACCTGCCGCGCGGGCACGGAGGCCTACCTGTGGGCCCCCGAGTACAACGCGACGGCCCGCCTCGCGGACGGCCCCGCCTTCCGCCTGAACGGCAACGCCCCCCGCAACCGGGCCGCCCTCCAGCCGATGGGCCCCTCCCGCGGGGAGTCCTCGGTGCTGGTCTTCGACGCGGCCCCGCCCCCGCGGTGGACCCTGTCCTGCCTGGACCGGGCGCGGCTCGACGCCGCGGTGGCCGACCTGCGGGCAACGTCCGCGACCTCGGTCCGGGTCGGCGCCTCCGAGGTCCACGCCACGCTCCCGCCGGGCACGACCGGCACGGCGGTCCTCTCGGCCCCCGCGATCGCCGGCTGGACCTGCAACGGCCGCCCGGCCGCCAGCCACCTGGGCCTGGTGGCGGTCCCGCTCTCCCCCGGCACCACCGGGGTGAGCTGCGCGTTCCGCCCGCCGGGTCTGGTTCCGGGGCTGGCGGTCATGGCGGGCGCGTCGGGGATCCTGCTGCTCGCGGCGCTGCGGGGGCGGGCCCGGGCCCGCCGCACCACCCGCTCGGTCAGCGGACCTGGCTGAGCCAGTGCAGGGTGCGGCGGATCTCGGCCGGGAAGGGGTGGCCCGGGCCGTGCAGCCGTTCCGCGTCGAACAGCAGCCGGGCCAGGGTGTCGTGGGCCGCCTGGCGGTCGCCGAGGGAGAGCAGCAGGTGGGCTATCCGGCGGCGGACCTCCAGCGGTAGACCCGGGTCCGGGTTGGCGTAGTGGTTCTCGAAGAACGGGAGCAGCGAGCGGTACTCCGCCAGCGCGGCGGCCGGCTCGCCCAGTTGCTCCAGGCACTGGGCCGAGTCGTAGCGGAAGCGCAGCGACTGGGGGTCCCCGGCCGGGAACTCGTCGGCGAGGCGGCGCAGTTCCGGCAGGGCGCGCCGGTACTGGCCGTCGTCCATGAGCGTGGCGGCGTACTGCTTGCGCAGGGAGCGGACCACCGGGGAGTGCTCCCCGTGCTCGGCGGCCGCCGCCGGGAGGATGCCGCCGAGGATGTCCACGGCCTGGGTGAGCCGCCCCTCGTCCAGGAGCTTGCGGGCCTCGTCCACGGCGCCGGGCACGTCGGCCTTGGGCGGCGCGGGCGGGGTGCTCGGCCGCGGGGGGATGGCCGCGGCCCGGTCCGGCCAGGGTGCCTGCGGGCGCAGGAAGGGCCGGGTCGGGTCGAGCGGGCCGGAGGGGGTGCGGCTGTCGCGGGCGGGAAGCAGCGGGGCCAGGGCCTCGTAGACCTCCTGGGCGGAGGAGGGCCGGTCCTGCGGGTCCTTGGCGAGGAGGTGGAGCAGGAGCTTCTCCAGCTCCGGCGGGATCTCCGGGCGCATCTGGCGGACCGGGAGCGGGGGCTCGTACAGGTGGCGGTGCAGGACGCCGAGGGCGGTGGATCCGGCGAAGGGGACGTTGCCGCTGAGGAGTTCGTACAGCAGCACGCCGAGGGCGTACAGGTCGGTGTACGGGCCCACGGCGCCGCCCATGGCCTGCTCGGGCGCCATGTACGCGGGGCTACCGATGGGCGAGCCGGTGCTGGTGAGACGGGTGGTGTCGGTGTCCATCACCGAGGCCACGCCGAGGTCCAGGACGAGCACGGTGCCGTCCGGGCGGACCATCACGTTGCGCGGCTTCAGGTCGCGGTGCACGATCGGCACCGCGTGCACGGCCGACAGCACCGAGCACAGCTGCGCGACGACGGCGACCGCCCACTGCCAGGGGTAGGGGTCGTGCTCGGCGAGGTGGTCGGCGAGGTCGGCGCCCTCCACGTAGCCCATGACGAGGAAGAGTTCGTCGCCGTCGCTGCCCGCGTCGTGGACGGTGACCAGGCCGGGGTGGTCGACCTGTGCGGTGACCCGGCACTCGCGCACGAAGCGGCGGCGCAGTTCTTCGGCGACCGTGCCGGGGCCCGCGACCTTGTCGGGGCGCAGCAGTTTGACGGCGACGCGGCGGTCCAGGCGCCGGTCGTAGGCGGTCCAGACCTGGCCCATGCCGCCCTGGCCGAGGACGGTCGCGAGCTGGTAGCGGTCGCCGATGAGCCGGTCGGTCACTGCTGGGGGTCCTGGAACGGGGTCTGGTGGGGATCGTGGCGGGGGCCGCCGGCCGGCGGGGTCTGCTTGCGCAGCAGCTCGCTGAGCTCGTCGAGCTCGGCGCGGACCTGCCCGATGCGCGGGGGCGGCGTCGGCTGCGGCGGCACCTGCGGAGGTGCCGGGGTCTGCGCGGGGGTCGGCGTCGGGGTGGAGGGCCGGGTGGTGGCCGTGGCGGGCGGGTACCCGTAGGCGGGCCCGGACGGCTGCGGGTGGACGTACGGAGCGGACTGCGCCGGGTACCACTGCGCGGTCGGGGCCGACCGCCGGGCCTCGTGGTGCTTGATGTCGGCGACGAGGAAGTACACGCAGATCGCGAGTCCGCTGAAGATCGAGCCGCCGGCGCCCAGGTTGCCCTGCCAGCCGTTGACGTCGGGGGTGGGGTCGATCTGGATGAGCGTCATCCACACGACGGCGAGCACACCGCTGACCACCATCAGCGTCCAGTCACGGGACTTGCGGGTGACCAGGGCGAGCCGCAGCAACGACCCCCAGGCGAGGAAGCCGCAGCTGAGGATGGGCAGCAGCACGAACAGCACGCGCAATGCCATCACACCCCCCGAATCGGACTGGGGGCCGTGCTGCGGCGGAAGGCCGGGGCCGTGCATCGCTGCTCCTGACGGGCCGTGCGGAAGAAGTTTCGGGTCTGAGGGTATACAGCGTTCCCGGCCAGGGGTGAGGGGATGCGCGCAACCGTTGCACGCTCGCTGCACGGCCGTTCACTCCGGCGTGACCGTGCCGTCGGAGAGACCGTCGTGGAAACCCTGTACGAGTTGTTCGCCGAGCCGGCCCGCCAGCCGCAGTGCGTCCTCGAACTCGGCGAGTGCGCGGAAGCGGAGCCCGTAGCTCTGCTGTTGTGCCAGGGGCAGCCGGGGCAGCTGGAGCCGGCGCACGTCGAGCCGGGTGGCGGTGGAGGCGTGGCTGCTGGCGCGGCGGGTGTTGGCGGTGCCGCGCAGGAATCCGGCCAGGAACCACGGGTCGAGGGCGTCGGGGTCGGGGCGCAGCAGGGCCAGGCCGCGCCCCGGTACCGCGCCCGCGACGGCCTCGTCGACGACCCGGGCGATGGCCGCGCCGCCGACGAGGGGGACGAGTACGTCGCCGGGGGCGGTGAGCACGGGCTCGTCGGCGGTGGGCACCAGGGTGCCGGAGGGGCCGCTCCCGGTGGAGACGTCCTGTTCGGTGAGGACGGGGGCCGAGCCGGTTCCGCCGCCGGTGCCGGTGTGCAGCTCCAGGGCTCCGGCGCGGGCGAGTTCGCCGACGGTGGTCATCGGCGGTCGGGCCGTGCCCCCGGCGGGCGCCGCCGCGGGCGGCGGGGTGAGCCGGGCGGCCCGGCCGAGGGTCTCGCCGAGCTTCTCCCGTACGGCGGTCAGCTCGGCCGGGCCGCCGCCGGCGGCCGGCGGGGGCAGGTGGCGGGCGGGGGTGAGGTCCACGTCGTCGTCCAGCAGCTCGATGACGGGGACGACGCGGCTGACGCCGGGCGCCGGCGCGAGGGAGCCGGTGCGGTCGTACGCGCTCCAGGCGTCCTCCACCGCGCCGTGCACGGCGGGCCACGCCGTGCGCAGCGGGGTGTCGGCGGCGAGCGCCGCGGTGTCGATGAGCAGCAGCCCGGCCGGGGGCGCCGCGTGCGGGGCGGGCCGGCGCAGCACCCACAGGTGCAGGGGGATCCCGTACGGGGGCGCGGCGCCGGCGGGGAGCGCGACGACGGCCCGCAGCGCGCCGCGGCGCAGCAGGTCGGCGCGGATGCGGCGGCCCGAGCGGCGGGCGGCGACGGCGGGCGGCATGAGCAGGACGGCGGTGCCGCCTTCGCGCAGGTGGGCCAGGGCGTGCTGGACCCAGGCGAGTTCGGATTCGGTGCGGGCCGGGAAGCCGTACTCCCAGCGCGGGTCGTAGGCCAGTTCCTCGTGGCCCCAGCCGCGTTCGTTGAACGGCGGGTGGCAGAGCACGGCGTCGACCGTGTCCGGGGCGAAGGCGTCGGCCCGCAGGCTGTCGGCGGCGGCCGCGCGGACCTGGGGCGTTCCGTTCAGGGCGAGGCGCAGGGCGGCGAGCGCGGCGAGTTCGGGCGCGGAGTCCTGCGCGTACAGGGCGGTGGCGCCGGGGACGGCCCGCAGCAGGGTGCCGGTGCCGCAGGCGGGGTCGAGGACGGTGCGGGAGGAGGGTCCGGCGAGGGCGGCCATGAGCCCGGCGAGGCCGTCCGGGGTGAGCGTGTACTGGCGGGGGTTGGCGTCGAGGTGGCGCCCGAGGAGGAACTCGAAGGCCTGGCGGGCCCCGAGTTCGGCGGCGAGTTCGGCGGCGGCCCGCAGCAGCGGCATGGTGGCCGGGTTCAGCGGGATCTCGGCGAGCGCGTGGCCGGGCCCGAGGCGCGCGCCGAGCACCTGGTCGAGGACGGGCCGCAGCAGGGTGGACATGCGTGCGTCGGAGACGGCGGTCAGCTCCAGCCAGTCGGCGGGCCGGTCCCGTACGACGAGCAGGGCGCCGCCCGCCTTGACGAGTGCGGTGACGGCCCCACCGGGGTGGGCGGTGATCTGCTGCCAGACGCGTTCGCGCAGCGGAACCTCGGCGAGCTTGCCCTGGGCGCGCAGCCAGTGCTCCACCTCGTCGAGGGAGAAGGAGGGGCTGGTCTCGGTGCCGCCGACGGGCTGGGGGAAGTCGGCGTGGCGGCGCCGCCAGTTGCTCACGGCCGCGCGGCCGACTCCGGCCAGGCGGGCGACCTCGGCCGCGGTGACCGCGGTGACCTCTGCTGCGGCGTTCTCCTCGGGCATGCCGGGGAGCATACCCGCTCACACTCGAGAGATCGATTCACAGCGTGAACTCAAGAACTTCCGTGAATCATGTTGACTCGGTTCACATGCATCTGCTGTGATCGGCACGCCTTCACCCGCCGGACCGTCACGCTCCCCCGTGAGCGGAACACGATCTTCCGCTTCTCCTTTAATCTTCCTTTACCCCTTCCAGCTGCCCTAGAGAGTCCCCATGCGCACCGCCCACCGCCTCACCGCCACCGCCGCCCTCGCCTGCGCCGCCGCCCTCGGCCTCACCGGTTGCTTCGCCTCCGGCCCGTTCGCGGACCTGTCCGGCTCCGAGGTGGCGGACAAGTCCGTCGACGCCCTGCGCGGCGCCGCCTCGCTCACCGTCAGCGGCAAGATCTGGGACGAGGGCAAGCCGATGGAGCTGAACATGGCCGTCAGCAAGACCGGCGACTGCCGGGGCACGATCGCCAGCGAGGAGGGCTCCTTCGAGCTGATCCGCAACGCCGAGTTCGTGTTCATCAAGGCGGACGAGCCCTTCTACCGCTCGCAGATGAAGGACCTGCCCAAGGACCAGGCGGACGGGGCGGTCAAGCAGCTGGCGGGCCACTGGCTGAAGTCGAAGGCCTCGGACGCCGACTCCAAGGAGATCGCCTCCCTGTGCGACCTGGACGAGCTGCTCAAGGAGTTCGACGACAGCAAGGGCGCGAAGAAGGGCGAGGTCACCTCGGTCTCCGGCCAGAAGGCCCTCACCCTGACCACGAAGACCGACGAGGGCACCGAGACCCTGCTGGTCGCCACCGAGGGCACGCCGTACCTGCTCAAGGCGGGCATCACCGGCAAGGAGCCGGCCGAGGTCTCCTTCTCCGGCTTCGACGAGCCGGTCCAGGCCGAGGCCCCGGCCGACAAGGACGTCATAGACCCGGACCAGCTGGGCTGAGCCGCGCACGCGGGAACGGCCGTGGCCGGGGACCCCTGAGGTCCCCGGCCACGGCCGTTCCCGTCGTCAGCGCACCCGCTACGGCCGCTACGGCCCCTACGAGCCGAGGATGGTGGTGAGGAACTCCCCCGTCCAGGCCAGCAGTTCCCGCCCGACCACCGGCTTCCCGCCGATCTTGCCCGCCTTCGGGCGCGGAACCAGCACCTGCGAGGTGGCGGGCTTGAGCACCGTCCCCGGGTAGAGCCGTTTCAGCCGCAGCTCCTGCGACTCGCGCAGCTCCACCGGACCGAAGCGGACGTTGTTGCCCTGGAGGGTGATGTCCCCGACCCCGCAGGCCCGGGCCAGCATCCGCAGCCCGGCCACCAGCAGCAGGTTCTCCACCGGCTCCGGCAGCTTGCCGTAGCGGTCGGTGAGTTCCTCGCGGACCGCCTTGATGTCGGCCTCGGAGGTGGCGGAGGCGATGGACCGGTACGCCTGCAGGCGCAGCCGCTCGCCCGGCGCGTAGTCGTGCGGGACGTGCGCGTCGACCGGCAGCTCGATCTTGACCTCCAGCGGCGGCTCCTCCTCCACCTGACCCTCGACCGCGGCCCGGTAGTCGGCCACGGCCTCGCCGACCATCCGGATGTAGAGGTCGAAGCCGACGCCCGCGATGTGACCGGACTGCTCGCCGCCGAGCAGGTTGCCCGCGCCGCGGATCTCCAGGTCCTTCATCGCCACGTACATGCCCGCACCCATCTCGGTGTGCTGGGCGATCGTCGCGAGCCGCTCGTGCGCGGTCTCGGTCAGCGGCTTCTCCGGCGGGTAGAGGAAGTACGCGTACCCGCGCTCGCGGCCGCGCCCGACGCGTCCGCGCAGCTGGTGCAGCTGGCTCAGGCCGAAGTTGTCGCCGCGCTCCACGATCAGGGTGTTGGCGTTGGAGATGTCGATGCCCGACTCGACGATCGTGGTCGACACGAGCACGTCGAACTTCTTCTCCCAGAAGTCGACGACGACCTGCTCCAGGGCCTGCTCCGACATCTGGCCGTGGGCCGTCGCGATCCGCGCCTCGGGCACGATCTCGCGCAGCTTGGCGGCCGCCCGGTCGATGGACTCGACCCGGTTGTGGATGTAGAAGCACTGGCCCTCGCGCAGCAGCTCGCGGCGGATGGCCGCGCCGATCTGCTTCTCCTCGTACGGGCCGACGAAGGTCAGGACCGGGTGGCGCTCCTCCGGCGGGGTGGTGATCGTCGACATCTCGCGGATGCCGGTCACCGCCATCTCCAGGGTGCGCGGGATCGGGGTCGCGGACATGGTGAGCACGTCCACGTTGGCGCGGAGCTTCTTCAGCTGCTCCTTGTGCTCCACGCCGAAGCGCTGCTCCTCGTCGACGATGACCAGGCCGAGGTCCTTGAACCTCGTCTCCTGCGAGAACAGCCGGTGGGTGCCGATGACCACGTCCACCGAGCCCTCGTGGAGACCCTCCAGGGTGGCCTTGGACTCGCTCTCGCTCTGGAAGCGCGAGAGCGCCTTCACCTTGACGGGGAACTGGCTGTAGCGCTCGGAGAAGGTGCCGAAGTGCTGCTGCACGAGCAGGGTCGTGGGGACGAGGACGGCGACCTGCTTGCCGTCCTGGACCGCCTTGAACGCGGCGCGCACGGCGATCTCAGTCTTGCCGTACCCCACGTCGCCGCAGATCAGCCGGTCCATCGGGACCGACTTCTCCATGTCCTCCTTGACCTCGGCGATGGTGGTCAGCTGGTCGGGCGTCTCCGCGTACGGGAAGGCGTCCTCCAGCTCGCGCTGCCAGGGGGTGTCCGGTCCGAAGGTGTGGCCGGGGGCCGCCATGCGCGCGCTGTAGAGCTTGATGAGGTCGGCGGCGATCTCCTTGACCGCCTTCTTCGCGCGCGCCTTGGTCTTGGTCCAGTCGGCGCCGCCGAGCCGGTGCAGCGTCGGGGCCTCGCCGCCCACGTACTTGGTGACCTGCTCCAGCTGGTCGGTGGGGATGTAAAGCCGGTCGCCGGGCTGCCCGCGCTTGGCCGGCGCGTACTCCACCAGCAGGTACTCGCGGGTGGCCCCCTGCACCGTGCGCTGGACCATCTCGACGTAGCGGCCCACGCCGTGCTGCTCGTGGACGATGTAGTCGCCGGCCTCCAGGGTCAGCGGGTCGATGGTCTTGCGGCGCCGGGTCGGCATCCGGCCGAGGTCCTTGGTGGCGGTGCGCTGGCCGGTCAGGTCGGTCTCGGTGAGCACGGCCAGGCGCAGCACCGGATCGACGAAGCCGTTGTCGATCGAGCCGCAGGCGACGTGCACCAGGCTCGGCTCCAGGGCGCGCAGTTCCGGCTCCAGCCGGGCCGCGATGCCCTCGCCGCCGAGCACCTCGACGGTACGGGCGGCCGGGCCGTGGCCCTCGGTGAGGTAGACGGTGTGCCAGCCGTCGGCGATCCAGCCCTTGGTGTCGGCCAGCGCCCGGGCGGTGTCGCCGCGGTAGGCCTCCGGGGCGTGCATGCCGAGCTTGAGGGTGTCGCTGCCGCCCGCGCTCTCGTCGGCGGCGAAGGGGGACACCGACCACCACATCATGTCCAGCTCGCGGGCCCGCTCGCGGACATCGGCGATCCCGCGGAGCGAGGCCGCGCCGACGTCGATGGGGGCCTCGCCGCCGCCCGCGGTGGCCGCCCAGGAGGCCATCAGGAACTCCTGGCTCGTCGCCACGAGGTCGGCGGCCCGGGTCCGGACCCGCTCCGGGTCGCAGACCACGGCCATCGACCCGGCGGGCAGCACGTCGATCAGCAGTTCCATCTCGTCGACGAGGACCGGGGCGAGGGACTCCATGCCCTCCACGGCGATCCCCTCGGCGATCTTGTGCAGCAGCTCGCCGAGCTCGGGATGGGCCTCGGCGAGGGCCGCGGCCCGCTCCCGTACCGCGTCGGTCAGCAGCAGCTCGCGGCAGGGCGGGGCCCACAGCCCGTGTTCGGCGATCTCCAGGGAGCGCTGGTCGGCGACCTTGAAGTAACGGATCTCCTCGACCTCGTCGCCCCAGAACTCGATGCGCAGCGGGTGTTCCTCGGTGGGCGGGAACACATCGAGGATGCCGCCGCGCACGGCGAACTCCCCGCGCTTCTCGACGAGCTCGACCCGGGCGTACGCGGCGGCGGCCAGCGCCTCGGTGACCTCCCCGAGGTCGGCGCCGCCGCCGTGCCGCAGGCTGACCGGGACCAGCTCCCCGAGCCCCTTGACCTGCGGCTGGAGCACGGACCGGATGGGCGCGACGAGCACGCTCACGGGACCTGCGGCCGGGTCGTCCTTGCTCGGGTGCACCAGGCGGCGCAGGACGGCGAGCCGGCGGCCCATGGTGTCGCTGCGCGGGCTGAGCCGCTCGTGCGGGAGCGTCTCCCAGGAGGGGTACTCCACCACCTCGTCGGGGGGCAGCAGGGAACGCAGCGCGGCGGCCAGGTCCTCGGCCTCGCGCCCGGTGGCGGTGACCGCCAGCACGGTGCGCCCCGTCTGCCGGGCCAGCGCGGCGATCGCGAAGGGCCGCGCGGCGGCGGGGCCGACCAGGTCCACGTGCATGCGCTTGCCGTCCCCGGCCGCGGTGACCGCCTCGGCGAGGGCGGCATCACGGGTGACGGCGTCGAGCAGTCCGTGCAGGCTCATGAAGAGGCTTTCCGTCCGGTGAAGGTCTGGAGTCTGAAAGGTGTGCGGTGCGGGTGCGGGGGCAACGCGAAGGGCCCGACACGTCGCACGGGCCGGGGGTTCCCACCCTACGACGACGCCCCCCGCACCGCTTTACGATGTTCCTGTTCTGACTGTCCGAGCTCGCCGTGTCGTCTTCCGCCGGGGAGACACTGCCTCCGGAGGAGCACGAGTCCGTGACGAGCGATGCGATAGCCCGCCCGGCGCCGGTGGTACCGGCACCCGCGAAGCCGGACCGGTACGCGTGGGCACCGCCCTGGCTGGTGGCCGCCGGACTGTTCGTCGTCTACCTCATCCTGTCCGTCGGCCGGTTCCGACGGATGGACTGGGCCTCCTGGGACCTGGGGATCTTCGAGCAGGCGATCCGCGCGTACGCGCACCTCCAGGAGCCCGTCGCCGACCTGAAGGGGCCGGGGGCCAACATCCTCGGGGACCACTTCAGCCCGATCATCGCGCTCGTCGCCCCCGTCTACCGGGTCTTCCCCGGGCCCCTCACCCTGCTGGTGGTGCAGTCGGCGCTGTTCGCGCTGTCCGCCGTGCCCGTCACCCGGGCGGCCGTACGGTTCCTCGGCCGGGCCCGCGGGCTCGCGGTCGGCATCGCGTACGGACTGTCCTGGGGCATCCAGCGGGCCGTGGAGTTCGACTTCCACGAGATCGCCTTCGCCGTGCCCCTGCTGGCCTTCGCCCTGGAGGCGGTGCTCGCCCGGCGCTGGCGGGCCGCCCTGCTGTGGGGGCTGCCGCTGGTCCTCGTCAAGGAGGACCTCGGCTTCACGCTCGCCGCGCTGGCCGTGGTGGTGGCCTGGCGGGCCCGCGACGGCAACCGGCGGATCGCCGTGACCGCGCTCGGCGTCGCCGCCGCGGCCTGCGTCTTCGCCGTCCTGGTGTTCACCGTCTTCATACCGGCCTTCGCCACCGCGGGATACGGCTACTGGGACAAGATCGACGGGGCGGGTCCGCTCGGTGGCATCGGCACCAAGCTCACCACCTTGGCCTGGGTGCTGGTCCCCACCTCCGGGCTGCTCGCGCTGCGCTCGCCGCTGCTCCTGGTGGCCGCGCCCACCCTCGGCTGGCGGTTCCTGTCCGGGGACGACCACTACTGGTCCACCGACTGGCACTACAGCGCCGTCCTCATGCCCGTCGTGGCCCTCGCCCTGGTCGACGCCATCGACACCGTCCGGCGGAGCGAGCGGCCCCGGCTGCGCTCGTACGCCCTACAGCTGCCGACCGCCGTCCTGGCCGCCGCGCTCGCCCTGAGCGCGACCGCCATGCCGACGGCCAAGCTCGTCGAAGCCCGTACGTACGAGAAGCCCGAGCGGGTCACGGCGATCGAGCGGCTCCTGGACCGGATCCCCGACGGGGCGACCGTGGAGGCCGACACCACCCCGCTGACCCGGCTGACCTCGCGGTGCCGCGTGCTGTGGATCGGCGGCAGCAAGGGCGTGGTGCCCGACTGGATCACCATCGACAACTCCTCCAAGTGGGCCGGCGAGGACCCGACCGGCTACGCCCGCCAGCTCCACCCCGGCGAGCGGTTCACCCTGGTGGGTGAGGCCGGCGGCATCGTCCTGATGCAGCGGGAGTGAAGGGGAAGGCCGGCGTCGGCCCCGTACGACGACGCCGGTCCGGGACCCTGAGGTCCCGGACCGGCATTCCCCCGAACGAACGCGAGCCGGTTACTCGCTCGCGATCGCGTTCAGTACGTTCATCCGCCCTGCCCGGAAGGCCGGGACCAGTGCGGCGAACAGGCCCACGAAGGCCGAGGCGGCGAACACCCCGAGGATCGTCGACCACGGGATGTCCAGCACCTTCAGGCCCTGGAGCGCCAGCAGCTGCTGCGCGCCGATCCCCCAGCCCATGCCGAGACCGAGGCCGAGCACGGCGCCGAAGAGGGCGATGACCACCGACTCCAGGCGGATCATGCGGCGCAGCTGGCGGCGGGAAAGGCCGATGGCGCGCATCAGGCCGATCTCGCGGGTCCGCTCGACCACCGAGAGGGCCAGGGTGTTCACGACGCCCAGGACCGCGACGACGATCGCGAGGCCGAGGAGCCCGTAGACCATGTTCAGCAGTTGGCCGACCTGGTCCTGCAGGGCCTGCTTGTAGTCGGTCTGGTTGCGCACGCTGTACTGCGGGTACTCGGCCATCGCCGTCTTGACCGACTGGTACGCGGTGGCGTCCGACTGACCGTCCTTCGCGCTGGCCAGCATCATGAAGGGGAGCGGCAGCTTGTCGGCCGGGACGTTCGCCCGGGCGAGGTCGGTGCTGATGTACTTCATGGTCTTGTCGATGTTGCCGCCGTCGCTGGTGATCGCCGCGACCTTCAGCTTGACGGTGTTGCCGCCGGTGAAGGCGACCGTCAGCTCGTCACCGAGCTTGATGCCGTGCTTGGTGGCGTAGTCGGAACCGACCGACATGGAGTCCTTGCCGTACGCCGCCGCGTGCTCGCCGGCGACCATCTTGCGCCGGATGTCCTTGGCGTACGTCGGGTCGTTGGCGCCGATGCCCTCCTGCACCGTGGTCCCATCGGGGGCGGTGATCGTGGCCGGCACCTCCCGGTAGGCGGTGACGTGGTCCAAGCCCGGGATGGCGCGCATCGCCTGCTCGGCCTGCGGCAGCACGGGCTGGTCGGTCTCGGACTGGACGATGTAGTCCGCACCGACCGTCTTGTCGAGCTCGTCGGTCGCGGAGGCCACCATCGAGGAGCCGACCACCGACAGGCAGGCGACCAGCGCGAGGCCGATCATCAGCGCGGCGGCGGTGGCACCAGTGCGGCGCGGGTTGCGCAGGGCGTTGCGCTCGGCGAGCCGGCCGACGGACCCGAAGGGCCGCAGCACCACGCCGGAGAGCACCCGCACCACGCCCGCGGCGAGCAGCGGGCCGATCACGATGAAGCCGATGAGGGTGAAGACGACGCCCAGGGCCAGCCAGAGCGATCCGGGGCCGGCCTTCTCGGCGGCCGTGGCGAGGAAGAGCCCCGCGCCACCGATGCCGGTGAGGACCAGGCCGAGGACGGCACGGACGACGCCGGCCTTCTTGTCGCCCGGGGTTCCGGACTCGCGCAGCGCGGCCATCGGGGAGACCTTGCCGGCCCGGCGGGCCGGGATGGAGGCGGAGACGACGGTGACCTTGATGCCGAGGTAGAGGCCGATGACCGGGGTGGTCCAGGCGATCGTCAGGTCGTCGGTGGACAGGTGCATGCCCATGGAGCCCATGAGCTCCATCAGTCCGACGGCCAGGCCCACGCCGGCGCCGATGCCCAGGACCGAGCCGACGATCCCGAGGAGGAAGGCCTCGAGGACCACGGACTTCAGGATCTGCCCGCTGTCGGCGCCGATGGCGCGCATCAGGCCGATCTCGCGGGTCCGCTGGGCGACCAGCATCGAGAAGGTGTTGAAGATCAGGAAGATGCCGACGAGGAAGGCGATGAAGGCGAAGCCGAGCATCACGTACTTCATGACCTTCAGGAAGGAGCCGACGTCCTCGCGGTTGGCGTCCGCGGCTTCCTTGGCGGTCTGCAGCTTGTAGGCGTCCGCACCGACGGCGGCGGCGACGTGCTGCTTGAGCTGCTCGTCGCTCACCCCGTCCTTGGCGGTGACGTTGACGTGCGTGAAGGCGCCGGGGGAGCCGAGCAGCGACTGCTGCGCGGTGGCCGTGTCGAAGTAGACGATCGCCGCGCCCGGGTTGGTCACGGTGAAGGTGGCGATGCCGCTGATCCTGGCGCGGATGTCGCCGGTGAAGGCGATCGTGCGCAGTTCGTCACCGAGCTTCAGGTGGTGCTTCTCGGCGGTGTCGGCGTCGACCATCATCTCGGTCGGGCCGCGCGGAGCGTTGCCCGAGGTGATCTTCATGGACTTGAGCTCGTTCTCGTTCCAGCTGCCCGCGATGGTCGGGGCGCCCGTGGTCGAGCCCAGGTTCTCGTTCTTGGCGTTGACGACCGTGACGGACGTCGACATGACGCCGCCCTCGGCGCTCTTGACGCCTTCGGCCTTGCGGACCTGCTCGACGGCCGAGCCGGGCAGGGTCTCGGGGCGGCCGCGTTCCGGGTTCTCCTCCCCCTCCTTGGCCTCCTTCGGGCTGACGGTCACGTCGGAGCTGGTGACGGCGAACAGCTTGTCGAAGGTGGTGTTCATGGTGTCGGTGAACACCAGGGTGCCGCAGACGAAGGCGACGGAGAGCATGACCGCGACGGCGGAGAGCGCCATCCGTCCCTTGTGGGCGACGAAGTTGCGCCGCGAGGTCTTCAGGACGGTGTTGCTCATGAGGTCCGCCCGCGCGCGTCGAAGTCCTTCATCCGGTCCAGGACCTGGTCGGCGGTGGGACCGTAGATCTCGTCGACGATCCGGCCGTCGGCCAGGAAGATGACGCGGTCGGCGTAGGAGGCGGCCACCGGGTCGTGCGTGACCATGACAATCGTCTGGCCGAGCTCGTCCACCGAGCGGCGCAGGAAGCCGAGGACCTCGGCGCCCGCCCTGGAGTCCAGGTTTCCGGTCGGCTCGTCGCCGAAGATGATCTGCGGGCGGGCGGCGAGGGCGCGGGCGACCGCCACGCGCTGCTGCTGGCCGCCGGAGAGCTCGGTCGGGCGGTGCTTCAGCCGGCCCGCGAGGCCCACCGTCTCCACGACCCGGTTCAGCCACTCCGCGTCGGGCTTGCGGCCCGCGATGTCCATGGGGAGCGTGATGTTCTCCAGGGCGTTGAGCGTGGGCAGCAGGTTGAAGGCCTGGAAGATGAAGCCGATCCGGTCGCGGCGCAGCTGCGTGAGCTTCTTGTCCTTCAGCCCGGTGATCTCGGTGTCGTCCAGGTGGATGTGGCCGCTGGTCACCGTGTCGAGACCGGCGAGGCAGTGCATCAGCGTGGACTTGCCGGAGCCGGACGGACCCATGATCGCGGTGAACTGGCCGCGCATGATGTCCACGTCGACGTCGTCGAGGGCGACGACGCGCGTCTCCCCCGAGCCGTAGGCCTTGACGACCTTTCGTGCCCGGGCCGCGACGGCTGCATGCCCTCCAGTACCCCCGTGCCTGGTTTCGGTCATAGCCGTTGTCACGGTCTTTCTCCCTCTTCGAATGCGTGCGTCCGCGTGCGTCTGCATGCGTCGGCGTCGGTGTGCGGCTGTTACCGCCGTGCGCTCGTCGCCGTCATGAAGTCTCCGCCGGGCGAGGACGCGGCGCGCTGGTGCCCATCGCCGTATCCGCCCGGGGGTTAACCCCACCCCCCGGCCTGTGGTGCGTAGGTTCCAGTTAAGGAGACGTCGGGGCAGCTCACCTCCTCCGCCGGGAGGAACGACCCCTGGCCCGTTGTACCGAGGGCCCCCTAGGGGATCTACACCCTTCGGCGTACCGACCCTGAGGGATACCGCCCCGCACGGGGCGGTGAGATGGTGTTCCCCGCAGTTACGTGCAGGGGGAAGGAATCTCGGTGGCATCGGCGGAGAGCACGGGTGCGAGCCAGGACGGCACACCCTCGGGGCCCGCGGCCGACACCCCCGGGGCCGGGATTCCGGCCAAGAACCGGGCCGGCGGCGCGCCCGCGGCCGGACCGGCCGCGCGCCCGCCGACCCCGGTGGTCGCCTCGCTGATGCTCGGCATGGCCCTCGTCGCCCTGGACAGCACCGTCGTGGCCACCGCCGTCCCCCAGATCGTGGGCGAACTCGGCGGGTTCTCCGTCTTCTCCTGGCTCTTCTCCGGCTACCTGCTCGCGGTGACCGTCACCCTGCCCGTCTACGGGAAGCTGTCCGACACCTTCGGCCGCAAGCCCGTCCTGCTCTTCGGCATCGGCCTCTTCCTCGTCGGTTCGTTGCTGTGCGCGGCCGCCTGGAACATGGCCGCCCTCATCGCCTTCCGCATCGTCCAGGGCCTGGGCGGCGGCGCCCTCCAGGGCACGATCCAGACCCTGGCCGCCGACCTCTACCCGCTCAGGGACCGGCCGCGGATCCAGGCCCGGATGTCCAGCGTCTGGGCCACCTCGGCCGTGGCCGGCCCGGCGCTCGGCGGGCTGCTCGCCTCGTACGCGCACTGGCGCTGGATCTTCCTGATCAACCTGCCGCTGGCCGGGCTCGCCCTGTGGATGGTCTCCCGTCACCTGACCGAGCCCGTACGGTCGCCCGGGCGCCGGGGACCGGTCGACTGGGCGGGCGCGCTCGCCGTCTTCGCCTGCGGCGGACTGCTGCTCTTCGCGCTCGTCCAGGGCGGGGTCGCCTGGCCCTGGCTGTCCGCACCCTCGCTCGGGCTGCTGGGCACGAGCGCGCTGCTGGCCGTCGTCGTGGTCCGGGTGGAACGCCGGGCTGCGGAGCCGATCCTGCCCGGCTGGGTGTGGCGCCGGCGCACCATCGCCGCCGTCAACCTGGCCATGGGGGCACTCGGCCTGCTGATGGTCGCCCCCATGGTGTTCATGCCGACCTACGCGCAGTCCGTGCTGGGCCTCGGCCCCGTCGGCGCCGGCCTGGTCATGTCGGTGATGACCCTGAGCTGGCCCGTCACCGCCGCTTGCAGCCAGCACGTCTACCGGCGCATCGGCTTCCGCAACACCGCGGCCGTCGGGATCGCGTTCGCCGCGGTGATCCTGTTCTCCTTCACGCTGCTGCCCCACCCCGCCCGGCCCTGGCAGCCCGCACTGATCATGCTGCTGCTGGGCGGCACCCTCGGCCTCTTCCAGCTGCCACTGATCGTCGGGGTCCAGTCCACCGTGGGCTGGGCCGAGCGCGGGACCACGACGGCCTCGGTGCTGTTCTGCCGGCAGGTCGGCCAGAGCGTGGGCGCCGCCCTGCTCGCCGCCGTCGCCAACGCCACCATCGCCGCACGCCTGGCGGACGCCCCCGTAACCGGTCTCCCGGAGCACCTGGACGACGTGGCGAAGGCGCTGGACCGGCCGGAGCTGCTGCCCGCTGCCGCCGCCGGCTACCTGCGCGAGGCCGTGGCCGCCGCCGTGGAACACATCTTCCTCGGCGCGACGGCGGCCGCCGTGGCCGCGCTGCTGGTCCTGCTGCTGGTGGCACCGCGCCGGTTCCCCGTCCTGCCGGAACTGCGCGAGCAGCAGGAGGAATAGCCCGTCCACGGAAAGTCGCCTTGTCATGGCCGGGCCATTTGGGTGACCCTCGTGCCAGGACCGTTTCCGGGGGGACGACGACATGGCATCCGCACTCTGCGCACTCGCGTTACTGGCCGCGCTGGCCGGCCCGATCTGCCTGCGGCTCGGCCGCAGTCCGGGCTTCATCACCGGCCGCGACGGCCGCCTCTCCACCTCGACGGCGCTCGCCCTCGCCTGGACGGTGATCCTGGTCTGGCTGCTGCTGGCGATCCTCGGCTACGGGCTCACCGCGGGCGGCGGCACCGCGTACTTCCGGGGCGCCGACGGCCCGCTGTCCACCCTGACGACGGTGTACCTGCCGCTGCTCGGCGGCCCGTACGTGGCGCTGATCGCCGCGAAGGCGGTGGTCGGCCTGCGCGTGGAACACGGCAGCATGGCCAAGCCCGCCGCGCGGCCGACGGCGTCGGGCCGGCGGCCGCTGCGGGAGCTGATCGCGAACGACAGCGGGCGCACCGACCTCGTGGACCTCCAGTACGTCGCGCTCAGCGCGGTCACCATGCTGTACGTGGTGCTGTTCTTCCTCGCGGACGTGGGCGGCGGACTCCCGCGCCTGCCCGCCGAGATGTGGGCCCTGACGGGCGCCCCGGCGGGCGCGTACCTGGTCAACAAGATGGCCGTCCGCGCCAATCCGGTGATCACGCACGTCACGCTGGAGGACGGCCGCCTGACGGTCGAGGGCGGCGGCTTCACCCCGGACCCGGCGGGCCCGCCGGCCCTCCTCACCGTCGACGGCACCCCCCTCCCGGCGCAGGCCGACCCCCTGACGGGCGCCCTCACCGCCACCCTCCCGGCCCCCGGGACGCCCCCGTTCACGGTGGTCGTCACGGCGCGCGGCCTGCGCAGCGACCCGTACCGCTACGAGTCCCACGCGAAGCCGACCGTCCCGGCCCAGCAGCAGCCGGCGGGCTGACCGGCCTAGGTTCGCGCGTCGCCCTTGTGGCGGGCGCAATGGCGGGCCACCCGGGCCCGGTTGCCGCAGACCGACGCCACGCACCAGCGGCGCCGGGGGGTGTGCCGGCAGGAAGAGCAGGACGCAGTCGTGGGCCTCGCACGCGCGCACCTGCGCCACCCGGGGGTCCGTCAGCAGCTCCGCGACCGCCTCGGCCAGTTCCGCCGCGAGCCGCCGGGCCGGATCCGCCGGCCGGTGCGCTGCGGCCAGGGCCTCGTTCAGCGCGGCGAGCGCCCCGGCCGGGGGCCGCGCACCGCGCCGCACGGCGTCGAGCGCCGGGTGCGCGGCCTCCCGTACGGCCCGTACGGCGGCCACCTCGCCCGCGCCCACAGCGTCGACCGGACCGGAGGAGAAGGCGTACGCGGGCCCGTTCAGGTCGGGCGCCCACGCCGCGGGCCCGACAAGATCCGGAGGAGACGGCCTAGCCGTTCTGTCCCGGGAGGTTGGGGACGGGTGAGCCAGGTCTCGGCTGAGGGATCTTGAAGGGGTGTGACCCAGATGCGCCAGAAACCCGCCAGAACTTGATCTTGGCCTGCCGAGCGCCTGCGCTGTCGGGGATCTTGGCGATGACGGTCGGCCACGCCCTCGACATCCCAGTCTCCAAGATCCCCGACCTCGTCACCCGCGATCAGCTCTGCGTCTCCTCGCGGCGTCCCTGAGCGGCCGCATCGGGTACGACGAGCAGCTTGCCGGTGGTACGCCGAGCCTCCAGATCGCTGTGGGCCTGGGCGGCCTCGGACAATGCGTAGCGGCCCGTTACGGTGACCTCAAGCGCCTTGGAGCGCACCCACTCGAACACATCGGCGGCCCGTCGGAGCAGTTCGGACCGATCGGCGATGAAGTCCCCGAGGCTGGGCCGGATCAGGGTCAGCGAACCGCCGTGGGCGAGCCGAATCGGATCAAACGGCGGCACGGCACCACTTGCCGCGCCGAAGAGCACGAGATGGCCGCGGGTTCGCAGGCTGGCGAGGCTCGCATCGAAGGTGTGCGCGCCGACGCCGTCGAAGACAACCGGCAGTCCCTGACCGCCGTTGAGCCGCCTCACCTCGGCGGCGAGATCGTCGACTGCGGAGGAAAGGATCACCTCAGCGGCCCCGGCACGCTTCGCCAGCTCGGCCTTCGCCGTGGTCGACGTCGTACCGATCACCCTGCCGCCGAGATGGGTGATGAGCTGGGTCAAAAGCAGCCCCATGCCACCAGCAGCCGCATGCACGAGCACCGTGTCGCCCCCCTGAACCGGGTAGGCGTCCTTGACGAGATAGTGCGCGGTCATGCCTTGGAGGAGCACGGCGGCGGCTGTCTCGAAGCCGATGTCGTCGGGCAGCGGCACCAGCCGGGAGGAGTCCACGACGGCCCGCTCGGCGTACGTGCCGGGAATCTCCACCCACCCGACCCGGTCCCCGACTGCGACGTCAGCGACGCCGGGTCCAACTTCGACGACCGTGCCGGCGCCCTCAGCGCCCGGGGTGAAGGGCAGCGGGAGGCTGTACCGGCCTTCGCGGTGGTAGACGTCGAGGAAGTTGACCCCGGATGCGGCGACCTCCACGACCGCCTCGCCCGGACCCGGCCGCGGCTGGTCGACCTCGACCTCCTGCAGCACCTCGGGACCGCCCACTTCGTACACCTGAATCGCTCGCATGGCCCTCCAATAACGGTTCATCCCCCACCAACCCCGTTGATGGCGATTAACGGCTCATCCCCCACCAACCCTGTTGATGGCGATCCGATTCCCGGCGAGCGGACCAGCCCGCCGCCCCCGCCGAGAGCTGAGACGCCTGCTGTGCACCCGGGTCCGGGACAGGAGACCGAGGCCGTCAAGGGTCGACGAACGCACCACCCGCCGCTTCCGCACCGCCGTACGGCCACCCACCCGGACCGGCGTAGCCTCCGACAGCTCCACCGCACGGCGCACGAAATCGACCACCGCCTCCGGATACTCCTCCGGCCTCGGGAACCGGCCCATCCGCTGGTACGACTTCAACGCCAGCAGCAGGGCCAACTGATCTCCATCCGCGTCCATCCGCTCCGCCGCCCACGCCGCCTCCTCCCGCGTCGGCGCGAAAAAAGATGCAGCTCTGTCAGACATCGAACGCCGCGAAGCGTTCGCCGGCTGGCTCCACTCCTACCATCACCACCGCGGACACACCGCACTCGCAGGCAAACCACCCGCAAGCCGCGTCCCCAACCCAACGAGGCAATACGCCTAGCCCTCCGCCGGAGCGCGGCCCGTCAGTGCTGCCAGGCTGGAGCGGACGTGGTTCATGTGCGCCCGCATCTCCTCCGCCGCCTCCCCGTGCTCCCGCAGGATCCCCCGCGTCTCGCGCCCGATCCGCTCCTCCGCCACCCGCGCCTGCGCGATCAGCTCGGCCGCCTGCGCCTCCGCGTCCTCCTGCCCGTGCCGCGCCGACTCCTCCGCCTCGGCGAACTCGCGCCGCGCCTCTGCCAGTCGGGCCTCGACCTGCCGCTCCAGCTCCGCGTGGCGCGCCTCCAGGTCCGCCTCGCGCGCCGCCAACTCCCGCTCCGCCGCCTCCCGGCGCTCCGCCTGCTCCTGCTCGCGCTCCGCCCGCTCCGCCTCCGCCCGCCGCCGCGTCTGCGCCAGCGCGGCCGCCGCCTGCGCCCGCCACGCCGCCGCGTCCTCCCGCGCCCCCGACCGCGCGTCGTCCGCCTCGCGCTGCGCCCGCAACAGCCCCTGCCGGGCCCGGACCTCCGTCTGCTCGCGCACCGCCTCCGCGTCGCCCCGCGCGAGCTCCGCCGCCCGGTCGGCACGCGCCTCGGCCGCGCCCAACGTCGCGGCAGCGTCCACCCGCGCGTCGGTCCGTAGGGCGTCCGCCTCTTCCTCCGCCAGCAGCAGGATCCGGCGGGCCCGCTCGCTCAGCTCGTCGTACGTCTGCGGAGCCAGCGCGGCGACCGCCTCCCGCAGCCGCGCCGCGTCCGCCTCCATCTGCTTGGCCAGGACCGTCAGCCGGGCCACCCGCTCCCAGGCCTCGTCCCGGCTCCCGGACAGCCGGGCGAGATACCGGTCGACCTCTTCCATGCGGTAGCCACGACCGCGCACGGTCGCAAAGGGTGCACTCATCCGGGATGCGCCTCTCTCGCGGGGATTCCCGTCAAGGATGCGCCATTTGATCCCGGAAGCCGGAATGGCCGGGCCGAGACCCTGTTCGAAGGTCCCGACCCGGCCATGCAGCCGATCACACGATCAGCCGATCAGAGCAGTCCGTCCCACATCTGCTCCAGCAGCACCGACCACCAGCTCTCCGGCGAGGACAGCGCCGCACTGTCGAGCCCGGCCAGGTTCGCCTGGAAGTCGACGGTCCAGCGGCCCGCCTGCTCCGGCGTCAGGTGCTGGCGCAGTCGCCACATGTGACCCAGCATCGCCACGGACCGCACGAACTGCGGCAGGCTCGAATTCACGAACTGCGGCGGTACGGGAGCACCTCCCGGGCCGCCCTCCACCGGCACCGCCACGATGTGCGCGGTGCCGTACTGGACGCACAGCGCCTTGCCGAAGTCGCTGCCGATGACCAGGTACGAACCCGCGTCCGAGGCCGGCTGCACCTGCCGCTGCTGGGCCAGCTCGGCCAGCGTCGGCACCGGCTGGCCGGGCACCGCCTGCGCCCAGAAGAACGGACCGAAATCGACCGGCAGACCCGCCCACATCAGCGTCTGCGCCACGATCTCCGGCACGCCCTGACGGGACACCGCCCGCTGGTCGAAACGGAACACGCCCTGCGGACCGAACGCCGCCGCCAGCTCCTGCCCGATCGCCTCCAGCGGGATCGCCGGCTGCAGCGGGACCTGCGGCAGCGGTGCCCGTACCGGCGCGGGGCGCGCCGGACCGTCCGCCACCTGGTGCAGCTCCCCCTGGTGGGTGAGCAGGTGCCGCATGCCCTGCTGGCGGCCCGCGTGGTCCTTGCCGTACGGGGCCACGCTCGTGATCCGCACCTGCGGCCACGTCTCCCGGATCATCCGGGCGCAGTAACCGCCGGGCAGCTCACAGGACTCCAGCTCGGTGTGCAGCTCCAGCACCTGCTGCGGCGGCACGTTCATGGCGCGCAGCTCGTAGAGGATCTGCCACTCCGGGTGCGGGGTACCGGGCGCCGAGCGGCGGATGAGCTGCTGCTCGGAGCCGTCGGGCGCGCGGTAGCGGAGCACGGCCTGGTAGCCGGGGCCGACGGTGGGCGCACCGGTCGGGACCGGGGGCTGCCCGCCGGGACCACCCGGACCACCGGGACCACCGGGCGCGCTGGGCGGCGGGCCGGGGGGGCCGGGCGGCTGCGGTACGCCGGGGCCGGCGAGCATCGTCGCGGCGTGGTCGAGCCCGCCACCGGGCGCACCGGGTGCGCCGGGCGGACCGGGAGGCTGCGGTACGCCGGGACCCGCGAGCATGGTGGCGGCGTGATGGGCCCCGCCACCGGGGGCACCGGGCGGACCGGGAGGCGCGGGCGGCTGACCGGTGACGGCCGGACCGGCCAGCATCGTCGCGGCATGGTCCAGCCCACGACCCAGCGACCCCGGAGCACCGGGCGGACCGGGCGGACCGGGCGGACCGGGAGGGCCGGGAGGCTGGGGCACACCAGCACCAGCACCCGCACCCGCACCCGCACCCGGAGCCCCCGGCGGACCGGGCGGCGCCGGCGGCTGACCGGTGACGGCCGGACCGGCCAGCATCGTCGCGGCATGGTCCAGCCCACGCCCCAGCGACCCCGGAGCACCGGGGGGCCCGGGCGGCTGCGGAACACCGGGGCCGGCCAGCATCGTCGCGGCGTGGTCGAGCCCGCCACCGGGCGCGCCGGGCGCACCGGGCGGACCCGGCGGCGTCGACGACGTCGACGGCCGGGAGACCTGGGCCTTGCTGGTCGGCGCGTCGGCGATGTCGCTCGCCGCCGAACCGCCCTGCGAACCGCCCTGCGAACCGCCCGCCGAATCGCCCGGCGACCCCAGCGCGGGCACGACCGCGGTCCTCGGCAGCTGGCTGCCGCCCGGCATCAGCGTGGTCTTCGCCTCCGGGGCCACCCCGGACGACGGCGCGTCCTCCAGGTCCGACCCGGACAGCGGCGGCGCGAACACGGTCGCGGGCAGCGGTACGGACGCCTCGTCCGTACCGGAGTTCACATCGGTGCCCGCCCAGGGCGTGGCGCCGATCGGCACCGCGGGCGCTGCCGGAGCCGGGGCCGTCGCCGGAACCCCGTCGTTGGCCGTGGGCTCGTACGGGATCTCGCCGCCGCGCCGCAACGGCACGGCCGGGGCGGGCGCCGGTGCCGCAGGAGCCGGCGTAGGCGCAGGAGCCGACGCGGGCTCGGGCGCGGGCGCGGCGTCGACGGGAGCGGCCGGCGCCGACGTGGACGTCGACCTCGGCGCGATCCCCGCCCGGTCCGCGGCTTCCTGCAGCCACTCCGGCGGGCTGAGCATGAACGAAGTCTGCTCCGAGTCGATCCGCGGCGGCGGAACCGAAGCCTCCGAAACGGCCGCAGCCGCGGCCCCGTACTCCTCCTCGTACCGGCGGATCACCTCACCCACCGGCAGTCCCGGCCACAGCGTCACCTCCCCGCTGTCCCGCGCGATGACCAGCCGCTGCCGCCCACCACCGGACACGGGACCGGCCGCGCGGTCCTCCGCCCACACCACGAACCCGAGCCCGAACTCCCGTACGCGCACCTCCCGGTGCTGGTACGCGGGCACGTCCCCGTTGATCCACTCTTCGGCGCGCTCCTGCGCCTGCGCAAACGTCACCATCGCGCGCTCACCCCTCCACCGGTGCCGAACCCGACACCGGAACCGAACGTGCGAATCCGCCGTCCACCATCAGACCGGCCACCGTCTCCAGCTCCGGCGGGTTGCCGGCCAGCCGCTCGAGGAAGGCGTCGAAATCAGCACCGCACGGCAGCAACAACCGCTCCACGCGCTCCTGGACCGACCAGCCGTCCCGGTCGCGGGCGTCGTCGTACGGGGAGAACCACACCGAGCCGATGCCCTCGCCCTTGACCTTCAGCGCGAGCAGCCCGCCCTGGACGAAGGCCACGCACAGGTAGTCCTTCGTCAGGTGGTCGCGCAGACACTTGTTGACGTACACCAGGTCGTTGACCGCCGCCTCCTCACGCACCGTGAAGAAGGGCTGGTCCACGAGCAGACCGAGGTCCACGTCCAGGCCCGCGCCGACCGGCGCGCAGCCGCCCGCGGCCTTCAGGAACGAGCGGTACGGCTCCGGCAGCCGGTAGCCGAGGTCCTCCTCGACCCCCTGCACCTGTTCCTCGGAGACCGACACCACCGACTTCGGCAGCCCCAGGTGCGCCGGGCGCACCTCTTGCAACGGCCGCGTCCCGCGCTTGTCGTGGTCCACCGGAGCCGTCGCCAGGCCCGCGTGATGCCGCAGCAGCGCCTTCACCTCGACCGGGACCAGCTCCATGCGCCGCGAACCCGCCACGTGGTGCCAGGTCCAGCCGTGCGGGGTCGCCACCGGCCCGACCGTGTCCCACAGCTCGTGCCCGGCGGACTTCATTGCGGCGTTCGCGGACACGTAGTCCGTGAGCCGCAGCTCGTCCACGCCGAAGCCCTCCGGCGGTTCGGCGATCTCCACGGCCGCGCGCGCGTAGGCGGAGAAGTCCGGATGCCCATGGCCGTCCATCCGCACCCCGTGGGGATGCCGAGCGGCCCGGACCGGGTCCGGGAAGTGCACGACCTGCCCCGAGTAAGCGGCGTTGGGTGGCGCGGCCTGCTGCCCGAGCCGACCTGTCGTCATGGCGGTAGCCCCCTGCTGGATCTGGCTGGTTCACCACAGCCTATGCGCTGGGGCAAGACCCTTACCCGCGCCCGACCGGCACACCCGCCCGAGGGCCAGGAACATCCGAATTGATACGAATATTCGACCTGGCTTCCGCATGACAGGTGACATTTGACAGGCTGTCCCCGCAGTACGGGGGCGTGAGCGACAGGGGTCACCACCGCCGCCACGGGAGGGAAAGCACGCGCATGCACAACACGGCAACACGCACAGAATCCGGCGACACCGCGCCGGACGCAACAGGCGCACCGGCCTCCGCCGGCCCGGCCGGCGAAGCCGCCGGTCCCGCCGGCGACCCCCGGTTGCGCTGGAGCAGTACCGACGGCCGCCCCGCCGTACCCGTCCTGCGCTTCCGCCGCGACGGCATCCTCCCCACCGTCGCCGCCGCCCTCTCCGTGCGCGGCGAGACCCTCACCGGCACCGCCGGCAAGGCCGATCAGCCGCCCGCGCTCCATCCGCTCGTCCAGGACTTCCTCGACACCCTCACCAGCGGACAGCGCGAACGCTTCACGGGCCGATGTCCGGAGGCGATCCTGCTCTCCCGCCACCTGACCGCCGTCGAGGGCGCCCGCTCCCGACGCGCCTCCCGCAAACCCCTCTCCGCGAGCGAGGCCCGCCGCTCCCTGAAGCACGCGAAGATCACCGCCCGCCACATCCGCGAGGACGGCGACCCCCTCCACGGCAGCTACGCACCGCCCTGCCGCTCCTGCGACGCACTCCTCGCCCACTTCGGCGTACGCTCCGTCGACCTCACCCCCTCCGAGTAGCCATGACCGCCGCCTCCGCGTCCTACGACCGCTCCTCGGCCACCCGTTTCCCGGTCGCCGTGGACTCCGCCCTGCGCACCGCCGGCTGGGAACCCGGCCGGTGGGACATCAAGCAGGCCGAGTACTGGGCCGACGCCCTGCGGGACCACACCACGCCCGCCGGACACCGGCACACCGTCTTCCCCGCCGCCGTCGAGGCGTGGGCCGAGTTCGGCGGTCTGACGGTCGCCGCGCACGGCCCCGGCCGCCAGATCGCCCCGACGCCCGTCCGGATCGACCCGCTCACCGGACTCCACCTCGCGCGCACCTTCGCCGACCTCGGCCGGGCCCTCTCCACGCAACTGTGCCCGCTGGGCGTCGAGGCCGACGGCGGCTCCCACCTCGCGATCGACCGCGAGGGCCGCGCCTACGGCATCGACCACACCGGCGACTGGTACCTCGGCTCCACCGTCGACGAGGCCCTCACCCTCCTCCTGACGGGCCTCCAACCGACCCGCCTCACCACGGGCTAATCGAGCTCCGGAAGCCGCTCCCCGGCTTCCGGATACCGCCCCTCCTCCAGCCGGAAGAGGTAGGCCCGCAGGTCGGCGGCAAGCCCGCCGGCCAGATGGGCCTGGAAGTCGAGCACCCCGATCAACGCGTCATCCTCGAAGCGGTTGCGGCCCCTCCACTCCGTCTGCGCCCCCGCCAGATGCTCGGCGACGCGGGCGCGCTCCGCCCACCACTGCCGCACCGCCGGGGGCGTCCACCACAGGTCGCCGTCGCAGGCGTACTCCCCGAAGACCTCCTCCCTCGCCGCGGCCACCACGTTCCGCACCTCGCGGGCATCGCGCGGCTGCCGGAAGACGTACTCGACGCTCTCGCACGCGGCCGCGTAGAGCACGTTGTCCGGTGCGTGGAGCCGCCCGGTCCAGCAGGTGTCCGTCTCCGCCGTGTAGAACGGCCCGGGCACGTTCAGCCACATGCGCCGCTCCCAGTGACTCCCGAACAGCTCGCGGTCCTCGGCCGTCAGCTCCCCCACCGGATCCCAGCCCACGCCTACCCCCGTCCGCTCGGCAGGACCGCCGAGACCTTGAAGCCGCCCGCATCCGTCGGGCCCGACACGAACACCCCGCCCAGGCCCAGGACGCGCTCGCGCATCCCGACCAGTCCGTTCCCGCCGCTCGGCAGGCCCGGTTCGGGGGCCTTGCCGTCGCAGGGGCCGTTCTCCACCTGCATGGCCACCTCCCCCGCGCGGTGCGCGAGCCGCACCACGACCCGTGCGCCCGGGGCGTGCTTGTGGCAGTTGGTCAGCGCCTCCTGCACCACGCGGAACGCCGTCTGCTCGACCTCCGCCGCGTACGCCGCCCACTCGCCGTGCACCAGCATCTCCACGGTCATCCCCGCCGCCCGCGACTGGCCGACCAGCGCCTCCAGCTCGCCGAGCGTGGGCCCGTCCTCCGCACCTCCACCCCCCGCGAACGCCACCGCCGCGACGGCCACCGCGGACACCGCGGACAAGGGAGCCGGGGCCGGCTTGGGCGGCGCCCGGAGCACGCCGAGCATCTCGCGCAGCTCCGTCAGGGCCTGCCGCCCCATGTCCCCCACCAGGGCCGCGTTCTTCGCGGCCCGCGCCGGGTCCTTGACCGCCACCGCCTCCAGTGCGGCCGCGTGCACCACCATCAGCGACACCCGGTGGGCCACCACGTCGTGCATCTCCCGCGCGATCCGGGTGCGCTCCTCCGTACGGGCCCACTCGGCCCGCTCCTCCGCCCGGTCCGCCAGCAGCGACAGCTCCCGCTCCAGCGAGTCCGCCCGTTCCTGCAGGCTCTCCATCAGCCGCCGGCGGGCGCCGATGTAGAGCCCGAGCAGCACCGGGGGCACGGTCAGCGCCACCGCGACGAACCCGGACAGCGCGACCACGAGCGCCGGATCGGCCTCCACGTCCCCGCGCGTCTTCAGATACATCACGACGAAGGTCGCGACCAGCGACATCGAGGCCAGCGTGGCGATGACCCGCCGGGGCACCTCGGACGAGGCGAGCGAGTACATGCCCGCCACCGACAGCAGGAACCCCATCTCGGCCGGCGCCACGGCGATCCCCACCAGCACCACGGCGATCGGCCACCGCCGCCGCAGCACCAGCACGGTCCCCACCACGGCACCGAACAGCACCCCGGCGGCCACGGGGATCCCCGCCTCGTGCGCGAAGCGGATCCCTTCCCACGCGCATTCCGCCGTGGACACCGCGGCCAGCGCCACGTCCCCCACGGCGTCCCGCCGCCGCGCCCACCACAAGGGCGGCCCGGCCCGGCCTTCCACTACTTCCCCCGTTTTGGTCATGCCGTCCAGCGTACGGGCGGCCTGTGCGGCGTCCCGGGGAAATACCCCGCCACCGAAACGACGGGGACGGGTACCGTCGCGGTGAGGGCAGGTGGTACGGCATAGTAGGGACGGCCAGCTTGATCGGTACGCCAAAATGTCCGATCGAGCCACATTCGCTATCCCCTGTGGTGTAATTGGCAGCACTGAGGCTTTTGGTGCCTTATGTCCGGGTTCGAGTCCTGGCGGGGGAGCTGCACAATTCCGGGTCCGGACCTTCACGGTCGGGACCCGCGTTCGTTCGGGGCCACCGGCACCCCGGTATCCTTCACGGGTCCACCCCCGAAGCCGAAGGGCATCCCCGTGAGCGCCAACCGCCCGGCAGCCGTCGTCGTACTCGCAGCGGGTGAAGGCACCCGCATGAAGTCGGCGACTCCCAAGGTTCTCCACGAGATCTGCGGGCGCTCGCTCGTCGGTCACGTCGTCGCCGCCTCCCGCGAGCTGGACCCCGAGCACCTCGTCGTGGTCGTCGGGCACGCCCGCGAGCAGGTCACCGCACACCTGGCCGGCATCGACGCCGACGTCCGCACCGCCGTCCAGTACGAGCAGAACGGCACCGGGCACGCCGTCCGCATGGCCCTCGAAGAGCTCGGCGGCGGCATCACCGGCACCGTGATCGTCGTCTGCGGCGACACCCCGCTGCTGACCGGGGAGACCCTGGCCGCGCTCGCGCGGACGCACGAGGCCGACGGCAACGCCGTCACCGTGCTGACCGCCGAGGTCCCGGACTCCACCGGCTACGGGCGCATCGTCCGCGACGCCGGCGGCGCCGTGACGGCCATCGTCGAACACAAGGACGCCTCCGACGCCCAGCGTGCGATCCGCGAGATCAACTCGGGCGTCTTCACCTTCGACGGCGCCCTGCTCGCCGACGCGCTCGGCAAGGTCCGCACCGACAACAGCCAGGGCGAGGAGTACCTCACCGACGTCCTCGGCATCCTGCGCGAGGCCGGGCACCGCGTCGGCGCGGCCGTCGGCAGCGACCACCGGCAGATCCTCGGGATCAACAACCGCGTGCAGCTCGCCGAGGCCCGCGCGCTGCTGAACGCGCGCCTGCTGGAGCAGGCCATGCTCGCGGGCGTCACGGTCGTCGACCCGGCCGGCACCTTCATCGACGTGACCGTCACCTTCGGGCAGGACGCGATCGTGCACCCCGGCACCCAGCTGCTGGGCACCACGCACATCGCCGAGGGCGCCGAGGTCGGCCCCAACACCCGGCTGAAGGACACCCACGTGGGCGCGGGCGCCCGGGTGGACAACACGGTCGCCGAGAGCGCGGTCGTGGGCCCGCAGGCGAGCGTGGGTCCCTTCGCGTACCTGCGCCCCGGCACGAACCTCGGTGCCAAGGCCAAGGCCGGCACCTACGTCGAGATGAAGAACGCGACGATCGGCGAGGGCACCAAGGTCCCCCATCTGTCCTACGTGGGCGACGCGACGATCGGTGAGTACACCAACATCGGCGCCGCGAGCGTCTTCGTGAACTACGACGGCGAACACAAGCACCACACCACCGTCGGCTCACACTGCAAGACGGGCTCGGACAACATGTTTGTGGCTCCCGTCACCATCGGGGACGGCGCCTACACGGCCGCCGGCTCCGTGATCACCAAGGACGTGCCGCCCGGCGCCCTGGCCGTGGCCCGTGGCCAGCAGCGGAATATCGAGGGCTGGGTGGCCCGCAAGCGTCCGGGCAGTGCAGCCGCCGCGGCGGCGCAGTCGGCGGCCCCGGAGGACGCCGAGCGCCCCTGAGGTGAACTGACCGGAAACAGGTACGCCCGCGACGGCGTACCGTGATAGGTGCACGCAATTCGGCTGGCTCACCGTGTGCGGGACGGACGCACATGGGGGCGAGCAGCTTCAACACGTCTGAGGAGACTGTGCTGTGACCGGGATCAAGACGACCGGCGAGAAGAAGCTGATGCTCTTCTCCGGCCGCGCCCACCCCGAGCTGGCCGAGGAGGTTGCGCACCAGCTGGGCGTCGCCCTCGTGCCGACCAAGGCTTTCGACTTCGCGAACGGTGAGATCTACGTCCGCTTCCAGGAGTCGGCTCGCGGCGCGGACTGCTTCCTGATCCAGAGCCACACGGCTCCGATCAACAAGTGGATCATGGAGCAGCTGATCATGATCGACGCGCTGAAGCGCGCGTCGGCACGCTCCATCACCGTGATCGTCCCGTCCTACGGGTACGCCCGCCAGGACAAGAAGCACAAGGGCCGCGAGCCGATCTCGGCCCGCCTGGTCGCCGACCTGCTGAAGACCGCGGGTGCGGACCGCATCCTGACGGTCGACCTGCACACGGACCAGATCCAGGGCTTCTTCGACGGCCCGGTGGACCACCTTTCGGCCCTGAACGTCCTCGCGGACTACGTCGGCGCCAAGGTGGACCGCACGAAGCTCACGATCGTGTCCCCCGACGCCGGCCGCGTGCGCGTGGCCGACCGCTGGTGCGACCGTCTGGACGCGCCGCTGGCGATCGTGCACAAGCGCCGCGACAAGGACGTCGCCAACCAGGTGACCGTCCACGAGGTCGTCGGTGAGGTCAAGGGCCGCGTCTGCGTCCTGGTCGACGACATGATCGACACCGGTGGCACCATCTGCGCCGCGGCCGACGCGCTGTTCGCGCACGGCGCCGAGGACGTCATCGTGACGGCCACGCACGGCATCCTGTCGGGCCCGGCCGCTGACCGCCTGAAGAACTCCAAGGTCAGCGAGTTCGTGTTCACGAACACCCTGCCGGACCCGTCCGACCTGGAGCTCGACAAGATCACGGTGCTGTCGATCGCCCCGATGATCGCGCGCGCCGTGCGCGAGGTCTTCGAGGACGGCTCGGTCACCAGCCTCTTCGAGGAGCAGCAGTAACCGCTCCGCGGTAGATCCTTTTGGTGCGGCCTCCCCCGCCGGGTACACTCCATGAGTTGCTCGGCGAGGGAGGCCGTACCTTTTTCCGGTACGGATGCTCCGTTATCGACGCGCTCTTCGTAGCAGGCCGTTTCGGCCGGGTGACTTCCGTCCTTCTTCCGTCACCCCACGAGGAGTGAGCATGTCCGAGGTCAAGCTTTCCGCCAAGATCCGTGACACCTTCGGCAAGGGCTCCGCCCGCCAGGCCCGCCGCGACGCCCTGACCCCCGGCGTCATCTACGGTCACGGCACCGACCCGAAGCACGTCAACGTCGACGCCCACGCCCTTCAGCTCGCGCTGCGCACCCCGAACGTCCTGATCTCCCTGGACCTCGGCGACGCCGGCACCGAGCTGGTCATCCCGAAGGCCGTGCAGAAGCACCCGCTGAAGCGCTCGATCTCCCACGTCGACTTCCTGATCGTCAAGAAGGGCGAGAAGGTCACCGTCGACGTCGCGATCGTCACCGAGGGCGAGCTGGCCGCCGGGGGCAACATGCTGGAGACCCTCCAGAACACCATCTCCGTCGAGGCCGAGGCCACGCACATCCCGACCGAGGTCACCGTCTCCATCGCGGGCCTCGAGGCCGGCGCCACCATTCACGCCTCGGACCTGGTCCTGCCGGCCGGCACCACCCTGGCCGTCGACGGCGACATCGCCGTCCTCCAGGTCGTCGCCCCGCAGGCCGAGGAGCCGGCCGCCGAGGTCGCCGAGGGCACCGAGGCCTGAGCCTCGCCCGACCCCCTCAGCAGTTGCTGACCGACCGCCGTCCGGCTCCACTGGAGCGGGACGGCGGTCGTCTTCGTAGCGGAACCTAGGAGCTTTTGATGTCGGACGACGCGGCACCCTGGCTGATCGTGGGCCTGGGGAACCCGGGACCGGAGTACGCGGGCAACCGCCACAACATCGGGTTCATGGTGGCCGACCTGCTGGCGGAGCGGATCGGCGGGAAGTTCAAGGCGCACAAGGCCCGGGCCCAGGTGGTCGAGGGCCGCATGGGTCCGCCGGGGCCGGCCAACCGCCGGGTGGTGCTGGCCAAGCCGATGACGTACATGAACCTGTCCGGCGGCCCGGTGACGGCGCTGCGCGACTTCTACAAGGTGCCGCTGGAGCGGATCGTCGCCGTCCACGACGAGCTGGACATCGACTACCCGACGCTGCGGCTGAAGCTGGGCGGCGGGGACAACGGGCACAACGGCCTGAAGTCGATGACCAAGTCCATGGGCCCCGACTACCACCGGGTGCGGTGCGGCATCGGGCGGCCGCCGGGCCGGATGCAGGTCGCGGACTTCGTGCTGAAGGACTTCTCCTCCACGGAGCGCAAGGAGCTGGACTGGTTCGTGGACCGGGCCGCGGACTCCGTGGAGTGCCTGATCCAGGAGGGCCTGGAGCGCGCCCAGTCGGCGTACAACTCCTGAGCGGCGCTACATCTCGTCGAGCCCTTCGAAGTCGATTTCGGCGGCGAAGGGCCGGTCGACGCTGAACGGCTTGGTGTGGATCCCCTGGCAGACGTAGGCACGTGTGTGGGGGTCCAGCTCGTAGAGGTACACGACCGGTTCGATGGCTTCGTCGCCCTCGATCTTGACGATCCAGTAGTTCGGGATACCGGCAGCGGCGTACTTGTGCAGCTTCGCTTTGGTGTCCCGGGCTTCGGACTCGGGCGAGACCACCTCGACTGCGAGCAGGACATCGGCGGCATAGAAGTGGGTCTGCATGGGGCTCGTGCAGGCTTCTCGCCGCACGACCGAGATGTCTGGTTCGGGCCCGTTGCGCTTGTCGATCACCACAGTCATCTCTCGCGCGACCCTTGTGTGCCGGGGGGCGGTCAGCCGTAGCCGGGTGACGAGGAAGTCGATCAGATCAGAGTGGATGAAGCGTTGCGGACTCACGAAGACCAGGCTCCCGTCGATCAGCTCGGTGTGTCGCGGGAGGTCCGGCAGCGTCAGCAGGTCGTCCACCGTGTACCCGTCCAACGGCGGCCTCGACCAGTCGTGTACGGGCTCGGCAGTCATGGTTGCTCCCATGGACGGGATTGTGGTCCTGGACGTCCACGGTAGCGCCCGGTATCCGCGTCCGTCATCACCAAGGGTGACGGACACGGATACCGGGGCTCGGCGTCAGCCGGTGTTGCGCAGGCCCGCGGCGACGCCGTTGACCGTGAGCAGCAGGGCGCGGGCGAGCAGCGGGTCGGCTTCCTCGCCGCGGGCGGCGGCCGCGCGCTGGCGGGCCAGCAGCGAGACCTGGAGGTAGGAGATCGGGTCCAGGTAGGCGTCGCGCACGGCGAAGGTCTGCTGGAGCACCGGGTTCGAGCCGAGGAGCTCTTCGGCGCCGGTGATGCGCAGGACCTCGCGGACGGTGAGCTCGTGCTCGGCCTCGATGCGGGCGAAGACGTGCTTGAGGTGGTCGGGCACGAGGGTGTCGACGTAGTGGCGGGCGATCCGCAGGTCGGTCTTGGCCAGCGTCATTTCGACGTTGGACAGGAAGTTGCGGAAGAAGTGCCAGCGTCCGCCCATCTCGGTGAGGACGTCCTCCTGGCCGGCCTCGCGCAGGGCCTTGAGGCCGGAGCCAACCCCGTACCAGCCGGGGACGATCTGGCGGGACTGGGTCCAGCCGAAGACCCACGGGATGGCGCGCAGACCGTCGAGGCCGGCGCCGGAGTCGGGGCGGCGGGAGGGCCGGGAGCCCAGGTGGAGGTCGGCGAGCTGGTCGACGGGGGTCGCGGCGAAGAAGTACGCGGGCAGGTCGGGGTCCTCGACGAGCTCGCGGTACGCGGCGTGCGCGGCGTCGGAGACGACGTCCATGGCCGCGTCCCAGCGGGTGAGGGCGTCGTCGGACTGGCGGGGCGCGGTGTGCAGGGCGGAGGCCTGCAGGGTGGCCGCGACGGTCAGTTCGAGGTTCTCCCGGGCCAGCGAGGGGACCAGGTACTTGTCGGAGATGACCTCGCCCTGCTCGGTGACCTTGATCTCGCCTTCGAGGGTGCCCCAGGGCTGGGCGAGGATCGCGTCGTGGGAGGGGCCGCCGCCGCGGCCGACGGTGCCGCCGCGGCCGTGGAAGAGGCGCAGGCGCACGCCGTAGCGGTGGGCCACGTCGCGCAGCCGGCGCTGGGCGCGGTGGATCTCCCACTGGGAGGTGGTGATGCCGCCGAACTTGGAGGAGTCGGAGTAGCCGAGCATGACCTCCTGGACGTCGCCGCGCAGGGAGACCAGGCGCCGGTAGGAGGGGTCGGCGAGCATTTCGTCGAGGATGACGTCGGCGGCGCGCAGCTCGTCGGTGGTCTCCAGGAGCGGAACGATGCCGATCTTGGCCCAGCCGGTGTGGAGGTCGATGAGGCCGGCCTCGCGGGCGAGGACGGCGGCGGCGAAGACGTCGTCGGCGCCCTGGCACATCGAGATGATGTAGGACTCGATGACCTCGGGGCCGAACTTCTCGAAGGCGTCCTTGATGGCGCCGAAGACGCCGAGCGTCTTGGCCCCGGCGGCGTCGAGCGGGGCCGGGGTGGGCGCGAGCGGGCGGCGGGAGCGCAGTTCCTTGGCGAGGAGCTTCTGCCGGTACTCGCGCGGCATGTCGGCGTAGCGCCAGGACTCCTCGCCGAGGCGGTCGAAGAGCTGGCCGAGCGCGTGGTGGTGGGCGTCGGCGTGCTCGCGCACGTCCATGGTGGCGAGCTGGAGCCCGAAGGCGGCCAGGGTGCGGATGGTGCGGTCCATGCGGCCGTCGGCGAAGAGCGCGCCGCGGTGTTCGCGCAGGGAGGTCTGGATGAGGGTGAGGTCGGTGAGCAGCTCGGCGGTGCCGAGGTAGTCGCGGCCCTCCTCGTGCGGGATGCCCTTGGCGAGGCGCTCGCGGGTGTTGAGGAGCTTCTGCCGGATGCAGGTGGCCTTGAGGCGGTACGGCTCCTCGGCGTTCAGCCGCTTGTAGCGCGGGCTGATCTCGGGGAGGCGCTCCAGGTCGGCCTGGAGGGAGGCGAGGAGTTCCTCGGTGGCTCCGGTGTAGCGGATGGAGTTGGAGAGGAGTCCGCGCAGGTAGTCGATGAGTTCCAGGGCGTCGGTGATGCCGTGCTCGTGCTGGAGGATCAGCACGTCGCGGGTGACCTCGGGGGTGACGTTGGGGTTGCCGTCGCGGTCGCCGCCGATCCAGGTGCCGAAGGTCAGCGGGCGGGTGCCGGCGGGGATCTCGACGCCGACGCGCTGGAGCTCGGCGGCGAGGTCTTCCAGGACGTCGCCGACGGCGCCGGCGTGCAGCTCGTCGAGGTAGTAGATGGCGTTGCGGGCCTCGTCGGCGGGCTCGGGGCGCACGACGCGCAGCTCGTCGGTCTGCCAGACGAGGTCGATGTTCTCGGCGAGGCGCAGGTCGTGGCGGCGGCGGTCGCCGGCGCCGGTGACGGGCTCCTCCAGGAGGGCCGCGATGCGGCGCAGCTTGTTGAGGACGCTGCGGCGGGCCGCCTCGGTGGGGTGCGCCGTGAAGACGGGGCGGACGTTGAGGTTCTTGACCGTCTCGCGCAGGTGGTCGGGGTCGGCGTCCTTCAGCATGTCGGCGGTGCGGGCGAGGAGCCCGCCCTCGGCGGCACGGTGGGCGCGCAGTTCCTTGCCGCGGTGCACCTGCTCGGTGACGTTGGCGAGGTGGAAGTAGGTGGAGAAGGCGCGCACGAGCTTGGCGGCGGTCTCCAGGTCGGTGTCGCCGAGCAGGGCGGCAGCGGCCTCGCCGTCGGTGCGGGTGAGGGCGCGGACGCGCTCCACGAGGTCGAGGAGGTCCTGGCCCTCCTGGCGTACGAGGGTCTCCCCGAGGAGGTCGCCGAGGCGGCGGATGTCCGCGCGCAGTTCCGCGTTGGCGGTGGCGGCCGGGGTGACGGGGGCCTGGCCCTGGGGGGCCTGGTCAGCACTGCTCACAGGTGCGGCTCCTTGCAGTGTTCGAGCGCTACTGGGCGGTGGGCTCCCGGCGACGTGCGGCGATGCCTTCCCCGGACTCGGTCCGGGGGCGGGATCTCCGCTCCTGATGCGCAGCTCGGGCTGCCCGTGCGGACCGCGCTGTCCGACGGGACCCAGGATAGGTGTCCGATGCGTGTGCCTGGACAAACGTCTCATCAGGCGGCGCGTGAACACCTCGCGCGCGCTCCTTCTCCCGGCGCTGCCCCTCTTGCCTGCGCACCCGGCTTTGCCATACTTACGATGCCGTAGGTTACGGGTCCGTAGGGTTCGTAACCAGGGAGCCCGCCGACTTCTCTCACCCCCCAGGGGACACCCATGACCACCAGTCCCGATCTGATCGAGGGCGCCTCCGCACCCTCCGACACGTCCGAGCCGTCCGCGACACTCGGCGGCGAGAACAAGCGCTCCATCGAACAGATCGCCCTGCTGCTGTTCATCACCGTGCCCTTCGTGGCCCTGCTGGCGGCGGTCCCGCTGGCCTGGGGCTGGGGGGTGAGCTGGCTGGACCTCGGCCTGATGGTCTTCATGTACTTCCTGGCCTGCCACGGGATCACCATCGGTTTCCACCGCTACTTCACGCACGGTTCCTTCAAGGCGAAGCGGCCGCTGCGGATCGTGCTCGCCGTGATGGGGTCGATGGCGGTGGAGGGGCCGCTGGTGCGCTGGGTGGCGGACCACCGCAAGCACCACAAGTTCTCGGACCACGAGGGTGACCCGCATTCGCCCTGGCGGTTCGGGGAGACGCTGCCGGCCCTGATGAAGGGGCTGTGGTGGGCGCACATCGGTTGGCTGTTCGACGAGGAGCAGACCGATCAGCAGAAGTACGCCCCCGACCTGATCAAGGACCCGGCGATCCGCCGGATCTCGCGGGACTTCATCTTCTGGACGATCTTCTCGCTGGCGATCCCGCCGCTGGTGGGCGGTCTGGTGACGATGTCCTGGTGGGGCGCGTTCACGGCGTTCTTCTGGGGCTCCCTGGTGCGGGTCGCGCTGCTGCACCACGTGACGTGGTCGATCAACTCGATCTGCCACGCGGTGGGCAAGCGGCCGTTCAAGTCCCGGGACCGCAGCGGCAACGTCTGGTGGCTGGCGGTGCTCTCCTGCGGGGAGTCCTGGCACAACCTGCACCACGCCGACCCGACCTCGGCGCGGCACGGTGTGCTGCGCGGCCAGGTCGACTCCAGCGCGCGGCTGATCCGCTGGTTCGAGCAGCTGGGCTGGGCGACGGACGTCCGCTGGCCGTCGGCGGCCCGCATCGACGCCCGGCGCAGGGAAAACGAGTCGAACGCGGCATGATGGGGGACGTGGCGATCGACGGCAGTAACTCCAGCAGCGACAAGCCCAGGCGCGGCCGCCGGGTCCGGATGACGGGCGCGGAGCGGCGCCAACAACTGCTGGACATCGGCCGGACGCTGTTCGCCGAGAAGGGCTTCGAAGGCACCTCCGTGGAGGAGATCGCGGCGAAGGCCGGGGTGTCCAAGCCGGTGGTGTACGAGCACTTCGGCGGCAAGGAGGGCCTGTACGCGGTCGTCGTGGACCGGGAGATGCGCCAGCTGCTGGACGGGGTGACGGGCGCGCTGACGGCCGGGCACCCGCGGGAACTGCTGGAGCAGGCGGCGTTCGCGCTGCTGGACTACATCGAGTCGTACACGGACGGTTTCCGGATCCTCGTGCGGGATTCCCCGGTCGCCCAGTCGACCGGCACCTTCGCCTCGCTGATCAGCGACATCGCCACGCAGGTCGAGGACATCCTGGGGCTGGAGTTCAAGGCGCGGGGCTTTGACCCCAAGCTGGCCCCGCTGTACGCGCAGGCGCTGGTCGGGATGGTGGCGCTGACCGGGCAGTGGTGGCTGGACGTGCGCAGACCCAAGAAGGCGGAGGTGGCGGCGCACCTGGTGAACCTGGCCTGGCACGGGCTGGACGGGCTGGAGTCGAAGCCGCAGCTGGTGGGCCGGCGCAAGAACTGAGCCCCGTACGCGGACCACGACGGCGCCCCGTCACCGGAGATCCGGTGGCGGGGCGCCGTCGTGTGGTGCGTCTTATGCGCAGGGCTCCGGCGCTGCCGGTTCCGGATGGTGCCGTTCCAGGAATTCGAGCCGGTTGCCGACGGGGTCCTCGGAATAGAAGCGGCGGTGGCCCGGCAGGTCGTCGTCCCAGACCACCGTGGCCCCCCGCTCCCGCAGTCTGCTCGCGTACGCCTCGATATCGCTCACCCGTAGCCCCGGATGGGCCTTGCGGGCGGGCCGGAAGTCCTCCTCCACGCCGAGGTGCAGCTGGACGGGCCCGGCGGCGAACCAGCAACCCCCACGGGCGGCGAGGACCGGCGGCTTGGGGATCTCGGTCATGCCGAGGACGTCCGTGTAGTACGCGCGGAGGAGGTCCTCCGAGTCGGGCGGCGCGGCGAGTTGCACGTGGTCGACTGCGGTCAGCACGGTCATGCCTCCTTGCGGGCTACGGCGAAGATGCGGCGGAACGGGAAGACGGTGCCGCGCGGGCCGGTCGGATAGGCCGCGCGCAGCCGGTCACGGTATTCGGTGAGGAAGGCGTCCGCGGCGTCGCGGTCGTCGCCGAGGGCGGTGAGGACGGGCCGCAGGGCGGTGCCCTTGACCCAGTCGAGCACGGGGTCGGGGCCCTGGAGCAGTTGGTAGTAGGTGGTCTCCCAGATGTCGGCGGCGCAGCCGAGCTCGGTGAACCGGGCGAGGTATTCGGCGGGTTCGAGGAGATGGATGTAGCGGGCGCCGTGACCGGCGAGCCGGGCCCGCCAGCGCGGGGTGTCGCACTGCTGGGCGAGCAGGGCGTGGCTGGGGGCCGTGAAGTTGCCGGGGATCTGGAAGGCGAAGGTGCCGCCGGGGCGCAGGCCGTTGATCCAGGCACCGAAGGAGCCGGGGTGGCCGGGGACCCACTGCAGGGCGGCGTTGGAGACGATCAGGTCGTAGGGCTCCTCGGGGAGCCAGGTGGCGAGGTCCCCGTGACGGAAGTCGAGGCCGCCGCCGCCGGGGGTGGGCCCGGCGTACTCCGCGGTGGCGCGGTCGAGCATCTCCGGGGAGAGGTCGAAGCCGGTGATGCGGGCCTCGGGCCAGCGCTCGGCGAGGAGGGTGGTGACGTTGCCGGGGCCGCAGCCGAGGTCGGCGATGCGGGCGGGGCGCTGGGGGAGCTCGGGTATGCGGGTGAGCAGGTCGAGGAAGGGCCGGGTGCGGTGGCCCGAGTGCCGGAGGTACTGCTGGGGATCCCAGGTGGGGGCGGAGGGCGCGGTGGACGTGGGGGTCCCGGCGCGCGCGGTATCGGAATACATGTTCGAGCCTCCCTGCTGGCGGGGCGATCGGAAGCGGAATCCGTTCCGGCCCCCTCCATGCCCCATGCTCGCTTCATTTATATCTCGATGTCAAGATACTCGTGATCGAGATACTCGGTATGAAGAGACTTCACATCGACAGACCCCTTACACTGATCGGCATGGAGGACGAGGTCGACCGACTGGTGGCGGCATGGCGGCGGGAGCGCCCTGACCTCGACGTGGAACCGCTCGAGGTGCTGAGCCGCGTCAGCAGGCTCGCGCGTCATCTCGACCGGGCCCGCAGGCTGGCCTTCTCCGAGCACGGCCTGGAGCCGTGGGAGTTCGACGTCCTGACGTCGCTGCGCCGCGCCGGCGCGCCCTACCAGCTCTCCCCCGGCCAGCTGTTGACCCAGACCCTGGTCACCTCCGGCACCATGACCAACCGCATCGACCGGCTCGCCAAGAAGGGCCTCGTCGAACGGCTCCCGGACCCCAACGACCGCCGGGGGGTCCTGGTGCGACTCACCCCCGAGGGCCGGGACCGCGCCGACCAGGCCCTCGCCGGGCTGCTGGCCCAGGAACGGGCGATCCTGGCCCAGCTCTCGCAGAGTCAGCGCGGCGATCTCGCCGGGCTGCTACGCCAGTTGACCGCTCCGTTCGACAACATCCCCGGCTAGGTCGGCCGGCCGTACGCCGGCCCGCCGGGCCAGTGCCACGGCGGCCAGCGTGGAGTGCACGCCGAGCTTGCCCAGCACGTTCTGCATGTGGGTGCGGACCGTGTGCGGGGACAGGAACAGCCGCGCCGCCACGTCCTTGCGGCCCAGACCCGCCACCATGCAGCGCAGCACCTCGTGTTCGCGCGGGGTCAGCGACTCCACCAGCCGCTCGCTGTCCGTACGGTGCTTGCGCGCCGCGGTCAGCTCCCGGAGCACCCCGGTGAGCAGTGCGGGAGGCAGGTGGGTCTCCTCGCGCAGGACCCCGCGGATCACTGCCAGCAGCCGGGAGAGCGAACAGTCCTTCGCCACCCAGCCCGAGGCTCCCGCCTGGAGCGCGAGGGCGGCCCGGCGGGGGTCGTCGCGCTCGGCGAGCACGACGGTGCGCACCCCGGGGTGGGGCACCCGCACCCCGGCGACCAGCGCGATCCCGTCCGAGCCGGGTGGCGGCGGTGGCCCGGAACCGGACTCCCGCTGGGCGGGCACGGCCCCCGGCACCGCGCCGAGATCGGCGTCGACCAGCAGGACGTCGAAGCGACGACCCTCGGCCGCCGCGCGTTCGAGGCAGCGCAGCGCGGCGGGACCGCTGCCGGCCGCGGACACGTCCACGTCCGGCTCGGCCGCGAGCGCGGCTGCGAGCGATTCGGCGAAGATGCGGTGATCGTCGACGACGAGAACCCGGATACGAACCACAAAACCCCCAAGGGTAGGGGAACGGACGACGGCGGGTACGGCGCCCGGACCGGGTGATCCGCAGCTGCCCCGGCCGCCGCCGTGACATATCTGCATTACCCCGGACCGGACGACGTACCCGACTTGTCTCGACCCCTGAATCAACACCGGCCCCCACCGGTGTCACGCATCAGCGTAGGGCCGGGGGCGTCCGACGGTTGGCCGAATAGCAGAAGTTTTCCCAGGGATTTTCCGGCGCGGGCGTTCCCAACCCCTTCCATGGTGGCTGAAAATCGCCTGTCGCAAAGGTCCTGATGGCGGCGTCGGTACCGGCGTGTGCCGCGGGCAGTTGCACGGGGGGCATTTCACCCGGCGTGTGCACGCCGCGCGCCCGCGCACGGCGCCCGTCCGCAGCGCACACCCGACACGCACACGCCCCCCGCACCGATCGGGGTGCGGGGGGCGCGCAGGACCGGGGGAGGTCCGGACGGAGTCCGGACCTCCCCCGAGGCCCGGGAGGTTCAGGAGGTGTGCGTACGCGCGAAGTTCCACGCGTCCGTGATGATCCCCGTGAGGTCCGGGCGGCTCGGGGTCCAGCCGAGGCGCTCGTGGGCCGTGCGCGCTGAGGCGACGAGCATCGCCGGGTCGCCGGCCCGGCGCGGGGCGACCACCTCGGGGATCTCCCGGCCGGTGACCTTGCGGACGGTCTCGACGACCTCGCGGACCGAGAACCCGTTGCCGTTGCCCAGGTTGCAGATCAGGTGCTCCCCGCCGGTGGCGGCCCGCAGGGCGGCCAGGTGGGCCTCCGCGAGGTCGGCGACGTGGATGTAGTCGCGCACGCAGGTGCCGTCCGGGGTCGGGTAGTCCTCGCCGAACACCGAGATCGACTCGCGCTCGCCCAGCGCGACCTGGAGGACCAGCGGGATCAGGTGCGTCTCGGGGGTGTGGCGCTCACCGAACTGCCCGTAGGCGCCCGCCACGTTGAAGTAGCGCAGGGACACCGCGGCCAGGCCGTGCGCCACGCACTCCCCCGCGATCATGTGGTCGACGGCCAGCTTCGAGGCGCCGTACGGGTTGGTCGGCGCGGTCACCGAGGCCTCCGTCAGCAGGCCCTCCGTCGGCTCCCCGTAGGTGGCGGCGGTGGAGGAGAACACCAGCTTGCGCACGCCCGCCCCGCGCATCGCGGCCAGCAGGGCCAGCGTCCCGCCGACGTTGTTCTCCCAGTACTTGCCCGGGTTCACCACGGACTCGCCGACCTGCGAGGAGGCCGCGAAGTGCAGCACCGCCTCGTAGGAGCCGTCCACGTACCGGGCCGCGTCCTGGATCCGGCCCTCGATGAAGGTGGCGCCCTCCGGGACCCCCACGCGGAAGCCCGTGCTCAGGTCGTCGAGGACGGTGACCTCGTGGCCGGCCTCCAGAAGGTGGGCCGCGACCACGCTGCCGACGTATCCTGCGCCACCGGTTACCAGGTACTTGCTCACTCGCCTACTGCCTCTCGCGCGGGAGCACGCGCGGGTACGTGCGCGTGCGTGGACACTGGCTTACCCGATTCCGCGCCCACGGGGAAATCGGGGGCCCCGCCCCGGCCGGTACGTCAGCCGTGCGCGGCGGCGGACGGCAGCGTGGGCAGCGCCCGGTCCAGCAGACCGGTGCGGGCGGCCAGCGCCGCCGCCTCCAGCCTCGACCCCACGCCCAGCTTCATCAGCACCCGCTGCACGTGCGTACGGGCGGTGCTCGGGGCGATCTCCATGCCCGCGGCGATCAGCCGGGTGTCCTCGCCCTCGGCGACCCGGACGAGCACCTCCACCTCGCGCGGGGTGAGCAGCCGCAGCAGCCGGCTCCCCTCGTCGTCGGGCTGGGCGGCGGGGTTCAGCAGCTCGGCGAAGGCCCCCTGGAGCAGTTGCGGGGCGATCGCCACCTCCCCCGCCCTGGCCTTGGCCAGGGCCCGCTCCACGCCCTCGATGCGCTCGTCCTGGCGCACGTACCCCGAGGCGCCGGCGGCGAAGGCCGCCGCGATCCCGCGCGGGCTGGGCACCGGGCCCAGGACGACCACGGCGATCTGCGGACGCTCCCGCTTGATGCGGACGACGGGCTCGAAGATCCCGGGCTCGGCGGGGGTGGCGGTGCCGAGCAGGCAGACCTCCGGAGCGCGGCTGATGACCAGCTCGGCGGCGCCCGCCGCCGGCGCTGCGGCAGCCAGTACCCGGTGCCCGCGCAGCTTCAGGGCAGAGGCGAGCGCCTCGGCCAGCAGCCGGTGCTCGTCGACCACCACGACCCGTACGCCCATTGAGGAAGCACCCCCCACCCTTCTGACCCGGCAAGCTACACGCTTGTTCGACGGTGCGAGGGGGATACCGCGCAGAAGCCCCCGATCGGTGCGGACCGTTCGGGGGCTTTCGGCGGTGCCGTGCGGGATCGGCGCGGCCCCGTCAGCTCGCGGTGAAGGAGGCGAAGAGGTACTCCGGGTCGGCCTTCTCCCCCCACGGCTTGGCGGCGATCGTGCGCGAGATGAAGAACTTGCCGTTGCGGAAACGGTACTCGGAGTGATCGAACGAGTAGCCGGTCTCGATGCGGTGGCTCGCCTTGTCGTCCGGGTTCGCCATGAGGACGGTCTCCTTCATCGTCCTGCTGTCAATGCTGACGATCTGACCGCCCTTGTCGTACGGGGGGAACTTGTAGGCGATGATGTTCGACCCGTCCATGCGCAGCGGGGACATCGTGAACCGCTCGCCCGCGTCGGCGCGGTCGGTGGTCTGCTTGCCGGTCTCCAGGTCGAAGGAGAGCAGCTCGTTGGTGCGGCTGGCGGAGGCCTGGCCCTGGTGCTCGTACGACGGCAGGTAGAGCCTGCCGTTGCCGACCACCATGTTCGAGCACTTCTCGACCTCGGATCCGCACTTGGCGCCGAAGTCTCCGGAGGCGAGCGGGATGCGGGCCTTCAGCTCGCCCTTGGGGTCGACGACGAAGAGGTCGCTGATCCTCGTGCCGTTCTTCGCGGTCTTGCCGACGTCGGCCGCCACGATCAGGGGCTTGGTGGCGACGATGTTCGCGTCCTCGATGCCCTGGGAGAGCTTGTACGAGGCCGTGGGCGCGCCGGTGGCGGGGTCGAGGAGCTGCCCGTACAGCGTGTAGTTGGGGCTCTGGCCGCACTTGCGGATGGCGGCGAGGGCCTCGCCACCGCCGTAGCCGATGTCACGGCAGCCTTCTGCGTCGACCTTGGGCAGCCACAGGGACTTGCCGTCGGTGAGGTTCCAGGCGGCGCCGCCCCCGGAGACGCCGGCCGCGGCGACCGTCTTGCCGCTGAGGGTGACGTTGGAGAACGCGACGGGCTTGTCGCCGCCGGTGGCGCTCTTGGCGTTGCCGGACCAGACGAGCTTGCCGCTCTCCAGGTCGATGACGCCGACCTCGGAACACGGGACGGCCCTGTTCTCGGGCGTCGGCTGGGTGGGCTTGAAGATGACCGCCGTCTTGTTCTCGCTGACGTGCGTGGTCGCTTCGCAGAGCTCGCCGGGCAAGGGCAGCTCCCACTTCTTGCCGCCGTCGACGAGGTTGTAGCCGACGACCTTCCCCAGGTCGGACTTGACGAAGGTGGAGTCGGTCAGCCAGGAGCCGGCGACGGAGGCGACGTCGGTGGGGACCGGGCTCGGCAGGTTGAGCAGCGGCTTCGACTTCGGGTTGCCGGGCACCTTCTCGGTGCCGGGCACGTAGTCCTGGGCCTTGTCGTTGCCCGGAGAGGCGCTCGGGTTGGCGTCGGCCTCGTTCCCGCCACCGTCGCCGGAGGTGTACCAGAGGCCGCCGCCGACGATGAGGGCGATGGCCAGGACGGCCGCGCCGACGATCGTCAGCTGGGTGCGCTTGGCGTTGCCGCCGGCCGGGGCCGGGGGCTGCGGGGCGGGCACGGGGGCGCCGGGGGCCCCGTACGGCGACGGGGTGCCGGGCTGCTGCGGGTAGCCGTAGCCCGGCCCGGTCTGCGGGTACCCGTACGCGGGCTGCACGGCCGGCGGTTGCTGCTGCGGGGGCCCGGCCTGCGGCGCGGCCGGTCCGGACGGCGGCACGGGCGCGCCGAACCCGCCCGGCGGCGGGTCCTGCGGCGCGCCGAAGCCGCCGGACGGCGGCTGGCTGGGGGGCGGCGGGATACTCATCGGTTGCTGTTGCCTCTCGGTGGGCGGCTGCTCGGACGCGTTCTCACTTGCCGAAGGCCATCAGGAGCTTCTCCTCCGTGCCTTGGGCCATCAGTCGGAACGTGGAGATGAAGAAACGCCCGTCCACGTAATCGATCTTCGGGGAAAAGAAGGTGCTCTCGATCGGGGCGGAGGGGCCCGACGGGTGGCGCAGGAGCACGGTGGGGGTGCCCCCGGCGGCCGGGATCGAGAGGACCTCACCGCCCTGGTCCATCTCGGCCTGGCGGTAGGCGATCAGCTGCCCGTTCGCGGCCTTGAGCGGGACGATGGTGCGTGCTGTGCCCGCCGGGACGCGCCACTTGGCCTTGCCTGTGGTCAGGTCGAAGGCGACGATCTCGTTGGCCTCGCCGAGGTCGACCGTGGTGGGCAGGTAAAGGGTGTCCGCGTCGACGACGGCGGTGGCGCAGCCCTGCAAGGAGTCGTCGTGGGCCGAGCTGCAATGGATCGAGAAGTTGCCCTCGGCGGAGAGCGTGGCGCGCTTTTGGCCGTCGGGGCCGAGAACGACGATGGGCCGCTCCTTCGTGGTCTCGTTCCCGAGGTGCAGGACGATCGGGTCGAGGGAGTAGACCCGGCTGACCCCCCAGCCCTTGGGCAGGCGGTTGGTCCAGGTCTTCTTGCCGGTGACCGGGTCGGCGTCCTGGATCTCGACGGTCCCGTCGGCGTCGAAGCAGGTGGCGATGCCGATCAGCTTGCCGCTGCCGGCGGCGTAGCGGCCGGGCACGCAGCCCTCGGCCGGGCTGCCGAAGAGCTTCTCGCCGGTGCTGATCCGGAAGGCGGAGGCGCGGGTGAGCCGGTTGACCGTGACGGTGTCCCCGGTCATGGCCAGTTCGGCGTCGAGGAACGCGTCGAAGGCGCTCTCCTTGGCCACTTCCTTCGACCAGCCCGCCTTGCCCGTCTTGAGGTCGATCATCTGGATCTGGTTGCAGTCGGAGGTGTCCGACTCGCCGTTGCGGTACATGACGACGGCCTTGCCGTCGTCGGTGGTCTTGCCGTTCGTCGTACCGCAGATCTGCTCGGGGAAGTTGATCGTCCACTTCTCCTTGCCGTCGGCGACCGCATAGCCCGTGATCTTCTTGCCGACGGGCTTGGCGACGGTGTCGCCGAAGACCCACTGGCCCTTGCTGGCCACCCCGGCGCCGGGGCCGTCGACCTTGATGGTCTTGAGCCAGAGGACCTTGTCCTCGCCCTGCCTGCGGCCGGCGTTGAAGTCCGCCTGCAGATCTTCGCTGAAACCGCCGCCGTCACCCTTGCCGTCGCCCTTGTCCACCGAAGGAGAGCCGGAGGGCTTGGCATCGGCGGGCTGCTGCGCGACCGGCTTCGCGTCCTCGTCGCCGCCGGAGAAGACCACGTAGCCGACGCCCCCGAGGACCAGCGCGGCGGCCACCGCAGCGGCGACCAGCACGATCAGCTTGTTCTTCTTCGGCGACGCCGGGCCCGAACCGGAACCGGGGCCGCCCGGGCCCGCCGGCCACTGCTGCGGCACGGTCGGTGGCTGCGGCGGGTGCGCGGGCTGCTGGGCGTACGGGTTCTCACCCTGCGGCGGGAACCCGTACCCCTGCTGCGGCGGACCGGGCAGGTGCCCGTAACCGGAAGGCGTCGACGGCTGGTTCGGCGGCTGGTTCGGCGGCTGGGGCAGCTCGGTCATCAGCGCACGCTTTCGGCATCAGGAGGTCGGGGAGAATGACCTTTCTATCACTGACAGCGCACATACATCGGGCCGGTCCACCCCCTGTTCCCAAGGGAGGACCGGCCCGTGACGCCGCCGTGATCAGGCCAGTTGCCCCCGAAGTCCGACGGAATCCAGGACTGCTCGGCCGTCCCGCCCCGGTGCATCGCCAAATCCGCACGGTCCGGGTGGAGTTCGCGGCGCCCCGCGCCGGCCCGGACGCGCGGTCACTTGCCGAAGACCATCAGGAGCTTCTCGTCCTGGCCCTGGGCCCGCAGGTGGGTGGAGGAGATGATGAACCGTCCGTCCACGTAGTCCAGCTTCGGGAGGGGGAAGGTCCTCTCGATCGGGGCCGCGGCGCCCGAGGGGTGGCGCAGGAGCGCGGTCGGGGTGCCACCGGCGGCCGGGATGGAGAGGACTTCGCCGCCCTGGTCCTCCTCGGCCTTCCGGTAGGCGACCAGTTGCCCGTTCACGGCCTTGAGCGGGGTGAGGGTGCGCGTGCCCCCGGCCGGGACGCGCCACTTGTCCTTGCCGGTGGTCAGGTCGAAGGCGACGATCTCGTTGGCCTTGCCGGTGCCCGCCGCGGTGGGCAGGTAGAGGGTGTTCCCGTCGACGACGGCCGAGGGGCACGTCGCCAGGGACCGGAAGAGGCCGGTGTCGCCGCAGCCGACGGCGAAGCTGCCCTCGCCGGCGAGGGTGGCGGTCTGCTTCCCGTCGGGCCCCAGGACCACGATGGAGCGCTGCTTGGTCTGCTCGTTGCCGATGTCGATGACGGTCGGGTTCACCGAGTAGATGCTGGTGACCTTGAACTTCGCGGGGAGCCGGTAGGCCCAGCCCTTCGCGCCGGTGACGGGGTCGATGCCGTGCACCTCGGCGGTGGAGTCCTCGTCCGAGCAGGTGGCCAGGGCGATCATCTTGCCGTTGCCGGCCTCGTAGGAGTCCGGGTTGCAGCCGTCGCCCACCGGGCTCGCGAAGAGCTTGTCACCGTTGCTGATCTTGAAGGCGCTGGCGTTGCCGCCGCGGCTGACGGTGACGGTGTCCCCGATCATGGACAGGGCGGGGCTGGTGAAGATGTCGAAGAACCCCTCCTTGGGCACCTCCTTCGACCAGACCTCCTTGCCCGTCTTGAGGTCGACCACGCGCAGTTGGGTGCAGGAGGTGTTCTCCCCCTCGCCGTCGCGGTACATGACGACCGTCCTGCCCTCGGCCGTGGTCTGCGGGGCGACGGAGCAGATCTGCGCGGGGAAGGAGAGTGTCCACTTCTCCTTGCCGTCGGTGACGGAGTAGCCGGTGAGGTTCTTCCAGAGGGTCTTGACCACGGTGTCGCCGATGACCCACTGGCCGGCGGCGTCGACGCCCATGCCGGGACCGTCGATCTTGGTGGTCTTGAGCCAGAGGACCTTGTCCTCGCCCTGCTTGCGGCCGGCGTTGAGGTCCATCTGCGGACCGCCGCCGTCACCGTTGCCGTCGCCCTTGTCCACCGAGGGAGAGCCGGAGGGCTTGGCGTCGGCGGGCTGCTGCGCGACCGGCTCCGGATCCTCGTCGCCGCCGGAGAGGGCCACGTAGCCGACGCCCCCGAGGACCAGCGCGGCGGCCACCGCAGCGGCGACCAGCACGATCAGCCTGTTCTTCTTCGGCGACGCCGGGCCCGAACCGGAACCGGGGCCGCCCGGGCCCGCCGGCCACTGCTGCGGCACGGTCGGTGGCTGCGGCGGGTGCGCGGGCTGCTGGGCGTACGGGTTCTCACCCTGCGGCGGGAACCCGTACCCCTGCTGCGGCGGACCGGGCAGGTGCCCGTAACCGGAAGGCGTCGACGGCTGGTTCGGCGGCTGGTTCGGCGGCTGGGGCAGCTCGGTCATCAGCGCACGCTTTCGGCATCAGGAGGTCAGGAGGATGACCTTTCTATCACTGACCCGAACCGGACCCGCTCAGGCCTCTTCGGCCAGTTCCAACCAGCGCATCTCCAAATCGTCGCGGTCCGAGAGGAGTTCGCGCAGCTCCGCGTCGAGCTTGGCCACCTTGTCGTAGTCGGTGGAGTTCTCGGCGATCTGGGCGTGCAGGTTGCCCTCGCGGTCGGACAGCTTGTTCAGCTGCCGCTCGATCTTCTGGAGCTCCTTCTTCGCGGCGCGCGAGTCCCCCGAGGCGGTGGACTTCGCGGCGCCAGCGGACTGGACGGGCGCCGGGGCGGCCGCCTCGATCATCCGCTGCCGGCGCTCCAGGTACTCGTCCAGGCCGCGCGGCAGCATCCGCAGGCTCGCGTCGCCGAGCAGCGCCATCACCGTGTCGGTGGTGCGCTCGATGAAGAAGCGGTCGTGGGAGATCACGATCATCGAGCCGGGCCAGCCGTCGAGGAGGTCCTCCAGCTGGGTCAGGGTCTCGATGTCGAGGTCGTTGGTGGGCTCGTCGAGGAAGAGGACGTTGGGCTCGTCCATCAGCAGGCGCAGGATCTGCAAGCGGCGGCGCTCACCGCCGGAGAGGTCGCCGACCGGCGTCCACTGCTTCTCCTTGGTGAAGCCGAACTGCTCGCAGAGCTGACCTGCCGTCATCTCACGGCCCTTGCCGAGGTCGACCCGGTCGCGCACTCGCTGGACGGCCTCCAGGACGCGCAGCGACGGGTCGAGTTCGCCGACCTCCTGGGAGAGGTAGGCCAGCTTGACGGTCTTGCCGACGATGATCTTTCCGGCGGCGGGCTGGACCTCACCCTGGGTGCGGGCGGCCTCGGCGAGGGCGCGCAGCAGGGAGGTCTTGCCGGCACCGTTGACGCCGACGAGGCCGACGCGGTCGCCGGGGCCCAGGTGCCAGGTGAGGTGCTTGAGGAGTTCCTTCGGGCCGGCGTGGACGCTGACGCCTTCCAGGTCGAAGACCGTCTTGCCGAGGCGGGCGTTGGCGAACCGCATCAGCTCGGAGGTGTCGCGCGGCGGCGGCACGTCGGCGATGAGCTCGTTGGCGGCCTCGATGCGGTAGCGCGGCTTGGAGGTCCGGGCCGGGGCGCCGCGGCGCAGCCAGGCCAGCTCCTTGCGCATCAGGTTCTGCCGCTTGGACTCCTCGGTCGCCGCGATGCGGTCGCGCTCGGCGCGGGCGAAGACGTAGTCGCTGTAGCCGCCCTCGTACTCGTGCACGGCACCGCGCTGCACGTCCCACATGCGGGTGCAGACCTGGTCGAGGAACCAACGGTCGTGGGTGACGCAGACGAGCGCGGAGCGGCGCTCCTGGAGGTGCTTGGCCAGCCAGGAGATGCCCTCGACGTCGAGGTGGTTGGTGGGCTCGTCGAGGACCAGGAGGTCCTGGTCGGCGATGAGCAGCTTGGCGAGGGCGATCCGCCGGCGCTCGCCGCCGGAGAGCGGGCCGATGACGGTGTCGAGGCCCTGGCCGAAGCCGGGCAGGTCGAGGCCGCCGAAGAGTCCGGTGAGGACGTCACGGATCTTGGCGTTGCCGGCCCACTCGTGGTCGGCCATGTCCCGGATGATCTCGTGGCGGATGGTCGCCCGGGGGTCGAGGGAGTCGTGCTGGGTGAGGACGCCCATCCGCAGGCCGCCGGACTGGGTGACCCGGCCGGTATCGGGCTCCTCCAGCTTGGCGAGCATCCGGATGAGGGTGGTCTTGCCGTCTCCGTTACGGCCGACCACGCCGATCCGGTCCCCCTCGGACACGCCGAGGGAGATGCCGTCCAGCAGGGTACGTGTGCCGTACACCTTGCTGACTGCCTCGACATTGACCAGATTGACGGCCATCAGACGCGCTCCAGGGAAAGGGTGTGGATCAGCCCCTCAGCCTAACCCTCCGGGCCGGGGCAGACCGTTCTACGAGATACCAGCCTCCCAGTGCCATGGCGATCGCGGCCGGCGCGGTGACGGGCAGGGCGATCAGCGTGGCGCTGTGCCCGTCGAGCAGGCCGCCGAGGCCGGTCATGGACAGGCCCAGGATGCCGAGCAGGCACAGGGTGATCCCGAGAGCGGCGACGGGCCCGCCCGTGCGCCGGGCGGGGGCCGGTGCGCTCGGCCGGGGCGCCTCGAAGCGGCGGAACAGCGCGACGAGTCCGCCCGTGACCACGGCCGCGGCCAGGATACGTACCGGCACCTGCGCCCACCAGGCGGCCGTTGCGGGGGCCGGCAGGTCGAAGCCGAGGGCGAGCTGGGCCGCGTACGCGCCGAGCATGGCGGTCAGGTGCCACAGGAAGGCGGTCATGGCGAGGCCGTTGGCCGCGACCACCCCGCGCCAGACGAGCGGGCGGCGCAGCCAGGCGGTGGCGGGCCCGGCCGCCAGCTGGACGGCGCCGACGAGCCACAGGCCGTGGCAGAGCAGGGCGAGGGTGGGCGGGGCCATGTTGGAGACCTTCTCGCCGGGCATCCCGACCATGGACAGCGGGTACGGGCCGTACGCCACCAGCAGGGCGGCCGAGGCGAGTCCCGCGGCAGCGAGGACGGCGGGCCTGCGGATGCGGCCGTCGGCGCGCAGGAAGCCGAGCTGGTGGACGGCGAGCCAGACGAGGGCGAAGTTCAGGAACTCCACGTAGGGGACGCCGACCGCGAAGCGCAGTACGTCGACCAGTGCGGCCGCCCCGGCCAGGGCGGCGAAGGCGGCCCAGCCGTGGCGCTCGTGCAGCTTCAGCAGCGGCGGGGTGAAGGCGACCATGGCGAGGTAGATCCCGATGAACCACAGCGGCTGGGTGACGATCCGCAGTGCGGCCCCGGTCAGCGTTCCGCTGCCGTGGCCGGCGAGCTGCACGGCGAGCGCGGCCGCGGCCCAGACCAGGACGAAGACGAGGGTGGGGCGCAGCAGCCGCTGGAGCCGGGCCCGCAGGAAGGCGGCGTAGACGGGACCGTCGGTGCGGCGGGCCAGGGAACGGTAGGACAGGGCGTGCGAGAACCCGCCGACGAAGAAGAAGACCGGCATGATCTGCAGCCCCCAGGTGAGCACCTGGAGGGCGGGCACGAGGGCGAGCAGGTTCCCTATGCCGTCGCCGCTGACGGCGGCCATCAGCCAGTGTCCGGCGATGACGGTGCCGAGCGAGGCGACGCGCAGCAGGTCGACGTACCGGTCGCGGTCGACGGGGGTGGCCTCGGCCATGGCGCGTGCGCTAGCTGTCATGGGGCCACGGTGTCCCCCGCCGGGTGTCTCCCAACAGGGTGCGGATACTCAACTCCGGCCTAGGTACTGCTACCGGGGCTCCGCCCCGTACCCCGCGCCTCAATCGCCGGCGGGGCTGGAATTTCAGCCTCGCCGGCGTTTGAGGCGCGGGGGTCCGGGGCGGAGCCCCCGGCAACGGTCCGCAGGGTCAGGACGGCAGGACCGTGGCTCCGGGAGCCGGGCTGGACGCCACGCGAGTGGCCCGGCAGGTGCCCGACGCGGACAGGGCCGCTGCCACCTTCTCCGCGGACTCCGCATCCCGGCACAGGAACGCCGTCGTCGGCCCCGAGCCGGAGACCAGCGCGGCGAGCGCACCACCGTCCACGCCCGCGGCCAGCGTCCGCGCGAGCTGGGGTCGCAGGGAGAGCGCGGCCGGCTGGAGGTCATTGGCCAGCGCCGCGCCCAGCGCGTCCGGGTCGCCCGAGGCCAGGGCCGCCAGCAGCGCCGGGGAGGCCTCCGGTTCGGGGATCCGCGTACCCGCGGCCTCGGCGAGGCGGTCGAACTCGCGGAAGACCGCCGGGGTGGACAGCCCGCCGTCGGCCACCGCGAAGACCCAGTGGAACGTCCCCGCCCCGACCGGCGTGAGCAGCTCACCGCGGCCGGTGCCGAGCGCGGCCCCGCCGACGAGGCTGAAGGGGACGTCGCTGCCGAGCTCGGCGCAGATGTCGAGGAGCTCGGCGCGCGGGGTGTCCAGGCCCCACAGGGCGTCACAGGCCAGCAGGGCCGCCGCGCCGTCCGCGCTGCCGCCCGCCATGCCGCCCGCGACCGGGATGTTCTTCGCGATGTGCAGGTGGACGGCGGGTTCGATGCCGGCACGGGCCGCGAGGACCTCCGCGGCGCGCGCCGCGAGGTTGGTGCGGTCCAGGGGCACCTGGTCGGCGTCGGGGCCGGTGCAGGTGATGGTCAGGGCGTCGGCCGGGGTGGCGGTGACCTCGTCGTACAGGGAGACGGCGAGGAAGACGTTGGCCAGGTCGTGGAAGCCGTCGGGGCGGGCCGCACCCACCGCCAGCTGGACGTTGACCTTCGCGGGGACCCGTACGGTCACGGGCGTCTGGCGCGCGCTCACAGTGCGGGCCTCTCCGCCGCCGGCTTGTGCTCGGCGATCGCCGCGAACTCCTCGACCGTCAGGGACTCCCCGCGGGCCTGCGGCGAGACACCGGCGGCGACCAGCGCGGCCTCCGCGCCCGCCGCCGAGCCGGCCCAGCCGGCCAGCGCGGCGCGCAGCGTCTTGCGGCGCTGGGCGAAGGCGGCGTCGACGACCGCGAAGACCTCGGCCTTGGTGGCGGTGGTCTTGATCGGCTCGGTGCGGCGCACCAGCGAGACGAGACCGGAGTCGACGTTCGGGGCGGGCCAGAAGACCTTGCGGCCGATGGCGCCGGCCCGCTTGACGTGCGCGTACCAGTTGGCCTTGACGGAGGGCACCCCGTAGACCTTGTTGCCCGGTTCCGCGGCCAGCCGGTCGGCGACCTCGGACTGCACCATCACCAGCGTGCGCTCGATGGTCGGGAAGCGGTCGAGCATGGTGAGCAGGACGGGCACGGCCACGTTGTACGGCAGGTTCGCGACGAGCGCGGTCGGCGCCGGGCCGGGCAGTTCGGTCACCAGCATCGCGTCGGAGTGGACCAGCGCGAACCGGTCCTTCTTCGCGGGCATCCGGGCCTCGATGGTGGCTGGCAGCGCCGCGGCCAGGATGTCGTCGATCTCGACGGCGACGACCCGGTCCGCGGCCTCCAGCAGCGCGAGCGTCAGCGAGCCGAGCCCCGGGCCGACCTCGACGACCACGTCGTCCGGGCGGACCTCGGCGGTGCGCACGATCCGGCGGACCGTGTTGGCGTCGATGACGAAGTTCTGCCCCTTCTGCTTCGTCGGGCGTACGCCGAGGGCGGCGGCCAGCTCCCTGATGTCGGCCGGGCCGAGGAGGGCGTCGGGCGCGGCGGGGGAGGTGTTCTCGGTGTTCTCGGGCTGCTGCTCTGCGGTGCTCACCGGTAAAGCGTACGGCCGCAGTGCGGCCACGGACTCGCCCCCCGCTGCACGTAGAGCTTCTTCGCCCGGTACGTCTGTTCCGCGCCCGAGGCGTCCTGCGGGCGTCCGCTGCCGCCGAGGGCCTGCCAGGTGCGGACGTCGAACTGGTACAGCCCGCCGTAGGTCCCTGAGGCGTCGGTGGCGGAGGGGCGGCCGCCGGACTCGCACTGGGCGAGGGCCGCCCAGTTGAGGCCGTCGGCGCCGGCGACGGAGCTCGGCAGCGCCTTGGTGCCGACCTTGACGAGCTGGGTGACGGGTTCGCGGACGACCTCGTCGGCGATGGGCCGCGGCGTCTGCCGGACCCCGTTGACGGTGCGCAGGCTGTACGTGACCCGGCGGGCGCCGGGGCGGCCGATGCGCTCGACGACCTCGGTGCCGGCGAACAGCTCGGGGTCCTTGACCTTCTCGGTCTCGTACGGGATCCGCTCCTCGCGGACCTCGCGGGTGCCGGTGATGCGCAGCACGGTGACGGTCTGGCCGTCGCGGGGGAAGTCGGTGGGCGGTACGGAGGTGGTGTCCTGGTCCTGGAGGGTGATGCCGGCCTGGTCGAGGGCCTCCCGGACGGTGGCGGCGTTGGTGCGGATGGTGCGTTCGCGGCCGTCGGCCATGAAGGTGACGCTGCGTTCGGTGCGGACGCTGAGGGCCAGCCCGGCGCGCGGGACGGGGGCGGTGCGGGGGGCGGAGAGGTAGGCGCCCTCCGCGCGGATGCCGAACTGGTGCAGGGCGCCCCCGACGGTGCGGGCGGTGGTCCACACCTGGCGCTGCTGTCCGTCGAGGGTCAGGTGCAGGGGGCGGCCGTAGCGGACGACGACCTCCTCGCCGTCGTCGAGGCGTGCGCCGGGGGCGGGGGAGACGAGGTCGTGGGGGCCGACGCCGAGGCCTTCGGCGGCGAGCAGTTCGCCGATGTCGTCGGCGAAGGTGTGGAGGGTGCGCGGGACGCCGTCCACGGTGAGGCGTACGGCCTTGTCGGCGGCGACGAACGCGGTGGTGCCGCCCGCGAGGAAGGCGACGACGAGGGCCTGCGGAACGATCCGCCGCCAGTTCCCGCCGAGGGCCTCGACGGGTGTGCCGCGGCCCCGGGCACGGCGGCGGCCCGGCACCGCGGGGGCCGGGGCGGGGGCGTGGGCCACGGTCACGGGGGCCGGGGCCCGGCGACGGCCCGGGCCTGGCGCGACGGGCGCCGCGGCCAGGGTGTCGGCCTCCGACAGCTCGACCGGTGACATGGCGGGCCGGCGGCGGCGCCCGCCGCGCGGGGCCGGGACCGGGCTGACCGGGCCCGGGGGCTCCGGGTCCCACGCGGCGGGCCCGGGACCTCCCCCACCGGCCGGCCAGGCCGACGGGGCCAAGGGCTGGGCCAAGGGCTGGGCCTCGTACGCCTCGGGGACGGGACCGCCACGGCGGTGACTGCCCTGCGTATCGCTCACGACGCTCGCTCCACTGGTGATCCGGCACCCTCCGGTGCGGGGCACGGCACCCTAGCGGAGGAGCCGTCACACTCCAAAGCGAAACGATTACTCAGCGTGTCGGAGCGGGCGGGAGGCCAGTGGCGGTCAGTAGTCGAAGGCGCGGGCCGTGTTGGCCGCCAGCGCCCTGGCCATCGCGTCCTCGTCGATGTCGCGGACCGCGGCCATCGCCCGGACCGTCAGCGGAATGAGGTACGGCGCGTTGGGCCGTCCGCGGTACGGCGCAGGGGTGAGGTAGGGCGCGTCCGTCTCGACGAGCACCAGCTCCAGCGGGGCCACGGCCAGGGCCTCGCGCAGCGGCGCGGCGTTCTTGAAGGTGACGGTCCCGGCGAAGGACATGTAGTACCCGGCGGCGGCGCACTCGCGGGCCATGTCGGCGTCCCCGGAGTAGCAGTGGAAGACGGTGCGCTCGGGGGCGCCCTCCTCGCGCAGGACGCGCAGCACGTCCGCGTGGGCGTCCCGGTCGTGGATGACGAGCGCCTTGCCCTGCCGCTTGGCGATCTCGATGTGCGCGCGGAAGGAACGCTCCTGCGCGGCCATGCCCTCGGGCCCGGTGCGGAAGTAGTCCAGGCCGGTCTCGCCGACCGCCTTGACGTGGTCGAGGGCCGCCAGCGCCTCGATCTCGGCGAGCGCCTCGTCCAGGGCGGCCTCGCCGCCGCCGGCCCGGGCGCCCTGGCGCGACCAGCCGTCGGGATCGCCGAGCACGATCCGCGGCGCTTCGTTCGGGTGGAGGGCGACGGCCGCGTGCACGTTCTCGTACGCGGCCGCGGTCTCGGCGGCCCACCGGGAGCCCTTCACGTCGCAGCCCACCTGGACGACGGTGGTCACGCCCACCGAGGCGGCCTTCGCGAGGCCCTCCTCGACGGTCCCCGCCTGCATGTCGAGGTGGGTGTGCGAGTCCGCCACCGCCACCCGGAGGGGTTCGGGCAGCGGCGGCGGTGCGTCCTTGGGCTGCGTCTTCTCCACGCGTGTGCTCATACGGCCGATCTTATGACCGGCGGAAGAGCCCCTTCAGACGGGAGAGCAGGCCCCGGCGCTCCCCGGCCGGGCCGGCGTCCGCCGGCCCGGGGGCCGCGTGCGACCGGGCGGACCCGCGCGGCTTCGGCGTCCGGGGGACGTTCGCACCGGCCGGCACCGGTCCGGCGATCCCGGGGGCGATCTGGTGGTGGTAGATGTGGTCGATCATGCCCAGCACCGAGGAGACCTGCCCGGCCCGCATGATCCGTACGACGTGTCCGCCGCAGTTGAGGCAGGTCGGGTTGGACAGGGGGGAGGGCACCCGCTCGTCGTTGACCTTGTACATGATGAACGGCTCGCCCTTGCCGTCGACGTGGTGCTCGATCGCGTACGCCTGCTCCCAGCCGTACCCGCACCTCATGCAAGCGAAGGAGTAGGCCTCGTGCACGGTGTGCACGTCGGAGGGGGTCACAGCGACGGGGACTGCGGCGGGGACGGGTATCGGGGTGTCTGCGATCTCACTCATGCCAGCTCCTCTTGTTCCACTGGTGCCATTGCCAGTGGACGCCTCTACGGGCGGGAGCGCATCAGGCCCTGTCTACTGTTGGACGGTCTTTGGGCGACTCATGCCCAAAGCGCCCGGTGCGCGGTCTGAGCTTTGCTTTTCAGGCTAGCTCTTTACCGATCGGCGGCAGCTTTCCTGCCGCGTTCTTTGCCGCGACCACAGCGTCGAACACCTCGCGCTTGGGTACGCCGGCGTCGGCCGCGACCGCCGCGATGGCCTCCTTGCGCCGCTCGCCGGCCTCCTCGCGCACCTGCACCCGGCGCACCAGCTCCTCGTCGTCCAGGTCTGCGGGCGCGGCGGCCGGGGCCCCCTCGACCACGACGGTGATCTCCCCGCGCACCCCCTCGGCGGCCCAGGCCGCGAGTTCGCCGAGCCCGCCGCGCTTGACCTCCTCGTAGGTCTTCGTCAGCTCGCGGCAGACCGCGGCCCGCCGGTCGGCCCCGAAGACCTCGGCCATCGCGGCCAGGGTGTCGTCGAGCCGGTGCGGGGCCTCGAAGTAGACGAGCGTGCGCCGTTCGCCCTCGACCTCGCGCAGCCGGCCCAGGCGCTCCCCCGCCTTGCGCGGCAGGAACCCCTCGAAGCAGAACCGGTCCACCGGCAGCCCGGACATGGCGAGCGCGGTGAGTACCGCGGACGGCCCGGGGACGGCCGTGACCTTGATGTCCTTCTCGACGGCGGCGGCCACCAGCCGGTAGCCGGGGTCGGAGACCGACGGCATGCCCGCGTCCGTCACCAGCAGCACGCGCGCCCCACCGGCCAGGGCCTCGACCAGTTCCGGGGTGCGCGCCGACTCGTTGCCCTCGAAGTACGACAGGACGCGCCCGGTGGTGTGCACGCCGAGCCCCTGGGTCAGCCGGCGCAGCCGCCGGGTGTCCTCGGCGGCGATCACGTCGGCCCGCTCCAGCTCGGCCGCCAGGCGCGGCGGGGCGTCAGCAAGATCGCCGATGGGGGTGCCGGCGAGCACGAGCGTGCCCGTCAGGCCTTCGGTCGGGGCGGCGGTCGAGGTGGGCTGGGTACCGCGGGGCTGGTCAGTCGTCACCCGCCCATCCTCTCAGTCCCGTGCCCCGACGCCCCCCGCCACTGGTGGCGCACACAGATCTCTTCCCTACGATGTGCCGGTGACCAGTACCGCGACGCCACCGCCCAGCCCCGCGGGGGCCCCGCCCACCTCACCGGTGGGACGCGAGGACGAGCCACCCACCTGGCTGCGCCGGCTGGGCGGCTTCGGCTACGTGCCGCCCGCCGCTTCCGTGCGCTCGGACGTCCGCACCCGCCTGGTGCCCCCGTACGCGAGGCCCTCCAAGCAGCTGTGGATGACCTTCGGGCTGCCGCCCCAGGTGTGGGGGACCTGGCGGCTGATCGTCTCGTGGGTGGGGCCGCTGCTGGTGGCGCTGGTCGCGGGGGTGCTGCGGTTCGTGCACCTGGGCAGCCCGAAGGCGGTGATATTCGACGAGACGTACTACGCCAAGGACGCCTGGGCCACCATCCGGCAGGGCTACGAGGCGAGCTGGCCCAAGGACATCGACGCGTCGATCCTCGCCAACCCGGACGGGGTCGCGCTGCCGACCGACCCGGGCTACGTCGTGCACCCGCCCGTCGGCAAATGGGTGATCGGGGCCGGCGAGTGGATGTTCGGCTTCACGCCCTTCGGCTGGCGGTTCATGACCGCCGTGCTCGGCACCCTGTCGGTGCTGATGCTGTGCCGGATCGGGCGCCGCCTCTTCCGCTCGACCTTCCTGGGCTGCCTGGCGGGCGCGCTGCTCGCGGTGGACGGCCTGCACCTGGTGATGAGCCGCACCGCGCTGCTGGACCTGGTGCTGATGTTCTTCGTGCTCGCCGCCTTCGGGGCCCTGCTCATCGACCGCGACCGGGCCAGAGCCCGGCTCGCGGACGCGCTGCCGGTGGACGAGGAGGGCCGGACCCGGCCGGACGTGAAGATCGCCGAGACGCTGCGGCTGGGCTGGCGGCCGTACCGGATCCTGGCCGGCGTGTGCCTGGGTCTGGCTGCGGGCACGAAGTGGAACGGCTTCGTCATCCTCGCCTTCTTCGGCGTCCTCACCGTGCTGTGGGACGCCGCCGCGCGCCGCACCGCGGGCGCGGGCGCCCCGTACGCCTCGATGCTGCGCCGGGACGCGCTGCCCGCCTTCGTCTCCACCGTCCCGGTCGCGGTCGTCACGTACGTGGCTTCGTGGTCGGGCTGGATCCTCAGCCCGGACAACGGCAAGGGCGGCTATCTGCGCGACTGGGCGGCCAAGTACGACCAGGGCAGTTCGCTGGGGTTCCTGCCGGAGTGGCTGCGCAGCCTGTGGCACTACGAGACCGAGGTCTACAAGTTCCACGTCGGTCTGACCTCGGGGCACACCTACGAGTCCAATCCGTGGAGCTGGCTGGTCCTGGGCCGGCCCGTCTCCTACTTCTACGAGTCCCCCGAACCCGGCGCCGACGGCTGCCCGGCGACCGCGGCGGGCAAGTGCGCCCGCGAGGTCCTGGCCCTGGGCACCCCGCTGCTGTGGTGGGCGGGCTGCTTCGCCCTGCTGTACGTGCTGTGGCGGTGGTTCTTCCGCCGCGACTGGCGGGCGGGCGCGATCGCGTGCGCGCTGGGGGCGGGTCTGCTGCCCTGGTTCAACTACCAGGAGCGGACGATCTTCTACTTCTACGCGGTGGTCTTCGTCCCGTACCTGTGCCTGGCGGTGGCGATGATGATCGGCGCCCTCCTGGGTCCGGCCGGGTCGAGCGAACGCCGACGTGCGCTGGGCGCGATCGGCGCGGGCGTCCTGGTCCTGCTGATCGCCTGGAACTTCATCTACTTCTGGCCGATCTACACGGGCCAGACCCTGCCGATGGACTCCTGGCGCGGCCGCATGTGGCTGGACACCTGGGTCTAGCAGGCGAAACGACGGGCCCCGATGCCGGACGGCGTCGGGGCCTTCGTCGTCGGCGTTACCGGGACGCCTCGCAGGCCGCGGAGGCGACGTCCTTGCTCGCGCCGACCGCGACGAGGCTGGCGTCGCAGCTGGTCTGGTTGCCGATCGACCCCTGGTAGCAGGCCTCCGCGGCGCCGTCCGTGGCCTTCGGGGCGTGCTGGGCGACGTACTGCTCGCACGCCTTGACGTCCGCGTGGGCGGCCGGGGCGGCGATGACGGTGCCGCCGAGGGCGAGGGCCAGGCCTGCCAGGATGCTGGGGATACGAGCCGACGGACGCATGCGGATGCACCTGCTCTCTCGGTGGGTCGCGCGGTCCGCCGACGCGCCGGACCGCGGGCGGGGGGCGGCGGCGGTGAGCGGGCGCTCCGGGGGGCGACCGGCTCGGCGCATCGATCCCCCTCGCCCTTCCGACGCTAGAACACGGCACCGGTGCACGCACGTTCGGGCCGCGCCGGGGTCAGCCCCCCGTCGTGCGCTCCTCATCCCACGCGGGGGCCGTGGTCGTCCCGGCGGCCCAGTCCCGGCGCAGGATCGCGTACCCGACCGCGTCGTGGACCGTGCCGTCGGCCGAGGGCCAGCCCTCCCGGTAGTGCGCCTCCTGGACGTACCCGCACCGCCGGAAGGTGCGGCGCATCGCCGCGTTGTCCCGGCGCGTGGTGCCCTCGATCCGCCGGATCCGCGGGAGCGCGGTGAACAGGTGTTCCGTCAGCCAGGTCAGCGCGTGGCCGCCGATCCCCCGCCCCCGGTACCGCGAGCGGATCCGCAGGTCGAAGACGGGCGTGCCGTCGCCCAGGTCCATCAGCCGGACCAGGCCGAGGGGCTCGCCGCCGCCGTCGATCCAGAACGTCCTGGTCTCCGCGTTGTCGAAGCGGCCCTCCGCGGCCCATTGCCGGGCCTGCTCCACGTCGACCACCGGCGAGCCGTGGAAGGGCCAGGTGTCCCCGGTGAGGAAGGCGACCAGGTCATCGGCATCTGCATCGGCGTAGCGCCGGTAGGTGAGGTCCACGGCGGCACTCTAGGCACGGTGGCCGCCGGCGACGAGCGGATTACGTTCCGATGTTCCGGTCCGGTAACAATGGCGTACTGAGTCGCTGCGCAGAGTAAAGTCCGCACCAAGGGTTCTTTGAACATGTTCAGGAACCGTCATCATGGGGGAAGGACTTCGAGTGAACGGGGCAGCGAAGGGTGCCGTCATCGGCGGGGTGTTCCTCGCCATGCTCGGCGGCGCCGGGTACGGGGTGTACGCGCTGGTCGGAGATGCCGGCGCGGACGCGAAGGAAGGCAAGGACGGCGAGACCTCCGCCCAGGCCGAGAAGGGCAGCGGCCCGGTCAGCGAGAAGGATGCGGAGAAGACCGCCAAGGCCTTCCTCGCCGCGTGGGCGGCCGGGGACGAGCGGGTGGCCGCCGACCTGACGAACAACGCCGCGGCCGCGCAGGCCGCGGTCGGGGACTTCAAGACCAAGGCGTACGTGTCCAAGGCCGTGATCACGCCCGGCACGCCGAACGGCACCACCGTGCCGTACAAGGTCGAGGCGGAGATCACGTACGAGGGCGCCACCAAGCCGCTGGCCTACGACTCCCAGCTGACCGTGGTGCGCGGGCTGACCAGCGGGAAGCCGCTGGTCGACTGGCAGCCCTCGGTGATCCACCCGCAGCTCCAGAAGGACGAGAAGCTGCGCGCGGGCACCCCGGCGAACCCGCCGGTCAAAGCGGTCGACCGCAACGGCAAGGAACTGACGGTCGAGCAGTACCCCTCGCTGCGGCCCGTCCTGGACGCACTGCGCAAGACGTACGGGGCGAAGACGGACGGCACCCCCGGCGCCGAGGTGTGGATCGAGCCGGCCGCACAGGACGCGCCGAAGCGGAGCCTGCTGACCCTGGTGGAGGGCAAGCCGGGGCAGATCCAGACCGTGCTCGACGCCGACGTGCAGGCCGCGGCGGAGAAGGCCGTGCAGAAGTTCCCCGAGGCCTCCGTGGTCGCCCTCAAGCCGAGCACGGGCGAGATCCTGGCCGTGGCCGACCACCGCAAGGACGCCTACGACGCCTCCCTGCTCGGCATGCGGGCGCCCGGCTCCACGATGAAGATCGTCACCGGTGCGATGCTGATCGACCGGGGCCTGGTCGGTGCCGACAAGGTCGCCGAGTGTCCGCCGACCGTGCAGTGGGGCGGGCGCACCTTCCACAACCTGGACGACTTCAAGCTGGACAACGCCACCTTCGCGACCAGCTTCGCGCAGTCCTGCAACACCGCCTTCATCAAGCAGATCAAGCCGGTGAACGACGACTCGGCCCTGTCCAAGGAGGCCCGCGAGGTCTTCGGCATCGGTGAGGAGTGGAAGGCCGGCGTCCCCGTCTTCGACGGGAAGGTGCCGGAGGCCACGGGCGCCTCCGCGGCGGCCGCGTACATCGGTCAGGGCCAGGTCCAGATGAGCCCGCTGAACATCGCCTCGATCACGGCGACCGCCCGCACCGGGGTGTTCCGCCAGCCGGTGGTCGTCAAGGCCTCGGTGGACGGGCGCAAGCTCGCCACGGCCTCGCGAACGATGAAGCCGGGGGTGTCGGCCCAGCTGGTCAAGATGATGCGGCTGACGGCGACCAGCGGCACGGGCGCGAAGGCGATGGCCTCGGTCGGCGGCGACAAGGGCGCGAAGACCGGCTCCGCGGAGGTCGACGGGGCGAGCAGCCCGGACAGCTGGTTCACCGGCTTCAGCGACGACGTGGCCGCGGCGGCCATGGTCCAGGGCGGCGGCCACGGCAACGAAGCGGCGGGCCCGATCGTCGCCGAGGTGCTGAAGGCGGGCTGACCGGCCGGCGGCGGCACGACCGGCCCGGGGCCGAAAGCGGTCGTGTCGCCGCACCGGACGGCGCTAACGTCGCGGCATGACGACGTCCACGCACCCCCTGTTCGCCGAGGCCCTTGCCGAGCTGGGCCTCGACCTCACCGTCCGGAGCTTTCCCGAAGGGACCCGTACGGCCGCCGACGCGGCGGCCGCGATCGGCTGCGAGCTGAGCCAGATCGTCAAGTCGCTGGTCTTCGCGGCGGACGGGGTCCCGGTGCTGGTCCTCATGGACGGGGCCTCCCGGGTGGACGTGGAGGCCGTACGCCGCGAGCTCGGTGCCGGGAAGGTGACGCGGGCCGATGCCGCGCTGGTCCGGGAGACCACGGGCTACGCGATCGGCGGGGTCCCGCCCTTCGGGCACCGCACGCGCACCCGGGTGCTGGCCGACCGGTCGCTGCTGGCCCACGAGGAGATCTGGGCGGCGGCCGGTACCCCGACCACGGTGTTCCCGATGGCCCCGGACGAGCTCATCGCGCACGCGGGGGCCGCACTGGCGGACGTGCGCGAGCGGGCTTCAGAGGGCTGACGGGGCGGCCTACGGGCCTACGGCGCTTACCGGGCCGACAGGGCCGACTTCAGCGCCCGGACCAGGGCCTGCGCCCGGGGGTCCGCGGTGACCGACTTGGCCAGGGCGTTGGTGACGTAGCCGAAGCCGATGCCCGCTTCCGGGTCCGCGAAGGCCAGGGAGCCGCCGCGGCCGGGGTGGCCGAAGGAGGCCGGCGAGAGCAGCGGGGAGGCCGGGCCGTGCAGCATGTAGCCGGGGCCGAAGCGGGTGTTCACGACCAGCACCCGGTCCGGTCCGGCGGAATGCTCCCGGCCGGCCAGCTCGGTGGTGGCCGGGGTGAAGATCCGCGCGCCGTCCTCCACCACGCCGATGGTGGCCCCGTAGAACCGGGCCAGGGCGCGGGCCGTCCCGATGCCGTTCGAGGCGGGGAGCTCGGCGGCCCGGTAGGCGGGGTCGTTCTCGTCGGGCAGCGGTGCGATGGCGGCGAAGGCGCGGCGGGTGAGCGAGTCCGGGTCGGCGTAGGCCTCGGAAACGTTGCGCCGCGGCCGGGTCCGCAGCAGGCCCGCGCTCTCGGGCGCCTCGACCGGCGCCACCCGGCCCACCCGGTGGGCCTCGGTCTCCGGCAGGCCGATCCAGAACTCCAGCCCCAGCGGTTCGGCGATCTCCTCCGCGAGGACGGAGCCCACCGTGCGGCCGGTCGCCCGCAGCACCAGCTCGGACAGCAGCCAGCTGTAGGTCTGCGCGTGGTAGCCGTGCTCGGCGCCCGGCTCCCAGAAGGGCTGCTGCGCGGCGACCGCGCGCGCCCCGGACACCCCGTCGGCGGCCTCGGCGGCGCTCAGTCCCCGGTCCAGCGCCGGTATGCCGGCGCGGTGCGCGAGCACGTCGCGGACCAGGATCCGCTCCTTGCCGCCCGTCTTGAACTCGGGCCAGTACGAGCCCACGGGCGCGTCCAGGTCCAGCAGTCCGCGCTGGTGCAGCAGCAGCGGCACGGCCGCCGCCACGCCCTTGGTCGCGGAGCGGACGATCTGCGCGGTGCCCTCGGTCCAGGGCTCGGTGCCCTCCGCGTCCCGGGTGCCGCCCCACAGGTCGACGACCTTGCGGCCGTCGCGGTACACGGCCACGGCCGCGCCCCGGTCCCCGAGCACCTCGAAGTTGCGTACGAACGCGTCCCTGACGGGCTCGAAGCCCTCCGCCACCGTCCCGTGGACGTCCACGTCTACTCCCCGCACCTGCCGCGGCGCCCCGACGGCGCCCACGCCACAATGCAACGCCTGCCGGACGGCCCTGCTTCCCGGGTTGCCCCGGAGGGGCCCACCGGGGCCCGGCCCCGCCCGGCGGACGGAGTCCGCCGCAGCGGCTCGAAGCCTGGGCGGCGCCCCGGCGCCGATCAGCGCGAGGGGCGCGTCAGGAGGGGCGTGCGCGGGTCGAAGCCGAACGGGAGCTCCAGCCGGTGGGCCCGCATCAGCTCGTCGTCGCACAGGAGCTCCTGCGTGCGGCCGTCCGCCGCGATGGCCCCCTCGCTGAGGATCACCGAGCGCGGGCACAGTTCCAGCGCGTACGGCAGGTCGTGCGTCACCATCAGCACGGTCACGTCCAGCGAGCGCAGGATGTCCGCGAGCTCGCGGCGCGAGGCGGGGTCCAGATTGGACGAGGGCTCGTCCAGGACCAGGATCTCGGGCCGCATGGCCAGGACGGTCGCCACCGCGACGCGGCGGCGCTGGCCGAAGGACAGGTGGTGCGGCGGCCGGTCGGCGAAGTCGGCCATCCCGACCTGGTCGAGGGCGGCCCCGACCCGCTCCTCAAGCGCTGCGCCCCGCATTCCGGCTGCCGCCGGTCCGAAGGCCACGTCCTCGCGGACGGTCGGCATGAACAGCTGGTCGTCGGGGTCCTGGAAGACGATCCCGACCCGGCGGCGGATCTCGGCGAGGTTCCGCTTCTCCACGGGCAGCCCGGCGACGGCCACGGTGCCGACCCCGCCGGTGAGGATGCCGTTGAGGTGCAGCACCAGCGTGGTCTTGCCCGCGCCGTTGGGCCCGAGCAAGGCGACCCGCTCGCCCTGCCCGACGGTGAGGTCCACCCCGAAGAGGGCCTGGTGGCCGTCCGGGTAGGCGTAGGCGAGGCCGGCGACTTCGAGGGAGGGGGTACTGGTCACAGGGTCCATCCCATCAGACAGACGGCGAGCGCCGTCACCGGGAGCACGGCCGCGTAGGCCCACTGGGTGCGCGTGGCCACGACCTCGTCGATCACCGGCATCGAGCCGGCGTAGCCCCGGCTGACCATCGCGAGGTAGACCCGCTCGCCGCGCTCGTAGGAGCGGATGAACAGCGCGCCGGCGGTCTTGGCGAGCACCCCCCAGTGCCGGATCCCGCTGGCCTCGAAACCGCGGGAGCGGCGGGCGATGGACATCCGGCGCAGTTCGTCACTGATCACGTCGCCGTAGCGGATCATGAAGGAGGCGATCTGGACGAGCAGGGGCGGCAGCTTCAGCCGTTGCAGGCCCAGCAGCAGGGCCCGCAGTTCGGTGGTCGAGGCGAGCAGGACGGACGCGGCCACGCCGAGGGTTCCCTTGGCGAGGACGTTCCAGGCGCCCCAGAGGCCCGAGACGCTGAGCGACATGCCGAGCACCTGCACCCGCTCGCCCTCGGCCACGAAGGGCATGAGCACGGCGAAGGCGACGAAGGGCACCTCGATCAGCAGCCGCCGGAGCAGGAACCCGGCCGGGATCCGGGCGACGGCGGCCACCGCCGCGATGAGGACGGCGTACAGGCCGAAGGCCCACACCGCCTCGCGCGGTGTGGACACGACGACCACGACGAAGGCCAGGGTCGCGGCGAGCTTGCAGTGCGCCGGCAGGTCGTGGACCGGCGAGTGGCCGTGGCGGTAGAGCTTGTGGGCGTGGCCGGCCCCCATGTGTCAGCCCGCCGATGCGGAGGTCGCGGTGGAGGTGGCGGTCAGGTCTTCCGTCCGGCGGCGGCGCACGGCCCAGAAGATGCCGGTGCCGGCGACGACGGTCACGCCGACGCCGATGACCCCGGCGAGTCCGCCGGACAGGCGGGCGTCGTCGACGTCCTTGACGCCGTAGTCGGCGAGCGGGGAGTCCGCGGCGGCGTGCTCCTCGACCTTCGCGTCGATGCCCTTGTCCGCGGCGACCTTCTCCAGGCCGTCGGGGTTGGCGGAGGCGTAGAAGGAGACGAAGCCGGCGAGCACGAGGGCGGTGACCAGGCCGGTCACCCACACCTTCTTCGTCGATCCGGCGCCGGCGGCAGCGGGTGCGGCGGCCGCGGCCGGTGCGGCCGGTGCGTCGACGAGCTCGCCGCCGACGCGCAGCTTCAGGGGCGAGGCCAGCCCGCGGGCCCCGTGCACCAGGTCGGGACGCACCGCGATCACGGCGCCCACGGTCGCGGCGGTGATGGCGGCCTCGCCGATGCCGATGAGCACGTGCACGCCGACCATGGCGGTGAGCACCTTGCCGATGGGCACGTCGGTCGTGCCGCCGACGGCGTAGACCAGGGTGAAGGCGGCGGCCGCGGCGGGCACCGAGAGCAGGGCCGCCGTGAAGGCGGCCGCGGTGACCGAGCGGCGGGTGGGCGGCAGGAGACCGAGCAGCCCGCGGAAGATCGCGTAGGCGACGACGACGGTGACGACGCCCATGACGGTGACGTTCACGCCGAGGGCGGTCAGGCCGCCGTCGGCGAAGAGGATGCCCTGCATGAGCAGGACGACGGACACGCACAGCACGCCGGTGTAGGGGCCGACGAGTATCGCGGCGAGCGCCCCGCCCAGGAGGTGGCCGCTGGTGCCGGCCGCGACCGGGAAGTTCAGCATCTGCACGGCGAAGATGAAGGCGGCGACGAGACCGGCGAGCGGCGCGGTGCGCTCGTCGAGTTCGCGGCGGGCGCCGCGGAGGCTGACGGCCACCGCGGCGGCTGCCACCACTCCGGCGGCCACCGAGACGGGTGCGTTGATGAATCCGTCGGGCACATGCATGGAGGGGCTCCGCTTCCGCGTCTTATGCAGTCTTTAGCTGTTCAACCATAGTGCCCAGTTGCAAACCGTTGGCAAGAGCGGGCGCATCACAAATGGACCCGTGCGGTTTCGTGGGAATGTGCGAGGCTGGACGGGACAAAAGGACGCAAATGTTCTGATTTCGAGGAGTCTTGTCGATGTCAGCAACCGCCGAGAATCCCCCAGCGACCGCCACCGCGACCGCGACCGCCGTCGAGGAACGGGTCCGTGCCCGCGTCATCACGGACGACCCCCTCTACCGGACCATCCCGGTCGCCCTGCGCTTCGCCTCCGCCGAGCCGCTGGCCGTACGGATCGTCTTCCCGGCGGGCCTGTCCCCCGAAGGCACCGACAACGAGTGGGTCTTCCCCCGCGCCCTCCTCGAGGCGGGCCTCCAGGCCCCGACGGGGACCGGGGACGTACGGATCTGGCCCTGCGGCCGCGTCCAGGCGGTCGTCGAGTTCCACTCCCCCGAGGGCGTCGCCGTCGTCCAGTTCGACATCGCCGCGCTGCGCCGGTTCCTGCGGCGTACGTACGCCCCCGCGGCCGCCGCCACCCGTTAGGCGTAAACAAGCCCGGCCCCGTACCACCTGATCATCGGGCGGTACGGGGCCGGGCCGTCCTGTCGGCCGGTGCGGAACCGGCAGGGTCAGGCCCCGACGAGCTCGCGGTCCTTGTCCGGGCCCTTCGGGCCCTGCGGGGACTGCGTGGACTCCAGGTGCTTGCGCAGGCTCTCGCCCTCCACGTCCACGTTCGGCAGCAGCCGGTCCAGCCACTTCGGCAGCCACCAGGCCTTGTGCCCGAGCAGGGCGAGCACCGCCGGGACGATGGCCATGCGGACCACGAAGGCGTCGAAGAAGACGGCGACGGCCAGACCGAAGCCGATCATCTTCACCATCTGGTCGCTGGCGCCCATGAAGCCGGCGAAGACGGCGATCATGATGATGGCGGCGGCCACGACGACCCGCGCGCTGTACTGGAAGCCGGTGACCACGGCCTGGCCCGGGCGCTCGCCGTGGACGTACGCCTCACGCATCCGGGTGACGAGGAAGACCTCGTAGTCCATGGCCAGACCGAAGACGACGCCCACCATGAAGATCGGCATCATCGACATGATCGGACCGGTCTGCTCCACCCCGAAGACCGAGCCGAGCCAGCCCCACTGGAAGACCGCGACGACGGCACCGAGGGCGGCGACGACCGAGAGCAGGAAGCCGAGGGCCGCCTTGAGCGGGACCAGGATCGAGCGGAAGACGAGCATCAGCAGCAGGAAGGCCAGGCCGACGACGAGCGCCAGGTAGGGCAGCAGCGCGTCGTTCATCTTCTGCGAGAAGTCGATGTTCATCGCGGTGGCGCCGGTGACGAGGACGTTGTCCCCGCTGCCGTCGCGGATCTCGTGGACCAGTTCCTCGGTGTGCGTGGAAGACGGGCGGTCCTTCGGGATCACGGTGATCACCGCGGCGTCGCCGGCCTCGTTGAGGGTCGGCGGGGTGACCGCGACGACCCCGTCCAGACCCTTGATCCGGTCGACGGTGGAGTCGGCCAGCGCCTTGTTGCCGTCCACGACCACCATCAGCGGGCCGTTGAAGCCCGGACCGAAGCCGTCGGACAGCAGGTCGTACGCCTGGCGCTGGGTGGTGGAGACCGGCTGGGCGCCGTCGTCCGGCAGGCCCATCTCCAGCTTGCTCGCCGGGACGGCGATGACGCCGAGGCCGATCACACCGGCCAGCAGCACCATGACGGGGCGGCGCAGGACGAAGCGGGCCCAGCGGGTACCACCGTTGGCCTTCTTCTCGGCGCCCGCCGGCTTGGCCTTGCCGAACAGCCGGCTCTTCTCGCCCGCGGGCAGCACCTTCTTGCCCGCGAAGGCCAGGATGGCCGGCACCAGGGTCAGCGCGACGAGCACGGCGATGACCACGGTGCCCGCGGCCGCGAAGCCCATCTTGGTCAGCATGGGGAGGTTGACGACGGCCAGGCCCACCAGGGCGATGACCACGGTCAGACCGGCGAAGACGACGGCGGAACCAGCAGTTCCGACGGCGCGGCCGGCGGCCTCGTCCCGCTCGCGGCCCTCGGCGAGCTCCACGCGGTAGCGGGAGACGATGAAGAGGGCGTAGTCGATGCCGACCGCGAGGCCGATCATCGTCGCGAGGGTGGCGGTGGTGTTGCCGAGGTCCAGCACGTTGGCGAGCGCGGTGATGGAGGAGACGCCGATGCCCACGCCGATGATCGCGGTCAGCAGCGGCAGACCGGCGGCGATCAGCGAGCCGAAGGTGATGACGAGGACGATCGCGGCGACCGCGATGCCGATGATCTCGCCGGAGCCCGTCTCGGGGGCCGCCATCAGCGCGTCGCCGCCGATCTGGACGTTCAGCCCGGCGGCCTTGGCGGCCTCGCCCGAGTCCTTGAGCGCCTCGCGGGTGTCCTTCTTCAGCTCCATGCCGCTGACGGTGTACTTGGCGCTGATGTAGGCGGTGGAGCCGTCCTGGCTCACCGCCTGGACCTCGTACGGGTCGGCGACGGAGGAGATCTCGGCCGCGCCCGGTCCGGTCTTCAGACCCGAGACGATCTTCTGGACCTCGGCCTTGGGGCCGGGGTCGGTGACCTTGGCGCCCTCGGGCGCCTTGATGACGATGCGGGCGGTGGCGCCGTCGGCGGCCATGCCCGGGAAGCGCTCGTCCAGCAGGTCGAAGGCCTTCTGGGCCTCCGAGCCGGGTATCGAGAACGAGCCGGAGGTGGGCGCGGCCGCCGTGGCGGCGCCGAAGCCGGCGGCGAACAGCAGCGCCACCCAGAGGAGGGCGACGAGGCCGCGGCGCCGGAAGGCGCCTCTGCCGAGTCGGTAGAGGAAGGTAGCCACGTCGGTGGTTCTCCCGTTCAGGTCGTGGGATGGATCCGGATCGGATCAGGGCGTGAAGAGCCGGCCCGACGACGAGAGCGGCGTGTCAGGAACAGCGGAGGGCGGTGCCGGGGACGGGGTGGAGTGAGGATCAGACGCCGAGGGCGGGGAAGACCACGGCGTCGATGAAGTCACCGAGGAAGGCCCGGTCCACCGAGCGGTCCTCGATCAACGGGAGCGCGATGAACGCCCCGATGAGCATGTGCGGTACGAAGTCGAGCGCGGGACAGTCCGGGCGGATCTCGCCCCGGTCCACCGCGCGCCGCAGCATCGTCTGGAGACCGTTGATCTCCGGGTCGACGAGCAGGTCGCGCAGGGCCTTGTGCAGCTCCGGGCTCTCGTGGACGGCATGGGCCAGACCCCGCATCAGCGCGGTGTCCTTGGCCATCTGCGCGTCGTCGGAGTGCTCGACCATGCGCGCGAAGTCCCCGCGCAGGCTGCCCGTGTCGATCTCGCGCAGCGAGACCGGCTGCGTGCAGCGCAGGGCCTTGGCGACCAGCTCCGGCTTGCTCCCCCACTGGCGGTAGAGGGTGGCCTTGCTGGACTTCGTACGGGCGGCGACCGCGTCCATGGTCAGCGCCTCGTAGCCGACGTCACGCAGGAGGTCGAGGACCGCCTCGTGCAGTTCGGCCTGTCGCTCGGGGGTGATCCGGCTGCGCCGAGCCGCCATCGCCTCGGTCATGTCCGTGCCTCCCATCGAAGCGAAACTGTTCCGTACGCTTAAGACGATACCCCCACGCCAAGCGAAACGAAACCGTTCCGTTTCGCTGCGGGCAGTGGCATGGATCACCTGTACGAGTTGCCAGGGCCCCCCTCCACGGAAAGCATTGGGGGGTGAGTCACGACGTCGCGTACCTCCGTTTCCCGCACTTGCACGACGACCTCCTCTGCTTCGCCACCGAGGACGACCTCTGGGTCGCCCCGCTGGTCCCCGACGGCCAGACGCCCGGACGGGCCTGGCGCATCACCGTCGACCGGACCCGCGTCGGCCACCCCCGCTTCTCCCCCGACGGGAGGCACATCGCCTTCACCACCTGGCGCAGCCTCGACCCCGAGATCCACCTCGCCCCCGTCGACGGCGGCCCCGCCCGCCAGCTGACCCACTGGGGCGCCCTCGACACCCGCGTCTGCGGCTGGACCCCGCCCGACGAGGACGGCCGCAGCGACATCCTGGCCGTGTCCTCGCACAGCCAGCCCTTCTCCTACTTCGCCTGGGCCTACACCCTCCCCACCGACGGCAGCCCCGGCGGGCGCCTGCCCTGGGGGCCCGTCTCCGACATCCAGGTGCACGCCACGGAGGAGGGCGAGCGGCACTCCCTGCTGCTCACCGGCAAGCCGCCGCACGAGCCCGCCGCCTGGAAGCGCTACCGCGGCGGGGCCACCGGCCGGCTGTGGCTGCACGGGCAGCGGCTGCTGGAGGACGTCGAGGGCCACCTCGACTCCCCGATGTTCGTGGACGGCAGGATCGCCTTCCTCTCCGACCACGAGGGCATCGGCAACCTGTACTCCTGCCTGCCCGACGGCACCGATCTGCGCCGCCACACCGATCACGAGGAGTTTTACGCCCGGCACGCCTCCAGCGACGGCTCCCGCGTCGTCTACCAGTGCGCCGGGGACCTCTGGCTCGTCGAGTCCCTGGCCCCGGACGCCGTCCCGCGCAAGCTCGACGTCCGCCTCGGCGGGCCGCGCGCGGGCCGGCGTACGTACCAGGTGCCGGCCGCCAGCCACGTCGACTCGCTCTCCGTGGACGCCACCGGGCGCGCCAGCGCGGTCGTGGTGCGCGGCAGCCTCTACTGGCTGACCCACCGCGACGGCCCGGCCCGCACCATCGCCGACACCCCGGGCGTGCGCGTACGGCTGCCGGAGATGCTCGGCAGCGGCGGGCAGGTCGCCTACGTCACCGACGCCGAGGGCGAGGACGCGATCGAGATCGCCTACCTGCCGCGGGCCTCCGGGGAACGGGAGCCGCGCCGGCTGGCCTCGGGCGAGCTCGGGCGGGTCACCGAACTGCTCTCGGACCCGGACGGCGAACGGCTCGCGATCGCCTCCAACGACGGCCGGCTGCTGCTCCTCGACGCCACCGAGGAGTCCAACGGCGAGGTCACCGAGCTGATCCGGTCCATCAACGGCCCCGTCACCGACCTCGCCTTCTCCCCCGACGGGGCCTGGCTGACCTGGTCGCACCCGGGCATCGGGCGTTCGCTGCGGCAGATCAAGATGGCCCGGATCTCCGGCCCCGGCGCCCGCACCGTCGTCGACGTCACCAACGGCCGCTTCGAGGACGAGAATCCGGTCTTCACCCGGGACGGGCGCTACCTGGCCTTCCTGTCCTGGCGCGGTTTCGACCCGGTCTACGACGTGCACACCGGCGACCTGTCCTTCCCGCTGGGCTGCCGCCCCTACCTGGTGCCGCTGAACTCCGCGACCCCCTCCCCCTTCGCGCTCTCCGCCGAGGGCCGGCCCGCGGCCGGCGGACTCGACGTGGCGGAGGGCGACTCGGGCGAGGCCGACGGCGCCGTCACCGTGGAGGTGGAGGGGCTGGAGAGCCGCGTCACCCCGTTCCCGGTGACCGCGTCCAAGTACTCGGCCCTGTACCCGGTGCACGGCGGCGGGCTGGTGTGGCTGCGCTGGCCGATCTCGGGCGCGCTCGGCGAGACCTTCGCCAACCCGGCCGACATCAGCGGCAAACCGACGCTGGAGCACTTCGACCTCACCAAGGCCCGCAAGACCGAACTGGCCTCGGGGCTGGACTGGTTCGCGGTCAGCGGCGACGGCACCCGGCTCGTGATCAACGACGACGGCGACCTGCGCGCGGTCCCGGCGACCGAGTCGGGCGACAGCGACTCGACCGTCTACCTGGACCTGCGGCGCATCCTGCACGAGGTGGACCCGGCGGCCGAGTGGCGCCAGGCCTACGAGGAGGCCGGGCGGATCATCCGCGCGTACTTCTGGGAGCCGAAGATGTGCGGCATCGACTGGGACGGGGTGCTCGCCCAGTACCGCTCCCTGGTCGAACGGGTCGCCTCGCCCGACGAGTTCGCCGACCTGCTGCGCGAGGTCCTCGGCGAACTCGGCACCTCGCACGCCTACGTCTCCCCCGCGCGCCGCAACGAAGGCCCCCCGCACTACCAGCGGGCGATCGGCCTGCTCGGCGCCAACCTCTTCCCCCGGGACGGGGAATGGGTGGTCAGCCGGATCCTGCCCGGCGAGTCCTCGGACTCCAAGGCCCGCTCCCCGCTGGCCGGCACCGGCATCCGGGAGGGTGCGGTGCTCACCCACGTGGACGGCCGACCGGTGGACCCGGTCGCCGGGCCCTCTCCGCTCCTGGCGGCGGCGGGCGGCACCACGGTGGAGCTGACCTTCCAGCCCGCTGCGGGCGAGGGCCGGGCCCGCCGGGTCGCCATCGTGCCGCTGATCGACGAACGGCCGCTGCGCTACCAGGACTGGGTGTCCAAGCGGCGCGAGGCGGTCCGGGAGATCAGCGGCGGCCGGTGCGGCTACCTCCACATCCCCGACATGGGCGGTTCGGGCTGGGCGCAGTTCAACCGCGACCTGCGGATGGAGATGTCCCGGCCCGCGCTGATCGTGGACGTGCGCGGCAACGCGGGCGGCCACATCAGCGAGCTGGTGGTGGAGAAGCTGACCCGTTCCATCCTCGGCTGGGACCTCACGCGGGACGCGCAGCCGGTCAGTTACGCCTCCAACGCGCCCCGTGGTCCGATCGTGGCGCTGGCCGACGAAGCGACCTCCTCCGACGGGGACATGATCACCGCGGCCTTCAAACTGCTGGGCCTGGGACCGGTGGTGGGCCTGCGCACCTGGGGCGGGGTGGTCGGCATGACCGGCCGCCACACCCTCGGGGACGGCACGGTGATCACGGTCCCGATGAACGCCGCCTGGTTCCCGGAGTACGGCTGGTCGGTGGAGAACCACGGCGTGGAGCCGGACCTGGAGATCCAGCGCACCCCGCTCGACTGGGCGGAGGGGCGGCACGCCCAACTGGACGACGCCGTGCACCTGGCACTGGAACTGCTGGAACAGGACCCGGCCGCGGTGCCGCCCGGCTACACGGACGTACCGGACCGGCGCCGCCCGAAGCTGCCGCCGCGGGTGTGAGGATCGCGCGGTGTGAGGACCGCGCGAGGGCGTGACGGACCGTGCGAGGGCGTGACGGACCGCGCGAAAGGGGCGCGATCCCCGGAACTCCGGGGATCGCGCCCCTCGGCGCTGCGTGCGGGCCCGGTATCGGTCGGGCCAAGGGCCTAGGTCCGGTCGTCGAGCTCGTCCCGGATGTCGTCGAAGGACCGCTGCGGCGAGTCCTTCGGCTGCGGGGTCCGCTGGGACTTCTGGTCCTGCGGGCCCTTGCCGGGCTGCTTCTGCCCCTTCTGGGCCTTCTCCTTGAGCTCCTGCGCCTTGTCCTGGAACTGGTCCTTGATACCCATGCTGTTCACTCCATGAGGGGTGTTGGTGGTTGGGCCTCGACCAGACTTGCACGAGCGGACAAAGGTCGCATTTCGATCAGTGACTCTGCGTGCGCTCCTTCTCGTCCGCCGCCCCGCCGGCCCCGACGAGCCCCTTGGACACACCGCTCAGACGCGGCTCGAAGCGCTTCATCTCGCGCTGCCCGACCGTCGCGATCAGCCCCGGCAGGTAGCCGCGCATCCCCTGCATGCCGCGCAGCCACCACTGCGCGTACACGTGCGGCGAGCGCCGCTCGATGCCCGCCACGATCCGGTCGACGGCCGGCCCGAGCGGGTACGTGCGGTTCGACGGCCACGGCAGCCGCTGGCGCAACTCCCGCATGACCTCGTCCTGATCGGCGCCGCGCACCATGTCCGTGTCGGTCCAGGAGAGGTAGCCGACGCCGACCTTGACCCCCTTGTAGCCGACCTCCGCGCGCAGGCAGTGCGCGAAGGCCTCGACCCCGGACTTGGAGGCGCAGTAGGCGGTCATCATCGGCGCCGGGGTGATCGCGGCGAGCGAGGCGATCTGGAGGAAGTAGCCGCGGCTCTCCATGAGTACGGGCAGGAAGGCGCGGGCGGTGACGGCCCCGCCGATCAGGTTCACCTCGATCACCCGGCGCCAGGCGTCCGGGTCCGACTCGGCGAACGGCCCGCCGGCGGCCACGCCCGCGTTGGCGACGACGATGTCCACCTTGCCGAAGCGCTGCTTGACCTCCTCGGCCACCCGGGCCATGGCCTCGTGGTCGGTGACGTCGGCGTACCAGTGGTCGCTGTCGGTGTGCAGCCGCTCGGAGACCTCCTTGAGGGCCTCCGGCTCCAGGCCGACGAGGGCGACCTTCGCGCCGCGGGCCGACAGCTTGCGCGCGAGCAGCTCGCCGACCCCCCGGGCGGCGCCGGTGACGACGGCGACCTGGCCTTCCAGACTCCTGCGAGCGCTCACGACGTCTTCTCCTTCGCGGTGGTGTCGAGATACAGATCGGCGAGCTCGCGCAGGGCGCCGGTGACGGCCTCGGGGGCCTCGACCGGGGTCATGTGCCCCATGCCGGTGAGCTCGGTCAGGCCCACGCAGTTCGGCAGCGCAGCGGCGAGCCCGCGGGCGTGCACGATCGGGGTGAGCCGGTCGGCGGTGCCGCCGATGACGGCGGTGGGCACCGTGAGGCGGACCACGTCGGCGTCGAGGTCCAGGCCGGCCAGCACCCGGGACCAGGCGTGCCGCACCCCGGTGGGGCACGCGTGGACGATACGGGCGCACGCCTCGACCTTGTCCGGCGCGGACCCGGGGCCCATGGTGGCGTACTTGAGGACCTTCCGGGCGACCGGCGTGACCGGCCCGAGGGGGGCGCGGGAGCCGAGGACCGCGCCGGTGACACGGGTGCGGACGCGCCCGGCGCGCACCGGCAGGACCCGTGCCTCGGCGACCAGCCGCGAGCTGCCGGTGCTGCACAGCAGCGCGGCCGCGGCCCGCTCGGCGAACTCCGGCCGGCCCGCGGCCGCCATGATCGTCATGCCGCCCATGGAATGCCCGGCGACGACCGCCCGCTCCCCGGGGGCGAGGGTGGCTTCCAGGACGGCCACCAGGTCGTCGGCGAGGGCGGTGGTGCTGTGCCCCGCCGCCCGGGCGGCGGGGCTGAGCCCGTGCCCGCGCTGGTCGTAGGCGATGACCCGGTGGGTGGCGGCCAGGGCCCTGGTCTGAGCGGCCCAGAAGGCGGTGGAACAGGTCCAACCGTGGGCCAGCACCACGGCCGGCGCGTCCTCGTCCCCGTGGACCTCGACGTGCAGGCGGGCCCCGTCGGCGGATACGGCGACGAGCTCCCGCCGCGCGGCGGGCGGGGCGTAGACCCCGGAGACGACGTGCATCACCCGACTCACGCGACGCCCTCCACCGCGTCAGCCCCATCCCCGCCACACGAGGCACCGCCCGAGTCAACTCCAGCCCCGCCGGCGCTTGAGGCGCCCGCTCCAGCCCCGCCACGTGAGGCACCGCCCGGGTCGAATCCAGCCCCGCCGGCGTTTGAGGCGCGGGGGTCCGGGGGCAGCGCCCCCGGCAGCGGCGCCGCACCCGACCCCGCGGAGCCCCCGCGGGAGCGACCCGGCTTCGCCCCGGCGGCAGCCGAAACGGCACCCGAAACGGCGCCCGAAACGGCACCGGCAACGGCCGGGACCCGCTCGCGCTCCCCCACCCGCAGGACCTCGTACTCCGCCAGATCGACGCTCCGCGTCTCCCGGCGGAACTCGCCCGTCGTCCCCGGCCAGACCGTCGTGTTGCGGCCCTGCGCGTCCAGGTACCAGCTGGTGCAGCCGCCGGTGTTCCACACCGTCCGCTCCATCCGGGCCTGCACCTGCCGGTTCCACCGGTTCACCGCGGAGGGCCGGGCGCCCAGCGCGACCCTCCCGCCCAACATGCCGAGCTGCCGCAGGTAGTCGGCCATGTAGTTGAGCTGCGACTCGATCATCAGGATCATCGAGCTGTTCCCGAGCCCGGTGTTCGGCCCGATGATCGTCATCCAGTTAGGGAAGCCCGCGGCGGTGGCCCCGCGGAGCGCCTGCATCCCGTCCTTCCAAGCGTCCGCGAGGGTCTCGCCCTCCGCGCCCACCACCCGGTCCGCGATCGGCATGTCCGTGACGTGGAAGCCGGTGCCGAAGATGATCGCGTCGACCTCGGTCTCGGTCCCGTCGGCGGCGACGAGCACCGAGCCGCGGATCTCCTTGAGGCCGGAGGCGACCAGGTCCACGTCCGGCCGGGCCAGGGCCGGGTAGTACTCGCTGGAGAGCAGGATCCGCTTGCAGCCGATCCGGTAGGAGGGCGTCAGCTTCGCGCGCAGGGCCGGGTCCTTGATCGAGCGCGCCATGTTGGCCTTGGCCAGGGACTCGATGAGGCCGAGCTGGTTCGGGCGCTTGGTGAAGGCGCTGACCTGGAGTTCGCGGATCCCCCACAGCAGCCCGCGCCGCGCCGCCCGGGTGAAGGGCAGCTGGCGGTGGAGCCAGCGCTCCACGTCGGTGATGGCCCGGTCGGTGCGGGGCATGACCCACGGCGGGGTCCGCTGGAAGAGGGTCAGGCGCTCCACCTCGGGGGCGATGGCCGGCACGATCTGGATGGCGGAGGCGCCGGTACCGATCATGGCGACGCGCTTACCGCGCAGGTCGTAGTCGTGGTCCCAGCGGGCGGAGTGGAAGACCTTGCCGGGGAACTCGGCGAGCCCGGGGACCTCCGGCACCTTCGGGTCGGACAGCGGCCCGGTCGCGGAGACGACGACGTCGGCGGTCAGGCCCCCGGCCGAGGTCTCGATCTCCCAGCGCAGCTCCTCGGCGTCCCAGCGCATCATCCGCACCTCGGAGTCGAGCCGGATGTGCGGGCGCAGCCCGAAGGTGTCGGCGACGTGCTCCAGGTAGGCCCGGATGGCCGGCTGCCCGGAGAAGGTCCGCGGCCAGTCGGGGTTGGGGGCGAAGGAGAACGAGTAGAGGTGGGAGGGCACGTCGCACGCGCACCCGGGGTAGCTGTTGTCGCGCCACGTGCCGCCGACCGAGTCGGCCCGTTCCAGTACGACGAAGTCCGTGATCCCTTCGCGGCGCAGTCGTACGGCCGCGCCGAGCCCGCCGAATCCGGACCCGATCACCGCCACCCGTACGTGCTCGCGCCCGCCCATGCCGCCCGTGCCACCCATGCCCGCCGCCTTCCGCTCATCCGCAGTCCCAGCCACGCAACGCTCGCAACGCACCACACCATCGAAACACTGCCAGCAATTACTGGCACAATCGGGAGGGTAGAGCAGCCCAGTACTCATGGGTAGGGGGCGGACCCGGAAAGTTACTGCCGGTACGCCATAGGGTGCGTCTGTGGCGAAGGAAGAGACGCGAGCGAAGACGGTGCGCGAGTACCGCACGGAGGAACTGGCCGAAGCGGCCGGCATCCCGGTCCGCACCCTGCGCTTCTACCGCGAGCGCAAACTGCTCCCACCGCCCCGCCGCGAGGGGCGGATCGCCTGGTACGACGACCACCACCTGGCCCGGCTGCGCACCATCGCCGCCCTACTGGAACGCGGCCACACCCTCGGCGGCATCGCCGAGCTGACCGCCGCCTTCGAGAGCGGCCGCGACGTCGGCCAGCTCGGGGAGCTGCTCGGGATCGGCTGGTCCGAGGAGACCCCGGTCCGGCTCACCCCCGAGGCGCTGGCCGACTACTTCGAGGGCGAGGTCACCCCGGAGAACCTGGCGGCCTCCCTGGACCTCGGCTACCTCGCCGTCGACGGCGACGCGATCGTGCACGTCAGCCGCCGCCTGCTGGACGTCTCCTCGGCCCTGGTCCGCGAGGGCGTCCCGCTGGCGGCCGTCCTGGAGACCGGCCGCCGCGTCCGCGAGCACGCGGACGCGATGGCCCTGCTCTTCACCGAGCTGATATCGACCCACATCTCACCGGACGCGCTCACCCGGCTGCGCCCGCTGGCGAAGAGCGTGGTCGAGGCCGAGCTGACGATGGCGATGGACCGCCTGCTGGCCTCGGGCGGCGGCCCCGCCACCGCCGACACCGGCACCCGCTCCGACTCCGACTCCGACTCCGGTCAGGCACCCAGCTCGTAGACGACGGTCACGGGCGCGTGGTCGGACCAGCGCTCGGGGTGCGTCTCGGCCCGCTCCACGAAGGCCTTCACGGCCTTCGCCGCCAGCCCGGGAGTGGCCACCTGGAGGTCGATCCGCCAGCCGGCGTCGTTGTCGAAGGCCCGCCCGCGGTAGGACCACCAGGAGTACGGCCCCTCGGTGTCCGGGTGGAGTTCCCGCACCACGTCGACGTAGCCCGCGTCCGAGTACACCTTGCCGAGCCACTCCCGCTCCTCGGGGAGGAAGCCCGCGTTCTTCCGGTTCGTCTTCCAGTTCTTGAGGTCGGCCTCCTGGTGGCAGATGTTCCAGTCACCGCACACCACGACCTCGCGGCCGTCGGCGGCGGCCCGCACCTTCAGCGCCGCCAGGTACGTCAGGAACTCCTCCATGAACCGGTACTTCTCGTCCTGCTTCTCCGTCCCGGCCTCGCCCGAGGGCAGGTAGAGGCTGGCCACGGTCACCCCCGGGAGGTCGATCTCCAGGTACCGTCCGGCGGTGTCGAATTCCTCACTGCCGAATCCGACCTGCACGCGCTCGGGCGCCCGCCGCGTGTAGAGCGCGACCCCGGCCCGCCCCTTGGCGGCGGCCGGCGCGAAGACGGTGTGCCAGCCCGCGGGGGTCCGCACGTCCGCCGGGATCTGCCCCTCCTCGGCCCGTACCTCCTGCAGGCAGACCACATCGGCGTCGGATCCCTCGAGCCACGCCCCGAAGCCCTTCTTGGCGGCGGCGCGGATCCCATTCACATTCACGGAGGTCACTGTGAGCATCCCAGCACCATAGCGGGAGGGTTCCGTACGATATTCGAATGTCTCACCGGATAGACCTCCGCACCGTGCCGTACGACCACCCGGACGCGATCAAACTCAATGACCAGGTCCAGCTGGAGTACCAGGAGCGGTACGACGGTGAGGGCGACGCCACCTTCCTGGACCCGGCGATGTTCGTCCCGCCGCGCGGCCTGTACCTCCTGGCGTACGACGCCACGGGCACCGCGGTGGCGAGCGGCGGCTGGCGCACCCAGGACGAGAACGACGAGGGCTACGCGGACGGCGACGCGGAGCTCAAGCGCATGTACGTCGTCCCGGAGGCCCGGGGCCTCGGCCTCGCACGCCGCATCCTGGCGGTCCTGGAGGCGGACGCCCGCTCGGCGGGCCGCCACCGCATGGTCCTCGAAACGGGCGACCAGCAGCCGGAAGCGATAGCCCTGTACCTCTCCTCGGGCTACGCCCTGTCCGCGAAGTTCGGCCACTACCGCTTCTACGACTCCAGCCGCTGCATGACGAAACCCCTCTGACCCCACCCAGCCCCGCCGGCGCTCGAGGCGCCCCTTCAGCCCCGCCGGCGTTTGAGGCGCCCCTTCAGCCCCGCCGGCGTTTGAGGCGCCCCTTCAGCCCCGCCGGCGTTTGAGGCGCCCCTTCAGCCCCGCCGGCGCTCGAGGCGCGGGGGTCCGGGGGCAGCGCCCCCGGCAACGGCGCCGCACCCGCCCCGCCGCCGCCCTACCGCGGGAGCCAAACGGCCCGGTCCGTCCCCCACCGGGACGGCCCCGCCCCCCACTCCCCGAAGGGACCGGCGGCGTGCCGCAACACCCCGTACCCCGACGGAGTCACCCGCAGCCACGGCTCCGCCGCATACCCCGATGCCCCCGCACCCCCACCCGCACCCCCACCCGCCCCCGCTCGGGAGAGCCCCCGCACCAGCCACGACCCCGTCCCGGCGAGGGAGAACCGCAGCCCCCGCCCACCCCCCTCCGCCAGCGCCCGCAGCACGCCGGCCGCCATCAGGTACCCCGTCCCGTGGTCCAGCGCCTGCGCCGGCAGCACCCCGGGTTCCCCGCCCGGCCCGGCACACGCCGCGGCGATCCCGTACCCCGCCTGCACCAGCGAGTCGAACCCCCGCCGCCCCGCCCACGGCCCCCGCGCCCGCCACCCCCACGCGCACAGCTCGGCCACCACCAGGCCCGGCCACCGTTCCAGCAGCTCCCGCGCCCCGAACCCGTACTGCTCCAGGGCCCCCGGCCGGTAGCCCGTCACCACCACGTCGGCCTCGGCGAGCAGCCCCTCGAAGACGGCCCGGTCCCCCGCCCCCGCCAGGTCCAGCAGCGCCGACCGCTTCCCGAAGCCGGTGTCCGCGTACGCGTCGTCCGCCTCCGGCAGCCCCGGCGGGTCGATCCGCAGCACGTCCGCCCCCAGCATCCCGAGCGTGCGCGTCGCGACGGGACCGGCGATGACCCGGGTCAGGTCCAGCACCCGCACCCCCGCGGCGGGCCGGCCGGCCGGGGCGGCGCCCAGTGCCCGTCCCCGCGCCCCCGATTCCCGTACGGGCTCCATCAGCGGCTGTGGATCCCCGTACTCCCGGGCGACGGCGACGGCGAGTCCGCCCTCCCCGTACGCGAGCTCCTGCACCTCGACGGCCGTCCGGCCCAGGGTCGCGGCGCGCAGCGCCTCCGGTGTCGCCGACGGCAGCCGCAGCGCCCGTACCAAGGCGGCTTCGTGGTGCGGATAGTTGGCGTGCGTGCGCACCCAGCCGTCCGCCGTCCGCCAGAAGCCGGACAACGGCGCGAAGGTCACCGGTGCGCGCCCTTCGACCCGCAGGTGCCGCTCGCTGACGAACGCCGTCGCCACCGCGCCCTCGTCCACCACCAGCGGGGCCGCGTCCGCCGCCCCGCCCCCGGCCCGCACCGCTGCCAGTTCGGCTGCGGCCAGCCCGCACGCCCCGACGGTCGCGCGCGCCAACTCGGCTACCGGAAGCGGCCCTTCCGTAAGGTCGCCGACCCCGCGGTAGCGCACCCGCCCGACGAGCTCGGGCGCCCCGCCGAGCGCCTCCCAGGCCTGGGCCGTTCCGCCGTCCCGTTCCTCACCGATCGTCATGGACCCATGATCGCCCGCCCGATCCGCTTATCCCGTTGCCCGGAGGGAGTTCCTCGACGATCATCCGTCGACAGATCCCTGCCGAGCGAGAGGCACCATCGCCGTGAAATACCGCGTCATCGGAACCGCCGCCGAGACCCGCCGCGAAGTGAGCGTGCTGAGCCTGGGCACGATGCCCTTCAGCACCACCGTCGACGAGGCCACCTCGTACGCGATCCTCGACCGTTTCGCGGAAGCGGGCGGCACCTTCATCGACACCTCCAACAACTACGCCTTCTGGGTCAACGGCACCCAGGGCGGCGAGAGCGAGGCACTGGTCGGCCGCTGGCTGCGCAGCCGGGGGGTCGGGGACGGGATCACCGTCGCCACCAAGCTCGGGGCCCGCCCCAACCAGCCGACCAGCGGCTTCAGTCTGGACGTGGAGGGCCTGTCCGCGAAGGTCATCCGGGAGTCCGCGGAGCGCAGCCGGGAGCGGCTCGGCATCGAGCGCATCCACCTGCTGTACGCGCACATCATGGATGAGAAGACCCCCCTGGAGGAGACGGTCCAGGGGTTCGCCGAGGTCGTCGCGGACGGCACGGCGGGCCTGCTCGGCGCCAGCAACCACTGGGCCTGGCGGGTGGAGCGCGCCCGTGCGCTGGCCGCGGCGGCCGGCGTACCCGGCTACGAGGTGCTCCAGCACCACCACAGCTACCTGCGCCAGCGCACGGACGTCCCCAGCCTGCGCTCGCCGGACGGCAACCAGGGCCTGGTCAGCGGCGACCTGCTCAGCTACCTCCGGGACAACCCGTCGCTGACGCAGGTCTCGTACTCCCCGCTGATCGCCGGCGCCTACGTCCGCGACGACAAGCCGCTGGGGCCGGGCTTCGACCACGCCGGCACCGAACCGCGCCTGCGCGCGGTCCGCGAGGTGGCCGCCGAGACCGGGGCCACCGTCAACCAGGTGGTGCTGTCCTGGCTGATGGGCGGGGACGTCCCGGTGCTCCCCCTCGTCGGGGCCTCTTCCGTGGCCCAGCTGGAGGAGAACCTGGCCGCGGTGGACCTCGACCTGACCCCGGACCAGCGCGCGAAGCTCGACGCGACCAACTGACCTCTTGTCAGTGGGAGCCCCTACGGTGCTGACGTGCCGAACTCCTATACGACCTTGTGGACCAACGACCTGTGCCGAGAGCTCGAACGCACGGGCCGTGCCGGCCAGCGCCTCACGATGCTGTTCGGCGGCCCGCACCAGTCGCTGCCGAGCTTCGTACGGGCGGGCGTCCGGCCCGGCGACACCGTCTTCCCCGTCCGGGCCTTCCGCAAGCGGCTCCACGTGCTGGGAGCCATGGAGGTGTCGCGGATCATCCCCTACGAGAACGCCGGGTCCGAGCTCCACGACGACGACTACGCGAAGCTGTTGGACTGGCGGACGCTGAAGGCGGGCTGCGTCACCGAGGTGCTGCTCGGACCGCCCGGTTCCGCGCTCGGGTTCGACGCGGCCATCCCGGCCGATCTGCTGGAACGGCTCACCTACACCTCCCGCCGCGGTGAACGCACCCTCAAGCACGTCGTGGACGGCGAACTGGTCCACTCCATCAGCGTCCAGGGCGTCTACCGGCTCGCCGCCGACTCGGCCGCCGAGCTCCGCCGACTCGTCCTGGAGCGCAGCCGGTGACCGGCGGGCGGCGTGCTGGTGCGCTCACTCGATCCCGGCGGCGGCCCTCAGGCGGTCCAGGACGTCCTGGGGGGTGATCAGGTACGACTTGCCCGTGATGGACCGCTCGTAGGAGGAGCGGACCTGCTTCCACAGCGCGCAGGCCTCCCGCCCCGTGACGGCCAGTGCGTCCTGCATCCGCGGGTCGAACAGGTCGTAGTAGTGGAGGGTGAGACCGGGTTCCACGGTCTCCGGGATGCGGGCCGCGCCCTCCTTCTCGTGGTTCGCGAGGACGCTGATCACGTGCGCCACGTGGATCGCGGGCAGGCGGCCCTGCGGGGCGCCCGGGTGCTGGAAGGCGTGCTGCCAGAGGTAGGAGTCGGTGTCCGGGCTGGCCTCGACCGGGGTCGCGGCCAGCCGGCCGAGGTGGTCGTGGAGGGATCCGCCGGAGCTGACCGTGCCGCCCAGCACGTGCCGGATCCTTTCGAGCAGGCGGTCGTCGTCGTCCGGCGTCTCGTGTTCGCGTCGCGCCTGCTCGACGGCGTGCTCCTGGTACAGGTCCGGAAGCCACTCCGGCAGGTCGCTGGCCCCGGACACCTCCCGCGGCGCGACGCCGGCCATGTCCGCCGGGGCGTGCGCGTCGAGGCGGACCAGCACGCGGCCGGGGATCTTGGTGAACAGCGGGCCGTCCGGGTCCAGTCCGTGCGAGCCGTTCATCCACAGGCGCAGGTGCGGGCCTTCCTCGCCCCCGGGCCGCCAGATCGCCTCCGGGACCTCGGCGTCGTCCTGCGTGACGCGGACGGGAGGGCCGATCCGCCGCGCGACGGCGTCCACGTACTCCCGCCAGGCGGTGCGCGCCCGGGCGAGGACCTCCGGGTTCTCCGGGGCGCTCTCCGCCTCGATCGCGCACGGCGCATAGCGCGCCAGCCGCACCGGGTTGAGGAAGTTGCGTCCCTTTCCGTACAGCTCGAAGGCGTTGCCGGAACGGCTGTGCACCGTGAGGACGGAATCGATCTCGATCGTGGTGAAGAACCTGACCTCTTCCATCCACGCGGCGATCCCGCTCTCCCGGACCGGCGGACCGGACCACAGCGTCGGGTCCGGCAGTCCTATGAAGAGGGCCGCGTCCCGGAGTTGGGCCGCTTCGTGCTGCCATGCAACGCGCACAGTTCTTCTCCCCGTTGAATGATCAATTACTGATCATCCTAGGGTCGCCCCCGGAAACGCCGAGATCCCGCCAGGTCTTTCGACCGGACGGGATCTCGTGACGTTCACGAGAGCTACTCGCGAACTGTCGTCTGTGGACCTGTGGGGATTTGAACCCCAGACCCCCTCGATGCGAACGAGGTGCGCTACCAGACTGCGCCACAGGCCCTTGCGACGTGTGAAACATTAGCATCCCCTCGCGGGTGCTCCAAAACCGATATCCCGGAGCGTCCGCGCAGGTCACCGATCACTCGTTCGCGGCGCGCGGGCGGTCTTCGCCCTCGTACTGGTCGAACAGCGGGGTGCGGCCCTTCCCCTGGCCGCGCGGGCGCGGGGTGGTCTGGGGCTTCGGGTCCGGCTTGGGGGCCGCGGGCTGGGCGCGCAGGCGGGGTTCCGTCGGCTCGGCCGTGCTGGAGCGGGTCGCGCTCCAGGCGTCCGGTGCCGCCGGACCCGTGGCGCGGGGGGCCACCGGGGCGGTCACGTACGTCGGCAGCGGGACCGGGACCGGCTCCCAGCTGTCACCGCGGGCGGGGCCGCGTTCGCGCTCGCGCTGCTGGTCCACCCACTCCGCGTGGTCGGTCTGCTCGACCAGGGCGCGCCGTCCGGCCTCTTGCGGGGAAACCGGTGGCGCAGGGTCCGGTTCGGCGCCCGCCGCGGCCTCGGGCTCGCGGCGGCTCGGTCGGTTCTCCCGCAGGTGTCGCGCGGCCGCCTCGGCGCGCCGCCGGTCCATGGTGAACTCGTAGCGCCGCCGCTCCTGGACCCGCAGGTGCACGATGTAGGCGCTCAGCAGCAGGGCGGGAACGGCGGGGGCCCACAGGTAGTGCAGGCCGCCCACCGCGGCGACGACGGCGCCGAGGGTGAAGACCAGGAAGAGGAGTGCGGTGGTGCGCCGGCGGCGCGCGAGGACCTGGAGGCGCTGCTCGCGCCGGGCCCGCTCCGCGCGCTGCTCCCGTTCGACGGCGGCCGGCCTCGGCTCCGCCCTGGTCGGGGACACGCCGAAGGCCCGGGCGTCGGCGTCGACGGAATCGACTGTTTCCGTCGCGGCGTCCGGGTCCGCGTGGGGCTGGGGCTCCGCCTGCTCGTCACCACGCTCACGCAGCCCCTTGGCGTAACGCCGCTCCATTCCCGCCCGGCCGGAAAGCAGCCGAATGGCAGTGGAGAAGCGTTCCGTCGGACGGGCTTCGTTCAGCTCGTCCTGCCTCCGGAGCCACATGGGCACCAAGTAGGCGGCCCAGGCCCCGACAATGACTGCGTAGATGAGGCCGCTGCTGCTCACACCTCACACCGTAGAGGGATGCGGCCGAGGGGATCGGCCAATTGGGCCGGTGTGTCGCGCGATCTCGCTGATATCACGGACTTTTTTTGTGATTCTTCGGATCAGGTTATGGGCGAATCGGTTACCCGAGGCCATTAATTCGAACAGATATTCGCTTATCGAAGCTCCGGGTGGTCCCCGCTATTTCGGCGGGGACTGCGAGTGGCGCGCACGGTGCCAGCGGCGCAGCAGCCCCTCCGGGACCTCCTCCGCCGTCACCGCGTAGACGAGGTGGTCGCGCCAGGCCCCGTCGATGTGCAGGTAGCGCGGCCGCAGCCCCTCCTCGCGCAGGCCCAGCTTCTCCACGACCCGCCGGCTCGGAAGGTTCTCGGGACGGATGCACACCTCGATCCGGTGCAGGCCCACCTTCCTGAAGCAGTGGTCCACCGCCAGCGCGACCGCCGTCGGCATCACGCCCCGGCCCGCCACCTCGCGGTCCACCCAGTAGCCGATGTGGCCCGCGCACATCGAGCCCCAGGTGATCCCGGCGACCGTCAGCTGGCCCACCAGCCGGCCCTGGTACTCGATGACGAAGGGCAGCATCCGGCCCGCGTTCGCCTCCGCCCGCAGATGGCGGACCATCTGGCGGTACGTGGGCCGCTGGACCACCGGCCCCCACGGCGCGGGCGGCGGGATCGTGGCCTCCCACGGCCGGAGCCAGTCGCGGTTGCGCCGGTTGACCTCGCGCCAGGCCTTCTGGTCCCGCAGCTTTATCGGCCGGAGGGTGACGTCGCCGTCCGACAGGACCACCGGCCAGGTCGGGCCGTTCAGCTCGGGCTCCCGGAGGGCGGTACCGGTCTGGGGTGGTCGCCGCCCCGCATCTGGTCCACCGCGTGCGGCAGGACGCGGGAGAGGACGGCGAGGCCGTCGCGCACCCCGCCCGTGGAACCGGGGAGGTTGACGATGAGGGTGCGCCCGGCCACGCCCGCCAGACCCCGGGACAGGGCCGCGGTCGGCACCTTCGCGAGCCCTTCGGCGCGGATGGCCTGCGGGATGCCGGGGATCTCGTAGTCCAGCACCCGCGCGGTGGCGTCCGGGGTGCGGTCGGTCGGCGAGATCCCGGTTCCGCCGGTGGTCAGGATGACGTCGTACGCTGCGGCCACGCCCTCGCGCAGCGCCTGCTCCACGGGATCGCCGTCCGGGACGACCCGCGGGCCGTCCACCGTGAAGCCGAGCTCCTCCAGCGCCTCGGCCAGCAACGGCCCGCCCTTGTCCGCGTACACGCCCTGCGAGGCCCGGTTCGAGGCCGTGACGACCAGGGCCCGACCCAGCGGCTGCGGAGCGCCGGCCTCGGCAGTGGGGCCGTGGCCGTGGCTGTGGCTGTGGCTGTGGCTGTGGACCTCGCCGCCGCGCGGGGCGTTCACGAGCGGGCCCAGTCGCCGGACTTGCCGCCCGTCTTCTCCTCCACCCGGACGTCCGTGATGACCGCGCCCTTGTCGACCGCCTTCACCATGTCGATCACGGTGAGGCCGGCGACCGCGACCGCGGTCAGCGCCTCCATCTCGACGCCCGTGCGGTCGGTCGTCTTCACCGTGGCGAGGATCTCGACCGCGTCGTCGGCGACCCGCAGGTCCACCTTCACGCCCGAGACGGCCAGCGGGTGGCACAGCGGGATCAGGTCGGGGGTCTTCTTCGCGCCCATGATCCCGGCGATGCGCGCGGTGGCGAGGGCGTCGCCCTTGGGGACGCCCTCGCCGCGCAGCAGCTCGATCACCCGCGGGGCGACGAGTACGCGTCCGCTGGCCCGTGCCGTCCGGGTGGTGACGTCCTTCCCGGACACGTCGACCATCCGGGCCGCGCCGGCCTCGTCGATGTGGGTGAGCCTGCTTTCGGTACTCATTGCTGCGCCGCTCCGCTCTGGGCTCCCCAGGAGCCTGTGTGGTGCGACACACGCTACCCGCACCGGCCCGACTTCAGCCGAGCAGGATCACTTCCAGCTCGGTCCCCGGCTCCACCGAGGTGACCTCCTCCGGTACCACCATCAGGGAGTCGGCGTGCGCCAGCGCGGCGATCAGGTGGGAGCCCGATCCGCCGACCGGGCTGACCGTGCCGCTCTCGGCGTCGTACGCGCCGCGCAGGAACTGGCGGCGGCCGGCCGGGGAGCCGAGTGCCTTGTCGGCGCTCAGCACCGCGCGCACGCTCGGCCGCCGGACCTCGGACTCCGGCAGCCCCATGAGGGCGCGGATCGCGGGGCGCACGAACAGCTCGAAGGAGACGTACGAGGACACCGGGTTGCCGGGCAGTGCCAGCAGCGGGGTGTGGTCCGGGCCGATCGTGCCGAAGCCCTGCGGCTTGCCGGGCTGCATGGCGAGCTTGCGGAAGTCCACCCGGCCGCCGTCAGCCCCGCGGGCGGCCCCGCCGTCCGCGTCCTCGCCGGAGTGCCCGACCGAGGACAGCGCCTCCTTGACGACGTCGTACGCGCCGACGCTGACCCCGCCCGTGGTGACCAGGAGGTCGGCCCGGATCAGCTGGTCCTCGATGGTGGCGCGCAGGGTGTCGGCGTCGTCCGCGACGGCGCCGACCCGGTAGGCGATGGCGCCGGCGTCCCGCGCGGCCGCGGCCAGCGCGAAGCTGTTGGAGTCGTAGATGGTGCCCGACGTGAGCGCGTCGCCGGGCTGGACCAGCTCGCTGCCGGTGGACATGACCACCACGCGGGGGCGCGGACGCACCCGTACGGTGCCGCGGCCGATGGCGGCCAGCAGGGCGATCTGGGGCGGCCCGAGGACGGTGCCGGCCGCGAGGGCCAGGTCACCGGCCTGTACGTCGCTGCCGCGCGAGCGGACGTGCGCCCGTGCCTCGGCGGCGCGGTGCACCCGCACCTCGCCGCCCGCGTGCTCGGGGGCGGCGCTGGCCGGGGTCATCCCGGCGGCCGCGCCGCCGCCCGTGCCGCCGTCGGTCCACTCGACCGGTACGACGGCTTCCGCGCCGGGCGGCAGCGGGGCGCCGGTCATGATCCGGGCGGCCTCGCCGGGGCCGACGGTGGGCAGCTCACCGCTGCCCGCCGCGACGTCCCCGACGACGGTGAGCACCGCGGGAAACTCCTCGCTCGCACCCTGGACGTCGGCCGTTCGGACGGCGTAGCCGTCCATGGAGCTGTTGTCGAAGGGCGGGAGGGCGACGGGCACGGTCACGTCCTCGACCAGGACACAGCCCTGGGCGTCCAGCAGTTGGAGCTCGATGGGCTCCAACGGCCGGACGGCCGAGAGGACGTCCGCGAGGTGCTCGTCCACGGACCACAGACGGTGGCCGGTGTCCTGCGGTGCGGAACTGCTCAAGGTGCTACATCTCCTCCGTGACGTAACGGTGAAGCCAGGTGCGGAACTCGGGGCCCAGGTCCTCGCGCTCGCACGCGAGGCGGACGATGGCCCGCAGGTAGTCGCCGCGGTCCCCGGTGTCGTAGCGACGGCCCCGGAAGATCACGCCGTGCACCGGACCGCCGACGGTCTCGTCGGCGGCCAGCTTCTGCAGGGCGTCGGTGAGCTGGATCTCCCCACCGCGGCCCGGCTCGGTCTCCCGCAGTATGTCGAAGATCGCGGGGTTGAGGACGTAGCGTCCAATGACCGCGTAATTGCTGGGGGCGTCCTCGGGGTCCGGCTTCTCGACGAGGCCGGTGATGCGGACCACGTCGTCCTCGTCCGTGGCCTCGACGGCGGCGCAACCATAGAGGTGGACGTTGGCCGGGTCGACCTCCATCAGCGCGATGACGGTGCCGCCGGTGCGGGCGTAGATGTCGGCCATCTGGCGCAGCAGCGGGTCGCGCGGGTCGATGAGGTCGTCGCCGAGCAGGACGGCGAAGGGCTCGCGGCCGACGTGCGGCTCGGCGCACAGCACCGCGTGGCCGAGGCCCCGCGGGTCGCCCTGGCGGACGTAGTGCATGGTGGCCAGGTCGCTGGACTCCTGGACCTTCTTCAGGCGGTCGTCGTCGCCCTTGGCGATGAGGGCCGACTCCAGCTCGTAGTTCCGGTCGAAGTGGTCTTCCAGGGCACGCTTGTTACGCCCAGTGATCATGAGCACGTCGTCGAGCCCGGCTCCGACGGCCTCCTCGACCACGTACTGGATAGCCGGCTTGTCCACAACCGGGAGCATTTCCTTCGGGGTCGCCTTGGTCGCCGGAAGGAAGCGGGTGCCGAGGCCAGCGGCCGGAATCACGGCCTTCTTGATCACGGGGTGCAACATAGTCATGCCCCGAACGATAGTGGTCTTCCGTCGAACACCGGACGAGATCGCAGCACGTAGATACAGGTATGCCCCGATTCGGAAGGATATTTGATTTCCTCGTGGCCGAGAACCCGCCCACCGCCTCCGCCAAGGCCGAACTGCGCCGAGAACTGCTCGCCGCCCGCCGCGCCTTGTCCCCCGAGAACCGCCGTGCGGCGGCCGCCGCACTCGCCGTCAGCTCCTTCGAACTGCCCGAACTGGCCGGCGCCCGCACGGTGGCGGCGTACGTCTCGATCGGCACCGAACCCGGCACCCGGGAGCTCCTCGACGCCCTGCGCGCGGCCGGCAAGCGGGTGCTGCTCCCCCTGCTGCTGCCCGACAACGACCTCGACTGGGCGGCGTACGAAGGCCCGGCCACGCTCGCCGAGGCCGCCCACCCGGGCAAGATGCGGCTGCTGGAGCCGACCGGCCCCGCGCTCGGGCCGGACGCGGTCACCGGGGCCGACGCCGTCCTGCTGCCCGGTCTCGCGGTGGACGGCCGCGGCATGCGCCTCGGCCGCGGCGGGGGCTCCTACGACCGGGTGCTGGAGCGGCTGGAGCGCGCCGGGGCGCATCCCGCGCTGGTCGTGCTCCTCTACGACGACGAGGTGGTCGCGCGGGTCCCGGAGGAACCGCACGACCACCCCGTGCAGGCGGTGGCGACCCCGTCAGGGGTGCACCGCTTCAGTCCATGACGACCTGATCCGCGCCCCGGCCCTTACGAGCCTTCGGGCTTGAGGGTCAGGGTGTCGACCGTGGCCTTCTCGACGGCGTCCTTGCCGAAGGGCCACTCCAGCAGCTCGCCCTTGGCCCACATCGTCGTCTGGTCCGTGTAGTGCGCGTTGTACGCGTGCCCCGAGGCGCCCGTCAGGTTGATCCAGCGCGACTTGTCGAGGTCGTTGAGGTTCACGACCATCCGCATCGAGGGCACCCACGTGACCCCGTACCCGCTGGAGGCGTTCCAGCCGGTCGCGTTGACCGTGGCCTCGCCGCCGCCCACGTTCCACGGGCCGCGGTTGAGGAGCCACTGCATGAAGCCGGGGCCCTCGGTGCCGATCGTCTGGTTCTTCAGCGTCAGCTGGTGCAGCCGGCCCCAGCTCCAGGTGGACTGGTCCTTGCCGAGCTTGGCGGTCAGCTCCCACCGGGCGTCGCGCATGGCCCGGGCGAAGAGCTCGTCGCGGGTGGTGGCCGCCGGCTGGGTCACGGTCTGCGGCGAGGTCCACCACGGCGACTTCTCGTCCTTGACCAGGCGGCGGACCACCTCGAACCAGCGGTCGCCGCCGTCGGGCTGCGCCGAGTCGGCGTCGCGGGTGCCGCACTCGCGGACCGTCTTGGCGAGGTCGTCGGCCGGGCCGGTGCCGTTGCCGAGGACGTTCATGCAGCTGCCCTCGATCCTCAGCTCCTTGGGCATCTTGTCGCCGAAGGACAGCTTGAGGATGTTGCGCCACACCGCGTTGAAGTAGGCCGCGGCCGCGGAGTCGGGCTCCTGCGTGTAGTTCCAGCCGTCCAGCAGCTTCTGCGCGGCGCGCACGCCCGGGTCCGAGACCTCTATCTTCGCCAGCATCGGGGTCAGCAGCGCGGCGATCTCGCTGCTGTTGTCCATCTGCATGGTGCGCATGTCGTCGGTCGAGATCCGGCCGCCGTCCTTGATCTTCGCCTCGATGAGGTCGTTGATCCGCTGGCTGCGGGCGCCGTAGCCCCAGTCGGTGGTCAGCAGGTACGGGTACTTGCCCGCGCCGGTCCCGCTCTCCACGACGGCCTGGTTGGCGGTGACGATGTAGCCGCGGGACGGGTTGTAGTCCCAGGGCATCTCGTTCTGCGGGACGTAGCCGGTGTTGCTGTCCTTGCCGCCCTTCCAGGCGTACTTGGAGTCCCAGCCCGGGGCGGGCATCCGGCCGTCGTGCTGGCCGCGCATCGGGATGCGGCCCGGGGCCTGGTAGCCGATGTTGCCGTTGGTGCCCTTGTTGTCGGCGTAGATCAGGTTCTGCGACGGGACCTCGAAGTCGGCGGCCGCCTTGCGGAAGTCCTCGAAGTTCTTGGCCTTGTCGAGCTTGAAGACCGCGTCCATGGACTTGCCCGGGTCCAGCGCCGTCCAGCGCAGGGCGACGGCGTAGCCGTCACCGCGGTCGGGGGCGGCGCTGGCGACGGGGGCGCGGGTGCCGACCGTACCGAGCTGCTCGCTGCGGTCGGAGACGAGCGGGCCGTTGTTGGTGGTGCGGACGGTGATCTTCTTGCTGTCGCCGCCCGCGACCTTGATGACCTCTTCGCGGGTGGCGAAGGCGACCACCTTGCCGTCGTAGACGTAGCCCTCGGGCTTGACCTGCTCCAGGTAGAGGTCGGTGACGTCGGCACCGAGGTTGGTCATGCCCCAGGCGATGTCGGTGTTGTGGCCGATGACCACGCCGGGCATGCCGGAGAAGGTGTAGCCGGCCACGTCGTACTGGCACTGGGCCGAGACCGTGCGGCAGTGCAGGCCCATCTGGTACCAGACCGAGGGCAGCTGCGGGGACAGGTGCGGGTCGTTCGCGAGCAGCGGCTTGCCGGTGGTCGTGTACTGGCCGGAGACGACCCAGGAGTTCGAGCCAATGCCGCTGCCGTTGGGGCCGAGGATCGCGGGGATCTCGTCCAGGGTGTCGGCGAGCGCGGTCAGCTGGGTGCGCAGGCCCACGGTCGCGCCCTGGGCGGCGGCGTTGTCGGCCAGGCCGTTGGCCGGGCCCGTGACGGTCTGGGTCCCGACGGTGTTGGCGCCGCCGGAGCCGTTGCCCGAGCCGGTGCCGGTGCGCGAGCCGGTGCCCGAGCCGCTGCCCGCGGCGCCCTGCGGGGTGTACTTGCCGCCGTCGACCTTGCCGCCCTCGACGATCGGCTTGTTCCGTTCGAACGGGTACGGCGGGTAGAGCTCGTCGATCTGCGCCTGCGAGAGCTTGGTCGCCATCAGCGCGCGGTCGATCTCGTCCTGCATGTTGCCGCGCAGGTCCCACGCCATCGCCTTGAGCCAGGCCACCGAGTCCACCGGCGTCCACTGCTCGGGCTTGTAGTCGTCACTGAGCTTGAGCGCGGCGTGCTCGACGGAGAGGTCCTTGCCGGACTTCCCCTTCAGGTACGCGTTGACCCCGTCGGCGTAGGCCTGGAGATACTTCTTGGTCTCCGTCGAGAGCTTCTTGTCGAACTCCTCCTGCGCGACCTGGCGCCAGCCCAGCGTGCGCAGGAAGGCGTCGGTCTCGACCTGGCCGGAGCCGAACATCTCGGAGAGGCGGCCGGACGTCATGTGACGTCGTACGTCCATCTCCCAGAACCGGTCCTGCGCGTGCACGAAGCCCTGCGCGCGGAAGAGGTCGTCGTCGTTGTCTGCGTAGAGCTGGGGAATGCCGTGGGCGTCGCGCTTGACGTCGACGGTCCCGGTCAAGCCCGGCACCTTCAGGGAGCCGGTCGTCTGGGGGAAGGAGGCGCGCACGCTGTCCACGCTCCAGTACGCCCCGTAGCCGAGGCCCGCGAAGAGCGCCAGGACCAGGACGAGCACGATCAGACGGGCACGTCGCCCCTTCTTCTTGACGGGAGGAGCGGTTTCGTTGGCGGGCATCGCTGTCCTTAGAGGGGCAGGGTGGTCCTGGGAGTACTGGGAGCAACCATAGGCGCACGACCGCCTTCGTTGATCCGCCAGGGGTCGAGGTGCTGAGGACAGGGGGGAACAGGCGTTTCACAATGTGGTTATCACGTAAAGGGAGCGTCAAAGATTAGGTAAGGTAACGAACTACTTGCCGAACTTGTCGCCGGGAGGATCGATCCACCGGGCGCATTGAGGAGGGCCGCCCGCTGACTGTCCACACGCTCAATGAGCTCCTGCTGGTCTGCTCGCTCGTGCTGCTCGTCGCCGTGGCGGCGGTACGCATCTCTTCACGCAGCGGCCTCCCCAGCCTGCTCATCTACCTCGGCATAGGCATCGCCATAGGCCAGGACGGCATCGGTGACGTCGCGTTCGACAACGCCGAGCTGACCCAGGTCATCGGGTATGCCGCGCTCGTCGTGATCCTCGCCGAGGGTGGTCTGGGCACCAAGTGGAAAGAGATCAAGCCGGCGCTGCCGGCCGCGGTCATGCTGTCACTGGTGGGCGTAGCGGTCAGCGTGGGCGTGACGGCGGCGGGAGCGCATTACCTGGTCGGACTGGACTGGCGCCAGGCCCTGCTGATCGGCGCGGTCGTCTCCTCGACCGACGCGGCGGCCGTCTTCTCGGTGCTGCGCAAGGTGCCGCTGCCCGCCCGGATCACCGGCGTCCTGGAGGCCGAGTCCGGTTTCAACGACGCACCCGTCGTGATCCTGGTGGTGGCCTTCTCGACCGTCGGCCCGGTGGACGAGTGGTACGTCCTGATCGGCAAGATCGCCCTGGAGCTGGCGATCGGCGCCGCGATCGGCCTGACCGTGGGCTTCCTGGGCGCGTACGGGCTGCGGCACGTGGCGCTGCCCGCCTCCGGCCTCTACCCGATCGCCGTGATGGCCATCGCCATCGTGGCGTACGCGGCCGGTGCCATCGCGCACGGCTCCGGCTTCCTTGCGGTGTACCTGGCGGCGATGGTGCTCGGGAACGCGAAGCTTCCGCACTGGCCCGCCACTCGGGGCTTCGCGGACGGGCTCGGCTGGATCGCCCAGATCGGCATGTTCGTGCTGCTGGGCCTGCTGGTCACCCCGCACGAGCTGGTCCGCGACTTCTGGCCCGCCGTGGTCATCGGGCTGGTGCTGACGATGGTGGCGCGCCCCCTGGAGGTCTTCATCAGCCTGCTGCCCTTCCGGATCTCCTGGCAGGAGCAGGTGCTGATGTCGTGGGCGGGCCTGCGCGGGGCCGTGCCCATCATCCTGGCGACCATCCCGATGGTGTCCGGGATCGAGGGCAGCGACCGCGTCTTCAACATCGTCTTCGTGCTGGTCGTCGTCTACACCCTGGTGCAGGGGCCGACCCTGCCCTGGCTCGCGCGCAAGCTGAACCTCGGGAACGGGGACGAGGGCGCCCTCGACCTCGGGATCGAATCGGCGCCGCTGGAAAAGCTGCGCGGGCACCTGCTCTCCTTCTCCATCCCGCCGGCCTCGCGGATGCACGGCGTGGAGGTGAGCGAGCTGCGGCTGCCGCCGGGAGCGTCGGTCACACTGGTGGTCCGGGACGCGAAGAGCTTCGTACCGGCACCGTCGACCGTGCTGCGGCACGGGGACGAGCTGCTGGTGGTGGCCACGGATCCGGTGCGGGACGCGGCGGAGGCCCGGCTGCGGGCGGTGGCCCGGGGCGGCAAGCTCGCGGGGTGGCTGGGCACGGGCGGGCCCGTTTCGCGCTAGGGCGCCGCCGGAGGGGTGTGAGAGCGTCGTTCTCATTCGGCCGACTTGACTGAGATATGCCAGCTTTTGCCTGTTTTCCCGGGCTCTTTACATACGAAGCGGCCGTTAATCCCAGGTGAAGACACCCCCTGTCACCGAATTCACAGGGGGTGGTAGTGGCTTTCCCTGTACGATGAAGGCACACCAGATCGAACCAACTCTGCCTGACGCAGAGCTGGCGCGACCGCAAAGCGGCCGTGGCACCACCCCGAAGTGGGCGCCCAGGTATCACTCGGTTCTGCGCAAGAGGACAGCTCTCGGGGCTCCCACATGTACGGGTGCGGCCGCTCACAAGGCGAAGCACCGTCCGCAGACGGGGACGCTCTACCAGGCAGCGGAAAGGCAAGGCCGTGACATCCGCGGTCACGTCCGACACGTCCGCCCGCCCCGGCTACGGGCAGCTCCTGCGCACTCCCGGCGCCCTCGGCTTCGTACTCCCCGGCTTCGCAGCACGACTCCCCTTCGGCATGCTGACGATCAGCATCCTGCTGCTGGTCCAGCACACCACCGGTTCCTACGGCAGCGCCGGCATCGTCGCCGCCGTCACCGGCATCTCCATGGCGCTGTCCGCCCCCCTGATGGGCATCTTCACCGACCGCTTCGGCCAGACCGCCGTCCTGCTGCCCGTGGTCCTCGCGCACTCCGCCGCCGTCACCGGTCTGGCCGCGCTCGCGCTGCTGGACGCGCCGGTCTGGGCGCTGGCGCTGGCCGCCGTACCCACCGGTGCCTCGGTGCCGCAGGTCGGCCCGATGGTCCGGGCGCGCTGGGCCGCCACGCTGGAGGGCTCGCCGCTGCTGCCGACGGCCGCCGCCTTCGAGTCCGTCACCGACGAGTTCACCTTCGTCGTCGGCCCGGTGCTGGCGACCGCGCTGTGCACCGGCGTCCACCCGGCTGCCGGCCTGGTCACCGAGGCCGCGCTGACCCTGCTCGGCGGCCTGCTCTTCGCGGCCCAGCGGGCCAGCCAGCCCAAGACGCACGCCCCGTCGGTCACCGGCGAGAAGCGCGCCTTCGCGCTGTCGTTCCCCGGCCTGCGCGTCCTGATCTTCGCCTTCCTCGGGATCGGCGCCGTCTTCGGCGGCATGCAGGTCTCGCTCGCCGCCTTCTCCAACGAGATGGGCAACCCCGGCGCCAACGGCCTGCTCTACGGAGTCTTCGCCGCCGGCAACATGATCGCCGGTATCGCCATGGGCGCCATCGCCTGGAAGATCGGCCCGCGTCGCCGGCTGATCCTGGGCTACATCGGCCTCACCGCCGCCGCCTCCGTCCTGTGGGCGGCGAACTCGATGATCCTGCTGGGCGCGCTCGGCCTGGTCGTCGGCCTGTGCATCGCCCCGGCGCTGATCACCGGCTACACGATGGTCGAGCAGCTGATCCCCGCCAATGCGCGGACCGAGGCCTTCACCTGGCTGACCGGCTCGATCGCCTTCGGTCAGGCCATCGCCGTCATCCTGGCCGGCCGCCTGACGGACGCGCACGGATCCTCGTTCGGCTTCCTGGTGCCCATGGGTGCCACGGCCCTCGCACTGACCGCCCTGCTGGCGCTGCGCGCGAGGCTCGCCCCGAAGGGCCCGGGCCGGATCGTGAACGCCTCCGCGCAGGAGGACGCGCCCGCGGCCCCCGTGAAGACGGAGCCGACGGCCCCGGCGACGGCCCAGGCGACCGGCCGCACCACCCCCTCGACGGCCTCCCGTAACCGGGTGAACGAGCGTGGGATGGGTCACCGCGTGCCGGTGACGGTGGACTGATCCGCCGGAATACGTCACCATGGAGCGTCGTTAGCACTCATTGAGTCAGAGTGCCAGGAGGAAATTCGTGCCGACCTACCAGTACCAGTGCACCGAGTGCGGTGAGGGCCTTGAGGCCGTGCAGAAGTTCACCGATGACGCACTGACCGTGTGCCCGAGCTGCGACGGACGCCTGAAGAAGGTGTTCTCCGCGGTCGGCATCGTCTTCAAGGGCTCCGGTTTCTACCGGAACGACAGCCGTGGCGCGTCGTCGAGCAGCACCCCTGCCTCGAAGTCGTCGTCCAGCTCCTCGTCGTCCTCGACGTCGACCGCTGCCGCCGCTCCTGCCGCCTCGTCCTCCTCGACGTCGTCGAGTTCGTCGAGCAGCAGCTCCACGTCGGCCGCCTGATCGCTTCCCCCGAAGGCCCCGCAGCCCCAGCCGGCAGCGGGGCCTTCGGCATGCCCACGGCAGGGCCTTAGGGTGGACCGCATGGTGAACGCAGAGATCGGTGTCATCGGCGGCTCGGGCTTCTACTCCTTCCTGGAGGACGTCTCCGAGATCCAGGTGGAGACCCCGTACGGACCCCCGAGCGACTCCCTTTACGTGGGTGAGCTGGCCGGGCGCCAGGTGGCCTTCCTGCCCCGGCACGGACGCAGCCACACCGTCCCGCCGCACAAGATCAACTACCGGGCCAACCTGTGGGCCCTGCGCTCGGTCGGCGTCCGCCAGGTGCTGGGCCCGTGCGCGGTCGGCGGTCTGCGGGCCGAGTACGGGCCGGGCACGCTGCTCGTTCCCGACCAGCTGGTCGACCGTACGAAGGCCCGCGCCCAGACCTTCTTCGACGGCGAGCCGCTGCCGGACGGGTCTGTTCCGAACGTCGTGCACACCACCTTCGCCGACCCGTACTGCCCGGTGGGCCGGTCCGTGGCGCTGGCGGCGGCCCGCGGGCGGGACTGGGAGCCGGTGGACGGCGGCACCATGGTCGTCATCGAGGGACCCCGCTTCTCGACGCGCGCCGAGTCGCGGTGGCACGCTGCGGCGGGCTGGTCGGTGGTCGGCATGACCGGCCACCCGGAGGCGGTCCTCGCCCGTGAGCTGGGGCTCTGCTACACCTCGATGGCCCTGGTCACGGACCTGGACGCGGGCGCGGAGACCGGCGAGGGCGTCTCCCACACCGAGGTCCTGAAGGTGTTCGGCGAGAACGTCGGGCGGCTGCGCGAGGTCCTCTTCGACGCGGTGGCGGCCCTGCCGGCCACGGAGACCCGGGCCTGCCTGTGCACGCACGCGCACGACGGGTGGGACCTGGGCATCGAGCTCCCGTAGCCCCTACTGGCGGCGACCCGGCCGGGTTGTCAGTGGCGGCCCCTAGCCTGCGCGCATGGGAGATTCGGGCGGGATGGCCGTGGCGCGCGCCACGGTGACGGAGCTGCGTGAGTTCGCGGCGGAGGCCGGGTTCGACGGCGTCGACGTGGACGCGGACCTGGGTGGTGGCTGGTCGGCCGTGTACTGCGCCGACCAGCCGGGCGGCGCCGCGGCGGCACTCGCGCGGCGGACGGGGGCGCCGGTGCTCACGGTGGCCTACCTCGACAGCGATGTCGGCTTCGTCGAGGGCGCCACCTTCGCCGGGGGCGGCTGGAAGGCGCTGCTCAACCGGGAGACGGCCGAGGACTACGAGATACCCGTCGACCGGTTCCCCGTCCAGGCGGCCCTGGTGGGGGCCCGCGACTGGGCGGCCGCGGGCGGGCTGACCGCCGACCCGGAGGGGGTGCGGGCCGCCCTCACCGGTTCCGAGGCCTTCGCGGAGGACCTCGCGGAGCGGCTCCTCGGCGCGCTCGGGATCGCGCCCGCGGCGCCCGGCGAAGAAGGCGCGTAGAAACGCGTAGAAAAGGGCCCGGCGGCCGTCACATTCGGCGCGGCCGTCCGGTCCTGTCTGGTGACGGCGGAAACGAAGACCGCCCCGGCCAGGGAGATGACTGTCATGCCGCGTATCTCGCTCACCCCGCCCCGCACCCTGCTCATGCGGATCGGAGCCTGGTACTCGCGCCGTACCTACGGCAAGGTGCTCGACCCCGGGCAGGCCTACGGTCACAACGCGCGCGTGCTCCTCTCCTACGTCCGGCTGGAGCGGAGCGTGGCGAAGTGGAACGCGCTCGACGCCGGACTGAAGCATCTCGCCGTGATGGCGGCGGCGGCCCGCATCAACTGCTCGTGGTGCATGGACTTCGGCTACTGGGAGGGCCACGAGCTGGGCGTGCCGACGGAGAAGATCGAGCGGGTGCCGCAGTGGCGGGAGGCCCGTGAGGTGTTCACCGAGCTGGAACTGCTGGTCATGGAGTACGCCGAGGCCATGACGGAGACCGAGCCGGCGGTCACGGACGAGCTCGCGCGGGAGCTGATCGCGCGGCTCGGCGAGGAGGCGTTCGTCGAACTCACCGCGATGGTCGCGCTGGAGAACTGGCGCTCGCGCGTCAACAGCGCCTTCGGCCTGACGAGTCAGGGCTTCGCGGAGTCCTGCCAGGTCCCGGCCGGGCGGTGACCTCGACAATGGCGGCGTGAACACCGACCTTTCCTCCGCGGACCGCAGGGTCATCGTCGCCCTGGACTTCGACGACCGCCGGGCCGCCGAGGCGCTCGTCGAGCGCCTCGGCGACGCGTGCGGCTCCTACAAGATCGGCCTGGAGCTGCTGACCGCGAGGTCTTCCTCGACCTGAAGCTCTTCGAGATCCCGAACTCCGTCGCCGGAGCGGTCCGGGCCGCGGGCGCGCTGGGCGCGTCCATGGTGACCGTGCACGGCATGGGCGGTACGGGGATCATGTCCGCGGCGGTGGAGGCGGCGCGGGAGTTCCCGCGGCTGCGGGTGCTCGCGCTGACGGTGGTCACCAGCATGACCGGGAGCGACCTCGCGGACATCGGTGTCGCCGCGGACACCGAGGAGCAGGTGCTGCGGCTGGCCCGGCTGGCCGTGGGCGCGGGCTGTGACGGGGTCATCGCCTCGCCGCGGGAGGCGGGGGTGCTGCGCGGACTCCTGGGGCCGGACCGGCTGATCGTCACGCCGGGGGTGGTCCTGGAGCCGGAGGGCGCGGTGGGCGGGCACGCCCGGCCGGGGACGCCGCGGGCCGCCTTCGCGGCCGGGGCCTCGCACGTGGTGGTGGGCCGGTCCGTCACCCGGGCTGCGGACCCGGTGGCTGCGCTGGGGAGGGTGCGGGCCGCTGCGGGCTGACTCGTGCGGGTGACGGGGTTGTCCACAGGCTGGGGATCGTCCACAGGCTCCGACGGGATTCCCCGGGAGGCCGGATCGTGAGGTGTGTCCGGGCGCCGGGTCCGGGCACAGCAACTCACTCGGTCTGGTGGTGTTCGTCATGTCCCGTACTTCCGCGGCCCCTTCGGCCTGTTCCGCTTCCTCCACTCCCTCCGCCTCCTCTGCCCGCTCTGCCCGCTCCACCCGCTCTGCCCACTCCGCTTCTGCTGCTCCCGCCGCGTGCGCGACGTCCTCCGCATGTCCCCCCGCGCGCCCGGTCCCGCCGTTCCCGCCGCTCCGCGTGGGGCGCGGCGGGGACCGGCTGCGCCGGGCCGTGCGACGACGGCGGCGGGCCGCCTCGGCCGCGCTGGCCGTCGTGGCGGCTGCCGTGGCGGTGGGCGGGACGGATGCGCAGGCCTCGCGGGGCGCCGCGCGGCCCGAAGTGCGGGCCGCTCAGCGTGCGGCGCCACCCGCTGCGGTGCGGAGGGTGTCGGCGCCCGTGCGCATCGCGGACGCGGCGACGGTGCGGCTGCTGCGGCCCGGGGACCGGGTGGACGTGGTCGCGGCGGAGCGCACCGGGCCGCCGAGGGTGGTGGCCGCGGGGGCGCTGGTCGCCGAAGTTCCCGATCCCGACAAGGGTGTTGGGGACGGTGGGGCGCTGGTGGTGTTGTCCGTTCCGCGGGACACGGCGCGGGATCTCGTGGGTGCGGGAGCCACGACGCGACTGGCGGTGACGTTGTGTTGATTCGCACACGCGGTCAGTCAATTCACCTCGAGGTGGGGGCCGATTGGACATGCCGCGCCCGGACTGCCGTAGCTTTCGGAACCGTTGGCTCCGTGTTCGGCAGATGTGAAGAGAGGCTCAGTCGTGAGCGAGAAGAAGAAGGAGAGCGTGCTGGCAGGCTTCAAGGCCTTCCTGATGCGCGGCAATGTGGTCGACCTGGCGGTGGCCGTGGTCATCGGCGCCGCCTTCACGAACATCGTGAACTCGGTGGTCAAGGGGATAATCAGCCCGGTGGTGGGCGCGGTCGGCACCAAGAGCCTGGAGGGCTACAAGTCCTGCCTCAAGGCTCCGTGCGCCATCGGCCCGGACGGCCAGCCGACGGGTGTGGAGATCCTCTGGGGCTCGGTGCTGAACGCAACGCTGACCTTCGTCATCACCGCCGCGGTCGTGTACTTCCTGATGGTGCTGCCGATGTCGAAGTACCTCGCCAAGCAGGAGGCCCGGCGCAAGGCCAAGGAAGGCGTCCAGGAGGTCGTCGAGATCACCGAGCTGGAGCTCTTGAAGGAGATCCGGGACGCCCTGGTCGCACAGCGCGGTGGTGGCACGGCTCCCACCAGTCCGCGCAACGGTTTCTGACCGCTCCGGCCGCTCCGGCCGCCCCGGCCGGTCAGACGTGGTGCGGGGGCTTCTCGTCGAGGAAGCGGGCCAGGTCGGCCGCGCTTCCGCCGGCGGGCGGCCGCTCGCCCCAGCCGCGGTCGGTGTCGTCCGAGGACTGCTGGTCCAGGGGGTCGTCGAAGACCAGCCTGGGCTTCGGCCGCGGCTGGTCGGCCTCGGGGGCAGTACGCGAGGCCTGCGGGTCGGGGGTGGGGGCGCTGCTCATGCCTCCAGGGTACGGCCGCCCCCGCCCCGGCCCCCGCCCCGACTCGGTCCCCCGGGCCTGGCCTGCCGAACGGCCCGGCTCCGGGGCGGGCGCGGGACCACCGGCACACCGCCGGGCACGGGGCACGGAGGCCGACGGGGGTCCGGTGACGGCGCCCGCCCCCGTCCGCGACCGTTCCGGGGCCGCGGACCGCACCTCGCATCCGCCCGGGGCACACGGCCCGCACGGGCCGCGCGTCCGCCCTGCCCGAGGTGCCCGCCTCTGGTCTCCTGGCCGGTATGGCCTACTCCCCCATGACGGCACGCAGCCCCGACGAGCTCCATCGTGCCGCCACTCCGCTGGAGCTGTTCTTCGACCTCTGCTTCGTCGTCGCCATCGCCCAGGCCGGCGCCCGGCTGGTGCACTCGCTCGCGGAGGGCCATCCCGGTGCCGGGGTGGTCGGCTACTTCTTCGTCTTCTTCGGCGTGTGGTGGGCCTGGATGAACTTCACCTGGTTCGCCTCGGCGTACGACGTGGACGACGTCCCGTACCGGATCGCGACGCTCGTGCAGATCGCCGGTGTGCTCGTGTACGCGGCCGGGGTGAGCCGGGCCTTCGACGACAACGACTGGGCGGTCGCGGTCACCGGCTACATCATCATGCGCGGCGCCCTGACGGCGCAGTGGCTGCGGGCCGCCTCCGGGGAGCAGGGCGAGGCCCGGGCTTCGGCACTGAAGTACGCGGCCGGGCTGGTGATCTGCCAGCTGGGCTGGATCGGGCTGCTGTTCGTCCCGGACGACCTCAAGCGCTGGCTGTTCTTCGTCCTGCTCGTCGCCGAGCTGGGGGTTCCGGTGATCGCCGAGCGCGGGCACCAGACGCCCTGGCACGCGCGCCACATCGTGGAGCGGTACGGCCTGTTCACCATCATCGTGCTCGGCGAGACGATCGCCGCGGCCACGGTGGCGGTCAAGTCCGCGATCGACGAGCACGAGGCGCTGGACCAGCTGCTGCCCATCGCGGCGGGCGGGTTGCTGATCGTCTTCGCCGCGTGGTGGATCTACTTCGCCGTACCGATGCACGAGCACCTGAACTCCAACCGCGAGGCCATCCCATGGGGTTACGGGCACCTGCTGATCTTCCTTTCGGGCGCGGCGATCGGCGCCGGCATCGAGGTCGCGGTCGAGCACGCGGTGGGCAAGGCGCACATCTCCCAGGTCGCCGCGAACGCCGCCGTCACCGTCCCGACCGCGCTGTTCCTGCTGATGGTGTGGCTGCTGCACTCCCGCCACTTCAAGCGCGGCCTCGCCCAGCAGCTGGTCCTGCCGGTGTCCGCGCTCGTGATGCTCGCCTGCACCTGGTCGGGGCCGTACGCCGTCCTGTGGGCGGGCTTCGTCGGGGTGCTGACGGTGGCGGTCGGCCTCACCCTGTCCACCCGGGCCGGTGCGGCCACCGGCGCCGCCGTCTGACGCTCCCGGCCGCCCGCGCCCGCACGCACCCGCGCACGCGCACCCGCGCACCCGCGCCCCGTCGAACCGTCACTCCCGCACCCCCGCCGCCGTTCTCCAGCGCAGAACGACGCGCACCGACTGGAGGCCCTGCCATGACACTCCCGGCACAACGCCACGGCACCGACCCCGGCAGGGAGCTGGCCGAGCCAGGCTTCTGGCAGCAGCCCCCCGCCCACCGACTCGCGGCCTTCGCCCGGCTGCGGGCCGCCGAGGGTCCGGTGTTCGTCCCCGAAGGTTCCGGGCGCGGCCACTGGGCCCTCGTCCGCCACGCCCAGGTGCAGGAGGCCAGCCGCCTGCCCAAGGTCTTCGCCAGTGCGCCCGGCGTGACCACCCCCGAGCCGGCCCGCTGGGTGCGGGCCCTGTTCGGGGACTCGATGGTCAATCTGGACGGCCCCGACCACGCCCAGCTGCGCAAGATCGTGCAGCGCGCCTTCACGCCCCGCCTGCTGGCGGCCGCCGAAGCGGACATCCACGCCGTGGCCGCCCGGATCGTGGACGACGTACTGGCCGATCAGCCCGACGAGTTCGTCTCGGCCGTGGCCTCACGGCTGCCCCTGGAGGTCATCTGCAACATGATGGGCATCCCCGAGCACTACCGGGCCGAGATCGCCGACCGCGTCAACCACGCCTCCGAGAACATCGGTGTGGAGCGGGGCCTGGCCTCCCGGCTGCGGATGCCCGGGCGCGGGCTGCGCGCGCTCGCCCGGATGCAGCGGATGGTGGCGGGCATCGGGCGGGAGCGGCGCAAGCACCCCACCGACGACCTAATCTCGGCGCTGGTGTGCGCGAACGTCGACGGCCAGGCCCTCGGGGCCCGCCAGCTCGGCGCCTTCTTCTCCCTGTTGATGGTCGCCGGGGTGGAGACCACCCGGAACGCGATCACCCACGGGCTGTCCCTGCTGACCGACCATCCGGACCAGCGGGACCTGCTGCTCTCGGACTTCGAGAAGTACGCGGACGGGGCGGTGGACGAGATGATCCGGCACTCGACGCCCATCATCCAGTTCCGCCGGACCGTGGCGGCCGAGCACACCATGGACGGGCACGTGTTCCGGCCGGGCGACAAGGTGGTCCTCTACTACGCCTCCGCCAACCGCGACGAGGCGGTCTTCCCCGACCCGGACACCTTCGTCATCACCCGCTCGCCCAATCCGCACCTGGGGTTCGGCGGCGGCGGCCCGCACTTCTGCCTGGGCGCGCACCTGGCCCGGGTGGAGATGAAGGCCCTCTTCCGTGAGCTGCTGACCCGGCCGGTCGGACTGCGCGCGGTGGGTCTGCCGGACCTGGCGGGGTCGAACTTCGACAACCGGGTCCGCTCGCTGCGGTTCGCCTTCGAACGGCCCTGACCGGGGCGCCGGGTGAAGCGGGACCGGCCACCGGGCGAGCTGGGGGCCCGGCGGCCGGAGCGGGTGGCGGCGGCACCCGGTCTGTGGCTACCGCTGCACGCGCCGTACGGCGAGGACGCAGTGGGCGCTGCTGGTGAGCACGGACTCGTCGCCCGCGAAGGCCTGCAGGGTCTCGGGCGCGACCGGCTGGCCCGGGACCGCCTCGGGCCAGGCACGGGTGGCGAAGAGGAAGTACGCCTGCCCGCTCTCGTCCGCCGCGGCGACCCACTCGTCGGGGGCGGTGCAGCGCGCGTTCATCCCGGGCAGGGTGAGCGCGATCTGGTTGCCCTCGAGCAGGATCTGCACCGGGAAGGTGGCCGCCTTGAGGGTGCCGTCCATGACCACGTCGCCGATGGGCAGGCCGATCTCCTCCAGCAGCCCGCGGGCGGCCGCCTCGCCGGCCTCCCGGCCCTGCGGTCCGTCGCCGAGGGTGTAGGCGAGGAGGTACGGGATGTCGTGCGCCTCTTCGGGGTCTCCGATCCAGGCGAGCACCGAAAGGGTGCCGAGCTGGGACCGGTCGATTTCGGCTTGAGTAGAAGTCATGCGCGCACCCTAGTGGTCTCTTCGACGAGCCTTTCACGGCCCTTCACCCGGGCGGGCTAGACGGCCCAGTATCCCTCTCCGGAATTCGCCTGTGCGTTCGCGTCCTGGTACTGGAGCCGCACAATGCGCACGCTTTCTGGGATTTCGAACACCACCCACCCTTCGGCCCGCTCACCGACCTCCAGGGAATCGAAGACGATCGGTTTGCCGGTCGTCAGCTCGCCGGTCTTCACCACCGGGTGACGGCGCCCCGCGCCGTCGTGCGCCCACATGCGTCCGAGCGCCCCGTACGAGGCCCCTCCCACGTTGACGAAGGACATCGAGGCGGCCACCCAGCGCTTCCCGGCGGGCGGGGCGAACTTCTTGTCCACGCTGATGGCCGGGTCCACGAAGGCCCTGAGCACGACCTGGAGGTGCTGGCCGAGCTGCCTGCCGTGCAGCCGTGCGGTGCCACCCACAGGGGCGTCCTTCGCACCGGGACGTACGGGGGCCCGTGCCGCGCCCGGTACCCCGTCGTCCACCACGACCGTCGACGGCGCGGCGGGCGCGCGTGCGTCCGGCTCCGCGGCGCCCTGACAGGCGGTGGCACCGAACAGCAGGACCGAGAGGAGGGCGAGGACGGGCAGGGGGCGGGCGGGCTGGCGCATGCGAGATCCCTTCGGGGACGTATTGCGGCCAGTTTCACGCGCCCGGGCAGGTAATTGCGCACAACGACACGAGCGCGCGGAGCAGGTGCGTACGCCCGCCTGCCAGCACAATGCGTTCCGGTGGAATCCCGCCATCCGCTGCACCTGGAGGAAGAATGCCCATCCCCGCCCGCCGAATGGCCCTGACGGCCTTCTCCGCACTGGCCGTCACCACGCTTTTCACCGCTCCGGCCGGCGCCACGGTTTTCAATCAAGGGATTTCCGTACACCGTGACGCCTACGTCGCCAAGGACGGCTCCGTCACCCTTTCCGGGTCGTACCACTGCGAGCAGGCTTCACCCACGGGGGCGATGCAGATCAAGGCGACCGTCGAGCACGGGGGCGGCCGGCTGAGCATCGGCGCGGAGCAGCCCGTCTGCGACGGCACGGAGCGCCGGTGGGTGGCCACGGCCCCGGGCCGCTGGGTGAACGTGCACCCGGGCCGCGCCGTGGTCACCGTCGAGCTCCAGGAGGTCCAGCTCTCGGGCCTGATGCCGAGGTCGGTCGCCACGGTCGCCCAGGACAGGCAGGACGTCGAGGTCCGCAAGCACTGAAGCCCGTGCGCGGCCCTGACGCCTCCCGGTAGCCGCCGCTACCGGGACCGGCACTCGGGCGCGACGCCCGTCATCGACATGAAGGCCACCGCCTGGCACCCGGGGTCCGCGTGCGGCCGTCCCGTCGTCCAGTCCACGACCGTCGGCACTCCGGCGGCCAGCAGGAGCGCAGCGAGGATGCCGGTCACGGCACCCTTGCTCAGCCTGCGCACAGTCCGTTCCGTTCCATGGTCGGCATCATCGCCCCGGCTCCCGCCGCCCACAACTCGGCGTGTCCGGGCGCTCACCGCGCGCTCCGGGGGCTGCCGCCGGCGTCGAACTCGCACCACACCGCCTTGCCGTCGCCCCGGGACTCCACGCCCCAGTGCGTGGCCAGCGCGTCCACCAGCAGCAGCCCGCGCCCCGTGGTGGCCGCCTCGCCCGGGGTGCGCCGGCGCGGCCACACGCTGGAGCGGTCCTTCACCCACAGCCGGATCCGCCGGACCGGCTCCGGCAGCACCTCCATCGTCAGCACCGCCCCGCCGTCGGTGTGCAGCAGCGCGTTGACCAGCAGCTCCCCGGCCGCCAGCTCCACGTCGTCGGCGAGCTCCGGCATGCCCCAGTCGCGCAGCGCCTGGCGCAGGGCGTAACGGGCCTCCGAGAGGCCCTCCGGGTCCGCCTGGTGGACGTACTGGTGGATGCGCGGCGCCCGGTGGGTTCCCGGGTCGGGGGCCCGCCGCAGCACCAGCAGGGCCACGTCGTCCCCGGAACCCCAGCGCTCCCAGAGCCGGTCGGAGAGGTGGTCGGCGAGGGCAGCGGCCCCCTGGGGGCCGCTGCGCACGGCCTGGGCGAGGGCGTCCATCCCGGCGGTGATGGTGGTGCCCGGCTCCTCCACCAGGCCGTCCGTGCACAGCACCAGGGTCTCCCCGGGCACCAGGTCCAGCCGGGTCTCGGGGAACTCCTCGTACTCGAAGAACGAGGCCAGCCCGAGGGGCAGGCCGCCGCGCACCTTGGGCCAGCCCGTACGCCCGTCCGTGTGCCGGATCAGCGGTCCGAGGTGACCCGCACGGACCGCCCGTACACCGCCCGTCTCCAGGTCCACCTGGGCGTACATGCAGGTGGCGAAGCGCTCGGTGTCCAACTCGGCGAGGAAGCGTGAGGCCCGGGCCAGCACCGTGGACGGCGGATGCCCCTCCCCCGCGTACGCCCGCAGCGCGATCCGCAGCTGGCCCATGATCGCCGCCGCGTGCGTGTCGTGGCCCTGGACGTCGCCCACCACGACGCCCACGCGGTCGCGGGGCAGCGCGATCACGTCGTACCAGTCTCCGCCGACCTCCCGCCCGCTCCAGGCGGCGTGGTAGCGGACCGCGATCTCCCCGCCGCTGATCTCCGGGATCCGGCGCGGCAGCATGGCGGCCTGGAGGCCGGTCGCGAACTCCCGCTCCTGGTCGAAGAGGAGGGCCCGCTGGAGGGACTGGGCCACGATGCCCGCGAGGCCCAGGCAGAGGTTGCGCTCCTCCGGGCTGAACTCGGTGCGCCGCCGGTAGAAGAGGACCAGCCCGCCGATGGCCTTGGCCTGCGCGATCAGCGGCAGGTAGGCGGCGGCGTCGTACCGGATCCGGTTCAGGTAGTCCGCGAGGAGCGGGAACTCGCCGCCGAGGTCGGCGAGGGAGGTGACGAAACGTGCCTGCCGGGTGAGCACCACGTGCGACAGCGGCAGCGAACCGTCCAGCCGGGTGAACCGGCGCTCGCTGAGGATCTCCAGGGACTCCCCGCTCAGCGCGATGATCTTGATGGTGCCGCCCTCGACCAGCCCCAGGGCCAGCCCGTCCGCACCGAGTCGTTCCAGCGCGCCCGCCCCGGTCAGCGCGGCCGTGACGTCGTCGACCGTCACCGCCCGCGACAGAGCCTCCGTGGTCCGCTGCACGATCGTCGTCTGCTGGGCGCGCGCCGCCTCCAGCTTGCGCAGCAGCGTGGCGTGGGCAAGCTCGGCGGTCGCGTCCCGGACGATCCCCACGATCCGCTCGGGCTGCCCGGCGCCGTCCCGGAGCACCCGGCCCGAGGTGTGCGTCCACTGGTCGCGCCCGTCGCGCCGCTTCACCGTGAAGTACGCGCCGTACGTGTCCCCGCCGTCCGCCAGGACGCCTTCGACGATCCGGGTCAGCCGGAGCCCGTCCGCGGACGGGATGCGCCGCCCGACCCCGGGAACGGTGCCGTCGAACTCCCCCGGCCCGAGGTCGAAGACCTCCATCGCGGCCTCGTCCAGCACCACCGTCCCGGCACCCAGGTCCCATTCGAGACTGCCCATGCCGTTGAGCGCGAACCGCTCCCCGGGCACGGTCACGGGGGACCGCCGGACCGGCTCGGGTCCGTCACGCTCCGCCGCTGCCACGTTCCACACCACCTAACGGCCGGGCCAGCACGGCTGGGAGATCAGCCGCTCCCACTCCTCGTCAGGATGCCCCGGAAGGGTGCGCCCGGCCTCCCTCCAGCGCTTGACCAGGGAGAGGTAGATCGTGGGCTGGTCGGCGTGGGAGGCCGTCGCGTACGGGCCCGCGTACGGCCCGGCGTACGGGCCCGCGTACGGGGCGCGGTCGTACCCGGCGGCCCGGGCCCGACCGGCGGGCTGTTCCCCGCGGCTGGCGGGAATGCGCACCCAGCCCCGGCCCTGCGCTCGCTCCGAGCTCATCACGGACCCCTCTCTCCGCGGATCTCACCGCAGATACGTCTTCGGATGCCCTGGGGGTACCCCCGGAAGCGGCCCGGGGGTGGCCGCCCGGCCCGGCCGGACGACACCGGGGGAACCCGGCCGCGGACCCCGGGCACCGAGGCGCTTGCGGACTCCTCTCACCAGTCTCCCCGCCGTGAAGCCCGCGCCGTGTACGAATCGCATGGAAGGGCCGAATGAGGGAGCCGTCAGCAGCCCCGCGAAGAACAGTCCGGGCCACGAGGACTCGAACCCGGCACTCAGCTCCGGCGCCCCGCTCTCCCCCACGGTCTCCAGCGACGCCCGCAGCCTCGCGTCGAGCAGTTCGAGGCGGGCCAGCTCCGGAACGAACCCGGTGGCCGCGATGACGTGCGCGGTGTCCAGCACCACGGATTCCCCCGCCCGGGTGGTCAGCCCGAGCCGGGTCCGCTCGCCCACCGCCACCGCCCGGTGCAGCTGGTGCCCGAGCAGGACGGGAACGCGCCGCTCGAAGCGGTCCCGCAACCACCAGGCACCGGCCGGACCCAGCGCCGTCGCCGCGATCCGCTCCCGGGTGGGCGCGGGCAGCCGGCGCACCGCCCAGGGCAGCTCGGACCACACCCAGCTGCGCCAGCCGGTGCCGAGACCGCTGTGGGGATCGCGCAGGGCCCGCAGCGGGGGCCGGTCCAGGGGCTGCGGGACGGTGTTCCAGTTCAGCCGGGAGCGCCGGGCGACCAGGCGGGGCAGGGCGCCCTGCTCGGCCAGCAGCGCCGCGGTCTCCAGGGCCGCCTGCCCGGCCCCGAGCACGACGACCTCCTGGCCCGCGAACCGACTCAGGTCCCGGTGGCCGCTGCTGTGCGAGTAGTGCGCGGGCGGGAGGTCCGCCAGCGCCTCGGGGTGGCGGACGAAGGGCATCACCCCGACCGCGAGGGCCACCGCACGGGCGAGCAGGGGCGGTCCCTCGGCGGTGCGCACCCGGAAGCCGTCGCCCTGCGGGGTCACCTCCAGGACGGTCACCTCCTCCACCTCGGGCGCGGCCTGCCGGGCGAACCACATCCCGTACGCGCTGAACGTGCCGATCGGCAACGGAGTGCCGTGTTCCGCGCGCATGCCGAGGGTGGCGCAGTAGTCGGCCAGGGTGTGCCGCCCGTCCGGCGCGGACAGGTTGGACGACCAGGGCTCCGACTTCAGGTACATGCCGCCGGGCATGTGGTCGCGCCACGAGGCCATGGGCCGCCCCAGCAGCCGCACGTCGAGCCCCGCTGCCGCCGCATGGGCGGCGATCGACAGCCCGTACGGGCCCGCACCGATCACCACGAGATCGTCGATCCGCGTCAACGCCGCTCCTCCAGCTCGATGGTCACCGGCCCGGCCCGGCCCGCCGTGACGGTCATGGTCAACGGGACACCAGCTCGTCCGGCTCGGCCGGGGCCTCCGGCGGAACGGGCCGGGAGGCCGGCGCTGCGGACCCGGCGGGCTCCTCGTTCCGGACGCGCTGCCGGGGCGCGCGGACGACCGCGAGCGCCGTGCGGCGGCCCTGCTCCGGAACCCCGCGCAGCGCCCGTACCCCCTTGCCCGCGCCCCGCCCCAGCAGGGCGCCGAGCATCGCCACGAACGGCAGCGGATCGTCGGCGGCGAACCAGGCCGTCTCGACGCCCGCCCGCTCGGCGGACCGCTTCGGGGACCGCTGCGGGGCCGACTCCTTGCTCTGGCCCTGGCCCTGGCCCTGGCCCTGGCCCGGTCCCGAGGACGCGGACGCCCCCGCCGGCCCGGCCGGATCCACGGGCACCGCCGCCGGGCGGCGCGGCATCGACCCGCCCCGGACCCTCGCCAGCAGCGCGTAGTTCTCCGCGACGAACACCCGCCCCGGTCCGCCCGAAGGCTGCGGGACCTGCTGACCCGTCAGGTCCAGGTACATCGCCCGTACGACGTCCAGCCCGGCCGAGTCCGCGAAGAGCCGGAACTGCGCGCCCGGCCGGGGGTTGAAGTCCACGAGGCGGAAGCAGCCCAGCTCGTCGCGGCGGAAGTCCAGGTCCAGGATCCCCTGGTAGCCCAGCCGTTCGGCGAGCCGCAGCCCCGCCTCCTCCACCGCCGGATCCGGCAGCCAACGCCCCACGGCCGTCAGCCCCGTCCGCACCGGCCAGGACAACTCCTTGCGGCCCGAGCCCGCGAGCAGCGGACGCCCGCCCCGCGCGAAGGCGCCGTGGAAGAACCAGTCCGTGTCCGGACCGGCCGGCAGGAACCGTTGGAGCAGCAGCCTGCTCCCGGCCTCGGCGGAGCGCTCGTAGAGCCGGCGCGCCTCGGCAGTGGTGCGCAGGAGCGTGGTGCTGCGCAGCCCGTCGGCCCCGATCGGCAGCAGCCAGGGCCTGCTCCACTTGGCGATCACCGGCAGGCCGAGCCGCCAGGCCGCCTCGGCCGCCTCGGCCCCGCTCGCCGGGATCACGGTCTCCGGGTGCGGTACGTCCCACCGCGCGCAGAGCCGCGACAGCTCGGCCTTGTCGGCCACCCGCGCGGGCAGGTTGTCGGGCTGATGGGGGATCCGGAAGCGCTCGCGGAGCATCGGCGCGACCCGCGACACGGCGATCGCGCTGAGGTCGTCCATGGCGATGAGCACGGCCGGGCGGCCGATCCGTTCCGACACCCCGGTCAGGCACTCCAGCAGCGCCTCGGGCGCCTCGGGGTCCAACCCGCCCGCGGGCCCGGGATGCACGGCGCGCAGATAGCGCGAGCGCCCCATGGGACCTCCCCCGGACTCGACGACGGCATGGACCTCCACGCCCTTGCGGCCAAGGGATCTGACGGCGCCGAGGGTTCCGTGGTGGAACGGATTCCGATCGAGTCTGAGCACAACGGCGGGCACATGGTTGAGATACGCGGGCATGGAGCGGCGTCTTTCACCTAGTCGGACCAAGCGGGGGTGGTGCGCACCTGCTAATGGCCTACGCGGCAGTCACCGGACAGGCCATTCGTCAGATCTGATGCCTAACGTCTGTGGAAAGCACACCGATTCAGGAAAGCTCGGGAGACGCCATGCCCAGACCACGCCGCCGACTGGCGAGCACCTGCATCGGTACGGTCACGGCCGGACTGCTGGCCACCGGTGCCACGCTCGCGACGCCCGAGAAGGACCGGCCCGAGGGCTCCGACATCGCCATGGGCGCCTATCTCGACTACGGGCCGCCCGGGGTGGCCCGGATCCCGTACCTGTCGAACTGGCTGGGCGGCAAGAAGATCCGGGTCGGGCACACCTATCTCCCCGGCGACAAGTGGGCCGGCATCGAGGGCAGGGTCTCGTTCCTGGAGAACTGGGCCGCGTGGCGCCGGGCCAAGGACGACCGGCTGTTCGTCCTCAACGTGCCCATGCAGGAACGGAACGAGGACCGGGTGCCCGACTACCGGGTGGCCCAGCTGATCAGGGCGGGCGCGGCGGGCCAGTACGACCGGCACTTCCAGCGGCTCGCCGAGCGGCTGGTCGAGCTGGGCGTCCCGGACACGGTGATCGTGCTCGGCTGGGAGATGAACGGCGTCACGTACACCCACCGGTGCGCACCGGACCCGGAGAACTGGAAGGCGTACTGGAAGCGCATCGTCACCACGATGCGCGCGGTACCCGGGCAGGAGTTCAGGTTCGACTTCGCCCCGAACCGGGGTGCGGACGCGATCGGCTGGACGAAGTGCTACCCCGGCGACGACGTGGTCGACGTCATCGGGATGGACTCGTACGACCAGGGTCCCGGCCGGACGTTCGACGACCAGATCACCCAGCCGTACGGACTCCAGCACCAGGTCGACTTCGCGAAAGCACACGGCAAGCCGATCTCCTACCCGGAGTGGGGGCTGTTCCGGCGCGGGGACAATGCGGAGTACATGCGGAGCATGCTGAAGTGGATCGCGGAGCACAAGCCGCTCTACCACACCATCACCGACTACTGCCCGCACGGCGTGTGGCAGTGCAAGCAGAACCCGGAGTCCTCCAAGGCCTTCCGCGACGCGCTGACGCCCGAGCGGCCCGGCCCGGTGGTCCCGACCCCGGTGGTGCCCACGCCCGTGGTGCCCACCCCGGTGGTCCCGACCCCCGTGGTGCCCACGCCGGTCGTGCCGACCCCCGTGGTGCCCACGCCGGTCGTGCCGACCCCGCAGGTCCCGACCCCGCAGGTGCCCACACCCCAGGTCCCGAAGCCGGAGGTCCCGACGCCCACACCGGTGGTCCCGAAGCCCGAGGTCCCGACGCCCACACCGGTGGTCCCGAAGCCCGAGGTCCCGACGCCCACACCGGTGGTCCCGAGCCCGCAGACCCCGCCGCCGGCCACCCCCAGCCCGCTCGTCCCGAGCCCGGTCACGCCGAGCCCCGTCGCCCCGAGCCCGCTCGTCCCGACGCCCGAGGTCCCCGACCCCGACACCGACCCGGATCCCGAGCCCATCCCCCGGCCCTCGCCGGTCGCCCCGACGCCCCAGGTCCCGGCACCCTCGCCGGTCGCCCCGAGCCCGGTCACGCCGAGCCCCGTCGCCCCGAGCCCGCTCACGCCGAGCCCGGTCACGCCGAAGCCCGAGCCCACGTCGCCGAAGCCCCTGCCGCAGCCCACGCCGTCGCCGCCGGTCAACAGCAAGCACTGGTGCGTGCCGCTCAACTTCGGCGAGTGGCTCTCCAAGCTGGTCGGCAAGCAGTCGGTCTGCATCAAGCTGGACTTCGGCAAGGAATCCAGCTTCTGGCCCTTCTAGACGGGTCATCGCACCCGCAGTTCGTTGAGCCGCGCCCGCCAGTCCCTGGCGGCCGGCATTACCTCCCGCAGTACGTCCACCGCCCATTCGCGCCCCGTGACCTGCGACTCGTGTACGCGCAGCAGGGGCGCGAGCGCCGCCGTGGACAGCAGGAAACGCCGGTTGACGACCGTTTCGGGCCGCCAGTGGTTCTTGTACGGCTCGTTGCCGCGCAGGAAGCTCACCACCGGCCGGCCCTCGGCGAGCGCCCGCCGGGCCTCGTGGCGCAGCAGCAGCGTCGCGACGTCCACCTTCCGCGTCCGCAGGTCGGGGTCGGCCCCGTACAGGTAGCCGCCGCTGAGCCCGGACGACAGCAGCGTGACGTTGGCCGCGACCACCTTGCCATCCAGCCGGAACTCCGTCAGTCGGCTCTCCCCGGCCCGCACCATCCGCCGCGTGGCCCGGGTCAGGTGCTCGGCGAAGCGGGGCCGCAGGTGCTCGGGCGTCACTCCGCGGCCGCGCCACTGCTTCTCGTGCAGGCGCAGCAGGGTCCGTACGGCGCGCGGCACTTCCTGCTCGGTGACCTCGTGCTCCTCGATCCCGGCCGCGTCGGTCTTGCGCAGCTTGGCCCGCACCCGCTGGGCGCCGGAGGCCGGCATCCGCTTGACCAGTTCGTCGAACGGCAGCGTCGGCAGCTCCATGCAGGTGGAGTCGGCGAGCATGCTGGAGACCCCGGGCCACTGCCGGTACAGCTCCTCGGCGGCGGCCCCGGGACGTACCTCCCGCAGGTCCACGACGGCGCCGCGGGCGGCCCGGTGCAGCCCGCGGGCCAGCGCCGGGACGACCCGGTCGGCGTGCTCCGCGGCCACGAGCACGTCGAAGTAGTCGGTGATGGGTCCGCCGATCGGCACCAGCAGGGGCATCGGCCGGTGTACGAGCATCAACGCGGCCGCGCCGACCAGCTCCTCGCCGCGCCGGACGAGGACGATCCGGAGCCGGCCGTCCTTGCCGTACGACAGCCACCAGGAGTGGAGCCAGGCGTGGCTCTGGAAGGGGGTGGCGGTGGGGCAGCCGCGGAAGAGCCTGTTCCAGGACTCCTCCAGCGCGGCGAACTGCCGGGGGTCGCGGCACAGCGTCACCGACAGGGCCCCGGCGGAGCCCGAACTCATCGAACGGACTCCTTCTCCTTGACCGAGACCGGCTCGCCCTGGGCGGGGAGCGAGGCGTACTCCTCGACCGGGGACGGGGCGGCCGTCTCCACCGGGGACCCGCCCGAGGAGCCGGCAGCGGACCCGGCAGCGGACCCGGCCGTGCTGTCCTCGGAACGCCGCGCTCGGCCCGGCCGGGCGAGCAGCCACAGGCCGCCCAGCAGTCCGCCGGCGCACGACCCGACGGCGCCGCTGAGGGCGGCGGACGGGGAGGCGGGCTCGGACGGGGCGACCGCCTGGTTGAAGAGGAGCAGCTGGACACCGGTGTTCTTGGCGGCCTGATTGCTGCTCAGGGACAGGGCGTCGGCGACGGCGTTCGCGATATCAGCGGCCTCGGCGGGGCTCTTGGAGGTGCCCGTGACGGCGATCATCGGGGACTCGGGGGAGGTCTCGGCCCGTACCTGGGTACGCAGCTTCGCCGCGCTGACGCCGGCCCGCGGCTGGGCATAGGCGAGGGTGGAACTGCTGGTCGCGATGCGGGCGTAGGCCTGGGCGAAGCCGAGGGCGGTGGCCGGCTCGGTGGTGTCGTCGGGTACGGCGACGACATAGCTGGTGGCGGCGTACTCGGGGGCCTTGAGCACCCCGTACGCCCCGCCCGCGGCCAGTCCCAGCAGGGCGCAGGCGGGCAGCGGCCACCACGGCGGCGCCGACGGCTTCCGGCGGCGCGGCCTGCGTTCGGAGCGGTGGTCCGCCTTCCGCTCGGACCTGCTCCCGGCCTTCTTCTCGGACTTCTTCTCGGTCTTCTTGTCGGGGTGCTTCTCGGGGTTCTTTTCGGGGTGCTTCTCGGACGTGTCGGCCATGGACGTGCTCGCTTCCTGGGTGGAGGGGAGTTCCTTCGGGGCCCGTCGGGACCCCTTCGGGCAGGGGAGGGATCAGCCGGTGCCGGTCGGCTCCGCCGGTCCGGGCCCGACCGGCTCGCGCCGGGCACCGACGACGGCGGCGCCGCCGACCGCGCCCGGCTCCGGGTCGGCGCCGGCACGGCCCCGGGCCGTCCCGGCGCCGCCCGGCGCGGCCGAGAGGGCGAGGTCGTACACGTCCAGCAGCTGCCGCGCGCTGCGGGCGATGTCGTAGCGGCGGACCACCGCCGGCGGGGGCAGCCTGCGCGCGCCCGCCTCCATGTGGCCCCGCAGCGCCGCGACGAGTTCCTCCGTGCCGGTGCCGATGCGCCGGGCCCCGGGGGCCTGTGCGGCGGGCAGGTCGTCGATGGCCGGGCAGGTCACGTGCAGGACGGGGAGTCCGGCGGCCAGGGCTTCCACGACGGCGAGCCCGAAGGCCTCTTCCCGCGACGGGGAGACGAAGACGTCCATGGCGGCCAGCAGGGCCGGAATGCCCGGGGTGCGGCCGTCCGCGCTGTCGCCCAGCGGATCCCGCTCCCCCAGCAGGTGGATCCGGCTCTGTGCGCCGAGCTCGGCGGCCAGCCGGCGCAGCCGCGCCCGCTCCGGCCCGTCCCCGGCCAGCAGCAGATGCGCCCCCGGTAGCGCGGCCACGGCCCGCACCAGGACGTCGAACCGCTTGCCGGGGACCAGCCGGCCGACCCCGCCGACCACGAAGGCCCGCTCGGGCAGCCCGGTGCGAGCCCGGGTGGCCCGCCGGACGCCCTCGTCGAAGCGGAAGCGGACGGCTTCGATCCCGTTCGGTACGACGTGTACCCGCGCGGCCGGCACCCCCCACCCCTCCAGCCGGGCGGCCACGGTGTCGGAGACGGCCACGGTGGCCGCACCCAGGCGTTCACTGGCCAGGTACAGCGTGCGCACCCCGCTCGAGAGCGGCCTGCCCTCGATCTCGCCGTCGCCGAGGGAGTGTTCGGTGGCCACGGTCGCTCCGGTGCCCGCGAGCCGGGCCGCGAGGCGCCCGTAGACACAGGCCCGGTACAGGTGCGTGTGCACGAGGTCGTACCGGCCGCGCCGGATGAACCGCACCAGCCGGGGCAGCGCCCCCAGGTCCCGGTTGCCCCGCATGCCCAGGTGGACGACCCGGACCCCGTCGGCGCGCAGCCCCTCGGCCACCGGCCCGGGGTTGGTCAGGGTCAGCACGTCGCACTGCATCGGCATGTGGCGCAGCAGCAGCCGCAGTTGCTGTTCGGCGCCGCCGACGCCGAGCCCGGTGATGATGTGCAGTGCCTTGACCGACTCGTGCGTCTTCATCGCTGCACCCCGCGCCGCAGCTCGCGCACCTGGTGGCGGAGCTGCTTGATCCGCAGCCGGGCGCCGCCGTCGGCCTGGCTGACGTGCGTGCGCGGCAGTGCGTGCGGGCCGGCGAGCCGACCGGGGTCGATGGCGCAGGCGTAGCCGTAGCCGGCGGCCCGGGTGGCGGCGACGACCCGGGCGTCGAGGTGCCCGTACGGGTAGCAGAAGCCCTCGGGCAGGGTGCCGGTCAACTCGCGCAACAGGTCGCGGCTGCCCCGCAGTTCCTGCTGGAGCACGTCGTCCGCGGTCGCGGGGAGGTCCTGGTGGAGCAGTCCGTGCGAGCCGATCTCCTGTCCGGCGTCGGCCGCTTCGCGGATGCCCTCGGCGGTGAGCAGGGACTTGCGCGGGCCCAGCGGGTCCCACACGTTGTCCACGCCGAGCCGCCCGGGCAGCACGAAGAGGGTGGAGGTGCAGTCGTAGCGGCTCAGCAGCGGGAGCGCATGCGTCAGGAAGTCGGTGTACCCGTCGTCGAACGTCAGCCCGACCAGCCCGGCTCCGCGGCCGGCCGCGCGGGCCCGCAGCAGTTCGCCGACGGATACTCCGCGCAGGCCGCGGGAGCGCAGCCACAGCAGTTGGGCCTCCAGGGCGAGCGGCGTGACGGTGATGCCGTACGGGTCCTCCGAGGGGTCGGTGAACTCGGCGACCGAGTGGTACATCAGGACCCACGGGGAAGCGGTCCGGCGGGTGGGGACCACCACGGCGGCGGGGGCCGTGTCGGTGTCAGCGGACATTGCGGAACCTCTGCGTGAGCTGGGAGATCTGACCGGGTAGGGCGGTGACTTCGAGGGCGCGTATGGCCATGCCGGTGGCTCCGAACATGGCCGGGACCAGCAGGCAGCCGAGGGCGGCGCTGAGCATCGGGTCGGGGATCTTCGGGCCGGCGATCCAGCCGGTGGCGGCCGCGGCGACGGCGGCGACGCCGAGCCGGCCGATGCTGACGGCGACCCGGCGGACCTGGATGGCGATGATCCGGGAGCCGAGGCCGGTGAGCAGCAGGACGGCGGTGGTGGAGATGCCGGCGGCGTTGGCGGCGGCGATGCCGTACGTGCCCCACCAGCCGACGGCGAAGGCTCCGGCCACGACGTTGACGAGCAGTCCGGCACCCATCGCGAACGCCGGGAACCAGGTGGGCCGGGCGGTCGAGAAGAAGGGCCGGGACAGTGCGCCGACGAGGCAGTGGCCGAGGAGTCCGAGTCCGTAGACCCGCATGACGGAGGCGGTGGCGAGGGTGTCCTCGTGGGTGAAGGCGCCGCGTTCGAAGAGGACCTGGATGATCTGGGGCGCGTAGCCGATGACGAGTGCGGTGCCCATCAGGACGGCCAGCGAGGCCAGCGCGAGGTCCTGCTCCACCCGCCGCCGGGCCTTCTCCCGCTCGCCCCCGGCCATGGCCTGGGCGACGACGGGGAAGGTGACGGTGCAGATCATCAGCGAGAGCACCATCGGCATCTGCGCGACCTTCTGCGCGTAGTTGAGGTGGGAGATCGCCCCGGGCGGGAGCGAGGCGGCCAGGAACCTCTCGACGAGCACCTGCGACTGCCGGAAGACCGCGAAGAAGATCACGGGGGCGATGACCCCGAAGGCGATGAGGGTGGGGCGGTCCCGGTCGCGCTGGCTGCGCGGGGCGGTCTTCTTCGCGCGGGGCGGGCCGAAGCCCACGTTCCGGACGAAGGCGGGCAGCTGTACGAGCACCATCAGGAACCCGCCGACCGCGACGCCCGCGGCGGCGGCCCGGACGCCCCACAGGGTGTGCAGGGCCACCATCGTGCCGATGATGCCGACGTTGTACGAGACGTAGATCGCGGCCGGCGACAGGAAGGACCTGTGGGCGCGCAGCGCGGCGCTGAAGTATCCGGCGATGCCGAAGGAGAGCACGGTCAGTGCGGTGAGCCGGGTGCACTCGACGGCCAGTGCGGGGTCGGGCAGGCCGGGGGCGAGCACGGCGACGACGGCGGGCGCGGCCACGACGAGCACGGAGGCGACGGCGGCCAGGAGCACGACGAGCCGCGGCAGGGTCGCCCCCACCAGGAGCCGTACGGGGTCCTGCGCGCGGGCCTCCCTACGGGTGAGCGCGGACCGGCCGGCGGCCCGCCGGGCCAGGGCGTGGCTGAAGGCGGGCACCATCAGCAGCGCCATGGCGTCCTCGATGAGCAGCGTCGAGGCCATCTCGGGCACGGTCCAGGCGATCAGGAAGGCGTCGCTGTCGTGCCCGGCCCCGAAGAGGTGCGCGATGGTCTGGTCGCGGACCAGCCCGAACACCGCTCCGGCGGCCGTCAGTCCGGCGGTGACGGCGGCGGCCTTGGCCAAGAACCGCCCGAGCGGCTGCCCCCCTCCGGGGGCGACGGACTCGGACGCCTGGCTCCCGCTGGGGGCGACCGACTCGGACGCTTCACCCCTGGCGGAACCGGCAGCCCCGGACACCTGACCCCCGCCCGCGCGGCGAGCACGGCGAACCCGGCCCCTACCGCCAGGAACGGCGCCCACCGCCTGGCCCCCGCCGGGGCCGCTCCCGCTGGGGGTGACCGACTCGGACGCTTCACCCCTGCCGGAACCGGCAGCCCCGGACACCTGACCCCCGCCGGGGCCGCTCCCGCTGGGGGTGACCGACACGGACGCTTCACCCCTGCCGGAGCCGGCCGCCCCGGACACCTGACTCCCACCCGCGCGGCGAGCACGACGCACCCGGCCCCTGCCGCCAGGAACGGCGCCCACCGCCTGGCCCCCGCCGGGGGTGCCGGACCCGGACGCCTGGCCCCCGCCAGAGGCGGCGGCCTCCGGCGCCTGGCTCCCGCCCGGAGCACTGGAGAGCCCGCCCGCCCGGCGGCCCTGGCTCAGCCGCCCCCTCCCGGCGGGGCCGCTGCCGCTGGGCGCGCCAGGAGCAAAGGACTCGCCCGTGACCTGACCCACGCCCGAAATACCGGACCCGGACGCCTGACCCCCGCCCGCGGTGCCGGACTCGGGTGCCTGGGTGGTGCCGGGGGTGGGGGAGAGCACGGCCGCGCGGCGGGCCTGGCTCGTCCTGGCCCCGGAGGTTTCACCGAAGCCGGTCGCGGCCACCCGCACGCTGTGTCGGCCCGAGGCTCCGCCCGGGTATCCGGCGGAGCCGAACACGGCCCTGCGCGTAGCCGGATTGCCACCCGGGAGCCCGCCGGCAACGAGCCCCGGGGCCGCCGGGACCGGCAGGGTCGGCGCCGTCGCCGCGGCGGGCCGCCCGGCCACCGGCCGGCTGCTCCTCGGGTACCCGGGGTCCGCCGGGCCCGGCGCACTGCGCGGGTACCCGGCCGCGCCGGGAGGGCCGGCCGGATCGGTCCCTGCGGCGGACCGCACGGGCAGGGGCACGTTACGGGAGCGCCCGGCGAACCCGGGGTCCGCCGGTACACGGGCGTGGCCCGCCCCGGCCGGGGAGCCGGAGGCGGGCCGCCAAGGCGTGGTGTCCGTCACGGGCGAGCCGCAACCCCGGGGGCCCTACCCCGTGAACCCGCACCGCCGGACGCCTCGGAATCCGCCGCCCCCCGGGAGGGCAGCGCCCACCAGGCCGCCAGGCCGATGATCACTCCGGTCAGCACCGTGGACGGCCCGCCGATGTCCGCGTAGAGGAAGTCGGTCAGCTGCCACACGAACAGCCCGATCGCGATCAGCCCGCAGTCCCGCGCCCCCGCGCCCGCACCCCCGCCGGAGGCGAGCCGGCGCAGCCCCGCGACCAGCAGGGCCGCCCAGCCGCCCACGAGTGCGATCAGCCCGATCAGGCCCTGTTCGCTCAGGATCAGCAGGTACATGTTGTGCGGGGAGAGCAGCGGCTGGCGCAGGTACGCCTGACCGGCGCCGGCGGTGTCGCTGCCGGAGGACAGGCCCAGCGAGGCGTGCCCGTCCCGGTTGGCCGGGAATCCCTTGAGCCCCACTCCCACCGCCGGCCGATCGCGCCACATCGACTCGGCGGCGGCCCACATCGTGTAGCGGTCGGTCACCGACTGGTCGGGGGCGCTGGACACCTGGGTGATGGAGGTCAACCGTTCGGCGACCATCTCCGAGCCGACCCCGAACCCGCCGACCAGGACGACCCCGGCGGCGGCGAGCGCGGCGACCACCTTCAGGGCCCGCCGGATCCCGGCCAGCGCCATCACCAGCACCGCCGCGCCGACGGTGGCGATCCACGCGCCCCGGCTGAAGGACAGCACCAGCGGGATCACCAGCGCCAGCGCGCAGCCGCCCGCGATCCGCCGCAGGCGCCGCGGCAGCCCCGGAGCGAGCCCGGCGGCGGTCGCCACGATCAGCCCGTACGCCACGACGGTGGCCATGCCCATGACGTCACCGGGGCCGAAGGTGCCGACGGCCCGAACGTCCTCGCCCTGGTACGAGGCGCCGGTGTGGGTGGCGTACTGCACGACCCCCACCGCGCCCTGCACCAGCGCCAGGACCACGAAGCACCCGGCGGCCAGCCGGAACTCCGCGGCGCCCTGGACCAGGAGCACCACGGCCGCCGGGACCAGGACGAAGACCTGTAGGTAGCGCACGAAGCCCGGCAGGGCGGCGTACGGATCCCCCGCGGTCATCGTGGCGACCGCCAGGCCCACGGCGGGCGCCCCGAGCACGAGCACACCCAGCGGGGGCAGCGCCCGCACCCGACCGCGCAGCGCCTGCACCGCGCAGACGAGGACCAGCAACAGCGAGGCGGCGTCGGCCGGGCCGACCTTCCCGGAGGCGGCGGCGTCCCCCGCCGGGAGCGGGGCGAGCAGGAACAGCACGGTCGCGGCGAGCGGCAACAGCTGCCCGTGCCGCCGCAACAGACCCGGCACGTCCGGCCGGACCAACCGGCCCGGTACGGCGAGGCTCATCAGCTGCCCCCCAGCCGGAAGCGGAAGAAGGAGGCCGCGGTACGGGCGAGGATCCACAGGTCCTGCCACAGCGACCAGGTGTCGATGTAGTGGTTGTCGAAGCGGGCCCGGTCCTCGATGGAGGTGTCCCCGCGCAGGCCGTTGATCTGGGCGAGGCCGGTGATGCCGACGGGCATCCGGTGCCGGGCCTCGTAGCCCGGGTGGACGGTGGAGAACTTGGCCACGAAGAAGGGCCGCTCGGGTCGGGGACCGACCAGGGCCATGTCACCGCGTACGACGTTCCACAACTGCGGCAGCTCGTCCAGCGAGGACTTGCGCAGGAAGGACCCGACCGGGCTCATCCCGCGGTCGCCCGCCACCGTCCAGCGGGTGGCGGCCTCGTGCGCGTCGGCGCGCAGGGTGCGGAACTTCAGCAGGGTGAAGGGGCGCCCGTACAGACCGACGCGCTCCTGACGGAAGATCACCCCCGGCCCGTCCCAGAGGCGTACGGCCAGCGCGCACGCCCCCATCACGGGTGCGGCGGCGAGCAGCGCGATCAGGGCGAGCACGGTGTCGATGCCCCGCTTGGCCCAGCGTTCGAGCGGCCGGGCCGGGCGCGGCAGCAGCGGCTGCACGGCGTACCCCCAGAGCTGGTCGGTGGGGTGCGGCACCCGCATGCCGGTGACCTTGGCGGTGCCGGCCGGGTCGGCGAGCCACAGCCGGCAGCCGTGGTCGTGGAAGAGCCGGACCAGGGAGGCGGTGCGCTCGTCGGCCTCCGGGGGGCGGGTGAAGACGGCGTGCCCGACGGAGTTCTGGATGACCGCGCGCCGGATGTCCTCGTGGGTGGCGAGCAGCGGCAGGGCGCCGCCGTCCCCCTCGGCGGGCGCGTAGCCCACGACGGGATCTGCGAGTCCGACCGGGCGCAGCCCGAATTCGGGGCGGCCGTGCAGGGCGGCGGCCACCGCGCTCGCGCCGGCGCTGGGTCCGACGACGAGGGCGGAGGCGGGGCGGCGTACGGCCGAGCGGCGCTGGAGCTCGTTGACGAGGCCGCGGCCCGCACACGCCAGTACGACCTGTAGGCAGACGGCGGTGAGAAGTGCGCTCCAGCCCATGGCCCGGGCCGGGTCGGCGGCGGCCGTGACGGCCGCGACCGAGCACCACAGGACGGCGGAGCGTCCGGCCAGCACGGGCAGTTCGAGGAGGGCGGAGGGGGCGAGCCGCGGCCGGTAGAGCCCGGCCTGCGCGTGCAGCGCGGCGAGCAGGAGGGGGGCCGCGGACAGGACGGGCGCCACCGCGGGCAGGGTCGTCGCGGTGAGTGCGGCGGCCAGCACGTCGACGGTGAGCAGCGGAAGCACTCGGCTGCGACGGAGAACGCGCCGGGGGCGTAGGGCGGAGCGGGCCTGGTCGGTCCTGGGCCCGCGCGGGGGGTGAATGGCGGTCGCAGAACGGCGGGTCGCCGCGGGGTGCACGGGCGCGAGGGCGCCTCCGCCGGCGGGCCCCGTGCCGCTCTGCCCGGTGTGGCGGGCGGGTGCGCTGTCCATCGTCATCGGCTGATGCGCTCCTGGTTCAAGGGCCGGGGCCTGCCCAGCAGTTCGTGGTACAGGCCGGTGACCGCGTCCGCGGTCCGCCGCACGTCGAAGTCGGTCCGGGCGTGCTGCCGGGCCTGCTCCCCGAGTTCGGTGAGCAGCCGCGGCTGGACGAGCAGCCGGCCCAGGGCCTCGGCCAGGGCCGACGGGTCCTCCGGCGGCACCAGGCACAGGCGTCCCTGGCCCGGCGGCAGGCTCTCCCTGGCACCGCTGACGTCGGAGACCAGGACCGGGCGGCCACAGGCCATGGCTTCGAGCGGGGCGAGCGCCATGCCTTCCCACCGCGACGGCAGTACAACGAGATCGGCGGCCCGAAGCCACGGTCGGATGTCGGCGGCGGCGCCCGCGAAGTGCACGCTGGTGCCGGACGGCACGGCGGTGCGGCGCAGCCGTTCGGTGTCGGGGCCGTCCCCGACGAGGGCGAGGCGGGCTCCGGGGACGGTGGCGAGCAGCTCCGGCCAGGCCCGCAGCAGGATGTCCTGCCCCTTCTGGGGGCAGATGCGGCCCACGCACACGACGAACGGGCCGTCGCCCGGGAAGCCGGCGGGCAGCGGCAATTCGGCGCGGGCCAGGGCCCTGTCGCGGTCGGGGTCCGGTCCGCCGGGACGGAAGTGGTCCAGGTCCACGCCGTTGCGGATCACCGACCAGCGGGCGGTGATCCCTTCGGTCTCGCCCGCGCGGCGTTCGGCGTCGCTGACGCAGAGCACCCGGTCGGCCCAACGGGCCCCGTACCGCTCCCAGCGCAGCGCGAGCGCGCCGGTGGCGCCGCCGACCGCGTCGAAGGACCAGGCGTGGGGCTGGAAGACGGTGGGCAGGCTCCCGCGCGCGGCGAGCCGGCCGGCCAGGCCGGCCTTGGCGCTGTGGGCGTGCAGGAGGTCGGGCCGCACCCGGCGGAGGACCTGCCGGGCGCCGATGATCTCGGCGGGCAGTGCGGGCCCGGGGGCCCGCCCGGCGCGCCAGGTGAGCACCTCGGCCCCGGCGGCCCGGGCGGCGTCGCCGAGCATGCCGCCGGGCGGACACCCGACGACGGTGCGCAGCCCTTCGGCGGTCTGTGCGCGGACGAGGTCGGTGACGACCCTGGCCACACCGCCGTCGACGGGTTGTACGAGGTGGAGGACGGTCGTGGGCTGTGCCGCCCGAGGTTGACTGGGCACGTGGAGCGGTCTCCTACGTTCAGCGGCGCGCGTCTGTCTGAACGAAGAGCACACCGAGGAAATGACCCTGACTTTCACCCGTGAACCTGAAGCTCAGACTGCGGGCACCACCGGACAGGGCGGGACTCAGGTCGAACACGTCCGCGTCATATCCGAGATTATTCATATGTTCGGGCTGTCGCACGAACGATTGATTATCGAATTCTGTGATCGTGGAATTCATGACATCATTAAAAGGATTTTCACCATTACTGAGGTTCACTCGGCGGCCGCGGTCGGCCGTCACGTTGAGTGAATCTCCGAAGGTGCCCCGGTCCCCGTCGTACCCGACCACCCCGACCCGGCCCGTGGAGCCGGCCGGCGCGTCCAGGCCCTCGACCTCGACGACCGCATCACCGGCACGGGCGGCGATCGACTGGAAGCCGTCCCACAGCGAGATCCGGCGCACCGGCTCCTGCGGGTGCTCGTAGGCGACGACCAGGGTCCAGCCGCCCCAAGCCCCCACCTCGGAGTGCCCCATCGCGATGTTGAGCTGGGCCACCGTCCACAGGCCGGCGCCGCCGTTGCGGACCAGCGGGGTCACGTCGGCGGACGCCTGGTAGGCATCGCTGCCCGCGTCCGTGCGGTGGCCCATCACCGTGTCGGCGAGGACCTCCTTGTACGCGCCGCCGGGCTCGGCGACCAACACCCTGCCGTTGTCCCGCGGCGGCTTCTGCTCGCCCACCCGCAGGTTCCCGCCCCAGTAGAGACGGGCGTACGAGACCTTCGCGCCCTGCGGGACCTTGAGCTCGGCCCGGGTGGAGTTGTAGGTGTCCGGGTCCTCGTCGACCTCGCTGTAGAACATCTCGAAGTCGCTGTTGACCCCCGCCGCGCCCTTCTTGACCGCGGCGCACGGCTCGGCCTGCGGGGACTCCTCCCTGCGACAGCTGATGCCGGAGTTGGAGGCGCGCACCAGCCCGCCGTGCTGCACGGCCTGGTAACGCTGGGTGAACGGAACCCGGGGCAACTCCTTCGGAGCAGGAGCCGCCGCACCCGCCATCTGGGCGTTCACGGAAAGGGTGAGGCAGGACAGCAGACCGAGCGCGCCGAGGATTCTGCGGGAGGAACCCATGACCCTGTCTCCATTTTCGATCAGGGGGTCAAAACAGGAGTGAACTTTGGCAGAAATCGGGCGGGAAATCACGCCGGACTCGCTCGTACGGCCTTTTGGGCGATAGCACGCACCCCCACAACGGGCGGGTCGTTATGGGTTGCACCATTGTTCGAACGAAAGGAAATGGGCCGGGGAACGCCTGCTGCCCCACGGTGCACGCGGCCGCCAGCCGAACCCCCGGGTCGACACCGTCCGCATCGACACCCGACCGTCAACCGCGCCGCCCGAAACGCCTGCATCCGGGTGAAGCCACGCAACCCGAACCGGGGCCGCGGCGTTGATCCGGTTGCTCCACTACCGGGCAATCCTGAAAAAAGGGACAACAATGATCAAGAAGATGATGGCCTCGGCCGCGGTTGCCGCCTCGGTCGTGGGCATCGGCGCCGCCATGGCTCCGCAGGCGATGGCGATCGGCAACGACAACGGCGTCAACACCGTCCAGGGCAACGGCGCCGCGCAGATCTACGGCAACCAGGCCACCTACGGCAACATGAGCCCGCAGATGGCGCTCATCCAGGGCTCCTTCAACAAGCCCTGCATCGCCCTGCCCGCGAAGGCCAACGTGCAGTCCGTGCTGGCCCTGATCAACGTCGGCGTCCAGGACATCCCCGTCCTGTCCAGCCCGCAGAACCAGCAGTGCACCGAGAACTCCACCCAGGCCAAGGGCGACGAGGCCCTGTCGCACATCCTGGACAACATCCCGGTCCTCTCCGGCAACGTCTCGAACGGCAGCTGACCGAGGCCCGCGCCAGCGAGGCCGTCGCACCCACCGGGTCGCGGCGGCCTCGCCGCATATAGGGCCCGGGAGGCCCCCGGCCCCCGGAATTATCGATATGAATCAACCGGCACCAGAAATTCGACCAGCACATCGGGTCGAGCATCGGGGTGGATTACCGACCGGCTGCCAAAAATGCGCGGTTTCTTTTCCTCGAACCGCTCGTTGTTAATTCTGCAGTGGACACGCCCCTGCGGGAAGGAAAGAAATCAAAATGACGTACAAGAAGGCAGTGGTGCTGGCCGCCGGCGCTCTCATGGCAGTGGGTGCAGCCTCCCCCGCCATGGCCAACGCGGACGCCGCGGGCACGGCCGCCGGTTCCCCCGGCGTCCTGGCCGGCAACAACGTGCAGGTGCCGATCAACATCCCGATCAACATCTGCGGCAACACCCTGAACCTCGTGGCGGCGCTGAACCCCGCGTTCGGCAACGTCTGCATCAACCGCTGAGCAAGCGCTCGTGCCCGCAAGGGCAAGCCTCCTCGGTGTGGCCTCGGAGTGCACGGCGGTGCACTCCGGGGCCGCCTCCGATTCCACACCGGCCGTGGTGCCGGTAGACAGGGAAGGACCCATGCGACAGGTACTGAGCCGACAGGTACTGGGCAAGGGGATGCTCACGGCGGCAGCCGCGTCGAGTCTGTTGTCGATCGCGACCGGCGCGGCCTACGCGCACCACGGGGCGAGCGCCGAGGCCTCTCATTCGCCGGGCGTGCTGGCCGGCAACAGCGTCTCGGTACCGATCACCTTCGCACCGAACGTGTGCGGCAACAGCGTGGACGGCGGTGCGGCGCTCAACCCTGCGATGGGGAACACGTGCGTCACCGACACCGGTTCGCACACGGGCGACGGCCACGACTACGGGCGCTACCTCAGCCCCGAGCACGCCCGGGCCTTCGAGCGCTACCTCGACGAGCGCGAGGGCCGACACGCGGTGCCGGAGCAGCGCCACGGGTCACCGCGCCACGCGGGCGGGCAGGAGCAGCCCCGGCAGGAACGGACCCAGCAGGAGCAGCCCCGGCAGGACGGGCCGCGGCACGCGAAGCCGCGCCACGAGGAGCCGCGCCACGAGGGCGGCTACGGCCCCGATGAGCAGCGGGGCGAGGAGGAGTGCGACGACCACCCCGAATCGTCGGCGCCGCCCCCGCCGGCGCACCACGCTCCCCCCGCGCCCGAGCGGCCGCACCCCAAGCCGGAGCCGGTGGAGGAGCCCCCGGCCCCGCTGCCCACCCCGGTCCAGGAGGCGCCCGCGCCCCCGCCCGAGGCTCCGCCGGCACCCCCCGCGCCGCAGCCACCGGCCGAGGAGGCCCCGCACACGCTCCCCGCCCCGGCCCCGGTCGAGGAGGCCCCGCACACGCTGCCGGCACCGGCACCGGTCGAGGAGGCTCCGCACACGCTGCCGGCCCCTGCGCCCGGACCGGCTCCCGCGCTGGAGGAGGGGCCCGCGCCCCGGCCGCCGCACGGCAGCCTGCCCGTGGAGCACCCGGCTCCGGCCCCGGCCCCGGCCCCCGCGCCCGAGGTCGTACCGGCCGCGGACCAGCCGCCGGCCGCCCCCGGTGGTGACGCTCCGGTCGTCCTCCCCCCGGTGACGGCACCGCCGACCCCGGCCCCCGCCCCGGGGCCCGCGCCCGTACAGCCGCCGACCCCCGCTCCGACGCACGCGACCGGGCCCGTGCTGGCCGCGACGGGCGCGGGCCAGCCCGCGGCCGCGGCGGCTCTCGCCAGCGCCCTGATCCTGGGCGGCGCCATTCTGTACCGGCGGTCGCGCGTCTCCTGACCGGTCGTACCGGTATTACCGGTCATCAGAATAAACAGCGGCCGGAGAATCCCCGTCGGATTCTCCGGTCGCTGTCATGCCCCCGCCCCTTAACCGCGTGCGCGTTTCCGCAGCGGGTGGGAATCGTTACCCAGGGCGAAAGTGGCGCCACGGTCGCCGCTGACGCCTCTGTTCACGAAAGAAGAGGATTTCGATAATGAAGCTCACGAAGGTCGCCGCTGTCGTCGTCGGCTCCGTCGCCGCGCTCGGCGCCTCCACCACCGCCTTCGCCGCCGAGACCACGGCCGCGATGCCCCCCATGAGCCTGACCGGCGGGGTGACCGAGACGCTGAACTCCGTCGGGCCCGTCTCCGAGTCGCTGCCGCAGACCGTGGGCAACGGGCTGGCGGAACAGGGAGACACCGTCAACAAGGTCGTGGGTACCGCCCAGAAGGTGAACAAGGTCCGCAACGACGTGCCCGGCACCGTGCTCGGCCTCGCGAACGGCGCCACCCAGGCGTCCCCCATGCTCGGCGGCGTGAAGCTCAACGGCGGCCAGTGAACCGTCCCGGCTGAACACCCGCCGACACGACTGTGGGCGCCACCGGCGAGGCCGGGGCGCCCACAGTCGGTCGTTCGGCCGACGTCAGTTGTTGACGCAGACGTTGCCGAACGCCGGGTTCAGCAGGCCGACGATGTTCACGCTGTTGCCGCAGACGTTGACCGGAACGTGCACCGGCACCTGGGCCAGGTTGCCGGAGAGAACGCCGGGGGAACCCACGGCCGCACCCTCGGCCGACGAGTCGGCGGCGGCGGAGCCGGCGGCACCGGCCGCAGCGAGACCAGCGGTGGCCAGAACCAGGGCGGCCTTCTTGGCAGAGTTCATGGGAAGTGCACCTTCTGTTCGATGTTCTGCCCCGAACCGGGGCTCACACCGAGCGAAACGGTCCAGCTTCCCAGACGACACGGTCACGCGCACGACTAGACCTATTCGGCTCAATCGTCGTAACCATCCGCCGGGTTCGGTCCGCAACCGCTCCTACGGGACGGCAGGAGGGGCCGGGACCTCGGGGACCGTCGGGGTCACGGGAAGCTCGGGGAGCGCCGGCACCTCGGGGATCGCGGGCAGCTCCGGTACCAGCCCGTCGACCGGCGGCACTTCCACCGACGGCAGCTCGGGGACGAGGCCGGACAGCTCGGGAAGCTCCGGGAGCTTGATCTCCGGCAGCTTCGGCAGCTCGATCGGCGGCAGCGACACCCCGACGGAGGCGAGAAGGTCCTGCAGCGTCTTGCTGAGGCCCGCCAGGAGATCGTCGATCGGGCCGGCCTTGGCGCGCTGCTCGATCTTCTCGACCTGGCGCTGGACGGAGGCGACCCGACCGCTCAGGGCCGCGGATCCGTCACCCTCCGCGGCGCCCGCGGGGGCGGCGGCGCCGGACAGTATGACGACGGCGAGGGCCGACGGGACGAGGAGTCGGGCGCGGGACGGCTTCGTGCGGTGCATGGATGTTCCTTACGCGGTGGGGACACGAAAGTGGACTCGACCAGTCCGCTTACTCACCCACCGTGCGAACGCCCCGCACGGAGCGCAACCGGAACCCCGGACGATGCTGGCTGCGTACGGGCTTCGCGCAGGCGTCCGGAGGCCACTCACCCTGGCCGGGGAAATCCTCGACACACGCGGGCCGTTTGAGTGAAGCCGCGGAACCAACCCCCTGGTCGGGCAGTTGACCAGGGCGCTCCATCAGCGGGCACTCGTGCGACAGAAGGAACAAGATGTTCAAGAAGTTCATGACCGCCGCCGCGGTCTCCGCCGTTGCGATCGGCGCGGGCGCTGCTGCCGCGGCCCCGGCCATGGCCATCGGCAACGACAACGGGGTCAACACCGTCAACGGCAACGGTGCCCAGCAGATCTACGGCAACCAGAAGACCCACGGCGACATGAGCCCGCAGCTCAGCCTGGTCCAGGGCACCCTCAACAAGCCCTGCATCGGCCTGCCGGCGAAGGTCAACGCCCAGTCGATCCTCGCCGCGCTCAACATCGGCGTCCAGGACATCAACGTCCTGTCCAACCCGCAGAACCAGCAGTGCACCGAGAACTCCACCCAGGCCAAGGGCGACGAGCCGCTCTCGCACATCCTGGACAACATCCCGGTCCTCTCGGGCAACCTGTCGAGCGGCAGCTGATTTCCGGCTCCTCCGCCCTTCGGGTGATCGCGGGCCGCTGAGCCTGTGGAGTGAAGGACGAGGGCCCCGGCGGCGTCCAGCCGCCGGGGCCCTCTTCGCGTTCCGCCCCCGGCGGTCAGCCGGTCCAGAAGTCCCACCAGCGGGTGAGGACCAGCATGCCGATCACTCCGACGTGCAGGGCCGGCGGGGCCCAGCCGAAGTCGGTGAAGAAGACCCGCAGCGGGGCGGGGACGGGCAGGGTGCGCGTACGGACGTTGTGCGCGGTGACCGCCCAGAACATCAGCAGGGTCGCGACCCAGGCCAGGCAGCACCACAGGCAGAGCGCGTTGATCTCGTAGAGCGACTGGACCATCAGCCAGCTGCAGAAGCCGACGCCGAAGAGCGTGCCGGCGTTCAGTCCGAGCCAGAACCATCCGCGGTAGCGGGCGCCGGCCAGCAGGCCCGCGCCGACGCAGACCACGACGGCGTACGCGACGAGCCCCAGCATCGGGTTGGGGAAGCCGAAGGCCTCCGCCTGCTCGCTCGCCATCACGCTGCCGCAGGAGACGACCGGGTTGAGACTGCACGCGGGCTTGAAGTCCGGGTCCTCCAGCAGGAGGAACTTGTCGAGGGTGATCACCCACGAGGCCAGCAGTCCGGCCGCCCCGGTGACGGCCAGCAGCCAGGCCAACCCCCTCGGTGCGGCGTTGTGTTCGCCCTCGTGTCCGCTGCGGGGCCGTACCTGCTGACGCGGAAGGCCCACTGTATTCGTTGCCATGTGGCCCATAGTCCCGCGCTTCACCTCAGACCGGGCCCAACCGTGCGCATCCGTACGCAAGTTGACCTGAAGGTGTGGCGGGAACCTCCGATGCTTCCCGGACGTTTTACCGAACCCCGGACGTGATGTCAGAACCAGGGGTTACGTTGAGCTTCCGCGAAGTGACAAGCTGCGACGGCCTGGAGACCCACCTTGAGCGATCCGTACGAGACAACCGAGGCGCACCTCGAACGACTCCTCGGCCGCGCCCTCAACTCCTTCGACCTGCCGGACAGGCTGGTGGAGCGCCTCGGCACGGCGCTCGCCCACAGCTCTTCGCTCTACACCACCCACCACAGCCCGGAGGCGGGCATCTGGCGGGAGACCCACCGGCACACCTATCTGTTGACCGACGGCGGTTCGGTCTCGCTGTGGGAGCTGGCCTACCGGCTGGAGGGCGACCGGACCGTCCGGCACGAGGTCTTCGCGAGCAAGGCGGAGACCTGCCTGGCCGTGACCCGGCTGTTCGGTGAGGCGTCGGCCGGGGCGTCCCCGGATCCGGTGCTGGTGCCGGGCGAGGACGAGCCGGAGGGCGGCATGGCCCTGCTGAGCGCGCTGTACACGGCCCCGGCCCCCGTGCGGCGGCACCGGGAGTACGCGGTGGAGGACTCCGCGGACCACGCCCGGCGGGTGCTGCGCCGCGCGGAGAACGTCGACCGGCCGGGCGAGCGGGTGGCGACGCTGCTGCGGTCGGCGTACGCGCACCAGATCACGCAGGCGTTCGGGGCGCGGCAGTGCCTCGCGGACGGGCGGGGAGCGGGTTTCAGCCTGTACGAGCACGCCTTCGTCCTGCTGGACGGGACCGAGGTCAGCCTGTGGGAGGTCGAGCACACGGCGACGCCCGACGGGCGGCACATGTGCGAGGTGTACGAGAGCGAGGCGGCTGCGCGCGGAGCGATGGAACTGCGCGCCCGGGTGCGGTGATCCGGCCCGGCCGGCAGGACAGGGCCTAGGCGGGGTCGGCGAGCTGGAGGTCCAGGGGCGGGTCCTCGGTGACGCGGACCCGGTCGGGGCGCAGGTCCGCCGGGGTCGGCATGGCGCTGCCCGGCAGTTGGACGGCGGCCGCGCCGTGGGCCAGTGCCGAGGCGAGGGCGCCCGGGCCGGTGCCGCCCGCGATCAGGAAACCGGCCAGCGAGGCGTCGCCCGCCCCCACGGTGCTGCGCACTTCCGGGGCCGGGGCGGTGCCGTAGTAGGTGCCCTCCGCCGAGACCAGGAGCTGGCCGTCCCCGCCGAGGGAGGCCAGTACGGCCCCCGCGCCCCGCTCGCGGAGCTCCTCGGCGGCCTTGACCACGTCCCCCAGGGTGGGCAGCGGGCGTCCCACGGCGGACGCCAGCTCGGACGCGTTGGGCTTGATCACCTCCGGGCCGGCCGCCAGCGCCCCCGGCAGCGCGGGGCCCGAGGTGTCCAGGGCGATCCGGGCGCCCGCCGCGTGCACCTGGGCGACCAGGTCGGCGTACCACCGGGGGTCGATGCCGCGCGGGAGGCTGCCGCAGCAGGCGACCCAGGTGGCTTCGGCGGCGGCGGAGCGGACGGTGTCCAGGAGCAGGGCCGATTCCTCCGGGGAGAGCGCCGGGCCGGGCGAGTTGATTTTGGTGAGGGTGCCGTCCGGTTTTCGGTGAGCGCGATGTTCGAGCGGGTCTGGCCTGCGATCGACACGGCGGTGACGTCCACGCCCTGTGCGCCGAGGAGTTCGGCGAGCAGGATGCCGGGGGCACCGCCGAGCGGGAGCACTGCCGTCGTGCGGGCGCCCGCGGCGGCCGCGGAGCGGGAGACGTTGACGCCCTTGCCCCCGGGGTCGACCCGTTCACCGCCTGCGCGCAGCACCCGGCCGCGGACCAGCGAGGGGATCTCGTAGGCCCGGTCGAGGGAGGGGTTGGGGGTGACGGTGAGGATCATACGAGCACAACTTCCGTACCGGCGGCCTCGATCGAGGCCTTGTCGGCGGGGGCGAGCCCCGTGTCCGTGATGAGCAGGTCGACGTCGGCGAAGGAGCCGAAGCGCGCGAAGTGCTCCTGTCCGGCCTTGGCCGAGTCGGCGAGGAGGACGACCCGGCGGGCGGCGGTCATCGCGGCGCGCTTGACGGCCGCCTCACCGAGGTCCGGGGTGGTCAGGCCGCCTTCGGCCTCAGTGAACCCGTTGGTCGCGAGGAAGAGCACGTCGGCGCGGATCTCGGCGTACGCGCGCAGCGCCCACGCGTCGACGGCGGCGCGGGTGCGGTGGCGGACGCGGCCTCCGACGAGGTGGAGGTCGATGCCGGTGTGGTCGGCGAGCCGGGCGGCGACGGGCAGCGCGTGGGTGACCACGGTGAGCGCGACGTCGACCGGGATCGCGGCGGCCAGCCGGGCGATGGTGCTGCCGGCGTCCAGGACGACGCTGCCGCCGTCGGGGAGTTCGGTCAGTGCGGCGGCCGCGATGCGGTGCTTCTCATCGGCGGCGGTCGCCTCGCGCTCGGTGAGGTCGGGCTCGAAGTCGAGGCGGCCGGCCGGGATGGCCCCGCCGTGCACCCGGCGGAGCAGGCCGGACCGGTCGAGGGCCGTGAGGTCGCGGCGTACGGTCTCCGCGGTGACCTGGAAGCGGTCGGCGAGCGAGAGCACGTCGACGCTGCCCGCCTCGCGGGCGAGACGCAGGATCTCGTGGCGGCGCTCCGGTGCGCACATGTGGATTTACGTCCGCTTCATTCCCTAATGGGTGGATTCGCACCACTGTACGCAGGCCTGCGGAGGGAAACAAAAAAGAACGGACACGCCCGCCCGTGGGGGCGGACACGTCCGTTCGGTGGCGCTTGCGGCCCGGCTCAGCCGGCCGGGACCCTCTCCGGGGTGCGGCCGGCGTGCTCGGCGGCGCCCTCGCGCTCCTCCATCGGGAGCGCCCTGCGCGGCAGGACGAACATCACCGCGAAGATCACGACGAGTACGGCCACGACCCACCAGAGCGCACCGCGGAAGGCCTCCACGTACGACGGACCGAAGACCATGTCGTCGTCGATCAGGCCGAAGAAGACGACGGAGGTCAGGGCGAGACCCAGCGCGTTGCCCATCTGGCCGGTGGTGTTGATCAGGCCCGAGGCGGATCCGGCGTGCTCGCGCGGCACCTCGGAGAGCACGGTGTCGTTCAGCGGGGCCACGATCAGGCCCATGCCGACGCCCATGACGATCAGCGGGGCGGCCATCTGCCAGGAGGCGATCTCCATGCCGTAGTGCTGCGACTCCCAGATGTAGAGGAGCAGACCGGCGGCCATGGTCAGCGCACCGGCCTGGAGCACCTTGCGGCCGAAGCGGGGGACGAGCTTCTCGACCGAGAGGCCGGCGGCGAGCGAGACCGCGATGGAGAAGGGGATGCCGGTGAGACCCGCGCGCAGCACGCTCCAGCCGAGTCCCATCTGCATGTACATCGTCCAGACCAGGAAGAAGATGCCGGTGGCGATGCCGAAGGTCAGCTGGACGGCGATACCGCCGGCGAAGCTCTTGACCTTGAAGAGGGAGAGCTCGACGAGCGGCGAGCCGTCCTTCTTGATCTTGTACTTCTCGTACGCGATGAAGGCGGCGAAGACGAAGGGCGCCGCGCCCATGCAGACGAAGCCCCACAGCGGCCAGTCGTTCTCGTGGCCGTGGGTCAGCGGGAAGATCAGCAGGACCAGGGCGAGCGTGGCGAGGACGACGCCGACCAGGTCCAGGCGCAGCGCCTTGGGGGCCTTGGACTCGGCGATGAACTTGCGGCCCAGGATCACGCCCATGATGCCGACGGGCAGGTTGATCAGGAAGATCGGGCGCCATCCGAGACCGAAGAGGTCCCACTCGATGAGCAGCGCGCCGAGCAGCGGGCCCGAGACGGCGGCCAGGCCCACGATCGCGCCGAACATGCCGAAGACCTTGCCGCGCTCCTGCGGCGGGAAGGTGACGTGGATGATCGCCAGGACCTGCGGCACCATCAGGGCGGCCATACCGCCCTGCAGGAGGCGGGCCACGACGAGCACGTCCGGGTTGGCGGCGATGCCGCAGAGCAGCGAGGCCGCGGTGAACCCGGCGATGCCGATGAGGAAGACGCGCTTGCGGCCGTAGATGTCACCGAGACGGCCGCCGGTGATCAGGCCCGCCGCGAAGGCGAGGGCATAGCCCGCGGTGATCCACTGGATCGCGCTGGTGGAGGCGCCGAAGTCCTCGCGCATGGTGCGGATGGCTATGTTGACGATCGTGACGTCGACCAGGTCCATGAAGGCCGCGGTCATCACGATGGCGAGCGCCAGCCAGCGGCGGCGGTCGGCGGTCGGGCTGGGTGCGTCGTGGGCTACGTCGTTCCGCTCTTCTGGTACGGGCCCGTTCTCTCTTTCGGGCGCTGTCTGGGACGTCTCGGTGCTCATGAGGAGAAACTTAGACGGCGTCTAGGTCAGTCCGTGTCCTATTTCGCTGGCAGCCTGGATTCATGACCGACACACCCGCACGGCTGCTCTCCCTGCTGTCCCTCCTCCAGACCCCGCGGGAATGGCCCGGGAGCGAGCTGGCCCAGCGGCTGCGGGTGAGCGCGCGGACCATCCGGCGCGACATCGAGCGGCTGCGGGACCTCGGCTATCCGGTGGAGGCCACCCTGGGCGCCGAGGGCGGATACCGGCTGGTGGCGGGGGCTGCGATGCCCCCGCTGCTGCTGGACGACGAGGAGGCCGTGGCGATCGCGGTGGGGCTGCGGGCCGGGGCCGGGCATGCGATCGAGGGGGTCGAGGAGGCCTCCGTACGGGCCCTCGCCAAGCTGGAGCAGGTCCTGCCCTCACGGCTGCGGCACCGGGTGAGCGCGCTCCAGTCGGCCACGATCGCGCTGTCCCGGGGCGACGGGGCGAGCGTGGACCCGCGGACGCTGACCACGATGGCGGCGGCGGTGGCGGGCCCGGAGCGGCTGCGGTTCGCGTACCGGGCGCGCGACGGGGCCGAGTCGCGGCGGCTGGTGGAGCCGTACCGGTTGGTGAGCACCGGGAGCCGGTGGTACCTGGTCGCCTACGACCTGGAGCGGGAGGACTGGCGGACCTTCCGGGTGGACCGGGTCGACGAGGCCTTCGCGACGGGTGCCCGGTTCGCGCGGCGGGACCTGCCGATGGAGGCCGAGGAGTTCGTCCGGCGGGGCCTGCGGGGTGGGGAGAAGCAGCCGTACCGGGTGGAGGTCGACTTCGCGGCCGACCCGGCGGAGCTGCCGGCCTGGCTGCGGGCCGCGGCCCTGCCCGGTGGGGGGACGGGGACCTCGGTGAGCTTCGAGAGCGCGGACGCGCCGGAGTGGACGGCGGCGCGGCTCGCCCTGACGGGGCTGCCGTTCACCGTGCGGGGGCCTGCGGCGCTTCGGGATGCGGCCGGTGCGCTGGCCGCGCGGCTGGCGGCGGCCGCGGCGCCGTAGCCGGGGCTACGCCCCGGGCCCCTCGGGGGCTCCGCCCCCGAACCCCCGCTCCTCAAACGCCCGAGGGGCTGAGTGGTGAAACCCAGGAGGGGCTGGGTGGTGAAATCCCGGAGGGGCTGAGTTGTAGGCGCTGGGTTGTGCGGGGCAGGAGAGAGCCCCGGCGCCTGGGGGGGGATAGGCACCGGGGCTCGTCTGGGGGCTTGGCGGCGGGCCGCTCTAGGCCACGGCGTCGAAGCCGGTGTCACGCGCCATCCGCTTCAGCTCCAGCAGCGCGTGCTTCTCGATCTGGCGGATCCGCTCGCGGGTCAGGCCGTGCTGCTTGCCGACCTCCGTCAGCGTCCGCTCGCGGCCGTCGTCGATGCCGTACCGCATCTTGATGATCGACGCCGTGCGCTTGTCGAGCTTGCCCAGCAGGTCCTCCAGCTCCTCGCTGCGCAGCAGGGAGAGCACGGACTGCTCGGGCGAGATCGCCGAGGTGTCCTCCAGGAGGTCGCCGAACTGGGTGTCGCCGTCGTCGTCGACCGCCATGTTGAGGCTGACCGGGTCGCGCGCCCAGTCCAGTACGTCGCCCACGCGCTTCTCCGTGGAGTCCAGCTCGGCGGCGATCTCGGCGTGCTCCGGGTCGCGGCCGTTCTCACGGTTGAATTCCCGCTGGATGCGGCGGATCCGGCCGAGCTCCTCGACGAGGTGGACGGGGAGGCGGATGGTGCGGGACTGGTCCGCGATGGACCGGGTGATCGCCTGCCGGATCCACCACGTGGCGTACGTGGAGAACTTGAAGCCCTTGGCGTAGTCGAACTTCTCGACCGCGCGGACCAGGCCCGCGTTGCCCTCCTGGATCAGGTCGAGGAGGGGCAGGCCGCTGCGCGGATAGCGCCGGGCCACGGCCACGACGAGGCGCAGGTTCGAGCGGATGAAGACTTCCTTGGCCCGCTCGCCCTCGGCGGCCAGCGCCTCCAGCTCCTCGCGGGCCGGGGCGTCTCCGTCACGTTCTATCGTGCTGTCGAGGATCTGCTGGGCGTAGACGCCCGCCTCGATGATCTGGGAGAGCTCCACTTCCTTGGCGGCGTCGAGCAGCGGGGTGCGCGCGATCTCGTCCAGATACATGCCGACCAGGTCACGGTCTGCGATCTCCCCGCCCACAGCGCGGGCGCTGCTCGTGGACTGACGACGGGCGACGGCGCGGGTTGCCATGCGTGCTCCCTTGCGAAGTGATCGGTCGCGGTGCGGCTGGTGGACGCCGACGGGACGGCTGTCAACCGCTCCGGTGCGTCACGGACACTCTCCCGAGTGCCCGCTTCCGAAGGAAACAACGACTGGAATCGGGACAGAATTCCCACGCTGCTCCCTGTTTTTCGAGATCTTGCAGTATCCTGCCCCGCTACGGGAGGGGAGCGGATGCCGCAAGATCTCGAAGAGGTGCAGGTCAGGCCCGGAACGGAGGCCGATCTGGCGCCCCTCACGGACCTCTACAACCACTACGTCCGTGAGACCGCCGTCACGTTCGACACGGCCGCCTTCACTCCGGAACAGCGCCGCCCTTGGCTGCACTCCCACCCTGAAGACGGGCCCCACCGGCTTCTGGTTGCTTGGACAGGCGATCGAATGGCCGGATACGCCACGAGTAGCGCATTCCGCTCCAAACCGGCCTACGCCACCTCGGTGGAGGCCAGCGTCTACCTCGCCCCGCACGCGGTCGGCCGGGGCGTCGGCACCCTCCTCTACGAGGCGCTCTTCGCAGCCCTGGCCGAGGAGCCCGTGCGCCGCGTGTTCGCCGGGATCGCCCTGCCGAACGAGGCCTCGGTGCACCTGCACGAGCGCTTCGGCTTCCGGCGGATCGGAGAGTTCACGGAGGCGGGCTGGAAGTTCGGCCGGTACTGGGACGTCCGCTGGTACGAGAAGCGGCTGGGCCACCACCCGTCCGGGTGAGCGACCGGCATATCCCTGAGGCATGCGCCCATGCGTCCCTAGCGTCGGGGAGTCGCTTGTGCGGCCCTGCCTGCGACGCCCACACTTTGAGGAGGTGCTGGACATGACCGCCCTCGCCCACGAGACGCTGGAGGCCGTAATGCCGAAGGTCGCGACTTCCCCGTCGGAGCTGGACGAGGTGCTGTGGCAGGCATGGAAGGCCATGGAACTCCCCGAGGGCCACCACGCCGAGATCATCGAGGGGTCCATCGAAGTGTCTCCGACGGGGCGCTATTCACACGGCCGGATCGCCAATGAACTGAGGGACCGACTGGTCGTCTTCGCCGCGAAGAGCGCATTCGCCGCCCGTCAGGACATCAACGTGATCCACAAGCGGAAGGCCTGGATCCCGGACCTGTTCATCGCTCCGGCGGACGCTGAGGAGCACGTGACCGAGGACGGACTGGGGATCGACGCCTCTGCCGTCGGGCTGATCGTCGAGGTCGTCTCCGCCGGCGGCGAGAGCATCTCGCGCGACCGCACCCGCAAGCGCAGCGCCTACGCGCACGCGGGCATCCCGGTGTACGTACTCATCGACGACTACGACGAGAACGGAATCGTCACCGTGCTCACCGTTCCGGAGCCAGGCAAGGACGTCTACCGGAACGAGCTCCGAGCGGCGTACGGCACCGCCGTCACCATTCCCGAAGGGCCGGCCAAGGGGTTCGTGATCACCGAAGCGATCACCGGCGCGTTGCGCAGGTCCTAGCCGAACTGGAGGGAGCGCTTCGAGAGGCCCATCCAGAAGCCGTCCACGGGGGTGCGCGCCGAGGTCAGGTCGGATTCGGCCGCGCCGAGGGTGACGAAGAGCGGGGCGAAGTGTTCCGTGCGGGGGTGGGCCAGGCGGCCCGCCGGGGACTTGTGCTCGAAGTCCAACAGGGCGTCCACGTCGGACGCGGCCAGGGCCTCGCGACCCCAGGCGTCGAACTCCGCCGACCAGCCGGGGACGCCCGGGCCCGTATGGCGCAGCGCCGCCAGGTTGTGCGTGAAGAAGCCGCTGCCCACGATCAGTACGCCCTCGTCGCGCAGCGGGGCCAGCTTGCGGCCGATGTCCATCAGCCCGGCCGGGTCCAGCGTGGGCAGGGAGATCTGGAGGACCGGGACGTCGGCCTCCGGGTACATCTCCACCAGCGGGACGTACGCCCCGTGGTCCAGTCCGCGGTCGGGGATGTCCTGGACCGGAGTGCCGGGGGCCCGCAGCAGCTTGCGGACGGAGGCGGCCAGTTCCGGGGCGCCGGGCGCGTCGTAGCGGACCCGGTAGTAGTGCTCCGGGAACCCCCAGAAGTCGTACACGAGCGGGACGCGCTCGGTTGCGCCGAGGGCGAGCGGGGCCTCCTCCCAGTGGGCGGAGACCATCAGGATCGCGCGGGGGCGCGGCAGGCCGGCGGACCAGGCGGCGAGCTCGCCCGGCCAGACCGGGTCGTCCGCCAGCGGGGGTGCGCCGTGGCTCAGGTACAGGGCCGGTATGCGGGTCACGGGAGCGCTCCTCAGTGGTTGAAACGCGTACGGAAACAGACTAACCCCGTCTCGTTCAAATTTGAACGAGACGGGGTCGTCAGTCATTCCGGGAGGCCCTCGGCCCTGATCAGTGGGCGATCACCGGCACCTTGAGCTCGGCGTCCTCGCCGGAACCGGAGGCCACCGGTCCGCCGACGCCCGGACGGCCGGTGTTGATCAGCGTCAGCGCGATGACCGAGCTGGCGACCAGGATGCCGACCGCCCACCAGATGGCGGAGGAGTAGCCCTCGACCATGGCCTGCGCCTGGATCAGCTGTGCCGCCGGGCCGCCCGCTGCGGCCTCGGCAGCGTGGTCGGCCAGGTAGGCGGTGGTCGCCGAGGCGGCGATGGTGTTCAGCAGCGCGGTACCGATGGCGCCGCCGACCTGCTGCGAGGTGTTGACCATGGCGGAGGCGACACCGGCGTCGGCCGGGTTCACCCCGTGCGTGGCCAGGGACATCGCGGGCATGAACGCCGTACCCATGCCGAGGCCGAGCAGCAGCTGCGCCGGCAGGATGAGCGCCGGGTACGAGGACCCGACCTCCAGCTGGGTCAGCAGCAGCATGCCGAGGCCGGCGACCAGGAAGCCGGGGCCCATCAGCAGGCGCGGCGGGACGCGGGTCATCAGGCGGGCGCCGATCTGGGTGGAGCCCGTGATCATGCCCGCGATCATCGGCAGGAAGGCGAAGCCGGTCTTGACGGGCGAGAAGCCCTTCACGACCTGGAGGTAGTAGGTGAGGAAGAGGAACAGGCCGAACATCGAAATGACGGCGAGGCCCAGCGAGAGGTAGACACCGCCGCGGTTGCGCTCCAGGAGGACGCGCAGCGGCAGCAGCGGGGACTTCACCTTGGCCTCGACGAGGACGAAGGCGAACAGCAGCAGCGCCGAGGCGACGAACATGATGACCGTCAGGGCGTCCGACCAGCCGGCGGACTCGGCGCGGGTGAAGCCGTACACGAGGGCGACGAGACCGGTGGTGGACAGGACCACGCCCGGGATGTCGAGCGGCGCACGGTTGCGGGAGCCGGCGGGCTCACGGATGACCATCCAGGCACCCACGGCCGCGACGATCGCGAAGGGGATGTTGACGAAGAAGGTCCAGCGCCAGTTGAGGTACTCGGTCAGGAAGCCGCCGAGGATCAGGCCGACGGCGCCGCCGCCGCCCGCGATGGCTCCGTAGATGCCGAAGGCCTTGGCGCGCTCCTTGGCGTCGGTGAACATGACGGCGAGCAGCGACAGGGCCGCCGGTGCGAGCAGCGCGCCGAAGGCACCCTGGAGGGCGCGGGCGCCGAGCATCATGGCCTCGCCGTTGGCGGCGCCGCCGAGCGCGGAGGCCAGGGCGAAGCCGATGAGGCCGACGACGAAGGCGTTCTTGCGGCCCCACTTGTCGGCGATGCGGCCGCCGAAGAGGAGCAGTCCGCCGAAGGCCAGCGCGTACGCGGTGATGACCCACTGGCGGTTGCCGTCCGAGATGCCGAGGTCGGTCTGGGCGGAGGGGAGGGCGATGTTCACGATGGTCGCGTCGAGGACGACCATCAGCTGGGCCAGGGCTATGAAGACGAGTGCCTTCCAGCGGCTGGGATCGGCAGCCGGCGCGAGGCTCGCGGCTGTTTTTGACATGGGGGTACCCACTTCACTGTGCGGAATGACTGAAAAAGACTAATTCTTTAGCTTTGTGCGCGTCACATGGTTTTCTGCCGCAGGTCGTCCAAAGTCGTTGCCGAACCCGGGAGTTCGGAGCGGGCCGGGGCCCGCAACCCGTCGAGGAAGAGCTGGAGATGGCGGTGGGCGAAGCTGTCGGTGTCGAGGCACGCGACGCCCGGGAGGGGGCGGCTCAGCTGGGACAGCGCGACCATCAGGTCGCCGACGCCGATGTCCGTACGCACCAGTCCGGAGTCCTGGCCCGCAGCCAGCAGGGTGACCACGGCCTCCTCCAACGCGGCGCGCGCCGCCAGGAGTTCGGGGTGTTCGCCGTCGAAGCCGTCGGCGAGCATCGGGCACAGGGCGCCGATCCGCTCGTCCGCGGCGGCGTGCGTGAACCGGCACAGGGCGGCGAAGGCGTCGGGCTCCTCGGCGAGGGAGGCCTCGGCCGAGGCCGTCACCCGACCCATCGTGAAGAGGACGACGTGATGGACGAGGGTGGGGCGGTCGGGGAAGTGCCGGTAGAGCGTGGCATTGCCGATGCCGGCCCGGCGGGCCACCTCGTCGAAGGGGGCCGTGGATCCGGATTCGACGAAGAGCTCGCGGGCCGCCGTCAGGATCCGCTCGCGGTTGCGGACGGCGTCGGCGCGCGGACGCGGAACGCAGGTCGCGGACACCTGCGCCTGCGCCTGTGCCTGCGTCTGCACCCGCGCCGGGTCCCGGGTGGGCCGGGCCGCCGGGGCGGTGCTGGTGGAGCTCTTCATTCCAGGGCCTTTCCGACGCGGACTCGCTCGCTCGTGGTGCGGGACTGCAAGGCCGCCCCGCCCAAACGGGGAGCCGCTCCCCGCTTAGCGGGACTCCCGTACAAACGGGGATCGGGTCCCCGGTTATTTCACCCCTCCGTGTGACCTGCCTCACGGGCGTGTCCACGTTCGGCCTCTCCCGACGCGCGGGCGCGCCGCGCCCGTCGGAGGGTGATCGAACAGAGCGCAGACCGGGCAGGGCCGGCTGCCGCGGACCCGAAGGCGATCTCCATGCCGCAGACCCGCCACCGGATACGCAGACCACGCCGCACCAGCGCGTACATCGGCCTGACCGCGCTGGCCCTCGGCGTCACGGCGACGGCCAGCGGGGGCATATCCAGCCGCGGCAACTCGGCGGCCGGAGCGGTGGCCACGACCGTCGAATCGGCTCTCGCGCCCTGCCGGATCGCGGGCACCATGGGCGTGCAGATGTCCGAGGGCATGCCGACCCCGCCCGGGTACTCGCGCTCGACCGGCGAGATCCGGGCCCTGAACCTGATGATCGACTTCCCTGACGCCAAGGGCGAGGGCACGGCGGCGGACCGGATGGCGGAGTTCTTCCCCCAGACGGCCGAATGGTTCCGCACCAGTTCCTACGGCCGGCTGGTCTACCGGGCCGAGGCGCCGATAAAGGGCTGGTTGCGGATGCCGATGCCGTTCGCGGCGTACGGGATCGAGCGCGGGTCCGCGTACGAGCCGGGCTACCGGCAGCTCGTCGAGCACATAGCGAAGGCCGCCGACCCCGAGGTGGACTTCGCCCGGTACGACCTGATCAACGTCCTGGTCACGCCGAACGCCGGGCCGTCCGCCCTGGACACCGTCCTGTCGGTGACCTTCTCGGGCAACGGCGAGGCTCCGGTCGCCGACGGGGTGCCGCTGGCCAACACGTCCTTCGTCTACAGCCGGCAGGACGACGGCTCCGGCACCTACCAGGAGACCGGCTACCGGGTGCTCCCGCACGAGAACGGGCACGTCTTCGGGCTGCCCGACCTCTACACCTCGGACGGCGGGAACACGGTCGGGCACTGGGACATCATGAGCGAGGACTGGGGTGCCAACAACGACCTGATGGGCTGGCACAAGTGGAAGCTGGGCTGGCTGGACAGCAAGCAGATCAGCTGCGCGGCCAAGTCGGGCACCAGCGACCACACCCTGTCCCCGCTGGGGATACGGGGCGGCGGCACCAAGCTGGCCTTCGTCCCGCTGTCGGAGAGCTCCGGGTACGCGGTGGAGGTGCGGACCCTGGCCGGGAACGACGAGGCCGTCTGCAAACCGGGCGTCCTCATCTACAAGGTGGACTCCGACGTGGACACCGGACACGGCCCGATCACCGTGTCGGACAGTGCCAGCACGAGCGGCGGCTGCACCCGGCGGCCCAACGTGCACGCGGAACTCTCGGACGCGCCGTTCCGGCCGGGCGAGACCTTCACCGACGAGAAGGCGGGCATCAGCGTGTCCGTGGTGGGTGAACTGCGCAACGGCAGCTACCAGGTCCGCATCATCCGGCCGTGACCTCCCGCGGTCCGGGGACGGGCCGCCCCCGGGCCGGAGTCACGCGCCACGTGGCTCCGGCCCTTCGGCACGCCGCGTCAGCCTTCCGCGAGTGCCCGGCGCAGCACGTCCACGACGGTGGGGCGGTGCTCGTCGGCCAGCAGGAAGAAGTGGTCGCCGTCGAACCGGAGCACCCGGCACGCTCCGGTCGTGTGGACGGCCCAGTCGTCCAGCGGCTCGTGCGGGATCAGCGGGTCCGCCGTGCCGCCCAGCACGTGCAGGGGCACGTCGAGCCGTACGTCCTCGAACCCCACCGCGGCCTCCCGGCTGAGGTCGATGTCCGCCCGCAGTACGCGCGTCACGTGCGCCAGCATGTCCGGATCGTGCAGCACCCACTCCGGGGTGCCGCCGCCGTCCCGCAGCAGCCGGACGGCGTCCTCCTCGGTGGTGGCGGCGTGGGCCCGGCGCGGGGTCCGGCCGGGGACCTGCCCGCTGACGACGGCCGCCCGGCAGTGCGGGCCGAGCAGGTGCGCCGCGCGGGCGGCCAGGAGCGCGCCGAGGCTGTGCCCGAAGACCACCGTGGGCAGCGGGTCACGGCCGAGCACCTCGTCGGAGACGGAGTCCAGGACCTGGTCGAGCCGGCAGCCGGGCGGCTCGCCGAACCGGCGCTCCCGCCCGGGCAGCGAGAGCCCGAGCACTTCCACGTGGTCCGGCAGCGGCTCGACCAAGGGGAACAGGGTGTTGGGGCCGGCCCCGGAATGCGGGAACACCAGCAGCCGCGCCCGGGGCGAGGTCACCGCCTCCCGCAGCCGCAGCAGCGGCCACCACGGCACGCGCGAGGACGTCATCGTCGTCGATCCCTCCGAGCCCGTCACGGGCAGTTGATGACCTGGCCGGCGTAGGACAGGCCCCCGCCGAACGCGAAGAGCAGCACGGGCGATCCCTTCTCGATCTCACCCCGCTCGATGAGCTTGGACAGCGCCAGCGGGATGCTCGCGGCCGAGGTGTTGCCCGACTCGACGACGTCCTTGGCGATGACGGCGTTGACCGCACCGATCTTGCGCGCCAGGGGCTCGATGATCCGCAGGTTGGCCTGGTGCAGGACGACGCCGCCCAGCTCCTCGGGCTTCACGCCCGCCCGCTCGCAGACCTGGAGGGCGACTTCCGGGAGCGTCGTGGTGGCCCAGCGGTAGACCGACTGCCCCTCCTGGGCGAAGGTGTTGGACGGCGCCTCGATGCGCACGGCCCGACCCATCTCGGGTACGGACCCCCACACGACCGGGCCGATCTCCGGCTCCTCGGACGCCACGACGACCGCCGCACCCGCGCCGTCGCCGATGAGCACGCAGGTGGTGCGGTCGGTCCAGTCGACGAAGTCGGTGAGCTTCTCCACGCCTATGACCAGGGCCTTCGTGGCGGAACCGGTCCGTATGCTCTGGTCGGCCAGTGCCATGGCGTGCGGGAATCCGGAGCAGGCCGTGTTCACGTCGATGGCGGCGGGAGCCTGCGCCCCGACCGCGGCGGCCACCCGGGCCGCCGTGTTGGGCGAGCGGTCGAGCGCCGTGCAGGTGGCCACGATGACGAAGTCGATGTCGGCACCGGTGAGTCCGGCGTTGGCCAGGGCGTGCTCGGCGGCCTTCGTGGCCATGTCCGCAACGGACTCGTCCTCGGCCGCCACGCGGCGCGTCCTGATCCCGACCCGGCTCTGGATCCACTCGTCGTCGGTGTCGACCATTTGCTCAAGATCGGCATTGGTCAAGACCCTTGACGGCTGATAGTGCCCGAAGGACAGGACACGCGACCCGACCATCACTGTTCTCCTCGCTCCGTGGACCCCGCTGCGGATCCCGATTGACCGATGGTCAGACTATGCAGCGGCCCGGCCGGGACACCCCCGGATACAGGCCGTTTTCCGCCAGCACCACCCGTAGTTCAAGCCGATTCCGGCCTTTTGTATCCGCCGTGTATCGGGGAGCGCTCGACCGCCGATCGGATCGCGCGCCCGCCCCCGACGTCGGCCGCCGCGTCCGGTGCCTCCCGTATCGTTCCTTCCGGGGTCGTCGGCGGCGCGTGGGTTCGCGCCGGAGCGGCGCTTCGCCCGACCCGTACCCCGACCCGTACGAACAGGAGTCCCGCCCGTGCCCTCACCCGCCCCGGTGCCGGAATCTTTGCCTCCGGTCCGCGTGCTGCTGGTCGAGGACGACGAGCTGATGCGCCGGTCCTTCACCGTCGCCCTCGAACGCTACGGCTACCGGGTCACGGCCGCGGCCGACGGACTGACCGGACTGGAGTCCTTCCGCGACGACGACGGCTTCGACCTGCTGGTCCTGGACGTGATGCTGCCCGGCCTCGACGGCATCGGGCTGTGCCGCCGGGTCCGCGAGACCAGCCTGGTGCCGGTGCTGATGATGTCCGCCCGCGGCGACGGCCTCGATGTCGTCGCCGGCCTGGAGGCCGGGGCCGACGACTACGTGGTCAAGCCCGTGGACACGTACGTCCTGGTGGCGCGCATCCGCTCGCTGCTGCGGAGGGCGTCCTACGCGCCCGCCCCGGGCGGCGAGCCCGCCACCGGCCCGGAGGACGTACTGACCTTCGGCGACCTGACCGTCGACACCGGCGGGATGGAGGTGTTCCGCTCCGGAACACCCGTGGCGCTCACCCCCACCGAGCTGAAGCTCCTGCTGGAGTTCGCCGCCCACCCGGGCATCGTGCTGGATCGGCACACCCTGCTGCGCAACGTGTGGGAGTACGGCTGGGACGGCGACAGCCGCGTCGTGGACCTGGCCGTGCAGCGGCTGCGCAAGAAACTGGGCCGGGAGCGGATCGAGACGGTCCGCGGCTTCGGCTACAAGCTCAGGCGCTGAGGCCGGTGCACCCCCTGCGCCGGCCGTGGTGGCCGGCCCGCGTGTCCCTGCGCTGGAAGATCGCCGCGCTGGCGGCGGCCACGGCGTGCCTGGTCGCCCTGGCGGTGGGCGTCCTCGTCCACGTGTGGACCGCGATGGACGTCCGCAGCCGGGCCGAGATGGAAGCCACCAACACGGTGTACTCCGCCATGGACGTCTACCGGCGCACCGGAACGCTGGCGGGTGGCGCCGAGCTCGATCCGGCCGACCTGCCCACCGCCCTGCGCCACCCGGCCGACGACGACCGGCGGGTGGCCTACGACGGGCGCGTCGAGGGGAACCTCGGACCCAGCGTCTGGGGCGCCCAGCGGGTCGGCGGCCCGGGCAGCCCGGTGCTCGCCGTGCGGATCAACATGAGCCCGCAACTCCACGACCTGCGCCGCCTCGACGCGAGCATGGCGGTGGCCTCCCTCGTCTCGCTCGCCGCGGCACTGCCCCTGGCGGTCTACGGGGCCGGGCTGGTCGCCCGCCGGCTGCGCCGGGTCGCCGAGACCGCGGCCCGGATCTCCGCCGGGGACCTCGACGCCCGCACCGGCCCCGCCCTGGGCCACGCCCGGGGCCGCGACGAGGTGACCGACATCGCCGCCACCGTCGACCTCATGGCCGACAGCCTCGGTCGACGGCTGCGCATCGAGCGGCAGTTCACGGCGGACGTGGCCCACGAACTGCGCACCCCGGTCGGCGGTCTGCTGGCCGCCACCGACCTGCTGCCGCCCGGCGAGACGGAGGACCTGCTCCGGGCCCGCGTACGGGACCTGCGCGGCCTGGTCGAGGACCTGCTGGAGATCTCCCGGCTCGACGCGGGGGCGGAGGCGCCGGTACGCGCCCGGGTCCCGCTCGCGGCGGTGGTCGCCGAGGCGGTGGCCCGTACGGGTCTCGACACGGAGGTCCGCGTCACCGAGGCACCGCAGGTGGAGCCCTTGGAGTCGGTGGAGTCGGTGGAGTCCGTGGACAACGCGGCGACCGTGGAGACCGACCCGCGGCGCCTGGAGCGGATCGTCGGCAACCTCGTCATCAACGCGCACCGGCACGGACGGACCCCGGTGCGGGTCACCGTCGAGGGCCGGACCGTCGTCGTCCGCGACCACGGCCCCGGCTTCCCCGCCGACCTGCTGCTCGACGGCCCGCGCCGGTTCCGTACGGGCGCCGCGGAGCGGGGCGCGGGGCACGGCCTCGGGCTGACCATCGCCCTGGGCCAGGCCCGGGTGCTCGGCGCCGAACTGCGTCTGGACAACGCCCCGGACGGCGGCGCGGTCGCCACCCTGCGGCTCCCGCGCTGACCGACCGGCCGCCCCGGTCACCCGGGCCGCCCCTGCACGATTGCTACGCAACGGCGCGGAAGCCGATACACGGCGGCCCCGGTCCTGATACGTCCCCCCGACACCCTCGGCGTGCACCCCTTTCCCACCGCACCCGAAGTGGAGTCCATGTGACCGCCGACCCGTTCTCCCCCCGCCCGACGCCCGGTATCGCGGCCTCCACCACCGACCTGTCGAAGGTCTACGGCAAGGGCGACACCCGCGTGGTGGCCCTGGACCGGGTCAGCGTCTCCTTCCGGGAAGCCGAGTTCACCGCGATCATGGGTCCTTCCGGCTGCGGCAAATCCACCCTCATGCACTGCGCCGCCGGACTCGACTCCGTCAGCTCCGGCTCGGTCCGCATCGGCACCACCGAGCTGGGCACCCTGGGCGACCGGCACCTCACCGAGCTGCGCCGGGACCGGATCGGCTTCATCTTCCAGGCGTTCAACCTGCTGCCCACCCTGACCGCGCTGGAGAACATCACCCTGCCGCTGTCCATCGCCGGACGCCGCCCCGACCGGCAGTGGCTGGACCGCGTAGTGTCCATGGTCGGCCTCGCCCAGCGGCTGGACCACCGGCCCGGACAGCTCTCCGGCGGGCAGCAGCAGCGCGTCGCGGTGGCCCGGGCCCTGGCCACCCGGCCCGCGATCGTCTTCGGCGACGAGCCCACCGGCAACCTCGACTCGCGCGCCGGGGCCGAGGTCCTCGGCTTCCTGCGCGACTCCGTGCGCGAACTGGGCCAGACCGTGGTCATGGTGACCCACGACCCGGTCGCCGCCTCCTACGCGGACCGCGTCGTCTTCCTCGCCGACGGCCGGCTGGTCGACGAGATGGTGCACCCCACCGCGGACCGGGTGCTGGACCGGATGAAGCAGTTCGACGCCCGCGCCCGCACGAGCTGACCCGCCCTCTCCCCCGGTCCCGCCCCCGCCCCGTCCCGCCCCTCGCCCCGGAAGCCACTCACCCATGCTGAAAACAGCCCTGCGCAACGTCCTGGCGCACAAGGCCCGGCTGCTGATGACGGTGCTCGCCGTCACCCTCGGCGTCGCCTTCGTCTCCGGCGCCCTCGTCTTCGCGGACTCCTCGACCGCGGCCCACAGGGCCGCCCTGTCGAAGGACTACGCCGACATCGCGGTCACCGTGACTCCGAAGGACCCCCCGCCCGGCGCACCCGGCGCGGCCGGATCCGCCGAGTCCGCCGGGTCCGCCGGGTCCGCCGGGTCCGCCGGGTCCGCCGGGGACGAGCACGCCACCGTGCTCGACGACGTGCTCGCCCGCGATCTGGCCGCTCTGCCCGGCGTCGCCGCCGTACGGCCTTCCGCGGACGGCCTGGCCACCCTGAACGCCTCGGACGGCCATCCGTTGCGCACCGGCAGGGTCTGGGCGCACCGGGCGGCCGCCTACGTCTCCGGCGCCGACGGCAAGGACGGCCGCCACCCGCTGACCGAGGGCCGCGCCCCCCGCAACGGCGAGGAGATCGCCGTCGACAGCGGCACCGCCGCCGCCGGCCGGTTCCGCATCGGCGCGGAGATCACCCTGGCCACGGACGGCCCGGCCATGACCAAGCGGCTCGTCGGCATCGTCACCACCCGGGACACCCGGGTGACGGCCGGCGGCACCCTCGTCCTGTTCGACAGGGCCACCGCACAGCAGCTGTTCGCCTCCCCGGGCCGCTACACCTCGATCGACCTGTCCGCCGCACCCGGCACCGACACCGCCGAACTCGCCCGTCGGGTCGCCGCCCGGCTCCCCGCCGGCCGGGCCGAGGCCACCACCGGCACCGCCCAGGCCGCCCAGCAGGCCGTCCTCGTCGACACGCTCACCCGCGGCAACGAGAAACTGTCGCTGGTCTTCGCCGGGGTCGCCCTCTTCATCGGGTCGTTCCTGATCGTCAACACCTTCACCATGCTCGTCGCCCGGCGCACCCGTGAGATCGCCCTGCTGCGCGCGATCGGTGCCACGCGCCGCCAGGTCGTGCGCACCCTCCTGTGGGAGGCCGTCCTCCTCGGCCTCGCCGCCTCGGCCCTCGGTTTCCTGCTGGGCCTCGCCATCGCCTCCGTACTGCCGGAGGTCCTGAGCACCACCGGGGAGCCGCTGCCCCGCGGCCCCCTGGTGATCGGCCCGCTGCCCGTGGCGGCCGCGCTCGCCGTCGGGGTGGGCGTCACCGTGCTCGCCGCATGGCTGCCGTCCCGCAAGGCGGCGCGGATCGCACCGGTCGAGGCCCTGCGCACGGCCGAACAGCCGCCCACCGCCACCGCGTCCCGGGTCCGCGGCGCGGCCGGCGCCCTGCTGCTCGCCCTCGGCGCCGGACTGCTGTTGTCGCTCGCCGGGGCGAAGGACGCCTCCGAGGAGAACCTGCAGAGCGCGATGTTCGGCTGCGCCCTCCTCGTGATCGCCGTGATCGTGCTGGCGCCGCTGCTCGCCGTCCCCGTGATCCGGCTGAGCGGTCGGCTGACCGGCCGCCTCGGGATCGCCGGTCACCTCGCCCACCGCAACGCGCTGCGCGACCCGCGGCGCACCGCCGCCACCGCCTCCGCCCTGATGGTCAGCACGGCCCTGGTCGCCGGGCTCGCCGTCATCGGCCACTCCACCGGGCAGGCCCTCGACCGCCGGGCCGCGGCCGGCCTCAGCGCCGACTACGTGATCAGCACCCACACCTCGTCGGCCGGCATCGAACCGGCCGCCGTACAGCGGGTGACCACCGCCCCCGGCGTACGGACGGCGACCGCCGTCACCGACTCCACCCTCTACATCGGCAGTGGCGTCCGCGAGATCTCCGGGGTCGACCCGGCCGCCGTCCCGTCCGTCATGGAGCTGGACTTCGTCAGCGGCTCCCTGAAGGACCTCGCGCCGGGCCGCATCGCCCTCTCCAGCACCCTCGCCCGCGAGAACGGGGTGCGCGCCGGCGACCGGATCGACGCCCGGATCGGCGGCCCCGGCCAGGACCGCGCCCCGTACACGGTCGTCGGCGTCTACGAGGACAACCCCACCGCCCGGGACGCCCTGGGCGCCCGCACCGAGGTCCAGCGGGGGAGCCTCGACCCCGGCTCCGTCCAGCGCGTCCTCGTCCGCACGGACAGCGGCGCCGACGGCGCCGCCACGAAGGACCGCCTGCGCACCGCCACGGGCAACAACCCGCTGCTGCGGGTCCAGGACCGGCAGGAGCTGGTTCAGGAGGCCGCCGGTTCCCTCGGCACCCTGCTGACCCTGACGTACGGTCTGCTCGCCATCGGCGGCGTGATCGCCGCCCTCGGCATCATGAACACCCTGGCCATGTCGGTGTCGGACCGCACCCGCGAGATCGGCGTCCTGCGCGCCATCGGCATGGACCGCGCCGGCATCCGTCGGACGATCCGCCTCGAATCGCTGACCGTGGCCGGCTTCGGGACCCTGCTGGGCCTGGCGGCCGGCCTGTTCGGGGCCTGGACGGTCGGCGCCCTGACCAACGGCGCGCTCAAGGACTACTCCCTGGCCCTCCCCTGGGGCACGCTGCTCCTCGTCTGCCTGACCTCCCTCGCCACGGGCGCGGTGGCGGCCGCCCTCCCGGCCCGCCGCGCAGCGGCCCTGAGCCCCCTGGAGGCCGTCGCCGAACTGTAGGGGTCAGGCCCGCTCCCAGGGCACGGGATCCGGGCGGCGGTACCACCACCGGCCGAACCGGTCCCGCCCCGGGGGCCGGCCCGTCAGCTCCTCGACGAGGCTCCCCGACGGGTCCTCCTCCGTCGCCCGGACGAACCGTAGGTCCAGCCCCGCCACTGCGACGTCGAGCAGCCGGCGCACCTCGGGCGGCAGTCGGGCGCCGCCGATGCGGGCGAGCTCGTCGCGGGCTTCGAGGCGTTCGCGGTAGAGGTCGGCCGGATACCACCCCGAGGGCGCCCAGCCGGACTCCATCTGCACGACGACCCGTTCCCACACGGTCAGAGCGCCCTCCAGGGACGGGTGGGGCCCGTCGTCGGGCCACAGCCGTGCCGCCGAGGCCACGAAGGCCTCGGCCACCGGGGCCGGCGGCCGCTGCTCCCGGACGATCTCGGCGAACCGCTCCACGACCGCCCGGGGCAGCTGCGGGACCGGCGCCTCCGCGCTGTCGACCGTGAACAGCGGGGGCTCGTCGTCGGACAGTTCGAGCCGGACCCGGGTGACGAGGCCCTCCGGCGTCGCCGCCCAGTAGGCGCTCGGATACGCCTCCTCGGCGGGGAACAGGACGGTCGTCCCGGCGGCCCTCGCGAACCTCGCGGCGACCTCGGACTCCGGTGGCCGATCGGCGACCTGGTCCTGGGCGTAGAGGTCCAGCGACCGGGTCAGGTCGCCGGCGACCGCTGCGTACGTGCACAGGACGGGGGCGGCCCAGTTCCGCAGTTCGGGGTCGGCGTCGGCCTCGGCCACGCCGACGTCACCGGCCGCCACGCCGAAGCACCGGGCCAGTGCGGCGGCCATGGCCTCGGGGGCGAGGGCGTCGACGGTGAGCAGGTTGTAGCCCGTGGGCACGGTCCGGTCGGCCCCTCGTCAGTTCTGCGGGCGCTGTCCCAGCGCGATGTCCGTGTCCTTGCCGCCCCATCCTTCGGGGGTCCGCCAGATGACGTGGACGCCGAAGACGTCGCGGACGGTTTCCGCGGACCAGTCCTCGGCCGGGGGTTCGGAGAGGACCAGGTAGAGGCCGTCGGCCCGCACGGTCAGGGTGTGGTTGATCTCCAGCAGGCGGGTGGCGCCCGAGCGGAGGTCCGCGTACGCCGAGCGGCCGGAGCCCAACGCCTCGTAGAGGAAGAGTCCGCGGCCGGTGGCGCAGCTGACGTCGACGACGGGCGAGTCGGTCGGCTGGAGGTCGGCCCAGAGGAGGTCCGACTTCAGGGCGTGGCGGACCGACTCGTGCTTCTTGCACGTCCGGTCGGCGTCGGCCGACGCTTCCAGCGCGCGCAGGAAGCCTTCCTTCGTGGTCGAAGCCGGCGCGGTCGTGTCTTCCGCGAGGGTCATCTGCTCTACGTCCTTCTGCTCGGGCTGCGGTGGGGCGGGGACGGGGGCGGCGGCTTCGATGGTCGTCGTGTCGTCGGGGTCCGGGGCCCGTTCCGGTTCCGGGTGCGGGTCCGGGTGCGGGGCCGGGTGCGGGTCCGGGTGCGGGTCCGGGTCCGGGTCCGGGTGCGGGGCCGGGTCCGGGTCCGGGTCCGGTTCCGGGTCCGGTTCCGGGTGCGGGTGCGGGTGCGGGGCCTGTGGGGCCGGGTCCGGAGCCGCGTCGGCGGCAAAGCGGTCCTGGAGCGCCCGGCGCGCCTCGGCCAGGGTGTCCGTCCAGCCCGAGGCCGTCAGGTGTTCCCGGAGCCGGCCGGCGTCCAAGGTGCGCTCCTTGAGCGCGCGGTTGGCACTGGCGGCGAGGTCGCGCAGCACGCCCAGCCGGTCCCGGTCCGGCGAGCCGAACAGGTGGAGCACGTCGACCCAGTCGGCCTGGTCCCTGCGAAGGACGCGGTTGGCCATCCCCTGTAGCTCGGAGAGCCTGCCGCGGGCGTCGGGAACGTCCCCGTCGTTCTCGGTCAGCTCGCGGAGCACGTCCAGTGCCGCGAGGTAGCGGCCCGCCATCCGCGGCGAGACGGGCGACCGGCCCCGCTGGTCGGAGGTGAGGACCGTCTGGTTCGTCTCGTTGGCGAACACCCAGCAGTCCAGCTTCTCGCCCCGCCGCGGGGGAACCGATCCGTGGCGGACGGTGAGGACCAGGGGACGGTCGAAGTCGGGGGTGAGGGCTTTGACCTTGTAGCGGCCGCCGGGGGCCTGGTCCACGACCTCGACCCGCACGTCGGAGCCGATCCGGGGAAGCCGGACCACGGCCACCTCCTCTGCCTCTCCCTCTACCTCTACCTCCGCCTCTCCTTCCGCCGCCTGCACCGCGACCGTGGCCTCGGGGGCCGGCGCCGCGGAGCCGTCCCCGGGGCGCGTGAGGACGTCCGGCAGCGGGGCGGTGTGCAGAACGGTCAGGCTCTGGGTGCTGCGGGTCAGGGCCACGTACAGCTGTCGCAGGCCCGCGGGACCGCGGTCGGCGATGGTGGCCGGCTCGATGACCAGGACGTGGTCGTACTCCATGCCCTTGGCCTGGGCGGCGGCCAGGACGGACACGGCGGCGCGGTGCCGGTCACCGATGTCCCCGCCCCCGTCGACCCTGCGACTGATCGCGTCGAGCCAGTCCGAGTCGTCGGGGACGATGACGGCCACCGATCGGAGGGATGTGCCGTCACTGGTGCCGACGAGGCGCGTCACGTGGGCGACGGTGTCGTCGAGGAGCTTCCACGGCTCGGTCGCCACCGTCCGTACGGCGTCCTCGCCCGCCTCGCGCACGGCCTGCGGGTAGGGCAGGGTCGGTGCGATCTCCCGGGCCAGGGGGGCGACGAACTCCATGATCTCGGCGGGCACGCGATAGCTGGTGTGGAGCTCGGCCACCCGCCAGTCGCCGTGGTCGGAGAGGACCGTGCCGAGGCGGTCCCAGCTCGCCGGGACGTGGGGTCCCGTCGCCTGCGCGAGGTCACCCAGGACGGTCATGGAGCCGCCCACGGCGCAGCGCCGCCGCAGGGCACGGGCCTGCATGGGCGTGAGGTCCTGTGCTTCGTCGGCGACGATGTGCCCGTAGCGGCTCGGGGTCTCCCCGCTGATGAGGACCCGGAGCTCTTCGAGGCAGACGTGGTCGTCGAGGGTCCAGGGATCGGCGTCGGCGCTGGCGGCACGGGGCCGGAGCAGGGCCGCCTGCTCGCCCCCGTCGAGGATCCCGTCGGCGCAGGCGTGCAGGAGGTCGGACGAGTCGTAGAGGGTGCGCAGGGCCTCCCTGGCGCCCGGGGACGGCCAGACCCGTTCGATGAGGCGCTCGACCCGACGGTTGCGCTCCAGGTCGCGGCGGATCGTACCGGCCTGCCCGCGTCGTGGTGCGATGTCGGAGAGCTCCTGGAGGAGGCGGTCGACGAGCAGGCCGCGGAAGCGGTCGCGGCGCTCCCGGTAGGGGCCGTCGCCCTCGTGCGCCTGGTCGAGGAGGGCGAGGACCTCGGACCGCGGTACGCGCAGGGTCGTGCTACCGGCGGGCACGACGATCGCGGGCTCGTCGCCTTCGAAGGAGGGCGCGACGACGAGGTCGTCGAGTGCTTCGGGGCGGTAGTCGTTCTCCACGCGGCGGCGCAGGACGGCCGCCATGCGCTCGTCGGACTTCACGAGCCGCGCCCGCGGGGAGTCCGCGCCGAGTATCTCGCCGTCCCACAGGCGGCTGAGCTGGACGGCGTTGACGTCGCGGGTGCCAAGGGTGGGCAGGACCTGACCGACGTAGTCGAGGAACCGCTGGTGGGGGCCGATCACCAGGATGTCCTGGGCCTTGAAGTGGTCGTTGTTGACGAGCCAGGTCACGCGGTGGAGACCGACCGCGGACTTGCCGGTGCCCGGGCCGCCCTGCACGACGAGTATGTCGTTGGGAGAACCGGTGACCAGCTCCATCTGGTCGCGCCGGATCGTCTCGACGATGTCGCGCATGCGGCCGCTGCGCGACCGCTGGAGCTCGCGCAGCAGGAAGTCGTCCGGCTGGAGCGTCTTTCGGCGCTGCCGGCGGACGACGTCGCCGGGGGTCGGGGACGGCTGCGCCTGCGGATCGGTCGCGGGTGCGGGGGTGGGGGTGGGAGTGGGGGTGGGTACGGGAGTGGGATCGGTCGTGGGTACGGGTACGGGTACGGGAGCGGTCGCGGGAACCGGTACCGGCGCCGGAGCGGCGGCCGGCGCTGCGATGTCGTCGAAGTAGCCCTCCACGATCCGCTGGACGCAGCGCAGTTGGCGCCGCAGCGTCACCTCACCCGGGCTCTCGGGCCGGGCGTCCAGCCACTTCCGCGCCAGGGGGCTGGTCCACTGCAGGACCACCGGCTCGTTCGAGGCGTCCCACACGACCCGCCGTCCGACGTACCAGGGACGGGGGTCCGTGCCGGGCTCCTCCGGCGCGTCGACCCGGGCGAACACCAGGGCCTCGTCGCCGAGTCCTCCGTACGAGGCGGCGCGCGCCTCCGCCTCGATCCGGTTGGCGATCCCGTCCTTGCCGCTCGCCGAGGCCGTGGCGGTCGACGTTCCGCTCATCTCGGCGAGTCGCGCGGTGTAGCAGTCGTACGCGTGGTCGACGGCGCGCTGCTCGACGGCGAGGTCCTCGCCCCGAGTGGTGGTGCTCATGTGCGTCCTCCCTGCGGCGTCGAAGGGACACCGCTACGGGCCTGCGCCCGTACCCCGCTGAAACAACTATCAGAGAGCGGGTGGTGACGAACATTCAGTACATGAGTTCTAGGTCCGAGCCTCAGAGCCAATGCACCGAGGGGGCGCGCAGCGCGAGCGCGGCGGCGTACCCCGCGGGGGCCGGCAGGTCGGTGAGGGACCAGTGCGGGCGGACGGAGTCGGCGTCCGGGCCCGTCCCCAGATAGCTCAGGTGGCCTTCGTGCCCCAGTCCCGCGCCGGTGCCCTTGAGATGAGCCTCCTTGCGCGCCCACAGGCGGGCGAACGCAGCAGGGCGACCGGCCTCGGGGAGCGCGGCGAGTTCGGCGCTCTCGTCGGGGTGGAAGAACTCCTCGCTCTGCGCGACCACCCGCGCCGCCGGCAGGGCCTCCACGTCCACCCCGACCGGTGTGGACGCGCAGGCCACGAAGACCGCATCGCGGCTGTGCGACAGGGAGAAGTGGGCGCGGCCGCCCACGAGGACCGGCCGCCCGTCCGGGCCGCCGCACTCGGGGCAGGCGTCGCGGGCCATCACCAGATCGCGCGGCGCGGTGTCGAGGAGGGCGCCCAGCAGCAGCCTCAGCGTCACATGCGCGACCAGATAGGAGCCGCGGTCCTGGGGGCGCACGAACCGGTCGGCGCGACCGCGCTCGGCCGCGTCGAGCACGTCGGGGGCGAGGCGCTCCGCGAACGGGGCCTGCGTCGCGGCGTCCACGAACCGCACCAGCGCCTCGCCGCGAGCGGGTAGCCGGTGCGCCCCGACCGGCTGGTCGAGCCGCAGCACGATGGAGCCGAGGCCAGCGGGTGTGATCATCCGGAAATCCTATCCAACGGCCGTTTCGGTTCCCTGCGGTTCGGGGCGCGGACGCGGGGGGGGGCGCACCGGACTCACACCTGTGACGACCCGCTGTCAGCGGGCCGGGCCGGGCCGCGACGGCGCCGGACCAGCGCGTAGGCCCCCGCGGCGGCCAGTGCGACAGCCGCGCCGCCGACCAGCCAGGGAGTCCACCCCGTGGCCAAGTGCCACGTTCCGTCCCGGCAGGAGGCGCGGGTCGCGTCATCGATCTGGGCCACCCGGTAGCGGGCCCAGACCTCGTCCTTGCCCACCCAGCGGACCTCGTACAGACCCGGCTCGGCATCGCAGCGGATCGTCGCGGTCGCCGTCACGACGGCCTTCACCCCGCGCATGACGGGCCGGCCGGTGAAGCCCCGCGAGGTCAGGGGCTCGTCGTAGCCCATCACCGTGGCCGTCGGCGTCACCTTGTCACCGGGCTGGAACGTCCGCACGTCCCAGGGTGATTGCGGCCAGGAGTCATCAGCGGGCCACTGCTCCTCCACCTCCTCCGGGGGAAGGGCCGCGACCTTCCCGGGGCAGGCCGCGCGTTCGGCCCCGTCGATGTCGACGACCTTGACGGTCACCCAGGAGGCGCCGTCGCCGCCGTGGCCGTCGGCCGGCCCGCCTTCGGACTCGGGCATCGCCCTCCCGACCGGGTAGACGCCTGGAGGGGTGTCACACGCCACGGTGGCCACGGCGGTGATGGCCGGATGGTGCATCCTCAGCGTCCCGTGCTGGACGAAGGCCTTGGAGATCCCCCAGTCCCCGATCCACCCCGGCAGGTACGGGGGTGCCGTGAACGTCAGGCGCTCACCGGGACGCGCGGTCAGTTGGTCCCCGTCGGACAGCGGGGCGGGCGGATCCGCGGCCTGCGCCGCGAAGGCACTCGGCGCGGGCGCCATCATCAGCAACAGCGCCAGAGCGGTGGCTCCGCCGATCCTCGTCCCCGCCGCGAGCATGCGTCCCCCTTTTCGTACCGTTCAGATCCAGTTGCCCCAGCCGAACGTGGCGATGTAAGCCCGCCGGACGGCGTCCCCACCGCGACCGCCGCCGAGGCCGATCACTGCCAGCGCAAGAACGAACCAGGCCGTGAAGGAAGCAGCAACGATCAAGGTCCAGCCGAGGCCTGCGGAAATGGCAACGACGATCAAGGCGACGACCGTCACCCCCAGGCCCCAATGGGCTGCGGGAAGGTCGGCGCGCAGCGCCTCGCGCACGGAACGGCGCACTTCTTTGATGTCCCGGCTGTACGAAGAAGGAGCCGAACCGTCGCCGTTCTCCGGCTCAGAGTCGTACTCCACGAGTAGCCCCCCTGTAGATCCCCCGGCAGCACGAGCAGCCTATACCGCACCATGATCACGACCAGCGTCGACTTTCCGCCACGTTCTCCCCGGCGGGCGGGGCACGGTCAACCACCCGTGATTACGGCAAGAACGATGCATACGAGCATGGCCACGCTGCAGATGTCAGCCACCCAGGCTCGCGTGTAGTGCCGGACAACAGGAGACTTTCCCCCTCAGATCTCGCCGCTCCGCACGTCTTGCGTTGATCTGAGCCACAGCCCGGTCCGTAGAGCCGACGAAGTGGTCGATGAGGGAGCCGGCAAATCCGACGGCGCCGATTTCGACGGCCTGCGTCGTGGTGACGGTCTGGGTTCCCCGTCGTCGGATTCGACCTTGGCCACATATCGATAGGGAACGTCATGGGTGAACACCGGATTCACCACGGACACCCCCTTCTCATCGAGCACGATGCGCGACCCGGCGATCCTCCGGATGAACGCCGTCCCGCCCAGCGTTGCGGCCATGACGCTGAGTGCGTCCTCGTCGGGCCCGCTCCCCGCCATGCTCACCCAAGCCACCAGGGCAAACGCTCCGAGCAACGTGGTGAAGAACAGCGACAAGACGACAAAGGACTTCCGCCGCAGGACGGTCCGACGCTCAGGCACGACTACGCCCTTCCTGGGTTCGCTCTGCCCGCCAGGTCCCCCTGGCGGGACACGCCGTCTTGCCGTCACGACCGTTCCACCACGGGCCGCATCAGAGCGCAGAGAGAACCGGATTGCGGAGCATGGCACCGAGCCCGGCCATCTCCACGAGAGCAATGGCACCAAACACCCTCATGTCAACTCCGTCCATGTGCCAAGCGGAAACGTCCTTCCGCGCTAGCACTTCTCCAGACCCATCCCGAACCGAAACCTTCCCCCATTTGACGCAGAATTCGATTGCGGAATCTGCGGAGGAGAACTTTATGGACCGCTTGGAAGAGAAGAGTGACGACGCCCCGACGACTGCGACTGAACTGTCGAGCAGCGTCCCTTGCACGCCATGGGCGACCTGGCGGTTCATCGCGTAACCCGGCGGCGCACACCCTCGCATCTCAGCAAGATCCCGTCCGTCGAGCCGAACCTTCCAGTCCTCAAGGACCCCACCGACTGCCGAGCTGATGGAGGGGACGCTCGAACGGCACCTATAGAGGGCGAGGATGCCGAGCTGGGTGCCAATTTGCATACACTCCGTCCCGTCATGGATCGGCCCGATCCAGCGGAGGCGGCGAACAAGGAGCCGTTTATCAAATTGAACCTTCAATTGACATCCCCTCCCGGGGTCGGAGCGACGGCTATCAGTCAAAGTCAGCCGGGTTGGGAACACGCAAGTACTGGCCAACAGTGTCACAATCGGCGTCATAGCACAGGAATCGGAGTTCCTCCCCTTCCAGGGTTCTCGAATGAGGCGCCGAGGAATCCGCTTAAAGCAAACGTCGCCATCGCCCCTAGTCAACCTTCCGTAGACGAAGCCCCACACCCCGTTTACGGCCTTCCAGGCCAACCGGCACGGGACGGCAGAAATCATCCCGCCAGCAACGGCCTCTGCCCGCCGACCGACCCTTCGAGAAACCACGGCCCCCGCCGGCACCGCTTCCGCCTTCCAGAGCTTTGATGATCCCCGACGCATTTCTTCGGTTCGCCTCCTGGGAGTTATTGCGTGCATCACAGCGAGGGTGATCTCATGCATACATGACCTATGAGAATTGCGTGACGCGCACCCACATCACCGCGTGGAACGAGCGGGCACTTCCGACCGGATTGATTCCGGTAAGATTCGTCGCCGTCCTACGAGGCTCCTTGCTCCCCATCTCGATCTGGCTCGGAGTCGCCGCCTTCACCTTCTTCGTCTACAACCCAGTGGTCACATTAATCGAAGGAGGACTCTTCCTGGCCTGCTTCCTGTTCAGCTTCAATCGCCGACGGAAATCACACAGCATGAAATGCAGCACCTACGGCGCAGTGGGCGGCGTATTCAAAGAGTCGATGGCAGGATTCTAACCCTCCCTGCCAAGCGTGACCGCTCCGTCCAACAAGTGGAAGCGGTCCGCCGGTAGACCCGACCGACGGACCGCCAAGAATCCACGCCTTACTGAAGTGCCCTCATCGGCCACTCATGCCATCTGACTGATGTTGCTTTCGGGCATCATTGATCGCTTGGACCTGCGCCGTCACACGAACATTCTGCTCGCGGCGGGCCGTGTAGCCGGCCAGTCCGTCCAGTGAAACAGACCGGCCGCCTTTCAGTCTCACCACTGGGACGGCGGACGTAACGATGCTCCCGCCACGAAGCTCGCAGGTGACGTCCTCGATCGCCGCCCAAGGGATTTTCTTCCAGGCGATGATTCCAAGGTACTTGACCCCTGAGCTGTCGACCCATGCCATGCAGAGCGCGGCTCTTACGGAAACCAATAGACCAATGGCGAGGAACATGGCGACCGTGAGCGGCGATTCGCTCCAGAGCCCTTCGGTGGCACCGGAGTACCCCACGAAGAGGAGAATGAGACCGATTCCACACACGAGGATGTTCCAACCGCTACGGAACGTCACTCTCCTCTTCATTGGCGTTTCCTTTAAGAGTTAGTTCACGAGCAGCTGCGGGTGAAATCGAACCTTCATTTGACATCCCCCTCCCGGGATCGGAACGACGGCCATCAGTCGAAGTCAGCAGGGTTGGGAACGCGCAGGTACTGGACAACAGTGTCACAATCGGCGTCATAGCACAGGAATCGGAGTTCCTCTCCTTCGGGCGTTCGATACCGCAGGAGCTGCATCCCTGGCCGCCAATGGCTATTACGTGAGATCCGGCCACCCTCTGGCACTCGAATGAGGCGCCGAGAAATCCGCTTGAAGCAGACGCCGCTATCGTCCCTAGTCAACTTTCCGTAGACGAAACCCCGCACCCCGTTTCCGGCCTTCCAGGCCAACCGGCACGGGACGGCAGAAATCATCCCGCCAGCAACAGCCTCTGCCCGCCGACCGGCCCTTCGGGAAACCACGGCCCGCGCCGCAGCGCCGCCAGCCCACCCGACCAAAACCAGGGCGACTAACTCGATGACAAATTCCACGCCCATCCTCCTCATCGACCTTCAACAGCAGGTGACCAAAGTTATTGACAGCAGTCAAGTAAACCATCCAACCCAAGCCGCACTGAGCATCTCGACGGACCTGAAGGGATCACGGCATATGGAAATGCCGCTGCCCGACGTTCCGTCGGGCAGCGGCATTTCCCGAGCCTAACCCCTTAAGGTCAACCTAGAAGAGGTTTTTCATGTAATTGACTACCCTTCCACGCATGCCGGCGAAGTCGGTCCTGGCGAGACCGGCAAATAGCGGGTCAGAAGCCCCTCGAGTAGTGAGTCCGGCGCCAGCGATCCCTTGCTTGGGGCCGAGCAGCACACCAAAGAAGACCCCTCGGCCGAACGTAGCCCCACCGATCATCCCCATCACCTCTGCTTTCGCAGTGGGCAGAAGGAACTGGGTGGCCCCTCGAGCTCTCTCCTCTTCGGATGCAACTGCCATATGGGCACCCAATCCAGCAGTGAACAGTGCAGCCGCTCCGACCAAGAACAACCCGCCACCACACACCACGGATGCGATACAAGCCGCAGTTCCCGCAGCTGCAAGGAATCCGATCCCGAGACTTACACCCTTATGCTTCCGCCAGTCCGAGTCCCCCAGAGTGACGTTCCATGCACCACGGAAATCACCGGACTTCAGGTTGGCGATGAACCCCTTCTTTTGCGGCTTCTTCTCCACCTTGGGCGAAGTTCCGGACCAGCCACGGTTGGAGGGCTTGCACCCGGGGTCTTTTCGGCAGGCGTAGTTGTTACGGATCTTCCGCTCGACGTAGGTGCGGTCGAGCGTGCCGCCGGCGATGGCGACTTCCTTCTCGTAGCTGTAGCCGTAGTCGTAGGGGTTGGATCCGTTGGTGCACTTGTACATGGCGCTCTGGCACTCGGGGAGGGCCTTGCCCGTCGGATCCGACTCCGTCAGCGGGCTGTTGTTGCCGTACTGGTAGCCGTTGTGCTGGCGCGGGTCGTCGACGACCATCAGCGGGTCCACCGAGATGAACCGGCCGATGAGCGGGTCGTATTCGCGGGCTCCGAGATGGGTGAGGCCGGTGCTCTTGTCTTGCGTGCCTCCGACGAAGCCGCGTTCGCCGGGCCACGCGGCCGGCGCCGCTCCGCGGTCCTCGCCGAACGGCTTGGTCGCGCGGCGTTGGACCTGGAGGGTCGCAGCGTCGACCGTGGTGGTGCCGGTGTTGTGGTGGTCGGCGGCGATGTACGCGATCTTGCCGTCGGAGGTGCGGACGATGGTGGTCCCGCCGGGGGTGGAGTAGTAGCGGGTGCCGGACACCGTGTCCGCGGCGGTGTTGAGGGTGAGTTCGTTCGAACCGAGGTAGAGCGTGGTCTTCCCCGGGTCCTTGCGCAGCAGCCTGTTGCCATTGGCGTCGTAGAGGTAGCTGGACGTGCCGGCAGCGGTGGTGGCCGAAGCGAGTTTGCCCTCGGGCGTCCAGGTCAGCTTCTGACCGGTGTCCGTGGCGTCAGGGCGCGTGAGCGTGTTGCCCGCCGCGTCGTAGGTGGTGGGCTTGGTGACGGACGGGCCCGCGCCCGTGGTCCTGGTGGTGGAGGTCGGGGCGTGCGGGCGCGGGGAGCCGGGCGCCGGGTAGGTGTGGGTCGTGGTGACGGTCTTGGCCGTGTCACCGGCCGGATCGTGGTCGGTGGACGAGGTGCGGTTGCCGGTCACGTCGTAGGTGAAGGACTGGTGGTACGGGGCGAACCCGCCGATCTTGCCGGGCTGGGGTGCAGCGTTGGTGCAGCCTCCGATACCGGGGACGGACGGCCCGGGCTGGGTCGTGGTCGTGCCGGTGTCGGTCCAGGCCTGGGTCAGGCGGCGCAGGTAGTCGTGCGTGAAGCATTGGGTCTCGCGTCCGGCGCCCTGGGTGCTGGTCACCGAGGTGACGTCGCCGACCGGGTTGTAGGTGTAGTCGGTGATGTCGACCGGGCTGCTCGAATCCTGCTTCTTGAGCTGGGTGTTCAGCAGACGCCCGGTGGCGGGGTCACGGGTCTGGGTGAAGCTCACCTGACGCGGGTCGTCGCCGAAGGTCGTGCGCTTCACCAAGCCGAACTCGTCGTAGTCGGTGAAGTTGACGTAGTCGACGTTGTCCGATCCGTAGGAGGTGGGCAGACCGTTGGCGTTGCGGCCGGTGTAGAGGCGCTCCTGGGGCAGACCGCCCATGGCGGGCAGGGTGGTGCGGCGCTCCAGCCCGGTGATGGGGTCGTACGTCGTCTCCGAGGTGTAGGTGCCGGTGAGGGCGCCTTCCCCGGCGGGGACGGTCAGCTTGGTTCCGGTGGACCGGTAGCCGACGTCGTAGCTGGTGGTTTCCTGCCGCCAGGGCTTGCCGTCCACCCAGCTGGTGGTGGCCGTGGGCTGGCCGGGGAGCAGCGTGTCGTACTCGTAGGTGGCCAGTTTGGTGCCGTCGGCGGTGTTCAGGTTGCGGGAGGTGGGGCGGCCCAGGACGTCGTAGCTGGTGAAGATCTTGGTGCCCCGGGCGTCCTCGGCGGATACGGGACGGTCGGCGTCGTCGTACGTGAGGGTCGAGGCGCCCTTGTCGGGGTCCACCGAGCGGATCTGACGGCCCCGGAGGTCGTACGCGTAGCTCCAGGCGTTGCCGGCCGGGTCGGTGATCCCGGTCAGTTTGCCGTCGGTGTTGTACGCGTACCGGGTGGCGTCGAAGTCGCCCTCGGGCTTGGTCCCCTTGTACTTGCGCCGTTCGGCCGTGTGCCCGAGGGCATCGGTGAGGACGCTGCTGGCCGTCTCCCCCTTCGGCGGGGTGGTGTCGGTGCGGTCGGCACCGGGGTAGGCGGTGGTGGTGCGCCACTGCTCGATCGCCTTGGACGAGAAGGTCTTGGCGACCGGACGGCCGAGGCCGTCGTAGAGGGTGCCGTTCTGGGCCGGAACCATGTTCTCGTCGGGGATGAAACGGGTCTTCACCGGGTCGGACGTGGCGTTGACGTAGGACTCGTTGGTCTTGAAGGCACGGCCGTGGCTGTCGTAGTACGTGTCCGCGATCAGGCGGGTGGTCGCCGCTCCGTTCTGCGGGGTCGACTGGACCTGGACCTGCTGTCCGAACGCGTCGAAGATGGCGATGGACGTCGCGTACGACTGGTTCGCGCGGAGCGTTTGTGTGGTGACGGAGCTGGCGGCGGTGTTGGTGAGGTCGTACGTGAAGGTCTTGCTGGCGCTCGCGCCGCGTGCGCGGCCGGGCAGCCAGACGGCCGTGGTCCTGCCGAGCGGGTCGTAGGTCAGCTCCGTGGTGCGGTCGTTCTGGTCCACGGTCTTGACCGGCACCGCGCGCAGCGGGTGCAGGGTGGTCGTGGTGGTCCAGTTCTTGGCGTTGGTGACCTTGACCGTGGTGGCGGATGCCGGTGCGGCCGGCTCGTACACCGTCGTGGTCTTGGCGCCGGCGGCGTCCGTGGCACTGGTGACACGGCCGTAGGCGTCGTACGTGGTGCTGCCCTTCAGGCTGTACTTCGGCTGGCCGGCCTCGAAGCGGTCCAGTTCCTCGGTGCTGGTGACCTGGCCGGCGCCGGTGAGGGTGCCGTGGGGCTGGCCGTCGTAGTACGTGCGGTTGCGGCTGAGGGTGTTCGCCTCGGTCGCGGTGGCGGCGCAGTCGCTGCCCTGCGTTTCGACGGTTTCGGACACGCGGTCGAGCATCCAGGCCGCCGTGTTCCGGGCGTAGGACGTCACGGTGCAGGTGTCCGGGAAGCCGTCCGCCCGGTCCAGGTTCGAGAGCTCCATGCCGTACGTGTCGTCGTACTTCACGGTCTCCGAGGTGGTCTGCCACGTCTTGTCGGCGCGCAGCTTCTTCTCCTGGGAAGAGCCCTCGCGCTGCATCTGTGCCGTGAGCGCGGGAAGCTTCGTACCGCGGCTGTGCGTGGCGGTGGCGGCGGAGAGCCACGGCTCCTTCTTGACCACGGTGACGAGTTCGCCGCCGTCGGATGCGAAGGTCTGGGTTTCGCGGACGGTGCCGGCGAACGGGTTGCTGTCCTTGACCGCGCTGCCCGTGAGGCCGGTGAAGGTGGCGGTGCGCTTGGTGCCGTCGGCCTTGACGTCACCGTCCATGCCGCGCAGGTAGAACGTCGCGGTCTTGGAGACGGCGTCGGGGGCGGTACCGGCGCGGGTGATGACCTGCTCGTAGCCGCGGAACTGGTTCCAGGTGCGGCGCTTGTCCTCGGTCAGTTCCTCGTCGTCCCGGTGCCAGGCGGCGCCGCCGACGTACTCGTAGCGCGTCTCCTGGGGGCGGGAACCGCCGAAGGGGTCGAGTTCGGTGACGCGGGTGACGACGTACTTGTGGAACCAGTCCAGGGTCGGATCGTTCGGGCTCTTGTCGTCCGGGTTCCAGTAGACCGGGTAACAGCGGGTGGTGTTGGCGTCCTTCGAGGACGGCAGGCCAGCGCCCGGCGCGCAGTCCGGGTCCGCGTATCCGACGTCGATGACCTGGCCCGTTTCGGACGTGATGCCGACGATGCGGCGTCGGTTCATCGCGGGCCTGTTGTCGGAACTGGAATCGACGCGGTTGTTCCTCAATTGGCCGGTGAAGGTGATGGGCTTGGTCTCGAACGTGGCTTCGCCGTCATGACCGGTGCGGGTCAGCGAGGCCAGCCACAGGGCGGGCGCCGTGTGGTCTTCCGGGTTGGGGAACTCGTGCTTGAGCTCGTAGAGGTCGACGTCGTCGTAACCGCCGCTGGTGTTCAGGACCTTCGTAGTGATCTTGGTGAGGCGTTTGGTGGTCCAGAACGTGGCGGAATAGTTCTCGCAGGTGCCCGTGCTCGCGCAGTTCTGGTCGAAGGGGACGTCGGGCCACTTCGTCGCGTTGGCCTTGGTCAGCTTGGCCGGGGCGCAGTCGAAACCGTCCTTTTCCGGAAGGCAGCGCTCGGACGTACCGAAGACCACCTGGGCGGTCGGCTTGACGGTGTCCGCGTCGGTCAGCTTCGAACCATAGGTGATCTTGGCGAGGTTGCCGCCACGGATGTACGGGGTGAGATCACCCTTGGGCGTCGCCTCCGACGCTCCGCGCTTGTAGTGGTTGGTCTCCGTGTCGTACCAGTGGGTGATCACCCCGCCGCGCGGGTCGACGACGAAGTCGAGGTTCCAGCGCCAGGCCTGCTGGCACCAGGACGCGGCGAAGGTGGACTGGTGGCACTCCTCGCCGGCGTTGTTGCCGTAGACCGGTGTGGTCCAGGCGGAGTTGGTCGGCGGGGCGGTGGTGCTGCCCGGCTTGCGGCCCACACCGAAGTAGTACTGGGTGCCGTCCGCAGTGGTCACCTTCCAGTACTCGCCGTTGTTGTCGCCGTTGGCCGCGCCGGTAAGCCGCTCGACCTTCGACGCGTCGTCGTCCTCGAGCCGCCAGTCGCCGGTCGCGTCGTTCCGCACCAGGGCCGAGGACTTGCCGTTCAAGGAGAGGACGGCGTTGTGGCCGGCCAGGCACTGCTCGCTCGATTCGGCCTGACCGTCCTTGGCGCACGGCTTGAAGACCCGTTCGACGAAGCCGGGCGAGTAGTCCCAGCCCTCACCGACCCACGAGGCCTGGTTGTTGGTGGCAGCGGTACGGCCGTCAACGGACTGGGAGCTGTAAGCGAGGGAGACGGTGGGCTTGGCGCCGCCCAGCCCGTCGGGCACCGCGATCGGGTACGACCAGGAGAACCCTCCCCCGCTCCCGCCGCTGGCCCACTTGCCCGAGGGCGCCAGGCTGGTGGCCGCGTACGTACCTGCGGGGCCGCCCGGGGCAGCCGACGCGGCGATCACGGTCGCCCCGCCCGGGCCGCCCGAGGCGCCGCTCGCACGTGCACCGCCCTGTGCGGAGGCTCCGCCGAGGGCCACCTCCGCGCTGAGCAGCCCGGCACGGTCGCCGTCCCGGGCGGTCTGCAGCGGCGTCTGCGTACGGCACTCGGCGCGCTCGGGAGTGGTCAGCGCACACGCGGGAAGGGCGACGAGGCGGGCTCGGGAGAGCCAGTCGCCGCCGAAGGCCCCCGCGATGAACGAGACGTCCACCGAAACCTTGACCGGGCCGCCCTGCACCGTTTCCCCGGCCGGCCGGACCGCGAGCAGCAGGCCCTGGACGCCAGCCTTCTCCGCGGCCGAGCGGTCCGTGAGCTGTACGGCGGCCTTGCCCGTGCGCGGCGCGTCCTTGGCAGGGGCCGGAGTCACCCAGACGGGAGCAGCGCCCGCGCGGCTCGGGTCAGCAGCGGGAGCCGCCGGGACGTCGGAGGGGGCGGGCGCCCTGAGGAGCGAACCTCGGGGAGGGGCGGGGCGCGCGGCGCCCAGATCCACCTCGGCCTCCGAGGCGGGTGGCCAATACACGTCCTTCGGGCTCCAGGCCCTCGCCCCGTCGCCTTTCGGAGCCTTTGCGTCCGATTTCGGGGCGCTCTTTCCGGGGACCGATTCCGTTTTCTTTAACACCTCTGGTGACCAGCGGCTTTTCTCTTTGGGCTGCCACTGCGCAGCCTGGGCGGTGCCCGAGCCGACGACCAGCGAGAGAGCCACCAACACCGGGACTGCAACGCCCTGTTTGATCTTCGAGTTTCTTCTTAATGGCCGAAATCCAGCCGCTGGTACCGACACGGCATTCCCCCCAAGGTCGCCGAGTGGATCAATTGGCCTGGGAGCCTAGCGTGTTAGCAAATCGCAAAATGCAGAGCAATTCGGACAAGGCGTGCCCCACCGACGCGCCCACCCCGCAAAGATGTCCGAAAAGAGTCCGCCGACCCAGGGGTTGACTCATTTGCATCAGTCAATTGATCACGATTATGGGAATAAATTCCAAGGAATATCCGATTCCATATTCGCGCCCACGGGGGATATGCCAAAGGGGCTGTTAGCGTTCACGCCCAGTTGACAGGCAGCAATCAAACCGGGGAGTTTGCCGTGGGGGGCACACTGAGAAAGAGGCGACCAGCCAGCTGGCCGATCGCCATTGCGGGGCTGGTCACACTGGCCCTGCCCATCACGTCCGTCGGCGCAGCACCGGCCGCTTCAGCGGCACCGGCGGCGGGCAAACCGGCAGCACCGGCGGCGGGCAAACCGGCCGCACCAGCAGCACCCGCCGCACCAGGAGCACCCGGAGCACCCGGAGCACCCGCAGCTCAGACGCCGCCGAAGCGGCCGACGACCGAACGGGAGGCCGCGGAAGACGCAGCGCTCGCGGAGGCCAAGCGCACCGGGAAGCCCGTGCCCGTGGCTGCGGCGACCACCGAGACCGACGCCGTGGTGGCCAACCCGAACGGCTCCCTCAGCCTGACCCGCAGCGTCGCTCCCTTGCGCACCCAGCGCGACGGCACATGGGTCGACCTCGACGCCACCCTCGTCAAGGCGGCCGACGGCATGCTCCGCCCGAAGGCGACCACCAACGGTCTGACCCTGTCCGGCGGCGGCACCGTGCCGCTCGCCACTCTGGAGCAGGACGGCAAGCAGCTCGTGCTGAGTTGGCCGGAGCCGCTCCCCACACCCGTGCTGGAGGGCGAGAGCGCCCTCTACCGCGAAGTGGTCCCGGGCACCGACCTGAAGGTGACGGCCGACAAGGCCGGCGGAATCTCCCAGATCCTCGTCGTCAAGTCCGCCGAGGCCGCCAAGCACCCGAAGCTCGCCAAGCTGACCACGGGCCTCAAGGGCGAAGGCGTGACCGTCTCCGCCGACGGCCAGGGCAACCTCAAGGCGGCCGACGCCTCGGGCCGTACGGTCTTCCGCGCCCCGGCCCCGACGATGTGGGACTCCACCGCCCCGGTCCGGGCTCCGCTCTCCAAGCCCTCCAGCTCCACCGCGTTCTCCCAAGCGGCCAAGGGCCGAGGGTCCGCGCCGACCGGCGCGGACGAAGAACCTGCCCGGCCCGTCTCCGGCACCGACGGCCCGGGCGACTTCGCCAAGGTCGCCCCGCTCCGGGCCGACCTGGGCAAGGATTCCCTCGCCCTGGCACCGGACCAGGCCTTCCTCACCGACCCCGCGACCGCCTACCCGGTGTACATCGATCCGGCGTGGCAGCCCACCAGCCGCGGCACGCAGCACTGGGCTTGGGTCCAGGAGGCCTACCCGGGCGCCAACAACTACGACGACTACAACGACACCTACGACCCGGGCGTCGGCTACCAGCGCTGGCGGGCCAGAACCGGACTGGAGCGCTACTACGTACAGGTCGACACCAGCGACCTGGGCGACAAGAGCCTCAGGAAGGCCTCCTTCTTCGCGACCCAGTCGTACGCGGCGGACGCGACGTGCAGCCGGACCTACGACGTGGACCTGCACTCCACCGGAGAGCTGCCCTCCAACATCACCTGGGACACCCAGCCACGCGACTGGGAGGTCCTGCGCACCACCTCCATCAACAGCGCGGGCGGCCCCGGCTGCCCCGGCTCCACGAGCCGCGGCGAGTGGGACGTGCTCAACCACCTCGCCGCCAACTACTGGCGCGGCAACCTCACCTACGGGCTCTTCGCGTCCAACGAGTCCAAGAGCGGCAGCAACAACTCCTTCAAGCGCTTCACCCGCAACAAGAACGACCTGCCGTTCCTGTACGTCGAGTACAACCGGCGCCCGTACGACCCCTGGGCGCTGGGCACGTTCCCCGCGCCGCAGAACCCCAGTGGCACCGGCTGCGGCTGGGTGGGCGCCACCAACTACGCGGGCCTCAGCATCGGTGCCTGGATCGGCGACCCGGACGGGCAGACGAACGCCGCCCGCTTCCTGGTCAACGACACCGCGGACTCCAGCCTCGCCTTCGACAGCGGTTGGATCGGGTCCGCGGCTGGAACCCACTGGGTCGCCGCCCACCCCACCTACCTCGTGGACGGCCACACCTACAGCTGGCAGGTCCAGAGCGGTGACGGGGACATGGCATCCAATTGGGTCACCGGATGCAGCTTCACCATGGACACCCAGCCGCCGTCCGTTCCCGTGGTCACCTCCGCCGAGTACCCGCCGTCCGGCACCCTGCCCGGCTCCGCGCAGCACATCGGCCAGCCCGGAACCTTCACGGTGAAGTCCACCGATTCCCTCAGCGGGGTCACCTCCTACGAGTGGTCCCTGAACGGAACCATCCCGGTGGGCGGCGCCCAACAGGTCGAAGCGGCCGCTGACGGGAGCGCCACCCTCAAGCTCACCCCCACGACCTGGGGCACCAACGTCCTTCGCGTCCAGTCCGTGGACCGCGCGGGCAACCGCTCGCAGCAGCACACGTACGCCTTCTACGTGCCCGACAACCCGAACGCCAAGACGACCCTCGGCGACATCACCGGTGACGAGCGGGTCGACTTCATCGCCCCGACGGACAACGGCGACCTCGTCGTCTACCCGACCGCCGTCGACCCGGCCGCCGGCGGCGTCATCGCCTCCAACGTGGCCAACAGCCCCGGGGGCAAGGGCTGGGGCCCCGGCACGCTGACGACGCACCGCGGCGGCAACGGCATCCGCATCGACGACCTGTGGACCTACCGCGACGGGGAGCTCACGCTCTACCGCAACTCCCTCACCAAGGGCGGCCTCGAAGCCAACGGCGGCCTCTACTACAACCGGACCAACGCAGCCGGTGTGCCACGGCCCTACACGCAAGACTGCAAGGTAGCCGCCACCGGCCGACCCTGCGGTGCGGAGTACGTCGAGAACTGGACCCGGGTCAAGCAGATCCTTGCCGTCGGTGACGCGCTGCCGGAAACGGGCGCCACCCCGCGCAACGACCTCCTCACCGTGGAGAACGACGGCACGAACAGTTCACTGGTGCTCTTCCAGGGCACCGGTGCCACCGGCGAGCTGCGCGATCCGCTCGTACTCGTCCTCAGCCCCACCGGCTGGGACAACCTCACCCTCATCGCACCCGGCGACGCCACCGGCGACGGCCTTCCCGACCTGTGGGCCCGCGACGGCACCACCGGTGACGTCTACCAGTACGCGAACGTCGCCGGAAACCCGGCAGCCCTCGGTGACCACACCAAGCGCACCAAGATCGCCTCCGGCCTCCAGGGCGCCACCCATCCCGTAGTCGGCTCGTCGGGCGACACCAGCGCCGACGGCATCCCCGACCTCTGGGCCCTGGACAGCCTCCACCGGCTGCGCACCTGGGACGGCACCGCCACCACCGGGAAGGTCACCGGATTCGGTAACGGCCGCACCATGGGCGATGCCCGCATCTCCGGCTCGCACTGGAAGCTGGACGAAGGCGCGGGATCCGCTGCCGCTGACCTGCGCCGCCGCAACAACGCCACGCTCAGCGCCACCGGCGCCACCTGGGCCAACGACACCGTCGCCGGCACCGCCACCAAGGTGCTCGCCCTCGACGGCAATTCCGGCAGCGTCACCGCCACCGGCCCCGGCGTCGACACCACCCGGAGCTTCACGGTGTCGGCCTGGGCCAAGTCGGAGAAGCCGTCCGTCGTCCTCAGCCAGGACGGCCAGCACGCCAGCGGCTTCATGCTCTGGCACGACGCCGACGGCACCTGGCGCTTCGCGATGTCGGTCAAGGACGACGACGACTGGGCCTACGACCAGACCATCACCATGAACGAAGTCGCCAAGGTCAAGACCGGCGCGTGGACCCAGCTGACCGCCACCTACGACGCCACCACCGGCCTGATCGCCCTGTACGTCAACGGCACCCTGGCCGGCACCGGCCACCACGCCAAGACCAGCGCCTGGAACGCCACCGGCCCCCTGGTCCTGGGCCGCTACAAGCACCGGAGCCTGCCCTCCTCCTACTTCGAGGGCAAGATCAGCAACGTCGCGGTCTACTCCCACTCCACCGTCCCCACCACCGCGGGCGCCGGCACCAAACTGGTCTCGGCATTGAGCTCGGCCAAGTGCGCGGACAACAACGGCGGCAACAACGCCGATGGCAACCGCATCCAGATCTGGGACTGCAGCAGCACCGACCAGGACACCGCCCAGAGGTTCGAGGTCACTGCGAACGGTGAACTCCGCGTCGGCGGAAAGTGCGTGGACGTTGCAGGAGGTGGCACGGCCAACGGCACCCCGGTCCTGCTGTGGACGTGCGCTACCGGCGCCTACAACCAGCAGTGGCTCCCCACGGCGACGGGCGGCTTCTTCAACCCGACCGCCAACCGCTGCCTCGACGTGCCGTCCGCACGGCTCGACAACGGAACACAACTCCACATCTGGGACTGCATGGGCAACAACAACCAACGCTGGCACACGCCCGGCCTCGCGACACCCCTGGCCGGCTGACCGCCGACCCCGACCTGCCGGCCCGCCCCCTCCGCGATCGCGGAGGGGGCGGGCCGGTTTCCACACCCCGGAGCACCGGCAGAGCATCCGTCCGGGCGAGCCGAGCACCGAAGACCAAGCCCTGCCCACCCCTGCTCCTCATACCTGGGACTGGTGACGACCGGACCACCTACGACCCTTGACTCACCCGGTCCCGCTTCAACCGAACGGCGTTGGTACGAGCAGCCCCTCCGCTGGCGCGGGCCAGGGCGTCGGTTCACTGCTGATGCGGACGGCTCGATCGCGTCGGCTGGAGCGCGTTGGCGAACACGTAGTCGCCGACGTTGGTGCCGATCTCCCTCCCGTCCTCGGCGTCCCAGCGGAAGTGCACGCCCAGCCACATTCGGCTGAACTCGCCCTCCTCGGCGACCTGGCTGAAGCTGTTCATCCGGCGGAACCGCTCGAGGGTGTGCGGGTCCTCGGACTGCGCGGTGAACGAGGCGTCGTCACGGCCGAAGAAGTTCTGCATCGCGGCTGCCCACGCACCGGTGAAGTTGGCGTGCCCGGAGGTCCAGGCGATGAAGCACGGGGTCCACGGCTTTCCCGCCCGGTCCGCGCTGAGGGGTTGCCAGTTCGCGTTCTCTCCGCCCAGCGCCTGGATCGCGGACACCGGACGCCATTCGTTGATGGGCCCGTCGAACTTGCTGTCCCAGGCCGTGATCCCGGCATCCGCGAGGGTTAGCGCCGACAGTGCGAACAAGCGGGTCGTCTCGTACGTGTCGAGCTTGAACTTCTTGGCGACCGTCCCGGTCAGCTGGAGCAGCTGCCCCGGGGGGTGGTAGGTGCCGTTCAGGTCGTGGTCCCAGAACCAGCCGATGACGGTCTGTTCGCGGGTGCGCTCGGTGGAGTCGACGGCACCCACGCGTCGCACCTCGTCGACCTGGCGCGCATACTCCGGGCTGTTCACCATCTTGTCGTAGGAAGTGAAGCCGCGCAGGCTGGGAGGCCGGAACTGCGAACCGGAGCGGAGCACGAACGGCTTCACCTTGCCCCAGTTCGGGGTCACCGCGTCGCCAGGCTCCTGGCAGGCCCCCTCGTCAGCCGTCGCCTCTTCGCCCGTCGGCCGCCAGGCTCCGGGTGTGGTGGTGTCGCCGTCGTAGAGCTCCGGGTTGTCCGAACCGTCGTTCGCCCGCGCCTTGTTGATCTGCCTCACCACGCGGTCGACCACGAGGCGGTCGAGGGGGTCGTGGGCACGGGGGGAGCGGCCGGTCCGGGCCTCGTACCGGGCGTCGATGAAGGCCCGGTCTCCCGGGTACAGCTCGGAGAGCATCCGGTACGCCGTGCGGTCGATCAGCCGCTCTTCTTCGTCCGCGGGCGGCTTCGACGAGTCGGTGGCGTACTTGAGCGGCCGGTTGAGGTACGGCTCGTACTTCATGGTTCCGTACGTGTTCTGGTAGGCGCTCTCGGCGTTGTAGATCGCCGCGAAGACCATGGCCCCGGATCGGGAGAGTTTGCCGGGCGAGGCGTCCCAGCCCCGCGCATTGCGGAACGTCTGAAGCAGGACCTTGTTCCAGTACTGCGTCGGATCGCCCTTGCGCTCCGGCCCGGCGGCGGCCTGCGGCGCAGCGGCCGCCACCGGACTCAGCCCGGCAAGCAGGGCACCGGCCACGACGACGGCCCGGAGCCGTCCCAGGCGCCTGCCTGCGCGGGACTTCGAGCGCGGTAGCGCGGACTTCGCGGCCGACTGGCGGCCATGGTTGGGCATGAGGGGCACGGCGTTCCTTTCGGTATGTACATGGAAATGCGCATCCGATCGCGGTCGCGATGGATGGGCGGTGCACCAACTGGCCGCGAACGGACGCGACTTCCCATGCGCATGCCGCTGCCGCCGTTGGAAGACCTGTGCCGCCCGCTCAGGCCTTCGCCCCTCCCCGCCGCGGACCAACCGCACTCCTTGGCGAACAACTCAGGCAACGCGGCCCGCTCGTCCAAGCCGAGCCGTGCGGGACCCGTTCACCACCCGGCGGAGGCCGTCGACGCGCCTGCGCCCCCTCACCGGTCGGGGGAGGGGGCGCAGGCCCTGCTCGTCCATCAGGACGCGGGCGGAATGCTCTGCTCGTACTTGAAGACGTTGTGCGGGTCGTACTCCGCCTTGATCGTGCGCAGTCGGTCGAAGTTGGATCCCCAGTAGGCGGTCTCCCAGTCCTGCATGCCCACGTTCGGCACGTTGACGTAGGCGCCGTCCACGTAGGGGCGCAGGGCCAGGCTGAATTCGGCGATCCAGGCCTGGGCCTGCGGGGTGAGCGGGTCGCAGACGCCCGGCTCTTCGGAGCGGGTGCCCCAGCCGGCACCGGGCTCGGAGTAGAAGAGCGCATCGCGGTGCGGGAACGCGGTGCCGCCACGGGGGGTCTTCCTGACCGCCCCGCCGAACGCCTGCGCGAAGAAGTTGCTGTCGTCCGTGGGCGCGTTCTGCATGTACGAGACGATCACATCGATCGCCTTGCTCGGGAACGGCTTTCTGGTGAACTGGGAGTAGAACTTCCAGTTCGCGGGTTCGTCCGCGGTCGGGATCTGGAAGCCGGCATACACGTCGCCCCAGTTCCCCACCTGCACCGCCACTTGCGGGCTGTCGATCGACAGGAGCGGGTCCAGCAGCTTCTTCGCCTCCGCGGGTGTTCCTTCCGCGAGGACCCCGAACAGGAAAATCTGGTTCCGGTGGATTTCGAGCTGGGTGCCGAGGCGGTCGTCGATGTACGGCGCAGTGCGCTGATAGGTGTCGAAGATCCTGCGCAGGTCGCCGATTCCGTCCCAGGTGGCCTGTACGTACGTGACGCTCTTCAGCGGGGCCACGTTGTAGGTGAGTGAGGTGACGATCCCGAAGTTGCCGTTGCCGGCTCCGCGCAGCGCCCAGAGCAGGTCCCCGTGGTGGCGCAGGTCGACCTTGACCACCTTGGCGCACTCGTCGCCTTCCGCAACCACGATCTCAGCACCGATCAGGCTGTCGCAGGCCATGCCGAGCCAGCGGGTGAGGAAGCCGAAACCGCCGCCGAGTGTCGCCCCGGACAGGCCCACGGTGCCTTCGGTCCCCGTCGTCACCGCGAAGTTCTGCTCCGCGAGCGTGGTCACCGCTTCCAGCTGGCTGAGCCCGGCGCCGACCGTCGCGATCCGGGCGGCGCTGTCGATGTGGACCGACTTCAGCTCGCTGATGTCGATCACGAGACCGTTGTCGACGTTCGACCAGCCCTCAAGGCTGTGGCGGCCGCTCCGGACCCGTACCGCGACGTCGTTCTGCCGGGACCACGTCAGGGCGTTGACCACGTCCTGGGTGTTCTGGGCGAAGACGATGACCAGCGGGTAGTGGGAGAAGAGCTGGTCCCAGCCGAGGCGGGCTTCCGTGTACCCGGCGTTGTCGGGGCGGACGATGCGGCCGGTCAGCTTAGCCGGCGGGCACTTCGTGTGCTTGGGGGGCTCGTTCACGGCGCTCGCACCGTGGGCCTCCGCGGTCGTGACGCCTTGCGCGACGACCGCGCCGGCACCGGCGACCGCGGTCGCCTTGAGTAGTTTGCGACGGGAAAAGTCGTTCATAGTCCGTCTTTTTCCTCTCGGCCACCGATAGGTGCGAATGATTCCCTTACGGGCGATTTAGGCGAAGTGGACGGTAGCAAGGACGTCTGCGTGGACTGCTCCGACACACTCGCGATCTCGGCCGTAGGGGCTAACGCCGTAGCTCCACAGCGCGAACCCGATGCGCTTGGCTGGTAATACGGCTGCATTACCGGGGCCTGGATGGGCTGCAGTTCCTCCGGAACCCCCGGCGGCCTCGCCCTTCCGGTGACCGATCACCTCGTGGAAGCGCAGGAGTTGGTCGCCGAGACTCTCCAAGGTGACCGGGCTCGCGGCCGGAGACGTCCCCGCGGTCAAGTACGAGGCGGGCGCGAGCGGCGGGACCGGGCACACCCCCGTGCTTCGATCGCTCGCCGCACGGTGTCAGCGTCCGGGGGCGGTCCCGGACGCGACGGCAAACCTTGCGGTATTCGCCAAGCAGCGGTGCAACAACGGGGCCGGGGGTCATCCGCAGATCATGCTCGCGGTGCTGGTGGCCTGCGGGTCACCGAAACGCGCAGGTCACAGGCCCCGAGATGGACGTGGCCGAGGCGCACGGCAATCGAGGCGACCTCGGCCAGCCTGATCCGCTAGGCTGTCAGCGGTCAGTCGGCTACCAGGCGTGTGCCCGGGAAAGTGTCCGCGAGGGCGCTGCCCGCTCCGCATACGCACGCAAGCTGACCAGGACGTTCGTCCGTCCGCGTCGGGCGGCCCCAGCGGGGTTTCCGACAAGGTTCGCGACGAGCCCCCGCCTTCGTAGCTCAGGGGATAGAGCACGGCTCTCCTAAAGCCGGTGTCGCAGGTTCGAATCCTGCCGAGGGCACGGACGGGGCCCCGCGGTCGATATCGATCGCGGGGCCCCTTTGCGTTGTGGTTACATGGCGCACGTGTCGCGTGACGCCGCCTACTGAGATGTGGGCCGGGCGGTGGTTGGGCAGGCACCTGTTGTTGAAGGACCGGGCCCATGGGCATGTACGCCACCGGCTACGGGTGATCTCCCTCGGTTGTTTCGCTGCCGTCGCACGCACACACACCGTGAGGAATTACACACTCCGTGTCATCGTTCAATCACACCGCCATCGAAGAGTTCAGGGCGAACGCCGGCCAGGTCGGCGGGCCCATCGAAGGTTCCGAGCTGATCCTGCTCACCACCACCGGCGCCAGGTCCGGAAAGCCGCACACCGTTCCGCTCGGGTTCGCCCGCGAGGACGGCGGCGGGGGCGGCGGGGAGCTGTTCGTCGTCGCGTCCGCCGCCGGGGCCGACCGGCATCCCGCCTGGTACCACAACCTGCTCGCGCGTCCCCTCGTAGAGGTCGAGACCGGGACGCAGACGTACGAGGCCGTCGCCGTCCCCGCCCAAGGGGCGCGGCGGGACGAGCTGTTCGCGCGGATCGTCCGCGCGGAGCCCGGGTACGGGGAGTACCAGGCGCGCACCCGGCGGGTGATCCCCGTCGTCGCGCTCCAGCGCACGCACGAGGTCCCGGCCCGGGAGGGCGGGATCGCCGGGAAGCTGCTCGAGGTGCACGGCTGGCTGCGGGCGCAGCTGGCCCTCGTACGGGAACTCGCGCGCGAAGAGCCGCAGGGCGCCGGGGCGGCCTCGCTCGGGCTGCAACTGCGCCAGCACTGCCTCGCGTTCTGCCATTCGCTGGAGTTCCACCACCGGAGCGAGGACGCCGGCCTCTTCCCGTACCTGGAGCAACAGCATCCGCACATGCGGGAGTTCTTCCTCCGGGTGGGCGCCGAGCACCGCGTCATCGCCCGGCTCCAGGAGGAGTTGGTGCGCGCCCTGGACGCGCCCGGCGCCGGCTTCAGCGAGCGGGTGGAGCGGATGAGCCGGGAGCTGGAATCCCATCTCGACGGCGAGGAGGCGCAGTTGCTCCCTGTCCTGCGGGCCCTGGAAGCGTGACGCGGGCCTCGGCGCCGCCCGCCTCCCGGTTGCGGAAGGTAAGGGTGGCGCCGAGGACCCGGGCCTGGGCGGCCGCGATGGTCAGGCCCAGCCCGTGGCCCTTGCTGGTGCCCTCCGTACGGAACCGCTGCGGTCCGGTGGTCAGCACGTACTCCGGGTAGCCGGGGCCCGAGTCCGTCACGGTCAGGGTCCGGCCGTCGACCGTGAGCGTGACCGGGGCCGCGCCGTGGCTGTGCGCGTTGGCCACGAGGTTGCCCAGGATCCGCTCCAGGCGCCGCCGGTCCGTGTCCACCCGCAGGGATCCGCGCGAGCCGCGCACCTCCAGGGCCGTGTCGGTGCCGGAGGCACGGATCGCGCGCGCCGCCAGGTCGGCCAGGTCGTGCGCGTCCAGCTCCAGGCGTTCGCTGCGCGTCTCCAGCCGGGAGATCTCCAGGAGGTCCTCGGTCAGCGAGCGCATCGCCCGAACCCGGTCCCGTACGAGCTCGGCCGGACGGCCCGGCGGCAGGAGCTCGGCGGCTGCGTTCAGGCCGGTCAGCGGGGTGCGGAGCTCGTGGGCGACGTCCGCCGTGAACCGCTGTTCCGCTTCGAGCTTGCCCTGGAGCGAGGAGGCCATGGTGTCCAGGGCCCGGGAGACCGCCGCCACCTCGTCCTTGCTGCGCGTGCTGTCATCGACGCGCGCGTCGAGGTCGCCGGCGCTGATCCGGCGGGCCACCTGCGCGGTCAGGTGCAGCCGCCGGGTGATCCGGGTGACGACGAACGCGCCGATGAGGAGGGTCGCCCCGATGGCGAGCCCCGAGGAGCCGAGGATGGCCCGGTCCAGTTCGGCGATGGTCCGCTCGCTCGCGCGGAAGTCCACGGAGACGGCTATCGCGCCGCCGTGGGCGGCGGGCCCGGCCGCCCACATCACGGGCCGGCCGCGGTGCCTGCCGACGGCCGTGCCGCGCTTGCCGCCGACCGCCAGGGCGCGCAGCTCCGGCGGCAGGCCCGCAGGGTCGATGCCTTCGCCGCGCGGCATGCGCCCGCCGGCCTCGTAGATCTCGATGGCCCGTTCCAGCCGGGTCAGCGCCTTCTCGCGGGCCACGCCCACGGTCTGGCGGGTCATGGCGCCGTGCACGAGGCAGCCCAGCAGTGCCGCGAGGCCGCAGCACATGAGGGTGATGAAGACCGTGGCCTTCCAGGTCAGGGTCGAGGTCCAGGCGGGCAGCCGCAGGGGCGGCCGCAACCGCTCGTCGCGCTGCATGTCGTTCATGGTCACGTCACGGTAATGCGCGAGCCCCGGAGGGTGAGCGGCTGTATTCGGCCGGATCGCATCGGGTCCGGCCGGATTGCGACGGATCTCGACGGATCGCGACCGATCGCCGGTCGGACCACTGCCCAGGACCGCTGCCCCCGCACAGCGCGCCGGAGCGCCGCGCCGGGCCCCCGCGCCTGAGCGCCGCGCCGGCCCGGGGCGCACGAAGCCCTTCCGGCCCGGGCCGGAAGGGCTGTGCCATCACGGTCAGCTCAGGCCACTGCTGCGTTCGCCGATGCGGTCGCCCTGCGGAGTGCCGGCCCGCTTGAGCGCGGCCTTGGTGTGCAGTCCGCCCTTGACCTTGCTCCGTACCGGACCGCTGAAGCCGTGTCCCGGAGCGCGCGGCGGTTGCGCCTGCTCCTGCGCCCTCGCGATGGCCGCCCGGACATCCCGCTTCTGCTCTTTGTTCATCCCGTCGTCAACTCCTTCGGGAAGCACCCAATCGGACTACTGGGATCGTATGCACATATACGGACCAACGCACCCGGACCGATGTGCAAAGAATTCCGATCAAGAGCCCGATCGAGGGCCCGATCAGGGGCCGATCAGGGACCCGATCAGGGGCGCGGCGGAGCCGGACGCTTCGGCTGGCCGAGCGTCTGGTGCACCAGGTCCTCCGGGCAGGGCGTCCCCCGCGGCAGCTGGTACTTCGCCGCCACCCGGTACTCCCCGGGCGCCGGTGCCAGCAGCTCCGTCCACACGTCCCCGGTCTCGTCCGGAGCGGCCTTGAAGAGGCATCCCGCCGTGTTCGCGTACTGCTTGCGCAGCGCGCCGCCCTCCCCGCTCCCGCCCCGCGCCTTCGAGGCGAAGGTCTCCTGCGGCGGCGGTACGGGCTTGCCCGTCGCGTCCACGAGCCCCAGCCACGGCGAGTGCGGGATCCGCACCAGGACCCGTCCGGGCTGCTTCACGTCGACGACCAGCTGGTCGGCGCTCGCCCGCACCACGGTCGCCGGTCCGGCGACCAGGTCGGTGGGCTCCTGGACCTTGAAGAGCAGCCAGTTCTCGTCGCCCCACACCTGCTGGAGGTACGGGAGCCCCCCGCGCACCAGCTTCGCCTCGTCCTCCCCGCCCGAGTCGGGTTTGTCGGCGGGCAGCACCACGTAGTGCACGGCCCAGCGCTCCAGCCAGGCCCGGTAGCTGTCGGCGCTCAGGGTGTCGTCGTAGAAGAGCGGGTTGCGCTCCAGGTCGGCCTGCCGGTTCCAGCCGCGCGCGAGGTTCACGTACGAGGGGAAGGCGGAGGACTCGCGGTGGCTGCTGGCCGGGACCACCTCGACCCGGCCGCGGTCGGCGCCGGCCTTCTGTAGCTGGTCGACGAGCGGGGCCAGCTCCCGGCTCCAGGCGGCCAGCGGGGTGGTCCGGACGATGTCGGTGACGCTGTTGGTCGTGATCCAGGCGTTCAGCCCGACGAAGGCCAGCAGCACCGCGTACCAGCGCCGCGAGCGGGAGAGCTCGTACGGGAGGGCCGCGAGCAGCGCGACCCCGCCGAACAGCATCACCAGGCGGGTGACGTTCGAGCCGACCTGGGAGTCGATCGCCCAGGTGAGGAAGACACCGAGGGCGTAGACGGCCGAGGCGATCCGGACGGTCTTCCACCGCCTCGGTACGAGGAACAGGATCAGCAGCCCGAACACGAACGGCAGCCCGGCCGAGCCGATCTTCATCGGCTGCGTCCCGGAGAACGGGAACAGCCACGCCGACAGGCCCACCACGGCCACCGGGGCCAGCCCCAGCGCGTACGCGCCCGGGCGCCGCCCGCTCAGGAACAGCGCGGCCGCGATCACCCCGAGGAAGAGCCCGGCGACGGGGCTGGCGGCGGTCGCGAGGCCGGCGAGCGGGGCCGCCACCGCGGCCTTGGCCCAGCGCCGCTCCGCCCATTTGCGGGGCCAGCAGAAGACGGCGGCCACGGCGCCGAGCGCGAACATCACGCCGAGGCCGAAGGTGACGCGGCCCGAGAGGGCGTTGCAGAGCAGGCCGTAAACCCCGGCCAGGGCGGGCCACAGGGGCTCGCGCACGGCCCCGCGGCAGCGGGTCAGGATCAGCGCGAGCAGCCCGGCCGAGACGGTACCGGCGATCATCATCGTGGTCCGGACGCCGAGCATGTGCATGAGGTACGGCGAGACCACGCTGTACGAGACGGGGTGCATGCCGCCGTACCAGGCGAGGTTGTAGGCCGAATCGGGATGGCGGCCGACGAACTCGGCCCAGGCGTCCTGCGCGGCCAGGTCGCCGCCGCTGTTGGCGAAGCTGAAGAACCAGACGACGTGCAGCAGCCCGGCGAGGACGGTGGCGACGACCACCGGGTGGCGCCGGGCACCGTCGAGAACGGCGGCGAGCCGGCCGCGGGGCGGCCGTGCGCCTCCGGGCGTGGAAGGTGCCGCGGACGCGCCGGGCGCGGCGGACCCAGTGGTCCCGGCGGAACCAGTGGTCCCGGCGGAACCGGTGACCACGGCGGTCGCGGACACCGCCGGAGCAGCGCCGTCGCCGTCGGCCGGCGGGATGGCTTCCGGGCGCCGGCCCTGCTGCTCAGCGGTGGTCACTGCCGCACTCCCCAACCCATGAGTCCACGAACTTCCCTGGGGCCAAGACGCGGCCCGGCGCCCCGGGGTTGCCCGGGGCGCCGGATCCACGCTCTCACCGGATGTCAGCCGACGCGCGTCAGCTTGCTGCCGATCCCCGGCGCGGCCAGCTCGGACTTCAGCGCCACCGGCACCTTGACCTGGCTGGCACCCTCGCCGACGGTCAGCACGCCGACCTCGGTACCGGCCTTCGCGGTCTGCGGCAGCTTGCCCCCGCCGTCCGCGAGCTTGATGTCCACGGTCAGCGAGGCCCAGCCGACCGCCTGCACGTCGGCGGTGGCCACCACCGGCGTCCGGCCGCCGAGACCGTCGTCGACGTAGCCCACGACCTGGCCCTTCTTCACGACGGTCGCGCCGTCGAGTGCCTTTTGGGTGGCGAGCATCAGCTCCTTGCTCGCGGCGAGCACGGTGTCGATGATCGCCGGCTTGTGCTGGCCGAGGACGGCTCCGACGATGAGCTGGTTGGTGTTGCCGACCTTCTTCTGGGCGGCGAAGAGCAGGTTTCCGCCCGCCTTCGTCGTCGTACCGGTCTTGATGCCGAGCGCGCCGGTGGGTCCGGTGAGGCCGTTCCAGTTCCGCCAGTTCTTGCCGGACGGGTCGACCCAGTTGGGCTTCTTGGTGATGTCGAGCAGCGTCTCGATCTCGACCAGCTTCAGGCCCAGCTTCACCTGGTCCTCGGCGGTGCTGACCGTGGTCGCGTCCAGACCCGAGGGGTCCGTGTACGTCGTGTTGGTCATGCCGAGTTCCTTGGCGGTGTCGTTCATCTTCTTGACGAACGCCTCCTGCGACCCGGAGTCCCAGCGCGCGAGCAGCCGCGCGATGTTGTTGGCCGACGGGATCATGAGGGCGGCGATCGCGTCGTACTCCGAGATCTTGTCGCCCTCCTTGACCGTGTCGAGGGTGGACTCGTTGTCGGTCGAGTTGTTCTTCTTGCCCTCGGTCTCGGCCGTCTTGTCGACGTCGATCATCGCGCCCTGCTCACCCTTCTTGATGGGGTGGTCGCGCAGGATGATGTACGCCGTCATCGACTTGGTGACGCTCGCGATCGGCACGGGCTTCTGCTCGCCGGACTGGCCGAGCGTGCCGAGACCGGCGGCCGCCATGTACGCCTGTCCCTCGGAGGGCCACGGCAGCTGGGGCTTGGCACCCTCGAAGGTGTACGAGGACTTGCCGGTCTTGACGAGCTTCGGCTCGGGCAGCGGGCGCACCAGCTGCACGACGGCCAGGATGACCACCAGGAGCGCGACGAGCGGCGCGTAGATCTTGACCCGCCGGATGGCGGTGCGCATCGGGCTCGGCGGCGGGGGCGGGTTGTTCGTGAGGTCCGCCAGCATGTCGAGCGGCGGCTTGGGCGGCAGCGGCTGCTGCGTGGTCCGCTCGGAGTGGTCGAGCCGCGCGGCGGCGGGCGGCACCGGAACCTTCGGCCGCTGCGCGGGCGCGGGCGCAGACGTGGGCGTGGCCGTGGGCGCGCTGCCCTCCGGACGCAGCGGCACGAAGGTGCTGCCCTTGGGCGTCTCGGCCGTGGGCTTGACGGCCGTGGGCTTGGCCTCGGCGGGCTTGGCCGCGGGCCCGGCCGCGGTCGGCTTGGCCAGGGTCGGCCTCGCGGCGGCGGGCTTGGCGGGGGCTGGCTTCGGGGCCTCCGCCTCGGCCGCGTCCACCTTCGGAACGCGGAAGACGGCGGTGCGCTCACTGTCCGCGGGCTTCTCGGCCGCTGCCGCCGGCTTCGACCCAGCAGCCGGAGCCGAAGCGGAGGCGGGCTTCACGGCACGGAACACCGCGGTGCGCTCATTGTCCGCCGGCTTCTCGGCCGGTGCGGCCGGCTTCGACCCAGCAGCCGGGACCGGAGCAGAAGCGGAGGCGGGCTTCACGGCACGGAACACCGCGGTGCGCTCATTGTCCGCGGGCTCGTCGGCGACCGGCTTCGCGGCCGCAGGCTTCGACGGCTCCGCGGCAGGAGCCGAAACGGAATCGGCCTTGAAGGCGCGGAAGACGGCAGTGCGCTCACTGTCCGCGGGCTCTTCGGCCTTCGGCTGCTCGACTGCGGGCTTCGGCTTGGCGGGCTGGAAGGCACGGAAGACGGCGGTGCGCTCGTTGTCCGCGGGTTCCTCGGCCTTCGGCTGCTCGGCCGCGGGCTTCGGCGCGACGACCGGAGCGGAGGCGGCGGAGGCCTTGGAAGCGGAATCGGATGCGGAGCCGGGATCGGATTCCGGCGCTTCGGCAGCGGCATCCGGCGTGCCGGACCCGACGGCGTCGGGCTCGTCCGTGCTCGCCTCGTCGTCCGCTGAAGCGGAATCTTCAGCTTCGCCCGTTGCGGCGTCGTCGGCGGAGGCGACCCATGCCGCCACTGCATCCCGCAGCGGATCCCGCCCCCCGGCCCCGGACTCGGACTTGGCTCCGGACTGGGCCCCGGCTCCGGCCCCGGACTTGGCACCGACCCCGGTCTCGGCTCCAGACTCGGCTCCGGACTCGGCCCCGGCCCCGGGCTGGTCTACAGACTCGGACTCGGCTCCGGACTTGGCTCCGGACTTGGCTCCGGCCCTGGACTCGGCCCCGGCCCCGGGCCGGGCTACAGACCCGGCTCCGGCGTCAACCTCGGCATCCGCATCCGCATCCGCATCGGCCTGGACATCGACGTCGACACCGGCACCGGCACGGGCGGCCGCGCCGCTCTCGGGATCGCGCGGCCGGAACACGGACAGCCTCGGATCACGCTCCGCGGACGACTCCGCCGCCCCCGGCGCTCCTTCATCTACCGACTTGTCGGGGGACTCGCCCGCCACCGTTCCTCCTCCATCGCCGCCACGTCCGGCTGTCCGAATGTCTAACAGTGTCCCGTCTCGGGAGCATCGCCCCCGTGCGAGACGAGAACGACATAGCTGCGGGTTCCCCCACAAAGCGACCACGCGCTCTCGACAGATGAATGTGAGAGGCGTCACCCTGTCACTCATCCACGCGGGGAGGCATGGATGGGCAGGAGCCGCAGAACAATTCCGGAGGAGCTTCTGCTGCTCGCCTTGGACCCGGCCACGGGTACCACGGCGCAGCCGCAGTCGCTCGACCTCGGCCTGGCCGGGGCACAGCTAGTGGAGCTGGCTCTGGCAGGACGGATAGCCCCTGATGGGGATCGTATCGCCGTGGTGATGCCACGGCCGACAGGAGATCCGACTCTGGACTCCGCACTGGAACTGCTGCGCAGGCGCGGCAGCCCGGTACGGGCCGTCCACTGGATCGGCGGACCCCGACTGGGGCTCCGTCAGATTTACCTCGCTCATCTGGAGCGCTGCGGCATGGTCCATGCCGTCGCGGGACAGATGTGCGGTGTGCTTCCGACGACTCGCTACCAGGCGACGGACACGGAGATCAGCCGGGAGATCCGAGCCCGGCTCGACAGTGCGATCCGCACCGGCGTACCGCCGGACCCGCGGACCGCGGCGCTCGCCGCACTGGCCCACGCGGTCGGACTCGGCAAGCACCTGTACCCCGGCAACGAGGGCCGGTCGTCCAGGTCCCGGCTGCGGGACCTGATCCGGCACGACCCGATGGGCGGACTCGTGGCGCATGCCGTGATGGACGTCCAGAACGGTGTGGCCGCACAGCCACGCCGTGACCGCGCACCCGCACCGCCGGCCCGGGCCACGGCGAGCAGCGTTCCGCTGCAGCCGCGCCGGACGGGCGCGATGGCCCGCGCGGCCGCGCACTGATCCACCCCGTTCCACCCCTGTTCCACCCCCGATCCACCCGATCACCCGTTCCACCCGCTTCATCGCACCACCATCGCAACGCCACCGCCCAGACCGACGTCCGCGAGGACCCGGTCGGTTCGGGAGCCGCCAGCGCGCGGGGTGGCGGGGCCGGTTCGCCGGACCCCGCCGCCCCGCGCGTCTGTGTTTCCGGGCCGTTCCCCAGCGGCGCCGCCCGCTTCGGTGGCAGTCTGCTCAAGACCAGATACGCAGAGAGACAGCTGCAACGACAGAAGAAGGCGGAGGTGCCGTTCACGTGGCGTCCAATGTCAATCCCACCGTCCGACGCCGCCGACTGGGCATGGAGTTGCGCAAGCTCCGCGAGGACAAGGGCATGACGGCCGAACAGGTCGCCGAGCGCCTGCTCGTCTCCCAGTCGAAGATCAGCCGACTGGAGAACGGCCGCCGCTCCATCAGTCAGCGCGACGTCCGCGACCTGTGCGACGTCTACGAGGTCGAGGACCGCCGCCTCATCGACTCGCTCATGCAGATGGCCAAGGATTCCCGCCAGCAGGGCTGGTGGCACGCCTTCGGCGACATCCCGTACAGCGTCTACATCGGCCTGGAGACGGACGCCGCCAGCCTTCGCACGTACGAGCCCCTGGTGATCCCGGGGCTGCTCCAGACGACGGAGTACGCCCAGTCCCTCGTTCGCGGCGCGTGGCCGGAGACCGCCCCGGCCGACGTCGACAAGCGCGTCCAGGTCCGGATGCACCGCCAGAAGCGACTCTCCGAGACAGACAACAACAACCCTGATCTCGGTCCGCTGCGCCTGTGGGCGGTGATCGACGAGGCCGCACTGCGCCGGCGCGTGGGCGACGCCCAGCTGATGATCCGGCAGCTCGAATACTTGATAGAGCAGTCGGAGCAGCCCCACGTCACGGTGCAGGTGATGCCCTTCGAGCTGGGCGCGCACCCCGGCGTGAACGGTCAGTACGCGATCCTGGAGTTCCCGGACGCGTCCGACTCGACCGTCGTCTACATCGAGGGCGTGACGAGCGACCTGTACCTGGAGAAGGCCAACGACGTCCAGAAGTACAGCGTGATGTACGAACACCTGCGCGCGCAGGCGCTCAATGTCGACCAGACCCGCGACTTCATCTCGGGGATCATCAACCAATATGCCGACAAGGGCGCGTAGGGGAGGGATACAGCCGATTTTCACCGCGCACGTGGCAGGAGGGTCGGCACCGTACACCGTCACTCCCCAGCCACAGAAGGCTTGAATGGAATATGCCACCCGGTCGGGTGAATGCTCGCTTCACCCGTCAGGAGCTGCCGGTAGCGTCGATCAGGTCAGCCGGAAGATTGGCCGACAGGACATCGGAACCACCGGAACTACTCGCTCACCGGAGAGAAACATGGCTATTCGCCAGGGCGCCACGACCAACTGGATCAAGTCCTCCTACTCCGCCAACGGCGCCTGCGTCGAGGTCAAGTCCCCTGTCATGGAGGCCATCGCCGTCCGCGACTCGAAGGCGCAGGACGGACCGTCCCTCACCTTCGCCCCCGACTCCTGGACCTCGTTCGTCGCCGACGTCACCGAGGGCCGGCTGGGACGCCTCGCCTGAACATCACGGCGCGCCCCAACCGCCGCCGCCGTCCCTACCGTTCGACCCCCGCGTCCAGCACCAGCGGGCCCGGCTGCTGCACCACCCGCACCACCCGCACCCCCCTTATGACCTGCGCCACTTGCATCACCTGCACCACTGACTGGAGCCCTCTCGTCCGACCCGCCGTCTTGGCCGAGGGGGCTCGGCCATGCCCGGGAGCCGACGGACCCGCTCAGCGCAGCTGATCGACGTAACGGTCGGTCCCCGGCACCGTCGGAATGAACGGCGCCACCAGCTCCACCCGCCCCAGCCCCGCCTCCGCGACCTCCGCGTCCAGCCCCAGGAAGCGGTCCCAGCAGGTCCGGGGGTCCTCCTGGAGGAACCACAGCAGCGTGAGGCGGGTGTCGACCCCCTCCACCTGCTTGACGTACGGCATCCGGTCGCCCGGCAGCGGCGTGGGCCGGAAGACCGTCACCATCGCGGCCGGACCGCCGCGCAGCCGCTTCGGCAGGGCGCGCGAGCGCAGCCACTCCAGCAACTCGGCCCGCTGCTCGGGCCCGTCGGCGTCGACGACCTGGACGACGAGGCCCTCGTACGGGTGGTCCAGGGCGTGGAAGTCCCGCGGGCCGGCGGCGCCGTCGCGGTAGACGGTGGCCAGGTGGTCCTGGAAGGACGTGAAGACGTGGGTGCGGTCCTGGTAGACCCGACCGTCGCGGTTCAGGCGCTTGTTGATGCCGACGGTCCACTTCATGTGCTCGTCGTAGCGGCCCTGGGTGACCCAGTACGTGGATATGTAGCAGCCGGCGGTGACGGGCTGGGCGACGGCCGACTTCTCCGGGTAGCGCAGCTCCTGTAGCTCGCGGGTGGCCACCCAGCGGCGGCCCGCGTACATCCAGGGCATGGCCATGGCGCCGGCGTAGTAGTGGTCGTCCTCGTACCAGCGGTTGTACGCGTACTCGTGGCCCGGGTGCGGTTCCACCATGGTGATCAGCGCATGGCCGGGGCGGACGCCGTAGGGGCCGACGGCCGCGAGCTCGGCGTAGTCCTCGACACGGGTGTCCCGCTTCGGATTCTGCTGCGGGTCTTGCTCTCCTGTCGTCATGGGTCCGGTCTATCTGATGCAGCATCAGATGGGGAGGGGGCGGAGGCCTCCGACGACCGGTCCGCCACCTGATATATAGATGCCGTCTACAACTTCCGTCGCTACGATGCGCGCACCCGCCTCCTGAAGGAGCTGCCCGTGCCCGCCTCCGCGCCCGCCTCCGCACCTACGACCGCACCTACGACCGCATCCGCCTCCGCGCCGCCACCCGCGTTCGCCGCCCGCGCCACCTCCGTGGAGGGGTCCCCCGTACGCGAGATCCTCGCGCTCACCGAACGCCCCGGGACCATCTCCCTCGCCGGCGGCCTCCCCGCGCCCGAACTCTTCGACACCGAGGGCCTGCGGGCCGCGTACGACGCCGCCTTCGCGGTGTCCGCGCGGCGCGCGCTCCAGTACTCGACCACCGAGGGCGCCCCGGAACTCCGCGAGGCCGTCGCCGCCCGGGCGACCGCGCGCGGGCTACCGACCGGCCCGGACGACGTACTCATCACCTCGGGCTCCCAGCAGGCGCTGACCCTCATCACCGCCACCCTGATCGAACCCGGCGACGTGGTGCTGGTCGAGAACCCCACCTACCTCGCGGCCCTCCAGTGCTTCGGCCTGGCGGGGGCACGGGTGGTGGCCGTGCCCTGCGACGCGGAGGGCATCCTCCCGGACGCACTGGCCGACATCGTCGCGCGCGAGCGGTCGAAGCTGCTGTACACCGTCCCCACCTTCCAGAACCCGACGGGGCGCACCCTCCCGGCCGCCCGGCGGGCGGCGGTCGCGCAGACCGCGGCCCGGCTCGGGCTGTGGCTGGTGGAGGACGACCCGTACGGGGAACTCCGCTACGAGGGCCCCGCCGTCCCGTGGCTCGCCGCGCACCCGGGGGCGGAAGACCGTACGGCCCTGCTCGGCAGCTTCTCGAAGGTCATGGCCCCCGGACTGCGGCTGGGCTGGCTCCGGGCCCCGGCAGCACTGCGGCGGGCCGCGGTCGTCGCGAAGCAGGCGGCGGACCTCCACACCTCCACGGTGGACCAGCTGGCCGCGGCGCACTACCTCGCGGCGGTGGACCTCGACGCGCACATAGCCACGGTCCGGACGGCCTACCGCGCGCGCCGCGACGCCCTGCAGAGCGCCCTGAGCCGGAGCCTGCCGGCCGACTGCGAGTGGAACCTGCCCGCGGGCGGCATGTTCCTCTGGGCCCGCCTGCCGGAGGAGCACGACGCGACGGACCTCCTCAAGACGGCCGTCGCCCACGGCGTCGCCTTCGTCCCGGGCGCCCCCTTCTACGCCACCGCCCCGGACCCCCGCACCCTGCGCCTGAACTTCACGACGCACACGCCGGCCGAGATCACCGAGGGCGTCGGCCGGCTGCGCGCGGCGCTGGCGGAGTACGGGGGGATGGAGAGGTAGCCGGGGAAGGTATGTGGCCGGGGAAGGGGAGGTAGCCGGGGTAGTGACTCCGTCGGCGGCTTCAGTGCTGAAGGCCGACCTTGAGCAGCACGATGAGCAGCCCGAGGAACAGGTTGATCACGCCGGCCAGGATCATCAGCCGGCGTGACGCTCCGGCGCGGCTGGCTGCCAGGGTGGCCCAGCCGACCTGTCCGATCAGGGCGACCGCGAGCGCGAGCCAGGCGATGCCCGTGGCGCCCAGGCCGAACAGCGGGGCGACGGCCGCGGCAACGGCAGGGGGGACGGCCGCCTTGATGATCGGGCGCTCCTCCTTGGACGTGCTGCGGACCACGTCCCAGCTCAGCCGGTTCACCATGCGGGCCCCGAAGAGGCGGGAGAAGACGTGCGCGGCCCAGAAGACCACCCCGGTACCGAGGAGCAGCGCGACGAGTTCCAGCCGCGGGTACTTGCCCAGCGTTCCGGCGCCGACCACGACGGAGGCGGCGAGGAGGGAGCCGTAGACGGCGCCGGTGTAGTCCTCGCGGCCCGCTTCCCACTCCGGGGGGCCGCCCGCCGGGCCGCCCCCCGTCGGGCCGCCACCTTCCGCGCCGCCACCTGCCGCGCCACCGCCTTCCGCGCCACCGCCTTCCGGGGGCGCTGTCACGCGGCCCCGGCCTGCGCGGTGGGCCACTTGAGTTCGATCTCCATCTCGATCTCCCCGTCGCCGATCTCGACCTCGATCTCGGTGCGGAGCTCATCGGGGACCCGCAGGCTCATCTTCCCGGGGCCGAGTTCCAGTTCGGCATTGCCGCCGTGGCGCAGCGCCTCCGCGAGTGCGGAGAGCTGGTCGGCGACCTCAAGGCGGGAAAGGGAGCTCTTCTGCTCAAACTTGAGGTCCTTCACGGACGTCTCCAATCCGCTACGCACACCGGGTACGCCTCATTGTGACGCCGCACAGGAGGTCGGGCATCCCGGGCATCCCGGGCATCAGCCGCCCGAGCCGGCCCCGGGCCGGTTGAAGGCCAGGGCGAGGACCTCGCTCCACTGCATGGGCGGAGCGGCCGCCGGGGCCCCGGGGCGGAGCCTGGGGACCAGGACGCGCAGTGCGCCGGGGCGGATGGCGCAGGTCACGGGTGTGGGCATGGTCAGCGCCTCGCCGTCCACGGCGACGGCGATGCGTTCCGCGGCCGATCGGACGACGACCTGGCGGGTGGTGAGTACGTGGAGGCCCGCCGCCCTCGCTCCGCGCAGCGCGACTTCGGCCGCCTGGGCCGCGTTGTTCACCCGGATGCCGAGGACGCCCAGCTCTCCGCGGTCGAGGCGGGACCTGCGGGCGCCCATCGGTTCGGAGGAGGTGTAGGGGTTGTTGCTGACCAGCAGCGCCTGCTGGGACTCCAGCCGTTTCCCGTCGGTCACCGCGTCGAGGGTGGTGCCGGCGTATCCGAGGAGGAGGTCGGGCAGGGCGGCCAGTGCCGAATCCGCTTTGGCGTCCCGGTACTCCGGTCTCTGCACGATCTCCGCGTAGACGCCGAACGAGGCCGTGTTGACGAAGGCCTGGCCGCCCACGACCCCCAGGTCGACCCTGAGCTCCTCCCCGTCGGCCAGCGCGTCCAGGCATCGGGCCGGGTCCTCGCGGTCCAGCCCGAGGTCCATGGCGAAGTGGTTCCGGGTGCCCGCGGAGATCACGAGGAACGGCAGGTCGTGTTCGGCCGCGACCTCGGCCACCCGGGCCTGGGTGCCGTCGCCGCCCGCCACCCCGAGCAGGTCCGCTCCGTCGGCCACCGCCTGACGGGCGAGGGCCGCGACGTCCGTCACGACCGCCGGGTCCAGCAGCACCACCCGGGCGCCGAGCGCCTCGCCCTTCTCGACCAGGCCGAACCGGCCGACCTTCCCGCCGCCGGACTTCGGGTTCATGATCAGCACCGGGTTCCGGGGGGCGGCCCGTGCGACGGCGCGCATGCCGTCGGGCCGGCGCGCGGCGCGCAGCGCCGTCCGCGCACAGGCCACGGCGGCCGCCCACAGCGCGATGGCGAGCAGCGCCGTGGGCCACAGGTCCTCGCGGGCGTAGATGAGCAGTATGGCCACGGGCGCGGCCACCACCAGCAGGGTGCCGACCAGCCGTACGGCGCCGCGATGGGACACCACCCACCAGGTCCCCATGGCCGTGAGCGCCGCCCCGGCCACCCCGACGACGAGGACGAGCAGCCCTCCGACGATGCCCTCGGCCACCAACGTCACCGCCGCGAGCACCGCACAGACCAACGCCAGCAGGGCCCACAGCCGAGCCCGCCGGGACGGGCCGGAAGTATGCAGGAGTGCCATGCCCTCACGTCCTCGCCTCGTGCCGCGGACCTCCACCACGAGGGTGTGGTCATCTCCGATCATCCCCCGCGAAGGATCGACCGTCGACGCGACGGGGGCGGTGCCTGCGCGGAACGTGCGGGCCGCCCCGTCCGGTCGTTCCACGGCCCGTGCCGTCGCCGCGGCGCACCGGGCCGAGGGGCCGGGCCGGGCCGGGCAGACGCTGGCGGTCATCCGGACCGCAGCGACCATGCACACGTCCGGGCGCTGCTCGCCGGGCACGACCGACCACCGAGGCACTCCGCGGAGGATGGCACATGGAAATGAACCGCTCGATGGCGCGCCTGTTGGGCCGCGTCGACACCGAGGGCATCACCCCGGACGAAGCTCCGCCCGGGTTCCTTCGGATCGCGGAGGCCGGCTGGGAGGTCACCCCCGGCGGCGCGCACGTCCTGTCGGCGCTGAAGTCCGCTCCACCGGGACCGTTCTCGGACGTGGTGCACGAGGAGTACACCGTCAACGGCCGCGGCATGACGGACTACGACCTCCCGGCCTCCGGGGAGGAGCGGGAGTCGAGGCTGTTGCGGCGTTGTCTGGCGTACGCGCGCGTCGCTCTCCTGCGTGCGGACGCGCTCGGCTCCGCCGTGGAGGTCTCCGCGTACGTCTCCCTGTCCTACGGCGGCCTGGCCGACGACCACCTGACGGCGAACGTCACCTTCTGCGGTGACCACCCGGGCGTCCGGCCCTATGCCGCCGACCTGGAAGCGTTCAGATCCGAGTCCTTGCTGAAGCTCCGGCGCGCGGGGCTGCCACCGTGGTGACCGGTGCCCCATGGACGACGGGGCCGCAAGCCGCCGGAAGCAGTGGAGGACCGCCAGCGATGTTCCGAAGGTTCGGGAACCGGCCGGAAGCCGGAGCTCATGAGGAGGCCGTCCCGCGCCGAAATCCGGCCGGAGGGGTTCGCCGAGCCGTGGCTGGACGCCCGCAGGAAGGCCTCGGACGCACACCCGATCGACCCGGCCCTTCGGGAGGACGCAGGCACCACCGGCGCGGAACTCCTCGGCATCGTGAACCGGACCGTTGGGTGGAGCGACGCGGCCGGGGAGCGGCGGTGGCCGCCGGCTCCGCCGCCACTCGTCGGGTCCGCGCCCCTTCACACCATCGCGCCCGCATCGTAGCCTGACGGACCGTCAGATCAACCGTGCCCGGAGGTCCGTCATGCTGCTGCAAGGAAAGACCGTCATCGTCTCCGGCGTCGGGGCCGGGCTCGGGCATCAAGTGGCCGCCGCCGTCGTGCGCGACGGCGGGAACGCCGTGCTCGGGGCGCGGACCGAGGCGAACCTGGCCAAGTCCGCCGCCGAGATCGACCCCGACGGCACGCACACCGCGTACCTGGCGACCGACATCACCGACGAGGCGCAGTGCGAGGCCCTCGCCGCGCTCGCGCTCTCGCGCTTCGGCCGCATCGACGGCGTCGTGCACGTCGCCGCCTGGGACTCGTACTTCGGGGGGCTGGAGGACGCCGACTTCGGGACCTGGCAGCAGATCGTCGACGTGAACCTGCTGGGGACCCTGCGGATGACCCGGGCCTGCCTGCCTGGCCTCAAGGAGCGCGGCGGGTCGGTCGTGGTCATCGGCACGCAGTCCGCCGTCGCCGCGCCCAACGAGGTGCAGCAGGCCGCGTACGCCGCCTCCAAGGGAGCGCTGACCTCCGCCATGTACTCCATGGCCCGCGAGCTCGGACCGCACCGGATCCGCGTCAACACCGTGCTCCCCGGCTGGATGTGGGGGCCGCCCGTGCAGGCCTTCGTCACCTTCACCGCCCACACCGAGGGCGTCCCCGAGGCCGAGGTGCACGCCCGCCTCACGGAGCGCATGGCGCTGCCCGATCTCGCCACCGACGGGGACGTGGCGGATGCCGCGGTGTTCTTCGCCTCCGACCGGGCTCGGGCGATAACCGGCCAGTCGCTGCTGGTCAACGCGGGTGAGCTGATGAGATGAGCCACTCCCCAGCCGCCCCACCGCCGGAACGTCGGATCGTATGCTCGGCCCATGACCACTCCGAGTGACGCTCCGACCGAAAACGCGATGCGCCGCGCGCTCCGGCGGGCCCGCGACGGCGTCGCGCTCGACGCGACCGAGGCGGCCGTACTCCTCCAGGCGCGCGGCGAGGACCTGGGGGACCTCGCCGCCTCCGCCGCACGGGTGAGGGACGCCGGGCTCACCGCCGCCGGGCGGCCCGGTGTCATCACCTACTCCCGCAAGGTCTTCATCCCCCTCACCCGCCTCTGCCGCGACAGGTGCCACTACTGCACCTTCGTCACCGTCCCCGGAAAGCTGCGCAAGAGCGGCCACGGGATGTACCTCTCCCCCGACGAGGTCCTCGACATCGCCCGCCAGGGCGCGGCGATGGGCTGCAAGGAAGCGCTCTTCACCCTCGGCGACCGCCCCGAGGACCGCTGGCCCGAGGCCCGCGAGTGGCTCGACGCGCACGGCTACGACGACACCCTCGCCTACGTGCGCGCCATGGCGATCCGGGTCCTGGAGGAGACCGGCCTGCTGCCGCACCTCAACCCCGGCGTCATGTCGTGGTCCGACCTCCAGCGCCTCAAGCCGGTCGCACCCAGCATGGGCATGATGCTGGAGACCACCGCCACCCGCCTGTGGTCCGAGCCGGGCGGCCCCCACCACGGCTCCCCCGACAAGGACCCGGCCGTGCGGCTGCGGGTGCTGGAGGACGCCGGCCGCTCCAACGTCCCCTTCACCACCGGCGTGCTGATCGGCATCGGCGAGTCCTACGCGGAGCGGGCCGAGGCGTTCTTCGAGCTCCGGCGGATCCAGCGCGCCTACCACGGCATCCAGGAGGTCATCGTCCAGAACTTCCGCGCCAAGCCGGACACCGCCATGCGCGGCATGCCGGACGCGGAGCTGGAGGAGCTGGCCGCCGCCATCGCCGTCGCCCGGCACATCCTGGGCCCGAGCGCGCGCATCCAGGCCCCGCCGAACCTGGTGGACGCCGAGTACGCGCTCCTCATCGGTGCGGGCATCGACGACTGGGGCGGGGTCTCCCCGCTGACCCCCGACCACGTCAACCCCGAGCGTCCCTGGCCGCACATCGAGGAGCTGGCCGCGCGCACCGCCGCCGCCGGCTTCGAGCTGCGCGAACGCCTCACCATCTACCCGGAGTTCCTCCAGCGCGGCGAGCCCTGGCTGGACCCCCGGCTGCTGCCGCACGTACGGGCGCTGGCCGATCCGGGGACCGGGCTGGCCGACGAGGGCGCCGTGGTCGAGGGCCGGCCGTGGCAGGAGCCGGACGAGGGCTTCACCGCGTACGGGCGCACCGACCTGCACGCCACCATCGACACCGAGGGCCGCACCGGCGACCGCCGCGACGACTTCGACGACGTGTACGGGGACTGGGAGGCGCTGCGGGAGGCGGCGGCTCCCGGCATGGTGGCCGAGCGCATCGACACCGACGTACGGGGCGCCCTCGCGCAGGCCGCCGACGATCCGACGAAGCTGACGGACGCACAGGCGCTGGCGCTGCTTCACGCGGACGGCCCGGCCCTGGACGCGCTGTGCCGCATCGCCGACGACCTGCGCAGGTCGGTCGTGGGCGACGAGGTCACCTACATCGTCACGCGGAACATCAACTTCACCAACGTCTGCTACACCGGCTGCCGCTTCTGCGCCTTCGCACAGCGCCGCACGGACGCCGACGCCTACACCCTCTCCCTCGACCAGGTCGCCGACCGGGCCGCCCAGGCCTGGGACGTGGGCGCGGTCGAGGTGTGCATGCAGGGCGGCATCCACCCGGACCTGCCCGGGACGGCCTACTTCGACATCGCGCGCGCGGTGAAGCAGCGGGTCCCCGGCATGCACGTGCACGCCTTCTCGCCGATGGAGGTGGTCAACGGGGCGACCCGCACGGGGATGTCCGTACGGGACTGGCTGACGGCGGCCAAGGAGGCGGGCCTGGATTCGATCCCGGGTACGGCGGCGGAGATCCTGGACGACGAGGTCCGCTGGGTCCTGACCAAGGGCAAGCTGCCGACGGCCGACTGGATCGACGTCATCACCACCGCGCACGAGCTCGGGATCCGCTCCTCGTCCACGATGATGTACGGGCACGTGGACCAGCCGCGGCACTGGCTCGGCCACTTCCGCACGCTGGCCCGGATCCAGCAGCAGACCGGTGGTTTCACGGAGTTCGTCACGCTCCCCTTCATCCACACCAACGCGCCCGTGTACCTGGCGGGCATCGCGCGGCCGGGTCCGACGGTCCGGGACAACCGGGCGGTGACGGCGATGGCCCGGATCCTGCTGCACCCGCACATCCCCAACATCCAGACGAGCTGGGTGAAGCTGGGGGCGGACGGCGCGGCCGAGATGCTCCGGTCCGGGGCGAACGACCTGGGCGGCACGCTGATGGAGGAGACCATCTCACGCATGGCCGGGTCGAGTTACGGCTCGTACAAGTCGGTGCAGGACCTGATCGCGGTCGCCGAGGCGGCCGGGCGGCCCGCGAAGGCCCGTACGACGCTGTACGGGGAGGTGCCGCAGGAGCGGCAGGAGGCGGCCCGCGCCTCGGACGGGCACCTGCCCGAGCTGCTCCCCGTACTGGACTGAGCGGAAGCGGGGTCCCGGCCGGACGGCCGGGACCCCTTTCCGGGACCCCTTTCCGGGAGCCCTTTCCGGGATCCCTTTCCTCCCGATCAGCCGACCAGGAGGTCCTTCTTCAGCTCCTTCAGCTCACGGGCGTCGATGCCGAGCCCGTCCTTGAGGTAGCGGTCGAAGGAGCCGTACTTCACCTTCACTTCGTCGTAGCCCGCGTTCAGGTACTCGGGGCGCACGTCGAGCAGCGGCTTGTAGACGGCGGCCTGCTGGGCGGGCAGGTGGGAGAGGATCGCGTCGTTGGCGGCCTTGCGGTAGTCGTTGCTGGCCAGGTAGTCGGCCTCGACGGTCTCGCGGGGCACGCCGAGGGCGGTCAGCAAGGTGGCGCCCGCCCAGCCGGTGCGGTCCTTGCCGGCCGTGCAGTGGAAGAGGACGGAGCGGCTGCGGTCGCGCTCGATGCCTTCGAAGACCTGGGTGTACGCCTTCTTGCCGCCGGCGCCGGAGACCATCGCCCGCTCCGCGTCGACCATGGCCTTGACGGCCTCGTCGGGGGTGCGGGGCATCGTCTGGAAGGAACCGGAGCCCGCGAAGACGTCGGCGACGACGTAGCTGGCGCCGGCGGGCACCTTGTCGGCGTCCTTGGTGCGCTCGTCCTCCATGCGGAGGTCGAAGACCGTCCTGACGCGCAGGCGCTGCAGCTTGGCCAGGTCGTTCTCGGTCAGCTTGTTGAGGGCGTCGGAGCGGTAGATCTCGCCCATCTTGACCCACTGGCCTGTGCTGGTGCGGTAGCCGCCGGCGTCACGGAAGTTGGCGGTGCCGTCCAGCTCGATCAGGCGGTCGGCGAGGCGCAGGCCCTGGCCGCGGCCGGGCTTGAAGTCGAACCACTGGCGGTCGGCGGCGGGCAGGCCCGTGACCACGGCGCGGCCCTGGGACCCGCCCTTCGCGACGACCTTGCCGTTCGCCTTGATCTCGACCCGGTCGGTGCCGCGGGCCTTCCACTGGAGGGTGAAGGAGCCGTCGGCTCCGGCGGTGACGGTGGCTTCGGTGAACGGGACGGCGGACCGGTCGTACCGGTCCCAGCCGGAGGCGGAGGCGAGCGGGGCCGCGACCAGGGAGGCGGCGAGTGCGGAGGCGACGGCGGTCGCGGCGAGGAGGGCCTTCTTCATGGCTCCGAGGCTGGGTGGCCGCGGAGAACGTCCGATGAACGAGGCGTGACTGAAAACGACCGGCTCGGAGGCAACTGGCAAAACGTGCCATCTCCCGGATCGCGGCCGGAAGTATTCGGATTCTGGCCGATCTACGTTCGCTTACGGGCCCCTTGGCCGACCGCTTCCGGATTCGACCGATCCTGTCCACTACAGTGCGGGTTCGCGTGCGCGGCGGGTACGGGTAGGGGCGCCGGGCATCGAGTGGACTCGTCAGCGGGGAGCGCGGTGCCGGGGATGGACGCAGTGAACGGTACGAACGACACGGGCTCCGCGACGGGCCCGGGCGGCCCCGGCCCGACCGAGGACCCGGCCACCAACGCCCCTGCCATCTCCCTGCACGCCCCAGCCCCCGCAGGCACCCACGGCCCGGTCGGTGGCCAGGGCTCCATCGGCGCCCACAGCCCGGCAGCCAGCCCCGGCACCGCAGGCGGCCAAGCCCCCGCCGGCACCACCGGCCCGGTCGGCGGACCCGGGCACGCAGGCGGCCAAGGCCCCGCCGGCGCCAGCGGGCCGGTCGGGGGGCAAGGCCGGGTCGCCGCCGGGCCCGCGGGCGGCGGGGTGGGGCCCGCCCCCGCCGGGGCGAACCGCACCCTCGGCCGTGGCATCGCCACCGGCCTCTGGGGCCGCGTCGAGCAGCAGGACTTCCGCAGCCGCGTCCGCGGCGCCCTCCTCGGCTCCGCCCTCGGCGACGCCCTCGGCGCACCCGCCGCCGGCCTCTCCCTCGCCGCCCTCCGCGCGGCCCACGGCCCGGACGGCCTGACCGGTCCGGCCCCCGCCCTCGGGCGCCGCGGCCGGGTCACCGCCGCCACCCAGCTCACCCTCTTCACCGTGGACGGGCTGATACGGGCCCACGTACGCCGCGACACCGGCGCCTGGCACCCGCCCACCGACATCCACCGCGCGTACCTGCGCTGGGCCGCCACCCAGCACGACTGGGGCCCCGACGAACGCCGCAAGGACAACGGCTGGCTCGCGCAGGAGGAGTGGCTCTACGCCCGCCGCGCCCCGCACCGCGCCTGCCTGACCGGCTTCGCCGACGACGTCCTCGGCACCCTCGACCAGCCGAAGAACCCCACCGCCCGCGACGCGGCCGCCGCCTCCCGCTCGGCACCCTTCGGGCTGCTGGTCGGCTGGGAGCCCGCCCTCGTCCTCCAACTGTCCGTCGAGTGCGCCGCGCAGAGCCACGGCCACCCCACCGCCCACCTGTCGGCCGGAGCCGTCGCCGTCATCGTCCACGGCCTGGTCCGCGGCGACTCCCTCGACTCCGCCGTCCAGCGCACCCTCGGCCTGCTGGGCGCCCGCGCCGGGCACCAGCCCGTCACGGACGCCCTCCAGCGCGCCCTGGCCGCCGTCACCCAGGGCTCGCCCGGGCCCGGGGCCGTCGCGTCCCTCTCCCCCGGCGGCGACGGGCCCGAGGACGCCGCCGACGCCCTCGCCGTCGCCGTCTACTGCACCCTGGTCGCCGAGGACGTCCCGCAGGGCCTGCGCCTCGCGGTCAACCACGGCGGTGACTCCATCGCCGCCGGCACCCTGTGCGGGGCCCTGCTCGGCGCCCTGCACGGCGAGACGGCCCTCCCGGCCGCCTGGCTCGCCGAACTCGAAGGCCGCGCCGCGCTGCTGGAACTCGCCGACGACTTCGCCCTGGAGATGACCCAGGGCCCGAGCCTGCACAGCCCCACCACCGCCTCCCCGGGCTGGCTGGCCCGCTACCCCCGCGACTGAACCGCGCCCCCGGGGGACACGCCCCACCACCTGACGCCCCCTCAACATTCGCGGGCCCAGCCCGTACCGTGGCGGGTCCCACGTCTCGGAGGTGTCAAAGCACATGCGGATCGCCACGACCATCTTCCTCACCGACCGCACCATCTCCCCCGTCCGGCTGGCCCACAGCCTCGAAGAGCGCGGCTTCTCCGGCCTCTACCTCCCGGAGCACACCCACATCCCGGTCAGCCGCGAGACCGCCACCCCCATGGGCGGTGAACTCCCCGAGATGTACGGGCGCACCCTCGACCCCTTCGTCGCCCTCGGCCAGGCCGCCGCGGTCACCGAACGGCTCCACCTCGGCACCGGCATCACCCTGGTCGCCCAGCACGACCCGATCGACCTCGCCAAGCAGGTCGCCACCCTGGACCACCTCTCCCACGGCCGCTTCACGCTCGGCATCGGCTACGGCTGGAACGTCGAGGAGGCCGCCGACCACGGCGTCGAATGGCGCACCCGCCGCGACCTGGTCCGCGACCGGATGGCGCTGATGCGCGCCCTGTGGTCCCCCGAGCCCACGGCGTACGTCGGCCAGTACTGCTCCGTCCAGGCCAGCGCCGCCCACCCGAAGCCGGTCCAGGCCCCGCGCGAACTCGGCCCCGGCGCACCCCTGTACGGCCCGCGCACCCTGATCGGCGGCGCGGCCGGCCCCAAGCTCTTCGCGGCCATCGCCGACCACGCCGACGGCTGGCTCCCCATCGGCGGCGGCGGACTCGGCGAATCCATCCCGGTGCTGCGCCAGATCTGGGAGACGGCCGGGCGCGACCCGAAGGCCCTGCGCGTGGTCCCGTACGCCGTCCGGCCCACCCCCGGCAAGATGAGCCACTACGCCGACCTCGGCATCGAGGAGGTCGTCCTCCAGCTCCCCTCTGCCGCGAAGCCCGAAGTCCTGCGCACCCTGGACGAGTTCGCCCAGTACCTCTGACGGCGCGGGGCGGGCCGGGGCCTGGGCAGGGGCCCGGGCAGGGGCCGGCCGCTCCCGAAAACCCCTCGACGGCGCGTCACCGCCCGCGGATCATGACGCCATGACGAACCGAGGGGCGGACGGCGTGGACCGGGACATCGAGAACCACTGGACGGCGCTCCCGGCGGGCATCCGCACGCAGGTCGACGGATACGTCCTCCAGGACGGCTTGATGCTGGCGATCAAGCTGGTGTGGGAGGCGGGCCGCGCCCGGGGCATCGGTCTGCGGGAGGCCCAGGAGATCGTCCACCTGCGCTACGTGCACTTCGGCGACCGGGTGGCCCGCACCCCCGACGATCCGCTCGACCTGGACTCGCTCGCCACCCTGGCCCACGGCATCCGGGGCCGGGTGCTGGCGATCGAGGCGATCTGGGACGGGGACACCGTCCACGGCTGGTTCGTGAACCTGCTGGCCATCTTGGACGAACCGGCCGGGCAGAACGGGCAGAGCGCGCAGAAGTGCCTCGCCGCGATCTACTGGGGTGCGGCGGAACGCGCCCTGGACGGCGCCGACACCGGCGGCCTCCACCCTTCGGCGGCGGCCGCCACCCGCGCGGGCACCGCCCTGGCCGACCACCTCGGCGTACCGTTCCACTTCGCCAGCCCCGACACCCCGGACGACGAGGCGCCCCGCTGGCGCCCCTGAACGCCCGCCCGGCGGCGGGGGGTCAGGGCGCCGCGAGCTCGGGCATCTGGTCGATCACCACCACCACACCGACCACGTCCCCGTCGGCGGACCTGCCCACCCAGACCGGATGGCCCCCGTCCGAGCACACCGCGAACGCGGCCAACTCGGCGCCGGAGACGGGCTCGCGGGTCCGCACGAGGAAGATGGACCCCTCGTTCGGCTCCCCCTCGTCCGCATCGCCGTCCGCCATCACCCGGTCGAAACGCTCCTGGAGCGGTCCCCACGCACGGGCATCGGCGAAGGCGCCCGTCGCGCCGTCCGTGGAGAAGCAGTACACCTCGCCCTCGCCGAGCAGCCGGGGATCGTCCTCCGGCGCCATGGCCATCTCCCAGGAGGCCGCGGGCGCATCGCTCACGCACAGCCGGACCGCCGTGGTGTCCGTGCGGTCCACCCAGCGCCCTTCGAACATGCAGACGTACCCGAAGGTGATCCGGCCCTCCTCGAGCGGGTACGCCCCGGGCGGCACGGGCACGGTCAGGCGCGGCCCCTTGCCGTCCAGCGGGCAGTCGATGCCCAGCAGTCCGCTGGGCACGTTCAGGGTTCCGCGCCGCACCGGCTCGACGACCGTCATCTCGGGGTCGTGCGGCGTGGTCATCCGGGTCCCGGGCCGGAACAGCGCGTCCAGCGGCCCGGCCTCGCCCGGCCGGGGAGCCCGCCAGCGGTCGGCGGGCTCGGACTCCGCGCCGGCGACCCGTCGCTCCACGACCGTCTCCCGGACGGTGACCGGCTCCGCCAGCCCGTGCACCTGCGCCGAGAGCACGGGCCAGCACCCGAACTCCGGGCGGTCCATCCACCGCTCCTCCTCGGTGACCTCGGCCGTGGTGTGCGTCGATCCCCTCTTGGAACCCTTCGGTTCCCGCACCAGACGGCCCCGGCCGTCGGGGTGCAGCGTCACGGTGGTCCGGGAGGCCTCCTCGTCGAACTCCGGCACCTCGGGCCCGGCATAGCCCCAGCGGCGTGCCCGCCGGGTCAACAGCCGTTCCCCGTCCAGGAGTCGGTAGTCGACCTCATGGACGCGGCGGCCCTGCTCGTCGTAGACCCAGAGGCCCACGTGGTGTTCCTGCCAGGAGACGAGCCTGACTTCGAGCGGAGCCTCGCGGCCGGGCATCCGGTACTCCACGACGTACGGCAGCCCGGCCGCGTCCCGCTCCCGCGCCTCCTCGGCGGACAACGGCCGCCACGGCGTACGGGTCGCCAGGTCCCAGCCCTCCGCGTACCCCAACTCGACGACCATCCCCGCCACCGCCCGATCTCGCCGGCTCCTGAACCTGATCGCAAGGTAGCGACCGCCACCGACAGTGCGGCCACGGCGGGCTTCTGACAGGGCACGCCCGAATGACAGAGGGTGACCGCCATTGGGGTGAAGCACCGTTTCCCGGGAACTCTCCGTGATGTTGAGCCGGTCGCGTGCCGTCTATCCGGCGCGTAGATCGAGATCCTTAGGAGAGTGTCATGCGTATTCGCTCTGCCCTGACGGCGTCCGTCCTGGCCGCCGGCATCCTGCTGGGCGGCGCCGGTGCGGCGCTGGCCAACGACGGTGTCGACATCGATTACTTCTCCGGCGGCCACAAGGCCTTCGCGTCCAACTGCTCCTCCTTCGCCGGCATTCCGGCGAAGATCGGCCCCCTGTACGCCGACAACTGCGAGTCCGAGGGCGAGAAGGAGTGGGCCGAGTTCCACCACCTGGGCGCCTGACGCCCGGCACCCGTCGGCCGGGGCCCGCCCCACAGGGCTCCCGGCCGGCGGGCCCGCCGTGCGGCGGACGGGCCGAACCGCCCGCGTCCCGGCGGGGTTTCGTACGCTGACGAGCATGATCGATTCACGTACTCACGTCCGCGTCGCCCGGCCCTCGCTCGACCTGGCGGCCGCCGAGCGGTTCTACGTCGACGGGCTCGGGCTACAGGTGCAGTGGCGGAGCGCCGAGAGCGTGGCCGGGGAGCACGACCTGCTGATGGTCGGACCGGCCGGGGGCGGCTGGCACTTCGAGCTCACCCGTGACGCCTCGAACCCGATCGTGCCCGCGCCGACCGTCGACGACCTGTTCGTGCTCTATCTCGGCGAGGCCCCCGACGAGGCCCTGGTCCAGCGCCTGGTCGAGCACGGCGGAACCCGCGTCGCCGCCCACAACCCGTACTGGGACGAGTGGGGGGTCACCGTCGCCGACCCCGACGGCTACCGGCTGGTGCTCTGCTCCCGCACCTGGGGCCACGCCGACTCGCCCTCGTAGGCGGACCGCCCGAGGGCCGGGTAGCCGGTGTAGCCCTCCGCGCCCTGTACGTGCATCAGGAACTCCGGACGGATCGCGTGGAGCGGCGCGCCCGTGCGCAGCCGCTCCACGAAGTCGGGGTTGCCGAGGAAGCCCCGGAACTTCCCCGAGCGGGCGGTCGACCGGGTCAGCCGGATCCAGGAGCTGTACGCGGCCGGCCTGCACAGCGCGAAGATCGCGCAGATCCTGCCCTGCGTGCGGGACGAGGACGGCGGCCCATCGGTGCGCGCCACCCCGGCGCTGGTGGCCGAACTGGCCACGGAGCGGGAGCGGATCGACCGGATGATCGGCGATCTGGTCCGCTCCCGCGAGGTGCTGGACGAGGTGATCGAGGCGGCGGCGGGCCGCACGGCCTGATCGGCAGGGCACTCCCTAAGGGGTGTCGCCCGGGGGCGTTGCGGCGGGCGTTCCCGGCTTCGCGTGGAGGACCTCGCGCGCCTGTTCCGCGGCGCGGGTGATGCCCTCGGAGACGAAGTCCATGAAGCGGGCGATGTTCTCCAGGCGGTTGGCGGCCGGGGTGTCCGGGCCGAGGATGCTGACGCCCTGGCGTGCGGTTTCTATGATCTGCGCGTTGGCGCGGGCGCTGGCGATGGTCGCCTGGTACCAGACGTCGTCGTCGACGAAGTAGCGCTCGCGGCGGCGTTCGTCGCGCTCCCTGCGGACGAGGCCCTGGCCCTCCAGGAACGTGATCGCCTTGGAGATGGACGCCGGGCTGACCTGGAGGCGCTGGACGAGTTCGGACGCGGTCAGGCTGCCCGTGTCCGTGATGTAGAGGCAGGACATCACCCGGGCCATCATCTTGGGCGTGCCCGCCTGGATGAGGACGTTGGTGAACACCTCCTCGAACTCGCGCACGGCCTCGGGGTCGCGCCCGTGGGCCTGCGGGATCGCCTCCGCCCCCCGGGGGGCGGCCTGACTGCGCCGGTGGGCGCGGCGTTCGGTGGCGCGGTGGGCCAGGTCGGCCCGGTAGGCGCCCGGGCCGCCGTTGCGCATCACCTCGCGCGAGATCGTCGAGGTCGGACGGTCGAGGCGCCGGGCGATCTCCGCGTAGGCGAGGTCGTCGGCCAGTCCCAGCGCGATCTGCTGGCGTTCCTGCTGATTGAGCCTGCCTCCCGGCATCGCGTTCTCCTTCGTGGTGCGTGGTGTGGCCCACTATAGCGTTCACTCTCATTCCATTGCAACGAATCGCGTAGCGCGCGTTGCGTTAAGTTCGAAACCATTGCAATGAAATCTCGCACTTGACCTGCTGCGATGCAGATTTTACGCAACGAGTCTGTTGCCAGTTTCTCGAACGCAACGTAGCTTTTCGTTCATCAGAAACCGCGGGGCGCACGGAGCGCAGCCGCTGATGAAGGAGAAGGACCATGCAGAAGTTCGCCACCGCCGCCCCGATCGCCGCCGTCCTGGACGTCCCCGCCGGGCTCATCCGGTTCATCGCCGCCGACCGGGCCGACACCACCGTCGAGATCCTGCCGGCCGACGCTTCCAAGGGCCGCGACGTGAAGGCCGCCGAGCAGACCAGCGCCGAGTACAGCAACGGCGTGCTGCGGATCGCGACCGCACCCGCGAAGAACCGGATCCTCGGCAACCACCCGGGATCCGTCGAGATCACCGTCCAACTGCCCGCCGGCTCCCGCGTCGAGGCGAAGACCGCGGCCGCCGAGTTCCGCGGCGTCGGACGCCTCGGCGACGTCACCTTCGAGAGCGCCCAGGGCACGGTCAAGCTCGACGAGACCGCGAGCGCCCACCTCACCCTGATGGCCGGCGACGTCTCCGTCGGACGCCTGGGCGGCGCCGCGCAGATCACCACCCAGAAGGGCGACCTGCACATCGCCGAGGCCCAGCGCGGCACCGTCGAACTGACCACCCAGGCCGGCGACATCACCGTCGGCGCCGCCCGCGGGGTCTCCGCCACCCTCGACGCCGGCACCGCCTACGGCCGCATCCACAACGCCCTCACCAACACCGACGGCGCCGCCGCCGGCCTCACCATCCGCGCCACCACCTCCTACGGCGACATCACCGCCCGCAGCATCTGACCCGCAGTCACCGCTTCCGAAGGAGCACTCCTCATGACCAACCTGGCCATCGCGGCGAACGGGCTGCGCAAGTCCTACGGCGACAAGGTCGTCCTCGACGGGATCGATCTGGCGGTCCCCACCGGCACGGTCTTCTCCCTGCTCGGTCCGAACGGCGCCGGCAAGACCACCGCCGTCAAGATCCTCTCCACCCTGATCGGTGCGGACCCGGGCACCGGAGCCGTCCACATCAACGGCCACGACCTGGCCGCCGACCCGCAGGCCGTCCGCGCCTCGATCGGTGTCACCGGCCAGTTCTCCGCCGTCGACGGCCTGATCACCGGCGAGGAGAACATGCTCCTCATGGCGGACCTGCACCACCTCTCCCGCAGCGAGGGACGGCGGGTGACCGGCGAACTGCTGGAACGCTTCGACCTGGTCGAGGCCGCCAAGAAGCCCGCCGCCAGCTACTCCGGCGGCATGAAGCGCCGCCTCGACATCGCGATGACGCTGGTCGGCGACCCGCGGATCATCTTCCTCGACGAGCCCACCACCGGCCTCGACCCGCGCAGCCGCCACAACATGTGGCAGATCATCCGCGAACTCGTCACGGGCGGCGTCACCGTCTTCCTCACCACCCAGTACCTGGAGGAGGCCGACCAGCTCGCCGACCGCATCGCCGTGCTCAACGACGGCAAGATCGCCGCCCAGGGCACCGCCGACGAGCTGAAGCGGCTGATCCCCGGCGGACACGTCCGGCTCCGCTTCACCGACCCGGCTCTCTACCGGTCCGCGGCCCTCGCCCTGCACGAGGTCACCCGGGACGACGAGGCACTGGCGCTCCAGGTGCCCAGCGACGGCAGCCAGCGCGCGCTGCGCTCGGTCCTCGACCGGCTGGAGGCCGCCGGCGTCGAGGCGGACGAGCTGACCGTGCACACCCCCGACCTCGACGACGTGTTCTTCTCCCTCACCGGCCCGTCCGCCGCCCTCCCCCACCAGTCCAAGGAGAACGTCCGATGAGCTCCCTCTCCCTCGCCGTGCGCGACTGCTCCACGATGCTGCGCCGCAACCTCCTGCACGCCCGGCGCTACCCGTCGCTGACGCTGAACCTGCTGCTCACCCCGGTCATGCTGCTGTTGCTCTTCGTCTACATCTTCGGCGACGTGATGAGCGCCGGCATGGGCGGCGGCGACCGCTCCGACTACATCGCGTACGTCGTCCCCGGCATCCTGCTGATGACCATCGGCAGCACCGTCGTCGGGGCCGCGGTGTCCGTCTCCACCGACATGTCCGAGGGCATCATCGCCCGCTTCCGCACCATGGCGATCCACCGCGGCTCCGTGCTCGTCGGGCACGTCGTCGGCAGCGTCCTACAGGCACTCGCCAGCGTGGTCCTGGTCGGCGCCGTCGCCGTCGCCATCGGCTTCCGGTCCACCGACGCCACGGCCCTGGAGTGGCTGGCCGCGTTCGGGCTGATCGCGCTCTTCTCCCTGGCGCTCACCTGGATCGCCGTCGGGATGGGCATGAACAGCCCGAACGCCGAGGCCGCCAGCAACAGCGCGCTGCCGCTGATCCTGCTGCCGCTCATCTCCAGCGCGTTCACCCCGATCGAGGCGATGCCGGGCTGGTTCCAGCCGATCGCCCAGTACCAGCCGTTCACGCCGGCCATCGAGACCCTGCGCGGCCTGCTCCTCGGCACCGAGATCGGCTACAACGGGTGGCTCGCGGTCGCCTGGTCCATCGGCCTGGCGGTGCTCGGCTACCGCTGGTCGGCGGCCTCCTTCAACCGCGACCCGAAGTAACCGGTATGAGCGCGCGGGCCTCCTCCCGCAGCACCGTCCCGCCCCTGGGCGGCGTACACCGACACGGCGGTCGGCGTACGCCGCCCGTCGGCGTTGGGGCCCACGTGCGGGGCGTCCCCGGCCATGCCGACGCTCGTCCAGAGGTGCTTGAACACCGACCACAGGCGGTGGCCGGAGCCGCCGTCGCGGGACGCCGGGGCGGTGGAGGAGTGCGGGGTGCGCGGCGTCGCGGGGGCGGCGAGCGCCCCGTAGGCCAAGCCGGCGCCCGCGGCGGCCAGCGCGGCCACGATGACGAGCAGGACGAGACGCCGGGTCCGGGTGCCGGTGCCGGTGCCGGTGCGGGTCCGGGTGCGGGTGTGGATGCCGGCCATGGGAATGCTCCTCGGGAGGCGAAGGCGTGGGGGCGGGGCGGTGGGCCCGTGCATCCAGTCAGCCCGAGGGAGCGGATCGCGTCACGTCGCTGGAGTTCGGGACTTGACAGCCCGCGGCCCCCTCAGCCGGCGGCCCAGAACTGCGCCAGGGCCGCCTCCTTGTAGGGCTCCGGGGTCACGCTCAGGTCCCCCGCGAAGGGCCGGTCCAGTGCCACCACCAGGAGCAGGCTGAAGCCGATCAGCCCGGCCACCGCCGATACGAAGAGCAGCTGCATCTTCAGGCTGCGCAGCCTGAAGAGGAAGGTGAGCGGGACGATCACGAACGCGCCCCCGTACACCAGCACCTGGAGCAGCATCGGCAGCGAGCTCTCGGCCATCGTGATGCGGGCCCGGCGCTGGGCGGCGACGTCGTTGAGTCGGGTGACCGCTTCGGCGTAGAAGGTCTCGGCCCGGGTGCCCTGCGGCTCGTAGGCCTGGAGCGCCTGGTAGAGGGCGTGCGTCTGCGGGGCGGTCGCCTCGTAGCTCGGCCGCCCGTCGCGCATCAACGGCCACTGCACCTCGACGACGGCGTGCGCGTACGCGCCGACGGCCCGGTGCACCCGGTCGCGGTCGGCCGGCGGGAAGGCGTCGGCGCTGCGGACGACGAGCGCCAGGTCGGTGGCCTCGCTGGCGACGATGTTCTGGGTGTTCTCCAGCTGCGTCCAGAGGGTGACGACGACGAAGGCGAGGATGATGCCGTAGATCGCGCCGAACATGCCGAGCGCGACCCCGACCATCTCGTTGTGGTCGCCCTGGGCCAGGTGCGGGAAGCGGCGGCGGGCGGCCACGCTCCCGGCGACGGCGAGGCCGGTGAGGCCGCCGACCAGGAGGACGGCGATGACGAAGGTGCTGAGATGGTTGAGCAGCCAGAGGATCATGCCCTGCTCAACGAGCGCCGCCGCTCGAGACACCCTCTGGAGCCGGGCCTCAGCCGGTGTTCGTCACCCGACCTTCGGGGCGTTGGGGAGGCCGGCAGTCAGGGCCGTGCCGGCGCCCTTGAGGGAGGAGTCCGTGGCCTGGCCGGCGGCTCCGGCCGCCTGGGCGGTCGCGCCCACCGCGGTCTTGGTGTCCTGTACGGCCTGGGTCGGGTGGTCGACGATGTCCACGACCCGGCCGACGACCGGGGGCGCCTGGTCGGGTGCTTCGTCGGCGTGCGCGGCGGCGGGTACGAGGGCGAGGGCGCCACCGGAGACGACCAGGGCGGCGAGGGTGCGCTTCAAGGCGTTCATGCACCGTCCAACGACCCCGCCGCACACCTGGTCACCGCCCGCGCCCGGGTTGGCGCGGTGGAACGGCCCGGATGCGCCCGCGGCCCCGGATCGGGGGAATCGATCCGGGGCCGTGGCATGACTCAGCGGCTGGGGCGCGGGGGCGCGGGGACGGTCAGTCCTCGACCACCAGGGACGGGGTGGACTTCGTCAGGACCTCGCCGCGGAAGAAGGCCGGGCTGCGGCGCTCGGTGACGAACATGATCACCAGGCCGAGGGCCAGCAGGCCGACGCCGATGACGAAGACGTTGCCGACGTCGAGGCCGGGGAGGGTGGAGCCGGAGCCGTAGGACGGGTCCCAGGCGTCGTACAGGGTCTTGAAGAAGACCGCGGCCAGCAGCAGGCCGCCCAGGATCGGGAAGACGCCCTTGAAGAACAGGTCGCGGGCGGAGCGGCGCAGCTCGCCGCGGAAGTACCAGACGCAGGCGAAGGCCGTCAGCGAGTAGTAGAAGCAGATCATCAGGCCGAGCGCGAAGATCGTGTCGGTGAGGACGTTCTCGCTGACCAGGGTCATCACCGTGTAGAAGACGCCGGTCGCGACGCCCGCCATGACGGTGGCGCGGCCCGGGGTCTTGAAGCGCGGGTGGACCTTGGCGTAGGAGGGCGGCAGGGCCTCGTACGTCGACATGGCGAGGACCGTGCGGGCCACCGGGATGAAGGTGGTCTGCAGGGAGGCCGCGGCGGAGGCCAGGACGGCCACGAAGAGCAGGATGCCGAGGGCCGGGCCCATGACGGGGCCGGCGAGGGCGGCGAAGACGTTGCCCGAGGTCTCCTCGTTGGCGAGGCCGAGTCCCTCGCCGCCGGCGCCGACGGCCATCTGGGCGGCGATGCCGGTGGCCAGGTAGGAGCCGACCAGGACGATCATCGCGATGAGCGAGGCGCGGCCGGGGGTCTTCGTGGAGCCGGTGGTCTCCTCGTTGGTGGCCAGGCACGCGTCCCAGCCCCAGTACATGAAGATCGAGAGCGAGAGTCCGGCGGTGAAGGCCGCCATGGACTCGACCGCGAAGGGGTTCATCCAGGACCAGGAGAAGTCCAGGCCGGTGTCGAAGGTGCCGGCGGAGGCCTTCTGGAAGGCCATGGCGACGAAGATCGCGAGCACGACGAGCTGGAGGCCGACCAGCGCGTACTGGACGCCCTTGGTGGCGGTCATGCCGCGGTAGCTGATGGCGGTCGCGACGGCGATCAGCGTGAGGCAGGTGGTGATGTGGACGAGCTTGTTGTCGTCCAGGGCGGCGACCGACGCGTTGTTCGTGATCTCGCCGGCCAGCAGCCAGAAGTAGGAGGTGGCGACGCCCGCGAGGTTGGAGAGCACGATGATCGTGGCGATCACCAGGCCCCAGCCGCACATCCAGCCGATCCGCGGGCCGAAGGCCTTGACGGTCCAGGTGAAGGAGGTGCCGCAGTCCGGCATGGCCTTGTTGAGCTCGCGGTAGGCGAAGGCGACCAGGAGCATCGGGAGGAAGCCGGCGAGGAAGATCGCGGGCATCTGCATGCCGACCTCGCCGGCGGTGGAGCCGAGGGTCGAGGTCAGGCAGTAGACGGGGGCGACGGTGGAGATGCCGATGACGGCGCTTCCGACCAGTCCGACGGACCCCTTGCCGAGGCCCTTGCCGCGAACGTCGCCCTCGGCGACGCCGCTTACCGTGTCTCCGGCCCGAGGCCGAACGTCCAGCTGAGTCATGGGTCAGGACGTTAGATGGTGCGTTTTCCACATCTGGACGATCGAAGTCCGGAACTCAACACCCCCGAACGCCTTCGAATCTTGAGGTCGAGGCAGTTCACGAGCGCTTAATGCAAGGTTCACTTTGACGCGCGCCCACGCTTCGACAGGCTCGACCGGGACTCTTTCGGCATGCGGAAACCGCAGCCATGTCCGTTTTGCGAATTTTCAAAGTTTCCGTCGTGACTTTGCGGTGACCGGCGGTAACGGGGGTCCGGGATCGGTTTGAAAGTCATGCGCAGCATGAAGGGCTGCGTCCTCACCGCCTCCTCCGTGGACGGAGCGGGCGACCGGGCACGACCGGGCCCGGAGCGCGGCGGTCGCCGCCGCGCTCCGGAAGCCCCCGGACCGGGGGCCGCATCGGCGAGACTGGCCCCATGCCCACGGCCGATGAACTGCTCAGCGCGGACACCGTCACCAGCCTCGCCCGACTGCTCGCCCGCGCGGGCGGCCGCCGGTCCTCGCCGGCCCTGCGCGCCCGCGCCGAAGCCCTCGACGGATTGACCTTCAGCGGCCGCGTCGCCGCCGTCCGCGACGCCGTGCTCGACGACCTCCCCGACCCGTGGCCCGCCTTCGAGGCCGTCGTACGCACCGCCCTCGCCCAGCCCGACTTCGAGGGCTGGATGACCTTCCCCGTCAACGAGGCCGTCGCCGTCCGCGGGCTGGAGGCGTTCGAACCCGGGCTGGACCTGCTCCACGACCTCACCTCCCGGCTCACCGCCGAGTCCGCCGTACGGCCCTTCCTGCGCGCCGACCCGGACCGCGCCCTGGCCGTCGTACAGAAGTGGACCGCCGACCCGGACCCGCACGTACGCCGCCTCGCCAGCGAGGGCACCCGGCCCCGGCTGCCGTGGGCCCCGCAGCTGCCCGCCTTCGTCACCGACCCGCGGCCGGCCGTGCCGGTGCTGGACGCCCTCTACCGCGACGGGTCCGAGTACGTCCGCCGCTCCGTCTCCAACCACCTCAACGACATCAGCCGCGACCACCCCGCCCTCGCGGTCGAGACCGCGGCCCGCTGGCTGGCCGGGCCCGAGGCCACGACCGACCGCGTCGTGCGCCACGGACTGCGCACCCTGATCAAGGCCGGGCGGCCCGAGGCGCTGACCCTGCTCGGTCACTCCCCCGACGTGCCCGTCACCGTGAGCGGCCCGGTCGTCGCCGCCCCGCGGATCGCCGTCGGCGAGTACCTCGTCTTCGACTGGACGGTCACCAACACCGGCCCGCTCCCGGCGCAGTTGGTCATCGACTACGTCGTGCACCACGTGAAGGCGGGCGGCACCCGCACCCCCAAGGTGTTCAAACTCGTCACCCGCTCCCTGGCCCCCGGCGAAACCCTCGGCGGCACCAAGCGCCACTCCTTCAAGCCCATCACCACCCGCCGCTACCACTCCGGCGAGCACCTGGTGCAGCTCCAGATCAACGGCCGGGTCCGCGGCGAGGCCGGATTTTCGTTGGACGCGTCCTGACTTCGCCTGACACCCTCTCGGCATGACCTACGGAATCGAGTCCCACCGTTCCTAGCCAGTGTGCATGAGTGAGTCTTGGACCCACCGGTGCGTACTGGGCGCATCCCGAACGGTTTTGGATGCACTCGGTCTCCGCTTTCTCTTCCCACTCGGCGTCGGCTCTCCGTGTAGCCGGTCCGTCGTGGGTGGGCGGTTTCCGTCACGCCCATGGGTGCCTGGCCCGGCCTGGGCGGTCCGATGCCCCACACGATCACTCTGGTCGTGTGGGGGCGGTGCCGTCCGTCGCCGGATCGGGTGCCCGAGGGCGCGTCGTCCAATCGCGATGCCTGCGGCATCGTGTCGGGACATCTTGCGGCGTGGGGTGACCAGCGGTTTCTGCCAGTGCTGGCCTCCCCACTGTGAGGTGTAGGCGGGATCGACCGCGACGATGGAGAGACCGTGTGCGGCGGCCATCGACACGAGGCGGGCTTTGAGTTTGCCGGTCGGCATGCCGGAGATGAGCTGCCGGAACCGCTTTCTGCCGCCGTGCTTCTCGCGGGTCTTCTCGGTCGTGAAGTCGAGGTCTTCGAGCCCTATCGCGCCGACGTCAGCCCGCTTGGCCCAGTTGATCAGACGGGTGATGGCGTGTCGGATCTGCGCGTCGCGGTGAGTGGCAGTGCCGGACAGGTCGTAGAAGTAGCGGTGCGGCTCACCCATCGGGTTGCCATGCGGGTCGAGCTGGTAAGCGGCGAAGTGGTCGGCGTTCATATCGACACCGATCACGCCGTTCGCCCGGGCTGCGGTGAGCGGGACCGTTTGGACGACGGGACGCTGCCAGGACGCGGTCAGGTACCAGCGCCCGCGCTGCGCGTCCAGGTGGATGCGGTAGGCGACAGCTCGGTCTCCTTCGATCCGGTCTGCCCATTCCTGGCCCCGGTGCTTGAACGCCACAGTGGAAGCGAGGACGTACCGGCCGTGCTTGCTGTTGGCCAGATATGCGAGCGGGGCGGGCAGCTTGATCGACACTTCGCCATCGGGCGTGACCCTGATCGTCTCGTTCCCGAACCGTTTTCCGGACTCCCCGTCAGCAGCCAGGAACCAGCGTTCGGCTTCCCAGCGGGCGCGCCACTGCGCCTCGGTGAGCTGGGCCCCAGTGAGGTTGTGCCGGGTGTTCGCGAGTCGCTTCCCACCCCGCACAACACGGACCCGCCCGGCCTGCCAGTCGCGGACAGCGGCAGCGTGCCGGACCTCCAGCGCGGCCAGACGCCGGGACTTGTTGAACCACTCTCTCCTGGAGCGGTAGCCGCCCGCCGCGCGCTTGCCGCCCTTCTCCCCGATAGGCAGGGACAGTCGGTGCCGCAGCGTGCGGATGCCGGCTTCCAGGCTCTTTATGTGCGCGGCCTGGCAGCGTCGGGCGAGCGCCCACTGATCGTGGCTGGTCTTGGTTATCGCCCCAGCAATCCGCGACGACGATTCCTTCGTCAGATCCCGCTTGCGCCTCGCCCAGGTGCCCGTGCTGTGATCGTTGCCATCCGCGCAACGTTGCTTGAGGTCACGGGAAGCCAGAGCACCCTGATACTCCCCGACAGCCCGCAGGACCTCCTCATCCCCCTGAGTGAGATGCTCCAGGCGGTCGCGTATTGCGACGCCAGAGGGAGCGAGCGCCACAAAAGAGGGGGCTATAGCGCGAAGCTTCCTGGCTGGATCAGCCATCGCCGGCCGCCTTCTTCGGCGCCCTGCGCGCCCGGTTCTTACCCTCACGAAACCAGCGATACGCGGTCTGCGGATGCGCACCCTGCGCCTTCGCCCACTCCTTGAGGTACATGCACCCGACCGTAACGACAACCACCCAAATGCACTATCACTCACAGGAATGAACAACCAACAGCGTCCACTCTGCCCAGTGAGCGCCCGCAACGAGCGCCAGGCGTCAGCTCCCAAACCATCGCCCTCATCCAACCGAGGGCCGGATCGCGCGCCGCGGCTACCCACTGCCCGACCGACCGGCCGGCCGGCCGGCCGGCCGGCCCGGAGACGTTCCCCCGGCCGGACCCCGCCACCGCCTCAGCCCGTCCAGACGATCGACTGGATCTCGCTGTACGCGTGCAGCGCGTACGAGCCCACGTCGCGCCCCACCCCGCTGCGCTTGAAGCCGCCGAACGGGGCCTCCATGTTCCGGCCGATGGTGTTCACGCCGACCCCGCCCGCCCGCAGCCGCCGCGCCACGCGGAACGCGCGCGCCGAGTCCCCGGACCACACGTAGCTCAGCAGCCCGAAGTCGCTGTCGTTGGCCAGCCGGACCGCCTCGTCCTCGTCCCCGTCGAAGGGGACGACCACGACCACCGGGCCGAAGATCTCCTCGCGGACCACCCGCATGTCGTTCGTGCAGTCGACCAACAGGGTCGGAGCCACGTAGAAGCCGCGGCCGTCCCCCACCACCGGGCGCTCGCCGCCGTACGCGATCCGGGCGCCCTCCTTCTTCCCCAGCTCGACGTACGACTCCACCCGGTCGCGGTGCGCCGCAGAGATCACCGGGCCCACCACCGTGCCGGGCGCCGCCGGGTCGCCGACCTTCATGAAGGCCAGATAGCCGGTCAGCTTCTCGATCAGCCGGTCGTGGACGGACCGGTGGGCGATCACCCGGGTCGGGGCCGTGCAGATCTGCCCGGAGTAGAAGGAGAAGGTCGTCCCGATCCCCATCACCGCCGCGTCCAGGTCCGCGTCCTCGAAGACGATCGCCGCGCCCTTGCCGCCCAGCTCCATCAACTGCCGCTTCATGGACCGGCCGCAGACCTCCGCGATGCGCTGCCCGACGGCCGTGGAACCGGTGAAGGACACCATGTCCACGTGCGGGGAGTCCACCGCGGCCTCACCGACCTCCACCGACTGCCCGCCCACGACGTTCACCACGCCCGCCGGCACCCCGGCCTCGTGCAGGGCGTCCGCCATCTTGAACACCGACAGCGGGTCCTGCGGGGCCGGCTTGACCACCACCGTGTTGCCCATGGCCAGGGCCGGGGCCACCTTGCCCGCCGGGTTCGCCCAGGGGTTGTTGTAGGAGGTGATGCAGCTGACCACCCCGACCGGCTGGCGCACCTCCAACGCGCCCAGGATGCTCGCCCGCCCCATCGGGCCGGCTTCGGTGACCTGCGGGGGCAGGCCCCGCTCGACCGGTTCGAGGGCGCCCTTCGCGTACCGCCGGAAGCGGGTGACGCCCACCCCGACCTGCATGCCGCGCGCGATGCCGGTCGGTGCGCCCGTCTCCTGCCGGGCCAGCGCAGCCCACGGCTCGTACTCCCGCTGCATGATGTCCGCGGCCCGGTCCAGGATCGCCGCGCGCGCCTCGGGCGTCGTACGGGACCAGCTCTCGAAGGCCTCGGCCGCAGCGCGCGCCGCCTCCTCGACCTGGGCGCGCGAGGCCTCGGGCGCGAGCCCGACCACCGACTCGTCCGCCGGGTTGATCACCTCGTAGTGGCCGCCCGCGGGCTCCACCCACTCGCCGCCGACGTAGAGCTTCTGCGCCTGCGCGTCCGTCATCGGGTGCTCACCGTCCTCGTGTCCCGGCCCGACCGGAGCACGATCCCGGGGACCGCCCCCGTCACCTCGTCGTCGCGGATGGTCTCCACGCCGTTGACCCGTACCGAGACGATGCCGATGGCCCGCGCGTCCAGCCGGGGGCTGTCCCCGGGCAGGTCGTGGACCAGGGTCGCGGGACCGGCCTCGATCCGCTCCGGGTCGAAGAGGACCAGGTCCGCGTGGAAGCCCTCGGCGAGGCGGCCGCGCTCGCGCAGCCCGAACAGCCGGGCCGGGTCGTCGGTGAGCATCCGTACGGCCTGCTCCAGCGGCACCAGCTTGCGGCCGCGCAGGCAGTCCCCGAGGAAGCGGGTCGTGTACGGGGCCCCGCACATCCGGTCCAGGTGCGCGCCCGCGTCGGAGCCGCCGAGCATGACGTCCTCGTGCTGCCAGGTCTCCTGGCGCAGGGCCCAGCTCGCCGGATCGTTGTCGGTGGGCATCGGCCAGAGCACCGTGCGCAGGTCGTCGTGGGCGCAGATCTCCACCAGGCAGTGGAAGGGGTCCTGGCCGCGTTCGGCGGCGATGTCGTTCACGACCCGGCCGGAGAGGCCCTCGTTCTCCTTGCTGTACGTGTCGCCGATGACGTACCGCCCGAAGTGCGCGAGGCGCCGGAAGACGCCGGCTTCCTTGCTGTCGGCGCGGCGCAGCAGCTCGGCGCGTACGTCGGGGTCGCGGAGCTTCTCGATCCGCTCGGGGACGGGCAGGCCTAGGACCTCGCCCCAGCCGGGGATGAGGTTCAGCGCGCAGAAGGTCCCCAGCGACATGTTCATGGGGGTGAGGATGGGCATCGTCAGCGCGACGATGCGGCCGCCGGCCTTGCGGGCGCGCTCGCTGGGGATCAGCTGGCGCGGGACCCGCTCGGGGACGGACGCGTCGATGGTGAGGACGTTCCAGTTGAGGGGCCGGCCGGCGGCGGCGCTCATCTCCACGAAGAGGTCGATCTCCTCGTCCGAGAACTGGTCGAGGCAGCCGGCGACGATCGCCTCCAGCTGGGTGCCCTCGTGTTCGGCGACCGCCTTCGACAGCGCGAGCAGCTCGGCGGGGCGGGCGTGGCGGGAGGCCACGGGGGCGCCGGACCCGTCGGAGTGGGTGGAGGACTGGGTGGTGGACAGGCCCCAGGCGCCGGCGTTCATGGCGTCGTGGAAGAGGTCGAGCATCTGTTGCATCTGCTCGGGGGTGGGCTGACCGCCGACGGCGTCCTCGCCCATCACGTGCCGGCGCAGGGCGCAGTGGCCGACCATGAACCCGGCGTTGACGGCGATCCGGCCCTCCAGGGCGTCGAGGTACTCGCCGAAGGTGGACCAGGTCCAGTCGACGCCCTCTTCGAGGGCCTTGAGGGCCATGCCCTCGACCTTGCTCATCATGCGGCGGGTGTAGTCGGCGTCTTCGGGGCGGGCCGGGTTGAGCGGGGCCAGGGTGAAGCCGCAGTTGCCGCCGGCGACGGTGGTCACGCCGTGGTTCATGGAGGGCGTGGCGTACGGGTCCCAGAAGAGCTGGGCGTCGTAGTGCGTGTGCGGGTCGATGAAGCCGGGGGTGAGGACCAGGCCGGTGGCGTCCTCGGTGGTGCGGGCCGCTTCGGTGATCGTGCCGGGTGCGGCTATCGCCGCGATCCGGCCGTCGCGTATCCCCACGTCCGCGACGCGGGCGGGGGCACCGGTGCCGTCCACGACGGTCGCGCCCTTGATCAGGTGGTCGAGCATGACGTCCCTTCGCACTCTGAGCCCCGCCGGCGTTTGAGCAGGGGGCACCTCCCAGCGGTAGCTGGGGGAGGGTCCGGGCGGAGCCCGGTGCCCGGCGGAGCCGGGTTCCCTGGGGCTCCGCCCCAGACCCCGCGCCTCAAACGCCGGCGAGGCTGGAATTGGCCCCGGCCGGTGGCCGCCCGGCCGGGGCCGGTGCGGGACGGCGGTCCGGGAAGACGCCGTCCCCGTGTCCCCGCCGGGTCAGACGGCCTGGCGGAAGCGGGTCGTGCGGTGGACCGGGTCGGTGTCGATGTGGGGGATGACGTGTTCGCCGATCAGCTTGATCGTCGTCATCGTGTCCTCGGGCGAGACGCCGGTCGGCAGGCCGAAGGACAGCTGGTCGGCGCCGGCCTGCTCCCAGCGCTTGCACTGGGCCCGGACCTCCGACGGGTCGCCGCAGATCAGCAGTTCTTCCGCGATCAGCAGCTCGATGATCTCCGCGTTGTACTCCGGCAGGGTCTCGGGCCACTGCGGGATCGCCTCGGGCCGCGGGAACGTGTCGTGGTAGCGGAAGACCAGTGACTGGAAGCGGTTCATGTTGGCGCCCACGGCGATCTCGACGGCCTTGTCGTGGGTCTCGGCGCAGATCGCGGTCGAGGTGACCATGACGTTGTCGTTGACGAAGGCGCCGATGGCCTTCGCCTCGCGGATGGCCGTCTTGTACTGGTCGAGGACCCACTCCATGTCGGAGACCTTCTGCACGCTGAAGCCCAGCACGCCGAGGCCCTTCTTCGCCGCCATCGCGTACGAGGACGGGGAGCCGGCGGCGTACCACATGGCCGGGTGGGCCTTCCCGTACGGCTTGGGGAAGACCTTCCGCGGCGGCAGCGACCAGTGCTTGCCCTGGAACCCCTCGTACTCCTCCTGGAGGAACATCTTGGGGAATTCCGCGATGGTCTCCTCCCAGATCTCCTTGGTGCCGTTCATGTCCTCGATGCCGGGCAGGAAGCCGAGGATCTCGTGGCTGCCCGCGCCGCGGCCGGTGCCGAACTCGAAGCGGCCCTTGGAGAGGTGGTCGAGCATGGCGACCTTCTCGGCCACCTTGACCGGGTGGTTCACCGGGGCGAGCGGGTTGAAGATGCCGGAGCCGAGGTGGATGCGCTCGGTGGCGTGGGCGAGGTACCCGAGGAACACCTCGTTCGCCGACAGGTGCGAGTACTCCTCCAGGAAGTGGTGCTCGGAGGCCCAGGCGTACTTGAAGCCGGACTTGTCCGCCTGTATGACGTACTCGGTCTCCTCGATCAGCGCCTTGTGCTCTGCCTCGGGGTCGACCTTGGACCGCGCCTCAGGCACGTATCCCTGCACAAAGAGCCCGAATTCCAAGGGGGTTCACCGTCCTTTGACTTCTGACGTTCCGTCAGATTCGATGTCTCGACTGTTCCACTGCCGGGGCGGGACCGTCAATAGCTGACGCCCCATCAGAGAATGCTGACGCCCGCCATCCAGCCGCCGTCGATCACGAAGGGCTGGCCGGTGATGTACGAGGAGTCCTCGCCCGTCAGGAAGAGCGCCAGCTTCGCGATCTCCTCCGGCTGGCCCACCCGACCCATCGGGACCACCCGCTTGTAGAGCTCCGCCATCGCGTCCCTGGCCTCGTCGGTCATGTTCGCCGGGTCCAGCAGGCCCGGATTGGCCATCGGGGTGTCCACGGCGCCCGGGCACATCGCGTTGACCCGGATGCCCTTGCCCGCCAGCTCCAGCGCGGCCACCCGGGTCAGGCCGAGGATCGCCGCCTTGGTGGCGGCGTACGTGCCGACGTACGCCATGCCCGTCAGGCCCGTGTACGAGGAGGTGTTGACGATGGTGCCGCCGCCGGCCGCCTCGATCTCGGGGGCCACCGTCTTGATGCCGAGGAAGGCGCCCACCTGGTTGACCTGGACCACCTGCTGGAACTCCTCCAGCGGGGTCGCGGTCAGCTCGTTGAAGCGCAGGATGCCCGCGTTGTTGACCAGGCCGTCGACCGGGCCGAAGGCCTCCTTCGCGGCGGCGATCGCGGCCGCCCAGTCCTCCTCGCGGCTCACGTCCATCCGCACGTACCGGGCCCGGTCCTCGCCGATGTCCTTGGCCACCGCCGCGCCCTGCTCGTCCAGCACGTCGCCGAGGAGCACCCGCGCCCCCTCGGCGGCGAAGAGCCGGGCCTCCTGCTCGCCCTGCCCGCGTGCCGCGCCCGTGATGATGACGACGCGCCCGTCCAGCTTGCCCATGGTCGCTCAGCCCCTAGTCGTTGAGGAGGGGGGCCACCTCGGCCCCGAAAGCGGTGATCTGGTCGACGAGTTCGGCGCGGTCGCGACTGCGGAAGCGCACCTGGATCTGGTCCACGCCGAGCGCCCGGTACTCCCGCAGGGACTCGGCGAGCACCTCCGCCTTGCCGGTGAGGGTGCGGCGCCCGGTGTCCCAGCCGGGCTCGCCGACGTACAGCGCCTCGGTGATCGCGCCGAACTCGAAGGGGGCGGTGACCCCCGCCGCCTCGCGGAGCTCCCCGATCCGGGCGATCTGCTGCGGGAGCGCCTCGCGCGGGTCGCCCTGCGGGAGCCAGCCGTCCCCGCGCACGGCGGCGCGGCGGACGGCCGCGGGCGAGGAGCCGCCGACCCAGACGGGGATCCGCTGCTGGGCGGGCCGGGGCAGCTGGCCGAGGTCCTTGAAGGAGAACAGCTGGCCCTCGAACTCCGGGTACTCCTCGGGCCCCAGCGCCGCCCGCAGCGCGTCCAGGGTCTCGTCGAGGACGGCCCCGCGGCGCGCGAAGTCCACGCCGAGGACCTCGAACTCCTCCTGCACATGCCCGGCCCCCACCCCGAGGATCAGCCGGCCGCCGGAGAGGTGGTCGAGGGTGGCGTACTGCTTGGCGCTGATCAGCGGGTGGCGCAGGCCCAGGATCGCGACGTGGCTCAGCAGCCGCACGTGCTCGGTCATGCCGGCCAGGAAGGACAGGGTCGCCACCGGGTCGTACCAGACGGTGCTCATGGGGCCGGCGAGCCGCCGCGGGATGGCCACGTGGTCGCAGGTGGCCACGTACCCGAAGCCGGCCCGGTCGGCGGCCCGCGCGATCCCGGCGAGATCGGCGGCGGTGGCCGACGCCTCCCAGGGCTCGGCGTAGAGGGTGCTCTGCGACTGGACCGGGAGCTGCATCCCGTAGACCAGCCGACCTTGCGGAAATACGCGCGCCATGGCGGGCCCGCCTCGCCTTCGTCTGCCGATTCGTCATATCGGTGCGGGGCCATCGTCGTAGCTGACGGATCGTCAGACAAGGGGTGCGACGCACCCCTGGCAGAACTGGGGCGTTCCCCTTCCGCGCTGCCGTCGCTAGGGTGCGCGCGTGGATCTGATACTCACGCTGGTCAGCGGGATCGCCTGGACGGTCGTGTACGTGGAGGCGATCCGCGTCGGGCTGCGGGACCGGACGTACGCGATGCCCGTCGCCGCGCTCGCGCTCAACTTCGCCTGGGAAGCGATCTACGCGGTCCGCGACGTCTCGGTCGGGGTCTCCGCGCAGGGCGTGGTCAACGTGGTGTGGGCGGTGGCCGACGTGGTGATCGTCTACACCTATCTGCGCTTCGGGCGGGCCGAGCTGCCGGAGTTCGTGACCCGACCGCTCTTCGCCACCTGGTCGATCCTGGTGTTCGGTGCGGGATTCGCCGTGCAGTGGATGTTCCTGGCGCACTTCGGGGCGCACGACGCGAGCCGGTACTCGGCGTTCCTACAGAACCTGCTGATGTCCGGCCTGTTCATCGCCCTGTACGCCTCCCGGCAAGGCCCGCTCGGGCAGTCCTTGACCATCGCCGTCGCCAAATGGCTGGGGACGCTCGCCCCGACCCTGCTGTTCGGGGTGAGGGAGGACGCGCCGTTCATCCTCGGTCTCGGGATCCTGTGCAGCGTCTTCGACCTCGCCTACATCGGACTGCTGCTGCGGCCCCGACTCGCCCGGCTCAGAAGCCTTCCGGCCCCATCACGATGACCGGCTTCGCCGCCGGGTCGAGGGTCTGGAGGACCTTCTCCATGGCCGCCTTCGGGATGCCCACGCAGCCCTGCGAGGGCCCGTCGTGGTCCACGTGCAGCCAGATGTTGCCGCCCTTCTCCTCGCCGTCCGGCATGACCGGGTCCAGCGGGGACCGGCCCGGCCTGCGGTTGAAGTCGATGGCGACGACGTAGTCGAAGGAGCCCACCAGGGACTCCCCGTTCACCCCGAGGCCGGTGGCGACGAAGCCGTTGTCCTCGTCGTACGGGAGCCGGGTCCCGGGCGGCTTCGGCAGCAGGCCGCCCGCGTCGGTCAGCGCGAAGACGCCCATCGGCGAGGTCAGGTCTCCGTACGTGCGTTCGGTGGACCAGCCGTTGGCCCCGTTGCGGGCCGGCCAGCTCTCGGCCTTGACCCAGTCGGCGCCGGCCGCGGGGCGCGTGTAGAAGGCGGCGGTGGACTCCGAGGAGTCCACCGCCTTGCCCGTGACCAGGATGAGCTGACGGGACCCGGCCGGGATCCGGGCCCGGGTCCGCTCGCTGACGCCGGCCAGGCCCTGCGGGGCGGCGGCCCGTTGGGCAGCCTGTTGGGCGGCCTGCCGCTCGGCCTGCCGCACGTCGCGCGCGGCACGGTCCTCGGCCTGCGGGCGGGCGTCCACGCGGGCCTGCGGCCGGGAACCGGCGGCCCCGTCCGGGTCCTGGGCCACGTACACCCAGCCGACCGTGAAGGTCGCCAGGCCGAGTACGGCGGCGATGGCCGCCCGGCGGGTCCTACGGATCGCACGGGGCTTGCGGGGCGGACGGGAGCGGGCTCGGACGTGCTGGCTCATTCCTCCGACCGTACATCAGCAGGCCCCCGCAGCCCGGTTGGCTACGACGTGCGCGCCTCGCCGGACAGCGGGAAGCGCACGCGGACCGTGAGGCCGCCCTCCGGGGCCGGATTGGCCTCGGCCGCCAGCTCCGCCCCGTGCGCCCGCGCGATCGAGGCCACGATCGACAGCCCGAGCCCCGCGCCCTCACCCGCGGTGTGCAGTCGTTCGGCGCGCCTGCGGAAGGGCTCCAGCAGCCCCGGCACGTCCACCGGATCGATCACCGGGCCGGTGTTCGACACCGTCAGTTCCCCCTCGGCGGAGGTGGACACGGTGATCCGTCCGCCGGCGCGGTTGTGGCGCACCGCGTTGGTCAGCAGGTTCCGCAGCAGGTGCCCCAGCAGGGTCCGGTCGCCCGGCACGGTGAGCGGCGCGAGGGTCCGTACGACGGTCAGCCCCTGCTGCGGACAGGCCGCCAACTCGACCGCCGCGAGCGCCGCCAGGTCCACCGGACCGGTGGACTCCACCCCCTGCTCCGAGACGGCGAGCAGCAGCAGGGACTCGATGAGGTGCTCGCTGGAATCGGCGACACCGATCAGCTTGGCGCGGATCCGGGCCACCTTCTGCGGTGACGGGTCCCCCGCCAGCCCGATCTCGGCCGCCGCCCGCTGCACGGCCAGCGGGGTGCGCAGTTCGTGCGCCGCGTTCGCCGCGAACCGCCGCTGTGCGGAGACCAGCTGCTCCATCCGCCCCAGCATCGCGTCGAAGGTGTCGGCCAGTTCCTTGAGCTCGCCGGGCGGCGCGTCGAGCGAGATCCGCTCGTCCAGGTTCTCCCCCGAGAGGCGGCGCGCGGTCTCGGTGATCACGCCGACGGGGCGCAGCACCCGGCCGGCCATCCACCAGGCCAGCCAGATCGACAGCACGGCGAAGACGGCCAGCGCGAGGAGGGAGTACACGAGCAGCCGGTGGCGGGTGGCGTCGGTGACGGCGTCGGAGAGGTTCTGCGTGTACGCGTAGGCCTTGAGCTGCTCGGCGGTCGGGGGCCGGCCCGTCGGCAGCGCCTTCGCCGGTTCGCAGGGACAGCCCGGGTCGAAGGTCCGGCCGGGGACGGGGGGCCCGGGCGACTCGGCGGCGTAGGCCGGCGCGACGGTACGGACGGCCCCGCTGACGCTCGCGTAGAGGCCCTGGCCGACGAGGACGTAGACGAGCGCCACCAGGCCGCCGCCCGCCAGCAGCAGCAGGGAGCCGTACAGCGCGGTGAGGCGGCCTCGCTCCGTGCGCAGCAGCCCGATCGACGGGCGCCCGCTCACCGGGCCGCGATCCGGTAGCCCGCGCCCGGCACGGTCTCGATCAGCGGCGGCCCGCCCAGTTTGGCTCGGAGCTTGCTGAGGGTGACGCGGACGGCATTGGTCGAGTAGCTGGTGTCCTGCTCCCACACCTGCTCGATCAGGTCGTCGTTGCTGACGACGGCGCCCTCGGCGCGCAGCAGCGCCTCCAGCACCGCGAACTCCTTGCGGGACAGCGCCAGCCGGTGCCCGTCCCGGGTGGCACTGCGCCGGGCGGTGTCGACGGCGACCCCGGCGCGCTCCAGTACGGGCGGCAGCGCGGGGCGGACCCGCCGGCCCAGGGCCAGGACGCGGGCGAGCAGCTCGTCGTAGGCGAAGGGCTTGGTGAGGTAGTCGTCGGCGCCGAGACCGAGGCCCTCGACCCGGTCCCGCACGGTCCCGGAGGCGGTCAGCATCAGGACGCGGGTCAACAGCCGCTCGCGCACGACCTGCCGGCAGACCTCGTCGCCGTGCAGGCCGGGCAGGTCGCGGTCCAGGACGAGGACGTCGTACGCGCCGAGGCGCAGGCGCCGCAGGGCCTCCGGGCCGTCGCCGGCCTCGTCGACGGCGAGCGCGTCGCGGCGCAGCCCCTCGGCGATCATCTCCCGCAGGAATTCCTCGTCCTCCACCACCAGTACGCGCATGGCGTCCTCTTTACCGGAAATCGACATTTCGCCGTTGTAAGCAGGGTGCGAGAGGGAAGCGAAAGGCCCTTCCACCGCAGGCTCGGGCCCATGAAGCGATCCCTGATCATGACCACGGCCGCGGTCGTCACCGGGCTGACCCTGTTCGCCACCGCCTGCGCGAACGACTCCTCGGCGGGGAAGGCGGACTCCTCCGGGGGCGGCGGCAACCACTCCGAAACGGTGGCCGACAACGCCGTGAAGATGCGCCAGTGCCTGCGCGAACACGGCATCGACGTGCCCGACCCCGAGCCCGGCCAGGACCCGCGCGGGATGACGCTGGGCGGGGACGCCGATCCGCAGAAGATGCAGGAGGCCATGAAGGCCTGCGGCGCGAGCACCGGCTCGGGCGCCGGCCGGGAGCCCACGCAGGAGGAGAAGGACAAGGAGCTGGCGTGGATCCGGTGCATGCGCGAGAACGGCGTCGCCCTGAAGGACCCCGAGTACCACGAGGGCGGCATGAAGAGCGCCACCGAGATCCCCAAGGGTCAGGAGAAGGCCTTCGAGGAGGCCCAGAAGAAGTGCGACACCGGCCGATGAGGAAGCGGGCCAAGTGGCTGCTGGGCTCACTGGCCGCCGTACTGGCCGTCTCGGGGGGCGGCTGGGCCGCCCTGGACCGGCCGCAGCGCGACGGGGGCGAGCAGGAGCGGCGCGCGGCCGGCGGACTGCCGCCGGCCACGGCGCCGGTCAAGCGCGGCGACCTCAGCTCGGGCCTCCAGGTGGAGGGCACGCTCGGCTACGCGCGGGAGCGCAAGCTCAACGCGGGCGGCCCGGGCATGTTGACGTGGATCGCGGGCGAGGGCTCGGCGCTGGAGCGGGACGGAAAGCTGTACGAGGTCAACGGCCGGGCGGTGCGGCTCATGTACGGGGCCACGCCGATGTACCGGCCGCTGAAGGCCGGCGACGAGGGCGAGGACGTCCAGCAGCTCAAACGCAATCTCCAGGCCCTCGGGTACGGGACCGGGCTGGACCCGGAGGACGGCACCTTCACGGCGGGTACGGCCACGGCGGTCAAACGGTGGCAGAAGGCGCACAAGACGGCGGAGACGGGCGAGGTCGGCAAGGAGGACGTCGCCTTCGCCTCGGGGCCGCAGCAGGTGCGCGCGGGCGAGGCGGCGGTCGGTGACGAGCTGGCGCCGGGCAAGCCGGTGCTGACGGTGACGGGCACCGAGCGGATCGTCCGCTTCCAGCTGGACGCGGTGAAGGCGGGGGCGGTGAAGGCGGGCGACCCGGTGACCGTACGGCTGCCGGGCGGCGGCAGCGCCACCGGGAAGATCGACTCGGCGGGCGGGGCCGCCCGACCCGACGACAAGAACGGCGGCGGCGCGGGCGGCCCGGGCGGTGGCGCTGGTGGCGGCGACAAGAAGGCGCAGGTCGAGGTGGTCGTCACCTTCGACGCAACCGCCGAGGTGAACGCCCCTGACCAGTCCCCGGTGACCGTCGGCCTGACCGGTGAGACCCGCAAGGGCGTGCTCTCCGTGCCGGTGAACGCGCTGCTCGCGCTCGCGGGCGGCGGCTTCGGCGTCCAGGTCGTGGCGGACGGCCGGGCCCGCGAGGTGCCGGTCGGGCTGGGCATGTTCGGCAACGGCCGGGTCGAGGTGACCGGCGACGCCCTCGAGGAGGGCATGCAGGTGGGGATCCCGAAGCTGTGACGGCCACGACGACACAGCCCATGACGCATCCGCCGGCGCATCCGAACCCGGTCGTGGAACTGACCGGGGTCACCAAGGAGTACCCGGGCGGGGTCGCGGCCCTGCGCGGGGTCGACCTGACGGTCGCGGCCGGGGAGCTCCTCGCCATCGTCGGCCCGTCGGGCTCCGGCAAGTCCACCCTGCTGCACATCGTGGGCACCCTGGACCGCCCGACCGCGGGCGGCGTGCGGATCGCCGGGTACGACATCGCGGCCCTCCCGGACCGTTCGCTGTCGGCCCTGCGCTCCCGGCACGTCGGTTTCGTCTTCCAGTCCTTCCACCTGGTACCGCGCATCAGTGCCCGGGCGAACGTCGCCGAGGGGCTGCTCTACAGCGGCCTCCCACGGGCCGAACGGATGCGCCGGGCCGCGCAGGCCCTGGACCGGGTGGGCCTCGGCGACCGGATGGACCACCGACCGCACGAGCTGTCCGGCGGACAGAAGCAGCGCGTCGCGATCGCCCGGGCGGTGGCGGGCGCACCGGACCTGCTGCTGGCCGACGAGCCGACGGGCGCGCTGGACACGGCGTCCGGGGAATCGGTGATGGAGCTGCTGCGCGAACTGAACCGGGACGGGGCCACCATCGCCGTGATCACCCACGACCAGGAGATCGCGGCGAGCCTGCCGCGGCAGGTACGGATCCGCGACGGGCAGGTCGTCGCGGACGTACGCAGCCGGGCGGGGGCGGCGTCATGAGCCGCGCGAGGCCCCGTACGGGGACGCGCCCGCGGCGGTTGAAGCCGCCGAGGCTGTCCCCGCGGGACGTGCTGCACGTCGGATCGGCGGGCCTGCGCGCCCGCCCGGCACGGGTGTTCCTGTCCGCGCTCGGCATCGCCATCGGCATCGCGACGATGATCGCGGTGGTCGGGATCTCCTCCTCCAGCCAGGCCGAGCTCCTGCGGGAGCTCGACAAGCTGGGCACGAACATGCTGGTCGCGAAGCCGGGCGAGGGGATGTTCACCGGCCAGGACACCAAGCTGCCCGGGGACGCCCCCGGCATGATCTCCCGGATCGCGGGGGTCGAGTCGGTCGGCACCACCGGTGACGTGCCCGAGTCCGTACGCCGGTCGGAGAACGTCCCGAAGGGGGAGACGGGCGGGATCGTGCTCAAGGCCGCCAAGGACGACCTGCTGGGCACGTTGCGCGCGCGGATGGCGAGCGGCACCTGGCTCAACGCGGCGACCGGCCGCTACCCCTCGGTGGTGCTCGGGGACGTCTCCGCGCGCCGCCTCGGCATCACCGGACCGGGTCAGCAGGTCTTCGTCGGCGGCCGGTACTTCACGGTGATCGGCATCCTGGAGCCGGTCCCGCTGGCCCCGGAGATCGAGCGCTCCGCGCTGATCGGCTGGGACGCGGCCGAGCAGCTGCTGGGCTTCGACGGTCACCCGACGGCGGTGTACGAACGGTCGGCGGACGACCGGGTGGCGGCGGTCCGCGCGCTCATCCCGCGAACGGCCAACCCGCAGACCCCGAGCGCGGTGCAGGTCTCCGACCCCTCGGCGGCGCTCCAGGCGAAGGCGGCCACGGAGGGCGCGTTCAGCACGCTGCTGCTGGGGCTGGGCGGGATCGCGCTGCTGGTGGGCGGGGTCGGCGTCGCCAACACGATGATCATCTCGGTGCTGGAGCGGCGCCACGAGATCGGCCTGCGGCGGTCCCTGGGCGGCACGAAGGGCCAGATCCGGATCCAGTTCGTGACGGAGTCCCTGTTGCTGTCCGGACTCGGCGGCGTGGCGGGCATCGCCCTGGGCGGCGCGGCCACGGCGGTCTACGCCCGGGCCGGCGACCTGCCCTGGGTGGTCCCGCTCTGGGCGGTGACCGGCGGCTTCGCCGCCACCCTGGCGATCGGCACCCTGGCCGGGCTCTACCCGGCGGTGCGCGCGGCCCGGCTGTCGCCGACGCTGGCACTGGCGGCGGCGTAGCCGGGCGGTCCCGGGGGACGGGCGGGCGCGCAAAAGGCGGTAAAAGGCCAGGTGCAAGCCCATCCCCCGGAACCGATCACCGGCGTACATTGAATCGATGATGCGAACTCCACGTCACGCAGCGCGCGTTGTCATCCTGTCCCCCACCGGATCCGTGTTCCTCTTCCGGGAGGACAACGTGGAGGTGGGCATCCACTGGCTGCCGCCCGGCGGCGGCATCGATCCCGGGGAGAGTCCCGAGGACTGCGTGCGGCGCGAGCTGCGCGAGGAGACCGGCTGGACCGACCTGGAACCGGAACGGCTGCTCTGCACCTGGGAGCACGACTTCACGCACCAGGGGATCCCCGTCCGCCAGCACGAGCACATCTTCGTCACCACGGGCCCGCGCCGCGAGCCGGTCCTGGAGGCCCCGGACATCCACTGGCAGTGGCTCTCCCCGCAGCGCCTGGCCACCCTGGGCGAACCCCTGTGGCCCCCGCGCCTGCCGGACCTCCTGGCCAACACCCCGGCGGAACCGGTCCACCTGGGGCTGCTGGCCTAAGGAGCGTCTTGCCGATCGCATCGGCGGGCGATCCCGCCGCCGAGGCGGAGAACCCGCGTGCGCCACTGATGGTCATGGCCGGTGACCGGGAAGTGCCAGCCGTCAAGGCAACCGAGGACGACGCGGCGAGGCGCGACGCCGTCCACCGCGAGCCCGGCCAGACCGGCAGGACGCCCCCTAGGACTTCGCGGCGGGCGTCTTCCCCGTGGCCTTGGCGTAGAGCGAGGCCGCGTACTCCCCGAGGACCGTGCTGGTCGACACGTCGTCCGTGTCCCCGCCCGTGAGGATGCCGATGATCTTCCCGTCGCCGGCGATCCACGCGCTGCCGCTGGTGCCGCCCGGGAAGTCGGCGCAGTCGAAGCGCTGCTGGGTCGCGCTCTCGCGGACGGCGACCGACGTGCAGGTACGGGGAACCTTGCGGTCGGCGGGGTAACCGGTCACGGTGACCTCCTCGCCCGCGCGGCCGCTGGTGTCGAGGACGGCCGCGCCGGTCACGTCCTCGATGGTGCGGCCCTTGGCGTCCGGGGCGAGGCGGGCGAACGCGAGGTCGTAGTCGTCGTCCGTGCCCTCGGCCCAGCGGTCGTCCTCGAAGACCTGCTCGATCTTCCACGTGCCGTACGGGGCTACCCCGTTGGCGTAGGCGGGGGCGAAGACGGCGCTGCCGCCGCTCTGGTCCCCTTCGAGCAGGCAGTGCCCAGCGGTAATGATCATGTTGCGGCCGGGGCTGTGGACCACGGTGGCGGTGCAGAAGTGGTCACTGTCCAGGCCGTTGGTGAACAGGGCCCCGGTGAAGGCGGCGGGCCCTCCGGGCGGCGGGGTGACGGCCGGCGGCAGGGTGCTGCCGGGCGGGGCGGTGAGCTGGGGCTTCGCCGCTTGCGATCGCGACGACGGCCCCGTCGGCGAGGCGGTCGGTGCGGCCTTCGCCCGCGCGGACGGCACCGCTTCGGGCGGCGGAACCAGCTTCGCCACGGCGGCGGACGCCCCCAGAGCCGCGACCCCGCACAGCACCGCCGTCACGACGGTCCGCTTGTCCACCGGCATGATCATCCTTCCGCTTCACCCTGGCGAAGCATGCCCCGGCGGCGGGGGTGGGTGCAAGAACGCGGACGGCCGCCGACCCCTGCGTCACACCGTTTCAACCAGCAGGTCGCACACGAAGCTCAGTCCCGGGCGGCCGTCCAGGTCGACGTCACCCGTGGGCACGAACCCCGTGCGGGCCAGCACCGCGCGCGAGCCCGCGTTGTCGAGCGTGGTGACCGCCCGCAGCGCCGTCAGCCCGTACTGCGCCACCGCCAGCCCGCGGGCCTCCCGTACGGCGGCCGTGGCCAGGCCCCGACCCGTGGCGCGCTCGGCGATCCGGTACCCGAGCTCGGCCGAACCGTCGGCCACGTCCACCAGGTTGACCCGGCCCACCACGTCCCCGACGTCGTCCACCAGCACGTGGAAGAAGCACGCCCCGGTGGCCTGCTCGGCCATCAGCGCGGCGTGCCGCTCGTCGAAGTCGGCGAAATAGCGGTCCCCGCGGTCGGCTACGGACGCGGCGAAGTAGGCCCGGTTCGCCCGCTCGAACGCGAGCAGGGCCGGAGCGTGGTCGAAGCGCAGCAACTGGAGTCGGGGCACGGCCCGATGCTAAGCCGTGTCCGCACCGATCGCCGTCGACCGCGCCAACTGCCCCGCCAGTCACACCATTTGACCTATTGATCTATCATCGCTTCGATTTCCGCCGTCAGTGCGATCGCAAAGCCGGCGGGAAGCGGTTTCCGACGAGAGGCAGCAAGTACGTGCGACTGACAGGCAAGCACCGGATATCCCTGGTTGCCGTGGCGGCCGCGGCCGCGATCGTGGGAAGCCTGCAGCTCCCCTCCAGCGCGTTCGGCACCGAGGACACCGGGGGGACGGAGAACACCGGGAGCGCCGGCACCACTGCGCCGCCCGCCGCGGAAGCGCTCGATTCGCACGCCGAGGACTCCGCCTTCCACGGCAGCGACGGCACGGTCTTCCGGAACGGGGTCATGTCGCTCGGCGCGGAGCCTTCCCGCACCGCCGCGCGGGCCGCCGCGGCGGCCGCGCCCGCACCGCCCCAGGGCGAGGGGTGGAAGCTGAGCGGCTCCACCAAGTGGCTGCCGACGGGCTACACGATCAAGTTCTACGACCAGAAGTCCGCGGACTGGCTGGCCCCGTACGTGCAGGCCTCCGCCGCCGACCTGCGGCGCATCACCAACCTGCCGGTCACCGTCGACGCGAAGCCGGTCGGCTGGGACTACGTACGGCCCAAGGGCGAGGTCATCATCGGCGTGCTGCACCGCCCGTGCGTCCCGCCGGCGGGCGAGGGCAGCATGGGCAGCACCGGCTGGAAGATCGTCCGTGACGGGACGGGCACCGCCAACCTCAGCTGCGGTTTCACCAGCTCCTCCGTGGCCGAGACCGTGACCAGCGGACACGCCTACATCGACGATTCGTTCTTCACCCCGGCCGGCAAGCCGACGGCCGCCATGGGCGAGACGTACATGCGCAACCACATCAGCCACGAGATCGGACACACGCTGGGCCTCGCGCACGCCAACCGCAGCCTCCAGAAGAGCGACTGCGTCAAGGGGACCGACTCCGGCCAGTTCCCCGTCATGTGCTCCCCCACCTACGCCTACCAGGACAAGCGCGCCGGCACCTACGTCCAGCAGTTCGACGTCCAGGGCCTGCGCCGCCTCGCGGCCGGCGCCGGGGCCACGCTCTCCCCGCAGGGCCGGGTGACCGGCATCGGCGCCAAGTGCCTGGACGTCAAGGGCGGCAAGGCGGCCAACGGCACGCAGATCCAGCTCTACGCGTGCAACGGCTCCGCGGCCCAGTCGTGGATCCTGGGCAAGGACGGCACGTTCCGCGCGTTCGGGAAGTGCCTGGACAACGCCCGCAACGCGAGCACCAACGGCAACAAGATCAGCCTCCACGACTGCAACGGCTCGGCCGCACAGCGCTGGTCCGTCAACGCCAAGGGGCAGATCGTCCACGTGGCCTCGGGCAAGGTCCTCGACGTGACCGGCGGCTCGACCGCCAACGGCACGGCGGTCCAGCTCTACGCGGCGAACACGAACAAGCGCCAGGTCTGGGTCACCCCGAAGTAGTAGCCGCGCCCGCGGCGAGCGCAGCGCCGCCCGCGCGCTCCCTAGGGAGATTGCCCGATCCCCCCGCCCCGCCTTAGAACACAGGCTGGTTCGGTGATCGAACGAGGTGTGGGGAAGGTCCTGCGGGACCGCAATGCGGGGCTCTACCTGTCCGGGGTGGTCGTCTCGGGATTCGGCACGAGCGCCATGTGGCTGGTCGCCGGGGTCTGGGTGAAGTCACTGACCGGGTCGGACGCGCTCGCGGCGCTGACCGTGTTCACCCTGTGGGCGCCGGTCCTGGCCGGACCGGCGCTGGGGGCGCTCGCCGACCGGCTGCCCCGGCGGCCGCTGCTGGTCGCCCTCGGCCTCGTGATGGCCGCGCTGCTGCCCGTACTGACCCTGCTGGACTCGGCGGACCGGGTGTGGCTGCTGTTCGCGGTCCTGTTCGTGTACGGGATCTGCGGCACGGTGCACGGGGCGGCGGAGGCGGCCCTGGTCCCGCAGGCCGTCGGCCACCGGCTCCTCGGGGACTTCAACGGGCTGCGGCTGACCGCCGGCGAGGGCATGAAGCTGCTCGCACCGCTGGTGGGCGCAGGCCTGTTCGCCCGCTTCGGCGGGGGGTCGGTGGCCCTGCTCGACGCGGTGACCTTCGCGCTGGCGGCGGGGATCTTCGCCCTGCTGCGGGTGGACGAGGAGCCGCCGGAACGGGAGCGGATCCGGGCCGGGACCAAAGGGTTCGCGCAGGTGCTGGAGGGCTGGCGGCAGCTGCGTGAGGCACCCGCGCCGCGCACCCTGGTGACGGCCGGCGCCGCCGTGATGTTCCTGGCCGGGCTGAACGGCGCGGTGATCTACGCGGTCGCCGGGAACGTACTGGGGCACGCCCCCACCTACGTGGGGGTGCTGTACGCGGTGCAGGGCGCGGGCTCGGTCCTCAGCGGGCTCGTGGCGGGCCCGCTGCTGCGGCGCGTGCCGGAGAGGGTGTTCACGGCCGCCGGGGTGACCCTGTTCGCGCTCGGCGCCGGGGTCCGGGCGCTGCCGTACGACGCGGTGGCCCTGGCGGGCAGCGCTGCCATCGGCGCCGGGCTGCCGTGCGTGCTGGTCGCCGCGCTGACGGCGGTCCAGCGCGAGGTCCCGAACGCCGCGCTGGGCCGCGCCGCGGCCACGGCCAACACCCTGATCTTCGTACCGAACGCGCTGGCCCTGGCGCTGGGCTCGGCCCTGGTGGCCTTCGTGGACGTACGGGTGCTGCTGCCGGTGTTGACGGTGGCGGGACTGGCCACGGCGCTGCTGCTCGTGGCGGGACCGCGGGGCGGGCGCGGTGCCCGTAGGGCGGGCACGGGCGGGCGCGGGGCGCGCGGGTGGCTGTAGGGCGTGGCCGGTGGAGGGAGCCGGGCCACGCCCTACCGCGGGCTCACGCCCCCGGCCCCGCCCACAGGCCGTCCGCCGTGAGTCCGAGCAGGTCGATCGCGTTGCCGCGCACGATGCGCTCCACCACGTCCGGTGCGAGGTGGCCCATCTGCGCCTCGCCGACCTCGCGGGACTTGGGCCAGGTGGAGTCGGAGTGGGGGTAGTCCGTCTCGTAGAGGACGTTGGCGACGCCGATCGCGTCGAGGTTCTTCAGGCCGAAGGCGTCGTCGAAGAAGCAGCCGAAGACGTGCTCGGCGAAGAGCTCCGACGGCGGGCGCAGCACCTTGTCGGCGACTCCGCCCCAGCCGCGGTTCTCCTCCCAGACCACGTTCGCCCGCTCGAGGATGTACGGGATCCAGCCGATCTGGCCCTCCGCGTACATGATCTTCAGGTTGGGGAAGCGCTCGAACTTGCCGCTCATCAGCCAGTCGACCATGGAGAAGCAGCAGTTGGCGAAGGTGATGGTGGAGCCGACCGCGGGCGGGGCGTCGGCCGAGGTGGACGGCATGCGGGAAGAGGAGCCGATGTGCATGGCGATGACCGTGCCGGTCTCGTTGCACGCCTCCAGGAAGGGGTCCCACTCGTCCGTGTGGACGGAGGGGAGGCCCAGGTGCGGGGGTATCTCGGAGAAGGCCACGGCGCGCACCCCGCGCGCGGCGTTGCGGCGGACCTCGGCGGCGGCCAGGCGGGCGTCCCAGAGCGGGATCAGGGTGAGGGGGACGAGGCGGCCGCGGGCGTCCGGGCCGCACCACTCCTCCACCATCCAGTCGTTGTAGGCCCGGACGCCGAGGAGCCCCAGCTCGCGGTCCTTGGCCTCGGTGAAGGTCTGGCCGCAGAAGCGGGGGAAGGTCGGGAAGCAGAGGGCCGACTGGACGTGGTTGACGTCCATGTCGGCGAGCCGGTCGGGAACCGAGAAGGACCCCGGGCGCATCTGCTCGTAGGTGATGACTTCCAGTTTGATCTCGTCGCGGTCGTACCCGACAGCCGTGTCGAGGCGGGTGAGCGGCCGGTGCAGGTCCTCGTACACCCACCAGTCGCCGATGGGGCCGTCGTCGCCCTTGGCCCCCATCACGGGGGCGAACTTGCCGCCAAGGAAGGTCATTTCCTTCAACGGGGCGCGGACGACGCGGGGGCCGATGTCGCGGTACTTGGACGGGAGCCGGTCCCGCCAGACGTGGGGGGGCTCAACCGTGTGGTCGTCCACCGAGATGATCTTCGGGAAGGTCTCCATGACTCATACGGTAGCGCTGATCTGACGAACCGTCAGCTAGTTGACCAGTGATCGCTCGGACACGGGCTGACGTGGGCGCGCGAGACAGGGCAGACTGACCCTTACACCGACGGAAGGCAGGGGGACGACAGATGGACGGCGTACCGGCCATCCCGAGCCCGCGGAAACATCCCGAGGCCCGTACGGCTGCCGTCGTACCCGAAGCCGGCACGGGGGCGACCCCCGCCCTGGCGGCCGACCCCGCGGCGGCCCGGGCCGGGGCCACGGCGGGTCCTACCGCCGAACCCACCGGTAGCCCGGCGGACGCAACCGCTCCAACCCCGACCAGCCAGACCGGCTCCCCCAAGCCCACCACGCAGCCCACCGGTTCCACGGGGTCAACCGGGTCCACCAACCCCGCCGAGCCCACCGCAGGGTCCACCGAGCCCGCCGGGTCCACCACGGAGCCCGCCGGGTCTGCCGGTTCCACCGGGTCCACCAACCCCGCCGAGTCCACAGCAGGGTCCGACGGGTCTGCCGGTTCCGCCGAGACCACCGCAGGGTCCGCCGGATCTGTGGGGTCCACCGAGCCCGCCGGGTCTGCCGAGCCCGCCGCAGGCGAGACGGCTGGTCCGGGCGAGTCCCGCTTCGCCGTTCTCGGCCCCGTCCGCGCCTGGCGCGGCGCCGAGATCCTGCCCTCCGGCACCCCCCAGCAGCGCGCCCTGCTCGCCGTGCTCCTGCTGCGCGACGGCCGCACCGCCACCGCGCCCGAACTCATCGACGCCATCTGGGGCGAGGACCCGCCCCAGCAGGCCCTCGCCACCATCCGTACGTACGCCTCCCGCCTGCGCAAGGTCGTCGCCCCCGGCCTCCTCGTCACCGAGTCCGGCGGCTACGCCATCCGGCTGCGCTCCACCGCCACCCTCGACCTCGGCATCGCCCGCAGCCTCGCCGCCGACGCCGAAGCCGCCCGGGCCGCCGGTGACCGCTCCCTCGCCCGTACGCTCCTGGCCCGCGCCCTCGACCTCTGGGAGGGCGAGCCCCTCGCCGGCGTCCCCGGCCCGCACGCCGAGACCGAGCGCATCCGGCTCGCCGAATGGCGCCTCCAGCTGCTGGAGACCCGCCTCGACCTCGACCTGGAGGTCGGCCACCACGCCGAGGCCGTCTCCGAGCTCACCGCCCTCACCGCCGCCCACCCGCTGCGCGAACGCCTGCGCGAGCTGCTGATGCTCGCCCTCTACCGCAGCGGCCGGCAGGCCGAGGCCCTCGCCGTCTACGCCGACACCCGGCGCCTCCTCGCCGACGAGCTCGGCGTCGACCCCCGGCCCGAACTGGCCGCGCTCCAGCAGCGCATCCTCAATGCCGATGCCGATCTCGCCCGCGCGGAGGACCCGGCCCCGGCCGCCGCGACCGTTCACGTGAGGCCCGCCCAATTGCCTGCCACCGTTCCCGACTTCACGGGCCGCGCCAGCTTCGTCGCCGAGCTCGGCGCCATCCTCGGCGGCGGTGCCCAGGACCAGGTCATGGCCGTCTCCGCGCTCGCCGGCATCGGTGGCGTCGGCAAGACCACCCTCGCCGTCCACGTGGCCCACGCCGCCCGACCGCACTTCCCCGACGGCCAGCTCTACGTCGACCTCCAGGGCACCGAGGCCCGCCCCGCCGAACCGGAGGCCGTCCTCGGCTCCTTCCTGCGCGCCCTCGGCACGCCCGACACGGCCATCCCCGACTCCTCCGCCGACCGGGCCGCGCTCTACCGCTCGATCCTCGACGGCCGCCGGGTGCTGGTCCTCCTCGACAACGCCCGCGACGCCGCCCAGGTCCGTCCGCTGCTGCCGGGCACCGCCGGCTGCGCCGCCCTCGTCACCAGCCGGGTCCGCATGGCGGGCCTCGCCGGGGCCCATCTCGTCGACCTCGACGTGATGAGCCCCGAGGAGGCCCTCCAGCTCTTCACGCGCATCGTCGGCGAGGAGCGCGTGCGCGCCGAACGCCAGGCCGCCCTCAACGTCGTCGGCGCCTGCGGCTTCCTGCCGCTCGCCATCCGCATCGCCGCCTCGCGCCTCGCCGCCCGCCGCACCTGGACCGTGTCCGTCCTGGCCGCCAAGCTCGCCGACGAGCGCCGCCGCCTCGACGAGCTCCAGACCGGCGACCTCGCCGTCAAGGCCACCTTCGAGCTCGGCTACGGCCAGCTGGAGCCCGCCCAGCAGCGCGCCTTCCGCCTCCTCGGCCTGGCCGACGGCCCCGACATCTCCCTCTCGGCGGCGGCCGCCGTGCTCGATCTTCCCGAGTACGACACCGAGGACCTCCTGGAGGCTTTAGTCGACTGCTCCCTCCTCGAATCCGCCGCCCCCGGCCGCTACCGCTTCCACGACCTCGTACGCCTCTACGCGCGTGCCTGCGCCGAGCGCGACGAACAACCGCCGAGCGGGCGCGAGGCGGCCCTGGACCGGCTGCTGGACTTCTACCTGGCCACCGCCTCCGGGGTCTACGCCCTGGAACGCCCCGGCGACCGGCTGCCCGCGCACCTGTCCGACACCCACTACCCCGGGCTGGTCTTCGCCGAACCGCGCGCCGCCCTGGACTGGCTGTACGCCGAGGCCGACCCGCTGCTGGCGTGCGTACGGCAGGCCTCCGTACGGGGCGGCGAGTCGCTGGTCCTGCGCCGGGCCGTGGACCTGCTGTGGGCGGCGAAGGACCTCGCCGAGTCCGGGGCCAACTCCCGGCAGTACGAGTCGGCCGCGGTCGCCCTGCGCGACGCCGGCCAGGCCGCGAAGGACCCGTACGCCGAGGGCCGCGCCCGCACCACCCTCACCAACGTCCATCTGGTGGCCGGCCGCTTCGCCGAGGCCGACGAGGAGGCCGCCCGGGCCACCGTGCTCGCGCGCGAGGCCGGCGACCCGCTGCCCATGTGCTGGGCCCCCAACGACCGCGGGATCATCGCCCTCTACGAGGGCCGGCACGCGGACGGCGAGCGCTACCTGCTGGAAGCCATCGAGTGCTTCCGCGCCGACGCCAACAACGTCGGCGAGGCCAGCGCGCTGTGCAACCTCTCCCGCATCCACGTGGAACTGGGGCGCCTGCCCAGCGCCATAGACCTGGCCCAGCAGGGCATCGCCATCTACGACCGGATGGGCCTGAGCCTGCGCCTGGCCAACGGCCGCTACGCGCTGGGCATCGCCCTCACCCAGGCGGGACGGCTCGGCGAGGCCCTGGCGCAGCTCGCCGAGGCGCTGTCGCTGTTCCACGAGAACCGCCAGCCCCTGTGGGAGGGCGTGACGCACTTCCGGCTCGCCGAGGCCCACCTGGCGGCGCGCCGGCCCACCCTGGCCGCCTCGCACGCCGAGCAGGCCATCGCGCTGCGCGGGATCGGCGGGGAGTGGCGCCGGGCGACGGTCCTGACGGTGCTCGGCAAGGCGCTGCGGCGGCTGGGGCAGCGGGACCGCGCGCGGGCCTGCTGGCGGGACGCCGAGGCGGTGTTCGCGCAACTGCGGTCGACCGAACTGGGCGAAGTTCAGGCCCTGTTGGCCTCGGAGATCGCCGCCTGAGCTGCGCGGACGCCGGCTGAACGAGGCGTTCATCGTTCGTTTATCGCGGTCCGACAGGATAAGTGCATCGACCCGGTGCCTCGGGGGAGCATCCGGGCCGGTTGGTGGACTACCCGTTCGGCGGTCATCGGGGGAATCGCCGAACGGGCCCAGCCCTACCCATCCTTCAGGAGAATCGATGACGACGAACGAGAACTTCAAGCCGCTCGACAACCACGCCTCGGGCGTCGAGATCGAGACCCTGGACAACCACGCCTCGGGCATCGAGATCAAGCCGCTGGAGAAGACCGAGGACCCGGCTGCGGCTCCGGTCACGCCGCCGGTCGCGGGCGAGGAGATCCAGACGCTGGACAACCACGCGTCCGGTCCGCGCCCGTAGCACTCGCAAGACGTACGGGGGAACCACGGGGGAACCACAGGGGGGGACCACGGGGGCGTACGGGGGAGCAACGGGGGAACGGCGGTCGCGGTGGCCCGGAGGGGGAGCCACCGCGACCGCCGTACACGTATGTGCAGGGGCGGCGGCATAGGCTGGGAGCGTGTTCTCCTCCCACGGGCCGAGCGTCCGCGAACTGGCAGTGCAGGGCCTCTCCTCCGTCGAGCGGGGCTACGACCTCCTCGCGCCGAAGTTCGACCACACCCCCTTCCGAACCCCGGACCGGATGCTCGACGCGGTCGAGGAGACCCTCGCCCAGCACGAGGGAACCTTCGGCACCGGCCTGGACGTGTGCTGCGGCACGGGCGCAGGGATCGACATGCTGGGCCGGCTGTGCCGCGGCCGGATCACCGGGGTGGACCTCAGCGCGGGCATGCTCGCGGAGGCCGAGCGCCGGTACGGCGCGGACGCCGACCGCGTGGACTTCGTACGGGCCGACGCGCGGGCCCTGCCGCCCGCCCTCGCGGACACCTACGACCTGGCGGTCAGCTTCGGCGCCTTCGGCCACTTCCTTCCGTCGGAGCGCCCCGCGCTCTTCGCCGGGATCCACGCCGCCCTGCGCGAGGGCGGCGTCTTCGCCTTCCCGATCGGCGCCCCGCTGCCGCTCGGCTCCCGGGTCTGGTGGGCGACGACGGGCTTCGACGCGGCGATGCGGGTCCGCAACGCGGTGTGGCGTCCCCCGTTCGTCATGTACTACCGCACCTTCCCCCTGGGTCCGGTCCGCGAGGACCTCCGGGCTGCGGGCTTCACGGTGGAAACGGTCCCCCTGACCCACTTCGGCCACCGCCCCGACGGCACCCCCCACTGGCGCCTGGTCCTGGCCCGCCGCCGCTAGCCCACCCGGGCGGCGCGAGCCCGGCCGCCGTCGTCGCGGCCGATGACCGCCTGAAGCCCCTCCGGGGCCATGCTCCCCCGGAGCGCGCCCACCCAGCAGCGGGGGGGGGAGCCCTGAACCGGCTCAGCCGGCGCGGAGGGCGCGGAGGGCGCGTTTGAGGATCTTGCCGCTCGCGTTGCGCGGGAGTTCCGTCACGAACTCCACCGCGCGCGGGACCTTGTAGTTGGCCATCTCGCGGCGGGACCAGGCGATGAGGTCGTCCGCGGTCAGCGTGGAGCCAGGGCGGCGGACCGCGTAGGCCTTGCCGACCTCGCCGAGGCGCGGGTCCGGGATGCCGATCACGGCGACGTCCGCGATGTCCGGGTGGAGGCCGAGGAGTTGCTCGATCTCGGCGGGGTAGGCGTTGAACCCGCCGACGATGAACATGTCCTTGATCCGGTCGGTGATGCGCAGGTTGCCGACCTCGTCCACGTACCCCACGTCGCCGGTGTGCAGCCAGCCCTCTGGGGTGACGGTCCGGGCGGTCTCCTCGGGGTCCTCGAAGTAGCCCTGCATGACGTGGTAGCCGCGGACCGCGATCTCGCCCACGCACCCGGTCGACTGCGGCCGCCCGTCGGCGTCCAGGATCACCACCTCCGTGTCCGGGATGGCCCGGCCGGAGGTGGCGGAGACGGTCTCCGCCGGATCGCCGCGCCGGCACATGGTGACGATGCCGCTGGCCTCGGAGAGCCCGTACGCCGTGAGGACGGTGGCGATGCGCAGTTCCCCGCGCAGCCGTTCGACGAGCCGCAGCGGGACCACGGCCGCGCCCGTGACGACCAGGCGCAGGGCGGAGAGGTCGTGCTGGTCGCGCTGGGGGTGGTCGAGGAGCGACTGGTGGAGTGTGGGCGGCCCGGGGAGTACGGAGATCCGCTCGGCGGCGACGTTCGCGAGGACGGTGTCCACGTTGAAGACGGACTGCGGGACCATCGTGGCCCCGCGCATCAGGCAGGCGATGATCCCGGCCTTGTAGCCGAAGGTGTGGAAGAAGGGGTTCACGATCAGGTAGCGGTCGCCCTCGCGCAGTCCGGCGAGCTCGCTCCACACGTCGTAGCAGCGCAGGGACTGGGCGTGGGTGATGACCGCGCCCTTGGGGCTGCCGGTGGTGCCGGAGGTGAAGATGATGTCGGAGGGGGATTCGGGGCGGATCGATTCGGCGCGTGCGCGGACCGCCGCGGCCGGCACGCCGTCCCCGCCCGCCAGGAAGTCCTTCCAGGTGCGGAAGGAGTCGGGGGCGTCGTCGGCGAGGACGACGACCTGTTCCAGGTGCGGGAGTCCCGGCAGCGGTCCGGTGCCGGGGCCCTCGGCTGCGGCGCGGCGCAGGGAGGCGACGTAGGAGGTGCCGAGGAAGGTGCCGGTGACGAAGAGCAGCCGGGCCCGGCTGCGCTCGAGGACGTACGCGGCCTCCGCGCCCTTGAAACGGGTGTTGAGGGGGACGAGTACCGCGCCGGCCGAGACGGCGCCGAGGGCGGAAACGATCCACTCCAGGGTGTTGGGGGCCCAGACGGCGACCCGGTCGCCGGGCTCGATCCCGGCGGCGACGCAGGCCGCGGCGGCGCGCTCGACGCGTTCGCCGAGCTGCGCGTAGCTGATCCGGGCGCGCCCGTCGACGACGGCCTCGCGGTCGGCGTACCGTGCCGCTGCCTCCTGGACGAGCTGCGCGATGCTGCCCCAGCGCAGATCCCCGCGCACGTCCTCGCGCACGTCTTCGCGCCCGCCCTCGCGCCCGTCGCCGCCCATGCGTGCCACCTTCCCGCAGACCCAGTAGCTGACTATCCGTCAGATTAGCTGTAGCCTTCGCGGCTGTCAGTACTGGCGCACCCCGGAGGTGGCGATGGCGGCAACGCTCAAGGACGCGACGGCGATAGTCGGCATCGGGCAGACCGCCTTTGCCAAACATCTCCCGCAGTCCGAGAAGGAGTTGGCCTGCCGGGCCATTCTCGCGGCCCTCGCCGACGCCGGCATCGAGCCGTCCGAGGTCGACGCCTTCTCCTCGTACACCATGGAGGAGACCGACGAGGTCGAGGTCGCCAAGGCCATCGGCGCCGGCGACGTCACCTTCTTCTCCAAGATCGGCTACGGCGGGGGCGGTTCCTGCGCCACCGTCGGCCACCTCGCCTCCGCCGTCGCCACCGGCCAGGCCACCGTCGGCGTCGCCTGGCGCTCCCGCAAGCGCGGCTCGGGCCCCCGCCCCTGGAAGAACACCGCCGTCCAGCTGCCCACCCCGGGCCAGTGGACCCGCCCCTTCGGCCTGCTGCGCCCCGCCGACGAGATCGGCATGCTCGCCCGCCGCTACATGCACGAGTACGGCGCCACCCGCGACCACCTCTTCAACGTCGCCATGGCCTGCCGCAACCGGGCCAACGCCAATCCCGCCGCGATGATGTACGAGCGCCCGCTGACCCGCGAGATGTACATGACCTCCCGCATGATCAGCGACCCGCTCTGCCTCTTCGACAACTGCCTGGAGACCGACGGGGCACTGGCCTGCGTGATCGTCTCCGCCGAGCGCGCCCGCGACTGCCGCCAAAAACCCGTCTACGTGCACTCCGCCGCCCAGGGCCTGCCCGCCCAGCACCACGGCATGGTCAACTACTGGAACGACGACCCGCTGTCCGGCCCCGCCTGGACCGCCGCCCGCCACCTGTGGAAGCAGGCCGACTTCGGGCCCCAGGACGTGGACGTCGCCCAGATCTACGACGCCTTCACCCCGCTGATCCCGCTCTCCCTGGAGGGCTACGGCTTCTGCGGCCGCGGCGAGGGCGCCGCCTTCACCGAGGGCGGCGCCCTGGAGATGGGCGGCCGGCTCCCCATCAACACCGGGGGCGGCGGCCTGTCCGAGGCGTACGTGCACGGCTTCAACCTGATCAACGAGGGCGTCAAGCAGCTGCGGGGCGTCTCCACCTCCCAGGTGCCCGACGCCGCGACCTGCCTGGTGACGGCGGGCGAGGGAGTCCCGACGTCCGCGATCCTGCTGAGGAGCTGACCCGATGACCACCACTCCCGCCACCGCGGACGAACTGCTGCTGCCGGTCCCCGACGAGGACGGCGCCCCCTTCTGGGAGTACGCCGCCCAGGACGAGCTGCGCGTCCAGGCCTGCGCCGCCTGCGGCCGGCTGCGCTTCCCGCCGCGCCCCTGCTGCCCGCACTGCCGGTCCTTCGACAGCGAGTGGCGCCGGATGAGCGGCCGCGGCCGCATCTGGTCCTACGTCCGGCCGCACCCGCCGCTGCTGCCCGCCTACGCCGCGCAGGCCCCGTACAACGTGATCCTCGTGGAGCTCGCCGACGCCCCGCACATCCGGCTCGCCGGGAACCTGGTGACCTCGGCCGACGCCCCGCTCGACTCGGTGGACCCGGCCCGGCTGCGGATCGGCGCCCGGGTGCACGTGGTCTTCACCGAGACCGGCGGCATGGCCGTACCGCGCTGGGTCCTGGAGAAGTCATGACCGTGCGGGTGGAACGGGACAAGGCGACCGGCGTCGCCGTCGTCACCCTGGACCGGGAACACCGGCACAACGCCATCGACCTGGCCACGGCGGCCGAACTGGGCGAGGTGTGGCGGGAGTTCCGGTTCGCGGACGAGGTACGGGCGATCGTACTCACCGGCGCGGGGGCGGCCGCCTTCTGCACCGGCATCGACCGCGGCGTCGACGTGCCGCAGCCCGCCTCCCCCTACTCGACCGACGACCCGCTGATCGCCATCGGCCCCAAGGCGGGCGACCTGTGGAAACCGGTCGTCGCCGCCGTCAACGGCATGGCCTGCGGCGGGGCCTTCTACCTGCTGGGCGAGGCGGAGTTCCTGATCGCCTCCGAGACCGCCACCTTCTTCGACCCGCACACCACCTACGGAATGGTCAGCGCCTACGAGGCCGTCTACATGGCGCAGCGGATGCCCTTCGGCGAGGCGGCCCGGATGTCCCTGATGGGCACGGCCGAACGGCTCTCCGCGCGCCGGGCCCACGAGATCGGACTGGTCTCGGAACTGACCGCGCCCGACGGGCTGCTCCCGGCGGCCCTCCGGGCGGCGCAGACCCTGGCCGGCTTCCCCACGGAGGCCGTGCAGGGCACCGTACGGGCCCTGTGGTCGGCGAAGCAGGCCGCGCTCCAGCAGGCGCTGGCACAGGCGCCGGCGCTGATCGCGCTGGGGAACCTGGCGCCGGAACGGCAGGCGGAGCTGTTCGGCTCGCGGCGGCCCGGCACGGAGTTCAGGCTGCGCTGACGGGCCGGGCCCCGGGGCTCGCGCGTGGACGTCGGGGCGGACTCCCCCGGGGTGGCCCCGGACGCAGACCCGGGCGCAGACCCGGACGCAGAACCGGACGCAGAACCGGACGCAGACCCGGCACCGCCCGACGTGGTCCCGCGGCTCGATGGTGGCGCCGGTCGCGCTCGCGGAGGGCGACGCCACCGACCACCGCGCCGCCGTACAGGGGGCCCTCCGGCGTGCGGACCCCGGGAGCCCGGCGTAGCGTCGGGACCGAGACCCCCTAACCCGGAGGGCCGGGCATGCTGCGCAACGCACTCGGCTCCCTGATGGGTCTGATCGGAGCGGCGGCCGCCGTCTGGAGCCCCTTCCGTGCCTGGTACGACGGCCGTCTCGGGCGCGACTACAGCGTCCAGGAGCTCTTCACCGCGACCGGGATCACCGACCACCGGGCCACCCTGCTGGGCTCGATCCTGCTCCCGTACCTCTTCGCCGCCGCCCTCACCCTGTGCGCGGTCCTGCTCCGCTCGCGCCTGCTGATGGCACTGGCCGGGCTCGTCGTCCTCGGCTTCACCGTCCTGTGGACCGTCCGCCAGGGCCAGGCCGTCGGCAGCCTCACCGTCGGCGGCACCGCCCAGGCCCTCGGCGACGGCCTCGCGAACGCCTACGGCGCGGGCGCCCTGATCCTCCTGGGCGCAGCGGTCATGCGCGGCCGCCCCACCCGGAGCCCCCGCCCCCTCCCCCCGACGACACCCGCCTAGGCCCTGTCGTCGAAGTGGCGTCGGCCGAGCCCGCGGCGTCCGGTGCCGTACGTGGCAAGGCGGAGGGGCGCCCGTGTACTGGACGTACTCGGGCGCCCCGACCACCTGGGGTCCAACCGCCGCCCCCTCCCCGCTGTGTTGTCGCACTGCCGTGCAAGGATGATGCGCAGAAGCGGACATGACGGACTCGCTCCGCGAGTTCGCCGAGGACCTGCTGGACGACGGCCGGCTCGCGAACGACCACCGGGGAATTCCCCGAGGGCCGCGGGCACGGCCGAGACGCGCACCGAAAGGCAGTGCGGCAGTGAGACCACCGGCTCCGCAGGAAGAAGTCGAGGCATGGCTCCGGGACAACGGCTGGCACCCCGGTCACCGAGAACGGGAGGCGGCCGAGCAGCTCGTCGAGGCGCGCGTCCAGAACTCCGTGCGGCAGGGCTTCCCGCTGGCGCCCTGGGGGGAGGTCACCGATTTCGTCAGCCGCTACGCCGGCCTCGTCTTCCCCATGCCCCAGGCACCCGAGCGGAAGTTCGTCCCCGATCCGACCATGGGTTACGCGGATGACGCCGAGGACATCGTCGAATTGGCCACGGACATCGGCCACGAGCTGTTTCCCGTGGGGTACGAGACGGTCGAGGCGGGGATCGTCCTCATGGACGACATCGGGAGGTTCTTCTACCTGCACCACACGGGCCCGTACTTCCTCGGAAAGGACGAGGCCCAAGCCCTCTCCAGCCTCATGCGAGGCGATCAGGACGACGTGGACGCCTGCTTTGTCTGACGACGTGCCGGGCGTGCCCGCCCCGCTCCTCGCCCAGAACACCGTACTGGGCCACACCGATCTCAGCGGGGACGAGGCGCCCCGCCTCCCTCCCGCCGGCGCGGGCGCCTCCGTCGGCGAAGCCGCCGCAACCTGCGACGCCTGCGTCGCGGACCTCGTCCACCCAACCGCGGCGGAGATCGTGGCGACCGCCTGGCGGACCGTCCTCGACCACGGGCCGGACCGGGTCGATCCCGCCGTGCCGCGGGCCGCGTACGGCCATCCGGCACTGCGGGAGCTGTTCCCCGCCGTCAGCCACGGCGTGCTGTACCTCAGCCGTTGCATCCGGTTCCCGTGGACCCGGGACATCGGTACCGCCTTCCCGCAGGCCAGCGGCGGCTACCGGGTACGCCGACCGTCCGACAACACGCTGCTCGGCGTGACGGACACGGTGGAGGAGGCCTACCGCCTGACCGCCGCGCACCTCCCCGAGGGCTGCGGCCCGGCGATCGACGGCACCGCGAACGACCTGTGACGTCCCCCTGACGCACGACACGCGGTACGACACGCGGTACGACACGCGGTGCGGCGCGACCGGCCGGCCCGGCCCGGAAACGGCGGCGGCCCCGGCCCCCGGGAGGGGGCGGGGCCGACCGGCCGGTCAGGCGGTGTGGGGATCAGGCAGCGTCGACGACGCCGGACGCCGCGATCTCGACCTTGCCCTTGGGGGCGCCGGACTGGGAGCCCAGGGCCTCGATCTGGTCCACGAGCTCCTTGCCCTCGACGACCTCGCCGAAGACGACGTGCTTGCCGTCGAGCCACGAGGTGACGACGGTGGTGATGAAGAACTGCGAGCCGTTGGTGTTGCGGCCGGCGTTCGCCATCGACAGCAGGTACGGGCGGTCGTGCTTCAGCTGGAAGTTCTCGTCCTCGAACTTCTCGCCGTAGATGGACTTGCCGCCGGTGCCGTTGTGGTTGGTGAAGTCACCGCCCTGCAGCATGAACTGGGGGATGACGCGGTGGAAGCCCGAGCCGGCGTAGCCGTAGCCGTTCTGGCCGGTGGCCAGCTCACGGAAGTTGCGCGCCGTCTTCGGGACGACCTCGTCGAAGAGGGCGAAGACGATGCGGCCGGCGGGGGCGCCGTTGATGGTGATGTCGAAGTAGACGTTGCTCATGGGGTCCATCCTGTCACTCCCGGTGCGGTGCGCTACCCGGCGGGGCCGCAGCCCCGCCTCCGGGCAGGTCAGCCGCTCGTACGGGTGCCCGTTCCCTTCGCCGCGTCCAGGGCGTACACGCAGCGGTCCTTGCTGCATGCGTAGACCACGCCGGCCTCCGCCACCGGGGCGCCCGTGATCTCGCCGCCCGTGGCCAACTTCCAGCGCAACTGGCCGCCCGCCGCGTCCAGGGTGTACAGGCAGTGGTCGGCCGAACCGAAGTGCACCCGGCCGTCCGCGACCGCCGGCAGGCCGGTGATCTCGCCGCCCGCCGCGAACCGCCACTTCGGGGTGCCGGTGACCGCGTCGAGCGTGTACAGGGCGCTGCCCGCGCCCAGGTGGACGTTGCCGTTCGCGACCACCACCGGGTCCGCGGACTGCCGTCCCTCCGTCGCGATCCGCCAGCGGTCCTGGCCGGTGGCCGCGTCGAGGGCGTAGACCGTGCCCAGGTAGTCGACGAGGTAGACCCCGCCGCCCGTGATGGCCGCGCCGGGCGCGAAGGCCGGGGGCGCCAGGAAGACCGCGGGGGCCTCGAAGTGCCAGCGGACCCGGCCCGAGGCCCGGTCCACCGAGATGACCCGGGTGCCGGCCGCGACGTACACGTTGCCGTCCGCGGCGGGCGTGACCCGCACGGGCACGTTCCCGCAGGAGGCCGCGTCACCGATCGGGTAGGACCAGGACTCACGGCCGGTGCGGGCGTCCAGGGCCCGCAACCGGGCGTCCTGCCACACGTACACCGTTCCGTCCTGGAGGACGGGAGCCGCCTCCGGGGTCTCGAAGTCGCTCTGCGCGCCCGTCAGCTCCCACAGCTTCTGGCCGGTGGAGGCCTCCCGGCCCTGTACGCCGCCGCCGCGGGTGGCGGTGACGACCGTGCCGCGCTCGGCGCGCAGCGCGTACACCCAGGCGTCGGTGGACAGCCGCCACCGCTCGGAGCCGTCGCCGGCGTCGAGCGCGTAGAGGGACGGACCGTCGGAGGCGTGGATCCGGCCGTCGGCGACCGCCATGGACCAGGCGACGTCGCGGGTCTTGAACTGGCGGCGGCCGCTCGCCACGTCCAGGGCGTGGACCTCGAAGGAGGTCACGTAGAGCAGGTTCCCGGAAACGGTCGGCGTGCCCCACACCTCGTTGGACATGCGGAAGCGCCACGGCCGCCAGCGGCCGCTGTCCGGGGCCGGACCGGGGCTCGGTACGGGCTGCACCGCCGAGGGGGTGGCCACCGACCCGCCGGGCGGGCGGATCCAGCCGGTCGCCGAGTCCGCGGCGGCGGAGGAGGCGTGCGCGGCCGGGGCCGCGGCGGTCGCGCGCGGCCCGGGCCCGATCGGCACCGGCGAGCCGCCCAGGCGCACCGGCTCCCCCGAGGGCGCCGGAGACCTCGGCGGGTGGTGCGGACGCTGCGGGACGGCCTGGCCGGTACGCGGGTCCACCCACGAGTCGGCCCCGCGCGGGCGGCGGTGCGTGACGGCCTCGGAGGCCGCCCCGCGGCCCCCGGAGCCCGGTCCGGGCGCCGGCACCGCGGGGAGCGGCGCGGGCGGCGTACGGTGCCCCGCGCGCCGGGCCTCGATCATCGCGACGGCCCGGGCGGGCAGCCACGCCGAGGCGGTGCCGCTGTCGTCGCCGCCGTCGAATAGGTGCGGGGCGAGCTGCGCCTGCAGGTCGGCCGGGGTGGGCCGGAGCGTGGCGTCCATCTGCATGCAGGAGTCGATCAGCGGCCGCAGCTCGGCCGGCAGACCCTCCAGGTTGGGACCCTCGCGCAGCAGCATGAAGACCGTCTCCACCGGGTTCGCCCCGTGGTACGGCGGATGCCCGGTGGCGGCGAAGACGAGAGTGGAGCCGAGCGAGAAGACGTCGCTGGCGCCCTTGACGCTGCGCGAGTCCTTGGCCTGCTCGGGCGACATGTAGGCGGGGGTGCCGACGGCGACGTTCGTCATGGTCAGGCGGGTGTTGGAGACCCCGCTCGCGATACCGAAGTCGATCACGCGCGGGCCGTCCTCGACGACGAGCACGTTGGACGGCTTCAGGTCGCGGTGGACCAGGCCGGCGCCGTGGATGGACTGCAGGGCCTCGGCGATGCCGGCCGCGAGCCACCGTACGGCCTGGGCGGGCATGGGCCCGCACTCGTTGACGATCTCCTCCAGGGAGGGCGCCGGGACGTAGGCGGTCGCCAGCCACGGCACGGCGGCGCGCGGGTCGGCGTCGACCACGGCCGCGGTGTAGAAGCCGGACACCGCGCGGGCCGCCTCCACCTCGCGGGTGAAGCGGACCCGGAAGAGCTGGTCCTCGGCGAGCTCGGTGCGCACCGTCTTGATCGCGACCCGCCGTCCGGACGCGGACCGCGCGAGATAGACCAGCCCCATGCCGCCGGCGCCGAGCCGTCCCAGCACCTCGAAGGGGCCGATCCGTCTCGGGTCGTGCTGCGTCAGCTGCTCCACCACTCGCCTCCACACCTCCCCGTACGAGCCACTCAGCGGGCCCGCATCCACCGGCACGGGGCCCTGCCCCGTGCAGCGTCTCACTCCGGGCGCCGCCCGGGTCGAGCAACCCCGATTCTGTCAGGCCCGGACCCGGTCCGGCCCCGGCACGTCGAGCGGGGTGGTGTGATCTGCTCGGCGATCCCTCCGGGACCGGGGCGATACGGACGGGATACGGGGCCCGCGGCCCGGCGGACGGGGGCCGCGGCCCGGCGGGCGGGGGCCGTGCATCCGCCCGCACGTCCGGCTACGCGCCCAACTCCGCATCCAACTACGCGTCCGGCTGCGTGCGGGGTTCCGAGAGCAGCCCGAAGACCGCCCCCTGGTTGTCGGCGACCACCGCGATCCGCCCGTAGGGGGTGTCGAAGGGATCGGCGGTGACCCGGCCGCCGAGCCGCTGCACCGTGGCGACGGACCGGTCGCAGTCCGGTACGGCGAAGTAGGCGAGGAAGTGCGCGGGCATGGCTTCGGGGAAGGCGTCGGTGATCAGGCTGCGGCCGAGGACGGCGGTGTCCGTGCCGGGCGCGGTCCCGGGCGGGGACCAGATGCGGTACTCGACGCCGGCGTCGTCCTGGTCCTGCGGGACGTAACCGAAGACCTTGGCGTAGAAGACGTCGACGGCGTCGCGGGCGCGGGTGTAGACCTCGCTCCAGCAGTACGTGTACGGCTCCTGCTGGGCGTCGAAGCCGTGGTGGGTGCCGGGTTGCCACAGGCCGAAGACGGCGCCGCCGGGGTCGGCGGCCATCGCCGCGGTGCCGTACGGGCCGACGGGCATCGGGTCCATCACCATCTGGCCGCCGGCGGCGCGGATGCGTTGGGCGCAGGCGTAGGCGTCGGTGGTGTAGAGGTAGATCCCCCAAACGGTGGGCATGCGGCCGTCGGGCTTGGGGGCGAGGGCGGCGACGTTGCGGCCGCGGCTGTAGGCCTGGGTGTAGTGGCCGTACTCGGCGGCACCGCCGGAAAAGGTCCACCCGAAGAGCTCGCCGTAGAAGCGCTTGCCCGCCTCGACGTCCGGAAGCGAGGCGTCCACCCAGCAGGGTGCGCCTTCCACGAATGTGGCCATGGGCCCGTTTCCTTCCGTTGTGCGGGGGTGTGTACCCTCCCAACCCTCTCAGCCATGATCCGCCCGAAAACTTGTCCACAGCCTGTTGATAAGACTATTCGGGGGAAACCCTGTGGAACCGGGCGACGCGCCCGGGCCGGGGCGCGGGGCGCGGGTGGCGCGGGGACACGGCCCGGCCGGGGGCGCGCGGGAGCCGATTTTCGTCCGGAATGCGCCTGCCCGGCCGCCCGGGATCCTCTTCGGCCCAGGCCAGGCACCCCGTAACCCCATTTGCAGGCGGCCGAATAGCGCCCCGATCCCCCCTCGGTAAGCTGACGGCATGACAGGACAAGTACGCACCGTCGACGGGCGTGTCGCCGGCCGGCGCGGCCAGGCGACGCGGCAGAAGCTGCTCGACTGCCTCAGCGAGATGCTCAGCTCCTCGCCGTACCGCGACGTCAAAGTGATCGACGTCGCCCGCAAGGCCGGTACCTCCCCCGCGACCTTCTACCAGTACTTCCCGGACGTCGAGGGCGCCGTCCTGGAGATCGCCGAACAAATGGCCACCGAGGGCGCGCAGTTGACGTCGCTCGTCGAGGGCCGGACCTGGGTCGGCAAGTCAGGGTGGGCCGCCGCCGAGGAACTCGTCGAGGGTTTCCTGGAGTTCTGGCGCCGCAACGACGCGATCCTGCGGGTCGTCGACCTCGGCGCGGCCGAGGGCGACAAGCGCTTCTACAAGATCCGCATGAAGATCCTGAACTCGGTCACCAACTCCCTCACCGAATCGATGAAGGAGCTCCAGGCCAAGGGCAAGGTCGACAAGGACATCAGCCCCGCGGCGATGGCCGGTTCCCTGGTCGCGATGCTGGCCGCGGTCGCCTCGCACCAGAAGGGCTTCCAGACCTGGGGCGTCAAGCAGGCCGAGCTCAAGCCGAACCTGGCGCTGCTCGTCCACCTAGGCATCACGGGCAAGAAGCCCACGAAGTAGCGGCGGACCCCCGGACGCCCTCCAGGGGCCCACCGACCACCCGTCCGACCACCCCGTCCGATCGCCTGCGATCAGCGACGCTCCAGGCGGAACAACCGGATCTCGCGCTCGATGCGCGCCTGGTACGTCGCGTACGGCGGCCAGAACCCCAGCACCGCCTGCCACGCCTCCGCGCGTTCCTCACCCGCCAGCAGCCGGGCCCGGACGGGAATGTCCCGGCCTTGCCAACTCACGTCCGCGTCCGGGTGCTTGAGTAGGTTCCCGGTCCACGCCGGGTGCCCGGGCCGGCCGAAGTTGGAGCCGATCAGGATCCACGTCGTCCCGCCGTCCTCCGGCATGCAGGCGAGCGGGGTCGTGCGCGGCTCACCGGTCTTGGCACCCTTGGCGGTGAGGATCACGCCCGGCAGCATCTGGGCGCTGAGGATGACCTTGCCGCGGGTCAGCTTGTGCACCGCCTTGTCCAGGGCGGGGATGAAGTGCGGTGCGATCTTGGCGAAGAGCATGGTCGAGGAGACCTTCTGCATCAGCTTGACGCCGGGAGCCATCAGACGGCCACCTTCTCTTGTGCGGGCGGGGGCGGGGACGTGGGCGGGAACGTGGTCCCGGTCGGGGCCGCGGCGGTCGGGGCCGCGGCGGTCGGGGCCGCGGCGGTCGGGTCCGGGTCCGCTGCGGGGTGTTCCCGCGGCCGCGCGGCCGCCGGGTCCGCGAACAGGCCCGCGCGGTCGGCGGCGTGCGCCCGCAGCCGGTGGACCGGGCCGAACAGCAGCTCGTCGGCCGCCGCCCGCTTGAAGTAGAGGTGCGCGTCGTGCTCCCAGGTGAAGCCGATGCCGCCGTGCAGCTGGATCGCCTCGCCCGCGGTCACCCGTAGCGCCTCCAGGGCCTGGGCGAGCGCGAGGCCGCCCTGGTCCGGGTCCCAGGCGGCGTAGTAGGCCGCCGAGCGGGCCGCTTGCACCTGCACGTACAGGTCGGCGAGGCGGTGCTTGACCGCCTGGAAGGAGCCGATCGCCCGACCGAACTGCTCGCGCTGGCGTACGTACTCCACCGTGCGGGCCAGCGCCTGACCGGCCGCGCCGACCGCCTCGGCGGCCAGCACGGCAGCGGCGGTGCGCCCGGTGGCGGCGAGCGCGCCGAGCACATCGGCCCCTTCGGCGCCGAGCAACTCGGCCGGTACGTCGCGCAGTTCGATCCTGGCTTGCGGGCGGGTCTCGTCCAGGACGGCCTGCCGGGACCGTACGAGCCCCGGCGCGCCCTCCCGCACGAGGAACAGGAGCGTGCGGCTGCGCGCGAAGCCGCCGGTGTGCGCGGCGACCAGCAGGAGCCCGGCGCTGTGCCCGTCGAGCACCTGGACGGCCTCCCCGTACAGCCGCCAGCCGGTGTCGGCGGCGTCGGTGGTCGCGGCGGCGTCGGTGGTCGCGGCGGTCTCGGCGGCGACGGCGCGGGCCTGGACACCGCCCGCGCGGCCGCCGCCGGACCACTGTCCGGAAGCGTCCTCGCCGGTCAGCGCGAGGGCGGTGGCCAGCGCCGGACCGCTGACGGCGAGGGCGGCGGTCAGCCCGCCCGTCGCCAGCGGCGGGAGCAGCGCGGAGCGCTGGGCGTCGGTACCGAGGGCGGCGATCAGGGGCACGCACAGCGCGGCGGTGGCCAGCAGCGGCGAGGGCAGCAGCGCCCGGCCCGTCTCCTCGCAGGCCAGGGCCAGGTCGGCGGGGGCGCAGCCGACACCGCCGTACTCCTCGGCGACGGCGATGCCCGGCAGGCCGAGCTGCCGGGCCAGCTGCTGCCAGAGCTCGCGGTCGTGTCCGGCGGCGGTGCGGACGGCGGCCTTGACCTCGTCGGGGCCGCAGCGTTTGCCCAGGATCTCGCGCAGGGTACGGCGTATCTCGTCCTGCTCCGCGGTGAAGGCGGCATCCATCGTCGGGCTCCTCCCGGGGGCACCTCCCAGCGGTAGCTGGGGGAGTGTCTGACGGCCCGTCATATTAGGCCCGGCGGAAGCAGAAGCACAGGGGGTGAAGGAGGTCGATTGCGGGGCTGGGTCTAGCGTCTGACGCTTCGTCAGATATACCGTCCCCTCATGCCTGGACCCACATCCGGACCCGTCTCCGGACCCACGACCGGACCCACGACCGGGTCCGCAAACGGGCCTACGACCCGCCCCGCGATTCGCCCCGCGGCCGGCCCTACGACCGGACCCGCACCCCGCGCCCGCCGGAGGGTCGCGGTGGTCGGCGTCGCCCTCTCGGACTGCGGCCGGGTCGACGGCCCCACCCCCTACGCCCTGCACGCGCAGGCAGCCCGGCGCGCCCTGGCCGACTCCGGCCTGCAGCGCTCCGTCATCGACGGCTTCGCCTCGGCCGGCCTCGGCACGCTCGCACCGGTCGAGGTGGCCGAGTACCTGGGCCTGCGCCCCACCTGGGTCGACTCCACCTCGGTCGGCGGCTCGACCTGGGAGGTCATGGCCGCCCACGCGGCGGACGCGATCGCCGCCGGGCACGCCAACGCCGTGCTGCTGGTCTACGGCTCCACGGCCCGCGCGGACATCAAGGCGCGGCGCCGCACGTCCAACCTCTCCTTCGGAGCGCGGGGGCCGCTGCAGTTCGAGGTCCCGTACGGGCACACGCTGATCTCCAAGTACGCCATGGCCGCCCGCCGCCACATGCACGAGTACGGGACGACGCTGGAGCAGCTCGCCTCCGTGGCCGTACAGGCCCGGGCGAACGCGGCCACGAACCCGGACGCCATGTTCCGCGACCCGATCACGGTCGAGGACGTGCTCGGCGGCGACATGATCGCCGACCCCTTCACCAAGCTGCACTGCTGCATCCGCTCGGACGGCGGCTGCGCGGTGCTCCTGGCGGCGGAGGACTACGTACCGGACACCGCGAAGGCCCCCGTCTGGATCCTGGGGGCCGGCACGTCCGTCTCCCACACCACCATGTCGGAGTGGGAGGACTTCACCGTGTCCCCCGCGGCGGTCTCGGGCCGCATCGCCTTCGAGCGGGCCGGCCTCACCCCGGCGGACGTGGACCTCGCGGAGATCTACGACGCCTTCACCTACATGACCCTGGTCACCCTGGAGGACCTCGGCTTCTGCGCGAAGGGCGAGGGCGGGGCGTTCGTGGAGAAGGGCCGCCTGCTGCGCGACGGGGAACTCCCGGTCAACACCGACGGCGGCGGCCTCTCGGCCTGCCACCCCGGCATGCGCGGCCTGTTCCTCCTGGTCGAGGCGGTCCGCCAGCTCCGCGGCGAGGCGGGGGCGGGGCAGGTCACCAAACCCGGCGGCCGCCTCCCGGAGGTCGCCCTGGCCTCGGGCACGGGCGGCTGGTTCTGCTCGTCGGGCACGGTCCTGCTGGGGCGGGGGTGACCGGCCCCCGCCCGGGGGACCTACTTCCCCTCGGCGAGGGTGTGGGCGACGAGCGCGTTGGCGTGACCGTGCCCGAGACCGTGCTCGGTCTTGAGCCACGAGACGAGCTCCATGTGCTTGGTCAGCGGCGAGGACCGGATGAGGTCCTGCCACTCCCCGATCGGACGTCCGTACTTCTTCTCGATCGACGGAAAGTAGCTGGCGGGGCCCTTCACTGTCTCGGCCATGATGCGTGTCCCTCCGGGGGCGGTGCGGGTGTGTGTGCGGTGCGGTGCGGTCTCGTAGGTATGACCGCGTCGGGAAGGACAACTCATCGGTGGGGCGAAGAATTTCTTCGGGGCGGGGGTGGGGGCTTCGGTAGGCGGGGCTTCGGTAGGCGGGAGCCTGCCGGCCGGCATCAGGGATGGGTATGGGGGTTTCCTTTCCAGGGACGGGCGGTCGGAGGCACCCATCCCTGTCGGGCGCGAGAAGCCACGACCGAGAGGCGGGCCCATGACAGCCACCTGCCGCGTCGGGGGAAGCGCATCCAATCGCTACGCGCTCCTCATCCCTCAGCGTCTCCAGCCCGTCTTGGGCTGGACATAAGCCGCCCACGGGCCCCGGGCGTTCCCACCGAGGGCGCCCGACGACCGTCCGGGGCTGGACATAGGCCGCCCACGGGCACCCCTCCTTCACGCGTCCGACGGCCGTCCGCGGTTGGTCTCACCCCTGTTGTCCCTCATATGGGCGATGGCGGGTCCATTACTTTCGAAGTAGTTTCAAAGTCATGAGTGCCGAGAACGCCGCCGTGAACTTCTCCGAGCTGGTCAACAAGAACAAGCAGACTCTGGCTCGACTCAAGGAGTCACCACGGCTGCTGCTGCACCGTAGGGACGGTGAGGATTTGGTCCTCACCACCGCTGCCAGAGCCGAGCAGGACCAGACCGTGGTCTCGGCCGCCACAAGGATGCTGTCAGCCATGGCGAGGCGAGAGCCCGGCAGCATGGAGTTGCTCCTCGACATACTGCCGGAGGCGTTTCCCTGGGTCCGCTTCCTTCCCGAGCCGGACGTCCATGCCTTTGCTGTGGAATTGGTCGACACCATGCGTGCCGCCGACTCGATCGGCAACAACGCGTCCGTCGCCCAGTTGCTCATCGCTTGGCAGCACACGGCCGAGGTGCATTCCGATCCCGTTCTCCTGTCGGCACTGACGACAGACCATGGCGCGGACTACGGCCCCGTACCCGACCCTCTTGACGTTCGTTGACCACGGGACGCGGTGACCGAGCCGCACCCCCGGCACCGGAGGGTCAGTGGGATGTCCGCTTCGCCGATGCCGCATCGGCGAAGGGCTGGGAATGTCTCGCCCAGCAAGCCCGTGAGAACACGTACCGAGCCTGGGTCATGATGCGCACGGAACCCAGGCCCGTGGTCGAAACATCACGCCAACACCGTCTCAAGGGAACTCTGGCCCACGGCATTTACCGTGGACAGACGTGTGCGCAGTGGCAGATCGAGGTGACGGGAGGCGGTCGGATTTGGTACCTCGTGGACACGGCTCGTGACACCTGTTGGATCACCTTTGCCGGAACCGGACACCCACGCGCGACGGACGGCAAGTGACTTGGACAGCCGGTCGCAGGTCGAGCGCCGGACGACCAGCGGCCGTGGGCGGCCGATGCCCAACCGCGGTCGGCCGTCGGACGCCCTCCATCAGAACCCCCGAGGCCGTGGGCGGCTTATGTCCGACCCAAGACGGGCTGGAGACGCTGAGAGATGAGGAGCGCGTAGCGATTGGACGCGCTTCCCCCGACGCGGCAGGTGGCTGTCATGGGCCCGTCTCTCGGTCGTGGCTGTTCGCGCCCGACAGGGGTGGGTGTCTCCGACCGCCCGTCCCTGGAAAGGAAAGCCCGGCCCGTTATTTTGGGGGGGTTCCCGGCGGTCTTCGGTTCTCCGGGGCGGGACGGTCGGTCAAGGGTGGAGCGCAGCGACATCGCGTAGCGACGCGACGAAGGAGCGCCCTTGAGGGACCGGCCCGACACGGAGGGACGATGAGACTGACGGGAAACCCCCATACCCATCCCTGATGCCGGCCGGCAGGCTCCCGCCTACCGAAGCCCCCACCCGGCACGTCACCCGCCCCGGCGACCCCCGGCGCCCCCCGACCCCCTGGCCCCCTGGCCCTCACCCCACTCCCTGCTGTTGCATGGGCCGCATGAGCAGCGAGAACAGCAGCGACGAGTTCAGTGCCACCCTGCATTCCCTGCGCGTGTGGGACTTCCCGCTCCCCGGGTTCGATCCGGCCGCCGCGCCCGGTGAGCCTTTGGCGCTGTTCCGGGAGTGGTTCGTGCATGCCGCGCGGGCGGGGCAGTTGGAGCCGCACACGATGAGTCTGGCGACCGTGGACGGGGACGGGCGGCCCGACGTACGGACGTTGATGCTGCACGACGTCGACGCGCGGGGCTGGCACTTCGCCTCGCACGCCACCAGCGCCAAGGGCGTGCAGCTGGCCGGGCACCCGGAGGCGGCCCTCGGGTTCTACTGGCCGACCGTGGGCCGCCAGGTCCGCGTCCGGGGCCGGGTCGCCCCCTGCGGGCCCGAGGAGAGCCGGGCGGACCTGGCGGTCCGCTCGCGCGGTGCGCTCGCCGCCGCGCTCACGGGGCGGCAGAGCGAGGTGCTCGGCTCCGTGGAGGAGCTGGCGCGGGTCTCGGCGGCCGCCTGGGAGCGGGCCGGAGCCGAGCCGGACGCGCCGGCTCCGACCTGGACGCGGTACGTGCTGGACCCCACCGAGGTGGAGTTCTTCCAGGGGGACGCCGCGCGCCGGCACGTCCGCCTTCGGTACTCCCGTACGGCAGGCGGCCCTTGGGAGCGCGAGCTGCTCTGGCCCTGATCCCCGGCCCGCAGGGCCCTCAGTCCGGTGCCGGCCGGAAGACCGCCACCCACACCCCGTCCGCGGCCTCGCGGAAGGTGACCGTCAGCGGCATGCCGATGCGCAGGTCAGCCGCCTCGCAGTCCACCACCTCGGTCATCATCCGCGGGCCCTCGGCGAGGTCGACGACCGCCGCCGCGTACGGGACGCGCGTACCGAACGGCGGGAGGTCGTTGCGGTGGATCACCGACCACGTGTAGAGGGTCGCCCGGCCGCTCGCCGGCTCCCAGGTCACGCGGTCCTCGCCGGCCCAGCAGAACGGGCAGAACTCGCGCGGGTAGTGGTGCGCCCGCCCGCAGTCGGCGCAGCGCCGCAGCAGCAGCCGGCCCTCCGCGGCCGCGTCCCAGTAGGGGCGGGTGAAGTCGTCCGCCTCGGGGAGGTCATACCGCACCGTGCCGGTCACAGGAACAGTCCGATCGACGCGTCGAGGGACCAGGTCTGCCAGGACATGGCGAGGAGCGCGACGAGGGAAATGAGCGCCATCATCGCGTTCTGGCCCTGCTCGGCCCAGTCGTGGATCATCAGCACGAGGTAGAGCAGGTTCAGCAGGAGTCCGCCGATCAGGGCGACCGGGGTCAGGAAGCCGAGTACGAGGCCCAGCCCGAGGGCGAGTTCCGCGTAGACGACGGTGTACGCCATCGCCTTCGGCCGCGGTGCGACGACCAGCTCGAAGCCGCCCTTGACGAAGGTCCAGCGGTGCTTGTTCGCGACGTCGGCGGCCCAGGCGATGCCGGTGCCGCGCTCGAACCAGCCCTTCTTGTCCTTGTGCCGCCAGCTCTCCAGCCACCACAGGCCGAGGCCTATCCGGAGCACGGCGAGCCATTCGGCCCCACTGAGCCAGATGGTCTGCATCGGCAGCCCCCACCCCTCTCGCGATCGATGCGCACGCTCTATCTGACGGTACGTCAGTTGAGCGGATCCGGAGCGATCGCGCAAGGCCCCGGCCGGCAGCGGATCCGCGACCCCGCGGGCACCGCGCGCGCCCGTGATCGATCCGCAATCGATTCCCCGCCCGACCGAGACCCATCAACCCAGCGTGGCGATACGATCACACCTCATGCCCGGAGACCCCACAGCACCCGACATGACCACCCAGCCCCGCCCCGTGTACGTCATCGGGGCCGGCCCCGGCGGCCTCGCCGCCGCCGCCGCGCTGCGCGCCCGCGGGGTCCGCGCGGTGGTCGTCGAGAAGTCCGACGCGGTCGGCGCATCCTGGCGGCAGCACTACGACCGGCTGCGCCTGCACACCACGCGCCGGCTCTCCGCCCTCCCGGGCCTGGCCATGCCGCGCCGCTTCGGGCGCTGGGTCTCCCGCGACGACGTCGTGCGCTACCTGGAGCGGTACGCCGAGTTCCATGAGCTGGAGCTGGTCACCGGTGTGGAGGTGACCCGGATCGAGCCCGCCGGGCCCGGCCCCGAGGGCGAGGGCGAGGGCGAGGGCGAGGGCGGCTGGACCCTGCACGCCAGCGGTGGCCGGGAGCTCGCGGCCGCGGCCGTCGTCATCGCCACCGGGTACAACCACACGCCCGCGCTGCCCGACTGGCCGGGCCGGGACGCGTACGAGGGCCGACTGCTGCACGCCCGCGAGTACCGCAACCCCCTGCCGTACGCCGGCCAGGACGTCCTCGTCGTCGGCGTCGGCAACACCGGCGCCGAGATAGCCGTCGACCTCGTCGAGGGCGGCGCGGCGCGGGTGCGGCTCGCCGTGCGCACCGCTCCGCACATCATGCGCCGTTCCACCGCCGGTTGGCCGGCCCAGCGCAGCGGGATCCTCGTGCGCCGGCTGCCGGTGCGGCTCGTGGACCGGGTGGGTCGACTCGTCGCCGCGGCCTCCGTGCCGGACCTGTCGGCGTACGGCCTTCCGCGCCCGGCCACCGGCCTGTACAGCAGGGTGAAGCAGGGGTCGATACCGGTTCAGGACGTCGGTCTGATCGACGCGGTCCGCAGCGGCAAGGTGGAGCCGGTGGCCGCCGTCGAGTCCTTCGACGGCGCCGAGGTGGTGCTCGCGGACGGTTCGCGGATCACCCCGGACGCGGTGATCGCGGCGACCGGCTACCGCCGGGCGCTGGAGGGGCTGGTCGGCCACCTCGGGGTGCTCGACGAGCGCGGCCGTCCGCGCACGCACGGCGCCCGCACCCCCGAGCAGGCCCGCGGCCTGTACTTCACCGGATTCAGCAACCCCATCAGCGGCATGTTCCGGGAGATGGCCCTGGACGCGGAGAAGATCGCCAAGGCGGTCGCCCGCCGCCTGCGCACCACCGGGGCGGCTCCGCGATGAGCAATTCCGATGCCGGCGCCGTCCTGACGACGCCCGACCTGGAGGAGGCGATCCGCGCCGTGCGCACCCTGCTGGACATCGCGGACACCACGGGCGGGGAGGTCGACTTCGAGGCCGTGGTCCGGTCGCCGGAGGTCCTGGCCCGCGTGCTCGAGGTGCTGCCCGCCCTCAAATGGCGGTCCATGGACGAATCCGAGCAGGCCTCGTCGGACGCCGGCGACGACCCGGCGCGATGCCTGCCGATCGCGGTGTTCGACTGGTGCCACCCGCTCGAACTCGCCGAGCCGTTCATCGCCGCGCTGGGTCCCGACCCGGCGGCCGTCCGGTTCGATCTGAACGCCTGGCCCGAGGTGCCCGAGGCCGGGCTGGAATACGTCTCGCAGAAGTACGCGTACCTCACGCTCTCGGTCAACTCCCGCGACCTCTACCAGTGCGAGCTGTCCGAAGACCACACCGTCCACGTCCACGTGCGGAACGCCGCGCTCGCCGAGGACACCGCCCGCATCGTGTGGCTCGCCGATCAGGTCGGCGGCCGGTTCACCGGCCGGGTGGAGACGGCGCTGCTGTGAGCGACCGGGGCTGCCGGGCTGCCGGGCGGGGCGGACCCGCCCGGTCGTCGTGTCGGCCGAATCGCGCCCTGGACCGGTCCCGGCGGGATCTGTCACCGTTCACTTCGCCACATCACCTCCACACCTTTCCTGCGCAGCCCTGTTCCTGACGGCACGTCAGTTCAGTAATCTGACTGCACGTCAGTTATTGAGTTCCATCGAGGTTCATCGAGCAGGAGCGGGCGGCAACGATGCTTGGATCTACTCACGGCACCCTCACCACCGACTTCCGCGCACGTGTCGAGGCCTGCGGGGAGTCTCCCAGGACCGCTGTCCACTCGTCGGCGGCCCCCTCCGCCGACGACGCGGTCCCCCTGGACGTCAGCGGACGGCCGCTGTACGCCGAGGTCCCCGACCTGGACCGGTTCTTCCGGCCCGAATCCGTGGCCGTCATCGGCGCCTCCGACGCGGAGGGCCGGCCGAACACCGGCATCACCCGCCAGCTCATCGCCTGGGCGGAACGCGTCGGCGCCCGGATCCACCCCGTGCACCCCACCCGCACCACCGTCTTCGGGCTGACCTGCCACGCCTCCGTGGCCGACCTGCCCGAACAGGTGGACCTCGCCGTCCTCCTCGTCGCCGACCCGCTCCCCGTCATCGAGGAGCTGGCCGAGACCAAGGTCAAGTTCGCGGTCGCCTTCGCCTCCGGCTTCGCCGAGACCGGCGACGCGGGAGCCGCCGCCCAGGAGCGGCTCGGCGCCGCCGTCCGGGGCTCCGGCCTGCGCCTGCTCGGCCCGAACACCAACCTCAACGCCTTCGAGGAGTTCCGCGAGGACCTCGACGGCCCGGCAATCGCCCTCATCACCCAGTCCGGCCACCAGGGCCGGCCCGTCTACACCCTCCAGGAGCTGGGCATCCGGCTCTCCCATTGGGCGCCCACCGGCAACGAGGCGGACCTGGAGACCTCCGACTTCATCTCCTACTTCGCCGAGCAGCCCGAGGTCGGGGCCATCGCCTGCTACGTGGAGGGCCTCAAGGACGGCCGGGCCTTCCTGCTCGCCGCCGACCACGCCGCGCGCAACGGCGTCCCCGTCGTCGCCGTCAAGGTCGGCCGCACCGAGACCGGCGCCCGGATGGCCGCCTCCCACACCGGGAAGCTGACCGGCGCCGACACCGTCGTGGACGCCGCCATGCGCCAGTTCGGCGTCATCCGCGTCGACGGTCTCGACGAGCTCCAGGACACCGCCGCGCTGCTCGCCCGGGCCCGCAGGCCCAAGGCGGACGGGGTCGTCGTCTACTCCATCTCCGGCGGCACCGGGGCCCACTTCTCCGACCTGGCCTCGGAGGCGGGCCTGACCCTGCCCACCCTCTCGCAGGCCAAGCAGGACGAACTCCACCAGTGGATCCCCGGATACCTGAACGTCGCCAACCCCGTCGACAACGGCGGCCACCCCGTCGGCGACTGGCGCGGCCGCAAGATCATCGATGCGATCCTCGCGGACCCGTCCGTCGGCGTGCTGATCTGCCCGATCACCGGCCCCTTCCCGCCCATGAGCGACAAGCTCGCCCAGGACCTGGTGGACGCCGCCGAGCAGAGCGACAAGCTGGTCTGCGTGATCTGGGGCTCCCCCGTCGGCACCGAGGACGCCTACCGCACCACCCTCCTCGGCTCCTCCCGCGTGGCCACCTTCCGTACCTTCGGCAACTGCATCACCGCCGTACGCGCCTACCTCGGCCACCACCGCTTCACCGCCGGATACCGCTCCCCCTTCGAGGACGCACCGCGCACGCCCTCGCCCTCGTACCGCAAGGCGCAGGCCCTCATGCGGCCGTCCCAGCAGCTCAGCGAGCACGCGGCGAAGCAGCTCCTGCGCGCCTACGGGATACGGGTGCCGCGCGAGCAGCTGGTGACCAGCGCGGCGGCGGCGGTCCGCGCGGCCGGGCTGGTCGGCTACCCGGTGGTGATGAAGGCCTCGGGCCCGCAGCTGGGGCACAAGACGGAACTCGGCCTGGTGAAGATCGGCCTCACCTCGGCGAGCCAGATCCGCGACGCGTACCGGGAGCTGACCGACATCGCGCGCTACGAGAACGTGCCGCTCGACGGGATCCTGGTCTGCCAGATGGTGGAGCGGGGCGTGGAGATGGTCGTCGGCGTGACCCAGGACGACCTCTTCGGCCCCACCGTCACCGTCGGGCTGGGCGGGGTCCTGGTGGAGGTCCTGCACGACGCGGCGGTCCGCGTGCCGCCGTTCGGCGAGGACCAGGCGCGGGCGATGCTGCGGGAGCTGCGCGGGCATGCGCTGCTGGAGGGCGTACGGGGGGCGCCCCCGGCCGATGTGGACGCCCTGGTGGAGGTCGTCCTGCGGATCCAGCGGATGGCGCTCGAGCTGGGCGACGAGCTGTCCGAGCTGGACATCAACCCGCTGATGGTGCTCCCGCGGGGGCAGGGGGCGGTGGCGCTGGACGCGCTCGCCATCTGCCGCTGACGCTGCGCTCCTGCCCCGCGGTCACCGCTGCGCGGAGCCTCTCCCCGCCCCGCCCCTTCGCCATCCCCCAGACTCCGTCCGGGGGGACCCCCAGCCGGGGCTCCGCCCCGGACCCCGCTCCTCAAACGCCGGCGGGGCTGTATTTCAGCCCCGCCGGCGTTTGAGGCGCGGGGGCTCGGGGGCAGCGCCCCCGCAACGGCGCCGCACACACCGCACCCGACTGCCCCCGAACGGGAGTTCACCCATGACCGGCATCGCGGAGGACGAAGTCCTGCACCGCATCGAGAGCAACGTCTCGTGGATCACCCTCAACCGCCCCGAGGCGATGAACGCCGTCACCTGGGACCAGCGCGAGCGCGTCATCGCGCTGCTCGCCGAAGCCTCCGCCGACCCGGCCGTGCGGGCCGTCGTCGTCACCGCCACCGGCAAGGGCTTCTGCGCGGGCGCCGACCTGCGCGGTGGCCCCGCCGCCGGGGCCGGGGCCGGGGCCGGGGCCGGGGCCGGGGCCGGCGGGGAACGCGTCGCCGGCGACGTCGCCCGGATGATCCGCCTCGGCGCGCAGCGCCTGATCACGGCCGTGCTCGACTGCGAGAAGCCCGTCCTCGCCGCCGTCAACGGCACGGCGGCCGGTATCGGCGCCCACCTGGCCCTCGCCTGCGACCTCGTGATCGCCGCCGAACCGGCCCGTTTCATCGAGGTGTTCGTCCGGCGCGGCCTGGTTCCCGACGGCGGGGGCGCGTACCTGCTGCCGCGGCTCGTCGGCCCGCAGAAGGCCAAGGAGCTGATGTTCTTCGGCGACGCCGTCCCGGCCGCCGAGGCCGAGCGCCTGGGCCTGGTCAACCGGGTCGTTCCGGCGGAGGAGTTGGAGGCGACGGCCCGGGAATGGGCCGAGCGGCTCGCCCAGGGGCCCACCCGGGCCCTGGCCATGACCAAGCAGCTGGTCAATGCCTCCCTGGACAGCGACCGGGCGGCCGCGCTGGCCGCCGAGGCCACCGCTCAGGAGATCAACATGACCACCGCCGACGCGAACGAGGGCGTGGCGAGCTTCGTGGAGCGCCGCACGCCCAAGTACCTCGGCCGCTGACCCCGGCGCGGCGCGGCCGCAGCGGTGCACTACATCCGCGGGTCGGGCCTCAGCAGCGCGAACACCGCTCCGGCCGGGTCGGCCAGCCAGGCGATCCGGCCGACCTCGGGGAGGTCGGTGGCCGGCATGATCACCGTTCCGCCGCCCGCCTTGGCCGCCGCGACGGTGGCGTCGACGTCCGCCGAGGCGAAGTACGGGACCCAGCGCGCCTGCTCCTCGCCGCCCTCGCCCAGGAAGGGGGCGACCCCGCCGAAGGAGGTGTCCTGCTGGTCGCCGTCGGCGGTGCTCAGCACCCGGTACGTCATTCCGGGCGCGGGCATCTCGGCGCTGCGCCAGCCGAACACCCCGGTGTAGAAGGCGATGGCGGAGACGGGGTCCGGCACGTGGAGTTCCGTCCACACCAGCGTGTTGTCGGCGGAGGTCAGCTGGAGTCCGGCGGTCTTGCCGGGCTGCCAGCAGGCGAACTCGGCGCCCTGCGGGTCGGTGAACTGGGCCAGCCAGCCCTCTCCCATGACGTCCCCGGGCTCCATCCGGACCGTGCCGCCGCCGGCGGTGACGGCCGTCGCGGTGGCCTGGATGTCGGGGGTCATGAAGTGCTGCATCCAGGCGGACGTGGCCCCCTCCTCGGTGAGCGGCCCGAGTGCGGCGACGGTCTTGCCGTCCACCTGGAAGAACCCGTACCCGCCCGCCTCGGGTCCGGCGGAGGCGAACTCCCAGCCGAGGACGGCGCCGTAGAACGCGGCGGCCGCCGCGGTGTCGGGGCTGCCGAGGTCGAGCCAGTTGGGTGATCCGGTGGTGAAGTCGGTGCCGAGCATGGGGTCCTCCCGGGACTACGGCGGCGGTACGAGGTCGCTGCCACGATGCCGAGCCTCCACCCGCGCCCGGGCGTACGGCCCCACGGAGGCGTGGGGTTTCACCCGTGTGGGGGTACGGGCACGCGGCGCAGGATCCGCAGCCCACCGGCGTCCGGGTCACCGACCACCTGGAACAGTTCGGGCCGGTCCACGGTCCCGGCCACCCGCCAGGTCCGCTCCCAGCCGGCGCAGTCCGTGATGATCAGGTCCACTCCGGCGCGCTGGTGGAAGCCGGTGTCGGGCGGCCGTTCCTGCCAGGTGCCGGCGGCCGTGCAGCGCGTCACCACGTGATCGGAGCCGCCCGCTCGGCGCCGGTCCACCGGGAGGTCCTCGACCACGAGCTCGCCGCCCTCCTGGAGCCGGACCACCCCGCCGTCCGTCCCGCGCCACTCGCCCACGTACTGCGCGCGTGCCAGCCGGGGCGGCTCGGATTCGCCCAGTGCGGCCCCGTCCGTCAGCTCGAGCCCGACGATCAGGGCGGCCAGCGCGAGCACCCCGGACAGAACGCTCGCCACCGTCCCGACGAAGGCGGTCGACCGGGCGCTGCGCAGCCCCAGGCCCGCCACCAGCAGGGGGAGTGCGCCACTGCCCCCGATCCAGGCGAGCGAGGCGGCGTACGGGGCCCCCGCGCACCAGGGGAGCAGCGCGCAGGCCGCCGATGCCCCGAGGAGGTAGGCCGGTGCGACGAGCCGCCGGCCGGTCCGGCGGGACAGGGCCAGGGCGGGGCGGGTGAAGACGAGGGCGTGCAGGACGGCGGCGCCCAGGAGCGGGACGGGGGTGATCACGGCCGCCGCCAGGAAGAGCACGAGCACGCCGAATCCGGGTCCCGGGCCGAGGTCGTAGTCGTCGCTCGGAGGTGTCAGTACGCACCAGAGGACGGCCCCGATCAGCAGCTGTCCGGCGAAGACGACCTCCGCGCCGGGGGCCGCGGCCCACCATCCGCGGTCCCCCTCCCGTGGCACCCGTCCCGCCCGCACCGTCTGCACCATGCTGACCACCACCCCCGCCTGAACGCGTTCAATTATCCGAGCCGAGACTCTACACCTATATTGAACGCGTTCAATCAACCGGATCCACGCCCCCACCCCTTCCTATCTGACGAGCCGTCAGTTTCAATCGTTGCTGTGATGGGACATGCAGGGATGGCGGCCACCGTCGTCCGATACCTCAGGTCAGTGGGCTCCCCCACCTCCGCCCCGGCGCAGCGGGAACCCGGTTCCGTCGACGCCCTGCCGCGTCCCGACCTGCGCGCCGTCGGCGAGGACGAGCGCGCGCCGGTGTCCCCCGCCGAGTTCCGGGCCGTACTCGGGAACTTCGCCAGCGGGGTCACCGTCATCACGGCACCGCCCGGCGAGGACGCGCAGGGCCCGGCCGGCTTCGCCTGCCAGTCGTTCGCCTCGCTGTCCCTCGACCCGCCCCTGGTCACCTTCATGGTGGCCCGTACGTCGACGACCTGGCCGCGGATCGCCCGCGCCGGGGTGTTCTGCGTCAACATCCTCGGTGCCGAACAGGGTGAGTTGTGCCGGTCCTTCGCCGTCAGCGGCGCGGACAAGTTCGCCGGGGTGACCCACACGCCCGCCCCCGTCACGGGATCGCCGCAGCTCGACGCCGTGCCCGCCTGGATCGACTGCCGGATCCAGGCCGTCCACACCGGCGGGGACCACCTCATCGTCGTGGGCCGGGTGGTGGCCATGGGTGCGGCCGGCGAGGGCGGACCGCTCCTCTTCCACAAGGGCCGCTTCGGGCGCCTCGCCGACTGACGGACCGGGCCGACTCGGCGGGGCGGGCCGACGGGGCGGGGCGGGCCGCCGGGGCAGGGCCGGCCGGCAGGCAGGCAGGGCCGTCGGACCGCCCGCCGTTCTTCCTGCGGCAGTTCGATGTCCCCGCGGCAGTTCGATGTCCCCGCGTCCGTCCGCTGCGTAAGCTCCCCCAGGGGCTGGGGCGCCTCGGCGTGCGGGCCCCTTCGGAATTCTTCGGAAACGCGGGGATTTGATTTGATACTGAACCTGATGCGCCGCACGCGCGGCGCGATCGCCGTCACGGTCGCCACCGGGGCCTTCCTGGTGGCCGCTTCGCCGGCCTCGTCGGCGGCTCCGGTCGCCGCACCTCCCGTCACGGCCGCCGGCTCGATCCTGATCGACGGCACCAGCGGGGCCACGCTGGCCAGCAAGGACGCTGACACCCAACGGCAGGGGGCGAGCACCACCAAGATCATGACCGCCCAGGTCGTGATGCGCACGCCCAACCTGAACTACGACCAGAAGATCACCATCAAGCAGGAGTACGTGGACTACGTCGTCCGCGAGGGCGCCAGCTCGGCCCACCTGAAGGTGGGTTCCACCCCGACGGTCCGCCAGCTGCTGTACGGGCTGATGCTCCCGTCGGGCTGCGACGCGGCCTACGCGCTCGCCGACACCTTCGGCAAGGGCGCGACCACGCAGGCCCGCACGGCGGACTTCGTCGCGCAGATGAACGCCAAGGCGAAGTCGCTGGGCATGACCAAGACCGTCTACGACTCCTTCGACGGCATCTCGCCGACCGGCAAGAACCTCACCACCGCGCGCGACCTGGCGAAGCTCACCAAGTACGCGATGTCGGGCGTCGCCTTCCCGAAGATCGTGGCGGCGAAGACCTACAGCACGGGCGGCACCTCGACCGACGCCACGTGGGGCAACAGCAACCTGCTCATCAGGGAGCGTCCCACCGGCTACGCGTACCCGGGTGCGATCGGTGTCAAGACCGGCACCGGCACCGCCGCGGGCAAGTGCCTCGTCTACTCCGCGACCCGTAACGGCAAGACCGTCATCGGCGTCCTGCTGAACGACGAGGAGCGCTACGCGGACTCGATGAAGCTCATGGACTGGGCGCTCGGTTCCAGCGCCGGCTCCGGGGCGGCGCTGCAGCGCGGCAACACCGACCCGATCCCGGACGTCCTCGACTGACGGTGATTCGGTTCACGGCTCCTCCGCCGGCGGGTGCGATCCCGCCGGCGGGGGAGCCGAGCCGTTTCCGGAGAGCGGTAGGGGGCGAGGCACCCCCCAGGGCGGGTCAGAAGGTGAGCACTCCCCTGGCCACCCGTCCGTGGTGGGCGTCGTCCACGGCCTTGGCGAAGTCCTCGACCGGGTAGACCTCCGTCACCAGTTCGTCCAGCAGCAGCCCGCCCTGCCGGTAGAGCTCGGCGTAGAGCGCGATGTCGCGCTGCGGGCGCGAGGACCCGTACCGGCAGCCCATGATCGTCTTGTCCAGGTACATGGACGACACGAGGAACGACGCCTCCTCCTGGAAGCCGGGCACGCCGAGCAGGATCGCCTGGCCGTGCCGGTCGAGGAGGTCGATCGCCTGGCGGATCAGCTTGACGTTGCCCACGCACTCGAAGGCGTGGTCGGCGCCGGTCGGCAGGATCTCGCGGACCGCCGCCGACGGGTCGGCCACCGCGGACGCGTCGACGAAGTGCGTGGCGCCGAACTGCCGGGCCACCGCCTCCTTCGCCGGGTTCGCGTCCACCGCCACGATCGTCGTGGCGCCCGCGATCCGGGCCCCTTGCAGCACGTTCAGCCCGATGCCGCCGGTGCCTATGACGACCACGCTCTCACCGCGGTCCACCCGCGCCCGGTTCAGTACGGCCCCCACCCCCGTGAGGACCCCGCAGCCGATGAGCGCCGCCGAGGTCAGCGGGATGTCGGCCGGGATCTTCACGGCCTGCACAGCCTTGACCAGCGTGCGCTCCGCGAAGGCGGAGTTGGAGGCGAACTGGAACAGCGGCTTCCCACCGCGCGAGAACGGCTGGCCCGGCATCCCGATCGCCTTGCGGCACATCGTCGGCCGGCCCCGGTCGCAGTCCGCGCACGCCCCGCAGTTGGCCAGGGTGGACAGCGCCACGTGATCGCCCGGCGCCACGTGGGTGACGCCCGGGCCCACCGCCTCCACGACCCCCGCGCCCTCGTGCCCGAGCACCACCGGCGGTGGGAAGGGGATCGTCCCGTCGATCACCGACAGGTCGCTGTGGCACAGCCCGGCCGCGCCGATCGCGACGAGCACCTCCCCCGGCCCCGGATCCCGGATCTCCAGGTCGTCGACCACCTGAGCCTGCTTGCCGTCGAACACGACGCCTCTCACCTGGACTCCTTAGGCAGGCCGAGCACGCGCTCGGCGATGATGTTCCGCTGGATCTCGTCCGAGCCGCCGTAAATGGTGTCGGCGCGGGTGAACAGGAACAGGCGCTGCTCCTCGTCGAGTCCGAGTTCGTACGGGAGCCCGGGCGCCCAGCCCGCCGGCCCGGCCGTGGCCGCCGCCCCGCGGACCTCCACCGCCAGCTCCCCGAGCCGCCGGTGCCAGCCTCCCCACAGCAGCTTGGCCACGCTGGGCGCGCCCGCGTCGCCCGCGTCGCCCACGCCTCCCGCGGCTCCGAGGGTGCGCAGCGCATTCCACCGCATCGTGCGCAGCTCGGCCCACTGCCGGACGAGGCGCTCCCGCAGGACGGGGTCTCCGGCTCCCGCGGCGGCGCGCGCCGCGTACGCGGCCAGGACGCGCTCCAGTTCCGCCGCGAAGCCGATCTGCTGGACCAGGGTCGAGACTCCGCGCTCCAGGGCGAGCAGGCCCATGGCCACGGTCCAGCCGTCGCCCTCGGCGCCGACGACCTCGGCTGCGACCGCTCCGTCGAAGAACACCTCGTTGAACTCGCTCGTGCCCGACATCTGCCGGATCGGCCGGACCTCGACGCGGCCGGGCTGGTCCATCCGGACGAGCAGGAACGACAGACCCCGGTGCCGGCGCGAGCCGGGTTCGGTGCGGGCGAGAACGAAGCACCAGTCGGCTTCCTGGGCGAGCGAGGTCCAGATCTTCTGGCCGGTCACCCGGTACAGTCCGTCGGCCGCGTCCCGTACCGCGGCCGTACGGATGCCCGCGAGGTCGGATCCGGCGCCCGGCTCGCTGTAGCCCTGGCACCACAGCTCCTCGCCCCGCGCGATGCCGGGCAGGAAGCGGCCCTGCTGCTCGGGCGACCCGTAGGCGATGAGCGTAGGGGCGAGGAGGTTCTCGCCGATGTGGCCGACCCGGCCGGGCGCGCGCAGGGCCGCGTACTCCTCGGCCCACACCACCTGGCCGGTCAGGGACAGCCGCCGGTTTCCCCACCCGTCGGCCTCCCAGCCCTGCCCGATCCAGCCGCCCCGGCCGAGCTCGCGCTCCCACGCCCGCCGGATCCCGGCCCCTTCGTGCTCGCTGCCCGGCCCGCCGAGGCCGAGGACTTGCGCGTACGGGCCGACGAGGTGCTCGGTCAGCCACGTCCGGGCGCGCCCGCGCAGCTCCTCGTCCTCGGCCCCGAAGCTGAAGTCCACGCCGCTCCCCCTGGTCCTGTCCGGTCCGGTCCTGTCCGGTCCTGTCTGGTCCTGTCCGGCCCTACGCGTTGGGGCGGTCCTTGGCGGCCGCCGCCTTGGCCATGGCCTCCAATTGCGCGAGCATCGGCATCGGATCGGTGCCGACCGTGCCGGGCAGGAAGTCGGCGATCTTCTCCGGCGTCCAGGACCCTTCGGCGTATCCGGCGCGCAGCTCGCGCGGCTGCGCCCAGACGGCGATCTTCGGGCCGGCGATCGTGTAGACCTGGCCGGTGATGTCCTCGGCCCTGGCCCGGTCGCTGAGCAAGTAGGTGACCAGCGCCGCCACGTCCTCGGGTTCGCCGATCTCCTTGAGCTCCATGGGGACGCCCGCGGACATGCGGGTGCGGGCGACGGGTGCGACGGCGTTGGCCGTCACCCCGTACTTGGCCAGGCCCAGCGCGGCGGAGCGGACGAGGGAGATGATCCCGCCCTTGGCGGCGCTGTAGTTGGCCTGGGCTACGGAGCCCTGGTGGTTGCCGCTGGTGAAGCCGATCAAGGTGCCCGTGCCCTGCCTGCGCATGACGGCGGAGGCGGCGCGGAAGACGGTGAAGGTGCCCTTGAGGTGGGTGGCGACGACCGGGTCCCACTCCTCTTCGGACATGTTGAACAGCATCCGTTCGCGCAGGATGCCGGCCACGCACACGACGCCGTCGATGCGGCCGTAGTGCGTGAGCGCGGTGTCGACGAGGCGCTGACCGCCCGCCATGGTGGAGATGTCGTCGGCGACGGCGACGGCCTCCCCGCCGAGTGCGGTGATCTCCTTCACCACGGCCTCGGCGATCTCGCTGGTGGGCTCCGCGCCCTCGATCCCGACCCCGTAGTCGTTGACGACGACCTTGGCGCCCTCGGCGGCCGCGGCGAGTGCCACGGCCCGCCCGATGCCCCGGCCGGCGCCGGTGACGGCGACGACCTTGCCTGCCAAGAAGTTCCCCACGTCCGGCCCCTTCCCGCGATTTCTGACGGACCGTTAGATTCTATGGGTAGTCAGATGTACCTGCACAAGCCCTCGTTGACGTCGTAACCGCCGCATCCACGCAAGGAGCTGTCGACGCCCATGACCTTGCCCGCCGAGTTCCACGACATCGCCAAGCGCGTCAACAACTGGGGGCGCTGGGGCGCCGACGACGAGATCGGCACCCTGAACCTGATCACCGACGAGGTGGTCCGGGGCGCCGCGGCGCAGATCCGCACCGGCCGCCGGATCCCGCTCGCCCTCCCGCTCAAGGAGGACGGGGTCCAGGTCGGCATGATCCCCGGCCGGATCAACCCGCTGCACACGATGGTGCAGATCAACCAGGAGCTCTTCGGCCCGGGCACGGTGGCGTGCAGCGACGACGCCGTGAGCATGGGCCTCCAGGCGGGCACCCATTGGGACGCCCTCACCCACGTCTCGCACTCGGGGAAGATCTACAACGGCCGCCCGGCCGGCACCATCACGGCGCACGGCCGCGCCGAGTTCAGCGGCATCGACAAGGCCGGCCACATCGTCTCGCGCGGGGTGCTCCTCGACGTCGCGCGCGCGAAGGGGGTGGACCGACTGCCGGGCGACCACGCGGTGACCCCCGGGGACCTCGACGAAGCCGAGGAGTTCGGCGGGGTCACCGTCCGCCCCGGGGACATCGTCCTCGTCCGCACCGGCCAGATCCAGGTCTACCTGGCGGGCGACAAGCACGGCTACGGCTTCCCCTCGCCCGGACTGTCGATCCGTACGCCCGAGTGGTTCCACGCGCGGGACGTGGCGGCCGTCGCGAACGACACCCTGACCTTCGAGATCTTCCCGCCGGAGATCGAGAACCTGTGGCTGCCCGTGCACGCCCTCGACCTGGTTGAGATGGGCATGCACCAGGGCCAGAACTGGAACCTCGAAAAGTTGTCCACAGCCTGTGCAGAAGAGAACCGGTACGCGTTCCTCCTCTCCGCAATGCCGGAGCCCTTCGTCGGCGGCACCGGTACCCCCGTGGCCCCGGTGGCCGTCCTCTGAGCCCGGCGGGGCGGGCGGCGGCGGACCCGACGAACCCGGCCACCCGCGGGCCGTCCCGGTGGAACCATGAGGTGGACATGACGCGTCACCGTACGCGCGTCACACCCCGTCCCCACCACGTCCCGCAGGAGAAGCCCGCATGGCCAACCCGTACCAGGTAACGCCGCCACCTGCCCCCAGACGCCGCTCGGGCGGCACCGTCGTCGCCGTCATCGTGCTCGCCGTGGTCATCATCGGCGGCTACTTCGTCGTGCAGTCGCTCCGCAAGGACGACGGCAAGCCGTCGGCTTCCCCCTCGGCCTCCCCTTCCGCCAAGCCCACCGCCAAGGACCCCGGATCCCCCGAGTCCTCCTCCGACACCTCCAGCGCGTGGAAGGTCGGCGACTGCGGCGGCCCCGACCCGGCCAAGGCCCCCGACGGATACAAGCGGACGGGCTGCTCCGACTCCGGGGCCACCTTCAAGGCGATCGACATCAAGGAAGCCAGCATCCTCCCGGGCGCGATCCAGTGCCCGCCCGGCACCGACCTGATGATCGACGTGAGCATCTCCTACGGCGGCAAGTCGAGCGGCATCCCCACCAACACGGTCTGCGGCCGCAACCTGTCGGGCGACCACCCCGGCGACGCCGGCGCCGGCGGCGGCCAGTTGGTGAAGGGTGACTGCGTGACCTCCCAGGCCAAGGAAGTCGCCTGCGGCGGCTCGGGCGCCCTGAAGGTCCTCGGCCTCGTCAAGACGCAGGCCGAGTGCCCCTCCGGCACCACCGACCCGATCAAGCTGACCATCGCGGTCGGCCGCCCGTACGACGTGATCTGCACCGACGGCTAGACACCCTCGGGGGGGGCCGCACCGGCGGCGGTGGCGCAAGTACCTCGCCACCGCCGCCGGCCGCTCGGCGCCGCCTCAGTCCGTACGGGGAACCGTCGTGACGAGGGCGACGAGGGCGACGAGGGAGCCGGCCCGCGGGGTGCGCGGGCGCGGAGGCGGCGCGCGGTCAGGACGAGTTCCTCCGGTACGAGCATCCTCTCCAGCACGAACCGGCCGAGCACGCCCTGCGGCCCGGTGACGACCAGGACGTGTCCCTCCGCGCCCCTTCGACCGGCTCGTCCCTCTGCTCCCCCGCCCGCGCGTGCACAACGCCGCTGCCCGTCAAAACCATATGCCAGCACGGGCGTTCAGGTGCCTGACCTGCCTCGCACGCCGGCTCAGGGGCCGGCCGCCGCGGAAAATTCCGTGCCCCCGCGCCGGTGGAGGCGCAGACTCACCCCATGGCGGACATGCAGGCGTTCCGGGCAGCGGTCGACGACTGGGCGAGCGGCGGTTCCGGCGGGGCCGCGAGCGAGCTGGCCGCCCACCTGGACGTGCGGACGGCGGTGCTGCTGGAAGGCCCCAGCGACCTGGCTGCCGTCGAGGCGCTGGCCGCGCGGCGCGGCCGCGACCTCGCCGCCCAGGGCGTGTGCGTCGTATCGATGGGCGGGGCGATGAGCGTCGCCCGCTACACCGACCTCCTCGGGCCGCCCGGCCTCGGCCTGCGCCTGACCGGACTGTGCGACGAGCGCGAACGGCCCTTCTACGACCGGGCACTGGAACGGGCCGGGGCGCCGCGGCGGGGCTTCTTCGTGTGCGTGGCGGACCTGGAGGACGAACTCATCCGCGCACTGGGCACCGCCACGATCGAGGAGATCCTCCGGGCCGAGGGCGATCTCCGCTCCTGGGAGACCTTCGTGCGCCAGCCCGCCCAGCACGGTCGGCCCCGGCAGCAGCAGTTGCGGCGCTTCCTCGGCACGAAGAAGGGACGCAAGATCCGCTACGGCCGCCTCCTCGTCGAGGCCCTCGCCCCCGACCGGGCACCGGCTCCGCTCGACGATCTCCTCGCGAGCCTGTGACCGATCGGGCCGGGCCGCTCGGCGCAGCAGCCCGGCCCGGCGGGTTCTTCGGGTGGCGGCGACGCGCATGCACGCCCCGAGCGCGGCACGGCGGCCGCCACCCCACGACCCGCACTCGTCAAGGCCTGCCCTTGGCGTCCCCTCGCGTCGAATCGCTCCACACCAGGGTGATCAAGATGTGACGAACCGTCAACACCTCGTTAGAGGTACACGCGCGGTTCCCGCGGCGGGGTATGACATTCCGACGGGCCGTCCGAGGGCCTCTCGGACGCGCAGTCCGAGGTCGATTTCTGTGCGCGGTCGATCTCGCACCAGATCCGCTTGCCCGCGCCCTCGCGCTGCCAGCCCCAGCGGTCCGCCAGCCCGTCGACCAGCTCCAGGCCGCGCCCGCCCGTGTCCTCCCCGCACGCTTGCCGCCGGTTCGGCGCCCGGTCGCTCGCGTCGGCCACCTCGACCCGCACCCCCGGCCCCCCGAACAGCATCCGCAGCACGGCCGGACAGCCCGTGTGCACGACCGCGTTCGTGACAAGCTCGGAGATCAGCAGGATCAGCGTCTCGGCGAGCGGCTCGTCGTCCCCTATGCCCGACCCCGCCAACCGGGAACGCGCCCACCGGCGGGCCCGGCCGACCTCGGCGGGATCCGCACCGACCTCCAGCTGAACCTGAAGCACCTGCACCGCTCACACCATCCGAACCGGCGGACACTTCGCCTCGCGACAGGACGGGACCACCGACTGTGATCCCCTTCCGTAGCAGCATGGTTGACGTACAGTCACCACAACAAGCGCTTCGGGCATATTCCCGCGCGAAGGAGTGGGCGTGGTGCATACTGTGCGACGCTCGCGCCGCTCAACCGCTCGCATTCGTGGGAGCGTACCGGAGCAGGCCCCCGCTTCCTGGGCGCAATGAGTCGGGCGAAGGACACAAACCGATATCAACTCTCTGTAATCGGACATGCGTCCCGCGTCGTCCCTCCCGTGCCTCCGCGTCACGGTGAGCAACGCCCATCGAGAACCTCCGACCGACGGGCCCCTGCCCCGCCCGCCGAGCCACCCGCCCCGTCCTGCCCGCCGAGCCACCCGCCCCGTCCTGCCCCGCCTACGCCACCTGCCCGGCCTCCTCCACCGAGCCCAGCAGCTCCTGCGCCAGCAGCTCCTGCGCCTGCGCCGCCGTCCGCCACTGCTCGGCCCGCACCCAGGCCCGTTTCAGGTGCAGGTGCACGTCCGCCTCCCAGGTGAAGCCCATCCCGCCGTGCACCTGCAGACAGTCCCGAGCACCCTGCACCGCCGCCCCGTCCGCGAGGAGCTTGGCCGCGGCCACCTCGCCCGCGTCCCCCGTCACCGCCGCCGCGTAGACCGCCGTACGGGCCACCTCCGCCCGCACCAGCATCCGCGCGCACAGGTGCTTGACCGCCTGGAACGCCCCGATCGGCTGCCCGAACTGCTCGCGCTCGCCCGCGTACCGCACCGCCAGCTCCACCGTCCGCAGCGCGCTCCCGACCTGTAGCGCGGCCGTCAGCAGCGCCCCCGCCTCCCGGTACGCCGAGGCGTCGCCCGCCACCGCCACCCGGTGCAGCGGGGTCAGCGGGTCCACCGACCGCACCGGCTCGCCCGCCGGCACCCCGGGCGCCCCGAGCACCGCGTCCGCCTCCGCGAGGTGGGCCACCAGCGGCCCGTCCAGGTCGAAGGCGCTCACCACCGCCGTCCCCGCCGCCGCCCCCGGGACCACCCCGGCGGCCAGGTGCGTGGCCACCAGCGGCCCCGGCACCAGCGCCCGCCCGGCCTCCTCGAAGACCAGGACCGCCTCGGGCAGCCCCAGGCCCACACCGCCCTCGGATTCCGGCAGCCGAAGCGCGAAGAAGCCCGCCTCACCCAGCTCCCGCCACAGCGCGCGGTCCACGCTCGTGCCCGTGTCCACCGACGCCCGTAGCGCCTCGCGTCCGTACCGGCCCGCCAGCAGGTCCCGTACGCCCGCCCGCAGGTCCTTCTGGTCCTCGGTCGGCTGGAAGTCCATGCCCCTTCACCGGCCCTTCGGGAGGCCGAGGATCCGCTCGGCGACGATGTTGCGCTGGATCTGCGAGGTGCCCGCCGCGATCGTGTACGAGAGGGAGGAGAGCCGGTCCAGGGTCCACTCCTCCTCCAGCGACAGGGACCGGGCCCCGAGGACCTCCGCCGCCGTGTCGTACAGCTCCTGGCGGGCGTGCGAGTAGGCGAGCTTGAAGACGGAACCGCCGATGCCGGGGACCCCGCCCGCCGACCGCTCGGCCTCGCTCACGTTCCACTGGGTGAGCCGCCACAGCGCGCCGAACTCCCCGTACAGCCGGCCCAGCCGGCGCCGCAGCACCGGGTCGTCCCACCGGCCGTTGGCCTTCGCCGTCCGGGCCAGTTCCCCCAGGGTCCGGCGGCAGGCGACGACCTCGCCGACGAAGGCGGTGCCCCGCTCGAAGGACAGCGTGACCATGGTGACCCGCCAGCCGTCGTTCTCCGCGCCGACCCGGTTGGCCACCGGGACCCGTACCTCGTCGAGGAACACCTGCGCGAACTCCGCCGACCCGGCGAGCGTGCGCAGCGGCCGTACGCTCACCCCCGGCGCGTCCATCGGCATGGCCAGCCAGGAGATCCCCCGGTGTTTGGGCGCCCCGGGGTCGGTGCGCACCAGCAGCTCGCACCAGTCGGCGACCTCCGCGTGCGAGGTCCAGATCTTCGACCCGCTGATCACGTAGTCGTCGCCGTCGCGCACGGCCCGCGTCCGCAGGGAGGCCAGGTCGGAGCCCGCGTCCGGCTCGCTGAACCCCTGGCACCACACCTCGTCGCCGCGCAGGACGGGCGGCAGCCAGCGCGCCCGCTGCTCCGCCGTGCCCTCGGCGGCGACGGTCGGCCCGGCGTGCAGCAGCCCGACGAAGTTCGCGCCGACGTACGGGGCGCCGGCGCGCTCGGCCTCCTCCAGGAAGATCAGGTGCTGGGTGGGGGTGGCTCCGCGGCCGCCCGCGTCCACCGGCCAGTGCAGGCCCGCGTACCCGGCCTCGTACAGCCGGCGCTGCCAGCCCAGGTCGTACGCGCGCCGGCCCGGCCAGTCGTCGGGGGACGGCTTGGCGGGCAGCTCGGGGAGCACCTTGGCGAGCCAGGCGCGCAGTCGGACCCGGAAGTCCTGCTCCTCCTCGGTGTAGGTCAGGTCCATCAGCGGCGGCTCTTGTCCAGGTCGAGGCCGAGCATGCGGATGGCGTTGCCGCGCATCAGCTTGTAGACCGTCTCGTCGTCCAGGCCCTTCACGTGGTCGAGGGCGACCTCCTTGGTGTGCGGGAAGGTCGAGTCCACGTGCGGGTAGTCGGTCTCGAAGGTGGCGTTGTCGCGGCCGACGACGTCGAGGGAGGCGATCCCGTGCTTGTCGCGGAAGAAGCAGCAGAACATCTGCCGGTAGTAGTACGTGGACGGCGGCTCGGGGATCAGGTCGCGGACGCCGCCCCAGGCCCGGTGCTCCTGCCAGACGTCGTCGGCGCGTTCCAGGGCGTAGGGGATCCAGCCCATCTGGCCCTCGCTGTAGGCGAGCTTGAGCGTCGGGAACTTCACCAGGACGCCGCTGAAGAGGAAGTCCATCATCGAGGCCATCGCGTTGTTGAAGCTGAGCGAGGCCTGGACGGCGGGGGGTGCGTCGGGGGAGGCGGCGGGCATCTGGGAGCTGGACCCGATGTGCATGTTGACCACCGTGTCGGTCTCCTGGCAGACGGCGAAGAAGGGGTCCCAGTAGCCGGAGTGGATGGAGGGGAGCCCGAGGTAGGTGGGGATCTCGGAGAAGGTCACGGCCCTCACTCCGCGGGCGGCGTTGCGCCGGATCTCGGCGACGGCGAGGTCGATGTCCCAGAGCGGGATGATGCACAGCGGGATGAGCCGGCCGCCGCTGTCGCCGCACCATTCCTCGACCATCCAGTCGTTGTAGGCGCGCACGCAGGCGAGGGCGACTTCCTTGTCCCGGGCCTCCGCGAAGGTCTGCCCGCAAAAGCGCGGGAAGGTCGGGAAGCAGAGCGAGGCCTCGACGTGGTTGAGGTCCATGTCGGCGAGGCGCGCCGCGGGGTCCCAGCAGCCCCGGCGCATCTCCTCGCGGGTGATGCCCTCCAGGGTCATGTCGTCGCGGTCGAAGCCGACGGCGGCGATGTTGCGCTTGTACGGGAACTTCAGGTCCTCGTAGATCCACCAGTCGGTCGGCGGGCCGTCGGGGTCCATGGTGATGACGTACTTGCCGCCGGTGTAGGCGAGTTCGCCGATGCCGGCGGTGAGCGCCTTGGGGCCGCGGTCGCGGTACTTGGCGGGCAGCCAGACGTCGAACAGGTGCGCGGGCTCGATCACGTGGTCGTCGACGCTGATGATCCGAGGCAGTCCCAGTTCCATAGCAGTCTCCCCAATTCACCGATCTGATGGATCGTCAGAAACAAGCTAGCCCCGCCACCCCTGGACCGACAAGCGTCGGCGCCCTACGCTCTGCGCTTGATCTGACTATCCGTCAGCTATGGGGAGGTCTGGGATGACGGACACCGCGACCGCGACAGAACTGAGCCGGTCCCGCACCCTGTGGGAACTGGTCTCCCGCCGGGCCGCACTGACCCCGGACACCACCGCCCTCGTCGAGGCCGCCGAGGACCCCGCACACGACCGCCGACTCACCTTCGGGGAACTGCGCGACCGCTCCGAACGCGTCGCCGCCGGCCTGCACGAGCGGGGCGTACGCCCCGGCACGGTCGTCGCCTGGCAGCTCCCCACCCGCATCGAAACGGTGCTGCTCTCCGTCGCCCTCGCCCGGATCGGCGCCGTCCAGACCCCCGTCATCCCCTTCTACCGGGACCGCGAGGTCGGCTTCGCCCTCCGCGAGTCCAAGGCCGAACACTTCGCCGTCCCCGGGACCTGGCGCGGCTTCGACCACACCGCCATGGCCGCCCGCCTCGGCGCGCGCGGCGTCTTCGAGGCCTACGCGACCCTCCCCGACGGCGACCCCGCCGTACTCCCTGCGCCGCCCGCCTCCGGCACCGACGTCCGCTGGATCTACTGGACCTCCGGCACCACCTCCGACCCCAAGGGCGTCCTGCACACCGACCGCTCCTTGATCGCGGGCGGCTCCTGCCTCGCCCACGCCCTCCACCTGAGCCCGTCCGACGTAGGCTCCATGGCCTTCCCGTACGCGCACATAGGCGGCCCGGACTACCTGGTGATGCTCCTCCTGTACGGCTTCCCCGCGGTGCTCTTCGAAAAGTTCGCGATGCCGGACGCCCTGAACGGGTACCGCCGCCACGGGGTCACCGTGGCCGGCGGCTCCACCGCCTTCTACTCCATGTTCCTGACCGAGCAGCGCAAGGCCCCGGACGTCCCGCTGATCCCCACCCTGCGCCTCCTGGCGGGCGGCGGCGCCCCCAAGCCGCCGGAGATCTACCACGCGGTCGTACGGGAGCTGCGCTGCCAGCTGACCCACGGCTACGGCATGACCGAGGTCCCGATGATCACCATGGGCTCCCCGGACGACACCGCCGAGAACCTCGCCACCACCGAGGGCCGCCCCCCGGCGGGCATGTCCATCCGCATCACCGCCCCGGACGGCACCGAGCTGCCGCCGGACACGGACGGGGAAGTACGGCTGCGCGGCGAGGCCGTCTGCCGGGGCTACCTGAACGGCGACGACCCGGCCGGGGCCTTCGACCCCGACGGCTACCTGATCACGGGCGACCTCGGCCACCTCACGCAGGACGGCTACCTGGTCCTCACCGGCCGCAGCAAGGACGTCATCATCCGCAAGGGCGAGAACGTCTCGGCGAAGGAGATCGAGGACCTCCTCCACCGCCTGCCGGCCGTCGCCGACGTGGCGGTCATCGGCCTACCGGACCCCACCCGCGGCGAACGCGTCTGCGCGGTGGTGGAACAACACCCGGGAGCCGCCCCCCTGACCCTCCCCCAACTGACCGCCTACCTCCGCGCCCAAGGCCTGGCCACCCACAAGCTCCCGGAACAACTCGAACTCCTGGAGGCCCTCCCCCGCAACGAAACCCTGCGCAAGGTCCTGAAGTACAAACTGCGGGAGCGCTACGCGTAGGGGTCGGGGCGGGAGCCGCCACGAGCGGTGGCGTCGAGGAACGGAAGCTTCCCGGCCGAGGCGGCGCATCCGTTCACAACGCATATTCGTCACTCTGACGTGAAATTCCCTGAACCGGGCTGCCGTTCAGCGAGGCTCTGCGATGCTGGAGGCCGATCGAGAGGGGCCGCAGCGATGCAGTGGAAGATCCACGGGGAACGTCCGATCTACGAAAACAAGTGGGTGAACCTGTGGCTCACCGACATCGAAACGCCGGACGGCCACCGCTGGGAGCACCACGTCGTCAAGCTCCGCCACTTGGCCGTGGCCGCCGTGCTCAACGACCGTCAAGAGGTCCTCATGATGTGGCGCCACCGCTTCATCACGGACGCGTGGGCCTGGGAGCTGCCCATGGGCCTGGTGGAAGCGGAAGAGACCCCCGGCGAGGCTGCCGCCCGTGAAGTCCTCGAAGAGACCGGCTGGCGTCCGGGCCCGATGAAGCCGCTGATCTACGCCGAACCGGCCAACGGCATCACGGACTCGCAGCACCACCTGTTCCGCGCGGACGGCGCCACGTACGACGGCCCGCCGACCGAGAAGAACGAATCGGACCGGATCGAGTGGATACCCCTGGCGAACGTCCGGGGCATGATCGACCGCCGCGAGATCGTCAGCAGCGGCTCCCTGGTCGGCCTCCTCTACGTCCTGATGGACGAGGGGGTTCGCTAGTCCGGCAGGGAACGAGCACCGCAGCCGACGAACCGCCGGGAGCGGTGCTCCTACAGAGGTCGGCCCAGGACCTTTTCGATGGGCTCGAAGATGTCGGCGTCGGTCTCCTGCCGCCAGGAAGGCAGGTCGGGCCAATCAGCCACGTAGCCCGGCTTCGGGTCCTCGAAGTGCTTGAACATCGACGAACCGCCACGGCCCATCAGCGGCTGGGCTGAGGTGCCTCACATCCGAACGGAACGCCCCATGCATACCAACCATGGCGCCGCCGGTGACGGCTGCACCGCGCCGATCTCGCGGTACCCCCAGCCCTCGTACAGCCTCATGACCTTCCCATCGCCGGCAGCCGGGTTCACCATCAGCGTGGTGTAGGGCTCGGGCCTCCCGTCGAGGAGGGCATCGTGCATCCGACGGGCGAGCCCGACGCCGCGCTGTGCGGGGATTACACCGATCTCCTTCACCGCGACGGTGTCCCGGGCCGTGAACCGTGGGGTGACCGGAACGGTCATCCGCTTCCACCAGCGGTCCCCGGGACCGACGGTGTTCGCGTAGGCGTACCCGACCGCGGCACCGTCCGACGCGTACGCCACGGCCACGGCCCACCCCGGTTCGGCAGCATGCCGGTCCAGTCGTTCGAGAAACACATCCACCCGGTAGTTCGGGTGGTCGAGAAGGTCAGCGCGCACCTGCGCGTACACGTCGGCGATCGTTGCTCGCAGGTCGGGCGTCAACCCACTGTGTCGGCGTATGCGGGACTCCGTGACAGTCATCGTGCGCTCACACCTTCAATCGGACCGTGTGGGACCGCCACGCGTCCGCGTGGCTGCTTCCGGGGGCGATCTGCTGCAGCCGGCTGCCGAACGTCGCAAGCATCGCCGACACCCTGGGGTGACCGGCGGCCGCGTCTGCGGAAACGCCCATGGCGGAAGTCACGGCAGATTCCACCTCCCCTTGTTCGAGCTGCGCCCGCGCGAGGCGAGCAGTGGTGATCGCCTTCGACCGAACCATGTGCGGCCGCAGTCCGGCAAGGCATCGGTGCCCGTGCGCTTCCGCCGTCGCCCAGTCTCCGAGCATGGAGTACGCGGACAGAGCGAGGGAGTCGATCTCGGCTGTGTCATAGAACGCGGTCAGCCACAGGGGCCGGACCTCCCCCGGGTCGGCCCTGTCCATCGCCTCCCTGGCTTGCCCGAACGACCGTCGCACGGCGCCCCGGTCCCCGGCCGCGGCGTGGATCGCCGCGTGCCTGGCCAGCCCGAGTGAAGCGAACATCGGGTCCCGCCGGGTGAGGCCCAGCCCGCGGGCCACATCGTTCGCGGCCGCTGCTTCGGCCGGCCGCCCCATGTGCCTGTACATCGTCCCCGCATGCGACCAGATCCGGAACTTGATCGCCGGATCACCTGCCAGCTCTGCCAGCGACTGGGCTTCCCGCATGTGGTTGCTCGCGTCGCCGAACCGACGGCCGTCGATCGCCGCCCACATCGCCGAGGAGCGGAAACTCGCCGCCGCCGCGTACAGGCTTGCCCTGACCCGCTGCGATGCCGTCCCAATCGTCTGGCACATCAGCGCCTCGTCGGCGAGCGCCGCCGCCTGCTGCTCGATACCGCGCTGTCCGCCGTGCCGGTGATCGGAGGCGATGATGTCGGCGAACCGCTGCTGAATCAGCGCGACGTCCGCCATGCCCACCCGCCGGGGGACGGCCGCCGTCGGTGGCGCGGCCGCGGAGAACGCGGCAGTTGTGGCGGCGGTGATGAAAGTACGGCGGTCCACGGACAGCTCCTGGTCCTTGGTGCGGGTACGGCGGACGAACCCCAAAGCCAGAGCTGTGCGTCCGCTGATCAATTCCAGCGCCGCGCGCTGGGCCGACTTCGGACAGCGCACACGGCCCGACCGCCACGCCCGGATGCTGGAATCGTCCAGGCCGCCCAGCTTCCCGGTCAGCTCACCCACAGCCTGATTGACCCGATCAGCGAGCTCTCGGGAGCTATACCCCTGCTCCCTCATCCATGCGGTTAACGCGTGGTTCGGCACTGCGTCCATGCGGTCCACGGTAGCCCCGGCGACAGCGCCGCGCGAGGTAAACGGAATGCCAAATCACCCTAGGAAACGCGTCGTTGATGCCTCGGGATCGTCCTATTCGGGGCCTGCGGCCGAGGGGTTCAATGGAGCCAGCCAGCACATCCCCGGGGTGCGCGACGCACCCCCATCCCCGCCGATTCGGCAGGAGGCTCGGACGCAGTGAGGAACGACCACGCGAGCAAGGGCCCGGTCGTGACCCGTCACCGGGCATGGATCGGCGACCTGGTCGAGGACGAAGACGGCCGGGAGGCGATCGTCACCGACGTCGCGGCGGGCGCCGTGTGGGTCCTCCGCCCCGCTGACGTCCTCCTCGCAGATCAGTGGATCACCACCGACCCCGACAGCCTCTTCGTCCTCAAGACGCGTGCACAGCGCGTCGCCTCCCGATGACCTCGGTGCGGCAGGGACGTTCCCGGCCCCGTCCTCACGACGGTGTCCAGACATGAAGGAGAAGACAGGTGTTCAGTCACGCCGACCGCGTACCCACCAGTGACGCCTTGCCCATGGGGCACGTAACGCCCGTCCCATGGGGCGTTCAGCGGATGGCCCCGTACCCTGCCGTGGCACCGGGATACCGGCACGTCGAGATCGACGCGCACACCCAGACCGCCCGCTACTACGGGGCCGATGGCCAGCCGATGATGATGCCCGGGCACGGGACCAGCACCGGCACCAACCCGGCAACCAACACCGGAAATCCGTCCGACGGCAGCAGCGGTGGCGGTTCCGGCGGCGGCGACCAGGACACCGGGAACGACAACGACCAGTGAGCCCCTCCGGCCCGGTGATGGTCGTCACCATGAAGGACGACCCCACGGCCGACCTGGTGATCCGCGAGCTGCACGACCGGGGCGTACCGGTCGTGCGGCTCGACTCCGGGGACTTCCCCGCCACCTTGTCGTTCGCGGCATACGTCACGCCCGATGGCATCGAAGGGTCCTTGACCACCCCGACCCGGACCGTGGACCTGACACGAATCCGGTCCCTCTACTACCGACGACCGTCAGGGTTCGCCTTCCCCCACCTGCCCGAGCATGACGCCCGGTTCGCGCTCGCCCAAGCGCGGTACGGGCTCGGCGGCGTCATCGCCTCCTTGCCGGGCTGCCTGTACGTCAACCACCCGCACCGCATCGGCGACGCCGAGTTCAAGCCCTCCGGTCTCGCCGCCGCCACAACAGCCGGGTTCCATGTGCCGGCCACGCTCATCACGTCCGATCCGAGCGCCGCCCGCGACTTCGTCAGCGAACCCGGGCCGGTGATCTACAAGCCTCTTTCAACGCCTCTCTACCGCGTCGATGGCGTTTCCTGCACCGTCCAGGTGAAGGAGGTGACGGCGGACGAGATCGACGATCGGGTGTCCGGGACGGCTCACCTATTTCAACGCCTCGTGCACAAGTCGGCCGATGTGCGGGTAACCGTGATCGGTGACCGCGTTTTCGCGGTCCGCATCGACTCCGACCTGTTGGACTGGCGGACCGATTACGACCGGCTGGTCTACAGCGTCGTACAGCCCCCGGCCCACGTCACCGCGAGCCTGTTTCGATACCTGTCGCTGTTCGGGCTGTTCTTCGGAGCTTTCGACTTCGCCATCGACCAGGCGGGGACATGGTGGTTCCTTGAATGCAATCCCTCCGGACAGTGGGCGTGGCTGGAGCCCGAGACCGGATTGCCCATGGTCGCAGCCATGGCTGATCTTCTGGAAAGGAACAGCACGTGAACGACCGAGCGCAGAAGCTGAGGTTGCAGCTGGCTGAGCAGCTTGCCGCTGCCGGCCACGTACGTACGACCTCATGGCGACGGGCCGTCGAAGCCGTGCCCCGTCACGAGTTCTTGAACGGTGGGTACTTCCAACGGATCGACGTGCCCGGCCGCCCCACCGCGTGGACACCCGTCATGCCTGAGAGTCCGGCATGGCTGGAGGCCTGCTACACGGACGACTCTCTGGTCACGCAGATCGCGGGCACCATCGTGCCTGGTGACCTGCGTGGGGAGATCACGCGCCTGCCCACGTCGTCCAGCACCCTGCCGTCCTTGGTCGTGCGGATGCTCGAAGAGCTCCGGATCGAGGACGGACACCGTCTGCTCCTCGTCGGCCTCGGAACCGGCTACTCCAGTGGCCTGGCCTGCCACCGCCTCGGCGACGATCGCGTAACCGCCGTGGAGATCGATGCAGACGTCGCCGCGCGTGCCCGCAGCGCCCTCGGCCGGTGCGGCTACGCGCCCAACGTGGTCGTCGACGACGGTCTCGCCGGGTGGAAGGACGGCGGCCCTTACGACCGGATCGTCGCCTACTGCGGAACGGTCACCGTTCCCTACGCGTGGGTGGAACAGACTCTGCCCGGCGGAGTCATCCTGGCCACCGTAGGTGGGTGGATGTACTCCTCCGAACTCGCTCGCCTCACAGCCTCCGGGGACGGCACCGCCACAGGTCGGTTGCTCGACGGCCGCAACTCGTTCATGCTCGCCCGCCCACAGACGCCCCCACCCATCGGCCTCCTCCCCGACCTCGACCGAGCCGACGATCAGCCCACCGAGCTTGCTGCCCACGTACTCGAAGACTGGGACACCCGGTTCGTCGCCCAGCTTGCCGCTCCTCGTGCTCAGCGCATGACCTTGGACCGCAACGGCAGCACGGAACACGTGCTCCTCGACGTCGAGGCGGGAGCATGGGCGGTACTGCGACAAGACGGCAGCAGGTGGCTCGTACGCCAGGGTGGGCCGGACGATTTGTGGGACCGGATCACAGACCACGTCACCCGCTGGCGCCACGATGGATCGCCCACTCTCGACCGGTTCGACATCACGGTCACGCCTGAAGGGCAAACGATCACATGGCGACGCTGATCGCCCACTCTGCGCCCCAGACGGACCGCACACGCGTGATCGAGAGGCGCGTACCAATCGATGGCGGGCCTATGTCCGGCCCAGGACGGGCTGGAGACGCTGAGACGTCAGGAGCGCGTAGCGATGTGGGGCGCTCCGGGCTCCGCCCGGGCGGTGCCGACCGCCCGTCTCTGAAAAGGAACGCCCGGCCCGTTCCTCTGGGGGCTTCCCGGCTGTCCTCGTATCTCCGGGGCGGGACGGTCGGTCAAGGGTGGCCGCAGGCCATCGCGCAGCGACGCGACGACGAAGGAGGAGCGCCCTTGAGGGACCGGCCCGACACAGAAGGACGATGGGACTGACGGGAAACCCCCAGCACATCCCTGATGCCGGCCAAGGGGATCCCGCCTACCGGATCCCCGCCGCACCTCCCCGGCACCGCCCCATCGGCTTCCGCCTACCGGGGTCGGCCCCCGCCGCGCCGCGGGGGTGAAGGCCCCGCGCGCAGTGGTACCCGTACAAACGCCGGCCCCCCGCCCGTGCGCCGACCCCCTACAGCCTGCTCAGTGACGCCGCCGCGAACAGGACGTCGCGGATCGCCTCGCGGTCACCGTGCTGGCCCACCGCCGCCTCCTCCGGGGAGATGTGCCCGGCTGCCAGCTGACAGAACTCGATCCCGTCCAGGGCTATCTCCGCCACCGTGCGTTCCGGCGACGGCTTCGCCCCCGGCGAGTCCAGCGCGATGTCCCAGCCTCCGCCGCCCGAGCCCTCGATCTCCAGGTGCAGGGTCCGCCCGGGCGCGCCCGCCGCGACCAGGCCCCGCGGCGGGGCGGCCAGGCCGGCGCGTCTGCGCTGCGCCAACGCGCCCGGCAGGAGCCGCGCCGCCAGGTCGATCATCCGGTGCAGGTGCGGGCCGGCCGGCGGCTCGTACGGGTAGTCCACCGCCTCCGCGATGTCCCACGCGTGCACCCAGCACTCGAAGGCCCGTTCCAAGAACGCGTCCCCGAGCGGCAGGGCGAAGCCGCCGTAGTCCACCGCCAGCTCGGCGACTCCCCGGCCGGCGAAGGAGACCGTACGCACCAGCGTGTGGCCCTGTTCCCGCCACGGGTCGCGGACCTGCCGCGTGATCGGGTGCGGCGTCGCACCCCAGAAGTGCTCCGTCCGCACGGTCGGCCCGCCCTTCGGCGCGTCCGGACCCAGCGGGTCGTCGAGCCCCAGCGCCGAAGCGATCAGCCCGTCCACCGTCAGCAGATGGCCGATCACCCCCGCCACCGTGGTCCGCTGCGACCGGCGCCGCTCCTCCTCGAACCACTTGAGCCGCACCGGGGTGTGCCACTCCGAGTCCCCGAAGTCCTGGAGCAGCGCGTCGAGCCGCGCGGTCTCGGTGTCGTACGGGCTCGCCCAGACCGGCACCGGGATGCGGGCCGGCCGCTTGCCCAGGCAGTCCTCGAGGACGCGCGACCGCAGCAGCGGCTTCAGGTCGAGGGTCTCCTCCGGGTGCAGCAGCCCCACCGCGTCGCGCAGCCGTAGCGCCTCCTCCGCGCAGGGCGCGCACTCGGTGAGGTGGTCCTCCACCGCCTGGGTCTCCTCGGCCGAGCAGGCCGCCAGGGCCCACGCCCCGAGCAGGGACTTCAGCACGGCGTGCGAGGGCGGGGGCGGCACCTCGACCGGCGGTGACAGCGGCGGCATCGACCGCGGCGCGTGCCCCGGGTCGAGGTCGTCCGCGGCCCCGCGCGGACCCGGTATCCGCGCCCGACCGACGGGACGCTCGTATCCGTCATCGGGCGGCTGGGGAGGGCCGTTCATCGAGGCGTTCCATATCCGGACTGGGCGGTCTCCTCCTGCGGGAGGGCGTTGGCGGTCGACAGCAACTGCAACCCGAGCCGCAGCCTGCGCCGCGCCTCGTCCTCGCTGATCTGCAGGTCGGCGGCGGCCTGCCGGTAGTCCCGCCGCTTGAAGTAGGCGAGTTCCAGCGCGGCGCGCAGGGGCGCGGGCATCGAGGTGACGATGTAGTCGGCGCGGGCGGCCGCATTGGCGGTGCGCACCTTCTGTTCCAGCTCCTCGCGCGAGCCGCGGCCCAGTTCGGCCTGGCGCAGCCGGGCCACCGCCTGGCCCTGGGTGATCCGGGCGACCCAGGAGCGCATGGAGCCCTGTTTGGGATCGTAGGCGTCCGGGTTCTCCCAGATGTAGCCGAAGACCTCTCGGGTGATCCGGTCCGCCGCCTTCTCGTCGCCCAGCACCCGGTGCGCCAGGCTGTGCACGAGCGAGGCGAAGCGATCGTACAGCTCCCCGAGCGCGGCGGCCTCGCCACGGGCGAGCCGCTGCTGCATGCGGCGGTCCCAGCGCGGTGGTGCGTCCTTCGGCATGAATGCCCCCAGCCGTGTGTCGACTCAACGAATGTAGTGGGCACATGGCGGATCGCGCCTGTTTTGGAAGAACCTCTCCCTGGAAGTGCGCCCTGCGTGATAGGGGCGTGGCAGGGCGTGAACGGTGGTACGCCCGACGGCACATGGGGACAGGTGTACGCGCCCCATCGCGCTCCCCGTGCGCGGGTTCGATGCGGCCGCCTCCTTGACCGCTTCGCTTAACGCGCAGGCCACGTAGGGCTTACGCTCCTTCCTTGTCTTGATCTGTACCCCACTGCACATGTGAAGGCGGAACGCCGAAATGGACAGCGCAGAATACGAGCGCAAGATCGCCGCCCGATTCGCCACCTTCGACCAGGACGGGTCCGGGTATATCGACCGGGAGGACTTCAGCGCTGCCGCGAAGGCCGTCCTGGCCGAATTCGGTACCACCGCCCGGTCGGACAAGGGCCAGGCCGTCTTCGCGGGCGCCGAGGCCTTCTGGCAGGGAATGGCCGGAATCGCGGACGTCGACGGGGACCAGCGGGTGTCCCGCGAGGAGTTCATCACCGGGGCCGCGAAGCGGCTGCGCGACAACCCGCAGCGGTTCGCGGAGATCGCGCGGCCGTTCCTGCGGGCCGTGATCGCGGTGGCGGACGAGGACGGCGGCGGCACGATCCCGCCGAACGCCGCCCGGGTCCTGCGCGTCCTGGGCACGGCCCCGGAGCTGGCCGCGCAGGTGGCCGCGGCCCTGGACGCGGACCAGGACGGCCGCATCTCGGAGGACGAGATCCTGGCGGCCTTCGCGGGCTACTGCGGCGTGGAAGCCCCCGACGCGTAACGCCTGCGGCGCGCTCGGCAGCACATCCGGCTGCGCCGGCACGATCCGGCCCCGCCGGCACCATCCAGCCCCGCCGGCAATTGAGGCGCGGGGGTCTGGGGGCAGCGCCCCCAGCAGCGGGCCCGCACGGGCCCACCGCGCCTCGCGCCGGTATCCGGCCCCTGCGGCCCGGCTTCCTGGGGCGCTGCCCCAGACCCCGCGCCTCAATCGCCGGCGAGGCTGTACTTCGCTACGCGAACACGACCGTGCGGGCGCCGTTGAGCAGCACGCGGTGCTCGCTGTGCCACTTCACGGCCCGCGCGAGCGCCTGGCACTCCACGTCCCGCCCGATCGCGACCAGCTGGTCCGGCGTCACCTCGTGGCCCACCCGCTCGACCTCCTGCTCGATGATCGGCCCCTCGTCGAGGTTCGCCGTCACGTAGTGCGCGGTCGCGCCGATCAGCTTCACACCGCGCGCGTGCGCCTGGTGGTACGGCTTCGCGCCCTTGAAGCTCGGCAGGAACGAGTGGTGGATGTTGATGATCCGCCCGCTCAGTTCCGTGCACAGGTTGTCGGACAGCACCTGCATGTAGCGCGCCAGGACCACCAGGTCGACGTTCTCGGCGCGCACCAGCTCCAGCAGCTGCGCCTCCGCCTCCGCCTTCGTGTCCTTGGTGACGGGAATGTGCACGAACGGGATGTCGTAAGAGCCGACCAGTTCGGCGAACTCGGTGTGGTTGGAGACCACGGCCGCGATCTCGACCGGCAGGGCGCCGATCCGCGTGCGGAACAGCAGGTCGTTCAGGCAGTGCCCGAACTTGGACACCATGAGGATGATCCGCATGCGCTCCTCGGAGCGATGGATCTGCCAGTCCATCTTGAAAGAGTCGCCGATCGCGGCGAAGCTGGCGCGCAGCTTCTCGACCGTCACCGGGGGCTCGGCCTCGAAGTGCACCCGCATGAAGAAGAGTCCGGTCTCCCGGTCTCCGAACTGCTGGCTGTCCACGATGTTGCATCCGGTCATGAAGAGATAGCTCGACACGGCATGCACGATGCCCTGCTTGTCGGGGCAGGACATGGTCAGGACGTACTGGGGCTGGGCCTGGGCCTCGGTGTGCGGGTCGCTCATGACCGCACAGCCTTTCACACCGCGCGGGTGAGGATCTTCAACACATCGAGCGATGTCGGTCGCACGTCCGGGTCGTCCCCGTCGGCTTCCGCCAGCCGTACGTGCGCCTCGCGCGCGGCACGTACCGCCTCGGGCCACGCGTGGTGCTCCAGGTAGGCGGAGACCGGGGCGTCGGGCCCGACCTGGTGGAGGATGCGGAGCACCCGCAGCACGGCGAGGTCGACGACGGCCGCCTCCTGCGAATCGCGGAAGATCGTGCCGACGTACTTCTCGGCGGACCAGCTGTCGAGCCAGGTGTCCTCGACGAGCCGGTACACGGCGTCGGTGACGTCGCCGTACGCCTCGTCGCCGGTCAGCCAGGTGTCCTCGTGGAAGACCGGATCGGAAAGCATGTGCAGCGCCGAGCGCACGTTGCTGCGCCAGCGCCACCACGGCATGTCATTGAGGGGCATGCCGCCCATGGTGGAGGAGCGGCCGCCGCGTCGGGAAGGGTTCTTCGAACCTTGGGCGAATGTCACGCTTTCGATCGTACGTTCCTGGTCAGTGCGATCTTGAAGCGCCCAGGGGGACGGCACCCCCGCAATTCACCTGGGCGTCACCCGATGTTGTGTCCATCTCACTCGACAGTTACCGGTGGGGCGGAATGGTGCATGGACATGACCCTTTCGCGACGCGTCGCATCCCGCTCCCGCACCTTCGCGGCCACGGCCATGGGCGCGTGTCTCATCGCCGGTTGCGGGACGCTCCCCGGGGGCTCGGGGGACTCCGGGGGAACCGTCACCGTCATGACTTTCGCCCCGGAAGACACCAAAGCGACCAACATGCCCGGAATGACCGGCATGGCCAAGGCGTACGAGCGCTACGTGAATTCCAAGGGTGGGATCAACGGCCGCAAACTGCGCGTACTGACCTGCAACGAGAAGAACACGCCTTCCGGTGCCGCCGACTGCGCCCGCAAGGCCGTCACCGAGAAGGCCGTCGCCGTCGTCGGCTCCTACAGCCAGCACGGACGCGCCTTCATGGCCCCCTTGGAGGCGGAGAGCATCCCCTTCATCGGCGGCTACGGAGTCTCCTCCGAGGAGTTCCAGTCCCCGCTGTCGTACCCGGTCAACGGCGGCCAGCCCGTCCTCATCGCCGGCGCCGGCCACCAGCTGAGCCGCGCTTGCAGCCAGGTCGCCCTGGTCCGCCCGGACACCCTCGCGGCCGACACCCTGCCGGTCCTGCTCAACGCCGGACTGCGCGCCAACAAGATGGCGGACGCCTCCGACATCCGGGCCGCCGAGGACTCCGCCGACTTCGGACCGCAGGCCCGCGAGGCCCTCGCGCACACCAGCGGCACCGGTAAGGAGAAGGAAAAGGAGAAGGGCTGCGTGACCGCCGTGCTCGGCGAGCGCACCGAGACGTTCTTCGACGCCTTCCGCCGGACCGACGCCCAGCGCAAGAAGCCGCAGATCTCTTCCGTCCTGGGCAGCGTCAGCCAGGCCCTGGTGGACCGCACGGGCGGCAAGGAGAGCCCCTTCGAGGGGGCGTACCTGACCAGCTGGTACCCGGTGGCCACCGATCCCCTCTGGGAACCCATGCGGAAGGTGGTCGCCGAGTTCGCCTTCGGCGACGACACCGTCGACCCCGACGACAGCGGGGCGCAGACCACCTGGATCGCGTACACCGTGCTCAGCGAGATCCTCAAGCGCTTCAAGGAGGACGAGCCCGTCACCGGTCGCACGGTCAAGCGCGCCCTGAACGAGTCGCAGCCGGTCAACACCGGAGGCCTCACCCCGAACCTGAGCTGGCGCTACCAGGACATGCGCGCCGTCGCCGGCTTCCCCCGCATCGTCAACGGCCGGGTCACCTTCCAGATCGTGCAGGCCGGGCGGCTCGTGGCGCAGCCCGGCGAGCAGTCCCTGGACATGACCCCGACCCTGGTGACGGCCCCGCCCATGGCCTGATGCCCGACCACCTGCAACGACTCAGAGCTGGGACTTGTCCCGCTTGGTGAGGCCGTACTTGCCGGCGATCGCGTTCCACATGGTCGCGGCGGGCTCCTTGGCCTTGGTCGCCTCGCCGCTCGACCGGTTGCCTTCGGAGGCGTTCTTGGTGACCTTGGCCTTGCCGTCCTTGCACTTGTCGTCGTCCACGTCGTCCGCCCAGGCCGCGTAGCTGTTGTCGGCGTCCGCGGACGACTGCCAGGCCTTGGTCAGGGACGCGGACAGCTTCGCGTGGTCCGGGAGCTGGTCCACCTTCAGCTCCTGGAGTCGGGTGACGAGCTCCTCGCGCTGGCGGGCCGCGTCGCGCAGGTCGGCGGCCGCCTGGTCGAGGTTGCTGCAGCCCTTGATGTCTTCGACGGCCTTGATCACTGCGGCCCGGCTGTCGTTGCTGTCCGCGAGGAGCTTGTCCAGCTGGACGGCCTGCGAACGGGCCGGGTCGACGGGGGCCTCGCCGCCGGGCGCCGCGGAGCCGCCGCTCGCGGTCGGGGCCGCGGCGACCGCGCCGGGGTCGTTGTTCTGCGGCTTGCCGTCGGCGAGCAGCGCACCGACGCCGAGCCCGACGACGGCCAGACCGATGACCACCGCGCCGATGATCGCGGGCGAGACCTTGCGCGCGGGATCCTGGGGCGGCGGGGGCGCGGCGTACCGCTGCTGCGGGTGCGGCTGCTGGAACTGGGCTTGCTGCTGGTGCTGGGGCTGCTGCTGGTACTGGGGCTGCTGCGGGCGGGCCGGATGGGGTCGGCGCGGCGGCTGGCGCAGCACGGGCTCCTGGACGGGCGGCAGGTGCTGGGTCTGCCCGGCGGAGTCGTCGCCCCGGAAGAGCCCGTCGAACCCGTCCACGGCACGGTCGGCGGGGACCGGCGGTATGTACTGGGTAGCCGCCTCGCCGTGCGCGGGGGCCGCCGGGACCGGCGGAATGTACTGCGTCGCCGCCTCGTCGTGGCCGGGAGAGGCGGGAACCGGCGGAATGTACTGGGTCGCCGCCTCGCCGTGCGCGGGCCCCGCCGGAACCGGCGGAATATACTGCGTCGCCGCCTCGCCGTGCGCGGGCCCCGCCGGAACCGGCGGAATGTACTGCGTCGCCGCCTCGGGCAGCGGGGGGTAGCCGTAGCCGTGCGGATCGCCCGGCCCCTCGTAGCCGGGCCCCACCACGTGCCCGGGCGCGACCTCCGGGCCGGGGTAGGCCTGCGGATACCCGTACGCGGCCCCGGGCTGCTGCTGCGGCGGCTGCTGCTGGGGCGGCTGCGGCTGCTCCGGGTACGCCGGGTATCCGGACGCCGGGTCCGGACCCCACGGGGCACCCGGCTGGGGGGCGCCCCCTTGTCCGCTCTGCGTCACCGGGACTCCTTCTCCGACTCGCCCGACCGTACGGAACCGTCGGGTCACGCTACCCCGTCACGCACCGCCATCGTGAGAGCACCCCGAACCCGGTCCGACCCCGACCGGCGGGACACCCCCTACGCGGTCACCTCCAGCCGCGCTGCGAACTCCCGCACCGCCGCCTCCTCCCGGTACGGCTCCAGCCGCGAGCGGAAGTCCTCCAGGTACTCCACGCCCCGGTTCGAGCGCAGCCCCTCCAGCAGTTCCGCCGCCTGCGTCGCCGTCACGCAGGCCTGTTCCACCTCCCGCTGCTGCACCTGCGCCGCCGCCAGCAGCAGCAGCCCGATGGCCCGGCGGCGCGCCTTGCCCGCCGGCAGGCCTCGTAGGGCCTCCTCCGCCCGCCTGGCCGCCGCGTCCGCCTGGCCCAGGTCGCGGTGGCAGTGCGCCAGCTCGTCCGCGAGGTACGCCGCGTCGAAGTGGCGGATCCACACCGGATCGTCACCCGACTCCGGCTCCGCCCGCTCCAGCGCGCTCACCGCCCGCCCGGACAACACCGCCGTCGCCCGGGCGTCCCCGAGCAGCGCGTGGCCGCGCGCCTCGGCCGCGTAGAACATGGCCTCGACCCGCGGGGTGACCTGCCCCCGCGTCCCCTCCTGGGCGGCCCGCGCCAGCTGCGCGATCTCCCGCGGGTTGCCCAGTTCGGCGGCGAGGTGGCTCATGGACGCCGCGAGCACGTAGCCCCCGTACGCCCGGTCCCCCGCCGCCTGGGCGAGGCGCAGCGCCTGGATGTAGTACCGCTGGGCCAGGCCCGGCTGGCCCGTGTCCACCGCCATGTAGCCGGCGAGCTCCGTCAGCCGGGCCACCGACGCGAACAGGGCCCGCCCGACGGGTTCCCGGTAGGAGCCGCCGATCAGCCCGGACACCACCGAGTTGAGGTAGTGCACGACCACCGGCCGGACGTGCCCGCTGCCGAAGCGGTGGTCGAGGTCCTTGAGGGCCTCGGTGGTCGCACGGACCGCCTCCACGTCCGGCATGCCGACCCGGGAGCCGCCGCTGCGGGCGACCTGGGTGTCGGCCCCGGTGATCAACCAGTCGCGGCTCGGCTCCACGAGCGCGGAGGCGGCCACGCTGGAGCCCGCGAGGAAGTCGCGGCGGCCGACGTCGCTGCGCCACAGCTCGCAGACCTGCTCGATCGCGCCGATGACGGTCGGGGAGAACTGCAGGCCGACGCCGGAGGCGAGGTTCTTCCCGTTGGCCATGCCGATCTCGTCGATGGTGACGGTCCGACCGAGTTTGCGCCCGAGCGCCTCGGCGATGATTCCGGGAGCCCGGCCGCGCGGCTGCTGGCCGCGCAGCCAGCGGGCCACGGAGGTCTTGTCGTAGCGGAGATCGAGGCCGTGTTCGGCCCCGCACATGTTCACGCGCCGAGCGAGCCCGGCGTTGGAGCACCCGGCTTCCTGGATGAGCGCCTGCAGCCGTTCGTTCGGCTGGCGGGCGACGAGAGGCCTGGCTGCCATGAAAACCCCCTGCTGACCGCGGGTGATCCGTTGGAATGATCACTTCCCGCCTGATGTGCGGAGAATCTTCCGCTCTGCGTCGTGTCGCTACCCAACTCCGGCGCTCCGGCCTCCTACGCGCCCCCACGCGTGCATCAGTGCGCCCCGTATGCAGGATCGATGCTCCGCCCGCCGCCGGGTTTACGCCCGTAACCCCGGGTGACCCGAGGAGTTGTGATGGTCGTGGAAGAGACCATCGGAGTCACGGAGACCGCACCCATCCCCAAGCAGCGCGGCGAGCAGCTGCTGGACCATGCCGTGCGGTACGCGGAAGAACGGCACTGGGACGTCTTCGCCGGCACCTGGTTGGAGCCCGCGGACGGCCGCGAACTGTGCTCCTGCGGGGCGACGGACTGCCCGGTTCCCGGCGCGCACCCGACGGTGAAGGACTGGGCGGCCCAGGCCACCGGCAGCGCGGTGCAGGTCCGACGGATCTGGGCGAAGCACCCGCAGGCCTCGATCCTGCTGCCGACGGGCCGCACGTTCGACGCGCTGGACGTGCCCGAAACGGCCGGGTTCCTCGCGCTGGCACGGCTGGAGCGGATGGAGCGCACCCTCGGGCCGGTCACCCTCACGCCCGACCACCGGATGCTGTTCTTCGTCCTGCCGGGCGCCGGCGTCAAGGTGCCCGACCTGGTGCGCAAGCTGGGCTGGCCGGCCGCCACGATGGACCTGGTGGCGCGGGGCGAGGGCGAATACGTCGCGGCGCCGCCCACCCGCTTCGGCGGCCGGGGCTCGGTCCAGTGGGCGCGGCGGCCCACACCCGCGAACCGGTGGCTGCCCGACACCGAGGAGCTGATCGACGCGTTGGCGTACGCGTGCGGCAGCGAGGCCGCGGCGGAACGCAAGCGCCGCCAGGGCTGACGCCGTCCCCTGAACTCGCCCTCCGCCCCTGCGAAATCAGGGCGAAAACTGATGACATAAGTAATTGCTCAAGCCTCTCCCCCGCCTCCTATGGTGAAGAAGGAACGACCAACGGGGACGTGATGAGAGGCAGGCGCATGCCGGACCAGGGCGATGCGACGGGTGGAACGTACGGAACGGGTGGCGCGCGGTCCGCGCCGCCCGCCGTGCGGGTGGAAGGTCTGTGGAAGCGGTTCGGCGACCAGGTGGCAGTCGCCGGGATCGACCTGGAGCTGCCCGCGGGACAGTTCATCGGTCTGGTGGGCCCCAACGGCGCGGGCAAGACGACCACGCTGTCGATGGTGACCGGCCTGCTGCGCCCGGACATGGGGCGCGTCCACGTCGCGGGGCACGACGTGTGGGCCGACCCGACCGAGGTGAAGGCGCGGATCGGCGTACTGCCCGAGGGGCTGCGGCTCTTCGAGCGGCTGTCGGGGCGCGAACTGCTCGGCTACATGGGCCGGCTGCGCGGGCTCCCCGGCGAGGAGACCGACAAGCGGGCGACGCAGCTGCTGGACGTCCTCGACCTCGCGGGCTCGCAGCACAAGCTGGTCGTGGACTACTCGACCGGTATGCGCAAGAAGATCGGCTTGGCGGCGGCGCTGCTGCACAACCCCGAAGTGCTCTTCCTGGACGAACCGTTCGAGGGCGTCGACCCGGTGTCGGCGCAGACCATCCGCGGGGTGCTGGAGCGGTACACGACCTCCGGCGCCACGGTCATCTTCTCCTCCCACGTGATGGAGCTCGTCGAGTCGCTGTGCGACTGGGTGGCCGTGATGGCCGCCGGCCGGATCCGCGCCGCGGGCCCGCTGGCCGACGTACGGGGCTCCGCGCCCTCGCTGCAGGCCGCCTTCCTCGAACTGGTCGGCGCGCACGGGCGCGACGCGGCCGGGGACTCGCTGGAGTGGCTCGGCGGCGGCTCCGGGGCGGGATCGCGATGACCTCGCCCGCCAACCCGGCCGCCGGCCCGGCCGGCACCGTGACCACTCCCGCCACCGGGTCCACCCGGTCCACCGGAACCACCGGAGCCTCGTCCGTCGCGACGGTCCCGCTGACCCCGGTCTTCGTCCGCCTCAAGCTATCGCTCCTGCGCAACGGGCTGAAGGGCTCCTCCAAGCGCAAGGCCGCCTACTTCTCGACGCTCGCCTTCGCCCTGGTCGTCGGCTTCTTCGTGACGCTCGGCCTGGCCCTGCTGCACGGGAACGCCCACGCCGGCACGGTCGTCGTCCTGCTGGCCGCGATCCTGGCCCTCGGCTGGGCCTTCATGCCGCTGTTCTTCCCCACCGGGGACGAGACCCTCGACCCGAGCCGGCTGGTCATGCTGCCGCTGCGCCCGCGTCCTCTCGTCCGGGCCCTCCTCGCCTCCTCGCTGGTCGGCATCGGGCCGCTGTTCACGCTGTGCCTGGCCATCGGCTCCGTACTGGCCGTCGCGCGCGGCGCCGCCGGCGCGGTGGCCGCGGTGGTGGCCGCGCCCCTGCTGGTGCTCGGCTGCGTGACCCTCGCGCGGGCGGTGGCCACGGCCAACGTGCGGCTGCTGAGCAGCCGCAAGGGGCGGGACATGGCGATCCTCAGCGGTCTGCTGATCGCGGTGGGCGGACAGCTGGCCAACTTCGGCAGTCAGCGCCTCTTCCAGGCCGGCGGCCTCAGCACGCTGGAGCCGGTCGAAGCCGTGGTGCGCTGGCTGCCGCCGGCGACCGCCGTCGGCATGGTGGACTCGGCGAGCGAGGGCGCGTACGGGGTGGCGGCCGCCCAACTGGCCCTGACCCTGGCCGCCGTGGCCGCCCTCCTGTGGTTCTGGGAGCGGAGCCTGACCCGGCTGATGGTCACCCCGGACGGCTCGACCCTCACGGCGGCCCAGCCGGCCAAGGACCGCGGCGCGGGCGGCCTGTGGTCCCTGCTGCCCGCCGGCCGGACGGGCGCGACCATGCAGCGCACGCTGCGCTACGCCGTGCGCGACCCGAAGACCAAGGCGTCCTGGGTGACCGCGCTGGCGATCGGCCTGATCATCCCCGTCTTCAACGCCCTCCAGGGCACGGGGTCCGTCTACCTCGGCTGCTTCGGCGCGGGCATGCTCGGCATGCAGATGTACAACCAGTTCGGCCAGGACACCTCCGCGTTCTGGATGGTCGCGCAGACCATCTCCTCCACGCGCGACGCGTACGTGGAACTGCGCGCGCGGGCCGCCTCGCTGGCCCTGGTCACCGTCCCGTACACGGTCCTGGTCATGGTGATCACGGCCGTGGTGATCGGCGATTGGTCCACCTTCCCGGCGGCCACGGGCCTGGCCCTGGCCCTGCTGGGCTCGATGCTCTGCACGGGGGCACTGGCCTCGGCCCGCTTCCCGTACTCGATCCCGTCGGACGGCGCCTTCAAGAACGTCGCCCCGGGACAGGCCGGGCTCGCCTGGGCGGGCATCTTCGGCGGGCTGCTGGCCTCGGCGGTGATCTCCGCCCCGGTGATCGCCCTGACGATCTGGCTCAAGGTGGGTGACCACCAGGACATCTCCTGGATCGTGCTCCCGCTGGGTGTGGCCTGGGGCGCACTGGCCACCTGGACGGGCCTGCGGCTCGCGGCCCCGACGGTGGCGCGCAAGCTCCCGGAGATCCTGTGGGCGGTCAGCAAGGGCTGACCGCCGGCCGCTGACCACCGGCCGCTGACGGTGCCGGAACGGGCCGGCCTCCCCTCCCCTCGCGGGAGCGGAGGCCGGCCCTTTTCGCGCGGGCCCGGCGTCAGTTGGCGGCGAGCAGGACGAGTACGGCGATCGAGCCGGCGAAGACGACGACGTGCCGGAGGTTCTGGAGGTACGGCATCACCCAGTCGGGGAAGCCGTCCTCGGCGGCCCGGAGCATGGACCTGACGTCGATGCGCTGCAGTTCGGCGTCCCCGGACTTGGCGAAGGCGGCGGTCACGGACGGCACGGCGGTCAGGTTCGAGTAGAGGATCACGCAGTTCACGAGGATGACGAGCGGCTGGACGACCCAGGACACCGTCCCGCTCCACGAGCTACCGGCGACCTGGAGCACGGCGGGCAGGGCCAGCGCTGCCGCGATCCCGACGGGGGCCCAGGTCTCGTGCCCGCCGGCGTCGAGCCGCATGCCGTTCTCGGCCATGACGCTGGTGCGCACCCCCTGCCGCCCCAACTCGGCCTCGACGGCGGCCTGGGCACGGGCGCCGTAGCGGCTGCGCACGACGGGGATGCTCAGGAAGGCGACGGCGATCAGGAGCTGCAGGGCGGCGACGGCGTTCATCGGGGGACCTCGTTCTCTCGGTGCTTGCCTGGTGAGGTGGCCACCATGAAGCCGAGCCCTGACAGGCCTCGAACACCCCGCTGACAGACCGCTGACACGACCTATGTCTGCGTACGAATCCCTCTGACGCGCGGAATTGTCAATGCCTGTGGCCGGTGAAGCCGGGGAGGCCGGTGAGGCTGGGGAGACGGGAGATGGTGGTCACGAACCGGTGAGGAGGTCGGGCAGTTTGCCCATGTCGTCGAAGATGACGGTGTCGGGGCCTTCAAGTCGGTGCGCGGGTGTCATTCCCCCGGCGTAGGCGAATGCGCGCATCCCTGCCGCTCGGGCCGCTTGCAGACCGTATTGGCTGTCCTCGACCACGGCACACGCCTCGGGCGCGACGCCCATCTGCTGCGCAGCGTGGAGGAACAGATCAGGTGCTGGTTTGCCGTGCTCGACCTCGGTGGCGCTGAAGATCCTGCCTTCGAAGCGTTGATGGAGGCCGGTGATTCCCAAGGTGAAACGCATCTTGTCGTGGCTCCCGCTGGAAGCCACGCAGGTGGGGAGGCCCGTGAGCGCATCGAGGGCGTCGACGATGCCGGGGACGGGGGTGAGCTCGGCTGCCAAGGCGTCGCGGTAGAGGGGCCTGAACTCCTCCTCCCAGTCGGCCGGCAGGCTGTGCCCGAGGTGGGCCTCTATCTCCTCCGTCATCGACTGGCTCGAGCGGCCCATGAACCGGTCGACGATCTCGGCTTCGGTGAGGTTCCACCCCAGTTCGGCCAGGACAAGGGCATCCACGCGCACGGCTATGCGTTCGCTGTCGACCAATACGCCGTCGCAGTCGAATATGACGAGTTCAATCGGATGGATCATCCCCGCAGGATAGGTGGGCCCTCCGGTCACGCCGCAGCGCTGTGCTCAGGCCGCTCGACGAGGTGTTCGCAGGTCGCGAGGGTCTGGCCTGTCGGCCCCGCCCGAGCAGATCCGCCGAACCGGGACCCACCACGTTCACGCGAACCGCCGCCGACCCCGCCCGTCGGACCGGCCGGGCCGAACCCCGGGGCCGTCGTCGGTGCGGCGGTCGGCGCCGGGGCGGAGCCGGTGGGTGGTCAGGGGGCTTCTGCTTTGATCCCGTCGAGGAAGGGTTCCAGGACCTCGCGCCAGGCCGTCGGCTGGTCGTAGTGGAGGTAGTGGCCGGCGTCGGGGATTTCCGCGTACTGGCCGGCCGGGAGGACGCGGACCATTTCCTGGGCCTCGGCCCGGCCCAGTTCGCCGTCGAGGCCGCGGACCACCAGGGTCGGGCAGCGGACCTGGGCGAGCTCCTCCCAGTGGGCGTCGTGGACCCAGGTCTCGCGGGCCGTCAGCATCTGGCGGCGGGAGAAGACCGGGCGCCAGCCGTCCGCGGCCTCGTGCATGACCTCGGCGAAGAAGGCACCGCGGCCGGGGTCGGGGCGTTCCACCCGGGGGTCGTCCTCGCCGAACCAGCGGCGGGCCGCGTCCTGGGTGGGGAAGGGCAGGGGCCAGTGGTGGAACCAGTCCTCCCATTCCTGCTGGGAGGCCGCGCCCAGGGCGGAGGCGCGCATGTCGCAGATGACCACGGCTTCGACCAGGTCCGGGCGGCGGGCCGCGAGCTGCCAGGCGGTGAGGGCGCCCATGGAGTGGCCGATCAGCGTCACGGGGGCGAGGCCGAGCTGTTCGACGGCCGCTTCGGCGTCGGCCACGAAGGCCTCGCGGCCCAGGGAGGTCGGGATGCCGTCGGGGGCGGCGGGCGGGCGGGCGCTCTGGCCGTGTCCGCGCTGGTCCAGGGCCACGACGCGGCGGCGCTCACGGAGCCAGCGGGCGGTGCCGGCCCAGTGGAAGGCGCGGCCCATCAGGCCGTGCAATAACAGCGCCCCGGGGCGGGTGTCGGGCTCGGCCTCTGCTTCGCGGAACTCCCAGGCGGCCAGGCGGACGCCTTCGGCCCCTGTCACATCGACGCGCTGTACCACCGCAGATGCACCCCCTTCGCTCCCCGCCAGACTATCGAACCCGCATTCGAAAACGGGCTTCTCGCCCACTACACCGCTCTTTCGAGTGACCTTGCTCAAGGATTGACAGCCGCTGCCGATGGAGATCCTTTCAACAGGGAGGCGGGCCGCTCGGGGAAGACGGTCCGAGGGGACGACCTTGAGAGCTCGGGGCTCCAGGTCACAAGGGGAGGACCGGTCCCGGCGCCGAAAGGCGCCGGGACCGCCCACACCAAAAGCTGGTCATCCGTACGGGTCACGACCCGTGGGGCGGACCCCCCGGGGGCACGACTCGTACGGGCCGAGCCACCGGACGCGTCCGCGCCGACGCGAACGCCGACGGGACAGCGGTCAGCGCTTCGCCACGAACACGTGCGAGGCGACCTCCACGTCCAACTCGGCGGCCTCACCGCCACTGCCGACCAGCACACCCCCCGGTGACTCGGTCACGCTCACCACCGAACCGGGCTGCACGCCCGCCCGCCGGAGCGTGTACATCAGCTGGGCGTCCGTCTGGATCGGCTCACCGATCCGCCGGACGACCACGGTCTTGCCCTCGGTTCCCGCGTCGAGCTCGGACAGGCTGACCATGCCGTCCTCCAGGAACGGGTCGGCCTCGGCCTTCTCACCCAGTTCCTCCAGCCCCGGGATCGGGTTCCCGTACGGCGACTCGGTCGGGTGGCGCAGCAGCTCCAGCACCCGCCGCTCCACCGCCTCGCTCATCACGTGCTCCCAACGGCAGGCCTCTGCGTGCACCTGCTCCCACTCCAGGCCGATGACGTCGACGAGCAGGCACTCCGCGAGCCGGTGCTTGCGCATGACGCGCGTGGCCAGTCGGCGACCCTCCTCGGTCAGTTCGAGGTGCCGGTCGCTGGCGACGGCCACCAGGCCGTCCCGCTCCATGCGCGCCACCGTCTGGCTCACCGTCGGACCGCTCTGGTCGAGCCTCTCGGCGATCCGGGCGCGCATGGGGACCACGCCTTCCTCTTCCAGCTCGAGGATGGTGCGGAGATACATCTCCGTGGTATCGATCAGTCCGGACATTCGTGCCCCTCGGATTGCGTGCGCTGGCCCTGCCCCCAATTCTGACGCATCGGGCCGACAACCGTCCCGTGCCGAGCGTCAAGACCGCTCCCGGACATCCCCCCGGCATCCCCGGGGCGTCCGCGGGAAGATCGTCCGGGGATCTCCGGGGCGCACGACCAGAGCTTTCGGCACGGGATTGACGTTCGTATTGACACGCCCTTGGTCCAGACCGCACGGTGAGCGGCGGACACGGACGCTCCCCCACCTCTGGAAGGGCCATCGGCGTATGAGCGAGAGCAAGCTGGCCGGTCAGTTCTTCGATGCCGCCATCGGTCTGCTGGAGCGGGTGCGGGACGAGGAGGCCCCGCACATCGCCGAGGCCGGCTCCCTCATCGCCGACGCGGTCGCCGCCGGCAACCGGCTCTTCGCCTTCGGCGCCGGGCATTCCTCGCTGCCCGCCCAGGACGTCGTCTACCGGGCCGGCGGTCTCGCCCTGATGAACTTCCTCGCCGTCCCCGGCACGGCCGGCGTCGACGTCATGCCCGCGACGCTGGGCAGCGCCCTGGAACGGGTCGACGGCCTGGCCGGCGCCGTCCTCGACAGCAGCCCCGCCTCCGACGGCGACGTCCTCGTGATCATCTCCCTCTCCGGGCGCAACGCCCTGCCCGTCGAGATGGCGATGAACGCCCGCGCCATCGGCCTCAAGGTCATCGGCGTGACCTCGGTGGCGTACGCGACCGGGACCAAGTCACGGCACGTCTCCGGCACCTTCCTCAAGGACCACTGCGACGTCGTCCTCGACAGCAAGATCGCGGTCGGCGACGCCGAGCTGAGCATCGACGGCATCGACGCGCCCTTCGCCCCCGCCTCCACCGTCGTGACCAGCGCGATCATGCAGGCGGTCATGGCGACGGCGGCCGGCGAGCTCGCCGCCCGCGGGGTGGAGCCCCCGCTGCTGCGCTCGGGCAACGTCGACGGCGGCCACGAGTGGAACGGCCGCGTCATGCAGGAGTACGGCGACCGGATCTTCTTCCGGCACTGAGGAGTCGACCCGGGGTGCGCCTGCCGCCACCCGGGCCGCGCTCAGTCCCCGCCCGGACCGCCCGAAGCGCCCGGACGGGCCGGACGCGCCGCCAGGTCCAGGTCGGCCGCGACCCGGGCCGCGACCTCCTCCGCGTACGCCGCGTCCGCGCGCTCGAAGGCCACCCGCGAGGGCCCGCGCAGGAACGTCAGCGCCCCCAGGGTCCGCCCCCGGCTCCGCAGCACCGTGCACAGCACGTGCGCGGCGCCCTCCGGCCACTGACGAGCCCGCGCCCACTCCGCGTCCACCTCCCCGCGCGGGGCGCTGGTGCGCACCGAGCCGATCCGGTCCAGGGCCTGCAACGCCGGGTGCCCGGCCGCGTACCGCACGGGGATGGACCCGGGGCCCGGGAGCACCGGCGGCGACGCGGCGGACCGTACGAGCCTGCGCCGCTCGGGGTCGGCCGTGGGGTCCAGTACGTCCAGCAGCGCGTGCTCGGCGAAGCCGGCGAGGGCGAAGTCCAGGCGTACGGAGGCCGCTTCGGCCGGGTCCTCGCACTCGGCGGCGGCCCGCCCCGCACGGTGGAGCTGGTGCGAGCGGAACCGCATCTGCGCGGTGTCCAGTTGCTCCTGGCGGGCCTCGGTGACGTCCTGGAACAGCCAGCCCACGCCCAGCGGTACGGGCTCCTCCGCGAGCGGCGAGGCCAGCCGCAGGAACCCGCACCGCCAGCACCTGCGCCGCACCCCCTCCGCCGTGCGCACCGACACCCACATCTCCACCGGCGCGGGCGGGGCCCCCTCGGCGAGCACGTGTTGGAGCGCGCCCTCCAACTCCTCGACGCCCTGGGCCAGCAGCTCTCCCAGGGGTCGCCCGAGCAGTGCGGTGCGGCCGCTCCCAAAGGCCCGTGCGGCGTGCGCGTTGACCACGGCGGGCCGCAGGTCGACGTCGACCAGGACGACGCCCCACGAGGCGTCCTCCATCAGGGCCTCGCTCAGCGCGATGGAGCGTTCCAGGTCGATCTGGGCGTGCACCTCGCTGAAGGCGCAGTACACCCCGGCGGGTTTCCCGTCCGCGCCGGGCACCCCGGCGGACTGGGTCCGTACGAGGACGCGCCCGCCGTCCTTGGTCAGCAGCGCGAACTCGTGCACCTGCCGGCCGGGCACGTGCTGGGCGGCCATCAGCCGGTCCTGGACGTCGTGCGCGTCGGCGGCCCGTACCGCCCAGCCCTCGAAGCCCTTGCGGCCCACGGCCTCGGCGGCGGTCCACCCCAGGATCCGCTCGGCCTCGCGGTTCCAGTGGGTGATCACGCCATCGGCGTCGAACGCGCACAGGGCGGCGTCCATCCCGTCCAGCAGCGCTGCGAGCAGATCGTCAGCGGTCTCGTTACGTCCGTAAGCACTCACCTGGAACCCCCAGCAGGTGTTCGCGTATGCGGCACGTCAGATCATTGAACTCGAACGTGACCCACGCCACATCGCTTTCGGGGAAATCGGCGCATCCCCTACACCTGGGAAAGCACCCACCGGAACGGCCACGCGTTCGAGTGTCGGAAGAGGTCCTGCGCTTACTGCGATGCCACGGGGGTGCCTCTCCATATCGATCACGTCCGCGCACGGAGCCGGGGCGGATCGGACCGGGCTTGCCGAAGAGCCACACGCTCGACGCCCTGGCCACCGGTGTCATCGTGGTGGCGGCCGTCGTACCCGGAGGAAAGCGGGTCGGCAGGTGGATGGGGCGCATCGTGGTCCGGCCCAGCGGCCAGCATCGCATCACCACGTTGACCAGCCGCTTTGATGTCTCCCACCGGAACTTGCGGCTACTCCGGAGAGCCGATGGCTACACCTATGGATGTGCCGACGAAATTCGATTGAGCGGACGGCACAGGCCTGCCTAGAGTGGAGACACACTGAAAGGAGGTGATCCCGGAAATGTATGAACTCCGGACGCGTGAGGTGACTGCGGGCTAGCGCCCGTCGTCGCACGCACCCAGTGCAGTGCCCGGCGGAATCGCCTGGCGCCAATCCCAAGCAGTCACCCGACCCGCGGGCTCGCCGGTACGTCCGGCCGGCTTCTCTCACTGCAGGAGAGAAACCCGAGCCCGCGGGTCGTCTGTTTTCCCCGGATGCCCCGGGCACCCCGGACGCCGCTGACGCCGCTGGCGCCGCCTACGGGCAGAGCCGCTCCAGGCGCCACTTGTCCCCGTCCAGGACGTAGTGCAGACGGTCGTGCAGGCGGTTCTCGTGGCCCTGCCAGAACTCCACCTCCTGCGGGACCACGCGCAGGCCGCCCCACTCCGGCGGGACCGGCACCTGCTCGCCCTCCGGGTAGCGGGCCTCCAGCTCGGCGTAGCGCCGGTCCAGCTCCGCACGGGAGTCGATCACGCTGGACTGCTCGCTCGCCCAGGCGCCCAGCTGGGAGCCGTGCGGGCGGGAGCGGAAGTACGCGGCCGTCTCGTCGCGGCCGATCCGGGCCGCGGTACCGGTGACGATCACCTGGCGGGCGATCGGGTGCCACGGGAAGAGCAGGGCGACGTGCGGGTTCTCGGCCAGCTCACGGCCCTTGCGGGAGGCGTAATTGGTGAAGAAGACGAAGCCCCTGCCGTCGAACTGCTTCATCAGCACCGTCCGCGAGCTGGGCCGTCCGTCCGGGGTGGCCGTCGATACGACCATGGCGTTCGGCTCGAAGAGGTGCGAGTCGGCGGCCTGCTGGAACCAGAGCGCGAACTGGTCCATCGGATTCTCGGCGAGACTCCCCTCGTCGACGATCTCCGAGCGGTACTGCTTGCGCATCATGGCGGGGTCAATGTCCTGATCGGTCACGCTGGCCATCCTGCCGCAGCCGGACCGGTGACGGTGTGCCGTATGTCACGCTTCCGCAGTCGGGGCGGAGCGGCCAAAATCTTGGGGCCGGTCCGAAGGTCCCCGAGGGGGTGACCGACGGCCGTGCCGGGCATCAACGGGGATGACCGCGCCGGACCGCGAGTCACGCCGGGAGCCGCGCGTGTTCGCACTATCTGAGGAGCCGCCTGATGTCCGACTTCGTACCCGGGCTCGAAGGGGTCGTCGCGTTCGAGACGGAGATCGCCGAGCCCGACAAGGAAGGCGGGTCGCTCCGCTACCGGGGCGTCGACATCGAAGACCTCGTCGGCCACGTCTCCTTCGGGAACGTCTGGGGCCTGCTGGTCGACGGTGCCTTCAACCCGGGCCTGCCGGCCGCCGAGCCCTTCCCCATTCCGGTCCACTCCGGTGACATCCGCGTCGACGTCCAGTCCGCGCTCGCGATGCTCGCCCCCGTGTGGGGTCTGAAACCGCTGCTGGACATCGACGTGCAGACCGCCCGCGACGATCTCGCGCGCGCGGCCGTGATGGCACTGTCGTACGTCGCCCAGTCCGCCCGCGGCCAGGGCCTGCCCATGGTGCCGCAGCGGGAGATCGACAAGGCCGAGTCCGTCGTCGAGCGGTTCATGATCCGCTGGCGGGGCGAGCCGGACCCGCGGCACGTCAAGGCCGTCGACGCCTACTGGACCTCGGCCGCCGAGCACGGCATGAACGCCTCCACCTTCACCGCGCGGGTGATCGCGTCGACCGGCGCGGACGTCGCCGCCGCGCTGTCCGGCGCGGTGGGCGCCATGTCGGGGCCGCTGCACGGCGGGGCGCCGTCCCGCGTGCTCGGCATGATCGAGGAGATCGAGCGCACCGGCGACGCCGTGGCGTACGTGAAGAAGGCCCTCGACAAGGGCGAGCGGCTGATGGGCTTCGGGCACCGCGTCTACCGTGCCGAGGACCCGCGCGCCCGCGTGCTGCGGCGCACGGCCAAGGAACTCGACGCGCCGCGCTACGAGGTGGCCGCCGCGCTGGAGAAGGCCGCGCTGGAGGAGCTGCACGCGCGCCGTCCCGACCGGGTGCTCGCCACGAACGTGGAGTTCTGGGCCGCGATCATGCTGGACTTCGCCGAGGTCCCGGCGCACATGTTCACGTCGATGTTCAGCTGCGCCCGTACCGCCGGCTGGTCGGCGCACATCCTGGAGCAGAAGCGCACGGGCCGCCTGGTGCGGCCCTCGGCCCGCTACATCGGGCCCGGGCGGCGCAACCCGCAGGAGATCGCGGGCTACGCGGACATCGCCGAGACCGCGTGATCGCGGGGCCGCCGGGCCGCGGGGCCGCGTAGTCGCGTAGTCGCGTTGAAAGATCGGGCGCCGTATCCCGCGAGCGGGGTGCGGCGCCGTTCTCGTTCCCGCCGCCTCAGCCCAGGGCCGCGTCCAGGATCCGGGACCACTGGGCCACCACCCGGGCCCGGCGGGCCGTGTCGTCGGTGAGCACGTTGGCGAGGCCCAGGCCCCGCGCCATGTCCAGCAGGCCCTGCACGGTCTCCCGTACGCCCGGCACCGACTCGTCCGCACCCAGCAGCTCGACGGCGATGCGGTGGGTCTCACGGCCGACCCGGGCCTCCAGTTCGGTGACCTGGGGGCGCAGCTGCTCCTCGTTGGAGGCGGCCACCCACAACTGGAGGGCGGCCCGGAAGAGGGCGCCGGTGTACAGGTCGACGAGCGCCTCCACCACGGCGGGACGGGCGGCCGGGCCGGCGTGGAAGAGGTCGCGCAGGGCGGTGGAACGCTCCTCGGCGACGTACTCGACGGCCGCGGTGAACAGGTCCTCGCGGGTCGGGAAGTGGTGCTGGGCGGCGCCGCGCGAGACACCGGCCCGTTCGGCGACGACCGAGACGGTCGAACCGGCCCAGCCGTGCTCCGCCAGGCAGGACACGGCCGCCTCCAGGAGGTGGCGGCGGGTGACGCGGCTGCGCGCCTGCTTGGGGCCGGTCACAGCGACCATGACGGTTCCCGGCGCTCGAAGCGGGCGGTGATGCCTTCGCGGGCCTCGGCGGAGGCGAACAGTCCGGCGGACAGCTCGGTCAGTCGCGAGCCGTCGCGGGTGAGCGCCTCCCGTACGGCGGCGGCGGTCAGCGCCTTGGTCGCGGCCAGCCCCTGCGGGGAGGCCTTGCGCAGGCCGGCGAGTACGGGCTCCAGGGCCGCGTCCACGTCCTCGCCGTGCAGGGTGAGCAGACCGATCCGGGCGGCCTCGGCGGCGTCGAAGGCTTCGGCGGTGAGGAAGTAGCGGGCGGCGGCGCGCGGGTCGAGGCGCGGCAGCAGCGGCATGGAGATCACCGCGGGGGCGAGGCCGAGATGGGTCTCGGTGAAGGCGTACGAGGACTGCGGTCCGGCGGCGGCGATGTCGCAGACGCCGAGCAGCCCGAGGCCGCCGGCCCGGACGTGGCCGGTGACCCGGGCGACGACGGGCTTGGGCAGCTCGGCGGTCTCGCGGAGCAGGGCCAGGAAGTCGGCCGGATCGCAGGGGGACTTGAGGTCGGCCCCGGCACAGAAGGTGTTGCCGGTGTGGGTGAGGACGACGGCCCGGACGGCCGTGTCCGCGGCGGTGGCGGCGAGCGCGGAGCGGAGCTCGGCGACGAGGTCGACGGAAAGGGCGTTGCGGTTGCCCGGGGAGTCCAGGGTGAGGGTGGCGATGCCGGTCGCCTGGGCGGCGTGCACTCGTGGGGCCATGTCTCCTCCGGAGTGGTGTGCGGATGGGGGTACTTCGGGAGCCGAGTCCCTCCGGGAGGGTACGTGGCGCTTGCCCTGCGGGGTGCCCTGCGGGGTGCCCTGCGGGCGGCTCGGCGGGGTGGGGCTCGGTGGCACGTTCCTCGTGCCGAGGTGGAGTCGCCTCAATCGCCGGCGGGGCTTCAAAGGGTGGGGCGGTGCCCCGCACGAGGATCTCCTCGGCTCGCGCCAGACGGCCGCGGTCCTGCCGTACGGCCTGGGTTGCGCGCTCGTCCTGCGGGGACCCTCCTACGTGTCCCCACCCCACACCAGGGCTCCGACAGCACAACCCATCCACCCCACCCATTCAAGCCCCGCCAGCGCTTGAGGCACGGGGCCGGGCGGAGCCCGGTGGGGATACGGGCACGCCGTACACCGCCGAGCAGGCCCGCACTTTCAGCCCCGCCGGCGATTGAGGCGCGGGCCCGCACTTTCAGCCCCGCCGGCGATTGAGGCGCGGGGACGGGCGGAGCCCGGTGGGGGGCCGGCGTTAGTAAGACTTCGGCAGGCCCAGGGTTTGGTGGGAGATGAAGTTCAGGATCATCTCGCGGCTGACCGGGGCGATGCGGGCCACGCGGGAGGCGGTGATGAGGGAGGCCAGGCCGTATTCGCGGGTGAGGCCGTTCCCGCCGAGGGTGTGGACCGCCTGGTCCACCGCACGGACACAGGCCTCCCCGGCGGCGTACTTCGCCATGTTCGCCGCCTCGCCCGCCCCCATGTCGTCGCCCGCGTCGTACAGGCGGGCCGCCTTCTGCATCATCAGGCGGGCCAGTTCCAGCTCGATGTGCGCCTGGGCCAGCGGATGGGCCACCGCCTGGTGCGCGCCGATGGGCGCCTTCCAGACCTGGCGGGTCTTCGCGTAGTCGACGGCCTTGGCGAGGGCGTAGCGGCCCATGCCGATGGCGAAGGCGGCGGTCATGATGCGTTCGGGGTTGAGGCCCGCGAACAGCTGGAGCAGGCCCGCGTCCTCGTCGCCGACCAGGGCGGATGCGGGCAGGCGGACCTCGTCCAGGGTCAGTTCGAACTGCTTCTCCGCGGCGGCCAGTTCCATGTCTATGACCGAGCGGCCGAAGCCGGGGGCGTCGCGCGGGACGATGAACAGGCAGGGCTTGAGGGTTGGTGCGGCCCCGCTGGATGATGCGGTTTCGGTGCGGCCGACGATGAGGGTGGCGTCGGCGATGTCGACACCGGAGATGAAGACCTTGCGGCCGGTGAGGATCCAGTCGTCGCCGTCGCGGCGGGCCGTGGTGGTGATCCGGTGGGAGTTGGATCCGGCGTCGGGTTCGGTGATGCCGAAGGCCATGGTGCGGCTGCCGTCGGCGAGGCCCGGCAGCCAGGCCTCCTTCTGGGCGTCCGTGCCGAAGCGGGCGATGACCGTGCCGCAGATGGCGGGCGAGACGACCATCATGAGGAGGGGACAGCCCGCGGCCCCGAGTTCTTCCAGGACGATGGAGAGTTCGGCGATGCCGCCGCCCCCGCCGCCGTACTCCTCGGGGAGGTTGACCCCGAGGTAGCCGAGCTTCGCGGCGTCGGCCCACAGCTCGTCGGGGTGGCCGCCTTCGCGGGCGACGCGGGCGAGGTAGTCGCGGCCGTAGCGCTGCCCGAGGGCGGCGACGGCGGCGCGCAGGGCGGTGTGCTCTTCGGTTTCGATGACGGTGCTCATGCTTGCGGTTCCTCCTGGACTACGGCGAGCAGGGCGCCGAACTCGACCTGTTGGCCGGTGGCGACGTGGAGCGCGGTGAGCGTGCCGGAGGCGGGAGCGAGGATGCGGTGCTCCATCTTCATGGCCTCCAGCCAGAGCAGGGGCTGGCCGGCGGTGACGGGGCTGCCGGGGGCCGCGCCCTCGGCGATGCGCACGACGGTGCCGGGCATGGGGGCGAGCAGCGAGCCCGGTTCGGTGCGGTCCTGGGGGTCCGGGAACCGGGGAACGGGGATGAGGGTGTGGGCTCCGAGCGCGGAGTCCACGTAGACCTCGGTGTTGTTCGAATTTCGTTTCACGTGGAACGTCCGTCGGATGCCGTCGACTTCGAGCGTGACGAGGTGCCGTTCGGCCGACAGGACTCGAACGCCCGGCTGGTTCACCGGGTGGTACTGGACCTCGTACTCGGTGCCGGCCACGGTGTAGCGGCGGGTCTGCGGCTGGGAGCGGACGTTGCGCCAGCCGCCGAGGCGGGCGGCGAGGGGGGCGTCCGGGCCGGGGGCCGCTTCGGCGAGGGCGGCGGCGAGGGCGGCCGGGGTGGCGTCGGGGGCGCTGCCGGTGAGGGTGTCGAGGTGGCGGTCGTAGAAGCCGGTGTCGAGCTGCCCGGCGGCGAAGTCCGGGTGCCGCAGGGAGCCCACGAGGAGCTCGCGATTGGTGGTGAGCCCGTGGATGCGGGCTCCGGCGAGGGCGGCGGCGAGGGCCCGGACGGCCCCGGCGCGGGTGGGGGCGTGGGCGACGACCTTGGCGAGCATGGGGTCGTAGTGGATGCCGACGGTGTCCCCGTCGGTGAAGCCGGTGTCCACGCGGATCTCGCCGGGGATGGCGAGGGTGTGCAGGACGCCGGTCTGGGGGCGCCAGTCCTGGGCGGGGTCCTCGGCGTAGAGGCGGGCTTCGACGGCGTGGCCGGTGGGCTGCGGGGGCGCCGGGGGCAGGGCCTCGCCCTCGGCGACGCGCAGCTGGAGGGCGACGAGGTCGAGGCCGAAGACGGCTTCGGTGACGGGGTGTTCGACCTGGAGGCGGGTGTTCATCTCCAGGAAGTACGGGCGTCCGTCGGCGGTGACGAGGAACTCGACGGTGCCCGCGCCCTCGTACGAGACCGCGCGGGCGGCGGCGACGGCTGCGGTGTGCAGGCTCTCCCGCAGGCCTGCGGGCAGTCCCGGTGCGGGGGCTTCCTCGATGACCTTCTGGTGGCGCCGCTGGAGGGAGCAGTCGCGGGTGCCCAGCGCCCAGACGGTGCCGTGGGTGTCGGCGAGGATCTGCACCTCGACGTGGCGGCCGCGTTCCACGTAGGGCTCGGCGAAGACCTCGCCGTCTCCGAAGGCGGAGCGGGCCTCGGCGGAGGCCGCGTCGAGGGCCTCCTTGAGCTGGTCGAGGTCGCGGACCACGCGCATGCCGCGGCCGCCTCCGCCGGCCGCGGCCTTGAGGAGGAGGGGTAGGTCGGCGGGGGTGGCGGCGGCCGGGTCGACGGGGTCGAGGAGCGGCACGCCGGCGGTGCGCATCAGTTCCTTGGCCCGGGTCTTGGAGGCCATGGCCTCGATGGCTTCGGGGGACGGGCCGATCCAGGTCAGTCCGGCGGCCAGGACTTCGCGGGCGAAGTCGGCGTTCTCGGAGAGGAAGCCGTAGCCGGGGTGCACGGCGTCGGCGCCCGCGGCGAGGGCGGCCTTGATGATGAGGTCGCCGCGCAGGTAGGTGTCGGCGGGGGCCGCGCCGGGCAGCCGTACGGCCGCGTCGGCGTCGCGGACGTGCAGGGCGTCGGCGTCCGGGTCGGAGTGGACGGCGACGGTGGCCAGGCCCAGGGCGCGGGCGGTGCGGAAGATCCGGACGGCGATCTCGCCGCGGTTGGCGACGAGGAGGGAGGTCAGGTTCGTCATGTGCGGGCTCACATCCGGAAGATGCCGAAGCCGCCACGGGCGCCCTCGACGGGGGCGTTGTGGACGGCCGACAGGCACAGGCCGAGGACGGTACGGGTGTCGCGCGGGTCGATGACCCCGTCGTCGTAGATCCGCCCGGACAGGAACATCGGGAGGGACTCGGACTCGATCTGCGCTTCGACGAAGGCCCGCATCCCGGCGTCGGCCTCCTCGTCGTACGGGAGCCCCTTGGCGGCGGCCGACTGGCGGGACACGATGGAGAGCACTCCGGCCAGCTGCTGGGGGCCCATGACGGCGGACTTGGCGCTGGGCCAGGCGAAGAGGAAGCGGGGCTCGTAGGCGCGGCCGCACATGCCGTAGTGGCCGGCTCCGTAGCTCGCGCCGATGAGTACGGACAGGTGCGGGACCTTCGAGTTGGAGACCGCGTTGATCATCATCGAGCCGTGTTTGATGATGCCGCCCTGCTCGTACTCCTTGCCGACCATGTAGCCGGTGGTGTTGTGGAGGAAGAGGAGGGGGATGTCGCGCTGGTTGGCGAGCTGGATGAACTGGGCGGCCTTCTGGGACTCGGCGCTGAACAGCACGCCCTGTGCGTTGGCGAGGATGCCGACCGGGTAGCCGTGCAGGGTGGCCCAGCCGGTGACGAGGCTGGGGCCGTAGAGGGGCTTGAACTCGTCGAAGTCGGAGGCGTCGACGATCCGGGCGATGACCTCGCGCGGGTCGAAGGGGGTCTTGAGGTCGGGCGGGACGATGCCGAGGAGTTCCTCGGGGTCGTGCAGGGGTTCCTCGGCGCGGGGCGGGTCCGCGTGCGGTTTGCGGTGGTTCAGGCGGGCCACGACGCGGCGGGCCCGGCGGATCGCGTCGTACTCGTCGAGGGCGTAGTAGTCGGCGAGTCCGGAGGTGCGGGCGTGCATGTCGGCGCCGCCGAGGGACTCGTCGTCGCTCTCCTCGCCGGTGGCCATCTTGACCAGGGGCGGACCGCCGAGGAACACCTTGGAACGGTCCTTGATCATGATCGTGTGGTCGGACATGCCGGGGACGTACGCGCCTCCGGCGGTGGAGTTGCCGAAGACGACGGCGACGGTCGGGATGCCCTCGGCCGAGAGCCGGGTGAGGTCGCGGAAGATCGCGCCGCCCGGGATGAAGATCTCCTTCTGGGAGGGCAGGTCGGCGCCGCCGGACTCCACGAGGCTGATGCAGGGGAGGCGGTTCTGCCGGGCGATCTCGTGGGCGCGCAGCGCCTTCTTCAGCGTCCACGGGTTGGAGGCGCCACCGCGGACGGTGGGGTCGTTGGCGGTGATCAGGCACTCGACGCCCTCGACGGTGCCGATGCCGGTGACCATGGAGGCGCCGACGGGGTAGTCGCTGCCCCAGGCGGCGAGCGGGGACAGTTCCAGGAACGGGGTGTCGGGGTCGAGGAGCAGCTCGACGCGCTCGCGCGCCAGGAGCTTGCCGCGGGCCCGGTGGCGGGCCGTGTACTTCTCGCCGCCGCCCTGCATTGCCTTGGCGTGCTCGGCGTCGAGGGCGGCGAGGCGCTCCAGCGCGGCGGTACGGGCGTCCGCGTGCTCGGGGGCGTGCGGGTCGACGGTGGTGCCGAGGCGGGTCATGCGGTGGTCCCCTCCGGGGCGGGTACGGGTGCGGGGCCCTGAGCGGGCTGCGGGGCGGATACCGGGCCCTGGGCGGGCGGCAGGAGGTCGACGGGGATGTCGAGGTGGCGGGCGCGGAGCCATTCGCCGAGGGCCTTGGCCTGGGGGTCGAAGCGGTGGCCGGAGGCGACGCCGCCGCCGAGGATGCCGGTGACGGTGAAGTTCAGGGCGCGGAGGTGGGGTAGTTCGTGCCGCTGCACGGCGAGGCCGCGGGTCTCGGGGAGCAGGGTCTGGAACCGGTCGACGGTGAGGGTGTCGCGAAGCCAGTGCCAGGCGGGGGCGGATTCGGCCCAGACGCCGACGTTGGCGTCGCCGCCCTTGTCTCCGCTGCGGGCCCCGGCCAGCGCCCCGAGGGGGGCGCGGACGGTCTCCCGGGGCTGCGCCCCGGACCCGGCGGGGGCTCCGCCCCCGGACTCCCGCGCCTCAAACGCCGGCGGGGCTGGAACAGCGGCGGGGTCCGCCGGCAGGGCTGCAACAGCGGCGGGCTCCGCCGGCGGGGCTACGACAGGCGGGGCGGGGATCGGGACGTGGGTGCCGTCCGGGAGGACCGCCACGTGCGGGACCTCGTCGGACGGGATCAGGGTCGAGGTGAAGACGCCGTAGGGCTGGGCCGGGCCCGGTGGGGCGGTGACGTGGAAGCCCGGGTAGCTGCCGAGGGCCAGTTCGATCGCCGTCGACGTCAGGGCGCGGCCCACCCGGTCCGGGGACGGGTCGCGGACGACCAGTCGCAGTAGGGCGGAGGCCGTCTCCTGCGTGTCGGCGTCCTCGTGGTCGGTGCGGGCCAAGGTCCAGGTGGCGTCAACCACGCCTTCCAACACCTCGTCCAGTTGGGTGCGGACGAGGTCCGCCTTGGCCTCGATGTCCAGGCCGGTCAGGACGAAGACGACCTCGTTGCGCCAGCCGCCGATCCGGGTGACGCCCACCTTCAGGGAGGGCGGCGGGGCCTCTCCGCGCGCTCCCGTGACCCGTACCCGGTCGGTGCCCTCGTCGGTCAGCCGGACGGTGTCCAGGCGGGTGGTCACGTCCGGGCCGAGGTAGCGCACGCCCTGGGTCTCGTAGAGGAGTTGGGCGGTGACGGTACCGGCGGTGACGGCGCCGCCCGTGCCGGGGTGTTTGGTGATGACCGCCGAGCCGTCCTCGGAGATCTCCGCCAGCGGGAAGCCGGGGCGGCGGACGTCGTGCCGGGCGAAGAAGGAGTAGTTGCCGCCGGTGGCCTGGGTGCCGCACTCCAGGACGTGGCCCGCGGCCACCGCCCCCGCCAGCCGGTCGTAGTCGTCCGGGGCCCAGTCGAACCACCAGGCCGCCGGGCCGCTGACCAGCGCCGCGTCCGTGACCCGGCCGGTCACCACCACGTCGGCGCCCGCCCGCAGGCAGGCCGTGATCCCGGCGCCCCCGAGGTAGGCGTTGGCCGTGAGGGCCCCGTCCACCCGTGCGGTGAGGTCGTCGCCCTCGACGTGGGCCACCCGCACCGGGACGCCCACCTTCGCAGCCAAGGCCCGTACGGCGTCGGCGAGTCCGGCCGGGTTGAGGCCGCCGGCGTTCGCGACGATCCGCACGCCGCGCTCGTGCGCGAGCCCGAGTCCCTCCTCCAACTGACGCAGGAAGGACTTGGCGTAGCCGAGGTCCGGGTCCTTCAAGCGGTCGCGACCCAGGATCAACATGGTCAGCTCGGCCAGGTAGTCACCGGTCAGCACGTCCAACGGGCCGCCGGTCAGCATCTCGCGCAGGGCGCCGAAACGGTCCCCGTAGAAGCCCGAGGCGTTGCCGATGACGAGCGGGCGCCGGGTCACCGCGCGGCCCCCGGCTCCCGGCCGGCCCCCGCCGGGCCGGCGAAGGCCTGGGCGATGTCCAGCCAGCGGTCCGCGTCGGGTCCGGTCGCGATGAGGCCGAGGTCGCCGCGGTGGGCCCGCTGGGTGACCAGCAGACAGAAGTCGAGCGCGGGTCCGGTGATCCGCTGCGGGGCGTCCGGCGGGCCGTACGCCCACACCTGCGGGCCGTCGGGGGCCGTCAGCTCCACCCGGAACTGCGCGGCGGGCGCGGGCAGTCCGCGTACGGCGTAGGCGTAGTCGCGGGCCCGTACGCCGATCCGCGCCACGTGCCGCAGCCGCACGGTCGGGGTGCGGTGCACGCCGAGCGCGTCGGCGACGTCCTGGCCGTGGGCCCAGGTCTCCATGAGCCGGGCGCTGGCCATGGAGGCGGCCTTCATCGGCGGCCCGTACCAGGGGAAGCGGGTGTCGGGCGAGGCCGCGGCCAGCGCCTCGTCGAGGGCGGCGCGCGTGGCGCGCCAGCGGGCGAGCAGCTCGGCGGGGGCCAGCTCCGCGCCCTCGCGCGCGCCCTCGTCGACGAAGGTGTCGGGGGCCTTCAGGGCCTCCTCGACCATGTGGCCGAAGCCGGTGGCGTCGGTGAGGGAGAGCAGCGAGGCCCGGTCGGTCCAGTGCAGGTGGGCAATCTGGTGGGCGATGGTCCAGCCGGGCGCGGGGGTGGCCCTGCCCCAGTCGGGGCCGGTCAACTCACCTACCAGGGAGTCCAGTTCACGGCCCTCCTCGCGCAGATCTGCGAAGACGGCGACGGCTGCGTCGACGGCGGACGGATCGGGCACGGTGCGCTCCCCTCTCGGCGTGAGGGGAAGACTGGCAGCACCCGGCAAAACAATCAAGCATGCTTGCATGATTTTTTCGGGTGCCGACGCCTTCCCGCCACCCGCACCAAACCGCCCCACCGGAAAGGCAGTTGTCGTGTGCAGCACCGGCCGCAGGTCCCACCGCTCGGCGGCCCGCGGGCACAGCGGGGACGATTTCGGCCGTAAGCCGGAAACCCGCGATACGTCACCGGATGTCCCGTCGATACTGAACGTTCCGCTCCGGGCCCGGGCGGGCGCACCAGTTCGTGTCACTCGACGCAGACGACGAAGAGGATGGACTGACGTGACTCCAGCCGCCCGCACCCCCTTCTCCCTCTATCCCGAACTCGACGCGACCGCCCTCACCGCCTTCGTGACCGCCCTGGAGAGCGGCGACGTCACCGGCCTCGCCCCCGCCCGCGCCGCCGAGGTCGCCGAGGTCCGCTCGGTCGCCGTCTTCACCCGCGGCAAGGTGACCGGCGCCGACGGGGACCTCCTCGACGCCGCGCTCTGGCGGCACACCGGAACCCGGCCGCGCCCCGTGATCGTCATGCCCTCGCCCTGGTCCAACCTGGGCTGGCTCCCGTACGCCGTCCAGGCCTCCCTCTTCGCCGCCCGCGGCTACGACGTCCTCGCCTACTCCACCCGCGGTTTCGCCGGCTCCGAAGGCCAGGTCGACGTGGCGGGCCCGCTCGACGTCGCCGACGGCAGCCGGGCCCTGGACCACCTCATCGAGCGCAGCCCCGGCCCGGTGACGAAGATCGGTTTCCTCGGGGACTCGTACGGCTCCGGCATCAGCCAGCTCGTCGCCGCGCACGACACCCGCATCGACGCCGTGGTCGCGCTCAGCACCTGGGGCGACCTCGGCGAGGCCTTCTACGAGAACTCCACCCGGCACATCGCGGCCGTACGGGCCCTGCTCGATGCGGCCGCGAAGGCCCGCCTGAGCCCGCAGACGCAGAGCGTCTTCGACAACGTCCTCGCCAACCGCGACGTCCAGGGCACCCTGCGCTGGGCGGAGACCCGCTCGCCCTTCAGCCACATCAAGGAGCTCAACCGCCGTCAGGTGCCGGTCTTCTTCTCGCTCGCCTGGCACGAGACGCTCTTCCCGCCCAACCAGACGCTGAAGATGTTCAACGAACTGACCGGCCCCAAACGCCTCGCGGTCTCCATCGGCGACCACTCCGGGCCCGAGATGACCGGCATGCTCGGTCTGCCCAACCGGATCTGGACGGACGCCCACCGCTGGCTCGACCACCACCTCAAGGAGATCGACAACGGCATCGACGCCGAGGGTCAGGTGCTCGGCGAGATCATGTGGAGCAAGACCCTCGAACCCCGCCCCACCTGGCCCTCCCTCACCGAACGCCTGGAACGGCTGCACCTGGCGGCCGACGGCGAACTCGGCGACGAACCACAGGCCGGCTGGACGTCGACCGTGCTGTGCGGGGTGGACACCCCGGCGACCGTCGCCGACAAGGTGGTGCAGTCCGGCTACGCGGAGATCGCCGGCCGCCCGAAGGTCTACCGGACCCAGGACATCGACCGCACCGTCGCCGCCGTGTGGACGTCGGACCCGGCCGGGGAGACCACCCGACTGCGCGGCATTCCGCGGCTGCGCGTGACGTACCGGGCGGGGAACCCCGGATCCACCTTCGTCGCGTACCTCCTCGACACGGCACCCGACGGCACGGCCCACATCATCACGCACGCCCCGTACACCGACGTCGATTCCCCGCCCGACAGCCTGATCAGCGCGGACATCGAACTCCAGGCCACGGCCTACGACGTGCCGCGCGGCCACCGCCTGATGCTCGTGATCGACGCCTGCGACCCCTTCTACGCCGACGCCAACCTGCCCCGCGCAACCCTGTCGTTCACCTCCCCGGAACCCACCCCGTCCTACCTGGACCTCCCCCTCGGCTGACCCGACCCGCCGGCCCGGCCGTCCGCGAAGGCTGGGCAGGCGGGGCGCGGGGGCGGCTTCGGTGGGCGGGAGCCGGGCGGGCGGCATCAGAGATGCGTACGGGGGTTTCCCGTCAGTCCCATCGTCCTTCCGTGTCGGGCCGGTCCCTCAAGGGCGCTCCTTTGCCGTCGCTCGCAGGAGGTCCCGCAGGAGGTCGAAGTCGACCTTGGCGGGGTTGCGGAAGCGCAGGCAGGCCTTGCCCATGTCGTGGGGGGCCAGGCGGTCCGCGAAGGCGTCCCGGACGTCGGTGCGCATCAGGTAGAAGGAGATGTACTGCTTCTGGTTCGCCCAGGCGATCTCGCCGGCGGTCGCGCCCGCCCGCACGTACACCGGCATCCCGTACGCGATCCCCTCCTCGAACCCGGTCAGCTCCTCCAGGCACAGCTCCCGCAGCCGCACCAAGGCCTCCCGTCGGGCCTCGGGGACCGCGGCCAGGTAGGTGGCGACGTCCATCAGGCGGCCTTCTTCCGGATCTGCGAGCGGACCGCACCCATGCTGGCCGCGATCACGAGGGCGATGGCCAGGGCGTCCAGTGCGGACATGGCCTGGTTCAGGACGAGGAAGCCCGCGGCGGCGGCGATGGCCGGCTCCAGGCTCATCAGGATCGCGAACGTCGGCGCCGGCATCCGCCGCAGCGCGAGCAGTTCCAGCGTGTACGGCAGGACGGAGGACAGGACGGCCACGCCCAGGCCGAGGGCCAGTGTGCTCGGGACCAGCAGGGCCGGGCCGGCTTCGGCGATGCCCAGCGGCAGCGAGATGACCGCGGCCACCGCCATCGCCAGCGCGAGCCCGTCCGCCTGCGGGAAGCGGCGGCCCGTACGCGCACTGAACACGATGTACGCCGCCCACATCGCGCCCGCCCCGAGCGCGAACGCCGCTCCCAGCGGATCGAGGGAGCCGAAGCCGAGGCCGCCCCCGCCGTGCCCGGACAGCAGGACCACACCGCCGAGTGCGAGGCCGGCCCACAGGACGTTGACCAGGCGCCGGGAGACGATGACGGAGAGGGCGAGCGGTCCGAGGACCTCCAGGGTGACCGCCGGGCCCAGCGGGATCCGGTCGATGGACTGGTAGAAGAGGCCGTTCATACCGGCCATGGCGACGCCGAAGGCGAGCACCGTGCCCCAGTCGGAACGGGAGTAGCCGCGCACCTTCGGGCGGCACAGGAGCAGCAGCACGAGCGCGGCGGCCGCGAGGCGCAGGGTGACCACGCCCGCCGCGCCCGCCCTCGGCATGATCATGACCGCGAGCGCCGCGCCGAACTGCACCGAGATCCCCGCCGAGATCACCAGCGCCACGGGACCGAAGCCGGAACCGGACCCCGGACCAGAACCAGAACCGGAACCCGAACCGGAGCCCTTGGCAGGCGACGGGGCCGGTGCGGTGACGGCCGGCGAGGCTGCCGGGGAGGACGAAGAGGAAGGTGCGGGCATCTCTCCAGACTAAGGGCCCGTAAGGAGTGTCGCCGCATGTCCTGCCTTACAAGCGTGATAACTCCGCCCTACATCCCTACGCCCCTACATCCCTACACCCCTTCCCCCAGTCCCTCCGCCAGGAGTTCCGCAAGGTGCCGGGCCCGGACCCCGCCCAGCTGTGCGATCTGCGTACGGCACGAGAACCCGTCCGCCTGGATCGCGGCGTCCCGCGGGGCCGCTCGCAGCGACGGCAGCAGCTGTTCCTCCGCGCAGGCCACCGACACCTCGTGGTGCCCCGGCTCGAAGCCGAAGTTGCCCGCCAGCCCGCAGCAGCCCCCGCTGAGCTCGCCCACCAGCCCGGCCCGCTCCCGCAGCCGTCGGTCGGGGCCGTCCCCGAGCACCGCGTGCTGGTGGCAGTGGGTCTGGCCGACCACCTCCCGGTCCAGGCGCAGCGGTCGCCAGGCCGGTGCGCACTCCTCGAGCGTCTCGGCGAAGGTCCGCACCGCCGCCGCGAGGCGGGCCGCGCGGGGGTCGTCGGGGAGCAGGGCGGGCAGGTCGGTGCGCAGGGCCGCGGCACAGCTCGGTTCGAGGACGGTGACGGGGCCGGAGACCTCTCCGACGGTGTCCAGCGTCCGGCGCAGGACCTTGCGGGCGCGGTCGAGGCGGCCGGTGGACACGTACGTCAGCCCGCAACAGACCCGGCCGCCGCGGGGGACGGACACCTCCAGCCCGGCCGCCCGGAGCACGCGGAGCGCGGCGTGGCCGACCTCGGGGGCGAGGTACTCCGTGAACGTGTCGGGCCACAGGGTCACGGTGATACCGAGGCGGGAGCCGGAGCCGAAGCCGGAGCCGGAACCGCCGCCAGGCCCAGCCCTAGAGCCGGAGCGCCCGTCCGCGCCCCGCGTGAACGGCCGCTTCGCCAGCTCCGGCAGGGACCGTTCCGGGGTCAGTCCCGGCACCGGTACCGGCAGGAGGCGCACGGCGGCGTTGACCGCCCCCGCCGCCCGCAGGCCGGCGATCAGCCGGAGCCAGCCCGGCAGGCCGCCCAGCGTGTAGTGGGACAGCGGGCGGATCCGGCCCGCCCAGTGGCGGTGCAGGAACTCCGCCTTGTACGCGGCCATGTCCACGCCCACCGGGCAGTCACTGCGGCAGCCCTTGCACCCCAGGCACAGGTCCAGCGCCCCGGCGACCTCCGGCGAGCGCCAGCCGTCCGTGACGATCTCCCCGGCCAGCATCTCGTGCAGCAGCCGCGCCCGGCCCCGCGTGGAGTGCTGCTCCTCCCCCGTGACCCGGTACGACGGGCACATCACCGAGGCGCCACCACCCGCGTCCGTGGTCCGGCACTTCGCGACGCCCACGCACCGCGCGACCTCCCCCGCGAACGAGGTGGCCGGCAGCACGGCGAAGCGCAGGTTCTCGTCCAGTCGCGCCGGCCGGACCAGCATCCCGGGGTTCATCCCGCCCGCCGGGTCCCACACGTCCTTGTAGGCGCCGAAGAGCCGGACCACCTCCGTCCCGTACATCTTCGGCAGCAGCTCCGCCCGCGCCTGCCCGTCCCCGTGCTCTCCCGACAGGGAGCCGCCGTGTGCGACGACCAGATCGGCCAGTTCCCCGGAGAAGTCCCGGAAGCGGGCGATGCCCGCCGCCGACACCAGGTCGAAGTCGATCCGTACGTGTACGCAGCCCTCGCCGAAGTGCCCGTACGGGGATCCGTGCAGCCCGTGCGCGGCCAGCAGGGCCCGGAACTCCCTCAGGTACGCCCCCAGCCGGGCCGGCGGCACCGCGCAGTCCTCCCATCCCGGCCAGGCCATCCCGCCCCCCGGCATCCGGGTCGCCGTGCCCGCCGCGTCCTCGCGGATCCGCCACAGCGCGCGCTGCGCCGCCGGGTCGGTGACAAGCAGCCGGTCCACGGCGTCGGCGGCCCGCAGCAGGGCCCGCGCCCCGCCCTCGTCGGGCATCTCCACGAACAGCCACGCCCCGCCCCGGGGGAGCTCCGGGGCGGTGCCGCCCAGCAGGTCTTCGGCCATCCCCTCCACCGTCAGCGGCCCGTACGGCAGCAGCCCGGCCGCCGCCTCCGCCGCCGCGCTCTCGTCCGCGTACCCGAGCACCGCGAGCACCGGCGCCCGCGGCGCCTCCACCAGGCGCACCACCGCCTCCGTCACCACCCCGAGCGTGCCCTCGCTCCCGCAGAACGCCCGCGCCAGCTGCACCCCGCGCTCGGGCAGCAGCGCGTCGAGGCCTCCGTAGCCGGAGATCCGCCGCGAGAAGCCGGCCGCCGTACCAGCAGGCGCCGTACCACCGGGCGCCGTCCCACCGGGCGCCGTCCCGCCCGGCGCCATCCCGCCCGGCGCCATGCCGGTGCGCAGTAGCCCCAGGTGTCCGGTGACCAGTTCCCGCAGGCCCGCCGGGGCGCCCGACCAGCCCGTTGCGATCCGGTGCGCGGTGCCCCCGTACGCCGTCACGGCCAGCTCGGTCACGTTGTCCGCGGTGGTGCCCCAGGCCACCGAGTGGGCCCCGCACGCGTTGTTGCCGATCATGCCGCCGAGGGTGCAGCGGGAGTGCGTGGACGGGTCGGGCCCGAAGGTCAGCCCGTACGGGCGCACCGCGTCCCGCAGCCGGTCGAGGACCAGTCCGGGCTGGACCACGGCCGTCCTGGCCGCCGGGTCCACCGACACGAGGCCGTTCATGTGCCGGGTGAGGTCGAGGACCACGCCCACCCCGGTGGCCTGGCCTGCGATGGAGGTTCCGCCGCCGCGCGGTACGACGGGCACCCCGGCCTCCGCGCACACGGCGAGCGCGGCCGCCACGTCGTCGGCGTCGCGCGGGGCGACCACGCCCACCGGCACGCGCCGGTAGTTGGAGGCGTCCATGGTGGTCAGGGCCCGTGCGGCGGCGCCGAAGTCGATCTCCCCGCGCAGGTTCTCCCGCAATGTCCGTTCGAGTTCACCGGGTGACGTCACGGCCCCAGCCTCCCACCGGACGGAACCGTCTCATCGGGTGGACGCGCGTCCGGAGCGCGGACCGGGACCCGATACGCTCCGCTCGTGGCTGAGATCCAGATTCCCGCTGACATCAAGCCCGCCGACGGACGCTTCGGCGCGGGCCCCTCCAAGGTGCGGACCGAGGCGCTGGACGCCCTCGCCGCCACCGGTACCTCCCTGCTCGGAACCTCACACCGCCAGGCCCCGGTCAAGAACCTGGTCGGCTCGGTGCGCCAGGGCCTCCGGGACCTCTTCTCCCTCCCCGACGGGTACGAGGTGATCCTGGGCAACGGCGGCTCCACCGCCTTCTGGGACATCGCGACCGCCGGTCTGATCGAGCAGAAGTCCCAGCACCTCACCTTCGGCGAGTTCTCCTCGAAGTTCGCCACGGCCGCGAAGCTCGCGCCGTGGCTGGACGCGCCGTCGGTGATCTCCTCCGACCCGGGCACGCACCCGGAGCCGGTGGCCGAGGCGGGCGTGGACGTGTACGCGTACACCCACAACGAGACCTCGACGGGTGTGGCGGCGCCGATCAAGCGCGTCGCGGGCGCCGACGCGGGGTCCCTCGTTCTGGTGGACGCTACCTCGGGCGCCGGCGGTCTGCCGGTGGACATCACCGAGACGGACGTCTACTACTTCGCCCCGCAGAAGTCCTTCGCCTCGGACGGCGGCCTGTGGCTGGCCGCGTTCTCCCCGGCCGCCCTCGAGCGCGCCGCCCGCGTGCACGCCTCCGGCAGCCGGCACATCCCGGAGTTCTTCTCGCTGCCGACGGCAATCGACAACTCGCTGAAGAACCAGACGTACAACACCCCGGCGCTGTCCACCCTCTTCCTGCTGGACCAGCAGTTGCAGTGGATGAACAGCCAGGGCGGCCTGGAGTTCACCACCGGCCGTACGGCGGCCAGTGCGCGCAACCTGTACGGCTGGGCGGAGGCCTCCAAGTACGCGACCCCGTTCGTCGTGGACGCCGACAAGCGCTCGTCCGTCATCGGCACGATCGACTTCTCGGACGACATCGACGCGGCGGCCGTCGCCAAGGTGCTGCGCGCCAACGGGATCGTGGACACCGAGCCGTACCGCAAGCTCGGCCGCAACCAGCTCCGCATCGCGATGTTCCCGGCGATCGACCCGGCGGACGTGCAGGCGCTGACGGCCTGCATCGACTACGTGATCGACAAGCTCTGACCGCCACCCGCCCGGTACGACGCGAAGCCCCCGGTCGACTTGTCGTCACCGGGGGCTTCGGCGTTCCCCGGACACCCCGAAGGCCACCGGCGTGGGGTTCTCCCGCACGCGGTACCTTCAGGGCTCCGGCGGCGATTCTTGGAGGCAGCGGCGTGAGCGTGCGAGTGACGGCGGCCCAGAGCGGTGTGGACCCCTTCGGCACGGCCCGGCTGCGGCGCGGGGTGCTCGACGCGTGGGGTGCGGGCCCGGCCCGGTTCCGCGAGGACGCCAACGCCGAGGAGGACCTCGCGCTCGGCGGCTACCGGGACCGGCTGGTCATCGAGCTGGCGCAGAACGCGGCCGACGCCGCGGCCCGGGCCCGGGTGCCCGGCCGGCTGCGGCTCACCCTGCACGAGGGCGAGGGCGGGCACGCGCTACTGGCCGTCGCCAACACCGGTGCCCCGCTGGACGCGACGGGCGTGGAGTCGCTGAGCACCCTGCGCGCCTCCGCCAAGCGGGAGCCGGCCGGCGACAGCGTCGGCCGGTTCGGCGTCGGCTTCGCGGCCGTACTGGCCGTCTCCGACGAACCCGCGGTGCTCGGCCGTCACGGCGGGGTGCGCTGGTCCCTGGCCGAGGCCCGGGAGTTGGCCCGGGGCGCCGCCGTCGGCAGCCCCGGCCTCGGTGACGAACTGCGCCGCCGCGACGGGCACGTTCCGCTGCTGCGCCTCCCGCTGCCCGCCGAGGGCACCGCTCCTGAGGGCTACGACACCGTCGTGGTTCTCCCGCTGCGCGACGCCGCCGCCGAGGGGCTGGTGGAACGGCTGTTGGCGGGCATCGACGACGCCCTGCTGCTCACCCTGCCCGGGCTGCGCGAGGTCGTCGTGGAGACCCCGTCCGACGGCACGCGCACCCTGTACCGGCGCGACGAGGGCCCGTACACGGTCATCGAGGACACCACCGCCTCCGGTACGGTCACCCACCGCTGGCGCACCGTCCGCCACGGCGGCCCTATCGAGCGCGCGCTGCTCGCCGACCGGCCCGTCGAGGAGCGGCTGCGGCCCGCCTGGGCGGTGTCCTGGGCGGTGCCCGTCGACTCCGACGGCGCCCCGGTCCGCCCGGCCACGGCCCCCGTGGTGCACGCGCCGACCCCCACCGACGAGCCGCTGGGCATCCCGGCGCTGCTCATCGCGACCCTGCCGCTGGACACCAGCCGCCGCCACCCGGCGCCGGGCCCGCTGCTCGACTTCCTCGTGGAGCGCGCGGCCGACGCGTACGCCGAACTCCTCGGCGCCTGGGACCCGGTGACGACCGCCCTCGTGGACCTGGTGCCCGGCCCGCTCGGCAAGGGCGAGCTGGACGGGGCCCTGCGCGCGGCCGTGCTCCAGCGCCTGCCCCGTACCGCCTTCCTCGCGCCGGCCGCGCCGCCCGAGCACGCGGAGGAGCGCGCGGCCCTGCGCCCCTTCGAGGCCGAGGTGGTGGAGGGCGCGGGCGCCGACACCGTACGCGTCCTCGCCGAGGTCCTGCCGACCCTGCTGCCGGCGGGCCTGGAGCGCCGCGCCGAACTGCGCACCCTGGGGGTGGGCCGGCTCCCGCTGGGCGACGCCATCGAGCGGATCGCGGGCATCGAGCGGACCCCCGAGTGGTGGCACCGGCTCTACGACAGCCTCGCGGGGGTGGACCCCGACCGGCTGTCCGGGCTGCCCGTGCCGCTCGCCGACGGCCGCACCTCGATCGGCCCCCGGCACATCCTGCTGCCCGGCACGGACACGCCGACGAGCCTGGCCCGGCTGGGCCTGAAGGTGGCCCACCCGGACGCGGCGCACCCGCTGTTGGAGAAGCTCGGCGCGCTCCCGGCCACGGCGCGGGCGGTCCTGACGACCCCGCAGGTGCGGGCGGCCGTCGCCGCCTCCCTCGACGCGGGGGAGATCTGGGACGAGGACGCCGACTCCCTGGACGGCGACGAACTGGCCGAGGTGGTCCTCGGGCTGGTCCAGGACGCCGAGCTGGCGCCGGGCGACGAGCCCTGGCTCGGCGCGCTGGCCCTGCCGGACGAGGAGGGGGAGCTGGTCCCGGCGGGCGAGCTCCTGCTGCCGGGCAGCCCCCTGGCCTCGGTGATCCGCGAGGACGAGGTGCCGTACGTGGACGCGGACCTCGCCGAGCGGTGGGGTGCGGGCCCGCTCACCGCCTGCGGGGTCCTGGCCACCTTCCAGCTGGTCCGCGCCACCGACGTGGTCCTCGACCCGGACGAACTGGAACCGCGCGAGGGCGATTTCGCCGAGCCCGACGACGCGGGCCTGCTGGACGCGGTCGACGTGTGGTGCGAGGACGTCCTGGACCAGCTGCCGGACCTCCCGGTCCCGCCCGTGGCGACCGAGCTGATCGCCGTCCGCGACCTCGACCTCGTCGACGACGACTGCTGGCCGCAGGCCCTCGCCATGCTCGCGCAGCCGCCGCTGCGCGACGCGCTGACCCAGCCCGTGCGGATCCTGCTGCCGGACGGCACCACGCAGTCGGTGCGCCCGTACACCGCCTGGTGGCTGCGCGACCACCCGGTGCTCGACGGCCGCCGCCCGGCGGGCCTGCGCGCGGCGGGCGGCGACCCGCTGCTGCGAGGCCTCTACACCTCGGCGGACGCCACGGGCTTCGAGGACGAGCAGGTGCTGCGGGCGCTGGGCGTACGGACCACCGTGGCGGCCCTGCTGGACGAGCCCGGCGGCGCCGCCGAGCTGCTGGCCCGGCTCGCCGACCCGGACCGTGAGGTCACCGGCCACCAGCTGCACGGCCTGTACGGTGCGCTGGCCGATCTGGACCCCGAGCAGGTCACCCTCCCGGACGAGCTGCGCGCGGTGGTGGACGGCGAGGTGGTCGTGGTGGACGCGGCCGACGCGGTGATCGCGGACGCCCCGGACCTGCTCCCGCTGACGGCGGGGCTGCCGCTGCTGCCGGTCCCCCCGGCGCGTGCGGCGGACCTCGCGGAGCTGCTCCAGGTCCGCCGCCTCTCGGAGACGGTTCCGGCGGAGGTGACCACGCCCGGCGAGGAGCACGAGGTACCGGAGTCGGTGCTCGTGCTGCTGGGTCCGGCCACTCCGAGGACGTACATCGAGCACGAGGAGCTGGTCGCGGGCGGCACGGAGCTCGACTGGCGCCGCACCTCCGACGGCACGCTCCACGCGTCCACGCTGGAGGGCGTGGCCGCCGGCCTCGCCTGGTCGGCGGGCCAGTGGCCGCGCCGTTTCGAGGTGGCGGCGCTGCTGGAGGACCCGTCGCGTACGGCGGAACTGGCCCGGGACCGCTGGTTCGACTGACGGGAGGCGGGCCGCGAGCGGGCCGAAAACGGGCCGGGAACGGGCCGGGAGGCGGGCGCGCGGCCGCCCGGAAACCGTGCGCTCCCTTTGACAGGCGGCACGTGCCGACTCAGACTGATCAGTGCTTTCCGCCCGACCGGCGGATCCACGACCACGAAGAGAACGCGCCCTCAGGGAATCGTTCAGGGGGAGCGTCATGCCCGACAGGAGAGCCCTTCCGGCCGGCTTCCGCTGGTCCCGCGGGCCGGTGTCCGAGCTGTTTTCCGGCCGGAACAACAGCTTGGGCCTCCTGCGGCTGTTCCTCGCGTCGGCCGTCGTGGTCTCGCACGCGGGCATCCTCGGCTTCGGCAGCCATGAGATCGGTCACGGCTTCTCGCAGGGGCAGATAGACCTCGGGAAGATGGCCGTCTTCGGCTTCTTCTTCCTCTCCGGCATCCTCGTGACGCGCAGCGGGAACCGGCTGCCCGTCGGCCGCTTCCTGTGGCACCGCGCGCTGCGCCTGCTGCCCGGGTTCTGGGTCTGCATGGCCGTCACGGCCTTCGCCGTGGCCCCTTTCCTGTACTGGCGGCAGCACGGCAGCACGGCGGGGTTCTGGGACCACCCGCAGGGACCCTTCGCCTACGTCGAGGCGAACTGGGCCGTCGGCGTCGGGCAGTGGGGGATCTCCGGTGTGATGGAGACGGGCACCACCAAGGGGCTCGCGCACAACGCGGCGATGAACGGCGCCCTGTGGTCGCTGGCCTACGAGATCCTCTGCTACCTCGGGGTCGGCCTGCTCGCGCTGGGCGGCTCGCTCGTGCGGTCCCGGCGGACCGTCCTGGCGGTGGCGGTGGTCCTGGGCGGCCTGGTCGTCGGTGACGCCGTCGGCAACCGTCTGAACGCCGGGGCGGGGACGGCGGCGCACGGCGGTGACCTGGTCATTCCGCTGATGGGCCCGCACAGCGTGAACTACATGGTCTACCTCGGCTTCGCCTTCGCCCTCGGTGCGGTGCTGGAGCTCTACAAGGAGCGCGTCCCGGTCAGCGACCCGCTGGCGGCGCTCAGCGCCGTGGTGTTCGTGCTGACCCTGCACTACGGGTACTTCTTCGCCCTGGGCGTGCCGGCCTTCTGCTACCTGCTGCTGTGGCTGGCCATCCGGCTGCCCAAGCCGTTCCAGCGGATCGGCGCCAAGCACGACTACTCGTACGGCATCTACATCTACGGCTTCCTCGTGCAGCAGGCGCTGGCCGTCCTCGGTGGCGCGCGCTGGGGTTTCGCCGCCTACCTGGGGCTCTCGCTGGCCGGCGCGCTGGTCGCGGCGGTGCTCTCCTGGCACCTGGTCGAACGCCCGGCGATGCGCCTGAAGGACATCGGCCGCCGGCGCCCCACGGACGGCGGCGTCCCGGCCCCCCGGCAGGGCGCCACCGCCGAGGGCCAGCAGCGCGTCTCGGTCTCCTGACCCGGGCTTGGGCTTGGGCTTGGGCCCGGACCGGTCCCGGTCAGGCCGGGAACTTGCGGTCGACCCACCTGAAGGTGAACTCGATCAGGGCGGCCGCGCCCACGGCGACGGCCACCGCGATCCACGGCACCGTGACGCCCACCAGCTTGAGCTGGAAGAAGTCCTGTAGCCACGGCACGACGAGGACGATCAGGAACGCCCCGCCCATCGCGCCGACCAGGGCCACCCGCCACCACGTGTAGGGGCGGGCGATGATCGCCAGTACCCACATGGACGTCAGGAACAGCGTCAGCGTGGCCGCGCTGGACTCGGCTTCGAGGGCTCCCTGGCCCGTGTAGTGGTGGCGGGCGATCAGGTACGAGACGAAGGTGGCCACGGCCGCGATGGCGCCGCCGGGGATCGCGTACCGCATGACCCGCTTCACGAAGTGCGGTTTCGCGCGCTCCTTGTTCGGGGCCAGGGCCAGGAAGAAGGCCGGGATGCCGATGGTGAGCGTGGACAGCAGCGTCAGGTGGCGGGGCAGGAAGGGGTACTCGACCTGCGAGCAGACCACCAGGATGGCCAGCAGCACCGAGTAGACCGTCTTCGTGAGGAAGAGGGTGGCCACGCGGGTGATGTTGCCGATGACCCGGCGGCCCTCGGCGACCACCGAGGGCAGGGTCGAGAAGCTGTTGTTGAGGAGGACGATCTGGGCCACCGCCTTGGTCGCCTCCGAGCCCGAGCCCATGCTGACGCCGATGTCCGCGTCCTTGAGGGCGAGCACGTCGTTGACTCCGTCGCCCGTCATGGCGACCGTGTGGCCCTTGGACTGGAGGGCTCCCACCATGTCCCGCTTCTGCTGCGGGCTGACCCGTCCGAAGACCGAGTTCTCGTCGAGGACCTTCGCCATGCCGGCCTGGTCGGCGGGGAGCTTCCGGGCGTCCACGGTGTTCTCGGCGCCGGGCAGACCCAGTTTGCCGGCGACCGCGCCGACGGAGACCGCGTTGTCGCCGGAGATGACCTTCGCCCTGACGTCCTGGTCCTCGAAGTAGCGCAGGGTGTCGGCGGCGTCGGGGCGCAGGCGCTGTTCCAGGACGACCAGGGCGGTCGGCCGGACCCCGGTGGCGACGGCCGCGTCGTCGAGTTCGCGGGCGGAGCGGGCCAGCAGCAGGACCCGTAGTCCCTGCTCGTTGAGGTCGTTGATCTCGTCGAGGGCCGGGTCCCCGGCGGGGAGCAGCACGTCGGGTGCGCCGAGCAGCCAGGTGTTGTTCTCCCCGTCGCCCTCGCTGAAGCTGGCGCCGCTGTACTTGCGGGCGGAGGAGAAGGGCAGGGACTCGGTGCAGCGCCACTCCGCCATGTCGGGGTAGGCGTCGATGATCGCCTGGAGGCTGGCGTTGGGGCGCGGGTCGGACTCCCCGAGGGCGCCGAGCACCTTCTTGACGTACGCCGGCTCGGCGCCGCCGAGGGGGCGCAGCTCGGTGACGTCCATGCCGCCCTCGGTGAGGGTGCCGGTCTTGTCGAGGCAGACCACGTCGACGCGGGCCAGGCCTTCGATGGCGGGGAGCTCCTGGACCAGGCACTGCTTGCGGCCGAGCCGGATGACGCCGATCGCGAAGGCCACGGAGGTGAGCAGGACGAGCCCCTCGGGGATCATCGGGACGATGCCGCCGACGGTCCGGGCGATGGAGTCCTTGAGGTTGTTGTCCTTGACGAGGAGCTGGCTGATGATCAGGCCGATCGAGGTCGGGATCATCATCCAGGTGACGTACTTGAGGATGGTGGAGATGCCGGAGCGCAGCTCGGAGTGGACGAGCGTGAAGCGGGAGGCTTCTTCGGCCAACTGGGCGGCGTAGGCCTCGCGGCCGACCTTGGTGGCGGTGAAGGCGCCGCCGCCGGCGACGACGAAGGAGCCGGACATGACCGGATCGCCGGGCTTCTTCAGGACGGGGTCGGCCTCGCCGGTGAGCAGGGATTCGTCGATCTCCAGGCCGTCGGCCTCGCCGACGGCCCCGTCGACGACGACCTTGTCGCCGGGGCCGAGTTCGATGACGTCGCCGAGGACGATCTCGGAGGTGGAGATCTCGGCGGTCCGGCCGTCGCGGCGCACGCTGGGTTTGACCTCGCCGATGACGGCGAGGCTGTCGAGGGTCTTCTTCGCGCGCAGTTCCTGGATGATGCCGATGCCGGTGTTCGCGACGATCACGAAGCCGAAGAGGCTGTCCTGGATCGGTGCGACGACGAGCATGATCGCCCAGAGCACGCCGATGATCGCGTTGAACCGGGTGAAGACGTTGGCGCGGACGATGTCGGTGGTGGAGCGGCTGCTCCGGACGGGAACGTCGTTGACCTCGCCCCGCGCGACGCGCTCGGCGACCTCGGCGGTGCTCAGCCCGCCCGGCTTGAACCGGGGCGCGGGCGGTCGCACCGGGTGTACGGGGTCCAGCTCCGCTCCCGCGTCGATGGCGGGGGCGGCCGTCCTGCCACCCGGCTCCGGCCCGTCGGATTCGGTTCCAGCCCGCTGCGTCATGCTTTCGACGTTAAGCGGGGTTCTTTCGGTTCACCCGCCGAAAAGTCCGAAGATCAGACCTCAGGATGACCCGAATCGTCCCCTGGTATCGCCGTGCGCCGTGCCGTGGGGCGGGGACGCTCCGGGATGTCCCCGCAGGCCGAGCGAACCCACCGCCGAACCACGGGCCGACCCGGTCAGGGGTTCGCGAGCCGAGGAGACGCCCCGGAGAGGCACCGCCCCACCGCGGAGCCACCGGACCCGCGCCCACGCGGCCGCTAGTGCACCTAGGCCTGCGGTCCCGAGCCTGCCTGCCCGTCCCGCTCGGCCCGCGCAGCGGCTTCGGCGTGACGCGCGAGCGCCGCGTCGCGGCCGCGGACGTACCAGATGCCGATCAGGCCGAGGAAGCCACCGGCCGCGCAGGTCCAGACCCACCACAGCTGGCCCCGGTCGGCGAACCACCCGTAGAAGGGCAGCTGGACCAGGAAGAGGGCGAACCACAGGATCGTGCCACCCGTGACGGTGGCGACGACGGGGCCCTCCAGGGGCTCGGGCGCCTCGTGCTTCGCAATCCATTTCGCCATGCGGCAAGTCTAGGCGGCGGGAAATGGCATCTACGCGCGGAGATGGACGCCCTTTCGTTCATGTGTTCATACTGAAACGGTTTGGGCGCGGCCCATTTTCTTCGTATGAACCACCCAATGAGGACCGTATGAGTACCCCGGCCCCCGCCCCCGTAGCCACCGCCCCGGAGCCTTCCCCCCAGGATCCGTCCGGCTCGCTGGACCGCTACTTCAAGATCTCCGAGCGCGGCTCGACCGTCGCCCGCGAGGTCCGCGGCGGCTTCGCGACCTTCTTCGCCATGGCCTACATCATCGTGCTGAACCCGATCATCCTGGGCAGCGCGAAGGACATGTACGGGCACCAACTCGACAACGGCCAGCTCGTGACGGCCACCGCCCTGACGGCGGCCTTCACCACCCTCCTCATGGGTGTCATCGGCAACGTCCCGATCGCGCTCGCCGCCGGCCTCGGCGTGAACACGGTCGTCGCGCTCCAGCTCGCCCCGCGCATGAGCTGGCCCGACGCCATGGGCATGGTGGTCCTGGCCGGCTTCGTGGTGATGCTGCTGGTCGCCACCGGCCTGCGCGAGCGGGTCATGAGCGCCGTGCCGCTCGGCCTGCGCAAGGGCATCGCCATCGGCATCGGCCTGTTCATCATGCTGATCGGCCTGGTGGACGCGGGCTTCGTCTCCCGCATCCCGGACGTCGCGCACACCACGGTCCCGCTCCAGCTCGGCGCCACCGGTCACCTGGACGGCTGGCCGGTCCTGATCTTCGTGATCGGCGTGCTGCTCACCCTCGCCCTGCTGATCCGCAAGGTCCCGGGCGCGATCCTGATCTCCATCGTGGCCATGACCGTCCTCGCCGTCGTGGTCCAGCTGGTCGCGAAGGTGCCCGACTCGGGCTGGGGCCTCACGGTCCCCGAGTGGCCCGGCAACCCGGTGGCCATGCCCGACTTCGGGCTCGTCGGCGAGGTCAGCCTGTTCGGCGGCTTCGACCAGGTCGGGATGCTCACCGGCGTCCTCTTCGTCTTCACCGTGCTGCTGTCCTGCTTCTTCGACGCCATGGGCACGATCCTCGGCGTCGGCGACGAGGCGAAGCTGATCGACAAGAAGACCGGCGAGTTCCCCGGGATCAACCGGGTCCTGCTGGTCGACGGCCTGGCGGTCGCCTCGGGCGGCGCCACCTCCTCCTCCGCGACCACCTGCTTCGTGGAGTCCACGGCCGGGGTCGGCGAGGGCGCCCGTACGGGTCTGGCGAACGTCGTGACGGGCGGCCTCTTCTCCGTGGCGCTGTTCCTCACCCCGCTCGCCACCATGGTCCCGTCCCAGGCGGCCACCCCGGCGCTCGTGGCGGTCGGCTTCCTGATCCTGGCGGGCTCGGTCAAGGACATCGACTGGAGCGACTTCACCATCGCCGTCCCGGCCTTCCTGGCCATGGTGATGATGCCCTTCACCTACTCGATCACCAACGGCATCGGCATCGGCTTCGTGAGCTTCTGCGCACTGCGTCTGGCGACCGGCCGGGGCCGCGGGGTCCCGGTGGCCATGTACGTGGTGTCGGCGGTGTTCGTCTTCTACTACGCGATGCCCGCCCTCGGCCTCGCCCAGTAGCTCACGTCAGCCCGTAGAACTTCTCTGTCTCGTCGACGGCCGCCTTGAAGCGCTCGTCGAAGTCATCGCGAATGAGCGTCCGGACCACATAGTCCTGGACGCTCATTCCGCGTTTGGCGGCGTGGATCCGGAGCCTGTCGAGGAGCTCCCCGTCTATGCGCATGCTCAGCACATGTGTCCCCATGCCGAAAGAGTCGGGGCACAGGACGCGTACGCGGGTGGCTTTCAGCCGCCGACTCACCCGTACGAGTGACCCCCGGGGTATGCCTGAAACCGGTTTTCCTTAGAGAGAGTAATGAGTTATTCTAAGTACATGCATGACCTTTCCCATGGCGACGACGCAGCCGCCGTGAACGACCTCCGCTCCGCCGTGATGCGGCTGGGGCGACGCCTGAAGCACCAGCGCGTCGACGAGTCGCTGAGCCCGACCGAGATGTCGGTCCTCGGCACCCTCGCCCGCTGCGGCCAGGCCACACCCGGCGAGCTCGCACGGCGGGAGCACGTCCAGCCGCCGTCGATGACGCGCATTGTCGCGTTGCTGGAAGCCAAGGGACTGGTCACGCTGGAACCGCACCCCGACGACCGCCGCCAGAAGGTGGTCCGCCAGACGGAGGAGGCCGAAGCGATGCTCGAAGAGAGCCGCCGCAAGCGCAACGCCTTCCTGGCCGGGCTCGCGGCCGAGCTGACCGAGGACGAATGGGCCAAGCTCCGCGCGGCCGCACCCGTCCTGGAGAAGCTCGCGCACCTGTAAGGAACGACGCCAGGAGGCGAACGCTTTTGAGTACGGGAACCGGAGCAGACTCCGCACCCGGCCACATATCCACCACACCTACCGCCGCGCGCACCGCGGCACCCGCGGGCAAGGGCTCCATGTTCAGCTCGCTGAAGATCCGGAACTACCGGCTCTTCGCCACCGGCCAGGTCGTCTCCAACACGGGCACCTGGATGCAGCGCATCGCCCAGGACTGGCTGGTCCTCTCGCTGACGGGCTCCGCCTCAGCCGTCGGCATCACCATCGCCCTGCAGTTCCTGCCGATGCTGCTGTTCGGCCTCTACGGCGGCGTACTCGCCGACCGGCTGCCCAAGCGGCCGCTGCTCCTCGCCACCCAGAGCGCGATGGGCCTGACCGGCATCGCCCTCGCCGTCCTCACCCTGGCCGGACACGTCCAGGTGTGGCACGTCTACCTCGCCGCCTTCGCGATCGGCCTGGTCACCGTGGTCGACAACCCGGCCCGCCAGACCTTCGTCTCCGAGATGGTCGGCAAGGACCAGGTGGCCAATGCCGTCAGCCTGAACTCCGCCAACTTCCAGTCCGCGCGGCTGGTCGGCCCGGCGATCGCCGGTGTGCTGATCACCGCCGTCGGCTCCGGCTGGGCCTTCCTGCTGAACGGGCTGTCCTTCGCCGCGCCCCTCGCCGGCCTGCTGCTGATGCGCACCGACGAACTGCACCCGGTCGAGCCGAGGCCCCGCGCCAAGGGGCAGCTGCGCGAAGGCCTGCGCTACGTCGCCGGCCGCCCGGAGCTGATCTGGCCGATCGTGCTCGTGGGCTTCATCGGCACCTTCGGGTTCAACTTCCCGATCTGGCTCTCGGCCTACGTCAGCGACGTCTTCCACGGGGACGCGGGCACCTACGGGCTCTTCAACACCCTGATCGCGGCCGGCTCCCTGGTGGGCGCCCTGCTCGCGGCCCGGCGCGGACACTCCCGCCTGCGGGTGTTGGTGGCCGCGGCCGTGCTGTTCTCGGTCCTGCTCCTGGTGACCGCCTTCGCACCCGGCTTCTTGCTGTTCGCCGCCCTGCTCGTGCCCATCGGGATCTTCGGCCTGACGGTCAACGTCACCGCCAACTCGAGCGTGCAGATGGCGACCGACCCCGAGATGCGGGGCCGGGTCATGGCCCTGTTCATGATGGTGTTCACCGGCGGCACCCCGCTCGGCGCCCCGCTGCTGGGCTGGATCACCGACACCTACGGCGCCCGGATCGGCATGGCCTCGGGCGCGGTGATCTCCCTGGCCGCGTCGGTCGCGATCGCGGTGGTCCTGGCCCGGGTCGGCAACCTCCGACTGCGGGTGGACCGGCACGGCGTGACCTTCGTCCCGGCCGTTGCGCCCCGCCGCGAACTGGTGACGGTGGCCTGAGCCGGGGCCGGCCTCCCGGAGCTCCGCCCCGGACCCCGCCGGACCCCGCCCGGACCCGACCGGACCCGCGCCTCAAACGCCGGCGAGGCTGCACTTCAGCCCCGCCGGCGATCGAGGCGCCTACGCTCACCGGCATGAGACTGTTCGCAGCCGTCCTACCACCAGAGGCAGCCGTCGCCGAGCTGGCCCGGGCCGTCGACCCCCTGCACGACGACCGGCTGACGTGGACCGCTCGAGCGGGCTGGCACTTCACGCTCGCCTTCATGGGCGAGGTACGGGACGAGGTGCTCCCGGAGCTGCACGCCCGTCTGGAGCGGGCCGCCCACCGCACCGCCCCCTTCGCCCTGCGGCTGCACGGCTGCGGCCACTTCGGGGAGCGCGCCCTGTGGACCGGCGCCGCCGGGGAGCTCGCCGCCCTGCAGATGCTCGCCGAGCGGGCCGACGCCGCCGCCCGGCGGGCCGGCGTACCGATGGAGCAGCACCGCCGGTACAACCCGCACCTCACCTTGGCCCGCAACCGCAGCGCCACCACCCCGCTGCGGCCCTACCTGGACGCCCTCGCGGACTTCGAGGGCACTGCCTGGCAGGTCGACACCCTGAGCCTGGTCCGCAGCAACCTTCCCGTCAGCGGAGTGCCGGGCGAGCAGCCCCGCTACGAGACCGTCGGGGCCTGGCAGCTCGGCGGCTGAACCCGCACTCCCCCGGCATGGACCGGGGGGCGTGCGGGAGGGCAGACGGGCCGCGTTACGCTCGATGGGTGGATCCCAAGACCAGAAACCGTGTGATGGCCGGTGTGCTCGTGCTGATGTTCCTCGTCGTGGCCGTGGCGGCTGCCGTCGGCCAGTAACCCCTAGTAACCCCGGACCGGACCTACCGGGCGAAGGCCTCCGGCGACGTCCCAGGACCTCCTGCGGCAGCTCCAGCTCCACCGCGCACAGCGCCGAGTCGAGCTGCTCCTGCGTGCGCGGCCCGACGATCGGCCCGGTGACCCCGGGGCGCGTCAGCAGCCAGGCCAGCCCGACCTCGCCCGGCTCCAGGCCGTGCTTGTCCAGCAGGTCCTCGTACGCCTGCACCTGCGCGCGTCCGGCGGTGTTCGCCATGCGTGCCAGGGCCGAGATCTCCGCGAGGAGATCCGGACCTTGCCGTTCTCGATCCGGCTGATCTTCGACTGGGACATGTTGCAGCGCGCCGCGACCCGGGCCCCGGAGAGACCGGATCGCTTGCGCAGCTCGCCGAGCTTGTCGGCCAACTCCCGGCTGGAGTGGCCCATCCGCTCGATCTCGAAGCGCAGGTAGTCCGAGAGTGACTGCGTGACGATGTGCACGCGGCCGATACTCCCGCCTGCTGCCGTGTGCTTGCGGATCAGGTCCGTCCACGAATCCTCGTAGGGCCCGTGGACGCGGGCACCGTTCTTGGAGGTACTGCGGCAGCATCTCAAGCCTCCACGCCTCGGTCTTGACGATGCGCGTTGTCGCACAAACGGGCGGCTGCACGGGCAGCTCTTGCCTGGAGTGGACTCGAAGCAGTTGGCTTGGGTCCCATGAAGTACACGCAGCTCGGACGCACCGGACTCAAGGTCAGCCGACTTGTACTCGGCACGATGAACTTCGGTCCGCAAACAGACGAACCGACCAGCCACGGAATCCTGGATGCCGCGCTCGACGCGGGTCTGAACTTCGTGGACACGGCCAATGTGTACGGGTGGGGTGAGAACAAGGGCCGCACCGAGGAGATCATCGGCACCTGGTTCGCCCAGGGCGGTGGCCGGCGCGAGAAGACGGTCCTGGCCACCAAGGTCTACGGCTCCATGTCCCGCGAGGGCGAGACCTGGCCGAACGAGGACCGGCTGTCGGCGCTGAACATCCGCCGGGCCGTCGAAGCCAGCCTCAAGCGGCTCCAGACCGACCACATCGACCTGTACCAGTTCCACCACATCGACCGCCGGACCCCCTTCGAGGAGATCTGGCAGGCCGTTGACGTCCTCATCCAGCAGGGCAAGATCCTCTACGCGGGCTCCTCCAACTTCCCCGGCTACAAGATCGCCCAGGCCAACGAGACGGCCGCCCGGCGCGGGATGGTCGGCCTGGTCAGCGAGCAGTGCCTCTACAACCTCGCCGAGCGGCGGGCCGAGATGGAGGTCATCCCGGCTGCCCAGGAGTACGGCCTCGGGGTCATCCCGTGGTCCCCGCTGCACGGCGGCGTGCTCGGCGGGGTCATCAAGAAGGAGGTCGAGGGCGGCCGCCGGGCCTCCGGGCGGGCAGCGGACGCGCTGGCCAACAGCACGGTACGCGCGCAGATCCAGGCGTACGAGGACCTGCTGGAGAAGCACGGACTGGAGCCCGGCGAAACCGCCCTGGCCTGGCTGCTCACGCGGCCGGGCGTGACGGGCCCCATCGTCGGCCCGCGCACCGCCGAACAGCTCGACAGCGCCCTGCGCGCGCTGGAGCTGGAGCTGAGCGAGGAGGTGCTGACCGGACTGGACGAGATCTTCCCCGGGCCGGGACCGTCCCCGGAGGCTTTCGCCTGGTGATCAGGTAGCCGCACGTACGGTGGTCGTCGTCCCTTCGCTCCGGGCGGCGACCACCTCCTGCTCAAGCTGGCGTTGCAATGCCTGCTTGGCTGTCGAAGAAGTTGATGCCCGGGTCGAGGGCGGAGTCCATGATCGAGTGACTTTCGGGCTCCCCGCTCTGGGGGCCGAAGTTCATGGTGCCGAGCACGAGTCGGCTGACCTTGAGGCCGGTGCGTCCGAGCTGCGTGTACGTCTGGGACCCAAGCCCACTGCTTCGAGTGCGCTCGAAGCAAGACCCCGTCGTGAAGGGCGCGTTACAGCCCCTGAGCGGGCCGGTAGGGACCGCCGATCCCCCATGCCTGGTGCAGGACGGCCGCGAACTCGCCCGCCAGCCGGTGCTCGCCCGAGGCGTTCGGGTGAGTGCCGTCGTAGGTGTCGCGGTGGATGTCGTACGCGTCCGGGCGCGCCGCCAGCACGATCGGCGAGGCATCGGTCGTCAGGTCGGCGACCGCCTTCGCGAGGAGCTCGTTGAAGCGGGCCACCTCGGCCTCGAAGGGGGCGTCCTCCTCGGCCCGGCTGTTCGGGATGACCGGCAGCAGCACCATGCGGACGTCGGGGCGGGCGGCGCGGGCCCCGGCGACGAACCGGCGGACGTTGGCGGCGGTCTGCTCGGCGTCGGTGTAGAAGCCGAGGTCGATCAGGCCCAGGGAGACCAGCAGGACGTCGGCGCCGGTGTCGGCGACCGCGGGACCTATGAGGGGGGCCATGTGCTGCCAGCCCTCGCCCCAGCCGGCCAGGTGGCGGCGGGCGGGCTCCGGGAAGCAAGGGTCGGCGTACGCGTGGCTGCTGGGCGTGTCGGCGACGGTGTCGTACAGCTCGCAGCGCGGACCGACGATCCGGTAGGGGCCGCCGAAGGTCGAGCTGAGGTGCTGCCACATCCGGTAGCGCCAGGTGTAGTCGCCGGCGCGTCCGATGGTCATGGAGTCGCCGACGAACATGAAACGCATCCGGTCATCATCGCGGATCGCGCGACAGAAACCCCTGTGACGCCGGACACGCGGCACGTACTGGCAGGCTGGGGGAATGCGCCTGCCCATGCCGTCCGCCGCCGCGTCCGCCGCCGTTGCCACCACCGCCGCCGTCGCCGCCGCACTCGCCGTGCTGCCGGGCCCGGCCCTCGCGGCGGAGACCCCCGCCACGTCCTCCTTCACCATCTCCGACCCGCGGATCAAGGAGTCGAGCGGCCTGGCCGCCAGCCGGATCCACCCGGGCGTGTACTGGACGCACAACGACAGCGACGACGGCCCGTACATCTACGCGGTGGACTCGGCGTCGGGCAGGACGGTGGCCCGCGTGACGCTGAAGGGGATCGGCACGCCGCGCGACGTCGAGGCGATCTCGCTGGGCCCGGACGGGCAGCTCTACGTGGGGGACATCGGCGACAACCGCAACGGCACCTGGGACCACGTGTGGATCTACCGCTTCCCGGAACCGAAGCAACTGGGTGACGTCACGGTCGAGGCGACGCAGTTCACGGTGAAGTACGCGGACGGGGCGCGCAACGCGGAGGCCCTGATGGTCCATCCGGTGACGGGACGCGTCTACATCGCGAGCAAGGACGAGAACAAGGGCGGCCTGTACGAGGGCCCCGCGGAGCTGACGACGGGCGGCACGAACGTGTTCCGGCGGGTCGCCGCCGTGCCGTGGGTGACGGACGGGGCGTTCTCCCCCGACGGCACCCGACTGACGTTGCGGGGCTACTTCACGGCCCGCACCTACCCGTGGAAGGACGGCCTGCCGGTGGGCGAGGGCGAGCGGGTGGACGCGCCGTGGCAGGGGCAGGCGGAGTCGGTGACGTACACGCCGGACGGCTCCACGCTGATGTTCGGCGCGGAGGGCGAGGGCAGCCGGGTCATCGCGATCCCGGTGTCCGCCGCGGCCGCCTCGGCTTCGGCGTCACCGCAGCCGGGCGCCCCGTCGGGGGCGGCCCCCGCGTCGGAGCCGACGGGCAGCTTCGGCAAGGGGGCCCTCGTCCTGGCGGGCGGCCTGATCCTCGTCCTCGGCGCCAAACGCCTCCTCCGCCGCCGCGGCTGACCCAGCCCCCGCCACCCCATCCGACCCCGCCGGACCCATCCGGCTCCGCCCGCCCCCTCCGGCTCCGCCGACCCAACCCGGCCCCGGCGTGCCGATCCGGCTTCGCCGGGCCAATCCAGCCCCTCCGGCGTTTGGGGAGCGGGGACCGGGGCGGAGCCCCGGCAACGGCGCGGGCGCCGAACCACCTCGTTCCGGGTGCGGCGCCGTTGCGGGGGCGCTGCCCCCGAGCCCCCGCTCCTCAAACGCCGGAGGGGCTGAATGTGCCCGGGGGGGCTGAATCGGCGGAGCCGGATGGGGTCGGTTACTCCTCGTGGATCGGGATGCGGCCGTTCACCGGCGCCGGGGGCGTGGTGGCCGGCGGCGGGGTCTGGCCCATCGTGGCCAGGAGTTGGCGGGCCACGCCCAGACCCGTACCGCCCATCGTGAGCGCCTTCGCGAACATCTCCGACATGCCCTCGGCCCCGTTCAGCAGGACCATGTGCTCCACGTTCCCGAAGGCCCCCGCGCCCGCCTCCACGATCGCCGGCCAGTTCTCGGCCAGCTGCTGCGCGACGACCGCCTCCTGGTTCTCCGCCAGCGCGGCGGCCCGCGCCTTGATCGCTTCCGCCTCGGCGAGACCGCGGGCCTTCGCCGACTCCGCCTCCGCCAGGCCCCGCGCCTGCGTGGCCGCGGCCTCCGCCTCACCGGTCGCCCGCGTGGCCTTCGCCGACGCGATGCCCCGCGCCTCCACGGCCTGCGCGTCGGCGGTCGCCGCCGTCGTCACCCGCGTCGCCTCGGCGGCCGCCGCGAGCTCCGTCTCGCGCGCCTTCGCCTGCGCCGCGGAGATCCGCGCGTCGCGCTCGGCCTCGGCCCGGGTGCGGGTCTCGTACGCCGCCGCGTCCGCCGGTTTGCGCACGTCCGCCTGCAGTTGCTGCTCGCGCCGGTGCGCCTCGAGCTCCGCGACCCGGGTCTCCTGGACGACGACCTCCTGGCGGGCTGCCGCCTCCGACAGCGGGCCCGCCTGGCGGGCCGTCGCCGCCGCCTTGTCCCGCTCGGCCTGGTAGCCGGCCTGGAGGATCTCGCTGTCCCGCGTCGCCTCGGCCATCCGGGCGAAGGCGGCCTGCTCGGCCTCCGTGGCCAGCCGGTTCGCCTCGGCCTGCGCGATCCGCGCGTCCCGCTGTACGGCCGCCGCGTGCGGCATCGCCAGGTTCTTGATGTAGCCGGTCGGGTCCTCGATCTCGTGGATCTGCAGCGAGTCGACGATCAGGCCGAGCTTCTCCATCTCGGTACCGCAGGCCATCCGGGTCTGGCCCGTCAGCTTCTCCCGGTCGCGGATCATGTCCTCGACCGTCAACCCGCCCACGATGGACCGCAGGTGGCCCGCGAAGACGATGTGCACGCGCTCGGGCATCATCTTCTGCTGGTCCAGGAAACGACGGGCCGCGTTGGCGATCGACACGAGGTCGTCACCGACCTTGAAGATGACGACGCCCTTCACCCGCAGCGGGATGCCCTGGTGGGTGACGCAGTCCACGGACAGCTGCGTCTCGTTGAGGTCCAAGGACAGTTTGCGTACCGCCTGCACGCCCGGGAGCACGAGCGTCCCCCGCCCGGTGACGATCCGGAACCCCATGCCCTGCCCGAGGCCCTCGGTCTTGTGCGTGGAGCCGGAGATGACGAGTGCCTCGTTCGGTTCGGCCACCCGCCACATGAGCTTGAACAGGCCGATCAGAGCCACGATTGCGACGAGAACGATTCCCGCCACGACGCCGATAGCCATCGGCAACGCCCCCTTAGCGCGGTGCCGTTCGGCACCGACGAGGCCGAGTCTGCGCCTGCCGCGGCCCCGCCGGAAGATGCGGGCCGCGTCTTGTCGCCATCCTGATACGTACAGGTGGGACGGGGCGTCAGTTGTCGTAGGCGGCCATCACGTACACCGTGCGCGGGGGCAGGTACTCGACCACCGTCACCACCGTCCCGACGGCGAGCCGGCCGGTCCCCGTGACCGGGTGGGCGAGGAAGTGCTCCGCCCCGCCCCGGATCCGTACGATGACCTCGCCCACCAGCCCCGGGCCGACCGTCCCGGTCACCCGGCCGGTCAGTCCCACCATGTCCGCGTCGGCGCCCGTGTCCCCCATGGGGCGAGGGTACGCCGCACGGCTGCCGGACGGAGCCGAGCGGGGCTTGTCGAGCGGGCTACGAGTGGCCGAGGTCCGCGGCCGGCAGGTCCGACTCCGAGACCGGGACCGAGCCGGTGTCGGGGGCCGGTCGCAAGGTGAACTCGTCCGAGGCCATCGAGTCGAGCACGGGCGGCGGCGGCCGCAGCGGCGCCGGCATGACCGCGGCCTCCGAGTGGCCGCCGCAGCCGTAGGACAGCGACACCAGACGGCCGTCGGCCGGGCTGAACTCGTTCGCGCAGACGCCGAAGGCCTGGCCGAGCGAGCCGCCGATGGCGACGAGGAAGCCGCAGGAGACGCAGGACGCGGGCGCGGCCTGCGCCATCGGGGTCTTGGCGCCGAAGGACTCGTCCCAACGGTCGGCGGCGGTGTGCAGCCCGTACCGCGAGAGCACGCGCGCCCGGCGCATGCCCAGTTCCTCGGCGACCGAGGTGATGGAGCCGCGTACGGGGACCACCGCGCGGTCGGTGACGTCGGCGTCCTCGGCCTCGACCAGTTCGGCCATCTCGGTGGAGACCACCGAGTTCGGCGGCGGGGCGTCCTCGCCCGACCAGCCCGGCTCCAGGCGCAGGTCCTCGGCGTCGGTGGGCAGCAGGTCGCCGGGGCCCATGTCGCCGGGGCGCAGCCGCTCGCTCCACGGCACCCACTCGGGGGCCAGCAGCGCGTCGTCGCCGGGCAGCAGCACCGTTTCGTCGAGGGTGACGTTCTTCGCGCGGGAGGCGCGGGTCACGGTGACGGCCCAGCGCCAGCCGCGGTAGCCCGGCTCCTTGGACTCGAAGAAGTGGGTGACGACGCGGTCGCCCTCCGCCACGGCGGAGACGTGCGCGCCGACCACTCCGGGGAAGGCGGCCTCCTCGGCCGCCGCGCGGGCGAGTTCTACCGCCTCGACGCAGAGGCGGTCGGGGGTACGCGGGGTACGGCTTCGCGTCGCAGCACTCACTGGTCTCGTTCTCTCCTACGCCGTCTCACGTGTGCGCCGTCCGTACTGTCGTCCACAACGACCCGTCGGTGCTGTCCGTACGGGGCACGGGCGGAGCGGACCAGAGGGCCGCGTCGACGTCCGCACCCGATCGGACTCCGGGCGCACCTCACTGCAACCCATTCTGCGGGATCACGAAGAGGCGCGCGGCCAGGAGCATCCGCCGGTGGCGCGCTACGCACGCTACCTCCTCTTAAGCCTCGGGCACACATGCAAGGTCCGATTCGCGGACAAGCCACCGGCCGCGCGACGCGCCGGGAGGCGCCCCGGCAGGGCCGGGTGGGGCACTATGTCGAGTGTGGCACCCGTACGGTCGTCCGACGACGGCTCGGGACCGGCCAGGCGGGCCGGCCGGGCTGTCGGGCGTGCGCTGCACCTTCCGGCGCGGGGGATCCGGCGGGCCACGCACGCGCACGGGGCGGGGGAATCTGGCCTCGGCAAGTTGATCGAGCTGCACGCCATCAACGGCGCCGGCGATGTGATGATCACGGTGGCGTTGGCGTCGACGGTGTTCTTCTCCGTTCCCACGGACGAGGCGCGCAGCCGGGTGGCCCTGTACCTGGCGATCACGATGGCCCCCTTCACCGTGCTGGCCCCGGTGATCGGTCCGCTGCTGGACCGGCTGCCGCACGGCCGGCGGGCGGCGATGGCGACGTCGATGCTGGCCCGCGCGCTCTTGGCGCTGCTGATGTCGGGTGCGGTGGCCACGGGGGGCATCGAGCTGTATCCGGCGGCACTGGGCGTACTGGTGGCGTCCAAGGCGTACGGGGTGGTCCGCAGTGCGGTGGTGCCCCGGCTGTTGCCGCCGAAATTCTCACTCGTCAAGGCGAACTCCCGGGTCACGTTGGCGGGTCTGCTGGCGACGGGCGCGGCGGCGCCGGTGGGGGCCGCCCTGCATCTGATCGGGCCGCCGTGGCCGCTGTACGGGGCCTGCGTGATCTTCGTGTGGGGGACCTTCGCGGCGTTCACGCTGCCGCACAAGGTGGACGAGGCCAAGGGCGAGCGCCGGGCGCGGCTGTCCACGCACGAGGCGCACTCGAAGCGGCCGGGCCTGCGGACGGTCAGCCGTTCGGTGCTGTGCGGGCTGCTGGCGAACGCCTCGATGCGTGCGCTGTCCGGGTTCCTGATCTTCTTCCTGGCGTTCCTGCTGCGCGAGCATCCCGTGGCGGGGCAGAGCGCGGCGGTGTCGCTGGGCATCGTGGGCGTCTCGGCGGGCGTGGGCAACGCCTGCGGTACGGCGGTGGGGGCGTGGCTGCGGGCGCGGGCGCCGGAGGCGATCATCGCGGCGGTGCTGTGCCTGACCCTGGGCGTGGCGGTGCTCGCGGCGGTGTTCTTCAGCGCGCTGTTCATGGCCGTGCTGGCTGCGACGGCGGGCTTCTGCCAGGCGCTGGCGAAGCTGTCGCTGGACGCGATGATCCAGCGGGACGTGCCGGAGGCGGTGCGGACCTCGGCCTTCGCGCGTTCGGAAACGCTGCTCCAGGTGGCGTGGGTCCTGGGCGGCGCGATCGGCATCGTGCTGCCGCTGAACGGGGTACTGGGGATGTCGGTGGCCGCGGCGATCGTGGCCCTGGGCACGACGATGGCGCTGCGCGGCGTCGCCACGGCGCCCCGCCACCACCAAGGCGCCTCCCGCCCCCGGGTCGCCTAGCGCGCCACCGCCGGGGCTCCGCCCCGCACCCCGTACGTGCGCTTCGCGCCCGTGCCCTCAAACGCCGGGCGGGCTGGACAATCCAGCCCCGCCAGGGGGCACCTCCCAGCGGTAGCTGGGGGAGTTTGAGGCGCGGGGGTCCGGGGGCAGCGCCCCCGGCAGCGGCGCCGCACCTGGCCGACCCGGCGGGAGCCGAATCTCGCCGCGCCGCAGGCCACCGGTACCCCATGCAGCGGCGCAGCCCAGGGGCCCGATAGCCTTCGGCTCATGACCGCACCGCTTTTCTCGGGTAGGGCCCGCCGCAGCGTCGCGGCCCTCGGAGCCGTGTCCGCCGGCCTCCTCCTCCTCTCCGCCTGTGGCGAGAAGCCGACGCCGCTGGCGACCGTGACGGTCGGCACCTCGTCGGTGTCCGCCGAAGCCTCCTGCCACAACGACGACGGCAAGGAGCTCTCCATGGACCAGGTCCAGGAGTGCCTCACCAACCTCAAGAACCCCAAGACCGTCGAGTACGCCCGGGGCGACACCCTGCGCCTGGGGGTCGAGCCGGAGATCGTCGAGGACGGCAAGCGCTGGTCGGCGGTCCTGGACGGCCAGCCGATCACCGAGCCCTCCTCGAACACCTACCGCAGCTTCCCGGGGGCCGACGTCTTCGCGACCGGCGGCCAGGGCGAGGCCCCCTCCTCGAAGAAGCTCGCGTTCCTGCAGATCGACGAGGCCGGCAAGCCGCTCGCCGTCTGGTCCTTCAACCTCAAGCTCAAGTAACCGGCCGGCGGCAGCGGTGCGCGCGCTCGTCGTGACCGCGGTGGCGGCGGAGGCAGACTCCGTCACCACCGGGCTGACCCCTCATCCGGACGCTCCTGGTCCTGAGCCACGCACCTTGCCCTTGGGGTATCCCCGGACGAAGTCTGGGGAGGGGTACCGCCTCAACCGCCGGGACCTTCCGGGCATCGCCTTCGACGTGCTGGTCGGGGGCGTCGGTCCGGCGGCGGCCGCCGCCGGGACCGCCACCGCCCTGGCCCTCGCCGACTACTCGCTCGTCGTCTCCGCCGGCATCGGCGGCGGGTTCGTGCCCGCCGCCCCGCTCGGTTCCCTCGTGGTCGCCGACGCGATCGTCGCCGCCGACCTGGGGGCCGAGACCCCCGACGGCTTCCTCGACGTGACGGAGCTCGGCTTCGGGCACAGCGTGCACCTGCCGCCCGCCGAGCTCGCCGCCCGCGCCGCCGAGGCGACCGGGGCGCTGCTCGCGCCCGTGCTGACCGTCTCCACCGTGACCGGGACCGCCGCCCGGGCCGCCGCGCTCGCCGCCCGGCACCCGATGGCCGGGGCCGAGGCCATGGAGGGTTTCGGGGTCGCGGAGGCGGCCGCCGCGCACGGGCTGCCCGTACTGGAGATCCGCGCCGTGTCCAACGCCGTGGGCCCCCGTGACCGTGCCGCCTGGCGGATCGGGGACGCGCTCACCGCGCTCGCCGACGCCTTCCGCGTGCTGGGGCCCGTACTCGCGAACTGGGGAGAACGCCATGAGCACGAGCACCGGTGAACCGCTGAAGATCGCCTATTCGCCCTGCCCGAACGACACGTTCGTCTTCGACGCGTGGGCCCACGGCCGGGTGCCGGGCGCGCCCGCCCTCGACGTCACCTTCGCGGACATCGACATCACCAACGGCATGGCCGAACGCGGCGAGCTGGACGTGCTGAAGGTGTCGTACGCCGTGCTGCCGTGGGTGCTGGAGGAGTACGCGCTGCTGCCCTGCGGCGGGGCGCTGGGGCGCGGCTGCGGCCCGTTGGTGCTGACCCGCGAGCCGGGGGTCGACCTGGCCGGGCGGACGGTGGCCGTGCCGAGCGAACGCTCCACCGCCTACCTGCTGTTCCGGCTGTGGGCCGCGGACGTGCTGCCGGAGGGCGTCGGCAAGGTGGTCGTCCTGCCGTTCCACGAGATCATGCCGGCGGTCCGGGACGGCCGGGTGGACGCCGGGCTGGTGATCCACGAGGCCCGGTTCACCTATCAGGACTACGGGTTGCACTGCCTGGCCGACATGGGTGAGCACTGGGAGTCCACGACCGGCCTGCCGATCCCGCTCGGCGCGATCATCGCCCGGCGCTCGCTGGGCGCGCAGCGACTGCGCGCGCTGGCCGAGTCGGCCCGTACGTCGGTCCGGATGGCCTGGGACGATCCGGAGGCCTCCCGCCCGTACGTCCGCGCGCACGCCCAGGAGCTGGACCCGGCCGTCGCCGACCAGCACATCGGTCTCTACGTCAACGAGTTCACCGCCGGTCTCGGCGAGTCCGGCTACGCGGCGGTGCGCGGGCTGCTCACCCGGGCGGCGGCCGAGGGTCTGGTACCGGCCATCCCGCCCGGCGCGCTGGACTTCCCGCAGGACTGACCGCCCCGCACGTACGACTGCGCCCCGCCGCTCTTTCGAGTGGCGGGGCGCAGCCGTACGCGTGACGGCGCCGGGCTCAGACGTCGAGTTGGTCGGCGACCGCGCGCAGCAGTCCGGCGATCTTCGTGCCGTGCACCTTGTCGGGGTAGCGGCCGCGCTCCAGCATCGGGGTGATGTTCTCGAGCAGGGTCGTGAGGTCCTGCACGATCGAGGCGAGCTCGTCGGGCTTGCGCCGCTGCGCCGCCGCGACGGAGGGCGCCGGGTCCAGTACCGTCACCGAAAGTGCCTGGTCACCGCGCTGGCCGGCGACGACACCGAACTCGACGCGCTGGCCGGGCTTGAGGGCGTCCACCCCGGCGGGGAGCACCGACGAGTGGACGAAGACGTCGCCGCCGTCGTCACGGGAGAGAAAGCCGAAGCCCTTCTCACTGTTGAACCACTTGACCTTGCCGGTAGGCACGTCCGTCCTCTGTCCTTGTGCTCGTCGGGGGTCCGAAGGACCGCGAACGGCTCCGGACAACAGCGCAGCGGGCCATGAGTGACCCGCCACCTCAAGGCTAATGGTCGGGGGCCGGGTGACAAGACGTTCCCCGGTCCTTCACGGTCGGCTGCTTCGGCCAGGGAACTACCCTGGTGAGGTGACTGTTACTCCTCATTCAGACGAAGCGCGGCCCGGCGACGGACTGGTCAAGGCCGGCGGCATCGTGTTCATCGCCGGGGCCGTGGCCACGCTGGCGACCATGGCTCCGCTCTTCCTCGACATGGACCCGTTCCCGTCGTACGCGTGGGCGGTCTGCATGCTCATGGGCGTCGGGTTCGCCATCTCCGCGGCGGGCGTGCTCCGCTCGGCCGCGGCGCAGCGCAGGGCGGCCCGGAGCTCGCAGGCGTAGCGGCCCGGGCAGGACCCCGCCGGGCCCGACGGAGCTTCGACGGCTCAGACGGGTTCGGGCTGTGCGGCGACGTACCGCGCGAGCCACTGCGGCAGCGCAGTGAGGTCGGGCAGGACCACGTCCGCGCCCGCCTCGCGCAGTTCCTCCTCCGGGCACGGGCCGGTCGGCACCACGACGGACAGCGCACCGGCCGTACGGGCCCCGCGTACGTCACCGACGTGGTCGCCGACGTAGACCTGCGCCCCGTACTCGCGCAGCGCACCGGCCTTGGCCTCCGCCCAGAGCCAGCCGACGACCGCGTCGGCCTCGATGCCGAGGTGCGACAGGTGCAGGCGGGCGTTGGGCTCGTGCTTGGCCGTGACGACGATCGCGCGGCCGCCGAGCGCCTGGACGGCCTCGATCGCCTCGCGGGCGCCCGGCATCGCCGGGGTCGGCCCGATGGCGTACGTGGGGTAGATCTCGCGGTAGCGCTCGGCCATGGCCGGGATCTCGGCATCCGGGAACCAGTGCGCGAGCTCCTCCTCCAGCGGCGGGCCCAGTCGGGTGACCGCCTCGTCGGCATCGATGTAGGTCCCCGTCTCGGCCGAGAGGGCCTGGTACGCGGCCTTGATTCCCGGGCGCGAGTCGATGAGGGTCATGTCGAGGTCGAAGCCGACGGTGAGGTTCATGCCCTCCATTGTGCCGAGGCGGCTGCACGGGAGGCCGACGGCGGGCCTACACCAGGGGAACGCACGCCGAGGACTGCCCCACCCCCACGCGGGGCCCCCAATCCCTCATGTCCGTGCTCACCCCTTTCCCGGCGGCAGCACTCGAGGCGTTCGCCCGGGTCGGCCAGCGCAGGCTGTACCGGAGCGCGTACCTGCTCTGCGGAACGCCGACGGCGCGCGCGATCTGACCCGGACCACGCGCGCGAAGCTGTTCCAGCACTGGCGGCGGCTGTCCACCGCCGATCACCCCGAGGCGTACGCCCGGACCGTGCTGACCCGCACCTTCCTCGCCGAGCGGCGGCGCCGGCTGCGGGACCTGCCGGCCCACCGGCGCGTCGACCCGCCGCCGCGGCCCGCGCACGCCGACCTGCGCGTCGCCCTGCTCGCCGCACTGGCCGAACTCCCGCCGCGGGCCCGCGCCATGGTCGTCCTGCGCTACTGGGAGGACCTGAGCGACGGTTGCGACGTCGCAGATGCAGCGCACGATCGTAGGCGGCTGACCGACCCGGCGGTTGAGGCGCGGGGGTCCGGGGGCGGCGCCCCCGGCAGTAGCGCGGTGCCTCGGCTACCGCCGCCGCGCGCGCCACACCAGGTACAGCGCGGACGCCAACGCCGCGCTCCGCAGGACCCACGGCCACATCCCGTGCAGCGCCCCGCTCAGCTGGTCGTCGGACAGGGTCTCCCCCCATTTGCCGTTCATCCGGCCCCACACCCACAGCACCGCCGCAGTGAGCACCGCGCCGGGCGGGCCGAGGACCGCCCATTTCCGCTCGGCCGGCCCCAGCACGCGCGAGGCGTACGGAAGGAGCCAGCCGACCACGAGGAGCAGCCAGTAGCCGGTGACCGTGCCGATGACGAGGACGGCCGCCGCCAGCAGCAGCAAGGCGTTCGGCCGCGGGCGGGCGGCCGGGGCCGCCGGGGCTTGCGGCGCGGCGGCGGCCCCGGCCGCCGCGTCCTTCTTCGCGCGCCGCCGCTCGCGCAGGAACCGTACGAGGCTCCGCGCGCTCCCCTCCTCCGCCCCGGGCGGAGCCGGCGCCGCCGCCTCCTTCTCCCGCGGTTCGTCCTCCGGTCCGTCCTTGAAGAGGTCCGGGATCTCGATGCCGCCCGCGAAGCCCTCGACCTGCGGGCCCGCCCCGTGCGTCCCCGGGCCCATCCGCCACCAGTCGGGCTCGGCCCCGCCGGAGGGGCCGAGCTCGTCCAGCCCGGCCAGGTGCGGCGGCACGTTCTCGGGCTCCGCCGCCGGGCGGGCCGGGGGCACGTTCTGGCGGCGCAGGCGGCCCGGTCCCCGCTGGACGGGGACCGACGGGCCGGTGTCGGCGGGGGCCGCGGGGGCGGGGGCCGCGCCCCGTCGGGAGCCGAGGGTGTCCAGGACCTCCTCGGGCGAGCCGATCCGCTCCAGGATGCGCCGTACGGCGGCCGGGGTGTCCGGGTCGTACTTGGCGCGCCGACGGTCGATCTCGTCCCGCAGCCCCGACACCAACCGCATCCGGTCGCCGGAGGACAGCTGCCGTTGTTGCGCCAAGTCCCCGACGCGGCTCAGATATTCGTAGACCAGGTGGTCGCTTTCGATCCCCACGCCCAGGCTCCTCCCTTACCCCCTGCCCCGAAGGTAGCGCGTGCGCCCGTGGAGCTGCTGCGGGCGCAGCGGATACCGTTGACCGGATGGGGACCGGCCGACTGACCGGCCGACGCGACCAGGAGGCGACTGTGCCCGAGGCAAGCACTGCGGCGGGATCCGCCGGCGGGAGCCCGGCGGGAAGCTCCCCGCGCTCACTCGCCGAGGCGCTGCGCGCCCGTGACGACGCGGCGCTCGCGGCCCTGTTGCGCGCCCGCCCGGACCTGCTCGGACCGGTGCCCGGCGACGTGACGCAGCTGGCCACCCGGGCCGGGACCCGGGCTTCGGTGGTGCGCGCCCTGGACCGGCTGGACCGGTTCGCGCTGCAGACCGCCGAGGCCCTGGCGGTGGGCCCGGACCCGTGCCCGTACGCGGTGTTGGAGGGGCTGCTGACGGGCGGCGAGGACGAACGGGCCCGCGCCGCGCTGCCCGACGCCCTGGCCACCCTGCGCGACCAGGCCCTGGTGTGGGGCGACGAGGACCGGCTGCGGCTGGTCCGCACGGCGCGCGAGCTGCTGGCCCCCTCGGCCTCCCGCCCCTCCCCCACCGGGCTGGGTCCGACCGTCGCCGAGGCCACGGCCGGGATGTCGCCGACCCGGGTGCAGGAGATCGTGGCGGCCGTCGGGCTGCCCGCCACCCACGACCCGGTGTCCGCGGTGACCGCGCTGACCGCGCTGTTCACCGATCCGGAGCGGATGTCGGCGCTGCTGGACGAGGCTCCGGCGGAGGCGCACCAGGTGTTGGGGCGGCTCGTGTGGGGGCCGCCGTACGGGGAGGTGACCCCGAATCCGACGCCGCCGGTGCGCTGGCTGCGCGACCGGGGGCTGCTGCTGCCCGCGACGGCGCGGACCGTCGTGCTGCCCCGCGAGGTGGCGCTGCACCTGCGCGGCGGTCTCGCGCACCGGGACACCGCGCCGGTGGCCCCGCCGGTGCCCGCGCACCGCGAGCACCGTCCACAGCTTGTGGACGCGAACGCCGCCGGGCAGGCGCTGGCCGCGCTGGCCACCGTCGAGGAACTGGTGAAGTCCTGGGAGCACACCGGTCCGCCGGTGCTGCGGGCGGGCGGGCTCTCCGTACGGGACCTGAAGCGGACCGCAGCCGCACTGGACACGACCGAGCAGCAGGCGGCCTTCTGGGCCGAACTGGCCTACGCGACCGGCCTGCTGGCCAGCGACGGAGAGGCGGACGAGCGGTACGCGCCCACCCCGGCCTTCGACGACTGGCTCGAACTGCCGCCCGCCGAGCGCTGGTCGCAGCTCGCGGCGGCCTGGCTGCCGGCCACCCGCACGGCCCCGCTGGTCGGCGAGCAGGACGCCAAGGGGCGCACGCTCTCCGCGCTCGGCCCCGAACTCGACCGCTCCGCCGCCCCCGAGGTGCGCCGGCGGGTGCTGGAACTGCTCGGGGAGCTGCCCGAGGGCGCCTCGCCCGACCCGCAGACCCTGCTGGCGCGGCTCGCCTGGGAGCGTCCGGTGCGCGGGGCGAGCGAGCTGCGGGCCCGGCTCGCGCACTGGGCGCTGGCCGAGGCGGAGGTCCTCGGCGTGACCGGCCGGGGCGCCCTGTCCGGGCCCGGCCGGGCCCTGCTGGAGCACCGCGACCCGGCGCCGCTGCTGGCCCCGCTGTTGCCGGAGCCGGTGGACCACGTGCTGCTCCAGGCCGACCTGACGGCGGTGGCCCCGGGGCCGCTGCTCCGCCCGCTGGGCGACACCCTGGCGGTGCTCGCGGACGTGGAGTCCAAGGGCGGGGCGACGGTGTACCGGTTCACGCCCGGCTCGGTGCGCCGGGCCCTGGACGCCGGCCACGCCGCCGCGGACCTGCACGCCTTCCTCAAGGAGCACAGCCGTACCCCGGTGCCGCAGCCGCTGGCCTACCTGATCGACGACGTGGCCCGCCGGCACGGACACCTGCGGGTCGGCGCGGCCTCCTCGTACCTGCGCTGCGACGACGACGCGATGCTGGGCGAGATCCTGGCCGACAAGCGCTCGGCCGGGTTGGGGCTGCGCCGCCTCGCGCCGACGGTGCTGGCGGCGCAGGCGGATCCGACCGTCCTGCTGGAGGGGTTGCGGGCGATGGGGTACGCGCCGGCCGCGGAGTCCCGTACCGGCGACGTGCTGGTGGCCCGGGCCGACGCGCACCGCACCCCGGCCCGCTCGGCGCCCGTACCGGTGCCGGAGGGCCCGCCGGTGCCGGACCGGACGCTGCTGGCGGCGGCCGTACGGGCGATCCGCGCGGGCGACGCGGCGGCGACGGCGGTGCGCAAGGAGCCCGCGACGAGCTCCGCCGCCGGGACCGGGGTGCCGGGCGAACTGCCGCGCACGAGCGCGGCGGAGACCCTGGCGACGGTGCAGGCGGCAGCGCTGACCGGGTCGGCGGTGTGGATCGGGTACGTGAACGCGGAGGGCGCGGCGAGCCAGCGGGTCATCGCGCCGGTCCGGGTGGAGGGCGGCTTCGTCACCGGCTACGACCACACGGCGGACGAGGTACGGACGTACGCGCTGCACCGGATCACCGGTGTCGCGGAACTGGCGGACGATCAGGTGTAGGGCGCGGGGCCGGCGGGCCGGGGCGGCTCCCGGTCCGCGTCGGCGCCGAAACCCGATGGCCTACACGATGACGGGCCGTCATCCTGAACACATGTCCGACGACGTACCGAACCGCCAGATCCGCGCGGCGCACACCGACACCACGATCACCGTGTACCAGGCCTACTCCCCCTCGCTCGGGGTGCCGGCCGCCCGCGACGGCCGCTTCCCGCCCGCCTGGAAGCGGGAGCGGATGACGTGGATCAAGCCGTCGTTCCTGTGGATGATGTACCGCTGCGGCTGGGGGTCCAAGGACGACCAGCAGACGGTGCTGGCGATCGAGATCACCCGTGAGGGCTTCGACCGGGCGCTGCGCGACGCCTGCCTGTCGCACTACGCGCCGGGCGTGCACGCGGACCGGGCGGCCTGGAAGGAAGCACTGCGCGGGGCGCCCGCCCGGGTCCAGTGGGACCCGGAGCGGGACCTGCGGCTGAATCCGCTGCCGTACCGCTCGCTCCAGCTGGGCCTGTCCGGTCCGGCGTCGCGCGCGTACGCCGACGAGTGGACGGTCGGCATCCGCGATGTGACCGGGCTGGCCCGGGAGGTCCGCGGCCTGCTCGGGGCCGGGGACGAGGCGGCCGCGCGCGCCCTGCTGCCCGCGGAGACCCCGTACCCCGCGGGTCCGCTGCCGCACCTGGGGGCGTAGCCGGTCGGCCGCGGTCGGTCCCGGACGGTCCCGGACGGTCCCGGACGGTTCAGTCGCGGATGAGCAGGACGACGAATCCCACGACGGCACCCAGCAGTAGGGCGAGCAGGGAGTAGCGGGGCCGGTTCTCGCGCAGCACCGGAAGGTGGTGGTCGACGGAGAAGCGGCCCGGACCGGTGAGGGTGAGGGCGACGATCGCGGCGAACAGCACCACTTCGAGTTCCACGCCCTTGGGCGGGAAGTAGGCGCTCAGGCCCCGGACGTCGAGGATGTTGATGAAGGTGCCGGTCAGGGCCGCTCCGGCGAGCGGGGTGAGCAGGCCGAGGGCGAGGCCGAGGCCGCCCAGGGTCTCGGCGAGGCCGGCGATGACGGCCATGGCGTCCCCGGCGGGGTAGCCGGCCATCGTGAAGCCCTTGCCGGTCGCGGTGAGGCCCGGGCCGCCGAACCAGCCGAAGAGCTTCATCGTGCCGTGGCCGGCCATGCTGAGGCCGACGACGAGCCGGAGCAGGAGCAGGCCGGTGTCGTGGGTGACGGTGGTGGTGGGGGTCGAGGAGGCGCTGAAGAGCGTGCGGTCCCAGCTTGCTTGCGTCATGAGGGTCCGTTCCGACGTCGCAGGTGGGCGCCTGGGGGCGCCTGCCACCCTAGGACGCCCGTCGGTGACGGCCCGGGAGCGACGTCGCCGCCCGTCCCCTCGGCCTCCGGCATCTACCCGTTCGGCCCTGGACCGCCCGGACGCCCCCGGCAAGGGGCCGCCGTCGACGGTTGGCTACTGTCCCGAACCATGTCTGAGCTGCCCGATTTCCACAGCGCCATCGTCTAACAGCTTCAAGCTGGTCTGCGTCGGCGTGGCGCTGCCGGGCGAGGGGCATCACCCGATCGCGACCTTCGACCGCATCCGCACGGCCCTGGGCGCCCTCGCCCCGGACGCTCGGGACGCCACGGACGCCGCGGGCACCCCGGCGTCCTCCGAGCCCGTCGAGCCCGTCGAGCCGCCGAAGCGTCGCTGGTGGCAGCGGCGCGGCTGATGCGGCCAGCCGGCGCGGCCACCGGCGAACACCGGTCTCACCTGGGGTCGTAGTCGATCCGCTCCGCGTCGAAGGGCCACGCCTCGTGGAGCCAGCGGGTGATCCTCTCGTGGACCCGTGCGTCCAGCGCGGCCCGGTCGGAGCGGACCCAGTGGCTGACGGCGACCCGGCCGGGGGCCTCCCGGGAGCCGTGGATGTAGAGGCAGCCGATCACCTCGCCGTCGCCGGCGCCGTCGGCCCCGCCTTCCAGGAGGCTGTAGGCGAAGGCGACGCGCTCCTCGAACTCCTGCGCGTGCCGGAGCAGGTCGGCCAGGTTCGCCTCGGCGGACATCCCCGCCACCGGCGGCCAGCCCCGCCCCACGAACCCGGGCGTCGCCCTGATGTGCGCGATGCTCCCGGTCCAGGCGGCGAGGTCGCGCTCGTTGTGCTCGGCGCCGAGCGGCTCCAGCCGGAAGCCGTCGGCGACGAGGGTCCGCGGAACCGCGAAGTCGGCCGGCACGAAGGGCTGCTGATCATGGTTCATGCCAGGACGGTACGTGCCTGCGCCGCCAGGGTCAGCAGCTTTTCCACCGGCCACTGGTCGTCCGCGTGCACCCCGTAGCCAGCGGCCAGGACGCGTCCGTCCGGCGCGATCAGGAAGTCCGCCGGCAGTCCGAGCCGCCCGCCGTCCTGGACGAGCGTCGGCGGCTTTGCCCGGCCGCGCAGGATGTCGAGCGTGCCGACGGCGATCGCCCGCCAGGCGCGCGCGGCCAGCAGTGCGCGGTAGGACGACTCGACGCCGAACTCCGCGTACAGCCGCTTGCGGGGGTCCGCGACGACGGCGAAGGGCAGGTCGGCCACGTGCTCGCGCAGTTCGTCGGCGCCGGAGTGGAAGACCACGACCTCCCGGATCCCGGCGGCTTCTATCTCGGCGTGCCGCCGCACCACCGAGCGCAGGTGCAGATGGCAGATGGGGCAGCCGGCGAACCGGCGGAACTGGAGGTGGACGAGGCGTTCGGGGTCGGGGACGGCCACGGGCGCGCCGTCGGCGACGGCGGTGAGGGTGCGGGTACGGACGATGGAACCGGTGTCGAGCTGCACTGAGGGCACTGAGGTCTCCTCCGTAAGCGTATGACGTACACCTACAGCGTAAGCGTATGCCGTACGCTGTCAACACCATGCCGCGCCCCCGCTCACTCACCCCGGACCAACTGGCCGCCGCCGCCCTCGCCGTGATCGACCGCGAGGGTCTGCCCGGGCTGTCCATGCGGGCCGTCGCCGTCGAACTCGGCATCAGCACCATGGCCCTGTACCGGTACGTCCAGGACCGCGGGGAGCTGGAGGCCCTCGTCGTCGAACTGGTCCTCGGTGCCGTCGACAGCACGCCGCCGCCCCTGACCGCCGGCCCCTGGCGCGCCCGCGTCACGCTCCTCGTCGACCGGATGCGGGACACCGTCGGCGCGCACCCGGCCGTGCTGCCGCTCACCATGAGCCACCGGCACCGCTCCCTGGGCGTGATGCGCTGGGGAGAGACCGTCCTCGGCGTGCTCCGCGAGGCGGGCCTCGGCCCCGAGGAGCAGATCATCGCCCTGCGGGCCCTGCTCGCCTACGCGATCGGCGCGGTCCAGCAGGAACACCTCGGCGCCCTCTCCGGCGCGGGCACCGCCGCGATCGCCGAACTCCCGGCGCAGGAGTTCCCGTACCTGACCGAGGCCGCGCTCGGCGCCCGCCACCTCACCCCGGACCGCGAGTTCCACGGCGGCCTCGCCCTGCTGCTGGACGGCATGGGCCGCTGACCGGCCGGACGCCCCGCCCGGCGCCCCGCCGAAGCGCCGTGTTCCCACCCTCCGCGCCGTACGGCACACTGGAGGTTTGACCTGAATGAAACGGGGCGCCGCGCGTGAATGGTCCACTCATCGTCCAGAGCGACAAGACCCTCCTCCTCGAAGTCGACCACGAGCTCGCCGGAGCCGCCCGGCGTGCCATCGCCCCCTTCGCCGAGCTGGAGCGGGCACCCGAGCACATCCACACCTACCGGATCACCCCGCTCGGCCTGTGGAACGCCCGGGCCGCCGGCCATGACGCCGAGCAGGTCGTCGACGCCCTCGTCGAGTACTCCCGCTACCCCGTCCCGCACGCGCTCCTCGTCGACGTCGCCGAGACCATGGCGCGCTACGGCCGCCTGACCCTCTCCAAGCACCCCGTGCACGGACTGGTGCTGACCAGCACCGACCGGCCGGTGCTGGAGGAGATCCTGCGGTCCAAGAAGATCGCCCCGCTCGTCGGTGCGCGCCTCGACGCCGACACCGTGGCCGTGCACCCCTCCGAGCGCGGACAGATCAAGCAGACGCTGCTCAAGCTCGGCTGGCCCGCCGAGGACCTCGCCGGCTACGTGGACGGCGAAGCGCACCAGATCGACCTGGCCGAGGACGGCTGGGCGCTGCGGCCGTACCAGCAGCAGGCCGTCGAGGGCTTCTGGCACGGCGGCTCCGGTGTGGTCGTCCTGCCCTGCGGCGCCGGAAAGACGCTGGTCGGCGCCGGGGCCATGGCGATGGCCAAGGCGACGACGCTGATCCTGGTGACGAACACCGTCTCGGCCCGCCAGTGGAAGCACGAGCTGGTCAAGCGGACCTCGCTGACGGAGGACGAGATCGGCGAGTACTCCGGTACCCGCAAGGAGATCCGGCCCGTCACCATCGCCACCTACCAGGTCCTGACGACGAAGCGGAAGGGCGTCTACCCGCACCTGGAGCTCTTCGACTCCCGGGACTGGGGCCTGATCGTCTACGACGAGGTGCACCTGCTGCCCGCGCCGGTCTTCAAGTTCACCGCCGACCTCCAGGCGCGGCGCCGGCTCGGCCTGACCGCGACGCTGGTGCGCGAGGACGGGCGGGAGTCGGACGTCTTCTCCCTCATCGGGCCGAAGCGGTTCGACGCCCCGTGGAAGGAGATCGAGGCGCAGGGCTACATCGCGCCCGCCGACTGCGTGGAGGTCCGGGTCAATCTGACGGAGTCGGAGCGGCTCGCGTACGCGACGGCCGAGACGGAGGAGAAGTACCGCTTCTGCGCGACCACGGCGACGAAGCGCAAGGTGACCGAGGCACTGGTGGCCAAGCACCGGGGTGAACAGACCCTCGTCATCGGGCAGTACATCGACCAGCTCGACGAGCTGGGCGAGCACCTGGACGCCCCCGTCATCAAGGGCGAGACCTCCAACGCGCAGCGCGAGAAGCTCTTCAACGCCTTCCGCGAGGGCGAGATCAGCGTGCTGGTCGTCTCGAAGGTCGCGAACTTCTCCATCGACCTGCCGGAGGCCACCGTCGCCATCCAGGTGTCGGGCACCTTCGGCTCCCGCCAGGAGGAGGCCCAGCGCCTGGGCCGCGTGCTGCGGCCGAAGGCGGACGGCCACGAGGCGCGGTTCTACTCGGTCGTCGCGCGCGACACGATCGACCAGGACTTCGCGGCGCACCGCCAGCGGTTCCTGGCCGAACAGGGGTACGCCTACCGGATCATGGACGCCGACGAGCTGTTGGCGAGCGACTGACTCCGGCACGCGCGGGCCGTCAGGACGGCCAGTAGGGGAGCGCACCAGACCCACAGCGGCGGCCAGTCCAGTACGAGGGCCCGGGCCGCGTCGGCCAGGTGCCGGGTCCAGAACTCGGCGGAGGCCTCCGGCAGGACCAGCAGCCCGAGCAGGACGGTCCCGGCCGAGGCCGCCAGCGCGGTGAGCCCGGCGCGGACGCGGCGGGTCAGCAGGAGGTAGGCGGCGATGGCCGCCGGGGCGAGGGTGATCCCGGCGGCGACGCCCAGCGCGAAGCCCTTGCCGAGCGCGGAGCGCGGCCGGCCGAGGTCCCACAGGACCAGGCAGGCGAGGGCCAGGTTGATCAGCCCGGCCAACGGTGCCTGGAACAGCGGCTGGAGCCACAGCCCGGCAATGGTGGCGGCCAGCACGGGCCCGGGCCGGGACCGGAGTCCCGCGAGGCGGCAGGACAGGGCGATCAGCAGGGCGAGCAGGCCGGCGTCGCCGAGGACGAGGACGGCCTTCAGCGCGCCGCTCGGCAACCACGCGGCGGGCGTGAACAGGATCGCCGCGAACGGCGGATACGTGGCGGACGGCCCCCACTCGGCGGCGGAGAAACCCTGGACGAGGGCGTCGGCCACCGGAATGCGCAGGGCGATGCAGAGCACGCCGAGCAGCAGCAGCGAGCCGGTCAGCAGCACACCGGCGAGGGACGACGGCGAGCGGCCGGGAACGGGACTGCGGGTCACCCGCGTGACCCTAGTGGATCAGTGCGGGTGCTGGGCGGGGCCCGAGGTCAATGGCGTATGACGCCCGCGTCTTCGGCGTATTGACCGAGCACGACGACGCTCACGGCGGTCGCCGCGAAGATCTTGACGGCGCGCAGCATGCCGCCGAGGCCGTTGCGCGGGAGGGAGTCGGAGTCGGCGCCGCTAGGACGGCTGCCCTGGATCGAGGTGAAGGTTGCGGGGCTCATGCATCCATGGTGCGTTTTCGCGCCGCCCCGCACATCGCCCCCGGGAGGGAACCTCACGGCCCCCGGGGTCCTCCTCCCGTCGCATGCGCACCCCTAGGGGTGGATACCAAGGTCTGACACTCCTTGGTACGACACCCGTCCGGATGCACGGGGGCCGGTCGGGACGGACCCTGGGAAGGTCCGCGGTCTCGGCGACCACGCCATGGGAGTGATCCGCATGACCCACCGTTCCCGGACGCAGCGCCTCGCGCTGCTCTCCGCATCGACAGCCCTGGTCACGGGCGGGCTGCTGCCGTCCGCCACCGCGTCCGCCGCCCCGGCCCGCGCCGCCGCGGTCGCTGCCGCGGCCGCCCCCACGCCCACACCCACCTCCACGTCCTCCCAACCCGCCCAGGCCGCGGTGAAGACCACCGATCCCCCCAGCGGCATCACGGCCCAGCTACCCGGAAAGGCCGAGGTCCGCATGGGTGCCATCCCCATGGCGGGCGGATCGGTCGACACCCGCGTGTACGGGGTGGAGACCCCGGACGGAGCCACCGGCTTCGCCGTCTACGACATGCCGGGCGACCAGATCCCGCTGGAGGACGCCCTCAAGGGCTTCGTCGACGCGTACGGCCTGACCGGCGGCGGCACCCTGACCACGGAAAACGTCCGCAAGACGACGGTGGACGGCCGCCCGGCCCTCGATGCGGACCTCACCGGCGAGGGCCCCGACGGACCCGCGGTCGGCTCCATCCGCTTCATCTCCGACGACGACCACCTCGTCATGGCCCTGACCTACGGTCCGGAGGCGAAGGAGAAGGACCTGGACGCGACGCACCAGCAGCTCCTCAACTCCCTCCAGATCCCCTGATCCGCTGATCCCCGCCTCCTGATATTCGTTCGCGCCGCACCGCCCCGGTGGCTAGAATCTCCGCTCTTGCCGCCTCCCGCCGCCTCATCGGGGAGAGCCGCCCTCCGGCCGGAAACCGGCGGGCCATCTGTTCCGCATCCAGCAGCTGGAGGCAGTTCCGTGCCCGCGCACGCCCCCGAGACCACCCACGACAATCCGACCGCGCCCACCGACCCGCTGGGTCGCGAGCGGGCCCACCTCACCGCCTCGCGTTCCGCCCTGCGCGCCATGCGCGCGGACGTCGAGTCCCTCGACATCCGCGACGTCACCGCGAACTGGGTCAACGCGATCGTCCTCCAGGCCCAGATCGACGACCGCATCAAGGCCCTCGCCGACCTCGCCCACACCCCTCTGTTCTTCGGCCGCCTCAACTACCTGCACGCACCCGGCGCGGAGCTCGCCGAGGGCGCGGGGGGCGAGCAGTTCTACATCGGCCGCCGCCACGTCCACGACGCCGACGGCGACCCGATGGTCATCGACTGGCGCGCGCCCGTCTCCCAGCCGTTCTACCGGGCCTCCAAGACCGACCCGCAGGACATCGCGCTGCGCAGGCGCTTCGGGTACACCGGCGGCGAGCTGACGGCGTACGAGGACGAGCACCTGTCCGACCCCGGCGAGGTGGCCGCGGTCAGCAAGCTGCTCCAGCAGGAGATCGAGCGCCCGCGCGTGGGCCCGATGCGGGACATCGTCGCGACGATCCAGCCCGAGCAGGACAAACTCGTCCGCGCCGGCCTGACCGGTTCCGTCTGCGTGCAGGGCGGCCCCGGCACCGGCAAGACCGCCGTCGGCCTGCACCGGGTCGCGTACCTGCTCTACGCGCACCGCGACCGCCTCGCCCGCACGGGCACGCTCGTCATCGGACCTAACCGTTCCTTCCTGCACTACATCGAGCAGGTCCTGCCGGCCCTGGGCGAGCTGGAGGTCAAGCAGGCCACCGTCGACGACCTGGTCGCCCGCCCCGGCCTGGAGGTACGCGGCACGGACACCGCCCAAACCGCCGTGGTCAAGGGCGACGCCCGCATGGCGCAGGTGCTGGGCCGCGCCGTCCGCTCGCACGTCACGCGCCCCACGGAGCCGCTGATGGTGGTCCGCGGCTCGCGCCGCTGGCGGGTGCCCGCGTACGAGCTGGAGGAGATGGTCGAGGAGCTGCAGAAGCGCGACATCCGCTACGGCGCGGCCCGCGAGGCCCTGCCGCAGCGCATCGCGCACGCGGTGCTCGTACGGATGGAGCAGGCGGGCGAGGCCCCGGACGACCGGGTGCAGGACGCGGTGGCCCGCAACGCGGCGGTGAAGGCGGCGGTCAAGGAGATCTGGCCGGCCGTCGAACCGGCGAAGCTGGTCCTGCGCCTGCTGTCCGACCCCGAGTTCCTCGCCCTGCACGCGGCGGACGTGCTCACCGAGGACGAGCAGAAGCTCCTGCTGTGGCCGAAGCCGTTCCGGAGCGTGAAGTCGGCGAAGTGGTCGGCGGCGGACCTGGTCCTGATCGACGAGGCGGCCGACCTGGTGGAACGGACGCATTCGCTGGGCCACGTGGTCCTCGACGAGGCCCAAGACCTGTCGCCGATGCAGTACCGGGCGGTGGGGCGGCGCTGCACGACGGGCTCGGCTACGGTCCTCGGCGACCTCGCGCAGGGCACCACGCCGTGGGCCACGCGCAGCTGGGACGAGGCCCTGGCGCACCTGGGCAAGCCGCAGGCGGTGGTGGAGGAACTGACGGCGGGCTTCCGCGTGCCGCGCGAGGTGATCGCCTACGCCTCCCGGCTGCTGCCGTCGATCTCCCCGGGCCTGGCCCCCGTCTCCTCCGTCCGCGAGACGCCGGGATCGCTGCGGATCGAGGAGGCCCCGGACCTGACGGCGGCGGTGCTCGCCGCCTGCCGCGAGTCGCTCGCGCACGAGGGCTCGATCGGCCTGATCGCGGCGGACGCGCGGATCCCGGTGCTCGCGGAGGCCCTGCTGGAGGCGGGGCTGCCGTACCTGTCGCCCGGCGAGGAGACCACCGCCGAGTCGCGGCTGACCCTCGTCCCGGCGTCGCTGGCGAAGGGTCTGGAGTACGACTACGTGGTCCTGGACGAGCCCGCGGCGATCGTGGACGGCGAGCCGGACGAGCGGACGGGCCTGCGCCGCCTGTACGTCTGCCTCACCCGCGCCGTCTCGGGCCTCACGGCCCTCCACTCGGCCCCCCTCCCGACGGCCCTGGCCTGACCTGCGGCCCGCCCTCCTGGGGCTCCGCCCCAGACCCCGCTCCTCAAACGCCGGAGGGGCTGGAAAATACAGCCTCGCCGGCGTTTGAGGCGCGGGGGTCCGGGGGCGGAGCCCCCGGTCAGGAAAGGGCTGTGCGCCAGTCCGCGACGGCCGCCGCCGAGACCGGCCCGCCCCACCCGGAGGGCCTCGCCGCGCCACCGATGTGGAAGGCGTCGATCCCGCCCGCCCGCAGCACCGGCAGGTGCGCGAGCGTCAGCCCGCCGCCCACCAGGATCCGCGCCCCGTACCCCGGCTCACCACCCCGCGCCGCCTCCGCCAGCAGCACCGGCAGCCCGGCTTCCACCCCTGCCGCCGAGCCCGCCGTGAGGTACGTGTCCAGCCCCGGCAGATCTGCCAGCGCCTTGCGCAGCTGGTCCCGGTCCGCAGCACGGTCGATCGCCCGGTGGAACGTCCAGCGACAGCCGTCCAGCTCCGCGACGACCGCCTCGACCGCGGCCAGGTCGGGGGCGCCGCCGACGTCCAGGAAGCCGAGGACGAACTCCTGCGCGCCCTCCGCCCGCAGTTCCCGTGCCGCCCGGGCCAAGGCGGAGACGTCGCCGGCCGCGAAACCGTCCGTCTTGCGGAGCATCACGCGCAGCGGGACGTCCACCGCCGCCCTGATCGCCGCGAAGGTCTCGCGCGGCGGGGTGAGCCCGTCGGCGGCCATGTCGGTGACCAGTTCGAGCCGGTCCGCCCCACCGGCCTGGGCCGCGACCGCGTCCTCCACGTCGAGGGCGATCACCTCCAGGAGCGCACGGTTGCTCATTCGATCCCATCCTTCGGAAGAACACTCAAAATAGGTCTAGTCCAATATCCAGGGTACGGGCCTCCGGCCGCGCTCCACCAGCACAATCACGCCACCCCCACAATGTGCGCATGGACATAGGCATCCCGAGCACCGACACCACGGATCTCCGCGCCCGCTGGCGGGCCACCGTCGCGGCCGCCGGCGCCCCCGCCGACCGCGACCCCGCGCCCTACGCCGACCGCCTCCTCACCGCCTGGGCGGAACCGCAGCGCAGGTACCACACCACCGCTCACCTGGCCGACGTACTCGCGCGGATCGACGTACTGGCCCCGCACGCCGCCGATCCGGCCGCCGTTCAGCTCGCCGCCTGGTTCCACGACGCCGTCTACCGGCCCGACCGGTCCGAGAACGAGGAGCGCAGCGCCGCCCTCGCCGAGCGCGCCCTCCCCGAGCTGGGCATCGACCCCGCGCGCACCGCCGAAGTGGCCCGCCTCGTCCGGCTCACCGTCACCCACGACCCCGCCCCCGGCGACACCGACGGCGAGGCCCTCTGCGACGCCGACCTGGCCGTCCTGGCCGGGGAGCCCGCCGCGTACGCCGCGTACGCGGCCGCCGTCCGCGCCGAGTACGGCTTCGTCCCGGACGACGCCTTCCGCACCGGCCGCGCCGCCGTACTGCGCCAGCTGCTCGACCTGCCGCGGCTCTTCCGCACGCCGTACGGGGCCGCGCACTGGGAGGCCCCGGCCCGCGCCAACCTCGCCGCGGAGCTCGCCGACCTCACCGCTCCCACCGACGGCCCTACCGACGGCCCTGCCGCCGACCGGGGAATTTGATCGCGTTCGCGCTGGTTGGTGACAGTCATGCCCGCAGCAGCCGTACGCCCCCGCATGCCCGTCGCCGTCTACGTCCTCGGCCTGTCCGTCTTCGCGCTCGGCACCAGCGAATTCATGCTCTCCGGCCTGCTGCCACCCATCGCCGAGGACATGGGCGTCACCATCCCGCAGGCGGGCCTGCTCATATCCGCCTTCGCGATCGGCATGGTCATCGGCGCACCGCTGCTGGCCGTGGCCACCCTGCGGCTCCCCCGCCGCACCACCCTCATCTCCCTCATCAGCCTCTTCGGCCTCGGGCAGGTCGCGGGGGCGCTGGCCCCCACGTACGAGCTCCTCTTCGCCTCCCGCGTGGTCTCCGCGTTCGCCTGCGCCGGCTTCTGGGCCGTGGGCGCGGCCGTCGCCATCGCCATGGTCGACAAGGACCAGCGGGCCCGCGCGATGGCCGTCATGATCGGCGGCCTGTCGATCGCGAACGTCCTCGGCGTCCCCGCCGGCGCCTTCCTCGGCGAGCACCTGGGCTGGCGCTCCGCCTTCTGGTCGGTCGCCGCCGCCTCCGCGATCGCCCTCGTCGGCATCCTGGCGCTGATCCCGAAGATCCCGCTGCCCGCCGAGAAGCCGACGCTCGGGCGCGAGCTGCGCATCTACCGCGACCGCCAGGTGTGGCTCTCCATCGGCATCACCGCGCTGGCCGCGGGCGGCGTCTTCTGCGCCTTCAGCTACCTCTCGCCGCTGCTCACGGACGTGGCCGGGCTGGACCCGCGGTGGGTCCCGTGGATCCTCGGCCTCTTCGGCATCGGCGCGCTGGCCGGCACCACCGTCGGCGGCCGGATCGCCGACGCGCACCTGTTCGGCGTGATGATCTGGGGCATCACCGCCTCGACCGTCCTCCTCGCCGCGCTCGCCCTGCTGGCCTCCACCGCCGCCGCGGCGATCGCCCTGGCCTTCCTGCTCGGCTTCTCGACCTTCTTCACCGCCCCGGCGCTCAACGCCCGCATGTTCAACGTCGCCGGCGCCGCCCCGACCCTGGCCGGCGCCACCACCACGGCCGCCTTCAACCTCGGCAACACCGGCGGCCCCTGGCTCGGCGGCACCGTCATCGACGCCGGCCTGGGCTTCGCCTCGACCGCCTGGGCGGGCGCCGCCATGACCGTCACCGCGATCGCCCTCACCACGCTCGCCCTACGCCTGGACCGCCGCCGGACCGCCCCGACCCGCGTCGTGGCCTCCTCGACGCCGACCTCGACCACGGCCCCCGTCAGCGCGTAGCACCGCGATACGCCCGGCAGGTTCCCCGTTCCGGGCCGCGGAAGGCGTGGTCGCAGAGGTCGCAGTTCTGGAGCGGGTGTCGTCTGACGGCCGGATGTGCTGCCGGGGCGCGGAACGGCGGCACGGGCGGGAGCTGGGCCGCGAGGCGGTGGGCCAGGAAGGCGGCCGGGCGGTGCAGGGGCTCCGCCGGCAGGTCGGCGGTCAGGGCGTGGTGTACGGCGCTCGGAGGCAGGTCGCGCTCCAGCCAGGCCGCGACTCCGGGGGCGCGGTGCTCGACGTCAGCGACGGAGAGCAGGAGGCGGGGATCCCCACGGCAGAGACCTGCGAGGAGGTCGGGGTCGCGGTACGCGGGCTGCGGCACCGGGGGGGCAGGGCGCCGGGGCTTCGGTTGCGGCTCGTCCGTGGCGCCGGACCGGCCCGGCTGGTTGCAGGAGACCGTACGGGTGACGACGCGACCGCTGCTGGTGCGTTCGCACGTGCGGCGCAGATAGCCGTGGGCCTCCAGCTCGCGCAGGGCGCCGGCGATCCGGGTCTTCCCCTCGGGGAAACGGGCGGCCAGGGTCCGGATGTCGATGGGCGCGCCGCCGGGAAGGGACTGGATGTGCACGGCCAGGCCGATGGCCAGCAGCGACAGCTCAGGTCGGTCCACCTCCCGCCCCGCCCGACCCGGCCCGGCTCCTCCCGGCTCGGCTCGGCTCGGGAGCGTTCCCCTCGGGCGCGGCCTGCGCCTCGTCGAGGCCCCCGCGGAGGGACTCCGTGCGGGCGGGCGCCCGCCGGTTCCTCCGGGTCGGTCCACCTCCCGGCCCGACCCGGCCCGGCTCCTCCCGGCTCGGCTCGGCTCGGGAGCGTTCCCCTCGGGCGCGGCCTGCGCCTCGTCGAGGCCCCCGCGGAGGGGCTCCGTGCGGGCGGGCGCCCGCCGGTTCCTCCGGGTCGGTCCACCTCCCGGCCCGACAGGGCCCCGACAGGGCCCCGACAGCGAACCCCGACCCGGCTCCGCCACGGGCCCGGTCGCCGCGTCGGGGGCGGGTTCCTACGATGGGAAGGTCCGCTCGGGGAGCCGGTGACCGCTCGGGGACGTGCGTCAGAGGTGATCCTCCATGGGCCGGTACCGCACGCCCACCGTCTTGGCAGCCGCCTCCCTGCTGCTGACCGCGCTGTGCGCGGGCCAGGCCCCCGCGGCCGCCCCGCCGGGCCGGGTCGACATCGACCCGGCGACCGCCGAGCAGCTCGACGACGCGATCACCGCGGCCATGCGCAAGGCCGACATCCCCGGGGTGGGCGTCGGCCTGTGGATCGACGGCGAAGACCCCTACGTGCGCGCCTTCGGCACCTCCGACAAGGCCACCGGCACCCCCATCAAGACCGACATGCACACCCGCATCGGCAGCGTGACCAAGACCTTCACCGTCACCGCCGTCCTCCAGCTCGTCGACGACGGGAAGGTACGGCTCGACGCGCCGATCTCGACCTACCTCGACGGCGTGCCCGGCGGCGACAGGATCACCGTCCGGCAGCTCGCCGACATGCGCAGCGGCCTCTACAACTACACCGAGGACCCGCGCCTGCTGGCCACCTACAAGGCCGACCCGCACCGCGCCTGGACCCCGCAGGAGCTGCTGGACACCGCATTCCGGCACCCTGCCAACTTCCCGCCGGGCACGCGCTGGGAGTACTCCAACACCAATACCGTCGTGCTCGGCCTGCTCGTCGAGAAGGTCAGCGGACAGCCCCTGCACACCTACTTGCAGCAGCACGTCTTCGAACCGGCGGACCTGGACGCGACCTCGCTGCCGACCGGCGCGGAGATCGCGTCCCCGTACGTGCACGGCTACACGAACTTCACCCCGAACGGCGCGACCGTCGACGCCTCCACCTGGAACCCGTCCTGGGCCTGGGCGGCCGGCGCGACGATCTCCACCATGGACGACCTGCACTCCTGGGTCCCGACCTTGGTCAGCGGGCAGCTGCCCGACGGCGACCGCCTGCTGGAGCCGGCCACCCAGGCCCAGCGGCTGCGCATGCTGCCCACCGGGCACCCCGACGTGGGCTACGGACTCGGCATCGCCGAGCTCGACGGCTGGATCGGCCACAACGGCGAGCTGCCCGGCTACGAGACCATCGCCGTCCGGCTCCCGCAGGCCCGCGCCACCATGGTGATCGTGGTGAACTCCGACGTCGACGGGAAGTTCGGCAACCTGAGCTCCCTCATCGCCAACACGGTCACCAAGATCGCGACCCCGGACCACGTCTGGGAGCTCCCGCCGGCGGCCCAGCCCAACACCGTCCCGAATTCGCCCGCCCCCGCCCCCTCGACCCCGAGCCCGGCCCCGAACCGAGCTCCTAGTGCCTAAGCCGCCGGTCGGCCCTTCGGGCGGCGCAGGCCCGCCGTGGTGAGGCGGCGGACGAGTTCCTTGCTGCCGATCTCCACCGCGCCGGCGCCGACCGCGTCCGCGTACCGGTACGAGGGCACGTCGTAGTGGTCCCGCTCGAAGGCCCGCGGCGGGCAGCCGATGGCCGCCGCGAAGGCGTGCAGCTCCTCGTACGAGACGTCGCTGACCAGGTGCGACCACATGCGGCCGTGACCCGGCCAGGTCGGCGGGTCGATGTAGACGGTCACCGGCGGCTCACCGGCCGCCGAAGACCGGGCCCAGGCCGCCGATCGCGGCCACCTTCACACCCGCCTCCGAGCACACCCAGTGCGGGTCGGGTCCCAGCTCCGGCTCCACGTCCAGCGCGTGCGGGTCACCGTGGTTGCATACCGGGCACAGCGGCCATCGTCCGTACTTCTCCAACAGCGAGTCCTTCACGTCCTGGGCGACGAGTCCGGCGAGGTAGTCGACACCCTCCGGCCACTGCTCCACCCACCACCGGCGGTGCGTGACCGAGTCCTCGACGAGGGATACGACATCGGCATCGGCGACCTCGCCGGCGGCGAGGTCGGCGAGAACAAGGGCGCGGGCGACGTGCAGCGCCTGCTCCAGGGGGGTCGCGTGGTCCATGCGCCCATTGTGGACCCGCGGGGGCCCGGCGATGAAGGCCCTCTTTCCGCAGGCCCAATGGCGTATTGACCGGACCCGGCCGTGAAAATAAATTTCAGGAGTGAGCCAGAACACGAAGGAAACTGCCACACGCCCGCCCGTCCCCGCCGGACGCCCCGTCTCGGGCCCCGCCTCGGGCCTCGGCGCAGACCCCGGCGCAGACCCCGGCGCAGGCGGCGCCGAAAGCGCCGTCCCGGCTCCCCCGCCCCACGCCCTCCGGGCCCGGATCCGCAGCCTCGGCCCCTCCATGACCCGCTCCGTGCAGGCCGTCGCCGACGCCGTCGCCGCCGACCCCGCCGCGTGCGCCCGGCTCACCGTCTCCGCCCTCGCCGCACGCACCGGCACCAGCGAGGCCACCGTCGTCCGCACCGCCCGCCTCCTCGGCTACCCCGGCTACCGCGACCTGCGCCTGGCGCTCGCCGCCCTCGCCGCCCAGCAGGAGTCCGGCGCCGCCCCCGCCGTCACCGTCGACATAGCCGTCGACGACCCGCTCGCGGACGTCGTCGCCAAGTTGGCCCACGAGGAGGCGCAGACCCTCACCGACACCGCCGCCGCCCTCGACCTCACCCAGCTCGCCGCCGCCGTCACCGCGCTCGCCACCGCCCGCCGCATCGACATCTACGGCATCGGCGCCTCCGCCCTCGTCGGCCAGGACCTCGCCCAGAAGCTGCTGCGCATCGGGCTCCTCGCCCACGCCCACAGCGACCCCCACCTGGCCGTCACGGGCGCCGTCCAGCTCCGCCCCGGCGACGTCGCCGTCGCGATCACCCACTCCGGCACCACCGGCGACGTGATCGAACCGCTGCGCGTCGCCTTCGAGCGCGGCGCCACCACCCTCGCCCTCACCGGCCGCCCGAACAGCCCCGTCACGCACTGCGCCGACCTCGTACTGGCCACCTCCGCCGCCCGCGAGACCCAGCTGCGCCCGGCCGCCATGTCCAGCCGGACCAGCCAGCTGCTCGTCGTCGACTGCCTCTTCGTCGGCGTCGCCCAGCAGACCTACGAAACCGCCGCCCCCGCCCTCGCCGCCACCTACGAAGCCCTAGCCCACCGCCACACCGGCAAACCCGGCCCCGCCCCATCCGGCCCCGCCACCACGCCCAGCCCCGCCGGCGCTTGAGGCGCGGGGCCCGGGGCGGAGCCCCGATCTCGAAGCCCAGCCCGCACACCACCCGCACCCGCACCCGCCAGGGAGCCGCCACATGACCGCCCACGAAGAACTCCGCGCCCAGCTGGACACCCTCACCACCGAGGCCTTCCGCCAGGACCTCGCCGAGATCGACCGGCTGTCCACCCTCGACATCGCCCGCACCATGAACGCCGAGGACGCCACCGTCCCGGCCGCCGTCGCCGCACAGCTCCCCCGCATCGCCGCCGCCGTCGACGCCATCGCCGAGCGGATGGCCCGGGGCGGGCGGCTGGTCTACGCGGGCGCCGGCACGGCCGGCCGGATGGGCGTCCTGGACGCCAGCGAGTGCCCGCCCACCTTCAACACCGACCCGGCCGACGTCGTCGGCCTGATCGCGGGCGGCCCGTCCGCCATGGTCAAGGCCGTCGAGGGCGCCGAGGACTCGAAGGAGCTGGCCGCCGAGGACCTCGCCGCGCTGGAGATCGGGCCGCACGACAGCGTCGTCGGCATCTCCGCCTCCGGCCGCACCCCGTACGCGATCGGCGCCGTCGAGTTCGCCCGTACCCGCGGCGCGCTCACCGTCGGGCTGTCCTGCAACGCCGGATCCGCCCTCGCCGCCGCCGCCGACCACGGCATCGAGGTCGTCGTCGGACCCGAACTCCTCACCGGATCCACCCGCCTGAAGGCCGGCACCGCGCAGAAGCTCGTCCTCAACCTCATCTCGACCATCACGATGATCCGCCTCGGGAAGACGTACGGGAACCTGATGGTCGACATGCGCTCCTCGAACGAGAAGCTGCGCGCCCGCGCCCGCCGCATCGTCGCGCTGGCCACCGGCGCACCCGACGCGGAGATCGAAGCCGCCCTGACCGCCACCGGCGGCGAGGTGAAGAACGCCGTACTCGTCGTCCTCGGCGGAGTCGACGGCCCCACGGCCGCCGAGCTGCTCGCCGCCTCGCAGGGCCACCTGCGCGCCGCCCTCGAACTCGCCCCCGCCCGCACCCGCTGACCCCGCCCCCGAGCCAAGGCGATCCCACATGTCCACTGACAAGAACCGCGCCACCGCCGCCGCGATCCTTCCGCTGGTCGGCGGCCCGGACAACATCACCTCGATCGCGCACTGCATGACCCGCCTGCGCATCTCGCTGCGCGACCGCTCGCTGGTCCAGGACGAGGCCCTGCGCGCCCTGCCCGCGGTGCTCGGGGTGGTCGAAGACGACACATACCAGATCGTGCTGGGCCCGGGCACCGTCGCCCGCGTGACCCCGGAGTTCGAGGCGCTCGTAGCGGAAGCCCGCTCGGCAGCCCCCTCCCCGGAGACTGCGACCGCCCGCACGGTCACCGCGGACGACCTCGCTGCCCAGGGCGCAGCACTGAAAGAGGCTCAGAAGGCGCGCAACGCCACGCCCTTCAAGCTCTTCCTGCGCCGGATCGCGAACATCTTCGTCCCGCTGATCCCGGCACTGATCGGCTGCGGCATCATCGCCGGCCTGAACGGCCTGCTGACGAACCTCGGCTGGGTGCCCGCCGTCGTGCCCGCCCTCGCCGCCATCGCCTCCGGCTTCATGTCCCTGATCGCCGTCTTCGTCGGCTACAACACGGCCAAGGAGTTCGGCGGTACGCCGGTCCTGGGCGGCGCGGTCGCCGCGATCATCGTCTTCCCGGGCGTCGCGAAGATCGACGCCTTCGGCCTGGAGCTCAAGCCCGGCCAGGGCGGCGTCCTCGGCGCGCTCGCCGCCGCCCTCCTCGCCGTGTACGTGGAGAAGTGGTGCCGCAGGTGGGTACCGGAGACCCTGGACGTCCTCGTCACACCCACCCTCACCGTGCTGATCTCGGGCCTCGTGACCATCTTCGGCCTCATGTACCTCGCCGGCGGGGCCTCCGCCGCCATCGGCACCTTCGCGAACTGGCTCCTCGCCAGCGGCGGCGCCTTCGCGGGCCTGGTCCTGGGCGGCCTCTTCCTCCCCCTCGTGATGCTCGGCCTGCACCAGGCCCTGATCCCCCTCCACACCACCCTGATCGAGCAGGACGGCTACACCGTCCTGCTGCCCATCCTCGCCATGGCGGGCGCGGGCCAGGTCGGCGCGGCCATCGCCGTCTACTACCGGCTCCCGCGCAACGGCTCGCTCCGCGCCACCATCAGGTCCGCGCTCCCGGCCGGCTTCCTGGGCGTCGGCGAACCGCTGATCTACGGCGTCTCCCTGCCACTGGGCCGCCCCTTCGTCACCGCCTGCATCGGCGGCGCGGCCGGCGGCGCCTTCGTCGGCCTCTTCCACCAACTGGGCGTCGCCTTCGGGTCCACCGCCATCGGCCCCTCGGGCTGGGCCCTGTTCCCGCTGCTCGACGGCCGCTCCAGCGCGGGCACCACCCTCGCGATCTACGCGGGCGGCCTGCTGGTCGGCTACCTCGTGGGCTTCGCCGCCACCTACTTCTTCGGCTTCACCCGCCAGATGCTGACCGACCTCGACACCGACCCGGACCGGGGCCAGGACCCGGACGCCACCACGGCCACCGCCGGAACACCCCCGAAGGAACGGGTGCCCGCGTAAGCCGCATGCTGTGCGGATGCAGCTGCCCTCCGAAGCCGTCGCCGCCACGACCCGCATCGACGTCGTACGCATCACCGCCGGTCCCGAGCGGCACGGCGACCCGATGACCGGACCCGTCGTCGGGCACTGGGAGGGTCCCGCCGTCGCCGAGGTGCTCGCGGCCGTACGGAAGATCCCCGCCGCCGACATCACCCTGTGCGGGTTCGCCCCGGGCTGGGGCCTCCGCGCGTACGCCGACCCGGCCGGACCGCCCCTGTACGAAGCGGCGTTCTGCTACGGCTGCGACATGGCCTGGCTCTGGGGCCCCCGGGTCCCGGAGCGGCTGCACCGCCAGACCTTCGCCTCGGACTCGCCCTACGCGCTGTTCCTGCGCATGCGCATGCGCGCCTCGGGTCCGTCGTCATGCGGGCACGGGCATGATGCAGAGATGATCAACTCCATACCTCCCGTGGTCCCCGCCGGCCGGATGCGCGCCCTGCCGCAGCCGGAGTTCGAGCTGCCGGGCGGACTGCTGCTGCTGCGCCCCTGGGCGGCCCACGACGTCCCCGCGCTCGTCGAGTCCTGTCTCGACCCGGACATCCGGCACTGGAACCGGCCCGCCCTCCTCGGCCCCGCCGAGGCCGAGGAACGGATCGCCCGCTGGCACGCCCGCTGGCAGGACGAGGAAGCCGCGATCTGGGCCGTCGCCCCCGCCACCGGCGGCCCGGCCGTCGGGCTCATCGGCATCGGCGACCTCGACCTCGCGGGCGGCAGCGGCGAGATCCTGTACTGGCTGCTGCCCGCCGGGCGCGGCCGCGGGGCCATGGTGGCGGCCACGGAACGCGTCAGCCGCTGGGCGTTCGAGGACCTCGGCCTGCACCGGATACGGATCACCCACTCCGTGGCGAACCCGGCCTCCTGCGCCATCGCGACGAAGGCCGGATTCCCCCTGGAAGGCACCATGCGCGGCGCCCTCCTGCACGCGGACGGCTGGCACGACGAACACCTCCACGCCCGCCTGCGTACCGACGCCCCGGTGTGAGAGGGGCTCACCGGGCCTGGGGCTGGGGCCGGATCGGGGGCAGGTACGGGGTCGGAGTCGGGGTCGGGGTCGGAGTGGGGGTAGGAGTCGGGGACGGCGTCGCGGTCGGGGGCGGGGTCGCGCCCTTTTCGGTCGCGCTGGCCTTTTCCAGGAGCTCTGCGTAGGGCGTCTCCGCCGTGGAGCCGCGCACCTGCATGAGGCCGTACCGCTCAGATGCCTCTTCGTTCGTGCGCGGGTTTCTAGGGTCGTAGGAGATCCGTCTGTTCGGTGGCGACACGTCCACGATGACGTGCGGATTCCTGCCGCCCACCCCCACCTTCCACAGGGTGATGCGCTGTGGGCCGCGGGTCACGTTCAGGACTTCGCTGCTGTTCGAGATGGGGGTCCGGTATCGATACTCCGCATCGGCAGGATCCCCCGGCTGGCAGTCCTCCATGAGCGTCCTACCCGACATCCTGGAGCGCTCGTAGTCCGCGGTCATCTTCATTCTGTCTTTCCTGATCACGTACACCTCGGTCCGGGCCCTGACCGCTTCGTACTTGTGAGGAACGGCACCCTCTATCTCAATGACCGCATCCTGGACGACCTCTTCCCCGGGATTGAGTACGCGGCCGACCGGCGAGACGAACTCGCCATCGTAAATCAACTCGGGTGCGGCAGGCTTGTCTAGCTTTTTACGCGCAGCCAGACGGTCAGACTTGTTACTCGCAGGCACACCGTGGACCCAATAGATGCTGCCGAGGACGTAGACGGGCACCTGGCCCGCGTTCTTCAGGAACAGGCGGACCGTCACGTACGCTCGCCCCGACCCCTTTTCCATGTTCGACTCCCTGAACTCGGCCCCACTCTGGATCAGCGGCGTCGTCACAAAGGGAACATAGACCTGCGAATATGCAAGGTTGGCGGTGGCGAGAAGGGTGGAAATTATCAACCCGATCGCGACTTTCCTGGGAACGCGGAGCCCCTTCCACGCCCCGCATTTGAGAAGTCCGTACAGGGCCAGCGAGGACCAGACACCGAGGGCTATTCCGACCTCGGTGTAACCGGTGAACCGCTCGCCGATCTGTAGGAGGAGCAGGAGGACGCTACAGAGGAGGGAGATCGCGACACCGACCAGAACGACCACTCCCGAGTAACGCCACCGCCTCTTGGTCCAGTAGTCGATGGCGGCCACGGCGGCCGACACCTCCACCACGGCCACGACGAGGATGGTGAGTCCCGCGATCCGTCCGGCGTACGTGAGGGCATCGCCGCTGTCCGACATGCCGATCAGGAAGAGCGGATATGCCGTCGCGAGGAGGCCCACGACCATGAAGAAGCAAATGGTTCGTCGCACCCACGCCACGTCCGGCCAGACGGTGTGGTCTCCGCCGAGCCAGTGGATCTCGTGCCCCGGTTCCACACCGGCACGATCCAGGATTTTTCGGAGCTCCTTGAGGGATCCGGCCTTGCCGACCCGCCTGCCGCCCACCGAAACCGGCCGCAAGCCGAGTTCTCCAGGCGGTCCCACGGAAACCTCGGGCGTGTTCGCCATAACACCAGCCTGCCGCTCGACCGCGAGCGGCGCCCCTCGAGCGCCCCCTCGTGCGCCCCTTTGTGCGCCCCCCACCAGGGTGCGCCCGACCCGTCGCAGAGGGAGGCTGGTGTTGACGTTGATGTCGCTCGACCCCCGGAGGAGTCCCATGCGTACCCGAATCCTCGCGGTCACCGCTGCCCTCGTACTGGCCGCCTTCGGCGCCGCGGTCCCCGTTGCGCAGGGCGCCGTACCGACCGTCCCCGGACCGACGTGCGAGGCCCACCACGGAACGGTGGAGTACGACTCCGCCACCGGCATCTACAACTGCGTGGGCGGCTACTACGACGGCGAACGCATCACCAGCTGAATCCGGCTCAGCCCGCGGCGGTACGCAAGAACCGCACCAGGTCATCGACCCCGTAGCCGAGCTTCGGCCCGCGCTCGGCGGCCATCAGGAGCAACTGGCCCACGATCTCCGCACCCCAGCCGTCCGTACCGTCCTGCGACCACTCCCACAGCTTCTCGATGCCGAGGTCGGACATGAGCAGCCCGTGCTCCGTCCGGACCTCCCGGCAGGTCTCGGCGACGGCGTCCAGCAGCCGCGCCCCCGGCCGTTCGCAGCGCAGCCCGAAGTACCCGCCGACGTACTCGACCACGCACCCCTGCGGCGGGCGCGCCTCGATGCGCTCGTAGCTCGGCGACTCCTCCACCGGGCAATGGATCAGAGTGAACCGGTGCCACCCCGGCGGCGGAGGCGGCTTGGGGCGCCACGCGGTCAGCCCGAACGCCTCCTGCACCAGCGCGGTCGCCTCGTCCGCCGTGGCGGCCGTCCGCGACTCCCGCCGCTCCCCGTCGTCCCCGACGGCCGTCCAGTGCCCGCTGCCCTCATCGCCCTGCACGCGCACGGACAGTCCCACGCCTCCACGCCTCCACGCACCAGCGGCGAGGGCCGTCTCCAGCCCCCGCAGTTTCCAGCCGAGTTCGAAGGCGAAGTTCACCGCCTCCACGGACTCGCTCACGCGCCCGCCGCCCGCTCGTGCAGGACGGCGGCCAGCCGGAGCGCGGTGTCGAGGTTGCAGCGGCCGAGGTCGACCAGCGGCAGGCCGTACGTACCGGCGGCCGATACCCGCTCCACGTCCAGCGAAGGGAACAGCACCCCGACCGCGGCAAGCGATTCCCGCAGCTGCTGGACGGCCTCCTCGGCCGCCTGCATGCGCTCCTGTGGGGAGAGCACCATGACATGTCACCTTTCTACTCTGAGTATCCAACTTCTTCACACAGAGTGGCGACGCGCTCACTAGCCTTTCAAGTGCGGACCCCGCAACAACCGCACATGTTGCTCAGGGAGTTGCCATGCCACGAAAGAACCTCGATCCCTCCTCCTCACCCCGCGCCCTCCTGGGCGCGGAACTGCGCGTAGCGCGCGAACGCGCGGGCATGAGCCAGGCCGAACTCGGCGAACGGCTCTTCGTCAGCGGATCGTTCATCGGCCAGCTCGAAGCCGGCACGCGCCGCATGCACCTCGAATTCGCCAAGCAGATCGACGAGATCCTCGGCACCGGCGGCTTCTTCGCCCGCAACTGCGGGGCACTGGCCAAGTCGAAGTACCCGAACCACTTCGCAGAGGCTGCTGAAGCAGAAGCAGAGGCGAAGACGATCCGGGAGTACGCACCCTTGGCGCTGCCCGGGGTGCTCCAGACGAAGGCATACGCCCGAGCTGTCTTCATCGCCTACCAGCCAACGGCCACCGAGGAGGTCATCTCCGAACTGGTGCAGAACCGGCTGGACAGGGCCGCGGTCCTCAGCGATCCAACAACCCCGTTGTTCTGGTGTGTACTCGACGAATCGGCCCTCCGACGAGTCGTCGGCAGCCGGGCAGTGATGGCCGAAGTCCTGCGTCACATCACCGCCCTGATCCGTGCACGCCGGATCTTCGTGCAGGTACTGCCGTTCAGCGCGGGAGCACATTCGTCCATGGGCGGCACCCTGAAGCTAATGACCTTCGAGGACGCTCCCCCGCTGGCGTACGTCCAGGGCAACGCCATAGGAGTGCTTCTAGACGATCCGGCAACCGTGGCTCGCCATTCACTGACCTACGATCTCCTCACGGCCGGCGCGCTGTCACCCAGCGATTCGCTGGCTTTGATCGAGTCCGTGGCGGAGGATTACGAACATGACCAGCACGCCTGAGTACGACCTGTCAGCAGCCGCGTGGCACAAGTCCAGCTACAGCGACGGCAGCGGCGGCAACTGTCTGGAGATGGCCACCTGGCGGAAGTCGACGTACAGCGACGGCACTGGCGGCGACTGCCTCGAAGTCGCCGACGGCCACCCCGGCCTCGTCCCCGTGAGGGACTCCAAGCAGCCCGAAGGCCCGCACGTGGTGTTCCACGCGCAGGCCTGGGCCCGGTTCGTCGGGTCGCTCTGAGCGGTCAGAGACCGTCGGTGAACAGCAGCTTGTTCGGGCTGTCGTCGCTGAGGTTCTGGACGATGTCCTTCGTGGACACCTCGTCCAGGAAGTCCGACACCTCCGCCGGCAGCGCGTTCGGGTGCTCCGACTTGTAGAGCGCGGCCACACCGGTGACGTGCGGCGCGGCCATCGACGTACCGTCCATGGTCGTGCTGCCACCGCCCAGACGCGCGGAGATGATGTCCTTGCCGGGGGCGTAGAGGTCCAGGCAGGTGCCCCAGTTCGAGAAGTCGGTCTCCTCGTCGAAGCGGTTCGTCGCGCCGACCGTCACCACGCGCTCGGCGGACGCGGGCGAGACCCGGCAGGCGTCGATGTTGTCGTTGCCCGCCGCGATGACCGGCAGCACGCCCCGGTCGGACACGGCGGTCACGGCCGCGTTGACCGCTTCGAGCCGGCCGCCGCCCAGCGAGGCGTTCAGGACGGCCGGCTGCCGGATGTTGTTGGCCACCCAGTCGAAGCCCGCGATGATGCCCGCCCAGGAACCCCGGTTGTCACAGCCGAGGACCCGGACGCTGACCAAGGTCACCTTGCGCGCCACGCCGAAGGTCGTCCCGCCGACCGTGCCCGCGACGTGCGTGCCGTGGCCGTTGCAGTCCCCACCGTTGCGGCCGTCCCCGATCGCGTCGAAGCCCGGCCGTGCACGGCCCTCGAAGTCGGGGTGGCGGAAGTCGATGCCGCTGTCGACGATGTACGCCGTCACGCCCTGGCCGCTGCGGTTGGCGCTGAAGTTGTTGTCCAGCGGCAGGAACCGCTGGTCGATGCGGTCCAGGCCCCAGGAGTTGGACGGCGACTTGGTCCCGACCCCCTTCGCGGGGGTCGGCTGCACGGTCACCGTCGCGTCCTGCGTCACGGACGTCACACCGACCGCCTCACGGACGGACTTCAGCTGCTCCGCCGTGAGGGCCCCCGCGAATCCGTTGATCGTCTTGGTGTAGGTGAACTTCGACGTCAGGCCCAGTCGCTTCGCGAACGCCGCCGGGGCCACCTTCTTGTCGAGGCTGACGATGTAGCTGCCCGGGATGGCGTTCGCGGACGTGTGGAGCGGCGCCGGGGTGGGCTCCGGGGCCGCGGCAGAGGCCGTGCCGGCCGCAACGGGGGTGACGGTGAGGAGAACGGCGGTGGCCAGACGTGCGAGCAAACGCATGGAAGGAGCTCCCTGACGTGCTTGGAAGGTCGGCGTGGAAGAGCCGCCCCCGCGATCTGGAGTCCTCCGCGGGTGCGGCCCCCCAATGCATCGGGCACCCCCTCGGCGCGGCTTGAACCGTCGCCGCCACCTGGCCGATCGCCCGATCGCCGCGTCGACATGCCGTGTCGCGCGCGCTGCAGAAAGGGTTCGTCGCTTGCGCCGCCCAGGCTGCGGCCCGCTCCGCCCCGCTCCCGGAAACCCGTGCGAGATTCACCCGTACGTCCGGCCCCCACATCAGGGAGCGCGCGTCCGGTGCCCGCCGTGCATCCGCCACACCCACGGGCGTCGTTGACCGGCCCCGCCGCGCGTGATCGCCTCAGGCCATGCGCATCCGCCTGAGCCGAGCCCTGCCCGTGGCCTTCACCGCACTGGCCGCCGTCGCCACGCCCGCAGTCGCGGCCACCACCGACGTGCCGGAACCCGTACCGCACACGGCCCCCGCCGACCACGCCACGTACATCGTCACCGTAAGGAAGGACGTCGACCCGGCCGAAGTGGCCGAGCGCGTCGACGCCACCCCCGTCCACGTCTACCGCACGGTCCTGCACGGCTTCTCCGCCCGGCTGAGCCCCGAACAGGTCGAGGCCCTGCGCGCGATGCCCGACGTCGAGACCGTGGAGGAGGACAGCGGGGCCACCGGCTTCGGCACCGGCATCGGCACCGGCTTCTGAGGCCCCGGCTCCTGAGGCCCCTCCCCGCCCCGACGGGCGCGGGGAGACTGGGTTCATGGAGCTGCCCGCCGAAGTCGTGACCGGTACCGCGTTGATCGAGGTGGTACGGATATCCGCCCTCCCGACCGAGGAGGGCGCCCCGTACCCGGGCAGGCCGGTCGCCCACTGGTCGGGGGACGAGGTGACCGGCGCCCTCGCGCTCATCGGGACCCTGCCGGGCAGTGAGCAGCACCGGTGCGGCTTCGCACCCGGATGGAGCGTGCGCGCCTACGACGACTGCCTCGGACCGGCCTTGATGGAGGCCGCGTTCTGCTTCGGCTGCCACGAGGTGCGCATGCACGGACCGGCCGTCCCGCCCGCCCTCGCCAAACAGTTCTTCGACGCGGACGCTCCGCAGGCCGCCGCGCTCCTCGCCCGCTTCCGCGGGTCGGGGGCGCGGCACGGTCTGTGACACGGGCGGCGGCCCGGGAGCCCGGGTCAGAGCCCGCCGGTGAAGAGCAGCTTGTTCGAGGTAGCAGGGCTGACACTGGTCAGCACGTCCTTGGTGGACTGCGCGTCGAGGAACTCGACGACGTCCCCCGGGGTCGCGGTCGGGTTCTTGGCCTTGTAGAGCGCCGCGACACCGGTCACGTGCGGCGCGGACATCGAGGTGCCGCTGTGGGAGATGCTGCCGCCGCCGAGCTGGGCGGAGACGATGTCCTCGCCCGGAGCGAAGAGGGAGACGCACTCGCCGTGGTTGGAGAAGGAGCTCTCCTCGTCGAACTGGTCGGTCGCCGCCACCGTGAACACCTTCGGCGCGGAGGCCGGGGAGACCAGGCAGGCGTCCTTCGCGGAGTTGCCCGCCGCGATGATCGGCAGCACACCCGCGTCGGTGACCGCGTTCGCGGCGTTGTTCAGCGCCTCCGACCGGTCCCCGCCCAAGGAGCCGTTCAGGACCGCCGGCTGCTGGGCGTTCTTGGCCACCCAGTCCAGGCCCGCGATGATCCCGGAGAAGGTGCCCGTGCCGTCGCAGTTGAGGACGCGGACGCTGACCACGTGGGCCTGGCGCGCCACTCCGTACGTCTGGCCGGCGACCGTGCCCGCGACGTGCGTGCCGTGGCCGTTGCAGTCCTGGCCGTTGCGGCCGTCGTCGACGGCGTCGAAGCCGAAGGCGGCACGGGTGGCGCCCGGCCCGCCGAACTCCGCGTGCTGGTAGTCGATGCCGGTGTCGAGGATGTAGGCGGTCACGCCGGCGCCGTCGCCCGCGACGGCGAAGTCGTTGTCCAGCGGCAGCTTCCCCTGGTCGATCCGGTCCAGGCCCCACGAGGTCGCCGGGACCCGGGTGCCGCTTACGGTGCTCGGCCGCGGGACGGACCGGACGTTCGCGTCCTCCTCCACCGACGTCACCCCCGGGCTGTTGCGGACGGCCGTCAGCTGGAGCGGGGTCAGCGGGACGGCGAAGCCGTTGAGCGCCGAGGTGTAGACGAACGAGGGCTCCAGGCCCAGCTCCTGCGCGGCCTCGGCCGCGTCCACCCCCTTCTCCAACGTCACGATGTACTCGCCGGGCACCGGGTTGGCGGCGGTCTTCAGCGGGGCCGGAGTCGGCTCCGGGGCCGCGGCGGAGGCCGTACCGGCGGCGACCGGGGGGACGGTGAGGAGGGCGGCGGCGGCCAGTCGGGCGAGCAGGCGCATGGAAGGAACTCCCTGACGGGTGGCGGGAAGGCACGGGTGAGCCGCCGCCCCCACGGCACCGGGTGCTCCTGCGGGGGCGGCCCTCAGCTCCATCGGTGCCACCTCTCGGCTGGTTGAATCACCGGCTCACCTGGTTGCCCGTCGGGTGTGCGCGTCGACGCGGCCAGATCACCCGTACGGCCCGCCCCCGGACCAGGGAGCGCACGGCCGGTGCGCCGGCCCGTGCTCCCGCCACACCCACCGGCGTCGTTGACCGGCCCCGCCGCGCGTGATGGCCTCGGGCCATGCGCATCCGCCTGAGCCGTGCCCTGCCCGTGGCCGTCGCCGTACTGGCCGCCGTCGCCGCCCCGCCAGTCGCCGCGGCCACCGCCGACGTGCGGGAACCCGTACCGCACACGGCCCCCGCCGCCGACCACGCCCCGTACATCGTCACCGTGCGGGAGGACAGCGACCCGGCCGAGGTGGCGGACCGGGTCGGCGCCACCCCGGTGCACGTCTACCGCGCCGTCCTGCACGGCTTCTCCGCCCGGCTGAACTCGGAACAGGTCGAGGCCCTGCGCGAGATGCCGGACGTCGAGACCGTGGAGGAGGACGGCCGGGCCACCGGCGGCGACGGCTTCGGACCCTACCGGTGGTGGGGGTCCTCAGACGTGTGACCGTGCGGCCGCGCCTGCGGTCGGGCCCCCTTGTCCGGCCGGCCGCCCCGCGACCGCCCCGCGACCGCCCCGCGTCACCAGCCGAAGACCGGGTCCACGTCGAAGACCGGCGGCAGCAGGCCCTTGCGGTCCAGGTTGACGAAGACGTACGAGCCGGGCGGCCCGGGGTGGAACGCGAACCGCTCGCCCAGGGGCAGGTCGCGCAGGACCGTGGGCTCCGCCCGGCGCCGGCCGTCGCGCAGGCCGCGGTGGGTGAGGTACGTCCACCAGCGGTCGGAGGTCACCACGCCGACCTGGCCCGGGCCGGTCGGCGCCAGCCCGCGGACCTCCTCGTCGCCGACGCCCGCGTGCCACAGGCGTCGGCCGTCGGTGAGGGAGTAGGCGGACACGCCGTTCCCCTCCCCCTGCTTCACCGGGGTGACCAGTAGATCTCCGGTCAGCACCGGGGACGGCTCGGACAGCAGGTCCCCGTCCGGACCCGTGGCGGGTACGGAGCCCCGCACGCGGCCCGTGTCGTCGAGCAGGAGCACCGCGTCGATGCCCCTTTCCGCGGTCTCCGTGACGCGCAGGACCGGCGGGACGGCGGACAGCACCCGCACCTCGCGCAGCCGGCTCGCCGTCGGCAGCGCGCTCTGCCAGGCGCGGGTACCCGTACGGGCGTCGACGGCCGTGATCCGGGCGGCGTCGCCGCACTGCTCCACGTACAGGGCGCGTTGCTCCGAGCCGTCGACGGCCTTCACCGTGCAGTCGGCCGGGACCGGGACCCGCCAGAGCTCCTGGCCGCCGCGCAGGTCGAGGCCGGTCACCGTGTCCCGGTCCGCCACGACGGCGCTCGGGCCGGCCGCGGCCACCAGGGCCCGGCCGGTGTCCCGGGTCCAGCGGACCCGGCCCTCGGCCAGGTCCACGGCGACGACCTGCGAGCCGCACGTGCCCACGCTCTCCCCGTACGCGAGGAGGCCGATGCCCGACGGGATCGTCCGGCTGAGCGCGCAGAGCGGCGTGCGCTCCGGGGCGGGCAGCCGCCAGCCCTTGCGGCCCTCCCCGTTGTAGGAGACGAGCCCGTCCGTGCGGGCCCGTACGAGCCTTCCGGGCGCGGGCGCCCAGACGCCGACCGGGGCCGCCGCCGGATGCACCGGCTCCTGCCACCCGGACAGGTCCAGCTGCGGGCCGCGCATCCGCTCGAAGCCCAGCCAGCCGGGCCCCAGCGCGGCCAGCGCCACGCAGGCGGCGATCACGCGGACGTGCACCGGGGCGCGGCCGTGGCTGCGCTTCCTCGGCATGCGCCACAGCAGCCACGCGGCGGCGGCGCACAGCGGGGCGAGGAGCGCGAGGGTGCCCGTGCCGCGCGGGCAACTGTCGATCCCGCACACGCGGACGGGGGCGTCGGCGACCACCAACTTCGCCAGGAGGACCAGGTACAGGGCCGCCACCGCCGCGAACGCTGCGGCAGCAGCGCACGCGAGGTGCCCCGAGAGCCGCACGCGCGGCGGTCGTTCCATTTCCATGATCCCCCTCGGCCGCAGCCTAACCGGGGGCCTTCGGCTCACAGCACGGAGCCTCCGGTGGCGTCGACCACACGCCCGGTCACCCAGCGCTCGGCGGCGGAGCCGGGACTGCCGAGCGGCTCCGACTGGAGGGCGAAGGCCCGGCCGCCGTCCTTCGCGATCCGCTCGACGGTCTCGCGTACGTGAGCACGCCGGTGGTGCCGTCGGCGGCGAACCGCTCGGCGACGGCCCGTCCGATGCCCCTGCTGCCGCCCGTGACCAGCACGTTCTTCCGTAACGATCGCTACGGAAAACTAGGCGCGGGCCGCCTCGATGAAGGCGCGGATCAGCCCGGGGTCCTTCACGCCGCGCTCCCGCTCCACCCCGCTGGACACGTCCACGCCCCACGCCCCGGTGGCCGCGAGCGCCTCCCGCACGTTGCCCGGGTTCAGCCCGCCGGCGAGCAGCCAGCGCCCCTCGGGCGCGGTGAAGTCCGCCGCACCCCAGTTCCACGGCTTGCCGGAGCCCGGGTCGGGCGCGTCCAGCAGCAGCAGGTCCTCGCCGTACTCGCCGCAGCGCTGCACGCGCTCGGCGGTGGCCCGCAGCAGGGTCCGGCCGTCGGCGCGCAGCGCCGCGAAGTCCTCGGGGCCCTCCTCGCCGTGCAGCTGCACCCCGCGCACACCGCTCTCCTCGGCGAACCGGCGCACCTCCGCCACCGCCTGCCCCCGGAACACGCCGACGGTGAGCACCCCGTCGGGCACCCGCGCGGCCAGCTCCCGCGCGGTGGCGGCGTCCACGGTCCGCGGGCTCCCGGGCGCGAAGACGAACCCGACGGCGTCCGCCCCGGCGGCCACGGCCACGTCGACATCGTGCGCGGCCCTGAGCCCGCAGATCTTGACGAAGAGATCGCTCATGCGACCAGTCAACCAAACCCGCCGCACCCACGGGTGGCACGTCCCATAGGCCGGGCACGGCAGCCCCGCCGTCGCTAGCCTGGGACAAGGCACACACCCACAGCACGGCACGCCCCGGAGGACGACGGTGACGACCATGATCGAACGGGCCACACCCATAGAGACGTCGTCGGCGCCACTGGCCTTCGAAGACCTTCTGCGCACGGTCGCAGAGATGGACACACCAGACGGCTTCAAGGCCGAGCTCATCCGGGGGAAGATCGTCGTGTCACCGTTTTCCAGGCTGCGCTACTCCCGTCGCATGCGCCTGTTGCGCGAGCAGCTCCAGTCCCACGTGCCCGACGGCCACTTCGCCGACACCTCCCCCTTCCTTTTCCGGTTCCCGTCGGCGGAGCGCGGCTACGGACCGGACCTGTACGTCGCGGACGAGGCAGCCTTCGAAGAGGACGGACTGCACGCGGACGGAGCCGCACTGTCCCTGGTCGGAGAGTTCACGTCCGTCTCCACCAAGGACGCCGACTGGAACGAGAAGCTCGACGTCTACGGACTCCTTGTACCGGTCTACCTGGTCGTCGACATGCAGGACTCGGAGATCACCTGCTTCTGGGACCCCTCCCCGCACGGGTACCGCTCCCGTACGACGGTGTCCTTCGGCGAGCCCCTGCACGTCCCGGAACCGTTCGACTTCGCGATCGACACCACCGGCTTCTGACCCCGTCCGGGAAACGCCCGAGGGCGGCACCCCCGTGGGGGTGCCGCCCTCGTTCGAGAACAGCCGATCAACCAGTGGCCGGAGCCGGGGTCGATCAGAAGTCCATGTCACCGCCCGGCATGCCGCCGCCCGCGGGGGCACCGGCCTTCTCGGGCTTGTCGGCGATGACGGCCTCGGTCGTCAGGAACAGCGCGGCGATCGACGCGGCGTTCTGCAGCGCGGAGCGCGTGACCTTCGCCGGGTCGATGATGCCCTCGGCGATCATGTCGACATACTCGCCGGTCGCGGCGTTCAGGCCGTGACCGATCGGCAGGTTGCGCACCTTCTCGACGACGACGCCACCCTCGAGACCACCGTTGACGGCGATCTGCTTGAGCGGGGCCTCGAGCGCGAGCTTCACGGCGTTGGCGCCGGTCGCCTCGTCACCCTCGAGCTCCAGCTTCTCGAAGACCGCGGAGGCCTGCAGCAGGGCCACGCCACCACCGGCGACGATGCCCTCCTCGACGGCCGCCTTCGCGTTGCGAACGGCGTCCTCGATGCGGTGCTTGCGCTCCTTGAGCTCAACCTCGGTCGCGGCACCGGCCTTGATGACGGCCACGCCGCCGGCCAGCTTCGCGAGGCGCTCCTGGAGCTTCTCGCGGTCGTAGTCCGAGTCGGAGTTCTCGATCTCGGCGCGGATCTGGTTCACGCGACCGGCGACCTGGTCGCTGTCACCGGCACCGTCGACGATGGTGGTCTCGTCCTTGGTGATGACGACCTTGCGGGCGCGGCCGAGCAGGTCGAGACCGGCGTTCTCCAGCTTGAGGCCGACCTCCTCGGAGATGACCGTGCCGCCCGTGAGGATGGCGATGTCACCGAGCATGGCCTTGCGGCGGTCACCGAAGCCCGGGGCCTTGACGGCGACGGACTTGAAGGTGCCACGGATCTTGTTGACGACGAGGGTGGAGAGCGCCTCGCCCTCGACGTCCTCGGCGATGATCAGCAGCGGCTTGCCGGACTGCATGACCTTCTCCAGGAGCGGCAGCAGGTCCTTGACCGAGCCGATCTTGGAGTTGACGATCAGGATGTACGGGTCGTCGAGGGACGACTCCATGCGCTCCATGTCGGTGGCGAAGTACGCCGAGATGTAGCCCTTGTCGAAGCGCATGCCCTCGGTGAGCTCGAGCTCCAGCCCGAAGGTCTGGGACTCCTCGACGGTGATGACGCCTTCCTTGCCGACCTTGTCCATGGCCTCGGCGATGAGCTCGCCGATCTGGGTGTCGGCGGCGGAGATGGAGGCCGTCGAAGCGATCTGCTCCTTGGTCTCGACATCCTTCGCCTGGGCGAGCAGGGCGGCGGAGACGGCCTCGACGGCCTTCTCGATACCGCGCTTGAGGGCCATCGGGTTGGCACCGGCGGCCACGTTGCGCAGGCCCTCGCGGACGAGCGCCTGGGCCAGCACGGTGGCGGTGGTCGTACCGTCGCCGGCGACGTCGTCCGTCTTCTTGGCGACTTCCTTGACCAGCTCGGCGCCGATCTTCTCGTACGGGTCCTCGAGCTCGATCTCCTTGGCGATGGAAACACCATCGTTGGTGATCGTGGGGGCGCCCCACTTCTTCTCAAGGACGACGTTGCGACCCTTGGGGCCAAGGGTGACCTTGACGGCGTCGGCGAGCTGGTTCATCCCACGCTCGAGGCCGCGGCGGGCCTCCTCGTCGAACGCAATGATCTTGGCCATCTGAAGTGGTCCTCCCGGACAGCGGTGGATTGCTCCTGGACCGCGCCCGCGCCCGCGACGGACGGCCTGCGTGCCCGACGGTTCCTTCCCGCCGGACCCTGCGGGCCTCACCGACCCGGTCCTCGTTCAGTAGCACTCTCAACCGGAGAGTGCTAACGCCAATGATTAGCACTCGACCCCCTCGAGTGCAAGCGGCTTCGAGTGATGCCCGGCTACTACCGGGCACACGCACGAGGGGCCCCCATCCCGTGTCCAGGATGTGGGCCCCTCGTGGTGTTCCAGGTCTTCGCTGAAGACCGTGCGTCGGTGGTCGATCGCTCCAGGACTAGCCGAGTGCGAGCTTGACCATGTCCGCCTGCGGACCCTTCTGGCCCTGCGAGATCTCGAACTCGACCCGCTGACCCTCTTCAAGGGTGCGGTACCCGTCCATCTGGATGGCGCTGTAGTGGACGAACACATCCGCACCACCGTCGACCGCGATGAAGCCGTAGCCCTTCTCCGCGTTGAACCACTTGACGGTGCCCTGAGCCATGCCTAACTCCCCTATTACTGGCCCTTGCGCAGGAACGCACTTCACGATCCCGGGTCAGAACTTGCGTCGGAACGCGTCGACCGAGGCTGAATGTATCTGCGCGGATGCTGTCTGCAACAGGTCAATCCGATGAGAATTCTGGACACCGAGAAACATTGAAATAGAGTGAAAATTTGCCATACTCCCGGACAACTCGGGCCTGACATATCTCGCCAAAGCCCCATAGCGCACTCGCATGTTGGCCCGATATCGACCCTTGCGCGGCCCGTTCATATGCAGGGGGCAAGAACAGCGGAGGGGACTTCCCCAACCCTACCGTGCCCAATCAAGCAGAATTGCCCCCTCCGCTTTAGCGGAGGGGGCAATTTCGTTTTGCGCGTGTCACCGGAGCGGTGACCGGGGAGATGCGGTGCGGATCCGGGGAATCAGCAACCGCCGGCGACGGCCGGGATGATCGAGACGCCGGCGCCGTCCGGCGTCGCCGCCTGCAGCCCGCCCTCGAAGCGCACGTCGTCGTCGTTGACGTAGACGTTCACGAAGCGGCGCAGCTTGCCCTGGTCGTCCAGGACGCGCGCGGCGATGCCCGGGTGGTTCTTCTCCAGGGACTCGATGACCTCGGCGAGGGTCGCGCCCTCGGCCGCGACCTCGGCGACGCCGCCGGTGTAGGTGCGCAGGATGGTGGGGATGCGGACGTTGACGCTCATGGCGCTACTGCCTTTCCGGGTGCAGGAGGAAGAGGATCAGGCCAGGCCGGCGGCGCGGAACGCGTCCAGGCTCGGGCGGATGGTGGCGGTCTGCCCGCTGTCCGCGGCCACCGCCTCCAGGGTCTTGAGGCCGTCACCGGTGTTGAGGACCACGGTGGTCAGCGTCGGGTCGAGCTGCCCGCCCTCGATGAGCTTCTTCGTCACGCCGACGGTCACACCGCCCGCGGTCTCGGCGAAGATGCCCTCGGTCTGCGCGAGGATCTTGATGGCCTCGACGACCTGCTCGTCGGTGACGTCCTCGACGAAACCGCCGGTGCGGCGGGCGATGTCCAGGACGTACGGACCGTCCGCCGGGTTGCCGATGGCCAGCGACTTGGCGATGGTGTTCGGCTTCTGCGGGCGGACCACGTCGTGACCGGCCTTGAAGGCGGTGGACACCGGGGAGCAGCCCTCGGCCTGGGCGCCGAAGATCTTGTACGGCTTGTCCTCGACGAGGCCGAGCTTGATGAGCTCCTGCAGACCCTTGTCGATCTTCGTCAGCTGCGATCCGGACGCGATCGGGATCACGATCTGGTCGGGCAGCTGCCAGCCGAGCTGCTCGCAGATCTCGTACGCCAGCGTCTTGGAGCCCTCGCCGTAGTAAGGACGCAGGTTGACGTTGACGAAGCCCCAGCCCTCGCCCAGCGGGTCGCCGATGAGCTCGGAGCAGAAGCGGTTGACGTCGTCGTAGTTGCCCTCGATGCCGACCAGGTCACCGCCGTACACACCGGCCATGACGACCTTGCCCTGCTCCAGGTCGTGCGGGATGAACACGCAGGAGCGGAAGCCGGCCCGGGCGGCCGCGGCGCCGACGGCGCCGGCCAGGTTGCCGGTCGAGGAGCAGGACAGGGTGGTGAAGCCGAAGGCGCGGGCGGCCTCGACGGCGATGGCCACGACGCGGTCCTTGAAGGAGTGCGTCGGGTTGCCGGAGTCGTCCTTGACGTACAGCTTGCCGGTGATGCCCAGTTCCTTGGCCAGGTTGGCCGCGTCCACGAGCTTGGTGAAGCCGGGGTTCAGGCTGGGCTTGGCGGCCACGTCCGCGGGGACGGGCAGCAGCGGCGCGTAGCGCCAGATGTTGTTGGGGCCGGCCTCGATCGCGGCGCGCAGGGCCTCGACGTCTTCGGGCGAACCAGTGCCGGTCGGCAGGTCGTAGGCGACTTCCAGCGGTCCGAAGCACTCGGCGCACGCGAAGATGGGGCCGAGCTCGAAACGGGTACCGCACTCGCGACAGGAAAGGCCGGTGGCGGGTCCGAGGTCGACAGAATCAAGGTGGGCAGAGGTGGCGACGGTCTGTGCAGCCATGATGGCGAGGCCCTTTCTCCTCATCTTCCCCATGGCGCACTTCGCCATGAGACGGAATTGGCACCTTCCCTAGCCGGGGACCTCGCTGACGAGCGCTGACGCGCGATCGCGAGAACCGACTGGAGGGTTGCCGGGGCTTCAACGGGCCGTGTCCCTCTGCCCCTCTGGATGAGCGGTATGGCACCGGCACACGCGCTCTATGGCGCGCCGGTGCGTTTGTGCGCGGGACCCCCGGCATGCGGTGGTCCTTCGCGTTGTTCAAGACTGTAACCGAAGGCCCGGGCGGTTGAGACAGCCGTCCGAACCTCGAGATGGATCACATAAGGGCGAATATCGCCGACACGCAGGGAGTGCTGAGGGTGCTGGAAGAGGTGGAGCGATGGCTGGCCGACCGCTCCTGGTCCGCCGCCGACCGACCGCTCGACCAGCTGCTCGACCGGAAACGGGCGGCCGGAACCACGGTCAGCGTGGTGCTGCCCGCACTGGACGAGGAGGCGACGGTCGGCGCGATCGTCGAGGTCATCCGGCGTGAGCTGATCGAGGGACTGCCGGTCCCCCTGGTGGACGAGCTGGTCGTCATCGACTCGGGCTCCGCCGACCGGACCGCGGAGGTCGCGGCGAAGGCCGGGGCCCGGGTGGTGCACCGCGACGAGATCCTGCCCCGCCTCCCGGCGCTGCCCGGCAAGGGCGAGGTGCTGTGGCGCTCGCTGCTGGCCACCACCGGCGACATCGTCTGCTTCGTGGACGCCGACCTGCGGGACTTCTCGGCCTCCTTCGTCTCCGGGATCGTGGGCCCGCTGCTGACCGACCCCGGAGTGCAGTTCGTCAAGGCGATGTACGACCGGCCGCTGGGGGACGCCCCGGGCCAGGGCGGCCGGGTCACCGAGCTGGTCGCCCGCCCGCTCCTCAACCTCCACTGGCCGCAGCTGGCCGGCTTCGTGCAACCGCTGGGCGGCGAGTACGCCGTGCGCCGCTCCCTGCTGGAGCAGCTGCCGTTCCCCGTCGGCTACGGCGTCGAGCTGGGCCTGCTGGTCGACGCGCTGCACACGGTCGGGCTGGACGCGCTGGCCCAGGTGGACGTCGGCGTACGGGTCCACCGCCACCAGGGCGGGCAGGCACTGGGCCGGATGGCCGCGGCGATCTACCGCACCGCCCAGGTACGGCTCTCGCGCGGGCACCTCGTACGACCGGAGCTCACGCAGTTCGAGCGCGGGCCGGAGGGTTTCGTACCGCGGACGCATCCCGTGGACACGGAGGAGCGGCCGCCGATGGCGGGCATCAAGGAGTACGCGCTGCGTCGCGTGGCGTGAGCGAACGTACGGTTTGAGCGGGTGCGGGCCGGGCTAGGTTGGCGGCATGGCTTCCCAGGTGCTCGTCGCAGCGAACCGCGGCCCCCTCTCCTACGCCCTCGCAGCGGACGGGACGCTCAGTGCCCGGCGCGGCGGGGGCGGTCTCGTCTCCGGACTCTCCACGGCCCTCGCCGAGCAGCCGGACGCGCTGTGGATCTGTGCGGCACTGTCGGACGCGGACCGGGAGGCGGTCCGCCGGGGCGTGGCCGAGCCGGGCGTCCGGATGTTGGACATCGATCCCACGATGTATGACGCCGCGTACAACGGCATCGCCAACTCTGTGCTGTGGTTCACGCACCACCACTTGTACGACATCCCGCGCGAACCGGTCTTCGACGCCGGGTTCCGCCGGCGGTGGGAGTCGTACGAGCGCTACAACCAGGCCTTCGCCGAGGCCCTGGCCGAGGAGGCCGGGCAGGGCGCGCAGGTGCTGGTCCAGGACTACCACCTGGCCCTGGTGCCCGGACTGCTGCGGGTGCTCCGGCCCGACCTGCGGATCGCACACTTCACGCACACCCCGTGGGCGGCGCCGGGCTACCTCGCCATGCTTCCGGACACGGTCCGCGAGACCCTGCTGTGGGGCATGCTCGGCGCGGACGTGCTGGGCTTCCACACCGAGGCCTGGGCGGCGGAGTTCCTGGGATCGGCGCGGCTCGACGACGCGTGGGGGCGGTCGGAGGTGCACGGCGGCTCGGTGGTGGAGCACCACCGGTACGCGGTGTGGCCCACCCGGACGACGCACGTGTGCGCGTACCCGCTGGGCGTGGACGGGGACGAACTGCGGGCACTGGCGCAACGGCCGGAGGTGAACGCCAAGCTGGCGGAGCTGCGGGCGGAGGTCGACGGCCTGCGGACGATCGTCCGCGTGGACCGCACGGAGCTGTCGAAGAACATCCTGCGCGGCCTGCTGGCCTACCGGGAGCTGCTGACCGCGCGCCCGCAGTGGCGGGGCCGGGTGGTCCACCTGGCGTCGGCGTACCCGTCGCGGCAGGACCTGAAGGTGTACCGGGACTACACGCAGTCGGTGCGGGACCTGGCGGCGGAGATCAACGCGGAGTTCGGTACGGAGGACTGGCAGCCGGTGCTGGTGTCGGTGAAGGACGACTTCGAACGCTCGCTGGCGGCGTACCGGCTGGCGGACGTGGCGCTGGTGAACCCGGTGCGGGACGGGATGAACCTGGTGGCGAAGGAGATCCCGGTGGTGTCGGAGGCGGGGTGCGTGCTGGTGCTGTCCACCGGGGCGGGGGCGTACGAGGAGCTCCGCCAGGACGCGCTGACGGTGAACCCGTACGACGTGACGGCGACGGCGGACGCGCTGCACGCGGCGCTGTCCATGCCGATGGGTGAACGCGCGGAACGCACGAAGCGCCTCTCCGCTGCCGCGACGGCCCTCCCGCCGACGGCCTGGTTCGAGGCCCAACTCGCAGCCCTCGCCCCATCCAGCCCCAGCTGAAGAACCGGGCTCCGCCCGAACCCGGTCCTCAAACGCCGGACGTCTGAAAAATCCAGCCCCGCACATCCAGCCCCGCACATCCAGCCCCGCCGGCGTTTGAGGCGCGGGGGTTCGGGGGCGGAGCCCCCGCACATCCAGCCCCGGCTGAAAAACCGGGCTCCGCCCGAACCCGGTCCTCAAACGCCGGACGGCTGAAACATCCAGCCCCGCCGGCGATTGAGGCGCGGGGGGCAGGGGTGAAATCAGCGGCGGATGGCTTCGGCCAGGGCGGACAGGAAGGAGGCGACCGTTCCCGGTCCGGGAAGGACCAGGTCGGCCCGCGCGGCGAGCTCGGGGACCTCCGCCGAGCCACTGCACACCAGCAGCCCCGGCAGGCCGTCCGCCCGCCCCTTCTCCACCGCCGAGAACGCCGCCAGGTCGCCCAGGTCGTCGCCCGCGTACAGCACCGCCTCCGCGTCCCGTTCCGCCAGGAACTCGGTCAGGGCGACGCCCTTGTCCATGCCGGGCGGCCTCAGCTCCAGCACCGCCCGCCCCGGCTCGACCATCAGCCCGTGCCGCGCCGCGAGCTCCGCCAGCGGCTCCCGCAGCGCCGCGAAGGCCGCCGCCGGGTCCTCCGCCCGCCGGGTGTGCACGGCCAGGGCCCGGCCCTTCTCCTCGATCCAGGTGCCGCGCCAGGCCCCGATGGAATCCAGGAACCCCGGCAGCTCCGCCCGGACCGCCGCCACCCCGGGGTGCTCGGCGGGCGCGTGGACGATGCCGCTGACGGCGTCCCACCGTTCGGCTCCGTAGTGGCCGAGGACGACCAGGTGCTGCAGGCCGGGGACCCCGGCGAAGCCCCCGTAGCGGACGGCGACGCCCGCCGGTCGGCCGGTGATCACCGCCACCGAGTCGACCTCGGGGGCGAGTGCGGACAGGGCCGGAACGGCTCCGGGATGGGCCCGGGCCTGGTCCGGGTCCGGGACGATGTCGGCGAGGGTGCCGTCGAAGTCCAGGGCGACCACGGACCGGCGGGGTACGCGGAGCAGGGCTTCGAGTCCCTCGCGTCCGGCTGCGGTGACGGGCATCGGCAGATCGTGCGGATGACTCCCCATACGCACGACCCTAACGGCCGCGCGGTGCCACGGCTACGGCTATCGCCGGGCTCGCTGGGCCTCTCGGATCCTGCGCAGCCGGTTCACGGTGCCCGGGGCGTGGGCCAGCGCCCGCGGGTCGTCCATCAGTGCGTTGAGCAACTGGTAGTAGCGGACGGGGGTCATCCCCAGCCCTTCCCGGATGGCCCGTTCCTTGGCTCCGGGCCCGGGCCAGGTGCGTCCCTCGTACGCGAGCACCGCGGCCTCCGTGGCCGTCAGCTGCCCCTCGTCCGTCATACCGCCAGATTAACGCCGCGCGCTGACACCCGGCCCGCCGCCACCGCTCAGCGCGGGTCGGCCGCCCGGGCGGCGGTGGCGATCTGCTCCAGCACCTTCGCGGGCTGTCCGCCCGGCTGGACGGTCTTGCCGATGTTCTGCTTGATGTCCTCGCTGACGCCCGCCCAGGACTTCTTGCCGACGGGGTACAGCCGGGAGTTCGGCAGGGCCGTCAGGAAGGGCTTCAGCTGCGGGGCCGAGGCGCCCGTGGCGGCCTGCTTGGCCTGGTAGCCGCTGGTGGTGGCGGGCAGCAGGTCGTACTTCTCGGTGAAGGCCGTCACGTTCTTCGGCTGGTACAGGAAGTCCAGGAACTTGCCGGACTCCTGGCGGTGGCCGTTCTTGAAGGCCATGATCCAGTCCGCGACGCCCATCGCGGGCTGGTCGCTGCCGTCGGAGGTGGGCAGCGGCACCATGCCGAACTTCACGCCCTTGGCGGCGGCCTGCTTGAGCAGGGTCGGGTGCCCGTTGAGCATGCCGACCTCGCCCTTGGTGAAGCCGTCGAAGGCGGCCTGGCGGTCCAGCTTGCCGGGCTCCACGGGGCCGGTCAGCCCCTGGCCGACCATCTTGTCCCGGAGGAACTCCAGCGCCTTGGCGTTGGGGGCGGAGTCGATCGAGTACGACTCCTCGTTGTCGGTGTAGCCGCCGCCGCCCGCGAGCATCCACATCATCGTCTCGGCCTGCGCCTCCTCGCGGCCCAGCGGCAGCGCGAAGGGGGTGGGCACGTTCGCGGCCTTGAGCTTCTTGGCGGCGGCTTCGAGGTCCGCCCAGTTCTTCGGCTGCCAGCCCTTGGCGTCCTTGCCGATCACACCGGCGTCGGCGAGCAGCTTCTCGTTGTAGAAGAGCAGCCGGGTGCTGGCCACGAAGGGCATGCCGTACTGGACCTGCTTGACCTTGCCGGCGTCCGCGAGCGGCCCGAGGAAGTCGGCCTCGGTCTTCACGGAGAGCAGCTCTTCCGCCGAGTACAGCTTGCCGGCGGCCGCGTAGTCGGAGTAGGCGCCGATCTGGGCTATGTCGGGGGCCTTGCCGGCCTTGACCATCTCGGCGACCTTGGCGTCGACCTCGGACCAGGAGTAGACGCTGACCTCGACCTTGGTGCCCGGGTTGGCCTTCTCGAAGCCCGCGGCGAGGTCCTTCCAGTACGCCTCGGAGGAGTTCTGCGGATTGTCCCCGTAGTCGGCCGCCACGACCCGCAGGGTCACCTCGTTGTCTCCGGTGAGCCCGTCGAGGGCTCCGCAGCCCGTCAGCGTCACGGCAGTCAGGCACAGCACGGCGCCGGACGCGGCCAGGCTCAGGTAACGGCCCTTCACAGTTGTCCATCCACTCTTTCTTGTACGTACGATCCACGTAAGGTCTACACCACTTTGGCGGCTCGTCCACATCGAGCTCCCGACCTGGATCCCGAATTTGTATGGCCACTCAACAATCTCCCCCATTGGACTAGACCTTTCCCCGCCGAGCACGCGAGACTGTCTCTGTGAAACCCGTGAAACACGTCATCGCCCTCGATGTGGGCGGCACCGGGATGAAGGCCGCCCTCGTCGCCGAAGGGGGGCACCACCCAGCGGTAGCTGGGGGAGGCACCCTGCTCCACGAAGCGCGCCGGGCCACCGGCCGCGAGCGGGGTCCCGACGCCGTCGTCGAGACGATCCAGGACTTCGCCGCCGAGCTGCTCGACATCGGCCGGGAGCGCTTCGGACGGCCCGCCTCGGCCGCCGGCATCGCCGTCCCGGGCATCGTCGACGCCGAGCACGGGATCGCCGTCTACGCGGCGAACCTGGGCTGGCGCGACGTACCGATGCGCGCCCTGCTCGGCAGCCGCCTCGGCGGCATCCCCGTGGCCCTCGGCCACGACGTGCGCACGGGCGGACTCGCCGAGGGCCGCATCGGCGCCGGCCGGGGCGCCGACCGCTTCCTCTTCGTCCCGCTCGGCACCGGCATCGCCGGAGCCATCGGCATCGCCGGCCGCATCGAGGCCGGCGCCCACGGCTACGCGGGCGAGATCGGGCACATCGTGGTGCGCCCGGGCGGCCCCGCCTGCGGCTGCGGCCAGCACGGCTGCTTGGAAACCCTCGCCTCCGCCGCGGCCGTCAGCCGCGCCTGGGCGTCGGCCTCCGGCGACCCGGAGGCCGACGCCGCGGACTGCGCCGAGGCCGTCGCGTCCGGGGACGCGCGCGCCCGGGAGGTCTGGCTGGCCGCGGTCGGCGCCCTCGCCGACGGACTGGTCACCGCGATCACCCTGCTGGACCCGCGCACGCTGATCATCGGCGGCGGGCTGGCGGAAGCCGGGGAGACCTTGTTCACACCACTACGAACGGCCGTGGAGGAGCGCGTGACGTTCCAGCGGCTCCCCCACATCGTTCCGGCTGCCCTCGGGGACACCGCCGGATGCCTGGGCGCAGGGCTGCTCGCCTGGGACCTACTCGCCACGGAGGTACCTGCCTGATGTCCGGAAGCGCGCACAGCACTGTTCTTTCGGGCGCCAGGGTGGTGCTGCCCACCGGAACGGTGGCGAACGGCAGGGTCATCGTCGACGGCGACCGCATCGCCGGCAGCGCCCACGAGGGTGCGCGGAGCGTCGACCTGTCCGGGCACTGGGTCGTCCCCGGCTTCGTCGACATGCACAACCACGGTGGCGGCGGCGCCTCGTTCACCTCCGGCACCGCCGAGGACGTCCTCAAGGGAGTCCGCACCCACCGCGAGCACGGCACCACCACCCTGGTCGCCTCCACCGTCACCGGGGACCTGGACGAGCTCGCCCGGCGGGCCGGGCTGCTCGCCGAGCTGACGCAAGCGGGCGAGATCGCCGGCATCCACTTCGAGGGGCCGTTCATCAACCCCTGCCGCAAGGGCGCCCACAAGGAGGACCTGCTCCGCGACCCCGACCCGGCCGAGGTCCGCAAGCTCATCGACGCCGCGCACGGCGCCGCCCGCATGTTCACCCTCGCCACCGAACTGCCGGGCGGCCTGGACTCCGTACGGCTGCTCGCCGAACACGGGGTCATCGCGGCGATCGGCCACACGGACGCCACGTACGAGCAGACGCGCGCCGCCATCGACGCGGGCGCGACCGTGGCCACCCACCTCTTCAACGCGATGCCGCCCCTCGCCCACCGCGAACCCGGCCCGATCGCCGCGCTGCTGGAGGACGAGCGGATCACCGTCGAGCTCATCAACGACGGCACCCACCTGCACCCGGCGGCACTGGAACTGGCCTTCCACCACGCGGGCGCGCACCGCGTCGCGCTGATCACCGACGCGATGGACGCGGCCGGCTTCGGCGACGGGACCTACCACCTCGGCCCGCTGGAGGTCGAGGTCAAGCGCGGCGTGGCACGACTGGTGGAGGGCGGCTCCATCGCCGGATCGACGCTGACCCTGGACACCGCCTTCAAGCGCTCGGTGACCCTCGACAAGCTGCCGGTGGAGTCCGTGGTCCGGGCGATCTCCGCCAACCCGGCCAAGCTGATCGGCCTGTACGACGAGATCGGCTCGCTGGAGCCCGGCAAGTACGCGGACCTCGTCGTGCTGGACGCCGCGTTCGACGTCAAGGGAGTCATGCGCCGCGGCGAATGGATCGTCAGCCTGCCCTCCTGATCGCCGATCTGACGGCCGAGCGGCTGCACGGAGGGATAACGGTCGGCCCCGGGGCTGGGCCGACCGCCGTGCGTTTGGCATGATCCCGGCAGCAACAGACCCGGGAGTGCCCATGATCCTTACCGTGACGCTCAACACCGCGCTCGACGTCACGTACCAAGTGCCGCGGCTGCTTCCGCACGCCTCGCACCGGGTCTCCACCGTCACCGAACGCCCCGGGGGCAAGGGGATCAACGTCGCGCACGTCCTGGCCGCCCTCGGCCACGAGGTGACCGCGACGGGCTTCGCCGGCGGTCCCGTCGGTTCCGTCGTACGGGGGCTGCTGGCGCAGTCGCCGGGGGTGGTCGACGCCCTGGTGCCCTGCGCGGGCAACACCCGCCGCACGGTGGCCGTCACCGACGCGGCCTCCGGCGACACCACGCAGTTCAACGAGCCGGGCCCGCAGATCACCGCCGCCGAGTGGTCGCGGTTCCTGACCCACTACGAGGACCTCGTGCGCGGCGCCCGCGCGGTGGCCCTGTGCGGCAGCCTCCCGCCGGGCGTGCCGGTGGGCGCGTACGCGCTGCTCGTACGGTCGGCCCGCGCGGCCGGGGTGCCCGTCCTGCTGGACACCAGCGGCGAGGCCCTGCGCCGCGGAGTGGCCGCCCGCCCGGAGATCATCAAGCCGAACGCCGCCGAACTGGCCGAGCTCACCGGATCCCGCGACCCGCTCCCCGCCACCCGCGACGCCCGCCGCCGGGGCGCCCACGCGGTGGTCACCTCGCTCGGCCCGGCCGGCCTGCTGGCCTCCACCGCCGAGGGCTCCTGGCAGGCGGCCCCGCCGCGCCGGCTGTCCGGCAACCCGACCGGAGCAGGCGACTCCGCGGTCGCCGGCCTGCTGTCCGCACTGGCGGAGGGCCTGGACTGGCCGGAACGCCTCACCCGCGCGGTCGCCCTCTCGGCGGCCACCGTCCTCGCCCCGGTGGCGGGGGCCTTCGACCCCGGCGTCTACGAAGAGCTGCGGCACGCCGTACGCGTCACCGACGGCGGCTGACGACTCCACCAATCCGGCTGAGGATCCATCAAAGTGTCGCGCAGGCAACACTCTTGACGACCCTTCCGGAGCGTAAGGCTGCCTTTTCGGCCAACTATGATCATGATTCCGTCGACCCTGATCGCGGACGCTGTTGATCTACGAAAATGCAAGGTAGAGGCACATGAACCGAATTTCCCGCAGGGCGCTCGCCATCACCACCGGCGTAGTGGCCGTCTCCACCCTGGCCGCCGTCCCCGCCCAGGCCCAGGCGATCTCGGGGGGCTCCTGCGGCGCGGGCTACTACCAGCAGGACGCCTACCCGCTCGGTGACGACCGCGGCGCCACCGGCGCCGGCGTGATGTTCCTGTACTACAACAAGTCCACCGGCAAGAACTGCGCGATCCTGCGCCGCGACTCCAAGTTCGCGGTCACCGACGGCATGGGCATCTCCATCGACGCCAGCAACGGCAGGTCCGACACCGACGGCCAGCGCGCCTACACCCAGTACGCGGGCCCGGTCTACGTCTCCGCCGCCGGCGCGTGCGTCAAGCTCACCGGCTTCATCACGGGCTTCTGGAACACCCAGGACTCCAGCTACCTGGAGAAGACCCACCGGGAGACCACCGGCTGGGTGCACTGCGGCTAGCGGGCCCGCGCACAAACGGAACCAGGCTCTGCCGCGTGTGCGGCAGAGCCTGGTTCGTTCCGGGGGCGTCCGCCCCCGCCGCCCCCGCCGTCAGCGCCGTCAGCGCCTGACGTGGCCCGAAGCCAGCTCCAGCTGGTCGAAGACGACGTCGCACTGGTTGCCGGCCTCGCACGAGATCTTCATCGCGTTCGTGCCCTTCTTGAGGTTGATGAACGCGAAGGTGCGCGTCCAGCCCTTGTCCCAGGCGCCGTCCGCCGCCCTGGCGAAGTTGTCCAGGTTCAGCGACTGGTTCGGGCTCTGCCCGTTGACCGTGAGGGTCGCCTTGCCGGGCTTGCCGGGAACGCCGTAGTTGACGAACAGCGTGTACTCGCCCGCCTCCGGCACGTCCACCGTCCAGGTGAGCGCAGCACCGACCTGGTTGAAGCCGGCGACGTACTGGCCGCCCGAGCTCTTCGAACCGGGCACCGTGCTCTCCAGCCGCGCACCGCCGGTCAGCACCATGCCCGCACCGGCCGCCTCGCCCTTGGGCAGCGGGGCCTGCGAGGGCTTCGGGCTGCTCGGGGCCGGGCTGGCCGGGTTCTGGGGGGCCGCCGACTGCTGGCCGTCGTTCGCGGTGGGCTGTTCCTCGCCCTTGTCCTTGTCGCCGAACTGCAGGGCGGCGACGATGCCGATCACGACCACGGCGACCACCGCGACGGCCGCGATCAGCAGGCCGCGACGGCTGGAGCCACCGCCGCCGCCGTGACCGCCCGGGTGCGGAGTCGTCTGGGTCTGGTGCTGCGGGGGGTGCGCCTGCTGCGGAACGCCGTAGCCGCCCGCCTGGAGCGCTTCGGGGGCCTGGTACTGGGCCTGGTAGCCCGGGCTCTGCTGCGGGACGGGTCCGCGCTGGCCGCCGTTCCTGCGCTCACCGACCGTGCGCACCTGGTGGTGCGAGGTGCGGGGGACGCCGGGCTGGGGACCGTGATGACCGCCGGCCGACGCGCCGGGGTAGCCGTATCCACCGCCCGATGCGGGCGGGGTGGCTCCGGCCGCCTGGCCATCCTCGTAGAGGTAGCCGAACGGATCGTCGTCCTCGGGCTTGTTCGCCCCACCGTGCGGGCCGTTGTTCGCGGGCGTCGTCATCGCAGGTCACTCCTTTCGACCCCCGGGAGCCTACCCCGAACAGGTGCCCCCACGAGCGGCAGACCGCGTCATCCCGCCCGGCGATGCGCCTTCGACCGGGACCTCTTCTCGATGTACATCCGCTGATCGGCGGAGCGCAGCACCTCGTCGGCGGACATCCCGCAGCTGGCCCAGCCGATGCCGAAACTGGCCCCGACCCGCACCGCACGGCCGTCCACCCTGATCGGCGGGATGATCGCGTTGCGCAGCCGGACGGCGAGGTCGGCGGCGTCGGCGGCGCCCAGACCGTCGGCAAGGACGACGAATTCGTCACCACCCAGCCGGGCGACGGTGTCACCGTCCCTGACGCCGGTCGTCAGCCGCCGGGCCACCTCGATCAGGACCGCGTCGCCCGTGTGGTGCCCGAACCGGTCGTTGATCGACTTGAAGCCGTCCAGGTCGCAGAAGAGGACCGCGAGCCCCTTCGTCCCGTCGTCGATGTCGGTCGCGGGCGCCACCGTGTGCACGTGGTGGTCGTACGGACCATCCGACGGGGCGGGCGGCGCCCCGGGGAACTCGAAGGGGTCGGCCCCGGTGAACAGGTCGGGGCCGTCGGCATGAAACCCGTGCTCACCGGCACCACCCGCCTCCGCCCCCACCGGGTTCCCGTCGTGCCCCGCGTGCGCCGCATGCCCCCCGTGCGGCCCGTGCGCCGCGTGCCCGTCGTATCCGTCGCGCCCCTCGAAGGCCGCGTCCAGCGCCTCGATCGCGCTGGCCCGTACGGACTGTGGCCTACGGCACAGCCGGGCGCCGAGCCGGGCCCGCAGCTCGGCGCTGTTGGGCAGGCCGGTCAGCGAGTCGTGGCTGGCGCGGTGGGCGAGCTGGAGCTCGTGCCGCTTGCGCTCCTCGATGTCCTCGACGTGCGTGAGCAGGAACCGGGGCCCGTCGGCCGCGTCGGCGACGACGGAGTTGCGCAGCGAGACCCATACATACGTGCCGTCGCGGCGCCCCAGCCGCAGCTCGGCCCGGCCGCCCTCGGCGGAGGTGCGCAGCAGGGTGCCGATGTCCTCGGGGTGGACCAGGTCGGAGAAGGAGTAGCGGCGCAGGACGGAGGCGGGCCGGCCGAGCAGCCGGCACAGCGCGTCGTTGGTCCGCAGCAGCCGGCCGTGCTGGTCCCCGCCCATCTCGGCGATCGCCATCCCGCTGGGCGCGTACTCGAAGGCCTGGCGGAACGACTCTTCACTGGCCCGCAGCGCCTGCTGCTCGCGCTCCAGCCGGACGAGGGCGCGCTGCATGTTCGCCCTGAGCCTGGCATTGCTGATCGCAATCGCGGCCTGGAAGGCGTACATCTGGAGCGCTTCGCGGCCCCAGGCGCCGGGCCGGCGGCCGTTGCGCGGTCTGTCCACCGAAATGACACCCAGAAGTTCCCCGCCGGACGCGTACATGGGCGCGTAGAGCCGGTCCTCGGGGTGCCACTCGTCCTCGAACCGCGGATCGGGGCCGTCGGTGTGCCACTGGGGGACGTCGTCCTCCATGAGGACCCAGCCCTCGGTGTGCGGGATGAACCTGAGCCCGTCCCAGTTCTCACCCATCGTCAGGCGGCGCTCCCAGGAGGCGCGGGAGCCGACGCGGCCGGTGATGAGGGCCTCCGCAGCAGGATCGCCGGCGAAGGCGGCGACGACGAGATCACCGTCCGGGCGAACGAGGTTGACACAGGCGAGTTCGTAGCCGAGCCCCACGACGATGCCGTCCACGACGGTCTGCAGGGTGTCCGCCAGGCTCCGGGCCGTATTGAGCTCGGCCACCACCCGATGCAGCTGCCGCAGGGTCGCAAGACGGACGTACGGCTCCGACTCGGTCTCCATTGCTCGCTCTCCCCGAGACCTCGACAGCAACTCCAGGTTTGTCATCGGCGTTTCGTTGCGGTGTCCCGTCCACTGAATCACAGTGAGCTGTGCGGCAGGTACACAGGGTCAACAAATCTTGCCCTCTGTGACTCAAGTCACATCAGATGAATATCGGTGCGCACCGGGCTCGTGCACTGACTGGGAGCGCTCCCCCGCATTCTCGAGAGCAAACGATACGCCCGGGCCTAGGCCAAGGGGCGGGGGCGCGACTCGGACCAGGGCCCGATGTGCGGCGCGGAAGGGCGAGATTAGCGTTTCAGCGTGCTGAAGACGACCCCCGTACCCGCCCCGTCCCACGGAACCCCCCATGCTGAGGGAGTGAGCAATGACGAGTTCCGGGCTGCGATGTCCCGGCTGGCGGCGGGCGTGTGCCTGATCACCGCGCACGAGCCCCCGCTGACGGCGGACGGCCCGCGCGGCGAGGACGTCGGCATGACGGCGACCGCCTTCATGTCCGTGTCCCTGGACCCGCCGCTGGTCCTGGTGAGCCTGCGGGAGGGCTCCCGGATGGACGACCTGCTGGCGGAACAGCCCCTGTGGGCGGTGTCGGTCCTCGCCGACCACCAGCTCCAGGTGGCGGGCCGCTTCTCGATGAAGGGCCGCATCAGCGACCGGCTGCTCTTCGCCGACCTGCCGTACGTACGCGGCGAGGCCTCCGGCGCCCCCCTGCTGAACGGCGCCCTGGCCACCCTGGAATGCCGTACGGAGAACCGCGTCGAGGCGGGCGACCACACCCTGGTCGTCGGCCGGGTCCTGACGGCCGGCCTGCCGTCCCCGGACGGGCAGCCGCTGACGTACTTCCGCGGGCGCTACCGACACCTGGGCTCGTAGGACACGCAGGACGCGGAGGGCGCACCCGGCGCTCGTGGGGGCCGTGGGGCCCGTAGGGCTCGTAGGACACGCAGCGCACGCAGGGCACGCTGGACGCGGAGGGCACGCAGCGCACCCGGAGCTCGTGGGGCCCGTAGGGATCCTGAGGCGCGTAAGACGGGCACCGGCGGGGCTACCAGTCCCGGCCCGTGCGGCCGCGCTTGGTCTCGGCCCGCGCCTTCTTCTCGCGCAGCCGGCGCTCATTGATCCCGCGCGGGATCTTCGTCGGCCGGCGCTGCTTCGGCGGCGGCGCCGTCGCCTCGGCCAGCAGCGAGGCCAGCCGGACCAGTGCCATCTCCCGGTTGCGCAGCTGCGAGCGGTGCTCGGAGGCCCGTACGGTCACCACCCCGTCCACCAGCTTCGCCGCGAGCCGCTCCAGCGCCCGCTCCTTCCACACCTCGGGCAGCGCCTTGGTGGCCGCCAGGTCGAACAGCAGCTCCACGCGCGAGTCCGAAGTGTTCACGTGCTGACCGCCCGGCCCCGAGGACCGCGAGAACCGCCAGGCGAGCTCCCCCTCGGGAAGCACGACGGAACCGCGGATGACGTAAGGACCAGGCATGCCCCTATGATCCGCCCCCGACGCGGCCGCCGTCACCCGCATTTTCCGCCCTGCCCATTCGGCTCACGGAGATTCCCCGTCACGGACAATTCACGACGGGAACCCGACCGGCCTCTCGTCGCGTTATAGGGGGCAGCGGTAGTTTGACCGCCTGTACGTGCATGTTGGATGAGGAAAGGGACAATCCCATGGCTGTCAGCCTGTCCAAGGGCGGCAACGTCTCGCTCTCGAAGGAGGCCCCGGGCCTCGCTGCCGTCACGGTCGGCCTCGGCTGGGACGTCCGTACGACCACCGGAGTCGACTTCGACCTCGACGCCTCGGCCATCGCGGTCAACCCGACCGGCAAGGTCGTCTCCGACGGCCACTTCGTCTTCTTCAACAACAAGTCCACCCCGGACCAGACCATCGTCCACACCGGTGACAACCGCACCGGCGAGGGCGCGGGCGACGACGAGGCCATCAACGTCAACCTCGCCGGCCTCCCGGCCGACGTGGACAAGATCGTCTTCCCGGTCTCCATCTACGACGCCGAGGCCCGCAGCCAGAACTTCGGCCAGGTCCGCAACGCGTACATCCGCGTCGTGAACCAGGCCGGCGGCGCCGAGATCGCCCGCTACGACCTCTCCGAGGACGCGGCGACCGAGACCGCCATGGTCTTCGGCGAGCTCTACCGCAACGGCGCCGAGTGGAAGTTCCGCGCCGTCGGCCAGGGTTACGCCTCCGGCCTCACCGGCATCGCGCAGGACTTCGGCGTCAACGTCTAAGACCGCACGGTCCGGCACCCGCCGGACACCAGCGCTGGTGAAGCCCCCTCCCGGCCGTCCGGGGAGGGGGCTTCGCTACCGTTCGACAGGTGATCCTGCAACCGCTCGTCCCCATCGACGGCGCCCTTCCCGGCCCGGTACTCGCCGAGATCGCGACCCTCTACTCGACGAACCACGCGTTCTTCGAACTCAGCGGAGACTTTCCCGACCCGGACCGCATCACGGTCGAACAGGTCGCCGCCGCGCTCGCCGGCGAACTCGCCCACGACGGTGCCGAGGTGCTCCTCGCCCGGTCCGCCGGACGCCTCGTCGGGCTGGCCGCCACCCTCGCGCAGGCACCCGCCGACGACGACCCGGACCCGTGGATCGGCCTGTTGCTCATCGACGCCACCGCGCACCGCGAGGGATACGGCCGCGCCGTGGCCACCCTGGTCGAGGACCGCTTCCGCGCCGCCGGACGCGCGGACGTCCGCATCGCCGTACTGGACAACAACCCCGGCGCCCTCGCCTTCTGGCAGTCCCGGGGGTACGTCACCCTGCGCAAGGCCAAGGACCGTGAGCTGGGCCGCGACTGCACCGTGCTGCGCAAGCCGCTCGAAGCCCCGTAACGGACCGGTCCGCCGCTCAGGCCACTTGGGCCACTTGGGCCACTGAGGCTGCTACTTCGGCCGGTCCTTCCCGTACAGCCACACGTCCCAGACCTCCTTCAGGTCCTGCCCCGTCTTCTTCTCGGCGTAGACGGTGAACTCGGACGTGTTCGCGTTCCCGTGGCGGTGGTCGGTGGCCCAGCCGCGCACCAGGGCGAAGAACTTCTCGTCGCCCACCTCCTGGCGGATCCGGTGCAGGACCATCGCGCCGCGGTAGTACACCGGGGACGCGGTGATCTCCTCGGGCCCGGGCGGGGCGGCCGGCGGGAACGCGTCCCAGTCGACACCGGCGTCCTCGTCCACGTCCGTGTCCCCGGCCAGGAACGCCTCGAAGTGCTGCTGCGCCGTGGGCCCGCCGTGGTCCTCGGCCCACAGCCACTCGGCGTAGGTCGCGAAACCCTCGTTGAGCCAGATGTCCTTCCAGGACTTCGGCGACACCGAATTGCCGAACCACTGGTGCGCGAGCTCGTGCACGACGAGCTCCTCGTCCTCGGGCGCGCCGGAGTAGACGGGCCGGCCCTGGGTCTCCAGGGCGTAGGCGAGGGTTCCGGTGGGCACCACGATCGCACCCGCCGTGGCGAAGGGGTACGGGCCGAACCGGCCGCCGCTCCACTCCACCATCTCCGGCAGCCGCGCGAGCGGACCGGTGCTCGCGGCCTCCTCCCCGGGCGCCACGGCGCTGTAGAGGCCGGTCCCCGAGGGCGTCCGCCCGGTCGTCACCTTGTACCGCCCGACGGCGGCGGTCGCCAGATAGCTCGCCATCGGCTCCGGACTGTGCCACGCGAAGGCGGTCCGCCCGTCCGCGCCCTCGGTACGGGAGCGCAACTCGCCGTTCGACACCGCCTCGTAGCCACGCGGAACGGTGAGCGTGATGTCGTACGCGGCCTTGTCGCTGGGATGGTGGTTGCCGGGGAACCAGGTCATCGACCCGACCGGCTCGCCGACGGCGACCGCGCCGTCCTCCGTGGTGATCCAGCCCTCCTTGGCCCCGTCCGGATCGGCGAGGGACTTCGGCTTCCCGCTGTAGTCGACCTCCGTCCGGAAGACCTCGCCCTTCTTCAGGTCCTCGGCGGGGCGCACGGTCAGCTCGGTGCCGGTCCGGTTGTACCGGGCCCCCTCGCCCTGGACGGTCACGCGCTCGACGTCCAGGCCGCTGAGGTCCAGGTTGAAGGAGCTGAGCGCCTGCCCGGCGCGGGCCGTGATCACGGCCTTTCCGTGCAGCTGCCCGTCGGCGGGGTCGTAGTCCAGGTCCAGCGCGTAGTGGTCGACCTGGTAGCCGCCGTTCCCGGCCCGGGGGAAGTACGGATCGCGCAGCCCCGACGCACCCGGCCGCCCCTGCACCGTCTCCCCCGTACACCCCGTGGTGAGGGCGAGCAGGGCGGCGACGGCAGGGGCGGCGAGGCGGGAGAGAGCACGGAGTTCCACGTGCTCGATCCTAGGCGGCCCGGCTCCGCGGGTTACTTGCCGAGCGCGTCCACGCCCGCCTTGGCGAACTTCTCGTCCAGGTCACCGCTCGGGGCACCGGCCACGCCGACACCGGCGACGGGCGCGCCGTTCGCCTGGACCGGGGTGCCACCACCGAGGAAGAGGGTGCCGGGGATGTCCTTCAGGTTCGGGGTCTGGGCGAGGCGGCCCACGAGCACCGAGGTCGGGGCGTTCCAGGACACGGCGGTGAAGGCCTTGCGCTGCGCCGACTCGTAGGACTGCGGACCCGCGCCGTCGCCGCGCAGGGTGACGATGGTGTTGCCGTTGCGGTCGACGACCGCGACCGTCACCTTCTGGTTCTCGGACTCGGCGGCCTTCAGCGCGGCCTGGGCGGCGCGGGTCGCGGCGTCGACGGTGAGGTGCGTCGTCGTGGTGAAGTCCTTGCCGGCCGGCCCGTCCTTCTTCGAGGAGGCCGGGGCGACGGACGCCGAGGCGGCGTCGGAGGCGGGGGTCGCGCTGGCGCTCACGGCACCGAAGGCTCCGGCGCCCAGGGCGACGGCGAGGGCGGTACCGGTGAGAACGCGGGTGCGGGTGTTCATCTCTGCTCCTGAGAACGGTGGCACGGGGCACGGGGTCGGCATCGGGTCGCTCCGGGCCGGTCGTACCGGCTCCTTCACTGCTCCAAGCCTCGCCCCGGAACCCCGCGCCCCCCGTCCCCGTACCGGCTCGCCCCGCCCACCGCACCGGATGACCCCGGGGTCATCCGATCGGTCGATGCGGCCCGCCTCCGGCGCGGTATCTCCTATTCACGCCCTCCTCCACCCCCGCCACCCCCGCCGACGCTCGAGGCGCGGGCCGGGGGCGAAGCCCCGCACTTCCAGCCCCGCCACCCCCTCAGCCCCGCCACCCCTCAGCCCCGCCGGCGTTTGAGGCGCGGGGTGCGGGGCGGAGCCCCGGAGCGGCGCCGCCGCCGACAATGGACGCATGCCCCCGACCGAGGAGCACCCCGTGCACCCCGCCCCGCCGCCACCACCGCCACCACCCGCGCCGCGCGACGACACCCGCACGCTGACCACGGTCGCCCACACCGCGTTCTTCCTCCTCCTCGGCGCCTCCTTGGTCCGCTTCCTCCTCCGCCACCCCGGCGAACCCCGCACCCCGTGGATCCTCGCCCTCAGCATCACCCTGGCCCTGCTCTACGTACTCGGCCCCGCCCTCGGCGCCGCCCCCACCGCCCGGCGGCTGCTCTGGCTCGGCCTGGTCGTCACCACCTGGATGGTCCTGGTCGTCCTCGCGCCGAGCTTCGCCTGGTGCGCCGTACCGCTGTTCTTCACCGCCCTGCGCACCCTCCCGCCGCGCGCCGCCATCGTCCTCGTGGCCCTCCTCACCGGCTTCGTGGTGATCGCCCAGCTCCAGCTGGCCAAGTCCTTCGACCCCAACCTCCTCCTGGCCCCGCCCGCCGTCGCCGCCCTCGCCACCGCCGTCTTCGTCCACATGGAGCGCCAGGCCCAGGCCCAGCGCACCCTCATCGACGACCTGATCCGCACCCGCCGCGAGCTGGCCGCCACCGAACGCCGCGAAGGCACCCTCGCCGAACGGCAGCGGCTGTCCATGGAGATCCACGACACCCTCGCCCAGAACCTGTCCAGCCAGCAGATGCTGCTCCAGGCCGCGGACCGCACCTGGGACACCGACCCGGCCACCGCCCGCGCGCACGTCCGTACCGCCACCGGCATCGCGGCCCACGGCCTCGCCGAAGCCCGCCGGCTCGTGCACGACCTGGCCCCGCCCGAGCTCGCCGACGGCGCGGGCCTCGCCGAAGCCCTGCGCTCCCTCGACGCCGGCCCGGACATCGAGGTCCGCTTCCACCTCGAAGGCACCCCGGCCCCGCTCCCGGACCGCGTCCAGTCCGCCCTGCTGCGCATAGCCCAGGGCGCGCTGGCCAACGTCCGCGAGCACTCCGGCGCCCGTACGACCGCCCTCACCCTGAGCTTCCTGGGCGACCAGGTCGTCCTGGACGTCGCCGACGACGGCCACGGCTTCACACAACCCCGCACCGGCACCGACAGCGGCATCGGCACCCGCACCGGCACCCGCACCGGCTCCCCCGACCGCGGGCACGGCCTCCCGGCCATGCGGGCCCGCGTCCGCCAGCTCGGCGGCACCCTGACGATCGAATCCACGCCGGGCGAGGGCACCGTCCTCTCCGCGGCCATCCCCCTGGAGCCGGCCCCATGACGACGATCCTCCTCTGCGACGACCACGTGGTGGTCCGCGCCGGACTCCTGGCCCTGCTCGGCAGCGAGCCCGACATCGAGGTACTCGGCGAGGCGGGCAGCGGCGAGGAGGCCGTCGCCCTCGCCGCGAAGCTCCACCCCGACGTGGTCCTGATGGACCTCCAGCTGGGCGAGGGCATCGACGGCGTCGAGGCGACCCGCCGCATCACGGCGCTCCCCCGGCCCCCGCACGTGCTGGTCCTCACCACCTACGACACCGACGCGGACATCACCCGCGCGATCGGCGCCGGCGCCACCGGCTACCTCCTCAAGGCCGAACGCCCGGAGGAACTCTTCGCCGCCATCCACTCCGCGGCCCAGGGCCGCACCACCCTGTCCGCACCGGTGGCCAGCCGGGTCATGGCCCACATGCGCGGCACCCGCCCCACCCTGACCGACCGCGAACTCGACATCCTCGGCCAGCTGGCCCGGGGCCTGGGCAACCGCGACATCGCCCGCGCCCTGTTCATCAGCGAGGCCACCGTCAAGACCCACCTGGGCCGCATCTACGACAAACTCGGCGTCGACACCCGCGCCGGCGCGGTCTCCGTGGCCAAGGAACAGCGCCTCCTGCCCTGACACCGGAGGTGAACGCCCCCGGCACCCGTGACACCATCAGCTACGTGCTCGACATCGGCTACTCCCTCTCCCGGCGCTTCCCGGACCCCCCGCAGACCGACTACCGCTCCGCGGACGTCCACGCCCTGCGGCACGACCTGTTCTGCGGGGACGTCTACCTCGCCGACACCGACAAGGACCGGGAAGTGTCCACAGCCTGGGGATGGGTGCCCGTACTGGACTTCGCCTGGGCCCTGTGCGACATCGTCGAGCAGCTCGACAAGGACCCCCGCGGCAACCGCTCCGCCAACCGGCAGTTCGCCGAACTCGACTTCACCGAGTCCACGGACCGGATGCTCTTCGAGCGCCGCTTCGGCTGGGTCGACGTCGAGGCCGATTGGATGCCGGCCGAGGAAGCCCCGCTGACCTTCAGCCACCGCCTGCTGCGCCGCGAGGCGCGCGACTTCCTGCACGACCTCATCGCCGACCTGATCGACATGCACGACGGCCTCGCCGACAACCCGGCCATCTGGACCCTCCAGGCCCGCTTCCCCCGCGTCCCGGCGTAGGCCGGCTCCCGCGGCCCGCCCTCCGGGGCGGTCAGGGCCGCGGCGAGCCCGTGGGCCCCGTGGGCCCCGTGGGCCCCGTCGGCCCCGCCGGCCCGGCGGACAGGAGCTCCCGGAACACCTGGGTGGAGCGCGGGTTCTGCCCGCACTGCCACACGCCGTGCGGGCAGTAGTCGGTGATGCTGTGGTAGAGCGGCTGGTGCTCGGCGAACCAGGCCAGCATGCGCCGCACGTACTCGGGATTGTCGCCGTGGCGGAACAGCCCCCATTCGGGGTACGAGATCCGCTTGCCGTGCGCCTTCGCGAAGTCGACCTGCTGCTGGAGTCCGTAGGGCTGGGTGACCTGCTCGTCGAAGGTCCGGCCGGGCTCCTGGTCGTAGGAATCCATGCCGATCACGTCGACCACGTCGTCGCCGGGATAGCAGCTGGTCCAGGCGATCGCGTCACCCCCGCGGTTGGGGGCGTAGTCGAACCGGAACCGCTGGCCCTCCACCGACCGCATGGCGGCCACGATGCGCCGCCAGTACGTCTTCCAGTTCTCCGGGTCGGGACGACAACGGTGGGTGTAGTTGAAGCCGTTCATCTCCCAGCCGAGCACGATCACCGTGTCCGGCACCCCGAGGTCGACCAGGCGCCTGGCCAACCGCTGGAAGTGGTGGTCGTTCGCGCCCCGGGCGCCGGAACGGATCAGCTCTGCGACCCGGTCGTCGGCAACACCGGCCTCGTTGCGTTCCTGCATGGGCACGTTCAGGACGAACAGCCGATCGGCCTTCTCCTTGCGCCACCGCGCCCAGGTGCGCAGCGAATCCGGTGCCCCCTCGATGTTCGACCAGGTGTCGCCGGGCAGATAGGTGTGCCCTGCGCGCAGCTCGGTACCGCCGAGCCAGCGCGAAAGTTCCTCCATCCGCTCGACGCCGGGCGAGTCGTAGTGGAGATAGGCGCCCACGGCGACCCCGGTGACCTCGGCGCCCTCCGTCCCCGCGCTGCCCCCGGCTCCATCCCGCGGCGGCGGGCTCCCGAAGAAGCCCCCCACGACGAGCAGGCCGACGGCGACCGTACTGGCGCAGGCACCCGCCATCCAGCGGCTCCGACGGAACATGCCACCTCCACAGGCCTCACTCACCGATGTGTCTGCCTGCGACGTTAGGCACCTCATCCGATGCCCCGCTCGTCCGCACACCCGCCCACTCGGCCATTCGCCGCAACCACCCACCCGCCCCCACCGGGCCCCGCCGCCAGGGGACAGCGCCCCAATCTTCAGCCCCGCCGGCGCTTGAGGCGCGGGGCCCGGGGCAGCGCCCCAATCTTCAGCCCCGCCGGCGTTTGAGGCGCGGGGTCCGGGGCAGCGCCCCGGCAACGATGCCGCAGGCTACGAAACGACCCGCACCCCCAGCTGGGAAGCAAGCGCCGGGGCCAGGTCGAACAGCTGCGCCGGGCTGATCACCGCCCCGGTCAGCGAATCCACCCCCCGCGCGATCTCCAGCACGGACGCCTCCCGCAGATCCACGTCCCCCATCCGCACCCCGCTGAAATCCACCCCCCGCAGGGCACAGTCCCGGAACTCCACCCGCTCCAGCACCGCTCCCGCGAAGTCCGGCTCCACCAGCACGCACCCCTCGAAGACCACGTCCTTGAGCCGCGCCTTCCGCAGGTTCAGGTAGTCGATCTTGCCCCCGCGGACCACCACCCGCTCCAGCACCGCCCCGTGCAGCTGCACCCCGCCCAGCCGCGCGTCCACCACTTCCACGTCCCGCAGCGAAGCCCCCGACAGGTCCGTCCCCACCCCCCGGACACCCTCCAGCACCGAATCCAGGATCCGGGCCTTCGCCAGCCCCGCCTCGTCCAGCGCGCACCGTCGCACCGCGCAGTCCATGAACCGGGCCCCGATCCCCTCCTGCCCCGCCAGGTCGAGATCCACGAACTCCAGCCCGTCGTAGTCCCCGTCCGGCTCCAGCCCGTCCCCCTCCCACACCGTCAGCTCGGGCAACCTCAGCTCCGGCCGCCGCGCCGCCTTGACCGTCTCCTGCTGCCCTTTGCGCGCCATGCCCCCATCGTGAACCACCCCACTGACAACAGCCGCCAACAGTCGCCGACGGCCGCCCTTGACCTCAACCCCGCTCGAGGTAGCACCGTGATCGTCATGCCCACCATGCGAGCCATCCGCCTCCACGCCTTCGGCCCCGCCGAGAACCTCTCCTACGAGCACACCGACGCTCCCGTCCCCGCCCCCGGCCAGGTCCGCATCGCGGTCGCCGCCGCCGGCGTCCACCTCCTCGACACGAGCCTCCGCCAGGGCATCCAGGGCCCGCCCGCCCCGCTCCCCGAGCTCCCGACCTCCCCCAGCTACCGCTGGGAGGTGCCCCCGCCGGCCGCGAGGTCGCCGGCACCGTCGACGCCCTCGGCCCCGGCACCGACCCCGCCTGGCTCGGCCGCACCGTCGTCGTCCACCTCGGCTTCGCCCCCGGCGGCTACGCCCAGTACGCCGACGCCGACGCCGACCGCCTGCACCCCGTACCGCCCGGCCTCGACCCCGCCGAGGCCGTCGCCATGATCGGCACCGGCCGCACCACCCTCGGGATCCTGCAGTTCGCCGACCTCGGCCCGGACTCGGTCGCCCTGATCCCCGCCGCCGCCGGCGGCATCGGCACCCTCCTCGTCCAGTACGCGGTCAACGCCGGCGCCACCGTCATCGCCCTCGCCGGCGGCCCCGCCAAAACCGCCCGGGCCGCGGCGAACGGCGCCCACCTCGCCCTCGACTACACCGACCCCGGCTGGTCCGACGCCGTACGCGCCCACCACCCCGGCGGCGCCACCGTCCTCTTCGACTCCGTCGGCGGCGAAACCGCCCGCACCGCCCTCGGCCTCCTCGCCCCCGGCGCCCGGCACCTCGTCTTCGGCTGGTCCGGCGGTCCCCTCCACCTCACCGACGCCGAACGCGCCGACCTCGACGCCCGCGCCATCACCACCCGGGGCGTCCTCGGCCCCACCATGCTCCAGCAGGTCGGCGCCCCCGACCCGCTGCGCGTCCTGGAAACCCGCGCCCTCGCCGAAGCCGCCGCGGGCCGCCTGCGCCCCGCCCTGACCCGCTACCCGCTCGCCGAAGCCGCCACCGCCCACCACGACCTTGAGACCCGCGCCACCACCGGCAAAGTAGTCCTGGAACCCTGACCCGCCCCGTCCCGGTCGGGACTTGTCCACTGGTGGGAGGGGCAACTCAACTCCGGCAACGACGGATGCCCGACCCCCACGACGACGCGGGGCTCCAGAACATCAAGGACGGGGAGGGGTTCGTGGTCGTCCCGCGCGGGCGGCCACCGCCTCGGCACGTGCCGTGGCCCGGTCCGCAGGGTGCTCCAGGTGCTCCAGGTGCTCCGCCAGGTTGTCCAGAGCCTCGGCAATGTCATCCCGCCATGCCGCGTAAGCCGCATCGGTGCAGGGCGCTCCGGGACGCTGGCCACGCACGCTCCGCAGGTGGCGGAGGGCTGCCTTGAGCGCGGGAGCGACCGGCGGCAAGGACTCCGGTGCGCTCACCCCGCCCCGCCGAGCTTGCGGAGGGCGTCGTCCGTCAGGCGGTTCACGGTCCACTCGTCCATCGGTACCGCTCCGACCGATCGGTAGAAGTCGATGGCAGGCACGTTCCAGTCGAGGACCGACCACTCCAGCCGCTCGTACCCCCGCCCGACACAGGTCCGCGCCAATTCCCGCAGCAGCGCCTTGCCGTGGCCGCCACCGCGCACGCCCGGCCGCACGTACAGGTCCTCCAGATAGATCCCGTGCACCCCGCGCCACGTCGAGAAGGACAGGAACCAGATCGCGAAGCCCACGGCCTCCCCGTCCTCCGTCTCCGCGACGTGCGCGAACACCGCCGGGCGCGCCCCGAACAGCGCCTCCCGCAGCTGCTCCTCGGTGGCCCGCGCCTCGTGCGGCACCTTCTCGTACTCCGCGAGTTCGCGGATCATCGCGTGGATGGCGGGCACGTCGTCGACTTCAGCGCTACGGATCATGCCCGCAGCCTAGGACTGAGCCCCAAGCCCCGTCACCGCTCCATGAGCACCTCGGCGACGGTCAACTGGTCCTCGTCCAGGCGCTCTTCCCCGTCCGCCACGTCCCACAGGCAGTTCTGGAGCACCCTCCCCAGCGTCCAGGCGCGCGCCCGCTCCCGCTCCAGCCCCGCCACCTCCGTCAGCAGGTCGAACCGCCACCGCACGTCCCCGGCCCGGAAGTTGTTGATGATCGCCGGCATCAGATCGAAACCCGGATCGCCCGCCAGGGGCTTGGGGTCGATCGCCAGCCACGGCTCCCGGCCGCCCGCCAGCACGTTCTCGTAGTGCAGGTCCCAGTGCAGCAGCCGGTCCCCCGGCTCCCCCACGACCTCCGCCACCGCCGCCGCGCAGTCCTTCAGCACCCGCCGGTCCCGCGCGTCCACCAGCTGCCCCAGCGCCCGCGGCACCTCCTCCAACATCCCGGAGGCCATCTCACCGAGCCCGCGCAACCCGGCCGGAGCCGGCACCGCCGTCAGCCGTGCCAGCAACTCCCCGACCACCACGACCGCCTGCCGCGCGTCCTCCCGCGCGAGCGCCGCCAGATCCCGCCCCTCGTCCAACCGCTCCAGCAGCAGGGTCCCGGTGTCCACGTCGTGCTCCAGCAGCCGTACGCACCCCTGGCCGGCCCACGCGCGCAGCGCGACCGGCTCCCCCACGCTCTCCTCGTCCAGCGACACCAGCTTCAGCACGGCCCCGCTGCCGTCGGCCCGCTCCACCGGCAACACCAGCGCCGTCACCCCGTGCATCACCGGCCCGGTCCGCCGCAGCCCCCACTGGTCCAAGAAGCGCGCCGCCCGCGCGGGCAAGGCGGCGATGAACTCCCGCCCCGCGTCCCCGTTGAACCCGACCTGCGCCTCGATCAACCCGTCCGGAATCTCAACCATACGAAGACCGTAACCGGCGGTTCAGCGGTCGGATCGGTGGCACGAATCCCCCGCGCCGAGGTGGGGTCGCCTCAATCGCCGGCGGGGCTTCAAAGGGTGGGGCGGTGCCCCGCACGAGGATCTCCTCGGCTCGCGCCAGACGGCCGCGGTCCTGCCGTACGACCTGGGTTGCGCGCTCGTCCTGCGGGGACCCTCCTACGTGTCCCCACCCCACACCAGGGCTCCGACAGCACCACCCATCCCCTTACAGGTCTCCTCGGGCCCGCTTTTTCAGCCTCGCCGGCGATTGAGGCGCGGGGCCGGGCGGAGCCCGGTGGGGATCCGGCCGCGCCGCACACCGCCGAGCAGCCCCACCATCCAGCCCCGCCGGCGATTGAGGCGCGGGCTCGCACTTTCAGCCTCGCCGGCGATTGAGGCGCGGGGCCGGGCGGAGCCCGGTGGGGGGCCGGCCCCGCCGTACAGCATCGCGCCGCCGGCTTTCGGTACGCCCCCGCCACCCCACCCGCATCGGACACCCGGCCACCCCTCCACCCCCGAACCACGACACCCCGTCCCTGGACACCCTTCCGGAACGAGGTGTACCAACTCCCCCATGACGATCAACGGCGGTATTTCCTTCTGGTACGCGTCCGAGCGGAGCGGCACCCCGGCCACCCCGCCCCGCGCCCCCCTCACCACCGACGGCACGGCCGACGTCGTCATCGTCGGCGGCGGCTACACCGGCCTGTGGACCGCCTACTACCTCAAGCGCGCCGCCCCCGACCTCCGCATCACCGTCCTGGAACAGAAGTTCTGCGGCTACGGCGCCTCCGGCCGCAACGGCGGCTGGCTCTACAACGGCATCGCCGGCCGCGACCGCTACGCCGCCCTCCACGGCCGGCCGGCCGCCCGCCGCCTCCAGCAGGCCATGAACCAGACCGTCACCGAGGTCATCGACGTCGCCGCCAAGGAAGGCATCGACGCCGACATCCACCGCGGCGGCGTCCTCGAAGTCGCCCGCACCCCCGCCCAACTCAGCCGCCTGAAGGCCTTCCACGCCCACGAGGTCGCCTTCGGCGAGACCGACCGCGAGCTCCACGACGCCCCCGCCACCCGCGCCCGCATCGACATCGCCGACGCCGTCGGCTCCAGCTGGAGCCCCCACGGCGCCCGCATCCACCCCCTGAAGCTGGTCAAGGGCCTGGCCGCCGCCGTCGAAGCCCTCGGGGTGGTCATCCACGAGTCCACCCCCGTCACCGAGATCGCCCCGCGCCGGGCCGTCACCCCGTACGGCACGGTCCGCGCGCCCTACGTACTGCGCTGCACCGAGGGGTTCACCGCCGCCCTCAAGGGTCAGAAGCGCTCGTGGCTCCCCATGAACTCCTCGATGATCGTGACGGCCCCGCTCCCCGCCGAGACCTGGTCCCGACTGGGCTGGTCGGACAGCACGCTCCTCGGCGACATGGCCCACGCGTACATGTACGCCCAGCGCACCGCCGACGACCGCATCGCGATCGGCGGTCGCGGGGTCCCGTACCGCTTCGGGTCCCGCACCGACAACGACGGCCGCACCCAACCGGCCACCGTCTCCGCCCTGACCACCCTCCTGACCTCCTTCTTCCCGCAGCTCGCGGGTACGGAGATCACCCATGCCTGGTCGGGCGTGCTCGGCGTGCCCCGCGACTGGTGCGCCACCGTCACCCTGGACCGCGCCTCGGGCCTGGGCTGGGCGGGCGGCTACGTGGGCTCGGGCGTCGCCACCGCCAACCTCGCGGCCCGCACCCTGCGCGATCTCGTCCTCGGCGAATCCACCGAACTGACCGCCCTGCCCTGGGTAGACCACCGCGTCCGCCGCTGGGAGCCGGAACCCTTCCGCTGGCTCGGCGTCCAGGCCCTCTACGCCGCCTACCGCGAGGCGGACCGCCACGAGACCGCCACCCACCGCCCGACGACCACCCCCCTGGCCCGCCTGGCCGACCGCATCTCGGGCCGCCACTGACCGCGGCCCGGCGGAAACGCGAGAACCCCGGCCCAGAGATCTGAGCCGGGGTTCCGGTGGGGCCCCCTGTCGGATTCGAACCGACGACCTACGCATTACAAGTGCGTTGCTCTGGCCGGACTGAGCTAAGGAGGCACGGCGGCCCGCGTGTACTGCGTGCGAAGCCGCCATCACTCTACACAGCACCCGAATCCCCGGGCCATCGCATTGAACCCGCCCGAGTGGGTGCTGACACGCGCGTTCCGTCCTGCCGCGGACCGCCCCGCTCAGCCGCGGGCCGGATATCCGGCCCCCTCCGCGGTCTCCACCACGGCGGACGGTTCCGCCCGCGGGTTCAGGGTCTTGACCACCGCCTCCGTGAGGGGGCGCAGGGCGAACACGTGGCGGACCGCTTCGAGGTCCACGTCGCGCTGGTAGTAGCCCTCCGCGAAGTCCACGTACGCCTCCGCAGTGCCGGCCGCCAGGACCCGGAAGAGGAAGCCCGTGCCGTCGCCGTCGCCCTCGGGGATCTCCACCGGCCCGGCCCGCCATGCGGTGTCGGAGTTCTCCCGCCAGAACACCACGGTGGCCACCTGCACGTCGTCGTCGCAGAAGGCCGGCTCCGCGAGCAGCGGCCGGAAGACCTCCGGCAGGGTGTCCACGAGGCCGGGCCACAGGGCCATGTCGTCGTTCGTGTAGGGACTCATCCAGGACTCGTGGTCGAAGCCCCGGCCGAAGACCCCGTCGGGCGTGAAGAGGATCGCGTACTCGTCGCCGGCACCGTTGGTCATCAGCGCGGCCTCGACACCCGGCCCCCATGCGGGGTCGTAGTCGAAGTAGCTGCCGCCCCGGCGACCCATCACGGCGTCCAGGGCCGCCAGCGCCCGGCAGCGGTCCCGCAGGACCGGGACGTCGGGGAGCACCGTGATCAGTTCGTGCACGTCGCGGGGAGGATGCGTGGCGTTCATGCACGTCATCCAAGCAGGGGGTGCTGACAGATCGCACAGACTTCGATGTCACGTCCGTGCGGTGCTGACAGGAGCCGCCCGGGCGGGTAGCGTCGAGCGGAAGTCCACCTAGTGGACTAGACCCATTCTTCCTTCCACTCGGATCGTCCGGCACGTTCCTGCCGGTAGAAGGGATTCATCACCATGGCTTCCGTCACTTTCGACAAGGCGACCCGGCTGTACCCCGGCGGCGACAAGCCCGCCGTCGACCAGCTCGAGCTGGAGATCCACGACGGCGAGTTCCTCGTCCTCGTCGGCCCGTCCGGCTGCGGCAAGTCCACCTCGCTGCGCATGCTGGCCGGCCTGGAGGACGTCAACGGCGGCGCCATCCGCATCGGTGACCGCGACGTCACGCACCTGCCGCCCAAGGACCGGGACATCGCGATGGTGTTCCAGAACTACGCGCTCTACCCGCACATGACCGTCGCCGACAACATGGGCTTCGCGCTCAAGATCGCCGGTGAGGACAAGGCCACCATCCGCAAGAAGGTGGAGGACGCGGCGAAGATGCTCGACCTCACCCAGTACCTCGACCGGAAGCCGAAGGCGCTCTCCGGCGGTCAGCGCCAGCGCGTCGCCATGGGCCGCGCCATCGTGCGCAAGCCGCAGGTGTTCCTCATGGACGAGCCGCTGTCGAACCTCGACGCCAAGCTCCGCGTCTCCACCCGCACGCAGATCGCGGCGCTCCAGCGCGACCTCGGCATCACCACGGTCTACGTCACCCACGACCAGGTCGAGGCCATGACGATGGGCGACCGCGTGGCCGTCCTGAAGGACGGGCTGCTCCAGCAGGTCGACACCCCGCGCAACATGTACGACCGCCCCGCGAACCTCTTCGTCGCCGGCTTCATCGGCTCGCCGGCCATGAACCTGGTCGAGGTCCCGATCACCGACGGCGGCGTGAAGTTCGGCGACAGCGTCGTCCCGGTGTCCCGCGAGGCGCTGTCCGCGGCGGCCGACGCGGGCGACCGCACCGTCACGGTCGGCGTCCGCCCGGAGCACTTCGACGTCGCCGAGACCGGCGGTCTGACCATCGTCGTGAACGTCGTCGAGGAGCTCGGCGCCGACGGCTACGTCTACGGATCCACGACCTCCGCCGGCGGCTCGCAGGACCTCGTGGTCCGCGTGGGCGGCCGCCAGGTCCCGGAGAAGGGCTCCAGCCTCCACGTGGTGCCGCGCGCCGACGAGATCCACGTCTTCTCGACCTCCTCCGGCGAGCGACTGTCCGACTAGAAGTTCCGACTAGAAGTTCCCGCAGGTTTAGCAGTCGTTGGAGGGGCGTCCCGTCAAGGGGCGCCCCTCCGGCGTCCGTTGCCCGTCCGCTGCCCGCCCGCCGCCCGTCCGCGGCTCGTTCGGGACCGCCGTCGCAACCCCCGCAGACCGGGCCATTCGGCCCCAACCGTCAACCCCCAATTCGAAAAACCACGTCGAACCATCCCCCGACAGAGTGACTAAATGTCGCCAAATCTTCACCGAGCGCTACTCTCGCCCTCGTGACCCACACTGCCCGCCGTATCGGCCGTTCCCTCGCCCTGGTCCTGCCCGTCGTCCTGGTCCTGTCCGGGACCCTCGCGGTCACCATGGTCCCCTGGGCGGACACTTCGTCCTCGCAGGTCCTGACCGCTGCCGCCGAGGACGTCTCCGTCCCCGCGAAGCCGCGCGCCGCGCACGAGGTGCTGCGCGACCAGCTCGTCGGTGAGTTGCAGCAGGGTGGGCGGCCGGACGACGTCCTCACCCACCTCCAGCAGGAGGTGGACCGGCGGCCGTCGCTCGCCGAGCACTGCGTGGGGATCGCGCGGGCGGTGGGGCGGGCCGCCGTGGACGCGTACGGCCCGACGAAGGCCCAGTCGTTCGCCCGGCCCGTCTGCGACACCTCGTACGCCTCCGGCGTCGCTTCCATGGGCTGACGCGCGCCACCTCCCTACGCTGGCCGTCATGACCGACGACCACCGATCCGCTCCATCCGCTCCGCCCGCTCCTTCCGCAGCCGCGTTCCCCGCCGCCCCCACCCAGGCCGTCGTCCTGGCGGGCGGCCAGGGTTCGCGGCTGCGCCCGTACACGGACGACCGCCCGAAGCCGATGGTCGAGATCCCGGGGACCGGGGTGCCGATCATCGGGCACCAGCTGGCCTGGCTGGCCTCCGAGGGGGTCACGGACGCCGTGGTCTCCTGCGGGCACCTGGCCGGGGTGCTCCAGGAGTGGCTCGCCGGGGCCCGGTTGCCGCTGCGCGTGACCACGGTGGTCGAGGAGGAGCCACTGGGGCGCGGCGGCGGTCTCAAGTACGCCGCCCGGCACCTCCCGCATCCCGACGGGGCCTGGTACGCGACCAACGGCGACGTGTGGACCCGGTTCTCGCTCCGCGAGATGGCCGCCTTCCACGCGGAGCGCGACGCGGTGGCCACGCTCGCGCTGGCGCGCCCGCGGATCCCGTGGGGGGTCGTGGAGACCAACGAGTTCGGGCAGGTGCTGGACTTCATCGAGGCCCCGCCGTCGCCCTACCCGGTCAACGCCGGCGTGTACGTCTTCAGTGCCGAATTCACCGCGCTGCTCCCGGACTTGGGGGACCACGAGCGGACGACGTTCCCGCGCCTGGCCCGTGAACGGCGCCTCGCGGGCTTCCCGCTGCCACAGGGGGCCTACTGGCGGGCGATCGACACCGCGAAGGACCTCGCCGAGGCCGCGCGGGAGTTGGCGGCGCACAAGGGCGCCTGAGGCCCCCCACGGGCCGACCGCTGCCCGTCGGCCCGCACGTACTACTCCCCGTACGCACTACGGCCCGTACGTACGCGGCTTCGTGCACCCGGCACACGTACGGGGCCCGGCACGCTCGCGCGCGCCGGGCCCCGTCTCGCCGGTGCCGATATAAGCCGATATCAGCCGTGTTGTCAGCCGGTATCAGCCGGTGTCAGCCGATGAGCCCACCGATCAGGCCCGGCTGCTTCGGGGCCGGGGCCCCGCCGCCCGTGCTGCTCCCCGCGGAGGAGGGGGGCTGCCTGGGCGGGGAGGACTGGCGGGGGGTACTGCGCGGGGTCTGCTGCTTGCCGGTGGTGCCGCGCGTCGCGGCGGGCGACTCGGAGCGGGTCCCCGAGGTCCCCTTGGAGGGGGTGCTGGACGCGGTCTTCCCGGACTTGGCGGCGGGCTCGGTCGCGCTGGCCGAGGGCGAGGCGGACTTGGTCGGCGGCTTCGTGGGCTGCTGCTGTACGGGCTGCTGAGTGGCCGGTGCCTGCGGCAGCGGCCGGCCGGGCAGGTAGTTGCTGGGGGCTTCGCCCGGCCCGGGGACGGTGACGACGGTGGAGGAGCGGACGGCGCCGCCGAGGAGCGAGCCGACGAGCAGGGTGAGCCCGCACACGACGGTGGCCATGACGGCCCCGCGGCGCAGGACGCGCCGCCGCAGCTGCCAGACCTCGGAGCGCGGACCGAGGGTCCGCCAGGCCTCGCCGGCGAGGCGCCCGTCGAGGGAGTAGACCGGGGCGCCGGCGATGATCAGCGGGCTCCAGGCGGCGAGGTAGATGATGTCGGGCGCGTCGTAGGCCGGGACGGTCTTCCAGCTCACCGTCATCAGCAGTGCGGCCGACAGCAGGGCCCCGAAACAGGCGGCGAACCGCTGCCACAGGCCGAAGACCGTCAGCACGCCGACGATGACCTGGAGGAAGGCCACGCTCAGGCCCGCGCCGACCGGGTGGGCGAGGGCGAAGTCGCGCAGCGGCTCGGCGAGGGCCCAGGGGTTCAGCGTGCGCAGCCAGGTGACCATGGAGCCGCGTTCGCCGCCGTCGAAGTAGACGGGGTCGCAGAGCTTGCCCATGCCGGCGTAGATGGAGATGAAGCCGAGGAAGACGCGCAGCGGGAGCAGCACGACGCCGAGGTTCATCCGGCGGCCGGGGTAGTAGGAGGCCTGGCCGCGGGTGTCGGGGCCGGCCCGGCGGGAATCGGCCCCGGGGCCGGAGCCGGGCGGCTCCTGGTAGTACGGCAGGTCGCGCACGGCCGCCAGCGGGCGGGTCTCGGAGGGGTCGCCGTAGCTGCGCTGGCCGATGACGGTCGGCGTGGCGAGGGTGTCCTCGGCGAGGTCGTGGGCCAGGTCGACGCGGGGGATGACCTGGGTGGTGCCGCCGTCGTACTCGTCGTGTCCGCGGCCGGCCTCGCGGACGGCCTGGAGCAGGCCGCCCATGGCGGCGGCGTCGCCGGCGTCGGACTTGCCGCTCCAGACCACGGGGGCCCGGCGGCGGGTGGCCCCGGCGGCGGCCACGACGGCGCCACCCAGAACGGGTGTGCGGCCGGGGGGCTTCGCGGGCTTGGAACGCGCGCTCGGGCTCGGTGCGAGCCGCACGCGGAAGCTGGCGTGGTTGACGATGACCTGTGCGGGGTCGCACGGCACCTTGACCATGCTCAGCGCGGGCTGGTCGTCGAACCCTGACGTTCTGGTGTCCACACTCATCTAACCGAGTGATCAGTGCTTAGGACACTGCCTTGACGCCAGGGATGTGTCCGAGGCCCGTCAAGATCAAGCCACCCCGCCCGAATCGGGCGGGGTGACACGCTCACGGGTCATGTTCCGTGCGCCAAGTGGATCAGTTGCGCGAGGGATCCGGCGTGCGGGGACCCGTTGCGCGGGGATCAGACGCGGCCGCGGTCGGCGCGGCGGCGGGCCGCCTCGTAGAGGACCACGCCGGCGGCGACGCCGGCGTTGAGGGACTCGGCGCCGCCCGGCATCGGGATGCGGACGAGGTAGTCGCAGTTCTCGCCGACGAGGCGGCCGAGGCCCTTGCCCTCGGAGCCGACGACGATGACGACCGGGCCCGCCAGCTCGGCGAGGTCGTTGACCGTGTGCGTGCCTTCGGCCGCGAGGCCGACGATGGTGAGGCCAGCCTTCTTGTAGTCCTGGAGGGCGCGGGTCAGGTTGGTGACGCGCGAGACCGGGGTGCGGGCGGCGGTGCCGGCCGAGGTCTTCCAGGCGCCGGCGGTCATGCCGGCGGCGCGGCGCTCGGGGATGACCACGCCGTGGCCGCCGAAGGCGGAGACGGAGCGGACGATCGCGCCGAGGTTGCGCGGGTCGGTGACGCCGTCGAGGGCGACGATGAGCGGGTCCTCGCCGTCGTCGTAGGCGGCCGCCGTGAGGTCCTCGGGGTGCGCGTACTCGTACGGCGGGACCTGGAGGACCAGGCCCTGGTGGTTGAGCCCGTTGGTCATGCGGTCGAGCTCGGGGCGCGGGGCTTCCATCAGGTTGATGTTGCCGCGCTCGCCGGCGAGCTGGAGGGCCTCGCGGACGCGCTCGTCGTTGTCGATGAACTGCTGGACGTAGAGGGTGGTGGCGGGGACGCCGTCGCGCAGCGCCTCGAAGACCGGGTTGCGGCCGACGACCATCTCGCTGGTGCCCTTGGGGCCGCCGCGGCGGGGGGCGGGGCGGCGCTTGGCGGCCTGCCGGGCCATGGCGCCCGCGATGCGGTTCGCCTTGTGCTTCTTGCGGTCCTCGGCCTTGGGCGTGGGGCCCTTGCCTTCCAGGCCCTTGCGCCGCTGGCCACCGCTGCCGACCGTGGCGCCCTTCTTGTTGGACGTGCGGCGGTTCCTGCGCTGGCTGTTCCCGGCCATGACCTCTACCTGTTTTCGTTGGTGCTGCGATATGTACGTATGAAGAGTGTGCCGCCCGGAGCGCCGGGCAGCACACCAAGCTCAGCTGCCCGGGCTCAGCGGGAGCCGAGCGTCCAGCGCGGACCCGTGGGGCTGTCCTCGATGACCAGCCCGGACTGCTGGAGCTGGTCGCGGATCGCGTCGGCGGTCGCCCAGTCCTTGCGGCCCCGGGCGGACTCGCGCTGCTCCAGGACGAGCCGTACGAGGGTGTCCACGGCGCCGTGGAGCTCCTCGCCGCGGTCGGAGCCGGTCCCGCTGTCCCAGTGGGGGTCGAGCGGGTCCAGGCCGAGGACGCCCAGCATGGCCCGCACCTCGGACAGGCGCGCGATGGCCGCGTCCTTGTCGTCGGCGGCGAGGGCGCTGTTGCCCTGGCGGACGGTGGTGTGGACGATCGCGAGGGCCTGCGGGACGCCCAGGTCGTCGTCCATGGCCTCGGCGAAGGCGGGCGGGACCTCGCCCGCCGGCTCGACGGGACCGCCGGCCTTCTCGATGACGCGCTGGTAGAAGCCCTCGATCCGGGCGAAGGCCGACTCGGCCTCGCGCAGGGCCTCCTCGCTGTACTCGATCATCGACCGGTAGTGCGGGGTGCCGAGGTAGTAGCGCAGGACGATCGGGCGCCACTGCTTGACCATCTCGGAGACGAGGACGGAGTTGCCCAGCGACTTGGACATCTTCTCGCCGGACATGGTGACCCAGGCGTTGTGGACCCAGTACTTGGCGAACTCGTCGCCGAAGGCCTGGGCCTGGGCGATCTCGTTCTCGTGGTGCGGGAAGATCAGGTCGAGCCCGCCACCGTGGATGTCGAAGGCCTCACCGAGGTACTTGTGCGCCATGGCCGAGCACTCCAGGTGCCAGCCGGGACGGCCGCGGCCCCACGGGGTCTCCCAGGAGGGCTCGCCGGGCTTGGCGGACTTCCACATGGCGAAGTCGCGCGGGTCGCGCTTGCCGGTCTCGCCGGTGCTCTCCGGCTGGCGGATGTTGTCGAGCTCCTGGCGGGAGAGCGAGAGGTAGCCGGGGAAGGACTTCACGTCGAAGTAGACGTTGCCCTCGGACTCGTACGCGTGACCGCGCTCGATGAGCCCGCGCATCATCTCGATCATCTCCGGGACGTGCCCGGTGGCGCGCGGCTCGTAGGTGGGCCGCAGGCAGCCGAGCGCGTCGTAGCCGGAGTTGAAGGCCAGTTCGTTCTCGTAGCCGATGGACCACCAGGGGCGGCCCTGTTCGGCCGCCTTGGCGATGATCTTGTCGTCGATGTCGGTGACGTTGCGGATGAAGGTCACTTCGTAGCCGCGGTAGGCGAACCAGCGGCGCATGACGTCGAAGTTGAGGTACGAGCGGATGTGCCCGATGTGCGGGGCGGCCTGCACGGTGGCACCACAGAGGTAGATCGAGACACAGCCCGCGGTGAGCGGGGTGAAGTCGCGGATCTGCCGGGCGCTGGTGTCGTACAGGCGAATAGTCACGGCATCCAGGGTAGTGGGCCTGTAGCAGTGCCCCGCGACCCTTTCGGGACCCGGGGCACGTTTGTTGCCGAAGATGTACGGCCGCTGCGGGGGATCAGGCCCGGTTCGTCCGGTACACGAGGGCCGTGGCGATGGCGGCGAGCCCTTCGGCGCGGCCGGTGAGCCCCAGCCCGTCGGTGGTGGTGCCGGACACCGAGACGGGGGCGCCGGCGGCGGCCGCGAGCGCCTTCTGTGCTTCTTCGCGCCGCTTGCCGATCTTCGGGCGTACGCCGATCACCTGGATGGCGATGTTGCCGATCTCGAAGCCCTCGGCGCGGACGATCCGGGCCGCCTCCGCCAGGAGGGTGACGCCGGCGGCGCCGGACCACTCGGGGCGGGAGGTGCCGAAGTGCGCGCCGAGGTCGCCGACGCCGGCGGCGGAGAAGAGCGCGTCGCAGGCGGCGTGGGCGGCGACGTCACCGTCGGAGTGCCCGGCGAGGCCGTCCTCGCCCTCCCAGAGCAGGCCGGCGCACCACAGCTCGCGGCCGGTCTCGAAGGCGTGCACGTCGGTGCCGATGCCGACGAGCGGGATCAGCGGGGCGGCGGGCACGGTCGACCCAGTGGGACTAGTAGCCATCGTTGGCCCTCCTGCGGGCGAGTACGGCCTCTGCGAGGACCAGGTCGAGCGGGCGGGTGACCTTGAAGGCCTCTTCGTGGCCGGGGATCACCACGACGGTGACACCGAGCCGTTCCACCATTCCGGCGTCGTCGGTGGCGCCCTCGCCGTCGACGGCGATCGCGGCGTGCGCCCGCTGGAGGGTGGCGACGTCGAAGCCCTGCGGGGTCTGCACGGCGCGCAGCCGGGCCCGCTCGGGCGTGCCGAGGACCGGCTCGGCCTCGCCGGGCTTGCCGGGCTCGACCTCCTTGACGGTGTCGGCCAGGGGCAGCGCGGGCACCACGGCGGGCGCTCCGTCGCGCACGGCCTCGATGACCGAGTCCACGGTGTCCACGGGGACGAGCGGGCGGGCCGCGTCGTGGATGAGTACGGAGGTGACGTCCGGCGGCAACGCGTCCAGGCCGGCGCGGACGGACTCCTGGCGGGTCTCCCCGCCGGGGACGACCAGCAGCTCGGTGCGCTCGGGCAGCGCGTGCTCGCCCAGCAGCAGGCGCACCTCGGCGGCCTCGGCGGGCGGGGCCACGACCACCACGAGGGAGACCGCGCGGGAGCGGGCCATCGCGCGCACGGCGTGGATGAGCATCGGGGTGCCGCCGAGGGCCCGCAGGGCCTTGGGGGCACCGGGACCGAGGCGTACCCCCCGGCCGGCGGCCGGGATCACCGCGGCGGTGCGGTGGGGACGCGTTACGTCAGACATTCAGTAGCTCCGAGCCAGGTTTGTGACTTCGGCCGACATGGGTATGGCCTGAAGGGTGCCGGGTGCGACGCCCTTCGCCCCTTCCGTGGACGAGCGGTCGAGCGGGCAGCCCGGGCCCGGCACGCCATCGCAGTGGTGGCAGTGGGGCAGTAAGACAAAAGGTACGGATACAGACATGCCGCAGCGCCCGGCAACAGGCCTCTCGTGGAGGAGAGACCTTGTCATCGGGCACCGCGGCAAGCTGCGCACCAAAATGGTGCACGGCGACTCGCGTCAGGACGCGAGCACCTCGTCGAGGAGGGCCTCAGCCTTGTCCTCGTTCGTGTTCTCAGCGAGCGCGAGCTCGCTCACCAGAATCTGGCGCGCCTTCGCGAGCATGCGCTTCTCACCCGCGGAAAGCCCGCGCTCACGCTCACGACGCCACAGGTCACGCACCACTTCGGCGACCTTGATGACATCGCCAGAAGCGAGCTTCTCCAGATTTGCCTTGTAGCGCCGGGACCAGTTCGTCGGCTCTTCTGCATACGGTGCACGAAGCACCTCGAAGACCCGGTCCAGCCCGTCCTGGCCGACTACGTCGCGAACGCCGACGAACTCCGCATTGTCCGCAGGCACACGAACCGTCAGGTCGCCCTGGGCGACCTTGAGCACCAAGTAGGTCTTGTCCACGCCTTTGATCTGACGAGTCTCAATGGCCTCGATCAGCGCGGCCCCGTGATGGGGATAGACCACGGTGTCGCCAACCTTGAACGTCATGTGACAGGTACCCCTTCCGTGGCTATCCAGGGTAACACGAGAACTGACTGTTATGAATGGCGTTTTCGCAGGTCAGGGCACATCTCGGGGCTTGACAACAGCAACACGAACGTGCTGCGGAGGGCTCCCGGAAGGGGGTATTCGCAGGTCGGGGGCGCTGCGCGGACCGGGCGAAAGGGCCACGCTACACCTGCCCGGCACCCCCATCAGTGTGACGTACGTCCCGTTTTGCCGGGTTCCGAGTCGGGAAACCGAACTACTCCGTCCGACTGGCGACAGCCCCCACCGGGCAGGTTCCGGCCCAATCCCGAATTGATCACGAGGTGCCGTTCGAGGGAATCCCCGAATTGATCAACAAGGGTCCGGCGCACGATATGCGAGCGGCACAAGATCGGCGCGGCGAACGGCACGGTGGAATGCAAGATCGCGGGGCGCTCCCGGGGCGGGGACTGCGCTGCGGAGGGTCGGGTGCGGGGGCGGGGCGGCGGCTCGGTAACCTAAGCGCGCTGACACACCCTTAGAGCGGCTTTACCTCGGCCGTTCCGAGCGTCCACCCGCCCCTTCCGTTCGTCCAAGGAGATGCCGCCGCCGTGAGCCGCAGCCTTCGACGCGGCGCCCTCGCCGCCACCGCCGTCGTGTTCTCGATCGCCTCGCTGGCCGCATGCGGTGCGGGCCAGGATGCGCAGACCCTCCAGATCAAGCCGGACAACGCCGCCGCCACCAAGGGCGAGATCGAGGTCCAGAACGCGCTGGTGATCACCCAGGGCCAGAAGGGCGAGAAGGGCCCGGCGGTCGTCTCCGCGACGGTCTTCAACAACGGCACCAAGGCGGAGACCGTTGACAGCATCACCCTCCCGGGTAGCAAGGGCAAGGTTGCGCTGAAGCCGGCCGAAGGCTCCGGCAAGGTCACCGTGCCGGCCCTCGGCTACGTGGTGATCGGCGGCAAGGGCAACGCCTCCGCCGTGATCGAGGACGGCGCAGCGAACGTCCGGGACGGCGAGGTCCAGAAGGTCGTCTTCCAGCTGAGCAGCACGGGCGGCGTCGAGCTGGAGGCCTTCGTGGTCCCGGCCACCGGCCCGTACGCACCGTTCGGCCCGACCGCGGCGCCGGCCACGGCCCCGTCCGGCTCCCCCTCGGGCGCGCCGTCGGGCTCCCCGTCGGGCTCCCCGTCGGCCGGGGCCTCCGGTGCGGCCGCGGGTGCCACTCCGTCCGGGTCCCCCTCGGCCGGTGGCGCCGGTACGCCGTCCGGTTCCCCGTCGCACAGCGCCGGCCACTGACGGACCCCACGTACGCAAACGGGAAGGGCCCCCATCCGCATCGGCGGGTGGGGGCCCTTCCCGTACGCCCCTCAGGGCCGGGTCCGACCTACGGCTCGAACTCCGTTCCGCGTGCGCCCCTCGCACGGCGAGGCCCGGGGGGCCTCACCGGCTTCGGGACGCTGCGCCGACCTCCGGCCGGCCCCGGACCGCGCGAACGACGTCGGCCTACGGCTCGAACTTGTAACCGAGGCCGCGGACCGTGACCAGGTAGCGCGGTGCGCCCGGGTCCGGCTCGATCTTGGCGCGCAGGCGCTTGACGTGGACGTCCAGCGTCTTGGTGTCACCGACGTAGTCGGCGCCCCAGACCCGGTCGATGAGCTGCATGCGGGTCAGCACGCGGCCCGCGTTGCGCAGCAGCATCTCCAGCAGGTCGAACTCCTTCAGCGGGAGGTCCACCTTGCCGCCGGAGACGGTGACCACGTGGCGGTCGACGTCCATCCGTACGGGGCCGGCCTCCAGGGCCGCCGGGGTGACCTCTTCCGGCTCCCCGCGGCGGCGCAGGACCGCACGGATGCGGGCGACCAGCTCGCGGGAGGAGAAGGGCTTCGTGACGTAGTCATCTGCTCCTATCTCCAGCCCGACGACCTTGTCGATCTCGCTGTCCTTGGCGGTCACCATGATCACGGGAACGTTGGAGCGGCCGCGCAGCTGCCGACAGACCTCCGTGCCGGGCAGGCCGGGGAGCATCAGGTCGAGGAGGACGAGGTCGGCGCCGTTGCGCTCGAACTCGTCGAGCCCGTCGGGCCCGGTCGCGGCGATGGCGACCTCGAAGCCCTCCTTGCGGAGCATGTAGGACAGGGCGTCGCTGAAGGATTCCTCATCCTCGACGACGAGCACTCGGGTCACGGAAGGACCTCCGGGGCAGGAATGGCTGGAGCGGTTTGTGGGTCAGGCAGGGGTCGGGTGGGTGCGGGGGGCCGCCGCCGGGGCCGTGGCGGCTGCTTCAGGGAGTCGCAGGGTGAACGTGGAACCCTGGCCCTCCGAGCTCCATACCGACACCTCCCCGCCGTGCGAGGCCGCCACGTGCTTCACGATCGCAAGGCCGAGGCCCGTTCCTCCCGTGGCTCGGGAGCGGGCCGGGTCCACGCGGTAGAAGCGCTCGAAGATGCGCTCGCGGTCCTTTTCCGGGATGCCGATGCCCTGGTCGGTCACGGCGATCTCGATCAAGTCTCCCCCAGGAGCCGTCACCTTGCGTCCGGCGATGCCGACGCGGGTGCGGGCGGGGCTGTAGTTGACGGCGTTCTCGACCAGGTTCCCGAGGGCGGCGGCGAGCTGACCGCGGTTGCCCCATACGCGCAGGTCGGCGGTGCCGCCCGCGGCCATGGTGATCTGCTTCGAGGACGCCGTGTGGCGGCAGCGGTCTATGGCTTCGGCGACCAGCGTGTCCACGCGCACGGGCTCGGCGTCCTCCAGCGGGTCGTCGTTCTGTACCCGGGAGAGGTCGATGAGTTCTTGCACGAGGTTGATCAGCCGGGTGGACTCGATCTGCATGCGGCCCGCGAAGCGGCTGACCGCCTCGGGGTCGTCCGCGGCGTCCATGACGGCCTCGGACAGCAGGGAGATCGCTCCGACCGGGGTCTTCAGCTCGTGGGACACGTTGGCCACGAAGTCGCGGCGTACGGCCTCGATGCGGCGGGCCTCGGTGAGGTCCTCGACCAGGAGGAGCACCAGGCGGGAGCCGAGCGGGGCGACGCGCGCCGAGACCGCGAGGGCCTCTCCCCGGCCGGTGCCGCGCCGGGGCAGGTCCAGCTCCACCTGCCGTATCTCCCCGTCGCGGCGGGTGTCGCGGGCCATGTGGAGCATCGGCTCCACGGCGAGCTTTCCGCCGCGGACCAGGCCGAGGGCGTACGCCGCCGAGCTGGCCTTGACCACCGCGTCGCCCTCGTCCAGTACGACCGCCGAGGAGCGCAGCACGGAGAGGACGGTGTCCACGCCGGGCGGCAGCACCGCGTTGAGGTCGGGGCGGATGGAGCTCCGGGTGGGGCGGGCCTGGTCGCGCTCGCTCCAGCGGAACGCCAGCATCGCGATCACACCGGTGCAAAGACCGGCGATCGCTGCAGCTGCGGCGACCGCCGCGTTCACGTCCATGGATCCAGGTTAAGCAGGCACGACGACACTTCCACAGCCGTTCGGGTGGCACCTCGAACAGTCGTCGCCCAGAGTTCACCCTGGCGACGGGGTTGATTCACTTGTGGTGCCGGAGTCGGACGCGTTTGCGGCTCACCGTGACACCGTGGGGCCGCTGGCCGCCCCGGCCCGCCCCGGGCAGTACTTGCAGTGAGCAGTAGGTCGAGAGAGGGACACGAGACATGCGCGACGCGTACCACGAGGAACTGGACTCGATCGGAGAAGGCCTGGTCGAGATGGCCCGGCTCGTCGGCTCCGCGATCGGGCGGGCCACGACGTCCATGCTCGACGCCGACCTGAAGCTCGCCGAGAACGTCATCGCCGCCGACCAGAAGGTCGATGACCTCCAGCACGACCTGGAGGCGCGCGCCATCGCCCTGCTGGCCCGCCAGCAGCCGGTCGCCACCGACCTGCGCATCGTCGTGACCTCCCTGCGGATGAGCGCCGACCTGGAGCGCAGCGGTGACCTCGCCCAGCACGTGGCGAAGCTCGCCCGGCTGCGCTTCCCGGACCGGGCCGTGCCGCGGGACCTGCACGCCACCATCCTGGAGATGGGACAGCTGGCGCAGCGCCTGATGGCGAAGGCCGCCGAGGTGATCATCACGAAGGACGTCGACCTCGCCCTCCAGCTGGAGCAGGACGACGACGAGATGGACCAGCTGCACCGCACGCTGTTCCAGCACCTGATGGACGACCGCTGGAAGCACGGCATCGAGACGGCCGTGGACGTGACCCTGCTGGGCCGCTACTACGAGCGCTTCGCGGACCACGCGGTGTCGGTGGCCAAGCGCGTGGTCTACCTGGTGACGGGTGAGCACGCGGACGACCTCCAGCAGCCGACCCAGGTCGAGGGCATCTGACACCGGCCCCGTAAGCGGGGGATCCGGAAGCGGAGGATCCGGACGAGGGCACCGGAACGAGGGCATCGGAACGAGGGCCCACCGAGCCCCAATGCGCCGTTGACGCGCCGGTACCGCTGGGCATGAATGAGGGCGAGGGCGGTCGTCGTACGAAGTCCCGTATGCCACGGGGCACCGCCCCCGCGAGGAGGAACCATGCCCGATTCCCCCGTCCCCATCACCCCGGAGCAGGAGCAGCCGCCGAGGCCGGAGCCGCTGCGGCTACCGCTGCTCGCCGCCTGCGGGTGCGGCTCCGGCTGCGGCTGCGGCTGCCAGTCCGGCGCCCCCTGCCAGTGCGGCGGCTGACCGCCTCCACCGGCTCCGCGCACGCGCACGACGGGCCCCGTCCGAGTTCCCTCGGCCGGGGCCCTTCGCATGCGCGGCCGAGGGAACTCGGACGGGGCCTACCTCAGCAGCCAGTCGCGGGTCAGTTCCATGACCTCCGCTTGTGTGCGACCACCGTGGTCGACGTGGATGAAGTGCTCGCCGATCCGCAGCGAGTAGGCCAGCAGGCAGCGGACCTCGACGTCGTCCTCGTCGGTGCAGATGGCACGGAACAGCGAACGCAGGTACTCCATGCGCCGGTTGTCGGTGCGCCGCAGCCGCCGTGCGACGTCCTCGTCGCGCCTGGCCCAGTCACGGATCGCGAGGTCGGCCCTGGTGCCCCTGATCGGCCCGTCGGCCGTCGAGGCGATCGCGAACAGCCGCTCCAGCTTGGCCCGCTCGTCGCCCCCGCCGCCCTCGACCTGCTCGATCACGGCCTCGGCGACCTCGTGCTCCCAGGTGTCGAGCATCTCGGTGAGGAGCGCGCCCCGGCTGCCGAAGTACCCGTAGAAGCCGCCCTTGCTGACGCCGAGCGCCTGCGCCAGCGCCTCGACGCGGACGGCCTCGGGACCGCCGGCGGCGAGGGCCCGCAGCCCTTCCTCGATCCACTTTCCGCGCGGTGTGCGGGTCGCGCCCATGCTGTGCTCCTCCTCACACGGCCCCCGTCTATACGGTGCCGTATAGACGAGTGCTAGCCTCGATCTATACGGCATCGTATAGATAGGGGCTGACCGATGAGACTCCCCAAGACCGCCCACACCTCCCGCCCCTGGCGGGTCCACGAGATCGCCGGCGACTTCCAGGTCGAGGACGTGTGGGCGCTACCGACCCCGGGCGGGCCCGACGACCTCGCCCGCCTGGTGCGCCAGTTCGCCGGCGATACGGGGGACCCCGTCCCCTCCCCCGTGGCGCGCGTACTCTTCGCGGTCCGCTGGAAGCTCGGCAAGATGTTCGGCTGGGACGAGCCCGACGGCGGCCTCGGCTCCCGGGTCCCGACCCTGCGCGACCGCCTGCCGGCCGACCTCCGCGAGGGCGAGCGGGGCCCCGACCTCCGGTCGGTCCCGTTCACCTCGGTCTTCCAGACCCACGACGAGTGGGCGGCCGAGAGCGCCAACCGGACCATGCACGGGCTGATGCACATCGGCTGGGTCCCGGACGGCGCGGGCGGCTACCGCGGCCAGCTGACCGTCCTGGTGAAGCCGAACGGCCGCCTCGGCTCCCTCTACATGCTGGGCATCAAGCCCTTCCGCTACCTCGGCGTCTACCCGGCCCTGCTGCGCTCGATCGGCCGCGAATGGCGGGAGAACGCACCCACCGCCGCCCCCTGAACCACCCACGCCCTCACCCGGCCGGGGGAGGCGGATCGTTCCGGCGGCCGACGCCACCCTGCGGCGGTCGGTGCGAGGTTTCAGGGCATGACCAGTGCTGAACGGATGACGAAGGCGCTCTGGAGCGCCCGGTGGCAGCGACGGCCGCGCGCGGTGGCCCGGGCGGCGCTGCTGTGGGCCGTGTCGTACGCCGGCTTCGGCCTGGCGTGCGCGCTGAGCGGGACCTCCTTGCTCTACCACGGCGGTGACCCCGTGCCCTCCGGGCTGGGCTGGGCGGTCGTGGGGGTGGGTGCGCTGGGGACGGCGGCCAGCGGAGCCGTGGTGCTGTGCGGGCCGCGGCCGGCACTACGGGTGCTGCTCTGGGTGGTCTGCGGGCTGGCCGGGATCGCTGCGTTCAGCCTGCTGATGGACGTGATCACGCTGATGTTCGGTCAGGGAGTGGACAGCTGGGCCTCGGCCGCGCACAAGGTCCTCGCGGCGGTCGGGGCGGTCCTGCTCGCGGCCACGGCCCGGTCCGGCCGCCGCCGGCCCGCCGGGACCACCGGGACCACCGGGACCACCGGGACCACCAGCACCGCCGGGACCGCCGGGACCGCCGTACGAGCGCCGTCCGCTGCCCCGCGCGCCGTCCAGCTCGGCGCCTGGGTCGCAACCCTGGCCTTCGTCCCGTACGCGGCGATGAAGCTGGTCTGGGCGTCCGGCGGGACGTTCGCGGGGATCACCGGCGCGGAGATGCTCGCGGTCTCGGAGCGCAACGGCGCCTCGGGGATCTTCCTCGCACTGGAGTCCTGGGGCCTGGACCCCACCGCACTGCTGGCCGCGCTCGGCGTTTTCCTGTTGTGGGGCCTGGTCCGTCCGTGGGGGCAGGTCTTCCCGCGCTGGACGCCGTTCCTGCACGGCCGACGGGTGCCGCGCTGGCTCCCGCTCGCCCCGGCTCTGCTCGGCGCCGCCACGCTCGCCCCGTACGGCGTTGCGGGCGTCGGATACGCGGCCCTGGCCACGGCCGGCGCAGTGACGATGCGGCGCGGTGACTTCCACTCCTCGGACGACGCGCTCCTGGTGGCCTGGATCGGGGTGGTCGCCTTCGCCGCTTACGGGATCGCCCTGACCATCGCGGCCCGCTCGTACTGGCTGCGGACGCGTCCCGCCCGCTAGCGCCGGCGCTCCCCCGCGCTTGAGGACCCGCGGTGGGCCCAGGGCAAAAGAGGGCCCCTGACCCGCACCATGTGCGCAGGTCAGGGGCGTGATTGCTCTTCTTGCTACTTCTTGCCCTGGTTCTTGACGGCCTCGATGGCGGCAGCCGCGGCGGCCGGGTCGAGGTAGGTGCCGCCCGGCTTCAGGGGCTTGAAGTCGGCGTCCAGTTCGTAGACGAGCGGGATGCCGGTCGGGATGTTCAGGCCCGTGATGTCGGCGTCGGAGATGCCGTCCAGGTGCTTGACCAGACCGCGCAGGGAGTTGCCGTGCGCGGCGACCAGGACCGTGCGACCGGCCAGCAGGTCCGGGACGATGCCGTCGTACCAGTACGGCAGCATCCGCTCGACGACGTCCTTGAGGCACTCCGTGCGCGGACGCAGCTCGTTCGGGATCGACGCGTAGCGCGGGTCCGCGGACTGCGAGAACTCCGTGCCGTCCTCCAGGACCGGCGGCGGGGTGTCGTACGAGCGGCGCCACAGCATGAACTGCTCCTCGCCGAACTCCGCGAGGGTCTGCGCCTTGTCCTTGCCCTGGAGCGCACCGTAGTGGCGCTCGTTCAGGCGCCAGGAGCGGTGCACCGGGATCCAGTGGCGGTCGGCGGCCTCCAGCGCGAGCTGCGCCGTGCGGATGGCGCGCTTCTGGAGGGAGGTGTGCAGCACGTCGGGCAGCAGGCCGGCGTCCTTGAGCAGCTCACCGCCCCGGACCGCCTCCTTCTCGCCCTTCTCGGTGAGGTTGACGTCCACCCAGCCGGTGAACAGGTTCTTCGCGTTCCAGTCGCTCTCGCCGTGGCGGAGGAGGATCAGCTTGTACGGTGCGTCGGCCATGCGTACGAGCCTAGTGGACGCCCGGCGGCGCTCGCGCGCGGTGCGGGGTCCCGTCGGATTGACGGTGCGCGTCAATCGAGTGGCGCCCCGACACCCGCCACTCGTAATGTGCACGGCGTACGAGTGATGCTTACACCGCCGGGGGGATCCGTTATGTCCGCTGCCCGTTTGGCACAGGTGGTCCGGGAGAGCGTCTCCGGGCTGCCCCGGGCCTTCTGGTGGCTCTGGACGAGCACGCTGGTGAACCGGCTCGGGGCCTTCGTCGTCACCTTCATGACCCTGTACCTGACCCTGGACCGGGGCTACTCGGCCTCCTTCGCAGGACTCGTGGTGGCCCTCCACGGGCTCGGCGGGGTCCTCTCCTCGCTCGTCGCGGGCGTGATGACCGACCGGCTCGGGCGCCGGCCCACGATGCTGGCGGCCCAGGCGTCGACCGCCTTCTCGGTGGCGCTGCTCGGCTTCATGGAGCACCCGGCGGCGATCGCGGCCGTGGCCCTGCTGGTCGGCATGACCTCGAACGCCTCCCGGCCGGCGGTCGCGGCGATGATGGCGGACATCGTCCGCCCCGAGGACCGCGTACGGGCCTTCGCGCTCAACTACTGGGCCCTCAACCTCGGCTTCGCCATCAGCGCCATGGCGGCCGGGCTGATCGCGGAGTACAGCTACCTGGCCGGCTTCTTGGGCGAGGCCGCGCTGACCCTGGTCTGCGCGGTGCTGGTCTTCGTCAAGCTGCCCGAGTCGCGGCCGGACCGGCCCGCCCGGGCCGGGGGCGCGTCGGCCACCATCGGGGAGGAGCCGGCGATCGGGCTCGGGACCGTACTGCGGGACGGGCGGTTCATGGGTGTCGTCGGGCTGTCGTTCCTGATCTCGCTGATCTTCACGCAGGGCTCGGTCGGCCTGCCGGTCGCGATGGGCTCCGCGGGCTTCTCGCCCAGGGACTACGGGCTGGTCGTCGCCGTGAACGGGCTGCTGATCGTGCTGCTGCAGATCCCGGTCACGGCGTTCATCGAGCGGCGCGACCCGCAGAAGCTGCTGGTGGTCTCGGCGCTGCTGGCCGGGTACGGGTTCGCGCTGACGGCCTTCGCCGGGCCGTTGTGGGCGTACGCGCTGACGGTGTGCGTGTGGACGCTGGCCGAGATCGTGAACTCGCCGACCCAGATGGGCCTGGTCGTACGGCTCTCGCCGGTCCACGGGCGCGGCCGCTACCAGGGGGTCTACAACCTGTCCTGGGCGGTGGCCGCGCTGGTGGCGCCGCTGATGGCGGGCTTCCTGATCGACCGGTACGGGGCCGACTGGCTGTGGGGGGCCACCGCCGTCCTCGGCACGGTCGCGGCGGCCGGCTACTGGCTGCTGATGCGGAGGCTTCCCGAGGGGGGCGTGGTCGGGGCCGCGGGGGCTGGCGCTCCGGCCGACACCAAGCCGTTGCCGGCTGCCGCCGAGGCATGACGCGGCTGGCGCCGCTGCTGGGGCTCCGCCCCAGACCTCGCGCCTCAAACGCCGGCGGGGCTATATTTCAGCCCCGCCGGCGTTTGAGGCGCGGGGGTTCGGGGGCAGCGCCCCCGTTACGACGGCTGCGTCAGGTGCTTGAACGCGTCGAGGTTGAAGGTCGGCTCGCCGCGCGAGACCCGCCACTCGTACTCGCGCCGGATCGCGCTCGCGAAGCCCAGCTCCAGCAACGTGTTGAAGGAGCCGTCCGCCGCCTCCAGGACGGTGCCGAGCAGCCGGTCCAGTTCCTCCGGGTCGACGACCGACAGCGGGAGCCGGGCCGTCAGGTAGATGTCGCCGAGGCGGTCCACCGCGTACGCCATGCCGTACAGCTTGAGGTTGCGCTCCAGCAGCCAGCGGTGGACGCCCGCCTCGTTCTCGTCGGGGTGGCGGATCACGAAGGCGTTGACCGAGAGCGAATGCCTTCCGACCTTGAGCGAGCACGTGGTGCTCAGCTTGCGGGTGCCGGGGAGCTGGACGACGTAGGACCCCGGCTCGGGGCTCTCCCAGCTCAGCTCCGCGCCGGTGAGCGCGCTCTCGATGATCTCGGCGGTGTCAGCCATGGTGGGAGCGTACGCGACGACGATGATCATGCATGGCCGCGGTGTAGACGTCGGCCGTGCCGCTCGCCGCCGTGTCCCAGCCGAAGAACTGCGCGTGCCGCGCCGCCTGGGCGCCCATCCGGTCCGCGAGCGCCGGCTCGTCCACGAAGCGCCGCAACTCCCGCGCGTAGTCCACCGGGTCGTGGCCGGGTACGAGGATCCCCGTGACCCCGTCGTTGACGGCGACGGGCAGCCCGCCGACCTCGGCGGCGAGCACCGGCGTACCGGCGGCCTGGGCCTCTATCGCGACGAGCCCGAAGGACTCGTTGTAAGAGGGCATGACCAGCACGGACGCCGCCCGGAACCAGTCCGCGAGGCCGTCCTGCGCGACCGGCGGGTGGAAGTGCACGAGGTCGGCGATGCCGAGCTTCGCGGCGAGCTTGTGCAGGCCTTCCGGCTTGGCGAGGCCGCTGCCGCTGGGCCCGCCGACGACGGGTACGAAGAGGCGGCGGCGCAGCGAGGGGTCCTGGTCGACCATGACGGCGACGGCGCGCAGCAGGATGTCGGGGGCCTTCAGCGGCTGGATCCGGCCGGCGAAGAGGGGGATGACGGCGTCCTGGGGCAGGCCGAGGCGGGCGCGGGCGGCGGACCGGCCGTCGCCGACGGTGAACCGGTCGAGGTTCACTCCGGGGTGGACGACGGCCACCTTGGCGGGGTCGGCCTCGTAGTGCCGGACGAGCTCGTCGGCCTCCTCGGCGGTGTTCGCGATGAGCCGGTCGGCGGCGGCCACGATCTGGGTCTCGCCTATGACGCGGGCGGCGGGCTCGGGCGTGTCCCCCTCGGCCAGCGCCGCGTTCTTGACCTTCGCCATGGTGTGCATGGCGTGCACGAGCGGGACGCCCCAGCGCTGCGCGGCGAGCCAGCCCACGTGGCCGGAGAGCCAGTAGTGGGAGTGGACGAGGTCGTAGTAGCCGGGGCGGTGGCCGGCCCAGGCCTGCATGACGCCGTGGGTGAAGGCGCACAGCTGGGCCGGGAGCTCCTCCTTCGCGAGGCCTTCGTAGGGGCCCGCGTCGACGTGCCGTACGAGGACTCCGGGGGCCAGGTCGACCGCGGGGGGCAGCCCGCCGGTGGTGGCCCGGGTGAAGATCTCGACCTCGATGTTGATCGCGGCGAGCCGCTTGGCCAGCTCGACGATGTAGACGTTCATGCCGCCGGCGTCGCCGGTACCGGGCTGGTGCAGCGGTGAGGTGTGCACGCTGAGCATGGCCACGCGGCGCGGCTTGCGGTGGTGTCCGACGGCGGGAAGTCGCAGGCGGGGCGGCTCGTGGCGGGTGGCACGGGCGGCAGCGAGGCGGCCACTGAGGCGGGACACGTACTGGCTCAAGGGACCAGTCCTCTCGGCTCGGACGGCGCACGCACGACGCTCGGACGGCATGACGGACCGCATGCCGGACGGCATGACGGCGAGGGCGCGGAAGACGCCCTGCAAGGAGTGCAACCCGGATGCCCGTCCCGCGCATTCCGGGGTGTCCGGTTTTCCCGGAGGTTTCCTCTTCTTCAGTGGTGCGCAGCGGGATTTTCCTGGTGCGCGGGCCCTCCGCTTACCCTCGGCTCATGGCCTCCCGCAGTACCCCGCCCTCCAGCCGCGCGCCCGGCCGCCCCGTGGGCTCGGTGACGCGCGGGACGACCAATCCGAACCGGTTGCGCCGGATGGACCGCTGGATCGCGGCCACCCACGGGGCCGCGCTGCGGCGCGCGGAGGCGCCGGTCGCGGTGGACCTCGGCTACGGGGCCGCCCCCTGGACGGCGGTCGAGCTGCTGGCACGGCTGCGGGACGCGGCGCCGCGGGTACGGGTGGTCGGCATCGAGATCGAGCCGGCCCGGGTGGCGGGCGCGAAGCCGTACGAGCGGGAAGGGCTGAGCTTCCGGCACGGCGGTTTCGAGGTACCGCTGGACGGCGGGGCCCGACCGGCACTGATCCGCGCGGCGAACGTATTGCGCCAGTACGACGAGGAGCAGGTCGCCGAGGTGTGGGCACGGCTGTGCGGGCGGCTGGCCCCGGACGGGCTGCTCGTGGAGGGGACCTGCGACGAGATCGGGCGGCGGCACGTGTGGGTGGCGCTGGGCCCGGAAGGGGCGCGCACAGTGACCTTCGCGACCCGGCTGGGCTCCCTGGAGCGCCCCTCCGACCTGGCGGAACGGCTACCGAAGGCGCTGATCCACCGGAACGTGCCGGGCGAGCCGGTGCACGCGTTCCTGCGCGACTTCGACCGGGCGTGGGCGGCGGCGGCTCCGTACGCCGCGTACGGGGCGCGGCAGCGCTGGATCCGGACGGCGCGGGCGCTGGCCGGCGACTGGCCGCTGGTGGACGGTCCGCGGCGGTGGCGGCAGGGGGAACTGACCCTGCCCTGGGAGGCGTTGCGCCCGCTGGGGTGATTGCGGCGGGCGGGGGAACCGGGGGCGGGGGCGTTCCGTTGAACCGTGCGGGGTCGGGAAGGTCGTCCGTTGGGGCGGACAAGATCGGATCGCCATCCACAAGGGTGTTGGAATTCATCGACTCGTGGCACCATCCCGATGTCAGCGATAAGTTACTGATGAATAGTCAGATCTGATGCGAGGTCTGACTCGGGTGCCTGGGGGGACCATGGGAGCCGCAAGGCGACGGCGAGGCGCAAGTTCTCTCGTGCTGCTGTGCACGATGGCGATACTGACGGCGCCGGGCCTCGCCACGGGCGTGGCGTACGCGGCTCCGGCGGCCCCGGTGGCCCCCGCAGCTCCGGCGGCACCGGCCGCACCCCTGCCCGAACCGGGCGGCAAGTCCCTGGAGCAGGTCCGCAAGGAGATCGAGGAGCTGTATCGGCAGGCGGGTGCCGCCACGGACGCCTACAACCTCGCCGAGGCCGAGACCAAGGCCCAGTCGGACAAGATCGTCGAGGTCGCCCGTCTCGTCGTCGCCGGCAAGGAGCGGATCACCGCCCTGAAGAACCGGGCGGGCGCCGCCGCCCGCGCCCAGTACCGCACGGGCGGGATGCCGCCGGGCGCGCAGCTGGCGCTGAGCGACGACCCGAACCACTACCTCGACGGGGCGGGTCGGCTGCGCGAGGGCGAGAAGGCCACCTCGGGCATGCTCTCCGAACTGGACCGGACCCAGGCCGACTTGCAGCGCTACGCCGAGGAGGCGAGCGAGCGCTGGGCCATCCTGGAGGCCAACAGGGTCAAGTCGGAGGACGCCAAGAAGCAGATCGAGGAGAAGATCAAGGCGGCGGAGGAGCTGGAGAGCAAGCTGGAGGCCGAGGAGAAGGCCCGGCTGATCCAGCTGGAGCAGGAAGCCCAGTACAAGGCCCAGACCGCGTGGCTGTCGACGGGTGCGATGAAGGACGTCAAGGGCACGGCCACGGATGCGGGCAAGCGGGCCGTGCAGTTCGCCACCGCCCAGATCGGCAAGCCGTACAAATGGGGTGCCGTGGGTCCGTCGTCCTTCGACTGCTCCGGGCTGACCTCCCAGGCCTGGCTGGCGGCGGGCCGGGGCATCCCGCGCACCTCGCAGGAGCAGCTGCGGCTGCTGCCGAAGGTCGCGCTGAAGGACATGCGCCCGGGCGACCTGATCATCTACTTCGACGATGCGACCCACGTCGGCATGTACGTCGGCGACGGCGCGATGGTCCACGCCCCGCGCCCCGGCCGGAACATCACGCTGGCGGGTGCGGGCTCGATGCCGATCAAGGCCGTGGTCCGCCCCGACGCGTAGCCCCTGCGGGGTCGCTCGGCGGCCGGTCCGGGCGGAGCCCCGCCCCCTGCCGGGCGGCTCCCTGCCGGGCGGCTCCCCGGCGGGGCTCCGCCCCTCAAAGGCCGGAGGGGCTGGAAAGCACGGTGGCCGGCCGGAAGCTCGGAGCGGGGCGAAAATCCAGCCTCGCCGGCGTTTGAGGCGCGGGGTCCGGGGCGGAGCTCCGATCCTTCCGCCGCGCCGGCCCGATGCGGGGACGGGGGCAACCCCCGGGGGCTCGGACACGTCTCGCTGAACGGGACGGAACGCGGCCCCGCCGTGACCTTTGTCATCCAGTGAGCCGATTTTCCCCCGCGATAACCGCATATGACGGAGGCCCTCACCAAGGACGGCATTCCGTTCGTCGGGCCGGGACCGCTAGGGTCTGCCGGACGAGCGCACCCTCGGGGGGAGGGAAGGAACCGGAGACGATGCCCGTACCCGTACCGCGGCAGAGGGACACCTCGGCCACGGAGAGCGGTCTGGCCGTTCTGCACACCGCCGCCCCGGCCGTAGCCGCCACGGGCGTCGCTCAGGCGACCCCTCAACCGACCCCGCTGACCCTCCTCGTCATCGAGGACGACCCGGCCGGCGGCCTCACCGTCCCCGAGATCCTCGACGCGGACGGGCACCGCATCCGGGTCCGCACCGCCCGCAACCTCACCGAGGCCGAGCGGCTGCTCACGCCCGACGTGCACTGCATCCTCCTCGACCTGTCCCTCCCGGACGCCAGCGCCCGTACGCCGGGAGCTACGGCCAACGGCTCGACCAACGGCTCGGCCAACGGCTCGACGAACGGGACCGGCGCCGCCGCCGGCACCGCCATCGCCGTGGACGAGCTGGTCGCCCTCCGCCAGGTGCTGCGCATCGCCCCGCGCCACGCCGTCCTCGTCCTCACCGGCGAGGACGATGCCGAGCGCGCCGCCGAGGCCGTCCGGGTCGGCGCCCAGGACTTCCTCTTCCGTGACGAGCTGGACGGCCGGCTGCTGAGCCGCGCCATCCGCTACGCCGTGGAGAGAAAGCGGGCGGACATCGCCCAGTACAAGCTCGCAGAATCGAAACTGCGCGCCCAGGAGAACGCCCGCCTCGAACGCGGCCTGCTCCCCACGCCCCTCCTGGAGGGCTCCGACCTCCGCTTCGCCGCCCGCTACCGCCCCGGCCGCAGCCGGGCCCTGCTCGGCGGTGACTTCTACGACACCGTCCGCACCCCCGACGGCACCGTCCACGCCATGATCGGCGACGTCTGCGGCCACGGCCCCGACGAGGCCGCGCTCGGCGTCGAGCTCCGCATCGCCTGGCGCGCCCTGACCCTGGCCGGCCTCTGCGGCGACGACCTGCTGGCCACCCTCCAGGAGGTCCTGGAGGTGGAGCGGCCGTGCGAGGAGATATTCGCGACGCTGTGCACGGTCGACATCGCCCCGGACGGACGCCGCGCCGGTCTGTGCCTGGCCGGCCATCCGGCCCCGCTGATCTCCCGACCGGGTCGCCGCGCGCGACTGCTCCCGTACGAGAACAGCGGCCCGGCCCTCGGGCTCCTGCCCCGGGCCCGCTGGCCGCGCCGCCAGGTGGAGCTCGGCGGCACCTGGAGCCTGATGCTCTACACCGACGGCCTGATCGAGGGCCACATCGGCGAGGGCAAGGAACGTCTGGGCCAGGACGGCATGGTCGACATGATCAACCGCCACCTGGACCTCGGTCTGAGCGGTGAGGGCCTACTGGAGGCCTCCGTCACCGAGGCCCGCCGGCTCAACGGCGGCGAGCTGACCGACGACGTGGCCGTGGTCCTGCTCTCCCGCGCCGAGGGCTGAGCCCGCCGCGCTCCTGCGCCGGGGCCCGGGCCCCGGCCACGGGCTCCGGCCCGGCCACGGCTCCAAGCTCCGGCTCCTGTCGCCGCAGTACGCCTAGCGTCCGCCGTTGTAAGGCCCGTACGGCCCGTCGCTGCTGCTGCCGCCGCGCCGGCCGCCACCGCCCGAGACCTGCTTGAGGGCCGGGCGCACGTCGACGAAGAACACGATGGTCGCCACGAGACCGGCGATCTGCAGGAACAGCATCCCCAGGAAGAAGTCCACGGCCACGGTGACGCCGAGGATGACCAGCCAGAAGGTCTTGCTCTGCTTGTCGGCCGCCCGGTACGCGTCCTCCCGCGCCACCAGGGCGAACACGAAGGCCACGACGGCGAGCACCAGCATGACGAGCCCCAGGAACGGGATCACGCCTCGATCGAACCCTTCCATCAACATCGCTTCGACCGCCTTCTCAGCTTCTGCTTCGCACTTCCGATGCCACCCGACTCCACGCTACCGGCACGGGCCCCTTCATGAACCACAACGGGCCGGGCACCTGAAGGGTGCCCGGCCCGCCGTCGCTCATGCGGCTGCGCGTCAGTTCGCTTCGCCCGCGGTGACCGCGGCCTTCTTGGCCGTGCTCTTGCGCGCAGTGATCTTCTTCGCGGCGGTCTTATCCTCGCCCGCGGCCTCGGCCACCGGCTCCGACGCCGGCTCGGCCGCCGGCTCCGCCCCGGCCTCGGGCTCGGGCTCGACGGCCACGGCGATGTCGACGATCTCGGCGGAGACCTCGCCCCGCCAGGTCCGCACGGCCTGCTCGCCGTGCACGGCGACCTTGTCGTACGTCTCCTTGGCGCGCACCGCGTACTCGGCGGCCACGCCGACACCGCGCAGCGCCAGGTCCTGGGCGGTCTCCCCGAGCTTCTTCGGGTCGATCGCGCCAAGCACCTCGGCGAACTTGGCGGTGACCGCCTCCTGGACGGCCTTCGGGTCCGTGTTCTTCACGGCCTCGATGCGCGCGGGGGCTTCGGCGCGCAGCTGCTCGATCAGGTCGGGCACCTTCTTGGCCTGCTGCACGGCCAGATCGGCGGTGCCTGCGGCGAAGTAGAGGGGAGTGGGGTCGGTGAGGGTCTTCTTCAGGTCATCGGCGATGGCCATGTGCTGGTCCTCCCGGATCAACTTCAGTTCGGCTTCGACGGCATCTCGTCGGTGGGCACGTCGAGCGCGTTCTCCTTGCGGAACGACTCGTAGATCTGGAGCAGCACCTGCTTCTGCCGCTCGTTGATGGAGGGGTCGGCGAGTATGACGGCTCGCGTCTCCACCTCGTCCGGATCCCGCTCATCCAGGATCCCGGCCTGCACGTACAACGTCTCCGCGGAGATCCGCAGCGCCTTGGCCAGCTGCTGCAGGATGTCCGCGCTGGGCTTGCGCAGCCCGCGCTCGATCTGGCTCAGGTACGGATTCGACACCCCCGCCTGCTCGGCCAGCTGCCGCAGCGAAAGCTGGGCCTGCCGACGCTGCTCACGGAGGTATTCGCCGAGATTTCCGACGTTGAGCGATGCCATGCTCAGATCCTGCCCGACCTTGCTAACTATTGCAAGCGACCTGCTTGCAGCATCTCCCACTGGTCACCCGCGCGGAACGGCGTACCAGCGGCGGTGCACGAGCGGTTCGACGGACAGCACCGCGGCGCCCGCGACCGCGCCCACCAGGAGCGCGTACACGCCCCCGCCGCGAACGAGTACGCCGCCGCAGGCGGCGGCCACGGCCAGCGGCCGCAGCAGGGTCAGCGGGCCCAGGCCCGCCACCATGGCCAAGGTACTGGCGCGGAACGGCAGCACGAGGTAAGCGGCGAGCGACACCAGCACGGCCGAGGCGTAGCAGGCGAGGGGGACCAGGAACCCGATGCCGCCCTCGGCGAGCGCCGCGTACGCCCGGTGGCGGTCGGCGGCGGCCAGCAGGACGGCGCCGGCCGTGAACACGGGGGCGAGCAGCAGCCCGCCGCCGACGGCCAGGCCGCGCAGGGACGCCCGTACGACGGCGTGGCCCTTGCGGATCCTGGCGTCCCGCCCGGCGTACGCGCGGAAGCCGCTGAACGCCGAGTCCACCAGGCCCAGCGCGATGAGCGCCCCGGCCAGGGCCGGCGCCGCGTCCTGCGGGGTCACCGCGCCGCTCCGACGAGCTGCTCGGGGCCCACGAGCCGGCGCGCGGCACGGCCCAACGCCCTGCGCAGCGGTGCCTCCAACTCGGGCCGGACCCCGATGATCGGGCGCAGGGTGGTGCAGAACGGGTTCGCCAGCCCCCGGGGTTCGTACAGCAGCGGCCGCATCCCCGGCGCGGCCGCCGCGTGCAGCAGCGTCTCGTCGGTGTGCGCCCGGCGGGCCGAGGCGACACCGTCGTGACGGCCCAGCGGGTGGCGCATCCGCGTCCGGTGGAACACCCAGGCCCCGACGGGCGCGAGCCGGGTGGCGGCGATGTCGAAGTGGCAGAAGGCGAGCGCGGGCGAGGCGGCCTGGGCCCGGAAGAACTCCGCGAGGTCGGGGCCCCGGAAATGGTGCAGTACCCCGGTGGACACGTACACGGTGGCCGCCTCCGGCAGGTCGAAGGCGTTCCCGTGGACGAAACGGCAGTCCAGGTCCTCGGCCCGGGCCAGCCGGTCGGCCTCGCCGACGAGCGCGGCGTCCAGGTCCACGCCGACGAGCTCGACCTCCGGGCCGAGCGGGCCGTGGGCGGCGAGCCAGCGCACGACGTAGCCGAGCCCGGAACCGACGTCGACCAGTCGCAACGGGCCGGTGGCCGTCGCGCGGACGGCCTCGAAGAGCGGGCCGAGCACGTGGACGAGCCGCTCCCCGAGGCGCAGTTCCTCGCTGAGCCGCTGCAGTTCGGTGTGTACGCCGATCATGAGCCGGTCCACGGCGAACGGGTCGAGCACGTCGTGCCGGTCGGCGGGCAGCGCGGCGACGATGCGTGCGGCGCGCCGGTCCCCGGCCTCACGGAGCCGCTGCACGACCTCACCCCGGTGCACGGGCAGGCGCGCTCCGCTGCGCGGGTCCGTGACGGTGATCAGGTCGGATATTTCGAGGTGGGGCACGGTCGAGACCCTAACCGCTGCCGTCCGGCCCCCACCGGTCCGCACGACCGGCCGCCGCCGCGATACTCGGTGGATCCGGTAGAGCGGGCGCCACAAGATGGGGCACATGAGTCCGTCGAACGTCCCTCCCGTCCCGAACGTCCCTCCCGTCCCGCATCAGGTGGAGTTCCTGCGCCACCCCCACCCCGGTCTCCCGCACCTCACTGCCTGGGGCATCCGCATCGACGGCACCGACCTGCGCGTCCTCGTCGCGGAGGCGACCCGCGCACTCTGGGACCAGGAAATCGACGAGGACGACGACACCCCGCAGGAGCGCGACGAGTTCCTGCTGCGCCAGCACGCCCCGCTGCACCTGGTCGACGACCACGACGGCGCCCGGGCCCGGGCCCACTTCCTGGGCGAGGCGCCACCGGAGCTCCGCGACCGCAACACCGGCGCCCTGTGTCTCCTGAGCTGCCCCTGCGGGATCGACGAATGCTGGCCCCTGCTCGCCGCGGTCCGCGTCACGGAGAGCGCAGTCACGTGGTCCGGCTTCTACCAGATCCACCGGCCGCAGTGGGGCGAACTGCCCCTGGGCCCGTACGTCTTCACGCGCCCGGCCTACGACGCGGCCCTGGCCGCGCCGATCCCGCTCGCCGAGGATCCGCTCGCCCCACTGCTCGGGATGGAGTAGCCCTACGGGGTCGAGAGCCGCACCTCCGTCAGGTAGCCGGTCGGAGATCCGGCCCGCGGCAGGCTCACCCCGGGGTGCGGGCCCGGTCCGAGCGCCTCCAGCACCTCGGCGGCCGGATACCCGAACAGGTCGACGTCATGGAGGACCACCGCAACGACCGACGGCCCGGTCGGTCCCGGCCCGCACCGGCCGAGGTGGACGGCTGCCAGGCCCGGCCGGTCGTGGTCGGTCCTGCCGAGGCGGTCCGGGCAGTCGCCGTAGACGAGCAGCTCCAGGCCTTGGTAGCGGGCGGTGAAGGCCCAGCCCGTCCCGCAGACCCAGGTCTCCCGCACGTCCGCCAAGGTCGCGACGGCCCACCGGGCCTCCCGCTCGGACAGACCGAACCGCAAGACGCCGGCCCGGTGCGGCAGGGCCAGACCCGTGGACGGCACCACCTCGAACACCCCTAGCCCTCCGGGCCGAGCGCCGCCACTGCGGCCCGTACCCGGGAGTCCGGGTCGGACGCGGCACCGGCGGCGGGGTCGAAGTACTCGGCCTCCCCGCAGGCGCCCGCCAGGAACCGGGCGATCAGGCCCCGGGCGAAGGAGTCGCCCGCGGCGGCGTGGCGGGCGAGCCGGAGCTCCGGCTCCGGCTCCGGCCGCAGGAACGCGGCCGCCGGTGTCCCCGCCCGCTCCACCAGGGGCGCGGGGCGGCGGCCGCCGCCGAACCCCCGCTCGGCGTCCCCGGTCGACGCCGCAGGCCTCTCGCTCCCCGTCACGCCCCCACCCTACGAAGGCCCGACGGGCCGTGTCAGGCCGTGCCGATGACCACCGTCGCGTACAGCTCCTCCGAGCTCACCGCCCGGACCGCGAGGCCCGCCGACGTCAGGGCCGAGGCCGTCGACGGGGACTGACGGGCACTCGTCTCGATCAGCAGGTGACCGCCCGGGGCGAGCCAGGGCAGGGCCCCCGCCGCCACCCGGCGGTGGATGTCCAGGCCATCGGCCCCGCCGTCCAGGGAGACCAGCGGCTCGTGGTCCCGTGCCTCCGACGGCATGAGGACGATCTCCTCCGTCGGCACGTACGGGGCGTTGACCACCAGCACGTCCACCCGGCCGCGCAGCGCGGACGGGAGCGCCGCGTACAGGTCTCCCTCCCACACCCGGCCCCCGTACGGGGCCACGTTGCGCCGCGCGTACACCAGCGCCGCCGGGTCGATGTCCGCCGCGTGCAGCTCCGTGCCGCCCGGCAGCCCCGCGGCCACCGCCGCGCCCAGGGCGCCGACCCCGCAGCACAGGTCCAGCACCACCGCGCCGGGCCGGGCCAGCGCCAGCGCCTCCCGCACCAGGAACTCGGTGCGCCGGCGCGGTACGAAGGCCCCCGCGCCGACCTCCATGCGCAGCCCGCAGAACTCCGCCCAGCCGACGACGTGTTCCAACGGTTCACCGCCCACCCGACGGGCCAGCAGCTCCGTCAGGTGGTCCGCGTCGGCGGCGGCCCCGGTCAGGAGCTCCGCCTCCTCCTCCGCGAAGACGCAGCCCGCCGCGCGCAGGGATTCCACAAGTGATGTCACAGGGTTCAGTGTCCTCGGTGCTCGGTACTCGGTACTCGATGCTCGGTACTCGGTCTTCGACAAGGGGAGCGCAGTCGTCCGGGGCGGTCAGAAGATGTCCGGGCACCACGGGCGGCGCGCGGTACGGAACACCGCGTCCGCCAGCGCGGCCGCCCCCAGCCGCTCCTCCGTGACCTGCCCCAGCGCGGCCAGCCGCACCGCGGACGCGTCCCCCAGGTACAAGGAGCCCAGCGCGGCCACGTCCAGCCGCAGGTCCGCCGCCTCCTCGGTCCGCTCGCACGCGCCGGTGCCCGCGTCCAGCCGGTAGCGGCCGGCCGCCGGCCCCGTCTCGTCCGTGACCTCCAGGACGAGCACCCCGGGCACCTCGTACGTCCGCGCGCCCAGCGCCCGTACGACGTCCAGCACCCGCACCCACATGAAGTCCACGGCGGAGACGACCCGGGCCGAGCGCGGGTCGGGCAACATCTGGGGAGCGAGGTCGTCGGGGGCCCGGTAGCCGGTGCGGACCTTCAGCACCCAGTCGATCGAGCACAGGAACTGCCACAGCGCCCGCTCCGCCTGCGGGGTGACCGCCAGCAGGTCCTTGACCTGCACGGTGCTCTGCGGAACCTTCGCGTCCGTCCAGTGATCGTCGGCGCTGTAGACGGCGAGGCCGGCCACCTCCCCCTCCGCCGTCCGGTACACGGCGTAGAACTTGTCCTCGTAGGGGTGGTACGACCACTGCTCCAGGCCGGTCGCCAGGCTCCACCAGCGCTCGTCCCGGTTCACCGCCCCGGGCGTCTGCGCCCGTAGCCGCTCGTGCAGCTCGGGCCCCACCCGCCGCAGCTCCTCGACGTCCACCAGATCGATCCGCCCGCCGTCCACGGGCGCCGACAGCCGCCGGTCGAGCCCGGTGCGCGCGACGTCGATCTCCCACTCCACGAGGGAGGCGGCGGGCCCGAACCCGTACCGCCCGTAGATCGGGTACTCGGCGGCGATCAGCGTCGCGAGCGCGTCGCCGCGCGCCTCGGCCGCGGCGAACTCGGCGGCCATCATCCGGGTCAGCAGGCCCTGGCGGCGGTGGGTGGGCAGCACGCTCACGTTGGAAATGGCGGTGGCCCGGACGGCCGCCCCGCCGGGCACGGTCAGCTCCTGCGGGAAGGACCGCAGGGCCGCCACGCAGCGACCGTTATCGGGGTCGAACGCCCCCTGCATCCGGGAGAAGTCGCAGTACTTGGCGCGCTGGGCTATGTCAGCCTCGGTCACCCGGTGTCTGGTCAGGAAACCGGTGTGCACGGCGCGCACCCAGTCGGGGAGTTCGGATTCGGCGATCGGCCGGACGTCAAGACTCATAGCCGCCCACGCTAATCTCCCGGCCGCCGGCGGTCGCCCGAATTTCCTACGCCAGCAGGTCGTCCACCTGGGCCTCTCCCTCCCGGTACCGCCGGGTGATCTCCGCACTGCAGTCGTCCACGGTGCGCTGGAGCTGCTGGCGGCGCCGCGAGACCTGCTGCTCGTAGCGCACCAGCCGCCCCAACCCGTCGTGCAGTTCGCCGTCCGTGCGGGCGCCCAGGTCAGAGAGCTCCACGTCGGCCAGCATCTCCGCGGCCAGCAGCCGGTACTCCTCGCTGTGCGGGGTGCCGAGCGTGACGTGCCGGGCGGAGGCGCTGCGGCTGGAGGGAGCATCGGCGAGGATCACCGAGAGCCGGTCCACCACCGGCGTCTCGGGGTCCGTCCGCCGGGCAAGCTCCGCCCGCAGGATGTCGATGCGACCCTGGAGCAGTCTGCGCACGTAGCTCAGATCGGCCTCGTCGCGCTGCGCGTCACGGCGCAGCGCGCGCAGTTCCGGCAGCCCGAGCGCGGTGGTCGCGCTCGGCGGCCCCTGCGTCTCGGCCGTGCGCTGCGCGGGCGGTCGTACCGCGGCAGCTGCGACGGAAGCGGGTGATGCAGGTACGGAGGTACCAGATGTATTCATTCGAACGGGTCCGTCCCCTCGACCGGTGCGGCCACCCGCACCGCCTGCTTGCATCGTGCCACTCCCCGTAGCCCCCACGCAGTCCCACTCCACCCGATCGACCCCGGACGGGTGCAAGCCTGGTACACAGGTGGTATGCGAGCAGTGGTGCAGAGGGTGGACGGCGCGAGCGTCGTCGTGGGCGGCGAGACCGTGGGCGAGATCGTCGGCGAGGGGCTGTGCGTGCTGGTGGGGGTGACCCACGACGACACCCCGGAGAAGGCGGAGCTGCTGGCCCGCAAACTGTGGTCCGTACGGATCCTGGAGGGCGAGAAGTCCTGTAGCGACAACGGCGCACCGCTGCTGGTGATCTCCCAGTTCACGCTCTACGGCGACGCCCGCAAGGGCCGCCGCCCCACCTGGAACGCGGCGGCCCCCGGCCCGGTGGCCGAGCCGCTGGTCGACGAGGTCGTGGCGCAGTTGCGCGCGCTGGGTGCGACGGTGGAGACGGGCCTGTTCGGCGCGGACATGCGGGTCTCGCTGACCAATCACGGCCCGTTCACCATCGTCATCGACATCTGAGGCATCTGAGACGCCTGAGACGCCTGAGACGCCTGCCCGCAACGGTCAGGGGGCTACCACGACCTCCTGCGCGGCAGCCGTCTTCCCGGCCAGCAGCGGCGCGTCGACCGGCACGTTCCGCTTGACCAGCGCGAGCGCGATCGGACCCAGCTCGTGGTGGCGGACGGCTGTGGTCACGAAGCCCAGCTGACGGCCCTCCTCCCCGTCCGAGGCGAGCCGCACCGGCGTGCCGTGCGCCGGGAGCAGCACCTCCGAGCCGTCCAGGTGCAGGAAGACCAGGCGGCGCGGGGGCTTCCCCAGGTTGTGGACGCGGGCGACCGTCTCCTGGCCGCGGTAGCAGCCCTTCTGCAGGTGCACGGCGGTACCGATCCAGCCCAGCTCGTGCGGGATGGTGCGGTGGTCGGTCTCCTGGCCGAGCCGCGGCCGGTGCGCCTCGACGCGCAGGGCCTCGTACGCGAGCAGGCCCGCGGCCGGGCCGTGCGCGGCGGCGAACGACTCCAGCTCGCCGCGGGGCAGGAAGACGTCCCGGCCGTACGCGGTCTCCCGGACGATGTGTTCCTTGTCCGGGGTGACCTCGGTGATGGAGCCGGCCGGGAGGTGCACGACCGCGAACTCCTCGGTGCGGTCGGCGACTTCGACGCGGTAGAAGAACTTCATGGACTCCAGGTAGGCGATCAGCTCGCCCTGGGTACCCGGCTCCACGTGCGCCCACGTGGTCTCGCCGTCGTCGACGAGGTAGAGCGCGTGCTCGATGTGCCCGTTGGCGGAGAGGATCAGCGCCTCGGTGGCCTGCCCGGCCGGCAGCTCCGTCAGGTGCTGGGTGAGCAGCAGGTGCAGCCAGCTCAGGCGCTCCGGCCCGCTGACGGTGACGACTCCGCGGTGCGAGAGGTCGACGAAGCCGCGCCCCTCCGCGAGGGCGCGCTGTTCGCCGTACAGCTCGCCGTAGTGGGCGGCGACGCCCTCGTCACGGCCTTCGGCCGGTACGGCGCCGGGGAGATGGAGCAAGGGGCTGCTGGTCATGGGACCAAGCGTACGACCCTGCTACGACTGAGCGGCACGCTGCTTGGCAGCGCACTTGCGGCACAGACCGAAGATCGCGAAGTGCTTCATGTCGGTCTCGAAGCCGAAGGTGCTACGGAGCTTCGCCGTGAATTCGGCGGCGATGTCCACGTCCGCCTCGATGACCTCGGCGCAGTCACGGCAGACCAGGTGGATGTGGTGGTGCCGGTCGGCGAGGTGGTAGGTGGGGGCCCCGTGCCCGAGGTGGGCGTGCGAGACCAGCTTGAGCTCCTCCAGGAGCTCCAGGGTGCGGTAGACGGTGGAGATGTTGACCCCGGAGGCGGTCTTGCGCACCTCGACGAGGATCTCGTCCGGGGTGGCGTGCTCCAGGGCGTCGACCGCTTCGAGCACGAGCTGGCGCTGCGGTGTCAGCCGGTATCCGCGCTGCCGCAGGTCGCTCTTCCAGTCAGAGCTTTCGGTGTCCACGCTGCTCCCCACCCGGCCAGTGTATGCGTGCGAAGGGGACCGCGGGCGATCCCGCGGCCCCCTTTCGCACGGCCTTGCGTACGGCGCTGTGTGCAGCCCTGCGTACAGCCCTGCGTACAGCCAGCCCTGCGTACAGCCGGTGGGCTCAGCGGAAGAAGGCGATGCCGTCGTCCGGCATGTCCGGGAGGTTGCGCGCCATCTCGGCGACCTCCTCGGGCGTGACGACCTTCTTCAGCTGGGCCGACATGTACGGGCGCAGCTCGACGTCCGGGGTGGCCTTCTCGCCGACCCACATGAGGTCGCTCTTCACGTAGCCGTAGAGCCGCTTGCCGCCGCTGTACGGGCCGGAGGCCGCGGTGCGGGCGACCGCGTCGGTGACCAGGTCGATCTGGGGCTTCTGGTCGGCGAGCTCGCCGTACCAGACCTCGACGACGCCCTGGTCGCGGACCATGACGATCTCGACCTTGCGGTCCTTGTCGATGCGCCAGTAGCCCGACTCGGACTCCAGCGGGCGCACCTTCTTGCCCTCGGCGTCGAGGACCCAGGTGTGGGAGGTGTACTCCAGGAAGTCCCGGCCGTCGTGGCTGAAGACGACCTCCTGGCCGAAGTTGCACTTCTCCTCACCGGGGAAGTCGAAGACTCCCGCACCCTCCCAGTTGCCGAGGAGGAAGGCGAGGGGGACGAGGCCCGGGTTCAGGTCGGACGGGATCTGGATCATGAATGGCTGCTCAGGCGATCTGTCGGAGGGGTTCCGGGGCGGTCTGCTGGGCGGATGCTCAGCGCTGACCCTGGTACAGCTTCTTGACGGCCAGGCCGGTGAAGGCCATGACGCCGACGCAGACCAGGACCAGCAGGGAGGTGAAGACTGCCTCAAGCACGGGGTGCTCCTCGGAATTCGTTCGGGGGGTACGGGCCGGTTCCCAAGCCTACTGTCCCGGGGCCGGGCGCACCGTGTGAGGTGGCCCGTAGCCCCGGTCCGGCCCTGGACCGGCCCCGGACGGCCCGGGACCGGCCCGGCGGTCAGCCCAGCAGCTGGCTCTGCAGGATCACCGACTGGTGGAAGGGGACGGGGGCCACCTCGCCCTTGCGGGTCTGGATGACCATGCCCAGGACATCACCCGTCCGAAGGCACCCGACCTTGGTCTGCTCGTCCCCGAGGACGGGCTTCACTTCCTGGTACACGCTGAGTTCGTTGCCGTCGAAGTTGGCCGCTCCCGGAAAGTCCAGCGTGGTGCTGTTCATCTGGCTGTTCTTGGCCTTGCTCCACACGTCGTCCAGGTCCAGGGCCGAGACGCCGTTCAGCTGCGCGTTGCTGTCGCAGCCCTTGAACGCGTCCACGAAGCCCGAGGAGTGGAAGCGCAGCAGGTACACGTGCGTCCGCGTGCCGTCCGCCGTCGTCCAGCCCCGGCCGGTGATCTGCCGCAGCCCGTCCCATTCGAGGGACTGCTTCAGCTTTTCGCGGGCCTCGGACGTGTACTCCTCCAGGAAGGCGTCGACCGACACCACCCCGTCCTTGTCCGCCTTGACCGTGTCGTCGACCTTGGCGCCCACGGGGGCGGGCAGCAGCAGGCCGTTGAGCCTCGCGTAGTGCGTCCCGTCCTTGTTGTCCGGGCCCTGGGGCACCGGGGCGCCGGCGGGCAGCGCGGGCTGGGACAGCTCCGGGAACGTCCAGCGGCCGTCGTCCTCGGTGGACAGGCCGGGGATGTCGGTGCGCTCGGGCACCGTGATCCCGTACGCGACCCCCGTGCCGACGGCGGCGAAGACGGCGACGGCGGCGGTCCAGCGCAGGGCGGCGAACAGCCCCCGCCGGTCCTTGGGCGGGGCGGGCGGGGCGGCCCAGGGGCTGGCCTCGGGTACGGGGGCGGCCTCTGCCGCGGGAGCAGCCGCGGGCGCGGGCGCGGGCGTGACCGTGGGGGTGACCGAGGGGGTGGGCTCGGCCTCGGGCACGGTCACGGCCTCGGTGGCCGCGGGGGCCTGCGGCGCGGGCGAGGGCTCGGCGGCGGGCACGGGCGGCACGGCCTCCCCCTCGGTGCCGGTGGTGGTCTGCTCGCTCACGCGGACTCTCCGGGGGACTTGAGGTGGTCGAGTTGCTGCTTGAACAGGCCCGCGGCGTCCTTCACCGCGAACCCCTTGGACCCGTACATCCGGAAGGTGACCAGTACGTCCCCCTCCACGGCCACGCAGTCGAGGGCGTCGATCTTCTTCTTGTCGCCCTCCCCACCGCTGAGCTGGTCCAGCCCGCACTTGGCCTGGGCGTGACCGTCGATCTGGGGCGCCTCGCCGCCCGCCGCGGTGAGTTCGATCAGCTTCTTGGCGAACTCACCGAACTTGGCGATCTGCTGCGGATCGGCCTGGACGAGCTGGATCTCGGCGATGGCGGAGCCGTACCCCTCGCCCCTGGCGTAGCTGCGGCCCGCCAAGCCCTTGAGCCTCAGGTCCGCCAGCATCTTGTCCCGCTCGGCGCGCTCGCCGCCGGAGAGACCCGTACGGGCGTCCTTGAAACTCTGCAGCGCCTTCTCGGCCGGGACGTAGTAGTCGTTGCCCTCGGCGTCGATGTCGGGGCCGGGCCAGTAGTGCTTGGGCAACGGCAGCAGCTTGCCCGTCAGTTCGTTGGGCGGCACGGACGGCACGGACGGCACCGGGGGCTGCGTGCCCCCCGTCGTGTGGTCCTCGCTCAACCAGTACCGCGTCGGAGAAGTGCGATCGGCGTCGTCGAGCGCCTTCGCGGCCCAGAGGCCGGAGCCCGCGAGGGCGACGACACCCACGGCCGCCGCCACCAGCACGGCCACCTTGCGGTTCCCCTTGCGCACGGCCCCGGCGGTGGCGGGCTGCTCCTGCTCGGGCCGGACGACGACCGGCACCTCGGCTTCGGCAGCGGCCTCGGGGTCGGTCACGTTCCGCTGCTCGCTCACAGCCGCTCCATCTGTCGCTTGGCCAGCTCGACCAGTGCCTTCTCGTCGACGTCTCCGCGGTTGTTCGTCCACTCGACGCTCATCACGATGTCGCCGTGGCGGACCAGGACACGGCTCAGGCGCATCGGGTGGTAGCCGGGCTTCTGCCGCTTCTCGGAGATCCACATGTGGCCGTAGTCCGCCGGGGCGACGGGAAACTCCTTGCCCGAGTTGCCCGCGTGCTTCCCCTCGGGCATGTACTCCAGGACGCCCGCATAGAAGTCCTCGGCTCCGTTGCGGTCACGGAACTGGAGCAGGTGGATCTCGACGAAGTCCCTGTCGCCCTCGTTCCACCGCGCGGTGGCGATGCGCTTGATCTTCCGGCCGAGCCCGCCCAGGCCGCCGGCGGGCTCGACGAAGTAGTCCGCGGAGAACGCGTCCGGGGATACCGGACCGGAGAAACTGTCCTGCGTGCCTCCGGGCACCTCCACCAGCTTCTTGGCCAGCTCCTCGTCCGCCTTGTGCCAGCGGTTGGCGTTGATCGAGCGCTTGGTCGTGGCGTCGCTCATCGCCTGCGGCTGCGGTGCGGCCACCTTCTGCTGGGCCAGCGGCGGTAGCGGGGTGGGCTCGCGGTGGTACTGGACCGCGTAGCCGGTGATCGTCCCGGCGAGGACGCCGAGCGCTGCCGCGCCCGCGATCAGGAAAGCCGTGCGCCTCACCCGGCGGCGCGGGACCGAAGTGTCCGACTCCGGTGCGCTCTCCCCCTCTTTCTGTGGCTCCGGGATGGTCTGTTCGTGTTCCAAAGGGGTCCCCCACAGGACTGCAGGCACGAGTTGGTTACCCGCGCGTACCCCTTGACCCGCACCGCGAGGGAGCAGTTGTACGAGGGAAGATCACATTCTCGTCTCGTGAGGTTTCAGTCCTCGTGACGCCGCTTTCCATCCAGTTCGTCCCACCACTCGTCGGACTTCGGATCGCCCGAGGGATCGTCCCACCAGCGGTCGTCCGGGCCGCGCCGATTGGCGATCATCGCGGCGACCGGCGGGATGACCATCGCGACCACGCACATGGCCACCGCCGCCTCCACCGACAGCAGGCGCACGAAGGTCCAGGCGGAGACGAAGAGGACCAGGCATCCGCCCATGAGCAGGAAGTAGGCGCGCCGGCGCCGGGCGTACATGCCTCCAGCGTAGATCCGGCGCCCCCGCCCGCAAGGGCGCGGACGGCACGAAGGGCCGCACCCCGTTCCAGTGGCGTCCAACCCCCGGGGGTGCGGCCCTTCGGCCGTTCGATCAGGCGATCACAGGTGCGGTGCTCAGACCGCGATCGCCACATCCGTCACGCCGCCGGCCTCGGCGACGACCACGGCACGGTCCGCCTGGGCACCCGGGATGAGCGCCCGCAGCGTCCAGGAGCCGGTGGCGGCGTAGAAGCGGAACTGGCCGGTCGCCGAGGTCGGGACCTCCGCGGTGAACTCGCCGGTCGAGTCCAGCAGGCGGACGTAGCCGGACACCGGCTCGCCGTCCTTGGTGATCTGGCCCTGGATGGCGGTCTCACCGGGCTTCAGCGTCGCGAGGTCGGGCCCGCCGATCTGTGCTCCACACATGTTCTCTGTCCTGTCCTAGAGAGGTCGTACTACGAGGGCGTCGCGTGCCCGGTCGTCCGTCTGGTTACTTGTTGGCGCCGAGCTCGATCGGCACGCCGACGAGCGAGCCGTACTCGGTCCACGAACCGTCGTAGTTCTTGACGTTCTCCTGGCCCAGGAGCTCGTGCAGCACGAACCACGTGAGCGCGGAGCGCTCACCGATGCGGCAGTAGGCGATGGTGTCCTTCGCCAGATCGACCTGCTCCGCCTGGTAGAGGGCGGTCAGCTCGTCGTCCGACTTGAAGGTGCCGTCGTCGTTGGCGTTCTTCGACCACGGGATGTTGCGGGCGCTCGGCACGTGACCGGGGCGCTGCGACTGCTCCTGCGGCAGGTGCGCCGGGGCGAGCAGCTTGCCGGAGAACTCGTCGGGCGAACGGACGTCGACCAGGTTCAGGGAGCCGATCGCGGCCACGACGTCGTCGCGGAAGGCGCGGATGGAGGTGTCCTGGGGCTTGGCCTTGTACTGGGTGGCCGGGCGGTTCGGGACGTCCTTGCCGTCGACCAGGTCGCGGGAGTCGAGCTCCCACTTCTTGCGGCCGCCGTCGAGGAGCTTGACGTCCTGGTGGCCGTAGAGCTTGAAGTACCAGTAGGCGTAGGACGCGAACCAGTTGTTGTTGCCGCCGTAGAGGACGACGGTGTCGTCGTTGGAGATGCCCTTGGCGGAGAGGAGCTTCTCGAAGCCCTCCTGGTCCACGAAGTCGCGGCGGACCGGGTCCTGGAGGTCGCTCTTCCAGTCGATCCGGACGGCGTTGGTGATGTGGTTCTTGTCGTACGCGGACGTGTCCTCGTCCACCTCGACGATGACGACATGGGCGTCGTTCAGGTGGGCCTCGACCCAGTCGGCGTCTACGAGGACGTCGCTGCGGCTCATGGTGTTCTCCTCCGGGGCAGTGTGCGGCGGGGCTGTGCTGGTAACGCGTACTACGTGCCTGCGGGTGCGCTCGAGGTCCTGAGCGGGGAGGCGTCAGGTGATCAGGAGGCTGGTGCGGTCACGCGGGAAGGGCCGTGGGGCCGTCGTCCGGTCGATGGAGCGGATGCGCTCACAGTTCACATGGATCGACAGAGCATGGCGGCGACGCGACACAGGTCTACTGCCCGTCGCTTCGTGAGGTCCGCCTGCTGATGCTTCATAGCCATGGATCGTAGGGACGAATCAGCCGCCCTGTCACCGGCGTGTCATATACCGAGACAGGATCGTCCGAATATTGGGATCCGAGGGCCCGGTGCGGCCGCCGCACCGCCCCCGGGACCCGCCGCGCGGCCCGTCCTTCTACGGATCGGACCGCACTGTCTCACGATCCGGCCACCACCACGTTCGTGCCGCCCAGCGTGAGGTGCACACCGGCCTCGTCCGAGGTCAGGGACGAGAGCTGGAGTCCGGCCGGCATGCCGCTGCCGAGATCGCGGTCGAAGTCGGTCTCCTTGCGGATCGCCTTCTCGACCACCGCGACGCCCCCGCCGGGCACCTCGTCGGCGCGCACCCGGACGATCTTGCCGCCCTTTCCGCCCTTCCCGCCCGGCGCGTCCTCGAGGGTGACGGTCGCCACCACGCTGTGCGTCAGGACCTTGCCGAGGACGTTCACCGACGCGGTGACCTTCACCTTGCCGGGCGCCCCGCCGTAGGAGAGGGTCGCGCCTCTCTGCGAGGCCGCCGTCAGATCGGCGTACGTGATGAGGGCGGTGCCCTCGGCCCGGTCGGCGGTGCCGCCGCTGTAGTCACCGTTGAGCTTCACGCCCCGGAAGCTCGCGTCCAGCTCCGACAGCCGCGTCTTGCGGTCCTCGGCGGTGACCTCCACGCCCCGCAGCTTCAGGTCGACCCGGTCGAGGTCGCGGCTGAGCACCTGGGTCAGGAAGGGGAAGCCGTGGATCTCCACCTCCGAGGAACCGGCCGGGCCCTGCCGCGCCTGTATTCGGTCGGCCAGCCGGTTCTCGACGTAACTCGCGGCCCAGCGGTCCACCCCCACGAACAGGGCCCCCAGAACCACTCCGATGATCACAACGACGCGCAGGAAACGCACGTTCCCTCCCCCTACTAATCGGTACGTGCGTTCTAGTTGACCATGCCCGTCGTCAGGCAGGGATCAGCCCACCACCCGGCCGATCAGGTACACGGCGGGGGCGGCCGCCGCGAGCGGCAGGGCCACACCGGCCGTCATGTGCACGAACTTCGACGGGTAGTCGTACGCCGCCACGCGCAGCCCGACCAGCGCGCACACCCCGGCGGCGAGGCCGATCAGCGCCCCGCCCGCACCGACCGGGGTCAGCCCGCCGACCGCGATGCCGGCGCCGGCGGCCGCGGCCAGCGAGACGCCGACCGAGGGAGCGGTGGGCAGCGGCAGCGCACGGGCGAAGACGGCGACCGCGACGGCGACCGCGCCGACCGTGGCGGCGGCGGAATCGGCCGCGAGATAGCCGGCGCAGATGATGGCGAGGGCGGCCGAGGCCACCGAGGCCATCAGCCCGTACATCCGCTCGTCGGGGTCGGCGTGGCTGCGCAGCTGGAGGACGAGCGTGAGCAGCACCCAGGCGCCGAGGGTCCCGACGATCGCGCCGGCCCCGTACAGGGGGTCGACGGCGAGCACGGCCGCATCGGCGACGACGGCTCCGGCGAAGGCGAGGGCGATGCCCTGGCGGGCGGGCCACATGCCGTTGAGGCGGAACCAGCCGGCCGCCGTGAGCCCCTGCAAGGCGATCAGCGGCAGGAGCAGGGCGTACTGGCCGAGGGCGGCGGCCGCGGCGAGCAGCAGCCCGAGGACGGCGGTGAGTATGGCGGACTGCGGACCGGGGTCGATGATCGGCGACCGGCCCTCGGCGCGCGCCTGAGCGGGGTCGACCGCGCGCAGGGTGTTGCCGGCGAGGGTGGGCGGGGACCATGAGGTGATCTCCCGCGGCCCGTCGGGGGCCCCGGCGGGGTCCTCGGCCGGGGTGGGCGCCGCCCCGGGCGGCATTCCCCCGGCTACCGCCGGGCGGTACCCCCGGGCCGGCTGCTCGGCGGCGGACACGTCGACCACCGGCGGCATGTACGCCGTCTCCTCGACCGGCGGGGACTGCCGGTGCTGCGGGGACTGCTGGGGCTGGGACTGCTGGGACTGGGCCTGAGCCTGGTGCCGCGGGTCGTGCTCGGGGCCCGGGTACGGCGGCAGGTAGGCCGTCTCGGCGCCCTGCGGCCAGTCCTGCACCGGAGCCGCAGCGGGCGCGGGAGCCTGGGCCCCCTCCCGGTACCAACCCTCCGGAGCCACCGGCTGCGGGGACTGCTGGGCCTGGGCCTGAGCCTGGTGCCGCGGGTCGTGCTCGGGGCCCGGGTAGGACGGCAGGTAGGCCGCCTGGGCGCCCTGCGGCCAGTCCTGCACCGGAGCCGCGGCGGGCGCCGGGGCCTGGGCCCCGTCCCGGTACCAACCCTCCGGAGCCACCGGCTGCGGGTACGGCTCCGGGGCCGGGGCCGGGGCGTAGCCGCCGACGGCTCCGGAGCCGTCCGGCCAGGGGCCCGGGGCGGCCGGGGCCGCCGCGGCCTCGTCGCGGAACCAACCCTCCGGAGCCACCGGCTGCCCGGGCACCGCGCCCAGCGGCGGGTGCACCGGCTGGTAGCTGGTGTCCCAGGTGTCGGACTGCCAGGTCTGGGTCCCGTACAGGTCCTCCTCCTGCTGCTGGTGCTGCTGGTGCTGGTGCTGCTGCTGCGCGTACTGCTGGCGCTGCTGTTCCTCAGGCGTACTCATCGGCTTCCGCTCACCCGCCCGCGAACGGCGGGAGCACCTCGACGGTGCCCCCTTCGGTCAGCGGGACGGAATCATGCGGGCGCTTGCCCACAGGCTCGTCGTTCACGAGGAAGGAGCAGCGCAGCAGGACCCGGGTCAGCTCCCCGGGGTGGCGCTCCCGCACGGCGTCGAGCGCCTCGGCCAGTGTGCGCGCCGCGTACGGCTCCTCCGCCGTCTTGGCCGCGGCCTTGGCCGCCGCCCAGTAGCGGATGGTTCCGGTTGCCACTGCTGCTCCTATCGTCGGCTCTCTACCGTCGGCCTCCATGATGGCCCCTCCCACCACTGCCCCGGGCGTGCCCCGACGCGCCGGGCGTGCGCCCGGGCGGCCCCGGGGCACCGGTCGGCGGGCCCCCGAACCGGTGAAACCCGGGCATACGCAGGGCGGGGGCGTGGCATGAACCACAGAAGTGGAAGCGGAAGAGGCCTCGGCCACGCATCGACGGGTGGGCTATTCTGCTTGGCGAGAGGATCCGGGCAACGTTGCCCCCGGGTCCTTTTGTGCTTTCAGCACGTTGAACGAACCGAGAACAGTGGTATCCATGCGGACCCCAGGGCGCGGGGAGCGCGGGGACGCCGGGCAAGACGTACGAAGCAGTACCACGCATGTCCTCGACGGGACCGAGGAGGAACCGACGTGATGGACCAGCGAACCGTGCACCACCGTCCGACCCGGGCAGGTGGTCGGTCGTGAGCTCTCTCCTGCTGCTCACCAACGCCCTGCAGCCGTCCACCGAGGTGCTGCCCGCCCTCGGCCTGCTGCTGCACAACGTCCGGGTCGCCCCGGCCGAGGGCCCCGCCCTGGTGGACACCCCGGGAGCCGACGTCATCCTCGTGGACGGCCGCCGCGACCTGCCGCAGGTGCGGTCGCTGTGCCAGCTGCTCCGCTCCACCGGACCCGGCTGTCCGCTGATCCTGGTCGTCACCGAGGGCGGCCTCGCGGCCGTCACCGCCGACTGGGGCATCGACGACGTCCTCCTGGACACCGCGGGTCCGGCCGAGGTCGAGGCGCGGCTGCGGCTGGCCACCGGCCGTCAGCAGCTGGGCTCGGACGACTCCCCGATGGAGATCCGCAACGGCGACCTGTCGGTGGACGAGGCCACGTACTCCGCCAAGCTCAAGGGGCGGGTGCTCGACCTCACCTTCAAGGAGTTCGAGCTGCTCAAGTACCTCGCCCAGCACCCGGGCCGGGTCTTCACGCGCGCCCAGCTGCTCCAGGAGGTCTGGGGCTACGACTACTTCGGCGGCACCCGGACCGTCGACGTGCACGTACGGCGGCTGCGCGCCAAGCTCGGTCCCGAGCACGAGTCCCTGATCGGCACGGTCCGCAACGTCGGCTACCGCTTCGTCACGCCGGAGAAGGTCGAGCGGGCGGCGGCGGAAGCCGCGGCCCAGGCGGCGGCCAAGGCCGCGTCCCAGACGGCCGCCCAGACGGCCGCCAAGACGGCCTCGCAGACTGCCGCGCAGTCGACTCCGGCCGTCACCTGATCGGCCGAAGTCGCTGTGACCATCCACTCGGCAGGACGCCCTGCCCAGCGGTAGGTCACCCCGCGTAGACTGCCGCGCGTGGCCAAGGTGACGCGGGATGACGTTGCACGACTTGCGGGTACGTCGACCGCCGTCGTGAGCTACGTCATCAACAACGGACCCCGGCCGGTCGCCCCGGCCACGCGCGAGCGTGTCCTCGCCGCGATCAAGGAGCTGGGCTACCGCCCGGACCGGGTCGCCCAAGCGATGGCCTCGCGGCGCACCGACCTCATAGGCATGATCGTCCCGGACGCCCGGCAGCCGTTCTTCGCGGAGATGGCGCACGCGGTCGAACAGGCCGCCGCCGAGCGAGGAAAGATGGTCCTGGTCGGCAACTCCGACTACCGCACCGAGCGCGAGGTCCACTACCTGCGGGCCTTCCTCGGGATGCGGGTCTCGGGCCTGATCCTGGTCAGCCAGGGCATGAGCGAGCAGGCGGCCAGCGAGATCGAGGCGTGGGACGCGCGGGTCGTGCTGCTGCACGAGCGCCCGGAGGCGATCGACGACGTCGCCGTCGTCACGGACGACATCGGCGGCGCCCAGCTCGCCACCCGCCACCTGCTGGAACACGGGCACGAGTACGTCGCCTGCATCGGCGGCATCGAGAACACCCCCTCGGTCGGCGACCCGGTCGCCGACCACGTCGAGGGCTGGCGCCGGGCCATGCTGGAGGCCGGCCGCTCCGTCGAGGGCCGGCTCATCGAGGCCCCGTACAACCGCTACGACGCGTACACGGTCGCCCTGGAGGTCCTGGCGCGGCCCGACCGGCCGACGGCCATCTTCTGCGCGACGGACGACCAGGCGATCGGTGTGCTGCGCGCCGCGCGCGAGCTGCGCATCGACGTGCCCGGGGAACTGGCCGTCGCGGGCTTCGACGACGTCAAGGAAGCCGCCCTCACCGACCCGCCGCTGACCACGATCGCCTCGGACCGCCCGGCGATGGCCCGCGCGGCCGTGGACCTGGTCCTGGACGACGGCCTGCGCGTGGCCGGCTCCCGACGGGAACGGCTCAAGCAGTTCCCGTCGGCGCTGGTGGTCCGCCGCTCCTGCGGCTGCCGCTGAGCGCGGGTCACGCGTCCAGCGTGCACGGCATCAGCAGGGAGAAGGCGTCCTCGGTGTCGGGGCGCAGGAGCACCAGCGGGGCCTTGGGGCCGACGTACTCCAGCAGCATGTCGTCGCCCACGGCGAGCGCGTCGAGGAGGAAGGCGGGGTTGACCCCCACCCGGTCCCCGTCGGAGGCCGAGCCGGTCTCGTAGGCGTCTTCGGCGTCGTCGGCGACGGTCACGGTGTCCGTCAGCACGAGGGCGCACCGCTGACCGTCCTGCCCGGCCAGGGCCTTGCGCAGCGCCGGCACGTCCAGCGGGACGCGGCGGCCCTCGGGTAGCTGCATCAGGCGACGGTGGTCGGGGAACCCCTCGCCCAGGCCCTGCCCGGTGACCCGGCGGCCTTGCGTCTCCAGCTCGACCGCGTCCCCGTCCACGGTGAGCAGGGCCGGGGAGCCGTCGGTCAGCAGGGCCCGCATGGCGTCCACGAGAGGGGCGGGTACGGTCAGTTGGACCCGCTCGCCGGCGTGGCCGGTGGTGGACGCGCGGGCCACGGCCATCCGGTAGCGGTCGGTGGCCACGACGTGCAGGTCCGCCCCCTCCACGTCGAAGTGGATCCCGCCGAGCACCAGCAGCTCGAGGTCGGTCCCGACGGCGAAGCGTACGGAGTCCAGCGCGGCCGCGAACTCCGTGGCGGGCATGGTCAGCCGGGCGGTGCGGGTGGTGGTGGTCATGGTGCTCTCCTTGTGTCCGAGTCGTGCGCGTACCGCGGCGAGCGCGCCGCGCGCATCGGCGAGCTCGCGTTCGAGCCGGCGCAGGTGGCCGTCCAGCAGGCGGGGCACCAGGCCGGTGTCCCCGCCGGACCAGGCCGCCAGGACCAGCCGGACGTCCGCGAGCGGCATCCCCGCCTGCCGGAGCCGGGCCAGCAGCCGGGCCTCGTCGAGCTGTTCGGGCGCGTACCAGCGGTATCCGGTCGCCGGATCCACCCGGGCGGGCGGCAGGACGCCCGCCCGGTCGTAGAAGCGCAGCGCGCTCACGCCCAGCCCGCTGTCGCGGCCCATCTCGCCAATGCTGTGCATCTCGCTCTCCACACCCGTGACTCTGGGACCTCCACCAGGTCAAGGGTCAAGGCCGGTTCTCAGGTCGGTCGTAGGCGGTTCTGTCGGGCTTTTCAGGCCTGACTCAGGAAGCTCTCATGATCTGCGGCCAGAGTCGGTGCCATGACCGACAGCTTCCGCCGCGAAGGCGAGTACCCGCAGGAGAACAGCCCGGCCCAGCACGCGCCGTTCGGCGAGGACTGGCAGCGCGGGCACGACGGGCTGACACGGGAGGCCGGGGCAGGGGCCGGGGCAGGGGCCGGGACGGGGGCAGGAGCCGGGGCCTACCCGCCGCCGCCCTCGTACCCGCCGGCCGCTCCCGGCTGGTACGAGGCGCACCTGCCGCCGGTCATCCAGGGCGAGACGGTCCCGGCGGCCGCGGGCGGCGTCGGCGGGGGTGGGGGCGGCGGCCCCCACCAGCCCGCCCACGCCGCGGCCCCCGCACCCCGGGCCAAGCGGCCCGTCGCCCTGCTGGCCGCCGTCGCGCTCGCCGCGGCCCTGGTCGGCGGCGGCACGGCGGCCGCCGTCCAGCAGCTGATGGACCGGCAGGCCGGCAGCACCGGCGGGGTCAACGGCACCAACGTCTCGCGGTCCAGCTCCGGCACCGTCGCGGGAGTCGCCGAGCAGGTCAGCCCCTCGGTCGTCCGCATCGACGTCCGCACCGGTTCCGGCCAGGGCACCGGCTCTGGCATCGTCCTCACCGCCGACGGCGAGATCGTCACCAACAACCACGTGGTGAGCGGCGCCGCCCAGGTCCAGGTGACGATGAGCGACGGCAAGAAGTACCCGGCCAAGATCGTGGGCACCGACCCCGACAAGGACCTGGCCCTGATCAAGCTCGAGGGCGCCTCCGGGCTGAAGCCTGCCGTGCTCGGCGACTCCGGCGGCGTCAAGGTCGGTGACGAGGTCGTCGCCATCGGCTCGCCCGACGGCCTCACCGGCACCGTCACCAGTGGCATCGTCTCCGCGCTGAACCGCGAGGTGAAGGTGCCGAAGTCGGAGCAGCAGTCCCCGCAGGGCCGGCAGCAGGGCGAGGACAGCTGGCCGTTCTCCTTCGGCGGCCGCCAGTTCAACGGGGACACCGGCTCCGACACCACCTCGTACAAGGCGCTCCAGACGGACGCCTCCCTCAACCCCGGCAACTCCGGCGGCGCCCTCGTCGACATGAACGGCCGGATCGTGGGCATGCCGTCGGCGATCTACTCCCCCGCCTCCGGCAACTCCGCCGCCGGCAGCGTCGGCCTCGGCTTCGCCATCCCGGTCGACACGATCAAGGCCGACCTGGACTCCCTGCGCAAGGGCGGCCCCGGCGGCGCGGGCTCCGCCGGTACGGGCACCGGCTCCGGCGCCGGCTCCGCCGCGGACGGCTTCGGCACCAGCTTCTGACCCGCCCGTGCGAGGCTGGAGGCGGCCCTCCGGGCCGCACTCCACGGCCGACCACCACCCCTGGGAGGACCCATCCATGAACGCCGCCGAAGGCGAAGCGCGGATCCTCGTCGTCGACGACGAACCGGCCGTTCGCGAGGCCCTGCGCCGCAGTCTCGCCTTCGAGGGGTACGCCGTGCAGACCGCCGTCGACGGGCTCGACGCCCTCGACAAGGCGGCCTCGTACGCCCCCGACCTGATCGTCCTGGACATCCAGATGCCCCGGATGGACGGGCTCACGGCCGCCCGCCGGCTGCGGGCCTCCGGCAGCGTCACCCCGATCCTGATGCTGACCGCCCGCGACACCGTCGGCGACCGCGTCACCGGCCTCGACGCGGGCGCCGACGACTACCTCGTCAAGCCGTTCGAACTCGACGAGCTCTTCGCCCGCGTCCGCGCCCTGCTGCGCCGCAGCTCCTACGCCACCGCACAAGCCGGCGGCGAGAGCCACGAGGACGCCCTGACCTTCGGCGACCTGCGCATGGACCTCGCGACCCGCGAGGTCACCCGGGGCGGACGGCCGGTGGAGCTGACCCGGACCGAGTTCACGCTGCTGGAGATGTTCCTCGCGCACCCGCGCCAGGTCCTGACCCGCGAACAGATCCTCAAGACCGTCTGGGGCTTCGACTTCGAGCCCAGCTCCAACTCCCTGGACGTGTACGTGATGTACCTGCGCCGCAAGACGGAGGCCGGCGGCGAGCCTCGCCTGGTCCACACCGTGCGCGGCGTCGGCTACGCCCTACGCGCCGGCGAGAGCGGGCCCGAGTGAGCCCGACGGCCAGATTCCGCGCGCTGCCGCTGCGCTCCCGCCTCGCCCTGCTGGTCACGGTGGCGGTGGCGCTCGCGGTCGCGGCCGTGGCGGCGGTGTCCTGGGTGATGGTCCGCACCCAGCTGCGCGACCAGCTGGACCGCTCCCTGATGGCGACGAACGTCAGCGCCGAGGTGGGCCGGACCCTGATGCAGAACGACTGCCTCCCTCCGCCGCAGCAGCCCCGGCAGCAGATCGCCGGGAACCTGAGCGCGACCGTCCAGATCGTCCTGCCCGACGGCAGCCACTGCTGGGTCGCCGGGCCGACCGCCCTACCCGTGACCGAGACCGACAAGGAGATCGCGGCGGGCAGGCGGGGCAAGACCCTGCAGACCGTGACGACCTCCGAAGGCGTCGAGATGCGCGTCTACACGCTCCCGGTGGTGACCCCCAACACCGGCCAGGTCTTCGGCGGCGTCTCCATCGCCAAACCGCTCGCCGACATCGACAAGCCGCTGTCCACCCTGGCCTGGGTGCTGCTCCTGGTCTGCGGCATCGGAGCCGTCGGCGCGGGCGCGGCCGGGCTGTGGGTGGCCCGTACGGGACTCCAGCCCGTCGACGAACTGACCGACGCGGTCGAGCACATCGCCCGGACCGAGGACCTGACGGTACGGATCCCGCACGCGGGCGACGACGAGATCGCCCGCCTGTCGCGGTCCTTCAACTCGATGACGGCGGCCCTCGCCTCCTCCCAGGAACGCCAGGCCCAGCTGATCGCGGACGCCGGACACGAGCTGCGCACCCCGCTGACCTCGCTGCGCACCAACATCGAGCTGCTCGCCCGCAGCGAGGAGACCGGCCGGGCCATCCCGCCCGACGACCGGCGGGAGCTGCTGGCCTCGGTGAAGGCCCAGATGACGGAGCTGGCCTCGCTGATCGGCGACCTGCAAGAGCTGTCCCGGCCGGACGCCGGAGCGGGGAGCCCGCTCCAGGTGGTCGCCCTGCACGAGATCGCCGGGGCCGCGCTGTCCCGGGTCCGGCTGCGCGGTCCGGAGCTCCGCTTCGACTCGGACCTGCGGCCCTGGTACGTACGGGGCGAGGCGGCGGCGCTGGAGCGGGCCGTGGTCAACGTCCTGGACAACGCGGTGAAGTTCAGCCCGCCGGGCGGCACGGTCGTGGTGACGCTGCGGGCGGGCGAGCTGACCGTACGGGACCACGGTCCGGGCATCCCGGCCGAGGACCTGCCGCACGTCTTCGAGCGGTTCTGGCGGTCCGAGTCGGCCCGCGCCCTGCCCGGCAGCGGGCTGGGCCTGTCGATCGTGGCCCGTACGGCGGCGCGCGCGGGCGGCAGCGCCGAGCTGCGGGCGGCGGCGGACGGCGGCCCGGGCACGGAGGCGGTGCTCCGCATCCCGGGGGCGCCGACTCCGCCGCCGTCCGAGCCGTCAGTTGTGCCGAATCAGTGAGGCGACCAGGCCGGAGCGGGTGTTCGGGAAGTCCATCGGGACGATGCCGAGCCCGGTCCGGCCGGCCAGCTCCCCGCCGTCGACGAAGGAGTGCACCTGCGGGTTCAGCCGGTCGGAGTTCCAGCGCGGCGGCATGTACGCGGCGGTGCTGACGTAGTTCACGAAGAGCTTGCCGGGCTGCTGGACGGCCTTGCGGAAGTGGTTCTCGATCCGGCCGCGCTTGGCGAAGGGCTCGGTGTTGTAGTCGTCCTGGATGTCGAAGACGTTGCCGTCGCCGTAGCGCAGGCCCGGCAGGCCGCCGTTGTCGGCGAGCAGGACCACCTTGCCGCGGGCCTGTCCGAGGGTGGGCAGGGTGTCGGCGATCCGGAAGAGGGAACGCCAGCCGCGGTTGTTCAGGTAGTCGTCGAAGACCGCGCGGAAGGTGGCGTCGCTCTCCCCGGAGTACTCCTGCTTGACGCGCATCAGGACGGTCTCGGAGGGGTGCGCGGCGAGGAAGTTCCCGCAGGCGACGAGGACGTCCCCGAACATCAGGTCCTGGAAGAAGGCCGCGTGGTGGATGGCGAAGGAGCCGCCCGTGACGCGGCAGCGGACGTCGAGGAAGCGGATTCCGGAGTCGAGCTGCTGGGCGATCGAGGTGTTCTGGCAGGCGACGTAGAGGCCGCCCTTGGTGGCGCCGGAGTCGTGGGTGCCGGGGACGGTCATGCGGGGGAGGGCGGTGGAGTCGCCGAGGCCGGCCATCCAGTCCTGGGTACCGAGCGTCGCGGCCGAAGCGAGTGCGGCGGCCCCCAGTCCGAGGGCCGTGCCGGCGGCCAGTGCTCCGGCCAGGAAGGCCCGCCGGCCCATGCCCGTGCCCGTGCCCGTCCCCGTCTCCGTGCGCATGCCCGTGCCCGTGCCCGTGTCCGTGTCCATGTCCGTGCGCGTGCGCGTGCCGATGCCCATGCCCGCCCCTTCGCCGACCCGATGATGGCCGGATTATGGCGTGCACACGTCACCATTGCTACCTGTCGGTAGCGGTCAGCTTTCGAGCAGCTCGACCATGGACCGCAGCCCCTGGAGGAGCTCACGGCCGTCGGGGGCCTGCTCCGGATCGGTCAGGGTCTGCACCATCACCCCGCTGAGCAGCGCGATGTGCATCGAGCCGAGGGCCCGTACGTCCGCCTCGGAAACCTCCTCCAGCGGCACCCCGCGCAGGGCCGCGGCCACCATCCGCCGGTTGCGGCGCTGCCCCTCGGCGAGGACCGCGAGCAGTTCGGGCGAGGACTGCGCGTGGACGAAGGCCTCGACGGAAGCCAGCCAGAGCCACCGCGTCTCGCCGAAGTCGCGGATCTTACGGTCCCAGGTGTCGGCGTAGCGCTCCCCCGCGGTCTCGCCCTCACCGGTGAGCCGGCCGGACCCCGCGGCCCACTCCTCCATGGCGGCGAACAGGGCCTGGTTGAGGAGGGCCTCCCGGGATCCGAAGTGGTAGCCGATCGCGGCCATGCTCACCCCCGCGGCCGTGGCGACGTCCCGCACGGTCGTGCGCAGGTAGCCCTTCTCCTCCAGGCAGCGCCGCGCTCCGGCCAGCAGGTCCTCGCGATTTCCCATGCCGGGATCGTAGCCGCGCCGCGATTTGGGCAAGCGCGCAATACATTTGTATTGCGCGCTTGCCCAAATCCTGTCAGGCTTCGGGCATCGGCAGATCAGCAGATCGACGAAACGGGGAGGACCGCCATGCAGCGCCACGAGATGAAGATCGACGACCGCACCCTGTCCTACGTGGACTCCGGCGGCACCGGCCGCCCACTGCTGGCCCTGCACGGCGGCCTGTCCGAGGGCCTCGCCTTCGCCGGACTCGCCGCCCACCTCGGCGACGCCTGGCGGGTCATCGCCCCCGACCAGCGCGGCCACGGCAGCTCCGACCGGGCCCCGCACTACCGCCGCGAGGGCTACGTCTCCGACGCCGTCGCCCTCCTCGACCACCTCGGCCTGGACGCCCCCGTGGCCCTCCTCGGCTACTCCCTAGGCGGCCTCAACGCCTGCCACCTCGCCGCCGCCCACCCCGACCGGATCTCCGCACTCATCGACGTCGACGCCACCGTCGAGATCCACCCCACCACCGAGGGCCCCCTCTTCGACTTCCTGCACGGCATGCGGTACACCGCCCCCACCCGCGAGGAACTCCTCGAAGCCGCCGGGCCGGTGGGCGCCCAGTTCGTCGAACAGGCCCTGCGCCCGCTCCCCTCCGGCGAGGGCTGGCGGCTACCGTTCCACCCCCAGGACATGCTCGACTCCATCGAGGCCTGCCGGGGCGACCACTGGGACACCTGGCTCGCGAGCACCTGCCCGGCCGCACTGCTCCACGCGATCCACAGCCGGGCCCTGCGCCAGGACACCGCCGACGCGATGGTCGCCCGCCGCCCCAAGACCTCGTACACCCCCCTGAACGGCGACCACTTCGTGCCCTTCACGGACCCGGACGGCTTCCACACCGCGGTCGGGACGTTCCTGGCCACCCTCTGATCCGTCGGGTCCCGCGCCACGGGGGTGCACGGGGAAACGCCGAAGGGGCGGCGGGCCGGTCGGCCCACCGCCCCTTCGGGCGCGCTGTGTGCGGGGTTACTTGATGACGGTGATCCGGTTCGCCGCCGGCGGGGCGATCGGGGCCGCCGCCGAGGAGTTCTTCGTCAGGTAGGCGTTGAAGCAGTCCAGGTCGGACGCGCCCACCAGCTTGTTCTTGTGCTCCTTCAGGACGGTGAAACCGTCACCGCCGCCCGCGAGGAACTCGTTCATCGCGACCCGGTAGGTCTTGGCGGGGTCGAGCGGCACGCCGTTCAGCTTCACCGAGTCCACGACGATGCGGTCCACGCCCGCCTTGGTCATGTCAAGGGTGTACGTGAAGCCGTTCGACACCTGGAGGATCTTCGGGTTCGGGCCGTTGACCGGGCCGCTGACCTGCTGCTGGAGCGCGGTGATCAGCTGCGCGCCGGTCAGGTCCACGATGTTCATCATGTTGGTGAACGGCTGGACCGTGAAGGACTCGCCGTACGTCACCACACCGTCGCCCTCGTCACCCGAGGCCTTGTAGGCGAGGTCCGAACGGATGCCGCCCGGGTTCATGATCGCCAGCTGGGCACCGCCCTTGTCCGCCGGGGCGAGCGCTTCGAGCTGCGCGTCGGCGATCAGGTCGCCGAGCGGCTTCTCGGGCGCCTCGGAACCGCGGCCGGGGATGTCGGCCGAGATGAAGCCCTGCGGACGGTTGGCGATCGGAGCCGCCAGCGCCTTCCAACGGTCGATCAGCTCGGTCATGTCCGGGGCCTTCGGCTGGTCCCGGCCCACGATCTTGTTGATCGGCTTCGGCGAGCTGACCGGCGTACGGACGATGTCCTTGGTCTGCCGGTCGTAGGTGAGGGTGGTGTCGGTGAACAGGCGGCCGATGGAGGCGGCCGAGGTCACCGTGCGCGGGTTGCCCGCCGGGTCCGGGATGTTGCAGGCGTAGGCCTGGTGCGTGTGGCCGGTGACCAGCGCGTCGACCTTGGAGTCCACGTTCTTGGCGATGTCCACGATCGCGCCCGAGATGCCGGCGCCGGCGCCCGGGACGTTGCAGTCGTAGTTGTACGCGCCACTGGCGGGCAGGCCACCCTCGTGGATCAGCGCGACGATCGACTTCACGCCCTGCTTGTTCAGCTCGGCGGCGTACTTGTTGATCGTCTCGATCTCGTCGCCGAACTTGAGGCCCTTGACGCCCTCGGCGGTCACGACGTCCGGAGTGCCCTCCAGGGTGACGCCGATGAAGCCGATCTTCACGTCCCCCTTCTTCCAGACGTAGGTCGGCGACATCAGCGGACGCTTGGTCTTCGTGTCCGTGACGTTGGCGGCGAGGTACTGGAACTCGGCGCCGGTGAACTCCTTGCCGAACTCGTAGCAGCCCTCGACCGGGTGGCAGCCGCCGTAGCCCATGCGGCGCAGCTCGGTCTTGCCCTCGTCGAACTCGTGGTTGCCGACGCTGGAGACGTCCAGGCCGATCTTGTTCAGCGCCTCGATGCTCGGCTCGTCGTGGAAGAGCCCGGACAGCATCGGGCTGCCGCCGATCATGTCACCGGCCGCGGCCGTGACGGAGTACTCGTGACCCTTGCGGGCCTCGCGCAGGCTGGTCGCGAGGTACTCGACACCGCCCGCGGGTATCGCCTTGGTGGTGCCGTCGGCCTGACGCTCGGTCACGGTGCCGGACGAACCCTGCGGGGGCTCCAGCGTGCCGTGGAAGTCGTTGAACGACAGCATCTGCACATCGACGGTCCGGCTCTTGGCCGCACCGCCACCACTCGCGGCACCGGCCGGAAGTGCGGCGGCGACCATGGCCCCGGCCCCGGCCGTGACGGCGAGGGCGGTGAGGGTCAACCGGCGGGTTCGGCGGTGCCGTTGTGGCGTCACTGACATGTAGTCCCCTTATGCGACAGCGGTAGAACGTGGGAGGTCCGCCGAAGCCTAAGGTCAACGCGCGTAGCTCTACCAGGGGGTAGGGGTATCGCGTTGGTTACGTACAAAAGAAGGACTCGCGCCCGCACTCCGCCCGTCACCCGCAGCGGTCGTAGGCTCGTGCCATGACTGACGCAGCAGCGGCCCTGGAGCCGGGACGGCAGATTCACACCCTCGACGAGTTGACGGAGGAACAGGCGATCGCCGTGCTCGACCTGATCGAGGACGCGGCACGCACCGACGGCACCACCGCCGTGTCCGAACAGGGCCGGCTCCAGCTGCGCGGCGGACCGCGCGAGGGGATCCGGCACTTCCTGCTCACCGAGGGCGGCCGGCTCTCCGCCTACGGGCAACTGGAGGACACCGACCCGGTGGAGGCCCCGGCCGCCGAACTGGTCGTGCACCCAGCCCTGCGCGGTCGCGGACACGGGCGGGCCATGGGCACGGCCCTGCTGGCCGCCTCCGGCAAGCGGCTGCGGGTATGGGCGCACGGCGGCAAGTCGGCCGCCCGGCACCTCGCGCAGGTGCTCGGCCTGACCCTCTTCCGCGAGCTGCGCCAGCTGCGCCGGCCGCTGGCCGGCGGGGACCCGCTGCCGGAGCCCGTGCTCCCGCCGGGAGTGACCGTACGGACCTTCGTGCCCGGCACCGACGACAAGGCCTGGCTCGCTGCGAACGCGGCCGCCTTCGCCCATCACCCCGAGCAGGGCTCGCTGACCCAGCGTGACCTGGACGACCGGATCGCGCAGCCGTGGTTCGACCCCAAGGGGTTCTTCCTCGCGGAACGCGACGGCGAGCTCGTCGGCTTCCACTGGACGAAGGTCCACGCGGCGGAGCAACTGGGCGAGGTCTACGTGGTCGGCGTCCGCCCGGGCGCCCAGGGCGGCGGCCTCGGCAAGGCCCTCACCGCGATCGGCCTGCGCCACCTGGCGGCCCAGGGCCTGCCGACGGCCATGCTCTACGTGGACGCCGACAACCCGGCGGCCCTGGCCGTATACGAGGGCCTCGGCTTCACCACCCACGAGGTCGACCTGATGTACCGCACCGAAAGCTGACCCGCCCCCGCGCCGCACTTGCCGGGCCAAATCCAGCCCCGCCGGCGTTTGAGGCGCGGAGCCCGGCTCTTCCAGCCTCGCCGGCGATTGAGGCGCGGGGTCCGGGGGCGGAGCCCCGATCTCCCAGCCCCGCCGGCGTTTGAGGCGCGGGTCCGGGCAGCGCCCGGCGGGGGCCCGGGGGCGGAGCCCCCGCACCAGCGCCGCACCCGCGCGCGCGGAGCCACCCGCACCGGCGCCGCACCCGCGCACGCGGGAGCGCACCGGCCCCCGCCACCCCGCCGGGAGGCGACTCGTGCGCCATCCGGACCCGGGAAGCCACGCGCCATTAACCAGGCATTCAGAAGCGCTTGCGACTCTCCCCCAATGCAGCCCCGACTCCGACTGACGGCCGACTCTTCCGACGTGCCTGTCCTCCCGCGTGCGCGGAAGAATGGAGTCATGAGCCACCAGCCCAGCGCAGGCCCCACCGAGGTCCCCGCCCAGCACCCGTCTCACACCCCCGCCGCCGCCCCCGGCCGGGCCGTCACCGGAGCCCACGCCCGCATAGGCTCCATCTCCGCGCACCGCCCGCACGTCGACCTGGAGCCCGATCTCGACGCGGATCTGGACGCCTACGACGACAAGGACGGCGACGAACTCCCGCCGGGACGCTTCCTCGATCGGGAGCGCAGCTGGCTCGCCTTCAACGAACGGGTGCTGGAACTCGCCGAGGACCCCACCACGCCCCTGCTGGAGCGCGCCAACTTCCTGGCGATCTTCGCGAGCAACCTCGACGAGTTCTTCATGGTCCGCGTGGCCGGCCTCAAACGGCGCATCGCGACGGGCGTCGCCACCCGCTCGGCCTCGGGCCTCCAGCCCCGCGAGGTGCTGGACCTCATCTGGACGCGCTCGCGCGAGCTCATGGCCCGGCACGCCGCCTGCTTCCAGCAGGACATCTCCCCGGCCCTCGCCGAGGAAGGCGTCCACCTGGTCCGCTGGCCCGACCTCACCGAGAAGGAGCAGGCCCGCCTCTTCACCCTGTTCCGCAACCAGATCTTCCCGGTGCTGACCCCCCTGGCCGTCGACCCCGCGCACCCCTTCCCGTACATCTCCGGCCTCTCCCTGAACCTGGCCGTGGTCGTGCGCAACCCCGTCAGCGGCCACCGCCACTTCGCCCGGGTCAAGGTCCCGCCGCTCCTCTCCCGCTTCCTGGAGGCCTCCCCGCAGCGCTACGTCCCGCTGGAGGACGTCATCGCCGCGCACCTGGAGGAGCTGTTCCCCGGCATGGAGGTGCTCGCGCACCACATGTTCCGGGTGACCCGCAACGAGGACCTGGAGGTCGAGGAGGACGACGCCGAGAACCTGCTCCAGGCCCTGGAGAAGGAGCTCATGCGGCGCCGCTTCGGCCCGCCCGTGCGCCTGGAGGTCGAGGAGTCCATCGACCCGGGCGTACTGGACCTGCTGGTGCAGGAGCTGAAGGTCAACGCCTCCGAGGTCTACCCGCTGCCCGGCCCGCTGGACCTGACCGCCCTCTTCGGGATCGCCTCGCTGGACATCCCCGAGCTCAAGTACCCGAAGTTCGTCGCCGGCACCCACCGCGACCTCGCCGAGGTCGAGTCCGCGTCCGCGCCCGACATCTTCGCCGCGCTGCGCGAGCGGGACGTCCTGCTGCACCACCCCTACGACTCCTTCTCCACCTCGGTGCAGGCCTTCCTGGAGCAGGCCGCCGCCGACCCGGACGTCCTCGCCATCAAGCAGACGCTGTACCGCACCTCCGGCGACTCCCCGATCGTGGACGCCCTGATCGACGCCGCCGACTCCGGCAAGCAGGTCCTCGTACTCGTCGAGATCAAGGCCCGCTTCGACGAGCAGGCCAACATCAAGTGGGCACGCAAGCTGGAGGAATCCGGCTGCCACGTCGTCTACGGGCTCGTCGGCCTCAAGACCCACTGCAAGCTGTCGCTCGTCGTCCGCCAGGAGGGCGAGACGCTGCGCCGCTACTCGCACGTGGGCACCGGCAACTACCACCCCAAGACCGCCCGGCTCTACGAAGACCTCGGCCTGCTCACCGCCGACCCGCAGGTCGGCGCGGACCTCTCCGACCTCTTCAACCGGCTGTCCGGCTACTCGCGCCGCGAGACCTACCGCCGGCTGATGGTGGCACCCCGCTCGCTGCGGGACGGACTGATCGCGCGGATCGACAAGGAGGCCGCCCACCACAAGGCCGGCCGCCCCGCCTACGTCCGGCTCAAGATGAACTCGATCGTCGACGAGGCCCTCATCGACTCGCTCTACCGGGCCTCCCAGGCGGGAGTGCCCGTCGACATCTGGGTGCGCGGCATCTGCGCGGTGCGCCCCGGAGTCCCCGGGCTCTCGGACAACATCCGGGTGCGCTCGGTCCTCGGCCGCTTCCTGGAACACTCCCGGGTCTTCGCCTTCGGCAACGGCGGCGAACCCGAGGTGTGGATCGGCAGCGCCGACATGATGCACCGCAACCTCGACCGCCGCATCGAGGCACTGGTCAGGGTCGCCGACCCGGCCCACCGCGCGGCACTGGACCGGATGCTGGAAACCGGGATGTCCGACGCCACCTCCTCCTGGCACCTGGGCCCGGACGGCGAGTGGACCCGGCACAGCACGGACGCGGACGGCCAGCCGCTGCGGCACGTACAGGAGACGCTCATAGACGCCCGGAGGCGCCGGCGTGGCTCAGCCAAACCATGACCCGATTACGGCGACGGCGGACGCAGGTGCCGTGCTCGGCGCGTACCTGCGCGCCCAGGCCACCGCTTTCCTGCGCGGGCTGCGCCTGCATGAGGAAAGCGGGGCCGATGCCGCCGAAGGAAGCGACGCGGCGCGGAGCCTGCGGGGGGCTGCGCGCCGCATCAGCGGATCCCTGGCAACCTTCCGGGTGGTGACCGAGTCCTCCTGGGCCGACGGGCTGCGCACCGAGCTGGTGTGGCTGTCCTCGACCCTGGCCGACGAGCACGCGTACGCGGCCCGGCTGACCCGGCTGATGGACGCCCTGCACCGACTGTCGGGGTCCCCGGAACTACCGGCGCCGCGCGGCTCGGCCGGCGCGCTCACGGTGGGCTCGGCACGGGCGGGCGCACTGCTGGAACGGCAGCTGACCCTGGCCCGTACGCGCGCCCACTCGGCCACCCTCCAGGCACTCGGCTCCTCCCGCTTCCATGCCGTGGCGGACGCGGTGGCGGTGCTGGCCTCGGAGGTCCCGCTGGACGCGGTCGCGGCCCGGGGCCGGGTGCCGGACGTACTCGTCCCGCTGGCCGCCGTGGCCGAAACCCGACTGTCGGCGGCGGTCGCGGCGCTGCCCCCGGTCGACGGGGCCCATCCGTACAACGCGGACCACGACGGACCCTGGCACGAGGTGCGCCGCCTGCTGCGGATCCACCGCTACGCGAGGGAGGCGCTCGGCGAGGACGTGACCCGCCCGGCGGCCGCGGGCGAGGCCCTGGACCGCCACCGTGATGCGGCCGAGGCCGCGACCGCCTCGGCGACGGCGGCCCGCACCCCCCGCATCGCCCCGGCGACGGCCTACGCCCTGGGCGTCCTGCACGCCGACCAGCGCCACGAGGTCGAGGCCGCCCGTCTCGAGTTCCAGCACCTCTGGCTTCCCGAGCCCGCGGTCACGCCGCGATAACGTGCGGATAACGGATGATGACGGCCATGGGTGACCGGATCGGGACGCACCGGGTCGTCCACCACGGTTCACCATCCGTTCACTCGGCCCGGTCGGCTGCTTCACCTGTTCTGCCTAATTTCGGTGATGCACGGAGCGAGTCGCCCGGAGGTCGAGCAGCTCAGCCGCGCACAACCGACGTAGTCCTCTTCGCACGCCGCCCCGATACAGAAAGCGGCCGGCGGCTTCTGGAAGGAACACCCGAAAAGTGAAGCTTCAGCGCAAGAACATGCTTCGTGCCTCCGCCCTCGGGGCGCTCGTCGTGTCCGGCGCCCTGGTCCTCACGGCGTGCGGCTCGGACGACAACACCAAGACTGCCGACGGCTCGGCGAAGCCCTCCGCGGCCGCCGCGGGCGACATCAAGTGCGACGACGCCAAGGGCAAGCTCCTGGCCTCCGGCTCCTCCGCGCAGAAGAACGCGATCGAGCTGTGGATCAAGAACTACATGGCCGCCTGCTCCGGCGTCGAGGTGAACTACAAGTCCTCCTCCTCCGGTGAGGGCATCGTCGCCTTCAACCAGGGCGGCGTCGGTTTCGCCGGCTCCGACTCGGCGCTGAAGCCGGAGCAGGTCGAGGAGTCGAAGAAGATCTGCACCGGTGGCCAGGGCATCAACCTGCCGATGGTCGGCGGTCCCGTCGCCCTCGGCTTCAACGTCGCCGGCGTGGACAAGCTGAACCTGGACGCCGCCACGGTCGCCAACATCTTCAACGACAAGATCAAGAAGTGGGACGACGAGGCGATCAAGAAGCTGAACCCGGGCGTCACGCTTCCCTCCACCGCCATCCAGCCCTTCCACCGCTCCGACGACTCGGGCACCACCGAGAACGTCACCAAGTACCTGAAGGCCACCGCCCCCGACGCCTGGCCGTACGAGCCCGCGAAGAAGTGGGCCGCTCCGGGTGGCCAGGCCGCCTCCGGCTCCGCCCAGGTCGCCGCCCAGGTCAAGCAGGTCGACGGTGCGATCGGCTACTTCGAGCTCTCCTTCGCCAGCTCGCAGAACATCAAGACCGTCGACCTGAACACGGGTGCCGCCGCCCCGGTCAAGGCCAGCGGTGAGAACGCCTCCAAGGCCATCGCCGCCGCCAAGGTTGCCGGCACCGGCTCCGACCTGGCCCTGAAGCTCGACTACACCACCAAGGCCGAGGGCGCCTACCCGCTCGTCCTGGTGACCTACGAGGTCGTCTGCGACAAGGGCAACAAGGCCGAGACGCTCCCGACCGTCAAGTCCTTCCTGAACTACGCCGCCTCGGACGCGGGCCAGAAGGTCCTCCTCGAGAACGGCTACGCCCCGATCCCGGCCGAGATCAACACCAAGGTCCGCGAGGTCATCAACACCCTCGGCTAAGTCCTGACCCCGGGTCCGGTCCGCTCCCCCGTCCGGGGGCGGCCCGGACCCGGGACCCTTCCCCTCCACCCGGGGGAATCCGGTGCACCGCCGCCAGGGGGCCTGCCCCCCACACAGACCGGAAAGACCATGGCTTCCACCACACCCACTCCGATAGACACGGCTCCGCCTGTCACCCGTAGCGGAGGATCCACCGGCCGCGCCGGTGACAAGATCTTCGCCGGGCTCTCCAAGGGCTCCGGCATCCTGCTTCTGGTGATCATGGCGTCGATCGCCGCCTTCCTCACCTACCGCGCCACGATCGCCCTGTCGAAGAACGAGGGGAACTTCCTCACCACCTTCGACTGGAACGCGTCGGCCAACCCTCCCGTCTTCGGCATCGCCGTCCTGCTCTTCGGCACCGTCGTCAGCTCGATCATCGCGATGACCATCGCGGTTCCGATCGCCGTCGGCATCGCCCTCTTCATCTCGCACTACGCGCCGCGCAAGCTGGCCGCGCCCCTCGCCTACGTGGTCGACCTGCTGGCCGCCGTGCCGTCGATCATCTACGGCATCTGGGGCGCCCTCTTCCTCGTCCCGCAACTGGGCGGCCTGAACCTCTGGCTGGACGAGTACCTCGGCTGGACGTACGTGTTCGAGAAGACCCAGGTCGGCGTCGCCCGTTCGCTCTTCACCGTCGGCATCCTGCTCGCGATCATGATCCTGCCGATCGTGACCAGCGTCAGCCGCGAGGTCTTCCTCCAGGTCCCGCGCATGAACGAGGAGGCCGCCCTGGCCCTCGGCGCGACCCGCTGGGAGGTCATCCGCATGTCGGTGCTGCCCTTCGGCCGCTCCGGCGTCATCTCCGCCTCGATGCTCGGCCTCGGCCGCGCGCTCGGCGAGACCATGGCCGTCGCGACCGTCCTCTCCCCGAGCTTCCTGATCTCCGGCCACATCCTGAACCCGGGCGGCGGCACGTTCGCACAGAACATCGCCGCGAAGTTCGACGAGGCCAACGAGTTCGGCCGCGACGCACTGATCGCCTCCGGTCTCGTCCTCTTCCTGCTCACCCTGCTGGTCAACGGTGCCGCTCGCCTGATCATCGCTCGCCGCAAGGACTTCTCGGGGGCGAACGCCTGATGAGCCACGCAATCCAGGACCAGCGGCCCACCCGGGACCGCAAGTCCGCCGCCCCCGCCAGCCTCACCCGCGGCGGCCTGCCCCGCTGGGCCCCGACGGCCATCGCGGCCCTCTCGATCGCCCTCGGCTGCGGCATCGGCCTCGCCTTCGGCCTCCAGAGCAAGATCCAGTGGGGTCTGCTCGCGGCGCTGCTCTTCATCGCCGTCACGTACGCCGCCAGCGCGGTGGTCGAGAACCGCCGCCAGGCCAAGGACCGCGTCGCGACCTCCCTCGTGTGGGTCTGCTTCGTCCTCGCGGTCATCCCGCTGCTCTCGCTGATGTGGACCACGATCAGCCGCGGCCTGAAGCTCCTGAGCGGCAACTTCCTCAGCCACTCCATGAACGGCGTGACCAGCTTCGACGAGGGCGGCGGCGTCTACCACGCGCTGCTCGGCACGATCGAGCAGGTGGCCCTCGCCACGCTGATCGCGGCCCCCATCGGCCTGCTGACCGCCGTCTACCTGGTCGAGTACGGCAAGGGCAGTCTCGCCAAGTCCGTCACCTTCTTCGTCGACGTCATGACCGGCATCCCCTCCATCGTCGCGGGCCTGTTCATCCTGACGACCTGGAACCTGATGCTCGGCTTCGGCCCGTCCGGCTTCGCCGGCGCCATGGCCCTGTCGATCCTGATGATGCCGGTCGTGGTCCGCTCCACCGAGGAGATGCTCAAGCTCGTCCCGAACGAGCTGCGCGAGGCCGCCCTCGCCCTCGGTGTGCCGAAGTGGCGCGTGATCCTCAAGGTCGTGCTCCCCACCGCCATCGGCGGCATCTCCACCGGCCTGATGCTGGCCGTCGCCCGCATCGCCGGCGAGACCGCGCCGATCATGCTGCTGGTCTTCGGCTCCCAGCTGATCAACAACAACCCCTTCGAAGGCGCCCAGTCCTCGCTCCCGCTCTACATTTGGGAGCAGTACAAGGTCGGCAGTGAAGCCTCCTACGACCGGGCATGGGCCGCAGCGCTCGTCCTGATCGCCTTCGTCATGATCCTCAATCTGGTGGCCCGCGGCATCGCCCGCTGGAAGGCCCCGAAGACCGGTCGCTGACGCGACTCATGAAAGCGAAGTGACCCCCTCATGGCGAAGCGAATCGACGTCTCCGGACTGTCCGCCTTCTACGGCACCCACAAGGCCATCGACGACATCTCGATGACCGTGGAGCCCCGCTCCGTGACCGCCTTCATCGGCCCCTCCGGCTGCGGCAAGTCCACCTTCCTGCGCACCCTCAACCGGATGCACGAGGTCACCCCCGGCGGCCGCGTCGAGGGCAAGGTGCTGCTGGACGACGAGAACCTGTACGGCGCCGGGGTGGACCCCGTCGCGGTCCGCCGCACGGTCGGCATGGTCTTCCAGCGCCCGAACCCCTTCCCCACCATGTCGATCTTCGACAACGTGGCGGCGGGCCTGCGGCTGAACGGCAACTTCAAGAAGTCCGAGCTCACGGACATCGTCGAGAAGTCGCTCCAGGGCGCCAACCTCTGGAACGAGGTCAAGGACCGCCTGAACAAGCCCGGCTCCGGCCTCTCCGGCGGCCAGCAGCAGCGTCTGTGCATCGCCCGCGCCATCGCGGTCGAGCCCCAGGTCCTGCTGATGGACGAGCCCTGCTCCGCGCTGGACCCGATCTCCACCCTGGCGATCGAGGACCTGATCGGCGAGCTCAAGGAGCGCTTCACGATCGTCATCGTGACGCACAACATGCAGCAGGCGGCACGCGTCTCGGACCGCACCGCCTTCTTCAACCTCTCGGCCGTCGGCCAGCCCGGCAAGCTCATCGAGCTCGACGACACGGACCGGATCTTCTCGAACCCGTCCGTCCAGGCGACCGAGGACTACATCTCGGGTCGCTTCGGCTAAACCGGGACAGGCGTCCTGCGGTGCTGCATGGCGGTGCCACCGCAAGGCGAAAGAAAGAAAGAGGGCCGGCTCCCCCTGGGTGGGGGGAGCCGGCCCGCTTTTCGTCCGGGAACTACACGAACGCCAGGTCCACGACCCAGAAGCACAGCGCAGCGACCACGGCCGCGGCCGGCATCGTGATGAACCAGCCCAGGATGATGTTCTTGGCGACGCCCCAGCGGACCGCGTTCACGCGCTTGGTCGCGCCCACGCCCATGATCGCCGAGGTGATCACGTGGGTGGTGGAGATCGGCGCGTGGAAGAGGTACGCCGAGCCGAACATGATCGAGGCGCCGGTGGTCTCGGCCGCGAAGCCCTGCGGCGGGTCCAGCTCGATGATCTTGCGGCCGAGCGTGCGCATGATGCGCCAGCCACCCGCGTACGTACCCAGCGACAGCATCACGGCACACACGACCTTGACCCAGACCGGGATCGGCGCGTCGGCGCTCTGCACATCGGCGATGACCAGGGCCATCACGACGATGCCCATCGTCTTCTGCGCGTCCTGCAGACCGTGACCGAGCGCCATCGCGGCGGCCGAGACCGTCTGCGCGATACGGAAGCCGTGCTTCGCCTTGTGCGGGTTGGACCGGCGGAACATCCACAGGATGGCCACCATCACCAGGTAGCCGACGACCAGACCGACGACCGGCGAGACGAACATCGGGATGACGACCTTGTCGAGGACCCCCGACCAGATCACCTCCGTGCCGCCGGCCAGTGCCGCACCGACCATGCCGCCGAACAACGCGTGCGACGAGGACGACGGCAGCCCGAAGTACCAGGTGATCAGGTTCCAGACGATCGCGCCGACCAGCGCCGCGAAGAGGATCCACATGCCCGTGGAGCCGGTGGGCGTCTCGATCAGACCCTGGCTGACCGTCTTGGCCACGCCGCTGCCCAAGAAGGCGCCGGCGAGGTTCATCACGGCCGCCATCGCCAGCGCCGCCCGCGGGGTCAGCGCCCGCGTCGAGACGGACGTCGCGATCGCGTTCGCTGAGTCGTGGAAACCGTTCGTATACGTGAAGCCGAGCGCAACACCGATGGTCACGACCAGAGCAAAGGTGTCCACGAGGTTCAGGACTCCTTGACCGCGATGGTCTCCACCGTGTTCGCAACGTGCTCGAACGCGTCGGCCGCCTCTTCGAGCACGTCGACGATCTGCTTGAGCTTCAGCACCTCGATGGCGTCGTACTTGCCGTTGAAGAGCTGGGCGAGCAGCTTGCGGTGGATCTGGTCGGCCTGGTTCTCAAGGCGGTTGACCTCGATCCAGTACTCGGTGAGGTTGTCCATCGTCCGCAGGTGCGGCATGGCCTCCGCGGTCAGCTCGGCCGCCCGCGCCAGCACCTCGATCTGCTGCTCGACACCCTTGGGGAGCTCCTCCACGTTGTAGAGGACGACGAGGTCGACGGCCTCCTCCATGAAGTCCATGATGTCGTCGAGCGACGAGGCCAGGTTGTAGATGTCCTCGCGGTCGAACGGCGTGATGAAGGAGGAGTTCAACTGGTGGAAGATCGCGTGAGTGGCGTCGTCCCCCGCGTGCTCCGCTGCCCGCATCCGCTCCGCGATCTCGGCCCGGGCGGAGGAGTCCGCTCCGAGCAGTTCCATCAGGAGCTTGGAGCCCGTGACGATGTTGTCCGCGGATGCGGCGAACATGTCGTAGAAGCTCGTCTCCCTGGGGGTCAGACGAAATCGCACGTGAGGTCCTCGGGGTGCATTGGATTCGGTCAGGCTGATGCTAGGCGCATCCCCCTGCCACGGCTAACCGGCCGTTCCCCAGTGTGCTCCATCGGGCAGAGTGAGGACCACGGCCCCCTGCCCCGCACGGCGGGGCCCAGTATCCTATACCCATGAGGGGTATGCGTTCGCCATGCACCCCTCATTCCGGACCACGGGAGGACCTATGACGACCATCGAGGCGGAGGGCTCCGGAGCCGTCCACGGCTATCACCACCAGAAGGACGAGCACCTCAAGCGGCTGCGCCGGATCGAGGGCCAGATCCGCGGCCTCCAGCGGCTCGTCGACGAAGACGTCTACTGCATCGACATACTCACCCAGGTCTCGGCGAGCACGAAGGCACTGCAATCCTTCGCGCTCCAGCTGCTGGAGGAACACCTGCGGCACTGTGTCGCTGACGCCGCGGTCAAGGGCGGCACCGAGATCGACGCCAAGGTCGAGGAAGCCACCAAGGCCATCGCCCGCCTCCTGCGCACCTGACCGGCGAACCCCGAGCCCGGCCCCGCACATCCCAGCCCGCCGGCGTCTGAGATACGGGGCCCGGGGCGGAGCCCCAGCAGCGGCGCGGCAGCCGAGAGACGGCTCGGCACACCCGCACCCCCGCCGGGATGCGACGAGCCGACTACTGCCCGAGCAGGACCTCGTCGATGCGGTCCAGGCTCAGCCGCTCCTCCGCGGCCGCCGAGGCGGCGATGATCAGCTCACCGCACAACTCGATCTCGGCGAGAGCAACGTGGTCCTGCACCGTCGTACCGCCTGCGGGAGTCACGCGTGTCACCTCAATCTGCCACCGGCCACCGGCCGTCATCGGTCATACCGCACCGCACCACGCGCCGGCGCCCGGCTTCTCAGCGTAGGGAGGCCGTGCCGTCCCCCGCATGACACGGATGGACCATTTCCGGATACCGGGCCGTGGCCCGATCGCGCCGCCCGTCCCCCACCCGCCCCACTAGTCGGAGATCTTCCCAGCGTAAATGTCCCCACTTGCGGGCAATACGACGGTCACCGGCGTCCCGAACCCGTACAGCAGTGTGGTCGAGGACACATCGATCACGCCATTGTTGACGTACGTGAACCGGTGTCTGACCTTCCGCAAGCGCCCCTCCTCGTCCAGGTAGGCGTCGAACGGCACCGTGTCCGTGCTGAACCCTTTCGCCGCCGCCTCCAGTACACCCCTCACCTCCGGCGACGCGCTCGCAGCGGCCCGCCCGATGTCGGTGGTCCCCCGGTAGTGCCGCACCTTCGTGCCCGCCACCTCGGTCTCCCCCACGTACGTCACCTCCTGCGCGCCCTTCAGCAGCTCGGCCGCGACCAGCGGATCGGTGGCCCCGCCCGTGACCAGGTTCCCGTCGTTCAGGGTCGTCGTGTCGACCCTGACCCACTTGTCGTCCGGGACGCCCGCGCCGCGGTTCTTCATGTAGAGCGCGCCCGGTACGAGCAGCTCCGTGATGGGCCGGTGCTCGGCCTTGCCCTTCACATCGGCCGGGAGCATCACAAGGAGCTGGCCCATCCGCTTCTTGAAGTCGACCCCGCCCTCGCCGCGGATCGTGACCCGGGTACCGCCCGTGGCCATCTCCATGGCCGTACGGGCCCGAGCACTGCCGGTTCTCGCCAGTGCGTCGGCGGCCCCGCGGACCACCGCCGCCGCGTCCGCCGGAGGCCGGCCGTCGCCCGCGTCGCCCGCGCACCCGGTCATCGTCGTGACCGCCAGGGTGACGCCGGCGGCGAGCACCGCCTCGCCCGCACGCCCGCGCGGCCGCCTGAGCTGGTGATCCACCATCGCCTGCCAACCCCCAACGCATGACCGCTGCTTGCCCGAGGCCCCCACCCGCTCCGCTTAACGAGGTCCGGGGTTTCCCGTCACGGGGGCGCACCCTCCCTGCGCGCCGCCCGCCCCGGTACCGTGGACCTGTGGAACCGCACACCGAAGCGAGACTGGCCCCTCCGCTTGACTCCCTGCCGCTCCCGCGGCCGCACGCACGGCCGGAGCCCCCGACCGGCCACACCACATCCACCGCCGACCGCGGATCGTTCTGTCTGGCCGTCTGCACGTGCGGCTGGAGCGGTCCGGCCCGCCGCTCCCGCGACCTGGCCCGTAGGGACGCGACCCGCCACACGGAGCCGTAGCCAGGGCGTCCCTTTGGGATCTTGTCGGCCGAGCCCGCGGCGTCCGGTGCCGTACACGGCAAGGCGGAGGTGCGCGCCGCGTACCGGACGCACTCGGGCACCCGACAACGCGGCCAGGTGCGGTGCCGGGCGGGCCGGTCCCGGCAAGATCCGAAAGGGACGACCTAGACCGTTCGGACCGCCCGGCTGGCCGGGGCGCGCCGCAGCGGATGCCCTTGATCCATGCCAGGTTCCGCAGCCCGCCTCGCGACCCTCCTCTGGGCCCTGCTCATCGTGTCCGCCCCGGCCGCCGCGGCCTGGGCCGGACCCGTGGGCTCGGCGGACAGCCCGGCCGACGTGGCCCTGGCCGTCGGGCTCACCTCGGCCGCCGCCGCGGCGACCGGCTGGTGGCTGCGTTCCCGCTACCGCCGCGACACCGACGGCGGCGATCCCTGATGCCCCGGACCCGCACTCGTATCCGTACCCGTATCCGTACCCGGTCCCGGACGCGCTCCCGGCCGAAGGCGGTGCGGGTGTTCTTCGGGGCGGCGCTGCTGTGCCTGGTGGCGGCCGCGCTGCTCGCCGTATGGAACGCGTACGCGCAGAGCTGATCCCGGCCGCACCAAGGGCGCCGTCAGGCGGCGAGGTCGCTCTCGTGCGTGCGCTGCCCCGCGGGCGGCGTCGGTGCCTGCGGGAGGCCGACCGGCCGGGGCAGCGCCGGGTTCTTGGCCCGTACGAGCCAGCCCCCGCGCCGGGAACGGGCCACCGCCCGCACCGCCGGGGTCAGCACCGCCATCGCGAGCGGCGCGAGCAGGAGCGCCACGGCGGTGCCGAGCGCGAGGCCGCCGATGACGTCGGTCGGGTAGTGGATGCCCATGTAGACCCGGCACAGGCCCTCGGCGAAGGCCAGCCCGATCCCAAGGAGGCCGAACTTCCGGTTGGCCACGAACAGGCCCACGCCCAGGGCCATCGCGAGCGTGGTGTGGCCGCTGACGAAGGAGAACTCGGTGCGGCCGAGCCCCCACCCGAAGTCGGGATCGATCACTTGCAGGCCCTCGTGCTGGCGGAACGGCCGCGACCGCCCCACGAATTCACGCAGCGGCACGTTCACGATCAGCGCCAGTCCGGCGGCCAACGGGGCCCAGACGAGTGCGGCGAAGGTCTCGACGGTGGCGGCCCCGTCCTGCCGGCGGGTTCTGCGCCAGCACCACAGGACCAAAAGCACCAGGGCCAGCAGGATCCCGTACTCCCCGGCCAGGCTCACGACCCGGTCCAGCCACGCGGGGGCGTACCGGGCGACTCCGTTGATCTCGTACAGCAGGCTGACATCCACGTTCGGCCCACCTGTTGTGAGTCCAGCCATGGTGATGCGGCCCCTTGCCCTTGCCGTGGTCCCCTGCGGAACGCACCCCTGTGTGCGCCCCTCCGCCCCCCACTTGATCAACCCCCGCGTTCATGGAACGCCCGTTCTGGCTCCTGCGTTCCATTCTCCACGCAATGATCACTCCAACGTTATCGAAGAGTGACCCATCGTCGCAGCTCAGGGCCTTCGCATTACGGAGAGTTGCTAAGCCGCCGGACTGGCGGCGGGACGCGTCGGAAGGGCCTCCGCACCGTCCTTGGTCACGCGCGTCGCACCGAAGTAGTCAGGGGTGTCGATCTTGTCGAACCGGATGACGGCGCCGGTATAAGGGGCGTTGATCATGTACCCGCCGCCCACGTAGAGCCCGACGTGCCGAATCTCCCGAGAGTTCGTCAGATCATCGGAGAAGAAGACGAGGTCACCGGGCAGGAGTTGATCGCGCGTAGGGTGCGCCCCGGCGTTGTACTGGTCGTTCGCCACCCGCGGCAACTCGATCCCCACGGTCTCGTACGCGGCCTTGGTCAACCCGGAACAGTCGAACCGCCCGTCCTGATCGGGCGTCCCGTTGCCGCCCCACAGATACGGCGTCCCGAGCTGCTTCTGCGCGAAGTAGATGGCCCCGGCGGCCTGTTGCGAGGGCGCCACCCGCCCGACGGGCCGCGCGAAGCTCTTCTCCAGGGACCGGATGGACTTCACGTAGCCCTGCGTCTCACTGATCGGAGGCACACCCCCGGCCTTGATCACGCGATAGGGGCCGGCGTTGTAGGCGGCGAGCATATTGTCGGAACGGTCTCCCGGTACTTGGGCGACGTCCTTGGCGAGTTGGCAGTCGTACGAGGCGGCCGAGGGGATGGCGTCCTTGGGATCCCAGATGTCACGATCGCCGTCACCGTCGCCGTCGATGCCGTAAGTGGCCCAGGTTCCGGGGATGAACTGGGCGATGCCGCGCGCATCGGCGTGACTCACCACGTCGGGCTTCCAGCCGCTCTCCGTGTAGAGCTGCGCTGCCAGCAGAGCCGGGTTGAGGGCGGGGCAAAGGTTTCCCCACTTCTCCACCAGCGGCTGATAGATCGCCGGAACCGACCCCTTGACCAGTCCGACGGCACCCTGCCTGCCGCTGTTCGCGATCCCTGCCGCCGCCGAGTACGTACCGACGACCAGCAGAACCACGAAGGTCAGGCACGCACCGATCCCGAGCCCGCTTGCCATCCAGAACTTGCGCACTCGTCAACACTGCCTCATGGAACGTCACCTGACAGTGGATTCACCGGCCAGACCCGGCACTATTTCACCGGAAAGCCGGTGCAGTAGAGACTGCTGTACTCCTTGACACCCCGGACCCGGTAGAACAGCACGGTCCAGTCACCGGGATCATTGGCGAGCGGAATGGCCGGAAACTTCTTCTTCGTCCCCTCGTTGTCCACCAACTGCGTGGCGAAGTCGTCCGGATACGTCAGCTCCACCTCGCCGCCGGTGGCCGGGTCCTTGAGGTCGACGGGCTTGCTGGTGTAGCCGATGCCGTGGTTGAAGTCCTTGACGAACTCGAACGGACGCTGGTTGCTCTCGTCGATCTCGTGCGGGGGCTTGACCCCGACGGAGACTGCGTAGGCGCCGTCCTCCGTGTTGTACGGCTTCAGGTACACGCGGATCTTGACCTTGCCCGTGATCGTCTGCGCCTTCGGGTCGTCGGCGTCGACCACGGAAGCCACGAGGAACCGCGCCGGCTCCTCAGCGGGCAGGTTGCAGCTCCCGCCGCCCGGACCACCACTGGTCCACAGGTCCCGCGACACCTTGTTCGGCTCGATGTGGTCGGGCACGGCCTCCGACCCACCGGCGCCGTCCCGGGAGGAGGCGGAGGGGCTCGACGCCGGCTGGCCGGAACCGGACGGTCCGGCCGGTCCTCCGGCCGGTCCGCCGGGCGTGGCCGGGCTGGTCGGGGTGGCGCCCGCCCGCGCCCCTCCCCCGGTTCCCCCGGTCTCCTTGCCGTTCCCGTCCTGGAGGAACACGTACCCGCCGGTGACGAGGCCGCCCACCACCAGACCGCTGACGGCCGCCAGCGCCCAACGCGGCAGACGCCGCAGACCGGCGTCCCGGCCCTGCCCCTGACCGTCGCCCTGGGCCTGACCCTGACCCTGGGCCTGGGCCTGGGCCTGGGCCTGGGCCTGGCCGGCGGGAACGTACGTCGGCACGTAGCCCGAGCCGACCGGCAGCCCCGGACCGATCGTGGACGGCAGCCCCGGCACCTGTGCGGCCCCGCCCGCGGCCCCCGTCAGCGCTGCGTACACCGGGTCGTCGACCAGAGCCGAGTCCACCGCACAGCGCCGGATGATCTCGGCGAGGACGGGCCGGGCCCCCGGCTCCGTCGCCACGCAGGCCTTGACGAGCGCGGCCAGGTCCGGCTCCACGCCCTCGACGTCGATCTCGCCGTGGACCGCACGGAAGTTGACGGCGGTCGGGTCCCCCGTCCCGTACGGCGCCCGGCCCGTCGCCGCGTAGGCGATCGTGGCGCCCAGTGCGAAGACGTCCGCGGCATCCGCCGCCTCGCCCCGCAACAACACCTCGGGAGCCGTGTAGCCGGGAGTGCCCGGAGCGGTGCCGTCCTGCGTGAGAGCCGTCTCGGCCACGCCCTTGGCGATGCCGAAGTCGATCAGCTGCGGCCCCTGCGCGCCCAGGATGACGTTCTGCGGCTTGAGGTCCCGGTGCGTGACCCCGTACGCGTGCACGCTGGCCAGACCCTCCGCCAGCGCGGCGAACAGCCTGCGGCACGCGGCGGCGGGCACGGCACCGTACGCACGCACCGCGTGGCTCAGGGTGGGCCCGGCCACGTACTCGGTGGCGAGCCAGTAGGGAGGCGCCGCCAGCGACGCGTCGATCAGGTTCGCCGTGTACGCCGAGCGCACCGCGCGGACCGTCTCGGCCTCCCGGCGAAACCGCGCGAGGGCCTCCGGATGCCCGGTGATCTCTTCCTTGATCACCTTGATGGCGACCAGCCGGCCCCCCGGCGACCGCCCGAGGTACACCTGTCCCATGCCACCGGCGCCGAGCCGGGCCAGCAGTACCTGCGCCCCGATGTGCGCGGGATCCGTATCTCTGAGGGCCTCCATCCGCACGAGCCTGCCACACCCACGCCCCTGCTCTGACAAGGGGGTTGGGTTGTCCGGGCCGTCGTTACCGGGGTGCGACGAACAAACTCTGCGCGCTCCGCCCGATGGGCCCCTTCTCGTCGTGCAGCAGCGCGTCCGCGAGCCCGATCCCGGCCGCGTCCACACTCGTACGGGCCTCCACGCACGCCCACTCGCCCACCGGATGGCGGTGCAGATGGACGGTCAGGTCACCGTTGATGAAGACGTACCGCCCGAAGTCCATCACCGAGCTGATCCCGTTCCCCGAATCGGCGGCGATCAGCACCCGGTCCAGCGGCCTGGTCTCCTCCCCGACGACGAGCGGCACCTTCATCCGCATCCAGCAGGTACCGGGACCCAGCTCGACGAAGGCTCCCTCGGTGAACCGAGTCTCCATGGCCGAGTGGTAGCCCGTCTCCCACGGCACCGGGAAGAACGGCGTCACCTCCACCTCCCCGGGCGGCGGCAACTGCGGCCCCGGGACGACGGCCGGCACGGCCTCCTCGGCCATCCGGATCCGCAGGGCCCGCGCCAGCATCACGGGCGCGCCGCCCGCCGGCGCGAGGGCCGCCTCGACCACCTCGGTCCCGCGCCCGGCCCGCAGCACACTGGTGGTGATCTCCAGCTCGCCGATCGGCACCGGGCGCAGGATCTCGTACGTGATCCGGGCGGTCCGCATGTCCGTCCGCGCACCCGGCCGCTCCTCGACGGCCCGCCCGAGCAGCGCGGCCGGCGGCCCGGCGTGCTGCGAGCCCGGGTCCCACGGCCCCCGCGTGTACTCGGTGGCCAGGAACCGCCCGGCGTCGACCCTCTCGAAGAAACCCTCGGCAGCACCCATACCGGCCACGCTACCGACAGGTAACTCCGTACACCAGACCCGGCGATCCGCTCAGCGGGCGAACCCCAACCCCACCCCCAGCCCCACCAGCACCGACCCGATGGCCCGGTTCAGCGCCTTCTGCGCCTTCAGCATCCGGTCGCGCAGCCGTGAGACGGAGAAGAACAGCGCCACCGCCCCGAACCAGCCCAGGTGCGCCGCCGACATGAACAGCCCGTAGCCCACCTGCTGCCACACCGGCGTCTGCGGGTTCACCACCTGCGTGAAGGTCGACACCACGAACAGCGTCGTCTTCGGATTGAGCACATTGGTCAAGAACCCCGACCGCATCGCCCCCAGCCGGGTCAGCTGCGGCTTCGACTCCAGGTCGACGGTCACCTCGGCCCGCGCCCGGAAGGTGCGTATCCCGATCCACACCAGATAGGCCGCACCCGCCAGCTTGATCACGGTGAACAGCGCGGTGGAGGAGGCGATCAACAGACCGACCCCGAGCATCGTGTAGGAGACGTGGACCAGCACGCCGGCCGCGACCCCGGCGGCGGCGAACAGCCCGGTGGGGCGCCCGTAGAGATAGCTGTTGCGGACCACCATGGCGAAGTCGGCACCGGGACTGATCACGGCGAGGAGAGTAATAACAGCAACTGCGATCACTTCTGTCATACGGGGATGCTCACCGCCGCCGCCCCGTGGATCAAGACCCCGAGCACCCGGCGCGGCGGGGGACAATGGACTACGTGCCGAACACCCCCGCCGCCGACCTCCCCGCTCACCTGCCCGTCCTGCAGGCCGACTGCGCGAACTGCTTCGCGCTGTGCTGCGTGGCGCTGCCCTTCGCCAAGTCCAACGACTTCGCCGTGAACAAGCCCGCCGGAACCCCCTGCAAGAACCTCCAGCAGGACTTCCGCTGCGGCATCCACACCCGGCTGCGCGACAAGGGCTTCCAGGGCTGCACGGTCTTCGACTGCTTCGGCGCGGGCCAGCAGACCTCCCAGGTCACCTTCGGCGGCCGCGACTGGCGCACCCACCCGGGCACGGCCCGCCAGATGTTCGAGGTCTTCCCGGTGCTGCGGCAGCTGCACGAGCTGCTCTTCTACGTCAGCGAGTCCCTGACCCTCCCGGCCGCCGGCCCGGTCCACGCGGAGCTGCGCCGGGCCCTGGCGGAGACGGAGGAGTGGACCCGCGCCGACGCAGAGGCCCTGGCCGACCTGGACGTCGGTCCCCTCCGCCAGCAGATCAACACCCTGCTGCTGAAGACCAGCGAACTCGTACGCGCGAAGGTGCCGGGCCGCAAGAAGAACCACCGCGGCGCCGACCTGATGGGCGCCCGCCTGGCGGGAGCCGACCTCCGCGGCGCGAACCTCCGCGGCGCCTACTTGATCGCCGCCGACCTCTCCCGCGCCGACCTCCGCACTGCGGACCTGATCGGCGCGGACCTCCGCGACACCAACCTCCGCGGAGCGGACCTCCGCGGCGCCATCTTCCTCACCCAGGCCCAGCTGAACGCAGCCCAGGGCGACCCCACCACCCAAATCCCCCCCACCCTCACCCACCCCACCCACTGGCCCTAAGCCCCCACCCCCACCCTCCCAGCCCCGCCGGCGCTTGAGGCGCGGGACCAGGGGCAGAGCCCCGCAGTTCCAGCCCCGCCGGCGCTTGAGGCGCGGGGCCCGGGGCGGAGCCCCGCAGTTCCAGCCCCGCCGGCGCTTGAGGCGCGGGGCCCGGGGGCGGAGCCCCGCAGTTCCAGCCTCGCCGGCGTTTGAGGCGCGGGGCCGGGGGCGGAGCCCCAATCCCTCAGCCCCGCCGGTGACAGTGGCGGCGGCCACCTCACACCCGCGCCAAAAACCCCCGCACGGCAGTGCAGAACCCCTCCGGGTCCCCGACCCGCACCGCATGCCCCGCCGGCAGCTCCACCAACCGCACCCCCGCCCTCCGCACCGTCATCTCCCGCGCGTGCTCCGCCGACAGCACCCCGCTCCGATCCCCCCGCACCAGCAGCGTCGGCTGACGCACCCCCAGCCAGTCCCCCCAGTGGTCCCCGTTCAGCCCCCGCTGGGACTCCACCATGTCCTCCACCTCGAACGCGGTCCCCCACCCGTCCGGATACTCCTGCAAGGACCCCTCCAGGTACGGCGCCGAACTCCCCACCCCCGCCAGGAACCCGGCCCGGGTCGCGGCCCGTCTCGGCCACTCCCGCGCGAACGACAGGTCGCCGTCGACCACCGCCCCGATGTCCTCGACCACCACCGCCCGCACCAGATCCGGCCGCCGCGCCGCGAGCTGGTACGCAGTGACCCCGCCCAGCGAATGCCCCAGCACCACCGCCGGCCCCAGCCCCAACTGCTCCAGCAGGGCCGCCGCATCCGCCACGTACCCGTCCCGCGTGTACTCCGCCGCCCGGTCGGACCTCCCGTGCCCCCGCTGGTCCAAGGCGATCACCCGCCACGCCGGACCCAGCTCCCGGGCCAGGCACTCGAAGGCCCCCGCCCCCTCCTGGAAGTGCCCGTGCAACGCCAGCAGCGGCGCCCCCGACCCCCCGAAATCCGTATAGGCGAGCCGCCGCCCGTCCGGCATCACCATCGCCCCCGGCAACGGCCCCAGCTTGTCGATGACCCGCTGCCGCAGCAGCTGGTACTCCTCCCACCTCCTGCGCAACCGCCCGCCCGGCCGCTTCACGATCCGCCCCGGCGTGACCGTCTCCCCCCGCCGGAACTGCTCCCGCGTCAGATCGATCCGGATCCCGCCGGGCAGCAGGTTCCACCAGTGGAAGCCCTCCTGCCGGCCGTCGTGGAACACCTCGCCCAGCATCAGGTCCCCGCCCACGAGGTCCTGCACCACGAGGGCCGTGATGTCACAGTGCCCCCACGCCGGATTCTCCGGAGTCCAGGGGATCTTCGTGATGTCGGAGGGCTCGCAGGTCTCAGCCGACCATCCCGCCCGGATGGCCGCCTCGAGGTCCGCGAGAGTCCATGGAGTCGTCATGCTCCCCAGCCTGCCGCACCCCACTGACAACCCCGCCGACACCCGCTCGCGCACCGATGAAACGACTGGACGAGGATCGGACGCATGTCGGCGGGCCGGCCCAACGACACGCCACACCACTGCTCCGAACGGCGGCCCCTCACCCCACCCCCCGTACGTCGAGACGACAATCATTGCCCGGCGTCACCCCCCGTGATACACAGAGTGACCGCACGTTCGCGCGCGTACACGCCGCACCCGCCCAGGTCAGAGCGCGGAAGCGGAGCGCGGGCCGCGAGATCGAGTAAAGAGAGCCGTCAAGTCGACGACGGCGGCGGTTTCATCAGCGAAGATAGTGCGTGACCCCTGCCGTCGGGCGAGGGGCGTCCGGAACTACCCTTACAGGGGCGGTGAGTTACATGATCCTGGCAGCTGAAAAAGGCGACATCACCACCATCATCGGCGGAATCGCCCCGAACTGGGGGCCTTTCGGCAGTCTCGGCAACGAAGCGAAGGTCATGATCGAGGTGGTCATGGCCGTCGCGATCCTGCTCTGCCTGGGCATCGCCATCTGGGGAGCGGCCAAACAGCGCATCGGAGCGACCGCCCTGCGCGACACGTTCAGCGCGGAACAGGGCAAGGGCCTGATCGTGGCCGGACTCACCGGAGTCTTCATCATCGGCTCCCTCGGGACGCTGTTCACGATCGTCTACGGGATGGCCGTCTAGCCGGGTCGCGCGCCGGGCCCCGTAGCTGATGACGCATCACCACACCACATCCACGCGGGAACCAGCGCTACCGTCGTACGACGCGGAGGGGGCGGACAGGCAATGAGCAACGACGACGACCAGTACGGCGGCGCCGGCGGCCACGGCGAGGTCGGCGGCACCGGCCAGACCCGCACCCGCCTCCCGGACCCCCCGGCCGACCCCTACGGCCCCGCCCGCCGCACCCCGCGCACCTCCCGCAGCCTGATCACGGTGGTCGGCGTGGTGGTCCTCCTGATCGCCGCCATCGCCTTCGCCAACTCGGCCCCGGACACCCCCTCGGACCCCGCCTCGGACAAACCCCCGACGGACTCCTCCACGGCCGCCACGGGCACGAACCCGGTGACGGGCACATCGGCGGGCATCCCCAAGGGCTTCGCCCACGACGAACAGGGAGCCCAGTCGGCCGCCGCCAACTTCGCAGTGGCACTGGGTTCTGACGCCATGTTCAAGAAGAACTCCCGGCACGCCCTGGTGGAAGGAATCTTCGCGCCTGACGTCGCGGCTCGCGCGAAGGCCCCACAGGACGAGGCCTACTCGGCCGACTTCCTCGCGAAGATGGGGCTCGACGCCAACGGCAACGCCCCGCAGGGCAGCACCTTCGTCACCCGTACCGTTCCGATCGGCACCCGCGTGGAGAGCTACACCCCGACCAGAGCCAAGATCGCCGTCTGGTACACCGGTCTGATCGGCATGTCCGGCACCAAGTCCACCGACCCGGTGCGGACCCTCTGGGGGACCTGGACCTTCGAACTGAGCTGGATCGGCGAGGACTGGAAAGTCGTCGACGACACCCAGCAGGACGGGCCCGCCCCGGTTCCCGGCGATGTCCCCGTGTCGACGTCCGACGACATGAGCAAGGCCATCAAGGAATTCGGGGGATTCACCTATGCCCGCTAGCCTCCGGCTGCCCACCCGGCTAGGCCTGATCGCCTCGGCCCACGTCGCCGTGCTAGCCCTGGCCAGCCGCGCCCACGCCGCTCCCGTACCGACGCCGACGCCGACTCCCACACCCTCCTCGACCGCTGACCCCTGCGCCCTGCTCGACGGCCCCTCCAAGCAGTACTGCCAGGGCGGAACGGGCACATCCGGCAGCACCCCCGGGACAGGACTGGCACCCAGCGACAGCGGAGAGGCCCTCAACCCCCTAGCCTCCCTAGCCCGCGGCTGCGCCGACGCCGCCGCATGGATCGTCACCAAGCTCAGCGAAGCGGTCAAGGGCTCGGCCGAAGTCGACTTCACCAACCCCGCCTTCCTCAAGCAGTACTCCGTCGTCTTCGCCGCCTCCACCATCCTCACCCTCGTCCTCTGGCTCTTCGCCGTCGCCAAGCGAGCCGTCCGCGGCGTCCCCCTCACCACCGCCATGTCCGAAGCCATCGGCTTCCTCTGGCTCACCGTCCTCGCCTCCGCCTTCACCCCCCTCATCCTCTACACCGTCGTCTCCGCCACCGACGGCGTCACCGCCGTCATCGCCTCCGCCACCGGCGGCCAGACCGACGTCTTCTTCGGCTCCTTCACCGAAGCCCTCAAGAAGGGCGACGACATCGGCGGCGGCCCGATCATGCTGATCGTCGTCGCGCTCGTCACCGTCCTCGCCGCCGGCGTCCTCTACCTCGAGCTGTTCATCCGGGCCGCCCTCCTCTACGTCGGCGCCCTCCTCGGCGTCGTCGTCTACTCCGGGCTCGTCGACCGCAACCTCTGGGGCCACGTCCGCCGCTGGGCCGGCATCATGATCGCCGTCATCCTCGTGAAGCCGGTCATCGTCATCGTCCTCGGCCTCGCCGGCGCCCTGACCGGCGAAAAGGGCCCCAACGCCTTCTCCGCCGTCGTCACCGGCCTCGCCATCATCCTCCTGGCGATCTTCGCCTCCGCGATGATCTACCGCTTCGTCCCCGGCTTCGGCGACGAGATCGCCTCCGCCCACTCCAACCGCAGCAACGCCACCGACGGCGCCCGGGCGGCCGCCGTCATCAGCTCCCCGGCCTCCCTCGTCTCGCAGGGCATCAAGACCCACAGCAGCCGCGGCGCCCACCGCGGCGACGGCGGCAGCGGCGGCAACAACGCGCCCCGCCCCGCCAACCCCCTCTCCGGAGGCGTGGCCGCCCACAGCAGCCGACCCACCTCCGGCGGCGGAGCCGGCGGCGGATCTGTCCCCTCCGCCGCACCCCCGCCCCGCACGAGCTCGAGCACGAGGAACACAGGAGGTGACGGGCGTTGACGACCCAGTCCCACCAGCTGCACCCGGTCGCGCCCCGCCGCACGTATCTCATCGGCCGGGCCCGGCCGAACGCGATCGTCGGCAAGAACCGCGAGACCGGCGAGATCGCCCTGATCATCGCCGGGGCGTTCTTCGGCATGATGAGCGGACTGCTCGTCCCCGACCTCACCCTGCGCATCGTCAGCCTCGCCGGCTTCCCCATGGTCGCGCTCGCCGCCGTGTACGTCCCGTACAAGGGCCGCACCTTCTACCGCTGGTTCGAGATCAGCCGCAGCTACAAGCGGACCCTGCGCCGCGGTACGACCTACCGCTCGGGCGCCATGGAAGCCGGCATCCGCGGCTCCGACGGCCGCGAGGTCGAGGTCGGCCCGCCCCCCGGCATCGGCCGCATCAACTGGCTCGCCGCCCCCTTCGGCCCCGACGAGATCGCCGTCCTCCTCCACGCGGACCGCCGCACCGTCACCGCCGCCATCGAAATCGAGGGCCCCGGCGTCGGCCTGCGCGACAGCGAGGACCAAGAAGCCCTCGTCGACCGCTTCGGCACCCTCCTCAAGCACGTGGCCAACGGCGACGGCTTCGTCACCCGCCTCCAGATGCTCGCCCGCACCCTCCCCGCCGACCCCGACGCGCACGCCAAGGACGTGGCCCAGCGCGGCGACACCCAGGCCCCCGGCTGGCTCCGCGACTCCTACGACCAGCTCCAGTCGATGGTGTCCACCTCTTCCGAGCAGCACCGCGCGTACCTCGTCGCCTGCATGCACTACACGCGCGAACTCGCCGCCGAGGCCAACGCCATCGCCCGCGCCGGCACCCCCCACAAGGGCCGCAAGCTCGACCGCGACACCGGCCTCGCCATCGTCATGGCCCGCGAACTCACCGACATCTGCGCCCGCCTCGCCGAGGCCGACATCCGTGTCCGCCAGCCCCTCGGCCAGGGCCGCCTCTCCTCCCTCGTGCACTCCATGTACGACCCGGACCACCCCATCGACCACATCCAGGCCATGACCAAGCGCAACGCCTGGCCCGCCGAGCTCGACGCCGTCGAGCCCACCTTCCTCCAGGCCAAGACCCGCGAATCCTCCACCCGCGCCCCCTGGTGCCACGCCACCGCCTGGGTCAAGGAGTGGCCGATGACGCCCGTCGGCGTCAACTTCCTCGCCCCGCTGCTCGTCCACACCCCCGACGTGATCCGCACGGTCGCCGTCACCATGGACCTGGAGCCCACCGAGGTCGCCATCGAGCGCATGCTCACCGAGAAGACCAACGACGAGGCCGACGCCTCCCGCGCCGCCAAGATGAACCGGACCGTCGACCCCCGCGACATCGCCGCGCACGGCCGGCTCGACCAAAGAGGTGAAGATCTCGCCAGCGGTGCGGCGGGAGTCAACCTCGTCGGGTACATCACGGTGTCCTCGCGTTCGCCGGAGGCCCTCGCCCGCGACAAGCGGACGATCCGCGCCTCCGCCGGCAAGTCCTACCTGAAGCTGGAATGGTGCGACCGCGAGCACCACCGCGCCTTCGTCAACACCTTGCCGTTCGCCACCGGCATCCGACGCTAGCTGGAGGGAAGTGCCGCCCATGCGAGATCCCATGTCCGCCCTGACGGACGCCTTCACCAGCTTCCTCTTCGGCAAAGTCGAAACCACGCGCCTGCCCGTCCGCACCTCCACCGGGCAGGCGCAAGCCGTCTACCTGCCCACCGCCGCCCCCGGCCTCGGCGACTCCGGCGTCATCATCGGCCGCGAGGTCTACAGCGGCAAGGGCTACATCTACGACCCCTTCCAGCTGTACGGGCAGCAGCTCCCGGCCCCCCACTGGCTGGTCCTCGGCGAATCCGGAAACGGAAAGTCAGCCCTCGAAAAGACCTACGTCCTGCGCCAGCTCCGCTTCAAGGACCGCCAGGTCGTCGTCCTCGACGCCCAGGGCGAGGACGGCGTCGGCGAGTGGAACCTGATCGCCCAGCAGCTGGGGATAACCCCCATCCGCCTGGACCCCATCGCCGCCAACGACGACGGGATCCGCCTCAACCCCCTCGACCCGGCCATCACCGCGACCGGCCAGCTCGCGCTGCTCCGGACCATCATCGAGGTGGCCATGGGCCACGGCCTCGACGAGCGCGCCGGCTTCGCCCTCAAGGTCGCCCACGCCTACGTCGTCGACACCATCCGCGACCGCCAGCCCGTCCTCACCGACATCGTCGAGCAACTGCGCCACCCCGAGGCCGAATCCGCGCACGCGATGAACGTCGACATAGACGATGTCCGGGCCTGGGGACTCGACGTCGCGCTCGTCATCGACCGACTCGTCGACGGCGACCTGCGCGGCATGTTCGACGGCCCCACCACCGTCGGCATCGACCTCGACGCGCCCCTCATCGTCTTCGACCTCTCCCACATCGACCGCAACTCCATCGCGATGCCGATCCTCATGGCGATCGTCGGCGTCTGGCTGGAGCACACCTGGATCCGCCCCGACCGGAAGAAGCGCATCTTCCTGGTCGAGGAGGCCTGGCACATCATCAACAGCCCCTTCGTGGCCCAGCTGTTCCAGCGCCTGCTGAAGTTCGGCCGCCGCCTCGGCCTGTCCTTCGTCGCCGTCGTCCACCACCTCTCCGACGTCGTCGACGGCGCCGCCGCCCGCGAAGCCGCGGCCATCCTCAAGATGGCCTCGACCAGAACGATCTACGCCCAGAAGGCGGACGAGGCCCGCGCCACCGGCCGCGTACTCGGCCTCCCACGCTGGGCGGTGGAAATCATCCCGACCCTCACCCCCGGCATCGCGGTCTGGGACGTCAACGGCAACGTCCAGGTGGTCAAACACCTGATCACCGAGGCCGAACGCCCCCTCGTCTTCACCGACCGCGCCATGACCGAGTCCTCCACCCCCAACCGCCTCCCCGCCGACCTGCTCGCCGCCGAACTGGAGGCTGAGGAACGGGCCCTGTCCATCGAACGCCGCCGCGGCGGCCCCGGATCCGCGACCACGGTGGCCTGACCATGCACGAGGCACGACGTACGGAGCCCCCCGCACGCGGCGGCGGCATCCCGGACGGCCTGCTGGTCGGCCTCCTGGCCTTCCTCCTGGGCCTCGCCGTCCTCGTCTGGTCGGCCACCGGCCTCGCGGCCGTCTTCGCGAACGGCACCTGGCCCGACACCGTCACCTTCACCCGGACCCCGGGGGCCGTCCGCGCCCTGATAGCGCAACCGCACGACATCCCCGCCGCCTGGCCGGACACCGACCCGGCGGCCCTGTCGGGCTGGGGCCTCTTCTGGGGCCTGTTCGTCAGCCAGCTCCTGGTGATGTTCGTACTCACCGTCTTCGCCATCGGCGTGATCGCGCGCACCAAGTCCCGCCGCGCCCTGGCGAAGCAGGAGGCCCAGGTCCCCGCACCGGGGCCCGCTTCCCTACCAGCGCCCACCCAGCCGGCGGTGGCGGCCGCCGCCAATCCAGCCCCGCCGGCGTTTGAGGCGCGGGGGTCCGGGGGCAGCGCCCCCGGCACCCACACCAGACCGAACGACGAGGCATACCGCTACGGCTTCGGCCACGCCCCCCAGCCCGCAGCCACCACCGTCACCGCCGCCCCGCACGGAATCACGCACGGAATCACGCACGGGCTCACGTACGGCGCCCCCGACGACCGCCTGCGCGCCGCGGCCCACCGCACCCGCGAGACGGAGGGAGCCGCCCTCGTCGTGACCTCCTCCCCCACCCTCTGGGCCGAAACCAAGGACGCCCGCGCCAAACTCGGCCCGGTCCTCCTGTACGACCCCTCCCACCTGTGCGACACCCCGGCCCGCATGCACTGGAACCCGGCCGAGGGCTGCGCCGACCGCGACACCGCCGCCGCCCGCGCGGTCGCCCTGCTGGCCCCCGTACGCCCCCAGGCCCGCATGGACGCGGCGGTGGCCGACACCGCAGAAACCCTCCTGCGCAGCTGGCTCCAGGCCGCCGCCCTCGACGACCGCCCGTTCAAACTGCTCCACCGCTGGGCCCAGGGCAACAGCGCCCAGGACCCGGTCCGCATCCTGCGCACCCATCCCCAGGCCGCCCCCGGCGCGGCCGGCGAACTGGAGAGCGCCCTCACCGCCCACCCCGAACGCCGTGAACTCGCGCAGAGCCTGACGGCCCGTGCCCTGTCCTGCCTGACCTCGATCCACATCCGCGAGGCCTGCAACTCGAACCGAGCCGATGCCCTCGCCCTGGCATCATTCGTCGCCGAAGGGGGCACCCTCTACCTGGTGGGTGAAGCCCTGGAGGATCCCCGCACCCACCCGGGTGCGATGCCCCTGCTCACCGCACTCGCCTCTCACGTGGTCGAGCACGGCCGCCGCATGGCCGCACGGTCATCCCACGGTCGGCTCGACCCACCACTGACCCTGGTACTGGACGACGTGGCCGCCGTGGCCCCGATCCCCCAGCTCCCGGAACTCCTGACCGAGGGAACGGTCCCCCTGCTCCCCCTGCTCGCCCTGTGCCGCAGCCGCGAACAGGCCCGCTCCCGCTGGCCGGAAGCCACGCTCCCCTAAAGGCCCGGCCCCCGCACGACGAGCGTCCCCCACGCGTCCTCTTCCTTTCTCACACGCTCGCGCCGGGCCCGGCCGGCCGCACGTGGACGTACTCCCGCTCCTTGGCACCCGTCTCCAGCGATATCAGCAGGCCGCTCAGCTCGAAGCCGTACCGCCGGTAGAAGCTCTCCGCCCTCGGGTTGTCCTCGTGCACGAACAGCCGCACCCGCTCGGTCACCGGCTCCTCCAGCGACCAGGCCCAATCGAGCCCGGCGTCGAAGAGCCTCTCCACGAGCCCGCTCCCCCGCTGCTCGGGCCGTACGAACACCCCGACCACGTGGCCCTGCTGCTGCTGATGGGCTCACCGAAGTAGTCCGTGCCGCCCTGCGCCTCGATGAGTACGGTCACGGACCCGACCCACCGCCCGTCAGCAGCCTCGGCGATGAACTGCCGGGCACCCCGCCCCTCAGCAGCCCCCGCGGCACGCTGCTGCCAGTACTCGTCGCCCTGGGCGAGAGCCCCCTCCTCGGTCTCCAGGAAAGCCACGGCCGCGGCCGGATCGCGGAGCGCCACCAACCGCAGCTCCTTGACCTTTTCCCACTCGTCGCCCCGTACGGCCCTGATCACATAGTCATCGCTCATGCCGGGGATCTTAACGACGTACCGCCCCCGGCTCACCTGCGTTTTCCGGCTCCGAACACCGGGCCGTAAACGCAGAAAAGCCCCGCACCGAACCCTTAACGGGTTGGTGCGGGGCTTTCCCACAATGATTGTTCGGCGGCGTCCTACTCTCCCACAGGGTCCCCCCTGCAGTACCATCGGCGCTGAAAGGCTTAGCTTCCGGGTTCGGAATGTAACCGGGCGTTTCCCTAACGCTATGACCACCGAAACACTATGAAATTTGAACACGCTGGCATGGACACAGCTGTTCGTTATTTCAGAACTAACACAGTGGACGCGAGCAACTGAGGACAAGCCCTCGGCCTATTAGTACCAGTCAGCTTCACCCGTTACCGGGCTTCCACATCTGGCCTATCAACCCAGTCGTCTACTGGGAGCCTTACCCTCTCAAGGAGGTGGGAATACTCATCTTGAAGCAGGCTTCCCGCTTAGATGCTTTCAGCGGTTATCCCTCCCGAACGTAGCCAACCAGCCATGCCCTTGGCAGGACAACTGGCACACCAGAGGTTCGTCCGTCCCGGTCCTCTCGTACTAGGGACAGCCCTTCTCAATATTCCTACGCGCACAGCGGATAGGGACCGAACTGTCTCACGACGTTCTAAACCCAGCTCGCGTACCGCTTTAATGGGCGAACAGCCCAACCCTTGGGACCGACTCCAGCCCCAGGATGCGACGAGCCGACATCGAGGTGCCAAACCATCCCGTCGATATGGACTCTTGGGGAAGATCAGCCTGTTATCCCCGGGGTACCTTTTATCCGTTGAGCGACGGCGCTTCCACAAGCCACCGCCGGATCACTAGTCCCGACTTTCGTCCCTGCTCGACCCGTCGGTCTCACAGTCAAGCTCCCTTGTGCACTTACACTCAACACCTGATTGCCAACCAGGCTGAGGGAACCTTTGGGCGCCTCCGTTACCCTTTGGGAGGCAACCGCCCCAGTTAAACTACCCATCAGACACTGTCCCTGATCCGGATCACGGACCGAGGTTAGACATCCAGCACGACCAGAGTGGTATTTCAACGGCGACTCCACAACCACTGGCGTGGCTGCTTCAAAGTCTCCCACCTATCCTACACAAGCCGAACCGAACACCAATATCAAACTGTAGTAAAGGTCCCGGGGTCTTTCCGTCCTGCTGCGCGAAACGAGCATCTTTACTCGTAGTGCAATTTCACCGGGCCTATGGTTGAGACAGTCGAGAAGTCGTTACGCCATTCGTGCAGGTCGGAACTTACCCGACAAGGAATTTCGCTACCTTAGGATGGTTATAGTTACCACCGCCGTTTACTGGCGCTTAAGTTCTCAGCTTCGCAACCCCGAAAGGTCACTAACCGGTCCCCTTAACGTTCCAGCACCGGGCAGGCGTCAGTCCGTATACATCGCCTTACGGCTTCGCACGGACCTGTGTTTTTAGTAAACAGTCGCTTCTCGCTGGTCTCTGCGGCCACCCCCAGCTCAAGCAGCAAGTGCTATCACCAGTGATGGCCCCCCTTCTCCCGAAGTTACGGGGGCATTTTGCCGAGTTCCTTAACCATAGTTCACCCGAACGCCTCGGTATTCTCTACCTGACCACCTGAGTCGGTTTAGGGTACGGGCCGCCATGAAACTCGCTAGAGGCTTTTCTCGACAGCATAGGATCATCCACTTCACCACAATCGGCTCGGC
>NZ_JAPEOS010000001.1:0-637500 GCF_026340975.1 Streptomyces sp. NBC_01214 | reverse complement strand
TGGACAGCAGGCTAGGCCGCTGCTCGAACGCCCGCGTCGAAACGTGCAGAGCCCGTGCCGCGCGCTCCCCGACCACGACCGGAGCGGCTGGACGAACTAGACGAGCCGGACGGGCCGGACCAGCCGGTCCAGCCGGTCCAGCTGGTCCAACCGGACCAGCTGGAAGGCGGTCTCGGAGTTCGGCTGCGCCAGGGCGGCCCGGACCTCGTACCGGCCGGCCGCAAGATCCACCCGTAGGTGGTTGTCGGGCTCCACCTCAGAGCCGGGCCAGGCGGAGTCGAACAACACGACCGGCCCCGGCACGTCCCAGACCTGCCCGTCCTCCCATGCGGCATCCTCCAACGCCGCCCCGACACCGCCCAGCAGTTCCGCCTCCGACTCGGCCGCCACCCATCGCACGAAGACCCCGTACTCCGGGAGGAACGCCGTGGACGAGGGCTCGTCGCCCAACACCAATGCGTGCGAAGGACCCACCGCGAGCAGTCCGGCGAAGCCGACGACCGCGCAGGCCCTGTCGTAGTCGGATTCCGGACCTTCGCTGTCCGCCCCCTCCCACCGGGTCAGCACCTCGGCCGGCACCGCCACCAGCGGCCCCCCGCCGGACTCCACCCAGTCGACCAGTCCCGGATCCGCATATCTCGCCATGCCGCGAGGGTAGGGGCCGATTCCCGCACGGGGGACCGGAACGACCTCGCTGAGGTTCCGGCACTGCTCGGGATGCCGGTCAACGAGGCGTCGTGGAAGGGGAGTTCGTACGCCTGGACCGTGCCGCCGGCGGAGATGCAACCATCGGGCGGCCGCCCGTCGCCAGGGCCCGTACGGCGGGTCCGAGCGGGCCGCCGCCCCCTCGGCCCCGAGAGGGACGGACGCACTGCCCTCCCGCACCTACGCACGTACCCGGCTCCGCAAAGCCCACTAGATCCGCCGAACGCCGGACCCGCGCATGATGGGCGGATGGACAAGGTGACCATCAGCGAAGAAGACCGCCGCCAACTCGGACTCTGGGCCGCCGATTGCGTCGAACGGGCCCTCCCCCTCTTCGAGGCGAAGGCTCCCGCCGACCCCCGCCCTCGGGAGGCCATCGAAGGCATCCGAGCCTTCGCACGCGAGGGCAGTGGGAGGACCGCGAAGCTACGTTCCCTCGCCTGGGCGGCCAACGCGGCGGCGCGCGACGTCGACGATCCGGCGGCCACGGCCGCCGCCCGTGCCGCGTGCCACGCGGCAGCGACTCCGTACATCCACCCGTTAGCCACCCCTCACCAGTCGAAGCACGTACTGGGGCCCGCCGTGTACGAGGCACTCGCCCGTGAACTCGCCGTGGGCGATGCCGCAGGTGCTGACGAGGAGATCCGGTGGGCGATCGAGCACGCACCACAGGAGGTGCGCGCACTGCTGCGCCAGATGCCGGCTCGCAGCCCTGGTCGCAGTCGGCTGGACACGCTCTACTACGAGCTCGACGCCGCCCTCCGCCGCTCTGAGTGACAGCAGGGTTCTGGCACACGTTCCGTGAGGACGATCAACGGCGCTGGAGTTCTTCACCATCCGCAGGCCACGCTGCCGAACCAGCCCAGCCCTCGGTGTTCGAGCAGGCCTCGTAGGAGCAACGCGTATCGCGGTCCGCTCCTCCCCGGTGATGCGGTCGTACGCCCGGTGCGGTGTGGAGAGGAGGCGTCTGCGACCAGGTCGTGTCCGTACTCCTTGCGGTCCGGCCGGTAGAGCGCCCATGGCAGTTGCTCGGCGAAGCCGATGACCAGCGACAGGGGGACCGGATCGAGCCGTTGGTGCCGGCCGGTCCCGGGAGACCGAGGAGTCGGCCGGACCCATGGCAGTCAGCCGCGCGGATGCTTCACTTGCTCGACAGCAGGAGACCACTGGGGCGGGTGTGTGGAAGAGCCAGGTTTCCGAGTACTCCTCACGGGGTCTGGAGATCGGAAGACGGAGGCGATCCGTGCGATCCGAACGGTCACCGGCCTCAGCCTTTGGAACAGCAAGCTTCTGCTGGACAGTACGCCCGTAGCGGTCACAGGACCCGTCTGGCTCGAAACCGCCCAGGACGTGGCCGGTGCCCTTGAGGCCGCGGGGGCCAACGCGACAGTGATCTGCGACTGGTGCGACCGCACCATCACGCGGGCGGCTGGCCAGCTGGACCCGGCCCCGTGCAGTGGTCCGTGGCCTCCCGAGGCCTGTCGGGCGAGTTGCCCACCCCACCGGCAACGGACCGGGGAGAACCACTACTGACGGACCCAGAGCCGGATCTGAGAGACACGCGATGGTTGGGGCAGCCCGATGGGTGCTGCCCTCAACGGGTGCCCGTTGAGCTCCTCGCAGCCGTCCTCGTCCCACCAGGTCCTGCCCTGCGTGGTGAGGTACGGATGCAGCCCGCGCACATCGCCGCCACCGCTGTGACCCGCCCGGCCGACGCGACCCTCGTCCGGACCGGGACGTTGGTCGACCACCCCTGTACCCCGCCATCGGCGCTCTCGGCCCAATCACCGGGCAGCGGGATGCCGAGGAGCTGCTCTGCTCTGCCTGTTGAGCAGTGCGAAGTCGGACGCGGCCTGGGCCGCCAGCCAGGCATCGACGCGGCCGCGCGCGTGCACCGTAAACGCAGAAAAGCCCCGCACCGAACCCTTAACGGGTTGGTGCGGGGCTTTCCCACAATGATTGTTCGGCGGCGTCCTACTCTCCCACAGGGTCCCCCCTGCAGTACCATCGGCGCTGAAAGGCTTAGCTTCCGGGTTCGGAATGTAACCGGGCGTTTCCCTAACGCTATGACCACCGAAACACTATGAAATTTGAACACGCTGGCATGGACACAGCTGTTCGTTATTTCAGAACTAACACAGTGGACGCGAGCAACTGAGGACAAGCCCTCGGCCTATTAGTACCAGTCAGCTTCACCCGTTACCGGGCTTCCACATCTGGCCTATCAACCCAGTCGTCTACTGGGAGCCTTACCCTCTCAAGGAGGTGGGAATACTCATCTTGAAGCAGGCTTCCCGCTTAGATGCTTTCAGCGGTTATCCCTCCCGAACGTAGCCAACCAGCCATGCCCTTGGCAGGACAACTGGCACACCAGAGGTTCGTCCGTCCCGGTCCTCTCGTACTAGGGACAGCCCTTCTCAATATTCCTACGCGCACAGCGGATAGGGACCGAACTGTCTCACGACGTTCTAAACCCAGCTCGCGTACCGCTTTAATGGGCGAACAGCCCAACCCTTGGGACCGACTCCAGCCCCAGGATGCGACGAGCCGACATCGAGGTGCCAAACCATCCCGTCGATATGGACTCTTGGGGAAGATCAGCCTGTTATCCCCGGGGTACCTTTTATCCGTTGAGCGACGGCGCTTCCACAAGCCACCGCCGGATCACTAGTCCCGACTTTCGTCCCTGCTCGACCCGTCGGTCTCACAGTCAAGCTCCCTTGTGCACTTACACTCAACACCTGATTGCCAACCAGGCTGAGGGAACCTTTGGGCGCCTCCGTTACCCTTTGGGAGGCAACCGCCCCAGTTAAACTACCCATCAGACACTGTCCCTGATCCGGATCACGGACCGAGGTTAGACATCCAGCACGACCAGAGTGGTATTTCAACGGCGACTCCACAACCACTGGCGTGGCTGCTTCAAAGTCTCCCACCTATCCTACACAAGCCGAACCGAACACCAATATCAAACTGTAGTAAAGGTCCCGGGGTCTTTCCGTCCTGCTGCGCGAAACGAGCATCTTTACTCGTAGTGCAATTTCACCGGGCCTATGGTTGAGACAGTCGAGAAGTCGTTACGCCATTCGTGCAGGTCGGAACTTACCCGACAAGGAATTTCGCTACCTTAGGATGGTTATAGTTACCACCGCCGTTTACTGGCGCTTAAGTTCTCAGCTTCGCAACCCCGAAAGGTCACTAACCGGTCCCCTTAACGTTCCAGCACCGGGCAGGCGTCAGTCCGTATACATCGCCTTACGGCTTCGCACGGACCTGTGTTTTTAGTAAACAGTCGCTTCTCGCTGGTCTCTGCGGCCACCCCCAGCTCAAGCAGCAAGTGCTATCACCAGTGATGGCCCCCCTTCTCCCGAAGTTACGGGGGCATTTTGCCGAGTTCCTTAACCATAGTTCACCCGAACGCCTCGGTATTCTCTACCTGACCACCTGAGTCGGTTTAGGGTACGGGCCGCCATGAAACTCGCTAGAGGCTTTTCTCGACAGCATAGGATCATCCACTTCACCACAATCGGCTCGGCATCAGGTCTCAGCCTTAATGAGGGACGGATTTGCCTACCCCTCGGCCTACACCCTTACCCCGGGACTACCACCGCCCGGGCTGGACTACCTTCCTGCGTCACCCCATCGCTTACCTACTACAAGTCTGGTTCGTCGGCTCCACCACTTTCCTTTCCCCGAAGGGTCCGGAACGGCTTCACGGACTTAGCATCGCCTGATTCGATATTGGGCGTTTCAAAGCGGGTACCGGAATATCAACCGGTTGTCCATCGACTACGCCTGTCGGCCTCGCCTTAGGTCCCGACTTACCCTGGGCAGATCAGCTTGACCCAGGAACCCTTAGTCAATCGGCGCACACGTTTCTCACGTGTGTATCGCTACTCATGCCTGCATTCTCACTCGTGAACCGTCCACAACTAGCTTCCGCTGCTGCTTCACCCGGCACACGACGCTCCCCTACCCATCACAGCGGGCGTTGGCCCTATTGCTGCAATGACACGACTTCGGCGGTACGCTTGAGCCCCGCTACATTGTCGGCGCGGAATCACTTGACCAGTGAGCTATTACGCACTCTTTCAAGGGTGGCTGCTTCTAAGCCAACCTCCTGGTTGTCTCTGCGACTCCACATCCTTTCCCACTTAGCGTACGCTTAGGGGCCTTAGTCGATGCTCTGGGCTGTTTCCCTCTCGACCATGGAGCTTATCCCCCACAGTCTCACTGCCGTGCTCTCACTTACCGGCATTCGGAGTTTGGCTAAGGTCAGTAACCCGGTAGGGCCCATCGCCTATCCAGTGCTCTACCTCCGGCAAGAAACACACGACGCTGCACCTAAATGCATTTCGGGGAGAACCAGCTATCACGGAGTTTGATTGGCCTTTCACCCCTAACCACAGGTCATCCCCCAGGTTTTCAACCCTGGTGGGTTCGGTCCTCCACGAAGTCTTACCTCCGCTTCAACCTGCCCATGGCTAGATCACTCCGCTTCGGGTCTAGAGCGTGCAACTCAATCGCCCTATTCGGACTCGCTTTCGCTACGGCTTCCCCACACGGGTTAACCTCGCTACACACCGCTAACTCGCAGGCTCATTCTTCAAAAGGCACGCAGTCACGACCGTTGTTCCGAAGAACAACGGCGACGCTCCCACGGCTTGTAGGCACACGGTTTCAGGTACTATTTCACTCCGCTCCCGCGGTACTTTTCACCATTCCCTCACGGTACTATCCGCTATCGGTCACCAGGGAATATTTAGGCTTAGCGGGTGGTCCCGCCAGATTCACACGGGATTTCTCGGGCCCCGTGCTACTTGGGAGATGAGCAAGCAAGCCGCTGATGTTTCGTCTACGGGGGTCTTACCCTCTACGCCGGACCTTTCGCATGTCCTTCGACTACATCAACGGTTTCTGACTCGCCGACCGGCCGGCAGACCGATCAAGCTCATTCCCACAACCCCGCATGCGCAACCCCTGCCGGGTATCACACGCATACGGTTTGGCCTCATCCGGTTTCGCTCGCCACTACTCCCGGAATCACGGTTGTTTTCTCTTCCTGAGGGTACTGAGATGTTTCACTTCCCCTCGTTCCCTCCACACTGCCTATGTGTTCAGCAGTGGGTGACAGCCCATGACGACTGCCGGGTTTCCCCATTCGGACACCCCCGGATCAAAGCTCAGTTGGCAGCTCCCCGGGGCCTATCGCGGCCTCTCACGTCCTTCATCGGTTCCTGGTGCCAAGGCATCCACCGTGCGCCCTTAAAAACTTGGCCACAGATGCTCGCGTCCACTGTGTAGTTCTCAAACAACGACCAGCCACCCATCACCCCACCAGACAAGCTGGCGAGTTCACTGGGGCCGGCACTGAAGATCTCAACCTTACGGCCGTACCTTCAGGACCCAACAACGTGCCAAGCACGATCCCCTCCACTTCACTGTGTTCCACGCCGAAGCAGTACTTACAGAGAGTTTTGGAAACCGTGCCAACTAATCAACGTTCCACCCATGAGCTGACCGTGCAGAACGTTTGTCTGCAATCGGTACTGTGCTCCTTAGAAAGGAGGTGATCCAGCCGCACCTTCCGGTACGGCTACCTTGTTACGACTTCGTCCCAATCGCCAGTCCCACCTTCGACAGCTCCCTCCCTTACGGGTTGGGCCACCGGCTTCGGGTGTTACCGACTTTCGTGACGTGACGGGCGGTGTGTACAAGGCCCGGGAACGTATTCACCGCAGCAATGCTGATCTGCGATTACTAGCGACTCCGACTTCATGGGGTCGAGTTGCAGACCCCAATCCGAACTGAGACCGGCTTTTTGAGATTCGCTCCACCTCACGGTATCGCAGCTCATTGTACCGGCCATTGTAGCACGTGTGCAGCCCAAGACATAAGGGGCATGATGACTTGACGTCGTCCCCACCTTCCTCCGAGTTGACCCCGGCGGTCTCCTGTGAGTCCCCATCACCCCGAAGGGCATGCTGGCAACACAGGACAAGGGTTGCGCTCGTTGCGGGACTTAACCCAACATCTCACGACACGAGCTGACGACAGCCATGCACCACCTGTATACCGACCACAAGGGGGGCACTATCTCTAATGCTTTCCGGTATATGTCAAGCCTTGGTAAGGTTCTTCGCGTTGCGTCGAATTAAGCCACATGCTCCGCCGCTTGTGCGGGCCCCCGTCAATTCCTTTGAGTTTTAGCCTTGCGGCCGTACTCCCCAGGCGGGGAACTTAATGCGTTAGCTGCGGCACCGACGACGTGGAATGTCGCCAACACCTAGTTCCCAACGTTTACGGCGTGGACTACCAGGGTATCTAATCCTGTTCGCTCCCCACGCTTTCGCTCCTCAGCGTCAGTAATGGCCCAGAGATCCGCCTTCGCCACCGGTGTTCCTCCTGATATCTGCGCATTTCACCGCTACACCAGGAATTCCGATCTCCCCTACCACACTCTAGCTAGCCCGTATCGAATGCAGACCCGAGGTTAAGCCTCGGGCTTTCACATCCGACGTGACAAGCCGCCTACGAGCTCTTTACGCCCAATAATTCCGGACAACGCTTGCGCCCTACGTATTACCGCGGCTGCTGGCACGTAGTTAGCCGGCGCTTCTTCTGCAGGTACCGTCACTTTCGCTTCTTCCCTGCTGAAAGAGGTTTACAACCCGAAGGCCGTCATCCCTCACGCGGCGTCGCTGCATCAGGCTTTCGCCCATTGTGCAATATTCCCCACTGCTGCCTCCCGTAGGAGTCTGGGCCGTGTCTCAGTCCCAGTGTGGCCGGTCGCCCTCTCAGGCCGGCTACCCGTCGTCGCCTTGGTGGGCCATTACCCCACCAACAAGCTGATAGGCCGCGGGCTCATCCTTCACCGCCGGAGCTTTCAACCCCCGCCCATGCAGGCAGGAGTGGTATCCGGTATTAGACCCCGTTTCCAGGGCTTGTCCCAGAGTGAAGGGCAGATTGCCCACGTGTTACTCACCCGTTCGCCACTAATCCACCCCGAAGGGCTTCATCGTTCGACTTGCATGTGTTAAGCACGCCGCCAGCGTTCGTCCTGAGCCAGGATCAAACTCTCCATGAATGTTTACCCGTAATCGGGTGCACACATCACTTAGAGCGGGCACGTCATGTCGGAATGAGACCGACGCGCCACAACGTCCTCGCTGTGTTGTTGCCTGCAAGTGCTCCACGAGGAAGCCTTACAGGTCTTTTTCAAAGGAACCTCATCCACCGAAGTGGACGGGGTATCAACTTCTGGCGTTGATTTTTGGCACGCTGTTGAGTTCTCAAGGAACGGACGCTTCCTTTGTACTCACCCCCGCGACATCCGCTGGGGCTTTCCTCCGGGCTTTCGTTCTGTTCTTGCGTTTCCGACTCTATCAGATCCTTTCGGGCCTGACCCCCAGTCAGCGGGGTTTGTCTTCCGGGCTGTTGGGCCCTTCCGACTCCTGAACTCTAGTGGATTTCCCCGGCGATTCATAATCGGCCTTCGGAAAGGAATTCGGGCATGCCGAATTCGTTCCCAGTGGGAGATCGTGCTGAGTTGGGTGCCGCAACGAGGCGGCGGGATTCGTTGTCGCCAAAACCTTCCGGCTCTGGGACAACTCGAAGAACCTTACGGACCTGCCGGGCTCGTGTCAACCCCGGTGGTCAGCTGGGTGACTGGAGGTCTTCCACGCGATCCAGCAGGCGGGCGAGCATGTCGCCGAGCACCCCGCGCTCTGCGGTGGAGAGGTCCTGGAGGAGGTCCTCCTCGAAGACCGTGGCCGCGCGCATCGCGTCCAGCCACTTGCTGCGGCCCTCGTCGGTGAGCTCCACGATCACGCGGACCCGGTTGGACTCGTCCCGCTCGCGCGTGACCAGGCCCTCCGCCGTCATCCGGTCGATCCGGTGGGTCATCGCTGCCGGCGTGAGGCCCAGCTGCTTCGCCAGTTCGCTCGGGCCCATCCGGTAGGGGGCGCCGGAGATGACGAGGGCCTTGAGGACCTCCCACTCCGCGTTGCTGATGCCCAGGGCCGCCGTCTGGCGGCCGTACGCGACGTTCATGCGGCGGTTCAGGCGGCTCAGTGCCGAGACGACCTTCTCGACCTGGGGGTCCAGGTCCTGGAACTCGCGCTGATAGACGGCGATCTGTTCGTCGAGGCTCGGCTCGTGGACGGCGGCAGTGCCGTCGGGGGTGTCACCCATGGGTCGAAGTATCGCACGAGCTCGTTGGCATCTAACTCCTTCGATGTGTACTGTTAAGGCTTGAAGTTTAGCTATGAAGTCTTCAGGCTTCAGGTCTCAAGGGCAGGTGAGAAGTGACCAAGGTGATGGGCGCTGCGATGCAGCGGATCCAGGCCGGGAACGCGCTGACCGCGTTCGGCATCGGTTTCACGGTTCCGTTCCTCTACATCTATGTGGCGCAGGTGCGAGAGCTGGGTTCCATGGCCGCCACGTGCGCGTTCGTGGCCTTCGCGCTGGGCGCTCTCGTCGCGCTGCCCTTCACCGGTCGGGTCATCGACCGACGTGGTCCGGTACCCGTGGTCATCGGGGCGTCCGTCACCGCCTCGGTCGGTGCGCTCTCGCTCGGGCTCTCCACCAACACCGCGGCGATCCTGCTCTCCGCTCTGGCGCTCGGCGCCGGGCAGGCCGTGATGCAGCCCGCGCTGGCCACGATGATCGTGTGGTGCTCCACGCCGTCCACCCGGACCCGTGCCTTCGCCCTGCAGTTCTTCATGCAGAACCTGGGTCTGGGCATCGGCGGTCTGCTCGGCGGCCAGATCGTCGACGAGAGCCGGCCCGGCAGCTTCACCCTGCTGTTCGGCATCGAGGCCGTGATGTTCCTGGTGCTGGCCGGCGTGATCCTCAGCGTGCGGCTGCCGCAGGTGCCGAGCATCAAGGACGCCGTGCCGAAGGACCCGTCCCAGTCGGGCGGCAGCGGCTGGAAGCGGCTGCTCCGCCACAAGGCCATGGTGCAGCTGTGCGTGCTGGGCTTCGTGGTGTTCTTCGCCTGCTACGGACAGTTCGAGTCGGGTCTGGCCGCCTTCGGTACCGAGGCCGCCGGGATCTCCCCCTCCACGCTCGGCTTCGCGCTCGCGGCCAACACCGGTGCGATCGTCGTCGCGCAGTTCGTCGTGCTCCGGCTGGTCGAGAAGCGCCGCCGGTCCCGGGTGATCGCGCTCGTCGGACTGATCTGGACCGTGGCGTGGGTCATCGCCGGGTTCTCGGGGCTGGGTCACGGCAGCGCCGTGATGGCCGCCGCGGCGTTCGTCACCACGTACGCGCTCTTCGGCATCGGCGAGGCCATGCTGTCGCCGACCCTGGCGCCGCTGGTGGCCGACCTGGCGCCCGAGGGCTCGGTGGGTCAGTACAACTCGGCCTTCGCACTGGTCAAGCAGATGGCGCTGGCGCTGGGGCCGCTCGGGGTGCCGCTCGGTGCGGGGGTTCCGATGCTCTACATCGGGGTCTTCGTGTTCGTGTCGCTCGGGATCGCCGCCCTCGCGCTGCGGCTCGGCAGGCGGCTGAGTCCGATGCAGGACAACCCGTGGGTGGCGAGCAGGGTCGTGGCGCAGGGCGGCCCCGTCGCCGAGGTGGCCACCGGGGACGTCGTCGTGGAGCGCGTGCACGCGTAGAGACGTACGTATATATGTGCGGGAAGCAGGAAGGCCCCGGTCCGGGTGGATCGGGGCCTTCCTGCTTCCCGCTGTTCGGTTACTTGTCCGGCAGCGCGAATTCGCACCAGACGGCCTTGCCGCCGCCCGGGGTGCGGCGGGAGCCCCAGGCGGAGGCGATGGTCGCGATGATCGAGATGCCGCGGCCGGTCTCGTCGGCCGGTTCGGCGCGGCGGCGGCGCGGGAGGTGGTCGTCCCCGTCGGTGACCTCGATGATCAGCCGGCGGTCGGTGCGGCGCAGCCGGAGCCGCATGGGCGGGGTGCCGTGCTGGAGGGAGTTCGCGACGAGCTCGCTGGCGGCCAGGACGCCGAGGTCGCAGAGCTCGACGGGGAACCGCCAGGAGGCGAGGACGCCCTGGGCGAAGGCTCGGGCGCGCGGGGCCGCCTCGATGCCGCCGAGGAGTTCCAGGGCGGCGTTGTGGAAGAGCTCGGCGTCGGATCCGGTGCGGGCCGGCTGCTGGAGGACCATCACGGCGACGTCGTCGTCGTGGTCGGCGTCCACGCCGAGGGCGCGCATCAGGCGGTCGCAGATGACGGCCGGGGTGCCCTGGGCGCCGGAGAGGGCGCGTTCGAGGGCGGCGACGCCCTCGTCGATGTCCTCGCCCCGGCGTTCGACCAGGCCGTCGGTGTAGAGGACGGCGGTGGAGCCGGGGCCGAGCGCGATGGTGCCCGAGGTGTGCAGCCAACCGCCGGTGCCGAGCGGTGGGCCGGTGGGGTCGGCGGCTCTGCGTACGGTGCCGTCCTCGTCTCGGACCAGGATCGGGAGGTGGCCGGCGGAGGCGTAGGCGAGCAGGCCCTCGTTGGGGTCGTGGACGGCGTAGACGCAGGTGGCGATCTGGCTGGCGTCGATCTCGGCGGCGAGGCCGTCGAGGAGTTGGAGCACCTCGTGCGGGGGCAGGTCGAGGCGGGCGTAGGCGCGGACGGCGGTGCGCAGCTGGCCCATGACGGCGGCGGCGCGCACGCCGCGGCCCATGACGTCGCCGATGACGAGGGCGGTGCGGCCGGCGCCGAGGGTGATGACGTCGTACCAGTCGCCGCCGACGGCGGCTTCGGTGCCGCCGGGCTGGTAGGTGGCGGCGATGCGCAGGTCGTCGGGCTGTTCCAGCTCCTGGGGGAGGAGGGAGCGCTGGAGGGTGACGGCGGCCTCGCGCTGGCGGCGCTCGCTGGCGCGCAGGCGCTCGACGGCTTCGGCGTGGTCGGTGACGTCGGCGAGGTGGATCAGGACGCCGGTGTGGTGGGGGTCGGGCTCGCCCTCGGTGTCGGACTCGGGGAACTCGACGGGGGTGCAGGTGACGGTGTACGAGCTGCCGCCGCCCGGTGCGGTGCGGTTCTTGGCGGTGCGGGACTTGCCGCTGCGCTGGACCTGGTCGAGGAGCGGGAGGAGGCCGAGCTCGCCGAGTTCGGGGAGGGCCTCGTGGGCCGGGGCGCCGGGGGTGCGGGTGCCAAAGCCGGCGGTGTAGGCGTCGTTGACGTAGGCGACGCGGTGCTCGGGGCCGTGGACGAGGGCGACCAGGGCGGGGAGCCGGCCGAGGACCTCGCGTACGGAGAGCTCGTCGAGGGAGGGCACGGTGGTGAGGACGCCTCCCCGCCCGGGCGGGGACGCGGCCGGGGACGTGGACGCGCCTGTGCCTGTACCTGTACCTGTGCTGCCGCCATTGCCGTGGCCGCTTCCAGTCCCGGAGACCGTGGGGTCGGCGGGCTGGCCGTCGGCGGGCGCGGACCGCTCGGCCCCGGGGTCGGCGCGGCCGCCGCGGGCTGCCGGGACCGCGCCTTCACCTCGTTTGGCCTGGGCGGCGGCGTGTTCGGACCGGGCGGCGGCGCGGCGCTGCGTTCCGGGGAACCGGGCGCTCCAGCGCGTGAAGTTCACTGCGTTCAAGCCTCGTGGTGTCGCGAGTGGTCGCTGTGTCGCTCGTGGGCGGTCGCTGACTGGACGATGTCACTCTGTGCAGGGGTGAGCGCACCTATGGTCACACGTCCAGTGTGGCCGACCGCACTGACAACGTCAGCCCTGGCCGTTCTTCGGGGGGTTGGGGGCGGGGGGCGGTGGAGGTGGCTTGGGGCCGCCGCCTGCGGCCAGTTCGAATTCTGCCCTGGGGTGTTCGAGGGAACCCAGGGAGACGATCTCACGCTTGAAGAGGCCGGAGAGGGTCCATTCGGCAAGGACGCGCATTTTGCGATTGAAACTGGGGACGCGGCTGAGGTGGTAGGCGCGGTGCATGAACCAGGCCGGGTAGGCCTTGAGCTTGCGTCCGTAGATGTGGGCGACGCCCCGGTGCAGGCCGAGCGAGGCGACCGAGCCCGCGTACTTGTGGGCGTACTCGGTCAGGACCTCGTCGCGGAGGGCGGCGAGGAGGTTGTCGGCGAGGACCTTGGCCTGGCGGACGGCGTGCTGGGCGTTGGGGGCGCATTCGCGGCCCTTCTCGCCCGCGGTGATGTCGGGGACGGCGGCGGCGTCGCCGGCGGCCCAGGCGTGCTCGACTCCTTCGATGGTGAGGAAGGAGGTGCAGGCCAGGCGGCCGCGTTCGTTCTTGGGGAGGTCGGAGGCGGCCAGGACGGGGTGCGGTTTGACGCCGGCGGTCCACACGATGGTGCGGGTGGGGAAGCGGGCGCCGTCGCTGAGGACGGCGACGCGGTTCTCGCAGGATTCGAGCCGGGTCTCCAGGCGCACGTCGATGTTGCGCCGGCGCAGTTCGCGGACCGTGTAGACGCCCATCTCGGGGCCGACCTCGGGGAGGATCCGGTCACTGGCTTCGACGAGGACCCACTTCATGTCCTCGGGCTTGATGTTGTGGTAGTACCGCGCCGCGTAGCGGGCCATGTCCTCGAGCTCGCCGAGGGCTTCGACGCCCGCGAAGCCGCCGCCGACGAAGACGAAGGTGAGGGCGGCGTCGCGGAGGCCGGGATCGCGGGTGGAGGAGGCGATGTCCATCTGTTCGATGACGTGGTTGCGCAGTCCGATGGCCTCTTCGACCGTTTTGAATCCGATGCCGTAGTCGGCGAGTCCCGGGACGGGGAGGGTGCGGGAGATGGAGCCCGGGGCGAGGACGAGTTCGTCGTACTCCATCTCGACGGGGCCGGTGCCCTCGTCGGGGGTGGCGAGGGTCTTGACGGTCACGGTCCGTTTGGCGTGGTCGATGCGCTGGGCCTCGCCGATGACGATGCGGCACTTGTTGAGGACGCGGCGCAGCGGGACCACGACGTGCCGGGGGGAGATCGCGCCCGCGGCCGCTTCGGGGAGGAAGGGCTGGTACGTCATGTAGGGCTCTGCGGTGACCACCGTGACCTCGGCTTCGCCGGCTCTCAGCTTTCGCTGGAGGCGGAGCGCCGTATACATGCCGACGTAGCCGCCGCCGACGATCAGGATGCGCGTACGGGGCGGGGTACCGGGGGCCGTGCCCCGGGAGTTAGCAGCCTTCACCATCCCATGACGCAACGTGGCTGGGAGTTTGTCCACAGGCCCGGCAAATTGTGTGACCGGAGTGAACGCTGGGGCGGAGTGCAAGAGGACGTCAGCTTGTGGCGAAAATGTGCAGGTCAGGGTATACGGAATGTGAGATTCCGGAGGCACGGATCGGAAAAGTGGGGGTGAATGCTCCGATCGGGCGGTGCTCCGTCCGGGGCTGCCTCTTCTGAATTGACTCTGGCTCAACTATGTTCGTATCTCGTCGAGGAGTAGGACCGGGCCTGAGACCGTGGCCCCCTCGACGTGAAGGCGGGGAGTGTCTCCGGGGGGAGACAAATGATTACCGGGGGATACATATGAACATTTCCGATTTCCATGGTTCTGCGACCACGCTCTCGGTCGAGAGCAACGGACGCGGCATCGCGGGCGGCACCACGCACGGTGTAGGCCGGTCCACGCCGCTGCGCGTCGACGCCCAGCGCAACCTGGAGCACGTTCTGCGGGCGGCCCGCGAGGTCTTCGGCGAGCTGGGCTACGGGGCTCCGATGGAGGACGTGGCTCGCCGCGCCCGGGTCGGTGTCGGCACCGTGTACCGACGCTTCCCGAGCAAGGACGTCCTGGTGCGGCGCATAGCCGAGGAAGAGACCGCGCGACTGACCGAGCAGGCCACGGCCGCGCTGGGCCAGGAGCAGGAGCCGTGGCAGGCACTGTCGCGCTTCCTGCGCACCTCCGTGGCCTCGGGCGCCGGGCGGCTGCTGCCGCCGCAGGTCCTGCGGGTCGGCTCGACCGTCGAGGACGAGGCCGAAGAGGTGGAAGCCGCTCGGGTTCCGCAACAGCGGCAGGCCGTGCCGGCCGCCGGGACTCCCGACCTGCGGGTCCTGGGTGCGCGCGGCTCCGTAGAGAACGAGCCCTCGGACGACGCGGGTGCGGGTGCGCTGCTGGAGGTCGTCGGCCGGCTGGTGCACCGGGCGCGGGAGGCCGGTGAACTGCGTGCCGATGTCACCGTGGCCGATGTGCTGCTCGTGATAGCAACGGCGGCGCCCGCGCTGCCCGACCCGGCGCAGCAGGCGGCGGCCTCGACGCGGCTGCTCGACATCCTGCTCGAAGGGCTGCGGTCCCGGACGGCGTGACCTCGGCGGGTGCCGGCGAGGGTCCGATAGGGCGATTCGCCGGCACGTGCCCGGACGGGTGGATGGCGCGCAGAGGGGTCCGGTGCCCGTCCCCCGTGTGACACGCTTGACCGGTGTACCGGTTGAGTGTGTCGTGCGGGAGTCTCCGCGATGAGCGTTGACGGTCGGGAAGAGCCGCGCGGTGGCGGCGGCAGCGAGGTGGAGGCGGGCAGTCTGCCCGCACGACAGGTGCCGGCGCAGCGCGACCCGGGTGGGCGACACGCACGCCCCTCGGGCTCTTCCGGACCCGGCGGCACCGGCGGCGAGCTGCCGCCGTCCGACGGGGACTTGATCGCCCGGATGCGGGGCGGCGACGACGGAGCGTACGAAGAGCTGTTCCGTCGGCACGCCGATTCCGTGCGCCGCTACGCCCGGTCCTGTTGCCGGGACGCGCACACCGCCGACGACCTGACCGCCGAGGTGTTCGCGCGGACCCTGCAAGCGGTGCGGGGCGGGGCCGGGCCGGACCAGTCGGTGCGGGCCTATCTGCTGACCACCGTGCGCAGGGTCGCCGCGGCCTGGGCGAAGACCGCCAAGCGCGAGCAACTGGTCGAGGACTTCGCCGTCTTCGCCGAGCAGGCGTCCACGGGTACGGAGGGCGGGGCCGCTCCGTCCGGGCTCTCCGGACTCTCCGGGCTCTCCAGGGACGACACGCTCGAACTGGGGGCGGACGTCCGGGCCATGCACGAGGCCGAGCGGTCGCTCGCCATGCAGGCCTTCCGCAGCCTGCCCGAGCGGTGGCAGGCCGTGCTGTGGCACACCACCGTCGAGGAGGCGTCGCCGAGCTCGATCGCGCCACTGTTCGGGCTGAGCGCCAACGCGACGGCCGTGCTGGCCAGTCGGGCTCGGGAAGGGCTCAAGCAGGCGTATTTGCAGGCCCATGTGAGTTCGGCGCTGAGCGAGGGCGGCGACTGCGCGCGGTACGCGGACCGGCTGGGCGCCTACGCGCGGGGCGGGCTGCGGATGCGGGCGGAGCGCGGGCTGCGCAAGCACCTGGAGGAGTGCGTGAAGTGCCGGCTGGCCGCCGGGGAGCTCCAGGACGTCAACGCGGGCATTCCGGCGCTGCTTCCGGTCGCGGTCATCGGGTGGTTCGCCGCCGGGTACGCGGGCAAGGCCGCCGGAGTGCTGGCCGGTGGGGCCGTCGCCGCGGGCGGGGCCGCCGCGGCTGCCGCCGGTGGTTCGACCGCGGGAGCCGGGACGGCCGGTGCCGCGGGAGGTGCCGGGGGTGGGGCTGCCGGGGCGGGCGGCGGGGCCGGGGGTTCCGTGGCCGCCGAAGGGCTCGGGCTGCCGGCCAAGGCCGCCATCGCCGCCGGGATCGCGGTGGCCGCGGCCGCCGGGGTGGTGTTCGCGCTGGCCGGGGACGACACCGAGCCGGGGGCCCGGGCCAAGCCCGCGCCCAGTGTGGCGGCGCCGGCGGTCCCGTCAGCGCCTTCGGCGGCGAAGGCTCCTGCCGCGACTTCGGCCCCGGCCGAGCCGGATCCGCCCGCGCAGGAGCCGCAGGCGGTACAGGGCTCCGTAGCTCCGCGGCCCGGGCCGACGTCCTCGGCCGCGGCCTCGGCCTCCACCGCTCCCGGTCCCGCGCCCTCCTCGTCCTCCTCGCCTTCGCCTTCGTCCTCGCCGAGTCGGGAGAAGGCCTCCCCCACGCCGTCCCCGGAACGGCCCTCACCGAAGCCGACACCGACACCGACGCCGCCCCCGAAGCCGCCGCAGGGGTTCCAGCTGGCCGGGCTCGCCCACTCGGTCCACGGGGACCACAGCGGCCCGGAACTGCAGACCTGGCGCAGCGGCTGGGTGTGGCAGCGGCACGGGTTGGAGGTGGGCGGCCGGCGCTTCGCGCACGGCATCACCGTGAACTCGCGGTCCTCGGTGGAAGTCACCCTCAACCGGCAGTGCACGAGCTTCTCGGCACGAGCGGGGGTGGACGGCCTGTCGCTGTTCACGGACGGTGCGGTGCGCTTCTCGGTGTACGCCGACGGGGAGCGGGTGTGGCAGTCCGGCGCCCTCGGGCACGAGGACCCGCCCGCATCCGTGCAGGTCTCCCTCGCGGGACGCAAGTCGCTGCGGCTGGTGGTCGAGAAGGCCGGGCCGGGCAGACTGCCGACGCTGGCGAGTTGGGCCGACGCCGTGATCAGCTGCCGCTGAACGCCGTGGTCAGCGTCGCGGCGAGGGCGGCCGGGGTGAGCGCGGCGCCGGCCTCCTCCTCCCGGCCGTAGCGGTCCGGGCCGAGCAGGGCGCGGGTCCGCTCCGGGAGGCCGTCCACGGCGCCGTGCTCCGGCACCGAGCGCGGATGCCCCGCACGCCAGGCGGTGGCCGCCGCGAGGGCCCGTACGGCCTCGGCCGGCCGGTCGGCGTCGGCCAGCAGCAGGGCCGCGGCCTCGGCCATGCCGGCCAGGACCCGCTCGGCGCACCGGGCCTCGACGGCGTCGGCCAAGGCCGGGCCGATCCTGGTCAGAGCGGGCACCGGGCCCTGTTCGCGGCCGGTGAGGACGGCGTCGACGGTCGCCAGGCCGGCGGTGAGCTGGGCGGGCACGGTGAACCGTTCGGCCTCGGCGCGGGCCCGGTCGCACTCCCGGCGGGCCCGGGCCCCGTCGCCGCGCTGGAGGGCGACGAGGGCGGCGAGGAGCCGGGCGAAGGTGCTGACGTCGTACACCCCGCCGTACCGGTCGGATTCCTTCTCGGCCGCCGCCAGCAGCCGCTCGGCGTCGTCGAGGTCCCCCGCGCAGTAGGCGGTCTCGGCGATCCGGGCCATGGCGAAGGGCGCCTCGACGCTGGCCCCGACCTCGCGGGCCAGGCGCAGGCACTCCTCGTACTCGATGCGCGCGTCGGCGTACCGGCCGCGCGAGAGGGCGACTTCCCCGGCGGCGCTCGCCACCTGGGCACGGGTCCAGCGGTCACCGACGCGATGGGCGAGCTCGTGGAGCTCGGCCAGGTCGGCGTCGACGTCGGCGAGGCCTCCGGTGACGTCGATGGCGACGTGGGCGCGGAGCATGAGGACGATGCCCAGTTCCCATTCCCCGGCGTGGACACGGCAGTTCGCGACGGACCGGTCGAGGTCGGCGTGGAAGTCGAGGGAGGTGCCGGTGAGGAAGGTCGTCGCGGGCCAGAGCATCCCGGGGAAGCGGGTGGTCTCCGGGGAGCCGTGCCGGAAGGTTTCCTTGATGCGGGTGGCGAGGTCCCGGTAGTCGGATGTACGGAACTTCTCGGCGGAATTACTCTCCGCGAGAAGGAACATGTCGAGGACGAGCAGGCGCATGAAGCGCCAGTACGCGGGGGTGCCCTCGGGAGGAACCTCGGGCGTGAGGGCGAGGGTCCGGGTGGTCCACTCGGCGCCTTCGGCGCGGTAGTTGCGCAGCCACCAGAACCAGCCGAGGGCGAAGACGAGGCGCTCGCCGGCCTCGGTGTCGGCGTTCTCGACGACGGTGCTGTGGAGGGCGGCCCGGAGGTTGTCGAGCTCGGTCTCGACGCGCCGGATCCAGGGGAGCTGGGCGGCGGAGCGGATCAGGGGTTCGGCTTCCTCGGCGAAGGCGAGGTAGTGGGCGGCGTGGCGGCGGGCGGTGGCCCGGGCGTCGGCGGGGTGGGCGGCGGCGCGCTCGGCGGCGTACTCGTGGATGGTTTCGAGCATGCGGTAGCGCATGCCGGGGCCGCCGTGGTCGCCGTGGCCCTGGTCCGGTTCGGCCAGGACGAGGGACTTGTCGACGAGGGAGCCGAGGACGTCGGCGGGGTCGTACGAGGCGTCGCGGGCGGGGTCGGACGGGTCGGCGCAGACGGCCTCGGCGGCGGCGAGGTCGCAGCCGCCGGCGAAGACGGACAGCCGGCGCAGGACGGTGCGCTCGGCCTCGTCGAGCAGCTCCCAGGACCAGTCGACGACCGCGCGCAAGGTCTGCTGGCGGGGCAGGACGGTACGGGCGCCGCTGGTCAGGAGCCGGAAGCGGTCGTCGAGGCGGTCGGCGATCTGGCGCGGGGTGAGCAGCCGCAGCCGGGCCGCGGCCAGCTCGATCGCCAGCGGCAGACCGTCGAGTCGGGCGCAGATCTCGGCCACGGCGGCCGGGTCGTCGGTGGGGCTGAAACCGGGGCGGGCGGCGGCACCGCGGTCGGCGAAGAGCTGGTGGGCGGGGTCGGGCGGCAGGGGCTCGACGGGGCGGACCGTCTCCCCCGGGACGCCGAGGGGTTCGCGGCTGGTGGCCAGGATCCGCACACCGGGGCAGTGCGTGAGCAGCCGCTCGGCGAGCTCGGCGGCGGCGCCGATGACGTGCTCGCAGTTGTCGAGGACGAGCAGCAGGCTGCGGTGGGCGCAGTGTTCGACGAGGCGGGCCGTGGGGTCGGTGGCGGCCGGGGTCGGGGTCTCGCGGGTGACGAGGGAGCTCTCGCGCAGACCGAGGGCGCTGAGGACGGCGCCGGGAACGGCGGCGGGCTGGTCCAGGCGGGCGAGTTCGACGATCCAGCCGGCTTCGGGATGGGCTGCGGCGGCGTGCTCGGCGAGGCGGGTCTTGCCCGAACCTCCGGGGCCGGTGAGGGTGACGAGGCGCAGGCGGGCCAGATCGCCGCGGAGGGCGGCCAGTTCGGGTTCGCGGCCGACGAAGGAGGTCAGGCGGGGGCGGAGGTTCCCGCGGGGCGCCGCGGGGGCGTCGATGACGCCGGACGCCTCGGGCCGGGGCTGCGGGGCCTGCGGAGGCAGGGACTGCGGCTGGAAGGGCTGCGGGGGCAGGGACTGCGGCTGGAAGGGCTGCGGCTTGAGGAGTTCCGCGTGCAGGGCGGCGAGTTCGGGACCCGGGTCGGTGCCGAGGCCGTCGGCGAGGACCCGGCGCGTGCGCTCGTACGCGGCGAGCGCCTCCGCGGGGCGGCCGGCGGCGCGCAGGGCACGGAGCTGCTGCGCGCGGAGCGATTCGTCGTACGGGGACTCGTCGACCAGCGTCTCGATCTCCGGCAGGAGCGCGGCCGGGGCTGCGGCGCCGCTGCGCAGGTCCGCCTCGATGCGGTGGCGGACGGCGCCGGAGCGGCGGGCCTCGGCGACGGCCGCATGGGCGGCGCGGGCGGGCTCGGGCAGGTCGGCGAAGGCGGGTCCGCGCCAGAGGGCGAGCGCGGTGCGCAGGGTGCGGGAGGCGGCGGCCGGGTCGGTGGCCAGTTCCTGGCCGCCCTGGACCGCCAGCCGGTCGAAACGGTGCAGGTCGATGTCGTCGCGGGCGGCGGCCAGGAGATAGCCGCCGGTGGGGGCGGAGTGGACGGCGTCGCGGCTGCCGAGGGCGCGGCGGAGCCGGGCGACGAGTGCCTGGAGGGCGGCGGGGGCGTCTTGGGGCGGGTCGTCGCCCCAGACGTCGTCGACGAGTTCGGCGACCGAGGCCGGGCGGCCGGCCCGGAGGGCGAGGGCGGCGAGGAGCGCGCGCAACCGGGCGCCGCCCACGGGGAGGGCGGCGCCGCTCTCGTCGCGCGCCTCGGTGACACCAAGGATGAGATACCTCACCGGGCAATTCTGCCCGGCGCGTTGGGGTGAGCGGCGCCCGGCCGGGGCCTCAGGTGATCGAGGTGTCCCCGTTCTCCTCCAGGAGCGTGCGCAGGGCCTCGGCGACCGTGGCGCACGTGGCGGGATCCAGCGGGGCGAGCAGCTCCGCGTAGCGGCCCAGGTGCTCGGTGATCATCGAGTTCGTCAGTGCGAGGCTCCGCTCGGTCAGCCGGATCCGCACCGTGCGGCGGTCCTGACCGTCCCTCACCCGCTCGACCAGGCCTTTGGCCTCCATGCGGTCGATGCGGTTGGTGATCGCGCCGGAGGTGACCATGGCGGCCGGGATGAGGGCGCCGGCGGTCAGCGCGTACGGGGGGCCGGAGCGGCAGAGGGTGAAGAGGATGTCGAGCTCACCCACCTCCAACTCGTGCTCGGCCGCGAAGGCCTTCAGGTGCTTGTCGATGACGCGGTTCATCCGCTGGATGCGGGCCACCACCTCCACCGGCCACAGCCCGGCAGCCAGATCCGGGCGCTCCGCCGTCCACTGGCCGACGATCGCGTCCACTGCGTCGCTCATGCGCTGTTCCTCCGTCGCTCGCTCGCGTCCCTCGCGCCCACCGCAGAATATCTCAACGTTGAGACACTTGACGTTGAGAGGACTCGATGTTTTTATCTTAACGTTGAGATTCTCAGCCTTGAGATGGATCGGAGCGGGCGCCACCATGACCACCACCAACGCCACCACGGCCAAGGCCACGGCCGCCACGGCCGCCACAGCCGCCAAGGCCACGACCACAGCCAAGGCCACCGCCGCCGCTCCCCGTACCGCGCCCCGGGTCGGCCCCGTTCCCGTCTTATGGCTGGCGCTGATGGCCACCCCCATGGCCGCCGGGGCCAACGCCCCCGTCCTGATCCTTCCGGACATGGCCCGCTCCCTCGGGGTGAGCGCCTCGACCGCCACCTGGCTCGTCGCCTCCTACGCCTGGGCCATGGCGGTCGGCACCCCCCTGCTGGCCGGACTGCTGCGCCGCCGGGGCCTGCGGGCAGCGCTCCACCTGGCCGGCGCCCTCCTCGTCGGCGGCACCCTCCTCGTCGCCGCGTCCCCCTGGCTGCCGCTCACCCTCGCCGGACGGGCCACGCAGGCCGCCGGTGGCGCCGGTCTGGCGGCGGTCGCCATGAGCCTGGCCGGCTCGGCGCGCCGGATGGGCGTGATCAGCGCCGGCTTCGGCATCCTCGGTGCGTCCGGCCCGCTCCTCGGCGCCCAGCTCTCCGAGGCCGTCTCGTGGCGGCTCTCGCTCTCCGTGTCCGTGATCGCGATCCTGGCGGTGCCCATGGTGGGCCGGTACGCGGCGGCCCCGTCGGCCCCGGCGGCCCCGGTGGCCGCTCCTCAGGACACGTTCGACGCCCGCGGCGCCGCTCTGCTGACGGCGCTCGCCACCGCCCTGGTCCTGCTGCCCCACGCACCGGCCGCAGCCCTCGGCTCCTCGGCACTCGCCGCCACCCTGCTCGTACTCCACGTACGCCGGCGCCCCGACGGTTTCGTACCGGCCGCGCTGATCCGGCGGCCCCTCTTCCTCGGCTCCGCGCTGCTCGCCCTCGCGCTCTCGGGCTCGTACTTCACCCTGCTGTTCTCCGTACCCCGGCTGCTCACCGAGCGGGCGGGCTGGGACGCCACCACCGCGGGCACCGGTCAGCTCGTGGCACTGCTCACCGGATCCGCGCTCTCCTGGCTGCTGGCCGCCGCCTCGGCGCGCATGAGCCGGGCGGCCGTCCGCGCCGTGCTCGTCGGCGTCGGAGCACTGGCCGCGACGATCGCGGTGTTCGCGAGCTGGGGCCCACTGCTGCTGGTCGCCACCCTGGGCGGGATATTCGCGGCGACCGGGTCCAACGCCGTGCTGTCGATGCACGCCGCGTCGAGCGCCCCCGAGCCCCAGCGCCCCACGGCCATCGGCCTGTTCGCCCTCTGCTACCAGCTGGGCGGGGCCTTCGGCCCGGCGATCGCGACCGCTCTGGTGCTCACCGCCTGAGCCGGGACCGGCGGCCCTGGCCGCCAGTCCGGGCGACCGATCCGGAGCCACCCACCCGGGGCCACCGGCCCCCTCCGGAGAACAGGACCGTCAGGACAGCGCCGGGCGGTGCACGGGGACTCCCTCCGGCACCGCCCGGCGCCGCGCCGTGGAAGTACCCGTCCAGCAGGTGCCGCGCCGGGCCAGCAGACGGCCCAGCCACAGCTCCATCGAGACCAGTTCCGCCAGGCCGTCCAGCGGGACCGGACGCCCTTCGGCCGCGTCAAGCAAGGCCTGGCGCACGACCCGGGCCTCGATCAGCCCGGCGTCCGCGAGCAGCGGCGACGCGAACAGGTCCAGCAGGTCGCTCAGGGCGGCGCGCAGCCCCAGCCGGGTCGCCGTCTCGTTCGGCACGCGGTCCGTGACACCCCAGCCCGGCGGGAACTCCCGCACCCCAGCCGAGGACAGGACGCTGCGCAAGATCGCGGCCCGGGCCCCTGGCTGGACCCGCAGGGACTCGGGCAGGGCGCGGGCGGCCCGTACGACCTGGTTGTCCAGGAAGGGGGCGTGCAGCCGCTGGCTACGGACCTCCACCGCCTGCTCGAAGACCCGGTGGTCGGCGGCGTGGCGGGCGAGCAGCGAGCGGGCGCGGGCCTCCCCCGGCCGCAGCGAGAGCGGCGGGCGGCCGGCCGCGACCGTCAGGCGGATCGATACTTCCGCCAGTGCCTCCCCCGTGAGCCAGCCCGCCGCCGGTCCCGGGCGGGACCAGGTCAGGGCGGCGAGGGAAGCGTCCACCGGACCGGAGGACCTCTCGGTGACCCCGCCCGCGCGGAGCCGGGCCGCGGCGGCCTCCATGCCCGCGCGGTACGTCGTACGGGCAAGTCTTCGGGCCGCCGAGTACACGGTGAGCGGGACCAGCAGGGACTCCCCGGGAGCTCCGGAGGCGGAGGCCGAACGGGCCAGCGCCGCCACCGGGCGCAACAGGTGCCGCCGCCGGCGGTCCATCAGGAGGTCGGCCATGCGGGCCGGGTGGGCGTCGAGGACCTGGCGGGCGCCGTGGCCGGTGAAGTGGTCGGCCGAGCCGGAGGCCAGCCGGCGCCGCTCGCGGGCGGCGAAGACCAGCGAGGGGCCTGGCTCGTCGGTGAGCGGGCCGTCGAGTTCGGCGTACGGGAGGGCTTCCGCGGCGGCGGCCACCACGACGTGGTGCAGGCGCGGGTCGGCCGCGATGGCCCTGGCCCGTTCCAGTTCGGCCTCGCGCCCCTGCGGGGTGGCCAGGTCGTTGAAGGTGACGGCCAGCAGCCGCGCCCCGGCGGGACTCAGCAGGCTGCCCGGCGCCCCCGGTAGACCGGCCGCCAGCAGCGCAAGCGTCGCGGAGGCGCTGCCGCCGGAGAGGTCGGCGCCCACCCCGGGGGCCGGGGCGCCGCGGGCCGCGCGCCGGTCGGCGGGGCCCATTCCGGGCACGGGGCCGGGATCGTACGGCGGAGCTGCGTCGGGAGCATGCCGCGGAGCCGTGAGCCGGGCGCGCACGGCGTCCACCAACGCTTCCCGTACGCCCTCCACCGCGCGCTCGGCATCGACCTCGGGGGCGGCCACGGCGAGCGAGGCGACCTGCTCGTAGCCGGTGATCTCGCGGGAGCCCTCGCGCAGGATGAGCGCGTGCCCGGGCGGGATGCGCCGGACCCCGGCGTACGGTGTGCCGTCGCCCAGCGCTTCGGGACTGTCCGGGCAGGCCAGCAGGGCGGCGAGGTGACCGATGTCGAGCTGGGCCTCGATGAGGTCGGCGAGCGGGAGGGCGGCGGTGGCGTACGCCGTGCCGCTCGCCCAGGGGGTGTAGAAGACGGGCCGGGCGCCCGCGAGGTCGCCGACGACGGTGATGCGGCGGCCGGCCTGGACGACGGCGGTGTAGCTGCCGGACCACTGGGTGAGGTGGCGCAGCGCGCCGCCGCGGGCGGCGTAGAGGGCGCGGCGCAGTTCGGCGTCGGTCGCGCCGCAGCAGCCGAGGACGGCGAGCCGGGTGAAGGGATCGGCGGGGTCGGCGGTGAGCGTGCGGATCTCGTCGGGGCGCCAGTCGCCGACGGCCCAGAGGGGGTCGGGGTCGCCCCAGAGCAGTTGTGCGCCGACGGGGTGGACGGTGCGTTCCGCGTCCGCGCCGGGGTCGTCCGGATGGGCGGCGTCCGCGAGGCCGCCGTGCAGGGGCGCGCCGCCGTCGCCGTAGACGCCGTAGCCGCTCTGGCCGTATCCGCCCTGGCCGGAGGCCTGCGCGGAGGTCTGACCGGAGACCCTTCCGGCCGTGCCGAAGCTCGCGGCGATACTGCTCCAACCCACCAACCAGCGCACCGCCGCCTCCCCAGCCCGTGGGCACATGACCGGGGCACAGGCAGCACGGACAGCGCTGAGGGCGCGGCCGCGGGACCCCGGGTGGCTCGGGGTCCATGCTGCCACGGGACAGGCGTGCGAGAGGGGCAAAAGGGGGCGCACATGCAAACGAACACGCGCCGGCTACTCGGTATTTGACGTTCCGTTCCCACCGCCCCATAGGTCGCTTTCAGCCATTCTTCGGCCGCCGGAGGGGCCGTCACGGGCCGCCGGCGCCCCCGCGCGGGGGCGCGGTCCGGAGGGCGCAATCCGCCCCCCGGACCGTTCCGCCACCCGCGGGGATTGGGGCAGCGGCGTCCCCCGACCCGCCCGGTCAGGCGGCGGGCCGACCCACGCACCGCACATCGAATCGCCGGGTCCGGGGACCGGCCAGAGCGCACGGGCGGGCGCACGGCCACACGGACGGAGCACGCGATGACACGTGCGCCCCGGCTCCGGGCCCGGGGCGGACTGTGCAAACGGACAACAATCCCGCCATACGGAAGTAAGGGCCTTAACGCTTGGGAGGCGGGGAACTACGCTGGGTTTACGAAATGCCGGGCGCCTATGCCCCGGCGGCGTCTGCGTTCCGCGTGTGACGAGGGGTGGCGCATGTCCAGGGAGCTCCGCGAGCCCAATGAGAAGCTCGGCGCCGTCCTCGCCCTCGCGGGCATCAGCAACGCAGGGCTGGCCCGGCGGGTCAACGACCTCGGCGCACAGCGCGGCCTGACGCTTCGGTACGACAAGACGTCGGTGGCCCGGTGGGTGTCGAAGGGGATGGTGCCCCAGGGCGCCGCCCCGCACCTGATCGCCGCCGCCATCGGCGCGAAGCTGGGGCGGCCGGTGCCGCTGCACGAGATCGGGCTGGCGGACGCCGACCCCGCACCCGAGGTCGGGCTGGCCTTCCCGCGCGACGTGGGCGCGGCGGTGCGCTCGGCGACCGACCTGTACCGGCTCGACCTCGCCGGGCGGCGCGGCGGCGGCGGGATCTGGCAGTCGCTCGCGGGCTCGTTCTCCGTGGCGGCGTACGCGACGCCCGCCTCGCGCTGGCTGATATCTCCCGCCGACAGCTCGGTGGCCAGGGAGCCGGCGGGCAGCCGGGCTGCGCACCTCACGGCCGGTGACGCGGCAACCGCCGGCGCGACGACGGACAACGCGACGACGACCGGTGCCGGAGCAACCGGTGGCGCGGCAACCGCCGACGCGGCAACCGACAGCCCAGCGACCGGCAGCGCGACGATCGCCGACCCGACGGCCGGCAGCGCCACGGCCGGCACCTCCGCGGCGCTCGACCGCGCGGCGCGGCACTCCATGGTCCAGAGCCCCGTATCAACGCCCCCCTCGCCTCACGGCGCGCCGGCGCGCGAGGCGACGGCAGCACCAGGTCCCCGGACCTCCCCGGACGGCCGCACGACCGGCCCGATGACAGGTCTGGCGGGCCCGATGGTGGGACCGTCGACAGGCCCGCCGTCCACCGTTGTGCCCGCCCAGCCCGGCCCCGAAACGCCGCGCGACCACGGCCAGCGCGTGGGCCACAGCGACGTGTCGAAGTTGCGCGAGGCGGCCGAGGACGCACGCCGCTGGGACTCCAAGTACGGCGGCGGGGACTGGCGTTCGTCGATGGTCCCCGAGTGCCTGCGGGTGGACGCGGCGCCGCTGCTGCTCGGCTCGTACACCGACGAGGTGGGCCGCGCGCTGTTCGGCGCGACCGCCGAGCTGACCCGGCTGGCCGGGTGGATGGCCTTCGACACCGGCCAGCAGGAAGCGGCCCAGCGCTACTACATCCAGGCGCTGCGGCTCGCCCGCGCGGCCGCGGACGTACCGCTCGGCGGCTACGTGCTGGCCTCGATGTCCCTGCAGGCGACCTACCGGGACTTCCCCGACGAGGGGGTGGACCTCGCGCAGGCGGCCGTCGAGCGCAACCGCGGCCTGGCCACCGCCCGCACCATGAGCTTCTTCCGGCTGGTCGAGGCACGGGCGCACGCGAAGGCCGGCGATTCGACGGCCGCCGGGGCCGCGCTGCGGGCGGCGGAGGGGTGGCTGGAGCGGTCCCGGGAGGGCGATCCGGATCCGACCTGGCTGGGTTTCTACTCGTACGACCGTTTCGCGGCAGATGCCGCAGAATGCTACCGGGACCTGAAACTGCCCCGGCAGGTGCGGCGGTTCACCGAGCAAGCCCTGTCGCGCCCCACCGAGGAGTACGTACGGTCGCACGGGCTGCGGCTGGTGGTGAGCGCGGTCGCCGAGCTGGAGTCGGGCAATCTCGACGCGGCGTGCGCGGCGGGCACCCGGGCGGTGGAGGTGGCGGGGAGGATCTCCTCGGCACGGACGACCGAATACGTACGGGACCTGCTGCACCGCCTGGAACCGTACGGGGACGAGCCGCGTGTAGCAGAGCTGCGGGAACGGGCCCGGCCGCTGTTGGTGGCGCCGGCGTAAGACCCGACTTCCGGGGGGCCGCGTGGCCGCATTGTCGGTGCCGGGGTGCAGTATGCAGGGGTGGGAGGTGTCAGCGTGGGTGGCGGCGTGGACTGCGATGTGCTGGTGATCGGCGGCGGGATCGTCGGCCTGTCGACGGCGCATGCATTGTCGCGCCTGGCTCCGGGGACCAGGATCGTGGTCCTGGAGAAGGAGTCGGGCCCGGCCCGGCACCAGACGGGCCGCAACAGCGGGGTGATCCACAGCGGGATCTACTACCGCCCGGGTTCCCTGAAGGCGCGCTTCGCGGTGAGCGGGGCCGCGGAGATGGTCAAGTTCTGTGCGGAGCACGGGATTCCGCACGAGGTGACGGGCAAGCTCATCGTCGCCACGGAGCGGGAGGAGCTGCCTCGGCTGCACGCCCTGGTCCAGCGCGGCCGGGAAAACGGCATTCCGGTGCGCGAGCTCGGCCCGGCGCAGATCACGGAGTACGAGCCGGAGGTGCGGGGGCTGGCGGCGATCCACGTCGGCAGCACCGGGATCGTCGACTACGGACGGGTGAGCGCCCAGCTCGCGGAGTCCTCCGGCGCCGAGATCGTCTACGGCGGCGCCGTGGACCTGATCTCCCGGCGCGCCTCGGCCGTGGCGGTCCGCACGACGTCCGGCCTGGTGGTCAGGGCGCGGGTGCTGGTGAACTGCGCGGGCCTCCAGTGCGACCGGGTCGCCCGCCTCGCCGGGGACGACCCGGGCATGCGGATCATCCCCTTCCGTGGCGAGTACTACGACCTGGCGCGGCCGGACTTGGTCCGGGGCCTGGTGTACCCGGTGCCCGACCCGGCGTTCCCCTTCCTCGGGGTGCACCTGACCCGGGGCATCGGCGGCGGCGTCCACGTCGGCCCCAACGCCGTGCCCGCGCTGGCCCGCGAGGGCTACGCCTGGTCGACGGTGCGGCCCGGGGACATCGCCGACGAGCTCGCCTGGCCGGGCTCCTGGCGCATGGCCGCACGGCACTGGCGGTACGGGACGGGCGAGATCCACCGCTCGCTGTCGAAGCAGGCCTTCACCCGGGCGGTGCGGCGCCTGCTGCCGGCCGTCACCGCCGCCGACCTGCGGCCCGCCGAGGCCGGGGTCCGCGCCCAGGCCGTGCTGCGCGACGGCACCCTGGTGGACGACTTCCTGATCCGCGACGCCCCGCGTACGGTCCACGTCCTCAACGCCCCCTCGCCCGCCGCGACCGCGTCCCTCCCGATCGGCAGGGAGATCGCCACCCGCGCCCTGCGGACCCTGGGCTCGGCCTGAGCGGACCCGAAGCCCGGGCCGCCGGCCGCGAACCTCCCGCTGCGCGGAGCCTTCTCCCCGACCCGGTCCTCGAGCGACGGACGGGCTGGATTTCAGCCCGTCCGGCGTTCGAGGACCGGGGACCGGCCGGAGCCCCAGGACGGGCGACCGCGCTGACCCCCGTCGTAGAATCAGCGCATTGTGTCTGAGTCCCTGAACCCCCAGTCGCCCCGCCTCCCGGACGCCGCACCGGAGACGAACGCGTACGTGCCGCCCAAGTGGCGCACCGAGCCCCGCTTCCCCGACGGGCCTTCGCCGGACCCGGCCGGCTCGCACCACGAGCGGCGGATCCGCAGCTTCCAGCCCCGGCGCAGCCGGGTCACCACCGGCCAGGGCGAGGCCCTGAAGCGCCTGTGGGGCACCTGGGGCCTGGACATCGACGGCCACCGGGTCCTCGACCTCGAGGAGCTCTTCGACGGCCTCCCGGTCGTCCTGGAGATCGGCTTCGGCATGGGCGAGGCCACGGCCCAGATGGCCGCCGACGACCCCGGCACCGGGATCCTCGCCGCCGACGTGCACACCCCCGGGCAGGGCAACCTGCTCGCCCTCGCCGAGCGCGGCGGGATGACCAACGTCCGGGTGGCCAACGGCGACGCCATCATCCTGCTCCGCGAGATGCTGCCGCCCGACTCGCTGGCCGGCATCCGCGTGTACTTCCCGGACCCGTGGCCCAAGGCCCGCCACCACAAGCGCCGGCTGATCCAGCCCGACTTCCTGACGCTGGCCGCCACTCGTCTGGCGCCCGGGGCCGTACTGCACTGCGCGACCGACTGGGAGCCGTACGCCGAGCAGATGCTCGAAGTGCTCACCGCGCACCAGGACTTCGAGAACACCCAGCCCGACGGCGGCTTCTCCCCGCGGCCCGCCTTCCGGCCGCTGACCCGCTTCGAGGGCCAGGGCCTCGACAAGGGCCACCTCGTACACGACTTGCTCTTCCGTCGCACGGAGAACTGACAAGGTCACCGCGCGTGTCAGACCGGATCGCTAGGGTCATGGTGTGTACCGAGCGCTCCAACTCGTGCTCCCACGTCCGTCCGGCACGGTCCGCACGTGCGTGCTCCTCGCCCTGCTCGCCGCGACCGGGGTCGCCATCCTCGAACTCGTGCGGGAACAGACCGGCACCTCGGGCTTCTTCGTCGGTCTCGGTCTGGCCCTGCTACCGGTGCCGCCGCTCATGGCGGCCTTCCGGTGGCTGGGCCGGGCCGCGCCCGCGCCCTGGTCTCAGCTGCTGTTCTGCTTCGGCTGGGGTGCCTGCACCGCGGCGCTGATCGCGATACTGGCCAACAACTTCGCCACCGAGTGGATAGCCGCGGCCACCACCGACGCCTCCGCCGCCGATCACCTCGGCTCGGTGGCCATCGCCCCGGTGGTGGAGGAGAGCGCCAAGGCGGCCGCCCTGCTGCTGGTGTTCTCGTTCCGAAGACGCCATTTCACCGGCCCCGCCGACGGGTTCGTGGTGGCCGGCTTCACCGCCACCGGCTTCGCCTTCACCGAGAACATCCTCTACCTCGGCAACGCCTTCGTGGAGGACCTGGCCGACCGCAGCGGCGTGCTCGAATCGGTGACGATGGCGACCTTCTTCGTGCGGATAGTGCTGTCGCCGTTCGCGCACCCGCTGTTCACCGTGCTCACCGGGCTGGGCTTCGGCGTGGCCGCCGTCAGTGCCCGCCGCTCGCGCAGGATCTTCCTGCCGCTGCTCGGCCTGGCGCTGGCCATGGGCATGCACGCGCTGTGGAACGGCTCCTCGCAGTTCGGGGAGCACGGGTTCTACGTGGTCTACAGCTGCGTGATGGTCCCGGTGTTCGGGCTGCTGGTGTGGCTGGCGGTGCGGATACGGCGCAACCGGTTGCGGGCCGTCGAGGGTGAACTCGCGCTGTACGCGGCCGCGGGCTGGCTCGGTGCGGCCGAGGTCCCGGCCCTGGCTTCGATGCCGGCCCGGTCGCTGGCCCGCGCCCTGGCCCGGCGCAGCGGGGGCCGGGCGGCCGGACGCACGGTCGCCCGCTACGAGGCGGACGCGGCGGCCCTGGCCCTCCTACGGAACCGGGCGCGCCGCGGCGGCCCCGTGCGGGAGCGGGATTTCGCGGGCCGGGAGCTGGAGTTGCTGCACCGGCTCTGGCAGTCCCGGGCGACGGCGGGTCCCGCACTGGCCCGGGCGGCGGTCATGGAGGAGCTGGTTCCACCGTGGTTCGACCCTCTGGACCCGGAACCGGACCCGGACCCGGCGGCCGCACGGACGGACGTACCCGGGCCGCGGCGGGCGGACCAGGACCGTGGCGCGCCGGACCCGATCCGGGGAACGGGCCCGGGGCCGACCCGGGGAACGGGCCCGGGGCCGACCCTGGAACCGGCCCCGGGAGCAACTCCGGGAACGGCCCGGGAGCCGGGTCTCAGACGTTCAGGCCCTTGGAGTTCAGCCACGCCAGCGGGTCCTGCGTCGATCCGCCCTTGCGTACTTCCAGGTGGAGATGAGGTCCGGTGACGTTGCCGGTGGCGCCGACGCGGCCGATGGTCTCGCCGGCGCCGACGGCGCCTGAGGTCACCGACATCGAGGAGAGGTGGCAGTACCAGATCTCCGTGCCGTCCGGGAGCTCCAGCACGATCCGGTAGCCGTACGCGCCGGACCAGCCGGCCGAGGTGATCTTTCCGGCGGCCACGGCCTTGACCGGGGTGCCGGTCGGGGCCGCGAAGTCGAGGCCGGTGTGGTGGCCGGAGGACCACATGGAGCCGGAGGCCCCGTAGTGCGAGGTGAGGGTGTAGGCGGAGGTGGGCAGGGAGTAGCTGCCGGACGGCTTGGCGACGCGCTCCTGCTCGGCCTTGGCCGCAGCCGCAGCCGCCGCCGCTTCCGCAGCCTTCGCCTCGGCCTCTTCCTTGGCCTTCACCTCCGCCTGCGTCTTCGCTTCCTCGGCGGCCTTGCGGGCCTCCTCCAGCTTCTCCTTGGCCTCCTGGGCGGCAGCCTGCTGCGCGGCCCGCTCGGCCTCCGCCCGGGCGGTCGCTTCAGCGGCGCCCTGCTGGGCCTCGGCCTGCTGGAGGATGCGGTTGCGCAACGCCTCGCCCGCGTCCGCGCCCTGGGCGGACTGCTGCGCGATGATCCCCGTCCGCTCGCCCGTCGAGGCCGCCGGTCCGGAACCGCCGTCCTCCTGCTGGGCCTTGTTCCCGGTCATCATGTCGGGCAGCGCCGGCAGGGATATCGCGACCTGGGGCCGGTCCTGTGCCGTGGCGATGCCGCCGGCGCCGACCGCCGCGATGACACCGACGCCGAGCACGGTGGAGCTGCGGGCAAGTCCCCCGCGCTGCTTGGCGACCCGGTGCTTGCCGCGGACCGGCCGCACCGAATCCTCGGTGGGATTCCACTCGCCCCAGGCACCCGCGGTGGGCGACTCCTGGATCTCGATGCCTTCAGGGGCAGGCAAGTTGGAGGCCACCAGGGCACGCTCCTCATCGACGCGCGGGGACGCGCGCGCGCACGGTGCCGTCTCTTGCGACGGCTGGGACGACCGCACTGCGTTATCGAAAGGTAATAGACGTAGGGGAGTGATTCCAAGCTGCCCCGCTTGATCGTTCCGACCAATCAGCCACGCACCGACGACCTTTGGCCATCCCTTTCTCCAGCAAATCACCTCAATTGAGGTGATAACCAAAGACCTCCCCCACCTCTTCAGCCACAGGCCGAAAATGACGGTCCGCCAATCCCCTTGCGGAGAGCACCCCCTCGACTACCCACCGTCACATCGCGTCGCCGCGGGGCACCACCGGCACGGTCCGCCGCCGCTCCGGCTCCCGCTCCCCCGGTCGGCCCACCGCGAGCAGCGCCATGTCGTCCGTCGCCCCGCCGCCCGTATGCCGGCGCACATCGCTGCTGAGCGCGCTGAGCAGCGCCTGCGGTCCGGGGAAGATCCGCCCGCGCAGCCGGTCCGCCGGATCGTAGAAGTCCCCCGCCCCGTCCCGGGCCTCGGTCAGCCCGTCCGTGTAGAGGAGCAGGGTGGTCCCCGCCGGGAAGGCCCACTCCTGCACCCGGTCCGGCCAGCCGCCCAGCTCCCCCATGCCGAGCGGCAGGGCCGGCTCCGCCGGGGCGAGGACCGCCAGCTGGCCGTCGGCGTGCAGCAGCAGCGGCTCGGGGTGGCCCCGGTTGAGCAGCCTCAGCACACCCGTGCCCGGCGGGATCTCCCCGAGCACGCACGTCGTGAACCCCTCCACCACGTCCAGGCTGTCGCGCCGGGTGCCCTCCCGGGCCAGCGCCCGCTCCAGCCGCTGCGCCAGCTCCTCCAGCGTGGGCTCGGTGTCCGCCGCCTCCCGGAACGCCCCGAGGACCACCGCGACGGCCTCCACCGCCCCCAGCCCCTTGCCCCGTACGTCGCCGACCGCCAGCCGCACTCCGTACGGGGTGTCCTGGACCGCGTACAGGTCGCCGCCGATGAAGGCGTCCGCCTGCGCGGCCTCGTACCAGGCGGAGACGTGCAACCCCCCGATGCGCTCGGCGGGCTTCGGCAGCACCGCCCGCTGCGCCGCCTCGGCGATCCCGCGCGCCGAGGCGAGCCGCTCGCCGCTGCGCCGCACCATGCGGTTGATCAGGAGCGCCAACCCGGCGACGGTCAGTACGGTCACCAGCTCGGTCAGCGCCTCGACCTTCCAGCTGGAGCCGTTGAGGAGGTGCAGCACGAACACCGCGAACACGGCCAGCGAGCCGGTCAGGGCGGTGGCCCAGAGGGTGAACAGCGGGGCGGCGATCAGCGGGGCCGCCGTGAAGAACGGGGACCCCGTGAAGCTGGGCGGGGTCAGCACGTCGAAGACCATTCCGAGGGCGATCAGCGCGACCGGCAGCACCCGGACCACGCGAGGGGTCACACCGCTCCTGCTCCCGTCCGCGCGCCCACCGCCGTTGCCCTGCCGGCCCAGCCCCACCACGTGCTCTCCTGCCGCCCGGTCCGCCGCACGGGTCGGGCCCGCCGCCTCCTCGCCCCTCAAGGCTGGCGGCAGGAGATCCGTGCGGCGACCTGACGGCAGCCGGACGGGTGACGGGGCGGCAGAAGGGGCCCGGCGGGCCGGAACACGACGAAGGCCCGGTTCCTCAAGAGGAACCGGGCCTTCGTACTGAGTAGCGGGGACAGGATTTGAACCTGCGACCTCTGGGTTATGAGCCCAGCGAGCTACCGAGCTGCTCCACCCCGCGTCGGTAAACACAACTGTACGCCATCCGGGGAGGGCCCTTTACCAATGAGGCGTCAGGGCCCTTCGCGTACCGCGTACGGCCGTCAGGCGACGGGATCCCGGCGGCGGGTCAGCACCCGGGTGGTGCTCCCGTCGTCCTCCCGCACGTCCCGGACGTGGGCGAAGCCGATGCGCTCCAGCAGGACCAGGGAGGCGGCATTGGCATCGGCGACGGTGGCGTGCACCTCGGTCAGGCCGAGGGCGCCGAAGCCGTATGCGACGACCGCCTCGGCGATCTCGGTACCGAGGCCCGCTCCCCAGGCCTCGGGGGCCAGGGCGTAGATGATCTCGTGGCCGTCGACCTCGTCGGTCCGCTTGATCTCGGCGTGCCCGACCAGCCGGCCGTCCCGGCGCACGGCCCACACGTCGAAGAGGTCCTCGGCGTAGACCTTGGTGAAGACCCGCCCGAAGAGCGCCCGGTCCTCGGCCTCGGACGTGGGACCGTCCCCCATCCACCGGGACACCCGGGCGTCCTGGAAGAGCGCGACGAAACCTTCCTCGTCCTCGGGAACGTACGGGTCGAGGACGAGGCGTTCGGTACGGAGTACGGGCGTCATGGTCGGCGACGCTACCCTCACCGGCCTGCGGGGTCACCGGATTTAGCGGTACGGCGAAGCGACGGAGCAGTGCGGGGAGCGCGTGCCCGAACTCAGGCAACGGCTGCGTCACTTCAGCGGGCGCGAGCGGGTACGGGCGGGCACGGGCCCGCGGCGGTCGGGCGGGCCGGGTTGACGGTGCACGCCACCACCGGCTTCGCCCCGGTCACGTGCGCGTGCCGGGTCAGAGTGCCCGTCTCCGACCGCGGGGCTCCGGGAGACGGGACGTCCGCCCACGCCCGGGCCCGGAAATGCCTCAGCGCCCCACCCGGCCGAAGCCGGGTGAGGCGCTGAGAAGCAGGTCAGGCGGGTCAACCCCGCTGCCTGCGAGCGGTAGGCCATGTCGGACTCGAACCGACAACCAACGGATTAAAAGTCCGCTGCTCTGCCAATTGAGCTAATGGCCCTCCAGGTGCTCACCCCAGAGCATAGCCGGACCGCGCCGGTCAGCCGATCGGGTATCCGCCGGCCGGCCTGTCGCCGCCGGTGCGGTGGGGCTCGGTAGGGGCTCGGGCCGGCCCCCGGAGGGGCGTTACGCACCATCAGTTCCCTGGAGCGAGGAAAGGGCCCGTACGACACCTAGGCGTCGTACGGGCCCTTTCTCAGGGGTTCAGCTCAACTGCGATCAGCCGTTGCGCTTCCAGCGCGGCTTGTCGTCGCGGCGGCCGCCGAAGCCGCCGGTGGAACCGGAACCGGAACCGGACGGACGGTGGTCGTCACGGCGGCCGTACGGGCGGTCGCCGCCGCCGGAGCGGAAGCCGCCGGCCGGACGGTCGTCACGACGGTCGCGGTTGAACGGGCGGTCGCCGCCACCGGAGCGGAAGCCACCGGAAGAGCGGTCGTCGCGGTTGAAGCCGCCCGAGGAGCGGTCGTCACGGTTGAAGCCGCCGGAGGGACGGTCGTCGCGGCGGAAGCCACCACGGTCGCCACCACGGTCATCACGGTTGAAGCCACCCGACGGACGGTCGTCACGACGGAAGCCACCACCGGACGGACGGTCGCCACCGGAGCGGAAGCCACCCGACGGACGGTCGTCGCGGCGGAAACCACCACGGTCGCCACCACGGTCATCACGGTTGAAGCCACCCGACGGACGGTCGTCACGACGGAAACCACCACCGGACGGACGGTCGCCACCGGAGCGGAAGCCACCCGACGGACGGTCGTCGCGGCGGAAACCACCACGGTCGCCACCACGGTCATCACGGTTGAAGCCACCCGACGGACGGCCACCGCGGTCACCGCGGTCGTCGCGGCGGAAGCCACCACGGTCGCCGCCACGGTCGCCGCCACGGTTGTCGCGACGCTCGAAGTTGCCACGGTCGTCGCGCTGGGCGCGGTGCTCCTCGCGGCGCTCCTGCGCCGCGATCTCGGCGGCAGCGGCGGCGGCAGCAGCCGCGACCTCGGCCTCGGCGGCCTCGGCCACCTCGGCGACAGCGGCCTCCGGGTCCTCGCCGCGCTCACGGGCGGAGCGGGCGACGAGGCGATCGGCCTCCTCGCGCAGCTCCACGGCACGCCGCGACAGGCGCTCGAGCTGCTTGGTCAGCTCGGCGACCTCACGCTCGGCCTGCTTGGCGGCGTTGTTCGCGGAGTCGGCCTGGACCTCGGTCAGCGAACGGGCACCGGTGATCTCGGCGACCTCCGGCTCGAAGGCGCCGGCGCCCTGGACGATGTGACGCGAGGCGTCGACGCCCGCGTCCTCCATCAGGCGGAAGATCTGGCGACGCTGGTGCGGCAGCGCGAGGGAGACCACGACACCGGACTTGCCGGCGCGGGCGGTACGGCCCGAGCGGTGCAGGTAGTCCTTGTGGTCGCCGGCCGGGTCCACGTTCAGGACCAGGTCGATGCCGTCGACGTGGATACCGCGGGCGGCGACGTCGGTGGCGACGAGCGCGTTGACGTAGCCGTCCTTGAAGTCGGCGAGGACGCGGGTACGGGCACCCTGCGTCATGCCGCCGTGCAGCGCGTCGGCCTTCACGCCGGCCTCGACGAGCTGCTCGGCGATGCGGTCGGCGCCCAGCTGGGTGCGGACGAAGATGATGGTGCGGCCCTTGCGGGCGGCGATGGCGGCCGTGACCGGCGCCTTGTCCTTCGGCTTCACGACGAGGACGTGGTGCGTCATGGTCGTGACGTTGCCCTGCGCGCTGTCGACCTCGTGCGTGACGGGGTTGGACAGGTAGCGCTTGACCAGGGTGCCGATCTCGTTCTCCATGGTGGCGGAGAAGAGCATGCGCTGGCCGCCGCCGGGGATCTGGTCGAGCAGCTCGGTGACCTCGGGCAGGAAGCCCAGGTCGGCCATCTGGTCGGCCTCGTCGAGGACCGCGACCTGGACGTTCTCCAGGGAGCAGGCGCCGCGGTTGATGATGTCGCGCAGACGGCCCGGGGTGGCGACGAGGACGTCGACACCGCGCTCCAGGGCGTAGATCTGGTTGCTCATGGAGGTACCGCCGCAGACGACCTTCATCTTCAGGCCGAGCACGTCGCCGTACGGCTGGAGGGCGTCCGCGACCTGCATCGCGAGCTCACGCGTCGGCGTGAGGATGATGGCGCGGGGCTTCTTCTTCTCGGTGAAACCGCCGGCGAGCTGCGCCAGGGTCGGCAGACCGAAGGAGAGGGTCTTGCCGGAGCCGGTGCGGCCACGGCCGAGGATGTCCTTGCCGGCCAGGGCGTCCGGGATGGTCGCGGCCTGGATCGGGAAGGGGGAGGTGACGCCGTTCTGCGCGAGCTTGCGCACGACGCCCTCGGGGAGACCGAGGTCGCCGAAGGTGATCGAGGGCTCCGCGTCAGCGTCAGCGTCCGCGTCGGTGTCGTCGTCGAAGTCGGTGGTCGAGTCCTCGAAGGACCCGTCGGTGTTCACGTCGGCCTCAAGAGCCTCGATGATCTCGTTGGCCTCAGCGGCCTCGATCGCCTCGGTGACCACGAGGGCCTCGGCGTCGATCATCTCGTTGGAGTCGTTCTCGGGCATGACGGAACGGTCAGAGCTGGAAATGGACATGCGAAATGCGAAACCTTCCGGAGTCTCGGCACGCGCCCAAACTCCGTGAATCGCAAATCGACCGCCTCAATGCGGTCAGCCACGGCTAGGGAGAGTACGCGCCACACGGCGCTCTTCGGATTCGGCGCCGGGCAATGGGATCAAACGATCTATAACCATACGCACCCTCCCCGGGGTCTGGCAAGTCGCTCCCGCAGAAACGTCCCTGACCTGCAAAGACGCCTCCGACATCGGTACCGGACCGGGCCCCGCCGGACCCGGCCGGGCGCCCGCCGGGCCTAGAGCTCGGGGACCGGCGGGGTGGTCGGCTCCGGCTGCGGACTCGGCGGCGGCGACGTGGGTTCCGTCACAGGGGGAGTCGTGGCCGGGGGCACCGGGGTCGGGCTCGCCGACTGCTGCCCGCCGGCCGAACCGCCCGAGCCACCGGATCCACCGCCCGACCCGCCCGACCCGCCCGTGGTGGGTTGCTGCGGGCCCTGCCCGCCCGCGCCGCCGCCCGGTCCCACTGACGGCGCGGGCACCCCCGGCCGACCGGTCGGCGCGCCCGGGCTCGGCGAGGCCCCGGTCGCACCGGAGGCCTTGCCGTCCTCCTTGTGCTTGCCGTCCTGGCTCCCCGTACCGTCCTTCGCGCCGTGCCCATTGCCGCGGACCCCGGAGCCCCGTCCGGCGGCGGTCCCCGCGCCCGCCTCGGCGCCGCTGCGGCGGTCCCCCGGAGCGGAGGGCCCGGGCTTCGCCGCGTCCTCACCGACACTCATGCAGCCGGCCGTTGCCGCGACCGCGAGCGCGGTGACGGCCAGTCGGAGGGAAGCGGACAACTGGCGCACGGGGGCACCTCCGGAGCCTGAGGGTGAACATTCCGCATGAGCGGGTCAATGTGCCCAACTCCCTTTGACCCGTAAGGGACACGCCCTCCGACGAACACCCGGGCCGGAGCCCGGGCCGAACCCCTCAGCCGAAGAGCTGCCGCGCCACCTGCGACCCGAGGTGCACCGCGCCGAGCCCGACCAGCACCGACATCCCCACGTTCGCCGCGGCCAGGAACCCCCGACCGCGCTCGGCCAGCCGCAGCGTCTCGTACGAGAAGGTCGAATACGTGCTGAGCGCCCCGCACAACCCGGTCCCGAGCAGCAACTGCAGCCGCGAGGAGGCGGCCCCCGCCAACGCCGCCCCGGCCAGCGCCCCGAGCACCAGGCAGGCGACCGCGTTGACCACGAAGGTCCCCCAGGGGAAGAGGGAGTCGTGCCGCGCCTGCACCGCACGGTCCAGCAGGTAGCGCAGCGGCGCGCCGACGGCCGCGCCCACCACCACGAGCAGCCAGTTCACCGCGGAACGCGCCCGCGTCCGGGCCCGCGTCCGGGCCCGCGTCCGGTCCCGTGTCCGGTCCCGCGTCCTGGCCCGCGACCGCCGACCACGAGCCGGGTCGCCGTGGCCGCCGTCCACACCGCGCCGAGCGCCGCCACCACCGTGAGCCCGCCGTAGGCCAGGGCGGTCCCCGTTTCCCCCTCGTCCAGGAGCCTCGAGAAGTCCACCGCGTAGGTGGAGAAGGTGGTGAAGCCGCCGAGCACGCCGACCCCGACGAAGGGCCGCAACAGCGGATGCGGGGCCGTCCGGCCGGCCTCGCTGATCAGCACCATGAGCACGCCGATCAGCGCGCTGCCGGAGGTGTTGATCCACAGGGTCGCCCACGGGAAGGCCCCGGGCCCGGCCGGCCACAGCAGGGAGATCCCGTACCGCGCCGCGCCCCCGACCGCGCCGCCCGCCGCCACCGCCGCGAGCACCCGGCCCTGCGGCTCGGCGCGCTGTGCGGGTACGTGCAGGTCGACGTCCGGATCGATCGCCTCCGCCGCCTGCGCCGCCCGCTCCGCCCCGTCACCCGGAACCGGGGCCGGGGTCGGCGAGGTCACCCGTACCCCAGCGCGTGCAGCCGCTCGTCGTCGATCCCGAAGTGGTGGGCGATCTCGTGCACCACGGTGACCTCCGTCTCCGCGACCACGCTCTCCCGGTCCTCGCACATGCGCAACGTGGGATTGCGGTAGATCGTGATCCGGTCCGGCAGCACCCCGGCGTACCACTCGCCGCGGTCCGTCAGCGGAGTCCCCTCGTACAGACCGAGCAGCTCGGGGTCGTCGGCGGGCGGCTCGTCCTCGACGAACACCGCCACGTTGTCCATCAGCCGCGTCAGCTCCGGCGGGATCCGGTCCAGGGCCTCTGCGACGAGCTCTTCGAACTCCTCGCGCGTCATCTCCAGCACCCGGCCATTGTCGCTCCGGGGGAAACCGTTTTGGCGATAGCTCCCCGGATCCCATATGCTTCTCACGTCCCCGACGCGCTGAGAAGTGCCCGGCGGGCCTTTAGCCCTCATCGTCTAGTGGCCCAGGACGCCGCCCTTTCAAGGCGGTAGCACGGGTTCGAATCCCGTTGGGGGTACGCATTACTGTGTGCAAGACTTGTTCTCGCACACTGCAAGGTCCTGTGGAGCAGTTGGTTAGCTCGCCACCCTGTCAAGGTGGAGGTCGCGGGTTCAAGTCCCGTCAGGATCGCTGAAGCCGGAAACGGTTTCGTGGCTGGGTAGCTCAGTTGGTACGAGCGATCGCCTGAAAAGCGATAGGTCGCCGGTTCGACCCCGGCCCCAGCCACCATCAAGAAGGCCCCGTCCATCGGACGGGGCCTTCTGTGGTTACTCCCCTTCGGTCTCGGCCGCCGCCGCCCGCTCCCTGCGGCGCCACTGCACCACGCCGACGGCCGCCGCCCCGGCGGCGATCAGCCCGAGCAGCGCCCCGTCCGGAACCGCGTCGGCCAGCGAGCGGACCCGCTGCTCCACGGCGAACGAGTCGTCCACGTCCAGCAGCCCCGGCAGCGCGCTCGCCCCGTCGTAGACGAGGAACAGCACGCCCAGGGTGATGAAGAACAGCCCGGACAGCAGCGAGGTGGTGTGCAGCTCGAAGCGGCCGACGCGCAGGGCCCGCCCGCGCAGCCAGCGCCGCCCGCCCAGGTCGAACCGCTCCCACAGCAGCGCCAGTACGAACAGCGGTACGGCCATCCCCAGGGCGTAGACCGCGAGCAGCAGGCCGCCGTAGACGGGGCTGCCGCTGACCGCCGCGACCGTCAGGACGCTGCCCAGGATCGGGCCGGCGCAGAAGCCGGCCAGCCCGTAGACCGCGCCGAGCGCGTACACCGACAGGGCGGTGGTCGGCCGGATCCGGCCCGACAGCTCCGAGATCCGCTTCGGGGCGAAGCCGAGGCCCAGGATCTGCGCGAGGCCGAGCGCGATGATCAGCCAGCCGCCGGCGAGGACGAGCTGGTCGCGGTTGCCGTGGAAGAACCGCCCGGCGTACGAGCCGGCCGCCCCCAGCGGTACCAGGGTGCTCGCGAGGCCCGCGTAGAAGATCCCGGTACGCGCCAGGAGCCGCGAGGTGGAGTCGATGGAGTACGCGAAGAAGGCCGGCAGCAGTAGGGCGCTGCAGGGGCTGAGCAGCGCGAGGAGGCCGCCCAGCAGGGCGGCCAGGTATCCGATGTCGGTCACTGCTTCGCCGCCTCGGCCTTCGCCCGTGCGATGGCGGCGGTGAAGGTGTCGAGCGGCTGGGCACCGGCGATGGGCTTGCCGTTCAGCAGGAAGGACGGGGTGGAGGTGACGCCGATGCGGTAGCCCTCCTCCTGGTCCTTCTTCAGGGCCGCCGCGGCCTGCTCGCCGGTCATGTCCGCCTTGAAGCGCTCCAGATCGGGCACCCCGGCCTCCCGGGCCAGCTCCACGAGCCGGGGCTCGGCGAAGCCCTTCTCCTTCGAGCCGCCGGCGTAGGCGGCGGCGTGGAAGGCGTCGAAGCGGTCCTGCTGCCCGGCCGCCCAGGCGGCCTTGGCGGCGGCCTCGGACTCGGCGCCGAAGATCGGGAAGTTGCGCCACTCGATGCGCAGGGTGCCGTCTTCGACGTACTTCTTCACCAGTTCGGGCTCGGTGTCCCGGGCGAACTTGCCGCAGTAGCCGCACTTGAAGTCGGAGTACTCGATGAGCACGACGGGCGCGTCGGCGCGGCCGACCGCGAGCTTGTCGCCGGACTCGCGCCGGGCCAGTGCCTTGAGCTCGGCGGCGGGGTCGGTCCGGGGCGCGGCGGCGGCGCCGGAACCGGAACCGTCGCCGGAACCGGCCGAAGCGGTCTCGGCGGGAGCGGTGGCCTGCCAGGAGACGAGGCCGAGGGTGATCGCGGCGAGGGCCACCCCGGCGGAGATCAGCAGGGGCTTCGCGGAGGACTTCTTGGTGGAGGTCTTCTTGGGCGTCTTGGAAGAGGGCATGCGGGTGCTCCGGTGCTGGGGCGGGCGGGCGGGACGGGACCGGTGGGACCGGTCCCGTCTGGGTCGTCTGTTTCGGATCTTGCCGGTGAGGCCCGCGGCGTCCGGTGCCCCGCCAACCCGGGGGTCGCCCCGGACGGAGTCCGGGGGATGAGGTGCGGTGCCGGCCGGCACGGGTCAGGCAAGATCCGGAGGAGACGGCCTAGACCCGCATCACGCAGAGCTCCAGCCGGTCGGGGGCCGGGCGGTCGGGGCCGCGTACGGGAGTCCGTACGGGCACGGCCGCGGCCGGACCGGCCTCCTCGGGCACCGCCCGGACCGGCGGGACCTGGGCGTGCTCACCGAAGGCGCGCGCGGGGACGGCGGGGACACCGCCGCGCTCGGGGCCCACCGGCGCGCAGGCGGGCCCCCCGGCATCGCCGGCGGCCGGGGCCAGGGCGGAAACCGAGGCCAGGGCCGAAGCCGTGACCGAGGCCAGAGCGGAGGCCGAAGTGGGAGCCAGAGCCGGGGCCGAGTCCACGGCGGAAGCCGGGGCCGGGGCCGAAGCGGGAGTACGGGCCGAGGTCGAGTCCGCCGCCGGGGCCGGGGCCAAAGCCGGAGCCGGGGGCGAGGTCGTTTGGGGTGTCGGGGCGGCCGCGCAGCCCAGGAGCACCGCCAGGACGACGCCTAGCAGGCGCCAGACGTGACGGGGGCGGGACAAGGTGGGCTGCCTCTCACTCGTACGACCGACGGACTCGTCCCGAAATGGTACGGGTCCACCCGACAAATGCGTTCGCCACCCGGAGGGCCCAGGTGAGATCCTCGATCAGGTATGTCTACTTCCTTCGCCGCCCTGCAGACGCTTCTCGGTGAGATCTCCCTCCGTGACGCGCACCGCCTCGGCCGCCGCCTCGAAGGCGCCCGCCGTATCCGCAAGCCCGAGGCCAAGCAGGCCGTGCTCGACGAGATCGCAGCGGAGGCCACCAAGGCCGCCGAGCGACTGGCCGGCCGTGCCTCGCGGATGCCGGAGGTCACGTATCCAGAGAACCTCCCCGTCAGCCAGAAGAAGGACGAGATCGCCGAGGCGATACGCGACCACCAGGTCGTGATCGTCGCGGGCGAGACCGGGTCCGGCAAGACCACGCAGATCCCCAAGATCTGCATGGAGCTGGGCCGCGGCGTCCGGGGCATGATCGGGCACACCCAGCCCCGCCGGATCGCCGCCCGCACGGTCGCGGAGCGCATCGCCGAGGAGCTGAGGTCCGAGATCGGTCAGACCGTCGGCTGGAAGGTCCGCTTCACCGACCAGGTGGACCAGGACGCGACCTTCGTAAAGCTGATGACGGACGGCATCCTGCTCGCCGAGATCCAGACGGACCGCGAGCTGCGCGCCTACGACACGATCATCATCGACGAGGCCCACGAGCGGTCGCTGAACATCGACTTCCTGCTGGGCTACCTGGCCACGCTGTTGCCCAAGCGTCCCGACCTCAAGGTCGTCATCACCTCGGCGACCATCGACCCCGAGCGCTTCTCCCGGCACTTCGGCGAGGCGCCGATCGTCGAGGTCAGCGGGCGCACGTATCCGGTGGAGGTGCGCTACCGGCCGCTCCTGGAAGAGGACGCCGAGGACGGCGACGACTCCGACCGGGACCAGATCACCGCGATCTGCGAGGCCGTGGACGAGCTCCAGTCCGAGGGGCCGGGCGACATCCTGGTCTTCCTCTCCGGCGAGCGCGAGATCCGCGACACGGCGGACGCCCTCAACAAGCGGAATCTGCGCTTCACTGAGGTCCTCCCCCTCTACGCACGCCTCTCGCACGCCGAACAGCACCGCGTCTTCCAGCAGCACACCGGCCGCCGGATCGTCCTCGCCACCAACGTCGCCGAGACCTCCCTCACCGTCCCCGGCATCAAGTACGTGATCGACCCGGGCACCGCCCGGATCTCCCGCTACAGCCACCGCACCAAGGTCCAGCGCCTGCCGATCGAGCGGATCTCGCAGGCCAGCGCCAACCAGCGCAAGGGCCGCTGCGGCCGTACCAGCGACGGCATCTGCATCCGGCTGTACTCCGAGGCCGACTTCGACGCGCGTCCCGAGTTCACCGACGCCGAGATCCTGCGGACGAACCTGGCCTCCGTCATCCTCCAGATGACCGCGGCCGGACTCGGCGAGATCGAGAAGTTCCCCTTCATCGACCCGCCGGACCACCGCAACATCCGCGACGGCGTGCAGCTCCTCCAGGAGCTCGGCGCGCTCGAGACGGGCGAGAAGTCCTCCCCGGAGGGGAAGAAGGGGCAGCGCCTGACCCAGATGGGCCGCCAGCTCTCCCAGCTCCCGGTGGACCCGCGCCTGGCCCGCATGGTCATCGAGGCCGACAAGAACAACTGCGTCCGCGAGGTCATGGTCATCGCGGCGGCCCTGTCCATCCAGGACCCGCGCGAGCGGCCCTCGGACAAGCAGACCCAGGCCGACCAGAACCACGCCCGCTTCAAGGACGAGACCAGCGACTTCCTGTCCTTCCTCAACATGTGGCGCTACATCCGCGAGCAGCAAAAGGAGCGCGGCTCGTCCTCCTTCCGCCGGATGTGCAAGCAGGAGTACCTGAACTTCCTGCGGATCCGCGAGTGGCAGGACATCTACTCCCAGCTGCGCACGGTCGCCAAGGGCATGGGCATCCACGTCAACGAGGCCGACGCCCCGGAGCAGGTCGTCCACGTCTCGCTGCTGGCCGGCCTGCTCTCGCACATCGGGCTCAAGGACACCGACAAGAACGAGTACCTCGGTGCCCGCAGCGCCAAGTTCGCGATCTTCCCGGGATCCTCGCTCTTCAAGAAGCAGCCGAAGTTCGTGATGTCGGCCGAACTGGTGGAGACCTCGCGGCTGTGGGCCCGGGTGAACGCCAAGGTGGAGCCCGAGTGGGTGGAGCCGCTGGCGCAGCACCTGGTCAAGCGCACGTACAGCGAGCCGCACTGGGAGAAGGACCAGGCGGCCGTGATGGCGTACGAGAAGGTCACGCTGTACGGCGTACCGATCGTGGCCCAGCGGAAGATCAACTACGGCCGGATCGACGCCGAGGTCTCGCGCGAGCTGTTCATCCGCAACGCGCTGGTCGAGGGCGACTGGCGCACCCACCACAAGTTCTACGCCGACAACCGCAAGCTCCTCACCGAGGTGGAGGAGCTGGAGAACCGGGCCCGGCGCCGCGACATCGTGGTGGACGACGAGACGCTCTTCGACTTCTACGACCAGAAGATCCCCGCCCACGTGGTGTCGGGGGCGCACTTCGACTCCTGGTGGAAGCACAAGAAGCGCGAGGAGCCCGAACTCCTCGACTTCGAGCGCGAGATGCTGCTGACCGAGAAGGCGGCCGGGGTCACCAAGGCCGACTACCCGGACTCCTGGCGTCAGGGTCAGCTGAAGTTCCGCGTGACCTACCAGTTCGAACCGGGCGCGGACGCCGACGGCGTGACCGTCCACATCCCGCTCCAGGTGCTGAACCAGGTCACCGACGAGGGTTTCGACTGGCAGATCCCGGGCCTGCGCGAGGAGGTCGTCACCGAGCTGATCCGCTCGCTGCCGAAACCGATCCGCCGGCACTACGTGCCCGCGCCGAACTTCGCCGGCCGCTTCCTGGACACGGCGGTGCCCCAGCAGGAGCCGCTGCCGGTCACCCTGGCGCGCGAGCTCCAGCGGATGGTGGGGGTCCCGGTCTCGGCCGAGGACTTCGACCTCACCCGGATCCCGGACCACCTGAAGATCACCTTCCGGATCGTCGACGAGCGCCGCAAGAACCTCGCCGAGGACAAGGACCTGGAGGCCCTGCGCCTGAGGCTGAAGCCGAAGGCCCGCCAGGCCCTCTCCAAGGCCGCCGCGGCCACCGCCGAGCGGGCGGGCGGGGAGTCGGTGGAGCGGACCGGGCTGACCGACTGGACGATCGGCACGCTGACCAAGGTCTTCGAGACCCGGCGTGCGGGCCAGCCGGTGAAGGCGTACCCGGCGCTGGTGGACGAGGGCTCGACCGTCTCCGTACGGCTCTTCGACACCGAGGCCGAGCAGCAGCGGGCCATGTGGCTGGGCACCCGGCGGCTCATCCTGCTGAACATCCCGGTGAACCCGGCGAAGTTCGCCTCGGACCACCTGACCAACCAGCAGAAGCTGGCCCTGTCCAGGAACCCGCACGGTTCCATCCAGGCGCTCTTCGACGACTGCGCGACCGCGGCGACCGACAAGCTGATCGCCGACCACGGCGGCCCCGCGTGGGACGAGGCGGGCTTCCGGAAGCTCTACGAGGCCGTCCGCGCCGACCTGGTGGACACGACCGTGCGCACGGTGAGCCAGGTTCAGCAGGTGCTGGCCGCATGGCAGGCCTGCGAGCGCCGCCTGAAGGCCACGGGCAGCCTGGCGCTGGTCGCGAACATCCAGGACGTCAAGACGCAGCTGGCGGCCCTCGTGCCGGCCGGCTTCGTGACGCTCACGGGGCTGCGCCGACTGGCGGACCTGATGCGCTACCTGGTGGCGGTGGACCGGCGGCTCCAGCAGATGCCCACGGGCGTCCAGCGCGACACGACGCGCATGGAGAAGGTCCACGAGATGCAGGACGAGTACGCCTGGCTGCTGGAGCAGTTGCCGAAGGGGCGGCCGGTCCCGTCCGCGGTCACCGACATCCGCTGGATGATCGAGGAACTGCGCGTCAGTTACTTCGCGCACGCGCTCGGGACGGCGTACCCGATCTCCGACAAGCGGATCGTGAAGGCGGTGGATGCGGCGGCTCCATGACCGGCTCGGTGACCGGCTCCCTGACCGGCTCCGTGGTCCGGTTCGACTGCACCCCCTGAGCTGCGGTACAGTCTGATTCGCAGCCGCCGAGCGGCCGCAAATCAAGGACCTGTGGAGCAGTTGGTTAGCTCGCCACCCTGTCAAGGTGGAGGTCGCGGGTTCAAGTCCCGTCAGGTTCGCAGAAACGTCAGGGCCCGTATCCCTCTGGGGATACGGGCCCTGACGCGTTGGCGGGTGACACCGCCCTGGCGGCCTTGGAGGCCGCCAGGGGGCCGTGGAGCGGCCGTGGTGCCCGTGGGCACCTCCGGGTCACGTCCGCAGCGCCTACGGGGCGTCCGCGAGCGCGCCCCGGGCCCCCTCCGGACCCGTCCCGGACCCGCCCCGGCCTCTCCGCGGCCCCTCTGAACCCGCTCCGGCCCCTCCGAACCCCTTCCGCAGCCCTTCCGGCGCCCCTCCGGGGCCTTCCCGGGCCGACCGTCACCCGGAATCCCCCCTTCGCATGATGCGCCTCGCGCTGCGGGTCCCCTTTACGGGGTGCAATACCGGATATACAAGAGTGATCATCTGTGACGGGAGTCACCGGATGAGTTTTTGAGACTCGTACTTTTATCGCACCCATACGCCTGCTCGATAGAATATGTGCAATGGCACCTACCCCGCCGGTGCTCCGGTGCGCGCTCAAGACCGCCCTGACCTGGGCATAAAAAGATCGCGCTGGACCCGGCGGAGTCCAGCGCGATCGAACGGCCTTGAACCTGTTGGGGCAGGCCCGACCGTATGAAGCTATGTGGGTTTCATCGGATTGGGGGACCCGATATAAACCCGTTAAAGCGGGGTGTTTACGCGACCTCAGGCCTCGCTGCGCTGCTGCGGAATTCCCGCGAGCAGTGCGCGAACCTCGGCCTCGCGGTACCGGCGGTGTCCACCCAGGGTGCGGATGGACGTGAGCTTGCCAGCCTTGGCCCAGCGGGTGACCGTCTTCGGGTCCACGCGGAACATCGTGGCAACCTCAGCCGGGGTCAGCAGCGGCTCGGCATCAGGGGTGCGAGCGGTCATGAGCGGCCTCCTCGGGAGAACCGAACCATCTCGGTTCTTTCCTCTAAATTCTGCACCTTGGCCCGCGTTGCCCGAAATGGACATACGCGGGCCGAGTCGGTTATAGGACGAACGGCTTGTCCTCGGCACTACAACTACACCATCCGTCCAGCCTCGACGGCCAAACCGACGGAATTGCCCTCCGAGGTGTTCATCAGCGGCGGAAGCCGATGGACCGTCCCATAACGGACAGTCACCCCACTGTGACGATCAGTCACAGAGCGATCAGGAGTCGTCAGACCCCCCGTAGAGTGCAATGCCGAGCATTCCGCCCTTAGTTGGGCGGAAGGAACCCTCCCCGGACTCCTTGTCCTATTTTGGCACGAGGGTAGGGGAAGGGCGCAAGGGTGTAGTTAGTGCGGTCCGTCACGCTTGGGCCAATGGCCCGTATCGGGACGTAGGTCCTGGCACTACGTCCCAAATGCCATGATCAAGCCTCTGATCAGCCAGTATTGGCTGATCGACCGATACCGGACGATACGCACTAACCCCTCCTGGGTGAAACCAGCCACACAGGCACCTTTCGGCCTAATTCGCGAAAAGCCGCTCCCGGACCGCCCGCCATCGCTCCGCCAACTCCTCGTAGACCTCGGTCGCGCCCTGCACGTCCCCGGCCCGCAGGGCCGCGATGCCCGCCGCGAGGTCCCCGGCCGAGCGGTCGGCCGCCAGCCGGTCCGCCGGCAGCGCGTGCAGCAGCCCCGCGTAGTCCAGCTCGACCATCGAGCGCGGGTGGAACTCCTCCAGCCAGCTCCCCACCTCCACCAGTCCGTCGGCGAGCACCCCGTACCCCTCCGCGTCCCGCAGGGTCCGCAGCGCGCGGGCGAGCCGCCGCCGGGCCTGGACCATCGGCGTGCGGTAGCGCAGCCGCTCGCCCGGCACGTGCTCCCGCTCCTCGTCCGCCACCAACACGAACCAGCGCAGCGGAACCTGCCACACCCCGGTACGGATCCAGGGGCGCGCGTCCGGGTTCCGTTCGCGCCAGCGCTCGTAGTCCTCGGCCGCCCGGCGGCGCGCTCCCGGCGGGAGGGCGGCGTCCAGCACCGAACGCGGGAACCACTCGACGAGTTCCTGGAGGGCCAGCCAGCCGCGGAGCCGGGTGCGCCACGGGCAGACCAGCAGCACCCCGTCGACCACCGCGGTGAAGGCGTCCGCGCTCTCGTGGGACGGCACCCCCACCAGCGGCACCCGCACCAAGTCCGACAGTGACCGGCGCAGTTCGTCCTGGGCGGTCGGGGTCGCCCCGCGCCGGGCGTAGTCGGCCCAGTGCGTGCGCTCCGGCTCGGCGAAGGCCGCCAGGGGCTCGTAGACGCGCAGGTAGGAGGCGTACGGGACGGTCGGCGCCGAGCGCGCGGACGGCAGCGGGAGATCGGAGGATTCGCTCACGCTCTCGTACTGCCCCTCCGCGGGGTCGGGTTCACCTCCGGGGCGCCCCCGCACCCAGGGGGCGTCTTGCCGATCAGCCCGGGCCCGACCGGCAAAACACCCCCTCGCACCACGGGAGTGTTTCGATCCTCGGACAGGTCACCTACGGGCGGCTCCCAGGTCTTACTCTGCTCCCAGCACGCCCTCCCCCACCCGCAGGGCGGGCGTCTTTCCGCCGCATCTCTTCCATGGGAGTCACCACCGTGACCGAAATGACCGACGGCGTCCTGCACACCCTGTTCCGTACGGAGCAGGGCGGCCACGAGCAAGTCGTGCTGTGCCAGGACCGCGCCACCGGCCTGAAGGCCGTCATCGCCATCCACTCCACCGCCCTGGGCCCCGCCCTCGGCGGTACGCGCTTCCACGCGTACGCCTCCGACGAGGAGGCCGTCCTCGACGCGCTGAACCTCTCGCGCGGCATGTCGTACAAGAACGCCCTCGCCGGTCTCGACCTCGGCGGCGGCAAGGCCGTGATCATCGGTGACCCGGACGTCCTCAAGAGCGAGGAACTGCTCCAGGCCTACGGCCGGTTCGTGGAATCCCTCGGCGGCCGCTACGTGACCGCCTGCGACGTCGGCACCTACGTGGCCGACATGGACGTCGTGGCCCGCGAGACCCGCTGGGCGACCGGCCGCTCCCCCGAGAACGGCGGCGCGGGCGACTCCTCGGTCCTCACCGCCTTCGGCGTCTTCCAGGGCATGCGCGCCAGCGCCCAGCACCTGTGGGGCGACCCGACCCTGCGCGGTCGCAAGGTCGGCGTGGCCGGTGTCGGCAAGGTCGGCCACTACCTGGTCGAGCACCTGCTGGAGGACGGCGCCGAGGTCGTGATCACGGACGTGCGGGAAGAGTCCGTCCGCCGGATCCTGGACAAGCACCCCGGCAAAGTCACCGCCGTCGCCGACACGGACGCGCTGATCCGCACCGAGGGCCTGGACATCTACGCCCCCTGCGCGCTCGGCGGCGCCCTGAACGACGAGACCGTCCCGGCGCTCACCGCGACGATCGTCTGCGGCGCGGCGAACAACCAGCTCGCCCACCCGGGCATCGAGAAGGACCTCTCGGACCGCGGGATCCTCTACGCGCCCGACTACGTGGTCAACGCGGGCGGTGTCATCCAGGTCGCCGACGAGCTGCGCGGCTTCGACTTCGACCGCTGCAAGGCCAAGGCCACGAAGATCTTCGACACCACGCTGGAGATCTTTGCTCGTGCGAAGGCGGACGGCATTCCGCCGGCCGCTGCGGCCGACCGGATCGCCGAGCAGCGGATGGCCGACGGCCGCGCCGCGCGCGCCGTCTAGGCCCTTCCCGGGGGCTTCCGGGTGCGCCCGCCGGGGTGCGGCGAGACGGAACTCACTGCACTTCGGCGGGTCGCCCGCCAGGAAAAGGTTAAAATCGCAGCTGACCAGCGAGGACGGGGCGCCTTGTTGGTTCTGCACCGGGGCGCGTCATGCGGGCGGCGTACCGTATGGCCGCGGAAGCAGGTACCGTTAAACCCCTACGGACGGTCTCTCCACGGAGAGCCCGCTCCGAACCATGAACGCGTGTCAGACTCTGGGGCCGTCGAGCCCCGTCACCGAGGGGGTCGAGCCATGGGGCGCGGCCGGGCAAAGGCCAAGCAGACGAAGGTCGCCCGCCAGCTGAAGTACAGCAGCGGCGGGACTGACCTCTCGCGTCTGGCCAACGAGCTGGGCGCATCGACCGTAGAACCGCTGCCTGTCAGCGAGCCGGTCGAGGTAGACGACGACGAGCTGGACGAGGACGACCCGTACGCTCGGTACGCGGACCTCTACAACACGGATGACGACGACGAGGACGAAGAGTCCGGGCCGTCGTCACAGCGTCGCGGCGCTTGACGCCCTGAGGCGTCTGCACGACAGACAAAAAGACTGAAACCCGGTCCAGGGCATCGCCCCGGGCCGGGTTTCAGTGCTGCTCAGCTCGCGTAGGTGCCGGTCATGGTCGCGCCCTCGGTGTGGTCGCCGCGGTCCAGGATCTCTCCCGCGACCCATGCGTCGACACCCCGGTCGGCCAGCGCGGTCAGCGCCACGTCCACCGACTCCTGCGGAACGACGGCCATCATGCCGACGCCCATGTTCAGGGTCTTCTCCAGTTCCAGCTGCTCCACCTGACCGGCCTTGCCGACCAGGTCGAAGATGGCGCCGGGGGTCCAGGTCGAACGGTCGACCGTGGCGTGCAGGTGGTCCGGGATGACCCGGGCCAGGTTCGCCGCGAGGCCGCCGCCGGTGATGTGCGAGTAGGCGTGCACCTCGGCCGTACGGGTGAGGGCCATGCAGTCCAGCGAGTAGATCTTGGTGGGCTCCAGGAGCTCCTCGCCGAGGGTGCGGCCGAGCTCCTCCACGTGGCTCTCCAGCGACATCTTGGCGCGCTCGAAGAGGACGTGGCGGACCAGCGAGTACCCGTTCGAGTGAAGGCCGGACGACGCCATCGCGATGACGGCGTCACCCGTACGGATGCGATCCGCGCCGAGCAGGCGGTCGTACTCGACGACGCCCGTTCCGGCACCGGCCACGTCGAAGTCGTCCGGACCCAGCAGGCCGGGGTGCTCGGCGGTCTCGCCGCCCACCAGGGCGCAGCCGGCGAGGACGCAGCCCTCGGCGATGCCCTTGACGATCGCCGCGACACGCTCGGGGTGCACCTTGCCGACGCAGATGTAGTCGGTCATGAAGAGCGGCTCGGCACCACAGACGACGATGTCGTCCATGACCATCGCCACCAGGTCGTGGCCGATGGTGTCGTACACGCCGAGCTGGCGGGCGATGTCCACCTTGGTGCCGACGCCGTCGGTGGCCGAGGCGAGCAGCGGGCGCTCGTAGCGCTTGAGGGCGGAGGCGTCGAAGAGGCCGGCGAAGCCGCCGAGGCCACCGAGGACCTCGGGGCGCTGCGTCTTCTTCACCCACTCCTTCATCAGCTCGACGGCGCGGTCGCCCGCTTCGATGTCCACGCCTGCGGCTGCGTAGCTGGCACCGGTGGTCTTCTCTGTCATGACAGGAGAGAGCTTTCGTGTCGTTACTGCGTGTGGTGCCGGGCCCTGGGAGAAGCCTCAAAGACAGGGCCCGGCGCAGGTTGAGCCAGGGCTACGGGCGGCGGAGCGCGTCGGCGGCGTCCGTACCGCCGGCGAGCTCGGACTCCAGCAGCTGCTTGCCCAGGAGCTGCGGGTCGGGCAGCTCCATCGGGTACTCGCCGTCGAAGCAGGCACGGCAGAGGTTGGGCTTCTGGATCGTGGTCGCCTCGACCATCGCGTCGAGCGAGATGTACGAGAGCGAGTCCGCGCCCAGGGAGGTGGCGATCTCGTCGACCGTCATGCCGTTGGCGATCAGCTCGGCCCGGGTGGCGAAGTCGATGCCGAAGAAGCACGGCCACTTCACCGGCGGCGAGGAGATCCGGATGTGGACCTCCGCCGCGCCGGCCTCGCGGAGCATCTTGACCAGGGCGCGCTGGGTGTTGCCGCGGACGATCGAGTCGTCGACGACCACCAGGCGCTTGCCCCGGATGACTTCCTTGAGGGGGTTGAGCTTGAGCCGGATGCCGAGCTGGCGGATCGTCTGCGAGGGCTGGATGAAGGTCCGGCCCACGTAGGCGTTCTTGACCAGGCCCGATCCGTACGGAATCCCGCTGGCTTCGGCGTATCCGACGGCGGCGGGCGTGCCGGATTCCGGCGTCGCTATCACCAGATCGGCGTCGACCGGGGCTTCCTTGGCCAGGCGCCGGCCCATCTCGACACGCGAGAGGTAGACGTTCCGGCCGGCGATGTCGGTGTCCGGGCGCGCCAGGTAGACGTACTCGAAGACACAGCCCTTGGGCTTCGCTTCCGCGAATCGAGAGGTGCGCAGACCGTTCTCGTCGATCGCGATGAGCTCGCCCGGCTCGACCTCGCGGACGAAGCTGGCGCCGCAGATGTCGAGGGCGGCGGTCTCGCTCGCGACCACCCAGCCGCGCTCCAGGCGGCCGAGGACCAGCGGGCGGATGCCCTGCGGGTCACGGGCGGTGTAGAGGGTCCCCTCGTCCATGAAGACGAGGGAGAAGGCGCCCTTGACCTGAGGCAGGACCTTGGCGGCCGACTCCTCGATGGTCAGGGGCTTGCCCTCGTCGTCGGTCTGACCGGCGAGCAGGGCGGTGACCAGGTCGGTGTCATTGGTGGCGGCCACCTGGGTGGCACGGCCGTCCTGACGGGGGAGGTCGGCGACCATCTCGGCAAGCTCGGCGGTGTTCACCAGGTTGCCGTTGTGACCCAGGGCAATGGAGCCGTGGGCGGTCGCACGGAAGGTCGGCTGGGCGTTCTCCCAGACGGAGGCCCCGGTGGTCGAATAGCGGGCGTGACCGACCGCGATATGACCTTGGAGCGAGCCGAGAGAGGTTTCGTCGAAGACTTGGGAAACGAGGCCCATGTCCTTGAAGACGAGGATCTGGGAACCGTTGCTCACAGCGATTCCCGCGGACTCTTGTCCACGGTGCTGCAGGGCATACAGTCCGAAGTAGGTGAGCTTGGCGACCTCTTCACCCGGAGCCCAGACACCGAAGACGCCGCAAGCGTCCTGGGGGCCCTTTTCGCCGGGGAGCAGGTCGTGGTTGAGTCGTCCATCACCACGAGGCACGCTCCCGAGTGTAGGCGAGATCGACCACTGGTCCGAATTGGGGACGGCCGGGAAATGTCACAGCACAGAGGGTGACCGATCCATTCCGTCTCGGTATCCGGAATGCCCTTGTTGACAGGCGCATGGGCATTCGTACAGGCTCTCGCCCCATGCAGCCTCTCGGTGACCGTACCGTCACCCTCGTCGAGCGCCGGCACGTGGACCTTGTCCGTGTCGCGAGCGCCATCTGTCGCTGTTCTGCGTAGTCACACGCCGCTTTGCGTTCTTTTCTTTTCCTGACCCCTGCCCGAAAGCCCGCCCTGCCGTGCCGCGCGCCGTCCCGCGCCGCCCGGGGCGGGCCGGCGGGCCGTGCCTTGGAGTACCTGTGACCTCGTACGAACCCAACCTGTCCCGGCGCGCCTTCGGCGGTGCGGTCGGCGTGAGCGCGGCCGCCGCGACGGTGGGGCTGGGCGCCGCCCCGGCCGCCGCCGCCCCGGCCGCCGGGGACGGGCAGGACCTGCCGCAGGAACGGGAGTTCCGGGCCGGGCGGCCCCGGCCGTCCCGCCGGCCGAACATCCTGTTCGTCCTCGGCGACGACCTCGGCTGGGCCGATCTCTCCTCGTACGGCTCGCCGCACATCAAGACCCCGAACCTGGACCGCCTCGCCCGCCAGGGCGTCCGGTTCACGGACGCCTACTCGGGCTCCGCGACCTGCTCGCCGACCCGGTTCAGCCTCTATACCGGGCGCTACCCGGGCCGGACCAAGGGCGGACTGGCCGAACCGATCGCCGACAAGTCCGTCGGCCTGGACCCCACGCACCCGACGCTGGCCTCGCTGCTGAAGTCCGCCGGCTACGCCACCGCGCTGATCGGCAAGTGGCACGCGGGCTACCTGCCCGACTACAGCCCGACCAGGTCCGGCTGGGACGAGTTCTTCGGCAACTTCGGCGGCGCCCTGGAGTACTACTCCAAGCTGGGCCTGGGCGGTGAGTACGACCTGTACGAGGGCGACGCCGCGTACAAGGACCTGCGCTACTACACCCGGATCATCACCGAGCGGGCCAGCGAGTACGTCTCCCGCGACCACCGCGGCAAGCCGTGGCTGCTGAACCTCAACTTCACCACCCCGCACTGGCCGTGGATCGCCGACGGGGACACCGAGCAGAGCGCCGAGATCGTCCGCCGGATCAAGGCGGGCGACGGGCGCGCCCTGTGGCACCAGGACGGCGGCTCGGTCGAGAAGTACAAGGAGATGGTCGAGGACCTCGACCGCTCGATCGGCAAGGTGCTGGCGGCGCTGAAGCGTTCCGGCCAGGAGGAGGACACCCTCGTGGTCTTCTCCAGCGACAACGGCGGCGAGCGCTTCTCGTACAACTGGCCGCTGTCCGGCAACAAGGCCTCCCTCCAGGAGGGCGGGATCCGGGTGCCCACCATCGCGCGCTGGCCCGCCCGGCTGGACGGCGGGCAGGTCAGCCACGTCCCGGTGTTCAGCCCGGACTGGACGGCGACGCTGCTGGAGCTGGCCGGGGCGCGGCCCGACCGGGCCCACCCGCTGGACGGGGTGAGCCTGGCCGGGTACCTGCTGCGCGGCGAGAAGGTCGCCGAGCGGGACCTGTTCTGGCGGGTCCGGGGCGAGCGGGCGCTGCGCCGCGGGGACTGGAAGTACTACCGCGGCAAGGCGGGCCGGGACCAGCTGTTCAACCTGGCCGGGGACGTCCGCGAGCAGGCCGACAAGGCCGCCGTGGAGCCGGCCCGGCTGGCGCAGCTGCGGGCGGCCTGGGAGAAGGTGGACGCCGGGCTGCTGCCCTATCCGGGATGACCGCCCGCGGGGTCACTCGGCGGCGGAGGCCGCCTTCGCGGTCAGGCCCTTGCCGTCGGGTGCGGTGAGGGTGAGGGTCCGGCCCTCGGTCTTCGCGGTGAGCGGGCCGCTGCCGAACAGCTCGGTCAGCGTCCGCTCCACCTCGCCCACCGGTCCCTCGCAGGCCATCTTGGTCGAGGTCAGCGGCCCGAAGGTGACCGTGGAGCCGTCGACGGTGGCCCGGGTGCTGAACCGGTTGCAGCCGAGGTTGCCGCTCACGGCGAGGTCCGGGGCGATGGTGAACCGTGCCTTCCCGGCCGCCTCGGTGGGCAGGGAGGCCGCGGTCCCACCGCTGACCAGGGACTCTACGGTCCACTCGGTCGTGGTGAGCGGGGCGTCCGTGACCGCGGGCGCGGACGTCATGGCGATGGTGCTCCCGTCGGCGGTCTTCAGGGTGAGCCGGTCGGGTCCCCGGTCGATCGTCAACTTGCCCTGGAACAGCTTGGCGAAGGCCGTCTCGAACTCCATGTCCGCGCAGGCCATGGTGGTCGAGGCGCCGGGCGTGACGGTCACCGCGGAGGGACCGGCGAAGGCCGCCACCGCGGTGAAGCCGTTGCAGCCGTAGTTGCCCTTGACCTGGTTCGGGCCGATGTCGAGGTGGGCGGTCTCGGGCGCGTGCAGGGTGCGGCCACCCGTGGTCAGGGACTCGACGGCCCAGGAACCCACGGGGTCGGGCAGCCGGGCGCGGCCGTCCTCGGCCCGGCCGCAGCCGGCCAGGGCGAGCGCGAGGACGAGGGCCAGGGCCGTGGGGGCGGGAACGTGCCGGAAGGTGGGCATGTCCCTGGGACGGACCGGGTGTCGCGGTGGTTCCACCATGGTTGTTCCCCTCAGCTCATCAGCGGGAGCAGCGCCGACAGATCGGCCCGCTCGCCACTGGCCCGTACCTGGGCCCCGTCGACGGCGGTGGCCCATCCCGTACGGCCGGTGGCGAGCCGGATCCAGGTCAGCGGGTCGGTCTCCACCACGTTCGGCGGGGTGCCGCGGGTGTGCCGCGGGCCCTGGACGCACTGGACGACCGCGAAGGGCGGGACGCGGACCTCGACGGAGCCGCCCGGTGCCTTGAGGGCGAGGGCGTCGGCGAGCAGCCGGGTGCAGGCGGCCAGCGCCTGTCGGTCGATCGGGACGTCCAGTCCGGCGGCCCGGTTCAGGTCGTCGGTGTGGACCACCAGTTCCACGGTCCGGGTGACCAGGAAGTCGGCCAGGGTCATGTCCCCGATCCACAGGTCCAGCACGCGGTCGCCCGGATTGGCCGCGAGCGCCTGCGCCATCCGGGCGGCCGCCCGTTCGTACAGCTCGGGCAGCGGGGCCCCGGTCAGGGTCTCCCGGGCCGCCTCGGAGATCTTCCCGGCGAGGGAGGCGGTCGCAAAGGGCCACTCGACCGCCGACAGCTCCGCGACGGCGGCGGGCGGCCGGGCCAGGCCCCCCGCCAGCGAGTCGGCGATCCAGGCGATGTGCCCGGCGAGTTCGGCCACGGTCCAGTCCCCGAGCCCGCTGGGCCGGGCCAGCTGTTCGGGTCCGAGGTCCGCCACGGCCCCGACGACGTGCGCGAACTGTGCGGTGACGGCCGCGCGGATCTTCGCGGGGTCGTACGTTCGGGTGCGGGTCCTGGATGCCATGCGGCGAGTCTGCCGGATCAGTCGCCGCCGCCGCAGCCGCCGCCGCAGCTGCTTCCACAACTGCTGCTGCCGCAGCCGCTGGAGGAGGTCCCGCAGCCGGAACCGCCGGAACCGCTCTCGGCGGCCTTGGCCCGGTGCGCCGCCCGCCCCTCGCGTTCCTTGAGGGTGGCCGAGCGCCCGGCCGCGCGCCACGGCTTGAGGCCGTGCCGGCGGCGCGGGTGCAGCGGTACGGCCAGCACGCTGGTGGTGATCCGGGTGTTGCCGTAGAACGCCGCGTGCTCCAGGACGACCTCCGCGCCCTCGAACGGAGCGCCGTACAGGACGGCCTCGATCGGCTCGGAGAACCAGTTGACGTCGTGGTGCTCGGTGCGCAGCCGCTCCTCGGAGCCGCCGAGCAGGGTCCGTACGTGGTCGGCGGTGTTCTCGACGTGGTCGCGGAAGGCGATCAGGGGCTGGCCCGACCTGTCCCGGACGTCCGCGTACAGCCAGCTGTACGTGAGGGAGTCGGCCCGGATCCCGACGCGGAGGGCGGGCTGCGGTCCGGCGTGCAGGCGCCGGGCGGCGCGGCGGGCGCCGATGCCCCGGCCGAGCAGCGCCGTCGCGGGCACCAGCAGCAGGAGGGCCAGGACCTGTTGTCCCGTGGCGTCGTACGGGTGCTCCGGGGCCGCGCCGAGGTCCCGGGCCAGGGCCCACCAGAGGAGGGCGGCCGCGGCGAGGCAGAGCCCGCCGCCGGTCAGGATCATCGCCAGGCCGCGGCGGTGGTGGCGCCGGGGCAGTGCGTCGGGGAGTTCCCGGCGGCCGTCCCCGGCGGCGGCCAGCGCGAGGGCGCACTGCCCGCGGCGGGCCCGCAGCCGCAGCAGCGCCCCCGTGAAGGCCGCGCCGCACAGGGCGACGACCAGCCAGGACCCGACCCGGCCCGGACCGTCCGACTCGGGCAGACCGGCCAGCTCAAACAGCGTGTACCCGACCAGGACGGGCGTGGCCAGGACGGTCCCGGCCGGGATCATCCGGTACCAGAGGGGCAGGCCGACCAGCAGGACGGCGGCCGGGTACCCCTCCCAGGAGGTACCGCGGTCCGGCGCCTGCGGATCGCTCCACCCCAGCAGGACGACCGCGCCGAACACCAGCAGGACCAGCGCCCACGCGCCGAAGACCGGCCCGAACACGGCCGGGACGGCCGCCTTCCGCCATCGTTCGGCGTCCTCGGTGCGCCAGACGGGAACGTCTGCGTCAGGTATCGCGGCCTGTGGCAGGTACTTCACCTTGTCGCTCACGGCGCCAGTATGCGGGCGGGATCCCGCAGGTCAGAAGGGTTTTGCGGGCTACGGAATCGCTACGGCCAGTTGCTGCGGGCCCCCACGCCGAAGCCCCGCACGGCACTGCGTGCGGGGCTTCGACAGGGCTGTCGCCGGGGATCAGGCCAGCAGCGCCGGGATGGTCGTCTCGTGGGCCTCGCGGAGCTCGGCCAGGGGGAGGGTGAACTCGCCCTGGATCTCGATCTCCTCGCCGTCCACCACACCGATGCGGGCGACCGGCAGGCCGCGCGCACCGCACATGTCGGTGAAGCGGAGCTCCTCGCTGCGCGAGACGGCCACGATGGCCCGGCCCGCGGACTCGGAGAACAGGAAGGTGAAGGCGTCCAGGCCCTCGGGCACCACGATCCGGGCACCGTTGCCGCCGCGCAGGCAGGACTCGGTGAGCGCCTGGATCACGCCGCCGTCGGACAGGTCGTGCGCGGCGTCGATCATGCCGTCGCGCGAGGCGGAGATCAGGATCTCGGCGAGCAGCTTCTCGCGGCCCAGGTCCACCTTCGGCGGCATGCCGCCGAGGTGGTCGTGGACGACCTGGGACCAGGCCGAGCCGCCGAACTCCTCGGCCGTGTCGCCCAGCAGGTACAGCAGCTGGCCGGCCTCCTTGAAGGCCATCGGCGTACGGCGGTTGACGTCGTCGATCACACCGAGGACCGCCACGACCGGGGTCGGGTGGATCGCGGTGTCGCCCGTCTGGTTGTAGAGCGAGACGTTGCCGCCGGTCACCGGGGTGCCCAGCTCCAGGCAGCCGTCCGCCAGACCGCGGCAGGCCTCGGCGAACTGCCACATGACGTCCGGGTCCTCGGGGGAACCGAAGTTCAGGCAGTCGGAGATGGCCAGCGGCTTGGCGCCGGTCGCCGCCACGTTGCGGTACGACTCCGCCAGCGCCAGCTGCGCGCCCGTGTACGGGTCGAGCTTGGCGAAGCGGCCGTTGCCGTCGGTGGCCATGGCGACGCCGAGGTTGGATTCCTCGTCGATGCGGACCATGCCGGCGTCCTCGGGCTGGGAGAGCACCGTGTTGCCCTGTACGAAGCGGTCGTACTGGTCGGTGACCCACGACTTGGACGCCTGGTTCGGGGACGAGACCAGGGCCAGGACCTGCGCGCGCAGCTCCTCGGAGGTCTGCGGCCGCGGCAGCTTGCCGGCGTCGTCCGCCTGGAGCGCGTCCTGCCAGGAGGGGCGCGCGTAGGGGCGGTTGTAGACGGGGCCCTCGTGGGCGACGGTGCCCGGGGGCACGTCCACGATCTGCTCGCCGTGCCAGAAGATCTCCAGGCGCTCGCCCTCGGTCACCTCACCGATGACGGTGGCGATGACGTCCCACTTCTCGCAGATCTCCATGAAGCGGTCGACGTGCTGCGGCTCGACGATCGCGCACATGCGCTCCTGCGACTCGCTCATGAGGATTTCCTCGGGCGAGAGCGTCGCGTCGCGCAGCGGCACGGTGTCCAGCTCGACCCGCATGCCGCCGGAACCGGCGGAGGCGAGCTCGGAGGTCGCGCAGGAGAGCCCGGCGCCGCCGAGGTCCTGGATGCCCGCGACCAGCTTCTCCTTGAAGATCTCCAGGGTGCACTCGATGAGGAGCTTCTCCTGGAAGGGGTCGCCGACCTGCACGGCGGGGCGCTTCTTGGGCTTGCCCGTGCCATCGGCACTGTCAGACGCAGCGTCGAAGGTCTCGGACGCGAGGACCGAGACGCCGCCGATGCCGTCGCCGCCGGTGCGGGCGCCGTAGAGGATGACCTTGTTGCCGGGGCCGGAGGCCTTGGCGAGGTGGATGTCCTCGTGCTTCATCACGCCGATGCAGCCGGCGTTGACCAGCGGGTTGCCCTGGTAGCAGGCGTCGAAGACGACCTCGCCGCCGATGTTGGGCAGGCCCAGGCAGTTGCCGTAGCCGCCGATGCCCGCGACGACGCCGGGCAGGACGCGCCGGGTGTCGGGGTGGTCGGCAGCGCCGAAGCGCAGCGGGTCCACGACCGCGACCGGGCGGGCGCCCATCGCGAGGATGTCGCGGACGATGCCGCCGATGCCGGTGGCCGCGCCCTGGTAGGGCTCGATGTACGACGGGTGGTTGTGCGACTCGACCTTGAAGGTGACCGCGTAGCCCTGGCCGACGTCGACGACGCCGGCGTTCTCGCCGATGCCGACGAGCATGGCGTCGTTCTGGGGGGCCTTCTCACCGAACTGCTTCAGGTGGACCTTGCTGCTCTTGTACGAGCAGTGCTCGGACCACATGACCGAGTACATGGCGAGCTCGGCGCCCGTGGGGCGGCGGCCGAGGATCTCCCGGATCCGGGCGTACTCGTCCTCCTTGAGGCCGAGTTCCTTCCAGGGCTGGGAGGCGTCCGGGGTTTCGGAGGCGTTCTTGACGGTGTCGAGGCTCATGCGCTGACCAGCTTCTTCAGGACCGAGGTGAAGAACGGGAGGCCGTCGGTGCGGCCCGTCCCGATCAGCGGCTCGACCGCGTGCTCGGGGTGCGGCATGAGGCCGACGATGTTGCCCGCGGCGTTGGTGATGCCTGCGATGTCGCGCAGCGAACCGTTCGGGTTGCCGTCCAGGTAGCGGAAGGCCACTCGACCTTCGGCCTCCAGTTCGTCGAGCGTGCGCTCGTCGGCGGTGTAGCGGCCGTCCATGTTCTTGAGCGGTACGGAGATCTCCTGGCCGGCGGTGTAGTCGCCGGTCCACGCGGTCTCCGCGTTCTCCACCCGCAGCTTCTGGTCGCGGCAGATGAAGTGCAGGTGGTTGTTCCGGAGCATCGCCCCCGGCAGCAGGTGGGCCTCGGTGAGGACCTGGAAGCCGTTGCAGATGCCCAGGACGGGCATGCCGCCCTTGGCCTGCTCGATGATGGTCTCCATCACCGGCGAGAAGCGGGAGATGGCCCCGGCGCGCAGGTAGTCCCCGTAGGAGAAGCCGCCCGCGAGGACGACCGCGTCGACCTGGTGCAGGTCCTTGTCGCGGTGCCACAGCGAGACCGGCTCCGCCCCCGCGAGGCGGACGGCGCGCAGCGAGTCACGGTCGTCGAGCGTTCCGGGGAACGTGACGACTCCGATGCGAGTGGTCACCGTCAGGCCTCGACCTTCACGGTGAAGTCTTCGATGACGGTGTTGGCGAGGAACGTTTCGGCCATCTTGTGGATGCGGTCGAGGGCGGCCTGGTCGACCGGTCCCTCCACCTCGAGCTCGAAGCGCTTCCCCTGGCGGACGTCGGCGATCCCTTCGAATCCCAGGCGCGGCAGTGCACGCTGCACCGCCTGGCCCTGGGGGTCGAGGATCTCCGGCTTGAGCATGACGTCGACTACGACGCGTGCCATCGGGCACTCCCGTGTGTGGTTGGTGCGAAGGCGGTTCCATCAGCGTACCCGGCGGAAATTTCTACGCGGGTAGATATCCCGGGGCCGTGATCACCGGGGCGTTTCGGCTTCACCAACGCTTCGCAAAATCCGCCGGAAAACCACGCGCCCAGCATTGCGGCGGGACACGCGGAGAGAATTAACTGGGCTTCGCATTGCAATGGGAATCGCGGTACAAAGGAATCACTCCGGATTCCGGATGAAAGTTGCATTGCCCCGAAACATCCACACAGGCGACATCACCGCACGTCAGCAGGTGGCGACGTCGCACGAAGGGACCGATATCCGTGGCGCAGCGCGTAGTAGTCACGTTCTCCGACGACATCGATGGCGGAGAAGCGGCGGAAACGGTCGTGTTCGCTCTGGACGGAAAGTCCTACGAGATCGACCTCAATGCGGCGAACGCAAAGAAACTGCGGAAGGGCCTCGCCCCCTTCGTGGCCGCCGGCCGTCGCCAGTCGCGCTCGGGGAAGGCCTTCCGGCACACCGCCGTCGCCCCGGACCCGGCGGTCGTCCGCGCCTGGGCCCGGTCGAACCAGTTCGAGGTGCCCCCGCGCGGGCGCATCCCGAAGAAGATCTACGAGGCCTACAACGAGGCCCACTGAGCGTCGATTTGCCATGCACCCCCATCCATCGGCTAGTGTGTGGATCACGCCGAGGGGCCAGACCGCAGGTCAAAGCCCCAGAGGTCGTGCGGGTGTAGTTCAGTAGCAGAACATCCCTCTTCCAGAGGGAAGGCGCAGTGTGCAATTCCTGTCACCCGCTCTGCATCACTTCCGGACCACTGCTGTGGATCGGGTAGAGTGATGCACGCATCGCCTCACGGCGGTGCAGTGCATGCGGACGTAGCTCAGTTGGTAGAGCACCACCTTGCCAAGGTGGATGTCGCGCGTTCGAGTCGCGTCGTCCGCTCTGTATGCAGAAGGCCCCGATCATTGCGATCGGGGCCTTCTTCGCATATCCCCTATCCCCACCTCCGGCCACGGGCACCCTGACAAATGTCATCGCCGGTCATGACAGCGCGCACTGCCGACCCGGTCCGGGCGCCGCGACGCTTGAGTCATGACTGACACCGTGATCGAAGCCCGGGACCTGCGCCGCGGCTACACCGGAGGATTCGAGGCCGTACGGGGCGTCTCCTTCTCCGTGGCGCGGGGCGAGATCTTCGCCCTGCTCGGCACCAACGGCGCGGGCAAGACCTCCACCGTCGAGCTGCTGGAGGGACTGGCCGCGCCGAGCGGCGGGCAGGTCCGCGTCTTCGGCCTCGACCCCCTCACCCGGCGGGCCGAGGTCCGGCCGCGCACCGGGGTCATGCTCCAGGAGGGCGGCTTCCCCTCCGACCTCTCGGTCACCGAGACGGTCCGGATGTGGGGCGGGGTCACCACCGGCGCCCGCCCGGCGGCCGAGGTGCTGGAGCTGGTCGGCCTGGCCGCACGGTCCTCCGTACGCGTGAAGCAGCTGTCCGGCGGTGAGCGGCGGCGCCTGGACCTGGCGCTGGCCCTGCTCGGCCGGCCCGAGGTGCTCTTCCTGGACGAGCCCACCACCGGCATGGACCCCGAAGGCCGCCGGGACACCTGGGCCCTGGTGCGCGAGCTGCGGGAGCAGGGCACCACGGTGCTGCTGACCACGCACTACCTGGAAGAGGCCGAGGAGCTCGCGGACCGCCTCGCGATCCTCCACGAGGGCGAGCTGGTCCTGACCGGCACTCCGGCCGAGGTGACCGCCACCCGGCCGGCCCGGATCCACTTCACCCTGCCCGACGGGGTGCCCGCCGCACGGCTGCCGCTGTCGTTGCGGGCGGCCGCCTTCGGGCAGCGCATGGAGATCCGTACCGAACGGCTCCAGGAGGACCTGACCGAACTGCTCGGCTGGGCCCGGGAGAACGGCGTGGAACTGGCCGGGCTCGACGCCCGGTCCGCCTCCCTGGAGGAGGCCTTCCTGGAGATCGCCCAGAACCGCCGCAGCGCCGGCGACCGCACCGACGACGACACGATGGCGGGGACCCGATGAACACGCTCACCCTGAACGCCGGCCGGATCACCGCGCTCGGCCGCTCCGAACTCACCCTGCTGGTGCGCAACCGGGCCACGCTCGGCGTGGCCCTCCTGATGCCCCTGCTGATGGTGTTCATCCTGCGCTCCTCCCTCAGCGGTGTCGAAGGCGCCGAGGCCATCGGCGAGGCCACCTTGACCGGCGGGATCGGCATGGTGCTGCTCCTCGTCGTCTACATGAACCTGGTCTCCGCCTACGTCGCCCGGCGCGAGGAGCTCGTCCTCAAGCGGCTGCGCACCGGCGAAGCCCGGGACCTGGAGATCCTGGCCGGGACCGCGCTGCCCGCCGCCTGCCTGGCCCTCGGCCAGATCGCCGTCCTCGCGGTCGCCGGGGCGGTCGCCCTGGACGTGCGCATGCCGCAGAACCCGCTGCTGCTCGTGGCGGCCGTCCTCGCCGGCGTCCTGCTGCTCGCCGCGCTGTCCGCGGTGACCAGCTCCTTCACCCGCACGGTGGAGACCGCGGGCCTCACCACGCTGCCGCTGTTCCTGGCGACCGTGGTCGGCGCGGGGCTGTTCGCGCCGACGGACTCGCTGCCCGACCTGGCGGCCTCCCTGTGCGAACTGCTGCCGCTGAGCGGCGTGATGACCCTCGTACGGGCCGGCTGGAGCGGCGGCGCGGAGGGCGGGGACCTCATGGGGGCCGGGCTCAACACGCTGGCCTGGATCGTGATCAGCGTGTTTGCTGTCCAGCGGTGGTTCCGCTGGGAACCGCGTCGCTAGAACGAGTCGGGGGACGGGAACCGTGTCGAAGCTGACCGGGTGGTGGAAGAACCGCAGCAGTGCGGGGAAGGTCGAGCTCTACACACGGGGGTCGTTCCACCTGTTCGTGCTGATCGAGATCATGTCGTTCGGAATGCCGGCGTTGGGCGCCGCCGCCGAGAACTCCTCCGATCTGGCGCTGCCCTTCTCGCTCTTCCTGCTGCTGTGCGCCCACGCGGTGCTGTGCGGGGTGCTTTCCTCCAAGGCGCTCACCTGGGTGGTGGGGCGGCGCGAACGCCCCACCCGGCCGGCGGCGGCCACGGCCGCCCTTTCGGCCGCGGCCGTCCTGGTGATCCTCGCCCTGAAGGCGACCGGGAAGATCGACGCGCCGGCGTTGGCTCCGACGCTGGTGCTGGGGCTCACCTGTTTCACCGCCGGATCGCTGGTGCTCTGCATGCGGTCGGTCCGGAACATGCGGTACGTCGCCCCGGTCGCGGCGGCCGGGACGGGGGTGGCCGCGCTCGCCCTGGGCCTGCCGGCCGCACATGCTCTGGCGTACTTCGGCGGGGTGCTGCTGTGCTGCCTGTTCTTCAGCGCCACCAGCGGGTTCTCGGCCTGGCTGCTGAGGACCGTCCACGAACTCGACCGGGCCCGCGAGGTCCAGGCACGCCTTGCGGTGGCGGAGGAACGCCTGCGGTTCGGCCGTGACCTGCACGACGTGATGGGCCGCAACCTGGCGGTGATCGCGCTCAAGAGCGAGCTGGCGATACAGCTGGCCCGGCGCGAACGGCCGGAGGCGGTGGAGCAGATGATCGAGGTGCAGCGGATCGCCCAGGACTCCCAGCGGGAGGTACGGGACGTGGTGCGGGGCTACCGGGAGGCGGACCTCGCGGTGGAACTGGAAGGCGCGCGCGGGGTGCTCAGCGCGGCCGGGATGGACTGCCGCGTGGATTTCCGGGCGGACCGGGAGCTGCCCTCCGAGGTCCAGTCGGCGCTCGGCTGGGTGGTCCGCGAGGCCACGACGAACGTGCTGCGGCACGGGGACGCACAGCGCTGCCGGATCCGGCTGGCGGCTCCGGAGAGCGGCCCCGTGACGCTGGTGGTGGAGAACGACGGCGCGCCGGAGGCCCCCGCGGGGCCGCCCGGCTCGGGACTGGCCGGGCTGCGGGAACGGCTCGCGGTGCTGGAAGGGACGCTGGAGGCGGGACTGGTCGGCGACGGCCGGTTCCGGCTGCGTGCGGAGATACCGGGCGGACGGCTCGAGGGACTGGAGGTGCGGGCATGAGCCCCGTACGCGTACTGCTCGCCGACGACGAGCACTTGATCCGCGGGGCGCTGGCCGCGCTCCTCGCGCTGGAGGACGACCTGCTGGTCGTCGCGGAGGCGGCCTCGGGCCCCGAGGCGCTGGCGATGGCGCGGGCCCACCGGCCGGACGTGGCGGTGCTGGACCTGCAGATGCCGGGGGCGGACGGTGTGAATGTCGCCACATCCCTGCGGGCCGAACTGCCCGGCTGCAAGACGATGATCGTGACCAGTCACGGCCGTCCCGGACACCTGAAGCGGGCCCTGGCGGCGGGGGTGCGGGCCTTCGCCCCGAAGACGGTCTCGGCGCAGCGGCTGGCCGAGCTGATCCGGACCGTGCACGCCGGAGGCCGTTATGTCGACCCGGAGTTGGCGGCCGACGCGATCAGCGCCGGGGACTCCCCGCTGACCGCCCGGGAGGCCGAAGTGCTGGAGCTGGCGGGGGACGGGGCGCCGATCGCGGAGATCGCGGAGCGCGCCTCGCTCTCGCAGGGGACCGTCCGCAACTACCTGTCCTCGGCGGCCACGAAGCTGGGTGCCGAGAACCGGCACACGGCAGTGCGTCTCGCGAGGGAGCGGGGTTGGGTATAGTAGGTCTCGCCTTACGGCGCTTGCGGACATAGCTCAGTTGGTAGAGCACCACCTTGCCAAGGTGGATGTCGCGCGTTCGAGTCGCGTTGTCCGCTCTGTAAGGAAGAAGCCCCGGTCCTCGGACCGGGGCTTCTTCGTTCCCCTACGACCAGTCCAGGCCGGTCAGGCGCTCGTACGCCTCGATGTACTTCGCACGGGTCTGCGCGACGACCTGCGTCGGGAGGGCCGGCGGGGGCAGTTCGCCCTTCCGGTCCCAGCCGGAGGCTTCCGAGGCCAGCCAGTCGCGGACGTACTGCTTGTCGAAGGAGGGCTGCGAACGGCCCGGCTCCCACTGGTCGGCCGGCCAGAAGCGGGAGGAGTCCGGGGTCAGCACCTCGTCCGCGGCGACCAGGGTGCCGTCCTTCGGGTCGAACCCGAACTCGAACTTGGTGTCGGCCAGGATGATCCCACGCCCACGGGCGATGTCCCGGGCGCGGCTGTAGACGGCGAGGGTGGTCTGGCGCAGCAGCGCGGCCGTCTCGACGCCGGTGGTGCGCGCGACCTCCTCGTAGGTGACGTTCTCGTCGTGCTCGCCGACCTCGGCCTTGGCGGCCGGGGTGAAGATCGGGCCCGGCAGCTCGGAGCCGTCCACGAGGCCCTCGGGGAGGCCGAGGCCGCAGACCGTGCGGGTCTGGTTGTACTCGGCGAGGCCCGAGCCGGTGAGGTAGCCGCGGGCCACGCACTCGACCGGGACCATGTCGAGGTTCTTGCAGATCAGGGTGCGGCCGGCCCAGTCGGCAGGGGCGCCGGCGGGCAGGTCGGTGGAGATGACGTGGTTCGGGACGAGGTCCGCGAGCTGGTCGAACCACCACAGGGAGAGCTGCGTCAGGACGCGGCCCTTGTCCGGGATCTCCGTGGGCAGCACCCAGTCGAAGGCGGACATGCGGTCGCTGGCGACCATGACGAGGCGGCCGTCCTCGTCACGGTAGAGGTCGCGCACCTTGCCGGTGTGGAGGTGGACGAGGCCCGGAACCTGAACCGGCTCGGGCTTTTCGACGAATCCGGACACGGGGTCTCCCTGTAGATCTGTATGAAGCGCACCCCGATTCTCCCGCACCGGACCCGCCCCGGCGGACGCGGGTGGTCCGGCCCCGGGTCCGCGGCGGGTCAGTCGTGCTTGCAGATCCGGTCGAGGAGATTGGCCGTGGCCCGCTGCACGCGCTCGTCGACGTGGCCGGGGCGGTCGAGGGCCGGGGACCAGGCGAACGTGCCGGACGCGAAGACCAGCGCGCCGCTGGGCGCCCGGTAGAGGGAGGTCTCCTGGTGGCGGCGGTGACCCTCGCTGTCGAGGTACGGAGAGTGCGCCAGCAGGATCCGGTCCTGGTGCTCGGGGAGCTGGGTGCGCGGGAAGTAGCGGTCGGCCTCACCCGCCACCAGGCCGGGCAGCTCGTCGTTCTCGCCCGCGCCGGTGGAGTCCCAGAGCCAGTGGGTGGCGTTGCGCACGATCAGCGGCGCGGGTTCGGGGACCCGGCCCGCGTACTGGATGCCGAGCAGCTGCTGCTCCGGGCGGTCGACCTCGCGCCACAAGCTGGGGCGGCCCGGGCCGCGCCGTTTTCGGCAGGTCAGGAGCCGGTCGGCGACCCCGGAGGGCGACGGGCCGAGCTCGACCTGCCAGTACATGGTGTTGGCGGAGAGGAAGACGAGCGAGGTGCCGTGCCGGCGGGCGCGCTCGACGGTGCGGCGCATGGGAGCCGACCAGTACTCGTCGTGGCCGGGGAAGACCAGGCCGCGGTAGCGGGTCGGGTCGACGCGGCCGGCGTGCAGGTCGCGGGTGTCGGCGTAGGCGATGTCGTAGCCGTAGCGCTCGGCCCAGCGGATGAAGTCGTAGGCGTGGCCGACGTGCAGGGGCAGGCCGGCGCCCGCGTAGGGGCGGTCGAAGGACACGGTGACGGCGGCGTCCTGCTCGCCGAGCAGCCGGCCCTCCTCGTCCCAGGCGTGGTAGAGGCTGGCGCCGCTGCGGCCGTCCTCCGGATAGAGGTTGTAGGCCTGCCAGGTGATGTCGGGGAGCAGGAGCAGGAGGTCGGCGGGGTGGTCGTCGCGGACCGTGAAGGGGATGTGGGAGCGGTAGCCGTCGGCGGTGGTGAGCACGGCGACGTACGCGCCGACGCTCCAGTAGGAGGGCACCTGGAGGCGCCAGGACAGCCACCAGTGGTGGCAGGAGACCGTGCGGTCGGCGGCGAGGGGGGCCGGCTGGACGATGCCGGAGAGCCGGGGGCTGGTGGTGATCTTGGAGGCTCCGTCGCCGCCGTAGTGGCCGATCCGGTAGACGTCGACGGAGAACTGCTGGGGCGGGTCGACGGTGATGTGGAAGTCGATGGCCTCACCGGGGGCCACGCCGCCGGTGGAGGCGAAGCCCTTGATCTGGCGGTGCACGTCGTCGGCGGTGCGGGGGCCGCCGTTTCCGCGGGCGCGGGGGATCTGGCCGGTGCCGGCGGCCGCGGCGGCCGGGTCCACGTACCAGGGCACGACCTGGCCGGTGTCGTCGAAGTAGAGCTCGCTGCCCCGGAACCAGGGCAGGGGGCCCTGCCCGAAGGGGTCGGACACCGCGTGCGCGAGCGCACCTGACTCCCAGCGACGGATCTGGTCCGCACCCATGACCGCTCCCCTCCCTCGATCCCCCGAACGGGCGTACACCGCGCCTCGGCGCGCGGCTCCTGGCTGAGCTGAGGCGGTGTTTCTCGGCGCCCGCCTCGGGACGTCCAGCCGCGACCGGTCCCAGCACATCACATAACGCACGCAGTCCGTCACTGTTCGTCGTGAATTGACGTGATCGGAACATTGACATCCGGTTGCTCGTACGCGCCGTAGCGCTCCCCGGGGCGGCCCTCCTCGGCCCGCCTCAGACCAGGCGGACCGGCTTCTCCGGGCGGACGCCGAGGGCCGAGAGCCAGTCCCGCAGCGGCTCCGGATTCCCCTCCTCGATCAGGCACAGCACGCGCGGCGCCAGGTCGGAACGGCGGTCGCCGCCCACCAGCAGGACCGGCCCGTCGAGCCAGTCCAGCCCGGGGGTGGCCCCGGCCGAATCCACGGCCGCGCAGCACACCATCGCCGTGACGTGGTCGGCCAGCAGGTCCCGGCCGCTGCGCGGCGGCTGGAGCGGGAACAGCGGGACGGCGTCCGCGCCGCGTGCCTTCCCGGCCCGGGCGGCCGGGCCGGCGGCCCGCTCCTCGCGGGCCAGCTCGCCGGTGATCCGGCCGGCCAGCGCCTCGCCGGCCGCGCCCTCGCCGCCGAGGTCGGTGAGGTAGCCGAGCACCCGCTCCAGGGTGGGCCCGGCGAAGGCGTCCGCGCCGGGCGAGGACGAGTCGGCGGCCGCGAGCGTGGCGGGGCCCGCCGCTCCGGCCGCTCCGGCCGCTCCTGAGGAGCCGGAGCGGGCCGCGGGCCCGGCGGAGCCGCTCGGGGCGGCAGGGGCCGCGGGGGCGGCCGGAGCGGGGGAGCTTGAAGGACCCCCGGGCACCCCCGCCGGGACGGCCAGGGCGTCCAGCGCCACGTGCAGGCGGGCCGCCTCCGTCCGCCACTTGCGGTCCACGACCTCCTCCGGATACGCCGCCCAGTCCACCGGGGACCAGTCCGGCCCGGCCTCGGCCGGACCTCCGTGGAAGAGCCGCGCGGCCAGCAGCGAGGTCGCCTCGTCGATCAGCCCGGGCTGTTCCAGCAGGTCGCAGGCGGGGCGCTCGCCCAGCCGCGAGGTGAACCCCTCGGCCAGCCGGTCCCGCCGGGAGAGCTCGGTCAGCGCGGAGACCACCCCGGCGTCGAGGTGCGCCGGCCAGCGGCCCATCCGCCAGGCGGGCAGCGCGACCCGGGTCAGCAGCCGGTCCCAGCCCGCGTAGGCCAGCCCGACCTGCTCCTGGGCGACGATGCGCAGCCCGTAGTCCACACCCTGTGCACGCTCCGAGGCGGCCGCGGCCACCCCGCGCTCCATCTCGGCGGCGTCCGTCCGGCACAGCCGCAGCAGCAGCCGGGCCGGCGGGGCGATCCAGCCGAGGCCGCGCCGGCCGCCCACGTCCACGGCCGCGTCCAGGCCGCGCACGAAGCCGCGCGCGTCGGCTATGTCCGGGTGCGCGGAAGGGCCCGTACCGGCGACGACGGGCGCGAGGACCGCCCGTAGCTCGGCGACCCGCATCCACCACAGGAAGGGCGAGCCGATCACCAGCACCGGGGCCGCGCCCGGCTCGGACTCCGGCCCGACGGCTCCGGGTGCGGCCCCGAAGACGCGGGCGGCGCCGCGGCGGTGGGCCGCGTGGCTGCGGTCCTCCAGCCAGCTGTCGCAGTCCGGCGTCAGCGCTATTGCGGAGGGCGGCGGCACGTCCATCCGGTCGGCCAGGTCCCGCACCAGCCGGTAGAGATCGGGCGCGGCAGCTTCCGAGAGGGGCACCGTCGGCGTCACGGCGGGGCTCGCCCGCAGCACCACCGCGGCGAAGGCGCCGCCGACGAGCAGCACGATCGCGGCGACCACGCACACGACGAGGGTCACCGCGGGCCAGGGCGCACCGGCCAGCCGGCCCGTCGCCCGGGCGGCCACCAGGACCACCGCGAGGGCGGCGGGCAGCAGCCCGACGGCCAAGGCCCGGCTGCGCACGCGCAGCACGGCCAAAGCGCGGGACCGCGCGGACGGTGCACCCGCTTCCATGATCGAACCCGTTCCGGACACGGCCGGACCTCACCCCCTCTGCCCTGCGGCGACGTTGCTCACTCCCCCACTGTGACACCCGCCACTGACATCGCAATGCCGGTGGGCCAAGTGCCGGAATGCTTGCGCCGCACCCTAGTTGGGGCACGCGCGGGCGTCAGGCAGACCGGAGGACGATCACCCGATGGAATGTCTTTGGGTAAAGCTGGCTGCGTTCGAACGCGGCCGGATGCAGTCGCACGCGGACACGCCCGCGGGCCCGGGCGCACGAGATGCGCACCGGGCCCGCGGGTCTGCGGAGCCGCTGGTCAGCGGCCCTCGGCCGCCTTGGCCGCAATATCCGTACGGTGCTGCGAGCCGTCGAGACGGATGCGCGCCACCGCCTTATACGCCTTCTCGCGCGCCTGCGCCAGGTCGGAACCGGTCGCCGTCACCGACAGCACACGGCCGCCCGCGCTGACCACCGCGTCGCCCTCGTGCCGGGTCCCCGCGTGCAGCACGTAGGCGTCCGGCCCGTCCTCGGCGGCCACCTCGGCCAGGCCCTCGATCGGGTCCCCGGTGCGGGGGGTCTCGGGGTAGTTGTGGGAGGCGATGACCACCGTGACGGCCGCGTCCTCGCGCCAGACCAGCGGGGGTACGGCTTCCAGGGTGCCCTTGGCGGCACCCAGCAGCACGCCTGCGAGCGGCGTGCGCAACCGGGCCAGGACCACCTGGGTCTCGGGGTCGCCGAAGCGCGCGTTGAACTCGATGACGCGGGTACCGCGGCTGGTGATCGCGAGGCCCGCGTAGAGCAGCCCGGAGAAGGGGGTGCCGCGGCGGCGGAGCTCGTCGACGGTCGGCTGGAGGACCAGCTCCATGACCTCGTCGACCAGCTTCGGGTCGGCCCAGGGCAGCGGGGAGTACGCGCCCATGCCGCCCGTGTTGGGGCCCTCGTCGCCGTCCAGGGCGCGCTTGAAGTCCTGCGCCGGCTGGAGCGGGACCACGGTGACGCCGTCGGTGATGGCGAAGAGGGAGACCTCGGGCCCGTCGAGGTACTCCTCGATGACCACCCGGTCGCAGCCGAGCGCGTGCGCGCGGGCGACGGCCAGGTCCTCGGTGACCACGACGCCCTTGCCGGCGGCGAGGCCGTCGTCCTTGACGACGTACGGGGCGCCGAAGGCGTCGAGGGCCTCGTCCACCTCTTCGGGAGTGGTGCAGACGTAGCTGCGCGCGGTCGGGACCCCGGCCGCGGCCATCACGTCCTTGGCGAAGGCCTTGGAGCCTTCGAGCTGCGCCGCCTCGGCCGACGGGCCGAAGACGGGGATCCCGGCGGCACGCACGGCGTCGGCGACGCCGGCGACCAGCGGGGCCTCCGGGCCGACGACGACCAGGTCGGCTTCGAGTTCGGTGGCGAGAGCGGCGACGGCAGCGCCGTCGAGGGCGTCGACCGGGCGGAGCTCGGCCACCTCGGCGATGCCGGCGTTGCCGGGAGCGCAGTACAGCGCAGAGACGGCGGAGTCGAGGGACAGAGAGCGGCACAGGGCATGTTCGCGGGCGCCGCCGCCGATGACGAGGACCTTCACGCTGCTCAGCCTAGCCGGGACCGAGCGGTCACCTTCGTGCGGCCACCCAATCAGGACCGGCTACTCGTTTGTGTATTCCTCCACAACGGTGGCTCCGAGCTCGCGCACGATCAGGTCGTGTCCGGTCAGCGCGCTCTCGACGAGGTCGGGGTCGTCCTCCTCGGCGAAGTCGTCCTCGGGGGCGACCGGCGGGGGCGCCTGCTGTACGGGGGGCTGCGGGGCGGGAGCCGACTGCTGGGGCGGCTGCTGCGGCGTGTACTGCGGGGCGGGCGGGGTCTGCGGGGCCGGGGCCTGCTGCTGCGCCGGGGCCGGCGGCGGGCTGTAGGCGGGGGCGGGCGCGGCCGGGGCCCCGTACGAGGAGCCGTACGAGGAGGTCGGGACCGGGGCCGGGGATCCGCCGCCGACGACGGCCTCGATCTTCCAGTTGACCTGGAACTGCTCGGCCAGGACCGCCTTCAGGACGTCCTCGCTACCGCTGCTGGCGAAGTTGTCGCGGGCCCCGACATTGGGGAAGCCCAGCTGGAGGGTGGTCCCGTCGAAGCCGGTGACCTGGGCGTTCTGGCTGAGCAGGATCCAGGTGAAGCGGCGGCGGTTCTTGACGGCCTCCAGCACGCCGGGCCACATCGCCTGCACCTGCCCGGCTCCGGCGGCCATGCCGGGGGAGGGCGCGGGGGCCGCGGGGGCCGCGGCGGGGGCGGCGGCAGCCGGGGCGGCGGGCGCGGGGGGCGGGGCGGACGCGGCCGCGCTGGGCCAGGCACCGGCGGCGGCCGGTGCCGCCGCCCCGGGCCAGGCACCGGGCGCACCGCTCCCGGGCTGCGCGGCTCCCGGCCAAGCGCCGGGGGCGGGAGCGGGAGCGGGAGCAGGAGCAGGGGTCGGTGCGGGAGCGGCAGCAGGCGCGGGGGCCGGGGCGGCCCGGACCGGCTCGGGAGCCTGCACCGGAGCGGGGACGGGCGCGGGAGCGGCGGCGCGCGCGGCGGCCGCACCCCCACCGGGACCGGCGGGGGCCATGGCATGCGCCTCGGGCCCGGGCACGTAGCCCATGGCGGGCGCGGTGGCCGGCGGCGCGGCGAAGGCCGCAGCGGCGGGCGGGCCGCTGCGCTCCAGCCGGTCGAGCCGGGCCTGGAAGGACCGCTCGTCGTCGAAGGCGGCGGGCAGCAGCACCCGGGCGCAGATCAGCTCCAGCTGCAGCCGCGGCGAGGTCGCGCCCCGCATCTCGGTGAGCCCGGCGTTGACCAGATCGGCGGCGCGCGACAGCTCGGCGGCCCCGAACACGGACGCCTGGGCCTGCATCCGCTCCACGACGTCGGCGGGGGCGTCGATCAGCCCCTTCTCCCCGGCGTCCGGCACGGCGGCCAGGATCACCAGGTCGCGCAGCCGCTCCAGCAGGTCGGCGACGAACCGGCGCGGGTCGTTCCCGCCCTCGACGACCCGGTCGACGACCTCGAACGCGGCGGCCCCGTCCCCGGCGGCGAAGGCGTCGACGACGGAGTCGAGCAGCGAACCCTCGGTGTAGCCGAGCAGCGAGGTGGCCATGGCGTACGTCACACCCTCCTCGCCGGCGCCGGCGAGGAGCTGGTCCATGACGGACATCGAGTCGCGCACGGACCCGGCGCCGGCGCGCACGACCAGCGGCAGGACGCCGTCCTCGACCGTGGCGCCCTCGCGCCCGCAGACCTCGCCGAGGTACTCCCGCAGGGTGCCGGGAGGCACGAGCCGGAAGGGATAGTGGTGCGTCCTGGACCGGATGGTCCCGATCACCTTCTCCGGCTCCGTGGTGGCGAAGATGAACTTGAGGTGCTCCGGCGGCTCCTCGACCACCTTCAGCAGGGCGTTGAAGCCCGCCGAGGTGACCATGTGGGCCTCGTCGATGATGTAGATCTTGTAGCGGCTGGACGCGGGCCCGAAGAAGGCCTTCTCGCGCAGGTCACGGGCGTCGTCCACACCACCGTGCGAGGCGGCGTCGATCTCGATGACGTCGATGGACCCCGGCCCGTTCCTGGCCAGGTCCCGGCAGGACTGGCACTCCCCGCAGGGGGTGGGGGTGGGACCCTGCTCACAGTTCAGACACCGGGCGAGGATGCGCGCGCTGGTGGTCTTGCCGCAGCCGCGCGGCCCGCTGAACAGGTACGCGTGATTGACCCGGTTGTTCCGCAGGGCCTGCATCAGCGGGGCAGTGACATGCTCCTGCCCGATGACCTCGGCGAACGACTCGGGGCGATAGCGGCGGTACAGCGCAAGGGACGACACGTATACGAGGTTATCCGGGCCCACCGACATCAGCGGCCCGCCGAAGCCCTTCCAGGGCATCCCGTACGGCGCCCGGAACGCAAAGCGCCCCCCACGCACCCGCCAGAGCCCACTTACCCTTGCTGCCTTCCGGCCCTGGGGGAGTTGGGTGAGATAGCGCCACGTGAGGGGCTGGCCCCACCCTAGCGGATGGAGGGCCCCGGAATCGAGCCGGACCCCGACCCGCTCTCCGCCCGACGATCACGTTCGCGAGCACCCCTCAACGTCTTGTATTGTTTGCCGCGGAGGATTCGCCTAGTGGCCTAGGGCGCACGCTTGGAAAGCGTGTTGGGGGCAACCCCTCACGAGTTCGAATCTCGTATCCTCCGCCAGTGCCTCACCGGGCACGATGTCGAAAAGCCCCGCTGCTTGCAGCGGGGCTTTTCGCTTGTCCCGTCTCAGTTTCCGTCTCAGTTGGGGTCAGGAGCCTCCTCGGCGGCGCCCCAGAGCGCGTCACCGATCTGCCTCGCGACGTTCTTCAGCATGGGCCCGGTCACGTGCATGTAGCGGGCGCGCATCCGCGCCGACCCTCCCGGCTCCCAGCCCATGATCGCGTCGACCACCACGTCGGGAACCCCCAGCAGCAAGAGCACCGTCCCGGCGGTGTGGCGTGCATCATGCAGCCGCCCGTCCCGGACGCCGGCATCCCCCAGGAGCTTCTTCCAGTGGTGGTAGTCCGTGTTCGGGATGAGGGGCCCGCCGGTGGGCTGGGCGAAGACGTACCCCTTGTCCTCCCACTCGTCTCCAGCGTGCTTCCGCTCCCGCGCCTGCTCTTCCTGGTGCTTGCGGAGGAGCTTCGTGACCGGCTCCGGCAGACCGATGGTGCGGCGGCCGGCGCGGGACTTAGTGTTCTTGACCTCGCGCCGCGTCTCCTTGCGGGCCGGGCAGTACCCGGGCTTCCGGCCGCAACTCTCCCGGCACCCGTGCTCGTACTTCGGGCGCAGGCGGTTCTTCCGGACGCGGATGTACCCAGCGTCCAGGTACACGTCCTCCCACATGAGGCCCAGGGCCTCCCCCTGGCGCAGCCCGAGGGCCAGGGCGATGACCCACCGGGCGCTGTTCCGGAGCTTCGAGGCCTCCAGGAGGATGCTCTGAATCTCCTCGATCGTGTACGGCTCGATCTCCTCCTCTTCGAGCCGCGGGGCCTTGGCGATCTCGGCGACGTTCTTCGGGGCGTGTCCCCGCCGGACCGCCTCGGTGAGGGCCACCCGAATCGTGCGGTGCACGTGGTGCGCCGTCCCGGCCGCGCTGCCGTTCTTCTGCATGCGGGCGTAGAACTCTTCCAGGTGCTCCGGCTCCAGCCGCTCCAGCTTGTGGGCGCCCAGACCCGGTACGAGGTGGACCCGAACGTCCACCTCGTACCCGTCATAGCTGTTCTCGCTCACGTACTTCTTGGCAATGTTCTCGACCCAGTGCTCCAGCCAGGTCTTGACCGTCCACTGCTGGCCAATCTTCCGTACGGTCCCCGCGTCGCGCTGCTGCTCCAGAGCACGGACGGCCTTCGTGACCGCGGCCTGTGTCTTCCGCTCGACGTGCCGGCGGTCGGGCTTGCCGTCCGGCCGCACGCCGACGGTCACGCGGCCGTGCCACTTGCCGTCCTTCCCCAGGTAGATGGTCGACGCCCCGTTGGGCTGGCGGGTGCGCTTGCTCTTCTCTTCCACGGATTCCTCTCAGGCGGCCGGCGCGGCAGTTCCGCGTGCGGCTCGGAGTCGGGCGACGTACTCGTGTACGGCGGCGACGGGGACCCTGCGCAGGCGACCCACGGGCACAGATTCCAGCTCGCCGGTGCCGATCAGCCGGAAGCAGAACGTTCGGCCGATCCTGAGGCGGCGAGCGGCCTCCTCGACCGTCAGCAGGACGACGGTGGGGTCGATGGCCGGTTCCGACTCGTAGGTGGTCATGCGTCCGGCTCCTTCAGCTCGGTCCGGGGCGCGGAAACCCCGGAAAGTACTGACAGAACTGACAGAACCTCGCCGTGTGGCCCTTGACCTGCTGTTTTGGCCGGTTCGGGCCGCGTGACAAAACCTCAAAAAACTCTGACAGAACCTCGAAAACCTCGGTTCTGTCAGACCGGGCGGCTCGCCCGCGGCGAGGTTTTTTGGGTTCTGTCAGAGTTTCCGGAGGTTTTGTCAGAGCTCCGAAAGTGCTCGTTTGTGCAGGTCACAGGGCTGGTCGGGAGGTTCTGTCAGTTCTGTCAGTGGGTTGGGGGGTTCAGGCGGCGGGGGTGATGCGGGGGTGGGTCTCGTAGCGGGGGGAGGGCGGCCGGCCGCCGCGTGTGGTGCGGGGTGGCGGGGGTTGCTGGCGGACCCAGCCGTGTTCCTCCAGGAGGTCCAGGGCGGGGTCGAGGTCGCTCATGGCGGGGAACTCGCTGCGGGGCATCGCGCGGAAGAGGTCGCGTTTCGTGAAGGTGGCTGTGCGGGTCTCGTTCAGGTGGGTCAGGACCGTGTGGGCGGCCGCCTGGGCGGGGTCGGCCTTCATGGCGTTGAAGACGTCGAGAGCGTGGGCGGTGAAGTAGTCCCCGAGCTCGGTGGCGGCGGCCATGGTGGCGGCGGCGATCGGCCGGGTCCATGCGTCCTCGGGGTGGGCAGCCAGGTGGAGGAGCCCGGCGATGCGGGCGACGGCGCCATCGCGCTTGCTGGCCCAGTTCACGATCGGTGCGAGGCTCCCGTCCTTGCGCAGGCGGGATTCCGTGACGCGCTGGTAGGCAAGGAGGACGGCGTCGGCCTCGGGGGTGAGAGTGAGCTCGGCGGTCTCGGTCCAGGCCGCGAGGGTCAGGGCCAGGCTCCCGAGCTTGCGCGCGTAGGTTTCGGCGGTGTCGGGGCTGAGGAGTTCGGGCGTGAGGTTGCGGTAGCCGACGAGGGATTCGGGCCTGGAGTAGAGGAACCGGGCGAGCAGACCGCGGCCGTCGGCACCCTTGATCTGCCCGATGGAGTCCAGGACATCCGGCTGGATGGCCAGGCCCATGGTGATGGCGGGGTTCTCGATGTACTGGGGATCTCGGGCCTGGCGGTTGACGCGGGCCATGTCGCCGGCATGGCCCTTGAGGAAGATCCCCATGTTCGGGACGCCGGAATAGCGTCCAGCGATGATCTCGAAGATCTCGCCCTCTGGGGACAGGATCGAGATGCGTCCGTCCTGCTGGTCGAGGAGGGTGGTCAGGCTTTCGGCAGTGACGTCGTCCGCGACGAGCTGGGGCTTGGCTGGGACGACGGCCGCCTCGGCAGCCTCGGAAAGGGAGACAGCCTGAGCAGTCAGGTCAGCCAGCTTGTCCGCCTCGGCGTTCGCAGCCAGCTTCTCCGCCCTTTCCGCCGCGGCCTTGGCGATGCGCGCGGAAGCGGCGGCCTCTGTCCGCTGCGGTGCGGTGAGCTCGATAAGGGCCTTCTCAGTGGCGAGGAGTGGCTTGACCATGAGCCCGAAAACCGCGCTCTTGCGGCTGCCGGGCGGCATGGCGACGGCGGTATAGAGGTTGACGGGTTCGCTCCACTGCCCGCGCACGGTCACGGTGAGGCGCCCGCCGGCAGCGGTGCCGATGACGGCGAGAGCGAGGCACCCGGCGAGGTCGACGGGCGTCTGCGTCTCTTCCGCGACTCCGGCTGTCATGGCGGCGAGCCAGTCGGGCAGGGCGTCCACGGGGAAGGTGGGGAGCTGCCCGCGCGGGTTGAGGGGTACGGGCTCGTCCCACCCACCCCCGGTGATGTCCTCCGGGGTCATCTGGTCGAACCCTTCCCACAGCTCAGGGTCGTGCGGACTCATGCGGCTTCCCTTCGCTGATCGAGGAGCGGGCAGACGATGCGGTGCTGTTCGTGGTCGGCGATGAGCGCGAGGGCGCGGGCGCGTCCGGCGGCGAAGATGTCGCGGCCGCAGGAGCACCAGGAGCGGGCGCTTGGGCTGGCGCTGTAGGAGGGCGGGGCGACGATGTGGAGCCAGGCGACGGGCCGGCGTCCGTCGTCGGCGTGGGGGTCAGGGCGAACAGATGAAGGGACGCCTTCGGCGACGACCTTCGGGGCGCCTGCCAGCTGCTGTGTCGGCGGTTGTTTGGCGTCCTCGGCGACGCGTTGGTCGAGAGGGCTCTTAGAGGGAGCAGGGGGCGGGGTGGTCATGCCGCGCGCCGGCCGCTGGTGGGGTTGTTGGCAATCGACCAGTCCAGCCCTCGGGTGATGACGTCGTCGTAGTAGCGCTCCGACTCGGTGGCGTTGCCCGCCGCTGCGCTACTAAGAGCCTGCTCAACCTCCACGCGGGTCAGGTCGCCCGACGCGACGAACCTCCCCAGAGCCCTTGCGGCCCTGAGCAGTGTGTCGTTGCGGGTCCCGTCCCCGGCATGGGCGACGTTGCGCACTTCGCTGTCCAGGGCCGCTTTCGCGTACCGGGACCCTTTCACCGTCAGGGGTGCCGGCACGTCCCTGACCCGTTTAGGCCTGGCTGTGAGCGCGGTGGCGAGCCATTCGGGGAGCGGGGCAGGGCTGGTGCTGTCCAGCACCGTGTAGGCGCCGTCCGGGGTGCTGCTGCCGGGGGCGACGACGTACCCGCCCCAGCCCCGGGTGTCGATGTGCTTGCCGAGGCGTCCGGCGGTGTTGCCGAGCCGGGCCCCTTCGGGCTGGGTGAAGTACAGGTGCTGCCCGCCGCGGGCGGTCCGGACCCGGTAGGTGGTGGGGACGGCCTGTCCGGCGCGCTCGCAGAGCGCCTCAAAGGTGGTTACGCCGTCAGGTGTTCCCTCTTTGTCTGTTGGCTTGAGCATGTCGAGGTCGACGACGAGCAACCCGGACGGGCCGGTCGCGATCCCGATGTTGTACGGAGCGTGGGTCCACGCGGCGATGAGCAGCTCCGGGTCGGTCGTCGCGCGCTGCTCGGGGGTGCGGTGGCCGCTTGCGCAGCGGCCGGTGCCCGGGCAGGACCGTTCACGGTGGCCGGCGGGCCGCTTGTCCTTCGGACGCACGGGGAAGACATGCCAGCCGCGCTCGGCGGCGGCGATGGCGTAGGCAAGCAGATCCAGGCCGGGCAGGTCGAGGGGCGGCAGATCGCCGCGCTCTCGCCCGGCGGGGGCAGGATGCGTCATGCTGGATACCTCCACAGGTCTGTTGATGGGTTGTGGACGAGGGCGGCCCGCTTCATTGGCGTGAGTGGGGGCCGCCCTCGGCGTAGCTAGCGCCCGTGCTGCTGACGGGTGTCGAGGAGCGTGAAGGTGAGCGCGAATTCGGCGATCTGGCCGTAGGTGAACGCGGCGTCGGGGAAGGCGTCGAGGGCGTCGGGCAGGTTGAAGGTGTCGGGGATGTCCGGCGAGTCGATGTCGTTGACGTAGGCCCAGAGCTCGCCCAGACGCTCCAGCTCCTGACGGGCCTGCTCAAAGCGCTGCTGTCCGTCCCACCGGTCCAGTCCCTTGAAGGCCGGCGGGACGGGGAACAGCTCGTCGGGGATGGCGTTACGGCCGTCGGGCTTGCAGCCCAGCTCGACAAGCGGGGGCTGCTGCCCGTCCAGAACTTGGAGGATGGCCCAGGCTGCGCCGTAGGCGTATCCGGCAGCCGCGTCGTCGTAGAGGTCGGCCATTCGCTGCTCGTGCCGGAGGTGGGAATGCCCGATGGCGGACAGGGCCCGGTCGTGGGGGCGGGACGGAATGGTGGAGAGGAGACCGGGGACGGTGATCTCACCGTCGAAGGGCCGGAGCCGGCCGAGGTCGTACTGGGCGGCGGCGGCCTGCGCGGCCCGGTGGGCGATGCGGGCCTCGCGGGCGGCGGCCCCGAGCGCGGACACGCTGTCAGTCAGGGTCTCGAACCACCAGATCGTGGTGCTGGTCATGGGGTTTCTCCTCAGCGGTTGTTGATGGTGCCGGTGGCGCGGCCGAACATCCCGGACGCGTTGATGTGCTGGGTGATGTGCTGGACCGGCGCCGCTCCCCGGCCGCGCGTACCGCGGCCGGTGCGGAGGATCAGGGGGAGGGCGGCGCCGGCGGCGATGAGGGCGACGAGGGCCCAGAGGGCTTCGGCCATGGCGAGGAGTCCGGGGGCGGCGTAGGAGATTCCGATTCCTGCCGCCCCGATGCCTCCCCCGACGGTCGGGGCGAGGAGCGCGGTCGTCTTGGCCCACGCGGGGACCGGCTGTGCGGCCGGCGGTGACACCGCGGGCATGGCCTGGTGCGTGTAGGCGAGGGTGCGGGTGCCGTCGGGGAGGGTGACGTACTGGACGCCGGGCGGTATCTCGGCGGGCAGCATCCGCGGTTCGGGAACGGCCGGCGGGTAGAGGACCGCGTCGCCGTACCGGAGCGGCGCCGGGGTGGTCGGGTGGGCGGGTTCATTGGTCACAGCGGACTCCAGGGACGGCTGACAGGGCCCGAGCCGGGGTGGCTTGGGCTCTGTCTGGGCGGGGTGTCTGGGGTGTCAGGACGGGTGTCTGGTGGGGGTGTCAGACGCGTCAGACACCCGTCTGACACCCCTCGCGCGCACGTATGACCTGTGTTTCGGGCTGTTCACTGTCAGGGGTGTCAGACACCGTCTGACGCGTCAGGCCGCTTGCTGGTACGGGACGATCCGGTAGCGTCCGACCTCGCTGGTCTCGGCGAGACGGCCGGCCATGACGAACTGGGCGACCTGTCCGGAGACCCAGGAACGGCCGCGTCCGTAGCGGTCGCAGTACTCCATGAAGTCCGCAGGGCCCACCACGTCCCGGCCCTCGTCCTCGAACTCGTCGAGGACTTCCTCCATCGCGGCGCGGGCTTCGGCGGTGCTGATCTTCGGACGCGGTTCGTCCGCCGGCGGCCGGGCCGCGAGCTGGACGACCTGCTCGACTTCGGGGAGTTCCTGCTCCGCGTCGATGAACTCCCCCTCCACGTAATCGTCCTCCTCATCGACCCCACTCGCCGGGTCCTGGTCGTAGTCGTCCTTGCCGCGGTAGTAGCTGTCCTGGTCGTCCTCGTCGGGGCCGTAGTGGTTGGGCATGGTGGTCTCCGGCTGGTTGGTGGTGCCGGGTAGGGGGTAGCGGGTGCGGCCGGTGAAGGCCCGGTCGGCGGAGCGGGCGGCCGCGCCGGCGGTGACGGGGTCGATCGCGGCCCGGGTGTCGGCGAAGGTGACGACGACCCAGTTGAGGTAGTCGACGCTGCACAGGTAGTCCCGCATGGGGGTGGCCCACTGGTCGTCGGGGACGCCGTTGGCGACGAGGTAGGAGTAGCCGGGCTTCTTGTCCTTCCACACGTGCGGAGCCGCGCCCGCGTCGAGGACCTCGTCGTCGAGGGCGAACCGGGCGTCCTGCTCGGTGCGGACGCCGTGGCACCAGGAGGAGCCGAGGGAGGCGCGGGTGTCGGTGGAGACCTGATTGCCAGAGGCCCGCTGCATCGACAGGACGAGGGAGACACCGGCGGAGCGGGCTTCTTGGGAGAGGCCGGTGAACACGTCGTCGTCGATCTCACGGATCGTCTTCGCCGCTTCCTCGAACCAGGCCAACAGGTAGGGCATGCCGGGGGAGCCGTCAGCCTGGGTGCCGGCGCATGCGGGGACCCACTGCTTGTATCCGTACTTCGCCAGCCACGCGGTGCGGGCCGGGATGACGGCGGTGAGGGCTTTGATCATGGCTTTGGTGGAGGGCATGTCGAGGGCGGCCCAGTCGATCGCGGGCAGGAGCGGGCCGAGGGTCTGTTCTGCCTTGGAAGGGTCCGAGGCCCAAACGATCACGTCGCGGCGGGTGAGGATCTCCGCGAGGACGGTCAGGCCGCCCTCGGACTTCCCGGAGCCGGTCATGCCCATGAGGAGGAGCATCATGGCGTTGCGGGCCGCGTCCGGGTCCCCGGGGAACCACATGACCGCCGGGGTCCCGTCCTCATAGATCCCGACCACCACGGGGAAGCTGATCGACTCCCCGGGCGCACTGGGACCCGGGCAGGGGACCGTGTTCTTGAGCAGGTCCAGCGGGACCACGGTGAGCATGACCCGCGAGGCCGAGTCTGGGTTCTCCTGGATCCGGATTGCTGTCTTCGGCACGTCGAGGGCTCCGGCGATGCGGGTCAGGTTCTTCGACACGTCGTCCGGGGTGAGTTCGCCGCGGGGGAGCTGGAGGTCGAAGGAGGCCTTGTTCGGGCCGACCTCCGTACGGAGCACCTGGGTCTTGGCCAAGCCGACTTTCTCCAGGAACCCGCCATCCACGCCGGTGGCGGGGCCTTCGACGTTCTTGCGGAGGATCTGGCGGATGTTCCACGACAGGGCGAGCGCGGGGGCGCCGATGAAGTACAGCTCCCCCAGCGGCCCCGCCCCGGGCCCTGCGATCGCCGCTGCGGTGAACCAGGTGGATGCGGCGGCGACGGTGACGGCGGAGTGCAGGCGACGCTGCTGGGTGGTCGACTTGCCCGCCCACCAGGTCAGGCCGGTCAGGGCGACGGAGGCGAGGGTGAGGCCGGCGGTGACGCCGGGTTCGCCGGACCAGAAGTAGTGGGCGGGCAGGGAGGCCAGGCCCGCACCGGCTCCGGCGAGCCACGGTGGCAGGTGGGGCTTTGCGCGGTGGAGCAGGTACTCGCCGATCCCGCCGCCCTCGCCGTGGGCGTCGTACTGCTGCCGGTTCTCTTCGGCCGTGGTGGTACGTGGCATGTTCTGACCTCCCTGCGATCAGGTGTGGGTTAGCCGTTGAAGTCGAAGCGGCGGCCCTGGCGCGGGCGGGCGTGCGGGGCGAGCTGGGGGTCGAACTCCCGCTGGAACGCGGCGTAGGTGGCGGCGAGGTTCTTCGCGGTACCGAGGGCGTCTTCAGCGGCCTTCTTCATCCGCCGCGACACCCTGCGCGCCCGGGCCCGAGAGCCGAAGGGACGACCGTCGGGGTCGGGGATCTCCTTCAAGACGGCGTTGAGTACCTCGGCGGCGTTGGCCAGCTCGAATGACATCTGCAAGAACAGCCCACGGCCGCCCTCGCAGTAGTTGCGGATGTCCACGTTGGAGAAGAACTCCGGGTCACCCAACGGCGAGTGCATCCGCCCACCGGCTCCCTGGCCCCGGCCGCCGCCCTGCTGGAAACCGCCCTGCTGGCCACCGGCACCGGCGTGGCCGCCGCCGTTGTCGTTGATGTGGAAGTGGTACTCCCGCGTGCGGTTCGACGTCCGCGACCGCGACGCACCACCCTGCCCGCCGGGTGCGCCGGCCGGGCCCGGCTGCTGCCACGGACCCTGCTGCGGGCCGCCCTGCTGCCATCCGCCCTGCTGCGGGCCGGGCTGCTGGCCGCCGGGGGTGCCGTTGTTGGGCACCCAGGTGTTGTTGGACATCAGCGGGTCCCCTTCGTGGTGTGGCTGGTGCGCAGTCGGGCGAACAGCCAGGTGATCTGGGCGTGGAGGGTGATCAGCGACCACAGGCCCATCAGCACCGGCGCGGCGGGGCCGAACCAGAGCGCCAAGGAGAACCAGGTCAGCGAAGTCAGGGCGAGGACTGCCAGGGAGGCGCGGCGGGCGCGCTCGGCGGGCGTGCAGGCCGCCGCCGCCCTGTTGGCCTTCCACCCCAGGACCGCCAACGGAACGGCGACGGCCGGGGCCGCGACGAGCGCGGCCCACGGCGTGATCAAGTGAACGACGCCCGTGACAGGCAGCAACAGAATCGCGAGGCCCGTCGGGGCCCAGGTCCGGCGGTGCTTCCACACCCAGCGGCCCGTCGCGGCCGTGACCCGGGCGGTCAGGGTCGGCTCGTCGGAGACCACCACGATGATCTGCGGCCCGTGGCGGTGGCCGCGCTGGCGGGGGATGTGAACGTTGGGCGCGGCGCCCATTGCGGTGTGTGTGCGGGTACGGCGAGACACAGCAGAACTCCTTCAGGCAGCAGAGAGGGTTCGGGCGGCGCGCTGTTCAGGGAAGTCGTGGCAGGCCACGCACATGCCGAGCGAGGCCGGGATCACGTACGGGAGGTGATCGCGGCAGACCGGGCACCGGCGGCGGGCGGCATCCGCCTTGGCCAGGGCCGCCCACCGGTTCGGCGTCATCGGTCGGACCGGCTTCGCGAGGTCGATCCGGTAGAGGTAGGCGATCAGCGGAGCCCGTCGGCGGCGGGGGCGCTCCAGCTGGGCGGCGACGTCCTGGCCGCCGGGGCGGAGTCCGGCGGCGCGGAGCTGCCGGCGGGTGGCCAACCCCTCGGGGGCGAGGCGCCACCGGTAGACGGGCAGGGTGCTCATGCGCCGGCTCCGACAGTAAGTGCGTCGCTGGCTTGGCGGTCGTCGTTGAGGCGTTGGTAGAGCTTGTGGACGTAGGAGGTGGAACGGGTGGAAAGTCGGGCCGCCTCGGGGAGGTTCTTGCCCTGCACCCAGCACGCACGGATCACGTTCGCGGCCTCTTCGGCCGACAACCGTGCGGGCTCCAGCTCCGCCCGAGGGATCCGGGGGGACGTGAGGGGGAAGGCGGGGTGGAACACCTGCTGGTCACCGCAGATGACCAGCGACACCCGGGACCAGGCCCCTGGAACGGGCTCCGTCAGGGCATCCACCGGGGCCGCAGTGGAGCGGGTGGGGACCGGGGTGGTGTCCACCTCGTCCACCACCGTGTCCACCAGGGCTCGCAGTTCGGTGACTTTGGCAAGGATCTGGTGCCGGTAGTGGCTGATTGCCTCGGCGAGGACGATCAGGAGGACCGGGGGAATGGAGTGGAGGACGAGCCCGGCCGGATCCACCTCGCGGGGGATCCCGAAACCGGTTCCGGCGGGCCACAGGGAGGTCCAGCAGTTCATCACCCAGGTGCCGAGCCCGGCGAACCAGCGGAGCACGGACGCCCACCCGGACGGGTAAAGGCCGTACTCGGAGAGGCGGCCGTCGAAGATCAGGACCGTGCCGAGCGCGACCGCGACCATGGGGTCGAGGAGCCAGGCGATCCACGGCGAGACGTGGTGGTCGATGGCGAACATCGTCACGTTCGACGCGGTGAAGACCAGCGCCACCACGGCAACAGCCACCAGGACCCGCGTCAGCTTCGACAGCATCCCCTCAAGCGCGGCGATCTGCTCCAGCGGCAGCCGCGCCATCACCGGCCATCCCCCGAACGGACACGGCGGACATCGAGTGCGGCACCACCCCGCATCGAGGCGGCGGCCTGGTTGGTCAGGTCCCGGCGGACGGCGAGCATCCGCCGACGGGCCCGGCGAATCCGCTGCTCGTCCAGCTCCGACGGCACCCGGTCCAGAACAGCGATCTCTGCGTCGAGGAGGTCGACGCCCGCCAGGATCAGCGGCATCTCCCGCTCGATCGCGTCCAGCTCCGCGTCCGACGGCTCCAAGCCGTCAGACCACGGGGTAACGAGGTTCTGAAGTGCAGCGATGGACTTCACGGGTCTTGCTCCTTCTACAGAGGAACGGGACTCAGCAGCCCTCGGCGCGGGAACGCCGGGGGCTGCACTCATTGGGGCGAAGCAGGAAGCGATCCGGCTCCGTTCACGCAGGTCAGAGCGTGCATAGGCCCCCTCAGCAACTATCGCTTAGGGGGTCTATGCGCTGACCTGATAGCCAAGGTAGGCACCCGCGTCCGTCGCCGTCAAGCCCCCCTCGCGGTATGGTTGCTAGACCCCCTAAGCGCGGAGGTTGTACGTGCACGAAGAGATTGAACGGGTGGCCCAAGTCGAGGTCCCTGTAGAGCGAGCCAAGGCAGCGATCGCGTTGATGGCTGACTACCAGGGCCGAGTCACCGAGCTGTCCCGCATTCGACGCGAGGCGATCGAGGAGGCAGCCGCGGGTGGCATGTCTCAGTCAGAGATCGCGGTCCTGCTCGGCGTCAGTCGAGGTCGGGTAGGCCAGCTGGCCGCCCAGGGGCCGCCTCCGGAGCGCGCCTTCTTCGGTACCGACCTCATGACCATTTCGCTCGGTGGCAAGTACGAAGCCGGCAAGGCGCCGGGAGAAGCGGGAGAGGTCGTCACACGTGAGGACTTCGGGAACTTCGAGCACCTGCGGAAGCTGCTCGGAACGCTGAAGCTGGACGCGCAATACGAGGTGATCCCGCCGACGGGAATCGTGAACCTCAACCGAGACAATCACGTCGTGGTCTGCGGGCCGCGCCTGTCGCCAATCATCGCCCAGGTTCTGGAGGGTGACGACCACCTCCGCTTCCAGAAAGACCGGGCTTGGCACCTGGTAGATCTGAAGACCCAGGATGTTCATCGCTCGCCGATGGATGAGGGCGGCGAGGCGGGAGACGTCGGGTACCTTGCCCGGCTCCCGCGGTTGGATGGCAAGGGAACGTTCATCTACATCGCAGGCATCCACTCCATTGGAGCCAACGGGGTGGTCCACTACCTCGAAAACCACCTGGCGGAGCTATACCGCGATGTCCGCACCCGCCGGTTCTCCACGCTGATTTCGTGCCGCTACGACCCCAAGACGCTTGAGGTCTTGGAGAGCAAGCGCGTCAGCCCGATCTACCGACACGAGGCATGACATGTACGTCAGCGTTGCAACCGAACCTGGGGGATCCGCTCCCAACGAAGACTGGGTAGGCGGCACCTCATCCCTTGCCCTGGTGCTGGATGGCCTCAGCACTGCGGGTCTGGAAACGGGCTGTCGGCACGGCGTGCCCTGGTATGTCGCCCAACTCGGCGCCCATCTCATCGCAGCGCTGGCGACATACGACCGGCCACTCGCAGATGGGCTGGCCGAGGCTCTGGAGAGAGTGGGTCAGCTGCACCCCGAGTGCGACCTCAGGAACCCTGGCACCCCATCCTCGACCGTGGCCATCCTCCGCGAGCGGCCGGGGCACTTCGATCACCTTGTGCTCGCGGACTCGCCCGTGGTCCTGGAGGGCACCGGCGGGATCACGGTCCTCACTGACCTCCGGGTGGATGACGTGTGTCAGGACCTGCGGGCCGAGACGGAGCGGTACCAGACGGGAACTCTGGAGCACCGCGCCAGTGTCGCGCGGCTGGTGGCGGCGCAGCGGGAAATCCGGAACACGGATGAGGGCTATTGGGTGGCTGCGGCCACACCCGATGCAGCAGCCCACGCGCTGACAGGCACGGCCCCGGCCGCCAGCATTCAGTCAGCAGCCGTCATGTCGGATGGCATCTCGCGTCTGGTCACCGAGTACGAGATGGCCACCTGGGACGCAGTGCTAGCCCAGCTGCGGGACCACGGTCCCGCTTCTCTCATCAGAACGGTTCGCGAGGTGGAAGCGACCGACCCCCACGGCCAACGGTGGCCGCGCTACAAGGCGGGAGACGACGCGGCGGTGGCCTACTGCTCGCTGCCCTCGGCTCCTAGCTGATGGCTCGGACGCGCTAAATCTGCGTGCCGCCTTGGTGGACTGACTCTGAGGATTCTGGGCCAGTCGAGGACTCACCGCTCCGGAAGCGCATAGAGATCCTCACGGTGGGGAGAGCAGTTCGAAGGGCGCATACCAGGGAGGGGACATCACGTGTTCGATTGGCAGAAGAAGGCTAGTTCGCTGGCCACGCGCGCCGAGAATCACACTGGAGAAGCACACCTGACGGACGCGGTCGGCGAAGGGTTGGCAGCGGTTGTTTATGCCGCGCTCGGGGCCGCCAAGCAGGGGCCGCGCGTCTGGTTGGAGACACACGCACCGTTCGACTCATTGGTGCCGCACGAGAGCATCCTGAGTGCTCGCGTGCGGAAGGAAGCTCAGGAAGAGTCTCCGGGATTCGTCCTCGAGGTCTTCGTCCCCGGCTTGGCAACGGCTGAACAGTGGCTGACCGTCGCCACCGGCGCCAGTGAGTGGTTTGAGCTGAATGCCGCTGAGCGACTAGTCGAATTGTTGGAGACGGTGGCGCGCACAAAGGGCGAGGAGCTGCCTGCGGTGTGCGTGAGCATCTACGGTGAGGATGCCGACAAAAGGGCACTTTCGTGGGATCGCAGCTACTGATGCCTACCGGCCAAGTGGAGGCCACAGCATCAGAAGGAAGCGCCTCCAACCGTCTCAGTTTCCGTCTCATTCACCCCCGTACGCCGACGTTCACAGGCGTCCACGCTTCGGCCTTCCCTAAGGTTTCGAACACCCGCGAACGCAGGTGAACAACCCCGAATCGGGGCTTTACCTGCGCCAACAGACTTGGAAAGCGTGTTGGGGGCAACCCCTCACGAGTTCGAATCTCGTATCCTCCGCCATCAGACCCCTGATCTGCGACTTCGCGGATCAGGGGTCTTATGTTTGGTGCTGCGACTCTCGATCCGCACGCCGCTAGACAAGACGCTTCGGTGATCAGAACTTGTCTAGCCTCGATCTTTCGTGACGGTCCGTCGGCTTCTTCGGCGGGCCGTTTCGGTTGTTCGGGTCGGTGGCGGGCACGCTGATGGCCCGGCTGTCGCGTCGGGTGGGCGCCGGATTCCACGGCTCCGGTCGGGGTGATGCTGCTCGCAGGGACGGGAACGTGCTGGTCAGTCGGGGTTTGGGAGAGCTTCGAGCCGCGCCAGCGCGTCGGTGATCACGTCGGTCCAGGGCCAGTGGCGTGCGAACCTCAGGTGCCGGCGGCGGGCGGTCGTGACGATCTGGGCGGCGGCGGAGAGAAGGCGGAACCGGAGACGGCGGGGCTCCCACCTGCGGATTTCGCCGGTCAGAGCGAGCATCGGCATCCAGGCCAGCAGGTCCAGGGCGAGCTGGACGATCTCCAGCCAGATCTGGTTCTGTGCGGTGTCGTGCAGGGGCAGGTTGCGCAGGCCGGTGGCCCGCGCGGCCCGAATGCGGTCCTCGGCTCGCGCTCGCTGGCGGTGCCGCAGCTCCAGTGCCGCGATCGGCATGTCGGTGGTGTTGGTGGCGAAGCAGGTCAGCCGCAGTCCGTCAGCGTCGGTGATGCGCAACTGGGCGCCGGGATGGGGCCGTTCCTTGCGGACGATCAGCCGCATTCCCTTCGGCCAGCCCTTGAGGCAGTCGCCGGTGATCTCGGCGACCCAGGCCCCGTCCCGGATCTCGCCGCCGGGCTCGATCGCTGCCGTCCAGGCCGGGGCGGGGACCTTGAGTACGGCCTGGTGGATCTGTTCGGTGAGGGTCATGCCGACCGAGTACGACAGCCACCGTCCGCGCTGGGCGAGCCAGGCGACGAACTCGTGGGTGCCGCCGCCGGAGTCGGTACGGATCAGCGTCCGGCGTCCGCGCCGGTACTTCTTCGGCAGTTGCGCCAAGGCGAGCCCAGCCGTGGTGATGTGGTCGGCGGCGGTGTTACTGCCTGCGTTGCCCGGTCTGAGCAGGCTGGCGACCGGCTCACCGCTCCCGCCGCTTCCGTGATCGACGAAGCCCATCAGGGGGTGGTGTCCGAAGGTCTTCTTCCAGGTCGCGGTGGCGTCCTGCTTCTCGGAGTGGGCCAGCACGAGCACCCCGTCCAGGTCCACGATCACCTGCCCCGCGGCATCCGGCGCCGCAGCGCCGGCCAGCTTCCAGACGCGCTCACGCGCTTCGGCCCGAGCGGCCCTTATAGCGGACAGGGCCTTCGGCCCGGCTGCGGCGAGGGCGTCGACGAGCCGGGAGACCGTCGGGTCGGAGGCCACCGGCCCGAACACGCCGGGCTCGGCCCGCAGCGTCCCGACATCCGCGAGGCAGTCCCCGCCCAGCGCGACCGCGAGGGCCACGTCCAGCAGGATCTTGCCCGGATCGTGCACCGCCCGCGGCCGTCGCCACGGCGCGAGCGCCGCCGATATCGCCTGGTCCAGCCCGGCCTTGCGGACCGTCTCGACCAGCAGCACGGCCCCGGCCTGTGACACCACCCCACGGCCACCGCCCTCGATGCGGACGCGTGGGTAGGACCCGATACGCTTCTTCACCTGGGAAGTGCCTCCGGCGGTGGCAGGAACAAGGACCTCGACAATCCTCATTCTTGCTGGTCAGAGGCACTTCTCGCTTACCTGACCACCCGTCGGACAGCCCGCTTCATGAAAGCGCGAGGCTAGCGGCTGACCAAGGGAGTCAGCAGACCCGTGGCCCAGAAGAAGATGAGCGCGCCGGCACTCGCCGCGAGCAGGAACCCGCTGCGATCACAGCAGCGCGTCTCGGCGCCTGTGAGCACGCAGACGACACAGAGCACGCGCACGCTCTCATCGGCGCCAGTACACGCGCTCAGGAGCGCCGAGGACGTACGCACAGCGCTGATCGCAGAGCTTGAGTTGCACCTGAGCACCACGACGAACAAGAAGGGCCGCCCCTTCCAGCGCCGCACGGTCAACGCCTACAAGTACGCGGCAACCCAGCTCCACCACTGGCTCACCGACTCACCCCAGATCAACGCGGTGGGTGTGGGAGTCACCAGCTTCACCGACGTGGACACCGCCACGCTGAACCGGTACTTCCGCTGGTACTACGAGACCCACGACGTGCCCAAGAGCCAGGACGGCAAGGGCGGGTACACCGGCGGCACGAACACGACCCAGCGCAACCTGCGGGCGATGTTCGCCTACCTCGCCGAGGAGTACGAGCACCCCGACCCGTACGCGGACCCGAAGCTCCAGCGTTACGCGACGCCGCCCATGGGCAAGCCCAAGACCCTGTCCGAGGAGTTCGTGAACGAGACCCTGGCCGTCACCGCCTGGGGCCCGGAGCCACGACGGAAGGAGTTCCACTGCGTGCGTGATCACGCGCTCCTCCGCTGCCTGACCGAGGGCCTTCGGTCGGACGAGCTGCTGAACCTCCGGCTCCAGGACCTCGACCTACGGAGCGGCACCCTCGTGGTCCTGCCGATCAAGATGGACCGCAACAGCCTGGACGGCCGCGTGATCCCGCTCCAGCCGAAGACCGTCCGCGCCCTGACCCGGTACCTGCGGACGCGAGCCCTGCACAAGCGGGCGGCCGATGCCTGGCTCTGGCTCGGGACACGGAACCGCTCGCGCCTGCTGTACGCCGGGCTGCACCGGATGGTGAAGAGGAGGGCCGAGGAAGCAGGCTTCGACCCCTCGGTCGTCTCGCCCCACTCCTTCTGTCACACATGGGCCGACGACCTGAAAGCGCGGGGCGTCAGCGGCGAGCACATCATGGCTGTGCGCGGCTGGAAGTCCCCCGCGATGCTCCGGCGGTACGGCGCAGACATGGCCTCGCAGCGCGCGGTGACAGCCGTCCAGGCCCTGGGCGACCGCTACTGAGCTAAGCCACGTCAGAGGTCGTTAGTACAGACGTCTGGTCGTGGCTGAGCGAGCACACGAACGGTGGGTGTGGAACGGTCCATGTTCCACACCCACCGGGGTCATCGGCCGAGGTACTGGCGGAGGGCCTTGAGCCTGATGTCTCGCTCACCGGGCGTGTCGCCCTGGTGGAACTGGAAGCAGGCCGTGCCCTCGCCGCAGACCGCAGTGGCCTTGAGGCCCTGCGCCCTGGCCTGTCTCCGCACCACCTTGACGAAGACCTCGGGCGAGACGGAGAAGTCGCGGCCTTGCTCGACCCGCCACATCCTGCCGTCGGTCCACTCGCTCCACGGGTAGCTCGATCGAGGCTCTGACACGGCACGTTCTGTCATGGGATCCACTTCACTAGGTGGCCACCCGCGCACTCGGGGCAGGGGACCTTGAACGAGTAGCGGCAGGTCTCGCAGCCGAAGAAGCCCGCGCAGTCTGGGCACCAGACGGCACGCCATCCAGCGCAGTAACCGCAGTAGCTCGTGGGCTGACCCACGGGCACGACCACCACCGGCTTCGCCTGCTTCACCAGCGGGCGTACCTGCCGCTTGGCCTTCATGGCGCCGTCAGTGCCCGACCGGGTGGCGGCGGATGTAGATGTTGCAGTCGGTCACGGTGGTCATGTCGCCCACCGCGTACGCGCGGTCTCGCACGGCCGCCAGCTCCATGCAGCCCGCGCAGTCCTCCACGGGATCAGGGTCGTCGGAGTTGCCCCACGCGCGGAGCGGCAGTTCCTCGGTGAGTGCTTGGTACGTCCTGGGTTCGGTGCTCGACTCGGCCATGCCAGCTCCTCGCGTCGTCTGCGTGGCGACAACGCTAGGAATTGATCATGACCGGGCCCAACCCAGTTCTACGCAGTTGCACGCGAGTTCTCAGCCCAGCGCCGCGAGGGCGTCAGCCACGCACGCACGAGCGTCCGAGCCGTACACGGCCAGGTCTCGAAGATCCCCGAAGGCTCGTACGTACATGCCCACTTCGCCGGGCGCCGTGAGGGTCACCTGAGCGGTCAGAAGTTCCACATGGACCCGCTCGTCGTCGAAGATGTCAAAGGTCTCCAGGGTCCACATGCTGCGCTCTCGGGCCGCGAAGGGGATCACGCCGACCGAGACGGCGGGCAGCGACATGACCGACAGCAGGTGCCCGAGCTGACCGGCCATGCACTCGGCGTCGCCGATCTGGTACCGGAGGACGGACTCCTCAATCAGGAACGTGAAGCGGTGGTCTCCCTCGTACAGGACCCGGGCCCGTGCCGTCCGAGCGGCGACGGCTTCGGGGATGTCCCTGATCGCCTGATGGAACCGGCCGACGACGCCCAGCAGGGCGGTTGCGTATGCCGGCGTCTGGAACAGACCGGGCATCACGTGCGAGGCGTAGCCGCGGTGGAGCTTGGTCTTCTCGTACAGCGGGACGCGGGACTCCTGGAGACGGCGCATCCCAGTGCGCTGGAGCCGCTTCCACTCCAGGTACATGGAGTCAGCAGAGCGGGACGTGGCGATGATGTCCGGGGCCTGGTCGTCAGCACCACACCCAGCGCACCAGTCGCGGATATCCACGTCGGCCGGGGGCGTGATCGCGTTCTCGATCCGCGACACCTTGGACTTGTGCCACCCACAGCGCTCCGCCAGCTCATGCCCTTTCAGCCCAGCGTCTAGACGGACCTCTCGCAGACGTGCCGCGACGGCCTTACGCGCGTTCTCGACGCTGGACGACTGGTAGCTGGGCATGGGCTGGCGGGGCTGACGGCGTCAGACCGTGAACTCCTCGTGGGGTGTGGAACGGTCCCAGACTGACTCGAACGCGTCGGCGCACATCTTGATCACCTGGGGGTCGTCGTTCAGCTCGTGGCTCACGAACGCCCCGTCCCCGGCGAAGTGCCCGAAGCGGATCAGGTGGTCATCGAACAGCCAGAAGTCGGCACCGGGCAGAGCCAGGGTCGCGGCCTCGGGACGGGGGAGCCAGCGGATCAGCTCACCGGCCTCGACGTTCATGAAGGTGCTGGCGTGCTCGTAGCGGATGTACTCGCTGATCGGCACGGAGACGATCCGGGCACGGCGCATGACGACGCCGCGAGCGGTGGCCTGGCGCACCAGGTCGAGCCAGTCACGGCTTCGCTCGGCGGACGCGGGGCTGATCTCTCCCAGCTCCCGCCACTCGGCGAAGTCCTCATCCTCTGCGGCGATGCCGTACCAGTCGCGGAGCTCCAGGTGCACGGCGGAGCGCTGGCACCCGGCGATCAGCTCACTGAACGGCGGCACGACGCTCGGCTTCATCACACGCCTTCCTGATCTGGGCCACCATGCTCGCGGGGACACGGACGACGCCCTCACAGTCGGGGATGCCACCCACCTTGAGGCATTCCGCTTCCGTGGCCTGGTCGGCCTTCACGCCCTGGAAGACGAGATCGGCCGACGTGTCGTCCACCCATACGCTCGGGCAGTTGTCGCCGTTGCTGTTCGGGTCCTTGCCGAAGAAGGTTAGGGCCATGATGCGCTCTCCTGACTAGTCAGTTGCGTCTGGTTGCACGAGCGTCGCCCGCACGTCGAGACATCGTCAAGAGCGCAGCAGATGACGCAACAGCGCTACGCCACACAGCAGTTCACTTCGAGCCAAGTACCTGCTAGTCGGCCATGTTCAACTTCTGCCGGGCGTTCGCGGCCCACTCCCTAATCCCCGTCTTCAACGCCTCTCGTGAGGCTTCGGCCCTGTCCTGGGGCGGCCCGACGTTGTGGTCCGTGTAGATCGCTTCCATCAGATCACGAACGTCCTCTATGGCCCGCCCGGCAAGACGCCGAAGCGCTTCGGCCTGCTCGGCCTCTTCCTCATTGACGGCCAGGTGGAGAGCCGACTCACGGAAGTACAGGTCCGTGAAGCGTTCGATGAGTTGATCCCTGGGCCCCATCAGATCCGGAGTCTCGCCGGGGCTACCGCCGAGCTGTTCAACGGCCACCATGCAGAGTGAAGTCAGATGCAAGATGCCCATATGCACAGCCTGTATCTGCCCCAGGTACGTCGCGTATGCCTCCCGCCGGACCTGCCAGAGCGACTCCTGACGCTGGCCTGATAGCTGCGCTCGCACGCCAGCCAGGGCCGCATCAACCTGCGCTGCTGCCTGCTCTCGGGCTCCTGCGATCTGAGCCGCCGCCGTCTCCTTGGCCCCTGCAATCTGCGCGGCCGCCGTCTTGTGCGCCGCCCACAGGGCCCCGCCAGCAGTTGCCACCACGCCGAAGACGCCGATACCCGCCGCCCATACGGCTGCTACCCCTTGATCCATGCAGCGTGATTATGCCGACGACCAGAGACATGCGGCAGGTAGTTCGAGCACTCGTCTCGCGCTGCGCGCTGACGCTCTCGCTCGTGCATGCCGGTTAGGAGCGCAGAACGACGCCGCTCGGGAGCTGTGAGCGCTCGCGCGTCTCTCTGTTCGTCTGCGCTCACCGATCTCTCCAGACGCGCGCACAGCGTTTCGGCAGGTCAGCGCATGCCGGCGCGACCACCGAGAAGCCCCCGACTCAGTGAGCCGAGGGCGTCTCTGCTGGCAGCCGCTCGCAGGAGCAGGCTGGTGTGGGACGTCAGACGGTGACGCGCTCAACCGTCGTCGCGGGGATGCGGCGCTTGGCACCCTCGACGTCAACGAACTGGAGGAACTTGATGGAGTAGCCGGTGATGGCCTGGGCGGCGAAGGGCTCTTCCACACCCACCACGAAGATGCTCGCGGGCTCGTTCGTGTGGTCGCGCCAGGTGTCGGGGGTCACCTCGACGGCAGCACCGGACAGGGCGGCGACGCAGGGGTCGCACAGCGGGTCAACGTCGATGCTCTCGGGAGCCGTCGTCACGTACGCCTTGCCGCACTTCCCACAGACCTCTTCGCGGGCAACGGCGACGGGAGCGGCGGGGGCAGTCTCAGCGGCCGGAGAGGCGGCTACGCGGGGCTTGTCGGCCTTCGCCTTCGACGCGGTGTCGGCGGGTGCAGCGGCGGCGCGCAGAGCTGCCCGGCACTTCGCACGAGCGGCCTTCGTGGACGGGTGGGGGCACTGAGCGTGTGAGAAGCGGGCGGTCGTCATCGTGGGCTCCTGGGGTTGCTGTCGTGCTGACACGGCAGACGCTCTCGGAGTTCACGGGTCAGTCCGTAGGGGTACAGCGGCTCTCCGTGGCAAAGCGTTATGAAGGCATGGCCTCGGGCTCACGGGCTGCTCGGCTCGGACGCTCCAGGGTCAGGTGCTCGGGGTTCACGCACAGAGGATTCCGGCAGGTCGCGTACACGGGCTGATAGCGCCTCAGAGCCAGTCCCGTGACGTACTCGAATATCCAATGGGTGGCCATGACCGTCTTGGTGGCAGTGAGCCTGAAGACGGGCCGCCCCTCAGTGATCGAACCTCCCCACCACCAACACTCGGCAAGACCCTGCGGGGTGCTGATCTTTGCCATGAAGCGCCCGTGGAGGGTCAGCCGCGCCTTGGACTCATCACCAGAGCGGCAAGCGGTTCGACCCGCCGCAGTTCTCGGATGCTGACAGTCAGCATGGCTCATACGCATGATCGCTACCTTGGAGGGATGGTGGCGGCGAGGCTGGCCAGGGAGATCAGGACGGCACCACTCACGCCGTAGCGCCAGTGCTCCAGGCGGTTCAGCCGCTTCTCCGTTTCGGCCGGCACCTGGGTGATCTTGTCCTCGGCTGCCTGGGCGAGCAGGGCGTCCACCTTGGCTTCGATCCGCGCCATCCGCTCCAGGTGCTCGCGGGATATCTCGCTCATAGATTCGGCTCCTGCCAGGACAGCCAGTTCACCACGGTGTCCGCGTCGTTGGTGCGGTAGATGTAGATGGTCACACCCGTGGTGGAGGAGAAGCGGGTACCGAGTTCACGGATCCTGGTCCACGGCTCTTGCGAGATGGCTGTGAGCATCACGTTCGGTAGGGGTTGGGGCAGTGGGTTGACCTGGCCCATGAGGGACGGCCTCGGGTGGTTGAACAGCACGTCCACGGAGGTCGGCGTGTTCGTCTCGGGGCTCATCACGACGGAGCCCATGAGGATGTTCCCGGCCGATACGGCGCCGGTGACGATCAGGTCGTCAGTGATCACGGTCGTCATGGTCGGCTCCTCTCGTCACGGCATCCCACAAGGCTTCGAACATCGCCACCCGGCGGAGGGCCTTGTCCTCGGTCGGCTTCTTCTGGGCCAGCAACCGCTTGAAGGTGCGGTTCTTCTTCTTGGTCACCGCACCTCCCCGGGCGGGTGTGGGACAGCCAGATAGAGAGAAGCCCTGTCCCACACCCACCAGCCTTGAGTGCCGGCTAGGAAGCCGCGGTGATGTCGGCGATCACGGCAGCCACCTTCGCGGCGGCGGTGTTGTGGTCGCGGACCAGGACCTCCGAGACGTCCGTGATCGCGGCCTTGCCGTTCTTCACCCGGAGGGCGTTGTAGACGTCGATGCCCCGGGACTTGCGGGCCTGGCCCACTAGGAGCCAGCCGACGACGGTCTCAAGCTCGGCAGTGTCGATGGATGCGGTGGCCATGATCGGCCCCTTTCGGTGAGTCCCGCACACGTCGTGTACGGGTCTTTGATGGGTGGTGTGGAACAGGGGTCAGGACTTGGTGCGGATCTCGGCCAGGACGGCGTCCACGAGGCGCTGGAAGCCCTCTTCGGACCGGCGCGGGGCGGCGGTCTGCCGGACCTCTTCGCCCAGGCGCTTCGTGGACTTCGCTTCGGACTCCGCCCGGTTGCTGGCGACCATCTGGTCGTAGGCTCGGCGCTGGTTGTCCTGGTAGTGCTTGTGGTCCAGCTCGGCGGCGAGCTGGCGACGGGCCTTGGCCTCGGCGTAGTGGCTCGTCATGCCCTCGCCCTGGAGCTTCGCGGTGCGCTGGCGGAGGGCGGCCTCGTGCTCCCGCTGGCCCTTGGCGTTGCTCTCGTGGACGTGGCTGTAATCGGTGTCGCCGTGGAGCCTGTCCAGAATCTCGGCGGACCGGCGGTCGCCCTTGGGCTTCGGGGTCTCGAACCGGCTCGGAGCGGTGCCGTCCATCAGACGGTCCCAGAGCCGCTGAGTGGTGCTGTCGGTCATGTCTATGCCTCTTCCTCGGGCTCGGTGGCGACGCGGCGGGTGGTGGCTCCCTGGGCGTGGCGCGCCATGTGCTCCAGGTACAGACGGCGCGCAAACTCGCGCGGCGACGGTTCGGTCTCGGTCGCAGGCTCTTCCGTGGTCATTCCATCTCCTCGAATTCGGGGACGGCGTCGCCGTAGCCCTCGCGAACGTCTTGGGTGTGCTTCGGGAACCGGCGCGGTGAGTTCACCCAGGTCTCAAGGGCTCCGGCGAGCTTGCGCCGTAGCTCGTCGTCCTGGGCCAGGACCTTGATGTGGGCGGCTCTCTCGACTGCACGTCGCTGCCTGGCGGCGGGGCCCTCACGGCGGATGAGGTCGTACAGCTCCGCTTCCCGAGTGGCTTCCCACGGAACGGGCGGCGGAGGAGGATTCCTCCGCTTGAATTCCGCCTCCTTCGCCTGCCGCGCCCACTCGAACCGATGGTTGATCTCCTCGGGCGAAAGCCTGCGGGGCTTGCAGGGCTGGGGCTTTCTCACTGGCTCGCCGGGGAAGTGCCGGCATAGGTCGTACGTCTCGAAGAAGAGGCGCACTCGCTCACCAGGGGGCGACTCCAGAACTCTCGGAATGAACTCCCCAGGCAGCTCGTAACCCGCCGCACGAAGGTCGTCCATCTTCTGGAGGAGACGACCATCACGGATCATCTCCATGAGTTCTTGGTCTACACCCCCAACAGAGGCCCGCTCTCGCTCCGCCTGCTTTCGGACCTGCGGATGGTCGGGGTACTTCTCGCAGAGCACGCCATGGGTGACACACACCTGCACCCCGGACTTGGACTTACCGTCCTGGTTCGCCAGAACCTTAATGGGCATCGTCCGACCCCCATCCACCACGTTCCAGCTCGTGAACCATCTTGCTCGGAGCCTCTATCCCGAGGAGCCGAGACTTCTTCATGGCCGTATCGGATATGACCTTGAGGAGAGCCGCCTTCTCACGGGCCTCCAGGTCGCCACCCTCGATCAGGTCATAAGCCTGGCGGATCACGTCATCCAGCAGTGTCTCCACGTCCGTGCGCATCTGCTGACTGGTGAAGTCTCCCAGATCATTGCGCGCCATGTTCAGGCGGTGGGAAATCTGTGTCCGACTCAAGCCGGTAACTCGCGCTATCTCAGCCAGGCTGTGGCCACGAGCCTTGAGCTTGTGGACTAGCTCGGCCTCGTTCTGGCGCTTGCGCCGACGGTCAACCTCAAGCGAACTCATTTCCCCCCCTTCAAACCATGTGCACGCAGAGCACGTACCGCATTCACGGAGTGCTGAATTCATGGATTCAGAATGCACGCACTCTGAATTGATGGGAAGTAACTCGAAGCCACGCACAACAGAATCCGTGGCAAGCCGTTACATTCGAGCGCCCGCGAGGGCGACCCTTTGGAGCGCGGGAAATCGACACGCTAAGATGACGGTATCTGTCCCGCTCAATTCAAACTGTCCGGTGGCGGAGAGCGAGAACCCCCGACTGCGTGCTGTCAGTCGGGGGTTTTCCTTTGGAGCATCAAGAAGCCCCGGGGAAGTAGAGGAGCCCGGGGCTTCTTGGTAGGCGCTGGTGACAGAACGCTTGACCAGATGTCACAGAACGCATGACCAAACGTCATGCCACCCTTGCCAGCAGCGGTCAGCTCGTGGCACGTTCCACACCAGCCGAGACACGCTCGGCGCCGAGGGAGGCCCCACTACCGCTCGCACTTCGCGGAGCTATCAGCACGCTTCTGGCGCTGCCGTAGCTCTCACACGTCTCGTTCATCACGCGCACGCTACTGACGCCCTACAGGCGCCTTTCTGTGCTCCGTACGCGTATGCGCGACGCACGCGCTCATCTCTCGCTCGCCGGCAGAGACAGACAGCCCCGCATTCTCATTTTCGAGGTGCGGGGCTTTGTCGTGTCGAGTTGTGAAGATTTCGTGACGGAATTCACCCACGTGGATACACAGGACATTGCCGTTCATTGTCGAAAATCGCTAGCTTTCATTTAGTCGAAAACGGCTTAGCTCTCGAAAGGAAATAGCGATGGCCGAAATCGTAGCATCAATGCCGCAGGCAAAGAGGGGTCGCCCGGCAAAGTATCCGTGGGCCGAATGGATCACCCCTGAGACCACTTGGAAGGCGACCCAGGGTCTGGACTTCACCGCCGAGCCGCGCAACTTCGCCAACCAGCTCCACAAGCGGGCCGCTCGCATGCGGTTGAAGGTCCGGACTCGCATCGTGGGCAAGACCGTGTGGTTCGAGTTCTACGAGCTACCGGACAGCAGGGCGGAGCTATGAGCGCCCGGGTTCTCGACTTCTCGCCGCCGCTCAAGGTCTACCGCCAGCACCGCTGTATGCGGCACCACCGGAACTACCTCTCCTTTGCCCGCTGCGCTTGGCGAAACGCCGAATGGGTCGATGCCTTCGAAGAGGCCGACGAACTGCCTTACGCCCTCGTGGTGAATTGCCGCAAGCGCTACCGACGCGGCGATCAGCGGACTGTGAGCCTCTGGGCCACTCGCGACAGGGCAGAACTCCAGAAAGCCTGGATAGACCGCTACGGCTGCGGCGGAGGGTGCTACCTAGCCCACGAGCTGATTCTCCTAGAGCCTGACCATGAGAAAAGCCCCTGTCGCGCAACAGAGGCTTTCTCGAACACCAACCACATGAGCACTGCAATGGAAAGGAACTGACGTGACGATAACACGACGTAATGCGGCTCGGGAATTCTTCATTTCCACGTACGGAAACAAGTACGCCAACCTCAAGTTCACGGTGGTTCTGGCTACTCGACTGGCGAACGGTGAGCTGGACTGGAAGAACCGTAGGGTCCTTCTCCTCGCGATGAACCGGGCCACGCTGTCCAAGCTCATCAGCTACTCGGACGAGCCTGGCACCGAGGTCTTCTACACGCCGGTACCCCGCACGGCGAAGGGAGACCCGTCGGTCGACAACTCAGGCGATGGCTACTCGATCTACGCCGACGTGGACAAGCGGGTTCTAGACGCGGCAGTCCGCAACTGGCTACGGATGAACGGGTTCTCCCTCATCAGGTCCGGCGGTGTGGTGGTCGGTGAGGACGGCCAGAAGTACCCGCGCTTCCACGTGCACCTGGGCCTGTCGTCTTCCACACCACCCCGAGAAGTCGAGGAGCTGAACGCGGCCCTGGCAGCCAAGCTTGGTGCGGACAGCAAGACCAGCTCGGCGGCTCTGCTCCGTGTGCCGGGCACGAGGAACTGGAAGCCCGAGAACATCGGGGCGAACGGCCGGGGCGCGCTCGTGGCCGTCGCGTCGCTCTCGTATCGCTCACTGAGCGTCTCCGAACTGCACCAGGCGCTCGGTACGGACGCCAGCAGCACGAGCGCGCCGGTTCGTACGCAGAGCAAGCACGAGGCGCCCACAGAGCCCGTCAAGACCTCTCGCCGTGAGCGGGGCGGCCGGGTCAACGCGACCTTGACCGGCTTCAACGGCATGTACAAGGAGGGCACCCGGACCAACAGGCACGGGCTGCTGATGGGCCTGGTAAAGGACTGCATCCGGGCGGGGCTCACCCTGGAACAGACCTGGGGCGTGGCTGAGGAGCTGGACGCGGCGCAGGACAAGGCCGCCGAGGAAGGCACCACTGTGCTCTCCCAGGTCATCAAGGCGTGGAACTCCACCCCGGCCGAGCAGGTACGAGCCGAGCTGGCCACCGCGGATTCGGTCGCGGAGCGGCTCGCCGGCACTCAGGCGGCCGAGCCCAAGCGCAGCACGAGCCGGTTCCTCACCCGCCAGCAGCTCCGAGAGCGGCCCGAGCCTCGGTGGCTGATCGAGCGCCTGTTGCCGGAGTACGGCGTCGGCCAGCTCTTCGGCCCCTCGTACGGCGGCAAGACTTACGCGGCCGTGGACCTGTCCATGCGGCTCTGCACCGGGATGGACGACTGGATCGGCCAGAAGATCAACGGCAAGGGGTCCGTGTTCTACGTCCTCATGGAGGGCGGGTTCGACTTCGCCAAGCGGCTCGACGCTTGGGAGATGAAGTACGGGCGCACCTCGGACGAGCTGTCCGTGATGGTGGAAGAGGAACTGAACCTCGCCGACCCGGACAGTGTGGAGGCGCTGGCGGCCGACGTGGAGGCCACCTCTTCCACACCCGCCCTGCTGGTTATCGACACCCAGAGCCTCGCCGTCCGGGGCGTGGACGAGAACGACAACACCGGCATGAACGAGGTCATGCAGAGCCTCAAGGCCCTCTCCAAGCGGCTGAACTGCTTCATCCTCCTGGTGCACCACACGGGCCACGAGAACGGCGACAGGGCGCGCGGTGCGTCCTCACAGCCCGCCGCGCTGGACGTGATCATCCGCATCCGCAGCTCGGAGGACAAGGGGCGGCACATCGACGTGACGAAGGTCAAGGCCGGGCGCGAGATCAAGGCCGTGGAGTTCAGGCTGGAGGAGCAGCGGAACGGCGCGCCCGCCTTCACGGTGATGACGGCCGCTGAGTCCGTCGCGGCTCACCTGAGCAACGAGGACCGGATAGTCGCGTACATCCGGGAGAACGCTACGGACGGACCAGTGCATCCGAACGACATCGCCAAGGCCCTGGGGCTGGGTGAGAGCACCGTACGGGCGCACTGCGGCACCTTGGCCGACGAGGCGAAGTGCATGAAGGGGCAGCGCCCGCCGCTCGTGGTCCACAAGATCAGGCGCCAGGTTCTGTACGCCGTCGCGGAGTAGCCGAGCGGCAAGCCGTAGCGGGTTCGAACGCGTCGCTCCGACTACTGCTGAGCGAACTGCTGAGCATGATCGGTGCTGAGTTACTGCTGAGCACTGCTGAGCACTGCTGAGCGACGCGTTTCCGCAGGTACGGACCTGATGAGCACTGCTGAACAAGATCACTGACTTCTGCTGCTGAGCGCGTCTCTCTAAGAGACGCACAGCTCAGCAGTTCGACAGAACGAAAGCAGCACGGGACTCAGAGATGAAAGGGGTGGTGTGGGACATGACGCTGATAGCGGCTGTGCCGGGTACGTGGTTCGCCAGGTTCGAGGGGCGCGAGGGTGACGACGAGTGGGGAGAGCTTGATGGCGGGCTGATGCACTCCGAGGTGATCGCGTGGGACGGCGAGGGGTTCGCGCTCGTGGTGGATCGGGAGACGGGGCGACTGGGCCGCGCTGCTGAGCGGGAGGGGTTCGCGGGGATGTGCGACGCGGTGGAGAAAGCCGAGGCGGAGACCACGGAGGAAGAGGTCCTGGAGCGCGTGCAGCGGGGTAAGGCTGAGAGGGAGAAGCGGGAGCGGAAGACGGGCGGGTGAGCCTGCGCTGTCGTCGCTGAGTGATCCGAAGCCTAGTGGCCTAGGGCGCACGCTTGGAGGAGCGGGCGAGCGAAGCGAGACCGAGCCGCATCTCAGGCCATGTCCACGGGGAAGGCACGTGCTGAGCTGTGCACCGGGCGGTGTGGAACATGCACGCACTCAGATGGACTCCGCGTCTGCTGGCGACAAGCCCGCCGTGAGGCTGAGGAGAAGCCGTACGTGCCTCTCGCTGTGTGTCCCCGTTCTCGCGGGTGCGCGTGACGGTAGGGGTTCGCTAGACAAGACGCTGCAATAGCCGCAAACGCCTGACAAGCTGCATAACCGCAGGTCAGACTGTACGTGTCGCAGCACTTGGACGATACGCTTGGAAAGCGTGTTGGGGGCAACCCCTCACGAGTTCGAATCTCGTATCCTCCGCAGTCGCCTGAAGGCGGAACGAAGGCCCCGATCGCATTGCGGTCGGGGCCTTCGGCGTTCACGTGGCCAGCGCGGCGCCCTCGCCGATGCGCAGTGGCGATCACCGCTCGGCACACACTCCCAGACTCCGAGGTGCCCGCACCCGCCGCGGACCACCACCTCCTTACCGTCTGCGATCGACCCTCCACCGCTTGTCATCGACCCGCGCCCGGGGAGCCCGGCCGATCAGGGGTGGACCAGGGCTCCGCGACAACCTGCTCCCGTCCCGCCCGAGTTGTGCGCGCGCATCTCCAAACCGGCCACAACGGCTCCGCGGGCGTGAGTAGGATCACGTTTCATCTGCGCGGCCGGATAGGGCCGCCCGTAGTGTCTGCGCACCCGCTCCCCAGCTTGTGAAGGTGGATGGATGACGGCTCCCACAATCGGGACATTACTTCTGCAGAACAGGTACGAGATCACCGCGGGCCCGCACCCAGGCGATGGCGAATCCCAGGTCTGGGAGGCTTTCAGCGACGGCTACACGTACCTGCTCAAGACCTGGACCTACGAGGGTGAGCAACCGGACAGGGTGCAGCGCGCCCTCTGGGACCACGAACTGCGCACCCTGTACAAGATCGCGAGCAGCCCCAGGGCTGACGATGCCCTGGTCGTACTGAAGGACGCCGGCCTCGACCGGGGACACCACTGCTTCGTCATGGTCCTGGAGGCGCCGGGCTACGAGCGCGTCGCCACCGCGCTGCGCCGCCGGGCACGCTACTCGTGGCTCTCGAACCGCGGAACAGCCGCACGCGAACAGTTGTGGAACGGCTTACGGCGCGTCGCCACAGGGCTGAACCTGCTGCACGAGCGACAGGTCCTGCACCGGGGCGTGGACCTCGACTCCCTCTTCTTCGACGAGGACCTGGGTGCCGAGTCCCTGCGCCTCGGCGGCTTCGAGTGGTCCGTCAAACTGGGCCGTCCGGTGGGGACCCAGCCCCCTGTCGGCTGGCCGGTTCCACCCGAACGCACCACGGGGGGGCGTGACGGCCTGGCGTCAGGACGACGACTGGTTCGCCTTCGGCATCCTCTGCGCACGGCTGCTCCTCGACCTTGAACGCTTCACCACCAATCCCCCGCCCGAGCGTCACGCACGGGTGCTCAAGACCATCGACACCGCCAAGGCCGAGCTGACCGAGGCCGAACGCAAGCTACTGCTGGACCTCGTCGCCGAAGACCCGCTGGAGCGCCTGACCGCGCCGTACGACATCATCGGCCGGATCCAGGACATCGCGCGCGCCCTGGCGAACCCCCTGCGCACCCAGCAGGAGGACGCCCAGTACGTCCTGGCCCTCGACCTGCGGCGGCCGGAGTTCATCGATCACCTGATGGACAGCGGGCTGCGCGACCACCTGCGCCTCGACCCCATGGGGACCTTCATCCCCGGGGACCCGATCCACCGCAAGGAGGCGTGTGAGTTCGTCCGCCAGGACCTACAGAAGCCCCTTCTCTACGCCGTCCCCAACAGGCCGTACTTCATCCTCGTAGGCGGCAGGCTCAGCCTGAAGATCACGCCGCACCGGGGGAAGGACGGCACGTCCAGCTGGCAGGTCGCGGACTGCCGGTCCGCCCAGCCACTGCTCTACAGCGAGGGCGACGACAGCTTCCGCGAACTCCCGCCTGGCCGCGTGTTCGCCTATGCCCGGGACGAGGTGGCCCGCGACCGGACGATCGCGCAGAACGCCACGTCGTGGGAGCTCGCACTACCGAAGATCGATCGCAGCGCACAGGTCTCACGCGAGCTCGGCCGCTTCCACGAGTTCGTCCGCGTGAGCAATCAGATCGAACTGCTCCTCCTCGACTCACAGATCTTCCCGTACGAAGTCGTCCGCGCCCCGTGGCAGGAGGACGGCGTGGAGCGGGCCGTGGTCAAGGAGCGCGCGCGCCCCGAAGGACACGAAATCTTCGAGCCGTTCCGCGTGGACCTGATCGACTTCCTGCAGAAGGAGGTACGGGGGAGCGACCGCAAGGTGATCCTGTCGGGAGCTCGCGACGGCGCCCGACTGAAGCTCCCGCCCCGGGACCCCCAGTCCGACGACGACGGCAACGTGTGGCAGGTCGACGCCATGGACCAGGCGACCGAGTGCATCACGCTCAGCCGCCCGGGCCTGAGCAGAGGCCGGGTGAAGCTGGAGAAGGAGGGGTTCCTCCGCAGCGCTGGCATGCCCGGGCAGATCAGTCTGTTCCGGCGTCGTAAGAAGGCCATCGACGCCCTCGACCAGCACGGGTACCTCCTGCGCTCTCTGGCCACCCCGAGTCACGTCCGCATGGACACCGGCGCCTCCGAGCTCCCCGTCGAACTCGACCACGAACGGGTCGACGAGCCCAAGCGGGCCAGCATCGAGGACATCCTGCGGGTACGACCCATCTACACGCTGCAAGGGCCGCCCGGCACGGGCAAGACCACCCTCGTCGCCTGGCTGCTGCGCGAGATCATCACCGAGGATCCCGTCGTCCAGGTGCTGGTCACGGCCCAGGCCCACGGAGCCGTCGACGTGCTCAGGTCGAAGGTGGGTGAGGCGTTCCAGGACGTGCCCGAAGCCGACAGGCCGCTACAGATCCGGCTGCGGGGTCCGCACAAGGCAGGAACCACGCTGCCGGAGGACGGCGTCGAGGGCGTGGCCAGGCAGGTGCTCCAGCGCAGCATCTTCCAGCTCGAAGCGATGAGTTCACCCAGCGAGGTGCAGCTCGCCTGGCTGGACGACGCGAAGGCCATGGTCAGCGAGATCAACATGATGCAGGAGCAGGGGGACCTCGGCCCCCGCTCGTCGGACTTCGTCGAGCTGGTCAAACGCGGCGCGAACCTCACGTACTGCACCACCAGCGCCGGCGACCTGGTCGCCCTCGCCGCTGGTCAGGCGTTCGACTGGTCGATCGTCGAGGAGGCGGGCAAGGCGCACGCATTCGACCTCGCGCTACCACTGCAGGCGGGTCATCGCTGGCTGCTGATCGGTGACCACAAGCAGCTGGATCCCTACCGGTACGAGGACTACCACAAGGGGATCGACAAGCTGGACCCGGTGGCACACATCCTCGGCCGCCTCAAACCACGGGCGTCCGGCATGCTCGACCAGGAATGGCTCGACTCGTGGGAGCGCCGCAGCCAGGCTGACCGGGACGAGTTCCGCGAGTACTCGAAGGAATGGCTCAAGACCTTCCACCGTCTGTACGAGTACTGCGCCGTGGCCACGGGTGCGGACCGTCTGGTCACGGACACGGAGGCGAAGGGAGCGTCCGCGGGGCAGTTGATCGGTCAGCACCGCATGCACCCGGACATCGGCCGGCTGATCTCCGAGGCGTACTACCAGGGGCGGTTGATGAACCGCACCCTGAACAAGGAGGGCGAACCGGTCGAACGGGTGCGTCACGGTTTCCACACCCCGAGCGGCCTTCGTGACCGTGCGGTGGTCTGGCTCGACGTGCCGTGGTGCCGCGACGACGCCGCCACCCATGAGGTCGGCCCGAACAGCGGCCAGTCCAAGTACACCAATCCGTCGGAGGCGCGCGCGCTCGCCAACTTCCTACGGACCCTCGGACCGGACGGCGGGTGTCAGGGCAAGCTCGCGGTGCTGGCCCCGTACTCACGGCAGGTGAGCCTGCTCAGCCAGCAGTTGCGGGACACGCCCCTCCCCGCCGGACTGCAGGTCCAGCTGGGTCTCAAGGCCGAAGCGAACAACAGCAACCGGTTCCCCGCCCACACGGTCGACTCCTTCCAGGGCAACCAGGCGGACGTCGTCGCCATCAGCCTGGTCCGCAACAACGAGAAGGAGATCGGCCACGGTCTGGGCTTCCTCGACGACCCGGGCCGGATGAACGTGCTCCTCTCGCGGGCGGAGCGCCTGCTGATCCTCGTCGGGTCCTGGGACTTCTTCCTCCACCAGGTGCAGGCCGTACGTCTCGAGGACGAGTCCCAGCCGCTGTGGTCCTTCAAGAAGATCGTCACCCTGCTCGACGAATGGTTCCTGGATGGCAGGGCTCTACGTATCCCGGCTGACCTCAGGGAGCACTCGTGATCGTTCTCGTACCCGTGAGCATGTTCAGCGTCAACTTCAGCGTGGCCCGGGGCCGCCCGTACAGCCGTCTGGAGCGGCGGGTTCTGGAGCAGATCGCCGCTCAGGCAGGTGTCGCCCCCGACCAGGGCGCGACCCTGACCTCTCTGTGCGACACCTTTCGCGTCCACGAACGTCTGATGGTCGAAGCCGTGGTGACCCTGGTCGGTGCAGGATGGGTCGCCGTCACCAGCGGCCGGGAGGCCACTTTCGTCCTCACCGACGAAGGGCAGCAGGCGTGCTTGTCCGGCAAGGACCCGGCATCGGTCGTGGTGGCTCCGGCCGCGCCCTGCACCGTGGTTCTCGATCGCACGGCAGGACAGCTGGCCAGGCGAGGTGAAGTGCTGACCGTCTCGAAGCAGGAGGCACGGCCGGACCTCAACCCGTCCACACCCTTGCGCATCGTGCGCAACGCGCTGGACGAGTCCCAGATCCAGAAGCTACTGCCCCGAGCCAGCGGCGAGTGGGTGCGCAGCATCGGACGGCCCCGGCTCGTGACGGTCGACCGCTTCCTCCCCGTGCGCGTCGACCTCGTCGACCGGTTCATCACGGGGCTTCCGCGGGGCTGGCACCAGGCTCTGTCCACCGAGATCCTGGCGGTGGCACAGGCCAGGAAGGAGGAGTTGGAGAGCGTCCCGGACGTCCAGCCGGCGCCACAGGCGATCGCCGTGAAGGTGGCACCTCCGGTACAGGCTCAGGTGCCGGCCACCGGCCCCGGGCGCCGGCCGACACCGCTGAGCATCCCGGGCCGGAAGCCTGCGGCCGCCGCGCTCGGGACGGCAGCGGCACCCCAGACGAGCGCCTCCTTCCCCTGGCTCTACGGCACAGAACCCTTCGGAAGCAGCGATGACGGTCCCACGGACCAGTCGACCGAGGCGGCCCTCTTCTCGGAGGTGTCCGGCGAAGAGGCCCACCGACTCGTGATCGCCGAGGCACTGGCCACGGCGGCGAACCACGTCCTGATCGCCTCACCCACGGTCAACATGGAGAGCCTGTCGAAGCTCGGCGACGCCATCCAGGCTGCGGTGGCGCGCGGGGTGCGCGTGGACATCCTCTACGGCGACACGGACGGGGGAACCAACGCGCAGGAGGTCGTCGAGGTGCTCCACCGGATCGGCTACCACGCCGCAGAACGACTGGGCAGGGATCTCCTGAAGCCGGCCAGGGAACGAACGGGCAGCGGTGCGAGCCTCCTGATCTTCGACGGGAGGGACGGAACGCTCGAAGCGGTCATCGGCAACTACCAGTGGGTCGGGGCACCCGGTCCCGGGCGGACACGCTCCGTCCACATGGGCGGAAGCGAGTTCATGGCCCAAGTGGCACGTGCAGCCGCAGGCCTGTGGACGTGGAGCGGCGATCCGGATTCCGCCGACCGCTGGCGACACGTGGCGGACCGCTGCCAGGACGACACCGCCGTCTCCGCAGCCCGGGGGGACCGTTTGAAGGATCAGGTCCTCGCCGAGCTGATCGTGGACGACGAGCACGCCCAAGTCGGGCAGAGCCCCGAAGACGGCGCCCTGCGGGTCGGCGGCGCCTGCCGCCACCAGACGGGGTTTGCGACGGGCATCCGCGGGATCTCGGTGGTGATCCGCCGCCCGGACGGTTCGGCCACGCCGTAGGCCTACGGGAGTGCCGGAAGGACACCGGCACCCTCCCGGGCCCGACGTCGGCTCGGCCCGGAGCCCGGCTCGTGATGCGGCGGTGTTTGCCCGCTGCTGGCAGCGGGGTCCTTCTGGGTTTCCCGCTTCCGTCCCCATCCCGGCAGGCAGGCAGGCCGGCCGCCGCATCATGGCCGAATGACGGATGAGGTGTTTCTGATACCGGCCCGGCCGACCGCCACGGCCGGGCTGCTCGCCGAGGCTGCCGCGCGCCGGGGGATGACCGTCCGGGGCCTCGGCCCCGGCTTCGGTGAACTGGCCGGCCGGGCCGTGCACTGGTGCGGTGGTCCGCACGCCGCCGCGCGGGTGGCCGGGGTGCTCGGGCTGGGGCTGCTGGAGCCGCCCGACGACTGGCTCACGCGGCTGCCCGAGCGGTTCACGGGCCGCCGGATCGAGCTGACCACCTTGGGCCGGGCGGCGCGGGAGCTGACCGGATCCGGGCGGCCGGCGTTCGTGAAGCCGCCGCGCGAGAAGTCCTTCCCGCCCGCCGTGTACGGGCCCGGCACGCCGCTGCCCCGGTCCCTGCCCGCCGCCACCCCCGTGCTGGTCTCGGAGGTGGTGGACTTCGCCGCCGAGTACCGGCTGTTCCTGCTCGACGGAGAGGTCGCCGCCGGGAGCCGGTACGCCGTCCACGGGCACCTGGACCCCGCCCCCCTCGACGAGGACGCGCGCGGGGCGGACGTACGCGGCTTCGCGGCCGCGCTGCTCGCCGCGACGGGCACCGGGCTGCCCAGCGCCGTCACCGTCGACGTCGGCCTCGTCGGTGCGACGGGCCGGTACGCCGTGGTCGAGGCCAACATGCCGTGGTTCTCGAACAGTTACGCCGCCCGGCCCGGGGCCGTCCTGGACGTGGTGCTGCGCGCGGCCGGCCCGCTGCACCGCGTCCGCGCCGCCGACCTGCCCTACGTGACCCCGTAGGGGGAGGCCGCGGGCCGGCCTCCCCCGTTCTCGCGCCCGCTCCCCCTCAGCCGTTGAAGCCGAGGGCCAGGGCCACGACCGCCGGGGCCGCGTAGATCACCGGGAAGGCCGCGTGGGCGTAGGACTTCGCCCGCAGCACCGTGATCACGGCGCCCGCGAAGTACAGGCCGACCCCGATCGCCGCAGCGATGCCGATCGCCGGGACGAAGACACCCACCGCCAGGCCCGCCGCGCCGGCCGCCTTCGCGGTGGCGAGCCAGGTCCACCACGAGCGCGGAACCCCGTACTCGGCCAGCGGCTCCACGACCCACTTCGCCCCGAGGAACATCGAGGCCGCCGAGAATCCGACCATGAACGCGCCGACCAGGGCGAAAACAACAGCGGTGGTGGACATCCGAGCTCCCCTCGGGCGGGCGCCGGTGCGGACCCGCTCCGGTCTGTCTCCCGCCTGCTTCACTCCACTGACCCGCCCCGCCGCACCGATGTGACGGGCCGCGCGAAAATCTTTCGCCCGCGCTCAGGGACTGCCGGGGACGTAGACGTCGAGGGTGGGGAAGCAGACGGCGTTGTCCGCGCTGCAGATCTCCCGGTCACCCGGCAAGATCTGGCCGGCGGGGCGTTCGTAGGTGAGCAGGCTCAGCGTCCGGCCCGAGGCGAAGGCGGCCGTGGCATCGCGGACCGGGCCCCAGCCCGGGCTCTTCGGCCCGCGTCCGGCGTACGCGTACGGGGCGTGGCCGCCGTCCACGACGGCGAAGTAGACCGTGGACCCCTCGCGGTACGCGACGGCCTCGATCACCAGCCGGATCCCGATCCGCGCCCAGGACTTCGGCAGGGGGTTGCAGATGGTGCTCGCGCGGGCGGCGCGGACCACGGCCAGGCAGTAGTTCTGGTCGTCGGGCATCCAGGCGAACTCGCCCGCGTCGCCCGCCGGTTCGCGGTGGATCACGATGACGGATCCGTCGTCCGGAACACGGGCTCCGCCCTCCGCGCGGGCGACCTCCAGCAGAGCGCGGTCGGCGGCCGTGACCCTCGCGTCCCCGACCGGCTCAGCGGGCCCGGACGGCCCCGACGGCCCGGACGGCCCCGACGGCTCGGACGCCCGCGGTGGCTCGGACCCCGTCGGGGCAGGTGCCGGAGGTGACGTCACTGGCGCCGACGTCACGGGCGCCGACGTCACGGGCACCGGTGAGGGCTTCGCCGGGACCGCGGACGGCGAGAGCGCCGGCGCGGGCGGCAGGGTGCACCCGGCCGTCGCAAGAATCGCCAGTCCGCATCCCGCGGCTGCGAGCATCGTCCCGCGTCTCATTGAAATCCGCCCCCCGTACAGCTGGAACCCATCTGTCGGGGGCAGTCTGCCGTGTCGCCGGGCCCGGCGACACGGCGGGACCTCGCTCAGCCGAAGCTCGGCATCTCACCCACTGTTGTCGACATGTCGATCACGGCGAAGGCGGCGCCCTGCGGGTCGGCGACCGCCGCGAACCGGCCGAACGGGCTGTCCATCGGGCCGAAGTGCAGCTTCCCGCCGTGCTTCTGGGTCTTCGACACCGCCTCGTCGCAGTCCGGCACCCCGAAGAAGACCTGGATGTACGGCGGCAGGTCCGGCGGGAAGTCGTCGTCCATCTTCATCCGGCCCAGCACCGGCTCCCCGGCACCGCCGACGCTGAAGACCTTGAAGTCCATGTCGGCCATCTCGGGGTCCTCGCCCGGGTCCATCTGCTGGGCGCCGTACGGGAAGACCTTCGGCAGGAAGGCGTCCGCCTTGGCCGGGTCCCGGGTGAAGACCTCCGCCCACGCGTACGAGCCCGGCTCGCCCATCTTCTCGAAGCCCTTGTGCTCGCCCGGCTGCCAGACGCCGAAGACCGCGCCGCTCGGCTCCTTCGCGAGCACCATCGTGCCGAAGGCGCCCACCTGCATCGGGCCCATCAGCACCTCGCCGCCGTTGGCCGTCACCTTCTCGGCGGTGGCCGCCGCGTCGGGCGAGGCGAAGTACAGACACCACTGGGACGGTGCGTCGGCCCCCGGCATCGGCGGGACCACGGCCGCGACGGCCTTGCCGTCGGAGTAGGCCTGCGTGTAGTTGCCGTACTCGCTGCTGGCCTCGCCGAAGGTCCAGCCCAGCACGTCTGCGTAGAAGGTCTTGGCCCCCTCCACGTCGGCGAACATCGCGTCCACCCAGCAGGGAGCACCTTCGGGGAACTCGGACATGATCGATCGACTCCTCGTCTCGTACCTGTCGTCGTCGTAGACGGTCGTACTCACGCTAGGCGCGCGGTGCGGCGACCGCGCGGGGAGCGCGCCCAGGCGGGACGCTGGAGCCATGGACAAGGACATCACCATCCGGCTGGCACAGCAGCCGGAGGCCGACGCGCTGCTCGGCCGGAGCCCGCTCGCCGCGCTCGTCGGAATGCTGCTGGACCAGCAGGTGCCGATGGAGTGGGCGTTCTCCGGGCCCTGGACGATCGCCCAGCGGCTGGGCGCCGACGATCTCGACGCGCACACCATCGCCGCGTACGACCCGGAGGCCTTCGCGGCCCTGCTCTCCGAGAAGCCCGCCGTCCACCGGTACCCGGGATCGATGGCGACGCGCGTCCAGCAGCTGTGCGCGTACCTCGTCGAGCACTACGACGGGAACGCGGAGGCGGTCTGGGCCGACGCCGCGACGGGCCAGGAGCTGCTGAAGCGCCTCAAGGCGCTGCCGGGCTTCGGGGAGCAGAAGGCACAGATCTTCCTCGCCCTGCTGGGCAAGCGGTTCGGCGTGCGTCCGACGGGCTGGCGGGAAGCCGCGGGCGGGTACGGCCAGGCGAACGTCTACCGTTCGGCGGCCGACATCACCGGCCCGGAGTCCCTGGCCAAGGTGCGGGCGCACAAGCAGGAGATGAAGGCCGCCGCGAAGGCCGCGAAAGCCACCGGGGCCGCGGGCGGCTCCTGATTCCGGCGCGCAGAATTGACCGGCCGCACACGCCTTCGATTGACCCCTGATTCCGGTCGCTCAAGATCATAGATTGGTGGACATGACAGAGATCGCGACCCGCGCCGCCACCGCCGAAGCCATTTACGACGCCCCCGGCAGCCTCATCACCCTGCTCACCGACACCGCCGAGCTCACCTGCAACACCGCCACCTTCGAGGAGGGCGCGGCGGGCGCCCCGGTGCACTTCCACACCAAGGCCACCGAGTTCTTCCACGTCACCGCCGGCCGGCTCGACATCCTCGTCGACGACGAGATCCACACCCTGGACGCCGGCGACTTCATCGCGGTCCCGCCGGGCGTGAAGCACGCCTTCGCCCCCGCCGCCGGCCACACCGCGGCCGTCTTCGTCGGCTTCACCCCCGGCATGGGCCGCTTCGACTACTACCGGCTCCTCGGCCGGGTCAACGCGGGCGAGGCCACCGTGCAGGACATCAAGGACAGCTCGGCTACCTACGACAACCACTACGCGGAGAGCCCCGTCTGGAGCGGCCGCCGCCGCAGCGCGGAACCGTAGACCACGTCCGCGTCGAGGCGGCGCAGTTCCTCCGCGATCAGTTCGGCGCCGCTGCGGATCTTCAGTGCCACCCTGCGGTCGGGGCTCTCCGGCAGGCTCAAGGTGGCCAACACGCCCGCGGGGCGGTCCACCCGGATCTCCCCGGCCGCGGTCTGCAGGCTGACCCCGGTGATCACCGGGCCCTCGCTCGCCACCCGGGCCACCGGCACCCCCAGCCGGTCCTCCAGCCAGCGCGCCAGCAGCTCCGCGCTCGCGTTGTCGGGCTCGCTCTCCACCGCCGCGCCGGTCACCGGCAGCGGCTTCTGGTCCAGGGCCGCCGCCAGCAGCGAGCGCCACGGCGTGAGGCGGGTCCAGGCGAGATCGGTATCACCGGGCTGGTAGCCGGCCGCCCGCTCGTCGAGCACGCCGACCGGATCGAAGGCGGCGGCCGCGTCCGTGATCCGGCGCTGCGCGAGCGCGCCCAACGGATCCCGTGCCAGGTCGGTGGGCGCGCCGGCCGGCCACCAGGCCACCACCGGCGCGTCCGGCAGGAGCAGCGGCAGGACGACCGAGCCGGCGTGCTCGGTCAACGCCCCGTGCAGGCGCAGCAGCACGATCTCGCCGGTCCCGGCGTCGGAACCGACCCGCAGTTCGGCGTCAACGCGGTTCGCGCGGAGCTTGTGCGGGCCGCGCGAGGACCGCCTGATGACCGCGATGATGCGGCAGGGGTGTTCGCGCGAGGCCTCGGAGGCGGCGCGTACGGCGTCGTAGGCGTTCTCCTCGTCGGTGGCGAGGACGAGGGTCAGCACCAGCCCCATGGTCGGGCTGCCTATCGCCCGCCGGGCTTCGAGCAGGGCCCGGTTGACCTTGCTGGACGTGGTGTCGGTGAGTTCGGTCCGCATGCACCGAGTCTGTCACCGCGTCAGCGGCGCCGGCGCGCCGTCCCGAAGATCGAGCGCGAGATCTCCCGGCCCAGCTGTGTCCCGATCGACCGGGCCAGCGAGCGGAACAGCCCGCTCCCCACCACCTGCTCGGCCAGCGAGGGATCCGGCTCCGGGGCGCTGCGCGCGGCCCGCGCGGCCTCCTTCTGTGCCGCCTTGGCCTCCTTCTCGGCCTCGGCGGCGGCCGCGGCGGCCTCCGCCCGCGCCTCCGCGGCGACCTGTTCGGCGCTGATCTTCTCGTACGCCGACTCTCGGTCGACCGGCTCCGCGTAGCGCGACCAGAGCGGCGAGGACTTCACGGCCTGCTCCAGGTCGGCCGCCGCGACCGGTCCCATCAGCGACTGCGGGGCGCGCAACCGGGTCGCCGCGACCGGGGTGGGGGCGCCCCTCTCGCTGAGTACGGTGATGACCGCCTCGCCGGTGCCCAGCCGGGTGAGCAGCTCCTCCAGGTCGTAGGCAGAGTGGGGGAAGGTCTTCGCCGTCGCCTTCAAGGCCTTGGCGTCGTCGGGGGTGAAGGCGCGCAGCGCGTGCTGCACCCGGTTGCCGAGCTGGGCGAGGACGTCCGACGGCACGTCCTTGGGGGTCTGGGTGACGAAGAAGACGCCGACGCCCTTGGAGCGGATGAGCCGGACCGTCTGGGTGATGGACGCGAGGAAGGCCTTCGAGGCCCCGCTGAAGAGCAGGTGCGCCTCGTCGAAGAAGAAGACGAGCCGCGGCTTCTCCAGGTCGCCGACCTCCGGCAGGTCGTTGTAGAGGTCGGCGAGCAGCCACATCAGGAAGGTGGAGAAGAGCTGCGGCTTGTCCTGCACCGCCGGGAGTTCCAGTACGGAGACCAGTCCGCGCCCGTCGGCGGCCGTCCGCAGGAACTCACCGGTGTCGAACTCGGGCTCGCCGAAGAACTCCGACGCCCCCTGCTGCTCGAAGGCGGTGAGCGCCCGCAGGATCACCCCGGCCGTCACCGTGGACAGGCCGCCGATCCGCTTGAGTTCGGGTTTGCCCTGGTCGGAGACGAGGAAGGCGACGACCGCGCGCAGGTCCTTGAGGTCGATCAGCTCCAGGCCCTTGGTGTCGGCGTAGTGGAAGATCAGGCCGAGGGACTGCTCCTGCGTCTGGTTGAGCTCGAGCACCTTCGACATCAGCACCGGGCCGAAGCTGGTCACCGTGGACCGGAGCGGGATCCCCGGGCCGATCCCGCCCAGCGAGTAGAAGGCGCAGGGGTATCCGGTGGGCTCCCACGACTGGGCCACGTCCCGGGCCCGTTCGTCGATCCTGTCGCCCGCCGTCCCGGGCGCCGAGATCCCCGAGAGGTCGCCCTTGACGTCCGCGAGGAAGACGGGGACGCCGCCCGCCGACAGCTGTTCGGTGATGAGCTGGAGCGTCTTGGTCTTGCCGGTCCCGGTGGCTCCGGCGACCAGTCCGTGGCGGCCCAGCATGGCCAGGGGGATGCGGATCTGACGGTCGGGCAGGCAGACGTCGTCCCAGAGGAGGGCCCCGAGATCGAGCGCGGGCCCGGTGAAGGCGTACCCGGCGGCGATCTCTTCGGCCGGGCCCGGCGGGCCCGTCCGGCCCTCCGCGAGGGCGGGGTCGGTGCTCTCACTCATGATTCACTCCCCAAATAGCGCTGTTCGCCACCTTTGCACCACCGTCACGAGGCTGCGCCCGCACGCACCGGCCCGGTAGGCTTTCCGTGTGATCTTCAAGCGCATCGGAAGCGGACGGCCCTACCCGGACCACGGCAGGGAAACCACCCGGCAGTGGGCGGACGTCGCGCCGCGCCCGGTCCGGCTCGACCAGCTCGTGACGACCAAGGGCCAGCTGGACCTCGAAACGCTGCTCGCCGAGGACTCCACGTTCTACGGCGACCTGTTCGCGCACGTCGTGAAGTGGCGGGGCGACCTCTACCTGGAGGACGGGCTGCACCGCGCCGTGCGCGCCGCCCTCCAGCAGCGCCAGGTGCTGCACGCGCGCGTCCTCGAGATGGACTGACACCGCCTGACGGCTTCGTCTGGATTGCGCCTTTCGGGTCACCATTGACCTATCAGCAGATCATTTAGTAGGCATCGACACCGGGCCGCATTACGCTGCGCCCATGAGCATGCTCACTCCCCCCGGCATGGGCGGAAAGTACCGCGTCACGGGAGCCGCCTACCCCCGTATGAGTCGTAAGCGGAGCCGTACCCGGATCGTCCTCGCCGTGCTCGGCTCGATCCTTGCGCTGGCCCTGGTCGGCTACGGGGCCCTGCAGCTCATCGACGTGTTCCGGGGCGACAGCCCCAAACGGAACACGGCTGCGGGTGCCAAGGACTGCCCGACGACGCCTCCCGGTACCGCCGCCAAGGGCGGCCCCGGCGCCGCCTCCACCGCCCCGGCCGCCGCCAAACCGGCCGTCGTGCTCCCCCCGCCCGGGGAGATCACGGTCAACGTCTACAACGCGACGCCGCGCGCGGGCCTGGCCAAGGCCGTCGGTGACGAGCTGGCCAAACGCGGCTTCGTGATCGGCCACGTGGGCAACGCCCCGGCCGACTTCGACAAGAAGGTCCCCGGCACGGGGATACTGCTGGGCTCCCCCACGACCGACAAGGCGGTCTTCGCCGTACTCGGCACGCAGCTCGCCGGCACCACCCAGCAGACCGACACCCGCGAGACCGCGGACGTCGACCTGATCCTGGGCGACGCCTTCAAGGAGCTGAGCACGAAGGAGGACGCGGACAAGGCGCTGGCCCTCCTGGCCAACCCCGTGCCCGCGTCCAAGAACTGCTGAGGCGCCGGCGGTCCGGACGCGCCGGACCGCCGCGCCGCTCTACTCCGCCGAGCCGTACATCCGGTCGCCGGCGTCACCCAGGCCCGGCACGATGTAGCCGTGCTCGTTGAGCCGCTCGTCCACCGCGGCCGTCACCACCGTCACCGGCGTGCCCGCCAGCTCGCGCTCCATGATCTCGACGCCCTCGGGCGCGGCCAGCAGCACCACGGCCGTGACGTCGTCGGCGCCGCGCTTGATCAGCTCCTGGATCGCCGCGACCAGCGTGCCGCCGGTGGCGAGCATCGGGTCGACGACGTAGACCTGGCGACCCGAGAGGTCCTCCGGCATGCGCGTCGCGTACGTGGAGGCCTCCAGGGTCTCCTCGTTGCGGACCATGCCCATGAAGCCCACCTCGGCGGTCGGCAGCAGCCGCACCATGCCGTCCAGCATGCCCAGGCCCGCCCGCAGGATCGGGACGATCAGCGGCCGGGGGGCCGAGAGCTTCACGCCGGTGGTCGGGGCGACCGGCGTCTCGATGTCTGCCTGCTCCGTGCGCACGTCCCGGGTGGCCTCGTACGCGAGCAGGGTCACCAGCTCGTCGGCGAGCCGCCGGAAGGTGGCGGAGTCGGTGCGCTTGTCGCGCAGGGTGGTGAGTTTGTGCGCCACCAAGGGGTGATCGACGACCTGCAAACGCACAACATCCTCCAAAACTCAGCCTGCGACCTGCAAAAACGGTCGCACGACGCGACCTGCACCCAAAAGGCTACGCGCTGACGCGGCTCCTTCGCGTCCGAAGCGGCGGCCGGACCCGCCGCTTCCTTGCGGATGCGACCCGCGCGGACGCCCAGCAGGCTGGACGGATGAGCAACACACCGGTGATCGCGGCCGTCGACGGTTCGGAACACAGCCTGCGGGCCCTGGAGTGGGCGCGGAAGGAGGCCGTCCGACACGACTGCGGGCTCCTGGTCGCCCATGTACTGCCCGACCACGCCCAGTTGTACGCCGGGCGCCGGGCCTCGCTGCACGACGCCTCCGAGCCGCAGGAGATCCCCGACCCCGTACGCGACTGGGTCCGGTCCCTGCTCGGCGCCGACGGCCCCGGGCTGCCCGAGGGGGTCGCGTACGAGGCCCTGGAGGGCTCCGTGCCCGAGGCGCTGCGGGTGATCGGCTCACGGGCCCGGATGCTGGTGATGGGCTCCCGGGGCCGCGGCGGCTTCGCCAGCCTGCTGCTCGGCTCCAGCAGCCGGGCGGTGGCCAGCACGGCCGCCTGCCCGGTGGTCGTGGTCCCGCACGCGGAGCGCGGCGCCGCGGACACCGATGCGGACACCGACACCGATGCCGACGCCGATGCCGAGCAGTCGGCCGGGCGGGTGGTGGTCGGGCTGCACGCCGCCGAGACGCCCGAGGACGTACTGACCTTCGCGTTCACCGAGGCCGCCGTGCGGGGGACCACCGTCCAGGTGGTCTCCGCGTACGCCATCCCGCCCTCGCCGACCCTGGTGATCGACAGCCCCTTCGCGGTGATCCCGCCGGAAGGACTGGCCGACGAGGGGGACGGCGTACCGGCCGAACGGGAGATGCTGCGGTCCCAGACGGAGCGGCTGGCGCCGCTGCGCGAGCGGTTTCCGGACGTCCCGGTCGAGCAGGCCGCGGTGCCCGGGGACCCGGCGGGCCGGCTGGTCATCGCCTCCCGCGCGGCGGCACTGGTCGTGGTGGGCCGCCACCACCCGCGGCGCACCGCCATGTCGCTGGCGATCGGCTCGGTGGCCCATGCGGTGCTCCACCACGCGCACGGCCCGGTGGCGGTGGTCCCGACCCTCAAGGACGACGTCTGACCTGCGGCGGGGTGGCATCAAACGAGCCGTCCGGGGGAAGGTGGGTGCAGGGGGGACGACCGACCAGCCAGGTGGTGGCCGATGCCCGACAGGCAGCCGAAGGACGATGTGCCGGAGACCGCGGCGCAGCGCCGAGCACGCCGCGCGCAGTTCCTGCGCGACCTGATGGAGGCGCGCGAGCTGCGCGATCGCGTCCAGCCCCGCCGCGCCCGAGCGGCCCGTATGCGCCAGCAGATGCGCATGCGCACCTTCCGTTGGTGATCCGGGGCCCGCCGCGCCGCGACACGTCCGGGCCGCACCACCCGCCCCACACCCCTCCCCACGACCCCGCCGCCCCCGCGCCGCAACCCCGTACAGCCCCTGCCGCTCCACGGCGCGGCACGACGCAAGCGCGGAAGACCTCTCGCAAAGCCGCTGTTTCTGCCACGATGCCGATTGGGCGGGGTACGGACGGCGAGCAGCACGGCCGCTGTGCCCCAACCTCCGGCCGGGGGGACCTCCAACCGGCACGCCTAAGACCAGTGGGAGAGTCACGGTGTATTTCGCCGCACTGCTCGCGCGCACCGAAGACGGGTGGGAAGCGAGCGACATGGAACTCGACGACGTCGAGTCCCTCAGTGATCTGATCGATCTCGCCCGGTCCGCCGCTGTCGACGACGACACGGTGGTCGCCCTCATCGAGCAGGAGGACGCCTGGTTCGGCGTCGTCCGCGTGGACGGCGAGGAGGACCCGCGGTACTTCGTATCGAACGCCTCCGCGGCCGCCCGCAGCTCCTACGGCTCGATGCTGACCAAAGAGCTGCTGGGCAGCGACGAGGAGGACGACGAACTCGACGACCTGGACCTGGACGGCACCGAGGACGGCGAGGAGGATGCCGTCGCCGCGTTCACGGACGAGGACGCCGACGAGGACGAGGTGGGCGGGACCGGTGCGGAACCGGTACCGGCCGGTCCGCTCGGTGACCCCCGGCTGCTGGACGATCTCGGGGTGACCAACAAACAACTGATGACCCTGGACGGGGACGCCCTCTCGGAGATCGCCGACTCCCTCGGCGCCACCGAGGTCCTGGAGGCCGTCCGCTAGTGCTCCCTGCGAACACCGACGGTCCCGATCCCGTACGGGACCCGTGGCGGGACTCCATGCGCCTGGCGCTCCAGGAGGCCGCCCGGGCGGTGCCGGCCGGCGATGTGCCGGTCGGCGCCGTCGTGCTGGGCCCGGACGGGCGGATCCTCGCCACCGGGTACAACGAACGCGAGGCGACCGGCGACCCCACCGCGCACGCCGAGGTCGTGGCACTGCGCCGGGCGGCCGCCGAGCTCGGGGAATGGCGCCTTCCGGGGTGCACCCTCGTGGTGACCCTGGAGCCGTGCGTCATGTGCGCGGGCGCGCTCGTCCAGTCGCGCGTCGCCCGGGTCGTCTACGGCGCGGACGACGAGAAGGCGGGCGCCGCCGGGTCGCTGTGGGACCTCGTACGGGACCGCAGGCTCAACCACCGTCCCGAGGTGGTCCGCGGCGTCCTGGCCGACGAGTGCGCGCGGCAGCTGACGGACTTCTTCCGCGACCTCTGAGCCGGCGGACCGGCGTCTGAGCTCGTCACCGTCACCCGGCACTCGTCACCTGGCACTCGTCACCTGGCACTCGTCACCCGGCACCCCGGCACCCCGGCACCCCGGCAGGGCACTCGGTACGTGGGGTCCAAGGTCCACGGTCCGGAAAAGGCCTGCTTGCGGCCGCCGCGACGCCCCCGGACCTACCGATTTCAGCGGATGGGGTTCCTTAGGCTAGGATCCATCTCGGTAGTGTGTCCGAGTGGCCGAAGGAGCTCGCCTCGAAAGCGAGTATGGGGCAACCCATCGGGGGTTCAAATCCCTCCACTACCGCTTCGATCGAGAGCCCCGCCCCGCAAGGGTCGGGGCTCTCGGCGTATTCCGATCGCCTCTCCGGAGGACACCCGCGTGACCGCCCGCCCCTTCGGCCGTTGTCACGGCATGACCAAGACCCAGCGCATGCTCGCCGCCCTCGCCCTCGCGGGGGCCGCCGCGGGCCTCGCCGCACCCGCCGCCTCGGCCGCCCCGGTCTCCCCCCTCACCCTCCCGGACCTGCCGGCGGCCGCTCCGGGGATGCCGGCCGGGGCGCAGCCCACGTCGGTCCAGGAGATCGGGTCGCAGCTCAGCGCCGGGGCGAACCAGCTCAACGCGCTGATGGAGCTGCCCAACCACCTGGCCCCCGTCATCGCGCCCGTACAGCCCCTCACCGACCTGGCCGGCGGCCTGGAGTAGTCACGGGGCCGGAACCCGTCCCCGTACGCCTCTCGTACGCCCCCTGTACGCCCCCGAGCGCGCCCGAGCACCCGTACGCCCCTGCGGCCCCCGCACGCAGGCGCGGGGGCCGCAGGGGTGCAACGCGAAGAAGGCCCCGACCGGAGTCGGGACCTTCGACACGTGGCACGGGGGAAGTGGCATCGGGGGACGAGCCACTTCCCCCGACGAGGACGGACCTGCCGGTCCGGGCCGCGGTCAGGGGGAAGCTCGCGGCCCGGACCCCGCAGTGAGGCCCTGTCCCTCACCCACCGGTTTCCTGCCAGAACCGGTGGGCTCACCCCCATCCTGCGCCCGCCGCAGCCGCACGCTCCGCGGCAAAGGACCCGGAGTACCGGGCCATTGGTCCTTAAAGGACAGGTCAGTGTCCAATCTTGACCGGTTAGACTCACCCGACTTGCTCGGACCGGTTGGGGAGGCCGCCCGCACGTGGACACCAAGAAGCTCATCACGGGTGCCCTCACCGTGTTCGCCCTCTTCGTGATCATCACCCAACCGAAGAGAGCGGCCGAGATCGTGGAAATAGGCTTTCAGGGGATATCGGATGCCGCCTCCGGCATCGGCGAGTTCATGACCGAACTGGTGCGCTGACCCGTACGCTGAAGCGGTTCCCGGACTTCCGGCCCCCCACTCCGACGGGTGGGGGGCTTTCGTATACCCACCATCGGGCATATTGCCCTGATATGCCCAACTTGCCGTCAACACGGCGATATACGGTGCTTGCACACAGTGCACATCTCTTGTGATGCTATGACCGCTTTTGATGGATGAGATGACTGAAGGGGTGGCGTGACCGTGCCGGCCAGTACTGCGCCTCAAGTGCCACCCCAGCAGGACCCCCAGGTGCCGCCCCAGTCGGAGCCCCAGCGGGAACACCGTCAAGAACACCGCCAGGAGTCCCGTCAGGAGTCCCGTCAGGAGTCCCGCCAGGAGTCCCGCCAGGAGCCGCCCGAGGAGCCCCCGGTCGCGCCGAGGCCCCCGAGCAGGGGCGCGGACACCCGGGCGCTCACCCAGGTCCTCTTCGGCCAGCTGAAGGGCCTCCAGCCGGGGACCAGCGAACACAACCGGGTGCGCGGGGCCCTCATCGAGGCCAACCTCCCGCTCGTCCGGTACGCGGCCGCCCGCTTCCGCAGCCGCAACGAGCCGATGGAGGACGTGGTCCAGGTCGGCACCATCGGCCTGATCAACGCCATCGACCGGTTCGACCCGGACCGGGGCGTGCAGTTCCCGACCTTCGCGATGCCGACCGTCGTGGGCGAGATCAAGCGGTACTTCCGCGACAACGTCCGTACCGTCCACGTGCCGCGCCGCCTCCACGAGCTCTGGGTCCAGGTCAACGCCGCCACCGAGGACCTCACGACCCTCCACGGCCGCACCCCGACCACCGCCGAGATCGCCGAGCGGCTGCGCATCACCGAGGACGAGGTGCTGTCCTGCATCGAGGCCGGACGCAGCTACCACGCGACCTCCCTGGAGGCCGCCCAGGAGGGCGACGGCATGCCCGGGCTACTGGACCGCCTCGGCTACGAGGACCCGGAGCTGGCCGGGGTCGAGCACCGCGACCTCGTCCGCCACCTCCTCGTACAGCTGCCGGAACGCGAGCAACGGATCCTGCTCCTGCGGTACTACAACAATCTGACGCAGTCACAGATCAGCGTGGAGCTCGGCGTCTCCCAGATGCACGTCTCCCGACTCCTCGCCCGGAGCTTCGCCCGACTGAGATCCGCAAACAGGATCGAGGCGTAACCGGAACGAGTGGAGATCATTCACAAGTTTCCCGACATATCGGGCTGATCGCCCTCTACTCCTCTCTGTCGCTGGAGATATATGTCGACATGGCGCTACAGCGCGTTGCCGACATGTGACATTCTGCGTGAACCGCGTTTGCCGCAGCCCCGCCTCCGGTATTCAGGTGGAGGCTGCGTTCCTCCGACGGGCGCGCAGTACGCGACCGTCCGCGACCTCAAGGGGGTGGCATGTCCGTAGACCAGGGCAGCTCCAAGGTGCTCACGCTCGTCAAGAGCGTGCCAGCGCCCGCAGCACCTGCAGCGTCCGACCGCTCGGAAGCCATCGACACCCGGACCCTCTCCCGCTCCCTCTTCCAGCGGCTCGCCGCCCTGGACGCGGACAGCCCCGAACGGGCGTACGTACGCGACACCCTGATCGAGCTGAACCTGCCCCTCGTGCGCTACGCGGCCGCCCGGTTCCGCAGCCGCAACGAGCCGATGGAAGACATCGTCCAGGTCGGAACCATCGGCCTGATCAAGGCGATCGACCGCTTCGACTGCGAACGCGGCGTCGAGTTCCCGACGTTCGCGATGCCGACCGTCGTGGGCGAAATCAAACGATTCTTCCGGGACACCTCCTGGTCCGTCCGCGTCCCGCGCCGGCTCCAGGAACTGCGCCTGGCGCTGACCAAGGCCAGTGACGAGCTCGCCCAGAAACTGGACCGCTCGCCGACCGTGCCGGAGCTCGCCGCCGTGCTCGGGGTCTCGGAGGAGGACGTCGTCGACGGCCTCGCCGTCGGCAACGCCTACACCGCCTCCTCGCTCGACTCGCCCTCCCCCGAGGACGAGGGCGGCGAGGGCTCCCTCGCGGACCGCCTCGGCTACGAGGACACCGCGCTGGAGGGCGTCGAGTACCGCGAGTCCCTGAAGCCGCTGCTCGCCAAACTCCCGCCCCGGGAACGGCAGATCATCATGCTGCGCTTCTTCGCGAACATGACGCAGTCGCAGATCGGCGAGGAGGTCGGCATCTCCCAGATGCACGTCTCCCGACTGCTGACCCGCACCCTCGCGCAACTGCGCGTAGGACTCATCGGGGAGTGATCCGGCGCCTCGCGCTTCCCAATTGACGATCCGTCAGGAAAACTGGCGCGATGCGAAAGGGAGCGCGAGCGGCCACCACCCTGTTCGCCCTGTGCTGCACGGCCGCCGCCGGCCTCACCGGCTGCGGCGGCCCGGCGCGGGACGGCTACGTCGCCGTGGGCGCCGCGGCCCCGGGCCCCGAACGGGGCGCAGGGGAGAACGTGGCACCGCGGGGTCAGGTGGAGTTCCAGCAGCTCGGCGGCCCGGACGTGGCGGGCGGAGCCGCGCAGTCGCCCACGACCTCCAGTACGTCGACCGGTACCGCGGGATCCGGAACCCCTGGCGGATCCACCGCGGGCGGAGCCACGACCACGGGACCCGGCGGCTCCGCAGGCGCCGCCGGCACCTCCGCGGGGCCGGGCAGGACCCCACCGCATCCCGGCACCCCCGGCACGCCGGCGACGCCCGCCGCGCCGACCTCACCGACCTCGCCGACCTCACCGGGCACCCCGACGGGCCCGCCCGGCAGGCCCGGGACGACGCCGCCGGCCCCGCCCGCCTCCACACCGGCCCGGCTGACGCTGTCCGCGCCGGTCAGGGCGGCCGCGGCCGACCGCTGGTGCGAGCGGGTCACCGTGACCTTCACCAACACCGGAACCACCCCGGCCCGCTCGGGCACGGTCAGCTTCGCGACGCACATCATCGGCGCCCTCGGGGTCGACTGGGCCACGATCACCACGAGCCAGCCCCTGCCGGCACCCCTGGCGGGCGGGGCTTCGAAGACGCAGACCTACACGGTGTGCGTGGAGTCCTGGCGGGTGCCGCTGGGCATGCACGTGGACACCCAGAAGGTCACCGCGACCTGGAGCTGAGTCCCGTGCCCCCGGCCCGCGCCGGGCGCCGTCAGCGCATGACCACCCAGGCAGCCGCGCCGATCACGAGGACGAGCGCGACGATCAGTCCGATCTTCGCGGTCGACTTCGAGGACCCGGCCTGCTGCTCGGCGCGCCGCTGCTGACGGGCTCCCGGACCCGCCTGGCGTGCGGGTGCGGCCTCCTCGACGAAGGCCTTGAACATCTGCGTGCTGCCCGCGGGGTCGTAGTTGCCCTCGGGGACCTGTGAGTTGTGGTTGTCAGCCATGGAGCAGGACCCTAGCCGGTTTTCCGATTCCTTTACCGCCCCACCCCCCAGATTCATTTGCCTGTAGCAACCATGCGCTTCTATGGTTGCCTCAAGCAACGAGATGGGGGACCCGGTGACCGCGCAGACCGCTCCGACCTTGCAGGGCGCCCCGACCACTCCGGTAGCCCTGGCAGCTCCGACCGGCCCGGTCACTCCGGCAGCTCCGGCAGCTCCGGCCGGCCCGGTCACTCCGGCAGCGCCGACCGCTGCGTACGCGGAGCTGGCCCGCCAGCTCACCGGAATCGGCGCGGTCAAGCGCGAGCTCGCCCGCAGCCTCCCCCCGGACTGCCCGCCCGGCGCCGCCGTCGTCCTCACCCTGCTCGACCGGCACGGGGAGATGCGGCTGAGCCGGCTGACCGAGTTCATGGGGGTCGACATCTCGGTGACCAGCCGGCACGTCACGCACATCGCCGACCGCGGCTGGATCGAGCGGGAGACCGACCCGGGCGACGGGCGCTGCCGGATCCTGCGCATCACCCCGGCCGGCCGGGCGCTCCTCTCCGAGATCGGCGCCCGCTGCACGGCCTCGCTGGAAAGAGCCCTCCACGACTGGTCCCCCCAGGACATCGACGTGCTCAACACCCTGCTGGCCCGACTCCGATCGAGCTTCTAGAAGTAAGGAAAGACATGGCCCAGTCGGAGACGACGACCGATACCCCATCCGCATCCACGGACACGTCCGTGACCATGACCCACCCGCAGATCATGAAGGCGCTGTCCGGGCTGATGCTCGGCATGTTCGTGGCGATCCTGTCGTCCACGATCGTCTCCAACGCCCTCCCCCAGATCATCAGCGACCTCGGCGGCACCCAGTCCTCGTACACCTGGGTGGTCACCGCCGCCCTGCTGTCGATGACGGCCGCCACGCCGTTGTGGGGCAAGCTGTCCGACCTGTTCAGCAAGAAGCTGCTGGTCCAGATATCCCTCGTGATCTACGTCCTCGGCTCCGTGGTCGCGGGCCTGTCCCAGAACACCGGGACGCTGATCGCCTGCCGCGTGGTCCAGGGCATCGGCGTCGGCGGTCTGTCCGCCCTGGCGCAGATCGTGATGGCCGCGATGATCTCCCCGCGCGAGCGCGGCCGGTACAGCGGCTACCTGGGCGCGGTCTTCGCCGTCGCCACCGTCGGCGGCCCGCTGCTGGGCGGTGTCATCACCGACACCGAGTGGCTGGGCTGGCGCTGGTGCTTCTACGTCGGCGTGCCGTTCGCGATCATCGCGCTGATCGTGCTCCAGCGCACCCTGCACCTCCCGGTCGTGCGCCGCGACGTCAAGGTCGACTGGCTGGGCGCCTTCCTGATCAGCGGCGCCGTCTCGCTGCTGCTGATCTGGGTCACGCAGGCCGGTGACTCCTACGCGTGGATCTCCTGGCAGACCTGGGCGATGACGGGCGGTGCGCTCGTGCTCGGCCTGCTCTTCCTCCTCGTCGAGTCCCGCGCGAGCGACCCGATCATCCCGCTGCGGCTGTTCCGCAACAAGACCATCAGCCTGGCCTCGGCGGCCTCCCTGTTCGTGGGCATCGCAATGTTCTCGGGGACCGTGTTTTTCAGCCAGTTCTTCCAGTTGGCCCGCGGTGAGTCCCCGACGATGTCCGGAATCCTCACGATTCCGATGATCGCCGGCCTCTTCGTCTCCTCCACCCTTTCCGGTCAGGTGATCACCAAGACCGGCAAGTGGAAGGCCTGGCTCGTCTCCGGCGGCGTCCTGCTGACGGCCGGTCTGGGTCTGCTCGGCACCCTCCGCTACGACACCCCCTACTGGCACATCGCGATCTACATGGCGGTGACGGGCCTCGGTCTCGGCATGATGATGCAGAACCTCGTCCTCGCCACCCAGAACCAGGTGGCCCCCGAGGACCTGGGCGCGGCCAGCTCGGTCGTCACCTTCTTCCGCTCGCTCGGCGGCGCCATGGGCGTCTCCGCGCTGGGCGCGGTCATGGCCAACCGGGTCACCCACTACGTCCAGGACGGCCTCACCGCCCTCGGGCCGAAGGCCGCGGCCCTGGGCCACGGCGGCACCGGCGGGGGCGGGATCCCCGACCTGGACAAGCTGCCCGCGCCGTTCCGCGAGGTCATCGAGTCCGCGTACGGGCACGGCGTCGGCGACGTCTTCCTGTACGCCGCCCCGTTCGCGCTGCTCGGCCTGGTCCTGGTGGTGTTCATCAAGGAAGTCGCCCTGAAGTCGAAGCCGGCGGCCCACGCCCCGGCCGCGGCCTCGAACGAGGCGGCCCCCGCCGAGGCCGTCATCAAGGCCTAGTCGGCGCCCGACCGGTCGGGGCCTTGGCCTCGATGCCCGCGATCAGGACGTCGAGCGCGAGGCAGAAGTCGCCCTCCGGCGCCCGCCGGACCGTCCCGCCGCATCCGTGCAGGAACTGCGAGACGGCCAGGTGGGCGCCGGTCCGTGCGGCGTCCACCAGGCCGGTGGCGTCCAACAGCCGCTGGAGGGCGGCGTCGAAGGCCCGCGCGTGCGGGCCGATGTTCGGGAACGCGGCGGTGAGCGGAGCCACCCACGGGTGGTCCGCCAGCACCCGCCGGTAGCCGCGGGCCAGCGCCTGCAGCTGGCCCGGCCAGCCCGTCCCGCCGCCCTCCACCGCACCCGCCGCGGCTGCGGTCGGCGGCCTGAGCTCGCCGAACGCGCGGTCGAGGGCGAGTTCGAGCAGGTCCTGCTTGGTGTCCACGTACCAGTACAGGGACATCGCGGTCACGCCGAGCCCGGCGGCGAGCCGCCGCATGGAGAACCGGGCCAGCCCGTCGGCGTCGAGCAGCCGCACGGTGGCGGCGGTGATCCGGTCCCGGTCCAACACGGAGGGTGCCTCGCTGCGGCGTCGGGCGGGTGCGGCAGGTCTGGCGGCCAGCCACACGCTGGTCCGGGTCTCGCCGGGATCGGCCGCGGTCACCATGCAGGCACCCTCCTCACGACAGGCGGATCGGTCCGGAATGCCCGATCCGCCCTCTTGATGCTAGGGGGTGTCCTGCCGATCGTGCCGGATCAGGTCGTCGGGGCCGTCAGGTCGTAGAAGGTGGTTCCGCCGACCGTGGTCTCCTTGAAGTTGGCCTTGATCCAGGTCTCGATCTCCGTGCTGGTGCCACCGCCCGGACCTCCCGGACCGCCGCCGGCTCCGCCCCGACCGCCGCCCCCCGGCATGCCGCCCTCGGCGCCGCCGCCGGCGCCGGTGCTCTGACCGATGAACCAGTGGATCTTCCCGTCCCGCACGTACTTCTGGAACTGCTCCAGGGTCGGCGAGGGGTCGCTGCCGTTGAAGCCTCCGATCGGCATGACGGGCACCCCGGAGGCCAGTTGGTAGCTCGCCGCGTTCTGGGAACCGATCGCGGCCGCCGCCCAGGTGTACCCGTCGGCGCCGGTGGTGAGGGCCTTCTTGGCTTCCGCGCTCACCCGGGCACCGTTCAGCAGGCCGCCCGGACCACCCTGGCCGCCGCCACCGAACCGCTCGCCACCACGTCCGTTCTGGCCCTGCGGCAGTCCGCCCGGAGCCATCCCGCCCGGGGCCATCGCACCCTGCGGCATCCCGCCCTGCGGCATCGCCCCCTGAGGCGGCACACCGCCCTGCTGCCCGCCGCCCTGCTGCCCGCCGCCCTGTCGGCCGCCGTTCGGCATCCCGCCCTGGCGGCCCTGCCCATCCTGGACCGTCTCACCGAACCTGCCCGTGCCACCCGGTCCACCGGGACCGCCCGTCATCCCGCCGGGGCCGCCCCGGCCGCCCGCCACCGCCGGTCCGGCGGTCACGATCGAGCCGGTGTGCGCGGTGCTCACGGTGGTCAGGCAGTACGCGAACGGCCCGGCCAGCGCCGCCGCCACGCCCAGCGCCGCCGTGGCCTGCAGCGCCCGGCGCCCGGCCTGCGCGGCGAACGGCAGCGCGGCCGCGGCGAGCAGCCCGCCCACCAGGACCGCCCAGCGCAGCCACGGCAGGTAGCCGGTGGCGCGGCCGAGCAGCACGAACGACCAGACCGCCGTCAGCGCGAGCGTGCCGGACAGGGTGATCGCGGCGGCCTTGCCGCCCCGCTCCTCCCACAGCACGGCGGCGCCCATGCCAATCAGTGCCGCCACGAACGGCGCCAGCGCCACGGTGTAGTACTCGTGGAAGATGCCCTGCATGTAGCTGAACACGACCGCGGTGATCAACATCGAGCCGCCCCAGGCCAGGAACGCCGCCCGGGCCATGCCCTCCAGGGAGTCGGTGGCCCGGCGGGCACGCCAGGTGACCACCAGACCGGCCACCAGCAGGATCAGGGCCGCCGCTAGCAGCCAGGCGATCTGCCCGCCGATGTTGCCCGCGAAGAGCCGGTCGATGCCGGTCTCGCCCCAGCCTCCGCCGCCACCGACGCCGCCCCGGCCGCCGCCGACGCTGCCGGTCTCGTTGCCGTTGATCCGGCCGAGGCCGTTGTAGCCGAGGGTCAGCTCCAGGAAGGAGTTGTTCTGCGACCCGCCGATGTACGGGCGGGAGGCGGCCGGCCACAGTTCGACGACGGCGACCCACCAGCCGCCGGCCACCACCATCGCGAGCCCCGCCAGCAGCAATTGGCCGAGCCGCTTGCGCAGCCGGGTGGGCGCGCAGACGGCGTACAGGAGGGCCAGCGGCGGCAGGATGACGAAGGCCTGCAGGGTCTTGGTGAGGAAGGCGAAGCCGACCGCCACCCCGGCCCAGACCAGCCACTGGGTGCGGGCCCCGTCGAGGGCGCGCAGCACGCAGTACACGGTGACGGTCAGCAGCAGGGTCAGCAGCGCGTCGGGGTTGTTGAAGCGGAACATCAACGCGGCGACGGGCGTCAGTGCGAAGGCGGCGCCGCTCAGCAGCCCGGCCCCGGGACCGAACTGGCGGCGCACGGCGGCGTACAGCACACCGGTGGTCGCGACGCCCATCAGGGCCTGCGGTACGAGGATCTGCCAGGAGCCGAGCCCGAAGAGCCGGACGGACAGCATCATCGGCCACAGGGCCGCCGGGGGCTTGTCGACGGTGATGGAATTGCCGGCGTCGGAGGAGCCGAAGAAGAAGGCCTTCCAACTCTCGCTGCCCGCCTGCACGGCGGCGGAGTAGAAGGAGTTGGCGTAGCCGGAGGAGCCGAGGTCCCACAGGAGCAGGACGGCAGTGGCGATCAGCAGTCCGGCGAGGGAGGGGAGTTCCCAGCGGGGGCGGTCGACCGCCGCGCGGCGGCCGGTACCGGCGCGGGCCTCGGGGACCGGGAAGAGCGAGGGTGCTGCCGTGGTCATCGGATGTCGTCCTTCACGGGAGTGTCGCGCCGCTCGGGGAAGACCCAGGCGCGGAAGAGCAGGAAGCGCAGCACAGTGGCGGCGAGGTTGGCGGTGATCAACACCGCCAGTTCGGTGCTGTGCGCGGGATCGGCGGTGGCCGCCCCGAGCGCGGCGAGGGAGCCGCTGGTGAGGGCCAGCCCGATGCCGAACACCACGAGGCCCTGGGCCTGATGGCGCACGGCCCGGTCCCGGCCGCGCACCCCGAAGGTGAGCCGGCGGTTGGCGGCGGTGTTGGCGAGCGCGGAGAGCAGCAGTGCGGCACCGTTGGCGAACTGCGGGCCGGTCCCGGCGCGGAAGGCGGAGTACAGGAGCAGGTAGAGCACGGTGGACAGCGCTCCGACGGCGCAGAAGCCGAGCAGCTGGCGGGCGAGTCCGCCCTCCACTCCGGGCAGTGCGGCGCGGTCGCGCGGATCGTCGCCGAAGGGGCGGGCGAGCCGGTCCAGGGGGAGCGCGCCGAGCGCCAGGGCCCGGCCCACGCGCCAAACGCCCTTGAGGTCCTCGGTGGCGGTCCGGACGATGTGGACGGTGGAGTCGGGGTCGTCGACCCAGTCCACCGGCACCTCGTGGATCCGCAGCCCGGCCCGTTCGGCGAGTACGAGCAGTTCGGTGTCGAAGAACCAGCCCGTGTCCTCCACCAGCGGCAGCAGCCGCTCGGCGACTTCGCGCCGGATCGCCTTGAATCCGCACTGCGCGTCGCTGAACCGGGCGGCGAGGGAGGACCTCAGGAGGAGGTTGTAGGCGCGCGAGATGAGCTCCCGCTTCGCGCCCCGCACCACCCGCGAGGACCGGGCCAGGCGGGTGCCGATGGCGAGGTCGGAGTGGCCGGAGATCAGCGGTGCGACCAGCGGCAGCAGGGCGTTGAGGTCGGTGGAGAGGTCCACGTCCATGTAGGCGAGGACGGGGGCGTCGGAACCGGACCACACCTGGCGCAGGGCCCTGCCCCGGCCCTTCTCCTCCAGGCGTGTGCTGCGTACACCGTCCAGTGCTGCGGCGAGCCCACGCGCGACCTCAGGGGTGCGGTCGGTGCTCGCGTTGTCGGCGACCGTGATCCGGAAGGGATAGGGAAAGGTCCGGCTGAGGTGCTCGTGCAGCCTGCGGACGCACGGGCCGAGGTCCTTCTCCTCGTTGAAGACGGGGATCACCACGTCGAGGACGGGCTCGCCGGGCACGGGCGCGAGGGGCGCCCGTGCCGGGAGGGCTCCGGGAGAGGTGTCGGTTCGCATGTTCCGACATTCGCCGGGCGCCCTGTCACCGCTGTGTGCTGAGCCTGTGCCCTGCCTGTGAGTCCGTAGGCGCGCCGAACGCCTCCGCCCCTGCGTGCGGCAGCAGGACCTCGAAGCAGGTCCGTCCGGGCTCGCTCCGTACGCCGACCCGCCCACCGTGCGCCGTGACCACGGCCTGGACGATGGCGAGCCCGAGGCCGGTGGAGCCCGCCGCGCGGGAGCGGGAGGCGTCACCGCGGGCGAAGCGCTCGAAGACGTGGGGGAGCAGGTCGGGCGTGATTCCGGGCCCGTCGTCCTCGACCCGCAGCCGGACGGCGGATGTTTCACGTGAAACATGCGCGGTGACGGTGGTCCCCGGTGGGGTGTGGGTACGGGCATTGGCGAGCAGGTTCACCAGGACCTGCTGCATCCGTGCCGGGTCGGCCCGGATCGGTGCCGGCTCGTCGGGCAGGTTCAGGCGCCAGTGGTGTTCGGGGCCCGCGGCCCGGGCGTCGCTGACGGCGTCGATCACGAGCGGGGCCAGGTCGGTGTCGGAGTCGCCGGTGGACAGCGGGCGGCCGGCGTCGAGCCGGGCCAGCAGCAGCAGGTCTTCGACCAGGCCGGTCATCCGGGTGGCCTCGGACTCGATCCGACCCAGCGCGTGCCGGGTGTCGGGGCCGGGTTCCTCCCGTCCCCGTCGGGTCAGTTCGGCGTAGCCGCGGATGGAGGCCAGCGGGGTGCGCAGCTCATGGCTGGCGTCGGCGACGAACTGCCGGACCCGCATCTCGCTCTCCTGGCGGGCGGTGAGGGCGGAGGAGACATGGCCCAACATCCTGTTGAGGGCCGCGCCGACTTGGCCCACTTCGGTACGGGGATCGGCCTCGGTGTCCGGTACCCGCTCGTGGAGTGCGGGCTCGCCCTTGTGCAGGGGCAGTTCTGAGACCCGGGTGGCGGTGGCGGCCACCCGACGCAGCGGGCGCAGGGCGACCCCGACCAGTGCCTGACCGGCGAGGGAGGCCGCGATCAGCCCGGCGAGCGTGACGCAGAGCTCCACGCCGATCAGGGTGCGCACGGTGGAGTCGACGTCGCTCAGCGGGAAGCCGAGGGCGAGGCTCCCGTCGTGGGAGGTCAGTACCCGGTAGCTGCCGAGCCCCGGGAGCTCTGCCTCCACCGGCCCGGGCGTACCCTGCGCGGATTTCCGCGCGGCCTGGGCGAGGGCCTTGCCCTGGTCCTCGGTCAGCGCCGGAGGCGGGTCTGCCGACCATCCGTCGACGCGGGCGTTGCGGGCGGTCCCGAGGACGGTCCCGGCGGGATCCAGGCGGATCCCGGCGGCGTCCAGCGGGCTACCGGGAGCCACGACGAAGCCGGCGCTGTTCTCCCGGACCGGCTTCCCGCCGGGAGCCCGGACGGCCATCCTCACGGAGGTCTCCAGCTGCCCGTCGAGCTCGGTGACCAGGTACGAGCGCAGGGCGAACGTGGTGACGGTCCCGATGGCCGCACCCACCACGGCGATCAGTGCCACCGCGGAGACGACGAGCCGGGTGCGCAGCGACCAGGGCCGGCGGCCACGTGGTCGCCAGTCCCTGCGGAATGCCACTACTCGCCCGGCTTGATCAGGTATCCGGCGCCACGGCGCGTGTGGATCATCCTGGGCAGACCGGGGCCGCTCTCGAGCTTCCTGCGCAGGTAGGAGATGTAGAGCTCGACCACATTGGCCTGGCCGCCGAAGTCGTAGGACCACACCCGGTCCAGGATCTGCGCCTTGCTCAGCACGCGCCGGGGGTTGCGCATGAGGTAGCGCAGCAGCTCGAACTCGGTGGCGGTCAGGTGGATCTCCTGGCCGCCCCGCACCACCTCGTGGCTGTCCTCGTCCAGCCGCAGGTCGCCGACGGCCAGCACCGAACCGCCGCGCGCGGCCTGCGCAGCGCCGGAGCGCCGGACCAGGCCGCGCAGCCGGGCCACGACCTCCTCCAGGCTGAAGGGCTTGGTGACGTAGTCGTCGCCGCCCGCCGTGAGGCCCGCGATCCGGTCCTCCAACGAGTCCTTGGCGGTCAGGAACAGCACGGGAACCTGGGGGATCTCCCGGCGCAGGCGCCCGAGGACGGCCAGGCCGTCCATGTCGGGAAGCATGACGTCGAGGAGGACCACGTCGGGCCGGAACTCCCGCGCCGCCCGCACCGCGCCCGCACCGTCGCCGGCGGTGCGGACCTCGCAGCCCTCGTAGCGCAGGGCCATGGACAGCAGCTCGGAGAGCGAGGCCTCGTCGTCGACGACGAGTACCCGGCAGGGGCCGCCGTCGGGCCGCACCAGGGCCGTCGGGTGGTTGGTGGACGTGGACGCATGGGAGGTGGTCGTCGCAGTCATACCGAACACGCTGTCCCGTGCCTCTGAGAGCGTTCTTGCGCCAATCTGTGAATTTCCTGAGAAAGGGAATCCGCGAGGAGGGACAGGACGCCGGTGCCGCGGCCGGGACGGGGCCGTGGCGGAACGGGGCCGGGGCGTCAGCCGTCGAGGCGGAACAGCCGGGCGCCGTTGTCGTGGCAGACCGCCCGCAACCAGTCGTCGCCGAGGCCGAGCCGTTCGAGCGCGGCGAGCTGGTGCTCGTAGGGGTAGGGGATGTTCGGGAAGTCGGTGCCGAGGAGGATCCGGTCGCCGAGGTCCACGAGACGTCCGAGGTCCCCGGGCGGGAAACCGTACATCTGCTCGGAGAAGTCGGTGAAGGCCATGGTGGTGTCCAGGCGCACCTCGGCGTACCGGTCGGCGAGGTCGAGGAAATCGGTGTACTCGGGCATGCCCATGTGGGCGATGACCAGTGGCAACCGCGGGTGACGGGCCAACAGCCGGGCGATCGGCTCCGGTCCGGTGTGCTTGCCCGGGACGGGGCCCGACGCGCAGTGGATCACGATCGGGAGGCCGGCCTCGGCCAGTAGCCCCCAGACGGGGTCGAGCCGGTCGTCGTTCGGGTCGTAGCCGCCGACCTGGAGGTGCGACTTGAAGATCCGGGCTCCGGACTCGACGGCCTGGCGGACGTACCCGCTCACGCCCTCCTCCGGGAAGAAGGTCGCGGTCTGTAGGCAGTCGGGGGTGCGGGCGGCGAAATCGGCGGACCAGGCGTTGAGCCAGGCAGCCATCGCCGGTTTGTGCGGGTAGAGCATGGCGGTGAAGGCCCGGACCCCGAACTCCCGCAGGAGCGCGACGCGCTGCTCCTCCTCGTGCCGGTAGGTGATGGGCCACTCGACGCCGGTCAGCGGGCCGACCGCGTCGAAGTAGTCCCACACCTTGTCCAGGACCCGCTCGGGCATGAAGTGCGTGTGGACGTCGACCAGTCCGGGCAGCCCGAGCCGCTCGCGGAAGGCGCGGACCGCCTCAGCCGTTGCGGACAAAGCCGTGGCTCCGCTCGACGGTCGCGACGTGCAGGGTGTGGCTCTCGTACCAGTCGGAGCGGCCCTGCTTCATGGCCGCCTGGTGCTCCAGGTCCTCGCGCCACGCGGTGAGGGACGCGTGGTCGCGGAAGTAGGCCACGGTGATGCCGAGGCCTCCGGGGGTACGCGCGGACTCGTAGCCGAGGTATCCCGGGTTCGTCCCGACGATCTCCTTCATCCGCGCGAGGGTCTCGGGGTAACCACTGTCGTCGTCGGTGCGGGTGTTGCTGAAAACGGCCATGACGTAAGGCGGTTCGAAGGCCGGTACCGGCTGAATGCTCATGTCGAACACCCTCTGCGGGGCGCCCCCGGCATGTCCACCGGAATCGGCCCCGGAAGGCCAAAGGGATCCAAGTTTTGACCATGGCCGCCACGATCCGAGCCGTGCTCCGCCCCCTGCTCCGCCCCCTGTTCCGCTCACTGTTCCGCGTTCCGCGCCTCGGTCCAGCGGTGTCAGAACAGCCCGCCCTGCTCGGCGGGAGCCGCGGAGGCGGACGGGATCGGCGCCGTCGGTACCGAGGTCACGGCTTCGCCCCCCGGAGCGGTGAGCTCCCAGCCCGCCAACAGCCTTGTGTCCACCACGAGTCCGTCCGCGAGGTGCAGATCGGGACCGGCCGCGCCCGCCAGCCGGCCCACGACGGACCCGCCGGGCACCATCTCGGTGAGCACCCGCGCCGGCCCGGGCAGGCCCGGCAGGACGTCCAGCCCGAACGCCCGGGCGTGGTCGGCCACTTCGCACTCCACCCGCTCCAGCGACTCCGGCCACCCGGGCAGCGCCGCCGCCCGTGCGTGCAGTTCGGCGACCTCCCGGGCCCGTTCGGGCGCGGCCGGCAAGTGGGTACGTACGCCGCGCTTACGGGCGTACGCGATCCGGTCGGGCACCCCGAGCGCCGCCCGCAGCAGCTCCTCGGTGCGCCGGGTGGCCATCAGTGGACCGCGCCCGAGCCAAGCCCAGGCCACCGCCCCCTGCTCCAGCAGCCGGGCCGAGCCGCGCTCCTCGGCGGTGATCCCGACCTTGACCATGCCGGGACCGAACCAGGCCAGGTAGACCCGGTAGGTACGCGGATCGGCGGCGTTGGTGTCGGCCGCCACGGAGAACGACCGGTCGAGGCGGGCGCACTCGGGGCACTGCGCGTTCCCGGCACGGCCCGGCACCGTGTCAGCGGTGGGACAGGGCGTCCGTTTCCCGGCCCGCCGCACGCCGAGGCAGTGCCGCTCCCCGCGTGCCACGAAGGCGATCCGCTGCCCGTACGCGAGCTCGCTCACCCGCTCGCCGCGCCCCTCCCCGTACCACCCGATGGCGGGGTGGCCGTCCTTCCACCGGATCCCGGTGCACCACCAGGTCACAGCGGGAGGGGCCGCTCGAAGAAGGTGTCCAGGACGACGGTGGCGTGCGTACCGCTGACCCCGTCGATGGCGTAGAGGCGGCGCAGCACGTCCTGCAGTTGTTCGGTCGAGGCCGTGCGCACCTTGACCAGCAAGGACGCACTGCCCGCGATGATGTGCGCCTCCTGGATCTCGGGGATCGCTGCGAAGTCGGCGCCGGACTCGCCCATCCAGGCATTGGAGTCGACCATCACGTAGGCCAGGACTCCGCTGCCGACGGCCGCCGGGTCGACGTCGACGGTGGTCCGCCGGATCACCCCGCGTTCGCGCAGTTTCCGTACCCGCTCGTGGGTGGCCCCCGCCGAGAGCCCGACGGCCGTGCCGAGAGCGGCGTACGACTGGCCGGCGTCCTGCTGCAGCCGCAGGACGAGCGCACGGTCGATGTCGTCCACGCAATCTTCCTCTCATGGGCCTGTCGACCCTTGCGAAGACGGTACCTGATCCTGCAATCTCACCTCCAGACCGAACAGCATTCGGCGTGACTCTTTCAGGGGGAATCGTGTCTGCCATAGCCGACCTGGCCTTGTACGAGATTCTGGACGAGCGCTTCCGGACCGGCCGCTGCGCCAACGGCGACGCCCGGCTGGATCGGCTCTACGACGACTGCCGCTGGGCGGAGGGCCCGCTCTACCTGCCCGCCTGGCGACAACTGGTGTGGAGCGACATCCCCAACGACCGGATGCTGCGCTGGGACGAGGCGACCGGCGCGGTCTCCGTCTTCCGCTCCCCGGCCGGCCACTCCAACGGCAACACCCTGGACCGCGAAGGCCGCCTGATCACCTGTGAACAAGGCAACCGGCGCGTCACCCGCACCGAACCCGACGGCAGCCTGACCGTGATCGCCGACCGCATCGACGGCAAGCGGCTCAACAGCCCGAACGACGCGGTCGTCCGCTCGGACGGCTCCCTCTGGTTCTCCGACCCGGACTTCGGCATCACCAGCGACTACGAGGGCCACCGCGCACCCAGCGAGATCGGCGCCTGCAACCTCTACCGGGCCGACCCCTCGACCGGAGAGGTCCGAACCGTCGCCGACGGCTTCCTCGGCCCCAACGGCCTGGTCTTCTCCCCCGACGAGAGCGAGCTGTACGCCGCGGACAGCCGGGCCGGCCACATCCGCGCCTTCAAGGTCGCCGACGACGGCACCGTCACCGACGACCGCGTCTTTGCCGCATGCCCCGGGGTCGACAACATCCGCTTCGATGACGAGGGGCGACTGTGGGCCGCCGCCATGGAGAACGGCGTCCAGTGCTACGCCGCGGACGGCACCCTGATCGGCCGCCTCCGCGTCCCCGAACCGGTCTCGAACATCGCCTTCGGCGGCCCCAAGAACAACCGCCTCTTCATCACCGCCACCACCTCCCTCTACTCACTGGTGATGTCGGTGACGGGCCTGCCCCGGGTCCTCTGACGGCCGAACCGCCTACCGGGCGACGAACTGGGTCAGGATCGCCTGCACCTCGTAGATGTCGACGCCCTTGGTGAAGGTCTTCTCGATCGGCGTCGAGCTGCCGGATATCCAAATCTTGAGCTCGGCGTCGAGATCGAAGTGCCCGGCGGTCTCGACGGAGAAGTGCGTGATACTCCGGTAGGGGACGGAGTGGTACTCCACCTTCTTCCCCGTGAGCCCCTGCTTGTCGACGAGCACCAGCCGCCGGTCGGTGAACAGGATCGTGTCCCGGATCAGCAGGTACGCGGCGTGGACCTGCTCCCCCTGCCCCAGCAGCCGCGCGTAGTCCCGCTGCGCCGACACCGGGTCGACGGTGTGCGCGTTCCCGAACAGTCCCATGAGTGCCCCCGTTTTCCAGCTCCGGATTTCCGGCTTCGAACGATCTTCACAAACCGTACCGAGCCAGACCCCTCGTCCACGTCCCCCGCCAGAGCCATCCCACCCCTGACATCTTCCGGGGGACCCCGTCCCCATCAAGGAGGAGACGGCGGGCCGTCAGGACATACGAAAGAGGCCCCCAGGATTTCTCCTGGGGGCCTCTTTCTTGCTGTGCACTCGGCAGGATTCGAACCTGCAACCTTCTGATCCGTAGTCAGATGCTCTATCCGTTAAGCTACGAGTGCTTGGGCTTCCCGGGGTTTTTCGCCCCGTTGGCCTTGCGAGAACAACAATACATGGACCTCGCCGGGACGCGAAATCCATTACCCAAACCGCTGCTGACCTGCGAAAACGAGCCGGATGGAGATCATCCGGATGGGTTCGCACAGAGGGTGGAGCGGAGCGGATCGTCCCGGAACGCATCGAAGCCCCGGTCCGTCAGGACCGGGGCTTCGATGAGGTGCGGAGGCGGAGGGATTTGAACCCTCGATGGGCGGTAAGACCCAAACCGCATTAGCAGTGCGGCGCCATAGACCGGACTAGGCGACGCCTCCAGCACACCCCCGCGTACGAGGGTGCGTGCAGATGATGACACAGGCGCAGGGCCCCTCACCAATCCGCTCCCACGGTACAAGGCAGGACGGCCGGAGGGCAAAGCCTTAATGCGGCCGCGGCACGCAACGTCAGCGCGCCCGCGTCGTTGGGCAGGCGTACGACGTGTACGGACGACCTGGAGTGCCCCATGCTGCGTCTCGCCGCCTTCGCCGTCACCTCCGCCCTGGCCGCCACGGTGGCCGGTCCGCTGCCCCCGCTCCCACTGGGCCGGCTGCTGGCGACCCCCGACCGCCTCACCATCGCCATGGCCGACACCGGAAACCACCGGCTGGACCGGGAGTACCTGCTCGAATGCGACCCCGTCGGCGGCGACCACCCGGAAGCGGAAGGGGCCTGCGCCCGGCTGGACGAGTTCGCCCGCGAGGGGAAGGACCCCTTTGCCCCCGTCTCCAAGCGGCAGATCTGCAGCATGCAGCACGGGGGTCCGGCCACCGCCCGGATCACCGGAACGTGGAACGGCTACAAAGTGGACGCCACGTTCCGGCGGACCAACGGATGCGAAATCCGACGCTGGGACGAGTTGGAACCTCTGCTTCCGAGTGGGCGTTCCTGACCTGGGAGGATGCGCAAGATGGGCGGTATCCACCACACATCGGCCACCCCATCGCGGGCCTGTGGCCTTAGACTCCTCCCGTGACTTGCCGGTAGTTGTTGGTCAGGGAGGAAGCTCGTCGTGAGCAGCAGGCCATCCCGAGGCGCTGCTCGCCTCGCAGCAATACTCGATGCCCTTCCGGACGCGCTGTTGCTCGTCAACGCCAACGGCACGGTCGTCAACGCCAATTCGATCGCGCTCGAGATCATGGAGAGCCCCGGCACCGGGCTCGTCGGCCGGGGCGTGCTCGACCTCCTGCCCGAGTTCGACTCCAAGCTGATCCCCGGCTCCATGCGCCGGCCCGGCGAGGACGACGGCGGCCGCACGAAACCCAAGCGGATGATCGCGCGCCGTACCGACGGCTCCGAGTTCCCCGTCGAGCTCACCAGCGCCCATCTCGACGGACGCGACGCCTACCGCGAACCGCAACCCTCCTACACGGGTGACGAGCTGCTGATGCTCGTGGTCCGTGACCTCTCGCAGACCGTGGACACCGAGGCCGAGCTGGCCCGGTCGCAGCGGCAGACCGAGATGATCCTGCGCGCCGCCGCCGAAGGTGTCGTGGGCACCGACACCGACGGACGGGTGGTGCTGGTCAACCCGGCCGCCGCCCAGATCCTCGGCTACCGCGCCACCGACCTCGGCAACCGCGAACTGCACGGCCTCATCCAGCACTCCCGCGCCGACGGCTCACCCTTCCCCTTCGAGGAGTCCCCGCTCGCCGACACCCTGCGCAGCGGGCGCAAGCACCGCGTCCGCGGGCAGGTGCTGTGGAACAAGGCCGGACAGCCGGTCTCCGTCGACCTGACCACCTCGCCCGTACGGGACGGGGAACAGCTCGTCGGCGCCGTCATGACCTTCACCGACCGGCGGCCCTACGACGCCCTCGCCGCGCGGCACGCGCAGCTGATGGCCGTCCTCGGCGAGTCCCTGCGGGGACCGCTGGACGAGTTGCGCGGTGAGCTGGCGACGCTGGCCGCCGACGACGCCGGACAGCTGTGGCCCGAGGCCAACCAGCTGCTGCACCACCTGGCCGCCGGGTACTCACGGATGACCACGCTGGTGGACAACGTCCTCGGCTACCAGCGCCTGGACACCGGCCGGGACCGGCTCACGAAGAAGAAGGTCCTGATCAACACCGTCGTCACGGCGGGCGTCGACGGGGCCGTCGAGCTGATCGGTCCGGGCCGCGCGCAGTTCGCCGTCCACGCGCCGACCATCGAGGCCGAGGTGGACGCGGACCGGATCTCGACCGCACTCGCCCACCTGGTCGCGGACGTGGCCGGGGTGGACGCGACCGGCAAGACCCGTCAGGGCAGCGGCTACAGCGACTCGACGATCGTGGTGGCCGCCGCGCAGCGCGGCGACGTCGTACGGATCGAGGTGCGCGGGCCGTACGAGGGCGGGAGCCCGGTCCACGAGCCGATCGTGCGGGGGATCGTGGCCGCGCACGGCGGCGTGCTGCAGACGGTGGAGGTTCCGGGCGCGCCCGGCGGGGCGTACGTGCTGGAGCTCCCGCTCGGCTCGGGTGCCGGGACCGTGGTCCTGCCGGAGCCGGCGGAGGAGCCCCCGGCCGGTCCGGCCACGGACGGCGCGGGGACGGCCGGGGGCGCGGCTCCCGGCAAGGTCTCCGGCGGCCGGCGCGGCCGGCGCGGGGTGGACGCCTTCCTGGACGACGAGAACACCGGCCCCGAGCCGGCTCGGGCCGCTCAGGCCGCTCAGGCCGCTCAGGGCGGCGCGCTGGCGCTGCCTTCCGGGCGGCGCCGCGCGGGCGAGGCCGGCGACGCTCCCGAGACGGGCCCCGAACTCGCGCAGTCCCCGGTGAACCCGGCGGGACTCGGCACCGGACGCAGGCGCGGCCGGGCCGGTGACGGCAGCGATGAGGCCGAAGGCACCGGCGGGCACGACGGCCCCGGGCGGCCCGTGCCCCCGCAGGGCACCGCCATGCCCGCGCTCCCGCCCGTCCCCGCGGTGCCCCCGGTTCCGGTGACCGAGCATCCCGCCGGGCGGCGCCGGGCACTGGGCCCGGCCGGTCCGGCGCAGCCCGGCGGCCCCGTCCCCGCGACCGGGCTCGGGCCGGCGCCCGCTCCCGCTCCCGTTCCCGTTCCGGCGCGGCCCATCGCCCCCGAGGGCGGCTTCGCGTTGCCCGCCGGCCCGACACCGGCTCCCGCCGCTGCCGCTGCCGACGCCGACGCCCCGGGCGGGCGGCGCGGTCGCCGGGTGCTGGGCGCCCCGGGCGCCGAGCCCGAGGCCGCCACCGCCGCTACCCCTGCCGCCGCCGCTGCCGCCGCGCAGCCCGACGAGTCCGCCGAGAACCCGACCGGCCGGCGCCGCGCGCTGGCCGGCGCCCCGGCGTGGCCCGTTCCGGCGGCCCGTACCGCTCCCGAGGACGACGAGGCCTCCGGCCAGGTCGCGCTCCCCGGTGCGCGTCGGCCGCAGGACACCCCGGCGGAGGGCCAGGCCGCGCAGCCGATCAGCGTGCGCGCCCTCGGCACCCTCGGCCAGGGCATTTCCGTCGACCCGGGCGGCTCCGGCCCGGCCTCCGGTTCCGGTGCGGCTTCCGGTTCCGGCCGCCGTCGCCGGCTCGCCGAGCCCGCCCCGCAGGGCCGTGCCTTCGCGATAGGGGCGCCCGAGGCCGGCGCCGACGAGGGCCCCGAGCCGCTGGACGGCCCGGGAGGCGCCGTCGAGGTCGTCAACCGGCCCGCGCCGCGTCCCGTGGACGACGAGCTGCCGCCGGAGCCCCTGGACAACCCGCGCCGGCTCCTGGTGTGGCCCGCGCCCGACGTGCAGACGCAGCAGGCGCTGAGCGACCGCGGCTACCGGCCGGTGATCGTGCACTCCCGCGAGGAGGTGGACGCGCAGATCGCCGCGTTCCCCGCCGCGCTGTTCGTCGACCCGCTGACCGGGCCGATCACCCGGACGGCCCTACAGTCCCTGCGCCAGGCCGCGGTGGCCGCGGAGGTCCCCGTACTGGTCACGGCCGGGCTGGGGCATGCCACGCGCGAGGCGGCGTACGGCGCCGACCCCGCCGTGCTGCTGAAGGCACTGGCGCCGCGCGACAGCGAACAGCACCCCTCCCGGGTGCTGCTGATCGAGGAGCACGACGAGATCGCGACCGCGCTGACCGCCGCCCTGGAACGGCGCGGCATGCAGGTCGCACGGGCGGGTGCCGACACCGACGCCGTGGAACTGGCCACGCGGATGCGACCCAACCTGGTGGTCATGGACCTGATGCAGGTGCGCCGTCGGCGGGCCGGGATCGTGGACTGGCTGCGCGCCAACGGGCAGCTGAACCGCACCCCTCTGGTCGTCTACACCGCGACCGGCATCGACCCGGCCGAACTGCCGCGGCTCGCCTCCGGCGAGAGCGTCCTCTTCCTCGCGGAACGGTCCACCACGGCGGACGTCCAGGGCCGCATCGTGGACCTCCTGGCCAAGATCGGCACCAACTAGTAATCCTGGGCCGATGGCCATCACCAACACGAGCGAGCACACCGTCCCCGCCGACAACGGGGAGGTGAATCTGCTCATCGCACGGCAGGTGGAGCCCGGCCACGAGGAGACCTTCGAGGCCTGGGCCCACGGCATCCTGGAGACGGCCGCGGGCTTCCCGGACCACCTCGGGTACGGGCTCTTCCGGCCGGCGGCGGAGGGCGGGCCGTGGTTCCTGGTCCACCGCTTCCGCAATCAGGCCGCGTTCCAGCGCTGGCAGGACTCCCCGGAGCGGGCGCAGTGGTTCGCCAACTGCCTCGGCCACCACCACACGGAGATAGCCCGCCGGGAACTTCACGGCATGGAGACCTGGTTCGCCAAGCCGGGTACGACCCGGCCCGCGCCGCCGCGGTGGAAGATGGCGATCAGCTCGGGGCTGGCCATCTTCCCGATCTCGCTGATCGGCAACGCGGTGCTCGGGCCGTACCTGGTGGATCTGCACTTCGTGCTGCGGACGGCCGCCTTCGCCGTCGTGTTCAGCACCCTGATGACCTACCTGGCCATGCCCGCAGTCAGCAGGCTGCTGCGGCCATGGCTCACCCGGGGTTAGGCGCCCGCGGTCGTCAGTCGAGCTTGGTGACGTCCAGCGCGCCGTCCGCGTACTGCTTGCGGATCACCTTCTTGTCGAACTTGCCGACGCTGGTCTTCGGCACCGCCTCGATGAACGTCCAGCGCTCCGGCAGCTGCCATTTGGCGATGGTCTGGGAGAGGAACTCGCGCAGACCCGTGTAGTTCACGCTCGCGCCCTCCTTGAGGACGACCGTGGCCAGCGGGCGCTCTCCCCACTTCTCGTCGGGGACGGCGACGACGGCGGCCTCGGCGACCTCGGGGTGCGCCATCAGCGCGTTCTCCAGGTCCACGCTGGAGATCCACTCGCCGCCGGACTTGATGACGTCCTTGGCGCGGTCGGTGAGGGTGAGGAAGCCGTCGGCGCTGATCACACCGACGTCGCCGGTCTTGAGCCAACCGTCGGCGCTGAACTTGTCCTCGGGCCGGAAGGATTCGCCGGACGCGCCGCCGTAGTAGGAGCTCGCGATCCAGTTGCCGCGCACCTCCAGCTCGCCCGCCGACTCGCCGTCCCAGGGCAGGAGGTCACCGGCGGGGCCGATCAGGCGGGCCTCGACGCCCGCCGGGAAGCGACCCTGGGTGATCCGGTAGGGCCACTCCTCCTCGGCGCTCAGGCCGGCCGGCGGGTGCGCCATCGTGCCCAGCGGCGAGGTCTCGGTCATGCCCCAGGCGTGGCAGACGCGGACGCCGAGCTTGTCGTACGCCTCCATCAGGGCGGGCGGACAGGCCGAGCCGCCGATGGTGACCTGCTTCATCGAGGTCAGGTCGCGCGGGTTGGCCGTGACCTCGGCCAGCAGTCCCTGCCAGATGGTGGGGACGGCCGCGGCGTGCGTGGGCTTCTCCCGCTCGATCATCTCGGCGAGCGGGGCGGGCTGCAGGAAGCGGTCCGGCATCAGCATGTTGATACCGGTCATGAAGGTGGCGTGCGGCAGTCCCCAGGCGTTCACGTGAAACTGCGGGACCACGACGAGCGTGGTGTCCCGGTCCGTCAGGCCCATCGACTCGGCCATGTTGACCTGCATGGAGTGCAGGTAGACCGAACGGTGTGAGAAGACGACGCCCTTGGGCTCCCCGGTGGTGCCGGAGGTGTAGCACATCGCGGCGGCCTGGCGCTCGTCCAGCTCGGGCCAGTCGAAGCTGTCGGAGGCGCCTTCGAGGAGCTCCTCGTACTCGTGCACCCGCACGTTCAGGCCTTCGAGCGCGGAGCGGTCGCCGATGCCACTGACCACCACGTGCTCGATGGTCGGCAGGTGCGGCAGCAGTGGCGCGAGCAGGGGCAGCAGCGTGCCGTTGACCAGGACCACCCGGTCGGCGGCGTGGTTGACGATGAAGACCAGCTGCTCAGGGGGGAGCCGCAGATTGAGGGTGTGCAGGATCGCGCCCATGGAGGGGATCGCGAAGTACGCCTCGACGTGCTCGGCGTTGTTCCACATGAGGGTGGCGACCCGCTCGTCCTGCTGCACTCCGAGCTCGTCGCGCAGGGCGCCGGCGAGACGGGTGGCGCGGTTGCCGATCTCGGCGAAGCTGCGGCGCTGCGGCTCAGCCTCCCCGGTCCAGGTCGTGACCTGGGACTTCCCGTGGATCGTCATCCCGTGTCGGAGTATGCGGGTGACGAGGAGCGGTACGTCCTGCATGGTGCTGAGCAAAGCGTCCTCCCGGTGAGCGCTGCGGCGCTGCGGCGGCTACGGATGCTGCCGATTCTGCGCACGTACCGCTCGGTCTGTCACTACCCGGGGGTAGAAACCAGGGCGTGTTTCACGTGAAACATCCCCGGACGTCCTCACGTTTCACGTGAAACACCATCCGTCACCGGACCGGCATGAGCTCCGGGTCCTCGCGGAGCTTGCCCAGCGCGCGGGAGACCGCGCTCTTGACCGTGCCGACCGACACCCCGAGCAGCTCCGCCGTCTGCACCTCGCTCAGGTCCTCGTAGTACCGCAGGACGACCATGGCCCGCTGTCGGTCGGGCAGCCGGGTCACCGCACGCCACATCGCATCGCGCAGCGCCTGCGCCTCGGCGGGGTCGCCGGCCGAGACCGCCTCGGGCTCCGGGAGCTCGTCGCATGCGAACTCGTCGACCCTGCGCTTGCGCCATTGGGAGGTACGGGTGTTGACGAGGGTCCGACGGACGTAGCCGTCCAGGGCGCGGTGGTCCTCGATCCGGTCCCAGGCCACGTACGTCTTCGCGAGGGCGGTCTGGAGCAGGTCCTCCGCATCGCACGGGTTGGCTGTGAGGGAGCGCGCGGTGCGCATCAGGACCGTGCCGCGGGTCCGGACGTACGCCGAGAACGACGGGTACGGCGTCGGGTTCGAGGCGAGTGTGCACACAGGCGTGGTCATGTCTCCACGCTAGGAGCGCCCGTCCGCCGTGGGATCGGCCGCAGGTGCCGATGGTGGATCCACCTCAGGTTGTAGGAACAGGGCCGCCCCCACCCCCTGAAGGTGGAGGGGGCGGGGGCCACGGGGCCCGGATCTCAGCCGTCGGCGCCGAGGATCAGACCGGAGGTCGGGACCCCGGTACCGGCCGTGACGAGAGCGTGCGCCGCCCGCGCGACCTGGTTGACGGAGGTGCCGCGCAGCTGGCGAACGGCCTCGGCGATGCCGTTCATCCCGTGTAGGTACGCCTCTCCGAGCTGGCCGCCGTGGGTGTTGAGCGGCAGCGCGTCCGCGGCCACGAAATCCGCGGCCTCGCCCGGCGCGCAGAATCCGAACTCCTCCAGCTGCATCAGCACGAAGGGGGTGAAGTGGTCGTAGAGGATGCCGACGTCGATGTCCGAGGGCCGCAGCCCACTGGTCCGCCACAGCTGGCGGGCGACCACGTCCATCTCCGGCAGCCCGGTGAGGTCGTCACGGTAGAAGGAGGTCATGCCCTCCTGGCGGCGCCCCGCGCCCTGCGCGGCCGCGGTGATCACGGCGGGCGCGTGTCTCAGGTCCCGGGCGCGCTCGGTTGTGGTGACGACGACGGCCTGGCCGCCGTCCGTCTCCTGGCAGCAGTCCAGCAGCCGCAGCGGCTCCACGATCCAGCGCGAGGCGGCGTGATCGGCGAGGGTGATGGGCTTGCCGTAGAAGTAGGCGGCGGGGTTGTTCGCGGCGTGCCGGCGGTCGGTGACCGCGACGTGCCCGAATGCCTCGGGGGTGAGGTTGTAGGTGTGCAAGTAGCGCTGGGCGGTCATGGCCACCCAGGAGGCGGGGGTCAGCAGCCCCCAGGGCAGCGACCAGCCGAGCGCCGCCCCCTCCGCCGAGGGCTCCCGCTGCTGGACCCCGGAGCCGAAGCGGCGCCCGGAGCGCTCGTTGAAGGCGCGGTAGCAGACGACGACCTCCGCGACCCCGCTGGCGACGGCGAGGGCGGCCTGCTGGACGGTGGCGCAGGCCGCGCCGCCGCCGTAGTGGATGCGGGAGAAGAAGGACAGGTCCCCGATGCCCCCCGCCTGGGCGACGGTGATCTCGGGGCTGGTGTCCATGGTGAAGGTGACCATGCCGTCGACATCGGCGGGGGTGAGCCCGGCGTCGTCGAGGGCGGCGTGCACCGCCTCGACCGCGAGCTTGAGCTCGCTGCGGCCAGAGTCCTTGGAGAACTCGGTCGCTCCGATGCCGACGATGGCGGCGCGGCCGCCGAGCTCGTCGCGGGTGCGGACGCTCATGCCGGCACCTCCGCGGTGACCGTTCCCGTGACGTGGTGCCCGAGACCGTTGGCCCCGACCACGCGGATCTCGATGGTGGTCCCGGACGCGGCGGTGACGGTGCCGGTGAGGGTCATCGTGTCGCCCGGGTAGTTGGGGGCGCCCAGGCGGATGGCCACCTTGCGCAGGACGGCGCGCGGCCCGAGGTGGTCGGTGATGTAGCGGCCGACCAGGCCGTTCGTGGTCAGGATGTTCATGAAGATGTCCGGGGAACCCTTCTCCTGCGCGAGCGCCGCGTCGTGGTGCACGTCCTGGTAGTCGCGGGAGGCGATCGCGCCCGCGACGATCAGCGTGCGGGTGACCGGGATCTCCAGTGGCGGCAGCGTGTCGCCGACGTTCATGCCTGCTCCCCCTCGGCTATCGAAGCTCCGAGCTCGGCCAGCAGCTCGCTGCCGCAGCCCAGGTAGGCGTCCAGTTGGCGTCCCCACAGGAAGTGGCGGTGGACGGGGTGGTCGAGGTCGGCGCCCATGCCGCCGTGCAGGTGCTGGCCCGCGTGCACGACCCGCTTGCCCGCCTCCGATGCCCACCAGGCGGCCGTCAGCGCGTGCTCGTGTGCCGGAAGACCCTGGTCGATGCGCCAGGCCGCCTCGTACGTGGTGACCCGGATCGCCTCGGTGTCCATGTACGCGTCGGCCGCGCGCAGCATGACGCCCTGGTTGGTGGAGAGCGGCCTGCCGAACTGCTCCCGGGTGGAGGTGTATTCCACCGCGCGGGCGAGAGAGCCCGCGCAGACGCCCGCCTGGAGCCCGGCGAAGGCGGTGCGGGCGGCGTCGAGCGTGGCCTCGTACGCGCCGTCCGAACCGAGGCGCTCTCCCTCGGCCGCGGTCAGCACCAGCCGGCCCGCCGACCACGGGGCGGTGGTCTCCACCGGAAAAGTCCGCACACCGGGCGCGTCGGTCCGTACGAGCCACAGCGCCCGGTCCGTGTCCGGGACCAGTACGTGCGTGGCGTCGCGCAGCCACGGCACGGCGGGGGCGGTGCCGGTGAGCCGGCCGCCCTCGGCGGTGATCCGGCCGCGCGCCGGGAACGCGCCTGTGGCCACCGCCTCGCCCGTACTGAGGACGGGCAGCAGGCGGGCGCGCTGCTCGGGGCTGCCGTGCGCGACCACGGGAAGGATCCCGTAGGCGCAGGTGGCGGCGTACGGGACCTGCGCGGTGGTGCGGCCCTGTTCCTCCAGCAGCAGGACCAGCCCGAGCAGGCCGACCTCCTCGACCGCAGCGATCAATCCGGCCGCGGTGAGGGCTTTCCACAGCTCGGCGTCGCTGCCGGTGCCGGCTTCGGCGAGGCGCTCGTGGGTGGCGAGATCGGAGAGGATCCGGGCGGCGAGACCGACCGCGGCGGCCTGCTCCTCGGTGGGGTGGAAGTCCATCAGCCCTCGCTCCCACGGAAGACGGGGAGTTCGAGGCCGGCGTCGACGCGCAGGAACTCCAGCTGGACGGGGAGGCCGATGCGCACCTTGTCGTAGGGCACGCCGGTGATGTTGCTGATCATCCGGACTCCTTCGGCGAGCTCGACGAGTGCGACCGCGTAGGGCGGGTCGAAGGCCGGGAAGGGCGGGTGGTGCATGACCACGTAGCTGAACACCGTGCCGGCGCCGGAGGCCTCGACCGTGTCCCAGGCGGGGCTCGCGCAGGCGTTGCAGCCGGGGAGCCACGGGAAGCGGAGGGTGGTGCAGGAAGTACAGCGCTGGATCAGCAGCTTGTGGTCGCGCACCCCGTCCCAGAACCCCTGGTTGTCGCGGTTGACCACCGGGCGGGGGCGCTGCGACGAGGGCCGCTGTGCCGGGGGCCGCTTCACCGGCCTGCCAGTGGGCGCGTACTTGAGGATGCGGAAGCGGTGGGTGCCGGCGAGCGCCCCGTCCGCCTGGACGTCCATGCGGGTGGTCACGAAGTGGCCGGTGCCCAGCTTGGTCGTCTTGCGGGGCGACACGGTCTCGATGACGGCGTCGAAGGTGATCGCGGCGCCGGGGCGCAGGGGACGGTGGTACTCCTGCTCGCAGTCGGTGGCGACCACGGAGGTGAAGCCGGCGCCGTCGAGGAGCGCGAGGAGCTCGTCGTAGGCGGAGGAGCGGTCCGCGTGGCCGGAGAGGCCGCCCATGGTCCAGGCCTGGAGCATGGTGGGCGGCGCGATGGCGTCCGGGCCCGTGTAGGCGGGGTTGGCATCGCCCATCGCCTCGCACCAGTGGCGGATCATCGGCTCGTTGACCGCGTCCTTGCCCCGGGCCGCGGCGGCGGCCGGCTGCCCCTCGAAGGCCGCCAACAGCGTGTGGAACCGGGCTGCCTCCTCGGCCTCGGGCCCAGTTTCGGTTGCTGCCGCTGCCGCGCCCCCGGCCGTCTCCACGTCGTTCACGCCCGCGTCCGCCGTCATCGCTTCCTCCCCTTCATGCCGAGCCGCATCATGGCGACGATCTCCCGCTGGACCTCGCTGACCCCGCCGCCGAACGTGTTGATCTGGGCGGCCCGGTTCATCCGTTCGAGCTCGCCGCCCGCGAACGCCGCGGGCCCGCGGATCAGGCCCTCCTCACCCACCACCTCCTGGCACATCCGGTACACCTCGACGGTGGACTCGGTACCGAGGAACTTCACCCCGCTGGCGTCACCGGGGGCCAGCGCGCCGCTGCCCACGTCCTGGACGAGCCGCCAGTTGAGGAGGCGTACGGCGGCCAGGCGTGCGTGCGCCTCGGCGAGCCGGGACCGCACCCAGGGGAGGTCGGCGGGGCGGTCGCCGGTGACCGGGTCAGGGGTGCGGGCGTGGTCGAGCGCGTGCGCGTAGAAGTCCTCGGCCTGCATGCCGATGGCGGCGAGGGCGACGCGCTCGTGGTTGAGCTGGTTGGTGATCAGACCCCAGCCGCCGTTCTCGGGACCGACGAGATGGCCGGCGGGCACGCGGACGCGGTCGTAGTACGTGGCCGTGGTGGTGAGCCCGCCGACGGTGTCGATCGGGGTCCAGGAGAAGCCGGGGGCATCGGTGGGCACCAGGATGATCGAGATGCCCTTGTGCTTGGGAGCCTCGGGGTCCGTGCGGCAGGCGAGCCAGATCCAGTCCGCGTTCTGGGCGTTGGAGGTGAAGACCTTCTGCCCGTCGATCAACCAGTCGGCGCCGTCTCGGACGGCGCGCGTGCGCAGGGCGGCGAGGTCGGTGCCGGCCTCGGGTTCGGAGTATCCGATGGCGAAGACGATGTCGCCCGCCAGGATCCGAGGGAGGAAGTAGTCCTTCTGCTCCTCGGTCCCGTACTTCATCAGGGTCGGGCCGACGGTGTTGAGGGTGACCATGGAGACGGGGGCACCGGCCCGGTAGGCCTCGTCGAAGAAGACGAACTGCTCGTCAGCGCCCCGTCCCCCGCCGCCGTACTCGACGGGCCAGCCGAGACCGAGGAGCCCATCGGCGCCTATGCGGCGCAGGAGTTCGCGCTGGCGGGCCGGATCGTCGGGGAGGCCGTCCGGCATCAGGTCCTTGAAGTACGCGTGCAGTTCGGCGCGGAGCCGCAACTGGCCTTCGGTCGGGGCGAGGTGCACGGCGCTGGCCTCCCGGCATCACATCATCGAGGGAACCTGACTGTCCGTCAGATTCACCCGCGATGTCAAGGTCGGGGGACATGCGCGAGGGCGCCCGCGCTACCGGACCCCAGCCGGTCCGGTCGCACGGGCGCCCTCAAGAATCGGAGCGGCTCAGGCCGCGGCTACCACCAGGGGACGAAGTTGACCGCGACGGTCGTGGTGGACTGGTCGATCGCGGTGAGGGCCGAGCCGTTCACCTGGGCGTTGTTGCTCTGGTTGGATGCGCCGGAACCGGTGGCGACCTGCTGCGACGTGGACGAGTTGCCGTTGTTGTCCCCGCCCACACCGCTGCCGATGATCTCGGCCACGCTCGCATTCGATCCGTCGTTCGCGAAGGCGCCGTTGTCGGCCGACGCCACCCCGCCGAAGAGGGCGACGGCGAGGGGGAGCGCGGCGACGGCGGAGATGACGCGGGCGGTACGGATGCTTGCCATGTCTTTATCCTCCAGAAAACCGAAGTGGGACTTGCTCCAAGGCAGTTGGCCGGCCGCCTCGGTCGTTCGTTCCGTGTGGTGACGACGTCGCGTGACCAGAGTTGCCCACCGAATCCCCGGCGAACCACCCCGGAGTCTCCGATTCCCCCGCAAGCATGACCAACATCGGATAAACCTCATTCACGCCCCCGAAGCCCCAGGTCAGCGCCCTGGAACCAGCTGGATCCCACGCCACACAAGGGAGGAAGCGTTCCGCCAGATCACCATGACCCGGACATGCCGAAAAGGGCCGCGCCGTCCGGGAACCCCACCGTCTCCCGGGCCTGCGGCCCTGCAATGCCAAGCTTCACGCCCCCTGTGCGCCCCGGCGCAAGCCGGGGTGATCCTTCCGTGCCCAGCCCTCGGGGCACCCACGTAGCGCGATCCACGGTCACGACCGACCGGGCTCCAGCGCCTGTTACCGGGCCTGCTGCTGCTCTTTTCCTGCTGTCCTCTTGCTGTCCTCTTGCTGTCCTCTTGCTGTCCTCTTGCTGTCCTCTTGCTGGTCCTCGTGCTGGTCCTCTTGCTGCTGCTTTCGCAGCTGCTCTCACTGCTGCTCTTACTGCTGCTCGTCCTTGCTCCTGCCCGGCGGCGGCGCGTACGCCTGCGAGCCGGACCCTGCGATCGCCCTGCGCTCTCGTGAACTGCGTGTACAGGGCTTCGGAACTACGGAACTACGGAACTACGAGGCTCACGGGCTACGCGGCGAGCGCGAGGGCGTTCCGGGCTGCACCGGCAGCCGCGGGTCCTGCGGATTCGGCGGTGGGCGCCTCGACGGCGGCGGCAGGGACCGCGGCGTGTCCTGCGTGGTGTGCTGCGGCGGGCGCTGCGGCCGGGATCAGCGTCCTGGAGACCGTCCCGTCACCGGCACCCATGGCCGCGGCGGTGGTGGAGCGTCGTACGGAAGGGGTCTTGCCGTGTGCCTCGGCGTGGATCCGCTGCTTGATGGTCGGCGGCAGCGAACCTCCCCGCATCATCGCCCGCCAGGTCCGCCTGGCCGCGACGGCCGGCCGGCGCACGGCGGTGGTCGCGGTGTCCGCAGCGGCGGGGGCCGGGGCGGAGGCGGTGGCCGGAGCGGGCTTCCCCGTGATGCCGAAGCCGGAGAGGATGGCCACCAGAGCGGCGAGGACGGCGGTCCAGATCGACGTGAGGATGCTGCGGTCAGTCATGACGAGGTGCCTCGATTCACGATGTTCGGACGGGCGGATCTGAATACATTCGTCATGATGTGGCCGCAACCGCACCGGCCCCACGCCCCGCGCCGATCTTCCGACAAACACCACTCGGACGGCCCAAGGACGTGGCTCCGACCCCGCGGCGAACTCCCAGGAATCACCGGACAACCTGCCTCCGAACCGGCCCTGACCTGTATGTTCGCTTCAGCACGCCGCCGACCGACCGGCAAGCCGGGAATACCCCGGCCCGCCTTGCCCCGGTGGATCGCGTGCCGGAGGCCTGACCACGGAAGCGGGCCCGGGTCGGCGACGCGGGCCCGCTTCAGGTAGGGGGAGGAAGGCGGGGCGTCAGAAGATCCGCAGCCCGATCCGGCCGAGCATGGTGCCGGCGTGCGTGCCGTAGACGGCCAGCACCACGATGCCGGCAAGGAGCACAGCGCCCGATCACGGCACGACGGACGAGGCGGGCGTTCATGAGAACTGCCTTTCTTTCACGGGTACGGGGTGTGTGGCGTCGCCGACGGCCAGGACCACGTCGCAGCGGTCACGGACCGCGTCGTCGTGGGTGGCGATGACGACGGCGCAGCCCTCCTCGGCCGAGGTGCCCTCGACCGCCTGCCCCTGCGTCCGGTCGCGATCGCACTGACGTGACACGTATCAGTGCCGACGGATACGGGTCGGAAAACTCGTCGCACGCCCTATCGCGACGGAGAACAATGCCGGGCATGGGGACAGACATACACGGGTTCATCGAGTGCCGCTGGGATCGCTGGCTGGACGAAGACGACCGCAGCTGGCACGGGGCGATCGACCTCGATCACCTCTACGACGGTCGCTCCTACGTCGCTTTCGGGTCCCTGTTCGGCGTGCGCGACACCACGTCCTTCCGACCGCTCGCCGATGGCCGCGGCCTACCCGCTGACGTGTCGCCGGAGGCCCTCGCCGGCTTCGAGTCCTGGAGTCCGGACTCGACCGGTGCGTCCTGGATCACCTGGGCGGAGCTGGCGGCCACGGACTGGGACGAGGCCGCCAACGAGGTGGACGAATGCGTCCATGAGTACCGTCTCGGTCCGGACGGGGCCTGGGTGCTGCACGGCCGGAACACCAGCCTCGACCGCTTTGCCGAGCTCGCCGACGTCGCCGACCCCCACGCCCTCTACCGCGCGGGCCGCACCTACCCCGAGGGCACCGAGTGGCCCGACGGCGATCGCCTCTTCCGCATCGGACGCCTCCGACGGAAGCACGCCGTGCCCGACGACGACTGGGGTGCCATGTGGTCGGTCATGAGGACCCTCGCGAGCCTGCACGGCGATGAGGGCGTCCGCCTCGTCGTCTGGTTCGAGGGCTGACTCCGCCCGGCGGTGCGCACGTGACAAAGCGTGGCAGGGCCCGCGTGCAGAAGGGGTGCCACCGGATCGGTGGCACCCCTTCTGAGTTGGGCCTCGGCCCGCTTGGCGGTGGGTGTGGGATTTGAACCCACGGTGACTCGCGCCACGACGGTTTTCAAGACCGTTCCCTTAGGCCGCTCGGGCAACCCACCTGGCCGGTACAGAGTACCGGCCAGGTGGGGGTGGCGGGAGCGGCTCAGGGGGTCAGGACGCCTGCGCCTTGTCGTAGGCCGCCTTCGCCTCGTTGCCGAAGTACGGGCCGTACATCCGGTTCGGGAGGAAGGTGTAACCGAAGCTGTTCACCGAGACCTGGGTGCCCAGGCCCGTGGCCTCGTTGAAGTCCTGGAACCAGGGGCCGCCGCTGGAGCCGCCGGTCATGTTGCAGCCCAGGCCGTGGTCCTTGGTCAGCAGGAAGTCCTTGCCGCTGTTGCCGCTGCAGTAGACCAGTTTGGTGCCGTCGTACGGGGCCGCCGCGGGGAAGCCGAAGGCGTACATCTTCTTGTTGTAGCCGCCGTTGAAGGCGATGCCCTGTGCTCCGACGGCCTGGCTGAGGGTCTGCCCGTTGAGCGGGGCGACGACGGCGAGGCCGACGTCCATGTTCATGTCCTCGCTCGCGGCCCACTGGTCGGTGGCGAAGGTCTTGGTGGCCGACCACTGGCCGTAGGGGGCCGAGCCGTTGTTGTAGGCGGGGACGAAGACCCAGTTCGTGTGCCAGGCCCCTTGGTACTTCACGCAGTGACCGGCCGTGATGACCGTGCTGCCGTTGGCGCTGGTGACCGAGTCGCCGGAGCAGGATGCGGTCCGGCCGCCCATCGTGAAGAAGACGCGCCCCGAGGTCTTCACCACGGCGCCGCCGCCCGTCCACGCGCCGCCCGCCTGCGGGAACGCCGTGGGGGACGCCGCCGCCGTCGGGGCGATGGTTGTGGGGGTCGCCGACGTGGCGACCGGGGTGCGGGCCGCGCCGGGGACCGCCGTCACGTCGAGCGGGGTGGCGCCGCGCATCCGCTCGGCGGTCCAGAAGCCGTGGGTGTGCTGTTGCCGGAAGGACGCGGCGGCATCCGCGGCGATCGAGGGGCCGGCCGCCGTCAGGGCGCCCGCGACCAGGGCGCCGGCCGCGAGCAGGACGGACAAGGCCGTGCGATGACGATTCACGCATGACTCCTTCTGCCGTGCCCGGGCCGGGTGGCGAAGCCGGGCAGGGTGGGGGTGAAGAGCGGTCGGTGCGGATCGGCTGTGCGCGGTTCGCGGTGCGTCGTGCGTCGTGCGTCGTGCGGATTACCGGGCAGGGTGGCACGGGTGCGTCGCAATGTCAGCGGGCAGTCGGAACGTTCGGTCGGTTCCGGCCAGGAAATGGCCAACTCCCGGCCGGTACACCGCCGTACGGCGCCCCCAGGCTGCATACGGCGGCATACGGCGTCACACGGCGTCACACGGTGAGCATCACGCCCGCGTACGAAACCCCCGCCACGACCACCCACGCCCCGAGCCCCAGTACCGCGGCCCGCCCGCCCGTCCGGGCCAGCGTCGGCAGGTGCACCGCGCTCCCCAGGCCGAACAGGGCCGCCGCCAGCAAGGCCTCCTGGGCGGTGTGCGCCCACTCCAGCGCTACGTCGGGCAGTACCCCAGTGGCGCGCAGCGCGGCCGCGGCCAGGAACCCGAGAACGAACAGCGGCACCGGCGCCGGCCTGCGGCCCGAGGCGGTACGCACCCCGCGGCGCCGGGCCCGTACCGAGAAGGCCACGGCCGCCACCAGCGGGGCGAGCAGCGCCACGCGCATGAGTTTGACCAGTACCGCCTCGCCCAGGGCGGCGGGGCCCGCGGTCTGCGCGGTGGCCACGACCTGGCCGACGTCGTGGACCCCGGCGCCGACCCACCGTCCGAAGGCGGGGTCGGAAAGCCCCAACGGCCCCTGGAGGAACGGGAGTATCCCTATGGCGAGCGTCCCGCAGAGGGTGACCAGTGCCACGGAGGCGGCCACGTCCTCCTCGTCGCTGCCGGACACCTCGCTCACCGCGCCGATCGCCGAGGCACCGCAGATCGAGTACCCGGTGGCGATCAACAGTGGCTGATCGCCCGGGAGCCCCAGCCGGCGCCCCAGCCAGAGGGTGCCGAGGAAGGTGGCCGCGACCACGCCGACCACCATGGCCACGGTGGCCCAGCCCAGCCGGAGCACCTGGTCCAGCCCCAGGCCGAGGCCCAGCAGGACGATGCCCATCCGCATGAGCCGACGGCCGGCCAGGGAGAGTCCCGGGCGCGCGGCCGCGCGTACGAACGTCCGTAGGCCCGGCAGGTGCGCCACCGCGATGCCCAGCACTACGGATGCGGTCAGCATCGGCACGGCGGGCACGATGCGGTGGACGCACCAGGCCGTCAGCGCGCCGCCCGCAGCCATCACCAACCCGGGCCACGGAGTGGGTGTTTCACGTGAAACATCCCGGGCCGTGCTCTGCGGGCGGTGGAGGAGGGCCATCAGTCGACGGGGAGCGTGTAGACGCGGCGGATGCTGGTGCCCAGCCGGGAGACGTCGGCGCCGTACACGTGCACCGATATCGCCTTGGTCGTACATGAGTTGCGCACCTTGTGGATGTCTCCGGGCGGGGCGAACCCACAGACGTCGCCCTGGGCGTTGACCACGTCCTCGGTGGCCACGAGCCGGGCAGGACCGGCACCCGGCGCGAGCCGGAAACGGCGTTCGCTCTCCTCACCCTGGTGCACCCCGGCCACGCACCAGGACACGTGGTCGTGGATGCAGGTCTCCTGCCCGGGCAGCCACACCAGGGCCACTACGGAGAAGCTGCCGTCGGCCTCGGCGTGCAGGATGTGCTGCCGGTACCGCTCCGGGTCACCTTCCCGCTGCGCCGGGGTCAGCAGGTCGGGCGCGCCCAGGTGCGGGGCGAGCCTTTCGCCCACCAGGTACGCGGTGAGGTCGGGATCCAGCCCCCGCTCCACGACGGTACGGATCTCACTGACGAGGGCGGCCATCCTCGTGGTGGTGCGGGCCGGCGTGCTGGTGGTCATATCGACAGCGTGCTGCCGGCTTTCCATCACGTCCAACGACAGTTATGACCTGAAATCCCAAGCACAGCTTATGGGTTGATCAGCAGCCGACCCGGTTCGCCGCCACCTGTTTCAGCGCGTTGAGCACCACGGCCGTCGCCGGGATCCGCAGGTGGTCGCGGTAGACGTACGCGGCGATGTGCCGACGCGCAGCCGGCTGCAGGGCCCGGCCGCAGACCCGGCTCAGTGAGAGGGAGGGCAGCACCAGCGCGGGCATCATCGCCACGCCCAGCCCCTGCGCGACCAGGCTCTGTACGACCAGGTTGTCGTCGGTGGCGAAACGGATGTCGGGCACGAAGCCCAGCTCCGCGCACTCGTGCAGCAGGTTCGCCCGGCAGCGCAGACAGCCCGCGATCCACCGTTCCTCGGCCAGGTCGGCCAGGTGCACGGCGCGGCGGCGGGCCAGCGGATGCCCCATCGGGAGCAGTACCGTCAGCTGGTCCTCCAGCAGCCTGACCTCGGCGACCTCCTGCGGGATCTCTTCGTGCAGGCCGGGATAGGTGAAGGCCAGGGTGATGTCGCACTCCCCGCGCTCCAGTCGGCGCAGCGACTCGGGGGGCTCACCTTCCAGCAGTTCCACCTGTATGCCCGGATGGTCCTTGGCCAAGCCGCTCAGGGCCTCGGGGACGAGGGTGATATTGGCGCTGGGGAAGCCGCACAGCCTGACCCGGCCGGTGCGCAGCCGGGCGTACGCCCTGAGCTGGGCCTCGGCGGCAGAGAGGTTCCCGAGGATGGTCTCGGCGTGCCGGGACAGGGATTCCCCGGCCTCGGTGAGCTGCATCTTGCGGCCCACGCGGGTGAACAGCGGGGTGCCGACGGCACGTTCGAGCGCCTTCATCTGCTGGGTGATGGCGGGCTGGGTGTACCCGAGCACGCGGGCGGCGGCCGAGTACGACCCGGAGGCGACCACGGCATGAAAGGTCCGTATGTGCCGAGAATCGAACACCAATGAAGCATAAGCGGACGTTGGAGGGGCCGTAGACGGAATCCCGCCTACGGCCCCTCCTCATCGGTCCGCCGCCGCGACCGGTGGTGCTCGGGTGCTGCTACTTGTCGCCGACCCGCGAGCCGAGCGTGATGTCGACCGTGGTCGGCTTGCCGCCGCGGAGGTAGGTCAGCTTCACGGTGTCGCCGGGCTTGTACGTCCAGATCATGCTGATCAGGGTCGGGCCGCTGTCGACCGGCTTGCCACCGAACTCGGTGATGACGTCGCCGGGCTTGAGGCCCGCCTTGCCGGCCGGGCCGTTCGGGTCGACCAGTTCGTTGGCGGCCGCGCCCTGCTCGGAGATCTTGGCGCCCTCGGACTTGGCTTGGAGGTCGACCGAGACCGAGATCACCGGGTAGACCGGCTTGCCCGTCTTGATCAGCGATTCGGCGACGTTCTTCGCCTGGTTGATCGGGATGGCGAAGCCGAGGCCGATCGAACCGGCCTGGCCGCCGCCGAAGCCGCCGTTGCCCGCGGACTGGATCGCGGAGTTGATGCCGATGACCGCGCCGCGCCCGTCGAGCAGCGGACCGCCCGAGTTGCCCGGGTTGATCGAGGCGTCCGTCTGGAGGGCGCTCATGTACGAGTTCTTGCTGCCGCTGCCGTCTCCGGAGGCGACCGGGCGGTTCTTGGCGCTGACGATGCCGGTGGTGACCGTGTTCGACAGGCCGAAGGGGGCGCCGATCGCGATGGTCGCGTCGCCGACCGCGACCTTGTCGGAGTCGCCGAGGGGCAGCGGCTTGAGGCCGGCCGGCGGGGTCTTCAGCTTGAGGACGGCGACGTCGTAACCCTGGGCACGGCCCACGACCTCGGCGTCGTACCGCTTGCCGTCGGAGAACGTCGCGGAGAGCTTGCCGCCGTTGGCGGCCGAGGCCACGACGTGGTTGTTGGTGAGGATGTGGCCCTGCTGGTCGTAGACGAACCCGGTGCCGGTGCCGCCTTCGCCGTCGCCGGCCGAGGCCTCGATGGTGACCACGCTGGGCAGGGCACCCGCGGCCAGGCCGGCGATGGAGCCGGCTTCGCGCTTGATGTCCTTGGGGGTGTTCGCAGCGCTGATCGTGGTGGAGCCGGTGCCGTTGTTGCTGCGCTCGGCGGCCCAGTAACCGACGCCGCCGCCGATGCCGCCCGCGAGGAGGGCCGCCACGAGCACGGCCGCGACCAGGCCGCCCCTGCCCTTCGGCTTGGGCGCGGGGGCGCCGTCGGCGGTCAGGGGAACACCCCAGGCGCCTCCGCCGTGGCCGCTGCCCACTCCGTACGCCGGCACCGTGGGCGGCGGGGGCGGCCAGCCCTCGGCTCCGTGCGCGGCCGGGGCGGGAGCCTGACCGTAGGCCGGGGGCGCCTGTGCGGGAGCCTGGCCGTAAACCGGGGGCGCCTGTGCGGGCGGAATCTGCTGGGTGGGCTCGGTGCCGGGCGCCGGGGTCGGCGGAATCTGCTGGGTCACCGGCTCGCCGGCGGCGGGCGCGGGGGCCGCATCCTGCGTCTCGGAGGCCGGAGCAGGGGGTACGGACGGGGCCGCGGGGGGTGTCGGGGCCGCGGTGCCCTCGTTCTCGGTGCTCACAGCGCTCTCTCCTCGTCACACACGGCTTCGGAAAATTCTCTGGCGATATCGGTCCGACTGAACGTTCGACGTGCCGCACAAGTTCCTGGGCAAAGCCTTTCCCATGACCCGTCAGAGCACTGTAAGCCGGACCTGTGCATCTCTCCCCATTCTTTATATCCGACATTTCGGATGCATTCTTGGGGCCGACCCCGACGCCCGGGCGCCTCTCGGTGGCACCATGACCCGGTGACCCACGCAATGCCGCGCACCATCCAGGTCGTCGCCCACCGCGGCGCCTCGGAGGATGCCCCCGAGCACACCCTGGCCGCCTACCGCAAGGCCATCGAGGACGGCGCCGACGGCCTCGAATGCGATGTCCGACTGACCGCGGACGGCCATCTGGTCCTGGTCCACGACCGCCGGGTGAACCGCACCTCGAACGGCCGCGGTGCCGTCTCCGCCCTGGAGCTGGCCGATCTCGCCGCCCTCGACTTCGGCTCCTGGAAGGACCGCGAGGAGTCCCCCGACTGGGACGCGGACCCCGAGCGCACCTCCGTCCTCACCCTGGAGCGCCTGCTGGAGCTGGTCTCCGACGCCGGACGGCCGGTACAGCTCGCGATCGAGACGAAGCATCCGACCCGCTGGGCCGGACAGGTGGAGGAGCGCCTCCTCGTCCTCCTCAAGCGCTTCGGCCTGGACGCCCCGCCCGCCGAGGGTCCGCACCCCGTGCGGGTCATGAGCTTCTCCGCGCGCTCCCTGCACCGGATCCGGGCGGCCGCGCCGACGATCCCGACCGTGTACCTGATGCAGTTCATCTCGCCCCGGATGCGGGACGGGCGACTGCCGGCCGGCGTGACGATCGCCGGTCCCGGGATGCGGATCGTGCGCAATCACCCCGGCTTCATCCACAAGCTCCAGGGCGCGGGCCACTCCGTGCACGTATGGACAGTGAACGAACCCGAAGACGTTCAGCTCTGCGCTGATCTAGGCGTGGAAGCAATCATCACGAACAGACCACGCCAAGTTCTGTCCCAACTCGGGCGCTGAAGTCCCCTTTTGCACACCCGCCACTCCCAACTCGCCCGTTACAGGGTGTGCTCCGGCGCATCCGCTCCGCATTCGGTCGACATGAATGCGTCAGAGGGTCCCGCTTCGGGCTCCTTCGACGGTTTCCGGTCCAGGCCATTGGGGCATCCAGACCATGCGTGGGGCTAAGGAGGTTCCGGGGGTGGCGTTGGTGGTGGCACAAGAAGTGCCCACGTCGTCGTGCATGGACGTACGCCATGGTCCTGCGGGCGTGGGCAAGGCGAGACACCGGATGCGCGAGCAACTGCGTATCAGCGGGGTGTCCGAATCGGTCGTGGACGATGCCGTACTGATCCTTTCCGAACTGCTCAGCAATGCCTGTCGACACGGCAGGCCGCTCAGCTCTCGGGAAGTCGGGGACGGGGAGATACGCGCTGCATGGCGCGTGGACAGAGCGGGACGACTGACGGTCGAGGTCACGGACGGAGGCGGGCCCACCCGCCCGGTTCCTGCCACGCCCTCGGTCACCGCACGGGGCGGCCGGGGACTGAACATCATCAGCGCCTTGGCCCAGGACTGGGGTGTCCGGGACGGAGCGGCGGGTGAGGTCACCGTGTGGGTGATCGTTGCCTGTGGGCCCCGGCACGAGGATTTCGCTACGCGCGTTGCGCCGCCGGCGATCGACTTCAGTACGGCGTTCGACGACCTCGATCCCTGAACCCGGGATCCCCGACCGCACGACGGACACGCCAGCACGACCGACACGACCGACACGAGAGCAAGGCAGCACGACAGCAGCACAGCAGTACCGGTCATCCGCACGGGCGGCCGTCCGGGAGCGCACGCCGACCGTGCTCCCGGCCGCACCCCACCGGTTCCGGCGGTACGAACGGCTAGGCTCGCGCCCAGACACGACGCCGTACCGCCGCAACCGGGAGACACGCACGATGGCCAAGAAGCGCCCCGCAGCCAAGACTGCAAAGCCGCAGCTCAACAACGGTGAGATCCCCGTCGTGGGCGCCCGCGAGCCCTGTCCCTGCGGATCCGGCCGCCGCTACAAGGCCTGCCACGGCGCTGCCGCCGCGCACGCCGTCACCGAGCACGTGCGGCGCCCCTTCGAGGGACTGCCGGGTGAGTGCGACTGGGTCGCCCTGCGCGAACTGGTGCCCGCCGCCACCGTCCCGCTGTCCCTCAAGGGCGGTCTGCCCGAGGGCGTCCCCTCCGTCACGCTGGTGACCGTACTGCCCATGGCCTGGCCGGCGCTGCGCCGTGAGGACGGGTCCGTCCTCCTCGGCCTGCAGAACGACTCGTCCTCCGGAGACCTCGGCCGCGACATGGCCGACACCCTGGAGCGTGCCCTCGTAGCGGAGCCCGGTACGCCGGTTGCCGCCCGCCGGGTTCCCGCCGAGGGTCCCCGACTTCAGGATCTCCTGGACGCCGACGGCGGTTTCGAGCCGGTTGTTCACACCGGGTTCGAATTCTGGATTCCGGAATCCGAGAGCGCTCAGAACGCCTCCCCGGAGATCGCCGCCTCGCTGGAGCGCGCCAACGCGGCTGCCATTCCCACCGTCAAGCTGACCGGCGTGGACGCCGCCTACTGGTGCGAGACGCCGGACAAGAACCACCTGCGCTGGGTCATGCCGCACCCCGAGGAGAAGCTGCTCGACGCCCTCGCGCGGCTGCACGCGGCCGGCACGTCCTCGCTCGGCGAGGGCACGAAGCTCGTCGGCTCCTTCCGCGCCCACGGCCTGATGGTTCCCGTCTGGGACCTGCCCACCGGGGTCACGGCCGAGGACGTCGAGAAGCCCGCGGCGGAGTTCGCGGAGCGGCTGGCCGGGGCTCTGGCCACGGACGCCCCGCTGACCACGGAGGAGCGCCGGGCGCGCGGCGGACTCACCAACCGCCAGGTGACGCTCAGCTGACCGAGCGCCCGCGTGGAGCCGGTGACCGGAGTCACAACTCCCGCTAATCGTCTGCAAATCGGTGTCTGAATATCGGAGATCGAATTTGCGAACAGGCGATCTCTTGTTACCGTTCTTGTAGCCCGGTCGCTGGTGCATCCCCCGTCGCCAGCGACCGGGCCCTTGATTTTCGGGGTGCGGTCAACCGTCACCCGGTGCCGGTGAGTTGCTCCCGGACCTCAAGAGCAGTTCCCCTTCATCATCCGGAACTGCAAACTCCGCTACGGCGGAGTAACTCGCCGGATCGCCCGCCGATGCCTCCTTCGGCGTCTCGCACAAGCCCGGTTCGTCGCCCGCACCCATCGCACACCGGATCTGGACTGTGCGCCCGGCCGGACCCATCACCGTCAGCACGGCATCCAGCGCGCGACCACTCGTGTTCCGGTAGTAACTCCGGCCCCATGTCTGGCCTTCGCCGATCAACACACAGGTTTGTGCCTCCACCCCGTGCGGCGAAGACAGTTCGGGTCCGCAGTGGGAATCCGTACGGGGCTGTTCGGCCGGGCCGGGCTGCTGCGGGCCGGCCGTCGGCGCCGAGCGCGCGGGAGACGTGCGGGAGGAGTCCGAAAGCCCGAGCGCCGAGAAGAGGCCGCCACCTTTTCCGTCCTCCTGACCGGCAAAATCCGGCTCGGCGATCGCCCCGGCGAGCGGGAGCGACAAGACGATCAACACACCGGCGCCGATACCGATCAGGCGGAGATTCATTCGCCGAAGATAGCGAGGAGGGAATGGGGCACGGAGATCCCCGCGCCCAATTCCCTTGGAAACTCGCCCCACCGACACTCGTACGAGTGATCCGCACAGGCCCGGCAGGTCAGTACGCGAGCCTGCTGCCGCCGCCTGGCGCACCGCTGCTGGCCTCGACCAGCGCGTCCACGACCGCCTCGATCTCGGGCAGCCAAAGGTTTCCCGCCCGCTCTTGCGCCTGCGTCAACTGCGCGTGCGCCCGCGCCGACCGTGCCCACGGCCGCTGCGCCGCCGCCTGCGCCCGCGGTTCCCGTTCCCAACGCACCTGGCCACCGCTGGACGCGGCGGACGGCGGCAGCAACAGGTAGCCCCCCTCACCGTGGAAGCGCAGGGATGAGGGCACGTGGTCCTTCGCGTACAGGAGTTCGCCGAGCCGCTCCAGCGAATACGGCGCCACCAGCAGTGCCCAGCGGGTGGGCGTGGCCACGACCGGACCGAGCCGCATGCCTTGCGCGTCCAGTCGTACGAGGGCGCGCGCGGCCGCACCGGCCGGCAGGCTCACCGCGCACGGGGCGGCCCCTCCGGTGGCCATCAGGATGGGGGCGGCGGGCCGGTTGGTCCACCACCAGGTCACCATCCGGGAGTCGGTGGTGGCGGCGAGCAGTCCGGGATCGAAGGGATGCGCGCCGGGGACGGCGCAGTCGGGGTCGGGGCAGGCGCATCGCTTGGCGTCCGTGCCGGACCGGCCGACGCCCGGCAGGACGGGCCATTGCCAGGTGGTGGCGCAGACGAGCGCCGCGTCGAGGAGAGCGGACGTGCTGCCGCTCCGGCCAGGGTCGGGGCGCAGGGATTGAAAGCGATCGCGGAGCCGCTGGAGACGCCTTCCGAGGATCTCGCGCATGTGCGCTCGTTCCTTTCCGTTGAACGCCGAGGGCCACATCACACCATGTAACCGGTGTCTCACCACACGTACAGGTTTCGCGTCACTGTCCGCCAGAAGCAGGTTCACACGGTTCGTGCAGTCTTCTTACAGGTCCATCAAACGTCCCGCGGGGGTGGAGCGCGACCCGCGCCGGCCACCGAGACCGGCGGCCGCCGCTAAGGACGACGGCCCGCGCCGGGTGGTTCCCGGAGACGCCAACTGGCCTCGTACATCACCGAGTACGTACCCGAGGCCCCTGCGGAGCCCGCTCAGTCGATCGCAAAAACCGACTGCTTCCCGCTTTTTCCGGCCAAGTTCTAGCCTTGGCTCGACGGTGAGTTGCCGTCTCACGGACACCAGGATTCCCACCTGGGCAATGCTGGACATGCATCCACGTGTGCGTGTAGATGTGGATTCCTTGATGGCGGCGCAGCACGATCTGGGGGTTTGCGATGCTATTTGGCGAATCGCACCAGGTGGAAAGGCGGACGCCATGAGCGCTCCGCATCTACCGAAAGTGGCTGGAATCGATCCAGCAGCAACCGCGTCGCCGGACACTGCGGCACCCGCGCCCGCCCGGACCACCCCCGCACCGGCCCCTGCGCCCGGCGGCCCGGGCAGTGTCATCCAAGACCGGCTGGCGGGCATGGTCTCGGACCTCACCACCCTGCACGAGCTCACCGAGCGCCTCGCCCGTGCCAGCGACCTCGACACCTCGCTGCGCGAATTCCTGCGCGCCGGAGCCGCGCTCGTCGGCGCCCGCCGCGGCCTGATCGTCCTGGAACCCTCCGACGGACTCGGCCCGACCAGCACGATCGGCCTCGGGCTCGGCCACGCGGAGCTCGGCCACATCGAGACCGTGCCGCGCAGCGCCACCTCCTACGGCCGGATCCTCGACGGTCTGCCGGACGCCCAGGGCGGCTCCGATTTCCTGCCCGAACCGGGCGCTCCCCCCGGATCCGGGGGTTTCGCCGCCCCCGTGGACCCCCGCCACCGCGAGGTCGCCGCCCGGCTCGGCTACGCCGCGAGCTACTCGCTCCCCCTCACCGCCGAAGCGACCGGCCGGCTCGGCGCGGCCGTCTGGCTCTACGACGAGCAGGCCGAGCCGAGCGAGCGGCAGCGCGACCTCGCCGGGCTGTACGTGCGGCACGCCGCCGAGCACCTGGCCCGGATGCTGGAGGTGGAGCGCTCCCGCTCGCACCTGGCCACCGTCTCCGAGGAGCTGCTGCCGAGCCGTCTCCCCCGGATCCCCGGGGTCCAGCTCGCGGCTCGCCACCACACGGGGCCGCTCGGCGGGGGCGACTGGTACGACGCCCTGCCGCTGCCCGAGGGCGCCCTCGGACTGGCCGTCGGCTCCGTCACCGGATCCGGGCCGAGCGCCGTCGCCGCGATGGGGCGGCTGCGCGCATCGCTGCGCGCCTACGCCGTCATGGAGGGCGAGGACCCCGTAGCGGTCCTGTCCGACCTGGAACTGCTGCTGCGCCTGACCGAGCCCGCCCGCGCCGCCACCGCACTCTTCGCCTACTGCGAACCCGCCGGGGGTCCGCAGTCCGACGGCCGGAGCAACAAGATCATCCTGGCCGGTGCCGGGCACACCCCGCCGCTCCTGATCGGCGAGCACCGCACCGAGTACGTGGAGACCTCGCTCTCCGCGCCCCTGGGCATGCTGTCCTGCTGGGAAGCGCCGAGCGTGGAGATCGAACCTGCACCCGGAGAAACGGTGCTTCTCTACACTGACGGGCTGCTGCACCACACCGGCGACCCGATGGACCGGGCGTACGCCCGGCTGCACGCCGCTGCTGCGGGGGTCCCCCGCAGCGTCCGCGAGGACCCGGCGGCCCTGTGCGAGCACATCCTGCGGACCGTGCTGCCCGGCGGGGAGCCGACCGATGCCCCCGAGGACATCGTGCTGCTTGCGGCCCGGTTCGAATGAGGCGCGGAGACCGTTCCGCATCGTGACGGATTCCACGATTCGGAACGGCTCTCTACGCACACGCATACGATGGATGCGGTCCACACCCAGGTCCGTACCGTCGTAGCTGAGGAGAAGACGTGGCTGACGAGCTCACCCCGGAGACCCCGGAAGAAGAGCAGCCCAAGAAGACGCACAAGCAGCGCAAGAACGGTCTGTACCCGGGCGTCAGCGACGAACTCGCCGAGAACATGCGCAGCGGCTGGGCCGACACCGAACTGCACGGGCTGGAGCCCATCGCCCAGGCCGCGCACACCCTCGCCCGCCGCGACGCGCTGTCCCGACGCTTCCCGGGCGAGCGCCTCGTCATCCCCGCGGGCCGCCTGAAGACCCGCTCGAACGACACCGAGTACCCCTTCCGGGCCTCGACCGAGTACGCGTACCTCACCGGCGACCAGACCGAGAACGGCGTCCTGGTCCTGGAGCCCACCGGGCCGACCGGTCACACCGCGACCGTCTACCTGCTGCCGCGCTCCGACCGGGAGAACGGCGAGTTCTGGCTGTCCGGCCAGGGCGAGCTGTGGGTCGGCCGCCGTCACTCCCTCGCCGAGGCTGAGCAGCTCCTGGGCATCCCCGCGAAGGACGTCCGCAAGCTCGCCGAGGCCCTCACCGAGGCCGAGGGCCCGGTTCGCGCCGTGCGCGGCCACGATGCGGTGATCGAGTCCGCCCTCACCGACAAGGTGACCAAGGAGCGCGACGAGGAGCTGCGCGTCTACCTCTCCGAGGCCCGCGCCGTGAAGGACGCCTTCGAGATCGGCGAGCTGCAGAAGGCCGTCGACTCCACCGTCCGCGGCTTCGAGGACGTCGTGAAGGTCCTGGACAAGGCCGAGGCCACCTCCGAGCGCTACATCGAGGGCACCTTCTTCCTGCGCGCCCGGGTCGAGGGCAACGACGTCGGCTACGGCTCCATCTGCGCCGCCGGCCCGCACGCCTGCACCCTGCACTGGGTCCGCAACGACGGCGACGTCCGCTCCGGTGACCTGCTGCTGCTCGACGCCGGTGTGGAGACCCACTCCCTCTACACCGCCGACGTCACGCGGACGCTGCCGATCAACGGCACGTACACCGACATCCAGCGCAAGATCTACGACGCGGTCTACGAGTCCCAGGAAGCCGGCATCGCCGCGGTGAAGCCGGGTGCGAAGTTCCGCGACTTCCACGACGCCTCCCAGCACGTGCTGGCCGAGAAGCTCGTCGAGTGGGGCCTGCTGGACGGCCCGGTCGAGCGCGTGCTGGAGCTGGGCCTGCAGCGCCGCTGGACCCTGCACGGCACCGGCCACATGCTCGGCATGGACGTCCACGACTGCGCCGCCGCGCGCACCGAGGCGTACGTCGAAGGAACGCTGGAGCCGGGCATGTGCCTGACCGTGGAGCCGGGTCTCTACTTCCAGGCCGACGACCTGACCGTGCCCGAGGAGTACCGCGGCATCGGCGTCCGGATCGAGGACGACATCCTCGTCACGGAGGACGGCAACCGGAACCTGTCCGCCGGGCTGCCCCGCGCCTCTTCCGAGGTCGAGGCCTGGATGGCGCGCCTGAAGGGCTGACGCCTGCGCGTTGCGCATCGGTGGGCGGGATTCCTTTGCGGGGTCCCGCCCACCGGCGTTCCCAGGACACCCGACCCATCGGGCTGACGGCGCCTACGACACCTTCAGCAGCGCGTCGTCGCGCCACTTCAGGATCTTGTCGAAACTCACCACCGCGCCACGGCCCGGCCGGTTGCGGAAGCGGACGTGATCGGCGAGTTCGGCGATCAAGTGCAGGCCCCGGCCGTGTTCGGCCAGGGAGGGTCTGCGGCGGGCCACCGTCGTGGGCGGGAACCCCGGCCCGGAATCGGTCACCTCGATGCGGCAGCAATCCCCGTCCAGATAGGCCGTGACGTGGTACGCCTCGGTATCGTCCGGGATTCCGCCGCCCCCGCCGTGCTCCACGGCGTTCGCACACGCCTCGCCCAGCGCCACCGAGAGATCGAAGGAGATGTCCGGGTCCACCCCCGCGGTCTCCATCGTCCCCAGCAGCAGTCGCCTGGCGAGCGGCACGCTCGCGGCTTCGCGCCTCAAGTGGAGAGACCACCAGATGCTCATACGGTTACCTATTGCCGCCCGCGAGGGGGCGTAAGCGCCCTGCGGCCGTCCGAGACCTCAATACGCCCGTTCGGCCGATGCGGCTCTCCCGAGGAGCGGTGTATGCGGCTGTCCGCAGGGGACCCGGACGGTCCTCGCACAGAGGACCCTTGTGGACCTTCCGGACCTGCCGTATGAAGCGCCTCAGCGCAGTGCGATGATGGCCCGACCATGTCTGACCCCCACGCGACGCACACCGGAGCCGGCCTCCGGCTGATCCGGGCCGCGGTGTTCACCGCGGTCTGTGTCGTGCTGTCCGCGACCGGGCACGCCCTGGCGTCCTGCGCCACCGTGCCCTGGTGGTCCCTCTGCCTCGGCTTCCTCGCCGTCTTCGCGGTCGCCGCCCCGCTCGCGGGCCGTCGGCGGTCGCTCCCCGGCATCGCCGCCGGGCTCGCCACCGGACAACTCGGCCTGCACGCGATGTTCGGCCTCGGCCAGCACAGCGCCGCGGCCGCGCAGGCACCGGCCGGCTCCGCCGACGCCTCGCTCGCCGAGCTCGCCGCGCGGCTGGTGTGCGGGGGCAACTCCGTACCGCTCAGCCCGGCCGACGCCCGACAGATCCTGGAGGCCGCGGGCCTGGACCCGGCCGCCCTGGCCGAGCAGGCGGCACAGGTCGCGCAGGCCGGGCAGGTCGTGGCGCAGGGGCACGGCGCGCACGCGCACGTGGCCCGGGCCGTCACCGCGGCGCCCGCGACAGGCCCGTTCAGCCCGGCCATGCTGGCCGGCCACCTGCTGGCGGCACTCGCCGCGGGCTGGCTGCTCGGCCGCGGTGACGCCGCGCTCTTCCGACTGGTCGAGCTGTCCCGTCGCTCCGCCGAAGCCGCCCCGATCCGTCCGCTGCGCGCCGCACTGGCCTTCGTACGCGCCCTCGGCGCCGGGCTCCCGGGCTCGGCCACCCGTACCCCGCAGGACCCGCGGACGGGGTCCGACCCCGCCCCCTGCACAGGGCGGGAAGCACTCCAGCACACGGTGATCCGGCGCGGCCCACCCGTGGCACTCGCCCTCGCAGCCTGACGCGGCACCCTCCTTCCCGGACACAGAGCGGGATACCGGTGCCGCGAACTCCGCGCGCGCCCGTGCGCGGATCCACTGCCACCACTGCTTCCGTGGAGTGTTCCTGCCATGAAGACCTCTCGCGTCTCCATCGCCGCCGCCATCGCCGCCGGTTCCGTTCTCGTCCTTTCCGGCCCTGCGTTCGCCCACGTCGGCGTGCAGCCCGTCGGCGAGGCCGCCAAGGGCGGCTACGCGACGCTCAACTTCAAGGTTCCCAACGAGCGGGACAACGCGTCGACCACCCAGCTGGAAGTCAACTTCCCGGTCGACCAGCCGCTCAGCTCCGTCATGCCGCAGGACGTTCCCGGTTGGACGGTGACGGTCGAGAAGAGCAAGCTCGACAAGCCGCTCACCGTGCACGGCAAGCAGATCAACGAGGCCGTGACCAAGGTGACCTGGTCCGGCGGCAAGATCGAGCCCGGGAAGTTCCAGCAGTTCCCGCTCTCCGTGGGCAAGCTGCCCGAGGGCGCCGACCAGATGGTCTTCAAGTCCATCCAGACGTACGACAACGGCGAGGTCGTCCGCTGGATCGAGGAAGCCAAGGAAGGCGCCGCGGAGCCGCAGAACCCCGCGCCCGTCCTGAAGCTGAGCGCCCCCAAGGGCGACGACCACCACGACGGCGGTGCGAAGGCCGACCAGCCGAAGAACGCCGACAAGGACGCCGAACACGGCCACGACGAGGCCGCCGCCGAACACGGCTCCGACACCACCGCGCGCGTCCTCGGCATCGCCGGCATCGTCGTCGGACTCGGCGGTGTCGCCTTCGGCATCACCTCGCGCCGCCGCTCCGCCTGACCCGGCGCGCCCATGGGCGCTGCCCTTCCGACACGTCCGTAGCATCCCCGATCCCAGGGACATTTCTTCATGCGCACCACACGTGTGACGGTCGCCGCGCTGCTCGCGGCGGCCGCACTCACCCTCACCGCCTGCGGCGGTGAGCCCGCCAAGCCTGGCGGAGTCACCCAGATCTCCGGCGGTCAGAGCAACGCCAAGGCCGCGACCCTCCTGGACCGCCCCTTCACCAAGCCGGAGCTCGTCCTCACGGACACCACCGGCAACCCGTGGAACCTGCGTGAGCAGACCAAGGGCAAGCCGACCCTCATCTACTTCGGCTACACCAACTGCCCCGACGTGTGCCCGCTGACGATGAGCAACATCGCCGTCGCCAAGAAGGCGCTCCCCAAGGCCGACCAGGACAACCTCCGGGTCGTCTTCGTCACCACCGACCCCGAGAGGGACACTCCCGAGTCCCTCAGCGCGTGGCTCAAGTCGCAGGACCCGTCCTTCATCGGACTCACCGGGAACTTCGCGACCATCCAGGCCGCCGCACGCACGCTCGGCATCGGCATCGACCCCGCCACGACGGGAGCCGACGGCAAGGTCGTCTCCATGCACGGCGCCCAGGTCATCGCGTTCTCGCCCAAGACCGACGAGGGCTACGTCCTCTACGGCGAGAGCACCACCGTGGACGACTACGCCAAGGACCTGCCGAAGCTCATCAAGGGGGAGAACCCGTGAACGCCCGCACCACCCGCACCCTCGCCGCCGCCCTCTCCCTGACGGCAGTGCTCGCCATATCCGGCTGCTCCGGGAAGGCCGAGCCGAAGATGACCGTGAGCGGCGCCTTCATGCCGCAACCCGTGAACGACAAGATGGCCGGCGGGTTCATGGTCATCAAGAACGGCTCCGAGACCGCCGACAAGCTCACCGGCGTCACCTCCTCGCTCTCCGACGATCTCCAGATCCACGAGACCAAGGACCAGAAGATGCAGCAGGTCCAGTCGATGGACGTGCCGGCGAACGGCGAGCTCCGGCTGGAGCGCGGCGGCAACCACATCATGTTCATGGGGCTCAAGAGCACTCCCAAGGTCGGCGAGAAGGTCACCGTCGAGCTCCGCTTCGAGAAGGCCGCTCCGGTCAAGGTCGAGCTGGACGTGAAGGACCGGACGTACAACCCTCAGGCTCCGACAGATACGTCCGGCAACGCCCACTGACGGACCGAGGAACTGACACGCCATGACGGCCACCGCCCCCGCTCCCTCCACGGCCCGCGCCACGGCATTCCTGCCACGGCTCGCGCTGGTCCTCGCAACCCTGCTGGCAGCCCTGTTCACCGCGGCCGCGCCGGCCACGGCGCACGCCGCCCTCACCGCGAGCGACCCCAAGGACGGGGCGGTGGTCGCCACGGCCCCCGCCCAGGTCACGCTCTCCTTCTCGGAGCAGGTCGCCATGGGCGACGACTCCATCCGCGTGCTCGACCCCCAGGGCAAACGCGTGGACACCGGTGAACTGCGCGACATGTGCAGCGGGAACACCATCCGCTACGGCACCGCACTGCACGCCGGACTACCGAACGGCACCTACACCGTCGCTTGGCAGGCCGTCTCGGCCGACAGCCATCCGATCTCCGGCGCCTTCACCTTCTCCATCGGCGCGCCCTCGGCCACCGATGTCACCCTGCCCACCGCCCGGGCGGGCGGCGGGCCCGTCGGCATCGCGTACGGGATCGCCCGCTACGCCGCCTACGCCGGGTTCACCGTCCTCGTGGGCGGCGCAGCCTTCATCCTGCTGTGCTGGCGCAGGGGCGCCGCCGAACGGCCGCTCCAGAAGCTCGTCGTGCGCGCCTGGGTCACCCTGACCGTCGCCACCCTCGCCATGCTGGTGCTGCGGACCCCGTACACGGGGTCCGGCAACTTCTCCGACGTGTTCGATCTCGACGGGCTCCGGGCCGTCCTACAGACCAAGACCGGGGCCTCGCTCGTCTCCAGGCTGCTCCTGCTGGGCGCGGCCGCCCTCTTCGTCGCGGTCCTCTTCGGCGTCTACGCGCGCCGCGTGGCGGGCCTCGGACCCGATGGGGCCGATGGACCCGATGGGGCCGATCGGGCCGAGCGCGCCGAGGGGGAGACCGACGGGTCCGATCAGGCCGACGGGCCCAACGGTTGCGATGAGGCCGGGAACCGGGACGACACCAGCGATCTCACCTTCGGACTGGCCATGGGCGGCGCCGTCGTGTCCGGCGGCATCGCCGCCACCTGGGCCCTCTCGGAGCACGCCTCCACCGGGATCCAGCCCGGTATCGCCATGCCCGCCGACATCCTGCACCTGATGGCCGTCGCCACGTGGCTCGGTGGTCTCGCCGCGCTGCTCGTCGCCCTCCGCAAGGTCCCCGGCATCGAGCGCGCAGCCGTCCGCCGCTTCTCCCGGGTCGCCTTCGTCAGTGTCCTGGTGCTCGCCGTCACCGGCGTCTACCAGTCCTGGCGCCAGCTCGGCAGCTGGTCCGCCCTCACCGGCACCGAATACGGGCAGCTGCTGCTCCTGAAGATCGGCCTGGGCGCCGTCCTCCTCGGCATCGCCTTCCTGTCCCGCACGTGGACCGCGCGGCTCGCCGATGCTCCCGCGGACGCCGCGACCGCCATCACCGCCGCCGCTGGGAACACCTCAAAGGATGTTTCACGTGAAACGGCCACCGGAGCCGTCTCGGAGGACACCGGTGTTTCACGTGAAACAGAGCCCGTTCCCGTACCCGCCGACCCGGAGCGTGCCGCCCAGCTCGCCCGGCAGCGTGCCGCACGCGAGAGCGCGCTGGAGAAGCGGGTGCGGGACGCCGACCCGGACCGCGCCGGCCTGCGCCGCTCGGTCCTCGCCGAGGCGGCCATCGCCGTGATCCTGCTCGCCGTCACCACCGTGCTCACCAGCACCGAGCCCGGGCGAACCGTGGAGCAGGAGACGGGCCGCGGATCCACCGCCACCGCCGTCCCCGACCGGGCCGTCAAGATCACCCTGCCCTTCGACACCGGCGGTCCGCACGGCAAGGGCTCCGTCCGGCTCGAACTCGACCCGGGACGGGTCGGGGCGAACACCCTGCACCTCTGGGCCGACTCCGCCGACGACTCCCCCTTCGACCTCCCCGAGATCAAGGTCGCCTTCACGCTTCCCGCCAAGGACATCGGCCCCCTGCCGCTCGTCCCCGAGCAGGCGTCCCCCGGGCACTGGACCGCCTCCGGTGTCCAGCTGCCGCTCGCCGGTGAATGGCGTATTGACGTGACCGTCCGTACCTCCGACATCGACCAGACCACCATCCAGAAGACCGTGAAGATCGGCTGACCAGCGTGACCGAGAGCAACCCCGACATCGAGATCTCCCGGCGCAGGCTGCTGGGTACCGTCGGCGCCGCAGGCGCCGTCGGGATCGCCCTCGGAGCCACAGGCGGCGCCCTGGCGCACTCCGCGCTGGACGGCTCCGGGAGCGGTTCCGCTTCCGGCTCGGCCGGCAGTCTGGCCTCCCTGGGCGCCACCCAGGTGGCCTTCCACGGCGACCACCAGGCCGGCATCACCACCCCGTTGCAGGCCAAGGGGCACCTCGTCGCCTTCGACCTCGCCGCCGGAGCGGGCCGTACGGAGGCTGCCGCGCTGCTGCGGCGCTGGTCCGACACCGCCCGCCGGCTGATGGCGGGCGAGCCGGCCTCGGCCTCCGACAGCGGGATCGCCCTGGACGCCGGTCCGTCCTCGCTCACCGTCACCTTCGGCTTCGGCCACTCCTTCTTCGAGCGCACCGGGCTCACCGCCCGCCGCCCCGCCGCTCTCGATCCGCTGCCGGACTTCTCCTCGGACCGGCTGGACGCCCAGCGCAGCAACGGTGACCTGTGGGTCCAGATCGGCGCCGATGACGGCCTCGTCGCCTTCCACGCCCTGCGGGCCCTGCAGAAGGACGCCGGGGAGGCCGCCCGCGTCCGCTGGCAGATGAACGGCTTCAACCGGTCTCCCGGCGCCACCGGCACCCCAATGACCGCCCGCAACCTGATGGGCCAGGTCGACGGCACCGGCAACCCGAAGCCCTCGGAGCCCGACTTCGACAAGCGGATCTTCGTTCCCGGCGCGGGCCCCGGCCCGGCCGAGCACGCCTGGATGGCCGGGGGCTCGTACGCCGTCGTCCGGCGCATCCGCATGCTCCTCGACGACTGGGACAAGCAGTCCCTCGCCCAGCAGGAGCAGGTCATCGGCCGCACGAAGGCCACCGGCGCCCCTCTGACGGGTGGCAGCGAGACCACCGAAATGGCGCTCGACAAGCTCGGTGCCGACGGGAAGCCCGTCATCCCGTCCAACGCCCACGCCCGTATCTCCGCCCCCGAGCAGAACGGCGGGGCCGCCATGCTCCGGCGGCCCTTCTCCTTCCATGACGGAATCGGCCCGGACGGCGCCCCCGACGCAGGGCTCCTCTTCGTCTGCTGGCAGGCCGATCCGCTGCGCGGATTCGTGCCCGTCCAGCGCAAGCTCGACCGCGGCGACGCGCTGTCGGCGTTCATCCGGCACGAGTCCAGCGGGCTGTACGCGGTTCCGCCCGGCCCGCGCAGCGGAGAGTACGTGGGGCAGCGGCTGCTCGAAGGATGAACACGGACCCGGCGGGCGGCACCCCGGCATTAGGCTGATCGCATGTCAGCCACCCGCTTCACGTATCTCGGTCCCGAGGGCACCTTCACCGAGGCCGCCCTGCGCACCCTGCCGGAAGCCGCGACCCGGGAACTCGTCCCGATGGTGTCGGTCCCGGCCGCCCTGGACGCCGTGCGCAACGGCGAGGCGGCCGCTGCCCTCGTCCCGATCGAGAACTCCGTGGAGGGCGGGGTGACCGCCACCCTCGACGAGCTGGCCTCGGGCGAACCGCTGATGATCTACCGCGAGGTGCTGCTCCCCATCACCTTCGCACTGCTCGTACGGCCCGGAACCGCCCTGTCGGACGTCAAGACCGTCACCGGGCACCCGGTCGCCCAGCCGCAGGTACGCAACTGGCTGCGGGCGAACCTGCCCGATGCGGTGTGGGAATCGGCCGCGTCGAACGCCGACGGCGCCCGCCTGGTCCAGGAGGGCCGCTTCGACGCCGCCTTCGCGGGCGAGTTCGCCGCCGCCACCTACGGGCTCGTCCCGCTGGTGACCGAGATCCACGATGCGGAGAACGCCGAGACCCGGTTCGTGCTGGTGGGTCGCCCTGCCCGGCCGGCCGCGCCGACCGGCGCGGACAAGACCTCCGTCGTGCTGTGGCTCGGCGACGACCACCCCGGTGCGCTGCTGGAGCTCCTCCAGGAGTTCGCGGTGCGGGGGGTGAACCTGATGCTGATCCAGTCCCGTCCGACCGGACAGGGCATCGGCAACTACTGTTTCGCCGTCGACGCCGAGGGCCACATCTCCGACCGGCGGGTCAGTGAGGCGCTCATGGGCCTCAAGCGGACCTGCCCCCAGGTCCGCTTCCTCGGGTCCTACCCGCGGGCCGGTGTCGCTCAGAGTGATGTCCGGGCTCCTCGGCCCGGGACCTCCGACGGTGACTTCACGGCAGCCTCCGACTGGCTGGGGCGTTGCCTCGACGGGCGGGCGTAGGACGTAGTCCACTGTCCACAGAGTTATCCACAGGCACAGAGGGGGACCTGGGGACAAGTCGACAGAACGGCACGACAAGGTCGACAAATCGCCCGGGAGGCTCAGGTTTCGCTCTGGGGAGCGGGAGGTGAACGATGTCACCCCCGCATCGCCGATCAACTCTTTGGGGCGAGTCATTCCCACCCGAATGAGTGTGTGAGGGTGGTTTGAACCCTGATTCGTCCTGACCATCCCTGGATCAGGAATGATCTATTCCTGTGTCCACAGAGGCGGCACACAGCCTGTGGATAAGATGCGGGCCGCGGCAATTCCTGTGGACAAGAAGCCCCTCCAGCCCTGTTCAAGGCCCACCCGACCGCCGGCATTCTGCCCCTTTTCAGGGAATGGGACCGCTTTTATTGACGCTCCGAGAAGGACCGCTTCCGGTCAGTCGTCAAGACTTATCCATTCGTTGCAATTGGGACATAGCGACACGCAGCGTGATATCGGTGTGATCCTTGGAAGCCCAGCCCGGTAGCCTGGAGGGGTGATTGACCTCCGGCTGCTCCGTGAAGACCCTGACCGTGTCCGCGCCTCGCAGCGCGCCCGTGGAGAGGACGTCGAACTCGTCGACGCGCTGCTCTCCGCCGACGAGCGCCGCAGGTCCTCCGGCATGCGCTTCGACGAACTGCGCAACGAGCAAAGGTCTCTCGGCAAGCTCATCCCCAAGGCCTCCCCCGAAGAGCGGGCCGAGCTGCTGAAGAAGGCCGAGCACCTCAAGCAGGACGTCAAGGCCGCCGAGGCCGAGCAGAACGAGGCCGACGAAGCCGCCAAGCAGCTTCTCCTCCAGCTCGGCAACATCGTCCACGAGGACGTCCCGGTCGGCGGCGAAGAGGACTTCACCGTCCTGGAGACGCACGGCACCATCCGAGACTTCGCCACCGAGGGCTTCGAGCCCAAGGACCACCTGGAGCTCGGCGAACTGCTGGGCGCCATCGACGTCGAGCGCGGTGCCAAGGTCTCCGGCTCGCGCTTCTACTACCTGACCGGTGTGGGCGCCCTGCTGGAGCTGGCGCTGGTCAATGCGGCCATCGCCCAGGCCACCGAGGCCGGCTTCATCCCGATGCTGACCCCGGCGCTGGTCCGCCCGCGCGCCATGGAGGGCACCGGCTTCCTCGGCCAGGCCGCCGAGAACGTGTACCACCTGGAGAAGGACGACTTCTACCTGGTCGGTACCTCCGAGGTCCCCCTCGCCGCGTACCACATGGACGAGATCATCGACGCCGAGAAGCTGCCGCTGCGGTACGCCGGCTTCTCCCCGTGCTTCCGCCGCGAGGCCGGTACGTACGGCAAGGACACCCGCGGCATCTTCCGCGTCCACCAGTTCGACAAGGTCGAGATGTTCTCGTACGTCGCGCCGGAGGACGCCGAGGCCGAGCACCAGCGGCTCCTGGAATGGGAGAAGCAGTGGCTGACCAGCCTGGAGCTGCCGTTCCAGGTGATCGACGTCGCCACCGGTGACCTGGGCTCCTCCGCCTCGCGCAAGTTCGACTGCGAGGCGTGGATCCCCACCCAGGGCAAGTACCGCGAGCTGACCTCCGCCTCGAACTGCGACAGCTTCCAGGCCCGCCGCCTGTCGATCCGCTACCGCGACGGCAAGAAGACGCAGCCGCTGTCGACGCTGAACGGCACGCTGTGCGCCGTACCGCGCACGATCGTCGCGATCCTCGAGAACCACCAGCAGGCCGATGGTTCGGTTCGGGTGCCCCAGGTGCTCCGTCCCTACCTCGGCGGCCGCGAGGTCCTGGAGCCGATCACCAAGTGAGCCCGGCCCCGTTCCCGTACAAGCTCGTCGCGACCGATCTCGACGGCACGCTGCTGCGTGGCGACGACACCGTCTCGGAACGCACCCGTGAAGCGCTCGTCGCGGCCACCGCGGCGGGCGCGGCACACATCATCGTCACCGGTCGCGCCGTGCCCTGGACCCGGCACGTACTGGACGATCTCGGCTACAAGGGGATCGCGGTCTGCGGGCAGGGCGCGCAGGTCTACGACGCGGGTGCGCACCGGCTGCTGACCTCGGTGACGCTGGACCGGCAGCTGGCCGGTCTGGCGCTGTCGAAGCTGGAGGCCGAGATCGGCCCGCTGGCCCTGGCGGCCAGCCGGGACGGGGTGGACGGCGAAGTCCTGTTCGGGCCCGGGTACCAGGTACAGGAAGGCCTCCCGGCCCTCTACCTGGAGGACGCCAAGGCGCTGTGGGCGGCTCCGCTGAACAAGCTCTACATCCAGCACCCGGAGCTGGACGACGACGCGCTCGTCAAGGTGGCCCGGGAGACCGGGGGCAGTCTGGTCGACATCGTCATGGCCGGGCCCGGCATCGTCGAGATCCTGCCGCTGGGTCTGACCAAGGCCACGGGTCTGTCGCTGGCCGCGCGCCGGCTGGGAGTGAAGGCGGCGGAGACGATCGCCTTTGGTGACATGCCCAACGACATCCCGATGTTCGGCTGGGCCGCACACGGGGTGGCGATGGCCAATGCCCACGCCGAGCTCAAGGCCGTGGCCGACGAGGTGACGACCTCCAACGAGGAGGACGGCATCGCGGTGGTGCTGGAGCGTCTGCTGGGCGCCGCGTAGCGCGCATGACGTAGGAGAGGTCCGGGACAGCCCGCGCCGCAAGGCGCGCTCGAAGTGGCTGCCCCGGACCTTTTGTTGCTCCCCGCACGACCCACTCTGCACCGGGCACAGGTCCCTTACCAGCGAATTTCCGTGCATCAGCCGTGCATGCGGCGGCGGCGCCAGTAGGCGACGGTGAGGATCCCCAGCAGCGGGCCCCAGAGCAACAGCGGTGCGTAGGACAGGTCGAAGATCCGCAGGGCGAGCCCGGTGGGCGCATCGGGATTCGCGGCGTTGGTTTCGCTCCAGGTCAAGGCACCCAGGACCGTGATGCCGGTGAGCGCGATCGCGCCCAGCGTCGCGGGAACGACCGCCACCAGGGGATGGATCGGGCGCCCGCCCAGCACGGGAATCCAGCCGGGCAGCTCCTCTCCCCAGCGCTGGACCATACCGAGGCTCAATAGGCCCAGGGTCTCCTGCAGGACGCAGACGAAGGCGAGGACCAGGGACGCGGTACCCAGGTAGTTCGAGTGGTGCAGGTCGCTGCCCGGGCCCCAGCCCATGGGAATGCCGACCGCGATCGCCAGCCGCCACAGGCAGCTGGGGAGCACGGTCAGCGAGGTGAGCCGGGCGAGCAGGCGAAGCCGTGGAGAGACTCCGGGCACGGTGTGCGGGGCACGAACCACGGTGTGGGAAGTCATCTGCCAAGTCCTTTTCAGGGGCTTCCGGTTGATGAATCAAGCCTGGCCGGACGAGGTCTTGGGAACCATCCGTCGATCAGCAGGCCGGTGGGTCCCGTGATGTCGTGCTGCTCTGCCGATCGGCAGATGGCCGGTCTCCGGGGTGCGCTCGTAGGGTCGGGTCATGACCGTCAACCTTCGTACCGCGTACGCCCCGTTACTGGCCCTTGCCGGCGGCGGCTGCGTCCTCGCGGTGTTCCTGGGGGCGCCCCCGACGTGGTTGCTGATCTGGGTGGGGCTGCTGCTGCCGCTGCTGGCCCTGGTGGCCCGCTGGTCCCCGGTGCGTTCGGGGACCGTCGCGGCCTCGCTGGGGGTGACGGCCGTCGCGGTGTGGCCAATACCGCTGATGTGGGGCACGTCGTCGTGGCTGGAGGCCTGCGGGGCTGCAGCGTTCTGGGCGGTGCCCGCGCTCGGGGCCCTGGCGGCCGGGGGATACCTGCGCCGTCAGGCGAGCCGGATGCGCCAGGCCGTCCGGGACGGGCGGCGTGACCAGCAACTGGAACTGGCCCGGGATCTGCACGACTTCGTGGCGCACGACGTGAGCGCCATCGTGGTGCAGGCCCAGGCGGCCAGGTTCGTGGCGGACAAGGACCCCGAGCAGGCGGTCCGCGCGTTGGAGCGGATCGAGGCGGCGGGGCTCGGCGCGCTCGCCTCGATGGACCGGACGGTGCACGCACTGCGGGAGGCGGCCGGTGCGCGGTCCGCCTCGGTCCCGGGGACCTCGGAACTTCCGGCGCTGGTGGGGCGGTTCGAAGGCGGGGTGCTGGAGGCCGACCCGGCGGCAGCCCGGGAGTTGTCGCGGGAAGCGGACACCACCGCCTACCGGGTGGCCGTGGAAGCCTTGACGAACGTACGCCGGCACGCGCCCGGGGCGGCGGTCGTACGGGTGCGCCTGCACCGGGCCGCGGAGGGGATCGAACTGAGCGTGGCCAACTCCGCGCCGGCCCGGGGCGCGGGCGGGCTGAGGGGACTGGGGCTGCGGCGACGGAGCGGAACCGGGCTGGCCGGTCTGCGCGGCAGGGTGGAGGCGGCGGGCGGGACGCTGCGGGCTGGCGCGAGCGCCGACGGCGGGTGGCGGGTTTGCGCCGTCTTCCCGGCGCAGGGACACGCCCTCGGGTGATCATGGCGGCGTGACCACACGCATCCTGATAGCCGACGACCAAGAAGACATCCGCAGCGGTTTCCGGCTGATCCTCGATTCACAGCCTGACATGACCGTGGTGGGGGAGGCCGCGGACGGGGAGAGCGCGGTGGCGCTGGCGAGGGAACTACGACCCGATGTGGTGCTGGCGGACATCCGGATGCCTCGGCTCGACGGGCTGGAGGTGACGCGGCTGCTGGCGCCGCAAACGCGGGTGGTCGTGGTGACCACCTTCGACCTGGACGAGTACGTGCACACCGCGCTGCGCAACGGCGCCTGCGGCTTTCTGCTGAAGCGGTCCGGTCCGGCGCTGCTGATCGAAGGGGTGCGGGCGGCGATGGCGGGGGACACGCTGATCAGTCCGCAGATCACGGTGCGGCTGCTGAGCCGGCTGACGCAGGAGGGTCCGGTCGCCCGGCCCGCGGCGCATCCGCTGACGGAACGGGAGCTGGACATCGTGCGCCTGGTGGCGCGGGGGCTCACCAACGCCGAGATCGGCGCGGAACTGTTCATCAGCGCGGGAACGGCAAAGACCCACATCGCGAACGTCCAGGCCAAGCTGGGGGCCCGCAACCGGGTGGGAATCGCTGCCTGGGCCTGGGAGCACGGCATCGCCAAAGCGGAGTCGGAGGCTGGGGCCGACTAGATCCTCGTCATGTTTCACGTGAAACAACGTTGCGGGTGAGCGGCCAGGCGAGCAGGCCGACGGAGAGCGCGATGGCGTGGCCGAGGTCCGTGAAGGTGCCACCGGTGACCAACGGCATCCCGAAGAATGTGACCGCTCCGGCCAGGTAAAGCCATCTCCAGGGGGCAGGGAGCCGGTAGGTGAGGACGCCGATGGAGGCCGCGAGCCCATAGCTGACGCCGATGTCGACGACGTGGGTCATGCTGTGCGGGGCCCGGTGGTCCTGGATGGCCGTCAGGAGGATCTTCTGGCTGACCAGAGTGGCGACGACGTGGGCGGTCGCGACGATCAGGAGCCAGCGCAGGGTGCCGAGCCAGCGTTCGACGGGGGCGTGGAACAGCTCGAAGAGCACGGCGTAGAGGGCGAGAGAGGCCGGGTTCGCGATCCAGAAGGCGCTGCTGACGAGTGCCCGGACCGGGTATTTGACGAGCTGGTGGATGTTGCTGCTGTTGCGGTGGAGGAGGACGCTGTCGACCTGGTCGGGGGCGATCGCGACGATGACGCTGGTGACGGCGATGATCAGCAGCCAGATGTGCGTTCCGGGCGAGGAGCGTATCCAGGACCGTAGCGGCCTGGACGGCTCCGGCTCGGTGTGCGCGACCATGCACCGATGATGCCGCGCGAACCTGTGCCCCGCCCGGCCGGTGGGCCGGGCGGGGCACAGGTTCGCATGCGCTGCGGCAGGACCTACTCCTCGCCCGCCAGGGTGAGGCGGCGGAGCTTCTGGCCCGCGTAGACGGTGGCGCCGACGGTGACCGCGCAGAGCAGGATCACGGCGGTGGGAAGGCCGACGGTGGCGTCGACGTACCCGTCCCCGGCGACCTTCTCGGCGACGGACAGGGCCCACTGCTGGACGCTGAGGGTCTTGGCTCCGGAGACCAGGCTGCCGAAGAGCGACTCCCAGATCAGGGCGTAGACCAGGCCGAAGACGACCGCGTGCCGGCTGACGGTACCGAGCAGCAGGAACAGCGCGCTGTAGGCGATCGAGGCCACGAGGGCGGCGATCGTGTAGGCGACGGCGATCTGCTGGCCGTTGCCGTTGAGGATGAATCCGGCGATCAGGGTGGGGATCGCGGAGAAGACCATCGTGACGGCGATCGCCACGATCAGCTTGGTCATGATGATCGTCGGACGCTTCACCGGCTTGGCGAGCAGGTAGACGATGGAGCCGTCGTCGATCTCGGGCCCGATGGCTCCCGTGCCTGCGATGACACCGATCAACGGAACCATGGTGGCGAGGGCGAAGCCCCCGAGGAGGTCGGCCGCGACCTTGTCGTCCACGCCGACGAAGGTACGGACGACGAGGGCGATGACGACCAGCAGGGCGGGCAGCGCGAAGAGGATCAGCGCGCGGCGCCGGCCGAGCAGGGCCCGGTAGGTGAGCCGGGCAACGGTGGGTTCGTACATGGGTGCCAGCTCCTTTCAGGCCGTGACGAGGTAGGAGAAGACCGACTCGAGGGACTCGTCGGAGGGCGAGACCGTCAGCAGCCGGATGCCGTGTTTCCGGGCCACGCGGGGCAGCAGCTCGGTGAAGCGGCCGAAGTCAACGGCCTGGATGCGCAGCGCGCCTTCCTTCAGGTCGACCTCGATGCCGGCGGTGGAGGGGTCGGCGATCAGGGCTGCGGCGAGCGCCCGGTCGTCGGAGGAACGGATGAGGTAGCGGTGCGGGCGGTCCGTCATCAGACGGCGGATCTTGCGGAAGTCGCCGGAAGCTGCGTGCCGACCGGCCACGACCACCTCGATGTGCGAGGCGAGCTGCTCGACCTCCTCCAGGATGTGGGAGGAGAACAGGACGGTGCGTCCTTCGTCGCCCATGCGCCGCAGCAGGTTCATGAGCTGCATGCGCTGCCGCGGGTCCATGCCGTTGAACGGCTCGTCGAGGAGGAGTACGGACGGCTCGTGGACGAGGGCCGAGGCCATCTTCACTCGCTGGCGCATGCCCTTGGAGTACGTGGAAATCTTGCGGTCCTGGGCGTACTCCATCTCGACGGTGGCGAGCGCCCGCTGGGCTGCCGCGTCGTCGAGGCCGTGGAGTTCGGCGTTGGCGACGACGAACTCCCGGCCGGTGAGGAAGTCGTACATGGCCTCGCGCTCGGGCACGACGCCGATCTGCTTGTAGACCTGCTCGTTCTGCCAGATCGGTGCGCCGTCGAGGGTGACGGTGCCCGTGGAGGGGGCGAGGAAGCCGCCCATCATGTTGATGAGGGTGGACTTTCCGGCGCCGTTGGGACCCAGCAGCCCGGTGACGCCGGGGCCGATGCTCATGGTCACGTCGTTGACGGCGACGACGTTCCCGAACCAGCGGGAGGTGTGGTCGATGTCGATGGTGGTCACAGCCCGGCCTTCCGGTAGCGGGCCATCAGGGCGGCGTAGGAGCCGACGATGAGGCCGAGGGCGACGAGCAGGTAGACGACGCCGACACCGGCCGAGGGGCCCTCGCCGCCGGGGAACTCGGAGGTCGCGCCCAGGAAGGCGGTCTGTACGCCGTCGATGAGGGTGATCGGGGAGAACAGGCCCATCCACTCGATGGCTCCGGTGTTCCCGGTGCTGGAGGCGATCCCCTGGACCGCGGTCACCGCGCCGAACGGGATCAGGAGCACCGCGATGATCGCGGCGACGCCGAACCCGCGGCGCGGGGTGAGAGCGGCCGTGACCAGGCCGAGGCCCGCGAAGAGCAGCGACAGCAGCAGAACCGACACGAGTCCCTGACCGAATCCCTTGGTCTGGTCGGCGAAGTCGAACTTCGCGAGGAGCGAGCCGATCCACATGATCAGCAGCGGGGTCGCGGTGAGGATGAACAGGGCCGAGGCCATGGCCGCGTACTTGGCCAGGACGTAGTCGACACGTTCGATGGGCCGCGAGAAGTAGAGCGGCACCGTCTTGAAGCGCAGGTCGCGCGAGACCGACTGCGGCGCTTGGGACGCGAGGAAGAGGCCGACGATCACCTGCGTGGTCAGGGCGTACGACGTGTACTCGAGCGGCAGTTCGGTGGAGTTGGGCATCGCGATGGCGACAGCAACGATGATCAGCGCGGGTACGCACATCACTGCGAAGAGGATCATCGGGAGGACCTTGGACTTGGCGGAGCGGCCGAGTCCGTAGGCGCCGCGCAGGGACTGCGAGAACAGCGACTTGCGGGCGTAGGCGCGGCCGAGCCGGGGTCCGTCATAGGACCGGTAGCCGATGTTGTGGATCTGGGTGGAGGTGTCAGGCGCCATCGGAACCGGCTCCCTTCTGCTGGACGGTGGGCGAGGGCTGCTCGTTGTCGCGGAAGACCTCCGCGATGTGGTGACGGCGCTGCTCCATGCGGACCAGGCCGATGCCCAGGTCGGCGACGGTGTCGCGGACGGTGTCGTACGTCTGCTCGCCGGTGGCCTCGACGAGGAGGATGTGGCCGGCTCCGGGCAGGCCCTGTTCCTCTCCGACGTGCAGGGTGACACCGGCTTCGGTGAGCGCCTTGCGCAGGGCGGCAGAGCCGTCCGGGTGGGCGTCGGAGTCGGTGACCTCGACCGCGAGGGTCGTGGTGATCTGGGTGAAGTCGCTGGTGGAGCTGGAGCGCAGCAGCTTGCCGCCGTCGACGACGACCACGTGGTCGCAGGTCCGCTCCAGCTCGCCGAGGAGGTGGGAGGTGACCAGGACGGAGATGCCGAAGTCGGTGTAGATCCGGCGGATCAGGCCGAGCATCTCGTCGCGGCCGACCGGGTCCAGGCCGTTGGTCGGCTCGTCGAGGAGGACCAGCTGGGGGTCGTGGACGAGGGCCTGGGCCAGCTTGACGCGCTGCTTCATGCCGGTGGAGTAGCCGCCGATGGGGCGGTATCGCTCCTCGTACAGCCCGACGTGGCGCAGGGTGTCGGCGGTGCGCTCGCGGGCCGCGGTCGGCGGTAGCCCGGACATGCGCGCCATGTGGACGACGAACTCGGTGGCCGAGACGTCGGGTGGCAGGCAGTCGTGCTCGGGCATGTAGCCGACGCGTTCACGGATGGCGCTGCCATGCGTGTGGACGTCGAGGCCGAGCACGGCGGCGCTGCCCTCGGTGGCGGGGGACAGTCCCAGCAAGATTTTGATCAGCGTGGACTTGCCGGCTCCATTGGCACCAACGAGGCCGGTCACACCAGGCCCGATGTCCAGGGAGAGCCGGTCGAGGGCGGTCACTCGGGGGTACCGCTTGCTCAGGCTTTCGGTCGCAATGACAGTCACGGGTTCGACGTTAGTGGCGCAGCTCGAGTGAAACGTCAGACCTGGAGCTGGATCCCGTCTCAGCCTTCAGGCGTACATGCCCCCACGGGAGGCTGATGTGGACCCGACAACTTTGTCCACAGGTCCGTGCACGACCCTTGACGTGATCTCCGGTCATTGTCACATTCATCAGTGTCAACTTACGGGCGCGTACGGCTACACGGATGGACGGGCTGACATGGCTGGGGACACCAAGCAACGCACCGCGCGACTCTCCGGACGACGCTCCGCCGACCTGAGCGGCTTCAGAGAGGTGCAGCGCCTCTCGTACGAGTGCGCGGAGGCCGTCGCGGCCCAGCTGCGTCCCGGGGTGACCGAGCGCGAGGCCGCGCGGATGCAGCGCGAGTGGCTGCGGGAGCGCGGGGTACGGGACTGGTTCCACCTGCCCTTCGCGTGGTTCGGGGACCGCACCGCCTTCGCGAACTTCAGGATCCCGCTGCAGTTCTTCCCCACCAACCGGAAGCTGGAGCCGGGGATGCCGTTCATCCTCGACATGGCGCCGGTCTACAAGGGGTACGCGGCGGACATCGGCTATTCGGGCAGCCTCGGGCTCAATCCGGTGCAGGACCGGCTCATGTCCGACCTCCAGGCGCACCGCGTGCTGATCCTGGAGCAGGTGCGCGAGGGCCGCTCCCTGCGCGAGATCTACGAGAACGTCGAACGGCTGATGACCCGGCAGGGGTACGCCAACCGGCACCGGGCCTATCCCTTCGGCGTGATCGCGCACAAGATCGACCGGGTCAAGGAGCGGCGCTGGTCGCCGACCGCCTTCGGCTTCGGCACCCAGTCCCTCAAGGGACTGGCGAGTGACGCCCTGCACGGCCACCGCGAGGGCTGGTCCCCGCTGTGGAGCCCGTACCACTTCTCCGACCATCCGCCGCAGCCCGGCTTGTGGGCGGTGGAACCCCACCTCGGATTTCGGGGTACCGGCGCGAAGTTCGAGGAGATCCTGGTCGTCACCGACTCCCGGGACCCCGAGGAGAGCGCGTTCTGGCTGGACGACGATCTGCCGCACGTGCGGCGCTGGGCCGAGGAGGAGGCAGCATGAGCGACATGGGTGGAGCGGGAGCGGTGGGCCTGGCGGGTGCGCGCGAGCGCCGGGTGAGCACCGGCGGGGTCGAGCTGTGCGTCGTCGAGCTCGGTGAGACGGGCCGGCCGACGGTGCTGCTGGTGCACGGTTACCCGGACAGCAAAGAGGTCTGGTCGGAGGTCGCCGAGCGACTCGCGACGCGCTTCCACGTGGTGCTCTACGACGTACGCGGCCACGGGCGCTCCACGGCGCCGCAGCCGCTGCGCGGCGGCTTCACCCTGGAGAAGCTGACCGACGACTTCCTGGCGGTGGCGGACGCGGTCAGCCCGGACCGGCCCGTGCACCTGGTCGGCCACGACTGGGGCTCCGTACAGGGCTGGGAGTTCGCCACGGTCGCCCGCACCGAGGGCAGGATCGCCTCCTTCACCTCGATGTCGGGTCCCTCCCTCGACCACTTCGGGCACTGGATCAAGAAGCGGATGACGCGGCCCACCCCGCGGGCGGCGGCGCAGCTCCTCGGCCAGGGCGCCAAGTCCTGGTACGTCTACATGCTGCACACTCCCGTGCTGCCGGAGCTCGCCTGGCGCGGGCCGCTCGGCAAGCGGTGGCCCGCGATGCTCCAGCGCATCGAGAAGGTGCCGGCCGGCTCCTATCCGACGGCCTCACTGCCTTCGGACGCAGCACACGGAGCCTGGCTCTACCGCGACAACGTGCGGCCTCGGATGCGCCGGCCGCGCCCCGACGCGTACGCCCACGTACCGGTGCAGTTGATCACCCCGACCGAGGACGCCTTCCTGTCCGAGCGGCTCTACGACGGTCTGGAGCGGTGGGCCCCGGACCTGTTGCGGCAGACCCTGCCCGCCAAGCACTGGGTGCCCCGGACCCGGCCCGACCAGCTGGCCGCTTGGATCACCGAGTTCGTCAACGACCGGGAGGAGCCCGCGACGCGGGCACCGGAGCAGAAGGCCCCGGGCAAGTACGCCGACCGCTTCGCGGGCCAGCTGGTCCTGGTGACCGGCGCGGCCAGCGGCATCGGCCGGGCCACGGCCTTCGCCTTCGCCGAGGCCGGGGCCCGGGTGGTCGCCGTCGACCGCGACGCGGAAGGCGCTGCGCGCACGGCCGACATGGCCCGGCTCGTCGGTGCCGCCGAGGCCTGGGCCGAGTGCGTGGACGTCAGCGACGAGCAGGCGATGGAGAAACTCGCGGCGAAGGTCGCCGCCGAGTACGGAATCGTCGACGTCCTGGTCAACAACGCCGGGATCGGCCTGTCCGGCGCCTTCCTCGACACCACCGCCGAGGACTGGAAGAAGGTCCTGGACGTCAATCTGTGGGGGGTCATACACGGCTGCCGGATCTTCGGGAAGCAGATGGCCGAGCGCGGCCAGGGCGGGCACATCGTCAACACCGCCTCCGCCGCCGCCTACCTGCCGTCCAGGACCCTGCCCGCCTACAGCACCTCGAAGGCCGCGGTGCTGATGCTGTCGGAGTGCCTGCGCGCGGAACTGGCCTCGAAGTCGATCGGCGTCTCCGCGATCTGCCCGGGCATCGTCAACACCAACATCACCGCCACCTCGCGCTTCGCCGGGGTGGACGAGGCCGAGGAGAAGCGCCGCCAGGAACGCTCCTCGCGGTTGTACGGGCTGCGCAACTTCCCGCCGGAGAAGGTCGCCGACGCGATCCTGCGGGCGGTGGTGCGCAACGAGGCCGTCGTGCCCGTGACTCCGGAGTCCAAGGGCGCCCTGTGGATGTCCCGCTTCGCCCCGCGTGCCCTGCGGCGCATCGCAAGGCTGGAGCCGAAGCTGTGAACGGGTCTGCGGACATGATCGGCCGGCACCCGATCAGCCCGCGCCGGGTGGCCTTCGCGTGGAAGACCACCCCCCTGCACTGGATACCGGACGAGCCCACCGCCACGCACGTCATCAACGTGCTGCACCTGCTGCTGCCCGCCGGGGAGCGGTGGTTCGTCAGGGTCCTCAAGGAGGGGCTGCCCCTGGTCACCGACCCCGAGCTGCGCAGTGACGTCAAGGGGTTCATGGGGCAGGAGGCCACGCACAGCGTGCAGCACTCCTACGTGCTGGACCACCTCGCCGAGCAGCGGCTACCGACGGAGGCGTACACGCGGCACGTGGACTTCCTCTTCGAGAAGCTGCTCGGGGAGGCCCCGCCCTTCGGGGTGCCGGTCACGGCGCGGGAGTGGCTGCGCTTCCGGCTGGCCGTGGTCGCCGCGATCGAGCAGTTCACGGCGGTCCTCGGGGACTGGGTGCTGCGGGCCGACGGGCTCGACCGGGCCGGGGCCGACGAGATCATGCTGGACCTGCTGCGCTGGCACGGCGCGGAGGAGGTGGAGCACCGCTCCGTCGCCTTCGACATGTACCAGCACTGCGGGGGATCCGGTCTGCCCCGCTACGCGCGCCGCATCGAGGGGATGGTCGTGGTCGCGCCCGTGCTGGCGTGGCTGTGGGTGTGGGGGGCCTCGTACCTCATACGCAACGACCCGGAGCTGGGCGGCCGGCTGCGCTACTCGCTCGGCGCGCACCACCGCGCGGTGGCCAAGGGCCTGCTGCCTCCGTGGAGAGAGCTCGGCATGGCCATACCCCGCTACTTCCGGCGGTCGTACCATCCCTCGCAGGAGGGCTCGCTGCGCAGGGCGGTCGAGTACCTTGCGGCTTCACCTGCCGCCCGGGCCGCGGCGGGCGCGGTCGGCCGAGCCGCGATGTCGTAGGGAGCCGGGATTGTCCGATCAGGCGGTAGCCGAGTACCGGATCGAGGATCTGGCACACCACAGCGGGGCGACGGTGCGCACGATCCGGGCGTACCAGGATCGTGGCCTGCTGCCGAAACCGGAGCGGCGGGGCCGTTCCAACGTCTACCGGGACACGCATCTGGCGCGGCTGCGCCAGATCGCGGACCTGCTGGACCGCGGCTACACCCTGGCCTCCATCAAGGAACTGTTGGAAGCCTGGGACGCCGGGCGAGGTCTGGGCGGCGTACTCGGGCTGGTCGCCGAGGTGCACGGGCCGTGGACCGACGAGGAGGCGGCCCGGATCAACCGGGAGGAGCTGGACGAGCGGTTCGGCGGCCGCCCGGACGACGACGCCGTGGACGAGGCGTGCGAGCTCGGGGTGCTGGAACGGATCCCGGGGCGCCCGGACCAGTTCCTGGTGCCCTCCCCGCAAGAGCTGGCGGTGGCCGCCGAGCTGCATGCGGCCGGGGTGCCGCTGTCGGCGATCACCGGGCACCTGCGGGAGCTGCGGGGACAGGTGGAGCACATCGCCTCGCGGTTCCTGGAGTTCACCACCGAGCACGTCTTCGCGCGCTACCTCGGGCAGGTGCCTCCCACGGACGCGGACGCGGCGGAGGCGGCGACGATGGTGCGGCGGCTGCGGCCGCTGGCCCAGCAGACCGTGGACGCCGAGCTGGCGCGGGCGATGCGGCTCTTCGCGACCCGGCACCTCCAGCGGCACCTGGGGTCGGCCGGCGCACCGGGGCCGACGGGGCCCTCGCCGGTGGCGCTGCCGGCCGCAACGGTACGGGCCGTGCAGGATCTGGTGGGTGCCGACCACGTGGCGGAGTTCGTCCGGGCCGCAACGGAGCGGGAGCTCCAGGCCCGGACGATGAACGATCTGGCGCGCCGACGCGAGCGGTGACGACGCCTGGGAGGGCGGTCACGGCAAAAGGCACGGTCACGCCCGGTCGGGGCCGGTCGGGGCCGCCCCCAGGTTCCACAGGGTCCACAGGTTCCACAGGGCGGATCACGCGTTTGTCGTCAAAACCCGCCCAAACGGCTGTGGACAAGTCCCCTTTTCCTGTGGGCAACTGAGCCGCCGTCTCACCCTACGGTCTGGTACGCCGCCTTGGCCGGGCTCGCGCCGTCCACCGGGCCCGCCTTCGCACTCCGGCCGAACCTGGACCCGTACCTGGCGCCCGTACCTGCCCCGGCTCCCCTCCCGGTCCCGTACAGGAAGGCGGCCAGGGCCAGGCCGAGGATCCCGCCGACCAGTTGGGCGCCGACGAATCCGGGCAGCGACTGGGGAGCTATGCCGGTGAAGGAGTCGCTGAAGCTGCGCCCGATGGTGCCCGCCGGATTGGCGAAGGAACCGGAGGAGGTGAACCAGATCGCGGCCGCGATGTACGCGGCGACCGCCGCCGGGACGAGCCCGGAGCGCCCGATCCGGCCGAGGCCCTGGATCAGGAGGACGAGACCGGCGGTGGCGACCACCTCTCCGATGAGCAGATGACCTCCGTCGCGCACCTGGGTGGCGAAGGTGCCCGGGGTCCGGCCGAACATGACGTCCGCGACGAGGGCGCCGCCGATGGCTCCGGCGCTCTGGGCCACGGTGTAGACGAGGGCCTCGCGGCCGCCCAGGCCCTGGCCGCCGGTCCGCCGGGACCACCAGGAGGTGAGGGTGACGACCGGGTTGAGGTGGGCGCCGGACAGCGGCCCGAAGATCGTGATGATCAGCCCGAGGCCGATGGCCGAGGCGAACGAGTTGGCGATGAGGGCGACACCGGTGTCGCGGCTGAGCTCGGCGGCCTTGAGCCCGGAGCCGATCACGACCACGAGCAGGCCGGCGGTACCGACCAGCTCAGCAGCAGCGCGGCGTGACAGTGAGGGTTGGGCTGTCATCGTTTCTCCCCCTGAACAGACGTGTTAATGGAAAATATATTCCGCATCTTGGAAGAGCGATAGAGGGCGTCCACCACCTGGCACCACCGGCCACCCCGGAAAATCCCTGCCGCGAGGCCGCCCGACCGGGCACGCTGGAGCCATGGATGAAAGACGCACCGTGAAGGTGTCGAAGTACGTCTCGAAACACCTGCGACACCAGCCGGAACGGATCGGACTGGTGCTCGATCCCCACGGCTGGGTGGAGATCGACGACCTGCTGCGCGCGGCCGCCGCGCACGGCTTCCGCTTCAGCCGGGCCGAGCTCGACCACGTCGTCGCCGCCAACGACAAGCAGCGGTTCGCCGTGGACGGCACCCGGATCCGGGCCAACCAGGGGCACACCGTCGCCGTGGACCTGGACCTGCCGGAGGCCGAACCGCCCGCCTACCTCTACCACGGCACGGTCGCCGCCGCCCTGGAGCCGATCCGCGCCGAGGGCCTGCGCCCGATGGCCCGCCACCACGTGCATCTGTCCCCCGACCGGGAGACCGCCACCCGGGTCGGCGCGCGACGCGGCCGGCCTGTCGTGCTCAGCGTGGACGCCGGGGCGATGCGAGCGGCCGGACACGTCTTCCGGATCAGCGCCAACGGGGTGTGGCTCGTGGACGCCGTACCGCCGCAGTTCCTGCGCTTCCAGTAGTCCCGGGCCGCGCGTACGGACCAGCCGTCCGGGCCGACCGTCCGGGCCGCCGTCCGGGCCGCCGACCGGGCCGCCGACCGGGCCGCCGTCCGGGCCAGGCATCCCGGGGCGCCGGAATTCACACAGAGATTGTCCGACCATCCCCCTAATGTGTGCACCACTCCGGGATCTGTGAGGGGGGGACCTCGCGATCACCGAACCATCCCTGTATGCACGCGAGGTGACGCCCCATGACGTCCACGTCCCCGTCCACGTCCACGCCCCCGTCGGCACCCCACAGCTTCCAGGTCGATCTGCGCGGCCTGGTGGACCTCCTCTCCCACCACCTCTACTCCAGCCCGCGCGTCTACGTCCGCGAGCTCCTGCAGAACGCGGTGGACGCGATCACCGCGCGCCACGCCCTCGACCCGGCGGCACAGGTCCGCATCCGGCTCTCGGCGTCCGGCGGCCGCGTGACCATCGAGGACAGCGGCATCGGCCTGACCGCCGCCGAGGCCCACTCCCTGCTCGCCACCATCGGCCGTAGCTCCAAGCGCGGTGGCGACGGCGCCGATCTCAACGAACAGGGCCTGGAAGCGACCCGCCAGGAGTTCCTCGGTCAGTTCGGCATCGGCCTGCTCGCGTGCTTCGTCGTGGCCCGCCAGATCCGGGTCCTCACCCGCTCCGCCCGCGACCCCCAGGCCGCGCCCGTCGAATGGCTGGCCACGGACGACGGTTCGTACACCGTCCGCGAACTGCCCCACGAGGCACGGCCGGAGCCCGGCACCACCGTCGTGCTGGAGGCCCGCCCGGGCGCCGCGGAATGGGCCGTCCCCGCCAAGGTCGAAGAACTGGCCCGCGACTACGGCTCCCTGCTGCCGTACGAGATCACCTTCGACGACGGCGAGGGCGGCGAGCCGCGCCCCGTCACCGACCGGCCCGCCGTGTGGGACCGTCCCTTCCCCACCCCGGCCGCCCGTCGCGTCGCGCTCGCCGGGCACTGCGCGCAGCTCTTCGGTTTCACCCCGCTCGACAGCATCGACCTCGACCTACCGGTCGCCGGCGTACGAGGAGTGGCGTACGTCCTTCCCGAACCGACCAGCCCCGCCCACCGGGCCGGACACCGCGTCCACCTCAAGGGCATGCTGCTGACCGACCGGGCCGACAACCTGCTGCCCGACTGGGCGTTCTTCGTCCGCGCCGTCCTCGACACGGACACGCTGCGCCCCACCGCCTCCCGCGAGAACCTGTACGACGACGAGACCCTCGCCGCCGTACGGGACGCCCTCGGCGCCCGTGTCCGCGGCTGGCTCGCCGAGCTCGCGGCCAGCGACCCGGAGCGCCTGGCCGCCTTCCTACAGGTCCACCACCTCGGCGTGAAGTCCATGGCCCGGCACGACTCCGAGCTGCTCGGGCTGATGCTGCCGTGGCTGCCCTTCGAGACCAGCGACGGCTCGATGAGCCTCCAGGAGTTCGCGGCCGCCCACACGGACATCCACTTCACCCGCACCGTCGAGGAGTTCCGGCAGATCGCACCGATCGCCGCGGCCCACGGGCTCGGCGTCATCAACGCCGGATACACCTACGATGCGGACCTGCTGGCCCTCCTGCCCTCCGTACGGCCGGAGCTCAAGGTCACCGAACTCGACGCCGGGGCCGTCACCGAGCGGCTGGACCCGGTGCCGACCGCGGCCGAACTGGCACTCGCCCCCTTCCTGGCCACCGCGCGCACCCGCCTGGAAGCCCAGGGCTGCGACGTGGTGCTGCGCGCCTTCCAGCCCGTCGCCGTGCCCGCGCTGTACCTCGACGACCGGCAGGCCCGCCAGGAGCGCGACCGCACCGCCGCGCTGGAGAGCGCCGACTCCCTGTGGAGCGGCATCCTCGGCGCGCTGCGCGGCTCCGCGCCGCGGGCCCGCCTGGTCCTCAACCACAACAACCCGCTCATCCGCCGGATCGCCGCGCTGCCCGACGAGGCACTGACCGGTACCGCCGTCGAATCGCTCTACGGGCAGGCCCTGCTGATGTCCCAGCGGCCGCTGCGCCCCGCCGACTCCACCCTGCTCAACCGGGCCTTCATCGGACTCCTGGAATGGGCGACCCACTCCACCGGTTCCCGCGACGCCCAGGAGGACCAGAAATGACGACGCTGACGCGCGAGGAGATCGTGCGGGGTCTGGCGGAGAACCGCGAATCGCCGAACGGCGCCGTACGCAACGCACACGCCGAAGCCCTGGCCGGTGCGGCGGAGACGAGCGGTGACCGGGCCCTGTTCCGCGAGGCCCTGGACAACCTGATCAACGCCTACCTCTACAGCTCCGAGTCGTCCAAGATGCTGGTCCCCTTCGCCCGGCTGCTCCAGGAGTACGACAAGGACCCCGGCGCCTTCTCCCACTGGGAAGCGCATGCGCTGTTCTGGCAGTTCAAGTGGGTGGCCACGGCCATCTCCGACTCTCCCGGGATTCCGCTGGAGTCGGCCACCGGCTGGCTGGACGAGATGGAACGCCGCTACCGCATCGCCGGCTACAGCGAGCGGCCCGTTCGCGAGGCCGAGATGTGGCTCGCCGACGCGATCGGCGAGGACGAGCGCGCCGAGCGGGCCTTCCGGAGCTGGCTGGCCGCCGAACGCGACGACATGAGCGACTGCCGGGCCTGCGAACTCAACGGGCAGGGTCAGTACGCCGCCCTGCACGGCGACGACGCAGGGGCCCTGGAGCTGTGGAAGCCGGTGCTCGACGGTGAACTGACCTGCGCCGAGGAGCCCCACCGACTGCTCGCCACCTCGCTGCTGCCACTGCTGCGGCTCGGCCGGGCCGACGAGGCGCGCTCCCACCACCTGCGCGGCTACCGCATGGCCCGCGGCAACGAGAGCCTGCTGCCGTCGGTCGGCAAGCACATCGAGTTCTGCGCACTCACCGGCAACGAATCGCGCGGCCTGGAGATCCTGGCCGAACACGCCGCCCACGTGGCTCCGCTCGCCAACCTCGACGACCGGCTGGACTTCCACGGCGGCATCCTCGTGCTGCTGCGCCGCCTGCGGGAGCTGGGGCACGGGCGGACCCCGGCCGTGCCCTACGAAGGAAGCCCTCGAACCGTCGACGAACTGTACGAGGTGCTGTACGCGGGCTGCCTGGACATCGCCCGGCAGTTCGACGCGCGCAACGGCACGACCCGGGTCTCGGACCGGTTCCTCGCACAGATGGGCCGCGAGCCGCTGCTGGCCGAGCTGCCGCTGGGAGTGCGCAGTGCCGCGCTGCCGCAGACCGCCTCGGCCCCCGCTCTCCCCGGGCCCGGGCCGGCAGGGACGGCCGCCGCCTTCACCGAGCTGGTGGAGCGGGCCCGCCGTGCCCGCGACCTGAGTCATCCGGGTACGGACGCACTGTGGGCCGAGGTGGCGCTACGAGTGGACGCGCACCCGGAGGCCGATCCGCTGGTCCGCGCCGACCTCGCGGACCAGCACGCCCTGGCGGCCGGGCGGAGCGGGGCCGCGGAGGCGCCGGACCTGCTGAGGGCGGTCCGGGACGACTACCGGGCGCTCGGCCTCGCCGAGCGCGCGGCGCTCGCGGAGCTGAGGCTGGCCGGTGTGGCGGCACAATCCGCAGCCGCGCCGACAGAGGTCCGGAAGCTGCTGCATGTCGCCCTGCGGTCCGCCGAGGCACTGGACGCCGCCGAGCCGCTGCGGGCCCGACGCATCGCGCTCGTGGAACTGTGGACGATCCGGATGGAGTCGTACCTGCGCTCGGTGGAGACGTCCGACACGGACGACGACCACGACCACCACGACCACCACGGGAAGCTGGCCGCCGAGCTGACCGACTTCATCGCCACCCACGAGGGCACCCTGGCGGACCTGGTGGCGGAGGCCGAGGAGATGCTGGGCCGGGTGGCCCTGACGCAGGGCGACCCGGAACGGGCCGTGCCGCTGCTCGCGGCGTCCGCCGCGCGGGCAGCCCTGGCCGGCCGGCCGTGGCAGGCCGTGGACCCGCTGGTGCTGCGGGCCGGGGTGCTGATGACGCTGGAGCGGCCCGAGGAGGCGGAGGCCGCAGCGCGCTCCGCACTGGAGCACGTCGCCGAGGTGACCGACGCCGAGACACAGGGCGTCGTACGACTGACCCTCGGGGACATCCTGCTGCGGCGGGGCGACGCGGCCGCGGAGAGCGCGGAGCACGCCTTGGCCGCAGCCCACTGGTTCGACCAGGCCGGACTCACGGCCGACGGCGGTGCGCATGCCCGGCTGCTGCTGGCCCGGGCGTACGCGGAGGACGGCCGGAACGCCGAGGCGGCGGAGGTCTTGCAGTCGGCGCTGGCGGACCTGCTGGAGCACGGCGACCAGCAGACGGTGTCCGTACGGGAGTTCCTGGGCGATCTGCTGCGCCGGCTGAACGAACCCCGGCCGGCAGCGGAGCAGTACCTGTTGGCGGCAGAGGTCACCAAGGGCTGGGAGGATCCGCGTCCGCAGGCGGGCCTCGCGCATTCGGCCGCCGACACCCTGGACGACGCAGGACTGACCGTGGAGGCGGTCGCCGCGTACGAACGGGCCCTGGAGCTGCACCGGCTGACCGGCGAGGTCCCGGTCGCCGAGGTGCGGATCCTGCGCTCCCTGGCTTGGCTGGGGCTGCGCGAGGAGGTCACCGTCACGGCGGTGTCGGAAGCCCGGAAGCGGATGGAGGAGGCTGCCGAGGTACTGGAGGCGGCCCTGGCTGCGGATCCCGGGACCCCTGTGCTGCGGTCCGAACTCGCCCAGACCTGGCACCAACTGGCACAGGTGCTCGACCGGCACGTCAACACGAACGAGCAGTCCAACGAGGCCGCCGACGAGGAGGACGCGGAGGACGAGGACCAGGGCCACGCCGATGCCGGGGCGGAGCCGGCGGCCCCGCTGAGCCCCGCGGAGGTCGACGAGCTGCGCCTGGAGGAGATCGAGCTGTGGGACCGGGCCGCCCGAATCTACTCCGAGCTCGGCCCCGACCATCTGCGGGACCGGTTCCAGTGCCTGAGCAACGCGGCCTGGACCGAGCAGGAGCGGGGTGACGCGGACGCGGGCGCCGCACGCGTCTCCGCCCTGATCGACGAGGCGCGGGCGCTACCCGAGGACGACGTGCCGGACTGGCTCCTGCCGTCGGCGGAGCGCTTGCTCGCGCAGTTGAACGACAGGGATTAGGGGGCGTCTGTTCGGTCGTCGTCGCTGCTCGTGCGCGTGGCGACGACGACCGGTGGATCAGACGACGCCCGGTGGATCAGCTGTCGAGCTGGGCCAGGGCCTCGGTGGCGATCTTCTCGAACACGGCCTCGTCGGCGGCGAACTCGGAGTCCGGGATCGGGGCGTGGATCACCACCTCGGTGAACCCCAGATCGCGGTGCCGGCTGGCGAAGTCGACGAACGCGTCCACGGACTGCAGCACGGTGTTGGCCTCCGGCGTGAAGCCGGTCAGGAGGATCTTCTCCACGGGCTCCAGGTCCCGCCCGATCTCCAGGAAGGCCGTGCCGAGCCGTTCGAGCTGCCCGCGCAGGGCCTCGCGCGACTGCTCGGGCGTGCCCTCCTCGAAGAGCTTCGGGTCGCCCGTGGTCACCCAGGCCTGGCCGTGTCGGGCGGCGAGCCGCATGCCGCGCGGTCCGGTCGCGGCGACCGCGAACGGCAGCCGGGGCCGCTGCACGCAGCCGGGGATGTTGCGGGCCTCCTCGGCGGAGTAGAAGGTCCCCTCGTGGCTCACCGAGCCCTCGGTCAGCAGCCGGTCCAGCAGCGGCACGAACTCGGCGAAGCGGTCGGCGCGCTCGCGCGGGGACCAGGCCTCCTGGCCCAGCGCGGTCGCGTCGAAGCCGTTGCCGCCCGCGCCGATGCCGAGGGTGATGCGCCCGCCGGAAATGTCGTCCAGGCTGATGAGGTCCTTGGCGAGGGTCACCGGGTGACGGAAGTTCGGCGAGGTGACGAGCGTGCCCAGGCGCAGCCGCTCCGTGGCGGTGGCCGCTGCGGTCAGGGTGGGCACCGCGCCGAACCACGGGCCGTCGCGGAACGTCCGCCAGGACAGGTGGTCGTAGGTGTAGGCCGTGTGGAACCCGAGCTGCTCGGCCCGCAGCCACTGATCGCGTCCTCCCTCGTGCCATCGACGTACCGGAAGGATCACCGTGCTCAGACGCAGACTCATGCTTCGAGCCTACGGCGAGCCGATGTTTCACGTGAAACGGCGCCGTTTCACGTGAAACATCGCCCGAGGTGACAGCCCCTGCCCCTGGTCAGGACCTCCTCGGCCATGGGCGAAGATGGAACCGTGACCTCGGCTCCCCAGTGCCCGGACGGGCCAACCCCCACGCCCCGGCTGATCGCCACCGACCTCGACGGCACCCTGCTGCGCGACGACAAGTCCGTCTCGCCGCGCACGGTGGCCGCGCTCGCCGCCGCCGAGGAGGCCGGGATCGAGGTCTTCTTCGTCACCGGCCGCCCGGCCCGCTGGATGGACGTGGTCAGCGACCATGTCCACGGCCACGGCCTGGCGATCTGCGCCAATGGCGCGGCGGTGGTCGACTTGCATGCCGGACGCGAGTTCGTGCAGGTCAGAGCCCTTCCGCGGGTGGCAGCCCTCGCCGTCGTCGATGCCCTGCGGGCCGCGGCACCCGGCACCTCCTTCGCGGTGGAGCTGACCACCGGCATCAATTACGAGCCGGCGTACCCGCCCTTCTTCAAGGACCCGGTTGCCCGGGTCGCCACTGCCGAGAAGCTGCTGCACGAGGACACGGACGAAAGCTCCGCGCCCGTACTGAAGCTGTTGGCGCACCATGCCGAGCTGGCCCCCGACGAGTTCCTTGCGCTGGCGCGGCCCGCCGCCGGCGGGTACGCGTCGATCACCCGGTCCAGTCCCACCTCGCTGCTGGAGATCAGCGGGCCTGGCGTGTCCAAGGCGAGCACCCTGGAACTGTGCTGTGCCGAGCGGGGCATTTCCCCCGCCGAGGTCGTCGCCTTCGGGGACATGCCGAACGACGTGGAGATGCTCAGCTGGGCGGGCACCTCGTACGCCATGGGCAACGCCCACCCCGATGTGATCGCGGCCGCCTCCGGCCGTACGGTCGCCAACAACGAGGACGGGGTCGCCCTCGTCATCGAGCGCATCCTGGCCGAACGCACCGCGGGGCAGCAGGCCTAGACAGCGGGTTGGAGCGGGGCCTCCCACACCACGGTGGTCCCGCCTCCGTCCTCGCCGATGCCCGGCCCGTACGAGCTCGCACCGCCCAACGACTCGGCCCGTCGGCGCAGGTTCCGCAGCCCGCTGCGGCGGCCGCCCTGCGGGATGCCCACCCCGTCGTCGGCCACCTCCAGCCGGACCCCGGGCCGGCCGTCGGCGAGCGTGATGGTGGAGTCGATGACCACGTCGATCCGGGTCGCCTCGGCGTGACGGAAGGCGTTCGACAGGGCCTCACGCAGCGCGGCGATCAGGTTCTTGCCCACCAGCTCACCGACGACCGTGTCGACCGGGCCGAGGAAGCGGTGCGCGGGCTTGAAGCCCAGGGGCACCGCGGCCATGTTGATCTCCCGCAGCACTCGGGTACGCAACCCGGACGGAGCCTCCGCCGGACCCTGTTGGAGGGCGAAGATCGCAGTGCGGATCTCCTGGATCGTCACGTCCAGTTCGTCCACGGCCTTGCCCACGCCGTCACGCACCTCGGGGACGATGGACCGGCGCTGGGCGCCCTCCAGCATCAACCCGGTGGCGAAGAGCCGCTGGATGACCAGGTCGTGCAGGTCGCGGGCGATCCGGTCGCGGTCCTCGAACACCGCCAGCCGCTCGCGGTCGCGCTGTGCCTCGGCCATCATCAGGGCGAGCGCCGCCTGCGAGGCGAACTGGGTGGCCAGGGTCCGCTCGGCCTCGGTGAAGGGACGCCCGCCGCGGGCCCGGGGGGTGACCAGCGCGCCCAACACCCGCCCGCCGCTCTGCAGCGGCAGCAGCATGCACGGGCCGTACCGGCTGGTGAGCTCGCTGGCCATGCGGGGATCGGACGCGGCGTCATCCGCGAAGACCGGCTCGCCCTCCAACAGCCGGTCCACCACCGGGCTCTCGGCCCCGAGCACCACACCGAGCGAGGTGGCCGGGTTCTCGGAGGAGACGGCGACGATCTCCATCCCGCCCTCCTCGGCCGGCAGCATGACGATCCCGGCGGCGGAGTCGGCCAGCCGGCGGGCCTGTTCGGCGACCACGGCAAGCGCATCGTCCGCATCACCGCCGGACAGGAGAGCGGTGGTGACGGCCACCGAGCCGTCGATCCAGCGCTCGCGCTGGGTGGCGGCCTCGTACAGCCGGGCGTTGCCGATGGCGATGCCCGCCTCGGTGGCCAGTACCCGGACCATGTGGACGTCGTAGTCGTTGAACTCGCCGCCGCCGTTCTTCTCGGCGAGGTAGAGATTGCCGAAGATCTCTCCCTGTACCCGGATCGGCACTCCCAGAAAGGTCTTCATGGGCGGGTGGTGCGGCGGGAACCCCGCCGAGCGCGGGTCCTTCGTCAGATCGGCGAGCCGCACCGTGTCGGAGTGCGAGATCAGTGCTCCGAGCAGGCCCCGTTTCCCGTCGGGGCGGTGTCCGATCTTCCGGACCTGCGCGGAGCCGATCCCGTGGGTGACGAAGTCCGAGAGTCCGCGGCCCTCCGTGTCGACGACGCCGATCGCCGCGTAGCGGGCGTCCGCGAGCTCGGCCGCGGTCTCGCAGATGCGGTCCAGCGTCGAGTGCAGCTCCAGCCCGGTCCCGACCGACCTCATGGCCTCCAGCAGTTGCGGCACTCGGGCCGTGAGCTCGGTGGACAGTCCTTGCAGACTCCTGGTGGCCTGGGTGGCAGCCACCAGCGGGTCCGCAGCTCCCGCAGCTCCCGGCGTTCCCGGCAACGGACCCGGCAGCGGACCCGGCAGCGGACCCCATGATGGACCCGGTGAGGGATCCGGCGATTCCTGCGACTGCTGCGCTGACATGGTCCTGAGCGTAGTTAGTCCCTATTGGCGGGGAAAGTTGGCCAAAGTGCGGTCCGTTGCCCTTTCGCGCTCCAGCAGCTGCTGCAGCGGTCCCTCGGCGGTGGCCAGCTCCGCGTACGGGCCGCGCTGCACGACCTCGCCGCGGTCCAGCACGAGCACCTCGTCCACCGCCTCCAGGCCGGCCAGCCGGTGCGTGATCAGCACGGTGGTCCGGCCCTCGGTCGCGGCCAGCAGGTCCGCCGTCAGGGCGTCCGCCGTGGCCAGGTCCAGGTGCTCAGCCGGCTCGTCCAGGACCAGTACGGGGAAGTCCGCGAGCAGCGCCCGGGCCAGGGCCAGCCGCTGGCGCTGACCACCCGAGATCCGCTCTCCGTGCTCGCCGACCAACGTGTCCAGCCCGTCCGGAAGGCCGTCGGCCCACTCCAGCAGCCGGGCCGCGGCCAGCGCCTGCCGCAGCTGCTCCTCGCTCGCCCCGGTCCGGGCCAGACGCAGGTTCTCCCGTACCGAGCTGTCGAAGAGGTGCGCGTCCTGGGCGCACAGGCCCACGAGGGCCCGTACGTCGTCGCCGTCGAGCGTGCGCGCGTCGCTCCCGCCCAGGCTGTACGCACCTTCGGCCGGGTCCAGGAACCGGAGGAGGACCTGGGCCAGGGTGGTCTTGCCCGACCCCGAGGGACCGACGACGGCGATGCGGCGGCCGGCCTCCAGGGTCAGGTCCACGTCCCGCAGCGCGGCACGCTCCTGGCCGGGGTGGCGGGCGGTGAGCCCCGTCAGCCGCAGCGGGAACGGCGAGGCGGGGGCCGCGGCGGGCTGCTCCGGCTCGGCGACCGGGACCGGCGCGTCGATGACCTCGTAGACCCGCTCGGCGCTACGGCGCACCCGCTGGCGGTACTGGACGGCGAGCGGAAGTCCGTTCACCGCCTCGAAGGCGGCCAGCGGCGTCAGGACCGCGACGGCCATGGCCACCCCGGACAGCCGTCCGTCCTGGACGGCGTTCGCGGCAACGGCCGCGGCGGCCACGACGGTGAGCCCGCACACCAGGGCCGACAGGCCGCCACCCAGCCCGGCCGCGGCCGAGCCCCGCGCGGCGATGCGCGTCAGCAAGCCGTCGCTCTCGCGCGTCCGGCCCTTGCGGTCCTCCAGCGCTCCGGCCACGGTCAGTTCTGCGGTCCCGGTGAGCAGATCGGCCACTCGGGTCGCGAGTTCGCCCCGGGCCGGCGCGAGCCTTCGCTCCGCGCGGCGGGCGCAGGCACCGCTGACCAGCGGTACCGCGACACCGGCGGCGAGGAGTCCGACGGCGAGTACGGCGCCGGCCTCCGGCAGCAGCCAGGCGGTGAAGGCGACCGAACCCGATCCGACGAGCACGGCCGTACCGACGGGCAGCAGCCAGCGCAGCCAGTAGTCCTGAAGTGCGTCGGTGTCGGCCACCAGCCGGGCCAGCAGGTCCCCGCGCCGGTGCTCGCGCAGCCCGGCGGGTGCGATGCGCTCCAGTCGGCGGTACACGGAGACCCGCAGATCGGCGAGCATCCGCAGCACGGCGTCGTGCGAGACGAGCCGCTCGGCGTACCGGAAGACGGCGCGACCCATTCCGAAGGCCCGGGTGGCCGTGACGGCCACCATCAGGTAGAGCACGGGCGGCTGCTGCGATGCCCGCGAGATCAGCCAGCCCGACACGGCCATCAGGCCGACGCTGCATCCGACGGCCAGCGCCCCGAGCAACAGCCCGAGCCTGAACCGTCCTTGCCATGCCCGGGCGACAGCACGCACCCGGCGCAGCGGATCACCGGCCGCACCCGAACCAGCCGCACCCGAACCTGCCGCACCGGACGCGGCCGCACCCGGACCGGCCGGGCCCGAACCGCCTCCGGCCCCCGCCCGCTCGCGCGCCGCACCGAGGATCCATTCCCCGGCATCCGGGACGTGCTCGCCGCGGTCACCGGCTGCGCCGGAGGACAGCAGCTCGGCGCCGACCGGGGAAGCGGCGCGGCGGGGGAGCGCCACTTCGGCGAAGGGCTCCTCGGGGCCGTCGCCCGCCTCCATCGCCACCACCCGGTCCGCGACGGCGAGCAGCGCCGGCCGGTGCACCACCAACAGCACGGTGCGCCCGACGGACAGCCGACGGACGGCGTCCACGATCCCCGCCTCGGTCTCGCCGTCCAGCGCCGCCGTCGGCTCGTCCAGCAGCAGCACGGGCCGGTCCGCCAGGAACGCGCGCGCCAGGGCCAGTCGCTGCCGCTGACCGGCGGACAGTCCCACGCCGCCCTCGCCCAGCGGGGTCTCCACCCCGAGCGGCAGTGCGGTCACGAACTCCCAGGCCCCGGCGTCCTTCAACGCCTCGGCCACATCGGCCTCGGAGGCCCCCGCACGGGCCAGCCGCACGTTCTCTGCGATCGTTCCTGCGAACAAGTGCGGCCGCTGCTGCACCCAGGCGATCTGTTGCCGCCACTGCGCCGCCGACAGCTCGGCCAGGTCCACGCCTGCGACCCGGACCCGCCCGGCGGTCGGCGTCACGAATCCCAGCAGCACCTGGAGCAGGGTGGACTTCCCCGCTCCGCTCGGCCCGGTGAGGGCCACGCACTCCCCCGGCCCGACCGTGAGCGAGACCGGCCGGGGCGAATCCTCGCCGCGGCCCTCGTAGCGGACGGCGATCCCCTCGATCTCGATCCGCAGGGGAGCGCCGGCCGGCAGCGCGGCGGTACCGGCCGTACCGGTGGTGGGGGTCTCCAGGACCTCGAAGATCTCCTCGGCGGCCGCCAGCCCTTCGGCGGCAGCGTGGTACTGGGCCCCCACCTGCCGCAACGGCAGGTACGCCTCGGGCGCCAGGATCAGGATGACCAGCCCGGTGTAGAGGTCCAGTTCGCCGTGGACCAACCGCATGCCGATGGTCACGGCCACCAGGGCCACCGACAGGGTCGCCAGCAGTTCCAGGGCGAAGGAGGAGAGGAAGGCGATGCGCAGGGTCCGCATCGTCGCGCGCCGGTAGTCATCGGTGATCTTGCGGATCGACTCGGCCTGTGCCTTGGCCCGGCCGAAGACCTTCAGGGTGGGAAGCCCGGCCACCACGTCGAGGAAGTGCCCGGAGAGCCGGGACAGCAGCCGCCACTGGCGGTCCATCCGGGACTGGGTGGCCATGCCGATGAGGATCATGAACACGGGGATGAGGGGCAGCGTCACCACGATGATGGCCGCCGACACCCAGTCCTCGGTGACGACGCGGGCCAGCACGGCGACCGGCACGACCACCGCGAGGCCCAGCTGGGGCAGGTAGCGGGAGAAGTAGTCGTCGAGCGCGTCCACGCCCCGGGTGGCCAGCGACACCAGCGATCCGGTCCGCTGCCCGGCCAGCCAGCCGGGCCCGAGCTCCGCGGCCCGGTCCAGCAGCCTGCCCCGCAACTCCGACTTGACCGCCGCGCCCGCCCGGTGCGCGGCGAGCTCCGTGAGCCAGGCGATCAGCCCGCGCCCGAGCGCCACCGCCGCGAGCAGCAGCAGTGGCGTCCGGAGCGCCTGGCCGCCCTGCCCCCGCTCGAAGGCTCCGACCACGATCTCGGCGATCAGCATCGCCTGACCGACGACCAGCCCCGCACCGGCAAGCCCCAGGGCCACCACCGCCCCCAGGAAGAGGCGGGTGGAGCGGGCGTACCGCAGCAGGCGCGGGTCGATCGGTTTCACGTGAAACATCCCCTCGGGGAGGTCGTCAGCCGGACGGGCGGGTCATACGTCACGGGGACTCGGTTCAGGACTCAGTGCACATCGACGATGTGCTGGGTCCCGATCCGCTTGCGGAACACCCAGTACGTCCAGCCCTGGTAGAGCAGGACGAGCGGGGTGGCCACGGCCGCACACCAGGTCATGATCTTCAGGGTGTACGCGCTGGACGAGGAGTTGGTGACCGTGAGGTTCCAGGCCTCGTTCAGCGAGGACGGCATGACGTTCGGGAAGAGCGTGAGGAAGAGCATCGCGACGGCCGCCGCGATGGTGACCCCGGACAGTGCGAACGACCAGCCCTCGCGGCCGATCAGGTTGAAGCCGAGGGCCCCGACCAGCGCCAGCACCGCGACGATCATCGCGACCAGGCTCTGGCCGTCGCCGCGCGAGACCTGGGTCCAGATCAGGAAGACCAGGGCCAGCACGGCGGTGACCACGCCGAGCCGGGTCGCCAGCTTCCGCGAACGGTCGCGGATGTCACCGACGGTCTTGAGCGAGGTGAAGACCGTGCCGTGGAAGGTGAACAGGGTGAGGGTGACCAGTCCGCCGAGGATCGAGTAGACGTTGAGCAGGTCGAGGAAGGTGCCGACGTACTCCTTGTTCTCGTCGATCTTGACGCCGCGCACGATGTTGGCGAAGGCGACGCCCCACAGGAACGCGGGGATCAGCGAGGTCCAGAAGATCGCGTGTTCCCAGTTGGTCTGCCACCGGTCCTCGGGGCGCTTGTGCCGGTACTCGAAGGCGACGCCACGGATGATGAGGCAGATCAGGATGAGCAGCAGCGGCAGGTAGAAGCCCGAGAAGAGCGTGGCGTACCAGTCGGGGAAGGCGGCGAAGGTGGCACCGCCCGCGGTGAGCAGCCAAACCTCGTTCCCGTCCCACACGGGCCCGATCGTGTTGATCAGAACCCGCTTCTCCGTGCGGTCCCGGGCGAGCAGCTTGGTCAGTACGCCGACTCCGAAGTCGAAGCCCTCCAGGAAGAAGTAGCCGGTCCACAGGACGGCGATGAGTACGAACCAGACATCGTGGAGTTGCATGGTGTGCGCTCCTCGGCCTCAGTACGAGAAGGCCATCGGCCGGTCGGGGTTCTTGTCGTCCCCACCGATCTTGGTGGGTGGGTTGAGGTCTGCCTCGGTGAGTTCGGGCGGTCCGGCCTTGACGTACTTGACGAGGAGCTTGACCTCGATCACGGCCAGCACCGCGTACAGGAGCGTGAACCCGATCATCGAGGTGAGCACCTCGGCCTGGGACACGTTCGGCGAGACCGCGTCCCTGGTGCGCAGCACTCCGTAGACGACCCAGGGCTGGCGACCCATCTCGGTGAAGATCCAGCCCCAGGAGTTGGCTATGAGCGGGAAGCCCATCGTCCAGAGCGCGACGATCCAGTACAGGTTGGTGAACTTCGGGCTCAGCGGCTTCTTGAAGAGCACCAAGTGCGGGACCTCGTCCTCCCCGGTCCGCAGCTGCGCCGGCAGCATGAACCGCTTGCGGGTCAGCCACAGGCCGAGTGTTCCGATGCCGAGGGAGGCCATGCCGAAGCCGATCATCCAGCGGAAGCCCCAGTAGGCGACGGGGATGTTGGGCCGGTAATCGCCGGGGCCGTACTTCTCCTGCTCGGCCTTGTTGACGTCGTTGATGCCCGGGACGAAGGAGGTGAAGTCGTCGTTGGCCAGGAAGGACAGCAGGCCGGGGATCTCTATCGCGACCTTGTTGTGGCCCTTGTCGACGTCTCCGTAGGCGAAGACGGAGAAGGGCGCGGGCGCCTCGCCGTCCCACAGAGCTTCCGCGGCGGCCATCTTCATGGGCTGCTGCTTGTACATCACCTTGCCGAGCAGGTCACCGCTGATCGCCGTGCCCATACCGGCGATGATCATGACGATCAGGCCGAGGCGCAGCGAGCTCCGCATCACGGGGACGTGCTTCTTGCGCGCCAGGTGGAAGGCGGAGATGCCGGCCATGAACGCGCCGCCGACCAGGAAGGCGGCCGTGATGGTGTGGAAGAACTGGGTGAGCGCGGTGTTCTGGGTCAGCACGAGCCAGAAGTCGGTGAGCTCGGCCCGGCCCCGCTCCTCGTTGATGCGGTACCCGACCGGGTGCTGCATCCAGGAATTGGCCGCCAGGATGAAATAGGCGGACAGGACGGTGCCCATGGACACCATCCAGATGCACGCCAGGTGGATCTTCTTCGGCAGCTTGTCCCAGCCGAAGATCCACAGACCGATGAAGGTCGACTCGAAGAAGAAGGCGATCAGCGCTTCGAAGGCCAGGGGGGCCCCGAAGATGTCGCCGACGAACCGCGAGTAGTCGGACCAGTTCATGCCGAACTGGAACTCCTGGACGATGCCGGTGACGACACCCATCGCGATATTGATCAAGAAGAGCTTCCCCCAGAACTTCGTGGCTCTGAGGTACTTCTCCTTCTCGGTGCGCACCCACGCCGTCTGCAAGCCCGCCGTCAGGGCGGCGAGCGAGATCGTCAGGGGTACGAACAGGAAGTGGTAGACGGTCGTTATACCGAACTGCCATCGCGCCAATGTCTCCGGCGCCAAAGCTAGGTCCACGTCGTCTTCTCCTTGTCGTCGCCGTGGTCACAGCCGCAGTCTGCCTGGCGGGTTCCTTCCATACCGGGAGGAAGCAGGACACGCTTGTGAACGCGTTCACATTCACAAGCATTATGTCGCACCACTCTCGGCCACCTTCGAGCGGGGTACCCCTCTAGCCAATCGATTCAACAGATTGTTGAATTCGACTCATGCAGATACGAATCTCCTGGCCCGCGGGCCAGCTCACCGCAACCCTCGACGAGACCCCGACCAGCAAGGCGCTGGCCGAGGCCCTTCCGATTTCCGCCTCCGCCAACACCTGGGGCGAGGAGGTCTACTTCGACACCGGGGTCTGCGTCGCCCTGGAGGACGACGCCCAGCAGGTCGTCGCCCCCGGCACGGTCGCGTTCTGGACCGAGGGCGACGCCCTCGCGCTGCCCTACGGCCCCACACCCATCTCACGCGCAGGCGAGAGCCGCCTCGCGAGCCCGTGCAACGTGCTCGGCTCCTTCGACGGCGACCCCCGCCTGCTGTCCACCGTCCGCGACGGCGATCCCGTCCGCGTGGAACTCGCCTGAGCCCCACCTTCGGGCCCTACCTTCAGGCCCTACCTTCTAGAGCTCCTTGAAGAACGCCTCGGCCGTGTGCAGGAAGAGGTCGTTCGCCTCGGTCTCACCGATCGTGACCCGCAGGCCCTCGCCCGCGAAGGGCCGGACCACCACACCGGCCTTCTCGCAGGCAGCCGCGAACTCGGCGGTCCGCTCACCCAGCCGCATCCACACGAAGTTCGCCTGCGTGTCCGGAACGGTCCACCCCTGGGCGACCAGCGTCTCGTGCACCCGCGTGCGCTCGCTCACCAGCGCCCCGACGCGGCCCATCAACTCGTCCTCGGCGCGCAGCGAAGCCACCGCCGCGTCCTGCGCGAGCTGGCTGACGCCGAAGGGCACCGCCGTCTTGCGCAGCGCCGCCGCGACCCGCTCGTGCGCAACCGCGAAGCCGACCCGCAGGCCGGCCAGGCCGTACGCCTTGGAGAACGTACGCAGCACGGCGACGTTCGGGCGGTCGCGGTAGAGCTCGATGCCGTCCGGTACGTCCGCGTCCCGCACGAACTCGCGGTACGCCTCGTCCAGGACCACCAGGACGTCCGAGGGCACCTGGTCCAGGAAGCGCTCCAGCTCGGCGCGGCGCACGGCCGTGCCGGTGGGGTTGTTCGGGTTGCAAACGAAGATCAGACGGGTCCGGTCGGTGATCGCCGCGGCCATCGCGTCCAGGTCGTGGACGTCGCCGTCGGTCAGCGGGACCCGCACCGAGGTCGCGCCCGAGATCTGCGTGATGATCGGGTACGCCTCGAAGGAGCGCCAGGCGTAGATCACCTCGTCACCCGGCCCAGCGGTCGACTGGATCAGCGACTGGGCCACGCCGACCGAGCCGGTGCCCGTGGCGATGTGCTCGACCGGCACGCCGAAGCGCTCGGCGAGCTCGTTCACGAGGCCGGTGCAGGCCATGTCGGGGTACCGGTTGAAGTTCCCGGCCGCGGCGACCGCGGTCTCCAGCACGCCCGACAGCGGCGGGTACGGGTTCTCGTTCGAGGACAGCTTGTACGCGACAGGCCCTCCCGCGGCAGCCGGCTTGCCGGGCTTGTACGTCGGAATGCCGTCCAGCTCGGCGCGCAGCTTCGGGCTCTTCTCGCTCACCGCAGGTCCTCCTCGACCGTCCACTACGACGTCGCCGTCGACTCAATACTGCTCACCTTATGAGGATTCCGCCGTTCCGAGAATGGGGGCGCCAGGAATGCGGGGGAGCGCACGCATATATGCGTGCGCCGGTGGCCTGCGCCGTGGCGCGCATCCCTCGTGCAGGTGAGTTGAGAACGACCCGAGATCACATCGTTTTGGCATGCCCGGACCCGACAACAAGCTTCACTCTCACTCTCAGCGATCAATGACCTTCATTTCCAAGGTCATTGAGGGTGGCGAACCATGCAGAAACGTGCCTGTCAACGCCTGCATATGCACCCAGACCACCCTCCCCACCGAGCCCTACTATCGGCTCGCCATGACAGCAGCAGGGAAGCATCAGGTGAGCCGGACCGAGACCACCCGGCGGGCCGCCGGCCGACAGGGCCGGGCCGGCATCAGGGACGTGGCCGCCGCGGCGGGCGTCTCCATCACGACCGTCTCCGACGCGCTCAATGGCAAGGGACGGCTGCCCGACGCCACCCGCCGCCACGTTCGCGAAGTGGCCGACCGACTGGGCTACCGCCCGTCGGCCGCCGCCCGCACCCTCCGTACCGGCAAGTCCGGCCTCATCGGCCTGACCGTGACGACGTACGGGGATGAACCTTTCACCTTCACCGAATTCGCCTACTTCGCCGAGATGGCCAGGGCCGCCACCTCCGCCGCGCTCGCCCGCGGCTACGCCCTGGTCATCCTCCCCGCCACCTCCCGCCACGACGTGTGGTCCAACGTCGCCCTCGACGGCACCGTCGTCATCGACCCTTCCGACCACGATCCCGTCGTCACCGAACTGGTCCGCCAAGGCCTGCCCGTGGTCTCCGACGGCCGCCCCGCAGGCTCCCTCCCCGTCACCGCCTGGGTCGACAACGACCACGAAGCCGCCGTGCTCGGCCTGCTCGACCACCTCGCCGCCGCCGGCGCCCGCCGGATCGGACTGCTGACCGGGACCACCACCGACACCTACACCCGGCTCTCCACCACCGCCTACCTCAGCTGGTGCGAGCGCGTCGGCCAGGACCCCGTCTACGAGTCCTACCCCGCCCACGACCCGTGCGCGGGCGCCGTCGCCGCCGACCGGCTCCTCGCCCGCCCCGACCGGCCCGACGCGGTCTACGGGCTCTTCGACCCCAACGGCACCGATCTGCTCGCCGCCGCCCGCCGCTACGGCCTGCGCGTCCCCGAGGACCTGCTGCTCGTGTGCTGCAGCGAGTCCACCGTCTACGCCAACACAGAGCCGCCCATCACCACCTTGTCCCTCAAACCCCGCCGCATCGGCACCGCCGTCGTGCAGCTGCTCATCGATGCGATCGAGGGAGTGGACACCGGACGCCCCGTCGAACAGGTCGTCCCGACCGAACTCATCATCCGTACCTCTTCGCAGCGCAGGCAGCCCCGCACGACCATCAGCCCACCCCGTTCGCCGGCCCAGGACTGACCGACAGACCGTCCGGTCGGCCTGCCGAAGGGCCGACCGCGGACCGTCCGAGAGCCATCCGACGACCGACCGAGCACCGAACAAGGACCGGCCGAGGATTTCTGCAACGCCGATATCGGGAGAAAACGGCAGGAACGATCGGCTCCGTAAAGGATTCACTACCCCTGGTGCGTCACAGAGCGCGAGCCGCATTCCTATGATGGGCGCACGACATCACGGACCCTCCTCCTTGGAGGTCAGGAGGGTCCGCAGGTGTACGGCAGCGCGACGGTGGTGGAGGGGTCGATGACTCAGGGGGCCGGTCAGGGACCCGCGATGCGGACGGACACGCTGCGGGACTTCCGGGTTCCCGTCACCGAACCCGCCCTGTACGCCGTAGCCACGTCCACCGGGCTGCCCGGAGAGCCCCCGGTGTACGGCGAGTACCCGGCGTACTACGAGGACGCCACGCCGAACGTGCCCCCGCAGCCCGGCTACCCGCCGCAGCCGCCCGCACCTCAGCCGGCCGCACCTCAGGCGCCCGCGCAGCAGCCCCCGTACCCCGACACGCGCCTGCGCGCACTCCCCGACGCCGAACCGGCGCACACGGCGCCCCGGAGCCCCGACGAGGACGACCTGGAGGGCTACACCCCGACCTACCGGGACCTGCCCGTCATCGGCCGCGGCGCGCTCGGTGGCCCCGGCGACACCGTCCAGGTCCAGTACGTGCCCCAGGAACAGGCCTCGGGTCCCGGCCCCCTCTACGTCGTCGGCGACGTCCACGGCTACCTCGACGAGCTCGTCACCGAACTCCACGCCCAGGGTCTGATCGACGCGCAGCGCCGCTGGTCCGCCGGCAACGCCCGGCTCTGGTTCCTCGGCGACTTCACCGACCGCGGCCCCGACGGCATCGGCGTCATCGACCTCGTCATGCGGCTGTCGGCCGAGGCCGCCGCCGCCGGCGGCTACTGCAAGGCCCTGATGGGCAATCACGAACTCCTGCTCATCGGCGCCAAGCGGTTCGGCGACACCCCGGTCGTCTCCGGCGCCGGCACCGCCACCTTCCAGGCCGCCTGGCTCCTCAACGGCGGCCAGCGCACCGACATGGAGCGCCTGCAGGACGTCCACCTGCAGTGGATGTCCCGCCTGGACGCCGCCGTCCTGGAGGAGGGCCACCTGCTGCTGCACTCCGACACCACGGCCTATCTCGACTACGGCGACTCCATCGAGGACGTCAACGACACCATCCACGAGCTCCTCAACCGCGGCGACGCCGACATCACCTGGGACCTCTTCCGCAAGTTCACCAAGCGGTTCGCCTTCCGCGACGAGGGAACCGGCCCGGCGGCCGTACGCGAACTCCTCGACACCTACGGCGGCAGCCGCGTCGTCCACGGGCACAGCCCCATCCCCTACCTGCTCGGCGAAGTGGGCACGGAGGACGGCGACGAGTCGCGGGGCCCGGAGGCCGTGGACGGCCCGCACGTGTACGCGGAAGGGCTGGCCATCGCGATGGACGGCGGAGTGACGATGGCGGGCAAACTGCTTGTCGTACAACTTCCCCTGAGCGACTGAGAGCTTACGGAGAGGGGTATTTCCAGAAAGCCCCTGTCACGGCGTGGCGTGGGCGCTCTACCATCGCTCTATCCATAGCAGGCTCTCCTCCGTTTGTGCCGGCGCCCGGGTCTACGCGGGCATACCGGCTTCTACGGAGCATCGGGGGATGCACATGACCAGCGCTCCGCACCTGCTGACCGAAGACCGACCGGAGTTCGATCGGCTCGTCGACGAGGCGCTGCGCGCCGCGCACGAGCGGCCCGAACTCGCCACCCTCGGCGAACGGCTGAATGCCGAACAGCTGCGCACCATGGCACAGGGGGCCAGCGCCCTGCTGGCCGCCGCGGCCGCGGCCGAGTACGGCCACTACGTGAAGGTCCGCGAGGAACGACGCGACGAGGCACTGGCCCCGCCGGGCACGACGGGGGACGAGGACGGCGCCCAGGACAACGGCGGCGGTGCCGGCATCGGCGCCGTGGTCGCGGTCCTCGCGCCCGTCCTGGCGGGCACCGCCATGCTGATCTTCCTGCTCGTGGGCTACATCCTGAAGATGATCGAGCCCGAACCGGCCTTCGCCGAAACCATGCTGACGGCGGGGTGGCTCTTCGGCGGGCTCACCGCGGCCGCCCTGCTCTTCGCCGTGATCGGACTGCTGGTGACGGCCGTCCGCAACAGCGCGACCGAGGTGGGGGCGGACGAGACGGAGGCGATACCCGACGAGGTCGCCCGGGCCCGCGAGGCCTGGCGGCACGCCCTGCTGGAGCGCGGCATCATGCCCTTCCTGCGGGACGCACTGGCCGATCCGAGCGCCGGCCCGGGCTTCCCCACCCCCCGCACCCCGGCGGCCGGCCGCATCCCCAACTTGGGGTACAGCCGGCCCGACTTCACCAGCCCGGGCTCCCCGTCGGAGAGCCCCCGGCCCGGCTACACGCCTCCGGACTTCACCAGTCCGGACTTCGGCGGCCCGGAACACGAACCCGAATGATCCCGGTCCGGGGCGTCAGTGCCCCGCACCGGCACCTGCCCGGATACGCCGGGCTCGCCCGACCGGCGCCGGGCGCGACGGTCTCCGTACGGCGTCATGGGTGTCCGCCGTCGTGTCCGCGATCACGAAGTCGGATCAGGACATCTCGCCGAGGCCCGCCCGAACTGCCGCTCGCCGCGCACCGGCAGCCGCAGCCGCAGGAATGCCGCCCTCCGATCAACTGAGCACGATCCCGGCTCCGTTACGAGCCCGGAAGGGGCGATGCGCGCGCTCCGGTGTACCGCGATGGCACCTCGGGCTGTCCGGAAATGATCACTATGACCCGGTAAAGACTTGAGGGGGTCTTATCTCGCTCATATGGTCGCTTTCGACCGCAGCGGTGATCGACCACAGCAGGGGACTCCGATGGAAGACAGGCGAACGGCCGGGGCAGTCCTGGGGCTTGCGGGCTGCAACGCGGCCCTGACCATGGCAGCAGCCGTGGTCACGTGGGATGACGGCCCCACTCCGTGGGTGGCCGCTGCTGCGACCTCCGGACTCGTCTTCCTCGTGCTTCTCCGCAAGCGCTGATGGTCGCGACCGATGCGAGCAACCGCGCGTCATCCGTGATCAAGAAGGAAACACACCCTTGAAACTCTCCTGCGCATAGCCACCGCCACCCTGGCCGGGCCTGGCCCTCGTCGGCACGACCGCCGCGCAGAGCCACGCGTTCGCCCCCTCGGCCTTCGCCTCGGTGTCCGCCGCGGGCGACGTCTCTCCCGAAACCGCCGCACTGGCCAAGAACATCCGGACGCTACAGAGCCAGGCTTCCGTCGTCGACGGCGAGCAGGCCAGGACCTGGGTCGCGAAGGTCGGCGCAGATGACCTGACCGTCAAGCAGCCCCAGCTCTCGACCTTCGGCTTCAGCTGGAGCAAGCTCAACAACTGCCCGGCCAGCGCGGGTGTCTCGTCCTGGACCCTTGCGCTGATCGGCACCGCGTGCGCCGCCGCCTGCGTGGGAACAGCCGGCGCAGCACGTGTCCCCTGCATCACCGCCGCAGGAGGGCTCGGCGCGGGCACCGTGTGGTTCTGCACCGGCAAGGCCACCACCTGACAGGCCCCGCCCCACAAGAAGACCCGCGGCCGTTCGCCCTCAATCGCAGCGAGGGCGAACGGCCGCCGGCCGTCGGACCAGGTTGACCGCGCTTCCTCCAGCGCCTCCAAGCCCAGAGTCACCGGAGCGGTCCCCAGGCCGCAGCGACCGACCGACGGCTCCCCCCACGGCGCCGTCGGGCAGTCGCGTTCGCTCGGGTCAGTCGGCCAGCGGCAGGTAGACGCGGCTGCCCGAGGCCGCGAACTCGGCGGACTTCTCCGCCATGCCGGCCTGGATCTCCTCCGCCTTCAGGTCTCCACCGTGCTCACGGCGGATGTCCTGCGAGATCTTCATCGAGCAGAACTTCGGACCGCACATGGAGCAGAAGTGCGCGGTCTTGGCCGGCTCCGCCGGGAGGGTCTCGTCGTGGAACTCGCGGGCCGTGTCCGGGTCGAGGGCCAGGTTGAACTGGTCCTCCCAGCGGAACTCGAACCGCGCGTCGGACAGGGCGTCGTCCCACTCCTGGGCGCCCGGGTGCCCCTTGGCCAGGTCCGCGGCGTGCGCCGCGATCTTGTACGTGATGACGCCGGTCTTGACGTCGTCGCGGTTGGGCAGGCCCAGGTGCTCCTTGGGCGTGACGTAGCAGAGCATCGCGGTGCCCCACCAGGCGATCATCGCGGCGCCGATGCCCGAGGTGATGTGGTCGTACGCGGGCGCGACGTCCGTGGTCAGCGGGCCGAGCGTGTAGAACGGTGCCTCCTCGCAGATCTCCTGCTGGAGGTCGATGTTCTCCTTGATCTTGTGCATCGGGACGTGGCCCGGGCCCTCGATCATGGTCTGGACATTGTGGCGCTTGGCGATCGTGTTCAGCTCACCCAGCGTCTTCAGCTCGGCGAACTGGGCCGCATCGTTGGCGTCCGCGATCGAACCGGGGCGCAGGCCGTCACCGAGGGAGTACGTGACGTCGTACGTCGCGAGGATCTCGCAGAGCTCCTCGAAGTTCGTGTAGAGGAAGTTCTCCTTGTGGTGCGCCAGGCACCACGCGGCCATGATCGAGCCACCGCGCGAGACGATGCCGGTCTTGCGGCGGGCGGTCAGCGGCACGTAGGGCAGCAGCACACCGGCGTGGACCGTCATGTAGTCGACGCCCTGCTCGGCCTGTTCGATGACCGTGTCCTTGTAGATCTCCCAGGTCAGGTCCTCGGCGCGGCCGTCGACCTTCTCCAGCGCCTGGTAGAGCGGGACGGTGCCGATCGGGACGGGGGAGTTGCGCAGCACCCACTCGCGGGTGGTGTGGATGTTGCGGCCGGTCGAGAGGTCCATGACCGTGTCGGCGCCCCACTTGGTCGCCCAGGTCATCTTGTCGACCTCCTCCTCGATGGAGGAGGTGACCGCGGAGTTGCCGATGTTGGCGTTGACCTTCACCAGGAACCGCTTGCCGATGATCATCGGCTCGATCTCGGGGTGGTTCACGTTCGCCGGAAGTACGGCGCGACCTGCGGCGATCTCTTCGCGGACGACCTCGGGGGAGACGTTCTCGCGGATCGCGACGTACTCCATCTCCGGGGTGATCTCGCCACGGCGGGCGTACGCGAGCTGCGTGACGGCAGCGCCGCCGCGGCCGCGGCGGGGCTGGCGGGGTCGGCCCGGGAAGACCGCGTCGAGGTTCTTCAGGCCGCCGCGCGGCGAGGTGTGCTTGATGCCGTCGTCCTCGGGGCGCACGGGGCGGCCCGCGTACTCCTCGGTGTCCCCGCGACTGATGATCCAGTTCTCGCGCAGCGGCGCGAGGCCGCGGCGGACGTCGGTCTCGATCTGCGGGTCGGTGTACGGACCGGACGTGTCGTAGAGCGTCACGTCCTTGCCGTTGGTGAGGTGGACCTGGCGGACCGGCACCCGGAGGTCGGGGCGGGAGCCCGCCAGGTATCCCTTGTGCCAGCCGGGCTGGCGCTCGGTCTGGCCGTCGGCGTCCTGGCTGACGGCAGGCGTGCGTGCGTCCTGAATGGTCATGAGACCTGATCTCCCTACGCCGGCATTACCCGGTAACAGGTTCGGCGGTCGACGCAGCCTCTTCCCGTACGCATCGGTGATGCCCGTACGGTGATCAGCGTCCTCTCAGCCCGGTGCTCCGAGCTCCCGCGTTGTGCAAAGGTGCCCCCACGCTAGCGTCATGCATGGCGTGCTGAACAGTGGGCCCCCTCATCTCTTGCGATGATCTGCTGGTGACGCCCTCGCCGCAGCCCCCCATCGAGCACACAGAGCCCCATGGCCACAACGGCCACGCGCATGCGGGCCCCGGACCGTCCGACGGGCACCCCGGCGGGCACTCCGACAGACCCTCCGACAGCCACTCCGACGCCGGCTCGCACGGTGGCTCGGACGCTGGCTCGCACGGGCACCCCCCGGGTCCGCCCCACGGCCACGGCCACAGTCATGGCCACGGCCCGGCGGCCCCCGTCTCGAAGCACCTGCGCAAGGTCATCGCCGCCGTACTGATCCCCTTCGCCGTGGCCGTCTTCGTCGGCATGGTGGTGCTCTGGCCGGGCGGCGCCCCCGGCCACGAGCGCACGGGGGTGGGGTTCGACCGGCAGACCCAGCAGGGCGTGGTCGTTTCGATCGAACAGGTCGACTGCAAATCCGTGAACGCCGCGCAGGTACCGGCGACCGGGCCCCCCGCCGCCTCCCCCGAGGGCAGTGGGGCCCAGGCCGCGCCGACCGGTGAGTGCAAGAAGGCCACCGTCGAGGTCACCAGCGGCCCGGACAAGGGCCGCACCTTCGTGGAGGTCGTCCAGCCGGGCGCGCCACGGCAGTTGGAGGACGGCCAGGAGGTGGTGGTGGCGTACGCACCGGACGCCCCCCGTGACTTGCAGTACTCGGTGATCGACGTGAACCGCAAGCTCCCGATGGCGCTGCTGGCCGGCATCTTCGCCGTCGCGGTCGTCGTCGTCGGGCGGATGCGCGGGCTGTTCGCGCTGGTCGCGCTGGTGGTCAGCTTCGGCGTGCTGACCCTCTTCATCCTCCCGGCCATCCTGCAGGGTTCGAATCCGCTGGTCGTCGCGGTGGTCGGGGCGAGCGCCATCATGCTGATCGCGCTCTACATGTGCCACGGGCTGACCGCCCGTACCTCGGTGGCCGTCCTCGGCACCCTGGTGTCGCTGCTGCTGATCGGGCTGCTCGGCTCGGGGTTCATCGACTGGGCGTTCCTCAGCGGCAACACCGACGACAACACCGGGCTGATCCACGGGCTGTACCCGGACATCGACATGAGCGGTTTGCTGCTCGCAGGCGTGATCATCGGATCGCTTGGCGTGCTCGACGACGTGACGGTCACCCAGACCTCGGCGGTGTGGGAGCTGCACCACGCGGATCCCTCGATGGGGTCGCGCGCGCTCTACCGGGCGGCCATCAGGATCGGCCGCGACCACATCGCGTCGGTGGTGAACACTCTGGTGCTGGCCTACGCGGGTGCCGCGCTGCCGCTGCTCCTGCTGTTCTCGATCGCGAACAGCAGCATGGGTTCGGTGGCCAACAGCGAGCTGGTGGCGGAGGAGATCGTACGGACCCTCGTGGGCTCGATCGGCCTGGTGGCCTCGGTCCCCGTGACAACGGCGCTGGCCGCGCTGGTGGTTTCTGCCGACCGACCGGGATCCCCGGCGGGCGCCCCGGCCGCGGGGCCGGTCCGCGGCCGGGGCCGGCGGCGCAAGCGCTGAGCGGCCGAGACGCCGGCCGGTCGTTCGCCCCGACCAGCGGCCGGTCTGCTGGCCGGACCAGCGGCCGGTCGGCTGGCACGGCGGCCGGTCGGACGGTCAGCCGGCGTTCTGTTCGTTCTGCTGCGATTCGGCGAGGATCTTGCCGAGGGCCTCGTCGAGGTTCTCCTCGAAGTCGCCCAGATTGCGCTCCTGTCCGAGCGGAACGATCCGGTCAGTACGGTCGAGGAACGCGACGAGCGGCGCCGCGCTGGCGCGGAACAGGGCCCGGTCGCCGCCGACCTGAAGGCGGATGTGGACGTCGGACAGGTCCTCCGGGTGGGTGGGGGCGATGTGCACATCGCCGTCACCGCACGGCTTGTTGATGCCGTCGAGGAGGAGCTCCCGGCCGAACGCCCAGGTCACGGGCGCGTCTCCGGGCAGGTGGAAGGTCAGGCGGACTGCGTAGGGGTCGCGTGCGTCGTACCGGAGTTCCACCGGAATCCGGAACGAGAGCTCCTCGGAAACGAGGAAGCTCATCATGACCTCTGCCTGTACCGACTCGCGCATTGACTACCCCGCTGTAGTTGAAGTGGCCAGGAATGATCCCCCAGGACCCACTTGACAAGAGTGGTGGAAGCGGTAGCAGATCACAAGGAGTGAGTTTTCAGATACTGATAGAGAACGCGAGGGTGCTCAACAGCGCGCCTACTTCACTCCGTAGCCGATTGACTACATAGAGCAATCGTTCTTCTTGGTGGAGAGGGAGAGAAATGGCCATCGTCGCGACCGTATCGCCGGCCGTGAGGGGGATGGCCGCACAGATCGTGCCGAGGGCATATTCCTGACGTTCGACCACCGGCTGCATTCGCCCGAGCGCCCCGATCCGGCTTTCCAGGGACCGGAGATCGCGGACGGTATAGGGGGTGATGGCCTCGACCGGGTGACGGTCGTAGTAGTCCTTGCGCGTCTTCTCGTCGAGTTGCCCGAGCAGGCACTGCCCGATGGCGTGCGCATGGCCGGTCGAACGGAAGTCGGCCCACTCCTCGCAGGCCGGGCTGGCCGGAGTGTCCGAGACACCCACGACCTCGATCTCACCCTCGCGGTAGACCGCGAAGTAGACGGGGGCCCCGACCGTATCGCGGAAGTGCGCGAGCGAGTCGAGGATCATGCCGCGACGTTTCTGCTGGAGTCCCCCACGGGCGAGCCGCTCCGCGGCCTCCCCCAGTACGAACACGCCGCGCACTCTGCGCAGATAGCCCTCGTGCGTCAGTGTGCGCAGCAGGTGGTACGCGGTGGGAAGCGGGAGCCCGGCCTCGCGCGCCAGCTGTTTCGCCGGGGCTCCCCCGCTATGGGACCCCGCCGCTTCGAGCAGCCTCAGCGCGCGCTGTACCGAACCGATCAGAGTCGGCACACCGGCGTTGTGAACCGGAGACAAAGCTCACCCCCAGGCGTGGCAGCGGGCCTTTGGGGAGGCCCGCCCTGCGGGGGCCGCCCCCGCGCGTGCCGTGGATCCTGGGGGTCGTACTCGGGCGGCTCGTTTACGTCGCCGCAGGTCAGGGCGGCGGGTCGGAGCGGCGGTACCGGCTTTCGGTGCCCAGGGAACGGCATAGATTGCCACTCTATCCACCGATTCCGGGGATGTGAGCCGTTCAGCGCGTCATGTTCCCTCGCCTGGCTCAATCCCGGATCCGCCCGGACCGCTGCCCCTGGCTACCACTTGCCGGAGGAGGCCTTCGAGCCACCGCTGAACTTCTTCACGACGAAGATCAGTCCGCCGACGAGTCCGACGAAGAGGAGCAGCTTGAAGACGAACCCGATCAGCGCGCCCAGGATGCTGGTGATCACACCGCCGAAGACGAAGATGGCCAGCAGCGGAACCGCGACCCACTTAACCCACCAGGGCATGCCTGCGAATATCTCTCGGATGCCGTCCATGTCATCGACCTCTTCTTCGTCCGTGGCTTCGTCCGCTACTTCCTGCCCTCGATGCTAGGAGTCCACGGCCCCGTATCGGGGCCCGCGAGCCCTCGGAGTCCCCTGATCCGCCCCTTAGGGGGATCAGGGCCGCGACCCTCATGCGGCCGGGCCGCTCAGCCCTCCGGCGGGGAGAACACCACCATCACCTTCAGGTCCTCGGTGATGTGGTGGAACTTGTGCACAACGCCCGCCGGGACGTAGACGACGCTGCCGCGCGCCACGGTCGTCGTCTCCTCCCCGACCGTGATCGAGGCCCGCCCGCTGACGACGAAGTACACCTCGTCCTGGCGGTGCGGCAGCTGCGGATCGGTCTGTCCGGCGTCGAGCGCGTACAGCCCGACCGACATGTTCCGCTCGCGCAGGAACTGCAGATAGGCGCCGTCGTTCGCGGCCCGCTCCGCTTCGAGCTCGTCAAGCCGGAAGGCTTTCATCGTGGTTGTGCCCCTTGTACTCGATCGTTCCCTTGCATCCGCTGATCTGCGGATGTTCCACCGGGATCTTCTCTGCCACGATCAGACACATGACGAATTTCGTAGTCAAGACGCTCGCCAATGCGGCGGCCCTGGCCGTCGCCATCTGGCTGCTTTCCGGCATCACCCTCGACGACGGCAGCAGCACGGGCCGACGGGCGCTCACCCTGATCCTGGTCGCGCTGGTCTTCGGCCTGGTCAACTTGCTCGTCAAGCCGGTGGTGAAGCTGCTCTCGCTGCCGCTGTTTATCCTCACCCTCGGCCTGTTCACGCTCGTCGTGAACGCCCTGATGCTGCTGCTGACCTCGTGGCTGGCCTCGCAGCTCGACCTCAGCTTCCACGTCGACGGCTTCTGGACCGCTCTGCTCGGCGGCCTGATCATCTCCATCGTCTCCTGGGCCATGAACATGGTCCTGCCCGACAAGAACTGAACGGGCCCACCATGTACCGCGTCTGCTTCGTCTGCACGGGCAACATATGCCGCTCCCCCATGGCCGAGTCGGTCTTCCGTGCCCACGTGGCGGCCGACGGCCTCGACACCCTGGTCGAGGTGGACAGCGCCGGCACCGGTGGCTGGCACGAGGGGGACGGTGCCGATCCGCGCACCATCGCCGTCCTGGAGGCGGCCGGCTACGAGCAGGACCACCGGGCCCGCCAGTTCCGCTCCTCCTGGTTCGCCCGCCTGGACCTCGTCATCGCGCTCGACGCCGGGCACCTACGTGACCTCCGGGCACTCGCGCCCACTGCACAGGACGCCGCCAAGGTGCGGCTGCTGCGGTCCTACGACCCGGCGGCCTCGGCCGCGGAGACCGACGTACCGGATCCTTACTACGGGCCGCTCGACGGGTTCGAGGAGTGCCTGGAGCTGGTCGAGGCCGCGAGCCCCGGCCTGCTGGACGCTGTACGCGCCGCAGTGAAGGAGCACACCGCGTGAACGAATACGCCCCGCAGGAAGCCGGAGCAGCCGCGCTCGGCGACGGCACCCGAGCCGTCCGGGCCGGACTGCCCGAGGCCGTCAAGAACGAACCGCCCCTGCCCGGACCGGTCTTCGCCGCCCATTTCCACCTCCCCGGCGACGTCGAAGGCCCGTACGCCTACGGGCGCGACACCAACCCCACCTGGACGCTGCTGGAACGGGCGATCGGGGAACTGGAAGCCCCCGGCGAGGACGTGCACACCATCGTCTTCGCCTCCGGCATGGCGGCGGTCTCCGCCGTCCTCCTCTCCCAGGCGCACACCGGCGACACCGTGGTCCTGCCCGACGACGGCTACCAAGCCCTGCCCCTGCTGCGCGAGCAGCTGGAGGCGTACGGGATCCACGTCCGCACCGCTCCGACCGGCGACGACGCCCAGCTCGCGGCCCTCGACGGGGCCCGGCTGCTGTGGATCGAGACCCCTTCCAACCCCGGGCTCGACGTGTGCGACGTACGCCGCCTCGTGGACGCGGCGCACTCCGGCCGGACCCTGGTCGCGGTCGACAACACCCTGGCCACCCCGCTCGGGCAGCGGCCCCTGGAGCTGGGGGCGGACTTCTCGGTGGCGAGCGGCACCAAGGGCCTCACCGGCCACGGCGACGTACTGCTCGGGTACGTCGTCTGCCGCGATCCGGAGCTCGCCGCCCGCGTCCGGCGGTGGCGCAAGATCGTCGGTGCGATCCCCGGGCCCATGGAAGCCTGGCTCGCGCACCGCTCCCTCGCCACGATCCAGCTGCGCGCGCACCGCCAGTGGGCCAACGCACTGGCCGTCGCCGAGGCACTGACGCACCGGACGGACGTGAGCGGACTGCGCTACCCGGGGCTTCACACGGACCGCTCCCACAAGACGGCCGCCCGGCAGATGCGGGGCTTCGGGTCGGTGGTCTCCTTCACCCTGCCCGACCGCGCGCACGCGGAGCGGTTCATGGCCGCCCTGCACCTGGTCGAGGACGCCACGAGTTTCGGTGGGGTACGGTCCACCGCCGAGCGGCGCGGACGCTGGGGCGGCGACGCCGTGCCGGAGGGGTTCATCCGCTTCTCCGCCGGCGCCGAGGACACCGAGGACCTGGTCGCGGACGTGCTGCGCGCCCTCGACCACGCGGGCGCCTAGGTCCTGCCGTCACAGTGGCGTCGCGGGCCAGACGGGACTTTGACGACAGGGCCGAGGACGGAACGGGGGACGGCCGTCGCCGTGTGGGGCGGTCCGAGCCTCCCCCCTGGTGGCTCGGACCGCCCCGGGTTCTGCGCGCGAAGAACCACGTGACAAGGCTAGTTGACTCTGCGTCAGAGTCCAATCACGGTAACGACAGGGAGCTATCTGCATATTTATAGTTGAAGGCCCCCACCGAGAGGTGCAGCGATGGACCTGACCCTGCTGCGCACCTTCGTCGCCGTCCACCGGGCCGGCTCCTTCACCCGCGCAGCCGCCCTCCTCGGACTGTCCCAGCCCGCCGTGACCTCGCAGATCCGCACCCTGGAGCGCCAGTTGGGGCGCCCGCTCTTCCACCGCCGGGCCCGTGGCGTCACCCCCACCGCCATCGGCGACGAGCTGGCCCACAAGGCCGCCCCGCACCTCGACGCCCTGCTGCAGATCACCGAGGCCGAACAGGAAGCCGCCGGCGCGTTACGCACCCTGCACGTCGCCGGGCCTCCCGAGTTCCTGTGCCTGCGCGTGCTTCCCGCCCTCGCCGTCCTGGTCGGCCAGGGCCACACCCTGCGCGCCGCCCCGCAGACCGATGCCGAGGCCACCCTCGACGGGCTCGCCGCCGGCCACCACGACCTCGTCATCACCACCGCCCACCCCCGGGGCGGGCTCTTCACCGCCACCGCGCTGTGCGACGAGGAGCACGTCCTGGTCGCCGCGCCCTACTGGGCCGCCCTCGTCGACATGGACCGGCTGCGCGAGGAGGGCTCCGCCGCACTGGACGGCATCCCGCTGGTCGAGGTCCACGAGAGCCTGCCGCTCGTCACGCGCTACTGGGCCGCCGTCTTCGACGCCCTCCCCGATGCCACGTCCCTGGCCGCCACCGTGGTCGTACCCGACCTGCGGGCCGTACTGGAGTGCGTGCGGGCCGGCGCCGGACTCGCCGTCCTGCCCCGCTACCTGTGCCAGGACGCCCTCGACAGCGGTCGGATCGTGGCGCTGACCGAGCCCGCGGTGCCGCCGCTGCGCACCTGGTTCCTGGTCGTACGCACCGGGAGCCTGGCCCTCGCCCACCTCGCCCGGGCGCACGACCGGCTGCTGGACGCGGCAGTGCACTGGTGAGCCCGCTCTTTTCCGGCCCTTGGCGTGTTTCAGAAGCGGAGTGGCGGGCCACTCTTCTCCCATGACCGAACGTCCCGTGGTCAAACGCACCGCCCGCGCGATCCTGCTCGACGGTGGCGACCTGATCCTCATCAAACGCACCCGGCCCGGCGTCGACCCGTACTGGCTCACCCCCGGTGGGGGAGTGGAGCCCTCGGACCCCACCGTCGTCGACGCCCTCCACCGGGAGGTCCACGAAGAACTCGGCGCGAAGATCACCGATGTGGTGCCCTGCTTCGTCGACACCGTCGAGCACATCGCCGACAGGGGGGTGACCGGCGTGAAGGTGCAGCACTTCTTCGTCTGCCGCCTCGAATCGATGGACCCGAACCTCCGGCACGGCCCCGAGGTCGACGAGCCCGAGGGCGAGTACGAGATCGTCCGCGTGCCCTTCAGCCGGGTGGGCATCGCCGCCGTTCATCTCGTCCCGCTGTCCCTGCGGCACTATCTCGACGGCAACATCGAGGGCGTCCGCGCCATGCACGCTCCCGACCTGGGCTGACGCCGGGCTGAGACCGGCGGGCTGCCTCCGGTCTCAGTCGGCGATCCCGGCCAGTTCCTCCACCGCGTCGTGCCGGATCCGCTCGCAGGGGATGCCGATCCGCAGGAGCTCGTACACTCCGTTGCGGATCATCGCGGGCGGACCGGAGATGAACGCGTCGTACGAGCTCCACGGCCCGTGTTTGCCCACCGCGTGCGGCAACTGTCCGGCCAGCCCGTCGCCGACCACCGGGCGCACCGAAAGCCACGGGTGCGAGCGCTGGAGCCCCAGCAGCGTGTCCTTGTCGTAGAGGTCGCTGTCACTGCGGGCCCCGAAGAACACCTCCACCGGCCGCCGCTCGCCGTGTTCGGCCACGTCCTCGATCAACGCCTTGATCGGAGCGATCCCGGTGCCCCCGCCCAGGCACAGCATGCCGTTGTCCGTGGTGTGGTCCACCACCATCGACCCGGCCGGCGGGCCCAGGCGCAGTACGTCTCCCGGGCGGGCGTGGCGCACCAGGGCATTGGAGACCCAGCCCGCAGGGACGGCCTTGACGTGGAAGGACAGCAGCCCGTCGGCGCGCGGCGCCGAGGCGAAGGAGTAGTGCCGCCACACCCGCGGCCACCACGGGGTCTCCAGGCTCGCGTACTGGCCGGCGAGGAAGGCGTAGGGCTGGTCGGGGCGGACCGTCAGTACCGCGATGTCCGGGGTGCGCAGATCGTGGGAGACCACCTCGGCGTGCCACCACGCGGGGGCCTTCGCCTCTTCCTCCGCCGCCGCGTCGATCATGATCTGGGAGATCGCGGTGTACGCCCGCACCCAGGCCGCCTGCGGCTCGGGCCCCCAGCTGTCCCGCGCGTACCGGGACAGTGCCCCGATGAGGGCCTCGCCGACCGCCGGGTAATGACCGGCCATCGTGCCGTACTTGCGGTGTCCGGTGCCCAGTCGGCGCAGATAGGGGACGAGGACGGCGGGATTGTCGATGTGCTCGGCTGCGGTCAGCAGTGCCTTCAGGAGCCGGTCCCGCTGTACGTCCATGGCGGCGGGGAACATGCCGCGCACTTCCGGGTGCCCGGTGAACACCAGAGCGTAGAAGTACGAGGTCACCTTGTCGGCGACGGGGGCGATCTCCGCGAGGGTCCGGCGGATGAGTACGGCATCCGGTGAGGGCTCGATCGCACCGCCCTCGCCGGATATCCGGGCCGATTCGCGTCTGTCCGATCTGGTGGGCGGAGCGTCCATGCGGTGCCTCGCTTCGAGCATCTCGGTCGGTCTGCACACGCCACGGCCTGTGAATCCGTGGTTCCGGGTCTCACAGCGTGCCAGCCGGCTCTGAGGCCTGCGGGGAAATGCAGAAATTCCGCGTTTCGAACCCACTTTCCTCCTAAGATGCGTCAACTCCCGGGCGCGTCAGCCCCACGAGCTGGTATGCCTCCCGAAGATCCCGGCCCTCGTAGACATGGGTCGCCCGCTCGGCGAGATAGGGCCTCGCATTCACCGCCACCGAGACCGGCACCGCCTCGAAGAGCATCGCGTCGGTCACCGAATCCCCGTAGGCGACGCAGTCGGCCCGGCTCACACCGAACTGTGCGCAGAGCCGGTCCGCCACCATGACCTTGCCCTCGGGTGTCAGGATCCCGGACTCCTCCACGGGACGGGTGAACGGGACCTCCGGGAAGACCGAGCCGTGCGCGGCATGCGCACCCCACTCCAGCAGCAGCTCCACGAAGAACGACGGCGACAGGGAAATCACCGCGCAGTAGTCCCCGCGTTCCCTGATCTCCTGCCAGACGTCCCGGATCCCCGCGAGCCAGGGCGCCCCGTCGAACGCCGCCCGGACGTGCGTGGGCGTCAGATCGGCCCAGAGGGCGTGGGCGGCCATGGAGAACTGGTGCGGACCCATCTTCTGCGCGCCGAAAGCCCGTTCCAGTTCGGCAATCTCGGCGCTCAGCCCGAGCTGGCGGGAGATCTCGACCGGCGCCGCCGAGCCATACATCAGCGTTCCGTCGAGGTCGAAGAGGTGCAGGAGGGTCATAGCCGACGAGGCTAGTCGGTCCGTTTCACGTGAAACACCGTGTTTCACGTGAAACACCGTCCGGCCGGCCGTCCGGGGGTACCCGGCGTTTCACGTGAAACATCCGACCCCAAATCCTCTGGACGGCCCCCAGTCCATGATCCAGTCTGGGCCAGGTGACACCACCACACCTCACCGATCTACCGATCCGGGCGCTGACCGTGGACGATCTCCACCGCTGCGCCGACCTGTCCGAAGATCGCGGATGGCTCCGCGAGGAACACAAGTGGCGTCTGCTCCTCGCCGCCGGAAACGGCTACGGCGTCGACGCCCCGGACGGCCGGGGACTCGCGGCCGCCTGCGTCGTCACCCGCTACGGCGACACCCATGCCGGTCCGGAGCTCGCCGCGATCGGGATGGTCCTCGTGGCCGATCGCTTCGCCCGCCAAGGCCTGGGCCGCCGTCTGATGACCCACGTCTGCGATGACGTGCTCAAGGGCGTCCCCCTCACCCTGCACGCCACTCCCTACGGGCGCCCCCTCTACGAGGAACTGGGCTTCGAGACCACCGGCCGCACCGAGATGCTGACGGGCACCTTCCGGCACGAGGGCGCCCCCGGCACGTGCGGCACCTCGCGGGTCCGGCCGGCGACCGCCGAGGACCTCCCCCGCATCCTGCGTCTGGACGCCGAGGTCTTCGGCACCGACCGCACCCACATCATCACCCGGCTTCCTGCCTTCGCCGACCGGCTGGTCGTCGCCGAGGACCGCTCCGGAGACCGGGCACTCACCGGTTACGCGGCAGCCTGGCCCAATATGAACACCCAGGTCATCGGCCCGCTGATCGCCCATGACACCGCAACCGCCCAGTCACTGGTCACCGCGCTCGCGATCGGCACCGACCGGGCGCTGCGCACCGATGTCGACGTACGGCACGAGGAACTCCTCGCCTGGCTCAAGGACCGGGGCCTGGCCTCCGTGGCCTTCAACGCCGTCATGACCCGGGACATCCCCGGCCTGCCCGGAGACTGGACCCGCCGGTGGGCGCCGCTCACCGTGGCGGCCGGCTGAAAGGAGAACGCATCATGACCGACACTCCCGAGCTGACGATCCGTCCGGCCACCGAGGCCGATGTACCCGCCATCGTCGCCCTGCTGGCCGACGACCCGCTCGGCGCCACCCGCGAGTCCCCGGACGACCTCACCCCGTACCTCGCAGCCCTGAAACGCCTCACCGGCGACCCGAACCAACACCTGGTCGTCGCCGTCCGCGCCGACCGTGTCGTGGGCACCCTCCAGCTGACGATCGTCACGGGACTCTCCCGCAAGGGGGCGACCCGTTCCCTCATCGAGGGCGTCCGCGTACACGCCGACGAGCGCGGCAGCGGCCTGGGCACCCGGTTCGTCGAATGGGCCGTCGAGAAGTCCCGTGCCGAGAACTGCGCACTGGTGCAGCTGACTTCGGACGTGACCCGGACCGATGCCCACCGCTTCTACGAACGGCTCGGGTTCACCGCCTCGCACGTCGGGTTCAAGCTCCAGCTCTGATCGGACGTTCCGGCAAGCCGGGTCGCCGTGTCGGCGGCCCGGCCTACGATCGGGAGGATGAGCCTCCCTCTCGTCACCACCGCCGAGCGACGCCACCGGCTCGGCCGGCGCCACCGTCTGGCTCCCTCGGCCCGCGCCGCGACCGTCGCGGAAACGGCGGACTCCGTCGTCGCCCTGCACGCCACCGACGCCGCGACCGTCTTCCTCTCGGCCCGGGCCCGGCTCACCGAAGGCGGCCCGGACGCGATCGAGCGGGCGCTCTACGAGGACGTAAGCCTCGTGCGCCTGCTCAGCATGCGCAACACGCTCTTCGCGGTCTCCGCCGAACTCGCCCCGCACGTCGACGCCTCCACGGCCCGCGCGATCGCCGCGAAAGAGCGCCGCACCCTCCTCAAGCACCTCGACGAGGACGGTCAGGGGCTCGACGCCGCGTGGCTCGCCGGCGCGGAGGCCGCCGCGCTCGACGCCCTCGACGCCCACGGCCCCTCCACCGGCAGCCAGCTGTCCGCAGCCGTACCCGCGCTGCGCCAGAAGATCACCATCAGCCGCGGCAAGAAGTACGAGACCGAGCAGGGGGTCGCCACCCGGGTCATCCGCCTGCTCGCCGCCGACGGCCGTATCCGCCGTGCCCGACCACGCGGCTCCTGGACCTCCAGCCAGTACCGCTGGGTCCACACCGAGCCCTGGCCCGCCGCACCCGCCGCCGAGGCCCGCACCGAGATCGCCCGCCGTTGGCTGCGCGCGTACGGTCCCGCCACCGAGGCCGACCTCAAGTGGTGGACCGGGTGGACCCTCACGGACGTCCGCAAGGCCCTCGCAGCCGTGGGCCCCGACCAGGTCCGCTTGGAAGACGGCAGCACCGCCCTGGTCAGCCCCGGGGACACCGGGCCCGAACCGGCGCCGGAGCCCTGGGCCGCGCTGCTGCCCGCCCTCGACCCCACCGCCATGGGCTGGGCCGACCGGGGTTTCCACCTCGACCCCGCCCACAAGAGCGCCCTGTTCGACTACGCCGGCAACATCGGCCCCACCGTGTGGTGGAACGGCGAGATCGTCGGCGGCTGGGCGCAGCGCTCCGACGGCGAGATCGTCTGGCGGCTGCTGGGCAGCCCCGGCCGAGCCGCCGAGCAAGCGATCACCACGGAGGCCGCGCGGCTCGCCGCATGGGTGGGAGAGGCCCGGATCACCCCGCGCTTCCGTACTCCACTGGAGCGCGAACTCGTCGCCTGATCGTGCCGGGGCCGAACCCGGGCGGTCAGCCGATGCCCCGCCAGCCCTGCGGGTCCACCCCGCCGGGCACCGGGGCGTCGGCGTCGTACGGCTCCCGGGTGAACACGAAGGACGCCAGGTCGAGATGGCTCACCGAGCCGTCCGCGCGGCGCACCGCCCGCAGCGTCTCACCGGCGTAGTAGCCGAAGAGCCCGGTCCAGCTGCCGTCCGGCTCCGCCCGGAAACGGGCCGTGCGTCCGCTCCCGCCCACGGGCCCCAGTTCCAGGAGTCCGTCCGCGGTCAGGCGCACCACCTGGGCCGAAGTCCCCCAGTACCAGGGGCCGCACAGTTCGAGCGGCACGTGGTCCGACTCCAGGAACGGCCGCCACGGCCGCGGGAAGCGCGGTTCGGCGTCCGCCACGATCCCCACGAGGTCCGCGGCCACCGTCGAGGCCGGGAGGCCCGAGGTGCAGTTCGCCAGCACCACCGCCGCCACGTCGTCCGCCTCGCTCAGCCACAGCCCCGCGACGAAGCCCGGCAGCGATCCGCTGTGCCCGGCGAGCCTGCGTGCGCCGACGGCCATCAGCTGCATGCCCAGCCCGTAGCCCAGCTCGGCCAGACCGGGCTCCGGGGGCGCGGCCGCCGTGCGCATCTCCCTTACGGACTCGGCGCACAGGACGCGCTCGTCACCGCGCAGCAGGAAATCGGCGAAGCGCGCCAGGTCCCGGGTCGTGGACCACAGCCGGCCGGCCGCGGCCATCAGCCCCAGGTCCTCCAGCGGTTCGGGCATCATCACGTCCGCCCAGGGATGCACCGCCCAGCCGCCGGCGTGCGGAGCCTGCGGCCGTCCGCTCGTGCGCTCCAGCCCCAGCGGTTCCAGCACCTCGATCCGCAGCGCCTCTTCCCAGGACCTTCCGCGCACCGCCTCCACCAGCGAACCCAGCAGGGTGTAACCGGGGTTGGAGTAGTGGTGCCTGGTTCCCGGTGCCAGTTTGAAGGGCTCCTCCCCCAGCACGTCGCCGAGCTCGGGCCGCTGGTCGCCGGGGGTGCGTTCCCACCACTCGCCGGGCGTCTCCGCCGCCAACCCACCGGTGTGGGAGAGCAGTTGGGCGATGGTCACCTGGCCGGCTCCGGTCCCCGGCAGGTGCTTCTCCAGGGGATCGGCGAGGGAGATCAGACCCTCGTCCCGCAGCCGCATCACGAGAACCGCCGTGAACGTCTTGGTGATCGAGCCGATCCGGTACTGCACGTCGCCGTCCGGACCGTGTCCCTCGACGGAGGTCCGGGAGCCCTCCCAGACCACCTCCCCGCCCCGCAGGACGGCCGCCACCACGGACGGCGCCCGCCCTTCGCTCTGCGCAACGGCGATCCGGTGCCTCAGCGCGCGCCGGGTGGCAGGGAGAAGTTCCAGGTCCTCAGCAAGCTCATCCATGATCGGATGCTACGTGTTGGCCATGTCCACGAAGCGTGAGTAGTGGCCCTGGAAGGCCACCGTGATCGTGGCCGTGGGGCCGTTACGGTGCTTCGCCACGATCAGGTCCGCCTCACCCGCGCGGGGAGACTCCTTCTCGTACGCGTCCTCGCGGTGCAGCAGGATCACCATGTCCGCGTCCTGCTCGATGGAACCCGACTCACGCAGGTCGGAGACCATCGGCTTCTTGTCGGTGCGCTGTTCCGGACCACGGTTCAGCTGGGAGAGCGCGATCACGGGGACCTCCAGCTCCTTCGCCAGCAGCTTGAGGTTTCGCGACATGTCCGATACCTCCTGCTGACGGCTCTCGGGACGGCGCGAGCCGCCCGACTGCATCAGCTGGAGGTAGTCGATGACCACGAGCGAAAGGTCGTTGCGCTGCTTGAGCCGGCGGCACTTGGCCCGGATCTCCATCATCGACAGGTTGGGGGAGTCGTCGATGTAGAGCGGGGCCGCGGAGACGTCCGGCATCCGGCGGGCGAGCCGGGTCCAGTCGTCGTCCGTCATCGTGCCCGAGCGCATGTGGTGGAGCGCGACCCGCGCCTCCGCCGAGAGCAGGCGCATGGCGATCTCGTTGCGACCCATTTCGAGGGAGAAGATCACGCTGGGCAGGTTGCTCTTGATGGAGCAGGCCCGGGCGAAGTCCAGGGCGAGCGTGGACTTACCCATGGCGGGACGGGCGGCGATGACGATCATCTGGCCCGGGTGCAGGCCGTTGGTCAGCGAGTCCAAGTCCGTGAAGCCGGTGGGAACGCCGGACATCTGGCCGCTGCGGGAGCCGATCGCCTCGATCTCGTCGAGGGCGCCCTCCATGATGTCGCCGAGCGGCAGGTAGTCCTCGGAGGTCCGCTGCTCGGTGACCGCGTAGATCTCGGCCTGGGCGCTGTTGACGATCTCGTCGACGTCGCCGTCGGCCGCGTAGCCCATCTGCGTGATCTTCGTACCGGCGGCAACCAGGCGGCGCAGGACGGCCCGCTCGTGGACGATCTCCGCGTAGTACTCGGCATTCGCCGCGGTCGGCACGGACTGGACCAGGGTGTGCAGGTACGAGGCCCCGCCCACCTTGCTGATCTCGCCGCGCCGGGTCAGCTCGGCGCCGACGGTGATCGGGTCGGCCGGCTCGCCCTTGGCGTACAGGTCGAGGATGGCCTGGTAGATCGTCTCGTGCGAGGGCCGGTAGAAGTCGTGGCCCTTGAGGACCTCGACGACATCTGCGATGGCGTCCTTGGAGAGCAGCATGCCGCCGAGCACGGACTGCTCGGCGTCGAGGTCCTGGGGAGGGACGCGCTCGAAGCCGCCGCCACCGTCGGAGTCCCAGGAGCCGCCCTCGCGGCCCCGGTCGTGCTGTTCGTCCCCGCGGCCACGACCTTCGCTGTTACGGCGCGGACGGGCGGGCAGACGGTCACCCGGACCGCTGTCGGCCCAGGGGTCGTCCATGGGCTCGGGCATGCTCACCGGGCCGCCTCCTCCCGTCCGCAACGCGGACCTCGCCGTGCCATTCTTTCTACGACACGGCTCTGACATTTGGGGCACCCGAATCCGCTGTCGGCGAGTCGGGCAACGCACCACGGTAGGCCCGAGAGCGGCGTCAGCCAATCTTGTTATCCACAGGCTCTGTGGATGACATGTGGATGACGGCGCCAATGCTGTGGGTAACTCGCCGGAAGCTGTGCACGGACCGGGGGATGACGCTGTGGACAAAATCACCCGCACCACCCAGTTACCCCATCTGACCTGGGCTTTCCCCCTCCAGAGCCGGCAGTGGAGAAAATTCTTGGACACTGCCTCAAGATCGCCTCCAACGAGGTGCGGGGAACGCCCAAGTCAACGCGTTAGTAAGGATCCAAAGGTAGTTGCATCCATTACCTGTGGAAGATTAGATTGAGCGCATGACACAGGCTGTCGCAGCACCCAAGGCAGGGCCCGGACGGCACGACCGAGAGATCTTCGCACTCGCTCTCCCTGCCTTCGGCGCACTCGTCGCCGAGCCCCTCTTCGTGATGGCCGACAGCGCCATCGTGGGACACCTCGGCACCCCCCAGCTGGCCGGTCTCGGCATCGCCGCCGCGGTGCTCACCACCGCCGTGAGCGTCTTCGTCTTCCTCGCCTACGCCACCACCGCGGCCGTCTCCCGCCGCGTCGGCGCAGGAGACCTCCAGGCAGCCATCCAGCAGGGGATCGACGGCATCTGGCTCGCCCTCCTGCTGGGCGCGGCCGTCGTCGCCGTCGTGCTTCCCGCGACCCCCTCACTGGTCTCGCTCTTCGGGGCCTCCGACGCGGTCGCCCCGCACGCGATCACCTATCTGCGGATCTCCGCCCTCGGCATCCCCGCCATGCTCATGGTCCTGGCCGCCACCGGGGTCATCCGCGGCCTCCAGGACACCCGTACGCCGCTCTACGTCGCCATCGGCGGCTTCGCCCTCAACGCGGGCCTGAACGTCGCCCTGGTCTACGGTGCGGGGCTCGGCATCGCCGGCTCCGCCTGGGGCACGGTCATCGCCCAGTGCGCCATGGCCGCCGCCTACCTCGTCGTGGTCGTCCGCGGCGCGCGGCGCCACGGTGCCTCGCTGCGCCCCGACCCCGCGGGCATCCGGGCCTGCGCCCAAGCGGGCGCTCCGCTGCTGGTCCGCACCCTGTCGCTGCGCGCGATCCTGATGATCGCCACCGCCGTGGCCGCGCGGCTCGGCGACGCCGACATCGCCGCCCACCAGATCCTGCTCTCCCTGTGGAGCCTGCTCGCCTTCGCCCTGGACGCCATAGCGATCGCCGGGCAGGCGATCATCGGCCGCTACCTGGGCGCGGGCGACACCGACGGCGCCAAGGCCGTCTGCCGCCGCATGGTGCAGTGGGGGATCGCCTCGGGCGTCGTACTCGGCCTGTTGGTCGTTCTGGCCCGCCCGGTGTTCATCCCGCTGTTCACCAGTGATCCGGCCGTCGAGGCGGCCCTGCTGCCGGCCCTCCTGGTCGTGGCCCTCTCCCAGCCCGTCTCCGGCATCGTCTTCGTGCTCGACGGGGTCCTGATGGGCGCCGGAGACGGCCGCTACCTGGCCCGGGCCATGCTCCTGACGTTGGCGGCCTTCGCCCCGGCCGCACTGCTCGTGCCGATCCTCGGAGGCGGCGTCACTGCGCTCTGGTGGGCCATGACGCTGATGATGGTGGTCCGGATGATCACTCTTCGGCTGCGCGCCGGCTCGGGACGGTGGCTGATCTCGGGAGCCACCCGCTAGCAGGCAGCCGGACCCCCACGGTGTTTCACGTGAAACACCGTGGGCCGGCGCCGGCATGTTTCACGTGAAACACCGCCGAGCAACGACGAAGGGCCGCACCCCAGGGGGGTGCGGCCCTTCGAGCGCAGCCCTTAGGCGGCGACGACCTCGATGCCCACGTTCGCGGCCACGTCGGCGTGCAGACGCACGGAGACCTGGTACGAACCGAGGGTCTTGATCGGGGAGCCGAGCTCCACGCGGCGCTTGTCGACCTTCGGGCCACCCGAGGACTCGATCGCCGTGGCGATGTCGGCCGGGGTCACGGAACCGAAGAGACGACCGGCGTCACCCGCGCGGGTGGCCAGACGGACCTTCACACCCTCGAGCTTGGCCTTGACCTCGTTGGCCTGCTCGATGGTCGCGATCTCGTGGATCTTGCGGGCGCGGCGGATCTGCGCCACGTCCTTCTCGCCACCCTTGGTCCAGCGGATCGCGAAACCACGCGGGACCAGGTAGTTGCGAGCGTAACCGTCCTTGACGTCGACGACATCGCCGGCGGCACCGAGGCCAGAAACCTCGTGGGTCAGGATGATCTTCATTAGTCGGTCACCCTTTCCTTATCGCGCGGTGGACGTGTAGGGCAGCAGCGCCATCTCACGGCTGTTCTTGACGGCCGTGGCGACGTCACGCTGGTGCTGCGTGCAGTTGCCGGTAACGCGGCGGGCACGGATCTTGCCGCGGTCGGAAATGAACTTCCGCAGCATGTTCGTGTCCTTGTAGTCCACGTACGCGGTCTTGTCCTTGCAGAATGCGCAGACCTTCTTCTTAGGCTTGCGCACAGGCGGCTTCGCCATTGTGTCTCTCCTGTGTGATCAAGAAGTGGGGATGCGAGCTGCCCTAGAAGGGCGGCTCGTCCGAGTAGCCACCGCCGGAGCCGCCGGAGCTTCCGCCCCAACCGCCCCCGCCGCCGCCCTGCTGCTGCTGGCCACCGGCCGGCGCGCTGGACGCCCACGGGTCGTCGGAGGGAGCTCCGCCGCCCTGCGGCTGGCCACCGGGGGCTCCGCCCCAGTTGCCACCGCCGCCGCCCTGCTGCTGACCGCCGCCGCCGTACCCACCCTGGCCACCGCGACCCGTGGTCTTGGCGACCTTGGCCGTGGCGTTCTTCAGGCTGGGGCCGACTTCCTCGACGTCCAGCTCGTAGACCGTGCGCTTGACACCCTCACGGTCCTCGTACGACCGCTGCTTCAGCCGGCCCTGCACGATGACGCGCATGCCTCGCTGAAGGGACTCGGCGACGTTCTCCGCCGCCTGCCGCCACACCGAGCAGGTCAGGAACAGGCTCTCGCCGTCCTTCCACTCATTGGTCTGACGGTCGAAGGTGCGGGGGGTGGACGCGACACGGAACTTCGCGACCGCCGCACCCGAGGGGGTGAAGCGCAGCTCGGGGTCGTCGACGAGATTGCCGACGACCGTGATGACGGTCTCGCCTGCCATGGATGAACCTCTCGGCGGGGATTGCTGCTGGGCTGCTGTGCTACTCGATCCCGATTACCGCTGAACCGAAGTTCAGTGGGTCTCGGGGCGAAGGACCTTGGTCCGGAGAACCGACTCGTTCAGGTTCATCTGTCGGTCAAGCTCCTTGACGACCGCAGGCTCGGCCTGAAGGTCGATGACCGAGTAGATGCCCTCGGGCTTCTTCTTGATCTCGTAAGCGAGACGACGACGGCCCCAGGTGTCGACCTTCTCGACCTTTCCGTTGCCCTCACGGACGACGGAGAGGAAGTTCTCGATCAGCGGGGAGACAGCGCGCTCCTCGAGATCGGGGTCGAGGATGACCATCACTTCGTAGTGACGCATGTGGAACCCACCTCCTTTGGACTCAGCGGCCACGGTCGTTCCGTGGCAGGAGGGTCGTGATGCGTGAGCACGGCATCCGCAGAGCAGACACCGCGCAGCTGTACAGACTACCTGCTCGCGTCCTTCCGGTTGAAATCCGGCGGGAGAGGGCCACAATCTGTATCCATCGGGTGTGCTCGGTGCTATGCCCTCGGCCCCTTGCCGCAGGCAGCCCGCAGCACCGCCAGCTTCAGCCAGGAGGTGCCCTTCCGATGGCACAGGCAATGCGGCCCCCTCAGATCTCGCTGCTCTCCACCGACGGCAAGCCCCATCCGCTGCAGGACACCCTGATGGCGGTCACTCTGACCCTCGGCGCCGTGGCGTTCGTCACGGCCTTCTTCCACAACCTTCACCTGATCAGCTCGTGGGCCGGGCTGATCGGAATCCTCACCGGCGCGTACGGACAGTTCGTCTCCGTCACGACACGCGAGCGCTTCGCACTGATCATCGGCCTTGGCGCGTCTGCCATCGGCTTCTACCTCGGCATGTTCCACGGCGGCCTCTTCGGGGGCTGATCGGGCCGACCGGGTCTCCTCCGCGGCAGGGCGCCGGCCACGCGCCGGCCCGGGCCCACGGCCCGTCCCCCAGAAGGGTGGCGCCCCTGTCGCAGTAGGCTTCGCGCCATAGCAGCGAAGCCGCCGGAGGAGACGCCCCGCATGAGCCTGTCCCTGAGGACCATCAGCCGAGAGCAGCATCTGGGTTACCTCCAGAGCCTGCCCTCGGCGAGCCACTGCCAGGTCCCGGCGTGGGCCGACGTGAAGAACGAGTGGCGTTCCGAGAACCTCGGATGGTTCAACGAGTCCGACGAACTCGTCGGAGCAGCCCTCGTGCTGTACCGGCAGCTGCCCAAGGTGAAGCGGTACCTCGCGTACCTGCCCGAGGGCCCTGTCATCAACTGGTACGCCCCGAACCTCGAGGAATGGCTCCAGCCGATGCTGGCCCACCTCAAGCAGCAGGGCGCCTTCACCGTGAAGATGGGCCCGCCCGTCGTCATCCGCCGCTGGAACTCGACCGCCATCAAGGCCGGTATCCAGGACCCGAACGTGAAGCGCCTGCGCGACGTGGAGGCCTCGGTCATCGAGCCCCGCGCCTTCGAGGTGTCGGACAAGCTGCGCCGCATGGGCTGGCAGCAGGCCGAGGACGGCGGCGCCGGCTTCGGTGACGTCCAGCCGCGCTACGTCTTCCAGGTACCGCTGGCCAACCGCTCGCTGGACGACGTCCTCAAGGGCTTCAACCAGCTGTGGCGCCGCAACATCAAGAAGGCCGAGAAGGCCGGTGTCGAGGTCGTCCAGGGCGGCTACGACGACCTGCCGACCTGGCAGCACCTGTACGAGATCACGGCCGAGCGCGACAAGTTCCGCCCGCGTCCGCTCAGCTACTTCCAGCGCCAGTGGACGGCCCTCAACTCCGAGGACCCCAACCGGATGCGCCTCTACATCGCCACGCACGAGGGAGAGCCGCTGGCCGCCGCCACGATGCTCACCGTCGGCCAGCACGTCTGGTACTCGTACGGCGCCTCCGCCAACCACAAGCGCGAGGTCCGCCCCTCGAACGCGATGCAGTGGCGCATGCTGCGCGACTCGTACGCGCTCGGCGCAAGCGTGTATGACCTGCGCGGCATCTCTGACACGCTGGACGAGAACGATCACCTGTTCGGTCTGATCCAGTTCAAGGTCGGTACGGGCGGCGAGGCCGTGGAGTACGTCGGCGAGTGGGACTTCCCGCTCAACAAGATGCTGCACAAGGCCCTCGACATCTACATGTCGCGCCGCTGACCGGCTCCACCCCGCCCCACACGTACACACAGCACCGCTGCACCACGCAGCTTCTCAGGAGAGGTTCCGGACGGGCATGGCGCTCACGCTCTACGTCGACACCGCGCGCTGGCGTGCGCACCAGAAGCAGATCCAGGACCAGTTCCCCGGACTGATCCCGGTCTGCAAGGGCAACGGCTACGGCTTCGGCCACGAGCGGCTCTGCGAGGAGGCGACCCGCATGGGCGCCGACATCCTGGCCGTGGGAACGACGTACGAGGCCTCCAGCATCAAGGACTGGTTCGGCGGCGACCTGCTCGTCCTCACCCCGTTCCGGCGGGGCGAGGACCCGGTGCCGCTGCCCGACCGGGTCATCCGTTCGGTCGCGTCGCTGGACGGGGTGCGCGGTCTGGTGGGGGCCAGGGTGGTCATCGAGTGCATGAGCTCGATGCGCCGCCACGGCATCTCCGAGCAGGACCTCGGCCAGCTGCACGCCGCCATCGAGGACGTCCGGCTGGAGGGCTTCGCCCTGCACCTGCCCCTGGACCGCCCGGACGGCTCGGACGCCGTCGAGGAGGTCATCGGCTGGATGGACCGGCTGCGCGCGGCCCGGCTGCCGCTGCACACCATGTTCGTCAGCCACCTGCGGGCCGCGGAGCTCGCCCGGCTGCAGCAGCAGTTCCCGCAGACCCGCTTCCGGGCCCGGATCGGCACCCGGCTGTGGCTGGGCGACCACGAGGCCACCGAGTACCGCGGCGCGGTCCTCGACGTCACGCGCGTCGCCAAGGGCGACCGGTTCGGCTACCGGCAGCAGAAGGCGGCGTCCGACGGCTGGCTGGTCGTGGTCGCCGGCGGTACCTCGCACGGGGTGGGCCTGGAGGCTCCGAAGGCGCTCCACGGTGTGATGCCGCGTGCCAAGGGCGTCGCCCGGGCAGGTCTGGCCACGGTCAACCGGAACCTTTCGCCCTTCGTGTGGGCGGGCAAGCAGCGCTGGTTCGCGGAGCCGCCCCACATGCAGGTGTCGATCCTGTTCGTGCCCTCGGACGCGACCGAGCCCAAGGTCGGCGACGAGCTGGTGGCGCACCTGCGCCACACCACCACGCAGTTCGACCGGGTGCTTGACGCCTGAGTCCGACCGGTCAGTCCTGTGAGCTCGCGCCCCAGGCGACCCGCTGTCCATCCGAGGGCGTCGCGTACTGCGGCGCCCTCGCCGCGTCCGACAGCACGACCACGTCCTCCGCGCCGTCCAGGACGCCACCGGAGGGGTCGTCCGAACCGTCCCGGCGCACGACGTCCCGCTCGGGCATCAGGATGTCCCGGACGATGACCGCGCACAGGTACAGGGTGGTCAGCAGGTGGGCGGTGATCGCCAGCTGGTAGCCCTCCACGGGCAGGCCCTGGTGCTTGTCGGCGCTGGCCGTGTAGGCGAGGTAGAACCAGATCCCGAGGAAGTACACGACCTCGCCGGCCTGCCAGATCAGGAAGTCCCGCCAGCGCGGCCGGGCCAGTGCGGCGAGCGGGATGAGCCACAGCACGTACTGCGGCGAGTAGACCTTGTTGCACAGGATGAAGGCGGCGACGACGAGGAAGGCCAGCTGTGCGAAGCGGGGCCGGCGCGGGGCGGTCAGGGTGAGCAGTCCGACGGCCCCGCACAGCAGGAGCGTCAGCCCGGTCGCGTAGGTGTTGGCGCCCTCCAGCGAATTGCCCGTGCGCTGGGAGATCAGCAGCCACACCGAGCCGTAGTCGATGGGCCGTTCCTGGCTGAAGGTGTAGAACTTCTTCCAGCCGTCCCACGCGAAGAGCATGACCGGCAGGTTGACCACCAGCCAGGCTCCGGCCGCTCCGAGTGCGGCGGCACCAAAGGCACGCCACTTCCCGGCCCGCCAGCAGAGCACGAACAGCGCCCCGAGCAGCAGTACGGGGTAGAGCTTGGCCGCGGTGGCCAGGCCGATGAGGACGCCGCACAGGACCGTCCGGCCGCGGGACCACATGAGCATCCCGGCGGCCGTCAGGGCGATGGCCAGCAGGTCCCAGTTGATCGTCGCCGTCAGGGCGAAGGCCGGCGCCAGGGCGAAGAGCAGGCCGTCCCAGGGGCGGCGGCGGTGGGTGCGTGCGACGCACACGGCGATGACGGCCGCGCAGGCCATCAGCATGCCCGCGTTGACCATCCAGTACATCTGTTCGCGGTGCTGCATGGAGCCGCTGCCGGGGGTCAGCCAGGAGGCGATCTCCATGAAGAGCCCGGTGAGCACCGGGTACTCCAGGTACTCCATGTCGCCGGGGAGCCGGTCGAAGTAGGGCGTCAGGTTGTCGGCGAAGCCCCGTACCGCGTACAGGTGTGGGATGTCGGAGTAGCAGGCGTGGGTGTACTGCGAGCCCGCTCCCCGGAACCACGCCCAGTCGTAGCAGGGCAGCTTCTGGACCATGCCGAGCGCGAACATGCCGATGGCGATGAGCGCCACGACCCGGACCGGCCCCAGCCAGTGCCCGCCGAGCCGGGCGTAGCGGCCGAGCGGGCCGCCGATGAGCTCACTGCCGGCTGCGGCGACCTCGTCCTGCTGCGTCGGCAGTACGGGGCTGTCCTCGTGCACCTTGGTCATGGGCTCATCCTGCCGTACCGGACCGGACATGGGGGAAGGCCGTCGCACGGGGGGTGCGACGGCCTTCCTCGGGTCACGGAGCGGCGGTACGGGTCACTCGGGGGCGGAGTCGTTGACCCCGCCGGTGATGCCGCCCGGGCGACCCGGTCTGCCGGTTTGGCTCGGGGACGGTGATCCGCTGGATCCGCCGATCACCCCGGTGCTGGTGCCGGACGTGTTGCCGGAGTTGGTGCCGGTGCTGGTGCCGGTGTTGGCGCCGCCGTTGGTGGCGCCGCCGTTGGTGTTGCCGCGCGTGGTGTCCGGGTCGCAGTACAGCTTCCACGGCGGGCAGGTCGGCCGGCCGCCCTTGGACGGGGAGGGAGACGCCGGCGGGGAGCTCGGCGGCTGCGTCGACGGGGAGGGGGACGCCGGGACGACGGCCGAGGGGGTCGGGGAGGGGGCGCCGGCGGAGTCGGCGGTCACGCCGATGTCCTCGGCCTCCGGGAACTGCTTGACCGGAAGGCCCTTGAGCGCTTCGCCCATGTACTCGGTCCAGATCTCGGCCGGGATGTCGCCACCGTGGAGGGAGGGGATGTCGCCCACGCCCTTCATGGAGATCAGCTTCTTGTCCGGCGAGTTCGGGTCGGTGCGGAAGAGGACCACCGAGGTGGACAGCTCCGGGGTGTAGCCGACGAACCACGCCGACTTGTTCTCGTCCGTGGTACCGGTCTTGCCGGCAGCGGGCCGGCCCAGCTTCTGGACCTTCTTGCCGGTGCCGTTCTCGACGACGTTCTCCAGCACCTTGGTGATGTTGTCGGCCACGTCGCTGTCCATGGCCCGCTGGGCCTTGGGGGCCTCGAAGCCCGCCAGCTTCTCGCCGTCCTTCTCGACCTCGGTCACGGAGAACGGCTCGCGGTGCGTGCCGGAGGCGGCGAAGGTCGCGTACGAGTCGGCCATGCGGATGGCGCTCGGGGTGGAGGTACCGAGGGCGAAGGAGGCGTCGTTGTTCGGGTTGACCGACTCCTCCAGGATGCCCGTGGCCTTGGCCACGGCCCTGACCTTGTCGTGACCGACATCGAAGACGAGCTGGGCGAACGGGACGTTGATGGACTTCTCCATCGCCTCGTTGAGCGTCACGTACCCGAAGGAGGTGGGGCTCTCGTTCTTCTGCTTGAACGGCGCGCCCGACGCGTCGCGCAGGGGCTTGCCCTCACGGTTGTTGATCACGGTGAGGTCGTTGGCCATGTACTTGCTGTCGGCCGAGATGCCCTTGCCCTTGGAGTTCTGGGTGCCGTACTCCATCGCCGCCGCCAGCACGTACGGCTTCCAGGTCGAGCCGACCGGGACACCGCTGGAGTTCGCGTTGTTGCTGAAGTACTTGTGGTCCCAGCCCGGGCCGCCGTACAGGGCGACGAGGCCCCCGGTCTTCACGTCCACCGAGGCTGCGCCGAACTGCACGAAGGTGTCCGTCTCGGGACGGCCCTTCTCGTCGATGAACCCGTTGCGGGTGTCCTCGACCGCCTTGACCAGGGCGTCCACCCTCGGCTTCTGGAAGGTGGTCTTGATCCGGTAGCCGCCCATGGCCATCTGCTCGGGTGTGATGCCCTTGGTCTTCATCACGTAGGCCTTGGCCGTGTCGACCAGGTAGCCGATCTGGCCGGTCATGCCGCGGGCCTGCTCCGACTCGACCCGCGGGGGGAAGTCCGCGTCCGTGAACTTCGCCCGCTCGGCCTTGTCCATCCGGCCGACCTCGACCTCACGGTCCAGCACCCAGCTCCAGCGCTCCCGGGCCCGCTTCTCGTTGAGGGCGGGGGTGGCCGCGGCGCCGATGCCGCCGTCCGGGTTGTAGAGGTTGGGACCCTTCAGCACGGCGGCCAGGAAGGCGCACTCGGAGGGGTTCAGGTCCTGGCTGTCCTTGCCGAAGTAGGCACGGGCCGCGGCCTGGATGCCGTAGGCGTCCCGCCCGTAGTAGGCGGTGTTCAGGTAGCCCGCGAGGACCTTGTCCTTCTCCTCGGTGACACCCAGCCTTATCGCGATGAAGAGCTCGGTGGCCTTCCGCTTGAGCGTCTGGTCGGAGTCCAGGTAGGTGTTCTTCACGTACTGCTGGGTGATGGTCGAGCCGCCCTGGGTGGAGCCGCCCGTGGCCATGTTCCACACGGCGCGGCCGACACCCATCGGGTCCACGCCCTTGTCCGTCTCGAAGGACTCGTTCTCCGCCGAGATCACGGCGTCCCTCATCGACCGGGGGATGCTGGAGATGGGCACGATCTGCCGGTTCATCGAACCGCCCGTCGCCACCATCTGGCTGCCGTCGGCCCAGTAGAAGACGTTGTTCTGCGCCTGCGCCGCCTTGTTCGGGTCCGGCGTGCTCACCATGGCGATACCGATGCCGGTACCGGCCGTGAGGACCGCGAAGAAGCCCAGGGCCGTGCCGGCGACGAACTTCCAGGACGGCACGAAGCGCTTCCAGCCGTCTCTGTCGGACCGCGGGTAGTTGATGAGCCGCTTGTCACGCGTGGCGGCGCCGGCTCCTCTCCCGCGGCCGCTGCCTCTCTGGCCGGCCCGGCGGGCATCGGCACGGCTGCCCTGGGCGGGCTGCGGTGCGTACGGGCCGCTGTGTGACGCCGTGGAGACATCACGTCCGGCCGCGCCTCTTCCGGGGCGCGGCTGGGCGGCGCGGCGGGCTGAGGCGCGCCCACCGCCTTCGGGCTGCGGCAGTTTGCGACGGTGCTCGCTCATCGAACGACTACTCCTCGGGCAGGCGAGTGGCCTGGAAGCGGCAGATTAGTTCCGGTACCCCCCGGTGTCATGGCGCACAGACTACGCACGCTCAAAACGCGCCCAGTGCCGAAGTTCACCCCAAATCAGGCAACCTGCCTGGTGCGAATTGGTGATGTGACACCGGTCACCATGTCTCCCCTTGTCGATCAGAGCGGCCCGTTCTATCGTCTGGATGTATCGAGTCGATACATCAGCTCGACATAAAGACTCAGAGGCGGAGGAGAGGTAGGCGGATGAGCAGACGCTCAGGCATCCTCGAATTCGCCGTCCTCGGCCTGCTTCGTGAATCCCCCATGCACGGCTATGAGCTGCGCAAGCGGCTCAACACCTCGCTGGGGGTGTTCAGAGCCTTCAGCTACGGGACGCTCTACCCCTGCCTCAAGACGCTGGTCGCCAACGGCTGGTTGATCGAAGAGCCGGGCAACGCCCCGGAGGACGCTCTCGCCGCTTCACTCGCAGGGCGCCGCGCCAAGATCGTCTACCGGTTGACGGCCGCTGGTAAGGAGCATTTCGAGGAATTGCTCTCCCACACGGGCCCCGACACCTGGGAGGACGAGTCCTTCGCCGCCCGCTTCGCCTTCTTCGGCCAGACCGAACGAGACGTCCGCATGCGGGTACTGGAGGGCCGCCGCAGCCGGCTGGAGGAGCGTCTGGAAAAGATGCGTGCCTCGATCGCCCGGACGCGGGAGCGTCTCGACGACTACACGCTTGAGCTGCAGCGGCACGGCATGGAGTCCGTGGAGCGCGAAGTGCGCTGGCTGAACGAGCTCATCGAGAGTGAGCGGGCGGGACGGGATCTGAGACGAACCGGTCCGTCCGACGAAACTGAAAAATGAGGCCTGCACCTCGCAGGCCTCGTCCGAGAACAAACAGGGAGCAACCGGAATGGGTTCGGTTCGCGTAGCCATCGTCGGCGTAGGCAACTGCGCCGCCTCGCTGGTGCAGGGCGTCGAGTACTACAAGGACGCCGACCCGGCGGCCAAGGTCCCCGGTCTGATGCACGTCCAGTTCGGCGACTACCACGTGCGTGACATCGAGTTCGTCGCCGCGTTCGACGTCGACGCGAAGAAGGTCGGCCTCGACCTTTCGGACGCCATCGGCGCCAGCGAGAACAACACCATCAAGATCTGCGACGTCCCGAACGCCGGTGTGACCGTCCAGCGCGGCCACACCTACGACGGCCTGGGCAAGTACTACCGCATGACGATCGAGGAGTCCGCCGAGGCTCCGGTCGACGTGGTCCAGGTCCTCAAGGACCGCGAGGTCGACGTCCTGATCTGCTACCTGCCCGTCGGTTCCGAGGACGCGGCGAAGTTCTACGCCCAGTGCGCCATCGACGCCAAGGTCGCCTTCGTCAACGCCCTCCCGGTCTTCATCGCCGGCACCAAGGAGTGGGCGGACAAGTTCACCGAGGCCGGTGTCCCGATCGTCGGCGACGACATCAAGTCGCAGGTCGGCGCCACCATCACGCACCGCGTGATGGCGAAGCTGTTCGAGGACCGCGGTGTCCGTCTTGAGCGCACCATGCAGCTCAACGTCGGCGGCAACATGGACTTCAAGAACATGCTGGAGCGCGACCGCCTCGAGTCGAAGAAGATCTCCAAGACGCAGGCCGTCACCTCGCAGATCCCCGACCGTGAGCTGGGCGAGAAGAACGTCCACATCGGCCCGTCCGACTACGTCGCGTGGCTCGACGACCGCAAGTGGGCCTACGTCCGCCTTGAGGGTCGTGCCTTCGGCGACGTCCCGCTGAACCTCGAGTACAAGCTCGAGGTGTGGGACTCCCCGAACTCGGCCGGTGTCATCATCGACGCCCTGCGCGCCGCGAAGATCGCCAAGGACCGCGGCATCGGCGGCCCGATCCTGTCGGCGTCCAGCTACTTCATGAAGTCCCCGCCGGTGCAGTACTTCGACGACGAGGCCCTGGCCAACGTCGAGAAGTTCATCAAGGGCGAGGTCGAGCGCTAACCGAACCCAAGGGTCGTCACGACACCTGGACTTCGGCAGTTCTTCCGCGGAGGGTCCCCGGGCAATGTGCCCGGGGACCCTCCGCGTATGTGACCCTTGCCCTCATGCCTGTCGTACGTGATCTGCGCGTACTCCTGCGCCTGAGGGATTTCCGCAACCTGCTCGCCGTTCGGCTACTGTCCCAGGCCGCGGACGGCGTCTACCAGGTCGCACTCGCCACCTACGTCATCTTCTCCCCGGAGAAGCAGACCTCCCCGGCGGCCATCGCCTCCGCCATGGCGGTACTGCTGCTGCCCTATTCGGCGATCGGCCCCTTCGCCGGGGTCCTGCTCGACCGCTGGCGCCGCCGCCAGGTCTTCCTCTACGGCAATCTCCTGCGGGCCTTCCTCGCCTGCGTCACCGGGATGCTGATCGTCGCGCAGGTGCCCGACTGGCTGTTCTACGCCTCGGCCCTGTCCGTGACCGCAGTCAACCGCTTCGTGCTGTCCGGGCTCGCCGCCTCGCTGCCCCACGTCGTCGGACCCGATCAGCTCGTCACCGCGAACGCGCTCTCCCCCACCGCCGGAACCCTCGCAGCGGTGGCGGGCGGAGGGCTGGCCTTCCTCGTCCGGCTGCTGGCCTCCGACTCCAACGCCCTCGTCGTGCTCCTGGGCGCCGGGCTCTACCTGTGCGCGGCCCTCGTCGCCTTGCAACTGGCCATCGACCTCCTCGGGCCGGACCACCCCGCCGGCCGGGCCCATCCCTCGGTCGCCGAGGGAGTCGCCCTCACGGTGCGCGGGATGGCCGAGGGCCTGCGCCACCTCGCCTCCCGGCGCGGGGCGGCCCGGGCGCTCGCCGCTATGACCATGATGCGGTTCTGCTACGGAGCCCTGTTCGTGATGCTGCTCATGCTCTGCCGCTACTCCTGGTCGAACAACGAATCCGACGGGCTGGCGCTGCTGGGCATCGCGGTCGGCGCCTCCGGGGCCGGGTTCTTCGCCGCCGCCGTGGTGACCCCCTGGCTGGTGGGCCAGCTGGGCCCGCTCGGCTGGATCACCGCGTGCTCCGCGGGCGCCGCCGTCCTGGTACCGGCCCTCGGCCTGTTCTTCGCCCCGGGACCGATGCTGGCCACCGCTTTCGTACTCGGCCTCGCCACCCAAGGCGCCAAGATCGCCACCGACACCGAAGTGCAGTCCCTGGTGGACGACGACTACCGCGGCCGCGTCTTCTCCGTCTACGACGTGCTGTTCAACGTCGCGTTCGTCGGCGCCGCGGCGGTGGCCTCCCTCATGCTCCCCGCCGACGGGCGGTCCGTGGCCTTGATCCTCATCGTGTCCGCGCTCTACGCCGCGACCGCCGTGCTCCTGGCCCGCGGGGAGCGACGTTTCACGTGAAACATCAGCTCTGAAGCACGACGGGGGGCGATGTTTCACGTGAAACATCGCCCCCCGTCGTTCGTACGTCAGGCCTGTGCGGCCCACCACTCCTTCAGCGCGACGACAGCCGCGTCACGGCCCATCGGGCCGTTCTCCAGCCGCAGCTCCAGCAGGAAGGCGTAGGCCTTGCCGATCACCGGACCGGGACGCACGTCGAGCACCTGCATGATCTCGTTGCCGTCCAGGTCGGGCCGGATCGCGTCCAGCTCTTCCTGCTCCTGCAGCTGCGCGATGCGCTCCTCCAGCCCGTCGTAGGTCCGGGAGAGGGCATTGGCCTTGCGCTTGTTGCGCGTGGTGCAGTCGGACCGGGTCAGCTTGTGCAGGCGCTCCAGCAACGGACCGGCGTCGCGGACGTAGCGCCTGACGGCGGAGTCGGTCCACTCCCCGTCGCCGTAGCCGTGGAAGCGCAGGTGCAGCTCCACCAGCCGGGACACGTCCTTGATCATGTCGTTGGAGTACTTCAGGGCGGTGAGCCGCTTCTTGGTCATCTTCGCGCCCACCACCTCGTGGTGGTGGAAGGAGACCCGACCGTCGCTCTCGAACCGGCGGGTGCGGGGCTTGCCGATGTCGTGCAGCAGGGCCGCGAGCCGCAGGACGAGGTCCGGGCCGTCCTCCTCCAGCGCGATCGCCTGCTCCAGCACGATCAGCGAGTGGTCGTAGACGTCCTTGTGCCGGTGGTGCTCATCACTCTCCAGCCTCAGCGCGGGCAGCTCGGGAAGCACTCGGTCGGCCAGCCCCGTGTCCACCAGCAGCCCCAGACCCTTGCGCGGGTGGGCGGACAGGATCAGCTTGTTCAGCTCGCCCTGGACCCGCTCCGCGGAAACGATCTCGATCCGCTCGGACATCGCCTTCATGGCCGCGACGACCTCCGGGGCGACCTCGAAGTCCAGCTGGGCGGCGAACCGCGCCGCCCGCAGCATCCGCAGCGGGTCGTCGGAGAAGGACTCCTCCGGGGTTCCGGGCGTGCGCAGCACACCGGCGGCCAGGTCCTCCAGACCGCCGTGCGGGTCGATGAACTCCTGCTCGGGCAGGGCCAGGGCCATGGCGTTGACCGTGAAGTCACGCCGGACCAGGTCCTCGTCGATCGAGTCGCCGTAGGAGACCTCGGGCTTGCGCGACGTACGGTCGTAGGCCTCCGAGCGGTACGTCGTCACCTCGATCTGGAAATTCCGTACGGCGTCCCCGACACGGGCGTTCTTCTGAGCCCCGACGGTGCCGAAGGCGATACCGATGTCCCACACCGAGTCCGCCCACGGCCGGACGATCTTCAAAACGTCCTCGGGGCGGGCATCGGTGGTGAAGTCGAGATCGTTGCCGAGACGCCCCAGCAGCGCGTCGCGGACGGACCCACCGACCAGGGCGAGGCGGAAGCCCGCCTCCTGGAAACGGCGGCCGAGCTCGTCGGCGACAGGAGCGACCCGCAGCAGTTCACTGACCGCGCGGCGCTGCACCTGACTCAGGGCACTGGGGTTGTCTTCGTTGGCGTTCGGCACAACAGAAAAGGGTACGTGCCCGGCCCCCCCAGGGGCCGCCCCGTTTTGCGGCCACCCCGGTACGCGGTCCCCGGGGTCCTGAGCCGATCATGTGGAGCAAGGCGCGGCACTCGCACACAGCGGGCCTCGTTACCATGCGTGGACGCACAAAAGACGACCACTGACACTTCGAGGGACGGGCTAGCGCGTGGCCGAGGCGGCTGACAACCAGGGGGCGTCCCCCGCTCCTGCCCGGCGCCGGTGGCTGCGGCGGGCGATCGTCCTGCTCGCCGGGACGCCCGTTCTGGCCGCGCTGATCTACTCTCCCGCCCCCCGGGCCGAGGCCGCGCAGGCCTCGGCCGTGGACGTCCAGCTGACGTCCATGACCCCGTCGGCACCGGTCAAGAACGACACCCTCACGATCCGGGGCACCGTCCTCAACACCGGTGCCGAGACGATCACCGACGCACACGTCGGTCTGCGGGTCGGGCCCGCGCTCGCGGACCGCTCGTCCATCGACGATGCGGCGGAGCGCACCGGCTTCCGGGCCGGCACCGATCCGGGCGAAATCGACCCGGCCTTCGCGGTGAAGATCGCTTCCCTGCCATCGAAGATCAGCCAGGAGTTCACGCTCAGCGTCCCGGTGAACAAGCTGGAGCTGGACAAGGACGGTGTCTACCAGCTCGGCGTCTCACTGTCCGGGGTGACCGACAGCAGGCCGTCCGAGCAGGTGATGGGCATCGAGCGGACCTTCCTGCCCTGGCAGCCGGAGGCCGCCGCCAAGCGCTCCCAGCTCACCTACGCCTGGCCGCTGATCTCCACCACGCGCGTGACGGCGGAGACCGGCTCCGACGAGCTCCAGACCCCCGTCTTCCTCGACGACTCCCTGGCCGACGAGCTCAGGCCGGGCGGACGCCTGGAACAGATGGTCACTCTCGGCAAGGACCTGCCGATCACCTGGGTCATCGACCCCGACCTGCTCTACACGGTCGACGCGATGACCAAGGGCTATCGGGTCCGCAGCCCCGGCGGCAAGCCCGTCCAGGGCAAGAGCAAGGCCGTCGCCGAGCAGTGGCTGAGCTCCCTCGAAGCGGCGGTCCAGGGCAAGAAGGTCGTCGCCCTGCCGTTCGCCGACCCCGACCTCGCCTCCCTCGCCCACCACGGCAAGGACGTCTCGGGCACCCTGGGCCAGCTGCGCCCCGCCACCGACAAGGCGAAGCAGGCCGTCGAGACGGTCCTGCACGTTCCCGCGTCCACGGACTTCTCCTGGCCCGTGGACGGCGCCATCGATCCCTCGATCGTCAACGTCGCCACGTCGGCCGGCGCCCACAACGTCCTCACCCGCAGCGACAGCCTCGTGGAGAGCGGCGCCCTCGGCTACACGCCCTCGGCCGCCCGGCCCATCGGCGCCGGCACCACCGCCGTCGTGGCCGACGCCGACCTCTCCACCGCCTTCGAGGGCGACATGCTGGACGCCGGGACCTCCACGCTCGCCGTGCAGCGCTTCCTCGCCCACAGCCTCGCCCTGAACCTGCAGAAGACCGACGAGCCGCGCAGCTTCGTCGTCGCCCCGCAGCGGATGCCCAGCGTCAGCCAGGTCCAGTCGATGGCCGAGGCCGTACGCGGCCTCCAGGCGGGCCGCTGGACCCAGCCCGCGGACCTCGAGGCCGCGGCCGCCGCCAAGCCCGACCCCGGAGCGACCACCCAGGTGCCGGGCGCCGGCCAGTACCCCGAGTCCCTGCGCAAGCAGGAGCTTCCGGTGTCGGCCTTCGAGAAGATCCGCACCACGCAGAACACCCTCGACCGCTTCAAGGTGATCCTCGCCGCGCCCGACCGCGTGGAGATCCCCTTCGGCAACACGACCAACCGCGAGATGTCCACCTCCTGGCGCGGCCGTCCCGAGGAGGCCGGCCTCTACCGGGACCAGGTGCAGGACTACCTGATCGGCCTCACCGAGAAGGTCAAGGTCATCCCCAAGTCCGACGCCACCCTGTCCGGGCACAGCGCCACCATCCCGGTCAGCGTCCAGAACAGCCTGGTCCAGGACGTTCACGACCTCGTGCTGCGGGTGAAGTCCGCCAACCCGACCCGCCTGATGTTCGGCAAGAGCGGGCAGGCCGAGCAGCAGGTCACCGTCCAGGGCGACCACACCCAGACGGTCAAGTTCACCGCCAACGCCACCGCGAGCGGCCCCGTCGAGGTCACGGCCCAGCTGTTCACCAAGGACGGCGTCCCCTACGGCAAGGAACGCAAGTTCACCGTCGAGGCAACCGAGATCACGCCCACCGTGATGCTCGTCATCGCCGGCGGTGTGCTCCTCCTGGTCCTGGCAGGCATCAAGATGTACGCCAGTCGCAAGCGCGTCGCAGCACGCGCGGCCGCCGAGGAGAGCACGCAGCCGAGTGACGAGTCCCCTGACACCGGAGCGCAAAGCACCGAGGGGTCCGGCACGAGTGAGACAGTGGACCGTTGATTGACGCCGTGGCCGGTCGGCCTGGGGACGATGAGGTGGGGTTTCGATGAACGCGCCGTACGACGGTGACCGCGCGCAGGGCACTGGTGGGCCTGCGCCCTCCCAGGGCGCTGCCCCAGGCACCCCGGTGCCCGGGCAGGTTCCCGCGCCTGCGCCCGCGCTGGAACGTGACCCGTACGTCCAGGACGCCTACGACCACGACCCGTACCGGTCCCACGACCTATCGGCCCAGGACCCGGTCGCCGAGGTGCTCTACGACCGCGCCTCGCACCCGCCGCCGCCGCCCGGCACCTATCAGGAGCCCGGCCCGCTCTACGCCGCGCCGACCGCGCCCTCGTACTCCCCGGACCCGCGCGTCTGGGCCCAGACCCCGCCGCCCGAGCCGGACGGCCCCTCGCGCCACCTGCCGTACGGCGACCACGCCACCACCACCCAGTTCGTCGGCGTGGACTCCCTCGTCACCAATGCCTCGAACGAGCAGCCCGAACCGGATGCCTTCGCGCACCTGTACCGGGACCAGGAGGCGGCGCCCCGCACCCCCGTCGAGGAGGCGCCCGTCGCCGCACCGGCGCCGAGCAAGCCCGCCGGACGGGCAGCGACCCTGTTCAAGTCCAGCGCGCTGATGGCTGCGGGCACGATCGTCTCCCGCCTCACCGGCTTCCTGAAGACCCTGGCGATCGCGGGTGCCATCGGCGTCGGCACCTTCAACGACACGTACCAGATCGCCAACACCCTGCCCACGATGATCTACGTGCTGGTCGGCGGCGGCGCCCTGAACGCCGTCTTCATCCCGCAGCTGGTCCGGGCCATGAAGAACGACGACGACGGCGGACAGGCATACGCCAACCGGCTGCTGACCCTCGTCGTGGTGCTGCTGGCCGCCGTCACCACCATCTGTGTCCTGGCCGCACCGGTGTTCATCACGATGATGTCGCCGAAGATCGCCTCCGACCCGCAGCAGATGGACGTCGCGGTCGCCTTCGCCCGCTACTGCCTGCCCACCATGTTCTTCATGGGCGTCCACGTGGTCCTGGGTCAGATCCTCAACGCCCGCGGCCGCTTCGGCGCGATGATGTGGACCCCGGTCCTCAACAACATCGTGGTCATCGCCACCTTCGGCGCCTTCATCTGGGCCTTCGGCGGCTTCACCACCTCCGGCGTCAACGCCGCCACCGTCACCCCCGAGGGCGTGCGCCTGCTGGGCCTGGGCACCCTGCTCGGCCTCGCCGTCCAGGCCCTCGCGATGCTGCCGTACCTGCGCGACGCGGGCTTCAAGCCGCGCCTGCGCTTCGACTGGCGGGGCCACGGCCTCGGCAAGGCCGCCGGCCTGGCCAAGTGGACGTTCTTCTTCGTCCTCGCCAACCAGGCCGGCCTCGTGGTCGTGACCCAGCTCGCCACCTGGGCCGGATCCGTCGCCGAGAAGCAGGGCCACCCGGGCACCGGCTTCACCGGCTACCAGTACGCCCTTCTGCTGTGGCAGATGCCGCAGGCGATCATCACCGTCTCCGTCATGACGGCCGTCCTGCCCCGCATCTCCCGCTCCGCACACGACGGCGACGCCGCCGCGGTCCGCGACGACATCTCCTACGGGCTGCGCACCTCGGCCGTCGCGATCGTGCCCTGCGCCTTCGCGTTCCTCGCCCTCGGTGTCCCGATGGCCACCCTGCTGTACGCCGGCTCGGGTTCGGGCGCGCAGAACATCGGCTACATCCTGATGGCGTTCGGCCTCGGCCTGATCCCGTACTCCATCCAGTACGTGGTCCTGCGCGGCTTCTACGCCTACGAGGACACCCGGACGCCCTTCTACAACACCGTCATCGTCGCCGCCGTCAACGCGGCGGTCTCCGCGCTGTCGTTCTTCGTGCTCCCCGCCCGGTGGGCGGTGGTCGGCATGGCCGCCGCCTACGGGCTCGGCTACGCCGTCGGCGTCGGCGTCGCCTGGCGCCGCCTGCGCACCCGGCTCGGTGGCGACCTCGACGGGGCGCACGTCATGCGCACCTACGCCCGTCTCACCGGCGCCTGCATCCCGGCCGCCGCCGTGGCCGGCGCGGCCGCTTTCGGCGTCACCCAGTGGCTGGGCAGCGGAGTCACCGGCTCCGCCACCGCCCTCCTCGCCGGCGGCATCGCCCTGGTCGCGGTGTTCCTCATCGCCGCCAAGCGGATGCGGATCGAAGAGCTCAACGCGATGGTCGGAATGGTCCGCGGACGTTTGGGGCGCTGATGCGCACAACCGTCGCCCCCTTTCGTGTGTCGTGCTTAGCGTCGGACTGTGGGCACAATTGGCATGGCTTCGCAGACTGGCTGACAGCGCGCAACGGATGGGGAGGCAGGAACGACGGTGGCGGAACGTAGCACGGCTGCCGTCGACGTGGCCGACAACAGCGGCGATGAGCCGCTGACCGCTCAGGCGGCACAGGCCACGTCCGACGGGGTGGACACCCAGAACGGACGAGCCGCGGACGGACCCATGCCCGACAAGGACGGCGAACGCACCAACGCGGCCCCTGCGGCCGCACCGGAACTGCACAGCGGACACAAGCTCGCCAGACGCTATCGGCTGGAAGAGTGCGTCACCCGTGTGGACGGATTCAGCAGTTGGCGCGCGATGGACGAGAAGCTGCGCCGTGCCGTGGGCGTGCACCTGATGCCCGCCGACCACGCGCGCGCTCGCTCCGTCCTGGCCGCCGCCCGGTCCTCCGCCCTGCTCGGCGACCCACGGTTCGTCCAGGTCCTGGACGCCGTGGAGGAGAACGACGTCGTCTACGTCGTCCACGAATGGCTGCCCGACGCCACCGAACTCACCGCGCTCCTCGCCTCGGGCCCGCTGGAGGCCCACGAGGCCTACCAGCTCGTCAGCCAGGTCTCCCAGGCCATGGCGGCCGCGCACCGTGAGGGTCTCGCCCATCTGCGGCTGACGCCCAGCGCCATACTGCGCACCTCCACGGGCCAGTACCGCATCCGCGGCCTCGCCGTGAACGCCGCCCTGCGCGGCATCACCAGCGAAACCCCGCAGCGGGCCGACACCGAGGCCATCGGCGCGCTCCTGTACGCCGCCCTCACCCAGCGCTGGCCGTACGAGAGCGACGCGTACGGCCTCACCGGCCTGCCCAAGGGCGTGGGCCTGATCGCCCCCGACCAGGTGCGCGCCGGCGTCCACCGGGGCCTGGGCGAACTCGCCATGCGCGCGCTCGCCAACGACGGGGCCACCGCCTCCCGTCAGGAACCCGCCTGCACCACCCCTGACGAGCTGGCCAAGGCCGTGGCCGCGATGCCCCGCATCCGGCCGCCGGAGCCTGCCTTCACGGCCCCGCCGGAGTACCAGCACACCACCTACCAGCAGGGCAACTACGGACGTCCTCCGACGCACCCCGGTGCGCCGGTCACCCACGCCATGGCCATCCCGCCGCCCCCGCTGCAGAGCCGCACCGGCCGCGTCCTGAAGTGGGGTGTGGCCGCCCTGCTCATCGCCGCGCTCGGCCTGGGCAGCTGGCAGCTCGCCGACACGCTCCTGGACCGCGTCAAGGGCGAGAGCGGCAGCCCGAACAACTCGCAGTCCACCAAGACGAACGAGGACGAGAAGAAGCCCAAGGAGAGCAAGCCGCTGCGCCTTGAGGGAGCCTCCGTCTTCGGCAAGGACCCGATAAAGCCCGAGGACGCCGGCAAGGCCATCGACGAGAACCCCGACACCGCGTGGATCACCAAGATCTTCTACGGTTACGAAGGAAAGTTCGGCAACCTGCCCAGCTACGACGACGGCAGCGGCATCGTCGTCGACCTCGGCAGCGTCCAGGAGGTGACGGGCATCGACGTGGACATGCGCGGTGCCGGACACAAGGTCGAGGTCCGCGCCGCCGCCCCCGAGGAATCCTCGCCGCGCGGCATCTCCGACTTCCCCCAGGAGCTCGTGAAACTGGGCAACGCGGGGAAGAAGCTGGAGGCCACGCGGGACACTCCGGTCAAGACCCGCTTCGTGCTGGTGCACATCACCGCGCTGCCCTCCGAGGGCGGCGGGGACGGCTACCGCGGCGGCATCAACGAGATCAAGATCCTCGGAACCGGCGACCAGCCGGCTCCCTGATCGGTACGCCCCCTGGTCCGCTGCGCCGATCGGCGCAGCGGACCCTCGTATTCGTCCCGACCGCCCCGTACGCTCCCTCCGGGAGGGCAGGTGTGATGCACGACGCAACGACCGGCGGGGACAGCGACGCAGACCTGCTCGCACGGCACGTCGCCGGGGATCCCGAGGCCTTCGGGGAGATCGTGCGGCGGCACCGGGACCGGTTGTGGGCCGTGGCGTTGCGGACCCTCGGGGACCGCGAGGAGGCCGCCGACGCGGTGCAGGACGCGCTGATGTCCGCCTACCGGGCCGCGCACACCTTCCGCGGGGAATCCGCCGTCACCACCTGGCTGCACCGCATCACCGTCAATGCCTGCCTCGACCGCGCCCGCAAGGCCGCCTCCCGCCGGACCGCGCCCCTCGACGACACGGACCGCCTGGAGCGCCTCCTGGAGCCCCATGAGTCCGCGGAGGCCCCTGCGGAGCGCCAGGACCTCCATCGCCAGCTCCTGGCCGCCCTGAGCACCCTCCCGGCAGATCAGCGGGCCGCGCTGGTCCTCGTCGACATGCAGGGGTACCCCGTCGCCGAAGCCGCCCGGATCCTCGACGTCCCCACCGGCACCGTGAAGAGCCGGTGCGCACGCGGCCGGGCGAAACTCGTGCCGCTCCTCACTCATCTGCGCACGAATGCCGGGGATAACACCGCCACCGAGCGGGGAAGGAACCGGACGCCGGGCCCACCCGTCCCACCAGCGGCAGAACCCAGGCATCCAGACCCAGACGCTGTGAAGGGTGGAGGTGGACGACCGTGACCCCGCCCACTGGCATGTCCGGCACGACCGGCACGATCCGGCACCCGGACGTCTCGGAGATCTCCGACCTGACCGAAGGTCTCCTCTCCCCGTCCCGTACCGCCGAAATCCGCCGCCATCTCGGCGACTGCGCCCTGTGCGCCGATGTCCGCACCTCCCTGGAGGAGATCCGTTCCCTCCTCGGCACCCTGCCGGGGCCGGCCCGGATGCCCGCCGACATCGCCGGCCGGATCGACGCGGCCCTCGCCGCGGAGGCCCTCCTCGACGCCACCCAGCCGCAGGCCCAGGCCGTACCGGCCGACCGGCTCCGCACGCCGGACCGCGATGTTTCACGTGGAACGCCCCCCGCTACCGCTGGGAGGTACCCCCGGCCCGCCGGTCACCCGACCGGCCCAACCGGCCCCGGGCGACGCCGCGCGCGCCGCCGGATCGCCGTCCTCGCCGGTCTGTCCGGAGCCGCTGCCTGCGCCCTGGGCATCTTCCTGTTCGGCGACTTCTCGAACACGCCACCCCACGGAATCGCTGCCACCGGCGAGGCATCCGACTCCGCGGAGCGGCCGTCCGCTGCCACGGGCGACAGCAGCTACACCGCTCAGGGACTCCAGGACCGCGTCAAGCAGCTCATCGCAGGCGGTCAGGGCGCCAAGAACGTTCCCCAGGAGCAGAACAACACCCTCGGACTGGAGAACACCGCCCCGGCCCCCGGAGACAAGCGGGCAGCGCCTCCCGTCCCCACCTGTGTCCAGCAGGCCACCGGGCGCCCTGACACCCCGCTCGCCGCCGAACGCGGCAGCTACCAGGGAACTCCCGTCTACCTCCTCGTCCTGCCGCACCCGACCGACTCCGCCCGTGTCGATGCCTACCTCGTCGACACGGCGTGCGAACTGACCGGTTCGGCAGACCCCGGAAAGGTCCTTCTGACGAGCACCTATCCGCGGTAGCCGAGGCGTTCGGGGCCGTGGTGGGGCGGGTGGGGAATGCATGCGCCGTAGGATCCGTTGGGTGGGGTGACAGTCCGCACCGGCCCCCGGTAGGCAGTACGCAGTCCGCAGAGACGAGGAAGAAACCCGTGAGCGACGTCCGAAACGTGATCATCATCGGCTCCGGGCCGGCCGGTTACACCGCCGCCCTGTACACCGCACGCGCTTCGCTCAAGCCGCTGGTCTTCGAAGGTGCCGTCACCGCGGGTGGCGCCCTGATGAACACCACCGAGGTGGAGAACTTCCCGGGCTTCCAGGACGGCATCATGGGCCCCGACCTCATGGACAACATGCGGGCCCAGGCCGAGCGCTTCGGCGCCGAGCTGATCGCGGACGACGTCGTGGCCGTGGACCTCAGCGGTGAGATCAAGACCGTCACCGACACCGCCGGCACCGTGCACCGCGCCAAGGCCGTCATCGTCACCACCGGTTCCCAGCACCGCAAGCTCGGCCTGCCCAACGAGGACGCCCTCTCCGGCCGCGGTGTCTCCTGGTGCGCCACCTGTGACGGGTTCTTCTTCAAGGACCACGACATCGCCGTCGTCGGCGGCGGCGACACCGCGATCGAGGAGGCCACCTTCCTCTCGCGCTTCGCCAAGTCCGTCACCATCGTCCACCGCCGTGACAGCCTGCGCGCCTCGAAGGCCATGCAGGACCGCGCCTTCGCCGACCCGAAGATCAAGTTCGCCTGGGACAGCGAGGTCGCCGAGATCCACGGCGACCAGAAGCTCTCCGGCCTCACCCTGCGCAACACCAAGACCGGGGAGACCTCCGAGCTGCCCGTGACCGGCCTCTTCATCGCCGTCGGCCACGACCCGCGCACCGAGCTCTTCAAGGGGCAGCTCGACCTCGACGAGGAGGGCTACCTCAAGGTCGAGGCCCCCTCCACCCGGACCAGCGCCACCGGCGTGTTCGGCGCCGGCGACGTCGTCGACCACACCTACCGTCAGGCCATCACCGCCGCGGGCACCGGCTGCTCCGCCGCCCTCGACGCCGAGCGCTTCCTCGCCGCGCTCGCGGACGCCGAGAAGGTCCACGCAGCGGTCTGACCGGTCTGACCCCCACACCGCCCCACCCCACACCCCGCAGGAAAGAAGAAGGAGGCCGCTGTGGCCGGCACCCTCAAGAACGTGACCGACGCTGACTTCGACGAGCAGGTACTCAGGAGCGACAAGCCCGTACTGGTGGACTTCTGGGCCGCCTGGTGCGGACCGTGCCGCCAGATCGCTCCGTCCCTCGAGGCCATCGCCGCCGAGTACGGCGACCAGATCGAGATCGTCAAGCTCAACATCGACGAGAACCCGGCCACGGCCGCCAAGTACGGCGTCATGTCCATCCCGACGCTGAACGTCTACCAGAGCGGCGAGGTCGCCAAGACCATCGTCGGCGCGAAGCCGAAGGCCGCCATCCTGCGCGACCTCTCGGAGTTCGTCGAGGTCAAGACCGCCTGACCCGATCGATGTTTCACGTGAAACGGGGCCGCCCCTCCAGGGGCGGCCCCGTTCCGCGTCTCGCGCTCACAGCGGCCGGAGCGCCGGCTCCTTGCGCGCCGCGCCCAGCAGCCGGTCCAGCGCGAGCTCTACGTCTTCCTTCCACGACAGCGTCGAGCGGAGTTCCAGCCGCAGCCGCGGATGCACCGGGTGGGGACGGACCGTCTTGAAGCCCACCGCGAGCAGATGGTCTGCCGGCAGCAAGCACGCCGGGCCCTCCCAGTGCGCGTCCCCGAACGCCTCGATCGCCCGAAACCCCCGCCGCAGCAGGTCCTTGGCCACCGTCTGAACCATGACCCGCCCCAGCCCCTGCCCCTGGTACCCCGGCATGATCCACGCAGTGATCAGCTGAACGGCATCGGGCGAGACCGGGCTCGTCGGGAAGGACGTGGCCCGAGGCACGTACGCCGGCGGCGCGTAGAGGACGAAGCCCACCGGAATTTCGTCCACATAGACCACTCGGCCGCAGGATCCCCACTCCAGCAGGACGGCGGAGATCCATGCCTCCTTCTCCTGCGCCGGAGTACCCGCCTTCACCGCGGCCTCACCACTGACCGGGTCCAGCTCCCAGAACACACAGGACCGGCAACGACGGGGCAGGTCCTGGAGGTTGTCCAGCGTGAGCGGTACCAGCCGACGACCCATGACCGCATCGTATCCACTGGTCCATCGTTCTTCGACAGCAAAGCGAAGGGGCGGACCGCACCGGTTCACACCGTTGCGGTCCGCCCCTGGGCGGCCCGGGGATCACTCCCCGGCAAGACCCTGATCCAGCACCCGGCCCTCGCCCGGCGCCAGCGTTCCCAGAATCCGCTCCAGATCCTCCATCGAGGCGAACTCGACGGTGATCTTGCCCTTCTTCTGACCCAGATCCACCTTCACCCGCGTCTCGAACCGGTCCGACAGTCGCGTCGCCAGCTCGCTGAGCGCCGGAGCCACCCGGGCACCCGCACGCGGACCCTTCGGCTTCACCGCACTCGACGGTTCCGAGGCCATCAGCGTCACGATCTCCTCGACCGCACGCACCGACAGCCCCTCGGCCACGATCCGGTGCGCCAGCTTGTCCTGCTCCTCGGAGTCCTCCACCGAGAGCAGCGCACGCGCGTGCCCGGCCGACAGCACACCCGCGGCCACCCGGCGCTGCACCGAAGGGGACAGCTTGAGCAGCCGCAGCGTGTTCGACACCTGAGGACGCGAGCGCCCGATCCGGTCGGCCAGCTGGTCGTGGGTGCAGTTGAAGTCCTTGAGCAGCTGGTCGTAGGCAGCGGCTTCTTCCAGCGGGTTCAGCTGAGCCCGGTGCAGGTTCTCCAGCAGCGCGTCCAGCAGCAGCTTCTCGTCGTCCGTCGCCCGGATGATCGCCGGAATGGCCTCCAGCCCGGCCTCGCGGCAGGCACGCCAGCGCCGCTCACCCATGATCAGCTCATAGCGACCGGGGGCCGATTGCCGCACCACCACCGGCTGGAGCAGGCCCACCTCCTGGATGGAGGTCACCAGCTCGGCGAGGGCGTCCTCGTCGAACACCTCGCGCGGCTGCCGCGGGTTCGGCGTGATCGCGTCCATCGGGAGCTCGGCGAACGTCGCCCCCGCCACCACATTGCTCTCGATCTCGGGCTGGGACTCGGGCTCGGCCACCGGGGCGACCGCAAGCGATGTTTCACGTGAAACATCGGCCTGTACGAGCGCAGCGAGCTTCGCCGCCGCGACCCCGCGCTCCGAAGCCATCGTCGGCACCGCCGACGGGGACGTCGACCCGGCGCTGATCACCGGCGGCGTCTTCTCCTGCGGAGCCGCGGGGATCAGCGCACCGAGCCCCCGCCCCAGACCCCTACGTCGCTCACTCACTGGATCCCCTCCGCCACACTGTGCGTGTTGTTGCTGCCCGGGCCCAGATGGGCGTGCCGAGCGTCGTACTGAATACCGACCCCCCGATACGCGATCTCTCGCGCTGCCTCCAGATAGGAGAGGGAACCACTGGAACCCGGGTCGTACGTGAGCACCGTCTGCCCATAGCTCGGTGCCTCAGAAATGCGCACCGACCGGGGGATGCTCGTCCGCAGCACCTCCTTGCCGAAGTGGCTGCGCACCTCCTCCGCCACCTGCGAAGCCAGCCGTGTCCTGCCGTCGTACATCGTCAGCAGGATGGTGGACACGTGGAGCGTCGGGTTGAGGTGGGCCCGCACCAGATCGACATTGCGCAGCAGCTGACCCAGGCCCTCCAGGGCGTAGTACTCGCACTGGATCGGGATCAGCACCTCCGCGCCGGCCACCAGTGCGTTCACCGTCAGCAGGCCGAGCGAGGGCGGGCAGTCGATCAGGATGTAGTCGAGGGGCTGGTCGTACGCCTGGATCGCCCGCTGGAGGCGGCTCTCCCGCGCCACGAGCGACACCAGCTCGATCTCGGCACCCGCCAGGTCGATCGTGGCCGGGGCACAGAAGAGGCCCTCCACGTCCACCACCGGCTGGACGACCTCCAGCAGCGGCCGGCTGTCAACGAGCACGTCGTAGATGGACGGCACGTCGGCGTGGTGGTCGATGCCCAGTGCCGTGGACGCGTTGCCCTGCGGGTCGAGGTCGACCACCAGGACCCGTGCACCGTGCAGCGCCAGTGACGCCGCCAGGTTCACGGTCGTCGTGGTCTTGCCCACGCCGCCCTTCTGGTTGGCCACCACGATGACCCGGGTCTGATTCGGCCGGGGCAGCCTCTCACCGGCGCGCCCCATCGCCTCGATCGCCTGCTGGGCGGCTCGGCCGATGGGGGTGTCGTTGTCTACAAGAGGCGGAGGCAATGTTTCACGTGAAACATCCTCACCCGCCGGTTCAGAGCGGGGCCCGGGGACCGGATCGGCCATGGGCCCCGCGAGGTTGGCGTCGGACCGCACGGTGTCACTCTCCTCGACATCAGGCTCGCGATGAACAGAGCCTCCCATGTCACCCGGGTCGCGAACCAGCGGGGCCCGTACTCCTGTGGATGAATCCACCGATGTGGACAACTCTGTCCCCCTTGCGTCCTTGCGCTGGAGGGGGGACGCAGCCGCACGACCGCGGCTGATGATTCCGTGCAGCAGAGAGCGACGTTTCACGTGAAACACGATGCCCGGAGAGAGTCTCCCGGCCGCTACGACACTCCGAAATCCATACCTATAGGGCCCAACACGGATGAAATCTCCCGCGTGGGCCCCGACCGCCAGCGAATCCGCGGTGAATTACCGGCGCCGGCGGGTGCGCCCCACCCGGGCCGCCTTAGCCCGCTTGGCCGCGAACCTCACCCCTCCAGGGCTCTCTCCGACCTCAACCCGCACCACCGTCGACAGCGGGTCCACCAGACCCTCGCCCACGTGCAGCACCGAGGTCTTCACCACACCCAGCTTCGCCAGCGCCGTCTTCGCCGACACCAGTTCTTCGTCCGCGGTGTCGCCCTTCAGCGCCAGCATCTCGCCGTACGGCCGCAGCAGGGGCACGCCCCAGCCGGCCAGCCGGTCCAGCGGAGCCACCGCCCGCGCCGTCACCACGTGCACCGGTTGCAGCTTGCCCAGGACCTCCTCGGCCCGCCCGCGCACCACCGTGACGTGGTCCAGGCCCAGCAGCTCCACGGCCTCCTGGAGGAAGGTCGTACGCCGCAGCAGCGGTTCGAGCAGCGTGATCTTGAGATCCCGTCGCACCAGGGCGAGCGGAATGCCGGGCAGACCCGCGCCCGAGCCCACATCGCACACGGTGACGCCCTGGGGCACGACCTCCGACAGCACAGCGCAGTTCAGCAGGTGCCGCTCCCACAGGCGCGGCACCTCACGCGGCCCGATCAGGCCCCGCTTGACTCCTGCGTCCGCCAGCAGCTCCGCGTACCGCACAGCTTCCGGGAAAAACTCACCGAACACCGCACGCGCCTCTTCAGGCGCCGGGGGAAGCTCAGCTGCCTCCGTCACGGGGACCGTCCTTCCGTACCGCATGGTTCTGAAAAAACTTCAAGATGAGGCGTCGTTCACCTGTCAGGCCAGGCTGACAAACATCGGCCCCGTCTGCGACACAGACGGGGCCGAACAACTCGTGCTGACGATCAGGCCGGGAGCACAACGACGAAGCGCTGCGGCTCCTCGCCCTCGGACTCGCTCCGCAGACCGGCCGCCGCCACGGCGTCGTGGACGACCTTCCGCTCGAACGGGGTCATCGGAGCCAGCTTCAGCGGCTCGCCGGACGCCTTCACGTCCGCCGCGGCCTGGGCGCCCAGCGCCGCCAGCTCCTCGCGCTTCTTCGCGCGGAACCCGGCGATGTCCAGCATCAGCCGACTGCGGTCCCCGGTCTCCCGGTGCACGGCGAGGCGGGTCAGCTCCTGCAGAGCCTCCAGAACCTCACCGTCGCGGCCCACGAGCTTCTGCAGATCGCGGCTGGCCGAGTCACTGACGATCGACACCGCGGCCCGGTCGGCCTCGACGTCCATGTCGATGTCGCCGTCCAGGTCGGCGATGTCCAGCAGACCCTCGAGGTAGTCGGCCGCGATCTCACCCTCCTGCTCGAGGCGGGTCAGGGTGTCGCCACTCTCAGCGGCGGCCGTGGTGGTGCCTTCCGTCACGGGAGAGACTCCTTCTTACTTCTTGGGAGCGGGCTTGCTGGGGGTCTGACGCTGCGCCTTCGACTGACGCTTCGGCTGCTGCCGCTTCGCGGCACCGCCGCTCGCCGCATCCGAGTCCGCCGTGGCCTCGACACTCTTGATCACGGAGCCGTCGGGCTGCGCGGCCATGCCCTGCTTGGTGAGGGCGGCGATGAACTTGCGCTCGTTGTCGTTGCGGTCCGGGCCCTTGGCGACGATCGCCGCGACGACCCGCTTCCTGCCCCGGCCCTTGAGCTCACCGTGCGAGGTGACCTGCTTCAGCAGTCGCGTCAGGTACTGGTCCTGCGCCTTGCTGCCCGGCGTCGGGTTCTGGTTGATCACGTACATCTGCTGACCCATGGTCCACACGTTCGTGGTCAGCCAGTAGACGAGAACACCGACGGGGAAGTTGATGCCCATGACCGCGAAGATCACCGGGAAGATGTACATCAGCATCTTCTGCTGCTGCATGAACGGCGTCTTGACCGAGAGGTCGACGTTCTTCTGCATCAGCTGACGCTGGGTGTAGAACTGCGACAGCGACATCATGATGATCATGACGGCCGTCACGATCCGCACGTCCGTCAGCGTCGCGCCGAGGGCGGCGACCTTCTCCGGGCTGTCCATGAACTTCGCGGCGATCGGCGCGCCGAAGATCTTGGCCGCACGGGCGCTGTCGACCAGCTGCTGGTCCATCGCGCCGACCGCCTTGCCATCGGCGATGTTCGAGAGCACGTGGTACAGCGCGAAGAAGAACGGGGACTGCGCCAGGATGGGTAGGCACGAGGAGAGCGGGTTGGTACCCGTCTCCTTGTACAGCTTCATCATCTCTTCGGACTGACGCTGCTTGTCGTTCTTGTAGCGCTCCTGGATCGCCTTCATCTTCGGCTGGAGCGCCTGCATGCCCCGCGTCGCCTTGATCTGCTTCACGAAGAGCGGGATCAGGCAGATACGGATCAAGATCACTAGGGACACGATGGACAGGCCCCAGGCCCACCCACTCGACTCACCGAAGATCGCCCCGTACATCGAGTGGAACTGGACGATGATCCACGAGACGGGGTAAGTGATAAAGCTGAACAGACTGGCAATCGTGTCCACTAATCAGGCTCCTTGAGCATTGCGAGATCTACGCAACGCACTGCGCAGCTGCTCGTGCCAACGCGGGCGTTTACGGGGTGGGACGTGGTCCACGCCGCCCGGGGACCACGGATTGCACCGCAGGATCCGCCAGGCGGTCAGGGCCGTCCCCTTGACCGCACCATGCCGGTCGATGGCCGTGTACCCGTAGTGCGAACACGACGGGTAGTAGCGGCACACCGGCCCGAGCAGCGGACTGATCGTCCACTGGTACAGCTTGATCAAAGCGAGCAGCGGGTACTTCATCGAGCCACGCCTCCCAGGAGCCGCACCAGAGCGGCATCCAGGTCCCGGGCCAGCTCGTCGGGGCCGGCATCACCCGCTCCGGGCAACGCACGTACCACCACCAGGCTACCGGCGGGCAGCTGGGACAGCCGCTCGCGGACCAGATGCCGCAGACGGCGCTTGACCCGGTTACGTATGACGGCGTTGCCGACAGCCTTGCTGACGACGAAACCCGCACGCGACGAGGGATCGATCTCCCCCGACTCGTGCGGGTCCGTTGCACCGCTTGTACGTAGATGGACGACGAGGAGCGGGCGACCAGCCCGGCGACCTCGGCGTACCGCGCTCGCGAAGTCCTCGCGCCGCCTCAGCCGATTTTCGGGAGACAGCACGACGTCACGACCTGCGTGTTGTTACGCGGAAAGGGCGGCGCGGCCCTTGCCACGACGGTTCGCGAGGATCGCGCGACCGGCACGGGTACGCATCCGCAGGCGGAAGCCGTGGGTCTTGGCGCGACGGCGGTTGTTCGGCTGGAAGGTGCGCTTGCTCACTCGGGGGCTCCAGAGAATGAATCGTTGTGGCGGGACATCGCCTGGCTGTCACCGTGCGCCCACGAGGAAACTCGCGTGTTCGCCCGAGTGGCACCGCTAAATGATCACTATCAGTGACCTTCGCCCATCGGTAGGCAGGCGGCAGCAGCCATCGACAACTCGACCTGGTTACGGTACGCGCGGCTACGCCATCCGGTCAAACCGAGCCGACCAGGCCCCACACTGTGCACAGGCTGTGGACAACGACTTGAACCCTACCCGCTGGCCTGACTACCGTTGCCTGACCCCGGATTTTTTGTCCCGACCGTCCCAAAGAACCACACATTCGTGGGACCCCTGTGAGAGAGCGTGCTCTGTGGCTGACGTACCTGCCGATCTTGCCGCAGTGTGGCCAAGGGTGCTCGAAAAGCTCCTCGGGGAGGGACAGCCGGGGATCGAGCCCAAAGACAAGCAGTGGGTCGAGCGGTGCCAGCCCCTGGCACTCGTCGCCGACACCGCACTGCTGGCCGTCCCCAATGAATGGGGCAAGCGCGTCCTCGAAGGCCGCCTCGCCCCGCTGATCAGCGACGCGCTCAGCCGTGAGTGCGGCCGCCCCATCCGGATCGCCATCACCGTGGACGACTCCGCCGGCGAGCCCGCGCCCCCCGCTCCTCCCGTCCAGCAGCAGGGCGGGTACGAGCCGTACGGCGGCCAGCGCCCCGGCGACGACCAGCTCCCCACCGCCCGCCCGGCCTACCCGGACTACCAGCAGCAGCGCCCCGAGCCCGGCGCCTGGCCCCGCGGCGGCCAACAGGACGACTACGGCTGGCAGCAGCCGCGCCTCGGCGGTTTCCCCGAACGCGACCCGTACGCCTCCCCGCAGCCCGGCTATCTCCAGCAGCCCGAGCCCTCCGGCTACGACCAGGGCTCCTACGAGCAGCAGAAGTACGAGCAGTCCCCGTACGAGGCCCAGCAGCAGCACCAGTCCCATCAATACGAGCAGCAGCCGTACGAGCCCCAGCAGTACGAGCAGCCTGCGCCGCGCCAGGCCCCCGGCCGGCCTGCGCCGCCGTCCCCGTCCGGCAGTTCCACCTCGGGCCCGCTGGAGCCGACCGCGCGGCTGAACCCCAAGTACCTCTTCGACACCTTCGTCATCGGCGCCTCCAACCGCTTCGCGCACGCCGCCGCGGTGGCCGTCGCCGAGGCACCCGCGAAGGCCTACAACCCCCTCTTCGTCTACGGGGAGTCGGGCCTCGGCAAGACGCACCTGCTGCACGCCATCGGGCACTACGCGCGGAGCCTCTACCCCGGCACCCGGGTGCGGTACGTGAGCTCCGAGGAGTTCACCAACGAGTTCATCAACTCCATCCGCGACGGCAAGGGCGACGCGTTCCGCAAGCGCTACCGCGAGATGGACATCCTCCTCGTCGACGACATCCAGTTCCTCGCGAGCAAGGAGTCGACGCAGGAGGAGTTCTTCCACACCTTCAACACGCTCCACAACGCCAACAAGCAGATCGTGCTCTCCTCCGACCGGCCGCCCAAGCAGCTGGTCACCCTGGAGGACCGGCTCCGCAACCGCTTCGAGTGGGGCCTGATCACCGACGTCCAGCCGCCCGAGCTGGAGACCCGCATCGCGATCCTGCGCAAGAAGGCCGTCCAGGAGCAGCTCAACGCCCCGCCGGAGGTACTGGAGTTCATCGCCTCCCGCATCTCGCGCAACATCCGCGAGCTGGAGGGGGCGCTGATCCGGGTCACGGCCTTCGCGAGCCTCAACCGGCAGCCGGTCGACCTGGGCCTCACCGAGGACGTCCTGAAGAACCTGATCCCGGGCGGTGAGGACAGCGCACCGGAGATCACGGCCACCGACATCATGGCGGCCACCGCGGACTACTTCGGCCTGACCGTGGACGACCTGTGCGGCTCCTCGCGCAGCCGGGTCCTGGTCACCGCCCGGCAGATCGCCATGTACCTGTGCCGGGAGCTCACCGACCTCTCCCTGCCCAAGATCGGGGCGCAGTTCGGCGGCCGCGACCACACAACGGTCATGCACGCGGACCGCAAGATCCGCGCTCTGATGGCCGAGCGCCGCTCCATCTACAACCAGGTCACCGAGCTCACCAACCGCATCAAGAACGCCTGAGCGCGGCCCCCCGACACCCGGTTCGGGGCCGCTCCAGGGCTCCTTCACACGCTTCCAGAGGGCGCTCCCGGTCCACAACGGGGGCGCCCTTCTTCGTTCGCGCGCCCCTGACCTGTTCGAATACGCCCCCTGTGGAGCAAGTCATCCACAGATTGGGAGACTTTCTTCCGTCCACACCCTGGGGACGGGTCGCGTCACCCACAATCTGTCCACAGGCGTGCGGGGTGAGGCTCCATCAGGGCTGGTCAGACCCCTGTGGAATTGTGCACAAACGTCATCCACAGGCTGTGGACAAATATTTCGTCCACAGCCCTGTCCACGGCGTTGTCCACCGTCGGCCCACAGGTTTCCACGTCCTGTGCACAGGATGCGCGGGCTTCTCCACACCCTTGTCCACTGTTCGGCAACACACCACCCCCTCTCACCGCCCGGAGTGAAAGCCGTCACACGGATGTAGACGTTTGGGTTGTGGAGTACCGGGGGAAAGCTGGGGACACACCTGTGGAGTAATCGGGGTCACCTGGGGACAGCCTGTGCAGAACTTTTTGTTCTCCACAGGGACACGGGGTTGTCCACCGGTGTCGCCCACAGGGTCGGTGGATAAAAAACCGGGGTTGACCTGCGAAAACGGGCTTATCCACCGTTTCCACAGGCCCTACTACTACCCCCATAGAGAGTTAGGCCGGTTTCGGTTTTCAAGCGGGTCCTGTGCACAACTCGTCGATCGCCCGCCCCGACGCCTCGCTCCCGACTTGACCGCCAGCCGCACCGAGTGTCGGCGCCGTACGTCAGACTGGTCCCCGGCATCGGTCGAGGCATCGACGAGCCGACGACGAAGGCCGGCAGACGAGCGAGCAACAGCAGGAGGCGGTTCCGGTGAAGATCCGGGTGGAGCGCGACGTACTCGCGGAGGCGGTGGCTTGGGCCGCCCGTAGCCTCCCGGCCCGGCCGCCGGTGCCCGTTCTCGCGGGCCTGCTGCTGAAGGCCGAGGAGGGCACTTTGAGCCTCTCCGGCTTCGACTACGAGGTCTCGGCCCGGGTCTCCGTCGAGGCGGACGTCGAGGAGGACGGCACCGTCCTGGTCTCCGGCCGGCTGCTCGCCGACATCTGCCGCGCCCTCCCCAACCGGCCGGTGGAGATTTCCACAGACGGTGTACGGGCGACCGTGGTCTGCGGCTCCTCGCGCTTCACCCTCCACACCCTGCCCGTGGAGGAGTACCCGGCACTGCCGCAGATGCCGACCGCGACCGGCACCGTGGCCGGTGAGGTCTTCGCCTCCGCCGCCAAGCAGGTCGCCACTGCCGCCGGCCGTGACGACACGCTGCCGGTGCTGACCGGTGTCCGCATCGAGATCGAGGGCGACCGCGTCACCCTGGCCTCCACCGACCGCTACCGCTTCGCGGTCCGCGAGTTCCTGTGGAAGCCGGAGAACCCGGACGCGTCGGCCGTGGCCCTGGTGCCCGCCAAGACGCTCCAGGAGATCGCCAACTCGCTGACCAGCGGTGACACGGTCACCCTGGCGCTGTCCGGCTCCGGTGCGGGCGAAGGCCTGATCGGTTTCGAGGGCGCCGGCCGCCGCACCACCACCCGGCTGCTCGAAGGCGACCTGCCCAAGTACCGGACGCTGTTCCCGACGGAGTTCAACTCGATCGCGGTGATCGAGACCGCGCCCTTCGTCGAGGCCGTCAAGCGCGTGGCCCTGGTGGCCGAGCGCAACACCCCGGTCCGCCTCAGCTTCGAGAAGGGCGTGCTGATCCTGGAGGCCGGCTCCTCCGACGACGCACAGGCTGTGGAAAGGGTCGACGCCCAGCTGGACGGCGACGACATCTCGATCGCCTTCAACCCGACCTTCCTGCTGGACGGCCTGAGCGCGATCGCCTCCCCGGTGGCGCAGCTCAGCTTCACCACGTCGACCAAGCCCGCGCTGCTCAGCGGCCGCCCGGCGATCGACGCGGAGGCCGACGAGGCCTACAAGTACCTGATCATGCCGGTGCGCCTGTCCGGCTGACGTTCCACCTGTCGACGTCGGGCCCGGTCTCGCACGCAGCGGGACCGGGCCCGACGTCGTCCACAGGCTGGGGAGCGCGCCGGGAAAACCGGCTGAGCCGGACGGGCCGCCATGGAGCGCCCGCAAGGCCCGCCGCCACGGCCCGGCGTAGGCTCGGATCCGGTGGGCGACCCCCTGCGCGTCCGGCGAGGACACGGCCGGGGAAGCCCCGGCAAAGACGGCCACAACGCTTAAGGAACCACCTGATGGAGCTTGGTCTCGTCGGTCTCGGCAAGATGGGCGGCAACATGCGCGAGCGCATCCGCCGCGCAGGCCACACCGTCATCGGATACGACCGCAACCCGGACCTCGCGGATGTCCACAGCCTGCAGGAGCTTGTGGACAGCCTGCAGGCCCCCCGCGTCGTGTGGGTCATGGTCCCGGCCGGTGCGGCCACCCAGTCCACCGTCGACGAGCTCGCCGAGCTGCTGTCGCCCGGTGACGTCGTCGTCGACGGCGGGAACTCCCGCTGGACCGACGACGAGAAGCACGCCGAGGAGCTGAAGGCCAAGGGCATCGGCTTCGTCGACTGCGGTGTCTCCGGCGGCGTGTGGGGCCTGGAGAACGGCTACGCGCTCATGTACGGCGGCGCCGCCGAGGACGTGGCCCGCGTACAGCCGGTCTTCGACGCCCTCAAGCCCGAGGGCGAGTTCGGCGCCGTGCACGCGGGCAAGGTCGGCGCGGGCCACTTCGCGAAGATGGTCCACAACGGCATCGAGTACGCCATGATGCAGGCCTACGCCGAGGGCTGGGAGCTCCTGGAGAAGGTGGACTCGGTCACCGACGTCCGTGAGGTCTTCCGTTCCTGGCAGGAGGGCACCGTCATCCGCTCCTGGCTGCTGGACCTGGCCGTGAACGCCCTCGACGAGGACGAGCACCTGGAGCAGCTGCGCGGCTTCGCGCAGGACTCCGGCGAGGGACGCTGGACGGTGGAGGCGGCGATCGACAACGCCGTGCCGCTGCCCGCGATCACCGCGTCGCTCTTCGCGCGCTTCGCCTCGCGGCAGGACGACTCCCCGCAGATGAAGATGATCGCCGCGCTGCGCAACCAGTTCGGCGGCCACGCGGTCGAGAAGAAGTAGCACCGCAGCGGTACAGCGGTACAGCACCACAGCGAGTAGTTGGAAGCCGGGGGAGGTCGGCGCCGCATGCACGTTTCGCATCTCTCATTGGCCGACTTCCGCTCGTACGCCCGGGCCGAGGTTCCCCTCGACCCGGGCGTCACCGCTTTCGTGGGCCCCAACGGACAGGGGAAGACCAACCTCGTCGAGGCGATCGGCTACCTGGCGACCCTCGGCAGCCACCGGGTCTCCTCGGACGCCCCGCTCGTGCGGATGGGCGCGGACCGGGCGATCATCCGCGCGGCCGTCACCCAGGGCGAGCGGCAGCAGCTGGTGGAGCTGGAGCTCAATCCCGGCCGGGCGAACCGGGCCCGGATCAACCGGTCCTCGCAGGTCAGGCCGCGGGACGTGCTGGGGATCATACGGTCGGTGCTGTTCGCGCCGGAGGACCTGGCCCTGGTCAAGGGCGACCCGGGCGAGCGACGGCGGTTCCTGGACGAGCTGGTCACGGCGCGCTCGCCGCGGATGGCCGCGGTCCGCTCCGACTACGAGCGGGTGCTCAAGCAGCGCAACACCTTGCTGAAGTCGGCGGCGATGGCCCGCCGGCACGGCGGCCGCTCCCTGGACCTCTCCACCCTCGACGTGTGGGACCAGCACCTCGCCCGCGCGGGCGCGGAGCTGCTCGCGCAGCGGCTGGATCTGATCGCGACCCTGCTGCCCCTGGCGGACAAGGCCTACGAGCAGCTCGCACCCGGCGGCGGCCCGCTGGGGCTGGCGTACAAGTCCTCGGCCGGCGAGCCGGTGGACGGCGGCGCGGCGCGCACCCGCGAGGCCCTCTACGAGGTGCTGCTGACCGCGCTGGCCGAGGTGCGCAAGCAGGAGATCGAGCGCGGTGTGACCCTGGTGGGACCGCACCGCGACGACGTGGTGCTGCGGCTCGGGGAGCTGCCCGCGAAGGGGTACGCGAGCCACGGGGAATCGTGGTCGTACGCGCTGGCGCTCCGGCTGGCCTCCTACGAGCTGCTGCGCTCGGAGGGCAGCGAGCCGGTGCTGATCCTCGACGACGTGTTCGCCGAGCTGGACGCGCGGCGCCGGGAGCGGCTGGCGGAGCTGGTGGCCCCGGGCGAGCAGGTACTGGTGACGGCGGCGGTCGACGACGACGTCCCGGGGGTGCTGGTGGGGACGCGGTTCGGGGTGTCCGGCGGTGAGGTGACCCGGCTGTGAACGAGCACGCCAAGGACCCGCAGGAGGGTCGCAGGACCCCGGAGGCCTCCGGGGTGGACCTCGCGCGCCAGGCCCTCGCGGCGGCGCGCGAGCAGGCGCGGGCCCGGGGCAACGCGGCCGGCGGGAAGAAGCGCCAGCAGCCGGGGCTGCGCTCGGGAGCCCGCGCGGACGGCCGGGACCCGATGCCGCTCATGGCGGCGCTGGACCGGCTGCGCACCGAACGCGGCTGGGAGATGCCGATGGCGGTGGCCGGCGTGATGGAGCGCTGGCCGGAGATCGTCGGCCCGGAGATCGCGGCCCACTGTGAACCGGAACGCTACGAGGACCGTGAGCTTGTCGTGCGCTGCGATTCCTCGGCGTGGGCGGCACAGCTGAAGCTGCTGGCTCCGCAGCTGGTCGCGCGGCTGAACGCGGATCTGGGGCAGGGCACCGTACGTCTGATCAAGGTCCAGGGGCCCGGCGGACGGCCGAAGGGCTACGGGCCGTGGCGGGCGCCGGGCAGCAAGGGACCGGGCGACACCTACGGGTGAGTAGCCGGTCCGGCGGGTGGTGTCCCTCACGGTAGTCGGAGGTTGACAGCCCGAAGGGCTGGATGCCCGCGTGAGCCTCTTTGAGCCCCTCCCCGGATGTGGGGAGTCGGAGAGTGGAGGTTCAGGGCGGCACATGCGGACTCAGGTACCGGCAAACCCCCATTCATGTCCGTGGTACCGGTAGACTGAAGCGAATCCCGCCCGTTCGCGGGATCACGCAGACAACGCAGATCGACGCGGCCGCTCCCGCTGGCGCACTTGCTGGTCCGGAGCACGGGCTGTGCTGTGCCAGAAAGGGCGCTTCGTGGCCGATTCCGGCGACTCCAACGAGAAGAATTACGACGCCAGTGCGATCCAGGTCCTCGAGGGCCTGGACGCGGTCCGCAAGCGGCCGGGTATGTACATCGGCTCGACGGGTGAGCGTGGTCTGCACCACCTCGTCTACGAGGTCGTCGACAACTCGGTCGACGAGGCGCTGGCCGGGCACGCGGACACCATCGACGTGACGATCCTCGCCGACGGTGGGGTGCGCGTGATCGACAACGGTCGCGGCATCCCGGTCGGCATCGTTCCGTCCGAGGGCAAGCCGGCCGTCGAGGTCGTCCTGACGGTCCTGCACGCGGGCGGCAAGTTCGGCGGCGGCGGCTACGCCGTCTCCGGTGGTCTGCACGGCGTCGGCGTGTCCGTCGTGAACGCCCTGTCGACCAAGGTCGCGGTCGAGGTCAAGACGGACGGCCACCGCTGGACGCAGGACTACAAGCTGGGCGTGCCGACGGCCCCGCTGGCCAAGAACGAGGAGACCGTCGAGACGGGCACCTCGGTCACCTTCTGGGCCGACGGCGACATCTTCGAGACGACCGAGTACTCCTTCGAGACGCTGTCGCGGCGCTTCCAGGAGATGGCCTTCCTCAACAAGGGCCTGACCCTGTCGCTGACCGACGAGCGCGAGTCGGCGAAGGCCACCGCGGGCGCCGACGACCCGGACGCGGACGCGGCCGAGCCCCAGGCGCGCACGGTGAAGTACTACTACGAGGGCGGCATCGTCGACTTCGTGAAGTACCTCAACTCGCGCAAGGGTGAGCTCATCCACCCGACCGTCATCGACGTCGAGGCCGAGGACAAGGAGCGGATGCTCTCGGTCGAGATCGCGATGCAGTGGAACTCGCAGTACACGGAGGGTGTCTACTCCTTCGCGAACACGATCCACACGCACGAGGGCGGTACGCACGAGGAGGGCTTCCGTGCGGCGCTGACGGGTCTGGTGAACCGTTACGCGCGCGACAAGAAGCTGCTGCGCGAGAAGGACGACAACCTCGCCGGCGAGGACATCCGCGAGGGTCTGACGGCGATCATCTCGGTCAAGCTGGGCGAGCCCCAGTTCGAGGGCCAGACGAAGACCAAGCTGGGCAACACCGAGGCCAAGACCTTCGTGCAGAAGGTCGTCCACGAGCACCTCAACGACTGGTTCGACCGCAACCCGGTCGAGGCCGCGGACATCATCCGCAAGTCGATCCAGGCGGCCACGGCGCGCGTCGCGGCCCGCAAGGCCCGTGACCTGACCCGTCGCAAGGGTCTGCTGGAGAGCGCCTCGCTGCCGGGCAAGCTGTCCGACTGCCAGTCGAACGACCCGACCAAGTGCGAGATCTTCATCGTCGAGGGCGACTCGGCCGGTGGCTCCGCGAAGTCCGGCCGCAACCCGATGTACCAGGCCATCCTGCCCATCCGCGGCAAGATCCTGAACGTCGAGAAGGCCCGTATCGACAAGATCCTCCAGAACACCGAGGTCCAGGCGCTGATCAGTGCCTTCGGCACCGGTGTGCACGAGGACTTCGACATCGAGAAGCTCCGCTATCACAAGATCATCCTGATGGCGGACGCCGACGTCGACGGCCAGCACATCAACACCCTGCTGCTGACCTTCCTCTTCCGCTTCATGCGGCCGCTGGTCGAAGCCGGTCACGTGTACCTGTCGCGCCCGCCCCTCTACAAGATCAAGTGGGGCCGGGACGACTTCGAGTACGCGTACTCGGACCGCGAGCGGGACGCCCTGGTCGAGCTCGGCAAGCAGAACGGCAAGCGGATCAAGGAAGACTCGATCCAGCGCTTCAAGGGTCTGGGCGAGATGAACGCCGAGGAACTGCGCATCACCACCATGGACGTGGACCACCGTGTCCTCGGCCAGGTCACCCTGGACGACGCCGCGCAGGCCGACGACCTGTTCTCGGTGCTGATGGGTGAGGACGTCGAAGCCCGGCGCTCCTTCATCCAGCGCAACGCCAAGGACGTTCGGTTCCTCGACATCTGAGTCGGCTCCGCTGACCGCCGCCTGAAAGGATTTCTGACCAGCAATGGCCGACGAAACCACCCCCACCGCAGAGAACGCCGCGGAGGAGCAGCCCGTGCTGCGCATCGAGCCCGTCGGGCTCGAGACGGAGATGCAGCGCTCCTACCTCGACTACGCGATGTCCGTCATCGTCTCGCGCGCCCTGCCGGACGTGCGCGACGGCCTCAAGCCGGTGCACCGCCGCGTGCTGTACGCGATGTACGACGGCGGCTACCGGCCCGAGAAGGGCTTCTACAAGTGCGCCCGCGTCGTCGGCGACGTCATGGGCACCTACCACCCGCACGGTGACAGCTCCATCTACGACGCCCTGGTCCGCCTGGCCCAGCCGTGGTCGATGCGCATGCCGCTGGTGGACTCCAACGGCAACTTCGGCTCCCCGGGCAACGACCCGGCGGCCGCGATGCGCTACACCGAGTGCAAGCTCATGCCGCAGGCCATGGAGATGCTCCGGGACATCGACGAGGAGACCGTCGACTTCCAGGACAACTACGACGGCCGCAACCAGGAGCCCACCGTCCTGCCGGCGCGCTTCCCGAACCTGCTGGTCAACGGCAGCGCCGGCATCGCGGTCGGCATGGCCACCAACATTCCGCCGCACAACCTCCGCGAGGTCGCGGCCGGTGCCCAGTGGGCGCTGGAGCACCCGGAGGCCACGCACGAGGAGCTCCAGGACGCGCTGATCGAGCGGATCAAGGGCCCGGACTTCCCGTCGGGCGCCCTGGTCGTGGGCCGCAAGGGCATCGAGGAGGCGTACCGGACCGGTCGCGGCTCCATCACGATGCGCGCGGTGGTGGAGGTCGAGGAGATCCAGAACCGCCAGTGCCTGGTGGTCACGGAGCTCCCGTACCAGACCAACCCCGACAACCTCGCGCAGAAGATCGCGGACCTGGTGAAGGACGGCAAGGTCGGCGGCATCGCCGACGTCCGTGACGAGACCTCGTCGCGGACCGGCCAGCGCCTGGTGATCGTCCTCAAGCGCGACGCCGTCGCCAAGGTCGTGCTGAACAACCTTTACAAGCACACCGAGCTGCAGACCAACTTCGGCGCCAACATGCTGGCGCTGGTGGACGGCGTGCCGCGCACGCTGTCGATCGACGCGTTCATCCGCCACTGGGTGACGCACCAGATCGAGGTCATCGTCCGGCGCACGAAGTTCCGCCTGCGCAAGGCGGAGGAGCGCGCCCACATCCTGCGCGGTCTGCTCAAGGCGCTGGACGCGATCGACGAGGTCATCGCCCTCATCCGGCGCAGCAACACGGTCGAGATCGCGCGCGAGGGCCTGATGGGCCTCCTGGAGATCGACGAGATCCAGGCGAACGCGATCCTGGAGATGCAGCTCCGCCGCCTGGCGGCCCTGGAGCGGCAGAAGATCGTCGCCGAGCACGACGAGCTCCAGGCGAAGATCAACGAGTACAACGCCATCCTGGCCTCGGAGGAGCGCCAGCGCTCCATCGTCAGCGAGGAACTGGCGGCGATCGTCGAGAAGTTCGGCGACGACCGGCGCTCCAAGCTGGTGCCCTTCGACGGTGACATGTCCATCGAGGACCTGATCGCCGAAGAGGACATCGTCGTCACGATCACGCACGGCGGCTACGTCAAGCGCACCAAGACCGAGGACTACCGCTCGCAGAAGCGCGGCGGTAAGGGCGTGCGCGGCACCAAGCTGAAGCAGGACGACCTGGTCGACCACTTCTTCGTGTCCACCACGCACCACTGGCTGCTCTTCTTCACGAACAAGGGCCGGGTCTACCGGTCCAAGGCGTACGAGCTGCCGGACGCCGGCCGTGACGCCCGCGGGCAGCACGTGGCGAACCTGCTGGCCTTCCAGCCGGACGAGAAGATCGCCCAGATCCTCGCGATCCGCGACTACGAGGCGGCGCCCTACCTGATCCTGGCCACCAAGGGCGGCCTGGTGAAGAAGACGGCGCTCAAGGACTACGACTCGCCCCGCTCGGGCGGCGTCATCGCGATCAACCTCCGGGAGACCGGCGCCGACGGCGCCGACGGCACTGCTGACGAGCTGATCGGTGCGGAGCTGGTGTCCGCCGAGGACGACCTGCTGCTGATCAGCAAGAAGGCGCAGTCGATCCGCTTCACGGCGACCGACGACGCGCTGCGCCCGATGGGCCGCGCCACCTCGGGCGTGAAGGGCATGAGTTTCCGAGAAGGTGACGAACTGCTCTCCATGAACGTTGTGAGGCCGGGTACGTTCGTCTTCACCGCGACCGACGGCGGCTACGCCAAGCGGACGCCGGTCGACGAGTACCGCGTCCAGGGCCGTGGCGGTCTGGGCATCAAGGCCGCCAAGATCGTGGAGGACCGCGGATCGCTCGTCGGAGCGCTCGTGGTCGACGAGAGCGACGAGATTCTCGCCATCACGCTCAGCGGTGGTGTGATTCGCACGCGCGTCAACGAAGTCAGGGAGACCGGCCGTGACACCATGGGCGTCCAGCTGATCAACCTGGGCAAGCGCGATGCCGTGGTCGGCATCGCCCGGAACGCCGAGGCCGGTCAGGAAGCTGACGAGGTCGAGGCCGACGAGAACGACACCGAGGTGGCCGACGGACAGGTCGCCGAGGCCGCCGAGGGCACGCAGCCCTCGGCCGGGGAGCACGAGGAGTAAGTCGTGAGTGGAGCCACGGGCGCCGGACCGGCCAAGACTGGAGCGAACGGTGCCCGTGGCCCTGCCGCGGACTCCCAGGGGGGAACCGTGACGGACACTCGAGGTCCGAAGTCGTCGGTCGGCGCGGACGCCGGCCAGGACAAGCCCGCACAGCCGTACCACCCTCCGCAGGCCTATCCGGCGCCCTCGGGCCCCGGGACGGCGCAGGGGGGCGCGGGGACGGGCGCGCAGCGCAAGCCGCGCACGGGGGTCCGTACGGCCCCCCGCACGCGCAAGGCGCGGCTGCGGGTGGCCAAGGCCGACCCGTGGTCGGTCATGAAGGTCAGCTTCCTGCTGTCGATCGCGCTCGGCATCTGCACGATCGTGGCGGCGGCTGTGCTGTGGATGGTCATGGACGCGATGGGCGTCTTCTCGACCGTCGGCGGCACGATCAGCGAGGCGACCGGTTCGAACGAGGGCAACGGCTTCGACCTCCAGTCGTTCCTGTCGCTGCCGCGCGTTCTGATCTTCACGTCGGTCATCGCGGTGATCGACGTGGTGCTGGCGACGGCACTGGCGACGCTGGGTGCGTTCATCTACAACCTGTCGGCGGGCTTCGTCGGCGGTGTGGAGCTCACCCTCGCCGAGGACGAGTAGGCCCCGTGTCCGGGCGCCCGCGACGGGTCGGATGACCTGCGCAGACGCCCCCGGACAACGGATTTTGGCCTGACCGGGTCTGTGCGCTAATCTTCAGGAGTCAGCGCGCAGCGCGGATGGGGCTATAGCTCAGTTGGTTAGAGCGCATCCCTGATAAGGATGAGGCCACAGGTTCAAATCCTGTTAGCCCCACAGTGTCGAAGACCCCCAGGCCAAGGCCTGGGGGTCTTCTTCGTTGGGCCAGTTGGTGGACCGCCAGGTCACCGATCGGTATCGGTCGGTGTGTATTGTTGGGCGCCAGAAGTCCCCTACGTCAACGAAAGACGAGGTCGCGCGGTGAAGAAGCTGCTCCTGGTCGCACTGGCCGCCATCGGCGGGCTCCTCGTGTACCGCCAGATCCAGGCGGACCGCGCCGAGCAGGACCTGTGGACGGAGGCAACTGACTCCGTGCCCTCTGGTTCCGGTGTGTGAGACCCAAGGCTGATCCCATGAAGCCCCGGCTGCCGCTGCGGTCGGGGCTTTGTGCTGCTCTGTAACGAAAACTTCCGTTATGTAAAGATTTGGCTTGCGCAAGCAAATTCGGGGTGGGCGTGATGGTTCGGGGACGGACGGCGGCGTGGGCGGCGGCCCTGGGCATGGTCGCGGGAGCGCCGGGGGTCGCGTACGCCGACGGGGCCGCGCCCGGACCCCTCCCGACCTACCGGGCCGCGGACGGCGCCACGTCGATCGAGGGCAAGCCCTCCACGGCCGACGCCCCGCAGATCGAGGCCGGGAACGTCTACCGGGACACGCTCGGGCCGGGGGAACGCGTGTACCGGCTCGTCCTCGACAAGGACGGGTCCGACGTCTACGTCTCCGCCGTGGTCCGCCCCGCGGCGGGCGCGAAGGTTTCCGGCGGCGACGGCATCGACGTGGAGATCATGACCACCGCGGGGCGTTCCTGCCCCCGGAGCGGCGGCCGGGCGAACTTCGGCTACGACCCCTACCCGATCAGCGCGGCCGGCGTCCGCCGGGGCGCCGAGGACGAGGACTGCGCGCCCGCGGGCGTGTACTACGCCAAGGTCACGCGGACCTCGGCCAAGGGCTACGACCAGAGCCCCTGGCCGCTGGAGATCAAGGTCCAGCGGGAGCCCGGCCGCGGCGCGGGCGCCCCCACCACCGCGCCCAGCGGTTGGCCCTCGGGCGCCCCCGTGCTGCCGGGCACCGAGGCGGTGCCCCGCAGCGGCGGGACCGGCTTCAACGACGCCCGCGCCCTGGGCGCCGGCGTGTGGCGCGACGAGATGCGGCCCGGGCAGACCCGCTTCTACCGGGTCCCGCTGGACTGGGGGCAGCAGCTGGGCCTTGGCGCCGAGCTGGCCGCCGCGAAGATGACGAAGAACTACGGTTCGGCGTCGGGCGGGCTCACCGTCTCCCTCTACAGCCCCTACCGGGGCCTGATCTCCGACAAGGACACCTCGTACGACGGCAAGCAGGCCGGGATCACCCTGGAGAAGACCCCGCCCGTCACGTACGAGAACCGTTTCGCGGGTGCATCGAGCGTGCAGCCCGTCTCCGTCGCGGGCTGGTACTACGTCGCGGTGACCATGGGCGCCAAGGTCGCCGACTTCACCGAGGACGCGGTGCCCGTGCCGCTGACCCTGCGCCTGGACGTCACCGGTACGCCGGCCAAGGCGCCCGCGTACAAGGAGGGTCCGGCCGCGGGAGGCTTCGGGGTGGGCGAGGAGGACCGGGCCGCGGCCAAGGAGGGGCTCACCGCCCCGGAGGCCGCCGAGGCCGCCGAGCGGCACTCCACGATGCGAATCGTGGCGGGCGCCGGATTCGGCACCGGGACGCTGCTGCTGGCGGTGCTGGGCGGCTGGGTCCTGCTCGGCCGGCGGGGGCGCGGCGCTACATCTGCGTGAGGGCCCAGACGCCGACCGCGAAGCACAGCAGCGCCGCGGCGAGCAGGGAGGCCACCGCCTTCGCCGGGGGCGGGGCGATCCCGCCGCCCGCCCGGACCGGCGCCCCGGCGGGGGCCGAGGGGGCCGGTGCGGCTGGCGCGGTTGGCGGCGGCAGGTGGAAGCTGCCCGTCTCCGAGGGCCCGTACGCGGGCACCTGGGCCGGGACGGCGGGGGAGGCCGGGGCGACGGGCGAGGCAGGGGAGAACGGAGCGGCCGGATACGGGGCCGGCGGCGCGGGCAGGGCCACCGGGGCGGTCCGCGCCGTACCGCGCGGGTCGGTCCGGACGGGCTCCGCGGGCGCCGTCACGGAGGCGGCGGACGCCGCCTCCGGGGCCCCGGCGTCGGGAGCCCGCGGGGTCGTGGCCGCCGTGCTCGGCGGGCCCTGCGGGCCGAATCCGGGCGGCAGCGGGCCGAGTTGGTCGAACACCTCCACCGGATCCTCGTCCGGGGCGGGCGGCGGCAGCAGCTCCACGGCCTCGACAAGGGCCTTGCGCGCCCCTGTGGCCGTCCGGAAGCGGTTCTGGGGGTCCGGTTGCAGGAGACCGGCGATGACGTCCCAGAGCGGTGCGGGAACGCCTTCGGGGGCGCCCGGGGTGCCGTGCGCGAAGAAGTGCTCCACCAGTGCCCGGGAATCGGGCTTGCGGCCCTGGAGGAGGTACAGGGCGACCAGCCCCACGGCGAAGAGGTCGGCGGGGAAGTCGGGCTCGGCGCCCAGCAGTTGCTCGGGGGCGAAATAGCCCGGCGTGCCGACCACGAGGTCGGTCTCGGTCAGCCGGGGCTCGCCCTTGCGCATGGAGATGCCGAAGTCGGACAGACGCAGGTGCGGCCGCCCGGTTCCGGTCGCTTCCATCAGGATGTTGGCCGGTTTGATGTCGCGGTGCACCACGCCCTCGGCGTGCACCGCCGCGAGCCCCGACAGGAGCTGGTCGAGCAGGCCGCACACGAACCGGGGCGGTAGGGGCCCGTAGTCCCCGATCACATGGCCGAGCGAGCCGCCGCCGACCAGGTCCATGGTGAACAGGACCTTGTCGTCGTCGGCCGCCCAGCTGGCCGGAGCCAGTACGTGCGGATGGTCGATCCGTAGTGCCTGCTCCCGTACGAACCGCAGGAGCGTGTGGGCGTCGCTCTGCAGGAGGACCTTCGCGGCCACGTAGCGTCGACGGCGGTGGTCCCAGGCCCGCCAAACGGCGCCCGCGCCACCGCGTCCGATCGGATCGATCAGCTCGTACCGACCGGCGAAGACCTCACCCATCGCTGTGCCCGTCCCCCGTCCCCCGTCGTCCGCCCCGTGCGTGTCAGTTCTGGTGGGCCTCGTAGTGGGCGACCGCGTCGGCGGTGCGGCCCGCGCCGTACACCCGGAGGAACTCTGCCAGTTCCGGGTGGCTGGGGGCGAGGGTGTTCGCCGCGTCGATGATGTCGCCGGCCGCGGAGACCGAGCGCAGCAGCGACTGGATCTCGCGGACGACCCGCTTGACCGTGGGTGCGCCGGAACTGGTGGTGGTCTGACCGCTGTTGCTGAGGACGGAGCCCCCCTGGGTCTTCTTGATCTCGTCCATCCGGTCGGTGGCCTCCCCCGCGCTGACGCTTCCGTCGGCCACCTGGCCGGCGAGATCCTGGAGGGCCTGGACGCGCTGGACCACGGCCGGGTTCCCGATCTTGGCGCGCTGGCCGCTCATCAGCTGGGACAGCATGGGCGCCGACAGTCCGAGGACGGCAGCGAGGCGGGCCTGGTTCAAGCCGAGGTCATCTATGAGCCGGCGGAAGAGCGCTCCCAGCGGCTCCCCGTACCAACTGCGCTGAAGTTCTCTGGCTCTGGCCGTGGCCTCTTGTTGTACTGCGTCCACTCTTACTACTCCCCTTCGCTGGTGCGAACCTCGCGAGCATCTTACGGAGAGTGGTCGCACGGCGGGAGTCCCTATCATTTTGCGAGATGAGGGGGTACACCCGGTACTCTGTTCTGCGGAACGACCACACCTCCCGCACGGGACGGGTGCGTCCACTTCCATGGGGCCTTAGCTCAGTTGGTAGAGCGCTGCCTTTGCAAGGCAGATGTCAGGAGTTCGAATCTCCTAGGCTCCACGTCATAAATGCCCTCCGACCTGCGGAAACGCAGTCTCGGAGGGCATTTTTCATGCCCGTCGGCAGGGGGTCAGGCGGTGCTCCTGGCGGGGCCGCCGCGCAGCAGGGCGGCGATCGCGGCGCACAGGACGGCGCAGACCGCGGCGAGTCCCCACAGGACGGTGTGGAAGGCGGAGTCGTAGGCCCCGGCCAGGAAGTGGGCGAAGCCCTCGGCGTCCGCCGCACCGGACAGTTCGGTGGCCCGGGCGAGGTCGCCGCCCGCGGCCCGGTCGGCGACCCGGTCCGCCTGCGCGGCGCCGGCGTACGTGCCGATGCCGTCCTCGACGCGGGAGCGGAGCACGGTCGCGAGGGCCGATCCGTACGCCGCCACGGCGATGGCCTCGCTGCCGAGCCGCAGGGTGTTGAGGAAGCCCGCCGCCATGCCCGCCCTGGCCGGGTCGACCAGTTCCAGCGCCTGGCCGTCGACGAGCCCCGCCGACAGGCCCATGCCGGCGCCGGTGACGAGCATCGGCAGGGCGACGACGAGGACCGTCACGTCGGGGGAGAACAGCGTGAGCGCCAGGTCGCCGACGACCAGGCAGGCGAGGCTGACGTGGACGAGGGCGAGCGCGGGGACCCCGCGGGCGACCAGCTTCGCGGCGAGCAGCGGGCAGACCAGTACGGGCACGGTGAGCAGCAGCATGGTCAGGCCGGCCGCGCCGCTGTCGCGGCCGGTGGCCGCGGTCAGGTAGCTCGGCAGGTACGTGAGCATGGTGACGAAGCCGAAGGACGCGGCGACCGGCACCAGGCACAGGCCGACGAAACGCCGGTTGCGCAGCAGGCTCAGGTCCAGCACGGGGTGTTCCCGACGGTTCTCCACGGCGGCGAAGACCGCGAGGACCAGGGCTGCGCCCGCGAACAGTCCGAGGACGCCCGGGCTGCCCCAGCCCCACTGCGAGCCCTGCACGATGGCGGTGGTCAGCAGCACCATGGCGATGACGAACAGCGCGCTGCCCGGCACGTCGACGCGGGCTCCGCTGCCGCCGTCGGCCGGTACGGCCCTGGCGATGGTGGGCACCGCGAGCAGGACGAGGAGCAGGGCGACGGCGTGCACCGCGAACACCCAGCGCCAGCCGAGGCCTTGGACGAGAGCGCCGGCCAGTGAGGGGCCGACCGCCACGCCGACGCCGGCGACGGTGCCGAACAGGGCGAAGGCCTTGGCGCGCGCCGGTCCGTCGAACACGGTCGCGATGATCGCCGCGCCGCAGGAGAAGATCGCCGCGCCGCCCGTTCCGGCGAGCGCGCGGGTGGCGTCCAGCCACAGCACGTCGGGGGCGAGCGCGCCGCCCAGTGAGGCCGCGGCGTAGACGGCGGCGCCGGCGGCGAAGGCCTTGACCCGGCCGATGACGTCGGCGAGGGAACCCCAGACGAGGGTGAAGCAGGCGAAGGCCACGTTGAAGGCGTTCACCACCCACTGCAGGGGCGCGAGGCCGGCGTGGGTGTCGGCACCGATCTCGGGGAGGGCCACGGCCGTACCGGAGATCGACATCGGGACGACGAACACCGCGAGGAGCACGGCGGCCAGGGTGGCGGTTCGCCCGGGCCGCCCTTTCGCCCGCATCGGTGGTGCGGCCGACGACGTGGTCTGCGTACTCATTGGGCACAACTCCAGGCTCGGCCCGGCCCTATGGCGGCCAGGTTCGGTTTTGATCGAACCTTAAGGTGGCATGGGGAGAGGTATGATGCAAGCCGTACCTAAGGGAGGAGGGCACGATGCCCGACGAGGACGGCCACCCCTCGCTGGAGGAGATGAGCCTGCTGACCGTGCTGAACGCGCTCTCCGACCCCCTGCGCTACGCCGTCGTGAGCGCGTTGCTGCGGGAGCCGGCGGGCACGGCGCGCACCTGCGCCTCCTTCAACCTCCCGGTCTCGAAGTCGACGACCACCCACCACTTCCGGATCCTGCGCGAGGCGGGCCTGGTGCGGCAGGTGGACCGGGGCAACAGCCGGGCGGCCACGCTGCGCCGCGCGGACCTGGACCTGCGCTTCCCCGGCCTGCTCGACCTGATCGCCGCCGACCGCTGAGCGCGCGCCGACGGCCCGGACCGGCCCGGACCGGCCTGCCGGTCAGCGGTCAGACGACGGCCGGTCGGCAGCTGAGGCAGCCCCGGAACCCGGCGGCGGACGCCTCGTCGGCCGAGGTGAAGGGCACCTCGTGGCGGGCGGTGATGCGGCGCGCGTGCGCGCACGTCGGGTAGCAGAAGATCCGCGTGGTGCCGCTGCCCAGGAACCGGGCGCCGGCCCGCACGAACCGCTCCACCCGCTCGGCGTCCACCCCCTCCCACTCCCGCAGCCGCCGTTCGAACCCGGCCGGCAGGCCGCAGTCCGCCGGGAGCCCGTCGTCCGTGCACAGCCGGTGCGCGGGTACGAGCACGGGGACCGGATTGGCCCGGACCGCCGCCACGACCGTCTCGGGCGCGAGACCCGGCATTCCGGCTTCGCGGGCCAGCCAGGCCGCCGGACGGAGCTGCCCGAACGGGACGGCCCGGGTCGCTTGCAGGACGGCGCGCGCTTCGTCGGCGAGCGGCCCGAACGCGTAGCGCAGGGTCCGGTCCCGGCCGCGCAGGGCCCGCGCCAGACCCGGCGGGGGCTTGGTCCCGGAGAGCGCCGACCGCCCGGTCCGGGCCCGGTAGGCGTCCTCGAACGCCCGGTCGTCGGCGTACCAGTCCGTGGCGGCGGCGCCGGTCACCGCGCCCCGCCCGTGGGCGACGTAGAGGGGGCCGACCGGGGAGTCGGCCCGCACGTAGCAGTCGTAGCGATGCGCCGGAACGCCGACGCGGTCCAGCACGCGCGCCGCGAACCCCGCGGGTGCCGCCTCGCGCAACGTGTCCCACTCGTCCGGCAGTCTCATCCCGTCGCCTCCTTCCTTTCCTTCCGGCCCGGTTCGTGTGTCGTCTTCGCCGTCGTTCCCCCGGCCGCAGCTGCGGCCGCTCCGTACGTCGCGCGGTCGGCGGCCAGGCCGGGCTCCGCGCGCAGCGCGGCCAGCCCCCGCGACACCTGGGCCTTCACCGTGCCGACCGGGCAGTCCAGGATCCCGGCCACCTCCTGGTAGCTCAGCTCGCCGATGTGCCGCAGGACCACGGGCAGTCGGTGGTGGTCCGGCAGTGCGGACAGTGCGGCCACCAGCCGGGCCCGGCGCGCCCCGTCGAGCGCGAGCTGCTCCGGCCCCGGGGCGCCGTCCGGGACCTCGATGGCCGTCACCTCGATGCCGTCGGCGACGCCGGGCCGCCGGCTCAGGGTGCGGACGTGGTTGCGCCACACGTTCGCGGCGATGGTCAGCAGCCAGGCCCGCGGCTGGAGCTGCCCGCGGCGCTCGGGCGGGTAGTCGCGCAGGGCGGAGTAGGCGCGCAGGAACGTTTCCTGGCCCAGGTCGTCGGCGTCCCGCGCGGAGCCGGAGAGACGCAGCAGGACGGAACGCACGGTGCCGGCCTGGGTGCGCACGAGTTCGGTGAACCCGTCGTCCAGGTCGGTCGCGAGCAGCTCCGTCAGGGGGAGGGTCGTCTCGTCCATCCTCCTTGTGAACACCGGGCCGCGTGAGAACGTTGCACCTCACTCGAAAGTTCTTTTATTTTGCCTGCCATTCGCATTCGGTGCGATATTCGGTTCCGTTTATGTCATTCGCCTATCGGACGCGTCCGCGCGATCTTCCCGGGAGGTGATGGAGATCGTGTTCATGCGCTCCCCGGCGGGACTGGCTCTTTCTCGCCAACTGGCCGATATGCGCGGGATTCTGAAAGTCGGAGGTGCGAGGGGTGCGATGTGATCGGTTCGGAACAAAGGGGGCGAGCCCCTTGATCAGTGGTCGCAACGCGAAGCTAGAGTTGCGGACGAGCCGTGGGCGCTCGGCTGATCGCTCCGGTTCGGATTGCTCAAGATCCAGCGAGGTCTCGGGGGAAGCGTGGTGGCGACCGTTCTGCGCACAGCAATGGAAAAGCGATTCACAAGACGTTTTCTTCTTGCTTTCCTTTCTGTCGCACCCGCATTCCGGACATGATGGGGAACCCCGTCCGCGGCACGGCGACGGCGGACGAAGACTTAAGCGGCGGCAGTTGGTCGTTCGGTGAACGGCTCCTCTCGTTCCGGGGGCGGGAGGGACTGACGCAGCGCGAGCTGGCGGAACGCGCCGGGGTGAGCGTGCGGGTCCTGCGGGACATCGAGCACGGCCGGGTGCACCGGCCCCAGACCCGGACCGTGCGGCTGCTGGCCCGCGTGCTGGGCCTCGACGCGGACACCGCGCGGCAGTTGGCGCCGCCCGCGCGTGAGGCCGTACGCCCGGGGAGCGAGCGGCTCCACATCGGCATCCTCGGCCCGCTGTCCGTCCGGTACCGCGGTGTCGAGACCCACGTCCACGCGGCCAAGGTGCGGCGCCTGCTGGCCCTGCTCGCCCTGCGCTACCCCGAGGCGGCCGGCCTGGGGGAGATCACCCATGCGCTGTGGCCGAAGGACCCGCCGCGTTCGTACCAGAACCTGGTGCACACCTACGTCAGCCAGGCGCGCCGGGTGTTGCTGCTCCCCGGTGGCCGGGCGGGGGCACCGGCCCCCTCGTTCCTGTCGCGCACGCACACGGGCTACGTCCTGGAACTGGAGCGCGACCAGGTCGACCTGACCCAGTTCCAGGACCTGTGGGCACGGGCGCGGCAGGCGCACGGGGCCGGGGACGCGGAAGCCGCCCACGAGCTGGCCGAACGCGCCTACGGCTGCTGGCGCGGCCCGCTGCTGGCCGGCGAGCCGCTGCTGCCGCACCATCCCGCCGCCACGGCGGCCGCCCGGCAGCGGGTCGAGAGCCTGCTGCTCTACACGGACCTGTCCTTGCAGGTGCGGCGGCCCGAGCGGGTGCTGGGTGCGCTGCGCGGTGCCACGGAGGAGGAACCGCTGCACGAGGGACTCCAGGCGCGGCTGATGCTGGTGCTGGCGAGCTGCGGGGAGCAGCGGGAGGCCCTGAAGACCTATTCCGAGGTGGCCCGCGGACTCGACCGGGAGCTCGGCGTCCAGCCGGGTGACGAACTGCGCCGTGCCCACCTGCGGATCCTGCACCAGCAACTGCCGTGGCCGCGGACGGGACCGGCGGCCGCGTGGGCCGCGTTCGACGCGCCGGCCGCGCCCCCGGTCCGGCCGGCCGCACCCCCGGCGAGGCCCCGGCCGTCCCAGACGCCGGCCGCGAGCACGGGCTTCGTCGGCCGCACCGCCGAGCTGAAACGGCTGGACCGGCTGCTCCTGCCCACCGGCGAGCGGGTCGGGCAGGTCCCGGCGGTGCTGGTCACCGGTTTCCCCGGGGTGGGCAAGACGGCGCTGGCCGTGCGCTGGGCGCACCGGGTGCGCGAACGGTTCCCGGACGGGCAGTTGTACGTCGACCTGCACGGGTACGCCGACCGGCGGGCGCTGCATCCGCAGGAGGCCCTCGCCTCGTTCCTGCGCGCCCTGGGCGTCCCCGACGGGGAGCTCCCCCGGTCCCTCGACGAAGCCGCGAACCTGTACCGCACCCTGCTGTCGGACCGGCGGATGCTGATCGTGCCGGACAACGTCCGCGAGGAGAGCCAGATCCGGCCGCTCGTTCCGGGCGCGGCCGGCTGTGCGGTCCTCGTCACCAGCCGCGACACCCTGCCGGGGCTGGTGGCCCGGGACGGTGTGCCGCGGCTCGACCTCAACGTGCTCGGTGAGGACGAGGCGCTCACCTTGCTGTCCCGGCCGACCCGTCGCGTGCGCGGGGACCGTGACCGTGGCCCGGGGCGGTGGCGCCGGGGCCGGGGCCGGGGCCGCGGTCTCGGTGCCGCCGCCGGCCCGGCCGGTGGCCCGCCGCAGGGCGAGCACGGCCCAGCCGAGCAGCACGACCGCGCCGGTCCAGCGGAAGGCCGCGAAGAGCCCCGGACTCGCCGCGAGGAGCGCGGCCAGCCCGGCCGCGCCGAGCCCGGCCTGGACGGCCCCCGCGGTGATCATGCCGAGCGCGGCGGCGGTGGCCACCCGCAGGGAGCCGTTCAGCACCAGATTGGTGATCACGACGAGGTCGGGCCCGGGCGTCATGATCACCACCAGGGAACTGATCAGGAAGGCGGCGGTGTTGATCGCTGCTCCTCGATGGAAAGCCGGAGCTCCGCGGCCCGGACGGCCTCGTAGTCCCGCTGGATCTGCGCGGCGTCGGGGTGGGCGAGGATCACGAACCCGAAGTTGAGGCTGTCGACCAGGTCCCGGGTGGCGGGGACGTGGTCGCCGTCGGCCAGGTTCTGGATCGAGAAGTGGTGGCTGGGCAGGTCGCGGACGACGTCGAGGGCGGCCGTGCCGCGGACGGTTCCGGAGCGGGGCGCGATGTGGAAGACGCACATCTGGTGGACGAGCAGCTCGTAGCCCTGCGGGAGCTCGCCCCCGGTCAGCCAGCGCACGGTCCGGTCGATCTGGCTGTCGCCGGTGGCGTTGCGGTTGAAGCGCGGCTGGCCGCCGCCGTGCGGCCGGGCACCGAGCTCGATGAGCAGCGGTCCCTCCGCCGTGCCCATCACCTCGACGTGGGCCGAGCCGAAGCGCAGCCCCACCGCGTCCAGGACGCCGAAGACGTACTCCGTCAGGCCGGGCAGGGCCGGGTCGTCCGGGGGCAGCCAGCGCATGGTGTCGTAGACGGCCATGTGCGGACCGTTGTCGACCTTGCGGTAGGCGCACACGTCGACCACGGCGTGCTTGCCGTCGTGGCTGAAGGTGTCGATCACGTATTCGGTGCCGGTGACGAACTTCTGGACCAGGAGCCGGTCGTCGACCTCGCCGAACTGGTTGACCCGGCCGATCTGGCGCGCGAACACGCTCCGCCAGTCCTCTCCGCCGGTCAGTTTGATCACGCCGTCGGTGCTGGCGCTCTTGGGCGGCTTGACGACCAGGTCCGCCCCGGCCAGGCCCTCGCGCTCCAGCCAGGACGCCACCTCGTCGGCGTCGGCGGTGCAGATCTGCGGGATGACCGGCAGGCCCGCCGCCGCGACCGCGGCCGCCATGCTGCTCTTGTCCCGCCGCGCCGCCGCGAGTTCGGGCACGTTGCACCGCTCGGGCGTCACGAGCGGGGCGAGCCGTTCGGCCAGTTCCACCCCGGACTCGCAGCCCGCCACGACGCAGCGCGGGTCCAGCGCCCGCAGCCGCTCCGCGACGGCCTCCAGGTCGCCCTCGTAGACGATGATCTCGGGGAAGTCCTGCGGCTGGTAGGAGGAGGCGTAGGCCTCCGGCGGCCGGGGGCCGGTGACCACCGCCACCACCGGGACGCCGTGGTCGGCCAGCGTCTGTGCGAACAGCGCCCCCGAGGAGTACGGGTCGACGATCACGCAGGGGCCCTGCGGCGCGTCCGGGATCCGCTCAGCGCTCGTCACGGCCGGCCGCCTCTCCGGCCGCCAGGGCGGCCACGGCGTCGCAGTAGCGGGCGAAGAACGCCCCGGCCGGCTCGCTGATCCGGCGGGCGCGCACCGGGGCGTGCACCATCCCCTCCTCCATCACGTACGTCACCGGCGTGCCGTTCTGCCGCAGCCGGGCGGTGTACTTCTCGGCGTCCACGCGCAGCGAGTCCATCTCGCAGCCCACGACGTAGGCGGGCGGCAGGTCGTGGAAGGTGCCGGTGAGCAGCGGCGAGACGTACGGGAGTTCCGCCTGCCCGGGCTCCGGGCAGTAGCAGGCGGTGTAGAACTCCATCTCCCCGCCGGAGAGCAGGGGCGCGTCCTCGCCGCCGTGCCGCCACCGGGTGAAGTCGAGCACCGGGCTGATCACCGCCTGGCCGCGCAGCCGGGGGCCGCCCCGGTCGCGGGCGATCATCGAGAGGACGACGGCCATGTTGGCGCCGGAGCTCTCTCCGCAGAGCACCGCGCCCTCGGGGTCGATGCCGTCGAGCCCGAGGGCGGGCAGGTCGGCCAGCGTGCCGCACAGTCCGGCGTAACAGTCCTCCAGCGGGCCGGGGTGCGGGTTCTCCGGGGCCATGCCGAAATCGAGGGCGATCGCCACCAGGCCGGTTCGGTCGGCGAGTTCGGCGACCAGGCTGTGGTGGCTGTGGAGGGAGCCGATGACGAAGCCGCCGCCGCGTATGTAGAACAGCACGGCGTCGCCCGTGCGCCGGGCCGGCTCGTAGATGCGGATGCGGGCGGTGCGCCCGCCGTGGGTGACGCTCGCGTCCCGGTGGCTGACGCCCTCGGGCACGGGGATCGGGAGGACCTCGGTCAGCCCGTCGTACAGGGCGCGCTGTCGTTCGACGGGGTAGGTGTAGAAGTCCGGCGGCAGGGCGCCGTCGACCGTCTTCACGAAATTCTCGATGCCGTCTGCGTAGGCCATGGGCAGCTTCGCTCACTTCCGGATCACGGCGTGCCGGGCAACCGCGGCACGGGGGACGGGGGACGGGGGACGGGGCTCAGGGTGTTTCGGCGGGCGTCGGCGCGGTGGCCGGCTCGGCGTCCGCGGTCCGCCGCTGCTCGTCGGCCGGGGGTTCGGCCATGCCGATCAGGGTGACGACGACGGCGACGGCGGTCAGCGCTCCGCACAGCCACCACACGGAGGCGGCCGAGGCCTGCCAGGCCGCGATGCCGATCACCGGGCCCACCGCGTAGCCGATCTGCATCGGGAAGGCGGAGGCCGCGATGTAGCGGCCCCGCAGGTGCGCGGGGGCGACCTTGCCGGGCCAGGCGGAGGCGGTCGGGGTGCCGATCATCTCGCCGACCGTCCACACCACTGTCGCGATCACGAACATGGCCATGCCGGGACCGGCCACGTACAGGTTCATGCCGACGCCGACCAGGCCGACGCCCAGCGCGACGGCGAACCGACCCGGGAGGTGCTGCACGTACTTGGTGAACAGCAGTTCCAGGCAGATGACCATGGCCGCGTTCAACGAGAGCAGGGTGGAGTAGAAGGTCGGTCCGTGGCCGTCCGCCTTGAGCTGGAGCGGCAGCGCGGAGGTGTGCTGGATGTAGACGACGGCGTTGAGGAAGAGCGCCAGCAGGAACAGCAGGTAGCGACGGTCGCGGAGCACGGCCAGGTACGACCGGCCGTCGGCCTGCGGATCCCGGGCGCCGGGACCGGCGCTGTGGCCGGTCTTCACCAGGACCAGGGCGAAGAGGGCGAAGCCGACCGACGTCACCGCGTCGATGTAGAACATCAGGTCGTACGAGTAGCTGATGAGCAGGGCGCCGAGCAGCGGGCCCGCGGTGGTGCCGAGGTTGAACGCCATGCGGTAGACCGCGAACACCATCACGTGGTGTTCCTCGGGGGTGGCCTCCACCAGCAGAGCCGAGGAGGCGGGCCGGTAGGCCTGGGCGGCGATGCCGATCACCGCGGCCACCGTGATCACCACGGGCAGGCTGTCGAGGTGGACCAGGCTGAGGGTGAGCAGGCCGGCGAGGGCCATGGAGCCGACGATGGTCCACGCGTAGCCGACCCGGTCGGAGATCGAGCCGCCCGCCAGGACGCCGACGACCGAACCCACTCCGTACGCACCGAGGGCGAAGGCGGCCGCGGACGTGCTGAAGCCCTTGTCGGTCAGGTAGAGCACCAGGTAGATCTGGAGGAAATTGCCCAGCCGGTTGATCAGCATGCCGACCAGGACCAGCCAGATCGGTCCCGGGATCCCGCGCAGGGTCTGTACGACGGACGGCCGGGCGGCCTTGCGGCCCTCCGGAGCGTCGGGTCCGGTGTTCGTCACGGAGCGGGTACCTCCGCCGGGCGGGAGTCGAGCTCCACGATCTCGGGGGCGCTCAGCAGGGCGGCGCGGGCCTGCTCGACCGAGTCGGCGAGGGCGATCACGCGGGCGTAGCGGGAGATGTAGCCGCGCGGCGGCAGGCGCAGCACCGCGCCGGGGCCCGCCATCGCGTCGGCGCTGTGCACACCGGCCGGGAAGCGGTCCTCGTGGACGGTCACGGCATCGATCTCGATGTCCTCGTCCGGGTACAGGAAGGCGATGGCCGCGGCCTTGCGGTGGCGCACCTTGGTGTCTGGACGGGCGCCCGCGGCGGTGTCCGCCGCCGCCATCGCCACGTCGACCCCGGTGGCCAGCTCCCCGAGGTAGGGGATCATGTCCCCGCCGAGGCGGGCGTTGACCTCCATCAGGCGCAGTCCGCCGGCGGTGATGCGGAATTCGGTGTGGCTGACGCCGGTGTGGAAGTCCAGCGCGGCGTGCGCGGACCGCAGCGCCTCCAGCAGCCCGGGATCGGTCAGCAGCGGGTCGGCCCCGTCGACCTCGTGACCCGTCTCCTCGAAGAAGGGGGCCAGGCCGACCTGCTTGCGGGCGACGACGAGCGGAACGCACTCCCCGTCGAAGAAGACCGCGTCGACGCTGATCTCGGGGCCGTCGGCGAACTCCTCGACGAGCACCGACACGTCGAAGACGGGAACACCGGGGTAGGAGGCGCCGGAAGCCGCCCGGTACGCGCTCTCCACGTCATCGGGGCCGTCGGCCTTGCGCACGCCCATCCCGCCGGCCAACCCGCGCGGCTTCAGCACGACGGGGAAGCCGATCTTCTCCGCCGCCGCCCGGGCTTCGGCCAGCGACCGTACGCCGATCGAGGCCGGCTGCGGCACCCGGGCCGACTCCAGCGCGGACCGCGTGGCGGCCTTGTCCCGGCACGCGATGACGGACTCGGGGGAGTTGCCCGGCAGCCCCAGCGCCCGGGCCACGTGCGCGGCGGGGGTCACGAGCCCCTCGTCGTAGCAGAACACACCGGTCGGGGTGTGCTCGGCGGCCACCTGCCGGGCGGCCGCCGTCAGCGCGTCCGGGTCGGTGTTGTCCACGATCGTGGAGCCCACGACGTACGGCTCTTCCCAGCTCACCGGTGCGGGCTGGAGGAGCCATAACGCGTAACGCGTGCTCACCGTCCGCAGAATGAACTCCCTGCTGCGCTGGCCGCTGCTTCCGATCAGCAGCAGAAGCGGCTTCTCGCCGTCCCACGCCATGGTCCACACTCCTCGTTCGTCGTCGTGCGTTCGGCCGGTGCGCCGCCACCTGTAGAACACCGGGGCGGTCCGGGCCGTTGCACCCGGCGCCGGATGTCCGGCGCCGGGTGCAACGGGAGGGGGATCAGACCGCCGCGCCCGGGCGGGCGAGTGCGGGCGACAGCGGCCGGTACTCACGGCTCGTGCGGCCGCAGTCGCCGGCCGGGGCCGCCCGGCCGGCGGCGGGACGGTCGGGGAAGACCGCCGTGACCCGGTTCCCGGTCCGTACGGCCGGGACCTCGGCCCGCAGCCGCGCCGCGGACGTCTTGCGGTCGTGCCAGGGGCAGACGAGCCGGCCGGCGTCCGGTGTCACACCGGCCAGGTGGAGCGGGCCGCCGCGGTGGGGGCACGAGGCGTTCATCACGAAGCCGCGGCCGTCGAGCGTGGCGTACACATAGGCCGTCCCGGCGACGACCACGCAGTTCTCCCGCCCCGCGACGGGGAAGCTCACTACAGGCATGTGCGGTAATCCCCCACCGAGTGGATCTCGTAGACGCACTCCTCGGACAGGATGTCGGCGCCGTGCAGCCGGTTGCGCCGGATGACGACCCCCTCTCCCGCCTCCAGCGTCAGCGACGAGCCGAGCCCGCTCTCGAAGCGCATGGTGCCGGAAACGATGTGGCAGAGCTCGTCGCCCTCGTGGCAGTGCGTGTTCGACAGCTCGTTGAAGGGCTCGACCAGGTGCGCCACCGGCGCCTGGACCCGACCCTCCTTGATGGCCTCGTAGACGGGACCGTGCAGCTTCTTGAGCTCCGGCTGGTCGTCCATCCAGGAGATCTGCGCGACGAAGTCCTTGTCGGCGACCTCGAGGAGCACCCGGTACTCCTCGATGCCGCGGACGATCTCGGGGATGATCCCCTCGCCGTGCGCCTCGATGAGCGGCGCGATGATCTTCTCGCGCGCCATGCGGCCGTGGTGCTGGTCGATGTGGACGTGCTCGGTGAAGTAGGTGGTGTCGACCGGGTCGCCGAAGACGCCGTGCAGCAGGCGGTCGGCCCGCCGGCAGAAGTCGACCAGCGAGCTTTCCGTGTAGAACAGGGCGCCGACGTAGCGGAAGAACAGCTCGTGGTTCTTGCCCAGGTAGTGGAAGTAGTTGTTCAGCAGCAGGCTGCTGTTGAGGTAGTACTGCCAGTACCGGTGGAGGTCAGACTTCAGGCCGACGGACTCCAGGGTCCGCTCGAACAGGGTGCTGTGCTTGGTGTCGTGCACGCCGTAGCCGTACTCGTCGATGACGACCTTGAACCACTCGGACTGGACCGGCCCGTAGTAGCCGAGGACGTTGCGCATCATCGGCGACGCCTCGGACAGGAAGTCGGGGGCGAACTGCACCAGCCACATGCGGGCGGCGCGCTCGGGGTCGGCGGAGCCGGTGACGGCCGCTTCGATGGGTGACAGCTCCTCGCCGCCGCCCATGTCGAGGGAGTCGAGGTAACTGTCCAGGCTCGCCCTCGTCCACTTCCCGGACGTCTCGACCTCGTCGTCGAGGAAACCGAAGGCGTACCGCTCCAGCGCCGGCCGTATCCGCTCCCCGAGCGCCCGGTTGGCCGGACTGTAGAACGCGCGGAAGTCCTCCTCCTTGCCCTCCTTGCCCTCCAGGCCGGACTTGGGGAAGAACACCAGGTCCGCCTCGTAGATGGAGGTGAGCAGGCGCTGCACGGCCAGGCTCGTGTAGTCGAGGACGTTCTCCCGGCCCGGCACCTTGTCGAAGTCGAGGTGCGGCAGGATCTGCGGGCGCAGCTGGCGACGGTAGGGGTTGTCGTCGTTCTGCCAGTCCAGGTTGTCGAGGAAGATCGGGTTCGTGGCGTACTGCACGATCGCGTCGCGCAGTTCGGTGCCGCTGAGTTCGAACGGGACGTGCTGCGGTGCGTGACTCATTGCGTTCTCCTTGGTCCGGATGCGCAGGAGGTACGGCCGGCGGCGGTACGGGGCGGGCCCGCTAGCGGTGTCGATCAGACGTGCACGCTGAGGGAGAAGTCGCTCCACCGGAGCCGGAGCGGGACGCTCTCGCCGGCCTTCACCTGGACGGTCTTCTCCAGCGGGACCCAGCCCTGCATCCAGTGCGACGTGGTGTTCTCCGGGGAGTTGGTCAGCGTGGTGCCGGCCGCCATGTCCAGCTCGAACCAGACGACCAGGGCGTGCGCTTCCCCGTCGGTGCTCGCGGTGAGGTCGATCTGGCGTTCGCCCGGCTCCAGGGGGTCCTCGGCCAGGTCGAACCCGACGACCGTGGTGGTCTCGGACAGGAACCGGTGGGGCCAGGTGCTCAGGCGCACCGGCAGGTGGCCCCGGGTGGAGAGCGTGTTCATCAGCGAGACGTCGAAGCCGCCGGCCGTGGTGACCTGGTTGAGCCGCTGGATGTCCTCGCTGCTGACCAGCCGGCCCAGGATCCGGGCCGCGGAGGGGAACATGGTGCCGCCGGGCTTCAGCAGGTGCCGGCGCGCGTGCCGGATCGACGGCAGCAGGCCCTCGCCGATGAGACCGCAGTCGACGATCTCCGAGACCAGTACGTCCACCGGGGCGTCGAGGTCACGGCCGATCTCCAGCGCGGTCGACGGCTTTCCGATCACCGTGATGACCTCGCTGAAGCCGTGGGCGTCGATCACCTGCCGGGCCACCTCCGCGAGCAGCGGATTCATCTCGCAGGTGATGACGCGCGCCGCGCCCGCCCGGGCCGCCGCCATGGCGAGCAGCCCGCTCCCCGAGCCGATGTCCAGCACGGTCGCTCCGGAGGGAACGCCCCGGGCCAAGGCGCCGGCCAGGGCGTCGTTGCGCTCGGTGTCGTTCAGCATCGCGAAGTGCCAGCGGGGCACGGTTCTGCGGGCGATCCGGGTGAAGACCTCGGAGTCGGTGGACGGACCGCCCGCTGGTGTCGTGAGCAGGGCGGACGCCTGCTCGGCTATGTCGTTCATCTCCTGCGCCAGCGATTGCAGGGACGCGGTGATGAGCCGGTGTTGAGAGCTGTTGAGCGACAGGCTCGGACCGTCGGGTCCGGGATCGTGCCCCGAAGTCGTGACCTGTGCGCCCTGGACGTGCTGCATGTTCGCCACCGCTCCTCACGTTGGACCGCCCGATCAGCCGTGGTGCACGACGGCCCGTCAAGATCGGCGCTCCGTCGCAAGGCGACCGTACGGAAGCCCGGTGGGGCGGAACTCCAGCGGAACTCCAGCGCGAGCGGCGGTTCTGCCGGGGTCGGGCGCGGCGCACGCGGCGCTGACCCGCGGGAACCGCGCGCCGCGCCGGTCCGCTGGAACGGGGCGGCAGAAACCGGGTCCTCGGACCGGAGGATTCCGCCGCCTTCCGGTAGCGACGTTCCCGGTAGAGACGTTCCCTACGACGACCTAGCGCGCGTCGTGGAAGATGACGCCCAGAACGTGGCGCTGCCCGCTGAGGACGGCGCTCACGCCGTGCCGCAACGTCACCCGGCTCCAGCCACGCACCGAGCGCACCGGGCGGTGGTCGACCGTGAAGATCAGGCCCTGGCCCTGGGTCGGCCGCCTGACGAGCGGGCGGGACTGGGCGCGCGGGCGCTGCTCGACGAACACGCTCTCCCCGCCGGTGAAGTCCTCGTCCGGGCGGTCGAGCATGATCGCCACCTGGAGCGGGAAGGTCAGGTCACCGTAGACGTCCTGGTGCAGGCAGTTGTAGCCGCCCCGCCCGTACCGGAGCAGGAGCGGGGTCGGGCGGTGCTGCCCGGCGGCCGCGCACGCCTCGACCAGTCCCTCGTGGTCGGGGGCGAAGGCCGGCTGCCCCAGACGCCGCGCCCACTCGTTGGCGATCAGGGCGAGCGGTGGGTACAGCCGCTCCCTGAGGTCCTGGACGAGTTCGGGCAGCGGGTAGGCGAAGTAGCGGTAGAGGCCTTCGCCGAAGCGGTGCCGCGCCATGGTCACGGTGCTGCGGAAGGCGGTGGGGTGGTCGAAGAGTTCCCGCAGCTCCGCACACTGCTCGGGCGACAGCAGCGGCGGGGTCACCGCCACCCCCTCGGCGTTCAGTTCCGCGGCCAGCCCCGTCCAGTCGAGGGTTCCTGGCGCGGAGGGCGCGGAGGGCGCGGAGGGCGCGGAGGGGGCGAAGACCGGGCCGGGCAGTTCGAGGCCGGGGAGCTGGGACGGCTCGTACGCGCTCACATGCTCTGCTTTCTGCAGCGGGGAGGGCGGATTCAGGCGGCCGGCGCGGCCGCGGCTTCGAGGGCGAGGAGACGGCGCTTGGCCTCCAGCCCTCCCGCGTAGCCGCTGAGACTGCCCGTGGAGCCGATGATCCGGTGGCAGGGCAGCACCACGCACAGCGGATTGGCTCCCAGCGCCGTGCCGACGGCGCGCGCGGCGCCGGGCCGGTCCAGGGCCCGGGCGAGCTCCGCGTAGGTCGCGGTGCGCCCGTACGGGACGAACTCGGCCAGCATCAGGTTGGTGCGCCGGCTGAACGGGGTGGCGAGCCGCAGGTCCGTCGCGACGGTGAAGTCCCGGCGCGTACCGGCCAGGTACGCGTCGATCTGTTCCCGGGCCTCGTCCAGGACCTTCCGTCCCGGTGCGCCCGCCTCCTCCGGTCCGGCTGGGCGCAGTCCGGCCCGGCCGAGGCGCTCCGCGGCTTCTTCGGTGGTGCCGTAACAGCACAGCACGAGCGCGTCGTCCGTCGCCGCCAGCACGAGCGGCCCCACGGGCGTGGGATGGATCGCCACCGTGGCGCTGGCACCGCTGAGCGGACCGGGGGTCGGCATGGCGGGACTCCTTCGTTCGTCATGATCTTCGTTCGTCACGACCCGGCCCACCGCCAGGGCCGTGCGGCGACGGTAGGAACACCGTCGCCGCCGAAAGGGTTGCGCGGTCAGCGATCGCGCAGTTCCAGCGTGCAGCACTTGACGCTGCCGCCGGCCTTGAGCAGCTCGGAGAGCTCGACCCCGATCGGCTCGAAGCCGCGCGCCCGCAGCTTGGCGTGCAGGCCGGTGGCCGCGGCCGGCAGGAGCACGTGGCGGCCGTCGGAGAAGGCGTTGAGGCCGAAGACGGCCGCGTCCTCGGCGGTGGCCAGGATCGCCGTGGGGAACAGGGCGCGCAGTACGGCCTGGCTGCCCTGGGAGAAGGCGGCCGGGTAGTACATGACCTCGTCCTCGGACAGCACGGAGAGTGCGGTGTCCAGGTGGTAGAACTCCGGGTTCACCAAGGTCAGCGAGGTGACCGGGAGGCCGAAGAACTCCTGCGCCTCCGCGTGGGAGCGCGGGTCCGTGCGGAATCCGGTGCCGGCCAGCAGGCGGCGGCCGACGGTGAGGATGTCGCCCTCGCCCTCGTTGACGAATTCGGGCCACAGCGTGTCCGTGTAGCCGCGGCCCTCCAGCCACCGCAGGTACGCGGGTCCCTCGGCGGTGCGCTCCGCGTGCCGGAACCGGGCCCCGTAGACCTTGCCGTCGACGACGGTGGCGCCGTTGGCCGCGAACACCATGTCGGGCAGGCCCTCGATGGGGTCTATCTCCTCGACCACGTGGCCGAGTTCGAGGTACAGGTCGCGCAGGCCCTCCCACTGGCTGACGGCGAGCGCGTTGTCCGTGGCGTGCTGCGGGTTCATCCACGGGTTGATCGAGTACGTGACGTCGTAGTGCCGGGGTCGGCACATCAGCAGACGTCGGCGCGTGGCGACCCGTGTGGGGCTCTCCGAACGGTAGAGCGCGCCGGCAGGGGTGATGGGCTCGGTGAGCGGCACGAGGGCTCCTTCTCATGGGGTTTCGATGGAAGCCCGGCTGCCCGAGGGATGGTTCGGCCAGCCGGATGCGTGTGACGCAACTGATCACGAGAACCAATGGAAATGGCACTCGGAGTTGACCGGAAGTAATCGGTGACACCGGCCAATCAACCCGCCCGCGAGGGCCGTCGCCGAGTTGATTGTCCGTGGCCGAGACGGCTTCCGGGCAATCGGCCGCTGCCATGGAATGTGGTCATCACCCGGAAGGCAACGCAAGGACGCGAACCGTCCTGCCTGACCGTACGAACCTGTCCACCTGTTCCATCTGGAGGTACTTCCATGGCGCATCGCAAGGTCGAACTGCTCGCAGTCGGCGCAGGCCCGGCGAACCTGGCGCTGGCGGTCGCCGTCGAGGAGCTCGCACCCGAGCTGGCCGGTGACACCCTGCTGATCGAGCGCGAGCAGGACATCGTGTGGCAGCGAGGCATGCTGCTGCCCGACGCGCTCAGCCAGGTGTCCTTCCTCAAGGACCTGGTCACCATGCGCAATCCGTGCAGCAGATTTTCCTTCGTCAATTTCCTTCACTCGCAGGCGCGTCTCGACGCCTTCGTCAACCTGGCGAGTTTCGTCCCTTACCGCAGCGAGATATCCGAGTACCTGCAATGGGTCGCCAATGAACTGGAGACGGTGCAGGTCGAATACGGCCGCGAATGCGCCGGCGTCGAGGCGGTGACGGGGGACGACGGCGAGGTCGCCGGCTGGCTGGTCACCCTTGCCGACGGCGACACCATCGGCTGCCGCTACCTCGTGATCGGTGCGGGCCGTGACGCCCACGTCCCCGCCGTGTTCGACGGTCTGCCGGCCGAGCGCGTCATCCACAGCACCCAGTACACGCAGCGCATCGCCGGGGTGCGGGCCGACCTGCCGCACCGCGTCGCGGTGATCGGCGGCGCGCAGAGCGCGGCCGAGCTGTTCGGCGCCGCGCTGCGGGACCTGCCCGAGTGCAAGCCGACGATGATCATGCGCTCCATCGGTCTGAACGGCTACGAGAGCAGCAAGTTCACCAACGAGCTCTACTACACGTCCTTCATCGACGAGTTCTACGGCTCCTCGCCCGAGGCCCGCCAGCAGCTCCTCGCCGAGATGTACCGCTCCAACTACGGCGGTCTCTCCCCCGCCACCCTGGACGGCCTGTACCGGCAGTTCTACCAGGACCGCCGCTCCGGCCAGGAACGCCTGGGCATGCACGCCATGACGGACGTGACCGGCGCCCGCATGGACGGCGACGAGGTCGTCCTGACCCTCGTCGACCGCAAGTCGGGCGCCGAGCGGGAGATGCGCACGGACCTGGTGCTCCTGGGCACCGGCTTCGTCCGCGAGATGCCGTGGGCGGTCAAGGCCCTCGCGGAGTCGATCGGTGTCGAGGAGATCAACGTGAGCCGCAACTACCGGCTCGACCTCGGCCGCCCCGCGACCGCCGCCTGCTACTTGCAGGGCGTCAACGAGGCCACCCACGGCATCGCCGACTCGCTGCTCAGCGTGCTCGCGGGCCGCTCCGCCGAGATCACCGAGGACATCCTGGCGCACCGCCGGACCCGTTCCGTGGAAATCCCTGACGTGCGGGAGCTCGCTCTCGCCGGCGCGGTCTGAGACCCGCGCACCCCTCACGCGCCGTACCCGACCGACGAGGAGAGACCGAAGCACATGCTCACCCAGCCACTCGACCGCGAAGGACTGACGCACGAGAACGGCCTCGACGCGCAGCGGCTGCTGCCCTGGCCCGAGCTCAACGCCCCGTTCGAAGGGTCCTGGTGCGTGATCCGCCCCGGCACCGCATCGACCGCCCACGCCCACCACGAGTACGAGATCTTCATCGCCGTCGCCGGCACCGCCGTCCTGGAATCGGGCGGCGTCCGCAAGCCCTTCACGACCGGGGACATCGTGCACTTCACCCCCGGCTCCGACCACCGGGTGATCAACGAGTCCGACGAGGACTTCGAGATGTACAGCGTCTGGTGGGACCTCGACATGACGCAGCGGTTCGCAGCCCGCCACGAAGGAGCCCAGGCATGACACGCCGTACGGTCATCATCGCGCCGCCGCCCACCCCGAACGGGGACCTGCACACCGGGCACCTGGCGGGCCCGTACCTGGCGGGCGACGTGTACGCACGCTACCTGCGGGCGTCGGACCGGCCGGTTATCTTCACCAGCGGTACCGACGACAGCCAGACCTACGTGGTGGCCAGCGCCGCCCGCGCCGGTCTGACCCCGGAGGAGCTGGCCCTGCGCTCCGCCACCCAGATCCGCGCCACCCTGGAGGCGGCCGGCATCTCCGTCGACGGCTTCGCCCCCTTCGACAAGGGCTACCGCCAGACCGTCATCGACTTCGTCACCGACCTCCACAGCGAGGGGGCCTTCCGGCTCAAGACGGTGCTGCTGCCGTACGTCGAGGCCACCGGCGAGTACCTGATGGAGGGCCTGGTCGCCGGCGACTGCCCGGTGTGCCTCGTGGAGAGCCGCGGCGGACTGTGCGAGTCCTGCGGACACCCCAACAACTTCGACGAACTGCTGCGCCCCCGCTCCACCGTCGACCCGGACGCCGTGGTCACCCACCGCGAGGCGCAGATCCTCGTCCTGCCGATGGAGGAGTACCGCGACCGGCTCGCCGACTACTACGTCCGGCACCGGGACGTGCTGCGCCCGCACACCGCGCAGCTCGTCCGGGAGGCGCTGGACCGCCCGCTGCCGGACTTCCCGATCACCTACCCCACCGCGTGGGGCATCCCGGCGCCGTTCACCGAGACGCCGGGCCAGGTCCTCAACGCCTGGGCCGAGGGCATGGCCGCTTCGATGTACTGCACCTGGTACGCGGCCGAGCAGCTCGGTGAGCACACCGACCGCTTCGACGAGCACTGGCTGTCCGAGCACGGCATCGACCTCGTGTACTTCCTCGGATTCGACAACGTCTACTTCTGGGGCATGACGCACCTGGCCCTGCTGATGGCGCACGGCGACCGGTACGTCGAGCCGCACGCCATCGTGTCGAACGAGTTCTACGAACTGGAGAACCAGAAGTTCTCGACAAGCAAAGGCCACGTGGTGTGGGCCGCCGATCTGGTGGCCGAGGTACCGCGCGACCTGGTGCGCTTCTACCTGGCGCTCACCGCGCCGGAGCACTCCCGGACGAACTTCAGCCGTGAGGCGCTGGAGACCCTGTCGAGCTCCCGGCTGGTCGATCCGTGGAACGACCTCGCGGGCCGGCTGGACCAGCTGCTCGCAGGGGTTGCGGCGGACGCGCTGCTGCCGGTCTCCGAGACCGGTGCGCAGGAGGCGGGGATCGTCGTCGAGCGGTTCCGTTCCCACTACGAGCTGGAGAGCTTCAGCCTCCACCGGGCCGCGGACCTGATCGTCGTCCACCTCGACCGGCTGCTGAAGCAGGCGGACCGGGTGTCCCCGGGCGTCCCGAGCGACCTCGGCGACCTGGTCCTCGCCGTCCGGACGCTGACCGCGTGCGCCGCTCCGCTGCTCGTCGACCTCGCGGCCCGTGCCGAGCGGGCCGGCGCCGACCTCGGCCTGCCGGCCGGTGCCTTCCCGACCGACCCCGTCGCTCCGCTGCGACTCCCCCTCCTGTCGACCGCGGCCCTGGCCTTCGCGCCCGTGGCCGAGCCGGCCGACATCCGAGCCTGACCTCCGAGGAGCACTGTGTCCACGATCGCCCCGCCCCGTCCCAATCGGGCAGAACGACTGCTCATCCCCGCGACCTTCATCACCAACCTGGGCAACGGCATCCAGCTCACCGCCGCCTCCTACCTGGTCTTCACCGAGGCCAACACCATGCTCGCGGTCAGCTGGCTGATGATCGCCGTCACCATCCCGCAGGTGGCGCTGTCCCTCTTCTTCGGCAAGCTCGCCGACCGCTTCGACCGCCGCACCCTGGCGATGATCTCCGACCTGGCCAGCGCGGCCGCCGCGATCGGCCTGCCGGTCTGGCTGGCCCTCGGCGGCAACCCCTCGACCGTCAGCTACGTCGCCAGCTTCGTCCTGTCGATCTCCGCGGCCCTCTTCTTCCCGGCCAGCAACGCCCTGATCAAGGAGCGCATCCCGGAGTCCCGGCTCGCCCAGTTCAACGGCAACGCCGAGATCGCCATCCAGGCCGGCACGCTCGCCTCGGCGGCCCTCGGCGGCTGGGTGATCGTCTGGGTCGGCACCACGTCGCTCTTCTACTTCAACGCGATCACGTTCCTGCTCTCCGCCGCGCTGCTGTTCTTCATCGGCCGCCGTCCGGCCGGCGCCGGCACCAGCGCCCCGGAGGCCGCGGCCAAGGCCGCCGCGGCCGCGAAGGCCGCCAAGGACGGCTCCCGCCCGCCGCTGGCCCGTCTCGCGCTGCTCTACATCATCGGCAACATCGTCATCATCGTCGGCAACAGCATCATGCTGGTCCTGGTCATCGACGGCTTCAAGTCCAACGCCGGCTACCTCGGCATCGTCGACGCCCTGTTCGGCATCGGCGCCCTGTTCGCGGCCTGGGCCTTCAAGAAGATCAACTCCAAGGCCACGGTGCTCAAGACGGCCCTGATCGGCTACCTCGCCTTCGCGGTGCTGCTGTCCCTGGAGTCCGTCCACCTCTACGCGATGATGGCCGTCATCCCCTTCGCCGCCATCGCCTTCTGCGTGGCCCGCATCTCGGCCCGCACCGCCCTGATGAGCGCGGCGCCCGAGGAGAAGACGGGATTCGTCTTCGGCGCCACCAACGCCTTCGGTCTCGCGGCCGGCACCACCGCCGTCGTCCTGATCTCGCTCCTGGTCGACTCGACCAACGTGCAGAACGGCTTCTACGCCCTCTCCGTCCTGGTCGTCGTCATCGCCTCCCTCACCATCCTCTCGCTGCGGGGGCACGACCGTGAGGTCGCCGCCGCCGAGGCCGCCGAGGCCGCTGCCGCCGCCGAGATCGTGTCCGAGCCCGCCGCCGGGACCGCGTCCGAGCCCGCCGCCGAAGCCGCCGAGCCCGTCCCGGCCAAGGTCTGAGGGGAGGAGCACAGATGAAGCTGCTCGCCATCGAGGCCAGCCAGAACGCCACCTACTACGTCTCGCGCTACCAGCAGATCGAGGCCCTCGGGGCCGAGGTCCACGTACTCAACGGCATCGGCACCGAGGACTTCTGGCCCGCGGAGCGCTACCGGATGGCCGGCTCCAAGCAGATCGAGGACATCGTCACCGCCGCCAAGGTCTGGCACGCGGAGGAGGAGTTCGAGGGGGTCCTGACCTTCTCGGAGTCCGGGGTCGTCACGGTGGCGGTCGTCGCCGAAGCGCTCGGACTGCCGAGCATCGGCTTCGAAGCCGCCCGGACCAGCCGCAACAAGCTGCTGATGCGACAGGCCCACGAGCGCGGCAGCGCCGCGCACCCCGGCTTCCGCTACGCCCCCGACGTCGAGGCCGCCCTGACGGCCGGTGAGGAGCTCGGCTACCCGCTGATCCTGAAGCCCACCCTGGGCGCCGCCAGCAACTTCGTGTTCAAGGTCGACGACGCCGAGGAGATGCGGGCCCGCTTCGCGGACGCCACCTCGGGCATCGAGACCATGACCTGGGCGCTGATGGAGGCCGACGGACTGGACCTCGGCCCGAACGGGATCATCGTCGAGGGCTACCTCGACGGCCACGAGCACCTCATCGAGGCGCTGGCCTGGGACGACGAGGTGTACCTCGGCTCCATCGTGGACCGGATCACCGTCGAGAGCGGGACCTTCGACGACGACGTCCACCACGCGCCGAGCTCCCTGACCCCCGAGCAGATCGCCGCGGTCCACGAGGTGGTCCGGGACGCGGCGCACGCCCAGGGACTGCGCCGGTCCGTGCTGCACGCCGAGGTGAGGTTCCACCAGGGCGCGCCCTTCATCCTGGAGATAGCGATCCGTCCCGGCGGCGGCGGTCTCGACCACATGGCGCGGATCAGCGCCGGCCACGACCCCATCCGGTGCGTGTCCGACGTGGCGCGCGGCATCCGGCCCGACGTCTCGCACTACGCGCCGACCGGTGTGCACACCGCCGCGATGTGCTTGATCAGCGGGGCGGGAACGGTCGAGTCCATCGAGGTGCCGACCGAGGTCGCCGAGGACCCGGCGCTGTTCTTCCTGAAGATCACGGCCACGCCGGGGACCGTCATCAAGCGCCCGCCGGCGGGCAACAACATCCTCGGCTTCATCGGCGCCACCGGCACCTCCCTGACGGAGGCGCTGACCACCGCGCACGTCGCGGCCGGCCGCATCCGCACCGAGATGAGCCCGGAGCATGGCTGAGACCCCGCGGCGCACGGCCACCCGGCGGCACTACCTGATGTGCCGGCCGACCCACTTCGAGGTGACCTACGCGATCAACCCGTGGATGAACCCCGAGAAGCCCATGGACGCCGACCTGGCGCTCGCCCAGTGGGAGCGGATCAGGGACCTCTACCTCGGGTTCGGGCACGAGGTCTCCTTCATCGACCCGGTGCCGGGCCTGCCGGACATGGTGTTCTCCGCCAACGGCGCCACCGTGGTCGACGGCAAGGTGCTGATCGCGAAGTTCCGCCACCAGGAACGGGCGGCCGAGGCGGACGCCCACCGGGCCTGGTTCGAGGCCCGCGGCTACACCGACGTCCACCTCCCGCAGTACGTCAACGAGGGCGAGGGCGACTTCGCCCCCGCCGGCCGGCGGATCCTGGCCGGCGCGGGATTCCGTAGCGACCCCGGCGCGCACGAGGAGCTCGCCGCGTTCTTCGGCCTGCCGGTGGTCGGCCTGACCCTGACCGACCCCCGCTTCTACCACCTGGACACCGCGCTGTTCGTCCTCGACGAGGACCTGGTGGCGTACTACCCCGCCGCCTTCTCCGAAGAGAGCCAGGAGGTGCTGCGGGAGCTGTACCCGGACGCGATCCTCGCCACCCGTGAAGACGCCGACGCCTTCGGCCTGAACGCGGTGAGCGACGGACTGAACGTGGTGGTGACGGAGACCGCCACGCACCTGATCGGCGAGCTGCGCGAGCGCGGCTTCGCGGTGCACGCAGTGGACATGTCCGAACTGCTGAAGGCCGGTGGCGCGGTCAAATGCATCACTCAGGAGATACGACGCCCGTGATCGATTACGACGGCAGAAGTTTCCGCAACACCGGTTACCCGGCGGGCGAGGACGCCCCCGTCGGCCACTACCGCCAGGACGGCGACCTGCTCTGGGCCGACTTCGACGGGGGCGACGTCCGCAGGGGCTCGCTCAACGGGCGCGTGGAGCCCGACGGGAACCTCGAATTCGCCTACACGATGGTCCTCGCGAACGGCGAGGTGGTCGCAGGACGGTGCTGGAGCACCCCCGAATTCCTGGACGACGGACGGATCCGGCTCAACGAGCGCTGGGAGCGCTACGGAGCCCACTCGGACAGCGGTGAATCCGCACTGGAGGAGGTAAGGACATGACCCCGCCCACCACCCCGCTCCGCGGGGGCAGCGTGACCTGGGCCTGCACCAGCGGCTTCAGCCCGGTCTTCATCTTCCCCTTCACCCCGGGCGAGTACTACGGGGTGGCCAACCTGCACGAGTTCCAGACCCTGATGTACCGGCCGCTGTACTGGTACGGCACCGGCGGCCAGCCGACCGTCGACTACGAGCGCAGCCTCGCCGAACCCCCCGAGTGGAGCGAGGACGGCCGCACGGCGACGATCACGATCAAGCCCTACGCCTGGTCGAACGGCGAGACGGTCAACGCCGACGACGTGATGCTGTGGATGCACCTCCTGGAGGCCGAGAAGGACAGCTTCGGCGGGTACACGCCGGGGTTCTTCCCCGACAACCTGACCGGCTACGAGAAGGTCGCCGAGGACAAGGTCAGCTTCACCTTCGACCGCGCCTACTCGCACAACTGGGTGCTGATGAACCAGTTCAGCACCATCACCCCGCTGCCGAAGGCCTGGGACCGCACCGCCGACGACCGGCCGGCCGACGCCACCCACGACCCGGCGCAGGCCTCCGCGGTCTACGCCTACCTGCGGGCCTGCAACGACGAGCGCAAGGGCTGGGACACCAGCCCCGTCTGGAGCGTGGTCAACGGACCCTGGAAGCTGAGCAGTTACACGATCGACGGCGTCTCGGGCGAGGCCGTCCTGGTACCGAACGAGACCTACTCCGGCCCCAACAAGCCCTACCTGGACGAGTTCCGGCTCGTGCCCACCGGTTCGGACACCGAGCAGTACGAGATGCTCCGCCGCGGCCCCGGGGCGCAAGGCGGCGTGCAGATCGGCTTCCTGCCCTTCGACGAGGTCACCGAGCCGGCCGAGGACCCGCTGGTCGGCGGGCCCAACCCGCTCGGCGAGCACTACGACCTCGTCCCCCAACTCACTTACAAGATCCATTACTTCCCGATCAACTTCAACAACCCCACCGTTGCCGGAAAGATCTTCAAGCAGCTCTACTTCCGCCAGGCCCTCCAGTCCTGCCTGGACTCCCGGGGCGCCATCCGCGACGTCTACAAGGGCTACGGCTACCCGACCACCGGACCCATCCCGGCCCTGCCCGACAGCCCGCTGCTCTCGCCCGCCGCGCACGCGGACCCGTACCCCTTCGACGTCGAGAGGGCCCGCGCCTTCCTGGCCGAGAACGGCTGGGACACCAGCACCACCCCGGCGCTGTGCGTCCGCGAGGGCACCGGAGCGGGAGAGGCGGGCGAGGGCATCCCGGCCGGCACCCCGCTGCGGTTCTCGATGCGGTACGCCCAGGGGCACGAGACGCTGACCGCGGTCATGCGCAAGTTCGCCGCCGACGCCGCCGAGGCGGGCATCGAGATCGTGCTGACCGAGGTCGAGGCGAGCGTCCTGGTCCTGGAAGACACCACCTGCACCCCGGGCCCCGACAGCCCCTGCCTGTGGGAGTTCAGCGACTGGAACGGCGGCTGGGGCTACGGACCCGGCTTCTACCCGACCGGCGAGGCGCTGTACTCGACCGGCTCCTCGGTGAACTTCGGCAGTTACAGCGACCCGAAGGCGGACGAGCTGATCGCCCGCACCGTGGTCAGCGACGACCTGGAGGACCTGTACGCCTACCAGGACCACATCGCGCAGCAGGTCCCGGTCATCTGGATGCCCAACTTCCCCTTCCGCCTGCTGGAAGTGGCCAACAACCTGAAGGGCGTGGCTCCGATCAACCCCTTCGGACTGATCAACCCCGAGGACTGGCACTACGTCGGCGAGGTGCTCTGATGTACCAGCGACTGATCGGCCTCCTCGACAGCAATCAGGCCCGCTACCGGCTGATCGACCACGTGGCCGAGGGCCGGACCGACCTGGCGAGCGTCCTGCGCGGTCACCCGCTGGAGCAGGCCGCCAAGTGCATCGTCGTCCGCGTGAGCATCACCAAGCGGGTCGGCAAGTACGTGCTCGCGGTGGTTCCCGGTGACCGGCAGGTCGACCTGGAGGCGGTCGGCGCGCTGTTCGGCGGTGGGCGGACGGCGTTCGCCACGCCCGAGATCGCCGAGCGCCTGGCCGGCAGCGTCTGCGGCACGGTGATGCCGCTCAGCTTCCACCCCGATCTGCACCTCGTCGTCGACGAGGGCCTGATCCTCACCGAAGAGATCTATTTCAACGCGGCCCGCCTGGACCGTTCCGTGGCCCTGTCCACCCCCGACTACCTGGCCATCGCCCAGCCGCAGCTCGCGGCGATCGCGACGGCCGGCGACCGGGTCCTGACCCACTCCGCGAGGTGACGAAGATGACTGATGACGCCAAGACGACCGATGACGGCGTGGTGATCCTGGTCGGCAGCGGACAGCGCGCCTACCGCGAGTACCTGCTCGCCGGCGCCGCCCGGCGCCGCCCGATCTGGATCCTGGACGCGGTGGACCCCACCTGGCAGGAGAGTCACGTACTCGGCTCCACCACGGTGGAACTGCTCGACCGCGCCCGCCTGGTGCCCGATACGGAAGGGCTGATCAGAGCCGCCGAGGCGGTGGCCGCCGAGCACCGCGTGGTCGGCGTGTTCAGCTACGACGAGACGCTCGTGGTGACCTGCGCCCTGATGGCTGAGCGGCTCGGCCTGCCGGGCCTGACCTCCCGCGGCGCCGACAACTGCCGCAACAAGCACCACACCCGGCAGCTGCTGACCGCCGCCGGACTGCCCCAGCCGCACTTCGCCTACGTGACCGACGCCGAGGCGGCCCTCGCCACGGCCGACTCCTTCGGCTACCCGGTCGTCCTCAAGCCCCGCGGCATGGGCGCGAGCATCGGCGTCATCCGGGTCGACGGCCCGGAGGGGGTGCGCGCGGCCTTCGAGGTCGCCGACGCCGCCAGCCGCGGCGGGAACAGCGACTACGAGGGCGGGGTGCTGGTCGAGGAGTGCGTCATGGGCCCCGAGATCAGCATCGACGGAGTGGTCTTCGACGGTGCCTGGAGCCCGCTCTTCCTCGCGCGCAAGGAAGTGGGCCTCGCGCCCTACTTCGAGGAGACCGGCCACCTGGTCAGCGCCACCGACCCGCTGCTCGCCGACGAGGAACTGCTCGGCGTCCTTCGGGACGCCCACCGGGAACTGGGCATCGGCTACGGGATCACCCACACGGAGGTCAAACTCACCACCCGCGGCCCGGTGATCATCGAGGTGAACGCCCGCCTCGGCGGCGACCTCATCCCCTACCTCGGCAGCCTCGCCACCGGCGTGGAGCCCGGGGAGCTGGCCGCGGACGTGGCCGCCGGCGTCCGCCCCGAGTGGACCCCCACCGAGTCCCGCACCGTCGGGATCCGCTTCCTGTACCCGCCGCAGAACGGCACGGTCCGTTCGGTCGACGTACCCGCCCCCTCGGACGTACCGGGACTGCTGGAGACGAACGTGATGGTGGCGCCCGGGGTGACGCTGCTGCTGCCGCCCGAGGGCTACCTCAGCCGCTACGCCAACCTGATCTGCGCCGGAGACACCTTCCTGAGCTGCGAGGAGTCCCTCGCCAAGGCGGCCGCACTGACCACGATCGTCCTCGACAGCTGATGCGTCGGCCAGGCGAAAACTGAAGGGAGGTGTGTGATGTCGACGAGGGTGACGGTAGTGGGCGGCGGAGTGATCGCCCTGCTCACGGCGGTCGAGTGCGTGCTCGACGGACACAAGGTCACGGTCGTGGACCAAGGCCCCATCCCGCACAGCAGGGCCACCTCTTTCGACCAGCACCGGATCTTGCGGGCCCTGCACCCGGCGGACCCGCGGACCACGGCGGCCGCGCTGCGTGCGCACCACCGCTGGGTCGAACTGGAAGAACTGTTCCTGACGCGGTTCTACGAGCAGGTCGGCTCGCTGACCGTGCTGCCGCCGGCGGCCGCGACGGACGCGGCGGCGATGCTCGCCGACGCCGGAGGCCACGCCAGGGAACTGACGGCGGCCGGCCTGGCCGACCGCTATCCGCACCTGCACGTGGGCGGCGGCCTCGGCGCGGTACTGGAGGACGAGGCGGGCGTACTGCTCGCCGAACGGGTCCTCGCCGCCTGCGTCGGCTGGCTGAAGTGGCAGCGGGGCATCGAGCTGATCGAGCACCGGGCCGTGACCGCCGTCGACGGCGAGAGCGGCAGCGTACGGCTGGTGGACGGGCGGGTGCTGCGCAGCGACGCGGTGCTCGTGGCCGTGGGCCCCTGGTCCCGGGACCTGCTGCCGCCGAGCGTCTCCGACCAGCTGACCCTGTACCGGCAGTCCCTCCTCTACTGCCGGGTGCCCCGGCAGCAGTCGCAGGCCTGGGCGGTCACTCCGGCCGTACCGGCCCTGGGCACCGAGGGCGGAGCCTGGCTGATCCCGCCGGTGGCGGGCACGGCCCTCAAACTGACCTCTGCCACCGCCTGCCGGGTGGTGGACGCGATCACCGACCACGCCACCGACCCGTACTGGCAGCGCAAGCTGGAGAAGGAGTTCGGGGACGTCCTCCCCGGCTTCGGATCGGCCTGGGTCACCGCGGCCAAGGACGCCTACTACTCGGCCTTCTCGCCGACGGGCGGCCCGCTGCTGGTCGCCCTGGGCGGCGCGGGATTCGCGTACGCGGCCTGCGGTGGCACATCCTTCAAGTTCGCGCCGCTCATCGCGCGGTCGCTGGCCGACCGGCTGATCGGCAGGACTCCGTCGCTGATCGGCCTCGGTGCGCTCGACGGGCCACCGCTGGACGTCCACACCCCGCAGCTCGCGGGACGGTGAGCGGCGGCCGGATGCGCAAGGAGCGTGCCGTGGCAACGGTCGACGACGTACGGCGGCTCGCGATGGGCCTGCCGAGGACCGAGGAGCACCTGATCCGGGACCGGGTGAAGTTCCGGATCGGCAAGATCGTCTATCTCGCCCTGTCCTGGGACGAGAGCGAACTGGGCTTCGCCTTCCCCAAGGAGGAACGGGCGGCGCTCGTCGCCGCCGAGCCGCAGAAGTTCTTCCTGCCCCGGGAGTCCGATCTGCGCTTCAACTGGGCCGAGGCCCACCTCGGAGCCCTGGACGAGGGCGAGCTGACGGAGCTGGTCACCGAGGCCTGGCGGATGGTGGTGCCCGCCAGGGTCGCCCGCGCCCACCTGGACCCGCCGGCCGCGCCGCCGCTCCCGCCCGCGCCCTCACTGGCCGAACTGCGGGCCTCGGCAGCGGTGTTCAACGGCTTCGCGGGTGTGGACCACAGCTGGCAGGCGCTGCGCGAGGAGACCGGCGGCGCCCTCGACCTCTCGCTCGCCGCGCACCGCAGCGCCCTGCACCGCTGGCTGAACTCCTGGGGCTGCCGCATCCGTTACCCGCGCGAGGGCGAGCCCGACACCTTCGGCACGGGGCTCGCCGCATGGTGGGGGCGGCACGCGCTGACGCACGCACCGCTGGCCCGGCTCACCCCGCGGGAGGTCTCCCGGTTCGCCGCCGCCTACGAGGAACTGGCGGCGCTGCCGATCGGCCGCCGCAGCCTCGGCCCGACCGCCGCGGCCAAGGCCCTGTACGCCCTGCGGCCCGACTCGGTCATGCCGTGGGACGCGGCGATCGCGCAAAGGCTGCACGGGGTCCGGGACGGGGCCGCCTTCGCCCGCCACCTGGAGCTCGGCCGGAGCTGGGCGCGTACGGTGCTGGAGGAGGGCGGCGGTCTGGACGAGGCGGCCCTGTGCGCCGAGATCGGCCGGCCCGGGGTGTCCCTCGCCAAGATCCTCGACGAGCACCTCTACGTGACGATCACCCACGCGGCCTGATCCGGCCCGCTCGGCAGGATCCCCCTACCTGGACTGCCGCACGTGCGTCTGGCCCCGCGCCGCCGCGGGCGCGGACACGGGCGCCGGGTCCTCCTCCGTCGGGTCCGGCTGGGTCAGCGCGTACGCGCGGGCCATCGGCGTCAGTCCGTACTGCCCCGGCAGGTCGCAGTGGTCGAGCAGCCCCGCGTCGAGGAGCCGTTCGAGGAGGTCCTCCACCGGCTGCGCGGACCGTTCGACCAGCACGGCGAGCGCGTCCGCGGACTCGTACACCACGTTGTCCACGGAGGGCGGGTTGTCGGACCCGGCGAACTGGCGCAGCATCAGCCGCGCCCACGGGGTCAGCAGCCGGTAGGCACTGTCGAGGCGGTTGTTCAACGCGTCGTCCCCGATCTGCAGCCGGGCCAGGAAGCGGCCGGGTGCCGGCTGCGTGCCCGGGCGGCCCGGCCCGCCCGGCCCGTCCCCGAGCAGCTCGGACACGGAGTCCTGGAGCATCCACTCGGGTCGGGCCGCGATGCGCCGGCCGGCCAGGTTGAGCGCCAGCGGCAGGTCCCCGCAGGCGTCGGCGAGGCGCAGGCAGGCGCGCGGCTCGCTGCCGACCCGGTCGCCGCCGAGGAGCTGGGCGAGCAGCTCCATCGACTCGTCGCGGTCCAGTGCGGGGAGCCGGATCCGGCCAATTCCGTCGAGGCCCAGTAGCCGCGATCGGCTGGTGATGATGATGCGGCTTTCGGGCGCAGCGACGAGGAGGTCCCGGATCTGCCGCTCGTGCTGGACGCCGTCCAGCACCACGAGCAGCCGCCGCCGGTTCAGGAGCGACCGGTACAAGCCAATTCTTTGACCGGGATCGTTCGGGATCCGGTCGGTGGGAATGCCGAGCGCCTCCAGGAAACCGCCCGCGATTCCGGCGGCGTCCTTGCGTCCGTCCGCCGCCGGGTCGAGGTTCGCGTAGAGCTGCCCGTCGGGCAGGTTCACGGCGAGTTCGTGGGCGAGCCGCAGCGCGAAGGCCGTCTTGCCCACGCCCACCTGACCGCTGATCACCAAGGGGGCCGCGGGGCGCTGCTCGCCGTACGAGGGGGCGGTCAGGGCCCGGGCCCGCTGGAGCAGCTCACGCCGTCCCACCAGGGGACGGGCCTCCATCGGAAGCTGTGACGGGGGCGGCAGCACGGCGCGCACGTCGGCCGCGCGCAGCTCGTTCTCCTGGTGCTGCTGCACCGCTTTGACCGCCGGGCGGGCGCTTCCGTCGTCCCCGTCGGCGCGTGCCGCCTCGTGCCAGCGACGCTCCCAGCTGGCGCGGTCACCGCCGCAGGCCTCGGCGAAGGCGAGGGCCACCTGAAGCGTCGGGAGGCGGTAGCCGGCGGCCGCGTCGGAGAGCACGGACGCGGAGAACATGGCACGGGTGGCCATGTCGCGGTAGCCGGGACTGCCGGCCGCGGTCCGCAGCCTGCGCAACTCCCGGGCGAACGCGGTGACTGGTCCGGCATCGGGGGCCAGCGGTCTCTCCAGTCTTCCCACAGCCTGCTCCTTCGGTACTCGCTCCGTGTGCTGCCTGCTCCGGGCCGCCCATGAACTGTCCGTGTCGCCCTTCCTGATCTGCTACCGGATGCTTACCGCGTGCGAGGGGTAACCCCTATGATCCGGCTGACATGACCTGGCCAGGGGTCTTGTTCATTTGGGGGTGGATGTCCGATGCCGGGGGCGGATGCGGAGTCCGGGGAGAGACGAAGCGCGGAACCTGCGGGGGGCAGGCTGCGCTTCAACGTGCTCGGATCGCTTGAGGGATGGTTCGGAGAGGTCCGGCTGCGGCTGGGGGGAGCGATCCAGGAACGGGTCCTCTGCGTGCTGCTGCTCGAAGCCGGCCGGGTGGTGCCCGTGGCCCGACTCGTCGAGGCGACCTGGGAGAAGGACCCGCCGGTGACCGCCGCGCACCAGGTCCGCAAGGCCGTCGCCGACCTGCGGCGGCGCATACCCACCGGCACCGAGGTGATCGCCACCGACGGGCCGGGATACCGCGTGGTGGTGGCGGACGACCAGGTCGACCTCCTGGAGTTCGACGCCCTGACCAGGGCTGCGGGCCAGGCACTGCGGGAAGGCGGGCGGTCCGAGGCAGCCGAGGCACTGCGGGCCGCGCTCGCGCTGTGGCGCGGATCGGTCCTGTCCGGCACCGGCGGACCGGTGATCGAGGCCGCGGCGACCGCGCTGGAGGAGCGCCGGCTGGCCGCCGCCGAGCAGTTCTTCGACCTGTGCCTCGCACTGGGCGAGAGCGGTGAGCTCATCTCGGGCCTGCGCGCCCTGATCACCCAGCACCCGCTGCGGGAGACGCTGCGCGGCCAGCTGATGCTCGCCCTGTACCGCTCCGGGCGGCAGGCCGAGGCGCTCAAGGAGTACGGGGAGGTCCGCGAGCTGCTCGTGGACGAGCTCGGCATCGACCCCGGCCCCCGGCTGGCCAAGTTGTACGAGGCGATTCTGCGGGACAGCCCCGAGTTGGCGGCGCCCGAGCGGCCCGCGCCGGTGGCCGCGGCGTCCGTACGTCCGGTGCCCGAGCCGGCCGCCCCTGCGGAGCCGCTGCCCGAACCGGCTCCCCCCGTGACCGCGGTGTCCGAGGGGGCGGCCCCCGGGGTCCCGGCCCGCACGGACGCGGACCGGGAGGGGGAGCCGGGAACGCGCACCGGGCCGGCGGACGCCCCGTGCACCCTGCCGTACGACCTGCCCGACTTCACCGGCCGTGCCAAGGAGCTGGCCGAGCTCTTCGACTACGTGCAGGACGAGGGCCGGGGCGGCGAGCGGTACGCCCGGATCGTGGCCATCGACGGCATGGGCGGCATGGGCAAGACCACCCTGGCCGTGCGCGCCGCGCACCGGCTGGCCGGCGGGTATCCCGACGGGCAGCTCCACATCGACCTGCACGGGTTCACCCCGGGCCGCGAGCCCGTGACGCCCACCGCCGCACTCGACGGCCTGTTGCGGACCCTCGGTACTCCGGGCGACCGGATTCCCGAGGACCTGGAGGGGCGCACCGCCCTGTGGCGGTCGAAGCTGGACGGCCGGCGGATGTTGCTCCTGTTCGACAACGCGGTCGACGCGGCGCAGATCAGGCCCCTGCTGCCGGCCTCGCCCGGCTGTCTCGCCCTGATCACCAGCCGCGGGCGGCTGCTGGACCTCGACGGCGTCGAGTGGGTGTCGATCGGGATGATGGAGCCCGAGGACAGCACCAGCCTGATGGCGGAGACCCTCGGTACCACCCGGGTGGCCGCCGAGCCGGCGGCCTCCGCCGAACTGGCCGAGCTGTGCGGGCACCTGCCGCTGGCGCTGCGGATCGCGACCGCCCGGCTGCGCAACAGGCCGCGCTGGACGGTGCGTTATCTGGTCGAGCGGCTGCGCGACGAGAAACGCCGGATGGACGAGCTGAGTTCGGGAGAGCGCAGCGTCGCGGCGACCCTTCGTCTGTCGTACCTGGCGATGGACGAGGAGTACCGGACCGCGTTCCGCATCCTCAGCCTGTACCCGTGCGCCGGGACGGACGTCCATTCGGCGGCGGCGCTCCTCGGCACGACCGTCCGGGACGCCGAGGACGCCCTGGAGTTCCTGCTCGACGTCCATCTGGTCCAGCAGCCCGACATCGGCCTCTACACCTTCCACGACCTGGTGCGCAGTTTCGCCCAGAGCCTGCGGGGGCCGGCGACGGCGGACGACGACGCGGCGGCGGTCGAGCGGCTGCTCGGCTACTACCTGACGACCTCGGACGCCGCCTGCGAGGTGCTGTTCCCCAGCCGTGAACGCCGCCCCACCGGTATCCCGCCGTACCGGGGCGAACGGCCGGCCTTGAGGGACACCGAGCAGGCCCTGAGCTGGTTCGACCGGGAACAGGCCGGGCTGCTCGCGGCCGTGTCGCTCGCCGAGCGGTGCGGTCACGACCGGTACGCGGCCTGCCTGAGCCGCAACGTCGGCTTCCACCTGCACACGCACGGACAGCTCGACGAGTTCTGGAGCGTCGGGCACCTCGCGGTGGCCGCCGCCCGCCGGCTCGACGACCCGGCGCTCCTCGGCATCAGCCTGGCCAACCTGGGCGCGGCCTGCTGGAAGCTCGGCCGTTTCGAGGAGGGGCTGGAGGTGGCCCGGGAGGCGCGCGCCACCGCGGTCCGCGCCGGGGACCGGCACACCGAGGCGAACAGCGAATCGACCATCGGGCTGCTGATGTCGATGCTCGGCCGGTACAAGGAGGCCCTACCGCTGGTGGAGCGGTCCGTCTCCATGGCGCAGGAACTGGGCAATCCGCGTGCGGAGTCGGAGAGCCTGACCATCCTCAGCACGCTGTACGAGCGGTGGGGCCGCTTCCCGGAAGCGGCGGAGGTCGCCCGCCGGGCGATCGAGATCGACCGTGACCTCGGCTACCGCAGCAACGAGATCGTGGCCCTGACCGATCTGGCCTTCGCCCAGGTGGGCCTCGGCGAGTTCGTGGACGCGGACGCCAGCCTCAAGCGGGCCCGGGACCTGTGCGACGAGACCAGGTCGCCGGGGGACGTCGCCCTGGTACTGGCACTGTCCGCCCAGGTCGCGCACGAGCGGGGCAACGTGCTGCAGGCGCGTGCCTTCGCCGAGCGCTCCCTCGTGCTCGGCCGCACGAGCGGGGCCCCGATCCGGCTCGCGAGGGTCGAGAACGTCCTGGGCCAGCTCCACCTGCGGTGGGGGGAGCACGAGGTGGCGCTGGCCCTGCACGGTCACGCCCACAAGATCGCGGCGCCGATGAGCTTCCGGGCGGAGGAGGCGTCCGCGCTGATGGGCCTCGCCCTGGCGGCCGAGGCACTCGGCGATGCCGCGGCCGCCGCCGGACACTGGGCGGCCGCCGAGGAGCTGTCCGATTTCATGGGTCTGCCGGCGCACTGCCGCAGGTACTGAGCGCGGACGCGGAACTGCCCCGCACCGGACTCCGGTGCGGGGCAGTTGCGCGATGTGCGCGGCAAGCGGGTCACCTACGGGTGGACGGGGCCGGGGACGGGGCCGGGGAGGCGACCCCGGGGCCCTTGTCCTCCGCGAGGACCTGGTAGCCGGTGGGCTGACCGGTGTCGGCCGGGCCGTCGACCGTCACACCGAACCCGAACGCCAGGGCCGCCGCGATGATCCCGATCAGTCCGGCCAGCTTGCTGCGCATCTCTCGAACCCCCTGGTGTGTACCCGGTGTGCGGTTCCCGTGTGGTGCGGTGGCCGCTCTCGACAAGACACAGACTGGCCGCAGCTCTTACCGGTCCGTTCCCCTCTCGATACCGCTCGTGACCGTGGCGCGGGAACGGCCGTTACCGCGCCGTTCCCGGTCCGGTTCCGTGGCCGCCGCGATACGTGATCCCCGGGCGCTGACCAGCACGTCCGTCCGCGTGGTGCCCGATTCGTACCCGGCCAGATCCAGCAGGGCCCGTACCGTCGAGCGGATCCCGGCCTGCTCCGCGTCGTGGAGCGGCGGGGCCGTTCCCTCGGGAGCGATGTCGGCGACCAGGTGCATGCCGTCGACGGTCAGCGTCTCCACCCTGAACTTGTCTCCGGTCAAGAGCTCTTCGACGAGATAGGGGGCCGAGTGCCGGGCGGCGTGGGCCTGTTCGGCCCACCGGTCCAGTGCGGGCCGGTCGTGTACCGGAACGGTCCACCAACACCCGTACTTGTCGGCCGACTTGATGACCACGGGCAGGGGGAAGTCCTCCGCCAGCGAGCACGCTTCGGTGACGGACCGGGCTTCCTCGGCACGTACCGCGGAGGTCCGGCTCTCATTGAGGATCCGTCGGATCGTTACCGCGTCCGGCAGCCCGCGGGCCGGCTTCCCGCGGCTGTCGGTCAGCTCCCGCAGCACCTCCTCGGCGGCGGCCGCGGCCCCGCTGCCGAGACCCCTTTCGAGATCGCTCGCGAGGTAGAGGACCTGCCCGATCCCGTGTTCGGCGACGGTGTCCGTCAGCAGGGCGCGCAGCGCGGCCGGGTCGTCGAAGTCCACCCGGAGGAGCCGTTGCGGGGGCAGCTCCGCGGGCAGCAGCGGCGCGTCCGTCGGGCGGGGTACGGGATCGGACACCACCCAGACGTCCAGGCCCGCCACGATCGCGGCGCTCACGAGCCCGGGTCCGGGCCTGACCAGCACTACCCGCTCCGCGGCCTGTCTGATGCTCACAGAAATCTCCTCCATCGTGTCCCACGAGGGTGGCGCCGGTCCTTCCCGGTCCCTTCCCGCCGCGTTCCCTCCCGGGCCGTGACCTGGTCCGCACGTCCCCCGGACGGCCCCGTCGCAGGGCCGCCCGGCGCCCGGTGCAGGACAGTGGAAGGAGGTACCGATCGGGGGGCAGCATCACGCCGGAGGCGTACAGACATGGGACTCTTCGACTTCCTGAAGTCCGACAAGAAGAAGGCGCACGACGCCGCCGAGAAGGCGGAGGAGCAGGTGCAGCAGCAGGCCGGCGAGCGCAGGAGGCCCCCCTCGGGTGCGGCCGCCGACGCCGCCTCGGCCACCCGGGCCACCGCCGAGCGCATGGCGGCGGCCGCGCCGCCGAGGCCCCTCCCCGCGACCCCGACCCCCACCCCCGCGTCCGCCGCGCACAAGGCCGTTCCCGCCGCCCCCAAGCCGACCGTGATGCCGAAGCCCGCGGCCTCCTCCGCCGCCGCGCCGGGCGCCATGCACACGCCCACCCCGCACTCGGCCGCGCACAAGGCGGTGCCGGCGGCCCCGATGCGGGGCCCCGGGTCCCCCGCCAAGAAGCGCACGTACACCGTCCAGCCCGGCGACTCGCTCACCGCGATCGCCCGCAAAGAGCTCGGCAACGAGGCCCGCTGGCGCGAGCTCTACGCGATGAACCGGGGTGCGGTCGGCGCCAACCCCGACCTCGTCCGCCCGGGCACGGTCCTCACCCTCCCCGGCTGACGCCCCGCGGACGCGGAAAGGGCCCGGATCCTGGTGACAGGATCCGGGCCCCTTCGCGTGCGCCGCTCAGAGCTGCTTGTCGTCGGGGCCGGACTCGGCCTCGCGCTCCTTCTCCGCCAGCTCCTCCTCGAAGCCGGACGGCGCCGCGTCGCGCGTCGACAGCTCGGTGGCCGCCGGCGGTTCGACGAGCCAGTCCGGATTCGACTGCTGGTCCCACCACCGCCACACCGCGTAGGCGGCGCACGCCAGTACGCCGACGAGCGCGACACCGCGCAGGATCTTCCCGTTGCGCGCGCGCCGCTCGTGGCGCCGTACGAGCTTCTGCACTTCCTTGGCGGTCACCTGGCCGCGCAGCGCCGCGAGGGCCGCCGTCGACCGGGACGCGGCCTCCTCGGCCACCGGCGTGGCGGCCGCGATCGCGCTCTCGATCTTCGGCTGGGTGTATTCGGCGGCCTGCCGCGCCGCCCGGCGCGCCTGCGTCGCCGCCCGGTCGACCGGCGGCGGCACATGGGCCCGCGCCGCCTTGAGCCGGGGTTGCAGATGGCAGTCGTAGGTCGTGCGGGCGTGCTGGGCGGCGCTGGTGGCCGCGTACGACATCTTGGGCGCCAGCCGCTCGTTCGCTTCCTGGGCGTAGTGCGCTGCGGCTTCCCTGGCGGATTCCGCGTACGGTGCCACCACTTCCGTCGCGTGCCGCACACTCTCCCTGGCGCTCTCGGCTGCCAGGCGCATGCTCTCCTTGCCGGTCACGGGATCCTCCTCCTCGGTGGCGGACACAGTTCACCTTTCCACCCTTTGTCGGATCATGCCTGCCATATCGCTGACAGGCATGCGTGACAGGGCATACGGGTGGAGGATTTCAGTGCCGCGGAGCGCTCCGTGCGACCATCTGGACCGACAGTGATGACTATGGAAGGCAGATCCGTGGCCGAGAAGCTCTACGCCACCCTGAAGACGACCCACGGCGACATCGAGATCGAGCTGCTGGAGAACCTCGCTCCGAAGACCGTGCGGAACTTCGTCGAGCTCGCCACGGGCGCCCGGGAATGGACCCGCCCCACCGACGGCCAGAAGACCACGGACCCGCTGTACGACGGCACCGTCTTCCACCGCGTCATCAGCGGCTTCATGATCCAGGGCGGCGACCCGCTCGGCAACGGCACCGGCGGCCCCGGCTACCGCTTCGCCGACGAGTTCCACCCCGACCTGGCCTTCACCAAGCCCTTCCTGCTCGCCATGGCCAACGCCGGCCCGGGCACCAACGGCTCGCAGTTCTTCATCACCGTCGCGCCCACCGCCTGGCTGACGCGCAAGCACACCATCTTCGGCGAGGTCACCGACCCGGCCAGCCAGAAGGTCGTGGAGGCCATCGCCGCCGGCGCCACCAACCCGCGCACCAGCCGCCCCCTGGACGACGTGATCATCCAGTCCGTGGTCATCGAGAGGCGCTGACGCCGGGAACCTTTCGGCCCCGCCCGTCCGTACTGGATACGTACGGGACCGGCGGGGCGCCCCGGCCTGGTCGACGAGACACCCCTAGGGAACCGATGGACACCGACCGTCTGCCGGGCTGCTACCGCCACCCGGACCGCGACACGGGAATCAGCTGTACCCGCTGCGAGCGCCCCATCTGCCCCGAGTGCATGATCAGCGCCTCGGTCGGCTTCCAATGTCCCGAGTGCGTCCGCGCGGGCTCCGGCACCGGGCACCACCCGACCGCGAACGCGCCGCGCACCGTCGCGGGCGGGGTGGTCGCCGCCGATCCCCACCTGGTCACCAAGATCCTCATCGCGATCAACGTCCTGGTGTTCCTCGCGGCGCTCTCCGACCCGGCACTCGAGGCCCGGCTGGCGCTGATCGGCGGCCAGTACTTCGATTACCCCGGCGGCCCGCTCCACGGGGTGGCCACGGGCGAGTTCTACCGGCTGCTGACCTCGGCGTTCCTGCACGTGGAGTGGTGGCACATCGTCGGCAACATGATCGGGCTGTGGGTGATCGGCGGGCCGCTGGAAGCGGCGCTGGGCCGGGTCCGCTACCTCGCGGTCTTCTTGCTCTCCGGTCTGGGCGGCAGCGCGCTGGTCTACCTGCTGAGCGAGCCGTACGTCCGGACCCTCGGCGCCTCCGGCGCCGTCTTCGGCCTGCTCGGCGCCACCGTCGTGCTGGCGAAGCGGCTGCGCTACGAGATGCGGCCGGTGATCGTCATGGTGGTGCTGATGCTGGTGCTGACCTTCGTACCGTTCGGGGGCGCGCTCACGGTGTCCTGGCAGGCCCACGTGGGCGGCCTGGTCACCGGAGCGCTGGTGGGTCTGGGCATGCTCATGCCACCCGCCGGTCGCCATCGCGCCCTCGTTCAGTGGGGCACCTGTGCGGTGGCATTCCTGCTGGTCGCGATGGTCATTCTGCTCCGCACCGCGGAACTCACCTGATCACACCGGCGTCAACTCTCCACAGAGTTATCCACAGATCTTCTGTCTTTTCCTCAGGTGTGGATGACGCTGTGGATAACTCCTGGGGAGAGCTTCCATCAGGGGCTGTCGGGTGCTACTTCCACTGCGTGGATACGCCGAATCCGGCAGCGATAAAGCCGAAACCGACTACAATGTTCCAATTGCCCAGAGCCTCGATCGGCAGCTGGGTCTCGGTCACGTAGAAAACGACGATCCACGCGAGTCCGATCAGGAAGAACGCCAGCATGACCGGAGCGACCCAGCTGCGATTCGTGAGCCGGATGCTCTGCGGCTGCCGCGAGGGCGGCGGCGTGTAGTCGTCCTTCTTGCGGATACGTGACTTCGGCACGAGGGGCTCTCCTGTCGATGCGCTGGGGACCTTGCCTGCCCCGGGCGTCCGTTAGCGTAGTGGACCTGTGGCGTTGAAGGAGAAGGGTACGTTGAGCAATTCCGACGACTCCTCCGTGGGTCCCCGTCGCCGGGCCAGGCCGGTCCGGCTGCTGACGGCCGCCGTCTTCGCCCTGGCCGGGCTGCTCTTCGTCACCAGTTTCAACACCTCCAAGGGTACGAACATCCGGACGGACGCGTCCCTCCTGAAGCTGTCGGACCTCATCAAGGAGCGCAGCCAGGACAACGCGGCGCTGGAGCAGAGCACCGCGGCCGTACGCGGCCGGGTGGACACCCTCGCCGAGCGCGACGACGGCAGCACCAAGGCGCAGGACGCCAAGCTGGCCGCCCTGCGCGCCGCCTCCGGCACCGAGGAGCTGACCGGCAAGGGCCTGACGGTCACCCTCAACGACGCCCCGCCGAACGCCACCGCCCGCATCCCCAACGTGCCTGAGCCGCAGCCCAACGACCTGGTGATCCACCAGCAGGACCTCCAGGCCGTGGTCAACGCCCTCTGGCAGGGCGGCGCCCAGGGCATCCAGGTCATGGACCAGCGGCTGATCTCCACCAGCGCGGTCCGCTGCGTGGGCAACACCCTGATCCTCCAGGGCCGGGTCTACTCGCCGCCGTACAAGATTTCGGCGGTCGGCGACCCGGGCGCGTTGAAGAAGGCCCTCGCCGCCTCCCCGGCCCTGCAGAACTACCAGCTGTACGTGAACGCCTACGGGCTCGGCTGGAAAGTGGACGAGCACAAGGCGCTGACACTTCCCGGCTACTCCGGCACAGTGGACCTCCACTATGCGAAGCCGGTGGCGCCCACCCCGTGAGCGGGTCCGTCCTGACGTCGTACTGCGCCTGGTGGTACGGACGTTCAGCGAGGTGTGCCTGACGGCGGGCACCCTGATCGTGCTCTTCGTCGCCTACGTCCTGCTGTGGACCGGGGTCAAGGCCGACCGGGCCATGGACGGGGAGATGGACCGGATGCGCGACCGCTGGGCGGCCGCCCCGGCCGCGGCCCCCGCTGCCGCCCCGACGCCGCAGCCGACACCGTCGGTACCCCCGGCGCAGCCCGAGCACCACCCGGCGGGCCGGGCCTTCGCCGAGATGTACGTCCCGCGCTTCGGCCCGGACTGGGTCAAGCCCGTCCTGGAGGGCACCGACCCCGAACTGCTGAAGAAGGGGCTCGGCCACTACGCCGCCACCGCGCCCCTCGGCGCCGTCGGGAACTTCTCGGTGGCCGGCCACCGGCGCACCTACGGGGACCCCTTCAAGGACTTCCCGCGCTTGCGCCCGGGCGACGAGGTGATCCTCAAGGACGCGAGCACCTGGTACACGTACACGCTCCGGTCCGCACCCCTGCGCACCCTGCCCACCGACGTCGCCGTGGTCGACCCGGTACCGGAGAAATCACCGTTCCGGGCGCCCGGCCGCTATCTGACGTTGACGACCTGCGATCCGGAATGGGGGCACAGCCACCGGCTGGTCGTCTGGGCGGAACTGACCGGGACCCTCCCCGCGTCCCAGGGGCGACCGGAGGGTTTGTCCGGGTGACCCACCCTTTCGGGCCGCTGCCTTTAGTCTGTTCGCGTACCGCCCCCGCGGTGCGTTGAACGAACGTGGACGAAAAGGAATCAGGCGGCATGTACGGCTGGATCTGGCGGCACCTGCCGGGAAACGCGTGGGTACGCGCGCTGATCTCGCTCGTACTGGTTCTCGCGGTGGTCTTCGTGCTCTTCCAGTACGTCTTCCCGTGGGCCGAGCCGCTTCTTCCGTTCAACGATGTGACGGTGGACGAGGGATCGGGAGCCACTCCGTGAGCGCGCGCATTCTGGTTGTGGACAACTACGACAGTTTTGTCTTCAACCTGGTCCAGTACCTCTACCAGCTCGGTGCCGAATGCGAGGTGCTGCGCAACGACGAGGTCGAGCTCTCGCACGCGCAGGACGGCTTCGACGGCGTGCTGCTGTCCCCCGGCCCCGGTACGCCGGAGGAGGCGGGCGTCTGCATCGACATGGTCCGCCACTGCGCGCGCACGGCCGTCCCCGTCTTCGGCGTGTGCCTCGGCATGCAGTCCATGGCGGTCGCCTACGGAGGCGTCGTGGGCCGGGCTCCCGAGCTCCTGCACGGCAAGACCTCCCCCGTGATCCACGAGGGGCTCGGGGTCTTCGAAGGACTGCCGTCGCCGTTCACCGCGACCCGCTACCACTCCCTCGCCGCCGAGCCCGGGACCCTGCCGGACGCGCTGGAGGTCACGGCGCGGACCGAGGACGGGATCATCATGGGGCTGCGCCACCGGGAGCACGACGTCGAGGGCGTGCAGTTCCACCCCGAGTCGGTGCTGACCGAGTGGGGTCACCGGATGCTCGCCAACTGGCTGGTGCGGTGCGGCGACACGGGTGCCGTGGAGCGCTCGGTGGGGCTCGCCCCGGTGGTGGGCAAGGCCGTCGCGTGACCGCGGTCGCGCCGTCCGCGCCCACGGAGGGCCGGGCCGCGCGACGCAGGGCCGCTCAGCAGGCCGCGAAACAGGCCGCCCGACGCACCCGCAGGCGGGGCGGCCGGCGGCGCAGGCGGCCGGCCTCGGGAGGCCCGGTGGTCATCGCGAGCCGGCTGGGCGGAGAGCTGTTCATCACGCTGGGCCTGGTGATGCTGCTGTTCGTCGCCTACCAGCTCTGGTACACGAACCTGCTGGCGGAGCGGGTGGCGAACGGCGCCGCCGGCTCCCTGCGCCAGACCTGGGAACGGGACCCGGGGGCCGCCGGGGCTGCCGCACCGCCCGTGACGGCCTTCGAACCCGGCCAGGGCTTCGCGATCCTTCACATCCCGAAGCTGGACGTGAAGGTCCCGGTCGCGGAGGGGATCAGCAAGCCGAAGGTGCTGGACAAGGGCATGGTCGGGCACTACGGCGAGGGCGCGCTGAAGACGGCGATGCCGGCCGACAAACAGGGCAACTTCGCGGTGGCCGGACACCGCAACACCCACGGCGAGCCGTTCCGCTACATCAACAAGCTGGTGCCCGGGGATCCCGTCGTGGTCGAGACCCGGGACGCCTACTACACGTACGAGATGACCTCGTCGCTCGCGCAGACACCGCCGACGAACGTGGCGGTGATCAAGCCGGTTCCGGAGGGTTCGGGATTCACGTCCGAGGGCCGGTACATCACGCTGACCACCTGCACCCCGGAGTTCACCAGCACCTACCGGATGATCGTATGGGGCAGGATGACCGAGGAACGCCCCCGAAGCCAGGGCCCGCCGCCCGCGCTGACCAGCTAAGGACGAATCAGCAGTGTCTCGTGCCCGCCGCCGCGCCGCGGCCCCGCCCGCCGGCAACCGCAGTGTGCTCGCCGGATTCCTGAGCCTGCTGGGCGAGGTCCTGATCACCGTGGGCCTGGTGCTCGGCCTGTTCGTGGCCTACTCGCTGTGGTGGACGAACGTGCTCGCCGACCGCCAGGCGGCGGCGCGCGGCGACGAGATCCGCCAGCAGTGGCAGACCCCCTCCCCGCAGGCCGCCGCACCCGGGGCGCTGGACACCCAGGGCGGCGTCGGCTTCCTGCACGTACCGGCGATGAAGAACGGCGAGGTGCTCGTCAAGCCGGGCACCGACCCGGACACCCTCGACGACGGCGTGGCCGGGTACTACAAGGAGCCGGTGAAGTCCGCGCTGCCGTGGGACGAGAAGGGCAACTTCGCGCTGGCCGCGCACCGGGACGGCCACGGGGCGAAGTTCCACAACATCGACAAGGTGAAGAGCGGCGACGCGATCGTCTTCGAGACGCGCGACACCTGGTACGTCTACAAGGTCTTCGCGGAGCTGCGCCAGACCTCGAAGTACAACACCGACGTGATCAACGCCGTCCCCAAGGACTCGGGGAAGACCGCCCCCGGCCGGTACGTCACGCTCACCACCTGCACGCCGGTCTACACCTCGAAGTACCGGTACGTCGTGTGGGGCGAGCTGGTCCGGACGGAGAAGGTGGACGCGAAGCGGACCCCGCCGGCCGAGCTGCGCTGAGCGCCCCCGGGCCCGGAGCGGACCCCGGCCCCACCAGGAGGCCCCAGAAGGCCCCTGTGGGCGCCGCTGACGCCTCCTGAGTCCCAGGAGGCCCACGCATCCCGGATCCGGCCGCAGGCGGCCGCACAGTGACGCGACGCACGAAGGTCCGGCCCCCTCCCGGGAACGGGAGGGGGCCGGACCTTCGTGCGTCGTGGCCGCGACTACGACGGGGGCGCGCTAGCCGCCCAGGCCGCCGAAGCCGCCGCCGTTGTTGTTGCCGCCCTGCTGCTGGCCGCCGCCGCCGAAGGCGATCAGGTTCACGGTCTGGCCCGTGTTGACCTGGGTCCCCGGCTGCGGGTCGGAGCGCACGACGATCGCGTTGCCGTCCGTCGCGCCGGTGACGATGCCGAGCCGGAGGTTGGCACGCTTCAGCTCGTCCTTGTACTGGTCCACGGTGAGGCCGGCGAAGTTGGGCACCGCGGTCTGCGTCGAGGCCTTGGCGATGGTGACGTTCACCGTCTTGCCCACCTCGAGCTGCTGGCCCGCCGCGAACTGCTGATCGACGACCGTGCCCGGTGCGGCTCCGGGCTGCTCGTTCTCCGTCACGCTGCCGAGCCTGAGCTTGGCTTCCGTGAGCGCCTTGATCGCCTCGTCCTTCGTCTTGCCCCTGAGTTCGGGCACGTCGGCCTTGGTGATCTCCTTGGCGACGGTCAGCGTGACGACGCTGTTGCGCTCCGCCTCGCCGCCGTTCGGGGTCTGCTCGAGGACGGTTCCGGCGGCGCGCACGGACTCCTGGGGCTTGCGGTCGACCTGCAGCCCCTTCTCCTTGAGCAGCTTCTCCGCGTCCTCGAACTTGAGGTTGACCACGCTGGGGACCGCCACCTTGGGCGCACCCGTGGAGATCGTCACCGTGATGGGGGTGCCGTCATCGACCTTGGTGTCGGCCGCGGGTTCCTGCTTGCAGACGTTGCCCTTGGGCTGGTCGTCGCAGGGTGCGTCGGGGCCCTTGACGACCTTGAGGCCGACGGCGTCGCCGCTCTTCTGCGCCCGTTCGAGGGTCTGGCCGATGAGCTTGGGCACGGTCGGCCGGTTGTCGGCGGTGTCGCGGAAGAGGGTCTGGCCGATGAGGATCGCGCCGACCAGGACGAGGATGCCCGCCGCGACGAGCAGGACGGTGGACGCCTTGCTCTTCTTCTGGCGGCGGTTCGCGCCCTGGTCGTAGCCGCCGTGGCCCTGGTCGCCGTAGCCGTATCCGCCGTCGCCCGGGGGCATGGGCGGCATCATCGACGTCTGGGCGCCGGGGTCGGCGGTGCGCAGGGCGGCGGTGGGCTGGTCGTAGCCCTGGGGTCCGTAACCGTGGCCCTGGTCGGGATAGCCGTAGCCGCCGGTCGCGCCCATGGCCGCCGCGGCGGCGACGGGCTGGCCGTCGAGGCAGGCCTCGATGTCGGCGCGCATTTCGTCGGCCGACTGGTAGCGGTAATCGGGGTCCTTGACCAGTGCCTTGAGGACGATGGCGTCCATCTCGGGCGTGATCTCGGGATCGAAGTTCGACGGCGGCTGCGGCTCTTCCCGTACGTGCTGGTAGGCGACGGCCACGGGGGAGTCACCGACGAACGGGGGCCGGACGCAGAGCAGCTCGTAGAGCAGGCAGCCCGCGGAGTAGAGGTCGGAGCGCGCGTCGACCTGCTCGCCCTTGGCCTGCTCGGGCGAGAGGTACTGGGCGGTGCCGATGACGGCGGCCGTCTGCGTCATGGTCATGCCGGAGTCGCCCATGGCGCGGGCGATGCCGAAGTCCATGACCTTGACCTGGCCGGTGCGGGTCAGCATCACGTTGGCGGGCTTGATGTCGCGGTGCACGATGCCGGCGCGGTGCGAGTACTCCAGGGCCTGGAGGATGCCGATGCACATCTCCAGGGTGCGCTCGGGCAGCAGCTTGCGGCCCGAGTGCAGCAGCTCGCGCAGCGTGGAACCGTCGACGTACTCCATCACGATGTACGGGATGGAGATGTTGTCGACGTAGTCCTCGCCGGTGTCGTAGACCGCGACGATCGCCGGGTGGTTCAGCGACGCGGCCGACTGGGCCTCGCGCCGGAACCGGGCCTGGAAGGACGGGTCACGGGCGAGGTCGGCGCGCAGGGTCTTGACGGCGACGGTACGGCCGAGCCGGGTGTCGTGAGCGAGGTAGACCTCGGCCATGCCACCACGGCCGAGCACGTGGCTCAGCTCGTACCGGCCGCCGAGGCGACGCGGCTCTTCCATAACGTTGCAGCCCTCTCCGTCAGTCCCGACCGCACCTGTGTGTGGTCCGGCGGTGTGCTGTTCGCGCAAAGGCTACCGGCCGATCGTCGGTGATCGGTTCGTGGCCACAGGCTGATACTGGACCGGTACCGTACGCGCGGACGCGGCGGAATTCTGTGATGTGAGTCACTGAACTCCGGCCCGTCGTCCCTCGATCACCCCTGGCTGTTCAGTACCGCCTGCATGACCGCCTTGGCCACGGGAGCGGCCAGACCGCCACCGCTGATGTCCTCGCGCTCCGCCTCGCTGTCCTCGATCACGACGGCGACGGCGACGGGCGAGGTCTTGTCCTGGTTTTCGGCGTAGGAGATGAACCAGGCGTAGGGGCGCTTCTTGTTGCCCTCGCCGTGCTGCGCCGTACCGGTCTTGCCGCCGACCGTGACGTCCTTCATCTTGGCCTTGGTGCCGGTGCCGTGCTCGACGACGTTGACCATCATCTGCTGCACCTTCTCCGCGTTGGCGGCGGAGAGCGGCCGGCTCATCTCCTGCGGCTCGTGCCTCTCGATGATGTCCAGGTTGGGGGCCGTGAGATTGTCCACCATGTACGGCTTCATCAGCTTGCCGTCGTTGGCGATCGCGGCGGTGACCATGGCCATCTGGAGCGGGGTGGCGGCGGTGTTGAACTGCCCGATGGAGCTCTGGGCGTTGCCGTCCTTGCCCATCTTCTTGTCGTAGATGCTGGCGAACGCGCGGACCGGGATGTCGATCTTGTCGTTGTTGAACCCGAACTTCTCCGAGGTCTCCACCATCTTGTCGCGGGTGACCTTGTCGCCCATGTTCGCGAAGACGGAGTTGCAGGAGACCTCGAGGGCCTTGTTCAGGCTGGCCTTCTCGCAGCCCGCGGCGTGGTTGACCATCACGGTCTTGGTGCCCGGCAGGAAGTACGGCTCGGGGGTGTCCGTGGGGGCGTTGATGTCCTGGACGACGCCGTGCTCGAGGGCGGCTGCCGCGGTGACCACCTTGAAGGTGGAGCCCGGCGGGTACGTCTCGCGCAGGGCGCGGTTGACGAGGTTCTTGTCCTCGCTGTCCTTCAGCTCGACCCAGGCCTTCTCGTCGTCCTTGGAGTTGCCCGCGAAGCGCGAGGGGTCGTACGAGGGCGTGGAGACCAGGGCCAGGATGGCGCCGGTGCGCGGGTCGATGGCCGCGACGGCGCCCTTCTTCGTGCCCAGCGCCTCGAAGGCGGCCTTCTGGGCTTCGGGGTTCAGCGTGGTGACGACGTTGCCGCCCTGCTTCTTCTCCCCGGTGAACATGCCGATGGTGCGGTCGAAGAACAGCCGGTCGTCGTTGCCGGTGAGGATGCCGTCCTCGAGGGATTCCAGCTGGGTGGAGCCGAAGGCCTGCGAGGCGTACCCGGTGACGGGAGCCCAGAGCTCGCCGTTCGTGTAGGTCCGCTTGTACTTGTAGTCACTGCCGTCGGTCACCTTGGAACCGGTGATCGGCTCGCCGCCCTTGACGATGATGTTGCCGCGCTCGGTCGCGTACTGGGCGATCTGGACCCGTCGGTTCTCCTTGCGGGTGCTGAGCTCCTCGGCCTGCACGTACTGCAGCCAGTTGGTGCGGATCAGCAGGGCGAGGACGAGCAGCCCGCAGAACAGCGAGATGCGGCGCAGGGGCTTGTTCATGACGGACGGACCACCTGGGTCATCTCGGAGTCGGGGGACGGGGCGGGGGCCGGTGCGGGGCGGCGTGCGGTGTCGCTGATCCGGATGAGGATGGCGATGAGGATCCAGTTCGCGAGGACGGAGGAACCGCCGGACGCGAGGAAGGGCATCGTCATGCCGGTGAGGGGGATGAGGCCCATGACGCCGCCGGCGACCACGAAGATCTGGAGCGCGAAGGCGCCGGAGAGGCCGATGGCGAAGAGCTTGCCGAAGGGGTCGCGGGCGGCGAGCGCGGTGCGCACGCCCCGTTCGATGATGAGCCCGTAGAGCAGCAGGAAGGCCATCACGCCGGCGAGGCCGAGTTCTTCGCCGACGGTGGAGAAGATGAAGTCGGAGTTGGCGGCGAAGCCGATCAGGTCGGAGTTGCCCTGGCCCCAGCCGGCGCCGAGGACGCCGCCGGAACCGAAGCTCATGATCGACTGGCCGACCTGCTCACAGGCGCCCGAGGTGGCGTAGCAGCCGAAGGGGTCGAGCCAGGCGTTGACACGGGCCTGGACGTGGCTGGCGAAGGTGCCGACGACCACGGCGCCGCCCACCGACATCAGCAGGCCGATGACGATCCAGCTGGTGCGCTCGGTGGCCACGTACAGCATGATCACGAACATGCCGAAGAAGAGCAGCGAGGTGCCGAGGTCGTTCTCGAAGACGAGGACGAGCAGGCTCATCGCCCAGATCATCAGGATCGGGCCGAGGTCGCGGCCGCGCGGCAGGTAGAGGCCCATGAAGCGGCGGCTGGCCAGGGCGAGCGCGTCGCGCTTCACCATCAGGTAGCCGGCGAAGAAGATCGCGATGACGATCTTCGCGAACTCGCCGGGCTGGATGGAGAAGCCGCCCACGCTGATCCAGATCTTCGCGCCGAAGACGTCGGCGCCCAGACCCGGGACGACGGGCAGGATCAGCAGGACCAGGGCGCCCGCCATCGAGATGTACGTGAATCTCTGCAGGACGCGGTGGTCCTTCAGGACCAGCAGGACGGCGGCGAACAGGGCGATGGCGAGCGCCGTGTACATCATCTGGCGCGGCGCGGAGGGGGAGAACGCGCCGAAGGACCGCTTGGCGAGGTTCTGCAGGCGCTCGGACTGGTCCAGGCGCCAGATCAGGACGAGGCCCAGCCCGTTGAGCAGGGTCGCCAGCGGCAGCAGCAGCGGGTCGGCGTACTTGGCGTACCGGCGCACGACGAGGTGCGCGATCCCGGCGAGGGCGCCGAGGCCGAGGCCGTAGAGCACCATGCCGGGGGGCAGGGTGCCGTTGATCGCGAGGCCCACGTTGGCGTAGGCGAACATCGGGATGAGCACGGCGAAGCCGAGCAGCAGGAGTTCGGTGTTCCGCCTGCTCGGCAGCTCGATGGCGCCGATGGTGGTCGTATTGGTGACTACGCTCATGGTGTGGCAGGCCCCCTGCGCCCGCGTATGTCTACTACTTCCCGCACAGCCCGACCAGTTGCTGCTCCTCGGGAGTCAGGCTGGGGGCGGGCGTCTGGCTGTTCTGCGCCTCGGCGTTGCGGCGCTCCTCGTCCTTCTTGCAGGCGGACACCTGGACACCGAGGTCGTCGAGCTTCTTGCGCGCGGCGTCGAAGCTGTTCTCGCTGATGGTGGCCTCGACCAGCTTCTGCTTGAAGGGCGGCAGGTACTTCAGTTCGATGTCGGGGCGGTCGGTCTCCACCTTGGAGAGCTCCAGCGGCCCCAGCTTCGGGCTGATGCCGCGGAAGAGCGCGACGTGCTCGCCCTTCACGCCCACGTAGAACTGGGTCTGGGTCCAGCGCCAGCCCGCGTAGAGGCCGCCGCCGATGACGCCGGCGACGATGAGCAGGGTCAGCGTACGGGTGGTCCACTTGCGCCCTTTGCTGCGGCGCCTGCGGGGGTGGTTGTACGTGTCCTCGTAGCCCGGGTCGGCGGTGTAGGCGTCGGCTTCGCCGAAGGTGCCGTAGCCGTTGCCGCCCTGGGCCTGGCCCTGGTCGGAGTAGCCGTAGCCGGGGGCGTCGCCGCTGCCGGGGGGGCCGAAGGCGCCGGCGGGGGGCTGGCCCCGGCGGCCGAGGCCCGAGGCCCGGCCGGCCGGGGTCTGCATGGCGTTGCCGCTGTCGAAGAGCTGGTGCTGGTTCTCGGCGACCGCGCCGACGACCACCGGGGTGTCACTGACCTGGGCGGCGAGGGTGTCGCCGCTGTCGGTGTCGAGGACGTCGGCGACGATGCAGGTGATGTTGTCGGGTCCGCCGCCGCGCAGGGCGAGCTGGATCAGCGACTGCACGGTCTCGCGGGGACCGTGGTAGTCGGCGAGGGTCTCTTCCAGGGTCTGGTGCGAGACGACGCCGGACAGCCCGTCGGAGCAGATCAGGTAGCGGTCACCGGCTCGGACCTCACGGATGGAGAGGTCGGGCTCGACGATGTCGCCGCTGCCGAGCGCGCGCATCAGGAGGGAGCGCTGCGGGTGGGTGGTGGCTTCTTCCTCCGTGATGCGCCCCTCATCGACGAGGCGCTGCACCCAGGTGTGGTCCTGGGTGATCTGGGTGAGGACGCCGTCGCGGAGCAGATAGGCGCGGGAGTCGCCGACGTGGACGAGGCCGAGGCGCTGGCCGGTCCACAGCAGGGCGGTCAGCGTGGTGCCCATGCCCTCGAGCTGGGGGTCCTCCTCGACCATCACGCGCAGCTGGTCGTTGGCGCGCTGCACGGCCGTGGCCAGGGAGGTGAGGATGTCGGAGCCCGGGACGTCGTCGTCGAGCTGTACGAGGGTGGAGATCACCTCGGAGCTCGCGACCTCGCCGGCGGCCTGGCCTCCCATGCCGTCGGCGATCGCGAGGAGCCGGGGACCGGCGTAACCGGAATCCTCGTTGCCCTCGCGGATCATGCCCTTGTGTGATCCGGCGGCGAACCGCAGGGACAGACTCATGCGCACCTGCCCTGTCGACGAAGCTGCCTCCGGGTACAACCGGTCTCGAGCCACACTGCCCACCCTCCGGTCGGGAGCGCGCTCGGGTCCGTGTCCTCGGTGGGACGGATCACCGCCGCGCGCTCGCTCCGCTCGCTCATTCTCGTACTACTTCCGCAGCTCGATGACGGTCTTGCCGATGCGGATCGGTGCGCCCGGCGGAATGGGCGTCGGGGTGGTCAGCCGGGTCCGGTCGAGATACGTGCCGTTGGTGGACCCGAGATCCTCGACGATCCACTGGCCGTCACGGTCGGGATAGATCCTGGCATGGCGGCTGGACGCGTAGTCGTCGTCCAGCACGATCGTGGAGTCGTGCGCGCGGCCCAGCGTGATCGTCTGGCCGGCGAGGGCCACCGTGGTTCCCGTGAGGATGCCCTCGGAGACGACGAGTTTGGTGGGTGCGCCGCGCCGCTGGCGCTGCTGTGGAGGCGTGGCCTGGCGGCCCGCCTGCTGCGGGGCGCCGCCGGCGCCTCCGCCTCCACGACGGGACCCGCGCTGGGTCACGCGCGTCCCGAAGAGATCGCTGCGGATGACCTGTACGGCCACGATGACGAACAGCCACAGAACGGCCAGGAAACCCAACCGCATGACCGTCAGGGTCAGCTCTGACATTGCCCCCGCTTCACCCTTCGGCTTGCCGGTAAATGATGGTGGTGCTGCCCACGACGATCCGCGAGCCGTCGCGGAGCGTAGCGCGGGTGGTGTGCTGCCCGTCCACCACGATGCCGTTGGTGGACCCGAGATCCTGGATCGTCGAGGGCGTTCCGGTCCGGATCTCACAGTGCCGGCGGGATACGCCGGGGTCGTCGATCCGCACGTCGGCTTCCGTGCTTCGGCCGAGTACGAGCGTGGGGCGCGAGATCTGGTGGCGGGTGCCGTTGATCTCGATCCAGTGGCGCCGGGCGCCGCCCGGGCCGGCCGCGGGGGCCGGTCCGCCGGGCCCGCCGGGAACGGGCCGCCGGGCGCCGGGTCCGCCCGGGGGCGGGGCGCTCGGCATGGGCGGGGCCGCGACCGGGGGATATCCGTAGCCGCCCTGCGGCTGGTTCTCCGGCGGGTAGCCGTAGCCGCCCTGTGGTGAGGGCGGTCCTGCCTGCGGCTGGGAGGTGCTGGAGGCGAGGGTGCGGCTGCGGACCCGGTAGAGCCCGGTGTCGAGGTCGTCGGCCTTCTCCAGGTGGACCTTGATGGGGCCCATGAAGCTGTAGCGCTGCTGCTTGGCGTAGTCGCGGACGAGGCCCGCGAGCTCGTCGCCGAGCTGCCCGGAGTAGGGGCTCAGGCGGTCGTAGTCACCGGCGCTGAGCTCGACGATGAAGTCGTTGGGGACGACGGTCCGCTCGCGGTTCCAGATGGTGGCGTTGTTGTCGCACTCCCGCTGGAGGGCTCCGGCGATCTCCACCGGCTGGACCTCGGACTTGAACACCTTGGCGAAGGTGCCGTTCACCAGACCTTCGAGTCGCTGCTCGAACCGCTTCAGAACTCCCATGGGGCACCTCCTCCGTCGCTGTCGCCCTGTACTGCTTACTGATCGTATCCACGCGTGGCGGATTCGGGTGGTTCCCCATCGTTCCTGTGAGGACGAGTGTTGGTCCTCACAAGCGATCGTAGGGGCGCTCCAGGGACAGTGTCCCGCACCGGGAGCGGAGTGCGGGAGGGGCCGTCTGCGGCGGGCCGAGGGGGTGCCGGGAAAGCGATGTGAATCCTCCCCGTTCTCCGTGCTAATGTTTCGACGTCGCCAGGGGAAAGGCCCGAAAGGGAAGATCCACTGGGGCGCTACTCGGGCGAGTGGCGGAACGGCAGACGCGCTGGCTTCAGGTGCCAGTGTCCTTCGGGACGTGGGGGTTCAAATCCCCCCTCGCCCACATCGACGAGACGGTCGTCACTGCGAAAGCGGTGGCGGCCGTTTCGTGTTTTCCCCGGGAGCGTGTGTGACGTACGTCCCTCCTCGGGGCCCCTGAGCTGTGGTCTTTCCGCAGGACCTGGTTAGGGTGATCCAACTGTCCGCATCACGGGACGAGTTGTGTCCGCATGACGTGCGGGACCGCTCGTGTCCCTCCGGCCGACACCGTCAGGATCCAGACATGCTCACGTCGAACGAGGCCGTCGAAGCGGCCCGGGCCCGTCTTGAGCAGGCGTTCGCCTCGGAGCCGTGGACGGTCGTGCTGCGGCCGGAGCTCACCCAGGAGCACGAGGTGGCCTGGATCGTCCGGTACGACGCCCAGGAGGGCACCGCCGCCGGGCATCCCCCGGTGGGTCCGTTCCACAGCGTGGTGATCGTGCCCAAGGACGGGTTCCGGGCGGACTTCCCGCCGACGCACCTGCCCCTCGACGAGTACCTGGCCTACGTGCGCCACGGCGGCTGGGAGCGGGCCGGCACGGCGAAGACCTCGAAGGCCGCTCCGTGGCAGACCGCGCTGGAGTGGCTGCTGTCGACGTACGGCGGGCTCGTCGAGCTGGTGGGCATCGAGCCCGTCGCCGAGGACGCCGGGACCAGGCTGTTCGCCTGTCGGAGCATCGAGCGGCCGGGCCGTGCGCGCACGCCGATGCTGGCGGCGTCGCTCGTGGTGCCCAAGGACCACGGGGAGCCCTTCCACCCCGCCTCGAACGATCCCTGGGGCGACGCCTCGGCCTACACGCACGATCCGGTCGAGCGCGACCCGCAGGCGCAGGCGTGGCGGCTGAACGCGCGCGGCTGCGTGGTCGCGACGGCCGCCGCGCTCGCGGGCGGTCCCTCGTCGCCGCTGCCGTGGCAGCCGGCGCACGAGGCGCCCGGCTGGTGGGAACTGCTGCTGCACCGCCACTTCCCGGCCGCGCGCGAGCTGCGGTGCGCGAGCTGGGACGAGGTGATCGCGCGGGCCGAGGAGACCGGACCGGACACCCGGGGCGTGGTGTGGGTGCGGCGGGCCATCGGCGCCGCCGAGGTCAGCGGGCACCTGCTGTACGTGCACCACGACGGCCGTCGGGTGGTGTTCCTGGACGGGACGACCGGCGGGCCGGCCCGGCTGGACCGGGTCGCCGTGCTGGAGCTGGTCTTCGCCCGCGTCGCGGGCCCGACGGGACGGTGAAGGCGGGCCCGGCCGGCAGGGGGACGGGACACCGGTCGACTTTCGTCGTGCGGGGCGAGACGAAAGAGGGCGGTCGGGCCGCGGTGCGGGTGTTTAGGGTCGGGCGCGTGGATGCGAAGGCGAAGACGCGGGCCGGCTGGGACTGGCTGAGGGGCCCGGAGCCGTGGACCCGGCGGATGCTGGCGGGGGACCTGGCGCTCGGCGGCGTGCTGGCCATACTCGGCCTGGGCATCGAGGAGGTCAGCAACGCCTCCGGGCAGCGCATGCTGCTCGGCGCCGCGGCCGCGGTGCTGCTGACGCTGATGCGCCGCAGGCTGCCCGCCAGCACGCTCGTGATCGCCTCGGGCTTGGCCAACTTCCTGCCCGGGTCCTTCTTCGTCCTGCCCCTCCTGGGGTGGTCGGCCGGGCGGCGGATCATCGGGGTGGGCCGGGCCCTGGCCGCCTTCACGCTCGCCTTCGTGGCGGCGATCGGCTGCGGCGTGGTGGACCAGTGGGCGCAGATGCAGCCGCTGCTGGTGATCGTGTTCTCCACGCTGATGTTCCTGGCGACGACCGTGATGCCGGGTCTGGCCAGCCGGTACTGGTCGCAGCGCCGCACGCTGCTGCGCGCGCTCCAGGAACGCAACGGTCAATTGCTGCGCGAGCGGGCCATGGTCGCCGGGCAGGCGAGGCTGCGCGAGCGCCAGCGCATCGCCCAGGACATGCACGACAGCCTCGGTCACCAGCTGGCCCTGATCTCCGTGCACACCGGGGCGCTGGAGGTGGATCCGCAGCTCACCGACCGCCAGCGCGAGGCGGTGGGGGTGCTGCGGCAGGCCTCGGTGGCCGCGATGCACGAGCTGCGCGAGGTCGTCGGCATCCTGCGCGACGGGGTCGAGGCGCCCGCGCCCGTGGAGGAGGCCCAGCCCGCGGCGCGCGGGGTGGCCGGTATCGCCGGGGTCGTGGAGGCGGCGCGGGGCTCGGGCACCGACGTACGGCTGACCACGTCGGGGCAGCCGAGGCCGCTGGTCGCGGCGTGCGATCACGCCGCGTACCGGATCGTGCAGGAGGCCCTGACGAACGCGTACAAGCACGCGCCGGGGGCGTCGATCACGGTGGAGCTGCGGTTCGAGGACGACTCGCTGGTGGTGGAGATCGCCAACGGGCCGTCGGCCGGTCCGGCCGCCGACGAGGTGGTCTCGGGCGGGCAGGGCCTGACGGGGCTGCGCGAGCGGGCCCGGCTGGTCGGCGGGATGGTGCACGCGGGCCCCGTCGAGGGCGGCGGGTTCCGGGTGGCCGGGGTCCTTCCGTACGGGGCGGAGCCGGCCGGTGTGGTGGACGTGGCCGACGACTTCGGGCAGCAGGCCAACGCGTACGCGCGCGGTCCGCTGCCGGGCCACGGCGGCGAGCAGCCGATGGACTGGGGGGCGGTGGACCGGGAGCTGGCCGTGCGCGTGCCCAGCCGTTCCGGTGGCGTCGCGGTGGGCTGCGGGATCGCGTTCGCGGCGGTGGTGCTGCTGGTGATCGTGTTCGGCGCCGGAGTGGTGCTGCTGTTGGACTCGGCGAGTGACGCGATGATCGACCGGGCCGAGTTCGACGCCGTGCACGTGGGCGAGTCGGAGCAGTCCGTCCGCGACCGGCTGCCGACCGGGGAGAACTTCATGACCGCCGGGGCCGCCCGCAAGGGGCCGCCGAGGCCGGCGGGCTCGGAATGTCTGGCCCTGCTGGCCGAGAATCAGCCGAGCGCCGTGGGAACGGACCGGATCTTCCGGTTCTGCTTCCAGGACGGCAAGCTCGTGGAAAAGCAGGAGTACGAGGTCAAGCAGTAGGAGCGCGGGGTGACAGCCGAAGTGATCAGAGTGGTGATCGCCGACGACGAGCCACTGATCCGGGCCGGGATCAGGATGATCCTGACCTCGGCGCCGGACATCGAAGTCGTCGCGGAGGCGGCCAACGGTAGGGAGGCGGTGGACCTGGCCCGTTCGCACGCGCCTGACGTGATGCTGCTGGACATCCAGATGCCGGTGATGGACGGGCTGACGGCGTTGGGGGAGCTACGGCGGGCCGTGCCGCAGGTGCGGGCGCTGATCCTGACCACCTTCGGCGAGAAGGAGAACGTGCTGCGGGCGCTGGGCGAGGGCGGCGCGGGATTCCTGCTGAAGGACTCGGCGCCGGGCGAGCTGATCGGGGCGGTCCGGGCGGCCGCGGCCGGGGACGCCTACCTCTCGCCGGGGGCGACCCGGCACGTGGTGGACCAGTTGGCGTCCGGGAAGGCCGCCGTGCGCGGTGAGGTGGCCCGGCGTCAGGTGGCGGAGCTCAGCGACCGCGAGCGCGGTGTGCTCGCGCTGCTCGGCGAGGGGCTGTCCAACGCGGAGGCGGGCCGGCGGCTGCACATGAGCGAGGCGACCGTGAAGACGTACGTGAGCCGGATCCTGGCGAAGCTGGACTGCGAGAACCGGGTGCAGGCGGCACTGCTGGCCAGGGACGCCGGGCTGTAGATACGGTCAGCCCGTTCGAGAAGCGATCAATGAAGTGAACGGGTGGGGGCGGCGTCGATGGCGGCGATGACGGGGCAGCGGATTCCGGACGTGGCGGGCTTCGCGCCGAGGGTGGCGGCCGGCTCGCCGAAGGAGGAGGGCAAGGCCCTGCGCGCCCGCCTGCCGAGGTCGGCGCACGCCGCCTTCGTGGCGCCGGCCGGGCGGCCCGACGCCGTGCGCGCGGTGAAGGAGTCCAACGCCGGGCGGGTCGCCGAGCTGACTCCGATACGGGTCGGCCGGATGGCCGCGAACCCCTTCGCGTTCCTGCGCGGGGCCGCCGGGCTGATGGCCCACGACCTGTCCGGCGGTCCGGTGACCGGGGTCGGCGCGCAGATCTGCGGCGACGCGCACGCGGCGAACTTCGGTCTGTACGGGGATGCCCGCGGGCGGCTCGTCATCGACCTCAACGACTTCGACGAGACCGTGTTCGGCCCGTGGGAATGGGACGTGAAGCGGCTGGCGGCCTCGCTGGTGCTGGCGGGCCGGGTGGCCGGCGCCGACGAGGACACCTGCCGGGCGGCCGCGCTCGACGCGGTCGGCGCCTACCGGCGCACCATGCGGCTCCTGTCCAAGCTGCCCGCGCTCGACGCGTGGAACGCCATCGCCGACGAGGAACTGGTCTCGCACGCCGACGCCCGTGATCTGCTGGGCACGCTGGAGCGGGTCTCGGAGAAGGCGCGCAACAACACCTCCGCGCGGTTCGCCGCCAAGTCCACGGAGATAGGGGCGGACGGCGGCCGCCGCTTCGTCGACGCGCTGCCCGTGCTGCGCCGGGTCGGGGACGCGGAGGCGGCGGCCGTGGCGGCCTCGCTCGGCCCCTACCTACAGACGCTCCAGGGCGACCGGCTGCCGCTGCTGGCCCGGTACGCGATCCAGGACGTGGCCTTCCGCGTGGTGGGCACCGGCAGCGTCGGCACCCGCTCGTACGTGGTCCTGTTGTTGGACCACCGGGGCGAGCCGCTGGTGCTCCAGGTCAAGGAGGCGCGGCCCTCGGTGCTGCTGCCGCACCTGCCCGGGCTCGGCTTCGTCTCGGCGCCGGAGGAGCACGAGGGCCACCGGGTGGTGGCCGGGCAGAAGCGGATGCAGGTGGTCTCCGACATCATGCTGGGCTGGACCACGGTGGAGGGCCGCCCCTTCCAGGTGCGACAGTTCCGCAACCGCAAGGGCAGCGTGGATCCGGCGGCGCTGGCCGCCCCGCAGATCGACGACTACGGGCGGATGACCGGCGCCCTGCTGGCCCGGGCGCACGCGCACAGCGTCGACCCGCGGCTGCTGGCCGGGTACTGCGGGAAGAACGACGAGCTGGACGAGGCGATGGCGACCTTCGCCGTGGCCTACGCCGACCGTACCGAGGCCGATCACGCCGACCTGGTGACGGCGGTGCGGGCCGGCCGGATCGCGGCGGAGACCGGGGTCTGAGGGCCCTGTCGCCGCGGGCGGTGTTTCACGTGAAACACCGCCCGCGCGGACGGGCCGTAGGCTGGCCGGGTGAGCGAGCAGACCGAGCAGCCTGAGCAGACAGTCCCCGGTGATTCCGGTGACTCCTCCGTCACCGGTGAGGAGCGCCCGGAGGCGCGCCTGGAGCGGGCCGTGCGGGCCGCCGAGCAGGCGCTGATCGAGTTCGAGATCGCGGTGGAGACCTTCCGGGTGGAGGTGGAGAACTTCTCCCGCCTGCACCACCAGAAGCTCGGCCCCATGTACACGCGGCTCGACGAGCTGGACGCCCTGATCGCCGAGGCGAAGGCGTCTCGCAGCGGCGATCCCGAGGACGTGCGACGGGCGCAGGAAGCGCGCTCGCTGGTCATGCCGATGCCCGGGGTGGACGAGCTGTTCCACGACTGGCTGGGCTCGGACGGGATCTCCGACGACGCCTCCGCGATGCTGACCGACCGGCCCGTGCGGCCGCCGGAGCGGGTGCGGCCCTCGGAGGAGGTGCGCCGCCTCTACCGCGAGCTGGTCCGTCAGGCCCACCCCGACCTCGCCCAGGAGGAAGGCGAACGGGAGCGGCGCGACGCGTTCATCGCGCGGGTCAACGCGGCCTACGGGCGCGGTGACGAGGGGCTGCTGCGCGAGCTGGCCGAGGAGTGGGCGGCCGGACCGGTGCCCGAGGCGGCGGTACCGGGCGAGAGCGACGAGCTGTACGCCCGGCTGGAGTGGCTGGCGCGCCGCAAGGAGCTGCTGTCGCTCGTCGCCAAGGAGCTGGAGGAGAGCGCGATCGGGTCGATGCTGCGGATGGCGCCCGAGGACCCCGACCGGCTGCTGGAAGAGATCGCGGAGCAGTTGCTCGCGCAGGTCTCCGAGCGCGAGGCGGAGCTGGCGGCGGAGCTCGCCGCCGAGTGAGCCCGGTCCGCCCGTACCGGGTGGTCGGATAGGTTGGCAGCAGATTCGTGAAGAGAGAAGGCGACAGCTATGAACTTCGGACCGCTCCCCTCGGTGGACGCCACCGCGGTGCCCTCCGAAGGCTTTGTCCTCGACGTCCGTGAGGACGACGAATGGGCGGCCGGCCACGTCGAGGGTGCCCTGCACATCCCGATGAGCGATTTCGTGGCCCGCTTCGGTGAGCTGACCGAAGCCGTCGAGGACGGCCGCCGGGTGTACGTGATGTGCCGGGTCGGCGGGCGTTCCGCGCAGGTCACCCAGTACCTGGTGCGCCAGGAGATCGACGCGGTGAACGTCGACGGCGGGATGCAGGCCTGGGACGGTGCCGGGCGCCCGATGGTGACGGACAACGGGAACCCGGCCTTCGTGCTCTAGGTGTCCGCTCAGGCGAGGGGGTGGGCGGCCAGCAGGTCGCCCAGGGCCTCCTCGTGCGCGGCCGCCGGGCCGAGCTGGAGCTCCAGCTGTTTGGCCCAGGCGTGGTAGCGGTGCAGCGGGTAGTCGGTGTCGGCGCCGAAGCCGCCGTGCAGGTGCTGGGCGGTCTGTACGACCCGGCGTACGCCCTCCGAGGCCCAGATCTTGGCGACCGCGACATCACCTGAGACGGGCAGCGGCCCCCCGGCGCCGCCGGTCGCGGCGTCGAGCCGCCAGGCGGCCTGCCACAGGGTGGCCTCCATGGCGCGCAGGTCGATGTACCGGTCGGCCGCCTGGACGGCGACGGCCTGGAAGGTGGCCACCGGAAAGCCGAACTGTTCGCGCTTGGCGGTGTACCCGCTGGTCATGGTGAGGACGTTCTCGCCGAGTCCGAGCGCCAGCGCGCAGGTCCCGGTGGCGAGGAGCTGGCGCAGCCGTTCCCAGGCTCCCGGGGTTTCGATGAGGTGCGTCCCGGCCACCCGCACGCCGTCGAGGGCGAGTTCGGCGAGCCGCTCCCCACTGGTGGAGACCTGCTCGGCGAGGGCCAGCCCTTCGGCCCCCCGTGGAACGAGCGCGAGGACGGCCTCGCCCCCGCCGGTGTGCGCGGGTACGGCGATCCAGTCGGCGCCGTGCGCCCAGGGGACCGCGGTCTGCGTGCCCTCCAGGATCCACGTCTCGCCCTCGCGGCGGGCGATGACGGCGAGTTCGGCCGGGTCGTGGCCGGAGCGCCCGTGGGCGGCGGCGGTGAGCACGAGCGTGCCGCGCCCCGCGGCGGGCAGCAGCGCGGCGGCCAGTTCGGGACTGCCGTGGGCCTGCACGGCCATGGCGGTGGCGCAGTGTTCCAGCAGCGGGACCCGTGCCAGCACCTTGGCGGCTTCGCGCAGCACCAGGCACAGGGCGACGGCGTCCAGGCCCGCTCCCCCGTGCTCTTCGGCGAGGACCAGGCCCAACAGGTCCGATGCGGCGAGCTTGGCCCACAGCGGGCGGTCGAAGTCGTCGGCGACGGCCCCCGGGGTCAGTGCGGGGCTGGGCACGCCGTCGGGCGCGACGTCCGCGAAGACGGCACGGGCCGCCTCGACGGCGGCCTGCTGCTCCTCGGTGAAGGTGAAGTCCACTGCCTGTCCTCCCGCACGGTCGGGTCTGACGGTGTCGCGTCTGGCGGTGTCGCATCTGACGGTGTCACATCTGACGGTGCGTCAAGATAGAACAGGTTCTTGAAAATGGACAGGCCCCTGTCGTGGGACAGGGGCCGGACCCGAGGGACGTCGTCCCGCTCAGCGGTCGAAGTCGATCTCCACTTCCTCCGTGACCGGGTGCGACTGGCAGGCCAGGACGAATCCGGCCTCCGTCTCCTCGGCCTCCAGCGCGAAGTTGCGCTCCATCCGGACCTCGCCCGAGACCACGAAGGCCCGGCAGGTGCCGCAGACGCCGCCCTTGCAGGCGTACGGGGCGTCCGCGCGGTTGCGGAGCACCGCGTCCAGCAGGGACTCGCCGTCCTGGACCGGCCAGGTGCCCGAGCGGCCGTCGAGCCGGGCGGTGACCCGCCCGTGCGCCGGGGCCGGGGAACCCGCGGGGCGGGCCGTCGGGGTGGTGTCCTCGACGTGGAAGATCTCCTCGTGCACCCGGGTGCGTGCGACGCCGAGCGTGCCCAGGGCCCGCTCCGCGCCCTGCACCAGGCCGTACGGGCCGCACAAGAACCAGCCGGTCACCTCCGTCACCGGCAGCAGCGCGGGCAGCAGGGCCGCCAGCCGCTCCTCGTCCAGTCGACCGGAGGGCAGCCCGGACTCCTGCTCCTCCCGGGAGAGGACCGTCACCAGCTGGAACCGCGACGGATACCGGTCCTTGAGGTCGGCGACCTCCTCCAGGAACATCGTCGAGGCCGCCGTACGGTCGCTGCGCACGAGGCAGAAACGGGCATCGGGCCGGGCGGCCAGCAGGCTCGCCGCGATCGACAGCACGGGCGTGATGCCGCTGCCGCCGACGATCGCCGCGTAGTGCCCCGAGGCCGGGGCGGCGGCGGGCTCCAGCACGAAGCGCCCGGCCGGGACCATGACCTCCAGCACGTCCCCGGCGGCGATCTCCTTGTGGGCGAAGGTGGAGAACTCGCCGCCCTCCACCAGCCGCACCCCGACCCGCAGCCGCTCCGGGCCGGGGCCGTCCGCGGACGGTGCCGGGGAGCAGATCGAGTAGGTGCGGCGGACCTCGGCGCCGCCCTCGGGGGCGGCGCGGCGCAGCGTCAGGTGCTGGCCCGGGGCGTGCCGGTAGTCCTCGCGCAGCTCCTCGGGAACCCGCAGGGTCAGTGCCACCGAGTCGTCGGTGAGCCGGTCGACAGCCGCCACCGTCAGCGGGTGGAACGCGCCGTGGCGGGGGGCGGCCATCTAGAGCTCCTTGAAGTGGTCGAACGGTTCGCGGCAGGCGGTGCAGCGACGCAGCGCCTTGCACGCGGTGGAGGAGAAGCGGCTGAGCAGCTCGGTGTCGGTCGATCCGCAGTTCGGGCAGCGGACCGACAGGGTCAGCGGGACCGGTCCGCCGGCCGAGTGCGGCCGGGGCGGGGCGATGCCGAATTCGGCGAGCTTGCGGCGGCCCTCGGCGCTGATGTCGTCGGTCGACCAGGCGGGGGCCAGCACGGTGATCACCCGCACCTCGGGGATGCCGTGGCCGGTCAGGGCCCGCTCGATGTCGGCGGACATCGCTTCGATGGCCGGGCAGCCGGTGTAGGTCGGGGTCAGGGTGACCTCGGCGTGGCCGTCCTCGTGCATCCGCACCCCGCGCACCACACCGAGCTCACCGAGGGTGAGCACGGGCAGCTCCGGGTCCGGGACGGAGCCGGCCAGCGCGGCCAGTTCCGCCTCCAGGCGGGTCGTTCCGGCGTCGGTGGTCACCATGAGGCCCCCGGGTGGCTGCGGTGCAGGTGCTGCATCTCCGCGAGCATCCGGCCGAAGGACTCGGTGTGCAGGCCCTGGCGTCCGGCCCCGGCCGCCCAGGCGCCGGTGCGCGGCCCCTGGGGCAGGTCGAGGCCGGCCTGGTCCAGTACGCCGGTCAGCGCGGCCAGCCAGCGCTCCTCCAGGGCGGTCAGGTCCAGGCCGTCGAGGCCCTCCACCGGCTGGAACATCTCGCCGGTGTACTTCCACAGCGCGTCGAGGGCCGCCCGCATCCGGCTGCGGCTCTCCTCGGTGCCGTCCCCGAGCCGCAGGGTCCACTGCTCGGCGTGGTCGCGGTGGTACGCGGTCTCCTTGACGGCCTTGGCCGCCAGCGGCGCGAACGGGCCGTCCCCGCGGGCGAGCTCCCCGTAGACCTCGTGCTGGTAGAAGGAGAAGTAGAGCTGGCGGGCGATGGTGTGGGCGAAGTCGCCGTTCGGCTGCTCGACCAGCTGGAGGTTGCGGAAGGACCGCTCCTCGCGCAGGTACGCCAGCTCGTCCTCGTCGCCGACCATGGACAGCAGGATCCGGGCCTGGCCGAGCAGGTCGAGGGCGATGTTGGCGAGGGCGACCTCCTCCTCCAGGACGGGGGCGTGTCCGGCCCATTCGCCGAGGCGGTGGGAGAGGATCAGCGCGTCGTCGCCGAGCGCGAGTGCCGCCGCGGCGCCGGCGCCGGTGAGGCGCGTGGTGTCGGTGCTGGTCACAGGTGGCTCACCCCCTCCGGGATGTCGTAGAAGGTGGGATGCCGGTACGGCTTGTCGGCGGACGGCGCGAAGAAGGGGTCCCGCTCGTCCGGCGAGGAGGCGGTGATCTCGGTGGAGGGCACCACCCAGATCGAGATGCCCTCGCCGCGCCGGGTGTAGAGATCGCGGGCATTGCGCAGGGCCATCTCCGCGTCGGGGGCGTGCAGGCTGCCCGCGTGCGTGTGCGAGAGGCCGCGGCGCGAGCGCACGAAGACCTCCCACAGGGGCCAGTTCTGCGTCATACCCATGCCTCCTCGTTCTGTCCGGCGTGCTTCGCCGCTTGCTGTGCCACCTGCTGTGCCGTCTGCTTGCGCGCGTACGCGGCGGCCGCGTCGCGCACCCAGGCGCCTTCCTCGTGGGCCTTGCGCCGCTGGCCGATCCGCTGCTCGTTGCAGGGGCCGTTGCCCTTGAGCACGTTCCAGAACTCGGCCCAGTCGATGGCGCCGAAGTCGTGGTGGCCGCGCTCCTCGTTCCACTTCAGGTCCGGGTCGGGCAGGGTCAGACCGAGGGACTCGGCCTGCGGGACGGCGATGTCCACGAACCGCTGGCGCAGCTCGTCGTTCGAGTGCCGCTTGATGCGCCAGGCCATCGACTGGGCCGAGTGCGCCGACTCGTCGTCCGGCGGGCCGAACATCATCAGCGACGGCCACCACCACCGGTCCACCGCGTCCTGGGCCATCGCGTGCTGTTCCTCGGTGCCGCGGGAGAGGGCGAGGAGCAGCTCGTACCCCTGGCGCTGGTGGAAGGACTCTTCCTTGCAGATCCGGACCATCGCGCGGGCGTAGGGCCCGTAGGAGCAGCGGCAGATCGGCACCTGGTTGGTGATCGCCGCGCCGTCCACGAGCCAGCCGATGGCGCCGACGTCCGCCCAGGTCAGGGTGGGGTAGTTGAAGATCGAGGAGTACTTCTGCTTGCCCGAGTGGAGCTTGTCGAGCAGCTCGTCGCGGCTGGTGCCGAGGGTCTCGGCCGCGCTGTAGAGGTACAGCCCGTGGCCGGCCTCGTCCTGGACCTTGGCCATCAGGATCGCCTTGCGGCGCAGCGAGGGCGCGCGGGTGATCCAGTTGGCCTCGGGCTGCATCCCGATGATCTCGGAATGGGCGTGCTGGGCCATCTGGCGCACCAGGGAGGCGCGGTACTCGTCCGGCATCCAGTCGCGCGGCTCCACGCGCTCGTCGGCCGCCACGGCCGCGTCGAATGCCGCCGCGAGCTGTGCGCCCAGGTCAGCAGTCATGCCTGTCCCGTCCGTCCCGTCTGTCCCGAGGGCCGTGTCCGGCCCCGTCTCCGGGGTCACTGCCACCATTCCGGCCCCCTGCCAGAGTCCGCTGTCCGCCCGACCGACCGATCGTTCGGTTCATTCGCTTCAATGGTGAGACGGCGGCCCGTAGGGTGTCAACCTCTGAGGTCAACCCTGTGGATGCCGGACGATCGGGTGGGGATGGATTCGAACGAGCACGAGCCCGCCGAAGGGGCCGCTCCGCCACCCCCGCGGGCGCCCGGAATCGCCGGTCTGTCCGCCCCGTACCGGGTCCTGGCCGCCCTGGCCCTGGGGGTGATCGCGGTCGCCGCCTGCGTGCACCTCGCGCTCGTCTTCCTGCACGTGGCCCCGAGCAACACCCTCAGCAAGCAGCACGCGAAGACGATCGACGCCTGGGTCTACCCCGAGTTCGAACAGAACTGGAAGCTGTTCGCCCCCAACCCGCTTCAGCAGAACATCGCGGTGGAGGCGCGCGCGGAGGTCAGGGACGCCGGCGGCGAGGTGGTCACCACCCCCTGGCACGACCTGAGTGCCGAGGACGGCGAGGCCATCCGGCACAGCCTGCTGCCGAGCCACACCCGGCAGAACGAGCTCCGCCGCGCCTGGGACTTCTTCACCGGCTCCCACGACGAGGACAACAGGCCGAACGGCGAGCGCGGGCAGCTGTCCGAGGAGTACCTCCGGCGGATCGCGCTGAACAGGTTCCCCCCGCAACCGCGGGACGGGACCGTCCTGCGGATCCAGCTGCGCTCGGCGACCACGGCGCTGCCCGCGCCGAAGTGGAGCACCGAGACCACCGACACCCAGACCTACTACCGGGAGCTGCCGTGGTGGACGGTGTGAGGCGCGCCCGCGGGGCGGCGGGCCGGGCGGTCGCGCAGATCACCGGGCAGGCGCTGGGCCCGTACCAGAGCGCCGTGGTCCGCATCGGTTTCGCCGCGACCTGGCTCTTCTTCCTGCTGCGCGAGTTCCCGAACCGCGCCGAGCTGTACGGGCCGGACGGGCCGTGGAGCTGGCACCTCGCGGAGCGGCTGATCGATTCCAACCACGCCTTCACGGTGCTGATGTGGTCGGACTCGACGCTGTGGTTCGAGCTCGTCTACGCGGTGTCCGTGCTGGCGAGTGCGGGGCTGATGCTGGGCTGGCGGACGCGGGCGACGTCCGTGGTCTTCATGGTCGGCGTGCTGTCGTTGCAGAACCGCAGCGTGTTCATGGGCGACGGCGGGGACAACGTCATCCACCTGATGGCGATCTACTTGGTGCTGACCCGGTGCGCGCAGGTCTGGTCGCTGGACGCGCGCAGGGCCCGTACGCACGGCTCGGCCACGGCCGGGGCGGCCGGGCCGGTGCTGTGGGGCGTGCTGGGCGCGGTGTTCGTCTTCGGAGGGGGCACCGGCCGGTTCGGCTACGGCTGGCTGGCGGCGTTCGCGGCGGTGTGGGTGGTCTGCGGGCTGTGGTGGCTGGTCGACCGCCACGAGCCGGAGGGCGAGGCGCGGGCGTTCCTGGACGTCCTGGCCAACCTGCTGCACAACGCGGGCATGCTGGTGATCATGGCGGAGGTCTGCCTGATCTACGCGACGGCGGGCTGGTACAAGATCCAGGGGTCCCGGTGGCAGGACGGGACGGCCCTGTACTACCCGCTGGGGCTGGACTACTTCACCCCGTGGCCGGCGCTGTCGGCGCTGGTGGCCGGGAGCGGGACGCTGGTGATGCTGCTGACGTACGGGACGGTGGTGGTGCAGGTCGCGTTCCCGTTCACGCTGTTCAACCGGCGGATCAAGAACGTGCTGCTGGCGTTGATGATGCTGGAGCACGTGGGGATCGCGGTGCTGCTGGGGCTGCCGTTCTTCTCGTTGGCGATGATCGCCGCGGACGCGGTGTTCCTGCCGACCGGGTTCCTGGTGTGGCTGGGGGCGCGGGCCGCTGCGCGGGGCCGGCGGGCGCGGGCGGTGGAGCCGGTGGCGGATCCCGCCGAGCCGGTGGCGGTGCCGGTGTCCGTGCCGGTGCCGGAGCAGCGCTGACGGTGCCCTGCGGCCCGGCCTCCCGGGGCTCCGCCCCGGACCCCGCGCCTCAAACTCCCCCGGCTACCGCTGGGAGGTACCCCCTGGCGGGGCTGGATTTGCCCTGGAGCATCGCGGAGCAGGCTCGCGCGGACCTTAGGGTCGGGGTATGGACGACACGGTGCGGGAATGGCGGGAGGCCGAGCAGGCCGGGGACCTCGTGCTGCTCGACGGGTTTCACGCGCTGAAGCACGCCCTGCGGTTCGGGGCCGATGTGCGGATGGTCATCGCCGAGGACCCCGGCGCCGTACGGGCGCTGGCCCGTGAGCTGGCTCCGGACGTCGAGGCCGCCGTGGTGCGGCTGGTGCGGCGGGCCGCGCTCAAGGAGGTGCTGCCGCGCGTGCACCCCACGGGGGTCGCGGCCCTCGCGGTACGGCCCGACCGGGCCGCCGGCCTCGCGGGGCTGGGGCGGATGCCACGGCCGGCGCCGGTCGTCGTCCTCGACAACCCCCGCAACCTGGGCAACGTCGGAGCCGTCGTCCGGCTCGCCGCCGGCTTCGGCGCCACCGGTGTCGTCACCCGCGGCGACCTGGACCCCTGGCACCCGAACGTGGTCCGGGCGGGGGCCGGGCTGCACTACGCCACCACCGTCGAGCGCCTCGCACTGGACGAGCTGCCGCCCGGGCCGCTCTACGCGCTCGACCCGGAGGGCGCGGACATCCGCGCCCTCACCCTCCCGGACGATGCCCTGCTCGCCTTCGGCTCGGAGCGGCACGGGATCTCACCGGAGCTGCGCGCCCGGGCGGACCACCTCGTCTCCCTGCCGATGCGCCCCCAGGTCTCCAGCTACAACCTCGCCACCAGCGTGGCCATGACCCTCTTCCACTGGGGCGGCCCCCCGGCCCACGAACAGGGCGGCGAGGACTCCTAGGCCCCTGCGCAGGACGGTCCGGACGGGCGCCTGCGCCCGGACCTTCGGGGAGGAGGCGCCCAGGGCCTGAGCGGGGGTTACGCCTGGCGGCGGACCTCCACCACCCGGAAGCGGTTCGCGACGAAGGCGCCGTCGCACAGGGCCGCGTTGGCCGCCGGGTTGCCGCCGGAGCCGTGGAAGTCCGAGAACGCGGCGGTCTGGTTGACGAACACCCCACCGGTCAGGTTCAGGGAGAGCTGCGCGGACTCCTCCAGGCAGACCTCCTCGATGGCCCGCTCGGTGTCGGGGGACGTGGTGTACGCGCCCACCGTCATGGCGCCCTTCTCCCGCACCGTGCGGCGCAGCAGGTCGAGGGCGTCGGCGGTGGTGTCCACGGCCACCGCGAAGGAGACCGGGCCGAAGCACTCGGAGAGGTACGGCGCCTCCGGGTCCGCCACATCCCAATATTTACGTGCGGCGTCCAGCTTGACCATGACGGGGGTGCGGACCACCGCGTCCGGGAACTCGGGGTTCACTACCTCCCGGGAGGCCAGCGCGACCTCGCCCAGGGCGGCCGCGGCCTCCAGCCGCGTCTTGACGTCCGGGTTGACCAGCGCGCCGAGCAGCGCGTTGGCCCGGGCGTCGTCACCCAGCAGGCCGCCGACCGAGGCGGCGAGGTCGGCGACGACCTCGTCGTAGCCCTTGTGGCCGGCGTCCGTCGCGATGCCGTCGCGCGGGATCAGCAGGTTCTGCGGGGTGGTGCACATCTGGCCGCTGTACAGGGAGAGCGAGAACGCCAGGTTCGACAGCATGCCCTTGTAGTTGTCGGTGGAGTCCAGGACGACGGTGTTGACGCCGGCCTTCTCCGTGTAGACCTGCGCCTGGCGGGCGTGGGTCTCCAGCCAGTCGCCGAACTCCGTGGACCCGGTGTAGTCGATCAGCTTGATCTCGGGGCGGACCGCGAGGGTCTTGGCGATGCCCTCGCCCGGGCGCTCGACCGCGAGCGCCACCAGGTTCGGGTCGAAGCCCGCCTCGGCCAGGACCTCCCGCGCGACCTGGACGGTCAGCGCGAGCGGCAGCACGGCCCGCGGGTGCGGCTTGACCAGCACCGCGTTGCCGGTGGCGAGGGAGGCGAACAGGCCGGGGTAGCCGTTCCAGGTCGGGAAGGTGTTGCAGCCGATCATGAGGGCGATGCCGCGCGGGACGGCGGTGAAGGTCTTGCCGAGCTCCAGCGGGTCCTTCTTGCCCTGCGGCTTCGACCAGTCGGCCTGGCCCGGGACCCGGGTCTGCTCCTCGTACGCGTAGGCCACGGCCTCCAGGCCACGGTCCTGCGCGTGCGGGCCGCCGGCCTGGAACGCCATCATGAAGGCCTGGCCGCTGGTGTGCATGACCGCGTGCGCGAACTCGTGGGTCCGGGCGGAGATGCGGGACAGGATCTCGATGCAGACCAGGGCGCGCGCCTCGGGTCCCGCGTCGCGCCAGGCACCCATGCCGGCCTTCATCGCGGGCAGCAGCACGTCCGGGTCCACGTGGGGGTACTCGACGCCCAGCTCCGGGCCGAACGGGGACACCTCGGCGCCCGTCCAGCCGTCGGTGCCGGGCTGGCCCAGGTCCAGCCGCGTGCCGCGCAGGGCCTCGAAGGCGGCGAGCCCGTCGGCGGGCGCGGTCTCGCCGTACGCCTTGGGGTGTTCGGGATGCGGGGACCAGTAGGCGCGGCTGCGGATCGCCGACAGGGCCTGGTCCAGGGTGGGCCGGTGCTTGGCGGACAGCTGGGGGACGGTGAGCTCGGCGGCCATCAGGGACCAACTCCTCGTTGAGCCGGGCGAAGGAGAGCAGACTGGAGTTAGAGTAACCGAACGATCGGTCGGGACAAGAGGGCCCGGCGGACCTGTGGACAAGTGTGTGCGGGAGGATCAGGGCATGACAGCAATCGAGCGGTCCCGCACTGTGGCGGTCGTCGGCGCCGGCACCATGGGACAGGGCATCGCCCAGGTCGCCCTTCTCGCAGGTCACCGCGTGCTGATCTACGACATCAACGCCGCGCTCGCCGCCGACGGCGTCGGTTTCGTCCAGGACCGGGTCGACCGGATGGCCGCCAAGGGCCGCCTCGACCGCGCCGAGGCCGAGGAAGCGATCGGCCGGATCGCATCGGCCGGCGACCTCGCGGACCTCGCCGGGGCCGCCCTCGTCATCGAGGCGGTGGTCGAGAACGTCACCGTGAAGCAGACGCTGTTCGCCGCCCTCGAAGAGGTGGTCGCACCGGACGCGCTGCTGGCCACCAACACCTCCTCCCTCTCGGTCACCGAGCTCGGCGCAGGGCTCGCGCACCCCGGCCGCTTCCTCGGCCTGCACTTCTTCAACCCGGCCCCGCTGCTCCCGCTCGTCGAGGTGGTCAGCGGTTTCGCCACCGACCCGGCCGCCGCTGAGCGCGCGTACCGCACCGTCCTCGGCTGGGGGAAGACGCCGGTCCGCTGCGCCGACACCCCCGGCTTCATCGTCAACCGGATCGCCCGCCCCTTCTACGCCGAGGCCTTCGCGGTGTACGAGGAGCGCGGCGCCGACCCGGCCACCATCGACGCAGTGCTCCGCGAGAGCGGCGGCTTCAAGATGGGCCCCTTCCAGCTGACCGACCTGATCGGCCAGGACGTCAACGAAGCCGTGACCCGCTCGGTGTGGGAGTCCTTCTTCCGCAGCCCGAAGTTCACCCCCTCCCTCGCCCAGCGCCGCCTCGTCCAGTCGGGCCGCCTCGGCCGCAAGTCCGGACACGGCTGGTACCCGTACGGCCCGGACGCCGAGCCCGCGCTCCCGCACACCGCCGCGCCCGAGGAGGCCCCGGCGAAGGTCACCGTCGTCGGTGACCTCGGCCCCGCCGCCGACCTGGTGGACCTGCTGGAGGAGGCCGGGGTCGCGGTCGCGGCCACCGGCCAGGGCGGCCCGTACATCCAGCTCCCCGGCGAGGGCCAGCTGGTCCTCGCGGACGGCAAGACCTCGGTGGAGTTCGCGGACGTCGTCTACTTCGACCTCGCCCTCGACTACCGGGGCGCCACCCGGATCGCGCTCTCCGCGAGCGCGGACACCAGCGAGCGGACCCTCGCCGAGGCGATCGGCCTCTTCCAGAAGCTGGGCAAGCAGGTCTCCGTGATCGGCGACGTCCCCGGCATGATCGTCGCGCGGACCGTCGCGATGCTGATCGACCTGACGGCCGACGCGGTCGCCCGGGGGGTCGCTTCCGCCGAGGACATCGACACGGCGATGCGACTGGGCGTCAACTACCCGCTGGGTCCGGCCGAATGGCACGACCGGATCGGCCGCGACTGGGCCTACGACCTGCTGCATCACCTCGACGAACGCGTCCCCGGCGGCCGCTACGCCCCCTCCCTCGCCCTGTTCAAACTGGGCTACGAGGACGGGGACGGCGACGGGGCCGGCGACGACGAGGGCGACCAGGACGACACGGGGGAGAACGAGTGACGACGGCCAAGCGGGACACCTACACCCCCGAGACACTGCTGTCGGTCGCCGTCCAGGTCTTCAACGAGCGCGGCTACGACGGCACCTCGATGGAGCACCTCTCCAAGGCCGCGGGCATCTCGAAGTCCTCGATCTACCACCACGTCGCGGGCAAGGAAGAGCTGCTGCGGCGGGCCGTGAGCCGCGCCCTCGACGGGCTCTTCGGGATCCTGGAGGAGCCGGGCGCCGTACGCGGTCGGGCGGTCGAGCGCGTCGAGTACGTCACGCGCCGCACGGTCGAGGTGCTGGTCGGCGAGCTGCCGTACGTGACGCTGCTGCTGCGCGTCCGCGGCAACACCCGCACCGAGCGCTGGGCGCTGGAACGCCGCCGCGAGTTCGACCACCAGGTCGCTGACCTGCTGGGGGCCGCCGCGGCGGAGGGCGACCTGCGGGCCGACGTGGACATACGCCTCGCCACCCGGCTCCTCTTCGGCATGGTCAACTCCCTGGTCGAGTGGTACCGCCCGCACCCCGGTGCCGGTCACGCCCAACTCGCCGACGCCGTGGTCCACCTCGCCTTCGACGGCCTCCGCACCACCCCGCACCCGCCGACCGCCTGAGCCGCGCCCCGGCCGGCCGGGGCGCGGGCAAGGCGCGGGCAGGGCTTCCCGGCCGCCGGTCGGGGCCTACTCCTCTGAGATCGTCGGTCCGGCCGCCGGGCCCGGGCCGGTGTCCAGGAGATCCGTTTCCTCGAACACCAGCAGGGTGCGCGTCGAGAGGACCTCGGGGATGGCCTGGAGCCGGGTCAGGACCAGCTCGCGCAGGGTCCGGTTGTCCGGGGTGTGCACCAGCAGCAGGACGTCGAAATCGCCGCTGACCAGCGCGATGTGCGCGGCGCCCGGGAGCTCGCGCAGCTGCTCGCGGACCGTGCGCCAGGAGTTCTGGACGATCTTCAAGGTGATGTAGGCGGACGCGCCCTGACCCGCGCGTTCGTGGTTGACGCGGGCCGTGAACCCGCGGATCACCCCGTCGTCGATGAGCCGGTTGATCCGGGCGTAGGCGTTCGCCCGCGAGACGTGCACCTGCTCCGCCACCGACCGTATCGACGCGCGGCCGTCCGCCTGGAGCAGCCGCATGATCGACCGGTCGATCGGATCCAGGGGGCGGGGTGCGACGGGCGGGCCCGAAGTGGCTCCCGGGGCGCCTCCCGGCGCAGCAGGTGCCGGACCCGTTCCGGCCATTTGTTCATCCGGCATTGCCCGATGCCTCCCTCTCCTGGACGTCCTGCATCCATCCCAGGGCCCCGGCGCCCGTTTGTCCACAGCCTGGAGCCGCCTGTAGCCAAATTGCGCAGACAACCGAACAATCGGTAGGTGAGGGGCCTCACACCCGGGGCACCCCCTGCCCGCTTCCCACGAGGAGGTGTACGCCGCCATGACGGTCCAAGAGCTGCCCGGTGCCGGTGCGTCCCACCGTTCCACCCAGCCGCCCGCCTGGAGCCCCCGCACGGACGCCGCGCCGCTGCTTCCGGACCCCGAGCCCTACCGGGTGCTGGGCACCGAGGCGGCGGACCGGCTCGACCCGGAGCTGATGCGCCGCTGTTACGCCGAGCTGGTGCGCGGCCGGCGCTACAACGCCCAGGCCACGGCGCTCACCAAGCAGGGCCGGCTCGCCGTCTACCCCTCCACCGTCGGCCAGGAGGCCTGCGAGATCGCGGCCGCACTGGTCCTGGAGGAGCAGGACTGGCTGTTCCCGAGCTACCGGGACACCCTGGCGGCCGTGGCGCGCGGACTGGACCCCGTACAGGCCCTGACCCTGCTGCGCGGCGACTGGCACACCGGGTACGACCCGCGCGAGCACCGCATAGCCCCCCTCTCGACCCCCCTCGCCACCCAGCTGCCGCACGCGGTGGGCCTGGCGCACGCGGCCCGGCTGCGCGGCGACGACGTCGTCGCCCTCGCCATGGTCGGCGACGGCGGCACCAGCGAGGGCGACTTCCACGAGGCGCTGAACTTCGCCGCCGTCTGGCAGGCCCCGGTGGTCTTCCTCGTGCAGAACAACGGCTTCGCGATATCCGTCCCGCTCGCCAAGCAGACCGCCGCCCCGACGCTGGCCCACAAGGCAGTGGGCTACGGGATGCCCGGCCGGCTGGTCGACGGCAACGACGTCGCCGCCATGCACGAGGTGCTGTCCGAGGCGGTCCGGCGGGCCCGGGCCGGTGGTGGTCCGACCCTGATCGAGGCCGTCACGTACCGGATGGAGGCCCACACCAACGCCGACGACGCGACCCGCTACCGCGGTGACGCCGAGGTCGAGGCCTGGAAGGCGCACGACCCGGTCGATCTGCTGGAGCGCGAGCTGACCGCCCGCGGGATCATCGACGAAGCGGCGATCCAGGCGGTGCGCGACGACGCCGAGGCGATGGCCGCGGCGCTCCGCGAGGGGATGAACGCGGACCCGGTGGTGGACCCGATGGACCTGTTCGCGCACGTGTACGCGGAGCAGACGGACCGGCTGCGGGAGCAGGCGGCCATGCTGCGCGCAGAGCTGGAAGCAGAGGACCAGGCGTGACGACGGTGGCGGCGAAGTCCGCGAAGTCGGGGGCCAAGCCCGCGACGATGGCGCAGGCCCTGACCCGGGCGATGCGCGACGCGATGGCCGAGGACCCGACGGTCCACGTGATGGGCGAGGACGTCGGGACGCTCGGCGGGGTCTTCCGGATCACGGACGGGCTCGCGAAGGAGTTCGGCGAGGAGCGCTGCACGGACACCCCGCTCGCGGAGGCGGGAATCCTGGGCGCGGCGGTCGGCATGGCCATGTACGGGCTGCGCCCGGTGGTGGAGATGCAGTTCGACGCCTTCGCCTACCCGGCGTTCGAGCAGCTGATCTCGCACGTGGCGAAGATGCGCAACCGCACCCGCGGCGCGATGCCGCTGCCGATCACCATCCGCGTGCCGTACGGCGGCGGGATCGGCGGCGTGGAGCACCACTGCGACTCCTCCGAGGCGTACTACGTGGCCACGCCCGGCCTGCACGTCGTGACCCCGGCCACGGTCGAGGACGCGTACGGGCTGCTGCGCGCGTCGATCGCGAGCGACGACCCGGTGGTCTTCCTGGAGCCGAAGCGGCTCTACTGGTCGAAGGCCGACTGGCGGCCCGAGGCGCCGGCGGCCGTGCCGGGCATCGGGAAGGCACTGGTCCGGCGGACCGGCACGAGCGCGACCCTGATCACCTACGGGCCCTCGCTGCCGGTGTGCCTGGAGGCGGCCGAGGCGGCGCGCGAGGAGGGCTGGGACCTGGAGGTCGTGGACCTGCGCTCGCTGGTCCCCTTCGACGAGGACACGGTCGTGGAGTCCGTACGCCGCACCGGGCGCGCGGTGGTGGTCCACGAGGCCGGCGGCTTCGGCGGACCGGGCGCGGAGATCGCCGCCCGGGTCACCGAGCGGTGCTTCCACCACCTGGAGGCACCGGTGCTGCGGGTGACGGGCTTCGACATCCCCTACCCGCCGCCGATGCTGGAGAAGCACCACCTGCCGGGTGTGGACCGGATCCTGGACACCGTGGCCCGCCTGCAGTGGGAGAACTGATGCCGCAGGTAATGGAATTCAAGCTTCCCGATCTCGGGGAGGGCCTGACCGAGGCCGAGATCGTCCGCTGGCTGGTCGCGGTGGGCGATGTCGTCGCCATCGACCAGCCGGTGGTCGAGGTCGAGACGGCCAAGGCGATGGTGGAGGTTCCGTGCCCCTACGGCGGTGTGGTCACCGCCCGTTTCGGGGAGGAGGGCACGGAACTGCCCGTCGGAGCACCGCTGATCACCGTGGCGGTGGGGGCGGCGTCGCTCCCGCAGGCCCCGGCCGCGCAGGCGGCCGAGGCCGAGGCCGCCGGCAACGTGCCCCGGCCCCTGATCGGTTACGGCGAGGACCACTCGCGCCCGGCGCGTCGGCGACGGGTGCGACCCGTCACCGCCGCGGTGTCGGCGCCGGTCGTCGCGGCTCCGGTCGCTCCGGTCGCTCCGGTCTCTCCGGTCGCTCCGGTGGTTCCGGTTGCTCCGGCGGCTGTCGCCGGCCCGGTGCCCGTGATCTCGCCGCTGGTGCGCAAGCTGGCCAAGGACGGCGGGGTCGACCTGCGCGCGCTGACGGGGTCGGGGCCCGAGGGCTTGATCCTGCGGGCCGACGTCGAGGCGGCGCTGGCCGCGCTGCGGGCGCCCGAACCGGCCCCGGTCGCCGCGGCGGCACCTGCGGTGGCGGCACGGGGCGAGCGGATCCCGCTCAAGGGAGTGCGCGGGGCGGTCGCCGAGAAGCTCTCGCGCAGCCGCCGGGAGATCCCGGACGCCACGTGCTGGGTCGACGCGGACGCCACCGAGCTGATGGCCGCCCGGGCCGCGATGAACGCCGTGGGCGGGCCCAAGATCTCGGTGCTCGCGCTGCTGGCCCGGATCTGCACGGCCGCCCTGGCCCGGTACCCGGAGCTCAACTCCACCGTGGACCTCGCGGCCAAGGAGATCGTCCGGCTCCCGTCGGTGCACCTGGGCTTCGCCGCGCAGACCGAGCGGGGCCTGGTGGTCCCGGTGGTCCGGGACGCGCAGCACCGCAACCCGGAGTCCCTGTCGGCGGAGTTCGCCCGGCTGACCGAGCTCGCCCGGGCCGGGAAACTGGCCCCGGCCGATCTGACCGGCGGCACCTTCACCCTGAACAACTACGGGGTGTTCGGGGTCGACGGCTCCACGCCGATCATCAACCACCCCGAAGCGGCGATGCTGGGCGTGGGCCGGATCATCGACAAGCCGTGGGTCCACGAGGGGCAGTTGGCGGTCCGCAAGGTCGTCCAGCTGTCGCTGACCTTCGACCACCGGGTCTGCGACGGCGGCACGGCGGGCGGGTTCCTCCGCTACGTCGCCGACTGCGTGGAATCCCCGGCGGTCCTGCTGCGCAGCCTGTAGCTCAGCGCGGGCGGGGCGGGGCGGTGCCGCTGCGCGGAGCTGTCCCCGCCCCACCCTTTCGCCATCCCCCAGACTCCGTCCGGGGGGACCCCCAGCCGGGCTCTGCCCGGACCCGGTCCTCAAGCGCCGGACGGGCTGAAAATCGGGAGTTTGAGGCGCGGGGTCCGGGGCTCCGCCCCGGACCTCACACCGTGAGCAGCAGCTTGCCCACGTGGGCGCTGGACTCCAGCACGCGGTGGGCCTCGGCGGCGTCCCGCATCGGGAACGCCGCGTGGACCACCGGGCGGACCCGCCCCGCGGCCACCAGCGGCCACACGTGCTCGCGTACGGCGGCGACGATGGCCGCCTTCTCCTCCAGCGGGCGGGCGCGCAGCGAGGTGGCGGTGATCGCCGCCCGCTTGGCCAGCAGGGCGCCGAGGTTCAGCTCGGCCTTCACCCCGCCCTGGAGCCCGATCACCGCGAGCCGCCCGTTCACGGCCAGGGCGTCCACGTTCCGGGCGAGGTACTTCGCGCCCATGATGTCCAGGATCACGTCCGCCCCGGCCCCGCCCGTCGCCTCGCGCAGCTCGGCCACGAAGTCCTGCTCGCGGTAGTCGATCAGGATGTCCGCACCCAGCTCCTTGCAGCGCGCCAGCTTCTCCGGGCCGCCCGCCGTCACGGCGACCGTCGCGCCCACCGCCTTCGCCAGCTGGATCGCCATGGTTCCGATCCCGCTGGACCCGCCGTGCACCAGCAGGGTCTCGCCGGGACGGAGCCCCGCCACCATGAACACGTTGGACCACACGGTCGTGACGACCTCGGGCAGCGCGGCCGCCGTCACCAGGTCCACGCCCGCCGGGACCGGCAGCAGCTGCCCCGCCGGCACGGCCACCCGCTCCGCGTACCCGCCGCCCGCCAGCAGGGCGCACACCTCGTCGCCCACGGACCAGCCGGACACCCCCGGCCCCATCGCGGCGATCCGCCCGGAGCACTCCAGCCCCGGATGGCGCGGGGCGCCGGGCGGCGGATCGTAGAACCCCTGTCGCTGGAGTACGTCGGCGCGGTTCACGGCGCTCGCCGCGACCTCGACGAGGACCTCGCCCTCGCCCGGCACCGGATCGGGTACGTCGGCCCAGACAAGGGCCTCGGGGCCGCCGGGCTGCTCGATGGTGATCGCATGCATGGCCCGGAGGCTACGCCACGGCGCGGCTAATCGGCAGGTCCGAACTTCACCTGCGGCGAGGCCGGCGGCGTCGCCCGCACGATGGTGATGAGACGGTCCGTCAGCTGGATCGGGCTCGCGTGCGGATCGTCGTACGGGAGCAGCCGGTGGCCGCGCACCACGCTCACGACCAGGTCCTCGGTGTCCCGTACCGACTTGCCGGCCTCGGACTTGCGGGCGGGGCGTTCGATGAGGTCGAGGCCGCTGCCCTGCTGGATCAGGTCCTCCATCACGGTGCCCGCGCTCGGGCTGAGCACCGAGAGGCCCAGCAGCCGGCCGGCCGCGCTCGCGCTCGTGATGACCGCGTCCGCACCGGATTGGCGCAGCAGTGGGGCGTTCTCCTCCTCGCGCACCGCCGCGACGATCTTCGCCCCGCGGTTGAGCTGTCGGGCGGTCAGGGTGACCAGGACCGCCGTGTCGTCCCGTTGGGTGGCGATGACGATCTGACGGGCCTTCTGCAGCTCGGCGCGGAGCAGGACGTCGGAGCGGGTGGCGTCGCCGACCACGCCCGTGAAGCCCTCCGCGTTGGCCGTGTCGATCACCTTGGCGCTGGGGTCGACGATGACGACCTGCTCCTTGGAGAGGCCGGTGGCCAGCAGCGTCAGAAGGGCCGAGCGGCCCTTCGTGCCGAAGCCGATGACGACCGTGTGCTCGCGCAAGTTCTTCCTCCAGCTCTTCAGTCGCCACTCTTCCCTCGTCCGTTCCGTCAGGACTTCCAGGGTGGTACCGACCAGGATGATCAGGAACAGCACGCGCAGCGGGGTGATCAGCAGGATGTTGATCAGTCGTGCGCTGTCGCTGTACGGCACGATGTCGCCGTAGCCCGTCGTCGACAGCGTCACCGTGGCGTAGTAGAAGCAGTCGAGGAGATCGACCTGCTCGTTGGCGTTGTCGTGGTAGCCACCACGGTCCAGCCACACGATGAAGACCGTCAGGAAGAGTACGAACAACGCCATCAGCAGGCGCTTGGTGACCTGCCTCAGCGGGTTCTCGACGATGCGCTTGGGCAACTTGATGGGCCGGGAGACGAGTTTCTCGTCGGCGCCGCGGGCCATGGAGTCCTGGCCGTGGAGTTTCACGTGAAACATCCTCCAGAAGCCCAGGGCAGATCGAGAATCTCCAGTTCCTGCCCGGACCGCGCGCCCTTGGGCGGTACGACGGCCAGCGCGTCGGCGGCGGCCACACCGCGCAGCATCGCAGGTCCGTGGTAGCGCAGCGGCACCGCGTGCTCGTCGCTCAGCAGGACCGGGACCAGCCGGGTGTCGTACGGGTGGCCCGGTACGTCGCCCTGCACCGGCGCCGTGTAGCGGGGCCGCCTGAGGCGGCCGGCGAGGGCGCGCAGCAGGGGTTCGGCGAGGGTCAGCAGCCCGGAGACGGCGGCAAGCGGGTTGCCGGGCAGCCCGACGATATGGCGCACCGTGTTCTCGGCGTTCTCGGCGTTCTCGTTGGGGGTCCCCGACCCGATGCGGGCCAGCAGCATGGGGTGCCCGGGGCGCACCGCCACCCCGTCGACCAGCAGTTCGGCGCCTGCCTTCCGCAGTACGGGACGGACGTGGTCGACGGGGCCGGAGGCGGTGCCGCCCGTGGTGACGAGGACATCGGCGGTGCTCGTGGTGACGGCCTCCAGGAGCGCCGCGGCCCCCGCCGGGTCGTCGCCGAGCCGCCGCGTACCGATGACCTCGGCGCCGAGGCGGTCCATCCAGGGCCCGAGCATGGGGCTGAGGGCGTCGCGGACCAGCCCCTCGTGCGGGCGGCCCTCGGTGAGCAGCTCGTCGCCGAGCACCAGGATCTCCACGCGGGGGCGGGGCCGGGTGGTCAGCTCGTCGTACCCGGCGGCTGCGGCGAGCCCCAACACGGCCGGGGTGACCAGGGAGCCGGCGGGCAGCAGCAGGTCGCCGGAGCGGCACTCCTGGCCCCGCGGGCGGATGTCCTGGCCGGTGAGGACGGGTCGGTCGGCGAAGAGCTGGGTGCCGGCCTCGCGGCAGTGCTCGGTGCGGATGACGGCGGTGGCGTCGACGGGGATCCGGGCGCCGGTGGCGATCCGTACGGCCTCGCCGTCGGTGAGGGGCTCCGGCCGTTCGGAGCCGGCCAGGACGCCGCCGCCGGCGCGCACGCTCCAGGGGCCGGGGCCCGCGACGGCCCAGCCGTCCATGGCGGAGGTGTCGAACGACGGCAGGTCGGTCAGTGCGTCCAGGGGGGTGGCCAGGACTTCGCCGAGGGCGTCCGCGAGGGCCACGCGGTGGGTACGGGCCCGCACCCTGCTCCCGGCGTGCGCGGCGGTGTCCCGGGCCCGCTGCCAGCCGGACGCGCGGTGGCCGCCCGTGCCGCCTCCCGCACCGCCCGTGCCGCCGCCCTCGGGGGTGCGGCTGACCAGTGCGAGGGCCTCGTCGAGGGCCTGCTCCGCGGAGTTCGTGGGGGTCATCCGGAGCCGTTCCGATCGGCGGTGTCGGCCGCCGCCTCGTCGGCCCACCGCAGCGCCAGGTCGGCCGCCTTGCGGGAGGCCTCGGCGACGGCCCGGGCGGGGTCGGCGCCGGTGGCGGCGGCATGCGCGGCCGCGTAGCCGACCAGGAAGGTGGTCAGCGGGGCGGCGGGTCGGGCGACGCCGTGGGCGGCGTCCCGGGCGAGGTCGAGCAGGGTCTTGGTGTCGACGGGGAGGTCGATGCCCAGCTCACTCTTGACGGCGGTGATCCATTGCTCCAGCACGCTTCCATGCTCCCTGATCCGGGCGCGGGCGGCGGCGAGATCGTCCCAGGTGTCGCAGTCGAAGGAGGCGAGCGGCCGGGACGTGACGCGGGCGAGGTCCAGTGCGGCGGTGAGCGCACGCAGCGGGAGCCCGGTGAGCGTGCCGTGCTCGGCGGCGAGCAGGGCGATCTCGCGGCGCAGCGGTTCGGCCCGGTAGGCGGCGACCAGCGGCTGGTCCCGGCCGTCGGGGTCCCGCAACATCGCCCCGTCGACACCGGGGGCGTCCAACAGGGCCCGTACGGTCTCCCGGTCGAGGAAGGGCAGGTCGGCGGAGAGGACGAGGACCAGCTCGGCGGTGGTCCGGCGCAGACCGGCGTCCAGCGCGGCCACGGGGCCGCCGCCGGGCGGGTCCTCACGGGTCCAGTGGACCGGGCGCGCCGTGGCGCGGCGACCGCCGACGACGACGGTGGTCCGGGCGTCCGGGCAGGCGTCGAGGACGCGGTCGAGGAGTGCGCGGCCGCCGACGCTCAGCGCGGGCTTGTCGGCCCCGCCGAGTCGCTGCGCGGCGCCGCCGGCCAGCACGATCGCGTCGTAGCTCATGCCCTTGAGTATGCGGCGGCCATGTCCCTGGCGGGGGCACTGCCCCCGGACCCCCGCGTCTCAAACTCCCCCAGCTACCGCTGGGAGGGACCCCTGGCGGGGCTGAAAGATCGCCTCAAACGCCGGCGGGGCTGGGATGGTGCGCCTCAAACTCCCCCAGCTACCGCTGGGAGGTACCCCCTGGCGGGGCTGAGGAGGGTGCCGGCGGGGGGAAAAGCGGGCTGAAAGTGGGGGCTGAAGACGGGTGAAGCGGGGCCGGGACGCGCCCGTGGGGCGTGGGCCGGACCCGCTTCTTCTGCTGTCCGCCGGAGGCTAGAGGTAGGGGCCCGAGCGGATCGCGCCGTGGCCGCCGTCCTCGTCGTCGTCGTGCGGTCCGCCCGGCGGGAGGGCGCGGCGCATCTGCTCCAACTGGGCCCGCGCCGCCATCTGCTGTGCGAACAGGGCCGTCTGGATGCCGTGGAAGAGGCCCTCCAGCCAGCCCACCAACTGGGCTTGGGCGATCCGAAGTTCGGCCTCGGAAGGAATGGCCTCCTCGGTGAACGGGAGCGACAGGCGCTCCAGTTCCTCCACGAGCTCCGGGGCCAGGCCGTCCTCCAGCTCCTTGACCGAGGCGGCGTGGATGTCCTTGAGCCGGACCCGGCTCGCCTCGTCGAGAGGCGCGGCACGTACCTCTTCCAGGAGTTGCTTGATCATGCTGCCGATCCGCATGACCTTGGCGGGCTGTTCGACCATTTCCGTCACCGGGACCTCGCGCGACTCGTCATCGGCGTCGCCGACCGCCGTCCCGTCCTGTCCCACGATCAGGACGTGCGGGGGGCTGTCCTGCGACCGTTCACTCCTCGGCATCTCCATGCCGTCATTCTCTCGCACACCTCCGTACTCACACGGTGTGCCCCCGTACAGTCGTGATCCACCCTGTACGGGGGCACCAGCCGGAACCGGTTCCGGGCCGCGGCTACCCCTCGGCCCGGCGGGCCAGCGCGCCGCTGGAGCGGGTGACGAGGGCCGCCAGCAGGGCCGCGCCCAGCGGAACCACGACGACCAGCCCGCCGAGGGTCTCCCACGGCACGGAGATCGGCACGAACGGCACCGCTTCCGTGATCGCCGAGTAGCCCCGATCGATCGACTCCCGGTAGAGCGCGTCCGCTTCCCGCTGTTCCGTCAGGCGCAGGCCGACGGCGGGCAGGATCCCGGCCGCCGAGCCCAGGACGACGCCCATGAGGGCGACCACCCCGCACTGGAAGCCGCTCAGCGTCCGCCGTACCCGCGGTGCCGCGCCCACCGCGGCCAGCGTCTTCAGGTCGGCCTCGGCGTCGGCCTGGGCGAGCCCCGTGGCGATGCCGGCCGCGCCGATGGTGACGAGTCCCGCGAAGACGGCGAGGGCCAGCATGACGAGGCTGTTGTCGCCCTCGTAGCCCGCCTCGATGCGCAGGGCGACCTCCCCGCCACTGCGCTCGATCTCCCCGTCCATCCGCTGGCGCTGCTCGCTGGACGCCGTCCCGTCGAGGCGGAAGTACGATCCCACGGGCGCGGTGACCAACCCGGCGGCCTTGGCCGCCGCGGGCGGCAGGATCAGCTCGACGCCCCAGCTCTCGACCGACTCGGGTGCCTGGTGGACGGTGAGGACCTTGTCCTCACCGGGCGTCTCGTCGTAGCGCCCGCGCATGATGTCGTCCTTGCCCTGTTCGGTGATGATCCGCAGGGTGAGCTTGCCGTCCTTGACCTGGCGCTTGTCGAAGGAGACGGCCCGGCCGGCCTTGAGCGCGGCCACGGAGCCCGGGTCGGTGACCGCGAGCACGCTCAGCACCTTCTCGTCGCCGACGACGACGGGGTGCTGCGTGCCGTGCGGGGGCTCCTGGCAGCGCCAGTCCTGGCGCAGTTCCTTGCGCTGCGCGTCGGAGAAGGCCTCGCTGCCCTTGACGTCCTCGTAGAGCGGGCAGCGCTGGTCCTTGGGCGTGATGACCTCGGCGCGGCCGCAGCCGGGGTCCGAGGAGAACGACTCACAGCTCGGCTTGCCGACGACCAACCGGTCGACGTCCGCCCGCTGGGCCAGCGGCAGTTGCTTGGCGAGGGCCTCGCGCAGGGCGGGCACCTCCTTGTACGCACTGTTCTCGGTGGCGTCCAGCAGCCCGGTTCCGTGCGGCAGTTCAGCCCGGTACTCCTGGCGCATCTGCACGTCGTAGCTGTGCTGGTACGTCGCCACGGCGACGGTTCCGGCGACGGCGGCCAGTACGGCGGCCACGGCGGGGGCCGTACGCCCGCGATTGCGCACGGCGTCGCGCAGCGCGAGCCGCGGCGACAGCGGCAGCCACCGCCCGAGCCGGCCGAACAGGCCGACCAGGACCGGGGTGAGGGCGACGATGCCGAGTTCGGCGAGGGCGCTGCCGCCCGCCACGACGGGGCTGCCCAGGTCCGAGGTGGTGCCGTAGAGGGCGATCGCCGCGCCGGCGCCGACGGCGATCAGGCCGATGACGGGCAGCACCCGATTGGCGCGCCGGATGCCGCGGCGGCCGGTCAGCGAGGCCAGCACGGTCTGCCGGGAGGCGGTGACGGCCGGGACGATCGCGGCCAGCAGGCCGGTGATCACGGCGAGCAGGGCGATGCCGGCCAGTTCCAGCGGGCGGAAGTCGAAGCCGCCGAAGCGGTTGCCGAGCGACTCCTCCAGCACCGGTCGCAGCACGACGGTGAGCACGACGCCGACGACGGTGCCGATGACGGCGGCGACGGCGCCGAGGACCAGGCCGCCGGAGAGCACGATGGAGCGGATGTGGCGCCGGTCGCCGCCGTTGGCGCCGACCAGGCCCAGCTGGCGGCGCGAGCGGCGGGCGCCGACCGCGAAGGCCGGTCCGGCGAGCAGGCAGATCTCCAGCATGGCCAGGCCCACGACGGTGGCCAGGATGGCCATCTGGACGGTCTTGTTGCCGTCCCGCTCGGACTTCGCGCTCGGCTCGTCCTGGTAGAGCGGGACCTCGGAGTCGGCGGGCGGGTCGAGGACGACGGCGCGGGAGACGACGACCAGGCCCTTGGTGTTGGCCGCCTTGACCGCGTCCCAGGTGACGCCCGCGCCGCCGACCTTGACCAGGTACTTGTCGTCGGGGGTCACCGTGCGCCCGCCGGACGCCACCAGCGCCTTGTTCAGCGGGGCGATCAGCGTCCCGGGCGGGGCGATGATCTCGGGGCGTCCGAGTTCGTCCGGCAGCTCGTAGGCGCCGACGACCTTGTACGGGGAGGTGGCGCCGCGCGGGGTGACCGAGGAACCGACGGAGAAGCCGGACTCCTTCAGGAAGGCCCGGGTGGCGATGACCTCGCCCGGGCCCTCGGGCAGCCGGCCGCGGTCGAGCGTGATCATGCCCTTCACCAGGGGGCTGTGCGTGTCGAGTTCGCGCAGCTGGGTGTCGAGCAGCCCGTGCGTGGTGCGGACCTTGGTGTAGCCGGTGCTGTCCTTGAGGGCCTGGACCCCGGGCGGGAGCAGGGACTCCACCGGTTCCGGCTTCTCCCGCGAGTACTTCGAGGGGTCGTAGTCCTTGTAGCCGCCGACGGGCGAGGATCTGGTGCCGTCGGGGTTCTGGTAGACGGGCCCGGACATGTGCGAGTGGCTCACCCGGGCGTCGGCGGCGCCGATCATCCGGGTGAGGGTCTGCTCGGGGGAGAGTTCGGCGCTGCGCAGCGTGAGGTCGGCGGCGCTCACCCCGACGATCGGCAGGGCGAGCATCGCGAGGACGAGGGAGCTGCGGCCCTTGGCGCGCCAGGCGTCGCGGCGGGCTATGCGCAGGGCCGCGACCCAGGAGTGGTACCAGCCTTGGAGCGGAGCGGTCACTGGCCGGCCGCCTGCCCCGAGAGGAGGGAGTCGGCGTGGCTGCGCAGGGTCTCGTCGACCACGCTGCCGTCGCGCAGGAAGACCACGCGGTCGGCCCAGGCGGCGAACCGCGGCTCGTGGGTGACGAGGATCCCGGCGGCGCCCGCGTCGCAGCGGGCGCGCAGCAGGGCGAGGACGGACTCGCCGGTCTCGGAGTCCAGGGCGCCGGTCGGTTCGTCGGCGAGGACCAGGCGGCGGTCGCCCACGAGGGCGCGGGCGATGGCCACGCGCTGCTGCTGGCCGCCGGACATCTCGTCGGGGAACCGGTCGGCGAGCTGGCCCAGGCCCATCTCCTCCAGCGCGGCGAGCGCGGAGACGCGGGCCTTGCGGGCGGATGTCCCGTCGAGTTCCCGGGGCAGCGCCACGTTCTCGGCGGCGGTGAGGGCCGGTATCAGGTTGTAGTCCTGGAAGACGTACCCGATGCTGCGGCGGCGCAGGGCGGCCAGCTGCTTGCGGCTCGCCGCGGTGATGTCGGTGCCCTCGACGATCACGCGGCCGCTGCTCGGGGTGTCGAGCCCGCCCGCGAGGGTGAGCAGCGTGGACTTGCCGGAGCCGGAGGGGCCCATCACGGCGACGAGTTCGCCGGGGAAGACCGAGAGGTCGATCCCGCGCAGGGCGTGCACCTCGGTGGCGCCGCTGCCGTGCGTGCGGACGAGTCGGTCCAACTGCAGTACGGGCTGCTGGGACTGGGACTGGGTTTGGGGCTGGGGCTGGTCAGGCATGGAGTGTCCCCCCTGGAACGGTGGTTCAGCCACGGCGCGTACGAGCGGTACGGGGCGGGGTGGTGGTGGTCGGGGCCGGGGTCTCGGCTGGGGCGGCCTGGGGCGGTTCGGGTTCTGCGGCTCTCCGGTCGGCCGGCAGGGAGAGCCGGACGAGCCGGGCTTCGCAGTGGTCGAGCCAGCGGGCCTCGGCCTCGGTCTGGAAGATCAGCTGCTCCAGGACGAGCAGCCAGGCCACGTCGTCGCGTTCGTGGGACCGGCCGTTCTCCACCGCGGCGAGCGCCGTGGCCTTGAGCCGGGTGTAGTCCTGCATCGCCTTGATCGTGGCGTGCCGCTGGGACTGGATGACGGCGCGGATGTCCACGCCGGGGGCGCCGACGGCCATGGCGAGCTTGATGGACAGCTCGTCGCGGGGCGGGTTGGCCCGGTCGACGGGGCGCCCGTACCACTGGAGCAGCTCGGTGCGCCCGGCGTCGGTGATGGCGTAGAGGGTGTGGCCGGCGGCGTCCTCGCCGTCGGGGGCGACGAGGCCGTCCCGTTCGAGACGGGCGAGGGTCGTGTACACCTGCCCGACGTTGAGCGGCCAGGTGGAGCCGGTGCGGGATTCGAACTCGGTGCGCAGCTGGGAGCCGTACCGAGGACCCCGTTCCAGCAGGGCGAGTAGCCCGTGACGGATCGACATACTCGGTATGTATACCGAGTATGTTCACTCCCGGCAACCGTCCTGAGGCGTACGTCGTGCGGGGGACGCCCGCCCGGAGGGGGAGGCCCGGGCCGCTCAGATCCCCCGGCGCAGACGCATCCCGAGGTAGCCGAGACCGAGGCCCATCAGGGCGAATCCGGTGCCGAGCGGCAGTATGTGCGCGGCCAGGTCGGCGGCCCGGTCGTTGGGGGCGGTGTCGAGGGCGGTGACCACCGCCGGCGGCGGGCTCGGGGCGGCTACGGCGGCGGTTTCCGGCGGGCTCGGGGTGGCTACGGCGGCGGTCGGCGGTGGCAGGGGCGGCGACGGCGGCGGCGGGGTGGTCCGGGTGCGCTCGGTGGGCTCCGTGTGCCCGGTGTGCGGGGGTCGCACCGGCAGCAGCGGCCGGGAGGCCACCGTCAGCTCCGGGTTGGCGGGCTCGCCGACCGGCCGCCCGGGGCGGTCGCGCCCGACCCCGGCGACGCTGCCGGCCAGTTCCTCGTAGGGGTCGTCGGGCGCGGCGGGTGCGGTGGCCTGTCGGGCCGGGGTGAGGAAGGGGCCGGCGTACGCGGAAGCGGTGGGCGCGAGGGTGGCGGCGGCGAGGACTGCGCAGGCCAGCCAGTGCGGCGGGCGGAAGCCTTGGATCACGGCGAGCCCCTCCCGTCCCGAGCCACGAGCTGCTCGCTGCGCGTCAGAGATATGCGCCCAGATTTACATAGTGGGGCAAAACCGGCATCCCGGGCGCCCCATTGGGGTGCCCGGGATGCCGGTGTGTCGCACTGCGCTGCGCACTGCGCTGCGCACTGCGCCGCCGGGCGCCGCCGCGTGGCGGCGCCCGGCGCGCTATTCGGGGTTGCCGGTCGACACGGTCAGCGTGTACTCCGTGCCTTCCTTGTCGATCTTCTCGCCGGCGGCCGGGGACTGGAACAGCACCGTGTCCTTGCCGTACACGGCCTCGTCCTTCTCCACGATCTTGTACTTGCCGCGCGAGGCCTGGATGCACTCCTTCACGGAGAGCAGGTTCTTGTACTTGAGGTCCGGCGCCGAGTACTTGCCGGCCTCGCTGTAGTGCTTCACCGGCTCCGAGCACTTCTTGGGGTCGATCGTGCGCGTCAGGTCGGGCCCCTTGTACCCGGCCTTCGCGGAGGCCGACGCGGAGCTCCCCGGGTCCGCCGTCGTGTTGCCCTTGTCCTTGTCGTCCCCGTTCATCGAGATCGCCACGATCAGCCCGCCGACGGCCAGCAGGGCCACGGCGATCGCGCCGATGACCACCGGCCGGTTCCGCTTGCCGTCACCGGACGCCGCGGACGGCGCGCTCGTCGGGGAGATCGTGTACGGGGGCGGGGTCTGCGGTGCGTACTGCTGCTGCGGCGGGGGCGTGTGCGGGTAGGCGTAGCCGCCCTGAGCGTGCTGGGGGGCCGGCGTCGGCGCGTACGGGGCCGGCGTCGGGGTCTGCGGCGCCTGGTACGGCTGCTGCACCGACTGCGGGGGCGTCTGGTACCCGGACTCCACCGGCGGGAACACGGCCGAGGCCACGCCCGCGCCGCTGCTCAGGGGTCCGTGGCCCTGGACGATGACGGGAGCCCCGGTCTGCCCCGAGCCGAGCACCCGCGCGACCTCGTCCCCCATGGCCGCGGCCGTGGGGAAACGCTCGTTCGGGTTCTTCTTCAGGGCCCGTGCCACCAACGCGTCCATCGCCGGGGTCAGCGACCGGTTGATGGAGGACGGGGCGACCGGCTCCTCCTGCACGTGGGCGTAGGCGATGGCCAGCGGCGAGTCCGCGTCGAACGGGATCCGCCCGGTCAGCAGCTGGAAGAGCATGATGCCGACCGAGTAGAGGTCGGAACGGGCGTCGACCCCGCGCCCCAGCGCCTGTTCGGGCGAGAGGTACTGGGGGGTGCCGACGACCATGCCGGTCTGCGTCATCGAGGTGACCCCCGACTGCATGGCGCGGGCGATGCCGAAGTCCATCACCTTGACCACGCCGCGCTTGTTCACCATGACGTTGCCGGGCTTGATGTCGCGGTGGACGAGCCCCATCTCGTGGCTGGTCTCCAGGGCGGCCAGCACGTCGGCCGTCACCTTCAGCGCCTTGTCCGCCGGCATGGCCCCGTGTCGGCGGATGTCCTCCTCCAGGACCGAGCCCAGCGGCTGGCCCTCCACGTACTCCATGACGATGTACGGCATTACCGCGCCGTCGCCCGCGGCGGCGCCGCCGCGGGTCACTTCGCCTTCGCCGGTGTCGAACACCGAGACGATGTTCGTGTGCGACAGTTTCGCTACAGCCTGGGCCTCACGGCGGAATCGTTCGCGGAAGGACTGCTCGCGGCCGAGGTCGCTGTGCAGCGTCTTGATGGCGACCTGCCGGTCGAGGGCCGAGTCGTACGCCAGGTACACGGACGCCATGCCGCCCGCACCCAGCAAGTCCCTTAGCTGGTAACGGCCACCGGCCAAAGAGCCGCCCGCGTACTGGCCCTGAGTGCCGTCCTGGCTCATGACTGTTGCTCCCCCTCGGGATGTCTTCCCACGCCGCTGGCCGGGCGCACATGGCGCCCAGTCTGCCCGAGGGCAAGCACACGTCAAGCCAGGTACCCGTTCCGTGACCACACGGGCACAGGCGGCCTTGTCCGAACGGTGACCGGTTCCGAGGCTGTAGCGTTCACCGGAGCACCGACGAAGAGGCCGACCGCTGAGCGGCGACCGAGAGATACGACGGCGAGGACTGATGGCACCCGAACCCGATGGAAACGGCGCCGGGATGACCGATGGTCCTGAGCAATGGGGCGCCGGCGGCCTGGTGGGAGACGGCCGTTACCGGATGACGCACCGGCTGGGCCGCGGCGGCATGGCCGAGGTGTTCGCGGCCGAGGACGTCCGACTGGGCCGCACCGTCGCCGTGAAGCTGCTGCGCGCCGACCTCGCCGAGGACCCGGTGTCCAAGGCCCGCTTCACGCGCGAGGCGCAGTCCGTCGCCGGACTCAACCACCACGCCGTCGTCGCCGTGTACGACTCGGGCGAGGACCGGGTCGGCCCGAACACCGTCCCGTACATCGTCATGGAGCTCGTCGAGGGCCGCACCATCCGCGACCTCCTGCTCAGCGCGGAGGCTCCGGGACCCGAGCAGGCGCTCATCATCACCTCGGGCGTGCTCGAAGCCCTCGCGTACTCGCACCAGCACGGCATCGTGCACCGTGACATCAAGCCCGCGAACGTCATCATCACCGAGACCGGCGCGGTCAAGGTGATGGACTTCGGCATCGCCCGCGCCCTGCACGGCGCCCAGTCGACGATGACCCAGACCGGCATGGTCATGGGCACTCCGCAGTACCTGTCGCCCGAGCAGGCCCTCGGCAAGGCCGTCGACCACCGCTCCGACCTGTACGCGACCGGCTGCCTGCTCTACGAACTGCTCGCGCTGCGGCCCCCGTTCACCGGCGAGACCCCGCTGTCGGTGGTCTACCAGCACGTCCAGGACGCGCCGGTGCCGCCCTCCCAGCTTCCGGAGGGGCGTCACCTCCCGCAGGAGCTCGACGGCCTGGTCATGCGCTCCCTCGCCAAGGATCCGGACGACCGGTTCCAGAGCGCCGAGGAGATGCGCGGGCTGGTCCAGTACGCGCTCCAGATGCTGCACGACCAGGGGCCGAACACCGGCACCTGGGGCACCGGCCCGGTCACCATGTCCCTGCCGCACGGGCGGGGCGGCGCCGCCGCCACCACGGCCATGCCCGTGAGCGGAACCGGCGGGCAGCAGTACGGGGCGCACGCCTCGACCTCGCAGTTCCAGGCGCCGATGGTGCCGTCGCTGAACCCGGACGACGGCTCGGCCTTCCCCGGCGGCCACGGCCAGGCCGGCAACGGCGGCTACGACGGCTATGACGGCTACGACGACCGCGGTGGCGGCGGCAGCCGCTGGAAGGCGTGGCTGTTCGCGGTCCTCGCGGTCGTCGCGGTCATGGGCGGCGTGGCCTACGCCGTCAACAGCGTGGGCAAGGCCGACAACAAGAAGCCCGAGACCACCCAGACCACCCCGGGCGACGAACCGAGCAAGTCCGCCTCCCCGAACCTCACCCAGCCGCCGCAGACCCAGGACAACCCTCCGGCCACCAACGACAATTCGCCGCCGCCCACCCGCAGCCGGACACAGAGCTTCAGCCCGACGCCGACGGCCACCGCGACGCACACGCCGACGGGTACGGCCTCGCCGAGCAGCTCGGCGCCGACGAAGCCGGCGACGACCCCGCCGACGAAGCCGCCGACGGCGACGCCGACCAAGCCCACGGAGACGAGCGGCGGTGCCGGTGGTGCCGGCGGTGCCGGCGGCCCCGGTGGCGGTGGCGGCGGCACCAACTCGGAGGAGTGAGTACGGATGCGCGGACGGGCCCGGCGGAATCAATTCCGCCGGGCCCGTTCCCGTATCCGCGTGAGCGCGGGTCAGAGTGCGTGTTGGTACTGCCGGTCCGGAATGCGTACGAGTGAGTGCACAGTGACGAACTGGGGTTCGATCCGCATGTAGACGGGGTCGAAGACCTGTCCGTCGATGAAATGCGGAACCGGACCAAACAGCTCCAGCTCGGCGTTGGTGGGCTCGACGACCTGCGCCGTACCGGTGAACTGGACCGACCAGAGCTCGGGGTCCGGTGAATGGGAATTGTCGGCCCCGTAGGCCACCACACTGCCGTTGCAGGCCTGGTGGTAGCCGAAACCGGAATGCATTCTCAAGAGCACCCTGCCGTCCACCACGATGTGCCGGGCGAGCGCGAGGAAGGGCAGCGCGCGCATGCTGGTGGCCACGCGGCCGTACGGCACCCGGCGCAGCAGTTCGACGGCGTGGAGTTCCTCGGAGGACATGCCGTCCACTCTCGGTCACCGACACCCCGCCGGGGAAGGGCAGCCCGCCCCGAGGACCGGGGACGTTGGTCCCGAAGGCAGCGCCGGGCCCCGTGGAACCCGTACCGCCGCGGCGCGGGCGGCGGGGTCAGCGCCGTTCGGCCTGTAGGCGGGCCACGTAGGCCGCGGCCTGGGAGCGGCGCTCCATGCCCAGCTTGGAGAGCAGGCTGGAGACGTAGTTCTTGATGGTCTTCTCGGCCAGGTGCAGCCGCTCGCCGATGACGCGGTTGGTCAGGCCCTCGCCGATCAGGTCGAGGATCTTCCGCTCCTGCTCGGTGAGGTGGGCGAGGCGGTCGTCGCCCCGGCCGTTCCTGCCGCCGTCGCGCAGCCGCTCCAGCACGCGGGCGGTGGCGACCGGGTCCAGCAGCGACCTGCCGGCGGCGACGTCGCGTACGGCGCTCAGCAGCTCATTGCCGCGGATCGCCTTGAGCACGTAACCGGAGGCGCCCGCCATGATCGCGTCGAACAGCGCCTCGTCGTCGGCGAAGGAGGTCAGCATCAGGCACTTGACGTCCTCGTCCTGCGAGCGCACCTCGCGGCAGACCTCCACGCCGCTGCCGTCGGGGAGCCGGACGTCGAGGACGGCCACGTCGGGACGGGTGGCGGGGATGCGGACCAGCGCGTCGGCGGCGGTGCCGGCTTCGCCGACGATCTCGATGTCCTCTTCGACCGACAAGAGCTCGTGGACGCCGCGACGCACCACTTCGTGGTCGTCCAGGAGGAATACCTTGATTTTTCCGTCTTCGCGCACGAAGTCAGTTTCACACACTCACCCCTTCCCTGCCGGAGTTACCCGGGATAACGTGCCGTTGTTCCCGGCCCCTGCAAGGCTGTGACCAGTGGTTGTTCCCGTTGCTGTGTTTTTACTAGGAAATCCAAGCAAAAACGCAGGTCAAACGGGGTTTCGCAGTTATGCGGCGCACTGGGTAACGTGCATTGCGCAGGGCACTCGCCGGGACACCTGTCACGCCTGAATCCCCGTACGCGAAGCGCACCCACCCCGTGCGCTCGTTACGGATACAGGTGAGCCGCACTGGACCCCGGAGAACCCGGGTGCCGGACCGACGGAGGAGCACACGTGACCGTGGAGAGCACTGCCGCGCGCAAGCCGCGACGCAGCAGCGGCACCAAGCGGGCGGCAGGCGCGGCGAACGCCGCCGCCAAGCCCGCCGCTGCCACCGCGCAGACGCAGGACGCCGTACCTCAGCTCGTACAGCTGCTGACGCCCGAAGGGGACCGCGTCGACAACGCGGAGAACGCCGAGTTCGCCCCCTTCGTCGCCGACATCACCACCGAGGACCTGCGCGGGCTGTACCGCGACATGGTCATGACCCGTCGGTTCGACGGCGAGGCGACCGCCCTGCAGCGTCAGGGCGAGCTGGGCCTGTGGGCCTCGCTGCTGGGCCAGGAGGCCGCGCAGATCGGCTCCGGCCGGGCGCTGAACGACGAGGACTACGTCTTCCCGACGTACCGCGAGCACGGCGTGGCCTGGTGCCGCGGGGTCGACCCGACCAACCTGCTCGGCATGTTCCGCGGCGTGAACCACGGCGGCTGGGACCCGAACACCAACAACTTCCACCTCTACACGATCGTCATCGGCTCGCAGACGCTGCACGCGACCGGTTACGCGATGGGTGTGGCCAAGGACGGCGCGGACTCCGCGGTCATCGCCTATTTCGGTGACGGTGCGTCCAGCCAGGGTGACGTCGCGGAGGCGTTCACCTTCTCCGCCGTCTACAACTCCCCTGTGGTGTTCTTCTGCCAGAACAACCAGTGGGCGATCTCCGAGCCGACCGAGCGCCAGATGCGCGTGCCGCTCTACCAGCGCGCGCAGGGCTTCGGCTTCCCGGGCGTCCGCGTCGACGGCAACGACGTGCTGGCCTGCCTGGCCGTGACCCGCTGGGCCCTGGACCGGGCCCGCCGCGGCGAGGGCCCGACCCTGGTCGAGGCGTTCACGTACCGCATGGGCGCGCACACCACCTCCGACGACCCGACGAAGTACCGGCGGGACGAGGAGACGGCGGCCTGGGAGGCCAAGGACCCGATCCTGCGCCTGAAGGCCCACCTGCTGGCCACCGGGGGCGCCGACGAGGCGTTCTTCACGGAGCTCGAGGCGGAGAGCGAGGCGATGGGCAAGCGCGTGCGCGAGGCCGTGCGCGCCATGCCCGACCCGGACACCATGGCGATCTTCGAGAACGTCTACGCGGACGGGCACGCGCTCGTCGACGAGGAGCGCGCCCAGTTCGCCGCCTACCTCGCGTCCTTCGAGGAGGGTCACTGATGGCTGTCGAAAAGATGTCGATCGCCAAGGCGCTCAACGAGTCGCTGCGCAAGGCGCTGGAGCAGGACCCCAAGGTCCTGATCATGGGTGAGGACGTTGGCAAGCTCGGCGGCGTCTTCCGGATCACCGACGGCCTGCAGAAGGACTTCGGCGAGGAGCGGGTCATCGACACCCCGCTCGCCGAGTCGGGCATCGTCGGCACCGCCATCGGCCTGGCCCTGCGCGGGTACCGGCCGGTCGTGGAGATCCAGTTCGACGGTTTCGTCTTCCCCGCGTACGACCAGATCGTCACGCAGCTCGCGAAGATGCACGCGCGCGCCCTGGGCAAGGTCAAGATGCCCGTCGTCGTGCGCATCCCGTACGCGGGCGGCATCGGCGCGGTCGAGCACCACAGCGAGTCCCCCGAGGCGCTCTTCGCGCACGTGCCGGGCCTCAAGGTGGTCTCCCCCTCGAACGCGAGCGACGCCTACTGGATGCTCCAGCAGGCGATCCTCAGCGACGACCCGGTGATCTTCTTCGAGCCGAAGCGCCGCTACTGGGACAAGGGCGAGGTCGACTTCGACGCCATCCCCGGTGAGCTGCACAAGGCGCGCGTGAGCCGCGAGGGCTCGGACGTCACCCTGGCCGCCTACGGCCCGATGGTGAAGGTCTGCCTGGAGGCCGCGGCCGCGGCCGCCGAGGAGGGCAAGTCGGTGGAGGTCCTCGACCTGCGCTCGATGTCCCCGGTCGACTTCGACGGGATCCAGGCCTCGGTCGAGAAGACCCGTCGGCTCGTGGTGGTCCACGAGGCGCCGGTGTTCCTCGGCGTGGGCGCGGAGGTCGCCGCTCGCATCACGGAGCGGTGCTTCTACCACCTGGAGGCGCCGGTCCTGCGCGTGGGCGGTTTCCACGCCCCGTACCCGCCGGCCCGCCTGGAGGACGAGTACCTGCCCGGCCTGGACCGGGTGCTCGACGCCGTCGACCGCTCGCTGGCGTACTAGGAGACCCGCGTCATGACCATCCGCGAATTCAAGATGCCCGATGTGGGCGAGGGCCTCACCGAGGCCGAGATCCTCAAGTGGTACGTCCAGCCCGGCGACACGGTCACCGACGGTCAGGTCGTCTGCGAGGTCGAGACGGCCAAGGCCGCCGTGGAACTGCCGATCCCGTTCGACGGCGTCGTGCACGCGCTCCTCTTCGAGGAGGGCACCACGGTCGACGTCGGCCAGGTGATCATCTCGGTGCAGACCGGCGAGGCGGAGGCTCCGGCCCCCGCCGCCGCGGCGGCCGCGGCTCCGGCCGCCGCCGAGCCGGCCCCGGCCGCCCGCCAGCCCGTCCTGGTCGGCTACGGAGTCTCCGAGTCCTCCACCAAGCGCCGCCCCCGCAAGGCGGCTCCGGCGCCCGCCGTGGCCGCGCAGAACGGTACGGCGGCCCCGGTGGCCGCCCCCGAGGCCCCGGCCGCCCCGGCGCCGCTCCCCGCCGTTCCGGCGCAGCCGACCGGCGAGCGGCCGCTGGCCAAGCCGCCGGTGCGCAAGCTCGCCAAGGACCTCGGCATCGACCTGGCCTCGGTGGTCCCCACCGGTGACGGCGGGGTCGTGACCCGGGAGGACGTGCACGCTGCGGCCGCCGCGGCGATCGCCCCGCAGGCCGCCGCGCCCGTGGCGGCTCCGGCCGCCGCCCCGGCCGCCGTGGCCGCGCCCGTCGCGGTGGTCGCGGCCCCCGCGGCCGACGCCTCGGCGCGGGAGACCCGCATCCCGGTCAAGGGCGTCCGCAAGGTCACCGCGCAGGCCATGGTCGGCTCGGCCTTCACCGCGCCGCACGTCACCGAGTTCATCACCTTCGACGTGACGCGCACGATGAAGCTGGTCCAGGAGCTCAAGGCCGACCCGGACCTCGCGGGGCTGCGGATCAATCCGCTGCTGCTCATCGCCAAGGCCGTGCTGGTGGCCATCCGCCGCAACCCGGACGTCAACGCGTCCTGGGACGAGGCGGCCCAGGAGATCGTGCTCAAGCACTACGTCAACCTGGGCATCGCGGCGGCCACTCCGCGCGGGCTGATCGTCCCGAACATCAAGGACGCGCACGCCAAGACCCTCGGCGAGCTGTCGGAGTCCCTGTCCTCGCTGGTCGTCACGGCCCGCGACGGCAAGACCTCCCCGGCGGACATGCAGAACGGCACGATCACCCTCACCAACGTCGGCGTCTTCGGCGTCGACACCGGTACGCCGATCCTGAACCCCGGCGAGTCCGCGATCCTCGCGGTCGGTGCGATCAAGCTCCAGCCGTGGGTCCACAAGGGCAAGGTGAAGCCGCGCCACGTCACCACCCTGGCGCTGTCGTTCGACCACCGTCTCATCGACGGCGAGCTCGGCTCCAAGTTCCTCGCCGACATCGCGGCGGTCCTGGAACACCCCCGCCGCCTGGTCACCTGGTCGTAGCGGCACGTACGACGCCCCACCCGATGGCCGGTCTCCCCCGCGGAGGCCGGCCATCGGCCGTGCGCAACGAAGGAACGTCCCGAAGGAGCGGTGCGTTGGAAGAACATGTCCCGGCGGCGCCCGTGGCGTCGGAGACGACGCTCGTGCGCGAGGTCTTCGGACCGCTCGGCCGCCTCGTCGAGTGCGGCGCGGCGCTGGAAGCGGCATCGGTGGGCGAGTTCGTCGCGCGTCACCGCGGCGAACTGGACCGGCTGCTGGACGTGGTGCGGCGGCTGGGCGCATTCCACGACGCGTCCATGGAGATCATGGACGGGCTCGGGTACCTGCGCGAGCACGAGGTTGCGCCGGCCGTCCTGCTGATGTGGTCGGGATGCATCGAGGAGCCGACCTCGGACCTCGGCGCCCCGGAAGCCGTTCGCCGCATGGCCCGGGCGGGCGCCGACCGCCAGCTGGCGCACCTCCTCCAGGCGCTGGTGGGGGTGGCAGCCCTGCGCGGCGGCGACGACGCGGAGGGCCGGGCCCGGGAGATCGCGGAGGTGATCGGCGCGGTGTGCACGTGGGGCGGGGCCGGCCGCGGGCGCTCGCTCCACGAGGTGTTCCTGATGTGGAGGGTCGCGTTCCTGCCCGGGCTCCTGCTGCCCTCGTCGGGCTCGGCGGAGCCCTTCAAGCGGCGCCTGCGGGAGTACGCCCACGCCCTGGAAGGGATCGTGGCCCAGGGGGAGCGCCCAGGCTGAGGGGAAACCCCTGTTCAGAGGGGTGAACCCCGTGTGATCATCGCCAGATGATCTTTCGTGCTGCCACCGCGGACCCCGCGGACCTGGACCGTGCCGTCGCCCATCCGGCCGACGGGCCCGTGCCCGCCCTGACCGCCGAGCGGATCCGTGAGGAGCTCGCGGAGAACCAGATCCGGCCCGAGTGGATCTGGTTCGCCGAGGACGAGGACGGACGGATCCTCGCCCGCGCCCTGTGGTGGGGGCGCGCCGACAGCGAGCGGCCCGTCGCGCTCGACTGCCTCCAGGTGCGCGAGGACGTGGCCGACCCGGTCGGGGTCGCCGCCGGGCTGCTGGAGGCCGGGCACGCCGCCTTCGGCACGCGGCCTGGCTACAACATCTCCCTGCCCCGGGGCTGGCGGGAGCGGCCGGAGCTGGCCGCGGCGGTCGCCTGGCGCCAGGAGGCCGCGGCCGAGGCGGGCCTGACGCGCGAGATCGAGCGCCTGCGCTACGAGTGGACCCCGGCCGCCGGGACGGCCGGGCCCACCGGCCGGCTCGTCTTCCGCGAGGGCACGGACGAGGAGATGCTGGACGCCTTCGTCCGGCTCTCCCGGGACAGCCTCGACCTGGCCACGCAGCACGAGCTGGAGCTGATGGACGCCGAGCAGTTGGCCCGCGAGGACTTCGAGTTCTACCTCGACTGCCCCGGCGAGCGCTCCTGGTGGCGCCTGGCCCACCTTCCGGACGGCCGCCTCGCGGGCCTGGCCGTCCCGTCGGCGACCCCGTACCACCGCAACGTCGGCTATCTGGGCGTCGTACCGGAGCAGCGCGGCCAGGGCCTGATCGACGAGATCCTGGGCGAGATCACCCGCTTCCACGCCGCCGCGGGCGCCGGGCGCATCACCGCGACCACGGACACCGTCAACGTGCCGATGGCCGCCGCCTTCGACCGCGCCGGCTACGAGGTCACCGAGATCCGCCTCGTCCTGGAGGCACCGTCCGGATGAGGCCCGCACGGCTCCCGTGAGCGCGTGCGGCCGCCCCGGGAGGTAACCTCCGCCCGGGGAAGGGGGCGCGGGTGTCCATCGCCGAATTGCAGGTGTACTCCGTAGAGGAGGCCGACGTCACGGGCGGCGTGTGCGTGGTCCGGTGCGTCGGCGGGGTGGCGCGGGCCGGACAGGTCTACGCCGTCGGGGAATCCAGGATCGGCCTGCGCCGCATCGAGCGCCACGGGCGGGCCGTCGGCTCCTTCGACGCCGGGCACGTCGCGAAGGTCCACCTGGCCGGCGCCATGGTCGCGCTGCTCACCCGGGGCCAGGTGCTGACTTCGGTGCCGCCCGACGGGCACGCGCTGGAGGAACTGGAGGCTTGGCTCGCCACCGACCCGCCGCTGCGGGACGAACCGCACCCGCGGACCCTGCGCGTCCTGGCCGGGGTGCGGATGCGGGACGAGCGGCTGTCGGACGGGATCCGCCTGCGCTGGGGCCGGATCGCGCTGGCCGCCACCCACCGCTGCGCGCGGGCCGAAGGCGGGTCCGATCTGCTCCGGGCCCCCGAACTGGCCTGCGTACAGGTCTACTTGATCCAGCAGTTCGGTCCGGACCGGGGCGGTGACCCGGCCGCCCTGTGCCGGGATCTGCTGGCGTTGATCGACCTGACCCCGGAGCAGGCCGCGGCCCAGGGCCGGGTCTGGCGGGACCTCCCGTACCACCGGATCCGGCACCTGCGCCGGATCAAGAGCCTGATCCCGTGGCTGGTGCTCGTACGGCCCCACCTCGCGGACGCCGACCCCGCGGCGCGGGCGGTCGACGCCTGGGCGACGGTCCGGTCCGACCTGCCCTAGGTCGGACCGCACGCCGTCGGGTCTACCGGGCCGCGTTGCCGAGGACCTTGGTCGGGGTGATGCGGACGACCACCCGGACGTCCTCGGCCGGGGCCTGCGCGTACTCCTTGCCGGCCCCGGGGCCCATGTACTCCTCGGCGATCCGGACGGCCACCGCCCGGCCGATGTCCTCGGTGACGGTGGCCGTGCCGCGGATCTCCGCGTAGAGGAAGGGATTGGCCAGGTCGAAGACGGTGAGGCCGACCCGCCCGTCCCGGACGATGTTGCGCTCCTTGCGGCGGCCCTGCTCGGTGGAGACCAGCAGGTCGCCGCCGTCGCGGGTCACCCAGATCACCGAACTCTGCGGACTTCCGTCGGGGTTGATGGTCGACAGGACGGCGGGGTGCGGCGCGTCGAGCAGCCCCCGTACGGTCTCGTTCAGCTCAACAGTCATGGCGGCGAGGCTAGTCCGGGAGCCGGTGGCCCGCCGCCGGTTTCCGGCCGCGGCCGCCGACTACCCGAGGTCGGACACCGTCCGGACGGCCGGGGGACATCCCCTAGTTCCAGGGGATGTTGAGCCAGGGGCTGGCCGGGTCGGTCGTCAGGGCGAGGTGGGCGGCGAGGGCGGTCGTGTACCAGGTGCCGAACTCCTCCTCGTCGAAGTGCAGGCACCGTCCGAGGACGTACCCGGCGGAGAACTCCGCCCACGAGCGGTACGTGTCGCGTGCGGCCTCCCCGGCGCGCAGTACGGCCCTCTCGGCCTCGGCGACGGTCCCGTAGCGGCAGCCGACGCCCCAGCGGGCCATCTGCGAGGCCCGGCCGATGTCCCAGCCCTCCACGGAGCGGACCCAGCCGTCCTCGGGGAGCAGTCCGTCGGCCCGGAAGCGCTGCTCGTAGCGGGTGATCCGGCCGATCAGGCGTTTGACGCCGGCTATTTCACCCTCGACCTCGGCCGCCGGCCGCGGCCGGGCGACGGTGACCCCGTCGGGGGTGAGCTGCGGCTCGGCGGCGCGTTCGGCGCTGCGGCGCAAGCTCGATTCGGCGGCGTGCCGCCAGTGCTCGATGTCCACCGGCCCGGCGAAGTCGGAGGCGAGGGCCCGGCGGACGCGGAGCGCGTACTCCCAGACGGGGCTGACCATCCCGCACTCCAACAGCGTCTCCAGGGTGGAGAGCCAGTCGGACCGGTCGGTGATGCTCCAGCTCTTCGCGACGCGGCGGCGCTCGTACTGGTAGCCGCTGCCGTGGTAGGCGAGGGAGTTCCAGAACTCACCGTTCGTGACGGCGAGATGGCCGCCGACGGCGAGGCCGTGGGCGACGGGCCCGTGCAGCGGGCCGCCGGTGAACAGGGCGTGGACCTTGCCCTCGGGCAGGCCGTAGTGGGGGGCGGCCTCCGCGTGGGCGCGCCAGCGGGCCAGGTCGGCGGGGGTGGCGGTGAGGTAGGCCTCGGCGGGGGAGCCCGGGTTGACGGCGAGGAAGGCGGGGTCGTCGGCGGCCCAGACCTTGGCGAACCAGCGCAGGCTGCGCGACTCGTAGACCGTCTCGGGGGTGGGGGCGGGCAGCATGCCGGCGGTGTGGACGACGAGCATCCGGTCCGGGGTGGCGTGGAAGAACACCGAGTCGGGGTGCGCGTCGGACCGTGCGCGGGACTGCGCCACGTACAGGGGCGTACGGGCCAGTACGTCGAAGTACGCGGCCCAGTCGCCGGCGGTCTTGGCCTCGTACAGCGCTCTCTCGATGGCGCTCGGCGCGCTCCACGTCCCCATACGGCCCGACCCTATACGGGCCTTTGCCGGGGTTCCGGCGGGGCCCGAGGGGGCCCGAGGGGGCGTCCTCAGCCCTCGACGACGGGGGTCAGGCCGTCCAGGAGGGCTCCCAGACCGAGGTCGAAGAGCGCGTCGAGCCGCAGGTCGTAGCCGTCCTCGAAGGATCCGACCACCTTGGCGAAGGTCGGGAAGCGGCCGGAGTCCACCAGCTCCTGGAGGACGGGGGCGCGGCTGTCCATCCACTGGTCCTCCGACTGGCCCGTGGCGGCTTCGGCGTCGGCCTCCAACTCCAGGTGGACCGCCAGGCCTTGTACGTGGCTGTAGAGCAGGACGTGGATGTCGAAGAGGGTGGTGGGGTCGAGTCCGTGGCCGTCGAGGGCGCTCAGCATCCACTCGCCGTGGACCAGCAGGTTGGGCAGGAGCAACGGGCGGGTGAGGGGGCTGATCCGGGCCAGCCAGGGGTGCTTGCGGTACAGGCCCCACAGGGTGCGGGCACCCACCTCGACGCGCGTCCGCCAGTCCTGGGGGACGTCGGCGTCGGCGTCGCCGTGGGCGTCGGCGGGGAGGGCCTCGCCGAACGCGGCGTCGGCCATGAGCAGGACGAGGTCCTCCTTGCTCGGTACGTACCGGTAGGTGGACATCGCCGCGACGCCGAGCCGGGCCGCGACACCGCGCATGGAGAGCGCCGCGAGTCCTTCGGCGTCGGCGATCTCGACGGCGGCGCGGACGATCCGGTCGAGGGTCAGCTCCGGCTCGGTGTCCGGCGCGGGCGAGGGGCGCTTGCGGGCCGGTGCGGCGGCGGGGGCGCTCCCGGCGACGACCGTGCCGATCCGGGGGCGGGCCTCGACCAGGCCTTCCAGGCGCAGGGTGGTCAGCGCCTTGGTGGCGGTGGCGAGCGCGACGCCCCATTGCGCGGCGATCTGCCGGGTGGAGGGGACCCGGTCCGCCCGGCGACCCGTGCCGTTGCGGCCGGGCCCGCGGGCCCCGCGGCACGGCACGCCCCCTCGTGCCCCCGCGCGACCGTGCGGACCCCCTTGACGCCCCCGGGCGCCGGGGAGACGCTCCCGGGTCTTGGATCTGAACGGTTGCAGCTGGGGGGCCGCTATGCCGGAGGAGTCTGTCCAGTCGGTGGGCGAGTTGCGTGCGCAGCTCGTCGCGCAGGGGGCGCGCTGGTCGGTCCTGGAGCACCTCGCCGACGAGGAGCCCGTGCCGCGGCCTTCGCTCGGTCTGGAGCCCGGGGCGAACCTGACCACCGCCGAGGACGCGGGGGTGATCGACCTCCCGGGGACGATCGGCCGCGCGAGCGGCAATCCGCACCTGACCCGGCGCCGCGCCGCCCACGGACTGCTGCCCGGGGTCCGGGGGACGGCCGCTCCGGCCCGGCCCGCCGCCGTCGACTGGCGCAGCCGCTGGGGCTGGCCGTGGATCACCAAGGTGAAGGACCAGAACCCGTGCGGTTCCTGCTGGGCCTTCGGCGCCACCGGCCTGGTGGAGTCCATGGCCCGGATCGAGCACGACGTATGGGCGGAGCGCTCGGAGGGGGACGTCCACGACGGCCTGCGCTTCACCTGCGGCCAGGGCAGCAATCCGGAGACCGCCCTCGACTGGATCAAGGCGAACGGCGGGCTCGCGGACCCGGACTGCTGGCCGTACAGCACCCCGCCCGCCGGTCTGCCGGCAGCCCGCCGCGACGCCTGGCGCGCCGAGTACACGCCCAGCTGGGACCGGTCCGGCCGGACCGTTCGGATCACCGACTACGTCCGGCTCGGCGACGTGGAGCAGCAGAAGGTCTGGCTGGACACGGTCGGCCCGCTGACCGCCTGCTTCGACGTGTACGACGACTTCTTCGGCCTCGGCTCCGGCGTGTACCACCGTACGAGCGACCATCTCGCGGGCGGCCACTGCGTGTTGATCGTCGGCTACGACGACGCGGCCGGCTGCTGGCTGTTCAAGAACTCCTGGGGGACGGGCTACCACGTCGGCGGCTACGGCCGGATCGCCTACGGCGAGGTCAACATCGACTACTGGGCCAAGTGCGGCCTGCGCGGCACCAACCCCGACCCGTGGACCAAGCGCCGCCTGCACACCGGCAACGTCTACGAGAGCGGCAACGGCCGCGCCCACCGCAACTTCGAGCTGCTCGCCACCGCCCCCGGAGACCGCCTCCAGCACTGGTGGCGCGAGGGCGATTCCCCGTTCGCCTGGGCCCGCGCGGGCACCTTCGCCGCCGACGCCTCCGGCCAGCCCGCCTTCACCGGCACCACCTACAACCGCAACATGGAGTCCCTGCACGTGACCACCGGCGGCCGGCTGCGCCACTGGTACTACGAGCAGTCCGGCGGGGCCTGGCGCGACGGCGGCGTCTTCGGGCCGGGCGACGCGGCCGTCGGTTCGACCCCGGCGTTCATCCAGAGCGACTACGGCAAGCCGGGCAACTTCGAGGTCGTCGTCCGGACCGCCGACGGCCGCCTGAACCACTGGTGGCGGATCAACGGCGCCCCCTGGACCTGGAACGACGGCGGCCGGTTCGCCTCCGGCATCGCCCACTACGGGCCCGCCCTCGTCCAGACCCGCGGTCGCCACCTCGACCTCGTCGCCACCCGCACCGACGGCCGCATGCAGCTGTGGTGGCGCGACGATCCGAACGGCTTCACCTGGCGGGCCGGGGAGATCTTCGGCAGCGGTACGGCGGCCGTCTCCGCGCCCTGCCTGATCGAGGGGCAGTTCGGGGCCGCGGACGAGGACACCGCCGGGAACTACGAGCTGTGCGTGGCCGTCGCCGGCGGCCGCGTGGAGCACTGGTGGCGCGGCAACGCGGGCGGCTCGCCCTGGCGGCGCAGCGCGGTCTTCGGGCACGACGTCGCCTCCGTCACCGGGATGCTCCAGGGCAGTTTCGGGTTCAACCTGGAAGTCATCGTCCTGCGCACCGACCGCCGGCTCCAGCACTACTGGCGCGACGGCGCGGGCTGGCACGAGGGGTCGGTGATCGGCCCCGTCTGAGAGGACCGGGCGGGCGTGGAGGTACGGAGCATCGTGCTGGGCCCGGACGAGTCGTACGAGCTGCGGCTCACCGGGCGCGGTGCGCGCGGGTACGTGTGGACCTGGCAGGTCACCGGCGACGTGGACGCGGTGACGGTGGCGGAGGCCCCCGGGGTCGGGGCCGGGGTCGGGGCCGGCGGGGCGGCCCCGCTGCCGGGTGCCCCGGTGGAGCGGACCTACGCGGTCCGGGCCCGGCCCCCGGGCGGGAGCCGGGCCCGGATCCGCTTCGCGCAGGTCCGGCCGCCCTACCCGGACGAGGCGCCCTACGACGAGTTCGTCCTGGACGTGGAGGTGGCGGCGGTCACCGGCGGCTCTTGAGGACCGTGCGCTGTACGGCTTCCAGGGGGCCGTGGTCGAAGCGGCGCAGCCACAGCCACGATCCGGCGGCCAGGGCCAGGCTCACGCCGGCCCACAGGCCCATCACCCACCAGGGGCCGCTGCCGCCGAGCCGTTCGGCGAGGCCCAGCCCGATGCCGTAGCAGAGCAGCATGCAGAGCAGGTTCTGGGCGACGTAGCAGGACAGGGCGGTGCGGCCGACGGAGCCGAGGGCGCGGCTCACCGGGGCCGGGATCCACCGCCGGTCGAGGGCGATGCCGATCAGGCCGATGTAGCCGAGGGCGAGCAGCGGCGCGGCGCCGTAGCGGCCCAGGAGGTAGAAGTCGGAGCCGCCGAGGGTGGTCGCGGCGTTCAGCGGCAGCCCGAGGCCCAGGCCCCAGGCGGCCGCCCGGGCCCGGATGCGGCGGCCTTCGGCGGTGGTGGTGAAGGCGCCCGCGCGGTGCAGCCGCACGCCGAGGAGGAAGAGGAACACGAGCAGCCCGAAGGAGAAGACCGGCTCGATGCGCAGCGCGAGGAAGTGTTCCAGGCGGAAGGCGATCTGGGCCGGATAGCTGCCGTGGGCGTACAGCTCGACGGCGGCCGGGTCAGGGCTCTTCGGGGCGCCGGCGGGCCGGCCCAGTGCGTCGAGCGTCGCCAGGGAGACCAGCGCCAGGTGCAGCCCGCCGGCCGTCCACATGGCCACCGTGCGCACCTTCTCGGAGCGGGCCAGCAGCCAGGCGACGAGGAGGGCGGTCACGGCGTACCCCATGAGCACGTCCCAGGCGAAGACGAGCACGAAGTGGACCGTGCCCTCGACGAAGAGGAAGGCGGCGCGGCGCGGGTAGCGGCCGGGCCAGGGGTCGCCGCGGCGGGCGGCGGAGTCGAACTGGATGGCCAGACCCACCCCGAACAGGACCGTCAGCAGGGCCAGGAACTTGCCGTCCGCGAGGAAGCGGAAGACGCTCTCGGCGAGGTGGGCCGCGGAGGGGTCGGCGATCGGGTCGGGCAGCTTCAGACCGCCCTGGAGCACCCCCCACTCCGAGCCGGGCGAGGTGAAGATCCAGACGTTGGTCATGAGCGTGCCGAGGATCGCGGCGCCGCGCAGGACGTCCAGGAGCGGGAGCCGCGCGGTCTTCGGTACCGCCGGGGCGAGCAGGGTGTCGGCCATGACTTCAGCGTCCCGGCGCGCGGGGCCCCGTACGTCCTGCGGGCGGACGAAGGCGCGCTACATCCTTCGATGCAGCGGGAGGCCCGCGGACCACACCCGGGGTCCCGCCCGGGGTTCCCGCCCGGCGCCGGGGGTCCCTGCCCGGTGCCGGGTCCACATCCTGGACCCGGCCGGGCCCCCGCCCCTGTTGTATCTATCCTGTGCGCATGCCCGCCCCCGCCACTGCCGTGACCGCCGCCGACCGCGTCTACCAGCACGTCAAGCAGGGGGTGCTCGACCGCCGTTACGAAGGCGGAACCCTGCTCACCGAGGGCGAACTGGCCGCCGCCGTGGGAGTGTCCCGTACGCCCGTCCGCGAGGCGCTGCTGCGGCTGGAGACCGAGGGGCTGCTGAAGCTGTACCCGAAGAAGGGCGCCCTGGTCCTCCAGGTCTCCGCGCAGGAGATCACCGACGTCCTCGAAACGCGGCTGCTGGTCGAGGAGTTCACCGTGCGCAGGGCCGTGCCGGCCCCACCGGGCCTGCTGGACCGGCTCGCCGCCCTGCTCGACGAACAGCGCCGGCACGCCGACGAGGGCGACCTCGCCGCGATGATGGCCGCCGACCGCGGCTTCCACGCCGAGATCGTGCGCAGCGCCGGGAACCAGATCCTGTGCCGGCTCTACGACCAACTGCGCGACCGGCAGCTGCGGATGGGCGTGGCCCTGCTGCACGCCCACCCCGAACGGCTGGACCGCACCCTCGCCGAGCACGCGGAGATCCTGGCCGCGCTGCGCGCCGGGGACGCGGACGCGGCGGCCGCGGCGGTCCGCGGGCACATCGGCCGGGTCGAGGCCCTGGTGCGGGGGCCGGGCCGGTGAACGGGCCGGTGAAGGGGCCGGTGAAGGGGCCGGTGAACGCCCCTCCCGTCAGGGCCGACCTCCCCGCCGACCCGCCGGGCGGCAGGAGGGCCGTCGCCGTGTGGGGCATCGGCGTCGCCGTCTACTTCGTGGCGGTGATCTTCCGTACCAGCCTGGGCGTGGCCGGCCTGGACGCCGCCGACCGCTTCCAGGTCAATGCTTCGGCGCTGGCCACCTTCTCCCTCCTCCAGCTGCTGGTCTACGCGGGCATGCAGATACCGGTGGGACTGATGGTCGACCGGCTCGGCACCAAGCGGGTGCTGACCCTGGGCGCGGTGCTCTTCACCGCCGGCCAGCTCGGCTTCGCGCTGTCGCCCTCCTACGGGACGGCGCTCGCCGCGCGGGCGCTGCTGGGCTGCGGCGACGCGATGACCTTCATATCGGTGCTGCGGCTCGGCACCCGCTGGTTCCCGGCCCGGCGCGGGCCGCTGATGGCGCAGTTGGCCGGGCTGGTCGGCATGGCGGGCAACCTCGTCTCCACCCTCGTCCTCGCCCCGGTCCTGCACGGGGTCGGCTGGACCGCCGCCTTCGCGGGCAGCGCGGTGGCGGGGCTGGTGGTCCTGGTGCCGCTGGTGCTGTTCCTGCGGGACCACCCCGAGGGGTACGGGCCCGCGCCGCGCGCCGCCGCGGCTCCGGGCGCCCCGGGGGCCCCGGGGGGCTTCGTACGCCGCCAGATCCGGGAGTCCTGGGCCGAACCCGGCACCCGGCTCGGCCTGTGGGTGCACTTCACCACGCAGTTCCCCGCCATGGTCTTCCTGCTGCTGTGGGGCATGCCCTTCCTGGTCGAGGCGCAGGGGCTGCCGCGGACCACCGCGGGCGGGCTGCTGACGCTGGTCGTCGCCTCGAACATGGTGCTCGGCCTGGTCTACGGCCAGGTCGTCGGCCGCCGCCAGTCCGCGCGGATCCCGCTCGCCCTGGGCACGGTCGGCCTCACCGCCCTGCTGTGGGCGTCGGTCCTCGCCCATCCGGGAGAGCGCGCGCCGATGTGGCTGCTGGTCACCCTGTGCCTGGTCCTGGGCGGGTGCGGACCGGCGTCGATGATCGGGTTCGACTTCGCCCGCCCGGCCAACCCGGCGGAGCGCCAGGGCACCGCCTCCGGCATCACGAACATGGGCGGCTTCATCGCGTCCATGACCACCCTGCTGACGGTCGGCATCCTGCTGGACGCCACCGGCGACGACTACCGCATCGCCTTCTCCACGGTCTTCTTCCTCCAAGCGGTGGGCGTGATCAGCATCCTGCGCCTGCGCCCCCTGGCCCTGGCCCGCGAGGCCGCCCGGGGCCGCGTCACCGTCCCCGCGCAGGAACTGGAGCCGGAGCCGGAACCGGAGCCAGGGCCGGAACCGGAGCCGGTGTCCCGTGCGTGTCCCCTCCCGGAAACAGCAGGGCGCGAGGCGCCGTAGGTCCGCCGCCGTCCCCCGGGAGAGCGGTGTCGGGAGGGGGATCCGCCGGAGATGTGGACGAAACTGTCCGCAGGCACCGTGCCGACGGTGGAGAGGTTCGACTGGTTCACGGACGTCATATCCAACTCGCTGATGCCCACCGCGCTCAGGAGCGAACGCTCCGCCGACTTCCAGGCGGAGGCGGCGGTCCTGGACCTGGGCGCCGTGCAGGTCTCCTCCTTCGAGTACTCCCACGTGCGCTCGCGCCGCACCCCCGCACTGATCCGCCGCGCGGACCCGGAGCAGTACCAACTCTCGCTGCTGACCCGCGGCCGGATGTGGATGTCCCAGCGCGGCAGCGACGCGGAGCTCGCCCCCGGGGACATGATCCTCTGGGACACCTCGCACCCCTTCGAGGCCGACTGCCGACCGGGCGAAGGCACCCTCCGGGCGCTGGTCGTCCAGCTACCGAAGACCGTGCTGCCGCTGCGCGCCGGCCGGATCGATCCGCTGCTCGGCCACCGCATCGGCGCGGAGAGCGGTCTGGGGGCCGTGCTGGCGGGGTTCATCGCCTCGCTCGGACGGCACGGCTCCGACTGCGGGCCGCAAGAGCTGCGCCACCTCGGCACGGCCACGATCGAGTTGGCCGCCGCCTGCCTCGCCGAACGCCTCGACGTCTACGGGGAGCTGCCCGCCGAGGTCCGCGCCCGCGCCCTGCGCGAGCGGATCGACACCTTCATCGAGGACGGCCTCGGGGACCCGGCGCTCACCCCCGGCCTGATCGCCGCCGCCCACGGCATCTCCGTGCGCGCCCTGCACGTGCTCTTCCGCGAGGGCCCGGAGAGCGTCGCGGCCGTCGTCCGGCGCCGCCGCCTGGAGCGCTGCCGCGCGGACCTGGCCCGCCCCGAGCTGGCCGGACTGCCCGTCCACGAGATCGGCGCCCGCTGGTGCTTCACCAATGCCGCGGCCTTCAGCCGTGCCTTCCGGGACGCGTACGCGATCAGCCCCACCGAGTTCCGCCGCACGGCCGCCCGGGCCACCCGGCTGGACGGTGCGGCCCCGGCCCGCCCCGGCCCGGGCCCTACGGGGTGACGGAGAACTGCGTGAGGATGGCGTCCGCCAGTTCCACGTCGCCCTCCACCTTCACCCGGTCCGCCACGGTGTGCGCCCGGACCCGGCCCGCCGCCAGGCGGACGTACGTCTCCCAGTCCAGCGTCAGGGTGACCGCCGGACCCAGCGACGGCGACTTGTCCACCGTGCCGCGGCCGTCCGCGTCCACCCGTACCGTCCGCATGAACTCCAGCTGCCCGTGGACGTCGATGACCACCGCCGAGTTCGCCGGCGCGCCCGCCCGCTTGGCCACCACCTTCGGCAGGCCGGCCAGCAGGAGGTCCCGCGCCACGTAGGCGCCCGGCGAGTCCCAGTTCCCCGGTGTCCCCAGTGCCGCCCGCAGGTCCTGCTCGTGGATCCACACGTCGAAGGCCCGCAGCCGCAGCGCCTGCTCCAGCGTCACCTGGTCACCGAGCGGCCCGCGGACCATCGTGGCCGGATCCCGCTTCTCGTTCCGCAGCTGCCGGGAGCGCCGGATCACCGTGTACTCCAGCTCCGAGGTCATTTCCGGTGCGGTGTGGTGGCGCCGCACGTCGACCTGCACCTCCATGTACCGGCTGAATTCGTCCACCACGTGCCGCAGGTCCCGTGCCACGGTGTGGATCGGCCGCGGGTCGCCGAGCTGCTCGCACTCGATGCCGATGATGTGTGAGACGACATCACGGACCGACCAGCCGGGACACGGCGTCGCCCGGTTCCACTCGCCCTCCGTCAGCGGGAGGACCAACTCGGATATCGCCTCGATGGAGTGCGTCCAGGCGTCGGCATAGGGCTGGAGGGCGGGATGCGGCTGGACGGTCAACGGGACCCCTCGCGGTGCTGTTCAATGGCGCGTTTCGGAAGCGGTGGACTCAGTTTCCAAAACTACGCTGCCGGTGAGCACGCCGGCAGTGCTTTCGTGTGACGATCGTAGGCCCGAGTTGACGGCTTGAACGCCAGGACGGTGGTAGTGTGCGCGCCTCGCTGATCCAAATCGCAGTGAACGAGGGCGAGTCGGTGTCTTCCCGACGCGTCCGGGTGGCCGAACTCGTACGGGAGCAGACGGGCTCCGATCTGGTCGTCCTGCCTGAGCTGTGGCCGGTCGGCGCGTTCGCCTACGAGCAGTTCGAGACCGAGGCCGAACCGCTGGACGGTCCGACCTACGAGGCCATGTCGAAGGCGGCGCGCGACGCCGGTGTCTGGCTGCACGCGGGTTCGGTCGTGGAGCGCGCCGGCGACGGCTCCCTCTACAACACCGCCCTCGTCCTCTCCCCGACGGGCGAGCTCGCCGCCACGTACCGGAAGATCCACCGCTTCGGCTTCGACCAGGGCGAGGCGGTGCTGATGTCGGCCGGGGACTCCCTGACCACGGTGACCCTGCCGGAGCAGACCCTGGGCATCGCCACCTGCTACGACCTGCGCTTTCCGGAGCTGTTCCGCGGCCTGGTCGACGCCGGGGCCACCACGATGGTCGTCGCGGCGGGCTGGCCCGCCCGCCGCCGCTCGCACTGGACCCTGCTGGCCCGGGCGCGCGCCGTGGAGGACCAGTCCTACGTCCTGGCGTGCGGGACGGCCGGCACCCACGCCGGCGTGGAGCAGGCCGGGCACAGCCTGGTGGTCGACCCGTGGGGCGAGGTCCTGGCCGAGGCGGGCCCCGGCGAGGAGGTCCTCACCGTGGACCTGGACCCGGCCAAGGTCCCCGACACCCGCTCCCAGTTCCCGGCCCTGAAGGACCGCCGCCTGGGCCGCTGACGCCGGCCCGGAAATCCCGGTTGGCGCCGGGGTTTCCGGGCAGACGAGGGGGACGGGCGGCGCCGGCCGCCGGGGACGCGAGGAAGAGGCGGGTACGCCGTGACCAACGACGCAGAGGCCGTGCTGGAGGCCGCCCTGGAGCCGCACGAGCCCTCCGCCGCGGAGGTCGAGGCCCGCCGGCGGGTCCGGGCGCGGGCCATCGGGATGACCCACCACGCGGCGCAGGCCGCCCTGGAGGCCGTGCTGGCGGGCGCGGGCGACGACCTGGAGTCCGCCGACGCCGCCGTCCGCGCCGAGGCCGCGGAGTGGCAGCGCATCACCGACCTCCTGCTCGACCACGGAGGCCCGTACGCACCGGACGCCGACGCCTACGTCCAGGGTCAGCTCACGGCCCGGGAACACCATGGGGACTGACCCCGCCCTCCGGCTCCTTCTCCGCCCACCGGATCACGCACACCGCGACCGCGTCCTCCCGGACCACGTCCACCGCGTACGTTTCGCGCAGGCGGTACCACTGCCGCGAGACCAGCGCGAGCAGCTCCCCCTCGTACTCGAGTGGCCCCGCACCAGCGAGAGCCGCTTGCGGCGGATCACCGCGAGCCGCCCTTTCCCCCCGGCTACTGCTGGGAGGTGCCCCCGCGCTCCAGGGTCATCGCGTCCCGCAAGGTGATCAGGACCAGCCCGTCCGGATCCTTCGCCTCCCGCGTGTCCCGGAAGCGCAGCGCCTTCCCGTCGACCGGGAACGCGTGCCGGCCGTCCTCGTCCTCGATCCAGTGGTCGTCCCCGATGGCCGGCATTTTGTCCCGTACGAGGCATTTCATGCGCTGATCAGTGCCCGCGATAGGTTGCCCTCATGCCCCTGCTCTACGTGACCGACCTGGCGTACCCCGCACGCGGCCGCCGCTACTGCGACGAGGACATATTCCTCACGTCCCGGCTGCGCGCCGAATTCGACCTGGCCCTGTGCCATCCCGCGGACGCGGAGGCCATGCTGCCGCTCGGATTCGACGCGGTGATCGTCCGCAACAGCGGGCCGGTCCTGCACTACCAGGAGGCCTACGACTCCTTCCGCGCGGCCGCCCTCGCCGCCGGGGCCCGCGTCTACAACCCGCTCACCGGCCGTGCCGACATGGCGGGCAAGCAGTACCTCCTCGACCTGACGGCCGCCGGCTACCCGGTCATCCCGACGGTCGACGACCCCGCCCGACTGGCGGAACTGCCGCAGGTGCCGCAGTACGCGGTCAAGCCGAAGCAGGGCGCCGATTCCATCGGCCTCACCTTCACCGCGACACCGGACGGGCCGGCCGGGGCCGTGCTGATCCAGCCGCGCATCGACTTCACGTACGAGGTCTCCTTCTACTTCGTCGACGACGCCTTCCAGTACGCGCTGTACGCCCCCGATCCGGACCGGCGCTGGGAGCTGGAGCTCTACGCCCCGACCGGGGCGGACCTGGCCTTCGCCCGCTCCTTCGTCGACTGGAACACCCTCGACCACGGCATCCAGCGCGTCGACGCCTGCCGGGCGCCGTCCGGCGAACTGCTCCTGGTCGAACTGGAGGACCTGAACCCGTACTTGTCCCTGGACCTCGTCCCGGCGCCGGTGCAGGACGCCTTCGTCGGCGCGCTCACAAGATCCCTCCACACCTTCCTCAGCACCACCGCCTGATGTCAGACCCGGCTGCCAGGCTTTCCCCATGGACAAGCAGACGTTCTGGAAGCTGATCGAGACGGCCCGCGCCGACGCGGAACCGCAGGAGGTGGCTCCGCGCGCGGCGGAGCTCCTCGCGGACCGGGCGGCGACGGAGATCGCCGCGTCCCAGCAGGTGCTGTGGGACCTGCTGGCGGAGTCCTACCGGGCGCCGCTCTGGGCCGCGGCCTACGTGATCAACGGGGGCTGCTCGGACGACGGCTTCGACTACTTCCGCGGCTGGCTCCTCACCCAGGGCCGGGAGGTCTTCGAGACGGCCCTGGCCGACCCCGACTCCCTGGCCGCGCACCCCGCGGTCCGCGAGGCCGCGGAGCGGGGCCTGGAGCTGGAGGACGAGTCCGCCCTCTCCATCGCCTGGACCGCCTACGAGGCCGGCACCGGCCGCGAACTGCCCGCGGACTCCTGCACGATCAGCTACCCGGCCCTGGACCCGTCCTGGGACTTCGATTTCGGCGACACCGACGAGATAGCGGCCCGACTGCCCCGCCTGAGCGCCCTCTTCGACTACGCGTAGCGGTACGGGAGGGCGGCGGCGAGCCGCGTGGTGCCGGTGGCGTCGCGAACGCTCGGCAGCGTGCTGGCCGTCGCCCCCCCCGCACGCCCACCGGCTAGGGACCGCTGAAGGCGCCGGCCCGGGCCGCCAGTGCGGCGGTGCGGGCCGCGGCGGCCGGGAGGTGCGGGTCCGGAGCCGTGCCCAGCAGGACCAGCTCGTGGTACATCGGTGCGGTCGCCGCGACCAGCAGCTCCCGGCCGCGGGTGTCCGGCGGGAGTTCGCCCCGCTCCTCGGCGCGCACCGCGACCACCGCGCAGCGCGCGTACCGGTCCTCCCAGAAGGCCCGCAGCGCCCGCGCGGCCTGCGCCGAGCGGAACGACGCGGCGATCAGTGCCGTGGTCAGCGGGGGATCGGCGGCGACCCCGGCCAGGATCTCCTCGTTCAGTGCCGTCAGATCGCCCTCCAACGTTCCGGTGTCCGCCGGCTCCCAGGCGTCGTCGGCCGCCGCGTCCAGGAGATCGGCCAGCAGCCCGCCGACGTCCCGCCAGCGGCGGTAGACGGTGGTGCGGTGGACGCCGGCCCGCTCGGCCACGGCGTCGACGGTGAGCGAGTCGTACCCGTGCTCGACCAGTTGAGCCCCGGTGGCCTCCAGGACCTGGGCGCGGACCCGGGCGCTGCGGCCCCCGGGACGTGAACCACTTGCGGGTGTGGTGGATGACATGCCAACATTCTAACGCAACAGTTGTCGCCTTAGGGAGTCCTCACGCACCCCACGACCGGAACCACCCGACCCACTCGACCCACCTGCCTCACCCAGCTCACCCTCCGCACCGTCACCAAGTCCTATGACGGCCGCCTCGTCCTCGACGCCGTCACCTGCTCCCTCTTACCCGGCGAACGCACCGGGATCATCGGCGAGAACGGCTCGGGCAAGTCCACGCTGCTCCGCCTCCTGGCCGGCCTCGAAACCCCTGACCAGGGCACCGTCACCGTCCGCGCCGCCGGCGCCATCGGCCACCTGGCCCAGGAGGAACACCTCCCCGGCCACCTCACCGTCCAGGACGTCATCGACCGCGGCCTCGCGGACCTGCGCACCATCGAGGCCCGGATGCGCGAACTGGAACGGGCCATGACCGAAGGCGACGAGAGCGGCCTGCCGGAGTACGGCGACCTCCTCACCGCCTTCGAACTGCGCGGCGGCTACGACGCCGACGCCCGACTGGAACGCTCCCTGCACGGCCTGGGCCTGGTCGCACTGGACCGCGACCGCCCCGTCGGAGGGCTCTCCGGCGGTGAGCAGGTCCGGCTGCGCCTGGCCGCCCTGCTGGCGGCCTCCCCCGAAGTCCTGCTGCTCGACGAACCCACCAACCACCTCGACGACACGGCCCTGACCTGGCTGGAGGAGCACCTGCGGGGCCGGGCCGGCACCACCGTCGCCGTCTCCCACGACCGGACCTTCCTCGACCGCGTGACCACCACCCTCGTCGAGGTCGACGCCGACACCCGCACGCTCACCCGCTACGGCGGCGGCTACGCCGGCTACCTCGCGGAGAAGGCCGCCGAACGCGCCCGCCGCGCCCAGGCCCACGAGGAGTGGCGCGCCGAGACCGAGCGGCTGCGCGAGACCGCCGCCACCACCGCACGGCGCGTGGCACCGGGGCGGGCCATGAAGGACGGCAACAAGATGGCGTACGACCGGGCCGCCGGACGCGTCCAGCAGTCCCTGGCCAGCCGGGTCCGAGGCGCGCAGGAACGGTTGCGCCGTCTGCTGGCCGAGCCGGTCCCGGCTCCCGCAGCACCGCTGCGGTTCACCGCCGTGCTGCGGACGGCAGGGACCGCGCCCGGCCCGGTGCTCGACGCCCGCGGCATCGCCGTCCACGGCCGCCTGCACCCGCTCGACCTCGCCCTCGCGGCGGGCGACCGGCTCCTGGTCACCGGACCGAACGGGGCCGGCAAGAGCACCCTGCTCCGCGTCCTCGCCGGTGCACTCGCCCCCGACAGCGGCCTGATCACCCGCCGGGGCCGCACGGGCTACCTGCCGCAGCAGCCCGATCCGGGCCCGGCGCACCGCACCGCCCGCGAGGTCTTCGGCCCCGAGGGCACCGAACGCCTGCTCTCCGTCGGGTTGTTCGCGGCCGACCGGCTCGACACCCCCGTCGGGAAGCTCTCCACCGGGCAACGCCAACGGCTCGCGCTGGCCCGCCTGGTGGCGCAGCCGGCCGACGTACTGCTGCTCGACGAGCCGACGAACCACCTGTCGCTCGCGCTGGCGGAGGACCTGGAATCCGCCCTCGACCACTACCCGGGGGCCCTGGTCGTCGTCAGCCACGACCGGCGGCTGCTCGACCGCTGGCGCGGCGCCCGCCTCGACCTCACCGCCCCCGCACCCCTGCAAGGAGCCCTGTGACGAACGCCCCCACCACGATCCCCGTGGCCGCCCCCGGCGAGGGCCCCTACGCGCTGGCCGCCGGACCCGACGGCGCCCTGTGGACCACCCTGGTCCACGCGGGCGCCCTCGCCCGGATCACCACCGCGGGCGAGGTCACCGAGTACCCGCTGCCCGACCCCGGCTGCCGCCCGCACGCCATCACGGCCGGCCCGGACGGCCGCTGCTGGTTCACCGAGTGGGGCACGAACCGGGTGGGTGCGATCGGACCCGACGGCCGGGTCGAGGAACACGTCCTGCCGGCATCCGGATCGGAGCCCCACGGCCTCGCCTTCGGCCCGGACGGCCTCCTGTACGTGGCCCTGGAGACGGGCCAGGTGATCCGCCTGACCCCCTAGGCCCCGTCGTCAAAGCCCCGTCGGGCCCGCTGCTCCCCGTGCCGCATGCGCGTGACCCGGTGTTCATACCCGGATGGCAAGCTTGAAGCATGAACGATGCCGCCCCGGCGCCCACCCCCGCGCCCGCGCCCCGCCGTGCCCGTGTCCGTGCCCCCGAGCTGATCGGCAAGGGCGGCTGGCTGAACACCGGTGGGAAGGACCTGAGCCTCGCCGACCTGCGAGGACGCATAGCGATCCTCGATTTTTGGACCTTCTGCTGCATCAACTGCCTGCACGTCCTCGACGAGCTGCGCGAGCTGGAGGAGAAGCACCGCGACACCGTCGTGATCATCGGCGTGCACTCCCCGAAGTTCGTGCACGAGGCCGAGCACGCCGCCGTCGTCGATGCCGTCGAGCGGTACCAGGTGCACCATCCCGTGCTCGACGATCCCGAGCTCGCGACCTGGAAGCAGTACGCCGTACGCGCCTGGCCCACGCTCGTCGTGATCGACCCCGAGGGGTACATCGTCGCCCAGCACGCCGGTGAGGGGCACGCGCACGCCCTCGCCCGCCTGGTCGAGGAGCTGGAGGCCGAGCACGAGGCCAAGGGCACGCTGCGGCGCGGCGACGGGCCGTACGTGGCGCCCGAGCCGGTGGCCGGCGCCCTGCGCTTCCCCGGGAAGGCACTGCTGCTGCCGTCCGGGAACCTGCTGGTCTCCGACTCCACCCGGCACCAGCTCGTGGAGCTGGCCGCCGACGGCGAGAGCGTCGTGCGCCGCATCGGCAGCGGCGAGCGCGGCTTCGCCGGGGACAGCTTCAGCGAGCCGCAGGGCCTCGCGCTGCTGCCCGACGGCAAGGTCGTCGTCGCCGACACCGTCAACCACGCGCTGCGCACCTACGACCCGGCCACCGGGCACGTGGAGACCGTCGCCGGGACCGGCCGGCAGTGGTGGCAGGGGTCGCCGACCTCCGGGCCGGCGCTGGAGGTGGACCTGTCCTCGCCGTGGGACGTGGCCTGGTGGCAGGGCCGGGTCTGGATCGCCATGGCCGGTGTGCACCAGCTGTGGACCTGGGACCCGGAGGCCGGCACCGTCGAGGTCGCGGCCGGTACGACCAACGAGGGGCTGCTCGACGGGCCGGCCGCCGAGGCCTGGTTCGCCCAGCCCTCGGGGCTCGCTGCCGCCGGGGACCGGCTGTGGATCGCCGACTCCGAGACCAGCGCCCTGCGCTACGTGGAAGCGGCCGACGAGGGGTACGTGATCAAGTCCGCCGTCGGCACCGGGCTGTTCGACTTCGGGCACCGGGACGGCGACGCCGCCCAGGCCCTGCTCCAGCACCCGCTCGGCGTGACCGCCCTGCCCGACGGCTCGGTCGCGGTGTCCGACACGTACAACCACGCGCTGCGCCGCTACGACCCGGCCACCGGCCAGGTCTCGACCCTCGCGACCGACCTGCGCGAGCCCAGCGACGCCGTGCTGGTGGGCGAGGACATCGTGGTCGTCGAGTCGGCCCGGCACCGGCTGACCCGGCTGCGCCTCCCGGAGGAGGCGGTCCGGGTGGACGCGGTCGCCCACCGTACGCAGCGGGCCGCCACCGAGGTGGCGCCCGGCACGCTCCGCCTCGACGTGGTCTTCCAGGCGCCGGTCGGGCAGAAGCTCGACACCCGCTACGGGCCCTCCACCCGGCTGCTCGTCTCCTCGACCCCGCCCGAGCTGCTGGCGGGCGGCGAGGGCGCGGGGACCGACCTGTTCCGGGAGCTCGCGCTGAACCCGGACGTCACCGAGGGCGTCCTGCACGTCTCGGCGATGGCGGCGTCCTGCGACGACGACCCCGCCAACGAGTACCCGGCCTGCCACGTCCACCAGCAGGACTGGGGCGTGCCGGTCCGCGTCACCGCCGACGGCGCCGCCCGGCTGCCCCTCGTCCTCGCCGGGATGGACGCCGAGGGCTAGACCGAGCGCCAGTCGGGCCGCGGCCTTCCTGGGGGGTCAGCCCTCCAGGAAGGCCACCAGGGCGTTGGCCAGCAGGAACGGGTCGTCCGCGCCGCACAGTTCGCGGGCACTGTGCATCGAGAGGATCGCGACGCCGATGTCCACGGTCTGAATGCCGTGGCGGGCTGCGGTGATCGGGCCGATCGTCGTGCCGCAGGGCATCGAGTTGTTGGAGACGAAGGTCTGCCACGGGATGCCGGCCCGCTCGCAGGCGGCGGCGAACACCGCGCGCCCGCTGCCGTCGGTGGCGTACCGCTGGTTGACGTTGACCTTCAGGATCGGTCCGCCGTTGGCGCGCGGGTGGTGCGTCGGGTCGTGCCGCTCACCGTAGTTGGGGTGCACGGCGTGCCCGGTGTCCGAGGACAGGCAGATGGTGCCCGCGAAGGCCCGCGCGCGGTCCTCGTACGAGCCCCCGCGGGCGAAGACTGAACGTTCCAGCACGTTGCCCAGCAGCGGGCCGTCCGCGCCGGTGTCGGACTGCGAGCCGTTCTCCTCGTGGTCGAAGGCGGCCAGCACCGGGATGTGGTCCAGCTTGTCGGAGGTGGAGACCGCGGCCAGCGCCGCGACGCCCGCGTGCACCGACAGCAGGTTGTCCATGCGGGGGCCCGCCACCAGCTCGCGGTCCCGGCCCAGGTACGACGGCGGCTCGATGGAGTGGACCATCAGGTCCCAGCCGGCCACCGACCCCTGGTCCAGGCCCTCTTCCTCCTCCAGGAAGGAGATCAGGTCGCCCTCCTGCACGTCGCCCAGGCCCCAGATCGGCTGCATGTGCCGCTGCTTGTCGAGCTTGAGGCCGTCGCTGTTGACCGACCGGTCCAGGTGCACGGCGAGTTGGGGTACGCGTAGCAGTGCGCGGTCCACGTTCACCAGGCGCTCCGTGCCGTCGCGCAGGGTCAGCCGCCCGGCCAGTCCCAGGTCGCGGTCCAGCCAGGTGTTGAGCAGGGTGCCGCCGTAGATCTCGACGGCGATCTGCCGCCAGCCCTGCGAGCCCGTGTCCGGCAGCGGCTTGACCCGCAGGTTCGGGGAGTCGGTGTGCGCGCCGACGATCCGGAACGGGGTGTGTGCGGCCGCGCCTTCGGGGACGAACCAGGCGATGAGCGCACCGCCGCGGAGCACGAACTTGCCCCCGGTGCCCGCATCCCAGGCGTCCGTTTCCGACAACTGCCTGAAGCCCGCCTTCTCCAGCCGCTCCGCCGCGTTGGCCACGGCGTGGTACGGCGACGGACTGGCCGTCAGGAAGGTCATCAGATCGTCGGTGTGGCCGCGGTCGAAGCGGGCGGGAGAGCTCATGTGGTTCACCTTAACGACGGTCGTGTTCGCCATGGCCGGACTGCGAGGGATGGCCGGAGGTCGGGGTCCGCAGGGTGGGTGATCTGCGGTCCCGTCGGTTTTCAGCCCGGCGGGCGCTCGAATCGGCGCTGCAACTGCCTGCGCTCGCCCCGGCGGATGCGCGGGAGCATCTCCGGGGTCTGCGGGGAGCGCTGCGCGCGTCTCTTGCGTCCGGCGCAGAAGATACAGGCCTCACCGGGCGGAGCGTCGGGGTCGATCGGCGCGCCGGGATGTTCGGCGCATCCCGAGGCGTTGCGCGGCCGGGAAAGTTCGCGGGCGACGATGAAGGCGCGGTGGAGGTCGTCGGCGATGCGGACGAAGTCGTCCGCGGGCGAGGACAGGCCCAGGTGGAACCGCTGGTCCTCGACGGTGCGCAGGTAGGTGCGCAGCCGCTGGAGCGTGTACGGGGGGTCCGGTACGGGGTAGCCGAGGCGCCGCTGCTCTCCGGCGGGCGCGGCGGGCGGGCCGCCGTGGCGGCGCTGTCCGAGGCGTCGGCGGTCGTTGCAGATGAGGCAGCGGCCCCAGCCTTCGGGTGCCTCGGGGTCCAGGGCGCCGTTGGGGTGCTCGGGGCAGCCGGTGTAGCTCTTGGCGGGGGCCAGTCCGGTGGCCGTCTGGAAGGCCACGTACAGCGCGTCGGCGATGGTGTCGTACTCGGCGGGGTGGGCGCCGTCGTACAGCTCGCGCAGGTGGTCGCCGAGGCTGCCCAGGCTCGCCTGCAGCTCCTTGAGGGCGTACGGACGCCCGGTGGGGACGGAGTACCCCCTGCTGCCGTGCTGATCCTGTGGACTCATGTGTACGAGCGTCCCATGAACGACTGACATCGGGGGAAAGCCGCAGGACAGGGGCCTGGGGCCGGGTACGCGCCAGCGGCCGGGCCCCTGTGCGGGGGCCCGGCCGCTGGTGCGTGTGCGCGACGGTGGCGCGACCGGCCTAGAAGGCGGCCTCGTCGAGCTCCATCAGGGAGTTGTCGACGGCCTCGGCCAGCGCGCGGGCGACCGAGACGTTCGGCAGGACCTGGGACGCGAAGAACTTCGCGGCGGCGATCTTGCCGGTGTAGAAGGGGACGTCCTTCGGGGCGGCGGTCGCCAGCTTCTCGGCGGCCACGGCGGCGCCCTTGAGCAGCAGGTAACCGACGACCACGTCACCCGAGGTCATCAGCAGGCGGGTGGTGTTCTGGCCGACCTTGTAGATGTTCTTGACGTCCTCGCCGGTGGCGGTGAGGTCGACGATCATCTGGCCGACGATGGCCTCCAGGTCGACGGCGGCCTTGGCGAGCGCGTCGCGGGCGCCGGCCAGCTCCTCGCCGCCGACGGCCTCGGCCAGGAACTTCTTGATCGTCTCGGAGAGGACGTTCAGGGAGGCGCCCTGGTCGCGGACGATCTTCCGGAAGAAGAAGTCCTGGCCCTGGATGGCCGTGGTGCCCTCGTAGAGGGTGTCGATCTTGGCGTCGCGGATGTACTGCTCGATCGGGTACTCCTGCAGGTACCCGGAGCCGCCGAAGGTCTGCAGGGACTGCGCGAGCTGCTCGTAGGAGCGCTCCGAGCCGTAGCCCTTCACGATCGGCAGGAGCAGGTCGTTCAGGCCGATCTCGGCGGAGGCGTCCTGGCCGGCGGCCTGCTTGACCTGGATCTCGTCCTGCACGGAGGCCGTGTAGAGGACCAGGGCGCGCATGCCCTCGGCGTAGGCCTTCTGCGTCATGAGCGAGCGGCGCACGTCGGGGTGGTGCGTGATGGTGACCTTGGGCGCGGTCTTGTCCATGAAGTTCGCCAGGTCCGGGCCCTGCACGCGCTCCTTGGCGTACTCCAGCGCGTTCAGGTAGCCGGTGGAGAGGGTGGCGATGGCCTTCGTGCCGACCATCATGCGGGCGAACTCGATGATCATGAACATCTGGCGGATGCCGTCGTGCTTGTCACCGATCAGCCAGCCCTTGGCGGGGTGCTGGTCGCCGAAGGTCATCTCGCACGTGTTGGAGGCCTTGAGGCCCATCTTGTGCTCGACGTTCGTGGCGTAGACGCCGTTGCGCTCGCCCAGCTCGCCGGTCTCCCAGTCGAAGTGGAACTTCGGGACGAGGAAGAGGGACAGGCCCTTGGTGCCCGGGCCGTGGCCCTCGGGGCGCGCGAGGACGTAGTGGAGGATGTTCTCCTCCATGTCGTGCTCACCGGAGGTGATGAAGCGCTTCACGCCCTCGATGTGCCAGGAGCCGTCCTCCTGCTGGATCGCCTTGGTGCGGCCGGCGCCCACGTCCGAACCGGCGTCCGGCTCGGTGAGGACCATGGTGGAGCCCCAGCGCTTCTCGACGGCTATCTGGGCGACCTTCTTCTGCGCCTCGTTGCCCTCTTCGAAGAGGATGCCGGCGAACGCCGGGCCGGAGGAGTACATCCAGACGGCCGGGTTCGCGCCGAGCAGCAGTTCCGCGTAGGCCCAGATGAGGGAGCGGGGCGAGGTGGTGCCGCCGATCTCCTCGGGCAGGCCCAGGCGCCAGTACTCCGAGTCCATGAAGGCTTCGTAGCTCTTCTTGAAGGAGGCGGGGACGGGCGCGGTGTTGGTGGCCGGGTCGAAGACCGGCGGGTTGCGGTCGGCGTCCTCGAAGGAGGCGGCCAGCTCGTTCTCGGCGAGACGGGCGAGCTCGGACAGGACGCTCTTGGCGGTCTCGGTGTCCATCTCCTCGAACGGACCGGTGCCGTACTGCTGGTCGCGGCCGAGCACCTCGAAGAGGTTGAACTCGATGTCGCGGAGATTCGACTTGTAGTGCCCCATGGCGACGGCTCCGTTAAGGCTCGGGGAGACAGGGTTCCTCGTACATACCAATCGGTAACGTAATGATGCTACCCGTCGGTAATAAGACGCAACCCCTGACGACTGTGACCAGCGTCAAGCCTGACGGGAAATGCGTGTCCGACGGCGAGTGGCCGGTCGGTAGGCTTCGCCCCATGTACGGCTACGACCAGAACGTGAGCGCGGGGCACGCGGGGCAGCAGCAGTACGCCGCCCCGCAGCAGATGGCCGGCGGTTACGCCGAGCAGCCGCTCTACCCCGAGCCCTCGCCACCGTCGCTCGCCGACGCCGTGCGGGCCTTCACCACGGGGTCCCTCTCCGCCGAGGACTTCCAGCAGATCTTCGCCACCTCGAAGGTCTACTGCCCGCGCGGCGACACCCCCGGATTCCTGGCGCTGCACAACACGCAGCATCCGGTCATCCCCATGTTCACGACGCTCAAGGAACTGCGCCGGTACGCCGGCAAGGAGTCCAAGTACTTCGTGATCACCGGGGCCGAGGTGATCGACCTGCTGCCGACCGGGTACGGCTTCGTCCTCGACATGGAGGGCGACCACCGGATGGTCTTCGACGCGAAGGCGGTCGAGCAGATGGTCGACTTCGCGATGCGCCGGATGTACGGCTAGACGCCGTGGACGCCGTAGCCGTGCGGACGGCCGGCCGGAGACGTGCCGGCTGACACCTGACGGGGGGTGGACCGTGCTGCGGGTGCATTTCACGGCGGAGGACCTGTTCAACGTCACCTTCGCGAGCGAGCCGCTGCCGCTGGTGGAGCTGGGCATGGCGATCGTCGCCTGGCAGCGCACCGACGAACAGTCGGTTTTCGGCCGCTGGCGCAGCCGTGTGGGCCGGGAGCTGCCCGGCCGCGCCCGCCCGCTGCTCGACCTCCTGCGCCCCGACGGCGACAACCCCCAGTTCGTCGAGCCGTACGCGCGCACCCTGGAGGAGGGGCTGGCCGTCGTACGGGACGCCGGCCCGCTCCTGACCCCCGGCGAGCTGCACCGCGTCGCCGCCCGGGCCCCCGGCCCCGCGTCCTGGCTGCGCGCCCTGTGGGCCCAGGACCGCGAGGCGTGGGACCAGCTCGGCGGCGCGCTCCGGTCCGCCTACGAGGTGGTCGTCGCCCCGCACTGGCCGCGGATCCGGCAGTCCTTCCAGGCGGACGTGGCCTGGCGCAGCCGGCTGCTGGCCGCCCACGGCATCAAGGCGTGCCTGGCCGGCACGCATCCGCTGGCCGCCTGGGCGGGCACGGTGCTGGAGGTGGACGGGCCGCCGCACTACGAGGTCCACCTCGGCGGGCGCGGCCTGCTGCTGATGCCCTCGCCGTTCTGGACGGGCCGGCCGCTGCTCGCCGAGGGCCCGGAGGGCCCGGACGGCAGGTGCGTGCTGCTCTACCCGGCGCTGACGCCGCTGCCCCTGATCGGCCCGGGCCCGGCGCAGGGGGCGCTGGACGCCCTCTTGGGCCGGACCCGGGCGGCGGTGCTCCAGTCGCTGATCGAGCAGCGCACGACCAGCGAACTGGCCCGGGAACTCGACATCAGCCTCCCCTCGGCCTCCGAGCACACCCGCACCCTGCGCGCGGCCGGCCTGATCACCACGGAGCGCGACGGCAAGGCGGTCCTGCACTCGGTGACGGGCCTGGGCGTGGACCTGCTCCACAGCGGCGGCTGAGGCCCGGGGCTCCGCCGGACGCGGTGGAGCTGTGGGGCGGTGGCGCGGGCGCGCTGTGGGCGTCGTGGCTGTCGTGGGCGTCGGCCCGAGGTTTCGGGCAGGCCCGAAACCATCGCCGGTCCGGGCCCCTTCGGCGGAGCATCGGTGCCACGGGGGGCGAGTACGGGGGTCCCGCCCCCCGTCCCATCGACGAGGGGGGCAAGGCGATGGCTCGTACGGCGATCCGCACGAAGCTCGCCGCCGCGGCATCGCCCGCGCACGCCGCGGGCGCGTGGCACGGGTGCCCGTCCGGCGCCTTCATCGTCAACAACCAGACCGACGGTTGGGTCGACCGCCTCCGCTACTGCTCCTACGGGAGCACGTGCGACGCGTACGTCCAGCCGCCCGGCACCACCTGGCAGGAGAACCCCTCCCCGATGAACTCGATCAAGCTCAGCAGGTACTAGGCCGTCTAGCCGAACCCGAAGGCCCCGGGGGAATTTCCTCCGGGGCCCTCTCTGTTCTGGGGGGTGTGGCAGAAAGTTCGAGTTTCAACTAAACTCGAAGCAGAAGGAGGTCCTGACCATGCCCGCAGTGACTGTTGAGAACCCGTTGACCCTTCCGCGCGTGGCCGAGCCGCAGGCCGCCGTCCCGCGCAAGGTGCTGGCCGTCGTCTCCGCTCCCGGTGGGTTCGAGGGTGAGGGATTCCCGGTGCGCCGCGCGTTCGCCGGGATCAACTACCAGTACCTCGACCCGTTCATCATGATGGACCAGATGGGTGAGGTGGAATACGCCCCGGGCGAGCCGAAGGGAACTCCCTGGCATCCGCACCGCGGCTTCGAGACCGTCACGTACCTGATCGACGGAACCTTCGTCCACCAGGACAGCAACGGCGGCGGCGGAGTCATCAACGGCGGCGACACCCAGTGGATGACCGCCGGTTCGGGCCTCCTGCACATCGAGGCCCCGCCGGAGTCCCTCGTCGTGTCGGGCGGGCTGTTCCACGGCCTCCAGCTGTGGGTGAACCTCCCGGCCTCCGACAAGATGATGCCCCCGCGCTACCAGGACATCGGCGGCGGGCAGGTCCAGCTGCTGACCACCCCGGACGGCGGCTCCCTGCTCCGCGTCATCGCCGGCGAGCTGGACGGCCACCAGGGCCCGGGCATCACCCACACCCCGATCACGATGATCCACGCGACCGTGTCGCCGGGCGCGCAGATCACCCTGCCGTGGCGCGAGGACTTCAACGCGCTGGCGTACGTCATGGCCGGGCGCGGGTCCGTCGGCGAGGACCGCCGGCCCGTACAGACCGGGCAGACGGCCGTCTTCGGCGAGGGCGGCTCGCTCACGGTGCGGGCGGACGCCTCCCAGGACTCCAACGCCCCGGACCTGGAGGTCGTGCTCCTCGGCGGACGTCCGATCCGGGAGCCGATGGCGCACTACGGGCCGTTCGTGATGAACAGCAAGCACGAGCTGCAGCAGGCCTTCGACGACTTCCAGGCGGGCCGGCTGGGCCGCATCCCCACCACCGCGCGCACCGGCCTCGGCCACCGCGGCACGGGCGAGGCGGACCAGGACTGACCCGGAGCTCCGCCGGGCCGTCTCTTCCGGATCTTGCCCGTCCGCGCCGCCCGGCACCGCGCTAGCGGTAGAAGGTCCGGCCGGCGGAGCCGGAGGAGACGGACCACACCTCGCTGATCAAACCGTCGGTGATCCGCAGGGTGTCGGTCCCGCTCCTGGCGACGGTTCGGTCGTCTTCGCCCGCGACGGAAGCGAGGTGGGAAGCGCGATAGGGGCGGGCGACCAGGCCGGTCGGTGCGCCGTCGACCAGTGCGAGGTCCACGACCGGCGCGCCCTCGGCCACGAAGCGAAGCCCACGGCGCTCCCGATGCCAGGCCGCGATGATGTCCGCGAGCTGCTGCGGAGTGCGGACGTCGTCGAAGACCTCGGTGCCCGCCTGGGCGTAGCGCAGGACGAATTCCGGCGCCATGATCTTCGCGGCCAGGTCCAGATCACCGTTCCACATCGCCGTCCACTGGTCGTAGGTGTGGATGCCGAACTGCCGCACCTCGTTGCCGTTCATCAAGACCGCCCTCGATCGCTTCGGGTTCGCGAGGTTCGCGAGGTTCGCGACGGTAACAAGAGGCTCTGACAGCGGTGTTCGCCCGCAGGCCCGGCCGACTGCGCGAGCTGCTGCAACGGACCGGCGCGAGTGACGCAGCGTCACGAACCGGCTCTGCTGCCGTCTGCTAGGACCCGGGCACCGCATCGGCGGCGTACCGGGCGCGCAGTTCCGAGATCACCCCGAAGACGGCGGCGGTCAACGGCACCGCCAGCAGCATTCCCAGGATCCCGGCGACCGCCGCGCCCGCGGTGATGGCCAGCATCACCACGGCCGGGTGCATCTGGACGGTGCGGCTCTGCACCACGGGTTGCAGTACGTAGCCCTCGATCATCTGTACCAGCAGGACCAGGCCCAGCGCCCACAGGCCGATGATCCAGCCGCGGTCGGCGAAGGCCACGAGCACGGCCACGGCACCCGACAGGATGGCCCCGAGGTAGGGGATGTAGGCCGTCACGAAGACCAGGGCGGCCAGCCCCAGCGCACCCGGCACGTCGAGGACCAGCAGACCCGCGCCGATCAGCAAGGCGTCCACCAGGGCCACGAAGGTGGTCCCGCGCATGAACCCCTCGACGGCCTCGAAGGCGCGCCGCCCCATGGCCTCCATCAGATCGCCCGACCGGCTCGGCACGACGGAGCGCAGGGTTCCCACGGCCCGGTCGGAGTCGCGCAGGAAGAAGAAGATCAGCACCAGCGCCAGCAGCACCATCGCGATCATCGAGCCCACCACGCTGAGCCCCGCGACCACGCCCGAGGCGGCCGTCCCGCCGAACTTCGCGAGCAGGTCCTTGGAGTTCGCGGCGATGTCCTCCAGCGAGGTGCCCACCGCCCCGAAGTGCTCGGCGACCATCTCGCCGGCCCGCCGCAGCGCGTCGACGATCTCGCTACCGGTCTCGATGAGCGCGAGGACGACGATGTACGTGGCCCCGCCGACGACGGCGACCACGGCGAGGCAGGTCAGGGCCGCGGCCAGCGAGCGGTTCATCCCCATGCGGACCAGGCGCCGGTGCATCGGCCCGAGCAGGGCCGTACCGAGCACGGCCAGCAGCACGGGCGTCACGACGGCCTCGAAGACGGTGCACAGCCATACGCCGACGGCGAGGACGGCGGTGACGAGCAGGACGACGCCGCACCAAGCGGCGAGTCGCCGTACGGGCGCGGGCAGGAGGGGATCTGACACCGCTGCATCCCATCACACCCCGCCGCGCCCTGCCGCGCACCCCCCAGGGTCAGAACACCGGGTCGGCGTCCGTCTTCGACTGCTCGTGCAGCTCGAACCAGATCGACTTGCCCTCGCCGCGCGGGTCCACGCCCCACGCGTCGGCGAGCATCTCCATCAGCAGCACCCCGCGGCCGCTGGAGGACAGCTCCCCCGGCTGCCGCTTGTGCGGGAGCTCGTCGCTGCCGTCCGCGACCTCGATGCGCAGCCGGCGCGCGCCCAGCTCGCCGACCGCCTCCGCGACCAGCAGGGCGTCGCCGTCGGTGTGCGTCAGTACGTTCGTCACCATCTCGGAGACCATCAGCACCGCCGAGTCCACCTGGTCGGGGTCGGCCCAGTCGTGCAGCAGCTCGCGGATCTGCTGCCGCACGCCCGCGATCCGTTCGGGCTCCACCTGTGCCACGGTCAGTACGGTGCGGCGCACGGGCCGGGCCGGGTGCGGCAGTGCGGTGCCCGGTCCGCGGTCCGCGCTCTCCCGGCACAGCAGCACTACGGCTATGTCGTCCTCGCGGCGGTCGGCGAGCGGGCCGGTGGTGTGGTGCGAGGACGGCCCGTGAACGGCCTGGACCAGCAGGTCGGCCAGTCTTTCGAGGTGCGGGGGCGTGACGTGTCCCGCGGCCGTTGCCGCTTCCCGTACCGGCGCGTCGTAGGCGTTCTCGTAGGCGTTCTCGTAGGCGTTCTCGTAGGCGTGCTCGTGCGCGTGCTCGTGCGCGTCGGACTCCAGGACCGCCCGCAGCCGCGCCCAACCGGTGTCGAGGTCGTGCCCGCCGGTCTCGATGAGCCCGTCGGTGCAGAGCATCATCGTCTCGCCGGGCTCCAGGGTGAACCGGGTGGTGGGGTAGTCGGTGTCGGGGACGATCCCGAGGGGCAGCCCGCCCGCGGTGGGGCGCATCAGGACGGTGCCGTCGGCCATCCGGATCGCGGGATCGGGGTGGCCGGCGCGGGCCACCTCCAGCATGCCGGTCCTCGGATCGCACTCCACGTACAGGCAGGTCGCGAAGCGCGGGCTCAGGAAGTCGGAGTCCCGGCCGCCGTCGTCCCCGTACGGGTCGGACTCCGGCGAGGAGCACAGCCCGGCCAGGAAGCGGGAGGCGCGCGAGAGCACCGCGTCCGGCCGGTGGCCCTCGGACGCGTACGCCCGTACGGCGATCCGCAGCTGGCCCATCAGCCCGGCCGCCCGGACGTCGTGGCCCTGCACGTCGCCGATGACCAGCGCGAACCTGCCCGACGGCAGCGGGATCATGTCGTACCAGTCGCCGCCGACCTGGAGTCCGCCGCCCGTCGGGACGTAGCGGGCCGCGATCCGCATGCCGGGGATCTCCGGGCCGAGCTGCGGCATCATCGACCGCTGCAAACCGGTGGTGAGCTCCCGCTCGGATTCGGCCACCACGGCGCGCTGGAGCGCCTGGGCCAGCATCCGGGCCACGGTCGTCAGCACGGACCGCTCGTCGGGGGAGAAGGACGCCGGGTGCTTGAAGGCGGCCATCCAGGCGCCCATGGTCCGCCCGGCCACGATCAGCGGGAGGAAGGCCCAGGAGACCCGGTCGAAGCGCTGGGCGAGCGGCCAGGAGGCCGGGAAGCGCCGTTTGTAGTCCTCGGGGGTGGGCAGGTAGATCGCCCGGCCGGTCCGAACGACCTCCGCGGCCGGGTAGTCCGTCTCCAGCGGCATGTCGGAGAACGGACCCTCGTCCCCCGGATCGTGCCCGTGGTGCCCGATGATCGACAGCCGGTCCCCGGCCACGCCGAAGACCGCCAGCCCGTCCGGGCTGAAACCGGGCATGGACAGCGAGGCGGCGACCCGCAGCACCTCCGCCGTGGACCGCGCCTCCGCCAGCGCGCGCCCCGCGTCCAGCAGGAAGGCCTCTCGGGAGCGCCGCCAGTCGCCCGTGATGGGGGTGTGGGCGGCCGTGGTGCCGGGCTGCGGCTCGGCGATCTCCTGGATGGTGCCGATCAGCTCGTAGTCCGTGGCTCCTCCCCCAGACTCCGTCCGGGGGGACCCCCCTGGCGCCCGGTTCGCCACCGGTTTGGAGCGGCTGCGCACGGTCCGCAGCACCCGGCCGTCGACGTCCATGATCCGCAGCCGGGCCTCGGCGAGGGTGCCCTCGGCGACGGCCAGGTTCACGATCCCGTTGATCTCGTTCCAGTCCACCGGGTGGAAGCGGGACCGCACGGCGACCTCCGGCAGCACCACCGGTTCGGCGGGCAGCCCGAGCAGTCGGGCGGCCTCACCGTCGAGGGTGACCGTCCCGGAGGCGTTGTCCCATCGCCACAGGCCGGTCGCGATGGCGGCCAGAACGTCCTCGGTGCGCACTCGGCCATCTTTACAGGTCATATCCGGTACGTGCCTGTTCGCCCGGACCGCGGACGCATTTGCGCAGGCTGGAGGGAGTGCCCGACCCGTCACCTTCCCGGACGGTAACCTTGGGACGGTTGAATCCACCCTGGTATCGCGTAGAACTGGATGACTGATGCATCGGTACAGGTCCCACACCTGCGGCGAGCTCCGCGCTTCTGACGTCGCCGCCGACGTCCGGCTGAGCGGCTGGCTGCACAACCGTCGAGACCTGGGCGGCATCCTCTTCATCGATCTGCGTGACCACTACGGCATCACGCAGTTGGTCGCCCGGCCCGGCACCGCGGCGAACGAGGCGCTGAGCAGCGTCACCAAGGAGACCGTCGTCCGCATCGACGGCAAGGTCGTCTCCCGCGGCGCCGACAACGTCAACCCGGAGCTGCCGACCGGCGAGATCGAGATCGAGGTCTCCGCGGTCGAGGTGCTCGGCGCGGCCGCCCCGCTGCCGTTCACGATCAACACCGACGACGGGGTGAACGAGGAGCGGCGCCTGGAGTACCGCTTCCTCGACCTGCGCCGCGAGCGCATGCACCGCAACATCATGCTGCGCTCGGCCGTCATCGCGTCGATCCGCTCGAAGATGGTGGCCCTCGGCTTCAACGAGATGGCGACGCCGATCCTCACCGCGACCTCCCCCGAGGGCGCCCGTGACTTCGTCGTGCCGTCCCGCCTGAACCCGGGCAAGTTCTACGCCCTGCCGCAGGCGCCGCAGCAGTTCAAGCAGCTGCTGATGATCTCCGGCTTCGACCGCTACTTCCAGATCGCGCCGTGCTTCCGCGACGAGGACGCCCGTGCCGACCGCTCGCCGGGCGAGTTCTACCAGCTCGACGTGGAGATGTCCTTCGTCGAGCAGGAGGACGTCTTCCAGCCGATCGAGCGCCTGATGACCGAGCTCTTCACCGAGTTCGGCAATGGCCGCGAGGTCACCTCGCCGTTCCCGCGGATCCCGTTCCGCGAGTCGATGCTGAAGTACGGCAACGACAAGCCCGACCTGCGCGCCAAGCTGGAGCTCGTCGACATCACCGACGTGTTCGAGGCCTCGGAGTTCAAGGCGTTCGCCGGCAAGCACGTGCGTGCCCTGGCCGTCCCGGACACCGCCGCGCAGCCGCGCAAGTTCTTCGACGGCCTCGGCGAGTACGCGATCTCGCTGGGCGCCAAGGGCCTGGCCTGGGTGCGCGTGGGCGAGGACGGCGGGCTGACCGGCCCGATCGCCAAGTTCCTCACCGAGGAAAACGTCAAGGTCCTCACCGAGCGCCTGGGCCTGGTCCCCGGCCACGCCGTGTTCTTCGGCGCGGGTGACTTCGACGAGGTTTCCAAGATCATGTCCGGCGTTCGCGTCGAGGCGGCCAAGCGCGCCGGCCACTTCGAGGAGAACGTCTTCCGCTTCTGCTGGATCGTCGACTTCCCGATGTACGAGAAGGACGAGGAGACCGGCAAGATCGACTTCTCCCACAACCCCTTCTCCATGCCGCAGGGCGGGATGAAGGACCTGGAGGAGAAGGACCCGCTGGACATCCTGGCCTGGCAGTACGACATCGTCTGCAACGGCATCGAGCTGTCCTCCGGCGCCATCCGCAACCACGAGCCCGAGGTCATGCTGAAGGCCTTCGAGATCGCCGGTTACGAGGCCGAGACCGTCGAGCGCGAGTTCGCGGGCATGCTCCGCGCGTTCCGCCTGGGCGCCCCGCCGCACGGTGGCATCGCTCCGGGCGTGGACCGCATCGTGATGCTGCTGGCCGACGAGCCGAACATCCGCGAGACCATCGCCTTCCCGCTGAACGGCAACGCGCAGGACCTGATGATGGGCGCGCCGACGGTGCTGGAGGAGTCCCGTCTGCGCGAGCTGAACATCGCGCTGCGCAAGCCGGTCGAGACGAAGGCGGCGGAGCGGCCGGTCTCCGACGCGGTCACCCCGGACGCCGGTTCCCCGCGGGGCTGACCCCGACCCCGATACGCCGAAGGCGGCGCCCCCCTCCTTGCCGGAGGGGGGCGCCGCCTTCGTGTCGTGCCCGTACTAGAACCGCTCCAGGATGCCCTTGACCAGGGCGGCGGAGGTCAGCTCGGTGGGGGCGGGGCCGGCGTGGAAGAAGCCGGCGTTCTCGGCGTCCAGCTTGCGCAGGAAGTCGAAGGCCTTGGCGTCGTGCTCGCCGAAGGCCACGAACTGCCAGTGGACGCCCGGAGCCGCGGTGGCGGCGTCGGTCAGTGCCTGGCGGGCGGGCTGCCGGTTGTCGGGGGCGCCGTCGGTCTGGAAGACGACCAGGGCCGGGCCCTCGCCGCCGTCCTTCTGGTAGCGCTCCAGGACGGCCTCGACGGCCACGTGGTAGCTGGTGCGGCCCATCCGGCCGAGCTCGGCGTGACGGGTTTCGACCCAGGAGGCGTCGTAGCCGTCGAGGGTCAGGTCGGCGGTGCCGTCCACTTCCGTGGAGAAGAACACGGTGTGCACGGTCGCCGCGTCGTCGAGGTGGGCGGCGAGGGCGAGGGCGTGGTCGGCGAGGTGCTGGGCGCTGCCGTCCTTGTAGAACCCGCGCATCGAACCGGACCGGTCCAGCACGAGGTACACCTTGGCCCGGGCCCCGGTCTTCCCCTTGCCGCGGAGCACCTGTCCGGCGGCCTTGTACGCGGCGGCGACCTCAGGAGCCCGCCGCCGCACGGCGGCGGCCCCGTTCGCAGCGGCCTCTGCCTGGGCCTGCGGCGCCTCGGCGTCGGGCTCGTCCGCAGCGGCGGCGACCGCCTCCTGCGCCTCCGGCGCGGTGACTTCGGCGGCAGCCGGCTCAGCCTCTGCCTGCGGCGCGGTGGCCTCGGCGGCGGTCTCGGGCTCGGGCTGCTCCGCAGCGGGGGCAGTGTCTGCCTCCGGCGCGGCCTCGGGCTCCGCCTCTGCCTGCGGCGCCTCAGCGTCGGGCTCGTCCGCAGCGGCGGCGACCGGCTCCTGCGCCTGCGGCGCGGTGGCTTCGGCGGCGGTCTCGGGCTCCGCCTCTGCCTGCGGTGCCTCAGCCTCCGCGCTGGCGGCGACCGCCTCCGGCTCGGCCTGGGCCTCGGTGGCGGCGGCCGGTTCGGCGTCCGTCTCCGGCGCGGCGGCCTGGGCCTCGGGCCCGTCCTGGGCTTCCGCCTGCGGCGCGGTGGCCTCGGCGTCCACGGGCTGGTCCGCAGCGGCCGCGACCGGCTCCGGCTCGGCCTGGGCCTCGGTGGCGGCGGCCGGTTCGGCCTCTGTCTCCGGCGCGGCGGCCTGGGCCTCGGGCCCGTCCTGCGCTTCCGCCTCCGGCGTGGTGGGTTCGGCGGTAGCCGGGTCGGCCTCCGGCTGCTCGGTAACGGCAGCGGCGGCGACCGGCTCCGGCGTGGTGGGTTCGGCGGTAGCCGGGTCGGCCTCCGGCTGCTCGGCGACGGCAGCAGCGGCGGGGGCGGCGGCGACCGGCTCCGGCGTGGGGGCTTCGGCGGTAGCCGGGTCGGGCTGGTCCTGCGCCGGGGGTGCGGCCGGGGCGGGGGTGTCCTGCTGGACCGCCGGAGTCGACGGGCGACGGGCTTCCGGGACCGTGGGGTCCGCCGCCTGGGCGGCGGCCGTGAGGACCGTGCCCGGTTCACGGTCGCGCGCGGTGGACTGCGGCGGAACCGTGGGGTTGTCGAAGGACGCCGCCACCAGTTCGGCGGCGACGTCCAGAGGGGTCCGTTCCGCCTGGTTCGGGACAGCGGCCGAAGGGGTGTCCGTAGTCTCCGGAACGGATTCCGCGGACCGTCCGAATACCTTGCGCAACAAGCTCCGAATACCCATGGGCCAGGCCTTTCGCATGTGTGCGTGCGTCATTTGTCCGTGCTGCGCGGATGATCCCTGCCCAGAGTGGACACGTAAGGTTATCGGCCGCCCGGCTGGATCTTCGGCAGGGGCGCCTTTCGTGGCGCCCGGCTCCCACCCACCCGCACACGCTCAGTGAACTGCCGCTCCGACGTGCCGGGTTCACCGAGCGTTCATCCCCGCGCCGCCGCTTCGGCGCAACCCGGGCCTACCGTCGCGGCTGGATCGTACCGACGCGTTGTCGGCGCCCACGCAGCTACTCGGAGGACACTCGTGCGCAAGCTTCTGCCGTTCATCGGCAACCCGCATGGGAGCGGCCGGTCCGCTCTCACCTGTCGTTACCGCTGTGGCGACGCCTGCTTCCACGAGGTGCCGAACACCAGCGACAACGAGTACGTCGGCGATGTCATAGCCCGCGCCTACTCCCGCCGCGCGATGCTGCGCTCCGCCGCCGTCGTGACGGTCGCCACCGCGGCCGGTTCCGCCGTGGCGTTCAGCGGCCCGGGGCAGACCGCCAACGCCACCCCCGCCGTCGATGACGCCGCGGCCGGCGCGGGCAAGGGCGGCGAGGCCGCCCGGGGCTTGCGCTTCAAGGCCGTCGCGCCGAACACCGACGACAAGGTCACCGTTCCCGAGGGCCACGAGCAGAACGTGGTGATCCGCTGGGGCGACCCGATCATCAAGGGTGCCCCGGGCTTCAACGCCGACAAGCAGACCGCCGCTGCGCAGGCCGGTCAGTTCGGCTACAACAACGACTTCCTGAGCCTCCTCCCGCTCGGCGGCGACTACGAGCGCCAGCAGCTGCTCGTGGCCAACCACGAGTACACGGACGAGAACCTCATGTTCAAGGCGTACGACCCGGCCAACCCGACCCGCGAGCAGGTCGAGATCGCGTGGGCCGCGCACGGCCTGTCCGTGGTTGCCGTCCAGGAGGACCACCGCAGCGGCAAGCTCACCGCGATCAGCCGCCACCAGCTCAACCGCCGGCTGACCGCCACCAGCGAGTTCAAGCTGACGGGCCCGGCCGCGGGCAGCAGCCTGCTGAAGACCTCCGTCGACGCCACCGGCACCAAGGTGCTCGGCACGCTCAACAACTGCGCCGGCGGCACCACCCCGTGGGGCACCACCCTCCACGGCGAGGAGAACTTCAACCAGTACTTCGGCAACGCCGGCCAGGTCACCGACCCGACCGCCGCCGCCCGCCTGAAGCGCTACGGCGTGACCTCCGGTGCCACCGAGCGCAAGTGGGAGCGGTTCGACAAGCGCTTCGACGTGGCGCAGGAGCCCAACGAGTCGCACCGCTTCGGCTGGGTCGTCGAGCTGGACCCGTACGACCCGCACTCGGTCCCGCGCAAGCGCACCGCGCTCGGCCGCTTCAAGCACGAGGCCGCGCAGCCCCGCCTGACCGAGGACGGCCGTCCGGTCGTCTACATGGGCGACGACGAGCGCTTCGACTACTTCTACAAGTTCGTCTCGTCGAAGCGGATGAAGAAGGGCAATTCGCGCGCCGCGAAGGAGCACAACCTCACGCTGCTCGACGAGGGCACCCTCTACGTCGCCAAGCTCACCGGTGACTCCCCGGCCGCCGAGCTCGACGGCACCGGCAAGCTCCCCTCCGACGGCGAGTTCGACGGCTCCGGCGTGTGGATCAAGCTGGCCACCGGCAACGTCTCGCACGTCGAGGGCATGACCGCCGAAGAGGTGTACGTCTTCACGCGCCAGGCCGCCGACAAGGTGGGCGCCACGAAGATGGACCGCCCCGAGGACGTCGAGCCCTCCCCGCGCACCGGTCGCGTCTACATCGCGCTGACCAACAACACCGACCGCGGCAAGCCGGGCAAGGAAGGCGCCACCGAGGCCAACCCGCGCAACCTGAACAAGCACGGCCAGATCCTGGAGCTCGCCGAGAACTTCGACGACCCGGCGAGCGACGGTTTCGCCTGGCGGCTCTTCCTGGTCGCCGGTGACCCGAACGACCCGGCGACCTATTTCGCGGGCTTCCCCAAGGACAAGGTCAGTCCGATCTCGTGCCCGGACAACGTGGCCTTCGACCCGCACGGCAACCTGTGGATCTCCACGGACGGCAATCAGCTCGGCTCCCACGACGGCCTGTTCGGCGTCGCGACGGCCGGTGAGCGCCGCGGTGAGCTGAAGCAGTTCCTGACCGTTCCGCGCGGCGCCGAGACCTGCGGCCCGCTCATCCAGGACAAGCGCGTCCTCGTCTCCGTCCAGCACCCGGGCGAGATCGACGGCGCGTCCGTCGAGAAGCCGCAGTCGGTGTGGCCCGACGGCCCCGGCAAGATCGTCCGCCCGGCGGTCGTGTCCGTCTGGCGCAAGGACGGCCGCAACATCGGCGTCTGATCGGTCCAGTTGACCCGAGGGGCATGTTTCACGTGAAACATGCCCCTCGGGCATCCACATGGCTCAAGTCGCTCAATTCCCCTACGGCACCCTGCCGACGGGGAGCCGGAGCGTCGTCACCGCGCCCCCGTCGGGGGCGTTGGCGAAGCCCACCACGATCTCCAGCACGGCCGCCTGCCCCATCACGATCGTGAGGCCCAGGCCCAGGCCGTGGCCGCGCCCGCGGCCCGGGTCTCCGGTGCGGAACCGCTGCGGTCCCTGCTCGATCAGTTCGGGCGGGTAGCCGGGCCCGTGGTCGCGGACCACGACCACCGGTCCCTCCACGGTCACCTCGATGGGTGGCCTGCCGTGTTTGCCGGCGTTGGTCAGCAGGTTGGCGAGGATCCGGTCCAGCCGCCGCCGGTCGGTGACCACCACCATGTCCTGGACCACCCGTACCGAAGTGGCCGGCCCGGCCTCCGGTGCGGCGACGCTCCCGGTCGCCGCGGCCGCGGCGACCGCCCGTTCCACTGCCCGGCCGAGCTCCACCCGGGCGAGGTCGGCCCGTTCGACGCCCGAGTCCAGCCGGGAGATCTCCAGCAGGTCTTCGGTCAGCAGGTGCAGGGCCTTCAGCCGGTTGTTGATCATTTCCTTGGGGCGGCCCTCGGGCAGCAGCGCCGCCGCGGCCAGCGAACCGGTGAGCGGGGTGCGCAGCTCGTGCGCGACGTCCGCCGTGAAGCGCTTCTCCGCCTCCAGCCGGCCCTGGAGCGAGCTCGCCATCGAGTCCAGCGCGTGCGCCACGTCCCGGACCTCGTCGCGGGAGCCGCCCGGCCCCGGATCGTCCCCCTCGGCCGGGAAGTTCACCCGGGCGTCCAGGTCCCCGGCGCTGATCCGGCGGGCGACGGCGGCCGTGGTCGCGAGCCGCCGGCTGATCCGGTCGGCGAGGAACAGGCCGGCCAGCGCGACCAGACCGGCCGCGAGGATCGCGGAGGCGAGGATCGCGGTGTCGATGTCCCGCAGCCGCTCCCGGGTGCTCCCGAAGGGCAACCACACCGCGAGGGCCTTGTCGTCGGCGGGCCCGGCCGCCCACATGACGGGTTTTCCCCCGTGCTCGCCGACGATGCTGCCGGTCTGGCCGCTGGCGACGAGCTCGCGCAGGCGCCGGGGCAGGTCGGGCGGGTCGAACGCGGCGTTCACGTCACCGTGCGCGGTGCCGTACTCGTAGTGGCCCAGGGCGTGCTCCAGCTCGGTGGCGGCGGCCTTGCGGACCTCTCCGACCATCTGCCGGGCGACCACGTTGTGCACCAAGATGCCCAGTGCGGCGGCGACCATGCAGCACACCATGGTGGTGGTCAGTGCGATCTTCCAGCGCAGGCTGCTCAGCGCGCGCATCGCGCCCCGTCCCCGCTCGTCGGGTCCTGGGTGCGCGCCGGACAGTCGTCGAGGGTGAGCTGGGACAGGTTCATGATCCCGGCCTTCGGGTCCCACACGTAGTCGGAGACGGCGACGTGGTCGGGGTTGGTCGTGGGCTCGCGGACCGCCAAGTGCTCGGCGGCCACCTCCACGCCCTCCAGCACCGCGCGCCGGGACAGGATCCGGGCGATGTTCCCGTCGTCCTGGACGGTGTAGACGCGCAGCTCGCTGACCCGGCCGTCGACGTCCAGGGCGGTGATCAGCTCCTCCCGGCCGTTGCCCGTCAGGTCGTGCAGGACCGCGGGGCGCACCGGGCAGTCGGGGCCGCCGTCCACAGCCTGTGTGCAGAGCGCGAGCCGCTGGACGGCCCGCGGGTCGACGAGTCGGCCGGTCCCGCCGTCCTGCTCGGCGGCGGAGGTGATGTCGGCGCGTACGACGGACAGCGCGTCCACCCCGCGCATGCTCAGGTCGGCCACTTTGGGGAGCCCCGGGACCACGGCGGCCGTGCCCGGCCTCTGGTCGGGGGCGGGCGGGTCGGGGCGGACGTCCTTCCACAGGCTCTTCGGGGCGTGCACCGTGCCGAGGTCGCCCTCGCTCTGTAGCCCCTCCACATCGGCGCACCCCGCGAGGAGTACGGCGAGGACCATCACGGCAGGGACGCGGTGCATGCTCCGATGCTGCCCCGTCCGCCCCCGCCCGGCCCGGGAGCCGACCCATTCGGGGGACGCCCTTCCCGGGCGCGGCGGCGGGTCGGGACGCGGCGGTGGGTCAGGACTCCGGCCGGGCGATGGCCAGGGCCGCCGCGATCTCCTGGTGGACCGGGGCCAGCACGCTCGTCGGCTCGCCCGGCGGCCCCGCCTCGACCCGTACCGGGATGCTGCTGCTGCGCACCCGCACGGCCAGCTCGCGGAGCTGCCGCGCGATCGACCCCACCTCCTCGGCGGGGGGCGGGGCCGCGCCGTGGTTGACCCGGACCCGCGCGGCGGTGGTGGCGTCTACGATCCGCTCGACGGCGACCACCAGCGGCCACCAGGCGGCGGCCCGCGCCCCGGTTGGCGGCGGCTCGGTCAGCGCCCGCTGGAACTCGCTGCGCACGCCCGACAGGTCCCGGTAGATGCGCCGCCGGGCCTGGAGGCGGGTGGTCCGTGCCACCGCGTGCGCGGCCTCGTCGGCCACCGGCGCGAAGGCCCGTTCCACGTAGCGGGCGGCGTCGTCCACGGTGTCGGCGAGCCGGTCCCCGATCCGGGTGTGCCAGCTCTCGGGCCACAGCAGGTACCCGAAGACGAGGGTGATCGCGCAGCCGATCAGGCTGTCCACCAGCCGGGGCCGGATCAGGTCGAAGCCCTGGTGGTTGAGCAGGTCCGAGAGGAGCAGGATCACCGGGGTGATCGCGGCGGTCTGGAAGGCGTACCCCTTGGCGGAGAAGGCGGGGATCAGCCCGGCCAGCACCACCATCACGGGGACGTCCCACCAGCCGCGCGGCACCTCGGCGAGCACGGCGGCCGCGATGACCAGTCCGCCCGCGGTGCCGAGCGCGCGCAGTACGGCCCGGGAGAACACCGAACCGAAGTCGGGCTTGAGGACGAAGGTGACGGTCAGCGCGACCCAGTAGGACCGCTCGAACTCGATCACCGATACGAGGGACTGCGCGATCCCGATGCACAGCGCGAGCCGCAGGCCGTACCGCCAGGAGGCCCGGGACAGCACCATGTCGCGCACCGCCCGCCGGGCGCGCACCCGCAGGGCGGCGGGTCGGCCCAGCCGGTCGTCCACGTTGTCGAGGTCCGGCCGGGCGAGGTACACGATCTTCGCGGCGTGGCGCAGGGCCGCGTCGACGGCCCGTTCGGCCGGGGTCTGCGCGGCGGGCAGCTCCAGTACGGGGGTTCCGGTGCGGCCCTCCTCGACGGCGTCGGCCAGTTCCCGTACGGCCGCCGGGATCTCGGGGGGCAGCGGCCGGCCGCGCAGGTGCGCGGCCGGCGCGGCCTCCACCAGCGGGATCACGACGTTGAGCTGGGCCAGCAGCCGCACCAGCGAGGGGCTGCGCCCGTGCACCCGGGCCCGGCGACCGAGCACGAGGTCGTAGGCGTGGTTGATGGCCTGGGTGACCTGCTGCCGGCGCTCCTCGTAGAGGGCGCCGGGCACGCCGGCGGCCTCCAGGGCGTCGGCCAGGGCCCGGTAGGTGTCGGCGACGGCGCTGCGCTCCGGCTGCCGGCGGCGCAGCGGCCAGCCCAGCAGGCTCAGCGCAAGGACGAACAGCCCGCCCGCGGTCAACAGCAGCGGGGCCGTCCACCAGGGTTCGGGCAGCGGCAGTCCGGCGCCGATCACGGCGTTGAGCAGGAGCAGCAGTCCGGACACGGAGGCCACCGTGCCGATGGAGGAGATCATCCCGGAGACGAGGGCGATGAGGGTGAGCGCTCCGACGGCCAGCCAGCCGTGCCCGTAGACCAGGGTGCCCAGTGCCACGCCGACGGCGCCGAAGAGCTGGGGGACGGCGATGTTCAGGACGCGCATCCGGTAGGCGTCGGCGGTGTCGCCGATGACTCCGGCGAGGGCGCCCATGGAGGCGAGTGCGCCGTATTCGGGCTCGTCGAGGGCGAAGCCGACGGCGAGCGGGACGGACATCGCGACCGAGGCCCGGGCCACGGCGGCCCACGGGATCGGTGCGGCACTGGGCTTCAGCCCGTTGAGCAGCCAAGAGGGCGGAGCCAGCGGATGGTGCCGGGCTCGCCGCGACGATATGTGTTCGGTGCGTTCGGTGCTCATTCCCGCTTCCGTGCCCGCCGCTCGCGAATCGGTTCTTCTGTGATCTTCTGCATGCTTCTGTGCGTGTTGGTACCTTCCGAGCTTATGGGGTGCGGCGTAGTCGGCCCATCACCCATGCGGCGAGTGCGGCGGCGAGCCCGATCGCCAGCACCACCCAGGCGGTGGTGCGCAGGTACGCGGTGAGGGCGTCGTACACCGCCCCGGCGGCGGGCCGGTCGATGTCGGCGGGCAGGTCGTCCAGGGTGAGCCGGCGGCACACGTCCACCGCGAGCCACAGCAATCCGGCCCCGACCGCCAGCCCCACTCCGGTGGCCATGACGGCGCGCCGTCGGTGGACGGCGACGGCGATGGCCGCCGCGGCCAGGACCAGGGTCAGGAGGGGGAGCCAGACACCGGCGACCTGGAGCATGTGGAAGCCCTTCCGGAGAGCGGCGAGGTTGTCGTACTCCATGACCTTCACGGTCAGGTGGGTCACCGGGATGCGGTCGGCGAAGGGCACTTCGTCGGCGACGAGGTCGCCCCTGACCTGCGCGATGACGGGTGCGAGGTCGATGGTGAGGGCGTCGCCGTGGCCGGTGGTGAGCGCGTCGAGGAACGCGACGTGGGCGGCGCGGTTGGCCGCGTCCCAGGCGGTCCGGTAGGCGGCGGTGCCGGCGAAGGAGTGCAGGGCCTCGCCGAGCAGGGTGTCCACGCCGATCTGGAAGGGGCCCGCGTCGATCTGGCCGGCGAGGGCGCGGGTGACCTGGGTGACGACGACCTCCTGCACCTTCGGGTTCTCGGCGAGGGGGGACATGGCGGCGGTGTACCGGTCGGCGTTGCCCAGTTCGCGGTCGGCCCAGTACGCGACGGCGCTCGCGGGCACCAGGAGGGCCACGAGCACGATGAGTACCGTCGACAGGATGGTGCGCACGTCACCAGGGAATGCGGACGCGGGGCCGGGCGCGAGCGGTGTTGCTGCGGGCGGGTGGTGGGTCGTCGGGCGGCGAGGCACCCTTGCGGCGCGCATCCTGGACATTTAATATCCAGAATATGAAGATGAGTGAGGGCGTCGAGTGGGCGCTGCACAGTTGCGTCAACCTGGCCTGGAGCGGCCCGGACCGCGCCGTATCGGCGGCCCGTCTCGCCGCCTGGCACGACCTGCCCGCGGCCTACCTCAACAAGCAGCTCCAGGCGCTGGCCCGGGCGGGCATCGTCACCTCCACCCCGGGCCCCAAGGGCGGCTTCCGGCTGGCCCGCCCGCTCGACGCCATCTCGCTCATGGACGTGGTCGCCGCCGTCGAAGGGCCCGAGGAGGCCTTCCGGTGCGCGGAGATCCGACAGCAGGGGCCCGGAGGGGCTGCCCCAGCCGCCTCCACAGCGGACTGCGCCATCGCGCACGCCATGACGCGGGCCGAACTGGCCTGGCGCAGGGCACTGGCGGCCCAGAACCTCGACGAGATCCGGCAACAGGCCGAACGGCAGGCCCCCGAGGCCCCCGAGCGGCTCCGTGCCTGGCTCGCCGCGCGGTAGCCGCACCACGGAGCACCACGGAGCACCGCACCCCGCGCACCGCACCCCGCGCACCGCACCGCGCGCACCGCACCACAGCGCACCACCCGTACGGAAACGGAACAAGGGAGCTCGGCATGACGCGCAGCATCATCAACCCGGCAGGACTCCACACCCCGACCGGCTACGGCTACAGCCACATCGTCTCCGCCCCCGGCGAGCAGGTGTTCATAGCCGGCCAGTACGGCTCCGACGAGCACGGCCACGTCGTCTCCGGGGACTTCGCCGACCAGGTCGAGCAGGCCTTCGCCAACCTCCGTACCGCCCTCGCGGCCGTCGGCCTCGGCCCCTGTGACGTGGTCCGCATCGGCACCTACGTCGTCGGCCACGACCAGCAGAAGCTGGAGGTCCTGCTGGGGCAGCTGCACGCCACCTGGGGGACCGAACTGCCCGCCCAGACCCTGATCGGCGTCGCCGCGCTGGCCCTGCCCGACATGCTCTTCGAGATCGACGCGGTGGCCGTGCGCACGCCCTGACCGCTGATCCACTTGCCGCCCGGGGGCGGCGGGTGTGCCCTGGATGATGGGAGAGAGGAGCCCGTCATGGCACATGCGGCACCCAGCGCCCTCGGGCGGCGACGGCAGGGCGCGAGCAAGGCCCACCTGCACAAGAGCGCGTTCGTGGGGCCCGTGCTCCTCGGACTCGTGTACGGATTCTGGGCCGCCTTCATCGAGCGCCAGGCGGGTCCGGTGACCACGGCCAACGTCTTCTACGGGATCCTGTGCGGCGTGATCTTCGCAGCGGTCATGTTCGGCCTGGCCAGGGTCGGTCCCCGGATGATGCGCGAGGTCCACGCCGCCGCCTACGGAGCCTTCGGCGGCATCGCGGTGGGCTACCTGCACAGCCTCACCGACCAGTCGATCCTCAAGTCCGTGGTGGTGGGCCTCGCCGTCGCCGCGGGCGTCGGTGCGGCGGCGTTCTACCGCTACTACACGCACGAGGACTGAGCCGGTCGCACGGCCGGGACGGACAGGAGCGCCGGTACCCCCGGCGCTCCTGCCGCGTCCGCGCGGTTCTTACGCGCCCGAATCCGCGGGGGCGGTCGGCTGAGGTTCGCTCTCGGCCTCGACGGCCGTGGCCGTGGCTGTGGCTGTGGCCGTAGCGGCGGCCGCGACGGTGGCCGTGGTCTTCGGCGACGCGGCCGGCTCGGTCTGCCGGACCGGCGGGGAGAACCGGGTGACCTCGGCGCGGAGCATGGCGTTCAGTGCGGCGTACGGGTCGATGGGCATGGCGGAACCTCACGGTGCTCAGGGGGTGGTGTGGGGGCTGCGTGCGGACGTCGGTCCGCTCAGCAGCGCAGCACCACGCTCCGCACCGTCCGCCGGGACAGGGCCGGTTCGGCCGCCTCCGCGGCGGGCCCGCACGCGGGGGCCGCCGCATGTTCCACGTGAAACACCGCGAGCGGTGCCCGCCGTACGCCGGACAGTCCGCGCGCGGCCGTCCGTACGGCCGCCCGCGCCTCGGGATCAGGGGCCGGAGCCGGATCGGACTGGCCCTCGCCGGGCTCGGGGGACTCGGCGGGGACGCCCGGCGCGGCGGGCACGGCGGGCGCGGAGGGGGAGGGGCGGAACTCGGCTGCTTCGGCGCCGGCCGGACCGGCGCCGAAGACGCACAGCAACACGACACAGGCCACGGTCAGAGCCCTGGCCAGTGCCGAACGCGCGTGGTGCCTCCCGCCGCTCATGCGAGGGGTCTGCCCCGCCACGCCGAACGACTCCCGGGTGGACCCCGAGAAGCCCCCGACCGGGGGACGAAGACACCCCCCTCGGCTGACACACCGCCACCCGATCCGGTGGTCTCAGTGGGTACGGCGCTGCCCGGTCAGCCGGGCCAGCACGGCGGTCTCGCCGCCGACCAGCCGCAGTTGGGCCCGGTCGGGCGCGCCCTCGTGGCCCGAGGCCCTGCCCGGTGAGATCCGTACGACGGTGAACACGGCCGTACGGCTGTCCGCTCGGGGGATCTCGATGGTCCGGCCCCGCCGCAACTCGCCGAGGCGAAGCCCTTCCACGGTCACCACCGCGATCCCGGCCGCACCCGGCGCCGGACCCCCGGTGTCCCAGGCCACCTCCGCACGGCCACCGGTCAGCGGCAGGTCCACGCCCAGGGACGGGATGCGCAACCGCAGGGGCCGCGCGGCCCGCAGGGGTCCGGTGACCGCCCGCAGCGGCCCGGGGGCGGTCCTCGGCGACCGGGCCCCCGTGCCGGGGGTGTGTTCGCCGGACTGCTCCAGCTCCCGCACCAGACGGCGGTGGCCCGACAGTCCCAACGCCCGGGAGGGCAGCGCGTCGTCGGTGGTCACGGCCGCGGGCCGGGCACCCTCGGTCCGTTGCAACACCACGATGCCGGTGGACAGCAGAACCACCGTCAGCGAAGCGACGGCCCACTTGGCGCGGGGCATGGGATTCCCTCCAGTCCGGCTCGGGCGGCCGGGTCATGTGAGCAGTGGACACCTCCTCTGCCCGTCGTTACCCCGTGCAACACGGCGGACTGACATGGCGTCACGGGCGTGTCGTCGCCCGATCGGGGAGTCTTCGCAGTTCGCGAAGGGTCCGCCCGCCGGATGCCCGGGGTGGCGCCCATGCGCCCGAACGGGTGAGGGGTCCGACGCCCCTAACCACACATGACGAAGGCGGCCGTGCCCGCTCCCATCAGCGCCCCGGCCAGGTGCATGGCGGGGTGGCCGTAGTCGCCGTACCAGAGGTGGCGGGCCAGGCCGCCCAGTGCGGCCAGCGCGGCGATGATCCCGATCTGGCCGAAGAGCGTCACGGCGCAGCAGGGGGCCAGCAGCAGCAGGAGCGAGTTCAGCCAGAACGGGGCCGCGCCCGTCCAGCCCCGCCATTGCCTGATCGCCGTCGCCATGTACTACCGGCCCCCTCGTGCTCAACTCGTCGGCTGCACAGCCTCCTTGGGTGCGGGGGCGGGCACAAGGGCTCGTTCGGCTAGAAAACCGAAAGCGAGGCCGAAAGTCGTCCACAGTGCCGTTTGGATGGCCAGGGACGCGAGGCGGAAGTCCCAGATCAGCGCGGCGGGGAAGCCGACGGGGACCTCGTTGATACCGGGCAACAGGGCGTACGAGAGGCCGATGGCCAAGACGAAGGCGGCGCCGGCGACGACCGACGCGTTCCAGTTGCCGAGCTTCGGTGCGAGCCGTCGCCCGAGGATCAGCGCCCCGGCCGCCAGCAGCACGCTCAGGGCGATCATCAGGAGGTAGAGGGCGGTCCGCCGGGCGGCGGTCCCGGGATCGCCCACGGCGGGGGGATTGGCGGGGTACTTGAAGAACGGCACCAGCGTCACGGTGACGTACAGACCGCCAGTGACCAGTGCGGCCGTGGCCCGCGGGCCGAAGCGGCCGATGCGGCCCAGGGCGAAGCAGTAGACGAGCGCGGCGATGCCGCCGAGCGCCACCGCGTAGAGCAGGACGCCGGTGCCGAGTCCGGCCGTGGCCTGGAGGGCGCGGCTGACCGGTGCGTCCTCGCCGTGGTCGTGACCGGCCGCGGCGGCTTCCTCGATGGCGATCGCCGCGTCCACCTTGGACTCACCGAGGAGGTAGGCGACGAGGAAGGCGGCCACGCCGGCCAGCAGGCCGGCGAGCATGCCGCGGACGAGCAGGGTGCGGGGGGAGACCCCACCCGGAGAAGTGGAAGTCATCGATCTGTTCCCTTGCTGAGACGTCGGTCGGTGGCAGGGGAATCAGTGGCAGGGGAACCCGAGCAGGTGGCGGCCGTCGTGCAGCCACTCGTGGATGGTCTCCCCTTCGAAGACCGAGGTGGCGCCCTGCTCGGCGCCGACGAAGTACAGCAGGACGAGCATGAGGATGCCGACGAACACGGCCCAGGGGGCCAGCGCGGAGAGCGAGATGGGGGCGATGACGGGTGAGTTCGTCGTGGGCACGGCGGAGTGGGCCATGGCAGAACCTCCAGAGGGAACACGCGTCCCGGTCAGTGGTGCTCGCTACGACGGTGGCGGGTCTGACTTTCCTCCCCCTCCGGGAGGTTTCACAGTGGCGCGACCGTGCCGGATTCTCACCGGTGCTTCCGTCGTTCCGTCGTAAGTCAATTGAACCATTTGTGACCGTACCGCGCTTACGCTCCCCTTATGAAGACCCCGTTGGTACGAGTTCGACTCATCAGCTTCCCGCTGGACGCAGCCGCCCGACAGGGCCGCTTCGGTCACGCCCGGCCGTGCCCGGGCCACGCGGGGCTGCGCGGTCTGGCCACGGGCGAATGGGCCGGTCGCACCCTGGACGAGGTGGCGGGCCGGGACCCGGCGGCCGTGCACGCCTGGCTGTCGGATCCCGCGTACGCGCCACCGGGCGGGGAGTCCGTGGACGCGTTGATCGCGCGCGTCGGCGCGGAGCTGGCGGGCCTGGCCGAGGGAACGCACCGGCTGGTGGTCGAGCAGGCCGTCGTCCGGGCGGCCGTGGTGCACGCCCTGGAGCTGCCCGCGGCGGCCTTCTGGCGGCTCGACGTGCGGCCGGAGTCGGTGACCACCCTCACCGGGCGGGCGGGGCGCTGGAACCTGCTGGTCGGGCAGCCGCAGGACGAGCGGCCACCGGCCGGGCAGGCGTAGGGCGAGCCGTAGCCCGCCGCGTGGGTGAAACGATTCGGCCCGGACCCCGCGACGCGGTCCGGGCCGAACGGGCGCTCACCCGGGCGTCAGGCGACGATCCAGTCGGACGTCGCGATCACCGGCTGCACGCCGTCGCGGTGGATGGTGCCCTCGATCAGGCCGTACATCCGGTCCGCCGCGAAGTACACCTCGTTGTCGTTCTTGAGGCCGAAGGGCTCCAGGTCGACGAGGAAGTGGTGCTTGTTGGGGAGGTTCAGGCGCACCTCGTTGACCTTGGCGCAGTTGTCGAGCACCCGCTCGGCCATCTGGTGCAGGGTCTGCTGCAGCGAGTACGAGTACGTCTCCGCGAAGGCTTCCAGCAGGTTCTTGCGGACCTTCTTGTACGCCTGGTCCCAGTCGTAGCCGGCGTCGTCGGCGGCCAGCGCCGAGTGCGCCCAGCGCGCGGTGACCTTGGTCGCCAGGATGCGGTCGTACGCCTCCTGGAGGGTCGTGTACTCGTCCTTGATGTAGCCGTGGAACTCGGAGTTGGTCGAGTTCATCACCGTCAGGTCCTTCAGGCCCGAGATGACCTGGAGGCCCGTCGTCTCGCTGTAGGTGATCTGCGCGGTGCGCACCTCCTGGCCCTTGCGGACGAAGGAGTGCTGCTCCTTGCGCGTGGGGACCGGGATGCGGTCCCACCCGTACTCCTCGATGCGGATCTGGGCCTCGCGGATCGGCTGCTGCGAGGAGACGAAGTGCTTGGCGAGCAGGATGCCGAAGGCCTCGGGGGAGTCGATGCCGTGCTCCTTGCCGAAGGCGTACACCGTGTTCTTGGTGGTGTCGGTCGGCAGGCAGTTGGCGTTGTCGCCGGTGAGGTGGACATCGCGGAATTCGCCGCGGAGCGCGACCGAGACGTTGAGGTCGCGGATCTCGTGCCACGACCCGTCGGATCCCTTGCGGGTGACCTTGACGATGCGGTTCTCGGCCTTGCCGTACTGGTTCTGCGCGAGGACGTGCTTGCTCATGGCTGTATTCCTTCGGGTACACGGAGTCCGACTGACTGGATCCCGTACGCCCGGCGTCCAGCGGTCGGCCCGCTCCCCGCCGTTCGGTCACGGAGGACCGCCCCGGGACTGACGTGCATCCCGGTCCGTAGGTGCTCTCTCGGATTCCAGCACGTTCACGTGGTGTTCGGAATGGCGCGGAACGTCCAAGACAGGCACCCACGGATTGGGCGACCGTGCATCCGTACAGGTCAGGCCGTGTGTGCGTCCGCGACGGAGAGGGCTTCGTCGAGGATCTCCAGCCCCTTGGCGACGTCCTGCGGTGAGATGTTGCACGGCGGCGCGATGTGGATCCGGTTGCCGGCGATCAGTGGCCAGAGCCCGCCCTTCTTGCAGGCGGCCCCGAACTCGGCCATCGGGGCGTTCTCCGCCCCGGAGGCGTTGTACGGGACCAGCGGCTCGCGGGTCTCCTTGCTCCGCACCAGCTCCAGGGCCCAGAAGGTGCCGAGCCCGCGGACCTCCCCGACCGAGGGGTGTCGCTCGGCGAGCGCGCGCAGGCCGGGCCCGAGGAGGTCGGCGCCGGTGCGTGCGGACTGCTCGACGACGCCCTCCTCCTCCATGACGTTGATCGTCGCGACGGCGGCCGCGCAGGCCAGCACGTGCCCGGAGTACGTGAGCCCGCCCGGGTAGGGCCGGCGGGCGAAGGTCTCGGCGATGGCGGCCGAGATGGCGACCCCGCCGAGCGGGAGGTATCCGCTGGTCACGCCCTTGGCGAAGCAGATCAGGTCGGGGGTCACGTCCCAGTGCTCGGAGGCGAACCACGTACCGGTGCGCCCGAAGCCGACCATGATCTCGTCCAGGACGAAGACGATGCCGAAGCGGTCGCACAGCGCGCGCACGCCGGCCAGGTAGCCGTCCGGGTGCACGAGCACGCCCGGGGCGCCGCCGACGGTCTCCAGGATGATCGCGGCGATGGACTGCGGCCCCTCGAAGACGATGGTGTCCTCCAGGTGGCGCAGGGCCCGCTCGCACTCCTCGGCCTCGGTGGCCGCGTAGAAGGGCGAGCGGTAGGCGAACGGCCCCCAGAAGTGCACGACACCGGCGGTCGCGGAGTCGTTGCCGAAGCGGCGGGCGTCGCCCGTCAGGTTGATCGCGGTGGAGGTGGCGCCGTGGTACGAGCGGTACGCGGACAGCACCTTGGGCCGGCCGGTGTGCAGCCGGGCCATGCGGACGGCGTTCTCCACGGCCTCGGCACCGGCATTGGTGAAGAAGATCTTGTCGAGGTCGCCGGGGGTGCGCTCGGCGATCAGCCGGGCCGCCTCGGAGCGCACGTCGACGGCGAAGCCGGGCGCGACCGTGCACAGCTTGGCCGCCTGCTCCTGGATGGCCGCGGTGACCTTCGGGTGCTGGTAGCCGATGTTCGTGTAGACGAGGGCGCTGGAGAAGTCGAGGAAGCGATTGCCCTGGTGGTCCCAGAAGTACGAGCCCTCGGCGCCGGCCACGGCGAGCGGATCGATGAGCTCCTGCGCCGACCATGAATGGAAGACGTGCTTCCGGTCAGCGTCTTTCACGGCGGCGAGGGCGTCGGCTTCTGCGTTCATGAAACGAGCGTAGTTGTCCATGATGTGGACGGGGCGGGGGTCGGTCCCCGGCACCCGCGCCGGGTCAGGCCAGGGCCTCGCCGTACAGGCGGAACAGCCGGGGCCCGGAAGCCGGGGCGGCGGCCCCCAGTTTGGCCCAGGCCTCCGACGCCGCCGCCCGGGCCGTCGTCCCCGGCCACGGCTGCGGCAGCAGTTCCGGCGGGAGCAGCGGATCGGGGAGCATCGCGGCGGAGAAGGCGGCGGCCAGGGTCACGGCGTGCGCCAGCCCGGCGGCCCGGCCGGGCAGGGCCGGCTGCTCCGCGAGCGCGCGGAGCTCCCCGTACCGGGCCGCGATCTCCGGCAGCGGCCACAGCCGCTCCGCCAGGGCGCGCGGGTCCGAGGTGCTGCCCACCGCCAGGTCCCGGGTGCTCAGGCAGGTCAGCGCCTCCGACAGGCCCAGCTCCGCCGCGTGCGCCCGTACGTACGGCGCGATCGCGTTCGGCGTGACGTACAGGCCGCCCTGGACCGGCGCCGCCCCCAGCCCGGTCAGCGCGTCCCGCAGGGAGTCCCGGGCGGCCCGCGCGGATTCCGGTACGGCGAAGGCGAAGGCGTGCCAGAGCCCGTCCCACGGCTCCAGCCCCCGGTCCTGCCGGTAGGCGTGCCGGACGAACTCCACTTCCGGTACGAGCGGCAGCCCGGCCCCCGGCTCCGCTCCCGCCAAGCGGAGCACGGCCCGCCGGCCGCGCCCCTCCACCGTGAACCGGCCCTCGGTCACCAGCCGCTTCACGCACAGCCGCACCTGCTGGTCGGTCATCTCGAGCAGGCCGGCGACCTCGTACAGCTCTTCGCCCGCGACCGTCCCGTCCTCCCGGACCAGCGCGTGCACCACCATCCGCGTGGGGATCCCGCTCATCGCGCCGCCACCTCCTTGTGCATCGTCGTCACGCCCCCGAATCCCAGCACGTCCCGCAGCCAGGGCGTGCGCCGCACCCGTACCGCCCGGAAGCCGTGCTCTTCGTAGAGCTCCCGCGCCCGCGGGTTCTCCGCGACCACGTCCAGCCGGATCCGCCGGCACCGCTGCTCCGCGGCGATCGCCTCGATCTCCCGCAGCAGCAGACCGCCGATGCCCCGGCTCCGTTCGGCGGGGTCCACGGCGATGCCGTCCATGACCAGCTCGCCGCGGGCCGGGACGCGCCCCAGCAGGGCCAGTAGGAACACCCGGTACAGGCCCCGGAACCGCCCGTACTGGGCCCTGACCGCGGCCGCGTCGCCGCCGACCAGGCCGCGTCCGGCCAGCTGGTAGCCCGCCACGCCGACCACCCGGCCGCCCCGGCCGGGGGCGCCGGACAGCGCGGTCACCGCCCGGTCCGCGTGCAGGTGCCCGGCGATGAACCGCCGTCCGGCCTCCGCCGGGCCGAGCGCGCGGCCCAGCTTTCCCCCGAAGGCCTCCCAGTACAGTTCGGCGACGCGCACGGCGGCCCCTTCGGGCAGACCGCGCCGTACCTCCACGCTCTCCGTCGTCATGCGTGCCAGCGTAATACGCTCACTGTTGCTACGATCGTTTTTGATGTGAGCGAACGTGTGTATGAATCCGTGCCGGGGAATCCGGAGCCGCCGCTGACCGAGCCCCTGCACCTGCGGGGGCTCAACCGTTCAGGGTGACCCGCGCGAGGTCCCCTGCGGCCGCCGGCCGCGGCGCGTCGCCGGCGTCCCCGTACCGCGCGTACTCCTCGAACGCGTCGCCGAGCGCGGCGCGCGCCGCGCCCTCCACCCGGGCCGCGTCGGGGCGCGAGTGGTCCGGCCCGCCGCGCACGGCGAGGGCCGCGGCCAGCAGTCGGGCCGCCTCCCGAGGCCGGTCCAGCCGGACCGCCTGGTCCGCGACGCCCACCAGCACCTGGGCGAGCGTCGGCGCGTGCCCGCAGGCCACGGCCAGCTCCAGCGCCTCGGCACGGTGGGCGCGGGCGGCGGCCAACTCGCCGTCCGCCGCGTCCAGGTACCCGAGGGAGTCGAGCACCGCCGCCTCGAACACCGGGTGCACGGCGACCTCGCGGACCGCCTTCCTGGCCCGCGCCAGTTCGGCCCGGGCCGACGCCGGCTCGCCGTTCCAGCGCGCCAGGTCCGCCTTGCCGTGCGCCATCATGGCCAGCGCCTCGGGCCAGCCGGCCGCCACCGCGTCCTGCTCGGCCCGGGCCATCACCGCCGCGCTGCCCGCCCGGTCCCCGGCGAGCAGGCACAGCTGTGCCTGCCGGACCCAGGCGTACAACCGGTCCTCGACGACGCCCAGCTCGCCGATCACCGCCACGGCCTCCTCGTAGTGGCCGATCGCCGCGCGGTGGTCGCCGATCCGGGCCACCAGATCGGCCAGCAGCGTCAGCGCGAAGGAGGTTCCCCAGCGTTCCCCGAGCCCGCGGAACCCGGCCAGGGCCGCCTCGATCGAGGCTTGCGCCCGTGCGGGCGGGCCGCCGGCCCCGAGCAGGGTCTTGGCGTCTTCCAGTCCGGCCTGCGCCCGGACCCAGGGGTCCTCGTCGGCCAGCAGCCCCGCCCACGCGTCCGACGGGGCCGCCCCGCCCTCGCCCTCGCCCCCGTCCGCACCGCGCAGCAGCCGCTCCAGCGGCTCCAGGAAGCGGACCACCGGATGCCGGCTCCCGCTGCGTGCGGCGAGCAGCATCCCCTGGCGGAGCAGTTCCCCGGTCCGCCGGTCGTCACCGAGTCCGGCCGTCGCGAAGAGCACCGCCAGGGCGCAGGCCACGGCGCGGGCCTCGTCGTCCCCGTCCGCCCCGTATGCCTCGTCGTTCGCGTCCGTCCCGTTGTCCCCGTCTGTCGCGTCCGCGTCTGCCGCGTCTGCTGCGTTCGCCGCTTCAGCCCGGTCCGGCACGGGCAACGCGAGTGCCCGCGCCGCCAGTTCGGCGCCTTCCGCCTTGTGCCCGCCGAGCCACCAGTACCACCCGGCCGCCGCCACCAGCCGTACGGCCGCCCGCGCGTCGCCCGCCGCGATCGCGCCGCGCAGCGCAGCGGCCAGGTTGTCGTGCTCCTCGGCGAGCCGCCCGAGCCACTCCAGCTGCTCCGCCCGCCGCAGGTACGGGTCCGCGGCCCGGGCCAGCCCGGTGAAGTGGGCGGCGTGCGCGCGGCGGAGCGCCTCCCGCTCACCGGCTTCCTCGAGCCGTTCCAGCCCGTACGCGCGGATCGTCTCCAGCATCCGGTAGCGCCCGTCGCCCGCCGTCACCAGCAGGGACTTGTCGGTCAGCGAGGTGATCAGGTCGAGCACGTCGTACGCCTCGACCGGGCCGCCCGCGCAGACCCCCTCGGCCGACTCCACCGTGGCGCCGCCGGGGAAGGCGGCGAGCCTGCGCAGCAGTACCCGCTCGGCCTCCGTCAGCAGTTCCCAGCTCCAGTCGACCACCGCGCGCAGGGTCCGGTGCTGGCGCGGAGCCGTCCGTGCGCCGCCCGTCAGCAGCCGGAAGCGGTCGTCGAGCCGGGCCGCGAGCTGCTCGGCGCTCATCGTGCGCAGCCGGGCCGCCGCCAGTTCGACGGCCAGCGGCATTCCGTCGAGGGCCCGGCAGATCCGGGTCACGGCGGGGGCGTTCTCCTCGGTGACGGCGAAGCCGGAACGGGCCGCCGCCGCACGGTCGTTCAGCAGCCGCACCGCCGCGTACGACATGGCCTGCGCCGCGTCGGCGTCCCGGGGCGGGAGGGGCAGCGGCCTCACCGACCACAGCGCCTCGCCGGTGAGGCCGAGCGGCTCCCGGCTGGTCGCCAGGATGCGCAGCCCCGGGCACGCGCCGAGCAGCCGGTCGGCCGTCCGGGCGGCGGCTTCGACCAGGTGCTCGCAGTTGTCGAGGACCAGGAGCGCGGTGCGGGTGCGCAGGGCCGCGGCGAGCCGGTCCAGCGCGTCGCCCCCGGCGGGCGCCTGGTCCCGCAGGCCCAGCGCGTTCAGGACGGCGGGCGCCACGTCGGCCGCCGCGTCCAGGGGGCCGAGCTCCACCAGCCAGACGCCGTCGGGGAAACGGGCGAGCAGGGGGCGGGCGCTCTGGACGGCCAGCCGGGTCTTTCCGGCGCCGCCGGGTCCGATGAGCGTGGTGAGCCGGAACCGGCCCATGAGGGACGCCACGTGGGCGAGGTCCTCGTCCCGGCCCACGAAACTGGCCAGTGCGGCCCGTAGGTTGGTCGGTGGTGATGACGGCGGCGGTGGCGGCGCGGCGGGGCCCGGCGGCCGTTCGGCGGGCGCGGGCGGCGGCCCCGCGGGGACCTCGACCTGCCCGCGCAGTACGGCGGTGTGCAGGGCGGACAGTTCCGGGGAGGGGTCCGCTCCGAGCTCCTCGGCGAGGGCCTCGCGCGCGTTCCCGTAGGCGGTGAGCGCCTCGGCGGGCCGTCCGGCCGCGACGAGGGCCCGCATCAGCGCCCCGACGAGCCCTTCCCGCAAGGGGTGTTCGGCGACGAGGGAAGCCAGCTCGCCGGTCAGCTCCCGACCGCGTCCCGCGCGTAGATCCGCCTCGATCCGGTCCTCCAGGGCCGCCATCCGCAGCTCCGACAGCCGGGTCGCCGGGGCCCGGAAGGCCGCGGCGGACGCGACGTCCAGCAGCGCCGGGCCGCGCCACAGCTCCAGGGCCTCGCGGAGCAGCCGCGCCGCGGCGGCGGGGTCCCGGGCCAGCGCTCCGCGGCCCGCCGTGGCCAGCCGTTCGAAGCGGACCACGTCCACCGCGTCGGGCTCGACGACCAGGCGGTACCCGGCCGGGTGCGCTTCCACCTCCACACCGGGCAGGGCCCGGCGCAGCCGGGACACCAGTGCCTGAAGGGCGTTGGTGGCGCCGGCCGGTGGAGCGTCCTGCCAGATCCCGTCGACCAGGAGCTCGGAGGCGACCACCCGCCCCGGTTCGAGCGCCAGCAGGATCAGCAGGGCCCGCAGGCGGGTCCCCCCGACTCCGACGCCGCTTCCGTCCTCGCCCCGTACGTCCAGGGGCCCCAGCATCGAGATCCGCATGGCGACATTGTGCGGCGCCGTTCGGCGGCATTGCCATTCCATTGTCCGGCAGGGGTCGCCAGGGACGGCCTCCGCAGGTGAATTTGCGGACGGCCGTCCTCCGTGGCGCCGGGGCGGAGGAATGGGTTATTTGTCGGAGTAGCTGAAGTCCCCGACGGTCCAGGCGCTGACGTCCTTGACCGCGATCCGGTACATTCCGCCGGTCTCGGGGATGCCCAGGGTGCCCTGGAGGATGCGCGCCACGTGGAAATGAAGGTGTGAGGGCGTCCCGGCCTGCTGTCTGTCGCCGCGTCCGGGAGAGCTGAAGACCTCGGCGAACGGGCCCAGCTGGTCGGAGTCGCGCAGGACCTCGGCCACCCGCTGGCGCCAGACGCTCTCGGGGGCGAGGCGGCCCGTGATGACGGCACCGTGGACCACGACGGTCAGGGACATCTGATTGGTCTGCTCCGACTCGACCATGGCGGCGAGATCGAGGAGCAGGTCGTCAGGGATCGACATGGGCACGGACTCTAGCAAGCGCGCTCGCGTACCGGCCGGGCTTCCGGGGAGTGGCTTGTTCCGGGTGTTCCGGGACGTGGGACGGCCGAGGCCCGCACCCCAGGGTGCGGGCCTCGGCCGCGTCAGCGCGCCGACGCGGGCGCCGGCGAGGACCTCGAACGTCAGGCGTCGGGCGTCAGGCGGGAACGATGTTCTCGGCCTGCGGGCCCTTCTGGCCCTGCGTGACGTCGAAGGTAACCTTCTGGCCTTCCTGAAGCTCACGGAAGCCGGAAGAGGCGATGTTCGAGTAGTGGGCGAAGACGTCGGCGCCGCCGCCCTCCTGCTCGATGAAGCCGAAGCCCTTTTCCGCGTTGAACCACTTCACGGTGCCAGATGCCATATGAATTCTCCTTTGGGGCAGTGCCCGGATCCGCACTGTGCGGGCCCGTTGTCGCTGTGATGATTGGCCCGACCGGAACGAGTAGATTCCACTGCATGCACCGGAAATAAAAAGTGCGCCCACCAAAAATCCGGTGGGAGCACTTGTAAGTTTTTGGGAACCACAACTGCAACGAACGTCACGTTAGCACAGCGGATGTCGGCGGCCATGGAAATTCTGGCGCGCCCCACTCCTGATTCCGCGCCCGAGCGGCGGAAATGTGAAACGGAAAATCGTATGAATGGCGGAACGTTTTTTGTGGACCCTTCCCGCCCCCGGTGCCGCGGTGTCGCCCGGAGGGCGATGTCCAACACCGCCCCTGGCGGGGCCGGCTCGGTTACCGTCGCTCAGGTACCCGCCGACCGGCGCGGCACCGGGGCCCGGCGCCCCGCATTCGTAGAGCAGGGAGTGTCCCGTGCCCCACGCAGTCGTCGACTACTCGGACTCGCTGACCGGTGCCTTCGACCGCCGGGCGTTCGCGCTCGAACTGCACGCGCTGGTGGTCGAGATCCTCGACACCGCGATCGGCAACTGCAAGACGCGCTTCCACCGGCTGGAGGAGTCCGTCGTAGGGGAAGGCACCGACGGCCGGGTGGTGGTCGTGCACGTCGAGATGGCCATCGCCCGGGGCCGCACGGCGCAGGCCACCTCGCGCCTGACCCGTGCGGTGCTGGAGCTGGTGGAGCGCCACACGGCGAAGGCCGCCGGCCTGGAGGTCCACGCCTCCGTGGACGTGCGGGACCTGGGCGAGGCCTACACCAAGAGCGTGTCGACCCCTTGATGCATCCCCGTCCGGCCCGAGCCGCCCCGACAGCGCCTACGCGCCGATGCGCAGCAGCGCGAGCGTGATGTTGTCGGGGCCGCCGGCGTCGATGGCGGCCCGCCACAGCTCGAACGCGGCCCGGCCGTCGTCGTGCACCCGCAGCAGCCCCTCGATCTCCTCGGTCGGCACCGGGTCGGTCAGCCCGTCGCTGCACACCAGGTAGCGGTCGCCCTCGGCCACCGAGAAGGCCTCGATGTGGGGGGTGATCTCGTTGTACCCGCGGGTGCCGCCGAGGACCTGGGTGACCGCCGAGGTGGTGCGGTGCCCGGGGGTCGGCGGCGGGCTGTCGTCCACGCTCACCTGGTGCAGCCCGTCCTGCGCGGCGTGGAAGACCTTGCTGTCGCCGACGTTGAACATCAGCAGCGAATCCGCCAGGACGAGGGCGCCCGCGACCGTGGTCCCCATGGTGGCCAGCTCCGGCCGCCCCTCGGTCGCCGAGTACACGGCGCGGTTGCAGATGCTCAGCGCGTCACCGACGGCTTCCGGGCCGTCCAGCGTGGGCCCGAGCGAGGAGAGCTGGCGCACCACCAGCTCGCTGGCGATCTCGCCGGCCGGCTGGCCGCCGAGGCCGTCGGCGACCGCGACGACGAGCGGCCTGCCGAAGGGGAAGACCAGGGTCTGCGGATTCTGGGTGACGGTCCCGCACAGGGTCCACGGTCCGATGACGAGGCTGTCCTCGTTGTGCTCGCGCACCAGCCCGACGTGACTCAGGGCGGTCACAGCTATGTACGGCACCTCGACGTCCCGCCTCTCGGCCATCGCTTCGGCTACGGCTTTGGCGACAGCAACGGCTAGGGCGACGGCAGCGCAACGGCACGCGCGTCCGTCCCCACCATTGTCGCGCCGCTCCGGCATGCGGGCTCCGGCGCGCCGGAGCACCCTGGTCGTGGAGCCGCCTGTTCCCCGACCGGTGGCCCTGCGAGGAAGGACTGCCGCAGATGTTCGCGAGGCTGAGCACCTACCAGGGATCACCGGTCCCCGCGGAGGGAGACGTGAGCGCGAATTCGGAGGCGATTGTCAGGCAGGTCCAGGACGTTCCCGGATTCCGGGGCGTCTACTACCTCGTCGACCGGGCCACGGGCGTGGCCAAATCGCTGACCTTGTGGGACGACGAACGGACCATGATGGACAGCGAGGAGCAGGCCGCCCGGATCCGCGAGCAGACCGCGCAGCGGGAGGGCCAGCGGATCGTCTCGGTCGAACGCTTCGAGGTGGGCTTCAGCCACCTGCAGCCGTAGTACGAAGCAGCGTGGAACGACGTGATGCACGAGGAGCGATGGCCATGGGCAAGCTCTCGATCGACCAGTTGCGAGAACGGGTACGCGGGGCGGTCGTCACCCCGGACGACGAGTCCTACGACGAGGCGCGCAAGGTCCACAACGCCATGATCGACCGGAAGCCGGCGGCCGTCGTGCACTGTGCGAACGCGGGGGACGTCATGGCGGCGGTCGACTTCGCCCGCGAGAACGGGCTCGACCTCGCGGTGCGCGGCGGCGGGCACAGCGTGCCCGGTTTCGGCACCTGCGACCGCGGCGTGGTGGCCGACCTGTCCGGGATGCGCGGCGTCCGCGTCGACGCCGCGGGGCGCACGGCCCGCGCGGAGGGCGGGGCGACGTGGGGCGACTTCAACGCGGCCACGTACGCCTTCGGGCTGGCCACGACCGGCGGGATCATCTCCACCACCGGCATCGGCGGCCTCACCCTGGGCGGCGGCATCGGCTATCTGGCCCGCGGACTGGGTCTGAGCTGCGACAACCTGATCTCGGCCGATGTGGTGACCGCGGACGGCCGGCTCGTGGTGGCGAGCGAGGAGGAGAACGCCGACCTCTTCTGGGCGCTGCGCGGCGGTGGCGGCAACTTCGGCGCGGTGACCTCGTTCGAGTTCCGGCTGAGCCCCGTCAAGGACATCTACGGCGGACCGATGCTCTTCGAGTTGGAGGACGCTCCCACCGTGCTGCGCTCCTTCGCCGACCACATCGCCGACGCGCCGGAGCAACTCGGCGGCTTCCCGGCCTTCCAGATAGCCCCGCCGCTCCCGTTCATTCCGGAGGACCGGCACGGTGACACCTTCGCGCTGATCGTGGCGTGCTGGTCCGGGCCGCTCGACGAGGGAGAGCGTGCCGTCCAGGCCTTCCGGGACTTCGCACCGGTGGTCGCCGAGCACGTGGGCCCGATGCCCTACCCGGCGCTCAACAGCGCCTTCGACGCGCTCGTACCGCCCGGCCTCCAGCACTACTGGAAGGCCAACTTCGTGACCGAGCTGAGCGACGACATGATCGACGCGCACGTGCGGCACGCACCGGGCCTGCCCGCCGTGAACTCGACGGTGCACATCTACCCGATCAACGGCGCCTGCCACCGCGTCGCACCGGACGCGACGGCCTTCGCCTACCGGGACGCCTCGTTCGCCACGGTGATCGCCGGCATGTGGCCCGACCCCGCCATCAACGAGTCCGCGACCGCCTGGGTGCGCGACTACTACGAGGCGACCGCCCCGCACTCCGAGGAGGGCGGCTACATCAACTTCATGGCCGACGACGACCAGGACCGGATCCGGGCCAACTACAAGGGCAATTACGACCGGCTGGTCGCGGTCAAGCGCGCCTACGACCCGGAGAACCTGTTCCACCTGAACCAGAACATCCGGCCCTAGGCCGGTCCTGGGCCGGCCCAGGACCGCGCGGAGCGGTGCGGATGCGGAGTCATCCCTCATCTGCATATTTTTGCCGGGTGTACCGGAAAGTCCGGTACACCCGGTTCGTCAGATTGAGGAAGGCCCCCATGAAGCGTTTCCCGGTGATCGGTGTGCTCTGCGTCGGCGCGGTTCTCGGTCTCTCGGCGTGCTCCGACGACAGCAGCTCGCCCGCGGAGGAGGCCACCCAGGCCGCGGCGGACCTCTGCACCGACCTGAATGCCCTGAAGGCCGACAACGCCAAGCTGAAGGCCCTGGACCCCGCCAACGCGACCAAGGACCAGGTCAAGGACGCCTACGAGGCCGTCCAGAAGGACTGGGCGAACGTCAAGGAGAACGCGACCCAACTGAAGGACGCGGAGCGCGCCGCGGTCCAGTCCGCCGCCGAGAACCTCAAGAAGAGCTACCAGGACCTGCCCGGCGACACGACCGGCAAGGACGCGCGCACCCAGTTGCAGCCGCAGATCGAGCAGCTGGACCAGGCCGCCGCGGCCGCCTCCACCGGCCTGCGCTGCTGACCGCTCGGCCGACCGCACGGGGAGGACCCCGCCCGGCATTCCGGGCGGGGTCCTCCCCGTCTGCGACCGGCTACGTCGCGGCGGGCTCGGCGGGTGCGGCGTGCTTCGCGGGTACGGCGGGCAGCTCGGGGATCGGGGGCCCTACGGGCAGCAGCTCGGTGACCACGAAGGCGACCACGGACGCGATGATCACGACCGGGATCATCGCGGTGCCGCCGAGCATCAGGACCACCATCACCACGCTGCTCACCGGCAGCCGCAGCGCGCTGGCGGCGGTCGCCGCCATGCCCGCTCCCATCGCGGGCACGATGCCGAGACCGGGCAGCGGTCCGAGCAGGACGCCCGCCACGGCGCCCAGGCACAGGGCCGGGAAGATCGGGCCGCCGCGCAGGCTGCCGAGGCAGATGGCGTAGCCGGCGCCCTTGAAGAGGAGTACGCCGATCAGCGCACCCACGCCCCAGGAGTGCGGGTCGGCGGCCAGCCTGCCGATCATCGCCTGGCCCGACCCGGTGATGTCGGCGGGCGTGAGGCCGGTGATGAGCGCGTAGAGGCTGGCGCAGGCCGCGGCGCCCAGCGCGCACTGGACGGTCCGCAGGAGGGGGCGTTCGAGGACGTACGCGGCGATCACGCGGGCGCCGGTCAGCACCGGGTGCAGGGCGAGGGCCAGGGCCGCGGCGATGAGCACCGCCCAGAGCACGTCCGGCACGTCCAGGTGGGGCACGGGTACGCCCAGTTCGAGCTTCAGGCTCCCGATCGGCAGTCCGGTCCAGCGTCCGAGGCCCGTGAAGACCAGGTCCCCGACCCCGGCGGACAGCAGGGACGGCAGCATCACCGTGAACAGCTGCGGCCCGCCCACGCCCGCCACCTCGATCAGCAGCACCGCGGCGATCAGCGGATTCCCGAAGATCGTGGAGATGGCCGCCGCGGCTCCCGCCGCGCCCACGAGCGCGGTGCCCTGCGGGGTCACCGGTGCCTGCGCGAGGTTGCGGAAGAGCAGGGCCAACCCGCCGCCGAGGGCGATCAGCGGGGCCTCCGGACCCAGTACCGCGCCGAGCGGCAGACTCGCGACGGCCGCGATGATGACGCCGGGCAGGGCGCCGGCCGAGGCCCCGCCGGTGTGCAGGCCGGCCGCGGGGAGGTGACCGCCGTTGCCGCGCATGTGCGGGACGACCAGGCCGACCACGACACCGGCGACGAGCAGCAGGGGCAGCGGCCACCACCAGGGCGGGGCGTCCCAGCCCAGGGCCTCGGGGAGGTCCGTCCACATCGCGTGTTCCATCTTGTGCAGCGCGGCGAGGAACCAGAACGACGCGAGGGACACCGGGATGCTGATGAGGGCGCAGAAGAACAGCAGCTTGAGGTAACCGGGGCTGCGGAGGGTCTGCCTCAGGACGTCGGCCTCCTGCGGCTGCGTTCCGCCGGGGGGCGGCTGCGATCGAGGGCGCGACTGCGGCATGGCTCACTTCCTTTCCGCTTCCTCGATGGTCCACCTCGGGGGCGCACTTCGCCGCTCAGGGCTCGTCGTCCACCTCGGGGGTCTGCGAACTGCGCCTGGTCATGCCGATTTTGACCGCGCCGACGAGTGCTTTGGCGATCACCCCGATGAGGATCAGGTCGGCGACCATCTGCGAGGTGACCAGTACCCGGCTGCCCTGGTCGGTGGGGACGATGTCCCCGAATCCCACGGTGGCGAACGTGGTGATCGTGAAGTAGAGGGAGTCCGTGCGGGTCAGCGGCTCCGAGAACGAGGCGGGGTCCTGCGTCGCGAGCAGGTAGTACGTCGCGGAGAACAGCAACAGGAACAGCGGTACGCCGGTGGCCATCGCCTCCAGGGCGCGCATCCGGGGGAACCGCGCATGGGAGACGGCGCTGATCTGCCAGGCCGTCAGCAGCCCGAACACCACCAGGCCGAGTGCAAGCGTCAGGATGGTGCTGGGGCCGAACCCGCCCTCCAGGGGCGCCACGTAGTAGAGCGCCGTGAGGAGGGCGACCGAGAGCACCGAGCGCAGGAGGTGGCCCAGCAGGACGCGTCGGCGCTGGTCGGCTGCGTTGCGTTCCATGCCTTCAGGAGAACGGCCCGGAGCCCGGCGCGCGACCGGAGCCGGTCCTCCGCATGCGGAGGACCGGGGTCGCCTGTATGAATGAAGGACCACGTGCATGATCGGAGTCGAGCATGGACGACTACCCGCTTCTCAACTTCTTCTGGACGATGCTGTGGTTCTTCGTGTGGGTCATGTGGTTCTTCCTCCTCTTCAAGGTCATCACGGACATCTTCCGTGACCACACCCTTGGCGGCTGGGGGAAGGCGGGCTGGCTCATCCTCGTGCTGGTGCTGCCGTTCATCGGCATCTTCGTGTACCTGATCGCCCGCGGGCGCAGCATGCACGAACGGGACCGCAAGCAGGCCGAAGAGCAGCAGGCGGCCTTCCGCGCGTACGTGCAGCAGTCGGCCGGGGCCGGATCGGGCTCGGCGGACGAGCTGCACAAACTCTCCGCCCTCAAGGACAAGGGCGACATCACCCAGGAGGAATTCGACCGGGCCAAGGCCAAGATCCTGGCCTGAGCGGCCACAGCGGTCCGGTGGTCCAGTGGTCGAGTGGGCGGGTGGTCCGGTTGCCGATAATCCGCGACGGATCGATTCTCGTTACCCTGGCGACATGACGGCCATGGCACCCACGCGCACCGAACCGGACCTGTCCTTCCTCCTGGACCACACCAGTCACGTGCTGCGCACGCAGATGAGTGCGCGGCTCGGCGAGATCGGACTCACCCCGCGGATGCACTGCGTACTCGTCCACGCCCTGGAGGAGGAGCGCACCCAGGCGCAGCTCGCCGAGATCGGCGACATGGACAAGACCACGATGGTGGTGACCGTCGACGCGCTGGAGAAGGCCGGTCTCGCCGAGCGCCGGCCCTCCAGCACCGACCGGCGGGCCCGGGTCATCGCGGTGACCGAGGAGGGGACGAAGGTCGCGAAGGAGAGCCAGAAGATCGTCGACCAGGTCCACGAGGGCGCGCTCGGCGCCCTGCCCGAGGACGAGCGCGAGGTGCTGCTCCGGGCGTTGAACCGGCTGGTCACCGGGCATCTGGAGACTCCCGTCGAAGGTCCGCGGCCGGCCCGGCGGGCACGGCAGAAGGGGTAGTCGGGAGAGATTGCCCCAGCGTTGGATCCGTAAAAGATAGTCTGCAACAAAACTATCTGTTACGGTCTCTCCTGCTGCCTCCAACGACAGGAGAGACCGCCGTGCCCGCCACCGCAACCGCCCCCTCCCCTTCCGCTCCCCCCTCCCCTTCCGCTCCCCCCTCGCGTTCGCGCCGGCTCGCCCTCGGCGTGTTGGCCACCGGAATGCTGATGACGGTCCTCGACGGCAGCATCGTCACGGTCGCGATGCCGGCCATCCAGGGCGACCTCGGCTTCACCCCGGTCGGGCTGAGCTGGGTCGTCAACGCCTATCTCATCGCCTTCGGTTCGCTGCTCCTGATTGCCGGCCGCCTCGGCGACCTGATCGGCCGCAAGCGGATGTTCCTGGCGGGCACCGCGGTGTTCACCGCCGCCTCGCTGCTGGCCGGGTTCGCCACCTCGCCCGAGGCCTTGATCGCGGCCCGCTTCCTCCAGGGCGCCGGCAGCGCCATGGCCTCCGCCGTCAGCCTCGGCATCCTCGTCACCCTCTTCACGGAGCCGCGCGAACGGGCCGGCGCCATCGGGGTGTTCAGCTTCACCGGCGCGGCCGGTGCCTCGATCGGGCAGGTCCTCGGTGGTGTCCTCACCGACGGGTTGACCTGGAACTGGATCTTCTTCATCAACCTGCCCATCGGCCTCGCGGTGCTCCTCGTCGCCCTCCCGGCCCTGCCCGGCGACCGGGGTCTGGGCCTGCGGGCGGGCGCGGACGCCCTCGGCGCGCTGCTCGTCACCTCCGGTCTGATGCTCGGGATCTACACGGTCGTCAAGATCGAGACGTACGGGGCGACTTCGGCCCGCACCGTCGGGTCCGGCGCCCTCGCGCTCGCCCTGCTCGCCGGCTTCCTCGTCCGCCAGGCCACGGCCCGCAACCCGCTCGTGCCGCTGCGCGTCTTCCGCTCGCGCAGCGTCCTCGGCGCCAACCTGGTCCAGATGCTGATGGTCGCCGCGCTGTTCTCCTTCCAGATCCTCGTCGCGCTCTACATGCAGAACGTGCTCGGGTACTCCGCGTCCGAGACCGGTCTCGCGATGCTGCCGGCCGCCGCCGTGATCGGACTGGTCTCGCTCACCGTCTCGGCCCGCCTGAACTCCCGCTTCGGCGAGCGCACGGTCCTGCTGGCCGGTCTGGTCCTCCTGGTCGGCGTACTCGGCCTGCTGACGCGCGTACCCGGTGAGGCCGAGCGGGCGGACTACCTCACCGACCTGCTCCCGGTGATGCTCCTGGCCGCCGGATTCGGCCTCGCCCTCCCCGCGCTGACCTCGCTGGGCATGTCCGGTGCGAAGGAGGCCGACGCGGGCCTGGCCTCCGGGCTCTTCAACACCACCCAGCAGATCGGCATGGCGCTGGGCATCGCGGTCCTCTCCACCCTGGCCGCCTCCCGTACCGAATCCCTCACCGCGGCGGGTGCTCCCGCCCCGGAGGCGCTGACCGGCGGCTACCACCTGGCCTTCGGGGTCGGCGCGGCGCTGCTCCTGGTCGCTCTGGGCATCGCCGGCACCGTCCTGCGCGGCCCGGCGGGTTCCCCGCGGGCGGTCACGGCCGAGCCGCAGACCCGTCCCGCGGCCCGGTGAGGTTGCGGGTCATGCGCTCCAGGACGGTGACGGCGGTGACGTACTCCTCGCGCGTGATCCCCGCCGTCGACCGTTCGCGGAAGGCGTCCACGCGACGGGCCACCTCGGCGAGGCGGGCGCGGCCGTCGTCGGTCAGGGCGAGGCCCTCCGGCCGCGGGCGGGTCACCCAGCCGCCGGCGAGCACCGAGGCGACGGCCGAGTCCAGCGCCGCGGTGTCGGCGTTCGCGGCCAGGGCGGTCAGGACGGCGGAGTCGGTGGCCCGCGGATCGTCCTTGACGGCATTGAGGACCTGCCAGCCGAGCCGGGTGAGGCCGAAGTCGGCCAGCGCCGCGTCCATGGACGCGGTGAGGGCCTGGTCCGTGCGGTTGAGCCAGTAGCCGATGGGCTTCATGTCCTGCTCCTTCGGAGGGGAGTCGGATCAGTGGCCGGTGAAGGCGTCCGCGTTCTCGCGGGTCCACTGCCGGTAGGTGCGGGCGGGTACGCCGAGCAGGGTCTCGGTGGTCTCGCCGATGGCGGCGGGGCCGTGGTCGGCGGCCTCCCACAGGTCGAGCAGCGAGGACACCATCGGGGCCGGCAGGTGCCGGCCCATCTGCTCCTCCGCCTCGGCACGGGTGATGCGCTCGACCGGGATCGCCCGGTCGAGGGTCTCCGAGAGGACGGCGAGCTGCTCGCGGAAGGACAGCGACTCGGAGCCGGTCAGGGTGAGCGCCCGGCCGGTGAGGGAGTCCCCGGTCAGGGCCAGGGCGGCGATGTCGGCGATGTCCTCGGGGTGGATGGGCGCGATCTGCGCGTCCGGGTAGGCGAGCTGGACCGGCATCGACCGGCCGACGGGCCAGGCCCAGCCCAGCGCGTTGCTGGCGAAGGCGTCGGGGCGCAAGAACGTGCAGGTCAGGCCGGAGTCGGCGAGGGCGCGCTCGACCTTCAGGCTGTGGCTCGCGAGCGGATCGTCCTCGGCGTCCGGGGCGAGCACCGAGGACGAGGAGAGCAGGACGACGTGCTCGACCCCGGCGGCCTCGGCGGCCTTGATCAGGTCGTGGATGCCGGCGGGCTCCGGGTAGAGGAAGACCTGGCGGACGCCGCGGAGCGCGGCGGCGAAGGTATCGGGCCGGTCCAGGACGAGCTCGGCGGTCTCGACGCCGGCCGGGACGGTCAGTTCGGCGGGGCGGGCGCTGGCGGCCCGGACGGGGAGACCGGCGGAGTGCAGGCGGTCGATGACGGCCCGGCCGACCTTGCCGCGGGCGCCGGTGATGAGGACGGTCACGAGAGCTCCATTCGTTCGTAAAGACATATGCATGCTTGCATGCACACGTTTTCGCGTCAACACATGTTTGCGCGAGCTCACGTATGTACGATGAGGGGCATGACCAAGCACGAGCCGGCGACCGACGAGGAACTGCTGGACGCCGTGGGCCCGGCGTTCGGGAAGCTGCGGCGCTCCTCGCTCCTGGAGGTCGAGAACCCGATCTCGCAGAAGGACCTCAGCCGCACCCTGGTCCTCAACATCGTCCTGGAGGCCGAACAGGGCGACGGCCGCGAGATCACCGTCGGCGCCGTGGCCGAGTACCTGGCCGTCGACCCCTCGGTGGCCAGCCGCATGGTGTCCGACAGCATCTCGGCCGGCTACCTCGTCCGCGCCGCCTCCCAGCAGGACGGCCGCCGCACGATCCTCCACCTCAGCCCCGGGGGACGGGACATGATGGACCGCTTCCGGCGGCACCAGCGCGCGGCCTTCGAGTACGTGACGGCCGACTGGAGCGAGCGCGACCGCCTCGACTTCGCCCGCCTCATGCTGAAGTACGTCGACTCCCAGAACGCGCTGCGCCAGCGCTGACGACCGCCGGACCACCGCCGGACCACCGCCGGAGCCCCGCGGGCGGCGACACCACAGCCCCGGGCGGACGGCCCGGGGCTGTGTCGGTGGGGCGTCAGCCCCGGTGGGTTACTGGAAGGAGACCCACTTGGCCGCGCTCGGCACTCCGTTCTCGTCCAGCAGGAAGAGCATGTAGTAGCCGGGCGGGACGTCATTGGCCGAGGGCGGTGCCTGGAGGCGCAGGCTGTTCCCCTGGCGCTTGACGATGCCCAGTTCCAGGTGGCGCTGGCTGGTGTTGAGCGAGTGCGTCGCCGTGGTCGGGGCCAGCAGGACCGCCTTCTTGACCTGGTCGGGCGTGGAGGTTCCCACGGTGAAGGCGGTGTCGTACCGCAGCGGTCCGTCGGGGGCGCGGTCGAGGGACGGGCGGCTGCCCTGGTGGAGGTAGGCCGGCTCGAAGATCTCGATGCTGCCGTTCATGTCGTCGTCGATCTTCGGGTCGTTGGCGAGCTGTTGCAGCTCGTCACCGGTGACCATGACCCGGCCGTCCGGGAGGACGACGGCGTTGGAGTGGTAACCGCGCGGCAGCCGCTGCGCCGGGCCCAGCTTCCATTCGCCCAGCGCGTTGCGGGTCTCGATCTGCCGGTACTTCAGATCGGACTTGGGGTTGTAGTCGCCGTTGCCGTAGTCCCGGATGCCGTAGGCGCCGTTGACGGTCAGCAGGCTCGCGTCCGGGAGCAGCAGGGTGTCGTCCTGGGTCCGGCCGAAGGCACGGGGCTGCTGCTTCTCCCAGTCGCCGCCGCTCGTGAGCCGGTAGGTGTTGGGGTCGTCGCGGTCGCCGCCGAGGACCAGTACGGAGTCCGGGCCGCGCAGTCCGGCGGGCAGCGGCACGGCGGAGCCGTAGCCGCGGTGGACGCCGTCGGGGCGCGCGGGCAGGTCCGTACGGGTCTCCGCGACCGGGTCGAAGGCCCACTGCTTGGTGGCGTGCCGGCCCAGGCCGTAGACCTTGCCGTCGCGCAGGGTGAACAGGTGCGGGTAGTCGCTGTCGGCACCGAAGGGCGCGTCCACGCGCAGGGTGTCCGTCGGGACGTCCTTCGGGATCAGCGTCTTCTCGAAGGGGACGGGGTGGCTCTTGGCGGGGAAGCGCTCGATCACGGAGGTGGACGTGCCCCAGCCCTGATCGGTGTGGCCGGACATGATCAGCAGGCGGCCGTCGGGGGCGGCGGCCACCGAGGGGTACCAGCGGCCGACCTCCATGTCCTTGTTCACGGACCAGCTCTCGGTCCACGGGTCGAAGACCAGCGACAGCTTGGCGCCGGCGCCACCGCCGTAGCCGAGGTTGCCGCCGAAGACGCCGACCATGCCGTTGGGCAGGAAGGCGTGTCCGGCGCAGAAGAAGGGCGCCGGGCGCTTCTCGTTCGTGCCGTCCGGCACGACCAGCTCGGGCGGGGTGACCTTCTTGAAGGCGGCCGCTCCGGTGCCGCGGCGCGGGTCCCACAGGAAGGCGCGGCCGGCGTTGGCCTTGCCGAGGGTGTTGGTCGGTGCGGGCTCCTCGGTCGGGTCGGTCTCCATGCGCTCGAAGGAGAAGAGCAGCACCTTGCCGGTCGGGAGCATGGCGATGTGGGCGGCGAAGTCCGGGGACTGGAAGTACTCGGCGAACTGACCGAACGCCTTGGGGTGGAAGCGGGCGTTCACGTCCGCCTGGGACCGGGTCAGTGAGTTCAGGCTGTCGATCCGGGCGAGCTGGGAGTATCCGCCCAGCTTGAGGATCTGCTCGCGGACCTTCGTATGCTCCTGGGCGTGTTCGGCGCCTAGGGCCGCTTTCTCCTCGGGGCGGGCCGAACCGTCGTGCGCGGCTGCCGGGACGGCGGTGACCAGGGCGGCGGTGGCAGCGAGCACGGCGATCGCGGCCCGGTGGGCAGCGCGGCGGGCGGCTCGGGGAGCTGATCGTCGCGCGGATCGGCGCTTGATACGTGACATGTGACTCCTCACCAGGGGTGCTGGAGCGGCGGGTGCCCGTGCGGGGGCACAGGGCGCCTACGACGCCTACGCACACAGACCTATGCCGATGCGTCGGGCGCCGCACACCGGGAAGATCGTCCGAGCTTCCGGCCGCCCGGGTGAAGGCACCGCCCTGAGCTGCGCCGACGGCGGTCCGAAGGCCCACCCGCCGGTCCCCCGCCCGGCCGCAACCCGTGGTGATCACGGACACCGGTCGGCCCCCTCGGCGAACCGGTTCGCCGCAGCCCCGGCGCGGCCGGTGCCCGCCCGCTCCTGCGGGCCGCGACCGAGGCCCGCGGGAGGGGCCCGGAGGAGGGCCCGGAGGAGAGGCCAGAAGGCGGGGTCAGAAGGCGGGGTCAGAAGGCGGGGTCCGGATCGGTCAGGATTCGAGAAGCTCCCTTGGTCCGGGCGCAGTTACCGTGACGGACATGGACATCAGCATTCACATGAGCACCCTTCCGCAGGACGACCCGGACGCCGCCGTGGCCTTCTACCGAGACGTCCTCGGCTTCGAGGTCCGCAGCGACGTCGGCCAGGGCAAGATGCGCTGGATCACGGTCGGCCCCGCCGACCAGCCCGGTACGTCCATCCTCCTCGCCCCGCCGGCCGTCGACCCCGGTGTCACCGAGGCGGAGCGCCGCACCATCGCCGAGATGATGGCCAAGGGCACCTACGGCTGGATCCTCCTCGCCACCAAGAACCTCGACAGCACCTTCGAGAAGATCCAGGCGGGCGACGCCGAGGTCGTCCAGGAGCCGACCGAGCAGCCGTACGGCGTCCGCGACTGTGCCTTCCGTGACCCCGCGGGCAACCTGATCCGGATCCAAGAACTCCGCTGAGCGGGTACGTCGACGAAGGGGGTCCACCATGTGTCGTCCCGCGTGGAGACAGGCGCTGATCGAGGCGTCGCACCTGAAGGACCTGGCGCGGCTGCGCCGCGTCCGGGACCGGATCGACCGGGAGCACGCCCGCCCGCTGGACGTCGAGGAGCTCGCCCGCGGCGCGGACATGGCGGCCGGGCACCTCGGCCGCCAGTTCCGGCTCGCGTACGGCGCTTCCCCGTACGCCTACCTGACGGCGCGCCGCATCCAGCGCGCGACGGCCCTGCTGCGCGGCGGCGACCTCAGCATCACCGAGGTCCGCCGCGCGGTGGGCTGCCCGACGCCGGGCATCTTCACCACCCGCTTCACCGAGCTGGTCGGCACGGCGCCCGACGCGTATCCGCGCGCCGCGCGACGGTCGGCCGGTTCGGCCGAACCGGCCGAACCGGCCGAACCGGTCAGGATGCGAGAAGCGTCCGCCCCGGTTCCAGAACCAGCGTGATGTCCACGGCCCCCATCGAAACCCTCACCCTTGAGGCGGCCGACACCACGGCCGCCCACCGACGACCGGCCTCAGCGGGTTCGCGCCCTCGCTGCCCGTCCCCCGGCCGGCCGACGTGGACGCCACCGGGCGGATCGACGACGTCGTGCTCCTGCTGGGGGTCGCCGACGCGTCCGCGAGCAAGCGGTTCTACGTCGACCACGGCCTTCAAGGTGGCGCTGTACGGGCGCCGCGCCCTGGCCAGCTCATCAAGAAGGCCGTCGGCTGACCCGCCCGGCCCCCGGCCCCCGGCCCCCGGCCCGGTGTGCCGGGTTCGCCGTGGGCGGGTCTCACGCGGACACGGGCGGCGCCTCCCGGTCGACATCGGTGGCGACGGTGTCGAGCAGCAGCTCGGCGGCCACCGCCGCCCCGTCCGTGCGCACGAGGTCGGCCACGGCCTTCGCGTGCGCCCGGGTCTTCGGGTCCAGGGCGGTGCCGAGCGCGGCCGACAGGGACGGGGCGGTCGGCTCCGGTCCGGCGTGCGCCGCGCCGATGCCCAGTGCGGCCACGCGGCCGGCCCAGTACGGCTGGTCCGCCATCTGCGGTATCACCACCTGCGGCGTTCCGGCCCGGGCGGCCGTGGTCGTGGTGCCCGCGCCGCCGTGGTGCACGACGGCCGCCACCCGCGGGAACAGCGCGCAGTGGTCGGCCTCGCCGACGCGGAAGCAGTCGTCCTCGTTGTCGATCGGGGCCAGTTCGGCCCAGCCGCCGGACAGGAGCACGCGGTGGCCCTGCGCGCGGACGGCCTCGACGGCCACCCGCGCGACGTGCTCCGCGTCCCGCACGGGCATGCTGCCGAAGCCCACGTACACCGGCGGCGTGCCGGCGCCCAGGAAGGCCTCCAGGTCGTCCGGGAGCGGGAGTCCGCCGGTACGGAACCACGCGCCGGTCTGTACGACGCCGAGTTCGGCGGGCTCCTGCCAGGGCCCGAGGGTCGGGTCCGCCGCCAGCCACGGGCGATCGGTGAGGACGTAGTCGCGGAAGTGGTCCACGGGCGGCAGGCTGACCGTCGCCCGGTGGGCGTTGAGCCCGGTGCCGAACAGCACGTTCAGGTTCTCGGCGTCCAGGTCCCACAGCGCCCGGTTGTCGGTCACCTCCGGCGGGAAGGGCCGCCCCATCGGGGCGAACGGCGGGTGGTGCGGGGACGGCAGGTAGCTCGGGAAGTACGCCACGAACACGTAGGGGACGCCCAGCTTCTCGGCCACCGACCGCGCACCGGACGCGGCCGGGAACAAGCCGGTGGCCACCACCGCGTCACAGCCCTCGGCCGCCGCCGCGGCGACCGCCTCGTAGGTCGTGGCGACCATCCGGGCCGCACGCTCCGCCAGCCCCTCCGGGGGCTGCGGCGCCGTCCCGGTCACCGTGCCCCTCACCATCTCGCGCACCGACGGGCCGATCGGCGTCAGCGGCACCCCGGCACCCTCGACCAGCCCGGCGAAGTCGGGCGGCGCGCACATCCGCACCTCGATCCCCGACTCCCGCAACTGTTCGGCGAGCGCGAGCATCGGCTCGATGTCCCCGCGCGACCCGTACGCCACCAGTAACACACGCATTCGGCAACTCCTCGTTCGATGTGTGGAGTTGATTCTGGCCCCCGTGCCCCCTGCGACGGACGGCGGACGGCGGACGGCGGTCGCGGCCCGGGCCTCAGGCGGTCTCCCGGATGAAACGGCGCAACTCCGCACAGAGGGCGCCGGGATTGTCCAGCTGGACGAGCGTGCCCGCCTCGGGGATCTCCACGTACCGCCCCTGCGGCAGCAGCTCGGCGAGTCGACGGCCCGTGGCGGGCGGCATCATGCGGTCCTCGGCCCCCCAGGCGACCAACGCGGGCCGGTCGAAGCCCGCGAGCTTGTGCGCGGCCTCGAGGTAGGTGTCCTTCCGGGTGCTGCGGCAGAACTTGGCGAGGTCCCGACGGATCTCACGCCGGCTGAGCAGGGGCCGGTACCAGCGCCGGACCAGCGCGTACGGGATCGGCCGCCGCGCCATCCCGCCCAGCGAGCTCCCCATCCGTACGAGGAAGGGGACGCGGAAGGACTGCAGCAGCAGGAACAGGCCGCCCGGGACGCGGGAGGCCGCGTGCAGGGTCCGGCCCTGGATGCCCGGCGGGTAGTTGTCCAGGGCCTCGCACGAGGTGAGCACCAGGCGGCCGATGCGTTCGTCGCGCACGCCCACCAGGAGCTGGGCCGTGCCCGCGTCGTTCTGGACCAGGGTGACGTCGCGCAGGTCGAGGCGTTCCAGGAACTCGGCCAGGAGCGCGGCGACCCCGTGCGCCGAAAGGTCCGCGTCCGGCCGCATCGGCCTGCGGTGGCTGCCGATCGGCAGTACGGGCACCACCACCCTTAGATCGGGCCGTAGTTCCCGCACCACCTGGTCCCAGACCGACTCGTCGAAGCCGAGCCCGTGGACGAGCACCACGACCTCACCGTCGCCGCCCGTATCCGTGAAGTCGATGACGCCTGCGCTCAGTTCGATTTCGGGCAAGGTGCTACCTCCGACTAGATAGACCGATCTAGTGAGAGACTAGCGAGTGTGAGAACCACGGGCGACACCAGAGCGCGCATCGTCACCGCCGCGACCGAACTGTTCCGGCTCCAGGGCTACGCGGCCAGCGGTATGAAGCAGATCGTCGCGGCGGCCGACGCGCCGTACGGCTCGGCCTACCACTTCTTCCCCGGGGGCAAGGCGCAGTTGGGCGAGGAGGTGATCCGTACGTCGGGAGCGGCCTACCGGGAACTGATCGTCGACCTCTTCTCGCCGATCTCCCCGACGCAGGACGCGGACCCGGCCACCGTCACCCGCGACGCGTTCACGGCTGCGGCGCAGACCTTGCACGAGCTCGACTTCACCGACCCGTGCCCCATCGCCACGATCGCGCTGGAAGTGGCCGGCACCCATGAAGGGCTGCGGCTGGCCACCGCCGAGGTCTTCGCCGGCTGGACGGACGCCCTCGCCGCCTTCTACCGCGCCGGCGGTATCGCCGAGCCCGCCGCGCACGAGACCGCGAGCTCGGTGATCGCCCTGCTGGAGGGTGCGTTCATGCTCGGCCGCGCCGCGCGGAGCACCGATCCCGTACTGGCCGCGTCCCGGGCCGCGGCGGCCATCGTCCGCGCGGCGCAGTCCGAGTCGTAGGGCGCGGTCGGGGCGCCCGGGCCCCTGCGGGTGGGGTCAGTCGCCGGCCGGGGCCCTCAGGGCGGAGAAGATCAGGAGCGCGAACGCGACCACGGCGGCGGCGGTGCGGATGTCGTTGAAGATCTCCCAGTGCCGCAGGACCTCCGTGTGGTCGACCGGGGCCGAGCCGTGCGCCCATTCCTTGATCCGGCTGTTGATCGGGACGTTGCCGAACCGGGTGACCAGGAGGGACGTGAGGGCCAGCAGGCCGGCCCCGCCCGCGAGCAGCCGCGTACGGCCGCGCGTCACGGCGGTGAGGGCCAGCGAGCTGACGATCGACACGCCCATCGCCGCCTGCATGGTGATGCCGTTCATCTTCATCAGTTCGGTGTGGAACGACAGCCGTATGTCGAGCGGTACCGCGTTGAAGGTGGGTACGAGGTTGGCCGCCCCGTAACCGAACGCGCCGGCGAGGAGTCCGGTGGAGAGGAGGGCCAGGCCCAGTAGAAGGCGTGTGCGCATGTTCGTCGGCTCCTGTACGTCGGTGCTCACGGCGGGCGGGCGGCAGCAGTTCGGCCGACGACCGCGACGGGCGCCGGCATGCCCCCGTGCACAAGGGTCCGGGCTGCCCCGTACCAAGTCCAACAAGGAGTCCTTCTCGCAGGGAGAAGGGCCGGCCATCCGTCACTTCCGCATCGACAGGACCGGGCCGCGCACGCGCGTCACTTGCCGTCGGAGAAGTTGTGCACGCCCCACCAGCCCGAGGAGTCGTGGTGGAGGCCGACGCCGACCTCGGTGAAGTCCGGGTTCACCTGCGCCTTGTAGTGCCCGGAGCTGTGGCGCCACATCGACTGGAACTTCTCGGCGGCTTCCTGGGCGGTCATCGAAGCATCGCCGAACCAGACGATGTTCTCGCCGGTCCAGGTGCGCGAGCCCGTCTTCAGGTAGGCGCGGTCCGCCGACGAGGAGTGGGCGAACCCGTTCTTGCTCATGTGCTCGGCCCACTTGCGGGCGAAGCCGCTGAGGTCCTGCTTGAGCGCGAGCGGGGGCCGGCCGACGGCGGCCCGTTCGTTGTTGAGCAGTTGCAGGGACAGCGACTGGGCCGTGGCGACGTCCTGCGTCGAGGTGCGGGCGCCGGGCACCTTGGGGTCCGGTCCCGTCGGACCGCTGCCCGAGGTACTGCGGGTCGGCGGCGCGGTGGGCTTGGCGGTGCGCTCCGTGGCCGTCGCTCCGGAGCGCTGCTCCGCGTCCTTCGGCTGCGCGGCGGAGGCGGATGCGGAGGCGGATGCGGGTGCCGATGCGGGTGCGGACGCGGCGGCGCTCGGGCCCGCCGTACCGTCGGCCGCCGAGGGGCCGGCGCCGGCGGCCGGATCTGCCGAGGCGGTCGGCGGACCGTCCACCGCGTCCGGCCGGCCGGCGAGGGCGGAGGGGGAGCCCGTTGCCGCAGTGCGTTCCGGGGCCCCGCCGGATATGAGGGCGTAGCCGCTCCCGACCCCGGCCAGCAGGACTACGGCGGCCGCCGCCATCAGGGGAGTCCGGCGACGGCCCTTGCGGTGGCCACCGGCCGCCCTGCCCGCGGCGCGCGCCCGCCCGCGCCGGCCCGACCCGGAACCAGCACCGACCACGTTCACGTTCACGTCCACGTCCGCCCCTGCGTTCGCGTCCGCGCCGTACGTGAACTCATCGTCGTGATACCGCATCGCATCTCCTCGAAGGTGACGGCCCAACTGGCCTGACACTGAAGGAGACCCGTGAGGGACACGGGGATAACACCTTTCTCACGGGAACGTGCGGCCGGGGCTGCGCCGGGTTCTCATCCGCCGCATCGGCCCGGGCCGAACCACCGCGACAGCGCGTCGGCGACCCCGTCCCCGGCGCCTGCTGCCCAGGCGACGATTCCGTCGGGGCGTACGAGCAGCCCGGCCGGCTCCGGTCCGCCCGGGCAGGCGGCGGTGACGACCCGCACGTACTCGCCGTACCCCTCCGCGTGCGCCCTGAGCCCCGCGTCGTCGGCGAGATCGAGCAGGAGCGCCCGCCCGTCGTGAAGCAGGTCCGCGAGGCGCGTCCCGTCGGTGAACGCGAGATCCGGTGCGCTGCGGCCGACCAGTGGATGGCTGCCGGGAAGGTCGTACCGGTGCGAAACGCCGGAGATCTTCTTGGCGAAATACGTGGTGCCCGCGATCGACCCGGTCAGCTCGGCGACGACGCTGCGCAGCGCCCGGGCCTGTGGATCCGGCCGCATCAACGCGACTTGTGCCCTGGTCCATTCGAGCACCGATGCCCCGATCGGGTGTCGTTCGGCCGTGTACGAGTCCAGCAGCCCGTCCGGTGCCCGGCCGCGTACGACCGCGGCCAGTTTCCAGCCGAGGTTCATCGCGTCCCCGATCCCGAGGTTCAGTCCCTGGCCGCCGAACGGCGAGTGGACGTGCGCGGCGTCGCCCGCCAGGAGGATCCGGCCCGCACGGTAGTCGGCCGCCTGGCGCGCGTGGTCGGTGAAGCGGGTGGCGGTGCGCACCCCGGTGATCGTGACCTCGGCCCCGGAGACACGTCGCAGACTCGCCTGCAACTGCTCCGCGGTGACCGGCGCTTCACGGTCGGCCGGCGGCCCGTCGAACTCGACGGTGAGGATGCGGCCGGGCATCGGCCCGTGCACGTACATCCCGGTGTCCGTGTGGTTCCAGCCGGGTCGAAGGGCTTCGGACCCGGTCATCTCGACGAGCGCTTGGTGACCGGTGATCTGCGGATCCGTACCGGGGAAGGCGAAACCGGCGAGTTTGCGCACCGTGCTGCGGCCGCCGTCGCAGCCCACGAGCCAGTGCGCGCGTATCACCTTGCCGGATCCGTCGCAGGATCCGTCGCCGGATCCGCGGGCCACCCGGGCCACGCGGACCTCGATTCCGCCGTCGACCGCGTGGAATCCCGTCAGCTCGGTGCCGCTGCGCACCTCGGCGCCGAGCACGCGGGCGCGATCGGTGAGGAGCCGCTCGATCTCCTGCTGCGGTACGAGGCTGATGTCCTGGGCGGGACCGGCGTTCACGAAGTCCGGGTCGGCCGCGTCCAGCAGCTCCCCGCGCAGCATGATCCCGGCGAAGTGCCCGGCGAACTTGGCCGGTGCGCGGGCAGGTTGTCCGCTTCCCCGGGCCCCTTCCTGTTCGCGTACGAACGCCCGGAACCGCTCGACGGAGCGCAGCTGGACCTCGGCCAGTGCGGGCAGCATGCCGCGCCGGTAGAAAGCCTCGGCGGTCGGTGTGTTGATCGACCCTGCCTTGATGGTCCGGTCCACTTCGGTGCGCCGCTCGACCACCACAACGCGCGCGCCACCGAGCCGGAGCTCGCAGGCAAGCATCAGTCCGACCGGGCCGCCCCCGGCCACCACTACGTCAAAGTCCGAGTTCATGGAGTCCATGGAGTTCACTGTAGTCACTAAAGTTTTAGAGTCGCTATAGTGTTGCCTGTGACCGAGGAAACTGAGAGGCGCGGCTCCGGAGAGCGCGTGGCCGACCCGGCGTTGACCTTGCGGGAGCGCAAGAAGCGCGAGACCCGGCAGCGGATCTCCGACGAGGCGACGATGCTGTTCGCGGCGCGCGGCTTCGACCGGGTGACCGTGGCGGAGGTCGCCCAGGCCGCTCACGTCTCCACGATGACGGTCTTCAACCACTTCCCCCGCAAGGAAGACCTCTTCCTGGACCGGATCCCCGAAGCCGTCGAGCTCTTCACGGCTGCGGTACGCGGCCGCCCGGCCGGCGAGTCCCCGTCCGCGGCTCTGCGCGCCCTGCTGCTCCAACTCCTGGACCAGGGCCATCCGCTGGCGGCGGTGAGCGACAACTTCCCGTACTTCTGGCGCATCGTGCTGGACTCGCCAGCCCTGCGGGCGCGGGCGCGCGAGGGCGTCGAGGAGGTGGAGCAGGCGCTGGGGGACGTGATGGCAGAGACCGCCCCCGGGGGCGACGGCCCCGGCGTCCGCCTCGCGGCAGCACTGACCGTCGCCGCGTACCGGGCCGTCTACGTCGCCACGGCCCGACGCCTGCTGGCGGGCGAGCGCGCGGCCGAGGTGGCCGAGGACCACCGATCGCGTGTGAACGGCGCGTTCGACGCCCTGGAGCGCGCGCTTCCCGGGGTCTGCTGACGCAGGCGTCGGCCGAAGGGTCGGCCGGTCCTGCCTACGGCTTCTCGGCGGCCCGGCGGAGCAGGGCGACCGGCTGGTCGATCCACGTCGACCTGGTCTTCATCCCGTACGGCTCCTGCTCGTCCTCGCTGAGCACTTCCCGGCTGTCCGGGTCGCGGGCGATGTGGACCTGCATGTAGGGGACGGTCTCGCCGGGCGCGAAGAGCTTTCCCGCACGCCATTTCGGCATCACCCACCACATGGCGGCCCAGTCGGGGGCCTGCGGCATGTTCATGACCGCGCTGCTGCGGTAGATCCTCGACCGGTAGCGGAAGAAATCGTCGCCCAGCTCGTCCCGCCACCTCGCCAGCCCGGTGCCCTTCTCCCGGAAGGCGCTCGGCCACATCGTGGCCGACCACTGCGTTCCGACGACGAAGATGCTGATGGACCCCTCGTTGCGGAACGTGGGGTGGGCCGGTACGTACAGGCTGGTGCGGGCGGCGTTCAGGGTCGGTTTCCCGAAGGCGGGACGCACTGCCCCGCGTACCGGGTGACCCGCTTGCCCCAGTGGTCGAGGACGGCGGCTGCCGTGACCGCCTCCACCAGCGCGGCGAGCAGGAACACCACCCCCATGACCCGACCGCCGAAGGTGAGTGCTCCGAGGGTGTCCGTCAGCCCCATCCGGAAGAGCACGGCGCCGGACACCAGGAGCCCGATCATCATGAGGCAGGCCTGGGCGCGCCTGCGCCAGGGGCGGTCGGGCCACAGGTCCGGGTCGGCACGCCAGCGCACCTGTCCGGGATGGCCGAGGTCGATGTCCGCGGGCACCCCCGCCCGCCGCAACACGCGGCGGAGGTCCCGGGGCGACCACGCCCGACCTGCGCTCCTGCCTGCGACGCTGGCCTCGTGCAACCCCCGGTGGTCGGGTGCGTGCACGATGACCTGCGGCCCGCCGGACGCCATGGCACCAGGATCGGCGTGCCGCGAGAGGGCCGCAGCCGGCACGGGCATGCGGGTGACTCCCGGTCCCGCGGCATCCGGGGTGATCGGGCGACGGCCGCGGCCCGGCCCCTCGGAGGGGCCGGGCCGTTTGGGTGTGCCGGTCAGGCGAGGGCGAGGAAGAGCTTTTCGAGTTCTTCTTCGGTCATGGGGGCCTGGTTCTCGTCGGCGTTGGTCATGCACTGGCGCATGCCACTGGCCACGATCTTGAAGCCCGCGCGGTCCAGGGCCTTGGAGACGGCGGCGAGCTGGGTGACGACGTCCTTGCAGTCGCGGCCGGCTTCGATCATGGCGATGACGCCCGCGAGCTGCCCCTGGGCGCGGCGCAGGCGGTTGAGGACTGCGTTGACTGCGTCGTCGTCGACTTTCACCGGGTGCCTCCTGGCCTTGTGTGCTCTCCCCCGATGGTACCCCAGGGGGTATCCGGTCGGTGGGTGTCAGTGGCTGCGGAGGGTGGCGAGGGCGGCTTCGAGGGCGCCCGGGCAGGGGCGGTTGTGGGGGAGCTTGGCGAGGAGGGCCGCCATGCCGCAGGTGTTGGTGAGGGCCGAGTAGACCAGGCCGCCGGCGATGCCCGCGGAGGCGAGGCGGAAGGCGGGGCGCAGGCGGCCGAGGGCGAGGCCGGTCAGGACGACGGCGCCGGCGGTGAAGCGGACCTGGCGTTCCATGTTCCAGGCGGTGGGCCGGTCCGCTTCGGGGTGGAGGGCGAGTCCGCCGTCGGTCCAGGCTCCGGTGCCTCCGGTGAGGGTGCTGGCGGTGATGCCGTTGTCGGCGAGGGTCGTGCGGGCGTTCTCGGCGCGGGTGCCGGAGGCGCAGACGACGAGGATGTCGCCGCGGGCGGCGGCCTCGCGAAGGTCGGGCAGGGCGCGGGTGAGCTGGTCGAGGGGGATGTTGAGGGCGCCGGGGAGGTGGCCGGTGGCGTATTCGCCGGGGGTGCGGACGTCCAGGACGATCAGGTCGTGCAGGCGGCTGTGGGCCTGGTGGGCGTCGAGGGCGTCGAGGGCGTGGGGGTGGGCCATGGCGCTGTGTTCCGTTCTTGTCGGAAGGGGACCCGCTCTCTGATGCCCCCGGGGGTATGTGCGGGGGTGTGGTCGAGGGGGGCGGGCCCGCGGGGTCAGTGGAGGGCGTCGGTGAGCATGAGGGCGGCGACGGCCAGGAGGACGGTCGCGAAGGCCCGCTGGAGGGCGGGTCCGGAGATCTTGGCGGCGAGGCGCTTGCCGTCCCAGGCTCCGAGGACGGCCGCTCCGGTGAAGGGGGCGATGACCGCCCAGTGCAGCGGGGCGTGGGTGCCCGTGCGGGCGGCGAGCGCGGCGAGGGAGTTGACGGTGATGACTAGGAGGCTGGTGCCGACGGCGGCGCGCATGCGCAGGCCCAGTATGGAGACGAGGGCGGGGACGGCGAGGAAGCCGCCGCCGACGCCGAGGAAGCCGGTGATCGAGCCGAGGCCGGCACCTGCCCCGGCGGCCCGCGCGGGTCGGACGGGTCGGGGCTGCCGCCCGGAGGCGGGGTCGGAGGCGGTGAACATGCGCCAGGCGGCGAGGCCGGCCGTGGCGGCGAACGCCGCGGTCAGGACCGGTTCGGGAACGCGGCTGGCCAGGGTGGCGGCGGCGAGAGCGGGCGGGATGCCGGCCGCCGCGAACAGGGCGCCGGTCTTCCAGCGGACGTTGCCGGACGTGGCGTGGGTGTAGAGGGCGGTGGCGGACGTGGCGGTGACGATGATCAGGGATGCGGTGGTGGCGGCAGCCGGGGTGAAGCCCAGGAGGTAGATCAGGGCCGGGACGGCCAGGACGCTGCCGCCGCCGCCCAGTGCCCCGAGGGCGAGTCCGATGACGGCCCCGGCGGCGAGGGCGAGGACGAGCGTGCTCACGCTGTTCGGCCGCTGCTTCCGCGTTCGCCGACGACCGGCAGTCCGGCGGAGGCCCAGGCGTTCATGCCGCCCGCCACGTCGACCGCGTCGCCCCCGCGGCCGGTCAACAGCTGGGCGGCCCGCCGGGAACGGTGTCCGGAACGGCAGATCACCACCAGCGGCCGGTTCTGGGCGGTGGCGGGCAGGGCGGCGCCTGCGACGAGGCGGGAGAGCGGGGCGTGGACGGCTCCGGGGGCGTGTCCGGCGTCCCACTCGGCCTGCTCGCGCACGTCGAGGAGCACGGCGGCGGCGCCGGCGGTGCGCTGGTGGGCCTGGGCGGGGGTGACGCGGGCGGGGCTGACGCGGGCGGGGCCGCGGCGGAAGAGGAACATCCGTCTTCCTTCCGGGTCGATGGGGCAGGAGGAGTAGGGGGTGCGGGGGTGCGAGGGTTGCGGGGGTGCGGGGTACGGGGAGTGCGGGTTCAGAGGTCCCGGTCGCCGTCGGTGAGGGGCAGACCGGCCTCGTGGGCGGCGTCGAAGGAGTCGTCGACGGCGACGACGTCACGTCCGGCGGCGTCCAGCAGGGAGGCGGCGATCGCGGCGCGCATCCCGCCGGCGCAGTGCACCCACACGGTGCCGGGCGGGACCTCGGTCAGGCGCCGGTGCAGGTCGTGGACGGGGATGTGCACGGACCCGGCGATCCACCCCCGGGCGCGCTCCGAATCGCGGCGCACGTCCAGGACGACCGTCGTGGAGTCGGCGCCCCGGGCGCCCCGAGTGCCCCGAGTGCCCAGGTCGGCGAGGTCGGCGAGGTCGGCGACGTCGGCGAGGTCGGCGAAGGTGGCGCGGGGGAAGGAGCGCGGGTCGTGCCCTTCGGGTATCCAGTCGCGGGGCGTGCCGGTGGCCGCCGCAGCGGGCCGGTCGAGGCCGACGCGGACCAGTTCGCGCTGGGCGGCGGCGAGCTGGGCGGGTGACTCCGCGAGCAGGGTGACGGGCTTGCCCCAGGGGATCATCCAGGCGAGGTAGGTGGCGATCTTTCCGTCGGCCTCGAAGTTGAACGAGCCCGCGACGTGCCCTTCGGCGAACGCGATCCGGTTGCGCAGGTCGACCACCCATTCCCCGGCGGCCAGCCGCTCGGCGATGTCGGCGGCGTCCGTCAGGGGCGGTGTGCTCAGGTCCACCGGATCCGGGCCCGCGGCGTTGGCCGGGCCCATGTGGGCGTAGTAGGCGGGGACGTCTTCCAGGCCAGCCAGCAGGTCGGAGACGAACCGGTCGACGTCCTTGACCAGGGCGTCGTTGACGCTCTTCTCCTTGCCGATGGTGGTGGCGTCGCCCTCGGACTGGGCGGAGGAGCAGAAGCTGCCGAACCCGTGGGTGGGCAGTACGGCCGTCTCGTCGGGGAGCTCGGCGGCCAGGCGGTGTGCGGAGGCGTGCTGGGCGCGGGCCAGCTCTTCGGTCAGGCGCGGCTCGACCAGGTCGGGGCGGCCCACCGAGCCGATCAGCAGCGAACCACCGGTGAAGACCGCCGCCACCCGGCCGTGCTCCTCCAGCACGTACGAGGTGTGGTGGGGGGTGTGGCCGGGGGTGGCCAGCGCCCGTAGCGCGATGCCGTCGTCGACGGCCACCGTGTCGCCGTCGGCCACCGGTGTCCGGGCGAAGGAGACGCGGGCGCCGGCCGGCACCAGGTACGCGGCGCCGGTCAGGCGGGCCAGGTCCAGGCCGCCGGTGACGTAGTCGTTGTGCAGGTGGGTCTCCACCACGTGGGAGATCCGCACCCCGCGTGCGGCGGCCGCGGCGATGACCCGGTCGATGTCGCGGGGCGGGTCGACGACCGCCGCGGTCGCGGCGCCGCCCGCCAGGTAGCTGCGGTTTCCGAGTCCCTCGGTCTCGATGGTGTCGATGAAGAACACGCGGTTGCTCCTTTCGGTCGGAGATTACCCCCGGGGGTATATTTTCGAGCCTAGCACGGGTACCCCCGGGGGTATTTTTGCGCCGCCGGGAACCGGCCCTCACCCGGCGGCTACCCGGCCGCCGGCCGCCCACACGACGGTCAGGGGCCGGGAGCCGCCGCCGACGGCCGTGGCGGCGCGGTGACGGGTCCGTCGCCGCACCGCGCCCGGACCGCGTGCGCTGCCGCGCCGGTCATACGGCCACCTCGTCGACCCGGACCTGCGGCTTCGCGAGCACCGGGTCCGCCACCGTGCGGGCGCCGCAGGCGTGGCGGAGCCCGCGCAGGTCCTCCCGGGCGAAGAACGGCTCGCTCCAGGTGTCCGCCCAGAGCCGCAGCCGGTCCGCCCCGGCGGGCGGCCGCGGCAGGTCCACCAGGCCCAGCCCCGGACCTCCAGGTCCGCCGCGCAGCCGGCCCGCGCAATGGTCCTGGACGCGCACCGGGATCCCTAGCGGCGGCCGGCCGTGTTCGCGCCGCAGCCGGTGGCTTTGGACCATGCGGGAGCCCCGGGTCGTTGCCCCGGGGCCGTGTCTTCCCGCCGGTGCGGGTAACAGATCTCGGCAATCCGTATTTCCACGGGGTTCGCACCGGGGCGCGGGTGTACGACTTCAGTGTCGGCGTCCGTGTTCGGGGGGCGGGCGCCGGTTCCCTTCCCCGGAAGGCTCCGCAGCTGGTGTGTAGTAACTCCGTGCCCTTTCAGGGAGTTTGAGTGAAACGGCACGCTCCCCCCATGCATCACGTGTAGCCCGAGAGGTGTCATGGCTATGAACGGTTTGGACGGATGGGGCGGCATGGGAGAGTTCGAGCGCAGACTGCTGCTGTCGGTCGATGCGGAGGGTTACGGCCGCGCCGACGAGGTGACGCAGGGCGAGTTCCAGGAGGCGATCCCGCGGCTGTTGGGCCGGGCGGCCGACGCAGCCCGGTTGGACCGCGGGCGATGGGTGACGCAGGAGGGCGGGGACTCGCTGTTCGCGGTCCTGCCCGCAGGCGCCTCCGAGCCGGGCCTGGTCGACGCGTTCATGCGCCGCCTGGATGCCCACCTGAGGACCTTCAACCACAACCGGAATCGGAAGGCATGGCTCCGGCTCAGGGCGGCCGTCCACTTCGGCCCGGCCTCGCTGGGCGCGAACGGTTTCGTCGGCCAGACTCCGGTGGAGCTCCGTCGCATCCTCGACTGCGCGGCCCTGCGCGCCGCTCTCGTGCAGGCGCCGGATGTCTGCCTCGCCGTTGGAGTTTCGGAGCGTGTCTTCCTCGACGTCGTCAAGGCCGGGGCGTACACCAGCCTCCGGGCGGAAGAGTTCCGGCACGTGCGGGTCGAGGAGAAGGACCACCGGGGGGAGGCATGGATCTGGGCGCCGGGCACCGACGTACGGCGACTTGACCTGGGGCCGGCCCCGGAGCCGGCCCCGGAGCCGGAGCCGGAGCCGGCGGTGGCCCCGGCGGGACCGGCTGGTCGGGAAGCGCCGCGGGGGGACGTGTACCACCAGCACGTGGCGCCGGGCGGCGCGGGCGCCGCGGGCCCGGGCGCCAGCGCGACCGTCAACAACAACAACTACGGCGGCGGTCGACCGTGACCGGGAACCCCGAGACCCCCGAGGGCTCCGAGGCTCCCCGGTACTACTACGAGGGGCGCGCGTCGTACGGCGGTGCGATTGCCCAGGGCCCGGGCGCGGCAGCCACGGTCAACAACATCTACGGTTCGCGCCTCCCCACGATCGAGGCGTTCTCCTCCCCCGCTGCTCCTGTCGCCGCCAAGCTGATGGCACAGCCCAGCCGCCTGCTGGACGCGCGCAGCCAGGTCGTGCCCTTCGTCGGCCGGAACGCCGAGTTGGAGCGGCTGCGGCAGTGGCGGGACACCGAGGGCGAGGACTTGTCGGTCCTGCTGCTGCACGCCCCCGGCGGACAGGGCAAGACCCGGCTCGCCACGGAGTTCGCCGAACGGACCCGGAGCCTGCGGGGTAAGGAACGGTGGCACGTCCTGCAAGCGGGGCTTCACGGCGCCCTTCCCGGGCCGGCCCTCCCGGGCCATCGCATGACCCCGCCCGATGACGCGACCGGATTGCTCTTGGTCGTCGACTACGCGGACCGATGGGCGCACAGCGAGCTGGAACAACTCCTGTCCTACCCGGTTCTCCATGAGCAACGCCCCACCCGCGTACTGCTGATCGGCCGGACCGTCCGCTGGTTCGCGGCCCTCCGTGCCGAACTGGCCGATCGTGACGCCGCCGCCGACGACATGCGGCTCCCTTCGCTGGCCGCGGACAGGCTCCAGATGTTCACCGCCGCCCGCGACCGCTACGCCGAGGCCGACCTGTACGACCTGCCGGACGCCGCGAGCATTCAGCCGCCCGCTTCCCTCGACCACCGCGACTTCGGACTGCCCCTGAACCTGCACATGGCTGCCCTCGTCGCTGTCGACGCCCACGAACGGGGCGCGCAGACGCCCCCGTCCGAGCCGCACCAGCTGTCGGCGTACCTCCTTGACCGCGAGCGCTTGGCGTGGCAAAAGCTCGTCGACGCCGGACGGCAGGGGCAGGACTACCGGACCAAGCAGTCCGTCATGGCCAAGACGGTGTTCACGGCGGTGCTCACGGGAGCGGTCGGCCATGGCGTGGGGATGCGGGCTCTGGAGCGACTGCGGCTGCCCGAACCCCTGAACGTCTTGGACGACCACCGGCTCTGCTACCCGCCGGTCGACCGGGCCTCGGTCCTGGAGCCCCTCTACCCCGACCGGCTCGCGGAGGACTTCCTCGGCCTCCTCACCCCCGGACACGACATCAGCTCCTACGAACCCGACCCCTGGGCGGGTGATGCCCCCGCTTCTTTGACCGCCGAGGAGGAACTGCGGCCCGTCATCGCCCCGCGTGCCGTGACCTTCCTCGCGTCGGCCGCCGACCGCTGGGCGCACATCGGCAAGGACGTCCTGTACCCATTGCTGCGCCGCGATCCCGGCCTCGCGATCGCCGCCGGCAGCCCCGCCCTGACCGCGCTCGCCGCCCTCGGAGACCCGAGCGGCCCGGACGACGGCCCCATCGACCCCGAGCTGCTGGCCGCACTGGAGGCCGTCGAGTCCCACTTGCCCGAGGGCCGCGACGCCAACCTGGACATCGGCGTCCTCGCGATCACGGAAGTCCTGATCGCCCACCGGCTGTCCACCACGGAAGACCCCGGCGAACGGGCCTGGCTGTACGGCACCCTGGCGTGGCGCCGGGCCAACGCCGGGCGCAGGGAGGAGGCGGTCGCCGCGTCCGAGGAGACCGTCCGCCTGCACCGGCAGCTCGTCGAGGACGCTCCGGGACACCGCGACCACGCCGAGCACCCCGACCACCGCGAGCACCCCGACCACCCCGACCAGGCCGATCATCCCGATCACCCCGATCACCCCGATCGTCTCGGCCACCTCAGCCGCCTGGCGACCTCCCTGGCCAACCTCGGGGACCGGCTGTCCGACGTGGGCCGCCCGGAGGAAGCGCTCTTCCTCTCCGAGGAGTCCGTGGCGATCAGCCGCCGTCTGGCCGAGGCCGACCCCGCCGCCCATCGGAACGGGCTGGTGAGGTCACTGACCAGCCTCGGCAACCGGCTGTCGGAGTACGGCCGTCGGGAAGAGTCGCTGGCCGCCCTCCTGGAGGCCGCCGGTCTGGAGCGGCAACTGGCAGCCGACGGCCCCCCGGCCCAACGGAGCGCTGTCGCCGGATCGTTGGCCAACCTCAGCATGCATCTGACCGATGCGGGCCGCGAGGAGGAGGGCCTGGCCGCTGCGCAGGAGGCGGCCGACCTCTTCCGGCGCCTGGCCGAGACGAACCCCGCCGCCGAGTCCCACCACTTGGCCGGGGCGCTGAACAACCTCGGGCGCGCGTTGCTCGGCGTGGGCCGTACCAGTGAGGGCTTGGCGGCCGTCCGGGAAGCCACCGGCCTGTTCCGGGAGCTGGCCGAGTCGAACCCCGCCGCCCACGGGCCCGACCTGGCGACCGCGCTGCTGAACCTCGGCGCCTTCCTCTCGGCAGCGGGCCGAAAGGAAGAGGCCCTGGCTCCGACCGAGGAAGCCGTGGCCATCCGGCGGCAGTTGGTGGAGACCAACTTCGCCGCCCATCACCTCGGTCTCGCCACGTCGCTGGAGGGTCTCGGCGTCCGGCTGTCGCAGCTGGGGCGGGAGGAGCAGTCCTGGGCAGCGCTCCGGGAGGCCGCCGACCTGTACCGGCAGAGGGTCGGGACCCACCCCGCCATCCATCTCCCCAAGAGTTCCGAAGAGCTGACCCGGATCTTCATCCCGTCGCCCGGATACCGGGAGGAAGCCACGGGGGCCACGCAGGAGGCCGCCGACCTGTACCGGCAGCTGGACGAGGCCGGACCCGACGCCGACCTCCCCCGCCTGGCAGCGGCGCTGAACGACGTCGGCTGGACCCTTGCCCGGCTGGGGCTGTTCGAGGAGTCCCACGCGGCCGTCGATCGGGCCGCAACCGTCCTCCTCGGGACCGGCGACCGTCAGGGCGCGGCGAACCTGCTCAATGCGTTCACCGGCGCCCTGGAGAACATGGAGCGGTTCGGGGAGGCGGTCACGACGAGCAAGCGGGCTGCCGACCTCTTCCGCGAGGACGGCGACCGCACCATGGAAGCCGCCGCGCTGATCAACCTCAGCAGGTTCCTGTCCCGGCTGGAAAGGACGGGAGAGGCCGCTGACGCCTGTCAGCGGGCCGCGGACGTCTACCGGTCGACGGGCGAGCGGCACCTCGAGGCCGCCGCGCTGAACAACCTCGGTGTCGCGCTGATGGCGGCGGAGCGGTACGAGGAGGTCGTCTCCGCCGGCCGACGCGCCCACGCCCTCTTCGAGGAGGGCTACGGCAACCTGCAGGGCCCGCCGCTCTACAACCTCGGCAGCGCCCTCTTGAAGCTGGGACGGATCGAGGAGTCCCTCGTGCCCACCCGGCAGGCCGCCGCCGTGTACCGCGAGAAGGGCAACCGCAGTGGCGAGGCGGACGCTCTGGACAACCTCGGCAGCGCTCTGTACGGCTTGAACCGGCCCGAGGAGGCGGTTTCCGCCCTTGAGCGGGCCGCCACCCTCCTGCGCGAGGTGGGCGACCACGAGCGGGAAGGCCGGGTGCTCGGCAGGCTCAGCGGGGTCCTGATAGGCCTGCGGCGATTCGAGGAATCCTTCACCGCCTCCCAGCAGTCCGTCGCCTTCCTGCGCGGAGCCGGTGATCGCGACGGCGAAGCCCTGGCGCTGATCAACCTGGGTGGTGCCTGTGCGGGGACGGGCCGGTTCGCGGAGGCCGCCGCCGCGTGCGGGAAGGCTGCCGCCCTCTACCGCGCGGCGGGCAACCACGGCCGCGAAGCCGATGCGCTGGCCAACCGGAGCGAGGCCCTGTCGAACGCGGGACGGTACGAGGAGGCCGTCACCGCCTGTGGGCAGGCCGTCGCCCTGTACCGCACGGCGGGTGACCGCGCGCGCGAACGCACGCTGCTGCACAGCCTCGGCGACCACCTCTTCTCGGCACGGAGGTACGCCGGGGCCGCTGACGCCTACGAACGGGAACGCGCGATCTGCCGGGAGACCGGCGAGCGCCAGAACGAGGGCAGGGCGCTCCTCGGCATCGCCGTCTCCCTCCTGCACATGCACCGGTTCGAGCAGGCGGTTCCCGTCTGCGAGCAGGCCGGCGATCTCTTCCGCGAGAGCGGCGACCGCGGCGCCGAAGGGGCCGCGCTGGCGGGCCTCGGCAAAGCGCTGGAGGGGCTGGAACGCGTCGCGGAGTCCGTCGCCGCCCGTCGACGGGCCGTCGAGGCGTACCGCGACGCGGGCCAACTCTCCGGCGAGGCCGAGACATTGGCCGTACTGAGCGCGGACTTGGGCCGGACGGGCCGCTACGCGGAGTCCATCGTCGCGAGCAGACGGGCCGCCGCGATCTACCGGCAGCTCGGTGACGGCGGCCACGAGGCCCGTGCCCTGGAATACCTCGGTCAAGGTCTGCAGAGCGACGGGCAGCACGAGGAAGCCGTCACCGTCTGCGAGCGGGCCGCGGCCCTCTTCCGCGAACACGGCGACCGGAGCGGAGAAGGCCAGGCACTGCGCCATCTGGCCCGCTCCCTGAGGGCCGTGGAGCGGACCGAGGAGTCCGTAGCCGCCTCGCAGCGGGCGATCGCCCGCTACCGCGAGGCGGGTGACGAACGCCTCGAAGCCACGGCCCTCTACGCCCTCGGCGAGGTTCTCCTGGAGGAGGAGCGGTACGAGGAGGCCGTCACCGCGTACCAGCGGACCGCCCGCATCCTGGGGGAGATCGGCTTCCCCTCCCTCGAAGGCTCCGCGCTCCTCAACCTCTGCTGCGGACTGCTGGGACTGAACCGGTTCGAGGAGGCCGTCACCGCCTACCAGCGGGCCGTCAGGGTCTACGACGGGGTCGGCGACGGCGACGGACTCGCCAGGAGCAGCTTCCACCTCGGCAACACGCTCATGAAGGTGGACCGGTACGGGGAGGCCGTCAGCGCCTACCTGCGGGCTGCCGTGGCGTTTCAAGAGATCGGCGCCGACAGCTCCCAGCGCTCGGCGCTGCGCTCCCTCGGCCAGGCGCTGTTCAAGGCGGGCCGGTACGAGCAGGCCGCCACCGTCGGGCTGCGGGCCGCCGCCCTGTACGGCAGGGCACAGGGATCCGAGGTCGAGGAGCAGTTGGTGTTCCAGCTCAGCGTCGACCTCATGGAGGCGGGGCGGTCCGAGGAGTCCCTCCCCGTGTGCCGACGGCTCCTCGCGGTCTACCAGGAAGCCGGAGACCGGCTCGGGGAAACCTGGGCACTCGTCCTGCTGGGCGGCACCTTGGTGGACGTACGGCAGTACCAGGAAGCCGTCCTCATCAACCGGCGGGCCGTCGCTGCCTGCCGTGCGGTGGACAACGGCGATGGCCTGGGCCTGGCCCTGAGCCAGCTCGAGAAGGCCGAACGCGGCCTGAGACGGGGCGCCCACTAGCCGTACCGGCCCGTCCCCACGGGTGGGGACGGGCCGGTACGGTGCGCCGGGCCGCCTCGGCGGAAGGACGCGAGCCGCGCCCCACAACCTGCGGCTTCGGCGCCCGTCCGGGCCTGGTGCTGATCGAGCGGCGCCTGGTCCTGCCACTGGCCCATCCCGAAATGGCCGCCCAGCACGGGGTACAACTGCCGCCCGGTGATGCCGAGGAGGCGGTTGCCTTCGGCGGGGCCGGTCGGGCTTCTCAGATCTCGTCGGAGTGTGCGCCGGTGCCGGCGGAGGGCCTGGTGGCGGCCGGCCGGGAGCGGTCGGGGCCGGAGGGTGTTGCCGTGTCCACGGTGAGGTGGAGGCGGGTGTCGCCGTCGAGGCCGGGATAGCTGCGCTGTTCCGCTCCTGCGAAGCAGCCGCGGAGGGCTTCCGCGACCGCTCGGGCGGCTTCGGGGGTACGCGCGATGATCCGAACCTCGGCGTGCCCGAGCGAGGGCAGTGTCTGGGTCTCGATGAACTTCACGTGGGCGTGGTTCCCTTCGCAGTGGGTGTGGGGCCGGTGGTCGGCGAGGTGCTGTTCCTCACCGGTCGGCATCCGTGTGGTGGTCCCGACGACCGGTGTCGTCCGGCAGGCCGGGAGGTCTCGGCAGGGGGTCGCTGAAGCGGTAGGACTCGATCCGCGCCTCGTCCCGGGCGTTCAGCACGTGGATCCAGCGCATGGCGACGCCGATCATGAGGATGATCACCGCGATGAGGACGACGGTCTCCACGGAGCTCACCTCCAGCCGTTCGCGGACAGCGGGAGGGCGCTTCGTCCCATCGCGACCCCGAACGGGGACGTGCAGGCCCCGCCTTCGCCCTCCCAGGTGGCTTCCCGGCGGCTGGCGTCGTGGAGGCCGTACCCGATGACGGTCTCGTTGGCCATCAGGACGCCCGCGGCCAGGACGCTGCCCGGGATGGCGGCGGCGGCCATCAGCCGGGCCGCAGCTGCGGGTGCGGTCTCGGGCGGGATGACGAGGAGGTCCCAGCGGCCGACGGTGTAGGAGAGCAGGATCAGCTTGTCGGGGTCCTGTTCGGTGAACCAGCCCACGTGCAGCGTGCGCCCGTCCAGGGCAACCCTGCGCGGAACGACCGGCCAGCGGCTGGGGTTCACACTGACGCGGGTGACGCGCCCCCAGGGCTCCTCCAGGGCGGCGGCGAGCGGGGGGAGCTCGGTCTCGAGGTCGCGGGAGTAGGGCCACCAGGCCCCGTCCAACTGGCCGGCGAGCGTGGTCTTCGGGGTGAGGGACAAGCGAGCCGGGGACTCTGCGGCGAAGTCGCGGGGCACGGTCGGGTCGAGGGTGGTGGTCATGGTGTGGACCTGCCCCCGGACTGCCCGTCGGCAGCCCGGCTTTTAGGCGCTCGCCGGAAATGACACCCGCGTGAAGCCGGTGTTCGAAGTACTCCCGGTCCTTTGACTGTACGCCCGTTCGGCTCGATACGGCCGTTCTGACCAGGTATTTTCCGGTGGGCAGTGGAGTGGGCAGTGGAGTGAGCAGTGACGTGGGCGGCGGGAGTACGGAGAAGGACGACGGGTCCGCGGACGTCGCCCGACCGGCACCGGTACCGGTTCCGACCTGCGACGCAGAGGGCCGCAGCCTGCGGACGGGTGGACCCGCGTACCTGACTCCGACACCCCCACGCGCACCCCTTGCTCCTGCCGGATGCGATCCACCGTGCGATCCCGTCGGCGCCGCCGTCTACGCCGCGGCCGGAGACCACGCGGTCCCAGAAAGGGCTCCTCGACGGCGCCCGGTGGCCGCGGACCCGTGACATCGCACCCGAGCTGCCTGCCTGCGCCGCTCAGCGTCCTGACCGGGCACCTCGGCCCGATCCCAGGGTGGGCGTTGACGCGTCCGCCTGGAACGGCCTCCCGGCCCGCCCGGACATCGACGGCCGGGTCGTGCACCTCGGCTCCGATCCTGTCGGGCGACGACACCGTCCTCATCGCGCGGGCCGCTCATATCCTCATCGCCACCACACCCGAACCCGAGGACAGCGCCGCCGATGCGGAAGGCCGATCCCGATTCCACAGCGGCCGATGCTCCGGGCGTGCGGCGCCCTGGTCAGAGCCCCTCGTCGTGCAGGTCCTCTTCGCGCAGCAGGTCGTCCTCGCGGCGTCGCGGACTCTCCTTCTGCCCGGGCTTCCGCCCCTGTTCACGGGCCTGCTTGCCCGGTCGGGGCTGCGCAGGGTCCCCGGGGCGGTGGTGTTCCTGTGCCTCGCGGCCCCGGCCCTTGTCCGGCTCCTGACGCTTGTCCTGCGTACCGTCCATGACGGCGCTCCTCTTGATGCGTGGGGGTACGGGATTCCTCTCGGATCACGCTGCCACGCACGGCGACGGTCCGCATCACGTCGACTGCGCGGCGAAGCACACGGATGGCGCCCCGCCCGCCCGCCTGCCTGCCGGCCGGGCGTGGCAGGCCCGAGGAAGGGGTCGGCATCGGGCGGCGTGCTGGGGCTGCTGCAGTTCCGCCCGGCCGAAGAGGAGCGCGTCACCGCCCGGGAGCCGTTGGAGGACGCGGCTCCGGAGGTCGGGGCCGGCGAGGCGGGTGACGACGGCGAGTACGGCGACGGCGTCCCGGCGGGCGATGGCCGGGGTGGTGCCGGCGCGAGCGGCCACGTCCTTGACGAAGCCCCAGCCGGTGAGTCGTCCGGTGGCGGGGATCCGTGCGGTCAGGACGCCGCCCGGCTCGTGCGTCCCCTGACCCGCCACACCCACCGGCTCCGCCAGGAAACCCGTGACCAGCAGCCGTCGTCGGCGCCGTCCCCTTCCTGCCGTGGCCCTATGCGTCGACCGCAGCAGGGTCGAGGGAGTCGACGTCCTCCATGAAGGACAGCATCCGGGCGTTGACCACGTCCGGGTGGTCGATCTGCGGGCCGTGCCCGGTCGCGGTGATGATCTCGGCGCGGGCTCCGGTGACGAGTCGCGGTACGCGTTCCAGCTGCCGCTTCGGGTGCACGAGCAGGCTGTGCTTGCCCATGATGAGGTAGAGCGGGGTCCGGATGGACCGCAGCGCGTCCTCGGCCAGCGGCAGGGGTGCGGGGCGGCGGATCCGGTACGCGCGGGCGCCGAGCTGGATCCACTTGCGCATCTCGGGGACGGCGATGACCGGCTGGTCCAGCCACTTGGCGAGCCGGGGGCGCAGCGCCTTCGGGGCGAAGGTGGCGAACAGGCTCACGAAGACCCAGGCGAAGAAGCGCAGGCCGACCTTCTCCAGGCCGCCCGGGTCGAGGGCCGTGACCGAGGCGAGCCGTCCCGGCCGCCGGTGGGCCTGGTTGAGGACGAGCCAGCCGCCGTAGGAGGAGCCGACGAGGTGGACCCGGTCGAGGCCGAGCGCGTCGAGGGCCTCGTCCATCCACTGCGCGGCGCGCTCGGGCTGCCACATGGGCTCGCGGTGGATGCTGCGGTTCGCGTCGCCCGGAGTGTCGAGGGCGTAGACGGGGCGGTCGAGGCTGAGCCCGGGGGTGTTGGGGTACCACATCGCCGAGCTGTAGCCGGCGCCGTGGATCAGGACGATCGGCGTCCGGGACTCGGCCGCGGGGTCCGCGGGCCCGTACCGGTAGACGTGGGTGGTGCCGAAGCTCGTCTCCACGTCCGTCTCGGAGCGGGCGGGTGCCCCCATCGCGTAGAGCACGTCCTCGGCGGCGAAGTAGCGGTCGCGCAGAGTGTCGTTGACGTAGCGGCCCACATCGCGGCGTACGCGGGCGGTGTTCTCGGGCACGGCGGCACCTCCTGTGAAGATCCGTTCTTCGTGATACGACCGTACCACTAATGTGGTACATCGGTATCATGAAGGGGTTCGGGTAACCGGGCGCGAATCCACCATCGACAGGCGGAGACACGGGACCATGCCGAAGCGGGTGGATCACGAGGAGCGGCGCGCCCAGATCGCCGAAGCGCTCATCCAGGTGGCGGGGCGGCGCGGGCTGCACGCCGTCGGCATGCGCGACGTGGCCGCCGAGGCGGGCGTGTCGCTCCGGCTCGTGCAGTACTACTTCGAGACCAAGGAGAGGCTGCTCTTCTACGGCCTCCGGCACCTGACCGACCGCTTCACCGCGAGGGTGGGCGTCCGGCTGGCCGCTGCCGGCCCGGACCCGGGCCCGCGCGCCACGGTGGAGGAAATGCTGCTGGCCTCGCTGCCGACCGACCAGGAGAGTCGCACGTTCCACCTCCTGTACAGCTCGTACGCGATCCTGTCGGTGACCGACGAGGCGCTGGCCGCCCAGCCCTTCATCGACAACCCCGACGCCGCGGAACACGCCCTGACCGGACTCCTCGAACAGGCGCAGGCGTCGGGCGTTGCCGACCCGGGTGCCGACGCACGCACGGAGGCGATGAGCCTGCTCGCGATGGCGGCGACCCTGGGCACCAGCATCCTCGTGGGCCAGCGGAGTTCGGAGTCGGCGATCGAGGTGCTCCGTTACCACCTGGACCGGATCTTCACGATTGCCGAGACGTCCGAGACGTCCGAGACGTCCGAGAGGGCAGCGGGACCGATCTGATGTATCGCGAAGCACTGGTACGCGGCGCCGAGCGCGGTGTCGGTCTTGGCCGGTCCGGCGGATGCGAAGTCGGACGGGGTGTCGGGTCGGGGATGCGGAGCGGCACTGCCGCACGGGGGGTTTCAGCGTGTACGTAGGGAAAGAGGATGTATTCGATCCGGACGAAATGCTGAGCCTCTACGACTCGGTCGGATGGGAGGGCTACACCCGCGACGTCGGCAGGCTGTGCCGGGGCCTGGCCAACTCCCCCTTGGTCATCACGGCACGGGACGGTTGGGGAACACTCCTCGGTCTGGCCCGAACGATCTCCGACGACGAACACATCTGCCACGTCCAGGACGTTGTGGTCAACCCCGCGCACCACCGGCAGGGCGTCGGCCGGTCCCTGGTCGAGCACCTCATGCGACGGTACTCGCACTGCCGCTTCTTCGTCCTCTCCACGGACCACGAGTCGTCACCGGAGGGCGAGCGCAACCACGCGTTCTACCGAAGCCTGGGTTTCCTGTCCTACGAGGAGAAGGAGATGGCGGGCTTCGGTCTGCCCAGGAACCGCCCCGACCTGCGCAATGCGTCCTCCTGACCGGATCCGACGCGGATCCCTACGCCTGCTGAGCACCAACTGCGGCCCACGTGGGGGGCCGTGTGGTGCGCAAGCGGTGCGCCCCCCGGAACCGGATGGGGTAAGAGCAAAGCCCCAGGCCGCTGACCTGGGGCTTGGTCATGGAGCGGATGACGGGAATCGATCCCGCGCAACAAGCCTGAGAATCACCGATCTTCGGTCAGTGACGGCCATTCCGGCCGCTACGAGTCCCCTGAGAGACGTCATCGGGCTGGGGCAGGTGCCGTGGTTGCGGTACTTCGCTGCGGCACCAGCGACGCGGAAGGGGACGGGAACCTGCCCATGCCGCTACCAGAGAAAGGCGCTTAGATCCGCGATCGACTGAACACCGTCAGCTAGTGTCCTGCGACCCTTCACGCCATCGTGTCAGACCGCCGTCATTCGCGACTGCTGGTGTCAGCGACTGATGCCATCCTCCGTCTGACGCGCTGGCGGCGCGCCTGTTCGTGTCGCCTCAGCAGCGTTGCCAATCGCTGCTCGGATTCCTTACGCATGCGGGCGAGCTGGAGACTCTCTTCGTCTACTGGCGCGTTGAGCTCGTACTCGGCTACCTGCTCGCGCAGACGACGCTTAAACGCACGATTCTCCCTACGTCGGTTTAGCCAATCAGCGCGCCGAGCGGGCACGAGCACGGTGAAAAGGCCTCTCCACAGCGCCTTGATCCCCTGCCACAGCAGTTCAGGGATGGACACGATGAAGGCCCCGAGAGCAATGAGAAAGAGCGCCACAAAAGCTTGGATGGGGGCAGCAAGGATCCCCAAGATCCCACCTATGAACTCCAGCACAGGCGGATACTAGGCCCATCGCGCCTGAACAGGTCTACGTGATCGGCTGTCGATTTCGGCCGGTGCCCTGCCCGGGCTGGGTCAAGCCAAGTGGGTAGCTCAGCCACAGCTCTCCACCCGCACAACGAACCGGGCCGACGGCAGGAGCGGCACGCCGGCGGTCTTGCCGACCTGGCCACCAGCTGTTGGCATGTGTGTGGCGACGGCACGCAGGGGGGCGGCTGATGAGCGATCTGACGGTGCATGCGTGGAAGAGGCACGGCAAGGACCGGCTCTACGTGAATCTGCCGGACGGCACGGCTGTCGCCTGGGCGGATCGGGCGACCAAGACCGTGACGATCAAGATGCGGAAGTACCAGGACGAGGCGCTGACCCTTCTCCGACGTCACCTCGGTGAGGGGCTCACCGTCGGCTCCACCCCCTCTCCCGCTCGTGAATCCCGCCCTGCGTCCCCCACTCGGCAGCCCGGGTCGTCCACCCCTCCAACCCGGAACCACCGATCCGAGCGGCCGGCGGCTCTCCCACCCCTCAGTCCCAGTGAGGACCTGGCGAGGAATCGGCCAGGCTCCCGACTTGTCGGGACGATCGCCGAGCGGGGGCCGTCGACGCTTCAGCGGCTGAAGGCGAAGTTACTCCGGCAGTCCTCGGACTGGGACAGCTGGTATGCCGGCCTCGAAGGGGAGAGGCGGGTGGGACGTGAGCTGGAACGCCTGTCCCCACTGGGCTGGCGGGTACTTCACGGCATCGAGAAGGGGAACGGCGGCGACATCGACCACCTGCTGATCGGTCCTGGCGGCGTGTTCAGCATCAACACCAAGAACCACCGCGGCGCCTCGGTCTGGGTCGGCGACTCGATGGCCAAAATCAACGGCGGGAAGCCACGGCCGTACGCGGTGGCAAGCCACGCTGAGGCGGACTTCGTGCGGCGCGTTCTGGGGAGGTACTGCGCCTTCAAGGTGCCTGTCGAGCCTGCCCTTGTCTTCGTCGGCATCGCGTCCCTGGATCGGGCGGCGACGCAGTACTCCGTTCGCATCTACCAAGAGCGTGAGGTGGCGTCTCTGGGTCCGCTCACAGGCAAGCTCACACCAGAGCAGGTGGAGCAGGTGTTCGCGGTCGCTCGTCACCGGCGCGTCTGGCTCCGGGCCTGACCCGGCGCATCCCGCAAAAGTCGACTCGTGAAGCCTTGCCGGCACAGTCGTTCGTACGCCTCGGTCACGTCGTCCGGGACGTGCTGGCTGATCATGAATCCCTGTTCTGGGTAGATCAACAGCCGCTGCAACGCGCCGACCAACATGTCGATGACCAAGCGGGCATCACCGATGGAGTCGACGTACTCGTCCAACGTCATCGGGCTGGAAGCGCTGACGAACTCGACTCCAGGCCACAGCTTCCGTGCGGTGGCGTACGCGCGTCGCTCCTCGTACGGCTTGCTGATCAGCAGTACGGAGGAGACGTCGACACCAGCCCCTTCGAGTAGTTCTCGGCTGAAGCGGATGTTCTCACCCGTGTTCTGAGCGCATGGCTCCACGAGCACGGCCGAGCTGGGCACCCCGAGCTCCAACGCCCGCTCGCGGTAGTGGACGGCCTCTCCGCGGGGCATTCGTTCGCGCGTCGTCGGGCTGGTGGCCCCGGTGAACACGAGCAGGGGAGCCATGCCGCGCCGGTACAGGTCGACCGCAGCATCGGCCACCCCCAAGTCGTGGCTGCCGAGTCCGATCGCGACCGAGCAGGCGGGGTTTGCCTTCAGACTCCCTTCGCAAGGCGGACGAACATGGTCGTATGAGCCGCTGCTCTCGGTGCTACACCGCCGCATGGCTGGTGATTCCGAAGTGCGGATTGCTCTTTGGGTCGCTGTCGCCCTGAAGGACTCTATGGTCCGCGCATGCCAGCCCTCGGATAAGGCCGCGTTGATCTACCAGCACTTTGATCACCACAGGCGGAAGGAGGAGCTGGCGGGGCTGCACGGGATGGTCGCGCCGCGCGGCAGGAGGCTGCCGAACAGGCCGCGCAGGGGAGGCAGGTGGTGTGCAAGCGGCGCGCGGCGCCTAGATAGGTCTGGACAACGACAAAGCCCCGGGTCGCTGACCTGGGGGCTTTGCTATGGAGCGGATGACGGGCATCGAACCCGCGCTATAAGCTTGGGAATCATCCGGCACCGGGGTAGGTATGTGCGGCTTGACCTGCGGGAATGTCTCGCATTCGGGCGGTGTCCGCCGTTCCTGGTGCCCCCATGTTGACCGCTGCTCACCGCCTCTACTGGCACGTTATGGCACGGTCCCTCGTCACATCCCCAGCCCGAGTAGCCGTGGATGGAGGACTCGGCTACGACGGCATACCGTTCCTGCGAGAGACCGGCGGTGTAGGCCGGAGGTTCCGGCAGCGGCGTGCAGAACGTGACCTGCGCGATCTGGAGATCGTCGTTGAGCCCGCCTAAGGAGAGCGAGAGGCAGGCCCCCGCACCAGGTCGCTACCGAGGATCTGTCGAAGAGCAGGCCGCGGAGCATCGGCGCAGCAGCGTGCTCGCGCGTGCGGCCGCGGCGACGGGCTCGGAGGGGTGGTCGTAGTCCGTTGTCCCGCAGCCGTTGACGATGGTCTCTTCTGCCAGTCGGTCGAAGTAGGGCCCGGCCGAGTCGGGGGTAGAGAGCGGTCAGTACCCGCGAGGGATTGTCACACCTGCCGGTCACACTTACGCCCATGGGTGTCAGATCAGACTTCTCACTGGACCTGCAGCTTGAGTACGTTCACGAGCAGGCGGCGAACGACGAGGTGAAGCGAGCGATCACCTCTGTGATCCAGCACATGAGAACTGGAGTAGGTGGCCACCGCAGAGGCGGGAAGGCGCTTGTGCAACTCTTGGCAGAGGCGCGCGGGCACGCAGCCTCGGTTGGTGAGTGGGAGGTTGTGCGGCTGCTGCAGGACTCTCTCGATTACGCCGAGGAACGGATCCTGCAGCCGGAGTTCCACGAGAGATACCGTCTTTTTCGAGATGGCATTCGCAACCAGCGGCTTCGGCGGTTTGTGGCGGGCACGCTTGAGATCAACTTCAAGTACGTCGCCGAGGCGGGTCGCGAGTTCATGGAGCAGCATCCCGGCGCAGGTGTGGATGATCTGTTGGCCCATATTGACTCACTCAGCCATGACGCGCGGTACCTCGTAGCGCCGGAAGGCCGACCAGGGCGCTACTCGCTCCTTCGCGGCCGGGCGGAGAGGATGGTGTGGCTGGAACGTGTGCTTCAGGAACGGGTCGATATCGAAGATCCAGAGGAATCCGCTCAGCGGATTGCCGCGTCACCAGAGGCATGGGCTCTCCTGGCCGCTGACCCAGATGGCCAGATGATCCTTCGCGCGGCCCAGCTGCAGCAGCGCTCGGCCCGGCTGGCCAGCCTGCGCGAAGTGGCGGAGGACAGAACAGCAACCGAGCTGGACCTACAACGGGCGTTGGAGGGACAGCACTGGATCTTTGGCGGGCGATTCGTTGGGGAAGCTGCCCAGCGCAGGTTGGTGTCCGGTGACGAGGTCGACATTCCTCTGATTCGCGGGGATGGAAGCCTTCACATCGTCGAGTTGAAGCGTGCCGTCAGCATGCAGGGGCCTCTAGTGAAGCGACATCGCGGAGCCTGGGTACCCACTGCTGCGGTGCACGATGCCGTCGGGCAAGCGGTTAACTACCTTGTCGGGCTGGATGAGAACCGTCAGCAGATCTTCGAAGAATTCGGCATCGAGACACGCCGGGCGAGCGCCATCGTCCTGATCGGCCATCCGGCTGTACAGCCGAGCGTGCCGGAGCGGGAGATCAACGAAGCGTTGCGGACGTTCAACACGCACGTGAACCGTGTTGAGGTCATCACGTACAAGGAACTCATCGACAACGCCGGACGCTCCCTCGGGGATCCCTCCGGGACGTAGGGGCTGCCCCGGGGCAGACGGTGGATGACAGAGGGCCCTGACTGCTCGGCGCCCCTCGGCTTGCCCGAAAGGACGTCGGGGTCGGGCGATTCCCGACGAGTGGACAGTCGCCAGCATTGATCCAGGTCTTCGCGGCTCGCCGAGGCCATAGGTATCCGCTGGCGACTGATGGTGCTGCTGGGCGCCTTCGCCTCCATGAGACCCGAGGGGTTGGGCGAGCTGCGTCGCGCCGACATCGACCTTGACACCGGATCCGTGCGCGTCCGACGTGCGGCTCCGGAGTTGAACACCGGACGCCGTGTGACCGGCGACCCCGAATCCCGGGTGGGTAAACGGGAGATCATGCTGCCCGGCTTCGTCCTCCTCGACGTACGCCGGCACCTGGACTGGTACGCCCAGCCCGGACCCGAGGGTCTGGTGTTCGTGGGGAGAAGGGCGCTGCCCTGCGCGGCACCGCCTTCGGCCGCAAGTGGCGCAAGGCCCGCGACGTGGTCGGCACGCCGAAGTCGTTCAGGTTTTACGACCTTCGTCACACCGGGCACACCCTGTCGACGCGGTCCGGGGCGAGGCTGAAGGACACGATGGTCCGCGCCGGCCAGTCGTCGGAGAAGGCCGCGTTGATCTACCAACACTCTGATCACGAGCGGCAGAAGGAGGTTGCCGGCGGGCTGGACGGGATGGTGCGCGCCGCGCGGCAGAAGACCGCCGAGCAGGCCGCGCAGGGGTCAAGTGGTGCGCAAGTGGTGCGGGACTCCTGAGCAGGTCTAGACAACGACGAAGGCCCAGGTCTGTGACCTGGGCCTTCGTTCAAGAGCGGATGACGGGAATCGAACCCGCGCTATAGGCTTGGGAATCAACGGTGCTCGGGCTGCTCACGTGGTCTCTGACCTGCAGAAACCCTCCCCAGGGTGTGCGTTTGGAGATGCCTTCGGAGCCCGGTGTTGTCCGCTGTTCACCGCTCCGAAGGGCACGGATGGGGCACGTGCCGGGAAGGCGCGGCTACGAGCGCGTTCTGTGGGTGCTGCGAAGGCGGTGACGGTCCGCAGGGATGCGGCCGGGAGCCGACGCCTGCGGCCGTAACCACTGAGCAAGCGGCTCAGGTCGAGCCGCAGGCGGGCTAACGCCGGTCCAGTAGACCCCCCTGCAGGGCCAGTACGACCGCGCGCGTGCGGTCGCTGACGTTCAGCTTGGCGAAGATCCGGAGCAGATGGGTCTTCACCGTGGCCTCGGAGATGACCAAGCGCTTGCCGATCTCCGGATTGGACAGGCCGTCCGCGACAGCACTCAGCACGTCCACCTCGCGCGCGGTGAGCGTCACCGGCGAGGGCTGCCGCATCTTGGCCACCAGACGCTGCGCGACGCGTGGGGCCAGGACGGTCTCGCCCCGGGACGCTGAGTGGATGGCCTCGACGAGCTGCTCGCGGGTGGCGTCCTTGAGGAGGTAGCCGGTCGCGCCCGCCTCTACTGCATGCTCGATCTCGGTGTCGGTGTCGTAGGTGGTCAGGATCAGCACGCGAGTACCCGGACGGCCCGCGACGATCTCGGCGGTGGCACCCACCCCGTCGAGCACCGGCATCCGCAGATCCAGCAGCGCCAGGTCGGGCTGCAGCCGGTCGACCAGCTCGACCGCCTCCCGGCCGTCGCTTGCTTCGCCGACGATGTCGATGGTGGGCTCGGAGGCCAGCAGCGCAACCAGGCCGGCGCGCATCACCGCGTGGTCGTCGGCCAGGATGATGCGGAGCGCGTCTGCCGATGTAGTCATGTCACACCTGACCGTTCGTGGGAATCATGGCGAGGATGCGGGTGCCATCTCCAACCGAGCTGGTGACGGTGAGTTCGCCGCCGAGTTCGGCGAGGCGTTTGCGCATGCCGTTGAGTCCGAAGCCTCGGGACTCCTCGACCACGAAGCCCCGTCCGTCGTCGATGATTTCCAGCTCGATGCCGAACGGCTGCCGTGCCAGGACGATGTCCACGGCGGAGGCTGCCGCGTGCTTGCGGATGTTGGCGAGGGACTCCTGAGCGCAGCGGAGCAGCGCGATCCGAGTCGGTTGGTCGCACTCGATGTCCGGCAGGTCTGCGGTGACGGTGACCCCGGTGTCCTCGGTGAACCGGTCCAGGGTCCGCCGCAGGGTTCTGGCCGCCGAGCCGGGAGCCACGCCGCTCTGGGGGGCTGAGCCGACGAGGACGCGGGCCTCGGCGAGGTTGTCGCGGGCGGTCTGCTCGATGGATTGCAACTGCTGCGCGCTCCTCTCCGCATCGGTTTCGAGGCCGGAGCGGGCCGCCTCCGCCAGCGCGATGATGGAGGCGAAGCCCTGGGCGAGGGTGTCGTGGATCTCCCGTGCGAGGCGCTCGCGCTCCTCTGCGGCGCCCTGGAGCCGGTGTGCCTCGGCCAGGCTGAGCTGGGTGCTTTTCAACTCAGTGCGCAGCTGGGCGCGTTCGTCGCGCAGTTCAAGGGCCCGGGGCGTCAGTACGGCGATCAGGACGCTCACCGCGTAGACAGCGAACGAAGAGATGGCGTTGGTGGTGAGGACCTCGGCGTTCAGGCCCTCCCGCAGGCTGCCGCCGACCGTGATGGCCACGGCGCCGAGCCCGCTGTAGACGATCGAGGACCGCAGACTGTTCACGAAGATGACGAACTGTGGGAGCGCCAGCGTGTACAGCACCCCGAAGCCGTCGCGGAGGTAGGCGAGTCCGCCCAGGACGGGGACCAGTAAGGCCAGATAGGCGTACGCGCCGAGCACCGGATTGCCGGGGCGTCTGCGTACGAGCCCGTAACAGATGCCGAGAAGTGCCAGCAGCCCCAGCGACCCGTAACCGGTCGGGCGGGGGGTGTCTCCCACGATGGTGATCACGGCCAGCAGGCCAATGATCACCCAGGACATGACGTCCCACCAGTGGAGCATCCATATCCAGAACGGGTCCCCGCGCTGCGGACGTTGAAGCATGATCGTCAGACTACGTTCTCGAATGGACGGGGAGCCGGGGTGGTGATCTGCGCCGTAGGGGACGACCGGGTCGGCCGGAGCGGCCACCATGCCCGCTCGCCGAGAAGAAGCAGGAGAGACGGCAGGACCATGAGCCGGATGACCACGGCGTCCAGCAGTACGGCCACCGCCAGACAGAAGCCCATCTGCTTCATCTCGGTGAGGTGCAGGGCGACGAAGGCGCCGAACACCGTCACCATCACGATCGCCGCGCTGGTTACCACCTTGGCCGACCGGGTGATTCCGTCCAGCACTGCCTCGCGGGCTGACATTCCGTTGTGCATGGCCTCTTGGATCCGGCTGACCACGAATACCTGGTAGTCCATCGACAGGCCGAAGAGAATCACGAAGAGGAACAGGGGCACCCGGGACGCGATCGCGCCGAGGGAGTCGAAGGCCAGCAGGTCCTCCGCCCACGTCCCCTGGAAGAACACGACCAGCAGGCCGAGCGAGGCCCCGGCAGACAGCAGATTGAGCACGACGCCGATCAGACCGATGACCACCGAGCGGAACGCCCACACGGTCATCCCGAAGGTGACCAGCAGCAGGAACCCGATGACCAGCGGGAGCTTGCTCTTCTCGTGATGCACGTAGTCGCGGCCCCGGGCCACGTCACCGCTCACCCCCGTCTCCACGCCGGACAGCATGCCGACCGTGGCGGGCACATGGTCCTTACGGAGATGCCCGAGCGACTCGGTCGCTTCGGCGGAGGGCGCGGGGTACGGGACGGCCAGCTCCAGCACACTGATCCGGCCGTCGGCCGACGTACGCACCTCCGGCTCGGCGGTCCTGGCGAACAGAGGATCGGCCTGCGCCCGCCGGCCGAGATCCGCCAGAGCCTGCCTCACCTCCGGGGCCCGGTCCGGGGTGGAGCGGGCGACGACCTCATGCTTGACCAGAAGCTCCGGAAAGGCTGCGTTCAGCCGGTCGTAGACCTGCATGGCCGGGATGTCGCGCGAGAAGGTGTCCTTGCCCGGGTCGATGAGCTTCATGCCGAGCGCGGGCGCCGCCAGGGCGAGCATGACGAGCACCGATACGCTCAGGGTGACGGCGGGACGCTTCTGCGCGGGCCGCAGCAGGGCGCCGAACACCCGGCCCGTTTCGGCCGCCGCCCGCTTCGTACGGACCGGTTTGCCGCGGCTCGCCCGGCGGGCGGCCTTGCGGGCCGAACGGCGCTCGGACCGGCGGCCGATCGTCGCGAGGAGTGCGGGAAGTACGGTCAGGGAGCTGACCACGGCGACCGCCACGACCAGGATGGTCCCCGTCGCCAGCGAGGAAAAGATGACGTCCCCGGCCAGATACAAGGTGGCGGTGGAGACGATCACGGCGAGGCCGGAGACCACGATGGACCGGCCCGCGGTCGCCGCCGCCAGCTCCACCAGGGCTTCCGAGCCGAGCCGACCACCGGCACGGGCCCTTTCCTCGCGTTCACGCTTGAGGTAGAAGAGCGTGTAGTCGACTCCCACGGCCAGGCCGATGAGCAGGATCATGTTGGTCCCGACACCGGGGTCGGGGAGGCCGTGGGACGCGATCATGGACAGCCCCAGGGCGCCGGCGATCGAGGAGAGCGCGAGCAGCAGCGGCACACTGGCCATGACCACCGATCCGAAGACGATCAGCAGGGTGATGAGCGTGACCGGCAGCGTGATGCGCTCGGAGAGCGCGAGGTCCTTCCCGCGCTGATCATTGACGCCCTTGCTGATGGAGGGGGAGCCGGTCTCCTCCACGACCAGGTCGGGGTACTCGTCGCGCACCTTCGCCGTTTGTTCGAGGAGCGGGACGACGTTCTTCTTGCCGTCCAGCTCGGGGCCCTTCAGGACCACCGAGACCCTGAGCACCTTGCCGTCCTTGGAGCGGACCGGGGCCGCCACGCTGTCCACCTCGGACAGCTTCCGCATCCGCTCGGTGAGGTCCCGTGCCGCGGAGTCGGCTGCGGCCATGTCCGGAGGTCCGGACTTGGCGTAGAAGATGATCTGCTCGGTGGGCCTGCGCTGCAGGCCCCCTTCGGCTGCCATCGCTTCGGCGCGCCCCGCCTCACCGACCCGGAAGTCCTCGACGCTGGCCTCGTTGGTGCCGACCGCGATGCCGACGCCGAGGCACAGAAAGACGAACACGAACCAGCCGGCGATCGCACGCCATGCGTGCTGGGCGCTCCAACGGGCTATCTGCACAGGGAGTTGACTCATACCGGAGATCCTGGTCGGCGGGGTGCACAGCCCGACACGCCCGGCCGGTTGAACCTGCCGTCCACCGGTCGGTGGACGGCAGGAGAGCGCTACCGCTGTCAACGTCCTTGCAACCGCCTGGTAGAAGCCCGCCGAGCAGGCCGGTCAGGGGGAAGGGGTGCCAGCAGGAGGTCGCCGGGGGCATCGACGCCCGGGTACGCGCTGCCCGCGTCAAGGGAGCGGTGAAGAGGCAGGCGAAGGGCGCTTGACGATCGGTGGGTGAGGGGAGGGAGGCGTCTCGCCTTCCTCCCCTCACCGGCTCTCTGGGTGCCGTTGGACCCGAACAGCAGCGGCGGCGCTCGTCGATGGCCCGTCTACGGCCGTGCCGTGTCGAGAGGAGGCTGGCGCTCAGACACACCTCCATGCGTCGAGGAAGGCTTTCCGCTCAGCCGGATCAGCTGACTTGTGGTCCGCGTGCAGGACCCGCCAGGCGGTGAGTTCGAGATCCCGGAGCCACAGCTCGCCGATGACCTGCGTCTTGAGGTCGGGGAGGTGGTCGGATTCGGCGAGCGCCTGGCCGATTACCTCTCCGGCTGCGACGCGCTGGGGCGGGGTCATCTCGTCGACAGCCGAGAGGATCTGACCGGCCAGACCGGTTCCTTCTCCGGCCAGCGAACTCAGCACGAACGTCTTGATGTTGGCGGGCAGCAGGTAGAGGGAGCCTGAGGTCCTCCACAGGTCCGACCAGAAGCGTTCTCCGGCCTCGGTGGGAGCGGGGAGCGCGGCCAGCAGTCCGAGGAGGTGCGCGGTGGCCGCGTACCCATCGGAGTGGGCGGATGCGACGACGGCGATGTCGGCGACGCGCTCGACGTCGATTCGGCCCGCTTCGAGGCGTGGGTCCAGTCCCAGTCGCTGTTCCAGCTGGTGGGAAAGGGGGGCGGATGCGTGGGAGCGGAACTCGGGAAGCATCGGCGGTCCTTGAACGTAGGAGAGCGGAGAGGCCCGTTCGGAAGCCCTGATCGTTCCCGTGGCCCGCCGACTTACACGACTTCCACGGCCCCAGTTGGCGGCAGGCCTCCAGGGCCGGAACCATGGACGGCTGAACAAACCGTGTCCGGCGGTGCCGGCCCGGTGGTCCGAGGCAGGCCTCGGGCCATGCTCCTGCGGGCAGGCTCCTAACATGAGCACGTGGTTGCCAGTGACGCCCAGCAGTCCGAGGCAGGAAGGGAAGCAGTGTCCCGCGACGACGTCGAAACCGGCGGTGTGTCTTCCGCACCGACGGTCGGAGGCTGCGAGGCAAGTGGTCCTCCCTCCGGATCGCACCGTGACAAGGCCGCCGAGGACTCCCACCCGGTTGCCGACCTGGTCGAGCGAGCGGCCGATCTGGTGGAGCCGATCAAGCCGAAGCTACGAGGCTGGCTTCACGCCGGAATGGTCCCCGCATCGCTGGCCGCGGGCATCGTCCTCATCTGCCTGGCGGGGACACCGCACGCCACCCTGGCCTGCACCGTGTACTCCGTCACCGCCTGGATGCTGTTCGGGACGAGCGCCGTCTACCACCTGGGGACGTGGGGACCACTCGGTGAGGCCGTTCTGCGTCGCCTCGACCACGCCAACATCTTCCTGATCATCGCCGGCACCTGTACCCCGCTTGCCGTGCTCCTTCTCCCCCCTGACCAGCGGTCCGTCCTGCTGTGGATCGTGTGGACGGGCGCTCTGGCCGGCATCGCCTTCCGTGTCCTGTGGGTCGGAGCTCCCCGCTGGCTGTACACCCCCTGCTACCTGGCCCTGGGCTGGGCACCGGTGCGTTACCTGCCCGACTTCCTGGACAGTGGTGGGACGCCCGTACTCGCTTTGATCGTGACCGGCGGGCTTCTCTACAGTGCGGGCGCGGTTGTCTACGCCCTTCAGCGCCCCGACCCCTCGCCCCGCTGGTTCGGCTTCCACGAGGTCTTCCACGCCCTGACCGTGGCAGCCTTCTCCGCGCACTACATCGCCATCTCGTTCACCGTCTACTGAGCACGGCAATGTTCTTCCCCGGGGTTGCTGTCGCCCTGGGGCGGGCGAGTTGCCGGCCGGCTTCGGGTCAGGGTGCGAGGGGGCGGCGGAGGGAGTGGTAGTAGTTGCAGACGGCGGACAGATAGCGGTGGTCAGCCGTTTCGCTGTCGGTGGTGAACTGGGGAGCGGCTTTGATCTCTTCCCGGGTCCCTGAAACCTTTACCGTCCGTGTTTCGGTGTCGATGCCGGCGACGGCGCCGGCCGGGATCAGAATGCTCTTGCCGAACACCCACACGCCGGTGTCGACGACCAGGTGCTGCATGCCGGGCTGGTCCTGCTGGCGGTCCACGTGCCCGATGGTTCCGTCAGCCGCCTCAACCGTGAACCCCACCAGTGACTGCCGGGACGTGTAGCCGCTGTCCTGCGCGTACATCCACACACCGCTCACAACCCCGTCTCCGCACTCTCGGCTCGAAGGCGGCGGCCACAGCCACACCGCCGGCTTGACTCGCCATCCCCATGCCCCGGTGCTTGCCCCGCAACCGGGTCCTCAGAGGATTCCGGGCGTGCGCGCTATGCCGGTGGCCGGGCGGCGTCCCCGAGTAGGGCCGATGCCTGCTGTTCGAGTGAACCAGTCAGGCAGCGCGGCCTGCGCGGGCAGCAGCAGCCACCTGGCGTGCGGGTCCTCGGGCAGGGTTGAGCACGGTCGGCCCCGCGGGTTTCTCGGATCTGTGCCGGCCGTGGTCACAGGCTGCGACCCCGGATGGATGGCTTCGACGAGGCAGTGGGGGCCGACCGTAAGGCCTCGGGCGCTCGGAAAGAGCGTCGGGGAGCAGTTCTCGTGGAGGGGCCGGTCCCACGGTGTCGGAGGACGAGAGGAGCGGTCATGCCCCCAATCGAGGAGCGAGATCCAGGCGCCCATCAGGGACGCGCCGGCGGAGAGCAGCTGGTGGAGGTGGACCTTGCGGGCGTGCTCGCGGCAGCGGAATCCGCCTCCCCTGTGGAGTCACTGGACGTCGTCGCACGGATGCTCAGGGACCGCCTGAACGCTGCTGCGGTCTCGTTCCTGATCGTCGACTTCACCGGGTCGTCAGTGGTGCGGCTCGGGGCAGCCGACAGCGTCGAGTCCGACGAGCCCCCTGAGCGCGTCGCTCTGCCCGGCACCCTCTACGCGGACGCGTTGCGCACACAGCTGCCGGCCCTCCAGCGAGAGGGCAACAGCCGGGTCAGGGTCGTGGCGCCCGTCACCAACCGCGGCGACGCCATCGGCCTGCTCGAACTCTTCCTGCCGGATCACCCCGACGAAGACGCGATGAGGCAGATCGGCGCGACCGCTCACGCCCTGGCCTACATCGTGATCGCCAATCGGTCCTTCACCGACGTCTACCAATGGGGTCGCCGTACACGGCCCCTGAACCTGGCCGCCGAGATCCAGCACCGACTCCTGCCCACCTCACTGGCATGTGAGGCAGCCCAGTTCACGGTCGCCGGAGCGCTGGAACCGGCCACGCACGTCGGCGGTGACACCTTCGACTACGTCGTCGACCGCGACACCATGCAACTCTCCGTCACCGATGCCATGGGCCACGACGTGGAAGCCGCGCTACTCGCCACCCTCGCAGTGGGCGCCCTTCGCAGGGCCAGGCGTGCCGGCGCCGAGCTCGAAGTACAGGCCTTGGAGGCCAACCGGGCCGTCATCGACCACGGCAGGCGAGGCTTCGTCACTGGGCAGCTGCTGCGCATCAGCCTGCTCGACGGGAACACTCAGTTCGTGAACGCCGGGCATCCCTGGCCGCTCCGCCTCAGGCGGGAAAGGGTCGAGCAGATGGTTCCCGAGGCCGATCTCCCCTTCGGTATCCAGCCACGTACCGCCTATCGGGTGCAGCGGCTGGACCTGCAGCCGGGTGACCGCCTCGTGATGCTCACCGACGGCATGCTCGAGCGCCGCGCTGTGGAGGTCGATCTGCCCTCCCTGGTTGTGCGCACGGGCGATCTCCACCCCCGGGAGGCCTCCCGCGCTCTGGTCGCCGAGATTCTGCGCGCGCATGGCGGCCGTCTCCAGGACGACGCGACGGTCATGTGCCTGGACTGGCACGGTACCCACCAGGTCACACGCAGCGCTGACGCCGGGGCGGACCCGGCGGAGGCGTCCGCACCCGAATAGCACTCCTTCGACGACCGAGGCCCGCCGATCCCGACGGGCACACTCGGGTCAGGCCGAGGACGGCGGCGCGGATGATTCGGCGGCGCGGCGGTACTCGGCGTTGATGCGCTGGGCTTCCTCGAGCTGATCTTCGAGGATGATGATGCGGCAGGCGGCCTCGATGGGGGTGCCCTGGTCGACGAGTTCCCGGGCGCGGGCGGCGATGCGGAGCTGGTAGCGGGAGTAGCGGCGGTGGCCGCCCTCGGAGCGGAGCGGGGTGATCAGGCGGGCTTCGCCGATGGCGCGGAGGAAGCCCTGGGTGGTGCCGAGCATGGCGGCAGCCCGGCCCATCGTGTAGGCGGGGTAGTCGTCATCGTCGAGACGGCCGAACGAGTCGTCTGCTGTCATTGAACCTCTCTCATGGAACGCATGGAGGGGCCCTGGTGCCGTACGGCACCAGGGCCCCGAAGGAACTACTACACCATCTGTCGGCCCTGATACTGCGCCGACCCTGTGTTTCCGCCGACCCGACCGAGATGCTGCCGGGAGTGCGGGGATCGCGGTTGCTTGACCGGAGACCACCTCACTATCGATGTCCTGCGGTACCCGGGCTCAAGGCTTCCGCCCGGGCGATCCTGATGGTGCTCGGCTCCTCCGTTCTTCCCTCGGTGATCAACTGCTTACTGCTGGTACTGCTGTATTGCGTACTGCTCAGTGGCCTGTGTCAGCGCCACTCTTCGGCAGCCAGCCCCGTTGCCCATCCTGCGTCTGCTCTGGCTTAGAACCCCACTGCCGAACTTCCCGGTGCGTGCGTCCGCAGCCGACGCCTTCACCGAGGTGCTGCTCACTTACTTCACTGCTGGGTACTGCGAACTGCACTTACGGGTACTGCCACTGCGTCAACTGCTGGTACTGCTCACGGCGGCCCCTGATCACTGCGGGCCACCCGGTCCGGTCGTCAGTCCCGTCGCCGTCCTGCAACAACCCTGGCTTCGGAACTCCACCACCGCACCGTCCTGCGCACTGCAACTGCGGATACTGCTGCCCGGCAGTTCGTCTCTGCCAGGCCCTGCTGTCTCTCTGGGCTACGAGAGAAACCATAACCACGCCACAGCCCAATGTCTACTCCGGCCGTCATAGATTTTCGTGTGGCGGGTGAGGAGGTAATCGGCCTCGAACGCACGGTCGCTCCTGTCGATGCGCAGCACAGGGAGCAGCTGGGGGCGGTCAACGGTGTGTGCCTCATCGAGGGCCAAAGCAACGGTCGAGAGCGTCGCGGCACACCGGAAACGGTGTCCTGGAGGATGGAAGGATCGTTTTGACGAACGTGACGGACGATCATTGGGCGGACTCCAGCCGCGGCGCACAGGCCGGCAGCGGCCAGCGCAGAGCGGTTGGCAGTCTTCCGGTACAAGCGCGCCGAAGGCCTTCCCGTAGCCCGGCACACGCCCGTGGCCGGATTCCCGGAGAACCCCCGGACCAGGGCACACCCCTGTACACGCAGCTAGCCGAGGAATGGGCTGCCCGCGGCGCCGCCGTCCCCGGCCTCCCCGACCCGCTGTGGCAGCGTCTGGCCTCTTCCGAACACCTCAGGCGCGAGACGGAAAGCACCTTGCGCCAGCTCCACCTGGCGGGGGAGGCCCGCCCCGTGGATGGCTCAGCCGAGTCGGTTCAACCGGAGGCACTCCCGTGAACCACGCTGCACTGGTGTGCCGGGGCTGCTTCGGCAACCTCTACGCCGTCTCCACCAACCGCGCCCCCGCCGCACCCTTGCCCACCTGGGAAGTCGACCACGACCACACCTCGGCCAACTGTCCCCTGCGCCCTCTCCTGCCGCTGGAAGGTGCGGCCGCTCACGTCCACGAGCTCCCCGACGCCAGCCACGTCCTGACTGGGCCGGCCTGACACGATCCCGGCTCGTCACCACCGCGCTCCGGCTCGCTGGCACGGTCACCTCCATGAGGCGCCGCGCGGACCGCTGCGGCATCCAGGCCGGCTGGCCCATGGCCGAACGTTTCGCCCCGAGCGTCACCCCATTGCCGGCCCGTCTGTTTGGGAGGGATCCCACCGGTCATACGGGGTTCTGTAAGACCTTTCCATCGAACAGGGAGTGATCAGCTGTGTCTGGTGAGCAGAAGGCCGAGGCGAAGGGCGAGCAGGCCAAGGGCAAGCTCAAGGAGACCGCTGGCCGTCTGACGGGCAATGAGCGGATGACCGCCGAGGGCCGCGCGGAGCAGGCCAAGGGCGATGCCCGCGAGGCCAAGGAAAAGATCAAGGACACCTTCAAGCACTGACCCCTCGTGTCCACGGGGCCGGGACCGCAGGAGCGGTCCCGGCCCCGTTGCATGTCCGCGCGCAGCCGGCTCCGGTCAGGCGGCGGCGCGCTGAGGCCGGAGCAGTTGCGCCTGTCCGAAGAGGAGTGCGTAGTCGTCGGGGAGTCGCTGGAGGACGCGGGCAAGGAGGTCGGGTCCGGCGAGCGCGGTGACGGTGGCGAGTACGGCGCCGGTGTCCCAGCGGGCGATGGCCGGGCTCACGCCGGTTCGTGCGGCCAGGTCCTTGACGAAGCCCCAGCCGGTGAGCTGCTCGGTATCGGGGATCTGGGCGGTCAGGGTGAGGGCGGCTTCGACGGGCAGGCACTGAGCGAGGTCGACGCGCTCGTCACCGGTGACCTGCCGGCCGAGCGCGGCAAGCACGGTGCGGACGGCTTCTTCCGCGCGTTCGCGGGTGGGGTAGGCGCCCTCGTAGCGGACGCGTTCCAGCATCTGGTCGAACGTCATGGCGGGGGTGGGCCGGTCCGGTCGAGGCTGGTCGTACATGGTGCTGCGGTTGCCTTTCTCTTCGAAGGTTCGAGTTCCGGCCGTCGGCGCCGGTCAGATGGGCTGGGGGTGCCCGAAGAGGAGGTCGTAGCCGGGCGGGAGCTGGATCAGGACCTCGCGCATGAGGACGTCACCCGCCGCTGCGGCCACGGTGGAGAGGACCGCGCCGATGTCCCACAGGGCCGTCTTCTCGGTGGCGCCCTCGATCCAGGCCGCGGTCGCGCGGACGAAGCGTTCGGGTGAGAGCGGTTCGGCGGCCTGCAGGGGATTCAGAAGGATCAGGGCGTACGTCTCGGGGAGCCGGGCGGCGAGCTCGGCCCGCACGGTGCCGACCAGGTGCGCGCCCAGTAGGGCCAGGACGACGCGCGCCGCCCGTTCGGCTTCCGGCAGGGTCGTGTACTCGCCGCGTTCCTGGACGTGGGCCAGGAACGCCTCCCTGCGTATCGACATCACGTCACCTCCGGGGAGGGGTGAAGGGGCGAGGGGCGCGGAGGACGGGGTGCCGGAGGGGGATCGGTTCCCCGTCCTCCGCCGCTTTGGGGCCGATCAGCCGGAGATCTGCTTGCGGCCGGATTCGCCGCCGATGCTGATCTTCCGCGGCTTGGCGCGCTCGGCGATCGGGATCCGCAGGGTCAGGACGCCCGCGTCGTAGTCGGCTTCGATGTGCTCGGTGTCGAGGGTGTCGGCCAGCATGATCTGGCGGGAGAAGACGCCCAGGGGCCGCTCGGAGAGCTCCATCTGCACTCCGTCGGACTTCCCCGTGGGCCGACGCTCGGCCTTCACCGTCAGCATGTTCCGCTCGACGTCGATGTCGATCGCCTCGGTGCTCACGCCGGGGAGGTCGAAGGCGATCACGTACACGTCGCCCTGACGGTAGGCGTCCATCGGCATCACCGACGGCTTCGACCACGTGCCAGACGTACCCGACAGCTGCTGGACGATCCGGTCCATCTCGCGGAACGGGTCGGTGCGCATCAACATCGCGAAACACCTCCAGTTGGTTCAGGCAGAAACTGCCAATGCGCTTCAACGTGCCTCCGTTGTAACATGTCATCGAAACGATGACAAGTAAGCAGTCATCTGGAGGATGACAAGCCAACGGAGAGTCCCATGAACGAGGCCGAACGCGAGGCCACCCCACCGCCCACCCAGGTCCCCTTCCTCGCCGCCGCGGCGGCACTGGAGACCATCGACCAGGCCCTGCGGGACGCGCAGCGACCCTCCGCAGCACCAACGACGGCCCCGACGGGGCGCGCGCCGGACCCGGGTCCACACCCGGCCCTGGCCGCGCTGTTGCTGCTGCGCGAAGTCCGCGAGCAGCTCGCCGACTGGGAGAGCGGGCTGATCGAGACCGCCCGCGGGCGAGGCGCGAGCTGGGCCGACCTCGCGGGCCCGCTCGGGGTCGCCAGCCGCCAGGCCGCAGAACGGCGCTACCTGCGGCTGCGCCCGGGAGCGGTCGGGAGTACCGGCGAGCAGCGCGTCCAGGCCATGCGCGACACACGCGCCGCCGACCGCACGGTGACCGCCTGGGCCCGCGACCACGCGGCCGACCTGCGCCGTCTCGCCGGCCAGGTCACCGCTCTGACCGGTCTCCCCGAGGGTGCCGAGGGCGCCGTCGGCGACCTGAACCTGGCCCTCGCCGACGACGACGCCGCCCGCCTCGTCCGCCCTCTGATCGACACCCGTGCCCACCTGCGACCCGAGGACACCGAGCTCGCCGAACGCATCGACGCCCTGACCCGGCACACCGACCGGCTCCGCCAGGAAACCCACGACCAACGCAGCACTTGACCCGCCCCTCCCCCGAACCGCCGACCGGACCACGGGCTTCGGGGGCCACGCCACGAACCTGGGAGTGACCCACCATGGCCGAACGCCCTTCCCCGGAGGCCGGCGGCAACGCCATCGCCGTGGAAGTCTTGGAGCACGCCGTTGCCATCAGGCCCTCGGGCGAGATAGACATCGAGACGGCCCCCGCCCTGCGGTTCGCCCTCGCCGAAGCCCTCACCCACGCCTCGCCGGCCAAGCCCGTGACGGTCGACTGCAGCCGCGTCTCCTTCTGCGACTCCTCCGCGCTCAACGCACTCCTCGCCGCCCGGCGCGCAGCACAGGAGACCGGAACCGTCGTTCGCCTGGCAGCCCCCAACCACCAGCTCCTGCGCCTCCTGGAGATGACCGGCACCCTGCCCCTCTTCCCCGCGGACCACGACCCGCCGCCCGGCGACCGCTCTCCGGAGGGATGGCCGGACGGCCTGCCTCAATAGGCACACCGGTCGCGTACGGGCGCCGCCCGGGTCACCGGCGGGGACGGTCGCCTTCCGGGGCCAACCCCCTGGCGCCGACCAGGACCGAACCCTCGGGCCACCCTCGCTGAGGTGGGCTGGAGTGGGGGTGACACTGCTTCGGCGCCAGCCGGTCCGAAGTTTGGCGTGCTCGCCGAACGTCTGCTTCGCATGGCGCAGGACCCGGCCGGTGTGGCTACGGGGCCCCGGCCGGGTCCTGCTTGCGTGGGGCAACCGTCGTCGTACCCCACGTGCACTGTCACATGTGCCCGGGTGCGCGTCCTGCTGGGTGCAGCGGGTGGGTGACCCGGTGGGCAGTACGGCGGCGTCGGCGTGCGCGGCTCCTGCTCTGCCCTGACCATAGGCCCGTACTGTCCCTCCCCCTGTCCGTCAGGAGTCTCTCGTGCTGGAACGCGCCGTGCGCAAGAACCGCGCCAAGGTCACTTTCGTTCTGCCCGCCGACACGCCTGCGGCCGAGGTGAGCGTGGTCGGCGACTTCAACGACTGGTGTCCCGGCGTGCACCCTCTTACCCTCCGCAAGGACGGCAACCGCGCGGTCACCGTTGAGCTGCCCACCGGCAGCAACCATTCCTTCCGCTACCTGGCCGCCGGTGACTACTGGTTCAACGACGACACCGCCGACGAGCAAGACGGCCCCAACAGCCGTCTCCGCACCTGATCGCGTCTGGCAAGTGCTCTCCGATGCCGGCTTCCAGAAGATCGCTACCGCCGGCGAAGGTGCGCGCCTGATCCGGCATGCCTGTGGCGTCATGGTCGGTTGGCTTCCGGAGGGACACGCTGCCGCGAGTAGTGGCGAATAAGTCCGGGCAGCTGCCGTCCTGGGCGATGAAGCCGCGCCCTTCTCCGCGTGCAACCTTCACGGCGAGGGCGGAACGAAAGGAGGGGCCCCGGTGCGTTCAGCACCGGGGCCCCGAAGGAACTGCTACACCATCTGCCGGCCCTAGTCCTGCGCCGGCCTACTGTTTCCGCCGACCCGTCCGAACGGGGACAGGCTGTGCGGGGATCGCGGTTGCTCGACCGGAGACCACCTCACTATCGATGTCCTGCGGTACCCGGACTCACGACTTTCGCCCGGGCGATCCTGATGGCGCCTCAACTCCTCCGTTCTTCCCTCGGTGATCAACTGCTTACCAAACGGGAGAGACTGCGAACTGCGGGTTACTGCACTCACTGCGGTACTGCTCTACTGCGTACTGCTGGTGGCCTGTGTCAGCGCCACTCTTCGGCAGCCAGCCCCGTTGCCCATCTTGCGTCTGCTCTGGCTTAGAACCCCACTGCCGAACTTCCCGGTGCGCGCGCCCGCAGCCGACGCCTTCACCGAGGTGCTGCTTACTACTTCACTGCTGGGTACTTCGAACTGCACTTACAGGTACTGCCACTGCGTTAACTGCTGGTACTGCTCACGGCGGCCCCTGATGACTGCGGGCCACCCGGTCCGGTCGTCAGCGCCGTCGCCGTCCTGCAACAACCCTGGCTTCGGAACTCCACCACCGCACCGTCCTGCGCACTGCAACTGCGGGTACTGCTGCCCGGCAGTTCATCTCTGCCAGGCCCTACTGTCTCTCTGGGCTACGAGAGAAACCATAACCACGCCACAGCCCAATGTCTACTCCGGCCGACATAGATTTTCGCGCCCGTCGAGGAGAGCTAGACCTCTGCGGTGGGACCAGATGTGCAGAGCATCCTGCACAGCAGGTCAGGGGCTCGGACGCCCTGTCCCGTACGGCCGCCGTACCGGTGGATTCGGCTGGCCCATGGTCACCGCAGCGCCCGAGCAACCGGTGTCACCCGTCGGCCCTCCGGCGGGAAGACGGTGAGTGCTCTTCTCGACCGGTAGTCCTCCCCGTCGAGAGAACGGGACGACCGGTGCATAAACTCGGCTCCTATGTCGAAGCCTGACGAGCTGCTCGTTGACGTTGCCACCCTGGTGGAGTCCGGGCAGAGCAATCAGATGTCCCTGACCGTGGTCACCGGTGGCGCTGTCATCACCGGTCGGCTGGCACCGGAAGCTGTGTGGAGGCAGCGCGTGTCGGAGGTCCTGACTGACTCCACCCGCTTGGGCGAGTTCGCCGCCATCTTCACCGCCACGACACCTCACGAGGGACCGCCCACTCACCTGCACTTCCACGTAGCCCGCATCCTTCAGGGCACGGTCGGGATCCCGGAGACGGGTGGGATGTATCGCGTCTCGATCGCGGATGTCAGCGCATGGACCATGGGCGACTTCAGCTACTCCGACCACTGACCCGACATCGCGTAGGACACCCCTGGGTACGCGGGAGGGCCCGACCGGCGTATGCCGGTCGGGCCCTCCTCGCTGTGTTCGGGTGTCGGCTCGTGCCGGTCCTGTCCGTCAGACGGTCACCGGGATGCCGAGCATCGCTGAAGCCTGCTGGAGCGGGCTGAGGATGCGCGTGGGCACGGTAGCCAGGGGGAGGCCGCGGCAGGTGAACCCGAGCTGGGTCATGGCCCGGAGGACTTCACCGGCGCTGAAGTCACGCCGGTCCTGGCGGGTGATGACCTGGCCGACCTGCTTGACGGGGTAGGTACGGCGCCCGATGATCACGGACTCGCCGACGACCTGCTCGGGCTTGACGCCCTTCATCGACTCCAGGACACCGCTCTTGGTCAGGTCGAACGGGAAACGGGCGATGACACAGCGCATGTTGCCTCACAGGAAGAAGAAGGGGGGACGGCCGTGCCGCGGTGAGGCGGTTCAGCGGGCAAGGGCGAGGACGCCCAGAGCACTGCCCTGCTCATCGACGACCGGCAGGGCATCGAGCCGGCGGTAGCGCATCGCGTGTTCGGCTTCGGCCATCGTGGTTGCGGGTGAGGCGACCGGCCCGCGGTCCCCCAGCAGGTCGCGGAGACGGACCCGGTCGGTGTACGCCGCGCTGTCGTGGACAGCGGTGAGCTGGGCCTGCGTGACCAGCCCGGTGCACAGGCCGTCCTCGTCGCAGACGAGCAGATGATCCGCGCGGGCGCCGGCCATGACGGCCAGGGCCACCTCGACCGTCATGTCGTCACATACCTGTGGACCGGCCGCCTCCATCGCGTCGTCCACCGTCCGGTGCACAGGGTTGGCGTTCGTCGAGCGGTGCTGCATCTGGACCAGCGTCAAAACGTGCCTCCTGCAGAGATGGGTCAGTTTCCTGATCACGTGGTTCTCAGGCCGCCGCATCGAAGGCGGACTGCCGCACGCTCACGCGCCGGACCGTCGAAGCGGGCCGTCGCCTGCCGCGGGAGGCCGCGCTGCGCTTGGCGCGTTCGACGACGGGCGCGGTGATGACGACGGGGATGCCGGAGGGGGCTTGGGCGCCGGTGATCCGGTTCAGTGCCTCTTCGCCGGAGCGGACCTGGGTGGTCTGCGGTGTGATGCCGGCGGCCTGCATGAGGCGGGTCATGTCGCGGCGCTGGTTGGGGGTGACGAGGGTGACGACGCTGCCGGACTCGCCAGCGCGGGCGGTGCGGCCGCCGCGGTGGAGGTAGTCCTTGTGGTCGGTGGGCGGGTCGACGTTGACGACGAGGTCGAGGTTGTCGACGTGGATGCCGCGCGCCGCCACGTTCGTCGCGACCAGTACGGTCACGTGTCCGGTCTTGAACTGGGCGAGGGTCCGAGTGCGCTGGGGCTGCGACTTCCCACCGTGCAGGGCAGCGGCCCGCACTCCGCTGTTCAGCAGGTCCTGGGTCAGCCGGTCGACGGCGTGCTTGGTGTCCAGGAACATGATCACCCGGCCCTCCCGGGCCGCGATCTCCGTCGTCGTGCGGTGCTTGTCGGCGCCGTGGACGTGCAGCACGTGGTGCTCCATCGTCGTGACCGCGCCCGCGGACGGGTCCACCGAGTGCACGACGGGGTCGGTCAGGTAGCGGCGCACCAGCAGGTCGACGTTGCGGTCGAGGGTGGCGGAGAAAAGCATCCGCTGCCCCTCAGGACGCACCTGGTCCAGGAGGGCGGTGACCTGCGGCATGAAGCCCATGTCGGCCATCTGGTCGGCCTCGTCCAGGACGGTGATCGCGACCTGGTTAAGCCGGCATTCGCCACGGTCGATGAGGTCCTTCAACCGGCCGGGCGTAGCCACGACGACCTCCGCGCCTCCGCGCAGCGCTCCGGCCTGCTTGCCGATCGACATGCCGCCGACGACCGTGGTCAGGCGCAGCTTGACCGAGCGGGCGTACGGGGTGAGGGCGTCGGTGACCTGCTGGGCCAGCTCGCGGGTCGGTACGAGGACCAGTGCGAGCGGCTGACGGGGCTCGGCGCGCTGACCGGCCGTGCGGGCCAGCAGGGCCAGCCCGAAGGCCAGGGTCTTGCCGGAGCCGGTCCGCCCGCGGCCGAGCACATCGCGGCCCGCCAGGGAGTTCGGGAGGGTCGCACCCTGGATCGGGAAGGGCACGGTCACGCCCTGCGCGCCGAGAGCGGCCAACAGCTCGGCTGGCATGGCGAGGTCGGCGAAGGCCTCGACAGCGGGCAGCGCCGGAGTGATCGTCTTCGGCAGGGCGAACTCGCCTTGGATCGCGGCGGGCCGACGGCTGTAGCCGCCGGAGCGGCTCGGCCCTCCGGAACGGCTCGGGGCCGACGAGCCGAAGCGGTTCCCCCGCTCCGAACCGGTGGCAGCGCCGAAAGCGGGGCCACCGGTGCGGCTACGGGTACGAGAGGAACGGTCATTCGTACGAGTGCGGTTCATGCAGAACCTTCCTTGATACGGCACGTATCAAGGAATTCCCGCAGCGGAAAAGCAGCGCAGGGAATCACAAGAACGGGCCGAATGGAATGCGAAAGCGACTCTGGCCTACAGAGATTCTGCACGGTCGCAGGCGCCGAGATGGGGAGGCGTCATGTGGACGCGAAACCGAGAAAAATCGAGGGGGTGAATCGCCGAGCGGGCTTTAACCCTGAATACCTCGTCACGCAGGTGAACCCACTGCGGGAGATGCTTGCAGCTGGGGCCCGCACCCCGAGGGATGCGGGCCCCAGCTACGAAATGCGCGTCAGCGTCAGGCGGGAACGATGTTCTCGGCCGTCGGGCCCTTCTGGCCCTGCGCGATGTCGAAGTTGACCTTCTGTCCTTCCACCAGCTCGCGGAAGCCGGAGGAGGCGATGTTCGAGAAGTGGGCGAAGACGTCGTCGCCGCCACCGTCCTGCTCGATAAAGCCGAAACCCTTGGCTGCGTTGAACCACTTCACGGTGCCAGATGCCATGTCATATCTCCTTTGGGGCAGTACATCAGCATCCGCACTGGACGGACACCGTGTCGCCGCGATGATGCCCCGCCGGAAAATGACCCGGAAATATGAACCACTCGAATGTGGCCCGGAGGCCGACTGGAGTGCTTGAAGTTTTTTGGGTACCACAACTGCAACCGAGATCGACAGTAGCATGCTGAAGCGGCTTGTGGGCGTTGAATATCTCCATCGTGTGCGGTGCGGAAAAACTCTCCCTGCGAGGTCCATTAAACTCTCTGACCGCGGGGATAGATATTGATTCCCCCCGAGTGCAGCGTTTCGTGAGCAAGGGCGTCCGTCAGCCGCGACGTGCAGTCCAGGAAACGTGAGCCTGCGGGGTGGGTCCGCAGCGCCCTCCCGAAGGGATCCGCAGCTCGCAGGTGCTCCATGACGGTCTCGGGGGTGCCCACGGCAAGGCGGCAGCGACCCGGCCCCGCACCGCTGCACGTCTGTTCCGCAGCGCCCGACCATCACTGCGGTCGTTCGCGAAGCCGCTCTCGCAGGTGGAGGAGAACCTCGGTGTCGGCGACGTTGACCAAGGCTGCCAAAAGGATCCGGATGCGAACATCATCGCCATCGTGTACAGCCCGCACGATGGCCTCGACGGAGGCGGCCGCCTCAGCGGTAAGGAATGATGGGCCGGCCGTGGTCCGCACGTGAACGGCAGGGTCATCCGTGCCCGGCTGCTCTGCCGGAGTGCCCTGCGCAGGGTCACTGTCTTCATGCACCGGCACCTGCGGGAACCTCCTGGCGAAATGGTCAGCCGAACCGTGATCCCAGTGGCCATCTCACTGGCACGGCCGGACCATGAGCCGCCCCCGAGCTCCGGTGTGCAGCTTTCTCCGAGACTGTCCCGCTGCGAGGCGTGGCACTCTCGTCGCGAGCACCATTGGTGGGGAAGGTGGCGCAGGTGATGGCTGAGTTGAAGTTCGAAACCGTCCGGTGCCCGCACTGTTCAGCCTGCCCGGCCACTGGGCAGGCTCGCACCATCGCCGCCGACCGGCGCCGGGTGACGGTGACGTGGCATGTCCCTTCCTGCCCGCACTACGCCGCCGATCGCGTGTTGGCGGGGAAAGAGGACTAGTGCCGGATCAAGCAACGTTTGCCCCGTCCTGACATGTCGCCCGGTTGCTACGCCGGGCGGCGCCAGACGCCCAGATGGTGCTGCTGTCAGCGCAGGGGATGCCGGTGGCGAAGATCGCTGAGGTGACGTTCACCAGCGTGGACCGGGTCCGCGATGTGATCCACAACTTCAACGCCGACAGCTTCGAGTCGCTCTATCCGAAGTACAAAGGCGGTCGGCCCAGGACGTTCACCCTTCCCGAGCGCCGTGAGATCAAGAAGACCGCCAAGTCCAAGCCGGTCGAGCACGGCCTGCCGTTCTCGACCTGGAGCCTGGCGAAACTGGCCGACTTCCTGGTCGCCGAGGGGGTGGTCGACGACATCAGCCACGAGGGCCTGCGCATCCTGCTCCGCGAGGAAGGCGTCTCCTTTCAACGCCTGAAGACCTGAAAGACCTCCCGCGACCCCGACCACGCGGCCAAGAAGGCCCGGGTCCAGCACCTCTACGCGATCGCCGACGGCGAGGTCATACCCGACGAAGGCGGGCCCGGAGTCATCTTCTGCATGGACGAGTTCGGCCCCCTCAACCTCCAGCCCCACCCCGGACGGCAGTGGGCCGAACGCGGCGGCCGGCACAAGGACCCCGACCGCGACACCGCCCCCGCAGGCGAGCGACCTACAACCGCCCGCACGGCGTCCGGAACCTGTTCGCCGCCTACGACCTGGCCAAGGACCAGCTCTACGGGCACATCAAGAAGACGAAGAACCGCTCGAAGTTCCTGGAGTTCTGCCGCTACCTGCGCTCGCTGCACCCGATGGACTTACGCATCGCGATCGTCTGCGACAACTACTCGCCCCACCTGACCACCAAGCGGTGCCAACGGGTCGGGACCTGGGCCGAGGCGAACAACGTCGAGATCGCCTACACCCCGACCAACAGCTCCTGGCTTAACCGGATCGAGGCCCAGTTCACCGCCCTGCGCTACTTCGCCCTCGACGGCACCGACCACGCCAGCCACAGGGAGCAGGGCAGCATGATCCGCCGCTACATCATCTGGCGGAACAAGCACGCCCAGGATGAGCGCCTCCGCAGCGTCGTCAGCAGGGCGAACATCGCCTGAATCGAGCAGAGCGCCTCGTCAATCAGGCCCCAGCAGATGGGCGTCCTGGGACTGCGGATCCCAGATGACCAGGCGGAACTCCGCTGACAAGCTCCTCGATCGCCTTGATTGCCGCGTCGCTCCGCGACGAGAAGCTCAGATTCATGATCACGGGGTCGATACCGATCGTCAGCGGCGTCGACATCCACGGCGACTCTGCGGCGAAGGGGGGGGGCGGTCTGGGAACAGCGAGCGCAGCTGCTCATAGAACCCGACCACTCGCTCATCCAACTCACCCTCGTCGTGGTGGTCGGAGGTGCCGATCGAACATCGCACGCGCCGCCGCAGCGTCGGCTGATTCGTCCATCGCCAGAACCGCAAGATCGAAGCTCACGGGGCTATCTTCCACCCCGCCTCATCGGTACGACGCACGGGGCGGAGGTTGTCTGATGCGGCACTAGCTCCGGTGTGCTCAGCGATGCAGTTCGACATGTTCGTTGAGACGGCCTGAAATGCGGCCAAGGGCAGCGGGATGGCGCTCTCGGCGCGGGAACCGGGCAGGGGTTCGGGGGCGTGTGTGCTCCGGTACGTGAGATCGAAAGGGAGAGGCCAGGCACAGATGACTGCATCGAGGGAGGGCAAGGAGCCCGGCTTGGGGTGGTTCGTGACGGGGCCGCTGCTCGCCGTGGCGGGCACTGTGATGGGAACCGCTCTGGCATCGCAAAGGTGGGCGGACTGTGCGCACGGCATGGACGCGCCGACCCGTACGGGATTTGTGATGATCATGCCGTTCGCCTGGATCGGCATGACCCTACTGCTCGGGCTTTTCCAGACCATCTTGGTGGCGGTGCTACCGGATCAGACCGAACCCGAGATCAAATGGGTGGCCCTGTTCGTGGCGGCCTGTGTGCTGACCCTCCTGTACTCCTTCGGGATGGGTTCCCCGGACATGACGCCGGACGGCTCCTGCGTGCGGTAGCAGTCCACCCTCGTCAAGGGGGCGAACGTTGCCTGACGCGGTACTAGGTAGTCCCGTCGCGGGTCTGCCGCCTGGCCCTTTCGGCCAACCGCCTCTTTGGGGAAGCGAATTCACGCGGCGGGTGCAGTCATGTGACGCAGGTCATCGAGAACGCGTCTCGCGATCCGAGATCGGCGGGGCCCGTGTGGTGAAAGTGGTGCGCGGCTGCCCCTCCGAGCAGGGGATTTCCGCCAGTTGGGGCACGTGGAGGGCACGGCGAGGGTGGAGAGGTCTAGACAACGACGAAGGCCCAGGTCGCTGACCTGGGCCTTCGTTCAAGAGCGGATGACGGGAATCGAACCCGCGCTATAAGCTTGGGAAGCTCATGTTCTACCATTAAACTACATCCGCACGGTGGGCCAGTTGCCTGGATCCCTAGCGTTGCTCACTCTACCTCATGATCGACCCCCGGTGAATTTGCCGCGGGGTCGTTGTCGTGTGTGGCGTACACCGGGGCGTGTGGGTGCGGGAGTTGGGGCGTACGGTGTGGGTGCGGAGCGGCGGCTGGAGTGGGTGCCGATCATCCCCTAATGTGGCGATTCGTCGCAGTACGGCTCGTTGGGGAAAGGGACTCGATGGAGCACACCGTCGTCCGTTGTGCCGAAGGGCACGTTTTCAGTACCGCCTCCTTCCCGCTGCAGCACCTCGGTGCCGGCCGGATCGGGCCCGGGCGGCTGCTGAGGTGCCCGCGGTGCGCACGGTTGCGGCACGCCGTGCCCGTGGGTGGCGCGAAGCGGTAGTCACCGGGGCGGGCGCGCGGGCGTCGCTCTCGATTGGGGGTGGCCCGCGCGCTCTGCGTATCCTCGGGACGTGCTTCTCTCTGACAAAGACATCCGGGCCGAGATCGACAGCGGACGGGTTCGCATCGACCCGTTCGAGGAATCGATGGTGCAGCCCTCCAGCATCGATGTACGTCTCGACCGGTACTTCCGGGTGTTCGAGAACCACCGCTACGCCCACATCGATCCGGCGATCGAGCAGCCGGACCTGACGCGGATGGTCGAGCCGGAGGGCGACGAGGCGTTCATCCTCCACCCCGGTGAGTTCGTCCTCGCGTCGACGTACGAGGTCATCTCGCTGCCCGACGACATCGCCTCCAGACTGGAGGGGAAGTCCAGCCTGGGCCGCCTCGGCCTGGTGACGCACTCGACCGCCGGGTTCATCGACCCCGGGTTTTCGGGACACGTGACCCTGGAGCTGTCGAACCTCGCCACCCTGCCGATCAAGCTCTGGCCGGGCATGAAGATCGGGCAGCTGTGCATGTTCCGACTCAGCTCGCCCGCCGAGTTCCCGTACGGCAGCGAGCGCTACGGGTCCAGGTACCAGGGGCAGCGCGGGCCGACCGCCTCGCGCTCCTTCCAGAACTTCCACCGCACCCAGGTGAGGCACGAGGCATGAGCGACGTACGCGAGAACCTGACCTACGACGGTTTCGGGCGCGCCGTGCGCGAGCTGGCGCAGACGATCGCCGACGACGGCTACGAGCCCGACATCATCCTGAGCATCGCCCGCGGCGGGGTGTTCGTCGCCGGCGGCCTGGCGTACGCGCTCGACTGCAAGAACATCCACCTGGTGAACGTCGAGTTCTACACCGGCGTCGGCACCACGCTGGAGATGCCGGTCATGCTGGCACCCGTGCCCGAGGCGATCGACTTCACCAACAAGAAGGTCCTCATCGCCGATGACGTGGCCGACACCGGCAAGACGCTGAAGCTCGTCCACGACTTCTGCCTGGGCCACGTCGCCGAGGTGCGCTCCGCCGTCGTCTACGAGAAGTCCCACTCCCTCGTGAAGTGCGAGTACGTGTGGAAGAAGACCGACGAGTGGATCAACTTCCCCTGGTCGGTCGAGCCGCCCGTCGTCAAGCGCGAGGGCCAGGTCCTCGACGCCTAGCCGACCGACGTCATGCAGAGGGCCCGCCGCGCGGACAGCGCGCGGCGGGCCCTTTCGTGTGCGGGGTCGGGGCTAGATCGTGCCCAGCTTGATGATCGACAGCAGTGCGACCAGCTGGATCGCGGACGCGCCCAGGGCCTTCGGCCACGGCAGGTCGTGCGACTTGCTGATCAGTGAGGTGAACAGGGCTCCGGCCGCCACCCACGTGGCCCAGCCCAGCACCTGTACGACCATGTTGTCGCCGCCGAGGAACACGGCGAACAGCAGGCGCGGGGCGTCCGTGATGGACATGACCAGCATCGACAGGCCCACCGTCGGCTGCCACGAGCCGTCGCCGCCCAGCTGGCGGGCCAGGGTGTGCGTGACCGCGCCCAGGATCAGGCCGCAGATGACGAAGGCCACGCCGGCGGACAGGACGATCGGGATCGCCTTCGGCACGGTCGCCTTGATGACGTCGTCGCGGGCGTCGTCGAGGCCGAAGACCGCGAGCAGCCCGTAGAGGAAGGTCACGATCAGCGCGGGGCCCCAGACGGCGTAGTCGCGCATCTGGAGGAAGGTCTGCCCGGGCCGCGTCACGATGCCGCGGAGCAGTTCCTTCCACGGCAGCCGCGGTCCGGACGGCACCGCCGAGGCCGCACCCGCCTGGTACGTCGCGCCCTGGCCGTACGGGTCCTCGCCGACGGCGAAGACCTGGGTGTGCCCCGGGTTGTCGTTGTAGCCCCCACCGCCGTGGCCGCCGCCTCCGTGGCCGCCGCCTCCGTGGCCGTACGGGGGCTGCTGCGCGTGCGGCTGCTGCTGCCCGTACGGGTCGAAGTACTCCGGCTCACCGTGACCTCCCGCGTTCGGCTGCGGCCACTGCTGCTGCGGTGGCGGGCCTCCGACGGGAGGGTAGGGCGGCTGGCCGTACGGCGGCGGTTGCTGCTGGCCGTACGACTGCTGCTGCTGCGGGGGTTGTTGCGGAGAGCGGTTGTTGTCCCGGCCGCGTCCGATCCTGAATCCAGCCACGTGATCGAACGTACCTGGTCCGGCGAGCATCGGTGGACGGGCAGCCGGAACAGCCACCCTTTGCGGCTGACCTGTGACATCCCTTAGGGGTTCCCGGACGTGCTGTCCCCACCCCGTGCCCGATCTTGTCGCCTGTCCGATTTACGGGGCTGTGTTGTGTTCTGCGCCCTTCCGTTACGTTCTCGATGGGATACGCACATATCGGGTCCGTAGTTTCGTACTCGTCGCCGCCGCATGGCGCGAACGACCACGAACGAACGCGAACGCGAACGCGAACGAGCACGAGCACGAGCACACGAGACACGAGAAGAGCCCGCACATGCGCAACACTCGCCGAACCACCCTCCGCAGCGCCGTCGTCGTCGCCGGCGCAGCCACCGTCCTGGCCCTGCCGATCGGGTCCGCCTTCGCGGACTCGCCGGCCGTACCGGGGCCGGAGGCGCTGCCGGGGATCGGGCAGCCGTCCGTCGAGCCGGCCGCGAGCGTCCGCGCGCACGTCACCACCGTGGAGCTGGCGGACGGGTCCGTCGCCAAGGTCTACAAGATCGGCGACAGCCACTTCGAGGCGGACGTCTTCGCCGGCGCCACGAAGCTGGACACGCTGGTCAGCAGGGCCGGGGCCGCGTCGTACGGGCAGAACGACGGCCTGCACGTCGTGCTCCGGCCGAACGGCACCGTCACCTCCTGGATGGCGGGTGCGCCGAAGCCGCAGATCAGGAAGGAGCGCTCGGTGCGGATCGCCATGCCGGACGGGCGGATAGCCGAGCTGGTGGACGGCCCGCACGGCAAGCGCGTCGAGATCTCCACGCCGAAGGGGCGCGCCCTCGCCACGGTCGACCTGCGGCGCCCGAGCGTCCACCGCGACGACTGGACGTACCGGGTCGTCCAGGACAGCGAGCGCGTGAAGTTCCTCGTCATCGACGGCAAGGGCGGCGGCAACGGCTGGGTGTACGACTTCAACGGCAGACTGATCGCCAAGTACACCGTCGACCCGACGGTCGCCTCGGGCGGCGGCGGCACGGCCGCGGCGGGTGCGGCGGGTGCGGCCGGGCTGGGCTTCGCCGTGCCGCGGGGCCAGGGCTGAGTCCCTCCCTCCCTCGCCGTACGACGGAACGGCCGGTCCCCCGGGTGGGGGACCGGCCGTTCCGGTGCTGCGGATGCCCTACGGGCGTCCTGCAAGGGCCCTACAGGGGCCCTTGCAGGGCTCCTACTTGGCCTCGGCCTCGGGCTTCGTCCCGGCCTCGGCCTCCGGCCCTGCCTTCGCCTTGGTCTCCGGCTCTGCCTCGGCCTTCGCCTCGGCTTCCCGCTCGGCGGCCTTGTCTTCTGCACCGGCCTCCGGCTTCGCCTCAGCCTCCGGCTTCGCCTCAGCCACCGGCTTCGCCTCGGCTTCCGGCTCAGCGTCGGCCTCAGCCACCGGCTCGGCCTCGGCTTCCGCCTCAGCGTCGGCCTTCGCCTTGGCCTCGGCCGCAGCCTTGGCTTCCGCTTCTGCTTCCGCCTTCGCCTTGGCCTCCGCCGCCGCCTTGGCTTCCGCCTCGGCCGCCGCCTTCGCCTTGGCTTCCGCCTCCGCCGCAGCCTTCGCGGCAGCGGCCTCCGCCTCGGCCTTGGCTTCCGCCTCGGCCTCCGCCGCGAGCGCGGCCAGCTCCTCCTCCGTCGGGCCCGGGGCCTTCACGGAGTCGAGCAGCAGCTGCGCCACGTCGACGACCTGGACGTGTTCCTTCGCCTGGCCGTCGTTCTTCTTGCCGTTCACCGAGTCGGTGAGCATCACGAGGCAGAAGGGGCAGGCGGTGGAGACGATGTCGGGGTTCAGGGACAGGGCCTCGTCGACGCGCTCGTTGTTGATGCGCTTGCCGATCCGCTCCTCCATCCACATCCGCGCGCCACCGGCGCCACAGCAGAAGCCCCGCTCCTTGTGGCGGTGCATCTCCTGCTGGCGCAGGCCCGGGACGGCCGACATGATCTCGCGCGGCGGCGTGTAGACCTTGTTGTGCCGACCCAGGTAGCACGGGTCGTGGTAGGTGATCAGGCCGTCGACCGGCGTGACCGGCGTGAGGCGGCCCTCGTCGATCAGGTGCTGGAGCAGCTGCGTGTGGTGGATGACCTCGTACTCGCCGCCCAGCTGCGGGTACTCGTTCGCGATGGTGTTGAAGCAGTGCGGGCAGGTCGAGACGATCCGCTTCGCCGACTTCGGCTTCTTCGTCGACGGGTCCTCGTCGTCCTCGCCGAACGCCATGTTCAGCATGGCCACGTTCTCCTGGCCCAGCTGCTGGAACAGCGGCTCGTTGCCCAGGCGGCGCGGCGAGTCACCGGTGCACTTCTCGTCGCCGCCCATGATCGCGAATTTGACGCCCGCGATGTTCAGCAGCTCCGCGAAGGCCTTCGTGGTCTTCTTGGCCCGGTCCTCCAGGGCGCCGGCGCAGCCGACCCAGTAGAGGTAGTCGAACTCGGAGAGGTCCTCCGCGTCCTTCCCGATGATCGGAACCTCGAAGTCCACCTCCTTGGTCCACTCGACGCGCTGCTTCTTCGCCAGGCCCCAGGGGTTGCCCTTCTTCTCCAGGTTCTTGAGCATCGTGCCCGCCTCCGACGGGAACGCGCTCTCGATCATCACCTGGTAGCGGCGCATGTCGACGATGTGGTCGATGTGCTCGATGTCGACCGGGCACTGCTCCACGCACGCACCGCAGGTGGTGCAGGACCACAGCACGTCCGGGTCGATGACGCCGTTCTCCTCGGCGGTGCCGATCAGCGGGCGCTCGGCCTCCGCGAGGGCGGCGGCCGGCACCCCGGCGAGCTGCTCCGCGGTGGCCTTCTCGTTGCCCTCCATGTCCTTGCCGCCGCCGGCCAGCAGGTACGGGGCCTTGGCGTGCGCGTGGTCGCGCAGCGACATGATGAGCAGCTTCGGGGACAGCGGCTTGCCCGTGTTCCAGGCCGGGCACTGCGACTGGCAGCGACCGCACTCCGTACACGTGGAGAAGTCGAGGATGCCCTTCCAGGAGAACTGCTCGACCTGGGAGACGCCGAAGGAGTCGTCCTCGCCCGGGTCCTCGAAGTCGATCTCCTTGCCGCCCGAGGTCATCGGCTGCAGGGCGCCGAGCGCCGTGGAGCCGTCCGCGTTCCGCTTGAACCAGATGTTCGGGAAGCCGAGGAAGCGGTGCCAGGCGACACCCATGTTGGTGTTGAGCGAGACCGTGATCATCCAGGTGAAGGACGTGACGATCTTGAGCGCGGCGAAGAAGTACGTCAGGTACTGGAGCGTGCTCAGGCTCAGCCCGTTGAAGGCGGCGATCAGCGGGTACGAGGCGAAGAAGCCCGGCTCCCAGCCGTCGACGCCGTGCTGGGCGCCCTCCAGTGCGCGCAGCGTCATGATGCAGACGCCGACGATCAGGATGACGGCCTCGACGAAGTACGCCTGGCCCGTCTTGGAGCCCGTGAAGCGGGACTTGCGGCCCGCCGCGCTCGGCCGGCTCAGCTGCCGGATCACGATGAGGGTGACGATGCCGAGCACGGTCATCAGACCGAGGAACTCGGTGAAGATCTCGTACGGCAGCCAGTCACCGATGATCGGGATCAGCCAGTCGGCCTGGAAGAGCTGTCCGAAGGCGTTGACGATCGTCAGCAGCAGCGAGAAGAAGCCCACCGCCACGAACCAGTGCGCGAAGCCGACGATGCCCCAGCGGTTCATCCGGGTGTGGCCGAGGAACTCCTTGACCAGGGTGATGGTGCGCTGCGTGGGATCGCCGGTGCGCGTGCCCGCGGGCACCGGCTGGCCGAGGCGCACGAAACGGTAGATCTGCACGGTGGCACGGCCGAATAGTGCGACGGCCACCACCGTGATGACCAGCGACACGATGATCGCGGCGAGTTGCATGGAAGGGCTCCTCGGGCGGCACTTACTAAGCGGTAACTTATGAAGTCAAGGCTTGAGGTTACCCATTCCCGACGCCGCAATGTAGCTGAGCGTGTGGTGATCTGTGTCGCTCAGGCCCCCCTTTGTCGGTACGCCGCGCGCGGGGTCTGCGCCAGGATCGCGAGGTCCATCCCGAGCCAGTGGTTCTCCACATAATGCCGGTCGAGCAGGGCCATTTCCTCCCAGGGGAGGTCCGAGCGCGCGCTGACCTGCCACAAGCCGGTCATCCCGGGGCGTACGAGGAGTCGCTCGGGGCGGTCCGTACGGGCTTCCGGGCGCGGCCCGACGAGCGACATCTCGCCGCGGATCACGTTCAGCAGTTGCGGGAGGCCGTCGAGGGCGCAGCGGTCCAAGACCGCGCCGATCCGGCCGGCGCCGTCGTCGGTGCGCAGGCGCCACGTGCGGAACTTCCTGCCGCCCAGCCCCACCGCGGCCTCCCGCGCGAAGGGGCGGCCGCCCAGGGTCGCGCACAGCAGTGCGGTGAGTGCCGTGAGCGGCAGGCCGAGCACGGCGAGCAGCACCACTGCCCCGACGAGGTCGAACACCCGCTTCGCCGGCGGGGCGGCGGGGACGCGTACCCGCGGAGCGGTGAGTGTGAGGGGCATGCCAGCACGCTGCCGCATGCCTCCGAGGGTCTTGCGGTGGCGCGCGGCCACGGTGCCCCATTCGGCCCCGGCTCCGCCGCTGGGGGCAGGGCCCCCAGACCCCCGCGCCTCAAGCGCCGGCGGGGGCCGGGCCGCGGCCGGGCCCCAGGGTTGCGCGTAAGTGCGACTTAAAGGTTGAGCCGACCCGACTCAGCTCTGTTGACGCAAGCGCAGCGATACGGCATGGTTGAGTCTGTTCCACTCAAGTCAGCTGGAGGAATTGAAATGGCACGTGCGGTCGGCATCGACCTGGGCACCACTAACTCCGTCGTCAGCGTTCTGGAAGGCGGCGAGCCCACCGTCATCACCAACGCCGAGGGCGCCAGGACCACGCCGTCCGTCGTCGCCTTCGCCAAGAACGGCGAGGTCCTCGTCGGCGAGGTGGCCAAGCGCCAGGCGGTCACGAACGTGGACCGGACCATCCGCTCCGTCAAGCGCCACATGGGCACTGACTGGAAGATCAACCTGGATGGCAAGGACTTCAACCCGCAGCAGATGAGCGCCTTCATCCTGCAGAAGCTGAAGCGCGACGCCGAGGCGTACCTGGGCGAGAAGGTCACGGACGCGGTCATCACCGTCCCGGCCTACTTCAACGACTCCGAGCGTCAGGCGACGAAGGAGGCCGGTGAGATCGCGGGCCTGAACGTCCTGCGCATCGTCAACGAGCCGACGGCCGCCGCCCTCGCCTACGGCCTGGACAAGGACGACCAGACCATTCTCGTCTTCGACCTCGGTGGCGGCACCTTCGACGTGTCGCTCCTGGAGATCGGCGACGGCGTCGTCGAGGTGAAGGCCACCAACGGTGACAACCACCTCGGTGGCGACGACTGGGACCAGCGCGTCGTCGACTACCTGGTGAAGCAGTTCGTGGGCGGCCACGGCGTCGACCTGTCCAAGGACAAGATGGCGCTCCAGCGTCTGCGCGAGGCCGCCGAGAAGGCGAAGATCGAGCTGTCCTCCTCCACGGAGACCACGATCAACCTGCCCTACATCACGGCTTCCGCCGAGGGCCCGCTGCACCTGGACGAGAAGCTCACGCGCGCCCAGTTCCAGCAGCTGACCGCGGACCTGCTCGACCGCTGCAAGACCCCGTTCCACAACGTGATCAAGGACGCCGGCATCCAGCTGTCCGAGATCGACCACGTGGTCCTGGTCGGCGGCTCCACCCGTATGCCGGCCGTCGCCGAGCTCGTCAAGGAGCTCACCGGTGGTCAGGACGCCAACAAGGGCGTCAACCCGGACGAGGTCGTCGCCATCGGCGCCACCCTCCAGGCCGGTGTGCTCAAGGGTGAGGTCAAGGACGTCCTGCTCCTCGACGTGACCCCGCTGTCCCTCGGCATCGAGACCAAGGGCGGCATCATGACCAAGCTGATCGAGCGCAACACCACGATCCCGACGAAGCGCTCCGAGATCTTCACGACGGCCGAGGACAACCAGCCGTCCGTCCAGATCCAGGTCTACCAGGGCGAGCGCGAGATCGCGGCGTACAACAAGAAGCTCGGCATGTTCGAGCTGACGGGCCTGCCCCCGGCCCCGCGCGGCGTCCCGCAGATCGAGGTCTCCTTCGACATCGACGCGAACGGCATCATGCACGTCACGGCCAAGGACCTCGGCACGGGCAAGGAGCAGAAGATGACCGTCACCGGCGGCTCTTCGCTCGGCAAGGACGAGGTCGACCGCATGCGCCAGGAGGCGGAGCAGTACGCGGACGAGGACCTGCGCCGCAAGGAGGCGGCCGAGTCCCGCAACCAGGGCGAGCAGCTCGTCTACCAGACGGAGAAGTTCGTCAAGGACAACGAGGACAAGGTCCCGGCCGACGTCAAGACCGAGGTCGAGTCCGCCGTCGCCGAGCTGAAGGAGACGCTCAAGGGCGAGGACACGGCCGAGATCCGCACCGCGACGGAGAAGCTCGCCGCGGTCAGCCAGAAGCTCGGCCAGGCCATCTACGCCGACGCCCAGGCCGCCCAGGCCGCCGGCGGCGCCGGTGACGCGGGCCAGGCCAAGGCCGACGACGACGTCGTCGACGCCGAGATCGTCGACGACGAGAAGCCGAAGGGCGGCGCTGCCTGATGTCGGAGGAGACCCCGGGCTTCGACGAGAAGCCCGAAGTCCCCGACGCCGGTCAGAACGACGCTGAGCCGAAGGCCGCCGACTCCGCCAAGGACGAGGCGGCCCCGGCCGGGGACGCAAGCCAGGACGTGGCGCTGCTGGCGCAGCTGGACCAGGCCCGTACCGCGCTCTCCGAGCGCACCACGGACCTCCAGCGGCTCCAGGCCGAGTACCAGAACTACCGCCGCCGGGTGGAGCGGGACCGGATCACCGTCAAGGAGATCGCGGTCGCGTCCCTCCTGACGGAACTGCTCCCGACCCTGGACGACATCGGCCGGGCGCGGGAGCACGGCGAGCTGGTCGGCGGCTTCAAGTCGGTGGCCGAATCGCTGGAGACCGTCGCCGCCAAGATGGGCCTGCAGCAGTTCGGCAAGGAGGGCGAGCCCTTCGACCCGACGATCCACGAGGCCCTGATGCACTCGTACGCGCCGGACATCACCGAGGACACCTGCGTGGCGATCCTGCAGCCGGGGTACCGGATCGGCGAGCGTACGATCCGTCCCGCACGGGTCGCGGTGGCCGAGCCCCAGCCGGGCGCGGCCCCGAAGTCCGAGTCCACGGAGGGCGAAGCGCCGGACGGCTTGGACGCGGATGCCCCCGACAAGGGCTGATGCACCACACGTAGGAGCACGAGAGGAGGGACACCGGGGATGAGCACGAAGGACTTCGTCGAGAAGGACTACTACAAGGTCCTCGGTGTCCCGAAGGACGCCACCGAGGCCGAGATCAAGAAGGCGTACCGGAAGCTCGCACGCGAGTACCACCCGGACGCCAACAAGGGCGACGCCTCCGCCGAGGAGCGCTTCAAGGAGATCTCCGAGGCGAACGACATCCTCGGCGACGCCAAGAAGCGCAAGGAGTACGACGAGGCGCGCGCCCTGTTCGGCAACGGTGGCTTCCGCCCCGGGCCGGGCGGTGGCGGCTCGTTCAACTTCGACCTCGGTGACCTCTTCGGGGGTCAGCAGCAGGGCGCCGGCCAGGCCGGCGGCTTCGGCGGCGGCCTGGGTGACGTCTTCGGCGGCCTCTTCAACCGCGGCGCCGGCCCCGGGGCGGGCACCCGTACCCAGCCGCGCCGCGGCCAGGACATCGAGTCGGAGGTCACCCTCTCCTTCACGGAGGCGGTGGACGGGGCCACGGTCCCGCTCCGGATGTCCTCCCAGGCCCCCTGTAAGGCGTGTTCGGGCACCGGCGACAAGAACGGCACCCCCAGGGTGTGCCCGACCTGTGTCGGCACCGGCCAGGTCTCGCGGGGCAGCGGCGGCGGCTTCTCGCTGACCGACCCCTGTGCGGACTGCAAGGGCCGCGGCCTGATCGCGGAGACCCCCTGCGACGTCTGCAAGGGCAGCGGGCGCGCCCGCAGCTCCCGCACCATGCAGGTCCGGATCCCGGCGGGCGTCTCCGACGGCCAGCGGATCCGGCTGCGCGGCAAGGGTGCGCCGGGCGAGCGCGGCGGTCCCGGCGGTGACCTCTACGTGGTCGTGCACGTCGGTTCCCATCCGGTGTTCGGCCGCAAGGACGACAACCTGACGGTGACCGTGCCCGTGACGTTCGCGGAGGCGGCGCTGGGGGCCGAGATCAAGGTCCCGACCCTGAACGGCCCCTCCGTGACGCTGAAGCTGCCGCCGGGCACCCCGGGCGGTCGCACCATGCGGGCCCGCGGCAAGGGTGCGGTCCGCAAGGACGGCACCCGCGGCGACCTGCTGGTCACGGTGGAGGTCGCGGTCCCGACCGAGCTGTCCGACAAGGCCCGCGAGGCCCTGGAGATGTACCGCGAGGCGACGGAGTCGCAGGACCCGCGCTCCGCGCTGTTCGAGTCCGCGAAGGGAGCATGACATGGACGGCCGCCGACGACAGTCTTCCCGTCTGGGAAGCGGTGCTTACCAACTCACCGACGAGACCCCGGTCTACGTGATCTCGGTGGCCGCCCAGCTCTCCGGTCTGCACCCACAGACCCTCCGCCAGTACGACCGTCTCGGCCTGGTCTCCCCGGACCGCACGGCCGGCCGCGGCCGGCGCTACTCGGCCCGTGACATCGAGCTGCTCCGTACGGTGCAGGCGCTGTCGCAGGACGAGGGCATCAACCTGGCGGGCATCAAGCGCATCATCGAACTGGAGAACCAAGTCGCCGCGCTCCAGCAGCGCGTGGCCGAGCTCTCGGCCGCGGTGGACGGCGCCGCGGCGGTCCTCCAGCAGCGCGAGGCCCAGGTCCACGCCTCGTACCGGCGCGACCTGGTCCCGTACAGCCCCCCGCAGCCGGGCAGCGCCCTGGTCGTCTGGCGCCCGACCCCGAAGCGCCCGATGGACTGAGCGAGGTCCGCGCACACGGACACGAGAAGGCCCCCACCCGGATTCCGGGCGGGGGCCTTCGTCATGCGCTACGGCCCACCGGTTGCCCGGTCAGAGCGCGTCCACGGATTCAGGACCGATGTCGATCTCCTCGTTGTTGGAATCCCAAGCGCGGGTATAACCGAGACTCGGGGAGCAGACGATGATCGCGCCTTTGAACCAACGGATTTCGCCGTCGTCGCCGTCGAAGAACTTCACCAGAACCGGGTCGCCCGGGTCCAGCTCGTACTGCTGTCCGGTTGGTTCGAAGAGCGCCAGGACCGGTGTATCCGTCTGGAGGAAGAACTGCATGATCAGTCCAGGTGCGTTGAGAAGTAACGGAAGAGCTGGGGGGACGGCGCGGAGGCCGCCCGCAGCAGAGGTGCGGGCTGCCTCCGCCGCTCCTTGCGGCCCTCGGGCCGACCGTCACGCCATTCACGGCCGGTCCGAGGGCTGACGCCGACGCGTCGGTTTGCTTCTGAGCTGTCAAGTCCCGGCTAATAGCCGAAGACCGGCAGCTCCTTACCGCGCGAGTTCCAGAGACGGGCCGTGCCCCCCTCGGGCTCGCTCAGGGTCAGTCGGTCCGGTTCGTGGGTCACCCCACCGAGCAGGCCTCCCTTTCCCGGGACCGGCCTTTCGACGGTGAGGTAGTCACCCGGAGCGAGCTCGAACTCGGTCCCCTGGGGTTCGAACTGGACGATCAGCGGGGTGCCTGGTGCGGCTTGGACGATGAACTTCACGGTGGTCATTTGAGTTACCAGTTATTCAGGTAGTAGTCCATCAAGTCGGCCCGAGGCTTGGCGCTCGGATTCAGGTTGCCCGCGGCCACGGAATCCTCGTGGATTTTCCGGTACCCGTCGCGGACAGCGACGATGTCCCTGCGGAGGAAGTTCTTCTTGACCTTCGCCAGCTGCTCCGGGTTCATGAGCTCCTCCGGACCCAGGACTGGGACGGCTGGTGGTCCGCGGGCTCCGGCCCCGCCGACTCCGGCGGCGGCGGATGGTGCACCTTCACCGTCGACCACTCCGCGCCCGCCAACCCGGCGGTCAGCTCCGCACACCCGGTGACGGCCTGCCCGACCTGTTCGCACTGGACGCGGACGGCGTCTGGGCGTTCTCCGGCTACACCGGATCCAGCTTCGCCTCCTACCGCAAGCCGCAAGATGGCCACCGGCTGGGCCGCCCGCGACATCGTCGGCGTCCGCGACGTCTCCGGCGACAACATCCCCGACCTCCTCTTCCGCGACAACTCCAACGCCAACCGCACCATGGCCCTGCGCAAGGGCAAGGCCGGCACCAACGCAGGCGCGGACCTGACCTCCCTGCAATACGCGGCGAACGCGGAAGGCGGCGTCGACTACACCTACGCCACGACCGCCTGGAGCCGCGCTGCCTGGCCCATGGTGCTCGGCACCGAGGACAACACCGGCGACGGCATCCCGGACATCTGGGGCGTCGACGCGAGCGGCTTCCAGTACTACTTCCAGGGCGGCACCACCACCTACGGAGAAGCCACCGGACGCGACGAGGACAACTGGAACACCTTCCTCACCATCGGCTGACCAACGGCATCACCACCCGAGCACGACAGAGGCGCCCTCCCCGAAAGACAACGGGGAGGGCGCCGTGCCGTCACCAGGCGGTCGTACGAGCCTGCCGGCGGAGTTTCAGAGCCCTTCCTGATGCGGGTCGAGGTCCTCGTGGTCCGGGAGGCCCTCGCAGTCCTGTTCGGGGCCCGAGGGGCGGCCCAGGATGCCGGACCGGGCGATGAGGTAGCCGAGCTGCGCGCGGCTGCCGCTGCCGAGGGTCGTGGCGAGCTTGGCGATGTGGGCCCGGCAGGTGCGGACGTTCATGCCGAGGCGCCGCGCGATGGCCTCGTCGACGTGGCCCTCGATCAGGAGCTGGGCGATGGTCCGCTGCACGCCCGTTATCCCGCCGGGGGTGCTGCGGTACGTCACCTCCTCCTGGAGGGGCACCGCGCGGTGCCACAGCTGCTCGAACACCTTGATGAGGTAGTCGACCAGGCCCGGGTGGCGCAGTTCCAGGGCGACCCGGCGGTCGTCGCTCACCGGGATGAAGGCCACCGTGCGGTCGAAGATGATCAGGCGTTCGATCAGCTCCTCCAGCGTGCGGATCTCCACCTTGCCCGTCGAGATCCGCTCCACGTAGGCGAGCGTGCCCTGGCTGTGTCGTGCGGTGTGCTGGTACAGGGTCCGTATGCTGACCCCGCGGTCGATCAACGGCTGGTCGCGTTCCAGGGCTTGGGTCAGGGCCAGGGAGGGCCGTGCGCCGCCGGGCTGGACCGTCAGAACCTCGGTGTGGCATTCGGCCGTCGCGAGGTTCAGTGCGGCGTTGATCTGTTCGAAACCCTCCAGCACCGTGATGGCGTGGGTGTTGGCCGGGCTCTGTGCGCTGATGGCCAGGAAAGGCTCGAAAGTGTCGGTGAGATCTACAGCGCTGCGCCGGCGGTCCTGGATCTCGCGTTCAATCGGATGGAGCCGTTGAGCCAGAGCTACGGACGGCGGAACCGGGCGGAGCTGGTTCGCGTCATCCGGGTCGGGCTGTAGGAGGGCGAATTCAAGCAGGCAGGGGGCGTTCTGGATCTCGCCCCGGGCGATCCGGCCGGTGCTCAGTGCGGTCGCGTAGAGCCGCGTCCCCTCGGTGCACATGGACGTCACAGGGTGGGGATGTGTCGCTTTTGTCTCGTTTCGCGTCAAATCTCCACCCCCCAGGGTCCTGAACATGCAAGAACATGATGCATCGTCCCTGTGGCATTGACGTGCCTGAATGAGCCATCGTCTGTCACGCGGGGGAGAGGATTCCATCAAGTGAGGACGAAGCCGACCATGTACAAGAGAATGCTTCGCTCGGTGCTTGCCATAGTTTTCTCCGCCGTTGCGGTTTTTGGGGCAGTCAGCGCCGTCGAAAGTGACGCGGGGAGCGCTAGGGACGGTCAGGGCGCGAGCCTGACGAGCACCGACGACACCGGCTGGACCACGGCGCCCGCGGGTAAGTACGCGGACACCGGCTGGACCAGTGGCCAGCTGGGCGGAAACGGCGATACGGGTTGGACCGATGCGCCTGTGACGGTGTCCGCGTGACCCCCGACGATCGCGGCTTCCGCCGCGAAATGGCCTCCGCCTACCGCTCGGGTTGGCAGTTCATCGATCTCGCCACGGCCATCCCCCGTCCTGGCGACTCGGTGATGGTCACCCTGTTCGGCCAACCGATCGTCGTCGTGCGCGAGGAGGACGAGGACGTACGTGCCTACCGGTGCCTGCGTCGCCCGCGGGGCGCGCCGCAGCCCGTCCGCTGCGAGGTGCGCTACGGAATGGTCTTCGTCAATCTCGATCAGCGCGACCACCAGCTCTTCGAACCCGACATCACCACCGCCACCCCCCGCAGTGCCTGAAGCGATTCCCCCGCCGTTCCAGATCGCTCAGGTGCTACCCCCACACAACGGCGCCATCGTGGACCTGACCACGATGGCGCCGTTGTGATGTCCGCGTCCAGTGCCTGAACCGGACAAGATGAAGAATCAACGGCTTACGCGCGCCCCATGGCCCGGTCCAGGGTGATCTCCATGACGACCCGGTCGGGATTGGGCGACGGCGTGCGCCCGTAGCGCTCCGCGTAGCGCGCCACCGCGTCGGCGACCGACGCCCCGTCCGTGCGGATCACCGCGCGGCCCTCCAGCGTGGCCCAGCGGCGCCCTTCCATCTGGCAGACCGCGACCAGCGCGCCCTGCGGGTGCGCCTCCTGCGCCGCCAGGACGTTGCGCACCTTCTTGCTGTGCCGGTTGCTGATCACCCGGGCCAGGCCGGCCTCCGGGTCGTACGTCACCCCCACCGGCACCACGTGGGGCGTGCCGTCGGGGCGCGGGGTGGTCAGGGTGCAGACGTGCCGCTCCCGCCAGAAGGCGAGGTACTCGGGCGTCGGGTTGAGTACGTCATGGGACATGGCCCGAAGGGTACGGGGGAACGCTGTCCCCACCTGCCTTGAGTGGAATAGACTCAACTTTGCACACGCTGACCATGTCAGTGTTGTTGTGGGAGCTACCCCTCGGGGAGAGGAGAAGACGCAGTGGACGCCGAACTGACCAACAAGAGCCGGGACGCGCTGAACGCGGCCACCAGCAGGGCCGTCAAGGACGGTCATGCGGATCTGACCCCCGCGCACCTGCTGCTGGCCCTGCTCGCCGGCGAGGACAACGAGAACGTCATCGACCTGCTGGTCGCCACCGACGCCGACCAGGCCGCCGTCCGGGCCGGGGCCGAGCGGCTGCTCGCCGCCCTGCCGAGCGTCACCGGCTCCACCGTCGCGCCCCCGCAACCCACCCGCGACCTGCTCGCCGTACTCGCCGAGGCGGACGCGCAGGCCGGCAAGCTCGGCGACGACTACCTCTCCACCGAACACCTCCTCATCGCCGTCGCCGCCAAGGGCGGCGCGGCCGGCGAGGTCCTTTCCACCCAGGGCGCGACGGCCAAGAAGCTGCTCGACGCCTTCGAGAACGCACGAGGAGGACGGCGGGTGACCACCCCCGATCCCGAGGGCCAGTACAAGGCCCTGGAGAAGTTCGGCACCGACTTCACGGCAGCGGCGCGTGAGGGCAAGCTCGACCCGGTCATCGGCCGTGACCAGGAGATCCGGCGCGTCGTCCAGGTGCTCTCGCGCCGGACGAAGAACAACCCCGTGCTCATCGGCGAGCCCGGCGTCGGCAAGACCGCCGTCGTCGAGGGCCTGGCCCAGCGCATCGTCAAGGGCGACGTCCCCGAGTCCCTGAAGAACAAGCGCCTCGTCTCCCTGGACCTCGGCGCGATGGTCGCCGGCGCCAAGTACCGCGGCGAGTTCGAGGAGCGGCTGAAGACCGTGCTCGCCGAGATCAAGTCGAGCGAGGGCCAGATCATCACCTTCATCGACGAGCTGCACACGGTCGTCGGCGCGGGCGCCGGCGGCGACTCCGCCATGGACGCGGGCAACATGCTCAAGCCCATGCTGGCCCGCGGCGAGCTGCGGATGGTCGGCGCGACCACGCTCGACGAGTACCGCGAGCGGATCGAGAAGGACCCGGCGCTGGAGCGGCGCTTCCAGCAGGTGCTGGTCGCCGAGCCGTCCGTCGAGGACACGATCGCGATCCTGCGCGGGCTCAAGGGTCGCTACGAGGCCCACCACAAGGTCGTCATCAACGACAGTGCGCTGGTGGCCGCCGCGACCCTCTCCGACCGGTACATCACCTCCCGCTTCCTCCCCGACAAGGCCATCGACCTCGTCGACGAGGCCGCGTCCCGGCTGCGCATGGAGATCGACTCCTCCCCGCTGGAGATCGACGAGCTCCAGCGCTCCGTGGACCGCCTGCGGATGGAGGAGCTGGCCCTGAAGAACGAGTCCGACCCGGCCTCGATCGAGCGCCTGGAGAAGATCCGCAAGGACCTCGCGGACCGGGAGGAGGAGCTGCGCGGGCTGACCGCCCGCTGGGAGAAGGAGAAGCAGTCCCTCAACCGGGTCGGTGAGCTCAAGGAGCGCCTGGACGACCTGCGCGGGCAGGCCGAGCGCGCCCAGCGCGACGGCGACTTCGACACCGCCTCCAAGCTGCTCTACGGGGAGATCCCGACCCTGGAGCGCGAGCTGGCGGAGGCCACCGAGGAGGAGGCGGAAGCCTCCAAGACCGGACACTCCAAGGACTCGATGGTCAAGGACGAGGTCGGCCCCGACGACATCGCCGACGTGGTGGGCGCCTGGACCGGCATCCCGGCCGGCCGCCTGCTGGAGGGCGAGACCCAGAAGCTGCTGCGCATGGAGGACGAGCTCGGTCGCCGCCTGATCGGCCAGGGCGAGGCCGTACGGGCCGTCTCCGACGCCGTGCGCCGCACCCGGGCCGGCATCGCCGACCCAGACCGCCCGACCGGCTCCTTCCTCTTCCTCGGCCCGACGGGCGTGGGCAAGACGGAGCTGGCCAAGGCGCTCGCGGACTTCCTCTTCGACGACGAGCGGGCCATGGTCCGCATCGACATGTCGGAGTACGGCGAGAAGCACAGCGTGGCGCGGCTCGTCGGCGCCCCGCCCGGCTACGTCGGTTACGAGGAGGGCGGCCAGCTCACCGAGGCCGTGCGCCGCCGCCCGTACAGCGTGGTGCTCCTGGACGAGGTGGAGAAGGCCCACCCCGAGGTCTTCGACGTCCTGCTCCAGGTCCTGGACGACGGCCGGCTCACGGACGGTCAGGGCCGGACGGTGGACTTCCGCAACGCCATCCTGATCCTGACCTCGAACCTGGGCAGCCAGTTCCTGGTGGATCCCCTGACCCCGCCGGAGCAGAAGAAGCAGCAGGTCCTGGACGTGGTGCGGGCCTCCTTCAAGCCGGAGTTCCTCAACCGCCTGGACGACCTGGTGGTCTTCTCCGCGCTGACCCAGGACGAGCTCGCGCACATCGCGCAGCTCCAGATCGGCCGCCTGGCCCGGCGTCTGGCCGACCGTCGCCTCATCCTGGACGTCACCCCCGAGGCGCTGGCCTGGCTGGCGGACAAGGGCAACGACCCGGCGTACGGCGCCCGGCCGCTGCGCCGCCTGATCCAGACGGCGATCGGCGACCGCCTGGCCAAGGAGATCCTCTCCGGCGAGGTCCGGGACGGCGACACCGTACGGGTCGACGTTGCGGGCGAGGACCTGCTGGTCGGCAAGGCCCTCTGAGCGGGGCGGACACCGCCGACCGTCTCAGGACGCGTCGAAGCGGACCTTCGCGGTCGTCCCGACCTCCGGGGTGATCCGCAGGCGCAGCCCGGCCGCCCGGCCGGGCTGCGGCCCGTCGTGGGCGAGGGCGAAGCACCCCTCGCTCTCCGGGTCGTAGTTGTCCGGCCGCGGACCGGGGCAGCCGACCCGCTCCGGCGCCTTCGGAAGGGACGCGACCCACGCCTCGACGTCGGCGTGCTCCCTGCGGAAGGTGCCCAGGACCGTCGTGCGGCCGTCCGCCCCCTCCGTCCGGTCGCACCTCCCGTCCCGCCACTCGGCCGGCGGGGCCATCCGGGCGAACGTCATGACCTCCGCGCAATCGGCCGTCCCCCGGGGGCCGCCCCCGTCACCCTGATCACCCGCGGCCTGCCACAGCACCCCGGCGCACACGGCGAAGCCGACGGCCAGCGACAGCCCCGGGACCAGCTTGAACGTGCCGCGCAGGGCCATGCGCCCCCCTTACCTGGTTCTTACTCGGTTCTTACTCGTTCCGCCCGGAGCGGATCGTGCGTGCGGGGCTGGACACAAGGTGGGCGCGATGGGGGAGGATGCAGGTATCCGCACGAAGGGAAAACACGGTGAGCATCGACCCGGCCTCGATTCCGAACTTCGGAGGGCAGCAGCCCGATCCGCAGGCCACAGGACCGGCGGGCCCCGTCGTCCCCGACCAGGATCTGGTCAAGCAGCTGCTGGAGCAGATGGAGCTCAAGTACGTCGTCGACGACGAGGGTGACCTCGCGGCGCCGTGGGAGGAGTTCCGCACGTACTTCATGTTCCGCGGCGAGGACGAGCAGCAGGTCTTCTCGGTGCGGACCTTCTACGACCGTCCGCACAAGATCGACGAGAAGCCGCAGCTTCTCGAGTCGATCGACGACTGGAACCGCCGCACCCTGTGGCCGAAGGTCTACAGCCACACCCACGACGACGGCTCGGTCCGTCTGATCGGTGAGGCGCAGATGCTGATCGGCACCGGCGTCAACCTGGAGCACTTCGTGTCCTCCACGGTCAGCTGGGTCCGCGCGTCCATCGAATTCGACAAGTGGCTCGTCGAGCAGCTCGGCCTGGAGCAGGACATCGACTCCACCGACGGCGACGACGACAGCAACGGCGACGCCGACAGCTAGCCGTTACAGCGGTACGCGGGCGATCAGCAGCAGGTACAGCCCGTAGCCGTAACCGAGCCCGGCCACCACCGCGGTCACCATGACCGCGGTGCGCGGCCGGGCTTTCGCCATGACGACGGCCAGCGGCAGGAGCAGCGGGAAGGCCGGCAGCAGGAAGCGCGGCTTGGACTCGAAGAAGCCGGCTCCGCCGAAGCCGATGACCAGCAGGACCGCGGTGTAGGCGAGCAGCGCCGGCGGGGTGCGGTCCAGGACCAGCAGGACCGCCAGCAGCCCGGCCATGGCCAGCAGGACCACCGTCACGGTGGTGGCGAGCGGCACGGCTGCGCCGGTCAGCACCCGCTCGGCGGAGCGCAGCGCCCCGACGCCGAAGTCGAAGCGGGAGCCCCAGCCGCGCTGCACGGCGAAGTAGCCCCCGAAGGGGTCGCTCACCTTCGCCCCGACGGCCAGGACGTACGCCGCCCAGCCCGCCGGCGCCACGAGCCCGGCCAGCCACACCTCGGGTGCCCGGGATCTTCGTACGACGATCGCGTGCAGGGCCATGGCCGAGACGGCAGCCGCGACGGCCAACCCGGTGGGCCGGGTCAGCCCGGCCAGTACGGCGAGGCCGGCGGCCCACAGCCAGCGGCCGCGCAGCAGGGCGTACAGCGCCCAGGCGGCGAAGGCGACCAGTAGGGCCTCGGTGTAGGCGAGGGTGAGCACCACGGCGTGCGGCAGTGCCGCCCACAGCCCCACGAGCAGCAGCCCGGCGCGCGGGCCGCTCACCCGTTCTCCGACCCGGTAGATCCCGAGGGCGGCCACGGCGGCGGAGACCCACGCGACGAGGAGGGCGGCGGGGACCATCCCGCCGGGCAGTATCTCGGAGACCAGCCGTATCAGGGTGGGGTAGAGCGGGAAGAAGGCGTAGTCGCTCTGGACGGGCCCGGTCCCGGTGGTGGCCTCGGGCCACATCAGAGTCCGCCCGTAGCCGTGGGCGGCGATCCGGAGGTACCAGTCCGAATCCCAGGACCTGCCGAGCACCTTCAGCGGATCCCGCCCGGCCCACCAGGCCCCGAGGCCGAGCACCAGCACCCCGGCCCCGCGCACGGCGGCGAACACCCCGAGCGCTATCACGGTGGTCGGCGCGGCCGACCGCACGGCCCGGACCGCGCGCATCTCCAGCGGCGACGCGGACACGGCCGCTCTGCCCGTTGCCATGAATCCCGACTTTCCAGCTCGCGGTGGTTCCGCTCACCCGGCGGTGAGGGCTTCGGGCACTTGCACGACGCACAGCTTCACACCGGCCCTACAACCCCGCAAGGACGCGGGGTGACCGGTGCCCGAACGGCCCGTCCGAAAGGGATCGCCGGGGCGGGAGCCAGGGGCGTCGTGCCGGTCAGGACGTCCTCCAGGCACCCCGATCCGACCCGACCGCAAGCCCCCTAGAGCCGGCGCAGCCGCTCGGCCGCCTCGCGCAGGACGTCCTCGCGCTTGCAGAAGGCCCAGCGGACCTGGGTCCTGCCCGCGGCCTTGTCGTCGTAGAAGACCTGGTTCGGGATGGCGACCACGCCGCAGCGTTCCGGGAGGGCCCGGCAGAAGGCGAGGCCGTCCTTCTCGCCGAGCGGGGTGATGTCGGTGGTGATGAAGTACGTGCCCTGCGGGCGGAAGACCTCGAAGCCGGCCGCCGCGAGGCCGTCGGCGAGGATGTCGCGCTTGGCGGCCAGGTCGGCGCGGAAGGCGTCGTAGTAGCTGTCGGGCAGGGCGAGGGCCTCGGCGATCGCGTACTGGAAGGGGCCCGAGGAGACGTACGTGAGGAACTGCTTCGCCGAACGCACCGCCGTGATCAGCTCCGCGGGCGCGGTGACCCAGCCGACCTTCCAACCCGTGAACGAGAAGGTCTTCCCGGCCGAGGAAATGGTGACCGTGCGCTCGCGCATGCCCGGGAGGCCCGCCAGGGGGGTGTGGGCGCCCTCGAAGACCAGGTGCTCGTACACCTCGTCCGTGACGACCAGCAGGTCGCGCTCGACCGCCAGTTCGGCGATCGCCGTGAGCTCGGCCGGCGTCAGGACGGTGCCCGTCGGGTTGTGCGGGGTGTTCAGGAGCAGCAGGCGGGTGCGCGGGGTGACGGCGGCGTGCAGTTCGTCCAGGTCGAGGGCGAAGGCTCCGGCGTGCGGGCGCAGGGTGACGGGGACGCGTACCGCACCGGCCATGGCGATGCAGGCCGCGTACGAGTCGTAGTACGGCTCCAGGGCGATGACCTCGTCGCCCGGCTCCAGGAGGGCGAGGAGGGCGGCGGCGATGGCTTCCGTGGCGCCCGCCGTGACGAGGACCTCGGTGTCGGGGTCGTGGTCGAGCCCGTAGAAGCGCTGCTGGTGCGCGGCGATCGCGATGCGCAGCTCCGGGACGCCCGGGCCCGGCGGGTACTGGTTGCCGAGTCCCGTGAGGACCGCGCGGGAAGCCGCCTCGGCGATCTGCGCCGGGCCGTCGGTGTCGGGGAAACCCTGGCCGAGGTTGATCGAACCGGTGCGCGTGGCCAGCGCCGACATCTCCGCGAAGATCGTCGTGCCGAAGGCCGCCAGGCGGCGGTTCAGGAAGGGGCGGTCGCTGCCCACGGGTGTGCTCATGGTCGTCATCCTGGGGGCAACCTCTGGACTTCCTCAAGTGTGCTTTGGGCCGCGCGGCCCGGGGGCATTCCCCCTGCACGCGGGACGCGGGGATCCCGCTCCCCCGGGACGACCGGGGTGTGAGAGAGGTGGCGGACATGGGGTTCGTCTTCGTTGTGATCGTGCTCTTCGCCGTGGCGTACTTCCTGACCAAGATGGTGCGCTCGTCCACGGGACGGGGTTCGTCCCGGCGCCGTGGCGGGCACGGCCACACCAGCTGGTGGACGGGGGACGGCGGCTCTTCGGGGGGCGGCTGCGGATCCTCCTCGTCGTGCGGGGGATCGTTCTCCTCGTGCGGCGGGGGCGGCGGGGGCGGCGGGTGCGGTGGCGGTTCCAGCTGACACGGGGGCAGCACGGGGCCTCGGCCTGACCCCTGCGGAACACCCGCGCGGCACCGCGTGGACGAGGGCGTTCGGCGGTCCGACTACCGCCCGGCGCCCTCTTGTTCGTCGATGCATGACGACGCGCGGGCCGCAACTTCTTGAACACGTGAACTGCGAAGCCCCCGGGGGGATGTAAACCCCGTCAAGTTGGGTAAAAACGCTGTGAGTGCCGTGCCTTTCATGATTCCCTCGGTTGAGTAGACCAGTCCTCGGACCTCCCTGGACTTCCTGTGGACCCGTGCCGGTGTCCCCCCACCCGTGCTTGCTACCGCTGGCGGGCCCCGGCCCATCTCCCTCGCGCGTTTGCGGAGCCGACTCATGCTCACGACCCTCCAGACCTCATACACCGACACGCGTGCCGCCGATCTCGCCTGGGCCCTGGGTCGGGACCGGTTGCCCGCCCTGGCCGTACTGAACCTCGAACTTTCGGGGGCGAAGGTGGAGTTGCGCCTGCTCGGGGCGTCCCACCAGGTGCTCCTGGAGGAGGGGGAGGTGCTCTGCTCGGAGACCGTCGCCTGCATGCCCGGCAGTAGTACGCCGCTGCCGCTCGGCGTGGCCAAGCGGGTGGGCGACTGGGAGTACGAGTTCGCCGCGCGGGTCGAGACCCTCTCCCGCGGCTCCTTCGCCGGGCGGGCCCAGGAGTTGCTCGCACTGGTGGCGGACCACCCGAACGGACTAGCGGGGACCTTTCCCGGAAGTCCGCACGCCTTCACCGCCATGCTTGCGCAGCGCTACGAGGGCCAGGTGCGCTGGCGGACCTGGCACGCGTACCCGCAGGAGGGTCAGCTGGTGGCCACCCGGACGCGGGTGGGCGTGCGGATCGGGGCGCCCGCGGCGGCGGCCCTGGAATCGCCCGCGCTGACGTAGCGGGCGCCAGGGGGGCGCGATTATCCCGCCACGGTTACGCCAACTGGCCGGATCAGTACGCCAGTTACACCCATGTGGGTGACCGGATGTCGGTGGGTGGTGACGTACGGTTCGCTTCATGATCGACCGTTCCGTCCCGCGCCGGGTCCTCCCGGCTCCGGATCCTCGGGGCGCCGCGACCGCCCCGGCGGCCCTGCCCGTACGGCCCCGGACCGGCCGACTCCTCGTCCTGGCCACCGTGTTCGTCTGCGCCGCCTGCGGGCTCGTGTACGAGCTGGAGCTGCTCGCCCTCGGCACCTACCTCATCGGCGACTCCGTCACCCAGGCGTCGGTCGTGCTGTCCGTCATGGTCTTCGCCATGGGCGTCGGCTCCCTGCTCGCCAAGCGCTTCCGCCACCGGCCCGCCTTCGGTTTCGGCGCCATCGAGGCCGGGCTGGCCCTCCTCGGCGGGCTGTCGGCCATAGCGCTGTACGCGAGCTTCGCCTGGCTGGGGGAGTCCCGCCCCGCGCTCGTCGCCTTCTCCTTCGCCATCGGGGTGCTCATCGGTGCGGAGATCCCGCTGCTGATGGTCCTCATCCAGCGCATCCGCAGGCAGGACGCGGGCGGGGCCGTCGCCGACCTGTTCGCCGCCGACTACGTGGGCGCCCTGGTCGGCGGCCTCGCCTTCCCCTTCCTGCTGCTCCCGGTGCTCGGTCAGCTCACCGGCGCCATGGTCACCGGCACCGTCAACGTGATCGTCGGCGGCGGGCTGGTCCTGTGGCTGTTCCGCCGGGACCTGAGCCGGCGCTGCCGCTGGCTGTTGATCGGCGCGAACGTGACCGTACTGGCCGTGCTCGCCTCCGCCACCGTCCTCGCCGACGACTTCGAGCGGACCGCCCGGCGCGCCGTCTACGGCGGGGAGGTGCGGGTCGCCGTCCAGACCGGGGTGCAGGAGCTGGTGATCACCGGGCCGCAGACGGGTTCCCCGCGCTCCCTCGACCTTTACCTGGACGGGCGGCTGCGGGTCAGCGGCTACGACGAGTACCGCTACCACGAGGCCCTGGTCCACCCCGCGATGACCGGCCCGCACGCCCGCGTCCTGGTCCTCGGCGGCGGCGACGGGCTCGCCGCGCGCGAGGTGCTCCGCTACCGGGACGTCTCCTCCGTCACCGTCGTCGAGCTCGATCCCGGCGTGGTCCGCCTCGCCCGCACCGATCCGATGCTCTCCGCGCTCAACGCCCGGGTGTACGAGGACCCGCGGCTCGCCGTCGTCACCCAGGACGCCTTCCGCTGGCTGCGGGGGCCGGCCGCCGACGACCGCTTCGACGTCATCGTCTCCGACCTCCCCGACCCGGGCATCACCCCCAGCACGAAGCTGTACTCGCAGGAGTTCTACGGGCTGGCCGCGCGGGCCCTCCGCCCCGGGGGCCGCATGGCCGTGCACGCCGGACCGCTGGCCACGCGCCCGCGGGCGTACTGGACCGTCGACTCCACCCTGCGCGCGGCCGGCCTGCGCACCACCCCCTACAGCGCGGGCGGCCGCCTCACGGGCTTCGCCGCCGGACCCGACCGCACCCCCCACGGCGCGACCGACGCACCGCCGCAGGACTGGGGATTCGTCCTGGCCGCCAAGGACCAGGACCCGCCCCTGCGGGTGGACCGCGACACGCCCGCGCTGCGCTCCCTGTCGACCCGCTCCCTGCAAGACGCCGCACGGGACGCGGAACGCACCCGGGTGCCCGGACTGCCGCCGTCGACGCTGCCGCACCCGCGGTATTCGTGACCCGGTGCGGGTCTCGTCGGTAGGCTCGACCACATGGAGCATCAGGTGTTCGTTCCGGTACCGGCAGACCATCTCCGCGCCGTGCTGCGCGACCCCGCCCGGGTGGCCCGGTGCGTGCCGGGACTCCAGCAGGACGCCGACACCGATTCCGGGCCGGTCTCGGGCCGGCTGAAGGTCCGCGTCGGCGGGAGCACCGTGACCTACCGGGGCGCCCTGACCGTCACCGAGCGCGACCCCGGGCACTTCGCCTTCGTGGGCGAGGGCGCGGAGGCCCGGGGCAGCGGGACCGTGAAGTTCGCCCTCGACCTGCGGCTGACCCCGGTCCCGGACGGGACCCGGCTGGACTTCACCACCGAGACCACCGCCGACGGGCGCGCCGCCGCCTTCCCGCCCGAGGCCACGGCCACCGCCGTGCGGCGGCTGCTGGACCGGGCCGCCGGCCTGCTGACCCTCGGCTCCGTGGGCGACCCGGTGGCCGAAGCCGAGGAAGCCGAGGAAGCGGAGGGCGGAGCGGGTCCCGGGTTCGTCGAGGACGACAGCACCGAGGTCACCGCCTCCCTCTTCGAGACCGACGTACCGCCGTCGTCCCTGGACCCCTTCCTCGCCGGCCGGTTCGAGGGCTCCGACGGAGCCCCGCGGCCCCCGGCCGAGGCCGCCCACGCCCGCCGCACCATGATCGGTCGCAGCGCGGAGGAGGTGGACCACGCACCGCCGCGCGGCCGGTACGCCCCGGTCCCCGCGCCCGCCTCCGCCTCCGCCGGTGACAGCCTGCGCTGGATCGCCCCGGCCGCCGCCTTCGCGCTCGCCTCTGCGGTCGTCATCGGCCGAGCCCTGCGGCGCCGTCGCTGATCAGCGGGCCCGGGCCGCATTAGGGTCGACCGCATGAGTACGCAACTGAGCGCCGGCGGCGCCGAGGTGACGGTCGACCAGCAGAACGGCTGCCGGATCAGCAGCCTGCGCATCGACGGAACGGAACTGCTGCGTCAGGGGCCGAGGTTCGGGGCCTTCCCGATGGTCCCCTGGTGCGGCCGGACGGCGAACGGGCAGTTCCGCGACGGCGCGACCGTCCACCAGATGCCGCTCAACCACCCGCCGCACGCTCTGCACGGCTTCGGCCGCGACGCGCCCTGGCGCCCGGCCGGGGCCACCGCCACAGAGGCCGCCTTCGCCTACGACCTCGCCGACCCGTGGCCGTACCCCGGCCGGGTGACCCAGGTCGTCACGCTCACCGAGGACTCGCTGACCCTCACCATGGGCGTCGAGACGTACGGGGACTCCTTCCCGGCCCAGGTCGGCTGGCACCCCTGGTTCCTGCGCAACCTCGGGGCCGGCGGCCCGGACGCGGAGGTCTCCTTTGACCCCGCGTGGCAGGAGGAGCGCGGCGCCGACCACATCCCCACCGGCAACCGCATCGACCCGAAGCCCCGCCCCTGGGACGACTGCTTCGGCATGCCGCACGGCGTCGACGTCACCCTCACCTGGCCCGGCGCCCTCGCACTGCGGGTCACCAGTCGGGCCGAATGGGTGGTCATCTACGACGAGGAGCCCGAGGCCGTGTGCGTGGAGCCCCAGTCGGGTCCGCCGAACGGGCTGAACACCCTCCCGCGCCTGGTCACCCCGGTGGACCCGCTGGAGGTCTCCACCACCTGGACGTGGCGCCGGCTCGGCTAGGTCCGCTTCTCGGCCCCCTCTAAGCTCAGGGGCATGAGTGACGTCAACGAAGTAACGCCGTCAGGCACACGCGATGCGCTTTTGCAGCAGATCAAGGACAAGGCCGTCGTGCACGGCAAGGTGACCCTCTCCTCCGGTCTCGAGGCCGATTACTACATCGACCTCCGCCGGATCACCCTCGACGGCGAGGCGGCTCCGCTGGTCGGCCAGGTCATGCTCGACCTCACGGCCGACCTCGACTTCGACTGCGTCGGCGGTCTGACCCTGGGCGCCGACCCGGTCGCGACCTCGATGCTGCACGCCTCCGCGGCGCGCGGTGAGCGCCTGGACGCCTTCGTCGTCCGCAAGGCGCAGAAGGCCCACGGCATGCAGCGCCGCATCGAGGGCACCGACGTGAAGGGCAAGCGCTGCCTGGTGGTCGAGGACACCTCGACCACCGGCGGTTCCCCGCTGACCGCCGTCGAGGCGGTCCGCGAGGCCGGCGGCGAGGTCGTCGCCGTCGCCACGATCGTGGACCGCGGCGCGGCCGACGCGATCGCCGCGGCCGGCCTGCCGTACCTCACCGGATACCTCCTCCAGGACCTCGGCCTGTCCTAGGCCCGGCTCCGTTCCCCCGGCCCGGCCCGGCCCGGCTCGGTCCTGGTCCGGCTCCGGCCCCTGGCCCGGCTCTGGTCCCGGCCCTGCTCGGTCCCCGGCCCGGCTCTGGTTCGGGACCGGGGGCTACCCCGGTCGGGGCCCCTAGCCGGCCCCGTGCGCGCCCCGGGTCAGCTCCGGTCCAGCCTCGTCCGGCCACTGCGAGAACTGGTGACGATGGCCCTCGGCCGCCCCCGGACCGGCCTGACCTGCCCTTTCCCGGGTGCCCGGGGTGTTTCACGTGAAACATCTCGGGCCGTTCGCCCACCACGTGAGACCGGCAGTCTGGACCCCTGCGCTGAGTCTGGAAAGATAGGCGCGACGATGACGTCGCCCCCAGGTCAGGGCCCGCAAGAAGCACACTCCCCGCACAACCAAGGAGCCGGCAGATGCCCATCGCAACCCCCGAGGTCTACAACGAGATGCTCGACCGGGCGAAGGCAGGCAAGTTCGCCTACCCGGCCATCAACGTGACCTCCTCCCAGACCCTGCACGCTGCCCTGCGCGGCTTCGCGGAGGCCGAGAGCGACGGCATCATCCAGATCTCCACCGGTGGGGCGGAGTTCCTGGGTGGCCAGCACAACAAGGACATGGTCACGGGCGCGGTCGCCCTGGCCGAGTTCGCGCACATCGTGGCCGCCAAGTACGACATCACGGTCGCCCTGCACACGGACCACTGCCCGAAGGACAAGCTGGACGGCTACGTCCGTCCGCTGCTCGACATCTCCGCCGAGCGCGTGGCCCGCGGTCTGAACCCGCTCTTCCAGTCGCACATGTGGGACGGCTCCGCCGAGACCCTGGCCGACAACCTGGCCATCGGCCAGGAGCTGCTCGCCAAGGCCGTCGCCGCCAAGATCATCCTTGAGGTCGAGATCACCCCGACCGGCGGCGAGGAGGACGGCGTTAGCCACGAGATCAACGACGAGCTGTACACCACCGTCGACGACGCGATCCGCACCGCCGAGGCTCTCGGCCTGGGCGAGAAGGGCCGCTACCTGCTGGCCGCCTCCTTCGGCAACGTCCACGGCGTCTACAAGCCGGGCAACGTCGTCCTGCGCCCCGAGCTCCTCAAGGACCTCCAGGCCGGTGTCGCCGAGAAGTACGGCAAGGCCTCGCCGTTCGACTTCGTCTTCCACGGCGGCTCGGGCTCCACGGCCGAGGAGATCGCCACCGCGCTGGAGAACGGCGTCGTGAAGATGAACCTCGACACCGACACCCAGTACGCCTTCACCCGCCCGGTCGTGGACCACATGTTCAGCAACTACGCCGGTGTGCTGAAGGTCGACGGCGAGGTCGGCACGAAGTCGAAGTACGACCCCCGCACCTGGGGCAAGGCCGCCGAGGCGGGCATGGCCGCGCGCGTCGCCGAGGCGTGCGCGAACCTGCGCTCCACCGGCACCAAGCTGAAGTAGTCGCCCCCGGCGAGCCGTACCGCAGGGCCCGGCCCCCGTCCCACGACGGAGGCCGGGCCCTGCGGCGTTCCTCCTCCCCGGTAGGGGTGACGGCGGCGGTGGACGGTGCCCGCACGATGGTGTGAACTGCCCCCCGGCGGCGGTACGTGTCGGGGGCAGGTACGGACCGATCGGTCGGGCCGGGGAAGGGGCAGGTGCACATGAGGGCCGAACGCACGCAGGTGAAGCAGGACCGCGCCGTGCGAACCCGCCGGGCGATCCTGGAAGCCGCCGCCGTCGTGTTCGAGGACCGGGGCTACGGCGCAGCCAAACTGACCGACATCGTCAAGCTCGCCAACGTCACCAAGGGTGCGCTCTACTTCCACTTCGACTCGAAGGAAGACCTGGCGCAGGCCGTGATCGACGCCCAGGTCAGCATGCACGCGCCGGTCACCCCGCAGGAGTTCAGTGCGCAGGAGTTCGTCGACGTCGGCATGGTCTTCTCGCACCGCCTCCGGTACGACGTGCTGATGCGCGGCAGCGCCCGGCTCACCCTGGAGCAGAACGGCCGGGAACTGGACCGGGCGGCGCCGTACCAGGGGTGGATCGACCTGCACACCGCCCTCATGGTGCAGGCGAAGGAGCGCGGCGAACTGCTCCCGCACGTGGACCCGTCGGGGCCCTCGCGGCTGGTGGTCGGAGCCTTCGCCGGGCTCAACGTGATGTCGCAGACCCTCGGGCTCGACCTCGACCGGGAGGTCTCGGCGCTCTACACGAGCCTGCTGCCGAGCGTGGTGGTCCCGGCCGTGGCGGCCCGGCTCGACACCGCGCCGGGCCGCGGCGCGAGGGTGTTGCACGGTCCGGACGAGGCCCCCCGGTGCGACTGCTCCGCAACGCAGCCGGCGCTGACATCGCGTCCGCCCGCGCCCCGCGAGCCGGTCGGGGCGCCCGCCCCCGCGAACTGACCCGGCCCTCCCGCGCCAAGGCCCGCAGGACCCGCACACGGCGGTGCGGTGACACGGAAGGACGCCGGGTCCCACGCCCCCGCGCCCGGCCATGCGCCTGACGGGCCGCGGACCAGCGCACACTGCGGTGCGGTGACGCCGAAGGGCACCGGGTCTCACGCTCCCGCGCCCGGCCATGCGCCTGACGGGCCGCGGACCAGTGCATACGGCTGGGCGGCGACAGCGAGGGGACAGCGGGTTTTGCGGACCACCGCACCCGGCAGACTGGGGGCATGTCCATTCACCAGAACCTGCTCGGGGGCCCCGCCCCCACCCACCTGCCCGACGAGCCCGGCCGCGAGGCCATCGCCGCCGGCACCCCCGCCGTCGAGGTGGCGGCCGCCCACCCCACGTCGTCCCTCGCCTGGGCGGTCCTCGCCGACGAGGCCTTCGCCGCCGGCAGCACGGTCGAGTCGTACGCCTACGCCCGTACGGGCTACCACCGCGGCCTGGACGCGCTGCGCCGCGCCGGATGGAAGGGCCACGGCCCGGTGCCGTGGGAGCACGAGCCGAACCGCGGCTTCCTGCGCGCCCTGCACGCCCTGGCCCGCGCGGCCGAGGCGATCGGGGAGAAGGAGGAGTACGAGCGCTGCTCGACCTTCCTGCGCGATTCGTCGCCGACGGCCGCGGACACGCTGAGCGCCTGAGTCCGTACGGCGGGGAGTGACACGCACCGAAAATGTGTGGTCTGTGTCACTCTCCGCTGGAGCGTTGGCGCGAGGGTGTCCTATGCTGCGGGCAGGGGACCGGGGCTCCACTCACCTCACGGAAGGGGCGGACCGCTACCCGGAAGCACGTGTCGAGGAGACAGCGATGTCGAAAACCCTTGATGCCTCCGGAGTCGGCGGGTCGGAAACCCCGAACCTCGACTTCGACGGCACGACCCCGTACGAGGACTACGTCCAGGCGGACGTCCTCACCCACCTCCAGCACCTCCGCTCGGACGACCCGGGCGAGATGGTCTTCCTGGTCACGACCCAGGTCATGGAGCTGTGGTTCACGGTCATCGTCCACGAGTGGGAAACCGCCGCGAAGGCCTTGCGCGAGGACCGCATCCCGGTCGCGATGGATGCGCTGAAACGTTCCCTCCGTGAACTCGAGGCCCTCAACGCCTCCTGGCGCCCGCTCGCCCAGCTCACCCCGGGACAGTTCAACGCCTACCGCGCCGCCCTCGGCGAAGGTTCCGGTTTCCAGTCGGCGATGTACCGCCGGATGGAGTTCCTGCTCGGCGAGAAGTCCGCCTCCATGCTGGTCCCGCACCGGGGCGCCCCGCGCGTCCACGCGGAGCTGGAGAAGGCCCTGCACGAGCCCAGCCTCTACGACGAGGTGCTGCGGCTGCTCTCCCGCCGCGGCCTGCCGGTCCCGGACGCCGTCCTGAACCGCGACCTGTCGCTGCGCTACGAGCCCTCGGCCGAGGTCGAGGCCGTCTGGACGGGCCTGTACGCCGCCCCGGACGACAACGGGACCGTGGACCTGCACCGCCTCGGCGAGGTCCTCACGGATGTCGCCGAGCTCGTCTGGCGCTGGCGCAACGACCACCTGGTCGCCACCCGCCGCGCGATGGGCGCGAAGACGGGCACGGGCGGCTCGGCCGGCGTGACCTGGCTGGAGAAGCGCGCGACGAAGAACGTCTTCCCCGAGCTCTGGACGGCCCGCAGCTATGTCTGACCACTCCACGGACATTGCAGCGGACCTCCCGGCGGACCCCTCGGCGGACCTCCCGGCGGACCCCTCGGCGGACGTTTCGGCGGACCTCCGCAGCCGTGCGGCCGAGCTGGACGCCGCCGACGGGCTCGCGAAGCTCCGCGAGCGCTTCACCCTCCCCGAGGGCGTCGTCTACCTGGACGGCAACTCCCTCGGCGCCCTCCCGGCCGGTGTCGCGGACACCACCGCCGACGTCGTCGCCAGGCAGTGGGGCGAGCTCCTCATCCGGTCCTGGGACGAGAGCGGCTGGTGGACCGCGCCCGAGCGGATCGGCGACAAGATCGCCCCGCTCATCGGCGCTGCCCCCGGCCAGGTGGTCGTCGGTGACTCCACCAGCGTCAACCTCTTCAAGGCGCTGGTCGGCGCCGCCCGTCTCGCGGCACCCGGCCGGACGAAGCTGCTGGTGGACGCCGCCACCTTCCCCACCGACGGCTACATCGCGCAGTCGGCGGCCCGGATGACGGGCCTGACCGTCGTCCCGGTGGACCCCTCGCACGCGGCCGAGGCCGTGGACGGGGACACCGCCGTGGTGCTCCTCAACCACGTCGACTACTGCAGCGGACGGCTCCACGACCTCCCCGCCCTCACCGCGGCGGCCCGCGCCGCCGGGGCGGTCACGGTCTGGGACCTGTGCCACTCCGCCGGGGCCCTCCCCGTCGGCCTCGACGAACACGCCGTCGACCTCGCGGTGGGCTGCACGTACAAGTACCTCAACGGCGGCCCCGGCGCGCCCGCGTACCTGTACATCGCCGCCCGCCACCAGGCCGGCTTCGACTCCCCGCTCCCGGGCTGGAACGGCCACGCGGATCCGTTCGCGATGACCCCGGCCTTCGAGGCGGCCCAGGGCGCGACCCGCGGGCGCGTCGGCACGCCGGACATCCTGTCCATGTTGGCCCTTGAGTCGGCGCTCGACGCCTGGGACGGGGTGTCCGTCGAAGACGTACGGGCCAAGTCCCTCGCCCTGACCGACTTCTTCCTCGAATGCGTGGCGGCGTACGTCCCGCAGGGCCGGGTCGAGTCGGCCACCCCGGCCGAGCACGGCCGCCGCGGGAGCCAGATCTCGCTGCGGACCGAGAACGCCCGCGAGGTCATGGGAGAGCTGATCTCCCGAGGCGTCATCGGCGACTTCCGGGCACCCGACGTCCTGCGCTTCGGCTTCACCCCGCTCTACGTCGGGTTCGCCGACGCCGAGCGTGCCGCGCGGACACTGGGTCACATCTTCGGGTGACTCGGTAGCGAAACGTCACATCACCGGGCGGGCGGGGCTACGGCCCCGTCCGCCCGGTCATATTCCGGGCCCCGCACGGAAGCGCCTGTTCCAGACTGATACGGTCCCGCTCTGCCGGAACACCGGAACATCTGTCCCCGCTGTCCCACGCGTTACCGAGAGGTTGAGCCGATGACGGACCCCGCCGCAGTGGAACGGGATGCCGCGGAGGCCGCCTCGGCCTTCGCCCACCCGGCCGTGGCGCCGGACGTGACCGCCGCGTACGGGGAACACCCCGACCACGTCGTCGACTTCTACGCCCCGCGCGGCGACGTCCAGGAGCCGGCGCCGCTCGTGGTGCTGCTGCACGGGGGCGCGTGGCGGGCCCCGTACGACCGGCAACACGTCACGCCGTTCGCGGACTTCCTGGCCCGCCGGGGTTTCGCCGTCGCCAACGTCGAGTACCGGCGCGGCAGTTCTGTCCCGCACCAGAACGCCGAGGGGCCGGTCGCCGGGCGCTGGCCGGAGACCTTCGACGACGTCGCCGCCGCGATGGACGCCCTGCCGGGGCTGGCGGCCGACGTGCTCCCGCAGGCCGATGTCCGCCGCACGGTCGTCACCGGCCACTCGGCCGGCGGCCACCTCGCACTGTGGGCCGCGGCCCGGCACGTGCTCCCGGCCGGCTCCCCGTGGCGGCTGCCTTCCCCGCCGATGCTGCGGGGCGTGGTGGCGCTGGCCCCGATCGCGGACTTCGCCGTGGCGGAGGAACTGGGCGTGTGCGGCGGCGCGAGCGGGCAGCTGCTGGGCGGGGCCGACCACTGGGACGAGCGGCTGCCGTACGCCGATCCGGCGGCGCTGCTGCCGACGGGGATCGCCACGGCGGTGGTCCAGGGCCGGGACGACATCGTGGTCCCGCAGCAGGTGGCCGAGGCGTACGTGGCGGCGGCCGCGAAGGCGGGGGAGATGGTCGGGCTGACCCTGCTGGACGCGGTCGGTCACTTCCCGCTGATCGACCCGGCGGCGGACGCGTGCGCGGTGGTCGCCGAGGAGATCTCGCAGCTGGCCTGGTAGCGCCCCACCGCGCCCCACCCCGGCCGGGCGCGCCCCACCGCGGCCGGGCCGGTGCTCAGCAGTCGTAGCGGTGGGCGTACGGGGTGTCCGGGCAGCTGCGACAGACGAAGAAGTACATGCCGCCGAGGTCGCCCAGGCACATGTCGTGCCCGAACCCGTCCAGGGCGGCGGGGTCCGCCTCGGCCCGCCACGACGGGGTCGCGGCCGCCTCCTGGCGGGGGTCCCGGTCGTCCAGCGGAAGCCAACGGCCCGCGCCCGGTTCGGTCGCGGTGACGCTGAGCAGGTGGTCCATCCGGGTGCCGCAGACCGCGCAGTCGGGCCAGTTCGGCTGCTGGGTCCACCCCGGGTAGCCGCCGACCTTGCTCTGCTCCGTGGTGGCCACCTCGAAGTAGCTGTAGCCCCGTTCCTCCTGAAGGGCCTCGAACCGCTCGTCGAGCAGATCGCCGAGCCCCTCGGGCATGTCCCCGTTCGGATATTCCACCGCCGGTGTGGGGGACACCGTGCACGGGCGGGGCAGGAAGTCCTCCTCGACGGTGTGCGGACGGGGCGGTTCCCCGACGACGGCACCCGCGGCCGTCGTCGCCGCGCTGCGCCAGTGCAGCCGGGGGGCGGCCGCGTACGGGGCGGCTTCGTGGACCAGGGGGCACCACAGGATCTGCAACAGGTCGGTTCCGGCGGGGAAGACGAGGCCCGGCACGTCCCGTGCGTACAGCTGGACCACCGGGAGCATCGCGACCGGCTCGGGTCCGACCGGCGGGCTGAGCGGCTTGTAGTGGTCCGGTTCGGCGCACATCGGCCACGGCTCGTCCGCCGGCCACAGCAGCGGGCCGCCGAGGGAGCTGTCGCCCGGGCCCGGTCGTCCGGCCCGGGGGTAGAGCAGGGTGACCTCGCGGGCCGAGCCGGTCAGTTCCGGGAAGACCGCCTCCACGTCGAAGGGGATCGGTGCGAGCGGCCGGGGCCCGGGCGGCCGGGCTTGAGCGGTGGTCTGCTGCGGATGCCCTGACGGCATGGACGCCCCCCTGTTCGTGTCGCGCACCACGACCCTATCCCCCGCCTCCGACAGCCGGCCCGCCTAGAGGTCCGGTTTGCCCGGGGTCAGTTGCTCCACCAGTTCGGCCAGGTCATCGCAGACCTGCTCGATCTTCAGGCGGACGTTGTTCTGCTCGGTGACCAGGGCCGACAGCAGTAATCCGGTCAGGGCCGCCGCACCGTTGAGGCCCTGGAGGTTGATCATGACTTCGAGGAGGGTGTGGTGGGCGAACGGCCCTGCGTGGGCGGTCGCCGCGGCGATCGTCAGGACCGACACCAGCAGGGTGACCGGAGCGCTCCCGGCGAGCTGGAAGCGTACGGCCGCCCAGATGATCAGCGGGAAGACGAGGAAGAGCAGCGAGAGGGGGCTGCGGGTGGCCACGAGCGTGACGGCGACGGAGGCGACCACCAGGGCCGCCGCTTCGGCCGCACGGTAGCCCTCCCGGGGCCGCCGGACCGTCAGGAGCCGGCGCAGGACGAGCAGGAGCGGGGTCACCACGAGCACGCCCATCGCGTCCCCGGCCCACCAGGCCGACCAGACCGGCCAGAACTGCGACATCGGCAGGTCCCCGGTGAGCACCAGCGTCCAGGTCCCGATCGTCGCGCTGATCAGCATGGGCAGCAGACCGCCCAGGAAGACCAGCGCCAGGGCGTCCCGCAGCCGGTCCATCTCGGTACGGAATCCCACCCGGCGCAGCATCAGGTACGCGCACACGGGGGCGAGGACGTTCCCCGCGACGATGATCAGGCCGGGCGGGTCGAAATCGGTGATCTGCTCGATGGTGAGGTACGTACCGAGCGCGATCCCCGGCCACGCCCGCAGGCCCAGCCAGAGCAGGGAGGTCACCGCGATGCCCGTCGGCAGCCACAGGGGCGTGACCTCGGCGTCGTTGACGACCACGCGCTGGTACAGCCCGATCAGTCCGCCCAGGTAGTAGGCGACGGCGACGGCGAGGATCGGCAGCAGAGCTGCGGGCAGACGTCGCCATCCCTCGGTGCGCACCACAGCATCAGACAACAGCCCGGCGCCGCCGCGGGCCGTGACACGCGCGAGGTCCTGTCCGACGGGTCGTCCGCGTGGTGGTGTGGGAGGCGTTCGTCAGCTCGGGAGGGAGCGACACGGACGAGGACTGCGAGGACTACGAGGACTTGCGAGGACTGCGAGGACTACGAGGACTACGTCCAGGGCGTGATCGACCGGCCGAGCCAACGGAACTGGATGTCGTCCGGCTCGTCCCGACGCTCCAGCACTCCCGCCGCCGTCAACTGCACGAGCACCTCGTGCAGTGCGTTCCCCAGCGGGTTGTCGGTCCAGAACACCCACTTGACCTGCGTGAACGTCTCAGCCTCGGAGAAAATCCCCAGCGCGCGGCCCACCTTGAAGGCAGCACCGTCCCAGTCGTTCCAGTCAGCCAAGCCCTCGGAAAGATCCATGGGGAGATCTTGACAGCGCGCGTTCACATCCGGTGAACGTCTTCGGTCACCGCACTAGCCCGGCCCTTCCGGATCGGGCCGGGCGTCGTGGCTGAGTACGAGCACGGCGGCGTCGTCGGCGTGGCCGGTGGAGTCGGCCACCTTCATCACCTCTGCGGCCAGCTCGCCCGGATCCGTGCCCGCGGCCTCCCGCACGACCCTGGCCACCCGCTCCAGTCCCCTCTCGATCGGGAACTTCGGCCCCTCGACCACGCCGTCGGTGAGCAGCACGATCGACCCCGCCCGCGTCAGTCGGCGCCGGGTCACCGCGTACCCCGCCCCGGGCACCAGGTTCAGCGGCGGGCCGCCGTCGTCCTCGGAGATGCCGTACGCGCCGTCGACGGTGGCCCAGACCGACGGGACGTGGCCGGCCCGGGCGGTTTCCAGCTCCTGCGTCTCCGGATCGAAACGGAGCAGGCTACAGGTCGCGAAGAGGTCGCGGTCCATGGAGAGCAGCACCTCGTTGGCCCGGCTCAGCACCTCGCCCGGATCGACGACGACGGCGGCCACGGCGCGCAGGCAGATCCGTACCTGCCCCATGAACGCGGCCGCCTCCACGTCGTGCCCCTGGACGTCACCGATGCAGAAGGCGAGCGCTCCCTCGGGCAGCCGGAAGCCGTCGTACCAGTCGCCGCCGATGTCCAGGCCGTGCCGGGCGGGCGCGTACCGGGCGGCGGTCCGTAGGCCCGGCAGCGCGGGCAGCGAGGCGGGCAGCATCTCGCTCTGCAGCGCCTCGGCCAGGTCCACCCGGGCCTGCTGCAGCTCCACCCCGCGGCGGGCCTGGTCGGCGAGCCGCCCGAGCGTGCTGAGCAGGTCGGCGCTGGCCGCCCGCGGGGCACGGCGAGGAGTCACGGAACGCTCCGAGGTGCATCCATTCGTCCCTGCTTCCGCTGCGCGAAAAGCCCGTGCACATCATATTTCCGCCCACCCGGAACCCGCCCCCCGAGACCGGGCCCGCCCGGCACGGCCCCCCAGCGGCCCCAGCGGCCCCCGGCGGCCCGCGCAGCGCCTGCGGGGCCAGCAGGGGCTGTAGGGGGGGCCTCAGCCCCACTGCTCGTCGGCCAGCGAGCCGACCGGCTGCGGCTTGCCGATGACGGCCAGGGCGATGAAGAAGCTGATCTGGCCGATCGCGATGGTGAGGGTGGCGAGGGCCTTCTCGTCGTAGTGCGCGGCGACCTCGGCGTACAGCTCGTCGGTGACCCGCTCGCGGCCGTGCGGGGCGGGCTGGAGGGTGGCCTCCACCAGGGCGAGGGCGGCGCGCTCGGCGGCCGTGAAGTAGGGGGCGTCCTGCCAGGAGGAGACGGCCGTGATGCGCTCCTCGGACTCCCCGGCCTTGCGGAGGAAGCCGGTGTTCAGGACGGTCAGGTAGGTGTTGCCGACGATCTGCCCGGCCCGCAGGTGGACCAGGCTCATCGTGGTCCGCGGCACCGAGCGGTTGCCCGTGGCCCGGAAGAGGGCGGCGCTGATGTCGTTCAGCTCGGGGACGAAATCGGCCGGGTTCGGCATCCGCGAGAGGGAGGTGGGGGAGGTGTTCGTGTGCGTGTAAGTGTGCGTCATGGTCGCTCTCTCCTTCGGTCGGTGTCTGCACAGCACTGACGGAGGGGAGCGCACGGATGTGACGGGGGACGGGACACTTTTTCGCGCTGCGGGTCCGGGCGGCGTCCCGGGTGGTGTTCGACGGGCCTTCCGCGGCGCTCCGGGAACGCCGGAGGGGCGGCGGGCGCGGGGTGCGCCTGCCGCCCCTCCGGGGGGACCGGGTTTCCTAGAGGAACGAGTTGATCTCGATCGTCTCGGTGCGGCCGGGGCCGACGCCGATCGCAGAGATCGGGGCGCCCGACATCTCCTCCAGGGCCTTGACGTAGGCCTGGGCGTTCGCCGGCAGGTCCTCGAAGGTCTTGGCCTTGGTGATGTCCTCGGACCAGCCGGGGAGGTATTCGTAGATCGGCTTCGCGTGGTGGAAGTCCGTCTGCGAGTACGGCAGCTCCTCGACGCGCTTGCCGTCGATCTCGTACGCGACGCAGACCGGGATCTGCTCCCAGCCGGTCAGTACGTCCAGCTTGGTGAGGAAGAAGTCGGTGAGGCCGTTCACACGGGTGGCGTAACGTGCGATCGGCGCGTCGAACCAACCGCAGCGGCGGTCACGTCCGGTGGTCACGCCGCGCTCGCCGCCGATGCGGCGCAGGTCCTCGCCGTCCTGGTCGAACAGTTCGGTCGGGAACGGGCCCGCGCCGACTCGGGTCGTGTAGGCCTTGAGGATGCCGATGACTCGGCTGATCTTCGTCGGGCCCACGCCGGTGCCGGTGCAGGCGCCGCCGGCGGTCGGGTTGGACGAGGTGACGAAGGGATAGGTGCCGTGGTCGACGTCGAGCAGGGTGCCCTGTCCGCCCTCGAACAGCACGACCTTGTCCTCGTCCAGCGCGTTGTTGAGGATCAGGGTGGTGTCGGCGACGTACGGCTTGATCTGCTCCGCGTACTGGAGCATCTCCTCGACGATCTGGGCGGCGTCGATCGCGCGGCGGTTGTAGAGCTTCGCCAGGAGCTGGTTCTTGCCCTCCAGCGCCGCTTCGACCTTCTGGACGAGGATCGACTCGTCGTAGAGGTCCTGGACGCGGATGCCGACGCGGTTGATCTTGTCCGCGTACGTCGGGCCGATGCCGCGACCGGTGGTGCCGATCTTGCGCTTGCCGAGGAAACGCTCGCCGACCTTGTCGAGGGTGACGTTGTACGGCGTGATCAGGTGCGCGTTGCCGCTGATGAGCAGCTTGGAGGTGTCGATGCCGCGCTCGTTCAGGCCGCGCAGCTCGGAGAGCAGGACGGCCGGGTCGACGACGACACCGTTACCGATGACCGGGGTGCATCCGGGGGAGAGGATGCCGGAAGGGAGAAGGTGCAGCGCGTACTTCTGGTCGCCCACGACGACCGTGTGGCCGGCATTGTTGCCGCCCTGGTAGCGCACTACATAGTCAACGGATCCACCGAGCAGGTCGGTGGCCTTTCCCTTGCCCTCGTCACCCCACTGAGCTCCGAGCAGCACAAGAGCGGGCACAGGCGTACACCTCTTCCGGATGGGGCATGTCCAAGGTCAGGGGGCGTACGACGATGTACACCGCAGGCTGAGCCGTCGGACCGGTGCCCCGGAATAGACGAAGGCCCTGGCGCAATAGCGCAAGGGCCTCTTGCACAAAGATGCTACCCGAGGAAGGACCGAGGTGTCGGCTCCAGAGCCCACCATGAGCCAAGCGGGCGCGCCGGTAGGCGGCCTGCTCGTGCTCGTCGACCCGGTCGCCCGCCGTCTTGACGGCGAGTCCGTGCGGATCGCGAAGGATGTGTTGTCAGCGGGCGCGGCAGCGAAGATCTGCCTCCCGGATTCGCAGGAGGAATTTGCGCGAGCGCTCGCCCGACGGGGTCATCGGCGGCTGGTGATCGTCGGTGACGACCGGGCGCTGGTGCGCGCCGTGGGGCTGCTGCACCGCGAGCGCGGGCTGGGGGAGGGACCTCTTGCCCTGGTCCCCGTGGGCCCGGTGGGTTCGCTGGGACTGGCGCGGTCCCTCGGCGTGCCGCTTTCCGCCGTCGCCGCGGCCCGGGCGGTCCTCGACGGTACGGTGCGCGCCTGTGACCTGCTGGTCGACGACAGCGACGGGGTGGTGCTCGGTGCGCTGCGGATCCCGCCGGTGCACGGGGTCCCACGGCCCGCCGGGCCGTCGGTGTGGAGCGCGTACCGCTCGTTGGTGCGGACGCTGGTCCGGCCGGTGGCGGCGGCCGGCGGTGCGGCCACGGGCCGGCACCGGCTGCGGGTCGAGGCCGACGGGGTGCTGCTGGCGGACGTGGACCGGCCCGTGGAGGACGTCTCGGTTCGCACCCGTGACGACGGCGGCGCGGCGGAGGTCGTGGTCCGGACGGGTGGCGGCAGCTCCGCCGAATCGACGGTCACGGCCCGGGCGAAGACGGTGACGGTGTCGGGCGCGGACTTCCGCTACCGCGCGGACGCGGCGCTGACCGGCCCGGTCCGCCGCCGTACGTGGACCCTGCGTCCGGGGGCGTGGACGCTCACCGTGCCCCGGTGACCACACCGGGTACACGGGATGCGCCGGGTGCGCGGGGCGAACCGGATGCGCCGGGTGTGCGGGGTCTGCGCGACGCGCTGGACGACTGGCGGCGCGACGCGCTGGACGACTGGCGGCGCGACGCGCTGCTGCTGTGCCTGCTGCCGGTGTTCTGCTGGCCGGTGGCGGTCGCGGCTGTGATGGGCCGGCCGCCGGCACCGGTGGCCGCGCTGGGCGTGGTGCTGAGCCCGGTACTGCTCGGGGCGCGGGAGTTGCTGGCCGTCCGGCGGGTCCGGCGCCTGTTGCGGGACCCTGCGGTGCGCTGGACCGCGCACGAGGCCGTGGTCGTTCGGGCGGGATGGCGGCCGCCGGTGCTGGCGCTCGCCGACGGGCGGCACCAGCTGACCCTGGGCCTGCTGGGCCGGCGGGTGCTGCCGCCGCGCCCGTGGCCCCGTACCGCCACCGCCCCGGCCACGGTGGTCGTGCGGCTCGCGGGCGACCCGGCCGCTGGCGGGGCCCTGTGGGCCCCGCACTCCGGCGCTCTGGGCTACGCCCGGCCCGCGCGCCGCGGGCGTGCGCTCCCGGTCGGGGCGCGGACAGGGCGAGTGCGGCCTCTTCGATGAGGTCGGTGACCGCCACGGGCTGCCACCGCAGTGGCCGCAGGTCCGGGGAGGGGCCGGGTCAGGCGCCGACGTACGCCGCGAGGTGCTCGCCGGTGAGGGTGGAGCGGTCCTCCACGAGGTCGGCCGGGGTGCCCTCGAAGACGATCCGGCCGCCGTCGTGACCGGCGCCGGGACCGAGGTCGATGATCCAGTCGGCGTGCGCCATGACCGCCTGGTGGTGCTCGATGACGACGACCGACTTCCCGGAGTCGACCAGCCGGTCGAGCAGGCCGAGCAGCTGCTCCACGTCGGCGAGGTGCAGGCCCGTGGTCGGTTCGTCGAGCACGTAGACACCGCCCTTCTCCGCCATGTGGGTGGCCAGCTTGAGCCGTTGCCGCTCGCCGCCGGACAGCGTGGTGAGCGGCTGGCCGAGGCTGAGGTAGCCGAGCCCGACGTCGGCGAGCCGGGTGAGGATGCGGTGCGCGGCGGGCGTGTGCGCCTCGCCCGCGCCGAAGAACTCCTCGGCCTCGGTCACCGACATCGCGAGCACCTCGCTGATGTCGCGGCCGCCGAGGCGGTACTCCAGCACGGACGCCTCGAACCGCTTCCCCTCGCAGTCCTCGCAGGTGGTCGAGACGCCGGCCATCATCGCCAGGTCGGTGTAGATGACGCCGGCGCCGTTGCACGTGGGGCAGGCGCCCTCGGAGTTGGCGCTGAACAGCGCCGGCTTCACCCCGTTGACCTTGGCGAACGCCTTCCGGATCGGGTCGAGGAGGCCGGTGTAGGTCGCCGGGTTGCTCCGGCGCGAGCCGCGGATCGCGCCCTGGTCGATGGAGACCACGTCCGCGTCGGGGGAGAGCGACTTGTGTAGCAGCGAGCTCTTGCCGGAACCGGCGACGCCGGTGACGACCGTGAGCACCCCGAGCGGGATGTCGACGTCGACGTCGCGCAGGTTGTTCGCCGTGGCTCCGCGGATCTCCAGCGCGCCGGTGGGCTTGCGCACCGACGGTTTGATCTTGGCCCGGTCGTCGAGGTGGCGGCCGGTGATGGTGCCGCCGGAACGCAGCCCCTCGACGGTGCCCTCGTAGCAGACGGTGCCGCCCGCGGTGCCCGCGCCGGGGCCGATGTCGACGACGTGGTCGGCGATCGCGATGGTCTCCGGCTTGTGCTCCACGACGAGCACGGTGTTGCCCTTGTCGCGCAGCCGCAGGAGCAGGTCGTTCATGCGCTGGATGTCGTGCGGGTGCAGGCCGATGGTGGGCTCGTCGAAGACGTAGGTGACGTCGGTGAGCGAGGAGCCGAGGTGGCGGATCATCTTGACGCGCTGCGCCTCGCCGCCCGACAGGGTGCCGGAGGCCCGGTCGAGGGAGAGGTAGCCGAGGCCGATCTCCACGAACGAGTCGAGGGTGAGCTGCAGTGCGGTGAGCAGCGGGGCCACCGAGGGCTCGGCGAGGCCGCGTACCCACTCGGCCAGGTCGTTGATCTGCATGGTGCAGGCGTCGGCGATGCTGATCTTCTTGATCTTCGAGGACCGGGCGCCCTCGCTGAGCCGGGTGCCCTCGCACTCGGGACAGACGGTGAAGGTGACCGCCCGTTCCACGAAGGCCCGGATGTGCGGCTGCATCGCTTCCTTGTCCTTGGACAGGAAGGACTTCTGGATCTTGGGGATGAGGCCCTCGTAGGTGAGGTTGACGCCCTCGACCTTGACCTTGGTGGGCTCCCGGTAGAGGAAGTCCTGCATCTCCTTCTTGGTGTACTTGCGGATCGGCTTGTCCGGGTCGAGGAAGCCCGACTCGGCGTAGACCCGCACGGTCCAGAAGCTGTCGGACTTCCAGCCGGGGATGGTGAACGCGCCCTCGGCGAGCGACTTGGAGTCGTCGTAGAGCTGGGTGAGGTCGATGTCGGAGACCGAGCCGCGGCCCTCGCAGCGCACGCACATGCCGCCGGTGCGGGAGAAGGTCGCCTTCACGGTCTTGGTCTTGGCTTCGCCGCGCTCGACCGTGATGCCGCCGCTCGCCCGGACGGAGGCGACGTTGAAGGAGTAGGCGCTGGGCGGGCCGATGTGCGGCTTGCCGAGCCGGCTGAAGAGGATGCGCAGCATCGCGTTGGCGTCGGTGGCGGTGCCGACCGTGGAGCGGGGGTCGCCGCCCATGCGCTGCTGGTCGACGGTGATCGCGGTGGTCAGTCCGTCGAGCACGTCGACTTCGGGGCGGGCCAGCGTGGGCATGAAGCCCTGTACGAAGGTGCTGTAGGTCTCGTTGATCATCCGCTGGGACTCGGCGGCGATCGTGTCGAACACCAGGGAGCTCTTGCCCGAACCGGAGACTCCGGTGAACACCGTCAGCCGGCGCTTGGGGATCTCGATGCTGACGTCCTTGAGGTTGTTCACGCGCGCACCGTGCACGCGGATCAGCCCGTGGCTGTCGGCGGCGTGCGGCGTCTGCTCGGGGTCCGGCGCGGTGGCCCTGCTCATCGTGTCTCCATCTCTCGGGCGGGCCGCCTGCGCGGACTCCTGCGGCAGTCGGCGGTCAGGACTTGCGGGGCTGGTTGAAGCGGAGCATGTTGCCCGCCGGGTCCCGGAAGGCGCAGTCGCGGACGCCGTACGGCTGGTCGACGGGCTCCTGGAGCACCTCCCCGCCGGCGGCCCGGATGTGTTCGAAGGTGGCGTCGACGTCGTCGGTGGAGAAGATCACGCCGCGCAGCAGGCCCTTGGCCAGTAGCTCCGCCATGGCCTGCCGGTCGGCCGCCGAGGCGCCCGGGTCGGCGAGCGGCGGTTCGAGGACGATCTCCACGTCCGGCTGGGTGGGGGAGCCGACGGTCACCCAGCGCATCCCTTCGAACCCGACGTCGTTGCGGACCTCCAGGCCGAGGACGTCGCGGTAGAAGGCGAGCGCCTTGTCGTGGTCGTCGACTGCGATGAAGCACTGCGAGAGGTTGATGTCCATGTCGTCGACGCTACGAGGAGGGTGCGGATTTCGCTTCTCCGTTCCTGACCGGTCGCGTGAGGATCTTGGCGACGCACGCCGGGATGGCCGCGCCGTCGTCGTGGCTGCGGGCCCGGTAGGCGCTCGGGGGCTCGCCGACGAGCTCGGTGAAGCGCGAGCTGAAGGACCCCAGTGAGGTACATCCGACGGCGAAGCAGACGTCCGTCACGCTCATGTCGCCGCGTCGCAGCAGCGCCTTCGCGCGCTCGACGCGGCGGGTCATGAGGTAGCTGTACGGGGTTTCCCCGAAGGCGGTGCGGAAGCTGCGGGAGAAGTGTCCCGGTGACATGAGGGCGACGTTCGCGAGTGCGGGGACGTCCAGTGGCTCCGCGTAGGCGCGGTCCATCATGTCCCGGGCGCGGCGCAGCCGTATCAGGTCCTCCAGGTTCATGCGTTCCAGCATGGCACGCAGGAGGTTTCCCGTCTGCGGGTACCGGTGCTTCCGGATCTTTTGCGCGGCGCCGGTACGCGGACCGGCGGGCCGTGGCCGCAGAGTTCCCGAACAGCGGCGCCGGCGGGCGCATCGCCCCGTGCCGGGTGTTCTGCACGGCCCTTCAGGGAGTCTTCGACCATACGTAGAGGGTGCCCGTCACCGTCGGATCGTCGCCGTGACCACCTGCGATGTGCTCGATCACCGCCATGGCGACGGCACCTCGGTCGGTGACGGAACAGAGGGAGGCTCCTACAACGATCCCTCTCGCCTCCTGGTCGTCGATCTTTGTCATGTTTACGGGGCCCAGGCCGGTGTTGGCCGCGGCCTTGCACGAGGCGAAAGACTGGGGGGTGCCCTTCCGCAGGATCCCGACCGTGGCCTGGGGCATCGCCCGGAGGCGGTAGTCGCAGCCTTCGTTCCAGTAGAGGAGTTCCGCGCCCCCCGCTTCGACCTCGGTCGGCTTGGTGATGTCTTTCGGCACGACGATCCGGCTCTGGCCCGTGTCGAGGTCGGTCAGCTGTTCCTCGAAGCTGGTGCACTGGCCGGGAGTGATGCCGAACATCGTCTGGTTCAGCGTGTACCCGGCAGGGGATGCCAGGTCAGCCGCGGGGGGTGACGTCTTCGAAGGTAATGGTGAGAGTGACGGGGGAGGGGCGATGCTGGACCTCGGCGGCGAGGTGCTCGGGGTGGGACCGTTCGCCTGGCTCCCCGGAGAGCCGTTGCCCGTGGTCGACGTCGGCGCCGGCAGGGCTTTGGCCGCAGGCGCGGAGTTGTTGGTGGTGGCGACGAAGATGCTGGCCGCGATGCCCGCGAGGGGAACGACGATCCCTGCGACCCACCAAGCCCAGCGGGGAGGTCCGGAGCGGGGAGGTCCGGAGCGGGGAGGTTCGGAGCGGGGAGGTTCGGTGGGTACGGTCGGAGCGTAGGCAGGTCTCGGTGGCACACCTGGCGTCGGGTCTGTCCCCATGTCCCCTCCGTACGACGCAGCTGACGGAGGATCGCCATAGTCAGCTTCGGCCGGGGTGATCGAGGGCTTTGCGCTCCGTGCATCGCCGATTTCCCGCCGACTCGGAACCCGGGTCGGTGCGTGACCAGGTGTGAGCCCGTTCGGGACGGCTCTGTGCCGGCTCCGGCCCGCTCCGGGTCCGCTCAGCCCAGGCCGATCGTCGCCTTGTGGGTCCGCCAGCGGTCCATGAGACCCAGCATTTCGCCCTGCATGAACTCGAAGAAGGCCGCCGTCTCCGCGACGCGGGCCCCGGCGGGAGAGTCCGTGCCGAGGGCGGCCGCGCCTTCGCGCAGGGTCTTCTCCCACAGGGTCAGGACCTGGTCGCGGCGCGTGAAGGTCTCGTACCAGAGTTCGTTGTGCAGGACGTACCGGTCGCGGCGCGAGCCCGGTTCGCGTTCGCGGCTGACCATGTTGACCTGGGTCAGGTAGGACACGGCGCCCGACACCGCGGCCGGGCTGATCCGTAGGGCCTCCCCCAGCTCCGCCGAGGTCATCGCGCCGCCGTCGCTGGCCAGCAACTGGGCGAAGACGCGCGCGGCCATCCGCTGCATCCCGGCCTCGGTCAGCTGCGCGGCGAACCGCTCGACGAAGCGGGAGACCGCGTCGCCGTCCCGGACGCCCGCAGCGGTGCCGGTGCCGGTACCGCTGCCGGTCCCGGTCCCGGTCCCCGCGTCCACATTCACCATGTCATCTGCCACCCTCCTGACTTTACGCGATTCCTGAGATTCTCAAGCTTCACAAATTTGTGAAGCTAGCGTACGTTCGGAAACATGACGAAGGCAATCAGCGTTGCCGGCCTCCACAAGGCATTCGGCCGTACCCGCGCCCTGGACGGACTCGACCTCTCGGTCACCACCGGCGAGGTCCACGGCTTCCTCGGCCCCAACGGCGCCGGCAAGTCCACCACCATCCGGGTCCTGCTGGGCCTGCTGCGGGCCGACTCCGGCACCGCCGAGCTCCTCGGCGGCGACCCCTGGGCCGACGCGGTCGCCCTCCACCGCCGCGTCGCCTACGTCCCCGGAGACGTCACCCTGTGGCGCAACCTCTCCGGCGGCGAGGTCATAGACCTCTACGGACGCCTCCGGGGCGGCCTCGACCGGACCCGGCGCGCCGAGCTCGTCGAGCGGTTCGAGCTGGACCCCACCAAGAAGGGGCGTACGTACTCCAAGGGCAACAGGCAGAAGGTCGCCCTCGTCGCCGCCTTCGCCTCCGACGTCGAACTGCTCGTCCTCGACGAGCCCACCTCCGGCCTCGACCCGCTGATGGAGGAGGTCTTCCAGGACTGCGTCAGCGAGGCGCGCGCCGCCGGGCGCACCATCCTGCTCAGCTCGCACATCCTCAGCGAGGTCGAGGCCCTCTGCGACCGGGTCAGCATCATCCGCAACGGCCGCACGGTGGAGACCGGCACCCTCGTCGAACTCCGCCACCTCACCCGTACGTCGATCAGCGCCGAGCTGGCCGGTCCGCCGAACGGCCTCGCACACCTGCCGGGCGTGTACGACGTCCACGTGCAGGGGCTGAAGGTCCGCCTCCAGGCCGACACCGACAAGTTGGACGCGGTACTCCGCTCCCTCACCGCGTCGGGGGTGCGGTCGCTGACCTCGACCCCGCCCACCCTCGAGGAGCTCTTCCTTCGCCACTACACCGAAGGGGCGTCCCGATGAAGAGCCAACTGGCCGGTACCGGGGCGCTGCTGCGGCTCGCCCTGCGCCGCGACCGCGTGATGGTGCCGGTGTGGACCCTGGTCACCACGCTCATGGTCGTGGGCATGCCCGGCTCGCTGGGCAGTGTGTACGCCACCGCCGCCGAACGCGCCCGGGCCGCCGCTTCGATGAACGCCAACAGCTCGATGCGCGCCCTGTACGGACCGGTCTTCGGTGATTCGCTCGGCGCCCTGACCGCCTGGCGCGGCGGCGTCTACGCCGCCGTCCTCGCGGCCGCCATGAGCCTGATCATCGTCGTGCGGCACACCCGTGAGGAGGAGGAGACGGGCCGTCAGGAGCTGCTTTCCGCCGCGATGGTGGGGCGGCGTGCCCCGCTGACCGCCGCCCTGCTCACCGCCCTCGTGGCCAACGCCTGCGTCGCCCTGCTCGTGGCGGGTGGTCTCGCGGGGCAGGGCGCGCCGGGCGCGGTCGCTCTCGGCCTGGCCGTCGCGGCCACCGGGACGTTCTTCGCCTGCACGGCCGCCATCGCCGCCCAGCTGACCGAGAGCGCCCGTGCCGCCAAGGGGATCGCGGCGACCGTGCTCGGCGCCGCCTTCGTCCTGAAGGCCGCGGGCGACGCCGGTACGGGGGGCGGCCGGTCGCCCCTGACCTGGGCCTCGCCGCTCGGCTGGGTGGAGAACGTACGGGCCTTCGCCGCCGAACGCTGGTGGGTGCTCCTCCTGTTCGCCGCCGCCGTCACGGTGCAGGCGGGCGCCGCGTACGCCCTGGCCGGGCGTCGTGACCTGGGCATGAGCTTCCTGTCGTCGCGGCCGGGGCCGGCCGAGGGGCGCCTGGGCACGGCGGGTGCGCTGGCCTGGCGGCTACAGCGCGGCAGCGTACTGGGCTGGGGCGCGGGCTTCCTGGTCGCCGGTGTCGTCTTCGGCGGGATGGCGGACGGCGCCGCGGACCTGGTCGGCGACAACGACCGGACCCGCGAGATCATCGAGCGGATGGGCGGGCAGGGCGGGCAGGGCGGGACCGGCGGGGCGGGTGGGGCGGGCGCGCAGGTCGCGCAGGGTGCGCAGGAGGCGCTCACCGACGCCTTCCTCGCCACGATGGCCGGCATGTTCGGCATGGTCGCCGCCCTGTACGCAGTCTCCTGCGTGCTCCGCCTGAGTGGCGAGGAGTCGGGCCGACGCGCGGAGCCGCTGCTCGCGAACGCGGTCGGCCGGCTGCGCTGGGCCGGCGGCCACCTGGCGGTGGCCTTCGGCGGTTCGGCGGTGATCCTGCTGCTGGCGGGCCTCGGTCTCGGCCTCGGGCACGGCCGGGAGCCGGGTGCGGCGATCGGCGCCGCGCTCGCCCAGCTCCCGGCGGTGTGGCTGATCGGAGCCCTGGCGGCGCTGCTGTACGGCGCGGTCCCGCAGTACGCGGCGGCCGCCTGGGCGGTGGCCGGAGGTGCGCTGGCCCTGGGCTGGATCGGCCCGGCGCTGAACCTCCCGCAGGCCGCCCTGAACCTCTCGCCCTTCGCCCACCTGCCCCGGCTCCCGGGAGCGCAGGCCCTGGACCCGGCGCCGCTGCTGGTCCTGACCGTGCTGGCGGTGGCCCTGACGGCGGCGGGCCTCGGCGCCCTGCGCCGCCGCGACATGATCGCCTAGAACTCCACCAGCAGTTGCTCCAGCCCCCGGATGACGTACCCGTCCCGCCACTGGGGCTCCTCGACGAGCCGCAGCGGCGGGACTCCGTCCGCCAGGAGCGCCCCGAAGGAAGCCTCCAACTCCCGCCGCGCCAGGGGCGCGCCGAGGCAGTAGTGGATCCCGGCCCCGAACGTCAGGTGCGGATTGTCGGCCCGTACGAGGTCCAGCGCGTCGGGATCGTCGAAGCGCGCGGGATCCCGGTTCGCGGACCCGAAGAGCAGTGCGACCTCCGCCCCGCGGGGGATGACGGTGTCACCGATCCGGATGTCGTCGAGCACCCAGCGTTCGAACATCTGGAGGGGAGTGTCGTAGCGCATGAGTTCATCCACAGCTGTGGACAACTTTTCGGGATCGTGGCCCGCACGGAGCGCGGCGAGCTGCGCGGGGTTGCGGAACAGCGCCCACCACCCGTTGACGGTCGTGTTGACGGTGGCCTCGTGCCCGGCGTTCAGCAGGAGCACACAGGTGGAGATCATCTCCTGCTCGCTGAGCCGCCCCTCCTCATCGTGGGCGGCGATCAGCCCGGAGATCAAATCCTCCCCGGGGCGGCTCCGCCGCTCGGCGATCAGCCCCCGGAGGTAGGCGCTGAACTCGACGCTCGCCCGCACCGCGCGCTGCGCCGTCTCCTCGTCGGGCCGGAGCTCGAACATCCCGCAGATGTCCGCCGACCAGGGCCGCAGCAATCCGCGGTCCACCTCGGGCACGCCCAGCAGCTCCGCGATCACCGCCACCGGAAGCGGCTCGGCGACGACGGTGAGCAGATCCCCGCCCCCGTCCGCACGCAGCCGCCCCACCAACTCCCCGGCCAGCCGCTGCACCGCGGGCACGAGGCGCTCCACCGTCCGCGGGGTGAAGGCCTTCGCCACCAGCCTGCGCACCCGCGCGTGCGCGGGATCCTCCAGGTCCAGCAGGCCGTTGCCGTTGAGCACGTGGAAGGGCTCGTGCTCCGGCGGCGGCGCCTCGCGGCCGAACTCCTCGTGCGAGAACCGGTGGAGGTAGGTCCGCCCCAGCCGCCGGTCCCGCAGCAGCGCACTCACGTCGGCGTAGTGCGGCACCAGCCACTGCCCGGTGGCCTCCCACCACACGGCCCGCCCCTGCTCCCGCAACTCCCGGTACGCCGGATACGGATCGGCGACGAACGCGGCATCCCACGGATCAAAACCCATCCCTGCACCCTAAACGCAGCCGAGCCCGATCAGGCGGGTGTCACCAAGCGGGTCTCGTACGCGTACACGGCCGCCTGTGTCCGGTCCCGCAGGCCCAGCTTCACCAGGATCCGGCTCACATGGGTCTTGATGGTGGACTCGGCGACGACCAGCCGGTCGGCTATCTCCGCATTGGACAGTCCCTGCGCGATCAGTACCAGCACCTCCGTCTCCCGCTCCGTCAGCTCCCCCGTACTCGCCGGGTCCGCCAGCTTGCGGGCCTGGGAGATCTTCGAGAACTCCACGATCAGCCGCTTGGTCACCGAGGGCGCCAGCAGGGCCTCGCCGGCCGCCACCACCCGTACCCCGTCGGCCAGCTGACGGGCCGACGCGTCCTTGAGCAGGAACCCGGAGGCCCCGGCCCGCAGCGCCTGGTACACGTACTCGTCGAGGTCGAAGGTCGTCAGGACCAGCACCTTCGCGTCCGTGTCGGCGGCCACGATCTCCCGAGTGGCCTCCAGCCCGTTCATCCGCGGCATCCGGATGTCCATCAGCACCACGTCCGGCCGCAGCGCCGACACCTGCTCGATGGCCTCCCGGCCGTCGACCGCCTCGCCGACCACCTCGATGCCGTCCATCGCGTTCAGCAGAACGGAGAACCCCTCGCGCACCATCACCTGGTCGTCGACGATCAAGACCCTGATCGTCATACCGTCCCCTCCCGCGCTTCCGGCGCCGGCTCAGCACGGTGGGGCACCGGTATGAACACCGCCACCTCGTACCCGCCCGCCGCCGTCCGGCCGGCCGTCATCTCACCCTCCAGCATGGCCACCCGCTCCCGCATGCCGGTGATTCCGTGCCCGGCCCCCGCCGAGGGCCGCGCGTCCCCGGTCGCCCGGTCGTTGACGATCCGTAGGCCCAGGCCGCCCAGCACGTACGAGACCTCCACCTCGGCCGCAGCCCCCGGCGCGTGCCGCAGCGTGTTGCTGAGGGCCTCCTGGACGATGCGGTACGCCGACAGTTCCACGCCCTGCGGCAGCTCCCGCACCGAGCCCGTGATCGTCTTCTCCACGCTCAGGCCGGCGTCCCGCACATTGGCCAGCAGCCCCTCCAGCGAGGCCAGCGTCGGCTGCGGGGCGTCCGGGGCCTCGTAGTCCGCGGAGCGCACCACGCCCAATACCCGCCGCAGCTCCGTCAGGGCCGCCACCGCGTTCTCCCGGATGGTGACGAACGCCGCCTCCAGCTCCGGCGGCGGGTTCTTCACCCGGTACGGCGCGGCCTCCGCCTGGATCGCCACCACCGACATGTGGTGGGCCACCACATCGTGCAGCTCCCGCGCGATCGTGGTCCGCTCCTCCAACAGCGTCCGCTTGTCCCGCTCGACGGCCGTGACCTCCTGCTGCGCGCTCACCTCGGCCCGGGCATCACGGCGTATCCGGATACTGCTGGCAATCACCAGGGCGAAGGCCGAGGCCACCGCCATCTCGGGCAGGTTCGACCCCCAGTGGCCGCTGAACATCACGGAGAGTGCGGATCCCAGCACCAGGGTGAGCGTCCACATCCAGGCCGCCAACCGCGGCCCGGTCCGCAGCGTGACGAGGAACATGACCAGGATGTACGCGAGGAAACTGCTTTCGGTCCAGGGCCAGTTGTAGCCAGTGTCGATGCCGGCCGTCACCACCGTCATCGCGATGGCCGCCCACCATGCGCCGACCGGCCGCACCAGCGTCATCAGGACCGGGGCCGCGGTCAGCATCGCCATCGCGATCGGTCTCAGGTCGCCCCAGGCGGCCAACTGCGTGTTGAGCGCGGTCAGCCCGACGAGGAAGGCCAGGATCGCCACCGCCGCATGCCGCCGCCAGGGCGCGTACCGGCGCAGCACCCCGGGAAGTCGGCGCACGAAACGCCCGGAGGTCTCCGCCAGGGGCAGCGGCCGGTAGGCCAAGGCATCGGTGACGAGGTCCCGGCGAAGGGTCGCGATCACCTCAGATGCCAGTCGGAACTCAGGTGCCCGGGATGTTCCCCCGGTGGTCGTCTCGGTCATACACACCACCGTAGGTCCGTACCGGCCTCGTCCGCGTCGCCGCTGATGGGGATTTCCCGGGGTCCCTCTCAAGTACTACGAGGGTCCACTCAATAGCCCGTCGGGCGGATGAGACCCGTCTCGTACGCGAACACCGCCGCCTGCGTGCGGTCCCGCAGACCCAGCTTCACCAGGATCCGGCTCACATGCGTCTTCACCGTCTGCTCGGCCAGTACCAAGTGCTCCGAGATCTCGGCGTTGGACAAGCCCTGGGCGATCAGCGACAGCACCTCCGTCTCCCGCTCGGTCAGCGCCTCGATCCGGGCCCGTGACGGCGCGCGCGGCGCTCCCAGCCGGGAGAACTCCGTGATCAGCCGCTTCGTGATGTTCGGCGAGAGCAGCGCCTCGCCGGCCGCCACCACCCGCACCGCCTCGGCGAGCTGGTCGGCGGACGCGTCCTTGAGCAGGAATCCGGAGGCCCCGGCCCGCAGCGCCTCGTACACGTACTCGTCGAGATCGAAGGTGGTCAGCACCAGCACCTTCACCGCGGCGTCGGGCACCGAGGTGATGACGGAGGTGGCCTCGATCCCGCCCATTCCCGGCATCCGGATGTCCATCAGCACCACGTCCGGAGCCAGCTCCGCGACCTTCGCCACCGCGTCCGCCCCGTCCACGGCCTGCCCCACGACCTCTATGTCGGGCTGCGCGTTGAGAAGCACGGTGAAGCCCTGCCGGACCATCATCTGGTCGTCGGCGATCATCACCTTGATCGGGGTGCTCATGGGGTCCTCTTCGTCTCGGAGTCGGGGACCGCGGACAGGTCCTGCGGATCCATCGGGAGTACGGCGCTCACCTCGTACCCCCCGTCGGGGCGCGGGCCGGCGGCCAGTTCGCCCCCCAGCATGCCTGCCCGCTCCCGCATCCCAAGCAGCCCGTGCCCCGCACCGGGCGAGGGCGGGGCCGCCCGGGTCGGCGCGCTGTTCGCGACGCACAGGTGCAGATCGCGCGGCCCGTACGCGATGCCCACCTCCACCCGTGAACCGGGCGCATGGCGCAGGGCGTTGCTCAGCGCCTCCTGCACGATCCGGTACGCGGTGAGCTCCACGCCCGGGGTCAGCGGCCGGCGTATCCCCGCGATCTCGGTCGTGACGTCCAGACCCGCCCCCCGCACGTTGTCCACGAGGCCGTCCAGCTCACCGAGGGTGGGCTGCGGATGATGGGGGTTCGCGGGATCGTCGGGCCGCTCGGACCGCAGCACGCCCAGCACCCGCCGCAGCTCCGTCAGCGCCTCCAGCGCGTTCTCCCGGATGCCGGCCAGATTCTCCTTGAGCTCCTCGGACGGGTTCTCCACCAGGTGCGGGGCAACCTGCGCCTGGATGGAGATCACCGACATGTGGTGGGCGACGACGTCGTGCAGTTCGCGGGCGATCCGGCTGCGCTCCTCCAGCAGGGTGCGCCGCGCCCGCTCCTCCTCGGTGAGGGTCTCCTGCTCGACGAGTTTGCCGCGGGTGAGGCGGGTGGCCCGCAGGGCGTAGCCGAGGATCCCCACGAACCCGAAGAGGAGGACCACGCCGCCGATGATGGTCTGGCTCTGCGGCGGCCTGAGGACGATGTCGGCCAGTCCGTTGAGGGTGAGCGTGATGCCGATGACCGACGCGGTCACCTTGGGCGGCACCCGCAGGGCGACCATCAGGAGCACGGGCGCGAGCGTGAACGGCCCGACGGGCGTCCAGGGCCACGACTGTCCCTGCCCGACGTGGTCGTGGATGGCCCAGGCGACCAGGCCGGAGGTGAGGAGCCCGAGCCACCAGGCGGCGATCGGCCGGAACATGCTGAGCACGATGGACGCGGAAGTCAGCAGCGACAGCACCACCAGTGCCGAACCGCGCACCTTGTAATGGTCGTTCATCAGCATCGCGGTGAGGACGCCGCAGGGAATGGCCACGTAGCAGAGGACCACGTGCGGCAGCCAGGCCAGCCAGCGCGGCCGCGCCATCTTCGGCAGGGGGTCCCGCCGCAGGGTGAACAACTCCCGTGCCAGGCCGCGCGGCAGGCGGATGCGGACGTCGGCGGCGGGTGGCTCGGTCTGCTGGTTCACGCCGTCCAGGCTAAGGCGGGCCCTAGACATGGTTGATCTCCTCGGCGGGGTCCGTCCTGGGGCGGGGGACCGCGGCAGTACGGGCGGTACGGGACGGCTTCGGACGGCCGGTGGCCTGTTCGTGGATGCGGAACGCGGCCCAGCAGAGCGACAGCGCGGCGGCGAACACGGGCAACCACAGCAGCCGGGCCGCTATCCAGCCCACCGAGTCGGGCACCGTGTGCAGCCCGGGCAGGTCGGCCGGGACCAGCAGCCCGAGGGCGGTGACGGCCATCATGGCGGTCTGGTGCCACAGGAAGACGGTCATGGCGGAGAGGTTCACCAGGGCCACCTTCGCCCAGGCCGTCGGCCGCCGCATGGCCCGGGCGAGCGGGTCGCGCACCAGGAGCGCCAGCCCGCACTGGGCCAGCCCGAAGGCGGCCGCCGCCAGCGTCGGCGGGTTCAGGTTCGAGACGGCGGCCCCGGGGACACCCACCATCGACGCCGGGTACCCGCCCCAGAGGACCAGCGCGGCCGTGGCCAGGACTCCCGCGCCGAGCAGGAGCAGCGCCCGGTCGCGCCGGGCGAACGCCCCGCGGGACCAGGCGGCGCCCAAGGTGAAGGGGACGAGCCAGCCCGCGGCCACATTGACCCAGCCGATCCACTCGGGGCCCGCCAGCCCGAAGCGCCACACGTCGACGGCAGCGACCACGGCCAGCGGCCACAGCGGGCTGAGCCGGGCCACGAGCGGGGTCGCGGCGGTGAGCGCGGCGAACACCAGCAGGAACCACAGCGGCGACAGCACCAGCGTGACCAGCGAACGGACGGTGGCGAACTCCGCCCCGCCGATCAGCATCCCGACCGCGACGACCGCCCAGAGAACCAGCACCGCGGCGACCGGACGGAACAGTCGTCCCAGCCGCTGCCCGGCCCATGCGCCGTACGAGAGGCCGCGCTCGCGCGCCGACGCGTACCCGCGAGCGGCGACATGGCCGCCCACCAGGAAGAAGACGGACAACGTCTGGAACACCCAGGACACCGGGGCCAGCCACGGCATGTGCACCAGCGGGCTGGTCGTGCTCAGACCGCCGTCGCGTGCGGTCAGCGCGGTGACCAACCAGTGGCCGAGGACCACGCCGAGGATCGCGAAGGCCCGCAGCGCGTCCACGGCCCGGTCGCGGTCGGCCGGGGTGGCGGCGTCGATGCCCGCGGCCAGGGTCGACCACCGGGCGCGGAACTCAACCATGGTCGGCCTCCGATGCGGTGGTGGTGCCGAGGACGATGGCGGCCAGGCTGTCGAGGGACTCGGTGCCCGGCTTGAGGTAGTCGCTGTGCCCGACGGCGCCGGCGGTGAAGGCCCGGGCCCCAAAGGCGGGGTCGACCGGGTCGGTGCCGAAACCGATCCCGCCGAACCGCACGTGCGGGACGTTTCCTATCCAGTCGCCGCTGCCCCGGCCGGCCCAGACGCGGGCCCCGGTCGGCAGCTCACGGGCGGATCCGGCCCCGGTGCCCGGGCTGCCGAACAGCGCCATGTCGCTGACCGCGGACCCGGTGGCGGTCCGGGCGCAGACCACGGATCCGTAGGAGTGGCACAGGAGGGAGAGCCGGGCACCGGGCCCCGACATGTCGCGCAACCGGTCCAGGAAGGGGGCCAGTTCGGCAGCGGCCGCGTCGGCCCGGTCGGCGCTCAGGACGGTGGTGCTCACCGTTCCTGGGGTGTCGTACCCGAGCCAGGCGACCACGGCGGAGCGCGGATGCTCGGCTTGCAGGCGCTGCTGGAGGGAGACGGCTCCGGCACGGAACCGCTCGTAGGTGTCCAGCGTGGTGTCGGACCCGGGCACCAGGACGGCGACCCGGTCGGCGCTCTCCAACTCGCCGAACACCTCCACGGCGCGGCCCCTGCCGCGGCCGTCGAAGGTGAGGAACTGGGCCGCTCCGCCCGACCCCATGGCGCGCAGCCTGGCTGCCCGGCCGGGGCGGTCGGCGTCCTCGGCGGTACGGGCCGCCTCGGCGAGGTTGGCGCTGTTGGCGGCGTACCGGCTGCGGGGGGTGGCGTCCTCGGAGAACGTGGCGGGCGCGGGGGACGGGACGTTCGGGGAGGCCGCTGCGGACACGGGGACCACCACGGCCGCGGCGACCAGAGCGGCCAGCAGGCCTCGGCGCAGCCGTCCACCACCACCGGATCCCGCCCTGCTCGTGGAGAGCGCCGTACCCGTGGAGAGCGTCGTGCCCGACCCGCGGGTCCTTCCGGTGGTCCCGGCCCGCGTCCCCGCCCCGGCCTGAGTCCTGGTCCCGGCCTGCGTCCCCGTCCCCGTTGTCATGGTCCTCTTCCTTCGGTCGCCGGAAGAGCCGTGAACGCTCTTCTCTGCTACCGAAGTTAGAAATCCGGGCCCGTGGTCGGCGTCACGCCATGGAGCCGTGTTCGCGCGTAGCTCTCAGGTATGACAGGGGATACCTGCGAGCCAGGGGTACGACTGTCGCGACGTCACGACCGTCGCGACGTCACGACGTCACGACCGCTTCGACCATCACGTCGTCGCCACCCGCACGCCGAAGCCGATCAGGACGACACCCGTCGTCCGGTCCAGTGCCCGCCGGACCCGCGGCCGCGCGAAGAACCGCCCGGCGCGCGACAGCACGTACACGTACGTGCCCAGCCAGACCACCGTCAGCAGCACATGGAGCAGGACCAGCAGCGCCATGCCGAGCGCCGGCCGCAGGCCGGGCGGGGCGAGGGCGGGCAGCAGACCCGTGTAGAAGACGGCGATCTTGGGATTGAGGACGTTGGAGACCAGGCCGGTGCGCCAGGCTCCGCCGCCGCCCGACCCGGACCGCCCCTGCGCGCGCTCCCCGCGCTCCCCGCGCTCGTCGAGCTCCCCCCGCGCCAAGGGTTCCGCACCCGGCCGCAGCAGCGCCCGGGCGCCGAGCCAACACAGGTACGCGGCCCCCGCCAGCTTCACCACCAGGTACACCTCGGCCGAGGCGGCGAGCAGCGCCGCGAGCCCCGCCACGGTGAGGGCGCCCCAGATCAGCAGCCCGACGGCGATCCCGGCGACGGTGCGCAGTCCGTCACCGCGCCCCCGGGTGACGGCCCGTTTCGTGACGATCGCCATGTCCGGGCCGGGGACGAGGGTGAGGAGCGCCAGGACCCCGGTCGCGCCGAGAAGAGCGGTGAGCACGCGGCTCAGTCTGCCACCAGGGGTTCGACGTAGCCCGCCCGCCAGCGGGGAGCCGGGTCCTGGCCGGGGCTGGTCCAGTACTCCCTCGCCCCCACGATCTCCCCGTCCCGCACGGTCCAGAGGGAGACGGCCCGGTAGACGACGTGGTCCTGAGGTATCTCCACCTCGGTGACCACGAGGTTCCCGTCGGCCAGGATCCGCAGCAGTTCCACGGATCTCTCGTCCGCGTAGCCGTCGTCGCTGTTCACGGCTATGAAGTTGGCGCGCCCCACGATGCGCTCACCGCTCACGGGCCATTCGATGACCGCGTCTTCGGCGATGAGCCCGGCCACGCCGTCCCAGTCGCGTGCCTCGATTCGCTCCCACAGTTGTGCCACTACCTTCAACGGCTCCATGTGCCGCAGTGTCCGACAGCCCCGTTATACGTAACAAGCTTTGCTTGCAGGCTTATTGACTTCGACACAATCGCTGCGGCGGGCCTCCGCGGCGCGGTCAGGGCGCCACGGGCACGGCGCCGCTGCGGTGCCGTCCGGGCTCACTCCGGCGCGGGTGCGGGAACGGCGGCGGACGGTGCCGCGGACGACGTGGCGGACGGTGCGGCGGACTCCAGCGCGTCCAGTGCCGAGGCCAGCCGCTCCAGTGCGCGGACCGTCTCCGCGAAGGCGGCATCGCCCAGCTCCGCCGTGAGGCGGGCCGCCAGGGCCGCGTGCCCCGGGCCGATCCGGTCCACCGCGCCCCGCCCCTCCTCCGTGGGCCGCAGCAGCTTCGCCCGCCGGTGGGCGGGGTTCGGGGCGTATTCCGCCAGCCCCTTGGCGACCAGCAGGTCCGCGATGCGCTGCACGCTCTGCCGGGTGATGCCCATGCTCCGGGCGATGCCCGCGACGGGCAGCGGCTCCCGCAGTACCGCGCCCAGGACCTGCCACCAGGCAGCCGTCAGCCCGGCCGGCTTGGCCAGCTCCTCCGAGATGGCGAGGAACTGGCCGTTCAGCCGGAACACCCCGAGCGCGGTGCGGCTCAGCAGGTCCTGCTGGGTACGGCCGTCCTTGAGGTCCGCGGGATCGCCAAGCTCCGCGCGGCCGCCGGGGTCCCCGACGCCCCCGAGATCCCCGGCGCCCCCGAGGTTCCCTGCGGGCAGCGGCTCGTGCGTCGCCTCACGCATCGCCGGCCGCCGATGCCGCCATCAGGACCGGGTACGCGCTGACGTCCGAGTCGTGGAAGAGCCCGTACCAGGCGTCCAGGACGTCCGGCTTGTAGACGTCCAGGCGGGCGAAGACCTCGCGGGCGAAGGCCACCGGTTCCGTCGGCCCCGCCGTGATCAGGTCGCCGTCGGTCACCGCGTCGGCGTCGACGTAGCGCTCGGCACCCCCGTAGCCGGCCTGCTCGGCCAGGTAGAAGGAAGCGGCGCTGGTGTGGGTCCGGCCGTCCAGCAGGCCCTCGCGGGCGAGGCCGGCGGTGGCTCCGCAGATCGCCGCGACCGGCACTCCGGCGGCCAGGAACTCCCGCGCCTTGGCCGCGAACGGCGCCAGATCGTCGCTCGTGTCCCACAGGGACGCGCCCGTGAGGATCAGCAGCGAGGAGTCCTCCGGTCGCAGGTCGGCCAGGGCCAGGTCAGGCTGGATGCGGACGCCGCCCATGGTGGTGACCTGCTGCGCGGCGCTCGGGCCGACCGTGCGCACGGTGTGGCCGCGCTGGGTGAGGTGCGCGGTGGTGTGGCCGGTCTCCCAGTCCGCGTACGTGTCGTAGACCGCGAGGTGGACGGGCTTGCGCGGGGTCTCGCTCATGGTGCTTTCGCCTCCAGCGTGGTTCCTGCTCTATGACAATAGACTGTCATAACGACAGGATACTGTCAATCCAGCGCAGGGGCTGAGCCGCCTCACAGACAGACTGCCGAGAGCGGCCCCCCACCCCCATACAGTCCGCCGATATCCCGCCCCACCTGCGCACTTCTAGCGTGACGACATGACCCCTCATGTCACCTCGCACACCCTTGCCACCGTGAAGGACGCAGATCGGAAGCACGTCTTCCACTCCTGGTCCGCCCAGGCCCTGATCGACCCCCTCGCCGTCGCCGGGGCCGAGGGGTCGTACTTCTGGGACTACGAAGGCAAGCGGTTCCTCGACTTCTCCTCCCAGCTGGTGAACACCAACATCGGCCACCAGCACCCCAAGGTCGTCGCCGCGATCCAGGAGCAGGCCGCCCGGCTCTGCACCCTCGCGCCCGGCTTCGCCGTCGACGTCCGCTCCGAGGCCGCACGCCTCATCGCCGAGCGGACCCCGGGCGACCTGGACAAGGTCTTCTTCACCAACGGCGGCGCCGAGGCCGTCGAGAACGCCGTGCGCATGGCCCGTCTGCACACGGGCCGCGCCAAGGTGCTCTCGACCTACCGCTCCTACCACGGGGCCACCGCCGCCGCGATCAACCTGACCGGCGACCCGCGCCGCTGGCCCTCCGACACGGCCGCCGCCGGCGTCGTGCACTTCTGGGGCCCGTACCTCTACCGCTCCGCCTTCCACGCCACCACCGAGGCCGAGGAATGCGAGCGCGCCCTCGCCCACCTCGCCGACACCATCGCCTTCGAGGGGCCGCAGACCATCGCGGCGATCATCCTCGAGAGCGTGCCGGGCACCGCGGGCATCATGGTCCCGCCCGCCGGCTACCTCGCGGGCGTCCGCGAGCTCTGCGACCGCTACGGCATCGTCTTCATCCTGGACGAGGTCATGGCCGGCTTCGGCCGCACCGGCACGTGGTTCGCCGCCGACCACTGGGGCGTCACCCCCGACCTGATCACCTTCGCCAAGGGCGTGAACAGCGGCTACGTCCCGCTCGGCGGCGTGGCCATCTCGGCCGCCATCGCCGAGACCTTCGCCACCCGCCCCTACCCGGGCGGACTGACGTACTCCGGCCACCCCCTGGCCTGCGCCGCCGCCGTCGCGACGATCAACACGATGGAGGAGGAGGGCATCGTCGAGCACGCCGCCCACCTCGGTGAGAACGTGATCGGCCCGGCCCTCGCCGAGATCGCCGAGCGCCACCCCTCGGTCGGCGAGGTCCGCGGGCTGGGCGCCTTCTGGGCCCTGGAACTCGTACGGGACAAGGAGACGCGCGAGCCGCTCGTGCCGTACAACGCGGCCGGTGCGGACAACGCGCCGATGGCCGAGTTCGCGGCGGCCTGCAAGGCGTCGGGCCTGTGGCCCTTCGTGAACATGAACCGCACCCACGTGGTCCCGCCCTGCAACGTCACCGAGGCGGAGGCCAAGGAGGGCCTGGCCCTGCTGGACGAGGCGCTGACGGTCGCCGACCGCCACACCACGGCCGGCTAGACCCGCCCGCCCGGGGGGACGGGGTCCGGTCGGCATCCACACCCACACCCACACCCACACACCCACACCCACACTCACACCCACACCCGGATCCGGACCCGCACCCGGGCACCGGGTGCGGGTGTCAGATATCGGTTAGCTACCGATCGGTTTTCGGCCGCGCTGTCTGGCCTATGGTGTCCGGAGCTCTACGACAGGAGACGGACCCCTATGCCAGGCAGCGGAGCTGTCACCCGCAACACACTTCGCCAGCAGATCGCGGACGCGCTGCGTGACGAGGTGCTCGCGGGACGCCTGCCTCCGGGGACCGAGTTCACCGTCAAGCAGATCGCCGAGCAGTACGAGGTCTCCGCGACCCCGGTGCGCGAGGCGCTCGTGGACCTCTCGGCCCAAGGGCTGCTCGAACTGGTCCAGCACCGCGGCTTCCGCGTGCGGATCTTCTCCGTGGACGACTTCCGGGGCATGGTCGAGGCGCGCTCGCTCGTCGTGGACGGGATCTTCCGCCGCCTCGCCGAGCGCGGCACCACCCCCGGCTCCGCCGAGCTGCTGGTGTCGGTGCGCCGCCGGGGCGAGGAGGCCCGACGGGCCGCGCAGAGCGGTTCGCTCGAGGTACTGATCGGCTACGACCTGCGCTTCTGGCGGGAGCTGAGCGGGCTGGTCGCCAACACCTACATCTCCGAGTTCCTGCACCGCATCCGCGTGCAGTGCTGGGTCTTCGCCGTCCCCCACCTCCAGCGCGAGCCGCAGCTGCGGGCGGCACTGTGGGACGGCCACAGCGAGCTGGTGGACGCGGTGACGCTGGCCGACGCCGAGGCGGTGCGCGGCATCGTGCGCGGCTACAACGAGCACGCGTTGGCCTGGGCCGCCCGCCTCTGAGGGCCGAGGTTCTGCGCACCCCTTCGCGGAGGGTGTCCGGCCCACTACGCTGGCCGGATCGGCGACAACGACTGATCGGAGGCCGAGTGGCCTGTGACCTGTGGCTGGTCCCCCTTGTCGACGTGCTGTGCCACAGCCCCGACAACCCCTTCGCGGAAGAGATCGCCTCGTACGACAGGGCGTTGGGCGCGGCCGGACTGCCGTCCGTGCCCGTGTTCGCGTACATGCCGGGCCTGAGCGGGGACGTCGCCCCCGTCGCCGGCTTCGACTACGACGCCCTGCACTTCCTGAGGCGGGCGTACATGCTCCAGCTCTGCGGGCTGCCCGTGACCCCGGTGGACGAGCTCGGCGGGGACTACGAGCAACTGCTGGAGATGTTCGAGCCCACGGCCCAGCAGTCGCACCTGGTGTGGCACTACGACCATGCCGGGGCCTACGTCCCGGTGGACTTCGCGGCTCCGCTGGCGAACGAGGAGCTGCTGGCCGGGGGCGGGCCGCTGGGGTCCGGGCAGGGGCTGCTGCGGGAGCTGCTGTTCGTGGCCCCCGCCATCGGGATAGACCCGGGGAACCCGCCCGCCGCACCGGCGCCGCCGGGGCGGCCGACGCTGCTGGAGGAGCCGGCGGGGCCGATTCCGTACGACGACAGCCCCTTCGCCCGTGAGCGGCACGTGTGGCTGGGACTGCACGCGGCGGCGACGCGGAGCCTCGGCCAAGGATCGATGATCATCTTCAGCTGAGCGGTGCCGGTGGGCGGGGTACGGGGACGAGTACGAGTACGGGTCCGCTGCGCGGAATTCCAGCCCCCGCCCGCCCCCGCCCGTCTCAGCGCGGCTGCTCCGGCGGCCGCTGCCGGGGCATGTTCGGTCTGGTGCCCGGCGGCAGCGGGAAGCGGGCGGGCGGGACGTTCGCGTCCGGGCGCCCCCCGGAGGCCCCCAGCGACTGCATCACCAGCGGCGCGGGCCCGGCCCGGAATTCCACCATCCAGTCCGCCGTCTCGGACCGCACCAGCTCGGTGATGTCTTCCGAGAAGCGGCGCAGCACGGTCAGGCACCGCTCCGCGGCCTCGCTGGCCGTGCCCTCGGTGGGGCCGAGCACCTCGCGCACGTTCTCCGAGGCCCAGTCGAACTGGAGGGTCTGGAGCCGGCGCTGTACGGCCTGGGCCGTGGCCACGTTCCGCATCCACCCGGACGTCAGCCCGAAGAACCGGTCGCAGGCCAGCGCGGCCGCGCCCAGCAGCAGCGCGAGGTAGCCGTACGTGGAGGCGCCCGGGATCGAGCCCGTCAGTTCCAGCAGCGGCATCGAGGCACCCGTGACGGCACCCACGGCCGCCCCGGCGCGCAGCACGCGCGCACCGCGCCGCTTCCAGGCCCGGTCGGACAGGTACCACTCGGCGGTGCGCAGAGCATCGGCCTCGACCCGCCGGTAGAGCTCGTCGAGCCGCTCGGCGGGCTCGCCCCAGTCCCCGAGGGGGAACGGCCGGCCGGTCAGATCGCCCGCCGCCATCGGTCCGCCGCCTTCCTCCCGGGGATCCCGGGGTGGCCCCTCGGGCTGCATCTCCGGCTGGCTCACCCGGCACTCCCTCTGCCTGCGCTGACGTGTGGTGGTGCGCGTGTGCGCAATGATGCGCATGCTCTTCCTACCTTCGAATGACGGGCGATGGGCGACGATTCCCGGGATTTCCGCCCGCAAGGAGGTCTCCATCAGGTAAGCGCACGCCGCGTCTCTCACTCGAAAGAGTTGGTCCTCACGGCGTAGGGCGCGGGGCCCGGGGAGCACGTAGGCTCGGATTGACCAGCGTTCCGAAGGTCTCGACGTACGACGTATGGAGTGAGTGCCCTGTGATTCCCGGTGGTGGCCAGCCCAACATGCAGCAGCTGCTCCAGCAGGCCCAGAAGATGCAGCAGGATCTCGCGGCCGCGCAGGAGGAGCTCGCACGGACCGAGGTCGAGGGCCAGGCCGGCGGCGGTCTGGTGCGGGCGACCGTCACCGGATCCGGTGAGCTGCGGGCGCTGGTGATCGACCCGAAGGCCGTGGACCCCCAGGACACGGAGACGCTCGCCGATCTGGTGGTCGCCGCGGTGCAGGCGGCCAACGAGAATGCGCAGGCGCTCCAGCAGCAGAAGCTGGGCCCCCTGGCCCAGGGCCTGGGCGGCGGCAGCGGCATCCCCGGCCTCCCGTTCTAACCCTCTCCCCTACCCGACGAAAGAAGGCAGTCCGTTGTACGAAGGCGTGGTTCAGGACCTGATCGACGAACTGGGCAGGCTGCCCGGCGTCGGGCCCAAGAGCGCGCAGCGGATCGCCTTCCACATCCTGCAGGCCGAGCCCACCGACGTCCGCCGCCTCGCGCACGCGCTGCTGGAGGTCAAGGACAAGGTCCGGTTCTGCGCGGTGTGCGGGAACGTGGCACAGGAGGAGCGGTGCGGCATCTGCCGCGACCCGCGCCGGGACACCACGGTCATCTGTGTCGTCGAGGAGCCGAAGGACGTCGTCGCGATCGAGCGGACGCGCGAGTTCCGAGGTAAGTACCACGTCCTCGGCGGCGCGATCAGCCCGATCGAGGGCGTCGGCCCGGACGACCTGCGCATCCGCGAGCTGCTGGCGCGCCTGGCCGACGGCGAGGTGACCGAGCTGATCCTGGCCACCGACCCGAACCTGGAGGGCGAGGCGACCGCCACCTACCTTGCCCGCATGATCAAGCCCATGGGCCTGAAGGTCACCCGCCTGGCCAGCGGACTCCCCGTCGGGGGAGATCTGGAGTACGCGGACGAGGTCACGCTCGGGCGGGCCTTTGAAGGAAGGCGACTTCTCGATGTCTGACGCAACGCTGCACGCCCTGGGCCAGGATCCGGACGACTTCGCCGTCCAGATCTCGGACCAGATCGAGTCCTTCATCGTCGCGGTCACCGAGGTGGCCAAGGGCGAGGACCCGGACAGCGCGGTGCCCTTCCTCCTCCTGGAGGTGTCCCAGCTGCTGCTGGCGGGCGGCCGGCTGGGCGCGTACCAGGACGTGCTGCCCGACGAGCGCTACGAGCCCGACCTCGGCCCGGAGCCGGACGTCGACGAGCTGCGCGAGCGGTTCGCCTACATGCTGGAGCCGGTCGACGTGTACTCGGAGGTCTTCGACCCCTACGAGCCGCGCAAGGCCCCGGTCGCGCACCGGATCTCCGACGACCTGGCCGACGTGGTGGCGGACCTGCGGCACGGGCTGGCGCACTACCGGGCGGGGCGGACCACCGAGGCGTTGTGGTGGTGGCAGTTCTCGTACTTCACCAACTGGGGTCCGACGGCCTCGGCGACCCTGCGCGCGCTGCAGTCGCTGGTGGCCCACGTACGTCTGGACCAGCCGCTGGCGGCGCTGGACGGCCTGGACACGGACGAGGACCTGGCCGAGGACGACCTCGCGGAACAGGCCGGACAGGTCATGGCCGAGGAGCTCGGCGGCCTCGGCCGCACCTGAGCGAACGCGGCGGCCGGACCGGGAACTCATTCTCTGATCTTCTCGTCTCATGATGTGGTACGAGGCGGTCGGATCCCGGTCGCTCGTTACACTGCACCAGCAATGAGACTGACTGAGCGAGGAGCGCACGTGGGCCTTGTCGTGCAGAAGTACGGAGGCTCCTCCGTAGCCGATGCCGAGGGCATCAAGCGCGTCGCCAAGCGGATCGTGGATGCCAAGAAGAACGGCCACCAGGTGGTCGTCGTGGTTTCCGCGATGGGCGACACGACGGACGAGCTGATCGATCTCGCCGAGCAGGTATCGCCGATGCCTGCCGGGCGCGAATTCGACATGCTGCTGACCGCCGGGGAGCGGATCTCCATGGCCCTGCTGGCCATGGCGATCAAAAACCTGGGCCACGAGGCCCAGTCGTTCACCGGTAGCCAGGCAGGCGTGATCACCGACTCGGTCCACAACAAAGCGCGCATCATCGATGTCACGCCGGGCCGGATCCGCACCGCGCTGGACGAGGGCAACATCGCCATCGTCGCGGGCTTCCAGGGGGTGTCCGCGGACTCCAAGGACATCACCACCCTCGGCCGGGGCGGCTCGGACACCACCGCCGTCGCGCTCGCCGCGGCGTTGGACGCCGAGGTGTGCGAGATCTACACCGACGTCGACGGCGTCTTCACCGCGGACCCCCGCGTCGTGAAGAAGGCCAAGAAGATCGACTGGATCTCCTCCGAGGACATGCTGGAGCTCGCGGCCTCCGGTTCCAAGGTGCTGCTGCACCGCTGCGTCGAGTACGCGCGCCGCTACAACATCCCGATCCACGTCCGCTCGTCCTTCTCCGGACTGCCGGGCACCTGGGTCAGCAACGAGAATCCGCAAGGGGACGCGCAGGTGGAGCACGCCATCATCTCCGGAGTCGCGCACGACGTCTCCGAAGCCAAGATCACGGTCGTCGGTGTCCCGGACAAGCCGGGCGAGGCCGCGGCGATCTTCCGCGCCATCGCGGACGCCGAGATCAACATCGACATGATCGTGCAGAACGTCTCCGCGGCCTCCACGGGCCTCACGGACATCTCCTTCACGCTCCCCAAGACCGAGGGCCACAAGGCCATCGAGGCGCTGGAGAAGGCGAAGGGCGCGATCGGCTTCGACTCCCTGCGCTACGACGACCAGATCGGCAAGATCTCCCTGGTCGGCGCGGGCATGAAGACGAACCCGGGCGTCACCGCCTCCTTCTTCCAGGCGCTGTCCGACGCGGGCGTGAACATCGAGCTGATCTCGACCTCCGAGATCCGCATCTCGGTCGTCACCCGCCAGGACGACGTCAACGAAGCCGTCCGCGCCGTGCACACGGCCTTCGGCCTCGACTCCGACAGCGCCGAAGCCGTCGTCTACGGAGGCACCGGACGATGACCCGCACCCGGTCCTCCGGCCCGGCACTCGCCGTGGTCGGGGCGACCGGAGCAGTCGGTTCGGTCCTGCTCCAGATGCTGTCCCTGCGGGCCGACGTCTGGGGCGAGATCCGCCTGATCGCCTCCGCGCGCTCGGCCGGCCGCATGCTGGCCGTCCGTGCGGAGGAGACCGAGGTGATCGCCCTCACCGAGGACGCCTTCGACGGCCTCGGACCGGGCGACATCGCCCTCTTCCTCACCCCGGCCGAGATCTCGGCCCGGTGGGCCCCCGTGGTCACCACGCGCGGCTCGGTCGTCATCGACCTGTCCGCCGCCTTCCGGGAGGACCCCGAAGTCCCGTTGGTGGTGCCCGAGGTCAACGGGCACGCCGTACGGATCCGGCCGCGCGGGATCGTCGCCGGCCCGGACTGCGTGACCGCCACCATGGTCGCGGCCCTGGGCGCGCTGCACTCCGAGTACTCCCTCTGCGACCTGGTCGTCTCCTCGTACCAGGCCGCGAGCGCCGCCGGTCGGGCCGGTTCCGAGGCGCTGCGCCGCCAGCAGTCGTTGATCGCCGGGACCTCCCTGGGCGAGCAGCCCGGGGACGTCCGCCGCGCCGTGGGCGAGGACACCGGCCCCTTCGCGGCCCCGCTCGCCCTCAACGTCGTGCCCTGGTCCGGCGAGTTGCGCGCGGACGGCTGGTCCTCGCACGAGCTGGCGGTACGCGGGGAGACGCGCCGGATCCTGGAGCTGGAGCAGCTCCCGGTGTCGGTGACCTGCGTCCAGGTGCCCGTGCTGACCGGGCATTCGCTGACCGTGCGGGCCCGGTTCGAGCGCGAGGTGGAGGCCGCGCACGCCCGGGAGATCCTGGAGGCCGCGCCCGGCGTGGTGCTCGTGGACGACCCGGCCGCCGGGGAGTTCCCCACCCCCGTCGACGCCGCCGGGACGGATCCCGCCTGGGTGGGGCGGGTGCGGGCCTCGCTCGACGATCGTCACGCCCTGGAGTTCTTCGTGTGCGCCGACAATCTCCGCAAGGGCGCAGCGCTGAATGCCACACAGATTGCGGAACTGATCGCAGGTGAATTTGCGTAATTCGCTTTGTAGGATCGGTGCTGATCCCTTGATCAAGGTGATGGCCCGACTGCCGTCTCGATAAAGACGGGGCAATCGGGAAGAGCGGGTGCGCATGAGGGCAATAGGGATTTTGCTGGTGAGGGTGCCTCGCGCGTACAACCCTGATGGGGGGACGCGTGTCCAACCGGCGTGGCAGACACACTGCTCGACCCGGCCGTCCGGCCGGCGCAGATCGGGATCATCCCGTCGCGCCGGCGTCTCCGCACACCCGGGGGCGGTCTCCCCGTGATCGTGCCCGTCCCGCCGGTGGGGCCCTCAGCGGGACCGTCGGCCGCGCCCGCACGGACACCCGTACCGATCCGGGGCGGCCTCGTGCCCGCGCCGCGCGACAGCGCTGAGACGGACGGGAGCAGCAAGAGCGAGGCGGCCGAGACGGCCGAGACCGCCGAGGTGGTGGCCGGCACCACCGTCGACCACCTCACCGCGACCTACCAGGCGCACTACCGCTCGCTCCTGGGCCTGGCCGCACTGCTCCTCGACGACACCGCCTCCTGCGAGGACGTGGTCCAAGAGGCCTTCATCCGGGTGCACTCCGCCCGGAACCGGGTCCGCGACCGGGAGAAGACGCTGGCGTACCTGCGCCAGACCGTCGTGAACCTCTCGCGGTCCGCCCTGCGCCGCCGCATCCTCGGCCTCAAGCTGCTCTCGAAGCCGATGCCGGACATGGCCAGCGCCGAAGAGGGCGCGTACGACCAGCTGGAGCGGGACGATCTGATCAAGGCGATGCGTGGACTGCAGCGCCGCCAGCGCGAGGTGCTGGTGCTGCGCTACTTCGCCGACATGACGGAGGCCCAGGTCGCCGAGACGCTCGGAATATCGCTCGGCTCGGTGAAGGCGTACGGATCGCGGGGCATTGCCGCGCTGCGGGTGGCGATGGAGGCTGCGCAGTCATGATGGACGACCACACACCTCCGGGCGGGGCGAGCGGCGAAGAGGAACTGCGCATCCTCCTGCGCGGGGCCGTCGAGGGCCTGCAGCCCTCCGCCGACGCGCTGGAGCGACTGCGCGACGCCGTCCCCGCGCGCCGGACCCGCAACCGCCGGGCCGCCTTCGTCGGCGCCGCCGCGGCCGTGCTGCTCGTAGGGACGGCGATCCCGGCCGCACTGCACCTGTCCGCGGCCGAGGGCCCGACCACGGACCACCCCGCGATGGCCGGGCACGGTGAGGCCACGGGCGACAAGCGGGACTCACCGGTTTCCGACCCCCACCAGAACGGCTTCGGGTCCCTGCCGAGGGCGACCGACTCCCTCGGCGAGGTCCCGCCCGTGGGCGGGGTCACCGGGCAGCCGAACGCCACGGCGGGCCCCTCGGCGAACGGTCTGACGGCAGGCCCGTCGGGCGCCGGGAACTCCGCCGGACCGGCCGGTTCCGGCAGCTCGGCGGCGGGCTCGGGCCCGCTGCCGCCGGTGGCGGCGCCCGGAGCACCCGGCTGCGGTGCGGACCAGCTCGGGGTGGTGGGCTCGGCCCGGGCCCCGGAGACCGACGGCAGGGTGTACGGCAGCTTCCGGGTCACCAACGTCTCGGCGCAGGGCTGCGCCGTCACCGGCCAGGACACCCTGACCGCCGCCGCCGCGGCCGCGGCGCCCGGTACCGGGGCCGGCTCGGGTTCCGGGGTCGCCGTGGTCAGCCACACGGCGGGGGATCCGGCGAGCGGGCTGCTGCCCGACCCGGCGGCGGCGGCTCCGGCGCTGGTGCTCCCCCCGAACACGGCGTACGAGGTCCGCTTCGCGTGGGTGCCGTCGGGCCAGACCTGCGCACCGGCGAACACGGACACGGGCGGGAAGCCCCCGCAGACCGAGCCGGCGGGCGCCACGGGCGGCACGGGGAGCGGACCGGTCGTCGAACCGCAGTCGGGCGCGTCCCCGGCCCCGTCCGGCGTGGCCGTCTCGCACACCCCGCAGTCGGGGGCCACGACCACGCGGACGACGATCCCCGAAGCTTGTGGCGGAACGGTCTACCGGACGGGCGCGATCCCGCTGTCCTAGCCGCCGTCCCGGCGCGTGCCCGGAGACGGTGTCGGTGTCCCGGGCGGCAGGGCTGGGCCGCCTCCTTCGGATCTCGCCTCGCCGGCAAGATCCGGAAGGGACGACCTAGCGCGCGGCGGGCTCCAGCAGGCCCGCCTCGGCGTCGCGGATGGTCTCCACCTCGCGCCGGTAGAGCCGGAACCACATGAAGAGCACGAAGGCGACGAAGACGAACCACTCGCCGGTGTAGCCGAGGTTCTGGAAGGCCTTCAGGTCGAGCCCGGTGTTGGTCGGCGCCTGCGCGGGCACCGGAACCATCCCCTCCGACGGGGTCTGCACGGTCAGCCAGGCGTCGTACAGGTCGTACGGGACGATGTTGACCAGCGAGGCCGCGCTGATCACCCCGAGCTGCCCGGCCGGCAGTCCGCCCTGGGAGTGGACCCCCTTCGTACCGGCGTTCTCCGAGGCCTGCAGGGCCCCGCTGACCTCGACCCGGCCGGTCGGCGGGACCGGCGCCTTCGCGGGATCCGCCACCCCCGGCAGCCAGCCCCGGACCACCGGGACGGTCTTGCCGGAGTCGGTCTTCAGCAGCGTCAACACGTAGAACCCGGACCGGCCGTCCAGCCGTCGCTCGGGCACCAGCAGCTGGTCGCCGTACTCCCCAGCCGTGGAGGCCAGCCGTCCGGAGGTCGTCTTGTCGACCGGGAGCAGCGAGTCCAGGGGCGCCGCCACCTGGTCGACCGGCCGCTCCGCGCCCGCTTCCCGGTGGCTGTCGACGCGGTCCTCGAACCGGCCGAGCTGCCAGGACCCCATGAACAGGCAGAAGGGAACGGCGAGCGCGACGAAGACGTTGATCCCCCACCAGCGCGGGGTCAGGAGAAACCGGTGCACCCCACCACCGTACGGGGGGTGCACCGGTCGCCCTCCCGCAGGGTCAGTGCGGCAGGTGCTTCAGCGCGAACTCCAGCTCCATCCGGACCTGCTTGATCCGCTCCTCCACCACCAGCGAACCGTGACCGGCGTCGTACCGGTACACCTCGTGCACGGCCCCGCGCGCGGCGAGCCGGTCCACGTAGTTGTCGATCTGGCGGATCGGGCAGCGCGGGTCGTTCACGCCGGCCGCGATGTGCACCGGCGCCTTCACGGAGTCCACGTACGTCAGCGGCGAGGACGCCTCGAAGCGGTCCGGGACCTCCTCCGGCGTACCGCCGAAGAGGGTGCGGTCCAGCGCCTTCAGCGCCTCCATCTCGTCGTGGTACGCCGTCACGTAGTCCGCGACCGGTACGGCGGCCAGGCCCACGGCCCAGGCTTCGGGCTGCGTGCCCAGGCCCAGCAGCGTCAGGTACCCGCCCCAGGAACCGCCCGACAGCACCATGCGGGACGGGTCCGCGAGGCCGGAGGAGACCGCCCACTCCCGGACCGCCGCGATGTCCTCCAGCTCGATCAGCCCGACCCGGTACTTGAGGGCGTCGGTCCACTCGCGGCCGTACCCCGTCGAGCCGCGGTAGTTGACCCGCACCACGGCGAAGCCGTGGTCCAGCCAGGCCGCCGGGGCCGACGCGAAGGAGTCGCTGTCGTGCCAGGTCGGCCCGCCGTGGATCTCGAAGACCGTCGGGAAGGGGCCCTCGCCGTGACCCGCCGGCCGCTGCGCGAGCGCGTGGATCCGCCCGCCCGGGCCCTCCACCCACACGTCCTCGACCGGTACCGAGCCGGGCGCCCGGAAACCGGGCGGGTCCAGGACGATCCCGCCCGCGGTGGACCGTACCGCCGAGGGCTCGGCGGCCGAGGACCACAGGTACTCCACCGTCCCGTCGGGGCGCGCGGTGGCCCCCGACACCGACCCCGCGGGCGTGTCCACGCGTACGAGCTCCCGTGCGGCCAGGTCGTAGCGCCACAGCTCGCTGCGGGCCTCGAAGCTGTGCGCGACCAGCAGGGCGGAACCGTCCGGGTACCACTCGGCGCTGACGTCGCCCGGCAGGTCGATCGCGAGTTCCTGCTCGGCGCCGGTGGCCACGTCCCACACCATCGGCTCCCAGCGGCCGCGCCGCTGGTGGCCGACGAGCAGCCGGGTGTCGCCCGCGACCGGCGCGAAACCGAGGACCTCCAGGCCCAGCTCCTCGGACCCGCCCCGGGAGTCGTCCAGCTCGGCGACGGTGGTCCCGTCCAAGGTCAGGACGCGCAGGGCGGAGTGCATCGCGTCGCCGTGCTCGGTGTGCTCGACGGCCACCAGTGTTCCGTCGCGGGACAGGTCGCCGACGCCCGCCGACTCCCGGTGCCGGTAGATCACGGTGGGCGCGGAGCCGTCGGGCCGGACCACGTGGACGGTCGAGCCGTCCTCGTCGGTGGAGCGCCCCACGACGGCCGTCCCGTCCCGCCCGATGGCCAGCCCGGCGGGGTACGAGGGCTCCAGGCCCGGGGTGGCCGGCTCGTCGGGGCCGCCCGCGAAGGGCTGGCGCACCCACGTGCCGAACTCGTCGCCGTCGGTGTCGGAGAACCACCAGATCCACTCCCCGTCGGGGGAGAGGGTTCCGTCGGTGGTGCCGTTGGGGCGGCTGGTGGCCTGCCGCTGCTCGCCGGTGGCGCGGTCCCACGCGTAGATCTCGTAGGTTCCGGTCGCGTTGGAGACGAAGAGCGAACGGTCCGGGGCGTCCTCGGCCCAGTCGGGGAGCCCGACGCGCGGTGCCCGGAACCGCTTCTCCCAGTCGGGCATGTCGGGGGTCATCTCACTGTCGCTGGTCATGCGCCCCATTGTGGCCGCAGCGCTCCCCGGGATGCCGACCGCTCGGAACGGGCGCACAGTGGAACGCGTCGGCCGTTCCGTCCGAGGAGGAACGATCATGGCAAAGAAGGCCCGCACCGGCCACCACATCCACCAGGACTCCGAGCGCGCGCTGGCCAAGAACACGGCCGCCGAGGCCCGTGCCAAGGCCGCGGTCCGGGACATCCACAGCACCGCCGCGAAGACGCGCGGCATGCAGCAGAAGGCCCAGGCCAAGCGCGGCTAGGCCCGCTCCGGCGAAGGGTCTGTCTAGGCTGGCGCCATGCGGATGATCGTCCGGGGCGCCCGGCTGCTGCACACCCACGGCCTGTCCGACGTCGAGGTCGCGGAGGACGGCCGCATCGCACGGGTGATCCCGTACGACGACCAGAAGGAACCACCGGTCACCGGCGTCCTGATCGAGGCCCACGGCGGCCTGCTCACACCTCCTTTCGTCGAGCCGCACATCCACCTCGACACGGCACTGACCGTCGGCGAGCCCCGCCCCAACGCCTCCGGCACCCTCTGGGAGGGCATCGCCTGCTGGAGTGAGCGCAAGCGGACCCTGACCCGCGAGGACGTGGTCGCGCGGGCCACCGAGGTGCTGCGCTGGCAGGCCGCCCACGGGGTGCTGCACGTGCGGACCCACTGCGACGTCACCGACCCGGACCTCACCGCGCTCGAGGCGCTGCTGGAGGTGCGCGACCGGGTGCGGGACTTCATGACCCTGCAGATCGTGGCCTTCCCGCAGGAGGGCATCGTCTCCTTCCCGGGCGGCGAGGGGCTGATGCGCGAGGCCGTCGCCCGCGGGGCGGACGTCGTCGGCGCGATCCCGCACTTCGAGGACACCCGCGAGGACGGCCTCGCCTCCCTGCACACGGCCTTCGCGCTGGCCGAGGAGCACGGCCTGCGGCTGGACGCGCACTGCGACGAGATCGACGACGAGCAGTCCCGCTTCGTGGAGGTGCTGGCCACCCTCGCCCTGCGCTCGGGGCTGCGCGGGCGCGCCACGGCCTCGCACACCACCGCCATGGGCTCCTACAACGGCGCGTACAGCTTCAAACTCCAGCGCCTGCTCGCCCGCTCCGGCATCAACCTGGTCTCCAACCCCTTCGCCAACCTCGGCCTCCAGGGCCGCTTCGACGCCTATCCCAAACGGCGCGGCCTCACCCAGGTCAAGGAGATGCTGGCGGCCGGGGTCAACGTCGCCTTCGGCCACGACGACGTGATGGACCCCTGGAACGCGCTGGGCACCGCCAACCCGCTGCAGACCGCCCTCGTCGGGCTGTACGCCGCCCAGCTCACCGGCGCCGACGAGATCCCGCTGGCCTTCTCGATGGTGACGGAGCGTGCGGCGCGGGTGCTCGGCCTCGCGGAGACGGAGTACGGCATCACCGCGGGCGCCCCCGCCTCCTTCGTGCTGCTCCCGGCGCCGTCGCCCGAGGAGGCGATCCGCCGCCAGGTCCGCCCGCGGTACGTCGTCTCGCGCGGCACCGTCCTCGCCGAGACCCCGCCCGCTCCGACCCGGCTGAACTGGCCGGGGGAGCCCCCGTCCGAGATCGATTTCAGCCGGCGCCTACGCTGACGCCCCATGAAGACGTGGACGCTTGACACCGCATCGGCCCGCGCAGCTCTCGAGATCGCTTCGGAGTACGCGGACACGACCCTCCTGAACCACTCGGTCCGTTCCTACGCCTTCGGAGCCCGGTACGCGGAGCAGCACGGGCTGGCGTACGACGCGGAACTCTTCTACGTCAGTGCCCTGCTGCACGATCTGGGCCTGACCGCGCCCTTCGACAGCCACACCCTGCCCTTCGAGGAGGCGGGCGGCCATGTCGCGCGGGTCCTGACGGCGGGCTTGGGCTGGCCGGCGGCCCGTCGGGCACGCGCCGAGGAGGTCATCGTCCTGCACATGCGGGACGACGTGAGCGCGGCCGAGGACGTGGAGAGCCACCTGTTGCAGGTCGGGACGAGCGCGGACGTCTCGGGCCTGCGCGTCGCCGAATTCGATCCCGCCTTCACGGCCGACCTCCTCGCCGCGTACCCGCGGGGCGACTTCGGCGCCGCGTTCCTCGCGCTCGTCGAGGGCCAGGCCGCCCGCAAGCCCGACTGTGCGGCGGCCGCGTACGTGGCCGGCGGCGCGGCCACCCGGATCTCCGCCAACCCGCTGGAGCGGCCGCAGGGGTAGCCCCGTACGCGGGGGTCACGCATATCGCCCACCGGGTCGGATAGCGTGCCCGCATGTCGTGGGACGAGGACGGAACGCCGCACCCGCTCGCACTGCGCCGCACCGGCCGCAGCGAACTGGAGCCGGACCGGCTGCCCGAGATGCGGGAGCTGGAGGTGCTCGGCTGGGAGCCGGCCCCCGAAGACCTGCGCTGGGTGTTCCTCCCGTACGTCTGGCCCCCCGCGGACCGCACCTGGATCCCCGACCGGTCCACCCACTGGGCGGTGGACACCGCCCTCGACGGCCACGGCCATATCACCGGCGTGGAGTGCGTCCCGCTGCCCGAGCCCGACCTCCGGGACCTCGACCGCGAGGCCGACGAGGCCCTCGCCGGGCTCGGGCTCCCGCCCCGCCCGCGGGGGCGCCTGTGGCTGCTGCGCCCGGTCGGTTCCTTCACAACCCTCGGCGCGCTCCTCGACCACCTCGACGACCTGGCCGGGGCGCGGGCCGTGGAGGCCCGGCCCTCCGCGGCCTTCCTCGCGCTGGCCCGGGAGGAGCTCGCCGCACTCGCCGCCCCCGAGGAGCCGTGAGCGGGCAGGGAAGGGGCCGTCCCGCGCCGCCGTGGCTACGCTTGTCGTGAGGGGGCAACGCAGGGAGGCGATCTCATGGGTCGGCGCCATCACTTCCACATCGACCACGACGGGCATTCGGTCAGCGCCACGGTCCAGACCGGGCACACCGCCGTCGTGGAGGTACTGGTCGACGGCAAGGAGACCGGACACGCCACGACGCACGACGACCATCCCGTGACCGTGCACGTCGAGCTGCCGACGGATCCACCGACGCAGGTCTCCGTCCGCGCGACACCCGGGCCGGGCGTACCCCGCTGCATCTTCGAGGCCCCGGCCATCGAGCCGCACATCATGTCCCCCCGCCCCTACTGACGGCGGTGGGTGAGGCGGTGCGTCGGCCCGCGGGCGTCAGGACAGGTCGGCTCGCACGGCCTTGCCGATCAGGCCGTCGGTGTACGTCACGGTCTTCGCGGTGAACGATCCCTTGCCGGTGATCGAGCCGGTCACGTTCTCGCCCGGGGCGAGCTCCACCGTGGCGATCTGGTTCTCGTCGGCCCCGAGTTCGGCCGTGTGCTTGGTGCCGTTCGTATCGGTGATCGCGAAGTAGAGCGGGTTCACGTCGATCGCGTCGCTGCTGTTGTTCGTGATCGTGACGGACACGCTCGTGTAGTCATCGCCCTGCGCGATGACGCTCTTCTTGAACTGCGTCTTCTTCGCGGCGACCTCGACCGCGGCCTTCTTCTCCGGCGCGGCGGACGACGGCTTGGCAACGGGCGCGTCCGCCGGTGCCGGCGCCGACGTCGCGGCGGCCGGCGGCGAAGGTTCCTTCGCCGTCTTGTCGCCGCTCCCACCGCCGAGGACCGCCCCGACGACGGCGAGGAGCACGATTAACCCCACGATGCCCAGACATGAGAAGCCGACGATCTTCCCGGCGCTGGACTTCTGTGGCTGCTGCGGGGGCGGATAGCCCCCGGGCTGAGGTTGACCGGGCGCCGGAAACTGCTGAGACATGGGAAACCCCCAGGACGACGGGTACGAATCCGGCCACCGTAGGGGGATCTGCGTGCACAGGTGCGACAATGTTCAAACCGTAATAATCGAACATTTAACCATCCTCGGGTGCCGCATGCCGATGGCGGTACTGGACAGGTGGTGGGGTAGTCCGCGGCCACGGTCCGGGATGCGGTGTGGCCGACGGCCTCACCGCTGCGCAGGGTGCCGATCTCGTGGTGGAAGCGGCGGGGCGCGTGCAGCAGGATCGTGGCGACATCGCCGTCCAGGATGGGCATGGACACCCCGCTGCCCTCGATCAGCCGGGTGAGCACCGCCGAGCCGACGAGGGGCCAGCCGTTGGCGGACTCGCCGCCTCGCCAAGCAGAGGTCCGGTCCGGCGGCGTGACAGAGGGTTCATGGACTGCTCATGTCCTGTGTTCGCTCTGTTTCTTCTTCCGGATGACGCGGGCCGCACCGAGTACCGCGGCCATGACCAGGAAGACGCCGGACACCACGGCGAGCCCCGCAACAGTCGGGTTGACCCAGGACGGGACGAGATCGATCTCGGCGTTGCACCAGTTGTGTAGCGGGAACGGCGGATCGTTCTGATGCAACGCGTCGATCTTCGAGTCGTACACGTCTTCGCCGCAGGCTTCGCCCTTGTCCATGCCGCCCCAGCCGGCGAAGGCGCCGGTTACGTACACACAGATCGTCAGAACGCCCGCAGTGAACCCCGAACCGGCCCACATGGACGGCCCGGTCCACGCCCCGGCCCGGGCTCCACGAGCGACGAGCTGGATTCCCTTGACGAGAAGCGCCAGCAGGACGAACGGAACCAAGCACAGCAGGACGGCGATCATTCCCTCTTCCTCGATGAGCTACATGTGGCGCGCGGTGTTGAGCGCTCCGGGCTAGGCGTTTTCCTGGCCCATGATCTTCTGACGAAGGGGCCCGTGCGCATCGGCTGGAGGACGTTGTCCTCGGCCGCCGTGCCGATCAGGGACAGAAGCGACAGCTTTCCCTGGAGACGGCGACGTACGCGTCAAGGGTCAGCAGTGCCTTCCCGAACTTGGGCTCGACGTCCGGGCCGCCTCAGTCAACTCGACTTCATACGGCTTGCACTTGAGGGTGACGGTGGACCAGACGCGCCAGAAGGTCCTCGAAGCAGTGGCGCAAGGCGCGACGGGCCTGCGCGAGGAGAACCGCGAGCTCCGGCGACGGCAGGAACGGATGCTCACCGGCCTGGCGGAGTCGCGGAGCGGTGTGGAAGTCCTAAGTCGGCGGCTGGAAGAGAGCGTCCAGGCGGTTCCGCTGGTGCCGGCCAGGTGGCGAGCCCCTTGGATGCCGGCGCCCCGGCCACCACCGAGTCCGTTGTGGTCCGGCCCGCTGGGCCGGACCCGGCCGAGCTGACCGAACGATCCGACGGGAGGCAACCCCGCGTGCGGGAAGAAGTCCGCCATGCCCACGGTCACGGGAACACGGTGGGAAAGCAGGAAACCGGGCCGCACCCTGACGCCCGTCGCGGAGCCGGTTCAGGAGCCCACTCAGGCCGACAGGAAGGACCAACGCGCCCACCCGCAATGCCTCCTGTCGGCTCCTGCGATCACCTTCTTCCGGCTCCCCGAGCGGATCGACGACGCGGATGGCGGCCGCATCGAGGTGGCCCTCTCGGGACGGTCCTGCTCGCCGTGCTCACCACGATGTGGAAGGCGTCCCGGGAACACGAGGGCGGCGCAACGTCGCCCGGTGATGGAGACCCGGACCCGGCCACGCGGGCGCTCGCCGCAGCCGTCGACCGCGTGACGCATCTGGCCGAGAAGGAGAACGGCCCCGCGCTGATCGTCCTCGACGACCGGAGTGCCCGCACGACTGCCCCGGAAGCCGGCGCCGCTGCCTGACCGGCTCCCCATTGACTCCCAAGACAGGGGCAAACGCCAAACAGGGGCCTGATCCACTGAGTGGATCAGGCCCCTGACCTGGTCTTACGAAGTCGGGGTGGCGGGATTTGAACCCACGACCTCTTCGTCCCGAAGAACGTCCAACCAAGATCCGCATCGGCGAGAACGGGATCTCCGCAGTTCAGGGCGGTGGAATGGATTGGTCTGAAGCGGTCTTGCGGGGTCTCTGGGAGAACTTCTTCTCCCAGATTTCCCCCAGCCCGGGCTGATGGCGGGGGCGGCTGCCGATGCCTGTCACGTTGCGTGTGCACACCCGTTTCGGAGTGGCATCACTTTGCGTTCCGTCTTCCGCGGTCTGGAGGCTGGTGCCCACTCGCTGTGCCCGGGACCAGGCGGGCAGCCGCCTGCTGAACCTGTCCGCGGGCGACTTCGTGCCCGGGTGCCTTCGGACAGGAAAGTGGTGATCAGGGGTGTGTTCTCGCGGGTCGGGTCGTGCCAGAGCGCATCGTGCTGGCCTGCGCCCTGGGCTCTCTCGCGCTTCAGTATTTGCTTCCCGAGGTTGCCACGGAGTGGCGGACTTAGTATGTATCTCCACCAATGACTTCACGGGGGTGCCCCGTGAGAGGATCGCGGACGTGAAACTGATCGAGAACACCGAGGCACGACGGGTGGATGCGCTCAGTGTCCTTGACCCTCGGACCCAGGCCGCCCTGGGGCAGTTCTTTACCCCTGCCCCGGCCGCCGACCTGATCGCCTCGATGCCTCGCCTGGACGCGCTGAGCAATACCGTGCGCGTTCTGGATCCCGGCGCCGGCGTCGGCTCGCTGACCGTCGCACTGGTGACCCGGCTGCACGAAGAGCGCCCTGACCTGAACGTTCATGTCGTTGCTGTGGAGACCGACCCGCAGGTCATGCCTTACCTACGGGCCACCCTCGAGGAATGCAGGGCAACCTACGGCACCACGTTCGAGCTCGTGCAGGGCGACTACCTCACCAACGATGACGCACTCATCGACGGGCCGTTCGACCTCGTCGTCGCCAATCCACCCTATGGAAAGCTCGCCGCGGGCAGCCTGCACCGTACGCGCACTGCGCACGACCTGGTCGATGCCAGCAACATCTACACGGCCTTCTGGGCCAGGGCCACAGCCGCCCTCGCACCCGGCGGCCAGATCTCGATCATCGTGCCCCGCTCCTGGGCCAACGGCACCTACCACCGAGCTTTTCGCCAGTGGATGCTCGACCGCACCAGCCTCGACCTCCTACACGTCTTCGAGAGCCGCAACACAGTCTTCGCCGACACTGGCGTTCTCCAGGAAAACGTCATCGTGGCCGGCACGCGGGGCGGCCAGCAGCGACAGGTCGTCCTGTCGGCGTCGATTGCCCACCACGACGCCCCGCTACGCCGCACCGTCCCGTTCGACGCCGTGGTCCTGCCAGGGGATCGCGAGCAGTTCGTCCGCTTCGACGACTCCGCTGTCGTGCCGCCGGCCGTCTCGTTCACCCTGGCTGACCTGGGCTTGGGTGTCAGCACGGGCAAGGTCGTCGACTTCCGCAACCGCGAACACTTGACCGAAGACCTCGGTGCCGACGGTGTCGTGCCGATGATCTACCAGGCCAACGTGCGCGGCGGAGAGATCGAGTGGCCACAGCGCCCCGGGAAGAAGCCGCAGGGCTTCCTTCCCAGCACCGAGGCCGCCCGCAAGCTGCTCCTGCCCGAAGGGCACTACGTCGTCATCAAGCGCTTCTCCGCGAAGGAGGAGAAGCGGCGCGTGGTCGCGGGCGTCTGGAAGCACGACGGCCCGGTTGCCCTGGACAACAAGACCAACTACCTGCACGAGAAGAAGGGGCCTATCGACCCTCAGCTCGCGCACGGGCTGATGCTCTGGCTGAACTCCTCGACGCTCGACGCGATCTTCCGCACCTTCTCCGGGCATACCCAGGTCAACGCCGGGGACGTCAAGACACTCCCCTTCCCCTCCCGTGACGACTTGGTGCGCCTGGCGGAGAATGCGCCGGAATGGCTCCCAGAACAGGCTAAGCTCGACGCCCTCGTAGCTGACTTGTTCCCCGCTGTCGTAGGCTCCGCAGAGTGACCAGCACCTTAGAAGCATCCGTCGACAACGCCGGCGTCCTCCTGCAAGCCTTCGGCTTCGACAAGGTCCGCTGCAATAGCAGGTCCGCCCTGACAGCTCTCGTGCTGCTCGGCCTGGAACCTGGCGAGCCGTGGGACACGGCGACCAACCCGCGTCTCGGCGTCACAGAAGTCATGGGCGTCATTGCGGAGAAGTGGGGTAAAACGTACGCCCCGAACTCGCGTGAGACCTTCCGCAAGCAGACGCTCCACCAGTTCGTCGACGCGGGGTTCGCCGAGCACAACTCCGACGCCCCCGAAGGGCGCGCGGTCAACTCCTCCAAGAACAATTACCGGATCGCTCCGGCCGCTCTGTCCGTAGTGCGTCTCTTCGGCACTTCTGGGTTCCAAGACGCCCTCGACGCCTGGATAGCCGAAGCGCCCACCCAGCAGGCCGCTTACAAGGCCACCCGCGACATGCAGATGATCCCAGTCAAGCTGCCCGACGGTTCTGTGTTCCGACTCTCTCCTGGTGGCCAGAACCCCCTGATCCGGGACATGGTCGAGGAGTTCTGCCCTCGCTTCGCCCGCGGCGGACAGTTGCTCTATCTGGGGGACGCCAAGGATCACCGCTACGACATCCGCCATGACGACGCCTTCGCACGTCTCGGGCTGACCTTCGACGAGCACGGCAAGAACCCGGACCTCGTGGTCTATGACGAGAAGCGCGGTTGGCTCTTCTTGATGGAGGCCGTCACTTCTCACGGACCGATCGACTTCGGACGCCGTGAGCACCTTAAGAAACTCTTCGCGACGGACAAAGCGGGGCTGGTGTTCGTGAACTGCTTCCCGGACCGCGCCACGATGCGCAAGTGGCTGGCCGACCTCGCATGGGAGACCGAAGCCTGGGTGGCTGACGCGCCTGATCACCTGATCCACCTGAACGGCTCACGGTTCCTCGGCCCCTATGAGGGGCCTTTCAAGCTCGCGCTCTGATTGGGCGAACCCGAGGCCGCGGTCGTGATCAGTCCGGTGGAGGACAACCCGGCGGTCAGTGGTGCACACAGCTCTGCCTTCATCAGAGTCTCGGCGAGCCGGCGGACGTCACTGCCGACCTGCGCCTCGGCCGATCCGAGGTGCACAGGCGTGACGCTCAGGAGCAGGCGCTCTTCGGTGCCTGCAGGCACCGGTGGGCAGTCGCCTGGACGGTCGCTCTGTGACGCGTCGAGGGAGCGGTCAGGCGCCCAGGGGGCTGCCCAGGGAGTCCTGCACCCCTGTATACTCATCGAACGAAAGCGCCTAGCCCTTTTAAGTGGCTGCGCAAGGCATTTCGGTGACCATAGCGGCAGGGAAACGCCCGGCAACATTCCGAACCCGGAAGCTAAGCTTGCCAGCGCCGATGGTACTGCGAGGGGGACCTCGTGGGAGAGTAGGTCGTCGCCGATATTCTCTTTGAGGGCCGCCCCACTTTGTGGGGCGGCCCTCATCGCTTATGCGGCCCTGTCGTACGGTCCGAGGAAGCGCTCGCCGATTGAAGTGCACCATGTGCGCCTCTTCTTCGCGATCCAACTTCCGTTTCCTAGGCGATCTCGGCAGCGACTGCCAGAACTTCTTCTTCGTCGACTGGACCAAGAGAAACAGGCGTGCGTCACCATAAGGGTCTGCCAACGCTGATCAGGCGGGTGGTGTGCTTCATGCATGCAGGGAACTGCTGCGGGCTCGGTGGCGGCCTCCGCGTGTTCGGGGATGGTCGTCCACCTCGATTCGCGTGTGGGTGCTGCTTCGGTGCGGCTCGTCTCTGACGCGGATGGACTGCCATACCCGCTTGTGGAGTTCGGAGATGCAGGGGTCACAGGCGAACATCGGCGCCTGCATGCCCGCGACGCTCGCTGGCCCTATCCATAAGACGCGTGTCCGGCGTTGGCCGCAGTACAGCCAGCAGACACCGTCGACCCATGCGTTCGAGTCATCGGTTTGGGCGGGCGTGGGCAGACCTTCGTGGGTGTACGCCGCGATCCCGGGAATCACCAGGTGGTTGAGCATCAGGAGTCTCCAGTTCGGTTCGCGTCTTCACCGGTTGTGGGTGGGGAAGTCAGATGGTGCCTTGCGGCGGTGACTACTGACGGATGTACGTGAGTCCGGGGGCGCGGTCGAGGTCGAGGGCGAAGCGGTCGACCTGGTCCGTGCTGCTGGGCACAGTGAGGGTGTAGCCGTTGCCTGCGTAGATGCCCGAACCCATGGGGGTGAGCTCGTCGCATGTTCCTCGGCGCCATAGGTGGAGAGCGTCGGCTCTGCGGGTGAGGCGCAGGCTGCCGGGGGCCTGGTCGCAGGCGAAGGTGCCGAGCTCTGTGTGCTGGCCGAGATCGTCGGGTGTGGGCTGATCTTGTATGGCAGTGCTTGGGGTTCGCTCCCGGGCTGCTGCGCGGACGAGGGCCTCCTTCTGGGCCAGCGTCGGCTGCTGGTGGAGGTCCCGGAGGATGGCGGCGGTGACGCGGTCGGCCGAGAGCCCGGCGTTGTTGGACAGGGCGATCACGCGTAGCCCTGATGCTTCCACGTGGGCAGCGGCGGAGAAACCCTGTTCGTGGCCGTAGTGGAAGACGGCGGTGCGGCCGGGGCGGGCGTCGGCGTAGAGCCCGGGGCCGTAGAGGTAGGGGTCGTGGTCGCTGGGCTCGTAGTCGACAGCCTCCTGCCAGGGGAGCTGGTGGGGGTGCTGCCAGCGCTGGTGAAGATGGGTGAGCCAGCGGTCGAGGTCGCCGGCGGTGGTCCATAGGGTTCCGGGGCCGGGCAGGGTGACCGGCACTTCTGTGTGCCGCCAGCCGTGGTGGATGGCCTGGTAGGCGGATGCGGCTCCGGGGATGACCTGGCGCGGGTCCGTCTTGAAGTGGGTGGAGTGCATGCCGAGCGGGCCGAAAACGCGGTGCCGGGCGAGGTTGGGCAGCGTGGTGCGGTGGACCGTTTCGAGGATCTCTGCCAGGAGGAGGTAGTTGGTGTTGCTGTAGAGGAAGTGGCCTTCGGGGACGGCGCGCTGGTCCTGCCGGTAGGCGAGGGTTCGCAGGTCGTCGGCCGTGTAGTGGTCGAGGTCCCGGAACCCGGCGAGGGAGAGCAGGGACTCGGCGTCGCGTATGCCCGATCGATGGGTGACCAAGTCCGCGATGGTGACGTCGCTGATCTTGAGTCGGGGCAGCAGGTCCGCGGCATGCTGATCCAGGTGCAGGAGGTTGTCATGCGCGGCGATCAGGATCAGGTGGGCGGTGATCTGCTTCGCGACCGAGCCGACGTTGAAGCTGGTGTCCGGTCCGATGGGCAGTCCGTGTTCGAGGCTAGCCAGACCGGTGTGCAGAAGAGCGGGTTCTTCGCCTGGCCGGTGGACCAGCAGGGACAGGCCGGGCTCCTCGTTCTGGACCGCGTTCACAGGGCGAGTGCCTGGCGATGGGCGGCAGCGAGGCGGTAGCGGAGACCATCGTCGCTGATCAGCTCCAGAGCGCGGGCGTGATCGGGAGCGGTTCCGGCGAGGAGGCTTCGCTGCTTGTCGAGGTATGCGATCAGGAACCGGTGCAGGTCTCCCGTGGTGCTGGTCAGCGCGTGCGCGGTGAACAGCATGGTGAGCGGGAACGCCCAGCAGGCGTGGAGGAAGCCGAACGCCGGCCGCATCGTCTGCTTCCACGGGGAGTAGAAGTGCGCGGCGTCGCTGATCTTGCATCCCGTTGCCGCGAGGGCGTCGTTCAGCCAGTTGTGCCCGGCCTCGTGGATGAGGTCGCGGGCCAGGACGACCGGGTCGTCGACGTGGTCCATGAAGACCGTGCCCGGTAGGCGGCTGATGGTCCAGCTGTCGAGGGTCTCGCCGAGGTTCTTCGTCCGCAGAAGGCACAGGACGACGGCGTGCGCGGCGAGCAGATCGCCGAAGCCCGCCCGCGCGGCGCTGGCGTACGCGTCTGCCGCGAGGCTGCGCAGGTGGGGCTGGGCGGGCTCGGAACCGGGGCCCAGGACGTAGTAGGGGGTCTCGGAGATCGCGGATCGGGGCAGGTCGGCGAGTGTGGGCGCGACGACCACGCGGGCGCCGACCGTTGTGGGGATGGAGTTGGTGGTGGCCCCCGCGTCGGGGTGGGCGACGTACCAGTCGAAGGTAGGGGCATCGCCGGCGCGGGCGGCTGCTTCGGCTCCTTCGAGGGCGTGGTGGGCCAGGCAGTAGTCAGCCGCTGTGCTGGTGTTGGGCTGCGGCGGCTGGGCTTCGGGGCGGATGAGCGCGTGGATGCGCTGCGTCCGCTCGTGGTGCAGGCGGTCGATCGGCGGGAGGCCGAAGAGGTCGGCGAGGGTGTCCACGAGGCGGCTCTCCTGTTCGGTGGTGGGCCTGGGGCCGGGCCGCAGGTGCTGGTAGCCCGGCCCCAGGTGTGTTCACCGGCGGCGCTCAGAGCGCCGGGCGGCTGTGGATGTTCAGGCGGTGGTGGTCTCCGCCTCGGCCGCCGGCCAGCCCTCGGCCGAGACGCTGGAGGTGTGGGCGGTGGTACGGACGGTCTCGTCCTCGCCGCGCAGGTCCTCGACGTTGGCGAGGAAGTCAGCGATGCGGTCCTGGTTCATGGGGTGTTCCGCCTTTCGGTCTCGTTGGCTTCGGCTTGTTCCGCTTGCTGTGGTGTGGTGCTGGCTACGGGGCGGAGATCTCGCCCTGGGCATGAGCGGCTCCTTCGCGTTGGTCAGCGCTTGTGCAGGTCGGCCGCGGTGCAGAGCGCGGTGCGCAGGTCGTTCATGGCGGGCCGGTCGCCCGCGTCGTCGGAGAGCGCGGCGATCACGACGCTGCGCAGAGGCTCCGGAATGAAGGGCAGGTTCGTGTGGCCGGCCAGGCGGGGGATGTCCCCGCACAGGTAGCGGTAGACGAGGACGGCGAGGCTGAAGACATCGGCTGCCGGGGCCGCCTCGTGGTAGCCGGTGAGGTACTCCGGCGGCCAGTGCACCTCGGGGCCGCGGTGTTCAGGCCCGCGCGGAGCGGACAGGCGGCGGGCGGCTCCGAGGTCGGTGATCAGGCCCCGACCCTGGTCGATGAGGATGTTCTCCTGGTAGACGTCGCGGTGGACGATTCCACGCTGGTGCAGGTTGCCCAGGCCGCCGGCGACGTCGGCGAGGATGCTGAGGCCCTTGCCGGTGTCCTTGGATGTGGCCATGAAGGCCCGGAAGTTCCCGCCGTCGCAGTGCGGCATGGTGTACCAGTCGAACCGAACCGAGCTGCCCTGTTGCAGCAGCGGGACGATGTGATCGGTTCCTCCGGCGGCGGTCAGCTCCGCCTCGTGGCGAAAGTCTTCGCGGGTGAGGGCGCGTTCGGTCTCGGTCAGCTGCGCGTACCAGTAGAAGCCGTACGCGGCGGGCTTCTCGATGGGGTCGAGCTCGGCCAGGACGTGGTTGCTGCCGAAGCCCGCCTTCAGTACGACGTCCTCCTGGCCGGGGCGGCTCGCTCTGACCAGGGTGCTGGCCCGCGTGAACGCGAGGAGGTCGTCGATGTGCCAGCCGTCCGTGCGGAGCTGGTCGAGGACCCAGGCTGCGGGATGCATCGGGTGCAGGTTCATCGACTCGCTTCCTTGTTCGTGGCCGTGGGAATGCCGGCCGAGTGGAGGTCCTCCATGCAGGCGTCGACCAGGGCTTCGAGGTCGGCATGGGTCGTGCAGGCGTGCTTCAGCACGGGAAGACCGGTGGCCTTGGTCCAGGCGTCTGCGGCCTCGTTGTAGAGGTCGGCCAGCCGTGCGGCGGCCTCGGGCCGTTCGGTGAAGCGGCGCTCTGTCGCACGTCGCGTGATGCGGTCGTGGCAGATGTCGGGCTCGGTGGTCAGCAGAACGGTCAGCTGCGGACGGGCCTGGGTCTGCTCGGCGAGGCGCTCGACGTACGCGTCGACGGGCTGCCGGTGGAGCAGGGCGAGCAGGCAGGCGGTGGAGAGGGTGAGCCGGTCGGCGAGGACCGGGCCCTCGGTGAGGGCAACGGCGATGTTGAAGCGGGAGTGCAGAGCCAGGTCCTGGGCGGCGGCCTCGATGGCCTCCTGCTCGTCGCCCCCGTGCCCGGCTCGCAGGTGGATCAACGTGCGAGTGGCCGAGTGGGAGAGCCAGGAGAACTGGCCGATGTGGCTGAGGGGGATGTCCTCGGCGTGGGCGGTGGCCAGGAGCCGGTCTCGGAGGGTGCTCTTTCCGGCGCCGGCTATGCCTTCCAAGGCCAGGAGCACGCGCTCACCCGGCCGCGGTGGGCTCGGCGATGAGCCAGCTGATGAACTTGGCGACCCGGCCTGCGGTGACCGGAAGGGTTCCGTGCGCGAGCTGGGAGCCGTAGAGCAGGGCGGTACCGGGGGCCGGGGCGACGCTCCAACGGGTACGGGGCATCTGCTGGAACCAGGTCGCGGAGTTGTCGGCTCCGTCGTGGGCCAGCCACATGCCCTCCGCGTAGCCGTTCGAGGAGGCATCGGGGGCCTTGCCGTTCCACAGCCGGTCGCTGGAGGCGGTCTCGACGTAGAAGTCGCCTCCGGCGTCGGCCTGGGTGATCACGACGCTGATGCCGGCGATCTGGCGCGGCCAGGCGAGCGGGTCAGGGGCGATGCCGTCGAGGTGGCTGGTGATGTGCTGGCCCACGCCGTACTCGACGTACGTCCACGGGCGGCAGAGGGTAATCGAGGGCATGACGCGGGAGAGCGCCGGGCGAGCGCGTTCGAAGGCGTCACCCAGGAGCTTCTCGGCGGTCTCGGGGATCGAGGGGATCTCGACGCGTCCGGCCGGCTCGTAGACGGCCATGGCCTGTTCGGGGCTGTGGCCGGGGATTTCGTGGATGGAGGTGCGGCGCTCGTCACCGAAGCTGCTGGTGCCGCCGCTGGTCAGGACGTCGTTCATCAGGTCGGCGAGGTGGGCACGCTCGGCGTTGCTGAGGAAGTTCTCGATGCTTCCGACGCCGACGGTCTCGGCTATGTGGATCACTTCGTGGTTCCCCCTTGCTGGAGCACGTGGTGGATGTCGTTCAGGTCCGTGCAATGGTTGAGCCAGCTGACGACCGGGCTGCGGGTGGCGGCCAGCGGGTCCTGCCACAGGGCGAGGAGTTCTCCGGTCAACGGCAAGGTGGCGCTGTCGGGCAGCAGGCCAGCATCAGGTGTCTCGGCCTGGGCCAGGGCGCGGCACGAGGTCTTGTGCTGCTGGGCGAAGACGAGGGCGAGACGGGATGCGGCCGCGATACGGCAGGCCCGCAGGAGAGGGTCCGCGGGTAGCGGCAGGCCGTACGAGCGGTGTTCGGTGACTGCCCATGCCTGGGCGATGCCGGCGCCGGAGGCTGCGATGCGGCAGGCCGCGCAGCACCGGTGGTCGGAGTCCGGGCAGAGGCGAAGGTGCTTGCCGAGGGTGGTCGCGATCTCGTCGAGGACTGCCCAAGCGGTACTGGCCAGCACGGTACCGATGTTTGGCTGTCCGAATCCCGAGGTGTCCTTGTGGTTGCAGCAGGCCTCGCCCGCTCGGGGCTGCTTGCTGGAGGTGAGGGCGGGTTCGATGAACAGGGTGTGGAAGTAGGCGATGCGTCCCAGGAGCTGGTGGATGGTGACCGCGTCGCCGGGCTTCATCGCAGCACCTCCTCGGGGGCTTGCGGCGACACCGGCAGCGGGCAGGCGCACACGGATTCGGCCTTGGGGCGCTCGGCGTCGAGGGCTGCGGCCAACACAGCGGTGGCCTCGTTCAGGCGGGCGAAGTAGCCGTCCCACCCCTGACCGGCGCCGGGGTCCAGGCTCAGGTCGAGGACCGGGGTGGTGGTGCCCGTGCTCTCGCAGGTGAGCTCCGAGCGGCCGATGTTGACCTCGATGCCCGCGGGCAGGAGGGCGCTTGCGAAGGTGGCGGCCCGGCACAGCGCCGCAGCAGCGCGGGCGTACTCCTGGCGGTCGCGGGGGAGGAGCCCGATGCGTAGACCTGTTGGGGCCAGGTCCGCGCCGGTGTACTGGTGGCCCTGGCAGCTGTCGTACGTGACGAGCCCCCAGGCTCGGGTGACTGTGTCGACTAACGGCCAGACGCCGGGTTCGATGGCCGCCCGCCACATCGGGTGGCCTGGGGTCAGATCGTCGGCCTCGTGGATACCGGCGAGGCCCATGGTGTTGATGTTGCCGTGCTCACTGGTGTGCAGCCTGACTTCGCTGCCGACGAGGTCGGGAGTGTCCCAGCTGGTCAGGAAGGCGTTCGCGTCGCGCATGCTGTTCGGGGTGCGCGGGCGCCACCGCAGGCTCTGGCACCAGGCGCCGGCGGGTTGTGCGGGCTGGGCCAGCAGCGCGGCGACGCCGTCGATCATCCGCATGCGGTAGTCGCAGTACGCGTCGTGATCGTTGGTCGGGTCCTGGCGCCAGCGGGTGGCGATGCACCCTCCGCCGCAGGTGGTGCGGTAGTCGCAGGTCGTGCACTTGTCCATCAAGGCTTTGCCCTGATTCAGGAGGAGGGAGTCCTGCTGGGCGCGGACCACCTCGTGCTCGTCGGCCGTGGACTCCAGCTGGGTGAGGCGGGCCTGAGGCCAGGGCAGTTCGTCGCAGCTCCCGAGGCGGCCATCTGGGTAGAGGGTGAAGACGTGGTCGCACTTGAGGTCGGAGAAGTGGCAGAAGCCTGTCGTCAGCCCCCGTAATCGCCGGATCGTGGAGACGGCCGGTTCCAGTTTGATACGGGCGAAGTGTCCGGCGGTGATCCAGTGAGCGGTGGCGGCGAGGACGAACTGGGCGTACTCGTCGGGATGGATCGCCCAGGCCGGGCCATCGGCTGCGTTCACGGCAGCCTGCTGAAGCAGTCGGCTGGCCGACTTGCGCGTGCTCGGCAGGGCCGTGGAACGGCGGATCGTGGAGTCGAAGCAGGGTACGAAGCTGATCGCGTTCACCGAATCGAAGCTGGCGAGGTGGTCCAGCACCTCTTCGGCGCGGTCCAGCACCGCCGGGGTCACCGCAGCGATCACACCGACGCTCCGGCCCCGCTCCGCGAGTAGGTTCAGGGCGGCGGCGACGCGCGGGTACACAGGCTTGCCGTCGTAGCCGACACGCCAGGCATTGCCCTGGGCGTCACCGTCGAGGGAGATGCCGATCCGGAGGTCAGGGCAGAGGGCGTCGAACATGTCGAGCCAGTCGGCGTCGAGCAGGACACCGTTGGTCTGCAGACTGACGCGGACGACCTGCGGCATGCCGGCCAGCTCCGCGAGGATCTCGCCGATATGCTCCCGCCCCGCGGTCAGGGGCTCGCCGCCGTGGAGTTCGACGGCGAGCTTGCGGCCCTTGAAGATGCTGGCCAGGCGTCTGATCTGGTCGGCGCTGACCCTGGCACCCCCAGGGGCCTCCTTGCGCTTCTCGTAGCAGTAGAGGCAGTCGATGTCGCACGTCTCGCCGCGCGTCTTGACGATGACCGACACCGCGGTGCCGGTGTCATCGGCGTCCAGGCTCCGGTAGAGCCCGTCGATCGTGTGGCGCTGTTCTGTGCTGAGGTTCATCGGCTGCCCCCTCCTATGCTGCCGTGACCGGATGAATGGCTAGTCGGACAAACGCCCCAGCAGGGCGCCCTGGCCGGACTGGAGAATGTGCGCGGCCTCCAGCGGGATCCAGAAGCACTCGAAGTGAGTCGGCTCCTGCTCGCCGTCGTGGTCCTCCTGGCTCATCCACCGCTCTGGGGTCGGCTCGGTGAGCTCCAGGTGGAAGACGTGCCGGTGCTGGATCTCGAACCGGTACGGGCTGATGTCGTACTCGGTCTCGCCGAGCTTGCGGACGATCTTGAAGTCCGACAGGCCGGTCTCCTCGCGGGCCTCGCGCAGAGCGGCGGCATCCGGGGTCTCACCGGGGCGGATGCTGCCCGCGGGGACCTGGATGCCGACCTCCTCGTAGGAGTAGTCGGTGTGGCGGAACACCAGCAGGCGCCCGTCGCGCACGATGTAGACGAGGACCTTTTCCTTCGTGACCTTCTCGGGCATAGCGAAACCTCCACTTGGTACAGATGCTGATTCGTGGGCCCGGCCGGGGAGAGGCTCGGGGACTACTTATCCCCGGGCCGACTGTGACCGGTCGGTGCCGCAGGGAAGCCCACGAGTCTAGGCCCCCAACTTGCCTTCGGATCAGCGTTATTCAGTCGATGCGTCGGTCCGCAACGGGCCTGCTCGCGGCTCGAGATCCGGTCCGACGCCCGGCCCTCGTTCGGGTGTGCGATGGCGAGCCCGCTGCCGGTACGCGAACCCTCGTTGCCGCCCGATCAGCCATTTCGCGGGCATGGCCAGATGGGAGACGCCGATCACGACGGCTGCCCTGATCCGCCCTTTGATCACCCACGCTGCTGGGCAGATTGAACTCCGCCCAGCAGCGCTTGCCCGTCGCCGTCAGATCGGCACCGTGGCGGTCGGCGATCACTGATACAAGGTGCAGACCGCGCCCGGACTCGGCGCACTCGCTCAAGGGCTCGGGCCGCGGCAGGACCTTTGCGACGTCGTGCACCTCGACCACGAGCACCGGCCCCTCCTGGTAGACGCTGACGGTGACAGGCCCCGACCCGGTGTGGCGCACGGCGTTGGTGATCAGCTCGCCGGCCGCCAGCTCGATTCCGTCCAGTGCCTCCTCGTCGAGCCGTATGCCCCAGGAACGGATGCCGGCGACGACGCGGTGTCGTGCCTCCTGGGCGGCGGCTGGCGAGTGAGTGACGGTGAACGCGAGCTGGTGGTGCGCTGCCATGAGCGGGCCTCCTGGGCTGCCTGACTTGCGTAACCACGGCGGATACTCGGCCTCGCAGGGCCGCTGTCTTGCCGGGGCGAAGACGAAGTGTTCCCGGCGGCTCCCGCCTGAACGAGGCCCTGAGCAACGCCGAACGCCGCCCTTTCGTGCCTAACCGATGTCTATTCGCTGTCCGCCTGGAATTTCTGGACAACAGATCTGCGATCGACGGCTGTTGATGTCTAGCGTGGAGACCGGACAAGGACCCCGGCATGAGGGAGCGGCTGTGGAGCCATCAGGACCGACCCTCTTCCAGACCCTGATCAACCAGCGGGGCTGGCAGGACTACCAGGTCTTCAAGCGGCGCTACGAGCAGGCGGCCAAGCAGTTAGCCGAGCTGGAGGGGCCACCCTCGATCGCGACCGCGACGATCGAGAAGCGCCAGTTCTTCCGGTACGCGCACGGCGAGGTCCGGACCCCGCAGACCGTTTCCCGCCGCGTCCTGGAGTTCATGTTCCCGGGCATCCCGGCCGCCCGACTCCTCGGGCCCACGGAGTCCAAGCCGGGGGCCTCGCCCCACCACACAGCGGCTGACGACCGCGAAGCAGTAGATCCATCCGAGTACGGCCTTGAAGACGTGGTCATGGCGGCGGCGAATGAGTCGGCGCAGTTCGCGGCCAGGGCAGAGAGCAGCAACGTGGGACCGCACACGCTGGAGCAGCTGGAAGCTGACATTCGCCGCCTCGTCATTACGTACCCCAACCGGCCCGTCGGGCCCCTGTTCCGCGAGGTTCGCGCCCTGCGCGACCGCGCGTTCGAACTCCTCGAAGGTCGTCAGCCACCGCGGTACACCTCCGACCTCTACGTGGGCGCCGGTGTCCTGTGCGGCGTACTGGCGAACGCCAGCTTTGACCTGGGCCGCTACGACGCGGCCGAGACACAGGCACGCACCGCCTTCCTGTTCGGCGAGCTCGCCGGCCACAACGGACTGCGCTCCTGGGTACGCGGCCTCCAGGCACTCATCGCGTACTGGGACGGACGTCCGGTAGATGCCGTACGCCTCGCCGACTCCGGAAGCGCGTTCACCCCCGAATCCGGCACGGCGCAGATCCGGCTGGAGAGCATCAAGGCACGCGCCTACGGCCAGCTCAACCGGGGCAGCGATGCTCTGGCCTCCCTGAGCGCCGCCGACCGCCTGCGCGAGCGTCTCGTCGAAGGCGACGAACTGCCCGGCGGAATGATGGCCTTCCCCGCTGAGAAGCAACTGTTCTACTCCAGCAGCACGCACCTCTGGCTTGCCGGTACCCAGAACCTCAGCGACGCCGAGGCCCGCGCCGACGAAGCGGTGGAGATGTTCCAGTCCGCACCGCCGGAGCAGCAGCGCCTCGGCGAGATGTCCCTGGCCCGCATGGACCTGGCCATGGCGCGGCTGGGCCGAGGAGACATCGACGGGGCCGCGACGCAGATCCACGCTGTCCTCGGGGTCAGTGCCCGGCGCCGCACCGAGAGCGTCGACCGCCGCATCGGCCACTTCAGCCGTCAGCTCGCGCTGCACCCCGGGGCCGGATCACCTGCCGCGATCGGCCTCCGTGAGGTGATCATTGCTCATCAGGAACGCATGCCCGCTCAGCTCCCGCCAGGAGGCAGCCAGTGACGACCGTGACCCTCTTGCACCCCGGCGCCATGGGCGCGGCCGTCGCCGCCCAGGCCGTCAAGGCAGGCCACGAGGTGCTGTGGGCGCCAGAAGGCCGCAGCGACGCCACCCACCGACGCGCGAAGGAAGCTGGCGCCACCGCATGTGACTCGCTCGACGAGGCACTGGAACGCAGCGAGATCGTCCTGTCGATCTGCCCGCCGCAGGCCGCCGAGGACGTGGCGACCACGGTCGCCGACTACGCCTTCGCCGGGGTGTACGTGGACGCCAACGCGATCAACCCCCAGCGCATGCAGCGAATCGCGGAGGAGATCAGGCCGGGTGCCGTAGTCCTCGACGGTGCGATCTTCGGCCCGCCGCCCGGTGGCCAGCGGGCTGCTCGCCTCTACCTCGCCGGCGAAGCCCAGGCCGTGGACACGGTGGCGCCCGTGTTCAAGGACACCGCGTTGCACGTCCGACGCGCGAGCGGCAGCGTCGGCTCCGCCTCCGCGCTGAAGATGGCGTTCGCCAGCTACCAGAAGGCCGCCCGAACCCTCGCCGGCGTGGCCCACGCGCTTGCAGATGCTCATGGCGTGGGCGACGAGCTCACGGCCGAGGCGCAGGTGATGGCGTCCAACATCCTCGCCGACCCCGGATACCTGCCCAGCGTGGCCGCGCGAGCCTGGCGCTGGGCACCGGAGATGAAGGACATCGCTGAGACCCTCCGCGCGGCGGGTCTACCAGCAGACATGGCCGAGGCCGCGGTTGCGGTGATGTCGCGCTGGGAAGGAGACAAGGACCGATACGACCTAGGGCTCACCGACGTCTTGTCCCACCTACGGAGCCAGGGTGAGTGAGCAGCGACCAGTCCTCTCCCCGGACGAAGTCCAGCAGCAAGCCGTCGCCGCTGCCGTGGTCGTCCACGAGGGGCAGGTGCTGCTGGTGCGACGCCGCGTGGCGGAGGGACGACTCTCCTGGCAGTTCCCGGCAGGCAAGGTCGAGGCTGGTGAAACGGGGCACGCTGCCGCTGTGCGGGAGACGAAGGAGGAGACCGGCCTGGATGTAACCGCGGTGACGCTGCTAGGTGAGCGCGTCCACCCCGTCACCGGTCAGCTGATGTCATACACAGCGTGCGCGGTGGTGGGAGGAACGGCGCACGTTGCGGACGCTGACGAGATAGCCGAGGTCGCCTGGGCAACCCTTGCGGAGATCCCGCGCTACGTCCCGTACGGAATCTTCGAGCCGGTGCAACAGCACCTCGACGCCGTGATCGGGTGACCGGAGGCCTGTCAGCCCCTACCTCGCTCCGTCCGCAGGAGTTGATTCTCCTTCTCCAGCGCAGCCACGCGGCGTTCTAGATCAGCCCGAGTGCGTCTTGCCGGCGCAGGCAGCTCTGCCTTCGATGGGGTGGGTGGTTCGCCGGCGAGTCCTAGAGGCTCGAAGGCCACGATCGTCGAGGGATTCTTCCCGCATTCCGGGCAGCGAGTCTTGCGGCTGGGTTTGGCGTTCTCGCTGTGACGCGAGGTCTCGGCGATGTGCCCGCAGTAGAGCCGAACCCGCCACCGCATGATCATGTATTCCGGTGTCTTGAAGGACAGCATCAGCCTGCAGACCTCCTCCAGGTGCTCCCGCTGGCGCTCCGCCATTTCGGGGTTCGCTCGCACCTCGGCCATGTGTTCATCGACGCGTCGACTGGCAAGGTCGCAGATCCCCTCCAGCTCCTTCTGCCATTGGTGGTCACGTCGCGTGAGCTGGTAGTCCTCGAGTGGGACGCCGTGGCTCTTGTATTCGACCTCGCGCATGGGCGGCACCGTAACCGCGGAGGATGGGGCAGCAGGGGAAGAGCCTGTTCACTTTCGCCTAATGACAACACCTGCGCACGTTGGTCGGTCAACTAGTGGGGTTCGGTCAAAGCCGATCCGGTCCTCGCTTTGATTGGCCGTGCCTCCGCAAACCGCCGGGGCGCACTGTCAAGCCGCTCCCTACGGCTGCGACCTTGGCTATCGGCGGTGTTGGTGTTGCTGGCTCGCGGGAGGCCGTAGGTACCGAGGGTTGACGGCTAGCTCGTCGCCACCCTCAACGGCTCCAGCCTGCCCATCGACCGCACTCCTCGAACAGGCGAGCAGCAGGACGACTCCTCCGTCGTCCTTCCCGAATCTCTCTTTCGCACCGCGGCTACCGCTGGATCTCGGCGGGTGGAACACCGGAGGCACAGTGCGCTTGTCGGACAGGTGCGGTCGCGAGGAGATGCCCGGGGCGCAGGCGCCGATATCGCAACGAGCTCGGGTTGCACCGAGCAGTGCGGACGGCGGCTGGGAGGCTCTCCCAGCCGCCGGTCGAGGCCCCATATGGGCGTCCTAGCCTTGTGCTCAGTCGTGCGGGGGGAACCTGTCGGTTCCCGCAGCGACGATGACGCCCAATCGGTCGTACTCGATGAGGTCTTCGTCGGTCATGAGGGCGGCGAGGGTTCCGTGGTGCTTGACGGCGTACTTGAGTAGGAGCTCTGCCAGTGTGGTTGCGGCTTCCTCTGCCTCGACTTGGGCTTCGGGGTTGTGGACGTGGACGCCTGCGGCCTGGAGTTCTTCGATGGTGGCGTTACGGACGATTGCCTGTTCCTCCTCGGTGAAGAGGCGTCCGTCGAGGCGGCGGAAGACGAGGGAATCCGCTGGGCGCTTGAAGTCTGTGTCGAACAGCAGGGCCATGACGTGAGGGCGAGGGGTGACTGCGGGCATGGAGGCGCTCCCTAAGGAGGGGGGTGGGTAGGTGTATCCATGGTCTGGAGAATCCCCGGTTTGGCTGACCGGGGTTCGTCGGCTATATGTGTCGGCCCCATCTGCGAGCACGAGGGGTTCGTGCGGGTACGTCCTCTCCGCTTTCGCCCGGGTAACGGTGCACAAGTTGGCCGGTCGAGCTGCCCCTTGGGAGGGCCCATCTGGCACAGCATGGGGCGCCGAGTGGGGGCGCCTTAGAGGTCAGCGTCGTGGGCGGTTCGGCGGGGTCGCGGGCGCGGTGGGCGGCTGCGTGCCGTGTCCCGGCTGGCCGGTCCACGATGCCGTTGTGCGTCGGCGGGCTGCTTCGGCACGGGGGTTGGGGCTGGGGTTGCGGCTGGTGTGCTGGAGGCGGGTGATCAGGACGCGGGCCGGTTGGCGGGCTGTGCTTAGTTCGCGCTGGGCTGCGGCTTCCTTCAGGAGCTGGTGGGGCTGGTGGCCACCGGCTTCGGCGTCGGCCAGAAGTGCGGCGAGGGCGGCCCAGCTGGGGTCGGTGAGGATCCGGTCGGCCTGGTCGGGGACAGCGGCGCGTACGTCGTGGGCGAGGGCGCGCCGGGTTTCCTCCCTCGGCTGACGCTGTTCGAGTACGACGAGCGTGGGTGTGAGGGCTTGACCGGCGGCTGCCTGCAGGTGGTGGAGGGCTTGGCGGGCGGCGTCGGCCTGGTGGGCGTGACCCTTGGCCTCATGCCAGCGACCGGCGATGATCCCGGCCCACAGGAGGGCTGCGATGAGTGCGGCGAGGGCGCTGCCGTCGGGGCCGGTGGCGGTGTGGACGATGTCGCGGGCCGCGTTGCGGATGGCGTGGGCGGCGCGGTCTTCTGCCCGGATCTGGGAGCGCTGGGCGCGTGCGAACGCCTGCGATGCGGACTGGAGTTCGGTGTGGAGGTGAATGGGGACTTTCTGTGCGGCGGCTTCGAGGAGTTCGCCGAGGGCGGTGATGTGTGCCTGGGCGTGCGTGTCATCGGTGAGGTCGGTGCGGAAGGTGTCGAGGGCTTCGGTGGCCCTGTGCCAGGGGGTGGCGGGCTGGTTGCGGCGGGCGGTGGGGTGTTCCTCGGGCTGGCCGGCTTCGAGGCGGTCCCGGAGTTTGGGGAGGGTGAGGTCGGGGGCGATCTTCCCGCCGGGGTGGAAGATCTGTTCGCCGTCCTTGTTGAGGTCGCCGGGGCGGCCGGCGGCGTAGCCGAGGAGGTCTCCGGAGGGGCCGCGCCGGGCCTTGACCGCGATGCCGTCGGCTTCGAGGTAGGCGAGGAGTTCCTCGGCCGTGCGGGCGTGGGGGATGGCGGCGCGGATGCGGTCCTGGAGCCATTCGCGGCTCGTCTGTTCCCAGCCGAGGCGTTGGGCCTTGTGCATCTCGGCCTGGGTGGGGGCGCGGGTCCCGGTGCGGTCGCCCTTCTTGAGGCGGCGCAGGCCGTAGTCCTTCTCGATCTGTCGGCATGCGTCGCCGACGCGGATGCCGCTGTCGTGGAGCTTGGGGCGGCGGCCGTCTTCGCGGACGGTGGTGGCGAGGATGTGGATGTGGTCGTCGGCGTGGCGTACGGCGATCCAGCGGCAGGCCAGGTCGTCGCCCTCGGGGGCGATGCCGGCCGCGGCAACGATGCGCTGGGCGATCTCGCCCCACTCGGCGTCGGAGAGGTGGCGGTCCTCGGGGGCTGCGCGGACGGGGCAGTGCCAGACGTGGTCGGTGATCTTCTTGCCGAACTCGCTGTTGCGGAGGCGTACGGGTTCGTCGAGGTAGCGGGCGAGCTGGGTGAGGGTGGCGTTCTCGTCGCGGCCGGGGTCGGGCATCGCAAGCATGGCGAAGCCGGCCACGATGTGCGGGTCGGTGTGCTCGTCGTGGCGGCCCGGGCCGTAGAGGTAGGCGAGCAGACCACGGGTGTTGGCGCCGGAGGGCTTGATGGCAGCTATCACGGCTGTCGGACCTCCTGCGGATTGGCGGGTTCGCGCAGGGTCTCGGCGATCAGGGTGAGCAGGTCGTGGAGCTCGTCGAGGCGCTGGCGTATGTCGGGCGGGGTGAGGTCGCTGTTCAGGGCGCGGGCGATCTGGTTGATGTTGACGCCGATGCGGTTGCACTGGCGCAGGACCTGGGCGCGGAAGACGTGTATGCGGCGCCGGTCTTCGGACAGGGGCAGGTTGGCGGTGAACCGGCCGTTGATGAAGGCGAGGACGATGTCGGCGGCGAAGCCGGATTCGCCTTTGTAGCCGTGCTCGGCGGCGGCCTCTTGGAGGCGGGGGCGTTCGTCGTCGGTGAAGCGCAGCGGGCCGACCCGGTCGCCGCGCTTGTGGCCGGTGAAGCGGCGGATCGTGGGCTGGACGCTCTTGACCGTCGGCTCGTCGGCGGTGGGCTCGGCGTTGCGTTCGACTTGGAGGATCTCGCGCTGGACGGCGTGGAGCGTGTCCTGGCCGGGGCCGCCCTCGGACCCGACATCACGGTCCGGCGCCCCCTGGCGCTGGGCCGTCTCCGCCACCCCCGGGGCGGAGATCCCCGAAGGCCGGCCTTGAGTCGGACTCGGGGTACTACTGGCTCCCCGGTCGGTGGCTGGGGTGGGGGCTGATTGCTGCTGTGCGTGGTGGGTGGCTATGGCGGGCTGATCGTGGATGGAAGGAGCTCCTTGTGTGGAGGTGGATTAGGTGAGGTGGGCGAGCAGTTTGGCGGCAGCCGCGCCTCGCGGCGTTCGGGAGGAGGGAAGGCGGGCCGGGCTACTGCTTGCGCGGTCGGGCAAGTAGAACGACTACAGACCAGCTGGAGCCGCTGATCCGTAGTCCCCGTTCCGGTGTTTCGTGGCTGACCGGAGATCCGGTCAGTCGCTGGGAGCGCTGGTACCGCTGTCCTGTTCCGTGAGCAGCAGTGCCCTGAGCTCGGTGAGCCGGTCCTCGGCGATGGGGAGCCCGGCAGCGTGCACGGCGTCCCGCAAGACAGCTCGGGTGGGCTTTCCGTGCACTGCTATGGCCTGGCGGCCGATGACGAGCAACTCGTCCATTTCGGCGCCGGGAGGGCGACCGTAGCGTTGCGTCGTAGGACCGCCCTTCTCAGCAGACGGCTCCATGCCGTCGGGGGCAGGGATCGTTTCGTGCAGGGGCAGGTGGGGCTGCACGGATGTAGGTGGCGAGCCTTCGGGGTGAGCGTTGGGATCGGGGTGTTCCCGGGCTTCCTCCTCTTCCGTGCTGTTGTCGGTGCCCGATCGGCTGGGCGAACGCCTCGGCTCGACGGAGGGTGCGACGTTCCGGTCAGAGCTGGACTCGGTCCAGGGCGAAGGCAGCTCGATGGTCGCCAGCGCTACTGCGTGGCGGCGGGCCGCGAGCTGCTGGAGCAGGTCGCGGAGCTGGCGATCGTCGTTACCTACCGCGGCTTGGGAGACGGCCCGTGACAACCGCCGTGCGATGCGCCGGCCGCGCCACCCGCTGCGCTGCTTGGGGGTGCGCTCGGCGAGGCGTGCGGCCAGGGCGACGGCCTTTCGGGTGGCGCGGTCGCGGGTGATCTGTGCCGCGTCGCGATCGCGTTCGGCGATGCCCAGGCGGGAGAGCAGGCGTTCACGTATCTCGCGGCCGGTCCGGGCGAGGATGCTGTGGGAGGCGGCTTCCGGCTTGTGGAGGCGTAGCTCGATGCCCATGGCCTGGTGCCAGAGCAGTGCGGCCAGGACCGGGCCCACGAAGGCTCGCACGGTGCCGCCGACCAGGCCGGACTCGGCATACGCGGGGATCACCTGCACGGTGGTGATCACCCAGGTCAGGGTGCCCGGCAAGCCGGGTGCCTGCTTGGGGCCGTGGAGGTTCTGCCGTGCCAGCAGCGCCGTAGCGAACAGGGCGAACTCCGCGGCGGCGAACATGGCGGCGCGTTCGGCCGTGCCGCTCATGTCCAGGTAGTCGGCGGCGAACCGCCAGCTGGTGTCGGCGCTGTACGCGGTGCAGCCAACCGCGGCCAGCGCGGCGATGGTGACGGCGGGCGATCCAGGCTTGCGCTTGCCGCTGTCTCGGCGCTTGCGTTGCTGTACCAGCCGCCTGATCAGCAGGGCAGAGCAGGTCAGTGCGAGGGCGATGAGAGTGAGGGACGTGGTGTTCCAGTGCCCGAGTGCGGGCAGGGCGAGTGGTGTCATGCAGGGGTCTCCGGAGACCCGCCCGCGCCATGCGGGCGCGGGCGGGAGGTGTGGTGATGGCGATGAGGCGGGGAGGCGGCGCCGGAGGCGGGCGAGGCCGTTGCGACGAGACCAGGAGCACGGTGGGTGGCCGACCCAGAGGCCGGACCAGTACGTGTGGGGGCGGCTCAGCGTCTGCTGGAGCGAGCGGGACCCGAAGGGGGAGTGCCGATGCCGCCCGCCACGCCGGTGGTCGGGCGTGGCGGGGCCGAATGCCGGGTGGGAGCCGTGGCGGTGACGGCTTCGCGGCCCGCACAACCGGACCGGTAGGGCGCGAGCTGGGCGCGTACCGCTGGAGGGATTACGGATCCGACGGAGCGCAGGCGGGCCTCGACGTCGGGGTGCGGGCCGGCGGTGAGCTCGTGGAGGGTGGACGGTGCTGTCTCGCCGACCGCGACGGCGCGCCGGTTTCCGCGCAGTTCGGATAGGTATGCGGTCACGTCATCCGGATCCGCGACCGGGAGGGGATCGGTGTGCCGTGCCAGGCGGTCGCGGCGGTAGGCGTCCCACTGGCGGGCGATGTCCACCGGCAGGATCCGAAATCCGGAGGTGCGGGTGTGTGCCGTTACCGCTTCGCGGACGTCCCAGCCTTGGGCGGTGAAGGGAACGTCGGCCAGGATTTCGTGCCACTGGGCGATCTCGTCACGGGCAGTGCCGCTGTCCGTGTGGGCGGTGCGGGTGTCGAGGCGTCCGACGTAGGCGAGCAGGAGGGCGATCTCTCGGAGGTCCAGGGTAGTTATTCCGTTCCGGTAGGGGTGTCGTGGGCTTCGAGCTCGGTGAGGGCGTCGAGCAGGGCGCTGGTGTGCTGTTCGGCGCGGGTCCTTCCGGTCGCAGGACCGGTGGAGGCGCCGCCTGGCAGGGAGCGCAGGTGCGGGCGGCCAGGAGCGGGAGTGTGTTCGCGGGTGATCCACTCGCGCCAGTCGGCGGACCAGGCAGCGGCGTTGCGCGGTCCCCAGACCGCCCGGTAGTTGCGCCACTTCTCGTCAGCCGCTCGCAGGGCTTGCTCGCCGAGCCGGTCGAGGTGGCCTTGTTGCCGCAGCCACGTCTCGGTGGCGTCGTCGATGTGCCACTGGGCGGCGGGGATGAGCGGGGAGCTGCTGCTCTTACTACCGTTCATCTTTAGTTCTCTACTGTTCTGGGGGTCGGATTCCGGCCCCCGGCCGGGCTGGAATCCGGTCCCCCCAGGGTTTGGATTCCGGTCCCCGGGGCCAGTTTCCGGCCCCTCTGCAAGTGGCTTCGACGGGCTGGATTCCGGCCCGGTGGGGGCCGGATCCCGGTCCCTCGCTGTGGCCTGCTCGGCGAGGAACCGAGCCGCGTCGGGGAGGTGGTAGTACCTCTCGCCGCGAGGGCCCTTGCGATCCTCGATCCACGCCAGCTCGCCGCTGGCGATCAGTTTGTCGAGGGCCTCCCGCACGGCGCTGCGGGAGGCGTTTGCCCGCTTCATGAGGGCGGGGACCGAGGCGTACGCGATGCAGCGGCCATCGACGCATCGGTCGGCGATCAGCACGAGGATCATGCGGGCGGTTCCCTTGCTGCGGCTGTGGTCCCACACCCATGCGCGGGCGTCGTGACTCATCGGGTGGCGGCTCCTTGGTAAGGGCGGGCAGGGGGTAGCCCGCTTCGGGTGGGGGAGGGGAGGGTGCGGTTTGACGGTTGCGGCCTGCGGGCGTGCGGTGCTGGCAGCTTCGCTGCCCGGCCTTGGAGTGCCGGGGCTTGCCGTGTCCCCCGGGGTCAGCGTTCGGGGGTGCATGGACAAGACAGCCACATTGGTTCGCGTAAGTCCAGCATTCCACCGAGAAAGCAAACAGCTCGCGGCGAACATGTCCTTGTGGGTGTGTAAAAACGGTAAACCCGAATCCCCGGTTGACCAAATAGCTTGGGGAATTGGTGGGACGAATAGGGCAAGTCGCAACGCCTCGGCAATGATTCCGCCGCACCCCGCCTGATCTCTCCAGGCGTGGCATCTGTGCAGGTTGGAAGGGTGCGACGTACGGCCAGCTCTCCAGTCGGAGGACCTGACAGTCCATCATTTGGTCAACCGGGGATCCGCTGCTATGTTTCGCAATTTTTCGGCGGCAGGGTACGGAACCTGACAACAAAGCGGGGGAATGTAGCAGCAGATCCCCGGTTGCCCAAACCGGGGATCCAGAGTTACAAAATATGCATGCCTCCAACACCTCTAGAAATCGGTCCGGCCGGGAAAAGGGTTGCCTCCGCCATCGAGCGAGCCCGCACTGCCCGCGGTGTCGCCCAGTGCCAGCTGGCAGCCCGTGCCACCGCGCTGGGCCAGCCCATGACCGTCACGACGATTTCCCGCATCGAACGCCGACGCCGCCGCTGCGACGTCGATGACCTCGTCGCCATCGCCGCCGCCCTCGGCGTCTCCCCGCTCGTCCTACTCCACGGGGCCCCATAGCGAGCCGTGCCGGCGTCCACCCCCTCACGCCGCAGACGCTCAGCGACGTTCGCGCCAGAGCCTCGCCGTCGCGTGACCGAACCTCCAACCCGCTACACACCAGAGAAGGACCACCTTTGCCCGAAGAGGCCAGCTTGCTCGCTCTGCCCCGTCTGTTCCGCCCCGAGGAGATCGCTGCCGCTCTTGGCTGCTCTGCCTGGTGGGTCAAGGATCGGGCCCGCCGACGCCTCATTCCGTTCACGTACGTCGGTGGCGCGTACCGGTTCACTGCGAACCACCTCGCCGACATCGTCCGCCTTCACGAGCAGCGCCCCGCCCGTGCCACCCCAAGGCACTCCGCTGATGCGCTCCCCCGGCCGAAGGCCGCCGTGGCTCCCCGGAAGCCCGACCCGACTGTGTCCGCTCCGCGGTTGATGGCCCGGCCTCCGCGACGGGCGCTCAAGTCCCAGTACGGCAGCGCCGCGTAACCGCTGCGAGAAGGACCCACACCACACAGTCATCGCAACCAGAGGAGAACCGTGGGATACGGCGAAAGGCGCGCCGGCTACTGGCGGGGCCGGTACAAGATCGAGGACGGCAAGTACGGCACAGTCGCCGACCCGACCGGCACGGTGGTCAAGTTCGCCACCAAGCGGGAGGCCAAGCAGGCGGCCGACGAGGAAGAGGCCAAGGTCCGGCGTGGCAGCTGGCGTGACCCGTCGCTAGGTCAGGAGACGTTCGGCGAGTACGCCAGCCGCTGGTACGACGACCAGGACCTGGCCGCCTCCACCATGCAGAACTACCGGCGCCACATCGAGGAGCACCTGCTCCCCGCCTTCGAGGACAAGGCACTTGCCGCGATACTGCGCAGGGACGTCGACGCCTGGGAGAAGAGCGAGAAAGCCGCGTACGCGGCCTCCAGCGTCAAAACCTGGCGCTCGACGCTCCACCTGATCTTCGAGGACGCGATCGATGAGGGTCTGATCTCTGCCAACCCGGCGGCCAGGCGTCGTGGCCGAGGCAAGCGCGCCGGCCGTTCGCGGGACCGAGGACCGGAGAAGGTCATCACCGATGCCCTCGGCGTCTTGTTGACCGCCGAGCGGGCTGCCCTTCTCTCCGGCCGTGATGACGAGTTCGTCGCTGTGGTGCACAAGGGGTACACCGGCATGCGCTGGGCCGAGATCGTCGGGCTGGAGACGGAGTTCGTCCGCCGCGATTCCGTGCGGGTCGAGTGGCAGCTGTACGAGCTGGACAACGGCGAGTTCGTGCGTTGCCCGCCCAAGGACGACAGTTACCGCACCATCGACACGATGGACTGGTTGTCCGCCCTGGTCGCCGACCACGTCGCCCGTACGAAGCCGCGGTCCTGCCCTTGTCACGGCAGGACCTACGTCTATCGCGGGCTTGGGACAGCCCGCACCGGTGGCCATCACGGTGCGAAGCTGGTTGACGTGGCTCGTCACGCGGGCGTCTCCACCGGCACGGTCTCCAACGTTTTCAACCATCCGGACCGAGTCCGCGAAGAGACCCGTATCCGCGTCGAGCTCGCCATTGCTGAGCTCGGATTCATCCGCAACGGACCGGCATCCAGTGACCCAGCCGCCCACTGGCGCCGCAACGGCTTCGCGACCTGGCTCTTTCGGCCGGCTGCTGACGGCTGGTACCCACGGAAGGCTCCGCAGGAGGCTCGCCCGGTTCCGATCGTCGGCGAACCCTGGCCAGGCATCCCAGTCCGGGGACGAAACTCCCAGGGCCGCGCCGACGCGTGCTGGCTGCCCATTGCCAAGGGGCTCACCCCACACGGCCTGCGTCACACCCACCGGACCGTGATGGAAGACCTCGGCACGGAGAAGGTGCTCATGGACGAGCGCATGGGCCACCTCGACGGCTCGGTCTCCGCCCGCTATGCCCACGTGACCCCGGGTATGCGCCGACGCCTCACGCTTGGCCTCACCGACCAGTGGGAGGCATCCCTCGAAGCCCGTCGGGCGATGAGCCCGAGGTCACCGGTTGCCGTCCTCGACCAGCTGCTGGTGGCTAAGGCCTGACTGGGGTGCCCGGCCGGGACGAGTTGGGCCCCGTCCTCACCCGGTGACCGGGTCCGATGGGTCCTGCCCTCCGGCCGCCGGTGCTCGCTCGACGATGTCGGACAGTGGGCCGCCGTAGGTAGTGCCCAGCTTGGTCACTGCGCCTGCCGTGGGGCCGGGGCCGTCCTTCATCCGGCTTACGTAGTTCTCAGGCAGCAGGACGCGGTCCCCTACCACGAGGGGCTTGTTCCCGCGCCAGCGATACGTGTACCTGCTGACCTCCACGACTTGATGGCCGCCCACCTGGAGCATGACCCGTTAGTTCCCCGCACTGCGCTGATCCGCCCCGAGCATTCGGATGTGGCGCCACACATGCGCATAGCTGCGGTGCACCGTGCGAATCCAGGAAGGAACAGAGCTCCAGTCGGTGGCCACCTCGCGCTCGCCCCACGCCACCTGCATGATCCGGCGATCACCAGCGAAGGCTTCGACAAGATCACGGCGCAGGAAGAGCAGGTGGCCGCGCCAGGGCTTGTCCGCGCGGAGGACTGCGGAGGCGCGCTGGCCATCCAGGCCCACGAGGTCGACCGTGCCGGGCAGTTGGCGCAGACCGAACTTGGCAGCGAACTCGAACGACGGCACGTCAAAGCTTCCGCCGAGTCCGATCTCCGAAGCGCTGTCGGGGGCGAACTCCACAGCGATCTGGTCGAGCCCGATGCCGTCGTCCTGCCAGTCGCGACGCAGCGCTCGGTACGGGAAGACGCCTGAGGCATCGTCGTCGAGGGGCAGCTCGAACCGGGGGCTCCACGGCATCTCAGCGGCCAGCACGTTGCGGACCATCGGCAGGGGAGGGAAGAAGTGGTTTCCCGGATACTCGTGCTCCCTGGCGAGCTGTTGGGCGGGTTCCGCATTCTCCGGCTCCAGCAGGAGAGTCCGGAAGAACCCGAACACGGTCCGCCCGTCGTGACGGTGGTTCAAGTACCCCTCAACTAGGCACCAGCCGCCCTTCACTCCGTGGATCTCCTCGGGTGACCACAGCTGGTCTGGGACATCCACTGTCCCCGAGGTAAGCCAAGTCCGGTCGTCGGTCGGTTCCACGGGGGCCCACAGGGGAAGAGGCATGGGTGCCACCGGTGGCCTGTCGGGGAAGGTCGGGTCGATGTCGGGCATCAAGCGTTCTGCGTCGTCGAAGGAGGCCGGTGCGCGGCCCACATCCACGAGGCGGCCAATCATTTCGTGGTAGGCGATCCAGCCGTACTTCTTGCCGTACCGCTCCACCCTCCTCTTGGAGCTGTAAGACCGCTCGGCGTTCGCAGCAATGGACTGGTCAACGCTGCCGAATTCCGCCTCGCGCCAGCCCAGTTCCCAGACCCGGGCCATGACCTCGGCGCGGGCCCTGCGGTAGTCCGGGTGGGCGAAGTCGTAGTTGTTCCTGCCGTTGATGGCGGACCCGATGATGTAGTTCTCGAAGTCCATGCCGAAGGTGCGGGCGCACTCTTCGGCGTTGGGGTCGTCGTCCTCCATCACCTCAGCGGGCGCCACGGCAGCGAACCTAGGCGCGAAGGCGTCGATCTCGTCCGGGACGACGGCAGGGTGGAGAGCGCCGGCGAGTTCATAGGTGGCCCGTACGTGGCCGCGCAGTTGCTCATGGGAGGTAGGTGTGGTCCCGCCGTCGAGGAAGCGGCGCAGTTGCACTAGCCAGTCCCGCAGCGCGCCTTCGAGCGGTCCGCCGGGATCTGGCATCTGGTGGGCGCTGACGGCGCCGAACGCTGCGGCGACCACCCGTTCGACGACGTAAGGGTCATCGATATCGAGCATCCGGGTGGCGAGGTCGAACAGCCGCTTGGGTTCTGGCCGGCCGTAGCGCTGCAGGGCTTTCGTCGCCAGGTCCCGCAAGCTCGTGTCCGTGGAAGTCAGTAGCCAGGCGATGGCCAGTGCGTCCAGATCGTCGCTCTCGGCGCGATTGCTGTTTCCGGACCACCTGACGATTGCTCGTTCCAGGTCTGCTGTTAGCCGGCCTGGAGCCTGGCCTCGAGCCCATTCGGTCCAGCGCAGGTCACGTTCCGGAAGGGGCAGCTGGCGCAGGACGCGGTCGAGGAATACGGCATTCAGGCGGTGTGGGGCAGACCTGCGGATCTCCCACAGACGGCTGAAGGCTGGTCGGCCCTTCCGCTTGCTGGGATGCGCGGTAACGAGCGTGGTTGCGAGCACGTCGACGGTCTCGTCGTCGAGGAATTCCGACTCGGTGGTGAGTTCCTGGGCGAGCACCAACGAACGGTGCTCATCCGGGGCGACGCGCCACAGGTGGTGCCGGGTGAAACGGCGTGGCAGCAGTGAGATGAGACTGATGACGATGTCCTCGCCAAGGGGGTGCGCTTGGTCGCCCAGGAGGGACTGCCAGAGAGCTGTCTCCGCGAGCTGCTCGTTGACGTCCGCGGGGGGAATGCGCACCAGAACCGCGTCGGCGATCAAGTATCCAGCGAGGCGGTCAAAGACGAATCCGCACTCAGTGTCGTCGGAACCGCTGATCTCCTCGCGGAAGATCACTCCCTCCTCTACGAGGCGTCGGAGCAGGCTTTCGTCCCAGTTCGGCTGGTCAGCGTCGAGGATTGTTCGCGCTTCGTCGAACGGAAGCCGACGGACGTTGTGTGTCCACATGTGTCTCGCCAGAGACGTGAGGCGGCGCTGGATCTGGTCGGCCGGCACCGGGATGCGAGCCGGATCCTGGGCCAGCCGCTCGACCACGCCCTTGCGGTACAACTCGAAGACACCGATGAGAGACTGAGGCAGCGCCTCCACGCCCACAGGCACTCGCCGGTCGTGGTTTGCGGCCTCGCAATACATGCGGACGAAGAGCGGGTTGTGGAACTCTTCCATCGGTAGCCAGGCGTCAGCCGGGCTGATCAGGTAGTGACGGAAGTAGACGCGGAGGATGTCTTCGACTTCCGCGCGCTGCCACTCCAGTTCCAGGTGCACCGTGTCCTTCGGGAGGGCCTGGTCGGCGAGCGTCTCGCGGAGGGTGACGATCACCGCCACGTGGGGGTAGGCCCCCAGGGCAGGTGTCAGCCCGGCGAGGAGTGGCTTCCACTCCGAGGGCCGTTCGGCCTCGTTGAGGCCGTCGATGATCAACGGAATCCGGCAGCCGGCTCGGTGACCGGCTGAGTTGAGAGCTTCCAGCAGGTCCTCGAAGTAGTCGACCTTGAGTCCGGGGATCCTTCGCGCGAGGTCGTCGAGGGTACCGCCGGCGCGCAGGTTCCCTCCCTGGATGAAGACTCCTGCCGTGGGCTGGTCGCTTGGTGAGGTCACCTGCGCGGCAAGGTGCGTCTTGCCCTGTCCCGCGGCGGCGATGACGGCGAGCAGGGGGGCTTCGGTGTCCGCCCGCGTATCGTGCAGCCACTGGACGATGTCGCGGATCTCCGCGCCGAGACCGGTAACCAGCAGCGCTTCGGGCAGGCGACGCTGCCTCAGTTTGAGCACCAGGCGTCGCAGCGTTCGGGGAGAGGTTGCGGGCGGCCGCTGTGCGGCGAGGCGCTCGCGGACCTCCCAGGGCCGGAGGCTCCGTCCGGCGTCAAAGACCTCCCGCAGGTCGTCGACGAATCGGTCCAGGTCGTCGGCAATCTCTACGGCGTCTTGGCGGAAGGTGTTGTCGAGGCCGTCGATGGCTCCGCGCAGCGCCTGGATCCGGGCTGCGATGTCGTCGGTGCGCTCCTGCAGCCACCCGAACGACGCCGGGCGCAGCAAGGCCCGGTCGATGCGTTGCTCCACGTGGTGGGAGGTGTGCAGCTGTGGAGTCCACCGGGCCTCGATGGGTGCAACAGATCGCTTGTGGGCTTGCGCCAGTACGTCTGCGGTGAGGGCGAGTTCACCGAAGAAGGTGGAGCGGAGCTCGTCGTGTCCCGCGAGTTGTTCGTCGTAGTTCTCGGTGGACCAGAGTTTGACGCGGACCGCCTGCTGACCGAGTGCGTTGATCCACGTCTCGTCCTTCTTGGCGGGCCGCTCTGGAAGGCAGAGCACAAAGTCGGTCAGCCCTACGACGTGCTCGATAGCCTTAGAGAGCGAGTCCTCGATCTGCTTGCGCTGGTCTGCGCTGAGCTCATTCCTGTTGTTGAGGATGAACCACTTGCACGACCAACCCCAGACGCGGCCGGGGTCGCCGAGAGCACCGGCGTGGTCGACGTGCAGGTAGAACTCGACGCCGGGCTGGTTGCGGCGTTCCCGCATCGTGCCCAGCGCGCCATAGCGGCGGGAGACGATGGCCCGTGTGAGCGCTTCGAAGTTCCGGTCGGCGGCGCCGGGCAGACGTTCCAGCTCAGTCAGATCCACTGTCGCTCCGAGTGCTTGCATCCGACCGAGTGATCGCGTCCTCATCCCATTCGTGACGGGAGAAGATCTCGACTTTCGCACCGTAGTGGAGAAGCGCCTTCAGGAATCCCTGGACGTCGGACTCGTCGGTCCAGATCCGGACCGTCTCTCCGGTGCGGGTGACAGTGTGGTCAAAGGCGAAGACGTCGACGTCGTACCTCCCCATGTCGTACGCCTTCATTTCGGCGAGTGCTTCGCCGAGTTCGCGAGGCATGCGCTCGCCTGGGCTCTGCCAGTCGTCATCGGACCACGCGTTCTCGGCAAGAGCCTTCAGAGCCTCCATGCGCTCCTCTGCTGCCTTGGCACCGGTGACCGTCTGAAATCGGCCGATCAAGACCAGGTCCATCGAGTGCTCCGAGCCGTAGCCGTTCCAGATCCTCATCGTGCCTCCCTCAAGGCCTGCACGGCCTCCATGATGGAACTTCCGACTGGCAATCCCGTGGGCGCGTAGGCGTGAGGGCGCAGGACGCCGGCCGCGTCGACGTGCATGTGCGCGTCGAGGGGGTGCTCGCCTGGGACGGCCGTCGTCGTGGGCAGCGCAGCTTCGAGGCCGGTTCGGGAGATCGCGAGCCGAACCCCGTTCTTGGCGCTCGCGGCCCATTCGACGAGGTGCTGAGCGTGGGCGTCGCTGATGCCGGGAGTTGCCGCGGTCGGCTGCTCCGGCAGAAGGAGGAGTTCCGACGCGCCTACCTTGTCGGCGAACTCGGCGAGGTCATCGAGTTCGTCGACCGTGTCGGCATTGATGACGGCGTTGATGCCGAACGGGGCGAGGGAGCCGAGCAACGCGGCCGCCTGGACCACGGCCGCGAACGGTCGGCCGCGGAGCCGTTCGTAGGTGGCTCCGACCCCGTCGACTGACAGGCGGACGAAGTGCACGGCCCCGCGCAGGGATTCGATGAGTTCGGGTGTGAGCCGGTGCCCATGAGTCGTGAAGGTCACCGCCATAGACGTGGACTGGGCTATGTCCGCACACAGCTGGGCGAACCTTCTGTACGCGGTCGGTTCTCCTCCTCCGAAGCCGACACCGAGGCACCCGGCAGCATCCAGTTCGATCGCCCAGGCCAGCACACGCTCCCTGTCGAGAGCGGCGGCGTGCTTGGGTGCATAGCAGTAGGCGCAGCGGAGTTCGCAGGCGTTAGTCAGCGCGACGGACAGGTACCGGGGAGCCCGGGAGAATTGAGCAGCGGGAACGAGGATCTCGTCGAGCAGAACGTTCACTCCCGAGACGCGGTCGAACAGGTGTACACCAGCTGCGGACAGGCGAATCTTGCACGTCACCGACAGCATGATGCCACCGCATCCCGTCATACCGGGAGGGGTCGCGCATGGTGCCGTGCCCGCACTGGGGCATCGGGCGCGTTGTGACTGAGCGCAGCACTGTGAGGGTGCCACGACGACAACCAGCGTCAAGGTGGAGCGGCTGTAGGAATGACGGTTGAGGTCCTTGATGCGGTCGGCCATGGGGACCGTGCCCTGCGCATGCGCCCCTATAGATCCAACTGGCCGGCCCGGCCGACTCCGGGGGCCGCATTCGCGAACGCGCAGGTCCGAGTGGGCTCAGCCGCCGCACTTCAGACGGCCTCACCGGTTACCCCTTGGGAGAAGCCGACCAAGATCTTCTCCCAGATTTCTCCCAAACGATCACCTGAGACGCAGGAAGGGCCTGACCCGCGATGCGGATCAAGCCCTTGACCTGGTCTTACGAAGTCGGGGTGGCGGGATTTGAACCCACGACCTCTTCGTCCCGAACGAAGCGCGCTGCCAAGCTGCGCTACACCCCGATCGCCGCCTTGCAGCACTTGCTGTCCTGGCGACATCGATTACTTTAGCGGACCTCTCGCCGGAGACGAAATCCGGTTTTCGCGGAGTGGTCGCGGGGCCAGGGGAGGCGTCGGGCGGAAGCGGTCCGCCGCGACCAGGGCGAGGCCGAGTGCGGAGAAGGCCGCGCCCAGGACCAGCGCGTTCAGGGCCACGTGGGCGTAGCCGTACCGGGCCGCGTCGATGAAGGGGTACGTGTACCGGCGCGCGGTGCCGGGGGCCAGGAGGGCGCCGCGGAGCAGGGCGAAGGTCACGTACGCCAGCGGGTAGGCCAGCCACAGGGCGGCGTGGCGCGGGCGCAGGGTGCGCGGGGCCGTCAGGAGGAGGAAGTCCAGGAGGGCGCCGGCCGGGGTGACCGTGTGGAGGAGCTGGTTGGCCACGGCCCGCGCGCCGGTCAGCCGGTCGAGGTCCGCGACCGCGTTGAAGGGGCTGGAGGGGTTGGCGAGGACCAGGTGGAAGGCGAGCCCGGTGATCAGGATGAAGAGGAGGGCCCCGCCCCGGTAGAGGGGAGCGACGTCGGGCCGGCGCCGCCAGGCGCGCGCGGCGGACAGCCCGAGGACGACCGCGACCAGGACGTTCGTCCAGATCGTGAAGTAGCTCAGGACGACGGGCACGCTGCCGTACGCGCAGTCGACGGCCACCCCCACCACGGCCGCCGCGGAGATCAGGCCGCGGAACACCACCGGGACGAGGCGCGACGGGGCGGTCATCCCGGCAGCGTATTACCCCTTTTACCCCTTCTATCCCTTCGGGGTCAGCGTCAGGAGCGTCGCCTCCGGCGGGCACGCGAAGCGGACCGGCGTGAACCGGTTGGTGCCGCAGCCGGCCGAGACGTGCAGGTACGCGCGATGGCCCGCCGCCTCGTGCGTGGAGAGCCCCTTCACCCGCTTCGTGTCCAGGTCGCAGTTGGTGACGAGAGCCCCGTAGAAGGGGATGCACAGCTGTCCGCCGTGGGTGTGGCCCGCGAGGATCAGCGGGTACCGGTCGGCCGTGAAGGACTCCAGGACGCGCAGGTACGGGGCGTGCACCACCGCCATCGAGAAGTCCGCGTCCGCCTCCGGGCCGCCGGCGACGCTCGCGTAGCGGTCCCGCTTGATGTGCGGGTCGTCGAGCCCGGTGAAGGCCAGCTCCAGGCCGTCCAACTTCAGCCGCGCCCGGGTGTTGGTGAGGTTCAGCCAGCCGGCCGCGTCGAAGGCGTCCCGCATTTCCTCCCACGGGTTGTGGACGGCACCGACGACCGGCTTGTTGCCGTTCAGCCCGTGCCGGCCCTGCGCCTTCTCGAGCAGGTAGCGCCCGGGGTTGCGCAGCCGCGGCCCGTAGTAGTCGTTCGACCCGAAGACGTACACGCCCGGGAAGGACATCAGGGGGCCCAGCGCGTCGAGCAGCTCGGGGATGCCTTCGGTGTCGGAGAGGTTGTCGCCGGTGTTCACGACGAAGTCGGGGCGCAGGCCGGCCAGGGACTGCAGCCAGGCACGTTTCTTGCGCTGTCCGCCGACCATGTGGATGTCGGACACCTGGAGCACGCGCAGCGGGCGCATCCCCTGGGGAAGGACAGGCACCGTGACCCGGCGCAGGCGGAAGGACCGCGCCTCGAAACCGGCGGCATAGGCCACACCTGCGGCCCCCACCGCAGCGATTCCGGCAGCCGCCTTCAGGGGTACTCCGTAACGCGCACGCATGGACCCATCGTCGCAGACCCGGAAAACAGGTGAGCGCCACTGCCCCCGCACCTGGCAGACTCACCTGCATGACCACGCTCAAGGCCAAGCTCCAGGAAGACCTCACGACCGCCATCAGGGCGCGCGACGAGCTGCACTCGTCCACGCTGCGCCTGACCCTCTCCGCCATCACCAAGGAGGAGGTCGCGGGCAAGGAGGCACGCGTGCTCTCCGACGAGGAAGTCCTCAAGGTGATCGCCAAGGAGGCCAAGAAGCGCCGCGAGGCCGCCGAGGCCTTCGCCCAGGGCGGCCGTCCCGAGCAGGCCGCGCGCGAGACCGCGGAGGGCGAGTTCCTCGACACGTACCTGCCCAAGCAGCTCAGCGACGACGAGCTCGTGGCGATCGTGGCGGCGGCCGTCGAGGAGGCCAAGGCCGCGGGTGCCGAGGGGCCGCGTGCCATGGGCGCCGTCATGAAGATCGTGAACCCGAAGGTCGCCGGGCTGGCGGAGGGCGGGCGGGTCGCCGCCGTCGTCAAGCAGCAGCTCTCGTAGGACCGCGGAGCGAAAAAGAGGGGAGGGCCCCGGCCGGTGTCGGCCGGGGCCCTCCCCTTCTTCGTGTGCAGTGCTGCGCGCCGACCGTTACTGGTCGTCGCGGCCGCCGATCATTCCGGCGGTGTTCGGGTCGATCGAGATCCCGGGGAACGGGGGCTGGGGCTGGACGTCGCCCGTGGCGCCCGTGGCACCCCCGTTGTTCCCGTTGTTCCCGCCGGTCTGACCGCCGGTCTGGCCGCCGGGCCGGCCGCCGGGCTTGCCGTCACCGCCGGGCTTGCCGGGCCGGGTCGGGGTCGTGGGCGGCTTGTTGCCGCGCGGGCCGCCGGAGGGGACGGTCGGCTCCGGGATGCCGACCGTGACGAAGTTCCCCGACTCGCGCCCGGAGAGCGCGCCGCTGACCGCGTCCTTCCAGATCGGGCCGGGCAGACCGCCACCGAAGACCTTTTCGAAGGGCTTGCCGCCGATCACGATGTTCTCCATCGTGATCTTCTTCGCGCCGCCCGAGCCGACCCACACCGCGCCGGAGACGTTCGGCGTGTAGCCGACGAACCAGGCGTTGTAGCGGGAGTCGGTCGTACCGGTCTTGCCGGCGCTGTCGCGGTCGCTCAGACCGGCCCGCTCACCGGTACCGGAGTCGACCACTCCGCGCAGCAGGGTGTTGATGGTGTCGGCCGTCTCGGTGGACATCGCCCGGTCGCACTTGGACTTCGGCACCGCGAGCGCCTTGCCGTGTGCGTCGGTGATCGACTCGATGGCGACGGGCGTGCAGTGGACACCGCGGTTGGCGAAGGTCGCGTACGCGTTGGCCATCGTCAGCGGGGAGAGCTCGGCGGAGCCGAGGGCGATCGACGGTGCCTCGGGGAGCTTGGAGCCGTCGGCCGGGACCACGCCGAGCTTCTGCGTCATCTCCGTCACCGGGCAGAGGCCGATCTCGCCGATCATCTCGACGAAGTACGTGTTGATGGACTTCTCCATCGCCGTCCGCAGCGCGTACGGACCGATCTCGTCCTCGGTCTCGTTCTTCGCCGTCTGGATCTTGCCGTCGATCGGCAGGTTCAGCCACTGCGTGCCGTCGCACTTGGAGATCGGCGTCGGATAGTCGATCTTGTTCGGCGCCTGGTACACCTTGGTCGGCGGCATGCCCCGCTCTATGGCGGCTGCCGCGATGAACGGCTTGAAGGTCGAGCCGACCTGGAAGCCGAAGTTCGAGCCGCCCATCCGCTTGTCCACGGAGTAGTTGATCTGCGTCTCGTTCTTCCCGAAGCCGTACGGCTTGGACTGACCCATCGCCAGCACCCGGCCGGTACCCGGCTGGACCATGGTCACGGCCGTCGCGATCGAGTCCTCCTGGTAGACGTGGTCCTTGATCGACTCGTTGGCCGCGTCCTGTGACTGGGGGTCCAGGGTCGTGCGTACCGTCAGGCCGCCCTGGTTCCAGATCTTCGCCCGCTCCTCGCGCGTCTTGCCGAAGGCCGGGTCGGTCAGGAAGGTGTTGCGCACGTAGTCGCAGAAGAAGCCCGCGCCCTTGACGGCGGTGATGCAGCCGTTCTTCGGCTTGGTCACCTTGAGGGTGACCGGCTTCGCCTTCGCCGCGTCCGCCTCCGCCTGCGAGACGTCCTTGGTGTCGGCCATCCGCTGCAGGACGACGTTGCGGCGCTTCGTCGCCTCCTGGTTGTCGTTCACCGGGTCGTACCGGCTCGGCGACTGCACGACGCCCGCGAGCAGCGCGGACTCCTCCAGCGTCAGGTCCTTGGCCGGCTTGCTGAAGTAGCGCTGGGCGGCGGATTCGATTCCGTACGCCTGCTGCCCGAAGTAGGTGATGTTGAGGTAGTTCTCGAGGATCTTCTTCTTCCCGAGCTCCTCCTCGACCTGGATCGAGTACTTCAGCTCGCGGATCTTGCGGCCGAGGCTCTTCTCCTGGGCCTCGCGCACCTTGGTCTCGTCGTCGCCGGCCTCTTCGACGAACACGTTCTTCACGTACTGCTGGGTGAGGGTGGAGGCGCCCTGTGCGGCGCCGCCCTCCTGTGCGTTGCGGTTGACCGCGCGCAGGATGCCCTTGAGGTCGACCGCACCGTGCTCGTAGAAACGCGAGTCCTCGATGGCGACGATCGCCTTCTGCATGTACGGGGAGATCGCCGTGAGCGGGACCACTTGACGGTCGCGTGAATAGATGGTGGCGATCGAGGCACCCTCGGCGTCCAGAATCGTGGTCCGCTGGCTCAGTGGCGGAGTCTTGAGATTGGCCGGGATCTCATCGAACCCCTCGACCGTCCCCTTGGCCGCCAGGCCCAGGGCGCCTGCGGCCGGAATCGCCATGCCGGCCAGTACAACCCCGGAGAGGACGGACACTCCGAGGAACTTGGCGGCCTGCTGGCTCCCCGTGAGCCCGCCGCCCGAGCGCTTCTTTCCCATAGGGGGCAGCCTACGTTCTCATTCGCCGGACACACGCGAATGCCTTGGCCTAAGCTGTCCCCAACTGTCACAGCAGTGTGGTGCGACATCAACCCCTCGGCTTGATTTTCACCCTTCCCGAACGGGGTGGACGTATGTCCGAATCTTGCCCCTCTGCTGAAGTCCAACCGACGATTACACCCGAATTGCCGCAATGGTCGGGCATGTCGCCGGATCACTCCGTCGGGTGATCTGCCGCTTACCCATAGTCCGTTCGGACCATTCAAGATTGGGCCCGTCGGGGGTGTTGCACTGTGCCCGCCTTCCGTAACGTCCTCAACTGGCAGCGGTGAATATGCCGCTACCGCCGTGGGGGAGCCTCGATTCGGGAGAGGACGGCGCCGGGATGGGCTGGGTTACCGACTGGAGTGCGCAGGCAGCCTGCCGCACTACCGATCCGGATGAACTATTCGTTCAAGGAGCGGCACAGAACAGGGCCAAGGCGGTGTGCACCGGATGTCCGGTGCGGACCGAGTGCCTGGCCGACGCGCTCGACAATCGTGTCGAGTTCGGAGTATGGGGCGGAATGACCGAGCGGGAACGACGTGCGCTGCTGCGCCGGCGTCCCACCGTCACCTCGTGGCGACGGCTGCTCGAAACCGCACGTACGGAGTACGAGCGCAGTACGGGCATCCTCACCATGGATGCAGACGCGGAGATCGACGTGTCGTACGAGACATACGCGGCAGCCGGGTAGACCACACGGCCGCCACGACGTACGAACGCCTACGCTCCGGCCGGTACCCCGGCCGCGAGTCGTTCTCCGATGGCCCGTAGCCCGGCGAGGTCGTGCACATCGCCGGGCAGGGCGGCCACTTCAGCCACCGCCACTTCGGGGTGCAGTGAGGTGAACCGATCGCGTGTGCGCTGCTCACGCGCGATCACCTGCATGCGTTCGGCGTGCAGGCGCAGCAGTCCTGCCGTGATCCGGTCGACGACCGCGGTATCGCCTTCGGTGCCGGGGGAGCCTGTCTCGGGAGGGTTCGCGGTCCGGGTGGTGCGTGTGGTCCGTGCGCTGTGTGCGGTCCGCGCAGTATCGGCGGACCCGGCGGTCTCGGCAGTTTCAGTGGGCTCGGTGGCTTCCGCGCCCGAGTCACGAAGTCCAGCTTTCCCGGACTCCTGATCGACAATGCCGCCTTCTTCAAGATTCTCTGCGGCGGCCAACGCCCGCTCGGCGGACAGCTGGTCGGCGCCACTGCCGTGCACCCGGTTCAGTACCAGGCCGGCCAGCGGCATCTTCTCCGCGGCCAGCCGTTCCACGAAGTACGCCGCCTCGCGCAGGGCGTCCGCCTCGGGCGCGGCGACCACCAGGAAGGCCGTGCCGGGAGCCTGGAGCAGTCGGAAGGTCGCGTCCGCGCGCGTGCGGAAGCCGCCGAACATCGTGTCCATCGCGGCCACGAAGGTCTGGACGTCCTTCAGCAGCGAGGCCCCCATCAGCTTGCTGAGGGTGCCGGTCATCATCGACATGCCGACGTTCAGGAACTTCATCCCGGCCCGGCCGCCCACCTTCGCCGGAGCCATCAGCACCCGGATGAACTTCCCGTCCAGGAAGGACCCGAGGCGCTTCGGCGCGTCCAGGAAGTCCAGCGCGGACCGGCTCGGCGGAGTGTCGACGATGATCAGGTCCCAGTCGTCCCGGGCCCGCAGCTGCCCGAGCTTCTCCATTGCCATGTACTCCTGCGTGCCCGCGAAGCCGGCCGACAGGGACTGGTAGAAGGGGTTGGCGAGGATGGCCCGGGCCCGCTCGGCGTCCGCGTGCGCCTCGACGATCTCGTCGAAGGTCCGCTTCATGTCCAGCATCATGGCGTGGAGTTCACCGCCCCCCGCCCCGACGGTCCCCACCTTCCGCGGGGTGTTGTCCAGCGAGTCGATCCCCATCGACTGCGCGAGCCGCCGCGCCGGGTCGATGGTGAGCACGACGGCCTTGCGCCCGCGCCCGGCCGCCCGTACGCCGAGCGCCGCGGCCGTGGTGGTCTTGCCGACCCCGCCCGCCCCGCAGCACACGATGATCCGGGTCTCCCGGTCGTCCAACAGCCGGTCGACCGCCAGCCGCGGCGGAGTGTCCATGCTCACGGTGTCCACCCCCTCGCTCATTCGGCCACCGACTGCTTCCGCAGTTCCTTGGCCAGCGCGTACAGCCCGGCCAGATCCATCCCCGCCCCGAGCAGGGGCAGTTCGTACGTCGGCAGGTCCAGCCCCGCCAGTACGGCGCGCTGCGCCCGCTCCAGCTCCACCCGGCCCGCGTGCTCGGCCGCCTGTCTGAGCAGCGGGTCCACCAGCCGCTCGGCCAGCCCGCCGCGCCGGGCGCCGCCGAGGCCCGCCCGGGACAGCGACTTCGCCACCTCGGCGCGGTGGTCGCCGGCCGCGGTGCGCAGGGTGTCCTCGTCCAGATGGTGCGGCCGGACCATGTTCACGACGACCCGCCCGACGGGCAGTCCGGCCTCGCGCAGTTCCTCGATGCCGTCCGCGGTCTCCTGGACGGGCATCTCCTCCAGGAGGGTGACCAGGTGCACCGCGGTCTCGGGGGACTTGAGGACCTTCATGACGGCCTGGGCCTGGTTGTGGATCGGCCCGAACCGGGCCAGGCCCGCCACTTCGTCGTTGACGTTCAGGAACCGGGTGATGCGCCCGGTCGGTGGCGCGTCCATGATCACGTGGTCGTAGACGTAGCGGCCCGTCTTGTCCTTGCGCCGCACCGCCTCGCACGCCTTGCCGGTCAGCAGCACGTCGCGCAGCCCGGGGGCGATGGTCGTCGCGAAGTCGATGGCGCCGAGCTTCTTGAGCGCGCGGCCGGCCGAGCCGAGCTTGTAGAACATCTGGAGGTAGTCCAGCAGCGCCCGTTCGGCGTCGATGGCGAGCGCGTAGACCTCACCGCCCCCGCCGGGCGCCACGGCGATCTTCCGCTCCTCGTAGGGGAGCGCCTCGGCGCCGAAGAGCTGCGCGAGCCCTTGCCTGCCCTCGACCTCCACCAGAAGAGTCCGTCCGCCCTCGCGCGCGAGGGCAAGCGCGAGTGCTGCGGCGACCGTGGTCTTGCCGGTGCCGCCCTTGCCGCTGACCACCTGGAGCCTGCTCACAGCGTCCGAGCCTAATTCCTCGGGTTCGACTCCGGTGGTGCCGGGTGGTTCTGCCGGAGTGTTCGGGGGTGAGCTCCGTTACGTTCGACCCGGATCGGCCCCGTCCGGGCTCCGTCCGGGCCCCGTTCGGGTCGGCGCGGCGCCTGCTCGGGTGAGGTGTCCGACCGGCGGTTCCGGGGGCGGCATGCGCCCCGCGCTCCAGGCACTACCCTCGCTCCCATGACCAAGAAGTTCGAATACGCGACGGTCCCGCTGCTGGTTCACGCCACCAAGCAGATCCTGGACACCTGGGGCGAGGACGGCTGGGAGCTCGTCCAGGTCGTGCCCGGCCCGAACAACCCCGAGCAGCTCGTGGCCTACCTCAAGCGGGAGAAGGCATGAGTGCCGTAGAGGCGAAGCTGGCCGAGCTCGGCCTGACGCTCCCGGGCGTCGTCCCGCCGCTGGCCGCGTACCAGCCCGCCGTGCGGTCGGGCTCGTACGTCTTCACCGCGGGCCAGCTCCCGATGGTCAAGGGCAGCATGCCGATCACCGGCAAGGTCGGCGCCGAGGTCTCGCCGGAGCAGGCCAAGGAGCTGGCGGCGGTCTGCGCGCTGAACGCCCTGGCCGCCGTCAAGTCCGTCGTCGGTGACCTCGACAAGATCGCGCGTGTCGTGAAGGTCGTCGGCTTCATCGCCTCCGCCCCCGACTTCACGGCCCAGCCGGGCGTGCTGAACGGTGCGAGCGAGCTGCTCGGCGAGGTCCTCGGCGAGAAGGGCGTCCACGCCCGCAGCGCGGTCGGCGTGGCGGTCCTGCCGCTGGACGCCCCGGTCGAGGTCGAGATCCAGGTGGAGCTGGTCGCCGGAGCCTGACCCCTCGGGGTGGGTTCCGCCGGGACGGGCCGGGTCGCGCACCGCGCGGTCCCGTCCCGTCCCGCGTGCTTCCCCGGCGGCCGGATCGCCGGTGCCGGCCCCGCGTGTCCGCCACCGTGTCGGCCGCCCGTGACGGGGGACCCTCGAACATCGGGCCGGATGGCCGTAGCATCCGGCCATGCCGAATGGTCAGCATGGTCAGCAGCAGCCCCCCGCCGGAGGCCAGTGGTACCCGCCGGAGTGGCCCGACCGCATCCGCGCGCTCGCGGCCGGCTCGCTCGTCCCGGTGGAGCCGCGGCGCGCCGCCACCGTGATGCTCCTGCGCGACACCCCCGACGGCCCCGCCGTGCACATGCTGCGCAGGCGGGCCTCCATGGCCTTCGCCGGGGGCGCGTACGCCTATCCGGGCGGCGGGGTCGATCCCCGCGACGAGGAGCACCAGGTCGGCTGGGCCGGCCCCTCCCGCGAGGACTGGGCGGCCCGGCTCGGGACCGACCCCCTGACCGCCCAGGCCATCGTCTGCAGTGCCGTACGGGAGACCTTCGAGGAGGCGGGCGTCCTGCTCGCCGGGCAGACCCCGGACGAGATCGTCGGTGACACCACCGGCGACGACTGGGAGGTCGACCGGCAGGCCCTCGTGGCGCGGGAGCTGTCCTTCGCGGAGTTCCTCGACCGTCGCGGCCTGCGGCTGCGTTCCGACCTGCTCGGGGCCTGGGCACGCTGGATCACCCCCGAGTTCGAGCCGCGCCGTTACGACACCTGGTTCTTCGTCGCCGCCCTCCCCGAGGGCCAGCGCACCCGCAACGCCTCCACCGAGGCCGACCGGACCGTGTGGATCCGCCCGACCGACGCGGCCGCCGGATACGACAAGGGCGAGCTGCTGATGATGCCGCCGACCATCTCCACGCTGCGGTCGCTGGAGCCGTACGGGAGCGCCGCGGGCGCGCTCGCCGCAGCGGCCCGGCAGGACCTCGCCCCGGTGCTGGCCCAGGCCACGCTGGAGGACGGCGAGCTCGTGCTCAGCTGGCCGGGGCACGACGAGTTCACCAAGCGCGTCCGCCCCGGAAGCCCCGCGGGTCCCACGGAACCCGCAGGTTCCACAGATCCCGAAGGTCCCACGGATCCCGCCGATCCCGCAGCTCCCGGAGGCCCCGCATGACCGACGCCGCCGCACTGCCCGGCCAGCCCCGCGGAGTGGTCACCTCCGGGCCGGCGACCGCCCGCGCGGTGAACGTCCTGGCTCCCAACGCCTCCGCGATGACCCTCGACGGCACCAACACCTGGCTGGTGTCCGAGCCCGGTTCCGACCTCGCCGTCGTGATCGATCCCGGCCCGCTGGACGAGGTACACCTGAGGGCGGTCATCGCCACCGCCGAGCAGGCGGGCAAGCGGATCGCCCTCACCCTGCTCACCCACGGCCACCCGGACCACGCCGAGGGCGCGGGCCGCTTCGCCGAGCTCACCCGTACGAAGGTCCGCGCCCTGGACCCGGCGCTGCGCCTCGGTGACGAGGGCCTGGCCGCGGGGGACGTGATCCGGACCGGCGGGTTGGAGCTGCGCGTAGTACCGACCCCCGGCCACACCAGCGACTCGCTCTGTTTCCACCTGCCCGCCGACCGGGCCGTGCTGACCGGCGACACCATCCTGGGCCGCGGCACCACCGTCGTCGCCCACCCCGACGGCCGTCTCGGCGACTACCTGGACTCCCTGCGCCGCCTGCGCTCGCTGACGGTGGACGACGGGGTGCACACCGTCCTGCCGGGCCACGGGCCGGTCCTGGAGGACGCGCAGGGCGCCGTCGAGTTCTACCTGGCCCACCGCGCGCACCGGCTCGCCCAGGTCGAGACCGCCGTCGAGAACGGCTGCCTGACCCCGGAGGCGGTCGTCGCCCAGGTCTACGCGGACGTGGACCGCTCCTTGTGGCCGGCCGCGGAGTGGTCCGTCCGGGCGCAGCTGGAGTACCTTCAAGATCACGGACTGATCCCGGGAGGGCCCGAATGAACACCGTGTTCTTGCTGGTCGTGTTGGTCGCGACGGCCGGATGGATCACTTCGACGGTGACGCTCCGGGTGCAGAGCCTGCAGAACAAGGCCGACCGCATGGAGCGCCGCCTGGCCCTGGTGCTGGACCACTTCGGCATCGAGGAACCGGAGCCGGCCGGGATGGACGAGGTACGGGCCCATCTGAGGGCCGACCGGCACATCTCGGCGATCAAGGAATACCGGCGGATCACCGGCGCGGGCCTGGCGGAGGCCAAGCTGGCCGTCGACGCCCTCGCCGCAGCCGAGAAGGTCTGAGCCGGCCCGGGGCCGGCGCCCACGACGCTCAGCCCCGGCGGGGCGTCTTCGTCCCGTGCCGGGCCGTGTACTCGTCCGCCAGCCACGGCCCGAGGTCCTCGACGTAACCGCGCAGCACCTCCGGGTCCGCGACGGGATCCAGTGCGACGGCGGCCGCGGCCTCCACCTGTGCCGCGCGTTCCGGGTAGTACATGCCGAAGATCTCCGCGGATTCGCCGAGGTCGCTGGTCCAGCCGCCCCATCGCGGCATGACCAGCGTGAAGGCGGTGCGCACCAGGTGCCGGGAGAAGTGGCGGCTCAGCTTCCGGTACTCCTGCGGGGTCGACGCCTCCCGCACCCGCGTCCGCCACGCGGGCAGCAGGTCGGCCAGGTCGCCGTTGGTCTCGCGGGCGAGCAGGCTGTCCGGCCGGTAGCGCGGCAGGTGCTCGGCCAGGTCCGCGCCGAGCAGCGGGGTGCACAGGCAGGCGAGGAACCAGCCCATGTCGAATCGTTCCGCCTCGCTCAGCACGGCGACCTTGTCCTGGAGCAGGATGCCGACCCCGTCGACCTCGGGGAAGTCCTCGTCGAGCCCGCGGGCGAGCACCTCGGCGGTGTCCCGGTCCTCCTCGGAGGGCTCGTGGTGCAGTACGAGCAGCAGGTCCAGGTCCGACCGCCCGGGCCGGGCCGACCCGCGCGGCACTGACCCGTAGAGGTACGCGCTGTGCAGCCGTCGGCCGTACGCCTCGCCGGTCCGGGCCCGCGCGGCCGCAACGAGGCCCTTGAACTCGCCCTGTACGCGACCGAGGGACCCCTCTCGCTCGAAGTACCCGTACGCGTCCAGCCCTCTGTGCTCCATGGCTCCACTGTGCCTGGCTGCCCGCCCGGGGCGGCGGACCGAACGCCGTGCGTCGGCCGGACCGCTAGGCGGGCCTCCGGCCCGCTCGGCAGCTCCCGGACCGGCCCACAGCCCCGGACCGGCCCCGCAGCCCCGGACCGCCCCGCAGGCGCTGTCGGGCCCGGGGAAACGCGAAGGGGCCCGTGCCCGGTCGGGCAGGACCCCTTCGAACGGCTGTGGCCGGCGTTAGCGGGAGCGCTTCGCGAGGCGCTCCACGTCCAGCAGGATGACCGCACGCGCCTCCAGGCGCAGCCAGCCGCGGCCCGCGAAGTCGGCCAGGGCCTTGTTCACGGTCTCGCGCGAGGCGCCGACGAGCTGGGCGAGCTCCTCCTGCGTGAGGTCGTGCACCACGTGGATGCCCTCCTCCGACTGCACGCCGAAGCGGCGCGAGAGGTCGAGGAGCGCCCGCGCCACACGGCCGGGAACGTCGGAGAAGACCAGGTCGGACATCTGGTCGTTGGTCTTGCGCAGGCGGCGGGCGACGGCGCGCAGCAGCGCGGTCGCGACCTCGGGCCGGGCGTTGAGCCAGGGCTGGAGGTCACCGTGGCCGAGGCCGAGGAGCTTGACCTCGGTCAGCGCGGTGGCGGTGGCGGTGCGCGGGCCCGGATCGAAGAGCGACAGCTCGCCGATCAGCTCGCCGGGGCCGAGGACGGCCAGCATGTTCTCGCGACCGTCGGGGGAGGTGCGGTGGAGCTTCACCTTGCCCTCGGTCACGACATACAGCCGGTCGCCGGGATCGCCCTCGTGGAACAGGGCGTCACCGCGTGCGAGGGTCACCTCGCCCATGGAGGCGCGGAGCTCCGCGGCCTGCTCGTCATCGAGCGCCGCGAAGAGCGGGGCGCGCCGCAGAACGTCGTCCACGAGTCTCTCTCCTATGTCGACCAGCTCAGGGGACCGTGCTCCCCATTTTGCCGGACGGCTCAAACAGTGCGATCAATCACAAGGATGCCGGACGGACGGGCGTGCTGTGCGGCCAGAGGCCAATTGGAGTGGTGTTACCTGAGGTCCGGGCGGGTGTCAGCGGCCGGCCTTAGGCTGGCCGGGTGTCCAATAAGCCGGTGAGAGCACAGGCCAAGGGGTCCGCCGGAGTGACGGAGCCCCAAAATTCCGCCGTGGGCGAACATGTCCCAGTGAAGACGTCCGGGAGGGCCGCGGCCACCCCTCAGGGCAAAGTTTCGGCCAAGAAACCGAAGTCGGCCAAGCAGGAATCGCACCTGGCCATGGTGCGCAGGGCGCGACGCATCAACCGCGAGCTGGCCGAGATCTATCCGTACGCCCATCCGGAGCTCGACTTCCGCAATCCCTTCGAGCTGCTCGTCGCGACGGTGCTGTCCGCCCAGACCACCGATCTGCGGGTGAACCAGACGACCCCGGCCCTCTTCGCGGCCTACCCGACCCCCGAGGACATGGCCGCGGCCGCTCCCGAGGATCTGGAGGAGCTGATCCGGCCGACCGGGTTCTTCCGGGCCAAGTCGAGGTCCCTGCTCGGTCTGTCGCAGGCCCTGCGGGACGACTTCGGCGGGGAGGTGCCGGGCCGGATCGAGGACCTGGTGAAGTTGCCCGGAGTGGGCCGCAAGACCGCCAACGTGGTCCTCGGCAATGCGTTCGGCGTGCCGGGGATCACGGTGGACACCCATTTCGGTCGACTGGTGCGCCGCTGGAAGCTGACCGAGCAGGAGGACCCGGAGAAGGTCGAGGCGGAGATCTGCGCGATCTTCCCGAAGAGCGAGTGGACGATGCTCTCGCACCGGGTCGTCTTTCACGGCCGCCGGATCTGCCACTCGCGCAAGCCCGCCTGCGGGGCCTGCCCGATCGCCCCGCTCTGCCCGGCGTACGGGGAGGGCGAGACGGACCCGGAGAAGGCGAAGAAGCTGCTCAAGTACGAGAAGGGCGGCCAGCCGGGCCAGCGGCTGACCCCGCCCCCGGACTACCCGGGCCTTCCGGCCCCGCCGCTGGGCGGGGCCGTGGCGGCGCCGTAGCGGGTGCCCGCAGGGCGGCGGCGAGGTGGTGCACGCGCGGGCCGGACGCGGGCCGGACGGGGGACGGGCAGGGGACGGACGCGGGCCGGACGGGGACGGGGGCGCAAGGGTGCGGGGGCGTGAAAGCCTGCGGACTTGGGGACTTAGGAACGAATCGGTACCCGGACCGCGTTTGTGGTGTGGGAGACGGTGCTGGACAGGACAACGCGGACAGGGGTGCCTATGACGCGCGGTACACCGGACGAGGCCGGGACCACGGTGGGAGCCCGCCGTGGGCACCGCCCGGCCATCACCACCGACGGGCTGCCCGAGTGGCTCGACCCCGTCGTCGAGGCGGCCCGGTCCGTCCAGCCGGGGCAGTTGAGCCGCTTCCTGCCGCCCGAGGACGGCCGCGGGCGGCAGTCCGCCGTGCTCGTCCTCTTCGGGGAGGGCGCCCGAGGCCCCGAGCTGCTCCTGATGGAGCGTGCCGGCACCCTGCGCTCGCACGCGGGACAGCCGTCCTTCCCCGGCGGCGCGCTGGATCCCGAGGACGGCGATCCGCACACCACCGGCCCGCTGCTCGCCGCCCTGCGCGAGGCCGAAGAGGAAACCGGACTGGATCCTTCCGGTGTGCAGCTTTTCGGCGTGCTGCCCCGCCTCTACATCCCGGTCAGCAAGTTCGTCGTGACGCCCGTCCTCGGCTGGTGGCGCGATCCCAGCCCGGTCGGAGCCGTGGACCTCGCCGAGACGGCGCGGGTCTTCACGGTTCCCGTGGCAGATCTCACGAACCCCGAACACCGGGTCACGACCGTCCATCCGAGCGGCCACCTGGGACCGGGATTCACCGTCGAATCGGCTCTGGTCTGGGGTTTCACCGCCGGAGTGATCGACCGCATCTTGCACTTCGCGGGTTGGGAGCGTCCGTGGGACCGCTCACGACAGGTCCCGCTCGACTGGCGCGCATGAGACGGTGGCCCACGTGAACGTGCTGGACATTCTGTTGCTGCTCGCGGCCGTATGGTTCGCGATCGTCGGCTACCGCCAGGGGTTCGTCGTCGGCATCATGTCGGTGATCGGCTTCCTCGGCGGTGGTCTCGTCGCCGTGTCCCTGCTCCCGCTGGTCTGGGACCGGGTGACGGACAACGGCACCAAGGTGTCCACCACGGTCGTCGTGATCTCCGTGGTCGTGATCATCATCTGCGCCTCGATCGGCCAGGCCCTGACCACCCATCTCGGGAGCAGACTCCGCCGCAAGATCACCTGGTCGCCGGCGCGCGCGCTCGACGCGACCGGCGGCGCCCTGGTCAACGTGGTGGCCATGCTGCTCGTGGCGTGGCTGATCGGGCTGCTGGTGGCCCAGACCGCGCTGCCCAGCGTGGGCAAGGAGGTCCGTAACTCCAAGGTCCTGCTCGGCGTGTCACGGGTGCTGCCCGACCAGGCGAACACCTGGTTCTCGGACTTCAGCTCCACCCTCGCGCGCAACGGCTTCCCCCAGGTGTTCAGCCCGTTCTCCAACGAGCCCATCACCGAGGTGCAGGCGCCCGACCCGACGCTCGTCAACAGCCCCGTCGCCGAGGTGGCGAAGCGCTCGATCGTGAAGGTCGTCGGTACCGCCCCCAGCTGTAGCAAGGTGCTGGAGGGCACGGGCTTCGTCTTCGCGCCCGGCAAGGTGATGACCAACGCGCACGTCGTCGGCGGGGTCAGCGAGCCGACCGTGCAGATCGGCGGCGAGGGCAGGCTGTACGACGCCAAGGTCGTGCTCTACGACTGGGCGCGCGACATCGCCGTCCTGGACGTGCCGAAGCTGAAGGCTCCGGTGCTGGAGTTCTCCGAGAAGGACGCGGCGAGCGGCAACGACGCGATCGTCGCGGGCTTCCCGGAGAACGGCGGGTACGACGTCCGTTCGGCCCGTGTCCGCGGGCGGATCAACGCCAACGGCCCGGACATCTACCACCGGGGTACCGTCCGACGGGACGTCTACTCGCTGTTCGCGACGGTCCGCCAGGGCAACTCCGGCGGACCGCTGCTGACGCCCGAAGGCCGGGTGTACGGAGTCGTCTTCGCGAAGTCGCTCGACGACCCCAACACCGGTTACGTGCTGACGGCGGACGAGATCCGCGACGACATCCGGGTCGGCAAGGACGCCGTGCGCCGCGTCGACAGCCAGGGCTGCGCGCTCTGAGGCGCCGCTCCCGCCGGGTCCCTACGTCCGTGGATGGCGCAGGCGCGCGGAGACCCAGCGGGCCCGTCGGCGCAGGATGAGCGGAATCCCGAGGCGGGGGTCGTGGCCGTGTCGGCCGGCCCTCTCGTGGGTGCCCGGCGTAGCTGCCGAGCGGCGTTCGTGCGCGGTGTCACCGTAGTCGTGCGTCCAGCTCATACTCCGAGCTCTGCCCGTGGCCCAAGGTCCGTAACCCCGTCAGGGGCGGCCAATTGGCCTATGCGCCAGGCAATTGAATGCTCGTAAGACAAGCGCACGCTCGAACTCCCGCCCTTCCAGGGGACGGTCGCCGGGTCCGCGGCCCGTCCGCAGTCCGTTCGGTGGCGGAAGGGCCGGGCGTCCCGTCAGCGGTCCGGCTCGGGATCCTTGAGCCAGTTCACCAGCTCGGACGAGAAGGCGACCGGGTCCTCCTCGTGCGGGAAGTGCCCGAGCCCGTCGAACAGCCGCCACCGGTACGGGGCTTCGACGTACTCCCCGGAACCGGCTGCGCTGCGCGTACGCATCACCGGGTCGAGCGAACCGTGCAGGTGCAGCGTCGGCACCCGCACCGGACGCTTCATCCGCCGGTTGAACTGGATCCCGTCGGGCCGCGCCATCGACCGCATCATCCAGCGGTACGGCTCGATCGAGCAGTGCGCGGTGGACGGGATGCACATGGCCCGCCGGTACACGGCCAGATCCTCGTCCTCGGGCGGCCGCGGCCCCGACCAGTCCCGGATCAGCTCCCCTACGAGCGCCCCGCCGTCGGCGACGAGCTGACGCTCGGGAACGAACGGCCGCTGGAAGCCCCAGATGTGTGAACTCGCCCGGGTCTGACCGAAGTCCGACAGCATCGCCGAGCGCCAGCGGCGCGGATGCGGCATGGAGGAGACCACGAGTCGGCGCACCAGCTTGGGCCGCATCACGGCCGCCGTCCAGGCGAGGTACCCGCCCAGGTCGTGCCCGACGAGCGCGGCGTCCGGCTCGCCGAGGGACCGTACGACTCCGGTGATGTCGAGCGCCAGGTTGGCGGGGTCGTATCCGCGCGGGGTGCGGTCGCTGCCGCCCACGCCGCGCAGGTCCATCGCGACCGCCCGGTACCCGGCGTCGGCGAGCGCGGTCATCTGGTGCCGCCAGGTCCACCAGAACTGCGGGAAGCCGTGGAGCAGCAGCACCAGCGGCCCGTCACCGAGCTCGGCGACGTGGAAGCGGGCGCCGTTCGCGGCGACGTCCCGGTGCGTCACCGCCCGCCCGCCGGGGAGGTCGAGCCGTACCGCCGTGGCAGCTGTGGGAGGAACGCTGGAGTCCGGCGTGGGCGCTGTCATGAGGACGAGCGTGCCACACCCACAGCCTTGTCACTCACCGGCCGCGGGTGCGGCTTGACGGTCTGGACCAGCGCGGCGGTCTGCTTGACGGAGGCGATGGACTTCTCCGGCGGCTTGACCTTCTTGAACTTGCGTACGCCGATCAGTACGAGCACGCCCGCGATCAGCAGGAACGCGCTGCCGACGATGAGGAAGGACCACGCGAGCCCGAGCCCGAGGTTGTGGATCCCGTACGCCGCGGCGAAGGTCAGCACCGGGACGGAGAAGAGCGCGAGCACTCCGGCGGCCACCATCGAGGCGGAACCGCTGCCCACGCGCTTGACGTCCTCGCGGATCTCCGCCTTGGCGAGGGCGATCTCGTCGTGCACCAGCGCGGACATCTCGGCGGTGGCCGAGGCGACCAGTTGGCCGAGTGTGCGCTCGGCTCCCTGCGCCTCTTGGTCCACTGCGCTCATCGCTCTCTCCCTCTGTCGTCTGCTGCCGGGCGGCACGGCTGTCTTGCGTCGTCAGTCAGATCATGCCGGACGGTCGCCGTCGGTGGTGGACCCGGCTGCGGTTTGGAGCGCGGTGGCGGCCTGCTTCTCGGCCTTGCGGCGGTGTTCCGCGGCCCTGTCCTCGTAGATCTTGGCCATCCGCAGGTGGTACGCGGGGTTGTGCTCCTCGTAGATGTCCGGGATGCCGTCGTGGTCGTCGTCGCGCTCCTCGGCCTCGGTGAGCGCCCGGTACGTGCGGTTGCGGAGCTTGAGCATGACGCACGCGACCACGGCGGCGATCAGGGAGCCGAACAGGACGGCAGCCTTGATCTCGTCGGTGAGGACCGGGTCGTCGGCGAAGGCGAGTTCGCCGATCAGGAGGGAGACGGTGAAGCCGATGCCGGCGAGCGAGGCCACGGCGAGTACGTCCGGCCAGGCGAGGTCCTCGTTCAACTCGGCCTTGGTGAAGCGGGCGGCCAGCCAGGTGCCGCCGAAGATGCCCACCGCCTTGCCGATGACCAGGCCGAGCACCACGCCGAGGGTCTCGGGCCGCGTGAAGACCTGGGCGATGGCCTGGTCGGAGAGGGAGACACCGGCGGAGAAGAGGGCGAAGAGGGGCACGGCGAGACCGGCCGATACGGGCCGGACCAGGTGCTCGATGTGCTCGCCGGGGGAGCGCTGCTCGCCCTCCCGGCGGGTGCAGCGGAGCATCAGGCCCATGGCGACGCCGGCGATGGTGGCGTGGACGCCGCTGTTGTACATCAGGCCCCAGATGGCCAGGGCGAGCGGAACGTAGACGTACCAGCCGTGGACGTCCTTGCGGAGCAGGAACCAGAAGAGGGCGAGGCCCACGAGCGCGCCGCCGAGCGCGAGGAAGTCGATCTCGCTGGTGAAGAACACCGCGATGATCAGGATGGCGAAGAGGTCGTCGACGACCGCGAGGGTCAGCAGGAAGGCGCGCAGGGCCGATGGCAGCGAGGTGCCGATGACGGCGAGGACGGCGAGCGCGAAGGCGATGTCGGTGGCGGTCGGGACGGCCCAGCCGGCGGTGGAGCCGTCGCCCAGGACGTTGACGAGCAGGTAGACCACCGCGGGTACGGCCATGCCGCACAGGGCGGCGATCACCGGGAGCGCGGCTGCCCGGGCATCGCGCAGATCGCCCGCGACGAGCTCGCGCTTGAGCTCGATGCCGGCGACGAAGAAGAAGATGGCGAGGAGTCCGTCGGCCGCCCAGTGTTGGAGCGAGAGGTCCAGGCCGAGGGAGGCGGGGCCGATGTGGAAGGACCGGACGCTGGAGTAGCTCTCCGAGAGGGCGGGGATGTTCGCCCACAGGAGGGCGACGATCGCGGCCACCAGCAACAGCACACCGCCGACGGTCTCGGCGCGCAGGGCGTCGCCGACGAAGCGGAGCTCGGGCAGTGAGAGGCGGCCGAGCAGCTTGGGGCTCTTGTGGTCGGTGGGGCTGGGCGCGGCCACGAGGGGACACCTCCGGGGGGCGGTTGGACGGCATGGCAGAACTCATTGCCGACCAGACTTCCCGGCGCACCCTGTGGTCTTTCTTTACGCTTTTAATATTTTACAGGGTGCACGCGAGGGCGTATCCGGTGATCATCACTTTAAGTGCGAAAGGGGCACCCGGCGCGGCGTGCCGGGTGCCCCTTTCGGTGCGTCGGTATGACTCAGTGCGTCTCAGCGCAGCTCAGTGCGTTTCGGGCGGTGTGCCTCAGTCCTCGCTGCCGGCGGCCGGGAGCTTGCTCTGGATCAGGTCCATGACCGAGGAGTCGGCGAGCGTGGTGACGTCACCGACCGCGCGGTTCTCCGCCACGTCGCGCAGCAGACGGCGCATGATCTTGCCCGAGCGGGTCTTCGGCAGCTCCTGGACCGGCAGGATCCGCTTGGGCTTGGCGATCGGGCCCAGCGTGCTGCCCACGTGGTTGCGCAGGTCCGCGACCAGGTTCTCGGTCTCGGAGGCGCTGCCGCGCAGGATGACGAAGGCGACGATGGCCTGACCGGTGGTCTCGTCGTTGGCGCCGACCACGGCCGCCTCGGCGACCGAGGGGTGCGAGACGAGGGCCGACTCGACCTCGGTGGTCGAAATGTTGTGGCCGGACACCAGCATCACGTCGTCCACCCGGCCGAGCAGCCAGATGTCGCCGTCGTCGTCCTTCTTGGCGCCGTCACCGGCGAAGTACTTGCCTTCGAAGCGCGACCAGTAGGTGTCGATGAACCGCTGGTCGTCGCCCCAGATGGTGCGCAGCATCGACGGCCACGGCTCGGTGAGCACCAGGTAGCCGCCCCCGCCGTTCGGGACCTCGTGCGCCTCGTCGTCCACGACGGTGGCGGAGATCCCGGGCAGGGCGCGCTGTGCGGAGCCCGGCTTGGTGGCGGTGACGCCCGGCAGCGGGGAGATCATCATCGCGCCGGTCTCGGTCTGCCACCAGGTGTCCACGATCGGGCAGCGGTCGCCGCCGATGTGCTTGCGGTACCAGATCCAGGCCTCGGGGTTGATCGGCTCGCCGACCGAGCCCAGTACGCGCAGGCTCGACAGGTCGAACTTCGCGGGGATGTCGTCGCCCCACTTCATGAACGTGCGGATGGCCGTGGGCGCCGTGTAGAGGATGGTCACCCCGTACTTCTGGACGACCTCCCAGAACCGGCCCTGGTGCGGGGTGTCGGGGGTGCCCTCGTACATCACCTGGGTGGCGCCGTTCGCGAGCGGCCCGTAGACGATGTAGGAGTGCCCGGTCACCCAGCCGATGTCGGCGGTGCACCAGTAGACGTCGGTCTCCGGCTTCAGGTCGAAGACCGCCTGGTGGGTGTACGCGGCCTGCGTGAGGTAGCCGCCGGAGGTGTGCAGGATGCCCTTGGGCTTACCCGTGGTCCCCGAGGTGTAGAGGATGAAGAGCGGGTGCTCGGCGTCGAACGGCTGCGGGGCGTGCTCGGCGGACTGCCGGCCGACCACGTCGTGCCACCAGAGGTCGCGGCCCTCGGCGAAGGCGGTGTCCTGGCCGGTGCGGCGCACGACGAGCACGTGCTCGACCTGCGGACACTTGGCGACGGCCTCGTCGATGGCGGGCTTCAGGGCGGTGGGCTTGCCGCGGCGGTAGCCGCCGTCGGCGGTGATCACCAGCTTCGCGTCGGCGTCCTGGATGCGGGAGGCGACGGCGTCGGCGGAGAACCCGCCGAAGACCACGGAGTGCGCGGCGCCGACACGGGCGCACGCGAGCATCGCGACGACCGCCTCGGGGATCATCGGCAGGTAGACGGCGACGCGGTCGCCGGCCTCGACACCCAGCTCGGTCAGGGCGTTGGCGGCCTTGGAGACCTCGTCCTTGAGCTCGGCGTAGGTGATCGAGCGGCTGTCGCCGGGCTCGCCCTCGAAGTGGATGGCGACGCGGTCGCCGTTGCCGGCCTCGACGTGACGGTCCACGCAGTTGTACGCGACGTTGAGCTTGCCGTCCGCGAACCACTTCGCGAAGGGCGGGTTCGTCCAGTCGAGCGTCTCGGTCGGCTCGGTGGCCCAGGTCAGCCGCCGGGCCTGCTCGGCCCAGAAGCCCAGCCGGTCCGCGTCGGCCTGTGCATACGCAGCCTCGGTCACATTGGCGGCGGCGGCCAGATCGGCGGGCGGTGCGAACCGCCGCTCCTCCTTGAGCAGATTGGCCAGGCTCTCATTGCTCACGACATCTCCCTTTCCCAGGGTGTCCGTTGTGTCCCCGGGCATAGCTCATCAGTCAGCGGCCCAGGTGACAAGGGGTAGCCGAGAATTGGTTTAGACCTATATCACGATCTGGTCCGCGCGAGAACGGAGTGCGAATGGCCCCTCCCCGCTGCAAGGGGCGGGGAGGGGCCAAACGAATGCACGAATACGGGAGGGTATCGGTTCAGGCGTGCTGACCCACGCTGTCGAAGACCCGACAGTCGAAGAAGTCCTCGCCCTCGGACAGCAGATACGCCTGCGCCTCGCCCACGTGGAAGTACATCCCGTGCAGTTCGAGGGTGCCCTCGGCGAGTCGCCGGGCCACCGATTCATGGGCCCGCAGATGGTCCAGCTGCTGGACCACATTGGTCAGGCAGAGCTGCTCCACCGCGTCCGCCGGGAGCCGGCCCGCGATCCGGGCCCAGGCGTGGTGGCGGCTGGCCATCCGCTCCAGGCTGGGCAGCCCGTGCTTCAGCCAGCGGCGCAGCGGGGTCATCGGGGCGCCGGGCGCGGAGGAGAGCAGGGCCTGCATGGCGCCGCAGCCCGAGTGTCCGCACACCGTGATGCTGTCCACCTGCAGCACGTCCACGGCGTATTCGATGGCTGCGGCCACGGAGTCGTCGGTGGACTCCGCGCCGGGCAGCGGGACCAGATTGCCGACGTTGCGGACGGTGAACAGGTCGCCGGGCCCGCTGGCCGTGATCATGCTGGTCACCAGGCGGGAGTCCGCACAGGTGAGGAAGAGCTGGGAGGGCCGCTGCCCCTCGCGGGCCAGCCGGGCCAGCTCGTCCCGCACGTGGGGCGCCGTGTCGCGCTGGAAGGCGCTGATCCCGTTGGCCAGTTGGCCCGCGCCGCGCCGCCGGGGGGCGGGTGAGCCGGCCGGCTCGGCGACGGCCTCCGTCTTTGCCCCGGCGGCCTCCGCAGCTGCCTTGGCCGCGGCCGCGGCAGTGATCGTACGGGTACTCGCGGGGCGGTGGTCGCAGTGGTTCTGCCACGGGGTCCAGGGGCGGCAGCACTGGTGCCCGCCGCGCTGTGGCGTGCGGCGGGAGCGGTCCGCGTGGGGGCTCCCGTCGGCGGGCCCGTCGTCGGGCGCCGCTCCGGGCGCGGCCTCGGGCAGCCGCGCCGACGAGCCGGCGCGGCCGGTGACCTCCAGCGAGCCCCCGTGCGCCAGGTGGGAATCCTGCCAGTCGTGCAACGTCTCGTAGGCCGCGTGGTCCATGAACGAGCCGTCCAGCTCGACCACCGCGTGCTTGTCGTGCGGAATCTGGTTCAGCACCCGGCTCAGCCGGGGCACCGCGAGGAAGGTCAACTGCCCGCGCGCCTGCACCCGGTGGGCCCCGCTGTCCAGCTGCTCCACGGTGATCCGGGTCCGCGTGAGCCGGTACAGGGCCAGCGCGACGGCCACGGCGATACCGATGGCCACGCCTTCCAGGACGCCGCCGAGCACCACGGCGACGATGGTCGTGCCGTAGACCAGGATCTCCCGGTGCCGGGTGACACTGCGCAGGTGCGTGATGTTGACCATCTGTACGCCGACCGCCATCACGAGGGCGGCCAGCGCGGCGAGCGGGATCAGGTCGAGGACCGGGACCAGCAGCCCGGCCGCGAGCAGTACCCAGAATCCGTGCAGCATGGACGACTTCCGGCTGACCGCACCGGACTTGACGTTCGCCACGCTGCGGACGGCCACGCCCGTGATGGGCAGCCCGCCCAGCGAGCCGGAGACGATGTTCGCCGCGCCCTGGCCGCGCAGTTCCCGGTTGAGGTCGGCGCGCGGCGGGCGGTTGCCCGTACGGCGCTCGGAGGCGATCAGCTTGTCGGTCGCGACGGCGGAGAGCAGCGATTCCACGCTGCCGACCAGGGTGATGGTCAGTACCGCGGCGATGAGACCGAGGACCGGCCCCTCGGGCATTTCGGGCAGGGCGTGGCTGCGCCAGGACGGCAGGTCCACCCGCGGCAGGCTGAGCCCGGCCAGCGCGGCGAAGGCCGTGGCCGTGGCGACGGCGGCGAGCGCCGCGGGCACCTTGCGCAGGGCGCGGCCCACCCGACCGGGCAGCCGTGGCCAGCCGAGCAGGACGAGCAGGGTCAGCACGCTGATGCCCAGGGCGACCGGGTGCAGATCGGCCAACTGGCCCGGCAGCCCGAGGACGTTGGCCACGGCGTTGCTCTGCGGTGTGCCGCCGAGCACGATGTGCAGCTGGGCCAGTGCGATGGTCACGCCGATGCCCGCGAGCATGCCGTGCACGATGGCCGGGCTGACCATGAGCGCCGACCGGGCGGTGCGCAGTGCGGCGAGGCCGAGTTGGCAGATGCCGGCGAGCACGGTGATGGCGCACGTGGTGCGCCATCCGTAGCGCTGGATCAACTCGGCGGTGACCACGGTGAGTCCGGCGGCGGGCCCGCTCACCTGGAGCGGGGCGCCACCGAGCCGCCCGGCGACGATCCCGCCGACCGCCGCGGCGACCAGCCCCGCCTGGAGCGGGGCGCCGGTGGCCAGGGCGATGCCGAGCGAGAGTGGCAGGGCGATCAGGAAGACGGCGATGGAGGCGGAGAGATCCGCGGGAAGGTCCTTGCGGATCTGTTGGGTGGTGCTCGTGGGGGAGGTGGCTGTCATGGGTTCCCGTCTCCTCTGGGGAGGGATGAAGCGGCGGGAGTCTCAACGCTCGGTAAATGAATGGTAATGGAGAGTAAAGGCGAGCGGTGAATAATACGGGCAAATGACGTACGAATTAGCGCTAAAGGGTGATTAAGCATTTTGTACGGCTTGTCATACCTCCTCTCGAGCAGACCGCATGGGACGTTGCGGCGCGGAAGTCCCGCGATGGAACTGCGAGGGAGAGGTGGGGCGGATGATCGCCGCCACGAAGAAGGTCGCCGGTGGCCTGGTCGCCACGGTGCTGGTCCTGGGGGCCGCCGGGTGCAGCACCTCGGAACCCGCCAAGTCCCCGGCTCCCGGGGCCCCGAACGCGCTCAAGGGGGCTGCCGCCCCGGAGGCTCCGGGCAGCGTCAACCGGCCCATCGGCGACGGTTCGACCGCGTACACCGGCATGCAGCCGAACGTTCAGAAGCCGCAGAAGCTGGGGCCCGGGGAAAAACCGCCGCAGTTCGTGGTGTTCTCGTGGGACGGGGCCGGCGAGGACAGTCAGAAGCTCTTCTCGCACTTCCGTGAGGTCGGCAAGAAGTACAACGCCCGCATGACGTACTTCCTCAGCGGTGTCTACATGCTCCCGGAGGAGAAACGTTCCCTCTATACGGCGCCCCAGCACTCGCCGGGGCGCTCCGACATCGGCTTCGGCGACCTCCAGGGCATCAAGGACACCGCCACCCAGGTCCGTGCGGCCTGGCTGGAGGGCAACGAGATCGGCACCCACTTCAACGGACACTTCTGCGGGCCCGACGGCGGTGTCGGCACCTGGTCCGTGGAGGAGTGGCAGAGCGAGATCAACCAGGCGAAGTCCTTCGTCAAGAACTGGAAGACCAACTCCGGCCTGAAGGACCAGGAGGCGCTCCCCTTCAACTACGACAAGGAGCTCATCGGCGCCCGCACGCCCTGCCTCGAAGGCCAGAAGAACTTCATGCTGGCGGCGAAGGACATGGGCTTCCGCTACGACTCCAGCGGCATCAGCAAGCAGATCTGGCCGAAGAAGACGGACGGGCTCTGGGACATCCCGCTCCAGCTGGTGCCCATGCCGGGGCGTGCCTTCGACACCCTGAGCATGGACTACAACTACATGGTCAACCAGTCCGGGACGACCTCGCAGGGTGACCCCTCCCAGCACGCGTACTGGGGTGACCAGATGCGCGACGGCCTGCGGGAGGCCTTCGACCGCGTCTACCAGGGCAACCGCGCACCGCTGATCATCGGCAACCACTTCGAGTCCTGGAACGGCGGCACCTACATGCGCGCCGTCGAGGAGTCCATCAAGACCATGTGCACCCAGAAGGAGGTCCGCTGCGTCCCGTTCCGGGAGCTGGTGGACTGGCTGGACGCACAGGACCCGAAGGCCCTGGAGTGGATGCGCACCCTCGACGTCGGCGAGGCGCCGAAGGAGGGCTGGGGGAAGTTCCTGACCGCGGGGCCGCCGGCGGCGCCGGCCGCCCCCGCGGGCGTCAAGCCGGCTGAGGAGCCGGCTGGGGAGAGTGCGGACGAGGGCTGACGAGCGCCTCGGCCCCCTCGCGAAGGACGAATCCGGGGTCGACCTGGTCCGCCAGGTCGACCCCGGTCTTGGCGTTGCCCCAGCTCTCCGCGTTCTTGAGGTGGAAGCTCACCATCTGCTCCGTGTACCGGGCCCAGTCGCGGTGCGCGTACGAGTCGTCGGCGGCGTCCTGGAGTTCCTGGAGGGCGAACCGGTTGGATGCTTCCAGCAGCTCGAAGGGGGCCGGCCGGCCCTTTTCCATGGCCCGCACCCAGTCGGAGTGCCCGACGGTGACCAGCAGGTCCTCGCCCACCTCGTCCTGGAGGAACTCGATGTCCTCGGGTCCCTGCACCTTGTTGCCGATGACCTTGAGCGTTACCCCGAAGTCCCGCGCGTACTCCTTGTACTGGCGGTAGACGGAGACGCCCTTGCGGGTCGGTTCGGCAACCAGGAAGGTCACGTCGAAGCGGGTGAACATGCCCGAGGCGAAGGAGTCCGAGCCGGCCGTCATGTCGACGACCACGTACTCGTCAGGGCCGTCGACCAGATGGTTGAGGCAGAGTTCGACCGCTCCGACCTTGGAGTGGTAGCAGGCCACGCCCAGGTCGGCCTCGGTGAACGGGCCGGTCGCCATGAGGCGCACGGGTTCCCCGTCGAGCAGGAGCGTGCGCGCGCAGGCCTCGTACACCGGGTTGTCCTCGGTGACGCGCAGCAGGCGCGAGCCGCGGCCGGGCGGGGTGGTCTTGATCATCGCGTCGGCGGACGGGATGCGCGGGTTGGAACCGCGCAGGTACTCCTTGATGAGGGGCAGGTGCGCGCCGAGGGCCGGCAGTTCGCCGGCCTCCTCCTCGGTGAGTCCGAGCGCGGCGCCCAGGTGCTGGTTGATGTCGGCGTCCACCGCGACGACGGGGGCTTCATTGGCGGCGAGGTGGCGGATGAAGAGGGAGGACAGGGTCGTCTTGCCGCTGCCGCCCTTCCCTACGAAAGCGATCTTCATGTTCACCAAGCGTAGCGGTTCGATAGCGCTGGGTGGTCAAGGTGAGTGAAGAAGACCACTCCAAGGAGGGGTCGGTGCTATGGGTGCGCAGTGCGTAGGCTCCCTACTTATGAGTAGCGCTTCTGACCCGCTGGCCCCCCTGGCCGGGCTGCCCGGTGTGGCCGAGTCCGTGGATTCCGTACGCAAGGCCGTGGACCGCGTCTACGGGCACCGCGTGATGCGGCGCCGCAGCGGTGAGATCACCTCGGAGGCCGCCCTGCGCGGCGCCCGCGGGAGCGCGGCGCTGTCCGGTGCGGACTGGGCGCTGGAGGAGGTGCGCCGCCGGACCGACTTCGGCTCGGAGCCGGAGGCGCTGACGGTGGGTGCGGCGCTGCGGCTCACGGCGGAGGCCGGTCAGTTGCTGAGCATCTGGCGGCAGTCGCCGCTGCGGGTCCTGGCGCGGCTGCACCTGGTGGCGTGCGGGTCGACGGCGGACGGCGATGTGGTGGGCCGCCCCCGGCTGGCGGGCGAGCCGGTGACCGAACCCCTGGTCGCACTCCCGCTTCCGAGCGCCGAGGAGGTGGCGGGTCGCCTCGACGGGCTGTCCCGCCTGATCATCGCGGGCGGTTCCGCCCCGGCCCTGATCACGGCCGCGGTGGTGCACGGCGAACTGCTGGCGCTGCGTCCGTTCGCCTCGTACAACGGGCTGGTCGCGCGGGCGGCCGAGCGGATCGTCCTGATCAACAGCGGTCTGGACCCCAAGGCCATCTGCCCGGCGGAGGTCGGGCATGCGGAGCAGGGGACCGACGCCTACCTGGCCGCTTTCGAGGGCTACGTTTCCGGGACCGCGGAGGGCATGTCCGCCTGGATCGCGCACTGCGGCCGGGCGGTCGAACTGGGTGTCCGCGAGTCGACGGCGGTCTGCGAAGCCCTGCAGCGCGGCGCGGCCTGAGCCGCCCGTTCCATCCGTTCGGCCCGTTCGGCCCCGTGTGCGGGGCGTTCGGGCCCCGGACATGGGTTGCGGCGACACCGTCTTGCTTTGGTGTCGCCGCTGGCATTTACGCCCAGTTACCAAGCGTCCTCGATAGTTGCCCATCAGGTCGGGGTCTTTGCCCGTTACCTGGTGCGGCTGGCCCGTAATCGACGGGTCGACGTCGCGTGGGTGCTCGGCGCTCATGCTTCGGTCCGTGGGCCTTACTGCGTTTTAAAGATGATCCTCTCGGATGTTCTTTGGTCTCGCGGGCCGTTGCTTTATTTGTACTCCGCTTCGGAGCCATGCGAAACCCCTAGCTCCACTTTTTACCTTCCGGGACGATCGAGGACGAACCGGACAGTCTTTATCCGTGCAGGTCAGGACATTCGGGCAGAGCCGGCTGCGGCCAGTGCATGGGCGCGGCGCCGGCTCGCGTACCAGACCAGCCCGGCCGTGGCGGCTGCCGCGCCCACGGCCGCCGCGGCGACCAGGGCGGGCCGGGTCGGCATGGACAGCCCGGGAAGGCGCTGCTTCAGCCGCACGGGCCGGTTGAAGACCAGGACCGGCCACTCCCGTGCCACGGCTTCCCGCCGCAGCGCCCGGTCGGGGTTGACGGCGTGCGGGTGTCCGACCGCTTCGAGCATCGGGATGTCGGTGGCGGAGTCGCTGTAGGCGTAGCAGCGGGTGAGGTCGTACCCCTCGGACTCCGCGAGTTCGCGTACCGCCTCCGCCTTGGTGGGCCCGTAGGCGTAGTACTCGATCTCGCCGGTGAAGCAACCGTCTTCACCGACGACCATGCGGGTGGCGACGACCCGGTCCGCGCCGAGCATCTCCCCGATGGGCTCGACGACTTCCGCGCCGGAGGTGGACACGATCACCACGTCGCGGCCCGCGGTGTGGTGGGCCTCGATCAGGGACGCGGCCTCGTCGTAGATGATCGGGTCGATGAGGTCGTGCAGGGTCTCGGCGACGATCTCCCGCACCTGCTGCACGTTCCACCCCTTGCAGAGGGCGGACAGGTACTCCCGCATCCGTTCCATCTGATCGTGGTCGGCGCCGCCGGCCAGGAAGATGAACTGGGTGTACGCGGTGCGCAACACGGCTCGCCGGTTGATCAGACCGCCTTGGTAGAAGGACTTGCTGAACGTCAAGGTGCTCGACTTCGCAATGACCGTCTTGTCCAGGTCGAAGAAGGCTGCGGTGCGAGGCGAGGAGTGCGGCAAGGGCTGATTTTCCACGCCCCGAGCATATGCGCCCACCATTCGGCGTAAGGTGTGGCGCGTGGGTTTGCCTGAGAAGGCTCTCGGGTACACCATGGAAGTCACGGATCGTTCGCGACCGTGCTAACCCGGTCTGGCTCCTCCCCCCCCGAGTCGGACCGTGGGGACGACCCCCGCTCTCCCCCCCGGCGGGGGTCGTCGCATGTCCGGACGCGGTTCGCGTCCCTGCCTTCGGCCCCAAGTGACCATCCTCCGGCCCCTCCTCTCGTGCGGGGCCGACGTGGCGAAGGCCCTCACTCCCTCAAACTCGTGACGCTGCGTAGTGGTTCCGCCGCGCTCCGGAACTCACCGGAGAGAGTGACGGGGTTATTCACAACCGATGGGTTGTCCACAGTTATCCAACAAGATCCACTTCTTTTTCCTGATCGCTGCACGGTGATTCCAGCCGCGAAGTCCGTGGCGGAAGCATTTGCAGTGAGAAGGGGGCGGAGATCGTGGCCCGATCGAAGTCGTGTGAAACGCGGGAGTCCGTGGTCGGCGGAAGGGGGGCGGGGGTCGGGGCGGGCCTCGGAACCGGTTCCGTGGCCGGATCCGCACCCGGTGGCGGGCGGCCGCTGATCATCACCGAAGACCCGCTGCTGCTCGACGATCTGCTGAGGCTGTGTGCCGCGGCGGGTGCCGAGCCGCATGTGCGCCACGAGGTTCCCGAGCGGGGCGGGGCCGTCGGGGTGGGCGGCGAGGCGGGGAGCCCGGGATGGGAATCCGCACCGCTCGTGCTGGTGGGCGACGACGCCGCCGGACGGGTGCGCGGGGCACCGCGCAGGGCCGGCGTGTTCCTCGTCGGCCGGGACCTGGACGACCCCCAGGTGTGGCAACGGGCGGTGGAGATCGGCGCCGAGGAGGTGTTGCGGCTCCCCGACGCCGAGGGCCGGCTCGTCGACCGCATCGCCGACGTCGTGGAGGGGGCCGGGCGTCCCGCCCTCGCCGTGGGGGTGATCGGCGGCAGCGGTGGCGCCGGAGCCTCCACCCTCGCCTGCGCGCTCGCCGTGCGGGCCGCCCGCGCCGGTGAGCGCACCATCCTCATCGACGGCGACCCGTTGGGCGGGGGCATGGACGTCCTGCTCGGGGGCGAGAGCGCCGAAGGGCTGCGCTGGCCGGACTTCGCGGCCTCGCGGGGCCGGGTCGGCGCCGGAGCGCTCGAGGAGTCCCTGCCCGAGCTGCACGACCTTCGCGTGCTCAGCTGGGACCGCGGTGACCGGGTGGTGGTGCCGCCCGCCGCGATCCGGTCCGTGGTGGCGGCTGCGCGCCGCCGGGGCGGGGTGGTGGTGGTCGACCTCCCGCGGCGGGTCGACGAACCCGTGGCCGAGGTGCTGGCCCAGCTCGACCTGGTGCTGATGGTGGTGCCGGGCGAGTTGCGGTCGGTGGCCGCCGCGGGCCGGGTGGCGGCCGGGGTCCGGATGGTGGCCCGGGACGTGCGGGTCGTCGTACGGGGACGCTGTGCGGGCGGCCTCGATCCGGAGTCCGTGGCCGGGCTGTTGGGGGCACCGCTGGCCGGGGAGGTGCCCGTCGAGGTGGGGCTCCCGGGGAGGGTGGCCGAGGGCGAACCACCGGGGACGCAGGGGAAGAGCGCGCTGGCCCGCTTCTGCGACGGCTTCTGGCAGCGGGCGCTCGGCTCCGCCCAGGGGGTGCCGGCATGAGCGCGGTGCTCCTGGACGCGGTGCGCCGGCGGCTCGCCGAGAGCGGGGCGGAACCGACCCCGGCGCGGGTGGCGGCCGCCCTACGGGCCCAGGGCAGGCTCCTCGGGGACGCTGAAGTGCTCGGTGTGGCTGCGGAGTTACGGTCCGAGCTGGTCGGCGCAGGCCCGCTGGAGGCACTGCTCGGCGACCCGGAGGTCACCGATGTGCTGGTGGCGGCCCCCGACCGGGTGTGGGTGGACCGCGGTGGTGGGCTGGAGCTGACCGGAGTGACCTTCGCCGACGCCGGGGCCGTGCGCAGGCTCGCCCAACGGCTGGCCGCCGTCGCGGGGCGGCGCCTGGACGACGCCCGGCCCTGGGTGGACGCCCGGATGCCCGACGGCACCCGGCTGCATGCCGTGCTGCCCCCGGTCTCGGTCGGCTCGGCCTGCCTCTCGCTGCGGGTGGTGCGGCCTCGGGCGTTCACGCTGGAGGAGCTCGTCGCCGCGGGGACACTGCCGCCGGGCGGTCAGCGACTGCTCCGGGACATGGTCGAGGCGCGGCTGTCGTTCCTCGTCTCCGGCGGTACCGGAACGGGCAAGACCACCCTGCTCAGCGCCCTGTTGGGGCTGGTGGGTCCCGGCGAGCGGATCGTGTTGGCCGAGGATTCGGCAGAGCTGCGCCCCGACCATCCGCACGTGGTGCGGTTGGAGACCCGGCCGGCCAACCAGGAGGGGGCG